>CBDDJQ010000001.1:0-38179 GCA_965229825.1 Vicinamibacterales bacterium
TCCACCACCGTCAGCGTGTCTCCGTTGGGGTCGCTGTCGTTGGCGAGCACGTCGATGAACACGGCCGTGCCCTCCACCGTCTCCGCTGCGTCGTCGACCGCCAGCGGCGGATCGTTCACCGGCAGCACCGTCGTGTGGCTCGTCGTCGAACCCGACGCAAGGGTGGCCTGCCGGTCGGTGGCGTTGTAGCCCTGGCTGCCAGACTTCCACTGCACCTTGTAGCCAGTGGCGTTGCCCACCGCCGTCCACTCCACCACCAGCCGAGCGTTGCCCGCTGCGACCGTCACCCCCGTCACCTGCGCGGTGTCGTTGTCGTTCACCGTCACCGTCACTTCGGTGATCGTGATCCCGCTGTAGTCGGTGTCCGTGCTCGCCGCGCTGTGGGTCAGCGTGACCGTATCGTTCACCAAGTCCGCATCGTCGCCGGCCGTCACCGTCACGGTCTGGGCCGTGTTCCAGTCACCTCCGTGCCCGCGTGCCCGGCGACCGTCACCACGACATCCGCCGTCGGCTGGGTCTCGAGGACCACCGTGTAGCTGTTCCCGGTTGCGTCTTCCTCGGTCACCGTCAACGCGGTCTCCGATACCGTGACCTCCGGCGGCGCGGTGGTCGTCGCATCGTCGTCGACGATCGTGATGGTCGTGCTGCCGATGCCTGTCCCGTCGAGATCGCCCGCCACGCTGACGATCCGGTTGCCGTCGTTGGTGTCGTTCGCCGCCGCGGTGACGGTGACCGACACCGAGGCGGTCTCCGCCGGCAGCGTCATCTGGTGGCCCTCGGCCGCGCCATCGGCGTCGGTCGGGGTCACGCTGTAATGGGTGCCGTAGTCGGCGGCCCCGCTAAAGGTCAACGTGATGACCTGGTCGGTGGCGAAGGTCTTGGCGTTGGTGGCCGACACCGCCAGGGTGGAGACGTTCTCGGCGATATTCGTCGTCGCGCTGTCGTCCTCCTCGGCGATCGACGCCGGGTCGGCGACGAGCGACAGTTCTGGCCGGTCCTCCTCGTCGGTGATGGTCACCGGGTATGCCGGTGTTGTTGCACAGGACGGCTCGCACGTGGTGCCGTCGGGATACGCGAACTGCACGAGACCGGCTGGAGTAGTTGGGTCCCCATCAATCGTCACGCTGAGACCTTCGGTGCCCTCGTAGACATCGTCGTTCACGACGGCGAACGGGTCGCCGTTGATGTCTCCACCGGGGCACCCGGTCCACCATTTCACCGACCGGGGGCATAGCCAGCCACCGCACCTCGTCAGCGAGATCGTGCGAGTGAGGTTGGCCCGTCTCGGTGTCGGCCTGATCTCGCCGGATCGTGGCCGGTTGCCGACGGACCGCCGGCCAACGCGGCGAAGGAAGGACTCGGCCGTGGATGTTCCGCTTGGCTGCCCACTGCCAGCCGTACTGCCAGCCGTTTCGCGTTCGGTCAGGCGTTTTCTGACCCGTTCTGACCCGCAGAGCCCCTCGGTTTTCCCAACGAATGCGGGGTTTCTTGGGGATTTCGCAGAATCTGGAACGGGTTCGAAGCCCGGCACCCGCGGCACGTCAAGCCGTTCCTCGGCTCTCTCCACGGGAGAACACACCACAGGATCCGCGGGACCGGAATCGCGCTTCACCCATCGTTCTCGTCCAACCTCGGCGTCCGCGCACCGCTCGCACGACGCGGTCCGACTGGACGTGCCGTTCCCGGACGAGAACCTGCCGGCCGTGGACCCCGCCCGACGCTACGGTCTACGCCGTCGAGCTGCGCGCCTGCTGATGGAGGCCATCGATGAGCTGCCGCCGCCGATGTTGCCAGGAGATGGTCCGGCTGCGTTCAGGCTCTCTGAGCCCCCACTCGGGGTGCCTGGACACGAGCTCGACGTCGACTTGGTCAGGGAACGCGAATACCGCCCTCGTCAGGTAAATCGGACCACCCTCCGGCGCAGCGCCGACATTCGGTCCTCCCCTCGCGGCGATCAGGGCGCCGGAGAACCAGCCGAGCGCCGCGCCGGTCCCGACGCTGTCCAGGATCCAGCGGGCCGACGATGCCGATCTCCCGCTGGTGTCCGCCAGAGCGGGGGTCCACTGCCACGGGGCGGCCGAGCTGCTAACTTTGCTGCTAACTTTTGGCGCCCCATTGGGGCGTTTTGCGGCGGTTTCTGACCGTTTCTGACCCGGACCGGCACCAACGAGATCGGGGCGAGCAATCGAGAGAAATTCCAACAAAAAGGGCCCTTTCCCGTGGGGAAAAAGGCCTTGAGAAGTTGGCACGCCCGGCAGGATTCGAACCTGCGACCCTCGGCTTAGAAGGCCGATGCTCTATCCAACTGAGCTACGGGCGCGCAACCGGACACAGGCAGATTCGAAGTGTAGCAGAGATTCCGGTCCGCCCGCGCCGCGCCGTCTTGACTAGCCCTCCCCTGGGAGGTACGCTCCGGCTCTCGCCTCGGAATCCGGTTTTGCATGCCGCACGTCCGCGTGCTCGGGCATCGTGGCGGGGCGGCATATAAGGGGGTATGTAAGGTTATGGCTCGCACCATCTTCAACGTTGTCTGCCTGGTCGTGCTGCTGGGCACGATCACGCTCTCTCAACAGCATGCCGACCCGGCATCGGCGATGTCCACCGCCGCGCTGAAGTTCCTCGACAGCCTCAATGACGAGCAGGAGGCCGCGGTGCGGTTTCCCTTCGACGGCGAGGATCGTTTCGACTGGCACTTCATCCCGCGGGAGCGGAAGGGCGTCGCCCTCAAGATGATGACCGGCTCGCAGCGGGCGGCCGCCCTCGACCTCGTGCGGACGGGCCTGAGCGAGGACGGGTTCACCAAGGCGGAGATCATCCGCCAGCTCGAGCAAATCCTGTTCAACCAGGAGGGCCGCGCCATTCGCGACCCGGATCTCTACTTCTTCATGGTCTTCGGCGAGCCGGGTGCCAACAACACCTGGGGCTGGCGCTACGAAGGGCACCACATCTCGCAGAACTGGACGATCGTCAACGGCAGCACGATTGCCGCCACCCCGCAGTTCTTCGGCTCGAACCCGGCGGAAGTGCGCGACGGACCGCGGGAGGGCCTGCGGGTCCTGGGCAGCGAAGAAGACCAGGCCCGCGCGCTGCTCGGGTCGTTGAACGAGTCGCAGCGGGCGGCGGCCAAGCTTTCGGACGAGGCGCCCAGCGACATCCTGACCCACGCCCAGCAAACGGTCACGCTGCTCGAGGACTTCGGCGTGGCGCATCGGGACCTCGACGCGGACCAGCAGGCGGCCCTGTGGTCGATCATCGAAGAGTACGCCTCGGCCCAGCCCGCGCCGGTCGCCGAGAAGCGGCTGGCCGCCGTGCACCACACCGGACTCGATGGCATCCGGTTCGCCTGGATGGGCGGCGAATCCCAGGGCGAGCCGCACTACTACCGCATTCAGGGACCGACGTTCCTGATCGAGTACGACAACACTCAGGGCAACGCCAACCACGTTCACAGCGTGTGGCGCGACTTCAACGGCGACTTCGGCCGCGACCTGCTGGCGGCGCACTATCGCCAGTACGATCACGGCACGCGGAACGCGGACTAGGACCAGGCGTCCGACGACCGGCCGTTCGGCACGACCGCCGGGGCCTCCACATCGGAGGCTCCGGCCCCGTCACCCACCTTCTATCGGGAATGCCGTATCGGGAATGCCGCCCGTCCGCGCATCCCGCCGGGCGATTCTCGCCCGCGATTCTCCCGACAGAGCCGTTTCCGGAATCGGCGGCCGCAGCCTCTGGCGAGTTCGGGCAGGACCGTGCTCCCAACCGGGGCTCGCTGGCCGCGACAGGCCTGCTGCCGGGGGCGATCGGGTCAAGTGGCCTTGAGGACGAGCAACGTGCGGTCGTCGGGGCTGCCGAACGAGAAGCGGTGCACCGAGTCCATGACCCGCTGGCAAATGACCTGGGCGCTCTCGGCTCTCGCCGCGTGCACCGTCTCCACCAGCCGATCGTGCCCGAACTCCTCGTCGTGGGCATTGCTCGACTCGACGATGCCGTCGGTGTAGAGGGTCAGGAGATCCCCGGGGCGGAGCCGGGCGCCGCCCTCGAAGTACCGCGGCGACTCGAACATCCCGATGGGGACCCCTCCGCTCCACAGCTTGTCGACGGAACCGTCGGGGCGCACCAGGAGCGGCGGCTGGTGGCCGGCGTTGACGTAGATGATCTGGCCGGTCGGCACGTCGAGGAGGGCGTAGAAGAGGGTGACGTAGCGGCCGGCGTCGACCGAGTCGTGGAAGAACCGGTTGGCGTGGCGCATGACCGCGCGGATCGCCAGCTCGCGCCCCACCAGGGCGTAGAGGGAGGCCCGGATGGCCGAGACCTGGAGGGCGGCGCCGATGCCCTTGCCGGCCACGTCGGCGATGATGATCACCCAGCGGTCCTCCGGCAACGGGATGAACTCGTAGTAGTCGCCGCCCACCTCGAACGACGCCTCGTTGACGCCGGCGATGTCGAACCCGTCGAGGGTGGGAATGTCGCGCGGGACCAAGTCCTCCATCACCTGGCGGGCGACCAGCATCTCGGAGTCGATGCGCCGCTTGGCCCGCACCTCCTCCTGCATGCGGTACCGCTCGATGGTGCCGGCGATGACCGCTCCCAGCAGCCGCAGCATCTCGATGCCGCGGGCCTCGTAGGCCCTCGCGCGCTTGGAATGGAGCTCGATCGCCCCCATCACCCCGTGGAGCCCCACCAGGGGGACGACGAGGCCGGATCGATGACACGGCCCCTCCTCCGCCGGAGCCGCGTCCTCGTCCAGCAGCACCGGCTCGCGGGTGTCGATGGCCCGCGCGACGGGTCGACCCTCTTCGAGGGCGCCGTCGTGGCAAGGCACCGCCCCCGACTCGTCGCGCCACCAGAAATGGCGCACGTGCCGGCCGGAGCCGCCCAGCACGTAGACGGCGGCCGAGTCGTAGTCGACGAGCCGGGCGACGCAGTCGAGGATGCCGTTCAGAATCCGGTCGACATCGCGCGATTCGGCGGTGAGCCGGTAGGCGTCGACGAGCACGCGGACCGCGCGAAGCGCCTCGTCGGTGGTGGCGGTCTCCAGAACCGGCAGCGGATGGGTCATCGGTAAGCCCGGGGAAAGTCGAGAATCAGGTACCATATTACCCGGTGCCGGCCGTTTTCCGGTCGCGGGTCCCAACGGGCGCCCTCGCCGCGCCGCGCGTGAGCCCAGCCGTCCGCCGGCGCTCTCGTCGTTCGGTGCGACACCCGGTCCGACTCCGGCTCATCGGCCGGTGGACGGATCGCGGCGGGGGCGCTTAGAATGGAAGTGCGCTTCTGCGCCAGCGGCGCTCCCCGCGCCCCCGGCGTTTCGCGGTCATCGCATGGTGAGTGTAGCTCAGTGGTAGAGCGCCGGACTGTGGCTCCGGATGTCGCGGGTTCAACCCCCGTCACTCACCCCATTCCCAACCGCGTGCAGCGGATTCTCGGCGATCGCGGATCACTCGTATTCCCCGGCGTCTACGACACGTTGTCGGCCAAAGTCGCCGAACGGGCCGGGTTTCCTCTCGCCTTCATTTCCGGATACGCCGTCTCCGCCACGTTCATCGGCCAACCCGATCTGGGTCTCCTCACCCAGACCGAGATCGTCGAGCGGGCACGCCAGATCTGCGGCGCGGTGACCATTCCGATCATCGTCGACGCCGACACCGGCTACGGCAACGCCCTGAACGTGGTGCGCACCGTGCAGGGATTGATCGACGCGGGTGCGGCCGGCTGCTTCCTGGAAGACCAGGCGTGGCCGAAGAAGTGCGGGCACATGCACGGCAAGCAGGTGATCGCCGGGGAGGCCTGGCTCCAGAAGATCCGGGCCGCGGTCGAGACCCGGGGCGACCGCGACTTCTTCATCGTCGCGCGCACGGATGCGCTGGCCGCGATCGGACTGGAAGAAGCGCTGGCGCGGGTCGAGGCCGCGCGCGAGGCCGGCGCAGACGCCACCTTCGTCGAAGCCCCGGGGTCGATCGACGAGCTGCGGGAGATTGGCAGGCGGGCGCCCAAGCCGACGGTGGCCAACATGGTCGAGCAGGGGCGTACGCCGGTGCTCGGTCAGTCGGAGCTGGCCGCGCTCGGGTTCGACCTGATTCTGTATCCGGTCGCCGGGCTCTATGCGTCGGCGCACGCCCTGACCGCCGTCTACCGGCACCTGCACGAGACCGGCACCACCCGCGGCGCCAGCGACCGGCTCATCCCCTTCGAAGAGTTCAACGAGCTGATCGGCGTCGAGCGGTCTCGCGCCCTGGCCGCGCGGTTCGAGGAACCGACGCGATAGAGGTCGGCGCGGAACACGGTCGCCATGCCCCCATCGGCGAAGTTCCGATCCCTCCCTGCGTGCTTGTGCTGAACTTTGCACATCTCGAGCCATGCCGCCACGAGCGCAGTTCGGATCCCTCCTGCTGGTGGTGGTCACGCTCCTGCGGGCGGCGGCGCCGGGTTCGGCGGCGGCCCAGGTTCCCCCGGACGAAGCGTGGCGAACCCTCGGGACCGCGCACTTCCGCATCACCTTCCCCGAGCACCTCGAGGCGTTGGCCAGCAGGGTCGGAAACGTCGCCGAGCACGCGCACCACGCGCTGTCGGCCGGGTTCCGCGCCGGCCCGACGGGGACCATCGACATCGTCCTGACCGACCACGTCGACGTCTCCAACGGCTTTGCCCGCTACTCGCCGTCGAACCGCATCGTGCTCTATGCGCGGCCCCCGGTCGACCATGTCGCGCTGGCCTACTTCGACGACTGGCTGAAGCAGATCGTCATCCACGAGCTCGCGCACGTCTTCCACCTCGACTACGGGGGAACTCTCGGCGGCATCTTCCGCGCGCTGTTCGGCCGGGCTCCCTGGCCCCTGTCCGCCCTGACCTTCCCCGGCACCAACGTCCCGGGGTGGGTCGTCGAGGGCCTGGGGACCTGGTACGAGTCGGCACTGACCGCGGGCGGTCGCGTGCACGGGACGTACCACGAGATGGTGCTGCGGACGGCGGCGCTCGAAGGCCGCTTCGAGAGCATCGGACAGGCCGGGGGCAACTCTCCGCAGTGGCCGGGCGGCGGTCGCCGTTACATCTACGGGTCACTGTTCTTCGAGTATCTGCTCGACAAGCACGGCCGTGACCGCATGGCCGAGTTCGTCGAGGACGTCGTGCGCAACGGGAGGCTGCCGTCGCGCGTCCTCGACGACGTCTCGCTCACGCGCGAGTGGGACGCGTGGAGCGACGAGATGCACGCCCGGCTCGAGCACCTCGATGACGCCCTCGCCCGGTTCGGTCCGATCACCGAGCCGGAGGCGCTGACCAGCGGCGCGCGCCAGGGGCTCCATCCGAGGGTGTCGCCCGACGGCGGCTCGCTCGTCTACGTCCGATCGGACGGACGGTCGGACCCGCGGCTCGTGGTCATGCCTCCCGCCGGAGGCGATGCGTCCACGCTGACGCGGACGAACCACATCACCAGGTTCGACTTCCTGCCGGGGGGCGGGATCGTCTTCGCACAGCGCGAGTACACGGACCGCTATCGGCAGTACAGCGACCTCCACATCCTGACGCCCGAGGGATCGCTGCGGCGCGTCACCGAGGGCGCCCGGGTGACGGCGCCGTCAGCGACTCCCGAGGGCGGCGGGGCCGTCGCGGTGGCGGACGGCGAGGGCACGAACGGCCTGGTGCGAGTCGACCTGAGGAGCGGCGACATCGAGCAGATCGCGGCGCCGGCCGCGGACACCTACTGGGCCTGGCCCGCGGTGTCGCCCGACGGCCGCTGGATCGCGGCGAGCCGTTGGACCCAAGGCCGGCACGACGTCGTCATCCTCGACCGGGACGGCCGGCTGGCTGACGAGGTGACGCGCGACCGGGCCCTCGACCTCGCCCCGGCGTGGAGCGCGGACGGACGCCACCTCGTCTGGTCGTCCGACCGCACCGGTACCCTGAACATCCTCGCGGTCGAGGTCGATGCCCGCACCGGCGCCGCCGGTCCGCCGCGGCTGCTCACCAACGTGCGCACGGGGGCGGCGTTTCCGAGCGTCGATGCCGCAGGCGACTGGCTCTACTTCTCGGGATACCACGTCGACGGCTGGGAGATCGAGCGCATCCCGTTCGCGCCGGGTCGCTCCCCTCGCGCCCCGGAGCCGGCCGCGCGGTTCGACGACGACGCCCCCTTCCGTGCGGTTCCGGCCGCCACTCCCACGGTTCCGGCCGCCACTCCCACGGTTCCGGCCGCCACTCCCGCGGTTCCGGCCGCCACCCCCCTGCCCCTCGATGAGGCTCCAGCGGCTCCCGATGCCGCCGAGACGCGAGACGACCAGGACGGCTCCGTACGCGGCTATTCGCCGCTCTCCACCTTGCGCCCGACGTACTGGTGGCCCAGGCTGGGCGGGACGGTGGCGACCGCGAAGACGACGGTCGGAGACGTCGAGGTGCCTGGCACCGAGCTCCTCGGCTACGCGCTCGGGGGCCGAACCGCAGGGTTCGACCTGGTGGGCAGGCACGCCTACGAAGTCGGCGGGCGTGCCTTCACGTCGGGCGGCAAGCGCGAGGGCAACGGGTCGTACGAGTACCGCGGGCTCGGGAACCCGACTCTCGGCCTGGCGGCGTCGCAGTCCTGGGGCCAGGACGGGGTCAGGGTGCGCGAAGCGGGGGCCGCGGAAGGCTCGCCGGAGCGTTTCTTCGTCCTCGAGCGGAAGCGGCGCGTCGCGGCGTCGGTCGGGCTTCGGCGGCCCGGGTACCGGACGTCGGTCGGGCTGACGCTCTCGGCCGGGCTGGTGCAGAGCGACCGCGAGGTGCTGGACGCCAACCTGCTGGCTACCGACCGCTACCGGCTCGAGCGTCCCGGCACGACCCTGAGCGAGCTCGCTGTCGCGTTCGACGCGTCCACCGCGCGCTCGCACGCATTCCAGATGGGCAACGCGCGGGGGGCGGCGATCCATGTGCGAGCCCGGACCCGCCGCGATCTGAACGTGCCGGAGACGCTCGCCGGCCGCGCCGGGCTCGATCGCTCTGCCGGCGACCTCATCGGCCGGTTCCGGGCCTATCTGCCGGTGCCGGGTCCCGGGTTCGCGGCTTCCGTGCTCGCGGTCCGGGCGAGCGCGGGCGCGGCGCGCGGTCCGGGCACGAGCACCGGGTACTTTCAGACGGGCGGCGACGAGGTCTTCTTCCCCGTCCGCGGCTACCGCACGGCCAGCCGGGCCGGGCGCCGCGCGTGGTCCGCGTCGATCGAGCTCCGCGCGCCGCTGGTGCTGGTCAATCGCGGGCTCGGCATCTGGCCCCTCCACGTCGACCGGATCTTCGTCTCCGCCTTCCTCGACGCCGGCGACGCGTGGAACGCGGGCGCGGCGTTCTCCGGCCCCGAGCCCACGAGACGTCGGCCGCTGGTGTCGTGGGGGTTCGAGATCACCGCGGAGCTGCTCTCCTTCTACCGGGCCCCGCTCCAGCTTCGCCTCGGAGGGACGGTGTCCCCGGCGGGGCAGGTCTACGGCGGGATCGGCGTGCCGTTCTGAGGAACCGGCGGCAAGAACGGCGCGATCCCAGCGCGAGCCCTCAGGGTGATGCGCCCACGACCACCGCAGGGTGCCGAACCGCGGGAACAACGCTATAATTCGGTTCCCATCCGTGAACAGCGGCGTCTCCGACGCCAAGGAGGTGCGGGTTGACAGTCCCCGTCTCGATCACCGTCAACGGACAGAGGTACGACCGCGAGGTCGAGCCGCGGCTGCTGCTCGTGCACTTTCTGCGCGACGTCATCGGGTCGACGGGCACCAAGGTCGGCTGCGACACGAGCCAGTGCGGGGCGTGCACGGTGCTGCTCGACGGCATCTCCCTGAAGTCGTGCACCGCCCTCGCGGTGCAGACCGACGGTGCGGAGGTGACCACCATCGAGGGAATGGCGGCCGGCGAGACCCTGCATCCGTTGCAGGACGCGTTCTGGGAGAAGCACGGGTTGCAGTGCGGTTTCTGCACGCCGGGCATGATCATGGCGTCGCACGAGCTGCTGCGCGTCACGCCGGATCCGAGCGACGCACAGATTCGCCACGGCCTCGAAGGCAATCTGTGCCGGTGCACGGGGTATCAGAACATCGTGCGGGCGGTCCGCTTGGCCGCCGGAACCACGGCAGGTCAGCGATGAGCACACGCATCTTCGGTTCGGGGATCCGCCGGCGGGAAGATCCGCGCCTGATTACCGGCAGCGCCACCTATACCGACGACCTGACGCTGCCGCGCATGGTGCACGCGGCCATGGTCCGGAGCCCCCACGCGCACGCGCGCATCACCTCGATAGACACGAGCCGGGCGGCGGCCGCCCCCGGGGTGGTCGCGGTGTACACCCACGCCGACACCGAGGGTGGGCTCGCACCCGCCCCGTGCGCCTGGCTCCTACCCGATTCGGACCTGAAGATCGCCGACTACCACTGTCTGGCGAAGGACGTCGTCCGCTACGTCGGGGACATCGTCGCGGTGGTCGTGGCCGAGAGCCGCTACGCCGCCGAGGACGCGCTCGAGCTGGTGGACGTCGGCTACGAGCCGTTGCCGGCGGTGATCGACCCCGAGGCGGCGGCGGCCGAGGGCGCCCCGCAACTGCACGACGAGATCGCCGGCAACCAGGCGTTCCACTGGCAGGTCGCGGGCGGCGACGTCGACGCCGCCTTCGCGCAGGCCGAGGTGGTCGTGTCCGACCGCATCATCCAGCAGCGGTTGATACCGAACGCCATGGAGCCGCGGGCGGCGCTGGCCAGCTATGTCCGTGCGACGGGGGAGCTGACGCTCTGGAACACCACGCAGAATCCGCACATCGTGCGGTTCCTCACCTCGCTGGTCATGGGGATCTCCGAGGACAAGATCCGGGTGATCGCGCCGGAAGTCGGGGGCGGTTTCGGCAGCAAGATCGCGGTCTATCCCGCCGACTTCGTCACGATGTTGTGCAGCCGGCGGCTCGGGCGTCCCGTCAAGTGGACCGAGACCCGCACCGAGAACTATCAGGCGACCACCCACGGCCGCGACCACGTCCAGCAGGTGGAGCTGGCCGCGAAGCAGGACGGCACGGTCCTCGGCCTCCGCTGCACCGTGCACGCCGGCATGGGCGCGTATCTCTCGACCGCGGCGCCGGGCATTCCGACGATCCTGCACGGGCTCATGCTCTCGGGCGTGTACACGCTGCCGGCGGTCAAGGAAGACGTCTACGGCGTCTATACGAACGGCACGCCGGTCGAGGCGTACCGGGGAGCCGGGCGCCCCGAGGCGACGTTCATGCTCGAACGCATGATGGACCTGCTGGCGGCCAGGCTCGATATGGACCCGGTCGACGTCCGCAAGAAGAACCTGATCCCCCGGTTCGAGGACGGCCACGACGTGGTCACGTCCCTGACCTACGACAGCGGCGACTATCCCGCCGCCCTGGACAAGGTGCTGTCCCACGCCGACTACTCGGGGCTCCGCGCCCGACAGAAGGCGGGTCCGACCAACGGCACACACCTGGGCCTCGGTCTCGCCACCTACGTGGAGATCTGCGGCCTCGGTCCGTCGCAGGTCGCCGGGGCCATCGGATTCCAGGGCGGACTGTGGGAGAGCGCCATCGTCCGGTTCCACCCGAGCGGCAAGGTGCACGTGTTCATCGGGGCCTCGCCGCACGGACAGGGCGAGGAAACGACCTTCGCGCAGATCGTCGGCAGCGAGCTGGGGGTCGATCCGCTGGACGTCAAGGTCTTCCACGGCGATACCGACAACACCCCGATGGGCTGGGGCACCTACGGCAGCCGCACCACCGCGGTCGGCGGGGCGGCCCTCGCCCTGACCGCGCGCAAGATCCGGGACAAGGCAAAGGTCATCGCGGCGCATCTGCTCGAGGCCTCGGTCGAGGACATGGACTACGAGGACGGCAAGTTCTTCGTCAAGGGGGCGCCGGACCAGCACAAGACGATCGGCGACATCGCCCTGATGGCCAACGTGGCGTGGAACATGCCGGCGGGGGTCGAGGCGGGGCTGGAAGCCTCGACGTTCTATGACCCGCCCAACTTCACGTTCCCGTTCGGGGCCCATCTGGCGGTGGTCGAGGTCGATGCCGAAACCGGCGCGGTCACGCTGAAGCGCTACATCGCGCTGGACGACTGCGGCCCGCAGATCAACCCGGTGATCGTCGAGGGCCAAGTGCACGGCGGGGTGGTGCAGGGCGTCGGCCAGGCGTTGTGGGAAGAGGCGGTGTACGACGACGCCGGCCAGCTCTTGACCGGCAGCATGCTCGACTATGCGCTGCCCAGGGCCGATCAGCTCCCCGACATCGAGGTGCTGTCCACCGTGACCCCTTCACCCCATCATCCGCTCGGGGTGAAAGGCGTCGGCGAGGCGGGGACGATCGCCTCGACGGTGGCGGTGTACAACGCGGTGATGGACGCCCTGCGGCCGCTGGGGGTCTCCTCGATCCGGATGCCGTTGACGCCGGAGCGGGTCTGGCAGGCCATTCAGGACGCGAAGGGGTCTGCGACGTAGGACGGCCCCGCTCCCTGGAGGGGTTGGTCGGGCGGCAAGCGCCAGGACGACGATTGCCGGGCCAGCAAGCGAAAGGATAGGCGATGTACGCACCAGACTTCGCATACTATCGAGCGGACTCGGTGGCCGAGATCGGCCGGCTGCTGCGCAAGCACCCCGGCGCCAGGCTGCTGGCCGGCGGACACAGCCTGATTCCACTGCTGAAGCTCCGGCTGGCCGCGCCGCCGGCGCTGATCGACATCGGCCGCATCGGCGAGCTGAAAGGGATCACGGTCGCCGACGGCCGGGTGCGGATCGGCGCCCTGACCACCCATGCGCAGCTCGCGGCATCGTCCGAGCTGGCCGCGCACGCCCCGGCCCTCGCCGCCGCGGCCGGAGTCATCGGCGACCCCGCGGTCCGCAACCGCGGGACCATCGGCGGCAACGTGGCCCACGCCGACCCCGCCTCGGACCTGCCGACGGTGCTGCTGGCCCTCGGGGCCTCGTTCACGGTGGCCACCGACGACGGCGAGCGCACCATTCCGGCCGGCGAGTTCTTCCAGGGCATGATGACCACCGCCCTCGGAGACCACGACATCGTGACCGCGATCGACCTCCCGACGGCGCCGGGGGGGCAGGGTCAGGCGTACGAGAAGTTCTCGCACCCGGCCTCCCGCTACGCGGTGATCGGGGTGGCCGCCACCGTCGAGCTGCGGGGAAACACGGTCGGCAAGGTGGTCGTGGCCCTCGGCGGCCTGGTGCCGGCGGCGGTGCGCGCCGGCTCGGTCGAGCAGGCCCTCTCCGGTCAGGCGCCGTCCTCTGACGCCATTGCCGGCGCCGCGGCGGCCGTCTCGAACGATCTCGGCGCCGATCTCATCGGCGACATCTACGCATCGGCCGAGTATCGACGGGCGATGGCCCCGGTCTACATCAAGCGGGCCCTGACGGCGGCGCTCAAGCGCGCCTCCTCCGTGGCCGAAGCCTCCAAGGCGCGCAGCCCGTGGTGGAAACCGTCCTGGCTGTAGGCGCCGGCGACGCAGGACGGCGATGACCGACAACTCCCCGGCACCCGCTCTGCCCGCGTCCATCGACGAGCTCCAGGCGCTCCTGTCGCGCGAAGCCTACGTCGCGGACCGCGGGCTCGCGACGTCCATCTATCTGGCCCTGCGCCTGGGCCGTCCGCTCCTGCTCGAAGGCGAGGCCGGGGTCGGCAAGACCGAGGTGGCGAAGGTCCTCGCCAGCGGGCTCGGGGCCGAGCTGATCCGGTTGCAGTGCTACGAGGGACTCGACGTCACCCACGCCGTCTACGAGTGGAACTATGCGCGCCAGCTTCTCGAAATCCGGCTGCGCGAAGCGGCGGGGCCGGTGGACCACGAGGCGGTGGCCCGGGACCTCTTCGGCCCCGACTTCCTGATCAAGCGCCCGTTGCTGCGCGCGCTCGAGCCGGCCGGCGGGCGCCCCCCGGTGCTGCTGATCGACGAGCTCGACCGCGCGGACGAAGAGTTCGAGGGGTATCTGCTCGAGCTGCTGTCGGACTTTCAGGTGACCATTCCCGAGCTGGGCACGGTGCGCGCCGCCGCGCCGCCGATCGTGGTCATCACGTCGAACCGGACCCGCGAGCTCCACAATGCGCTGAAGCGGCGCTGCCTCTACTGGTGGATCGACTATCCGGACTTCGAGAAGGAGTACCGGATCGTCACCGAGAAGGTGCCCCACGCGCCGGCACGGCTCGCCGAGCAGGTGACGCGCTTCGTGCAGGAGCTCCGGACGGCCGAGCTCTACAAGGTCTCGGGGGTGTCGGAGACCCTCGACTGGATCGCCGCCCTCGTCGCGCTCGACCGGCGCGAGCTCGACGGCGCGACCATCGACGAGACGCTGGGCCTCGTGCTGAAGACCCAGGAAGACCTGGAGGCGATACGCGGCGAACGGGCGCAGGCGCTGTTCGAGCGCAGCCTCCTGCCCGCAGGGGCGGCCGGGGGCGCATGACCGGCGACGGCGAGCACCCCGCCAGCGGCGCGCCGCTCCGCGTCCCCGAGGCCGACGGCCCCGGCGCCTTGCACCCCGACGAACCGCGCGCGGCGGGCCATCTGTTCGGCAACCTGCTCCGGTTCGGGCGCCTGCTGCACGCCGTCGGCCTCGACGTGCAGGCGGGGGGCATGCTCGACGTGGCGGAAGCGCTCGGCCACGTCGACGTCGGGCGGCGCGCCGACTTCTACCACACGCTGCGGACCCTGCTCGTCCGCCGCGCCCAGGACCTGCCGGTCTTCGACGAGGCGTTCCGCCTGTTCTGGCGCCCGCCGCGGGGCGAGCGCACCGCGCGCGACCTGCGGGCGATGGGCGAGCGCCGCCGCTTCGCGCCGCCCGAGGTCGACGTCCCTCCCGACGCCCCCGCGCCGGGCGCGGCCGATGAACGCGAGGACCCGCTGCTGCGGCTGGAGCAGGTCGCGGCGCTGACCTACAGTGCGCGGCAGGTCTCGCGGACGAAGGACTTCGCCACGTTCACGGACACCGAGATTGCCGACGCCCGCGCCCTGATGACGGCCCTGGACTGGGCGCCCGCCACCCGGGTGACCCGGCGGTGGCGGGCCGGCGCCGGGCAGACCATCGACATCCGCCGGGTGGTCAGACACAACCTCCGCTTCGGCGGCGAGCTGGTCGCCCTGCCCCGCCGGACCCGCCGCAGGCGGCCGCGCCCCCTGGTGCTGCTCTGCGACGTGAGCGGGTCCATGGAACGCTACAGCCGCATGCTGCTGCACTTCGTGCACACCCTGGCCCGGGGGTTCGACGAGGTCGAGACGTTTCTCTTCTCGACGACGCTGACCCGGGTGACGAAGCGGCTGACCCGGCGCGGAGTGGACGACATCGTGCCGACGCTGCCCCGCCACGTGCCGGACTGGTCCGGCGGCACCCGCATCGGCGAGGCGCTGGGCCGGTTCAATCTCGACTGGGCCCCGCGGGTGATGGGCCATGCGCCGATCGTGCTGCTGATCTCCGACGGCTGGGACCGTGGCGAGCCCGACCGGCTGGGCCGGGAGATGGCGCGGCTGCAACGCAGCTGTCACCGCCTCGTCTGGCTGAACCCGCTGCTGGGGTCTCCCCGGTACCGGCCCCTGACCCGCGGCATGCAGGCGGCCCTGCCGTGGATCGACGACTTTCTGCCGGTGCACAATCTCGCCAGTCTGGAATCCCTGGCCGCACATCTGAACCGACTGTCCGACCGCCGCCCGGTCCGCCGCCAGCCCGTGCCGCAGGGGTCGGTGGGGCGGGCGGCAACCACCGTCCCCCGGCCGGGCCGGCTCTCGTCCCCAACCGCGGCTGAATCGTCATGAACATCAACGCCACCTACACCTTCGACGCACCCGTCCAGGCCGTCTGGGATCTCCTCATCGACATCGACGCCGTCGCCGCCTGTCTGCCCGGCCTCGAGTCGATGGAGCCGGCCGGCGATCGGAAGTACCGCGCCGTGCTCACCCTGGGCATCGCCGCCGTCACCGGGCGCTACGAAGGCACCGTCGAGATGCAGGACCTCGACCCGCCGAACGCGTACCGGCTGGCCGTCGAGGGCCGGGGCAAGGCCGGCTTCGTCAACGGCGGCGCCGCCATCGGCCTGCGCGACACCGGCGCCGCGACGGAGGTGACGGTCGACGGCACGGTGCAGGTCGGCGGCACCATCGCCCGCGTCGGCCAGCGCCTGCTGGGCGGCGTCTCGAAGATGATGATGGACCGCTTCTTCGCCTGCCTGCAGAAGCGGCTCGGATGACCTCGCCGCGGCGAGGAACGGGCGCCGGCGACGATCCCACCCCGCCCACCGAACGGTCTCGCCCTCTGCACCTTCCACCCACAAGGCGTTCGACCGAGGCGTCATCGGCCTCGAACAGAAATCCGGCGAGTACCGTGTGCTGGTGTCCAACGAGCTGAGCGGGCAGAGTCAGGCTTTCCGTGAAGTACTGGATCTGCGAGACAGGAATCTCCGCCAGCCGCAAGAGGAGGAACTACAACCGGAGGTCGAGTACGTGGACTGGCACCGCCAACAGGTGTTTCGAGGTGCGCCTCGGAGCCGACCGCAACCTTGACGCCCGCTCAACCCTCATGGCCGCGCTTCGCGGGACCACCCGAGCGTATGAAGTGGCGGCGAGCACTCCCGCGGCAACCGACCCGCGAGCAGCATCGTCGACAGGGACGGCTGGCGGCTGGCCGATCGGCAGGGCCGGCCGCTTGCTCCGTTCGACTCGATGGCGCGTATGGCCGCGCTCGGGACGAACGCGGTCGATGTCGTCGTGCTCAACCGGGCGCCGATCCTGCTCTATCACCGGGTGCTGAGGGACGGCGTTCGCCTGCTCTCCCAAGACCTGCGGGCAACGACGATTCGCACGGGCCGGGCGCTCTCGCGGCACTTCGATTTCCTGCCGCAGATGGAGAAGATGGACGCCGCGCGACGTTTCGAGGCCGGCCGAGATCGACGGTGACTCCGGGTCGGGCCGATCGGCCGAGCGCTGATGGCCGGCCCTGCTACAGCGCGGTGAGGAACCGGCGGACGCCTTCAAGGGCCCGATGGTCGAGGTTCCAATAGCCCTTGAGCGCAGCGACGCCCACGGATACGTGCGGAAGCGGTTGCGTGGCGAGCCAAGCGTGGGCTCGCGCTTTGTCGCGACGTTGCACGTGTTGGCCCAATTCCTCGGCGCACCGCAGAAAGTCGTCGATACATCGAGTCACGGGATTCTCGGTGAGGGTTCTGCACAGCAGCGTTTCGAGCATGCCCGGTTGTCCGTCCCCGGGCAGTATCAGCACGCGAACCGAGGGGTTCTCACCGGCCGACTCGTCTTGACGCCGCGGCGCCGGCAGGTTGGCGTGCTCCAGTGAGTCCTGGACGCTCTGGAACGCTGCTTCGGCCGACTGCTCCGCGTCGCGAACAATGCCGATGCTGCGGACGGTGCCGAAGTTGGGTGCGACCACGAACGCCGCGAGGACGCGGCGGAACTGGTTCACGCCGCCGAAATCCTGGACCTCGACTTCCGGGAGCGAGAGGCTCAGGACGAGCTTCCTGAAGAAGTTCTCGGCATCCTTGCCTTCGACCAGAAGCTGAATGCTGCTGCGGATCTCGATCCTCGCTGGCGGCATGCTCAGCGGACTTCCAGGTTGTGGCGCACGGCGCCGTCGATGGCGTCGTCATCGTAGGTGACGCACCGCGTGGTCCCGTCGAGGATCTCCAGCCGGTGCAGGCGGAAGCCGTCGGGTCCGAGCGCGTCGTGCGCGGCCTGCACGCACTCGAAGCTGTGGGTCGTCGCGAAGACCTGCACGTTGAAATGCTCGGCTGCCGTTCGGACGGCGCGCCAGACGTCCGGCAGCACGGCGTGGTGCAACCCGTTCTCGATCTCGTCCACCAGCAGCACGCCGTTCTGCACGGCCGTGGCATCCAGCATCAGCCGGGCGACGTGCGTCAGGCCCTGTCCCATGACCGGGAGCGGCAACAACTCGGGCAGTCCGACATCCACCCAGATCATGGGCGCGCCGCTGGACGCGTTGTCCTCGATGCCTTGCAGCCGCGAATCGACGACCTGCAGCGCCTCCAGGACGAGACCGCCGCGCTTCCGCTTTCTCAACCGGCCGAGGTTCACCGCGTCCTGCTTGATGTCGCCGCGCCCCGACTTGAGTATGCCGGCCACGAACGGGGTGTAGTCATCACCCGTTCTGTCGAAGAGGACCGTTTCCGCCGTCTCGCGCGCCCGACCCGTGCGCGTTCCTGCTTCCGGATCGGTGTAGGTGAACGTGAGCAGCCTCTCGCCGGCGCCCGCCTCCGCCGGTGCGCCACCAGCAGTGTCGCGCGGAACCTCCGTGGTGACGTACTTGCCCAGCGAGATCTTCAGTTCGAGTTCGCCGAGCAGCGAGTGCCGGCCGGAAATCGCGATCGCACCATTGGTATTCAGCGCGAAGAAGAGCGGCATCCAGAAGGTCTCCGCCATCGCCTCCCGGCCGGTGATCTCCACGCCCCTGGAGCGGACGACATGAGAATTGACTGCCTGTTGGGGATTGGCCGCCGAGCCGAGCAGGAAGATCGCCTCCAGCAGCGTCGACTTGCCGGTGTCGTTCCGCCCCGCGATCAAGTTGATGCGGCGCAACCGGTCGACCTCAAGGTCCTCGAAGCCCCGGAAATTGCGTACGCGTAGTTGTTCGAGCATGGGCCGGAGTCGGTGACTGCGGATTGCGCGGCGGAGCGGCGCTTGCATCGCCGCCGCACAACCTTGCACGCGCCAATGGTAGCACCGACGCTGGAGTGCGGTTGTGCCGGCTCCTGCCTGGGCCGGTCCGCCGCCGGCCCCGACCGACGAGCCCCCTGGCCGCCGCCGACATCGCGATCGGCACCGACACGGTGACGCCGCACGAGCGCGGCGACCGACTCGATCCGCCCCGGAGCTGACCGCGACGGATGATGGACCGGTACTTCGCCTGCCTGCAGAGACGGCTGACCTGGATGTCCGCCCCGCGCGGATCCATCCGAAGACGCGTCGGGCGCCCCCACGACCGAACCCCCGATCAGCGCAGCCGTCGCCGTTCCACAGCCGTTTGAGGAAATCGAGCACCGGCAGCACCTGCACGTCGTCCCCGCGGGCCGGGCGCAGTCCGAGATAGCCGACGTAGCAGGTCGTGGCGCGCTCGCCGAGGTGTTCGCGCACGCGCTGAAGCCCGCGATTGGTCGCCTGCGCGTTCTGCCGGGCGGCGATCTCCAGGACGCGGGCGAAGGCGCCCACGTTGCGGGTGAACGCTTCGGCCTGCACTTCCTGCACCGGGTATGTCTCGGCACAGGCGCGCAGGTAGTCTTCGGGGTCACCGCCGGCGACGGCCATCGGCAGCATCACTCACAGGTGGTACCGGCATGCGTGGCTCCCGGCTCGAAGACTGCACTCAACTTGTCGACGCGGACCCCCTGCCCTCCCACAAGCGGTTGCGCCGAGGGGTGCACGACAAGAAAGTGGGGGATTTGCCGTCGGGGGTATTGAGCGAGTGCTGATCGGCCGATTCCTCGGGTAGGAGGACTCCGACCATGCCCGAGGCGCAGTTGACTGAACCGCTCGATCACGCGGTCGAAAAAGGGGGCGTCGAGGAGCTGTTCGCCGCGTTGGAGGCAGCGGTCGGGGCCGACGTCGACGCGTTCCTCAAACGAGGAAACGTGAATGCCCAGGACTTCGAGACTCTCTTGCAGACCGTTCACCGTCGAGCGCTCGCCACGGCAAGCCAAGCCGTCAAGGTGATTGGCGCGCAGCGTTCGTAGCCGCGCTCGCGGCCGAAGTCGATGCATTCATCGGGCCGGGGAGCGTCGACGCGCAGGACTTCGAGGCCCTCGAGCAGGCCCTCCGTCGCCAAGTCCTCGGCCTCGCCGCTCAGGCGATGGCGGAGTACTTCGACGCGGACGATTCCGACCATTCGAGTTCGACGATAGCGTGCGCCTGCGGCCAGACGGCGCACTACGCCGGCCGCCGCCCGAAGACCTTCACCACGCTGTTGGGGTCGCTGACGCTGGACCGCGCCTACTACCACTGCGCCGCCTGTCGCAGCGGAAGCTGTCCGCGCGACCGGGCCCTGGGTCTGCAAGACACCTCGCTGTCGCCCGCCACGGCGCGGCTGGTGGGACTGGCGGCGACGAGCGTCAGCTTCGCCGAAGCGAGCGAGTGGATGGGGGAACTGGCCGGCGTGGCGGTCGACCCCAAACAGGTCGAGCGCACCGCCGAAGCGCTGGGCCGCGAGGTCGCGGCCGACGAACGCGAGAGGGTCGAGCCCGCACCCGGCGCGGCGGCGACGATGTACCTGGGGCTGGATGGTACCGGCGTGCCGGTGCGCAAGTCCGAGGTGGAAGGCCGGCGCGGCAAGCAGCCCGACGGCTCCGCCAAGACCCGCGAGGTCAAGCTCGTCACCGTGTGGACGGCGGAAACACGCAACGCCGACGGCCTCCCCCAACGCGACCCCGGGTCGGTCAGCTACAGCGCTGCGGTCGAGAGCGCGGCCAGCCGCCCCACCGACCCGCTGCCCTCCCCGTTCGCGCAACGGGCGTATCGCGAAGCGCGGCGGCGCGGCTTCGACACGGCGGCGCGGCGCGTCGTCATCGGCGACGGGGCCGAGTGGATCTGGAATCTGGCCGCCGAACAGTTCCCCAGCGCCATCGAAATCATCGACATCTACCACGCCAAGGGGCATCTGTGCGATGTCGCCAAGGCCATCTACGGCGCCGGCACGGACTTGGCCGCCCGGTGGGGCAAGGACCGGCGGGACGAGTTGGACGCGGGGCGGATCGATGCGATCCTGACCGCCCTGCGCGCCCACAGTGAGACCTGCGAGGAGGCCCGCAAGTGTATCGACTACCTGACCCGCAACCGCCACCGGATGCGCTATCCGGAGTTCCGAGCGTGGGGTCTTTGCGTGTCGTCGGGCGTCGTCGAGGCCGGATGCAAGCTCGCAATCGGCGCCCGGCTCAAGCGCGCCGGCATGCACTGGACCGTGGCCGGCGCCAACGCCATCATCGCCCTGCGGTGCTGCAAGCTCAGTGGCCGCTTCGAGGATTTCTGGGAACGACGAGCCGCCAGGGCCGCCTGACAGCCATCTCACGAATCTGACGTGCACCCTGCGCCGAGTCGACGGCAACGACGTTACACTGAAAGCATCATGGTGCGTACGCAGATACAGCTTGCCGAAGAACAGCATCGGCGATTGACGGGCTATGCCGCCCGACTCGGCATCTCGCTGGCGGAAGCGGTTCGCCGTTGCGTGGACGCGCAGCTCGATCACGAGACGACGGTTCCGTCACGCGACGCCCGGGTCCGGGCAGCGCTCGCCGTCTGCGGCAAGTACCGCGACCCACGCGGCGGGACCAAAGTAGCCCGGAACCATGATCGTCACCTCGACGAGGCGTACGGGTCGTGAGTGTTTTCGCCGACACTTCGGGCCTGTACGCCCTGCTCGTCGGTTCCGAGGACGGTCACGCCGACGTGGTTCGCGCATTCCGTGACATCATCGACCGGGAAGAGCGACTCCGAACGACATCGTACGTCGTGGTGGAAACGGTGGCGCTGCTGCAGCATCGTATCGGGCTCGAGCCGGTGCGCGATTTCGACGAGCACGTGTACCCGCTGCTGTCGGTGGAATGGGTGTCGGAGGAGTTGCATCGGCGGGGCGTCCGGCGCCTGTCACGGGAGAACCGCCGCCGACTCAGCCTCGTCGACTGCGTGAGCTTCGAGTTCATGCGCCAGCAAGGAATGGACGACGTGCTGGGGCTCGACCCGCACTTCGAAGAAGCCGGTTACACATTGCTCGCCGTTCAGGGGAGATGACGCGGAGCGTCCGACACACGGTCGCGCTCGGCGTCCGTACGCGCCGCGACCCCTGAATCCTGCAACGGAGTTCGACATCGTCATGACCGAGACGACACGGGATCTTCCCGAGCTGGAACGGGACGAGATACGCGACTGGCTGGACTCGCTCGACGCGGTGCTCGACCGGCACGGGCTGACCGCGACGGGGCGTCTGCTGCAGGAGCTGACGCGCCGCGGCGAGCATGCGGGGGTGCAGCTTCCGTTCACCGCCAACACCCCCTACGTCAACACCATTCCGCCCGAGGAAGACCCCGCCTACCCCGGCGACCGCGACCTCGAGCAGCGGCTGAAGAGCCTGATCCGCTGGAACGCGCTGGCGACGGTCGTGCGCGCCAACCGCGAGGCGGACGGCATCGGCGGCCACATTTCGACCTATGCCTCGGCCGCGACCCTGTACGAGGTGGGGTTCAACCATTTCTTCCGGGCGGCCACCGATACGCAGCCGGGCGACCTGGTGTATTACCAGGGCCACGCGGCGCCGGGCGTCTACGCCCGCGCCTACCTCGAGGACCGGCTCACGGCGGAGCAGCTCGAGAACTTCCGGCGGGAGCTGCGCGGGGGGCCGGGGCTGTCCTCGTATCCGCATCCGTGGCTGATGCCCGACTTCTGGGAGTTCCCCACCGTCTCGATGGGGCTCGGCCCGATCATGGGCATCTACCAGGCCCGGTTCCAGCGGTACCTGGAGGACCGGGGCCTGCTGCCGCCGTCCGACGCCAAGGTCTGGGTGTTCCTGGGAGACGGCGAGACCGACGAGCCGGAGTCGCTGGGGGCGATCACCCTGGCCGCGCGCGAGCAGCTCGACAACCTGATCTTCGTCGTCAACTGCAACCTGCAGCGGCTCGACGGGCCGGTCCGCGGGAACGGGCAGATCATCCAGGAGCTCGAGGCGGCCTTCCGGGGGGCGGGCTGGAACGCCATCAAGGTGGTCTGGGGACGCGACTGGGACCGGCTTCTCGCCGACGACCGGGACGGGCTGCTGGTGCGCCGCATGAGCGAGACGGTCGACGGGCAGTACCAGAAGTACGCCGTCGAATCCGGCGCGTACATGCGGGACCACTTCTGGGCGGGCATGCAGAGCCGGGTGAGCCACCTGACCGACAGCGAGCTGAAGAAGCTACGGCTCGGGGGGCACGACCCCGCCAAGGTCTACGCGGCGTTCGCGGCGGCGGCGGCCCACCGCGGGAGCCCGACGGTCATTCTGGCCCGCACTATCAAGGGCTACGGGCTCGGCGAGAGCGGCGAGGGCCGCAACATCACCCACCAGCAGAAGAAGCTGAACGAGGACGAGTTGCGCGCGTTCCGGGACCGGTTCGGCATCCCGTTGTCGGACGACGAGCTCGCCGCGCTGCCGTTCTATGCGCCGAACCGCGACACCCCCGAGATGGTGTACCTGCGGAGCCGCCGCGAGGCCCTCGGCGGGTCCGTCCCCCAACGCCGGCGCCGGGCCGCTCCCCTGACCTCGGTGCCGGCCGAGCCGTTCACCGAGCTCCACGCCGGAACCGGCGACCGCGCGATCTCGCTGACCATGGGATTCGCGCGTCTGCTGAGCCGGCTGCTGCGCGACCCGGTTCTAGGGGAGCTGATCGTGCCGATCGTCCCCGACGAGGCCCGGACCTTCGGGATGGAGGCGCTGTTCCGGCAGGTGGGCATCTATGCGCACGCCGGGCAGCTCTACGAGCCGGTCGACCACTCCACCTTGCTCTACTACCGCGAGGGCGAGGACGGGCAGATCCTCGAAGAAGGCATCACCGAAGCGGGATCGATGGCCTCGTTCATCGCGGCGGGAACCGCCTATGCGACCCGCGGGGTCAACACCATTCCGTTCTTCATCTTCTATTCGATGTTCGGGTTCCAGCGCGTCGGCGACCTGATCTGGGCCGCCGCCGACTCCCGTTGCCGGGGATTCCTGGTGGGCGGCACGGCGGGGCGGACGACCCTGGCCGGCGAGGGGCTCCAGCACCAGGACGGCCAGAGCCATCTCCTCGCGAGTCCGGTGCCCAACCTCCTGGCCTACGATCCGGCGTTCGCCTACGAGCTCGCGGTCATCATCGAGGACGGCATCCGCCGCATGTACGTCGACGGCGAGAGCGTGTTCTACTACCTGACGGTCGAGAACGAGGCCTATCCGATGCCGGCGATGCCGGAGGGCGCGCGCGACGGCATTCTGCAGGGGCTGTACCGGCTGAAACCGGCCCGCGAACCGAAGACGCATCGAGCGCAGCTGCTCGCCAGCGGGGCGATCCTGCGCGAGGCCCTTGAGGCGCAGACGCTGCTCGAGCGTTATGACGTGGCGGCCGACGTCTGGAGCGTCACGAGCTGGGGGCAGCTCTATCGCGACGGCCACGCCTGCGACCGCTGGAACATGCTGCACCCGCTGGAAGCGCCGCGCGTGCCCTACCTGACCCGCTGCCTCGAACCGGCGCCGGGAGTGGTGGTGGCGGCCAGCGACTACGTGAAGACGCTTCCGGACGCGCTCGGCCAGTGGCTGGACACCCGGCTGGTGACGCTCGGCACCGACGGATTCGGACGTAGCGATACGCGCGAAGCGTTGCGCGACTTCTTCGAGGTGGATGCGCGGTTCATCACCCTGGCGACGCTGCGGGCCCTGGCCCGCGACGGGGAGGTGGAACCGGCGGTCGCGGCGCGGGCGATCGCCGAGCTCGACATCGACCCGGACAAGCCGGACCCGGCGGTGAGCTGACGGCCGGCGATGAAGCCGCGGGTCGCACCGAGGCCGGCGAGGTGCCGGCCGCCAACCGCGGACTGAACCTGGTCGGAGGAGCGACTCGGTCCACGCGGGATGCATCGCCGGTCGGAGGCAGCCGGGCTCGCGCCGCGGGCTCCCCGCACGGGGGCGCGGAAAGTCGGGCGCGACATGGACGGAGAGAGACGGTTGGCGACAGAGGTCAGACTGCCGGAGCTGGGTGAGGGCGTGGAACGCGCCGATGTCGTGCGGGTGCTGGTGGCCCCCGGGGACACGGTGGCGGTCGACCAGCCGCTGCTGGAGATCGAGACCGACAAGGCGACGGTCGAGGTACCGTCCCCGGTCGCGGGCACCATCGCCGCGGTGGCGGTCGAGGCGGGCGCGAGCCTCGCCGTGGGCGGGCTGATCGCCTCGCTCGAAGCGGATGGCGCGCCGACGGATCCGCCGGCGGGCATCGCAGCGGGTGCGACGACGGCGGCAGTTGCGGCGGCGGCGGACGAGCCCGCGGCGGCGGATACAGCCGCCGATCTCGCACCGGATCCGGTCGCCGCTCCCGCGCCGAGCCCCCCGGCAGACACAGCGCCCCCTCCCCCGGCCGCACGCGCTCCCGCGGGTGGCCCTTCCGCACCGGGTCGGCCGGCGGATGCAGCCCCGTCTCGTCCCACGACCACGCCGACGCCCCCCGAACCTCCGCGCGCCGCGGCACCCGCGTCGTCTTCATCGCCGCCAGCGGCCCCGGCATCGGTTTCGGCCGCTCCCGCGCCGGCTCCGGCCGCCCGGCGCCGCGCGCTGGCCGCGCCGTCGGTCCGCAAGCTCGCCCGCGAGATCGGCGTCGACATCGACGCGGTGGAGGGCTCCGGCGCCAATGGCCGGGTGAACCTCGACGACGTCAAGGCGCACGCCCGGCGCGCGATGGAGCGGCTGCGCTCCCCCGCGCCGCAACTCCACGCGCCGGCCATGCCCGACTTCTCCCGCTGGGGCCCCGTCGAACGGACCCCGATGCGCAACGTGCGGCGGACGGTCGCGCGACGGATGCGCGAGTCTTGGCAGACGGTGCCGCACGTCACGCAACACGATCAGGCGGACATCGGCGAGTTCGAGGCGGTCCGCCGCACCCTCAAGCGCACGTCGCCCGAGCTGCCCCTCACCGTCACCGCGTTCGCGGTCGCCGTCGTCGCGGCCGCGCTCAAGCAGTTTCCGCAGTTCAACGCCTCGCTCGACGCCGCGCGCGAGGAGATCGTCGACAAGCGGTACATCAACATCGGGGTGGCCGTGGACACCGAGCGGGGGCTCATCGTGCCGGTCATCCCGCAGGCCGACCAAAAGAGCCTGACCGCCCTGTCTACCGAGATCGCCGAGGTGGCGGCCCTGGTGCGCACCGCCGGCGCCCCCCGCGAGCGTCTCGAAGGCGGCACGTTCACCATCACCAACCTCGGGGGCCTGGGCGGCACCGCGTTCACGCCGATCGTGAACCACCCCGAGGTGGCCATTCTCGGGATGTCCCGGTCGGCGACGGCCCCGGTGTGGGTCAACGACCGGTTCGAGCCCCGGCCGATGCTGCCGCTGTCGCTGTCCTACGACCACCGCCTGATCGACGGGGCGGACGCGGTGCGTTTCCTGCGGTGGGTGGCCGACCGCCTGGAGCACCCGTTGCTGCTCGAGCTCCAGGGGTCCGGCGCCGCATGACCCAAGACATGGTCGAGACACTGATGTTCGGCGACGGCACCGCGGTCCGGCGGGACGGCCGGCTCGTGCAGGCCGGCACGCCGGCCGCGTCGATGCGGTCCCCGGCCGGCGACTTCGTGGGAGGATCGCTCGACACCCCCGGCCGCGACACCCGGCTCGTCAACGCCCTGCTCGCCGCGGGGGCCGGCGGATCATGAAGGAACAGCTCGCGCTGCTGCCCGTCTACCTCACCGCCCATCTGCAGCTGACGCTGCTGGCCCTGCTCTGCAGCACCGCGGTGAGCCTGCCGCTGGGGGTGGCGGTCACCCGCGTCCGGTGGCTGGAACGGCCGGTGCTGGGGGCGGCCGCGATCATCCAGACGGTGCCCAGCCTCGCCCTGCTCGCGATCATGGTGCCGCTGCTGGCGGCGCTGAACGTGCAGAGCATCGGGTTCCTCCCCGCCTTCATCGGCCTGACGCTGTACGGCGTCCTGCCGATCCTCCGCAATACCGTCACCGGCATCAGCGGCGTCGACCCCGCCCTCACCGAGGCGGCGCAGGCGGTCGGCATGACCCCATGGCAACAGTTGCGCCGGGTCGAGCTGCCCCTCGCCCTGCCCGTCATCGTCGCCGGACTCCGCACCGCGACGGTGTGGACGGTCGGGGTAGCCACCCTCTCGACCCCGGTCGGGGCGACGAGCCTCGGCAACTACATCTTCAGCGGCCTGCAGACCCGGAACTACGCGTCGGTGCTGGTCGGGTGCGTCGCCGCCGCGGGGCTGGCCCTCGTCCTCGACGGGCTCGTGCGCGGACTCGCGGCCGGCGGCACGGGGGGCCGGCGGCGGCAGGCGGCGGCCGCGGTAGTCGTCGCCGCGCTCTATCTCTATGCCGGCCTCGGCCTGGCCGCGGACCTGATGCCCCGGCGCGAACGGCCGGTGGTCATCGGCGCCAAGGCCTTCACGGAGCAGTACATCCTGGCTCACCTCATCGGCCGGCGGGTCGAGGAAGAGACCGGGCGCACCACGACCCAGTTGCAGTCGCTCGGGTCGATGGTCGTCTTCGACGCCCTCGCGGCCGGGGACGTCGACATCTACGTGGACTATTCCGGCACCCTCTGGGCCAACGAGCTGGGCCGCGACACCGCGGGGACGGATCGGGCCGCGGTGCGCGCCGGCGTCGCCGCCCATCTCCGCGACACCTACGGCATCGAGGTGGCCGCAACCCTCGGCTTCGAGAACGCGTACGCGGTGGCGATGCGTGCGGCCGATGCGGAGACGCGGGGGCTGACCCGCCTGAGCGAGCTGGGACCGATCGCGCCGCAGTTGTCGATGGGAGGAGACTACGAGTTCTTCTCCCGGCCGGAGTGGACCGCGATCCGCGACACCTACGGGCTGCGGCTTCGCGAGCGCCGCCCGATGGACCCGGCCCTGATGTATCAGGCGGCGGCGGAAGGGGCGGTCGACCTGATCAGCGCCTTCACCACCGACGGGCGCATCACGGCGTATGATCTGACCCTGCTCGAAGACGACCGCGGGGCGATTCCGCCGTACGACGCCATGGTGCTGGTGAGCGCCCGGCTCGCCCGCGAGGCCCCGGACGTGCTGGCCGCGCTCGGCCGGCTCGACGGAGTCATCAATGCCCGCGCCATGCGACGGATGAACCTGGAAGTCGACGAGCGGGGCGCCAACCCCGCGGCGGTCGCCGCCGATTTCCTCCGGCGCCTCCGGCAGGAGCCTGCGCCCAGGGAATCGGCCCCGTAGAAGCAGTGCATGCTCCCGGAGGGGTTGGCCGGGCGGCAATCGGAGCCGCAGGCGCCGATTGCGGGGTGAGAAACGCGGTTAATCCCGTCCAGGCCGGCTGCGCGTAGAGCGCAGCCGCAAGGCGATGGTTTTCGGACCAGCCCTCGGGTCGGCTGCGTGCCCGTGCGGTCGAGAAACGCGCGACACAGGAGAGAGACGTCATGCCCGCACCCCGAACCGCAATCCTCGTCGCAGCCCTGTGCATGGTTCCTGCCCTGGCGGCCGAGCCACCCGTCGGCCCCGGCTCCCCGGCGCTCTCCCGTCAGCCCGCCGGAGGCGAACGGGCGGGTGGGCTGCAGCCGATCCAGCCGGGCCACTGCGCATTCCGGGGAAGTTGAACACGGATTCCGGCGAACGTGAACGCTCGTCGGAGCGTAGCGACGTTCCTCGGTCAGTTTCCTCCCATGGGTTTCGCAACGGGTGTTCGAGATCCAACCCGTGACGTCGTGTTCGGAGAGTACAACGATCTTGCCTGTGGAGCGTACGGGCGGCGTTCTGTGCCGTCCGAGACGGTGTGGGAAACGCGCCTCGACGCGGTTGCAATCAGCCGTGGCGTATCGTGCGCGTTTTCCATACCGCCGGTGCGATCCATAGGCCGTCCGGCCCCGGCGGGACGGCGGCGCGCGGGTCCGGGTCTGGCCCCCGGGGTGCTGGCCGGCGTTGGGATGCTCATGTCGTCTGCCGGGTGCGGGTCTTCGGCGCGTCGTGCGTCCGTCGCATCGAGCGCCCCTTCAACTCGATGCGGTGCGCGTCGTGGAGCAGGCGGTCGCAGATGGCGTCGGCCTGGTTGGCGTCGCCGATGACGGCGTGCCAGTCGGCCACGGGCAACTGGCTGGCGATGAGGGTCGAGGCGCGTTCGGCCCGGTCCTCGATGACCTCGGTGAGGTCGCGCCGCTCGGCGTCGCGCAGCGGTGCGATCATCCAGTCGTCGATGGCGAGCAGGTCGAGCTTGGCGAGGCGAGTCAGGAGCCGGGCGTAGGACCCGTCGCCGCGGCCCACGGCGAGCTCGTGCAGCAGGCGCGGCATCCGGACGTAGCGTGCGGTGAAGCCGCGGCGGCAGGCCCGTTCGACGAACGCGCAACAGAGGAAGCTTTTTCCGATCCCGGTGGGACCGATCAGGACCAAGTTGTGACGCTCGGCGACCCACGCGCAGGCGCCGAGAGTCAGGACCTGCTGGCGGTTGAGCCGGCGCGGATGGGTGAAGTCGACGGCCTCGAGCGTGGCGGGATGGCGCAGCTTGGCGGCGCGGAGCCGCCGCTGGAGCTTGCGCTGCTCGCGGGCCGTCCATTCGGCGTCGACGAGCAGGCCGAAGCGTTCCTCGAAGCCGAGGGCGGCGGCCTCGGCGGTCTGGAGCTGGTGGTGGCAGGCGTCGGCCATCGCGCCGAGCTTCATGGCGTTGAGCTTGTCGAGGGTCTGTTCGATCAGCATCGGTCCTCCTCGGTGGTCGCGGCGTAGTAGTCGGCGCCGCGGATGTTGGCGTGGGTGGGCGTCGGGGCGGTCTCGGCCGGCGGCTCCAGGGGCAGACGGTCCTGGCCGGTGGCGAGGATGTTCTTGACGGTGTGGAAGCGGCAGGAGCCGAGGGCCATGGCGCGGGCGCTCGCGGCGTCGAGCCGAGGGTTGCCGTGCTGCCGCCCCAACCGCATGAGCCCGAGCACGGCCTTGTATCCCTGCTCCGGATGGGGGCGGCTCTCGAGGATTCGAGCGACGAGCTCACCGGTCGCCGGTCCGACCTTCTCGGCCCAACGGATGAGACGCGACGGGGTCCACTCGGCGTGCGCGCGATGGGCGCTCGGCATGTGCTCGGCGACGGTGGACGGCTGTCCGTCGTAGCGGCGGGGGTGCGACGACACGCGGCGGCCTTTGAAGAAGACCTCGACGGTGGTCGTGGTGTAGCGGACCTCGACCTGCTCGCGGAGGAGCTGGAACGGCACGCTGTAGGCGTGCCGCTCGACGAGGACGTGGTAGTCGATGGAGACGCGGCACAGCTTCCAGTACGCGAGGACATAGCGCGTGGCCGGCAGGGGTCGTAGCGCCGGGCGGTCGAGCTGCTCGTAGAGGGCGCGGCGGCTGATGCCCAGCTTCTTCATCGGCCGGTCGTTGAGCGCGTCGAGGCGGACGCGGATCGCCAGGTTCAGGGCACCGAGGCTGAAGAACGTCTCGTCGCGGAGCCGGGCGAGTATCCACCGCTGGGCCAGGAGTACTGCGCCCTCCACGGCGGCTTTATCTCTTGGTTTCCTCGGTCGCGCCGGTACGACGACGGCGCCGTAGTGGGCGGCGAGGTCCTCGTAGGTACGATTGACGCCCGGCTCGTAGCGGCAGGGTCGGGTGATGGCGCTCTTGAGCTGGTCGGGGACCCACAAGGCGGTCGTGCCCCCGAAGTACTCGACCATGCGGGTGTGGGCGCCGACCCAGTCGGGCAGCTGCTGGGTGGCGGTCGCCTCGGTGTAGGTGAAGCCGCTGGCGCCGAGCACGGCGACGAACAGCTCGACGCGCCGCAGTTCCCCCGTGTGCCGGTCGACCAGCCCCGGTCGCTTCCCGGAGAAGTCGATGAACGTCTTCTCGCCGGCCCGGTGGACCTGCCGCATCGACGGCCGCAGCCGCCGCGCCCACTGGCGGTAGATCTCGCAGAACTGGCTGTAGCGGTAGCCGTGCGAATGGACCTGGGCGTACTCCTCCCAGAGGAGCTGCAGCGTGACGCCGTCGCGCTTGAGCTCGCGGTGGATGTACGCGCAGTCGGGCCGGACCCGGTCCTGCGCCGGGGCGGCGCGACGGAACAACCGCGCCTCAAGCGTCGCGTCGTCCAGCTCCGCCGGCAGCGGCCAACCCAGCCCTCCCTGGGCCGCCCTCTCCAGATACAGCGAGACCGTGCCCACGCCGATCGCGCAGGCTTGGGCTATCGCCCGATGGGACAACCCCCCCTCGTGCTTGAGACGGAGAATCTCACGAATCTTCCTCACCAGTAGCCTCCGTGCTGGCATCGCCTCGCCCTCCTTTCGGAAGACCAGCGTGCAGCGATCAGGCTACCGACGAGCGTTCACGATGACCGGATTCGGTGTTCAGCTTCCCCGGATTCGGTGTTCAGCTTCCGTCGGATTCAGCGTTCAGCTTCCGCCGGATTACGCAGCCACTACGTCTACCAGCACACCGACGACACCCCGGGGGTGTCCGCCACGTTCAACAGCGGGATCATCGTCACGGACGACGGGGTCGTGGTGGTCGACGCCTTGGGCTCGGAGGCGATCGCGCGGAACGTACGGGAGGCGATAGCCGGGTGACGGACCAGCCGGTGCGGTTCCTGGTATCCTCGACCTTCCACGGTCGGTTCACCGGCGGGAACGCCGTGTATCGGGATGCGTTCAACATCGGTCACGAGCACTACCGCGCGGACCTTCTCGGGCTGTTGACCGACCTGACCCCGGAGCAGCGGCTCGCCCCGCTTCCCGACCAGACCTACCGCGAGCGAGTGACCCTCCATCTCGGCGGCAAGGAGATCCGGATCCTCCACCTCGGCCGCGCCCACACCCGCGGCGACAGCATCGTGTTCGTTCCCGAGGATCGCATCGCCTATCTCAGCGAGGTGTTCAACTTCGACGAGTTCCCGTACACGCGCGACAGCTATCCCAGCGACTGGCTGCGCACGCTGGAAGCGGCCGAAGCGCTGGAGGCGGACGTCTTCGTGCCGGGACACGGGTTCCTGCCGGCGGATCCGCGCGCGACGCGCGCGGGGCTCCGGGACCATCGCCAGATCCTGCTGGACGTGCGGGAGGCGGTTGAGGGGCAGATCGCGCAGGGCGCGACCGAGGACGAGTCGGTGGCCGCCATCGACCTCCCGCAGTACCGGCGGTTCCAGGGCTACTCCCGCGCGATGGAGATGGCCGTCCGCCGGACGTATCTGGAGCTGACAGCCGCGGTCTCGATTGAAGTCCGGCCCATCAGCCTTCTATCGCATCCAGGAATCGGTACACGCCGGACGAAGGATTGTCGTGCGGGAAGTCTGTTCCGTCTCCCTCATGCTTGGCCGCCAATGAGCGGGCACGAACAACCGCGTCAGCTCGCCGGGGCATGTACACTGCGCCGTCCAGTTCTTTCCCCGTACTCCCGTCATGACCACGGCGCAACCTCCGGGCAGCGTCGTTGTCGAGCCACGCCGTGTGACCCGCGAAGTGGAGCGCAAGCCAGAGCTCGAAACAGGGGTTCGATATGGCGAGACGCACGTCAGTATTTCGAGCCAGCTTTTTGGCCTCCCGAAGATTGGGGTACGAACGGCAACCCCGCGACGTAGCGATCTGCCTTTGCCGAGCCTGCGTCCGGACGGCTTAGCCTTCACCTTCGCCATCGCGAGCCTGAGAGACAAGTCCAAGAGCTCTTCGGACTTCGGCCTGATCGACTTGGGGAACGGCTCCGAAACGGCCCTGCAGATACGCCCTCTCCAGGTTCAGGGACTTCCTCACTCTCTCGCCGCGGAACTCGGCCAAGGCCACGAGGCGCGTGCTGCCGGATTTCTTCTCGGTGAGCCACACCTCGTCGCGGTTCAGCGCGTTCAGAAGCGATGCGTCGTGCGACGTGAACACGAGCTGGGCCCCGCGTGGATTCGTCTGCGGGTCCTGGAAGATCTCGAGCAGTCGAGCCGAGAGCCGGGGATGAAGGCTCGCATCGATCTCATCGAACACGAGGATCCGACCGTCTCGAAGCGCCGCCAGCACTGGTCCCAAGTGATGAAACCAAGTCCGAGTCCCAGTCGATTCGTCCTCCAAATCGAAAGCGACTGGTTCATCGGAGACGCGGTGAACGAGACGGAGGCGGTGACGACCGGGGCCGTCGGGGTATCTGGAGTCTTCCTGCGCTATTTCGTAGTCATCGATCCCGGGATCCGCCAATCGAAGCAGGTCCAAGGCCGAGGACAACTCTGCGGTCAGCGGTCGATCTTCGCCAGTCTCTTCAGATCGCGCCTGAGCGGCCTCGCCTCCTCCGACAAAGAGGCGCATTGTACGGTCGACGAAGAAGCCAGGATGGAACTTCCGCCCCAGCCGCGAGACTATCCACACCGGCCCGAGGAATCCCATTCCTGCGATCATGTGCCCGACACTCTTCACATTGGAATCTCCTACTCTTCTGGCGGCGGAGAGAGCCAGCGTGGTTGGGGTCAGCAACTCCTGTATTGCCCGCGCACCGACAAGGCCACGGCGGAAGTCGACCTCCTGCCCCTCCCGAGTGAAGAGATTTCGCCGTCGGCGTTCAGGATAGCTGTCGAGGCTCTCGTACAGCACGGCGGAGTCGTCGACCTCGAGCCGGTACGCGAATCTCACCCCGTCGACCACGATTTCCAGATCGAACACCGACGGAGAGACAGGCCCCTGGCCAAATCTGTGGGCATCGCGCGGAATGTCGTCCTCCCAGCCGCGAAGCGACCCGGCAACCGCCGACGACAGCCAAGCGATCGCGTCGAGCACGTTGGACTTGCCCGACGCGTTGGGTCCGTAAATTCCGGCGACCGTCAGCACACGCTCAGACAGGAGATCGAAGCCCCGCGTCGCCGCCCGATCCTCGTCCACGGCGATCATCGACAGCTCTATCGGCTCGAGGATCGACCGGTGGTTGGAAACCTGGAATCGCAGCAGCACAAATGGTAGTTTAGCGCGAACAATGACACTTTCACGCCATTTTTTGTGAAAGTTATGCAAGATTGGCTGCCAGCATGCGGATAGCTGCTGACTACAAGTCAGTCTGCTATCGGTGTGACATCGCGGTCGTGCTCGTCGCGGTCGGCGCGGACCGGCGCAATCGGGCATTCGAGGCACCCGACCTGTTTCCGGACAGGGTTGGGCAGTCCTTTCGCGACGGCAATGGTGGTCGCGAACGCTGGCGGGAAACCCGGCCGGGGGCGAACTCAGCGCGAAGCGGGCCGCGAGGGCGGCGTGCGGCCGGGCGGCGGGGCCGGGGCTCGGTCATGGCCGTCGCACACGCGCACGGGCAGGCGCGGATACTTCGGGTAACGGCGATCGAACGTCGAGCGGTCACAGCGGTAGTAGCGGCTGTTCGCGCGCGCGGTGACGACGCGCAGGTGCCGGCAACTGCGGCACATCCCCACCCCGTCTTCCGGGTCAGCTCCGCGCGGCTCCATCCCAGTACCGCCAGCCTTGCCCCTGGTGCCCGAAGTCGCAGCGCCCCGGATGCAGGCACTCCGCCAGGATCTCGGCGGATTCCGCGACCCGTGGTCCGGGCCGGTTGAAATACTGGTTCCCGTCCGCCATGACCACGCGTCCGGCTCGTACCGCGGACAGCCGCGGCCAGTCCGGATGGGCGACCAGGGGCGCCATCTCGCGACACGAGCGCTCGATGTCGAAACCGCACGGCATGACGGCGATCACGTCGGGGTCGGCCTCGACGAGTTCCTGGATTTGCAGATAGCCCGAGTGCCGTCCGGCATCCCCGAACAGGGGGGCGCCGCCGGCGCAGTCGACGAGCTCGGGCACCCAGTTGGCCGCGCTCATCAGCGGGTCGATCCACTCGATGCAGGCGATGGACGGACGCGAGGGCGCCGCGCCCGCCCCGGCTCGAACCGCCGCGAGCCGCTCCGTCAGACGAGCCACGACCTCGTCGCCGCGGGCCGGAGCGCCCAGCGCCGAGGCGACGGTTCGTATGTCCGTCCAGATGTCGCCGAGCGACATCGGTTCCAGGGATACGATGCGAGGCCGCGAGCTAACGAGCCGGCACACCGCCTCCTCGACGTCCTTCAGGCTCACCGCGCACACCTCGCACTGCGTCTGCGTGATGATGACCGTGGGTGCGAGCCGATCCAGGAGATCGGGATCGACGCGGTAGACCGACAGGCCGTCGCCGACGATGGCCCGCACCTGATCGTCGATGGCCCGACTTGCAGCCTCGAGCTCGACCTTGGAGGTCGAGCAGGCCGGCAACGCGGTGATCGAGGACGGATAGTCGCATTCGTGGGACCGGCCGACGAGCTGATGCCCGAAGCCGAGCTCGCACACGATCTCCGTCGCGCTGGCGATGAGGGACACGATACGCTGGGTCATCGCATCGCCCTACACGCGGGCGGAAGCCAACGGCCGCGCCGCCACGCTCGGGGCGAGCCGCATCAGGGGCAGCCGGGGTTTCGTCACGATCTTCCTCCTGCTCGGGAGTGGTTCGGCCACCGCGCCGCCGCCGCGCCGGGGAACGACGTCACGGAACACGAAGTTGCCGCGCTCGACGACCGGCCCGAGAGCCACCGGCACCGGGCGCCGAAAGATCGGGCCGTCGAACACGAACGTGTGGAACTCGCCGTTCTCGCCGCACGGATCGACGCCGGGCGGCAGATCCGCCAGAAACGCCTCGTCCAACGCGCGACCGGCAAAGGACGCGCCGAGCACCGCCGGGTTGACACAGACCACCACCGCCTCGAATCCGACCGCGATGAACTCCCGCGCCAGCGCCGCGGTGTCGCGCTGCCAGAGCGGAAAGAAGCACTGCAGATCCCAGGCCGCCAGTTGCCGTTCGCGGTACGCCCGCAGGTCTTCGAGGAAGATGTCGCCGAAGGCCACGCGGCGTATGCCAGCCGCCCGCAGGCGCGCGAACGCCTGCCCCATCTCGCGTTCGTAGACCGCGTTGGAGCTGTTGGGCGGAATGACGACCTCGGTCAACGGAACCTCCAGGGCGGCGGCCTGCTGCCGCACGAGCGCGCGGCGCACCCCGTGCATGCTGACCCGGTCGTACTCGCCGGTGACCGTGGTCAGCAGCGCCTCGACGGCGTACGTCTGCGCGCGCTGCATCTCCAACAACGCGAACGCGCTGTCCTTGCCGCCGCTGAAGCAGAAGGCTATGGACTCGCCGGTCATGGTCCCTCGACCAGAACCCGGACGCTCGACGAGGGGTGAGGCAGAGGCGGACTGGCGGGCCAGGACACCTTCGCCTCCCCTCGGAGGCCCAGGTCAAATCGACTCGCCGCCGGCAGGTCTTCGGGCTTGCGGGCGCTCGGCTGGTGCCGATACTAATGGCCGTCGCTTCCCAGCCCCGTGGAGCCAGTGCGATGACGGCGGTCGTTCCCGTTTTACCGCTGCGGGGCAGCCCCGGATTCTCGCCGGGTTCCCTCTTGCCGCTCCAGGCGTCTGGAGCACCGACGCGGAGGGCAGCGTAGCGGACGGGACGAGCGGCGTCAAGGCGCCGACCGACGATCGACCTGTCAACGAGAACGCCCATCCCGCGATGGAACCCGGAAGGGTCCCGACGGTCGGGTGCACCATTGCTCTCGTGCAGCCAAGCTGAAACGAGGGTTCGAGCCGCTTACGGACCGGCGCTGCGCGTACAACGAGCCGGCCCGCGGCGCCGCGAGCCCCTCGTACTTCATGTCGTCGACGACGGCGATGACCGGCGACTCCCACCCCGCGATGTCGAGAGGATCGATGTCGCCGTACGGAATCGGACGGCCGAGGGGGTCCTCGTTCGGGTAGACGAAACGCGCAGCGGTCTCGCTCAGCATCACGGGAGCCACCTCCGCGAGGTTGTCGGCGGCGTCGAACCGGCGCCCTCCCCGCAGCGGCGTACCCAGCGCCGCGAAATGCCCGCGGGTGATCGCGCCAAACGACAGGGTGACCTGGCGCCTCGACGAGGGGTCCCTTTCTTCGTCGATATAGAAGAATCCCGGCGGTCTCGCTCGCCCCTCTCCCGCTGCGCCGCGTAGTAGCGGTCGAAGAAGTCGAGGCGGTCCCTGCGGATGCCCCGCTCCACGGTGATGGTGTCGCCGATGTGGAGGGCGGCGTCGGCCTCGGGGTCGTAGGCGGGCCATGCCGGCAGCCCCTCGCCGTTCGGGTTTCCGGTGGCAGCCATGTTGACCCAGTACGAGGCGAGGATGTCGGAGAGCTTCCGGTCGGTGTCGGTGTAGTCCCGGTTGGCGTAGGGGTGGGGGCTGACCCCGAAGTTGTCGAACACGTAGGGGATCTCCGCCGTGTGGTAGGCGCCGTAGAGGTCGGCGTCGGGCGCGGGAGGGACGCGGCTGAAGAAGTAGAGGTACGCCGGCGACGAGACCGTCTCCATCATGCGGGCCCAGGTCCGCATCTCCCAGCCGAAGGTGGCGTCGGTCCCGCTCGCCGTCCGGGCCTGCTGGGCCTCGTCGTCGGTCTCGGCCGGGAACGTCTCGAGTAAGGCGCCGGCGTGCTCGCCGTACTCGTCCCGTATCGTCTCGCGGTACTGCTCCACGGTGTCCGCCCCCGCCGCACCGCCGAGGATCGTCATCTCGTCGGCGTTCGAGCCGACGATGACCGGCACGTCGTGCTGCTGTCCGGCGGCGAAGATGTTGTAGATAGTGTCCGGGAAGACCCAGCCGTCGACGTTCGCCGTCGACCGGACCAGCTCCGGCGCCACCGCCTGCACCGCGCCCGCGCTCGCGGCCCGCAGCGCCTCGATCGACGGCATCACGCCGTCGCCGAGCAGCGCCTCGACGAACCGTTCACCGGCCGCCTCGATCTCCGCCTTCGGTTGGGCCCCTCCCCTCGACCCGAAGCCGCCGCCGCTCTCGCCGATGGCGGCGCGGAAGAGGCCGCGCGCGAGGGGCGTCGCCATCAGTTGGTTGACGCTCCACGAGCCGGCCGACTCGCCGAAGATGGTGACGCGCGACGGATCGCCCCCGAACGCCGCGATGTTCCGCTGGACCCACCCGAGCGCGGCGACCTGGTCGAGCGTGCCGTAGTTGCCCGACGCCCCGTGCTCGGATTCCGCGCTCAGCAGCGGATGGGCGAGATAGCCGAACGCCCCGAGCCGATAGTTGACGGTCACCAGCACCACGCCCCGCTGCGCCAGTCGCGTCCCGTCGTAGGTGATGTCGGCGCCGTTGCCGATGGCCAGCCCGCCGCCGTGGATCCAGACCAGCACGGGAGCGCGGGCTGCCGGCTCCCCTGCCGTCCAGATGTTCAGATAGAGGCAGTCCTCGTCCATCCGGTCGGCGCCCGCGTCGTAGAACGTCCTCACCGCGGCGGGAATCGGGTTCTGCATGCACGCCGGCGCCGCCGCCGTCGCGTCGCGCACGCCCTCCCACGCCGCCGGCGTCTCGGGGGGACGCCACCGGAGATCGCCCACGGGCGGGGCCGCGAACGGCACGCCGCGGTAGACCATGACCTCGTCGCCGATCGGCGACGGCGCTCCCGCGAGCTGTCCGCCCTCGACCGTCACGACCGTGGCGGCGGTCTGCCCCGCCGCGGGCGCCGCGCCGAAACCCGGCAGGAAGACGAAGAC
>CBDDJQ010000002.1:0-22223 GCA_965229825.1 Vicinamibacterales bacterium
GACAGGGGAAACTGACCCCCCTTGGCCAAGGAGGAGTCAGACAGATGAATGGATGCGAGGATGTCGGCCCGTGGGCAGGGAGGCCACGGGCAGAGATGATGAAATCCGACGAGGTGGAGGCGATGCTGCATCTGCATGCGCTCGGTTGGGGGTTGAAGCGCATCGCGAGGGAGTTCGGGTGCAGCAAGAACACGGTGCGGCGCTACGTGGCGGCCGACGGCTGGATGGCCTACAGCCGGCCGGTCCGCGGCGGCAAGCTCGAGGCTCAGGAGGCCTGGTTGAAGGAGTGCTTCTTTCGGCACCGTGGCAATGCGGAGGTGGTGCGCCAGGACCTGCTGCGGGAGCTGTCGATCGACGTGAGCCTGCGCACGGTCGAGCGCGCGGTCGCGCCGTTCCGGCGGCTGCTGACGGCCGAGGCGAAGGCGACGGTGCGGTTCGAAACGGCCCCGGGGCATCAGTTGCAGATCGACTTCGGGGAGCTGCGGGTGCCGATCGCGGACGAGCGGGTGCGCGTGTACCTGTTCGTGGCGACGCTGGGCTATTCGCGGCGTTGTCATGTCGAGGCGTTCAGGCACGAGCGGCAATCGTCGTGGTTCCGCGGCCTGGAAGGCACGTTCCGGCACTTTGGCGGCGTGACGAAGGAGGTGCTGACCGACAATCCGCGGGCGCTGGTGATCCATCACGACGCGGCCACGCGCGAGGTCGAGTTCAACGACCGGTTCCAGGCGTTCGCCGCCTATTGGGGGTTCCGTCCGCGGGCCTGCGCGCCATACCGGGCTCGGACGAAGGGGAAGGACGAGCGCGGCGTAGGCTACGTCAAGCGGAACGCCATCGCAGGACACCGCTTCGAGAGCTGGGCGGGACTGCAGGCGCATCTGGCGTGGTGGCAGCGCGAGATCGCGGACCGGCGGCGGCACGGCACCACCGGTGAAGTCCCGCTGGTCCGCTTCGAGCGCGAAGCGAAGTGCTTGCGCCCGTGCGCGGACCGGCCGCCGTTCGGCCAGTTGCGGGATCTGATCCGGACGGTCCACGCCGACTGTGCGGTGGTGGTCGACACCAACGCCTATTCGGTGCCGTGGCGGCTGATCGGCGAGCGCGTACGGGTGGTGGTCAGCGGCGGTCGGGTGCGCGTTGATCACGGGCCGGACGTCGTCGCTGAGCACATCGAGCACACCGGCCGGCACACGCGGATCACCGAGCGCGCGCACCTGGTCGGCATCAACCGCGGTCCGCGCCCGGCTTCGGCCGAGACGGACCGGCCGAAGCCGGAGCTGCTGCGCCCGCTCGACGCGTATGCGGCCGTCGCCGGCGGGAGCTTCTGAGATGGATATCGTGGACCATGAGACGCTCCTCGGCTGGCTGACGCGGCTGCAACTGACCGCCATCCGGGACCAACTCGACAGCCTGCTCGACGAGGCCGCGGAGAAGAAGCTGACGCTGCGCGAGGCGCTCGCGTTCCTCGTCGAGCGCGAGGTGTCGCGCAAGGACGAACGGCGCATCGAGATGGCGTTCAAGATCGCCCACTTCCCGGCAGTCCGCGAGCTGGCGGACTTCGACTTCAAGGCGCAGCCGAGCATCGACGAGCGTCAGGTCCGGGAACTGGCGACGTCGCGGTGGATCGCGCACGGGGACGCGGCCCTCCTGCTCGGTCCGCCAGGAGTCGGGAAAACGCACTTGGCGATCGCACTCGGGCGCGAGGCGATCCGGCAGCGCTACTCGGCGCTGTTCACCACGGCCCAGGCGCTGATGGCGGCGTTGGTCAAGGCGCACAGCGCCGACCGCCTGGAGGACCGCCTGACCTTCTACGCCAAGCCGAAGCTTCTCATCGTCGACGAGCTGGGCTACCTGCCCTTCGAGCCGCACGCCGCGCACCTGTTCTTCCAGCTCGTCTCGAGGCGCTACGAGCGCGGCAGCATCCTGATCACGTCGAACCGTTCTGTCGGCGAATGGGGCGAGGTGTTCGGTGACGTGGTGGTCGCCACGGCGATACTCGACCGGCTGCTGCACCACAGTCACGTGTTGACGATTACCGGAGAGAGCTTCCGATTGCGGGAGAAGCGTCGTGCGGGCGTCCTCAGGCTCTCGGCGCCGACGCCTCACGACCGGCCGCAGAAGACGACATGAGTATGCGACCGCCAGCATCGCGACGAGTTCGGACACCGGCCATTGCGCTGGCGTTACTCGTGATCGTCCAGTCGGGTCCGGGTGGCCTGTGGATTCTGTCGTGGCGTGGAAAACGCGCGCGATACGCTCGGTGTCGACTGACGCCTTGCAGAAGGCGCGTTTCCCACAACACCTTGGACGCCGCAGACGGCGCCCACAGGCTCCACAGGCACTTTCGCCGTACTCTCGATCAGGACGTCAAGATAGGATCTCGAAGACCCGTTACGTTACGCCACCGCAAGGAGGGAACTGACAGAGCATCGTCGCTACGCTCCGACGAGCGTTCACGTTCGCCGGAATCAGCGTTCACGTTCGCCGAAATCGGTGTTCACGTTCAGCGAAATACCCACCACTTCAGCAACATACGCCGTTTCTTCGGGGGGTCAGTTTTCGGTGTCGCCGGGGGGTCAATTCCGGATGTCGCTTGACAATCGGACGGGGATCGGTGGTCGGGGGTGCCCGGCCAGGCGAGCCGGTTGTCGTCAGCTCGGCGAGACTGGAGATAGTCGAGAAACTGCTGGAGCGCTTGATAGTGGTTCCGGCCGATGTCGGGACACAGGGACATGTCAACGGGGGTGATGTTGCGGTGCTCGAGCGCCGTCCTCTCGGACGGGGAAAGGTCGAGCACGCCAACGAGGTACATCTTCGGTGAATTCCCTTCACCGAGACTGTCGTGTATCCAGCCAACCCACTTCAGGAAGTTGGGGTCGTCGCCGGAGAAGCCGATCAGGCAGAGCGTGTTTTCCAGCAGGGCTTGGCGGACGGCATTCACGAAGGGTGCCAAGTCGCGAGGGTATCGCCGGTAGTCCTCGTCGGTGATCGTCAGCCTTTCGGAAGGCAGGGTGCCGTGGAGCTTGATGATGCGCGGTCTATTGGAGTGGTGGAGGTCGTCGGGCTTGAGTTGAGCACGACGTCGTACCGTTGGGAAACGACGGAACGACCGGCGCGTTCCAGGAGGGTGTCGTAGTTCGTGGTGAATACATCCGACCAGGGAAGTTCAAGAAGTTCTACGTGGAGTGGCGAGGGTTCATGCTGCGGGTCGGGGATGGCGTCCCCGCAGTATCCGGTTGAGGGCAGTCCGGCCGAAGGTGGCTTGGACCTGGTACGCCAACGCCGGGACCTGAAGGTACTTTTCCTGGGGTCCGGGTGGGTGGCCGTGGAGACTCTGGTAGAAGCGGTCGCCCAACTGAGACCAATCCGGGAATGCGAGGCGAGAGCCGTGGGATGCCGCGTTCTTGCTGAAGCCGGCCCCGCTCATGACGGTCGCGTGCCCCGACACGAGGCGGTCTGCGATCGTGTCGAGGTACGGACGCAGCACGGCGGGAATCTGCGGTGTTGAGGGTTCAGTCATCGTGTGGGGGAGCTGGGGCGACAACGCCTGCACGCCGTGTAGAGGCTTGGGCTGGCAGGTCTGGCAGAGAGCCTCCTCAACTGCCGGTCGACCGTGCGGGAGATTCGGGTGCTATACCCTGCCATCGAGGTGGAGTTCGGCGACGACCTCTCTGAGGGCGGACGTCGGGTCGTCGGGAATCTGCCCGAGGTCCTCGATACCCTCCCAGCTCCTTCGGGCCGGTCGGCGAGGGCTCCCGGATGGAGTGGCTCACGACGACGCCGACCGTTTGCGCGCCCTTGACATACAACGTCCGGCCGTCGCGCAGCGCGCTGGAGATTGGCCGCCACGGAGTGTCCTCGTAGATTTCGAGGTCCTCCGGCCAGACGACGATGTCGACCGGGTGCATCTCCGCAGGCAGAGCGACTTGGATGTCGCCGGCCAGTTCCAGCGGCTGGCACTGGTCCTTGACGACCAGGATGTCTAGTCGCTGTCGTCGGTCAACTCTCCGCGCGCCGCGGAGCCGAAGAGGATCACCTGCTCGGGGTCAGCCGTTCGTACCGCCGTTTCGACCAGCCTCTTCAGGACGTCTCCGTCGATGGTGCCCGTACCCCGACGAGGTCTGCCGTCGCTCGTTCCTCCATCCCATTCCGAGGCCGATCGGCTCAGGTTCACGGTTTCCTCGCGTCGTCGCTTCGCTGGTCCCATTATCGCACCGCGGACGCGGGTGTGGCGGGCCAACGGCCACCTACGGCCCGAGAAGGCTGGCTGGGATGACGGCTATGCCGTCACGGCGGCGATAGGCGTCGGCGCCGGTGCTGACGATCGCGGCATCGAGCAGTTGGGGGCCGATGCGGTCGCCGAGGCGGCGGAGATGGCGCACGTCGCGGTCGGCGACCGCGGCGGTCAGCTTCACCTCCACAGCGACCACGCGTTGGTCTCCACGCACGACGACGATGTCCACTTCGAGCTCGCCGCCCCACGTCCGCAGGTGGTTCACGTCGGCTTCCGCGGACTGGGCATAGATCCGCAGGCTCTGGGTGACGAGCGATTCGAAGAGGGCGCCGAGCAGCGTGCCGTCCCGGGGGATCGTGGGCACCACCGGTCGGGGTTCGAGTAGGGCGCCGGCGTCCAGGCCCAGCAGCCGCGCGGCCAGGGCCGGGTCCGCGAGGTGGTGCTTGGGGGCGACGTTGAGGCGTGACAGGTGTCCGCCGCCGGGCAGCCAGGCGAATACGGGGTCGAGGATGCCGAGCCGTTCCAGGGTGTCCCGGTAGGGGCGGGTGGTGGACCGTGCCGGCTTGTCCCCCTCGCCGGCGGTGGAGGCGTCGCGGATGCGGTCGTAGCTTGCGGTGGTGGCGGTGGCGGCCGCACAGGCCCGCAGCCAGCGCCGCAGCATGGCGGGGTTCCGGGTACGGATGCCCTGTTCGGGAAGCTCGCGGTCGACGATGCGGTGGATGTAGCCGTCCAGCTCAGCCCGCCGGGCGCGGCCGGATCCGCCTTGCATTCCGGGGAATCCGCCGGCCACGATCTCCTCGACGTAGCGGTCCAGGGTGACGTCGGTGTGGCCCGCGATCGAGGGCCGGGTGCCGGTGAGCAGTTCCGACAGGCTGACCGACGGCTTGTCCAGGCCGCGCTCGGCAAGCGACAGCGGCCGCATCCTCACCGTGACGATGCGGCCGGCTCCGGAGTGGGTCCCGGGGAGGTCGTCCGAGGCCGATCCGGTGAGGATGAACCGCCCGGGCCTGCGCTGGGCGTCGACCGCCCGCCGGACGAGATCCCAGGAAGGGGGATAGCGCTGCCACTCGTCGATGAGTATGGGCTCGGCGCCGCGCACAAGCCGGTCCGGATCCGCCTCGATCAGGTCGAACGCGCCCGGCCGATCCAGCTCGTGGCGGGTAGCCGCACGCTGGCGGGCCGTCTCCGTCTTGCCTACGCCCTTGGGTCCCTCGATGCTCACCGCCGGAAGGTCCGCGAGCAGCTCGTTCAGCTCGGCATCGACGATCCTCGGCCGATAGCTCTGCATCGCAGTGCGGTCGCTCATGGTGCGTTGACGTTGGCGTCCATGATGTATACGCTACTATCCGTCGACCCTATACGCTACCATTCATCGAAATATTAAGCTACTATTCATCTATAACTTACGCTACCATCCATCGGGTCTCGCTCCTTGTTCCCCCTTCCCGAAACTGGCTCGCAGAACTCATCACACGGAGAACGTGGCGCTTCGGCGATTGGGGCCGAGTTTGTCGGCGAGCGGCATCGGCCGGCGCAGACAGCGCCGTGATCCAGCGCGCCCGATGCCGCGGGTCACGCAGCTCGCCGGGGACCCCTGAAGAGCCATCGCGGCAAGGCGCGGCGACGTTCCACCTGACGCGCTGCTCGCCATTGACGACCTCGCGTGGACGCCGTGACGTGGAGGTCGCTGGCAGGGCGGACGGGCGGCACGTCGGCTACCAGGAGATCCGCACCGAGTACTGCGCAATCAGGCGGTCGGGCGTGAGCAGGGTCATGCCGTGCTCTATCGCTTGGCATACCAGTATCCGGTCGAACGGGTCCTTGTGGAGCGGGGGCAACCGGTGCAACTGAAGCACGCTTGCCTCGTCTATGGGAAGGCTCAGAAAGCCGTGGCGTTCCCGCTGTTCAGGGCAGAACCGCTCGGGCGGCTGTGGAAGGGGCAGTCTGCCGACGTGGTGCTTGACGGAGATCTCCCAGATCGAGGCTGTACTCACGTAGACTTCGTGTGCCGGATCGGAGACCGCGGACCGGACTCCCTTCGGGAGCCGGGGAGAGTTCTCGGTCCACCAGAGGAAGGTGCAGGTGTCGAGAAGCAGTTTCATTTCTCGGGCAGAACCGTCCCTCCCTCGAACGACTCGATGATGTCGTGGGGCAGCGGTTCGAAGAACGAGTCCGGGACCGTGAACTGCCCGCGGGCCAACCCGATCGGCCGCGGCTTGTCGCGCGCCCGGGGCAGGGCCCGGATCTCGGCAACCGGCTCGTTGCGGCGACAGAGCAGGATCGTCTCGCCGTCCTGAAGTTGAGCGACGTAGCGCGACAGGTGGGTCTTGGCCTCGTGCATGTTGAGTCGAATCATGAGTCGAATCCTAGTTGACTCCTGAACTCGACGTCAACTCGACCTGGATGTGTGGCGAGGGAGCATCGACCGCTGCCACCGGGATTCCCGGCCAAGGCTATCGAGGGTCCTACGCGGCCCTGGAAGGGCGACCCCCGCGCGGCGAAGTCCCGGCCCGCGGACGAACGATCGGCGGACAGACGCCACGCTGGCACGGTACTTCGTCGGACGTCAAGCGGGGCGGCGCGAATCGGAATCGCGCCCGTTCGCGGCTCGGCTCCGGTTCTTCGAGCGGACGCAGGGTGATTCTGCAGGGGGGGCGAGCGGGGCAGCCGCCCGTCAGTAGAAGATTATCGCCACGACGAAGACGACGATGGCGAGCATGACGACCCACTGCCAGATTTCCTGCTGGTCGTCCGACGGGATGAGCTCGAAGGAGACGCTGCGGTGCGAGTCGACGACGTTGCGGAGGAAGGTGGCGGCGTCGACCTGGGGGCTGTCGATGATGACCGAGCGGCCGCCGGTGCGCTGCTCGACCATGTTGATGCCTTCGAAACCGAGCTGGGTGCGCTGGCCCGCGAGGTCCGCCTCGAGTGTTTCGTCGTAGTCGATGCCGCGCACGTAGTCGATCAGCACCGAGTCGACGTCGGTCCCGGTCCGGCTGCCGATGCCTATGGTGTAGATGATGAGGCCCCGGCGCCGAAACTCGGCGAGGGCCATGTCGAGCCGGCTCAGTTGCTCGGCGTCGATCAGGAAGTCGCCGTCGGTGAACAACAGCAGCAGGCGGTCGGTGCGCTCCTCGGGCAGCCAGTCGTCGTCGCCGGACTCGAAGCGGTCCTGGTTGTCGAGCGAGAGATAGATCGACTCGAACGCGGTCGCGACGTCGCTGTCCCAGGGGAACGCGTCGCCGGTCAGGCTCTGGGGCGGAGCGATCCGGCCCACCTCCTCGATGAACCGCTCGGCGTTCGACGCCATGTGGGCCCGGCGCAGGGTCGTCGTGCCCCACACGTACAACGCGGTGCGGTCGCCGGGGGTCAGAATGTCCTGCGTGTACAGGCCCAGCGCTTCCCGCACCGCGAGATCGAGCCGGGCCGGTCCGAGGTCCTTGACCCACATGGACGCGGAGGCATCGATGGCGACCACGATGTCGACGTCGCCCCGCCTGAAGGTCGAGCCGCCGAAGACCCAGAACGGCCGGGCGGCGGCGACGGATACGAGCGCGAGCGCGATGATCGCCAGGAACCAGAACTTGATGTGGCCGAAGAACGGGTACTTCGAGCCCTCGGTGCGGGTCGGGCGCAACTGCAGCCGCAGGGCGAAGACCACCAGCCCGAACGCGAGCAGCAGGACGGCGATCGGGACGATCGCCAGGTACTCCGGGTTGGCGAACTCGATACTCTCCCGGAAGAGGCGGCTGATTCCGTCCATTGCTGGTACGTGCGTAGCGCCCCTGACGGGCGTTGGATCGTCGAGGCGGCCCCGCCGATGCTCGGTACGGGGCGCGCCGGTGGCCCGAGCTCCGACTAGCGTGTCCTGGCCCGGAAATCGGTCGCCTGGCGGCTCCGCTTGCCGCCCGACCAACCCTCCATGAGTCGGTGCCTCCTGCGGAGGCGGCGCCGTTCTACGGCGCAGACTCCTTACCCGCGGCGGCGACGCACCGGGGTGCCTTCGCCCTTCATCTGCTCGAGCTCGGGCGGCTCGATCTCACGCGGCGCTTCGAGGGCCCGCCGAACCGCCTCGGCATTGCTGGTCAGGTCGTAGTTCCACTTGTAGTCGAAGCGATCGCCGGGGTCGCCGCGCAGCGCCCGCTCGTAGTCGGCGTTCACCGTTTCCATCACCTCGAGGATGATCGCCTCCTTCTGGGTCGCCGCATCGGGGGCTTCCGGGTTGATGGCCCGGTACCGCTGCCGCGCGAGCATGAACTTGGCGCTCGCCAGGAGGTTCGACGCGCGGGGATCGTCGATCTCGTCGGCGAGGTCGGCCACCACCGTCTCGTAGTTGCCGGTCAGGTAGTTGTAGGACGCCTGCTGCAGGAACGTATCGCGGAACAGATACGAGTCGGCGAACCACTGCATGCCCCACTCCCGGCTGCTCTCATAGAAGGCCGAGGCCTCGGCCAACTGCGTTTCCGCGGTCTCGTAGTCGCCGCGCTCGACGCTGTCGCTCAGCCCTTCCAGGTTCGTGTAGAACGCGGTCAGGCTGCGCGCCGGTATCGACACGAGGCCGAAGAAGAGCACGGCGAACACGAAGCCGACGAGATACCGGAAGGAGTGTTCCTTGTCGAGCAGGTCTGTCAGTCGCATGTCACTTCTCTCTCAGACGACGCGTGTCTCGGGGGCCGGCTGCATTTCGACCGGCGCAAGGGCCGCGGGCGGCTAGGGGCTGGTGCCCCACAGCAACTCCGACACGAACCCGACCGGAATGCCGACCAGAAGCAGTCCCATCGCCACCAACAGGAAACGCGAGTAGATCGGCACCTTCAACGCCCGGTGCTTCAGCTCCATGCGCACCGCCTCGCGCTCGTCGATCGCCTCGTAGGCGCGCAGCAGGCTGTCCTCGCTGGTCACGTCGAAGTAGTCGCCGCCGTACTCCTGAATCTGTCCGACGAGCTGGGGCACGGTGGGGTGCAGGAAGCTCGCGGTGCGGGCATCGCTGGTGTTGATGTAGATGATGTAGGGCACGATGTTCCGCCGGTTCAGCTCGGCGAACTCCGCGTCCGGAAACTCGTCGACGGCCGCATCGGTGATGATGAGCACCGCCCGGTTCTGGTTCGAGCCGCGGCCCACCGCCGCCTCGTCCTGGTCGAAGTACTTCACGATGTCCTGCAGCGGACGAACGATGTTGGTGTCGCCCTCCGCGGGGACGATGCGGACCTTGTCGCGCGGCACCACCATCGCCTTGTCGAGGCGCTGGGTCATGACGTACGGCGCGTCCCACACCTGGTAGTAGTACAGCTCGTCGTCCATGACGAAGTCGTCCACCTTGTACGGGTAGGTGGAGAACAGCCACAGCGACACGCGGTCGTTCTTCTCGCGTCGCATGTCGAGGAACTCGAGATGCGCGTCGCGGGCCACCTCGGCCTTTGACTTGTTGGTGTCGGGGAACTCCCAGGCCATCGAGCCCGACGTGTCGACGAGATCGACCCGGACTCGCGACTCCACGTAGCCGCTGACCTCCTCGGTCGCGGTCAGGAACGGATCGGCGACCGAGAACACCAGCAACGCGAGGGCCCCCGCCATCAGCGCCTTGGGCGCGGTGTGGAGGACGCGGATCCAGAGACGCTTGCGGTGTCGCGGCTGGATGACATGCCCGGAGTGCTCGCGGACAGGGCCCTTCCGCATGGTGGCCAGCCGCAACAGCGTCAGAGTCAGCACAAGGCCGAGCGCGAGCGCAATCGCGATGGCGATACCGACGTCACCGTACCGGATCTGCGCGAAGTCGGTCGCGAGCAGCTCGCGGACGCCGCCGTCGACGAACGTGACGAACTCGGACCAAGGCATCAGCATGATCGGTCACCCCTATATCGGTCACCCCTATGGCGCTAACTCTTCGCCGGACGCGGAGACGCGGCCCCCACGAGGGCCTTCAGGCTGTTCATCATGCGCACGTGCGGGCGCAACTGCGACACGGCGTCCGCCAGCATGCGCGCTTCTGCGGCCGGGTGCTCGACCGGCGCCGCCGTCCCGGCCTCGAGCCCCCGCTGATAGGCGAGGAGCCGGGCCGCAATCACCCCGAGCGCCGCCTTCCGATAGCTGTCCTTCAGCCCGTCGACGTGCCGCTGGATGTCCAGGGCGGTGTCGCCCGGATGCAGGGCCGGCAGATCCGCCCGCAGGTAGTCGCGCAGCGCCAGGACCAGCGTCCGCTGGCCGGCGGCCAACTGATCCGCGCCGGCGTCCCGGGGCAGCCGGCGCAGCGCCGCCAGCTCGCGGTTCACCGTTCGTCGCGCCTCCCAGATCGACGGGGGCACCGGTATCTGCGCCTCGATGCGCGCCAGCTCGTCCTCTTCCTGCTGCCTCTCCAACGAGACCGCCTTCGGCTTGCGGGCGACCCGCGCCAGCATCACGAACCAGAGCAGCAGCGGCAGGGGAGCGACGACCCAGGCCAGGGTCCGGAAGAACGTCGCCAGACCCTCGAACGTGCCGAGCTCGATGGTGTCCCGGATGTCGAGCAGCGGCTCGTCGGTGATCGACGTGACGTAGCGCACCAGCCCCTGCCCGCCGTCGGTCTGCTGGACCTCGGCGTCCTCGATGTCCTCGCCGAGATCCCGGACGAGGTAGTAGAAGCTGAAGTTCGGCAGGACGTAGGTCATCTTGTTCGGGTCGACGAGCCGGAACCCGTACACGAAGTCCCAGACGTGCTCGTCTTCGATCCGGTCCTTCTCGACCTCGAGCGACACCGCCTCGAACGGGTGGACCGGCAGCGCCTCGGGGGTCATGCGGTCTTCGAGGATGATGATCTCCTGCCCGTCCGCGATCAGATCCGGGAAGCGCAGCCGGTACCGCTGGGTGATCAGGTCGCCGGTCTTGGCGACGGTCGGTTCGAGCTCCAGCGTCTCGACCCGCACGAGCCCCGGGCCGGGCGCGCCGTCATCGGGCGGCTGGGCGGCGGAGGCCGGCGCCGCGATCAGCAGGAGTCCAGATACCGAGGTGGCGAGTAGGCGTGTCATTTTCACCGGAATCTTCCCTGCAAGTCTGCGAAGGTCCTACCTGCCCGGCCCGGTGCCGGGGTCAGCGACGACCGGTGGCTGGCCCGGACATCGCCGCCTTCGGCGCCGCCGCCCGCCCAACCGATCCTACAGGAGTCTGCGACGTTCCACGGCCCAGGCTCCTACCGCGCGAAACGGGACATCAGGAACTTCGGGAGCTCTTCGACGTGATTCTGCTCCGTCAGCACCGTCGAGTCGATGCCCGCCTGATGCTTCAACTTGTACTGCAGCGCCGCCCGCGCCTCCTCGATGCGCCGCCGAATCGCGCCCGCCTTCCGCGCCGAGATCACGGTCTGCTTGCGCGTCTCCATGTCCGAGATCCGGATGTAGCCGAGACGGCTCTTCACGCGGAACTCGTCAGGGTCGTCCAGAATGAGCACGATCATATCGTGCTTCGCGGCCAGCGTGCTCAGTTGCTTGAAGTCGACCGCGTCGGGGTCGTTGACCAGATCCACGAGATCGGTCAGGAGGACGATCGAGTGGCGCATCTTGAGCCGCGCGAGCATGAAGTTGACGGCGACCTTCAGGTGGGCCGGGCGCCGGCTCGGGAACTCCCGCTCCAGCTTCAGCTTCTCGAAGATCTGATGGGCCATGTGGAAGACCTGCGAGGTCCCGAGCTTCGGGCGCAGGTAGAGCTCGATGCGATCCGAGTAGCCCAGCATCCCCACCGGATCGCGCAGGTTGGCGCGGGTCAGGCCGATGTTGCCGAGCAGATCGAGCATCAGGAGCGCCTTGTTGGTCTCCTGCGACACCTGGAACAGCGTGGAGTAGGACAGATCGCAGACGATCAGCGTGCGGAGCTCCTTGGGCTCCATCCGCTCGATCCGATACAGCTTCTCCGGGTAGGTGCGAAGGCTCAGGGTCCACGACACGTCCTTCAACGGCTGCCCGGGCCTCCACTGATCGACGCCGACGATGTCGTAGCCGGTTCCCTTGAACCCGCTCTTGTGCTCGCCGAAGTGGATGCTGTTGGACGGTTTCCGAGCCCGGATGCCGTGCTTGATGTCCCGGAACCGGGCATAGACCTCCTCTACTTCCACGGCGGAACCTCCATGTCCCGCAGGATCTGCTGGAGGAGTTCCTCCTTGTCGACCGAGAACTCCATGCCTTCGCGCAGCACGAGCCGGTGGGCGAGCACCGGGCCCGCGACCGCCTTGATGTGGTCGGGGGTGATCGCCAGGTCGCCGTTGAAGAAGGCGAAGGTCCGGGCCACCGCCTCGAGGTGGAAGTGCACCCGGGGAGAGATCCCCACCCGGATGTACTCCTTGACGGTCCGGGCCGACCGCCCCATCACCCGATGCGGGCGGGTGTTCCGGATCAGCCGCACCTTGTACTGCTGCGCGTAGTCCGACATCTGGACGTTGTCGAAGATGTACTGGGCGATGTCGAGCACCTCGTAGAGGTCGGTCAGCTTCTGGACCTTGCGTCCGACCACGTTGCGGGCGCTGATCTTCAGCTCGTCCTCTTCGTCCTCGGGGTCCAGCATGTTGATGGACAGGGTCGTGCGGTCGAGCTGCGCCACCGGATTGGCGAACGTGCCCTCCTCTTCCCCGAAGATGTTCTCGGTGCAGATCACCATGAAGAAGCGGGGGCCTTCGATGTCGCTGAAATCGCACGACAGCGGGAACAGCGGCAGCACCTTGCCTTCGGCGAGGTTGCCGTAGTCCGAGGCGAGCGTCGCCGAGCTCTCCTCCATGCCCTCGAGCACCGCCGCCTTGGTCTTGCCCGACAAACGGTTGTCCTCGTCGATGAGGACGATGTGCGCCATCAGCTTGCCCGGCTTGAACACCAGCTTTCGCGAGCCGTCGGTCTCTTCGACGATCGTCTCGTAGCCGAGGATGTCCTCGGGCATGTAGGTCGGCAGGCCCTGGATGCGCTCGAACTTGGCGTCGATGGCCATCGCGCAGGCGCTGACGAGGTCGGTCTTGCCGGTGCCCGTCGGCCCCCGGAACATCACGTGAGGCTGGCGCAGCAGCTTGCTCTGGCTCAGCTTGTCGGTATATGGCAGCAACGTGAAGAACGCCCACGACAGGATGCGGGCGGCATCGTCGAGGCCGTAGAGCCACTTGGTCGACTCCTTCTGGAACCGCTGAACCACTTCGTTGGCCCGGTCGAAGTCGATGACGCGCGTCGGTTGCACGGCCATGAGTCTGTCCTGCTCTCCCTTCGATGCCGCGTGCGCTGGCGGGTCGCCGGTCATCCGGCCGACGAGCCTGACACGCCCGATCCGCCGGTTGCCGGCGCCGGTCGGGGCGCCTGCTTCACACCGATGTCGTGAAGCGAGCCCCTAAGTGTCTCCGCACGGCCGCCCCGCGTCAAGGCGGCGTCTTGTCCAATGAGAAGTGAGCCTGAAGGGAGGATTGATTCCAACGTGAGATGAGCCTGAAGGGGGCTGGGTCCCGGATCATCGGAGGATGATCGTGAAGCTCGACACCCAGCGCCTGCAGACCCTGGACCAGGTTCGGGAGTTCCTTGCCGGCAGCCGACCGCTCGACCTGCAGCTGGAGACCCGGGCCGAGGCCTACGCGTTCGTGGCCGAGACCCTGCAACGGTTCGACTACTCCCGCCGGGGGAAGGCCGACAAGGGCCTGATCCGCCGCTTCCTGAACAAGGTGACCGGCCTCTCACGCGCGCAGGTCACCCGCCTGCTGCACCAGCACCGGACCACAGGAGCCATCGCCGACCGCCGCCGCCCCCGGCACCCCTTCCCACGCCGCTACACCAAGGCCGACATCGGGCTGCTCGCTGAAGTCGATGCCCTCCACGGCACCCTCTCCGGTCCGGCCACCCGCAAGCTCTGCGTCCGGGCCTTGCAGCTGTTCGGCGACCGCCGCTTCGAGCGCCTCGCCGCCATCTCCAACGGACACCTCTACAACCTGCGCCACTCGACCAGCTATCAACGCCGGCGCGGGACGATGCCCGCGCCGACCCGCCCCGTGCACATCGCCATCGGCGAGCGGCGCCGACCCCAGCCCTTCGGACAACCCGGCTACCTGCGGGTCGATTCCGTCCACCAAGGAGACCTCGACGGCATCAAGGGCCTCTACCACCTCAACCTCGTCGACGAGGTCACCCAGTTCCAGTTCGTCGGCTCGGTCGAGCGCATCGACACGCCCTGCCTCGCCCCCGTCCTCGAAGCCCTGCTCCGGGCGTTCCCCTTCAACGTCCGTGGATTCCACACCGACAACGGTTCGGAGTTCATCAACCACAAAATCGTCGCCCGGCTGCAAGCCCTCCACATCGACGAGTTCACCAAGTCCCGACCCCGCCGCAGCAACGACAACGCCCTCGTCGAGAGCAAGAACGGCTCGGTCATCCGCAAGCACCTCGGATACGGCCACATCCCCAGCCGTTACGCTGAACGCGTCAACGCCTTCACCCAGCAGGTCCTCTCCCCCTACCTGAACTTCCACCGCCCCTGTCTCTTCCCCGTCGATGAAGTCGACACCAAGGGGCGCGTCCGCAAACGCTACCCCCACGCCAACGTCATGACCCCCTACGAGAAGCTCAAGTCGTTGCCCAACGCCGCCGCCTGCCTCAAGCTGGGGACCTCCTTCGACCAGCTCGACGCCGTCGCCGCCGCCATGAGCGACAGCGACGCGGCACGCGCCCTCAACCAGGCCCGCGACCGCCTGTTTGCCTCCATCGACCCGGCGGCCTGAAACACCACGCTCCGGGCGGCGTTAACCCGCAGGGCGTTCAGGGGACTCGGCCCGGGGCCCAAGGCGGCTGGCGGATGGGTCGGGGCGGAGGTAGCTCCGGGAGGGCCGGCGTGTCAACGCCGTCAGGACGCGGGGCGCAATCTCCGACTGAGCAAGCATGGACCGTGACACAACACCAGGGACCGGCTCGGTCTGGGAGAGCTGGGGCGGTCACCAGGTTCCGGTGGGCACAACCGGGGGCCGTCACCCCTCGGCTGAGTCCCACGATCCTCCGGAGCGTGGACGGGCACGCGATCCCGCAGCGTGGGCACAACCGGGGCCATCACCCCTCGGCTGAGTCCGCTCCCTGCACTACCCGAACGCACCGTGGCCAGGGCCAGCGCCGCGGGCCATGGACGCCGGCGCTCCCATGGACGCAAACAGCGCGCCCACAGGAGCTTGCAAAACCGCAAAGAACGCGGTTTCGCACAGCGCCCACAGCCATCCTCTTCCTCTTCATCAAGATCCACAGAGAAGATCCGGTGCTCGACCGCGTCGCAGGTGTCGAGATTGATCGCGCCCACAACCCCTCGTCGCCGCCATGAAAGATAATGTCGGTCAGCGTGCGCCGGCTCACCGCAGCCCGCGCCAGGATCCCTGTTTCGATCCGCTGATTCGGTCGCCCGTCAGCCGCGACTCACGTGCCGCCGCTTCAGGCTCATTTCTGGATTGGAAAGGACTGGCGGACGGCTGACCGGATAACGCCCCGGCATCGCCGCCCTGCGGCTCCGCGGCCCGCGGATCGATGCTCCCGGAGTCGGCGTCCTGCGGCGCAGACTCCTACCTGGGACCCCCTCCGATCGTCAGTCCCACGTAGTACTCGCGGTCCGGAGACGGCTCGTAGTAGCGGCCGCCGAACGCGTTGGTGATGGTGGACGAGTTGTAGAGCTCGTTGAACAGGTTGTCGATGCCCACGAACGGACGAACGTCGACGCCGCCCCACGTCGCTTCGAACCCGAACCGCAGGTCGACGACGGTATGCGCCCAGTTGAACACGGCGTTGGCGTTGTCGAGCGTGTACTCGTCGACCCAGCGGACGGTCAGCCCCGAGCGCAGGCCGAACGGCGCGGTGTGGTTGAAGCCGGCGAAGATGCGGTGCGGCGGCGACCCCGGCTCGATGTTGCCGGAGAAGTCGTTGCCGCCGGGCGCGAACTGCACGAACTTGAAGTTCTGGTACGTATAGGCGAACCGGGTGCTGAAGGCGGGGTCCGGGATCCACTCGAGCAGCAGCTCGACGCCGTCGCGGGACGACTCGCCGGCGTTGCGAAAGAAGACCTCCTCGGTCGGGCTCTGGAACGAGACGAGCGCGTTGTGCACGGTGGACACGTACACCGCCGCCTCGTAGCGCAGGCGGGCCGCCTCGGCCAGCCCGCGAATCCCGACCTCGAAGCTGCGGAGGTCCTGCGGCCCCAACTCCTGGTTGAACCCGCCCTCCCCGGTCGGCGTGTTCGACAGCTCGACGGTGGTGGGGGTCTCGTAGGCGGTCGCGAAGCTCGTGAACAGGTTGACGTTGGGGGCCGCCTCGACGGTCATGCCGACCGAGGGGCTGAACGCGTCCATCTTGCGGTCGCCGGACTGGTCGCCGTCGTCCACCTTTCGGTCGCCGGCCCGGAAGTTGTAGTAGTCCCAGCGCACCCCGGCCGTGAACCGTACGCGGTCCGACGGCGAGACGCCGATCTGCGCGAACGGACCGGCCGACCGGACGTCCTCCGTCTGGTCGATCTCCAGGGCCCCGCTCGTCGCGCGCTCGCCGCTCACCTCGGGCGCCACCTGCCCGAACTCCCGGCGGTCGTCGTTCTGGGACGCGACGTCCACCCCGGCCGCCCAGTCGATGCCCGCCGCACCGGCGGACGCGCCGCCGACGTACTCCGACCGCAGGCCGCGTCCGTTCCGGCGCAGCTCCACGTTCCGGAACGCGCCCACCGCATCGAGGCCTCGCCACATGCCCCAGCCGGTCACCCGGAAGAGCTGGGTTTCGCTGAAGCGGTGCTCCAGGGTGATGCCCCCCTGCCCCTGGTTCGCCCCTTCGCCCCAGTCGCGGGCCAGGGCGACGCCGCGGGCCATGCGCCGCCGCACCGGATCGCGTGCGTCGGCCTCGTTGAGGAAGCTCGCGCTCTCGGCGAACGGGCTGTCGTACAGGTTGAACACGCCGCGGATCTCGGTGTCGGCGCCCAGCTCGCGCCGCACCACGAAGTTGGCCTGGGTGATCTCCGCGTGGCTGTTCTCGCGGAACCCGTCGGTCTCGAAGCGAGTCACGCTCGCCATGAACTGGGTCGGCCCGACCCCGCCGGCGTCCACCCGGACCTGCTGCCGGTTGTAGCCGTAGCTGCCGAACTGGACGTCGGGCCGGACCACGAGCCGGCGCGACGTGTCGAACGTCGTGGTCAGGTTGATGACCCCGCCGGCGGAGTTACCGTACAGCACCGAGCTCGGTCCCCGGATCACCTCTATGCGGCCGACCGAGCCGAGGTCGACGTTGCCCGGCTCCGTCGTGCCGTCCGCGGTGGTGATGGGAATGCCGTCCTGTATGAGGGCCAGCCCGCGCAGCCCGAACCGCGGCTCGGGGGCCCGGATGCTCACCCCGATGCCCCCCGACAGGCCGTAGTTGCGGCGGTTCTGGACGAACACCCCGGGTATGCCCCGCAGCGCCTCGTCGAGCGACGAGCGCCGCTGGGCGAACTCGATCTGCTCGCGCTGCACCACCGCCACCGACTGGGGGACGGTGGCCAGGTCCTGATCGGTCCGGGTGACGGTGACGGTCTCCGTCAGCGGGGCCAGCTCGAGCAGCAGGTCCGCGGTGGCGACGGCGCCCGCCTCGACCGGCACGAACGCGATCTCGCTGCTGAAGCCCGGCAGTACGCCGCGCACCTGATACCGGTCGGCCGGGAGATTCGCGATCTCGTACTCGCCCAGGCCGTCGCTGACGGCGGCGCCGACGGCGCCGCCCCCCTCGGGGACGGCGGTCACCGCCACCCCCGGCAGCACGCCGCCGCTCTCGTCCACGATCACGCCGGCGATGGCGCCGGAGTCCTGTCCCGCCCGGCTCGTCGACACGCCGACCGCAAGCAGCATCAACGCGGCGGCGCCCATGCATCCGAGGCGCCGCCAGCCTGGCTGTTTCCGGTCGTTCATGGCCTTCGTTGTCCTCTGCCGCCTCGTCGCAACGGCTGCCGCCGCCGACATGACAAAGAGAGCCCTCGCGGGTGCCGCCCCGCGAAGGCTCTTGGTGGTCTCGGCCCCGGGCTCGAGTCGGCCCGGTAGTCGTCGCCTTGCCGCTCTAGTCCGCCAGCGGGTGGGGGCGCACCTGGAACTTCAGCATGCCCGGCTTCACGCCCCGGCCGCCCTCGATGTGCCAGGTGACCGCGGCGCCGTAGGTGGCCCACACCCCGCGCCCCTTCCACCCGGCATCGGGGTCGTCGATGCGGCCGTCGAGCCCGCGCGTGAAGAAGCCCTGCGGATACGGCACCCGCAGCACCGTCCACTGACCGGTCGCCGGATCGAGGGCGAGCAGCGAGTCCGAGTTGGACCCGGTGGCGATCGGCACGTCGCGGCCCAGCCCCAGCGTGTTCCACTGATCGACCCAGTTGTAGTAGTGGTAGTCGGCCCGCACCGGCGGCTCGGTCCCCGCAATTACCGGCCCGGGGGTGGGATAGAGCGTCCAACCCTCGACGCAGTGCCGCCCCTCGGCCGTCTCCGGACCGTTGAGGACCGGGCATCGCGTGCGATCGAAGCTGGCGAGGTGGCTCGACCCCGACAGGGCGGTCCAGATGACGCCGTTGCGATCGATGTCGAGCCCGCGCGAGCCGAACCCGATCTTGTCCTCGGGCACATTCGGATCGAGCACCGAAGGCACTTCGTACATCTCGGTGACGCAGGTCTCGGGCGGGTCGTCGCCCACGTCGAGCCGGGCCAGCCGCCCCGGGAACCGGTTGGAGCTGATCCACACTACCTGCTCGTCGGTCGGATCGCCGATGACCCCGTAGCTCCCGACCACCACGCGGGTGTCGAGGGCGGGATCGCGGTCCGCCGGCTCTCTGCCGCGCGGCGGCTCGTTCCACGGCTGGGTGATGACCCCGTCGCCGTTGGTGTCGAGGACGGTCGGGCACCAGCCCTGCGCGGCCACCTCGTCCCCCGTCGCGTCCCAGAGCTCGGTGTCGATCCAGCCGATCACCTGCCCGCCGCCGCTGAAGTACAGGGTATTGCTGTCGTCCTCGGCGAACTGCAGGTGGTGGGTGCCGAAGCACGTGTCGACCATCACGAACTCGCCGGTCTCCGGCTCGTAGTAGACGGCCGAGCGGTACCCGTTGTCCAGCGGGAAGTAGCGGGCGAAACGGTTGTCCGACCCCTCCAGGCAGTAGTCGGGGTTGGCCCGGTTGCGGATCGCCGAGGTCATCCACACCCGGCCCTTCTGGTCCATCATCGGGTTGTGGGGGTTCGCGGGGTCGTTCCAGATCAGCTCGTCCCCGAAGAACCGCGACGGGGCGGGCATCGACCGCGCGATCATGCCCGGCACCGTGGCCGGATCGACCCGCAGCGGCACGTCGAGGCTCGTCGCCACGTGGGTGACCGGGTCGAGAATGGTCAGCGCGTCGTTCGAGATGTTGACCCCGTAGACGGGGCCGTTCGCGTTGATGCCGGGGTTGCGCTTGTCGGTGGCGATCTCGTCGTGGATGTAGTCGATCTCGGTGCCCCACTCCCACATCGAGACGACCACGTTCCGCTCGATGCCCTGCGGGCGCGGAGGCGCCTCGGGCACCGCGCCGGCCGCGATGCGGTCGCTCCAGTCGGAGAACATCTGCAGGCCCCGCGCCCGGCCGAACCGGTTCATGACGTTGGTCATCTGGCCGCCGCGCTGGCCCATCTGCACCCGGTGGTCCCATGCCTCGAGGCTCGAGTCGAACTGCTCGAGGTTGTCGATCTCGCGGACGATGCGGCTCCCGAGCTGGTGGCAGAGCATGCAGCCCTGCTTCTGCACGTCGAGCCACTGGTCCTGGTGCCGGAGATTGGCGTCGATGCCGTTGCCGTCCGGCCCGGTCCCCGGAAACTCGTTCTGCGCCGGCGGTCGAATCAGCGAGTACCAGTAGTTGGCGGGGTAGACGGCGGCGGCTTCCTCCGAGGTCGCCGCGACGGTCGCCGCGAGGTCCACCGTGTCGCCCGGCGCGGCCGTCACCGGGGCCGAGTCGACGAGGCCGTACCCGCGGACCCAGACGTCATAGGTCGCCTCCGGCAGGTCCGGAATGAGATAACGGCCGCCATCGCCGGTCACGACGCTCTTCACGAACTTCGTCGGCAACCCGGTGGTCTCGGCGATCACCCAGACCCCTTCCTCGGGACCGTTCGCGCTCGTCACCACGCCGCCGATGTCATCCTCGGCGGCGCGCACGAACGCGGCGAACGAAACGAGCGCCGCCGACGCGAGCAACGCGACGGCCAATGCACCTGCAGAGCGTTTTCTCATGGCTGCCTTCCGTTCCGGTATACCGTCACCCCACGACCCGCGAGCCCGCGGACCTCATCGGTCCTACTGGCGGGACGCCTCCCAATCGCCGGTTCCGTACCAACTGAAGCTGCCCGGGGCGCCCTGAATCGTGTCGCCCGTCAGCTCGCCCTCGAAATTGATCGGCTGGTCGCCGTCGAGGTCCGGCACCACGATAACGAACCTGAGCATCGCGCCGTCGACGGTGCCGTCCACATCCAGGATCTCGTTGTCTCCGAGGTCGATCTCGCCGCCGAGCCGCCCGCCGTCCTGCTCGAACCGGGCCTGCCACGTGGTCACGCCGGTCTGCGTGCTCAGCCGCATCTCCCAGTCGCCGCTCACGCCGCCCTGGGCGCGCGCCAGCGACAGGCTCGCCATGCCCACGATGAGCGCCGCCCCCGCCGCCGCCAGTCTCCGTCTTCCCATCATCGTTCCTGCCCCGTTTCCTCCACGACCTTCGTGTACCACATGACCCCGAAGTTGACGAACGGCTCGCCGTCCACCGAAACCTCCTGGTTGACGCGGTACGCGTACGGCGAAACCAGATAGCTCCGGCCCCGGATCAGCAGCTCTCGGCGCCGTCGTGCCGGATAGGCGCCGGGGTCTCCCAGAAGTGGCTGTAGTACCCCCCGAGGTCCCCGCCGACCGGCCCCGGCTGCAGCAGGGCGAACCCCGCGTCGTACACCACGTACTTGGTGAGGTGGGCGCCGAACGGCCCGGTCTCCAGAAACAGGATGCCCTGGCCGTGCAGCGACCGGTTCGGCCCCTCGAGCTCGACGGTGATCTCGAGATACCGGCCGTTGGCGATGTGCCGGACCCGCTCGGTCCCCATGTAGTTCCCGCCCGGCAACAGCGGGGTCTCGAGCGGAGACCACTCGATCTCCCAGTCGCCGAGAAAGTACCGCAGATCGAACGGCGGCATCATCTCGTCGCCGGTCGTCGGTCCCTCCTGCGTAGCCCCCGGCTGTTGCCGCTGGGCGTGCAGCGGAGAAACCGCGGTCCCCGACGTGACGCCGAGCGCCAGGAGAACCGGTACTACGTGCCTCATGACGTGGATTCTATCCCGTCTTGCCGGTCATGCGTGGAGGCCGCCGCTCGCGATCGATCGATCCGGTGCGCGCCCCCGCCGCGGGCTCGAGTACACGCGCGCCGTGCAGGATCGACCGGATGCTCCGGACGGCCGGCCCCGGGTTACGCCGACCATGTGCGGAGCGGGCCCGGTTGCTCGCGCACCGGGGCCATGGTACAAGTTGCCGCCGCCGGTCGTCGGGGGCAGGGCGCGCCGGCCGGAGCCTCGGCGCTCGGGACGCCCCGCCGCCCTTCCTCCGCGGGAATTGCTTCGTCATTCAACCGTCCGTACCCGGAGAGCGGTGGAACGAGCGACATGAAGACCGAGTTCGAACCGTTTCGCATCAAGATGGTCGAGCCGATCCGGCTGCCCACGGCGGAAGAGCGCGAGGCGATTCTCCAGCGGGCCGGCCTGAACCTGTTCAAGGTGGCGGCGGCCGACGTCGTGATCGATCTGCTGACCGACAGCGGGACCGGCGCGATGAGCGCAGAGCAGTGGGCCGCGATGATGCGCGGCGACGAGAGCTACGCCGGCGCGGACAGCTTCGAGCGCCTGCGGGAGGCGGTCCGCGACGTCACCGGCTTCGCCGAGCCGCTGCCGACCCACCAGGGCCGCGCGAGCGAGCGGGTGCTCTTCGAGGTGGTGGGCGGCGCCGGCGCGGTGATCCCGAACAACGCCCACTTCGACACGACGCGCGCCAACATCGAGA
>CBDDJQ010000003.1:0-19764 GCA_965229825.1 Vicinamibacterales bacterium
GGCCACATCACCCTGGAGAACATGCGGGCCGAGCACTACAGCCGCAACCCGCGCATCATGCGGGTCATGAAGATCATGGGGCCCGTGGAGGAGTACGGAGAGGGCATCGATCGGATGTACCGGGAGATGGAGGCTCGACTGATGGAACCGCCCGTCTTCGAGGCCACCGCGAGCTCCGTGACGGTCATCCTGCGCAATCGCATGCTCGTCGACGTCGAAGACCAGAGCTGGCTGAATCAGCTCGACCGGGACAACGTGACCGCCGACGAGCGCCGGACGGTGGTCGCCGCCCGGCGGGCCGGCGCGGTGGCGCCGCGCGACCTGCGCGCCATGCTGCCGGACGCCGACGTCGATGCGCTGCTCTCACGGATGGTGGCCAAGGGACTGTTGTCGCGCGTCGGCCGGCGCGGCGGGACTCGCTACGTGCTGTCGGACGCCCTGGTGCGGCGCGCCGGCAACCCGGGGATGGCGGCGCACAACCGGCGCCGGCAGGTTCTGCTCGACGAGATCCGCCGCCGCGGGAGCCTCTCCACGAACGAGGCCGCGATCCTGCTCGATGCGGCCCCCGCGGTCGCCCGCGGGCTGCTGAACGAGCTCGTACGGGCCGGGCTGGCGCGGGCCGCCGGGAGAACGCGCGCCCGGCGATACCACCCTCGATGAGGGAACTCGGTTGTCGATGCGACGCTTTCGCGGACGAGCGGAAAACCCCGACCTGGACGGCGATTCGCCCGGGGGACCTGATGGACTGGAGACGCGGTGACCGGTGTGGCGTGACGGGGCGGCGGCGGACGCGGCTCGGCGCGGTGCCACTTGCGGTCACCGTGCCCACCACCTTGTGGGACGCGGCTGGCTCGTGGCGGACGCGGCTCGGCGCGGCGCTGCTCGCGGTGGCGGCGCTCCCGGTGCTGTCCGTCGCCGCAGCGGCGGACGAGACCTACGTCCGGGTCGGCGCGGGGATCGACCGCTCTACCGGTGCGCGATTCACCGACGCGGACTGCGCGACGCACGGCCTGTACGGCTGCGGCAACGGGTCGGACGGCGCCCCGCACAGCACCTTCGGGGACTTCGGCGCGAGCGCCGGCGTCGAGGTCGGCCTCGGCCGCCGCGTGGCGCCGGCCCTGCGCATCGAGGGTATCGTGCAGTTCCGGCCGCGCGCGACCTACGAGGGGCGCGCCAACTTCCTGGCTTCGGACCGCCGGCAGTCGGTGTCGGCCGGCCTCTCCGCAGTCTCGGGGTTGGCCGTGATGTACGCCGACCTGACGGAGCTGGGCCTGCCGGGACTCGGCCGCTTCCATCCCTTCGCGGGCGGCGACGCCGGCATTTCGCGCATCGCTCTCGACGAGACGACGATGACCCTGTATGCGCTTATGTCGTTCACGGTCGCCCGGCGCACCCGGGAGATCGGCGTGCGCATCGCCCTCGGCGGGAAATCGAGCCGGATCGTCGCGTCGATAGCGCGTCGATCGCTCCTCCAGCTCATGTTCGGGGTCATGCTCGGCACCGGGTTCTGGGCCATCGTCTTCACGCGGCTCACCGCGATCGGCGCGTTCCGGGGCGAGCTCGGGGTCGCCGTGCAGTCGTGGCCGTACATGCTGTCGATCACGGCCGCGATCGTCCTGACGACCGGCCTGCTGGCCTGCCTCGCGCCGACGCTGAGAGGGCTGAGGATCCGCCCGGTGGAGGCGCTGCGGGTCGACTCGTAGTCGGCGGGGTGGGCTTGATCGTGCGCGATACCGGGGGGGACGCGGCCAACGATTGCATGCTGCCGGGACGGCGGCGCTGTCGGGGGCTGCCGAGAGCCATCGGGTGGGGCCGACTCCGAATGCCTCCGCCTCGACGGTTCGGCTGTAGAATCGAGAAATGGCTGATTTCGAACCCCGGTCGCACGTTGCGCGCGACGCGGCGGAGGCCCCGGCAACGGAGCTGCCGGCGGACGCGTTCCCCGGCTGCACGGCCCGGCGCGTACCGCGGAGCGAGATCGACACCTGGGAAGGCCGCCTGGAGTTCTGGGACGCCGCCACCGAGACGGCGTGGGTCGCCGAGCCGACCACCCCGTATCACGAGAAGCCGTCGCGCCGGTTGACGGCGCTGATGGACCGGATTGCCGCCGAACGCGGGTCGGCCATCGTGTGCTACGGGTCGATGGACCTGATGCAGCGCGACGAGCACGGCGCCCCGCGGCGCATCCTGCAGGCCGACGAGTCCGTGTACGTGCATCCCCGGCGCGCGCGCCTGCCGGGCCCCAAGGCGATGATGGCCGGGGAGGACGACTTCCCGGACGTGGTGCTCGAGGTCGATCACACGACGGACGTGCGGCGGGCCAAGCTGGGGCTGTACGAAGCGTGGGGCTTTCCCGAGGTGTGGGTGGAGGTGCCGGATCCGGGGGCGGCGAGCCGGCCGCGCCGGCGGCGGCCGGGACTGACGGTCCACCGGCGGGTGGCGGGCGCCTTCCAGGCGTCGGCCGCGAGCGGCGCGTTTCCGGGCTGGACCGCGGCCGAGATCCACACCGGCCTGAACGAGACGGAACTGTCGGAACGGACGTTCGCGGTGCTGCACCGGGTCGGCGCCGCGCTCGGCGCGCGGGACGGGACCGGGCCGGACGACGATCCGATGCTCGGCTGGCACCGGCGTCAGGGCCGGGCGGAAGGCGTGGCCCAGGGCCGGGCGGAAGGCGTGGCCCAGGGCCGGGCGGAAGGCGTGGCCCAAGCCCGGGCGGAGGGCGTGGCCCAGGGCCGGGCAGCAACCCGGCTGGAGATGGTCCGCGAGATCCTGCGGGCGCGGGGCATCGTGGTCTCGGACCAAGGTCTCGCCCGCGTGCCGGAGATCGACGTGACGTCCGACGACGCCGTCGTCCGCGCAGCTCTCGGCTGCAACGACGAGGCCGACTTCCTGGCGCGGCTCCCGCGGCGCCGCTGACACATGAGGCCGCGAGGCCGCGGCCTAGACCCCCGTCAAACGCCCTACGCTGAGCCTGCCGTCACTCTTCCCCAGCCGCTCGACCGGGACGCCCAGCTTGTCCATCAGGCTCACCAGGAGGTTCGGCATCAGCGGATCGCCCTCGTAGCGGAGGTGGCGTCCGCCTTCGAGCTGTCCCGCGCACCCCCCGAGCAGCAGGACCGGCAGATCGAGCGGGCTGTGCGCATTGCTGTCGGACATGCCGCACCCGTAGAGGAGCAGCATGTTGTCGAGCAGCGATCCGTCGCCGTCCGGCGTCGACCGGAGCTTCGCCAGGTAGTCGGCGAACATCGACGCGTGATACGCGTTGATCTTGGCCATCAACGCGATCTTCTCCGGCTTGTACTCGTGGTGGGACAGCGGGTGGTGCGCATCGGGAATGCCGATCTCGGTGTAGGTCCTCGAGCTGACCTCGCGCCCCAGCATGAACGAGGTCACGCGGGTCATGTCTGTCTGGTGGGCCAGCACCTGCAGGTCGAACATCAGCGCGACGTGCTCGGCGAACGTGGCGGGGATGCCCTCGGGCTGGGCCAGCTCCGGCAGGTCGTAGTCCTGCCGCTGTTCGGCCCGCTCGATGCGCCGTTCGATGTCCCGCACGCCCTCGAGGTACTCGTCGACCTTGAGGCTGTCGGCCTGCCCGACCTGGCGCTTGAGGTCGGCGACCTTGCCGGTGACGGAGTCGAGAATCGAGCGGTCGCGCTCCATCCGGGCGCGGCGGACCGCCGGATCGGTGCTCCCGCTGTCGCCGAACATCTGCTCGAATACCACGCGCGGGTTGTTCTCCATCGGGAGCGGCGTCGTCCGGCTCCGCCAGCAGATCGTGTTGGTGTAGACGCAGCTGTGACCGCCGCTGCACTGACCGGCGTTGGCCCGGCTGTCGATCGCCAGTTGGAGCGATGCCAGCTCGGTGTGGCGGCCGTACTCTCGGGCCAGGAGCTGGTCCATCGAAACGTCGGCCACCGGCGCCGTCTCGCCGGCGACGCCCGCGGTCCCGGTCAGAAATGTCGTCGCCGCGCCGGCGTGGGCCGGGGTCCAATACCCCCGGAGGCCCGAGACCACCGTCAACTGGTCCTTGAAGGGTTCCAGCGGCTGGAGAATCGGCGTGAGCCCGAACCCGCGCCCTTCCTCGGCCGGCGTCCAGTACTCCATCGCGATGCCGTTGGGCACGTAGACCACACCGAAGCGCCGGGTGGGCGCGGCCGCGGTTCGCGACAGCGCCGACGCGGCGGGGACCATCGCGTCCAGCAGCGGCAGGGCCACCGCGGCACCCAACCCGCGCAGCACGGTGCGGCGGGGCAGCGACATCTTGGTGATGATCATGATTCGAACCTGCTCGTCGTAGTGGAACGGTAACCGTCAGCGACCGTCAGGGGCCGGCCCCCGGGCAACCAGCGCGGGCTCGTCGGCCCGCGAACGGCGCCACTGGAACGGCGTGCTCTTCACGATGCCGAGCACGATCGAGGACCAGCGATAGTCGTCGGCCGCGGCCTCGCGCAGGATGCGGCGCACGGCGGGACGGTCGTGGTACTCGAGCCCGCGGCCGAGCGCATACGCCAGCAGCTTCTCGGTGACGGCGCCGGCAAACTCCTCGCCTCGGCTCAACAGCACCTGCCGCAGGCCCGCCGGTCCCTCGAACTCGACGCCGCTGGGCATCGTCGCCGACGAGTCGATCGGCAGACCGGCCTCGCTGGTGGCGCGCCAGGTGCCGATCGCATCGAAGTTCTCGAGGGCGAAGCCGAGAGGATCCATCGGTGCATGACAGCCTGCGCAGGCTGGATTGGCGCGATGCCGCTCAAGCCGGTCGCGGACCGACGCCGGCTCCCCCCCCTCGCCGCGATCCGGCAGCCCCGGCACGTTCGGCGGCGGCTCGGGCGGGGGCGCCCCCAGGATGGTCTCGAGCAGCCACTTCCCGCGCACCACCGGCGACGTCCGGTTGGGATAGGAGGTCACCATCAGGAGGCCGCCGTGACCGAGGAGGCCGCCGCGCGGATGATCGGGGTCGAGCGTCACCCGCCGGAAGCGGTCTCCGTAGATCCCGCGAATGCCGTAGTGCCGCGCCAGCCGCTCGTTGACGAACGTGTAGTTAGCGCTCAGCAGCTCGAGGAGGCTCCGGTCCTCGCGGATGGTGCTCTCGACGAACAGCTCGGTCTCGCGCCGGAACGCCTCGCGCAGGTTCTCGTCGAACTCCGGATAGTCGGCCGACTCGCGCTCCTGAGACTCGAGATTGCGCAGGCGCAGCCACTGGCTCGCGAAGTTGTCGACGAGGGCCTTCGAGCGGGCATCGGCGAGCAGCCGGCGCGTCTGCCGCTCCAGCTCCGCCGGGTCGCCGAGCTGCCCGTCGACCGCGGCCTCCAGCAGCTCGTCGTCCGGGATGCTGCTCCACAGGAAGAACGACAACCGGGACGCCAGCTCGAGGTCGCGGAGACGGTAGGGCGACTCCGGCGCGACGTCCTCTGGATCGCGCTCGATTCGGAAGATGAACTCGGGGTCGACGAGCATCCGTTCCACCGCGAACTGGATGCCGGCGTCGAAGTCGCCGTCGCGCCGCCCGGCGCGGAAGAAGTCGAGCAGCGTCTCGACCTCTCCGCCGTCGACGGGCCGGCGATACGCCCGGCGGGCCAGCCTGGCGAGAATCCGGCCGGCGCAGGCCGCCTCCTCGTCAGCGGTGGCGGCCGCCTCCGGCCGGCAGACGAAGATCTCCCGGCGACTCGGCGTGTCGCCGGGACCCTCGACGGCGTAGGGGCCGCCAATCGCCACCTGCTCCACCGCCGCCTGCTCGTCGTACCGCTCATCGACGAAGCGGCCGTAGCCCCGGTTGCGCGGCTGCAGCGCCCCCTCCGTCTCCGAGAACCGCCTCACGAAGGAGACGCCCACGAGTCGCTGACCCGCCCGGGCGGGGAAGCGGACCTCCAGGCCGGCGTCCCCCGTGTTCATGTAGTACTCCCACTCGGGAGCCCCGGCGATGTTCCCGGAGAAGCTCAGCGGGGCCATCTGCCCCACCGAATCGGCATCGCCGACCGTGAACCGCTCGACGAGCGCGCCGTCCACGCGCACGTCGAGCTCTTGCGGCGCCGAGAAACCGAGGATGTAGTCGGAGAAGTTCCGGTGGAGGCGGACCCTGATCGTGTACTCGCCATCGACCGGGAAATGGTGCCGAATCGCAAGGCCGCCGCGAGAGCCGAACGACAGGCCGTCGTCCTGCCGGTCGTCCTGCACCAGGCCGGGATGCACCCGGTAGGTCGCGACGGCGGGCCCGAGGGGGGGAATGCCGACGGCGAGGCGGCTGATCCTGCGCGCGGCGGAGAGGTATCGCGCCACCAGATCCGGCGAGATCGAGAGCACGTCGCCGTTGTTGTCGAAACCGTGCTCGTAGGTGTCGTCCGCCGGCAGCAGGGCGGCGACGTCCACCTCGACCGCGAGCAGATCGCGGACGGCGGCGTGATACTCGGCTCGGTTGAGGCGATGGAACGTCTCGCCGCGGCCCGGGTCCGGACTGGCCAGGGCCACCGTGTCGATCTCCGTCTCGAGCCAGGAGGCGACGGCGCGATACGTGGCCTCGGCGGGCCGCGGGCTGCCCGCCGGCGGCATCGTCCGCGCACGAAGCTTGACGATCACCCGCTCCCAGGTCTCGGCGTCGGCGCCGACGTGCGCCAGGTCGTGCGTGTCGAGGGCCAGCCCGGCCGTGCGCAGACGATCGTTGTGGCAGCGGACGCAGAACCCGTCGAGGGCCGCGCGAGCCGACTCGGCGGATGCGGACGCCGCGGGCTCCGGTGTCTGGGCGGCGGCGATCTGCGGGCGGCCGGAGGCTGCCAGCACCCCGAGCAGGACCACCAGGACTCGGACCATCGAACCGGCTCTGGCCACCATCAGCATCTCCATGCGCCCATGATAATGCTGAACGGCCGCCATCGGACGCTTGGCTCGCAAAAAGGGTCTAAAGTACACTGCCGCGGTCAGTCATGCACACGGATTCTCGGGCGCTGCCGCATCGACATGCCACGGTCCGGGTCGGCTTCCTGAGCGCCGTCCTGGTGCTGGCCGCCAGCGTCTTCTCCTCCGCGCCGGCGCGTGCGCAGGAGCTCCCGCCCGAAGACCTCGAGCACTTCGAATCGAAGATCCGCCCGGTGCTCGCCGAGCGCTGCTACCAGTGTCACGGCGGCGACCCGGAGCGCATCTGGGGCGGACTGGTGCTGGTCGACGCCGCCGGGGTCCGGGCGGGGGGGGACAGCGGCGCCGTCGTCGTGCCCGGCTCGCCGGACGACAGCCTGCTGATCGACGCCATCCGCTACGGCGGACCGATCAAGATGCCGCCCGACGGCCGGTTGCCGGCCGCGGTCGTCGCCGATTTCGAGCGTTGGGTGGCCCGCGGCGCCGTGGACCCGCGGACCTCCACGACCGCGGTGGTGGCCGCCCGGGCCGACAGCGGCGCCGCCTACGACTTCGGTCCGGGCCGCGAGCACTGGGCATTCCGGCCGATGGCCCGTCCCGAGCCGCCCGCCGTCGACGACCCGACCTGGGTGCGCGGCGCGATCGACCGGTTCATCCTGGCCCGGCTCGAGGCGCAGGGGCTGACCCCGGTCGCCCCCGCCGGCAAGCGGCAACTGTTGCGGCGGGTCACGTTCGACCTGACCGGCCTGCCGCCGACCCCGGCCGAGATCGACGCGTTCCTGGCCGACGAGGGGCCCGCCGCCTACGAACGGGTGGTCGAGCGGCTCCTGGCGTCGCCGCGCTACGGCGAGCGCTGGGGCCGGCACTGGCTCGACGTCGCCCGCTATGCCGACTCGAACGGGCTCGACGAGAACATCGCGCACCCGAACGCATTCCGCTATCGCGACTGGGTCATCGAGGCGTTCAACCGCGACAAGCCGTACGACCGGTTCGTGCAGGAGCAGATTGCCGGCGACCTGATGCCGGCGGCCGGCGACGACGAGCGGTTCGCGCGTCTCACGGCGACGGGGTTCCTGACCCTCGGCGCGAAGGTGCTGGCCGAGCAGGACGTCGACAAGATGCGCATCGACATCGTCGACGAGCAGGTGAACGTCATCGGGCGGGCGTTCCTGGCCGAACCGGTCGGCTGCGCCCGCTGCCACGACCACAAGTTCGACCCCGTTCCCACCGCCGACTACTACGCGCTGGCCGGCATCATGCGCTCGACGACGACGATGGGCGGCGAACGCATGCGGTGGGTGGAGCGGCCCCTCGCCGACGAAGCGACGGTCGCCCGGTACGAGGCGGCGCAGGAACGGGTCGAAGAGGCGCAGCAGGCGGTCGACGATCTCGTCGACGGGCAGAACGAGATCCTGCGGCGGCCGCGGCGCCAGGCGCTGGCCCGCTATCTCCTCGCCGCGGAAGAAGCCTATCCCGCCTGGGGCGCCGACGAGGCGACCCGGCGCCGGGGGGCGGCGGCGATCGCCGCAATCGCCAGCCGCGACGGCCTCGAAGCGGCGGTGCTCGAGCGCTGGGTCCGGGCCTTCTTCCGCTATCGCGAGGGTCCCCCGGTCCAGGGCGACGCGCCCAACCCGAGCGTGGTCTTCCGGATCTGGAACGCCTACGGGGCGGCGCCGGCGACCCGCTATCAGGAAGTGACCGACGAGCTGCGGGCGCAGATCGCCTCCGAGAAGGTCCTGATCGCGCCGCTGACCCGGAGTCTGGTCCGGGGGCCGGCGCCCGGCAGCCTCGAGGAGGTCGCCTGGCGCTACGCCAGCCTGTTCGCGGTGATCGAGATCGCCTGGGACGAGCACCTCCAGCGGCTGGGCCTCGAGGACCCGGACGAGCTCACCCCCGGCGACTTCAGGCTCCCCCGCGAACAGGAAGAGCTGCGCCGGCTCGTCTACGACGGCCGGCTGTGCATCCTCTGTCTCGACCAGGAGGCGGAGGAAGCACGCTACCCGGCCGACGCGGTCGCCGAGCTCGCCCGGCTGCGGGCCGTCGTCGAGGAACGCAGGGCGGCCTCGCCGCCCGAGCCCCCCTATGCCATGTCGGTCGAGGAAGGCGAGATCGTCGATCTCGCCATCCACATCCGCGGCAGTCATCTAAACCTCGCCGACCGCCCGCAGCCGCGGGGGTTCCTCCGCGTCACCGATCACATCGTGCCGCCGCCGCCGATCCCCGCCGATTCCAGCGGCCGGCTCGAGCTGGTCCGCTGGATCACCGACCCCGAGCACCCGCTCACGGCGCGGGTCATGGCCAACCGGATCTGGCACTGGCACTTCGGACGCGGCCTCGTCGACACGCCGAGCAACTTCGGCACCACCGGCTCGGCTCCCACCCATCCGGAGCTGCTCGACTGGCTGGCGCGGCGGTTCGTCGACGGCGGCTGGTCGGTCAAGGCGCTGCACCGCGAGATTCTCCTGTCGAGCACCTACCGGCTCGGCGCCGGCTACGACGACGCGAACGCGGCGGTCGACCAGGGCAACCGGCTGCACTGGCGGATGAACCGCCAGCGGCTCGAGGTCGAGCCCATCCGCGACGCGCTGCTGCAACTAGCGGGCACCCTCGACCTGACGATGGGGGGCCGCGTGGAGGAATACAGCCCGCGCGGCTACGTCTTCAGCGAGGGCAACACCTTCGGGCGGTTCGACTTCTACGCGGCGCCGCGCCGCTCGGTCTACATGCCGGTGGTGCGCAACGCCATCTACGACATCTTCGCCGGCTTCGACTTCGGCAACGCCAGCGATTCGATCGGCTATCGTCCGGCGACGGTGGTGCCGTCCCAGGCCCTGCTCATGATGAACAGCGCGTTCGTCGAGCAGCGGGCCGGCGAGTTCGCCGGGCGGCTGCTGGCGATGCCCGCGGCGAGCGAGGCGGCGCGGGTCGACCGGGCGTTCGTCGAGGCCTACGGTCGGCCGGCCACCGACATGGAGATCGAGGAGAGCCTGGCCTTCCTCGCCGACATGCGCGAGACCGCGCCCGGCGGCGGGGAGGAGCGCTCCGCCTGGACGCGCCTGTGCCACGTCATCCTGGGCGCCAGCGAGTTCACCTACGTCGACTGAGGCCGTCAGGCAAGAGCCGTGGGGCCGGGCTGCCAGCCCCACACCGGGAGGACCGATGCGCCATCCCCACTACCAGGCACCGGCGGTCACCCGCCGGGACATGCTCCGCACCTATGGCTGCGGCTTCGGGGGACTGGCCCTGTCGTCGCTGCTCCAGCAGGATCTGCTGGCGGCGCAGGACAATCCGCTGGCCCCGAGGGCGCCCCACTTCGCGCCCCGCGCGAAACGCATCATCTTCCTGCACATGCACGGCGGCCCGTCGCAGCACGACCTGTTCGAGTACAAGCCGCTGCTCGTCCGCGACGACAACAAGCCGCTGCCGTTCGCGAAGCCCGACGTGCAGTTCAACGAGACCGGCAACCTCTTCAAGAGCCCCTGGGAGTTCAGGCAGCACGGGCAATCGGGCGCCTGGGTGAGCGAGCTGCTGCCCCACCTTGCCGGGGTGGTCGACGACCTCTGCTTCGTGCGATCGATGTACGGCACCAACGCCGCGCACGGCGGCGCCATCCTCGCGATGAACACGGGCAGCGACCGCTTCGTGCGGCCCTCGATGGGGTCGTGGGTCTCGTACGGGCTCGGGACCGAGAACGAGAATCTTCCCGCCTTCGTCACCATCTGTCCGTCGTATCAGCACGGCGGCGTGCAGAACTACTCCGCCGCGTTCCTCCCGGCCGCCTACAACGGCACCGCGATCGGCAACACGCGGATGAACACCGCCGAGGCCACCATCGACTTCCTCGAGAATCAGGCCGTCAGTCCCGCCGTGCAGCGGGCCGAGGTCGACCTGCTGCAGCGCTGGCAGCGCCGCCAGCTCGAATCGACGGGGCCCGACCTGGCGCTCGAGGGCCGGATCGAGTCGTACGAGCTCGCGTTCCGGATGCAGACCGAGGCGCCCGAGCTGATGAGCATCGACGGCGAGTCCGAGGCCACCCGGAGGCTGTATGGCCTGGACGACCCGGTGACGAGCGACTTCGGCCTGCGCTGCCTCCTCGCCCGGCGGTTCTCCGAGTCGGGGGTGCGGTTCGTGCAGGCCACCCACGGGCCCGACACGAAGTGGGACCACCACTCCGGGCTGATCACGGGGCTGCCCCGAAGCTGCGCCGAGATCGACAGGCCGGTGGCCGGGCTGATTACCGACCTCAAGTCACGGGGCCTGCTCGACGAGACCCTGGTGCTGTGGGGCGGCGAGTTCGGACGCACGCCAGGCGCCGAGGCGGGCGCCCGCAACGGCCGCGACCACAACCCCCACGGCTACACCATGTTCATGGCCGGCGGAGGCGTGAAGGGGGGCCACAGCCACGGCCGCACCGACGACTACGGCTACTACGCCATCGAGAACAAGGTCCACATCCACGATCTGCACGCGACCATCCTGCATCTGCTCGGCCTCGACCACGAACGCCTGACCTACCGGAACCAGGGACGCGATTTCCGGCTCACCGACGTGGCCGGCCTCGTCGTCGACGACCTGCTGGCCTGAAACGCGGACGCAGCGTCAATATCGCTCCCGGCATCGGCAACCGCCGATGCGATCTTCGTCTTCGCGCTGCCGCGCTGATGCCCGGCGGGGACGGTGAACGGCCGGCAGCCCGGTCGGCGTCACCTGCGTGACCGGTCGGGTTCGACGTGCATCTCGATGGCAGGAGGCTGTCCCCGCACCGTCCTGTCAGGCCGGGAGGCTCACCTTGACAAGGCCGGAGATCTTGAAGACAGTTCGGATCGACATGGGCAAATATCAGCGTGGAGTCGTCGTCGCACTGGCCGCCGTTGCTGCGGCTCTGGCCGGAGTCGTACAGGGGCAGTCGCCCGAGCCCGGGAGTGGCTTCGCGGCCGAGGACTGGCCACTGACCGGAGGTGACTGGACGAGCTCGCGCTACTCGACGTTGGACCAGATCTCCACCGACACGATCGACAGGCTGGGCGGCGCCTGGGTCACCCGGCTCGACGGCGGCGGGTCGTCACGCTCGACGCCCGTGGTGAAGGACGGCGTGCTCTATCTGACAGCGGGCGCCAGCGTGCTGGCGGTCGATGGCGCCACCGGCGAGACGCGGTGGCGCTGGCAGGCTGAAGACGCCGAGTCGCAGATGGCGCCGTCGTGGCAGGGCGTCGGGCTGAACGACGACCTCGTGTTCGTCGGCCTGCGGAGTGTGCAGGTGGCGGCGCTCCGGCAGGACACCGGCGAGCTGGTCTGGGCGACGACGGTCGGGAGCACTCCGGCGATGGCGGGTGAGACGGTCACCACGGCGCCCATCCATGCCGCCGGCAAGGTGTTCGTGGGCGTGGCCAACGGCGACAGCGGGGGACAGGGGCGGATCGTGGCAGTCGACGCGGCGACCGGCGAGGTGGCCTGGACCTTCTTCGTCATCCCGCGTCCCGGCGAGTTCGGCCACGACACCTGGCCGCAGGACTCCGACATCTGGGAGGTCGGGGGCGGTGGCGTCTGGCTGGTGGGGACGGTCGATCCGGAGCTGGGACTGGTCTACTTCGCGACCGGCAATCCGGTGCCGATGTTCGGCGGCGAGATCCGGGAGGGCGACAATCTCTTCTCGGCCGCGGTGCTGGCCCTTGACATGGAAACCGGCGAGCGCCGCTGGCACTTCCAGGTGGTTCGGCACGACATCTGGGACGCCGACATCGCCACGCCGATGCTGCTCTACGACGTGGAGATGGACGGCCGGATGCGAAAGGGCGTGGCCGCCATCCGGGCCGACGGGTACCTGTTCCTGTTCGACCGGGAAACCGGCGAGCCGCTGATCCCGATCGAGCAGCGGCCGGTGCCGCAGGACCCGGGCCAGCGCACCGCCGACACCCAGCCGTTCCCGGTGGGCGCCGAGCGGATCATCCACGACTGCTCGTTCTGGCGCGATCGGGTGCCGCCGCCGTTCGAGCTGAGTTGCAGTTTCTTCACGCCGCCCTCGGTCGACCAGCAACGCGTCGTGGGGCTCGGCTCGCCGATTCCGATGGTGCGGGTGACGCCGATGTCGTTCAGCCCCCAGACCGGTCTGATCTACGCCCAGGGCCGTGGTCACGTGGGACTCGCCAGACGGTTCGAGGATCCGTGGATCTCGGACAACCGCCCCGGCGGCTATCTGCGGCTCGGTCTTCCCGAGTCGACCGGGGCGCTGGCCGCCGTCGACCCGCGCACCAACACCGTGGCCTGGAGGCAGGAGCTGGCGGGCGGGCGGCTGGCCACGAGCGGTCCGATGTCAACCGCCGGCGGGCTGGTGTTCTGGGGCTCGGCCGACGGCCAGCTCGACGCCTATGACGCCAGCACCGGCGAGCGGCTGTGGGCGTTTCAGGCCACCCCGGCCGGGATGCGGATGCGACCTGGACCGGTGTCCACCTACGCGATCGACGGGCAGCAGTACGTGGCGCTGCCGATGGGGAGCGAGCTCTGGGCGTTCGCGCTCGACGGTGAGATACCGCCACGCGACGAACCAGTGGCCGACCCACCCGACCTGGTCCGGTGGACGGGCCCGGCGCCGACCGAGACCGATGAAATTCAGACCGGCACCGTGCGCGAGAACCCGTCCTGGTCGCTGGGCGGCAGCCGGAGCGCGCTCGACGAGCACGCGTTCAACCCGCAACGGACCCGGGTGAGCGCCGGCACGCGAGTTCGGTTCGTCAACAACGGCACGGTGGAGCACACCGTCGAGGCGCAGGACGGGAGCTGGACCACCGGCGGCATCGAACCGGGGCTCTTCGAGTATGTCGCCTTCGATGCGCCCGGGACGTTCCGGTTCCACTGCACCGACCACCCCTGGGCGCTGGGCGAGATCACTATCGTGCCGTGAGGAGCCCTGCGCCCTGCAGCCGAGCCAATCGTAGACCGGCGCCTCGGTCACGATGGCATCGAAGTCGGCCGGGTAGCGCTGGGCGTCCATCTGTCGGTGGAGGAGTCGAGATGCGGTACTTGCCCGTCACGTTTGCCGGTGTCGGTGTCGTCACCGCCTCTCTGATGTCCCTGCCCGCCGCCGCGCAGACGGAGCCCGAGCCGGCGCCGCGCACGGCGTGGGGCCAGCCCGACCTCGGGGGAGTCTGGGAGTACAAGACCCGCACCCCGCTCGAGCGCCCCGAGCGCTTCGGCGACCGGGAGTTCCTGACCGCGGAAGAGGCAGCGGAGATCGAGGAGAACGAGCGCGCGCGGATTCGGGCGATGGAGGAGCGGCCGGCGCAGCGGACGGTCGCCATTCCCACCGCCGTCGACCGTCCCGGCGGCTGGCTCGACTCGCCGGACCACCCCAGCCTGCAGGGGCAGACCGGCTCGTACAACATCTTCTGGTTCGACTGGGGAACGGGCGCCGTCAGCACCGGGCGCACGTCGCTGATCGTCGATCCGCCGGACGGCCGGATGCCCGCGCTGACCGAGGCGGGGCGGGAACGCGCGCGGACCATGGGCGCGCGCTCGTCGTTCAGCACGACCGTCGACACGGCCGAGTCGCACCTCGACTTCAGCAACTCGGACCGCTGCCTGATGAGCGGCAACGCGGGCCCGCCGATGCTGCCGGGCGTCTACAACAACAACAACATGCAGCTGTTCCAGACCCCCGACCACGTCGCCATCATGAACGAGATGGTGCACACCGTCCGAATCATTCCCCTCGACGGGCGCCCCGCGCCGGCCGGCGGAGTCCGGCAGTACGTCGGCGATGCGCGCGGCCGCTGGGAGGGCGACACTCTCGTCGTCGAGACCGTGAACCTCAACGACGACCGGACCCACATCACGTGGCGGAACACGGGTCGGAACCGGACCCTGGTGGAGCGCTTCACGCGCGTCGACGCCGACACCCTCCTCTACGAGTTCACGGTGACCGATCCCGACACCTGGGAGCGGCCGTGGTCGGTCGAGCTGCCCATGGAGCGGAGCGGCCTGCCGATCTTCGAGTTCGCCTGCCACGAGGGCAACTACGGGCTGCCGAACATCCTTGCCGGCAACCGCCGGCAGGAGGCGGAGGCGGGACGACGGTAGGCCACCGGACTTGGTCGAGGGGCGTAGTGGGGCGTGGCCAATCATGCGGCGCTTCAGCGGGGCGGTGAATCTGAACGGCCAGACTGCACGCGTTCTTGCTCGACGGCGTGTTCACGCAGGCATCATCGGCCGGAGCGGATGCTGCGCAGGTCTGGCCTCGACGTGCCCCGGTGCGGAGGACGCCTCGCGCTCATCGCGACCGTCGACGATTCGCAGGAGTTCACCGGCCACGTACTCTCCGACCTGCCCGACGCTGCGAGCCCACTTCCTCGGCCCCGCGACTACCAAGAGTCACTGGTCGACGGCAGGAGATAGAGTCCGTCATCAAACGACGCCAGGAACATCGGGTCGCTCTCATCACCGTCGCGGTAATCGGCAGGATCGAGGCGCCGGGAAGGAGTGTATACAGTGATCGTCGACTCCATATACTTCAAGGGACATCTCTGTTTCAAAAAGGAGTGGTCGGGATTCGATACTGTCAAGCCGATCAACGTCATCATCGGCCGAAATAACTCCGGAAAATCCCATCTCTTGGATTTGGTTGAGGCCCTATGCAACAAGAGCCTAAGGAAAGAGGGTTGGCAATATCGTTGCCGCGGCGTATTAGACGAGGCATCTCTAAGAATTCGATTCCGGGAAAATACGTGTGGTGGTTCGCTTGGAGGGAATCACTGGCTTCATCACGGACAACACTTTGCTAATGTGGAAATGACGTGGGAAACCGATGCAAATGGGAACTTCCTCAATGCCCCGATGTTCCCTGACGATTTCCAGATAGCCCCCTCATTCTAGCAAAGAGTTGACCCAGGAGAGACTCTCTGTAATTGAAGAAGTAGTCCGAGATAACACCCATCAGCTTACGGGAAAGTCATTTCGTAGACTTCTTGCCGATCGGGATATTGCGACGGAGCCCGTCTGCGGTTTCGCTGTCGCTCGGCCCGGACGGACGGACGCGGTGCCTCGAACATAGTACGGCGATTCATCAACACGTCCAATGAGCAATATCCAAGCGAGATAGTACAGCGGGACTTACTGGAAGCGGTGAGCACGATATTTGGAAGGGACGTGCATTTTGCGGAAATCCAAATAGAGGAACACGACGAAAATGCAGATGGTGCGGCAAATCATTGGGAGATATATCTTGGGGAGGACAAGAAGGGTTTGATTCCCTTAACAGCCTGTGGCAAAAGTCGATAAATCGGAGTCGACCTGAGGTCGACGGAGTGGCGTAGACTTGGCGGCATGGCAATGGGCAAGAAGCCGGCGGCGCGACAGCCGTCGCCGATGTGGGTGACCACAGCGGACCTTCCGACGAGCGCGGGACATCCCTTTTTTGAACGGCTGAACCAGGTCCTGGAGGAGGCCGGGTTCGATGCCTTTGTGGAGGGGTTGTGCGCGGTGTTCTATGCGTCGCGGCTGGGCCGGCCGAGTCTGCGTCCTGGGCGGTATTTCCGGCTGCTGTTCATCGGCTACTTCGAGGGTCTGTCGTCGGAGCGGGGGATTGCGTGGCGGGTCGCGGATTCGCTGAGCCTGCGGGCTTTCCTGGATCTGGACGTGACCGAGGCGCCGCCGAACCACTCGACGCTGTCGCGCACGCGGCGTCTGATCGACGTGGAAACGCACGTGGCGGTGGTGCGCCAGGCAAACTGGCGAAGGATGGCCGGTGAAAGTCCGGCGGAAGGAAGGAGTAACCAACCACCTTCACCCCGAGTCATGCGCCGGTCGCTGTGAGGCGGCAGGTGAAGCGTTGACAGGGGCGCGGACGGGCAGGGCTATTGAGCATCGAAAGCGTGGAGGTCTGGAGCGCCGAGACTATCACTGCGGTCGAAGGCCACACCGACATCACCGCGACGGGTGAGGGGATGGAGGGCTCCACGGTGTCAGAGAACCCAGGCACGTCCGTACGTCCTTCGCCGGGGACCTGGGAGGTCTTCATTCCGCCCCGGCAGTCGAACCGGGGCCGCAGAGGAAAGGATGATTCCGAAACCGACGATGGATGGAATGAAGAAGTCGGATGAGGCAGTAGTACCGATGAAGGCGGCGAACAAGGGCGCGCAAACGCCTGCGGAGTCGCCGGAGGGAAGGGCCTCAACCAAGGGGAATTCGCGAGACCAAAGCACGTACCGGACGCAGGGACGGGGGAGCGTGTCACAGGCGGTCAAGCGGATACGGCAAGCTGCAACGAGAAAGCCGCAGGAGAAACTGACTGCGCTCCTGCACCACATCACGACGGATGCGCTGCGGTGCGCCTTCTACGGCTTGAAGCAGACCGCAACGGCTGGCGTGGATGGTCTGGTGTGGAAGGAGTACGAGGACGGACTGGAAGAGCGACTGCTCGACCTGCACGGACGCGTACATTCAGGAGCGTATCGGGCGCTGCCGTCGAGGCGGGTTGCAATACCCAAGCCTGACGGCGGGACACGACCGCTCGGCATTGCCGCTTTGGAGGACAAAATTGTCCAGAAGGCGGTAGTGGATGTCATCCTGACGCCGATTTACGAGCCGGAATTTCTCGGGTTCAGCTACGGGTTCCGACCGGGGCGCGGGGCGCACGATGCGCTTGACGCCTTGGCTTTCGGGATAGAACGGCGCAAGGTCAACTGGCTAGTCGATGCCGACATCCGTGCGTTCTTCGACCGGCTCTCACGAGACCATCTGTTGCGGTTTCTTGAGCACCGAATCGGGGACAGACGGGTACTCCGGCTGATTACCAAGTGGCTGAACGCCGGCGTCATGGAAAACGGTGAGTGGAAGGACGACCTGCAGGGGACCCCGCAAGGCGCGGTGGTTTCACCCATCCTCGCCAACGTCTACCTGCACTATGTCCTCGACCTCTGGTTCCAGAAGAAGTGGCGCGCCCGAAAGGCTACGGGGGACACTATCATCGTGCGTTACGCTGACGACTTCGTCGTTGGTTGCCAACGCAAGGCGGACGCGGGTCAGTTTCTACGCGACCTCAAGGAGCGCCTGGGTCAGTTCGCGCTCGACCTGCATCCCGACAAGACGCGCCTCATCGAGTTCGGCCGGTTCGCGACAGCACACCGCCGGGCGCGCGGGGAACGTCGACCGGAGACCTTCGATTTCCTCGGATTCACGCACTACTGCCGGAAGACGAGGAACGGCGGCTTCGGTTTGGGGCGCAAACCGATTGCGAAGCGGGTCACACGAACCTTGAAACGGCTCAAGGAGCGACTCCGCGTGCGGTTGCACGAAGACGTCCACGAGACGGCGCAATGGTTGGGGAAGGTGGTCAACGGCTGGCTGAACTATTACGCCGTTCCGACCAGCTCCCGGACCCTTGGCGGCTTCGTACGGCGTCTTGAGTGGATTTGGCTCGCAACCTTGCGTCGGCGGTCCCAGCGGACACGGACGACGATAGCCCAAGTGACGCGCCTCACGGCGTTATACTGGCCCCCCGCGAGGGTTCGGCATCCATGGCCCAACGCGCGGTTTGCCGTCAACCACCCAAGGTGAGAGCCGTATGCGTTAACGCGCACGTACGGATCTGAGCGGGGGGACCGGGGCAATCCGGTTCCCTACCGCAACTTCACGTGGGTGCTGGAACGGTTGGCGGGAGCGGGTCTGGTGCAGGGGAAGACGGTCGGCGTCGATGCGACGACGCTGGAAGCGAACGCGGCGATGCGGAGCATCGAGCGGCGGGATACCGGGGAATCTTACGAGGCGTTCGTGCGTCAGCTGGCGAAGGCATCGGGGATTGAGACGCCGACGCGAGCGGAGTTGGCGCGGTTTGACCGGTCTCGGAAGGACAGGAAGACGTCGAACAAAGCGTGGCAGTCTCCGCAGGACCGGGACGCGAAGATCGCGAAGATGAAGGACGGTCGGACGCACTTGGCCCACAAGGCGGAGCACGGGAGTCGACCTGGAGACGGGCGCCATCCTCTCGGTGACGGTGCAGGATGCGTCGGAGGGCGATTCGGCGACTCTGCCGGAGACGCTGACGATGGCGGCCGAGCAGGTCGAGGCGGTGCGGCCGGACGGCGCGGAGGTCGAAGAGGTGGTCGCCGACAAGGGGTACCACAGCGACGCGACGCTGGTGGCTCTCGACGAGATTGGGGTTCGCAGTTACGTCTCGGAGCCGGAGCGGGGTCGGCGCTGTTGGCAGGACAAGAAGACGGGAGAGACGCCGGCGGAGAAGCGTGCTGCGCAGAAGGCACTATATGGGAACCGTCGGCGTATTCGCGGCGACCGAGGTCGTCGTCTTCAACGCCGCCGCGGGGAGCTGGTGGAGCGGCCTTTCGCGCACCAGTACGAGACCGGGGGGCTGCGGCGGGTGTGGGTGCGCGGCCACGAGAATGTGCGCAAGCGGGTGCTCATCCAGGCGGCCGGTTGCAACCTCGGACAGCTGCTGCGCCGCCTGACCGGCGTCGGCACGCCCCGGAGCCTGCAGGGGCGGGCTCTTTCGGCCATTTGCGGACTGATCGGGCCCCTGACCGCGCTCTGGGGGCGTCTGACGGCCTCTTGGGACTTCCAATGGACGCCAGCGGGGCTGGTCGGCTCAATCGCTCATCGCCAAGTTGCCTGAACAGGTCGGCTCAGCGAATAGACTTCTTCCACGGGCTGTTAAGGACAGTGACGGAAATTACCTTGCCACGTGCCAAGCACCCGAAACGGTGGAAAACGGGCTGCGCCCGGGTGCAGTTGACAACTTTATATCCATCACTGTCCTAAGTAGATCGGGGAGCGGACTGAAGACTGTTCTCCTGGTCCTACTGAATCTATTGGTTGTTCCCAAGATTGACGGGAAAAAACGTTCTCAGTTTGTATTCGCGTTCGAAGAGCTCGAAAATAACCTCCACCCCTCATGCATCCCCTGATTTTTCTTTGTTT
>CBDDJQ010000004.1:0-278544 GCA_965229825.1 Vicinamibacterales bacterium
ACGACTTCGCGCGCCGCGTGGCCGAGCTCCCGCTGCTCGCGAGTCCGGGAACGCGGTGGAACTACAGCGTGTCGACCGACATCCTGGGGCGCGTCGTCGAGGTCGCCTCCGGCCAGGCGTTCGACGCCTTCGTCGAAGAGCGCATCCTGGATCCGCTCGGCATGGACGACACCGCGTTCTGGGTGCCCGAGGAGAAGCGCAGCCGGTTCATGGCCAACTACGCGAAGCTGGGCGGCGCGCTCGTCGTCGCCGACTCTCCGGTGGACGGCCAGTACACGCGTCCGCCGGCGTTCCCCTCCGGCGGCGGCGGCCTGGCCTCGACCGCGTCCGACTACATCCGGTTCGCCCAGATGCTGCTCGAAGGGGGCAGCCTCGGCGACGTCCGCATCCTCGCCCCGGAGACCATCGAGCAGATGCGCACGAACCACCTCCCGGACGCGCTGGTCCCCATCGAGCTCGGGACGTTTCTCAGCCCCGGCTACGGCTTCGGCCTCGGATTCGCGGTCATGGTCGACGCCGACGCCTCGCCCGAGCCCGACCACAACGGCGTCTTCCGCTGGGCCGGCGCCGCCAACACGTTCTTCTGGATCGATCCGGAGGCCGAGCTCATCGGCATGGTCTGGACCCAGTTCACGCCGTTCGCCGCCTACAACCTGGAACGCGAGTTCCAGACCCTCGTCTACGGGGCCATCGAGTAGCCGGGCTCCCAGGACAGCGATCGATACAGAGTCGCCAACCGCACCCGGGCGGCCCGCCCGGGTGACGTTCAACACGGGCAGCGGAATGAAGGAGATCGAATCATGAACAGACGACGCTTTCTCGCAATGACGGGTATGACGGTGACGGCGGCCGCGCTCAGGGATGTGCCGCTCGCCGGATTCCAGCAGCTCACCACCTCGTTCGTGGACCTGCGGCGGGGCGTGGGCATCTTCAACGGCCAGGGGGCACGATCGGCTGGCTGGTGAACGCGGACGGGATTCTGATCATCGACAGCCAGAACGCGGCCGCGGCGGCGGCGTGCATCGACGGGATCGGGGAGCGGTCGTCGAATGCGATCGACATCCTGATCAACACGCACCACCACGGTGACCACGTCGGCGGCAACCAGACGTTTCGCCCGGCGGTCGGCACGATCGTCGCCCACGACAACAGCGCGGCGTGGCAGCGGCGGACGGCCGAAGAGGCCGGGAACGAGGACTCGCAGGCCTATCCGGACGAGACCTTCACCGATGAGTGGCGGACCACGATCGGGGACGAGACGGTCGTGGCGCGGTATCACGGCGCCGGTCATACGAGCGGCGATTGCGTGGTGACCTTCGAGCAGGCCAACGTCGTGCACATGGGCGACCTGATGTTCAATCGCCTTCACCCGTTCGTCGACCGCGCCTCGGGCGCCCGGATTGGGAGCTGGATCGAGGCGCTGGAGCGGGTGTCGGCGGAGAACGCGGCCGACACCATCTACATCTTCGGGCACGGCACCCCGGGCGCCGGCGTCACGGGCGACCGGGCGGAGCTGGCGCACCTGCGCGACTACTTCACCGCGGCCCTCGAGCTGACGCGCCGCGAAATGCAGGCGGGCCGGTCGAGGGAGGAAATCACCGGCACCGAGGCGCTGCCCGGGTTCGAGGACCACTTGTCGCCGTTCGCGCTGCTCAGCCTGGAAGGCGTGCTCGGCGTGGCCTACGACGAGCTCAGCGAGGGGTAGCGCATACAATCGGGGAAGTCTCTACCTGTGGCGCAACGAGGAGGGAGGAACGACCATGATGGAAAGCCTGCAGTTCATCTTCCGATGGCTCCACGTGTTCGTGGGGATCATCTGGATCGGGCACCTCTACTTCTTCAACTTCGTGAACGGCCAAATGGCCGCGAAGCTGGACGGGCCGACGAAGCAGAAGGTGGTGCCGGAGCTGATGCCCCGGGCGCTCTACTGGTTCCGCTGGGGCGCCGCCTGGACCTGGGTCACGGGGGTCCTCCTGCTGCTGCTGATCTTCTACCACGGCGGCTTGGCGATCGAGGTCGACGCGAGTTGGGGGGCGGGCCCGATCGCGATGATCGCGGTGACCTTCCTGGCCGTCTTCGGCTACGACGCGCTCTGGAAGAGCGGACTCAAGTCGAACGTCCGCGCCGCCACCATCGTCTCCTTCGTGCTGCTCGCGATCGTCGTCTGGATGTTCGTGGAGGTCGGCGGGTTCCTGCCGCGCTCGGTCCTGATCCACACCGGCGCGATGTTCGGGACCATGATGGCCTTCAACGTGTGGTTCCGCATCTGGCCGGCGCAGCAGCGGATCATCGCCGCGGTGAAGGCCGGCAAGGCCCCGGACGCGGCCGACCCGGCCCTCGCCGGGCTGCGCTCAAAGCACAACACCTACATGTCGCTGCCGCTGCTGTGGGCGATGCTCAACGAGCACGCGACGCCCTTCTACGGCGGCAACCTCGGGATTCCCGGCGACTACTACTGGGTGGCGTGGCTCGCGGTGGTGGCGCTGGGGTGGTACATCATCTTCCACTGCTACCGCATCGCCGGCCGCGTTTCCGGGATGTGAGGCCCGCCGCCGGGGCGGGTTCGAGCCGTTGCCGCGGGGTCCGCCGAGCCTTCTTGGCGGACCTCGCGGGTGGTTCGGGTTCGCGCTGTTCGGAGAGCCCGCGGTGAGACCCCGGGCGGGGCCCTTCCCACGGGCTCCCAGCGCGCCTACTACTGGTCGCGCAGCGCGAACACCCAGACGACGCCGCCCTGCGGCACCTGGATGTTCCGTTCGAGGTGCTGGTTGACCGCCCGCTGCATGCCCTGGGCGTCGACCCCCCAACCCGACTGGACGGCGATGTACTGGACCCCGTCGACCGAGTAGGACGACGGGACGCCGATGACCCCCGAGTTCGTGCGCCGCTCCCACAGCTTCTCGCCGGTGGCCGCGTCGAAGGCCCGGAAGTACCGGTCGTGGGTGCCGCCGGCGAAGACGAGGCCGCCGGCGGTGGTCATGATCGGGCCCCAGTTCTGCGATTCGGGGTACTCGTGGGTCCAGACCTGCTCGCCGGTCGAGAGGTCCCAGGCCTGCAGCTCGCCGAGGTGGTCGGCGCCGTCCGCCACGAAGACCTGGGACGTCGCGCCGGTGAACCCCTGGCCGGGGACGTACTCGACCTCACGGCCGACCATGGTGGAGCAGAGGTTCTCGTTGGCGGGGATGTAGAGGTAGCCGGTCTGCGGGCTGTAGGCGGCCGGGGGCCAGTCCTTGCCGCCCCACAACGAGGGGCAGAAGGTGGCCGGCTTGTTGGTGCCGGGCTTCCGTTCCTGATCGTACTCGGGCCGGCCGGTCACCGGGTCGATCGCCGTGAACACGTTCTGATCGACGTAGGGCTGGGCGTCGACGAAGGTGATGGCGTCCGGTCCGCGTTCGAGCATCCACAGATAGCCGTTGCGGGCCGGGTGCACCAGCGCCTTGATGGTGCGGCCGCCGCGCGGAACGTCGATCAGCAGCGGCGCCGAGACCTCGTCCCAGTCCCACGAGCCGTTCCAGTGGTACTGGTGATACCCCTTCAGCTCGCCGGTGTCGGCGTCGAAGGCGACGACCGAGTTGGTGTAGAGGTTGTCGCCCGGCCGCTGGTCGCCGATCCAGGGGCCGGGGTTGCCCGTCCCCCAGTAGGTGAGGTTGAGCTCGGGGTCGAACGAACCGGTGATCCAGATCGAGGCGCCGCCGGTCCGCCACGTATCGCCCGGCCACGTCTCGTTGCCGGGCTCGCCCGGACCCGGAATGGTGTGCGACCGCCACACCTCCTCGCCCGATTCGGGGTCGTAGGCGGCCACGAACCCGCGGATGCCCCGTTCGCCGCCGGACGCACCGACCAGGATCTTGCCGTTGGCGACGAGCGGGGCCATGGTCATGTAGTACCCCGTGCGGTAGTCGGCGACGACGGTCTCCCAGACGAGCTCGCCGGTCATCGCGTCGAGCGCGACGACGAACGCGTCGTGCGTCGTGTAGTAGACCTTGTCGCCGTAGAGGCCGACCCCGCGGTTGGTCCGGTGGGGATGGCTCATGTCCTCGGGGAACTGCCGCTGGTACAGCCAGAGCTGGTCTCCGGTCCGGGCGTCCACGGCCAGGACCCGATCTTCAGGGGTGGTGACGAACATGATGCCGTCGTTGACGACCGGCGGCGACTCGTGGCCCGACGTGACGCCGGTCGACAACGACCACACGGGTTCCAGGTTGGCCACGTTGTCGGTCGTGATCTGGTCGAGGGGGCTGTAGCCCCAACTGTCGTAGGTGCGGCGGTACATCAGCCAGTCGCCGTCGGCGGGCGATTGCAGCCGCTCGTCGGTGACCGGGGAATAGACCGGTTCCTGCGCCGCCGCTCCCGGCGGAACGGCCAGCCCGAGCGCGCCGATCGCGGCGCTCGCGATAACGAGTCGTAACGGTAGTCTTGCCATGTCGTCCTCTCCTCGGTGTCCTGCGTGCTTCGTGCTTCGGATGATGGTGCTGCGCCCGTCGCGTGCGAGTAACCCGGTGCAAGATGCCCTGCGCATTCGACCGGCGATGCATCGAGCCTGAACCGCGTCATTCCGCGGAGCCGCATTGCTCCACGGTCACTCATGCCCACGGCCGCCGTCGTCACGCCCTGCCCGCCGGGCGCCCTCGCGGGTCTGGGCGGGGCGCCGGGTGTTGCACGGACTGGCGGAGGTGCGGATGCCGGGACCCGTGAGCCCGACGTCGCCCGGTGACGGGCGTCCGCCCCGGCATTATGACGCGAACGACACGCCCGGCGCACCGCCGGTTCGCCGGCGGGTAGCTGGAGATCGGCCGCTCGAATCAGCCGCGGTCCGTCTGATTCCCCGGCGGATGGGGCGCCCGGGGGTAGCCTGTCAACGAAACCCGGGTTTCGAACGTCCTGTATCGGTATGCGACAATTGCGGGATGGGTTACAGGGAGCCGGGACGATGAGACGCTGGATGTCCACGGCGTGGGCGGCCGGCTGCGCTTTGAAGTGGGACCGGGGCGGGCGGAGAGTCGGCGGCGAGAGCTCCGGCGGCGGGTCGCTCGGCGGCGCCGGGCTTCGACGCGGGTCTCTGGCGATGCTGCTCCTGCTCGTGCCGATGTCGGCGCAGGCGCGGCAGGCTCCGGCACCTGCCGACGACACCGTGGCCGTCGTGGCGTTCGCGAACATCACGGGAGCGGCCGAGGACGAGTGGATCGGCTTCGGCATTGCGGAGACGATTACCGCGGATCTGGCCGGTCTCGGTACGGTGGCGGTGGTGGGGAACGATGCCGTGCAGGCGGCGCTGCGGGGAGTGCGCGTCGATCCGGGGGCGGCGGTGGACCTGAGCGACACGCCGGCGGTGCAGGCCGGACGTGCCCTGGGCGCGCGGTGGGTGGTCAGCGGCGGCTTCCAGCGGCTGGGACAACAGGTGCGGCTGACCGCGCGGATCGTCGACGTGGCGACGGCGGCGGTCCGGCATGCGACCACCCTCGACGGCGTGCTGGCGGATCTCTTCGACCTGCAGGATCGCTTGTCGGCCGACCTGCGCCGGGGGCTGTCGGATCCCCGTCCCGCGATGGCCGCGAACGTGCCGTCGGCCGCCGCGCCGGCTCCGCCGATGCGCCGGCCGGAGCCGCCCGCGGACCGGCTGCGGCCTGCTCCCGGCCAGCGGCCCGCGCCGGGGATGCGGCCCCCGTCCCGGCCGGGCGGTCCGCTGGGCGGTCCGGGGCGCGGACCGCTGGGCGGCGCCCCGCCGGCGGGGCGGCCTCCCTTCAGCCCGCCGCCGAGCCCCGGGGCGGCCCCGGTGCGTCCGGCCGGCCTCGCGCCGGCGGGCGGCTCCCGCATCATCAGCGGTCCCCCGCCGCCGATCGCCCCCGAGACGCTGGCGCGCGATGCGGCGGGACGGGTGACGATTCGCGCGGTGCCCATCGACCAGTCGCTCGACGTCGACGGCGTCCTCGACGAAGGCGTGTACGAGCTCGTGCAGCCGCTGACCGGTTTCGTGCAGCAGCAGCCGGACGAGGGAGCGCCGGCGACCGAGCGCACCGAGGCCTGGGTCTTCTATGACGACCGGAGCATCTACGTGTCGGCGCGCAACTGGGATTCGGCGCCGGAGTCGCGCTGGGTCGCCAACGAGATGCAGCGCGACTCGTTTCAGATCATTCAGAACGACTCGTTCAGCGCCGCCTTCGACACCTTCTACGACCGGCGCAACGGATTCGCGTTCATGGTCAACCCGATCGGGGGGTTCTTCGACTACCAGATCACCGACGAAGGCAATCCCAACAGCGACTGGAACCCCATCTGGGACGTCCGTACCGGGCGCTTCGAGGGCGGCTGGACCGTCGAGATGGAGATTCCCTTCAAGTCGATCCGATTCCGGGGCGGGGAATCGCAGGTGTGGGGCATCCAGCTCGGCCGCAACGTCCGCTGGAAGAACGAGTGGAACTACATTACTCCCGTCGCCATCTCCGCCGGACCGGGGATGTTCCGGTTGTCGGCGGCGGCCACCCTGGCCGGGCTGGACGTGCCGTCGGGCAACCGGACGTTCGAGATCAAGCCGTATGCGATCGGGTCGACGGCCACCGACGTCAATTCGGACGTCTACAACGACGGGGACGGCGACTTCGGGGTCGACGTCAAGTACGGCTTGACCGAGAACCTGACCGCGGACTTCACCTACAACACCGACTTCGCCCAGGTCGAGGTCGACGAGGCCCAGGTCAACCTGACGCGCTTCAGCCTGTTCTTTCCCGAGAAGCGCGAGTTCTTTCTCGAGGGGCGCGGCATCTTCGACTTCGGCCGCGGGGTACAGTTCGGCGGCGGCGGCGGGCCCATGGGGAGCGGGAGACCCACGTCCGGCGGGTTCTTCGGCGGCGGCGACGTGCCCACGGTCTTCTTCAGCCGTAGGATCGGTCTGGAATCGGGAGACACGGTGCCGATTCAGGCCGGGGGGCGGCTGACCGGCAAGGTCGGCGATTTCACCGTGGGAGCCCTCAACATCCAGACCGAAGATGTCCTGGGCAGTGCGGTCTCGACCAATTTCACGGCCCTCCGGGTGAAGCGGGACCTCCTGCGCCGGAGCTCCGTGGGCGCCCTCTTCACGGGCCGGTCGGTGGCCCTCAACGGTGACGGGTCGAACGAGGCGTTCGGCGTTGACGGCATCTTCTCGTTCTACGACAACGTGAACTTCAACGGGTACTACGCCAAGACCCGGACCCCCGGGCTCGTCGGCGAGGACGAGAGCTACCAGGCCGCGTTCACCTACAACGGTGACCTCTACGCGCTCAGCGTCGACCACCTGCTGGTCGGCGACAACTTCAACCCGGAGGTGGGGTACCTGCGCCGCGCCGATTTCCGGCGCACGTTCGCGCAGGCGAAGTTCAGCCCCCGCCCGCGCGGGCTCCCGGCGGTGCGCCAGTTCACGTTCGGGGGCACCTACGACTACTTCGAGACGGTGGCCGGCGTCCGCGAATCGGAAATCGCACAGGTCAACTTCCAGACCGAGTTCGAGAACAGCGACCGGTTCACCGCCGACATGCAGCAGAGCTACGAGTTCCTCGATCAACCGTGGGAGCGGGTCCTGGGCACCGACTACACGATTCCGGCCGGCGTCTACGAGTTCCGGGACTATTACATGTCGTACGGGATGGGTGCGCAGCGCCGCGTCTCCGGCACCTTGACGCTGCAGCACGGCCAGTTCTACAACGGCGAGATTACCTCGGTGGGCTATTCGCGCGGCCGGATCGAGGTCACCCCCCAGTTCTCGTTCGAGCCCAGCGTGTCGGTCAACAAGGTCAAGCTCCAGACCGGGACCTTCACGGCGCCGCTGGCGATCACGCGGCTGACCTATACGTTCACCCCGCGGATCTTCTTCAGCGGTCTGATGCAGTACAACTCGACGGCGCAGGCCCTCAGCACCAATCTGCGGCTGCGGTGGGAGTACCGCCCCGGCAGCGAGCTGTTCGTCGTCTACAACGATCAGCGCGACACCTTGCTGATGCCGGACCAGCGGTTTCCCTTGGTCCAGAACCGCGCTTTCGTTGTAAAGTTCACCCGGCTGTTTCGCTACTGATTGGCAGCGTCCGGCGACTCGCAACGGCCGGAGGGCCGGGCCGTCGATGGCGCGGCCGCGACCGTGTGCCCGGGCACTGGCGGCTGGAATCGCGCGGCGCTTCGGCGACTGAGGGGTCGGTCCGCCTCGCGGGCGCGGAGCGATACGTTCACGGGTGTCCGATACCTCGCATGCGGAGTGCTCACACCATGTCCATTCGTCGCTCGGTTCTCGCCCTGACCGTGGCCGGCGGCGCGGTGGCGCTGCTGCCGGCGGCCCCGGTCGGCCTCGTCGCACAGGGTCCGCCGACGGCCGCCACCGTCGACTTCCAGCGCGATGTGCGGCCGATCCTGGCCGACAACTGTTTCTCGTGCCACGGTCCGGATCGGAGCACCCGCCGCGCGGGCCTGCGGCTCGATACGCAGGAGGGGGCGCTGGGGGCGCGCCCGCGGGGCGCCGCCGTGGTGCCCGCGGACCCCGAGGCCAGCCTGCTGTACCAGCGCGTCACCCACGGCGAAGAACGCCTGCGGATGCCGCCGCCGGCGTTGTCCAACAAGACCCTGTCGGCCGAGCAGATCGACGTGCTGACCCGCTGGATCGAGGAGGGTGCCTCCTGGGATCAGCATTGGTCGTTCGAGGCCGTCGCGGAGCAGGCGCCCCCCGTCGTGACCGGCGAGGCGTGGGTGCGCAACCCGATCGACCGCTTCGTGCTCGCGCGGCTCGAGGCGGAGGGACTGACCCCCGCAACCGAGGCGGACAAGCCCACGCTGGCCCGCCGGGTGGCCCTGGATCTGACGGGGTTGCCCCCGGATCCCGGTCTCCTGGCGTCCTATCTGAACGACACCTCCGAGACGGCCTATGAGACCCTCGTCGACCGCTTGCTGCAATCGAGCCACTGGGGCGAGCATCGCGCCCGCTACTGGCTGGACGCGGCGCGGTACGGCGACACCCACGGCATTCATATCGACAACTACCGCGAGATGTTCGCCTGGCGCGACTGGGTGATCCGGGCGTTCAACCGGAACAAGCCGTTCGACGACTTCATCGTCGAGCAGGTGGCCGGCGACCTGCTGCCGGAACCGAGTCTGGACCAGCTCGTAGCCACCGGCTTTCAGCGCAACAACATCACCACCAACGAGGGCGGCGTGGTGCCTGAGGAGTACGAGGCGATCTACGCCAAGGACCGGGCCGAGACGATCGGCAACGTCTTTCTCGGGCTGACCGTCGGATGCGCCACCTGCCACGATCACAAGTTCGATCCGATCGCCCAGAGCGAGTTCTACGCGATGACCGCGTTCTTCCGGAACACGACCCAGTACGTCATGGACGGCAACGTCTCCGATCCGCCGCCCATCCTGGTGGTGCCCGACGACGCGGACCGTGACCTCTGGCGTCAGCTTCGCGAAGAGGCGTCGGGGCTCGACGCGAGACTCGATGCGCGGCTGGCGTCGGTGAACCCCGACTTCATCGAGTGGCTGACCCGCGGCGAGCACCGCGAGGTCGAGACGCCGCTCGAGCCGTCGGCCGAGCTGCTGACGCTGGTGCTCGACGATCCGGCCGGTCCCGCCGTCGTCCACGAGGGCGAGCGGCGTCCTGTCACCCTCCAGCCCGGCGCCGTGGTCGAGGACGGCCCCGACGGCCATCCCGCCATCCGGTTCGATGCCGAGTCCTGGGCCGAGCTGCCGTCCCTGGCTCTCGACGGCGACACGCCGTTCTCGATCGCGATGTGGATCTATCAGCCGGAAGGCGAAGGGGATTTCGTCGTGGCCGGCCAGTACGATCAGCAGGACGGCGGGCGCGGTTGGTCGGTGACGCTGGGCTCCCGGCAGTTGAACTTCCGGCTGACCGGCGAACGGAACGCGCGCGGCGCGGCCACCACCGCCCGCGTCGGGCCGATCAACACGAAGCGGATGCCGGCCGGCGAGTGGACCCATATCGTGCTCACCCACGACGGGTCCGGCGAGCGCGGCGGGTTGCACGTGTATCGGAACGGCGAGCGCGTGGAGGAGCAGGGCAGCGAGTTCTTCGCGAAGGCGGAGGGCAGCATCGTCACCGACCAGCCGTTCTACCTGGGACGGGGCGACGCCACCAACCGCGGGGTGCTCGAGACCCGCCATTTCGGCGGCGGGGGCATCGCCGATCTCCGCGTGTTCAATCGGGCCCTCACGGTGCAGGAAGCCAAGGTGGTGTCCGAGTGGCGGACCCTGCGGGGGGCGACGGTCAAGTCGCCGGAGGGCCTGACCCTGCCGGAGCGCGACGCCCTGCGGCTGCGCTATCTCAGCATTCAGGACGAGCCGTACCGCCGGCTGCGCGCCCGGCGCCAGGGGGTGGACGACGAGTGGCGCGAGGTCCGGCGGCGCGGCAGCGCCACTCACGTGATGCAGGAGCGGCCGGACAGCGAGGCGGCGGCCCACGTGCTGAATCGCGGGATGTACGACCAGCCGCTCGAGCGGGTCGTCGCGGGCACGCCGGCGGCGCTGCCGCCGATGGCGGAGTCGCTGCCCCGCAATCGTCTCGGCTTGGCGCAATGGCTCGTCGACGAGGCGAATCCCCTGACCGGCCGGGTGACCGTGAACCGGTTCTGGCAGCAGGTGTTCGGCACCGGGCTGGTGGCGACCAGCGAGGACTTCGGGGCGCAGGGGGAGACCCCCTCGCACCCCGAGCTGCTGGACCATCTGGCCGCCGGGTTCCGCGAGTCGGGGTGGGACGTCAAGCAGTTCTTCCGCGCCCTGGTGACTTCGGCCACCTACCGGCAGGCCGCGGCCATGACTCCCGAAAAGCTCGAGCAGGACCCGCAGAACCGGCTGCTGTCGCGCGGGCCCCGGTTCCGGATGGACGCCGAAATGGTCCGCGACCAGGCCCTCGCCGCGAGCGGGTTGCTCGTGCGCGCGATCGGCGGCCCGAGCGTGAAGCCGTACCAGCCCGAGGGGGTCTGGTCGACGGTGGCCATGCCGCAGAGCAATACCCGGGTCTACGAGCAGGACAGCGGCGACAAGCTGTACCGGCGCAGTCTCTACACGTTCTGGAAGCGGTCGGCGCCGCCGGCGTCGATGGACATCTTCAACGCGCCGACGCGCGAGCATTCGACGGTGCGCCGCGAGCGGACCAACACCCCGCTCCAGGCCCTGGTGACGATGAACGACACGCAGTTCGTCGAGGCGTCGCGGCATCTGGCGCAGCGGGCGATGCGCGAAGCCGGGTACGACTTCGACCCGCGGCTCGACTACATGACGACCCGCCTGCTGGCGCGCAACTTCACCGCGCCCGAGCGGGCGGTGGCGCGGCGGACCTATGACCGGTTCGTCGATCTGTATCGAACCGACGCCGACGGGGCGCGGAGTCTGCTGGACGTCGGAGAGTCGGCGCCCGACGCCGCGCTGCCGATGACGGAGTCGGCGGCGTGGACGATGCTGGCCAGCCAGTTGATGAATCTGGACGAGGTCCTGAACAAGTAGGGCGCGAGCTTCAGCCCTGGGTGACCCCACGTTGCATCGGTCGAATGCAGCGGGGTCTTCCGCCACGGGCTGCTCACGGCGAGAGGATACCGATGCATCCATTCAAGGAAGCCGTTCGAGCCGAGACGCGGCGTCAGTTCTTCAGCCGCACCGCCAGGGGGATCGGCGGGCTGGCGCTGGCCAATCTGTTGGCGGACGATGCGTTCGCGCTGCCGGGACAGGACCGCGCGGCGGTGGGGGGGCTGCCGTCCCTGCCGCACTTCGCGCCCAAGGCGAAGCGCTGCATCTACCTGCACATGATGGGCGCGCCGCCGCAGATGGACCTGCTCGACTACAAGCCGAAGATGCGGGACTGGTACGACAAGGACCTGCCCGAGTCCATCCGTCAGGGACAGCGGTTGACGACGATGACCTCGGGTCAGTCCCGCTTCCCGATCGCTCCGTCGGTGTTCGAGTTCTCGCAGCACGGGCAGGGCGGCGCGTGGTTCTCCGAGCTGCTGCCGCACACCGCGAGCATGGCCGACGACCTGGCGGTCATCCGGTCGATGCACACCGACGCCATCAACCACGAGCCGGGCATCACCTTCATCCAGACCGGCCAGCAGATTCCGGGGCGGCCGTGCATCGGGGCGTGGTTCGCCTACGGCCTCGGCAGCATGAACGAGGACCTGCCGACGTTCGTGGTCATGAACGCCGAGCGCAGCCATCCGCGCGCCGGCGTGCAGGCGATCTCCGCCAAGCTCTGGAGCGCCGGGTTCCTGTCGCCCGAGTACGCCGGGGTGGGGCTGCGCACCGGGGCCGACCCCGTGCTCTATCTGCGGGACCCGGACGGCGTGTCGCCGGGCGTGCGGCGCGAGATGCTCGACGGGCTCGGCGAGCTGAACCGGCTGCGGCACGAGCAGGTCGGCGACCCCGAGACGCTGGCCCGCATCGAGCAGTACGAGATGGCTTTCCGCATGCAGTCGTCGGTGCCCGAGATGGCCGACCTCTCGAGCGAGCCGGACAGCACGTTCGAACGCTGGGGCGAGGAAGCGAAGCAGGCCGGCAAGTTCCAGAACGCCGCGCTGATGGCGCGGCGGCTCGTGGAGCGGGGCGTGCGGTTCGTCCAGATCTATCACCGCGGCTGGGACGTGCACTCGTTCGCCCCCCAGGTGCTGCCGGCGCAGGCGCGTGACGTCGACCGCGCCGCGTGGGCCCTCATCCAGGATTTGAAGGAACGCGGGCTCTTCGACGAGACCCTCGTCATCTGGGGCGGCGAGTTCGGCCGCACCATCTATTCACAGGGCCGGCTGACCCCCACCGACTACGGCCGCGATCACCATCCGCGCTGCTACAGCCTGTGGATGGCCGGCGGCGGCGTGCAGGGCGGGGTAGTGCATGGCGAGACCGACGACTTCTCGTACAACATCGTCAAGGAACCGGTCCACATCCGGGACTTCCAGGCGACCATCCTCCACCTCTTCGGCATCGACCACGAGCGGTTCACCCACAAGCACCGCGGTCTCGACGCGCGGTTGACCGGTGTCGAGCCGGCCCGGGTGGTGCACGAAGTCCTCGCGTGATCTCTCCAGTGGCCGGGCCCTCGGGGCTCGGCCACCCGCATCCTTGCGTGGCAACCCGCGAAACTGTCGCCCCGTCCACGCGCTCGTGCGTGCAACGTGGCGTCTCGTCGCCGTAGGCGTTGCCCCCTCCCACGGCGGCACGGTCCGTTTCTCCGGTTCAGCGCCGGTACGACTACAATCAAGACGTATGCCACGGAAGAAGCGCGCTGGAACAGCCAGCCCGAACGAGTCCCGTGCGGCCGTCACGTCGATTACATATTCCGCCAAACGGAAGAACATCCCGCCGGCCGGAATCGAAGCGCATGGCGTCGTCCGCGAGGCGCCGGCCGTGCAGTACGCGTACAACCCCCATCTGCCGCCGGTCCTGCGGTCGTCGCCCGAGCCGGCAGTGGCCGACCAGCTTCCCGAGCTTCTGGCGACGGCCCGGGAGAGAGCGTTGACGGCGGAGGAAGCCGACGTCCTCGCGGACGCCCTGCGCCGGCACGAGCCGTGGCTGGAATGGAGCGGCAAGCGCGAGAAGCCGTGGTTCGCGGTGGAGCCGGTTGCGCTCCACATGCACGAGCGGGTCTCGACGCAGGCGATCCTGCGGGTGCTGGCGCGGCAGGACGTGCAGCGGAATCTGTTCGCCGACCCGCAACTCGACTACGCCGAAGCGGTGCAGTTCTACCGGCACGACGTCGACTGGGCGAACCGGATGATCCTGGGCGACTCGCTCCAGGTGATGGCCAGCCTGGCCCAACGAGAGAACCTTGCCGGCAAGGTCCAGATGATCTACGTCGACCCGCCCTACGGCATAAAGTTCGCCTCGAACTTCCAGCCGCAGCTCGGCCAGCGCGACGTGAAGGACCGGCAGCAGGACCTCACCCGCGAGCCCGAGATGGTCAAGGCGTACCGGGACACGTGGACGCTCGGCATTCATTCCTACCTCGCCTACCTCCGCGACCGACTGGCCATGGCGCGGGAGCTTACCGGGTGCGGGACTGATTTTCTCCAGTGGAAATGGGCGGAAATGAACCGAGCCGTCGGGGAAGTTGCTGCATGACGAGGTTGTCCCCGCGCAGATTTGTCGGCATCGCAGCGTCGGTCTCTGTGGCTGTGAGGAGGCCGGAAACGAGGGGCACGAGGGGCGACTCGCCGGCCGGCGGACCTGTGCAGAGCATGTCGCTGTTGAGAGCGCCCATGGCAGACTCGCAGTCCCATTGTCGCCAAGGCAGCTTGTCGGCGCGTCATCGGCAGCGACGGTCGGTCCGGCTGGTTCGCTCGCGGAGCGCTGGGTCTGGCGGCTCCGCGGCGCCCCGGTCCCCCGCGGCGGCGCGAGACCACGCGGGTCCCGGCGACGGCGCCGCCGCCATGAGGGACACGCGGCGGGGACCGACGCCGCGAACAGCGGCGAGCTGCCTGGTGGCGTTCCCGCCGCTGGCGGCGAAACCCACGGGTCGCGGGCTCGGGCGGCGGCGGGACGGCGCGGATTGAGTGCGGGCCGGGGGCGCGCAGGAGGACGGGAAGCGGATGAGCGGTTTCCACGCCGCCCGGCGTCAGGCGGGCGGCGGCAACGCAAGCGCTTCGGGCACGACGGGTTCGGGGGCGCACAGCATCGTCGTGATCAGCGAGCGCGGGTCGAGGTTGCGTTGGCGGGCGGTACGCACGACGCTGGCCAGCACCTGCTGGGTGTCGGCCCCGCGCCGGGTGCGGTTGCCGCCGCAGACCTTACGCGTGACCACTGCGGGTCGGATGGCCTGTTCGGCCCGCCAGTTGGTGGCGTCGATCGACGGGTCGCACAAGAAGAGGAACACCGCCGGGAATTCGTTGGCCAAGTGCTTGGCGAAGCGCTCGGCGGCGGCCAACGGCGGCGCGGTGTCGATCAGCCGGCCGAGCCGGGCGGCGAGCCGACCGCGGGCCGACGCCAGACCGTGCTCACTGATTTCGCCCGCGTTCGAGCGGTCCCGCAGGGCGAGGCCGTCCCGCAGGACCGCCTGCACCGCGCCCGCCCACGGGCTGTCGGGATGAGCGGCCTGCAAGTCCTTGCACCGTCTCAAGAGGTGGGCCAGGCACGTTTGATGCGGCGCCTTCTTGAAGCCGCGATAGGCCACCCACCCGTCCCGCACCAGCACGCCGGCGAAGTCGGGGCCGAGAACCGCCGCCGCCTCGGCGAACCCCCGGCCGTCGCAGATGGCATAGACCGTCGTCTCCGGGGTGGCGAACGCCCACAGCCAGTGGAGGATCGCGTTCACCCGCCAGCCGGTCTCATCCGGCGTGACCACCGGACTGCAGCGGACCTGCTCGCGCAGCGCCGCATACGCGGGCGCCGCCGCGTCGGCGGTGCGGTGCAGCAGTTGGACCAGGCCGCCCTTGGTCACCGACAGTCCGAACTGCGTCCGCAGAACGCGGACGACCTTCTCCAGCGGCATGCCCAGCTCGGTGTGCAACTCGACGACCAGCGCGGCGACGTTCGGGCCCAGTTGAGCGGCAGCCGCGCCCAACGCGTCGGAGGTCTGCAGCGCGTGCCGGCCCTGCACGCGCCGCTGACACTGCGAGCAGTGGCCCACCTCGATGTCGAAGCGCCGCACGAGGGGACGCACCTCGGGCAGGTCTTCCTGATACTGCGACGCCACACGGTCCAGCGCGACCGCGCCGCCGCAGTCCGGACAGCTCGTCGGGGCCGGCGCCACGTGGGTCTCGTCAGCCTGCGTCGGCGGCCGGCGGCGCCCCTGCCTGCCGTACTCCGCCCCGGCTCGCCGCCCGGGACGCCCGCCGCGTCCCTGCGGACGGTCCTTGGCGAAGGGGGCCGCTTGTCGGCGGCCGGCGCGCCGCGCCGCCTCGAGCTCCTTCTCCAGATGCTCGCTGCGGCGCTTCCAGTGATCCCGCTCCTCGATCAGCTTCGCCTTGTCTCGTTCGAGGCGCTCGATGCGCACGTCCCGAGGGTCTCGCTGAGGCCCAGGACCCTTCGAACCGCCGCGGTCATCGCTCTTGCGCGCCATACTTCACGTATCGGCACACGCCCGCCGTACCTGCACACCTTTTCGTGGATTTTCTCGCCACGACCCGCTAACCGAAGACAAATTCCGTTGGGAGTTCGACCACCGGCGATAATGCCAAATAATTTCAGACCGGAAATTGATCTCTCCGAAAATAGAATCTAATAAAGCACGTGCAAGGTGTGACGCCCTACGGTCGCAATGAAAAAACAGAGAACCATCATCGGCTACAATACGATGAAACGCTCTGAGTCGGAGATTGAGAAAATGTGTATACTCTTTATGTGACGACCAAAGGTCTTCAAAGGAAAACGTGCGCTTTCGATCGCGTGTACGAAGAGTGTGCGTTTTCTGTGTAAAGAAAGGTGGATCAAGATAGACAAGGCGAGCGCAGCCGGGTGGCAAAGCACCTGCTATATCTAAACAATCGCCATGGCGCACTTCAGTGTGCATTCTCAGTCGCCTCTGTCCTCTGCTAGGTCTTCAAGGATGGATTTCAGATTGATGCCTGTGCGCGTATATACATATAACCAAGCAGCATCACCAAAATAGTAGGAGCCGTTTAGGCCTGCGTATAGAGTCTGCAAAGCCTTCTGAATCTTCATTGCTTGGGTTCTATTGGGATAGTAAAACATGACGCGGATTGGTGTGTAGCCGGCGCTGGCTATGGCCTGAATCCTCGTATGCTCTTTCGTGATATGGTCACCATCCGTAGTGGCGTCGCGCCATTTTATTTCGAGGGCATCGGTTCCAACTAAGCAGTCTATTTCGAAGGTTCTGGGTCGCGTGCCTTGCGTATTTGGGATACGAAGTGCTCCTGACTCTGGAAATGCAGATTGGAAACAAAGTTTGGCGGCGTGCTCTAAGAAAGATCCTGCGTAACGGTATAGAAATCGGCCCTTATTTTGGTAAACGTCAATAAGGGAGTCTCCTCAAATGCGTGTGGGTAGCGGCGGCGCCAGTTCTATGCCTCCACAGCAGAGGAACAGCATCGAGATCAACGCGCCGGGCGAGTGGAAGCCATAGGCGCGACGCGCGATCACCCGCAGCTTGTTGTTGATGCCCTCCACCGGACCGTTCGTCATCTTCGTGTCCAGGTACGCCAGGATGCCTTCAGCGTGTTTCCGAATCGTACGCCCCAGCTTCACGAACGGCGTCAGGCGGGACCGCGCAGCCCACTCCAGCCACTCATCGAGCAGCGCCGGCGCATCCTCGGGTGTCGCCTGCCCCAGGATCGTCGCCAGGTACTCCTTCAGTTCGTAGGCCCGGTCCAGCGCCCGGTTCTTACGACGCAACGTCTCCAGACGCCGGGCCTCACCAGGCCTCAGCCGCGCCGGGTGCTTCAGCAACGCATAGCGCGTCCCCTTGAGCGCCTTCGCATCCTCCGGCTCCGAGGCCAGCCGCCGCTGCTCCGAACGCCGCACCTCGTCAACCGCATCCGCCGCAAGCCGTTCAACGTGAAACCGGTCGAACACCACCCGCGCGTGCGGAACCCACGCCCGCAGCGCCTTCTGCCAGCTCGACGCCAGGTCCGCCGTCACCAACTCGATCCGCGCACAGCCACCAGGTCCCAACTGCTCGAAGAAGGCCCCCAGCGTCTCGGCGCTGCGCCCCCGCCCCGCCCAAACCACCCGACGCTCGTCATGGTCAACCACGATCGTCAGGTAGCGGTGACGCTTCCGGTAGCTGAACTCATCGACGCCGATTCGTCTCAGCTTGGCGAACCGAGCCCCGTCCAGCCGCCGCGCCACAACCCGTTCCACGATGCTGCCCACCGTCACCCACGATATCCCCAGCAGGCGGCTCACCGCCGTCCGGTCCGTCACCTGCGCCAGATACGCCGCCAATTCCTCGAACCCCGACGTGAACACGCTGCTGCCGCTCGCCCACGGCACCTGCTCCACCTTCACCCCGCGGCAACGCCGGCACGACACCCGCCACGGCGCATACCGCAGCCACGCCGGCATCCGGCCCCAGGACAGATGCCGCCACTCGCGCACCGGCTGCCGGTCATACCGCGGCGACCGCTTCCCGCACGTCCCGCACCGGGAACGCCGCCACGCCGGCTCCACCGACACCGTCAACGGACCGTCGGCGGCCATTTCCACCTGCTTGACGTACATCTGCGTGACACCCAACAGCCGCCGTAGTAACGTAGTCAGACGCATGGGGCTCTCCTCCTCGCGGGTCGTGGTGATACACGCCCATGAGACCAGGAAGCCCCTTGCGTTTGCAACCGCTTCCGCCAAGCGAGACGACGCACGCGGCCCCGACAACACCCTTGGCCCCGCCCAACGGGCGTCCGCCGCCGGCGCCGGGACCCGAGGTGGCCGTTGGGGCAATCAGCCAGCGTCTATCCCCGAACCGCCAGCCGTCGCGCTTTCCGCGTTGTCGTGGACGGCCGGGACGCCCCCGTCCAGGCCGGGCCGCAAGGCCCATATCTGCTGCTTGAGCGGAGGGACGGACGGTGTGTCACCCGAAGGGCCGCAGCGCAGCGAAGGACGCGCGTAGCGCGTTGACACGCCGGCCGGCCCGCAGCTACTCCGCTCCGACTATATCCCGCCACGGTGCGCCACGCCCGCCGCCGGTCAGGTGAACTGCCAGCACCCCTCGCCGACCCGCCGATCGCGCCTCAACCCACCCACACCCGTTTGAGGAGAGCCGATTTTCGCCGCGATATCAGCTGGCCTTAGGGCCGGCGCAAAAATAGATTCCCGTTTTTGTCACATGGGTTCGATGGTGTAGTTCCATTTGGGCATGACGCCGTTCGGTGTGATGCGCAGCTCTCGCATTTGGGCGTCGGTGACCTTGGCGCCGGTCTCGTAGGTCTTCCGCACCAGGTGGGCGCGGACCCTCAGTCCGGTGGAGGTGCGTGTGGTGCGCAGGTACTTCAGGATGGTCTCGAAGCTGTCGAGGGGGCGACCGGCCCAGTTCTTGCTGATCTCGCAGAACAGGCGGTGTTCGATGGGGTTCCACTTCGACGTGGCGGGCGGGTAGTGGGCGACCCGCACGGGCAAGCCGTGCCGGTTGCAGAGGCGATGTTGCAGGTTGAACTTCCAGGCGCGCGCCGTGCAACTGTTGCTGCCGCCGCCGTCGGCCAGGATCTGCAGGGTTTTGGCTTCGGGATAGCGCCTGCGGCCTTCGGTGCGCCACCACTTCTCGATGCAGTCGACGGCGAACGCCGGGGTGTCGGCGGTTCTGCCGACGAAGACGGTGCCGGCATTGGCGCGGGGGTCGTAGATGCCGTAGGGCACGGCGAGGCCGTCGGCGTCGGAGCGGAAGTCGTGGTCGTTGACGAGTTCGGGGCTGCGGTCCCACTTGGCGCCGGGATGGCGGAACGTGCCGACGAGCTCCTTCTTCTTGGTATCGACGCTGATGAGGGGGCTGTTGTCGGCGGCGCAGCGCTCGCGCAAGTCGGTGATGTGCCGGAACTGCCGGTCTCGGTTCGGATGCGAGGCGCCGGCGAGCTTCTTGTGGTTGACGCGCAGCGAGTAGCCCATGGCCTTGAGCAGTCGCGCGACGGTCTGCGGGCAGACGTGGATGCCGAGCCCGCGGAGTTCGTCGGCGAGCTTGGCGGTCGTGCGGCGTGTCCACTTCAGGCCGCTGACCGGGTCGCCGGCCGTCTCGTGGGTCATCAGGGCTTCGATGCGGGCGATGACTTCCGGCGTTTTTTTTCCGTCGGTGTTCGTCCGCCGCCCGCGCGCCGCACCCGGTCGACCTCGACATCGCGACCGACGAGCTGCCGCCGGCCGACGGCGACGGTCGACGGGTCGATGCCGAGGAGGGTGGCGATGCGCCGGTCGCCGCCCCACCCGCACTTGAGCGATTCGAGTCCGGCGAACAGCCGGCGCTGGCGCTCGTCGAGGAGGCTGGCGAACAACACGATGGCGGCGCGCAACTCCTCGGGCATCAGGTCGGCGTCGGGCAGGGGCCGCCCGAGTCCGGGCGTGGCCATCAGCAGCCGTCGGGCGCGGAGTTGATGCGTCTTTTGCGCGTGGTCGGTGGCGCAGTAGAGGAACTGGCCGGCGAGCTTGTGCCGCGTCAGCCGGCCGTCGCCGACGAGCTTGCGCAGGGCGTCCTGGGTGCCGACACCGAGCCGGTTGTCGAGCTCGTCGACGAAGTGTCCGGCTTCCGCGTCGTTGACAAACGCCTCGGCGGTTGCGACGAGGGTGCCGGCGCGGGAGAAGCGGACGCCGGCGAACGCCCACAGCCCGTGTTGGTCGAAGTCGGCGACCTCGTCGAGCGTATAGTAGCCGCCGCGATGGGAGTAGCTGGTGCGGGCGTCGAGGTCCCTGAGCTTGCGGAACGCGGTGCGCCTGCTGACGCGGGGACCGAGGGCGGCCATCACGTCGGGCAGGGCAGCGACGGTCTGCTTTCGGAGCAGGGCGACGACGGTGTCGACGGAGAATTGGGTTGGTCTCATTGTGGCACCATTACGGACTATAGATTCCGCAATCATGCCACAACTCGAGGTCGGATTGCTACCCTTCAATCCGAAATTCGCCCTGTCTGAGTGGAGAAGTCACCGGGCGCGAGCGTGCTTGACCGCCGCGTTCTACTGCGACACTACAGCCGTTTGCAGGAAGTTATTTTTGCGCAGACCCTAAGGGGCCTCGCGGAACCTGGGCGGCCGGAGCCCCGATCAGCCGCTGCTTTTCGCGCTCGTACCGCGCTGGCCCTGACCCTCGACGGCTGCGTTGATTCGCATGGTGAGTATTCCGGCGACGGGCGCCGCAGTACCGGGGCCGTGCTTCGAATGGCCTCGATTTTCACAGCCCACCAGACACCACAGGCGCCGTCGCCGAACCCTTTACGCGACCTTGAATTCGACGAGATCGTTGGCCAACATCTCCACGATCCGGATCAGGCTCCGGCCCGACAAGTCGCCAATCGGCTCGGAGTCAGTGCAGAGTTCCGGGGCGCGGAGTCGCCGGCTCGTCCGCGATGGACTCGGCCGCGGTTTCCAGCGCCATCGTCGCGGCCAGCTCCGCGAACAGCGCCACGTCCCGCTTGCCGATGGTGATGTCGTCGGCGTCGCCGATCGCCTCGATGAGCTCTCGGACGCGAATCAAGAACGCCCCCTCGGTGGGCAGGTCCTCCCCGGCCGCGGCCCGCTCTCGCAGCTCGGCCACGAGCCGGGACGCGCGGGCCTCGACCCGAGCGTAGTAGCGGCGTTCCTCGTCGGTCAGGTCCGGTTTGGGTCTTGGCATGTCGGAGGTACGGGAGAGCATACCCCGCCCCGGGGCTCGACGGCGCGGCAATGGGGACCGTCGCGGTCATCGCTGAGCGTGTTCACCGGGGGCGTCGCCACGTCTCCAGAGCGACTGGCCGTCGCAGTCCTCGACGAGATGCTGGGCGAGGACGACCCCGTCGCGGTGCGAGCGGTGGGCGTCGTCGGCCGCGTTCCGGGGTGCGGTTCACTCGGTGGTCCTCTCGACGCTGGCTCTAGCACGGCGGGGGCAGAGCCCCCCTCTGCCCCCCTTCCCCGCGTCGAGGAAGGATGTCGATCATCCACTTGGGGAGCTTCAGGTCCGATTCGATCGCGGCCAGGCGGTCTTCGAAACCTGCGATTTCTTCCGCTGCCGCGCGAGCCTTGTCGTCCGGTGCGCCGGCTGCCCTGAGGGCATCGCAGGTCTCGACAGCATCGGCGCCATGCCTCCATGGTACGCTCGCTCTCGCAAGACCCGTAGCGGATCGGATCCGGTCATCGGACCGGCAACACGGAGCACACGAACGATGTCCAGTCGCGATGCCGGCGCCCAATCTCCCTTCGACGTCGTCGAGCTGGCCCGGTCGCTCATCGACATCGACTCGACGACGGGACGGGAGGGGCCGGTGGCCCGGTGGCTGGCGGGGTGGCTGCGGGACCGCGGGTACGACGTCGAGGAGCAACCGGTCGAGGGGGATCGCATCAACCTCTACGTCGCCCTCGGGCCGCCGGACGTGGTGCTGTCGACCCATCTCGACTGCGTGCCGCCCCACTTTCCGAGCCGCGAGGAGGACGGCCGGCTCCACGGACGCGGCGCCTGCGACGCGAAGGGCATCGCGGCGGCGCAGGTCGGGGCGCTCGAACGGCTGCGGGCGGGCGGCGAGACCCGGGTCGGTTTGCTCCTCGTGGTGGGGGAGGAGCGCGGCAGCCACGGCGCGCACGCCGCGAACCGTACCCCGCGGGGCTCGCGCTACCTCCTCAACGGCGAGCCGACCGACAGCCGCCTCGGCATCGCGACCCGCGGCGTCTGTCGGGTGCGGCTGTCCGCCCGCGGCAGGACCGCCCATTCCTCGCACCCGGAGGAGGGCGTCTCGGCGATCGAGAAGCTCGTCGACGCCCTGGTGGCGCTCCGCACGCTGAGGCTGCCGTCGAGCCCGGCGCTCGGCGATACGAGCTACACGGTGACCCTGCTCGACGGCGGGATCGCCCCGAACGTGGTGCCGCCGGTGGCGAGCGCCGAGGTCAACTTCCGCACCGTGGGCCCGGCCGCGGAGGTGCGGGCGGCCCTCGGGCCGCTGAAGCACTGGGTCGACTTGGAGGACGTGGCCGAGGTGCCGCCGGTGGAGCTGATCACGGTGCCGGGGTTCGACACCGCGGCGTTCCGGTTCACCACCGACATCCCGTTCCTCTCCGCCTGGGGCCGGCCGCTGCTCTTCGGACCGGGCTCGGTGCTGCTGGCGCATACCGCCGACGAGTACGTCGAGGTGGACGAGCTGCGGGCCGCCGTCGGCCGCTACGTCGACATCGCGACGGCCCTGCTCGAGCGCGGGCAGTCCGAGCCGGGCGGTTGACGAATCAGGGCTGGCCGACCTGATCGAGCCGCATGCGGGTGAGATCGATGCGCTGCAGCGGGGTCTCCCCGTCGACCGGCGCCGCCTCGATGCGGTCCACCGCGTCGATGCCGTCGACGACCCGCCCGAACACCGTATAGACCCCGTCGAGCGCGCCGGCGCGGGCGGTCACGATGAAGAACGACGTGTCGGCGCTCGCGGGGTCGTCGCCGCGCGCCATCGACACGATGCCCTTCACGTGCGGCGTGTCGCTGAGCTCCGGTTCGAGGGTGGTGATCAGGCTGCGCTGCTCCTCGGTCAGGGGCGTGCTGCGGCTCGGCAGGAAGCCGGTCTGAATGACGAATCCGCGGGCGACGCGGTGGAACGCCATGCCGTCGAACACCCCCGCCTGCGCCAACCGCAGAAAGTTCCGGACGTGCCCGGGCGCGCGGTCGGGGAACAGCTCGAGGGTAATGGGTCCGGCGCTCGTCTCCAGCACCGCGCGATACGCGGCGAGCTCGTCGACGGTCTCGGTCGTGAACGGCGGCGGCGGCGGTGGCTGCCAGTCGCGGATGGACACCGACACGATCTCGATCCGTTCGGTCGCCTTGCCCTGGGCGTCGACCGGGGTCTCGGAGATGCGGGTCACCACCGGCAGCCCCTCCGCCACCCGTCCCCAGACGGTGTGGTGGCCGTCGAGCCCGGGCTGGGCCACGACGCAGATCAGGAACTGGAGCCCCTCGCTGTTCGGATTGCCCGGCACCCCCACCGCCGACACCGTGCCCGGCGTATGCCGTTCGTCGTTCGGCTCGGCCGCCACAAGGCCCAGGCCCCCCCGACCGTGCTCGTCGCGGCGGGCGGGGTCCGAGGATATCGGGTCCCCGCCCTGGATGATGCCGCGCGATACCATCGCGTGGAAGCTGGTGCCGTCGTAGGTCCCCTCATTCGCCGATTGCAGGAACAACCCGACGTGGTTGGGGGCCGCCTCGGGCAACAGATCGATGACGAAGGTCCCCGCGGTCGTCTCGACCACCGCCTGCTTGTCCCGCATCTCGTCGAGGCTCAACGGGGTCACGAACAGCTCTTGCGCCGGCTGCGCCGCGGCTTCGCCGGCCGGCAGCCCCGGCCCCGCCAGCACGAGCAGCCCCACCGCCAGGATTGGTCGTCTCACGTTCCATCTCCCCACGTCATTACGGATTGCATTTCCGGGTCGGTCCACCCGGTCCGGGAATTCTCCCGCCGAAACGTCCGCCGGTAAAGCCCGCCGACCCACCCGCCGGCTGCGCGCGGGTTTGCCGCACCGTGGTCCTCATTGCCGCCGGGCGGGTTGTGTAGCGGTTTTCGAGTTACCTCGGATACGATCGATCGGGATGTCGCTACTGCACGAACCGGAGACCGAGGCGCCCTCCCGCAAGGGGCGCTTTCTGCTGATTGGCCTGGTCGCGATCGCTGCCGGGGCCGGCTACTACCTGTGGACGTCGTCCCCCGATTGGCTGCCGTCGTTCCCGCAGTTCGGGGAGAGCGCCCCCGCCACCACCGCGGCCGACCCGCCGGCGCGGCGCGTGGCGCGCGAGCCGGCGCCCGCCGAACCGGAGCCGGCGGTCAGCGCGCCGGAACCCGAACCCGAGCCCGAGCCGGAGCCCGAGCCTGCCGCGCCGCCGCCGGCGTCGCGGCTCGAGCCGCTGCTTCGGGTGTCGAGCGACGTGCCCGGGGCGTCGGTCTTCCTGGACCGGGACTTCCTGGGGACGACGCCGTTCGAGGCGGTCGAGCTGACGCCCGGGTCCCACCGGCTCAACGTGTCGGCGGAGGGATACGAGGGCTTCGCCCGGGACATCGTGATCGGTGACGATCCCGTCTCGATCGAGGTGCGGTTTCGCGATGTCCGGCTCGATGCCCGGGTCGCGGTCGTCCACCGGCATCGATTCGGATCGTGCAGCGGGGTCCTGCGCGCCGACCTCGCCGGCCTCCACTACGAGACCGATGGCGGCGACGCGTTCTCGATTCCGTTCGCCGACATCGAGGAGCACGCCGTCGACTATCTCGAGCACACGCTGACCGTGAAGCGGCGCGGCGGGCGAACCTACAACTTCACCGACGAACAGGAGACGGCCGACGCCCTGTTCGTCTTCCACCGCGACATCGAGCAGGCCCGCGACCGTCTCGCGAGCGCCCAATGACCGGCCGGTGTCCCTGGGCCGGCTCCGATCCGCTCTATCGGCGGTATCACGACGAGGAGTGGGGCGTCCCCGTCCACGACGACCGGCATTTCTTCGAGATGCTGATCCTGGAAGGGGCCCAGGCCGGTCTCGCCTGGATCACGATCCTGCGCAAGCGGGAGGGCTATCGGGACGCGTTCGACGGCTTCGACCCCGCCGCCGTGGCCCGCTACGACGACCGCCGGGTGGCGGCGCTGCTCAAGAACCCCGCGATCGTCCGCAATCGGCGCAAGATCGAATCGGCCGTCGGCAACGCCCGCGCCTTTCTGCGGATTCAGGACGAGCACGGCAGCTTCGACCGCTACGTCTGGCAGTTCGTGGACGGACGCCCGCGGCAGAACCGGTGGGGCGGCATGGACGAAGTTCCCGCCGAGACGTCCGAGTCGCGGTCGATGAGCCGGGACCTCAAGAGCCGCGGATTCCGCTTCGTCGGCCCCACCATCTGCTACGCGTTCATGCAGGCGACGGGCCTGGTGAACGACCATCTGGTCGACTGCTTTCGCCACGCCGCGCTCGACGGGAAATCGGCGCCTTGACGGCTCCGCTTCCGGCCCGACCAACCCGGCCACGATGGTCCCCCGGCGCTACTTCGACACCACCAGCAGCACTGCCACGACCACCACGGCCGAGCACCCCAGCGACCACGCGGACAGCGCCTCGTTGGCCAGGAAGTACCCGAGCACGAGCGCGATGACCGGGTTCACGTAGGCGTAGGTGGCGGCCTTGGCCGGGATCGACGCCTTCAGCAGCCAGAGGTAGCACCCGTAGGCCACCGACCCGAAGACCGCGACGTAGGCCCAGGCTCCGAACGCGGCCGGGGAGACCGCGCCCCAGTCCAGCCCCGCCAGCTCGCCCCAGAACACCGACAGCGCCAGCAGGACCACGCCGCCGCAGAGCATCTGCATGCCGGATGACAGCGCCTGCGACCGCGGTTGCGGGACGTGGCGCGAGCAGACCGAGCCCGCGGCCCACAGCAGGCTGGCCACGACGATGGTGCCCGCCCCGACGGGGTCGAGGGTGCCCGCGCTCGCCGTCCCCGACGGGTTGACGAGCAGCGCGACCCCCGCGAACCCCAGCACGAGCCCGAGAATCACCCGTGCGGGAGGGCGGGCGCCGCCGGGCCGCCACCAGTCGGCGAGCGCCACCCAGAACGGCACCATGGAGACGAGGAGGGCGCCGAGGCCGGACGGCACGCGCTGCAGCGCCCAAGTGACCAGCCCGTTCCCGCCGGCCGCCATCAGCACGCCGACGAGGCCCGTCATCATCCAGTCTCGGGCGGTCGGTCGCGCCGCCCTCTGGTATCCGGCCCAGGCGACGAACGCGAGTCCGGCGCCGGAGAAGCGCACGCCGGCCATCAGGAACGGCGGAATCTCGGCCACGCCCCAGCGGATGGCGAGGTACGTCGACCCCCAGATGAGATAGATCGCGGCGAACGCGGCGACGAGGGCGACGGGGGAGGGACGGCTAGTCACAACGGACTACCCGACGTTGACGACCGCCCGGGTGCTGCGGTGCCGGTCGACGACCTCCCGGCCGAGCCGCTTGCTCAGATACACCTTAGAAGCCCCCGGGTCATCCGGATCGACCTCGAGCTTGATGACGTCGAACTCCAGATGGTCGAGGGTGCTGCGCATGGCGTAGAAGCGGTTCTTCGTCTTGACGACGACCTCGTCGAACCCGTTGTCCATGGCCCAGGCCTCCTGCTGCTCGGTCAGCGCGCGGAAGAACCCCTGGCCCCGCCAGTCGCGGCGGGTGCCTCCGATCCAGCTGTAGAGGATCTTGCGATCGTCGAATCGGACGCAGTCGCCCAGGCGGGCCACGAGGTCGGCGAGCTTGGCGTCGGTTTCGTGGCGGCGCAACTCGTGCGACACCTTGAACGCCACCGGCACCACCGTGTCGGGAGCGTCGGGCAGCGCCGCCTCCGCCATGACGATCTGGTGGTCGCGGCTGCCCAGTCTGGCTACGACCTCGGACGAGGTCTTGCGGCGCGGGAACTCACCGAAGAACTCCTCGATATACTGAATCTCGAGCGAACCCTGCTGCAGCCCGTACTGTCTGATGTGATACTCCATCGGCGACGGCCCGTGATCATACATCCCCGCGGATCCGCGAGCGACCTGACTACGCCAGCAGCGGCCGGAGCCAGCGCTCGACCTCGGCGATCGTGAACCCCTTGCGGCGGGCGTACCGCTCCACCTGGTCGGCCCCGATGCGCCCGACCGAGAAGTAGTGCGCCTCGGGGTGCGCGAGGTAGAGCCCGCTGACACTGGCGGCGGGCGTCATCGCCCCGCTTTCCGTCAGGCCCATGCCGATCGAACCGGGCTCGAGGAGGTCCCACAGCGCGAACTTCCCGCTGTGGTCCGGGCACGCCGGATATCCGAAGGCGGGGCGGATGCCGCGGTACCGCTCGCGCAGCAGGTCGTCCTGGGTCAACCGCTCGCCCGCGGCGTAGCCCCACTGGCGCCGGGCCTCGGCGTGCAGGTACTCGGCCGCAGCCTCTGCGAGGCGATCGGCCAGCGCCTGCACCATGATGGCGTGATAGTCGTCGTGGTCCCCCTCGTACTCGGCCGCGAGGGTGTCGGCGCCGAGGCCGGCGGTGACCGCGAACGCCCCGATGTGGTCGAGCCGCCCGCTGCCGAGCGGCGCCACGAAGTCGGCGAGCGAGCGGTGGGCCCGGCCCTTGGGCTGCGGATCCTGCTGGCGCAGCATCGGAAGGCGCAGCCGCTCGGCGCCGCCGTCGGCCGTCGCGCCCGGCTCGAAGACGACGATGTCGTCGCCGTCGCTGAGGGCCGGCCAGAACCCGAACACCGCGCGGATGGTCAGGCGCCGCTCGTCGACCACGCGCTGAAGAAGCGCGGTCCCGTCCGCATGCAGCGATCTCGCCTGCTCCCCGTACGCCGGGTGGTCGAGCACGGCGGGGAAGCGCCCCTTGATCTCCCACGCCGCGAAGAAGAACGTCCAGTCGATGAACGGCGTCACGTCGTCGAGGGGAATCGGGTCCAGCCGGCGCGGCCCGAGAAACGCCGGCGCCGGCAGGTCGGCCGCCGTCCAGTCGTCCTGGAACCGGTCGGCCTGCGCCTCGGCGTAGGAACGCAGCGGTTTGGCCCGGCGCTTCGCGTACTGCTCCCGCAGGGCGGCCTGGTCCGCCCGGTTCGCCCGGTCGAGCTCGGTCCGCCGGTCCGGATTGAGAAGGCCGGACACGACGTCGATCACCCGCGAGGCGTCGGCCACGTGCACCGTGCTGCGGTCGTAGGCGGGGGCGATCTTCACCGCGGTATGCTGGCGGCTGGTGGTCGCGCCGCCGATCAGCAACGGCCGTTCGAGCCGGCGCTGCTGCATCTCCTTCGCCACGAACACCATCTCGTCGAGCGACGGCGTGATGAGCCCGCTCAGGCCCACTATGTCGGCGTTCTCGTCGGCCGCGGTCTGCAGAATGGTGTCGCAGTGGACCATCACGCCCAGGTCGACCACCTCGTAACCGTTGCACCGCAGCACGACGGCCACGATGTTCTTGCCGATGTCGTGCACGTCCCCCTTGACGGTGGCCAGAACGACCTTGCCCTTCGCGGAGGTTCGGGCGCCGGTCGCCAGCCGTTCCTGTTCCATGAACGGCTCGAGGTACGCGACCGCCTTCCTCATGACCCGCGCGCTCTTCACCACCTGCGGCAGAAACATCTTGCCGGCGCCGAACAGGTCGCCGACCACCTTCATGCCGTCCATCAACGGCCCTTCGATGACGTCGAGGGGCCGGGCCAGCGCCTGCCGGGCCTCCTCCGCGTCGGCTTCGGCGTAGTCCGCGATGCCGCGCACGAGGGCGTGCGAGAGTCGCGCGTGCACCGTTCCCTGTCGCCAGGTCAGGTCCTCCGTGCGGGTCGTCCCGCTTCCCTTGACGGTTTCGGCGAACCGCACCATCCGCTCGGTGGCGTCCGGGCGGCGGTTGAAGATGATGTCCTCGACGTGGGTCAGCAGATCCGGCTCGATGTCTTCGTAGACCACGAGCTGACCGGCGTTGACGATGCCCATGTCCATGCCCGCGGCGATGGCGCGATACAGGAACGCCGAGTGCATCGCCTCGCGCACGGGGTTGTTGCCGCGGAACGAGAACGAGAGGTTGCTGACGCCGCCGCTGACGAGGGCGCCGGGGCAGGTCCGCTTGATCGTCCGCGTCGCCTCGATGAAGTTGAGGGCGTAGCCGTTGTGCTCTTCGAGTCCGGTCGCCACCGCGAGAATGTTCGGGTCGAAGATGATGTCGCTCGGGTCGAATCCGGCCTGTTCGGTGAGCAGCCGGTACGCCCGCCGGCAGATCTCCACCTTGCGCTCGGTCGTGTCGGCCTGCCCGGTTTCGTCGAACGCCATCACCACCGCCGCCGCGCCGTACCGCCGGAGGGTCCGGGCCTTGTCGAGAAAATCGGCCTCGCCCTCCTTCATGCTGATCGAGTTCACGACCGGCTTGCCCTGCACGCACTTCAGCCCCGCCTCGATCACCGACCACTTCGAGCTGTCGATCATCACCGGCACCCGGGCGATCTCGGGCTCGGTGGCGATGACGTTGAGAAACCGGGTCATCGTCTGCTCGGAGTCGAGCAGCGCCTCGTCCATGTTGACGTCGATCAGGTTGGCGCCGCCGCGCACCTGGTCGAGGGCGACCTCGGTGGCGGCGTCGAGGTCGTCCGACTTGACGAGCCGGGCGAACCGGGTCGACCCGGTGACGTTCGTGCGCTCCCCCACCATCAGGAAGGTGCCGCCCTCGCGGACGGTGAGGGTCTCGAGCCCGCTGAACCGGCTGGCGACGGCGCCGCCGTCCGGGATCGTGCGCGGCGGCATCCCGTCGACGGCGCGGGCGAGCGCCGCGATGTGGTCCGGGGTGGTGCCGCAGCAGCCGCCGAGAACATTGACGAATCCACTGGACGCGAACTCCCGCAGGAGCCCCGCGGTTTCGTCCGGGGTCTCGTCGTACTCGCCGAAGGCGTTCGGCAGTCCGGCGTTCGGATAGCAGCTCACGCGGCATTCGGCGATGGCCGCGAGCTCCGCCAGATACGGCCGCATGTCGCGCGCGCCGAGCGCGCAGTTGATGCCGACGCTGAGCGGCTTCGTATGCCGGATCGAGACGTAGAAGGCGTCGATGGTCTGACCCGACAGCGTGCGCCCGCTGCGGTCGGTGACGGTCACCGAGATCATCAGCGGCGCCGCGACCCCGCGCGCCTCGAACAGATCCTGTATGGCGACGAGGGCCGCCTTCGCGTTCAGCGTGTCGAACACCGTCTCGACCAGCAGCAGGTCGCAGCCGCCGTCGAGGAGGCCGCGTGCCTGCTCGGCATAGGCGTCCCGCATCGCGTCGAAGGTGCTCGCCCGCAGGCCCGGGTCGTTCACGTCGGGCGAGATCGAGAGGGTGCGGTTCGTCGGACCGATGGCCCCCGCCACGAACCGCGGCCGGTCCGGCGTCCGCCGGGTCCAGTCGGCGGCCGCCGCCGTGGCGAGGCGGGCCGCTTCGACGTTCAGCTCGTAGGCCAGCGCGTCGAGCCCGTAGTCCGACTGGGCGATGGCGGTGCTGCTGAACGTATTGGTTTCGATGATGTCGCTGCCCGCCTCGAGATAGGCGTGGTGGATGCCGCTGATCACGTCGGGCCGGGTCAGCACCAGCAGGTCGTTGTTGCCCTTCAAGTCGTGCCCGTGCCCGGCGAACCGGTCGCCGCGAAAGTCTGCCTCGTCGAGGCCGCGGCGCTGGATCATGGTGCCCATCGCCCCGTCCATGATCAGGATGCGCTCGTCGAGCAGCGTCTCGAGCCGAGCGCGCAAATCGCCGCCAGTCGGTTCGCCCTTCGTGCCGCCCGGACCTTCGGCCTGCCTGTCTCGTGTCGTTCCGTCGGTCATTCGCCGTCTCGAGTTGACCCGTTGTGGTCAAGGATGGCCGCTGCCGCAGCAATGCGTCTCATGTCGTCACCTCCCTTCCAAGAATAACGGCTCGGAGCCGGTAGGGTAGTATCGCCACCTCTTCCGCCGGTGAGGATCGCGGGCCGTGCGATACTCTCGCGGCACTCCCGTCCGGTAGTCCCGCCGGCAGTGGACTCGGGACTGACGCGCTCGGCCGCCTCGGTTTGTGGGATTCCCCGATAGGTTGTAAGCTCGCTGCATGGTTGCACGAACCGCGTCGGCGTTGACCCTCGCAGCCCTCCTCGCGGCGCCGGCCGCCGCGCAGCAGAATGACGTCCCGGTCTTCCGTGCGGGCACCGAACTGGTCGACCTCTACGTCACGGCCACCGAGCGGAACGGGCGCCTCGTGCCCGACCTGCTCCAGGAAGACTTCGCCATCATCGACGAAGGGACGGAGCAGGAAGTCGTCCTCTTCGAGAACGAAGTGCGGCCGATCACCGTCGTCGTCATGCTGGACACGAGCGCCAGCATGACCCCGAGCCTCGACCTGCTCATGGCCGGGGCCGAGCAGTTCATCATCCGGATGCTTCCGGACGACCGGGCCAAGGTCGGCGCGTTCAACGACAAGATCCAGATCCTGCCGGAGTCGGATTTCATCGGGGACCGCGACGCGCTCATTCGCGCCCTCGACCGCCTGCAGTTCGGCAATCCGACCCGGCTGTACGACGCGATCGGGGCGAGCATCGAGACGCTCCGGGGCATCGAGGGCCGCAAGGTGGTGCTGGTGTTCACCGACGGCGAGGATACCCAGAACGAGATCGGCTGGCGCGAAGTGCTGGAGATGGCCCAGGTCGAAGAGGTGATGATCTACACCATCGGGCTCGAGAGCGACTACTTCAACGGCGTGCGGCAGGTGCGCAGCCGGCCCGACCGCCGTCTCCGGACGTTCGCGGAAGAGACCGGCGGGGGGTACTTCGAACTGGAGGATACCGACGATCTGGGTCCGACGTTCACGCGGGTCGCCCAGGAGCTGCACAGCCAGTACGTCCTGGGATTCGTGCCGCCGAGCCGCGACGGAGAGGTGCACGAGATCGAAGTACGGGTCAACCGGCGCGGCACGACCGCGCGAGCCCGCAGGAGCTACGTCGCACCGGGCCGTTGACCGGTCCCGTTCGGATATTCCGGTCGCCCGGTTCCTGCCGCCCCCTGCCCGCATGTACTCACCACGTATCGAGTCGGCCATCACCACGATGCTCGAGGCGCACGGCCTCGAACGCCGCAAGGCGGGACGCGGATTCGAAGCGACGCATGTGCTCTCGGTCGGTCTGATTGCGCAGGAGTTCGGGTTCGACGAGGACACCGTCATCGCCGCCATCCTGCACGATGCGCTCGAAGATACGTCTCTCGCCCCGGACGTCATCAGCCGCCGTTTCGGAGACCACGTGCTGTCGGTCGTGCAGGACGTCACCGAGCCGCCCTGGACCCGGCCGTGGCGGGCTCGCAAAGAGGCGTACATCGAGCATCTGCGGGCCAGCCCGCGCGACGCCGCCCGCGCCGTGGCCTCGGCCGACAAGATCCACAACCTGTCCAGCCTGACCGCCGGGATCGAGACCAGCGGCCTTGCCTTCATCGGCCCCTTCACGACCGGCATCGACGAGATGATCTGGTTTCAGGAGCGCGTGTACCGGATGCTCGCCGACACCTGGTCGCATCCGATCCTGGACGAGCACCGGCGGCGGCTCGATCGCTTTCTCTCCGCCGCCCGCGGCCTGGCGCGGTAGCCCGGCCCGGACGGCGGCGCCTCGCGGCGCCGGGTTGTCTGCCCAACCAGTCCCGCAGGAGTCCACGCCGTTCTGCGGCGCAGACTCCCGGGTCGGGACTGGCCTGGAGCGTCGCTTGGCGCCTACAACAGAAATCCGTTCCGGAGGGGATCGGCGTCGTCGATCAGGAAGGTGTGCTCGCCAGTGATCCAGGCCGAGCCTTCGATCTCCGGGACGATCGCTTCGTGGTCGCCGACCCGCGTCCGGCGCAGCAGGCGCCCGCGGAAGAGGGTGCCGGCGAGGCTCTCGTGCACGAACGGGCGTTCGGGGGCCAGGAGTCCCATCGCATCGAGCACCGCCATGACCGCCGCGGTGCCGGTCCCGCAGGGGGAACGGTCCACCTGCCGGTCGGCGAAGATGGTGACGTTGCGCAGATCCGCGTCGCCGTGCTCCGCCATCCCCGTGAACACCGTCCCGTAGATGCCCTCGAGACCGGGGTTCAGGGGGTGGGCCACCGGCAGCAGGCGTTCGACCGCCCGCGCAATGTCCATGCCGGTTCGGCGCAGCTCCGCGAGCGATTCGCGGCGCAGCGGAATCCCGACCGCCTCGCTGTCCACGATGGCGTAGAAGGCGCCGCCGAAGGCCACGTCCACCGAGACCGTCCGGTCGCCCGCCCGCACCGGCAGGCCCGCCCGGTAGACGAACGACGGCACGTTCTCGAACGCGACCGCGGACACGCGGGACGGCGCCGACGAGGGCTCGCGGGTCGAGGGGGTCCGAACCGCTCGGGCGTGCACGAGGCCGGCCGGCGATTCCAGCACCATCACCGGCGGCGCGCCGGGCACGCTGATGAGCCCGCGTTCGAGGGCGATGGTGCAGACGGCGACGACCCCGTGCCCGCACATCGTGCTGTACCCCGCGTTGTGCATGAACAGCACCCCGGCATGCGCCGCGTCGCTGCACGGCTCGGTCAGCACCGCCCCGTACATGTCGGCGTGCCCGCGCGGTTCGTGCATCAGCGCGGTGCGGAGCCAGTCGCAGTGCTTGCGGACCCAGGCGCGCTTGTCGAGCATCGACGCCCCGGCCGGCGCCGGAAACCCCCCGGTCACCAGCCGCAACGGTTCACCCGCGGCATGGGCGTCGATCGTTCGGACCTGGTGGATCGCCATGCCGCGCAACCGCGTTCACGTAACGGCGGGTTCAAGTCGAACGGTGAATTGGTAGCGGTACGGGGAATCGAACCCCGGTCCCGTGGCTGAGAACCACGTATCCTAACCCCTAGACGATACCGCCACAGACCTGGAAGGCGCCTCGGTGAAGGTGCCGGATAATCCTACCAACCCGAATCCCGGCGGGTCAAACGCTCCGCGTCCGGGCGTCTCCGTCCTTTGCCGCGATGCCGCGTACCGGGCCGGAAGTCGTCGCTTGGCGGGTCCGTTTCCCGGCCAGCCGACCTGACCTATAATGCTGTCGTGATTCGCCTGATCATCGGGCTCGTCCTCCTCGCCGTCGTCGCCCTGGGCGCGGGCCTCTACGTGGGGGCGGGCCGCGGCGCCGGGCCGGCGATCGAGATTCACGAACCCGCCCGCTTCATCGGACGGCAGGTGCAGTTCGAGGCGACGATCGACCCGGGCGACGCCGAGCTCACCGCGGTCACCGCGGTCATCGAGCAGAACGGGGTCACGGTGCCGATCTTCTCCCTGTCGGCGCCCGACGACTCCCGGATCACCCAGGAAACGGATACCCGCATCCGCATCAGCCGCAGCCTGACGCGGGACGCCTATCGGGAGCTCGTGCAAGGTCCGGCGACGATCTCGGTGCAGGCGACCCACGCGCGGCTGTTCGGTCTGCGGGAGCGCAGCGCCGCGGCCCGGCACGACGTCGAGGCGCGGTTCACCCCGCCCCGGCTGTCCATCGCGTCGTCGTTCCACTACGTGAATCACGGCGGGGCCGAGCTGGCGGTCTATCGCGTGAACCCGCCCGACGCCGAGTCGGGGGTCCGCGTCGGAGACCATTCCTATCGCGGCTACCCCGCGTCCGCGGCCGGGGTGGACACCCCGGACGACACCCTGCGGGTGGCGTTGTTCGCGCTGCTGCACGCGCAGGAGCTCGATACGCCCATTCGGTTGTACGCCCGGGACGGGGCCGGCAACGAAACGGAAGCGGATTTCGACCATCGGGTGTTTCCGCGCCGGTTTCGACGTTCGCGGCTCACGGTCAGCGACCGTTTTCTGGCCCGGGTGGTGCCGGATATCGTAGCGCGGAGCGCGGCATTCGCCTCCATCCCCCTGCCGCCCGACGCCGGTCTGCTGGAGGAGTATCTCGCGATAAACGGCCCTCTCCGGCTTGTCAACGCCGAGCGCATCCGGGAGCTGGCGGCGGAGACGGCCGACGAACGGCTCTGGTCGGAGCCGTTCCGGCAACTGGCCAACTCGCAGGTCGAGTCCGGCTTCGGCGACCACCGCACCTACCTGTACGACGGGCGGGAGGTGGATCAGCAGGTGCATCTCGGGTTCGACCTGTCGGTGACCGCCAACGTGCCGATTCTCGCCGCCAACCAGGGACGGGTGGTGTGGGCCGACTACCTCGGCATCTACGGCAACTGCGTGATCGTCGACCACGGCCTGGGGCTGCAGTCGCTCTACGCCCATCTGTCGTCCATCGGCGTCCGGACCGGTGACACCGTGGCGTTCGACGACGAGCTGGGCCGGAGCGGCACGACCGGGCTCGCCGGCGGCGACCATCTCCACTTCACCATGCTCCTGCACGGGGAGCCGATCACCCCGATGGAATGGTGGGACCCGCACTGGATCGAGGATCGGGTGACCCGCAAGCTGCTCGACGCGTCCTGACCCGCGCGATGCCGCCGGGGGAGATCCCGATCGGTTTACGCCAACCGGTCACGTATGGTAAAAGATAGGCGCTTCTTCTTCCAGTTGTTTCCCGGAGCGGGTGCATGCAGATGCGGCCCGCTTCAGTCCGCAAATCAAACTAGCGGTTCGCAGGAGTCAAGGCAATGCAACATCGAAATTTGTGGTCGATTCTGTCCATTCTCGCCGTCGTCACCGCCGTGGGATGCGGGGGCGGTGGTGAAAGCGAACCCGCGGCCGTCGCGGAACCGGCGGCGCCGGCTTTCGATCCGTCGACCGCAGGCAACATCTCCGGCATGGTGATGGTGGATGGCGAGCTTCCCGCGCCGGAAGAACTGAGGATGAACTCGGATCCGAACTGCGTGATGGCCGCGACCAACACGATGTCGGGCACGTTCGTCGGCAGCAACGGTCATCTCGGCAACGTCTTCGTGTACGTGAAGGAGGGCCTGGGCGATCAGACCTTCCCGGCGTCGAGCGATGTCGTGACCCTGAATCAGCAGGGGTGCCGGTATACCCCGCACGTCATGGGCATTCAGGTCGGCCAGACCCTCAACATCATCAACAGCGACGCGACGCTGCACAACATCCATGCGACCCCGGCGAACAACCAGGAGTTCAACATGGGCCAGCCGATTCAGGGCATGCAGTTCGAACGGACGTTCGACACCGCCGAAGTGATGGTGCCGTTCCGGTGCGATGTCCACGGCTGGATGAACGCCTACATCGGGGTGCTGGAGCATCCGTTCTTCGGGGTGACGGGCGAAGACGGCATGTTCGACATCAGCACGCTGCCCCCGGGCGACTACGTCATCGAAGCGTGGCACGAGGAGCTCGGCACCCAGACCCAGAACGTGACCGTCGGCACCGGCGAGACCGCCGAAGTGTCGTTCACCTTCTCCGTGTCCTAGGAGCCTGCACGGACTCCGGGTCCGGAGGTTCGGATTTTCCCCGTTCGATCGGTCGGCCGGACGCCGTTTCCTGACGGGCGTCCGGCCGGCTTCGCGGGGATCCCCGCCCATCCGCCGGAACGACCGCGCAGCCACGACGAGAGCGAACCGCATGATGCGCGGCAGGCCGGCGGCGAGTACCGACGCCGCCATTGCATCAGGCAACCGGTTCGCCGACTTCGTCACCCTCACCAAGCCGCGGCTGAACTCGCTGGTCGTCGTGACGACCGGGGTCGGCTATCTCGCCGCGCGCACCGGCGTCGACCTGCCGGTGCTTGCCAACACGACGATCGGCGCCGCCCTGGTGGCGGGCGGGGCCGCCGCGTTCAACCAGATCGCAGAGAGCGACCTGGATCGGCGGATGCCCCGGACCCTGGACCGCCCGCTGGCCGCCGGGCGGCTGCATCCGGCGGAAGCGGCGTGGTTCGCGGTGCTGCTGGCGCTGGCCGGTCTGGTGCAGATCGCGGCGGGGGCCAACGTCCTGGCCGCGGCCCTCGCCCTGGCCACGCTCGTCAGCTACGCGGCGATCTACACGCCGCTGAAACGCACGACCCACTGGGCGCTCCTCGTGGGCGCGGTTCCGGGCGCGCTCCCGGTGGTCATCGGCTGGGCGGCGGCGCGGCCCGTGTCTGCCGGGGCGTGGTCGTTGTTCGCGCTGGTCTTCGTCTGGCAGCTTCCCCATTTCCTCGCGCTGGCTTGGTTGTACCGCGACGACTTCGGGAGAGCCGGCCTGCCGCTGCTCGCGGTCATCGATGCCACCGGCCGCCGAACCGCGCGACATCTGATCGTCTACAGCGTACTGCTGGTGCCGGTCAGCCTCGCCCCCACTTGGCTGGGCGTGGCGGGAATCGGCTACGCGGTGGGCGCCGGCCTGCTCGGCGTCGGTCTGCTCGCCCTTGCGTGCCGGTTCGCCGTCGATCGGTCGACGGACCGGGCGCGCGTGCTCTTCCGGGCCACGCTCCTCTATCTTCCGCTCGTCTGGATACTGCTGCTGGCTGACGCGGCATGAGCGGCGTTGGCTCATCCGGGCGTTGCGAGCCCGAGAACCCATGTTCGATGTCACCCAGCTTCCGGCCGTCAACGCTACCCTGAACAGCATTGCGGCCACGTTGCTGGCAGCCGGCTACGTGTGCATCCGGCGCGGCCGCGTCGACGCCCACCGGCGCTGCATGCTGGCCGCGTTCGCCACTTCCACGCTGTTCCTGATCTCGTATCTCGCGTATCACGCGCAGGTCGGCTCACGGCCGTTCGCCGGCCAGGGCCCCGTTCGTGTCGTGTACTTCACGGTCCTCGTCTCGCACATCATCCTCGCCGCGGCGATCCTGCCGCTGGCCATCGTCACCCTGCGCCGCGGCCTGCGCCGGGACGACGCCCGGCACGTGGCCCTCGCCCGGTGGACCCTGCCCATCTGGTTGTACGTTTCGGTGACCGGCGTGGTGGTGTACTGGATGCTCTATCGCCTCTGAGCCCGGCGCTGGCAGCCCGTGGCGAAAGTCCCCGCTGCATTCGAGCGGCGATGCATCCCGCCTGACTGCGTTGTTCGGACGGACTGCTTGCAGTCCGCGGTTGCCATATGCCCAATATGCGCCCTCCTCACGCCTTGTCAGGCACGGGCGTTCTTTGCCCGAGGGCGCCCTTCAGCCCGCTGGCGCCCTCGCCGCTCTCGGTGCAACGCGGGGTTTCGCCACGGGCTGCTGATGGTCGAGAAACGACTCGTGCAGAAGCGCAGAACTCGATAGCGGAGAACTCCGCCGTGCGGATCCTGACGGACGAGCTCCGGGGCGGTTACTCGTAGAGCAGATAGGGCGCCGACAATCGCCGCCACGCGGCGGCGCCGTCGTCCCACCCGGCGGCGATCTCCCAGGTGGCATCGCCGGCGCGGATGCGGGCCAGCATCGCCCGGGACCCGAAGAGCCGCGCCAGCGCATCGAGCTCGAACGCGTCCCCGTGCAGCCGGTGCAGGGCCGCCGCGACTTCGAGGCCGACGCGCACCGGTTGCAGCGCGTCCCGGTCGGTGACGATGAAGAACACCCCGTGGCAGCGCTGCCCGGCGAACCGGCTGCTGTCGGGGGTGAAGGCGACCGGATAGGCCCGCAGGCCGCGCAGACCGGCGCGGTTGAGCTCGCGGGCGAGGGCCGGGCCGTCGATCCACGGCGCGCCGATCTGTTCGAACGGGCTGTCGGTGCCGCGTCCGACCGACAGATTGGCAGCTTCGATAGCGCCGATGCCCGGATAGAGCAGCGCCTGATGGAGATTACGGAGGTTCGGCGACGGGTCGACCCACGCCAGCCCGGTCTCGTCGAACCACTGCGCCCGGGCCCAGCCCCGCATCGGCACCACCTCCAGCGCCGCTCCGATATCCCGCTCCCGGTTGAACAGCCGCGCCAGCTCGCCCAGCGTCAACCCGTGCCGCACCGGAGCCGGAAAATAGCCGGTGAACCCCAGCGACGCCGCGTCGAGCCGCGGTCCCTCGACCGTGACGCCGCCAATGGGATTGGGCCGGTCGAGCACGACCACCCGCAGTCCGCGGCGCGCCGCTGCTTCGAGCACATAGGCCAGGGTGGTCGCATACGTATAGAAACGGGCGCCGACGGCCTGCAGATCGACCACGATGGTGTCGAGGCCCCGCAGCATCGGTTCCGTTGGACGCCGCGTTTCGCCGTAGAGGGAGTGAATCGGCAGGCCGGTACCGGCATCCCGGCTCGAGGGCACCGGCCCGTCCAGCGCGCCGCGAATACCGTGCTCCGGACTGAACAGCGCCACCAGCTCGACCCCGGCCGCCCCGGCGAGCAGGTCGATCGTCGGCACCCCGTCCATCGCGCGGCCGGTCCGGTTCGTGAGCAGGCCGACCCGCTGGCCGGACAGCCGCCGGAAGCCCTCCTCCCGCAGCACGTCGACCCCCGTCCATACCGCTGGCGCGCCGGCCGGCGCCGGCGGGTCGAGCAGGGCCGAGGCGACCACCGTCGCGACCTCGCCTCGCAGCGCCGTCACGTTGCCCCCGCCCGATGGATGCACGCGGCTCGACAGGAAAATGACGAAGGTCTCCGACGCCGGGTCGATCCAGAGCGAGGTCCCGGTGAAGCCGGTATGGCCATAGGACCCGATCGGGAACAGGTCGCCGCGGTTGGACGAGTACCGCGAATCGATGTCCCACCCCAGCCCGCGCCGATCCGCGAGATGCGGCGGGGTGGAGATTCGTGTCATCCGGGCCACGCTGAGCGGCGCCAGCAGGCGGACGCCGTCGTGCGCGCCGCGGCCGAGCAGCATCGAGCAGAACCGCGCGAGGTCCCGGGCAGTGCTGAACACGCCGGCGTGACCGGCCACGCCCCCCATGCGCCGCGCGGTCGGGTCGTGCACCCGCCCCCGCAGCATGGTCGCGCCGGGGCCGCCGCAGGGCCACGCCAGGGGGGCGCACGGCTCTGTCGGGGCGATCCGGGGCACGAGCGCCGCCGGGGGATTGAAGGTGGTGTCGGCCATCGACAGGGGTCGGAAGATCCGCTCGTCGGCGAACCGATCGAGGGGCAGGCCGCTGATCTGTCTGACGACCTCGGCCAGCAGCATGAAGTTCAGATCGCTGTAGATGAACCGCTCGCCGGGCGCCGCGGCCGGAGGCAGGGCAATCGTGCGTGCAATTGCGGTTTCGGTGCCTTCGAAGGCCTGATCGAGCGGCAGATCGGGAGCCAGACCGGAGGTATGCGTCAGCAGGTGGGTGATGGTGACCGCCTGCCGCCCCTGACTGGCGAAACCCGGTACGAAGTCGGCCACGCGGTCGCGCAACCGGAGACGTCCCTCCTCGACGAGCATCATGACGCCGGTGGTGGTCGCGACGACCTTGGTCAGGGACGCCAGGTCGAACACCGTGTCGACGGTCATCGGCTCGGGGGTCTCCGCAGCAAGCGATCGCGCCCCGAAGGCCCGCTCGTACACGATCTCGCCGCGGTGTCCCACGACGACCACCGCGCCGGGAAGGCGCCCGTCGCGCATGGCCTGCTCGATCAGGGCGTCGATGCGGGCGAGGCGCGCCGGATCGACGGCGGCCGAGACCATCGCCGCGTGGCAGGCGAGCCACAGGCATGCCGCCCCCCACGTACGCAGGCACCCGCGAACCGCGGACGAACCGAAGGCATGGTGTGGCACAGATTTGGATTATACTGAGTGGCCTGTTGCTGGAACGGATACCGGGGAGTCTCTCATGACCGTTGATAGGCAGCCTTTCTCGTTGCGCCCGATACTCGCCGTCCTCCTGCTGGGGGGCATGGCTTCAACCGTGGCGGCGCAAGGAGGCGTGCGCGGAATAGTCAGGGACGACGGCGGGGTGGGAATTCCCGACGCGCGGGTGGTCGCCGAGAGCCTGGAAACCCCGCAGACCCGGACGACGACGACGAACGGGTCCGGCCGCTTTGCCTTTATCGGCATCGCGGGCGGCGATTGGGTGTTCGTCATCCAGGCCGATGGCTTCCGGGAGGAGCAGGGCTATTCCGTCGTACGACGTTCCGGCCGGCCGGTCCGGCTGGATTTCACCCTGGAGCTCGATCCGTTCAACCCGGTCGCGCCCAGCGTCGGCGTGCTGGCCGGGCTGAAGTCTGCCGACATTCTCGCGCGTCTTCGAACCGCGGAGCGTCTGTTCGACGCGGGCAACTACGACGGCGCCCTCGACGTCTACCGCGCCATCCTGAGTCTGGCGCCGGCCATGACCAGCGTGAACCTGCCGATCGGCCACGCCTTGCGGGCGAAGCGGGAGCCGGAGCAGGCGCTTGCCGCCTATCGGAGCGCGTTGGCGGCCGATCCGACGAATCCGGAAGTGCTGGACGCCATCGGCGCACTCGACGGGGGGCAGTAGGCATCTGTCGCGAGCGGTTCGTTTATACTGGCCTCGCCGGGGGCAGGGTCTGGGATCTCCGTGCAGGCCGCGTTGCGATTATCGGTGTTTTCGCCGTCGATCCAGCCGCTGGGTAGCTGCAAATCGATCAGAGGCGTAGCGACCCGCGACCCCGTAGTCTCGTGCTGTCTGTCTATATTACCGAAGGTCGCGGGAGTCACGCGCCGGAGTCAGGAGTCTTTCAGATGCGGAAGAAGATCTTCTCGTTGCTCGCCGTAATCCTGGGCATGGCCCTGTTGGTCCCCACCGCCTTCGCCCAGGGCGGCATTCTGTTCGGCAGGATCACCGACACCGAGACCGGCGATCAGATCGCTGGCGCCACCGTCCGCCTCGACGCCCACCGCCCGATGGGGACCGCCGAGCCAAGCCCTCCCCGCGAGGTCCAGACCAGCGACAGCGGCGAGTACACGATGCTCGCCCTGCCGAGCGGGGAGTGGGACATCACCGTCGAGGCGGAGGGCTATCAGTCCTCGCCGGGCGTCGTGACTGTCCGCTTCGGCCGCAACGCGCCGGTCAACCTCAGACTGGAAGTCATTCCCCATCCGCTGATGGCGGAGATGGATCCGGCGTTGCTCGACGGGATGACTCGGGCGGAGCGTAATGCCTTTTTCGACGAGATTCAGGTCGAGTTGGATACGATATCCGCCGCTCGCGACAACGAGGACTGGGAGACCGCCCTCGCCGGCTCGCAAGCGTTGCTCCAGCGGTTTCCGACGATATCGCGGCTCCAAACGGATGTCGGCGAGGCTCTGACGCGGCTCCAGCGCTACGAGGAGGCCATCGAGGCCTACGAGGCCGCGGTCGCGGCGGCCCCGGAGCTGCGCTCGCAGATCGACACCACCATCGCCCGCTTGCGGGCGGCCATGGGCGACTCCTCGGCCGTCGAGTCCCTGATCGCCAGCGGCGACGCGTCCCGCGAGGACTACTACAACCTGGGCGAGACCGCGTTTGCACAAGGCAATACCGCCGACGCCGCCGGGTGGTACGAGAGGGCCGTCGCGGCCGACCCCGATTGGATACTGCCGGTGTTCAAGCTGGGACTGGTCGCGTTGAACGAGGGCGACATCGAAGGCGCCAAGGTCCACTTCGCGCGGGCGGTCGAGCTGGACCCGTCCTCGCCCGAAGGGGCGCAGGCCCAGGCGGTTCTGAGCCAACTGCCCTAGCCGTCTGCGCCGTCGAATGGCGCGGGCTCCTGGAGGGTTGGTTGGGCGGTGGGCGAAGCCGCCAGGCGACTATTTCCGGGCCGGGCGTCTGCTGCCGCAGAGCGGCGCGGATGCCGGTCGCCCGCTCACCGTCGAACTTGTCGTGCGCGGTGCCGCCGGGCGTACACTGCCCGGCGGGTTCTCTTTCGCTCGCCTCCAGCCTTCACGCCGGCGGTCACGCCCATGCGCGCCTCCCCTGATCGGACCGGGCCGGGAACCAGCGATGGTGTTCCATGCCGGGCCATGGCCGGATCGCGGTCGGCGCATGCCGGCCGCTTCGTACTCGTGGACGGGACGAAACCGTGATGCAGACTATCCGCTCGGTCGCGGTGCTGGGCGCCGGCACCATGGGCGCCCAGATCGCGGCCCAGGTCGCCAACGCCGGATGGCCGGTGCTGCTGCTCGATCTCGATGCGGACACCGCGGCCCGGGGACTCGCGCACGCCGCCGCCCTCAAGCCGGACCCTTTCTTCACCCGGGATGTCCGGCCGCGCATCCGTCTCGGCGGGTTCGATACCGACCTGCCGGCCATCGGCGAGCACGACTGGATCGTCGAAGCGATCGTCGAACGGCTCGACGCCAAGCGGGCGCTGCTCGAACGGGTGGAGGCCTGCCGCAGGACCGATGCCATCATCAGCTCGAACACGTCCGGCATTCCGATAGCGACCATCGCCGAGGGACGCAGCCCGCAATTCCGACGGCGGTGGCTGGGGACCCACTTCTTCAATCCCCCCCGTTATCTGCGTCTCGTCGAGGTCATTCCCACCGCCGACACCGACCCCGCGGCCGTCGCCGCCATCTCGTCCTTCGTCAACCGGCAGCTCGGGAAGGGGGTCGTCGTCACTCGCGACGCACCCGGCTTCATCGGCAACCGCATCGGCCTGCACGGGGTCGTGTCCGCGCTCGAGCAACTCGCGAACGGGGGCTACACCATCGAAGAAATCGATGCCATGACCGGTCCCGCCATCGGGCGGCCGAAGAGCGCGACGTTCCGCACCATGGACATCGCGGGGATCGACATCCTGGCCCACGTCGCCGCCGACCTCGTCGCCCGGCTCGAACGGTCCGAGGAACGGCAGGTATTCGACCTGCCGCCGCTCGTCGGCGACCTGGTCGAGCGGGGCTGGATCGGGGAGAAAGCGGGTCAGGGGTTCTACCGGAAGGAACGCGGCGCCCGGGGGCGCACCATCCTGACCCTCGATCCGGCCACGATGGAGTACCGGCCTCGGCAACCGGCGAAGCTGGGCGGCCTCGAAACGGCCCGGACGATCGAGGACCCCGCCGAGCGTATCCGCACCCTGTTTCTTGCCCGCGATCGCGTGGGGGAGTTCCTGCGGGCGACCCTCGGCCGCACGCTGCTGTATACCGCGGAGGTCGCGGCGGAAGTCGCCCATACGCCGGACGACGTCGACCGCGCCCTGCGGTGGGGATTCGGCTGGGATCTCGGCCCTTTCGAGCTCCTCGACGCCATCGGCGTCGACACGGTGCTGGATGCCTGTGCGCCGGCCGGCGTCACCGATCTGTCTCCCGCCGCCCGGGAGTGGGCCGGGCTCGCGCCCCGGTCGGACACCCCGGAGCGACCGCGGCTGGTTCGCACCGCCCCCCTGCCGCCGGCCGGGCCGGACCTGCAGATTCTGACCGTCGCCCGCCGGCAGGGCGGGATCGTGAAACGAAACGCCGGGGCGAGTCTCGTCGATATCGGGGACGACGTGCTCGTCGTCGAGTTCCATTCGAAGCTGAACACCATCGGCGGCGACACCGTGCAGATGCTGGGGCGCGGGGTGACCGAGGCCTCCGAACGGTTCGCGGGGCTGGTGGTCGGCAACGACGCCGTCGATTTCTGCGCCGGCGCCAACCTCATGCTGGTGCTGCTTGAGGCGCAGGAAGGCAACTGGGACGAAATAGACCTGATGGTCCGCGGTTTCCAGAGCGCGGTGATCGGGTTGCGGTATTCGCCGGTTCCGGTGGTGGTCGCGCCGGCCGGTCTCACCCTCGGCGGCGGTTGCGAGCTCGTGCTCCATGGCGACCGCGTGCAGGCCGCGGCGGAGACCTACATGGGACAGGCGGAGGTCGGGGTCGGACTGATTCCGGCCGGATGCGGCACGAAGGAGCTCACGGTCCGGGCGATCGACGCCACGATGCCGGGGACCGACCCGCTCCCGCGCCTGCAGCGGGCGTTCGAGACCATCGGGTTCGGCAAGGTGTCGACCAGCGCCGCCCACGCCCGCCAGCTCGGGCTGATCCGCGACGTCGACGGGGTTACGATGGATCGGGAGCGGCTGATGGCCGACGCCAAGGCGGTGGTGCTCGATCGGGTCCGCGGAGGCTACCGCGCCCCGGACCCGCGCACCGCGATTCCCGTCGGCGGCGAAGACGCCCGCGCGGCGCTGGAGCTGGGCATTCACTTGGCTTGGCGCGGGGGCGGCATCAGCGATCACGACGCCCGGATTGGGCGGGCGCTGGCGCGCATCATGACCGGAGGCGATCTGCCCCACGCCACGACGGTGACCGAGCAGTATCTGCTGGACCTCGAGCGCGAGGCGTTTCTCCGTCTCTGCGGCGAATCGAAGACCCTGGATCGCATCCGCCATACGCTCAAGACCGGCAAGGTGCTCAGAAACTAGGCGCCTGCGAGGTAGCAGGGCGCGGACTCCTGTAGGATGGGTTGAGCGGCCATCGGGGCCGCAAGGCGGCGATTTTTCGGGCGAGGAGAGGCATGTGACTGATGCAGTGATCGTGTCGGCGGTTCGCACCGCGGTCGGGAAGGCGCCCCGGGGCACCCTGCGCGCCACGAGGCCGGACGAGCTGGCGGCGACGGTGATCACCGAGGCGCTGAAACGGGCTCCCGGCATCGAATCGAGCGAGGTGGAGGACGTCATTCTCGGCTGCGCCATGCCGGAGGGCGAGCAGGGCATGAACGTCGCCCGCATCGCCAGCCTCCGCGCCGGCGTGCCGATCGAGGCGTCGGCGATTACCGTCAACCGGTTCTGCTCGTCCGGACTGCAGGCGATCGCCTACGGAGCAGAGCGGATCATGGTAGGGGGCGCCGACACGGTCGTCGCCGGCGGTACCGAATCGATGAGCCTCATCCCGATGGGCGGGCACAAGATCGCTCCGAACCCGAGTCTGATGAAGGACTATCCGGACGTCTATCTCTCGACCGGGCTGGTCGCCGAGAATCATGCCCGCGAGGCCCGGGTTTCGCGCGACGAACAGGATGCGTTCGCGCTCCGCAGCCACCAGCGGGCGCTGGCCGCGATGGACGCCGGGCGATTCGAGGACGAGATCGTGCCGCTCGCGGTGCAGGTCGCCGAGCCGTCGAACGGCAACGACGGGCGTCCGGCGGTTCGGACCATCGAGTTCACCGCCGACGAAGGGCCGCGCCGCGACACCTCGCTGGAGGTCCTGGGCGGTCTGCGGCCGGCGTTTCACGTCAAGGGCTCGGTGACTGCCGGCAATTCGTCGCAGATGAGCGACGGCGCCGCCGCCGTCGTGATCACCTCGAGCGAACGCGCCGAGCGGGCCGGGCTGAAGCCGCTCGCCCGGTTCGTGGCCTACGCGACCGCCGGCGTGGAACCGGAACGGTTCGGGGTCGGACCGGTGCCGGCGATCCGGAAGGCGTTGACGCGCGCCGGGCTCACCCTCGACGACATCGATCTCGTCGAGCTGAACGAGGCTTTCGCGGCCCAGGTGCTGGCCTGTCTGCGGGAGCTGCCGATCGACCCCGACAAGCTGAACGTCAACGGCGGGGCCATCGCCCTCGGGCATCCGCTGGGCTGCACCGGCGCCAAGCTGACGGCGTCGCTGCTCCACGAGCTGAAGCGGCGGCAGGGCCGCTACGGCCTCGTCACCATGTGCGTGGGCGGCGGCATGGGCGCCGCGGGCATCTTCGAACGCGTGGCGTAGCCCGGAAAATCGTCGCCTGCGGCTTCGCCGCCCCAACCAACCCTGCCGGGGAGCCCGCGCCTCCGGGTGGGAGGCGCCGCCGTTGTACGGCGCTGTTGGCCCGTTCGCTGCGGCGAGCCAGGCGGGCGCGACCCGCCAGGAGAGGTTTCGATGACGACACTCGCGAGCACGGCTTCCCGCATCATCGGCGGCGCCTGGCTGCTGGAAGAGACCGTGCCCGGCTCGGTGTTCACCCCCGAGCGGCTGAACGACGAGCACCGGCTCATCGACCAGACCGCGGCCGAGTTCGTCGACAACGAGATCGCGCCGAACCACGACCGGCTCGAAACCAAGGACTGGGATCTGGCCCGCAGCCTGGTCCAGCGCGCGGGCGACCTCGGACTGCTGGGGACCGACGTGCCGGAAGCCTACGGCGGCCTCGCGCTCGACAAGGCGTCGACCGTCGTCGTCGGCTCCCGCATCGGATACAGCGGGTCGTTCGGCTCGACGTTCGGAGCCCACACCGGCCTCGCCATCCTGCCGTTGCACTGCTTCGGCACCCCCGCCCAGAAAGAGGCGTATCTGGGCCGGCTGGTCAGCGGGGAGTGGGTCGGCGCCTACTGCCTGAGCGAATCGGGCTCGGGGTCGGATGCGCTGGGGGCCAAGGCGCGGGCGGTCCGGCAGGCCGACGGCAGCTTCGCGCTGACCGGCGAGAAGATGTGGATCACCAACGGCGGGTTCGCCGATCTCTATATCGTCTTCGCCAAGGTCGACGGCGAGCAGTTCACCGCGTTCCTGGTGGAACGGTCCTGGCCCGGGGTGACGAGCGGCAAGGAAGAGCACAAGATGGGCCTGCACGGCTCGTCAACCACCCCCGTCATCCTGCAGGACGTTTGCGTGCCGGCCGAGAACGTGCTGGGCGAGGTCGGCCAGGGGCACAAGCTGGCGTTCGATACCTTGAACTACGGGCGCTTCAAGCTCGCGGTAGCCACCTGCGGCGGCGCCCATCTCGCGATCGGCGAGGCCGCGCGGTATGCCGCCGAACGGCAGCAGTTCGGGGTCCCGATTGCGAGCTTCGGCGCCATCAAGCACAAGCTGGGAGAGATGGCGGCGCGGGCGTACGCCGTCGACAGCATGGTCTATCGCACCACCGGGGTCCTCGATGCGGCCCTGGCCGGGCACGACCCGGCCGATGCCGGCCCGCTGCGCGAGGCGCTGGAAGAGCTGGCGGTGGAGTCCTCGATCGTGAAGGTCGCGGGCAGCGAGATGCTGCACTACGTCCTGGACGAGAACGTGCAAATCCACGGCGGGAACGGATTCGTCAAGGACTATCCGGCCGAGCGCCACTACCGCGACTCGCGGGTGAACCGCATCTTCGAGGGGACCAACGAGATCAACCGCCTGCTGATTCCCGGCACGCTGATTCGCCGCGCCGTCAAGGGGGGCGGCCTGCCCCTCATCGCCGCCGCCAAGGGCTTGCAGGACGAGTTGATGAGCCCGCCGGCGCTGTCGGCTCCCTCCGATGCGCCCCTGGGCGATCAGGCCGCGGCGGTCTCGGCGTTCAAGAAGACCGCGGTGATGGTGCTCGGTCTGGCCATGCAGCGCTACGGCCGGAAGCTGACCGACGAGCAGGAGGTGCTGTCCTGGGCCGCCGACATCCTCATCGACACCTACGCGGCGGAGAGCGCGGTCCTCCGGGCGATGCAGGCGGGCGACGAGGCGCCGCGCACCGCCGCTCTGCAGGCCGACGCCGCGTGCGTCCAGGTCAACGACGCGGCGGGGCGCATCGACACCGCGGCCCGCAACGCGCTGGCCGCGATGGCCGAGGGCGACACGCTTCGCATGCAGCTCGCGGGCCTCCGGCGGCTGCTCAGGATCACGCCGGTCAACACCGTCGCCAGGCGGCGCCGGCTTGCGGACGCCCTCGTCGACAGGGCAGGATATATCTTTGCATGACGGGATTCGCATGATGGCAACAGACACCCTGCGCGCCCTCGCCGGGCTCTCCCTCGCGGCCCTCGCGGCGTGCACCGCGCCGCCTCCCGACGAATCGCTTTGGTTCGCCGGGATCGAGGAAGATCGCGAGTTGAAGGATCGGTTCTTTCGAGAGGCGCCGGATTCGCCGATCCTCATCGAGCGCCGTGGGGCGCTGCTGCCGCTCCACTACTACGATCCGGATCCGGTCTACCGGGTTCCCGCCGCCCTCGAGGTGGCGCCCGAGCAACCGATCTACGAGATCCCGACGTCGACCGGGGTCATCCGCCCGATGCAGCGGGTCGGTGTGCTCGAATTCGCTCTCAATGGCGAGCCGATGCGTTTGTCGGCCCTGGCCGAAGCCCCGGTCCGGTCGATCGAGTCGCTGTTCATCATGTTCAAGGACCCGACCAACGAAACGGAGACCTACGCCGGAGGCCGATACCTGGACCTGGCCCGCACCGCCAGCGGTCTGTACGACCTCGACTTCAACCGCGGCTACAACCCGTACTGCTACTACAACGAAGATTACGACTGCCCGTATCCGCCGCGCGAAAACTGGTTGACGGCGCCGGTGCCGGCCGGCGAACGTCTCGCGCCCGGCTACACCGGGTTCGGGATCGGCGTGATACCGCCTCCGCCCGAGGACGAGGGTTCCACCCCTTGACGCTGGCCGGCGTCATCTTCGATTTCGACGGGGTGCTGGCGGACAGCGAGCCGCTGCACCTGCGCGCCTACCAGGGCGTGCTCGCGCAGCACGGCATGACCCTTGCCGCGACCGACTACTACGACCGCTACCTGGGATTCGACGACGTCGGCGTCTTCCGCACCGTGTCGCGCGATCAAGGGCGGGAGTTCGACGAGGACACGCTGGCCGAGCTGATCCGGGTCAAGGGCGAACGGTTCGAGGCGCTGGCCGGACAGGGCGAGGGACTGTTTCCCGGCGCCGCCGACTGCATCCGGCGTGTCGCGGCCGAGGCGCCGATCGCTATCGCGTCCGGCGCCCTGGCCCCGGAGATCGACACGGTGCTCGCCGCGGCCGATCTGCGCCATCATTTTCGGGCCATCGTCGCGTCCGGCGATACGCCGCGTTCGAAACCGGCCCCGGACCCGTATCTGCGGGCGCTCGAGCTGTTGCGCCCGCACGTCGACGCGGCCGGACTCGATCCCGGCGGCCGCGTCGTCGCCGTCGAGGATTCGATGTGGGGTATCGAATCGGCGCTCGCGGCCGGACTACGCTGTGTGGGGGTCGCCCAGACGTACGCCGCCAACCGGCTCGGGACCGCCCACGTGGTCGTCCCGACCATCGCCGACGTCACCCCGGAGACGCTGCGCAAGGCCTGCGGTAGCGGCGCACAGATGTCGCCATGAGCGTATTGCCAGCCGACGTGGTGCAACAGTTCACCGACGCCGCCGCGAGTCCCGACCCGGACTTGGCCGCCCCGGCCCTGCTCATCGCGCGTCTCGGCTATCCCCGCCTGGATCCCGACCCGTACTTGGCGCGTCTGGAAGCGATGGGCGGCGCCGCGGCTGACCGGCTGGCGGCGAGCCCGCGGGCCGGCGCCCGGCGGGCGATCGATACCCTGAATCAGTTTCTCTTCGAAGATCAGGGCTTCTCCGGAAATACCGGAGAGTACGACGACCCGAGAAACAGCTTCCTGAACCAGGTGCTCGACCGCCGCACCGGTATCCCGATCACCCTGGCCGTGGTCTACATCGAAGTGGCGCGCCGCGCCGGCATCCGGGTGGACGGCGTGAATTTTCCGGGCCATTTCCTCCTGCGATTCCCGTTCGGATCGGAGGACGACCACCGGAGCGCGGTCTTCGTGGACCCGTTCCACGGTGGGTCCATCCTATCGGAAGTGGACTGCCGCTCGCTGCTGCGGCGGCACGCCGGCAACAGCGTCGAGTTCGAGCCCCGGCTCCTCGCGCCGGCCACCAAGCAGCAGATTCTGGTGCGGATGCTCGGGAACCTGAAGCGGCTGTACGTCCGCATGCGGTCGTTCCCGCAGGGCCTGGCGATCACGGAGTTCCTGCTGGCGATCAACCCTTCCGCCCTCCACGAGCTGCGTGACCGCGGGCTGCTGTCGTATCACGTGAACGACTATGCCGCGGCGGTGCGCGATCTGGAAGCGTACCTGCGGTATTCGTCACACGGCCCGGACGATACCGCCGAGAGCCGTGAGGAACGCAAGGAGATATGGGGTCACGTGAAGGCGTTGCGCCGGCGGATGGCGAGCCTGAACTAGGAGTCTGAGCTTTCCGAGCTTGGGGCTACGGCCGTTCAGGGGTCTCTATCGGCAGGTCCTCCCGATCGCCCCATTCCTTCCACGACCCGAGGTAGTTGCGCACCCGCGGAAAGCCCAGCAGCCGCAACGCCAGGTAGCCGTGCGCGGCCCGATAGCCGCCCTGACAGTAGCTGATCACTTCCTTGTCCGGGGTGACGCCGGCCCCCTCGTACAGCGCCCGCAGCTCGTCCGCCGGCTTGAACGCGCCGTCCTCGCCGAGATTGCGGGTCCACTCGATGTGCACCGCCCCCGGCACCGCCCCGCCCCGTTTGGCGCGGACCGTCGTGCCGCAGTACTCGCCGTCGGTGCGCGTATCCAGCACCGCCAGATCCGGCGCCCCCAGCCGATCGCGCAGAAGCCTCCATGTCGCCAGCCGGTCGTCCGACCGCCCGACCATCCAGCCGCTGCTCTTCGGGGCCGCCGCCTCGCGGGTCACCTCGCGTCCCTCGCGCTCCCACGCCCCGAACCCGCCATCGAGCTGCCGCACGTCGGGGTGACCGAAGTACTCGAGAAACCAGAACGCGCGGGCCGCGCGCATGCCGGACTTCTCGTCGTAGACGACCACCGTGCGTTCCGGGTCGACGCCCCGTGACGAGAGCAGGTGGCCGATCATCCACAGGAACGCGGCCAGCGGCGCCGGGTCGGTGTCGGTCAGGCTGATCCCGAACAGATCGAGGTGCACCGCCCCGGGGATGTGACCCACCGCGAAGGCTTCCGCCTGCCGCAGGTCGAGCAGCACCGGCGCGTCCGCCCCCCGGGTGAGCCGATCGAGCAGGGCGGCCGGGGTAATCAGCAACTGCGGGTTGGCGTAGCCCTTGGCGTTGTCGCTCATGCGCCGTCCTCCGATGGACCGTTCAGGATGATAGCGGACATCAGGTGAGCTCCCACTCCTGGCCGTCCGACCGCGCCCGCCCTTCTTCCCGGAGCTTGATCAGGTGCGCTGTCACGCTTTCCTGCGCCATGCCCCTGAGGGTTGCCGGGAGTCCGTCGTACAGGTCGTCGACGATGGTCTCGGGTCGCCGAATTCCGACCCGCAACGCCGCGACGATCTGGTCTTCTCGGCGTTGCCGGTGCTCCAGATACGCCCGGAGCACCGCCTGCGGGTCGTCGATGGTCTCGCCGTGGGCCGGCAGCATGCGCGCCGGGGCCAGCGCCTGCACGCGCCGCAGCGATGCCAGATACTGCGAGAGGCTGCCGCCGCGGGTGGCGGGGATGACGACGGTGCTGCCGGGCACGACGAGATCCGCCGAAAACAGCGTGCCGCTGGCCTCCTCGAAGAAACAGAGATGGTCGGGAGCGTGACCCGGGGTATGGACGGCGCGCACGGCCCCGTCTCCGGCCGGAATCAGCTCGTCGTCCTCGATGGGCGTCCACGCCACCGCATGAGCCCCGTCCGGTTCCGGCCAGGGCATTTTCCGGAAAGCGGCATCCGGCCAGCGCGCGGCGATGGGGTCGCTGCCGTCGGCGTGGTCGGAATGCGCATGCGTGACGAGGACCTGGGCCAGCCGGTCGGGTCCGAGCGCCCGGGCCAGCTCCGACAGGTGGGCAGCCTCGCCGGTCGCGGCGTCCAGCAACGTCGGTGTCTTCCCCGGCAACAGGTACGTGTTGTTGCCGGCGCCGGTGAACGGGCCGGGATTGAAGCCGGGAATGCGGGTAATCTGCACGATGAGGCCAGGGTGGCTCCGCGATCGCCGCCTGCTCTTCCACTTCACAGGTGCGCGAAAGAGCCGGCCGGCCCGGGCACGTTCGCCGCATCGGCCGGCGCGTCGCCGCGTACCGTCCGTCTGACGCCATTCGATTCTACCCGGTTACGGGCCACGAAGCGTCGCAGCCGGCGGGCCGCCTCTTTGCCGGCGCCGCGAAACCGGTGACAATGACAGGCGTGTCCGATGCCAACGACGGGGGCGGGCGGTTCACGGCGGACGAGCGGCGCGCCCTTTCCCCCTACTTCACGAATCTCGACGACGACGTCTTCGCCCTGCGGAACCTGCCCGAGGTGGTGAAGGGGGCGCTGTTCGCCCGCTACTCGCGGTCGGCGAAGTCGCTGCGGCGGCTTTTCCTGGACGAGTTCCTGGATGCGGTGTCGGCCGGCCGAACCCCGGAGGCGGCGGTCGGCGTCGAGCGGGCGGACCGTCTCTACGAGCGTGTGTTCGGCGACTACGGCGACGACTCGGTGGCGCAGCTCGGCGCCGCGCACGTCGCGTGCGAGGGCGTCTCGAATCTGCTGACCAAGGTGCTCGAACGCGGCCGGCTGGCCGCGTATCTGGAGCAGTCGACCCGCTATGTGCCGTACACCGACCGGCCCGGAGGCCGCTGGAAGTACCTGATTCCAGAAGAGTTGCAGGACATTTCGCTGCGCGGCCTCTATGTCTCCACCCTGGATGACGCGTTCGAGACCTACCGCCGGTGGTTCGAGCCGGCGCAGGCCTATTATCGACGCCGGTATCCGAACACCGCGGGCGACTCGGAGGGCGTGTACCGCGCGGTCATCCGAGCCAAGGCGCTCGACACGCTACGGGGGCTGCTGCCCGCCGCCACCCGGTCGAACGTCGGGATCTTCGCCTCCGGCCAGGCGTTCGAGGCCCTGTTGCTGCGCATGCGGGCCCACCCGTTGGCGGAAGCTCGCGCGTGCGCGGGCCGGATGTTGATCGAGCTGAGAAAGCTGATACCGGCCTTTCTCACCCGGGTCGACCGGGAAGATCGCGGCGTGCGGTGGAGCCGCTATCTGGCCGACACGCGGCGGGAGACCGGCGCGGCGGGGGAGCGGGTTCTGCGGGGGACGGCGCCGGCGCCGCAGCCGGAGGTGGTCCTCACCGACTTCGACCCGGACGGCGAGGTGAAGGTGGTCGCCGCCGCGTTGTACGAATCGTCCCGTCTGCCGGAACGCCAGCTTCTGCAGATTGCGCGCGGCATGAGCGCCGGCGACCGGGCGGCGGTTCTCCGCGCCTGTGTCGGGGACCGCGTGAACCGCCGCCACCGGCCGGGGCGCGCATTCGAACGGACCGGCTACTGTTTCGACGTGCTGTCGGACTACGGTGCGTTCCGGGACCTGCAGCGTCATCGGCTCCTGACGGTGGAGTGGCAGGAGCTGTCGGTGGACCACGGGTATGCGGAACCGGTCGCCCTCGAAGCCATCGGGGCGGCGGAGGACTGGCGCCGGGTGATGGAGCGCACCCGCGACCTCCACGCCGCGATGACCCGCGAAACGTCGTCGACGGCCGCGCAGTACGCGGTGGCGATGGCCTACCGCATCCGCTACCGGATGCAGATGAATGCCCGCGAGGCGATGCACGTGATCGAGCTCCGGACCACGCCGCAGGGCCACCCGGCGTACCGGCGCGTCTGTCAGACGATGCACCGGCTGATCGCCGAGCAGGCCGGTCACCGGGCGATCGCCGAGGCGATGCGGTTCGCCGACCACTCGACGGTGGAGCTGGAGCGGTTGGGGGGGGAACGGGCGAGCGAGCGACGGCGATCGGATCGCCGGCAGGCCGGGAGCCGCGATCAGTCGTCGGACTTTCCGGCCCAGTAGCGGTCATATTCCTCAAGGAACGTGATGCTCTCGAACGAGGTCATCCGGTCGAAGAAGAGCACGCCGTCCAGATGATCGGTCTCGTGCTGGATGACCCGGGCGGGGTACCCGTCCGCGGTCAGGGCAAGGGGCCGTCCGCGGCGATCGAGCGCGCGCACCCGGATCTTGGCCGCTCGCGGGACCCGTCCGCGGATGTCGGGGATGCTGAGGCAGCCTTCCCAGTCCTCTTCCATCGCCTCGCCGATGGGGGTAACCTCGGGGTTGATGACGACGACCGGCGACATTCCGGCGTCGGGGTCGTCCACCCCCGCTACGAAGAGGCGAATGCTCTCGTGCACCTGGGGGCCGGCGAGACCGATCCCCTGGCTGTCGTGCATGGTCTCGAACATGTCGTCGATGAGCCGCTCGATTCTCGGGGTGCCGATCTCGCGCGGGTCGAGCGGCTCGGTCCGTCTCCGAAGCACGGGGTGGCCCATGCGCGCGACCTTCAGAATGGCCATTTTCCGCGATTATACGTTAGCGTCGGCGGTCCCCCGGCGCCGCCAGGCAGGGTCGGTTGGGCGGCAATCGGAGCCGTAGGCGGCGATTTCCGGGCCAGGAGCACCATGCACCTCCACCACACCTCAAGCGCCTACCGTTTCTGCCACGCGTGCGGAGACCGGCTCGTGCCCACGCGGCTCAAGCCGGGCGAACCGGAACGTCTGGTCTGTTCCGGGTGCGGCGGCATCCTCTACCTGGACCCGAAGGTAGCGACCGGCACGATCATCGCCCTCGAGGACCGTCGGATCGTGCTGGTGCGGCGGGCGATCGAACCGGGCTACGGGCGCTGGGTCTTTCCCGGCGGCTACGTCGACCGGGGCGAGGTGGTCAGCGCCGCCGCGATCCGCGAGGCCCGCGAGGAGTCGGGGCTCGACATACGCCTGGAGGGTCTCGTCAGCATCTATTCCTACCCGGACCGGCCACCGGTCATCATCGTGTACGCCGCTACCGCGACCGGTGGCGCGCTGTGCCACGACGAGGAGAGCCTGGAAATCCGCACCTTCAGCGAGGCGGAGATCCCCTGGGACGAGCTGGCGTTTCGCAGCACCCACGAGGCGTTACGCGACTACTACGCCGGCGTGCTGCATCGCCACTGCCGCTGAGGTGCGCGCGCGGTTCAGGCGCGCCCGCCGGCGTCCGGCGGGAACCGCAGGTCGTGACGCTCGGCGCCGGCGGCCGCGCCCTCCACCAGGGCATCGACCGGAAGCGCCGTCTCCGCCTCGGCGACCTGCCGGGCGGAGGCCCGGGTGGCCGGATGCTTTGGGGTGAACAGGGTGCAACAGTCCTCGTCGGGAATGATCGACACCTCGTAGGTGCCGAGCCGCCGCGCCTCGTGAATGATCTCGTCCTTGTCCATGCCCACCAGCGGCCGGAGCACCGGCAGGGACGACGCCGCGTCGATGACCGCCATGTTGTCCAGCGTCTGGGAAGCGACCTGGCCGACCGCCTCGCCCGTGACGAGGGCGAGCGAACCGCTCGCGCGCGCGATCCGCTCGGCGATGCGGAGCATGAGACGCCGGTAGATGACCACCCGGAGCCGCGGGGGCACCGCCAGCACCACCTGCTGCTGAATCTCGCCGAAGGCCACCACGTACAGCCGCGACTGGAACTGAGACCGGGTCAGCAGGGCGGCGATCTCGGCTACCTTGTCCTGGGAAGTGCGGGACAGGATGGGATAGCTGTGGAAATGGATGAAGCGGACGCGGCAGCCGCGTTTGATCATCCGCCAGGCGGCGACCGGCGAGTCGATGCCTCCCGACAGCAGACAGGCGACCCGCCCGCTGATGCCGCTGGGCAGACCGCCCGCCCCCGGTTCCTTCTGCAGGCAACAGAATGCGCGGTCGCCGAGAACTTCCACTCGTACCGTCAATGCCGGCCGCTCGAGGTCGACCCGCCAGCCCTTGGCCGCCTTGATCCGCCCCCCCAGATCCCGCTCGATCTGCGGAGACGTCAGGGGAAACCGCTTGTCGGCGCGCCGGGCCGTCACCCGGAAGCTGTCCGCCTCCACCTCGGCGAGCTCGCCGAGCACGGTCTCGGTGATGGCGTCGAAATCGCCGGCGGCCGGCACCGCCCGCAGGAAGTTGGCGATGCCCGGCACGCGGGAGAGACGCTCGCGCACCTGCGGCCAGTCGTCGTCGGAGGCGTGCTGCAGCTCGATGCGGCCCATCAGGGCGCGGACCTTGACGCCGCCGAGGCCGGTCATCGCGGTGCGGAGGTTGGTGAGGAGCCGCTCGACGAACCAGGGACGGTTGCGTCCCTTGAGGGCGATTTCGTGGTAGTGGACGATGACCGATGGCATGCGTTGATCCGATTGTCCGCGGACTGCGCACCATGCACTCCGCGATGAACCCGGGCCGAGGGGGTTGGAGACTGGGGTTTCCGGATTGACAGCGCGATTCTACCGTGCCGCACGCCTGTGGACAGGTTGCCGCGGTAGCATGTCCCTATGCGTGACCTCGTTGCCGGTGCCGTCGCCCTCGGTCTCTTTCTGTTCGCGCTGGGGCTGATCTCGACCCTGCGTTTTCATCGCCGATCCCGAGAGCGGGATCGCCGCGCGCTGCTCTCGGCGGGCCGCCGGGTGGTGGCGGAGATTCCGGCCCCCGACGGGCTGACCCTGTTCCTGGCCGACGACACCCACTTCTACTGGAGCGACCGGTCCATCGCGAAACGGACCATCCGATTGGTCAGAATCCTGATCAACGGCGCGCCGCTCGTCACCCATGCCGCACCGGGACACCTGCCGGACGACCCCGGAGACGTGGATCCGACCGCCGCGGAGTACCCGCAGGGGATCGCCCACGACCGCTGGGACGTCCTGATCGGAACCGGCGCCGGCGAGGTCCTGGTCCCGTGCGGGAGCGTCCGGGAGCGCGTATCCCAGGAGCTGGCGCGCGCGGTCTTCGACGCGGTCAAGGCGGACATGGAACGCACCATCGCGGTCAGCCGTCGCACGTCGCCGCCGGCAGCGGGAGGAACGGCCGCGCGGTGACGACGGCGGAGAGGCGGCGACCGCCTTGCGCCGCGACGAGTTCCGTGCCCGGCGCGGCCAGCTCGCGCTTGACGTACCCCAGGGCGATCGGCCGGCCGAGGGCGGGCGACCGCCGCGCGGTGGTTACCGCGCCGATGGGCTCCGCATCCGACGGGTCCGCCGGACACAATGCCGCTCCGGCGTCGGGCGGGGGGTCTTCGGTGCCGAGGTGCAGGCCGACGAGGCGCCGGGCGACCCGCCCCTGCCCGCGGTGGAGGACGCGGATGATGACCTCCTGGCCGACGTAGCATCCCTTGGTCTGGCTGATGGCGCGCGATTCGATGCCGGCCTCGAGCGGAATGATGTCCTGGCTCAGGTCGGCGGGGAACGCCGGCCGGCCCGCCTCGAGCCGCAGCAGGGCGAAGGTCTCCGGATCGAGCTCCACCGCGCCGGCGCCGGCGAGCGCAAGGGTCAGGGAACGGGCGACGGCGGCGTCGGCATAGAGCAGGAAACCGATCTCGCCGATCTCGTTGCTGCGCACCACCACCACGGGCGCGTCCTCGAATCGGCCGGACCACTGGCGGTACTCTCGATGCCGGCCGAGCGCGTCCGCTCCCAGGGGGGCCTCCCCGTCCTCGGCCGGTCGGATCAGATCGGCCACGAGGCGCGCCGACTTGGGACCGTGCACGGCGAGGGCGGCCCAACCGGCGGTCCGGTCTTCCACCGCCACCTCTTCGGTGAACACGAACTCCCGGAACCGGTCGAGCAGCATCGCCGTCACGCTGCGGTCGACGTCGAGCAACAGCTCGCCGCCCAGATTGACGACCGCCATGTCCGCCATCATCCGGCCCTGCGGGGTCAGGTAGGCGGAGTAGCACCCCTCTCCGGGCTTCAACGCCGCGACGTCGTTCGTCAGCAACCCTTGCAGATAGGATGCCCGGTCGGATCCGGTCAGCACGATTCGGCCGCGCGCCGAGAGGTCGATGAAGGCCGCCGCCCGCCGGGCCGCGTCATAGCATTCGAGGCTGGTCATCAGGATTCAGTATGGGATGGTATGCTCATATCGATGTGTATCGGCCGGTATTCTACCCTTGTCTGGCAGCCGGGCCTTCGCGTCGCGCTTCTGGCCGTCCTGGGCCTGGCACCGGCGATGGCGCAGTCCCCGCCCGGGGTCGAGCTGGCGCCGGGAGAAGCGACCTTCAACGTGTTCCTGCGCTCGGCGCCGGTCGGATTCCAGCAGACCGACGTGCGCCGGAGCGCGGCCGGCTGGATCATCGAGTCGCGCGGCGACCTGTCGCAACCGCTCGACATTCGCAACCAGACCTTCCAGGTCGAATACGACGCCCTGTTGCGTCCGGTATCTTTGCGGGTCGCCGGCGTTAGCCGCAACCTTCCGTTCTCGCTCGTCACCACGTTCGAGGCGGGCACCGCGGCCTCGGAGCTGGACGAGAACGGACAACGCTCGACGTTCGATACCGCTCCGTCCCCCGACGCCGTCGTCCTGGTCGACTACTTCTTCGGCGGCTACGAGGCGCTGGCGCGGCGGTTGGGGAATGCCGCCGCCGGTGACGAAATCCCGGTCTACGTGGCGCCGCGCACGCTCACGCGAGCCCGCGTGGAGCGGCTGCGGCCGCAGCGAATGGAAACCCGGGCGGCGGTCGTCGTCGATGCCCGCATGTACAATATCTCGTTTCTGCACGCCGAGGGCCCGGTGGCGGCGGAAGTGTGGATAGATGCCCGCCATCGTCTGCTGCGGGTCTCCATCCCGCACGTGGCCGTCGAGCTGGTGCGGGATGACATCGCCAGCGTCGGCACCCGGGTTCGCGCTCTCACCCACGCCGGAGACGAGACGGTCAGCGTCCGGTCGGAAGGCTTCGGGTTGGCCGCGACGGTCACCACTCCCGTGGAGCGCCCGCAACCCGCGGATGGCTGGCCGGCGGTACTGTTGGTCTCCGGGCCGGGCGCTCCCGATCGTGACGGCACGTTCTCCGACGTGCCGGTGTTCGGGCAACTGGCCGCGGCCCTCGCCGACGCGGGGTTCCTGGTGGCGCGATACGACCGGCGTGGAACCGGGCAGAGCGGCGGGCGCCCGGAATCGGCCGGGGTCGAGGAGTACGCCGAAGACGCGCGCAGGATGGTGCGCTATCTGGACGATCGGGACGACGTGGACCGGGATCGCATCACGGTGGTCGGGCACGCGGAGGGCGGATGGTCGGCGATGTTCGCCGCCGCGCGGGAACGGCGGGCCGACAACCTGGTGTTGATCGGCGTACCGGGCACGAGCGGTTCCGAGCTGGTCCTGGAACAGCAGACCGCCATCCTGGATCGGCTGAACGCTTCGGATCGGGAACGAACCGAAAAGATCCGCCTGCAGCGGCGCATTGTCGACGCGGTCCGGGACGATGGCTCCTGGAACGACGTCCCGGACGCGATGCGCGAACAGGCGGATACGCTGTGGTTCCGTAGCTTCCTCGATTTCGATGCCGCCGACGCCCTGCGCCGGACGCGGCAACCGCTGCTGATCCTGCACGGATCCCGCGATCGGCATGTCGGCGTGCATCATGCGCGCCGGCTCGTCGAGCACGCAGGCCGCCGCCGCCGGGGCGCCCCGCCGGCGCAGCAGATCACCCTCGAAGGCCTGGACCACCGGCTGCTCCCGGCCGGGACCGACGAAACCACGGTGGATCCCGACCCGATGGAGCGGTCGATCAGTCGATCCGCCGTCGATACGCTGACCACATGGCTGAACCAGACAACCAACAACCGCTGAAACCGTTCGAGTCGCACCACCCCAAGTGGCTTCTTGAGGCCGAGGGCGACGCAGAGGGCGGCCCCTACCGCTTCCGCGTCACCCCGGGACGGGCGCGAACCCTCGGTCGCTCCACGAATGCCGACTTCGTGCTGAATGCGGTGCTCGTCTCGTGCTTCCACTGCTCGCTGTCGGTCACCGATGGCGAGCTGACGGTCGAGAACCTGAGCCGCTCCAACGGCACCTTCGTCAACGATCGTCGGATCGAGAGTGCGGTGCTGAAGGCCGGTGACCGGTTGCGGGCGGGCCGCGTCGAGCTCGTCGTATCGACCGATTCGCCCGACGGCGACACGCCGCCGGCAGAATAGCCGATCCGCGCCGGGCTTAGGACGCTGACGGAAATTACCTTGCCGTGTGCCAGGCGCGCGAATCCGTAGAAAACGGGCTGCGCCTGGGTCCAGTTGGCAACCTTATATCGATCACAGTCCTTACTTCCGCGGGGTCGACGGACGCAGCTCGACCCGGCTGGGCAGGCTGCGCGCCGGGTGGCGCAGCAAATCGATCACGGTCCGGGCCACGTCCGAGGCCGCGAGCTTCCAGTCCGCGTCCGCGGACGGCTGATTGCCGCCGAATTCGGTGTTCACCGAGCCCGGCAGCACGCAGCTCACCCGGATGCCGTCGCGGCGGACGTCCTGCATCAGCGACTCGGTCAACGCGTTCAGACCCGCTTTCGACGTGCAGTAAGCGACCCCTCCGGCGAACGGATGCTTGCCGGCCAGGCTGCTGACGTTGACGATCCAGCCCCCGCCGCGGCGTTTCATCGCCGGAATCGCGGCGCGGCAGCAGTAGAAAACGCCGGACAGGTTCGTCTCGATGGTCTCGACCCACGCGTCGACGGTCAGTTCGGAGACCGGCGCGAAGCGGCCGACCCCGGCGTTGTTGATCAGGATGTCCACCCCGCCGAACCGCTCGACCGTGGCTGTCACCAGACGCTCCGCGTCGTCATGGCGGCGGATGTCGGCGACGATCGCCGCCACCCGTCCGGCCCCGGGCGCCTGCTCGATGCGGGCCCCCGCGCGGTCGAGGGCCGGACCGGAACGCCCGCACACCGCCACATCGGCGCCTTCCGCCCGCAACGCCAGCGCCGTCGCCAGTCCGATTCCCCGCGAGCCGCCGGTGACGATCGCGGCGCGGCCGGCCAGGAACGCCGAGGACGAGTCCGTCATGGCGTGCGATTCTATCAGCCCGTGGCGAAAGTCCCCGCTGCATTCGAGCGGCGATGCATCCCGCCTGACTGCGTTGTTCGGACGGACTGCGTAGCAGTCCGCGGTTGCCATATGCCCAATATGCGCCCTCCTCACGCCTTGTCAGGCACGGGCGTTCTTTGCCCGAGGGCGCCCTTCAGCCCGCTGGCGCCCTCGCCGCTCTCGGTGCAACGCGGGGTTTCGCCACGGGCTGCCAGGAGTCCGCGCCGGGCGTGGCAACGGAGCGCATCCTGGTAAGCCGGAGACCACTACAATACGGGGCCATGGCCAGGATCGCCATTCTCGGGGCCGGCGAGCTCGGCGGCGCGTTGGCGCACAAGCTGGCCGCCCGCGACCGGGTCGGTTCCGTGTGCCTGATCGATGCGGCGCGAGGAATCGCGGCCGGCAAGGCGCTGGACATTCGGCAGGCCGGGCCGATTGAGCGGTTCGAGACGAAGGTGACGGCGGCGCCGATCGATGCGGTCGTCGGCGCCCGGGTCGTGGTCGTGGCCGACCCCGCCGCGCCGCCGAACGGAGGCGGGGGGAACGACCCTGCACTCGCGCTGATGGAACGCATCAAGGGCCTGACCGGGGATGCGCCCATCGTGTGCGCCGGCGCCGGGGGCGGCCCGCTGGTCGCCCGGTCGGTCCGCGAGCTGGGCATCTGCCGCACCCGAATCTTCGGTTCGGCTCCGGGGGCGCTGGCCGCGAGCCTCCGCGCGCTGATCGCTCTTGAAGCGGACGTCTCGCCGGCGCAGGTCGCGGTCGAGGTGCTGGGGGCGCCGCCGGTCCATCCGGTCGTGGCCTGGAGCACCGCACTGGTCGGCGGCTGTCCGCTGGAAGACCGCCTCTCGCCGCCCGCGCTGGCCCGCGTGCGGCGCCGTCTCGACCGCCTGTGGCCCCCCGGTCCGTATGCGCTGGCCTCGGCCGCGGCCCGGGTCGTGGAGGCGGTCGCGACGGGCGGATCGCGCCGGGTGTTCACCTGCTTCGTGGCCGACGAGTCCCGCCGGACGGCCTCGGCGCCCTCCGTCGCGGTGACGCTGTATGCGGGCGGAGTGGGCGAGGTGGTGACGCCGCGGCTGAGCCCGTCCGAGCGCGTGCAGCTCGACAATGCGCTGCAGCCGCAACCTTGAGCCGGATGGCGGCCCGATACCGCCCGCCGCCGGGTCGCGCGACCTCACCCCGCGAGACGGCGGTCGAACGTCCGAGCGAACTCGGTGGACAGGGCCGCCTCGACATCGGTCCAGGACGGCGCGGCGCCGAGGAGGCGGGCGAGGGAGGTGACGCCGTAGCCGGCCAGGCCGCACGGCACGATGAACCGGAAATGGTCGAGATTGGTGGTGACGTTGAGGGCGAAGCCGTGACTCGTCACCCAGCGGGACAGACGTACGCCGATGGCCGCCAGCTTCTCGCGGCCGACCCAGACCCCCGTCAGCCCGTCGATGCGCCCCGCCTCGACCCCGAAGCGGGCCGCGGTGCGGATCAGCACTTCCTCCAGATCGCGCACGTAGCGGTGCACGTCGCACCGGTCCGGTTTCAGGCTCAGGATCGGGTACCCCACGAGCTGGCCGGGACCGTGGTAGGTGACGTCGCCCCCGCGCGGGACGTCGATCACCTCGATACCGTGCTCGTGCAGCCGGGCGGCCGAGGCCAGCACGTGGCCCTGCCGGCGGCGCCCGCTGACCCCGACGGTGATGACCGGGGGATGCTCCAGCAGCACGAGCTGGTCGGGGGTTTCCCCCGCCTGGCGGGACCGTACGAGGGCCTGCTGCCGGTCCAGGGCGTCCCGGTAGGGTACGGCCCCCCAGCGCCGGATCTCGAGAGCCGGCAGCTCGCGAGATCCGCGAGACCGGTCCGGGGCTTCGGGCGCTGCGTTCAGGACCGGCGCCCTGCCTCGAGCCACTGCGGATCCTCCAGCGCGGCCTTGACCCGCGCCAGGAACCGGTCGGCGGTCGCCCCGTCTATCAACCGGTGGTCGAAGCCCAGGGTCAGGAACCCCCGGAGCCGCGCGACGATGGTGCCGTCGACGACGGCCGGCCGCGGCTCCACCGCCCCCACGCCGAGAATCGCCACCTGGGGCTGGTTGATGATCGGCATCCCGAGCAGGGATCCGAAGCTTCCGGGATTGGTGATGGTGAAGGTGCCGCCCTCGACGTCCTCCGGAGCGAGCTGCTTTGCCCGGGCCCGCGCCGCCAGGTCCTTGATGGCCGCGTCGACGGCGCCGACCTCCAACCGATCGGCCTGCTTGACGACCGGCACGATCAGGCCCCGGTCGAGGGCGACCGCGATGCCCAGATTGACCTGCTCGTGGTAGACGACGTTGGTGCCGTCGACCGACGCGTTGACCACCGGCATCGCCGCCAGGGCTTCCGCCGCCGCCTTGGCGATGTAGGCCAGATAGCCTGGGGCGGTCCCCTCGGGGTACGCCGCCCGGGCCGCGGCAACCCCCGAAAAGTCGACTTCGAACAGGGTGTGGACGTGAGCCGACGTCCGCCGGCTCTCCAGCATGTGCTCGGCGATACGCTGGCGCATCACGCTCATCGGCTCGATGCGTGCGCCGGTCCCGCCGGGGGGGACACCGCGAGCGGCGTCGGCCGAGGCGCTTCCGCCCCTTTCGCGGGACGCCACATGCGCCAGCACGTCGTCCCGGGTGATGCGCCCCCCGTCCCCGGTTCCCGCGATCGCGGACAGAACCACCCCGTGCTCGGCCACGAGGCGCCGGACCACCGGCGACAGCCGCGCCCTGGGAGCGTCGGCGGGGGGCGACCCGGGAACCGGACCGGCGGTTCCCGCCGAGGAGGGTTCCGGTGCCGCGGAGGCGGGGGCGGCCGAAGCCGCGGCGGGCGCCACCGCTTCGCCGACGGCGCCAATCACGGCCACGACCGAGTGGACCGGCACCGTTTCTCCGGCCCGGGCGCGAATCTGCACCAGCACCCCGCCGGCCGGAGACGGCACCTCGGCATCGACCTTGTCGGTCGAGATCTCGAACAGCGGCTCGTCCCGATCGATCGGTTCGCCGACGTTCTTGATCCAGCGGACGATCGTGCCCTCGGCGATCGATTCGCCCATCTGCGGCATCAGCACGTCGGTAGGCATTCAGCGAGTTCCAAAGCGATCCGGGGAACGACCGGCCGGCGGTCTAGGCGTCGAGCACCGAGTCCTGGAGCCGGGCGGCGATACGCGCCTTGACGACGGTCTTGGCGGGAATCTGAATCTGGTCGCCGGTTGCCGGGTTGCGGCCGACCCGAGCCTGTCGCTCCTGCCGCACCAGCTTGACGATACCCGGCAGCACGAACTCGCCCGACCGCTTGAGCTCGGTCTCGGACAGTTCCTGCAATGCCTCGAAGAAGTCACGCACGTCGGTGCGCTTCATGCCGAACCGGTCACTGAAGTGTGCGAACAGCTCGGTCTTGCCCATTCTTCGAGCCTCTACCATCGGCGTTCTCCCCTGGCAGCGTCGCTACTCGTCGACGCCGCCTTCTGGGCCCGGCGCAGCGTCCCGCAAGGGGTTGCGCCGGGCGTCTGGTGTGCAGCAGGGCGCGCGCCGCCGCCTCCCTCGTCAACGGGGGTGGTCCGGCTGGCAGCATCGACCCTGCGGGTCTCGGCGCGACGCGGGGCGTTCACCCCAGGGGCGGCGCGCGCGTAAGATCTGCCGCTTGCCGCTCACGCCAGTAGCGGAACCAGATTATAGGGAAATTCCGCTGGCCGTGCCGCAGTTGCGGCGCCGGTCGCAAAATATTTCGTGGATCCGCGTGGGCTCGCAGGCGGGCCGGTACGCTCTCTCGTCCCCTGTCTCGCCGGCCGGGTGCACCGCCCGTGCCGGTCCGGCGCGGGACTCACCCGCACTGATAGAATCTTCCCATGGCATCGGAGCCGATCGAGACCTTCCCCAACCCCGAACCGTCGCGAGACTACGAGATCGTCATCCGGTGTCCCGAGTTCACGTCGTTGTGTCCGATGACCGGACTACCCGATTTCGGTGAGATTCGCATCACCTACGTTCCGGACGCGCGGTGCATCGAGCTCAAGGCGCTGAAGTACTATCTCGTCGGGTTCCGTGACCGCGGGGTCTTCTACGAACGCCTGACCAACCAGATTCTCGACGAGCTCGTGGCCGCCTGCTCGCCGCGGCGCATGGTCGTCGTGGGCGACTTCTCGGTGCGCGGGGGCATCACCACCACCGTCACCGCCCGGTATCAGCAACCGGCGCCGGTACCGCCGGCGGAGCCGGCGTCTCCGTAGAGCGGCGGGGCTTCACGCGGCACCGCTCGGGGCAGCGCGGGCCTGGAGCGGCGCGGGGCTCGAGCGCTACGGCCCCGTCGCCGGGCGGGAAGCAGAACGCGGGGAGCGGTCCCCGGGCCGGCCCGGGACATCGGCGGCCGGAGACATCCATGGAGGCATCCTCGCCCCATCGCGTGGCCATCGGCGACACGCTGGACCTGCATACGTTCGCCCCGCGGGACGTGCCGTCCGTCGTCGAGGAGTACGTCAACGAGGCGCACCGGCAGGGGCTGACCGAGGTGCGCTTCATCCATGGCCGCGGCATCGGGGTCCAGCGCCGCGCCGTGCACACCGTCCTCGAGCGGCATCCGCTCGTCGCCGATCTGTGGGACGCGCCGGAATCCCGCCTCGGCGCCACCGTCGCCCGGCTCGCGAGCGGGGGGACGCAGGCCGGGCCCGAGTCCGGGCGGCCCTCCGAAGCCGATGACCCGCAATCCTGATTCCGCACCGCCCGGCCGGGTGTCCCTGCCGCCCCGGCCGCCCGCCGGCGATGGCGAGATGCTCGTGCGCGCCGCCCGGCTTCGCGACGAGCTGGCCACGCGCCGCAGCGTGCGGGATTTCTCGGACCGGCCGGTGCCCATGGAGGTCATCGACGCCTGCCTGCAAACGGCGGCGTCCGCCCCGAGCGGGGCCAACCGCCAGCCGTGGCACTTCGTGGTCGTGACCGATCCCGAGACGCGGCGGCGGATCCGGTTGGAGGCCGAGGCGGAAGAACGCGCGTTCTACCGCGACCGGGCCCCCGACGACTGGCTCGACGCCCTCGCCCCGCTCGGCACCGACGAGCACAAGCCGTTTCTCGAAGAGGCCCCGTGCCTCATCGTCATCTTCGCCCAGCTCTACGAGGTCGATGCGGACGGCGGCAAGCGGAAGCACTACTACGTGCACGAATCGGTCGGCATCGCGACCGGCATGCTGATCAGCGCGCTGCATCAGACCGGCCTCTGCTCGCTCACCCACACCCCGAGCCCGATGCGGTTCCTCAACGCCATCCTCGACCGCCCGCCGCACGAGCGGCCGTTCCTCATCCTCGTCGTGGGACATCCCGCCCCCGGCGCCACCGTCCCCGCCATCACCCGCAAGCCGTTCGACCGCGTCGTGAGCCATCGATGAGCCGCGCCGAGGGGAACCGTGGCCGGCGCCGCGACGGTGCACAATAGCCGTGGTGCATCCGCAACGTGCTCGCGTCGCTGCCGCCGTCGCCCTCCTGGTCCTGGCGGCGCTCCCCCCCGGCCCCGGCCGCCCGGCCGCCCAGCCCCGGGTACCCGTGCTCGACGTCGATGCCCCCGCCTCGCTCCAGACCGTCGCCGAGCGGGTCCGGCAGTTCCCCCTGCGGGGGCTCGGCAACGCCATGACCCTTGCCGGTCTGACCGACCCCGGCCCCCCGATCAACGTCCTGCTCATCGCCGAGGGTTCCGAGCTGGCCCGCAACACCCCGTCCTGGATCTCCGGCTTTGCCGACGCCGGGCGCAGCCTGGTGGTGCTGTTTCCCGAGCGCACGCGCCTCTATCCGACCGACTCGCTCGAGGCGTTGCTGCAGCACGAGGTCGCCCACGTCCTGGTCTCGCGCGCCGCCCGGGGACGACCCGTACCCCGGTGGTTCAACGAAGGACTGGCCCTCGCGGCAGAACGGACGGTCGGGTTCGAAGACCGGTCCAGAGTCGCCTGGACCCGGATCCGGCACGGCGAGATCTCGCTGTCCGAGCTCGAGCGTCTGTTTGCGGGGGGACAGGCGGCCAGTCAGCGGGCCTACGCCGTCGCCAGCGCCCTCGTCCGCGACCTGCTGCAGCGCCACGGCGAGGCCAGCGCCGGCCGGATACTCGCGCGCCTCGGGCAGGACCGGCCCTTCGACCGCGCCTTCGAGGAGGCGACCGGGGAACCCCTCGCCGCCGCCGTCGGCCGCTTCTGGGGCAGCCGGCCGGCCTGGATCCGGTGGATCGCGTTCGCCGGCCGGCCGCTGTTCCAGTGGATGGTCATCACCCTGCTGGCCCTGTGTGCGATCTACGCCCACCGCCGCCGCCGCGCCGACCAGCGCCGTCGCTGGGAGGAGGAGGAAGCGCGGGTCCTGGCCGACGACCTGCTGCGGCAGCGTCTGCAAGAGGCGGACTCGCGGGTCCCGGGCAGCGCCTACGACGAGCACTGACATGGGAATCATCCGCAGGGGATCGAGATGTACCGACGCGTCCGGCAACGACGGGAGATCGACGCGCAACTCCGGAACGCCTGCGCTTGGACACGCCGACGAGCGGCTGAAAGAAATCGGTGACCTGGTGGACGGGCTACGGCCACCAGGAGACGCCGACGCTGAGACGGGCCGACGCGGCGTCGAGATGGAGCCGGGTGCCCGAGTGTCGGCTCGTCCCGCCAGCCGGGATGTTGCCTACCGGGACATCCCTGAACCTACCCTTGGCCGCCTTGACGTTCACATCGAGGGCCCACGACTCGGACAGGTAGATGGCGAATCCGCCCCCGACGCTCGAGGTTGGCATGCTCGTGAAGTCGGAGGTGGTGTGTTCGCCGCTCTTGAGGACATCGCTCACCGGCCAGAATGTAAGCGCAAGATCGGCATACGGGACCCACCGGCGGCCACCGGCGAGGTGCAGCCTCACACCGAGGTCGACGTGTTCGAATGTCATTCTGTCGAACGCCTCGAGCCCGTGGCTCCTGATGTCCGCGTACGCCCCGCCCACGTACACGGTGACGATCCTGTTGAGGCCATAGCCGAGCCGGAGGGCCACGAGGGCGGCTCCGTCGCTCGGGTCGCTCTCGAAGGAAACGGCCGCCGCTCCGAAACCCAGACCGAGTACCCACCCCTGCGGTTTGGCCGGCTGCGCGCTGCCCTCGATAACGGACCCGAAGCAGAGCAGGACCGGGAGCAGGATGCGGCCCCATCGCGAGCGGCTGGCGGCGACGAGCGTGACGCCCCGGACGGGTTCGGACATCACCGGCTGCGGTCCGGCTCGGCCCGAAGCGGGAAGCAGTGGCGGCCCGCCTCGTGCCGGGAGAACGGCCGCCCGCGGCGGAGCTCGCGCTCCGTGGTGGCCCGCTCGAAGGTGGCGCACAGCTCGTAGGCCGTTCCGTCCCCGGCCTCGTAGCCGTACGGCTCGCGCGTCACCGGATCGGTGATGGCGACCAGCACGTCCGAGCCGCGCTGCAGCTCGTCGAGCGTCGCGGGGAGCCGCTCGCGCGTTGCCTCATAGCGGTCGACGGCCTGCGAAATGGCGTCGAGGTCCCGCGCGCGCCGTGCGTCCAGCCGCTCGCGGCGCTGGCCCGTCGGCGAGCCGAGCGCCACCAGACCCGCGACCACCGCCACCGCCACCGCCCCGGCGCCGAGGGCCGGAAGGGGGTCGCGCCGGCGCGGCGCCCGTGCTTCCCCGGGGTCCCGCTCCGCCTCGCGCAGATCCCGGAGGTAGTAGCCGAACGCCCCGCCTGCTATGGCCGTCACCGTCAGAGACTTCAGCACGAAGCGCGCCGTCAGCTCGCCGCCGAGGAAGCTGTAGACGAGGGCCGTGACGGCACCCACCAGAACGCAGGAAGCGACGAAGAGCGTCAGGTAGGTGAGCTGCAGGCGGATGCGCGACGCGCGGGAGCTGGGCTGGGCCTCGACGCCGCGACCGATGACCCGGTTGACGAAGGCGAACACCGGACTCGCCACCACGAGCGCCGACACCGACAATCGGAGCAGCTCGCGGATCACTTCCAGGGGCAGGCCGGCGGGGTCGGGCAGCGCGAGATCGATCAGCCTGAACAGCACCGCCCCCAGGGTGAAGGCGCTGACGAACAGCGCCATGAACATCACGACATACAGGAACGCCTCGCGCGGCCGGGTCGAGACGGCCGGCCGCGGGACCGGGATCGGGGACTCGATGTCGGCGAACCCGGCGAGTGCCCGCCGAACCTGGTCCGCCGGCCACCCCGCGCCGATCAGGATGTCCGAGATCTGCTCCCGCGGAAGCCCCCGGTCGAGGCCCTCCCTGACGAAACCGACCAGTTCCGGACTGAGCGCCATCCTCGTCCCTCCTTCCGCCCGGCAGCCAGCGCCCCTCGCGGCCTCGGGGGCTGCGGCGCCGCTGTTCGGGATCCACGGGGTCCTCCGGTAGGGGATTGCTGCGAACGACTCTGAACGACGCATGGATGATGCCAGCCGGGGGGTGTTCTCGCAAGTGCTTGGGTCGCAGTCCATTAGGCCGATGAGAAGGCGGCTCGCACGCCGTATCCCCCGGCGGGACAGGACACGTGGTGTCATCCCATATGCACAGAATGTACGGTCGTTTGGTCTCCCGAATGCCCGAGTGGGGTACTACGAGTAGCGCGCAGGGGGGTGCACGCAACGCCACGCTATCCGGCAGTGCCTTCCCCGCACGGCCAATGGCAGAACGGCGTCGAGGTCAGCGCTGTGCCCGATCGGGAAATATCGGCCTGATCCGCGTCGTTCCGGCTCTGTGATTTACCGATCGGGACAGTATCGCGCCGCGCTCAACGGCTCCGGCAGGATCAGTTGGCGGGCGCCGCGGGCGTCGGCGTGCGGTTCCTCGTGGAGCTTGAGGCCGGGAAGGCGACGGCCCAGATCGGCAAGGCGCTCGCGGTGCTTGGCTGCACGCTACGTATCGAGCCGCCGCCGGGAGCCGCGGACGGCGGCTTGCAGACGTGATGCGCGCGCTCGCCGTCTGGTGGGAAGGCGCCGTCGTCGGCTCGCGGCGCCGGTCGAACCGTATCCCGTCGGCGAGGGCCCGACGTGCCTGCTGATCGGCCGCTACGACCGCCGGCCAGGACCGGACGGCGTGGTTCGGCGTCTGCACCAGGAGGATTTCTGCCAGGCCCTCGGCATCGTCGCCGGCCGGAAGTACGCCGCCGAGGGTGGACCTGGGTTCCGACAGTGCTTCGATCTGGTCCGGCGCGCCTGCTCCAGACCGGCCGTCGAGCTGCTCAAGCTGCTCGATGCGGCCATCGTGCAGGTTACTACAGCCTTCTGTATCGTGAGGACGGCATCGCGCTCGCACCGTTGTACGACCTGCTCTCGACGGTGCCCTATCCCGATCTGTCTCCGGGATTCGCCATGAAGGTCGCGCGGCGCGCCACCCTCCAGGAACTGCGGCGAGGCGACTGGGACCGCTTCGCCAGCGGAATCGGGCTCGGCGCGCCCATCGTCCGGCGGCGGGTCAGGGAACTGACCGGTCTCGCGCTCGAACGGGCCGAGGGGGTCGCGGACGACATGGCCCACTCGGGCCTGGACCGGAACGCGCTTGCCGGATGTGCCGCACGCAACATGGACCGCGTCCGGCGGCTGGCGCTGACCGTCTGATCCGGGACGCGAACCCGCGCGCCACGGGCAGCTCCAGCGACGAACGTTGAAGAACACCAACAACCGAGCCATCAAAAACATCTGGTAGGATTCCAATATGCCGGCTCGACCCGTGCAGATCTCGATGGACGCGGAGTTCCTTCGGCGTATCGACGCTGACCCCGAGGTTCGCCGACGGGGTAGATCCGTCTTCATCCGCTCGGCGGTCGAGATGTACCTGCGTGCCCGACAACGACGGGAGATCGACGAGCAGCTCAGGAACGCCTACGCCGGACACGCGGACGAACTGCTGGCGGAAGTCAGCGATCTGATGGACGCGCAGGAATGGCCACGAGAGTGAATCGCGGCGAGATCTGGCGCCTCAACCGGCCCATCCGGGCAAGCGCCGACCGGTCGTTGTCATCAGCCGGTCCTCTCTGATACCTCTATCTGCATACGGTGACCGTGGCCCCGGTGACGTCCACTGTGCGGGGAGCGCCGACGGAGGTATCCGTCGGGGTGGAGGAAGGTCTGAAGCAGCCGTCATGCGTCAACCTGTGCAATCTCTTCACCGTGCCCCGGGGTCGACTGAAGGGCTTTGTCGGCACCCTTGGTCCGGACAAGATTGCGTCAGCTATGCCGAGCGCTAGCGATCGCCGCGGGGTGCGACGCGTAGCGGTGACCCTGCCAGTGTCAATTGCGAATCACTAGACAGTTCAGCGGGAAGTGCTGTCGTGCGACATCTTCACATCGACGGAGGATCTAGCGCGGAAGCTGCGTTGCTACATCGATGCCTACGCGAAACGTGCGAAGCCCTTCGGCTGGCAGTACGCCAACCCCATGCGGCGCGTTCCTCATGGAAAACCCATTTCGAGGGCAGTCCACTGGTGTCGCCTTAGCCGCCGGTTGGCGTGGTTCCGGGAGTGGCGGGGCAGAGTACAGCATAGTGACCGTAAACCGGGGTGCCGGCGCACGGGAGCACGCCACCGAATGAAACTGACCCTCCAGCAGCTCGAAGCGCACCTGTGGGGCGCTGCGAACATCCTCCGCGGCAAGACCGCGGGGCAGGACTACAAGAACTACATCCTGTCGCTGATGTTCTACAAGCGGCTCTGCGATCAGTGGGAGTGGGAGGCGGACGACGCCATCGCGGAGCAGGAGCGCCAGCAGGGCCGCGCGTTCACCGAGGCGCAGAAGGCGATCTTCCGCAAGCGCGGCGAGCATCGCTACGCCATCCCGGACGGCTCCCGGTGGGGAGACGTCAAGGCGGTCTCGGTGAACATCGGCGAGGCCCTGACGCGTGCGATGCGGGCCGTGGCCGACGCGAACGGCGAGCTGCGGGGCGTGTTCACGGTGGACTGGAATCAGCCGGCGCCCGACGGGTCCGGCAAGCCGCTGATCGCCAACGAAGTCGTCCACGCGTTGGTCCAGCACTTCGACGAGCACGACCTGTCGAACCGCAGTGTGCCGGCCGATGTGCTGGGCCGGGCCTACGAGTACCTCATCAAGAAGTTCGCCGACGACGCCGGCGCAAAGGCGGGCGAGTTCTTCACGCCCCCGGAGGTGGTGGACACCCTGGTACGCATCCTGGAGCCGCGCCCCGGCGATGCGATCTACGACCCGACCGCGGGCTCCGGCGGGATGCTCGTGCACGCCGCCGATTACCTCCGCGAACACGGGCATCTCGCAACTCACGCGCGCTACTTCGCGCAGGAGATGAATTGGGGCAACGCCGCCATCGGCAAGATCAACTCCGTGCTCCGCGGCCTCGAAGCCGACATCCGGGCCGGCAACAGCACCATCACCGACCCGCAGTTTCTCGAAGACGGAGAGGTGCGAAAGTTCTCTCTGGTCCTCGCCAATTTCCCGTTCTCGGACGACTACTGGTGGCTGAAGCCGGGCAGCAGACCGACGACAAGACGAAGAAGGCCCGGCTTAAGAAGGAGATCTTCGGCAAGGAGGGCTACAAGGACCCGTTCGGTCGATTCGGCCGCGGCACCGGCTTTCAGGCGCCGCCGGCCGGCTACGGGGACTACGCGTTCATCTTGCACATCCTCGCTTCGCTCTCCGACGACGGGCGCGCCGGCATCGTCTGCCCGCAGGGTGTGCTCTTCCGCGGACAGCCGGAGATCGAGGAGGAGACCGGCGACTTCGACGCCAGGGGGAACCCCACCAGTGTGCGGCGGCGCAAGGCCGACGACGAGCATGTCATCCGCCGGGCGCTGCTCGAGTCCCGGCTGATCGATGCCGTTGTCTCGCTGCCGCTCAACGTCTTCTACGGTGCCGGCGTGCCCGCATGCCTGTTGATCCTGCGCAAGCAGCGCCCCGTGGAGCGCCGGGACCGGGTGCTTCTGATCTATGCCGCCCGGCACTACCGCGAGCTTTCCGCCCAGAACGAGCTGCGTCCGCGGGACGTGATGCGGATGCTCGTCCACTACCACGCCTATGGCGATGCGTCGAAGGCGCCCAGTCTCGTGGCGGAGCACAGCCGGAGGATTCACCGCGAGATCGACCGGCGTGAGGCGGACGAGGTCGGCCGGCTCGAAGCCGAGTATCAGCCTCAAGCCGACAGGCTGGCTGCACTGGGCGCCGCGCTTCAGAAGGCCCGCGAGAAGCAGCGCACCGCCGCGACGAAGCGCGACAAGACGAAAGCGGCATCAGCGGCGACGAAGCTCCTGAAGCAGCGTGACAAGGTTGCATCCAAGATCGCGGAACGCGACGAGCGCATCGCCGAGGCGCGCCGCAGCGCCGAGGACGACAGGGCGGACGTCAGCGCGGTGGGCGAGGAGCTGGTCGCTCTCTATTCCGACCCCGACGAGCTGCTCAAGCACGCCCGCGTCGTCGACATGGATGAGGTCGAGGAGAACGAGTTCAACCTCAACGTGCCGCGGTATGTGGATACGTTCGAGCCCGAGCCACGGATGGACGTCGATGAAGCGCTCACGGCGCTCGTCGATGCTGAGAAGAAGTCGGAGGACGCCGAAGCGACCCTCCTGGGCCTCCTGCAGGATGTTGGTTATGCCGTCGGCAAGTAGAGTCCTCGCGGGTTGTCAGATCTTCGAGAGCCGCACCGCGCCCGACAAATGGGCGTGTGTGCCGTTGGGACAGCGCATCGACCTGGCCTATGGAAGTGGGCTGCGTGAAGAGGACCGGGAACCGGGCGATGTTAATGTCTACGGATCGAACGGCGTTGTCGGAAGCCATACTCGTGCCCTCGTGCACGGACCGGGGATTCTCGTCGGCCGCAAGGGCACGGTGGGTGCCGTTCACTATGCAAGTGGTCCGTTCTGGCCAATCGACACGGTCTACTATGTCGTGCCGCGTCGCGGGGATGATCTGCGATTCCTCCGTCATCTCCTGGATTACTTGCCTCTGAAGTTTCTGAACGCCGCCACCGGCGTACCTGGTTTGTCTCGTCGCGACGCTTACTCACTTCTCGGTTTGTTCCCCCCCCCGGCGAGCAAGCCACCATCGCCCGCATTCTCGACGCCGTAGACACGGCGTTGGAGCGCACTCGGGAGACAATCCAGAGCGCGGAGGTGCTTCAAGACGTAGTTCTTGAAGACGCCTTTGCCAGCCTGGAAGCTGAGCATTGTCGTTTGGGTGCGTTCACGACCGAGGTCCGTTACGGCACGTCGATAGCCTCCAATGACGAAGCACATGGTAATCCGGTCCTTCGAATCCAGAATGTAGTAGCAGACCGGCTCGCGCTCAATGACTTGGCATTCGTCGAACTGTCCAAGCCGGATGTCGAACGTCTACAACTTGAGGACGGCGACCTACTGCTCGTGAGGACCAATGGAAACCCGAACTACGTGGGGCGGTCAGTCGTGTTTCGGCGTCCCGATAATCGAACCTGGGTGTATGCCTCGTATCTGATTCGCGTTCGACTCAAAGGCAGACTGCTCCCTGACTTCGTGAACACCTATTTGGGACTTGAGCGTGGGCGTCGCCAACTACTCCAACGCGTAACCACGTCGGCCGGCAATCACAACATCAATGCCAACAGCATCAGGCTGATCCGCGTTCCTGTACCCGCTGGTGTAGACCAGGAACGGATTGCAGAACTTGCAAGAGCGTTTCGGCAGCGGTGCGACGGCCTGACGGCGAAGCTTGATGCACTGCAGACTCTCAAGAAATCCCTCATGCACGACCTCCTCACCGGCAAGGTCCGAGTCGGCGATATAACGGAGGCCCTCGCGCCATGAGCGAGTACGGCTACGTCGAACGGCCGATCCTGAACTGGCTCTGCGGGGAGCCCAAAGCCACCTACCGCGTGGGTGGGCTCGGGTGGACGTACCGCGACGAGTCGACGATGGCGGAGTTCGGTCGGCCCTTGGAAGACCCGCTCGTCGAGCAGTTACTGAAGGAGGCCATCGTTCGCATCAACCCGCATGTGGAGACCGAGACGCAGGCGTGGCCGGCGGTGGAGGCCCTGCGCAAGGTGATGGGGCAGCCGGACCGGCTCACCGCCAACCGCGCGACGCTCGACCTGCTGCGCGACGGCGCCAGGGTCGTGCTCCGACCCGGCGAGGACGCGCGAACCGTGCAGTTCATCGCATTTGAGGCGGAGCGCCAGCATCTGAACAACTTCACCGCGACCAATCAGTACCGCGTGCGGGGCGTCAAGCAGTGCCGCGACGACACGGTGCTGCTGGTCAACGGCGTGCCCCTCGTGGTCGCCGAGTACAAGAGCCACGTGACCAGCGGCGACGACTGGCGCAAAGCGGTGCACCAGCTCCACCGCTACCAGCGCCAGGCGCCCTTGATGTTGGCTCCCAATGTCTTCTGCGTGGCCGCCGACGAGGACGAATTCCGTTACGGGACCGTCCTGTTTCACGATGCGAGCAAGGAGGACGTCGACCGGCACCTCGACCGGTGGGGCCGCTGGCTCAGCCTTTATCCGGACCATCCCGGCTGGTGGAACGAGCCCGAGGCCGCTGACCCGGCCGACCCGCTGGAGACGCCCGTCAAGGGTCTCCTGCGGCTGAAGCCGGCGCACTTGCTCGACTTCCTGCAACACTTCGTCGTTTTCGAGACCAAGAGAGGCGCGACCACGAAGAAGATCGCTCGCTACCAGCAGTTCGAGGCGGTGAACGAGCTTGTGGACCGCACTGTGGCGCAGGTGGGTCGGCTGGTCACGGCCCAGGATCGGACCGGCCTCATCTGGCACACTCAGGGCTCGGGAAAGTCGCTCACGATTGTGTTCGCGGGCCAGAAGCTACGCCGGCAACCGGCGCTGAACAATCCGACGGTGCTCATCGTCGTCGACCGGCGCGATCTCAAGACCCAGCTCTCGGACGACTTCGAAGCCTGCGACTATCCCAACGTCGAGAAGGCGCTGGGCGTCCAGGACCTCAAGCGGAGGCTGCTGACCCACTGGCGCGGCACGTTGGTGACGACTCTGCAATCGTTTCAGCAGATGGACGACCTTGACCCGCTGAGCCGCGACAACATCGTGAGCCTGGTGGACGAGTGCCACCGCTCGCAGACCGGCACGAGCAGGGGCAGCCGCGAGAGCCACGCGCTCACCATGCGTTTCAAGCTCCGGAACGGGTTTCGGTTCGGCTTCACCGGGACGCCCATCGACCGCGCCCTGCAGAACACCCACCGCGATTTTGGTCCGCTGAGGGACGGCGTGCAGGAGCGTTACCTGAGCTACTACGGCATCCGTCGTTCGATTCAAGACGGAGCGACCCTGGAGGTGCACTACGTCCGGGACACCGTGCCCATCGAAGTCGACGAGGAGCCCCTGAGCACCGGATTCGAGCGGATCTGCGCGGAGATGGAGCTGGAGGACGAGGAGGCAAAGGACTTCGTCCAACGGCAGCGGTCCGGGTGGAAGGAGCTTGTCCGACACCCGGACCGGGTGGACATCGTGCTCGACAAGATGGTCGCCCACTTTCTGGCGCATCCCGACCCGAGCGGCTTCAAGGCCCAGCTCGTCGCCGTGGACCGCAAGGCGTGCGCGGTGTACAAGGACGCCCTCGACCGCAGGCTGCGTGATCGGGGACTCCCGCCGGAGACGTCGGACGTGATCATCTCGGCGGCGCAGAACAGCGAGCCGGATGTCGAGCGCTTCGAGTATGCCAAGGCGAAGCAGGAGGAGCTGATCGACTACTTCAAGCTGACCCCGGCGGAGTGGGAGGACTGGAACCGGGAGCGCTACGGGGACGACCGCAGCCAGTGGCGACCGCCGCTCAAGATCCTCATCGTCTGCGACCGCCTTCTGACCGGGTTCGACGCGCCGGTGGAGCAGGTGATGTACCTGGACAAGCCGTTGCGCGACCACAACCTGCTGCAGGCCATCGCCCGAACCAACCGCCCCCTGCCGTCAATGAAGAAACGGACGGGGATCGTCGTCGATTACTTCGGGCTCTCCTCAAACGGGTGTGGGTGGGTTGAGGCGCGATCGGCGGGTCGGCGAGGGGTGCTGGCAGTTCACCTGACCGGCGGCGGGCGTGGCGCACCGTGGCGGGATATAGTCGGAGCGGAGTAGCTGCGGGCCGGCCGGCGTGTCAACGCGCTACGCGCGTCCTTCGCTGCGCTGCGGCCCTTCGGGTGACACACCGTCCGTCCCTCCGCTCAAGCAGCAGATATGGGCCTTGCGGCCCGGCCTGGACGGGGGCGTCCCGGCCGTCCACGACAACGCGGAAAGCGCGACGGCTGGCGGTTCGGGGATAGACGCTGGCTGATTGCCCCAACGGCCACCTCGGGTCCCGGCGCCGGCGGCGGACGCCCGTTGGGCGGGGCCAAGGGTGTTGTCGGGGCCGCGTGCGTCGTCTCGCTTGGCGGAAGCGGTTGCAAACGCAAGGGGCTTCCTGGTCTCATGGGCGTGTATCACCACGACCCGCGAGGAGGAGAGCCCCATGCGTCTGACTACGTTACTACGGCGGCTGTTGGGTGTCACGCAGATGTACGTCAAGCAGGTGGAAATGGCCGCCGACGGTCCGTTGACGGTGTCGGTGGAGCCGGCGTGGCGGCGTTCCCGGTGCGGGACGTGCGGGAAGCGGTCGCCGCGGTATGACCGGCAGCCGGTGCGCGAGTGGCGGCATCTGTCCTGGGGCCGGATGCCGGCGTGGCTGCGGTATGCGCCGTGGCGGGTGTCGTGCCGGCGTTGCCGCGGGGTGAAGGTGGAGCAGGTGCCGTGGGCGAGCGGCAGCAGCGTGTTCACGTCGGGGTTCGAGGAATTGGCGGCGTATCTGGCGCAGGTGACGGACCGGACGGCGGTGAGCCGCCTGCTGGGGATTATCGTGGGTGACGGTGGGCAGCATCGTGGAACGGGTTGTGGCGCGGCGGCTGGACGGGGCTCGGTTCGCCAAGCTGAGACGAATCGGCGTCGATGAGTTCAGCTACCGGAAGCGTCACCGCTACCTGACGATCGTGGTTGACCATGACGAGCGTCGGGTGGTTTGGGCGGGGCGGGGGCGCAGCGCCGAGACGCTGGGGGCCTTCTTCGAGCAGTTGGGACCTGGTGGCTGTGCGCGGATCGAGTTGGTGACGGCGGACCTGGCGTCGAGCTGGCAGAAGGCGCTGCGGGCGTGGGTTCCGCACGCGCGGGTGGTGTTCGACCGGTTTCACGTTGAACGGCTTGCGGCGGATGCGGTTGACGAGGTGCGGCGTTCGGAGCAGCGGCGGCTGGCCTCGGAGCCGGAGGATGCGAAGGCGCTCAAGGGGACGCGCTATGCGTTGCTGAAGCACCCGGCGCGGCTGAGGCCTGGTGAGGCCCGGCGTCTGGAGACGTTGCGTCGTAAGAACCGGGCGCTGGACCGGGCCTACGAACTGAAGGAGTACCTGGCGACGATCCTGGGGCAGGCGACACCCGAGGATGCGCCGGCGCTGCTCGATGAGTGGCTGGAGTGGGCTGCGCGGTCCCGCCTGACGCCGTTCGTGAAGCTGGGGCGTACGATTCGGAAACACGCTGAAGGCATCCTGGCGTACCTGGACACGAAGATGACGAACGGTCCGGTGGAGGGCATCAACAACAAGCTGCGGGTGATCGCGCGTCGCGCCTATGGCTTCCACTCGCCCGGCGCGTTGATCTCGATGCTGTTCCTCTGCTGTGGAGGCATAGAACTGGCGCCGCCGCTACCCACACGCATTTGAGGAGACTCTTACTTCGGTGTCTTCGTTGACCTCGAAAAGGCGCTCAACTTCGACGAGAGCGTCCGCGAAGAGTCCCTGATCGATTGGGACAGGCTGCGGGAGACGGTGCCCGGCGAGGTCGACCGGTGCATGAAGACCTTCGCAGGTATCGCCATCGAAGATACGCGGGAATGCCTGCTGTCCGCTCTGCGGCGGCTCCGCGACGCCGAGACGGCGAAGACCTTCGAGCAGAACTTCACGAGCCTCGAACGGCTCTGGGAAGCCGTGTCGCCCGACCCGTGCCTGTACCCGCACCGTGTCCGGTACAACTGGCTGTGCGGCATCTACGTCGCGCACCGGCGGCGGCAGCGCGGGAGCAGGGATACCTATGGAGAGTTGTCCGCGAAGACGAAGGAACTGATCGAGGAGAACACGACGTTCGTCGAGATGGCGCAGTCGCTACCCGTCCTCAAGATCGATCAGGACTACGCGGGGAAGCTGGGCGAACTTCCGACGCCCGCCGACAAGGCGGCCGCCCTCGAAGCGATGCTCACCGCCGAGTTGGCGGAGGACGATCCACGCTTTCTTTATCGGCTGCTGGGGGAGAGGCTTCAGAAGATCAAGGAACAACAGGAGGCCGGTGACGAAGCCGCCGCGAAGCGCCTGCGGGAACTGGAGGACATCGCGGGCGAGGCTGCCGCCTCCCGGCAGGAACCCGAGCGCCTCGACCTCACGCGACCCGGCGAGTACGGACTGTTCACGATCCTGCGCGCCCATACCTCCGCCACCGACGAGACCTACGTCGCGGAGTGTGCACGCAACATGGTCGACCACCTGCGGCAGCATAGGCTCCTGGTGACGGGATGGAGCAACACGGGCAGTGGGCGGATGGGCGTCGAACGGTCGCTGCTGACGGAGTCGTGGAATCCGCGCTACGAACGGCTGGAATTCGATGCGGCCGCCGCCGACCCTCCGTTCCTGAAACTGGCGGTGCAGGAGCTGGCCAAGTCGGACGGGGTGTCTGACCGATGAAGGCGGCGACGCAACAGCGGATCATGCTGCGCGGCAACCGCGTGGACCACGACGTCGTGGTTTCCAAGGTTGCCCGGCGGACGCGTGTTCGGATCGGTCCGGGCGGCGTCGAGGTCGTACAGCCGGGGGGCGCGAGCGACGAGGACGCGTCGGCGTTCCTGCGCCGGAACGAGGGCTGGGTGCTCGCCCAGATCGACCGCGTGGCGAGTCTTCGCGCGTTGAGGCGGCCGGCGCGACGGCAGCTTGGCGAAATCCTGTATCGCGGCGAACCGACTCCGGTGCGCATCGAGTTCGTTGAGTCGAAAGCACGCGGCAACCGCGTCAGGTGGAGCGATGGGGAGATCGTCGTTTGCCGCGGACCGGAGACGCAAACGCCGACGGCGCGGGGTCTCCAGAACTGGCTGCGAGGACAGGCGCGCTCGGCCATTGCGGAATACCTGCCGACGGTGACCGCGCGCATTGGGCAGGAGCCCGGGCGGGTCTACGTGATGGGTCAGCGGACGAAGTGGGGCAACTGCTCGTCCCGCAGGAACCTGTCCTTCAACTGGCGCCTCATCCTCGCGCCCGATTTCGTGCTCCGTTACCTGGTTGCGCACGAGGTCGTGCACTTGGCTGTCCCAGACCATTCGGCGAAGTTCTGGCTGACCGTGCAGAGCCTCTGTCCCGAGATGGAGCGAGCCAAGCAATGGCTGAGCCGTTTTCACTCGCAGCTCACCGTGAGCCTTGCCAGCGTCGTCGAGGCGGTGTGTGCGCTCGAGGGTGGAGTGCGGCCATGACGCCTGGGCAGGGGAGATCGCTCGGTCCTACGCCTTGGCCGCCGGATTCGTCCTGCGCGCCAAGATGGTGTTGCTCCTTGGCGACGGCTTTTCGATCGAGCCGTGGAGTCGATGCTCGATGTGTCTCGTCCCTCCATCGCGAAGTGGCGCTGGCGGTTTGCTGGAGGGCGGCGTGGGGGGGGGGCTGACGGGCTGCCACTGAGGCCGACCACCGTGGAACTGACGGCGCGGGTCCGCGGCCGGGTCGCGGCGCACCTCGGCGTGAGCAAGGACATCGTACAGCGCGTCTGGCGCGAGGCCGACCTGCGACCGCACCCGGCTTGCCCGCTACATGGCCTCGACCGACGGGGACTTCGAAACCAAGGCGGCCGACATCATTGGTCTCTGCCTCGACCCGCCCCGGCACGCCGCGGTTTTCTGCGTCAATGAGAAGATCGCCATTCAGGCCATCGACCACCGGGACCGCGTTCAGGGCAAGACACGGATCGGCACACGAGTCAGGACTTCGTGGGCTTTTCGCGGAGTGGTCGCCGCGAGCCCAAGGAGGAGATCCACTTGATCCTCGACAACCTGTCCGCCCACAAGACGAAGCTCGTGGAGGCGTTCCTTGAGGGGCATCCGAACGTGACGCTGCACTTCACCCCGACGTACTCGCTGCGACGGGGCAGTTGCGGGGTTTCTTGCTCAGGAATCAAAAGTACAGCTGAACCAGCGCGCCGTCGATCTCGGTGATGGTGGACCGGTTGGACGGCCACACCGGGGTGGCCATGGACGACTCCCATCGGTCGAGGCGGTCTCGCAGGTCGCGCAGGCGTTCGGGAAGCCGGTCGGCGAGGTTGGTGCGCTCGCCCTCGTCGTCCTCGAGGTCGTAGAGCAGAGAGACCTGCCCGTGGGGCGACGCGTCGGGGTAGTCCTGCAGCGGGAGGAGCCGGCCGCGGCCGTGGGAGGCCGCGGCCGTGGGAGGCCGCGGGGTCGGCGCGGTTGACCTCGAACAGCTTCCAGCGGCCCAGGCGAATCGCGCGGTTCGGGCCAGCCCGCCAGTACAGGACGTCGTGCGGGGAGCCGGCGGCGCGGCCCGTCAGATACGGCAGGAGGTCGACGCCGTCACGCACCACGCCGTCGTCGAGCGGAGCGCCGGCGAGGCCCGCGAGGGTCGCGAAGAGGTCGAGGCTGATGACGGGATCGTCGTAGACCTGTCCCGCCTCCAGACCGTTCGGCCAGTGCATGATGAACGGAATGCGGATGCCGCCCTCCAGGTGGAAGCGCTTGGTGCCGCTGAACGCCCCGTTGCTGCACGCGATGGCCGCGTAGCCGACGCAGCCGTTGTCGCTCATGAAGACGATGAGCGTATTGTCGTCGACGCCGTGCGCGGCGAGCCGGTCGACCACCGCCCCGACGCCGCGGTCGACGGACGACACCATGGCCGCGTAGATCCGCGTGCGGAAGTCCTCCACGTGGGCGACGGTCTCCATGTCCGCCTGAATGGCCTGCAGGGGCGTATGGGGCGCGTTGTACGAGAGGACGAGAAAGAAGGGCGCGTCGCCGTGCGCGTGACGGTCGATGAAGTCGACCGCCTCGCGCGTGAACACGTCGGTCAGGTAGTCCTCGACCTCGACCACCTCGCGACCGCGATATATCTCGCGCCCGTCGCGCGAGCCGGCCGGCCGGTCCGGATCGAGCACCGCCTCGGGGTGGCTGCCGCTGAAGTAGGTCGTCCCACCGGTGAGGACGCCGAAGTACTCGCCGAAGCCGCGTGACAGCGGCTGTTGGACGGGCCGCCGGCCGAGATGCCACTTGCCGACGTAGCCCGTCGCGTAGCCGGCCCCTCGCATCAGGTCGCCGAGGGTCCGTTCGTCCGTCGACAACCCGATCTCGACGCCCCGGCCCGACGTGTTGAACTCGTACCCGTGGCGCTGCGGGTAGCGTCCGGTCATTAGCCCGGCCGGTGACGGGCTGCACACGGCGGCCGGGACGTACGCAGCGGTGAAGCGGACCCCCTCGCCGGCGAGCCGGTCGAGCCGCGGCGTCCGCATGATCGGGCTCCCGTAGCTGGCGAGGTCGCCGTAGCCGAGGTCGTCGGCGATGACCAGGACGACGTTGGGCCGCTCCGGCGGCTGGGCGGCGGCGACTCCGGCGGCGGTCAGGAAGAGGACGGTGGCGGCGGCGATCCGTTGGAGGCTGGACACGCGGGCATCTTACTGCTACTCGGCAGAATCCGGTACGCTGGGGGCCGTGACGGAGGTTTCGTCGGCGTCGACTGGCGGTGCACCGCGCGCGGGCGCCGGCTTGCTGCCCGTCGTCCGCCGCGTCAACCGCGAGGCGGTGGTCGTGCTGGGCTGGGGCCGCGCGATTCTCCTGCAGCTCGCGCATCCCCTGGTGGCGGCCGGCGTCGGCGCCCACAGCGGCTTCGACGCCGGGATGCTGGCCTACGTCCGGCGCATGCGCCGCACTATCGGGTCGATGCTCTCGCTCACTTTCGGTACCGAGTCGGAGATCCGGGAGACGGCCGGCCGCATCAACGCGGTCCACCATCGCGTGCACGGCCGGCTCGATTGCGCGGTCGGCGGCTACCCGGCGGGTACGCCGTACGACGCCACTGACCCGGCGCTGCTCACCTGGGTCCACGCCACCCTCATCGACAGCCAGCTTCGAACCTACGCCCTGTTCGTCGGACCGCTGGCGCGGGACGAGGAGGACCGCTACTGCGCCGAGGCGGCGCAGGTCGGCCCGCTGCTCGGGGTTGCCGCGAGCGAGCTGCCCGACACGAAGGAGCGGCTCGACGGCTACCTGCATCGGATGCAGCAGGAAGATCGACTCGCGGTCGGCGCGGGAGCGCGGCGGCTCGCGGAGGCCCTGCTCGCGCCGCCGGGGAGACGCTGGGTCGCTCCGGCGCTGTGGCTCGGCCGGCTCACCACCGTCGGCCTGCTGCCGGCGTCCATCCGCGACGGCTACGGGTTCGGGTGGTGCGAGAAGGACGCGCGGCGTCTACGGTCGGCGGCCGCGGTGCTGCGCGCGGCCCGGCGGGTCACGCCGCCGGTGCTGCGCGAGTGGCCTGCCGCCAGGAAGGCGCGCGGGTAGCCTTGTTGCGGCGTCTCCCCAGTGGCCCGCGGGTAGCCTTGTTGCGGCGTCTTCCCGGTCCGGCTACCGCGCCTCGGCCTCCTGGACGCGCGCCCCGCGCAGCAGGTTCTCCATCCCGTAGTTGCCTTCGTGACAGGCGTACTCGTACATCGGGCCGGCGAAACGGCGCATCGGGATGGACGCGGTCCACGGGCGCGCATAGGTGTCCGGGTCGTTCACCGTGTAGTGGTGTTCGATGGTGTCGGCGTCCACCCGGGTGAACCGCTCCACCATCGTCAGGGCGCCGCTGGTTCCGGGACAGCAGTTGAAGGAGTTGGTGTAGATCTCGTCGCGGAAGTTGGTCGTCTCGACGACCAGCGTGTCACCCTCCCAGCGGCCGCGCGAGTCGCCCATCCACAGCCGGATGCGCTCGTCGACGGGCGGGCCGGCGTCGAGGGGGATGATGCGCGGCTCGTGGATCATCTCCTGCAGCATGACGACGTATCCGGGCGTCTGCAGGACCAGGAAGTGGTTGTTGTAGCCGCCCGGCCGCTTCGGCGCGCCGCGGGTGACGCAGCGTTCGGCCATGCTGCGGTCGGTCCAGGTATCGGTGCCGCGGGTCCATCCGGCCCGCGCGTCCCCGGCCGCCGTCCGCGGCGGCAGGCGGCCGTCCGGCGGGTCGACGATCAGCGAGGTTCGGGCGAGCGCCGTCCCGCGCTCCCACCAGAAATCGTTGTAGGTGCCGGGGTCCCCGGCCGGCGGCGGGCGGTCGTTGCGGCCGACGTTGGCGGCATCGATGGCCGCGACTTCCTCGTCGGTGTACACGGTCCGGTCGGCCACGTCCCGCGGGCGTTCGAGCGGGGTGGTCGTCGAGTTCGTCCAGAGCCCCTGCATGTCCGGCTGGCCGTCGGGCGTGCGCGGCGCCGTCCAGCCGTCCTGTGCGAGCGCGGCGCCGGGGGCCGCGAGGGCCGCGGCCAGCACCGCCAGCGAGAAGCGCCTTCCAATCATGTCGACCTCCCAGGGTCCGTGTCGCCGCCGGCGCCGTTCGCCAAACGGATGCGTCATTCGCCGACGGCGCGCTCGAGCCGCGCGTACGTTCGGGCGACGGGTCGATCTTCGCCCCCTGGCCCGGAAATCGACTTCTGGCTCCGGCTTCCCGCCCGTCGCCAGACGGTTCCGGCTTTCCGCCCGACCAACCCTCCAGGGGCCGCGCCGCCTGCTGCCCGGACTCCTACGGATCGAGGCCGAGGAGCCGCGCCGGGTTCTCGCGGATCATCACGTCGATGTCCGCGTCGCTGATGCCCTCGGCCCGCAGCCCGTCCATGAGCGCGTTCAGCCCGTCCGGGTGCAGCGGGTTCCCCGCCTGTCCGAGGTCGGACGACAGCAGGAAGTGGCGGGCGCCGTACTCCCGGATGGCCGCGGCGTAGTCCGCGAACGAGAACTGGCCGTTCATCACCGCGAGCCAGACCAGCTCGATGACGACGTCGTGCTCGGCCATCGCGACGAGCTGTTCGGCCGTCGGCGACTGGCCGAGCCCGTGGGTGACGAGAATCTGCTCGACGCCGCGGCGGCGCGCCTCCGGAATCAGGACCAGCACCTCTTCGGGCGACGAGTGCCCCAACGCCAGCACCAGGTCGTGCTCGGCGATCAGGTCGAAGATCTCGCCCAGGGCCGGGTCCAGCGCGCCGTCGCGCATGACCGGCACGAACTCGCCGGGGTCGCCCGCGCGGGTCATCCAGAACTCGGCGTCGAAGGTGGGCAGCCACACCACCTTGCCGCGTCCGCCGGAGAACGCCACCATCTGCCGGATCGCCTCTGCGTTGAGCCCCCCGACCGAGTGGTTGAGCGCGACCCCTCCGAAGATCTCGATGCCGGGCACCTCCTGCATTGCCAGCCAGGCGCGGTCCGCGGTCATCGTGAAGTGGTTCTTGAATACGAGCCCGCGCATGCCGGCCCGTTTCGCGATGCGCGCGATCTCCAGGTCGCCCACCGAGCGGGGCCTCGAGTCGGGTCCGGAATGCACGTGAAAATCGATGACCCCGGCCAGGCTGGTGGTCTGCCCCGCGGCCGGCTGAACCGTGACGACGCTTATCAATGCTGCCGCAACCGCGGCCGTCCACCATCTCATCGCGTACCCCTCTCTGTTGCGGTGCAGGCTACTGGCCGGCGTTCTCGCCGCCCGGCGGCACGTTGCCGTTCGGCTTGAGCGCGGCCACGCCCGGCCCGGACGGTCCGCGCAACGTGAACCAGAGTGTCCCCTCCCCGTCGCGGTCGAGCTTCGGCGTATGCGCCTGGAGCTCGGGGAACGGGAAGTAGGTAAAGGTGTTCGTCGTCTGATCGAACCGCACCAGCGAGTTGTAGATGCCGTTCTCGACCCACAGGTTGTCCTCGGCGTCCGGCCAGACGTCGTAGGGGTTCCCGTCCTTGAGCGGCAGCTTGAACTCGGTGACGGTCCCCGTCACCGGGTCGATCTTCGAGATCGCGTTGCCGAAGTAGTGCGCGGCCCAGACCTTGCCGTTGGCGTCGATGGCCGGGCGCCGCGCCGGATTGGCCAGGGGGAACGACCGCCAGGCGGCCGTCTCCTGGTTGTACATGTAGATGGCGGGGGTGTGCAGGCCGACCGCCCAGACGCGGTCCTGCCGGTCGACGACGATGCCGTAGCCGCTGAATCCGGCCAGCGGCTCCCACTCGGTGAAGTCGTTCGCCGCGAGATCGTAGCGGCCGATCCGGCCGGCGGAGGCGAAGTAGGTGTACCAGAACTGGCCGCGGGAGTCGACCCACAGGCTGTGCGGTCCGGCGCCGGTCGTCGGCAGCGGATAGCGGGTCATCTCGCCGGTGGCGGGATCGAGCGCGCCGAAGTGGTCGCCGGTCAGCTCGACCCAGTAAACGTGCCCGCGATGCTCGACGATGCCGTGCGGCGTGACGTTGATGTTGTCCGGGTTTTCGATCCAGAGCTCCTGCGTGCGCGTCTCGAAGTCGGGATCGCGGCTGTCCATGCGGATGATGGAGTTCGAGCCGTTGCCGGATACCCAGATGACGCCCGGCTCGGCCACGCTCGCGAAGACGCTGTGGACGCTGCCGCGCGGCGGCGCGCCGTTCGAGAGCAGGCGCTGCGGCCCGCGGTTCAGCTCGTACTCGATGTAGACCGCCTCGGACAGCGCCGCCTCGTCGCGGACGAGGGGGTCGAGCTCGAGGTCGCGCGGCGTCGACCCCGGCCCGAAGTTGGCGGTCAAGTACTGGATGATCTGTTCTTTCTCTTCAACCGACACCAGGTCGTGGGTCACCTGCGGCACCCCGGGGGCCATGTTGGCGACGCGCCCGTCGACGTCGAACATCCGGTCGACCGCCTGCCGCCACCCGTTTTCGTTCCGCGGTCCGCGGCGGTGGAAGCCGGCCGGACCGTGGCAGCCGAAGCACGATCGCAGCATGACGTCGCGGGCCGGATGGGGCGGATAGAGGGTGTCGAAATCGACGATCTCCGCCGCGCGATCGTCAGCGGCTCCGCCGCCGTAGTTCCGTTGCGCCGTCGCTCCGCGCGCCGCCGCGCCCTGCTCCGGGCCGGCTCCGAGCGCCGTCAGCGCGAGATCCGCGGTAGCCGTCTCGCCCGCCCGCACCGCGACCGTCGCGGTCGGAGACTCGAACGCCTCCTCGATCACCGAGATGTCGTAGGTGCCCGGCGGCAGATTGAAGATCCGGTACCCGCCGTCCTGGGTATAGACGGTGTAGGCGATGCGGCGGACGGTGTCGTGCGCCTTCACGCGGAGGGCGCGCACCTCGCCGTGGTCGGCCGTCACGCGGCCCGCGATCAGGCCGGCGCCGCCGTCCTGGGCGAGCGCGGCTCCGCCGGGCAAGTCCGCGCGGACGAGCAGGATTGCCGCCGCCGCGACTGCCGCGATGACGAGACGCCGGACGCCGCCGGTTCGTGGTTGTCTCCGCATCGTTCCCCCTCGGTTGCGGGATTGTCTCCTGGGAGTATAGGCGAGACCGGGGCGGGGCGACACGCCGGCCGGCTCCCGCGGTCCCTCCGCCGAGTGTCTTCGGCAGGTGTAAGATCGGCGCATGGTGCGAGCCGTCGTCGCCGCCCTGGTCGCGGTGCTGGCCGGGGCTGGCCCCGCCGGCGCCGGTGCGGCCGAGCCCGGCCAGCAATCGGCCGGTGGGATCCGGGAGCGGATCGAGGCCCCGTCACCGGCGCCGCAGCGAGCGTTGCTCGACCGGTACTGCGTCACCTGCCACAACCAGCGGCTGCAGACAGGGGGGCTCGCCCTCGACACGCTGGACGTGTCCCGCGTCGGCGAAGCGCCGGACCTCTGGGAGCGCGTGGTCCTGAAGCTGCGCGGCGGCATGATGCCGCCGGCGGGCCGTCCGCGTCCCGCCGGCCCCGCCCTCGACGAGTTCCGCACTTGGCTCGAAGAGGCCCTCGACCACGCGGCCGCCTCGATCGTGGAGCCGGGGCGGGTGCCGACCCACCGCCTGAACCGGGCCGAGTACGTCAACGCCGTCCGCGACCTGCTCGCCGTCGACGTCGACGGGGCGGCGCTGCTGCCGGCCGACGACTCCGGCCACGGATTCGACAATCTCGCGGGCACCCTCGCGCTGTCGCCGGCGTTGATGGAGCGCTACCTGTCGGCGGCCCGGCGCATCAGTCGCCTCGCGGTGGGCGACCCGACGATCGGACCGGGTCTGACCTCGCGGACCTACGCGGTCCCGATCGCGATGACCCAGAACGACCGGATGAGCGAGGCGCTGCCGTTCGGATCGCGCGGCGGCCTCGCGGTACGCCATCGCTTTCCCCTCGACGGGGAGTACGTCGTCACCATCCGGCTGAAACGGAGCGTGTACGAGTACATCGTCAACCTCGACGAGGCGCACGATCTCGACGTGCGGATCGACGGCCGGCGGGTGGCCCGGTTCACCGTCGGCGGCGCGGCGCCGGGGAAGCCGGCGCCGGTCAGCTTTTCCGGCACGTTCGTGGCCGCCGGCGCGTCCGAGTATCCGACCCAGGCCTGGGACGACTATCGCACCGGGGCCGACGCGGGCCTCGTGGCGCGTATCTCGGTGCGGGCCGGCACCCGGGTGGTGGGGGTGTCGTTCGCCGACCGGTCGTGGGAGCACGAGGGGGTGCTCCAGCCGGAGCTCCGGGAGTACGGCGCCACCGTCACGGAAACCACCGACACGTCGTCCCGGCCGGAAGGGCCCGGTCTGGAGAGCGTCACCCTCGACGGACCCTATGCGGCGACGGGACCGGGCGAGACCGCGAGCCGGTCGCGCATCTTCGTCTGCCGGCCCGACGGCGCGGACGCCGGCGGGGAACGCTGCGCCCGGACGATTCTCGCGCGGCTCGCCCGGCGCGCGTATCGCCGCCCGGTGGGCGCCGGCGACCTCGAGCCGCTGTTGGCCTTCTACCGGGAAGGACGGGCGGCGCAGGGTTTCGAGGCGGGCATCCGGACCGCGATCGAACGTCTCCTGATCGACCCGGAGTTCCTGTTCCGCGTCGAGCGCGACCCCGAGGGTGCGGTGCCCGGCGCCCCCTACCGGCTGACCGATCTGGAGCTCGCCTCCCGGTTGTCGTTCTTTCTGTGGAGCAGCATCCCGGACGGCGAGCTCCTCGACGCGGCGGAGCGGGGCCGGCTGTCCGAGCCCGGCGGGGTCGAACGGCAGGTGCTGCGGCTGCTGGACGATGCCCGGGCGTCGGCCCTCGTCGACAACTTCGCCGGCCAGTGGCTGTCGCTGCGTAGCGTCGACGGCATCGCCCCGGATCCGAATCTCTTCCCCGGCTTCGACGAGAACCTCCGCGAGGCGTTCCGGCAGGAGACCCGGCTGTTCGTCGAGAGCCAACTGCGCGAAGACCGGAGCGTCATCGACCTGCTGGCCGCGGACTACACGTTCCTCAACGAACGGCTGGCCCGGCACTACGGGATTCCCGGCGTCACCGGCGGTCACTTCCGGCGGGTGACCCTCGATGGCGGGGGACCCGCCGCGGCCCGGCGCGGCGGTCTGCTCGGCCACGGCAGCGTCCTCGCCGTGACCTCCTACGGCAACCGGACCTCGCCGGTGCTCCGGGCGAAGTGGCTGCTCGAGAACGTCCTGGGCACCCCCCCGGCGCCGCCCCCGCCGGACATCCCACCCCTGCCCGGCGGCGGCGCGGCCGGCGAACCGCGCACGGTGCGCGAACGGCTCGCGCAGCACCGTCGGAATCCCGCCTGCGCCGTCTGTCACGCGCCGATGGACCCGCTGGGGTTCGCGCTCGAGAACTTCGACGCCATCGGACAGTGGCGGGAGAGCGAGGCCGGCGTTCCCATCGACGCCTCGGCCGTGCTCGCCGACGGGCTCACCACGTTCGACGGTCCCGGCGGGCTGCGGCGGGTGCTGCTCGACCGTTCCGAGCAGTTCGTCGAGACCGTCACCGAGAAGCTTCTCGTCTACGCCCTCGGGCGCGGCATCGAGTCCTACGACCGCCCGGTCATCCGTGCCATCGTGCGCGCGGCGGCGGCGGACGACTACCGGTGGTCGTCGCTCATCCAGGGGATCGTCGAGAGCGCGCCGTTCCGGATGCGGAGGTCGGAATCATGATCATCACCAGGAAGGTGATTCCCCGCCGGACGGTGCTGCGCGGGGTCGGGGCGGCGGTGGCGCTGCCGCTGCTCGACGGCATGGTGCCGGCGCTGACCGCGGTCGCCCGTACCGCGGCGCGGCCGATCCGACGGTTCGGCGTCGTCTACGTCCCGAACGGGGTCGTGATCGATCAGTGGACCCCGGCCACCGACGGCGCGGAGTTCGCGTTCTCGCCCATCCTGGCTCCGCTCGCGCCGTTCCGCGACCGGGTGCTGGTGCTGAGCGGGTTGACCCAGAACGTGAACGGACTGACCGCGAGAAGCGGCGCGGTCCATGGCCGGTGCGCGACGAAGTTCCTCACCGGCGCGATTCCGCGGCCGTTCGGGCAGGAGGGGAACGACTTTCTCGCCGACGTCTCCCTCGATCAGCTCATCGCGCGGGAGATCGGCCGGGAGACGCCGATCGGGTCGCTGGAGCTGTCCCTGGAGTCGGGCGACAAGGGCGCGGGTACCTGTGACGGCGGCTACAGCTGCACCTACAGCCATACCGTCTCCTGGCGCGGGCCGCGCACCCCGCTTCCGATGGAGCACAACCCGCGGGTGGTGTTCGAACGGATGTTCGGCGACGGCGGCAGCACCGACCCCGCCGCGCGCCGGGCCCGGGCAGAGCGCAGCCGCAGCCTCCTCGATTCGGTCCGCGACAAGGCGGCGGCCCTGACGCGAGGCCTTGGTCCGAGCGACGCCGCGAGGCTGGGCGAATATCTCGACGCGGTACGCGACATCGAGCGGCGAATCCAGCGGACCGAGGGGCAGGCGGCGCGCGAGTTGCCGGCGTTCGACCAGCCGGCCGGGGTGCCCGCGGCCTTCGCAGACCATGCGCGGCTGATGTTCGACCTGCAGGTGCTCGCGTGGCAGAGCGACCTGACCCGGGTCATCACGTTCATGGTCGGCCGCGAGTTCAGCAGCCGCACCTATCCCGAGATCGGAGCCCCCGGCGGGCACCACCCGCTGTCGCACGAGGGCAGCGCGGCGAGCCGCGAGCAGTTGATCCGCATCAATGCGTACCACGCGGCGCAGTTCGCCTATTACCTCGACCGGCTCGCCGCGACCCCGGACGGCGACGGATCGCTGCTCGATCACGCCATCCTCTACTACGGGGCGGGCATGGCCGAGGGCGACCACCGGCCGTGGAACCTGCCGATGGTGGTGGCCGGCGGCGGCGCGGGACGGCTCGCGGGCGGCCGGCACATCCGGTACGCGGGTGCGAGCGGAGGGGGCCGGTCGGTCGACGGCGGCACCCCCCTGGCCAACCTGCACGCGACGGTGCTGGAGAAGCTGGGGGTGCGCGTCGACCGCATCCACGACAGCACCGGGCGGCTGGAGCTGTAGGCGTTCAGGAATCGGGAATCGTCCAATGCCCAGGGAGCCCGCCGTGGTGATACCGCGTCTCGAACCGAGTCCGGCGAGGGCGCCAGCGGGCTGGAAGGCGACCGGCCGTGGCAGGGAGCGACCCGGGCGCCGGCTGGGCGTGGGCAACCGCGAAGCGCAACTCCGCCGAGCTACGCAGTCCGCGCGGGATACATCGCCGGTCGAACGCGGTGGGGCTCTTGTCGCCGTCTCCCGGTTGGCGGCGGGGATGACGGTTGCCGCGGCCGACGGCCCGTGTCGGGTGCGGCGAAAGCGCCGGCCTCCGGCCACACTCGTCCTGCTGTTGGTCGCGGCGCTCTGCGGCGGGTCGGGCGCTGCGCGCGCCCAGACGACCACGGCATCCGGCGTGCCCCAGTTGATCGCCGCCGTGCGCGCGGGCGACGCGGCGGCGCTGCGCGCGCGCCTGGCCGGGCCGATCGACGTGAACGCGCGGCAGCCGGACGGCGCGACGGCCCTCCACTGGGCGGTGCACCACGAGGACGCGGCCATCGCGGATCTGCTGATTCGCGCCGGCGCCGACGTCAGCGCGGCCAACGACCTCGGGGTCACCCCGCTGCTCCTGGCCTGCCGGCGCGGCCACGGCGCCCTCGTCGAGCGGCTGCTCGCGGCCGGCGCCGATGCGAACGCGGCCCTCCCGAGCGGCGAGACCGTGCTGATGGCGGCGGCCCGCGCCGGTAGCGTGGAGGCGGTGAACGCGCTGCTGGCGCGCGGCGCGCGCGTGAGCGGCGCCGAGTCGGCGCGCGGCCAGACCGCTCTCATGTGGGCGGCCGCGAATCGGCGTCCTGCGATCACGCGGGCGCTCCTCGACCACGGGGCGGACGTCGGCGCCCGGACCGTCACGCGGCGGCGGGTCTACAACATGGGCGGCAGCCGGTCGGCGGGATCGGCGTCCAGGGGCATCGCCCTCGAGGAGGTGGTGGAGGGCGGTAGCACGGCGCTGCTGTTCGCGGCCCGGTCGGGCGACGGCCGGTCGGCCCGCCTGCTGATCGCGGCCGGCGCCGACGCGAACGACGCCGCCGCCGACGGCAACCCCGCCCTCGTGATCGCGGCCCACAGCGGCCACGGCTCGCTGGCCGCGCTGCTGCTCCGCGCCGGGGCCGACCCGAACGCCGCGCCCCTGGGCTATACGGCGCTGCACGCGGCCGTGCTGCGGGGCACGCTGCGCGACCGCCGCGTCCCCAACGACGACCCCGGCGCCGGCGCGCCGCTCGTGCGCGCGCTGCTGGCGCACGGCGCAAGCCCGAACCCGCGCCTCGACAAGGGCTCGCCGGTTCGGCGCTGGAGCCATGATTTCGCCTTCATGGATCGGTGGGTCGGCGCGACCCCCTTCTGGCTTGCGGCACGGTTTCTCGAGACCGAGTTGATGCAGCTTCTCGCCGCCGTCGGTGCGGACCCGCGCGCGCCGAGCCGCGACGGCACCACGCCGCTCATGGCCGCGGCCGGGCTCGGCTACAACCGGGGCGGCGGCAGTGCGTTCATCCGGGACCGCCGCGACTTCTCGTCCTACAACCCGGTCGAGTCGGCCGCACTCGGATCGACCATCCCCGCCGCCGAGGAACGGCGGACCCGCGAGGCGGTCGCGCTGGCCCTCGGGTTGGGGGCGCGCGTCAACGCCGCCAACGACGCTGGCGACACCGCCCTCCACGCGGCCGCCTCTCACGGCATGAACCGCGTCATCGAGCTGTTGACGGACAGGGGCGCCGACCTGCACGCCGAGAACCGGCGCGGCCAGTCGCCGGCCGCCCTCGCCGTGTACGCCGACGGCATCGCCGGCGACAGCTACATCCGTGAAGCGACGGCGGAGCTGCTGCGCACCCTGGAGGACGCGGCTCCCGCCCATCCTGCCGCTCCCCACGCCCACCCCGAGGCGCGGGAGCTGGCCAACCCGGTGGCGGGCACTGCGGAGTCGGTGGCGGCGGGCGCCGCCGCCTACGCGACTCTCTGCGCCGCGTGTCACGGCGCCACCGGCCGGGGCGACGGCGCGCTCGCCGTGGCCGCCGCAGCCTACGGGCCTCGTCCCTCGAACCTCGCCGACCCGACGTGGCAGCACGGCGGCAGCGACGGCGAGATCTTCGCCGCCATCCGCGACGGCATCGGCCCCGGCTTCGCCATGGACGCCTTCGGCGACCGGCTCGGCGAGACGGACATCTGGAACCTGGTGAACTTTCTCAGGAGCCTGCGGTAGAGTGCGTGTGCCGCTACGCCGCGAAAGCGCGGCGTAGCGAGCAGTCTGATGCAGGACGAGGCGCAAGGCCGAGAGGACGACGTGGTCGCCGAGTTTGAGCAACCGGGGTCCATAGCCATGTCACGGGCGTTCGCGCACACGTTCCACCGGCCGCAGCCGCTGCTCTTTGCGTGAACGCCAAGCACCGCGCCGTCAGCAACTGCAGTGGATTGCCAGGATGGGCAGCAGCTTGTGCAGTCGCGCTGTAGGCGGCGGATTGGCAACAACGACCGTATTTGTTTAGCGGGTGATTTCTCAACAAATACGGGGCTGAAACGGGCCTGGAAAGCGGAAGTTCAGAGCCGCGACGAGGTTGCGTTGTTGGCCCGATGGTTTCGTTCACGGATTGCCTCCACCGCCAATACGATGCTGCGGGGAGGAAACCGGACCGAAGCGCCGGCCTGCCGACGGGTGCGGTGGTGACCGAGCCCAGCCCACTCGGGACACCCGCCGCGCAGATCCAACAGCCGACCCGCGGAGCACAGCGTCGCGGCGAGCCGCGGGACCGGCCGCGCTTCGAAGCGGTCGTTTGGAGGCGTGTCCGCCTACGCGGGCGGCGGCGGGAGCGCGGGCGGCGGCGGGAGCCCGAGAACCTCGGGGCCAATCGGTTCGGTGGCGCACATCTCCTCGACGGCGCCAGCGGCGGCGCGCCCGGCGATGAGGGCGGCAGGGACGGCGGGTTCGGTGGCCCGCAAAATCGTGGCGATCAACGGCGGCAGACCGAGGTCGCGTTGGCGGGCGGTGCGCACCACGCTGGACAGCACCTGCTGGGTGTCGGCCCCGCGGCGGGTGCGGTTGCCGCCGCACACCTTGCGGATGACCACGGCGGGCCGGATGGCCTGTTCGGCGCGCCAGTTGGTGGCGTCCAGCGAGGGGTCCCACAGGAAGAGGAAAACGGCGAGGAATTCGGTGACCAGGTGATTGGCGAAACGCACTGCGTCTTTCAGCGGCGGCGGTGCGTCGACCAGCCGACCGAGCCGGGCGATGAGTCGGCCGCGGGCCGTCGCCATGCCGTGCTCACTCAGTTCTCCCGCGTTGCAGCGGTCGCGCAGGTCGAGGCCGGCCTGCAAGGTCGCCTGCACATCGCCGGCCCAGCGACTGTCGGGATGGTCCTCCTGGAGTTCCTTGCATCGTCGGAGCAGGTGCGCAAGACACGATTGGTGCTCGGCGTCGCGGAAGCAGCGGTACGGCGCCCATCCGTCGCGCACGAGCACGCCGGCGTAGTCGGTCCCGAGCACGGTCGCCGCATCGTCGAACCCGCGGCCGCGGCAGATGGCGTAGACCGTCGTGTCCAGGGTGGCGTACGCCCAGAGCCAGTGGCGGTCGGCGCCGACGCGCCAGCCGGTCTCGTCCGGCGTGACCACGGGCGCGTTGCGGACTTGCTCGCACAACTCCGCGTAGGCCGGCGCGGCGTCGCGGGCGGTGCGGTGCAGCAGGTGGACCAGACCGCTCGGCGTAACGCGCAGATTGAAGTTGGTCCGCAGCAAGTCGGCGACCTTCGCCAGCGGCACCCCCATCCCCGTGTGCAACTCCACGACCAGCGCGACCACGCCGGGGCCGAGCTGCGCCCCGGCGGCTCCCAGCGCGTCGGAGGTCTGCAAGGCGTGGCGGCCCTGCACCCGCCGCCGGCACTGCGAGCAGTGCCCGACCTCGATGTCGAACCGGCGCACGATGGGGCGCACCTTGGGCAGGTCCTCCTGATACTGCGACGCCACGCGGGCCACTTCGACCGCGCCGCCGCAGTCCGGGCACGCCGAGGGGACCGGCGCTGCGTGGGTTTCGTCGACCCGCGCCGGGCGGAGACGGCAGCCGTGCCGCCCGTACTGCGCACCGGGCCGCCGGCCGGGCCGCTTGCCGTGACCCTGCGGCCGGTCCTTGGCGAAGGGCGCCGCTTGTCGGCGGCCGGCGCGACGCGACGCCTCCAACTGCTGTTTCAGGTGGTCGTTCTCGCGCTCCAAACGGTCGTTCTCGCGTTTCAGGCGGTCGTTCTCCCGCCCAAGTTCCTTGATGCGCGCGTCGCGAGAATCCCGCTCCGGCCGGGACGCGTCCGAACCGTCCGAACCGCCGCGTTTGCCCTTCTCTCGAGCCATACCCCATCTATCGGCACGCGTGCCCCGAACCTGCACACCTCTTCGCGGATTTTCTCACCCTTACCCGCTAACCAAAGACCAACGACCACGGTCCGCCACGACCGCGATTCACACAACTTGGACTTCGCGCACAGCTTCCCTACCGCGAGTCTGGCGCGGGAACGTCCTTGTGCAGAATCACCCTCGTCCAAGCCTCCAAGGATCCTTTTTCGGAACTGTTCGCCACAGGCGCGCGTTGCATAAGCGTCCTAACCTGCATTATTCATGAAGCTCGGGCGTCCGTCACGGACGGGGCATGATCGGCCGCGAGCAGGGCCTCGGACGTGGTGGCGCGCGCACCGCGCGGCGTGGAGTAGCCGGTCATGCCGTCGGGCGGTGGCGGAGAGGCAGGTGGCAGGGAAGGCTCTGCTGGGGCGGGGCCGTGCCGCTCGGGGACCGAGGCGTGCGACGTGCGGCGCGCGGGCTCTATCCGGCACACGCGCCGAGGGCAAGCGCGATGCGCCGCCACGCGCGGAGATGGGGTGTCGCCCGTGGTAGATGAAGGACGATGCGCCGCGCTGAGCCGACGACATGCACCCCGAGCTTCAGCAACCGGTCGCGCAGCCACGTCACCTGGGTGCGGGCACAACTGGTCCGCGCCGCCCGCAGCCGCAGCTCCTGCATGAGCACGTAGGCCGCGGCGGTCAGCAACACGCGCAACTGGTTCGCCCAGAACTTGCAGCAGCTCGTGCGGTCGATCTGCAGACCATCGAGCAACTCCTTGATCCGATTCTCGATGTCCCCGCGGGCGCAGTAGACCTTCTCGTAGACGAAGCGCGGGGTCTGCCGAAGATTCGTCACGACGAAGCGCGGATTGTCCCGCGGCTCGCGACCCTTCAGCCGGACCACCTCAGCCTTGATCACGACCCGGCGTTCGCGGCTCCACGTACGGGCCGCGTAGCGGGTGTCGGTGTAGACGTGCTCGGTTCGGCCACTGGCCTCGCTCTGGGCCCGAGCCACCGCCATGGCCGGTTCGGCGTGCCGCTGCAACACCGCGTTCTTCCCCATCGCGACCACGTAGTCGAGCCCAGGTTCGGCATCCAGGAAATCGAAGATCTCCGGGGTCGCAAAGCCCCCGTCGAGCCGGACGAGAAACCGGGCTCGCGGAAACGCCGCCCGCAACATCGGCAGCAGCCGGCACAGCAGGCCCAAGGTCCCGTCGGCGGCCACCGCGTTGCCGGGTCGCAGCACCGCCGCGCACAGATACTGCTCCACCTCGTCGTCGAAGGTCAGGAACCCGAGCAGCGGCAGATAGCACCAACTGTCGTAGTGCCCGTTGAAGAACGTGAGCTGTTGCGCGCCATGCGTCGCGTCGTCGGTCGGGTCCAGATCGATGGTGACCCGGTGCGCTCGCCCGCGCAGGCGGCGCCGATGCCGCTCGATGACGCTTGCCGCCAACTCGCGCCCCATTCGGTAGAGTGCGGCGCGGCCCGCGCCGTTTTCGAACCGAGAGATTGTCGGTTGCGAGGCCAGGGGCGCACCGGCCACCGGGTCCCGCCCCACCAGCAGCTTGTGGATGGGGTCGTCCGCCAAGTCGTCGGCATCGTTGCCGTCGGGATGACCGCACGCGATGCCGAAGATGCGCTGCCCGGTCAGCTCCGCGAGCGTGTGCCGAATCTTCCCCGGCGCGCGCTTATCGGCGAGACACCCGGCAAACGCCTTGACGAGGCCGTACACCCGCTCGGCCGCCTTGAGGAGGACGGCGCCGCCATCCGAGCTCGCCTGCTCGCGGTCGAACGTGGCGACGACGGGCCTGTCGAAGAGCTCCGGGAACAGGACAGTCTGTGATATCTTGTCAGTCGCCATGCAGGGGCCTCCATCGTGGGTAAACGCTTGTGAGCACAACGTTTGTACCACACGGAGGCTCCTGTGTCCCTCCCAGAGTCAGCACCTTCACGAATAATCCGGGCTAAGGCGATCCACGGGAAGAGTCATAAGATGTTCCACTAACCTGCATTATTCATGAAGCTCGGGCGTCCGTCACGGACGGGGCATGATCGGCCGCGAGCAGGGCCTCGGACGTGGTGGCGCGCGCACCGCGGCGTAGAGTAGCCGGTCGTGCCGTCGGGCGGTGGCGGAGAGGCGGGCGGCAGGGAAGGCTCTGCTGGGGCCGGGCCTGCTTGACCGCGAGCGGAGCCTCTCGGACGCGGCGACGGACGCGGCAGGAGGCGTGGAGTGGCCCTTCACGGGCACCGGGCGGTTGCGGAGGCCAAGTGGGGGGAAGGTTCTGCCGGAACGGGCGGTGCCGCCCGGGACCGAGACGTGCGCCGAGCCCCCGCGCGGGCTCTGACTAACCCGCGCGGGCGCCGAGCGCGAGCGCGATGCGCCGCCACGCGTGGAGATGGGGCGTCGCCCGTGGTAGATGCAGGACGATGCGGCGCGCCGAGCCGACGACATGCACCCCCAGCTTCAGCAGCCGGTCGCGCAGCCACGTCACTTGGGTGCGGGCACAGCCGGTGCGCGCCGCCCGCAGCCGCAGCTCCTGCATGAGTACGTAGGCCGCCGCGGTCAGCAACACGCGCAACTGGTTCGCCAGGAACTTGCAGCAGCTCGTGCGGTCGATCTGCAGGCCATCCAGCAACTCCTTGATCCGGTTCTCGATGTCCCCGCGGGCGCAGTAGACCCTCTCGTAGACGAAGCGCGAGCTCTCCAAGAGATTCGTCACGACGAAGCGCGGATTGTCCCGCGGCTCGCGACCCTTGAGCCGGACCACTTCCGCCTTGATCACGACCCGGCGTTCGCGGCCCCACGTGCGGGCCGCGTAGCGGGTGTCGGTATAGACGTGCTCGGTTCGGCCACTGGCCTCGCTCTGCGCGCGGGCCACGGCCATCGCGGATTCGGCATGCCGCTGCAACACCGCGTTCTTCCCCATCGCGACCACGTAGTCGAGCCCAGGTTCGGCATCCAGGAAATCGAGGATCTCCGGGGTCGCAAAGCCCCCGTCGAGCCGGACGAGAAACCGAGTCGCCGGAAACGCCGCCCGCAGCATCGGCAGCAGCCGACACAGCAAGCTCAGGGTCCCGTCGGCCGCCACCGCCTTGCCCGGCCGCAGCACCGCCGCGCACAGATACTGCTCCTTCTCGTCGTTGAAAGTCAGGAACGCGAGCAGCGGCAGATAGCACCAACTGTCGTAGTGCCCGTTGAAGAACGTCAGTTGTTGCGCGCCATGCGTCCGGTCGTCGGTCGGGTCCAGATCGATGGTGACCCGCCACACCCGCCGCCGCAGGCGGCGTCGATGCCGCTCGATCACGCACGCCGCCAACTCCCGCGCCATTCGGTAGAGCGCGCCGCGGCCCGGGCCGTTCTCGAACCGCGAAATCGTTGGTTGCGACGCCAAGGGCGCGCCGGCCACGGGGTCCCGCCCGAGCAGCAGCTTGTGGATGGGATCCTCCGCCAAGTGGTCGGCGTCGTTGCCGTCGGGATGACCGCACGCGATGCCGAAGATCCGCTGTCCGATCAGCTCCGCGAGCGTGTGCCGAATCTTCTCCGGCGCGCGCTTGTCGGCGAGACACCCGGCAAACGCCTTGACGAGGCCGTACACCCGCTCGGCCGCCTTGAGGAGGACGGCGCCACCATCCGAGCTCGCCTGCTCGCGGTCGAACGTGGCGACGACGGGCTTGTCGAAGAGCTCCGGGAACAGGACAGTCTGTGATATCTTGTCAGCCGCCATGCAGGGGCCTCCATCGTGGCTAAACGTTTGTCAGCACTGCGTTTGTACCACATGGAGGCTCCTGTGTCTCTCCAGAATCAGCACCTTCACGAATAATCCGGGCTAAGCCTGAGATGGCCTTTTCCCGGGAAGAGACCGTCACGTGTGGCAAGTCGTTATCAAGGGCATAATCCACTATGTCCCTTGATCGAGGTAAACGACGCTTGGCCCGCAGGTCTTCCCAAAACGATACCAAGAGCTGCGATTTCTCTTCGTTCTCTTTTGCGATCGCCAATAACGAATCCCTATGGACCGTCAACCGCTTCGGCCGTTGCCGACCGACCTTGCGGTTGACGGATGATTCCGGCTCTCCTCAAACGGGTGTGGGTGGGTTGAGGCGCGATCGGCGGGTCGGCGAGGGGTGCTGGCAGTTCACCTGACCGGCGGCGGGCGTGGCGCACCGTGGCGGGATATAGTCGGAGCGGAGTAGCTGCGGGCCGGCCGGCGTGTCAACGCGCTACGCGCGTCCTTCGCTGCGCTGCGGCCCTTCGGGTGACACACCGTCCGTCCCTCCGCTCAAGCAGCAGATATGGGCCTTGCGGCCCGGCCTGGACGGGGGCGTCCCGGCCGTCCACGACAACGCGGAAAGCGCGACGGCTGGCGGTTCGGGGATAGACGCTGGCTGATTGCCCCAACGGCCACCTCGGGTCCCGGCGCCGGCGGCGGACGCCCGTTGGGCGGGGCCAAGGGTGTTGTCGGGGCCGCGTGCGTCGTCTCGCTTGGCGGAAGCGGTTGCAAACGCAAGGGGCTTCCTGGTCTCATGGGCGTGTATCACCACGACCCGCGAGGAGGAGAGCCCCATGCGTCTGACTACGTTACTACGGCGGCTGTTGGGTGTCACGCAGATGTACGTCAAGCAGGTGGAAATGGCCGCCGACGGTCCGTTGACGGTGTCTCGGTGGAGCCGGCGTGGCGGCGTTCCCGGTGCGGGACGTGCGGGAAGCGGTCGCCGCGGTATGACCGGCAGCCGGTGCGCGAGTGGCGGCATCTGTCCTGGGGCCGGATGCCGGCGTGGCTGCGGTATGCGCCGTGGCGGGTGTCGTGCCGGCGTTGCCGCGGGGTGAAGGTGGAGCAGGTGCCGTGGGCGAGCGGCAGCAGCGTGTTCACGTCGGGGTTCGAGGAATTGGCGGCGTATCTGGCGCAGGTGACGGACCGGACGGCGGTGAGCCGCCTGCTGGGGATATCGTGGGTGACGGTGGGCAGCATCGTGGAACGGGTTGTGGGCGCGGCGGCTGGACGGGGCTCGGTTCGCCAAGCTGAGACGAATCGGCGTCGATGAGTTCAGCTACCGGAAGCGTCACCGCTACCTGACGATCGTGGTTGACCATGACGAGCGTCGGGTGGTTTGGGCGGGGCGGGGGCGCAGCGCCGAGACGCTGGGGGCCTTCTTCGAGCAGTTGGGACCTGGTGGCTGTGCGCGGATCGAGTTGGTGACGGCGGACCTGGCGTCGAGCTGGCAGAAGGCGCTGCGGGCGTGGGTTCCGCACGCGCGGGTGGTGTTCGACCGGTTTCACGTTGAACGGCTTGCGGCGGATGCGGTTGACGAGGTGCGGCGTTCGGAGCAGCGGCGGCTGGCCTCGGAGCCGGAGGATGCGAAGGCGCTCAAGGGGACGCGCTATGCGTTGCTGAAGCACCCGGCGCGGCTGAGGCCTGGTGAGGCCCGGCGTCTGGAGACGTTGCGTCGTAAGAACCGGGCGCTGGACCGGGCCTACGAACTGAAGGAGTACCTGGCGACGATCCTGGGGCAGGCGACACCCGAGGATGCGCCGGCGCTGCTCGATGAGTGGCTGGAGTGGGCTGCGCGGTCCCGCCTGACGCCGTTCGTGAAGCTGGGGCGTACGATTCGGAAACACGCTGAAGGCATCCTGGCGTACCTGGACACGAAGATGACGAACGGTCCGGTGGAGGGCATCAACAACAAGCTGCGGGTGATCGCGCGTCGCGCCTATGGCTTCCACTCGCCCGGCGCGTTGATCTCGATGCTGTTCCTCTGCTGTGGAGGCATAGAACTGGCGCCGCCGCTACCCACACGCATTTGAGGAGACTCATGATTCCCCGCCAGTCTTACCACGAGCATCGACCATCTTGTCCAGTACTGCGGCCATAGTGTTCGTCAGCCGCCGCCGTCGCAGGTCGTCCGCTAGCTAGTTTCTCGAACGTCTCTGGGCCATACCTCTCCAGTAGACGCGTGAGATCCACAAGAAGATCAAGTTCGCGTTGCGCGTTCATAATCCCACCCGCTCGGCCACCTCGACCGCAAACTGCCAGAAGTTCCTCTTCTTTTGTCTGCGCGAGTATGAGGTTCCGAAGATCGCCCGTCCTTCTCTTGCGCCCTTGGGGTAGGAGCGCGAGAACTCCACTTCCCGTTCAAACACATACCAGTTTTCGTTCTCCGCAACTGCCCTCACTTCTTGCTTGGCGAGTAACTCTTCCGGTGAGTAGCCAGCGGTCGCATTGAACACGATACCCCGCCAACCGCGGTTGGCGGCCCTGATAAGCCGTCGAGTGCTCGCGCATCGAATTGGCGAGCAACGGTAAACCTATCGTTGACAGGTATTCTGGCTTAACAGGGACAAGGATCCAATCGCTGGATAAGTATGCAGCCGTAGTTAGCATGGATTCCGTCGGGGCGCAATCTATTAGGATCACGTCATACTGGTCTTCTATTGATTCCACAAGACGGGGCAGGCGCGTCTCTTTCCCCGCGGGGGTCTTTAGGGAAAACGCGAGCTCTAACTGCGATGGAAGCAGGTCAATACGGCCTCCCGTCGGCCACTTCCAAGCGGTAGCTATTGGTTCTCTAGGACTCGAAATCGTAGTTCTTCCTGTCGGCGTCCGCGTTCCTTGTTCAAACACATGCCAAGTTGTCGGCTTGCCTGATTCAAGAAAATTCTTATACTTCTCAACGCCCAAAGTATACTGGCTGGCATTGAACTGCGGGTCTAAGTCTATGATAAGAACCTTCTTGTTCCAGGCTCTGTATCCCGCGAAATGCCACGCCAAATTGACCGTGAGCGTGGACTTGCCGACGCCGCCCTTCATGTTGATGAGTGCAATCTTCGTTGCCATGTGATGTTCCCTCGGAACGGGGGCGTGCGCGGAGCACACCATGAATGGTCGCCGTCACGGCGTCGCCGCTCTTTAGGCACTTGGTCAACCATGGTGCTCGCAACGCAGCGCACATCATACCACCGATGGTCCGGCTTGGGTCTGGTGGTCGCAACGCAGGATGCCGCTTTCTTGGAGGGTCAGTTTTGATGGCCTTCGGGACTGGGGTGCCTCAGGCGTCGCCCGCGGAATTCGTCCCGCGCCAAGATCGGATTGCTTTTCGGCGATCGCGGCTCGGCGTGAGCCGTGAGGACAAGGTTGGGCGAGTCGCGGGGGGCCAGGGAGCAATGGCTTCGCCGCCGGTGCGGCGACCAAGGTGTGGATGCACTGACCAACGCCCTCGGTGCGGGGCGCGGAAGTTGAGGGCGCGGGTGCTGTCGGCAGGGCGGCGCCTGACGGGAAGACGCATTCCTGGGGGCGCGTGGTGCCTACCTCGGTGTGAGAATGGCGTTGTCCAGGGCGTCTGACGGGAGGCGGGCCTGTAGGCGGATTGGCGAGCGCGGTACATGGGGTCCAAGCGGGCGTGACGTGGAGAGGAAAGCGTTGGTCATCGGGCACTACCGGGACCCCGCTGCGCCGAGCCGGGGTGTTCTGCATCGACGAGAAAGGCGGCCATTCGGGCCGTTGAGTGGCGAGACCGGTGCTGCGGCTGTGGCCTGGCCGGGTGGAACGTCAACCGATGGGAGGACGCGAGCGGCGCAGCACGCTACCGGTTTACGCGGGGTTTACGCGGGGTTGACGCGCGGACCGGCTCGGGTTGAGGGCAAGACGGCGGCCCGCCGGGCGGGTCGGACTTTGGGGGCTTCTTGGGGGTGCCGCGGCGAAGCCGAGGAGGGGATCCGGGTGATCCTCGACAACCTGTCCGCGCCCGACGCCCCCGCCTCTTGACCTCGGCTTCTACGTCCGATATCTTACCTGGAGGTAAGGAAATGGGGCCGAGGTAATGCAGGCGACGATCACGAGCAAGGGGCAAGTGACCCTGCCCAAACCGATTCGGGACAAGCTCCACCTCGAGGCGGGCGACAAGATCGACTTCACGCTGGAAGGCGACAGCCTGCGAGTGACGCCTGTCACCGCGTCGGTGACGCAGCTGAAGGGCATGGTGCCGAAACCGGCGGTCCCGGTCAGCCTCGAGGAGATGGACGCGGCCGTCGCGAGGGCGGCCGCCCGCCGTTTTTCGATCAGATGATCGGTCTCGACACCAACGTGCTGGTGCGCTACATCGTGCAGGACGACCCCGAACAGGCGGACGCGGTGTCGCGCCTCATCGAGGGGCGGTGCACGGCGCAGTCGCCCGGCTACGTCAGCGTTCCCGTGCTGTTGGAGCTGGTGTGGGTCCTGACGACCGCCTACCGCTACGAGAAGGCCGTCGTCATCCCGGTGATGCGCCAGATCCTGCGAACGGCCGAGTTCACGGTCGAGGATCGCGACACCGTCCTGGCTGCGTTGCGCGAGTTCGAATCCGGCGCCGCCGACTTCGCGGACTGCCTGATCGCCCATCGCAACCACGCACGCGGGTGTGCTCGCACCTATACGTTCGATCGGCGAGCCGCCCGCGGCAACCACTTCGCCCTCGTGACTTGACACCGAACGGCCGTCTCGACCGTGCTGTCGATGGGCCTTCCGCGAGGCAGGAACCGGCAGATTCGCCGCGTCCAGTTCGCCGGCCGGCTCGTTGGAGCGGTATCCCGCCGGAGCACGCGCGAACGACCATATCTGCGCACTGTCGAATGGGCGCCTCGGCGGGCCGCCCGCCGGCCCCGGTCGACGAAGGCGCCGTTGTACAATCCCGCTTCGACTTCAATTGTCGCGAGGGACGGGTGATGCTGAGCAGAACGCGGATCGGTGCGGGCGTCGTCGTCGCGGTTCTGACCCTCGGCTGGCTGGCCGCGGTTCAGCCTGCAGCCCAGGAGGTGGGACCGGCGCGGGGGGCGCTGGTGATTGTCGGCGGGGCGATGCAGGACCCGGCGATCGTCGAGCGGTTCGTGCAGTTGGCGGGTGGGCCCGAGGCGCCGATCGTGGTCATTCCGACCGCCGGCGGCGGGGACGCCTACGATCGGTACTATCCGGGTCTTCGCGCGTTCCGGGAGGCCGGGGCCACCGATCTGACGGTGCTGCACACCACGGATCGCGAGGTGGCCGACGACCCGGCGTTCAGCGCCCCGTTGCGGCAGGCGCGCGGGGTGTGGTTTCCGGGGGGGCGGCAATGGCGCCTCGCCGATGCCTATCTCGATACGCTCGTGCACGAAGAGATCGCCGGAGTGCTGCGGCGTGGCGGCGTGGTCGGAGGCTCGTCGGCCGGTGCGACGATTCTGGGCTCGTATCTCGCCCGCGGTGACACCGCCACCAACACGGTCATGATGGGCGACCATGAGGTCGGCTTCGGTTTCCTGCGCGACACCGCGATCGACCAGCACCTGCTGCGGCGCAACCGCCAGTTCGACCTGGTCGAGGTGATCGAGGCGCATCCCCACCTGCTGGGCATCGGGCTCGACGAAGATACGGCGATCGTCGTCCAGGGCGATCAGTTCGAGGTGATGGGACGCAGCTACGCGGTGATCTACGACCATCAGCGGCGGCTGGATTCGGGGGGGCGGTTCTATTTCCTGGGGGCCGGGGATCGATACGACCTCAAACGCAGGCAGGCCTACCGGATGCAACGGGCGGCGCGCCCGTTCGATCGCGTGATCGAGCAGGCCTGGCCGACTCGGTGAGACCCGGCGAGGACGCGATGACCGCCATCGGGCCGCCATCCCGCGCCCGGACCGGCTCGTCCGGAGCGGTCCGGGCCCGGATAATCGCCGCCTGACGGCTTCGGTTGCCGTCCGACCAATCCTGCCGCCGGCGGCAGGAGAGTGCCGCGCCGGAGGCGGACATGGGGTATACATATACCGTTCTACCGTTCGAAACGTCAGTCACGGGTCCGGTCCCGCGCGGCGAGCACCCTCCGTTGCGCCGGAGACGCCGTCGTGGCCGTCGTGGTCTTGCGCCCCGGGCGGATCGTCGCCCCGGGCTGTCCTGGAGGTGGAAGATGAATTGCCGGTTGATCGCATGTTCTCTGACCGCGGCGGTGCTCGTGACGTTGGCGCCGGCAGGCGCCGGGGCCCAGCCCGAGGCGGCCGGTGCGCCCCGGACCTCGTGGGGTGCCCCGGATCTGCAGGGCGTCTGGGATTTTCGCAGTCTGACCCCGATGGAGCGCCCGGAAGAGCTGGCGGGAGACGAGCGTTTCTCGACCGAGCAGGCGGCGGAGTTCGCGGCGGAGACCATTCGACGCCGGAGCCGCGACAACGACACCTCGGACCGCGTGGTGCCCTACAACGATTTCTGGTTCGATGAGGGGACCGCGGTGACGACCGAGCGCACGTCACTGGTCGTCGATCCGCCCGACGGCCGCATTCCGCCCCTGACCGAGGAGGCCCGGCTGCGGCGGGAAGCGCTGACGGAGGCGCGCAGCAGCGTATCCAGTCACGAACCAACGCCCGGGGGCTTCGTCGAGGACCTGGGTCCCGGCGGGCTGCAGGTGCGCTGCATCCTCGGCTTCAACTCCGGTCCGCCGATGGCCCCGAGCGCCTACAACAACAACCTGCAGGTGTTCCAGACCGAGGATACCGTGGTCCTCTTCGCGGAGATGAACCACAACGCCCGCGTCGTGCCGTTGGACGGGCGCGGCCATCTCGAAGACGCCGTCCGGCAGTGGACCGGCGATTCTCGCGGCCACTGGGACGGCGATACCCTGGTCGTCGAAACTACCAACTTCCTGCGCGAGACGAACTTCCAGGGCAGCGCGACCACCCGCAATCTGACGCTGATCGAGCGGTTCACCCGGACGGATGCCGGCACGTTGCGCTACGACGTGACGGTCGATGATCCGACGGTGTGGACCCGGCCGTGGACCTACTCGGTGCCGATGCAACTGAACTCGGAGCCGGTGTACGAGTACGCCTGCCACGAAGGCAACTACGGTCTGTACAACATTCTCGCCGGCGCCGCCGTCGGCGCGGAGGACGGGTCCCAGTAGCGAGTCGGGACAGGGCGTAGTGGCAAGGAAGAAGCGGCGTGTAGTGGCAAAGAGCGCCGCCGAATCGGTGGTGACCAGATGGATGTCGCTGGTTGCCAACGTTCGCGCTCGTGACGAGTGCATGAGAGGGGGGGGCAACGCCTTTGCAGTATTATCGCCGTGGCGCAGGGAGTTGGAGGGCAAGAAGTCTTGGCGGGGGGACGCCCACGACGCAGAGGACCGGAAAGGTCCGAACGCCGACCGTCGGCTTGATCCGGTTCACCAAGCCCAGCGATTGCCAGACACCCCGCTTGGTAAAAAAAAAGAAGGAGAATTGACCACGTCCGCCGGCAACTCCGGCATAAGGAGTGTGTGATGACGAGTGGAACTACCCGCAGGGAGACGACCCGCCGGGAAATGATGAGGCAGAGTCTGGCGCTGGCCGGGGCAGGCGTGATCGGCGTGCCCGGGTGGGCGCTGCCGGCCCTGGCCCAGGACGAGACGCCGGTGCCGTTCACCGACGTGCCGGAGAACTTCGGGCAGCCGAACCCCGGCGCCGCCATCCGGATCTACGACGTTCGCAACATCGACGGCGCCTATACTCCGGCCGACGCCTTCTACACGATTCAGCACTTCGACAAGCCGGTCGTCGATCCGGCCGGGTTCAGCCTGGGGGTGTCGGGTCTCGTCGATCGGTCCGCGGCGCTGAGCCTCGACGATCTGCGGGGCATGGACAGCATCGAGATCGACGCCGGCTACGAGTGCTCGGGCAACTCGCGCCGGCTCATCCAGGGGTTGGCGAGCAACGGCCGGTGGACCGGGGTGCCGCTGCGCGCGGTGCTCGATCTGGTCGGGGTGAAGCCGGCGGCGCGCGAGGTCGTCTTCTTCGGCGCCGACAAGGGACCCGAGACCGTCGATTTCCGGGGGACCCCGCACGAGGTCGATCAGCCGTTCGCCCGCAGCCTGTCGCTCGCCGACGGGATGACCACGGGGCCGCTGCTGGCCTATGCGCTGAACGGGGCGCCGCTCACGCTGGAGCAGGGTTCGCCGTTGCGGCTGGTGGTCCCCGGCTGGTACGGCGTGAGCAACGTGAAGTGGCTTTCCCACATCCGCCTGCAGTCGGAGCGGTTCGTCGGCAAGTGGCAGGCGCGGTGGTACCGCACGCTCTGGTCCGAGGAGATCGGCGGAGAGACGGTGTGGCACGAGACCGAAGTGTCGCGCCTGCGGGTCAAGTCGGTGATCGCGCGGGTGACCCGGGTCGGCGATCGCCACGAGGTGCTCGGCTTCGTCCTGCACGACGGCACGCCGCTGCGCGGGGTGCAGGTCAAGGTGGACAACGGCGCCTGGCAGGCGGCGACGCTGGATTCGTCGACCAACGGCCAGTACTCGTGGAAGCTCTTCCGGTTCGCGTGGAACGGCGCGGCCCCGGGCGAGCACACCCTGGTGTCCCGCGCCACGGACGTGAACGGCAACGTGCAGCCGACGAGCGAGGAGCTGTCGGCCATCAAGCAGACCGGTCTCGAGGACAACTCGCAGTTCCCGAGAACCGTGATGATTGCCTGAGGGCCGGGGCGGTTTCGCCGCGGGCTCCCGGCGCAGTGATTTGCGGGACCGCCCGGCGCTATACTGTGGACTTGGGTTCGAAGAGGAAACGAGGTGTGGCCATGTTCGTGCGAAGCATCGGTGCAACGCTGGTGGCGGGAGCGGCGCTCGCGGCATGGCCGGTGCCCGCGGCGGGCGGCCAGGCGGATGGCGGTCCGCCGTCCCGGGAGTTGTTCGACCGCTACTGCGTTACCTGCCACAACCAACGGCTGCAGACCGGCGGGCTCGCCCTGGACGATGTGGACCCCACCCGGGTCGCGGCCCATGCGCCGATCCTCGAGAAGGTCGTCCACAAGCTCCGCAGCGGGCAGATGCCGCCGGAGGGGCGGCCGCGCCCGGACCGCGAGGTGGTCGACGCGTTCGTGGCTTCGCTCGAGCATGCGCTCGATCGGGTGGCGGCGGCCGACCCGAATCCGGGCCGGGTGGCGTCGCGGCGGTTGAACCGCGTCGAGTACGTCAACGTCATCGAAGACCTGCTCGGCCTCGAGGTGAACGGCGAGGAGCTGTTGCCGTCGGACATGGCGGGGTTCGGCTTCGACAACAACGCCGACGTGCTGTCGATCACGCCGGGATTGATGTCGCGCTATATCGCCGCCGCGACGAAGATCAGCCGGGCTGCGGTCGGCAGCCCGGATACCCGTCCGGTCATGCAGCTCTACCAGGTGGGTTACGAACAGCGTGACGTGCGGGCGGGTGAAGATCTGCCGTTCGCGACGCACGGCGGGCTGGCCGTGCGCCACCATTTCCCCCTGGACGGCGAGTACGTCTTCGCCATCCGGCTCAAACGCAACGAGACCATCGAGACGATCGACGGCATCGCCGAGAACGAGCATCGGATCGAGATCCGGATCGACCATGCCCTGGTCGAGGAGTTCGCCATCGGGGGCAGGTTTCCCGGCCCCGATCCCGGCTCCCTGATCGCGGTCCCGGAAGACGACGTCGAGGGCCAACGGCTGCACGCGTACCGGATGACCGCGGACCGCGCGCTGGAAGTCCGGGTGCGGGTCGAGGCGGGTACCCGGCTGCTGTCGGTCGCCTTTGCCGATTCGGCGCCGTCTCCGCATCCTCCCGGGCTGTTGCCGGGGGTCGACAAGGTCTTCGTCTCCGGACCGTTCGACGGCGCGGTGCCGGACGATACCGCCACCCGGCAGCGCATCTTCACGTGCCGGCCGGATCGGGCGGAAGACGAAGAGCCCTGTGCGCGCGCGATCATCGCCCGGCTGGCGCGTCTGTCCTACCGCCGCCCGATTGGGCTCGAAGATGTCGAGCCGCTGGTGGGCATCTACCGCGAGGGACGGCAGGAGCGCGACTTCGAGGCCGGGGTGGAGCGCGCCCTCGAAGCCCTGCTCTCGATGCCGCAGTTCTTGATGCGGGTCGAGCGGCAGCCCGTCGACACGCCGGCGGGAGCCGTGTATCGATTGAGCGACCTCGAGCTGGCGACGCGGCTGTCGTTCTTCCTGTGGAAGAGCATTCCGGACGACGAGCTGCTCGATCTGGCGGAGAGCAACGCCCTGAGCGACCCCGATACGCTGGCGGGGCAGGTGCGCCGGATGCTCGCCGACCGGCGGGCGACGCGGTTCATGGACGACTTCGCGGGCCAGTGGCTGCAGGTGCGGAACCTCTTTTCGCAGGACCCCGACGGTGCGCTCTTCGCCGGGTTCAACGACTCGCTGCGCAAGGCGATGGTCCGCGAGACGGAGCTCTTCTTCCAGAGCCAGCTCCGAGAGGACCGCCCGCTGCAGGACCTGCTGCGGGCCGACTACACGTTCCTGAACGAGCAGCTCGCGCGGCACTACGGCGTGGACGATCTCTACGGCAGTCACTTCCGGCGCCATGCCTGGAACGACGACCGCCGGCACGGGTTGCTGGGGCAGGCGAGCCTGCTGACCGTCACCTCCTATGCGAACCGGACGTCGGTGGTGCTGCGCGGCCTGTGGGTGCTCGAGACGCTGCTCGGCGCGCCCCCGCCGCCCCCGCCGCCCAACGTGCCGCCGCTGCCCGAGAGCGACCGCGCCCGTCCGACCTCGCTGCGCGAGCGGATGGAGCAGCATCGCAACAGTCCGGTCTGTGCGAGCTGTCACAACCGGATGGACCCGCTGGGCTTCGCGATGGAGCATTTCGATGCCATCGGACGCTGGCGCGAGCGCGACGGCGGGGCCGAGATCAACGCGACCATCGAATGGAACGGCGACACCATCGACAACCCCCGCGCGTTCCGCCAGGCGTTGCTCGCGTCGGGGGACGAGTTCGTGCACACCGTCACGGAAAAGCTGCTGATCTACGCGCTGGGGCGCGGCGTCGACTACTACGATGCGCCGACCCTGCGGCGGATCGTGCGGGACCTGGAGCGCGACGACTACCGCTGGTCGTCGCTGATTCTCGGCGTCGTCACGAGCGAGCCGTTCCTGATGCGGCGCGCGCCCGAGCTGGAGACCCTGGTGGACGCGCAGCCGTAGGGGCTGCGCCCGCGGAACGGCGCCGCCTCCTCTGCTGGAGGCGCCGATTCCTGTAGGATCGGCGGGGCGGACGGAGGAGTCGTCAGGCTACGGGGTCCGGGCCTTCGCCGCGGGCCAACGAGCGTTCTTGTACTTCTGGAGAATGGCCATGTTCATCACCCGGATGCATCTGCCTCGCCGCACCGTGCTGCGCGGTCTCGGCGCCACCGTGGCGCTCCCGCTGCTCGACAGCATGGTTCCCGCCCTGACCGCACAGAGCCGGACCGCCGCCGCGCCGATCAAGCGCTTCGGCGTCTTCTACGTGCCGAACGGGATGTCGATGCCCTACTGGTACCCGCGGCACGAGCCGGGGAAGCTGGAGAGCCTGCCGCCGACCCTGCGCTCGCTCGAGCCGTTCCGGGACCGGGTGGTGATCTGCGGCGGGCTCGACGACGAGTCGGCCAACCTCGTCAAGGGCGGCGGCGACCACGCTCGGTCCGCCGGCACCTTCCTGACCTGCGTGCCCTACAAGATGACCAACGGGGCCGACGTCAACAACGCGGTCTCGGTGGACCAGATCGCGGCCCGCGAGCTGCAGAGCGAGACTCAGCTCGCGTCGCTCGAGCTCGGCATCGAGTCGAACGCGATGGTCGGGAACTGCGACGGCGGCGCGAGCTGCGCCTATACCAACACGATCGCGTGGCGGACGCCGACCACCCCGCTGCCGATCGAGAACGACCCCCGGGCGGTGTTCGAGCGGCTGTTCGGCACCAGCGGCAGCACCGACCCGGCGGTGCGGCTGGCGCGGATACGTCGCGACCGCAGCATCCTCGACCTCGTGAACGCCGAGCTGCGCGGGCTGGGACAGGTCGTGGGACCGGGAGACCGGGCCAAGCTGGACGAGTACGTCGAGGCGGTCCGGGACATCGAGCGGCGGATCGCGATGGCCGAAGAGCAGAACACCCGCGAGCTGCCGGTCGTCGACCAGCCGGTCGGGGTGCCGAGCGACTACGCCGAGCACGCCAAGCTGATGATGGATCTGCTGGCCCTCGCCTACCAGACGGACCTGACCCGCATCAGCACGTTCATGCTGGCGCGGGAGGTGAGCGGCCACGCCTATCCGGAGATTGGCGTATCCGACTCGCACCACCCGTTGTCGCACCATCAGGACGAGCCGGCCAAGCTCCGCCGGCTGCATCTGATCAACGAGTATCACTTCCAGCAGTTCGCCTATCTCGTGGCGAAGCTCGACGCCATCCCCGAGGGGGACGGTTCGATGCTCGACTCCACGCTGTTCCTCTATGGCACCGGCATCAGCGACAGCAATACGCACTTCCACGACGATCTGCCGATTGCCCTCGTCGGGGGGAAGAACGCCGGCATCAACGGCGGCCGCTACATCCGCTATCCCCAGGACACGCCTCTCGCCAATCTGCACGTCACGATTCTCGAGAAGCTGGGTACGCCGGTGGAGGCGTTCGGCGACAGCACCGGTCGGCTCGGCCGGTTGACCGGGGTGTAGTCCCGGGCGGCTGGAATCGCGCCATGTCGTGGCCACGATCGGTCGGACCCGCCCTGACGGCCGTCCTCCTGCTGCTGCCGGCCGTTGCGGCAGCGCAGGACGGGCCGCCCTATCCCATCTTCACCGAGGCGCATCTCGACGCCATCATGACGACGCTCGGCCCGAACGCGGCCGGCGTGCGCGCCGCGCTGGCGGCGGGCGACTATTCGACCGCCAAGGAGCGGGCCATCCGATCGCGCGAGCAGCTCGCCACCACCATCACGTTCTGGCGTGATCGCGAGCGGCCGAATGCGGTGCGGTGGCTGCGGACGGCGTTGAACCGATTGGACGCGCTCGACACCGCCCTCTCGGCCGAGTCGGTGGACGCCGCGGCGGCCGAGGCGATCGCGGGCGAGGTTACCGAAGCCTGCACCGCCTGTCATGCGGTGTACCGCGAGCCGGACGGAGACGGCGGCTACCGGGTGAAGTCGAGCGCCTTCCCGTGATAAGGCGGCCGCCGCCGCGATGCAGACCCCGCGTTGACGGCGCACGCGGCCCCGGCCGGCGTCGGCCGAGGCCGGCGGCGGTAGCAGGTCCGCGCTGGAGAGGCGCGGGGGAGAACCCCGAGCGGTTCCGGACGATTGCAGGAGGAAGAGCGATGCCCGTGTGGAAGCGTGCGCTGGTGGTTGCGGCGGGGGTGGCCGGTTCGCTGGTGTGGCTCGCCGCGCAGACCGGGGTTCCCCTTGATGCGGACGACATCGGCGGGGTCGTGACCAGCGCCGCTGGTCCGGAGGCGGGGGTCTGGGTGGTCGCCGAGACCACGGATCTGCCCACGAAATTCGCCCGCATCGTCGTCACCGACGACCAGGGCCGGTACGTCGTCCCGGACCTGCCCGAGGCGCGCTACGAGCTGTTCGTGCGGGGCTACGGTCTGGTCGACTCCGCGCGCGTGCCGGCCGGTCCCGGCGATCAGGTCGACATCGAGGCGACCGTCGCCCCGGACGCCCGGTCCGCCGCGCAGGTGTACCCGGCCGGGTGGTGGCTGACGATGGTCGAGCCCCCGCCCGACCCCGCCGCCCAGCTCGACTTCGCCCTCACCATGAAGCAGTGCTACGACTGCCACCAGGTGGGCAACAAGGCGACCCGCGAGCTGCTGCCGGCCATGCGGGGCGCCGGCTCGTGGCTCGACGCCTGGACCCGGCGCACCGGGGTCGGGCCGTCCGGACCGGGGATGGCGCAACAGTTCCGGGCGCTGGGCGACATGCGGCAGGCCCTCGCCGACTGGACGGAGCGCGTGGCGGCGGGCGAGGCGCCGGTGGAACCCCCGCCCCGTCCGGCCGGACCGGAGCGCAACTTGGTGATCACGCTGTGGGACTGGGGCTCGGAGATCGACGGGCGCACCGACATGGCGGCAGCCGACATCCGGGACGGCACGATGAACGCCAACGGCCTCGTCTACGGCGTGGCCGAGATGACCGATTCCCTGACGGTGCTGGACCCGGTGACCCATACCGCGTCGGTGGTGACGGTGCCGTCCACGGCGCCGCCCCTCGTGGGGGGGTTCAACGCGTCGCCGACCCGGTCGCCCCACTACGGTGACGACGTCTGGGCGCGCCGGGCCGACGTGCGCAGCTCGGCCGTCGACGCCCGGGGGCGCGCCTGGATGGCCTCGCGGGTACGGGATCCCGAGGACCAGCCATCGTTCTGCACTTCTGACGAGAATCCGTTCGCCGCCAACTATCCCCTGGAGCGGGCGAGCCGCCAGGTATCCCTGTACGACCCCGCGACCGGCGAGTTCGAGCACATAGACACCTGCTTCAGCGCCGACCACAACCAGATGAGCGACGACAACTTCCTGTACTTCGGGCAGAACGGCGCCATCGGGTGGATCGACATGGACGTGTGGGACGAGACCCACGACGCCGAGGCGTCCCAGGGCTGGTGCCCGGCCGTCGTCGACACCACCGGTGACGGGGTCATCACCGAATGGACCGAGCCGGACGAGCCGGTGTCGCCGGGGATGGACCACCGCATCGCCTTCGGCTGCTACTCGGTGGCGGTGAGTCATGCCGACGGCAGCCTGTGGTGCTCGGGCATCGGCCGCGGCGACCGGCGGCTCGTGCGGCTCGAGAAGGGCGACAACCCCCCCGAGACCTGCCGCGCCGAGTACTACGAGCCGCCGCCGGGATTGGACCCGGACGTCATCGGCTCCGGCGGGGTAGAGGTCGACGGCGACGGGGTGGCGTGGCAGAACTGGCGGGTCAGCGGCCACTTCTCCGCGTTCGACCGCACGTTGTGCGATACGACGAGCGATCCCCAGGCGACGGGGCAGAGCTGTCCCCAAGGGTGGTCCTACCGGCGGAAGAACGATCCGACGTACGGCGCCAGCTTCTTCCATGCCAACGAGAGCTACCTGGCCCACATGGACTTCCACGACACGCTGGGGCTCGGGGCCGATGCGCCGATCTACGGGTCGGTGAACACCGACGCCATGGAAGTGTTCTCGCCGAATCTCGGGCGCTACGTCACGCTGCGGGTGCCGTATCCCCTCGGGTTCTTCCCCCGCTCCGGGAACGGCCGCATCGACGACCCCGACGCCGGCTGGAAGGGCCGGGGCTACTGGGCCAGCTTCTCGACCTATGCGACCTGGCACATCGAGGGCGGCCGCGGCGAAGGCGGCGACGGCGTGCTGGGCAAGGCGGTCAAGTTCCAGATGCGGCCGGACCCGCTGGCCAGGTAGGCCGGGTCGTCTGCGCCCCCGGGGCGCGTTCAGCGGGTCCAACCAGCAGAAAGGGAACGGCGGACTGCTGTGGGATGGGTCGGGCGGCGAGCGCGACCGCATGTCGGCGCTCCCGGGCTCTTCGTCGACCCGTAGCGCCCGCGGAGTGTACGATGGCGACGATGCAGGCCTTGCAGCCGCGAGTCGGCTATGCCGACCTCCTGAACATGCCGGACGACGGGCGCCGGTACGAGATCCACGGAGGAGAGCTCGTCGTGGTCCCGTCGCCGTTGCTGCTGCACCAGATCGTCGCCGCGGAAGTCTTCACCCGGCTGAACGACTACCGCCGGAGGTTCGGCGGGCTCGCGGTGACCGCGCCGCTCGACATCGTCTTCGACGAGCACGAGGTCGTCCAGCCCGACATCGTCTTCTTCCGGGCCGAACGGCTGCGCCTGCTCGACCCGCACACCGTGACGCGCGCTGCGCCGGACATCGCAGTCGAGGTGCTCTCTCCCTCCACCGCGGCGACGGACCGCGGCCGGAAGATGCGGATCTTCGCGCGCTACGGGGTGGCAGAGTACTGGATCGTCGACCCGATTCGCCGGCAGCTCGAGGTGCACGTCCTCGAAGCAGGCACGTACCGGTGCGCGCAGACCGCACGGGCGGGAGATACGGTACGCTCGGTCCTGCTTCCCGATCTCGTGTTCGACGCTGCCGGTGTTTTCGCGCTCCCGTAGCAGCCCGCGCCGTTCTGGTCTTCGCGGAATCGAGCGGAAATTCCTCCCGTGACCTTCCGGCGGACGTATCCGTCCGGTCGGGCCTTGGTATGATGCGAGCCCCGGCGGCGCGGGCTTCCGGGAGAGACGATTCCGAGGAGATGCCCGCGGTGGCGTCGATGGGGCGCCCTGCGGTTCACTCGACGAGAGGAACGTGACGATGCTGATTCGGATTGCGGGGCTGGCGGCCATCGCGGCGCTGACGCCGCTCGGAGTACTGGCGCAGGCGGGAGGGGCGGGCGAGGATGCCGAGATACGGCCGTTCGAGATCGCGGTGTCCGACGAGGTGCTCGACGACCTGCGCCGCCGCCTCGAGATGACCCGCCTGCCGGATCAACTCGACGGCGCGGGCTGGGACTACGGGGCCGAGCTCGACTACGTGACGGAGCTGATCACCTACTGGCGGGACGAGTTCGACTGGCGCGAGCAGGAGCGGCAGCTCAACGCGTTCGATCAGTTCAAGACCGTCATCGGCGACCTCGACATCCACTTCATCCACCAGCGGTCGCCCGAGCCGGACGCGCTGCCGCTGATCATCACCCACGGCTGGCCCGGCTCCATCGCCGAGTTCACGAAGATCATCGGCCCGCTGACCGATCCCGTCGCCCACGGCGGGCGGGCCGAGGATGCGTTCCACGTGGTGGCGCCGTCGATGCCCGGCTACGGGTTCTCGGATAAGCCGCGTGCGCCGGGGTTCGGTCCCGAGCAGATCGCCGAGGTGGGGGCCGAGCTCATGGCGCGGCTCGGCTACGAGCGCTACGGCATCCAGGGCGGCGACTGGGGCTCGATTGTCAGCCGCTGGCACGCGTTCAATCATCCCGATCGGGCGGTCGGCCTGCACCTCAACATGCTGACCGGGGGGCCGCCGCCGGGCGCCGATCCGACCGACGGGGTGCCGCCCGAAGAGCTCCAGCGCTCCGAGGCGCGGCGCTCGTTCTACAACACCGCGGAGAGCGGCTACGCCCAGATTCAGGGCACCAAGCCGCAGACTCTCGGCTACGCGCTGAACGACTCGCCGGCCGGTCAGGCGGCCTGGATCGTGGAGAAGTTCCGCGCGTGGTGCGACTGCAACGGCGACGCCGAGTCGGTCTTCACGCGCGACGAGCTGCTCACCAACATCACCATCTACTGGGTGACGGGGACGGCGACCTCCTCGGCCCGGCTCTACTACGAGAGCCGCCATGCCCCGACCTCGCGGCCGATGGGGCGCATCGACGTGCCGACCGGCGCCATCATCTTTCCCTACGAGCTGTTCATCACGCCGCGTCGCTGGGCCGAGGCGTCGTACAACGTCACCCACTGGACCGAGGTCGAGCGGGGCGGCCATTTTGCGGCGATGGAGCAGCCGGAGGTCCTGGTGAACGACCTGCGCGAGTTCTTCCGGCCGCTGCGGGCGGGTCAGTGACCCACCGAACCCGAAACTTCGGCATTTCGCCGTCCGAGAACTGGAGACCCAGAACGATGCACCCAGATGTGAACCGCCCGCACGTCCATGGATTGACGACCGCGCACGAGCCGGGCCGCGTGTCCCGGCGCGCGTTTCTCGGTACGCTCGCCGCGGCGTCGCTGGCCTCGCGAACGTTCGCGCAGGGCGCTCCGCCGATCCCCGTCACCGCCCTCAACCACATGACGATCGGCGTATCCGACCCGGCGCGCTCGCTCGCGTGGTACCAGGGGCTGTTCGGCTTGCCCATCGCCGCCCGGCAGGCCAACACCGTGATCCTGCGCGTGGGCGACGGGCCGCAGTTCCTGGCCATCGGCGGCGGTTCCAGCGCCAACCCGGGCATCGGTCACATTTGTCTCTCCGTCGACAACTTCGACGCCGACCGTCTCGTGGGCATCCTGGGCGAGCACGGCATCGCGTCGTCCGCGACGTCGGGCCCGATGGAGGTCCGCATCCGCATGCGCGGGGCGGAGTTCGGCGGCGCCCCCGAGGGGACCCCCGAGCTGTACTTCGGAGACCCCGACGGCGTCGTCGTGCAGCTTCAGGACAGCACGTACTGCGGCGGCGAGGGCGTGCTGGGCGATGTCTGTCTCGAGACCCCGGAGCCGGCGCCGACCGAAGGCCTGCTGCACGTGCGCGACTACAACCACTTCACGATCTTCGTGACCGATCAGCAGCGCTCCATCGCGCTCTATCAGCAGCTCTTCGGCATGCCCATCGACACTTACCAGGGCGCGCTGCCGGTGCTCCGGGTCGGGTCCGGCAATCAGTTCCTGGCGCTGGCCGGCGCGGGCGGTGGGCCGACCGGCCCGATCATCCACCACGCCAGTTTCGCCGTCGACGACTTCGACGTCGACCGCATCCTCGCCGTGCTCGAAGGCTATGGCGTCACGCCCCGCGGCGAGGCGTCGGGTCCGGCCGGTGCGCTGCAGTCTTACGTGACGATGCGCATGCCGGACCGCGGCGGCGCCCCCGGCGGCACCCCGGAGCTCTACTTCACCGATCCGGACGGCATCCTGATCCAGCTTCAGGACGCGCGGTACTGCGGCGGCAACGGCTATCTGGGCGACGAGTGCGGGACACCCGAGAACCCGACCGGGCGCAATCCATAGCCGGATCCATGGCGGCGCCCGCGTCGTCGCCGTCGGGGTTGGCCGATCGCGCGGGGCCGCGGCCCCCGGATGCAAAATTTATGCAATTTATCCCTTGCAACCGGCGGCCAAGTGATCGACAATTCGCGAGTGTAGATACATGTCGACGGTTGGCATGTTCTGTTCGGAACGGGCATAGTGAGGCCGACGAGCGATTGCGGTCTTCGAGACTTCGGTAGCTTCGTTTAGAAACGAGGGAGGTGATCGTCCCATGAACCAGGAGATCATCGAGGTGACGGAGGAGACGACCCAGCAGGGTGTTTCCAGACGAAGTTTCATCAAGGGCGCCATCGCCGCGAGCGCGGCTGTGTCGTCGACCAACTATCTGTTCCGCGCCAACGGCGGAACGGTGCTGGCCCAGGCTCCGGCGGCGGGAGCCGTCGAGCGGCTCGTCACCGTGACTGTCAACGGCCGGAGCCGGCGCGTCGAAGTGCCTCCGATGGAGACGCTCGCCACGACGTTGCGCTACAAGTTGGGTCTGACCGGGACGAAGATCGGCTGCGACCGGGCCGAATGCGGTGCGTGCACCGTCCTCGTCGACGGGACACCGCACTACGGCTGCTCTGTGCTCACGCATACGGTGCGGGGGCGCGAGGTCACGACCATCGAGGGCCTCGAGGCCGAGGACGGCACGCTGCATCCGATGCAGCAGGCGATATTGGAGGAGCAGGGTTTCCAGTGCGCCTTCTGCATGTCCGGGTTCATCATGAACTCGGTGGCGTTGCTGAACGAGAACCAGAATCCGACCCGCAAGCAGGCGGCCGAGTGGCTCTCGGGTAACCTGTGTCGGTGCGCCGACTACGACAAGATCCTGACGTCCGTCCAGCGGGCGGCGGAAATCACGCGGGGGGCCTGACGTGGCTGACTACAAACTGCTAGGAAAGAACTATAGGACGCCCGACCTCTATGCGAAGGTCACCGGGCGTTCCAAGTACGCCGAGGACCATCGGGCAGAAGGCATGGTCTTCGCGAAGCTGCTCGTCAGCCCCATGCCGCACGCCCGGGTGCGGTCGATCGACACGAGTGCGGCCGAGGCGCTTCCCGGCGTCGTGGGCATTCTGACCGCCGACGACCTGCCCGATGAGGTCGAAGCGCCGAACGAGGCCGCGCTCACCAACGAGCCGCGCTACGAGGGCGAGCCGATTCTCGCGGTGGCGGCCGTCAGCGAGCAGATCGCGTCCGACGCCATCGAGCTGATCGACATCGACCTCGAACCGCTGCCGTTCGTGCTCGATCCGCTCGACAGCCTCAAGCCGGGCGGCCCGAACGCGCGCACCGACGGCAACACCACGATCGGTCGCGAGTTGGGCGACATCAAGTGGTCCGCCAGCGACCTGGCCGGGCTCGCGGCGGGTGAAATCCCGATGGAGGCGGAGGCTGCGGCGGAGTGGTCGTTCGGCGACCTCGAAGCCGGGTTCGCCGAGGCCGACGTCATCGTCGAAGAGCATTCCTACAACCAGTCGACGTCGCACCAGCCGCTCGAGAGCCGGACGACGATGGCGTATTGGGAGGGCGGCAAGCTCTACGTCTACCCGTCCGTGCAGAGCACCGCGCGCAGCGTGGGTCCGATGGCGCGGTGGGCGGGCATCGAGCCGTCCAACGTCGTGCTCATCAACGAGTTCACCGGCGGTGGGTTCGGCGGCAAGATCAGCGGCTATGTGCACGCGCAGATTCCGATCCTGCTGTCCAAGAAGATCGGCAAGCCGGTGATGATGCGCATCACCCGGCGCGAAGAGAACGCCATCGGCCGCGCCCGGCCCGGCGTCCAGGCCCGCATCCGGCTCGGAATGCGTGCCGACGGCCGCGTCACCGCGCTCGATGTTCACGGCATCGGCGACCAGGGGCCGTACGGCCGGTCCGGCGACGCCATGAACGTGGCCGGTATCGGGTCGCTCTGCTACCAGCCGCTGTCGTGCCGCATGCGCGGCACCAACGTCTACACCAACACGCCGCCGCGCGGTCCGCAGCGCGCACCGGGCGGCGTGCAGTCGATGACCATGCTCGAGCCGATCATCCAGAAGGCGGCGAAGCAGCTTGGCCTCGACGTGGTCGACGTGCACAAGATCAACGCGCCGGAGGGGCAGGCGAAGTTCGGTCCGCCGGGACGTGACGGCGAGCAGGGCAACGTGTCGAGCGCGTTCGCCAGAGAGGCGATCGACAAGGGCGCCGAGCTCTTCGACTGGACCGAGCGCAAGACGCGTAGCGGCCAGCGCAACGGCTCGAAGGTGACCGGGGTCGGCATGGCGTTGAGCGCCTACTCGGCCGGCGCCTCCGGGGTCGACGGCCTGTTCGTGCTCAGGCCGGACGGCCGCCTGTACATCCAGTCCGGTGTCGGCAACCTCGGGACCGGGTCGACCTTCGACACCATGCGGGCCGCGGCCGAAGGCCTGGACATGCCCTGGGAGAGGTGCGAAGTCGCCTGGGGTGACAGCAGCCGGCACCTGCCCTGGAGCTGTTCGCAGGGCGGCAGCTCGACGACCCACGCCCACACGCGGGCGAACTGGGCGGCGGTGCTTGATGCCAGGCAGAAGATTCGCGAAATCGCCGCGCAGGATCTCGGCGGTGCTCCCGAGGACTACGAGATCAGCGGCGAGCGCGTCTACCGCCAGGGCAACCGGTCGCAGGGGCTGAGCTTCGCGAGAGTGGCGCAGCGGGCCATCGACCTCGGCGGGAAGTACGACGGGCATGAGCTGCCCGAGGACATCAACGGGATGACCACCGCGTCGGCGACCGCGCTGGCGGGGCAGGGGCTCATGGGTGTCGCCAAGGACAACTTCGAAGAAGGCGGCCGGCGGATGTCGTTCGTCGCCGGGTATGCCGAGGTCGAGGTCGACATCGAGACCGGCGACATCAAGGTCATCGACTACGCGGCCGGGTCCGACGCCGGCACGATCCTGCATCCCAAGACCTACGAAGGGCAGATCTTCGGCGGGGCGATCCAAGGGTTCTCCGTCGCGCTGAGTTCGAAGTGGGTCTACGACCGGCGTTGGGGGCTGGCGGTGGCCAAGCGGTTCTACAACAACCGGCCTCCGGGCATCCTCGACGTACCGCACGAGCAGCCCATGAAGTGGGGCAATGCCGACCTGCCCGACCCGTTCAATCCGCTCGGTGCGAAGGGTATCGGAGAGGCGGCGCAAGGAGCCGGCTCGGGTGCGGTCGTCAATGCCATCGCCGACGCGCTCGAGTCGTTGGGTGAAGGCCATGGCGACTTCCACCGTTCGCCGGTCACACGCGACATGATTCTGACGAAGCTCGAGCAGGCCCCGACGGGTCATGACCGGCTGATGGCTCACGTCTGAGGAAGGGGAGGCGAACACCATGAAGGGCGTTATTCGCGACGTAATACCTCAACTCGAGCTGTTTCAGCCGAACAGCGCGGACGATGCGCTGGCTTTGCTGGCGGAGCACGGGTCCGATGCGTGGGTGTATGCCGGTGGGCTCGATACGCTCGACTGGTTCAAGGATCGGGTGAAGCGGCCGCGCGTGGTCGTGGACCTGGGTGGCATCGAGTCGATGCGCGAGATCCGGTCGACCGCCGACGGGATCGAGATCGGGGCGATGGCGCGGCTGATCGATGTCGTCAATCACCCGGAAATCCAGACGCGGTTTCCCGCGCTGGCGTTCGCGGCCAAATCCGCCGCGTCGCCGCAGATCCGGAACCAGGGCACCATCGGCGGCAACCTGGGGCAGGATACCCGCTGCTGGTACTACCGGGACGGGTGGACCTGCTATCGGGCCGGCGGCAACATCTGCTACGCCAGCCCGCCGACCGCGATGAATCGGGAGCACTGCATCCTCGGTGCGAGCCGGTGCGTCGCCGTCAATCCGTCCGATACCGCACCCATGTTCGTAGCGCTCGACGCACAGATGGTCGTGCGGCGAGGCCGCGCGGAGCGGGTGATTCCGGCCCAGGAGTTCTTCGTCGGTCCGGAAATCGACATCGAGCGGATGACCGCGCTGGAGCCCGGCGATCTGCTGATGTCGATTCGGGTGCCGTCGGCGTGGGCCGGGGCGCGGGTCTACTTCGAGAAGGTCCGTGACCGCGACACGTGGGACTTCGCGCTGGTCAACGTGGCGACCGCCCTGCGCGAGAGCGGCGGCGTCATCCAGGATGCGCGCGTCGTGGTCAACGGGGTGGCGCCGACGCCGGTCCGACTGACCGCGGTCGAGAACGCCATCCGGGGTCAGGCTCGCAACGAGCAGACCGCGACCCGCGCCGGCGACGTCTCCATTCAGGGAGTGGCGCCGCTGACCCACAACGGGTTCAAGGTGAACCTGATGCGGAACCTGGTGAAGCGGTCCATCCGTGACGAACCGATGAACGCGGTGTAACACACCGTTTCGTTCGACCGGGAACTACCGAAGGGCCGAGCCTCGATGGGTTCGGCCCTTCGTCTGTACGGCGCCGTCGATTCGCCGCGCCGGCGATACGGTACACTACCGGTACGTCATCGAAGGGGAGGTTGGCCGATGGAAACTCAGGGCACCGGAACGGTCCGAAAACAGTCGCGGCGGCGTTTCATTGGCCAGACCCTCGGGGGCGGGCTCGGGGCGTCGATGGCCGGCGTGGCCGGCGCGGCGCGGCCCGCGGCGCAGGTGGGCGGGCCGATACGGTCGTTCGACCACGTCGCGGTGCCGATGCGCAACACCGAGGCCATGGTGCAGTTCTACCGCACCCTGGGCTTCGGCGTGATGGAGGGTGAGCGGATCTGCTCGGTGCACTTCGGCGACAGCAAGATCAACTTCCACCGGCCGGTGGCGTGGCAGGACGCGAGCTTCACCCTGCGCGCCCCCGCGGCCGAGCCGCCGTGCGGCGACTTCTGCTTCGTCTGGGACGGGACCGAGGCGGCGCTGATGGAGACGCTGGACGGGGTCGGTGCGGAGGTGATCGTGGGACCGGTTCCCCGCACGGGCGGCCGCGACGGCGGCACCGGCGCCGGCACCAGCCACTACATCCGGGACCCCGACGACAACCTGCTCGAGTTCATCATCTACTGAGTCGAAGACCGTTCGCGCTCTTGACTGCGGATCGATCCGATTCCCGCGGGGCAGGCGCCATGGCTGTTGCAGACATCCATCGTCATCTGTTCACCGTCGACGAGTTCGCGTGCATGGGTGAAGCCGGGGTATTCGCCGAGGGCGAACGCGTGGAGCTCATCGATGGAGAGATCCGCGAAATGACGCCCATTGGCCCGGCGCACGCGGCGGTCGTGAATCTGCTCGCCGAGCAACTCATCACCCGGCTGGCCGGCAAGGCGTACGTCAGCATCCAGAATCCGGTTCGCTTCGATCGACATACGGAACCGCAACCCGATTTGACGGTCGCGCGGCGCCGGTTGGATGCCTATGGCACCCGGCACCCCGAAGCGGGCGACATTCTGCTCGTCATCGAAGTGGCCGATTCCTCCCTGCGGTACGACCGGGTCGAAAAGATGCCGCGGTACGGCAAGGCCGGTATCCCCGAGACGTGGCTGGTGGATCTCGCGGCCGAGACCGTCACCGTGTACACGAGCCCCGGCCGGGATGGGTACGCCCGCGAGCAGGTCCGAAAGCGGGGCGACACGATTGCCGCAACCGGCGTACCGGAGATTGGCCTGCGGGTCGACGATATGTTCCCCTGAGTCTGCGACGGAAGGGACGCGGCCTTGCCGATGCCGGGAACGTTGCGTGCCGTGGCGATCGGCCTGACGACCGTCTGCCTGGCCTGCGGACCCGCGTCATCCGTGCCTCCGACGGCGCCCGAGCCGTTGTGGATCGCGGTGGTCCAGGCGAAAGGCGTCCTGATTCCCTTTGCCCGCCATACCGGGGACGGCTGGGACCTGCCCTGGCCGGCGCCGTTCGACGCCGAGACCGCCGCTCTCGATACCGCGGGGGAAGTGGGTCCTCCCCCCTGGCTGGGCCGGGAAGCGTGGACCCTGCCGGTGCCGCCCATCGACCGGCAGGATTCCCGAGGCGGCAGAATCGCCGCGCCGATGCAGTGGAGCCTCTACTCGCAGACGGACGGCGGCGCGGCGCTGACGGCGGCGAGGCTGCTGCTCATCGAGGCCCACTGCATGATGAGCTGGGCGTTGGGCTTCGAAGAGCGCGAGCTGTCCCGGCTCGAGGGCACCTTCGACGTCGCCGGCGTCGCATTCAATCGGCCATTGGAGGTCGTGTCGGCCGAGGAGATCCCCGGACTCGACCGGATTCGCACCGATCTCAGGCTGATCGACTCGGCCCGCCTCGATGACCCCACGGAATCGAGCCGGTTCGTCTGGCTGGGGTTCTATCGGCGCGACGACAGCGGCATCATCGGCGTCGTGAACCACCTGGGCTACGAAGGCGAGAGCTGGCTGGTGGTGGAGATCGACGGCGACCGGGGCAGCGTCGCCCACCGCGTCTACGGCGGCGGCTGCTGATTCGGCGCCGGCTGAGCTGCGGATGTCCGACGGGAAGGCTCGAAGAGGCCGCTCTACCCGGCCGCCGGCCGCCGCGGCGTCAGAAGAACCAGGTGAGCGACACGTAGCCGATGGCGCTCAGCAGGCCGTACTCGGACGGCAGGAGCCGGCCGCCGGTAACGGTATCGTCGCCGACGCCGAAGAACACCCCGCCGGCGATGGAGGTCTCGTCCCCCGCCGAGTAGGAGAAGCTGGGCGCCACGATGGCGCTCCGGTCGTTGAGGTTCCAGAGCCAGAGGCCGGCGACGCTCAGCAGCGGGTTGATCTGGTACGACGCCTGCACCGCCGCCTCGTCGCGCCCGTATACCTGGTACTCGGCGCGCAGGAACTCCGGCGACTGGAAGATGCGGGTGAAGTCGTGGGGTGCGGCGGCGCCGCGCCCGTCGCGCTGGTACTCGACGACGAGGCCCATGTCGCGGCCGTAGACGGTCAGCCGGCGGTCGAGGCCGATGGTGCCCCGCCCGGTCACCGTGCCCTGGAAGTCCCGAACCACCGCCTCGAACCGGACCGCCCAGGCCCCCAGCCCCCCCGCGGCGCCGACCGCGCCGGCGGCGTCGCCGTAGAGGGTGCCGCCCCAGCCGGAGATCTCCCAGTTCCGCCACGTGGTGAGGCCGCGGGCCAGCGCCGTGGTCTCTTCGCCGACGAGGGTGCGGCTGGGCCGGACCACGACGTCGATCTCGCTCAGCGGGCTGGGATAGATGCGGGCGCGCGCGGCGTCGATGCCGCCCCGGTAGACGCGGAACGGGTCGGCGGGGCTGAAGGGGATGAAGGGGTCGGCGGGGGTGAGGAACAGGGTCGTGCCCCAGGACACCGCCTGCCGCCCGAAGCTCAGCTCGACCGCGTCGTTCGGCTGCCACGCCACGTTGAGGCGGTCAAGCCGATGCTGCCACTGGAAGTGATCCCTATCGACCACGGTCCGCTGAAGATCCAGCCACTCGCCGCCCCCGGGGACTCCGCCCAGTCCGCCCAGGAGGCTGAAGTCGGTGTCGTCCTGGCGGATGGTGAGGGCGTGGTCGTAAGCGATCTCGACCGCGAAGGGACCGAACACCGGTTCGGTGCTCAACCGGAGCCGGTTGAACGCGCTGGCGCTGGCGTCGGTGACGGGGGTCGAACCCGCGAACAGGGGGACCGTCTGGAGGTAGCCCGTGAGCCAGCTCGACTGGGCGCGGGCGAGGCCCGGAGCCAGCGCAGCGATGGCGAGCACCGCGGTGGCGACGAGCAGGCCGCGCGCGCAGGGGGTCATGTCGAACCTCCCGTCGTCCGTCCGACCGAGAGAACAGACCGCACGCGAGGGGGGGGATGCTCAGCGGCGTTCTGGTCCTCGCGGACATCGAGGAGCAGGCCGCGGGCGCGGAGGGTCATTCGCGGGTCTCGTCCGAGTCGATGCGGCCGTCGACCATCCGGACGAGGCGCCGGGAGCGCTCCATGACGCGGGCGTCGTGGGTCGCGAAGACGAACGTCACGCCCAACTCGCGGTTCAGATCGGCCATGACGTCGAGCAGCGCGGCGCTGGCGGTCGAGTCGAGGTTCGCGGTGGGCTCGTCGGCCAGGACCAGGGCGGGCCGGCTCGCGACCGCCCGCACCACCGCCACCCGTTGCTGCTGCCCCCCCGAGAGCTTCCCCGGCCGGCGGTCCTCGAGCCCGACCATGCCGGTGCGCTCGAACAGCTCGTGCACGCGGGCCCGGCGCTCGTCGGCGGGGACGCCCTGGAGCAGCATCGGGAACTCGGCGTTCTCCAGCGCCGTCAGCACCGGCAGCAGGTTGTAGGCCTGGAACACGAAGCCGACCTGGCCGAGCCGGAGCTGGGCCAGGTCGCGGTTCGACATCGCGGTCACGTCGTGGCCCGCCACCTCCACGCGGCCCTCGCTGGGGCGCGTCAGGCCTCCGATCAGGTTGAGGAGCGTCGTCTTGCCCGACCCCGACGGCCCCGCCAGCGCCGTGAACTCGCCCCGCTCGATGGTCAGGCTGACGTCGCGGACCGCCTGCACTTCCTCGGCCTCCTGGTGGAAGATCTTCCAGACGCCGTCGGTCCGGACCGCCGCGGTTTCGGTGTCGGTCATGGAATCGCTCGCGATCGCCGGGGTCACCGGTCGAACTTCATCGCCTCGGCCAAGTCGAGCCGCGCCGCCCGCAGGGCCGGATAGACCGACGCCGCCGCGCCGATGAACAGAATGAACAGCAGCACCTGCACGAGGCGCGCGGTTCGGAACAACGGCGTGATGATCGGATCGACGACGACCCCCGAAAAGGTCATCTCGCCCATGAACGCCGAAAAGTCCAGGCCGTCGCCGAAGAAGTACCAGGTGAAGGCGAGCCCGAGGCCGACGCCGATGAAGCCGCTGGCCGCGGTCAGGGTCAGGCCCTCGATCAGCACGGTCGTTCCGGTCTGTCCCGGCGTCAGCCCCAGCGCCTGCAGCACCCCGAACTCGCGGCGGCGGTGCAGCACCGACATGAGCACGGTGTTGACGATGCCGAACGCGATGATCGTGAAGATGAACCCCTGGGTCAGGTAGTTGCCGAAGTCGTCGATCGCGACTGCCGCGCCCAGGGCCGGGTTCGCTTCGCGCCAGCCCATGACGCGTGCGTCCCCGCGGGCGATCGGCTCGACCAGCGCCCTTTCGAGACGGGCGGCCACCGCGGCCACCGCGGTGCTGTCGTCCAGCACCACGCCGACGTTGGTGACGTCACCCGCGGACCCGAGCCACTCGCCGGCGGTGGCCAGCGGAATGTGCACCAGCGTCTGGTCCACCTCGGGCACGCCGCTCCGGAAGATGCCGACCACCCGCAGCAACTGCCCCGCGATCTCCCGCTCGACGTCCTGCGCCTGCACCACGAACCGCGAGCCGAGCCGCAGATCGAGGCTCTCGACCAACTCGACCCCGACATAGGCGGCCAGTCGATCGTCCGGCTCCAGATACCGTCCCTCGATCGCCTGGTCGTCGATCGGGCTGAACTCCGCCTCCGCCGCCGGATCGACCGCGACGATCTGGGCCGGCCGCGCGCCGGCGGCCGAACTCGCGAGCCCGGTGATGGAGAGCTTCGCGGTCGTCGCGACGACGCGCGGGGCGATCTCGGGCGATGAGAACGCCTCCTCGGCGGCGCGCCGCACCTCGGCCGGCAGACGGTCCTCGATGCGCCGGCTCACGCGGAACTCCGGGCGCTCGATGGTGATGTGCCCCTCGCCGAGCCGGACCCCGGAGTCGATCCACTGCTCGTGAGAGCCGTCGCCGAGCGCGAAGGAGAAGATGAGCAGGGCGCCGCCGACGATCATCGCCGCCGCCGTCAGCATCGTGCGCCGCACGTGGCGGCGCAGGTTGCGCATGGCCAGCAGCACCAGGACCCGGGCGTGCGTCGGGCGGCGCGGCGCGGAGGGAGACGGCATGGTCACAACCCCGACAGGGTGTCGGCCGGCGGCACCCGCGCCGCCTTGGCGGCGGGATAGAGGGCCGCGAGGAGGGCGGTCAGCACCAGCCCGAACGCCGACCAGGTCCACCCCACGGGGTCGTAGCCGACCCGCAGGCTGGGCTCGAGCAGCGCGCCCTGCAGGGTGACGCTGCCGAAGAGCCACGCCAGGCTGGGGGGCGCGGTGGCCCACCAGACCATCAGGGGAAACGCGATCGCCGAGCCGATGGCGAGGCTGAGGACGCCGATGGCCAGCGCCTCGGACAGCACCGTGCCCACGATCGCCCGCGGCGTCGCCCCGAGAGCGAGCATGACCGCGAACTCCCGCCGGCGCTCGAAGGTTGCCATCAGCATGGTGTTCGCGATGCCGAAGCTGGCGATGGCGAAGATGATGACGATGAAGATCCAGTACACCGACTCGGCGAGGCCGACGTAGTCGACCAGCACCGGGTTGAGCACCGTCCAGGACGCCACCTCGATCTCCCGGCTGTCGGCCTCGAGCGCGTCGGCGAGGCGGGCGGCGGCCGCGTCCGCCGCCGACGGATCGGCGGTGGCCACTGCGATCTCGTGGATGCGGTCCGGGTCGAGGTAGATCAGCGCCTGGAGATCGCCGATGGCGAGCACCGCGGTGCGGGCGTCGAACTCGACGAGCCCGGTCCGGAAGATCCCGGCCACGGTGTAGAGGTCGTTGGCCATCGAGCCGTCGGCGGCGGCCCCCACCAGCACCAGCTCGTCGCCGACGCCGGCCGCGATCTGCCGGGCCATCTCGTCGCCGATCAGCAGCTCGTAGCGGCCGGGCTCGGGCAGCCGTCCCGCCACCAGCTCGTCGAGGAAGCGGGTCAATGCCACCTCGCGCTCGGGGTCGACGCCCATGAACATCCCCGCCGAGGTCGCCTCGCCCGAGCTGACGAGCCCGCCCGCGTACACCCGCGGCGCCGCCGCCACCACCGCCTCGTCGGCGTCGATGGCCCGCAGCATCGCCTCGACGTCGATCCCCTCGCGCCCGCCGAGGGTGTCGTACATGCTCCGCTCGGGCCGATACTCCGCGTCGTGAATCTCGATCTGCCCGCTGACGAGGGAGGTGGCGTTCTCGATCAGCTCGGCCGTGATGCCCCGCATCCAGCCGATCATGAAGACGACGGCAAAGAAGCCGACCGCGAGGCCGAGCGCCGTCAGCACGGTCCGCCGGCGGTTCCGGCCGAGGTTGCGCCACCCGATCCGTGGCCAGGGCCGCTCGCGCATCGGCGGCTACCGTCCCTGCTGCAGGGTGCGGAGCGAGAAGAAGGAGCGATCGAGGTCGACGTCGAACTCCAGCTCTTCGTAGCGGATGGTGGTCCGCTCCCCCGGCTTGTCGGCCGGGCGCATGTCCATCACGCCGGGGACGAGGCGGTCCCCCATCTCGGTGAACGCGCTGTAGTCCATGGTGCGGGCCAGCTCGCCGTCTTCATCGTAGTACCGCGCCCAGAGGGGCATCGAGTCCGCCTGACGGACCCGGAACTCCATGTAGCCCCAGACCACCGCCGCCTCCGGCTTCGGGGTGAGGCGGAGCTCCCAGACCGCGACGCCGTCGCGGTCGCCCTCGAAGGCGATCTCGATATCGTAGTCGTCGACCAGCCGGCTCTCCTTCACCAGGTCGTCGTTCGTGAAATGCGAGCCCATCCAGGCGCCGCCCATCATCGAGGCCGGGATCTTGATCGTGCGATCGACCTTCGGGAGGTAGTTCCAGATGTCGTCCTCCGCCATCAGGGTCGCGGTGCCCGCTTCGCGCCGCGGTGCGCGCAGGCGGACGAGCGAGTAGTCGGTGCCGAGCGACCAGAGCTCCATCGTTATCTGGCGTTCCCAGTGCTCGGTCACCACCTCCATCGTCGCCACGCCGCGGCTCGAATCGCCGCGCATGAGGCGGTCGACCCGGTCGATGATCTCCAGCGGGTCGGTTTGCGCGGCCGCCGGCTGCGCCGCCGCGAGACCGCCGGCGACGGCGAGGATCAGAATCCGCGCGCACCATCGGAACATGAGCACCCTCCCTGACACCGGAGAACCCGGGTCGATCCCTACAGTCTAGCGTTAGATACGACGCCCGGCCGATTCTGTTCACCCGGCGCCTCGCACCGCGGGGCGATTGCCACTGGCTTCCCGGGGCTCAGAGCCCCGCCTGTTCCTTGACGTAGCGCGCGACCTGCTCGTGCGTCGCGAACCAGACGTCGCCCTTCGCCTGGATGTGGTCGATCAGCTCCTCGAGGATCACCATGCGCGAGCGGTGGCCGATGATGTGCGGGTGCGTCGTCAGGAGGAACATGGTCCCCTCCTCGTACGCCTTGTCGAACTCGTCGATGTAGACCTGCAGCAGCTCGCGCGGCGGTGTATAGCTGTTGCCGCGCGGGTTCATCAGCGGTGCGTCGTCGAGGATCCACTCGACCGGCAGCTCGACCATTCCGGTCGGCTCGCCGTTCTGCAGCAGCTCGTAGGGGCGGTCGTCGGCCATCAGCGAGCTGTCGTACAGGAACCCGAGTCCGCGGATGATGTCGAGGGTGCTGGGGCTGAAGTTCCACGACGGGGCGCGGTAGCCGACGGGGCGGCTTCCGGTGGCCTGCTCCAGGTAGTTCGTGGCCCGGATGACGAGGTCGCGCTCGGTCTCGGCGTCGAGGGCGCTGTTCAGCTCGTGGATCCAGCCGTGCACCGCGAACTCGTGCCGCCCCGAGGCCTGGATGACGTCGACCATCTCGGGCCGCAGCACGAGGCTGACGGCGGGGATGAAGAACGACGCCGGGATCTCGTGGCGGTCCATGAGATCGACCACCCTCCGCAGGCCGACCCGCGCGCCGTACTCGCCCTGCGACATGGCGCCGATCGACGGCTCGGCGTTGCGCGCGATGCTGATGGTGTCGTTGTCGACGTCGAACGAGATCATCACCGCGACGCGGGCGCCGTTCGGCCACGACGCGGGCTGCAGGCTGCGGCCGGCGCGCACCCGGTTGGCGATGGCCCGGATCTCGTCGAGATCGAGGTACAGCCCCGGCTGGTTCGTCTGTGCCGACTGGGCCGCGGTCCCCTCCGCCGTCGAGTTGAGAACCAGGAAGCCGGCGATGACTCCGAGAACCGTCCCGAGGAGCGCGAGTACGAATTGCCGGACGTTCTTGATCGTCATGGTCACTGTCCCTCGCTGTCCTCGGTCTCGGGCCGGTCCGCCTCGTGCGGCTGGTCCTCGCTGATCGGCGGGTTGGCCACGTGCTCGCCGAAAAACGCGGCGTAGCGCCGCAGCCGGTCCATCTGGTGGAGCGGCTCGGCGATGCCGTGCCCCTCGCGCGGGAACCGGACGAAGGTCACGTCCTTGCCGAGGTCCTTCAAGGCCCGGTAGAACTCGACCGACTGCTCCGGCGGCACCCGCGTGTCGCTGCCGCCGTGCATCAGCAGCACCGGGCTCGTCACGTCGGCCGCGTAGGTGATCGGCGAGTGCTCCCGGTAGTTCCCGGTGGCGGTCCACGGTGTCCCGCCGAAGAACGACGCCAGATAGTCCTGGATGTCGTTCGTACTGTACATGCTATAGAGGTTGGTGAGGCCCGCCCCCGGCGACACCGCCTTGAACCGGCCGGTCCGGGTCACGATCCACGCCGCCAGGTACCCGCCGTAGCTCCACCCGTAGCAGATCAGGCGGTCGGGGTCGGCCCAACCCATCGCGATCGCGTGGTCCACGCCGGTCATGACGTCGTCGTAGTCGGTGATGCCCCAGTTGTCGATGTTGGCGTTCACGAACGCCTGCCCGTAGTTCGTGCTGCCGCGGAAGTTCGGCTGGAGGACGACGTAGCCGTTGCCGGCGAAGAATTGGGCGGCGGCGTTGAAGGCTTCGAGCGACGCGCCGGTCGGGCCGCCGTGGGGATTGACGATGAAGGGATAGGCGGCGCCCTCCTCGTACCCCACCGGCTTCGTCAGCACCCCTTCGACGGTCTCGCCGTCGCTGTTCGTCCAGCGGATGGTCTCGACGGCTCCGAGCGAGACGCCCTCGTCGCGGAGCCACGCGTTCGCGTCGGTCAGACGGACCGGCTCGCCATCGATGGCGGCGGTGTAGATCTCGCCGGGCCGGTCGGAGCCCGTGTGGACCCACACCCACCGGCTCCCGTCGTCGGAGAGCGACCAGGCGCCGTTGCGCCCGCCCGGGGCCGACGCGGTGATCACTGCGCCCGACTCGACGCTGACCCGGAACAGGCCGGTGGAGGTGCCCTCGCCGGTCGGCCAGAACACGTACCGTCCGTTCGTCGACCAGATGGGGGCCGTGAACTGCCGGTCGACGTCCTCCAGGAGCTCGCGCGTCGGCCCCCCGTCCAGGTCGGCCAGGTACAGCTTGTCGTGCTGCGTGTTGCTCGACGCGGTCGCGTTCGAGGCGAACGCGATGGTTCGGCCGTCGGGCGACCAGCGCGGCGACGTGTCGGTGCCGCCGTTCTCATGAAGGAGCCGCCGCTCCCCGGTCGCCACGTCCGCCACCCGGACGTCGCTCCGCCAACCGTCGTTGGCGGAGGGATTCGGCCGGGTCTCGAAGGCGATCTTCTGCGAGTCGGGCGACCAGTCGGGGTTGCGGACCGTGAAGTCGCCCTCGGTCAGGCGCCTTGTCTCGGACGTCTCCAGATCGTGCAGCCAGAGGTGGGTCATCTGGAACGACTCGTCCACCACCTCGGCGTCGCCCTCTTCCTCGCGGCGCTCCTTCTCTTCTTCGGGGAGAGGGTCGCGCGCCGTGAACAGGAGGGCGGAGCCGTCCGGGGCGAACGAGAACGACCCCAACGACTCGTCGTGCCCGGTGACCTGCCACGCCTCGCCCCCGTCCGCGTGCAGGAAGTGGACCTGCGTCTTCGCGTCCGGTTCCTCGCCGCGGGCGGCGAGGAACGCGACGATGGCGCCGTCGGGCGACCACGCGGGGGCGGTGGCGCTCTTCGGGCCGCGGGTGAGCTGGCGATTGCCGGTGCCCTCGACGCGCACGCGCCAGACGTGGGTGACCGCTTCCAGATCGGGGTCGTCCATGTCGCGCGACCGCACCGTGTAGGCGACCCACTCGCCGTCGGGCGACAGGGCGGGGCTGCCGACCTGGTCGATGCGCAACGTGTCGCGGGCCGACAGCACCCGCGGGAGCGCCGCGTCCTGCGCCAGCCCGGGGCTCGGACCGGCCACGAGGACGATCGCCGCGCTGACGCAGGCAAGCACTTCCCGTGTTCGCAGACCCTGCATGTCGCCTCCCGTTCTCGTTCCGCAACGGCCGCCGCCGTTCCGGAGCGGCCGCCGCCGGCCGGGCCGCGAGGAGCCCCCCGCTCGACCCGCGGCACATCCGCGTGGACTGCGTTGCGCCGCGGACGGTGTTCAGTCCGCGGTCGCCCAGGCCCAATAGATGTGCTCGTCGCGCCTCGCCACGCCGGCGCCCAACGGCCCGCCGGCACCCAACGGCCCGGTGCAGCACGCGGCTTCACAACGGGCCGCCAAGCGCGCCTCGGCCGCGCGGGCCGGTTGCCCGGCTCAGTCTCCGGCCAGCTCCTCGTAGACCGCGGTGAGGAATCGGTTCGGGTCGCCCCACTTGTCGTTGAACCCAGCCGTCGGGTCGGCCGCGGCGACCTCGTCATAGCTCCCGGCGCCGCCCTCGACCAGCTCCTCGACGCGGCCGGCGACGGTGATGACCATGTCGCGGAACTCGATGACGTCCGCGCGGCTCGACACGACCCCGTGGCCGGGGAGGATCTTCGTGTCCGGCCCCGCCATGCCGGCGAGGATGCCGAGCGAGTCGATGGTGCCGGAGAGGGTCCCCCCGTTGCCGCGGTCGATGACCGGGAACGCCACGGTGCGGAACATGTCGCCGGTGTGGATGACGTCGGAGTCGACGAAGTGGATGATGCTGTCGCCGTCGGTATGCCCCGGCGGCATCGGTAGGATGTGCACCTCCTCGCCGTTGAGGTGGATGGTGACGTCCTCGCTGTAGGTCAGGACCGGCAGCGCTTCGGCCGGCTGGGTCGCCGCCAATCGGCCGCGGACCCGGTCCTGGGCGAGGATCGAGATGCCCATCGCCGCGAAGTTCGCGTTGCCGCCGGTGTGGTCCCCGTGGACGTGGGTGTTGATCAGGAACCGGATGTCGCCGTTCGAGATGCCCTCGATGGCGGCGTGGATGCGGTCGCTGAGCGGCGCGAACTGGTCGTCGATCATGACCACGCCCTGATCGCCGACCGAGAGGCCGATGTTGCCGCCGCGTCCCGCCAGATAGTGCACGGTGCCGGCGACGTGATGCGTCGAGATCTCGACCTCCGAAAAATCGGGTTGCGCCCCGAGCCCGGCGGCCACGGTGAGCGCCGCGACGGCGGAGAAGGCGAGCGAGACCGCGAGCCGCGCGCGTGAGCTGGTCTTCATGACGTTTTCCTCGTTGGATGAAACGGCTCAAGAGTGAGCCCGCCTATCATACCGAAACGGCGCCCGGGCCGCCCGGCGATTGCCCCGCGCCCGACTGCGGTGGGGCGCCATTTGGAGGCTGCCGTCTTCGCGCGGGCGTGCGGGATTTGCGGGGGGCAGCCCGTCCGGCGGCGACACGCCGCGAGAGCCGACGGCATGCCGCGCTAAAACATATTTGTTGCATATACTCACCGGTGTTGCTAGTCTGTGGCCCCGTGCCGATGACGCCTCGCCAGTTCAAGCGGTGGTTGAGTCGGCACGGATGCACGTTCGAACCGGGTGACGGCGGCCATCTGGTCGTGCTGCGCGGCGACAGGAAATCCACACTGCCCATGCATGGGAAGCGGGACATGCCGCGGGGCACGATGGAAGCGATCAAGAGGGACCTCGGCCTGAAGGGACGGACGTAGGAGGCTCCGATGTTGCGCTATCCGGTGTCGCTGACCGCGGAGGGCGGCCAGGTGCTCGTGGATTTCCTCGATCTCCCGGCGCACACCTACGGCGACGACGAGGACGAAGCCCTCGCACGCGCGGTCGATGCGCTGACCACCATGATCGGGGCGTGCATGCGATATCGGCAGCCGATTCCGGCGCCGTCCGCGCCGAGGCGCGGGGGACGAACCGTGGCGCTGCCGCCGCTGCTGGTCGCGAAGGTCGAGCTGTACAACACGATGCTGGCGCAGCAGGTCAACAAGGCCGAACTCGGCCGGCGGCTCCACTGGCACCTGCCGCAGGTCGACCGGGTGCTCGACGTGCGCCATGCATCGCGTCTGGACCAACTGGAGCAGGCGCTCGCCGCCGTGGGCAAGCGGCTCGAGCTGCACGTCGTCGAGGAGGCGGCGCGGGTGCGCTGAGAGACCGCCGAATCGCCATGGACCGTCCGGCGGCGCCGGTGATCTGGTGTAGGATTACACTGCACGTTCGTGCGTCCTGGTCCGATCGAGGAAGATGAGGGGGTAGCGGATCGATGCGGGGGCTCCTGCTACGGATGGCGGCGGCGTTCATGGTCGGCTCCGCCGCCTTCGGCGCGGCCGCGGCGGCCGGGCAACCGGCGTCCGGCGGCGCGGCGGCGGAGCGGGCTCTGCTCGACCGCTATTGCGTCACCTGTCACAACCAGCGGCTGCAGGTCGCGGACCTGACGCTCGACACCGCCGACGTCGCCGACGTCGCCGCGCATCCCGAGATCTGGGAAAAGGTGGTGCGGAAGCTGCGGGCCGGCGCGATGCCCCCCGCTCCCCGCCCGCGCCCGGCGCCGGCGGCCTACGAGGCGTTCACCGCCTGGCTCGAGACCGAGCTCGACGCGGCGGCGGCGCGGAATCCCGACCCCGGGCGCACCGACACCTTCCATCGGCTCAATCGCAGCGAGTACCACAACGTCATACGGGACCTCCTGGACCTGGAGGTCGAAGTCGCGGCGCTGCTGCCGGCCGATGACGGCAGCTACGGGTTCGACAACATCGCGGGGGTGCTCGGCATTTCGCCGACGCTGCTCGAGCGCTATCTGTCGGCCGCGAAGAAGATCAGCCGGCTGGCGATCGGCCGTCCGGCTCCGTCGGCGACGGCCGAGACGTTCCGCCTCGTCACCGACCTGACCCAGGATGTCCGGGTCGACGGGTTGCCGTTCGGCACCCGCGGCGGCACCCGGTTCGAGTTCACGTTCCCCGAAGATGCGGTGTACGGCATCCGCGTGCAGCTCTCCCGCGACGCCAGCGGCACCCTGAAGACGTTCGACGTGCCGCACCAGCTCGAGGTGAGCCTGGACGGCGAACCCCTGGAGACGTTCAGCGTCGGCGAGCCCCCGCCGCCGGGGGCCGCGCGCGGCAGTCCCGAGTATCGGGCGTGGCAGGCGCGCCAGCGGGCGGTCGACGACGCCTGGGAGGTGCGGGTGCCGGTGCGGGCGGGTCCGCACACGGTGCAGGTGACGTTCCATCAGAAGACGTCCGCCTATTCCGAGACCCTGCGGCAGCCGTTCCTGCGCCCGTACACGAGCATCACCGGGGGCGATACGCGGTATCAGCCCTACGTCGGCAGCGTCACCGTCGCTGGTCCGTTCGAGGCGAGCGGGTCGCGGCCCGCGGACGGCACCCCCAGCCGCGACCGCATCTTCGTCTGCCGCCCGGATTCCGGCGGCGCCGACGACGAGGCTGCCTGCGCGCGGGAGATCTTCTCGACGCTGGCCCGCCGCGCCTATCGCCGGCCGGTCACGGAGCGCGATCTGGCGGTGCTCCTCGATTTCTACGAGCAAGGGCGGGCCGACGGCGGATTCGAGGCGGGCGTCGAGCTGGGGCTCCGGCGGCTGCTGGCGAGCCCCGAGTTCCTGTTCCGGGTGGAGCGGGACCCGGCGGGGGCGGCCCCGGGCACCCCGTACCGCGTCGCCGATATCGAGCTCGCGTCGCGGCTCTCCTTCTTCCTGTGGAGCAGCATCCCGGACGAAGAGCTGCTCGACCTCGCCGCGGCGGGGACGCTGCATCGGCAAGAGGTGCTCGAGGCGCAGACCCGCCGGATGCTCGCCGACCCGCGGGCCGAGGCCCTGATCGAGAACTTCGCGGGGCAGTGGCTGTATCTGCGCAACGTGCGGGCGCTGACCCCCGACGAAGACCTGTTTCCGGACTTCGGCGAGGCGCTGCGGCGCGCGTTCCAGCGGGAAACGGAGCTGTTCTTCGGCAGCGTGCTGCTCGAGGACCGCAGCGTGCTCGATTTTCTGACCGCCGACTACACCTTCGTCAACGAGCGGCTGGCCCGCCACTACGGTCTGCCGAACGTCTATGGCAGCCATTTCCGGCGCGTCATGCTGCCCGACGCCTCGCGCCGGGGGCTGCTGGGCCACGGCAGCATTCTCGCGGCGACCGCCTACCCCACCCGGACGTCTCCGGTGTTGCGGGGCAAGTGGGTGCTCGAGAACCTGCTCGGCACCCCGCCCCCGCTGCCCCCGCCCGACGTGCCGTCGCTCGAAGAGAAGACCGGCGACGGTGCGGCGCTGTCGATGCGCGAGGCGATGGAGCAGCACCGGGCCAATCCGGTGTGCGCGAGCTGTCACCGGTTGATGGACCCGCCGGGCTTCGCCCTCGAGCAGTTCGACGCGGTGGGCCGTTATCGGACCCGCAACGAGGCCAATACCCCGATCGACGCCTCCGGCGTGCTCCCGGACGGCACCGCGTTCGAGGGGGCTGCGGGGCTGCGCGACGCGCTCCTGCGCCGTCCCGATCTGTTCGTCACCACCCTGACCGAGAAGCTGCTGACGTATGCGCTCGGCCGCGGGGTCGAACATCACGATGCGCCGGCCATCCGCGCCATCACGCGCGAGGCCGCCGCGGACGGACATCGTTTCTCGTCGCTCATCCTGGGTGTCATCAAGAGCCCGCCCTTCCAGATGAGGAGAACCCGGTCATGATGATCAGCAAGCTGTCGCTGCCGCGCCGGACGTTCCTGCGGGGCCTGGGCGCGACCGTCGCCCTGCCCCTGCTCGACGCCATGGTGCCGGCGCTCACGGCGGAAGCCCGGACCGCGGCGCGTCCCATCCGGCGGCTCGGGTTCATCTATATACCCAACGGTGCGGTGATGCAGCAGTGGACGCCGGCGGGGACCGGGCCCGGGTTCGAGCTGTCGCCCATCCTGCAGCCGCTGGCGCCCTATCGGGATCAGCTCACGGTGGTGAGCGGTCTCGCCCACGGGCAGGCCGAGCCGCTCGGAGACGGGAACGGCGAGCACTCGCGGGCCAGCTCGACGTGGCTGAACGGGATTCATCCGAAGCAGACCGAAGGCTCGGACGTGCGGGCCGGGATTACCGCGGATCAGCTTGCCGCGCAGCATCTCGGCCGGGATACGCCGTTGCCGTCGCTCGAGCTCGCGATCGATCTCGACGGGCTCGTCGGGAACTGCGAGAACGGCTATAGCTGCGTCTATCTGAACACCGTCGCCTGGCGGTCGGCGACGACCCCGCTGCCGATGGAGAACAACCCGCGCGTGGTGTTCGAGCGGCTCTTCGGCGACGGGGGCACGACCGAGCAGCGCGTCGCCGAGATGCGGCGGGACCGCAGCATTCTCGATTCGGTCACCGGCGACCTCGCGAGCCTCGAACGTTCCGTCGGAGCGGGTGACCGGGCTCGGATCGACCAGTATCTCGACTCCATCCGGGCCCTCGAACGGCGCATCACGCTGTCCGAGGCCCAGAGCGCCGATGCCGAGCTGCCGGCGCTGGCCCGTCCCGTCGGCATTCCCGACAACTTCGAGGACCACGTCAGGCTGATGTTCGACCTGGTCTCCCTGGCGTGGCAGGCCGACATCACCCGCGTGTTCACGTTCATGCTGGGCCGCGAGCTGGGCGGCCGCACCTATCCGGACCTGGGGGTGCCCGACCCCCATCACGGGTTGTCGCACCACCGGAACGACCCCGAGAAGCTCGACAAGCTCGCGAGAATCAACACGTATCACGTGAGCCTGTTCACCCACCTGCTCGAGAGCCTCCGCACGGCGCCGGACGGGGTGGGCTCGCTGCTGGATCATGCGATGGTGATGTACGGCGGCGGGCTCGGCGACAGCAACGACCATGCGCACTTCGATCTGCCGGAGATCGTGGTGGGCGGCGGCGCCGGACGTCTCAAGGGCGGCCGGCACCTGAAGTACCCGAAAGACACGCCGGTGAACAACCTGCTGATCAGCATGCTCGACAAGGCCGGGGTGTCGGCCGGGAACTTCGGCGATGCGACGGGGCGGATCAAGGAGCTGGCCGGAGTGTGAGCGGGGGAGCGGGAGCCCTGACGATGGCGATGCGCATTTCCTTTCGTCGGCTTGCCTTCGGGTGCGTTTGCTTGGTGTTGGCGGCGCCCGCTTCGGCGCGGGTCGACGTGCCGCTGGTCGACGCGGTGCGCGTGGGCGATGCCGCGCAGATCCGCGCGCTGCTCGACGGGGCCGCCGATCCGAATCAGCCGGCCCTCGACGGCACCACGGCGCTGCACTGGGCGGCCAACCGGGACGACCTGACCACCGCCCGGTTGCTGCTGGAAGCCGGCGCCCGCGCCGGCGTGGTCAACCGGTACGGCGCGACCCCGCTGCTGGTGGCCGCCACCAACGGCAGCGCGGAGATGCTCGAGTTGCTGCTCGCGGCGGGGGCCGACCCGAACGCGGACCTGCCCGAGGGAGAGACCCCGCTGATGCGGGCGGCCCGCACCGGCCGGGTCGGGGCGGTCCGGGCGTTGCTGCACCACGGGGCCGAGGTCGAAGCGGCGGAGCGGTGGCGCGGCCAGACCGCGCTGATGTGGGCCGCCATCGAGGGAAACACCGCGGCCGCCCTCGAGTTGGTGGCGGCCGGCGCCGACGTGCATGCGCGCTCCGCCGGCGGATTCACCCCGCTGCTGTTCGCGGTCCGCCAGGACCGGCAGGCGGTGCTGCGGGTGCTCGTCGCGGCCGGCGCCGACGTGAACGATACCCTGCCGGACGGCATGAGCGCCCTGTGCCTTGCCGCCCTCAACGCGCACTACGACGCCGGGGTCTGGCTGCTCAAGCAGGGGGCCGACCCGAACGCGGACGCGCAGGGGTGGACCGCGCTGCACCAGCTCGTCTGGGCCCGCCGGCCGAATCTCGGCTTCAACAATCCCGCCCCCATTCCGACCGGCCTGGTCTCCGACCTCGACTTCGTCGCCGCCCTCGCCGTCTACGGCGCCGATCTCGACGCGCGGGAGACCAAGGAGCCGCGGGGAGGCGACGGAGCAGGCACCGCCGGCGGCTACCGCAACGTGCTGAACCGGGTGGGTGCGACACCGTTCCTGCTGGCCGCGAAGGCCGTCGACGTCGAGCTGATGCGGTTGCTGGTGGCGCTGGGCGCCGATCCGCGGCTGCCGAACGAGGACGGCACGACGCCGCTGATGGTCGCGGCGGGGGTGGGCATCTGGGCCGTGGGGGAGAGCCCCGGCACCAACCAAGAGTCACTCGCCGCGGTCGAGCTGATGCTCGAGCTGGGCGACGTCGTGACCACCGTCGACGCCAACGGCGACACCGCCCTGCACGGGGCGATCATCCGCGGGTCCGAGCCCCTGGTGCGGTTCCTGCTCGATCAGGGGGCCGACCTGGAAGCGGTCAACGGCAAGGGCTGGACCCCCCTGAGGATGGCCGAGGGGGTGTTCTACTCGAACACCGGCAAGCGGTGGCCGGAAATGGAGCGGCTGCTGCTCGAACTCGGCGCCGGCCCCTCCTCGCGGGCGGCCGACCAGTAAAAGGACGCTCGGGCCTCAGCGCTGCGGATGGACGCAGGCTCCCGGCGGATGGGTCGGGCGGGCGCAACGCAGCCACCCGGCGATGCTCCAACCCCGGGGGGCGCGGCGGCGCCGCACCGTCCTGTTCCTTGGGCGGTTGCGATCAGTCGGCCGCCTGGATCTTCGTCACTGCCAGCAACCGCTCGCCGCCCGCCTCGCTGGTCTCGCCGGTGGCGCGCACCTGCTTCGCCATCAGCGCCGCCAGTTCGTCGGGGTGGCTCGCCGCCCAGTCGCCGGTGATCTTGTAGAGCCCGCCGTCGGTCAGTATCCCGATCGGGTCGCCGTTCTGCGCGCAACGCACCATGCACGCCACGTGCTCCGGGCTCGGCTCGGCCCCGCCCATCGCGGCGCAGCCAGCTTCGACCAGTCGGCCGGTTATCGTCTCGTCGGCGGTCATCATGGCGGTCGTCAACACGACGGCGCACAGTCCCGCGCACACCAGAACGGCAATTCTCTTCATCTCCATACGCTCCCTGAACTACTCTTGTCCCGTTGGGCCAGCGATCCAGAATCGACCCATAGCTGTACATTGCACCGGCTGGGCTGTCAAACGGACCCACGCCCGGCACGCGGTAACGCCCGTGTAGAATCGAACGATGACAAGAGCGGAAATCGAGCAGCACGCCAGGGCGCTTCCGAACGAGGATCAAGTGGAGCTCGCCTACGCGCTTCTCGACAACGTCCTGCCCGCTCTGGCGCCCGAGCAGGCGCGGGAAGCAGATCGGCGCATTGCCGCATACCGCCGGAATCCGAGCATTCTGGTCGCGGAGGACGAGGCGCGCGCCAGATGGAAGACCCGCGCGGGCTGACGAGGCCGTTCTACACGGCAGAAGCTCTCGACGAACGAGACGACGCCTTCCGCTGGCATAACGAGACGACGCCATGCCGAGAGCCGTATTGCCCGGCGGATCACGCACGGAAGCCGGTGACGCCGCGCGAAACGCTGAGGGGACCGGGCGGGACAGTCGGTCGCGGTGTGGATGTCGCGCCGGCGCGGGACCGTCCGGACCACCCCGGGACACGGTGCTACAATGCGAGCGATTCGCAGGACCATTTTCCGAGGAGCCGCCATGCTGCCAGTCCGCGTTGCCCGGACGCTCGCGCCTGTTTTCGTCGCCGCGCTGGGATTCGCCGCCGTCGCCGGCGCCCAAATCCTCGACGCGCCGGATCCCGCCCAGATGGAAGACGCGCCGGACCTCGGATATCACGCGGTGCCGCACGGCCTGCAGATTCCGGCCGACCAGGAGATGGGTGCGCCGTCCAGCGTCGTCTGGACCACGAAGAACCGCCTGCTGGTCTTCAACCGCGGGCCCAACCCGCTGATGGAGTTCAATCCCGACGGCAGCTTCGTGCGGTCGTGGGGACAGGGCGAGTACCTTCGGCCGCACGGCATGCGGCTCGACCCCGACGGCAACATCTGGACCACCGACGTCAACGGGCACACCGTGACCAAGATGGATCCGGACGGCCACGTGCTGATGACCATCGGCACGCACGGCCAGGCCGGCGAGCCGCAGGACGGGCTGTTGAACGAGCCGACGGATCTGACCGTCAACGCGGCCGGCGAGATCTTCGTGCTGGTGGGACACGGTCGCGGCACGCCGCAACTGGTGAAGTTCGCGCCCGACGGATCGCTGATCAAGACGTGGGGCGGTCTGGGCACGGGACCAGGGGAATTCGACACGCCGCATTCGATCGTGGTCGACGCGGCGGGGCTGATCTACGTCGCGGATCGGCAGAACCGGCGGGTGCAGATCTTCGACGCCGATGGCGCGTACATCAAGGAATGGGCCTACAAGGGTCTGCCGTGCGGCCTGCACATCCACGACGACGGGCAGATGTACATGGTGAGCGGGTTCGCGGGCGAGATTCTCAAGCTGGACGAGAACGGCAAGGCCGTCGGCGCCAATGGTCAGCCGGGCAAGGGCCTCGGCGAGTTCGGCGAGGCGCACTACATGACGATGGCGCCGAACGGCGACATCTTCGTGGCCGACACCGTGAAGCCGGCGCTGCACAAGTACGTCGAGAACTAGACAAGCGGGATGACGTCGACGCTGGTCGGCCGGCCGGCGGTTCCGTTCGAGCTGCGTGACACCGGTGGTCGGGTGCACGCGCTCGACGGGTACCGCGGCCGGTGGCTGCTGCTGGTGCTGCACCGGCATCTGTTCTGACTGCCGTGCCGGCGGCATCTGCTGCAGTTGCGGCAGGCGGAGGACGAGCTTGAACGCCTCGGGGTGCAGTTGCTGGCCGTCACGTTCGAAGACGCGGCGGCGGCCCGCGCGTACGTGGCCGAGACAGGGCTGCGCTGGCCGCTGCTCGTCGATACCGAACGCCGTCTCTATCACGCTTACGAGATGCGAAAGGCTCGGCTCCGGCATCTGTTCGGGCCGGCGGCCATACGCGCCTACTGGCGTGAGGCCCTTCTCGGGCGGTTCCCCCGCCTGCCGCGTGCCGATACGAGGCAGCAGGGGGGCAACGTGTTGATCGATCCGGCGGGGCTGGTGCGGTTCCATCATGTCGGCAGCGGACCGGCCGACCGGCCGACGGTCGACAAGCTGCTGGCCGCGCGAAGCGCCTTTCCGTCCCGGTCCTGACGGTGCGCAACCCGGCCGGTGCGGCCGAGAACGCGTAGCAGGGCCGCGTCGCCGGGCGCGGCATGGCCTTCACTACGAGTTGGCGGTCACGCGCCAATTCCTGCCAGATCCCTTCGCAAGCAGACGGCCCTCTCGAGCCTTGGGCGCGGGCTCGCCGAATCTCTCGTCCATGTCGACCCGATGTGTCAAGACTAGGGGAGACGCCGCGACTGTAGCCAGCACCAACACCCCATGAAACCAGCTAACTACCGCCAAAACAATGACTTCTGCGCGATCCGCTCTGAAACTTCCGGTTAAGGATCGAGCAGCGGTCCGGCGTGGATTGGGGCGCAGACGGTCACCGTGAACTCGGCGAAGCGCTTGGGGTACGGCTCGTCCACCAGCGGGCAGCAGAGCAGGTTGGGGCCGTCCGGATAGGCGTCGCGGAACGCCCGCAGTGACCTGGCGTTGAAGGCGTCCGGCGAGATCTTTGCCTCGATGGCCGCCACGCGGTCGCGTCCCGCCACCACCGCAAAGTCCACTTCGTGCCCGGCGGCGTCGCGCCAGTAATGAAGGGCGCTGTGGGGAACTGCGGTCAGTAGCTCGTCCAGGACCAGGTTCTCCCAGAGAGGCCCGCGGTCGGTTGGGCGCAGGCTGGTCCAGCCGCGGAAGTGGCAGGCAAGCCCGGTGTCGAGCGCGTAGAGCCGCGGCCGGCGTACCATTTCGCGCCGGCCGCCGCCGTGGAACGGCGGCAGGCGGATGGTGACCTGACAGGCGTCCAGGAGATCGAGGTAGTTGACCGCGGTCGGGCGGCTCACGCCGGCGTCGCGGGCGAGCGACGAGACATCGAGCAGTCCGCCGTTCCGTGCGATGGCCAGAGATACCGCGCGCAGGAAGCCGGTGCGGTTGCGGGCCCCGAAGAGCGCGTGGACGTCTCGGGCGAAGAAGCTGTCGGCCCACTCCTCGAACCATTGCGGGTCGGGCACGGTGGCAAGCAACTGCTCGGGGAACCCGCCGTGGAGTAGCCGCCGGTCGAGGTCGCGAGTGCCCAGCCAGTCAGGGCACTCGCGCCACAGCACCGGTGCGAGCCGCAGGGGCCACTTGCGGCCGACCAGCGAGTCCCGGAAGCGAGCGCTGGCGTGGAGGGTCGACGAGCCGGTGGCGAGGATGCGGACGCCCGGGTATTCGTCGGCGCCTATCTTGAGCAGGCCGGACGGGTCTTCGGCGCGATGTACCTCGTCCAGGACGATTCGGCAGTCAGCCGCAAGGCTCCCATAGAACAGTTCCGGGTCCGAGAGCCGCTCACGAACGGAGGGCAGGTCGCAGTTGAAGACCTGTGCCTCGGGAATCTGGCGGCCCAGGACGGTCTTGCCGAGCCGCCGCGCGCCCGCGAGCCAGACGATGTTCCGCGACCGCCAGAGCGTCTCGATCCGATCGACCCAGAAGGGGCGTGGCGTCAACATGAATGTTATTTTACGGAATACGGAGATAAACATAAATTAGGCATAACGTTTTGTTGAACATCAGGTTCCCTTGAACCGCGGGTCGTCGAACCCTTCGGCTGGAAGGCGTGGCACGCCCGCAGGCTGCGAGCGGCTCACCCGCGCCTCCCGCGCTGCTTGCCTTCCTCGGCTCGCTGTGAGACCGTGCCGGCGGACCGGGTCGGTGCCGGCGTGGCGGCTGATCCTGCCCGGCGGGGAATCGTGCCCCGGCGGGTGCCTGTCGAGCTCGCAATCGGCGTGTCCAGGGGGAGGTGCGGCGGCTGATGTCAGGTGTTCTCGATGGCGTCCGGGTGCTCGATTTCGGTCGCTACATCGCGGGGCCGTTCTGCGCGGCGCTGCTCGCGGACCTCGGCGCCGACGTGGTGCGGGTCGAGAGGGTGGGCGGCGGAGAAGACCGCTTCCTGGTGCCGTTGACCGCGGCTGGCGACGGGGCGCTGTTCATGCAGGTCAACCGGAACAAGCGCGGGATGACGCTGAACCCGACGAAGCCGGAGGGGCGCGAGGTGGTGCGGCGATTGGCGGCGGGGGCGGACGTGGTCGTCGCCAACCTGCCCGACCCGGCCCTGCGGGCGCTGGGGCTCGACCACGCGTCGCTCTCGGCGGTCAATGCCCGTATCATCCTGACCAGCGTGTCGGCGTTCGGGGCGGGGGGGCCGTACTCGGAGAAGGTCGGCTTCGACGGCATCGGCCAGGCGATGTCGGGGGCGATGTATCTGTCGGGGCAGCCCGGTCAGCCCACCAAGAGCTACGTGCCGTGGGTCGATTTCACGACCGCGCTCTGCGCGACGGCGGGGACGCTGGCCGCGCTCATGGCGCGCGAGCAGACCGGCCGGGGCCAGGAGGTCAGGGGGTCGCTGCTCGGCGCGGCCCTCACCGTCGCCAACGCGGCCCTGATCGAGCAGGCGGTGCAGGCGCCCAATCGGGTCGCCTCGCTGAATCGGAGCCAGGTGTCGGCCCCGTCCGACACCCACCGGACGCGCGACGGGTGGATTCTCGTGCAGACCATCGGCCAGCCGCTGTTCGAGCGGTGGGCGGGGCTGGTCGGCGAGCCGGCGTGGATCGACGATCCCCGGTTCCGGGACGACATGGCGCGCGGCGACCACGGCGAGGTCATCAGCGCGCGGATGGCGCAGTGGTGCGCCGAGCGCACGACGGCCGAGGCGCTGTCGGCGCTGGAGGACGCCCGCATTCCCGCCGGGCCGGTGCTGTCGCCGCAGCAGACCCTCGACGATCCGCACGTGGCGGCGGTCGGATTCCTCGAGGCGCTGGGGTTTCCGGGTGCCCCGGTACCGGTACCGGTCGCCGACACACCGTTCTCGCTGTCCGCGGGTACGACGGGAATCAGGACGCGGGCGCCGTCGCTCGGTGAGCACACCGACGAGATTCTCGGCGAGTTGGGGTACGCGGCGGCCGAGATCGCGGCCCTGCGCGCCGCCCGGGTGGTGTAGCCGCCAGCAGCCTGCGGTAGACGCAGTCGAATACGGCGGGGCCTTTGGCCCGGGCGCCCCCTTCGCGTACCCGGGGCGGTGGTGTGTCCCGGCGGAGGTCGTGGGGGGCGACCGGGTAATCGCGCCGCAATTCGTGCTGTGCACGCGCGCCGTTTTCTGGCAGCATGGGGTCGGCTGGGGCAGGCGGCATCCCAGTGATCGGGAGGATGAAACCATGCGTCTCATGCAACTCGTTCCGGTCGCGTTGATCCTGTGCAGTCCGGGACCGCTCTTCGCCCAGGGCTGGGCCGAGTACGCCAGCCCGGCGGATTTCTTCAGCGTCAATCTTCCCGGCGAGCCGTCCGTGGAAGAAGTCGTGTACACCTCGGAGTACGAGGCGGACCTCCCGGCCCGCGTGCACGCCTACGAGGACGGTTCGAACCGGTACTCGGTCACGGTGGTCGACTACACCGAAGCCGAGAGCATACACACCGAGCGCGCCAAGAACTGCCCGCCCGACGCCCACACCGGCTGCTCGGGCGCGCAGTACACCGGCGTCGGGTCGTGGATCGTCGACGTGCGCGGCGCCATGGACTACGCGACGTGGCAGTTCCTCCAGCGGGAGGCGACGCCGACGTTCTTCGGCTGGAACTTCGTCGATCTCGTCGAGGGCCGTCACCTTCAGCTCACGAACGCGGACGGGTCCCGGACGTTCGCGGCCATCTACATGCACGAGAACCGGCTCTACATCCTTGATGCGACGGCGCCGCCGGGCCGGTTCGGTCCGGAGCTGTTCCAGCAGTCCCTGCGGTTCCTGGACGCGGCCGGCAACCCACTCCGCTATCAGACCGTGTACGTCAACGGCTTTCCGCCACCTCCCCGAGTCAGATGATGTCTTTCAGAATCTCGACCTTGGCGGCGTCAGGAGTCCTCTGCGCGGTGGCTCTCGCCCTTCCGAGCTGGGCGCATCATTCTCACGGCAACTACGAGCTCATCGACTTCACCCATCTCGAAGGCACGGTCCAGGAAGTGCACCTGATCAACCCGCATTCCTGGATCTTCCTCGAGGTTCCCAATGAAGGGGACGGTGAGCCCACCCTGTGGGCGATGGAGGCGACCACTCCCACCGGGCTCGGCAGGAGGGGCATCGAGCGCGACGACGTCCTGCCGGGCGACCTCATCGGGGTGCGCTGTCACCGGCTCAAGGACGGCTCGGACGGGTGCCTGCTCGGGTTCGTCACGCCGCTGCACGGCGATCCGGAGCGGGGGCACGGCATCGAGAAGGAGTGGGACTAGGGCCCACCCGCTGACGATGCCGGGGCGCACGATCGTCGCGGCGGCCGGTCTGCTGAGCTTGGCGGGACTGGGGGCCGGCGGCGTGGTGCGGGCCCAGTTCGGGCCGGAGAATGCGGCGATGGGGGTGCTCGACCGCTATCTGGCCGCGGTCAATGCCCGGGACGCCTCGGCGCTCTGCCGCACGTGGCACTATCCCCACGTCCGCTTCGACGGTGGCGAAGTCGAGATCCAGGAAACTCCCGGCGACTGTGCCGCTCGGCACGACTTCGCCGCGTTCGCCGAGGAGACCGGCTGGGACCGCAGCGGGTGGGGACCGGCGGACCGTCGTGCAGGCGTACCCCGACAAGGTGCACGTCGCGGTCATCTACAGTTGGTACGACGACGCCGGCCGCCGACTCGCGCAAATCGATGCGCTCGACATGGTGACGCGGGTGGACGGACGGTGGGGCATCCGGGCTCGGTCGCGCTTCACGGCGGTCCAACCCGGGGCGCCGCCGGATCCCGGGGGGTGACGGGTGCCGCGTTCCCGTCGCCCCTATCGATCCGGCGTCCGCGCCAGCGGGTCAAAGCGCCGGGTTGATCGGCCGGCGTCCCATGCGGCGTCCGGATCCCGCCCGGACCCGCATGGTCCTTGCGCCGTTCCCGCATCCGTTCCCGCCCATCCGTGGCGACCCTTGAAGTCCTGCCGGGCGTGGCGAATGACCGACGACGAAGTCCGCTGCGCCCGGCGTCGATAAGACCGTCGCCGTTCAGGGCTCGCGCGGCGTGGCGGTGCGACCCGATGAGGATCCGCCGCCCCCGGACGCCGATCTGCCGCCCGACGATGACGATCCGCCGCCCCCGGACGCCGATCTGCCGCCCGACGATGAGGATCCGCCGCTCCGGGTAAAGCCCTGCGAACTCACGCGTCCGCGTCCGCCCCCGCTCGATCCGCTCGCCGCGCTTGGTGCGCCTGACCGACTGCCCCCCGATGTCGCGCCGGCGCCCGTCGTCCCCCGGGGTTGCGCACGGCGTTCGCCGTCCGCGGTCCCCGGGGCGAGCCGGGTGAAGCCGTAACCTTCGTAGACCCGCCCCCGCGACGGCCGATCCGACTCCGGTCCAACGATGGAGGGGCCGACGTTGTAGGAATCGATCGGGCCCCACTCGTACAGCGAGTTGTAGGGAGACCACCCGTAGTAGTACCCGAACGGCGCGGCGTAGTACGGATACCAGCTTTGGTACCCGGACCCGTAGCCGCTCCACATGTCCACGAATCCGCCGCCGCCCCCGCCCCACGCCGCGGTCGGCGCGCCGGGACGTTGCACCGCGAACTCGTCAGGGAACGAGAGCGCCACCAGCAGGTCGATGACCTCGTCCGGCACGCCCCCGTCGTCGAGCCGGATCAAGGTGCGCCCGTCGAGGTCCAACATCGTGTCGGTCTCCACCAGCATCGCTTCGAGCACGGCGGGTTCGACCGCGGTCGCGGCTCCGATGACGTCGTCGATCGTCAGATCGGCGGCGCCCGTCCGGCTCGCGGCGGCTCGCGCCTGTGCGAGCAGATCGGCGGTGAGGGTGGGACCGGCCGCACTCAGGGTCGTGACGTCGCCGGCGCGGCGGTAGCGCCGGACGCTGACCGCGGCGCGCTGTCCGGCTTCCACCAGCTCGAGATCCAGCCAGGTCCTGCCGTCCGTCATGAGTCCGACCCCGGACACGCGGCGGGCATCCTGGTCGCTGCAAGACAGCTCCGCCCGTGTGAACAGACGCTCGCCGTCATCCGACCAGGCGATGCGGCGCCGGCCGCGGCATTCGGCCTGGTCGACGGGGTGCTCCACCCCGTCGGCCGACAGGGTCTCTTCCAGCACGGCCTCGCCGTCGGCCAGCGTCCTCACGACGACGTCGGTGGCGGCCGCCGCCGGCGTCACGCATACCAGCACGCGGTCCGCGAAGGAGGGGAGGCCGCCCGCCGTTGGCGGCAGGGCGCCGGTCTCCTCGACGAGTTGCCAGCAGCCGAGCCACGGCCGCCAGCGCTGATCCACCGCGGCGGGCGGCTCGTCGAGCGGCGCCGGCTGGGCGTGCGATGCGCCCGGCAGCGCCGCTGCCCCGAGGGCCGCGGCGATGAACGCCACGGACCACGGAGTCCCCCGGCGGGACGGGCCGGCGGGTGCTTCGGAAGAACGAGTTCGGGTCGCGATTGGGATGTTCATATCTCACCTCGACGGGTTGAAGAGGCACGGTTCCTGGTGGGAGCCCCAGCAGGTCCCGCTACGGGTTCACCACGTAACTCTCTAGAACTGGAGCTCGATGCCGCCGGTCATCTGCAGTCCGTTCAGGTCGATGTCGCCGACGAAGTCGCCGACCAGCTCCGCTTCGGACCAGACCCGGCGTACTTCGACAACGGCGGACAGCCGTCGCGTCATTCTGATGCTGGCCCCCGCAGAGACGTGTCTGCTCGCCGCCCACCCCCGTGATACGAAGGTGCGGCTCAGGATCATGTTGTCCACGAAGTCGACGAAGTCTCCCCTCTGACTGAGCCGGTACTGCCGCGCGCCGCCGCCTATGCCGACGTGGAGCGCCAGGGTGCTCGGCACCCACGCCAAGCGCCCGATCTGGCGTCCCCGCGGCAGCACCCAGAACCGAACGCCGCCGTTCACGGGCACCTGCAACACGCCGGTGCTCTGCTTGATCGGCAGACCGCCTTCGTCGAAGGACCGGTACTCCGACACCGTACTGCTCTGCGACAGGCCGACGTCGAACACCAGGTCGAGCCGGGGGGTGAGTGAGACGCCGCCAGCGAAACGGAAGAGTATCGTGTCGTACGCCCGTTCGTCGATAGTCAGGTAGTCGCGGAACCCCCCGAGAATGCCCCCGCCCGACGCCTGGAGCAGGCCGCCGGACACCCCGAGCATGATCCGCGGCTGTCCGAACAGGAAATCGGGTTGGTTTCGGGGCGGCGGGGACTGCGCCGCGGCAGCGGCCGGCTCTGCTTCCGGCCCGTCCGCGGCGAACGCGATCCCGCCGCCCGCCACCGGCGCGGTGCCGAGGCAGGCCGCGAGCATCAACCGGACGATGAGCGCCGGCGCGGCATTCTTGTTGGGCATCGGTTGGATCATCCTTGCGGTAACGACCAAGGGACTCACCAGCCTGTATATGCACCGATCGTACCACCGATGGAACCGCCATTCCAGCGGCCGGCCGGCTGCCGGACTGTCCCCCCGGGGATACGCGCCTGTCCGTTGCGGCGGTCAGGAGCCCACGCGTTTCAGAGGTCGGCGCGCATCGACAACCGGGCGCTGGGCCGCGCAGGAAACCGGTCGGCCGGCGCCCGCGCGAGGACCGGCACGTCGGCACTATAATGGGACCGTTCATCCTGTACAGGCTACGGAACCCAGGAGCATTCTCCAGGAGCATCTGATGAAGCGATTGTTCATCGTCGCGGTGGCGTTGGCCGTTCTCGCGGGCGGATCGGCGGCCGAGGCGCAGTTCGAGAGCGTCGGCTCGCTCGACTTCCCGACGTCCGGCTCTCCCGAGGCGCAGCAGCACTTCCTGCGCGGGGTCGCGATTCTCCACAGCTTCGGCTGGAAGCAGGCGATCGCGGAGTTTCAGGCCGCGCAACAGCTCGATCCCGATTTCGCGATGGCCTATTGGGGCGAGACGCTGTGCTACAACCACCCCCTGTTCGGTTCGCCCCCGGACGACGAGAACCCCCGGGCGGTGTTGAAGCGTCTGGGTGCGACGCGGGAGGAGCGGCTGGCCAAGGCGCCCACCGACCGCGAGAAGGGGTTCCTCGGGGCGGTCGAGATCCTGTGGGGCGAGGGCGACTACGACGACCGGCGGGTGGCGTACATGGAAGCGATGCTGCGGTTCGCCGACCAGTATTCCGACGATGACGAGGTCGCTACCTTCGCCGCGGTGGCCACCCTCAGCGGGGCGCGCGCCCTGGACGACCGCACGTTCCGCTACGAGATGCGCGCCGGTGCGCTCGCCCTGAAGGTCTTCAAGGAGAACCGTGACCATCCCGGCGCTCCCCACTACGCGATCCACGCGTTCGACGATCCCATCCACGCGACGCTCGCGCTGCCCGCGGCGTTGCGCTACGCCGAGATCGCGCCGGCCGTTGCGCATGCCCGCCACATGCCGACCCATATCTTCATTCAGCACGGCATGTGGGACTACGTCTCGAATCACAACCAGCACGCGTACGACGCCGCCCGCGACCTGTGGGTGCCGGGCGACAGCGTGGGCGACACCGTGCACCCGCTCGACTGGGGCCAGTACGGCGATCTGCAGCTCGGCGACTACGCCAAGGCGCGCACCTGGATCGAACGGCTGGAGATGGTCATCCGCGAGAGCGACGGGCAGGCCCGCGCGGTCAGCACCCTGCCGCTGATGAACGCGCGCTACGTGGTCGAGACCGAGGAGTGGAAGACGCTGCCGGTGACCGACGACTCGCGGGCCGCCGAGCTGCTGGCCACCGGCATCAGTGCCGTCAAGACCGGCGATCTCGCCACTGCCGACGCGGCGGCGGCGCGCCTGAAGGGGCTGGCCGAGGGCAGCGATCTGGGCAACCAGATCATGTACCGCGAGGTGGCGGCGCTCGTGCATCTCGCCAAGGGCGAGGCCGACGCGGCGACGGCGTTGATGGACGAGGCGTTGGAGATTACCGGCCGCATGCGGCTGCCCAACGGGGCCGCGAGTCCCGTCAAGCCGCCGTACGAGCTCTACGGCGAGATCCTGCTCGAGCTCGGCCGCCCCGCCGAGGCGGCCGAGAAGTTCGAGACTTCGCTGGAACGGATGTCGGGCCGCGTCCGGTCGGTGCTCGGCCTGGCCCGCGCCGCCACCCAGACCGGCGATGACGTCACCGCGGCCGAGCAGTACGCCACGCTCTTGTCCACGTGGCAGGGCCGCGACGACCTGCCGGGCTATCAGGAGGCCAGCCGGTTCCTGCAGCAGACGAACGACCAGTAGGGTCCGGCGCGATTTCGCGGCAGAGAGGCCGGGGGACGGTGGCGCCGCGCCGCCGCTCTCCCGGCGCCGCGGCTACCGCCGGTTCGACGCAGGGCGGCGCTTTTCCGGGCTACCGGCGGTCGAACCGCACCAGCTCCCGGTCGATCATGTCGATCCTCGGCCGGCCCGAAGCGGCCATGTTCCTCGCCAGCTCGGTCTGCAGGATCTCCACCACCGTCTGGACCCCTTCGGCGCCGTAGGCCGCGAGGCCCCACATGGGCGGCCGCGCCACCAGCACCGCGGCGGCGCCCAGGGCGAGGCCCTTGAGGACGTCGGTGCCGCGCCGGAAGCTGCCGTCGACGAGAATCGGGACCCGGCCGGCGACGGCGTCCGCCACCGCCGGCAGCACGTCGATCGGCAGGGCGCCGCCGGCGCCGTGGCTGGAGACGACCAGGCCTTGGGCGCCCCGGTCGAGCGCGGTGTCCGCGCTGGCGGCGTCCATGATGCCCTTGACGATCACCGGCACCTCCACCGCCTGGCTGATCTGCTCGACGGCCGCCCAGTCGGGCGGCGCGGGCGCGCCGTCGGCGGAGACGCCGATGGTCAGGCATATCGCCCGGCAGCCGGCGTCCACCGCCCCCGCGGCGTCATCCGCCAGCGTGGCCGCGTCGGAGTACTGCTGATACCACACCGGTTCGTCGCTCGCCGCGGCGACCTCGTCGATGGGGTGGCCGCCGCGCCCGGTGGCGACCATGACCGCCTTGGCGGCCGAGGCGCCGCGCGCCGTCGCGAGCTCGCCGTCGGCGTGCAATGCGTCCTGGTTGCCCACCGGCCCCACGATGATCGGAGCGAACATGTCGTGCCCGTACAGCGCGGTGGTCAGATCGAGGTCCATGGCATAGACCATCAGCCGCTGCCGCAGGGTCATCCTGTCGAACGATCGCCGGTGCCCCCCGCTGACGGCGGCGAAGCTTTGCGGCGACAGCACAAGGCGGGCCATCGCCTCGAACTCCGGCACGTTGACCAGCTCCAGCACCGGGGCCAGCCGGTCGTTCGGGGGTGCGCCGCCGCCAGGCTGGCCCTGGGCGCGAACGAGGGGCGAGCCGCCGAGGAAGTTGCCGAGCTGCCTCAGGGATTCCCGTCGGTCGACTGTCATCGGTGTATCGCCTTTGCTGCGCCGGGGAAGCGCCGTCTCCCCGTGAATCTATACGAGAACGCCGGGCCGCTATATGAGCCCCACCGTCCAGAGCAGGTACACCATCGCCATCGCGGTGAGTCCGTTGACCAGGGTGACGCCGCCGTAGGACAGCAGGGCCGACTTGAGGGGCATGCGGGACAGCGACGCGCAGACCCAGAAGTAGCTCGAGTTCACGTACTTGATGATCATGGAGCCGGCCGCGCCCGCGAGCATCGTCGCTTCCGGGCTCAGCCCCAGCGTGTCCATCATCGGGGCGGCGACGGAGGCGGCGGTGATGACCCCGACCGTCGTCGATCCGGTGATCATGTTGCCGGCCACCCCGAGCACGAACGGCAGGAAGATCGCCGGCAGGCCGGTCGAGGCGACGGCCTGGGCAATGGCGTCGACCGCGGGCGTTTCCCGCAGAATCTGGCTCAGGGCACCGCCGAGGCCGGTCACCATGATGATCATCGCCGACGCGCGCAGGGCGTCCTCGATCCACTGCCCGGTGCGCGCCGCGGCCTGATCGGCGCGGGTGTTCCGGTAGGCGAGGAGGATGCCGATGCCGAGCGCGACGACCGGCCAGCCGAGATAGCGCATCGCGACGTTGACGAGATGGTCTTCCGGCAGCGTGAAGGCGGTCACGCTCTGTCCGGCGATGAGCGCGAGCGGAATCAGGATCGGGGCGTACGCGCGCCACGTCGTCGGCAGCTCCGATTCGCGTCCCTGCTCGATGAACGACTGCCCGACGAACTCCCGCGACGGCGGTGACTCGATGTGCGGTCCCGCGAGGCGCGCGTAGACCCAGCCGGCCAGTGAGGCGACCAGGGTGACGATGCCGCCGTACAGGATGACCTGGCCGATGTCGGCGCCGACCAGGGCGACGGCGGCCAGCGGACCGGGCGTCGGGGGGACCATGGCGTGGGTCAGCTGCATCGCCCCCACCAGGCCGGTCGCCATCACGCTCATGTTCAGGCCGCTGTTGAGGGCGGCGGAGTGGACCAGCGGGTTGAGAATGAGATACCCGACGTCGGAGAAGATGGCGAGACCGATGACGAATCCGCTCAGGGTGAGGGCTAGCGGCATCCGGGTCTCGCCGACCCACCGAATCATGGAGACGGTGATCCGTTCGATGCCCCCGGTATGCTTGAGGGCCTCGGCGAGAATCGATCCGAGCACGATCACCACCGCGATCCCCTGGATGGTTCGGCCGAACCCCTGCTCGAAGGCGTCGATGAACGCCTGGCGGTCGAGGCCGGGAATCAGTGCGAACAGCACGATCGGCACGAGCAACGCGATGAAGACGTGCCAGTTGAAGCGAGTGATCAGCAGGAAGAGCAGCGCGACCACGGCGACGAGACCGGCGATGGCGATGAACGCGCTTTCGGTAATCATGATGTAGGGCCTGACCGTGAACCGAGGTCCGATCCTATATCAGTAGGCGCGCCAGGGGGCGTCTCCGCAGGTCGCTGCGCCCTCGGCGCGGATGTCCCGCCTCGAAGCGAGGTTTCGAAACCCGGCCCGGGACGGCTGGGGCGCCGCCGTCCGGCCGGATGGAGACGGAACCGCAGCATGATCGTGATGAAGTTCGGCGGCAGCTCGCTGGCGACCAGTGACGCGCTGACACGGGTCGCGGGCCTCATCGCCGACCGCTTGCCGCGGGCGCCGGTGGTCGTGGTGTCGGCGATGGGGCGGACCACGGACGGCCTCGTGGCCGCCGCGGATCTCGCGGCGCGCGGCGACCTGGCGGGCGCCCGGCAGCGCGTCGCGGCCATTCGCGGCGACCTGCTGGCGGCGGCGGCGCCGGTCCTCGCCGACGTGGCGAGTCTCGAACGCCTGCTCGACGCGCATTGCGACGAGCTCGATGGGACGCTGGCCGCGCTCGCGGCCGGGGACGAGCGCGCCCGCCGGCGGTTGACCGACGCGGCGCTCTCGCACGGAGAACGCATCTCCAGCCGGGTGATGGCGCGGCTGCTCCGCCAGCACGGGCTCGACGCGGTGCACGTGGACGCGCGCGACGTGCTGGTGACCGACGACCGGTTCACCGAGGCGGCGCCGCTGTTCGGACCGACGAACGAGCGGCTCGGGCGCCTCGTCCTGCCGCACGGGGCGGCCGGGCGGGTGGTCGCGATGGGCGGGTTCATTGCGCGGACGGCGGACGGACGGCCGTCGACGCTGGGCCGCGGCGGCTCCGATTTCAGCGCCTCCATCGTGGGCGCGGGCATCGGGGCCGACGAGATTCAGATCTGGACCGACGTCGACGGGGTCATGACCGCGGACCCGTCGGTGGTCTCCGACGCGCGGCCCCTGCGGCGGCTCTCCTTCGCCGAGGCGTCCGAGCTGGCCTACTTCGGCGGCCGGGTGCTGCACCCCCGCACGGTGCTGCCCGCCGTCGAACGGGACATCCCCGTACGGGTGCTGAACTCGCGCAAGCCGGAGGTCGAGGGCACCCTGATCGTCGCCGCGTGCCCCCCGTCGGGTCTGACCGTCAAGTCCATCGCCTACAAGGAGGGCATCACCGTCATCGACATCCGGTCGACGCGGATGCTCATGGCGCACGGCTTTCTCGCCGCCATCTTCGAGGTCTTCGACCGGTTGCAGACCGCCGTCGATGTCGTGTCGACCTCCGAGGTGGCGGTGTCGCTGACCATCGACCGCACGGACCGGCTGGCCGATCTCGTGGAAGAGCTGCGGCGCATCGCCGAGGTGCAGCACACCGGCGGCCAAGCCATCGTCTGCCTCGTGGGCGAGGCGATTCGCGACACCCCCGGGGTCGCCGCGACCGCCTTCACCGCCTTGCGGGCCATCAACGTCCGCATGGTGTCGCAGGGCAGCGCCCGCACCAACGTCAGCCTCGTCATCGACGAACGGGACGTGCCGGCCGCCGTACGCGCCCTGCACGCCGCGTTCTTCGACGCGCCGGCGGCTCCGGAGGGCAGGTGAACCAGCGGGCTCCGGGAATGCGGTGCCCCGGCGGCGGCCCCGTCACGTTGCGTCGGCGCCGGCCGGCGCCTGCCACAGTACGGCGAGCTTCTTGCGGTTCTTGGCGCAGTCCCCCAAGTTACAGGTTGATGAGCGTCTGGTATGGAATGCCGGTGTCGGTACGCCCGCCGCTCGCTGCCGGTCGAACTTTACCGCCAGTCGTCGATGACGAAGAGGCCCGCGCGGTGATAGCCCGGCTCGTGGGGGCGATGCATGCAGACCCCCTGGATTACGGTGCGGAAGCCGGCCGCGCGCAGGGCGCGGTACGCCTCGACGCGCGCCAGGCTGACCCCGGCGTCGAGATGGAGGAGACCACGGGACGCGGCCAGCGACAGGCAGGCGGCGAGCAGCCGGTCGAAACGCTCGGCCGATCCCGGCCCCGGGCGCGCCGCCCCGAACTTCACGAAGCAGCGCCCGGCGCCGGCCTCGGACCCGGCGCCGCAATGGCAGACCGCGAAGCCGTCCAGGCGGCCGGGGTCTCCCAGCAGCACCGTGTCGCCCAGCGACTGGTCGGCCGCTGCCTGCACCTCGCGCTCGAGGTCCAGCCCGTCGTAGAGCAGGGCGGACAGGCGGCGGCAGGCGTCGAGCGCGGCCGGCCGGTCGGCGGGGGCGATCTCGGAGTACCGCAGGCAGGCGGCGTGGGCCGGGGGCTCGGATGCCGGCCTGGACATGACCGCGGTGAGATAGCGGGGCCAGAAGCCGAACTTCTGGTACAGCGCCACGTGCTTCGGGCTGTGGGGGAACGTGAACAGCCCCGCGTGGGTGACGTTCCAGGCGGCGAACAGGTCGAGGGTGGGTTCGAGCAGGCGCGAGGCCACCCCGCGGTCCCAGCGGTCCGGGGCGACGGTCAGCGGACCGAAGTACCCGACGCTGCCCCAGCGGGTCGCGAGGTTCGAGCCGACGACCTCGCCGTCGATGACCGCGGCCAGCGCCGCCGACGGGTCCGCCCGCCAGCGCGACTGCACGAAGTTGCGATCCGCCATGAAGCGGGCGGGGTCGGCGGCGCCGAGAAACGCGCCGAACGCCAGCTGCATGATTCGGGTGGCGGCCGGCAGGTCCGGCTCGCGCAGGGCCCGCACCTCGATCTCCGGTTTGCCGGTCCGCTGCGCATCCGTCATCGCTGGTGTCCTTCCGCCGATGGGTTCCCGGTCCCGCGATAGAATGTGAAACCTTGCGGTCCGAGGTGAGGGGTCCCGCGTCGAATGCAGCAGAGCCTCCACCGCGGGCTGTCGGACGATGATGACATTGCGGCCGGCGGTGCCGCATTCGGGCGGCGCGCAACCGGGTTCCGTGCGGCCGGCGCGAGCCTCGATACTTCCCGACGCCGGCCCGCCGGTGCGTGTGTGACCCATGAACCAGACCAGCCTCCTTCAGCGCATGGCCGATTTCGACCTGACCGACACCCAGCGGCAGGTGCGGGCGGCGGTGCGCGAGTTCGCCGAACGTGAAATCCTGCCCACCGTCGAGCAGAACGAGCGGGATGGGCGCTATCCGCGCGAGCTGATCGCCCGGTTGGCCCCGTTGGGCTATCTCGCGCCGCTCATTCCCGAAGAGTACGGCGGCTCGTTCCACGACGTGGTGACCTACGGCATCGTCTGCGAAGAGTTGGCGCGCGTCGACTGGGTGATCGCCTCGGCGGTGTCCGTCGCCAACTCCCTGGTCGGCAGCTCGATTCTGCGGTTCGGAACCCCGGCCCAGCGCCAGCGGTGGCTCCCCCCGCTGGCCGCCGGCGAGATCCTGGCGTCGGCCTGCCTCACCGAGCCCGGCGGCGGCACGGATCTGGCGTCCCTGCGCACCCGCGCCCGCGCCGTCGACGGCGGCTGGGTGCTCGACGGCAGCAAGGTGTTCATCTCCCATGCGGCCGAGGCGGGCGTGTTTCTCGTGCCCGCGACCGTCGATCCCGAGCAGGGGCACCGCGGGGTCACCATGTTTCTCGTCGAGCCGTCGGCGCCGGGCATCGAGATCGCCCCGTTGCCGATGCGGACGTTGCAGCGCGACAACATCGCCGCGGTTCACTTCTCGGAGGTCCGGGTCGGCGGCGACGCGCTCCTCGGCGAGCTGGGCCGGGGGTTCCCGATTCTCGGCGCCGCCCTCGACACGGGGCGCTTCTCGGTGGCGGCCCGGTGCGTCGGTCAGGCGCAGCGCGCCATCGATCTGACCTTGCCCTACGCCCGCGAGCGGCGGGCATTCGGACAGGCGATCGGCGAGTTCCAGATGGTGCAGCAGAAGATCGCCGACATGATCTGCCGGACCGAGGCGGCGCGCGCGCTGGTCTACCGGCTCGGCCGGATGAAGGACGCCGGCATGGAGCGGTGCTCGATGGAAGCGTCGATGGCCAAGCTCACCGCGAGCGAGGCCGCCACCCGGAACGCGCTCGACGCGATCCAGATCTTCGGGGGCTATGGATTCTCCGCGGAGTACGAAGTCGGCCGGCTGCTGCTCGAGGCCAAGACCCTCGAGGTGGGCGAGGGGACCAGCGAGCTCCATCGCAAGTTGATTGCCGAGTTCAGTCTGGGACTGCGCTGACGTCCGGGTGGCGGGGCTCCCCGCCGCCGGTCCGCCGCGGTCTGCCGCTCCGGTGACGCCGAGCCGCGGCGTCCCGTGAATATCGGGCCCTTCGGCTGCGTATGGGTCATCGACAATGCGACACCAGGAGGCGGCAGGGGTCAGGCCGTTCCCGCGGGTGCCCGCCCGGGCGGCCCGCGTGTTGCGATTGTTCGTCCTGACGAGCGCCGCGATACTCGGGTTCGGGACGGCGCTGATGTGGCTGGGGCCCCTCCTGGTCAGGCAGATCGTCCGGCTGCTGAACTTCTCGGTGCAAGGGTTCGTCTGGATCGTTGGCGGGCTCGAACAAGGTGTCGATGCCTGGAGCCTGGTGGCCGAGATCGCGCGCGCGATCGGCGCAGGCCTGACCACCCCGGAGGTCGGGGCGGGCATCGTCGTCATCGAGATCGTCGGGGTCGCGGCGCTCTACGGGTTGCATCAATTGCTGTCGAACGACAAAGGGGCGGGGCGATGATCAGGGGAGTCGTCAGACAAGGAGCATTGCCGGCCTCGCGGGTCCTGACCCTGGGTCTGCTGGCGGCGGGAGCGCCCTTGCTCGCGCAGCCTCCCGGACCGGAGGGACTGCGGGAGGAGGTCGACGCCCAGTATCGGGTGACCGCGACCCGCGCCGGAATCGGGCTGCTGCCGCGCGACGATGGCCGGGGCATCGGGTTGATCGAGCTCCAGGGCGAGGCGGTCTACATCGATGGCGACGGCCCGTTGAGCGTGCAGCGGTTGACCGACGAGCTCGGGGCCGATGCCGCCCCGCTGCTCCGGTTGCGGCTTCTCGACACCGCGGCGCAACGGTCCGTTCTGGGGCTGTCGGCGCTCACGGCCGCCGCCCCCGCAACCGCCGCCGCCACGGCTGCCGCCGCCGAAGCTGCCGCCGCCGCTGCGCCTGCCGGAGCCGCCGCCCCCGCAACTGCCGCCGCCGAAGCTGCCGCCACGAATGCGGCTGCCGCGCCGGACGACATCGCGACCGACGAGGCCGATGCCGCCCCCGCAACTGACGGCGCATCTGCCGACGCCGCTGCCGCCGCGGCTGACGACACCGCTGCCGCCGCGGCTGACGACACCGCCGATGCCGCCGCGTCTGCCGACGCCGCTGCCGCCGCGCTCCAGCCCGTTCCGCCGACCCCCCCAGTTCCCCCGACTCCCCCCGTTCCGCCGACCCTCCCGGCGGCGCCGACCCCCCCGGCGGCGCCGGAGCCGGAACCGCGTCGCAGGACCGTCCGTCGCAACATCGTGCGGTTCGGCGGCGACGTGCACGTCCCCGCCGATGAGCGGCTGGAGGGCGAGGTGGTCCTGATCGCCGGCAGCCTCCGGTTGGACGGAGAGGTCACCCGGGACGTCGTCGTGATCGGCGGCTCCGCACAGTTCGGACCCGAGGCGGTGGTCGGGCGCGAGGTCACGGTTATCGGCGGCCGGGTGACGCGGCATCCCGGCGCCCGTTTCGAGCGGGGCCTGAACGAGGTGGGCTTCGGCGGCCTCGATTTGGGCCTGAGCGCGGGCAACGGGCCGTGGTTCCGGTGGCCTCGCCCGCCGGCGCGGATGTACCGCTCGTCCGACCTGATGGAGACCCTCATCCGATTCGCGTTTCTCGGCCTGCTGGGGTCGGTGGTCCTGCTGGTCGCGGCCGGCAGCACGCGCCGCGTGGCGGAGCGGGTGACCCGCGAGCCGGTCAAGTCGGGGGTGGTCGGATTTCTCGCCCAGCTCCTGTTTCTGCCCCTGCTGGTCATCGGCATGCTGGTTCTCATCGTCACCCTCGTCGGGATTCCGCTGCTGGCGCTGGTGCCGGTGGTCTGTGTCGCGGCTCTGGTGGTCCTCGTGCTCGGATTCACCGGCGTCGTCCAGTTGGTCAGCCGGCTGCTGGCCCGGGGGAAGCGGTCCGAGTTCGTGCTGTTCTGGGTCGGTCTGGTGTTGTTGATGACCCCCGCGCTGTTCGGCGACGCGCTGGATCTGATAGGGGGGCCGTTTCGCCTGTTCGCGGTGATTCTGGGGGTGACCGGATTCGTCGTCGAATACCTGGCCTGGACCACCGGCTCCGGCGCGGTCATTCTGAACTGGTTCGGCGGTACGGCGGCGCCGGCTGGCGGCGGGATGCTGCCGCCGCCGATCCCGCCCACGGTTCAGCCGCCGTCGCCCCCGGCACCGCTGGCGCCGTCGCTCCCGGCGGGAGACCCGGACTGACCGCCGGCGCGGGGCGCGCCGCCGGTTCGACGGTCCGGCCCTCGCCGCGCGACCCTGACGGTCTCAGCGACCGGGGGCGGCCGGTGCTTCCACCTGCACCGTCTGCAGGAACGTTGCGAACGACGCGTCCCAGCGGGCGATGGTGCGAGCCGGGCCCGTCAGCTTGAAGAAGTAGGGACCGGCGGGGGTCTCGACGACCGCCGCCAGTAACCGGAAATCCGGTTTGTCGAGGCGTTCGGCCGCGCCGGGACGGACCGCCGCCACGTACGTGCCCGGTACGTCCAGCAGGGTGACGTCGAGTCCATTGGCGTCGAACGCGGTCGTCGCCGCGACCGCGAACGAGGAGCGGCCGTCGGGCTGTTCCATCTGCCCGACCCACCGCTGCAGGTTGGCGTCGACCGTACCCCCGCTCCCGCCGAAGTAGAACACCACCAGCTCACCGTCCTCCGGGTCGCCGGAGACCCTCGGCAGCCGGAACTGCGTGACCCGCATCGGCGAGGGAGCGGGTTCTTCGATCCAGTCTCCCGGCGGGTCGTAGCGCAAGGCGGGCTGGCTCGCCGCCGATCCGACCATGGCTCCGACAAGGGAGACAACCAGCGCGACGCGAATCGGCAAGGTGCGTGACATGGGCGCGATCGTACTACGGGACGGGACCGCAGTATGATCGCATCGATGATCGCGACCACCCGGCATCACGTCCAGACCAGCGGTCAGGGGGACGTGCACGACATCACCGCCCTCGTGGCCCGCGTGCTGACCGAGTCCGACCTGTCGAGCGGCCTGGCGACGACCAGCGTAATCGGATCGACGGCGGTGGTGACCACCATCGAGTTCGAGCCGGGGGTGGTCGCCGACCTCAATCAGCTTCTCGACCGGCTCACGCCGCGGGACGGCCACTATGCGCACCACGCGCGTTGGGGAGACGACAACGGCTCCAGCCACGTCCGGGCGGCGCTGATGGGACCCTCCCTCACGGTTCCGTTCGAGCGCCGGCAACTGATCCTGGGAACCTGGCAGCAGATCGTGCTGCTCGAATGCGATACCCGCCCGCGACGGCGTCCGTTCGTCGTCCAGCTCATGGGCGAATAGCGACGTGGCGCCCGCGGCCGGCGGCGCCCGCACCCGAGTCATCATGATGCTCGACTGGACCAGGCAGACGCTCGACAACGGCCTCGACGTCATCGTGCACGAGGACCACCGCTGTCCCATCGCGGCCGTGAATCTCTGGTATCACGTCGGTTCCCGGAACGAGTCCCCCGGCCGGACCGGCCTCGCCCACCTGTTCGAGCATCTGATGTTCGAAGGATCGCTCCACCACGACCGCAACTACTTCACGCCGTTGCAGCAGGCCGGCGCGGCGGTGAACGGGTCGACCAACACCGACCGCACGAACTACTGGGAGGTCGTGCCCGCGAACGCCCTCGATCTCGCCCTGTGGCTGGAATCCGACCGAATGGGCTACCTGCTGCCCGCGTTGACCGCGGCGAAGTTCGAGAACCAGCGCGACGTGGTCCTCAACGAGCGCCGGCAGACGTACGAGAACCGGCCCTACGGGCTCGCGTTGATGGCCCTGATGGCCGCCCTGTTCCCTCCGGACCATCCGTATCACTGGACCACCATCGGGGAGGTCGCCGATCTCCGGACGGCCACGGTCGAGGATGCCAGCGCGTTCTTTCGCACCTGGTACCACCCGGGCAACGCCTCGTTGACGGTGGCCGGCGACGTGGAGTCGGGACAGGTGATGGAGGCGGTGCGGCGCCATTTCGAGGAGATTCCCGCCGGGCCGGTCACCCCGGCCGTGGAACGGCAGGGAGCGTCGTCTCCGGCGGACGCGCCGCGTTCGGAACGGCGTCTGCTGCTGGAGGACCGGGTGGAGCTGCCGCGGCTGTATCTGGCGTGGCGGACACCGGCGCTGTTCGACGAAGGCGATGCCGGGATGGACCTGCTGGGCCATGTCCTGGCTGGCGGGAAGACCTCGCGGCTGTATCGGGCGATGGTGCACGACCGCCGTATCGCCACCGACGTGAGCGCTGCCCAGAACTCGCGGGAGCTGGTCGGTTGGTTCTGCATCTCCGCGACCGCGGCTCCCGGCCAGGGGCTCGTCGAGCTCGACGAGGTGATCACCGCCCAGGTCGCGGCGCTCGCCGCCGACGGCCCCCGGGCGGAGGAGCTCGAGCGCGGCCTGACCCAGGTGGAGGCGCAGTTCGAATACGGTCTTCAGACGGTGGGCGGATTCGACGGCCGGTCCGATCAGCTCAACGCCTACAACGTCTTCACGGGGGACCCCGGATTCCTGGCCCGGGATCGGGCCCGCTATCGCGAGGCCGGCGCGGAACAGGTGCGGAATCTCGCGCGGCGGCTCACGCCGGCCGGCCGGGTGGCGTTGAGCATCGTACCGGCCGGGGACGCCGGCGGCGCGCTGGCGGGGTCGGCTCCCGCGGAGGTGTCGTGATGGCGCCGGTGGATCGGACCCGGCTGCCGGTGCCCGGCCCGCCTCCGGCGGTGCGCTTCCCCGCCGTGCATCTGCATCGCCTGACCTCCGGCATGGCGCTGCGCACCGGCCCGCATCCGGGTCCGCCGGTGGTCCACTGGCTGCTGCTGTGGGGCGCCGGGACGGCCTCGGATCCCGCCGGGCAGCCGGGTCTGGCCGCCCTCACCGCGGACCTCTTCGACGAGGGTACCGAGACGCGGTCCACCCTGGAGCTGCATTCCGCTCTCGATCGGATCGGCGCGCGGCTCGGCGTGCAGGTCGGAGCGGACGCGACGATGGTGTCCCTCACCACGCTCGATCGCCATGCCGCCGAGGGGCTGGCGCTGCTGCTGGAGATCGTGACCGAACCTCGCTTCGCCGCCGCGGACTTCGATCGGGTGCGGGAGCTCCGGCGCAGCCGGGTGCGTCAGATGCGCATGGTCCCCGCCGCCGTCGCGGGGCGGGTCTACCTGGAGACCCTCTATCGCGGGCACCCCTACGGGCATCTCGGCATCGGCACCGACGCGGCGCTCTCGCGCATGACCGTCGACGATGTCCGGGGTTTCCACCGCGCGCGGTACGGGCTCGGCGCCGCGACGTTGATTGCCACCGGACCGTTTTCCGATGCCGCTTTCGCGGACATGGCCGAGCGGGCCCTGGGCGATCTGCCCGCGCTTCAGGCGGGTCCGCCGGAACCGGATGTCCGCCCCCCCGCCGGCGCGCCGAAGCCGCCGCCGGCGCGGCTGGTGCTCGTCGACCGCCCCGGCGCGGTGCAGTCGGAGCTGCGGATCGGTCATGTGGCGGCGGCCCGCCGGACGCCCGGGTATCATGCGATGCAGGTGCTCAACATGGTGCTGGGCGGCCAGTTCGTCAGTCGCCTCAACCGGAGCCTGCGCGAGGAGAAGGGGTACACCTACGGGGTGCGGACGGCGTTCCAGTTCCGGCGGGAGCCCGGCCCGTTCGTCATGCAGGGCAGCGTGCAGGCGGATGCCACCGCCGAGGCGATCCGGGAGGTGCTGGACGAGATGGCTGCTATCGGCGGGGACCGCCCGGTGACGCCGCCGGAGCTCGACCTGGCGCGGTCGGCCCTGACCCGGGGGTTCGCCCGGGGATTCGAGACCGCGGGACAGGTGGCCCGGGGGGTGGCCCAGCTCGTGCAGTACGATCTGCCGGCCGACGAGCACGATCGCTTCGTGCCCGCGGTGACCGAGGTCGACGTGCCGGCGGTTACCGCCGCCGCCGCACGGTACCTGCACGCCGATCGCGCGGTCGTCGTGGTCGTCGGGCCCGCGGCGCAGATCGCGCCGCGGCTCGGCGCGTTGCCGCTCGGGGACCCGCTACGGGTGGACGGGTAGCGGCCGTGGTGGAACCCGCCTCGCACCGGGACCGGCGCGGCGCCGCGGGGCCTCTGCCACGGGCTGCCGGTCGTCTGCCGGGAGAATGACAGGATGAAGGCTATCCGCTTCCACGAACACGGCGGGCTCGACGTGCTGCGGTGCGAAGAGATACCGGACCCGGAACCCGCGCCGGGCGAGGTGCTGGTCCGCGTGCGCGCCTGCGCCCTGAACCATCTCGATCTGTGGCAGCGCCGCGGCATTCCCGGGGTGCCGTTGCCGCACTGCCCCGGCACCGACATCGCAGGCGAGGTCGTGCGCGGCGAGGCCCACGGGGTCGGCGAGGGGCTGCGGGTCCTGCTGCAGCCGGGCATCAGTTGCGGCAGGTGCGTCGCCTGTCTCAACGGCCGGGACAACCTGTGCCGGAGCTTCGGCCTGATCGGGCATCAGTCGGAAGGCGGTTACGCCGAGCTGGTCACGGTCCCGGTCGAGAACGTGGTGCCGATCCCCGACGGGATCGGGTTCGTGGAGGCGGCGGCGTTTCCGCTGACCTTCTTGTCGGCGTGGCACATGCTGGTCACCCGCGCGCAGTTGCGGCCGGGCGAGACGGTTCTCATTCTCGCGGCCGGCAGCGGCGTCGGGCAGGCCGCGATCCAGGTGGCGCGCGCCCAGGGCGCCCGCATCATCGTGACCGCCGGTACGGCCGAGAAGCTCGCGCGGGCCCAGGAGCTCGGGGCGCACGAAGGAATCAACCACTACGAGGAGGACGTCGCCCGGGAAGTGCGTCGGTTCACCGACCGCCGGGGTGTGGACGTGGTGTTCGAGCACGTCGGACAGGCGACCTGGGAGCAGTCGCTGAAGAGTCTGCGGCGGGGCGGGCGGCTGGTCACCTGCGGCGCCACCACCGGTCCCGTCGGGGCACTCGACATCCGGCATCTGTTCACGCGGCAGATCTCGCTGATGGGATGCTACGTCGGATCGAAGGGGGAGCTGCTCCAGGCGGCCGAGCTGTTCTTCGAGCGCCGGTTCCAGCCGGTCGTCGACCGGACCTATCCCCTCGACGAGGCGGCCGAGGCCCAGCGCCGGTTGGAGGACCGAGCCCAATTCGGAAAGGTGGTCCTGCTGCCCTGAACCGGCGTCAGGCAAACCAATCACCTCGATTTTGCGTCCAAGGAGTCGATGTCCGGGAGTTCGGCCATGCGGAGTCTCGCCCGGGTCAGCGTCAGTATCGTCGGCGTCGTGGGGGTGCTGGCGGTCACCGTGGCCGGGGCCACGATCTGGCTGTTGCTGACCGATCCGGTGACGGTGGCCGATGCCGTCAACGAGCAGGACGTGACCCCCCTGGTCCGCGAGCTGGCCGCGATAGTGTACCAAGCCATCCAGCGCCTCATGCGGTATCTCTAGCTCTAGCCGGGTAAACCTGGAAGCTGGGGCTTGCCGCCACCGCCTGACTGCTCGGCAACCGGGCGCACAGTTTGTACAGAATCCGCAATTCGGCCGGACAGGGCGGCTGGCGGCCCGTGGGCAGCCCCCGCGCCGCACCGGTCGAATGCCGCGGGCTCGTGCCGCGGGCTGCCAGCGAGCCGTGTTTCGCCCGCCCGACGGTCTACAGGTTGCGCCGCAGAAACTGAATCAGGACATAGCCGTCGAGCCACTTGAACGGCGTCTCGCCGGTCGTGTAGTGTCCGCACGGCAGGGCGAACACCGCCGGCTGGAGGCCAAGGCGCTCGCACTCCGCGACGAACCGGCGGGACAGGTGGACCGGGAACGACAGATCGTAGCGCGCGTACACCAGGAGCACCCGGGTGTCGCGCAACCGGTCGATGTAGGGGTACGGACTGATGGGGAGCCACAGACGACGAAGCTGGTCGAGGGCGATGGCCCCGTCGAGGCCGGCGCGCACGTGCGCGGTGGACAGGCCGTCCCAGACGACGTCGGCGAAGTACGGCGAGACGTGATTGAGGGCCGCCGTGGTGACCCGCGGTTCGTGCGCGGCGGTGAGCGAGGCCAGACACGACCCGAGGCTGCTGCCCAGAATGCCGATGCGCTCATGGCCCTGCGCGTCCAGCCACGCGACCGCCCGGCGGGCATCGAGGACCGCCTGGCGATTCACCTGCAGCGTGCGGCCGATATTGGCGCTGACGATGTAATCGGCCCGTTCGAGCTCCGGCGGCATGCGGGCATCGTGGTACGGCAGACTCAGGCGGAGGGCGCTGATGCCCACCCGAGCCAGGAACCGGCACACGCCGGCGTGTCCGTCCGCGTCCGCGTTCCACTGCGGCAGGACCAGCACGGCCCGGCGCCGGTCCCCCGACTCGGCGGGGAAATACCGGGCATGCACGGTGTTGTTGGCGGCATGCGGCGTCTCGATCTGGCTCGGAAAGGTCAGCCGGCCGTCTCTGAGGACGTAGCTCGGACAAGGCGTCGAAGCGAACCAGTTCGGGTCGGACAGGGCGGCCGCCGCAGCCTGCTCCATCCGCCGCGCGGGGTCGCCGGACGGATCGCCCCGGCGATCCATCCAGTCGAGTCCCCATTCGAAGGGACGTACGACGCGATTCGTGGTGGCGGCGGCCAGCCGGCGTTCCCAGGCGTGAAAGAATCTCTCGATCACCCGTGTAGTATGACCGTCAACAGTTGGACGAAGGAGTGCAGATGGGCGCAACGAACGTCGGCGTACACGAGGCTCGACGCCTCCAGACCGATGAAGGGTACACCTATATCGACGTGCGGTCGGTGCCCGAGTTCGAGAACGGACATCCCGAGGGGGCCTGCAGCGTGCCGCTGCTGCATCTGAACGAGGCGACCCGGCAGATGCAGCCGAACCCCGATTTCCTCGCCGTCGTGCAGGCGCATTTTCCGACCGGCGCCAAGCTGCTGATCGGCTGTCAGATGGGCGGCCGGTCGGCCCGCGCGGCGCAACTGCTGGCCGGCGCCGGCTATGAGACGGCGGTCAACGTCGACGGCGGGTTCGGCGGGCGCCGGGACCCCGCCACCGGGCAGATGATCGCCGATGGCTGGGCCCCGGCCGGGATGCCGGTAGAGACTGGCGGCGCGGCGGACCGGGGCTACGAAGCTCTCCGCCGGCAGGCCGAGGGGGGCGGGCCGGCGCAGGCGTGACCCTGCGGTCCTCGCTTCGCCAACCGGGACCCGCCGCTCGCGGTTTCCGGCCCGTCATCGCCCGCTCGTCGTCAGAATGGCGTAGTCGACCTGTACACATGAGCCTTGGACTCACCCCGGCCGGTCACCTGGACCACGACCGTGAGCTCGACTTCACCGAGCCGTCCGACGACGAGCTGATCGATCGGGTGCGTCTCGACGTCAAGCGCGCGAATCCACACGCCGAGGACTGACGGAACCGGATGGTGCACTGGTATCCAAAGTACGTGCCGGTCGGTGTCCGGCGGGCTCGCGCCGCGCGGGAGATGCAAGAGCTGCGGGAGAGCGGCGTGCAGGTGCAGCCGGTCGAGCTCCGGGACCGGAACATCGCCCGGAGCTTCTGGGGCCAGCGCTGGTGCGAGCACCTGGAGTCGTTCTCCGACTATGCCAACCGCCTGCCGCGGGGCCGCACCTACGTGCGCAACGGCTCGGTCTGTCATCTGGCGGTCGAGGCCGGGGTCGTCGACGCAATGGTCGCCGGACGGGAGCTCTACCGCGTCGTCGTGCGCATCAGTCGGCTCAAGGGGCCGACCTGGAAGGCGATCAAGACCGCGTGCGCCGGGCAGATCGGATCGGTTCTCGAGCTGCTGCAGGGGCGGCTGTCCGATCGGGTCATGGACATCGTCACGGATCGCGCCGCCGGCCTCTTTCCAAAACCGGGCGAGATCGAGCTGGCGTGCGACTGCCCGGACTCGGCCACGATGTGCAAGCACGCGGCCGCGGTGCTCTACGGCGTCGGCAGCCGTCTGGACGACAGCCCGGAGCTGCTCTTCCGCCTGCGCGGCGCCGACGAGGCGGAGCTGATTGCGACAGACATGGCGCTGCCGCGGGGAGCGCCGACGGCCGACACCCTGGCGGACGGCGATCTCGGGGGCATCTTCGGCATCGAGCTCGACGCCGCTGCCGGCGTGCCGCCCAGCGCGCCGAAGCCGCCGGGGCCCAGCGCGCCGAAGCCGCCGGCCCCGGCCGCGCGGAAGCCGCCGGGGTCCAGCGCGCCGAAGCCGAAGAAGACGCTGCGAGATCGATCACCGCACGCCGACCCCTCGTCCGTGGTTCCGGGGCAGGAGCACGCCGTCCGCCCCACGGGCGCGCTGATCGCCGAGCTGCGCGAGCGGGGCGGGTTCTCGGTCGCCGAGCTCGCCGAACTGCTCCAGGTCTCGGGGACGACGGTGCGCCGCTGGGAGGCCGCGCCCGGACCGCTCGCCCTGCACGCTCGCACCCAGGAGGCGCTGGTGGCGCTGCGCCTGGCGATAGGGCTGGAGAAGCAGGACGAATGACGTCCTCGGCGTCGGCGCTGCGCAATCGCCGTGCGAACTGTCTGAACGGCTGACGCCGCACCGGTGTTCAGTTCTCCTTGAAGTCCACGCGCGATCCGGGCCGCGGTCAGTCGGCCAGCGCCGCCTCGCACGCCTCCGCCACGTCCAGGAGGTGGTCGGTGCGGTTCCGCCGTCCGACGATCTGCAGGCCGCACGGCAGACCGCCGGACGTCAGCCCGCAGGGTATCGACACGGCCGGGTGCCCGGTGGCGTTGAAGAGCTGGGTCAGCCGGAGCATGAGCGGCCTCAGCGGCTCCGGCCGGCCGTCGATCTCGACGGCGTCGGCGCCCAGCCGCGGGGCCGGCACGGCCAGGGCCGGCAGCACAAGAGCGTCGCAGCCAGTCAGCGCGGCGTCCACGGCCTCGGCGAGGAAGGCCCGGCCGCGTTGGGCGCGCACGTAGTCTTCCCCCATCACGTACCTCCCCAGCTCCAGCCGCAGGCGCACGTCGCTGGAGTAGTGGTCGGCGTGGTGGTCGAGGCCGTACGCATGAGCGGCGGCGGCCTCCGCCAGCACCAGAGGCAGACAGATGGCGGGGGTGTCCTCGGCGTGGCGGATGGGCGCATCACGCACGTCCCATCCGGTATCCCGCAGGCGTTCCACGGCTCCGTCGAAGGTCTCGCGCACTGCCGGGTCGAGCTGATCCAGGAAGAACGGGCGCGGGCAGCCAAGACGGCGCGTCACCGGATCGCGCGCGGCGGGGCGGAAGGGGTCGGCCGGCCGCAGGACGCGAAAGACCAGCCGGGCGTCGGCCACGCAACGCGTGAGCGGGCCCACGTGGTCGAGACTCGATGCGAGGGGGACCACGCCGTCGCACGACACTTCGCCGAACGTCGGTTTCAACCCCACCAGACCGCAGGCGGCGGCGGGAATGCGGAGGGACCCGCCGGTATCGGTGCCGATCGAGGCCCAGGCCATGCCGGCGGCCACCGAGACCGCCGACCCGCTGCTCGATCCGCCCGGCGACCGGCCCGGGTCCAGAGGGTGGCGGGTGGGCCCGAACGCCGAGTCTTCGCCGGTGGTGCCGAACGCGAACTCGTGCAGGTTGCATTTGCCGATGAGGATGGCGCCGGCCGCCCGCAGCCGCTCCACCACCGCGGCGTCGGCGGCCGGCGGCGCGCCCCGCGGCACTCGGGAGGCGGCGGTGGTCGGAACGCCGGCGACGTCGATGAGGTCCTTGATGGAGACCGGCACGCCGTGCAGCGGGCCGCGGTACCGGCCCGATGCGATCTCCCGCCCCGCCGCGTCGGCCCGGGCTCGGGCCGACGCATCGAACACGGTGGTGAAGGCGTTCAAGGCCCCGTCGCGGGCCCGGATGCGCTCGAGGGCGGCGTCGACGACCTCGAGCACCGGGACCGCGCCGGTCCGGATGGCGGCCGCCAGGCGGTGCAACGGCTGGTCGCACCAGGACGTGGTCACGGCTCTTCCGGGGAGCGGGGAGGGGGACTCGGCGGGACTGCCTCCCGGTTCCAGGCCGCGGCGCGCAGGTGGCGGGTGGCCTCGGCCAGAGCCGCGAGGCGCGGTATCAGACCGGGCTGCTCCCGCCGCTCGGCGTCCTCCGCGGCATCTCGCAGCCACTCGTCGATGGTCATCGAATGAACCGATCCCGTGTGCGCCGGGCGCGGCCGGCGGCTGCTCGGCGTCGGTTCATCGTCCGTTCCTCGGGCAGGCGGCGAGGTGGATCGGCGGGGGTGCGGCCGGCCGCTGCCCGGCGGGGCGTCATCGGGGCTTCACCGACATCGCGATGCCGTTCCCCACCGGGAGAAAGCTGGTCACGAGGCGGGGTCCGCCGCGAGCCGCCGGTTGTAGGCGGCGATCGCGTCGGTGTCGTCCGCCGGCCGGTCCGGCGCGCTCGCGAGCCCGGGCACGACCGCGCCCGCCCCGAGCACGTTGCCACTAATCAGCACCCCGCCCGGCCGCAGCAGGGTCACCAGCCGGTCGAGCAACGGGCCGTACTGCTGCTTGTCGCCGGCGTTGAGAATCACGTCGAATGGACCCGCCACCTTGTGCACCATGCGGGCGGCGTCGCCGACGATGACGTGCGCCCGGTCGCCGAGCCCCGCGTCCTCCAGATGGGTCCGCGCCATCGCGGCGCGGCGCGGGTCGATCTCGATCGAGATGAACCCGCCGTCCGCGGGCAGGGATCGGGCGAGCCACAGCGCGGAGTAGCCGTTGGCGGTGCCGATTTCGAGCACCCGGCGGGCGCCGGCGGTCACGACCACCGCTTCGAGGAACCGCCCGACGGTGCGGCCGGCGATCGGCAGGCGTTCCGCACGCCCCTCCGCCGCGGCGCGGGCCAGCAACGCGTCTTCCTGCGTCAGCGACGCCAGGTAGTCTTCGGTCTCCGGCGCGACGATCATGGGCTCAACTCATTATAGGGACGGGCGCGGGAGACGGCGGCGACGGGCTGCCAGGGGCTCAGATCATCGCCTCGTCGTGCGCCGGCTCGCCGCGGTCGAACCGGTCGGGGGCGAAGCAGCTTACGTCGACGGTGTCGGTCCGGCCGAGACGAATCAGCTCCGACAGGACCTTGCCGACCGCCGGGGCAATCATCAGGCCGTGGCCGCTGAACCCGTTGGCGAGCAGGAGCCCGGGGGCGTTCGGGTGCTCGCCGAGCAGCGGGTTGTGGTCGGGGGTCATGGCGTAGAGTCCCGCCCACCCTTCTATCAGTTCGATCGGGGCCAGCCGGGGCATCCGCGCCTGGAGCGGCGGCCGGAAGTCCGATTCCCAGCGCCGGTAGTCGCAGGCGAAGTTCTCGCCGGGGGGTTCGTCGAGCTTCGTGCACGCGACCACCAGCCGGTCCGTTCCCGCGCAGTTCCCGGTATCGTCGTGCCGCCAGTGCACGCCGGTGGGGTCGACGACCATCGGGAGCCGATAGGACAGGCGCACCGGCAGGGCGCATCGGAACAGATGCTGGCGCACGGGTTGGACCGGGAGCTCGAGACCGGCCATCGCCGCGAGCCGGGGGGCGAACGGTCCGGCCGCGTTGACCACGGTGTCCGCCGCCATCCGCTCGCCGTCGTTCAGGACGACCCCGGCGACGCGGCCCGCCTGCCGCGTCAGATCGACGACCTCCGCGGTGACGTAGCGGACGCCGCCGGCGGCCGCCGCGGCCCGGAACCCCGCGAGCACCTCGCGCGGTTCGCCGTAGCCGTCATCGGGGCCGAAGACGCCGAACCGGATGTCGTCCAGCCGCAGATCGGGGGCCATCGCCCGGAGCGCGTCGAGTTCGAGCCGCTCGACGCGCGCTCCGAGCCGGCGTTGCCGCTCGAGCCGCGCCGCGAAGCGGTCCGACGCCGCCTCGTCGACGAGGAAGAGGTAGCCGCGCCGGCGGAAGTCGGCGCGGGGCGCGTGCCCCGGCACGCGCATGGTGCGATCGAACGCGGCGTAGAACCGCGTGCCGTATTGCGCGAGCTGGATGTTGGCGGCCGAGCTGAACTGCTGGCGGATGCCCCCCATGGCGAGGAACGACGAGGCGCGGGCGTAGCTGGCGTCCCGTTCGATCACCACCACGCGTCCCGGGTAGCCGTCGTGGACGAGGTGATACGCGATGCTCGATCCGACCACCCCGCCGCCCACGATCACGATGGATCCCGCCGCCGCCGTCACCGTCGTCTCTCCGATGGGCCGGCGCCGCGCGCGCCCCGCCGGCCGCCGCCGCTGTCCTCGGCGCGCTCCGCGCCGCCCCGTGCCGGATCCCGGTGCTCCAGGTAGGTCTTGAGGGCGGCGAGGGATGTCTCCCAGCCGCTGGTGATGATCCGATAGTAGCGTTCCCAGCGCGGTCCGTCGTACGAACCGCTCTGCCGGACCTGCAGGCGGGTGGCCGGGCCCTTCACCGTGCAGCGGACGTCGAGGGCCATCGGGCCGAAGGCGAGGGAGTCCGGCGGCAGCCAGTAGGCGCCGGCGAGCGAGAACGCCCGTCCCGGACGAAAGTCCATGACCGTGCCGTAGAACACGCCGCCCAGGGTGCCGAGCAGCTCGTCGCGGAACGGGGTGGCGTGCCATTCGACGGCGTACACCCCGAGGGGGCGGGGTGTGGTTACGGTACGAACGGTATCCCACCACACCGGCAGCGCCGTCGGGTCGAAGAACGCCGCGAGGACCGCGTCGGGCCGGGCGGTGATGACAATCGTGTGTTCGAACGCCAGCGGCGGCGGGGGCATCATGGGAGCCGGGTCATGAGGGTACCCCACGCCCGGCCGACGATCGATTGCTCGGCAGGCATGTCAGTACGACAGATAGCGATCGCGCACCCCTCGAAACGCGTCGAGGTCCGCCGCCCATTCCTCGGCGATCGCGGTATAGGGCACGTCGTCGTCCAGGGACCGCCGCAGCGCGTCCGAGCCCGACAGTATGTCTATGGGCGGAATGACGGTCTCGTACTCGTACGGCGGCTCGCGCCAGGCGAACCGGTCCGGGGCGAGTCGGCGGCAGACCTGCAGGAAGGCCACCGCGGTGAGGACCGGCCGGAACGCGGCGCGGTCGGTCACGTGGAACTGGCAGCCGCCGCAGCCTTGTCCGGCATGCTTCTGGAACGTGGGCTGGAACTCGGCGGGGCGGAACCAGATCCCCGGCAGGGCGAGGTCGTTCATGGCCGCGGCCAGCCCGTGCGCATCGAGCCAGGGTGCGCCCGCGATCTCGAACGGCCGGGTCGTGCCGCGGCCCTCGGACAGGTTGGTGCCTTCGAGCAGCACCATGCCGGGATAGACGATGGCGCTGTCGAGGGTCGGCAGGTTCGGCGACGGCAGCACCCACGGCAGCCCCGTCTCGTCGTGATACAGGTCCCGGCGCCAGCCGGCGAGGGGCAGCACCTCGATGTCGGCCCCCAGGTCGAACGTCTCGTTGCACAGGCGGGCCAGCTCGCCGATGGTCAGGCCGTGGCGCAGGGGTATCGGAAACTGTCCGATGAACGACTCGTAGCCGGGTCGCAGCATCGGGCCTTCGACGGCGTAGCCGCCGATGGGGTTCGGCCGGTCGCAGATCACCACCGGGACCCCGCCGCGGGCGCAGGCCTGCAGGCAGTTGGTCATCGTGTGGATGTAGGTGTAGACGCGGGTGCCGACGTCCTGCAGGTCGATGACGAGCAGATCGAGCTCCGACAGCATCGCCGGGGTGGGGGTGCGGGTCTCGCCGTACAGGGAGTACACCGGCACGTCGAGCTGCGGATGCCGGGCGTGATCCGTCTCGATCATGTTGTCCTGCACGTCCGACCGGAACCCGTGCTGCGGGCCGAAGAGGGCGGTCAGCTGGATCTCGGGCGCCGCTGCCGCGACCTCGATGACATGGCGGCGTTCGGCGTCCAGCGACGCGGGATTCGCGACGAGGCCGATGCGCCGTCCCGCCGCCCGCGCGCCCAGATGCGCCGCCAAACGCGTAGAACCCGTGGTGACCGCCACGCTATCGATTATACGGGGGCGGTCCGGCCACCGTGCTATCATGCGCCCACTCGGGCGCCCGTGGCGAGAGCCCGCGGGGTTTCATGTCGGGCTCCGAGTGCCCGGTGGCTCCCACCGGGGCGCCGATTTCAATGACCAGGACGCCGGTCCGACGGTATGCGGCGTCGGTCTGGAGTTGCGATCCCCCCGTACGGGTCAGAGGACCGGTTTCATAACCCACCCCCCTGCCCCCCCGCGGGGGGGCAGGGGGGGTTGCCCCTTGACGAGACGTTCCAAGGGCGGGTTGCCACCTTGACGAGACGTTCCAAGGGCGGGTTGCCCCCTTGACGAGACGTTCCAAGGGCGGGTTGCCCCCTTGACGAGACGTTCCAAGGGGGTTGCCCCCTTGACGAGACGTTCCAAGGGGGTTGCCCCCTTGACGAGACGTTCCAAGGGGGTTGCCCCCTTGACGAGACGTTCCAAGGGCGGGCAACCCCTTTGGGTGAGAGATTCGGGGGGCTGTCGCCCTGACAAGAGGTTCCAGGGGGTGCCCCCCCTTGCATTGGAGGATGGAGCCGCCGTGGCCAACGCCGAGTTGCATGCCGATCTCCGAACCGCGGTGCGCGAGCTCTGCGCGCGGTTTCCCGACACCTACTGGCGCGAGCTCGACGCCCGCGAGGAGTACCCCGAGGAGTTCGTCCGGACCCTGACCGAGGCCGGCTACTTGGCCGCCCTGATACCGGAAGAGCTGGGCGGGTCCGGGCTGGGGATCGCCGAGGCGTCGATCATCCTGGAGGAGGTCAACCGGTCGGGCGGCAATTCCGCCGCCTGCCATGCCCAGATGTACATCATGGGCACGCTGCTCCGGCACGGGTCCGAGGCGCAGCGCCGGCACTATCTCCCGAAGATCGCCAGCGGCGAGCTGCGGCTGCAGGCGTTCGGGGTGACCGAGCCCACGACGGGGACCGACACCACGCAGATGAAGACGATGGCGGTGCGCAAGGGCGACCGCTACGTGGTGAACGGGCAGAAGGTGTGGATCTCGCGGGTGGAGTACTCCGACCTGATGCTGCTCGTGGTCCGTACCACCCCGCTCGAGGCCGTGAAGAAACGCACCGAGGGGCTCTCGGTGCTGCTGGTGGACCTGAAGACGGTCATCGGTCACGGCATGACCGTGCGTCCGATTCGCGCGATGATCAATCACGCGACGACCGAGATCTTCTTCGACAACATGGAGGTGCCGGTCGAGAATCGGGTGGGCGAAGAAGGCAAGGGGTTCCGCTATCTGCTCGACGGGCTCAACGCCGAGCGCATCCTGATCGCGGCCGAATGCGTCGGCGACGGACGCTGGTTCGTCGAGCGGGCCTGCCGCTACGCGTGCGACCGGGTGGTGTTCGGCCGTCCCATCGGCCAGAACCAGGGCATCCAGTTCCCGATCGCCCGCGCCCACGTCAACGTCGAGGCGGCCGATCTCATGCGCGTGCGGGCGTCCGAGCTGTTCGACGCCGGCCAGGCGTGCGGGGCCGAGGCGAACATGGCCAAGCTGCTCGCGGCCGACGCCTCGTGGGAGGCGGCGAACGTCACCATGCAGACCTACGGCGGCTTCGGGTTCGCCGAGGAGTACGACGTCGAACGCAAGTTCCGCGAAACGCGGCTCTACCAGACGGCGCCGATCTCGACCAATCTGATCCTGTCGTACATCGGTCAGCACGTGCTGGATCTGCCGCGGTCATTCTGATGCGACCACTCGACGGGGTGACGGTCCTGTCGCTGGAGCAGGCGGTGGCGGCGCCGTTCGCCACCCGCCAGTTGGCCGATCTCGGAGCCCGGGTCATCAAGATCGAACGTCCGGGGGTCGGCGACTTCGCCAGGAGCTACGACGCCGCGGCGGGGGGGCTCTCGTCGCACTTCGTGTGGCTGAACCGGTCGAAAGAGTCGCTGACCCTCGACGTGAAGCACCCCGAGGCGGGGGCGGTGCTGCGGCGGCTGCTCGAGGGGGTCGATGTCTTCGTCGAGAATCTCGCACCCGGCGCCACCGGGCGCCTGGGGCTGTCGGCCGCCGAACTGCGGGCCGCGCATCCGCGGCTCGTGGTGTGCGAGATCTCGGGGTACGGCTCGACCGGCCCCTATCGCGACCGCAAGGCCTATGATCTGCTGGTCCAGGCCGAGGCCGGGCTGTTGTCGATCACCGGCACTCCCGACGAGCCGGTCAAGGTGGGGATTTCCGTCGCCGACATCGCGGCCGGCATGTACGCTTATTCGGGCATCCTGACCGCGCTCCTGATGCGGGCGCGCACCGGCGCCGGCACGGTGGTCGAGGTCTCGATGCTCGAGGCGCTGGGCGAGTGGATGAGCTATCCCCTGTACTACGCCTTCGGCGGGACCCCGCCCCGCCGTTCGGGCGCCCGGCACGCGGTCATCGCCCCCTACGGGCCGTTCGCGGGGGGGGACGGCGAAGTGGTGTATCTCGGCATTCAGAACGAACGCGAGTGGAGGGCGTTCTGCGAACAGGTGCTGCGCCGGCCGGAGCTGACCGAGGACCCCCGGTTCGCGGCCAATGCCCTGCGGCTTGCGAATCGCCGCGAGCTCGACGTCGAGATCGAGGCGGTCTTCGGCGGGCTGGATACCCCCGAGATCGTGAATCGCCTCGAGACGGCGCGGATTGCGAACGCGCGGATGCGGACCGTGCAGCAGTTCGCCGACCATCCGCAGTTGGCCGCGCGCGGCCGCTGGCGCGATGTCGAGACGTCGGTGGGACCGCTGCCGGCGACCTTGCCCCCGGCGACTATCGGGGACGTCGAGCCGGTCATGGGGCCCGTCCCCGAGCTGGGGGCGCACACCGACGCGATTCTCGGCGGTCTGGGGTTCGACCCCGCCACCATCGCGGGGTGGCGGGCGGACGGGATGGTTTAGCGGTCTACACCCTCCCGCCGGCGCGGCCTGCACGTTCCGGACGGAGCCGGCGAGCGCGGCCGGGGCTATCATGGAGCTTGAAGGGAGCCACCAATGCCAGTGAAGGAAGGATGGACCGGCCGGGTCTACGAGGACTTCGAGGTCGGCGACATTTACGAGCACCCCCTGGGCCGGACGGTGCTCGCCGCCGACAACACCTGGGCGACGCTGCTGTCCATGAACACCAACCCCATTCATTTCGACCACGCGTTCGCCGCGAACACCCCGTACGGCCGGACCCTGGTCGATTCCACGTTCACCCTGGCGGTGGTCACCGGGCAGTCGGTCATCGACCTGTCGCAGAATGTCATGGCGAACCTGGGGTGGGACGAGGTGCGTCTGCCGAATCCGGTCTTCGACGGCGACACCATCTATTCCCACAGCGAGGTGCTCTCGAAACGGGAATCGAAGTCGCGTCCCAACGTCGGCATCGTGACCGCAAAGTCGACCGGCTTCAACCAGGACGGCAAGACCGTGATCGTGTTCAAGCGGACGTTCATGGTCTACAAGCGCGGGCACGTGCCGCAGCGGTTTCGGCCGGCCGCGCCCGCCGCGTGATCCGGATTCCACACAGGACCGCCGCGTGAGATCGAGCAGGATGCGGGTTGCCGGCGCCGGGTTGCTCCTCGCCGCCCTCGGGGCGCTGGCCGGGTGCGGCGATCCGCTGCCCGAAGTGCAGGGAGACGTGGCGTTCGTGGGGGTCGACGTTCTGCCGATGACCGAGCCGGGGGTCCCCGTGGTCGTCGAGAACCGGACGGTGGTGGTGACCGACCGGCGGATCGTCTCGATGCATCCGGCGGACGAGGTCGAGGTCGGCGGCGGCACCGAGGTGGTGGAGGCCGACGGGATGTATCTGATGCCCGGGCTGACCGAGATGCACGGGCATCTGCCGGGCCCGCGCATGGTGGCGTCCGACGCCCGGAACCTCCTCTTCCTCTACGTCGCCAACGGCGTGACCACGGTTCGCGGCATGCAGGGGGAGCGGTCGCAGCTCGGGCTGCGGGCCCGCATCGCCCGCGGCCAGGCTTTCGGCCCGCGGCTGTTCGTGGGCAGTCCGTCCATGACCGGCGCGCGCGTCACCACGCCGGAGCAGGGCGAGCAACTGGTGCGGGAGTACAACGAGCTCGGCTACGACCTCGTGAAGATGCACGAAGGGCTGTCGCGCGACGTCTTCGATGCGGTGGCGGCGACCGCCCGCGAGGTCGGCCTGCCGTTCGGGGGCCACGTGCCGGATGCCGTCGGGCTGGAGCACGCCCTCGCATCGGGACAGGTCACCATCGACCATCTCGACAACTACGTCGAGGCGCTCGTCCCGGCCGAGCAGCGGCCGGCCGAGGGGGGCGGGTTCTTCGGCGTCGGCGGCCTTCTGGACCAGGTCGACATGGCCGGGCTTCCGCAGCTCGTCGACGCGACCCGCGCGGCCGGGGCCCGGGTGGTGCCGACGATGGTGCTCTGGGAGACGGTCTTCTTCGGCAACGGTTCCGCCGCCGAGCTCCGATCCGCGCGTCCGGAGGTGCGGTACATGCCGCCGGAGACGGTCGAGCAGTGGGAGCGGGTCGTGGACGAGCGGGCCGCGGCCGGCGACCCGGAGACGAATCGGCGGGTCGCGGACTTGCGCCGGCGCATTCTGCAGGCCCTGCACGAGGGCGGCGTCCCCATCCTGCTGGGGACCGATTCTCCGCAGATCTTCAGCGTGCCCGGGTTCTCGGTGCATCACGAGATGGCGTTGTGGGTCGAGATCGGCATGACCCCCTACGAGGTGCTCGAGGCCGCGACCCGGCGCGTCGCCGAGTACTTCGATGCGGCCGACGACTTCGGGACCATCGAGATCGGCCGGCGGGCGGACCTCCTGCTGCTGACCGCCAACCCCATCGACGATGTCGCCAACGTCGCCCGGCGCGCGGGGGTCATGGTGAACGGCCGCTGGTGGTCCGAGGCGCAGATTCAGGAACGGCTGGCGGGCATCGCCCAGTTCTACGGGAACTGACGGATCACGGCGGCGAGCCGCGGGGTTCCGGTGCGGGCTGTGCAGCCCGTGGTGGAACCCGGCGTTGCACCGAGAGCGGCGAGGCGGGATGCATCGCCGCTCGAATGCAGCGGGGACTTTCACCACGGGCTGTGTGGGGGAGGGAGCGGTGACCGTGCCCAAACAACCGAAGCGCAGGCCCTCGAGGAAGTTCAACCACGACAAGTTCACCCAACCCGCGTCAGCGATGACCCTGATCGGGAAGTGGGATCCGGTCAAGCAGCGGGTGATTCCGTTACACAAGAGGAGCTGGAAGAACGTCGGCGCCGCCGACGAACCAGAAACAGCATGACAGACGAGACCTTGCCGGCGTTGACCCGGTTCGGCGAGTTCGTGGCCAACTGCGCGGTCCCGGCGGCGGCGCGCCGCGCTGCCCGCGACGCGGTCCTCGACACGGTCGGGGTCGCCCTTGCGGGATCCGTCGAGCCCGCGGCCCGGATGGTGCGCGGTCTCGCCGACGAAGAGGGCGGCGCGCCCCGGTGCGGCATCCTCGGCGCCACCGGGCGTACCGGCGCGGGGTGGGCGGCGCTGGCCAACGGGACGGCCGCGCACGCCCTGGATTTCGACGACATGTGCTTCGTGTCGATGGCGCACCCCAGCGCGCCCCTGGTGGCGGCGGGCCTCGCCGCGGCCGAGCTCGCCGACGCCGGCGGGGCCGCGCTGCTCGACGCCTACTGTGTCGGGTTCGAGATCGAAGCGGTGCTGGGGCGGGTGATGAACCCCACCCACTACGAGCAGGGGTGGCACGCCACCTCGACTCTCGGCACCCTCGGGGCGGCGGCCGCCGCGGCGCGGCTGCTGGGGCAGGACGCTGCGACCACCGTCCGCTCCCTGGCCATCGCCGCCTCCGAGGCGTCCGGGCTCAAGGAGAGCTTCGGCACCATGGTCAAGCCGCTCCAGGCGGGGCTGGCGGGGCGCAACGGGGTGTTCGCGGCGATGCTCGCCCGCGCCGGGTTCACCGCCCCCGACCGCGCCCTCGACGGCGCGCAGGGTCTGCTCGTCGCCATGCAGGGGCGCGCACGCGACCTCGGGGACGCCGCGGACGGGTTGGGGCGCGACTGGGAGATCGTCGACGGCGGCATCACCGTGAAGCTCTATCCGTCCTGCGCCGGCACCCATCCCACCATCGACACCCTGCTCGACCTGCGGGCCGAGCAGGGCTTCACGGCTGCCGATGTCGACGCGGTGGAGATCGGCGTGGACGCGGTCACCCCCACGGTGCTGATCCACGCCCGGCCGCGGACCGACCTGGAGGGCAAGTTCAGCATGCACTTCTGCGCCGCGTCGGCCGTCGCCCACGGCCGCGTCGATCTCCCGACGTTCGAGTCGGCGGGGCTGTCCGATCCCGTCACCCGCGCGCTGCTGCCCCAGGTGACGATGCGCGTCGATCCCTCGGTGGGCGTCGATCAGCCGCCGTTGACGGAAGCGGCGGTGACGGTGCGCCTGACCGATGGACGGCGCTTCGCGCGGCGGGTCCGCGGCGCGCGGGGCTACCCGAGCCGGCCGCCCTCGGCGGCGGAGCTCGACGCGAAGTTCCTCGCGTGCGCGGCGCGCGCGGTGTCTCCGCCGGCCGCGGACGCGGCGCTGGCGTGGCTGCGCGACGTCGAGCGGCAGCCCGTGGTGTCCGCGCTGCCCGAGCTGGTCCGGGAGTCCGTGCCGGCCTGAACGCCGCCGGCGCGCGCACGTAGGTTGAGGGACATCGCAGCGCAGCTTGCGGTGTCCGCGCTGGTCCGAGCTGGTCCGGGAGTCCGTGCCGGCCTGAACGCCGGTGGGCGCCGGCTCCGTGGCGGCCCGACGCCGGTCCCGTGCTGTCCCGACGCCGGTTCCGGATTGCGCCGGCTCGCTCCTGTCGAGAGGATTGCCCGAACCCATGCCGACCATCTTTGAGCAGTCCCCGGGGCGGCGCGTCCGCCGCTCCGTTCTCTTCGTCCCCGCGGTGCGGCCGGACCGGTTCGCGAAGGCCGTCGCGACGGGGGCCGACGCTGTCTGCCTCGACCTCGAGGACGGGGTCTCGTTCGCACAGAAGGACGAGGCGCGCGACAAGGCTCTCGCCCTGCTGGCTGACCGCCCGCCCGTGCGCGCCGAGGTCGTCCTGCGCATCAACGAGCCCGAGTCCGATCTCGGCGAGCGCGACCTCGACGCCCTGATCGCCGCGCGGGTCCGGCCCGACGCCTTGATGGTGCCCAAGGTCGGCGGCCCCGACACCCTGCGCGCGCTCGAGCGGCGGCTCGCGCCGTCGCTTCCCCGCCTGCCCCTGATCGTGCAGATCGAGACCGCGCGCGGTCTCGCCGCGGTCAACGCCATCGCCGCCGCATCTCCCGACATCGCCGTCCTCTTCTTCGGGGCCGTCGACCTGTCGGCCGAGCTGGGCTGCGCCATCGAGTGGGACGCGCTGCTCTACGCCCGGTCCCGGGTGGTGGCGGCGGCGGCGCTGGCCGAGGTCGACGCCATGGACACGCCCTTCATGGACGTGGGGGCGCCGTCCCGGCTCGAGGAGGAGGCGCGCGCCACCCGCCGGCTCGGATTCACCGGCAAGGCCGCGATCCACCCGACGCAGGTGCCGATCATCCAGGCCGCGTTCTCGCCGGCGCCCGAGGCGGTGGCCTGGGCCCGGCGCATCGTCGCCGCCTACGAGGCCAACGCGAGGGGCGTGCTCCTCGTCGACGGCAAGCTCATCGAGCGGCCCGTCATCGCCTCCGCCCAACGCATCCTCGACATTGCCGGGGCGGTCGACCGTGCCGCTGGCAGCGCCTGAGACTCACCCGCGCCCGAGTTCGGGTCAGGTCAGAACAGGAGCAGCGTGCGTTTCTCGAGTCCCCATGCCTGGACCCGCGCGGGCCCGTTACGGATTGGCACAAGGCCTACTGGTCTAGCCTAGAGGCGCCGTCGACGGCATCGCTGGCGCGTCGCGGGACATCAGCGTGCTCTTCTTGGCTGCTGTCGACGTGGGCGGCGAGTTGGGCTGGACCGTCGAGTGGGGGGGGTGGTGTCCGCCACGTCCGAGGGTGGCGGCCGCGGCCGCCGGGGCGGGGAGATGGACACGCCCTTCATGGACGTGGGGGCGCCGCCCCGGCTCGAGGGGCGGTGCGGGCCCACCCGCCGGCTCGGCTTCACCGGCAAGGCCGCGATCCACCCCACGCAGGTCTTCCCGTACCTTGATGTTGGCGGGCTTGAGGTCCCGGTGGATCACACCGGCCTCGTGCGCCGCCTCCAGGGCGTCCGCGATGCGGACCGCGATGTCCAGCGCTTCATCCAGCGGTATCGGCCCTCGGGCGATCCGCTCTTCCAGCGTGGGGCCGTCGACCAGCACCAGCGCCCGCGTGCCGGCGTCCTCCTCGATGCTGTGGATCTGAGCGATGTTCGGATGGTTGAGCGACGCGAGCAGCTCGGCCTCGCGCTGGAACCTCGCCAGACGATCCGGATCGGCGGCGAAGGCGTCCGGCAGGAGCTTCAACGCGACATCGCGGTTCAGGCGGGTGTCGCGAGCCCGGTAGACCTAGCCCATGCCGCCCGCGCCGAGGGGGCCCGCGACATCGAAGTGCCCGGCGTAGCGGTCGCCCGCGTTCAGCGGCATGCGGGTCGGCTCCCTCGTCCGGCCGCGGCTGCGGCGCAGGGCCGTTCACGGATGGCTTCGTGCATCTCCATCATTGGGCAGCCGGGAAGTTCAAGCGCCAAGCTCCCGACGACATCAAGGATACGATATCCGCCATTTTGGGAGCGTGAACCGCCGAAGGTGCTACTGGTGACGGGGTCTCTACGCCGCACTGTCGAAGCGTGCGAGCCGGCGGCTGAACTCGGTGAGGGGGATCGCTTCGCCGGTGCTGCGCGTCTGGTGATCGTCGCCGCCGTGGACCACGACGCCCGCGTCGCAATCGGGCAGGAGGGGCATGACGCGTCCGAGGGCGGTGAACCAGTCCGATGCGATGGTGGCGCCCGACTTGGCCTCGATCGCCAGCAGCCGTCCCCCGGACGGATACAGCAGGTCGCATTCCAGGCCGCGGCTGTCGCGGAAGAAGGACAGCGCCGGCCGGCGCCCGTGGTTGTAGCCGTGCTTCAGTGCTTCCGCCACTACCGCATTCTCGAAGAGGGCGCCGCGGAGCGGATGCGTGCGAACCTGCCGGACGCTCTCGATGCCGAGGAGCCAGCTCGCCAACCCGACGTCGTGGAAGTAGAGCTTGGGCGACTTGACGAGGCGCTTGCTCACGTTGCCGTGGTACGGCGGCAGGCGGAACACGATGTAGCTGGCCTCGAGCACCGAGAGCCAGTGCCGCGCGGTCGTGTGGGTGACGCCCGCGTCGGAGCCGAGCGCGGCAAGATTGAGCAACTGCCCGACGCGGCCCGCGCACAACCGCACGAACCGTTGGAAGGCGGACAGGTTCCGGATCTCCAGCATGCGGCGCACGTCGCGCTCGACGTAGGTCTCGACATAGTCGCCGAGCGCCTGGCCCGGGTCGAGCCGCTGGTCGTGGATGCGGGGATAGAAGCCCGTGAAGAGCAGGTCGTCCACGCCGGTGGCCGCCGCGTCCGCGCTCCCAAGCTCGTCGAGCGAGAAGGGCAGCAGCCGCAGCAGCGCGGTACGGCCGGCCAGGGACTGGTCGATGCGGTCGGACAGCAGGAACTGTCCGCTACCGGTCAGCACGAAGAGGCCGTTCCCGCCGTGGTCGTCCGCGAACACCTGCAGCCAGGACAGCAGGGACGGCACGCGCTGGATCTCGTCCAGAATGACGCCGCCCGGCCACGTCGCGATGAACCGCTTCGGATCGTCCTCGGCGAACTGCCGGTGGTTCGGCGATTCGAGATTGACGTAGGCGAGGTCCGGCAGGGCGGTCCGGCAGAGCGTCGTCTTGCCCGACTGGCGCGGGCCGGTGACCGTGACGAACGGGTACCGGCGAAACAGCTCCCGGAGCAGCGGCGCCATCGTCCGTTGGACCACGGAGATGATTCTAGGCGCCGGTTGCGCAAATTGAAAGTAGAAGTTTCAATTTGTGCAACGCTCGCGGGTGAGCGACGGAAGAGCGCGGAGCTGCGCGAGGCGGCGTCAGCCGCCCGCGCCCCGGAACAGTCCCGGCCAGTTCAGGAGCACGGAGATCGGTGTGTCGGAAACCGAGCGAATCGTGACGACACGCCAATCCGCCGCGGTCGTACGAGGGCGCCTGCTGGAAGACGTCGAAATCGTTCTCGAATACCCGAACGGGCGCATCGGACTGGCGGCAACGGGTGCAGAGGCGCGACAATCTCCGGCATGAGTGCGCCCCTGTTCGACCTGCTGCCGCCCGCCGGCGCGTCCGGCGACGATCTGCTGGACCGCTTTCTCGACTACGTCGACCGGCTGGGCCTGACCCTCTATCCCGCCCAGGAGGAGGCGATTCTGGCCCTGCTCGAGGACCACCACGTCATCCTGAACACGCCGACTGGCTCGGGCAAGTCGCTGGCCGCGTTCGCGCTGCACTTCGTGTCGCTCGCCCGCGGGCGGCGCTCGGTCTACACCTGTCCCATCAAGGCGCTGGTCAACGAGAAGTGGATGGCCCTGTGCCGCGAGTTCGGACCCGACAACGTGGGGCTCGCCACGGGCGACGCCACCGTCAACCGCGACGCCCCGCTGCTGTGCTGCACGGCAGAGATCCTGGCCAACATCGCCCTCCGCGAGGGGGAGGAGGCGGCGGTGGACGACGTGGTGATGGACGAGTTCCACTGGTACGCCGACCGGGATCGCGGCGGCGCCTGGCAGGCGCCGCTGCTGACCCTGCCGCGGACGCGCTTCCTGCTGATGTCGGCGACGCTCGGCGACGTGACGTTCTTCGAGAAGGAGCTCACGCGGCGCACCGGCCGACCGACGGCGACCGTCATCTCGAGCGAGCGGCCGGTGCCGCTGGAGTACGCCTATTCCGAGGAGCCCCTCGCGAAGGCCGTGGAACGGCTGGTCGAGGCGGACCGGGTGCCGGTCTACGTGGTCCACTTCACCCAGAAGGACGCCGGCGCGAGCGCCCAGAGCTTCACCAGCCTGCAGCTCGCGACGCGCGGCGAGAAGCAGGCGCTGGCCGCGGCCATCGAGGACGTGAGCTTCTCGACGCCCTACGGTCCCCGTGTCCGCACCTGGCTGAAGCACGGGATCGGCATCCACCACGCGGGCCTGCTGCCCCGGTACCGCGTGCTCGCCGAGCAGCTCGCCCAGCGGGGCCTGCTCAAGGTCGTCTGCGGCACCGACACGCTGGGGGTCGGCGTCAACGTGCCCATCCGCACCGTGCTCTTCAGCCGCCTCTCGAAGTACGACGGCGAGAAGACGGCGGTGCTCTCGGCCCGCGACTTCCACCAGATCGCGGGGCGCGCCGGGCGCAAGGGCTTCGACGAACGCGGCTGGGTCGTGGCCCAGGCCCCCGAGCACGTTATCGAGAACCGGCGGCTGGCCGTGAAGGCGAAGGCCGGCAAGAAGGTGGTCCGGCGCCAGCCGCCGCGCGGCAACTTCGCGCCCTGGGACGGGCAGACGTTCGAAAGGCTCGTCCGCGCCCGCCCGGAGCGGCTCCAGTCACGGTTCGCGATCTCGCACGGCATGCTGCTCAACGTGCTGTCGCGCCGAGGCGACGGCTGCCGGGCGATGCGGCAGCTCGTGCGCGACAGCCACGAATCGGACCCCGCGAAGCGGGCGCATCGGCGCCGCGGCTGGCAGCTCTTCCGGGCGCTGGTGGCGCGCCAAGTCGTCGAGATCGTGCCCCGCACGTCCGACGGCACGCGGGTGCGCGTGAACCTCGAGCTCCAGGACGACTTCTCGATGGACCAGACGCTGTCGCTCTACCTCATCGACACGATTCCGCTGCTCGACCCCGACGCCGAGACCCACGCGCTCGATCTGCTCACGCTCGTCGAGAGCATTCTGGAGAACCCGAACGCCATCCTGTACCGGCAGCTCGCGAAGCTGAAGGCCGAGGCGGTGGCCGAGATGAAGGCGGCCGGCATGGAGTACGACGAGCGCATGGCCGAGCTCGAGAAGCTCGAGCATCCCAAGCCTCTCGCCGACTTCGTGTACGCGACCTTCAACGACTTCGCCGACCGGCATCCGTGGGTCGGCGAGGAGAACGTGCGGCCCAAGTCGATCGCGCGGGAGATGTTCGAGACCTACCTCTCGTTCGCCGACTACGTCCGGGAGTACGGCCTCGAACGCATGGAGGGGCTGCTGCTGCGGCACCTCTCGAGCGTCTACAAGGCGCTCCGGCAGACGGTGCCCGACGGCATGAAGACCGACGAGGTGGTCGAGATGGAGCTCTATCTCCGGGACCTCGTGCGCCGGGTGGACTCGAGCCTGCTCGAAGAATGGGAGCGGATGCGCGATCCCGACTTCCAGCCCGTGGCCGCGGGCGCGCCCGAACCGACCGTCCCCGGCCGCGACGAGCCGGTCGACGTGACGCGCGACGCGCGCGCGTTCACCGCGGCCATCCGCACGCGCGTGTTCGCCCTGCTGCGCGCCTGGTCGACCGGCGACGACGAGGCCGCGCTCGAGGTCCTCGACACGGCGCTCGACGGGGCCGGCCGGGCCTGGACGGCCGAGCGGCTGGCGCGGGCGCGGGAGACGTTCGCGGCGGCGAACGGCGGCCTGCGCCTGGATCCCGAGGGCCGCAACCGGCGGCACACGGACGCCAAGCCCTCGGACGACGGCTCGACGTGGCGGGTGGAACAGATGCTGGTGGACGTGGAGGGCCACAACGACTGGGTGGCCTCGCTCGCGGTGGACCTGGCCGCCTCGCGCGCCGCCGCCGAGCCGGTCATCCGGTTGCTGCGCCTGGAGAGTCTTACGCCGTAGCCCGGAAATCGTCGCCTTGCGGCTCCGCTCTCCGCCCTCCGCCAGCCGCGCGCTCGGCGTGAGCTGCTCTCAGGATGCCGCGGTGATGGCGGTGGCTTCGGCTGCGGGGATCTCGGGCTGGCTGACCGCCGGCAGTAGAAGGGAAGCAGGGTCACCGACTCGGCGAGCTCGAAGACGTGCCGCCCGAAGCAACCGTCGGGACCGCGACGCGGTATCAGGCGTGCGCCGGGGCATCCGCCGGCGCTTCGGCGGCCGGGGGCGGGGCTGTGACAGGCGTCGGGCGCTGCCTCCGCATCTCCTCGAGCCGGTCGTGGGCCAGCATGTTCTGAATCACCGGCAGATAGAAGACGCCGTCGTCCTGCACCCGCACGGCGTCGTCCGAAACCGCGACCCACCCGATCTCGTCCAGCGCCCGCCACACCACCGCGTGCTCGTCGACGACGTCGCGGCCGAGCAGCTCCCGATAGGCGGCCCGGTCGACGGCGAGCCCCTGCATCTCCTGGAAGAGCAGGTGCAGCCGCAGGTCCGCGGGCGTGTAGTGATACCCCCGCATCACCGGGTAGCGCTGCTCGCGGATGCACCGGAAGTACTCGTCCACCCGCACCTGGTTCATGAATGCCCACCCCGGTGACTGCGGGGTGCCGAAGAAGAACGAGATGCCGGCATAGCCCCAGCCCCAGGCGTCGCATCCGATCGGACCGGTCCGGCTCTCTCCGAACGGCTTGCGGAACAGCTCTTCGTACAGGTACGCGCTGGGCACCGTCGCATCGCGCCGCTCGAAGTCGTAGGGGGTGACCTGGGTGTAGCCGCAGGATTCGAGCACCGCCTTGCCGACGCGGTACATCTCGAGGTTGCCTTCTATCGACGGCAGCTCGCCCCGGCGGTTCCGGGCGAAGTCGGTGCGTCCGGCGAGGTTGAGCTCGTAGTGGGTGATGTGCGCGACCCCGGTGGCCGCGATCGCCTCCAGGTCGCGCGCCATCTGGTCGATGGTCTGGTTGGGCCAGCCGAAGATCAGGTCGACGCTGATCGGCAGATCGAGCTGCTCGCAGGATTCCAGGGTCCGGAACACCTGGTCGGCCCGCTGCTTGCGGCCGCTCGCCTTGATCAACTCGTCGTCAAGCTGCTGCACGCCCATGCTGACGCGGGTCATGCCGCTCTGCTTCATCGCCAGCAGCTTGTCGTGGCTGAAGGTCTGCGGAATGCCCTCGAGGGTGATCTCGATGTCGGGGGGGATGTCGAACACGCCGCCCACAATCTCCATGAGCCGCGCGTACTGATGGGGCTTGTAGAGGTTCGACGTCCCGCCGCCGAAATAGATGCTGGCCAGCTCGGCTCCGGCGAAATGGTCCCGGAACAGGTCCCCTTCGCGCTCGAGATACCCCAGATACTCTTCGAGCTGCTGCTGGCCGGTGTATATCTCGGTGGGAAAGAGGCAGAACCCGCACCGGTCGGGGTCGGTCGGCAGGCAGTACGGCGTGCCGACGTACAGATTGACCCGCTTGGGTATTACCCGGTTCGTCCGCTCCCGGGTCCGGAGCACCGCGTCCATGGGGACGTTCTGCTCGACCCAGTGCACCGGAGACGGATGGCCGTGCAACACCTTGTTGCTCTGGCGCCGCTTTCGGTGCTTCTCGACGAATGCCTTGGCCGCCCGCACGTCGCGCATGTCGGAATCGATCGAACGATTGTCGGCCGGGCGCTGCCGGTTGTCAACACCTTCGTCGCGCGGGGGTCAGCGCACCCGGGCCAGCACCGCCTGTCCGGCGTTGAACTCGATGCCGGCGGGTCGGGCCGGCAGAGGCAGCTCGACGGAGACCTCGGGGGCGTCGACGAGGATGTGACGGACGACCGGCGGACGGTCGTCGAACGTCAACCGGATCGGTACCGGCATCCTGAACCCTTCCTGGACCTCCTCCTGGCGGATGCGGCCGTGGAGCACGAACGGCGCCGGCTGGTCCACCACCGGGTCGACGTCGAGATCCACCCGATAGGTCGGGACGTCGACGCCGTACACCCATTGATCGAAGAACCACCCCATCGGCTCGCCGAACGCCTCGGTCACCGCGTCCTCGAACGATCGCGTGGACAGGACCCGCCCCAGGTAGGCGCCGGCGTAGCCGCGCATCAGATCTCTGAACCGGCTGTCGTCGCCGGTCTCCCAGTCGAGCAGCATCGACCGCAGCATGTGCAGGACGTAGGCGCCCTTTTCGTAGATCAGGATGCGATGGTCGATGCCCGCGTCGAAGCGCGGCTCGGTGGAGACGAGCCGGTATCCGAGGGCCAGCGCGCCCGCGTCGTGCCCCTCGCTCCACCGTAGCGCCTCCGGGCGGTAGCCGTAGTGCCTGAGTCCGATGCCCTGGCCGACCTGCCCTTCGCCCAGCACGTCCAGACGCCACGCTTCGATCATCGCCTCGAACTGGTCGGGGTCGTCCAGGCCGTACAGCGCGTAGAGGGCCGCCGCGTAGTGCGAGAAGCCTTCGACCATCCATTGGTCGCGGTAGTTCCGCCACCAGTCGACGCCGGCTCCCCACCACTGATGCGCCACTTCGTGGGCTCGGAACAGCTCCGCTTCCCCGGTGTGCAGGTCGCCGAAGGTCTGATACGACAGGAACAGCAGGCCGGGAAAGGCCTGCCCGCTCGTGGTCTCGGTCTCGGTGACGAGCAGGGACGGGTGCGGGAACGGTCCGAAGTACTCGGTGAAGAGCTCGATCGAGCCGGTGATGTCGGCAATCGTCTTCTCCCGGTTGCCCGGCGCGAACCCGCGGTGGTTGTCGTCGGCGTAGATCGAGATGGCCGGGGCGGCGGATCGCTCGACCTCGGTCACCTCGAATTCCCCGTAGTGGAACGCCATGCTTCCGACCGGTTCGGTGGTCGCCCAGCGCAGGATGCGCGTGTCGTCCTCCACGCGTTCGTCGACCGGTGTCCCCCCGCTGGCGATGCGGTACCGCTCGGGCACCCGGAAGGTCGTCTCGATGCGGCTGGTGCGGTTGTCCGCGTGCTGCGGCCGCCAATCCAGCGTGTCCAGGAGCACGAAGTCCCGCGTGTGCCGCAACCGCTCGACGAGCGCCCCCTCGTAGGCTAGCTCGAGGATGAACGGTTCGCCGGCCGCGACGGTACGGGGCAACGCCACCGTGACCCACGGCTCGAACCGGTCGTCCTCGAATATCCGCTCGTGCCGCTCCTGCGCGAAGGCGAGTGGCTCGCCGGTCAGGCCGGCCGGATCCGCGGGGTCGGCGTCGGGGTCGGAGGGGTCCGCGGCAAGCAGGCGCGCGTCTGCCGGGCGGTCGGCCGGGTCGGGATGCCAGCGGGCGTCGGTGACTCCCAGCGCCGCGCTGATCTGCAGGCGGACACCCCGCGTCGCCTCGAGCGGCTCGATCAGGAGGGCCGCGGTCCCGCGGGCGTCGCCGTCGCCGTCGAGGGCGAGATCGACCTCGGTGCGCGGCACCTGCGCCCGCGCCGTCCAACCCTCCCGGTCCGGGGGGACCGGCCGCGGCGGCAGCCCCAGAGCCGTGCCGGTCGCCTCGTCGTCGTCGAGGGTGTCCGGGTCGACCGCGAACGGATCGAGCGCCCGGTCCGCGTACTCGGACCGGTAGTCGGTCAGGGCGTCGAATCGCATCCAGGTGTCGGACACCCCGCGACGGTGCTCGTAGCGGTACAGGGCCACCTCCTCCGGTTCGTGCGGCTCGACCAGGAGGGTCAGCCAGCCGTGGTCCTTGCTGTCGAGCTCGACGAGCCGATAGGTGCGGCCGGGCGGCAGCGTTCCCGCCTCCCGCCGCCACAGGTCATGGAGAATCCGGCTGTCGGGGTTGATGCGCTGCTCTTCCAGCAGCCGCTTGCGCCGGTCCTTCAGCAGCCGGTTGGCGCGTTCGGTGTCGCGCCGGCGCTCCCGCGCGGGAGCGGCGAGCGCGCGGAGCCGCCCGGCGGTGTCGTCGCTGCTCCACAGGATCAGCCGGTCGAAGGCTTCCTCGAGACCGTGCTCGTCCGAGAATCGCGCGAGCTGGTGGTGCTCGACCGCATCGGGGGGATAGCCGCGCAGCCGGCCGTCGCCGACGAAGACCGCGGTGGAAACCGCGCCGCCGATCTCCGGGGCCAGGTACAGACGGCCTTCCGTCAGGTGCAGCTCGAACCGATCCACCCGGAGGCGGCCGTCGCGAATGTCCCCGGCGTACGAGACCTCCGCCTCTCGCAGCGCCTCGTACAGCGGCGGGGGACCCGGCCCGCCGTCGTCCGAGTCGTCCTGCCCGATGCCCGCGCGTGCGCCGGAGGCCGTGCCCGCCCAGAGGGCGATCAGAACCGCCCCCCACAGCACCGGTGCGGCGGTTCCGAACCTGATCGGCATGGCGCCAGCTTACCACCGGCGGCCGGCCCGGGTCGCGCCGATCTCGCCCGCCATGGGACAATCCGAATGAACGGGTCTCGGATGCGCGCGGCGGCGAAGGGGGACGGGAGCTAATGGGCGCGACGATTCGAAGAGGCGCCGCCATGATCGGCGTACTGGCGCTGCCGGTGCTGGGGGCGACGGGGTGCACCTCGAACCCGGTGCTCCCGTCCGAGGTCCTCTTTCTGCAGGTGTACGACATCAACATTGGGACCGGGCAGGAGGCGAACGCCGGAGACCGGGTCATGATCGACTACGTGACCTGGATCTACGATTCGGGCCAGGCCGAGAACAAGGGGCGTCAGCTCGATTCCCGCAGTGGATACACCTTCTTTCTCGGGGCGAACCAGGTCATCCCCGCGTTCGACCAGGGGCTCCTCGGCATGCGGGTGGGTGGAAAACGCCTGCTCGTCATTCCTCCCGAGCACGCGCAGGGGGGGACCGTGTTCGGCTCGGCGCCGGGGAACACGCCGCTCGTCGCGGAGGTCGATATGGTGGACGTGCAGACCGTGGCGCGGTAGCGGAGCCGCCGCCCCGCATGTTTATGCGCCCTCCTCACGCCTTGTCAGGCACGGGCGTTCTTTGCCCGCGGGCGCCCTTCAGCCCGCTGGCGCCCTCGCCGCTCTCGGTGCAACGCGGGGTTCCACCACGGGCTGTTACCGGAACAGTCGGGTGACCTTGACGACGAACCCCCGGTTGCGAAGCTCGGCGTAGCGGTCGGGCAGCAGCGGATCGATGTCCTGCTCCTCGGTGTACACGACGAACAGCTCGCTGCCGGGGGAGTATTCCCACCGCAGCCGGAGGTTGGTGCCCAGCGTCCGGTTCGTGGAGTTGTACTGGAACAGGCCGCTGACGAACATCCGCGGCGAGAAGGTGTAGTTCAGGCGCCCGCGCAGCAGGTCGGTGCGGAACTCTCCGCCCGGCAGGTCGATCCAGTTGAACGAGACGCTGGGCTCGACCGACAGGCGCGGCGACAGATCCACGCGTCCGCGGCTGAGGTCGATCGACGTGAGCTTCCCGTCGAAATAGCCGCCGGTCGCCACCTCCACGCGCCCATTGAGCAGCCGTTGGGGGCCCAGCGCGTACGTGAGGCGCACGTCGGTGAAGTCGTAGCTGCCGACCGGAATCGTCACGTTCCCCCCGCTCGGCTTGAACGGCTCCTGCAGCAGCTCGTGGCTGTCGCTCACCCGTACCCCGAACTGGTCGCTGTTCTCGAGCTCGGTCTGCATGGCGACCTGGTTCTGGCGGGTTTCGAGCAATCCGGCGTCGGCGGTCAGGAAGTGGTCGAGGCTGGCCTCGAGGACGAACTGGCGGACCGATTCGATGGACTGCGGCCGCGGACTGAAGCGGCCGGAGAGCGACGTGCGCCGGAAGTTGTCGCGCCGTACGAACCCGATCTCGGGTCGGAAGTTGTCTTCGACCAGCAGGTGGTCGACCTCGAAGCCGTAGCGGTCGGCGCCGTAGTCGAACCGCGCCTGATAGCTGGCGTCGCGGCCCGCAAAACCGGTGGTGCGGGTCCTGGCGTAGTAGCCGAGGAAGTTGACGCTGTCGAAGAACGAGAAGTTGGCGTCGGCCCCGTAGACCTGGTTCGAGCCGGCGCCGTCGAGTGAGATCGCCCGGTTCGTGAGCATGGCTCCGATGCTGCTGCGCCGCAGCAGGTCGCGCTTGACGCGCAGCACCGTGAAGTTCGTATCGGCCTGGATGTTCAGGGCTCCCACGTCGAACGATCCGATCTTGCCGGTCAGGCGTCCGCCGCCGTCAATCGGTACGACCTGGAGGCCCTGGATCCCGATGCGGCGGCTGTAGAAAAGGGTCGGCGCGTCGCCCCCGCCGCGCACGCTGCCCTGCCGCAGGCTGCGCGCGGTCCGGAAGCTGCCGCGCGCGAAGTCGAAGATGCCGCGCCCTTCGAGAAAGAACTCCCGCTTCTCGGGGAAGAACAGGTTGAACCGGGTCAGGTTCACCTGCTGCTCGTCCACCTCGACCTGCGCGAAGTCGGTTCTGTACGTGAAGTCGGCGGTGAGGTTCTGGGTGATGCCGTACTTCACGTCGAGGCCGACGTTGCCGTCGCGGACAGCATCGCCCGATGGATTCCCCACTGCATCCCGGGTCACGCCCCCGATGGCGTACGGCTTGACCTCCAGATGAATGCCGGGGGGCGGCGTCTCGAGCCCGACCAGGGTGCCCGCCGCCGACACGCGGAAGACGCCTCCCCGCCCGCCGAACCCGGCCGCGGAGATGGGAATCAGGGTCAGGTAGGCCCACTCGTTCTTGCGGATCACGGTGCGGCGGATCTGGATTCCCCACACCTGATCGCGGTCAGGCCGATAGCGCAGCGACTTGAACGGCACGACCATCTCGATGGTCCAGCCGCCGTCGAACCGCCCCGTCTTGACGTCCCACACCGGGTTCCAGTCGCGGTTCGGATTGCCTTCGTTGGTGATCGCCTGATCGACGAACCCGCCGGCCGGATTGGCGTAGAAGAGTAGCGCGTTGCGCCGGTCGTAGAACGTATCGATCAGGAAGCCGAACAGGTCGTTGTTCAGCATGTTGAACGCGTCGCGGCGCATCTCGGTCGCCACCCATTCGCTCGGCGGTGCGCTGTCCCAGCAGCGGCCGGCGATGTAGAAGTTCTCGTCGTCGAACATCACCCAGGCGTCCGTGCGCTCGGTGGCGGGGGCGCCTTCGTCGGGAAGCTGCTGAATGAAGTCGGACACCGGGGGCACCGCGTCGTAGACCGGCTCGTCGAGCTGCCCGTCCACGGTGATCCCCGCCAGCAGCCGGATCGCGCGCATGGTGGCCTGTCCGCCCTCGCGGGTGATCATCGCGGGCGGCACCGGCGGCGGAGGGCCGTCGATGACGACTCCCGGCTCGACCGCGGCCAGCTCGGCCGGCTCGCCGGGTACCGGCTGGGCCGCCGCCGGCGCCGCGAGGCCCAGGATCGCGGCCACCAGTAGCGGCAGGATCCGCCCGTCCCGAACCATCGTCGTCAATCCGGTGGCGGCCCGGCGAACGCCCGGGACGAAGACCGCAGTCACGCGACGCCGCAGGCCGGAGACGTGCCTGTTCTCATGGTGCTTTCCAAGGATCGTCGCCGGCGCCGGCTTCCGAATCGGGGGCCGTCCACCGCCGCACGTGCACTGCGATGCTACTTCAGCCGGCCGCCCGCTGACAGCCGGAACCCATGTCCGCCGCCACGCGTCATCGCGCCACCGCCTCCTGGGAGGCGCGCCTTGGACGCGCCCGCATGGGCAGATCCCGCACACCCTTCGAGGGGCGGAGGCGGCGGTTTTCGCAACAAAGGAATTCGTCGCTCGGCCCGCCCGACAGACTGCGGCCGGTGCGAACGGCAGCGAGAAACCGGCACGAGTTTCGCTTCAGGGTTGGGCGAACGTGCGGCGATACCATGGCGTCCATGCGGGCTACTGTGCCGCGGATCGGCTACACGGACCTCCTGGCCATGTCGGATTGCACGGGTTGGTGACACCGTGCAGTCGGTGCTGCTTCCCGACCTGTCGGTCGAAGTCGACCACGTCTTTGCGGTTCCCTGGAGCTAGGACCTGGACGTGTGGCGATGGCCTTCGGAACCCCGCGTGCGGACGATCGCGAGTTCATGCGCCTCGCCTTCGAAGAGGCGCGAGCCGGCTTCGAGGAAGGCGGCGTGCCGGTCGGTGCGGTGATGGTCGAGGACGGCCGGGTGGTGGGACGCGGCCGCAACCGCCGGGTGCAGGACGGGAATCCCGTCTCGCACGGTGAAACCGACTGCCTGAAGAACGCCGGCCGCCGGTCCGGCTATGCCGGCGTCACCCTCTACACCACCCTGAGCCCGTGCATGATGTGCGCCGGGACGATCCTGCAGTTCGGGATCCGCCGGGTGGTAGTCGGGGAAGCGGAGAACTTCCCGGGCAACATCGACTTCCTGAGTGCGCGCGGCGTCGAGGTCGTGCTCCTGCACGACCCGGCCTGCATCGAGTTGATGCGGCAGTTCATCGACACGCGTCCGGAGCTCTGGTTCGAGGACATCGCCGGGAACGAGCGCGTCTGAGTCGCGGCAGCACCGGCGCACTGGTGGATTGGACGCGGGTCGCGCGATAGGATCGCCCCGATCCGTCCTTCGGCACAACGGACAGGACATGTCACGCCCGTTCCCGGGCCCGCCGGGACGTATCACGGCCGGGACGAATCGACCGGCGGGGCCGGAGAACGAGCGAGTTGAAGGGACGACCCATCATGATCCGGAGGAGATTGACGAGGTTGCGCATCGGGCTGGTCGCCGGATCCCTCGCGATCGGCTTGGCCGCCGAAGCCCAGGTGGATCCGGCCGGCGCTCCGGATCTGGCGGGAGTCTTCACCGGCCGGCGGTGTGTGTCCGACACCGCCGGGTGTCCGGAGCTGAGTCGCGAGGGGGCCGAGAGACTGCTGACGGCTCGAGCGAAGGCGTTCACCGACGTGTTCGACGAGCTCGCGGCCCCCAAGTACGACTGCGCGCCGGCCACCCTGCCGGGGCTGTTCGGCGATCCGTATACGTGGGTGGTGGAGCAACTGGCGGATCGCGTGACGTTCACCTACGAGAAGGACGACGTGGCGCGCACGGTCTGGCTCGAGGGCCACGGGCATCCCGAGCCCCCGATCGGGGCGTTCTTCACCCACGGTTATTCGACGGGACGATACGAGGGGAACCAGTTGGTCGTCGACACCACCAGATTCACGTTCGATCCGGCGGGAGTCGCGGGCGACTTCATGAGTGCGCCGTCGTCGACGCAGAAGCGTCTGGTCGAGCGGTATTGGCTGGAAGACGACAACCTGAGGATGGATCTGACCGTGGAAGATCCGATCTTCCTGCTGGGGCCCATCACCTACGTCATGGAGTGGCGGCCGACCGACGAGCGGCCGTCGCTTCCCTGGAATTGCGATCCCGAGGCAGCCCAGCGCAACCTGCGGTTGGTGCCCTCGAAGTATCCGCAGGATCCGCCCGTCAACCGCAGAAACCAGCGAGGAGAAGCTCGATGACCCATCGATTGTCCGGCGTCATCGTCGTCGGAAGCGTCGTGCTCGGGCTGTGCTTCCCTGCCGCTGCTCACCACGGCGCGGCCGGTCTCTTCGACCTGACCCGGACGGTCGAGGTGACGGGCTCGGTCAAGAAATGGAGCTTCGTCAACCCGCATCCCATCCTGGTGCTCGAAGTCACCGATGAGAGCGGCGCGACCGCCGACTGGGATCTCTACTTCGGCCCGGCCGCCGCGGCCATTCTCCGAAATCGAGGCTTCGCACCGGACACGTTCGAGTTCGGTGAGACGCTGATCGTCACGGGCCACCCCGCCAGGGTTGCCGGGGCGCGCGCCATCGACGTCTTCGGCAGTGGGACCAGCATGACGCGGCCGGACGGCACGAAGGTGCCATAGCCCCGCATCGCCCGGCGGAAACGCGGACCGACCGATCGCCGCGCTACGCGACGCGGTGCAGCAGATCTTCGCCGGCCGCGATCCGCCGGCAGTTCTCGACCGCGACGGCGAGACACCGCTCCAGCGTTTCCCGCGTCAGCCACGCGACGTGCGGGCTGCAGACGACGTTGTCGAGCTCGAAGAGGGGGTTGCCGGCAACCGCCGGCTCCGTCTCGAAGACGTCCAGCCCCGCCCCGCCGAGGCGGCCCGCCCGCAGCGCCTCGACGAGCGCCGCTTCGTCGACCAGCGCACCGCGCGCGGTGTTGACGAGGATGGCGCCCGGTTTCATGCGGGCGATCGCGGCGGCATCGATGAGCTGCGCGGTATCCGCGTCGAGCGGCACGTGGAGCGACACGATGTCGCTGGTCTGCAGCAGGGCGTCGAGCGGCACGCGCTCGCCCACGGCGTCGGTCTTCGGACTCCGGCTGGCGTACAGGACCCGTGCTCCCATCGCGTGCAGCATCGGGGCGAGGCGGCGCGGCACCGACCCGTACCCCACCAACCCCACGGTGCGGCCGCCCACTTCGCCGCATCGGTCCTGGAACACCGGGGGCAGGTCCCAGCCGGTGCGCGCGGCGGCGTCGAGCCGGGTCGCGCGGCGCAGGACGCTCAGCATGAGCAGCAGGGTCATTTCGGCGACCGCCCGGGTATTCGTCCCCGGCATGTTGCAGACCGCGACGCCGCATCGCCGCGCCGCCTCGACGTCGATGGTGTTCACGCCGACGCCGATCTTCTGAATGAGACGGAGCCGCGGCGCCGACGCGATGATCTCCGCCGTCAGCGGCTCCAGGAGGTGCCACAAGACCTCGGTGTCGGGGAGCAGCAGGCGGAACCGGTCCCGGTCCGCCGGCTCGCAGACGGAGACCGAGAGCCCCCGGCCGTCGAGGTCCGCGAGCCGGCGCGTCAGCCCCGGTCCGGCGGGGTAGTGGTACATCACCTTCATGATGGACTCCGATATCATCTGCGTTGCGCCGCCCCGGGGGACGGGATCCGTGTCATTAGCATGACGCATCGAACCACATCCGTGAACCGGCTGGCAGCGATTGCCGAGCGGCTTCGGGAGCGCACGCGGCGCCTGCGCTTCGCGCCGCCGGTGGCCTGCGTCTATGCGCCCCTCGACTATGCCTGGGCGCCGCACCGGCTCTACCTGGAGCGATACGGCGTCGAGCCGCGCGAGGTCCTGTTCGTCGGGATGAACCCGGGCCCGTTCGGGATGGTCCAGAACGGCGTGCCGTTCGGTGACACCGCGATGGTCCGGGACTGGCTCGGCATCGAGGCGCCGGTCGAGCGGCCCGCCCGCGAGCATCCGAAGCGTCCCGTGCGCGGCTTCGATATCGGGCGTGGGGAGGTGAGCGGCGCGCGCTTCTGGGGCTGGGCGCGCGCGCGCTTCGGCACGCCGGAGCGCTTCTTCCGGCGCGCCTTCGTGTGGAACTACTGCCCGCTCTGCTTCGTCGGCGCGACCGGGCGCAACCTGACCCCCGACACGCTCCCCCGGTCCGAGCGCGATCCGCTGTTCGCGGCGTGCGACGACGCGCTGGCCGAGGTGGTGGCGCACCTCCGCTCCACCCTGGTCGTCGGCATCGGCCGGTTCGCGGCCCGCCGCGCCGGCCCCATCGCCGCTGCCGCGAACGCGCGGTGCGGGGCAGCGCCCCACCCCAGCCCCGCGAGCCCCGCCGCGAACCGCGGCTGGCCCGGCATCTTCGATGCCGCTCTGCATGAGCTCGGGCTCCGCATCGAAACATCCTCGTCCACCGCGCCGCAACTTGGCTGAGCCGCGGCGGTGTCGCTCCCGTCTCTTCGGCAGGACTGTTGCTGGCGCCGTCTTGACGTTCCAAAATGATCGTGCCAAGCTCCCGCCAACCGGGCGACAGTCGCGTCGGTGAGGAGATGTGTCAACAGCCATGTACAAAACGCTTTCTGGTCGGCACCCGGTGATCCGTTGCGTTGCGGTTGCGGCCGTCGCGTGTCTGGGAACCGTTGGCGTGAGCGCTCAGACCGGCGCCGCAGATGGGGAATGGGGCGTGTTCGGGGCGGACGCGGGCGCCACGCGCTATTCGCCGCTCGACGAGGTTCATGTCGGCAACGTCGGAGACCTGGAGGTGGCGTGGCGATGGAGCGCCCAAGACCAGGGCACGCCTCCGCCGTCCGGCCGGACGCAGATCAGTCCCATCGTGGTCAACGGCGTCCTCTACACGACCATCGGCAACCAGCGCAGCGTGATTGCCCTCGACGCCGCCACCGGTGAGCCCCTCTGGAACTGGCACCCGGGCGACAGCGAGCGCAGGTGGGGCGACATCATCGAGCCCGTCGCCCGGAGCGCCGGGCGCGGCGTGACCTACTGGACGGATGGCGCAGGGGATGAGCGCATCTTTGTGGTGACGCCGAGCTTTCAGCTGGCGGCCCTGGACGCCCGGACGGGGAACTTCGTGGAGGATTTCGGTGCGGCTGGCGTCGTGGACATGATGGACGACCTGCGCTGGGGTGAGCGGCCGGCCGCCGAGAGAGCGGGTCGGGTGGCCAATACGTCACCGCCGGCGATTCTCGGAAACGTGCTCGTGGCATCGATCTCGATGCATACCGGCAGCGTTCCCACCCGGGCATCCCCCAACGAGGTCTGGCCCATGAACATGCCCGGCGACGTGGTTGCGTACGACACCCGCTCCGGCCGGATGCTCTGGCGCTTCAACACGGTCCCGAAGGAGGGAGAATTCGGCGTCGAGACCTGGCTGAAGGCCGACGAGGCCCTCTGGAACGTACCGACCGGCACCCACGATTGGGTGCAGGAGCATCCGGAGCTCCTCGACGCCTCCTGGAAGTACACGGGGAACGCCGGGCACTGGGCTCCCGTGACGGCGGACCCGGAGCTCGGCCTGTTCTACGTGGCCACCGAGACTCCCACGAACGACTATTACGGCGGCTATCGGCCCGGGGACAACCTGTTCGGCAACTCGGTACTGGCGCTCGACGCGGAGACCGGCGAGCGGGTGTGGCATTTTCAGCTCACCCATCACGAACTCTGGGACTACGACATCCCCACCGCTCCCATCCTCGTGGACATCGAGGTCGACGGTGTCCCGATCAAGGCACTGGTGCAACTCTCGAAGCAGGGGTTTGCGTACGTCCTCAACCGCGAGACAGGCGAACCCGTCTGGCCGATCGAGGAGCGAGCCGTGGCACCGTCGGATGTTCCGGGCGAGCGGGCGTCTCCTACACAGCCCTTTCCCACCAGGCCGCCCGCGTTCGACCAGCAGGGCGTCACCGAGGACGACCTGATCGACTTCACCCCGGAGCTCCGGGCCGAGGCGCTGCGCATCGTGGAGCAGATCCGGCTCGGGCCCCTCTATACGCCGCCGTCCCTGCTCGAGCCGGGCGTCAACCTCGGGACCCTCGGGGCCCCCGGCGCCGGCGGCGGCGTCAATTGGCCCGGCGGCGCGGTAGATGTCGAGGAGGGTCTCCTTTTCGTACCGTCGCAGACGAGGCCGACGCTGTTCGGGTTGACGGACGGTACGGAAGGGACCGGAGTGCGTTACCACATCTCGTTTTCCCGGGGTGTTCCGACCGTCCGCGACCTGCCCCTTCTGAAGCCACCCTACGGCCGGATCACCGCGATCGACCTGACCGTGGGAGAGATTCTGTGGCAGATCCCGCACGGCGACACGCCCGACTATGTCCGTCAGCATCCGGACCTCCGGGGCGTGAACGTGCCGGCGACCGGGATTCTCACGCAAAGCTCCGGACTCCTCGTAACGTCCACCCTGCTGTTTGCCGGCGAAGGACAACGGGGGACGCCGGTGCTCCGCGCGTACGACAAGCGGACGGGTGACGTTGTCCATGAGATTCCGCTTCCGGGTGGACCAACCACCGGGTTCCCGATCACGTACATGGCGGGTGGCCGGCAGTACATTGTCGTAGCGGCTTTGGATGAGGAGAGAATCGCGGAGCTGGTCGCCTTCTCCGTGCAGTAACCGCCAGAGGGGCGGGGTCGCGCCGCCGGCCTCGATGACGAAGTCCACCTCGCGCTCCGGCGTCGTCCGCCAGAACAGCACCTCCGGGGTGCCGCCGGCGAACGGGCCATCCTGCGCCTCTCGCGGGAGATTATTGCCAGGCGATCGCTGTTTTCCAAGTGCTCACGGGGTCCCTTTTCATGTTGCCACTACCAGGTACATCGAGGCGGGGCTGTGCGCCGACTGCGGCAAGGGACCGCCACTGCCGGGGCGCCGGACGTGCGAGGGCTGCGCCGAGCGAAACGCGGCGAAGTCACGCGCCAGCCAAGCTCGGCGCCGGGCCACGCGAGATCGGCTCGCCGCACTGGCGAAACTGATGGACCGTTCGACGGCGGACGTGGTCCGTACGCTCTCGTACGCGTCACTCTCCGAGGTCCTGAAGTGCACGGCGGCGCGGGCCGTAGCTGAGCGGGGGAAGGGCGCCGCCGACTGACGGGAACGGCTCGGGAAGATGGGCGAGGGCGCCGGCCCGTGACGGGGGGCGCCGCAAGGGGAAGGTGACGCACGATGATTACTCGGTGGGGTGCGCTGTCGGCGCCCCGGAAACCTGGCGACCTACTGACCCGCGGCGACGTGTGCCACTTGCACACGGACCGGGCCGCGGCCGAACGGTGCGGGCTGGCGCTCGGCGGGGCGCCTGAATTGGTCGGGCTGGCAGAGGTCCGGCCGGCCGTCTATCGCGTGGCGTGGTCGCTGTCGAACATGGCGAGCGGTCAGCTTGTGGCGCCGCAGACGATCCGCCCCGCGGCGCCGGCAGCGTGCGACCACGGGCGGGGCTGTTGCACCGACTGTTGCCCGGCCAAACCGGACAGCACCGGGACCGGGAGCGGCTGTGCGACGTGCCAGCCGGACCGCCAGCACGGGACGACACAACGCGACCTTGACGGGCGGGCCGGGTTCGCGGCGCTGTTCGAGCGGACCGTAGACGTTGAGTGACCTTACCCCGCCCGTGGGTCAATGCGCCGAGCGTGGTATCAATTCGTGGTAACCCATCACAGCCGGAACGCGGAAACCCCCGTATTCATTGGGATTTTCGCGGTGCCATGCGAGTACCAGACGATCTCGCCGGTGGCGGCATCGTGGGCGGTGACGACGCAGCTGTTGGGCCCCCCGCGCGGGTCGCAGCTCCGGTCGGAGTACACCTTGCCGCCGGCGACGATGGGGCCGGAAGTCAGGCCGTCCCCGGAATCGTCTCGGCGTCCTTGAGCGCCTCGGCCCGGAAGTGGGTGTTGAGGGTTTCGCTCATCTCCGTGACGTCGCCGTTGAGCATCTCGGTCAGCCGGTGGGTGGTGAAGCCGATGCGGTGGTCGGTGATCCGGTTCTGGGGGAAGTTGTAGGTGCGTATCTTCTCCGACCGCTCCCCGGTGCCGACCTGGCTCTTGCGGTCCTGGGCGATCTCGTCGTGCTGGCGCTGCAGCTCCATTTCGTAGAGCCGCGAGCGCAGGACCTTCATCGCCTTCGCCTTGTTCTTGATCTGCGACTTCTCGTCCTGCTGCGAGACGACGAGCCCGGTGGGGAGGTGGGTGATCCGCACCGCCGAGTAGGTGGTGTTGACGCTCTGGCCGCCGGGGCCGCTCGAGCAGAACGTGTCGATGCGGAGGTCCTTGGCGTCGATGGCGATATCCACCTCCTCCGCCTCGGGCAGCACCGCGACGGTCGCGGTCGAGGTGTGGATGCGGCCGCTTGCCTCCGTCGCGGGCACGCGCTGCACCCGGTGGACGCCGCTCTCGTACTTGAGCTGGCTGTACACCCGCGTGCCCTCGATCAGGGCGATGACCTCCTTGATGGCCCCCACCCCGCTCTCGTTGGTCGACAGGACGTCGACCTTCCAGTGCTGCCGCTCCGCGAAGCGGGTGTACATCCGGAACAGGTCGCCCGCGAACAGGCCGGCCTCGTCGCCGCCGGTGCCGGCGCGGATCTCCAGCACGACGTTCTTGTCGTCGTTCGGATCCTTCGGCACCATCAGTCCCTGGATCTCGGACAGCAGGTCTTCGCGGCGGGTCTCCAGCTCGGCCAGCTCCTGTTCGGCCAGCTCCTGCAACTCGGCGTCGGAGCCGTCGGCGAGCTCCCGGGTCTCGGTGATTTCAGACTCCACCGTTTTGTAGTCGCGGAACTTCTCCACGATCGGCTGAATCTCGGAAAGCGCCTTCGAGTGCGTCCGGTACTGGTTCGGGTCGGAGTGCACCGCGCCGTCGCTGAGCAGGCTCATCAACTCGTCGTAGCGGGTCTCGATGGTTTGCAGCTTGTCGAACATGACGGACGGATACTCCTCGGAAAAACCCCGACCCGACGGCACGTGTGCCCGCGGCCCTCGGGGCTTGCGCCGTAGGGACTTTGATCGATACTAACTTGTCGACCTCGGCAAGGCGTAGCCCATGATTCCGGCCGGGGCACGCCGGGGACACTGCAACGCAATTTCCGTCAGAGTCCCAGGAGTTTCGCACCAGCGAAACTCCAACGCGACCGCAAAGTTCGCGCGCGCGATCAACCCCCCGAGACCGGGGGGAGAAACGCCACCTCGTCACCGTCCCCGAGGGGGGCGTCCATCCGCGAGTACTCGGCGTTGACGGCGGCGGAAATCGATTCCTGATAGCCGCGTAGATCGGGGAACTCGCCGCTCAGCGTGTCCCAGACGGTGCGGACGGTGGCGCCGTCGGGAACCTGCGTCGAGATCTCTCCCGCCCCCACGATATCGCGGAGCCGGGCGAACAGCCGGACGTTGATGCGCATGGCAGTGTGTCGACCGGCGGTACAAGCCCGCGCGGCCGTCTCCGGGCACCGGCGAGGGTGGCCACGGCGCGGGCCGGCCACGGCGCCGGGAGGCGTTCATGCGATTCGCGGACGCTCGTCAGCCGGCCTGCGCCGCCGGCGCGGGGCTCCCGCCCGCCGCCAACCGGTAGGCGGTTTCCCGGGCTCGTTCGTCGTCCGCGTTGGCGCTGGCGCCTTCGATCCAGACATCGCCGCCTTCGAAGAACTCGTGCTTCCAGATCGGAACAATTTGCTTGATCCGTTCGATGACGTAGCGGCAGGCGGCGAAGGCGTCGGCGCGGTGCGGCGAGGCGACCGCGATGATCACGCTGGCCTCGCCGATCTGCAGCGTTCCCAGGCGGTGATGCACCGCCAAGGGGACCGACCACCGGTCGCCGACTTCCTCGCCGATGCGTTCGAAGGCGCGCACCGCCAGCGGTTCGTAGCCTTCGTATTCCAGCCGCAGCACCCGGCGCCCCGCGTTCTCGTTGCGGACGACGCCCACGAAGGTGATGACCGCGCCGGGGCCGATCGGGTCGGTGGCGGCCTCGGCGCTGACCGTGCGCACCAGCGCGGTCAGGTCGAGCGGCTCGGTCGTCACCGCGTACGACGGTATCGGCATGGACGTACTATTGTCGCTCATTTCGCCAGAAATGATGGAGCGGTCCCGGCCCGCGCCCCAGCGGGGCGGCGTGCCGAATGGCGCCCTCGACATAGCGCTTGGCGCCGGCGGCGGCGTCGGGCAGCGGCAGACCGGCGGCCAGCCCGGCCGCGATGGCCGCCGAGAAAGTGCATCCGGTCCCGTGGGTCTGCCGGCTGTCGAGCCGGGGGCCGCGCAGCTCGACGACGGCGCCGCCGTCATCCAGCAGGTCGACCGCCTCCGCGGTATCGAAATGCCCCCCGGTGATGAGGGCCGCCGCCGCACCTTGGACACGGATGCGGGCGGCGGCGCGCCGCGCGTCGTCCAGCGAGCCGATGGGCTGATCCGCCAGCACTTCCGCCTCGAAGCGGTTGGGGGTGACCACCCGCGCGCGTTTCAACAGCCGGCTGCGCACCAGGGCGACCGCGTCCTCGTCGAGGAGCCTCCGGCCGCTGGTGGCGGTGATGACGGGATCGACGACCAGGGGCGGTCCCGGATACGCTTCGAGAGTCTCGCAGACCGCTTCGACGATCGCGGCGGTGGCGAGCATGCCGGTCTTGATCGCCCGTATGTCGAAGTCGTCGAAGACCGCGCGGATCTGGGCCGCGACCATGCGGGCGGAGATGGGGGCGACGGCGGTGACTGCGCGCGTGTTCTGGGCGGTGACGGCGGTGACGGCGGTGACGCCGTGCACGCCGTGCGCCGCGAACGTCTTGAGGTCGGCCTGCAGGCCGGCGCCCCCGCCCGAGTCGCTGCCGGCGATGGTGACCGCGGTGGGCCGGTCGCGGAGACGTTCCGGCCGGAGAGGTTCCTCGGTCACCGTGCCCCGGGAGCCCGTGGTGAACCTCGCGTTGCACCGAGACCGCCGGTCGAATGCAGCGGGGCCTTTCACCACGGGCTCCTAGCGTTCCGATTCGCCGGCCAGGACCGCCAGTCGAGGGCCGAGTCCGAAGACGAGCAGGAACTGGTAGGGGAGGAAGGTCTCGTGGGACAGCAGCTCGAGGCCGGCGGCCCGGGCGTCGCGGACGACTGCGGAGGCATCGATCCGCTCGTCCATGGGCGGCCCCGGCCCGTGGCCTTCCTTCGTGAAGTCGACGATGCCCACCCGGCCCTGCGGTTCGAGGACCCGCGCGACGTCGCTCAACAGCGAGACGGGGTTTGCGACCTCGGCGTAGACGTCGACGATGAGCACCGCGTCGAGCCCGTCCGGCAGCTTCGGATCTTCGGGGGTGCCGAGCACCGTCCGGACGTTGGTCAGGCCCTCGCGGCTCACCCGATAGTTGATCGCCTCGAGCATCGGCCGCTGGATGTCCTCGGCGTAGACGCGGCCGTTGGGACCGACCCGCCGCGCCAGGCGCACCGTGAACCAGCCGGCCCCGGCGCCGACGTCGGCGACGGTGGAGCCGTCGGCGATGTTCAGCGCGTCCATGATCTCGTCCGGTTTCTGCCAGATGGCTCGGTCGGGCGCCTCGAGAAGGCCCAGGTCCTCGGGGGGAAAGAGCCGGGCATGCGGCAGGTTCTGCGCTGCCGCGGGCGCCGGGCCCAGGGCCAGGAGCATCCACACGACCGCGGCCGGGTGCATCCGGTTGGTCATGGGGTCACTCCGGGGCGGTGCCGCCGGGGGCGTCCGCGTCTCCCGGCCTCTCGCCGGCGGCCGTGGTCTCCCGGTCCGGTTCCAGCCCTTCGCACGGCAATCGGTCCGGTCCGCCGAGATTCGGAAGCGGCGGGCGTCCGAACCCGCGCCCGGCGGCCAGCGCGTCGATCGCGCACGAGGCGAGGTCCTCGACCGCCAGCAGCTCGAACGGTATCGCCGTTTCCGGTTCCAGCCACTTGAGATAGCCGCCGCACCCGGCGCACAGCGCCGCGCGATCCCGCGCGCCGGGTGACGCGGTCACCCAGGTCGGGCTGGAGTCGCGATCCTGGCAATAGATGCACCGGTCGGCGCGCGCCGACCAATCGAGCCCGCAGAACGAGCAGCGCAGCCGGTCGGCCCCGCCGCACGCCTCGGCGAACGCCGGCCACGATCCGCAGGCCGGACAGTAGCCGTGCGGCCACCGGTCCCGCGCGCCGGCGCTGCCGCCGGGTCCCGCGGTTTCGTCGGCCAGCAGCGTCCGGGCCGCGACATGGGCGGCGGGGCCTGCCGCGAGCTCGGCGGCCAGCCAGAGGACGTCCGGGGCGATCCCTTCGTGCATCGCCTTCGCCCGGATGGCGTGCTGGTTCCGGTCGAACGAGGCGGCGAGCAGGGACCCCATGTCGACCCGCCCGGCGTCGATGCAGCCGCGCACCCGGCGTGCGACCTCGCCGGCGCCTCCCGCCGCGAGATCGTTGCACGCCTCGAGCACGAGCGGCGCCAGCAGCGCCACCGGCAGCGCCGCCGCCTCCCCGCGGATCAGCGGGGCGCCGGCCTGCAGCTTGTCGGCGATCCGTTGCGGGGTGAGCTGCAGGACCGGCGGTTCGAGACGCAGCCGGTCGACGAGGCGAATGGCGCGAAGGACCATCGGCCGCTGCACCGCGATCGCGGGAATCAGGTCGGGTTGGACGGCCGCGATATCCGCCCACCGCGTCTCAGCGCGGCGGACGAGCGCCTCGGGGTCGAGGATGGTCGAGTTCACGGGCCGTCGTCCGGGGTTGGAGAACCGATCCTGCCGTGCATTGTACGCCATCGGCCCTGCCGGGGCGCCGGGTCCGGCGCTCGTTACGGCGGCGGCGCGGTTGAAGTGCCGCCCGCGTCCCGTTTATACTCAAATGCTGGCTCCACGCTAGGGAGCCGCGGGGAGAACCTGGGATGGCACAGTTGATTACGGTAACCGAGACCGCTGCGTCCAAGATCGCCGCGCTGATGGCGGAAGAGAACAAGGACAGTGGGGGGCTCCGGGTCTTCGTGCAGGGCGGCGGATGTTCCGGCTTTCAGTACGGTTTGATGATCGAAGAGGGGAGCGGGGACGTCTCGGCCGACCGGATCTTCGAGTCGAACGGGGTCAACCTGTACGTGGACCCCATCAGCATGCGGTATCTGTCGGGGGCGGAGGTCGATTTCGTCGACAACCTGACCGGTGGGGGATTCACGATCAAGAATCCCACCGCGAAGTCGACCTGCGGGTGCGGGTCGTCGTTCAACGTCTAGGAGCGGGCCACCGCGCACGGCGGTGTGGCAGGGCGAGGCGGACACCTTACTCGGTACCGGTCGCCCCTGGACGTAACTCCAGAACTCGGCCGCGGGTGACCGGCGCCCGGCGATTGCCGCCGCGCGGAGGGTCCTTTACTGCCCGGATGGCCATGGACTCGCAATCAGACTACATCGAACGCCTGCGGCCGGAGGGCGGCAAGCGCTCCAGCAAGCGCGACCTCGTGGTCAGCGTCTTCCTGCGCCAGGAAGGCCATCTGAGCGCCGACGACCTGGTCGACCTGATGCGCGAGGAAGACGGGCGCATCAGCCGGGCCACCGTCTATCGCACCCTCCAGTGGATGGTGGACGCCGACATCGCCCGCAAGGTCGATTTCGGCGAGGGCCGCTTCCGGTTCGAGCACTCGTATCGCCATCCCCGGCATTTTCACCTGATCTGCAAGGTCTGCAACCGGTCATCCGAGTTTCTCAGCTCCGACGTAGAAGTCCTGCTGGCGGAGATTGCCGAGGCGCGGGGGTTCACGGCGCGCCAGAGCGTGGTGCAGATCTACGGAACCTGCGAGGACTGCCAGAAGGGACATCGGCCGTCGCGTCCGGCCGCGTCCACCGAGACGGTGTTCGCCCGCGACGCGTTGCGCATCGCCATCGCGACCGAGCGCAGCGGGCTCGAATTCTATACCCGGGGCGCCGAGTTGGTCCGAAACCCCCGAGCCCGCGACGTCTTCAAACGCCTGGCGGCCGAGGAACAGGAGCATCTGGCGACCCTCGAGGCCCGCTTCGAGCAGTTGCGGGCCCAGGATCCGGATCTCGAGTCCTATCCGACTTTTCTGTACTTCAAGGGGGCGTCGGACGGCTTGTTCGCCGACGGCGCCGAGAAGCTGAAGCAGGTCGTCGATGATCGCGAGGCCCTGATGATCGGCATCCGGTGCGAGCGCGGGTCCCACCGGTTCTTCAAGCGGTACGGCGAGCGCTTCGAGGACTCCGAGGGCAAACGCATCTTCCTGGAGTTCGCCACCGAGGAGCGCGAGCATCTGGAGCTGCTGATTAGGGAATACCGCGCGCTGGTCGGTCAGGACAGGCCGCGCCGCGGCAGCTCCCCCCCCGCCGGCTGAAGTTCCCGTCCGGTTTTATCTCGGCTTCCTGGCCACCACCTGCGCGACAGCCTCCGGGTGCCGGTGCTCCTGGTCGTGCCAGATCTGCCAACCGTCGAAGGCTCTCCGCAGCTCGCCGGGGTTCAGCAGATGGTCCGCCGATCGCGGGCCGGTGCCGTGGACGAGCTGGGCGACCGTGAACGTCTCGTAGATCACGAACCCGCCGGGCCGTACGGCGGCGCGCAGATCCGGCCAGAGCGAGCGCTGCAGGTAGCGGGTGCAGATCAGTAGATCGAACCGGTTGCGGGGCAGGGGGGACACCTCGAGGTCGGCAACCCAGAGTCTCGCCGTCAACCCGCCCGCCCGGGCTTGGCGTATCCGGGCGAGGTCACGGTCGACGCCGTGGACCCGGAACCCCAGCGCGGCGGCCGCCCGGGCGTGCCGGCCCGTGCCCATCGCCACGTCCAGGGCATCGCGCCGGCGCCCCAGGGTGGTGCGGACGGTGGACAGCCACCGGATGACGAAGGACGAGGGCGCGGCGGTCATCGGTCGGATCCTGGCGGCCGGTGATTGATATCATGAATGACAGATGTCAGCCGCCTTGATTACCGCATCGGTGCTGTCGCTCGCCGGTCTGCTCCTCAGCTTCGCCCTGGGATACGCGGCCGCCGCGCCGGAGGAGGTCCTGCGTCACGCGACGCTGGCCATCTTCGTGACCCTCGTGACCCTGTTGGCGCACTCCATGACCATGTTCTACCTCATCGGCAAGGGCCGCGCCATTCGTGATGCGGTCACCGAGGGGGGCCTGACGACCGATGCGGTCGCCCGCGTGTCCGCGTTGCGAGGGCCGGTGTTCAAGTTCGCGACGCTGGCCATGGCCTCGACCATGCTCACCGCCATCCTGGGGGGCGGGGTCGACACCGGAGTCCTTCCCGCCGCTGTGCACGCCCTGCTGGCGATGCTCACGATAGCCCTCGGCGTTGCGGCGTTGCGGGCCATCGTGCATGCCCTGAGCGAGTCGTCTCGCATCGTCGACGAGGTCAACCGCGACCTCGGGGGCTGAGTGGCGCCTGTGTTCTCGAAGATTCTTCTTTTCGACATCGACGGGATGCTGCTCCTGTCGGGCCGGGCCGGATACCGTGCGTTGAGCCGAGCGTTCGAGGAGCTGTTCGGCGTGCCGCGCGGGTTCGACGATATTCCGGTGGCGGGTCGAACCGACGAGCTGATTCTGACCGCGGCGGCCGACCGGGCGGGGGTGGCCATCGATGCTCCGGCACGGGCCCGGTTCCACCGCCGCTATTGCGAGTTGTTCGCCGAGGAGATCCACTTTCCGGGGCCGCGGAAAGGGTTGATGCCCGGCGTCTCCCGGTTGCTCGACGTCCTGGCCCGGAACGACACCGTGCGGTGTGGTCTGGTCACGGGGAACTTCGCCAAGCCGGCGCGCATCAAGTTGGAGCACTTCGACGTGTGGCGGTACTTCGGCTTCGGGGCGTACGGGGATGATGCACCGGTGCGGGATGCCCTGGTGCCGATTGCGGTAGAACGAGCCCGCCGGGCTCGGGTCCAGGTGAGGAGAGCGGACGACGTCGTCGTGATTGGCGATACGCCGCTCGACGTGCAGTGCGCGGCGGCCGCCGGTGCCCGATGTGTGGCGGTCGCCACCGGGTCCTACAAGGAGACCGCCTTGCGCGAGGCAGGGGCCTACGCGGTGCTGTTGGACTTCAGCGATACGGAGACGGTCGTCGAGACCTTCCTGCGAGGGTAGTGTGCCGTGGCGGAACCCCGCGTCGCACCGGTCGAATGCAGCGGGGCCTCTTGCCACGGACTGCCGGGAGCCCCCGGCGAGTTCCGATCGCGTGGAGACGGCGGTTGGCGGAAGCGCCTGGGAGTCGAACCCAGCCCCCCCGCGTTAGCGGGGGGCGACCGATTTTGAAGACCGGGAGGGCCACCGGGCCCCGTTCGCTTCCTCGCCGGTCATCGTACGTCGGGATGCCGATCGCGTGACGCGGGCTGCGATGGGTCCGGTCTTACGCCATGATGACCGCAAATCCCCGCAAGCCGGCGACAGGCCGGACGGCTTAATCGGTCTCGGAAAGGCAAGGACGGTACAAACCAAAAGAGGAACCGCAGACGTGCGCAATACCACCCACGGGTTGTGAGCCCCGGGTGGGTGATGCGAACGTGCGGGGACGTCTCAAAGATCGATCGGTTCGCGTGCGCCGTCCCCTCGGCGGAGCGGGACGGCGCGACGAAGTATTAGCCCTCGATCAGACGCACTTCTCCGGCACGGGGGCCCTTGGTCGAGTCCTCCGTGGTGAACTCGACCCGCTGGCCTTCCCGAAGCAACTCGAAGACTGCTCCCCGCACCGCGCTGCGGTGGAAAAAGTGCTCGATGCCTCCCTCGTCGCGAATGAACCCGAAACCCTTGTCGATCAAGAGACGTGCGATAGTACCACTGTCCATACGAACTCCTCCGATGCCGAATCCCAACTGCCGTGGCCGGTGCCCATACGCGCCGTCCACAAGCCGGGACCTGACGGATCCTCCCCCTCTTCGTAGGCCAGAGACCGCCAGAACCACCCGCTACCCCCGATGGGGGCGGGTTGCGAGGTCCTCGTCCGCAACGAGACCACGCCCTTCGGTGCGTCCAACGTACACGGGGATCTACACCGGAAGGCGTCAGTCTAGTGACGTTTGTCGGTAGAAGTCAAGCGCAGACGTGTTTTGGGCATCTCGCGGTCTCGCGACGCATCGTCCGGTGCCGCCGGTCCGTCGCGAATTGCCGCCGGCCTGCGCCGGAGCGATACTATTCGGCAGGCGCCGGCGCCTTGGGGGCCGGTCTTGCGGGTTTTGCCGGCGGATAGGTGGTCCAGAAGTGCCGATTGCAGGCCGGGCACTCCCAGAATTGCTGCGGGCGCCACGGATCTTCGGGGCCGGGATCTTTCAGATCCATCGGGGCGCCGCACCGCTGGCAACGAACTGAAACGTCGGGGTGGTCCATGGACAGAATTGTAGTGTCCCGTCCGGGGGAGTTGCAACACGCCGGCAGGTGGCGGTCGCCCCGCCGCGGGGCGACCGCCACTTGGCCGCGCGCGCCGAGGGCGCCGGCCGGACCTCGGCAACCGAGGAGCAACCCGGTTCCGAGGGTCGGCGGCTCCCGGGACCGGAGGGGAGTCCGGGCCGCCGGGGGGCGCCGGCCATGATTCCCGGTGTCGTGCTGGCCGGCGGGGCCTCGTCGCGCATGCAGGGTCGTCCGAAAGCGCTCCTGCCGGCGGGGCCGGGCGGCGAGACGTTCATCGAGCGGATCGTGTCGACACTGCGCGCGGGCGGGGTCGATGATGTGGTGCTCGTCACCGGTCATCACCATGCGACCGTCGTCGACCGGGCGGCCCGCCTGCGGCCGATGGTCCGGGTGGTGCGCAACCCGCATCCGGAACAGGGGCAGCTCTCCTCGCTGCTGGCTGCGCTCCGGATCGTCGACCATCCGGGGGTGCAGGCCATGCTCGTCACCCTGGTCGACCTGCCCCTGATCTCGATCGCGACGGTGCGGGCGGTGCTCGACGCCTACCGGCGGACCGGCGCACCCCTCGTGCGTCCGGGACGGGACGGGAAGCACGGTCACCCGGTGGTGTTCGATCGCGCGCTCTTCCGGGAGCTGCGGCAGGCGGATCCCGCCCGCGGCGCCAAACCGGTGGTGCGTGCGCATGCGCCGGGCGGGTGCGTGGTCACCATCGATGACGACGGCGCCTTCACCGACGTGGATACGCCGGAGGACTATAGACGGTGCTTCGGCGTCCCGCCGCCCGCCCCGGAGAGCGATGGCTCGGTGGCGGGCGCCGGTTGATTGCACGGCGCCATCCGGATAGAATGAACTCGGCTGGGCCAGTGGCGCAGTTGGGAGCGCGCGTGAATGGCATTCACGAGGTCACGGGTTCGACCCCCGTCTGGTCCACCATTTCACTTCCCCCGATGATTGTCGGTGCCGTCAATCAATACTCTCCGAACATCCGCTGAATGTCGGCCGCGTCCCGGGTGATGCCGAGGGCGAGCATCAGCAGAATGCGCGCCTTGACCGGCGCGAGATCCTCACCCGAGATGCGCAGCCGCGTCGGCGAGCCGTCGTCCCGGCGCGCGGCGGGCAGGGACGGGGCAATTCGACCCCGGCCGGTGCGCGTGGTCATGACGACGAACACCCCGCGCGTGTAGGCGTACGCGATGGCGTCCCGCTGGCCGCGGCTCGTCGAGCCGGCCCCCGCACCCGCAATGACGACCCCGCCGGCGCCGTGGTCGACGGCGGCTCGAATCAGATCGCCGGACGCCCCCTGGTAGGCCATGACGATATCGATGCGGGGCAGACGGGTGATGCGGGAAACGTCGAACTCGCTCGTCGCGGTGTGGCGCCGTTCGACCCTCCGGTAGTACACCACCCCATCTCGCGCCGCGATGCCGAGGACGCCGTAGCCCCGGGTCTCGAACGCCTGCAGGCCCGTCGCGTCGGTCTTGGTCACTTCCCGGGCCGAATTGATCGTGCCGTTCAGGACCACGAGCACGCCTCGCCCGCGAGAACCGGCGTCCGCGGCCACCCGGAACGCCTGTCGAAGGTTGGCGGCGCCGTCGTACCCGAGTGATTCCGGCCGGCGCATCGCGCCCACCACGACGACCGGCCGCGCGTACCGTATCGTCAGGTGGAGGAAGAACGCGAGCTCTTCGAGGGTGTCGGTGCCGCTCGTGACCACGATGCCCGCCACGTCCGGCTCCTGGGAGAAGACCTGGTCGATGCGGCGGGCGAGACGCACCCACTGGTGCAGGGTGAGCGCACTGCTCGGAACGTTCGCGAATGCCTCGGTTTCCGCCTCGACGAGCCGCTCGAGGTCGGGAATCAGCGCGACGAACTCGTCGGGAGAGAGCCGACCCCCGGACTGGTTGGAGATGGTGCCGCCGGTGGTGATCAGCCGGACCCGCGGCAGCGCGGCCTGCCCCTCTGCCTGGATCGGCACCGGGAGGGCGGCGACGGAAGGGAGCCCGACACCCGGGGCGAAGAGCGGGAGACCGACGATCAGTACGCGCAGTGCGCGCCGTGAGATCCGCCGCATCTGTCACCGGGGGTGTTCACGTTGCCGGGAGTTGGCCGGCGTGGGCGGTTTAGTCGCGGTTCCCGGCCGGCTGACTGTCTGTACTATACCGTAAGGACGCTGACGGAAATTACCTTGCCGTGTGCCAGGCGCGCCAAGCCCCAGAAAACAGGCTGCGCCTGGGCGCAGTTGGCAACTTTATATCGATCAATGTCCTAACGTCGACGACGTGTGGGCCAGCGTCAGCCAGTCGGTCAGCCGTTGAGCTGCCTGCTCCGGGGTTTCGCCGTAGAACGGCATCAACGCGGTCGGTACTCCGGGTACGCTGACCAGATACGCGCGCCACCGATCAGGATCGACCAGGGTCGTCTCGATGACGTATCGGCGGTCGTTGATGGCGCGCTGAAAGCGTTGAGGGGCCACGGTTCTATCGGGAGCGAAGACGACGAATCCGCACGTGATTGAGAGACCAGAATTGTAGCCGGCTGTGGGTATCGATCAAGCGAAGGAAGGTACGAAGACCGATTCACACCACCCCGGGATTGGGGGGCGATGCCCTTGGTTCCGGCAGAAAAAAATCTGTTTTCCACTGACGATTCACACACTGTGCACACGCCATGCACAGGTTTTCCACAATGCGTGCAGGTGACCTGACCCGGCCCCGGCCGCGAACCGTGCTGACGTGACCACTCCGCGCCGAACCCGGCTGTTCACGGCGCCGGATCTGCCGGCGTTCCGCCGCGCGATTGCCGACTGCCTCGACTGGACCCGGTCCTGGGACCTGCGCTCGTCGATGGTGCTCGTGCCGTCTCGCGCGGCCGCCGATCAGTTGCGGTGGACCCTCGAGCAGCGTCTGCTGGAGCAGCAGGCCGCCCTCGTGCTGCCCTGCGTGGTGACCCGCGACGAGCTGTACGCCGAGTTGCATCGCCGGCTGGGTGACGCCCCGCCGCGGCTGGGGGGCATCGAGCGTCTCGTGTGCGGGCGTGCGGCGGCCGAGGAGGTGCGCGCGGCGGGGGTGGAGCCGCCGTTCAAGCTGCGTCCGGGCCTGGTCGACCAGTTTCTCGGGCTCTACGACGAGTTGCGCCGCCACCTTCGGGAGGTCGAGGCCTTCGAACGGGTGCTGGTCGATACGCTCGAACCGAGCCGGGACCTCGATCGCGGCGCCCGCCGCATGCTGCGGCAGACGCGGTTTCTCGCAGGGATGTTTCGGGCCTACGCGCGGCGGGTGGCGGGGTCCGGGCGCATCGACGAGCACGGGGTGCGGGCGTTGGCGCTCGATCGCGGGCTGCGCCGCCCGGTGCAGCAGGTGGTCGTGACCGCCGGCGACCGGGCGTCCGGCCGCGGCGGCCTGTGGCCGGGGGATTTCGATCTGCTGGCCCGCCTGCCCGACCTCGCCAGGCTCGACGTCGTGTCGACGTCGTCGTTGCTCGGGACCGGCTATCGGGAACGACTCGAGGAGCTGTTGCCCGGTATCGAGGAGACAGCGGTGCCGGCGGAATCCGGCAGGACCGTCCGGCTCGCGGTGCCGGGTACGCCGCCCCGCCGGCGGTACTTCACCTGCAGAGACCGCGAGGAGGAGCTGTTGGACGTCGTCCGGCGGGTGAAGCTGCGGCCCGCCGGCGAACGTACGGCGGTCGTGTTCCAGCGGCCGCTGCCGTATCTCTATCCGGCCCGCCATCTGTTCGCCTCGGCGGGGGTCCCCTACGAGACGAGCGACACCCTGCCGCTGGCGTCCGAGCCGTTCGCGGCCGGCCTCGACCTGGTGCAGTCGTTCGTATCCTCGGGGTACGCGCGCCGCCCCGCCGTCGAGCTGCTCCGCTCGCCGCACTTCCGCTTCGCCGACGGAGACCGGGCCCTCGACCCCGCGGCCATACCGGCCCTCGACCGGGAGCTCCTGGAGGCGCGGTACCTGGGCGCCGCAGGCGAGGGCGACGAGGGCGGGGTCGGGGACCCGCTGCGCCGGTTGGCGGTCCGGTGGGGCGGTCCGGACGGCGACGGCCGGAACCGCGGCAGCCGCCGTGCTCTGGCGGCCCGGGCCGCGCGGGTGGTGGCGGAAGCGGCCGACGAGCTGGCCGACTTGACCCGGCCCGGTCCCGCGAGCGCCCTGATCGACTGTCTGCTGCGGTTCGTCGATCGGCACCGCCCGCCTGTCCCCGACGACGCGGGGACGGCGTCGCGCGAGTCGCGGGCGCGCGGCGCGGTGCTCGGCATCCTGCGGGACTGGCGGGACGCCCATGTCCGCCACGACGATCCGGAGGTGGAGCCGGCGGCGATCACGTCCACCCTGCGGCGTCTGCTCGAGGCCGCCACGTTCGCCGCTCCCACCGGCGCCGCCGGCGTGGTGCTCGTCGATGCCCAGGCCGCCCGGTACGGCGCCTTCGACAATCTGTGCCTGGTGGGTCTCGTGGACCGGGAATGGCCCGACAGCGGCCGCTCCAGCGCGCTGTACCCGGCGTCGCTCCTGTATCAGCTCGGATGGTCGCGCGAGATCGACCGGCTGCGGGCGGCCCGCGCCGACTTTCAGGACCTGCTGGGGTCGGCGGTCCGGCGGGTGTCGGTGTCGACCATCGCCTTCGAGGACGACGCGGTGGTGGCCGGCTCGGCGCTGCTCGAGGACCTGACCGATGTGGACGTCGAGGTGTCCGTCGAGCCGCTGCCCGCCGGTCGGGTGACGGCGGACGCCGGGCTGCCCGAGGTCCCGGCCGCGGTGCCCCTCGCCGGCGAACCGGCCGGCTGGCTGGCTCTGCGGCAACGGCGCCGCGCGCCGGCCGATGCCCGGGCCGGCGGGGAGACCGGCCCGCGGGCGCCGGCCGTCTACGCGATCGGCGCGGTCGAGAGGTATCTGAGCTGTCCGTTCCAGTACTTCGCGTCGGCGGTGCTGCGGCTCGGCGAAGAGCCGGACGACGAGGTGATCCTGAGTCCGCGCTCGCGCGGGCGGTTCGTGCACGAGGTCTTCCGGGCGTTCTTCGATCGATGGCAGCAGGAGGGCGGCGGGGCGATCGACGTCGAATCGTTCCCCCGCGCCCGTGCGCTGGCCGGTTCGGTCGCCGAAGAACACTTGGCCGGGCTGCTGTACCGCGACCGGGCGGTGGAACGGGTCTGGCTGCTGGGCTCGCCGGCCGGCGCCGGCATCCTCGACCGCCTGTTGATGCTGGAGGTGGATCGTCCGGACCGGGTCCTCGAGCGGTTGCTGGAGATCCGGTTCGACGACACCTACCAGCTCGACGGCGCCGACGGCCCGCGCCCGGTGCGGCTGCGCGGCACCGCCGACCGTATCGATCTCATCGAGGGCGGGCGGCTGCGGGTCGTCGACTACAAGACCGGCCACGCCCCCGACCGCGCCCGGTCGCTGCAGTTGCCGATCTACGGGCGGTGCGCCGAGCAACTGCTCGCGGGCCGGCAAGACCGCGAGTGGCGGCTCGCCGAGGCGGCGTACATCGCGTTCGGCGAACCGAGGCCATGGGTGCCGCTCGACCGGCGGCAGGATATCGCCGCGGCGGTGGCCGAGGGCCAGCAACGGTTTCTCGAGACGGTCGGCGCGATCGAGCACGGGCAGTTTCCGGTGCGTCCCGCCGAGCCCTACCGGTGTGCCTTCTGCGACTATCCCACCGTGTGCCGGAAGGACTACGTCGGTGACGAGTGAGCGCCAGCTTCCGCTGTTCGGGGAGGGCGAGGGCGATGCGCCGAGGCGGCCCGTCGGCCCGGGTCGGCCGCCGAGCGCCCTCGACGACGCGCCGGCCCGGGCGTTCGCCACCGATCCGGCCAACAACGTCGTCCTCGAGGCTTCGGCGGGCACCGGCAAGACCTCGGTCCTCGTGTCGCGCTACGTCAATCTGCTGCGGGCGGGCGTCGACCCGTCCAACATTCTCGCGATCACGTTCACGCGGCAGGCGGCGGCGGAGATGCGGGATCGCATCATCCGGCAGCTCCGGCGCTCGGCGGACGGACCACCCGCCGAACGGGACCGCTGGCGGGCGCTGCGGGACCGGTTGGGCGACATCGCGATCAGCACCATCGACGCGTTCTGTCTGTCCCTGCTGCGCGAGTTTCCCCTCGAGGCGGATCTCGATCCCGGGTTCGGGATGACCGACGAGACCGAGGTGCCCCGGCTGGTCCAGCAGGCCCTGGACCGAACCCTCGCGGTGTGCGGCGCGGTGGCCGCCGACGATCTCGCGGTGGCGATGGTGCTGGCCCGACTGGGGCCGGGCCGGATGCGAACCGCGTTGGCCCATCTGCTGGAGCGGCGGCTGGTGGCGCCGGCCGCGCTGCAGCGGTTCCTCATGACCGGGCCCCGGGGGTTGACGGCCGACGGCGCCTGCCGGCAGGCGGCGGCCCGGCTTGCCCAGCTCCTGGCCGGAATCGAGGGCGGTCTCGATGGCTTTCTCGCGGACGGCCCGAACGCGCATCCCCGGTTCCGGGCCCTCGCGCGCGAGCTCCCCGGCCTCGCGGCGCGGGCCGAGTCGCAGCCCGAGGCGCTGCGTCTCCTGCTCGACCGGATCCGTGACTATTTCCTGACCGCAGCGGGACAGCCGCGCCGGCGATTCGCGCCGTTCCGGGCCGAGCAGTGCCGGTCCGCCGGGGCGTGGCGGCGGCATTGCGCCCTGGCGCGGACGGTCGCACCCGCGGTGGCGGAGGCGCTGGCCGCGTTCGATCGCGATCTGAACGTGGTGCTCTCACGGGGGGTGCAGCGCATGTTCGCGATCGCGGTGACCGAGTACGAGCGGGAGCTGGCCGCCCGCTCGGTGCTCGACTTCTCCGGGGTGCTGGCCCGCGCCCTGGATCTGCTGCGCCGCATGGACGAGTTCGCCCAGAGCCGGTACCGGCTCGAATCCCGCTACCACCACGTGCTCGTGGACGAGTTCCAGGACACGAGCCGGGCCCAGTGGGAGCTGGTGTCGCTGCTGGTGCAGTCGTGGGGGGAGGGGTTCGGCCTGGTGCACGATGCGCCGGTGCCCCCCTCGGTGTTCGTCGTCGGCGACCGCAAGCAGTCGATCTACGGGTTCCGGGACGCCGAGGCGGCGGTCATGCAGGACGCCGCCAGCTCCATCCGCGCCCTGCGGCCGGAGGGCGAAGTGCGCCGGTCCATCTCTCACAGCTTCCGGGCGGTGCCGGCCCTGCTCGCGTTCGTCAACGACCTGTTCGGAGCCGTCGAGAAGATCGACCGGCCCCGCGACGGGTTCAGATACGACCCTGCCGACCGGTTTCCCGTCGATCCGGGGGCGGGGCCGGCACCCGCCGCCGCGGACTCGCCGCTCGGACTCGTGCTCGCCGACAGCGTGGAGGCGTGCGCGGACCGGGTCGCCGGCGAAGTGGCCCGGTTGCTCGACGGGGCGACGGTGCGGGACCGCGGGGACGGGACGATTCGCCAGGCCACCCCGAGCGACGTCGCGATACTGTTCCGGTCGCGCGAAACGCATCGGGAGTTTCAGGCGGCCCTCGAGGTGCGGCAGATTCCCGCCTGCGTGTACAAGGGCCTGGGGTTCTTCGATGCCGATGAGATCAAGGACTGCCGCGCCCTGCTCCGGTTTCTCGCGGATCCCGCCTCCGAGCTCCGGACGGCCGCGTTCCTCCGGTCGCGGCTGGTGGGAGTCACCGATCGCGCCCTCGCCGAGCTGGCCGGTCATCTCGCCGAGTCCCTCCGGCCGGACGGTCCGGAATCCCTGCTGCAACGGTTGGACGGGTTGGACCGGGACCTCCTGCTGCGGCTGCGCGCGAGCGTGCCCCGGTGGCTGACCGCCGTCGACCGGATTCCCCCCGCCGAGCTGGTCGACCACATCCTCGCCGACTGCGCCTACGCGTTCGAGCTGCGGGGGCCGCGCCTCTTGCAGGCACGGGAAAACCTGAAGAAGCTGCGCGGACTGGTCCGCCGGGTGCAGAATCGCGGGTTCGCCACCGTGGCCCGGATCGCCGAGCACGTCGACCGTCTCTCCGGCGACGTGTCGAATGCCGTCGTCGACGCGTTCGACGCGGTCAACCTGATGACCGTCCATGCCGCGAAGGGGCTGGAGTTCCCGGTGGTGTTCCTGGTGGAGCTGGCCCGCGGAGCGGGTGGGCCGCCGCCGCCGATACGGGTGGTGGCCGACCGGGGTGACGGTGAGCCGTCGGTTTCGGTGGCCTCGTTCCGATCCGGTTCCGACCAGGATCAGCGGGGCCGCGACATAGAGGAGACCAAGCGTCTCCTCTATGTCGCCGCGACCCGCGCGCGGGATCGCCTGTATCTGTCGGCCACCCTGACCGGCGGGACCATCAAGGCGGGGGCCGGCAGCTTCGCGGCGGTGGTGCCGCCGGCGCTGCTCGCGCAGCTCGCGTCGGGCTCCGCGCAGGAACACCGGACGACGTGGGCCGGCCCGTCGGGCCGCGCGCATGCGTTTGCCGTCGTCGGGCCGGAGACGGCTCGGGTCGCCTTCCGCCACTCCGGTGCGCCCGCCCCCGCCGCGCCGGACCGGTTCGAGCCGTGGCGCCCGGCCGGGGGCGCGCCGCGGGTCGCGGTCACAACGCTGGCGGGCGGCATGCCGGCGACGGGCATGCCGGATCGGACCGGCGGGGTCGACCCCGTCGTGGGGCGTCTCGTGCACCGGCTCCTGCGGGACGATGGGGAAGCGGCCGGACCCGGCGCCGAAGGGGCGGATTTCCTGGACCGAGTCGTGGGGGCGATGGAGCGGGAGGAGCGGGCGCGGGCAGACTATCGCGCGTTGGCCGACGATGCCGCGGGCATCTACCGGCGGGCCGTCGAGAGGGACGAGGTCACCGCGCTCCTGCGAGGGGACTGTCTCTTCGAGGTCCCGTTCACGCTCCGCCGGCCGGATCCCGACGGCGGCGCCGGACCGATCTTCGTCCGCGGGGCGATCGATTGTCTGCGCCGGTGGCCCGACGGGCGGGTGACGGTCATCGAAATCAAGACCGGCGCCGCCCGGCCGGAACACGAATCGCAGCTCGCGCTCTATCTGGAGGCGGCGCAGGCCCTGTTCGGGAGTCGCCGGGTCGACGGCCGCCTGCTGTATCTGACCTGACCGCGTCCGCGATTAAACCGCGGACGGGCGCGATCAGCTCCGGATCAGGACCGGATCGGCGGCGAGCCGGTCCGCCCAGGTGCGGGCCTCGGCTTCGGCCTCGGCCTCGGTGCGACCCACGAGGATGACCGAATCGAGCGGTTCCTCGCGGCCGTCCCGGGTGACCCAGGAAATCCAATGCGCGCCGTGGGACGCGGTTCTGATGTCCAACTGGATGCTGTCAGTCGTCATAGGCGCTCGACATCGTATCGTACCGAAGGGCCGGTGTTCCTGCCAGGAGCTTGCGCCGTAGAAGTTTCGCGCCAGCGAAACTTCCAACGCGACCCGCAAGGTCGCGCTAGGACTGTCGATACCCGCAGATCAGACACTGCCAGCGACCGGTCTCGCGTTCCGGGCGGTTGGTTCGGTTCGACGGGAGCGAGTCCATCAACGTCTGCCAGGGCGGGGCGGTGGGTTCGAGGATCCCGCCGCAGTCCGGACAGGTCAGCAACCTGGGACCGTCCGGGTTTCCCGTCGGCGCCGCCGGGTCGGGCATACGGGGACGTTAGCACTTGGCTCCTCCATTGACAAGTATTGACAAGGCTGGAGGCCCACTCCTATCGTAGGTGGCCGATGTCCGACCGTCACCGGAGACTCGGGTTGCCGCATTCGCCCACGCTCCACGAGGTTCGGCGTGCATATCGCGAGCTCGCCCGGCGGTGCCGGGCGCGGCGCGGCGAGCCGGGTTTTCGTGACCGGCTCGATTCGTGGCACGTGGCGTACGCCGTGAACACGCCGGATCGGGATGGGACCGGGGCCGAGGCGGTGCCGGGATCGCATGCCGCGGGGTGCGAGGATGCTTTTCTCGACGAAGTCGACGTCGACTTCCCGTCGATGTCGAAGCTCGTCGGCCGCATGCGCCGGTCGTTCTTCGGCGCAACCGCTCCGTGCGCCCTGTCCGCCGACGTGCGCCTGACCCCGTCGCAAGCGGACAGCGGGGTCAGCGTGCCGTTCGACGTGTCCCTGCGGCATACCTGCCCCGCCTGCGGGGGACGCGGCGAGGTCTGGCTCGACCCCTGCGGTGCGTGCGACGGCAGCGGGGCGGGGCTGCTGCCGCACCAGGTTCAGCTCGTGGTGCCGCCGGGGGTGCAGGACGGCACCTGTGTGCGTTTCGACGTGACCCCGCCCTATGCCCCGGCCGCCCGCATCCAGCTGCGAATATCCGTTCCGTGACCGTCCACGGCGCCGTTCGCCCCACCCGGACTGCCGACAGCGGGTGCGGGAGCCCGGGTTCGCCGCGAGCCCTTGGCAGCCCGTGGCAAGAGGTCCCGCTGCATTCGGCCGGCGAAGCATCCTGCCTGAACCGCGCCCCTCGCCGGCCTCGGTGCGACGCGGGGTTCTGCCGCTGGCTGTCAGTCAGAACTTGTCGGTGTACTCGCTGATTCCCGGTATCAGCAACCGGCCGCCCTGCAGTCCCTTCCCGATGCAGGCGATGTGGAGCACCAGTATCCCGAGCTGCGCCAGCGGGACCAGCAGGAAAGCGAGCCAGCCTACGATGCCGCTCAAGATAGCGAGGGCCATGAACCCCATGAACTCGGTCCCGAAGAGGACCAGTCCGTGCTTGGCGTGCCACCGCACCTCCGGGTCGTGCTCTTCCACGAGGAGCGGGACGATGGCCAGCAACCACAGGTACGCCAGCACGATCATCAGCCCCCGGTTCGGTGACACCGGCCCCGGGGGCGCGGATTCGGCGGGCGGCGAAGCCGGCGGGGACGGGGGAGGCGGTGGCGGCGGCGTCGCCGAATCGGGCGTCTGTTCGTCGGTCATCGTCATCTCCGGAGGCAGGAACCGGCGGTCGGACACGCGTGCGTGTCCGGCCGTCCATGCGAGTACACTTGTCAGAGTTTCTACGATCTGACTAAGCTGAGAGTTCCGTTGGGGTCACGTCATCGTGACCGGGAAGTGTTGAGGACCATGCAGTCAGTCGAACCGTCCGTGGTGATGGAAGCGCTTCGCGTCGTGCGGGATCCGGATCTGGGCCGTGACATCGTCAGCCTCGAATTCGTCAAGAATCTGCGCATCGAGGCCGGGGAGGTGTCGTTCGCCATAGAGTTGACGACGCCGGCGTGCCCGGTCAAGGAGCAGATGCACGATCAGGCGGTGGCCGCCGTCTCCGCCCTCGACGGGGTGAGCGGCGTCAACGTCGAGATGACCGCGAACGTGCGGGCAGTGGCCTCGGCGGACGCGGGCCGCGCCCCCATCCCCGGGGTCAAGAACGTCATCGCGGTCGGGGCCGGCAAGGGGGGCGTCGGCAAGAGCACGGTGGCGGTGAATCTCGCCCTGGCCCTGTCCCGCTACGGGGGGCGGGTCGGCCTGATAGACGCCGACGTCTACGGACCCAATCTGCCGATCATGCTGGGCATCAGCGCCCAGCTCGAGACCGACGGCAAGAAGATCGTGCCCGCGCGGAAGTACGGGATTTCCGTGGTGTCGATGGGGTTCCTGACCCAGGACGAGACCCCCATCATCTGGCGCGGCCCGATGCTGCACGGCGTCGTGCAGCAGTTCTTCCGGGAGGTGCGGTGGGACGAGCTCGACTACCTGGTGGTCGACATGCCCCCGGGGACCGGAGACATCGCGCTGAGCCTGAGTCAGACGGTGCCGGTGTCGGGGGCGGTCGTGGTGACGACCCCGCAGGTCGTCTCCGTCGCGGACTCCCGCCGCGCGGTGGCGATGTACCGGAAGCTGAACGTGCCGGTCCTCGGCCTGGTCGAGAACATGAGCCACTTCGTGTGCCCGACCTGCGACCACGAGAGCGACATCTTCGGGAAAGGCGGCGGCGAGGCGGCGGCGGAGGCGGCGGGGATCCCGTTCCTCGGGAGGATTCCGATCTATCAGCCGATCCGCGAGGGAGGGGACACCGGGAATCCGATCGTCACGTCGGAGTCGGAGTCGCCGGCGGCCCAGGCGTTTCGCGACGTGGCGAAGCGGATCGCGGCCCAGGTGTCGATTGCCGCCCTCGGCGCCGCCGCCCCGGCCACCGTGTCGTAGCGGCCATCTCAGCGGCGTTCCGCCTCGCCGGTCATCGGCACGAAGATCACCGGGAGCGTCGCTTCCTCGGTGACGCCTGCGCCGGTGCGAGTCAGGACCGTCAGCGTCTGGCGGTTCGCTCCCACCGGGACGATCATCCGTCCTCCGACCGCCAACTGGTCGACCAGGGGTTGCGGGACGTGGTCCGGTGCGGCGGTCACCATGATGGCGTCGAACGGCGCTGCCTCGGGCCACCCGGCGTAGCCGTCTCCTTCCCGGACCTGTACGTTGTCGTAGCCCAGCTCGGCCAGGGCGGCGGCGGCGCGCGCGGCCAGCGGGGGAACGATTTCGATGGAGTAGACGGCGGCGGTCAGCTCCGCGAGCACCGCCGTCTGATAGCCCGACCCGGTGCCGATTTCGAGCACCCGCGCGTCCGGCGCCAACTGCAGGGCCTGGGTCATGTAGGCCACGACGTAGGGTTGGGAAATGGTCTGCCTGTAGCCGATCGGCAGCGGCCGATCGTCGTAGGCCCGCTGGAGCAGATCTTGCGGGACGAAGCGGTCGCGCGGCACCCGCCGCATGGCGTCGAGCACGCGGGGGTCGGTGATGTCGCGGGCGATGAGCTGTCGCTCGACCATGCGCATGCGGTCGCTCTCCCGGTCGGACGGGGACTGGGTGGCCGCGTTCCCTGCGCCTGACGAGGCGTCGAGCACGTCGGCCGGAGCCGTGCAGGCGAGGAGGCCCAGAACCAGGGCCATGGCGGCGCCGGCCCCGCCCGCCGGCATGGGCCGACCACGACCAGGATTACGCCGATGTTCCTGCTGTTCGTCGCTGCCGGGGCCGGTCTGCTGGCGCTCTCCCATATCGCTCCCTTTCCGTTCCTGCTGGACGCGCTGACCCCGGCGTCCTCCCGTTGGAGCATGCCGGTCGGCGGCGCGCCCACACTCTATCTCACCTACGACGACGGCCCGAACCCGACGGCGACCCCCGCGCTGCTTGACGTGCTGGCCCGCGAGGGGGCGGTCGCCACGTTCTTCGTCCTCGATCGGCACCTCGACGCCGAGACCGCGCCCATGGTCGAGCGGATGTTCCGGGAGGGGCACGCGGTGGCGCTGCATTCGCATACGCGTCGGCTGATGCTGCTGACCCCGGACGCCCTCGGCCGGACCCTTGTCGCGGCCGCCGACCGCATCGAGCGGCTCACCGGCCACCGGCCGTGTCCGGCGTTCCGGCCGCACGGCGGATGGCGCAGCGGACAGATGTACGAGGGGCTCCGGCGGATCGACCACACCCTGGTCGGATGGGGCTGGTTCCTCTGGGACTGGGACTGGTTCCGGACGCGGGACCCGGCGCGGCTGGTGCGGCGGTTCGCGGGGCGGGTATCCGACGGCGACATCATCGTGATGCACGACGGCCACCATGAAGATCCGCGCCCGGACCGCCAGTACGCCGTCGAAGCCACCGCCGCGCTGGTGCCGGAGCTGCGCCAGGCGGGATTCGCGTTCGGCACCGTCTGCTGACACGCGGCTCCGGCTCGCGGCAGCCAGCCCCGAAATCGTCGCCTTGCGGCTCCGATTGCCGCCCAACCCAACCTCCAGGGAATCGGCGCCTCCCAGGGGAGGCGGCGCCGTTCTACGGCGCAGACTCCTTGCGGCCCGACAGCCAAGCCTCGCGGTTCCGCGTCTGCGCCGGGGTCGGATCTTCGACCGGCTGCAGCTCCCAGCGTTGCGCCGGCGCCGCCGCCGCCTCGACCGGAATCCGTCGGAGCGCGCCCCGCCGCGCCACCAGCACGTCGAGGAGGGCGCCCGGCCCGGCCTCGGCGATCCGCGCGTTCCATGCGGACGGCAGCACCCGGTGGTCGCCGATCGCGAGAATCTCGTCGTCGACGTTGAAGCCGGCCGCGTGGGCCGGGGTGTCCCGGGGCACCTGCGCCACCAGGAGACGGCCGCCGGCGGTGCGCGTGACCACACCGAGCCAGCCGTCCTCGTCCGGTTCGGGGTCGTCGCCGACGGTCAGCCCGAGCCAGTCCAGGGCCTCCGCGTAGTCCAGCTCGCCGGTCGAATCGAGGGCGTGCGCGAACCAGCCCGAGAGCGCCTCGCCGGCAACCGCCTCCGCCGTGGCCCGGAACTCGTTCGGCATGAACCCGCGGGCCCCCGAAAACCTGGCGTAGGCGCGCCGCATGACGTCGTCGAGGGTGCTCGCGCCGCCGGTCGCGGCGCGTACTCGCATGTCGAGGAGAAAACCGACCACGGCTCCCTTGGTGTAGTAGCTGACCGAGGTGTTCCGCGAGTTCTCGTCGCCGCGGTAGAACTTGATCCACGCGTCGTAGGACGCCAGCGCGACCGGTTGCACCGCCCGTCCCGGCGTGGTCTGCAGCCCGCGGATCTGGCGCGACAGCGCCTCCAGATACTCTGCCTCGGTGGAGAGCCCCGCCCGGTGCACCACGAGATCCGCATAGTAGGAGGTCAGCCCTTCGACGACCCACAGGCTCTCGGTATGGACCTCGGCCTCGTAGTCGAACGGCCCGAGCTCGATCGGCCGGAGACGCTTCCCGTTCCACGCGTGGAACTGCTCGTGGGCGACCAGGCCGAGCCAGCGCAGATACCGAGCGCGTGACGACGTCGCCCAGCGGCTGGTCATGAGCAGCGTCGAGTTGCGATGTTCCAGACCGCCGCCCGCTTCGGTGATCAGGTTCAGGAACCGATAGCGCTCGTACGGCATCAGCCCCCACATCCGGTGCAGCTCGCGCGTGATCCGCTCCGCGTCTTCCGCCGACCGCGGGCCGTTCCAGATCCCCGATTCGCCGAGGTTGACGAGCTGGTGGGGCACCCCGGCCACGGTGAACGGATAGACCGCCGGATTGCCGGCGACGATCGGTGAATCGACCAGGGTGTCGAAGTCGCGGGCGCGATAGGTGTGGGGGGCGCCGCCGGGGTGCGGGGGCAGCCCCGTCGCGGTTCCGCGCCACCCGGCCGGGAGCTCCAGGATGACGTCGTGGCGACGCGGGCCGTCCTCGCCGGCGAGGGTGAGGAACGTCGGAGCGCCGTTCAGCATCGCGAAGTCGGCCTCGATCCAGTTCGTGCGCACCGACATCTCGCGCCCGTAGACCTGGTAGGAGACCACGATGGCGTCCGCGCCGCCGGTGGCCGCCCGCCACCGGTTCTTCCGGGACTTTTCCACCGGCAATCGGTCGCCGCTCGGGGTGCGGGCGGTGACCCCTTCGATGTGCCGGGCGTACTCGCGAACCAGATACGACCCCGGCGTCCACACCGCCATCATCAGCTCGACGTCGGGCCGGCCCTCGGTCGGGAACCTGGCGTCGATCGTGACGTAGTGGGTGTGCGGAGCAGGGAACCGCACCGTATAGGCGATCGGCTCGACCGGCTGGGCGAGCGCCGGCGGTGCCGGAGTGACCATCAGGACTGCGACGATGAGGAGTCTGCGCCGTAGATGCACGTGAGTACCGTCCTTCCTCCTTGCGGGCATGTCGTCTACTCCGAGAGATCGCGGGCGGCAATGGCGGCCCCGAGCAGGGCCGGGTGCTCCTCGAGGATCACGTGCACCGGCACCCCTTCGAGGAGGGTGCGCATCGGAGGCTTGTCGGCGAAGGCATGGATGAAGTCACCCGCCCGCACGGCGGGCAGCAGGTTGGGCACGATGCCGCCTCCGATATAGACCCCGGCGGTGGCCAGGGTCCGAAGGGCCAGATTTCCCGCCGCCGCCCCGAGCGCCGACACGAACAGGCGCAGCGTTTCCGTGCACGCCGCGCAGGTGCCGGCGCGGGCGTTCGCGGTGACCGCGGCGGGCTGGCGCCGGCGATCGTCCGGCAACGGATCGGCGGTGCAGGCGGCCGTGCGGTGCGTGAAAGCATGCAGGTTGACCAGTCCCGGCCCCGAGACCACGTCCTCGAGGGAGACACGTCCCCGGTCTGCCGAGAACGCCGCCGCGAACTCGAGTTCGCGCGGCGTGCGGGCGGCGAAATCGGCGTGCCCTCCCTCCGAGGGCATCGGAATCAGGCGGGCGCCGACCCGGTGCAGGCCGGCTTCCCCGAGCCCCGTGCCGGGAGCGATCAGCGCGGCGTTGCCGCCGGCCGCGGGGACCCCGGGGTGCAGAACCGCCAGCTCGTGCGCGGCAAGCTGGGGGACGGCCCAGGCCATCGCTTCCAGGTCGTTGAGCAGGTTGACCGGCGCCACCCCGAAGCGATCGCCGATCTCGCCGGCATCCGCCGCCCACGGGACGTTGGTGAGTTGCGAGACCCCGTTCCGCACCGGCCCGGCCACCCCGAAGCAGGCCGCCGCCGGCGTCTCGCGGATGCCGGCGTCCTCGAGAAAACGGACCACCATGTCCGCGAGCCCGTCGAATTCGAGCGTCGCGTAGCGCGCCCTCTCAATCGGCACCGGGCGCGGTGGGCCTGCGTCGAACAGGCCCAGCCACGTCTTGGTGCCACCGACGTCACCCGCGAGAATCGTTCGACGCATGGCATCCGCGGCGCATGTCCGGGGTTCGTTCCACGGCGGTCGTGTGCGGCCGGTTGCGGCAGCGCGCGACGCGCCGTGCCGGCGGCTTGACTTCGGGACTATTCTCATTCATCTTCCACGCGGTGGCATAGTGCCTTTACTTGCGGATTCTCCATTTCGCGATCAGGTCGTGGTCTTCGCGGGGAGATTGGCCTCGCTCCATCACCGGGCTGCCCGGCAGCTCGTGGAGCAGTTGGGGGGTGTCGCGGCCGATGACGTGACCGCGCGGACCACCATGCTGGTCGTGGGGGAGGGCTCGCTCGCGGCGAGGCGTGCCACGGGACGGTCCGCGGGACGCAGTCTCAAGCTGCGGAAGGCGAAGGAGGCCAACGCGGCGACTCCGGGCCGGGTGCGAATCCTGGCCGAAGGCGACTTCTGCCGCCTCGGCGGTCTGCCGACGGTCGAAGTCCTCGATCGCCGGTACTACAGCACGCGCCGGATTCGCCGCCGATATCCGCGGATTCGGGCAGAGCATCTTCGCTGCCTCGAGAACCGGTCGCTGATCCGTCTCGCCGCGCGTACCGACACCGATCGCTACTACGGATTCCAGGGCCTGCGAACCGTTCGCGGCGTGAGCGGCGACCTCGAGCGCGGCGTGTCGTTCCGGGCGGTGCTGCGGGCGCTGGAGGCGAGGCTTCACGGCCAGTTGACCCTCGATTTCGATCAAGGCCGGCAGGATCCGCCGCCGGCCACCATCCTGGCCTTGCCCGCCCGGCGCCAGCGATCGATCGACGCGGGGGCGCCGGGTGACGGTGGAATTCAGCCGGGGTCGTCCGTCCAGATGTCACTGGCGGTTTCCTGTTTTCAGGAAGGGGCCGCCCTCGACGAGGGCGATCAGCGCGACCAGGCTCTGGCCGGCATCGCCTATCGCAAGGCGCTGATGCTGGATCCGAACCTGGTGCCGGCGCTGATCAATCTCGCCAACGTCCACTACGCCCGCGACGAGCTGGTGGAGGCGCAGGCCCTGTACGAGCGGGCCATGCATCTGGACGGCGAGTGCTTCGAGGCCCATTTCAACCTGGGGAACATTCATCACGATCTCGGCCGCCATGAAGATTCGGTCCGACACTATCGCCTCGCGCTCGAGATGGACCCCGCCTATCCCGACGCCCATTTCTACCTGGCCGTGACGCTCGAAAAGACCGGCCGCTCCCGCGAAGCCAGGGCGCACTGGCGCGCCTACCGGGAGCTGGCGCCGTATGGCGAGTGGATCGAGCTGGCCAGGGAGTTCACGGAGTAGCCATCATGCGTCGAGTGTCGTGTTTCTGCGTGCTCCTGGTGCTGATCGGCTCGGCCGGGCGGGGTGTCGCCCAGACCGTCCGTATCGAGCGGCTCGTCGACGGCCCCATCATCGGGCCCGACATGGATGCCTCGATGGGCGGCAACATCGCCGGCCCGTCGCTCATCCGGGTGCCGGACTGGGTGGAGAACCGGTTGGGGCGCTACTATCTCTACTTCGCCGACCACCGCGGCATCTACATCCGGCTCGCGTATGCCGATGCCCTGACCGGGCCGTGGACCACCCACGAGCCGGGCGTCCTGCAGTTGGCCGACTCGCACTTCCCGACCACCTGCCCGCCGTGTGCGCCCCCCGGCGCCTACGTGCACATCGCTTCGCCGGACGTGCACGTCGTCGACGAACGGCGGCAGATCGTGATGTACATCCATGGCCGGGACGCGGGCCGGCAGGTCACCCGCGCCGCCGTGTCTCGCGACGGCCTGCACTTCGAGGGCCGGCCGGAGATTCTCGGCCGGCCGTACTTTCGCGCGTTCCGTCACGACGGCTTCTGGTACGCCCTGGCGATGCCCGGCGTCGTCTACCGGTCGCGGGACGGTCTCTCCGACTTCGAGGAGGGGCCGGCGTTGTTCAATCCCGACATGCGGCACTCGGCGCTGCTGAAGCGGGGCGACTCGCTGCTCGTGTTCTACACGCGGCGCGGCGACGCGCCCGAGCACATCCTGCAGTCCCGCATCGACTTCGGCGGGGACTGGCGCACCTGGACCGAGAACCCATCGGTGGAGGTGCTGCGCCCGGAGCGGATGTGGGAAGGCGCGGAGCTGCCGATAGAACCGTCCCGCGGCGGCTCGATCGACGTCCCCGTGAATCAGCTGCGGGATCCCGCGATCTACGAAGAGGGCGGGCGCACCTACCTCCTCTACGCCGTCGCCGGCGAGCGCGGTATCGGCCTGGCGGAAGTGCACGTCGAGCCGTAGCCGTTCCGCGGCAGGGGCTAGTACGGATAGTCGTCGTCGACCCGCCGCGGTTTTCTGGCTTTCCGGCGCAGCTTGTAGAGGGCGCAGTCGAGGCACCACGCTTCCGGGGTGAAGCCCCCCTTGCCGGCGTAGGGCAGGACATCGGGGTTCGAACAGTACTCCTGCTCGTCTTCGGTCACCGACCACCGGCATTTCTGGAAACGGGCCGCGGCCGGAGTGGGCTCCGGCTCGTCGGTGGTGCGGGCGGGCTGTTTTTCGGTCCGGGCCGGCGCGGGCTCCTTGGGCCGGCCCGAATCGTCGCTCCACATGGTGCGCTACCGTAGCTGAAAATCGATCGAGCTCTGCAGCGCCTCGATCGCCTGCAACTCGGCCGGCGCCGCGAGCGTCAGCGCGCTGCCGGTGGCGTCGAGCCGGGCGGTTCGCCCCACGCGGTGCACGTAGGTGTCACGGTTGTGCGGCACCTCGAAATTCACGACGTACTTTATGCCGTCGATGTCGAGTCCCCGCGCCGCGACGTCGGTGGCGACCAGCACCCGGTAGCGCCCGCTGCGGAATCCCCCGACGGCCGCGAGCCGCAGCGCCTGCGATCGATCCGCGTGCAGGGAGGTGGCCTTGATCCCGGCGCTCGACAGCGCCCGCGCCAGCCGTTCCGCGCCGCGCTTGGTGTTGACGAAGACCAGGACCGATCCCGAGGCCTTGCCCAGGAACGACGTGAGCCATGCGGTCTTTCGGGACGACGGCATCCGTTCGACGGCGTGGGAGATGCCTGCGGCCGGCTTCCCCCGCTGGCCGATCTGGACGTAGGCCGGATCGTGCGCCAGCTCCGACAGCGGGGTCAGGACGCAGTCGGGTATTGTCGCCGAGAACAGCAGGGTCTGACGTCCCGAATGCTCCGATCGCGGACCGGGCGGCAGGCTGGCGACGATGCGGCGGACGTCGGGCCAGAACCCCATGTCCAGCATGCGGTCGGCCTCGTCGAGAATCAGCGTATCGATCTGCGCGAAACCGGGGATCCCGCTGCGCAGATGATCGAGCAGGCGTCCGGGGGTCGCGACGACGATGTCGACGCCGGCGGCGAGGGCCTGGATCTGTGGAGACATCGGGGTGCCCCCGAAGACGGCCGCGCTCGCGAGCCCGGTGTGATAGACGAACCCTTGGAGGTCGTCTTCTATCTGCACCACCAGCTCGCGGGTCGGCGCCAGGACCAGCGCCCGGGTTCCGCGGGGGCGGGCCGCTCCGCCGGGATCCTGCGGCTGCTTGAGCAAGCGGTCAAGCACCGGCAACAGATAGGCTGCCGTCTTGCCGCTTCCGGTTTCCGCGGCGGCGATCAGATCGCGGTCGCTCGCCACGAGCGGAAAGACGGCGGACTGCACCGGGGTGGTGGTGGCGAAACCGCGGTCTCGAACCCCTTCCGCGAGGGCCGGGTCGAGATGCAGTTCGTCGAAGGGAATCGGTTGCGCGTCGACCACGGCGGCCGGCAGCGTCAACTCGGCCGATGGCGCCGCGAAGTCCTTCGCGGAAAGGACTGAATGTCGTTTCGGATGGCCCGCGGGGCGGCGCCCGCGCCGGGGTCGTCTTCGTGTTGTATGGGAATCCAAAATGGTCAGCGAGCCCGGAAGGTGATGATGCCTCGGACCGGATCGTAGGGGGAGACGCCGACGGTGACCCGATCACCCGGTACGACCTTGATGCGAAACCGTCGCATGCGGCCGCTCAATTGGGCGAGAACTTCATGGCCCGCGTCGCACTGCACTCTGTACAGCCCGCCGCTGTGCACTGCCATGACCGTGCCTTGTACGTCGATGAGATCGTCCTTTGCCACACTCCTCCTCGTCACCGTCCCGTGGGTGCGCTGCCGCTCGGCAGACTACAACCTATCCGCACCGCATTCGAGGACGGCAAACTCCCCGGACCGCTCCGCCTCCTGCCCAAGTCTTGCACATCGGCCCGGCGCATGCAAAGTCCGGGATTTCACAGCGCCTTCACCGCCGCCTCTAGCTCGGCCGCCATCGCCGTGTAGTCCGAACCCTGCAGGCGCCGCTGGGGTCCGAAACGGACGTGCACCCGGCCCGGGCGCGCCATCCGGAGGTCGCGTCCGAGCACGCGGTCGATCCCGCGCAGCCGCACCGGTATCACCGGCACGTCCAGCCGGGCCGCGAGCATCGTCGCGCCGGGCCGAAAACGGGCGATGGCATCGCCCGTCACGCGTTCTCCCTCGGGGAAGATGATCAGCGAGTTGCCGGCGCTGATGAGCTCGCCGGCATAGCGCAGGGCGTCTCGCGTGCCGGCCTCGCGCTGCGGGAGCGGGAACGCGTTGTAGAAGCCGGTCGACAGATAGTAGTTGAGGCTGCTGGTGAATCGTTCCATCCGGGTATGGCGCTCGGGGGCGAAGTGGGCGGGGAAGAACTCCTTGGACATCGCGGTCACCACGCGGTAGCGCTTCGCCCTCGGCAGGGCGGCGAGAATCACCGACGGGTCGATGAAGCTCTGGTGATTGGCGGCGAAGACCACCGGACCGTCGACGCCGGACACGTGCTCGCGCCCTTCCACCCGGATCCAGGCGAAGAGACGGGTCATGGGAAGGAGCCACACCGCGAGGGCCACCCGGCGGAGGAGCCGGACCGGCCAGGCCTGATTCCATCGCGGGGCGGGGAACGGCTGGTCCGGGCGGGACCTGCCGGCGGACGACGTGATCAGCGCTTCGAGATCCGCGACCGTCGCGGCGCCGCCCACTCCCCGCTCGTCGACCGCGACGTCCAGCTCGGCCTCGAGGGTCATCATCAGTTCGACGCGCTCGAGCGAGCTCAGGCCCAGCTCGTCGAGGCGGGTGCCGCGGTCCACCGGATTGCCGGCGATGCGTTCGAGGATCGACGACACGGATCGTTCCCCGCCGGACCGGGCGGCGGGCGCTGGCGCCTGACCCTGCACCGCCCAGGTCTTCACGGCGCGCCGCTTGAGCTTCCGCGTGCCCTCGGTGCGCGGAAGCCGGTCTCCGGGCCACACCAGGACGTCGCGGACCTTCTGGTGGTCGGCGAGGCGACGGTTGGCGGAGCGCGCAACGTCGCCGGGAGATGCCGAGGCGTCCAGCACGGCGACCGCGTACACGCGCTCGCTGCCGTCGCGGGTCAGACCGATGACGGCCGACTCTTCCACGCCGGGCAGGGTGTCGACCACCCGCTCGACATCTTCGGGGAAGACGTTGAGCCCCTCCGGGGTGACGATCATCTCCTTCTTGCGGCCGTGCACCTGCAGGCGGCCGGCGTCGTCGAGGGCGCCCAGATCGCCGGTGTGGAACCAGCCGTCCTCGAAGACGGCGTCGTCCTCGGCCGTCCCCCCGAAGTAGCCGGTGGTGACGTTGTCGCCTTTCACCAGGATCTCGCCGTCGGCGGCAATCTTGACCTGCATCCCCGCGATGGGGGTGCCGACCGAGCCGCGCCGGGTTCTGAACGGGTGGTTCAGGGTCACGATCGGCGCCGTCTCGGTCAGGCCGTAGCCCTGTACGACGAGGAAGCCCAGACGCTGCCAGAACGCCTCGAGATCCGGGTCCAGGGGCGCGGCGCCGACGATGAAGCACCAGAACTTCAGCCCGAACAGCCGGTGCACCCGGCGGTAGCGCCACCAGCGGCGGGCCACCCCCAGCCCGGTGGCCGGCTCGGCGGTCTCCGGGGCGATCTGGACCACGTGCTCCTTCAGGACATCCAGGATCTTCGGGACGCAGACGAGCACCGAGATCCGCCGGCTGCGAATCTGCTGGACGATGGCCTGCGGGCTGTAGCCCTTCATGAACACGCAGGTGCCCGGCAGCATCGGGGGGATGAACGTGGCCAGAGCCTGTCCGAACATGTGGCTCAACGGCAGCAGGTTGAGAAACCGCACCGGCCGGAACGGACGGGCGTAGCGGCGATACTTCAGCACCTCGCGCTCGACCGGGACGATGTTCGCCAGCACGTTCCGGTGGGTGATGACGACGCCCTTGGGCTCGGAGGTCGCCCCGGATGTGAACACGATCTCCGCGGTGTCGCCGGAAGCGGGGGCGTGGGCGGCGGCGGCCGGCGGGTCCCGGTCCGCCTCGGGCGTGCGCAGCTCGCTGAATCGCCAAGTCTCGATCCCGTCGACCCGCGCCGGCGCGACGTCGTCGCCGGTCAGGAGGATCCGGGCGTCGACCCGCCGGGCGATGGCTTCGAGAAGCTCGGACGAGGCCCGGTAGTCGATCGGAACCACGACCACGCCGCGCAGCAGGCACCCCCAGAAGGCGACGATCCACTCCGGGCGGTTCTCGCCCCAGAACAGCACCGTGTCCCCGGCGCCGACCCCCGCCCCGGCGAGGCGCGCCGCGAAGGCGGTCGACGCCCGCCGCACCGCGTCGTAGCTGTGCCGCCGCACCCTGTAGCCGTCGTCGTGGACGAGGAACTCGGTGTCCCCGCGCAGGCGATCGTCGAAATAGTCGAGCAGGGTGTCCCGCTTCATGGGCGCATTATGGTCGAAACCGGCGGCCGCCCCGGCCGGGGCCGGTCATCGGAGGGAAACGCCGACGTTGGCCGCCATCAACGTCATGCGCGGCGATCCGGGTTGCTCCCCGAACTGCTCCAGCGGACTGATGGCGAAGAACCGCAGATCCAGCGACAGCGCCACGTTCGGGGTGAGGAACCACCGGGCCCCCCCGCCGTAGTTGAGGGTGCGCGATCGTCGTTGCGGCGGGGTCGTCGGCTGCTCCGCGTACACGTTCAGCCGCGAGGTGCCCAGTCCGCCGCTCACGTAGCTCCATCCGTTCCGGTGCCCGAAGTTGAACGAGATCTGCGGCGAGATCGCGGTGAACCGCGAGGTGACGATGGGCCCCTCGGGGACCGGGTCGATCTCCGGCATGGGCTCTACCGCCATGGGTAGTTCCGGCGGGCGGTGCGCTGCGGTGGACAGGATGGAGGCGCCCAAGCCGAAGGTGACCGGTCCCAAGCGGAAAAAATAGAAGTGGCCGCCGAGGTCGAGCGCGAGGCCGCGCGTGGCGAGCTGATCCGGGCGGAGGTCTCGGACCGAGGCCAGCGCCTCGTTCTGGCTAAGGCTCACCCTCGAGCCCCGAAGGTCGATGATGTAGCGGCCGATCGGCTCCTCGTCCTGCGCGGCCAAGCCGGAGACGGTGATCGCAAGCAGGAACGCGACCCGCAATGCGGTCCGCACGTGGACGCTCGACATCTCTGCCCAGTATACCGGCCGCCGGCCGCGCCGCCGGGGCGCTGAAACCGGAGCCGGGCTGCCGGTATACTGCGCCGCATGCCCAGCGTCGTTCCGGTGAACGCCATCGAAGAGGCCGCGCGGCGTATCGAGGGGGCCGTTCGCCGCACCCCGCTGCTGCGGTTGCCGCTGGACGGGGAGCGGCCGGTCTACGCCAAGTGCGAGAACCTGCAGGCGGCCGGCGCCTTCAAGATACGCGGCGCCACCAACTTCATCGCGCAGCTCGACCCGGCCGCCCGCCGCCACGGGGTCATCACCTATTCGTCGGGCAACCACGCGCAGGCGGTGGCGATGGCCGCGGGCCGGGTCGGCGTGCCCGCGGTGGTGGTCATGCCGACGACCGCCCCCGCCGTCAAGGTCGAGGGCGCCCGGGCCCTCGGGGCCGAGATCCTCTTCGAGGGGACGACGTCGACCGAGCGGAAGCTGCGGGCCGAGGCGGTGGCGCAGGCCCGGCAACTGCAGATGGTGCCGCCGTTCGACCACCCCTGGATCATCGCCGGCCAGGGCACGGTGGGCCTGGAGATCCTGCACGACTGCCCGGCCGTCGCCCGCGTCCTCGTGCCGGTGGGGGGCGGGGGGCTGGTGGCCGGCGTCGCGGCCGCCGTCAAGCAGCAGCGGCCCGAGGTCCAGGTGATCGGGGTCGAGCCCAGCGGCGCCGCCAAGATGACCGCGTCGCTGGCGGCCGGCCGGCCGGTCTCCCTCGACCGGGTGGCGAGCCTGGCCGACGGACTGCTGCCGGTGCGCCCCGGCGACCTGACCTTCCACCACGTCCAGCGTTTCGTCGACGAGATGGTCACCGTCGACGACGATCCGATTGCCGACGCCGTGCTCTGGCTGTTTCGCCGGGCCAAACTCGTCGTGGAGACCAGTGGCGCCGCGACCCTGGCCGCGCTCCTCACCGCGTCGGGCGCAGAGCCGTCGAATCAGCCGCCGGCTCCGGGCGCCACCGTCGTCGTGCTGAGCGGGGGGAACCTCGGCCTAGAGACCCTGGTGCAACTCTCCGCCGCCCGGCCGTCCAAAGCATAGGAGCCGGCGTGGACGCGGCGGTGGCCGCCGTCCGTCCGCCGGTTCAGAACCGCACGCGGACGCCCGCGAAGGCGCTGCGCGGCTGGCCGGGCCCGATGAACCGCGGATCGCCGGCGTCGGGCACTTCGTGCAGATACAGCTCGAGCTCGGCCAGCACGCCGGCCGTCGCGTACCACGCGTCGAGCAGGTTGTCCACCCGCACGAACAGCTCGATGCCCCGATCGAGCCGGTACGACGAGCGCAGGTTCACCACCCCGTAGCCATCCAGCGGGGCCTGATCGTTGCCTTCGTCGCCGACGAAGACCCGGCTCGACGCGACGACCGTCTCGACGGCCGCGTCCCAGGCGTCGGTAATCGCCTGCCGGATGCCGGCCTTCAGGCTGTGGCGGGGGATGCCGGGCAGCCGGTCGCCCGGCGCGACGGCGATCGCGCCCGCCTCCGAGGCGGCGTCGTTGACCTCGTCGTTGCCCGGCAACTGCAGCGAGGATTGAAAGGTCGCGTCCACCAACCCGTAGCCGACGTACCAGCCCGTGCCGGCGTAGCGGCCGTTCAGCTCTGCCTCGAGCCCGGCGCGCGCGGTGTCGCCGGCGTTCTGGAAGTACCCGGTCCCGATGAGCTCGGGCGAGGCGACGAACAGGATGTCGTCGCCGATCCGCGTCCGATATGCCGACACGGACCATTCGCCTCCGGCCCACGGGCCCCGGAGCCCGGTTTCGAGCGATCGCGCGACGGCCTGCTCCAGGGGCGGGTCGGAGACGAACGCGTTGGGCACGCGGCACGGCTCGGCGGGGTCGGCGCAGCTCAGCTCGGCTGCCGTCGGGGCGCGATTCGACTCGGAGTACCGCGCGAAGACCGATACGTGTTCGTGCGCCTGGAAGACGGCGCCGACGGCCGGGTTGAAGCGCGCGAACCCATGCGTGCCGTCGAGCGACGTGCCGAGCTGGTCCGCGATGCCGATGTGCACCCGGTTGTAGCGTCCGGAGACGGTCAGATGGACGCGTTCGGTCACCGACAGGGTGTTGCTGGCGTACAGCCCCAGGGCCTGGTTCGCGGTGACGATGGCGGTGTTGAACAGGTCGTCGCCGCCCCGGCCGTCGAGGCTGGCGAGGAACCCCGAGCCGGCGACGCCCCGTTCGGGGGTCAGCGTTCCCACCTCGCTGACCGTCGTGAAGTCGACGTCCGCCAGATCGGCTGAGGCGCCTATCACGAGCACGTTGTCGCGGTCGCCGACCTCGGCGGTCGCAGTCGCCTGCACGGTGGCGCCGTATCCCTGCGCCAGCGTCGTCGTCCGGTTAAAGGCGGCGTCGCCTGCCGCGTCGAGCAGGGTGATGAAGCGCCCGGACACTACGTCGACCAGGGGCAATGCCGCCTCGTCATCGTCATCGTCGTTGTGGTCGCCCTCCCCGTCGTCGTCGCCATTCCCGTCGTCGTCCTGGTCATCGGCGTCCTCGTCACCGTTCTCGTCGTCGTCCTCGTCGCCGCCGAAACAGAGCGTCTGCGCCGGGGCTCCGTCGGGCAGCGCGTCGTCGTCGCACACCCCGAACTCCGCCTCGTCGCCGTTGAGGGTGCGGCGGTCGAGGTCGCGGTAGTAGCCGGTCACCTGTACCGACCAGGTGTCGGAGGTCGCGATGTTGGCGCGGCCCTGCACGAACGCGAGCCGATTCTCGGTCGTGTCCGGGAAGGTGAAGACTGCGGATCGGTCTGCGTCGAGCAGCTCCACCGGGGCGGGGGCGTTCCCGTTCAGGCGGGTGTCGGCGTAGGTGACGCTGAGGCCGGCGTCCACCCGTCCGTCCCGGTATCCGACGTCCGCGAAGGCCTGCGTGACCTCGGACGGAGAGGCGACGCGCCATCCCGTTTCCGAGAAACGCGTTGCGCCGGTGTAGAACGCCCACCGTCCGCGGCTGGCGCCGTACTCGGCGGTGGCGGTGTAGCGTCCGAACGACCCGCCGGAGATCTCGCCGCGGAATCCGGGGTGATCGAACCCGTTCTTGAGCTGCAGGGCGAGAGCGCCGCCGAGGGCGTTCAGTCCGTAGGTGGGGTCGGCGCCAGCGCTGAACTGCACCCGATCGACGGCGAACTGCGGGAACAGGTCGAACTGCACCGTGTCTCCGAACGGCTCGTTGATGCGGACGCCGTTCTGGTAGACGGCGATGCCCTGGGGCAGGCCGAGCAGCGGCGACGCGGTGAAGCCGCGGAAGCGGAGCGTCGGCTGAAAGAGATTCGTGGTCGTGCCATCCAGGGTGACCGAGCCGAGGCGCTCGTTGAGGGCGTCGGCCATCGAGGACGCCCCCCGCGCAGCGAGATCGTCGCCGTCGACCACCGAGATGGCCGCGGCCACGCGGTCGCGGCTGACCCCCGAGCCGGGGGTCGGGGTGACCGCCACCACCTCGACCTGCTCCGCGAACGTCCCGATGGTCAACGCCACGTCGAGAACCCGCGGGGTCCCCGCCGTCAGGCGCACATCCGCGCGCTGCTGCGGGTCGAACCCGCTCATCGTGAAGGTCACGGTGTAGATGCCCGGCGCCAGGTCCAGGGCGTAATCGCCGGCGTCGCCGCTCGTGGTGCTGGCCGGCGCGGCAATCTCCGGCGAGTTGGCGATGACCGTTGCCCCGCGCAGGACGGCGCCCTGCGCGTCGGTGACCCGCCCCGTGAGCTGCGCCGTCTGGGCCTCCGCGGCCGGCGCGCTCAGCAGGCTCAGGCAGATGACCCCGGCGAGGAGGTGGATGACGACCGCGGCCCGGCGCCGCCGCGGCGGGAGGATGGCGTCGGGCCGGAGAGCGAACGCATGTCTCATATCCGTATTGTGGCGCACGAAGAGACACGTGTCCGACGGCGATCTGGTTCGAGCGGGGACTTTCGCCACGGGCAGGGGCGCCGCGCGGGTGAGAAGCTGTCTTGGTCGATCCCGATCCGCGTACCGTGTACGATCCGCAGTCGGTCCTCGACACGCACAGCTCCACGACCGAACGGCACCAGTCCCGATGACGACGAGCAACGCCGACCTGAACTGGATCGCGAACTACATCTGGGGTATCGCCGACGACGTCCTGCGTGACGTCTACGTGCGCGGCAAGTACCGCGACGTCATCCTGCCGATTACGGTGCTGCGCCGGCTGGACGTGATGCTGGAGGACCGCAAGCAGAACGTGCTCGACATGAAGGCCGTGCTCGACCAGGGCGGCGTCGTCGAGCAGGACACGGCCCTGCGAGCTGCGGCGGGGCAGGCGTTCTATAACACCTCGCCGTTCACGCTGCGCAACCTGCGCGCCCGGGCCAGCCGGCAGCGGCTCGAGGCCGATTTCCGGGCCTACCTCGACGGGTTCTCGCCCAACGTGCAGGACATCCTGGAGAACTTCGAGTTCCGCAACCAGATTCCGCGGCTCTCGAAGGCCGACGCCCTCGGCACGCTGATCGAGAAGCTCACCTCGCCCGACGTCAACCTCAGCCCCGCCCCGGTGAAGCACGCCGACGGATCCGTCCGGCATCCCGGCCTCGATAACCACGGCATGGGCTCGATCTTCGAGGAATTGGTCCGCCGCTTCAACGAGGAGAACAACGAGGAGGCCGGCGAGCACTGGACGCCGCGCGACGCGGTGCGGCTGATGGCGAAGCTCGTCTTCCTGCCCGTCGCCGACGAGATCAAGTCCGGCACCTACCTGCTCTACGACGGCGCCTGCGGCACCGGTGGCATGCTGACCGTCGCCGAAGAGACCCTGCGGCAGCTCGCGGCCGAGCACGGCAAGGACGTCTCCACCCACCTCTTCGGCCAGGAGATCAACGCCGAGACCTACGCCATCTGTAAGGCCGACCTCCTGCTGAAGGGCGAGGGCGATGCCGCCGACAACATCGTGGGCGGCCCCGAGCACTCGACCCTCGCCAACGACGCGTTTCCTTCCCGCGAGTTCGACTTCATGCTCTCGAACCCGCCCTACGGCAAGAGCTGGAAGACCGACCTGGAGCGGATGGGCGGCAAGAAGGACATGCGCGACCCGCGCTTCGTCATCGAGCACGCCGACGACCCCGAGTACTCGCTGGTCACTCGCTCCAGCGACGGCCAGATGCTCTTCCTCGCCAACAAGCTGTCGAAGATGAAGCAGGACACGCCGCTCGGCAGCCGCATCGCCGAGGTGCACAACGGCAGCTCGCTGTTCACCGGCGACGCCGGGCAGGGCGAGAGCAACATCCGCCGCTGGATCATCGAGAACGACTGGCTGGAGGCGATCGTCGCCCTCCCGCTCAACATGTTCTACAACACCGGTATCGCCACCTACGTCTGGGTGCTCACCAACCGCAAGCCCGAGCGCCGCCGCGGCAAGGTGCAGTTGATCGACGCCACGAAGTGGTTCCAGCCGCTCCGCAAGAACCTGGGCAAGAAGAACTGCGAACTCGGCGAGGACGACATCGCCCGCATCTGCGACACGTTCCTGGCCTTCGAGGAGACCGAGCAGAGCAAGATCTTCGACAACGCCGCCTTCGGCTGCTGGAAGGTGAGCGTCGAGCGGCCCCTGCGCCTCGAGGGCGCCGACCCGAACCGCGTCTACAAGGCAGCCGAGATCAAGGAATTGAAGGAGAGCGGCAAGCGGAGCGAGGACGCGCCGCCGGTCATCAGGAAGATCCACAAGCGGGGTACGGAGGCCAATCCGCTACGCGGGCTGTTCGCGGCCCGCGTCGATGGCCGATCCGCCGTCGTCGAGTACGAGCCGGACACTGACTTGCGCGATACCGAACAGATCCCGCTGAAGGAGGAGGGCGGCATCAAGGCGTTTCTGCGGCGCGAGGTGCTGCCGTACGCCGCAGACGCGTGGTACCAGCCCGACAGCGTGAAGGTCGGCTACGAGATCAGCTTCACGCGCTACTTCTACAGGCCGAAGCCGATGCGGACGTTGGCCGAGATCCAGGCTGATATCCTGGCGTTGGAGAAGGAGACGGAGGGGCTGCTGGCGGAGATCCTGGGCACCGAACGGCAGGAGACGACGTCATGACGGAGTTCATCTTCGAGATCGTGGACTGCCTGCACGCAACCCCGAAGTACTCAGAAGATGGACAGTTTCCGGCAATTCGGACCGCCGATATCTCTCCAGGTGCATTGCATTTCTCGTCAGCGCGCCGAGTTGATGCGGGGGAATATATTCGCTGGACAGAAAGACTCGAACCCATGTGCGGTGACGTCCTTTATTCAAGAGAAGGCGAGCGATTTGGCATAGCGGCATGTGTGCCGGATGGCGTGCGGTTGTGTATCTCACAGCGCATGATGGTGTTCCGCATTCGATCCGAACACAATCCGACGTTCGTTATGTGGGTGCTGAATAGCAAGCCGGTTCTGGCTCAGGCATGCCAGTACGTCATGGGTGCTACCGCGCCGCACGTCAACGTGTCGACAATCCGCAACTATTGTTTGGCGATGCCGGGGCGGGATGAACAGGATTGGCTGGTGGACAATATCGAGAATGCAACCAAGGGACACAGCACAGCGGTAGCCGCTGCAAAGCGGAGTATCGCCTATCTTGGAGAGTATCGCACGCGTCTGGTCGCCGACGTTGTCACCGGGAAGCTCGACGTGCGCGGCGCGGCAGCAAGACTTCCGGAAATGGATCCTCTTGCCCCGCAAGCCGACGCGGAACACGCGCTGGACACCGACGGCGAGTCAACCCTTGAGGAACCCGACGGCGTGCTCGAGGAGGCTCGCGCATGATTGCGGAGCCTTGTAACATGATGCTGGATGTGGCGACACGTCGAAGCGGTTGCTTCGAGCCGAAGAGCGAATCTGTCGTCGGAGTGCGGTCGGACACGAGAGTCGACCCGCGTCCACGACTGCTGCGAGAGGTCTCCGCGCACTTCGAGGCCGGAAGCATGGGACCGCGTGTGCCCGAGAATCGGTCCCGCGAAGATCTGGACCGCCGCGATCACGCTCGGGTGGAGACCCGGGGCGCTGGAGCCCAACGTGCGAGCGAGGCGCGACGTGGCGTGGGTGGGGCGGGAGACCGAACGTGCCTCTGACGGACGCCGAATTCGCGACAATCCTGGCGGATGAGTCGAAGCACGTTCAGGGTGACGTCACGTGGAAGGAGGACGAGGATCGGTCGCCGTCAGTGGAATTCCGTGTCGACATCGAGTCGACGAACGGCTGGCCGCTGTTCGTCAAGGGGCGCTACAACGTGGCCGCCAGAACATTGACCTACGCGCTGATTCTGAAGACAACGGGGCGCATCTACAGCCTCGATTTGGGCAAGGACCACCACAATCCGCAGTGCGACCAGGTCGGGGAGAAGCACAAGCATCGCTGGTCGGAGCGGTACGGAGACAAGGAGGCGTATGTTCCGGATGACGTGAACGCGCCAGTTTCAGATCCGGTGGCGGTCTGGAAGGAGTTCTGTGCCGAGGCACGCATTCAGCACGATGGCAGGATGAAGCCACCGCCGCCAACACAGGGGGAGTTGTGGTGATGGACGCCAGCGACGTGTGTCAGGACCTGCAGCGCCGGATCGGAGCCTTGTTCACGTGCTCGGAGCACGGCGACTATCAGCGAATCCGCACGCCATATCTGTATCCGGACGGCGACAACATCGACCTCTTCTGCAAGGTCGACGGTGACACGTTGACGGTGAGCGATCTGGCCGAAACGACCGGCTGGCTTCGCATGCAGGCGGCGTCGCTGCGTCGATCGCCGAAGCAGACCGCGCTCATCGAAGACGCCTGCGTGACACACGGGATCGAGTTCTACCGCGGGATGCTGCAGGCGCGATGTCGCCCCGGAGACGAGTTGGCACAGGTCGTCACCCGGGTTGCTCAGGCGGCACTGCGGGTATCCGACCTCTGGTTTACCTTCCGAACGCAGGCGATCCAGTCCATTACGGACGAGGTAGCCGATTTCCTCATCGAGCGCGAACTCGGATTCGACCGCGCCGAAAAGCTGGTCGGCCGGTCGGGACGGGGCTGGACGGTCGATTTCCATGTACGGACCGAGCGACGTAGTTCTCTGGTCCACGTGCTGAGCACGGGAAATCGCGCCGCGGCGCACAGAGTCGCCGAGCACGTGCTGGCCACCTGGCACGATCTGAATCACCTCGCCGCGGGGCCGGAAGCCCTGACTTTCGTCTCGCTGTTCGACGACACCGCCGATGTCTGGGCGGAGGAGGACTTCCGGCTGGTCGAGCCGTTGTCGACGGTGTCGCGGTGGTCGCGGCCGGACGAGTTCGCCGCGGTGTTGAGCGAAGCGGCATGATGGCCGGCGGCATTGATGTCGCGTACGGATGCTGTGATACGCTGAAGCTGTGAGGCTGTGCCGATGAGGAACATCACGGTGTCGGTGGACGAGGACACGTATCGGCAGTCCCGCATTCGCGCCGCGGAGCTGGACACCTCGGTGTCGGCGCTCGTGCGGGGCTTCCTCGAACGTCTCGTTCGAGATCGTTCCGGCGGACGTGGTGCGGGTGGGCCGGACGCGGAGACCGAGCGCGAACGTCGCGGGCGGTTGTTGGACGAGGTCTTCGAAGACATCTGCGCGACACGCAACGGATTCAGGGCGGCCGACAATATCAGTCGGGAAGCCTTGCACGACCGGAATGCGCTTCGTTGACACCAACGTCCTGATCTACGCGGCGAGTCCGTCTGCCGAGGACGCCGAGAAGCGGCACAGGGCGCAGGGCCTGTTGCGGGAGGGCGGCCTTGCAGTGTCAGTCCAGGTGTTGCAGGAGTTCTACTCGCAGGTCACCCGAGCCAGCCGCGCGGACCCACTCAGTCCTTCGCAGGCGCTGGGGTTCATCGAGTCCATTCGCGAGTTTCCGGTTCAGGACGTCACGCTCCCCGTGTTTCGCGCCGGCGTCGCGCTCAGTCAGCGCTTCCGGTTGTCGTACTGGGATGGGGCGATTCTCGCCGCGGCGCGGGCTTGCGGCTGCGACGCGGTGTACACCGAGGATCTGAGCGACGGGCAGGATTACGACGGTCTGCTCGTGATCAATCCGTTCCGCGAGCAGGGGAGGCGGACATAGTCACCGATACCTCCGAACGCGGCCTCGAAGGCCTCATCTGCACGGCGCTGGCCGGCCATCCCTGCGATCCGCCCAAGGAGGATAAGGTTGCGGAGGCGTGCTCGGGCTACGGCGGGGTCGGCTGGAGCGGCGGCAATCCCCACGACTACGACCGCGAGTTCTGCGTCGATCGGGTCCAGCTCTCCGCCTTCCTGCACGCCACGCAGCCGGAAATCGCCGAATCGCTCGCGCTGCACGAGGACGGCCCGACGCGGCGCAAGTTCCTGGCGCGGCTCCAGGGCGAGATCTTCGGCGAGCCCGACCCGCAGCCCGACGGCGCCGTCCGGCACCGCGCCTTCCACAGCTACACCATGAAGCAGGCCATCCAGGAGGGCTTCATCCTGGATGGCCTGGAGCACTACACGCCCGTGGCCAGCTACTACCGGCTCGCCAAGACGGTGGAGGACGACCCCGAGTTCGACGTCAAGAAGGCGCAGAAGAAGCTGCGGCGCTTCGTCGAGGGCCACGACCCTCCCGGTGGTCGATTACGTTCTCCCGCCGGGGCTTATCGTGCGCTTGCGCGGCCAGTGAAGGGGCGTAGGTATACTACGTGTCCAATTGACGCTCGCAATCCACGGTATTTTGCCAGAGGAGCCTTTCATCGATGGCCAATGACCAGATCTCCTATCCAATGATACCGCTAAAGACTTGGTGGGAATTGCGCAAGAAGGGCTCTCCTGAAACAGGTGTGGGTAGACTGAGCCCGACCGATGGGCTCAACGAAGGTCGTGAGTAGCTACGGGACGGCCGGCATGTCAACGCGCTGCGCGCGTCCTCCGCTCCGCTACGGCCCTGTCGGGTGACACGCCGGCCGTCCCTTCGCTCAGACAGCGGCTATGGGCCTTGCGGCCCGGCCTGGACGGTGACGTCCCGGCCGTCCATCAGGATTGGCGCCGGGGGGGGCGTCGTCAGGGCGTTGGGCTTGCGCGTAGGGTCTGGTTCGGCTCCAGGGGGTTGCAAACGCAGGGGGCTTCCGGGTCTCATTGGCGTGTACCACCACAACCAACGAGGAGGAGAGCCCCCATGCGTCTGAACACGGTACTACGTCGGCTGTTGGGTGTCACGAAGATGCACGTCGAGGATGCACACGTCGCGGTCGATGGCCCGTTGGCGGTCTGGGTACGACCGTCGTGGCGGCGGTCGAGGTGTGGGACGTGCGGCCGTCGGGGGCCGCGGTATGACCGGCGACCGATGCGGCAGTGGCGTCACCTCCCGTGGGGGCGGACGCCGGTGTGGTTGCAGTATGCGCCGTGGCGGGTGTCGTGCCGGCGGTGCGGGGTGCGGGTGGAGCGGGTGTCGTGGGCGACGGGCAACAGCGTGTTCACGTCGGCGTTCGAAGAGCTGACCGCGTATCTGGCGCAGGTGACGGACCGGACGACGGTCACCCGGGTGCTGGGGATTTCGTGGCCGGCGGTCGGGAGCGTTGTCGAGCGGGTGGTGGCGCGGCGGCTGGACTCGAGTCGGCTCGTCGGGCTGCGGCGCATCGGTATCGACGAGTTCAGCTATCGCAAGCGGCATCACTACTTGACCCTCGTCGTCGATCACGACACCCGGCGGGTGGTGTGGGCCGGCAAGGGGCGCAGTGCCGAGACGCTGGACGCGTTCTTCGACCTACTGGGACCGTCGGGGTGCGCCCGGGTCGCGTTGGTGACGGCGGACCTGGCCGCGAGTTGGCAGAAGGCGTTGCGGGCGCGGGTGCCTCACGCGCGGGTCGTCTTCGACCGGTTTCACGTTGAACGCCTCGCCTCGGACGCGGTGGACGAGGTTCGACGGGCGGAGCAACGGCGGGTGGGGGCGAAGGCGGCCAAGACGCTCAAGGGGACGCGCTTTTGCCTGCTGAAACACCCGGCGCGGCTGAAGCCCGGCGAGAAGCGGCGGCTGGAGAAGCTACGCCGGGAGAATCGCGCTCTCGACCGCGCCTATGAGCTGAAGGAGTATCTGGCGACGATCCTGGAGCGGGTCAAGCCTGACGAGGCGCCCGACCTGCTCGACGAGTGGCTGGCGTGGGCTGCGCGGTCCCGCCGGGCCCCATTCGTCAAGCTGGCGCGGACGGTCCGCAAGCACGCCACCGGCATCCTGGCCTACGTCGACACGAAGATGACCAATGGGGTGGTGGAAGGTATCAACAACAAGCTGCGGGTGATTGCCCGCCGCGCCTACGGTTTCCACTCTCACAACGCGCTCATCTCGATGCTGTTCCTTTGCTGCGGCGGCATCGAACTGGTGCCGCATCTACCCACACGTGTTTGAGGAGACTCAGAGTTTCTGGGTGGACTGTCCGACGACAGCGCCGCGGAAGCCGAGGCCTTGGTGGAGATGCTGGAGGAGCACGGCAACAAGCTTCGGCTGCCAATCTCCAAGCCCCTCGGCAATGGACTTTTTGAGGCCCGAGGGCTCACGACCGGAGTTCGGTTGTTCTTTGTGTTCGCGCCAGGGAATCGGATCGTCGTGCTCGACGGATACGTGAAGAAGCGTACGAGCATTCCCGCCCGAATCATGGCCCGAATCCGAAGACTCCAGGCAAACGCCGAAAAGGCGCTGCGCAACGAGCAAGGCAAGAACAGCTAGCCAGCAGGATCATGCGACGCACGCTCACCAACGCAGACAGTCCGGAAGAGCCAGCCGCCCGGGCAACGACCATCAGCGGACCTGTCCTGCCAACCCTGCAAGGACGGCGGAGCCCGGAGCAAGCTGCGCGCATCGCGACGAAACGTCATCTTCTCGAGTTCGTCCAGATGCTCGAGACGAGGCGGGCCGAACTCGGCCTCTCCAGGTCAGCCATCGCGCGGCAGTTGGGCGTGACCCAACCGACGATTTCCCGACTGTTCTCCGGTCAGGTCCAGAATATCGAGTTGAAAACGATGGTGCGCGTGGCCGAGGTGCTGGACTCCGACCTGGAGCTCGTGATCAAGCCGCGATCCCCTCTGCGCTCCGGCATGTGACCGGCCGCCGCGGCGCGCAAGGCGGCCGCGCTCGGCGTCGAGTCCGACGCATAACCGTGACGGGCCTGGGGGGGGCGGACGGCGCGGCGCCCCCCAGGCCCGGACCGGCAAGCGCGTCGCCGCCCCGGCCGCGATGTCCACCGTCATGGTGCGCGAGGACCGCAGGCTGATCGTCGCGGTGTAGTTCGCGTTGTTCCGCCGTGCAGCCGCGGTGGGCGCGCTCGGCCGCGACAGTTGCTGCTGCGGCGGCTTCACCCGACGCGGTTGCGCCAAGCTCTCGCCGGGGCCCGTCTTGCCACCGCCGAGAGACGATCTCGGCGTCGGTGTGCGCGTGCAGGAGGAAAAGGCGACCGAAGCAGCCCCGACCAGTTCAGGAGCACGGAGATCGCGCCGGCGGCATCGGAGCGAATCGTGACGGAATGGCCATCCATCGCGATGTCGAGGGCTGCCCGGGAGAGGGGGAAATCGTCCTCGAACACGCAAACCGACGCGCGCCGAACTTCGAACCCAGTCGACGTGTCGATCGGTCACCCTCATCAGGGCGCGGCCTTCCACGTAGTACAACGCACGACCATCTCTCGCCCACAAGGGCTCGGTGCCGCCATTGGGAGATATCCGCAGGGGAGCGCCCGGCCCGGGGTAGCCTCGAACCCAGATAGTCCAGGAGTGGGGTTGGCGAGGCGTCTCGATCGAGCTGCGGGGGGGGGAGCTCGTAGTCCACCATTGCTCGTGAGCCGCGAGGTGAGCCCCCGATTGCAGAGTCTCCTCAAATGCGTGTGGGTAGCGGCGGCGCCAGTTCTATGCCTCCACAGCAGAGGAACAGCATCGAGATCAACGCGCCGGGCGAGTGGAAGCCATAGGCGCGACGCGCGATCACCCGCAGCTTGTTGTTGATGCCCTCCACCGGACCGTTCGTCATCTTCGTGTCCAGGTACGCCAGGATGCCTTCAGCGTGTTTCCGAATCGTACGCCCCAGCTTCACGAACGGCGTCAGGCGGGACCGCGCAGCCCACTCCAGCCACTCATCGAGCAGCGCCGGCGCATCCTCGGGTGTCGCCTGCCCCAGGATCGTCGCCAGGTACTCCTTCAGTTCGTAGGCCCGGTCCAGCGCCCGGTTCTTACGACGCAACGTCTCCAGACGCCGGGCCTCACCAGGCCTCAGCCGCGCCGGGTGCTTCAGCAACGCATAGCGCGTCCCCTTGAGCGCCTTCGCATCCTCCGGCTCCGAGGCCAGCCGCCGCTGCTCCGAACGCCGCACCTCGTCAACCGCATCCGCCGCAAGCCGTTCAACGTGAAACCGGTCGAACACCACCCGCGCGTGCGGAACCCACGCCCGCAGCGCCTTCTGCCAGCTCGACGCCAGGTCCGCCGTCACCAACTCGATCCGCGCACAGCCACCAGGTCCCAACTGCTCGAAGAAGGCCCCCAGCGTCTCGGCGCTGCGCCCCCGCCCCGCCCAAACCACCCGACGCTCGTCATGGTCAACCACGATCGTCAGGTAGCGGTGACGCTTCCGGTAGCTGAACTCATCGACGCCGATTCGTCTCAGCTTGGCGAACCGAGCCCCGTCCAGCCGCCGCGCCACAACCCGTTCCACGATGCTGCCCACCGTCACCCACGATATCCCCAGCAGGCGGCTCACCGCCGTCCGGTCCGTCACCTGCGCCAGATACGCCGCCAATTCCTCGAACCCCGACGTGAACACGCTGCTGCCGCTCGCCCACGGCACCTGCTCCACCTTCACCCCGCGGCAACGCCGGCACGACACCCGCCACGGCGCATACCGCAGCCACGCCGGCATCCGGCCCCAGGACAGATGCCGCCACTCGCGCACCGGCTGCCGGTCATACCGCGGCGACCGCTTCCCGCACGTCCCGCACCGGGAACGCCGCCACGCCGGCTCCACCGACACCGTCAACGGACCGTCGGCGGCCATTTCCACCTGCTTGACGTACATCTGCGTGACACCCAACAGCCGCCGTAGTAACGTAGTCAGACGCATGGGGCTCTCCTCCTCGCGGGTCGTGGTGATACACGCCCATGAGACCAGGAAGCCCCTTGCGTTTGCAACCGCTTCCGCCAAGCGAGACGACGCACGCGGCCCCGACAACACCCTTGGCCCCGCCCAACGGGCGTCCGCCGCCGGCGCCGGGACCCGAGGTGGCCGTTGGGGCAATCAGCCAGCGTCTATCCCCGAACCGCCAGCCGTCGCGCTTTCCGCGTTGTCGTGGACGGCCGGGACGCCCCCGTCCAGGCCGGGCCGCAAGGCCCATATCTGCTGCTTGAGCGGAGGGACGGACGGTGTGTCACCCGAAGGGCCGCAGCGCAGCGAAGGACGCGCGTAGCGCGTTGACACGCCGGCCGGCCCGCAGCTACTCCGCTCCGACTATATCCCGCCACGGTGCGCCACGCCCGCCGCCGGTCAGGTGAACTGCCAGCACCCCTCGCCGACCCGCCGATCGCGCCTCAACCCACCCACACCCGTTTGAGGAGAGCCGAACATATGAAGTATTTGTCAATGTGCGGAAGACCTCAAAGACCATGGGTGGTGTCGAACGAGCGAGGAAGATTCTCTCTCGGGTTATAGAAACGATTGAGCGGGCGTGAGTCTTCGCTGGCGTCGCGGGGCCCGCGTCGGCGAAGCCAGCCGGTGCCTGACATCAGCCGAGAGGCTCTCCGGGGAGGACTTGTGGGCTCGGTGTGCTTGCGGCGGTGGCGCTTGTCTTGTGGTTGGGGCTGCTCTGGGTGGCCCCAGGGGTCGTCACGAATCTGGTCGGTGCCCAGGCGCCTCGGCGCCTCTCGTGCCGTTCTCGCCGCCAGCGTCGCGGGCCCGACGTCGAGTCCGGCGAGGTCGCCCTCGAGCGGTCGAGGCGGGGCAACGGCCACGTGGTGGACGAGGGTCGGGGGTCTCCGCCTCCCCGGGGAACCGCGGTCATGAACGGTAGGCCGGGCACTTTTGAGTGTCGGTGGCTACTCGCGGCCCCGCCCGCCGCGCGTTGTCGCGTCGGGAGCCGGGGCGGAACTCCAGGCTGCCTCGGGTCGTCCGTGAGCTGATCGTCGACGAGCTGCAGGTCGTCGCCCGACGTAAACCCAGGTCCTGCCCCTCGCGCTAGCGCCTCGTCGCCGTCAACCCGTGAAGCCCGTTCAAGACCGGGTGTGGTGGGGTATTGCACAGCCGCGAAGCGGCCAAGAAGCCGGCGGGCCGGGCGCGGTTGTTGCCCAAGTTGGCGTCGCGGAGGCCACCGGGGCGGAACTGCAGGCTGCCCCGCGGGGGGCGTTCCAGGAGCTGAGAGTCTCATGAACGACGGCGAGCTGGTCGACCAAGGCTTTTCCGCCCACGGTCGGTTTCGCGCCCGGCGGGTTTCGATGGCCGACCACGCCCGCGGCCGGCGAGCTGGTGGACCTAGTGGTATGTCTCTTGAACAAGTTGACGGTTGATCTGCGAGGCGTTTCGACGGTTCGGGCCGGAATCGCCGTTCGACGACCCGTTCGGCCACGTGCGAGCAACCGCAAGATCATTTCTGGGAATACCACTAGGCCCCGGCGCGGCCGTGTGACGAGCGCAGGGCCGGCGGCGACAGTCGATCTCCCCTCATCACACCCCACGTCCGTCTCCACCGGTTTGCGAAGTCGTGGTACCGTTCGCTCCGGGCTGCTCGGAGCCAACGTGGCGTCGGGTGTCCGCGGCCGCTGCCCAGCCGCCGGGGCGGCCGCGGAGCAAGAAAGCGGTGTTCTTCGCAGTCGGTCGCGGACAGCATGACCCCTGTGGAGTTTCGAGGCGTATCTGTGCGGCGGTTCCCAAACGGGATGTTCAGCGAGCTGGCGCAGATCCAGCTTGAGGCGCTACGCGCGTCGGCGGCGGGTCCGTCGGTCCCGGCCGGGTTCTCACGTGCCTGCTCAGGACGGCCACGACGATCACAGCCGTAGGAGTACCGCCAAAGTGGCGGCTTGACCGCCCGGCGCTGTGGCTCGACGGTCCGGCGTCAGCCAAGCGGGGAGGGAGTTCACTTAACCCGGATTATTCGTGAAGGTGCTGATTCTGGAGAGACACAGGAGCCTCCATGTGGTACAAACGCAGTGCTGACAAACGTTTAGCCACGATGGAGGCCCCTGCATGGCGGCTGACAAGATATCACAGACTGTCCTGTTCCCGGAGCTCTTCGACAAGCCCGTCGTCGCCACGTTCGACCGCGAGCAGGCGAGCTCGGATGGTGGCGCCGTCCTCCTCAAGGCGGCCGAGCGGGTGTACGGCCTCGTCAAGGCGTTTGCCGGGTGTCTCGCCGACAAGCGCGCGCCGGAGAAGATTCGGCACACGCTCGCGGAGCTGATCGGACAGCGGATCTTCGGCATCGCGTGCGGTCATCCCGACGGCAACGACGCCGACCACTTGGCGGAGGATCCCATCCACAAGCTGCTGCTCGGGCGGGACCCCGTGGCCGGCGCGCCCTTGGCGTCGCAACCAACGATTTCGCGGTTCGAGAACGGCCCGGGCCGCGGCGCGCTCTACCGAATGGCGCGGGAGTTGGCGGCGTGCGTGATCGAGCGGCATCGACGCCGCCTGCGGCGGCGGGTGTGGCGGGTCACCATCGATCTGGACCCGACCGACGACCGGACGCATGGCGCGCAACAACTGACGTTCTTCAACGGGCACTACGACAGTTGGTGCTATCTGCCGCTGCTCGCGTTCCTGACTTTCAACGACGAGAAGGAGCAGTATCTGTGCGCGGCGGTGCTGCGGCCGGGCAAGGCGGTGGCGGCCGACGGGACCCTGAGCTTGCTGTGTCGGCTGCTGCCGATGCTGCGGGCGGCGTTTCCGGCGACTCGGTTTCTCGTCCGGCTCGACGGGGGCTTTGCGACCCCGGAGATCCTCGATTTCCTGGATGCCGAACCTGGGCTCGACTACGTGGTCGCGATGGGGAAGAACGCGGTGTTGCAGCGGCATGCCGAATCCGCGATGGCCGTGGCCCGCGCGCAGAGCGAAGCCAGTGGCCGAACCGAGCACGTCTATACCGACACCCGCTACGCGGCCCGCACGTGGGGCCGCGAACGCCGGGTCGTGATCAAGGCGGAAGTGGTCCGGCTCAAGGGTCGCGAGCCGCGGGACAATCCGCGCTTCGTCGTGACGAATCTCTTGGAGAGCTCGCGCTTCGTCTACGAGAGGGTCTACTGCGCCCGCGGGGACATCGAGAACCGGATCAAGGAGTTGCTGGATGGCCTGCAGATCGACCGCACGAGCTGCTGCAAGTTCCTGGCGAACCAGTTGCGCGTGTTGCTGACCGCGGCGGCCTACGTACTCATGCAGGAGCTGCGGCTGCGGGCGGCGCGCACCGGCTGTGCCCGCACCCAAGTGACGTGGCTGCGCGACCGGCTGCTGAAGCTGGGGGTGCATGTCGTCGGCTCGGCGCGCCGCATCGTCCTGCATCTACCACGGGCGACGCCCCATCTCCACGCGTGGCGGCGCATCGCGCTCGCGCTCGGCGCCCGCGCGGGTTAGTCAGAGCCCGCGCGGGGGCTCGGCGCACGTCTCGGTCCCGGGCGGCACCGCCCGTTCCGGCAGAACCTTCCCCCCACTTGGCCTCCGCAACCGCCCGGTGCCCGTGAAGGGCCACTCCACGCCTCCTGCCGCGTCCGTCGCCGCGTCCGAGAGGCTCCGCTCGCGGTCAAGCAGGCCCGGCCCCAGCAGAGCCTTCCCTGCCGCCCGCCTCTCCGCCACCGCCCGACGGCACGACCGGCTACTCTACGCCGCGGTGCGCGCGCCACCACGTCCGAGGCCCTGCTCGCGGCCGATCATGCCCCGTCCGTGACGGACGCCCGAGCTTCATGAATAATGCAGGTTAAGGCGGTCACCGCGGGCCCCTGGCGTCTGCTCCGTCACCCGACGGACGGCCCCCGAGGCGATTCGGCCGTGCCGTGGCCGCGTCGTTGACGTTGACCGTGGCTGCCCTTCGCGAAACGTCTCGGCAGCGCGTCTCGGCCCCCCGCATACGCCGGGCGTCGGGAATCCAGGAGGACGCGGCATGGTGCGGATCATGGATCCCTCGCGGGATAAACTCGACCAACTTCTCACGCCGCTCACAGAGGGTGAGTGGAAGGTGGTCGACCTATTCGACCAGCAGCTCCCTGCTGAATGGGAGATCTACGTTCAGCCGCACCTCAACGGTCTCCGACCCGACATCGTGGTACTGCATCCCGGTGTCGGCGTTGCCGTCTTTGAGGTCAAGGACTGGGACCTCGAGGCTATGCAGTACTACGCCAAAAAGGACGGTGCCGGTCACTACGTCCTCATGGCACGTGACAAGAACGGTAAGGAGTTCTCGCGTGAGGCGGACAACCCGGTCAACAAGATCCTGCTCTATAAGCAAGAGCTGTTCGAGCTGTACTGCCCTCGTCTCGATGACCGGGCCGCATTCGCGGTCATCACCGCCGGGCTCATCTTTCCATGTTCGCTTCTTTGTAAAGTCAAGAGTGTCTTCAGACCGTTCAGGCTAGTGCACAGGATGGAGGACCACGTCAGGTACTACCCGATCGCTGGCTGCGAAGAGGTGGCGAACAACGACCTTGCGGGGCTCTTCCCAGAGCACGGGCGACCTTCCTCCCGGTGGATGAGCGATGCCATTGCTGAAGATCTTCGCGGCTGGCTGAAAGAGCCCTTCTTCAGTCAGGAACAACGAAGACCGCTTGAGCTCGACACGAGACAACGCGACCTTGCGACCACACGAACGGATACGGGATACCGACGAATCAAGGGTCCAGCCGGTTCCGGCAAGAGCATTGTGCTCGCCGCCCGGGCGGCGTCGCTCGCAGCAGAAGGCAAGCACACGCTCGTCGTCAGCTACAACATCACTCTCCTCAACTACCTCCGCGACCTCGCTGTTCGCCATGACGCCGCACGCCGTGTCATCCGTCGCCAGATCGACTTTCTGAACTTCCATCGCTGGTGCAAGCGGGTCTGCCTCGATACCGGGCACGCCGAGGAGTACAGCCGTCTGTGGGCCTCATCGTCGGATGGTGACGAGTTGCAGCCGCAACCGGTGCTGGACGAGGCCCTAGCGTCACTGATGCAACGGTTGTATCACGAGGATGCGGGGCGTGGCGTCATGCCCAAGTACGACGCCATCCTCGTGGACGAAGGCCAGGACTTCCGGCCCTCGTGGTGGCAGACGCTCAGGCTCGCCCTAAAGCAGGGCGGGGAGATGGTCCTGGTCGCCGACAAGACACAGAACATCTACACGACCGCTGCCGCGTGGACCGAGGACACCATGGCGAACGCGGGCTTCCGCGGTCCTTGGGTCGAGCTGAAGATCAGCTATCGCCTCCCGCCAGCGGTCGTGCCCCTCGTCAGTAGGTTCGCTGAGGAGTTTCTGACCGACGAGGAGATCGATATCCCCGAAGTCGAGCAGCGAGATAATCAGATAGAGTTGTTCCCAGTCGAGCTTCGTTGGCTTCATATCCGCGGGCCGGCGAATGAACTCGACGTCTGCGAGTCAGAGCTCCTTCGCATGATGCAACGACTCCGCACCGACACGGCTATTCCCGACATCACGTCCTGTCAGGGACGGCGGACCTGGGTCGCAGCCTCGTCAAGCGTGTCGAAGACAAGGGGATCGATCTGTTGCACACCTTCGATAAGGACAAGTGGAGTGCCAAGCGCCAGAAGCGTGCGTTCTTCCAGGGGGCGGCAAGCATCAAGGCCACGACGCCTCACAGCTTCAAAGGCTGGGAAGCACGCCACCTCATTCTGTTCGTCGCATCGGTCGAGCATGCCCAAAACAAGGCACTGCTCTATACCGCGCTCACGCGGTTGCGTCGGCACGTGCAAGGGAGCTGCCTGACTGTGGTGTCCTGTTGTGATGAACTGCGTGCGTATGCCGCCGAATCATGGCCGGAGTACGAGGAGTTATGAGCCGCCGCGGGCCGGCTGCCGGGCTCGGCCGGTGAACCCGTCGTGGTCTAGATCCGGCCGATTCGAGCCGGAGCCGCGAGATCTGTACCCGGAGAGGCTCACCTGTACGGGCCCCCCGCCGGGCCTAACGTGCGGGCGCTCCGGCCTCGACCGGCTGTCAAGCGACATCCGGAATTGACCCCCCGGCGACACCGAAAACTGACCCCCCGAAGAAACGGCGTATGTTGCTGAAGTGGTGGGTATTTCGCTGAACGTGAACACCGATTTCGGCGAACGTGAACGCTGATTCCGGCGAACGTGAACGCTCGTCGGAGCGTAGCGACGATGCTCTGTCAGTTCCCTCCTTGCGGTGGCGTAACGTAACGGGTCTTCGAGATCCTATCTTGACGTCCTGATCGAGAGTACGGCGAAAGTGCCTGTGGAGCCTGTGGGCGCCGTCTGCGGCGTCCAAGGTGTTGTGGGAAACGCGCCTTCTGCAAGGCGTCAGTCGACACCGAGCGTATCGCGCGCGTTTTCCACGCCACGACAGAATCCACAGGCCACCCGGACCCGACTGGACGATCACGAGTAACGCCAGCGCAATGGCCGGTGTCCGAACTCGTCGCGATGCTGGCGGTCGCATACTCATGTCGTCTTCTGCGGCCGGTCGTGAGGCGTCGGCGCCGAGAGCCTGAGGACGCCCGCACGACGCTTCTCCCGCAATCGGAAGCTCTCTCCGGTAATCGTCAACACGTGACTGTGGTGCAGCAGCCGGTCGAGTATCGCCGTGGCGACCACCACGTCACCGAACACCTCGCCCCATTCGCCGACAGAACGGTTCGACGTGATCAGGATGCTGCCGCGCTCGTAGCGCCTCGAGACGAGCTGGAAGAACAGGTGCGCGGCGTGCGGCTCGAAGGGCAGGTAGCCCAGCTCGTCGACGATGAGAAGCTTCGGCTTGGCGTAGAAGGTCAGGCGGTCCTCCAGGCGGTCGGCGCTGTGCGCCTTGACCAACGCCGCCATCAGCGCCTGGGCCGTGGTGAACAGCGCCGAGTAGCGCTGCCGGATCGCCTCGCGCCCGAGTGCGATCGCCAAGTGCGTTTTCCCGACTCCTGGCGGACCGAGCAGGAGGGCCGCGTCCCCGTGCGCGATCCACCGCGACGTCGCCAGTTCCCGGACCTGACGCTCGTCGATGCTCGGCTGCGCCTTGAAGTCGAAGTCCGCCAGCTCGCGGACTGCCGGGAAGTGGGCGATCTTGAACGCCATCTCGATGCGCCGTTCGTCCTTGCGCGACACCTCGCGCTCGACGAGGAACGCGAGCGCCTCGCGCAGCGTCAGCTTCTTCTCCGCGGCCTCGTCGAGCAGGCTGTCGAGTTGGTCCCGGATGGCGGTCAGTTGCAGCCGCGTCAGCCAGCCGAGGAGCGTCTCATGGTCCACGATATCCATCTCAGAAGCTCCCGCCGGCGACGGCCGCATACGCGTCGAGCGGGCGCAGCAGCTCCGGCTTCGGCCGGTCCGTCTCGGCCGAAGCCGGGCGCGGACCGCGGTTGATGCCGACCAGGTGCGCGCGCTCGGTGATCCGCGTGTGCCGGCCGGTGTGCTCGATGTGCTCAGCGACGACGTCCGGCCCGTGATCAACGCGCACCCGACCGCCGCTGACCACCACCCGTACGCGCTCGCCGATCAGCCGCCACGGCACCGAATAGGCGTTGGTGTCGACCACCACCGCACAGTCGGCGTGGACCGTCCGGATCAGATCCCGCAACTGGCCGAACGGCGGCCGGTCCGCGCACGGGCGCAAGCACTTCGCTTCGCGCTCGAAGCGGACCAGCGGGACTTCACCGGTGGTGCCGTGCCGCCGCCGGTCCGCGATCTCGCGCTGCCACCACGCCAGATGCGCCTGCAGTCCCGCCCAGCTCTCGAAGCGGTGTCCTGCGATGGCGTTCCGCTTGACGTAGCCTACGCCGCGCTCGTCCTTCCCCTTCGTCCGAGCCCGGTATGGCGCGCAGGCCCGCGGACGGAACCCCCAATAGGCGGCGAACGCCTGGAACCGGTCGTTGAACTCGACCTGGCGCGTGGCCGCGTCGTGATGGATCACCAGCGCCCGCGGATTGTCGGTCAGCACCTCCTTCGTCACGCCGCCAAAGTGCCGGAACGTGCCTTCCAGGCCGCGGAACCACGACGATTGCCGCTCGTGCCTGAACGCCTCGACATGACAACGCCGCGAATAGCCCAGCGTCGCCACGAACAGGTACACGCGCACCCGCTCGTCCGCGATCGGCACCCGCAGCTCCCCGAAGTCGATCTGCAACTGATGCCCCGGGGCCGTTTCGAACCGCACCGTCGCCTTCGCCTCGGCCGTCAGCAGCCGCCGGAACGGCGCGACCGCGCGCTCGACCGTGCGCAGGCTCACGTCGATCGACAGCTCCCGCAGCAGGTCCTGGCGCACCACCTCCGCATTGCCGCGGTGCCGAAAGAAGCACTCCTTCAACCAGGCCTCCTGAGCCTCGAGCTTGCCGCCGCGGACCGGCCGGCTGTAGGCCATCCAGCCGTCGGCCGCCACGTAGCGCCGCACCGTGTTCTTGCTGCACCCGAACTCCCTCGCGATGCGCTTCAACCCCCAACCGAGCGCATGCAGATGCAGCATCGCCTCCACCTCGTCGGATTTCATCATCTCTGCCCGTGGCCTCCCTGCCCACGGGCCGACATCCTCGCATCCATTCATCTGTCTGACTCCTCCTTGGCCAAGGGGGGTCAGTTTTCAATGTCGCCAGGGGGTCAGTTTCCCCTGTCGCGTGACACCGGCAGGACTGGACGGCCAAGTGGTTCGACGACCAGAACCTCGCCGCCTACTTTCGTCGAGCGTAGACTGCCGCCCCGCGCCTTCCTGGAGACATCATCGACGGCGGCATTCAGCTCGGCGAGCAGGTTGCGCTCGTCGGCGTTCATCCTCGATCCAAGGGTCCGCATCGGCCAAATTCTACGCGGCGTTCCCCGCCGGACATGCCACCGCGTCCGAATTTCGTGCTGCAGTTCGACCCCGCCAAGCTCTCGAGGGGGGCGGACGGCGCGTCCGCCATGCGACGGCGGCGGGCCGGAGGCGGCGGCGCGGAACCGGTGCCGCTCGAGGGCGGCCTGGGCGAGCGGCCAGGACTGGCGGAGGCGGTCGTGGGGCGGCTGGTCGAGCCAGGCGTCGAACGCGGCCGCCCGTCAGCGTGTCCGACGGCCAAGCCCGCGGCCGCGCGCGGCCGACCGCGTTCTCGACGGTGCTCCGGCCCGCTCGAGCCGCGATGACCTGCAGGCCGAGGCCTTGGGACGGACAGCGTGTCCCGCCCGTCGTCCCGCCAGCCGTCCCGCCAGCCGGCGCGGAAGTCGTGCCGGGCGGCACCGTCGATCGCGGCGATGGCGCTGAGCGGCGTTTCGGCGGTCACGGTCCCGACTGCGGGGGCAGTCCGTGAGTCCGCCCCCGCGGCGGCTCACCAGCGGCGCGCCCGCGGTCTCGGCGCACACGCCCAGAGCCTCCCCAAGGGCGTTGAGCCACCATCACGGAGCAGGCCCCGTGGGGGCCGCCACGGGCATAGATCGCCTGCTCCAGTGACGGCACCTGTTTCTTGAGGACGATGGGTGCGCCACTCAACCACGGCAAAACTCATCCACCGGTACGATGCGGCTGCGCGCGACAGAGCCCATCAATAGCGGTAGGCATGGACGACGCCGTCGATACCTCGCCGCGGGGGCGGTGTCCCGAGTGCGGCGGCGAGCGCCACCGGCCGGCCCGCAAGCCGTGCGCTCGCTGCCGGAGACGCGCGGCCCACAAGCGGCGGGCGCACCGAGCACGCCGCCGCGCGGCTTGAACGAACACGCAGCCCGCGTGTAGGCTGTGTGCATGCCTACCGATTTACGTCAGGCAGGGTGCCAAGGGCAGCACTCACCATGAGCCTTGAACCGTCACCTGAGGACTTCGCACGTCGGGATGCTTCCGGGCTGTGCGTGGCGTGCGGAGAGAATCCGCAGCCAGCTCGGAAGGATTCCGGCGACTCGCCTACACATCATCGGTGCGATCCATGCTGGAAGCGCTACCAATCCTTAAAGAACCTGCGCGATCGGATGCTGGACGGTGAGGGTTGGTGGCTGGCTCCGGATGGCAAGGCGCGTCCCTGCGGGCTATGTGGAGGGAACATCCCGGCCACCGCGTATTCAATCTTCGCCTCCACTATCCATGCATGTCTTGCCTGCGTTGAAGCCGCTGGCTTTATCGAAGCGCTAAGGGTTCGCGGTGCGCACGTCGCACCGCTGTTGCAACACGCCGCCGTTGAGACCGTATCCGTCTTGAATCGGAAGAATCTGACCAACGGCGAACAGAAAGCAGTAGATGAGGGTACGCTTCCAAATATGATTGCATTCACGTTTCCGCCTGCCATACCAGCTATGATTGGATTAGCGCTTCATATGGGGCTCAAGTTCTTGGCGCGCGGTGTTCTATGTGCGTGCAGCCCGCGCGCCCGTGCCGTCGAGTTCAAGGTGACAGTGCAAATTGGATCGCAGGAGCCAGATGCCTGCGGGTTGGTATCTGCTATAACCTCGGAGTTAGTTATGTTCTGCGCTTGCGTGAAAGTGCCCCGCGCTTTCTACCGGGCGGCTCGCAACATGGTTTATGAAACGCACGGAAACCCCCTCGCCCGCCGTCTAAAGCGCCTGCCGGTCAACTAAGGACAGTCCCACCACCGGGCCGCCGCGGCCCTGACGATATCCGCCGTCCGGTCATAGAGCTTCGTCGTCCTCGGCCAATACCCTCTGAATTGCACAGCCTCATCGACCTGAAGGCCATGCAGGCGGACTTCGCGGCGGCCACGCGCGGACTTTGACCTGGAGACCCTGAGCAGGGATCGCGAGTCTGTGTCCCGAGTTTAAGTATCAGAGTCTCCTCAAATGCGTGTGGGTAGCGGCGGCGCCAGTTCTATGCCTCCACAGCAGAGGAACAGCATCGAGATCAACGCGCCGGGCGAGTGGAAGCCATAGGCGCGACGCGCGATCACCCGCAGCTTGTTGTTGATGCCCTCCACCGGACCGTTCGTCATCTTCGTGTCCAGGTACGCCAGGATGCCTTCAGCGTGTTTCCGAATCGTACGCCCCAGCTTCACGAACGGCGTCAGGCGGGACCGCGCAGCCCACTCCAGCCACTCATCGAGCAGCGCCGGCGCATCCTCGGGTGTCGCCTGCCCCAGGATCGTCGCCAGGTACTCCTTCAGTTCGTAGGCCCGGTCCAGCGCCCGGTTCTTACGACGCAACGTCTCCAGACGCCGGGCCTCACCAGGCCTCAGCCGCGCCGGGTGCTTCAGCAACGCATAGCGCGTCCCCTTGAGCGCCTTCGCATCCTCCGGCTCCGAGGCCAGCCGCCGCTGCTCCGAACGCCGCACCTCGTCAACCGCATCCGCCGCAAGCCGTTCAACGTGAAACCGGTCGAACACCACCCGCGCGTGCGGAACCCACGCCCGCAGCGCCTTCTGCCAGCTCGACGCCAGGTCCGCCGTCACCAACTCGATCCGCGCACAGCCACCAGGTCCCAACTGCTCGAAGAAGGCCCCCAGCGTCTCGGCGCTGCGCCCCCGCCCCGCCCAAACCACCCGACGCTCGTCATGGTCAACCACGATCGTCAGGTAGCGGTGACGCTTCCGGTAGCTGAACTCATCGACGCCGATTCGTCTCAGCTTGGCGAACCGAGCCCCGTCCAGCCGCCGCGCCACAACCCGTTCCACGATGCTGCCCACCGTCACCCACGATATCCCCAGCAGGCGGCTCACCGCCGTCCGGTCCGTCACCTGCGCCAGATACGCCGCCAATTCCTCGAACCCCGACGTGAACACGCTGCTGCCGCTCGCCCACGGCACCTGCTCCACCTTCACCCCGCGGCAACGCCGGCACGACACCCGCCACGGCGCATACCGCAGCCACGCCGGCATCCGGCCCCAGGACAGATGCCGCCACTCGCGCACCGGCTGCCGGTCATACCGCGGCGACCGCTTCCCGCACGTCCCGCACCGGGAACGCCGCCACGCCGGCTCCACCGACACCGTCAACGGACCGTCGGCGGCCATTTCCACCTGCTTGACGTACATCTGCGTGACACCCAACAGCCGCCGTAGTAACGTAGTCAGACGCATGGGGCTCTCCTCCTCGCGGGTCGTGGTGATACACGCCCATGAGACCAGGAAGCCCCTTGCGTTTGCAACCGCTTCCGCCAAGCGAGACGACGCACGCGGCCCCGACAACACCCTTGGCCCCGCCCAACGGGCGTCCGCCGCCGGCGCCGGGACCCGAGGTGGCCGTTGGGGCAATCAGCCAGCGTCTATCCCCGAACCGCCAGCCGTCGCGCTTTCCGCGTTGTCGTGGACGGCCGGGACGCCCCCGTCCAGGCCGGGCCGCAAGGCCCATATCTGCTGCTTGAGCGGAGGGACGGACGGTGTGTCACCCGAAGGGCCGCAGCGCAGCGAAGGACGCGCGTAGCGCGTTGACACGCCGGCCGGCCCGCAGCTACTCCGCTCCGACTATATCCCGCCACGGTGCGCCACGCCCGCCGCCGGTCAGGTGAACTGCCAGCACCCCTCGCCGACCCGCCGATCGCGCCTCAACCCACCCACACCCGTTTGAGGAGAGCCAAGTATCAGGGGTGCCGCTCGGAGAGCGAAAACGCCCGTACGGCTTCCCTGATAGCTCCACGCTCCAGCATGTCGATGAAGCGAGGAAAGTCCGGTTCCCTGAAACTGAATTCCACTCCAAGATGGCGCAGGCAGGCCCCGACGTCTGCCATGCGGCGCGCGATGTCGAATCGCAGATCCTCATCGGGCTCCACCAGTGCGGCGCTGCGATGCGTATCCTCCCTGATGCCCTGGATCCTGGGCAGCAGCTCCCGAAACCGCTCGACGCGAGCGCGGCGAGGAGCGGCCCACCAACGCTCGAAGAGGCCCGGGACCACCAGGGCGCAGCACACGCTCGTGAAGACGGTGGCGAGGAGGACCCACGCTGTGGGATGGACCTCCATGTCGCCGACGACCTTCAGCGGTTCGCCCACGGCGGAGACGATTCCGAGCACGCCCGCGACCACGCCGATACCGCCGCTCACCCATTTCCAGATCCAAGCCATCGCGCGACGCGCCTCCCTTTCCGTTGACCGCGCTGGTCAGCCGGCCGTGAACGCCCAGGGGTGCTCGCAAAAACCCCGCGGGTCGCGTCGCTCAGCCGGGACTACGCCGGAGAACGGCAATGATTAAGCCTTTTGGTGGTGATCTCGGGGCAACGGTGCCCTTTGTTCCACTCCTCATCCAGCCATTCGCGCATGCGGCCCATAGCGGCCTCGTCCAGCGGCGCCGCCACGAGCGCGGCCACAGCGTTCTGGCTGACACGGTAGAACTGGTCTCCGTCCTGCAGCGCGATGTAGTCGCCGCCTACACCGCACGGCGTGGCTGCGATCTGATCTGTGACGTCGGTGACCGACGTGCCAAAGACCGGCCATTCCATCTCCGCTCCTTCCTCGTCTTCGCGCGAGCCCCTCGCCGCCGCGCCGCTCCTGTCTTTCCTTGCGGCCCGCGGCGAGCCCCGGCGGCGGCGGCCGAACTCCAAGCTTGGACGACGATGAACACGTCGAAGATCACGGCATCAAGGCAGCCGCGCTCGCAGGGCGCGCCTCGAGGATGCAGCCCTCGCCGAGCTCCACGTCGAGGGCAAGCGCAGCCGTTCGGGGCCTCAGACTTGGCCGCGACGTTGCCAGCGGCCGCGGCACCGGGCCGGCGAGCCAGGTGTCGAGGCCGGCGGAGCGCCTCGACGTACGCCCGGCGGGTATTCGGGGAGAACGAGGCCGCGGCGAGGCGTCGGGCGGTCGGTGGCGGGGCCTCGAGCTCGGTCAGCCGGAACAGCGGGGATTTGCCTCCCAGTGGTTGAACCGCTGGTTCTCGCCGCCCTGCGGAAATACCGGCTTTCCACACTTCGGACATCTGAACAGACCCTTGGGCGGATCCGCGCCGCCGGCCGTCTTGATGAGCTCCTGTAGAGTCAACGCGACGCTCAGATCGATCTTGCATTCGGTCATTATCTTGGGGGGCGGACAGCGTATCACGCCCGGGCTCGGTCAGCGGACCTGAGGGCCGACTGGCGCGACGGTCCGGGATTTCGGACACCGTGAGCAGGCGAGCGCTGCCAGGCGGATGCGTCAGTGGTGACAGACGTGCAGCCGTCCCGTCTCCGGCAAGCGGTCGACGCCGTCGCGTCCGAGCAGGACGTCGACCTCGGTCGTCATCGACACGCCCGCACCCGGTCCGAGACGGCCCACCCTTTGAGGCGGCCAAAGGTCGCCGACCTAGTCGTCCTCGATCTCGTCCCCGCCGCCGCCCTGCAGGCTCGCGACAACCGTCGCACCGTTCTCCACGTCGTGGATGTACCTGTCGAGCTTCGACTCGAGTTCCTGAAGGCTCACCTGCTGTTCTGGCATCTCTGCTCCCCGTGGTCCTCTCGATTCTACCGTCTCGCTGTACCCGTACGGTCGGCCCCGACCGAACGGCGTCGATGACGATCGGGAGCCGACGGTCGACGACCTGGTGGGTGACCGACGCGCGCAACCGGCGCGCCGAGCTGAATGCGGCCATCGATGACAATGACGAGGACCGGGAGCCGTCGGCGGGCTCGAGGTCAGCCCGATGACCTGGCCCGGGAACTCACTCTTGAAGCCGCTCCATACGGCCGCCATATTTTCCTTCATTAGGTCGTTTCGTGTCTTGAGGAATCCGCCGCCGTGACTGCCGTCTCCACTGCTCTTGCTCGCGATCGCGGAGGCCATGATGCTCTGAAGCCAGACTGCGAGCATGAAGACGCACCCCCAGTCGCGAAGGGACCGGACGAATCGCTGCTGCCGTGTCTGCTCTACCATCGTCTCACCGTCACGCGTGTGCGGGGTCAGGTTCCGGTTAGAAGGGCCGGATGTGCGTGCGCGGATCCATCGCCGTGCCGCGTCCCGCTCCATCGTATCGTCGGGCAAGCTACCACGCGTCGGGGGGGCGGACTCCAGGGCTGCCCCCGCGGGGGCGACGAGCAGCGTTCACTTCCTCGACGAGCTCGGCTCCCGCGGAGGCACACCGCCGTGGGTCTGATAAGCGGCGATCTGTTGACTTCCCGCGGTGGCTCATCGGGGGAGCCACCTCCGGCCGGGTGCGGCACGTACCCGCCGGCGCGCCGAAGGCGGGCTACTTCGCGGCTTTCTTTCTGCGCTCGGCCCAATAGGCGGTCATCCGCTCGGACACCGCATTCTTCTCTTCGGCCGACATCGTACGGCGCTTCCTCGTCGGCTTGGCGTCGGGCGGGGTCTCCGCGACCGGGGTGGCCGCAGCCGCCGTCCGCCGCGAGGAGGAGCGCCGAGCCGCGGGCTTCGCCGGCGGGGCGGAGGTCCCGAGGATCTTGTCGACGTCGTTCAACGCCTTGATCTCCGCCTGCAGGCGCTCGATCTCACTTTGCCGGTCGGCGATTGCCTCTGCTATAACATTCATAGGTTCTCCGGGGGCTGTATCGTCAGTCGCTCGATGCGCCCGGCGCGGCCGAGCGCGTCCATGGGTTTGGATTCTAACCCAACGAGGGGGGTGGAAACCGAACCAGCTCACCCTCGCCGGTCCGCGTTGGGCTGGTTGTGCCGGCCGGGGGCGGACGGCGCGGAAGCCCCGGTCGCGGCTTGCGGGGGCGCGCCAGACCAGGGCACGGGTGAGGCGCGCCGCAGCGGTGCCGGCAGCCGGGGCAGCGCGACGTTCAGACCTCTGAGGGTGTTGAGACGTCTTCCCAGGTTCCGTGCGTATCCGGCCGGGTGACGCCGGCATGCGGATCGCGCCACAGTGTATCGACGAAGATCCGCACGGAACCTCCGGCCGTCCGCACGTACTCGACCTTGCCACCGGCGATCCAGTTGTAGATCGTGCGGCGGGTTACTCCCACCAACTCACCCGCCTTCGCGATCGAGAGGGTTGGCCTATCAGCAATCATGACAGACGCTCGAGTTTCGCCCACCCAGGTCTTCCCGGTCGATCCACGCTCCCTGACAGGCCCAAGGATGGTATCGGCACCTGATGACCCCTTCATTAGTTAGCAGCCTGTGGCAGTGCGCCGTGAAAGGCGCCGAGAACCATCGCCTAGCCCTTGACGATCTCTGAGCCCTGGTCGACCAGCTCGCCGGCTCACCGTCCTGGTCAACCGACCCTTCTGAGTCGGTGACCGGGTTGCGAAGCTCGCCAACCTGGTTCGTTCCGGGACGGGAGCAGCCCTCAGAGCTGCAGCTACGGGCTGGTTCTGATGGACGTTGGGTGCCGATAACGGCTCTTCCGTCAACTTTGGGGCGCGTGTGAGCGTTCAACGGCCTCGGATGAGACGGCGCATGGCGTCCAAGCGCCCGCCGGGAACGTACTCGCCAAGCGCCCGGACTGGCAGGCGTGACGGCGGCTCGGGAGGCGTGGCCGGCACGGTCCGGCGCGCGGGCTCCGACGCGTTGCCAACCGTCCCGGTGGACAGTTGGGCGACCAGCATCCGCCGCTGGAGCCGGCCGGACACAGCGTTCAGGTTTCGGGGTTGCTTTGACATGGGGAACCCTCTCCAGCATAACCCCGGCCTCGCGGACCCGGACGGACCGGGTGCGCCCACGGATCCGGGGTTCAGCATCCGGGTCAGCGACCGGGGCGGACGGCGTGCGCGTGCGAACCACAACTCCACGTATCGGCACACGCGCACCAAACCTGCATACCATTTCGCGGATTTTCTAACCCCTACCCGCTAACCAAAGTCGCACCGTCTTCGTCGCTATCGCCGACAACCCCCGGCGTTCGCGGTCGCCTGCATCGAGAAGTGGTGGCGCACCGAGGGACGCAAGCGCTATCCCGACGCCGATTGCCTCCAGAGCCCTCGCCGACAGCGGCAGCAGCAACGGCTACACGCCGCGCGCCTGAAAGTTCAACCTGCAGCTCCGGGAAACACGGGCGTCGCCGGGCGAGCTGACGAGCGCCGCGTCCCGGCGAGCTGGTCACCAGGGCTGCCGAAGCGACCTGCTCGAAAACGGAAGGGATCTGCTCGAACAGGAGCGATCTGCTGGCGATCGCTGGGGTGGTTGCGCCGGCCGGGGGCCGGACGGCGCGTCTGCCACGGCGCTCCAGCCACCTCCGCACCTGTTGACCACGCTTCCCCGTACCGGCTGGGGGCGGACGGTGCGGCCGACGGCGCGGAACGAGGCGCGGCTCAAGGGCGAGCTGGCGAGCGGCCGGTCGCCCCGAAGGTCGGCGCGCCTGACCAGCGGTTCGCGGCGGACGGGCCGTGGGCTGGTAGTGTGGCGAGGCTCACGGGCGGAAGGTGGGCCGGGCGGCAGCCAGCGCGGTCGAGGCGGGCCCTCGTCGACGGAATGGGGGCGACGTCTCGAACGGGCCGCGGCGACTCCCGCCGTCGTGGCGAGGCGGACCGCCGCCGTGCGTGTCGGCGGTCTCGGTTCCCGACTACGGGGGCAGTCCGTGAGTCCACCCGGCGGCGGGCTTCCAGGCCGCGGGTGGGGACGGCCCAGTCGGACCGGGTGGGGCTGCCGTCCGGCTCGACGAGCCGGGCGGCGGGGTAGTTTCTGAGCGTGGTGCGAGACGCAGGGCCTCGAACCCTGCACGACCAACCCGCAGGTGACAGAACCGTCGTGGTACAATCCTTGATGCGCGTGCGACATTTCTGCCCAGGACAAGCCTCCACTGCACACCCAAATGAGCCGATTGGTCAAGATCCAGGATATCGACCAGTTCTACGAGATTGTCCATGTTCCCGGAGGTGTGATCACACCTGACGTACTGGGCAGCGTGCGACAACTCGACGAACGATACAACCTTGAACCTATGCTTCGCGAGGTGCTCTGGGACCCTACTGAAACACCACATGGACCCACGGAAATCGCAGACATTCTCAGCACCAAAGTTCGCGTCCGCGGCACGCCAAGCCTTGCGGCCTTTGTGGTGAAAGGCAAGAGCTTTGTGAAGGTGCGGTCAGAGCACATTGTTCACCAAGTAATTCGACTCCGGCAGTTGCCCGGCCTGGCTTTAATGGTGTTGGTCGCTGTCGGCCATATCCAAGACAACGCGCAGCGTGACTTCATTCAGATGGCTCGAGATGCGGAGTGTGACTACCTTATCGTAGATGCGATAGACTGTGCGCGCCTTTTGGTAGCATATGAAAAGATTTGTCCGACTGACGGAACACCGTATGGGCCGGAAGGAGTGTGTAGCCGTGGCCACAAGCAAGACGAAGGCATTAAGCTAACGCTGCGCGTCCGAGCCGGTATGCAATACGATATTCCGGAATTGCGGGACGTAAGTCACGGGGGTGCGAGGCGGCTAACGGCCAAGGTCCTTGTGGATGCCCACTACGATCGTGAAATGCTACGAGAAATCATCCGTGATGTCACCTGTCAAGTACGCCAGTCGTCGTATTGTCGTGGCGAGTTGGTCAGGAAACGCTGGGGGGATACCCAAGCGCACGTGGTCTGGCTTTTCCTAGGTGCTGACCTTCAAGATCTTTCGAGTGCTAATTGGCTCGCGCGCACCCAGTGGGTTGATCCAGGCCTAGACCAAAGGATGCGACCCATGGAGCTTTCTGCTTCTGAGTACGTGGATTCCATCGCGATTGCCTGGAGTGAATCCTATGAGGAGATGCGGCAATTCTACGGAGAACATTCCGTGGACAAAGGCAGAGCACTTGCCCAGCTAGAACCACTAGTTGCGCAGGCACGCGCAGTTGGAAGTCGAATTGCCGATTGGTTCGATAAACGTGAAGGCGGTGATCTAGACGAGAACACGCTGATTGCGAGAATTCGTGCCGTGTCGTCAGAGATAAATATGATCAGTGACGCGGCATCGAATTTGTCGTTTCCCCCTCAAGATGTGAAAGACTACAATACGCGAGCGCAAAGCCTGTTCGCACATCTTGGAAACATGGCTCTATACTATTCCGAACGAGGCGTTGCGACTTGGCCGATGAAGAACAGAACGTTTTTAATGCGCTATACCGTCAACGATTTCCGCGCTGACCTGCAGCGGCTGGAGTTTGAGAAGGAGAAGCTCCACTGACAGCAGAAACCGGAAGTGTAACCGCTCGGTGGCACGGGCGAGCCAGGGGCCCGCGCGGGACGGACCCCTGGCTTCAAGCGGGCTTCGCGCGGAAGGCGCGGCGCGGCGGCAAGCCACGGCCCGAAGCTGCCCAACGGCCCACGCCGGGCGACGGCGGCCCGGCTGCGGGAGCAGCCGGTGGGCGCGACGGAACCGGCGCGACGCCACCTTGGGTCGGATAATGGGGCTGATGTTAACTTCGGCCCGCGTGTCGGGGCGCGGGCGTGGCGAGTTCGAGGAAGCGGCAGAAGGGGTTGGCCAGGCGCATCTGCTCCGGGGTGCGGCAATCCGGCGTGAGCAGGGTCGGGCTGGCGACGATCGCGGCCACGCAGCGGGCGCGCGAGGTGGCGACGTTGAGGCGGTGGAGGCTGTAGAGGAACTCCATCCCCCGCGGCGCTTCATCGGCGGTCGAGGTGGCCATCGAGTAGATCACGATCGGCGCCTCCTGTCCCTGGAACTTGTCGACCGTGCCCACCCGCGCCCCGGTCGGCAGCGTTGCCTGCAGTACCGCGAGGTGCGCGTTGTAGGGGGCCACGACGAGAACGTCGTCAAGCGTCAGCCGTCTCTGGACACCCTGCCTGTCTACCCAGGCGGCATCGGTGCCGAGCAGTTCACGGATCAGCCCCGCGACGCATTCGGCCTCCTCGGCCGAGGCGTTCGTGTTGCCGGCATGCGCCACGGGAATGAAGCGCAGGCCGTAGCCGGCCAGCGGCCCCGGCCCGACCACCGTCTGCCGGCCGAGCTCCGGGCGGGCGCGGAGCCGGCTCTCGTAGAACTGCTCCGTCGTGAACGCGCAGATGTCCGGGTGCATGCGCCACGTGTGGTCGAGGAAAACGCCGCGGGACGGGTCGACGGTCGCCGATTCACCGAGGAGGTGGCCGAGGGCGGAGACGTCGGCGCCGGGCGGATGAACCCCCTGGATGGGCTGGTCGAGCTGGCGGGGGTCGCCGAGCAGGACGAGGCTCCCCGCTGCCTGGCAGACGGCGAGGGTGTTCGCGAGGCTCATCTGTCCCGCCTCGTCGATGACGAGCACGTCCACCGCGTCGGCCATCTCCTCACGCGCCCACAGCCACGCGGTGCCGCCGGCGAGGTTGGCGTCGCCGGCGGCGAGTGCCTCGGCCACCTCCGCGTTGGAGCCGGCCTGGACGATGCGTTCGTCGGGGCACCCGTCGCCGGCGTTCGCCTTCTGGATCCCGCGCAGCTCGACCGGCGCTTGCCGCACTGGCCTGCCGTCCGACTCGCCTCCGGTCCGGCCGTTCTCGACCGACGGCCCGTCGGCCGCGTCGCACACCGCGGCGAGCAGGTTGGAGATCACCTTGTGGCTGTTGGCGGTCACCCCGACCCGCTTCCCGTCGGCGAGCAGGTCGAGGATCATCCGGGCTCCGGTGTAGGTCTTGCCGCTGCCCGGCGGCCCCTGCACGGGGAGCACCGAGCGGTTGAGTCGCGGGGCGACCCGCCGGACCGCGGCCAGCGGGGTTTCACCCAGGGTAACGAGGTCTTTCGGGGCAGCGAAGCCTGACGTGTTCGGTGTCGACGCCGGGGCTCCGATGCGCGGCGGGACGCGTCCGAGCAGGTCGAACGCCGCCCGTCGCGGGCTGGCCGCCGCGAAGCCGCCGGACACGGCTGTTTCTGCGAGCCGGGCGAGACTCTCCCGCAACACCGTGTTCTGGACGTTGTCGAGCGGCACCAACGCCGCCGGGTGCGGCACGGGTGAGCTGCGGGCGCGCTTCAGGTCGATCGTGCCGGCGGTCTCGTCTAGTGCGACCACCGTCCCGCAGAATCCCCGCTTGAGCTCATCGGATTCCGCAGTGTCGGGGTTCTTCGGCGAGTCTCTGACCTCAATCTTGTGCGGCTGCTCGGGGAAGCGGTAGCGATGGACGACGGACCTCTTCACCTGCTCGACCTCACCGTCGTAGGTCAGCGCCCCGAGCGTGGCCCGGCTCTCGACGTGCTCTTCCTCGGTGAAGCCGCAACGGTGGAAGAACTCCCACCACATGGACTTGTCCTCGCGCCGGTGAAACTCCAGCAGGTGCGCCAGCAGCCGCCGCGCACGCTGTTCGCCATCCAGGTCGGCATCGTCGACCGGGAGCCCGGCGGTGAGCGCCTCGAACAGCGCCGCGGTCTCGACCACCGGTTCCTGTTCCCGGTCGCGTTCCTCCTGCCGGAGCGCCGGCCGCGGCACGGGCTGTCCGGTGAGAGCCTGCAGCTCGCGCCGGCACTCTTCTAGCCACGCGGCGAGGCGCAGCGTCGAGAGGCAGTCGTCCCGGTTGTAGCCCTCGATCTCGGTCCGAAGCGGGTCCGGGACACCGGCCGCATCGCCCGACTCGAGCCGCACCTCGACCTGAATGAGCGCCCGCGTCGCCGTGGTCAGGTCCACCGCGCGAGCGAAGCCGTAGAACGGCTCCAGCTTCTTGATCGAGTAGCTCTCGACCGAGGCGCGCAACCCCTGCCGGACCACGCGATGGAGGTCGACGAACACGCGGCCGCGCAGCAGCCGGTCGACCTCGTCCTCGCGGGTCGCGTAGCGGCTCATCAGGCGCTTGACGGCGGTGGTCTCGTAGGCGCCGTAGTGATAGATGTGGAAGCCGGGATGCTGTTCCCAGCGCGCCATGACGTTGTCGATGAAGCGCTCGAACGCGCGCTTCTCGTTCGCCGGGTCGAGCGCCCATGACGCGTTGTAGTTGCCGTCGCGGTCCGCGACGCCGAACAGGTACTCGAGCCCGCCGTCCGCTGCGAAGGCGTCCCCTTCGAGGTCGAAGAACACGTCGCCGTCCGACGGCTCGGGCAGCGCCGCGAGCCCCTTGTCGGGCTCGACTGGCGTGACGAGCTCGTGGATGCGGCGTCCCTCGCGCCGCGCCTGGTCCTGCACCCGCGCCTGCTCGCGGATGCGGGCCAGCGCGGCCTCGCCGATCCCGTCGAGCCGGGGAGAGACCGGCAGGCGTAGCGCGCCCAGCGCCGCCATCGTCGTCACCTCCTGTTCGACCAGCCGGCTCCGCTGGCCGCGGGTGATGCCGGCGACCAACGAGAGGTGGTCGTCGGTGCGGCGCCGCTCCGCGCAGGACTGCTGCCACTCGCAGATGCCGCAGTGCTCGACCGGCTCCGGGTAGGTGTCCGGCGGAGAGGCCGCGTGCGCCTCGAACCGCCGCCGGACGGCACGGTAGTACGCCGCGTACTCCGCAACCCGGAAGCTCGCCGGGTTCTCGCTGCCGCCCCCGCCGAGCGCCAGATGCATCCGCTCGGGTTCAATGCCCTGCGCCTGCGCCAGTAGGTCCGAGTACAGAAGAAGCTGCAGCAGCGCCTCGCCCTTCGCACGGCGGGCCAGCTTCGTATCGAGCACCTCGTAAGACCATCCGCCCAGTGCACTCGGCCGGTCCACTCGGAGCAGGAAGTCGGGATAGCCGCTCCACCGCCCGCTGTCGTCCTCCAGGCGCCCCTGGTAGATTATGTTGGCCCCGCGACTCATGGCTTCCCGCGTGCGCGTGGCGGCCGCCGCGGCGTCCCGGTGCGAAAACGGTGTTTCGGATGGGATGATCGTCTCGACGATGCGCCGCTCCTCCGCGAAGCGATCCAGAAGACGCTGCTCGTGCTCGATGCCGCGCTGTCTCAACACATCGGCGCGTGGATCGTCGTACAGCGGTGGCGGGTCGATCTCCCGGAATGCGACGGCGCGGCGCAGGCTCGTGAGGTGGGTGCAGACGAGATGGCGGCTGAGGTCGGTGGCCGAGAACGAGAGCTGGCCGTTGGCATGGCGCATAGAGCGGGGACGATAGCATGGGGCCCGGAAGAACGTGCCGAATCCATTCCGGCCCGGTGAGACGATGGACGTGCAGGCCAAGCCGGCCAGCACCTCCGTGAAGGTTCTGCCGCTCAAGAAGCTGAAAGACATGGCGTAGGCGTCCGCCGGACTGTGGCGCTCGGCGCGGGCAGCCACCGGGGCGGAACTCCAGGCAGCCCCCCTGGCTGACCACGCCCGCGGCCGGCAAGCTACCGCGCTATTTGACGACGCGGGTGGTCCCGGCCATGATCCGGGGGGCCGGTTGTCCCGGTTCCCCAAGCAGTCCGTGGCGAAAAAGTTCGGCGTGAAAAGGAGATTGGTTATGGCGACGATGTCCCAAGCCATCAAGGAAGCGTTCGGGGAAAGCGGCGGCGTCCTCTCAAGGGAGGCCATCAAGCAGTCCGTGGAGTCCCGCTACCCGGGAAAATGGCAGCCGACTACGCTCAGTGCTCACCTCTACGCGTGCGCCATCAACAACCCCAAGGCGTACGTTCATCACCCCCACGCGGAACGCTTTCTCTACAAGCTCGCTGACGGAACGTTCGAGTTGTACGAGGTGACGAAGCACGGCGAGAATATATGGGAGACCAACGGAGACGGGCACCACCGGGAGGAGATCGAGCAGGCCGTCGAGGCATCGATTAGCCTCGAGCGGGACATCGAAGATCAGCTCGTGCACCAACTGGACGCCCTTGAGGAGGGTCTCACGTTCGTGGGGCGGCAGGTCACGTGCGACGTGGGGCGTGTCGATATCGTGGGCCGTGGGGCCGACGGCGCGACCGTCGTGGTCGAACTGAAAGTCGGGGAGGCGAAGGACTCGGCCATCGGGCAGATCGCTCGCTACATGGGATGGCAGCAGCACCAGGGCGCCGGAACCGTTCGCGGCATCCTCGTAGCCTCGGATTTTCCTGAAGGGGTGCAGCACGCGGCCCTGGCGATCCCGAACTTAGCCCTTCGGCGTTATCGCATTCAGCTCACTTTCGATGACGCGAGCCTCTAGCTAGGAACGTTTGGTCCATCCCCGTCGCCCCTCTGCAGCTCGGACAGAGCGACACGCCGGCGGCGGGGCCGCCGCCGGCGCTGGCCTCCGGGCTCGCAAGGCGGCGGCCGAGCTGGAGGCCTCCAGCCGGTCCGGAACCGCCGGCCACTCGGCACCGAGTCGGGACGCACAACCGTAATGGGGCTTGGGGGCGGCCGGCGCGGCTGCCCGCGTCACGCTGCGGTTCGAGGCCGCGGTCCCGGCTGTAGCCGGCGAGGATCCGGGAGGTGCGTTCCGCGGCCGGGGCCCCGCGCGCGGGCGGGCGGCGGCGAATTCCTCGTCGATCGCTTGGTCGAGCTCCGGAGCGCCATTGGGCTCGTCGCCGTGGCCACCGGCGAGGTTCGAACACTGGCGGTCGAGGGGGATGAGGTCCGTCCCAGGACGGCCCACGCTTGAGGGTTCCCGTAAAATCTTCAAGATGAGTACAACGACTTGCAACGAAGGGTGCCCGTGCTGGGGCAAGCCGACTGACCGGCCACGCCTCTGTCCGATCTGTGACCATCTCTTTCGAGGCAGCGGCTGGGATGGAATCGACAGGCACTACAGGACCCAGCACGAAAAACAGACAGGCGAGTCGTACGAGGACTGGTGGAACAGAATCTGCCAGCAGCACAAGGGCTGACTCTCGCGGGGGCGGACGGCGCGTCCGCCCCCGCGGCGCGGGCCACGAGGCCGCGCGGGATCAGTCACCGTAGCGCTCGATCGCCGTCCGAATATCCCACCATGCGCCATTGTGCGCGCGTAAGTCAACTGCGGCAGCCTGCGTCACCTTCTCGTTTTCAGAGCTTCCGTGCGTCATACCGGCCGCTATTTGGTCTGGTCTGCGTCGGTCTCTGGATCTATGGAGTAGCACCGCCCTGTACCGTGGCCGTCGATGGGATTGGCGAAGCACGCCCGCCACGGAATCGACGGACTGCGAGCCCGTAGCCAGTCGAGCATGTCACGCGCGGCGGCCTCGGCTTCCGACCGCGTGGCGTGATGGCTGAGTCTATAATTCAGCCCGGCCGCCTCGAAGCCCCGATCCTTTTCATGCAGCATTTCCTCACTCCCAATCTCTGCGACCCGGTCACTACGATCCGCCCGAAAGGCGAACGCTATCCACTCTCTCATGTCCCCATCCTCTCCTGTACCAGCGCGCGCCAGGCCGTTTCGTCGGCCGTGAGCTGGCGCCTATTCTCGCCCGCGGTCTTTCTCGCGTGACACCCATTCCGACCGCCGCATAGGGCTTGCAGGTTGTCGAGCGCCCAGGGTTCGCCGCCCCGGTCGATCGGCACGACGTGATCAACCTGGAGCCTTCCCGACGCCTTGCCGCACGCCCGGCAGCGCCACCCGTCTCTGTCGAGGATGAGCCGGCGAACTCGCCGCCAGCGGCGCGGGTCTAGGCGCGCGTGGTGGCGACTCATCAGAACTTCTTGAATATCTCAGCCACCACGCCCTGACGCCAGCCGCTCCCCGCCGTCTTGCCCACCTGAACCATGCGCACGTTCACGCGTTCAATCGCCTGGAAGATCACGCTCGCCACGAACTCCACGTCGTCATCGTCAAGCTCCTGGATCGCCCCGGCGATTGCGGATACCGCTTCGTCTCTGGTCATGTCACGTCTCCAAGCTGGTTTGCGACTCACGCCGTCGCCCTTCTCGCCACTCCGAAGAACTGCGCCAACACGTCGTCGACGCCGGGGCTTGGCGGCAGGACGAGCAGCGCGTCGCACACGTCGCGATTCTTGCGCCGCTCGGCCGCCTTCGCCCGGCGTTCGGCGTTGATGGTCGCCACGTCTTCACGGTGCCGTTGCGCGTCCCTCCGGTGCCGTTCGTCCGCCTCTGCGTGCTCGCCGCCCAGTGGTCGACCACGTTCCCGTCAACGTCCTCGGTGATGATGGCGAGACGTTCCAGCCGCTCCTCCCGCAGCTCGGCCGCGGACCACCTCCTCGACGACCTCCTCGACGGGGTGCTCGACAGGGTGCTCCTGCTCCTCGACGACCTCTGGGGCAGGGTGCTCGACGGGCTGCTCGACAGGGTGCTCCTGCTCGACGGGGTGCTGGGGCTGCTCGACGGGGTGCTGGGGCTGCTCGACGGGGTGCTCGACCTGCTCCTCGACGACCTCGGGGGCGGGGTGCTCGACGGGTGCCAGCCGCTTCGGACCGAGCGCCTTGATCGCCGCGTCGACGGTGGGATACGTTGCAATTTGCAACGCATCTCCGTATCCGTCACCGAGCCGCATGAGCCTGTGCGCCTTCGTCCGCTCCATGCCGATCCGGTCGAGCACCTCTCCCCACTCGCCCTTTTGGTAGGTGCCCCGGATGGAGCGTAGCGCCCGCCCGAAGGCCCACGAGGCGGTCACTTCCATCTGCTTCCAGCCGCGCCACGCAACCCCGAGCGCGTCTACCCGCTCATCGAGCGGCAGCCGCGCCAGCACCGCCAAGTCAACGACGGACGGAACGAGCGCAGCATCGGTCACTTCGCCGCCTCGTTCGCGAGCTTCACCGCCTGGGCGGGGTCGGTGCGATTCGTCAGGACGAAGAACTCCGCCGTGCCGATCCTCACGTGCAGCTTGGTGTCGGTGACCGTGATCTCCACGTCGCCGGCAGCGAGCGCGGCGGGGTCGGCGTGACCGTCCTGGAGCCACCCGATCAACCAGTGCATCCCGGACGCTTTGGCTTCCAGCTCGCGCCGCGGCATGTCGGCCGCCACGTGAATCGCAGCGTTCGCCGCGGCGCCGTCCTCGAGCTTGACGCCGACCAGCTCTTTCCAGCGGTCGAGCGCCGCCCGGTCGATCCGTATCTGTATCTTGGCCATACGTGACTGTAGCACCTTATGGTGTATTTGTCACGAGGCCCCGAGGCAGGCGCGCCGCGGGGCCTTTTCGGCGTTCAGGGTCCGATAATGGGCGATTCTGTTAACTTGGCGAGGGCCGATTTAACCAATGAATCCGGGGCTTTAGGCGAAACCGCCTCGTTATCGCCTCGGGGCTTCGCCGCTGAGCCACCCCCGCCGCCCAGCTTCCCGCCAGACCCATGCTCACGTCGCCGTCGGGGCCGGTGCGGGTCAGCCGCGCCTCGGTGCGTAGGGTGCCGTCGACGAAGGCGACGCGGCGGGGGCGGTCCGCGTCGGTCGGCCGGTGCGCGACGAACGCCCCGCCGGCCTCGACCAGCTCGCACTCGAGCGGCTCGCCGCTGCGGCGGTGACGGCTCCATCCTGGCGGTGCTGACGGCGGCCCTGGCGCTGCACGGCAACTGCCTTGACCACATCTCCGGTGAGCGTTCGCGCGTCGAGCAGGACGGTCACAGGCACGGCCGCCTGCGCGACGAAATCTACGTGACTCTCGCGGGGGCGGACGGCGCGTCCGCCACGCGCTCCGGCCACGGCAGCGCGGGATCACCGCGGCGGTCCGCCGGTAGCGGTGGGCAGTGCCCGGAAGCACGCGGCCGGTCTCGGTTGTCGAGGTGCTCGACGCAGCTCCCCTGGTCGTGGGGTTCGGCGAAATAGGCTGCGGTCGCGTCCTCGGTCGGTCCGGCCGTCGACTGTGGCGGTTTATCGTTGATAATTTGGGGGCGCGGGAGGGAAGGCATGCCCGACACCGCCGCACCGAAGATCGTCATCGCGGGGACGCGTGAGGACTGGCCTGGCGGGGCCCAGACCCTGACGCCCCGCGACCCTACCCGGGAACCCAACGGGCGGATCCTCTGGTTCGGGGCCGCGCTCGCCGCGGACGGCAGCCAGCAGGTGTGGTTCCGGATCACGGCGGAGGCCGTTGGCCGGATGCGGGAGAAGACCCCCCGCGCCCGCGGCGCCCGCCTCATCGACGCCCTCCTCGCCTGGCTGACGCCGGACCGGCAGCTGCAGCCCGAACTCAACCGCTTCGAGGTCCGGATCTCCGAAGCCGGCGACACGTGGATCGAACGTCTGCGGTGGTGAAGATGGATTCGAGCGCCCGACGCCGGCCGCCCGCCGGCTCGCCGAGGTCCTCGCTCTCCCCGAACACCCGCGGCGCGTACTCCGGGGCGCTCCGCCGGCTCGGACGCTTGGCTCGACGACCAAGCCCTCGCCGCCTACCTCGCCGAACTCCCACAACTAGGGGAGCCCCGGCGAGCACTTCGACGGCGGTGGCTGCGGGGTACTTCCCCGATCTGCGGTCAGCCACACCGCCGGCGCGGACGCGGCCAGACGGCGGGCTACACTTCGGCGCGGGCTTCGCCGGAGCGGAGGTCCCGAACATCTTGTCG
>CBDDJQ010000005.1:0-269633 GCA_965229825.1 Vicinamibacterales bacterium
GGCGCGACCCGTGGCGGACTCTGCCCTGCGCGAGAGAACGGTGAGCGATTACCCGCCGGTCGCGATTCGCGAGCTGCTGTTGAACGCGATAATGCACCGCTCCTACGAGTCGAATGCCCCCGTCCGGTTCTACTGGTACGACGACCGCATAGAAATCCAGAACCCGGGCGGGCTGTACGGCATGGCCTCGCGCGAGAACTTCCCGCGGCAGACGGACTACCGCAATCCGGTCCTGTCCGCGGCCCTGGCGACGCTGGGGTACGTCAACGCCTTCGGGCGCGGCGTCATCCGCGCGCAGGAGGCTCTGCGCAGGAACGGCAATCCGGAGGCGGAATTCACGTTCGAGCCCTCCCACGTGCTGGCGACCATTCGGAGGGCGCCGTGAAGACGATCGCCTTCTTCAACAACAAGGGCGGCGTCGGCAAGACGACGCTGGTGTACCACTTGGCTTGGATGTACGCCGAGCTCGGAATCTCGGTGGTTGCCGCGGACCTCGACCCGCAGGCGAACCTGAGCGCCGTGTTCCTCGATGAGGAGCGGCTTGAGCAATTGTGGCCTGACGGTACGCATCACCACAGCGTTCTCGGTGCAGTATCACCTATCCTGCGTGGTCTCGGGGACATCAAGGCACCACACGTCGAGCGGATCGCCGACAACCTGGGCCTGGTGGTCGGCGATCTCGGATTGTCCAGCTTCGAGGCAAAGCTGTCTTCAGCGTGGCCGGAGTGCCTGGGACGCGACGAGGCGGCGTTTCGCGCCGAGTCGGCGTTCCATCGGACGATTCTCATGGCTGCCGAGCGGCAGAAAGCCGACTTGGCGTTGATCGACGTCGGTCCGAATCTCGGGGCCATCAACCGAGCGGCGATAATTGCGGCGAACTTCGTCGTCTTTCCGCTCGCCCCGGATCTGTTCTCCCTGCAGGCCCTCCGGAACGTCGGGCCGACGCTGCGCGATTGGCGCCGCGAATGGCAGGATCGCCTGGAGCGCCGTCCGGAGGTTGAGGAACTTCAGTTGCCGTCGGCCGATATCGTACCGGGCGGCTACATCGTGATGCAGCATGCGGTGCGCGCGGGTCGTCCCGTTCAGGCGTACCAGAAGTGGATCGAGCGGATTCCGGAGGTGTATCGCAGGCAGGTAGTACCGGATCTGCATGGCGGCGGCGGCTCCTCAACGGAAGACGACACGGAATGCCTGGCTACACTGAAGCACTACCGCAGCCTCATGGCCATGGCGCATGAGGCCCGCAAGCCGATGTTTCATCTCAAGGCGGCGGACGGCGCGCTTGGCGGTCACATCCATGCCGTACAGGATTGCTACAGGGATTTCGAGAGGCTTGCGAGGGCGATGGCCGCCAAGTGTGACGTGAGTATCGGTTGAAGGAGGCGTTCGGACGTCTTCTCGGCCCGTCTCTCTGCCTCAGCAGCCCGTGGCGAAAGTCCCCGCTGCATTCGAGCGGCGATGCATCCCGCCTGACTGCGTTGTTCGGACGGACTGCTTGCAGTCCGCGGTTGCGATATGCCCAATATGCGCCCTCCTCACACCTTGTCAGGCGGGCGCCTCGCCGCTCTCGGTGCAACGCGGGGTTCCACCACGGGCTGCTCAGGTTCAATCTGGCGGCGGATCGGCGGCCTCCTGCAGCGCGCCCTTCGCGATGAGCACTGACAGCGCGCCCAGAAAGTCGGGCAGCGGCGCCGGGGGACAGACGCGGTTGTAGGCCTCGTACAGATCCGGGACCTGCCGGTGGAGCGGCGCTAGCTCCACCACGCGGACCAGATCGATCTCGCGGAGGAATCGGAGGCCCCGATCGGCGTCGGCATCCGGCCAGCCGGGGACGACGAGCCGGTCTTCCAGGATGATTCGCCGGGCGGTGATGGCGGGGCGCCGGACGACCTCGAGCCGGTCGCCGCGCCCGAGACGCAGCGACGGGGCCCGCCGGAGCGTCTCGAAGGCGGCGAGGACGCCGGGGTCCCGGCGCAGGGTGTCGACGGCCGGCTCGGGGGGCGACAGGGGCGCCGCCTCCGGCATGCCGGAGGCGGCGCGATCGGTCCAGAACGGATGGAGATGCCGGTCGGCCGCCTCCGCGAAGAACTGCGCCGACTGCCGCTCGAGCGCGGCATGCATCTCCCGTTCCCGCTGGGTGAACAGGTCGAGCGCGACGCCCGCCAGCCCCGGGTCGGTCAACGCGGTATGCACCACGACGGCGGCGAGCCACCCCGACGCCAGGGCCTTCTTGACGCCGTAGGAAGACAGCGGATCGATGAACGATCCGGCGTCGCCGACGAGCAGCATGCCGGGGGCCCCGTACGTATGCGCGTGGTAGACGGAGGCGTCGCATCCCCAGGGCCCGGCGTCGCGGGCGGCCCCGGCGGTCAGGGGGCCGAGCACCGCGGTCTTGGCGAGCTCCGCGTCGTAGCAGGGCGCGAGGGTCCCGCCGCGCTCCAGATGCGTGACCCGGGGGTCCACCATCAACGTGAAGTAGCGCTGCTCGGAGGTCACCGGTACCGACCACGCCCAGCCGTCCCCGTAGCTTTCGACCAGGGTGTGCGATTCGTCGTCGAGGCCCCACCCGCCGGGCCGGGACCAGATGGCGGTGAGGGCCAGCGTGGTGCGCTCCGCCGCGTGCCGGCGAAATCCGCGCCGCGCGACGATGCCGGTGCGGCCCGAGCAGTCGAGCACGAACCGCGCCGTCAGCGACCGGGCGGCGCCGCCGGCCGCGTAGCGTATCGTGGACTCCGCCGCTTCCGGCGGGGCGGCCGGGGGCGCGAGATCCACCTGGCGTACGGCGGCATCGGACTGCACGTCGGCGCCGGCGTGCGCCGCGAGCCGCAGCAGCAGGCGGTCGAAGTCGCGCCGCCGCACCTGCCATCCGATTCCGCCGCCCGCGAACCGCACCGCCCGCGGACCCTGTCCGCCCCACCACACGGTGTTCCCGGTGCTGCGCAGGAAGCCCGCCGCCTCGACGTCCCCGCTCACGCCGATCAGGTCGAACAGCTTGAGGCAGCTCGGCGGCAGGGATTCGCCCAGGGAGCGGTCGTCGGCCGCCGGCTTCGCCAGCACCTGCACCGAGTGGCCCCAGGCCGCGAGCAGGCGGGCCGAGGCCGCGCCGGCCGGGCCGCCTCCGATGACGACGACGTCGAGCGGCGCCGCACTCATCCCGTCATTGTGTCCGAATCGAGCCGCCCGTGGTAGAACCCCGCGTCGAATGCAGCGGGGCCTTTTGCCAGGGGCCACCCGGCTTCTCCGTCCCGCGGGCGCGGTCGGTTGGTCGACGTGATCGTGGCCGCGGGCGCCGGTTCGGCATATTCTGTCACCCGTGCTTGACCCGCATTTTCGCCGCGCGCTGTCCTATCTGAAGCCCTACCGGGGGCGGTTGACCCTGGTAATGGTGCTCAGCCTCGTCTCCACCGCCTTCTCGCTCCTGGTGCCGCTGCTGTCCCGCACGCTGGTCGACGGCGCGATTCTCGCCGGTGACGCCGGCGCCCTGCGCATGGTCGTGCTGCTGTTCGCGGCGGTCACCGCGGCCGGGTTCGGGCTGAACGTCTGGAGCGGGCTGCGCTACACCCGGGTGTCGGCCGACATCCTCTTCGACATGCGTCTGGCCCTCTACCGCCATCTGCAGCAGTTGTCGCCGCGGTTCCATGCGCGGACCCGGTTCGGCGACATCATGTCGCGGCTGAACAACGATATCGGCGAGATTCAGCGCGTGGCGTCCGAGGTGGTGCTGGCGTGGGTGGGGAACGTGCTGTTCCTGATCGGGGCGGTCGGCATGCTGGCGTACCTGGACCTGCGGCTGCTGCTGCTCGGCACCGCGGCCCTTCCCGTCAGCATCTGGGCCCTCGTGCACTACCGGCGCCGGCTCGAGAAGCGGGTCGCGGTGCTGCGCGAGCGGAGCGCCGACATCGGCAGCTTCCTCATCGAGACCCTGCAGGGAATCCGGCTGGTCGTCGCCGCCAACGCGCAGGAACGCGAGGTGCAGCGTTTCCGCGCCCGGAACGGCCGGTTCATCGACGCCCTGATGGCCATGCAGTGGACCACCTATCTGTCGGGCGGCCTGCCCGGGCTGGTGCTGTCGGGCAGCACCGCGCTGGTGTTTCTGTACGGGGGCCAGCGAGTCATCGACGGGACGTTGACGTTGGGCACGCTCGTGGCGTTCATGGCCTATCAACTGCGGCTGTTCGGTCCGGTGCAGGCCCTGATGGGGTTGTACGCCAGCCTCGCGACGGTGCGGGTGTCGCTGGGACGGGTGCACGAGATCCTGGACGTCGAGCCGGAGGTGGTCGAGTCGCCGGCGGCGGCGGCGCTGCCCGCGGTGCGCGGCGAGCTGGAGCTGGACGACGTCACCGTGTCGTTCGATCGCGGCGCGCCCGTGCTCGAGCACGTCACGCTGACGGTGCCGGCCGGCGCCTGTCTCGCCATCGTCGGTCCGAGCGGCGGCGGAAAGAGCACCATCGCCGACCTCGTGCTGCGGTTCCTCGACCCCGACGCGGGGACCGTACGCCTCGACGGGCACGATCTGCGGACGCTCCGGCTGCGCGATCTGCGCGCGCGGGTCGCCCTCGTGGAGCAGGAGCCGGCGATGTTCCATGCCTCGATCGCCGACAACGTCCGGTATGCGCGGCCCGGCGCGACCGACGAGGAGGTCCGGGCCGCGGCCGGCGCGGCGGGGTTGGCGGCCTTCGTGGCGTCGTTGCCGGAGGGTTACGAGACGGTGGTCGGAGAGCGCGGGGCGGCGCTGTCCGCGGGCGAGCGGCAGCGGGTGGCGGTGGCGCGGGCGTTGCTCGTGGCCCCGTCGGTGCTGGTGCTCGACGAGCCGACGGCGGCCCTCGATCCGGAGTCGGAGCAGCAGGTGGCCGAGGGGTTCGAGGCGGTGATGCGGGGGCGCACCACCGTTCTCATCACCCATCGACCGGCCCTGGCGCGGCGGGCGGATCGGGTCGCGGTCCTCGACGGTGCGCGCGTCGTCGAGCACGGCGCGCCCGACGAGCTGATGGCGCGCGGCGGACGGTTCGCCCGGTTGTTCGGGGCAGACCGCGAGCCCTCGATCGGGTCGCGGGCGGCGCCGGCGCCCGACGAGTCGGGCATATCGGCATGACGGGACGGACGGACCCGAGTCGGGCGGGAGCGGCGGAGACTGCCCTGCGTGCGCCGCGGCCGGTGCGGGTGGCGGTGGTGGACAGCGGGGTCAACCCGTCGCATCCGCACGTGGGGCGGGTCGCGGGCGGCGTGACCGTCGTGCCTGGCGCCGTCGACGGCGACTATCTGGACCGCCTCGGTCACGGCACCGCGGTGGCCGCGGCCATCCGGGAGCGCGCGCCCGGGGCCGAGCTGTTCATCGTGAGGGTCTTCGACCGGGCGCTCTCGGCGTCCATCGACACTCTGATCGCGGGCATCGACGCCGCGGGGCGCGCGGGCGCCGACCTCGTCAATCTCAGCCTGGGCACCGCGAACCGCGCGCACGCCGCCGCGCTGCGCGCCGCCGCCGACCGGGCGATGGCGGCGGGCGCGCTGATCGTCAGCGCAGGGCGTCACGAGGGGGCCGGATACCTGCCCGGAACCCTGGATGGCGTCCTGCCGGTCGAGCTGGACTGGGTCTGCCCGCGGTTGTCGGTAGAGGTTGGAACCGACGCGGAACAGCGGCCGGTCTGCCGGGCGTCCGGCTATCCGCGGCCGGCGCCGGGCATCCCGCCGGAGCGGAATCTCAAGGGCCTGAGCTTCGCGGTGGCCAACGTCACCGGCGTGCTGGCCCGGACCTTGACGGGCGGGTGCCGTCCCACCCCGGACACCGCGCTGGCCGTCCTGCGCCACGAGGGCGACGGTCCGCGCCGTTGACCGGTTCGCGCCGTTGACCGGTTCGTGCCGTTGACCGGTTCGCGCCGTTGACCGGTTCGTGCCGTTGACCGGCTCGGGCCGTCCGGAGCCGGTGCGCCGACCTGTCGACGCGGCGCCGCGGGTGCGCGTCTGTCTCGCCTCGATCGGTGGACCTCGGTGATGGGAAACGAACGGCCGGCCGTGTCCTGGCGGGGCAGTCCGAACGCCCTGCCGCGCTGGCGGGCGCTATCGCGGTGGACGGGGGGTTTGCTGAGCCTCCCGTTTCTTGCCGGACAGGTCTGGTTCGTCACTCTCGCGGTCGTCGTCGGCGCGCTCACCGGCTGGGGTGCGGCCGGCTGCATCCTGCTGCTCGATGGAATCGCGGCGTTCGCCCGCGGCGCCGTTGCTTCGGTCCTCGCGGGGCTCGGTTCCGCCCGCCTGGTGCTGCTCCCGGTGCTCGGGGGCCTCCTCGCCGGTCCGTTGATTTACCGGGTCGCCCGGGAGGCGCGCGGGCACTCGGTGCCCCTGGTGATGATGGCGCTGGTGCGGCGCAAGGGGAGGGTCCTCAAGCGGGTGGCGTCGGTCGACCTCGCCGCGGCCTTGCTGACCATCGGCTTCGGGGGCGCAGCCGGCCGGGTGGGCCCGCTCGTGCAGATGGGTTCCGCCTTGGGCTCGGCAATAGGGCTGCTCGCGAAGCTGGCGTCCTCGCGGGTGCGGACCCTGGTGGCCTGCGGCGCCGCCGGCGGGGTGGCCGCGGTGTTCGACGCCCCGATGGCCGGCGCCGTCTTCTCCCTGGAGGTCGTCGTGGGACGGGTCCGGAGCGACCTCCCGCTGGTCCTGCTGACCGCGTGGATCTCGAGTCTGGCCGCGCGGCAGATCGTCGGGAACGCCCCGGCGTTCAGCGTGCCGGCGCAGGATCCGGTCGGCGCGGCGGAGCTGCCGCTCTTCCTGCTGATGGGCGTGCTTATCGGATGGGCCGCGGTGCTCCACCTGCGCGCGCTGTATCGGACCGAGGACCTGTTCGGCGCGTGGCGTTTCCCCGAGGATCTGAAGCCGGCCGTCGGCGGCCTGCTCGTCGGGTTGGTGCTGTGGCGCTTTCCGGAGGTCTACGGCGCGGGGTTCGAGGCCGCCGAGTCGGCGCTGGGGGGGGCGGTCTCCGGGGAGCTGCTGGCCGCGCTGTTCGCGGCCGCGTTCGTGGCCAACTGCGCGACCCTCGGGTCCGGCGGATCCGGCGGTGTGTTCGGCCCGGCCCTCTACCTGGGGGCGATGCTCGGCGGCGCCTGCGGCTCGCTGGCCCAAGCCGTGTTGCCGGGCTCGACGGCCGGTTCGGGAGCCCATGCCCTGGCGGGTGCGGCCGCGTTCTTTGCGGCGTCGGCCAGGGCCCCGGTCACGTCGATCCTCCTGCTGCTCGAGCTGACGCGCGACTACCGCATTCTCGCCCCGCTCCTGGCGGCCGTCGCCGGCAGCGTGTACGTGTCCCGGCGCCTGTCGCGGTTCAGCATCCATACCTTGAGGCTGCGCCGCGAGGGCGTCGCCCCGCCTGGACAGGAGGGAGCAGAGCCGGCCGCCAACAGCCCGTGGTAAAAGTCGGCATCCAGGGATCGATCTGACGGGTCCTAGCCTGCATTATTCATGAAGCTCGGGCGTCCGTCACGGACGGGGCATGATCGGCCGCGAGCAGGGCCTCGGACGTGGTGGCGCGCGCACCGCGGCGTAGAGTAGCCGGTCGTGCCGTCGGGCGGTGGCGGAGAGGCGGGCGGCAGGGAAGGCTCTGCTGGGGCCGGGCCTGCTTGACCGCGAGCGGAGCCTCTCGGACGCGGCGACGGACGCGGCAGGAGGCGTGGAGTGGCCCTTCACGGGCACCGGGCGGTTGCGGAGGCCAAGTGGGGGGAAGGTTCTGCCGGAACGGGCGGTGCCGCCCGGGACCGAGACGTGCGCCGAGCCCCCGCGCGGGCTCTGACTAACCCGCGCGGGCGCCGAGCGCGAGCGCGATGCGCCGCCACGCGTGGAGATGGGGCGTCGCCCGTGGTAGATGCAGGACGATGCGGCGCGCCGAGCCGACGACATGCACCCCCAGCTTCAGCAGCCGGTCGCGCAGCCACGTCACTTGGGTGCGGGCACAGCCGGTGCGCGCCGCCCGCAGCCGCAGCTCCTGCATGAGTACGTAGGCCGCCGCGGTCAGCAACACGCGCAACTGGTTCGCCAGGAACTTGCAGCAGCTCGTGCGGTCGATCTGCAGGCCATCCAGCAACTCCTTGATCCGGTTCTCGATGTCCCCGCGGGCGCAGTAGACCCTCTCGTAGACGAAGCGCGAGCTCTCCAAGAGATTCGTCACGACGAAGCGCGGATTGTCCCGCGGCTCGCGACCCTTGAGCCGGACCACTTCCGCCTTGATCACGACCCGGCGTTCGCGGCCCCACGTGCGGGCCGCGTAGCGGGTGTCGGTATAGACGTGCTCGGTTCGGCCACTGGCCTCGCTCTGCGCGCGGGCCACGGCCATCGCGGATTCGGCATGCCGCTGCAACACCGCGTTCTTCCCCATCGCGACCACGTAGTCGAGCCCAGGTTCGGCATCCAGGAAATCGAGGATCTCCGGGGTCGCAAAGCCCCCGTCGAGCCGGACGAGAAACCGAGTCGCCGGAAACGCCGCCCGCAGCATCGGCAGCAGCCGACACAGCAAGCTCAGGGTCCCGTCGGCCGCCACCGCCTTGCCCGGCCGCAGCACCGCCGCGCACAGATACTGCTCCTTCTCGTCGTTGAAAGTCAGGAACGCGAGCAGCGGCAGATAGCACCAACTGTCGTAGTGCCCGTTGAAGAACGTCAGTTGTTGCGCGCCATGCGTCCGGTCGTCGGTCGGGTCCAGATCGATGGTGACCCGCCACACCCGCCGCCGCAGGCGGCGTCGATGCCGCTCGATCACGCACGCCGCCAACTCCCGCGCCATTCGGTAGAGCGCGCCGCGGCCCGGGCCGTTCTCGAACCGCGAAATCGTTGGTTGCGACGCCAAGGGCGCGCCGGCCACGGGGTCCCGCCCGAGCAGCAGCTTGTGGATGGGATCCTCCGCCAAGTGGTCGGCGTCGTTGCCGTCGGGATGACCGCACGCGATGCCGAAGATCCGCTGTCCGATCAGCTCCGCGAGCGTGTGCCGAATCTTCTCCGGCGCGCGCTTGTCGGCGAGACACCCGGCAAACGCCTTGACGAGGCCGTACACCCGCTCGGCCGCCTTGAGGAGGACGGCGCCACCATCCGAGCTCGCCTGCTCGCGGTCGAACGTGGCGACGACGGGCTTGTCGAAGAGCTCCGGGAACAGGACAGTCTGTGATATCTTGTCAGCCGCCATGCAGGGGCCTCCATCGTGGCTAAACGTTTGTCAGCACTGCGTTTGTACCACATGGAGGCTCCTGTGTCTCTCCAGAATCAGCACCTTCACGAATAATCCGGGCTAGCAGCCCGTGGTAAAAGTCGGCATCCAGGGATCGATCTGACGGGTCCTATGTTCTACACTGGTGCGCATGGCGATGGGCTTGACGCGCGACGACGGGTCGCAGCAATCGATGTGGGTAGCGACGACGGATCTGCCTCAGAGCGCGGGGCATCCGTTCTATGAGCGACTGAACCGGATTCTCGAGGCGGCAGGCTTCGACGCGTTCGTCGAAGGACTGTGCGCGCCGTTCTACGCGACGATGGGACGGCCGAGTCTGGCTCCGGGCCGCTATTTCCGATTGCTGCTTATCGGGTACTTCGAAGGGTTGGACTCGGAGCGGGCCATCGCGTGGCGCGCGGCCGATTCGCTGAGCCTGCGGGCGTTTCTGCATTTGGCGACACCGGTGGCGCCTCCCGACCATTCGACGATCTCGCGGACGCGGCGCCTGTTTTCGGTCGAGACTCATCAGGCGGTCTTCACGTGGGTGTTGCAGCAGTTGGCGGAGACGGGCTTGGTCGGGGGGAAGACGTTGGGCATTGATGCGACGATGCTGGAAGCCAACGCGGCGCTGCGGAGTATCGTTCGACGTGACACGGGTGAAGGCTACACGGCGTTCCTGACCGGTTTGGCGAAGGCTTCCGGCATTGAGACCCCGACGGCGGAGGACCTGGCGCGGTTTGACCGGAAGCGGAAGAAGAAGACGTCGAACAAGGAGTGGACTCACCCTCACGACCCGGATGCGAAAGTCGCGAAGATGAAGGACGGCAGCACCCACATGGCCCACAAGGTGGAGCATGCGGTGGATATGGAGACAGGTGCGGTGGTGGGTGTGACGGTTCAGGGCGCGGACGAAGGGGATACAACGACGATAGTCGAGACCCTGATCACGGCGGCCGAGGAGGTGGAGGCGGTGCTGGCGGGGGAGGCGGGGGTTGCGGAGGTGGTTGCGGACAAGGGCTACCACAGCAACGAGACGTTGGTGGGTCTGGCGGCGGTCGATATTCGGAGTTACATTGCGGAGCCGGCGCGGGGCAAGCGGTGCTGGAAGGACGCGCCGGAGGCTCGGGATCCGGTGCATGGGAACCGGCGTCGGATACGGGGCAAGCGGGGCCGGCGTTTGCAGCGGAGTCGTAGCGAGCTGGTGGAGCGGCCGTTTGCGCATCTGTATGAGACGGGAGGGATGCGGCGGGTGCACCTGCGGGGGCATTCGAACATTCTGAAGCGACTGCTGGTGCACGTCGCGGGCCTCAACCTCGGGCTGCTTCTGCGTCATGCGATCGGTGTCGGCACGCCCCGTGGCCTGCAGGGCCGGGCGGTAGCCGGCGTATGCGCGCTGATCGGCCTGTTTGTGGGTCTGTGGGACGTTCTGGAGCGGCTGGAGCCGGTCTTGACGCGATTCCAGCTCCATTCGGCGCGGATCGCCGCGTTATCGCGCTACCGGCCCCTTCAGCCATCCATTTGAACACCGGGGACTTCTACCTCGGGCTGCTATGTTCTACACTGGTGCGCATGGCGATGGGCTTGACGCGCGACGACGGGTCGCAGCAATCGATGTGGGTAGCGACGACGGATCTGCCTCAGAGCGCGGGGCATCCGTTCTATGAGCGACTGAACCGGATTCTCGAGGCGGCAGGCTTCGACGCGTTCGTCGAAGGACTGTGCGCGCCGTTCTACGCGACGATGGGACGGCCGAGTCTGGCTCCGGGCCGCTATTTCCGATTGCTGCTTATCGGGTACTTCGAAGGGTTGGACTCGGAGCGGGCCATCGCGTGGCGCGCGGCCGATTCGCTGAGCCTGCGGGCGTTTCTGCATTTGGCGACACCGGTGGCGCCTCCCGACCATTCGACGATCTCGCGGACGCGGCGCCTGTTTTCGGTCGAGACTCATCAGGCGGTCTTCACGTGGGTGTTGCAGCAGTTGGCGGAGACGGGCTTGGTCGGGGGGAAGACGTTGGGCATTGATGCGACGATGCTGGAAGCCAACGCGGCGCTGCGGAGTATCGTTCGACGTGACACGGGTGAAGGCTACACGGCGTTCCTGACCGGTTTGGCGAAGGCTTCCGGCATTGAGACACCGACGGCGGAGGACCTGGCGCGGTTTGACCGGAAGCGGAAGAAGAAGACGTCGAACAAGGAGTGGACTCACCCTTACGACCCGGATGCGAAAGTCGCGAAGATGAAGGACGGCAGCACCCACATGGCCCACAAGGTGGAGCATGCGGTGGATATGGAGACAGGTGCGGTGGTGGGTGTGACGGTTCAGGGCGCGGACGAAGGGGATACAACGACGATAGTCGAGACCCTGATCACGGCGGCCGAGGAGGTGGAGGCGGTGCTGGCGGGGGAGGCGGGGGTTGCGGAGGTGGTTGCGGACAAGGGCTACCACAGCAACGAGACGTTGGTGGGTCTGGCGGCGGTCGATATTCGGAGTTACATTGCGGAGCCGGCGCGGGGCAAGCGGTGCTGGAAGGACGCGCCGGAGGCTCGGGATCCGGTGCATGGGAACCGGCGTCGGATACGGGGCAAGCGGGGCCGGCGTTTGCAGCGGAGTCGTAGCGAGCTGGTGGAGCGGCCGTTTGCGCATCTGTATGAGACGGGAGGGATGCGGCGGGTGCACCTGCGGGGGCATTCGAACATTCTGAAGCGACTGCTGGTGCACGTCGCGGGCCTCAACCTCGGGCTGCTTCTGCGTCATGCGATCGGTGTCGGCACGCCCCGTGGCCTGCAGGGCCGGGCGGTAGCCGGCGTATGCGCGCTGATCGGCCTGTTTGTGGGTCTGTGGGACGTTCTGGAGCGGCTGGAGCCGGTCTTGACGCGATTCCAGCTCCATTCGGCGCGGATCGCCGCGTTATCGCGCTACCGGCCCCTTCAGCCATCCATTTGAACACCGGGGACTTCTACCTCGGATTATTCGTGAAGGTGCTGATTCTGGAGAGACACAGGAGCCTCCATGTGGTACAAACGCAGTGCTGACAAACGTTTAGCCACGATGGAGGCCCCTGCATGGCGACTGACAAGATATCACAGACTGTCCTGTTCCCGGAGCTCTTCGACAGGCCCGTCGTCGCCACGTTCGACCGCGAGCAGGCGAGCTCGGATGGCGGCGCCGTCCTCCTCAAGGCGGCCGAGCGGGTGTACGGCCTCGTCAAGGCGTTTGCCGGGTGTCTCGCCGATAAGCGCGCGCCGGGGAAGATTCGGCGTCTTCGGTTAGCGGGTCGTGGCGAGAAAATCCACGAAAAGGTGTGCAGGTACGGCGGGCGTGTGCCGATACGTGAAGTATGGCGCGCAAGAGCGATGACCGCGGCGGTTCGAAGGGTCCTGGGCCTCAGCGAGACCCTCGGGACGTGCGCATCGAGCGCCTCGAACGAGACAAGGCGAAGCTGATCGAGGAGCGGGATCACTGGAAGCGCCGCAGCGAGCATCTGGAGAAGGAGCTCGAGGCGGCGCGGCGCGCCGGCCGCCGACAAGCGGCCCCCTTCGCCAAGGACCGTCCGCAGGGACGCGGCGGGCGTCCCGGGCGGCGAGCCGGGGCGGAGTACGGCAGGCAGGGGCGCCGCCGGCCGCCGACGCAGGCTGACGAGACCCACGTGGCGCCGGCCCCGACGAGCTGTCCGGACTGCGGCGGCGCGGTCGCGCTGGACCGTGTGGCGTCGCAGTATCAGGAAGACCTGCCCGAGGTGCGTCCCCTCGTGCGGCGCTTCGACATCGAGGTGGGCCACTGCTCGCAGTGTCAGCGGCGCGTGCAGGGCCGGCACGCGCTGCAGACCTCCGACGCGTTGGGCGCGGCTGCCGCTCAACTGGGCCCGAACGTCGCCGCGCTGGTCGTCGAGTTGCACACCGAGCTGGGCATGCCGCTGGAGAAGGTCGTCCGCGTTCTGCGGACGCAGTTCGGACTGTCGGTGACCAAGGGCGGCCTGGTCCAACTGCTGCACCGCACCGCCGACGCGGCGGCGCCCGCGTATGCGGCGCTGCGCGAGCAGGTCCGCTGCAGTCCGGTGGTCACGCCGGATGAGACCGGCTGGCGGGTGAACGCGATCCTCCACTGGCTGTGGGCGTTCGCCACCCCGGAGACGACGGTCTATGCCATCTGCGACGGCCGGGGGTTCGCCGAGGCGGCGGCGGTTCTCGGCCCCGACTTCGCCGGCGTGCTGGTGCGGGACGGGTGGGTGGCCTATCGCGGCTTCAAGAAGGCGCCGCATCAAACGTGCCTGGCCCACCTCTTGAGACGGTGCAAGGACTTGCAGGCCGCTCATCCCGACAGCCCGTGGGCGGGCGCGGTGCAGGCGGTCCTGCGGGACGGCCTCGCCCTGCGGACCCGCTCGAACGCGGGCGAAATCAGTGAGCACGGTCTGGCGTCGGCCCGCGGTCGGCTCGCCGCCCGGCTCGGCCGGCTGATCGACACCGCGCCGCCGTTGGCCGCCGCCGAGCGCTTCGCCAAGCACTTGGCCAACGAATTCCCGGCGGTGTTCCTCTTCTTGTGCGACCCGTCGATCGACGCCACCAACTGGCGGGCCGAACAGGCCATCCGACCCGCAGTGGTCACGCGTAAGGTCTGCGGCGGCAACCGCACCCGGCGCGGGGCCGACACCCAGCAGGTGCTGGCCAGCGTCGTGCGTACCGCCCGCCAACGCAACCTCGACCCGCGCTCGCTGATCACGACGATGCTGTGCGCCCCCGAACCCGTCGTGCCCGAAGCGCTTGCGTTGCCGCCGCCCGCCTGACGCCGGGCGGCGTGGAAACCGCTCATCCGCTTCCCGTCCTCCTGCGCGCCCCCGGCCCGCACTCAATCCGCGCCGTCCCGCCGCCGCCCGAGCCCGCGACCCGTGGGTTTCGCCGCCAGCGGCGGGAACGCCACCAGGCAGCTCGCCGCTGTTCGCGGCGTCGGTCCCCGCCGCGTGTCCCTCATGGCGGCGGCGCCGTCGCCGGGACCCGCGTGGTCTCGCGCCGCCGCGGGGGACCGGGGCGCCGCGGAGCCGCCAGACCCAGCGCTCCGCGAGCGAACCAGCCGGACCGACCGTCGCTGCCGATGACGCGCCGACAAGCTGCCTTGGCGACAATGGGACTGCGAGTCTGCCATGGGCGCTCTCAACAGCGACATGCTCTGCACAGGTCCGCCGGCCGGCGAGTCGCCCCTCGTGCCCCTCGTTTCCGGCCTCCTCACAGCCACAGAGACCGACGCTGCGATGCCGACAAATCTGCGCGGGGACAACCTCGTCATGCAGCAACTTCCCCGACGGCTCGGTTCATTTCCGCCCATTTCCACTGGAGAAAATCAGTCCCGCACCCGGTAACCGAATACGATTCGGCACACGCTCGCGGAGCTGACCGGGCAGCGCATCTTCGGCATCGCGTGCGGTCATCCCGACGGCAACGATGCCGACGACTTGGCGGACGACCCCATCCACAAGCTGCTGGTGGGGCGGGACCCGGTGGCCGGTGCGCCCCTGGCCTCGCAACCGACAATCTCTCGGTTCGAAAACGGCGTGGGCCGCGCCGCACTCTACCGAATGGGGCGCGAGTTGGCGGCAAGCGTCATCGAGCGGCATCGGCGCCGCCTGCGCGGGCGGGTGCGCCGGGTCACCATCGATCTGGACCCGACCGACGACGCGACGCATGGCGCGCAACAGCTCACGTTCTTCAACGGGCACTACGACAGTTGGTGCTATCTGCCGCTGCTCGGGTTCCTGACCTTCGACGACGAGGTGGAGCAGTATCTGTGCGCGGCGGTGCTGCGACCCGGCAACGCGGTGGCCGCCGACGGGACCTTGGGCCTGCTGTGCCGGCTGCTGCCGATGTTGCGGGCGGCGTTTCCGCGAGCCCGGTTTCTCGTCCGGCTCGACGGGGGCTTTGCGACCCCGGAGATCTTCGATTTCCTGGATGCCGAACCTGGGCTCGACTACGTGGTCGCGATGGGGAAGAACGCGGTGTTGCAGCGGCACGCCGAACCGGCCATGGCGGTGGCTCGGGCCCAGAGCGAGGCCAGTGGCCGAACCGAGCACGTCTACACCGACACCCGCTACGCGGCCCGTACGTGGAGCCGCGAACGCCGGGTCGTGATCAAGGCTGAGGTGGTCCGGCTGAGGGGTCGCGAGCCGCGGGACAATCCGCGCTTCGTCGTGACGAATCTTCGGCAGACCCCGCGCTTCGTCTACGAGAAGGTCTACTGCGCCCGCGGGGACATCGAGAATCGGATCAAGGAGTTGCTCGATGGTCTGCAGATCGACCGCACGAGCTGCAGCAAGTTCTGGGCGAACCAGTTGCGCGTGTTGCTGACCGCCGCGGCCTACGTGCTCATGCAGGAGCTGCGGCTGCGGGCGGCGCGGACCAGTTGTGCCCGCACCCAGGTGACGTGGCTGCGCGACCGGTTGCTGAAGCTCGGGGTGCATGTCGTCGGCTCAGCGCGGCGCATCGTCCTTCATCTACCACGGACGACACCCCATCTCCGCGCATGGCGGCGCATCGCGCTTGCCCTCGGCGCGTGTGCCGGATAGAGCCCGCGCGCCGCACGTCGCACGCCTCGGTCCCGAGCGGCACGGCCCCGCCCCAGCAGAGCCTTCCCTGCCACCTGCCTCTCCGCCACCGCCCGACGGCATGACCGGCTACTCCACGCCGCGCGGTGCGCGCGCCACCACGTCCGAGGCCCTGCTCGCGGCCGATCATGCCCCGTCCGTGACGGACGCCCGAGCTTCATGAATAATGCAGGTTAACCCGGATTATTCGTGAAGGTGCTGATTCTGGAGAGACACAGGAGCCTCCATGTGGTACAAACGCAGTGCTGACAAACGTTTAGCCACGATGGAGGCCCCTGCATGGCGGCTGACAAGATATCACAGACTGTCCTGTTCCCGGAGCTCTTCGACAAGCCCGTCGTCGCCACGTTCGACCGCGAGCAGGCGAGCTCGGATGGTGGCGCCGTCCTCCTCAAGGCGGCCGAGCGGGTGTACGGCCTCGTCAAGGCGTTTGCCGGGTGTCTCGCCGACAAGCGCGCGCCGGAGAAGATTCGGCACACGCTCGCGGAGCTGATCGGACAGCGGATCTTCGGCATCGCGTGCGGTCATCCCGACGGCAACGACGCCGACCACTTGGCGGAGGATCCCATCCACAAGCTGCTGCTCGGGCGGGACCCCGTGGCCGGCGCGCCCTTGGCGTCGCAACCAACGATTTCGCGGTTCGAGAACGGCCCGGGCCGCGGCGCGCTCTACCGAATGGCGCGGGAGTTGGCGGCGTGCGTGATCGAGCGGCATCGACGCCGCCTGCGGCGGCGGGTGTGGCGGGTCACCATCGATCTGGACCCGACCGACGACCGGACGCATGGCGCGCAACAACTGACGTTCTTCAACGGGCACTACGACAGTTGGTGCTATCTGCCGCTGCTCGCGTTCCTGACTTTCAACGACGAGAAGGAGCAGTATCTGTGCGCGGCGGTGCTGCGGCCGGGCAAGGCGGTGGCGGCCGACGGGACCCTGAGCTTGCTGTGTCGGCTGCTGCCGATGCTGCGGGCGGCGTTTCCGGCGACTCGGTTTCTCGTCCGGCTCGACGGGGGCTTTGCGACCCCGGAGATCCTCGATTTCCTGGATGCCGAACCTGGGCTCGACTACGTGGTCGCGATGGGGAAGAACGCGGTGTTGCAGCGGCATGCCGAATCCGCGATGGCCGTGGCCCGCGCGCAGAGCGAAGCCAGTGGCCGAACCGAGCACGTCTATACCGACACCCGCTACGCGGCCCGCACGTGGGGCCGCGAACGCCGGGTCGTGATCAAGGCGGAAGTGGTCCGGCTCAAGGGTCGCGAGCCGCGGGACAATCCGCGCTTCGTCGTGACGAATCTCTTGGAGAGCTCGCGCTTCGTCTACGAGAGGGTCTACTGCGCCCGCGGGGACATCGAGAACCGGATCAAGGAGTTGCTGGATGGCCTGCAGATCGACCGCACGAGCTGCTGCAAGTTCCTGGCGAACCAGTTGCGCGTGTTGCTGACCGCGGCGGCCTACGTACTCATGCAGGAGCTGCGGCTGCGGGCGGCGCGCACCGGCTGTGCCCGCACCCAAGTGACGTGGCTGCGCGACCGGCTGCTGAAGCTGGGGGTGCATGTCGTCGGCTCGGCGCGCCGCATCGTCCTGCATCTACCACGGGCGACGCCCCATCTCCACGCGTGGCGGCGCATCGCGCTCGCGCTCGGCGCCCGCGCGGGTTAGTCAGAGCCCGCGCGGGGGCTCGGCGCACGTCTCGGTCCCGGGCGGCACCGCCCGTTCCGGCAGAACCTTCCCCCCACTTGGCCTCCGCAACCGCCCGGTGCCCGTGAAGGGCCACTCCACGCCTCCTGCCGCGTCCGTCGCCGCGTCCGAGAGGCTCCGCTCGCGGTCAAGCAGGCCCGGCCCCAGCAGAGCCTTCCCTGCCGCCCGCCTCTCCGCCACCGCCCGACGGCACGACCGGCTACTCTACGCCGCGGTGCGCGCGCCACCACGTCCGAGGCCCTGCTCGCGGCCGATCATGCCCCGTCCGTGACGGACGCCCGAGCTTCATGAATAATGCAGGTTAAGTGAAGGAAGCCGCTGCCGCCCGCCGTAGGAAGCAGAGCCGGCCGCCAAGTGAAGGAAGCTGCTGCCGCCCGCCGTGGTCATGCGTCGGGGTCGAAATCTCGGCCGAGGGCGCTGCGGCAGCCAGGGCAGGGCAATCACCATCGGCCGGGCTGCGCGTCCGCGGTCTGTCGGCGAGCCGCGGACGGATGCGGGTGCGGCTGGGAGCTCTACCTCGGCGTGGGCCAGGACGTCGGCGGCGAGGGACTCAGCGGAGTCGCGGGCGATGGCGCAGGCGCGCGATGGTGCAGTTCGTTCGGGCCGGTCGCGTTCAAGGCTCGTGCACCTGCAATAATATGCGTGTACGAGATTCGGCTCGCGGTTGGCGTGGCGCGCGACCTCGACGCGGTCCGCGCCGCCGAACGAAAGCGGGTCTTCGGTTAGCGGGTCGTGGCGAGAAAATCCACGAAATGGTGTGCAGGTGCGGCGGGCGTGTGCCGATACATGAAGTATGGCGCGCAAGAAGGACGACCGCGACGATTCGAACGGACCCAGGCGTCAACGGGACTCTCGGGACGTGCGCATCATCGAACGCCTCGAACGAGGCATCGAACGCCTCGAACGAGACAAGGGGAAGCTGATCGAGGAGCGGGATCACTGGAAGCGCCGCAGCGAGCATCTGGAGAAGGAGCTCGAGGCGGCGCGGCGCGCCGGACGCCGGCAAGCGGCTCCCTTCGCCAAGGACCGGCCGCAGGGACGCGGCGGGCGGCCGGGGCGGCGAGCCGGGGCGGAGTACGGGAAGCATGGGCGCCGACGGCAGCCGACACAGGTTGACGAGACGCACGCGGCGCCGGCCCCGACGAGCTGTCCGGACTGCGGCGGCGCGGTCGCGCTGGACCGTGTGGCGTCGCAGTATCAGGAAGAGCTGCCCGAGGTGCGTCCCCTCGTGCGGCGCTTCGACATCGAGGTGGGCCACTGCTCGCAGTGTCAGCGGCGCGTGCAGGGCCGGCACGCCCTGCAGACCTCCGACGCGTTGGGGGCGGCTGCCGCTCAACTGGGCCCGAACGTCGCCGCGCTGGTCGTCGAGTTGCACACCGAGCTGGGCATGCCGTTGGAGAAGGTCGTCCGCGTTCTGCGGACCCAGTTCGGATTGTCGGTGACCAAGGGCGGCCTCGTCCAACTGCTGCACCGCACCGCCGACGCGGCGGCGCCCGCGTATGCGGCGCTGCGCGAGCAGGTCCGCCAGAGTCCGGTGGTCACGCCGGATGAGACCGGCTGGCGGGTGAACGCGATCCTCCACTGGCTGTGGGCGTTCGCCACTCCGGAGACGACGGTCTACGCCATCTGCGACGGCCGGGGGTTCGCCGATGCGGCGGCGGTGCTCGGCCCCGACTTCGCCGGTGTGCTGGTGCGGGACGGTTGGGTGGCCTATCGCGGCTTCAAGAAGGCGCCGCATCAAACGTGCCTGTCGCACCTCTTGAGACGCTGCAAGGACTTGCAGGCCGCTCATCCCGACAGCCCCTGGGCGGGCGCGGTGCAGGCGGTCCTTCGGGACGGTCTCGCCCTGCGGGACCGCTCGAACGCGGGCGAAATCAGTGAGCACGGTCTGGCGTCGGCCCGCGGTCGGCTCGCCGCCCGGCTCGGCCGGCTGATCGACACCGCGCCGCCGTTGGCCGCCGCCGAGCGCTTCGCCAAGCACTTGGCCAACGAATTCCCGGCGGTGTTCCTCTTCTTGTGCGACCCGTCGATCGACGCCACCAACTGGCGGGCCGAACAGGCCATCCGCCCCGCAGTAGTCACGCGTAAGGTCTGCGGCGGCAACCGCACCCGGCGCGGGGCCGACACCCAGCAGGTGCTGGCCAGCGTCGTGCGTACCGCCCGCCAACGCAACCTCGACCCGCGCTCGCTGATCACGACGATGCTGTGCGCCCCCGAACCCGTCGTGCCCGAGGCGCTTGCGTTGCCGCCACCCGCCTGACGCCGGGCGGCGTGGAAACCGCTCATCCGCTTCCCGTCCTCCTGCGCGCCCCCGGCCCGCACTCAATCCGCGCCGTCCCGCCGCCGCCCGAGCCCGCGACCCGTGGGTTTCGCCGCCAGCCGCGGGAACGCCACCAGGCAGCTCGCCGCTGTTCGCGGCGTCGGTCCCCGCCGCGTGTCCTCATGGCGGCGGCGCCATCGCCGGGACCCCGTGGTCTCGCGCCGCCGTGGGGGACCGAGGTGCGCCGCGGGAGCCGCCAGACCCAGCGCTCCGCGAGCGAACCAGCCGGACCGACCGTCGCTGCCCATGACGCGCCGACAAGCTGCCTTGGCGACAATGGGACTGCGAGTCTGCCATGGGCGCTCTCAACCGCGACAGGCTCTGCGCAAGTCCGCCGGCCGGCGAGTCACCCGTCGCGCCCCTTGTTCCCGGCCTCCTCACAGCCACAGAGACCGACGCCGCGATGCCGACAAATCTGCGCGGGGACAACCTCGTCATGCAGCAACTTCCCCGACGGCTCGGTCCATTTCCGCCCATTTCCACTGGAGAAAATCAGTCCCGCACCCGGTAACCGAATACGAAAGCGGAAGCTTGGCGCGGTCCGGCGCAGGCCGCCGCACACGACAACGGAGCAGATTCTGTGAAGACGATCTCGGTACGAGACCTGCAGAAGAACATCAAGGACGTCGTCGATTCCGCGCAACGTGACCGCGTCGTCGTCACGCGCCGTGGAGCGCCTGCGGCCGTGCTGCTCGGCGTCGAGGGTAAGGACTGGGAAACGGTGATTCTCGAAACCAGTCCCGCGTTCTGGGATCTCATCGAAGCGCGTCGCAAGGAACCGACGCTCTCGGTGGATGAACTCCAGCGCAGGTTGGACTAGCCGGCTGCTCGACCCGTGAAGAGGAGCGGGCCGCGGATCAGTCGCTGCCGGGAGCGCCGGGTAGCCGATGAACGCATCGCCAGTCGGGGGAATCCGGACCGGTCGGCCTTCGCGGTCGGCCTTCGCTGATGCCGCTCGGAGCCGGTGTCACCACGCCAGCCAGACGCCGCATTGGCGGAGGTCCTCGCGCCGCCGCTCGTAGTCGGGCATGACGCGGCCGACCGCCTGCCAGTAGTCGCGGCCGTGGCCGCGGTGGCGCAGGTGCACCAGCTCGTGGACGACGACGTAGTCGACGAGGCGCATCGGGGCCTGGACGACGCGCCAGTTCAGGCGGATGGTGCCGCGCTGGTCGCAGCTTCCCCAGCGCTTCCGCTGGTCGGCGACGACGACGCGAGGCAGGGAGACGCCGGCCTTCGCCCGCCACGCCGCCACCCGTTCGGGCAGCCGCTCGGCGGCACGCCGGCGGAGCCAGGCGATGAGGGCGGCGCGCACGTGGGCGGCCTGCTGCGGTCCCACCCGGGCGGGCACGTGCAGCCAGCCGCCGCGCAGCTTCGCGTCGCCGGTTTCCGCCGGACGGACCTTCAGGCGGTAGTGCCGCCCGAGATACCGCACGCTCTCGCCGCTGACGAACTCGCGCGGCGCCGGCGGCGGACCGTGGGCCTCGGCGCGCCGCCGGCGCCGCGCGATCCAGTCCGCCTTGCGGCGCACGATCGCGTCGAGCCGGTCGGTGGCGAGGCGCAACGGGGCCACGACGAGGACATTGCCGGCGGGGTCCACCGTGACCGCCACGGTCTTCTTCCGCCGGGCGCTGCGGCGGATGGTGTAGGGGAGTTGCGTTTCCCCCCAGGCGACGGCGGACGTCTCCGGCTCGCCGGTCATCGGTCGGTCCGCACCTTGGCGAGGTCCACGATGTCGGCGGCGAGCGACTCCACCGCGTCGGCGGTGATTCCGCTGGCGCGGAGCTGGCGCTTGATCCTGGCCCGCATCTCACGCTGCACGTCGTCCTTCTGCCACCAGTCGACGAGATCGGTGAACGGCGCGACCGCGTCGTCGAGGAGCGACGCCAGGTCGCGGTTGGCCGCGCTGTACGGCACGTCATCCTCGCGGGCGGTCATCGGGCGCTGCCGCTCGAGCAGGCCGTAGATGGCGAAACCGCGCGCGTGGAGCCCGATATCGCGCGCCCGGGTCTGCTCGCCCTTCAGCTCTTCCCGCAGGTCGTTGAGCAGCTCGAGCTGCCGGGCGGCGTCCAGCCGCTCCTGGCGCCGCTGCTCGATGATCTCTTCCAGCCGCTCTCGCAGCGACTGATAGAAGACGGGGTTCTCCTCCACGCGCACGTGGATCTCGTGGCGGATGGCGTGCTCCATCTCGCTCGCTTTCGCGTCGTCGGTCTTCAGCGCGTCGACCTTCTCGTCGAACTCCGTCGAGAAGAGCGGGACCTCCTTGACCAGGATTCGGATGCCGGCGGCGGCGACGGCGTCGTCGATCAGCTTGCGCACCTTCTCGCCGCAGCCGGAGAGGTCGAGCCGGTCGTCCCGGTAGCGGGCGCGCGCGGTACCCCGGATCTTGCCCAGCCAGCGCAGGTCGGCGTGATACGCCAGCGCGCGCCGGTCGGGCAGCAGCATGTCCATCGACTGGCTGAACCGCCGGAACGCGAGGTCGAACGACGCGCGGACGTCCTCGGGCTCGAGCACCCGCACGCACGCGTCGAGGTCCTCCTGGTCCGCGACCGTCCGGAAGAACTGCATCGCTGCCGCGTGCCGGCGCTCGAGCCGCGGCAGCTCGTCCACGTTCGGCGTCAGCGCGCCCTGCACGTCCGCCGTCGAGAAGACCGCCAGCGCGTCCTGCAGCTTCGCGGACACGCCCCAGTAGTCGACGACCAGACCGTAGGTCTTCTCCTCCCCGAGCGGGCGGTTCACGCGGGCGATGGCCTGCAGCAGCGTGTGCTCCCTGAGCGGCGCGTCGAGATACATCACCTGCTCGACCGGCGCGTCGAAGCCGGTGAGCAGCATGTCGCACACCACGAGGACGGACAGTCGGTCGTCGCGGTTCTTGAAGCGCTCGATCGCCTGGTCCTGTCTGTCCCTGGGCAGGTGCCAGCGCGCGAGCCGCGCCTCGTCGTTGTGGTTCGCCGACATGACGAGGGCCGACTCGGGGCCGTTCAGCCGGTCCAGCGCCTCTTTGTAAGTGGCCGCCGCGTGGCGGCTCGCCGCGACCACCTGGGCCTTGAAGCGGTTCGGTGCGATGAAATGCGTGAAGTGGTCGATCAGGTCGAGGCAGATCGCCTCGATGCGGCGCGGGGCGCCGGCGACGGCCGGCTCGGTCGCGAAACGCTGCTTGATGGCGGCCCGCTCGTCGTCGGAGCGGTCGGCGAAGACGCGGTCGAAGACCTGATCGAGGGTCTGCCCGATGATCTGCAGCTCGGGCAGCCGGCTCTCGTAGAAGATCGGCACCGTCGCCTTGTCCTCGACCGCCTGCCCGATGGTGTAGGTGTCGATGTAGGGACCGAACGTCTGCAGCGTGCTGCGGTCCTTCTTGTCGATGGGCGTGCCGGTGAAGCCGAGGAAGCAGGCGTTGGGCAGCGCCTGCCGCATGTTCGCGGCGAGGCTCCGGTACTGTGTGCGGTGGGCCTCGTCCACCATGACGAAGATGTTCGCGGCCTCGGACAGCGTCGGGTGGACCGATCCCCGCCCCCGGCCGGCGCCGCCCGCGCCGGTGATCTCCTGGAACTTCTGGATCGTCGTCATCACCGTCCTGCCCGTCGGATGCTCGAGGATCCGACGCAGGTCGCGCACGCTGTCCGCCCGCTCGGGGTTCGGGAACCCGCACGCGGTGAACACCCCCGCGATCTGCCGGTCGAGCTTCGTGCGGTCGGTGACGATGACGATGGTCGGCTGCTGCTGCGCCGCGTCGCGTCGCAGCTTGAGGGCCAGCCACAGCATCGTCAGGCTCTTCCCCGACCCCTGCGTATGCCACACGACGCCGCCCCGCGCGCTCGGCTTCCGCGCCGTCCGGATGCGCCGCATCGCCTCGTTCACGGCGATGAACTGCCGGTAGCGCGTCAGCTTGCGCACGGTCCGGCCGCCGTCCACCTCGAACACCACGAAGCTCCGCACGACGTCGAGGAGGTTGCGCGGCTCGAGCAGCCCGTAGAGCAGGACGTCCTGCGGGGTCGGCGCGCGCCCGAGCCGCTCGCCGAGCTGCTCCAGGCTCAGCGGATACGGCTCCTTCCATTCCAGGAAGAACCGCGCCGGCGTCCCCACCGTCCCGTAGACCGCGCGCTCGCCGCACGTCCCCACGAGAATCTGCGCCGCCTCGAACAGCCGCGGCGCCCCCTGGTCCTTCCAGCGCGAGTCCGCCTCCTGGTAGCGGCGGGGTGCACGACAAGAAAGTGGGGGATTTGCCGTCGGGGGTATTGAGCGAGTGCTGATCGGCCGATTCCTCGGGTAGGAGGACTCCGACCATGCCCGAGGCGCAGTTGACTGAACCGCTCGATCACGCGGTCGAAAAAGGGGGCGTCGAGGAGCTGTTCGCCGCGTTGGAGGCAGCGGTCGGGGCCGACGTCGACGCGTTCCTCAAACGAGGAAACGTGAATGCCCAGGACTTCGAGACTCTCTTGCAGACCGTTCACCGTCGAGCGCTCGCCACGGCAAGCCAAGCCGTCAAGGTGATTGGCGCGCAGCGTTCGTAGCCGCGCTCGCGGCCGAAGTCGATGCATTCATCGGGCCGGGGAGCGTCGACGCGCAGGACTTCGAGGCCCTCGAGCAGGCCCTCCGTCGCCAAGTCCTCGGCCTCGCCGCTCAGGCGATGGCGGAGTACTTCGACGCGGACGATTCCGACCATTCGAGTTCGACGATAGCGTGCGCCTGCGGCCAGACGGCGCACTACGCCGGCCGCCGCCCGAAGACCTTCACCACGCTGTTGGGGTCGCTGACGCTGGACCGCGCCTACTACCACTGCGCCGCCTGTCGCAGCGGAAGCTGTCCGCGCGACCGGGCCCTGGGTCTGCAAGACACCTCGCTGTCGCCCGCCACGGCGCGGCTGGTGGGACTGGCGGCGACGAGCGTCAGCTTCGCCGAAGCGAGCGAGTGGATGGGGGAACTGGCCGGCGTGGCGGTCGACCCCAAACAGGTCGAGCGCACCGCCGAAGCGCTGGGCCGCGAGGTCGCGGCCGACGAACGCGAGAGGGTCGAGCCCGCACCCGGCGCGGCGGCGACGATGTACCTGGGGCTGGATGGTACCGGCGTGCCGGTGCGCAAGTCCGAGGTGGAAGGCCGGCGCGGCAAGCAGCCCGACGGCTCCGCCAAGACCCGCGAGGTCAAGCTCGTCACCGTGTGGACGGCGGAAACACGCAACGCCGACGGCCTCCCCCAACGCGACCCCGGGTCGGTCAGCTACAGCGCTGCGGTCGAGAGCGCGGCCAGCCGCCCCACCGACCCGCTGCCCTCCCCGTTCGCGCAACGGGCGTATCGCGAAGCGCGGCGGCGCGGCTTCGACACGGCGGCGCGGCGCGTCGTCATCGGCGACGGGGCCGAGTGGATCTGGAATCTGGCCGCCGAACAGTTCCCCAGCGCCATCGAAATCATCGACATCTACCACGCCAAGGGGCATCTGTGCGATGTCGCCAAGGCCATCTACGGCGCCGGCACGGACTTGGCCGCCCGGTGGGGCAAGGACCGGCGGGACGAGTTGGACGCGGGGCGGATCGATGCGATCCTGACCGCCCTGCGCGCCCACAGTGAGACCTGCGAGGAGGCCCGCAAGTGTATCGACTACCTGACCCGCAACCGCCACCGGATGCGCTATCCAGAGTTCCGAGCGTGGGGTCTTTGCGTGTCGTCGGGCGTCGTCGAGGCCGGATGCAAGCTCGCAATCGGCGCCCGGCTCAAGCGCGCCGGCATGCACTGGACCGTGGCCGGCGCCAACGCCATCATCGCCCTGCGGTGCTGCAAGCTCAGTGGCCGCTTCGAGGATTTCTGGGAACGACGAGCCGCCAGGGCCGCCTGACAGCCATCTCACGAATCTGACGTGCACCCGCTCGGGAAGTAGTAGTGCAAGTCGTTCTAGTACAGCGGGTTAACAGTCAAGAACGGATGGCCGTTGAAGCCGGCGGCGGCTGCGGCCCCGGCCGCCGGTCCGCCCGTGCGCCGGCGGCCGGGCGAAAGGTGCGGCATCCCCTCCGGTTTCTGTTAGCATCATGACCATGACTGGAAGGCGAACGCTGACGATGGCGGTGGCGGTCGTGGTCGGGTCCGCGGTGTTGGGCGGATTCTTCGGTGGGCGCGTGCAGGCGGGTCAGGATGGCCTCAGCGAGCAGTACGAGGCGTTTGCGACCGCCCTCGCGGCGATCGAGACCACGTATGTCGGCGAGGTCGATTCCGAGCAACTCGTCTACCGGGCGACCGGGGGCATGCTGCAGACGCTCGATCCGCACTCGAACTTCATGGACCCGCGCTCGTACGCGCGGCTCCGCGAGCGGCAGGAGGGGCGGTACTACGGGCTGGGCATCTCCATCAACGTGATCAACGGCGACATCACGGTGATGAACCTCTTCGAGGGGTCGCCCGCGTATCGCCGGGGCATTCGACGCGGCGACGTCATCGCCCGCATCGAGGGCGAGGACGCCAACGGCATCACCAGCGACGACGCCGTCAAGCAGCTCCGGGGTCCCCGGGGCAGCACCGTCATGGTGTCGATTCGGCGTCGTGGCTACGAGAAGCTGATCGATCTGGATGTCGAACGGGACGAGATCCACATACCCACGGTCGAGGGGGCGTTCATGGTCGACGCCACCACCGGGTACGTGCGCCTGCGCGATTTCTCGGAAACCAGCTCGCGGGAGCTGCGCCAGGCGCTCCGGCGGCTGGACGATCTCGGGATGAAGCAACTGCTGCTGGATCTGCGGGGGAACCCCGGCGGGCCGCTCGACCAGGCGATCCGAGTGTCGAACCAGTTCCTGCCGCGGGGGGACCTCATCGTCTATACCCGCGGTCGGATAGAGAACTCCGACCAGGACTACCACGCGCGGGAAGACGGCGGCCACGTCGATGTTCCGCTCGTGGTGCTGGTGAACCGCAACAGCGCCAGCGCCGCGGAGATCGTGTCCGGGGCGGTCCAGGATCACGATCGCGGTCTCATCGTCGGGGAGACGACGTTCGGGAAGGCGTTGGTGCAGTCGGTCTATCGGGTGAGCCGCGAGGCCGGTCTGGCGTTGACGACGGCGCGGTACTACACCCCGAGCGGACGCATGATCCAACGGCCCTGGGACGGGACGTTCGACGAGTACCTGACCTATTCGCTGCGGGACCAGAAGCCATCGGAGCACCAGGCGAGCGAGCGGCGGCTGACGGACGGCGGCCGCGAGGTGTTCGGCGGCGGCGGCATCGAACCGGACCACTTCCTGGCCGGGCCGATCGAAGGGTTCGACCCGACGTCGTTCGGACGTCTCCTGGCCGTTCGGCAGGAGTTCGCCACGTTCGCCGAGCGTTTTTCGGCCGAGGGCGACACCCGTATCGAGGATCAGGGTGAGGGCCGCCAGCGGCTCGCGCCCGGGTTCGTGCTCGACGAGGTCATGATGGACGCGTTCCGCGCGCAGCTCGAGGACCGGGGGCTGACCATCGATGAAGAAGCGTTCGACGCGGATATCGAATTCATTCGGGCCATGATGCGGCACGAGATCGATCTCGCCCTCTTCAGCGTGGAGGAAGCGCGGCGCAACCTGATCGCCTCCGATCCGCAGGCACAGCTCGCCCTGACCCTGTTCCCGGAGGCGGAGCGCCTGTTGCGGATATCGCCGCGGGGTGGCGCCACGGTTGCGGCGGGCCGGTAGTCCGCGCCATGGAGCGGCGCCGCGTTCCTTGCTTGCTCGCCGGACGCACTGTTGTTACACTGCCCGGCGGACCGTGTGTTACCGGCAGTGCCGGCGGTTCCTGACGGCGTCGAGAGATCGACAGGTCTTTTCGCAGCGTTCCCAGCCGCTCGAAAAGGGGTGATAGTAGTGCCCCGTTTTCGGGCGGCTGTTTTGATGTACGGAATCCCATGCGCTTGCAGCAGCTAGCTATCTCCGGGTTCAAGAGCTTTCCCGAACGGGCCAACCTGGTGTTCGACGATGGGGTGACCGCCATCGTCGGTCCCAACGGTTGCGGCAAGAGCAATGTCATCGACGCCATCACGTGGGTCCTCGGCGAGCAGAGCGCCAAGAGCCTGCGCGGCGAGCGCATGGAAGACGTCATTTTTGCCGGAAGCGATGGCCGGAAGCCGATCGGCACCGCCGAGGTCAGGTTGTATCTGGCTCAGGTGACGGCGGCCCCGGGGCAGGTCGGCGGACCTGATCCGAGCGGGAATCCGGTGGTGACGCCGGTCGCTGCGCCTCTCGATTCCGCCCCCGCCGACCCGCCGTCGGACGATGCGGATATCGATGATCTCCTGCCGCTCATCACGCGGGACATCGAGGTCGGCCGCCGGCTGTACCGCTCCGGCGAGAGCGAGTATCTGATCGATGGCCGGACCTGCCGCCTGCGGGATATCCAGGACCTGCTGATGGATTCGGGCGTCGGGGTCAAGGCCTATGCGGTCATCGAGCAGGGCAAGATCGGCCAGATCCTGGGAGCCCGGCCGACGGAACGGCGCCAGCTCCTCGAGGAGGCGGCCGGCGTCACGAAGTACAAGAGCCGCCGGCGGGCGGCCGAGCTCAAGTTGGACGGGGCGCGGCAGAACCTGACCCGGGTGGACGACATCATCTACGAGGTCGAGAAGCAGCGAAGGTCGCTCAAGCGTCAGGCGGCCAAGGCCCGACGCTATCGCCGGTTGCGGGAGGAGCTTCGGCGTTGGGAGACGCTGGGATTCGCCCGGCGGTACGGGGTCCTGGCCGGGGAGCTCGAGTCCGCCCGCACCCGGCTCGGGGCGGCGCGCGAGGTCGAGGAGGCGGCGGCGGCGCAGGTGGCAACGGTCGAAGGGAATCGCGAACGCTGCCAGATCGAGCTTGCAGAAGCCGAGAGCGCCGCCACGCGCAGTCGGGACGCCGCGCACGCGCTCGATCTGGCCGTCGAACGACGCCAGCAACAGTTGACGTTCGACGGCCGGCAAACCGAGACGTTGGCCGACTCCCTGGCCGAGCTCGCGGGCGAGCTGACGGATCTGCGGGCGAAGCGGGACCCGGCCCGGAACGAGCTCGATGCCCAGATCGCGGAAGCGCGCCGCTGTGGAGCCGAGCGTGACGACGTCGGCTCGAGCCTGCAGTCGAAGGAGGCGGAGCTCGCGCAGGCCCAGCGGGGGGTGGATGGACTCGACGGCGACGTCGAGGCGGCCCGGAGCGAGGTGTTCGCCGCGGTCAACGCGGCGACCGCTTTGCAACATGCCATCGAGCATGCGTCGTCCAGTCACGAGCGGCTGAGCGAATCGATGGCCAAGCTCGACGCCGAGGCCGCGGATCTGGCCATCGAGATCCGGGAGCTGGAGGCGGAACGGGCGCGCCTCGATGCCGGGGAGCGGGAGACGGGGGCGGCGCTCGAACGGGTCCAGGCGGCGTGCACCGAGCGCCAGGCCGAGCTCGTCTCCGTGCGCCGGGAACGCGAGGCGCTGGGGCGGGATCTCCGTGAGCGGGAACAGGGGCTGGCGGGCCTGACCGGTCGGTTGACCTCGCTGCGCGACCTGGAGGCGACGCGCGCCGACTATTCCGATGCGGCCAGATTGCTGCTGTCTGCGGACGGTTCGGGGGTCCGCCATCTGGGGTCGGTCGCGGACCATCTGGAGGTGGCGCCGGGACGCGAGCGGGCAGTCGAGGCCTGCCTCGGCGATCTGCTGCAGCATGTCGTCGTCGCGTCCCGGGCCGATGCCGAGGCGGGTATCGCGTTCGTGCGGAGTCATGGCGCCGGCCGGGTCGGTTTCCTGGTCGTCGAAGCCGCCGACAACGCGGCTTCCGTCCCCGATGCAGCGGCGGCTTCGGTCGAGTCGGTCGCCAGCGTGGTCGAGGTCGCCGGTCCGGGAGCCGCCGCCGTCGGCGCCGCCATCGCCAACCACTGGCTGGCGCCGTCGTTCGAGGCGGCGGCGGCGGCGGCCGAGCTGACCGCGGCGCCGGTAGCGACTCCCGCTGGCGACGTGTTTCGCGGCCCGGCGCGGGTGGATGGCGGCGCCAAGGCGGAGGCGCTAGGCATTCTCGCCACCAAACGCCAGATCCGCGAGCTCGAAGCGCAGATCGCGTCCGAGGAAACGGCCGTGGAAGGCTTGCGGGGCGCCATCGCCGCCCACGACGCGACAGCGGCGGCGACGGAGACGGCCCTCGGTGAGCTGCAGCAGCAACGGCATCAGCACGAGAAGACGATGCTGGGTTACGAGATGCAGCGGACCGGGGCCGTGGCGACCGCGAAACGGCTCGATCAGAAGAAGGGGCTGATCGACGCCGAACGGCGCACGGTGCACGAGGAGCGCGGCGCGCTCGAAGTACGCCGCGACGAGGCCAGGGCCTCGATCGAGCGGCTCGAAGGCGAGCAGTGCGCCGCTGACGAGCGGCTGGCGGCGGCGCAGCGCCGGGTGTTCGACGGACGGGAGTCGATCGACAAGTCGCGAAGTGACGTGGCGGAGGTGAAGGCCGGACACGCGGCGCTGGTCGAGAGGGCATCCGCGCTCGAGGCCGGCGTTCTGCGGATCGAGCGCGCGAATCGGGAGTTGGGGGAGCGCCTCGAGCATCGCACCGCCGAACATGCGCGGGTCGGCGCCGCCCGGGAGGTGTTGATCGCCTCGGTGGCCGATTCCAAGCGGCAGCTCGACGTCGAAATCACCGGGCTGGCGACCTTGCGGGATGACGTCCGCGCGGCCGACGAAAACGTTCTCGGCCTGCGCGGTCGGCTCGAAACGGAGGACGGGGCGGCGCGGGTCGCGCGCGCCGCCCTCGAGGAACGGCGCAGCGAGGTGGCGACGATCGATCTCGCCCGGGTCACCGCCGAGCGCGATCTCGACCATCTGGCGGAAACCTGTAGAGACACGCTCCAGTTGACCCTCGAGGAGGTCTCGGCGCGGGCGGAACGGATCGAGCAGGATGGCTTGGCCGATGCCGGCCGGCTCGCCCGCGAATCGGAGGAAGCCGACGAGTCGGAAGACGAGGATGAAGCTCAGGCGGGCGCCGATGAGGCCGCCGGGGCATCCGGTGATCGGGTTGGCGCGGCGCCGGAGTCCGATTCATCCGCCGCGGGCGGGGCGGCGGTCGACATCGAGGAAACGATGGTGGTCCTGCGGGAGAAGATCGAACGTCTCGGGCCCGTGAACATGATGGCCATCGAGGAGTTCGACGACCTCGACGAGCGGTACGATTTTCTGACTGCGCAGCGGAAGGACCTGGTGGAGTCGATCGCCGCGACCGTCGAGGCGATCACCAGAATCAACAAGACGACGCGCGAGCGGTTCCGCGAGGCGTTCGACACCATCAATACCCATTTTCAGGGGACGTTCACCACTCTGTTCGGCGGGGGCCGGGCGGGGCTGGCGCTGATCGACGAGACAGATCTGCTGGAGAGCGGCATCGACATCACCGCCCAACCGCCCGGCAAACGCCTCCAGAGCATTCAGCTCCTGTCCGGCGGTGAGAAGGCGCTGACGGCCATGGCCCTGATGTTCGCGATCTTCAGGTTCAAGCCGAGTCCCTTCTGCCTGCTGGATGAGATCGACGCGCCCCTCGACGAAGCCAACATCGGCCGTTTCGTCGAAATGCTGCGAGGGATGCAGTCGGAGACGCAGTTCATCCTCGTGACCCACAATCGCAAGACGATGGAGATCGCGGATCGCTTGTACGGGGTGACGATGGAGGAACCGGGGGTCTCGAAGCTGATCTCCGTGCAGTTGGGCCATTCCTAGGTCTAGGCCTGACCCGACGGCCGGGGTTCCCGCCGATTGCCGGCGTCCGGAGTGCCGGCCGGCTTGTCGAGCAGCGCCTTCCTGCTCAGCCGGATCTTGCCGGACGGGTCGACGTTGATCACCTTGACGAGAACCTGTTCACCTTCCTTGAGCTCGTCCCGGACATCCTTGACACGATAGTGTGCGATTTCAGAGACGTGCAGGAGGCCGTCGACGCCCGGCATCACCTCGACGAAGGCTCCGAAGTCGGTGATCCGCTGCACGGTGCCCAGATACGACTTGTTCAGCTCGGGGGTCGCCGTGAGCTCCTGGACAATCGTAATCGCGCGCTGGGCCGAGTCGTCGTCGTTCGATGCGATGTTGATGTGGCCGTCGTCTTCGACGTCTATGCGCACCCCGGTCCGTTCGATGATGCTGCGGATGGTCTTCCCGCCGGGTCCGATGACGTCGCGGATCTTGTCGACGGGAATCTTGATGGTGACGATGCGAGGGGCAAAGGTCGAGATGTTCGAGCGCGGGTCCGAAAGCGTGGCGCGCATCCGGTCGAGAATATGCAGCCGTCCGGCGCGGGCCTGCTCGAGCGCTTCCCGCATGATGGCGGGGGTGATGCCGCCGATCTTGATGTCCATCTGCAGGGCGGTAATGCCCGATGCCGTCCCGGCGACCTTGAAGTCCATGTCGCCATAGTGATCTTCCGCGCCGGCGATGTCGCTGAGCACCGCGTGACGTCCGGTGGCCTCATCGAGGATCAGGCCCATGGCCACCCCGGCCACCGGCTCCTGGAGCGGGACTCCGGCGTCCATCAAGGCCAGCGTGCCGCCGCAGACTGAAGCCATCGACGACGACCCGTTCGATTCCAGGATGTCGGAGACCACCCGTACCGTATAGGGAAACGCCTCTTCGGTGGGCAGGACCGGCAACAGACTGCGTTCGGCGAGGTTGCCGTGGCCGATCTCGCGCCGGCCGGGGCCGCGCAGGAACTTGACTTCGCCGACGGAGAAAGGGGGGAAGTTGTAGTGCAACATGAACCGGCGGAAGATCTCGCCGTCGACCATCTCGATCTTCTGCTTGTCGTCGGCGGTGCCGAGCGTCGCCGTGACCAGAGCCTGGGTCTCGCCGCGGGTGAATACCGCTGACCCGTGGGTGCGGGGGAGGAGACCGACGTCCGCGGTGATGGTGCGGATCTCGTCGAACGCACGACCGTCCAGCCGCTGGCCCCGTTCCAGGACCTCGTCCCGGAGCACCCGCTCCTTCAGGTCCTTGAAGATGGTCTTGACATCGCCGCGGCGCTCGGCGTTCTCCTCAGGCAGCGACGCCAGATAGTCGTCGCGCACCCGGTCGACCGCCGCGTAGTTTTCCAGCTTGTCGCGGATGCGCATGGCATCGGCGAGGGGGCCGAGCATCGCGCCCTCGACCTCCCGGACGAGATCGGGCGCCGGCGTCTTCGACTCGACGGTCAGCTTCGACTTGCCGGCGGCCGCGGCCAGCTTGTCGATTTCGTCGATGATGCCGCGGATCGCCTCGTGACCGGCCTCCAGCGCCTCGATCATCTCCGCTTCCGACAACTGGTGGGCCCCGGCTTCGACCATGACCAGCGCATCCCGGCTCCCGGCCACCACGAGATCCAGCCGGCCCCGCCGCCGCTGGTCATACGTCGGGTTGATCAGCAGCTTGCCGTCGAGCAGCCCGACCCTGACCGCCGCGATGTTCGTCTGCAGCGGAATCTCGGAGATCGCGAGCGCCGCCGAGGCTCCGGTCAAGGCCAGCACGTCCGAATCGTTGTCGGTGTCGGCCGAGATGACGAAGGCCACGACCTGCGTCTCGTGATGCCAGTTGGCGGGAAAGAGTGGTCTGATCGGCCGGTCAATCAGACGGCTCGTCAGCACTTCCTTTTCCGGCGGCTTGCCTTCGCGCTTGAAGAACCCACCCGGAATGCGGCCCGAGGCGTAGGTGTTTTCCCGGTAGTCGACGGTCAATGGCAGAAAGTCGATGCCCTCGCGTACGCCGGGCGCGTAGCACGCGGTGACGAGGACCATCGTGTCGCCGTATCGTACGACTACCGAACCGTTCGCCTGTTTGGCCAACTTGCCGGACTCGATGGTCAGGGGGTGGCCGCCGACATTCACTTCGCCTGTAAACATGTTTCCACTCCAGTACGCACCGAACGGCGAGGGGACGAGCGAGGGGGAGAACCGGCAGCGAAACCGGGGCGGTTCCGCCTACTTACGAAGTCCCAACCGGCGGATCAGATCGGCGTATCGTCCCGAGTCCTTCGACTTGAGGTAGTCGAGGAGCCGCCGCCGCTGTCCGACCAGCTTCAGCAGTCCACGGCGCGAGTGGTGGTCCTTTGCGTGGATCTTGAAGTGATCCGTCAGATAGCTGATACGTTGGCTCAGCAGAGCGACCTGTACCTCGGGCGAACCAGTATCTGTCTGATGGACTTGGTACGAACCGATGAGCTCGGTTTTTTGATCCTTTTGTAACACCACTGCTGATTACTCCGACCCGGGGTCCAGATAGCAACACGAGATGACTCGGCAGTCTGTGCTCCAAGCCGCAATCGTCATCAACGATTTCATCCCTCTACATCCGGTCAACCGACCGATCCTACACTAGAACGATTCTGGGATGCAAAGCCCCGTCGGCCTCCGGTTCGGCAATCGCCAACAGCCGGCCATCGGCGTCCAGCAGTCTGACCCTGGTCGCCTGAGCGGGCCGCGGGCCGCCGGTTGGCGGCACGACGTCCGAGAGACCGACCGCGTTGCCGTGGACCACCCGACGCGCGCCCCGTTCGGTGACGACGACGCCGGGCAACTCGGGAAGCAGGACATCCAGCGGGATCAGACGGGCCGCCGCGGCCGCTCCCTCCTCGACGAGCCTGACCAGCGGTACGGCCCCGGCCAGCGTGAATCGGCCGTGTCGTTCGCGCCGCAGCGTCTCCAGGCACGCCCCGCAGCCCAGGGTCTCACCGAGGTCCCGCGCCAGCGCGCGCACGTAGAAGCCGCTCGAGCAGGCGATTCGGCAGCGTACCCGCACGCCGTCAATCGACAGCACCGTCAGCGCGTCGACGGTGACGCGAACCGGAGCAGGCTCTGCCGGGCGCTGCCGCCTCGCCAGATCGTAGGCTCGCACCCCCTCGATCTTCTTGGCCGAGACGGCCGGCGGGCGTTGCAGATGGGACCCGACGAAGCCGGCCGCCGCGTCCGTGATCGCCCCGTGGGATGCCGGCGGACCCGAAGCGGCGCGGTCGGCGCCGGCGTCCGAGCCCCCGATGACGGCGCCGGCGATATCGCACGTATCGGTCGCGAGCCCCAGTCGAATGACCGCGTCGTACTGCTTCGCGGCGCCGGCGAACAACGAGGCGAGCCGCGTGGCTCGTCCCACCACCAGGGGCAGCACCCCGGTGGCCAGCGGATCGAGGGTACCGAGATGCCCCACCTTCCTGCACGCAAGGGCGCGCCGCGCGACCGCCACGATATCGTGAGACGTGGGGCCGGCCGGTTTGTCGACGATCAGAATCCCGGCCGCTGCCTGCGGGGTGCTCACGCTGGTCGGGACTCCGCAATCGCCGCGGCCACCCGGGTCACGAGCCGGGCTCGAACATCCGGCGCGGGGGCCTCGATGGTCAGCCCGGCCGCGTTGCGATGTCCGCCGCCTCCGAACGATACCGCTACCCGCCGGACGTCGATCTCGTCCTTCGACCGCAGGCTGACGCGCAGGCCGGTCCCGGCCCCCTTCAACAGGATCACCGCCTTGACGTTCCCGGCGGCCAGCGGCAGATTGACGACGCCTTCCAGGTCGTCCGCTTCGCAGCCGGTTTCCTGCAGCATCGCCTCGTCGACGGCTATGACCGCGATCCGGCCGTCATCTTCGAGCTGCATCCGGTCCAGCACCCGGCCGGTCAGCCGCAACCGTCCGAGACTGCCGTTGTTGAACACGCGTGCGGCAATGGCGGCCGCGTCCACGCCGGTGTTGGCGATGCGGCGGCAGATGTCGAACGTCCGCGCCGTGATGTTGGCGTGCCGGAACGACCCGGTGTCGGTGAGGATGGCGACGTAGAGGTTCGTGGAGATCGACGGAGTCAGACGAGCCCCGAGGGTCTCGATCAGCTCGAAGACCAGCTCTGCGCAGGCGCACGCCGATTCGTCGCACCAGTTGACGGCGCCGTACCGGGTGTTGCCGATGTGGTGATCGATGTTGACGATGAACCGGTGTTCCAGGCCGGACACCTCCGCGCGGCCGAGGGTGCCGCACTCGAGGACCACGACGGTATCCGCGTGGTCTTCCACCGACTCGGCAACTTCGATCGCCGGCGCACCGGGGAGGAACGCGTAGCGCGCCGGCGGCGGATCGCTGTTCACCAGTCTGACCTGCTTGCCGAACTGGGTCAGCGCTTCCGCCAGCGCGAGCTGCGATCCGAGCGAATCGCCGTCCGGCCGCGCGTGCGAGGTGATGAGAAAGCGGGTTCCGTTCAGCAGGAGATCCCGTATGCGGGCGCGTTCAGCAGGAGGTCTGGTCATTCGGGAACATCGGACGAATCGACCGGATCCGACTCCGGCGGGGAGGCCGGCGCGTCGAGACGCAACTCTTCGAGCATGTGCGCTATCCGCTGCTCCCGTTCGATCGAGTCGTCATGAACGAAGGTCAGATCCGGCACGTGTCTGAGGCGGAGCCGGTGACCGAGCCGGCCGCGAAGGAACGACGCGGCGCGGCGCAGGCCGCGGCCGGCCTGACGGCGTTGTGCGGTATCGCCCAGGGTCGTGTAGTAGACACGTGCGTGTTGCAGGTCGCGGGTCATCCGGACATGCGTCACCGTCACGAGATCGAGCGCCGGGTCGGACGCCGAGGTCCGGAGCAGCGCGCCCAGCTCCGCACGTACCTGCTCGCCGACGCGTTCGGGACGGGAAGATGGCATGGCGTATGTCTTGGGACGGTATCGGGAGCCGCTTCGAACGGCGTGTTCCTCAAATCAGCCACTCCACCTCGTTGCGCACGATCAGGCCCGGCTCGATTCGATCGATCTCCGCGAGGACTCCGTCGAGGGTGCGCTCGGTCACTTCCCGGTCGACGCCGATCGACACCACGCCCAGACCCGCGCGCTGATGCAAATCGTGATGGTCGACTTCGGCGAGGGCGACGTTGAGGCGCCGCACCCGGTCCTTCAGCCGCCGGAGCGTGGCGCGCTTGTCCTTCAACGAGCGCGCGCCGGCGAGATGCAGTTCGATCGAGAGCAGTCCGACGATCATCGATACGGGCGCAGATTAGACGGTGGCCGCGATCTTCTCCGTCGAGAACACCTCGATCACGTCGCCGATCTTGATGTCGGCGTAGCGTTCGAAGGCGACCCCGCATTCGAGACCGTTCTTCACTTCGTTGACGTCGTCCTTGAACCGGCGGAGCGACCCGATGCGACCTTCGTGGATGACGACGTTGTCGCGAAGCAGCCGCGCCTGGGTTTCGCCGGATCGGCTGATCTTGCCTTCGACCACCAGGCAGCCGCCCGCCGCCCCGAACTTCGGCACCTTGAAGACGTCCCGCACCTGCGCCTGTCCGAGCTGCACCTCCTTGACGGTCGGCTCGAGGAGGCCGGCCATCGCCTTCTTGATCTCCTCGGTCACGTCATAGATGACGCGATGGAGGCGGATGTCGATGTGCTCCCGTTCCGCCATCGCCGCCGTAGTGCGGTCCGGGCGGACGTTGAACCCGACGATGACGGCGTTGGACGCCGCCGCGAAGACCACGTCCCCCTCGTTGATGGCGCCGGCCCCGCTGCTGAGCAGGCGCACCTTGACCCGTTCGTCCCCGAGCTTGCTCAGGGTGTCGGCGAGGACTTCGGCAGAGCCCTGGACATCGGCCTTGACGATGATCGGCAGCTCCCTCGTGCCGCCCTCGGCGATCTGTTGCTGGAGCGACTCGAGGGTCAGGCGACCACCCTTCGCGCCGAGGGTCTTCTCCTTGGCCTGGCCCTGGCGCAGCAGGGCGATCTGCCGGGCCTTCGCGGCATCCGCCACCGCCTGGAACGTGTCTCCGGGCTGCGGCAGTCCGGTCAGTCCCAGGACCTCGATCGGACTCGACGGACCGGCTTCCTTCAACGGCTGGCCGCGGTCGTCGATCAGGGCGCGCACCTTGCCGACGATGGGGCCGGCGATGAAGTTGTCGCCGATGCGAAGCGTGCCGTCCTTGATGAGGATCGTGGCCACCGGTCCGCGGCCCCGGTCGATCTTGGCTTCCAGCACCGTCCCGCTCGCACTCCGTTTGGGATTGGCCTTGAGATCGCTCAGATCGGTGACCAGCAGGATCATTTCCAGCAGGAGATCGAGGTTCTGCTGTTTTTTCGCCGATACCGCGACGGTGACGGTCGTGCCGCCCCAGTCTTCCGCCGTCAGTCCGAGCTCGGACAGCTCCGTCTTGACCCGATCCGGGTTGGCGTTCGCCTTGTCGATCTTGTTGATGGCGACGATGAGGCCAACGCCGGCGGCCTTGGCGTGGTCGATCGCCTCCCTCGTCTGGGGCATGACGCCGTCGTCGGCGGCCACGACGAGAACGACGATGTCGGTGACTCGCGCGCCGCGCGCCCGCATCAGGGTGAACGCTTCGTGTCCGGGCGTGTCGAGGAAGACGATCTTCCGGTCCTTGATCGTCACGGAATAGGCGCCGATGTGCTGGGTGATGCCGCCGGCTTCCCGCTCGGCGACACGCGAGTTGCGAATCGCGTCCAGCAGGGTCGTCTTGCCGTGGTCGACGTGCCCCATTACCGTGACGACCGGCGCCCGCGGGGTGACGTCTCCTTCGTGGGCGGCGGTGGTTTCGACCTCCAGCATTTCCTCTTCGAAAGAGCGCATTTCGACGTCGGCGCCGAATTCCCGCGCCACCATCGTCGCGGTTTCGGTGTCCAGCGTCGTGTTGATGGTCATCATCAACCGCCGCTCGATCAACTTCTTGAGGACGTCCTTGGCGCGCAGATCCAGCTTTTCGGCAAGATCCTTGACCGTCATGCCTTCAGCCAACGAGATCGTGCGCGTGATCGGCGGCGGAGGCGCCGGGGCGTACGGCGTCGACGGACGCGGCGGCCGCCGTTTTCGCCCGCCGGGCGGACGTGGCGGGGGACGATACGCGGGCCGGTATCCGACGGCAGGCGCCGCGGGTCTGGCCTCCGGCGCGCGAACCGGCTGTGATGGCAGCGGCCGTGGTCCGCCCAGCGGCGCGCTCGGCCGCAAGGGGGCCGGCGCTATCGGCCGCGACCCGGGCCGCGGCCGCGGCGGGGCCGCCGGGCGGGTTGGTAGCGGCGGTCCCGGGCGGCGGGTCGGACCTTGCGGTGCTCTCGGCGGCGGGGGCGAAATGGTCCTCGGGAGCATGGGTGGCGCCTGCATCTCGACGCGGAGCCTCAGCGTCGAGGGGACCAACCGGCCGGTCCGCTTCACCATGCCGGACCGTGCCGCCGGCGTCGATCCCGCGGCCGCGGCCTGCGGGAGCGGCGTTTCCGGCGCCTTCACGGGCGGAGGTTCAAGCGGGGGAGCCGTTGCCGCCGGCGGCTCGGCCGGCGGGGCCGGAGCCACCACCGGTGTGTCTGGAACGGCTGGCGCAGCCGGAACCGCCGGCGCAGCCGTGGCCGCTGGCATCGTTCGAGCGGCCGGTGCAACCGGGGCGGCCGCCGCCGGGGCGGCCTGCGTGTCGGCGGGAGCCGCCGGCGTGGCCGGCGCCGTCGCTTCGGCCGGCGGCGGTGACGTTTCGGCCGCGACCGGATCGACGACGACCGGGCCCGGGGTCGGTGTCGGCAGGGTGGTCTCGGCCGGCCGGGTCTCGGCCGCGGCGGCCGGTGCGACCGTTGCCGGCGGCGTCTCGGCCGTGCGGAGAACGCCGGCCGGCGGCGGGGCCTCGGCGGGTGTCCCTACCGGAGGTGGTGACACGGCCGGCAGGGGCGCCTCCGGCGATGCCGGCTGGCTCTCCCCCGAGTCGGCGGCCGCCGGCGGAGGGGTGATCCGCGGCGCCTTCACCAGCCGCGGCGGACCCAACATCGGCCGCATGGCCGGTTCCGGCGCCTTGGCGCCCCTGCGGCCCGGTGAGGCCGATGTCGAAGAGAACAGGCGGCCCGCCGGCAGGCTCAGGTTGCGCTCGCGGGCGATGCGCTTCGCGAACTCCCGGGCGACGATCTCTTCAATGGTGCTCGATGCACTCTTGACTTCGATGCCATGCTCGCGTGCAAGGAGGTCAATCACTTCCTGGCTCGGGAGCCCGAGCACTTCGGCGACCTTGTAAATCCGAATCGTGGCCAACGTCTGTCCTCTGTCTACGGTGTCCGCGCGGTACCCGTTACCCAAGTTATTCGCCACCCGGCGCGTCGTGACCGGCTTCGGCGACGTTCCCGGCATCCGCCGTCACCGGGGCGAACTCGATATCCCGCTCAACGGCGGCGGGAGCGGCAACCGGCTCGATCCCCTCCTGGGGAACCGCTTCGGTCACGCCGCTGCCCACGGCGCCGCCTGCCGCCATGGTGGCCGCTTCGGCATCCAGGCGGAGCGCCTCGGCGGCGCCTTCGGAGATGCCGAGTACGTTGCTCAACTCGGCCGCCGAGGCCGAGATCATGCTTTCCACCGTTTCGATGCCAGCCGCGTTCAGCTTCTCGACCATCGCCTGGTCGAGTCCGGGCACCGACAACGGCACCGGCTCCGCCCCGAGCTCGTCGAACTGTGCTTCGACTTCCCGGCGTTTTTCTTCTTCGCTCTTGATGTCGATCTTCCAGCCCGCGAGCTTGGCCGCCAATCGGACGTTCTGTCCCTTCTTGCCGATCGCCAGCGACAACTGCCGGTCTTCGACCACCACCTCGATCACCCGCTCGGTGTCGTCCACGATGGAGACTCGCTGCACGCGAGCCGGACTGATGGCGTTGGTCACGAAGGTCGTGGCATCATCGGACCATTCCACGATATCGATTTTCTCGCCGCGCAGCTCCCGGATGATGGCCTGCACCCGCGTACCCTTCATGCCGACGCAGGCGCCCACCGGGTCGATTTCACGCTCGCGGGACGCGACCGCCACCTTGGCCCGATCTCCCGCCTCGCGCACCGCCCCCCGAATGACGACGGTGCCGTCGTAGATCTCCGGCACCTCCTGCTCGAACAGCTTGATCAGCAGGACCGGATCGGTGCGCGACAGGATGATCTGCGGGCCTTTCGTGTTCTTGTTGACTTCCTTGATGACCGCCCGCACCCGGTCGCCGGTCGTATAGTTCTCTGCCCGCGACTGCTCGCGCCGCGGCAACATGGCTTCGACCTGGCCGATCTCCACGATGATATCGCCGCTCTCGAATCGCTTGACGAGGCCGTTGACTACATCTCCCAGCTGTTGGCCGAACTCTTCGAAGATGTTCTCCCGTTCCGCCTCGCGGACCTTCTGGAAGATCACCTGCTTGGCGGTCTGGGCGGCGATACGGCCGAGCACGTCCGTCGGCTTGGGGAATTCGATCTCCATTCCCGCTTCGGCCTCGTCGCCATACAGTTCCCGCGCTTCCGCCAACGCAATCTCGGTCGCCGGGTTGGTGACCTCCTCCACGATCTGCCGGACCGCGAACAGCTCCACCTGCCCGGTTTCGGGATTGAACCGGGTTCGCAGGTTCTCGTCCGACTTGTAGTACTTGCGCGAGGCGGTCAGCACGGCATCTTCGATGGCGGTGATGATGATTTCCGCCTCGATGCCCTTCTCCTTGGCCAGCGTCTCTATCGTCTGTTGCAACACGTTGTTCATGGCACTTCACCTGCGACGGCTCTCGGCCGGTCGCGTCGTCAATCTGGCGCAATCGATGCAACCAGGGCGCGCGAAATGCCGGCCGCGTCGACTCTGGACGGGAACGGCCACCGGTGCCTGGGTCGAGCGCCGGCTACAACTCGACTTCGAGGCGTGCCCGCGCAACCGCAACGTCCGGGACCAGACGGGTCGTCCCGCCCTCCTCGATCACAATCGTTCGGTCGCGAACCGCCGCAATCCGACCCGCGACGAAGCGCTGTCCGTCGACCGGTGCGGACGTCACGATCTTGACCCGCCGGCCGACGAACCGCACGAAATCGTCGAGATGCCGCAAGGGACGGTCGAGTCCGGGCGACGACACCTCGAGAGTGAACGCATGATCGATGGTCGCCTCGACATCGAGAATCGCGCTGACGTCCACACTCACCGCCTCGCAGTCGCTCACCGTCACGCTGTCACCGTGCTCTGCGCCCGTCTGCGCCGACGGGAGGCGGTCGATGACGATGCGCAAGACCCAGCCGATCGATTCGCGGCGAAACTGCAGGTCGAACAATACGAGCCCGTGGCTGTGAGCGACCCGCTCCGCAACTGAACGGATCTCACCGATCCGGCCAACCACCGACCTGGAAAGTCCCACGATGATCCGTCCGGAAAAACAAAAAGTGGGCCGCGAACGCCCACTCATCGTCAGTAACGCGAACTTAACCGGTCAACTATATCACGGGAAACCGGTATCACGGGAAACGGGTCAGTGAACCGGTCTGGACGGGACGGGGCCGGGACCCGCGGACGGGGGCGGCGAACGCAGCCCGAAGGACCGCGTTCGCCGTTCCGCGATCCGCCCGGGTGACATCACTGCCGATGCTTACGTCACGGCGGATCGGTGCCCTCGTTGAGGATGGCCAGATATAGGGTGACGTTGTTAAAATTTTCACCTTGAATTTTAACAACGTCGCAGGTCCTCCGGGCAACCGAGGAGCATCGAACGTCAGCGCCGGATTCGGCGCCGGCCGGATGGAGGGTTCTCGCGGCCGGCTCCGGGCTCTACTGGTCGTCCCGGAACAGCGAGCCGCCGCCGAGTTCGTAGAACACGATGGGGACGAAGTCCTTCGCGGTCCACGTCGCCTCCTGGCCCCACCGGGCGTCGTAGGCGGCGGTCGGCGCCGCCGCCATCACCTCCTCGAGGGTCAGGCCCTCCGAGATCATGTCCCGCACCCGATCGCGGACGTCGACGATCATGTCGAGGAACTCGATCATGGCGTCACGGCCCACCACGCGGAGGCCGTGGCCGGGGATGACCCGGGTATCCGGTCCCGCGATGCCGATCGCCGCCTCGAGCGCCTCGATCGTGCCCGCCACCGTGCCGCCGTTGTAGACGTCCACGATCGGGTAGCTCGTGGTCCGGAAGACGTCTCCCAGGTGCAGCACGTCCGACTCCGGGAAGTGGACGAAGGTGTCGCCGTCGGTGTGGGCGGGCGGGGCGAGAAACGCGCGCACTTCCTCGCCGTTGAAGTGAAAGCTCACCGTGTCGTTGTAGGTCACCACGGGCCTCGCCCCGGCCGAGGGCGGCGGTGCGAAGCTTCCGCCCCGGCGCGGGAAGCGGAGTCTGTCGAGCATGCGGACCCGGACGTTGTCATGCGCGAAGATCAGGACATCCGTCGCGGCCAGCGGCTCGTTGCCGCCGATGTGGTCCGGGTGCACGTGCGTATTGATGAGGAAGCGGATCTCGCCGGCCGAGAGCCCCCGCACCGCCGCGATCAACCGCTCGGCCAGCGGCGCGAACAGCGAATCGACGAGCAGCACCCCGTCGGGCCCGGCGAAGACCCCGATGTTGCCGCCCCCGCCCGGGCGCTGCACCATGTGGACGTTGCCGGCCACGGGCACGGTCGTCAGCTCGACCCCCGCAAACCGGTCGCCCGGGTTCTGTTCTCCGGCCGCCACCGCGACCACGACGCAGGCCGCCGCGAGCGCGGCCGCGATGAGACGGGGATGCCTGGTCATGCTTTCCGCTCCCTTCGATTTACCTGATTGCGCGACGGGCTCCCGGCCCGTCGGCTAGAAGTCGATGGACCCGGGCGCGCGCGGGCACGGGATGACGTCGCGGATGTTGGCCATGCCGGTGACGTACTGCACCAGACGCTCGAAACCGAGGCCGAACCCCGCGTGCTCCGCGCTGCCGTAGCGGCGAAGGTCGCAATACCAGGACAGCTCGGTCCGGTCGAGGCCCAGCTCGTCCATCCGTCGTTCCAGCACCGGGAGGCGTTCCTCGCGCTGGCTGCCGCCGATGATCTCGCCGATGCGGGGCGCCAGCACGTCCATGGCCGCGACGGTCTCTCCGTCGTCGTTGACCCGCATGTAGAAGGGCTTGATGGCGCGCGGGTAGTTCATCACGACGACGGGGCCGCCGCACACCTGCTCGGTGAGGTACCGCTCGTGCTCCGAGCCCAGCTCCTGGCCCCATTCATGCGGAATCTGGAAGGCGGTGTCCGCCTTCTGCAGCGCGCCGGCCGCCTCGGTATAGGAGAGGCGCGCGAACGTCGATTCCGACAGGGTGCGCAGCGCGGCGGCGGAGGCGTCGTCGTAGTGCTTCTCGAGGAACGCGAGCTCGGTCTCGCACCGCTCCAGGGCCGCCGTGCACATCGCCTTGAGGAAGTCCTCGGCCAGATCCGCGTCGTCGTCGAGGTCCGCGAAGGCCATCTCGGGCTCGATCATCCAGAACTCGGCGAGGTGTCTCGACGTGTTGGAGTTCTCGGCGCGGAAGGTCGGCCCGAAGGTGTACACGTCCCCGAGGGCCATCGCCATGAACTCGGCTTCGAGCTGGCCGCTCACGGTGAGGTGGGCGGGCCGGCCGAAGAACTCGGCCCCCCCGGAAGCGGGCGCCGCGACCCGGAACATCTCGCCGGCCCCCTCGCAGTCGGCGCCGGTGATGATCGGGGTATGCGCCCAGACGAATCCCCGCTCCTGAAAGAACTCGTGCACGGCCGCGGCCAGGACGTTGCGAATCCGAAAGACCGCCCCGAAGGTGTTGGTGCGTGGGCGGAGATGGCCGATCTCCCGGAGGAACTCGAGGGTATGTCCCTTCTTCTGCAGGGGGTATTCGGTCGGCGCGAGTCCCAGGACGTCGAGCTCGTCGACCTGCATTTCTATGCGCTGGCCGGTTCCCGGCGACGCTTTGGTCACGCCGCGGGCGCGGACGGCGGCTCCGGTGAGCACCCGGTCTAGGGTTGCGAACGCGGGGGTGCCCTGATCGACGATCAGTTGCAGGGTCTCCTGGGACGAACCGTCGTTGAGCGCGAGGAAGGCGAAGCGCTTGGCGGTTCTCTTCGTGCGCACCCAGCCACAGACGGTGACGGTGCTGTCCGGGGGCAGGGACGACAGGACGTCGCGGATACGGTGGCGCTTCATCGGACTATATCCAGTCTCTCTATTGTCGTCGAAGTCGGCGAGGTCGTCAGCCGATCTCGGGCACGTGCGGGATCAGGAGCTCGCGGAGTCGATCGAAGCGCGGGTAGGCGTGCAGGGTCCGACGCAGATGGGCGAGGGTGCGCGGCACCGGCTCGGCGAAATGTGGGCGTCCCAGTCGGGCTACCTGGTGGCCGAACGTGCCCAGGGCCTTCAGGTGCCGCTGGACCGACATCAGGTCGAACCGCGCCTGGAAGTCGGGGGTTCGTTGCGCGGGAACCGCGACGAGGAACTGGCGGGTCAGCGCGGCCGCCAGTTTCTCGGGCAGGTCGACGTAGCAGTCCCGGAGCAGGGAGACCAGATCGTAGGTGCCGGGACCGAGGCGGGCGTCCTGAAAATCGATCACGACCAGCCGGTCGTTTCGCACCATGAGGTTCCGGCAGTGGTAGTCCCGATGACACAGCACCCGCGGCTCGGCCGCCAGCTCGCCGGCGAGGGCCGCCAGCTCGCCCTGCAGCGCCCCGGCCGCGGCCGGGCTCAACCTGACGCGACGGTGCGCCTCGAGAAACTCCGACCGGAAGAAGTCGAGCTCCCAGGTGAGCTTGGCGACGTCGAACGCCAGGTTGAAGGGGAGGGCGTCCTCGGTCCGGAGCGATGCGCCGCCGGTCTGCAGGGTTGCAATGTACCCGATCGCTTCGCGGTACAGGGCCGCCGGATCGCGCCCGCCGCCGCCCTCCATCCAGCTCTGCAGCGTCTCGTCCCCGAGATCCTCGACCGCGAGGATGCCCAGATCCGCGGCCTGATCGAGCACGGCGGGGGTCGGAATCCCCAGGCGGCGGAAGAGCGCCCCCACCACGATTTGCGGCAGGGTATCGGCGGCGAACGGCTGGGGATGGAGCACCAGCACCACCGCCGGCCGGCCGGGGGGAGCGACCCGCACGTAGGCGCGGCTGGAGGCGTCGCCGTGCAGGGGCTCGACCCGCGTCGCCGTCGAGGCGAGGTTCGCTCGGCGCAGATACTCGGCCACCCGTTCGTGGCTCGGGTCACCGGGCGTGCGCCCCGACATCGTCGGTGAATCAGTCATGCCGGCGAGAAGTCGTCCGCGCGTGCGGTCCGATGCGCCCCGGTCCCGTCCTCAGCAGCCCGTGGTGAAACCCCGCGTTGCACCGAGAGCCGCTCGAATGCAGTGGGGACTTTCGCCACGGGCTGTCAGCGCCCGTGGTGAAACCGCGGGGCTCTTGCCACGGGGCCCTCGCCCGATGCGATGCGTCGCGGTCGAGTCGCGGGTGGCGGCTCACAGAGGCACCACCCGGAGGTTGCCGAGCCGCGTCTCGTTCGCCGGCGCGGGCGCCGATTCGCCGGTATCGGCCGCGCCGGCCCGGATCACCGCGCGTCCGTGGAGGATCGTGCCGGCCGGCAGCCGGACCCCGTCTGCGAGGACGCAGCCGGTGACCACGCAGTCGGCCCCGACGACCACGTCGTCCCACAGGATGGATCGATCGACCCGCGCGGTGGGATGAATGCGCGAACGGTGCCCGAGCGAGACCGGTGAACGCCCCTCCGCCGCGGCAATCGCCTGCACCGTCGCGGCGTAGTCGGCCGGCGTCCCGATGTCGTGGAACGGGCCCGAGACCGCGTGCACCGCCATCGGATGCCCGCCCGCGATCAGCGCGTCGTAGAGTCCGCCGATCGACGCCGCGGGAACTTCGTCCTCCAAGGCGTGGAAGACGGAGGCTTCGACGATCTGCACGCCGACGAAGTGCCACGGGACATCGGAACCGGTGGCGGCGCCGGCCGGGGCGAATCCGGTGATCCGGCCGTCGGAATCGGCGAGGACGCTGCCGTAGCGGTGGGGCGCCGGATGGACCGTCACCGCCAGCGTCACCAGGGCCCCGGTGGCGCGATGCCGGTCGAGCAGGGCGCGGAAGTCGACGGTGCACAGGGTGTCGGCGTTGACGATGAAGAACCTGTCGCCGAGCAGGGGGAGCGCGTGGCGCGGCCCGCCGGCCGAGCCGAGCACGGTCCGCTCCCACGAGTAGCGAACGCGGCAGTCCAGCGCGGAGCCGTCGCCCACGACGGCGGCGATGGTCTGCGGCCGGTGGTGCAGATTCACCACCATGTCGCAGATGCCCGCCTGGGCCAGCGCGCGCAGTTGCCGGCAGATCAGCGGGGTCCCGGCCACCGGCACCGCCGCCTTGGCTCGGCAAAACGTCAACGGGCGCAGGCGGGTGCCGAGACCGGCTGCGAGCACGAGGGCCGGCGGGGGGCTGGTCACGGGGCGTCGAACACCATGTCGGAGGCGGAGGCTCCCGTCCGGGCGCAGTGTTCGCGGAACAGCGCCAGATAGGAGTCGAGGATGAAGTCGGCCGGTTGCCGGCCCAGGGCGGCGGCCATGGCCAGGATGTCCGGTTCGCTGCCTTCGAGCTCGACGAACGTGCCGATCGGCGCCTCGTCGATCGCGATGACCAGATCGCCGCGCCGGAATTCCTCGCGGTACTTCTGATAGCGGAACCAGACGTGAAAGCCGAGCCGTTCGAGCACTTGCAGCAGCAACCCGCCGTCGCCCACCGGCGTCTCCAGTTCTTCCCGGACCTTGGTCGTCCCCAGCCTGGGGGCTCCCTTGAACGTCACCCGCGCCGCGTCGCCGTCGATGCGGACCCGCAGGGTGCAGCTCCGGTCGACCAGCGGCTCCCGTTCCCGGTCCAGGAGGCAATCGTTCTGGAGGCGTCTGGCCCGCAACGGCCGCGCGCCGGCCTCGATCACCGCCCGTCGGGCAGCCGCCGGCGTGTCGTACCGAAGCTTGATCTCGCGTTCGACAGGAACGGTCATGACGCCGCTTCCCGCCGCGCGAACGAACATCCCTTCAACGCCGGACGGCCGACCCCCTTGCCGAAGATCAGCACCTGGTGGGTGCTGCCCAGCCCGCCCGGCACGAGCAGGGTCTTCAGGGCCAGCCGGTGCCGGAGCGCGCCGGCGTCGTCCGCCGTCGCGGCCGGGGTGTCGAGGGCTCCGAGGCCGAGCAGAAAGCGGGTCTGGTCGACGAAGCCCAGGACGTCGAGTCCTTCTTCCGCGGCGGCTCGCTGGACGGACGTGAAATCCACGTGTGAGGTGATGTCCTGCTCGCCCGGATGGGCGAGCCAGGCGGGTCCGTCCGGTTGATCCGGGTCGGCGCCGGTCGCATCCACCTGGTGGCGGTGGAACGTGGTCAGCGTCCCGCTGGCGTGGTGGCCCGCGTACAGTTCCCGCGCCGAATGGCCGTAGTCGATCAGGATGAGGAAGCCCCGCGTCAGGCGGCGGGCCGCGGTTCGCACCCAGTCGATCGCGGCCAGGTTGACCTCGCCCCGCCACCCCGGCTCCAGCGTCACGCCGAGCCGTTCGAGATGGTGCCCCAGGGCCGGGCTCGACGGCGGCCCGACCCGTTCGACGAAGCGGTCACCGGCCATGTCGACGAACACTTCCCGCAGGCCGTCGGCGGTCATCGTGACGACGTGGGTGGGCAGGGCGTCGAGCAGCTCGTTGGCCAGAATCACCCCGGAGATCCGGTCCGGCAGGGTGGTGGCTCGGGCGTGCAGGCGACCCCGGTGCCGGCCCAAGGTCTCCGGCTGGCTCGCCCGCGCGGCCGGGCTCGCTTCCACCAGGGTCAGCCGCATTGCCGCATGCAGTGCGGGACAAGACGTTTCGGCCGCGTCGAGCACGTCGCGGGCGAGCTGGCCGTTCCCCGCACCGACTTCGACGAGGTCGAGCTCCGAGGTCCCGGCGGCGGCGTGCAACTGGCGCATTTCGTCGATCTGGGCGGCCAGCAGCGCGCCGAATTGCGGGCCGACGTCCACACTGGTGTAAAAGTCACCCGCGCGCCCCGTCCGCCGGGGCGCGCGGGTGTAGTAGCCCAATTCCGGGTGGTACAGCACCATCTGCATGAACGCTGCCACCGTCAACGGTGCGCGGTCACGGATGCGCCGGACGATGAGGGTCCGGAGCGCGGTGCCCATCGGCGCGGGTTCCGGGTCGGCTAGTCCCGGCCGATCCGCAACAGAACCTGGGCATCCTCCCGGTTGACCAGCAGAAACGCGGTGCCGCCGTCCTCGACGCGATTCAGCTCCCGAATGACGTCGGTGGCCGTCTCCACCGGCACGCGATTGACGCTCGTGATCACGTCGCCGGGGCGCACGCCGCCGGTCTGGGCCGGTTCTCCGGGCTCCACACCGGTGACGACCGCGCCTCGCGTGCCCCGCGGGATGTCGAGCTGCCGCGCCGTCTCCGCGGTCAGATCCTGGAGACTCATGCCGAAGCTGGTGCTGAGGTCCTCGGGCTCGACGGCGGCCGCCGCCCGGCCCTCGTTCTCCAGATCCAGCTCGCCGATCGTGATCGGAACCGTCGTCGGTTCGCCGGCCCGATACACCCCCAGCTCGACCCGCGTGCCCGGCTGCGTCTCGACGACCCTCCGTTGGAGATCCGCGACGTCCTCCACCCGTTCCCCGCCGTAGCTGACGATGACGTCACCCAGTTCCAGGTCCGATTCGTCGGCCGGCCCGCCCGGTTGGATGGTCGACACGATCGCGCCCATGCGCTCGCTCAGTCCGTGGTACTCGTAGTCCTCGCTGGTGACCGCGAGGATCGACACGCCGATACGGCCTCGGGTCACCCGGCCGGTGCGAAGCTGGGGCAGCAGGTCCCGAACGGTGTTGATGGGGACGGCGAATCCGATGCCGAGGTTGCTCGGACGGTCGCTGACGATCGCGGTATTGATGCCGATGACCTCGCCCCGCAGGTTCAGCAGCGGCCCACCCGAGTTGCCGGGGTTGATGGCGGCATCGGTCTGGATGACGTTCTGGGCTCTGCCGCGGACCTGCTCGAAGGGCCGGCCCACTGCGCTGACCACGCCGACGGTCACCGTGTGTCCCAGATTGAACGGGTTGCCGATGGCCATCACCCAGTCGCCGGCCCGCATCTGGTCCGAGTCGCCGAACGTCGCTGCCGGAAGCGGGTAGTCCGGCCGCTCGATCAACTCGAGCAGGGCGCTGTCGGTCAGACGATCCCGGCCGATGACCCGGGCTTCGTAGGATTCTGTCTCGTCACCGAAGAACGAGATCTCGATCTTCGTGGCGTCGGCCACCACGTGGTTGTTGGTCAGGATGAATCCGTTCTCGTCGATGACGAAACCGGTGCCGGCCGATTGCGACCGCCGCTCCCGGTCCGGCTCCGGCTGGTCTCCGAAGAAGCGCCGCAACAGGTCGTCCTGGCCGCCCCCGCCCCGGTTCGGAGCGCCGCCCCGGCCTCGAGACTCGGTGCTGATGTTGACGACCATCGGGGTCTGGGCTTCGGCGATGTCGCGGAACGTGTTCACCCCGAGCTGTCCCGTGATCGGCTGGCTGTTCGTCTCGGGCACGACCAGCCTCGCCGAGGCGTTGAAGGTCTGCGCCGCCGAGGCGTTGAAGGTCTGCGCCGACGAGTCCGACACGAGATCGAGACGAGCCGCCAGCACGAGACCGATCGCGACCGAGGTGACCGCAATCAGCATTCCCGAAAAGAGCGTGTTCCTGCCTGTAGCCATCCTGCCCTCCAAACCCGGTGTCGTAGCCCGGAAATCGTCGCCTGCGGCTCCGCTTCCCGCCCAACCAACCCTCCTGGAAGTCTGCACCGTTCTACGGCGCAGACTCCTAGCCCAGAGACCGGATCTCCTCCTGCCGCGGACCGGTCACGGTCGCCGTCTCCGATCCGACATAGAGGTTGATCTCGGTTCGAAGTCCGAAATCCTCGAAGTACACGCCGGGCTCGATGGTCACCCCGGTGCCCGGCAGCAGCCGTCGTTCGTCGTGGGTCTCGAAGTCGTCGAGGTGCACGCCGTTGCCGTGGACCTCCTGGCCCAGATTATGTCCGGTCCGGTGGACGAACCGGTGACCGAGCCCGGCCGCGTCGACCCGGTCGCGGGCCGCCCGGTCCACTTCCCATCCGTGCAACTGGCGTCCGTCCTCGACCGCCCGTTGGACGAGGTCCACGGCGGCGTCCCGGCCGTCGCGGATGACCCGGAAAGCGTCGGCGTAGCGGTCGGGGACGGTGGCGCCGGTGTATCCCATCCACGTAATGTCCGCGTAGACCGCGCCCGGCGTGGTTTTCTTCCCCCACAGGTCGAGCAGCAACACTTCCCCGGTGCCGATGCGGCGGTGCCGTGCCGGCGTCGGGAGATAGTGCGGGTCTCCGGCGTTCTCCTGCGCGGCCACGACCGGCCGCGAGTCGCTGACCAGCTCGGCCTCGTCGAACCAACCGGCCATCGCCGCCTGCACGTCAAGCTCGGTGACCGGACGGCCGTCACGGAGATGGCGGGATACGAAGTCGAAAGCCCGGTCCTTGATCGCATGGAGCGCGTCGGCCGCGGCCTGGTGCGAGGCCAGGGCCTCCGCGTCCCAGACCGCCTCGAAACGCTGAATCAGATCGCCGGACGAGCGGACGTCGACGCCGAGGGCGCGGACCGCTTCCAGGGTGCCGGCATCGACCCGTGAGACGTAGGGAATGGCGCACCGCGGCGAGTACTCCATCGCCACCGACGCACACCCTTTCAGCAGCTCGCGCAGGCCCGCATCGAGGGTGTCATGCGCGGCGTAACGGGTCTTGCTCCCGGGAAGGTGGTCGAGACGGTCGGCCTCGATGGCATGGACCAGTCCGCGCGGCGGCCCGTCGGCCGGAATCAGGTAGTACCACCGCCGCGTCGTGATCTTGGTCAAGGCGTCGAACCCCGCCAGCCGCCGGGCGATGGGATTCGACCCGTGAAAGTCGTACAGCAGCCAGCCGCCGAGGCCGTCGTCCCGCAGGGCGCGCTGGACGGCGGCGAGGTCCAGGCTCATGGCGTGCAGTATAGCAGCGGCCCGACCATGGCGTGCGAGAGTCCTTGCCATCTCATTGCTTTGGACGCCGCAACGGAATGGAAGGTCGGCATGAAACCGCGAGTCGGCGTGAACCGCCGCGGTGTCGTAGACACGAAAGCGCCAGACGGATCTCGAATCCGTTTGGCGCTTTCGACAGGCCAGCCCGCAAACCACTGCCTTGCGGCTCCGGTTGCCGCCCGACCGACCCTGCAGGCTTGCGAGGGTCATGCGTGCGGGCGTGCCCGATCAGCGGCGGTCCGATGCTCAGGGAGCTTCTTCGGCGTCTTCGGGCGCTTCTTCTTCTTCGACGGGCGTCGGCTCGTCCATTTCCTCGAAGAGGTTGGCCTCGATGACACCGTTCTTGTGGCTGAACTCGTAGTTGCTGCTGGCCATCCGCGTGTCACGCGGAATACGCAACTCGACCTCGATGATCTCGCCCTGAAGGAACGGCTTCTCCATCCGGAACGAGCCGCCGGTCACCGTGTCGCCGGCACGGTCGTACCAGAACTCGTCCACCTTGAACGCGGCCAGCGCGCCGGTCGAGTTGTTCTGAATGCGGAAGGTGGTGACCATTTCGTTCCGCAGGCGCTGGGAGATCGGCTGCAGATAGCCGACCTGTCCGGGTCCGCGAATGGTCGCGACCAGGTTCGTCTCGCCCCTGTTGGCGAGCAGCTCCCGCAGGGCAATCGGTACCGCCAGTGGCCTCTGCTCGACCATAACGGCTTCTTCTTCGCCGCCACAGCCAACCGAGGTACCGACCGTCACGATACAACCGAACAGCGCCGCGAGCTTCAGGCCTCTCATGAGCTGACCTCCGAATGCACTACGCGAATTTAGTGACAGATGGGCAAATTATAGGGTGGGTTGCCGGAAACCTCAAATAGAGTCTCACATTTCGCCGTTCCAGTCCTCCGGATCGGCATGATTCGTCCGGAAGATCTCCAGGTGCCACTTGCCCCCACCCCACGGCTCGATGACTTCCGCCGCGACCACGTCGACGAGGATTTCCGCGAAGGCCCGACTGTCGGGGTCGCCTTCGAGATGATACGCCGGTTCCTCCCATCCGAAAGTCGGATACAGCACCAGCGTCAGAAACAGATCGTAGCCGTCGTCCACCACGATCAACTGGCCGCAGGGGCGTTTCAACGTCGAGTGGTAGACGAGGTACTTCTCCGCGCTGTGCGCCCGGATGTACCGCTTGACGGCGAACTCGCGGGCGACGACGTCCTCGACCGCGACCTTCTTGTCCCAGCAGTCGCGGCAGTACTTCGCATCGCCGCGAGGTTCGGACACTTCCTTCGCCCCGCAGAGGACGCACCGGGCCTGGGCCGCCGAGCGGGGAGTCATGCCTGAGATTCTAACAGCCCTCCACGCCCGGTTGCCACGGGCGTCCGGGTCGCAAGCGTCCGGGTACAGCCGCACCGGCGCCGGCTGGTAGACTAGCGGGGTGACCGCCCGGCCGGGACATCTGGGGATTCGGCACCTCGCGCTGTTCGCGAAGGCGTTCGATGAGATGCGGCGGTTCTACGTCGAGCGACTGGGTTTCGCGGTCGAGTGGGCGCCGGACGCCGACAACGTCTATCTGACGTCGGGGGCCGACAATCTCGCCCTCCATCGCGCCGGTCCCGACGATTCGGCAGGATTCGGCCGCCTCGACCACCTCGGGCTGCTGGTGCGGCACGCCGCCGACGTCGATCGCTGGGCCGAGTATCTCGACGAGCACGGCGTGCCGCTCAAGTCCCGGCCGCGTACCCACCGGGACGGCGCGCGGTCGCTGTATCTTCAGGATCCCGACGGCAACACCATCCAGATCATCCACCATCCGCCCATCAGCCATACCTGATCAGCGAGGACCGCCGGTGCTCCCGCCGCCAGAGGCTTGCGGGAAAAAGTCTCGCGCCAGCGAAACTTCCACCGCGACGGCCAGGTCGCGCCGGCATCAGCCGCAGAAGTTTCGCGCCAGCGAAACTTCCAACGCGACCGCCAGGTCGCGCGGTCACCGAGCCGCCCATCCGAGCTTCTCGCGCAGCACCGCGTAGTAGGGACGCGCCGCGGCGCGAATCATTCGCAACGGGCGGGGGGCGGTCTCGACGATGACCGCGTCGCCGGGCTCGAGCTCGAAGCCCGACTGTCCGTCGAAGCTGGCGAACGCCTGCGCCCGCCGGTCGGTGAGATCGGGCTGGATGCGAATCGCCGCGCTCTCCGGCAGCACGAGGGGGCGGTTGGCGAGCATGTGCGGAGCGATGGGGGTCAGGACGACGGCGTTGACGAGCGGATGCACGATCGGTCCGCCGGTCGACAGGTTGTAGGCGGTCGAGCCGGTCGGGCTGGAGATGATCAATCCATCGGCGCGAAGCTGCGCCACGAACTGGTCGCCCACCGACACCGACAGGTCGAGCATGCCGGACAGGGCGCTCTTCGTGATGACGACGTCGTTCAGCGCGACGCCTTCTCCCGTCGTCGCATCACCGCGCACGGTGTGCGACCGCAGCATGCGGCGCTCGTCGATGCGGGCGGTGCCTTCCACCACCGACGCCAAAGCGACGAACAGCTCCGGGAGGGTTGTCTCGGTCAGGAAGCCGAGCCCCCCGAAGTTGACGGCGAGAATGGGGGGATCGGCCGCCGCCACCGCGATCAGGCGGGCCATGCCGAGGAGGGTGCCGTCGCCTCCGAGCACCAGAATCAGGTCGGAGGCATCCGGGAGGGCCGACATGTCGGTGGCCGCTACCGAGGTTACTTCGGCGAGCGCGGCGGTGTGGGGTTCCACCACTGGTTGCAGGCCGCGGCGCTCCAGCCACGCGACGACGTCCCGAACCACCGGGGCCGCGGCGGCCAGACTGGCCTTGGCGACGATGCCGACCCGGGTGACGCGGCCGACGGTGTCGGGCGAGGGGGTGTCGGCGCCCATCACGGTTCGGCCGCGGCCCGCAGGTGCAGGAAGAACTCCCGGTTGCCCTTGGTTCCGGTGATCGGTGAAGGGGTCATCGCCACGCGCCTCAATCCTACCGCAGCGGCGGCGGCGGTGACGCTGTCCACGACGCGTTCGTGCACGTCCGGATCCGTAATCAGCCCCCCGCGCCGGACCTCCGTTCGGCCGGCTTCGAATTGCGGCTTGACGAGGGTCAGCAGATCCCCCCGGGGCGCGAGGAGGGGCGGGAGCCGATCGATGAACCGGCCTATCGAGATGAACGATACGTCGACGGTGACGACGTCGAACCGGCGCAGGCCCGCCGGCAGCCCCTCCGGGGTGACGGCGCCGATGTGGACGCGTTCCAGAACCCGTATGCGGGGGTCCTGCCGCAGCCGCCAGTCGAGCTGGCCCCGGCCGACGTCGAGGGCCACGACGGTGCGTGCGCCGCGTTGCAGCAGGACATCCGTGAAGCCGCCGGTGGACGCGCCGACATCCAGCGCGATCGCGCCGCCGGGGTCGATCCGGAAGATGTCCAGGGCGTGGGCCAGCTTCACCCCGCCGCGTCCGACATAGGGGTGATCGGGAGCTTCCAGGGTCACCTCGGCGTCGGCCCGGACCAGCGCGCCGGCCTTGGTTGCCGGCCGGCCCTCGACCCGGACCAGGCCCGCCAGCACCGACGTCCGTCCCCGCGTCCGGGAGCTCACGAGGCCGCGTTCGTGCAGCAGCGTGTCGAGCCGGATGCGCGGCGGCATCAGGGTATGGCTCCGTTCGCGTCGTTGTCGATCACGAGGTGCGGGACAACACCCATTCGGCGATGTCTCCCAGCCGTCCACCCAGCCCGGCCGCCGCGAGCGCATCGCGGGCGGCGGCGACGGCGTCGGCGGCCAGCGCCCGCGACCGGTCGAGTCCATGCAATGACGGGTAGGTGGGCTTGCTGGCGGCTGCGTCCTTTCCCGCGGTCTTGCCGAGCTGGGCGGTGCTGCCCTCGACGTCGAGGATGTCGTCGACGATCTGGAACGCCAGCCCCAGGTGGGCGGCGTAGGCGTCGACACCGCGCACCGCCGTCTCGCTGCCGCCGGCCAGTATGGCACCGATGACCGCGGCGGCTCTTATCAGGGCGCCGGTCTTGCGTTCGTGCACCTCGCGAAGTGCCGCCTCCGGGTCGGCGGCCGGCGACGCCGGACCGCGCTCTGCTCCGATCCCCGCGGCGGTGAGATCGAGGGCCTGGCCGCCCACCATGCCGGCCGCGCCGGCCGCCTCGGCGACCCGCGCGACGGCGCGAAGCCGGCGCGCTTCGTACCCCGGCGGCGCCTGGGCCGGGGAGCGGGTCAGCAGGGTGAAGGCGTGGGTCAGGAGGGCGTCTCCGGCGAGGATGGCGAGGCCTTCGCCGAACACCACGTGGGAGGTGGGGCGGCCCCGCCGCAGGGTGTCGTCGTCCATGGCCGGGAGATCGTCGTGGACGAGGGAGTAGGTGTGAATCAGCTCTGTCGCGCAGGCCCCGGCCAAGGCGAACATCCGTCCGTTGCCGTCCGGGGGGCGGGTGTCCTGCCGGCACGGTGTCGCCGCCTCGGCCGCGGCCAGGGTCAGAATCGGCCGGAAGCGCTTGCCGCCGGCAAAGACGCTATAGCGCATGGCCTCCGCGATCGGCGCGGGGCACGCCGGCGGCGCGGGGAGAGCCTCGTCCAGCGCTGCGTCGATTTCCCGGCGGCGGGCGTCGAGATAGCGGTCGAACGCGGCCGCGCCGCTCACGTCCCGTCGCCCTCCGGACCGGTGGTGAGGGTGTCCGGCGCAGCCTGTCGTTCGCCGCGCTCGGTCAGGATCTCGATCCGGCGTTCCGCGTCTTCGAGACGGGTGTGACAGAACCGGGACAATTGCACGCCGCGCTCGAACAGTTGCAGCGACTGATCGAGCGGCAGGTCGCCGCGTTCCAGCGAGTCCACGATCGATTCCAGCTCCTTGATCGCCGATTCGAAGTCCTTGATGTTGTCATTCATGCGGCTCATCCTTGCCGGTGACGGTGCAGTCGAGCCGCCCGCGGTGGAGTCCGATGACGAGGTCGTCTCCCACCGAGACGCTTGCCGCATCCCGAACGATCGCCCGACGATCCCCCTGCCAGCAGATCGCGTAGCCGCGTCCGAGCACCCCGAGCGGGCTCAAGGCGTCGAGCCGCCCCGACAGTTCGCCGAGCCGGCCCTGCGCCCGTTCGCGCTGCCGGACGATGGCGGCGTCCAGGCGGCCTCCCGCGGCCACCAGCCGGGTCCGCGCCGCTTCGAGCCGCCGTCCCGGCTCGCAGGCTTCCAGGCGCAGTTGCACCCCGCCCAGGCGCCGTTCCCGGGTCCCGAGGCCGGCGTGGGCGAATCGAGAGATGGCGTGGGTCAACCCCGCCACGTGCCGGCCGCGCATCACCAGCCTCGCCGGCCAGCCGGCCAGACCCGGACGCCGGTCGAGGTCGAGCAGGCGGGTGCGCCGTCGTGTCGCCGCGTTCCTGAGGGCGGCCCGGAGCCGTTCGCCGAGTCTGTCGATCCGTTCGACGAGCTCGTTGCGGCCCGCCACCACGATTTCGGCCGCGGCCGAGGGGGTCGCGGCCCGGACGTCCGCCACCATGTCGCTGATGGTGAAGTCGATCTCATGGCCGACGGCCGAGATGACGGGAACCGATGCCGCCGCGATCGCCCGCGCCACCGGTTCTTCGTTGAACGCCCAGAGGTCTTCGAGCGAGCCGCCGCCCCGCCCCACGATTATCACGTCGACCCCGTCCTGCTGCGAGAGCCGCCGGATGCCGTGGGCGATCTGATCGGCGGCGCCCTCGCCCTGGACCCGGACCGGACACAGCACGACGTGGGCGGTGCGGTGACGCCGTTCCAGCCCCTGGAGGATGTCCCGCACCGCGGCGCCGTCCGAGGAGGTCACGACGCCGATCTGCCGCGGCAGCACCGGCAGCGGGCGCTTCCGGTCCTGGGCGAAGAGCCCCTCCGTCTCGAGCTTGCGCTTCAACTGGTCGAACGCCAACTGCAGCGCGCCCAGGCCTTGCGGCTGCAGATGCTCGCAGACGATCTGGTACTCGCCCTTCGGTTCGTAGACGGTGACCCGGCCGCGGGCGACGACCCGCAGTCCGTCCTCCGGCGCGAAGCGCAGATAGCGCGCCGCCGACCGGAACATCACCGCCTTGAGCTGGGCGTTCTCGTCCCGCAGGGTGAAGTACAGATGTCCGGTCTTCCACAACCGGCAGTTGGCGATCTCGCCTTCGACCCACACCTGTCCATGCGTCGATTCCAGCAGCACCCGAATGCGGCTGGTCAGCTCGGTGACGGTGACGATCTGCCGGGTCGGCCGGGGGCCGGGCGGCCCCGCGTCGAACGGCAGGGTGGGGTTCGTGCTCACGAGGCGTTTCGCGCCCGCGGCGCCTCCAGGTCGGCCGGGGTCAGGCTGAGCCGTTCGATAGCCGTCGCGCGCCCGGTGGCGGCGTCGGCGGTCACGATGATCCCGTGCAGGCGCGGGTCGCCGCGCGCGGTGTCGAAGCGTCCCGGCAGCGCCGTCAGGAACCGGCGCAGCACCACCTCCTTGTCGACTCCGAGCACCGAGTCGTGCGGGCCGGTCATCCCGACGTCGGTGATGTACGCGGTGCCCTTCGGGAGCAGCCGGTCATCCGCCGTCTGCACGTGGGTGTGGGTGCCGACCACCGCCGTCACTTCGCCGTCGAGATGCCATCCCATGGCGATCTTCTCGGACGTCGCTTCCGCGTGGAAGTCGACGAGGATGACCCGGGCGGTTTCCCGAACCGCGGCGATTTCCCGTTTCACCACCGTGAACGGGTTATCGAGGGGCGTCATGAACACCCGGCCCATCACGTTGATCACCCCGACCTGCTCGCCGGACCGGGCGGTGACCACGACGTGGCCCGCGCCGGGAACTCCGGCGGGGTAGTTGGCGGGCCGGATCAGGCGCGGTTCCAGCTCGATGTAGTCGAGGGCTTCCTTCTTGTCCCAGATGTGGTTGCCGGACGTCATCACCTGGATGCCGTGGTCGCGAAAGCTCTCGCCGATCTCGCGGGTGATGCCGTTGCCCCCGGCCGCGTTCTCGACGTTGGCGATCACGAGGTCGAGACCGTGCCGGTCGACGAGCGCCGACACCCCCTGCCGCGTGAGCGCCCGCCCGGCTTTGCCGACGATGTCGCCTATGAACAGAATTTTCATGGAATAGGTGCGGCCAGTGGAGCTGGCCGGAGCGTGCGAGCAAACCCGGACCGCCGGCCGTCCGCTCGCGCGGTTCGACCGCGCGTCTGCTCATGATCGCACAGGATCGGCCGACCCACTACCTGCCGCCGGGCGAAGGGTATCGGGCGGTTGCGCCTCCCGGGAGGGCCGCATCCGCGCCGAAGCGGGCGGCCCCTGCGACCGCCGGCAGTGGGCGGTTCGTGTCCCGAAGGGCGGAGACTGCGCCGGGCGCCCGGGTGCACGTCAGATTCGTGAGATGGCTGTCAGGCGGCCCTGGCGGCTCGTCGTTCCCAGAAATCCTCGAAGCGGCCACTGAGCTTGCAGCACCGCAGGGCGATGATGGCGTTGGCGCCGGCCACGGTCCAGTGCATGCCGGCGCGCTTGAGCCGGGCGCCGATTGCGAGCTTGCATCCGGCCTCGACGACGCCCGACGACACGCAAAGACCCCACGCTCGGAACTCTGGATAGCGCATCCGGTGGCGGTTGCGGGTCAGGTAGTCGATACACTTGCGGGCCTCCTCGCAGGTCTCACTGTGGGCGCGCAGGGCGGTCAGGATCGCATCGATCCGCCCCGCGTCCAACTCGTCCCGCCGGTCCTTGCCCCACCGGGCGGCCAAGTCCGTGCCGGCGCCGTAGATGGCCTTGGCGACATCGCACAGATGCCCCTTGGCGTGGTAGATGTCGATGATTTCGATGGCGCTGGGGAACTGTTCGGCGGCCAGATTCCAGATCCACTCGGCCCCGTCGCCGATGACGACGCGCCGCGCCGCCGTGTCGAAGCCGCGCCGCCGCGCTTCGCGATACGCCCGTTGCGCGAACGGGGAGGGCAGCGGGTCGGTGGGGCGGCTGGCCGCGCTCTCGACCGCAGCGCTGTAGCTGACCGACCCGGGGTCGCGTTGGGGGAGGCCGTCGGCGTTGCGTGTTTCCGCCGTCCACACGGTGACGAGCTTGACCTCGCGGGTCTTGGCGGAGCCGTCGGGCTGCTTGCCGCGCCGGCCTTCCACCTCGGACTTGCGCACCGGCACGCCGGTACCATCCAGCCCCAGGTACATCGTCGCCGCCGCGCCGGGTGCGGGCTCGACCCTCTCGCGTTCGTCGGCCGCGACCTCGCGGCCCAGCGCTTCGGCGGTGCGCTCGACCTGTTTGGGGTCGACCGCCACGCCGGCCAGTTCCCCCATCCACTCGCTCGCTTCGGCGAAGCTGACGCTCGTCGCCGCCAGTCCCACCAGCCGCGCCGTGGCGGGCGACAGCGAGGTGTCTTGCAGACCCAGGGCCCGGTCGCGCGGACAGCTTCCGCTGCGACAGGCGGCGCAGTGGTAGTAGGCGCGGTCCAGCGTCAGCGACCCCAACAGCGTGGTGAAGGTCTTCGGGCGGCGGCCGGCGTAGTGCGCCGTCTGGCCGCAGGCGCACGCTATCGTCGAACTCGAATGGTCGGAATCGTCCGCGTCGAAGTACTCCGCCATCGCCTGAGCGGCGAGGCCGAGGACTTGGCGACGGAGGGCCTGCTCGAGGGCCTCGAAGTCCTGCGCGTCGACGCTCCCCGGCCCGATGAATGCATCGACTTCGGCCGCGAGCGCGGCTACGAACGCTGCGCGCCAATCACCTTGACGGCTTGGCTTGCCGTGGCGAGCGCTCGACGGTGAACGGTCTGCAAGAGAGTCTCGAAGTCCTGGGCATTCACGTTTCCTCGTTTGAGGAACGCGTCGACGTCGGCCCCGACCGCTGCCTCCAACGCGGCGAACAGCTCCTCGACGCCCCCTTTTTCGACCGCGTGATCGAGCGGTTCAGTCAACTGCGCCTCGGGCATGGTCGGAGTCCTCCTACCCGAGGAATCGGCCGATCAGCACTCGCTCAATACCCCCGACGGCAAATCCCCCACTTTCTTGTCGTGCACCCGCCGAGGCCGCGCAGGTTGACGTTGGCCACGTTCTCGGTGAGCGTGCTCGGCTGGTTCGAGTTGTACCAACTGTTTCGCTCGCCGATGACGCCGTGGCTGATGCTGAGGTTCTTGAAGAGATCGACGAGCTGGGTCGACCCCTGCTGCTCCAGCGTCTCGCGGCTGACGACGGCGACCGCGTGCGGCATGTCGATGGCCGGCGCGGCAATCGCGGTGCCGGTCACCGCCACCGTCACCTGCTCGAAGATGCCGCCGACGGTCAGGCTCGCATCGGCCATCGTCGTCATGCCGGCGACGACCTCGACGACGCTCTGCTGCGCCCGCTCGAAACCGGGCATCGAGTAGGCGAGCTCATAGGCGCCCGGCGGCAGGGCCGTGAGTGTGTAGCGTCCGTCGAGGTCGGTCACGGCCGAGCGCCGGCCGCCGGGCAGGGCCGGGCCGGAGGCTTCGACGCTCGCCCCGGGCAGGACGCCGCCGGTGGAGTCGGTCACGGTGCCGGTGATCTCGCCTTCCTGGGCGAACGCGGCCCCGGTCATCGCCAACAGGCAGATCCCGATATGCAATGCAATCGTCGATGTCGCCTTCACGTTCACCTCCGCATGCGGCAGCAGGCGTCCCGCGACGGCGGGTACGAACTGCCGATGATGAATGGTAACCGACTCGTGCCTTTGCGTGCCAAGGGTGACACTCTCCCGGGTGCACGACAGATTTGTGAGACGACGGCCCCTGGCGCGGTCAGACTCGGCGATTTCGGTGCCGCCGTCAGGCGCACGGCCCGCACACGGCCCGCGCCTCACTTTGTTGTCGTGCACCCCGGGCGCCCTTCCCGGTCGACTCGGCGCCGCCTTTGGAGTACGATGCAAGCCATGGACGACGATTTCGAAAACGTATCGGATGATGGGGTTGATCTGGACGCAGAGTCCCTGCCGATTCCGATGCCGCGGATTCCGGACGAGCCGATGCCGCCGATCGAGAACCGGTTCCTGTTCGTGGACGTGGCCGCGCAGCGCGCGAAGCAGTTGCGGCGCGGCGCGTTGCCGCGACTCGAGGTGTTGCGGCCCGACCCCGAGACCGGTGAACGGCCTTCTTCAGGGCCGATTCGCCTCGAACGCATCGCCATGGAGGAAGTCGAGCAGGGGCTCGTCCTCTACCAGTTGCCCGAGGCGGTTTCGTGAACGAGATGCTATCGGTTCTGCTGGGGTTGCTGCAGGGACTGGGTCTGTCCACCGTCTTTCTGCTCGCCGTCTTCATCGGCTTCTGCGTCCTCGTCGGCTTCACCAAGCATCGGACCATCAACAAGCGCAGTCCGGTCATGCGCAGCCTCGACGATCGCCTCGGTTCGGGGGCTCGTTTTCTCCCCGCGAGCGTGCCGCGGGGTCCCGTCGACCAGCTCAAGACCCCCGAGTTGCTGGAACAATCCGGTCACCAGGACTGACGAAGCCCGCGGCGCCGCGAGGTCCCGGGCGGTGCCGGCGAGTCACTCGGCGCGCGTGGCCGCCGTCGGCGGGGCGTCGCGCCACCATGGCGCCAGTTCTTCGTACGCGGCGCCGAGCCTGATCAGGGTCTCTTCGTCGAACGCGCGTCCGATGAGCTGCAGGCCGACCGGGAGTCCCGCGTCGTCCCGCCCGCACGGAACGCTGATCGCCGGCAGTCCGGTGAGATTGGCGCTGGCCGTGAAGACGTCCCCTACGTAGAGCTGCAGCGGATCGTCCGAGCGTTCGCCGAGCCGGAACGCGGTGGTCGGCGTGGTCGGCATGGCGACGGCGTCGACCCGCTGGAAGGCCGCGTCGTAGTCGTCCCGGATGAGCGTCCTGACCTGCTGCGCCTTGAGGTAGTACGCGTCGTAGTAGCCCGCGCTGAGCGCATAGGTGCCGAGCATGATCCGGCGCTTGACCTCGTCCCCGAACCCGTTGTGGCGCGTGCGGTCGTACATCCGCCCCAGCGTCGCGTCCCCGTCGTCGAGCGGCGCGCGGTAGGCGTAGCGCACCCCGTCGTAGCGGGCCAGGTTCGAGCTGGCCTCGGCCGGCGCGACGATGTAGTACGCGGGCACCGCGTACTCCGCGTGCGGCAGCGGGACGTCGACGATGGTCGCGCCCATGCCGCGCAGGGTCTCGATGGCCGCCGCAAACACGGAGCCGACCCCGGCGTCGACGCCGCTCTCCAGAATCGCCCAGGGCACGCCGATGGTCGGGCGCCGCGCCGGTTCGGCGGCGGCCGCGTCGAAGGCGGGGACCGCGGCGGCGGCCGACGTGGCGTCGCGCGGGTCCGGTCCGGCGATCGCCTGGAGCAGCGCGGCGGCGTCGGCCACCGTCAGCGCGAACGGTCCGATCTGGTCGAGCGACGAGGCGAACGCCAGCAGCCCGTAGCGGGACACCCGGCCGTAGGTCGGCTTCAGCCCGACGATGCCGCAGAAGGCGGCCGGCTGGCGGATCGAGCCGCCGGTGTCCGAGCCCAGCGCCGCCGGGGCCATCCGCGCCGCCACCGCCGCCGCCGAGCCCCCACTCGATCCGCCGGGGACGCACGCCGGATTCCAGGGGTTGCGGGTCGGTCCCCGCACCGAGGTTTCGGTGGTCGACCCCATCGCGAACTCGTCGCAGTTCGTCTTGCCGATGACCACGGCCCCGGCCGCGGTCAGCCGCTCGATGACCGTCGCGTCGTAGGGCGGCACGTACCCGGCGAGGATGCGCGACGAGGCGGTGGTCGGCAGCCCCCGGGTGCAGATGTTGTCCTTGATCGCGATCGGGACTCCGAGCAGGGGCAGCGGCACGTCGAGCCCCCGCCGGTCGAGCTCCGCGGCCCGGTCGAGGGCCTCCTCGGCCGCGACGTGGTTGAAGGCCCCGATCGCCCCGTCGTGGGCCGCGATGCGGTCGAGAAACTGGGTGCAGGCGTCGACGGCGGTCGCGCCGTCCCGCAGGGCGGCCCGCACGTCCGCGATGGTCCGCAGCGACGACAGCGCCATCAGCCGATGACCTTCGGCACCCGGAACAGCCGGCTCCCCCCGCGGTCCGGCGCGTTGCCGAACGTGTCGTCCACGGGCATCGAGGGCCGGAGCTCGTCGGCGCGCATGACCGGCGCCGACGTGACCGGGTGCGTCGTCGCCTCGACCCCGGTGGTGTCGAGGCGGTTCAGCCGCTCGAAATAGGCGAGGATGTCGCCGAGCTGGCGGGTGAACTGCTCCGCTTCCGACTCGGTCAACTCGAGGTGCGCGAGGCGGGCGATGCGCTCGACGTCCGCCCGCGTCAGGTCCGCCCGCGTCAGGATAGTGGACACAGCCAAGATCGTAGCAGACGCGCGCCTCGCGCGGCGCGGGCGGCAATCGCCGTGGGAGTTCGGTAGGCGGATCTCCACACCCGGCTCGGTCCGGTCACGCTACCGAGACGCGTCAGTCCCGTATCGAGATCTTCTGGACGCGCCAGGTCAGGAGCTCGGCGACGTAGATCTCGTTCGCCGACGGGCACGCCAGGCCGTGTATCCAGCCGAACTGGCCGACGGCCTGTCCGTCCCGGCCGAGATACCCGAGCAGGGTGCCGTCGAGCGACATCTTGTAGATCCGGCCGGGGAACATGTCCTGGGTGAATATGACCGGATCGGGGCCTGGCGTGATGCAGATGGAGTTCGGCCACAACGAGTTGTAGCTGCCGTCGGGCAGCCGGCCGAAGCTCGCTATCCGGGGCGCGTAGTCGGGGGGAACCGGCGCCTGCCTCCGCAGGTCCGCCAGCGTGATCTGGCGCACGAAGGCGCCGTCCGACTCGAAGACCTGGATCCGGTTGTTGGACCGGTCCGCCACGTAGATCCGGCCCTGGTCATCGGCGGCGATGCCGTGCGGGACGCGGAACTGCCCCGGCTCGCTGCCCCGCTCGCCCCAGGAGCCGACCCAGTTGCCGTCGGCGTCGTACTTGGCGACCCGGGCGTTGTTGTAGCCGTCACTGAAATAGACGTTGCCCTCGGGATCGAACGCGACGTCGGTGACCTCGTCGAAGAGTCCATCCCGAGCCGGCGGGGGCAGGGCGTCGGGCGTCTCGTAGTACGGCGGGCGCAGTGAATGCGGCGGACAGTTCGGTCCCGTGCAGCGGGGGTATCGGGCATGCGTCGATTCGGGACGGCGCCCGAAGACCTGGAGCATCCGGCCGTCCGGGCTGAGCTTGACGGCCATGCTCGAGCCGTTGTCGATCAGCCAGATGTTGTCGTCGGCGTCCACCCGGACCGCGTGCGCCCACGCCTTCAGGTAGAGGTTGCCGCCAATCTCCCGGACGAACGCGCCGTCGGGCGCGAACTCGTAGAGCGAGGCCGCTCTGGGACCGATGATCGTGGCTTCGGCTCCCGTCCGGGTGTACACGAAGATATGACCGCGCGAGTCCACCGCGACCCCGGCCGCCTCGCCGAGATAGAGGTCGGGTGGGAGCCGCAGCGGCGCCACCGCGTCGTATTCGAGCTCCGGCGCCGGTTGGCCGTAGGCCGAGTTCAGAGGGAGCACCAGACAGAGAGCGGCAACAAGAGCGGAACAGCGCATGTGAAAAAGACCTCTCGTCAAAGCTGTCGGCTGAGGGTTCGTTCTCGGCCTCAATCGTTAGGGCAAACGTAGCGCAACCACTGTCGCTAGTGCGCGCCGGGGCCGCGATAGTTCTTCTCTCCCGCCTCGATCCGGACGTCGAGCCGGTTGTCGGGCGGGGGCAGGGGGCATGTCGTGTGCGGATTGAACGCGCACGGCGGGTTGTAGGCCTTGTTGAAGTCGACGGTGGTCCATCCGTCGGCGTCAGGCGCGTCGGCGTAGAGGAACCGCGCCGCCGCATAGGTCTCGTCGCCGCTCGTCGCATCGCGCAGGATGAACCAGAGCCGATCGCCGGAGTTGACCGGCAGCATGCGCACCTCGCGGCCGGCCACCGTCAGCGTGACGTGGCCGGTGCTCTGGTAGGTCTCGACGTCGCCGAGGATGTTCATGGTCCTGACGGTCAGCGGCTCGGCGTGCGGGGTGAACTTTCCGCGCACCCGGTACCCTTCGTCGGCCGGATACCACTCGAGGCCGGTGAAGTTCCGGCGTATGGCGGCCTCGGTGTCCCGGACGCGGATCCCGAGCCGCTCGCCGCTGACGTGCACCCACAGCGACACCGGTCCCGCCGTCAACGTCACCCGCCCCTCCGCCGGATACAACCGGGCGGCGGTGACCGATGCACCGTCGATGGTCAGCGGCCGGTCTCCCGCCGCCCGAACCGACACCGTGCGGCCGCGCCGCTCGAACACCCCGGCCTCGGCCGGAAACGGTTCGGGGAGTACGAGGTCGTTGCGCGGGCTCGATCCGAAGCTGCTCTCGCCCTCGGGCAGGAAGAACAGGGCGGATACGGTGAGCCAGCCGTCGTCGGCCTTCAGCCGCGCCTCGCGGTCGGCCCGCCAGGCTTCAATCTCCTCGGCGTAGTCGTTCGCGCCGGCGCCGGCGACGCCGATCCCGATCCCCGTCACCGCCGCCATCGTCACGAACCACCCTGTGTGCGCTTTCATGGCATGTCTCCCGAGTCCGCGATGAATCTCCCTGCCGAGGGGCGCCACCCGAACGCGGCGTTCCATCCGGCAGCCTTCCCTGGCGTCCCCCGACCCGCGTGGCGAGAGGATTTTCGGGAGCTCTTTCCCCGCGCACCGGGAGACGGCAAGTGTAGCACCCCCGTCCCGGGAACCCCCGCCCGCGGGCGGGGGGGTGCGTGGTCGGCTCGGCGCCCTCGGGAGGGTCGGGGGAACCCCCGCCCGCGGGCGGGGGGGTGTGCGACAATTCGGTCGGCGCGATGAGCAACGAGGGACCGCTGTTCAGGCATCCACCGTGGATGGTGGGCATCATGCTGATTCTCGGCGTGATGTCGCTGTTCGTGGGGCTCACCGTCGACCCGTTCTGGCTGGTCATGGGGGCTCCCGCCATTCTCACCCTGCTCGTCTACGTGGGGGTGCGGATCGCCTTGTCGTTCGGTTTCGGGGTCCCGCCGCGCGACCCCGCGGGCGAGAGTCGTCAGCTTCACCAACCGGAGGGGGGCACCGCGCCGCCGGATGCTCCGGAATCCTGACTGGGAGGCTGCGCCGTAGAGCGGTGCGGACGACCGGCCGGTGGGTTGGGGCGGCGGCGCCGCAAGGCCGTGGCGGCGGAGCCGCAGGGCGAGGATCGATCGGCTGCAGGTTCCGAGGTTTCGATGCGTTTCCAGTCGTCCGATCCGATCCGGCCGGCCGCGGTGGCGGGAACCTGGTATCCGGGTGCCGCCCCGGCGCTGCAGGCGGCGGTGAGCGGCCACTTGGCGGGTGTGGAGGCAACCCCGGCCGGCGACGTCGTCGCGCTGATTGCGCCGCATGCCGGGCTGGTCTATTCCGGGCCGGTCGCGGCGCACGCGTACCGCGCCGTCGCGGGCCGCCGCTACGACGTCGTCCTGCTCGTCGGTCCGTCCCACTACCACGGCTTCGAGGGGGTGGCCGTGTGGCCGAGCGGAGCGTTCGAGACGCCGCTGGGGCGGGTGGCGATCGAGGCCGAGGTCGCCGACCGGCTGCTCGCCTCGCCGGTCATCGGCACCCACCCCACGGCCCACGACCGCGAGCACGCGCTCGAGATGCAGCTTCCGTTCCTGCAGCAGGTGCTGCCCGGCGTCCCGATCGTGCCGCTGCTCCTCGGGTATCAGGAACGTCCGACCATCGAGGCGCTGGCCGGCGCCCTCGCCGAGGCGTGCGCAGAGCTCACGCCGCTGCTGGTGGCCAGTACCGACCTTTCTCACTACTTCGCGGCGGATCGCGCCGCCGCCCTCGATCAGGTGGTCATCGACCGCGTCGACCGGTTCGACGCCGGCGGGCTGCTGGAGGAGTACGAGCGCTATCCGGTCCACGAGCGCGGGCGGTACGTCGCGTGCGGCGGCGGCGCGGCCATTGCCGTCATGCAGGCCGCGGCGCAGCTCGGGGCCAGCCGGGCGCGGGTGCTGCGCCGCGCCGACTCGGGCGACGTCTCGGGCGACAAGTCGGCCGTGGTCGGCTATCTGGCGGCGGTGTTCGAGCGCGGCGGCTCCGGCGGAGCGCCCGGCGGAGGTGGACCGCCCGGCCGTCCGCGGTAGAGCCCCGCGTCGGATGCCGCGGTCTCGTTGCCGCGGGCCGCCCGGGACGGATCGCATCATCCCTTGCAGTACGCCGTATCTCTGCTCGTTGCCGCGGGCCGCCCGGGACGGATCCTGCCGGTGGCTCGCGCGTCGTCACCGCCGCCGCCCGGCGCCGCGGGCCGTCACATCCCTTGCGAGGTCAGCCGATGCTCACGCCGCACGACCAGCAGCGCTTGTTGCGCCACGCGCGCCGCGCGATAGCCGCCCGCCTCGAAGACCGCCCGCTCGCGCCGCTCGCGCCCGCCGGCGCCCTCGGCGAGCCGGCCGCCGCGTTCGTGACCCTCCGGCTCGGCGACCGGCTGCGGGGATGCATCGGCTCGGTCGAAGGCGACGAGCCGCTCGCCGAGGTGGTCGCGCGGTGTGCGGCCGACGCCGCGACCCGGGATCCGCGGTTCTCGCCGCTTCCGCGCTCGGCCCTGTCCAAGGTGCTTCTCGAGATCTCGGTGCTCACCCCGTTCCGCCGGGTGGCCGACCCGGCCGAGACGGTGGTGGGCCGGCATGGGCTGATGGTCGAGCAGGGACCGCACCGCGGACTCCTGCTGCCGCAGGTGCCGGCGGAGTGGGGCTGGGACCGCGAGACGTTTCTCTCGCAGACGTGCGTGAAGGCCGGGTTGCCGGCCGATGCGTGGCGAACCGGCGCCGCCGTCCACACGTTCGAGGCGCACGTGTTCGGGGAGGCGCCTGCGTGAAGCGCCGGCGGCTCGGGTTGCACGCCATCGAGACAGTGAACGAAAATGAGAGGTTACCTGAAGTGCGCCGAGGGTCTCGATGGCCCGCTGAGCATCCTGAAGACTTGCCAGACCATCCTTAGAAGGTCCACTGAACATCCCTTGAGAAGACGCTCATGAGCAACAGTTTTGGCACGCTTTCCACCTTGCCGGCCGGTGACGCCACGGTGTCGTTTCACAGCCTGGAGACGCTCGAGCGCGTCGGGTTCCCGCGGGTCGCGCGCCTGCCGTACTCGCTGAAGGTCCTGCTCGAGAACCTCCTGCGCCGCGAGGACGGTCGCAGCGTGACCGCCGACGACATCCAGGCATTGGCCAACTGGGATCCGGCGGCCGGCGGCACGAAGGAGATCGCCTTCATGCCGGCCCGGGTCCTGCTGCAGGACTTCACCGGGGTCCCCGCGGTGGTGGACCTCGCGGCGATGCGGGACGGGGTCGCCCGCCTCGGCGGCGACCCGGCGCGCATCAATCCGCTGCAGCCGGCCGAGCTGGTGATCGATCACTCAGTGCAGGTCGATCACTTCCGGGGGGCGGATGCGTTCGACCTGAACGCGCGGCTCGAGTTCTCGCGAAACCGCGAACGCTATGCGTTCCTGAAATGGGGCCAGCAGGCGTTCGACAACTTCCGGGTGGTGCCGCCCGACACCGGCATCGTCCACCAGGTGAACCTGGAGTACCTGGCGCGGGTGGTGTGCGTGGAGGACGGCGGCGACCGGCCCCTGGCGTATCCCGACACCCTGGTGGGGACCGACTCGCACACCACGATGGTCAACGGCCTGGGCGTCGTGGGGTGGGGCGTGGGCGGCATCGAGGCGGAAGCGGCGATGCTGGGGCAGCCGATCTCGATGCTCATCCCCGAGGTCGTCGGGTTCAAGCTCGTCGGCCGGCTGCCGGAGGGGACGACCGCCACCGACCTCGTCCTGACGATCACCGAGCGGCTCCGGCAGCACGGCGTCGTCGGCAAGTTCGTCGAGTTCTTCGGCCCCGGACTGGCGTCGCTGACGCTGGCCGACCGGGCGACCCTCGGCAACATGTCTCCCGAGTACGGATCCACGGTGGCCATCTGTCCCATCGATCAGATGACCCTCGACTATCTCCACCTGAGCGGTCGGGACGCCGGGCGGGTTGCGCTGGTCGACGCCTACGCCCGGGCCCAGGGCATGTTCGGGGCGCCGGCCGACGACCCCGTCTACGCCGAGGTCGTCGAGTTCGACCTCGCCAGCGTCGAGCCGAGCATCGCGGGACCCAAGCGGCCCCAGGATCGGGTGCCCCTGGCACAGGCGGCTACCGCGTTCACGCGGGCGCTGGACACGCTGCAGCCCGGTGCCACGATCCGCCCGGAAGGCAACCGGGCCGGCCTCGATCACGGCGCGGTGGTGGTGGCGGCCATCACGAGCTGCACGAACACGTCGAACCCGAGCGTGATGATCGCGGCCGGCCTCCTCGCGCAGAAGGCGAACGCGCGCGGGCTGAAGCCGAAGCCGTGGGTCAAGACCAGCCTCGCCCCGGGGTCGATGGTGGTCACCGAGTATCTCGAGGCGGCGGGCCTGATGTCCCAGTTGGCCGAGCTCGGTTTCAACCTCGTCGGGTACGGCTGCACCACCTGCATCGGCAACAGCGGGCCGCTGCCCGAGGCCGTCTCCGCCGAGGTGCGGTCGCGCGACCTCGTCGTGACCTCGGTGCTCAGCGGCAACCGCAACTTCGAGGGCCGCGTCCAGCCGCAGGTGCGGGCCAACTACCTGGCGTCGCCCCCCCTCGTCGTCGCCTACGCGCTGGCCGGGTCGATGACCGTCGACGTGACGAGCGCGCCGCTCGGACAGGACCAGAATGGCGCGGACGTCTTCCTGCGCGACCTCTGGCCGTCGGCGGCCGAGGTCCAGGCCTCGATGACCGCCGCCGTCCGCACCGAGCAGTTCACCGACAAGTACCGCGGCGTGTTCGACGGCGACGAACGTTGGCAGGGGCTGCCGGCGCCGGGCGGCCGGCGTTTCGAGTGGGACGACGCGTCCACCTACGTTCGGAACCCGCCGTTCTTCGACGATCTCGACGCGGAGCCGGCGGCGCCGCGGGACGTGCGGGGGGCGCGGGTGCTGGCCCTGCTGGGCGACAGCGTCACCACCGACCATATCTCGCCGGCCGGGGCCATTCCCGCCGGCGGTCCCGCCGGGGCGTATCTCATCTCGCGGGGCGTCGAGCCGAAGGACTTCAACTCGTTCGGCAGCCGCCGCGGCAACCACGAGGTGATGATGCGGGGCACCTTCGGCAACATCCGCCTCCGCAACCAGCTCGCGCCGGGGACCGAGGGGGGCTGGACCCGGGTTCAGCCGGACGGCGACCAGATGAGCATCTACGACGCGGCGATGCGCTACCAGTCCGCCGGCGTGCCCCTGATCGTCCTCGCGGGCCGGGAGTACGGGTCCGGTTCGTCCCGCGACTGGGCGGCCAAGGGGACCATGCTGCTCGGCGTCCGCGCGGTCCTCGCCGAGAGCTTCGAGCGCATCCACCGCAGCAACCTCGTGTTCATGGGCGTCCTGCCGCTGCAGTTCCAGGACGGCGAGAGCGCGGCCGGCCTCGGGCTGACCGGCGGGGAGGCCTTCGACGTCACCGGCATCGCGGACGGCCTCGTGCCGCGCGGCGAGGTGCGGGTGCGCGCCGCCGCCCCCGACGGCTCGACCCGCGAGTTCACGGCGCGGGTGCGCATCGACACCCCCGACGAGCTCGCCTACTACCGCCACGGCGGCATCCTGAAGTACGTGCTGCGGCAGCTCGCGGGCAACGGGCACGGGTCCTAGGCGTCTGCGCCGCGGCGCTACGTTCCCGGAGGCTTGGCTGGGCCGTTGTTTGAGCCGCAAGCGACGATTTCCGCCCGCCCGCCCTTCCTCGGTGCTCGGGATGCGTCCCGTTCGGGAAGGGCGCCAGCCTCGGCAGTACCGGCCGCGCCTGTCCCCGGTCCGACCAGGAAGTCTTGAACCGCCAAACGAACGTGTGAACCACTGACGATGACGACGACAGCCACCGCCACCGCTCCGAACGTCGAGCCGTCCCCGCCGCAGCAGATCGAGTGGGACCTCGGCGAGATCTACCCGGACATCGATGCCTGGAACGCGGCCAGGACCGACCTCGAAGAGCGCGTCGCGGCGCTCTCCGGCTACCAGGGTCGCCTCGGCGAGAGCGCGGCGATGTTGCGCGACGCCCTCGACGCCGTCTCCGCCACCGAGAGGGAGCTCTCGCGGCTGTTCGTCCACGCGTTCCTGAAGGCCGACGAGAACCGCCGGGCGGCGGCGGCGCAGGAACGCCGCGGCCTCGCCGCCGCCCTCCGGTCGCGGTACGGCGAGACCGTCGCGTTCCTCTCGCCCGAGCTGCTGCGGGTCGGCTCGGAGACGATCGAGCGGTTCATCGCGGAAGAGCCGGGCCTCGCGCGGCACGCGTTCAACCTGCGCAACATCCTCCGGCACGAGCCGCACACCCTGTCGGACGAGTCCGAGCAGGTCATCGCGGCCACCGGTCCGGTCGTGCAGGGCCCCGAGCGCATCTACGCCATGCTGACCAGCTCGGACATGGCGTTCCCCGCCGTGACCCTGTCCACGGGGGAGACGGTGACCCTCGACCAGGCCGCCTACACCCTGCACCGCGCGTCGAAGCACCGCGGCGACCGCAAGCTGGTGTTCGACCGGTTCTGGGGCGCCTGGAAGACCTACGAGGCGACCCTCGGGCAGCTGCTCGACACACAGGTGAAGGCCCACGTCTTCCACGCCCGGGCGCGGCGCCACGGCAGTGCGCTCGACGCGGCCCTGTCCGGCCCGAACATCCCCGCCGCGGTCTACCGCACCCTGCTCGACGCGGCCGGCCGCCACCTGCCGTCGCTGCACCGCTACTTCCGGCTCCGGCAGCGGATGCTGGGCCTCGACGATCTGCACTACTACGACATCTACCCGCCGCTCGCCGCGTCGGACCGCACGTTCGACGTCGACGAGTCGGCGGCCCTCACCCTGGCGTCGACCACGCCGCTCGGCCCGCACTATCGGGACCTGCTGCGCGAGGGGCTCGAGGGCCGCTGGATGCACGTCTATCCGCAGACCGGGAAGGCGCCGGGCGCGTACATGTTCGGCGACGTCTACGACGTGCACCCGTACCTGCTGCTGAACCACAACGACCGGTTCACGGATCTGTCGACCTTCACCCACGAGTGGGGGCACGCCATCCACACGCGGCTCGCCAACGAGCGGAACCCCTACGAGACGTGCGGCTATCCCACGTTCATCGCCGAGATCGCCTCGATCACCAACGAGCTGTTGCTGCAGGAGCACCTGCTGGGCGAGGACATCGCGGACGACGAGCGCCTGTTCTATCTGGGCGCGGCGCTGGAGGGCATTCGGGGCACCTTCTTCCGGCAGGTGATGTTCGCCGAGTTCGAACTCGCGATCCACGAGACGGTCGAGGCGGGGGAGGCGCTGTCCGGCGAGAAGATGACCGGCCTCTACGCGTCGCTGCTGCGCCGCTACCACGGCGCCGACGACGGGGTCATGACCATCGACCCCGCCTACGCCGTCGAGTGGGCGTTCATCCCCCACTTCTACGGCAACTTCTACGTCTTCCAGTACGCCACCTCCATCGCCGCCGCCGCCCTGTTCGCCGAGCGCTTCCTCGCCGGTGACGCGCGGGTCCGCGACGACTACCTGGCGGTGCTCTCGGCCGGCGGCTCGCGCTACGCCTGCGAGCTGCTCGGCGATTACGGCATCGACCTCGCCGCGCACGCCCCCTACGACGCCCTCATCGCGCGGATGGACCGCACGATGGACCGCATCGAGGCGATTCTCGACCGGCGGCAGGGCGGGGCGTACACCGGAGTCGGGCAGGCCTCCGTCTGACGTGAACGTCGTTCAGGCGCATCCCCTGGACAACGGCGGAACCGTGGTATCGTGAGAAACCAGTGTCGGACACCAGAACCATCGTCGTCTCGGTCATCGGAACGGGAATCGCCGTCGTCACTGTCATCGTAGGGTTCACAGCGATCATCGCCGGCGGCATCAACAGCCGGCTCGACAACGTGAACGCCCGGATCGGCGACGGCAATGCGCGCGTCGACGCTCGGTTCGACGAGCCGAGCAGGAACGTGAACGACCGGTTCGATGACGTGAACGCTCGGATCGACGACCTGAACGCTCGGATCGACGACGTGAACGCCCGGTTCGACGACCTCCAGAGCGACGTCCGGGAGTTGCGCGCGCTGGTGATCGACGCGATCAAGAACGACGAGCCAGCCATCGACTGAGTGTTCGACATCGACGAATCGGTCGTTGCAGCGCGGGCCTGGAGGAGCTTCCATGCGGATACGCATTTCGGCGGCGGTGTTGGCGGTCCTGTTCGGCGTCGGCGGGCTCGCCGCGGCGGGGCAGCCGTCCGAAGCGGCGCCGACGTTCGCGAAGGACGTGGCTCCGATTCTCTACGAGAATTGCGTGACCTGCCACCGGCCGGACAACATCGCGCCGATGGCCCTCATCGAGTATGCCGACGCGCGCCCCTGGGCCCGATCCATCAAGGACCTGGTGGTCTCGCGCGAGATGCCTCCGTGGCCCGCGGATCCGCAGAACAGCATGAAGTTCCGGAACGAGCGGTATCTGGAGCAGCACGAGGTCGACACCATCGCGGCCTGGGTCGATGCCGGCGCGCCGAAGGGGAACGACGCCGACCTGCCCGCGAAGCCCGACTTCCCCGTGGGCTGGACCTACGAGGGCGGCGAGCCCGACTACGTGTTCGAGCTGCCCGTCGAGTACACGGTGGCGGCGGAAGGCGAAGAGGACTACATCGACTTCTATACCGAGATGCCGTGGGACGAGGACCGGTTCGCCGAGGTGCTAGAGCTGCGGCCGAGCGACTTTCGGCTCGTCCACCACTCGGGCGCCTACACCGTCGACCTCCCCTGGGGTACCCAGGTCATCGACGGGGTGTTGCACGACCTCGATGGCAACTCGCTGCTGAGGGCGCCGCTGCCCCAACGGCCCGAGTCGGAGACGGAGGCCTCGGCCGAGTCGACGGGGCAGGTCGCGCAGCGGGTCTTCAACGAGGCCAATCTGCCCGGGTCGAGCAAGCTGCTGTCCTACGTGCCCGGCCGCGGCGTCGAGCGGCATCGTCCCGGCACCGGCAAGCGGCTCGCCGCCGACAAGTGGATCCGCTGGACCATGCACTACAACCCCATCGGGGTCGAGGCGACCGAGCGCAGCAAGCTCGGCATCTGGTTCAACACCGCGCCGGTGACCCACGAGGTGCTGACGCGGCAGGCCGGCAACGCGTTCCCGACCGATCCGTTCGGGGCCGACATCTACATCGTGCAGGGCGAAGAGGTGAAGCCGGCCCGGGACCCCGAGACCGGCCGGGTCCGCCGCGGCAAGATCCCGAACATCCCGCCCTACACCGACGACTGGAAGATCACCGGTATCACCCCGATCAGCGAGGCCATCACGCTCTACGGCCTCTCGCCGCACATGCACCTGCGGGGCAAGAGCCTGCGGTGGGTGGTGACCTACCCCGACGGCCGGGAAGAGACGATTCTCGACGTCCCCGAGTTCGACTTCAACTGGCAGATCCACTACGAGCTGGCCGAGCCGCTGCACCTGCCGGCCGGCAGCAAGATCACCGGCGTCGGGGTGTACGACAACTCGCTGGGCAACCGGTGGAACCCCGGTCCCCATCTGGAGGTCTACTGGGGCGAGCAGAGCTGGGACGAGATGTACCAGGCGTTCACCGAGTACACCGTCGAGAGCCAGGACCTGACGAAGCTGCCCACCACCGACGAGTAGGAGGCGGCGACTGCCCGGAGGGTTGGTTGGGCGCCGAGCGGAGCCGCTGGGCGACGATTGGCGGCTTGGCGGGGCTGCGAGAGGATTGGATTCGATGCGCGGGCGGATCGTAGCGCTGACACTCGTGTTGGGGTTCATCGCGTCGGGGCTGGCGGCGGCGCAGCCCCAGCGCCCCCAGGGCCAGATTCCCGACCGGGGCCGCCCCACCGAGACCGGCGACGAGATTCCGCTGTTCGACTACGACGCCTACTTCCCCGGCGTCTGGCAGTTCGAGTGGCGGGTGCCCGAGAGCCCCCTCGGCCCCGGCGGGAGCATCGAGGGCACTGAGGTGTTCGCGCCGGGCGACGGCCGCTACTACACCAGCCGCATCGAGGCCGAGGGACCCGACGGCCCGTTCACCGCCGACTCGCGCATCATCTATCTCGCCGAGCAGAAGGCCTTCGCCCGCTACGAGGTCGACAGCCGCGGCTTCGAGCTGTTCAAGGCGGGCCGGGTCGGCGGCGACCTCGGCGGCTTCTACACCATCCACTACGAGACGCCGCCCTTCGACGTCGACGGCCAACAGGTCCAGCTGCGGCTGACCACCCGCCTCGTGTCCCCGGTCAACTACCGGATCGAGTCGCGCATCTCCGTCGATGGCGGCCCGTTCACCAACTTCGGCACCGCGTGGTGGACCAAGGACATCTCCGGTGTGACGGAGCCGGGCGCGGAGAGCCGATGATGGGTCCGGTCCCGCGGCGTCTGCCGGGTTGGCATCCCCTCGCGGCCGCGCTTCTGCTGCTCGCCGTCGGCCTGTCGAGCTCGCCGGCCGCCCAGCCCATGCCGATCATGACGACCGTCGGCTGCGTCGAGAGCGGCGACGAGGGCCGCTTCCTCCTCGTCCGCGCCACCGAGCCCGAGGCCCTGCAGGACCGGATGCCCGAGCAGCCGCCGGCCGACACGCCGCTGGGCGCGCGCACCATCCGCCTCGTCGGCACCCTGGACGAGTTCGGGGTGCCCGGCCGCGCGGGTCACAGGGTGTGGGCGAAAGGCCTGCTCAATCCCGACGCGGCTGGCGGCGCCGATCTGCTGAATCTCACCTCGATCACCACGCTGTCGGATCGCTGCGAGCTTTGAGATTAGTTCTCGATCAAGGACGGGACTGAATCACTGCTCTTGTCTACGAAGCTCCAGCGCCCGTCGCCCTCTCGTCGCACAGGTCCTCCGTTCTTGCTCAATCGGTGCAAGGTGTTGTAGACGGCTTGGCTGAAGTGATTGCCTTCCGGCTTTCCACCGTCGCGCAACATGCCCATCACCTCGCGCTTCGAGAGCGGTCGCGAGGATGTTGACAGGCAATGCCGGACGGCTTGCGGCATGGACATCATCGCATAGACGCCCGATCCGGTCTCTGTCTCCGGTTCGGCACTGACTTGGGGTTGCCGTTCTCCCGTTGTCTGAATCTTCTCTTCAAGCAGTGCGATCGCAGCTTGAATTCGCTCGTGCCAGAGATCAAGTCGCTTCCGCTTGGATTCAACGGTGTCGAGATCCGACCGCAACTCGTCGAGCATCAACCGATGGTGGTTGGCCATTTTCTTCGCGCCCCCTTGATCGGCTAAAATAGACAGGTCGTGGCTGCGAATACAATACGCTCCACCACGACCTGCCGATGGACCTGACCCGTCGTCACTACGACAGACGCCGGGCTGCGTCCCGAGGTTAACGGAAGGCCGAGACCGCGAGCACGACACGCGCTTCTCGGACCTGCCGATGGATATGAGTCGTCGTCGATACGAGAGACGCCGACGCAACCCAGCCTCAAGGCGGCGCGGGGATGAGTGCCGCCAGAGCATCAACTACCCGCGCCGCCCTTCAACATCGGCAGTATATCACATCAAATCAAATCGTTGCGCGGGGAGGGTTGTTTTTTGGGGGACTTGGCGCATTGCGTGTCGAGGTGATGCGCCATTTAACTGTAACCGCACAACGGTCGCCATGAGTGCCTGATCATCGCCGGGTAAACGATGCGGAGAAGAGGAGGAGTCGGACGTGATGCACGAGGAGTGGCAGCAGATGAACCTGCCGATGATCTAGTCGATCATCAAGGGGGACGACTCGCTCGCTCCCCATGGCCTTCACCAAGCGGGCAGGTACTTCTCGCCGCTCCACTCCGGGACCTGCTGGTTCTGTCTGAGCCGCATGCGTTGGAGGCTCAGTGCGGAGTACACGTCGTCGAGATGCGGCGTTGCCGAGAAGATGCCGGGCAGGCTCGCCGCCGCCTCCAAGGTGAAGCGCTCGGCGAGGACCGGCCCGGAACGGTCCTGGTAGGCCGAGTTCCACCACGACAGGATCCGATCCTGCGCCGAACGCAGGATTCGGTCCCCGGGCAGTCGGTCACGCTTCTCGTGCTGGTTGATTCTCCGGTGGACCGGCATGAGGTTCCACAGGTCGCCGCACGGCCAGATGGCCCAAGGGAAGCAGTGATCGATGTCGAATCCATTCGCCGACAGGCGCATGCCGCTCCAGACGCAGGTGAGACCGCCCGCCGCGAGCAGGCGTTCCGCCTGCCGGCGCGCCTCGCTGACATCGCGCTCGGGGTCGGACCACGCCATGGCTGCCGACAATCGAGCGTCGTCGATCTGTCGCCCCTGCCTGTCGGCATACCTCTTCGTCAGTCGGATCCACTCGGCCTGCAGCGCCGGCTCGATCCAGACGCTGTAGCGCTGGAGGGCCGTCCACAGGTGCATGGGGACGTGCATCGTGCCGAAGCCGTTCAGGTAATCGTTCTCCAGCAGCACCTCCGCGGGACGCCGTATCGTACGGTCCTTCCGGACGGGCAGGATCGGCCCGCCGTGGGGGTAGGTCATGTAGGTGGCGGGCATCTTCGAGATGGTGTGCGCCGCGTCCCTGATCGCCTCGTGGAGCGCGTTGCCGATGTCGCCCGAGAACCGCATGCCGACTCGGAGATCGTGATGGGACAGGTCGGTGCCGAGACGCTTGAACGCGGCCTTCGCGAAGCCCAGGCCGTCGCCGCCCCGACGGTTGCCGGGATTCTGCGGCAAGTCAGCCTCGAGGAGCGGCTTGAAGAGCCGTAGCCACGTCAGGGCGACGAGGCCCATCGGCACCGCGACGTGGTCGTCGTCGGGATGGCGCGCGAGGCCGGCGGCAGAATCTGCGATTCGGCAGAGGATCCGCAGCAGGGCCAGCTTGTAGGTGGAGCTCTTCTCGTCGTTCAGGATGACGTGCCGCAGCAGGGGCAGTGCGCCGGTCCCGTCGTCCGGCAGCCGCACCGCCACCAGCGTCCACCGCACATCCGGCCGGCCCAGGTGGTCTTCCGTAGTCACGCACCGCTCGACCAGCGCGCCGTGGTCGCGGGCCAGCCGTCGGATCTCGTCGGCCGAGACCGCGTGCATCGCGCGCGTGTCCTCGGCCGGGCCGTGGCGCAGGCTGAGGGCGATGAGGCCGCCCGGCTTGAGCAGGTTGACCAGCTTGCGGAAGGCCCGCCCACGGTCCGACGGGGCGACGTGCATCCAGACCGCGCTGAGCAGGATCACGTCGAACGCCAGGCCGGTCCTGATGGTGCGCCGCAGGGCGGGCAACGAGTCCGCCAGCCATCGGATCGTCGGCTCGGTGTGGCGCTCCCGCGCGATCGTCCGCATGCGGGCCGAGGGGTCGACGGCGACCACGTCGTACCCCCGGGACGAGAGCCACGCAGCGTCGCGGCCGCTCCCCGCGCCGACGTCGAGAGCGGCGGCCGGCGCCTCCGGCAGCAGGTCGGCCAGCCAGCCGTGCAGCCGCTCGGGAGGCACCCCCTCGTACCGGGCCGCGGCGGCGTCGGCGTTGGCGTCGTACCAGGCGATCGGGTCAGCCATTAGTCAGTGCGGCGGTGGTTACTTCGCTGAAGTGGAGCACGGATTCCGCCGAAGTGGAACGCGCCCGTTGGCGCGCAGCGCGGTTCCTCGGTCGGATTCCTCCCAGCGGTTCGCAACGGTTGCTTGAGATTCTACCCGTGACGTTCTGTGACATCGTGGTCCAAGAGTACAAACGAGAATGCCTGTGCAAGCGGGGAGGGCGTCGGGCCGGAGCTATTGTCGTCGAGCAATTGACCATGGTTTTCGACCATGGTAAATCTCGAACTGCTCGTGGGCGCAGGGGAGCGGACTCCGTGGACGCCACCTGCGCCACGGGGCCGTTGCGACCCGTTGCAATCAGTGAGGAGCAACTGATGAACCGAAGGTTGTTTGGCGCGGCCGGGGTCTCCGCCGTCGCGGCGGGATCGAGGCGTTCAAGGGCTGTACGGATTGGCCTGTTGGCGATCGCCGCCGTGGTCGTCTCGGGTGACGAGGCCCGTGGTCAGGTGGGCGTAGAGTCGGATCGGGCGGTGCTCGAGACGTTGTACCACGCAACCGGCGGGCCCAACTGGGGGAACAGTACCAACTGGCTGAGCGACACACCGCTCTCGGAGTGGCACGGGGTGCGGACGGACGACCAGGGTCGTGTGCGGTCCCTGGCTCTCATCGATAACCAGTTGAACGGGCCGATCCCGCGCGAACTGCGGCGGCTGACAAACCTCGAAAGACTGTCTCTGCGGGACAACGAGTTGAGCGGGCCGATTCCGCCCGAACTGGGCCAGTTGGCCAGACTGGAAGAGCTGAGTCTCCCTGACAACCGGTTGAGCGGGCCGATCCCGCCCGAGCTGGGGCAGTTGACCAGCCTGGAATTCTTGAGTCTTCCCGACAACCGGTTGAGCGGGCCGATTCCGCCCGAGCTGGGGCAGTTGACCAGCCTCCGAATCCTGCAGCTCAGCCACAACCAGTTGAGCGGTCCAATCCCGCCCGAACTGGGTCGGTTGACCAACCTGGAGAATCTGACTCTCGGGTTCAACCGGTTGAACGGTCCGATTCCACCGGAGCTGGGGCAGTTGACAGCCCTTCGGTATTCCCTGGGGTTGGGGGCCAACCGGTTGAGCGGGCCGATCCCACCGGAACTGGGGCGGTTGATAAACCTCAACGCCCTGACGTTGTCGGCCAACCAGTTGAGCGGGCCGATCCCGCCCGAACTGGCGCGGTTGGCAAGCCTCGAAAGACTGTTGATGGCGTTCAACCGGTTGAGCGGGCCGATTCCGATCGAGCTCGCAGATCTCACCGGGCTGATTCAGTTGGCAATCGACAGCGATACCGGGCTCTGTCTGCCGCCGGAGATGCAGGATACGGTGTTCGGACGACTGGCGCTCGACCGCAACGTTCCCCTCTGTGACGCAGTTCCGGCACTCCCGCTGGCGGCGTTATGGGTGTTGGCGCTCGCGTTCGTCGTGCTCGGGTTGCGCCGAAATGGAATGGAAAGGCAGCCAGCCGCTTCGTGACCGTCGAGCCGCGCCGTGGAACGGCTCGGACGTCTGGAGGGTGGGTTGGGCGGCAGGCAGAGCCGCGGGCGACCATCCGCGTTCTGCCTGCTACTCGCAGACCTCGCTCAGCCCCTGGACGGAGGTCACGTTGAGGCTGTCGACGGCGTCGTCGCCGCCGCCCTCGTCGCGAATCAGCAGGCCCTTCGTCTCGACCTTGTGCCCGAGGTAGGCGTCGGGGCTGGGGAAGACGTACAGCAGCTTGAAGGCGCGGTTGCCGAGGGGAATCGCCTGCGCCTCGGCCAGCGCGTCGCCGGTCGACGACGACGGGTCGGGGGCGCGGACCTCGGGGCTCGCCGCCGACAACTGCCAGCCGCCGTGCGCGTCGCCGGCCAGACAGCCGACCACCCGCACCAGCGCGAAGTTCGGCACGACCCCCGGACCGTCTTCGCCTTCCACCCGGACGTGGCCGAGGAGACCGGTCGCGAGCTCGGCGTCGCCCGCCGGAAACCCGTTCCGCTCGAGGACGTAGCTGATGATGTCGACGTAGGCGCCCTCGGACAGGTTTTCGGAACCGTCGGGGGGCATCGACTGCATGCGCTCGAACAGGCCGTCGAGGGTCAACCCGGTCCAGTCGCGCAGGAATACGACCCCGGTGAGCGACCGGCCGGCGCCCCCGGTGAGATCGGCCCCGTGGCAGCGCTGGCAGCTCGCTTCGTAGCGCTCGCGCCCGCGGGTGGCCTGGCCGGGGGTGAACACCCCGTCCTTGACCGTGGTTTCACCCTCCGGATCCTGACCCGACGTCGCGGTCAGGGACCCCGCCGTCATCGCCGCCACCGCGGTCGCCGCTATCAGCACTCGCATCGTCTTCGCCTGCCTCGTTCTGTGAACGCCCGGCTCCCGCCGGACCACCACTTCCGCTCCCCGGCGGTTCACCGCGGGCCGAGCGACTCGAGCAACCGGGCGGTCGCCGGCGCGGCCTCGACGTTGCCGGTCCGGCCGCGGGCCACGATGGCGTACGGGGTCTGTCCCCGCTGGTTGACGATGTCGAGGTCGGCGCCGTGACCGACGAGCAGCTCGACGACGCTGTCGAAGCCCTTGTCGACCACATAGTGGAGCGCGCTGTTCCCGTCCTCGTCCACCGCGTTGACGGTGGCGCCCCGGTCGAGCAGGAACCGCACCGCGTCGCGGGTGCCGGCCTCGTCGTACATCTGGGCCTGGAACGCCGGCGTCTTGTGCAACGTCCTCTCGCGCCGGTCCCACACCGCGTAGCGCCAGCCGGCGCCGGCCGCGAGCATCAGCGGCGTCCACCCGTTCTTGAGCGGCAGCCGCACGTCGGCGTCGGCCCCGACGAGGGCCTGCATAATCTCGGTCTCGGTGAACTTCGCGGCGAGGGCGAGGGGGGTCGCCCCGAGCAGGTGCTCGCCGAGCATCAGCACCTGGCCGTTGCGGGTCACCTTCGTCGCCAACGTCACCTGGGGGTTGGGGCTGGCGCCGCGGGCGAGCAGGGCCTCGACCACCGCGAGATCGCCGGTCAGCACCGCCGCGTGCAGGGCGGCATAGCCGGCGGCGGAGGCGTTCGGATTGGCGCCCCGCTCCAGGAGGGCGAACACCAGCTCGCGGTGCCCGCCGTGCGCCGCCACCACCAGGGCGCTGGCCCCGTCGGGGGCGGTGTCGTTGACGTCGGCCCCGGCGTCGAGCAGCCGGCGCGCCACCGCCACGTCACCGTGGCGCGCCGCGAACAGCAACGGCGTGAACCCGCCGACCTGCGTCTCCTCGGCATCGGTGCCGTAGTTGCGTCCGAGCTCGCCGTAGCGCAGCTCGGACTGCAGCCGCCGGCTGATGACGAGCCGGCGCGCGCGGGACCGCGCCGCTACGTCCGCACCGCCGTCGATCAGCAGCTGCACTACGTCGGGGTGGCGTCGCGCGGCGGCCCACATCAGCGCGGTCTGCTGCTCGAGCGATTCGCGGGCGTTGACGTCGGCGCCCGCATCGAGGAGGCGCCGCACCGCCTCGACGCTCCCGGTCCGGGCGCAGGTCATGAGGGCGGTCTCGCCGGTCTCGACCGATGCGTCGGGGTCGGCGCCGGCCGCGAGCAGCAGCCGGACCATGCCGGGGCTGCCGTTGCCGCAGGCGAGGGCCAGCGGGGTCGCGCCCAGATCGTTCGCGGCCGCTGCGTCCGCGCCGGCGCCGGCCAACCGGCGCGCGGTCTCCAGGTCGTCGTGGTAGGCGGCCCAGTGCAGCGCGGTCGCGCCGTCGGGCCGGGCCGCGTTCACGTCGACCCCGTGCGGCTCGTCGACCGCGTTCAGGAGGGCGGTGACCTCCGGGGCCTGCTGCCCCTTGACCGCATCGATCAGACGCAGGTCGGGACTCTGGGCGGACGCCGCGGTCACCGCGAGCGCGAGGCCGCTGGCGGCCAGGAGCCCGTGGTGAAACCGCGTATTGCACCGAGACCGGCGAGGTGCGGGTTGCATCGTTGGTCGAATGCAGCGGGGACTTTCACCACGGGTTCCCGGGCCGACGAACCGCGACAGGGAGATCTGGACAGGCATGGTGTCGAGGTCCCCGTCAGATGCCGGTCAGCCGTTCGGGCCCCCGGCCGGTCACGAGCCTCGGAAGCGGCCCGGTGCTGTCGCCGATCCGCTCCACCGGCGCGCCCAGCTTGTCGAGCAGCGACACGTGGAGATTGGCGAGCGGCGTGCGGTCGCGCTCGGGATACGCGACGTGCCGTCCCCCCGCGAGCTGCCCCGCCCCGCCGCCGAGCAGCACGAGCGGCAGGTTGTAGGGCGAATGCGCGTTGCTGTCGCTCATGCCCGCGCCGTACATCAGAATCATGTGGTCGAGCAGCGAACCGTCGCCGTCCGGCGTCGACCGCAGCTTCTCGACGAACCCCGCGAACAGGCTGACGTGATAACGGTTGATCTTCGTCAGCTTGCGCAGCGAGTCTCCCACCCCGCGGTGGTGCGACAGCGGATGGTGCGCATCGGGCACGTCTATCTGGGGATAGGTGCGGCCGCTCAGCTCGTGCCCGCTCATGAACGTGGTGACCCGCGTGCGATCGGTCTGGTGGGCCAGCAACTGCAGGTCGTACATCAGGCCGGTGTGCTCGGCGAAGTCCGCCGGCGCCCCCATCGGCCGGTTCATCAGGGGGACCTCCCGCTCGCCCTGCGCCTCGGCGACCTCGATGCGCCGCTCGACGTCCCGCACCGCGTCGAGATACGCGCCGAGCTTCAGTCGATCGCCGGCGCCCAAACTGCCGCTGAGCCGGGCCACGGCGGCGCCGATGGAATCGAGGAGGCTGCGCTGCTCGCGGCGGCGCTCCGCACGGGTGGCGGGGTCGGTGCTTTCGTTGTCGCCGAACAGCCGTTCGAACACCGCCCGCGGATTGTGCTCCATCGGCAGCGGGGTCGCCGAATCGCGCCAGGAGATGGTGTACGAGAAGGCGCAACTGAACCCGCCGCTGTCGCACGACCCGGCGAAGTTCGCCCCCTCCAGCCCCAGCTCGAGGGACGCCAGCGGCGTTTGACGCCCAAGCTCGCGGGCCGCGATCTGATCCATCGAGATCGCCTGCGGGTTCCACTCGCCCGGATGCACGTCGGTCAGGAAGCGGGTCGCCGCGCGCGAATGGGTCCCGCCGCGGCTCCCCGGCGGCGGCGTGCAGTTCAGCCCCGACAGCACCAGCATCTGGTCGCTGAACGGCGCCAGCGGCTCGAGAATCGGCGACATCTCGAAGCCGCGGCCGGTGGCCGCCGGCGTCCAGTTCTGCATGACCATGCCGTTCGGCACGTAGACCGCGCCGAACCGCACCGGCGCGGTCGCGCGCGCGCTCAAGGCCGGCACCATGCCGTCGAGCATCGGCAGCGCCACGCTCGCACCCAGTCCCCGCAGCACCGCGCGACGCGGAATCGCCCGCTTGGTGATGAACGTCATGATTCCGATCTCCTCATCTGAAACGGCACGCTCTCGACGATGCCCCGAATGATCGACGACCAGCGGTACCCGCCGGCCTCCGCATCGCGCACGATGCGCCGGATCGCAGGTTGGTCGAACGACTCCATCCGCCGGCCGACGGCGTAGGTCAGCAGTTTCTCGGCCACGGTCCGGACGACGCTCGTCTCGTAGGCCAGGACCGCATGGCGCAGGGCGGCGGGGCCGTCCACGGCGGTGCCGTCGGCGAGCGCGCCGGCCGCGTCGACCGGTGCCCCGTACTCGTCGGCGGTCCGCCACCGCCCGATGGCGTCGAAATGCTCCAGCGCGAACCCCGGCGGGTCCATCATGCGATGACAGGCGGCGCAGGCAGGGTTGGCCCGATGCTGCTCCATCCGCTCCCGCATCGTCCGCGGCGCCGACGCCCCGTGATTCTCTTCGAGCGCCGGCACGTCCGCCGGGGCCTCGGCCGGCGGCATGCCGAGGACGTTGTCGAGCAGCCACTTGCCCCGCAGCACCGGCGAGGTCCGGGTGGGGTAGGCGGTCACCGTCAGCAGGCTGGCATGCCCCAGCAAACCGGCCCGGTCTCCGCCCACCGGGACGCGCCGGAACCGCTCGCCGTAGACGCCGTCCAGACCGTAGTGCCGGGCCAGCCGCTCGTTCGCGAAGGTGTAGTCGGCGTCGAACAACTCCAGGACGCCGCGGTCGCCGAGCACCTGGCTCTCGACAAACAGCTTCGTTTCGCGTTCCATGTCCGCGCGCAGGTTCTCGTCGAAGTCGTAGAACACGTCGGTGTCGGGAATCACCCCCCGCACCCGGCCGAGCTGCAGCCACTGGCTGGCGAAGTTGTCGACGAGGGCCCGCGCCCGGCGGTCGGCCAGCATGCGCTCGACCTGCCGGTCGAGCTCGGCCGGCTCGGAGAGACGGCCGGCCTCGGCCGCCGCGAGCAGCGGCTCGTCCGGAATGTCGCTCCACAGGAACAGCGACAGGCGGGACGCCAGCTCCAGGTCGGTCAGCCGGTACGCGGTCGCCGGCGGGACACCGGGAGGATCGCGCTCGATGCGGAACAGGAACTCCGGGGCCACCAGCAGCCGCTCGATCCCCTTCCGGATGCCGGCCTCGAAGCCGCCCGCGGCCCGGCCCTGCTCGTAGAACGCCAGCAGGGTGTCCAGATCGTCATCGGTCACCGGCCGCCGGTAGGCGCGCCGCCCCAGGGCCGACAGGATCTCGCCCGCACAACCGTCTTCGTCCGCCGCCGCGTTCGCGTTCGCCGGGCCGTCCTCGGCTACCGCGGACGGCCGGCAGCGGAAGATGCGGCGCCGGCTCGCGGTGTCGCCCGGACCGGCGGCGTCGTAGGGGCCGGTTATCTCCACCCGCTCGACCGCCGCGTGTCCGTCGTAGAACCCGAGCCCGCTCAGCGAGAACCCCGACAGCCGGCGTTCGAGGATTCCCGTCGCCTCGGTGCGCGCCGCCACGAACGACACCCCGACGACATGCTCGCCGGCCGGGGCCGACAGGTCGACCTCCAGCTCGGCGTCGGCGTCGATCGATACGTACTGCTCCCACGCCGGATCCCCGCGGATGGTGCCGAAGAAGCTGTAGGCCGAGGGGTACCCGAGACGGTCGGCGCCGCCGACGGTGAACCGCCGCACCAAGCGTCCATCCAGGCGGACCTCGACGTCCTGGGCGGTTCCCATGCCGACGATGTAGTCGTAGATCATCCGGCGCAGGCGGATCTGCACGCGGTACTCGCCGTCGAGCGGGAAGTAGTGGCGGACGGCCATCCCCCCGCGGGACCCGAACGGGAGCTCCTCGCTCATGCGGTCGTCCTGGTACAGCAACCGCGGCGTCGAATAGGTGAAGGCGGCGAACCCGGGACCGATGGCGGGGTCGCCGACCGCGAGCCGGCTGATCCGGTTGGCGGCGGAGAGATAGCGGTCGAACAGGGCGGGCGACACCGAGAGGGCCTCGGCGTCGGTGCTGAACCCTTCCTGGCTGACGTCGTCGGGCGGAAAGAGCAGCCAGCCTTCATCGACCTCGAGGTCGAGCAGGCTCCGCACCGCGTTGCGATACTCGGGCGTGGTCAGGCGCCGCACCGCGGGCCGGCCCGGGTCGGGGTGCTCGGCCGCGTCGGTGTCGAGCGCGTTCTCGAGCCAGCCGAGAAACTGCTCGTGGAGGTCCGCCGCCGGGCGCGGCCGGCCGGCCGGCGGCATCATGCCGAGCCGCAGCTTGCGGACGATACTCTCCCAGACGTCGGCATCTTCCCCGACGTCGGCGGCGTCGAGCCCGTCGAAGGCCACGGGTACCAGCCCGCGGGCCTCTCGGGCCTCGGTGTGGCACGCGAGACAGTAGCCTTGCAGCAGCGCCTGGGCGGACGCGGCGTCGTGCGGCGGCACCGCCGGACCCTGGCGCGCCGACACCGGCATCGTCGCCAGCCCCGCCAGCGCGACAGTCCATACGGCCGTCCGCCGGATGGCCCGCGCCGCCTTTAACAGCATCATCTAATTCACCGCATTGGCAATCGGGTTCGCGGGCGACGACCTTTCCGAGCCACGCTGCCAGTCACCGCCTCCGCTACTGTAGTGCCAGCCGGGCCTATTGGCAACCGGATTTCCGCCAGCGGGCTGAAAGGCGCCCGTGCGACACCGCCAGCGGGCTGAAAGGCGCCCGTGCGACAAGTCGTGACGAGGGAGCGGCCGGTTTACCCGCGGGCGCGATGGTGTCATAATCCCCGGATAATTCGTCACATCCGCGTACGGTCGAAGGAGTTCATTCATGAGAATCCAGGCGCGAACATTCGCGGTCGTCATGGCGATCGGCGCGATGTCCCTCATCGCCGCTCCCAGCCAGGCGAACAACGAGGGCGACGTCACGTACTACCGGGATGTCCTGCCGATCATCCAGGACAACTGCCAGAGCTGCCATCAGCCGGAGGGGCAGAACCTCGGCGGGGTGCTGGCGCCGATGTCGTTCATGAACTATCAGGAGACCCGCCCGTGGGCCCGCGCCATCGCCAGCAAGGTCGAGGCGCGCGAGATGCCGCCGTGGTACGCGTCGGCGCCGCAGGGCGTCTTCTCGAACGAGCGCCTGCTGACGGACGCGGAGATTCAGACGCTGCTGAGCTGGGTCGAGGCGGGCGCTCCCGCCGGCGACCGGGCTGACGCCCCCGCGCCCCGGCAGTTCGTCGAGAGCACCAGCGGCGGCTGGTCGCTGGGCACGCCCGACTACGTGTTCAAGCTCGACGAGCCCTACTTCATCGACGACGACGTGTACGACCTGAACATCAGCTTCTTCAAGTCCCTGACCGAGGCGGATCTGCCCGAGGACGTCTGGGTGCGCGGCTGGGAGTTCAAGACCGACGCCGGCACCGTCGGCCACCACATGTGCGGCTTCGTGCGCGGCCCCGCCCCCGGCGAGCGGCCGATCGAGGAGGTCGAGGCCGAGGAGGGCGCGGCGGGCACCGGCCAGTTGCTGACGTGCGTCGCGGAAGGCGCCGAAGCGGTCATGCTGCCGGACGGCTACGGCCTGCGGCTCGAGGTGGGGTCGACGCTGACCTACAACATGCACTTCCACAAGAATCCGGGCGAGGGCACGGGCATCTCGACGCAGCCCGAGATCGCCTTCTTCGTCGAAGAGCGGCCGGTGCAGTACAAGGTGGTCAACAACTCGATCGGAAACACCGCGTTCGAGATTCCGCCGGGCCACCCCAACTACCGGATCGGCATGTCCCGCACGCTGGACGAGGACATCCACGTGCTGACGTACTGGCCGCACGCCCATCTGCGCGGCAGCGCTTCCCGCTACACCGCGTTCTATCCCGACGGCCGCGAAGAGCTGCTGCTCGACGTGCCCCACTACGACCAGGGGTGGCAGGAGACCTACAAGTACAAGGAGCCGAAGCTGCTGCCCAAGGGCACGCGCATCGACATCAGCTTCTGGTACGACAACTCGCCGGAGCGGGCGGCTCGCTACGACTTCCGCTCCAACGAGTCGCCCGGCCACGGTCCCCGGACCGACGACGAAATGTCGCTGGGCTTCATCGGCTACGCCGTCGAGCTCGACGAGCCGGCGAACACGACCGACGACGACTAGCAAGAACCGTCCTGCCCGGGAGATCCGCGCTCCCTTCGGGCGCGGATCTCCCGGTTTCCCTCCCCGGTTGGATACACGATGCCTGCTCTGCGATTCCGCCTCGTCGCGTGCTCCGTCGTCCTCTGCTTCCTGACGCAGATCGCCCCGCCGGCGGACGCGGGACAGGCCGATGGAGACGGGGACGGCTTGGTCCGCACCGAGCTGACTCTGAACGGACGGCAGGTGAGCGTGGCCTACGACCCCGCGCTGCGGTCGGACCACCGCTCGCTGCCGGTGCTGCGGGCCGGCTCCACGCGGGCGGCGGTGCGGCTGGGGCGGCTGGATGGCCATCGATCGCTGGCGATCGGGACGTTGGCCCCGGATCCGGACGAGCCGCGCGGCCCCGCCCCGGACCACGACCTCTGGCTGATGCGCACCGCCGCGGGCTGGGTGCTGGACGCCCGGCCGGTCGAGGTCGAGGAGGCCGACGATGCGTCCGATGGCGAGGACGCGGCCGACCCACGCGGTGAAGAAGGCAACGAGAATGCTTCCGACGCCGCCGGCGCGGACGCCGACGCGGGTGCTCGCGGCGCCGTCGAGGCGGACAACACCGAGGCGGATAGCGCTGAGGCGGATAGCGCTGAGGCGGATAGCGCTGAGGCGGATAGCGCTGAGGCGGACGCCATCGAGTCGGATAGCGCCGAGGCGGACGCCATCGAGTCGGATGACGCTGAGGCGGACGCCATCGAGTCGGATGACGCTGAGGCGGACGCCGATGGCGAGGAAGCGGCCAGCGAAGAAGTGGACGACTCGCCGCGGCCCGGCCGCATCCAACTGGCCCACCACCCGCGCGCGGACGAGGCGGAGACCCTGGCCGTCGAGCTGCTGCCGACCGGGGACGCCACCGGAGAGCTGGCGCTGGTGTGGGGCGGGAGCCGCTGGACCGCGGACTTCGAGTTCGTCGAGCTGCCGCGTCCCCCGCGTCCCCCGCGCACGTCCGACGTCAGCCCGGGCAGCAGCCTGACCCGCGACTCCGACCTGGAGGCCCGTTACCGGGCCACGGCCCTCGGGTCGCGGAACGAGACCGCCCTCGTGACGCCGGGCGGCGCGCGCATCCAGGTGCTCTTCGAACAGGAGCTCGGCGCCGACGACGTGGACTTCGCGGCGCTGGAATCGATTGGCGACGGCGACCTCGTGCAACTGACGCAAGGGGCGGTCATCCGGCTCCGAAGCGAGATCCCCCTGCGGTTCGGCGACACCCTGATACCCACCGGCAACCTCGCGCCCGACTTCCCCGGCTCGTACGGCCTCTGGCTGCGGGCGGCCGGCTCCGGCTGGACCCTGGTCTTCAACAACGAACCGGACTCGTGGGGAACCCAGCACGACCCGGCGTTCGACGCGGCCGAGATAGACGTGACCCACACCCACGGCGGCCCCTACCAGGATCGCCCCTTGGCGGTGTCCCTGCTGCCGGTGGACGACGACGAGGGACGCCTCGTGATCCACTGGGGCCAGCACGTCTGGGCCGCCGACTTCACCCTCGCGCCCTGAACGCAACCCGCCCGGGGCGGCGTGACGTACGCTCTTGCGTCCCGCCGACGGTCTCACGGCAGAACCGGTGCACAATCGCGCGTTTGCGGTGGCCGGCTGTTTCCTGCCTGCCGCCAGTATGCGAGAATCGCCGTCTGCACCGGCGTTCCGCACAATGGAAGAATGGCTTACTTCGGGGGGGATCCTGATTACCGTAGCGGGGCTGCTGTGGAAGTTTCTGCGCAAGGAGCAGGACGCAGACCCGGTTTGGCGGAAGCATCGCGAGAGCGAACCGGGAACTTCGCCGGAAAACCGGTGAAGTTCGCAGCGATCTTCGCGATAGTCAGGAAGTGTCGGCGAGAGACAAGCAGTCTGGAGGCACCTATGAGACGACGTCATTTCTCGGTACTCGTTGCCCTCGTGCTGGCCGTTGCCGCGATCGTCGTCGGCAGTGGACGGTCGCGGCTTGCGGCGTTGGCGGGGGGCGGACAGGCGGGGCAGGCCGACGCCGCGGCGTTCCACTTCGACGCCGCCTGGCCGAAGCCGTTGCCGGACAACTGGACGCTGGGCAACGTGGTGGGGGTCGCGGTGGACGCCCGCGATCACATCTGGGTCGTGCATCGCCCGGGCAGCCTGAACCTGCAGGAACGGGGCGCGGACGAGACGCCGCCGCTGGCGGAATGCTGCCGTTCCGCGCCGCCGATCATCGAGTTCGACCAGGCCGGCGACGTGGTGAACGCCTGGGGCGGACCCGGTGACGGGTACGAATGGCCGCAGTCGGAGCACGGCATCTTCATCGATCATCTGGACAACGTCTGGCTGGGCGGCAGCGGCGGCAACGACGCCCAGGTGCTGAAGTTCACCCGGGACGGCGAGTTCCTGCTGCAGATCGGCCGGCAGGGACAGGGCGAGGGCAGCAACGACCTGGCGAACTTCGGCCAGCCGGCCGAGATCGACGTCGACCCCGAGACCAACGAGGTGTATATCGCCGACGGTTACGGGAATCGCCGGGTCGCGGTCTTCGACGCCGATACCGGCGAGTACAAGCGCCACTGGGGCGCGTACGGCAACCGGCCCACCGACGACGCCTATACCTACGACCCCGACGCTCCGCTCTCGCAGCAGTTCGGGCGCCCGGTCCACTGCGCGACCCTGTCCGACGACGGGCTCGTCTATGTCTGCGACCGGGTCAACGACCGCATCCAGGTCTTCGAGAAGGACGGCACGTTCCTGAACGAGGTGGTCATCGCGGGCCGGACGCGCGGGTTCGGATCGGCGTTCGACGTGGACTTCTCGCCCGATGGCGACCAGACGATTCTCTACAACATCGACGGGATGAACCAGAAGGTCTGGCTGATCGAGCGGTCCAGCCTCGAGATACTCGGGTCGTTCGGCTTCGGCGGGCACATGGCCGGCGGGTTCACCGCCGCCCACAGTCTGGCCGTGGACTCGAGCGGCAACATCTACGTCGGCGAGACGCTGGAAGGGAAGCGGGTCCAGCGGTTCGTCAACATGCAATAGCCCGGAAATCGTCGCCTTGCGGCTCCGATTGCCGCCCAACCAACCCTCCAGGAGTTCGCGCCGTTCTGCGGCGCGAACTCCTGCCCCGGTATAGTCGCCTCGCGGCTCCGATGGACGCTCTGCCAACCCGCGGGGATGGACCCGGGATGCAGGCGGCCTGGAGCAGCGCGTTCGAGGTTTCCCCGCACACGCGGGGATGGACCCAATCGCCCAGGAGCCGCCCGTCGAGCCGCCGGGGTTTCCCCGCACACGCGGGGATGGACCCTGCAGGGTCCACGCGCCGGCCGCCTTCTTGTAGGTTCCCCGCACACGCGGGGAGTCTGCGGCGTTCCCGCGCTCTGACTCCTGGCTGGCGTTGGCCGGCTGGCGATCCGGGGCGGGGTGCGGGCCGCGGTCAGCGCTCGAGACGTCCGTCCCGCACCCAGACTTCGCCGCCGACCGTCACCGTCGTGTCGGTGAAGAAGTTCCAGCGGACGTAGCCGCCGGTGACGGTTCCGCCCAGCTCGGAGTTGTCGCCGAGCGACAGCCGCACGATGCCCGCGCCGTAGCCGTAGTACGGGATCCAGGGGTTGCGCTCGGGCACCGCGAGCAGCGGGTTGAACCCGAGCGCGAACTCCCGGAAAGCCCGCGCCTCTTCGGGAACGCCGGCCAGCTCGGCCTCGGCCGCCGCCAATCCCGACTCCGCGGTCACGTCGGTGACCCGCCCGTCCTCGATGCTCACCCGCAGGCCGGTGACCGGCCGGCCGTCCCACTGGGACGGCGGAAAGACGATGACGCCGTTGACGGTCTCCTCGACCGGCGCCACCCGGATCGCCCCGGCCGGCAGCTCGGGCTCGCGGTCGATCAGAATGACGCCCTGATCGGTCCGCGCCTTCGAGGCGTTGCCGTCACCGAAGTTCACCGGCCGGTCGCCGATGCGGAACCGGACGTCGGTGCCGAGGGGCGTCGTGACCCGGACCTCGGCGCCGCGCATCGCGGCGACGAAACGGCGCTGGACCGCCGCGAGGGCCGCGTAGTCGGTGTCGAGCAGCGCGCGCTGATACGTCGCGTCGATGACCGCCTGGGACGGCATCGGCTGCCCGGGCAGCGGGAACGCGCTGCCGTTCTGGGTCCAGTGGAAGTGGATGGTGCGGCCGATGCCCTCATGCAGCAGGTCCTGCAGCGCCGCGTACACCGCATGGTCGGGCCGCGCCCCCGGCAGCATGATCGCGCCGTCGAATTCGCGGAGCATCTCGCGGTAGACGGCGCGCGCGGCCTCCGTGCCCCGCGCCAGCAGGTCGCCGTCCCAGTCTTCGGGATACGGCTCCTCGATGACGTCGATCACGCCGAGGTCGACCGCCCCGGCCCGCATCAGGGCGTACCGCAGCGGGGGAATCAGCTCGTCGAACTGCCCCGGCCGCGCCACGAGCACGATCCGCTCGCCCGGCTCGGGGGCGAGCTGCGCCACCAGGCGATCGGCCATCGCCGCCCACTGCATCGTCAGGCGGGGCTGGGCCAGGGCGGGGCCGGCCCCGAGCGACAGAATCAGGCCGGCGGCGGCAACGATGCGCATGACATACTCCCTTTTTCGTTTTCCTCGATGCATCCCAAGACTCCTGTGGCGCGCGCACGCGGCAGCTCGCGGTAGACGCCGCGCTGCATCCGCCCGGCGATGCGCTCTGCCTGACAGCGTCGTTCCGCGGATCTGCGTTGCCCCGCGGGCGCCCTTGTCCGAGAAATGATTTTGCAGTTGCCCGCATGTGGCCGAAAGGACCGTGGACGGCCAATTTCGGCCTGAATCGTCGGGATGTTCGTGGGTCAACTTAAACCTGTTCCTGTGACACACCACTACGGCCAGAGCCAGCCGAACGTGCCGGCCGTCAGCAGTGCGTAGATCAGCCCGTCGAACATGGTCAGCAGGGTGTAGCGCCAGCTTCGGTGCCACCAGATGCTGCTCTGCAGGATCGCCAGCGAGTAACCCGCGAAGGCCACGACGCCGACGACGTGGAAGACCATGTCGTAGCCGGCGCCCGGTGCGAGGGTGAGGCCGGCGACGTAGCCGGCGACCGCGCCGACGACCAGGCTGTAGACGAACCACTGTCCCAGGCTCTTGCCGATGGCGGTCGGCCCGTTGGGGAGCACCGTCAGGAACGCGACGGGGCCGCGCGCCATCTTGTTCATGTACTCCGGGCTGCCCATCTCCTTCATGCTCGACGCACTCGGGACGGCGTAGTCGCCCGGCGGAATCTCGAACGGCCGCAGCGCGTCCATCACCTTCTCTTCGTTGGGCATCGGTCCGGCATCGCCAGCGTGATACGACAACAGCATGTGGATGACGGAGCTGACGACGAAGACGAAAACTGCCGACAGCAGCACCGGCAGCCACAGCGACAAGATGCACACCATTTGACGACCTCCCGCCCAGCGGTTTGTGCCGGCGAGCATACCCCACTTCCTCGTCTCCGGCAGATCGCCCCCGTCGCCCCCGCCCGGCGGCGGGACGCCAGGGAGCGCCGCGACGCTCCGGCGACCCGGCGCGGGGACGTGCGATCCGGGGATCGCCGAATTGCGGTAACATCCGCTCGCAGGCCGTCGAGACGCGCGGGGTCTCGCAGGCGTCCGTCAGGCGTCTGCGCCGGTGAACGGCACCGACGCCTGAAAGGGTTGGCTGGGCGGGGAGCGGAGCCGCTGGGCGACGATTTCCGGGCCAGTCTTGCCGGATCGATGGAAAGGGGTACACGATGCTGTTGCGGCTGCCATCCTGTCGTTCGGTGTTCCGGGTCGTTCGATCGACCCCGGTGCTCGGCCTGATGCTGGGAATCGCGATGATCGGAACCGATGTCACCCTGCACGCCCAGACCGACGATGCGCTCGGCCACGGCTACAGCCGGCCGGCCCGCAGTCCGCACGGCAGCCGGTCCGAGGTGATCGCGCCGCACGGGATGGTCGCGGCCAGCCAGCCGCTCGCCGCGCAGGTCGGTCTCGACATTCTGAAGGCCGGCGGCAACGCCATCGACGCGGCGGTGGCCGTCAACGCCGTGCTCGGCCTCGTCGAGCCGCACATGAACGGCGTCGGCGGCGACCTGTTCGCCCTGGTCTGGGATGCCGAGACCGAGCAGCTCTACGGGCTGAACGCCACCGGGCGCGCGCCCTACGAGATCAACCGCGAGACCCTGGTCCGCCAGGGCTATTCGCGCATGCCGGGGTCCGGGCCGCTGACCTGGACGGTGCCGGGCGCGGTCGACGGCTGGCACGAGCTGCTCGAACGATTCGGGACGATGACCCTCGCCGAGGTGCTGGCGCCCGCCATCCGGTACGCCCTCAACGGCTTTCCCGTGAGCGAGATCATCCGGGGGCAGTGGGCGGGGTCGATGCCGGCGCTGGTCCAGTGGCCCGACTCGGCCGCCACCTATCTGCCCGACGGCCGGCCGCCGCGCGTCGGCGAAGTCTTCAAGAACCCTCGGCTCGCCGCCACCTACGAGGCGATCGCCCAAGGGGGGCGCGATGCGTTCTACAAGGGCGACATCGCTCGGCGCATCGTCTCCTTCAGCGAGGCCAACGGCGGCTACTTCACGATGGCCGACTTCGAGGACCACGACTCGGTGTGGGTCGATCCCGTCAGCACGAGCTACCGCGGCTACGACGTCTGGGAGGTGCCGCCCAACAGCTCCGGCATCCTCGCCCTGATGATCCTCAACATCATGGAGGGCTACGACGTCGCTGCCCTGGGCAAGAACTCCGCCGACGCGATCCATCTCTACGCCGAGGCGAAGAAGCTGGTCTGGGCCGACCGCGACACCTACGTCGCGGACGCCGACGCCAACGAGCTGCCGACCCAGCCCCTCGTCTCCAAGTCCTACGCCGACGCCCGGCGGCAGCTCATCGACCCCGAGCGCGCCTCCACCGACGTCGCGCCGGGACAGCCGTTCGACCACAGCGACACCGTGTACCTGACGGTGGTCGACGAGGACCGCAACGCCATCTCCCTCATCGAGAGCATCTTCGGCGGCTTCGGTTCGAAGGTGGTGCCGGGCGACCTCGGCTTCGCCCTCCAGAACCGCGGTTCCGGCTTCTCGCTCGAGGCGGGCCACCTCAACTCCCTCGAGCCGCACAAGCGGTCGCTGCACACCAACATGCCCGGCTTCGTCACCAAGGACGGCAAGCCGTTCATGCCGTTCGGCGTCATGGGCGGCGCCATGCAGCCGCAGGGCCACTGGCAGGTGTTGTCGAACATGATCGACTTCGGCATGAACCTCCAGGAGGCGGGCGACGCCGCGCGGGTGCGGCACAGCCCGAGCAGCCAGCCCGGCGGCACCGTAGCCGTCGAGCCAGGCGTCTCCGACGAGGTCATCGCCGAGCTCCGGCGCCGCGGCCATCACGTTGTGCGCGCCGGCGGCGGCGGCATGGGCGGCTACCAGGCCATCATGATCAACCCCGAAACCGGCATGCTGCACGGCGGCACCGACGTGCGCAAGGACGGGCAGGTGGTGGGTTACTGATCGGCCGGCCGACTGTGAGCCAGGACTGACTACCGGTCGCGGGACGCTGAGGGGCGATCGGCCCCGGAGAGCCCATGCGCGCGAAGATCGGAGCGGCCGTGCCACTGCAAGTCGGGCGGCCGTTGCTACCGTCGCCCGGCGGCAGGCGACTCGGGATCGTTGACTGGCGGTCGCCGATGTGAGGTGCAGCCCCGGAGGGGTCGGCCAGGCATCGTGCCCCTCCCCATGCGGTGAATCGCTGCTACAATCTCCGCGAATCGTGCGGAGAATCTACATTCACGATCAACCCGACTGGCCGCGGCTCCACTGGAGGCCCGAGGCGCTGGCCGATGTGCTGGCTGGCGTCAGGCACCGGCAGGGCCGTCTCCTCGGCCGCATGGAGACCCTCGGCTTCGATCTGCGGCAAGAGGCGGTGGTCGGCACGCTGGTCGAGGACGTGGTGAAGAGCAGCGACATCGAGGGAGAGAAGCTCGACGCGGTGGAGGTCCGCTCGTCCGTCGCGCGGCGTCTCGGCATGGATGCCGGCGGCGTCGGACCCGCGGACCGCGACGTGGAGGGCGTCGTGGAGCTGATGCTGGATGCGACGGGACGCTACGACCAGCCGCTCACGGCGGAGCGCCTGTGCGACTGGCACGCGTCTCTGTTTCCGACCGGCCGTACCGGGATGCGGCGAATCGCGGTCGGCAGATGGCGCGACGAGCATGGAGACCCCATGCAGGTGGTCTCGGGTCCGATCGGCCGGGAGCGGGTGCATTTCGAGGCGCCGTCCGCCGCGCGCGTCGACACGGAGATGCGGGCGTTCCTGGACTGGTTCGATGCGCCGGCCGAGACCGATCCGGTGCTGAGGGCCGGGTTGGCCCATCTCTGGTTCGTGACCATCCATCCGTTCGAGGATGGGAACGGCCGCATTGCCCGCGCCGTCGCCGACATGGCCCTGGCCCGTTCGGAGGGCAGCTCGCAGCGCTTCTACAGCATGTCGTCGCAGATCCGGGCGGAGAGGGCCGCCTACTACGACGCGCTGGAACGAACGCAACGGGGCACGACCGACGTCACCCGGTGGATGACGTGGTTTCTCGCGTGCCTCGGCCGATCCATCGAGGCGGCCGGGACCGCGTTGGCCGCCGTGCTCGCGAAGGCCCGGTTCTGGGAACGCGCGGCCGGCCTCGCCCTCAACGAACGCCAGCGGCGCGTCCTGAACCGTCTACTGGACGGCTTCGAGGGGAAGCTGACCACGTCGAAGTGGGCCAAGCTCGCGAAGTGCTCCCAGGATACGGCGCTGCGGGACATCACGATCCTGGTCGACCACGGTCTCCTGGCGCGCAGTCCCGGCGGCGGGCGCAACACGAGCTATCACCTCGCGACCGACGCCTGAGGAGCTTAGAGACCGTCAATCGGTCGGCGGCGCTCACGGTGCCGGTGGCCGACTTCGAGTCCCCCAACGACGAGATGGCCCCGCATCTCCTCGAGGGGCCCGTCGTCGGGACGAAAATCAGCCGCACCTGGAAGACCAGCTTCATCGCGGCGCCGCAGACGATGGCCGATCGGACTCGGGGCGCGCTCGGCGCTGTCAGTTCGCGCCAATCCAGTACAGGCAGCCGGGTCCGGCGCCGTCGCCCATCGGGATCTCGAGGGTGACCTCGAGCGTCTCCAGATCGACGACCGAGACGCGGTCCGCGGCTCTCAGCCCGAGAAAGGCGCGGCGGCCGTCGGGGCCCACCAGGATGGCGCCGTCGCCGGTGTCGGCCGAGCCCACCGTCACGCGCTCGATCACGCTGCGCGTGGCCGCGTCCATCACCACCAGGGACGCCGCCTCGCCGTCGATGATCAACACGCGGCGGCCGTCGGGCGTGAACTTCAGGCGATTCGCGTCCCGCATGCCCAGGTCGAGGGTCTCCACGACCCGGCGGCTCTCGACGTCGATGATCGACACGCCGCCGTCGCCCCGGGTCGCCGTCCAGAGCTCGCGGCCGTCCGGCGACAGGTCGATGCCCTCGGGCCTCTCGCCCGGCACGGGAATATTGGTGAGCCGCGCGCGCGCGGGACCCTCCATGACGTTCTCGACCATCGTGACCGAGTTGGAACCGGTGTTCGGCATGAACATAGCGCCCCGGTCCCGATCGAGCACCAGCATGTGCGTGCCGTCCTGGCCGATGCCGAGCGTCCAGTCGATCGCGTCCGTGGACGGGTCGTAGCGCCCGATCGACTTGTAGCCCTCGATGGTGAAGTACACCTTGTCGCCAGCGAACAGCACGTCGTGCGTCTGGCTGCCGGGGCCGGGGTCGACCCGGCGGATCTCCTCCTGCGCCGCGATGTCGATGACCGAGATCCCGTCCACCATGCTCGCCACGAACGCCAGGCGGCCGTCGGCCGACGCGGTCACTTCATGCGGGTCCCGGCCGGTCGCCACGCGCCCCAGCACGCTCCCGTTCGCCGGGTCGACGATCGCGAGGGCGCTGGCGTCCCTGAGGAGCACCAGGAGCCGTCCGGGTGACGGCGTCTGGGCGGCCGCCACACCGACCAGGGCGACGAGCGCACCCAGCGAGAGCGAGACGAACCTGCGAAGTGAAGTCTGGACCCGTCGTTTCATCTGATATCTCCTTCTGCGGGCTCCCGGGGCGGACGGCGGTCACGCCACCCATCCACTTCGTCCAGCATGAGTTCCGGCCAGTCGAAACCCGCCTGCTCGCGCCAGTCCGCGATTGCCTGCCAGAAGTCCCGCCGAGGTTCTCCCGATTCCAAGCGTTCGTACTCGGCTCTGGAGATCAGGACGGCGACCGGTTTTCCGCGCCGGGTGATGTGCACGGGCTCTCCGGCCTCGACTCCGTGAATCAGTCGGGTAAGCGTGCTTCGCGCTTGGGCGATGGATACTTCGGGCACGATCCCCTGGTCACAGCATAGCCATGAGCATGGCCACTCTACACAAGTCAGGGCATTGAGACCAGCGTCACTGCGGTGGATTTCTGCAGATGCAGCGCCTGCAGGCAGGTTCGAAGAGGGATGTACGATCCCGCCATGCGGATGCCGATCGGACTCCCGTCGCCGGAGGGCCGGCGCTTCGACGTGGTCGGGCTCGGCCTCAACATGACCGACCTGCTGGTCGTGGTCGAGCGCTTTCCCCGGCCCGGCTCCAAGCAGCCGATCCGGCGGCACACGTACTCGCCGGGCGGCCAGGCGGCGAGCGCCATGGTGGCGTGCGCGCGGCTCGGCTGGCGCGCGCGTTACGTCGGGATCTTCGGCGACGACGACAACGGACGGCACGGACGGTCGAGCCTCGCCGCCGAGGGGGTCGACGTCGGCGCGTGCCGCGTGGCGCGGGACACGCGGAACGGGATGTCGGTGATTCTCGTCGACGAGGGGACCGGCGAGCGCACCGTGCTCTGGTCTCGCGATCCCGGGCTGAAGCTGCGCCCCGACGACGTCGACCCGGCGGCAGTCTGCGCGGGCCGGGTGCTGCTCGTCGACTGTCACGAGACGGCCGCGGCCACTGCGGCGGCGCGCGAGGCGCGCCGCGCCGGGATCCGGACGGTCGTCGACGTCAAGCACGTCCGGGACGGCATCGACGCGCTGCTGGCCGAGATCGACGTGATCGTCACCGCGCAGGACTTCCCGGCCGCGCTGACCGGCAAGGGCGCGCCGGGCGCGGCGCTGAGGGCCATCCGGGACGCCTACCGGCCCGCGCTCGTCTGCATGACGCTCGGCGCGGAAGGGAGTCTGGCCCTGGTCGGCGACGTCGAGGTGAGGACGGCGGGGTTCCGGGTGCCGGTCGTCGATACCACCGGCGCCGGCGATGTTTTCCGCGGCGGTTTCATCTCCGGGTGGCTGTGCGGCGGCGACGGCGCGGAGGTCGAGGACGTGCTGCGCTACGCGAACGCGGCGGCGGCGCTGAAGTGCCGCGGCCTGGGCGCCCGCGAGGCGAGCCCGACGCCGGCCGAGGTCGACGCGCTGCTCGCCCGTACCCGGCTGGTGGCCGAGTGCGACAAGCTGGACGCGGCCTTCGAACAACGTCTCGCCAATGAAGGCCTCGCAGACGAATCGCCCGAATACTGAGGACGACATGGGACGCACGCTGAGCGCCGTGTGACCGCAGACGACATTCCGAGACGTCTGCAGGTCATCCGAAGGTCTCCCCTTACCGAGACGTCGCTACCGCCGCCACGCGAACAGGCGGCTCAGGATCGCGCGCTGGCGGTCGCTGAACCGGGCCTTGCGCATCTGGTTGGCGGCCTTGCGCCAGGCCTCGGCCTGGGTGGGGTAGGGGTGGATGGCCGAGCCGATGGTGCCGAGGCCGGCGCCGGCCTTCATCGCCACCGTCACTTCGCTGATCAGGTTGCCGGCGTCGGCGGCGACGACGGTGGCGCCGAGGATCCGGTCGGTCCCCTTGCGGACGTGGACCCGGGCGAAGCCGGCATCCTCGCCGTCGAGCACCGCGCGGTCGACCTCCGCGAACGGTTGCGTGAAGGTCTCGATCGCGATGCCCTTCGCCCGCGCATCGGCTTCGTACATCCCGACGTGGGCGATCTCGGGCTCGGTATAGGTGCACCAGGGAATGACCAGCGACTCGGTCGACGCCTTCCCCAACCCGAACGGATGCGGGAACAGCGCGTTCTGAATGACGATCTGGGCCATCGCGTCGGCGGTATGCGTGAACTTGAACGGAGAGCAGATGTCGCCCGCCGCGTAGACGCGGGGGTTGGTCGTCCGCAGGTGGGCATCGACGGTGACCCCGCGCCGGTCGCAGGCCACGCCGGCCGCCTCCAGGCCCAGCCCCTCGACGTTGGGCGCCCGCCCGACGCCGAGGAGAATCTCGTCGACGCGGACATCGTGCGATTCGCCGCCGGCGGTATAGCGGATCCGCTTGCCGCCGGCATCCCCCTCACCCGCCCCGGCTGCGGCCGTCTCCACGGCGCCGATCGCGGCGTCGAGGACGAACCGCACGCCGTCGTGCGCCATCCGGGCCTGCACCACGGCGGCCGCGTCCGGGTCCTCGCGCGGCAGGATGCGGTCGGCCTGCTCGATCACTGTGACCTCGCTGCCGAAGCGGGCGAACGCCTGGGCGAGCTCGCAGCCGATGGGACCGGCCCCGATGACGGCGAGCCGCGGCGGGAGCTCGGTCAGCGAGAAGACCGTCTCGTTGGTGAGATAGCCGGCGTCGGCCAGCCCCGGAATCGGCAGCGCCGCGGCGCGCGCCCCGGTGCAGACGGCGGCGCGCGCGAACCGCAGGGTGGCGTCGCCCACCGCCACGGTATCCCGTCCGGTGAACCGGGCCTCGCCGATGTAGACGTCGACCCCGAGCCCGGTGAACCGGTCGGCGGAGTCGACCTGGCTGATCTCGGCCCGCAGCCGCCGCATGCGCGCCATCGCCGCCCCGAAGTCGCGCTCGACGCCGCCGGGGAAGGTCAACCCGAACGCCGCGCCGTCCCGCGCCGACGCCCACACCCGCGCCGCCCGGATGACCCCCTTCGAGGGGACGCAGCCCACGTTCAGGCAGTCGCCGCCCATCAGATGCCGTTCCACGAGGGCCACCCGCGCGCCGAGGCCGGCGGCGACCGCCGCGGTCACCAGACCCGCCGTCCCCGCCCCGACGACGACGAGGTTGTAGCGGCCGTCCGGCGTCGGATTCCGCCACTGGGGCGGATGGACGTTGGCGGCCAGCTTTCTGTTGAAGGCATCGTCCGGCAGCAGCGCGGCAGAATCCATGGCGGAATGATACTAGGAGTCTGTGCCGTAGAAGGGCGCGGATTCCCGGAGGGTTGGTTGGGGGGCAATCGGAGCCGCAAGGCGCAACGCGGCGTTTTCACCACGGCTCCCATGGTCTCGCCGGGCTCATCCCCGTCCCGCGATTCGGTGCGCTACACTAGCAGCACAAGTCCCGCGTCGTATCGAGACCGGCAACGGACCTCGTGCCCCGGGCCGCCGTGCCGGGCGCAGAGTCGCGCCGGTCCGGGCCGTCCAGGAGGAACCATGCTGTTCGCCAACCCCGCCAGTCTGCGGATACCCGGCGCCGACGAGGCGCTTCCCGGCCGGGACGAGTCGATGCCGCCGGCCGGCAGCCACTTCGTCAGCGGTCGCCCCCTCGCGCCGCCGTTCCCCGACGGGATGACGCAGGCGGTATTCGGCCTGGGCTGCTTCTGGGGGGCGGAACGCGCGTTCTGGAAGCTCGCGGGCGTCTACACGACCGCCGTCGGCTACGCCGGCGGGTCCACGAAGAACCCGACGTACCGCGAGGTGTGCAGCGGACAGACCGGCCACACCGAGGTCGTGCTGGTCGTCGCCGATCCCGCGGCGATCCCGTTCGAGGGGCTCCTCCTGGCGTTCTGGGAAAGCCATGACCCGACCCAGGGCATGCGGCAGGGCAACGACGTCGGCACCCAGTACCGCTCGGCGATCTTCACCGCCGATGCCGGGCAGCGGCGCATCGCCGAAGCCTCGCGCGACGCCTACCAGGCGCAACTGACGTCCGCCGGATTCGGTCCGATCACCACCGAGGTCCGCGACGCACCGCCCTTCTACTACGCCGAGGACTACCACCAGCAGTACCTGGCGAAGAACCCGGAGGGCTATTGCGGCCTCGGCGGGACCGGCGTCCGGTGCTCGGCGGGGGTGGCGGTCGCCGGTGCCTGACCTCGCGCGCCCGGTTCCGCCCATCGATTGGACCCGCTACGAAGCGGTCCTGTTCGACCTCGACGGGGTGCTGACGGCCACCGCACGCCTGCACGCCGCGGCCTGGACCCGGCTGTTCGACGACTATCTGGCGCAATGGGCGGCGGCGCACGGCGGGCCGTTCCGTCCGTTCGAGCCGCGCGACTACGCGCAGTTCGTGGACGGCCGGCCGCGCCACGACGGGGTTCGCACCTTTCTCGCCTCGCGCGGCATCACCGTGCCCGACGGCGCGCCGGACGACCCGCCGGGGGGGGAGACCGTGTGCGGTCTCGGGAACCGCAAGAACGCACTCTTCCAGGAGATACTGGCTGACGAGGGCGTGGATACCTATGCCGGCACGGTGGCGGTGGTCCGCCACCTGCGGCGTCACGGGGTTCGCACCGCCGTCGTGTCGTCGAGCCGGAACTGCGCGGCGATTCTGGACGCGGCCGGCATCACCGGCCTGTTCGAGCTGCAGGTGGATGGCGTCCTGGCCGAGCAGCGGGGCCTGGCCGGCAAGCCGGCCCCCGACACGTTTCTGCATGCGGCCCGCGCGATGGGGGTCGTCCCGGACCAGGCGGCGGTGGTCGAGGATGCGATCGCGGGCGTTGCCGCCGCGCGCGCCGGCGGGTTCGCCCTGGTCGTCGCCATCGACCGCACCGGCGCCCCCGGCGACCTCGGTCGAGCGGGCGCCGATCGGGTGGTGACGGACCTCGCCGATACGCTGCCGGACGGGGCCGGCCCGGCCGAAGCGGCAACCGTCGAGGACGCGGGCTGATGGACGACCGCTACCACGCTCATCTCCCCCGCGACATCTACCCGTTGGACGAATGGCGGCTCGTCGAGACGCGCTTCGACCCCCAACGCGTCGCAGCGGCGGAGTCGCTCTTCGCGACCGCCAACGGCTACCTCGGACTGCGCGGCACCTGCGACGAGGGGCAGCCGGTCGAGCACCACGGCACCTACGTCAACGGCTTCCACGAGACCTGGCCCATCGTCTACGGCGAAGAGGCGTACGGGTTCGCGAAGCTGGGCCAGACCATCGTCGACGTGCCCGACGCGAAGATCATCCGGCTGTACGTCGACGACGAGCCGTTCTTCCTGCCGACGGCGACGCTCGAGCGCTACGAGCGGGTGCTCGACATGCGGGCGGGGACGCTCGATCGCACGCTGGTATGGGCCCACTCTTCCGGCCAGCGCGTCTCCATCCGGTCGCGCCGGCTGGTTTCCCTCGAGCACCGGCACCTCGCGGCTATCTCCTACGAGGTGACCCTGCTCGCGCACGACGCCCCCGTCGTCATCGTTTCGGAAATCGCGGCGAGCGGGCGCTCGACGAGCACCAACGGGGATCCCCGCACCAAGCAGTTCGGCTGCGAGGTGATCGAGCCGCAGGTGAGCCGCGCCGGGGACCGCCGCATCGTGTTGGGGTACGCGACCCGGTCGAGCGGCATCACCCTGTCGTGCGCGGTCGACCACGAGCTGCGGACCGACTGCGACTATACGACCGAGGCGCGGTCCGACGGACCGGACGGGCGGATCGACTTCTCGATCGACGGCAAGGTGGGCGCGCGCATCCATCTCGTCAAGTACATGACCTACCACTCGTCCCGGCGCCCGCAGGCCGACGAGCTCTGCGAACGGTCCGACCGGCTGCTGAATCGAGCCGTCCGGCGCGGTTTCGCGGCGCTGCTCGACAGCCAGCGCCAGTTCCTCACCGACTTCTGGCACCGCAGCGACATCGTGGTGAAGGGACAGGCGGAGTGGCAGCAGACGATACGCTTCAACCTCTTCCACATCTGCCAGGCGACGGCGCGGGCCGAGGGCGTGGGGGTGCCGGCCAAGGGACTGACCGGCCCCGGCTACGAGGGCCACTATTTCTGGGACACCGAGATCTACCTGCTGCCGTTCCTGACCTACACGACGCCCCGCATCGCGCAGAACCTGATCCGCGAGCGCCACGCGCACCTGGACGAGGCCCGGCGGCGGGCCCGCGAACTGAACCAGAGCGGCGCGCTCTTTCCGTGGCGCACCATCGACGGCACCGAGGCGTCCGCGTATTACGCGGCCGGCACCGCGCAGTATCACATCAATGCGGACATCGTGTACGCCCTCCGCAAGTACGTGGACGTGACCGGCGATACCCGGTTTCTCGCCGAGGTCGGCGCCGAAATCCTGGTCGAGACCGCCCGCCTCTGGGTCGACCTCGGCTTCTTCGACCGCCACGACGGCAGCTTCCGGATAAACGGCGTCACCGGACCGGACGAGTACAACACCGTCGTCAACAACAACCTCTACACCAATCTGATGGCGCGCGAGAACCTCTGGTACGCGGTGGAGACCATCCGGGCGATCCGCGCCGCCGACGAACCGGGGTTCAAGCTCCTGGTGCGCGCCACCGGACTCGACCCCGGCGAGCTCGACGCGTGGCAACGCGCGGCCGACCACATGTATCTGCCCTTCGACGAGCGCGACCGCGTCCACCTGCAGGACGACTCCTTCAAGGACAAGGAGGACTGGGACTTCGAACACACCCCGCCCGACAAGTACCCGCTCCTGCTGCACTATCACCCGCTCGTCATCTACCGCCACCGGGTCGTCAAGCAGGCGGACGTCGTCCTCGCGATGTTCCTTCTCGGCCGCGAGTTCTCGCTCGGGCAGAAGCGCCGGAACTTCGTGTACTACGACCGGCTGACGACGCGAGACTCGTCGCTCTCCTGCTCCATCGAGAGCATCGTCGCGGCCGAGGTCGGCGAGGCGGACAAGGCGTTCAACTACTCGATCGACGCCGGTTTCATGGATCTCGCCGACGTGGCGGGCAACGTGCAGGACGGCTGTCACATCGCCTCGATGGGCGGGTTCTGGATGACCCTCATCTACGGCTTCGCGGGCATGCGGGACGACGGCGGCCGGATCACCTTCTCGCCGCAGGTGCCCCCGCAGTTCGAGAGCCTCCGCTTCCCCCTCCTGATCCGCGGCCAGCGCCTGGAGGTGGAGCTGACGCCGGCGTCGGCGACCTACCTGCTGCGGGGCGACGAACCGATCGTCATCGCCCATCGGGGCGAGGCGATCGAGCTCCAACCGGACATACCCGTCACCCGTCCGTCCTCCGCCGACGTTCCACCGCCCGCCGCTGCCGAAGAGGGCCGGTAGAAGTCCGCTCGCGGTAGAGCGGCGGGTCTCCCGGAAGGTCGGCGGGCGCACCGCCGCACCGGGGCGAGGCCCGGACCGGGGCGGAGGTGCGTGGGTCGGGGCCCTCCGGCCCTTCGGGGGGTGAACCGCCGGTCGCGGGTTGGCAACAGCGGGATGGTGGCTCAGAATGGTGTCAGGAGACGCACGATGCCCAGCACACCGTACCGGGTCGAAGGAGGAGAGTCTCGATCGCTCTCACGGCGCCCCCGCGGGGCGGTGGTTCTTGCCGCGCTCTGCGCGGGCCTGTTGCTCTCGGCCGACACCGGCGCATTGGCGCAAGGGCGCCAGACCGGCACGATTCGCGGCGTCGCCCTCGACGCCCAGGGACTCTCGCTGCCGGGGGTCACGGTCACCGTCCGTTCGCCGTCGCTGCAGGGGACGCGGACCGCGGTCACCGGGGCCAACGGCGGCTACGAGCTGGTCGGCCTGCGGCCGGGCGAGTACGAAATCGTCTTCTTCCTCGACGGGTTCGGCGACGTCACGCGGATCGCTCCGGTGCCCCTGGGCGGCCAGGTCGGCGTCAACGCGGTGCTGGCGCCCGCCGGCGTTACCGAGACGGTCCAGGTGCTCGGGGTGGTGCCGCCGCCGATCGCGACCATCGAGAACAGCTCGAACATGATCGACGACGAGGTCAACGCCCTGCCCGTGGGCCGCAGCCTGTTCGGCATCGCCGCCCTCCAGCCGGGGCTGACCACCAACACGCCGAACGGCGGTCAGGTGACGATCAACGGGGCGTTCGCCTACGACAACGTCTTCCTGGTGGACGGGGTCGACATCAACGACAACCTGTTCGGAACCTCGAACAGTCTCTTCATCGAGGACGCGATCGAGGAGACGCAGGTGCTCACCTCGGGGCCACGGGCGGCATCCAGACGGTCGACACCAGCGCGCTGGTGCCGCGGCTCGGCGTCGCCTACGATCCGGCCGGGGACGGGCGGCTGTCGCTGCAGGCCAGCTACAGCCACTACTCGGGCAAGTACAGCGAGGCCCAGTTCGCGCAGACGACCAACGTCGGCAACCCGAGCCTGCTCTACGGCGTCTATGTCGGACCGGACGGGCAGGGGCGCGACTTCGCGCCCGGGTTCGACCCGGACAACTACGTCACGGTCTTCAGCAGCTTTCCCACCCGGAACGTCTTCAACGACCCGAACCTCCGATCGCCCGTGACGAAGGAGCTGACCCTCTCGGCCGGCGGCGCGATCGGGACGCGCGGCCACCTGAAGGCGACCTTCATCAAGCGGTCGACCGGTGGGGTGATCGAAGACTTCCTGGACCTGACCACCGGCTCGACGGAGATCATCGAGGACGGCGAGAGCTACGGCACGTTCGTCAACCAGGTGCTGCGGAACACCGATGATCTGGAGCGCCGGTACGACGCGCTGGTGCTCGACGGGCGCGTGCAGGTGACCCGCCGCTTCCTGTTCGACGGAAGCTGGACGGTGCAGCTCAGCAACGAAGGGAACTTCGAGGGCGAAGGGACCAACACGCCGGGGAGCGCCTCCAGCGCGTTCGACTGGCCGGAGGCGACGCCCGCGGACCGGTATTTCCCGCGCGGCCGGCTCAACGATTACCAGAAGCACAAGGTGCGCCTGTGGGGCATCTACAACGTCGGTCTGGGCGGCGTCGGCCGCCTCGACCTCGGCGCCGTCTGGCGCTACGATTCGGGCCTCACCTACAGCTTCGCGTCCGGCGGCGTGCGGCTGACCCCGCAGCAGGAAATGCTCCTGAACGGTCTGGGCTACGCGAGCCTGCCGTCGTCGCGGTCGATCTACTACTCGACGGGCCGCGGCTCGGAGGACTTCGACGGCTACACGCGGCTCGACCTCTCGGCGCAGTGGGAGCTGCCGATCTGGCGGGAGGCCCGGCCGTGGCTGAAGTTCGAGATGTACAACGCCCTGAGCAACGACAAGATGCTCACGTGGAACACCACCGTCCGGCCCGACTACGACGGACCGCTCGACGAGCTCGGGCTGCCCACGACGTATACGGAAGGGGTTCGCTTCGGCGAGGCGACCAGCGCCGGAGACTATCCCAACGGAAGGACCTTCCGGGTCGCGCTGGGCTTCCGCTTCTAGGAGTCTGCGCCGCAGAAAAATCGATGCGAAAATTGTAGGCGAGAATCCAACGCTGGAAGGACTTGATGTCGACGACTTTTCGCCGCTACGTGCCGGAGCAGTCGCTGCTGTTGCCGCCCGACCTGCGTGATTGGCTGTCCGAGGGCCACTTGGCGCACCACATCAGCGATCTGGTGGACGGTCTGGATCTGACGGCGTTCTACGCCCCGTACGAAGGGGACGGTCGTCGCAACGCGCCGTATGAGCCCCGGATGATGGTGAAGATTCTGCTCTACGCGTATGCGACGGGGGTGTTCTCGTCGCGTGGAATCGCGAGGAAGCTGGAGGAGGACGTGGCGTTCCGGGTGCTGGCGGCGGGCAACTTTCCGCAGCACCGTACGGTGTGCGAGTTTCGTCGTCGTCATCTGGAGGATTTCAAGGCGCTGTTCGTGGAGGTGGTTCGTCTGGCGCGGGAGTTGGGGCTGGCGAGCTTTGGGAAGCTGTCGATTGACGGGACGAAGGTTCGCGCGAACGCGAGCAAGCACAAGGCGATGAGCTACGGCCGGATGCAGGAGGAGGAACGGCGTCTGGTCGAGGAGATCGAGACGTTGTTGCGGTCGGCGGATGCAGTCGACACGGCCGAGGACGTTCGCTTGGGAGCGGATGTGCGGGGGGACGAGTTGCCGGCGGAGTTGCGCCGGCGCGAGGAGCGTCTGGCCGCGATCCGGGCGGCGAAGGCGCGTCTGGAGGCAGCGGCTCGGTCGGCGGACGACACGCGGGGTCGTCAGCCGGGTCAGGCCCGCAACCCGAAGGGGGGTCGGCCCTACAAGCGGGCGTATGGCGAGCCTGAGGAGAAGGCCCAGAGCAATTTCACGGACCCGGAAAGCGGGATCATGAAGACGAGCAACGATGGATTCCAGCAGTGCTACAACGCGCAGGCGGCGGTGGACGGTGACCACCAGTTGGTGGTGTCGACGGAGCTGACGGCGAACGCGAGCGACCAGGGCGCCCTGCCGGTGTTGCTGGATGAAGTGAAGAAGACGTTCGACACTCAGCCGGAGAAGGTGTTGGCCGACGCGGGGTACTGCAACGAGCGGGACTTGGTGGAGCTGGAAGAGCGGGGCGTTGACGGGTATGTGTCGCTGGGCCGGGAGGGCAAGACAAATGCCGGCCGAGACTTGGACAAGCATCCGGCGACGGGTCGCATGCTGAAGAAGCTGGCCACGTCGGCGGGCCGGGCGGCGTATGCGGAACGCAAGTGGTTGTCGGAGGCCCCGTACGGCTGGATCAAGCACGTGTTGGGATTCCGGCGTTTCAGCCTGCGGGGACTGGCCAAGGTGCGTTGCGAGTGGGACTTGGTGTGCCTGGCGCTGAACGCCAAGCGCCTGCACGCGCTGATGGCGGCGTAGTCGCACAGATTATGGGGCTCGTCACGGCGGCCAATCGGTCCGAATCGTGCTCTCCGGCGGACCCTCCGGCCGATCAGGGCATGATTTTGCTGTTTGTTCGCAATTCACCGGGAAACGGCCGAGTTGTCGAGTTGCCCCGGCATGGGTGAGTCAGGTCGCGGGACGGCGCTCCATCTCATGCCGTAAATCTCCTGCGGCGCAGACTCCTAGCCCGGGGTCGTTGCCTTGCGGCGCCGCTTGCCGCCTTGACCAACTCGCAGGAGCCTGCGCCGTTCCACGGGGCAGACTCCTGCCCGGACATCGCCGCCTTGCGGGCTTGGCAGCACTGCCGGCGAAACGGGCTGGCCCGCTTCGCGCAGGTTCGGCGGCACCGCTCCCTCATTCCATTCGTCCCGCCCGGTCCCGCCGCGACTACAATCGGTCTGTCTTGCCACGCAGGAGGGAACATGATGAAGAGGACAGTGAGCGCGTTGTTCGTCGTTCTGTCGGCGACGCTGGCGGCATCGGAATCGGCGGCCCAGCCCGCCGACTCGGATCGGACGGTGACCGAGGCGCAGTACGAGCGGTGGAAGACCGAGCTGTCCAACTGGGGGCGGTGGGGCGCCGACGACGAAATCGGCGCCCTGAACCTCGTCACGCCGGCAAAGCGTCTGCAGGCGGTGGCGCTGGTCGAAGACGGCGTCACCGTGTCCCTGGCCAGTGACGCCGATACCGTCGAGGCCGTCGACAACCCGAATCCCTACGAGCACACGATGGTCGGCATCAGCTCGGATCGGATCGCGGTCCGGTATCACGGCATCACGCATACCCATCTCGACGCGCTGGCGCACATCAACGACAACGGCGTCTTCTACAACGGCTACACGCCGGACGTCGACGCCGTCATCGAGAACGGACACCCGAAGAACTCCATTCACAACCTGAAGAGCGGCATCGTGACCCGCGGCATCCTCATCGACATCCCCCGGCTGCGGGGCGTGCCGTATCTCGAGCCCGGGACGCCGATCTACGTCGAAGATCTGGAAGCGTGGGAGGAGCAGGCGGGGGTGAGGGTCTCCTCCGGCGATGCGCTGTTCATCCGCACCGGCGTCTGGGCGCGCCGTGCCGCCGAAGGTCCGTGGTTGCGGGGCCGCCGGCCGGGCGGCCGGTCCGCCGGGCTGCACCCCTCGGTCATCCCGTGGCTCAAGGAGAGAGACATCGCCCTGATGGGCAGCGACCACCCGACGTACGTCGCGCCGTCCGAGCTGCCTGGCGCCATCCACGACTTCGCGCTGCTGTACCTCGGCGTGCACCTCTTCGACAACTGCGACCTCGAGGCCCTCGGCGAGGCGGCGGCGGAACGCAACCGCTGGGAGTTCCTGCTGATGGCGGCGCCGTTGCCGATTCGCGGAGGAACCGGCTCGCCGCTGAATCCGATCGCGGTGTTCTGAGTGAACCCGTCCGGTCGGCCGGAGACCGTTAACGCGGCGGGCATCCTGGTCGCTGCACGCCAGCTCCGCCCGGGTGAACAGACGAGTGTTAACGTTAACGACCGTGCCGGTGCGAAGGGCGGGGCTCGGTGCGCCGGGGGGCGGGGCCACGCCCCCCGCAGCCAGCTTGCGAACGGTTGATGCTGTGCAATTGGGCGCAAACGGACCCTGATCCTTCGAATCGCTGCGACAGCCGAGGCTCGACTACGCGCACGGTCAGGCTGTGTCATCGACACCGGCGGCACGCGCCGGCCGGAAGCTGAGCATCAGTTCGACCCGCGCACGGTACCCGTGCGGCCGCTTTTCGATCAGGTCCTGCTGCAGGAGCCAGTTCAGGTCCCGTGTCACCGTCTTGTCTGTCTTGCCGGCGTAGAGTTCGGCAATCGGCTATGCTTCGGCCCTGAACCAGACCTGTACAGGAGTGATTCTCATGAAGACTCGCGCAACCTGCCGGCTGCTCATCGTGACGGGTACCCTGTTCGCTCTCGGGCTCTTCGCCGCGTTGCCGGCGGCGGCCCAGCTCGACCGGGTCCGGGACCCCGACTGGACGACGCCCCGGACGCCTGACGGCCAGCCGGATCTCCAGGGCGTCTGGGGGAACAAGACGATCACGCCGATCGAGCGGTCCGAGAGCGAGACGCGCGCCTACCTGACCGATGAGGAAATCGCCGCCCTCAACCAGGGGCGAGCCGTGACGCTGGCGGCCCAGGACGCCGCGCCCGCCGCCCGCACCGTGGCCAGCAGCAGCCTCGGCAGCGGCTACGGCAGCTACTGGCTCGACTCGGGCGACACCGTGCTGTCGACCGGGCAGACCTCGATGGTCGTCGACCCGCCGAGCGGCCGGGCTCCCGTGCAGCAGTGGGCCCTGGACGAGAAGGCATGGCGGCTCGAGCACGAAGGCGACCACTACCGCAACATGAGCGTGTGGGACCGGTGCATCTCGCGTGGCGTCCCCGGCTCGATGCTTCCCGCCGGCTACAACAACGCCTATCGCATTCTGCAGACGCCCGACCACGTCGTCATCTCCCACGAGATGATCCACGATGCGCGGATCATCCCGCTGTCGGACCGGCCGTTCGTCGATGACCGTATCCGTCAGTGGATGGGGGATGCGCGCGCGCACTGGGACGGTGACGTGCTCGTCGTCGAGACGAAGAACTTCCACGACCGCGGCTGGGTCGCGTCGAGCGGGGCCGGCCGCCGCCTGAAGGGCATCCGCGTCACCGAGGCGCACCACGTCGTCGAGCGGTTCGAGCGCGTCTCGGAAACCACCATCATGTGGGACGTGACGATCTCCGATCCCAACGTCTACACGGCTTCCTGGAAGATCTCGATGCCGTTGACGGCCGAACCCACCTACGAGATGTTCGAGTACGCGTGCCACGAGGGGAACTACGCCATACCCAACGCGCTCAGCGGGGCCCGCTTTCTCGAGAAGCGTACGGAGTAGACCCGGGGCGGCAGGCGGCACGCGCCGGCCGGAAGCTCGGCATGCGTTGGACCGTTGCGCCGGGGGATCTGCTGGAGCGCGCGCCCGATTCCTTGCGAGTCAGCGCCGGCGGGAGCGGCGGCCGTTCTGTATGGCGGCGGCGGCGCCGGCCCCGGCCACGATGCCCCCGGACAACGCCCCGACCCAGCCCGGGAACTGCAGCCAGATGAACGTCCCGGCCACGGCAGCGGCGGCGACCACCGCCAGCAGGACGGTGGCGAGATACTTGGGGATCCGGATGGTCGCGCGCGCCTCCCACGCGTCAGCGTGGCCGCCCGCCGCGGCCGGCGGCTGGCCGGCGCGCGACCGGCCGACCACGAGCAGAAGCAGCACGATTACGCCGATGACGGCGATTTCGGACAGACCCAGCATGGCCCTATTGGTGTGTCACTTGAACAAGTTTCCAGTTGGGTGGTCCGAGACATTGCGCGTTTCGGGCCGCAATCGTGGGGGAAACTGGCCGTTGACGGTCTGTTCGGTCGTATTCGGGAAATGTAAAGCCATTCCTCGGACACACCACTAGCAGCCGGTCGTGGAACCCCGCGTTGGACCGAGACCGGCGAGGCGCCTGTTTGACCAGGCGTGACGAACGAGCCTATCGGGCATCGTCAACACTCGTTTCCCAGCAACCCGCCGCCGCCGCAGTAGCTGACGTCCTGCAACTGCAGCCGCACGCCGTCCGGCGCCTCCACCAGCACCTCCTTCGTCACCCCCTCGCGCAGTCTCGCGTGCGCGGTGACGCCGTGCTCCCCGAGCCGGGCCATGACCGCATCGGGATCGAAACCCTCGACGCCGAGACCGACGTGCAGTCGGAACGCCTCCGGGCCGCTGCCCTCGACCAGGGCCAAGTGTTGCGGACCTGCACCGACCCTGAGAACCGGGATCGGACGACCGTCGTAGCCGGCGGTTCGCGGCCCTCCCTGCGGTTCCTGCCAGGCCGACACCGGCATGTCCGTCAGCCGCTGATACCACGCCAGGGCGCTCGACAGATCGGATACGTGGTACTTGATGTGGTTCAGGGTCCGGACCGGGATCGGCGGCGGGTCGCCCGGGCGCCGCATCGCCTCGGCCGAGTCGTCACACACCTCGCCCAGGAAGCCCAGACCGCCGCAGGCGATGATCGGGTTGAACTGGAGCGGTGCGCCGTCCGGACCGTCGAAGTTGACGCCGTTGATCGTCGTGCCCTCCCGCAACACCGACCGGGCGAGGGCGGGCATCTCGGCGAGCCCCTCGAAGATCCGGTGGACGTTGAAGTCCTCGATGCCCCAGCAGAAGTGCGGGCGTCGCGCCTGCGGGCTCTCCGGGCTCCTCTGCGACAGGGCCATGTACGCCGGCGGGTCGCTGGACAAGCGGAGCACCGTCTGCCCTCCCCCGTAGTCCTGGAACGCGTAGCGCGGGATCGCCAGAACCCTTTCGTACCATGCCACCGTGCTCTGCAGGTCCACGCAGCCGAAGCTCACGTGGTTCAGCGTGGCGACGGGGATCGGCAGCGCCGATTGCGCAGCCGTCGAGCCGGCAAGCGGTCTCGCCAGGGCCGCTGCCGGCCGTGCGACCGCCGCTGCGAAACCCGCAACGAGCAGGTCTCTCCGCGTCATTCTCCCGCCGGCCCGCGCGCGCGACGAGTGATCGATCCGCATCGTCATGAGGCACCCCCGTTGACCGTATCGTGCTCGAGCCCGATCTCCGCCGGGAGGTCGATAACGTCCCGTTCGCGCCGGTCGACCTGCTCCAGCACCACCGCTACGCCGACATCGGAATCGCATCGGACGGGGGCACGACGAGCTCGACCGGCACCGCGTGGTCGAGAGTCGAACTCGCTGCCTGCACCCTGGCCGGACCCCCCTGTCACCGGCAGCGGCGGCAGGGGCTCCCCGGCCTGCGGCCCGGAGAATATCGGGTTCTGGTTCGCCTGAGAGAAAGCGGTGGCGCCGGAGACAAGCCAGCAGGACACGCTCACCACCGACCCGCTGCGGCGGATGCCGTCCCCCGCGGCGGTCCTGGCCGGCAGGGGACGGCGCTCTCATGCCTACGGCTGAACGATCTCGATGCGGACGCCGTCCGGGCCGGTGACGAACGAGATCATCATGTCTTCGCCGAGCGGGTTGGTGAACGGGCGCGGCTCGATGTCGAACCCGACGCCCTTGCCCTTGATCTCCTCGGCGGCGGCGGCCAGGTCGGGGAACTGCCAGCCGAGGTGGTCGAAGGCGCGGCCCTCGGTCGGCGCCAACTCGCCTTCGTGCTGGGAGATGAGGAGCCAGACCGAGCCGTAGCGCAGGCCGGCGATGCGTCCCTTCAGGCTGTCCCTCTCGCCCGCGAAGATGTGCTCGTACCAGTCGAGCGCAGCCGCGGGATCGATGGACCGGAGGTGCAGGTGGTGGAAGCCCAGCCACTCGGTGTCCTCGACGACCTCGATCTTCGTGCCCCACGGGTCCTCGACGAAGGCGAGCTTGAAGAGGCCGTCGATTTCCCGTATCGGATTGAGAATCTTGACGCCGGCTGCCTCGAACGAGGCCATCTTGGCGGTGAGGTCGGTGAACGAGAACCCGATGTGGTCGACGCCGCTGCCGACGCTCGGGCCGGTCGGCTCGCGCTCGAAGAAGATGATCAGGGTGTCGCCGGCGGCGCAGGCGTTGTGCCGGCCGTAGTCGGTGCACCCCATGTGGGTCATGTACCACTCCTTCGCCTCGGCGGCGGAGGTGGCGACGAGATGGATGTGATGGTAGTCGGCGGCGGCGGCGACGGCCGGGGTGCCGGCGAACCAAGCGGACAACGCGACGAGCACGAGCATCTTGCGAATCATCAGTTTCCTTTCAGGTGGTGCTGCTTCTAGGGAGCCTCCTCGAGACGCGCGGCTCGCAGCATCCCCACGATGGAGTAGTTGCCTTCGTGGCACGCGAACTCGTAGATCGGCTGTGTGCGACGCTTCAACGGGAGCGCCGCCGTCCACGGCGAGGCCCAGGTCGTCGGGTCGGTGAACGTCATCTCGTAGGTGAGGGTGTCGGGGCCGCTCCGCGTGAACCGCTCGACCAGATGCAGCCCCTCGGTGGCGCCGCGATAGTAGCTGTTCTCGGAAAAATTGCGGGTCTCGACGACCAGCGTATCCCCGTCCCAGTAGCCGCGCGAATCCCCGTTCCACTGGCGGATGGCGCCCGGGAGATGGGGACGTCCATCGAGCGGGATGAGCCGCGCATCGTGGAACGCCTCGCTGATGAACGCCACGTGGTCCGACGTCTGGACGAGTTGGTAGAAGGTGTACGGACCGGCGCCGAAATTGCCGCCCAGACGCGGCACGCCGGTGGTCACGCATCGATGCACGTTGTTGAGGTCTTCCGGTCCGGTCTTGAACTGCCACCCGGTATCCACTGCCGCCTCCCGCGCGCGCGCTTCCGGGGTCAGCGCCGGGATGCGCCCGTCGGGCGGGTCGATGACGAGGGACGTCCGGTTGGTGACCTCCACGTCGACCATGCCGATGGAGCTGCTGGTCGACCAAGCCTCGTAGGTCTCGACGTCGTTGAGGGCGGCGAAGAACGCCCCCTCGGGGGTCGTGAAGGCGCTTCTGCCGTTTCTGAAGATCCGCTCCGTCCGCGCGCGGAGGGTGGCGACCTCTTCGTCCGTCAGATATGCGCGGTCCGCGAACACCTCGGGGCGCTGCAACGGGGTGGCGGTATTGCTCAGCCACACGCCCTGCAAATCCGGGCGGCCGTCGGCCAGCCGGGGCGGGGTCCAGTCTTCGGCGCCGGTCTGCGCGCGGGCCGGACCGGCCACCAGGGCCAGTGTGATCAGGGCGACCGTCGCCGCGGTCCGTACGAGTTGGCAACCACGCATCCGTGCTCCTCCTGTTTCCTGTGCGCCTCTGCTTCAGCGCGGCGGGGCCGCCGTCGCCGAGGGCGCGGCGTCCGCCCCGCGCGGCGCGTAGATGTCGTAACCCTCCGCCGCCTCTTCCGCTTCCGTCGGCGGCGGCACCCCCGCGGCGAGCATCGCCTGCTCGACCGCGGCCACCGTCACCGGCGACGGCTTGAAGTTGCCGAACCGGTATCCGCGGGCGATGGTCAGCGGCGACCAGCCGAACTGGTTCTTGCGCGCCCAGACGTCGATGTTCGCACCGCTGGCCGCGAGCAATCCCACCACCGCCGGCAGATTCTTGTAGGCCGCGCCGTGCATGGCGGTCTCGCCCTTGTCATCGACGGCGTTCACGTCGTTCCCGAGGTCCAGCACAAGCTGAACCGCCTCGAGCACTTCTTCCTCGGTCCCGGCGTCCTCGCCCGGCGACCGCGTGCCCAGTCCCGCCGCGGCCATCAGCGGGGTGCTGTTCTCGGCGTTGGTCAGCGACGGGTCGGCGCCGAGGTCGACGAGGGTTCGCATCAGCTCCACGTCGGCCACCAGCGACGCCAGCATGAACGGGGTCGACCCCGGCTCGTGATGGCGGGTGTTGTTCAGGTTGCGCCGGATCGGCATCCGGGCGTTGACGTCGGCGCCGTGCTCCACCAGGGTCCGCACGAACTCGAGGCTGGTCATGCGCCCGGACCCGTCGGGGGCGGGGTCGTTGTCGCCGACCCCTGGCCTGCGGACTTTCGGGATCAGGTGCAGCGCGGCATATCCGGGGCCGTCCGCGTTCGGATCGGCGCCGGCCTCGAGGAGCGCCGCCGCCACGTCCCAGTGCGCATTGGTCGCCGCGAGGAGCAGCGGGGTAGTGCCGACCCCGACCGGCCGTCCGGTGCGGTAGGTCCGCTCTGCCCGAACGACCTCCTCGACCGCGCCGTTGACCTCGGCGCCGGCGCTCAACAGGGTACGGACCACCCCGAGGTGCCCCTCCCGCACCGCGAACAGCAGCGGGTTGAAACCGGAGTCGAGGGGGGTCGTGAAATCGGCCCCCACCTCGATCAGCGTCTCGACGACGTCGACGTGCCCCTCGGCCGTCGCCCACATCAGCGCCGTCTGCCGGCGTCTCGGCTCGGTGGCTTCGATGTCCGCCCCGTGCGCGATGAGCGCCCGGACGACACCGACCCGCCCCGAGCGGGCGGCGGTCATCAGCACCGTCTCGCCCCCCGGCAGCGTGGCGCCGGCATCGGCGCCGGCGTCGAGCAGCCGCCTGACCATCGCCGCATTGCCGTTCTCGGCGGCCAGCGACAGCGGCATGACGCCATAGCGATTCGGCGCATGCACGTCGGCCCCGGCGTCCACCAGCCGGCCTGCGAGGTCCGCATCATCGTGATACGCGGCCCAATGCAGGGCCGTCATTCCGTCGACCTGCGCCGCGTTCACATCGGTCCGCTGATCGAGCAGACGGTCCAAGGCGGCCCGATCGCGCTGCTGGGCCGCATCGGCCAACGGCGCCTCGGATGCGGCGGCGGCGAACGGCGCCAAGCCGACGAGCGCCGCGACGATCAGGCATCTACCGGCCATTCTGCGATGCATCGTTCCGTCTCCCGTGCCCGGCTACCCCCGAACCCGTTCCCCCCCGACGGCGGAGGAGAACGGAGAGGACGCGGGCCGCTCCGCCGATCTACAACGCCACCGGGTCGAGCAGCGTGTCGATCCGGCCGGTGCTGTCGGACCAGGTGTCCAGCTCGACCCCGACCTTGTCGAGCAGGGTCAGGTGAAGGTTCGCCATCGGCGTCGGTTCGGCGTACCGGACGTGCCGCCCCCCCTGCGTCCGCCCGGCGCCGCCGCCGGCCACCACCACCGGCAGGTTCACGTGATCGTGCACGTTGGGATTCCCCATCCCGCTGCCGTACATGTACAGGGAGTGGTCGAGCAGCGACCCCTCGCCGTCGGGCACCGACGCCAGCCGCTCGAGGAAGTATCCGAACAGCGACACGTGGTACTGGTTGATCTTCGCCAGCATCGCGAGCTTCTCGGGATCGTTGCCGTGGTGCGAGATCGGGTGATGCGGATCGGGCACCCCGATCTCCGGGTAGGTCCGGTTGCTCGACTCCCGCGCGAGCTGGAAGGTGATGACCCGGGTGACGTCGCCCTGCAACGCCAGCACCTGCAGGTCGAACATCAGCTTCGCGTGGTCCTCGTAGGCGGCCGGCACCCCGATGGGACGATCCAGGTCGGGCAGCGGATCGTGCTCCGTTTCCGCCTCCGCCTTCTGAATCCGGCGCTCGACCTCGCGAACCGTGTCCAGGTACTCGTGGACGCGGTGACGGTCGCCGGGGCCGAGCTCGCGCTGCAGCCGCGCGATATCGTCACGCACCCAGTCCAGCAGGCTCGCGCGCCGTCCCAACGCGGCGCGCCGCTGGACCGCGGTGCCGCCTTCGCCGAACAGCCGTTCGAACACCATCCGCGGATGGGCCTCGGACGGCAGCGGCGAGGTGGGCGACGACCACGAGAGGTTGTTCTGGTAGACGCAGGCGTAGCCGTTGTCGCACTGGCCGACCATGTCGAGCAGGTCCATCGCCAGCTCGAGCGAGGGCAGTTGCGTCTCCTGGCCGATCTGCCGGGCCGCGATCTGATCGACGGTGGTGCCCAGGTAGTAGTCGGTGCTCTCGGTCCATTTCGCCTTGGCCGCGCTCAGAAACGAGGCGTTCGACGTGGCGTGGGTCCCGGGATACGCGTTCCGGAGCTCCAGATTGCTGACCACCGTCAACTGGTCCTGCACCGGCGCCAGCGGTCCCAGGCTCGGAGAGAGCTGCGCCAGCTTCCCGTCGCCGGGCGGGGTCCACATCGCGATGTTGGACCCCATCGGCACGTAGACGAATCCGAGCCTCCGGACCGGTCTGGCCGCGGTGTTGGCGAGCGCCGTCATCGACGGCACCATCGCATCGAGCAGCGGCAACGCCACGGTGGCTCCCACCCCGCGCAGAAAGGTCCGCCGCGGCAACGCCTTTTTCGAAATCATCATGATGCTTTCCTCATCTGGAACGGCAGGCTCTCGACCACTCCGAGAATCAGCGACGAGAGACGGTAGTCGTCCTCCTGCGCGGCCCGGAGAATGGTCCGGATGGCCGGCGCATCGGTATGCGCGACCCCGCGTCCGGTCGCGAACGTCAGCAGCTTCTCGGCCACCGTGCCCACGAAGAGCTCCGGGCGCCGCAACAGCGCCGCCTCGAGCTCGTCGACGCCGTCGACGGTCGTTCCGTCGAAGAGCGTCGCCGCGGCGTCGATGGGCATCCCCTCGTCCGCGTCGCGCCAGCGCCCGACCGCGTCGTAGTTCTCGAGGGCGAACCCCACGGGGTCCATCAACTGGTGGCAGCTCGCGCACGCGGGGCTCGCCCGATGCGCGCTCATCCGCTCCTTCATCGAGCGGGCGCGTGCGCCCGCCCCCGTGTCCTCAAGCTCGGGCACGTTGGGGGGCGGCGGGGGCGGAGGCACCCCCAGGATGTTGTCGAGCACCCACTTCCCCCGGATGACCGGCGAGGTGCGCGTCGCATAGGAAGTCGCCAGCAGGATGCTGCCCTGTCGCAGCAGTCCGCCCCGGGTCCCCCCCTCGCCGAACTCGACCCGGCGGAACCGGCTGCCATAGACGTGCGGCACGCCGTAGTGCTTCGCCAGCCGCTCGTTCAGATAGGTGTAGTCGGCCCGCAGCAGGTCGAGAACGCTGCGATCCTCCCGCAGGACGCTCTCGACGAGCATCTCCGTCTCCTGCCGGAACGCCTGCCGCAGGTTGTCGTCGAAATCGGGAAAGGCCCGCATGTCCGGGGTAATCGACTCCAGATTCCGGAGATGCAGCCACTGGCCGGCGAAATTGGTGACGAGGTTCGAGGCGCGCGGGTCCGCCAGCATCCGGCGCACCTGCCGCTCCAGCACTCCCGGAGCGGTCAGCTCGCCCCGCTCGGCCACCGCGAGCAGCTCGTCGTCGGGAATGCTGCTCCACAGGAAGAAGGACAGCCGCGACGCCAGCTCGAGGTCGCTCAAGCGATACGCCGCGCCCGCCTCGACGCCCTCGGGGTCGCGCTCGACCCGGAACAGGAACTCGGGGCTCACCAGCACCGCCGCCAGCCCCATCTCGATGCCGGCATCGAATCCGTCCTCGTCCCGAGCCGCACGGTACAGCGCGAACGGCCGCGCGAGATCCGCCGCGGTCACCGGACGCCGGTAGGCCTGCCGCATCAGGGCGGAGAGAATGTCGGTGGCGCAGGCATCCTCGGCGGCCGCCGCGGCCGGCTGGCAGGTGAAGATGCGAGCCCGGCTCGGGGTGTCGCCGGCTCCGGCGGGGTTGTAGGGACCGACGATGGAGATCTCGTACACCGCCGGCTGCACCCGCGGGTGCCGGTAGTAGTTGAAGTGCGCCTCGTACGGCTGCCGCTCGGTCTCGAGCAGCAGCTCCGGCTTCTTGGGAAAGGTGACGGCCAGCGCATGAGGACCGGCCGCGACCGCCACCCGTCGCGTGAGGTGCGCATCGAGCGTGTCGTGCGACGGTTGGTAGTTCAACGCATGCTCCGCGACCTGCTCCGCCGGGTGCACCGTAAAGGCCTCCACCAGCTCACCGTCGAGCAGCAGATGCAGGTCGTGCGACTCGCTCAGGCCCTCGATATGCTCGTTCCGGTCGCGGGCCAGCCGGACGCTGATCTCGTAGTCGCCGTCGACCGGAAAGGTATGCGACAGCAGGACCCCGCCGCGGGTGCCGATGGGCATCCCGGGCAGATGGCCTTCCTGCGTCAGGTCGGGTCGGGTGCGGATCGTGATGCCGCCGGGCCCCAGACCGGGACGCCCGACCGCGAGCCGGCTGATCTTCTCGGCCGCCGAGACGTACCGCTCCAGCAACGTGGGCGAGAGATTTCCGACGGTGATGTTGTCGAACCCGAAGCTGGACGAATCGCTTGGGAGCAGGGCGGCCACGTCGACCTCGAGGGCCAGCAGATCCCGGACCGCGTTGTGATACTCGGTGCGGTTGAGCCGCCTGAACGTCTCCGAGCGTCCCGGGTCCGGGGCCGCCGCGGCGTGGCGATCCAGGGCTGCTTCCAGCGATGCGATCGCCGCCGCGTACGCCGATTCGTCGGGCCGGCGCGCGGCGGCCGGCGGCATCTGCCGGGCGCGCAGCTTCCGGACGACCCGCTCCCAGACCTCCGTATGGTCGGCCAGCGCTTCTTCGGCGATCGTGTCCAGGGCGAGACCGGCGGTGCGGGTCCGGCTGTTGTGACACGACAGGCAGTAGCGGCTGACCAGGGTCTGATGCGCGTCCTCGGCCGGCGGGGCGCCGGTCGCCGGCGCGGCACCGAGGGTACCGGCGAGACTGCCGGCTGCCAGCATCCCCGCCAGACTCGGGCGGAGTCTCCAACGTCGCCTCGGTTTGAGCATCCGGCGTTCCCCCCGTCACGGAATACCTCGGTGGCCGTGACGTTTTCTGGCCCCTTTATACACCGATCGGGGTTCCACGGCCACGAATCCGTCTTATCATTGTCGATAGCGCCGCGCCGGCTCGCACAACCGACCCGGAACGTCGGCGTTCATCGGAAAGAACCGTGTCTGACCATTCACGCCCCTTTACCATCGATACGGATCGGCGCGGGCGAGGCGTGCAGATCGCCCTGATCCTGATCGGTATCCCGTTCGTCGTGTCGCTCGCGGGGCTGGGACTCCGGTCGCCCCTGTCGGAGCTGGAGTTGCCCGACGAGGGCCTTCTGACCATCGGCGCCGCCGCGTGCGGCGCCGCCCTGCTGCTGGTCATTGCGGGGGCTTGGGCCGTCGACTGGTGGACGGTCAGAAAACAGCTGCGGGCGTTGGCCGCGACGAACCGCCAGCTCGAGCTGACGGGCAACGAGATCGAGACGGAACGAGCCCGGCACGGCATGGAATTGCAGATCAAGACGATGGCGATCGAGAACCGGAGCGACTACGATCCGTCGCTCCGGACGCCGGACGCCGACCTCGAGATCCGGCCCGCCGTCTTCGATGCGGTCGCACAGCCCCCGAAGCTGCCGGAACGGACATCGTGACCCCGCGAAGCGCCAACGAGATCGTGACCGCCCTGGATCGCAGTATGCGCCGCGTCCGGGTATCGCTGGTGCTCTACGGCGTGCCCTGCCTGATCTCACTGGCCGGGCTGGGGTTTCGCGCCTCCCTGACGGGTATCTCGCCGCTCCTGCCGGACATCCTCGAGATCGCGGCGACGCTCACCGCGGTGGGTCTCCTGCTCGTGATCCTGGCGGGCTGGCTGGCCACGCGGCGCGCGCTCCGGCAACTGGACCTCAGGCTGCGCGAGTCCACCGCCCGGCTCGCCCTCAATCGCCAGGAGATAGAGGCCGCCAAGACCCGGCATGCGCTCGAGCGGCAGGTCAAGACGTTGGAACTCGAGCACGCCGTGGCGAGCCGGGAAGCCCGCCTCCGGATTCGAGAGCTCGAGCGCGCGCTCGAACAGCCCGCCCCGGCGCTGCCGCCGGCCGACCCCGAACCGGCCGCGGCCCCATCCCCGCACCGGGCCCCGCCGACGACCTTGAACCGGCCGCGCAGGATCCTGCCGGAAGTGGACGCCGCCGACGAGAGCGGGTGACCCTCGGGCCCCTCAACGAAACTCGATCGGCGGGGGTGAGACCAGCTCCACGGTCCCCGCGGTCACGCGGAGCGTCGAACGCCCCGGGGTGCTCGAGGTGATCTGCAGGCGGACCGCGCCGTCGGCGGCGGTCATCGATTCGACGGGCCGGATGCTGTCGGCACCCCGGCTGGAGACGACCCGGACCGGCGCCCCGGCCACCGGGTTGTTGAAGGCATCCCGCACCGTCACGGTGATCTCGGCCGCCGCGCCTCCGCCGGCGGGGACGGCCGGCGGCGATACGTCAACCGTCGAGGTCGCCGCACTCGGATCCCCCGGAACGACCCGAACCTCCGTCGTTCCCTCGACCCCGTTCGACCGCCCCAGCACCTGTCCGGTCCCGGCCGCCAGCGCGGTAAAGATGCCGCGCGCCGGTTCGACGGTGCCGACGTCCCCCGACACCTGCCACTCGACCGTGTAGCCGGTGACGGTGTTCCCCCGGGCATCGAATCCGGCAGTCTGAAACTGCAGGAGCTCACCGGATCGCACTTCGGGAACCGCCGGCTGCACCGCCAGCACCGCCAAGGTACCCGGCGTGGTGGTGACATCCGCGATCCCGACCACGGCGCCGACGGTGGCGGAGACCACCCCGGTGCCGGCCATGGTCGCGCTGAAACGTCCCTCCGCGTCCAGGCTGCCGACTCCGTAGGTCAGGCTCCAGTCCGGATCGACATCTACCAGATTGCCGTACGCGTCGCGACCGGCTGCGGTGAACGCCTGCGTCGTATCGCTCGCCACGTCCACCCGCGCCGGCGCGACCACGATCGAGGCGAGCGGGCCTGCCGTCACGTTCACCTCCGCCTCGGCCGCCGACGATCCGCTGGTCACGCGAATCACCGCGGGCCCCGCCCGGGTCGGGACGAACTGCCCCCCGGCGTCGATGGACCCGGCGCCGCGGACGATCTCCCACCGGGGCTCGACGACGACGACATGATCGTCCCGGTCGTGTCCCACTGCGGCCAGCCGGATCCGTTCGCCGGCCGTTACCTCGGCGCGGTCCGGGTCGCGGACAATCCGCAGGTCCGCCAGCGGTCCCGGCAACACCCGCACCGGCGCCTCCGCCGAGACGTCGCCCGACCGCGCGATGATGCGGCCGCTCCCCGGGGCTGCCGCGGCGAAACGTCCCTCGGCGTCGACCCGGCCGACGCCGCCGGCGACCTCCCACTCCGGCCGGGTCACCACCTCGTTGCCGTTCGCGTCGACGCCGGTCCAAACCACCGGCCGCGTGTCGCCGACCTGCACGTCGCCCGGCGCGTCGAGGTCGATGGCGGCCAGCGCGCCGGGCACGACCCGCACCTCGGAGACCCCCGACAACGCGCCGGCCGTCGCGATTACCGACCCGACCCCGGCCGTGATCGCGCTGAGCCGGCCGTCCCGCGTGCCGATCGTGCCGACGCCGCCGGTCACCGTCCACGCCGGCGTCACCGGACGCTCGTTCCCGAGTGCATCCCGGCCCGTGGCCTCGAACGCCTGCACCGAGCCGGACGCGATGTCGAGCACCCGCGGGGTCACCCCGAGCGAGGCCAGGGGTCCGGCGTTGACCCGAATCGCGGCCTCGACCGACAGGTCCTCCACCGCCGCCGCCAACGTGACCGCGCCGGCGACGGTGCCGACGAACGTGCCGCCGGCGTCGATGCGCCCCTCACCCGCCGACAGGCTCCACGCCGGCTCGACCGTCACGCGGTTGCCCACGCCGTCGACTCCGGTCACCATGAACCGTTGTGACGATCCGGCCACCACGGTGGCGGTGCGCGGCGCCACCGCGAGACTGGTCAGCGCCCCGGGGACGACCCGCACGTCCGCCGTGCCGGTCACCTCTCCCGCCCTTGCGACCACCTGTCCCTGGCCGGCCTGCCCCCCGGTTAGCTCGCCACCGGGGTCGAGCTGACCGACGGCCCGGGACAGCTCCCAGACCGGCTCGATAGCCACCTCGTTCCCGGCCGCGTCGCGTCCGACGGCCGCGAAAGCGATGGTGGTTCCGGCCGGCACGTCGGCCTGCGCGGGACTCACCGCGATCGATTCGAGCGGGCCCGGTACCACCTCGATCACCGTGGATGCCGCGACGCGGCCGGAGGCGACGACCAGCCGCGCCGTACCGGCCCGCACCGCCCCGAAACGCCCGGTGTCGTCGAGCTCGCCGAGCGCATCGGACAGGCTCCAGGTCGGCGTCAGCGACACTTCATTGCCGCCGGAATCCTGCCCGACGGCGCGAAACTGCCGCTCGGTCCCGCTGACCACCGTCGGGTTGCGCGGTTCCACGGCAATCGTCACCAAGGGTCCCGTCGTCACCTCTACCCGGGCCTCGCCCCGAAGATCGCCGGCCGCGGCCACCACCGCCGCCTCTCCGGCCCGTCTCGCCGTCATGACCCCCCGGTCGTCAAGGTCACCCACGTCCTGCGTGAGACTCCACTGGACCGTCCCGCCCTGGCCACCCGGGTCGAGCGCCACTGCGTTCCCGCCGGCGTCACGGGCCACGGCGCGCAGGGTCACCACCTCGCCCGATTCGACGCGCACCTCGGCCGGCAGCACCTCGATACGGCGCGGCGGACCCGGCACCACCGTCAATGCGCTCGACGCCACGACCCCCCCGATCGCGGCCCGCACCCGTCCCTGGCCCGCGGTCCCCGCCGTGAACGCCCCGGACGGCTCGAGCGCGCCGATTCCTCCCGTGAGGGTCCACTGCGGCCGCACCCCCAGCTCACCGCCATCGTCGTCGAAGCCGACCGCTTCGAAGGTCAGGGCCTCGCCGGCCAGCAGCTCCGCCCGTTCCGGCCGGACCGTCAGCCGGGACAGCCGCCGCGTGGGCACGACGAGCGTCTGCGCCGGCAGACCCGCAACCGTGACATCCACCGTGTTGTCGCCCGGATCGGGGGCGGTCGTCAAGGTCCGGGTCAGCGCCCCCGCGCTGTCCGTTTCGCCGCCGGGGAGGTCCAGCGCGGACCCGCCCGCGGCCGCCTGCAGCTCGACCGGGACATCGGATACGGGATTGCCGAAGCGGTCGGCAACGGCGATGGCGAGGAGGACCATGTCGCCGTTCACCGTGCGCTCCGGATCGGCAGTCACGGCGAGGCTGGCGGGCGCCCCGGGCAGCCCGGGCAGGACCAGTGAAGCCGACAGAGCGCCGGCGACGGCCTCGATGCGGTTCTCGCCGGCCTGGTTCGACGCGGTCAGGGTCACGCTGGCGGTACCGGCCGCACCGGTCACTACCTCTTCCGCGCTCAGTACCGTGCCGGGGGTGTCGGTGGACAGTCGAATCAACTGGCCGGGCACCGGGGTGTTCAGGTTGTCCAGAAGCTCGATCCGAATCTGCGCCGATTCGGCGACCGGCAGCCCATCGACTTCCGCCCCGATCACGAGCCGCTCGGGTTCGCTGCCGACACAACCGGCGACAGCCAGAAGGCCGCTCGCTGCCGCGCATACCAGGAGCACACTCCGCCTGCATCTTCCGTCCATGGCTCTACTCCTCACGCGCAAGGTCCGCCGCAGGCTCGATTCTACTATGCGGGCCGCGCGCGTCCCCGCCGGCCGGCGCGAGTCGCTCGGGCCGCTGGCGAGGGTGGGAACGGTGGACAAGTTCCAGGGCCAGGAGGCGGCGGTCGTGGGCGACGCGGAAGCCGAAGGGGGCGACTGCCGCGCCTCGCGCGCCGGCGTCAACGCGTTCGGCAAAGGGTCAACGCTTCGTGGCCTTCGCCCTTGGCTCGGCTTCGTTCCGATCCTTCTTCGAGCTCGGCTCACAACGCGTCGCGGGACATCAGGAAGGCGTGCACCTGCCAGATCTGGTCCCGCGACAGCAGCTCCTCGAAGGCGGGCATGTTCGTGCCTTCGCGGCCTCGCGTGACGGCGTCGAGGAAGCGGCCGGTGGGCAGACCGCTCCTGAACAGGTTCGGGCTTGCGCCGCCCCCGGTCCGGTGACAGACGGCGCAGCGCGCGCGGTAGATGCGCTCGCCGGCCGCGACCGCGGCCTCGTCGCCGAGCACGGGGTTGGCGGCGTCCCCGGCCGAGGGCGGGGCGGCGGGGGGCGGAGAAGCCGGGGCGACGGGCTCGGCACCCTCGGTGGGCTCGAAGCCGTATCCCGGCAAGACGCGGCCGCCGAGGGTGTGGCCGGGCTCGCCGACGCGGGGCAGGCCGCCCGGAAGCGGCGTCAGGTTCGTGCCCGGCTGCTCGGCCCGGGGACCGCCGTCGAGCGCGAACACCCAGAGGTTCCCGGCCTTGGGCTCGGTGTAATAGAAGATCATGTCGCCGCCGATGCCGCCGGACGGCACCGCCACGTACTGCGTCCCGTCGAGCTCGTAGGTGATGGGGCTGCCGATGATGCCCGAGCCGGTCTGGAACCGCCACAGCACCTCGCCGCTGCGGGCGTCGATGGCCATGAAGTAGCCGCGCATGTCGCCGGTGAACACGAGCCCGCTGGAGGTGGCCACGGCGCCGGCCCAGAAGGGCGCCGGGCTCACCACGCGCCACAGCACCTTCCGGTCGACCACGTCGAAGCCCACGAAGTTGCCGGGGTTCTCGCTCGTCAAGTACTGCTGGTAGTCCCCGCCGGTGTACGCCTCGCCGTTCACCGGCGGCTCGAACTGATCCTCGGCCCAGAACCGGTAGCCCATCGCCCACTGGTTGGACATGAAGTAGAGCGCGCCGAGGTCGGGGTTGTAGGCGAGCGGCTGCCAGTCGATGGCGCCCTCGAGGCTGGGGATGATCGGACCTACTTCGGGCCCGCCGGACTGCGCCACCATGGCCGGATTCACCTGCGGGCGGCCGGTCTCCGGGTCGAGGCCGAAGGCCCAGTTGATGCCGGGAACGATGGGCTCGCCATACAGGAACCGGCCGTCGGTCCGATCCAGCGCGTAGAAGAAGCCGTTCTTGTCGTGGTGGAACAGGGCCTTGACGGGACCGTGGCCGGGCAGGGTCACGTCCGCGAGCACCGGCGTGCTGACCGCGTCGTAGTCCCAGCAGTCCCAGGGGGTGTACTGATAGCCCCACCGGATGTCGCCGCTGTCGGCGTCGAGGGCGACGGTCGCGGCCGACCAATGGTTGTCGCCCTTCCGGACGTTGCAGTTCCACGGGGCCGCGTTGCCGGTGTTCCAGTAGACGAGGTTCAGCCCGGGATCGTAGGCGCCGGTCGTCCAGGTGGGGGCGCCGCCGTGCTTCCAGGTGTCGCCGGGCCACGTCTCGTTGCCGGGCTCGCCGGGACCGGGGATGGTGTAGGTTGTCCAGCGCAGGTCGCCGGTCATCGCGTCGTACGCCTTGACGAAGCCGCGGATGCCGTACTCGCCGCCGGCCACCCCGGTCAGGACGAGGCCGTTGACGACGAGGGGCGCGCCGGTGATGCTGTAACCCTGCCGCCAGTCGACGACCTCGGTTTCCCACGCGACGGCGCCGGTGTCCCGGTGGAGCGCGATCAGCCGGGCATCCATGGTGCCGACGTAGACCAGGTCGCCGAACAGCGCGACCCCGCGGTTGTTCGAGCCGCAGCAGTAGACGCGCTCGACCTCGTTCGACATCTCCGGCTCGAAGCTCCACTTCGTTGCGCCGGTCCGCGCGTCGATGGCGAAGACGCGCGACTCGTCGGCCGAGAGGTAGATCACGCCCTCGTGCACCAGCGGCGTGGCCTCGAGACCGCGGTTCTCGCCGCCGGTCGCGAACACCCACGCCGGGTGCAGGCGGTCGACGTTGTCCGGCGTGATCTCGTCCAGCTCGACGAAGCGGTGGCCACGGTAGTCGCGGCCGTACATCAGCCACGCCGAGGTGTCCTCGGCGGCCCGCTCGAGGTCGAGGGTGGTGACCGCCTGCCCGTACGCCGGTGGGGCCAACTCCGCCACCAGGAAGACCGCCGCGACCGCCGCCAAAAAGCGTGGGAACCGCATCTGCTCACCCTCTTCTCCGCTTGAAGCCCCCGCGGAAGCCACCCACCGTGGGGTCCGCACAGGCCGAATCAAGCCCGATTGGCTCTGCCTTTCGGGTCAAGCGGCCCGAACCGTCGGCGCCTGTGATGTCCCGATTGGCGTCCAGCCCGCCGATCACCGTCAGAGCCCGCCAAAGATGAACGCGTTGGCCTGCGGATCTATGGCGAATCGAACCCTCTCCAGAAGACCGGAATAGCCGATGAAGTTCCCTGCGGGCCAATCCCGCGATACGAAGACGGTCGAGTCGACCTCGACGGAATCGCCATCGTCGGCCACCAGGGTCGTCGTCGCTCTCACGAGTTTCCCTTGGACCGTTCCCATCCGAGAGCTGATGGTCATGGGTTCTCCGTCCCGGTCGAACAATTCGAGATCATCGGCCAGCTCGGCGTTCAGAACCGACCAGGAAGCGCCGGTGTCGAGCACCGCGAGAACCGGGACACCGTCGAACTCGACCTGGACGTGAACGCTCGCAGTCTCCGAAGGATGACCCGGATCCTCATCAAGATAGCGGGATCTGCCGGAAGCAAAGGTGGATCCGTCAGGCCAATGGAGCATCGCGGTCGCTACAGGCGATGCACGAACGGCTTGACGGGAGGGGCGAGCTCCGTCAGCTTCCGCCGCAAGGCAGCCAGAGACTTGCCGGCTGCGAGTAGCTCGCCGTCGGCGAGAGCGACCCACCTGCCGGCATGGCTGCCGGCATTCCGGCGCAACCACTCGAGGTTGTTGGAACTCTGCGCCCGTGCAGGCCGTCTGCGCCGGACTACCGGCTCCGCCAGCACGATCAACAGACGTCGCAGCGACTCGTCCGCGGTCTGATCCAGGGAAACCGCATCGGCCAGCTTGCGCGCGGCCAGGACGCGATGGCCGGACAGAAGCTGACGGAGCATCGTCTCCATGATCGCCGTCGGCCGGCGTGAACCCAGATCATGCGCCGTCCGGAAGCTCGCACCGCGCTCGACAGGCGGCGGGGCAACCCAAGCCTCGACGTGCTGGAACCCCCAGGCATCCCTTCTTCGGGCGAACGTGCCCGGATCGATCGGCGCAGCCCCCGTCGCGAACCATCCCCGGCCCTCACTGAACCCGGTGCTGTCGGCCAGCGGCCGCAGGTGTCCGGCATCCGTCGCCGTGCCGAAGGGCGGTTCCACCGGACTGTCGATCTCGAGACGCCCAAGCTGCTGTCCGAACATGGCCCTCTCAGGAGTTTTCCAGCCCCACCGCCGTCAGCGCCGCCCCTGTCCGTTCTTCCGCCAGAGCTCGGATCGCCGCGCCGGTTCCGACAGCTCCCTCCATCACCATGAATACCCGAACGAAGAGACCATCCTGAATCACGCGGGACACGTCCAGGGTCAACGTGGAACTGATCATCGGTGGAGCTTCACCGAAGTACAGGGCGGCTCCGGCGCCGAGACAATTTCCGAAGCCCTTGATTTTCACCGAGTTCGGAACGAACCGGCGGACGAACTCGGCGCCCTTCGTTCCTTCGATCAGTCCATGATGGGCGTACGAAATCGCATGGGTCTTGAAGCGAAGCTCGGGCGACGCCCGCCGGACCGCGCCAATCACGCCGTCGACGGAGTCCACGACGCGCGGCGCCAGCGAGGAGGCATGGAAGCGAACGCTGTCCAGGCCGATTCTGACGTTGGCCGTGCCTCCGAACAGCCAAGCCCCGAGACCGGCGCCGCCCACGGATCCGTTGCCGGCATCCCGACGCAGGTCCATGCTCGACAGCCCGACGTAGGCCAACTCGTCCAGCAGCGCGTCGTAGAGCACGGGAACGTCGTGAACGACGGACCAGAGTCGAGAAGCGAACTTGGACTCAAGCTCGATCTCCGACTGCTGGATGGTGAATCTCTTCATGCCGATTTACTTCGCATGGTACTTCATCCGTTGCCCCGTCGGCCGTCCGCGGCGACCAGCGCAGGCAGGACCCCGCCGATCTCGCCGTGCACGACCAGGTCCGCGATGCCGTCCAGGGGAGTCGGCTCGCGGTTGACGATGACCAGTCGCGCCCCCGCCGCCTTCGCCACGCGCGGGATCGACGCCGCGGGCTCGACCACCAGCGAGGAGCCGACCGCGAGCAGCAGGTCACAGGTCTCGGCCGCGGCCTGCGCCCGCGCCATGACGTCGAGCGGCATGGCCTGGCCGAACGAGACCGTCGCAGGCTTGAGGAACCCGCCGCACGCCCGGCAGCGCGGCGCCCGCTCGCCCGCCTCGATGCGGCGGCCCGCCTCGTCGGACGTGATCCGGTCTCCGCACGTCAGGCACACCGCTTCGGTGGTGGTGCCGTGCAGCTCGAGCACGGCGTCGGGGGGCAGTCCCGACCGCTGGTGCAGCCGCTCGATGTTCTGGGTGATCAGGGCGAGGAGCCGGCCCTGCCGGTGCAGCTCGACGAACGCGCGGTGTCCTGCGTTCGGCTGCGCCTCGCGCATGGCGGGCCAGGCCGCGGCCTTCTGGCGCCAGTACTCGACGCGCCCCGCTTCGCTCGACACGAACTCCTGGAAGTCGACGGTCCGGTTGCGCGCCCACACGCCGTCGGGACTGCGGAAGTCCGGGACCCCCGACTCGGTCGAGATGCCGGCGCCGGTGAAGCCGACGATCCGCGACGCGCCGACGATCAACGCCCGGGCAGCCTGCTCGTCCATGCCGGAGATCCTATGCGCGATTCCATGCCGGTAAGTCAGCGAGGCTGGGCCGGCGGGGTAACATCGCCTGTTTTGCCATGCCCGCCGAGCCCCTGACCTACCCCCGCATCGCCGCGTTCTGGCTGCCCCTCGCCGGCACCTGGCTGATGATGGCGGTGGAGGGCCCGTACCTGGCCGCGATCATCGCCCGGCTGGGACAGCCGACCGAGAATCTGGCCGCGTTCGGGGTGGCCTTCGCGCTCGCGATCATCATCGAGGCGCCGGTCATCATGCTGATGGCCGCCTCGACCGCCCTCGTCACCGATGCCGCGAGCTACGCCGCGCTGCGGCGTTTCACCTACACGCTCAGCGCGGCGCTGACCCTCGTCCAGGTCGTCGCGGTGCTCCCCCCGGTATTCGACTGGATCGCCGTCTCGCTCATCGGTCTGCCGCCCGACGTGGCCCGTCTGACGCACCATGGGCTCGCCATCATGCTGCCGTGGCCGATGGCCATCGGGTACCGGCGGTTCCGGCAGGGTCTGCTGATCCGCCGCCACCTGACCCGTCTCGTCACCTGCGGCACCGCCCTGCGTCTCGCGGCCATGAGCGCGGCTGCCCTGGTCGCGGCGCAGGCGCCCGGACTGCACGGCGTGCATGTAGGGACCATCGCGCTCGCCACCGGGGTCATCGTCGAGGCCCTGGCCAGCCGCGTCATGACTCGGCACGTCGTTGCGTCGCTCCAGGCCGGCCCGGCCGACCCCGCAACGGCCGACCGCGCTGCGACCGCGCCGGCCGACCCGGACCCGGCGGCCACCGCCCCGACCGACACCGCCGCGACCGACACCGCCGCGACCGACACCGCCGCGACCGACACCGCCGCGACCGACACCGCCGCGACCGACACCGCCCCGACCGACACCGCCCCGACCGACACCGCCCCGACCGAGCCCCCCGCAGCGGGCCCCAGCGCCCCGTTGACGATGCCGGCCATCTTCCGTTTCTACCTGCCGCTGGCCATGACCTCGGTTCTGGCGATGGGGGTGCAACCGGCGGTGACCTTCTTCGTCGGCCAGAGCCGATTCGCCCTGGAGTCGTTGGCGGTTCTGCCGGTCATCCACGGGTTGACCTTCATGTTCCGCGCGCTCGGACTGTCGTATCAGGAGGTGGGGATCGCCCTGTTCGGCGACCGCTGGCAGCAGTACCGGCCGATCCGCAACTTCGGGTGCGTGCTCGCGGCGTTCGCGGCCGGCGGCCTCGGGCTCATCGTGTTCACGCCGCTGGCCGTCGTCTGGTTCCAGGACGTGTCCGGCCTCTCGTCCGAGCTCGCGGCGTTCGCCGTGCTGCCGGCGCAGATCCTCGCGCTGCTACCGGCCGGATCGGTGTGGATCTGCTTCAGCGCTCGGTGCTCGTCCACGCTCGGCAGACGGCGCCGATCACCTGGGCCGGGCTTCTCGAGGTCACCGTGGTCGTCCTGTTGCTCACGGTCACCATACAGGTGCTGTCCTGGGCTGGCGCGGTGGCGGCGGCGACCGCGATCCTGGGCGGGCGTCTCGCCGGCAATCTGTTCCTGCTGGCGTTCACGGCGAGAATCGTGCGTCCGTCGGCGGACGCACGGACACCGTCGCCCGGTGCCGCCGGCGCCGTCTCATTCGGCGGGTGACGCCATCGCCCGCTCGACGAGGAGGCGCAGGTTCGCCGGCAGGTCGAGCGCAAGCGCGGCGCGTTGCCCGGTATCCGACATCTTCCGCCACGTCTTGCGGAGCACCCCGAGCAGCGTTCCGTCGTCGTGCCTCGGCGCGAAATCGGCCAGATAGTGCTCGAGGAAGACGAGGCAGATCACGTCTTCCAGAAGCTGGACGTCGGGGTCGGCCTTCAGCCGCTCCTTGCGGAGCAGCGACTCGACCCGCGCCGTGACGTCGTCGCCGTAGCCGATGTCGCGCAGGATGGCGGCAGCCGTCTCTGCATGAAAGCGGGCCAGATCGGTCCGCCACCGGCGGTAGCCCTCGCGGCCGTCCGGATAGTCCGTGCGGGGGATCGTCCAGCGCCGGATGTGCTGGCAGCGGGCGGCGAGCCGGACCGCCTCCGGCGCATCGGGCCGGAACCGATCGAGGCAGGCCGTCATCCGTCGGGCGTAGACCAGCTCTTTCGGCTGCTCGGCCCCGTCCACGAGCTCGCGGTTCGGGTCTTCCGCGTTCGCCCCGTCGAACCGCTCGACGGCCCGCCGGAACCGGTCGGTGGAGGTCATCGCGTGACTCCTGAGCGGGGGTCCGCCGCCTCGCCGGACACGTACCCCTCCTTACTCAAGATGCGGGATGATCTTCTGCGCCGGCCCTTCAGCCGTCAACTCTGCCGTGCCGATGGTGATCTCGGCGTCGTCGGGGGTCTCGAAGGAATCCCTGGTCGGCGGCACGGTCGCGATTGGCTCCGTACGTTACTCTCATGCGTCGAATCCTCACGCCGGGACCCGAGCCGGCGTCGCGTTGTCATGGCGCCGATCGGGATCGCCTTCAGGAGATCGCTCGATGGCTATCGTCGTCGGACAGTCCGCTCCCGATTTCACCCTGCACGAGACCCTGCAGGAACAGCGAAGCCTGCGGGACTTCCGGGGTCGAAACGTCGTGCTCGCTTTCTTCCCAGGGGCCTTCACCCCGGTCTGCACCACGGAGATGTGCGCCCTCCGCGACCGCCTCGACGGGTTCAGCGCGCTGAATGCGGAGATCGTCGGCATCACCGTCGACCCGCCCTTCGTTCAGGCGGCGTGGAAGGCGGCCCACGATGTCGGCTACACCTTCCTCAGCGACTACAACCGGGAGGTCGTGATCGCCTACGGCGTTGCGTTTCCCGGATTGGGCGGCCTGCCGGGCTACGTCTGCGCCAACCGCGCGGTGACCGTCGTCGACAAGGAGGGCGTGGTGCGCTACCACTGGATCGGGGAGAGCCTGGGCGTCGAACCCGACTACGCCGAGCTCCAGTCCGTGGTGGGCGCCCTACCGTAGCGCGCCGGAACAGGCCCGTGACAGGCATCCTCTCCCGGCTGACCTCGGCGTTTCCCCTGTGGGTGCTGGCCGCGGGCGTCGCCGCGCTCATCCGGCCGGCGTGGTTCACGTGGTTCAGCGGGCCGCTGATCACCGTCGGCCTCGGCGTCATCATGCTCAGCATGGGGATGACCCTCGGGTTCGACGACTTCCGCCGGGTGGGACGCGAGCGCGCCCGGGTGCTGCCGGGGGTGGTCCTGCAATACACCGTCATGCCGGCGCTGGGCTGGAGCCTCGGATATCTGTTCGCCCTGCCGGCGCCGTTCGCGGCCGGCCTCGTGCTGGTCTCGTGCTGTCCGGGCGGCACCGCCTCGAACGTCATCGCGTACCTCGCGCGGGCGGACGTGGCGTTGTCGGTGACGCTGACCGCGTTGTCCACGATGCTGGCGGTCGTGATGACGCCGGTCCTGACCGCCCTCCTCGCCGGCAGCCGCGTCGACGTCCCCACCGGCGGACTGCTCCTCAGCACCGTCCAGGTCGTCATTCTGCCGGTGGCCGCGGGGGCGATGCTCAAGTGGCGCTTTCCCCGCGCCGTCGACCGGGTCCTGCCCATCGCGCCGCTCGTGGCCATCGCCGCCATCAGCCTGATCGTCGGCTCGGTCATCGGCGGCGGCCGCGAGCGCATCATCGAGGCCGGGCCGCGGCTGGTGCTCGCGGTCGTGAGCCTCCATTCCCTCGGCTTCCTCCTCGGCTATCTCGCCGGCCGGCTCGCCCTGCGGAGCGAGGTGGCGGCGCGTACGGTGTCGATCGAGGTCGGGATGCAGAACACCGGGCTCGGCGTGGTGCTCGCCCAGCAGAACTTCGCGAACCCCCTGGTGGCGGTCCCCAGCGCCATCGCCAGCGTCTTCCACTCCCTCGTCGGCAGCCTGGTGGCGGCGTGGTGGCGGCGCCGGTCCGCCGATGGCACGACCCGCCGCATCTGACGCGCCGGCTGGTCTATACTGCGTTCCGTCTCACACAAGTCTCACACAAGACAGGGCACGAGCATTGGTCCTCTTTGACGGAACACATGGATCGTCGCAGCCGTCGCTCGGGCAGTGGCTCATCGCCAATGCGCCCGGCGCCGGACCGCTTGAGTTCCCGCCACGCGACGAAGGTCAGGAGCGACCCGGCCCGTTCGACGACTGGACCGAGGGCGACTGGAAGGGGCTGGATCGGGGTCCTGGTCTCCCGCCTTCCTCACCGGGCAGCGTATAGGTTCCCGGCCGCAACCCGACCACGAAGCTGCCGTTTCGCAGCGACGGCTTGTTGTAGCGCAGCGTGCCCGGATGGGGCTCGGGGTGGCCGGAGTGGCGGTGGACGCAGTCGCCGGCCGCGACGTCCCATTCCATGGTCGGCCCGAGCCGCGGGTAGACGTCCGCCCGACCTTCGGCGACCACGCAGAACTTCAGCGAGCTGCCGCGTTTGACCCGCTCGACCACGGTCAGCGGCTCGAGAAACGCCTCGAGGGCCGCGGTGGGATGGGACCGGCTCTCGACGACGCGGAGCGGGTCGGACGGGCTGGACAGGGTCGACCGCAGGCGCCGGGGCGGACCGCTTGCCTCGCGCTTCCACGCGCCTTCCCCGACGCGGGCGTAGTACAGCAGCCCCGCGGCGGGCGCCGCCACCACCCCGAGGACCGGCTCGCCGTCCTCGATCAACGCAACGTTGACGGTGAACTCGCCGTTTCGGTTGACGAACTCCTTGGTCCCGTCGAGGGGGTCGACGAGCCAGTAGCGGGACCACCGGCGACGCACCTCGTAAGGCGGTATCTCGTGCTCCTCGGACAGATACGGGACCGCGGGGTCCAGCGCCGTCAGTCCGTCGCGCAGGATCGCGTCAGCCGCGAGATCGGCCCCGGTCACCGGCGATCCGTCCGCCTTCGCCCGCACCCACGTGTCGCCGGCGTCGTACCGTTTCAACACCAGCGCGGCGGCGCGTAGCGCCACCTCCTTGACGGCTTCCAGGGTCACCATGGGCCCAAGTGTAGCGGCCCGAGCCCGAAGGACGGCGGTTCCGGCGGCAGGTTCGATTCGCCGTCGAGCACGCCGCCGACGAAGTCCGCACGATTCGCGAGGTGCACCGGGTAGGATGTGATTACGCCGCGCCCCGAGCGCGGGCTCAAGGGCCGGCCCGGCGATCTCCTCCCGCGCGTCGAGAGGCTCGACCGGTCGCAGGGAACGGATACTATCGACAAAATGCCAGAATCACTCGGACAGGTTTTCGACTGGCCCTTGACGCGCGGTGTCGCCGTAGGGTAAAAAAAGATGGTTGTGATGTTGCTAGCACGAACCGGCTGTTGTTGCTGCTGTTGTCCGGAGGCCGCCGAGGCCCCCACGCTGACGGTCGTGTCGAGGTGATGCACAAGCGCAAGTAGAGCCGGCAAGCACCAGCGCGAGAGACCGAAAGCCCGGGGCCACAAGGCCCCGGGCTTTTTTTGTTGACCCCCGGCGGCGGGCGATCACCAAGACGGCGGCAATCGGAGCCGCAGGCGACGATTTCCGGGCTAGGATCAATGGTCGACGGTCGCAACACGCCAGCCGCGCCGGGGAGATGCATCACGACACGCGACGGCGCGCGCGTTTCCATCCGGATCACCGCTATCGGCCATGTCAACACGGGCGACGACGCCGCTCTTTCCGGCGTTCCTCAAGCTGACGAACCGGCCGGTCACGGTGGTCGGAGGCGGGCTCGTGGCCGCGTCGAAGCTCCGGGCGCTGCTCGATGCGGGGGCGCGCGTGACCGTGGTGGCGCCGGACGTCACGGCCGAGATCGCCGGGAGCGGCGTGGCCATCCGCCGCCGCCGCTTTCAGGCGTCGGATCTGGAGGGTGCGTGGCTCGCGGTCGCAGCGGCGCCACCGGAGGTCAACCGTGAGGTCGCACTGGCCGCGGAGGAACGGCACCTGTTCCTCAACGCGGTGGACGATCCGCGGAACGCGAGCCTCTATCTTGGAGGCGTGGTCCGCCGGGGGGGCGTCACCGCGTCGATCTCGACCGATGGCCGGGCGCCGGCCCTGGCGGGGTTGATTCGGGAGGCTATCGAGGCGCTGCTGCCCGAGGACGAGGTGCAACGGTGGCTGGCCGCCGCGGCGGAGCAGCGGGCCGGATGGATCGCCGGCCGCGTGCCGATGGAACGGCGCCGGCCGTTGCTTCTGCGGGCGCTGGCCGCTCTCTACGACGATCGGACGTCGACCGAAGACCACAAGGGATGAGACCTCGACCGCAGCAACCGGCAGCGCACGTTCGAAGGCAGGTGACCGGCGTCGCGGGCGCCGGCCGCGAACCGGACCTGACACCGGGATTCGTGTCGCTGGTCGGGGCCGGCCCGGGGGACCCGGCGCTGTTGACGGTGCAGGCGCTGGATCGTCTGGGGACGGCCGATCTGGTGCTCTACGACGCCCTTGTGGCCCCCGAGATCCTGGCGTTGGCGAGCCGGGCGCAGCGCTTCTGTGTCGGCAAGCGGGCGGGCCGCCGGTCGGTGCGGCAGGACACCATCATCCGCATCCTGGTCCGAGCCGCCCGCCGCGGCCGCCGCGTGGTCCGGCTGAAGGGCGGCGACCCGTACGTGCTGGGGCGGGGTGGTGAAGAGGCCCTGGCCCTGCGGAGCGCCGGAATCCGGTTCGAGGTGGTGCCGGGGCTGACGACCGCGATTACCGTTCCGGCCCTGGCCGGGATTCCCCTGACCCATCGCGGCGTCGCCTCGGGATTCACCGTCGTGTCCGGACACGACGAATCGAGCTTTCGGCCGGTGCTGAGTGCGCTGGCCCCGGGCTCGCTGACGATCGTCGTGCTGATGGGGTTGGCCCGCCGCGCCGCGGTGGCGGCTTGCCTGCTCGACCGCGGCTGGCCGGCGGACACCGCGGCCGCAATTGTGTGCGCGACCGTCTCGCCGCGAACCCGCGCCTGGATCGGGACGCTGGGACAACTGGGGGCGGCCCCCCACCCGGCCGCCCCCGATACCCCCGGCACGATCGTCATCGGCAAGGTCGTCGAGCTGCAGGCGCTGCTCGACGAGACGAAGCCGGATGCCGCGGCCGGGGTCGAACGAAAGGGCTGGAACTCACGATGACCTGGAAAGACAGACTCGGCGACCGCATCCCGGCAGAGCTGGCGCGGGAGATCGACACCTTCGAGAACCAGATCGCCCTCAAGCGCCAGGGCCGAATCGACGACAAGGTGTTCGCGGAGACGCGCCTGCGGCGCGGCGCCTACGGACAGCGCTACGACAACGGGCAGCGGAACGACGGCAACGGGGTCAAGACGCTCGCGTTCCCCTCGAACGGCCGGACCAAGGGTCCCGACACGGTCTGGGACGCTCCCGGCATGCACCGGATCAAGATCCCGTTCGGCGGGGTGACCCCCGAGCAGATGGACACCCTCGCCGACCTCGCCGAGGAATACAGCGACGGAATCTGCCACATCACGACCCGGCAGGACGTGCAGCTCCACTTCGTCCAACTCGACGACACCCCGTCCCTGATGCGCCGGCTCGCGGCGGTCGGCATCACCACGCGGGAGGCGTGCGGCAACAGCGTGCGCAACGTCACCGCCTGCCCCCTCGCGGGCGTCTGCCGCGACGAGACGTTCGACGTGACCCCCTACGCCCGCGCGTCCATGCGGTTTCTGCTCGGTCATCCCGATGCCCAGGACTTCGGCCGCAAGTTCAAGGTGGCGTTCTCGGGGTGCCGGCAACATGCGTGCGGTCTCGTCAACATGCATGACTTCGGGGCGATCGCGGTGACCCGGGAGACCGGCGGGGGCACGCAACGCGGATTCGAGGTGCACGTCGGGGGCGGCCTCGGCGCGGTGCCCCACGAGGCCAGGCTGTTCGATCCGTTCATGGCCGAGGCCGAGGTCCTCCCGACCCTGCAGGCTATCTCGCGGGTGTTCGCGCGGCTGGGTGAGAAACGCAATCGGGCTCGCGCCCGCATCAAGTTTCTGGTCGCCCAGCTCGGGATCGACGAGTTCCGGCGGTTGGTACAGGAGGAACGCCGGCTTCTGGCCCACGACGAGCGCTGGACCGCTCATCTCGCCGATCTGTCGTCCGCGGCCGAGCAGCCGCTGAAGGATGGTGAACCGCTCGACGGGGAACGGAACGCACCGGGCTTCGCGGCCTGGTCCCGCTCGAACGTCTATCGCCAGCGCCAGCCGGGATACGCGGTGGTGACGGTGAGCCTGCCGCTGGGCGACATCGGCAGCGATCAGCTGCGGCGGCTGGCCGGCGTCGCCCGCCGGTTCGTCGGCGATACGGTGCGGACCACCGTCGAGCAGAACATCGTGCTGCGCTGGGTGCGCGAGTCGGACCTGCCCGCGTTGCATCGGGAGCTGGACGCCATCGGCCTGGGCCGGCCCGGCGCGGAATCGATCGGCGACATCACCGCGTGCCCGGGCACCGACACCTGCAAGCTCGGGATCGCCTCGTCGCGGGGACTGGCGGCCGAGCTCGAGGGGCGCGTGCGGCAGCAGATGGACACCCTGGACGACGCGGTCCGCCAACTGCGGATCAAGGTCAGCGGATGCTTCAATTCGTGCGGCCAGCACCACATCAGCGACCTGGGGTTCTACGGCGTGAGCCGGCACGTGCGGGGGCGGGTGGTTCCGCACTTTCAGGTGGTGCTCGGCGGCAAGTGGGTCGACAACGGCGGGGCCTACGGACTTGCAATCGGGGCGGTGCCGGCCCGACGGATTCCGGAAGTGGTCAAACGGATCACGGATCGTTTCGTGCAGGACCGCCACGCGGCGGAGACGTTCCACGCGTTCACGACCCGGATCGGCAAGCGAGCGCTGCGCGGCATGATCGAGGACCTGATGGCAGTGCCCGACTACGACGCGGCGCCGGACTACTACCGCGACTGGGGCGACCCGCGCGAGTTCGGAATCGGCGACATGGGAGTCGGCGAATGCGCGGGCGAGGTCGTGTCGTTGACCGAGTTCGACCTGGTCGGGGCCGAGAGCCAGGTGTTCGAAGCCCAACTCGAGCTCGAAGCGGGCAACGTCGCGCAGGCGGACGCGCTCGCCTACGGGGCGATGCTGCAGGCGGCCAGAGGCCTGATCAAGACCGAGTTCATCGACATCCCGGACGACCCGGATCGCATCGTCGCCGAATTCCGGACCCGCTTCTTCGACAGCCGGATCTTCTTCGATCGGTTCGCCGGCGGGAAGTTCGCGCAGTACCTGTTCCGGCGGCACGCCCGCGGCGGGCCGCCCGCCGGTGTCGACATGGTGCGGCAGTCGATCGAAGAGGCCCAGCTCTTTCTGGAGGCCACCCACGCCTGTCAGGCACGGCTGGCCGGCGCGCCGGTGACGGCGGGCGAGGCAGCCGTCTCCAGGAGTCCCGCGTGAACACCATCGCATCCGCCGCACCGGACGCCACGACCGTCCAACGCATCGCCCTGAAGCTCTTTCTCGACGAGCAGTCGGTGCTCTCCCCGCGTGACGTCATCCCGGTGTTCCATCGCTGGATCCAGACCCGCGCGGTGGACGGGCTTCTGATCGACGTCGCCGACTACACCCATCTTCCCACCGGCCCCCTGGTGCTCCTGGTGGGTCACGAAGGCCGATACGTTCTCGACCGCAGCGAGGACCGGCTGGGGCTGCAGTACCTGCGGACGCAACCGCTGGCCGGGCCGCTGGACGCCCGGTTGCGTACGGTCGCGGGGATGCTGCTGCGCGCCGCCCGGCTGCTCGAAGAGGATACGGCTCTGACCGGGCCGGTACGCTTCCGCGGTGACGAGATCGAGTGTGTCGCGAACGATCGTCTCCTGGCTCCGAACACGCCGGACACGTTCTCGGCCGTCCGTCCGGCCTTCGAATCGTTGCTCGCGGTGCTTTCCGGCGGCGCATCCTGGACCCTGACCCCCCACATCGGGCCGGGGACGCGCTTCGGCATCCATGCGGGCACCCCCGCCGGGACGCCGGTCGAGACCCTCCGCAGACGGCTGGATTCCGGGACCGGCTCCTGAAACGGCGGCCGTCCCTCGGCCGTCCCGCCGGCAGGCGGCGGCAAGGATATAAGAGATACTAATACTGCGCCATCCGGCTATTAGCCTTTTGTGATAGATTGGTCGGCCTCATGCACGTCGAAACGCTGAACATCTTCTGCGATGTCGTTCGTCACCAGAGCTTTTCGCGAGGCGCCAGGGCCAACTCGGTCAGCCAGTCGGCGGCGAGTCAGGCGGTGCGGCAGCTCGAGAAGCACCTGGGCGCCCAGTTGATCGACCGGTCCAAGCGGCCGTGGGAACTGACCCCGGAGGGCCGGCTGTTCTTCAAGGGCTGCCAGGAACTCGTCGAGCGCTATCACGAGCTGGAAGACGCGGTGCGGCATCGGCAGAATCCGTCGAGCCGGACGGTCCGGCTCGCGACGATCTACTCCGTGGGGGTCCACCATCTGACGCAGTACGTGGACCGGTTCCGCGCCGCGGTCCCGGGGGCGGGGGTCGACCTGCAGTACATGCACCCCGCCGAAATCTGCGAGCAGGTGCTGAGCGACCGGTGCGACCTCGGCCTGATCTCGTTCGTCACCCCGCGCCGCGAGCTCGCGGTCATCCCCTGGCAACGGCAGTCGATGGTCGTGGCGTGTCCCCCGGAGCATCGGTTCGCGGCCCTGGCGGCGGAGCGGGGCGGCGTCCGGCCGGCGGATCTCGCGGGCGAGCGATTCGTGGCATTCGACCGGAAGCTGCCGGCCCGCCGGGCGATAGACCGCTTTCTGCGGCGCCACCACGTCGAGGTGACGGTCACGGCAGAGTTCGACAACATCGAGACCATCAAGCAGGCGGTCGACGAGGAGGCGGGCATCGCGATCCTGCCGGAGCCGACCCTGCGCCGCGAGGTGCGCCGCGGAACCCTGGTGCAGGCGCCGCTCGTGCTGCCGGCCGGGGAGCCGCCGCTCGTCCGGCCGCTCAGCATCGTGCATCGAAGCAATCGACACCTGAACCCGGCCGTCACCGAGTTCATCAAGCTGCTCGGCGCCGATGCTCCGGCTGCACCGGTGCGCGCGCCGGCCGGAACCCTCCGGACCGCGAGAACCCGCGGCGCACCGCAACGGACCTCCGTCCGCACGACGAGCACCGACCCACAGGGAGCCAATCCATGAGCGGATCCGAAAGTCGAACACCGCACGCATCGGGCCTGGGGCTCTACGATCCGCGGTTCGAGCACGACTCGTGCGGGGTGGGGTTCGTCGTCCACATCCGGGGGCGGCGCTCGCGCGCCCTCGTCGACCAGGCGATCGAGATCGGGGTCAACCTGCTCCATCGCGGAGCCTGCGGGTGCGAGCCCAACACCGGGGACGGCGCCGGGCTGCTGCTGCAGATTCCGGACCGGTTTCTGCGACGCGAAACCGCCGCGCTCGGGTTCACCCTGCCGCCGGAGGGGCAGTACGGCGCGGGCATGCTGTTTCTTCCGCGACGGGGGAGCGAGCGGAGCCGGGTCGAAGCGCTGATTGCCCGCATCGTCGACGAAGAACGCCAGACTCTGCTGGGGTGGCGGGACGTCCCGACCGACAGCAGCCCACTGGGCGCCACCGCGCGCCAGGGCGAACCGGTCATCCGGCAGGTGTTCATCGGACGGGATCCCGCGCTGGGCGCCGGCCCGGACGCGCAACTCCGATTCGAACGCAACCTCTACGTCATCCGGCGTCGCATCGAGAACGCCGTCGACAGCCTGCACCTCGACGCCGGCGATTCGTTCTACGTGGCGAGCCTGTCGTCGCAGACCATCGTCTACAAGGGCATGCTGATCGCCGACCAGGTCACCACCATGTTCCCGGACCTGGTGGACCCCGACCTCGAATCGGCGATCGGGCTGGTGCACTCGCGTTTCAGCACCAACACGTTCCCGTCGTGGCCGCTGTCCCATCCCTACCGCTACATCGCCCACAACGGCGAAATCAACACGCTGCGCGGCAACATCAACTGGATGCGGGCGCGCGAGGCGCTGTGCGAGTCGGATCTGCTGGGGGACGACCTCCGGAAGCTGTTTCCCATCATCGAGGAGAGCCAGAGCGATACCGCCACCTTCGACAATGTGCTCGAGTTCCTGGTCATGACAGGCCGCCCGCTGACGCACGCGGTCCTGATGATGATCCCGGAACCGTGGAGGAAGCACGAGTCGATGGCGGCCGACCGGCGCGCGTTCTACGAGTACCACTCGGCCTTGATGGAACCGTGGGACGGCCCCGCCTCGATCGCGTTCACCGACGGCACGGTGGTCGGGGCGGTCCTCGACCGCAACGGGCTGCGCCCGTCCCGCTATTACGTCACCAAGGACGACCTGGTGGTCATGGCGTCCGAGGTCGGCGTCCTGGATCTGCCGCCGGAGAACGTGCTGGTGAAGGAGCGGCTGCACCCGGGCCGGATCTTCCTGGTGGACACCGCCCAGGGCCGGATCATCGACGACGAGGAGATCAAGTCGGGGCTCGCGGCCGAGCATCCCTACCAGGCCTGGCTCGACGCCCAGGTCGTCCAGCTCCGCGATCTGCCTCCCGCCCCCGACCGGGCGACGGACGGCCGCGACTCGTTGCGGCGGCGCCAGCGGGCGTTCGGATACACGGAGGAAGACCTGCGGCTGCTGCTCGGTCCCATGGCCAGGCAGGGCGTCGAACCGGTCGGATCGATGGGCACCGATACGGCCCTGGCGGTGCTGTCCGACCGGCCGCGGCTGCTCTACGACTACTTCAAGCAACTGTTTGCCCAGGTCACGAACCCGCCGCTCGACGCCATCCGCGAGGAGCTCGTCACGGACATGAGCTCGACCCTGGGCGCCGAGCGGAACCTGCTGAAGCCGGAACCGGAGTCCTGTCACCAGATTCGCATCGAGTATCCGATTCTCGACAACGAGGAAACCGCCCGGATCCGGCACAATCCGGACCCCTCGCTGCGGGCGGTGACGTTGTCAACGCTGTTCGACCCGCACGACGGCGCGGCCGGGATCGAAGAGACGATGGACGAGCTGTGCCGTCAGGCCAGCGCCGCCGTCGCCGACGGCTGCGCGCTGCTGGTGCTCTCGGACCGGGGCGTGGACGCCGACCACGCCGCGATTCCCAGCCTCCTCGTCACCGCCGGCGTGCACCATCACCTCGTGCGCGAGGGCACCCGGACCCGATGCGCCCTCATCATCGAGTCGGGCGAAGCCCGCGAGGCGCACCATATGGCGCTGCTGCTCGGGTACGGCGCCGGGGCGGTCAACCCGTATCTGGCGTTCGAAACGATCGAGGAGCTGATCGAACGGGGCGACGTCGCGGACGTCGACGCGCGGCAGGGCATCCGCCATCACATTCTCGCGCTCACGAAGGGGGTGCTGAAGGTGATGTCGAAGATGGGCATCTCGACGCTGCAGAGCTATCGCGGCGCCCAGATCTTCGAAGCGGTGGGGCTGAACAAGGCGTTCGTCGATCGCTATTTCACGTGGACGGCGTCACGGCTGGGCGGGATCGGCATCGACACCGTCGAGGTGGAGGTGAAGCAGCGGCATCGGCTGGCGTTCCCGATTCGCGGCGTCGAGGACGACGAGCTCGACAGCGGCGGGGAATACCAGTGGCGGCGCGACGGGGAGTACCACCTGTTCAATCCGGATACCGTCTACAAGCTGCAGCACGCCACCCGCAGCGGACAATACGCCGTCTATCGGGACTATGCCCGGCTGGTCAACGACCAGAACCGCAACCGCGCGACGCTCCGCGGTCTGTTCGCGCTCCGGCCGGCCGGCGCACCCATTCCGCTCGACGAGGTGGAGCCGGTGGAGTCCATCTTCAAGCGGTTCGCCACCGGCGCGATGTCGTTCGGGTCGATCAGCGCCGAGGCCCACGAAACGCTGGCGATTGCCATGAACCGCCTCGGCGGCAAGTCCAACACCGGTGAAGGGGGAGAGGACCCGGCGCGGTTCAAGCCCGACGAGAACGGGGATCTGCGGCGGAGCGCGGTCAAGCAGGTCGCGTCCGGACGGTTCGGGGTCACCAGCGAGTACCTCGTGAACGCCGACGACCTGCAGATCAAGATGGCGCAGGGAGCCAAGCCCGGCGAGGGCGGCCAGCTCCCCGGGTTCAAGGTCTACCCGTTCATCGCCAAGATCCGCTACTCGACCCCGGGAGTCACCCTGATCTCCCCGCCGCCGCACCACGACATCTATTCGATCGAAGACCTGGCCCAGTTGATCCACGACCTGAAGAACTCGAATCCGCAGGCGCGGGTGCACGTCAAGCTCGTGGCCGAGGTGGGCGTGGGCACGGTTGCGGCGGGGGTGGCCAAGGCGCATGCCGACGTCGTCCTCATCTCCGGGCACGACGGAGGGACCGGCGCCTCGCCGCTGACCAGCATCAAGCACGCCGGAGTGCCCTGGGAGCTCGGCCTCGCGGAGACGCAGCAGGTGCTGGTGCTCAACCGCCTGCGGGACCGCATCGTCGTCCAGGCCGACGGGCAGATGAAGACGGGCCGCGACGTGGTCATCGCGGCCCTCCTCGGCGCCGAGGAGTACGGGTTCTCCACCGCGCCGCTCGTCGTCTCGGGATGCATCATGATGCGGGTCTGCCACCTCGACACGTGTCCGGTCGGCATCGCGACGCAGAACCCCGAGCTCCGGAAGCAGTTCTCCGGACGTCCCGAATTCGTCGAGAACTACTTCAGGTTCGTGGCCGACGAGGTGCGCGAGCTGATGTCCGAGCTGGGCTTCCGTACGATGGAGGAGATGATCGGCCGGGTCGATCGACTCGATACGACCGGTGCGGTCGACCATTGGAAGGCGCGGGGACTCGACCTGTCGCCGATTCTGGTGAACCCCGACGTGCCGGACACGGTGGCCAGAAGGGCGGTGCGCGAGCAGGACCACGGCCTGGATCGGGCGCTGGACAACACCCTGATCGAACGCTGCGCGCCGGCGATCGAGCACCGGACCCCGGTGTCGTTCACCGTGCCGATTCGCAACGTCAACCGGACCGTCGGCACCATGCTCGGGTCGACCATCACCCGCCGTTGGGGCGGAGAGGGTTTGCCGGACGGGACGATCGACATCACGTTCACGGGGTCCGCCGGACAGAGCTTCGGCGCATTCCTGCCGACCGGGGTCACCCTGGCGATCGAGGGAGACGCCAACGACTACTTCGGCAAGGGGCTCTCGGGCGGCCGCCTGGCGGTGTTTCCCCCGCGGGCCGCGACGTTCGTCGCCGAGGACAACATCATCATCGGCAATGTCGCGCTGTACGGCGGCACCGGCGGCGAGGCGTTCGTGCGGGGCGTCGCGGGAGAGCGGTTCGCGGTGCGCAACAGCGGGGTCCGCGCGGTGGTGGAAGGCGTCGGCGACCACGGCTGCGAATACATGACCGGCGGCCGCGTGGTGATTCTGGGACGGACCGGCCGGAACTTCGCGGCGGGCATGAGCGGCGGGATCGCCTACGTGCTCGATCGGACCGGGAGCTTCGCCGAACGATGCAATACCGGCATGGTCGACCTGGAGCCGCTCGACGACGAGGACGTAGAGCTGGTGCAGGGTCTGATCAGGCGTCACGTCGATCACACCGCCAGCGCCTGCGGTCAGGCGGTGCTCGACCAGTGGAGCACGGGGCGCCCGGCCTTCGTGAAGGTGATGCCTCGCGACTACAAGCGGGTGCTGATGGCGGAGGCCAAGGCGCGGGCCGAATCGCGCGAACCCGGCTTCGCCGAGCTGGTCGGCACCGGAGCCGACTAGGCGGGTTGGTCGGGCGGCAAGCGGAGCCCGCAACGCGACGATTGCCAATCTCCGGCCGGGGCCTTATATTAGGGGGTTCACGCTACCGTCCGCGCCGTTGCCCCGACGGTCCAGCGACGCTTCGGGCCCCCCCGCGGCGGCATAACAGAACCATGGGAAAGCTGAAGGGATTCATCGAGATCGATCGGCAGAAGCAGGCGACTCGCGACGTCACGGAGCGCCTCCGCGACTGGAGCGAAGTCTACCTGCCGTACGCCCCCGAGGAGCTGAGCGCCCAGGGGGCGCGGTGCATGGATTGCGGAATCCCCTTCTGTCACCAGGGGTGCCCGCTGGGCAATCTGATCCCGGACTGGAACGATCTCGTCTACCGGGACAAGTGGAAGGCGGCGAGCGAACGCCTCCACAAGACCAACAATTTTCCGGAGTGGACGGGGCGCCTGTGCCCCGCGCCCTGCGAAGGCTCCTGCGTGCTCGCCATCAACCGGGACGCGGTGACCATCAAGTCCATCGAAATGGCGATCGTGGAACGGGCGTTCGAGGAGGGGTGGATTCGCCCCGAACCCCCGGCCGTTCGAACCGGCAGGACGGTGGCCGTAATCGGCTCGGGGCCGGCCGGGTTGGCCGCGGCCGATCAGCTGAATCGGGCGGGGCACGAGGTCACGGTCTTCGAGCGGTCCGACCGCATCGGCGGGCTTCTGCGCTACGGCATTCCGGAATTCAAGATGGAGAAGCGGTTCCTGAACCGCCGCCTGTCGATCATGGAGGCCGAAGGCGTCACGTTCCGGCCCGGCACCGACGTCGGAACGACGGTGCCGGCGGACACGATCCGACAGCAGTACGACGCGATGCTGCTCGCGGGCGGCGCCGGACAACCGCGCGACCTGCAGGTGCCGGGACGCGAGCTGTCCGGCATCCACTTCGCCATGGAGTACCTGTCGCTGCAGAACCGGCGGTGCGAGGGCGACAGCATCAGCGATGACGATTTCATCACCGCGAAGGACAAACGGGTCGTCATCATCGGCGGTGGAGACACCGGCGCCGACTGTCTGGGCACCGCGCACCGGCAGGGCGCCCGCTCCATCCACCAGTTCGAGCTCCTGGCGAGACCCCCCGCTCAGCGGAGCGACGACAATCCGTGGCCGGAATGGCCCAACATCTTCCGGGTATCCGGCGCCCACGAGGAAGGCGGCGAACGCGTCTATTCCGTGTCCACGGAACGATTCTCGGGCAACGCCGCCGGACAGGTCACCGCGCTGCATGCGACCCAGGTAGAGGTGAAGCGCGAGAACGGGCGGTTCTCCTTCGCCCCGGTTCCGGGCAGCGCGTTCGAGATCGAGGTCGACCTGGTGCTGCTGGCGATGGGATTTCTCGGTCCGACCCGCGGCGGGCTGCTGACCGAACTCGGGGTCGAGCTCACCGATCGCGGCAACGTGTCGCGGGACGATAACTGGATGACCAGCGTCGACGGCGTGTTCACGGCGGGCGATATGCAGCGCGGCCAGTCCCTCATCGTATGGGCGATTGCCGAAGGCCGCAGCGCGGCGGCCGGCATCGACAGGCACCTGATGGGCGAAACCCGGCTTCCCATGCCGCTGCCCTAACGAAACCACGGCTTTGCGATGGGCTCTTGGGCTGCTCCGCCGCCCGCAGGGGCCGGATGGCGCGCTCCGCCGGATTCCGGCGAGCTTCCGAACGCCAGCGCCGGTGACCCGCGGCCCCGTTTGACCGGAGACCCGCGTCATGCCGGGTGCCGACGTACAAGGACGAACAAGAATTGGTGCAAGGAAACGGGTCGACGGACATCGCGCGATTCGAGACGCTGGCCGAGGTCAACAGCGCCCTCGCGGGCGGGTCCAGCCTGCGGGCCGCGCTCCAGCGGGTGATGCAGCTCCTCGACCGGCGCGACAGCGTCGTGTGCGGATCGATCACGTTGCTGAATCCGGACTCGGGGTTTCTCCAGGTGGAAGCCGCCGAGGGGCTGACCCCCGAGGGACGCTCGGCCCGGTACGGCATCGGTGAGGGGGTGACGGGCCGGGTCGTCGAAAGCTCGAAGCCGGTCATCGTGCCGCGGGTCAGCAAGGAACCGATGTTCCTCAACCGGGCCCGGCGCAAGAATCTCGACCAGCGCGACATCAGCTTCATCTGCGTCCCGATCAAGACCCGCAAGAAGCCGGTGGGGGCCATCAGCATCGACCTGCCGTTCGAGAAGGGACGCGACTACCAGCGGTACGTCAAGTTTCTCGACGTGGTCGCCACCATGATCGCCCAGGCGATCCGCGTCAACCATCTGGTGGATGCGGAGCGCCAACGGCTGGCCGAAGAGAACGTCCATCTGCGCGGGGAGCTCAAGGAGCGCTACGATTTTGCGAACATCGTCGGCACCAGCAGCCCCATGCGGCAGGTCTACGCTCAGGTCTCCCAGGTGGCGGCGGCCAATACGACGGTGCTCGTGCGCGGCGAATCCGGGACCGGCAAGGAGCTGATAGCCCATGCCATCCACTACAACTCGCCGCGGGCCAAGAAGCCGTTCATCAAGGTGAGCTGCGCCGCCCTGCCCGACTCGCTGATCGAGTCCGAGCTGTTCGGCTACGAGCGAGGCGCGTTCACCGGCGCCCAGTCCCGCAAGAAGGGGCGATTCGAGCTGGCTCAGGGCGGCACGCTGTTTCTGGACGAGATCGGCGACCTGAATCCCTCGACCCAGATCAAGCTGCTCCGGGTCCTGCAGGAACGCGAGTTCGAGCGCTTGGGCGGCACCGAATCGGTCAAGGTCGACGTGCGTCTGATCGCGGCCACCAACGCCGCCCTCGAGAAGGCGATTGCCGCCGGCACGTTGCGGGAGGACCTGCACTACCGCCTCAACGTCTTCGCGATCTTCGTGCCGCCGCTCCGGGAGCGGAAGACCGACGTGCTGCTGCTGGCGGACCATTTCCTGGAACGCTACGGGGTCGAGCACGGCAAGCAGGTGAGGCGCATTTCGACCCCTGCCATCGACCTCCTGATGGCCTATCACTGGCCGGGGAACGTGCGGGAGCTCGAGAACGCCCTGGAACGGGCGGTGCTGGTGTGCGACGGGCACGTCATCCATGCGCACGACCTCCCGCCGTCCCTGCAGACCGCCGAAGCGTCGGCCACGGTCATGAGCCAATCGCTCGGCGATGCCGTCGACGCCTACGAGAGGGACCTCATCGAGGATGCCCTGAAGGCGACGCGCGGGAACCGGGTCAAGGCCGCCTCCCTCCTCCGTTCGACCGAACGGATCATCAGCTACAAGGTCAAGAAGTACGAGATCGACTGCGGCCGCTATCGGACCTGACAGCCCGGATCGCCGCTGCGGCGGCGCTTGCGTCCGACCCGGCCTCGGCGGGAGCCTGTACGGCTCCTGCGCCCGGCTGCCGGGTGCCGCGGCCGCGTGATATGGTGGCCGGGAAGTTCGATCGCGTACGCGCGCTCGGCCCCCGGCCATCGAGTCGGATGGCGCTGGAGGAGTTGCCGCAGTTCCTCGGATGCGCTGGACAGGGAGACCACGATGCACCGCTTCGCCGTTATCGCCGCGCTCGCCGCCCTCGCCGCCGGCGCCGCGCCAGCCCTCGGCCAAGCGCCGGACGTGCAGCCGGTCACCGACGCCATGCTGGCGGATCCGCCGCCGGAAAGCTGGCTCAACTGGCGCCGCACCCGCGACGGATGGGGACACAGCCCCCTCGACCAGATCACCCGCGACAACGTCGGACGGCTCCGGATGGTCTGGTCGTGGGCGATGGAGACCGGATCGCAGCAGACCACGCCGATCGTCCACGACGGCGTGATGTACCTCGCCAGCCCCGGCAACGTCGTGCACGCCCTCGACGCGGCGACCGGAGACCTGCTGTGGGAGCACCGGCGGGAGTTCCCGACGGCGCGCGGCCGGGGGCGGCCGAACCGCAACATCGCCATCCACGGCGACCGGATCATCCTGAACACCGCCGACGCGGGCATCGTCGCACTCGATGCGTCGACCGGCGAGGTGGTGTGGGAGACCGACGTCGCGGACGCCGCCAAGGGGTACCAGTACACCGGCGGGTCGCTCGTCGTGGATGGCGTGGTGATCTCGGGCATGGCCGGCTGCCTGCGGTTCTGGGACGACGGCTGCTTCATCACCGGGCACGACGCGGCCACCGGACGCGAGCTGTGGCGGACGTCGACGGTGGCGCGGCCCGGCGAGCCGGGCGGCGACAGCTGGGGCGATTTGCCGATGATGTTCCGCGGCGGGGGCGACGCCTGGATCACCGGGTCCTACGACCCCGGCCTCGGGCTCACGTTCTGGGGGGTGGCCCAGGCCAAGCCGTGGGCGCAGGTGAGCCGCCGGACCGACGGGGACGCCCTCTACACGAGCTCGACCCTCGCCCTCGACCCCGCCACCGGCGAGATGCAGTGGTACTTCCAGCACCTGCCGGGCGAGTCGCACGACATGGACGAGACCTTCGAGCGGGTCCTCGTCGACGTCGACGGCCGGCCGTCGGTGTTCACGATGGGCAAGCTCGGCATTCTGTGGCAGCTCGACCGCGAGACCGGCCAGTACGTCAACGCCACCGACCTCGGCTATCAGAACATCGTCGACATCGATCCGGCGACGGGACGGATGTCGTTCCGGCCGGGCATGATGCCGGTCCTGAACGAGCGGCTCGAGTTCTGCCCGAGCCACTCCGGCCTGAAGAGCTGGCGCGCGATGGCCTACCATCCGGAGACCGAGGCGTTCTACATTCCCCTGACCCTGAACTGCCAGCGCTCCATCTACAGCGACGTCGAATGGCGGGAGGGGGGCGGCGGCGCCGGCATGGTGTTCCGCGAGAACTTCATCCATCCCGACAGCGGCGGCAACCTCGGCGAGTTCGTGGCCATGCACGTCAGCGGCGAGATCCTCTGGTCGCATCGGAAACGGACCCCGTACATCTCGGCCGCGTTGACCACCGCCGGCGGTCTCGTCTTCGTCGGGACGTTCGACCGGCGGGCCTACGCCTACGACGTCGCGACCGGCGACGAGCTCTGGGAGACGCGCCTTCCCACGTCCGTTCAGGGTTTCCCGATCACCTATGCGGTCGACGGCCGGCAGTACGTCGCGATCGGCGCCGGCGTCGGGGGCGGAAGCTGGACGACGATTCCGGTCGAGCTGGCCCCCGAGAAACGGCGGCCCAACGGCGGGAACGGGCTGTTCGTCTTTGCCCTGCCGGATGAATGACGGGACTGCTGTTTCTCTGCGTCGCCAACGCCGCCCGCAGCCAGATGGCGGAGGGGCTCGCCCGGGCCCGGTTCGGACCGCGGGTTCGGGTGGCGAGCGCCGGCTCGTCACCGGCCGCGGTCCATCCGCTGGCCATCGCGGCGCTCGACGAGGTCGGCATCGACATCAGCGGACAGCAGTCGACGGGCGTCGAGGCGGTCGACCCGGCATCGGTCGACGTGGTGGTGACGCTGTGCGCCGAGGAGGTCTGTCCGGCGTTTCCGGGCAGGGTGCGCCGCCTGCACTGGCCGATGCCCGATCCCGCGGGCGGGACAGGATCCGACGCGGATCGACTGGAGCAATTCCGATCGGTCCGTGACCGGATCGCGCAGCGGCTCGACGATCTGGACGCCGAGCTTGCGCGACCGCGCGACCTTACGGTCGCGTTGGGAGTTTCGCTGGCGCGAAACTCCTGCGGCGGAAGCACCTAGGAGCAACCGAGCAGCAACGCAGTCAGGCAGGATGCATCGCCGGTCGAATGCTGCGGGGTTTCTGCCACGGGCTGTCAGCAGATCCGGCTGATTCATGTTCCTTCCGCTCGGCGACGAGCCGAACCCCCCCGGGACACCCGTCGTCACCTGGGCCCTGATCGGGGTCAACGCGGCCGTCTTCCTGCTCGTGACGCTGCCCCTGAGCGCGGTGCGGCCGGCGTTGGACGACCCGGTGCTGGCCGACTACGTGCGCGCGCTCGCCCCCCAGCTCGCCGGCCGGATGCCGCTCGCGGCGCTGCTGGAGCAGGTGTCGACCTACGACCTGGTGGTCTTCGCGCATGGTTTCCGTCCCGCCGACCCGAGCGTGCCGGCGCTCGTGACCTCGATGTTTCTCCACGGCGGGTTCATGCATCTCGCGGGCAACATGCTGTTCCTCTGGATCTACGGCGACAACGTCGAGCACCGCCTCGGACGGTGGCGCTATCTGGCCGCCTATCTCGCCACCGGGGTCCTGGCGACCCTCTCCCACGCGATCCTGGAGCTCGACTCCGTATTGCCGATGGTCGGAGCCTCGGGCGCCGTCTCGGGGGTGCTCGGCTTCTACTTCATCTGGTTTCCGCGGAATCGTGTCCGGCTCTGGATCATGCTGTTTCCGTTCTTCATGAACGTCGTCTACGCCCCGGCGCGGCTGGTGCTCGGGGTCTATCTCATCGTCGACAATCTGCTGCCGCTCCTGGTGACCCGCGCCGCCGGTGGCGGGGGAGTGGCCTACGGCGCGCATATCGGCGGCTTCGCCGGCGGACTGGCGTACGCCTGGTGGAGCGCACGGCGCGAGGTCGGCGCGCGGCCGTCGGAGTCCGCGCGGCCGTCGGAGTCCGAGCCGCCGGCGCCGGTCGTCGACGCCGATCCGTCGTCGACCCGCGGCATCCGTCTGTCGATCGCGGCCGGCGAGCACGAGGCGGCGGTCGCCGCCTACTTCCGACTCAGCCCGGCGCGCACGGTGCGGCTGCTGATGCCGCGCGATTCCCTCGAGTTCGGGCGGTGGCTGGCCAACCACGACCATCCCGCCGCCGCGCTCGTGGTCTATCAGCGGCATCTCCGCGACTATCCGCGGGGTCCGTACGTGGCCGAGGCCCACCTCGGGGCGGGGCTGGTGCAACTGTATGCGCGCAACCAGTCGACCGCCGCCGGTCAGCATTTGATGGCGGTGCTCGACACCGACCCGCATCCCGAGACGGAGGCCCACGCCCGGCGCGCGCTGGCGGATATCGGTCGGCGGTGAGCGCGCCCGGCGCGACGCGGCGCCGCCCGGTCGCGTCACCTCGATACGGCTCCCCGACGTTGCGCGCGCACGGACGCAGACGAGCGCGTAACCCCGTCGATTCGGCCGCCGGCCGGGACCGCCGGGGCGCCGGTTCCGCCGTTGCCAGCCGGCGCAAAATGTCGGATTGCTCTCCAGAGCCGACAATTCCGTAGATTTCGCCAGTCCGGCGTATTCTCCCGCCACACAATAAACCCCGAATTCATTGGGTTAATAGACCCTGCAGACCCGGCCGGTCAATGTGGCCCGGTACTTGCTTGTAGGGATGCGACCAGACACCCGGTGCGGTGACTGAGTCGAAGTTCACCATCTGTTGCGGCTGGAGCGGTCCCGTCGATCGGGGATATCCCAGGGGAGTCGAGATGAAGTTGATCAGCGCAATCATCAAGCCACACGTACTTGATGACGTCAGGGATGAGCTTGCCAAGGCGGGTGTCCAGGGTCTGACGGTCACCGAAGTCAAGGGCTTCGGACGCCAGAAGGGACACACCGAGGTCTACCGGGGAGCGGAGTACACCGTCGACTTCGTTCCCAAGGCGAAGATCGAAACCGTGGTGACGGACGAACTCGTCGAGGCGGCCAGCAACGCCATCACCCAGGCCGCCCGGACCGGGTCCATCGGTGACGGCAAGGTATTCGTCAGTGACGTCGCGCAGGCGGTCCGGATCAGAACGGGAGAGTTCGGGGACGACGCGCTGTAGCAGTCCGCGACGTGGAACGGCGCGGACTGCTGGCGGGTTGGTTGGGCGGCAATCGGAGCCGCAGGCGACGATTGGCGGGCGAGGAGTCGCGCCGCGGAACGGCGGAGACTCTCGACAGGGTTGGTCGGGCGGGAAGCGGAGCCGCAGGGCGACGGCTTCCGGACGAGCCCCGAACGTTGCACAGACTGCATGGATAGAGAAGGACACTACCAATGACGAATACGCTGCCGCGGCGGGTCGGTCGCTACGCGCTCTTGCTCCTGGGCCTCGTACTGGTGCCGAGCGTGGTGTTCGCGCAGGACGAGGTCTCCCAGGAAATGTTCACCGTGAACAACACCTGGATGCTGGTCGCCACCTTCCTGGTGTTCATCATGCACCTCGGCTTCGCGGCGCTGGAGAGCGGCCTGACGAGAGCCAAGAACACCGTCAACATTCTGTTCAAGAACACGGCGATCATCTCCATCGGGTTGCTGACCTACGCCATCGTGGGGTTCAACCTCATGTATCCCGGGGACTTCAGCCTCGGCGAGTTCTTCGGATTCGCCGGATTCGGGCTCGACCCCGGCGCCGAAGGCAATACTTCGGCCTACAACCCAGGCTATACGTACTACACGGACTTCATCTTCCAGGGCATGTTCGCGGCGACCGCGGCGACGATCGTGTCGGGCGCGGTCGCCGAGCGGATCAAGCTGGGGTCGTTCCTGATCTTCACCACCCTCTACGTCGCGGTCATCTATCCCATCGCCGGGTCGTGGAAATGGGGCGGGGGCTGGCTCGACCAGATGGGCTTCTATGACTTCGCGGGGTCGACCCTCGTGCACTCGGTCGGCGGCTGGGCCGCCCTCGCCGGCGTCATCGTGCTCGGACCGCGGCTGGGCAAGTACGTCGACGGCAAGATTCGACCGGTCGCCGGGCACAGCATGCCGCTGGCCACGATCGGCGTATTCCTGCTGTGGCTGGGCTGGTACGGGTTCAACGGCGGGTCGGTGCTCAGCGCCGATCCCGGCTTGGTGTCCCTCGTGTTCGTCACGACGTCGCTCGCCGCCGCGGCCGGCGTCATGGGCGCGATGGCCGCTTCCTGGGGCCTGCAGCACAAGCCCGATCTCAGCATGGTGCTGAACGGTGCGCTGGCCGGCCTGGTCGGCATCACCGCCGGCGCGGACACCGTGGGGGTCACCTCCGCCATCATCATCGGGGTCGTCGCCGGCGTCATCGTGGTCGGATCGGTGCTCCTGCTCGATCGGGTCAAGCTCGACGATCCGGTGGGCGCCATCTCCGTTCACCTCGTCTGCGGCGTGTGGGGGACGCTCGCCGTCGGGATCTTCAGCACGAACCCGGAGCACTCCTTCCTGACGCAGCTCACCGGCGTCCTCGCCTACGGCGTCTTTTGCTTCATCGCGGCGTTCGCCATCTTCTTCGCGCTCAAGATGAGCCTCGGACTGCGGGTGGATCCCGACGAGGAACGCATGGGCCTCGACGTTAGCGAGCACGGGATGGAAGCCTACGGGGGCTTCCAGATTACCCAGGCCTGAGTCTGGTCGGCGATACAGGGTGCGCCCGCAGACCGGGAAGCTGCCGGGCGCACCTCATCACGCACGCAGCCGAGTTTCCGAGCGGGATCGTCCGGTCGCCGGCACGACTCCGCCGGCCGAAGCGCGGCGCGGAGAGGAACAAGAAAAACGACGCAGGCGGGATTGCATCCGTACCGACACACGGTGCGCCCGTTACCGGCGCGACAACCGATCTTCCAGGAGAGGAATCAGGGCAATGACTTCGACATGCACACGCAACATCACGAACCGCCTGGCCCGCGGCATTCTGGCCTCGGCGGCGGCATCCGTCCTGTTGGCCGGCACCGCCGCCGCGCAGAACAGCGGTAACGTATCGATGAGCGCCGGCACCGACATCGTCAACCAGTACTACTTCCGGGGCATCATTCAGGAAACCGGCGGCCTCATCATGCAGCCGTTCCTGGACGCCAGCATCAGCTTCGGCGCCGCCTCGATAACCGCCGGCACGTGGAGCAGCCTGCACTCCGCGGGCGGCGCCGGGTTCGATGGAGCGGCGGAGAGCTTCTACGAGACCGACTTCTACGCCGGCATCGGCGGCTCTGCCGGGGCGGTCGGCGTCGACGTCACCTACACGGCGTACATGAGTCCGCGCGGCAGTTGGGGCACGACCAAGGAGATTGCGCTCGGCTTGAGTCACGACAGCGCCGTCGCGCCCTCCGCCACCTTCGCGTTCGAGCTCAGCGGCGGCGCCGAGGGCGGTCCGAACAAGGGCAGCTACCTCGAGCTGGGCATCGAGCCGTCGGCGCCGCTCGACGGGCCGGTCGGCCTCTCGTTCCCCGTGACGCTGGGCATGAGCATGAGCAACTACTTCGAGTACGTGGACGCCAGCGGGTCCCCGGCCGACGGCAAGTTCGGGTTCTTCAGCGTCGGCGCGTCGGTCGGCATCCCGCTCAATACGCCGGAGGAGTACGGCTCGTGGGAGATCGCCCTCGGTCTCAATGCCCTCATGTTCGGCGAGGGGCTCAAGGCGATCAACGGCGAAGACTCCGGCTTCAAGCCGATCGCGATCTTCGGTCTGAGCGTCGGCTACTAGGAGTCGTCTGCAAGGCGGTGTCCGGCGCCGGGCCTCCGGCGTCGGGCGTCACCGTCCCGCAAGAAACTCGCCGCTCCCTCTGGTAAGATATATCGTTTGCGGACAGCCGCAAGTTGGCCGGTGCCGTCGAATCCGTATCGGATTTGCGCCGGCCCGTGATCGGCATCGCGGGGCGCCGAACGCGCCGCCGCACAGACCGCGCGCCTTCGTACCGGTTCACGGCGCCGCCGCGTTCTGCTCCCGGCGTGAACTGGAGCATGGCCCGGCGCAGTCCCGAACTCCGGCGCGGTCCCGAATCGATGACCAGCACTTCCCCCGGCGCCGCGCCCGCAGAAGGGCAGTCTCCGGCGGACGCCCTCCGCACGGCGCGCGACCGCTTCGAAGCGGACATCCGAGAGGCGCGCGGCGGCCGGCAGGCCGCACGGGAGTACTCCACCGCGGTGGACCGCATACTGGCCGGGATCCTGGCCGACGCCTCCGCCCGGACCGGTGCCTCGACCACCCCGGTGGCGCTGGTGGCGATCGGCGGGTACGGCCGGCGCCAGCTCTGTCTCCATTCCGACATCGACCTCCTGATCCTGTTCGACTGCCGGATCACGGCGGCCGAGGAGCGGCTGGCCAAGGCCCTGTTCCACCCGCTGTGGGATCTCGGTCTCGACGTCGGTCACCAGGTGCGGCAGGTCAGCGAGCTCGAGGGACACGTGGAGACCGACAACCCGGAGTTCCTGGTCTCTGTTTCCGAGGCGCGGTTCCTGGCCGGCGACACGGCGGTCTTCGACCGGCTCACGGCCTGCGTCCGCGACAGCGGGTCACCGTGGCGCGGGGCTACCATCGACGCGTTGCGGGGGTTGGTCGCGGAACGCCAACGGCACTACAACCACACCATCTACCACCTCGAACCGGACATCAAGGAAGCCCCCGGCGCCCTGCGTGACGTGTCCGCGATCCGGACCCTGATCGCGCTGGCCCCCTCGGAGACCGACGGTCTGGCGCCCCTCATCACGGGCCGCCGTGACGAGGCGCTCGACGAAGCCGAGGAATTCCTGCTGCGCATCCGGTCGATGGTGCATCTCGACAACAAGCGCGATCAGAACCTCCTGAGTCATGAACATCAGGAAACGGTAGCCGAACGTTTCGGCTCGCCGGGCTCGAAGGCGGGGGCGGTCGAGGCGCTGATGAGCGTCTATTTCCACCACGCCCGTATCGTGGCGCGGGTACTGTCGCATGTCATGGAGGGCACGAACCCGGCCCCGGCCGCGACCCCCACCGGCGTGATCGCCGACAACATCGAGCGCGGCCGCGAGGGGGTCGGCTTCATCGACACCGTGCGCGCCTCGCTGCAGCCGCGCACATGGCTCGCGGTGTTCCAGGCCGCCGTCGACGAAGGCTGTGCGGTGGCTCCCGACACCCTCACGTTCATCGAGCGGCACGGCGACCGCTACACGTCGGAGCAGTTCTTCCCGGAAAAGGCCGAATGCGAGCAGTTCCTGCATTTCCTGAAACCGAGAGCCGGCCTCTACCACCGGCTCTCGGAAATGCACGAGAACGGGCTGCTCGGACGCATGTTCCCCGAGTTCCGCAAGATCTACTGCCGGGTCATCCGCGACTTCTTTCACAAGTACACGGTCGACGAGCATACGCTCGTGACCATCCGCAACCTGTCGGACCTGACCGACCGCGACTCGTGCACGCCGTCGCGCCGGCGGTTCTCCGGCGCGCTGGCCGAATTGGACCAGCCCGAGCTGATCGTCCTGGCGTTGCTGTTTCACGACGTAGGCAAGTGGACGAACAAGAACCATGCGGAAGAGGGCGTTCGCATGGTCGCGGGACCGCTTCGCCGGCTCCGGGTCCCGCCGCCCGCCGCCCGCATCGTGGAGTTCCTGATACGCCACCATCTCGTCATGTCGCAGGCGGCATTCCGGCGAGACACCCAGGACCCGGAGGTGCCCCGGCAGTTCGCCCGGCTGGTGGGCACCGAGAACCGGCTCAGGATGCTGTGCCTGCTGACCCTGGTGGACATTCAGGCCACGACCCGGGAGACCCTCACGCCCTGGAAGGAAGAGCTCCTGTGGCGCCTGTACGTCGACACCTACAACCACCTGACGCTGGGCTACGGCGACGAGGTGATTGCGACGGGCGAACAGAGCGTGGCCGAGCTCATGGCCGGACGCCCCCCGGAGATCACCGAGGCGCAGGTCACGAGGTTTCTCGACGGTCTGCCCCGGCGCTACCTGCGGCTCGTCGACCCCCGGCGCGTGTACGACCACATCGTGCTGTCCCGCGATCTCGAATCGGATGCGGTACGGGTCAACCTCGAACGACAGGACGAGGTGTGGGAGCTCAGTGTCGTCACCCGCGACCGCCCGCGCATCTTTTCCAAGATCTGCGGGGTGCTGTCCTACTTCGGCATGGACATTCTTCGGGGCCAAGCGATGAGCAATCGCGAACGGGTGGTGCTCGACCTGTTCCGCTTCGTCGATGCCGATCAGTTCCTGGCCCTCAACGAATCGGGCGCATCCGAGCTCACGCGCCTGCTGCAGCAGGTCTTGACGGGCGCCGTCGATCTGAAATCGATGCTGAAGGGACGCGAAGCGGCGGCGCGGGCGCGCCGCCGCCGGATCCGCATCCCGAGCGTGGTGCACTTCGACCACTACTACTCGGACCGATACACCGTCCTGGAGGTCGGCGGGACCAACCAGTGGGGACTGCTGCACCGCATCAGCGGAGTCATTTCCGAACATGGATGCGACATCGACCTGGCCCTGATCTCCACCGAAGGTGATCGCGCAACCGACGTGTTCCACCTGACGCGCGACGGCAAGAAGCTGTCGACCGACATGGAGCACGAGCTCCGCGCCGATCTCGAAGCGGCGTTGGGTACGGCGGAGGCCGTGCGGCAGTCTGCGCCGTAGAACGGCCCCGACTGGGAGGGGTTGGGCGGGAACCCGGCGCCGGGAGGCGGGATTTCCAGCCAGCCCGGGCGGGCTCGCGTCGCGAAAGGCCAGTCAGCAGCAATCGAACCGGGGATTCAACGCGCGGCGACCGAACCTGGTGCCGACGTCGAGACGTCGTCAACGAACGGTGACACAGGGAGGACACACGGATGACAGCGAACGATGTAATGGCACTGATCAAGGACAAAGGGATTTGCGCGGTCGATCTCCGGTTCATCGACCTGCCGGGTCTCTGGCAACACTTTACGATTTCGGCGAAGGAGTTCCAGGCGGACGCCTTCGAGGAAGGCGTTGGATTCGACGGGTCGAGCATCCGTGGATTTCAGGCGATTCAGGAAAGCGACATGCTGCTGTTTCCTGACGCCTCGACCGCCTTCATCGATCCGTTCTTCGAGCGGCCGACGCTGAACATCATCTGCAACATCAAGGACCCGATCACCGGCGAGTCGTACTCCCGCGACCCCAGGTACGTCGCGCAGAAGGCCATTGCCTATCTGAAGAGCACCGGGATTGCCGACACCGCCTACTTCGGCCCGGAGCCGGAGTTCTTCATCTTCGACGACGTCCGCTTCGATCAGACCTATCAGCACGGCTTCTACTACGTCGACGCCGGCGAGGGCTTCTGGAACTCCGGGCGGGCGGAGAACCCGGACGCCGCCGGCAATTCGCGCAACCTCGGCTACAAGCCGCGTTACAAGGAGGGCTACTTCCCGGTTCCCCCGATGGACAGCCACCAGGACCTGCGGACCGAGATGATGCTCGAGCTGGAGAAGGTCGGGGTGGAGGTCGAGGTGCACCACCACGAGGTGGGGACGGCGGGACAGGCCGAGATCGACATGCGGTTCGACTCGCTCGTCAACATGGGCGACAAGCTCATGAAGTTCAAGTACGTGGTCAAGAACGTGGCGCAGCGGCACGGCAAGACCGTGACCATGATGCCGAAGCCGATCTTCCAGGACAACGGCTCGGGCATGCACGTCCACCAGAGTCTCTGGCTGAACGGCAAGAACACCTTCTTCGAGCCCGACGCCTACGCCGGGCTCAGCAGGACGGCGCTGCACTACATCGGCGGCATCCTGAAGCACGCCCCGGCCCTGCTCGCGTTCTGCAACCCGACGACCAACTCGTACCGGCGGCTCGTCCCCGGCTACGAGGCGCCGATCAACCTCATCTACTCGATGCGCAACCGCAGCGCCGCGGTCCGCATTCCGGTGTACTCGGGCAGCGAGAAGGCCAAGCGGATCGAGACCCGTTTCCCCGATCCGACCTGCAACGGCTACCTCGCGTTCAGCGCGCTGCTCATGGCCGGCCTCGACGGCATCCAGAACGCGATCACGCCGATGGGTCCGCTCGACAAGGACCTCTACGATCTGCCACCCGAAGAGCATGCGAAGATCCCGAGCACCCCGGGCAGCCTCGAAGAGGCGCTCGACGCCCTCGCGGGGGACCACGAGTTCCTGCTGAAGGGGGACGTCTTCACGCAGGACCTCGTCGACAAGTGGATCGACTACAAGCGCGGCGAGGTCGATGCGATCCGCCTGCGGCCGCATCCGTGGGAGTTCGCGATGTACTACGACATGTAGCCCGCCAATCGTCGCCTGACGGCTCCGCTTGGCGCCCAACCAACCCTGCGGGAGCCCGCGCCCTTCCACGGCGCAGGCTCCCGGTCGAGCCGCCGTTCCATCCCGACCGCCGAGATCGGCGGATCGGAGCATCGGAAGGGGCCGCCGGCCAGCGCCGGCGGCCCCTTTTCGCTTCCGGCCGCCCTTCCCCCTTTCTGATACACTTCGGCGTTCGCATGACCACGCAGACCGCCGTTCCCACCGTGCCGTTCTGGGCGAACGGACGCCGTGTCGCCGCGGCCGGCGGCCGGGAGGGGATCGTCACCGATTCCGCGACCGGGCGAACGGTGCGGACGGTGCCGTTCGCGACCCCTGACGATGTCGACGCCGCGGTGCAGGGCGCCCGCGCCGCCTTCCGCGCCTGGCGGGACACGACCCCGCTGCGCCGGGCGCGGATCCTGATGCGGTTCCGGGATCTCCTCGAGCGGCACAAGGGGGAAATGGCGCGCGTCATCTCCGAAGAGCACGGCAAGACGGTGGCCGATGCGGCCGGCTCGGTCCAACGCGGCCTCGAGGTGGTCGAGTTTGCGAGCGGCATTCCCCACCTGCTGAAGGGCGAGCACGCGGAAGACGTGGGCGCCGGCGTCGATTCCCACTCCATCCGGCAGCCCCTCGGCGTCTGCGTGGGGATCACCCCGTTCAACTTCCCGATCATGTGCCCGCTGTGGATGGCCCCGGTGGCCCTCGCCTGCGGGAATGCGTTCGTGCTGAAACCGTCGGAAAAGGACCCCTCGGCCAGCATGATGGCGGCCGAGCTGTTGCACGACGCCGGCCTCCCTGCCGGCGTCTTCAACGTCGTGCACGGCGACAAGATCGCGGTCGACGCGCTGCTGACGCATCCGGACGTCGCCGCCGTCTCCTTCGTCGGGTCGACGCCGGTCGCGCGGCACGTCTACGAGACCGCCACCGCGCACGGCAAACGGGTGCAGGCCCTCGGCGGCGCCAAGAACCATGCGGTGGTGCTGCCGGATGCCGATCTCGACGCCGCCGCCGATGCCCTGATCGGCGCCGCCTACGGCTCGGCCGGTGAGCGCTGCATGGCGATCTCGGCGGTGGTGGCGGTCGGCGAGGCGGGAGATGCCATCGTGTCCCGGATCCGGGAACGGGCCGCCGCGGTGCGGGTCGGGCCCGGTGACGGCGAGGGGGTCGAGATGGGTCCCCTCATTACCCGCGATCATCTCGACCGCGTCAGCCGCTACGTCGACCTGGGTGAACGCGCCGGCGCCGAGCTCGTGGTCGACGGCCGCGGGATACGGGTCGAGGGATACGAAGGCGGGTACTTCCTGGGGCCGACGCTGTTCGACCGCGTGACGGCCGAGATGCCGATCTACCGCGACGAGATCTTCGGGCCGGTGCTGGTGGTCGTACGCGCCGACACCTTCGACGACGCGATCGACATCGTCAACCGGAACCCCTACGGTAACGGGACCGCGGTGTTCACCCGCTCGGGCGACGCGGCGCGCCGGTTCGCCCGCGAGATTCAGGTCGGGATGGTCGGCATCAACGTCCCGATTCCGGTTCCGATGGCGTTCTTCTCGTTCGGCGGGTGGAAAGGATCGCTGTTCGGCGACCTCCACGTGCACGGAGAAGACGGGGTCAGGTTCTACACCCGCACGAAGGTCGTCACCACCCGGTGGCCGGACCGGCGCGAGGCGGTGAACCTGAACATGCCCACCTTGAAGTAGGGGCGCGCGACGGTCGGCGACCCCGCCCAGGAGAAACCCGATGGCTGAATCACACGCCGGCAACCGATGGCTCCCGTTGATCGGGGGCACGATGTTGAACGTGGTGCTGGGTACGTTCTACGCCTGGAGCGTCTTCGTGCTGCCCCTCGAAGGAGAGTTCGGCTGGGCGCGCGAACAGACGTCGACCACCTTCAGCATCGGCATCTTCACCATGGCGGTGACGTTCGTCATCGCCGGACGCCTGCACGCCACCGTCGGGTTCCGCACCCTGGCCGCCATCGGCGGGGTCCTGTTCAGCGCCGGGTTCTTTCTGGCCAGCTTCACGACGTCGCTGACGGTTCTGTACGTCACCTACGGCCTCATCGCCGGCGCGGGGAACGGCATCGGCTATTCGGTCGCCATCCCGATCGTCTCGAAGTGGTTCCCCGACCGGCGCGGCCTCGCCATCGGCATCGCGGTCGGCGGCTACGGCGCCGGGTCGGGCATTTTCGGACCGATCGCCGACGAGCTGCTGATCCCCGGCGTGGGATGGGAAACGACCTTCCGGATCTACGGTGTCGTCTTCCTCCTCATCTCGCTCGTCGGCGCTTGGCTGCTCAAGCCGGCGCCCGACGGTTATGCACCCGAGGGCTGGGACCCCAGCCAGCTCAAGGCCGCGGTGACCCGGGTGACGCGCGAGATCACTCCGTCGGAGATGCTGCGGGGCAGTTCGTTCTACTTCCTCTTCCTGGCGTTCTTCTTCGGCGCGATCGCGGGACTGGGGTTGATCAGCCAGCTCGTCCCGTTCGGCACGGAAGCGGGCATCACCAGCGTGGCGTTGATCGGCCTCGTCGTCGGCGCCATCGGCAACACCGCGGGGCGGGTCCTGTCCGGCGCGATGTCCGACAACCTCGGCCGGCTGAACGTGTTGCGGCTGATGGTGGTGGTGTCGGCGGTGGCGATGCCGCTGCTCTACCTGTTGGGCTCGAGCGTGGCGTTCTTCGTGCTCGGCGTCTTCGCGGTGTATTTCTGCTACGGCGCCCTGCTGGCGGTGTTCGCCGCGACTTCCGCCGACTTCTACGGCACGAAGCACCTGGGGGTGAACTACGGTCTGCTGTTCCTGGCGTGGGGGTTGGCGGCGGTCGTCGGCGCTCGGCTCGCCGGCCTCGTGTTCGACACCTTCGGCAACTACCAGTGGGCGTTCTTCGGCGCCGCGGTGCTGTCGATCGTCTCGCTGATCTGTCTGTACGCGGCGAAGAACCCGCCGGCGGACACGGCGTCCTGACACCCTTCCATGTCTTCGATTATCCAGCTCGTCGGCAACCTCGGCGAAAGCCTGTCCCGCTTCACCCAGCGCTGGATCCCCGATTCGTGGGTGGTCTGCATGTCGCTGACGGTGCTGGCGATGCTGCTCGCCATCTTCGGCGCCGGGGCCGGCCTCAACGAGACGGCGCTGGCGTGGGGCGGCGGCATGTGGGCGCTGCTCGAGCTGGCGATGCAGTTCGCCATCGCCCTGATCGCCGCCCATGCCTGCGTGTCTTCGCGGCCCGCATTCCGGTTTCTCGACTGGCTGGCCAGTCGCCCGGACGTCGACCGGCCGGTGCAGGCGGTGGTGCTGCTGGGGCTGTTCTCGATCGTGGTCGCCTACTTCAACTGGGCCGCGAGCGTCGTCGCCTCGGCCCTCTTCCTCCCCTTCGTGGCCCGGCGGAATCCGCGCGCGGACATCCGGATTCTGATTGCCGCCGGCTATCTCGGCCTCGGCACCGTCTGGCATGGCGGACTCTCCGGATCCGCCCCGCTCATCATGGCGACCGCCGGCAACCCCATCACGACCCCGCCGCCGGGCGCCGAACCGCTCGTCGACCGGCTGCTGCCGGTGACCGAGACCCTCTTCAACTCGTTCAACCTCCTCTATCTCGCCGTCGTTTCGGTCGTCGCCCTGGGCATGGTCGCCATCCTGCACCCGCGCCGCAACGCCCGGACGCTGACCGGCGACGAGCTGGCCGCGATCATGCCGGCGATGCCCGAGGAAGTGAAGCCGACCACGCCGGCGGCCGGCATCGAGGCGTTCCGGGGGTGGATCTTCCTGGGCGTGATCCTGATCGGCTATCCCCTCGGGCACTCGATCGTGACCCAGGGCTTCGGGGCGAGCTGGACCATCAACGCCTACAACGCGGTGTTCCTGATGGGGGCCATGCTGCTCCAGGGACGGCCCGCGAATCTGGTGAGGGCGTTCGGCGATGGCGCGCGGACCGCGTCCGGGGTCATCCTGCAGTTCCCGTTCTATGCCGGGATCTTCGGGGTCATCAACGGCACCGGCCTGGGCGACTGGCTGGGCGCTCTGTTCGTGCAGGTGGCGACCACGGACACCTATCCGCTGATCGTCTACATCTACTCCGGGGTGGTGAACGTGTTCGTCCCCTCCGGCGGCTCGAAATGGCTGATCGAGGCTCCCTACCTGCTGCCGGCGGCCCGGGAGCTCGGTGTATCTCCGACCACCACCCTGCTCGCCTACTGCTACGGCGACTCGACCAGCAACCTGATTCAGCCGTTCTGGGCGATCCCGATCCTGACCGTCACCCGCATGAAGTTCGGGGACGTGCTCGGCTACAGCGGCCTCATCGCGGTGGTCCTGTTCTTCGTCACCGCCATCGCGATGCTGCTCGTGCCGTCGACGCTCTGACGCGGAATCGGAGTAGTCGCTTCAACTCGTTGCCAGGACGACCTTCAGTTTTATCGGCCTTCCTCGATCGCAACGCCGCCGCCTCGCAATCCCCGCACCTCAGAATGCACGCCGACCGGCCGGACCGGACGACCGGCGTGCCGCGCCGGCGCGGCCGATCACGCCGGCGGCGGCACGAACTGCGGGAGTACGTAGGCGAAGATCATCGTGACCACGGCCATGAACAGGGCCAGGATGATGCTGTGCTTCAGCGTGATCCGGAACAGACGTCCTTCCTGCGACGACGCCATGCCCGTCGCGGCCACCGCGACGGCGATGCTCTGCAGCGAGATCATCTTGCCCATGACCCCGGTGGCGGCGTTCGTCGACGCGGTCAGAATCGGGTTCAGGCCCAGGGCGTTGGCGGTGACTACCTGCAGCGTGCCGAACAGCGCGTTGGACGACGTGTCGCTGCCGGTGAGGAAAACCCCGGTCCAGCCGAGCATCGCGCTGAAGAACGGGAAGAGCACCCCGGTCGCCGCGAACGCCAGCCCCAGCGTCGAGGTCATGCCCGCGTAGTTCATCAGGAACGCGAGGGCCAGGACCGACGCGATGGTCAGCAGCGGCTTTTGCAACTGCCTGAGCACCGCCCCCACGATGCCGAAGAACTTCCCGGGGGAGAAGCCGGTCGCCAGGGCCGCCGCGAACGCGGCCAGGAAGCACGACGTGCCGGCGGCGGACAACCACTGGAAGTTGTACAGCGCGCCGTACGGCGACGGCTCCGCCGTCAGCGGCGGGACGCGGGTGATGACGTCGTGCAGCAGCGGCACCGGAATCGACAGGCTGACGGTGTTCAACAGGTCCTGGATGGGCCGGTAGCGCCAGACGAGGACGAACACCACCAGCAGGATGTAGGGGGCCCAGGCGGACACCAGCTCCCCGGTCGTGTGGGTGCGCGACTTCGTCGTCGTCTCGACGTCGCCCTCGAGGCGGAAGACCTGTGCCGGCTGCCAGATCTTCATGGCGATGACCATCGCGATCATCGCGGCGATCGACGCCAGGATGACCGCGAGCGCCGGGCCCATGGTGTTGGTGACCACGAACAGCACGACCGCGAAGGTCACCGAGCACGCCAGAATCTGCGGCAGCACCTCCAACGCCCGGCGGAACCCGGACATGATGACCACCATGTAGGCGGGGATGACGATGGCGATCAGGGCGCACAACCGCCCGGTCATGGCGCTCAGGCCCGCCTCCGGCAAGCCGGTCACCTGCGCCAGGGTCACGACCGGGATGCCCAACGAACCGAACGCGACCGGCGCGGTGTTGGCGACCAGGCAGATGAACGCGGCGTAGAACGGGGAGAACCCCAGACCGGTCAGCATCGCCGCGGCGATCGCCACCGGTGTCCCGAAGCCGGCCGCCCCCTCGATGAACGCCCCGAAGGCGAAGCCGATCAGCACCGCCTGCAGGCGGCGGTCGTCGCTGAGCGAACCGATCGAATCCTTGATGATCTCGAACTTGCCCGAATCCACCGTGACCCGATACAGGATCAGCGAGGCGATGACGATCCAGCCGATGGGGAACAGGCCGAACGCGGCCCCGTAGACCATCGAGGCCCCCGCCTGCGCGACCGGCATGCCGTACACGCCGAGGGCCAGCACGGCCGCCGCTCCGAGGGCGGTGAGGCCGGCGATCCACCCGGGCTTGCGCCGGACTCCCAGCATGTAGAACAGGATGAGGAGCGGGATGGCCGCGGCAATCGTGGAGTAGCCGAGACTGCCCGCGATCGGCGTATAGTCTTGTTGCCAACTGGTCAACATGGTCTGTATCCGTCGTCAGAGGTGTCCGGCGAGTCGAGTGAACGCGCCACTTTAGCACGCCGCGACGGAGGGTTGCACACCGCCCCGGGTCAGGCGGACGGGACACGGACCGCCTGACCGGCGGGCGATGGGTTGCCGGACCTGCTGGCGTCGGTCGGGAAGGACGCGCTTCCGCGAGATGTGCTGGCCGTCTCACCGGCGGTCGAGGAGTTGCACGGTGGCGTCAGCCCATCAGCCGGCTCCCTTCCTCCCGTGCGGGCGGTCTCACGGGCGGTCGGAGGGTTGCAGAAGACCCGCGAATCCCGCGATGAGGTTGCGCCTGCCGACGCGCTCGATCGGATTCTCGCCCAGGTACACGTCGAACAGGGCGCGGCAGAGGACCCGCGACTCGATGGGCGGCCGCTCGTCGCCGTCCACCGTCATGGCGAGGCGGCCCGCCGGACCGCACGAGAAGACGATCTCGACGCCGCGCCGCACCTCGTCCACGTCGAGGTAGCCGCGCAGCCGCGCCAGGGCCGCTGCCGCGGCGTCGCCGTCGAGGCCGCGCCCGGCCCGCGGCAAGCGCGGCCGCAGCGCGTCGTCGAACGCGTCGGCCACGTCGCCACCGCCGACGGTCCGCGTCATGACCAGCCGTAGCGCCATCCCGAAGTCGAGGTCGAGCAGGCGCCGGGTGAATCGCTCGTCCCGCCCGAGCGCCTCCGCAGTGGCGCCGGCGAACTCCGAGAGCGCGGCCTGCGCGCCGGCCGCATCGACGTAGAGGCCGAAGGCGTAGACGTTCACCCGGAAGATCGTCCGCTGCCGGATGCCGGTCCCCACCAGCCCGTGCGGCGTCGTCCCGCGAGGCGGCGTGAGGACGACGGGGAAGAGGGTTCCGCTCTCGCGCTCGCGGACCGATTCCGGCGCCGCCGGTTGGCTCGCGGCTCCCGCGGTCGACGCTCGCTCTGCCGGCCCTGTACTTGTCCGCGCCGTCTCCGGCGACGCCGACCGGCCTGCGGCGGGAGCCGGTGCGGCGATCAGCCCGAGAATCAGGGCCCGGCCCGCGAGTCGCTTCATGGTCATCTCCGGCGTGCCCCGTTTCCATTCGGAGGCGCGGCGGCCGTCTCGCCAAGATCTCCCGGCGCCGGCGGGGGCGCGGTGTCGATCTTCGGATACAGCCAGGAGTACTGCAGGCCCGGGTGCCGCGCGCCGTAGCGGGACGGGACGTCCTGCGTCCAGTTGCTCGGAATCGTCAGACAGAACGCCAGGAGGCCCGCAAAGGCGAGGCGCTGCGAGACGAGCGGCGGCGCGTCTCTCGACCCGCCGCCGGAGGCCGCCGCGGCGGTACCCCACCCGGCGCTGCGTTTGAGCCGGCCCAGCCTGCGCAGGCGCGAACGGTACAGGGCCGCGACGCCGACCGCCGCCATGACGATGTTCAGCGTCTGGCCGGTGCCGAGGGCGAGCCGATGTGTGGGGTAGTCCCGGAAGAGGTCGATGAAGAACCGCGGGAACGCGTACCAGAAGACGAAGCGGGCGGCGACCGCGCCCGGCGTCGTATTCACCCGCCGCACGTGCAGGAGGTAGGCCATCAGCAGCAGGTTCTTGGCCCCGTCGTAGAGCACAACGGGATGGCGGAAGCCCTCCGCGTCGGGAAACGCGACCGCCCACCGGACGTCGGTCACTGCGCCGACGATCTGGCCGTCGATGAAGTTCCCGATCCGTCCCATGCCCATCAGGAACGCCGCCGGAATGACCAGCGCGTCCGCCACGAGCAGGAACGGCTTGCCGGACAGGCGCGCGAACAGCGCGCCGCCCAGCGCCCCGCCGAGCAGCAGCCCGTGGCTCGCCATGCCCCCGAGCCACCAGGCGGGGATCAGATGCAGATGCTCGCGGTAGAAGGGCCATTCATCGAATGCGATCTCGACCGCGCGCCCCCCTACCAGCACCCCGACGGAGATGTACAGGCTCAGGCTCCACACCTCCCGGGGTGACAGCCGGAGCCGTCCACCGCCGCGCTTGAGGAACAGATGCAGCTCCAGGAATCCCAGGGCGAACCCGAGACCGTACCACCAGAGGTGGACGCCGCCGACGTCGAGCAGGATCGGGTCGATCCGGTGGGTATACGGTCCCAGCATGGCTGTCTCGCGAACGGAACGCCCGCCGCTTCTGCCGACGGAAGTCGACGTTCTGGTGGTGTGTCGCTTGAACCAGTTTACAGTCGCTGTGAACGCTTCTGTGGGTCCGGGCGCACGGAGGGCGTGACCGTGGATCGGTGGGATCGGACGGCCCGTTCGCGCAGGCCGTGAGGTCCGGAATCGGATGGGCGGTGCGGGCAGTCCCGATGGACATCCGACTCAAGCGGCTTTGAGGACGGCCACCCGATCCTCCGCGGCGAGCTGACATTGCTCGGGGACGAGCTGACGTGTCAGGCGGTCAGGCCGCTGATCGGAATACCCATCGTCCGGGCGGCGTCCGACATTCGGTGATCGTACGTCGCGAGCTCGACGCTCTGTCCGTGTTGGCGCAGGTAGTCGGCCGACGCCAGGTGCAGCGCGTCGAGGGTGCGAACGGGTACGGGAAACGCGCCAAGCGCGCGGGTGAGGACCGGCGGCAACAGTTCCAGCAGGGCGATACGTCCGAGGAGTGCCGTGGCTGCCTCGCCGTGGGATTCGGCGCACGCGCGGGCATGCAGGACGGTCCAGATCTCGTACTCGAGCAGGCGGCTGGCGGCCAGCGTCTTGTCCCAGAAATCGGCAGGTGGACGTCGATCCTCGAGGAAAAGGTGCGCCAACGCGACGGAGGCATCGATGTAGATCACCTGTCGCCTCGGACCTCGTCCAAGGTCACGAGCAGCTGTTCCAGCGTCATGATCGGCTCGGGCGCCGGGGGCGGTCCGACACCGGGCGCTGCGGGCGGCGACAGCAAGCCCTTGCGCACCATGTCAGCAAGCAGGGCGTCGGCGAGGATAGGGCTCCGTTCGGCGCGCGGCGGCACGATTTCCGCAACGACGCGGTCGCGGTCCGTCACGAGCACGGTCTCGCCCGCGGCGGCCAGACGCACGTATTCGCTCAGCTTGTTGTTGAGCACCTTCAGCCCGACGGAGCGCATGCTCCCCAAGGTAGCTTCCAGTGGCCACCATTGTCAAGACGCCCGTTGCGGGTCGAGGATTCAGCTGCCAGGACCTTGCCCCGCGTCCAAAACGCCGTCCAGCGACATCACGGTACGACTGGATCGTGGACGCTCCCGGGCCGAGATCCCCAACACGGCTAAGCACCTGATCCTGACACGTGGGTGTCCTGCGGGACCCGAGGAGTTCGGTGGTTTCGCGCGGCGCCGGGGGGTTGTTCGGATGCGACGGGCTCGCGCGTGACGGGTACTGTAGGTTTCGATCTGCCTGTGGGCCTCGATGCACCCGCGGGGCGACATGACGGTACAATATAAGCGGCTTCGTGTAGTGTCCACGCGGGTCGGGGATTCTTCCGGCCGGGCGTGAGAGATGGGTTGACAGGATGATGGTTCGCAGGATTTTCTGGCCCCGGCCGGCTCTCGGTCCGGTGCTTCGGGCGGCCGGCGCGTGCACCCTCGCGCTTGCCCTGGCCGCCGTCGCCGCGGTCCTCCTGTCGGCTCCCGCGGTCTCGGCCGCGCAGGGCCGGTGGGTCGGCACCTGGGCGACGGGGCCCGTCGCGGTCGAGCCGCCGCCGCCCGAGGTGCAGGCCGAAGAGGTGCCGACGCCGGCGCCGCGCACGCCGGTGCGGGTGCGGAACCAGACGATTCGGCAGGTCGTCCGGACGAGCATCGGCGGGTCGCAGGTGCGGGTGGCGGTGACGAACCTGTTCGGCACCGAGCCGCTCGAGGTCGGCGCCGCCCACGTCGCGCCGAGGGCCGGCGGCGAGACCATTGGCGGAGGCGCCCACCTGACCTTCGGGGGCCATCCCTCGGTCACCATCGAGGCGGGCTCGACGGTGCTGAGCGATGCGGTCGCCCTCGCGGTGGCGCCGCTCAGCGATCTGGTCGTCGATCTCCATCTGCCGGGCGACACCTGGGGGTCGACCTCGCCGGCCACCATGCATATGACCGGGCTGTCGACGACGTACGTGTCGGCACCGGGCAATCACGTCGGCGCCGAGCAGTTCGATGACGATCGCGACACGCAGCAGTGGTTCTATCTGTCGCGCGTCGACGTGTGGACGGAGTCGGCGTCCGGCGCCATCGTGGCGATGGGCGACTCGATCACCGACGGCACCGGGTCGACGGTCGACGCGAATCGCCGCTGGCCCGACTTCCTGGCGCGGCGGCTCGCGGCCGAGCACGGCGACGCCGCGCCCGGCGTCCTGAACGTGGGCATCGCCGGCAACCGGGTGCTCAGCCACAACGCGGGGCTCGGCATCCTGCGCCGCGCCGGCGGTGCCGCGCCCCCGGACACCGGCGCGCCGCCGAACCCGAACGCGCTCTTCGGGCCGAGCGGCCTGTCTCGGTTCGACCGCGACGTGCTGCTGCAGCCGGGGGCGACCCACGTGATCGTCCTCGAGACGACCAACGATATCGGGATGGCGTTCGACGACCCGTGGCCGTCGGTCGACGACCTGATCGCGGGCCACCGGACGCTGATCCAGCGGGCGCACGCGCGCGGGTTGACCGTCTACGGCGGCACCCTCCTGCCGTTCGAGGGCGCTTTCTACTGGACGGAAGCGGGCGAAGCCAAGCGGCAGACCCTCAACGCGTGGATCCGCACGAGCGGCGCCTACGACGGGGTCATCGACTTCGACGCGGCGGTGCGCGACCCCGACCAGCCGACGCGGTTTCGCTGGGACCTGCACGCCGGCGACTGGCTGCACCCGTCCGACGCCGGCTACGAGGCGATGGCGAACGCCATCGACCTGTCCCTGTTCGACGCCGCCGCGACCGCCCGCGCGGCCGCCGTGGCCGGACCCCGTACGCCGTGGGGCGCGCCGGATCTGGGCGGCGTCTGGGACTTCCGCACGCTGACGCCGCTGGAGCGGCCGGAGGCGTTGGCCGACAAGGCGGTCCTCAATCCGGAGGAAGCCGCGGCGTTCCGGACCACCGCGCTCGAGAGCCGGAACGCGGACCGCCGGGACGGCGGCGCCAGCCGCGACGTCGAGCGCGCCTACAACGACTTCTGGTGGGACTACGGCGACAGCCTGACCGCGGACCTCCGCACGTCGCTCATCGTCGACCCGCCGGACGGCCGCATCCCGCCGAGGGTCGACGGCGTGGACGACGCCGACCAGGCGCGCCGCGTGGCCCGGCGCCGGCCGGTCCGCGAACGGGTCGTCATCGGCTCGCCCGCGCACGGGCCGGAAGACCTCGGTCTGTCCGAGCGGTGCATGCTCGGCTTCAACGCCGGCCCGCCGATGCTGCCGAGCGCCTACAACAACAACATCCAGATCCTCCAGACCCCCGACCACGTCGTGATCTTCAACGAGATGGTCCACGACGCCCGCATCGTGCCCCTCGGCGACGTGCCGCACCTGCCCGGCGACGTCCGCCAATGGCTCGGTGATTCGCGCGGGCGCTGGGAGGGCGACAGCCTCGTCGTCGAGTCGACCAACTTCACGAGCAAGACCGGCAGCTTCTACACCATCGCCCGTTCGTACGGGTCCGGCGAGACGGCGCGGCTCGTCGAGCGCTTCACCCGCGAAGACGGCGACCGCCTGCGCTACGAGTTCACCGTCGACGATCCGGCGACGTTCTCGCAGCCGTTCACGGCGATGATCCCGATGACGCGGACCGACGCGCCGTTGTTCGAGTACGCCTGTCACGAAGGCAATTACGGCATGACCAATCTGCTGGCCGGCGCCCGCGTTCAGGAACGCGCCCAGACGCCGCGGGACGTTGAGGACGGGCGCGCAGCCGACCGGGGAGTGGGAGACGATCGGGCGAGGAACCGGCGAAGCCGCGGCGGGACGTTGAGGACGGGCGCGCAGCCGACCGAGGAATGGGAGACGATCGGGCGAGGAACCCGGCGAAGCCGCGGCGGGACGTTGAGGACGGGCGCGGTCTACGCCACCGGGCGTTCAGATTCCAGCCGGATCAGCGGGGCGGCGACCGGAGCCGCCGATTGGCATTTTCGGGCTACGGAAGGAGCTATCCGATGCGGACATTCACCAATTGCCGGTACCTGATCATCGCGGCCATCGCGGCCGCCGGCCTGCTCGGCGGGGCGGCCGGGGCGAGCGCGCAGCTCGAGCGCGTCGTCGATTCCGACTGGACGCTGCCCCGCACCCCTGACGGCCAGCCCGACCTCCAGGGCATGTGGGGGAACAAGACGCTGACGCCGATCGAGCGGCCCGACAACGTCGGGGGACGCGCGTTCCTGACCGACGAGGAGATTGCCGCGATCAACCAGCAGCGCGTCGTGGACGAGCAGGCGCGCGACGACGCCCCCGCGCAGCGCTACGAGGCGGGCGCCGCCAACGTCGGCGGCTACGGCAGCTACTGGCTCGACGCCGGGGATACGGTGCTGTCGACGGGGCAGACGTCGCTCATCGTCGACCCGCCCGACGGGCGCGCGCGGATTCGGCAGTGGGCGCTCGACGCCAAGCAGTACAACCTGGACCACAACGGCGACGACTACCTGCACATGAGCGTCTGGGACCGCTGCCTCTCGCGCGGCGTCCCCGGCTCGATGCTCCCGGCCGGCTACAACAACGCCTACCGGATCGTCCAGACGCCGGATCACATCGCCATTCAGCACGAGATGATCCACGACGTCCGGATCATTCCCCTCGCGGATCAGCCGCACATCGACGCGAACATCCGGCAGTGGATGGGCGATTCCAGGGCCCACTGGGACGGCGACACCCTGGTCGTCGAGACGAGGAACTTCCACAACCGGGGCTGGATCGCGTCGAGCGCCGCCGGCCGCCGGCTGAAGGGGATTCCGACCAGCAAGGCGCTCGAGGTGGTGGAGCGCTTCCGCCGCGTCTCCGAGGACACGATCATCTGGACCGTCACCGTCACCGACCCGAACGTGTACACCGCGCCGTTCACCATCCAGATGCCCCTGACCCTCGACCCCGGCTACGAGATCTACGAGTACGCGTGCCACGAGGGCAACTGGGCGGTGCGCAACGCCCTCAGCGGCCAGCGCGTCCTCGACGCGCAGGCGGCGACCGACGAGCAGGAGCAGTGAGCGGCAGGAACCCCCCGAGCCGAAGAGAGGTGGCCGTGCGGACGCTCACCGGATCCTGCGTCGCGGCGCTCATCTTGAGCGAGGCCATCCTGGCCGGTGGATGTTCCCCAGCGACGCCGGCGGGTTCGGTAACATCCTTCTCGCTCGAAGAAGCCACCATCGCCAACATCAGCGCCGCGTTCGATGTCGGCGCGCTGTCCTGCATCACGCTCACCCAGCTCTACCTCGACCGGATCGCGGCCTACGATGATGCAGGCCCCCGCCTCAACAGCATCATCACGGTCAACCCAAGGGCGCTGGCGGCGGCGGGGCAGCTCGACGAGGAGCGGGCCGCCTCGGGGCCGCGCGGCCCGCTGCACTGCATCCCGGTCCTGCTGAAGGACAACATCGACACGGCGGACATGCCGACCACTAACGGGTCGGTGATTCTCAAGGACGCGGTGCCTCCGGACGACGCCTTCATCACGCGGCGGCTGCGCGGGGCTGGTGCGCTCATCCTGGGCAAGGCGTCGCTCGGCGAGTTCGCCGGCGGCAACAGCTACAACTCGGTGGATGGCCGGACCCTGAACCCCTACAACCTGTTGCGCCGGGCCAGCGGGTCGAGCAGCGGCTCGGCGGTAGCCGTGGCCGCCAACCTCGTCGCGGTGGCCGTCGGCACCGACACCAGCACCTCGATCCGCGGCCCCTCGTCGTTCAGCGGCGTCGTCGGCCTTCGGTCGACGACGGGGCTCATCAGCCGGGACGGCATAGCCCCCAAGAACCTCCTGTTCGACACGGCCGGTCCGATAACCCGGACCGTGACCGACACGGCGATCCTCCTGAACGCCTTGGCCGGACCAGATCCTGCCGACCCGGAAGGGCGGAACGCGGAGGTCCATGCCACGCATCCGGCCGGCCCGGAGGCCGCGGAGTTCGATTACCGGCAGTTCCTCCAGCGCGGCTCGCTACGGGGAGCCAGACTGGGCGTCGCTCGGGACTACTTCGGGGGTGACCCCGAGGTCGACGCGCTGGCCGAGGCCGCCATCGACGCGCTGCGGGAGCTGGGAGCCGAGATCGTCGACCCGGTGAGGTTCGACGGCTCGTTTGTCGACGGCGTTCGGGTGATCGCCGACTACCGGTTCAGGGCGGACTGGGAGGCGTATCTCGCCACCTTCGGGCCCGAGGTGCCCAAGACGGTGGCGCGATTCCTCGAGATCTACGAGACGGAGGTGGCGGCGTCGTCGCTGCCCGTCGATGCGGCGACACTGAACCTGCTCGAGCGCGCCGAGGCGACCTCGACCGACCATCCCGACTACACGGATCTCGTCGAGAACGTGTTGCCGAGGAACACCCGGCTCAAGCTGGCGCTCTTCGACACGCACGAGCTCGACGCCCTGGTCTCTCCGTATCACCCTGCCTTCGCCGCGCCCGTTCGCGATCCGACGTTCACGGCGGACGATCCCACCTACGTGGGTACGAACGGCGTGCGCAGTCCGTCAACCCTGGCCGGGTACAGCTCCGTCGGCTTCCCGAGCATCGTGGTGCCGATGGGGTTCGGGACGCAGGGGCTGCCGATGACGCTGGCGTTCCTGGGGCGACCGCATGACGAGGGGAAGCTGATTGGGTACGCCTACGACTACGAGCAGGCCACGATGCTCCGGCGCCCGTCGCCGCTGGCGCCGCCGCTTCCGGGCGAGACGATCGAGTACTGACGCCCGACCTCCTGGCAACTCATGGCGTGATGGTGATCGCGCTCTGAGGTCCGCTGGGCACCATGTCGATGTTGTAGGCCCTCACGATGAGCTTCCGCTCGGGATCGCGCTCCTGCCTCCGGACGCCCTCCGTGAATTCGGGATCGTCGTGGGCGGCCGTGAGTCGACGATCGCGCTCGGCCTTCGACGGATAGCCCCGGATGTAGATGAACGTATTGTCCTCGTTGATGCCGAGATCCTCGTTGGACTGTTGCGGGATCCAGTACCCGACGTTCGTGATCCCGTGCCTCGAGTAGATGTCGGCCGTGCGGCTGGCGAAACGCTCGGCGAGCATATCCCTCCTACCCGGCTGAGCGGTGTAGATGCGGAGCTCATAGAAGCCGGGTGCCCTCTGTCGCTGGGCCAGACCCCAAGCCGTACCAACCATCCCGAAGCATAGCCCCGCTACGGCCATCACCCTCCACTTGAGCATCTCACCCTCCTGGTCAGTTCTCCTGCCCGTCGGCGAGCGGCCTCGCTCGGTGCTGTTCCCGCAGGGCTTCCGGCATTCTAGTGTAGTGTCCTGGACAAAAACTTGATTATAATCTCATGCGCGGATACACTGCCAGCACCGGACAAAAACGGAAGGAATCCATCCGATGAGGGTTGCTGCACAGGTGACGCTCACCCCCAACGAACGGCGGCTATTGGAGACGTGGGCGTCAGCCCGCAGCGCCGCGGTCCGGCTAGTTGAACGCTCCAAGATCGTGTTGATGGCGTGCACAGGCATGACGAATCAAGCCATTGCCGCGGCATTGGGGATCGACCAGAACACAGTGGGTCGGTGGCGCAACCGCTTCGTGAAGGAACGTGTGAAGGGGATCGAGAGCGAGCGGCCTCGCGGCGGCAATCACGGCGGCAAGAGTTCGGAGCGGCAAGCGGAGCTGCGGACCAGAATCATCGAGGCAACGACCCAGACGACGCCGACGGATGCAACGCACTGGTCGACGCGAACGATGGCCCGGGCGATGAAGACGACGCACAGCTTTGTCCACCGCGTCTGGCGATCTCATGGCCTGAAACCGCACCTGATTCGTACCTTCAAGCTTAGCAACGACCCACGATTTGAGGAAAAGCTACACGATGTGGTGGGGCTCTACCTGGATCCACCGGCGAACGCGGTAGTGTTCAGCTTGGACGAAAAGAGCTCCGTGCAGGCGTCTTCGGTTAGCGGGTCGTGGCGAGAAAATCCACGAAAAGGTGTGCAGGTACGGCGGGCGTGTGCCGATACGTGAAGTATGGCGCGCAAGAGCGATGACCGCGGCGGTTCGAAGGGTCCTGGGCCTCAGCGAGACCCTCGGGACGTGCGCATCGAGCGCCTCGAACGAGACAAGGCGAAGCTGATCGAGGAGCGGGATCACTGGAAGCGCCGCAGCGAGCATCTGGAGAAGGAGCTCGAGGCGGCGCGGCGCGCCGGCCGCCGACAAGCGGCCCCCTTCGCCAAGGACCGTCCGCAGGGACGCGGCGGGCGTCCCGGGCGGCGAGCCGGGGCGGAGTACGGCAGGCAGGGGCGCCGCCGGCCGCCGACGCAGGCTGACGAGACCCACGTGGCGCCGGCCCCGACGAGCTGTCCGGACTGCGGCGGCGCGGTCGCGCTGGACCGTGTGGCGTCGCAGTATCAGGAAGACCTGCCCGAGGTGCGTCCCCTCGTGCGGCGCTTCGACATCGAGGTGGGCCACTGCTCGCAGTGTCAGCGGCGCGTGCAGGGCCGGCACGCGCTGCAGACCTCCGACGCGTTGGGCGCGGCTGCCGCTCAACTGGGCCCGAACGTCGCCGCGCTGGTCGTCGAGTTGCACACCGAGCTGGGCATGCCGCTGGAGAAGGTCGTCCGCGTTCTGCGGACGCAGTTCGGACTGTCGGTGACCAAGGGCGGCCTGGTCCAACTGCTGCACCGCACCGCCGACGCGGCGGCGCCCGCGTATGCGGCGCTGCGCGAGCAGGTCCGCTGCAGTCCGGTGGTCACGCCGGATGAGACCGGCTGGCGGGTGAACGCGATCCTCCACTGGCTGTGGGCGTTCGCCACCCCGGAGACGACGGTCTATGCCATCTGCGACGGCCGGGGGTTCGCCGAGGCGGCGGCGGTTCTCGGCCCCGACTTCGCCGGCGTGCTGGTGCGGGACGGGTGGGTGGCCTATCGCGGCTTCAAGAAGGCGCCGCATCAAACGTGCCTGGCCCACCTCTTGAGACGGTGCAAGGACTTGCAGGCCGCTCATCCCGACAGCCCGTGGGCGGGCGCGGTGCAGGCGGTCCTGCGGGACGGCCTCGCCCTGCGGACCCGCTCGAACGCGGGCGAAATCAGTGAGCACGGTCTGGCGTCGGCCCGCGGTCGGCTCGCCGCCCGGCTCGGCCGGCTGATCGACACCGCGCCGCCGTTGGCCGCCGCCGAGCGCTTCGCCAAGCACTTGGCCAACGAATTCCCGGCGGTGTTCCTCTTCTTGTGCGACCCGTCGATCGACGCCACCAACTGGCGGGCCGAACAGGCCATCCGACCCGCAGTGGTCACGCGTAAGGTCTGCGGCGGCAACCGCACCCGGCGCGGGGCCGACACCCAGCAGGTGCTGGCCAGCGTCGTGCGTACCGCCCGCCAACGCAACCTCGACCCGCGCTCGCTGATCACGACGATGCTGTGCGCCCCCGAACCCGTCGTGCCCGAAGCGCTTGCGTTGCCGCCGCCCGCCTGACGCCGGGCGGCGTGGAAACCGCTCATCCGCTTCCCGTCCTCCTGCGCGCCCCCGGCCCGCACTCAATCCGCGCCGTCCCGCCGCCGCCCGAGCCCGCGACCCGTGGGTTTCGCCGCCAGCGGCGGGAACGCCACCAGGCAGCTCGCCGCTGTTCGCGGCGTCGGTCCCCGCCGCGTGTCCCTCATGGCGGCGGCGCCGTCGCCGGGACCCGCGTGGTCTCGCGCCGCCGCGGGGGACCGGGGCGCCGCGGAGCCGCCAGACCCAGCGCTCCGCGAGCGAACCAGCCGGACCGACCGTCGCTGCCGATGACGCGCCGACAAGCTGCCTTGGCGACAATGGGACTGCGAGTCTGCCATGGGCGCTCTCAACAGCGACATGCTCTGCACAGGTCCGCCGGCCGGCGAGTCGCCCCTCGTGCCCCTCGTTTCCGGCCTCCTCACAGCCACAGAGACCGACGCTGCGATGCCGACAAATCTGCGCGGGGACAACCTCGTCATGCAGCAACTTCCCCGACGGCTCGGTTCATTTCCGCCCATTTCCACTGGAGAAAATCAGTCCCGCACCCGGTAACCGAATACGTGCAGGCGTTGGACAGGACTCAGCCGGGTTTGCCAATCAAGAAGGGGCGCTGCGGCACGATGACCCACGACTATAAGCGTCATGGGACGACCACGTTGTTCGCGGCATTGGAAGTGGCGACGGGCGCGGTCATTGGGGAGTCGTGCCGGCGGCACCGTCATCAGGAAGTGCTACGTTTCCTGAAGAAGGTCAAGAAGGCGGTGTCGAAGGACCAGAAGATCCACATCATTCTCGACAACTACGCCACGCACAAGCATGAGACAGTGTTGCGTTGGATAGAGCAACAGAAGCGCATCTTCCTGCACTTCGTCCCCACGAGCTCGTCTTGGCTGAACGTGGTCGAGCGATTCTTCCGCACGTTGACGGACCGGCAGCTCCGACGCGGAGTGTTCACCTCGGTGGAGGAGCTCGAAGCCCGCTTGGCGGAATACATCGACAAGTACAATGAGAACCCGCAGCCGTTGGTGTGGACCAAATCGGCCGAGCAGATTATCGAGAAGGTGGGTCGTGCCCGCCAAGTGCTCGACAGCCACAGTTAATCAATCGTTTAACTAGGACACTACACTAGTACTTTGACTTTCCCGCACCAACCGCCGCATTTTCCACCTCCCTCCGTGCTACGTTGACTCCTGCGACCACCCGTGAACGCCGGCAATCCCGCCGGTGTTCGACACACCGAGGAGGTGCAGGTCATGTCCGAAGAAAACGGCGTCAACGGCAACGTCGTCGATGGCCCGAGTCCCGAGTCAGCGGGGTCAGCTGGGCCGGTGTCGCCATGGCAGTTCTTGGGTCGCCGCGTGCTGGTACGGCTTCTACACCGGCCGACGGGCCGAGTTCTCTGGGCTCGTCAACGACTGCATGGACGTCCGCCGCGCCGTACGCGGCGACACGACCTGGAACGACTTCCGGGAGTGCGAGCGATCGGCCGGCCGCACCATGACCCGCCGCTACGGCCCCGACTGGGCTGACGAGTAGCGCGTCGCGCGAGCGCGGGAAGTGTGGGCGCCTCGCCGGCGAGGTGGCGCCCGGGCGACCTGCTGACCCACGGCGGCGTGGTGTCACCTGTACGTGTCACCGGTCACCCAATAATCCCCCACTGTGGTCACTGAAAACTCCTCACCTCGATTATTGAGGGGAGGGCAGATGTCTACGACAGCCACGATGATCGACCCAGAGCGTCAGATGCTCGGGGAGGTCGAGATGGTCGGACGAGATCGGTGGGAAGAGATTCATCGTCGAGCGGGAGCGGGCGGATCGACTCGGGCGATTGCTCGCGAGTTGGACCTCGACCGCAAGACGGTGCGCCGGTGCCTTCGGCAGAGGGAGTGGAACCGTACCAGCGGGCGGCGCGGGCGGACACGCTGTTGGTCTCGCACGCGGAGTATCTGCGGTGCCGGGCGGCGGAGGTCGGCTACTCGGCACAGGTTCTGTTCCAGGAGCTCCGGCACCGGCAGTACCGAGGCAGCTACGAAACGGTGAAGCGGTTCGTGCGACCGTTGCGGGAGACGCAGTTGCAGGCGGCGGTGACGCGGACGCGGTTCGAGACCCCGCCGGGACTGCAGAGCCAGATCGACTGGGGGCAGGCGCGGGTCGCGGTGGATGGACAGTGGGCGGTGCGGCACATCTTCGTGCTGACGCTCGGCTACTCGCGGCGGAGCTTCTACGTGCCGTGTCTGAGCGAGGCGCTCGGCGACCTGCTCGATGCGCACGAGCAGGCGTTCGCACACTTCAGCGGCCACACCCAGGAGCATCTCTACGACCGGCCGCGGACGGTGTGCGCGCCGTGCGGCGCCGACGGGGTGCGGTGGAACACGACGTTCAAAGGGTTCGCGGACTTCTGGGGCTTCGAGCCGCGGCTGTGCCGGCCCTACCGGGCGCAAACAAAGGGGAAGGTCGAGTCGGGCGTTAAATATTTCAAGCGAAATTTCTTGGCCGGACGTCGGTTCCGCGACGACCTCGACTGCGTAATCCGGCGGAAGTTGAACGCCGGATCCGGCGGAAGTTGAACACCGGATCCGGGATGTTGAACACGGGATCCGGTGAAGTTGAACACGGAATCCGGTCATCGTGAACGCTCGTCGGTAGCCTGATCGCCGCACGCTGGCCTTCCGAAAGGAGGGCGAGGCGATGCCGGCACGGAGGCTACTGGTGAGGAAGATTCGTGAGGTTTTCCGTCTCAAGCACGAGCGGGGGTTGTCCCACCGGGCGATAGCCCAAGCCTGCGCGATCGGCGTGGGCACGGTCTCGCTGTATCTGCAGCGGACCGCACAACGAGGGTTGGGTTGGCCACTGCCGGCCGAGTTGGATGACGCGGCCCTCGAGGCCCGGTTGTTCCCACGCGCCGCCCCGGTGCACGACCGGAGCCAGCCTGACTGCGCGTACATCCACCGCGAGCTCAAGCGCGACGGCGTCACGCTGCAGCTCCTCTGGGAGGAGTACGCCCAGGTTCATCCGCACGGCTACCGCCGCACCCAGTTCTGCGAGCTCTACCGGCAGTGGGCGCGACGGCTGCGGCCGTCGATGCGGCAGGTCCACCGCGCCGGCGAGAAGACGTTCATCGACTTCTCGGGGAAACGTCCGGCGCTGGTCGACCGGCACACCGGAGAATTGCGACGCGTCGAGCTGTTCGTCGCCGTGCTCGGCGCCAGCGGCTTAACCTACGCCGAGGCGACCGCCACCCAGCAGTTGCCCGACTGGGTCGACGCCCACACCCGCATGGTCGGGTACTACGGGGGCACGACGGCCTTGTGGGTCCCCGACCAGCTCAAGAGCGCCATCACGCGTCCCTGCCGCTACGAGCCGGGCGTCAATCGCACCTACGAGGACCTCGCCGCCCACTACGGCGCCGTCGTCGTCCCGGCGCGGCCGAGGAAACCAAGAGATAAAGCCGCCGTGGAGGGCGCAGTACTCCTGGCCCAGCGGTGGATACTCGCCCGGCTCCGCGACGAGACGTTCTTCAGCCTCGGTGCCCTGAACCTGGCGATCCGCGTCCGCCTCGACGCGCTCAACGACCGGCCGATGAAGAAGCTGGGCATCAGCCGCCGCGCCCTCTACGAGCAGCTCGACCGCCCGGCGCTACGACCCCTGCCGGCCACGCGCTATGTCCTCGCGTACTGGAAGCTGTGCCGCGTCTCCATCGACTACCACGTCCTCGTCGAGCGGCACGCCTACAGCGTGCCGTTCCAGCTCCTCCGCGAGCAGGTCGAGGTCCGCTACACCACGACCACCGTCGAGGTCTTCTTCAAAGGCCGCCGCGTGTCGTCGCACCCCCGCCGCTACGACGGACAGCCGTCCACCGTCGCCGAGCACATGCCGAGCGCCCATCGCGCGCACGCCGAGTGGACCCCGTCGCGTCTCATCCGTTGGGCCGAGAAGGTCGGACCGGCGACCGGTGAGCTCGTCGCTCGAATCCTCGAGAGCCGCCCCCATCCGGAGCAGGGATACAAGGCCGTGCTCGGGCTCATGCGGTTGGGGCGGCAGCACGGCAACCCCCGGCTCGACGCCGCGAGCGCCCGCGCCATGGCCCTCGGCTCCTGCCGCTTCCACACCGTCAAGAACATCCTCGCCACCGGCCAGGACCGTCTGCCCCTGGAGCCGCCGGCCGAGACCGCCCCGACGCCCACCCACGCCAACATCCGCGGCGCCGACTACTACGCCGCGACCACCACTGGGGAGGACCCATGCTGATCGAACAGACCCTCGACAAGCTCAACGCCATGAAGCTCGGCGCGATGGCCGACGCCTGCCACCACCAGCTCCAGACCGCCGAGGCCGCCGCCCTCGGCTTCGAGGAACGCTTCGGCCTGCTCGTCGACGCCGAATGGACGGCCCGCGAGCAGCGCAAGCTCCAGCGGCGGCTCCGCGCCGCCAAGCTGCGCCATCCCGCCACGCTCGAGGCCGTCGACTTCACCCATCCGCGCCGGCTCAACCGCCAGCAGGTCCTGACTCTCGGCGCCTGCGCGTGGGTCGCCGAGCGTCACAACTTGGTCCTGATCGGTCCCACCGGGATCGGAAAAAGCTTCCTCTGTTGCGCGTTCGTCGAACGGGCCTGCCGCCGCGGCTTCACCGCACGCTACGTCCGGATGCCGCGCCTGCTGCACGAGCTCGCCGTGGGCCGCGGCGACGGGTCCTACGCCCGGCTCCTGACTCGCCTCGCCAAGCTCGACCTGCTCGCCATCGACGACTGGATGATCGCACCGCTGCGCGACGCCGAGCGGCGCGACCTCACCGAGGTCATCGAGGACCGGGCCGAACGCGCCTCGACCCTCATCGCCAGCCAGTTGCCCGTGGCCGACTGGCACGCCGTCATCGGCGACGCCAACCAGGCCGACGCCATCTGCGACCGCCTGCTCCACGACGCGCACCGCATCGAGTTGAAGGGCCGCTCGATGCGACGGACGCACGACGCGCCGAAGACCCGCACCCGGCAGACGACATGAGCATCCCAACGCCAGTCCCCACCGCGGCACTACCGAGGTCAGCTCCGGTCCAGCACGCCGCCGGTCCCCGCCGGGGGCAGGCCGGCCCGTGGAGCGCACCGGCGGTATGGAAAACGCGCACGATACGCTGGCGGCTGACTGCACCCGCGTCGAGGCGCGTTTCCCACACCGCCTTGGACAGCCCAGAACGCCGCCCATACGCTCCACAGGCAAGATCGTTGTACTCTTCGAAAACGACGTCACGGGTAGGACTCGAACACCCGTTGCGAAGCCGATGGGAGGAAACCGACCGAGGAAACGTCGTTGTGCTCCGACGAGCCGTTCACGTTCGCCGGATTCCGTGTTCACCATCCCCGGATCTGGCGTTCAACTTCACCGGAATGCGCACTCGACTTCAACGAGCAGGTCCAGGAGTGGACGGCGACGGTGGCCGATGTGCGGGTGCACGGGACGACGCACGAGCGGCCGATCGACCGCTTTGTCCGGGAACGCGCCGCCTTGGTGCCGACGCCGGCGGGTCGGGCGTTTCGGCTCGAGGCGCCGCTGACGCGGGTGGTGGCCACCGACTACCTGGTCACCGTCGACACGAACCGCTATTCGGTGCCGTTCGCGCTGATCGGACAGTCGGTCGAGGTGCTCCGGCGCGACGGGTTGCTGGAGATCCGGCACCGCAGCCAGGTGGTCGCCACGCATCCGGTGCTCGGAGGCCGTCACCAGCTCCGGATCCTGCCCGAGCACGGACCGGGACCGATATCGCGCAACGCCCGCCTGCGGTACTCGACCGGTGGGTACTCGACCGCCGCGGTCCCCCTCGATGTCGAGGTCCGCGACCTCACGTGCTACGAGGCGGCGTACGGCCTCGGGGGTGCCGAATGATGTCGCCGCAGATGACTCGGCTCGACGAGCTCCTGCAGCGGCTGCGCCTCAACACGGCGCGCGAGCGGCTCGAAGCCCTGCTCCAGGAGGCGTCGGCGAAGGAGCTCTCGTATGCCGACTTCCTCGACCGGCTGCTGAGCGAGGAGGTGGAGGCCAAGACTGCCAAGCACGTCACGATGCGGACGAACCTGGCCCGGTTCCCGTTCATCAAAGGGCTCGACAGCTTCGACTTCCGCTACCAGCCGTCGGTCGACCGGAAGCAGGTCCAGAAGCTGAGCCTCTGCCACTTCGTCGAGCACGGGGACAACCTCGTCCTGCTCGGTCCGCCGGGAGTCGGGAAGACCCACCTGGCCGTGGGTTTGGGACTCAAGGCCATCGCGCGCGGCTACCGGGTGCTGTTCACGACGGCCGCGGCGATGCTGACCACGCTCACCCGGGCGTTGAGCGAGGGCCGGTTCGACGACAAGCTGAAGGTCTACACGATCCCGCGGCTATTGATCATCGACGAGATCGGGTATCTGCCGATCGATCGCCAGGCGGCGACGCTGTTCTTCCAGCTCATCAGCCGGCGCTACGAGCGCGGGCCGATGATCTTGACCAGCAACCAGAGCTTCGGGAGCTGGGGCGACGTCTTCGGAGACCGGGTGATCGCGAGCGCGATCCTCGACCGGATTCTGCATCACGCGGTGACCATCAGCATTCGGGGCGACTCGTACCGGTTGAAGGACAAGCTGAAATCCGGGGTGGTCAAGCCGACGACGACGGAAACGTGAACGACGGGGGCCCATGGACGCTACCGTCGCCATGGACGCGCTGGCGCGCGCCCACCGCGACTTGGACAGGCCACAAGACGGCCTGCCCACAGCGCCCACCGGCCATCGTTTTGTCAGTCCGATTCAACCAGGGGGTGGGGGAATTTTCGATGACCGCAGGTGGGGAATTTTGAATGACCGTTGACAGTACGGGGAATCGCGATGAGGCCGAGCAGTGCGGCGTGCTGCTCGGCGGCGTGCCCGAGGTGGTCCGGCTCGAAGAGGTCCGGCCCGAGTTTACTGCGTGGCATGGTCGCGGTCGAGCGCCGCGACCCAGTCAGCTGGCGGCTCATGTACATTCCCCGCCTCCTCCGTACCTTCGTCGCTCCTCGTCTATCAACTCCCTCACGGTCAGCGGCGTCGGCTGCTTGACGCCGATGGCGCGCTCCAATCTGCTCCGCCGGTCGTCACCCGGCGGCGGCTCGCGCAGCCGGCGGTGCATGCGCTCCCACACCTCCACTGGGGTCTCCCGGAACCTCCTGTCGCCGTCCGCCTTGTAGGTCTCCGCCGTCCGGCGCAGAGGAGACCTCGGGCCGAACTGCTCTAGCGCATCCCCCAACGTCAGACTCGGCACCCACTCCGCCAACTCCTCAGCAGGGCGCTCCGTTCGCCGTCCGAGAGCGGGGCCATTCGGCTGAACGGGATCATCTGCGGGATCATCATGCCGTTGAGCGGTACCACCCGGCTCGGGTCGTAGCAGACGCACACCCAGAGGCGTTCGAGAAGAGGGTTGTCACGGGCCCAGTCTCGGACCCGGTGGAAGGCCCGGAGGAGGGCCCACTCGGCAATCCTCTCAATCACTTTCCACACGATCACCAGCAACCTCCGCGTCGCATCGCTCAGCAGCCCGCACTTTGAACAGCAAGAGGACACCGGCGAGGTCGAGCGCCAGACCGGTCGAGTTGGTGACGGCCGGATCCACCGTCATGGCTGCGGCCCCTCGGCTATTCCGAGAGCCTGAAGTTCGAGTCGAACTTCTGCCCAAAGAACAGGCGCTGAAGGGTCCACCAGCTGAACTCCCAGACGGCAATGTCGTCTCCGCGCAGCACGGCATTGGTGAGCACGCCTCGGGTGCCGATACGAGGCATCACCTCGACGACGTGGCTCTCGATGATCTCCTTCTCCTTGGCCGCCAGAGCGCGGGTGCAGTTGCCACTCAGCTCGAAGTGGACGCGCAGACCCCCGCGCACGACGAAGAAGCTGGCGTCGGTGCGCCCGCTCTCGACCTGGCACTGGCTGTCCGCGTCGAGGCCGAGCCTGTTGTACTCCTCGACATCCGCATTTACGCGTCTCCGAAGCTCTCCGAACAGCCGTTGGGGGTCGCGGTCGTCGCAAGCCTTCACCCAGTTGGTGTCGATATCGGTCGTGGTACCTTCCCTGGATGCAGAGTCGCCCGGCCCAGGTCCCTGGCCGTCGAGTCCCGGACGATAGCTAGGAGTCTGCGCCGCAGGAGATTTACGGCATGAGATGGAGCGCCGTCCCGCGACCTGACTCACCCATGCCGGGGCAACTCGACAACTCGGCCGTTTCCCGGTGAATTGCGAACAAACAGCAAAATCATGCCCTGATCGGCCGGAGGGTCCGCCGGAGAGCACGATTCGGACCGATTGGCCGCCGTGACGAGCCCCATAATCTGTGCGACTACGCCGCCATCAGCGCGTGCAGGCGCTTGGCGTTCAGCGCCAGGCACACCAAGTCCCACTCGCAACGCACCTTGGCCAGTCCCCGCAGGCTGAAACGCCGGAATCCCAACACGTGCTTGATCCAGCCGTACGGGGCCTCCGACAACCACTTGCGTTCCGCATACGCCGCCCGGCCCGCCGACGTGGCCAGCTTCTTCAGCATGCGACCCGTCGCCGGATGCTTGTCCAAGTCTCGGCCGGCATTTGTCTTGCCCTCCCGGCCCAGCGACACATACCCGTCAACGCCCCGCTCTTCCAGCTCCACCAAGTCCCGCTCGTTGCAGTACCCCGCGTCGGCCAACACCTTCTCCGGCTGAGTGTCGAACGTCTTCTTCACTTCATCCAGCAACACCGGCAGGGCGCCCTGGTCGCTCGCGTTCGCCGTCAGCTCCGTCGACACCACCAACTGGTGGTCACCGTCCACCGCCGCCTGCGCGTTGTAGCACTGCTGGAATCCATCGTTGCTCGTCTTCATGATCCCGCTTTCCGGGTCCGTGAAATTGCTCTGGGCCTTCTCCTCAGGCTCGCCATACGCCCGCTTGTAGGGCCGACCCCCCTTCGGGTTGCGGGCCTGACCCGGCTGACGACCCCGCGTGTCGTCCGCCGACCGAGCCGCTGCCTCCAGACGCGCCTTCGCCGCCCGGATCGCGGCCAGACGCTCCTCGCGCCGGCGCAACTCCGCCGGCAACTCGTCCCCCCGCACATCCGCTCCCAAGCGAACGTCCTCGGCCGTGTCGACTGCATCCGCCGACCGCAACAACGTCTCGATCTCCTCGACCAGACGCCGTTCCTCCTCCTGCATCCGGCCGTAGCTCATCGCCTTGTGCTTGCTCGCGTTCGCGCGAACCTTCGTCCCGTCAATCGACAGCTTCCCAAAGCTCGCCAGCCCCAACTCCCGCGCCAGACGAACCACCTCCACGAACAGCGCCTTGAAATCCTCCAGATGACGACGACGAAACTCGCACACCGTACGGTGCTGCGGAAAGTTGCCCGCCGCCAGCACCCGGAACGCCACGTCCTCCTCCAGCTTCCTCGCGATTCCACGCGACGAGAACACCCCCGTCGCATACGCGTAGAGCAGAATCTTCACCATCATCCGGGGCTCATACGGCGCGTTGCGACGACCGTCCCCTTCGTACGGGGCGTAGAACGCCGTCAGATCCAGACCGTCCACCAGATCGCTGATGTGGTGCGCCAAGTGGCCCTCGGACAGCCAATCACGCAGGTCGGGCGGCAACAGCAGCGACTGCTCCGGCACGTAGCGGCGAAAAGTCGTCGACATCAAGTCCTTCCAGCGTTGGATTCTCGCCTACAATTTTCGCATCGATTTTTCTGCGGCGCAGACTCCTAGGCCCGCGGAATCCACCGGCCGCCGAGCACGGTCCCGCTCGGGAACAGGCGATTGCGGTCGGTCCGCAGATTCCCGTAGTTGTCGACGAACTCGAAGACGCCGACCCGCAGGTCGAGGAGCGCCAGATCGGCCCGCGCCCCCACGTGGAGGGTGCCGCGGTCGTTGAGATGGGGGAAGACGCGCGAGGCGTTGACGGTCGCGCACGCCACCACCTCGTCCAGGGGCATCCCCGCGTTCAGGAACTTCGACATGACGTTCGGCAGGTCGACGACCCCGGCCACGGACCGGCTCGTGATGTTGCCGTCGGTGGAGATGGTGTCGGGCCAGAAGCCCGCCTGCATGACCTGGTCGACGATGTCCCACCGCACGTGCCCGGTCCGCCCGTTGGCGATGTCGAACCACACGCCGCGGCGCCGGGCCTCGAGCACCGCCGGCAGGATGCGGCCGGCCTCGTCGACGATAGCGTTCGGGGGCGGCGCCAGCATGTGGGTGACGACGTCGCCGGGCTTCAGCAGTTCGAGGATCGCGGGCAGCGGCGAGACCGTCTGGCCCATGTGGATCATCACCGGCAGATCGAAGGCCGAGGCCGCGGCCTGGGCGCGGCGCAGGACCTCGAGGTCGTCGGCCGCGACGTTCCTGGTCAGCCGCGCCTTGACCCCGACGACGAGATCGCGGTGCCGCGCGATGGCGTTCGTCGCCGCGTCGACGTCGGCGAGGTCGAGGTCCATGGTGTCGCCGCCGGGCAGGATGCCGGCGCGCCCGATGTTGACCAGCAGGCGGCCCTGTTGCGGCGCCGCCCGCGCAATCTCCACCTGGCCGTCGATGGCGTCCGCGCCCGCCGATCCGGCATCGACCCACGCCGTCACCCCGTCCTCCAGGCACATCGCGGGACCTTCCGCTTCCCGCGCGTAGTGGGTGTGGACGTCGATCAGGCCCGGGACCACGAACCGGTCGCGCGCATCGATCACTTCCGCCGTACCCGCCGGAATGTCCGCCTCGACCGCCGCGATGCGGCCGCCGGCGATCGCCACGTCGAGGGCCGCGTTGATCCGTAGGGAGGGATCGAGGACGCGTCCGCCCTTCACGATCACGTCGTAGGGCGCCGCGAGCAGGTGCGTCGCGCGGGCGCCGATCGCGGTGCCGGCCGCGGCGCCGGCCGCGGTACGGACGAACTGGCGTCGATTCATCAGCATTTCTTGGCCTCCCGGTGAATGTGACGACATGGTGTGCGGCTTCAACCGGCGTGTCAACCGCGGGGGAGACGCTGGCAGGTCCCTGCGTTGCCCCGAGACCGGCGAGGGCGGTCGCGGGCGGAAGGCGGCCGCGGGCTGGAGGCGGCCGCGGGCGCTGTTCGGGCAGGATGTATCGCCGGTCGATGCGGCGGGGCTTTCTGGCGTCGGCTGCCAGGAAGGGCGAGCGGCCCCGTGGATTCGTCCCGGCGGGAGCGACACGGGCGGGCGGTCCCGGATGGGACCACGCGGCCGGCCGGGCCGGCCGTCACTCCGGTAGCGCGAAAGACCAGAAACCGAGCCCGGAAGCGATCGCGACGTACTGCCGGCCGCCGACCATGTAGGTCATCGGCGACGCCTTCCAGTCCTGGTTCGCCTGGAAGTGCCAGAGCGGTTCGCCGCTGTGCGCGTCGAGGGCCGCGAACGCGCCGCTGTCCTCGCCGAAGAACACCAGGTCGCCGGCCGTCGAGAGGACCCCCGAGTAGGTCTGCGCCTGCCCGGTCTGCGCGTAGCTCCAGACGGTGCGCCCGGTCTGCACGTCGACCGCGCGAATGAACTTCCGGTTGGGCGATCCCTCCGCGAGCCGGACGGTCCCCCCCAGCCAGCTCCGGCCGCGCTGCCACTCCTGGTCGTTCTTCGTGTAGGTCATGCACGATTCGTGGGCGAGCAGGTAGAAGAGCCTGGTTCCCGGGTGGTAGCTCGTCGCCCACCAGTTGGTGGCGCCGCGAATCGCGGGACAGACGTCGGTTCCCGCCTCGGTCGGGTCGGTGCCGGGCCGCACGATGGGCCGTCCCGAATCGTCGAGCCCTTCGGCCCAGGTCTGGTTCACGAACGGCTCGCCGAGCAGGAACCGGCCGTCGGTGCGGTCGAGCACGTAGAAGAAACCGTTGCGGTTGCCCTGCACGAGCAGCTTGCGCGGCCGGCCCCGGAACTCCTCGTCGATCAGCAGCAGCGGCTCCTGCGCGTCCCAGTCGTGGGTGTCGTGCGGCGTGAACTGGAAGTACCACACGAGCTCCCCGGTCTCGGGCCTGAGCGCGACCACCGAGTTGGTGTACAGGTTGTCGCCGGGCCGCCGGTCGCCGTTCAGGTCCGGACAGGGGTTGCCGGTCGCCCAATAGAGCAGATCCAGCTCGGCGTCGTAGCTGCCGGTCAGCCACGTGGCGCCGCACCCGCGGCGGAGTACTTCCGGATCGCCCCAGGTCTCCGACCCGGGCTCGCCCGGCGCCGGGATCGTCCAGAAGCGCCACGCCCGTTCGCCGGTGTCGGCGCGGTAGGCGTCGAGGAATCCGCGGAGCCCGGTGTCGCCGGCGCTGATGCCCGCGACGACGAGGTCGCCGACCACCAGCGGCGCCGCCACCGCGCCGTAGTGCTCGCGATAGTCGTCCATCTCGGCGTCCCACGCCAGCGTGCCGGTGAAGCGGTCGAGGGCGATGACGTGGGCGTGGTCGGTGACCGTGAACACGCGGTCCCCGCGCACCGCGACCCCGCGGTTGAGCCCGATCGCGGGATCGCCGACGAGCCCCTCGGTGCGCGGCTGCGCATAGCGCCAGATCTCGCGCCCGGTCACCGCGTCGAGCGCGTACACCTGGTTCACGGCGGTGACGTACATGACGCCGGCGATCACCACCGGCGTTCCCTCCAGCATCGGCACGTCCGGGATCGGAAAGAACCACTGCGGGGCCAGACCCGCGACGTTGCCCGGGTGGATCTGATCGAGCGGACTGTGGCGGTTCCCGGAGTCGCTGCCGTGGTAGGACGGCCAGTCGACGGCGGGGGCGATGGCCGGCTCGCGGTAGGCGCCGCCCTCCCGCCGCAGCAGGCGGAGGCGCCCGTCGGGTGTCCGGAGCTGGGCGTCGAACCCGCTCTCGTTGAGGAGGGTGCCGTCGAGCGAGCTCCCGTCCGCCAGGGGCAGCGAGCCCGGCCGCGGGCGCGGCGCCAGCGGGTCGCGCGCGGCCGGGGCCGCGGCCGCGGCCAGCGCCTTCAGATAGGCGACGAGGTCGGCGAGCTCCGCCTCGGGCAGCTCGAACCGCGGCATGCCCCGCGCGGGAACCCCCTCGGTGATGATCCGCGCGAGCCGGTCGGGCCCGCTCGCGTACAGCACCGGCACGATCGAGCCGGCCCGATCGCTGCCGGTGCCGTCGCCGCCGTGGCACAGTGAGCAGCGGGTCAGGTACGACTCCTCGCCGTCCGCGGCGGCGGGACCGGCGGGCAGGATCGCGAGAACGGCCAACAGGAACGGGATTCTCATAGGGGCTGTCCTGATGGGCCCCCCGGCGCGGACGGCGACCAGGAGCCCGCGGTGAACCGGGGGCCTCGGCCACCGGCTCCAGGAGCCCGTGGTGAAAACCGGTTTCCTCTCACGCCGGCCGCGCGCGGGTCGCCTCCAGGCCCTCGACCACGGCGCCGGTGATGGTGTCCACGCCCACGCCGTTGGTCACCTGGGCGAACACGAACGGGCCGTCGCCGCGCATGCGCCGCGAGTCGCGGGCCATGACCTCGAGATCGGCGCCGATCAGGGGCGCAAGGTCGGTCTTGTTGATCACGAGCAGGTCCGACTGGGTGATGCCCGGTCCTCCCTTGCGGGGGATCTTGTCGCCGCCGGACACGTCGATGACGTAGATCGTGAAGTCGGCGAGGTCGCGGCTGAACTGGGCGGCGAGGTTGTCCCCGCCGCTCTCGACGAACAGCAGCTCGGGGCCCACCGCGGCCATGAGCTGGGACAGCGCGTCGAGGTTCCGGCTCACGTCGTCGCGCACCGCCGTGTGCGGGCAGCCGCCGGTCTCGACCGCGGTGATGCGGTGGGTCTCGAGCGCCTCGTGGCGCACGAGGAACTCGCCGTCCTCCTTCGTGAAGATGTCGTTGGTGACGACGGCGAGACTGTAGCGGTCGCGGAGCCGGCGGCACAGCGCGAGGAGCAGCGCCGTCTTCCCGCTGCCTACGGGTCCGCCGATGCCGACCGTGAACGCACGCTGGCGGTAGTCGCGCGCGTGTGGCTCGTCGCGGTCGGCGTAGACGCCGGGCCCGTGATCGTGCGGATGGTCAGGTGTGTAGTGCATGTCGCGGCGTTCCTCCTCGGCCTTGGCGCCATTCTACGATTGGAACAGGCGCGAATACAGCCGATCGTGCGCACCCTGCAGGAGATCGATGATCGGCGCGGTCTGACAGATCTCCTCGGCCGCGAGCCCGGCGCAGGTCTCGAGCGTCGCGTCGAGGCAGGCTTCCGCCTCGTGCTGCATCCGCTGCGCCCCATAGCTGCCGACGATGCCCAGCCGGACCGCGGCGGACAGGACGCCGCGGGCGGTGCCGTAGAGGACCGCCTTTCCGGCGGTCGCCTGCGACAGCCCGAGGGTGCGAAAGACGACCCCCGAGATCGGCGCCACGTGCGCCCATCCCCGCTGGACCCGGGACTCGAGGGCGGTCATCGCGGGTGAGGGCCAGACCCGGGACGCGGTGGCGGCGAGGCTGCGGCCCTGCACCCGGCTGGCCCGGTTGGCCACGGCGTTGGTGAGAAACGCCTGATGCAGCGCGTCCAGCTCTTCGAGCCGCTCCGGTCGCCGGTACGCGGTGTTCACGAGGGGCAGCGCCCCCCATCCCGTCTGCTGAATCGACTCCGTCAGGAACCGCCGCAACGCGGCGTCGCCGTCCACGTGGCCGGCCTGCCACGCCGCTTCGAGGCCCCAGGAGTGCGCGAACACCCCGACCGGAAACGCCGAGTCCACGACCTGCCAGGCGAGCCAGTCGGACATGTCGGAATCCAAGGGGCTGGCGCTAGAACAGGCAGTAGCGCTGGGCGAGGGGCAGCACCGGCGCCGCCTCGGCCGTCAGGACCTCGCCGTCGGCCTTGACGACGTAGGTCTCCGGGTCGACCTCGATGCGCGGCAGCGCGTCGTTGAGCTTCATGTCCCGCTTGCCGATGGTGCGGCAGCCGCGCACCGCCGACAGCCCCTTGGTCAGTCCGTAGCCCTCGACCGTCCCTGCCTCGAGCGACAACCCGGAAACGAAGGCCAGCGACGTCGCGCCGGTGGCCCGCCCGTAGGCGCCGAACATCGGGCGCATCAACTGGGGCTGCGGCGTCGGTATCGAGGCGTTGGCGTCGCCCATCTGCGACCAGGCGATGAACCCGCCCTTGAGGATCAGCTCGGGCCTGGCGCCGAAGAACGCCGGTTTCCACAGCACCAGGTCGGCGAGCTTGCCGACCTCGACCGAGCCCACGTCGTGCGCGATACCGTGGGCGATCGCGGGGTTCACGGTGTACTTGGCCACGTACCGCCGGATGCGCAGGTTGTCGTTGTCGCCCTGCTCGGCGTCCAGCCGGCCGCGCTCGGCCCGCATCTTGTCGGCGGTCTGCCACGTGCGCGTGATGACCTCTCCCACGCGTCCCATGGCCTGGCTGTCGCTCGCCATGATGCTGATCGCCCCGAGGTCGTGGAGCACGTCCTCGGCCGCGATGGTCTGCCCGCGAATGCGGCTCTCCGCGAAGGCGACGTCTTCGGGCGTGTTCTTGTCGAGGTGATGGCAGACCATGAGCATGTCGAGATGCTCGTCGAGGGTGTTGACGGTATAGGGCCGCGTCGGGTTGGTCGAGCTCGGCAGCACGTTCGGCTCGCCGCAGACGCGGATGATGTCCGGCGCATGCCCGCCGCCCGCCCCCTCGGTGTGGTAGGTGTGAATGGTCCGCCCCTTGAACGCGGCCATCGAGGCGTCCACGAACCCCGACTCGTTCAGCGTGTCGGTGTGAATCGCGACCTGGACGTCGAAGCGGTCCGCCTCGGTCAGGCAGCAGTCGATGGTGGCCGGCGTCGAGCCCCAGTCCTCGTGCAGCTTCAGCCCGAGGGCGCCGCTCCGGATCTGCTCCTCGAGTCCCTCCGGCAGGGACGTGTTGCCTTTGCCGAGAAAGCCGAAGTTCATCGGCAGGGGGTCGTTCGCCTGCAGCATGAGCCGGATGTGCCGGCTGCCCGGCGTGCACGTCGTCGCCTTGGTGCCGGTGGCCGGTCCGGTCCCGCCGCCGATGAATGTCGTCACGCCGCTGGCGACCGCCTCGTACACCTGCTGGGGAGAGATGAAGTGCACGTGGGCGTCGATGGCGCCGGCGGTCAGAATCATCCCCTCGCCCGCGATGGCCTCCGTGGTCACCCCTACCACGAGATCCTCGCTCACCCCGGCCATGACGTCGGGGTTGCCGGCCTTGCCGATGCCCGCGATGCGCCCGTTCTTGATGCCGACGTCGGCTTTCCGGATGCCCGTCCAGTCGACGATCAGGGCGTTGGTGATCACGCAGTCGAGGGCGCGCTCGTCCGACACCCCCGCCGCCTGCCCCATGCCGTCGCGCAGGACCTTGCCGCCTCCGAACTTGCATTCGTCGCCGTAGACGGTCGCATCCTCCTCCACTTCGGCCACCAGGCCGGTGTCCCCCAGGCGCAGCCGGTCGCCGGTGGTGGGCCCGTAGAGGTCCGCGTAGTGCCGTCGGTCGATGCGGTGCGGCATGGCTACTCCCGATTCTCCAGATCGCGGCTCTCGTCGACGGGGCCGCTCGCCCACGCGTTTCCGCCGCGGACGACGCGGTCGCCGGCGATGGGCACCAGCGTCACGGTCTTGCGCTCGCCCGGCTCGAACCGGACCGCGGTGCCCGCGGGAATGTCCAGGCGGCGCCCGTACGCGGCCCGCGGGTCGAACGTCAGCGCGCGATTGGTCTCGTAGAAGTGGTAGTGGCTTCCGACCTGGATCGGCCGGTCGCCGGTGTTCGCGACGCTCACCTCGACGGTGGCGCGGCCGTCGTTCAGGGTGATCTCCCCGCTGGCGGCCAGGATCTCGCCGGGGGCGCCGGCCAGCGTCGACGCCGGCGCTCCGACCGCCGCCTCGGGCGCCTGCGGCGTGAGAAAGCTGCCGTAGAGGGCCAGGGCGTGGTCTCCGTGCTCGGCGACGATGGGGCGGTGGACGGTCACGAGCTTCGTGCCGTCCGGAAACGTGCCCTCCACCTGCACCTCGTCCACCATGTCGGGAATCCCGTCGAGGACGTCCCGCGTGCCGAGGAAGCGGCGCCCCAGGTCCATCAGGTCGGCCACCGACCGGCCGTCGCGGATGAACTCCAGCAACTGCGTCGCGATCAGCGCGACCGCCTCGACGTAGTTCAGCCGGACCCCGCGGGCAAGCCGCTTCTGGGCGAGAAACCCGGCCTGGTGCAGGATCAGCTTGTCGACCTCGCGGGGTGTCAGATGCATGTCGTCACCATTTCCGCGCCCACGGGTTGTCGCCGAGGAGCCCGGGCAGAAAACCGAGCAGGTCCTGCAGCGTGCCGTCGACGTCTTCCATCGTTCGGCCGGCGATGCGCAGGATACACCCGGTGTCGCCCACCGGTGCGGCGGCGATGAGCCGGTCGGCCCGGCGCCTCACCGGTTCGGCCCGGACCCGGGCGTCGATCCGCGCGATCTCGTCCTCGAGACCGCGGCCTATCACCGTCGCGACGGCCAGCACGTCGTAGCGGTCGAAGCGGGCGGCGAGCCCGCCGTCCGACGCGCGCAGGGCCAGCGCGTCGTGCACGACGAGGCGGCCGCCGAGATGCACCACGGTACGGCTGACGTACTCGTCGAAGAGCCATCTCTCGCCCGACTCCCGCCGGCCCGAGGTGACCCGGTCGACGAGGACGAGCCGGCCCCCGGCGGCGACGGCGACCCGCTGCGTCTGCTGGTAGCGGGACCCCGCGAAGCAGACGACGGCGTCCGGGGCGGCGACGAGCAGGCCGTCCTCGCCGACCTCGGCGTCGAGCGCCGTCCGGGTTCCCCGCGGCGACCGGTAGACCTTGGTGGCCGACTGCGTCGACAGGAACGCGGCGGCTCCGGCCCCGACCGAGGCCTGCACCGCGATGTCGTCGCCGTCGACGAGCCCGCCGCCGTGACTCGACGCATAGACCCAGGCCGCGTGCCCGTGGTTCTTCGGCGTCAGGAGGCGCAGCGGGCTCGTCGCGTAGGCCCGGCAGACGACGCTCCGCCCGTGAACCCGCTCGACCGCGATCCGGCCGCGGCCCGGCTGCGGCGCCGTCCCGGGGGGCGCCGGCCCGTCGTCCGGCGGGGGGACGTCGAGGCCGGGCTCACACCGAGAGGTGCTCGCGGATGTCATCGTCGCTGAGGTCGTCGATCGTGCCGCGCGCCACGGAGCGCCCCTTGTCGAGGATGTGGAACTCGGTGGCTACGCGGCGGGCGAACGGCAGCTTCTGCTCGACCAGCAGCACCGTCACGCCGGCCTCCCGGTTGAGCCGGACGATGATATCGCCGATCTCGTGGACGATGTTCGGCTGGATGCCCTCGGTGGGCTCGTCGAGAATGAGCAGCCGGGGCTCGAGCACCAGGGCGCGTCCGATCGCCAGTTGCTGCTGCTGGCCGCCCGACAGGTCGCCGCCCCGCCGCTGCAGCATCTGCTTCAGCACCGGGAACAGCTCGAAGACGCGGTCGGGGATGCCCCCGCGGCGGCCGTCGCGCCGCGCTCCGAGTCCGATCTGGAGGTTCTCCTCGACGGTGAGCTGCGGGAAGATCTCGCGCCCCTGGGGCACGTACCCGATGCCCAGCCGCGCCCGGCTCTCGGGGGGACGCGCAAGGAGGTCGGCGCCGTCGAACGCAATCGCGCCGGACTTCACCGGAATCAACCCCATGACGCACCTGAGGAGCGTGGTCTTGCCCATGCCGTTGCGTCCCATCAGGCACAGGCGGGTCCCCGCCGCCACGTCGAGGTCGATGTCCCACAACGTACGGCTGCCGCCGTACGACTGGTTGAGGCCGCGGATCTCGAGCAGGCTCATGCCCCCAGGTACACCTCGATGACGCGCGGGTCGGACTGCACGGCGTCCATGTCGCCTTCGGCCAGCACCCGTCCCTCGTGCAGGACCGCCACCCGCCTCGCGATCGACCGGACGAACTCCATGTCGTGTTCGACGACGACCACCGAGTGCAGCCCCGCCAGCGACAGCAGCAGCTCGCCGGTGCGCTCGGTCTCCTGCGGCGTCATGCCCGCGACCGGCTCGTCCACCAGGAGCAGCTTCGGTTCCTGCATCAGCAGCATACCGATCTCGAGCCACTGCTTCTGGCCGTGCGCCAGGGTGCCGGCCGGTGACCCCCGCTTCGACGCCAGCCCGGTGGTCTCGAGCACCTCGTCGATGCGCTCGCGGTCCCGGCGCGTCAGGCGCGCGAAGAAGGTGTGCCAGAACGACTTCTCGCCGGCCAGGGCGAGCTCGAGGTTCTCGAAGACGGTGAGGAAGTCGAAGACCGTCGGCTTCTGGAACTTGCGGCCGATGCCGGCCTGCGCGATCTCGGGCTCGCTCATCGTGAGCAGGTTGGTCAGGTTCCCGAAGAACACCCGCCCCTCGTCGGGCCGGGTCTTGCCGGTGATGACGTCCATCATCGTGGTCTTGCCGGCGCCGTTCGGTCCGATGACGCAGAGCAGCTCGCCCGGATCGACGTGCAGCGTGAGATCGTCGAGGGCCTTGAAGCCGTCGAAGCTCACCGTCACGTGCTGCAGGTAGAGCACGTCGCCCGTCAGCACCGACGGCTGCCGCTCCGCCGCCGCCTCGCGCTTCTCGCGCCAGGCGTCGCGCCGGCTCGCGGACGTGCCGGGACGGGGGTCGGCGGTCATTCGTCCCGACTCCGGGCGGGCAGCAGCCCGGCGAGCCCGCGGGGCAGGAACAGGGTGACCCCCACGAACATCGCGCCGAGCGCGTAGAGCCACACGTCGGGCAGCGCCCCCGTGAACCAGGTCTTCGCGTAGTTCACGAGCACCGCCCCCGCCGCCGCGCCCCACAGCGTGCCGCGCCCCCCCACCGCCACCCAGATCACCACCTCGATGGAGTTGATGGGCTCGAACTCGCTGGGATTGATGATGCCCGCCTGCGGCACGTACAGGGCCCCCGCCACCCCCGCGAGCACCGCCGAGAGGACAAACACCCAGAGCTTGTAGTCCTGCACCCGGTAGCCGAGAAACCGGGTGCGGCTCTCGGCGTCGCGGATCGCGCGCAGCACTCGGCCGGTGCGCGACGCGAGGACGGCCCGGCAGACCCAGTAGCCGGCCCCGAGGGCCACCGCGGTCGCGGCGAGGAGAGCGGAGCGGGTGGCGTCGCTCTGCAGGTCGAATCCGAGCAGTTCCTTGAAGTCGGTGAAGCCGTTGTTGCCGCCGAAGCCCATGTCGTTCCGGAAGAACGCGAGCATCAGGGCGTAGGTGAGGGCTTGCGTGATGATCGAGAGATAGACCCCGGTGACCCGGGATCGAAACGCCAGCCACCCGAAGACGAACGCGAGGGCGCCGGGGACCAGCGCCACCATGAAGAGGGCGAACCAGAACCGGTCGAAGCCGTACCAGAACCACGGCAGCTCCGTCCAGTTCAGGAACACCATGAAGTCGGGCAGGACCGGGTGCCCGTAGACGCCCCGGGGGCCGATCTGGCGCATGAGGTACATCCCCATCGCGTAGCCCCCGAGGGTGAAGAACGCCGCGTGCCCCAGGCTCAGGATGCCGCAGTAGCCCCAGATGAAATCGACGGCGAGGGCGAGCAGCGCATAGCAGAGGTACTTGCCGATGAGGCCGACGGCGTAGCTCGACAGGTGGACCGGCGACGACTCCGGCACCGCCAGGTGGAAGATCGGCGCGGCCAGCGCCACCACCGCCAGCGAGGCGAGGAACACCAGACTGCCGCGATCCGCGATCGCGGCCGGCAGGCGCAGGGCGGGCGTCTTCATCACGCGCTCTCAGCCGCCGGCCCGTCTGGGGGAACAGGCCGCGGGGACGGCGCCGGATGCGGGGCGGGCGTCTTCATCACCCGCTCTCCGCCGCCCGTCCGGTCTGGGGGAACAGGCCGCGGGGACGGCGCTGGATGAAGAGGATCAGGGCGACCAGCACCAGGATCTTGCCGAGCACGGCGCCGGCGAACGGCTCCAGCAGCTTGTTCACGATGCCCAGCGACATGCCGCCGATGAGCGTGCCCCAGAGATTGCCGACCCCGCCGAACACCACGACCATGAAGGAGTCGACGATGTAGGACTGGCCGAGGTTGGGGCCGACGTTCGTCAACTGGGTCAGGGCCACTCCGGCCACCCCGGCGATCCCCGCGCCGAGTCCGAACGTCATCGCGTCGACCCACTCGGTCCGAACCCCCATCGCCCGGGCCATCGTGCGGTTCTGGGAGACGGCGCGGATGTCGAGGCCCAGGCGCGTGTACCGCAGCACCGCCAGCACGAGGGCGAACACGATCAGCGCGAACAGGACGATGTAAACGCGGTTGTAGGTGAGTGAAAACGCCTCGTTGAACCGCAGCGCCCCGCTCATCCACGCCGGGGTGATGACGGCGCGGTTGTTGGCCGAAAACACCGACCGCACGAGCTGCTGCAGAATGAGGCTCACGCCGAACGTGGCCAGCAGGGTCTCGAGGGGGCGGCCGTAGAGGAACCGGATGACCGTCCGCTCGATGAGCACGCCCGCCGCCCCCGCGACGACGAACGCCGCGGGCACCGCCACCAGCAGGGAAATGCCGATGTGGTCCGGCATCCACAACTGCACGACGTAGGTCGTGTAGGCCCCGAGCATCATCAGCTCGCCGTGGGCCATGTTGATGACGCCCATGACCCCGAACGTGATGGCGAGGCCGATGGCCACCAGCACCAGCACCGACCCCAGGCTCAGGCCGAAGGCCACCGTCTCGAGCACCGAGTAGACGTTGCGCCGCGAGTCTATCTGCCAGAGCGCGTCGGCCGCGGCGGCGCGGACGGCCTCGTCCGGCTCGGCGAATCCGCCGTCCTCGGCGGTCTGCATCAGCGCCGACAGGCGGTTGTGGACGACGGGGTTCAGGCGGCCGGAGAGCCGTTCGACGGCTTCGAGGCGGACGCGCGGGTCCGCCTCGTCGAGGGCCTCGATCGAGAGCGCCGTCTCGAGCTCGAAGGCCACGTCGGGGTCGGTCTCTGCCGCCGACCGCCGGCGCAGCAGATCGAAGGTGGCGTCGTCGAGACTGCGCAGCAGCAGCTGCACCGCCTCGAGACGCACGCGGGGGTCGGGGCCGGACGCGTCGAACCGGGCCATCGCGGTCCGGAGGAACCGCCGGAGCCGGTTGTTGGTGATGATGCGTTCCAGCCCGTCGGGGGCGGCCGTCCCGGCGCCGGCGAGGGTGGCGGGATCGAGCAGTCGGTAGGCGGTCAGGCGCTCGTCGTTCGACTCCACGACGAAGACCTGTCCATCACGCTCGCGCCGGAACAGGCGATCTTCGAGCAGGGCCGTGAGCACCGCGCGGACGCTGTCGTGGCCGGTGGCGAGCAAGGTCTCGGCGAGCGCCTCCTTCTGGCGGAAGTTGGCGCCGGCGAGCTCGGCGACGACCGCGCGGAATCCGTCGTCGTCGGTCTGCGCCGGCGCCGAGACCGGATAGCCGACGAGGCACCCGGCGAGCAGCAGCCATCCGAGCCACCGCCTGCCGGGGCCTCTCCCGGCTATTCGTAGTTCTGTCCGGAGCACACCTGCGTCTCGGTGTTGTAGTTTCCGCAATTCCGCTCCACCCAGTCCGCCTCGGTGACCTCGCTGACCGGCAGATAGTCGGACCAGGCGTCGCCCGGCACGGTGCCGTCGGTCTGCCAGACCACGTCGAACTGGCCGTTCGCCTGCACCTCGCCGATGTACACCGGCTTGGTGATGTGGTGGTTCGGCAGGACCCGCGCGATGCCCCCGGTCAGATTGGGAGCCTCCGTGCCCGGCAGCGCCGCCAGCACCGCGTCGACCTCTGTCGTGCCGGCCTTCTCCACCGCCTGGACCCAGAGGTTGAACCCGATGTAGTGCGCCTCCATGGGATCGTTGGTCGTCCGCTCCTCATTGTCGACGAATTGCTTCCATCTGGCGATGAACTCCGCATTCGGCGGCGAGTCCACGCTCTGGAAGTAGTTCCAGGCGGCGAGGTGTCCGACCAGCGGCGTGGTGTCGAGGCCCGACAGCTCTTCCTCGCCCACCGAGAACGCCACGACGGGAATGTCGTCCGCCGAGACCTCCTGGTTCGCGAGCTCCAGATAGAACGGGACGTTGGCGTCCCCGTTCACGGTGGAGACCACCGCCGTCGGCTTGCCGGCCGAGCCGAAGCGGCGGATGGCGGACACGCGGGTCTGCCAGTCGGAATGCCCGAAGGGGGTGTAGTTGATGTCGATGTCCTCGTCCGCCACGCCCTGCTGCTTCAGGTACGCCTCGAGAATGCGATTGGTGGTGCGGGGATAGACGTAGTCGGTGCCTTCGAGCACCCAGCGCTCGATGCCGACCTCGTTCATCAGATAGTCGACGGCCGGGATCGCCTGCTGATTCGGGGCGGCGCCCGTATAGATGACGTTCTTCGACGACTCCTCGCCCTCGTACTGGACCGGGTAGAAGAGCAGGCCGTTGTTCTCCTCGAATACTGGAAGCACCGACTTCCGGGACACCGAGGTCCAGCAGCCGAACACGACGTCGACCTGCTCGGACTCGAGCAGCTCGCGCGCCCGCTCGGCGAACAGCGGCCAGTCGGACGCCGGATCGACGACCACCGCCTCGACCGGCCGGCCGAGCAGGCCGCCCTTGGCGTTCTGCTCCTCGACCATCATCAGGATGGTGTCCTTCAGCGTCGTCTCGCTGATGGCCATGGTGCCCGACAGCGAGTGGAGGACGCCGACCTTGATGGGATCGCCGGCGGCTCCCGGCGCGGACCCGGACTCGTCGCCGGACCCGCCGCATCCGCTGAGCGCGGCGGTGAGGCCGGCGACGAGACATGCATGTGTGAGTTTCATGGTTTGGCTCCTGTGGATGAACGCATCGCTACATCTGCAACTGCAGCCCGAGCCCGACCTGGAAGTCGTCGGGGTTGACGTCGGTATAGGCGGTGTCCTTGACGAAGATCATCACGCGCGCATTGAACTGCCGGATGACGTAGTTGAGGTTGAATTCCGTCGTCGTCTGGTCGTAGTCGGGGGTCATGCCCTCCCGGAATCGGGCGCGGGCGTACTTGCCGAGCAGCTCGAACTGGCCGTTGCCCACGCGCTGGGGAAACAGGTAGGCGGCGAGCAGGTAGCCGCCGTCGTTCGTCAGGTACCGCGGGTCGTAGCCGCCGAGCTGGTCATAGCGGGCCCACTCGGCCTCGAAGGACACGGCGCCGCCGTCGCCGGCCTTGCGCTCCACGAGGAAGTCGACGGAGTACGCGGACCCCGCGTCGGCCTGGGTCTGGCCGGCGAGGCCGATGGCGAGGAGGTTCCTGTCGCCGTAGTAGGTGCTGTTCAGGTAGTAGCCCGGCTCGGCGTCCCAGAAGTCCACCTGGATGCGGCCCGCCCCGATGAGCGACGAATTGCCGGTCGCGGACAGGCCGTCGAAGGCGCCCGCCGACAGCTTGACCTTGTCGAACTGCCCCCACCAGGCGGCGCCGTTGTCGCGGCCCTGGAAGACGAAGGGATAGCCGTCCTGCACCCCGTCCGAGTAGACCGCCCAGTGGTGCGCGTAGAAGGGGCCGTACAGGTTGGCGCGGTCGCTCGGGGGCAGGAACCGCCCCACCCACACGTTGAACGTGTCCGACATCTCGAACTGGGCGACGGCGTCGAGAATCTGGAACGAGGTGTCCTGGGGCCCCGGCGCGCCGAGCGAGCCGCCGTAGTTGATGTCGGTGTTCACCATGAACTTGATCTTGCTGGTGGCCGCCCCGTTCAGGTACATGCGCAGGCTGTTCACCCGGAAGTGCTGCGAGGCGTCGGCGTCCTCCGAGGTGCGGTGCAGGAAGCTGGTCTGCAGGCCGCCGCCGATCGAGACCGGGGGCGGCGGCGCCGGCTCTTCCTCGTCGGTGTCCTGGGCGTGGAGCGGACCCGCCGCGCCGATCCAGCCGGCCAGCGCCACGAGGAGCGCCGTCGTCGGGTGGCCGCGTCGTCCGCCCCGGGCACGGTTGCTACGGTGTCTGTGACTGAGCACGAACGATACTCCTCCATTGCATTGCTGGTTGCCGGAAGGCTATCGGGCCTCTGTTTGCAACAACGTTGCACAGCAAGACTCGTGCCGCTCCTCCGCCGCCGGTGTGCCGGACGGGGTCCGGGTGGGCGTTCTCCCAATGACAACAGCTACTTTTTTGTCAGGTGGGTCCGTTCGTCATCGCGAGCGGCTGGCGCGCGAATCGACATGTTTGTTGTGGGGATAGCGGCAATTTCAACGTTCTTGTTCGGCGCCAATCAGACGGCGGCCCGCGGCCTCGGTTCGGATCTCGACTGTCCACGGAGGCTCGGGCCGCCATCCCATCCCGGTCCGTTCCGGACACCACGGGTGGCAGATTTGCTCCCGGCGCCACCAACCACGCTGTCCGCCGCCGGCCCGGCGCGCCTGGGAGCCCATGGTGAGACCGCGCGTTGCACCGAGAACGGCGAGGCGCGGGATGCATGCCGGTCGAATGCGGCGGGGACTTCGCCCGGGGCTCCCGGAATCGACGGCGCAAGTCGCATATCTCCGTGGCGGCTGCTACCATAGCGGCCCTGCGGGTCGTCGCCGGGGGGCTCGGACTGTGCGGACCAGAATCACGGGAGTGACGGGAATGAGAACCGAAGAACGACGCAAGGCCGGTCGAACATCGGCTGTGGTGTTCGGGCTCGTGTCGGCGGTGGCGTGCGGCTTGCTGGCGCCGGCGGGCGCGACGGCCCAGGGGCCCGGAACCGCCGACGGACAATGGACCTACCTGGGCGGCGACGCCTGGCACACGCGATACACGACGGCCGACGAGCTCGATCCGTCGAACTTCGAGCAGCTCGAGGTCGCCTGGGAGTGGAATGCGACCAGCTTCGGCCCCAGCACCGCGCGGGCTACGCCCACCTACATAGACGGCAAGCTCATCACCGTCGCCGGGAACCGGCGCCACGTGGTCGCCCTCGACCCCGCGACCGGCGAGCTGCTCTGGAGCTTCCGGGAGCCCAACACCTATCGCTACGAGTACTCGATGCGCAAGGGCTACGGCAAGGGCATCGCCTACGCCGAGATCGACGGCCGCGGGGTCGTGTTCATCACCTCGCCCGGTTTCTTCCTGCACGCGCTAGACGCCGACACCGGCGAGCCGCTGGAGGGCTGGGGACGCCCGGTGCCCCTCGACGGCTTCGGCTCCACCGGCACCGTCGACCTGGTGGAGGACCTGATCGCCGACTGGGGCCCCTGGACGAGCATGGACCGGCCCTACGACCCCTTCATCGGCATCCCGAGGGAGATCGGCTACATCACCGCGTCGTCACCGCCGATCGTGGTCAACGACACCGTGGTGATCGGCAACTCGGCCGAGCAGGGCTACCTGCAGACCCGGGTGGAGAACGTGCCGGGCGACATCCTCGCCTACGACGCGCGGACCGGCGACTTCAAGTGGAAGTTCCACGTGGTTCCGCGGCCGGGCGAGTTCGGACACGAGACCTGGGAGAACGACGCCTGGCAGTGGATCGGGGACGTGTCGTCCTGGGCCCCGATGTCGGCCGACCCCGAGCTCGGGCTGGTCTACATCGTGACCAACGGCGCCACCATCGACTACTACGGCGGGCACCACCCCGGCGACAACCTGTTCAGCACGAGCATCTTCGCGCTCGATGCCGACACCGGAGAGCGGCGCTGGCACTACCAGATGGTTCACCACGACATCTGGAACTACGACACGCCGACCGCGCCGGTCCTGATGGACGTGACCGTCGACGGGCGGGAGGTCAAGGGGCTCTTCCAGGCGACGAAGCAGGCCTTCCTGTATGCCATCGACCGGGAGACCGGCGAGCCGATCTGGCCCATCGAGGAGCGCTCCGTCCCGCCGTCCAACATCCCGGGCGAGCAGCTCTCCCTGACCCAGCCGTTCCCGACCCGGCCCGCGGCGTACGACCTCCAGGGGCGGACCGAGGATCACCTGATCGACTACACGCCGGAGATCAAGGAGGCGGCGCGTCAGGTGGCGCTGGAGAACAACCTCTTCAACGGGCTGTTCGATCCGCCGAGGACCATCGATGACCCGGCGGGACCGGCGTGGAACTGCCCGGGCGGCGGGGGCGGCACCAACATCACCGGGCCGGCCGTCGGGGACCCGGTGGCGGGCATCATGTTCGTGAGCTCGCAGAGCGGCTGCTTCCGGCTGCAGGTGATGGCGGGCGTGGACTCGCCGCTCGAAGAGCTCGAGCAGTCGGGCACGACGCATACGGACTGGGCCGCGGTCGCGACGACGGTGCGCGGCAGCATCGAGGCGGCCACGCTGGACGGACTCCCGATCTGGAAGGGGCCGGTCGGGCGCATCACCGCGATCGACGTGAACACCGGCGAGCATCTGTGGGTGGCCCCGCACGGGGACGCCCCGCAGGCGACGCAGGATCGCATCCGCAATCACCCCCTCGTGCAGGGACTCGACGGCGTCGAGGTGAACCGCGGCCGCGGCGGCAACGCCGCGATGGTCGTCACGCCGACGATGCTCCTGGCCGGCGGCCAGACCGCCGACGACACGCCGCACCTCTTCGCCATCGACAAGCGGACCGGCGAGCGGCTCGGGGCGGTCGATATTCCGGGCCTGACGCGCTACGGGATGTCGAGCTGGATGCACGAGGGCCGGCAGTTCGTGATCGTGCAGCTCCGGGACGGACTGGCCGCGATGGCGCTGCCTGTCGAGGGCGACGACGCCGGGGACGGGCACTGATCGCTTCGGAAGGGGAGCAGGGGGCCTTCCGCGGCCCCTGTTCCGCTCACGCCTGCCACAGTACTGCAAGAAGAATACGGCCGCCGCGGGAGGAGAACACATGCGCATCGTGACGCGGCGGAGTCTCGGCGTCGTCCTGATCTGCTTCGTGTGCGCCGGGGCGTTCGCCTCGGCGCAGTCCGTCGCCGACGCCTACACGCCGGTGACCGGGGACATGCTGGCGGACCCGCCGCCGGGCGACTGGCCGATGTGGCGGCGGACCTACGGCCATTGGGGGCACAGCCCGCTCGATCAGATCGACACTTCGAACGTCGGCAGCCTGCGTCTGGCGTGGGCCTGGACGATGGAGGAGGGCCGGCAGGAGACGACGCCGCTCGTGCACGACGGGATGATGTTCCTGGTGCAGGCGTGCGACTTCGTCGAGGCGCTCGACGTGCGGGACGGCTCCCGCCTCTGGGAGTATCGCCGGGAGCAGGTCGAGCACGCGGCGGCGCTGGCCTGCGCCACCCGCAACGGCGCGCTGTACGACGACAAGCTGTTCATCGCCACGCACGACGCCCACCTGGTGGCCCTGAACGCTCGGACCGGCGAGGTCGAATGGGACGTCCCGGTCGGCGATTGGACCATCGGCCAGCACTACTCCGGCGGTCCGATGGTGATCAAGGGGCGCGTCGTCGCCGGCATGTCCGGCTGCTATCACCTCAACACCCGCTGCTGGGTGTCGGCCCACGACGTCGACACGGGGGCCGAGGTGTGGCGGACGTACACCATTCCCGGCCGGGGCGAGTTCGGGTACGACAGTTGGGGAGACGTTCCCGACGCGGACCGGCGGGGCGGCTCGGCCTGGAACGCGCCCAGCTTCGACCCCGAGTTGAACCTGATCTTCACCGGCGTCGGCGTGCCGATTCCGTGGGGCTCGGTGCAGCGCGGCACCGGCGACGGCGACGTTCTGTATACGAACTCGACGCTCGCCCTGAACGCCGACACGGGCGAGATCGTCTGGTATTTCCAGCACATCCCCAACGACGAGTGGGACCTCGACCATCCTTTCGCGCGGCTGGTCGTCGAGACCGAGGTCTCGCCCGGCGCGGTCGAGTGGCGGAACGGCGCGATCACGCCGGGGAGAAGGCGCAAGATCGTGACCGGGATCCCCGGCAAGACCGGCATCGTTTGGGCCCTGGACGCCGCCACCGGCGCCTTTCTCTGGGCCCAGCCCACCAACCGGCAGAACGTCGTGGTGGACATCGACGCGGAGAGCCGCCGGGTTCTCCTGAACGAGTCGCTCAAGTTCCCGGAGGTCGGCAAGCCGGTCTTCGTCTGCCCGAGCGCGCTGGGCGGCATCAACTGGCAGGCCACCGCCTACCACCCGGGGACGAACGTGCTGTACGCGCCGACCAACAACGTCTGCATGAACCTGACCCTGAACGAGTTCCGCGACCGGCCCGGTCTCCACCACGGCTCGGCGCGGATCGCGCAGGAGCCGGCCCCGGACATCGACGGCCAGATCGGGCAGTTCAGCGCCATCGACCTCACCACGGGCGAGCCGCTGTGGGTGTATCGGCAGCGCGCCGGCATCGGCGGCTCGGTGCTCACCACGGGCGGCGGCTTGGTGTTCGTGACCGACGACGCCCGGCGCTTCCGCGCCTTCGACGCCCGAACCGGCGACGTCCGGTGGGAGCAGATTCTCAACTCGAGCGCGGGCGGGTTTCCGGTGTCCTACCTGCACGAGGGCGTGCAGTACATCGCCATCGCGGCCGGCGGCGGCATCAACTTCCGGGGGCTCACCCCCGAGATCCGGCAGCCGGGCCGCGGCAACATGCTCTTCGTCTTCAGACTGCCGTAGCGGCCCGCGGCGAAAGTCCCCGCGGCATTCGAGCGGCGATGCATCCCGCCTGACTGCGTTGTTCGGACGGACTGCTTGCAGTCCGCGGTTGCCATATGCCCAATATGCGCCCTCCTCACGCCTTGTCAGGCACGGGCGTTCTTTGCCCGAGGGCGCCCTTCAGCCCGCTGGCGCACTCGCCGCTCTCGGTGCAACGCGGGGTTTCGCCACGGGCTGCCAGCAGCCCGCGCCGGTTGCATTCGCCAACCGTTCGGCTACACTTTGCGGACCGAAGGCTGGCGGCGACCGCGCGCCGATTCGATGCCGCATCGCGGGCCGGCGAGGAGAGTTGACGATGAGTGGACCCAGATCCGAGACACGTTTGCCCGGCCGCGAAGCGAGCCGGCGTCAGTTCTTCAAGCTGCTGGCGGCCAGCCCGTTGCTGGGTCTGGCCTCGTCGGGCCTGCCGGCGAGCTGGCAGCGTGCGCTCGCGCGCGAGGCGGAGCACAACGCGACATCCGGGTCCGCGGCGCCGCACTGCCCCGAGTGCGGGGCGGAGATGTTCGCGTCGCTGACGCAGCCTCGTTTCAACGCCCTGGAGGACCCCGCGCTGCCTCCCCAGAACGCCCTGGAGGACCAGTTGACGGGACAGGTCATCGAGTCGCAGGACGACGCGGTCAACGTCTGGGACTTCGAGCGCGCGGCGCATGCCAACAACCTCGCCCAGCACTGGGACTACCTGCACATGGGGGTCGACGACTACGAGACGAGAAGGGCGAACCGGGAAGGGTTCCAGCGCCTGATGCTGCGTCCCCGGCGGCTCGGCGGCGAGGCGGCGACCGGGCTCGACACGTCGGTCGAGCTCTTTGGCCGCCGATGGGACTCGCCCCTCTTTCTCTGTCCCGTCGCGAGCCTCGAGGCCTATCACACGCAGGGCGAGAGCGGCGCTGCCCGGGCCGCCCGGGCGAGAGGCGTCCTGCAGTTGCAGTCGCATCAGAGCTCGCAGTCGTACGACGAGATCGCCGAGGCCCGCGGCGAGCCGCACTGGTTCCAGATCTACACGGCGCCCGACTGGAACGTGAACAAGCGGGTCATCGACCGCGTCGCCGGCGCCGGTTGCCCCGCCCTGGTGTGGACCATCGACCTGCTGGGCGGCAGCAATCGCGAGCTGCAGCGGCGCACGCTGGCCGGCGAGGGTTACGAGTCGGTGCTGTGCCAGAACTGCCACCAGCACCAGCCGGACTACCTGCGGCCGATGCGGGCGGGGCTGGAGGGCCCGGCCGGCCCTCGCTACCCCTATACCTGGGACTACGTCAAGCGTCTCAAGGACGCCAGCGACATGAAGCTCATCCTGAAGGGCATCATGACCGCCGAGGGCGCGGAGCAGGCCATCGAGCACGGCGCGGACGGCATCTTCGTGTCCAATCACGGCGGCCGGGCCGTGAACAGCCTCTGGTCGTCGATCGACTCGTTGCCCGAGGTCGTCGCCGCGGTCAGGGGGCGGGTGCCGGTGTTCATCGACAGCGGCGTCCGCCGCGGCACCGACATCTTCAAGGCGCTGGCGCTGGGCGCAGACGCGGTCGGGATCGGCCGCCCCTACGTGTGGGGTCTCGGCGCCTTCGGCGAGGACGGCGTCGCCAAGGTGATCGACCTGATGCTCGCAGAGTTCCGCATCGCCATGCGGCAGACCCGGACGACCTCCCTCGAGCAGATCACGTCGCGCTTCGTCATGGAGGGGAAGAATCCCATCATGATGCGCGACAACCGGTTCGGCTTCGGGCTTTGACGATTGAACTGAGGCACTCGGAGGATCCAGGATGCCCGTCGCCCCTCGAAAAAGTCTCTCGCTCCGGTTCGTGACCGCCGTCTCCGTCGGTCTCGCGCTGCTGGCCGGTTCCCCGGCGGTCGCGCAACCGTCCGCGGTCGAGTTCACCGTGTCCGGCACCTCGACAATCCGGGGATGGACCTGCTCGGTGAATGGGACGGCCGAGGTGACCCCCGGCTCGTCCACGCCGGCGCCCGGCTTCGCCGGCGGCGTTCAGTCGGTGGCGCTCACCGTGCCGGTGGCCGACTTCGAGTGCCCCGACGAAACGATGACCGAGCATCTGTTCGAGGCGATGAAGCCGGCCGAGTTCGCCGAGATCACCTTCCGGCTCGAGAGCTACGAAGCGTCCGGCGAGGGCGCCGAAGCCAGCGGCGCGCTCACCATCCAGGGCGTCACGAAGCCGGTGAGCTTCCCGATCTCGCTGACGCCGTCCGGGGCGGGCGTCGAGATCGCGGGGGAGGTGCGGCTCGACATGACCGCCTACGGCGTGGAGCCTCCCGTCGTCATGCTCGGTCTCCTGAGAGTGCGGCCGCAGATCCGCATCCAGTTCGAGGGGATCGTCGTCCCGTAGCAGCCCGCGTTGCACCGAGAGCGGCGAGGCGCCCGCCTGCCGCTACGGATTCATCGTAGTCTGGCCCTGGGCACAGAATTCCGCGTGAGAAGGGGGAGGCCAGTGGCAGCAGCGACGCGTTACGGACGTCGTGCCCGGTCTCCAGAGCCCCGCGCGATGCCGGCCTACACCAAGGCAGAGGCGTCGAGGTACCTCGGAATTCCCCACCGAACGCTCCACGATTGGGTTTCCGGCAGGAGCGACCCCAGCGGTGGGCGTCCGCGCCCACTGGTGAGCATGGTCGAGCCGTCGCAGCATCTTCTGTCGTTCGAGAACATGCTCGAGCTGCACGTGCTGGCCGCCCTCCGGCACGTGCACGGCGTTCGGATGCGCGTGATCGGGAACGCGCTGGACTACCTGCAGTCGCGGCTCGGCGTGGCACGCCCGCTGATCGACGAACAGATGCGCACTGACGGGAAGACGATTCTCGTTCACCGCCTCGACCAACTCATCGACGCCGGCCACGACGGGCAGACCTCCATGCTGGAGCTGCTCGACATGCACCTGGACCGGATCGAGCGCAACCCGGCCGGGATCGCCACTAGGTTCTTTCTCTTCACGCGCAAGAGCCCACAGGATCGGCACGCAGCGGAGCGCCAGCCCCGCGTCATCGCCATCGATCCAGCCGTCGCGTTCGGGCGGGCCGTGATCGCCGGGACGCGGGTCTCGACCGCGGAAGTGGCAGACCGCTACAAGGCCGGGGATTCCATCACGGACCTGGTTCACGACTATGGGCGAACGCCGGCGGAAATCGAGGAAGCGATCCGATGCGAGCTCAACCTCAAGGCAGCCTGAGCCCGTTTTCCTGATCGATCACAACCTCGGCACCCGGTTGGTGCCCGAAGCCCTGCGACACGCCGGCGCGACCGTTGAAGTGCTCACGGAGCACTTCGATTCCAGCACCGACGACGAAACGCTCCTGACCGCCGTCGGAGTGCAAGGATGGGTGTTTCTGTCGAAGGATCGCAACATCCGACGCCGCACGCTGGAGCGCCAGGCGCTCATGAGAGCGAAGGTCAAGGCCTTCCTGCTTACCGCAGCCGACTTGTCGGGACATGAGCAGGCGGCGGTACTTGTCAAGGCACTTCCCCGCATTCGACGCATCTGCCGACGGCCCGGGCCTTTCATCGCCCGCATTACCGCAGCCGGCAACGTGACGGTGGTCGAGGAGTTGCCGAGACGTGCTCTTTCCGACAGACGATCCGGGAGTTGATCCGTTGCGGTCTTCGAGACCGACCCTCCTGCACAATCTCGAGGAGATTGCCGGCCGCGATGCCCGCCATCAGGCCGCGGGCGCGTTGGGTCGCGTCATCCGGTCGCATGGGAACGGCCTGGTTTTCGATGATCAGACGAAGCGGGTGTCGTTCCGCCAACTACGTCAACGGGTTCACCTTCAGTCCGCATCTCTGTGCCGTGAAGACGGCCATCTCGATGTCTCGGGCGCGCCACGAAGCGGCATCCAACTCATCCAGCCGGGCATCGAGGTGGTCGATCGTCGCGCTCGACGCCGCTACCAGCAGTGACGGCCTCACCAACCGTCTCCTGACAGGACCACCGGAGGGAGACTCGACTGCGGAGACCGGGCTGCGAACGGAGGCGACCTGCACCGCGGCGACAGGATCTCCTGCGTGCGCGGGCTATTCTGGCTCCGGCAGGCTACTCGTAGTCCTCGGCGGCGAGCGACAGCCGCACGACCTCGGCGTCGTTGCGCGCCACGACGTGGCGGTTCGCGAACGCGGGATGGGCCCACAGGACCGGGCGGTCGTCCCAGCGCCCGGAGGCGCCGCCCTGGGTGCGGGTGGTCGGGGTCAGCAGGAGCGTCCGGTCGACCTCCTCGTACCCGCCCGTCGTGAAGCGCGCGATGATGAGCTCGCCCGTCTCGTTGACCACGAACCACCGGTCGCCGTTCCGCACGAGGTACGCGGTCGCCCACCGCTCGTCCGGCGTCAGCCGGTCGGTCGACCAGAGCCGTGCGCCGTTCCTCGCGTCAACGCCGCGGAACTCGCCGTAGCTGTTGAGGCCGTAGATCGCGTCGCCCGCAACCACCGGCGTCGAGATCAGCGACCGTTGCGGCGGGCGGTCGGTCCGGTTGGGGTTCGCGCCTTCCCAGAGCAGGCGGGCCGCCGGACGGTCGGGGTTGAGGGCCAGCATCAGGCCGCCGTTCTCCATCTGCGTCACGAGCAGGTAGCGTCCGTTCCGGACCGGCGTCCCGATCGTGTACCCGCTCGGAACCGGGAAGTCGTGCTGCCACCAGATGTTGCCGGTCGCCGGATCGAGCGAAGTCACTGCGGCCGGGTACCACACAATCAACTGCCGGACGCCGCCGGCGTCGATCACGATCGGCGACGAGTACCCCGCTTCCGAGGTCGTCTCTATCGCGCGCCACGTCTCGGCGCCGGTCGCCTTGTCGAACGCCACCACCATCGCGTCCGGCTCGCCGCCGAGCAGCGCGATCAGGTGCTCGCCCTCGACCAGCGGTGACTGCGACACGCCGAAGACCGGCACCGTCACCCCGTAGTCGGCGACGGTGTCCACCCGCCAGACGAGGTCGCCGGTCGCGGTGTCGAAGCACGACAGCGTTCCGGCAGCGCCCAGGATATAGACCCGGTCGCCGTCGACGGCGGGCGTCGCGCGGGGACCGATCGCGAACTTGTAGTGGATGTTACGGTAGGCTGCGGGCCATTCCTGCGTCCACAGTACGGCGCCGGTCTCCTCGTCGAGCGCGAGCAGCCGCTCGTGGCCATCCATGGTGCGGCTGCCCGGCGTCTCCTCGTAGTCGAGGACGAAGACGCGGCCATCCGCTACGGCCGGCCCGGCCAGGCCGCCGCGCACCGGCGTCCGCCACTTCACGAGCAGGCCGTCGTCCGCGAAGCGCTCGACGAGGCCGGTCTCGTGCCACACGGCATTCCGGTTGGCGCCCCGCCACTGCGGCCAGTCCTCGGCGTGCAGGCCGACCGCCGTCAGGCAGACGACGGCGCAGGCGACGGCAACGGCGGTTCGGCTCGGTGCAGGGCGATCGGACATCCGGAGTCGCGCGAGCGCCGCCGTGATGCCCCGGAACCCCCTCTTCCGCACGACAGCGGGGCCGCGCCCGCAACCGCGGTCGAAGCGTGCGCGCGGGTTCTTCGGAACGACGATCCGCCTCACCCGATCGATCGCAGTGGCCATCGCGCGATGATATTGGCGATGGAATCCCCGGGTCAATGAGGGACGTCAGCGAACGCGAAGCGCCCACCGGCCACGCTCCCCAGCAGCTCGTGGTGAAACCCCGCGTTGCACCGAGACCGGCGGGATGCATCGCCGGTCGAATGCAGCGGGGACTTTCGTCACGGGCTGCCAGGCCCTCCTTTCGATGGCGCGGATCTTGGAGAAGCAGCGATCATGGCTTCATCGTCGAGGGGGCCCCCACCGCGACTTGAACAAGGGGCCCCTCGTAGGCGATCATGGGCGCATCCGGCACTGTTGGACCTGAGCCTGGGGAGGATCACATGCGCCATGCCACTCTTGCCGCGCTGGCCGCGGTTGTCGCGATCGAGCTCGCGGCGCCGGTTTCCGCGTCTGCACAGGATCAGGTCCGAAGCGGCGCGGACGGGGCGGCGGAGTGGGTACTGCCTCGCACCCCCGACGGTCGGCCTGACCTCCAGGGCTACTGGACGACCCAGACCTTTACGCCGTTCGAGCGGCCTGCTCATCTGGGCGACAGGGAGTTCTTCACGGAAGAGGAGACGGCTTGGCTGCAGCGGCAGCTCACTGCCGAAGGCGTCGACCCGTCCGCGCGCGAAATCCTCTATATCGAGGATCGAGGGGAAATCGAGAGATACAAGTATCAAGCCAACCGCACTCCCGACGAGCGTCATCACATCCACTACGACAATGAGGTCTGGCTGCGCACGCCGATCCCAAAGGGGCTGTCGAGTCGGCGAACGTCATTGATCACCGATCCGCGGAATGGCCGATTCCCGCCGCTGACGCCGAACGCCGCGGCGCGAGCGGCCGCCGCCAGGGCTGCGCAGGCGCAACCGAGCGCGTTCGACAGCCACGAGACCCGGCCTTTGCCCGAGCGCTGCCTCGCATGGTCGCACGAGGGTCCGCCCATGATGCCGCCGTCCTACAACGACATTCATCAGATCTTCCAGACGCCGGATCATGTCGTGGTGTTCAGCGAGCTGGCCAACAACGCCCCACGCATCATCCCGCTCGACGGGCGCCCGCACATCCCGGACACGATTCGCCAGTTCCCCGGCGACTCGCGCGGCCGCTGGGATGGGGATACGCTGGTCGTCGAAACCCGAAACTACGCCGAGAGGAGACGCTTCCAGGGATCCGGCGGCACACTCCACGTCGTGGAACGCTTTACCCGCGCCAGCGCCGATCGGATTCACTACGAGTTCACGGTCACCGATCCGACGACGTGGATGAGCCCGTGGAGTGCGGAGATTCCGTTGGTGAAGACCAGGGGTCCGCTGTTCGAGTACGGCTGCCACGAGGGCAATCACGACATTCGTCACATCCTCGAGATCCACCGCAACCTCGAACGGCAGGCGGCAGCCCAAAAACCGACTCCTTGACGCTTCTCACCCGACCCCTGCCGCGCCGAAACCGCTGGCTCGCCGGGCGACATTCGGGTATAAGGATGGACACGATGAGGAGGTGCAGCATGAGGCACGTTATCGCGATTCTGTCGGCCGTCGTCCTCTTTCCGATGCTCGCGGCCGCCCAGCCGCCGGAGCGAACCCCGTGGGGCGATCCCGACCTCCAGGGGGTGTGGACGAACCGCACCACGACGCCGCTCGAGCGGCCGAGCGAGCTCGGAGGGCGGACGGTGCTCTCCGACGAGGAGCGTGCGGCCTTCGACGCGGAGGCCGACGCCGCCCGCGATCGGCCGCCGCCCCCCGGCAGCACCGGCGCCTACAACGACTTCTGGCTCGACCGCGGCGTGCGGACCAATCAGACATCGCTCATCGTGGACCCGCCCGACGGGAGGTACCCGGCGCGGACGGAGCGCGTGCGCGAGAGCGACGCGGCGTTCGCGGCGTTGCGGGACGGCACGCAGTTCGACACGTGGGAGGACCTGAACCTCTACGACCGGTGCCTCACGCGCGGCATGCCGGGCGCCATGATCCCCGGCTTCTACAACCACAACTACCAGATCCTGCAGACCCCCGACTACGTCGTGATCCTGGTGGAGATGATCCACGACGCGCGGATCATCCCGCTGGACGGACGCGCCCACGTGCCGCCGCAGCTCGGCCAGTGGATGGGCGATTCGCGCGCCCGCTGGGACGGCGACACGCTGGTGGTCGAAACGACCAACCTGACCCCGAGGGGCGATCAGCGGGTGCGCTACCTGGTGCACGCCGGCAGCGAGCAGGCGCAAGTGGTCGAGCGGTTCACGCGGGTCGACGCCGACCGCATCGACTACAGCTTCACCGTCACCGACCCGGCGACGTACGCGACCCCATGGACGGCCGAGATTCCGATGGTGCCGCTCGGGGGCGAGATCTTCGAGTACGCGTGCCACGAGGGGAACTACGGGATGCACAACATCCTGGCGGGCGCCCGCGCGGCCGAGCTGGACCAGGGGGCCGGATCGGGCAAGTAAGGCCCCCCGCGCCCGGGCGGCGGCCCGGTCGAACGGGCGCAGAGCAAATATCACGGACCTGGCGAGCGGGGGCATGAGGCGAGGAGTTCCCGACGGCTGGTCCCCTCGCGGGCGAGTTGCGATCTCAGGGGGGTATGGAAAATGAGGCGACGACTGCTTGAGTTGCTCGGTGTGGCAATGGTGCTCGCGACCGTCACGGTGCTCCTGCAGGTTTCGGTGAGGGGCCAGGCTCCGAGTGCGACCGCGTGGGGGCATCCGAACCTGGAAGGCATCTGGCTCGACGTGTACTCCACGCCCATGGAACGGGCGCCCCAGATCGGCGAACGAGAGTTTGCCACCGAGGAAGAGCGGGCCGCACGGAACCAGGCCCAGCTCGATCGCCCGGCGATTCTTCCCAGCGGGGCGTACAATACCGTCTACACGTCAGCGAAGCCGGCGGGCCCACGCACGTCGCTCGTCGTCGATCCGTCGAACGGGCGGATTCCCGCCCTCACACCGGAGGCCGAGCGGCGGAACGAAGTGGAGCGAGAGTGGCGCGTCATGCTCTTGCGAAACACCGAGACCTGCCGGAACAATGCGCCGCAATGCGCCGGGGGGGAGTACGGGCCCCCGTCGCCTCGCCGATACGACGCCACGCCCTACTACAACACGCAGGGCCGCATGAACCGCCACGACGGCCCCGAGGACCAGAGTCTGGGCGACCGGTGCATGTCGGGGCGCACACCCGACCTGAACGGGTTCCGCCGCATCGTGCAGGGCGCCGATTCCATCGCGGTCGCCTACGACACCGGGCAGGGCCAGGGGTTCCAGCGCATCGTCAACTTGGGCGGGAGCCATCCGCCGAGCCGGATCCGCCTGCGGCACGGGGACTCGCGCGGCCGCTGGGAGGGCCAGACGCTGGTCGTCGAGACCGCGAATTTCTCGCCCAAGTTCCCGTTCCAGGGTTCGGCCGAGAACCGCCGGCTCGTCGAACGGTATACGCCTATCGACGAGGACACGCTCGCCTACGAGATGACGATCGAGGATCCGACGGTGTGGGTGGCGCCGTGGACCATCCGGCAGGAACTGAAGCGTCAGAGCGACGAGCAGAACCGGATCTACTACGAGCCGCGTTGCCACGAAGGGAACTACGGCCTGCCGGCGTTGCTTCTCGGCGGGCGCCTGGACGAGGAGGCGTTTGCGGCAGGGAGCGGTCCGGATCCGTTCTCCTTCTCCATCTTCGACGGCGCAGCGCTGCAACGGCCGTGAGCGCGCCTGTGCCCCCGGCCTCGCAACGGCGAGGCCGGGTCCCGACGCCACCTGCGGTGGCGTAGCGGAACGCATCCCGGGGCGGGGATTCCCCGCGCGCCGGCCGCTCTCACGTCACTCGACCGGCTCGATGCGGAGCAGGGCGGCTCCTCCGAGAGCGGGGTCGCGGCCGAGGAAGCTTCCCCCCGTCAGCACGTACAGCAGCCCGTCGGGGCCCTGCTCGACATCGCGGATGCGGCGTCTGAGATCGGCGAGCAGGGATTCCCGCCGCTGCTCCAGCCCCTGCCGATTGAGCTCGATGCGCTCGAGGTGGCCGGTGCGGGCGACGCGCGCGGTCATGAGCGAGCCCGCGAACAGGTCCCCGCGCCAGGCGGGAAACCGGTCACCGCTGTAGAACACCAGTCCCGAGGGCGCGATGGAGGGGATCCAGACGATCTCCGGCTGCTCCATGTGCTCCTGCCACGGCCGCTCCGACACGCGCGGCCCGAAGTACTCGCGCGAGTAGGAGACCTCCGGCCAGCCGTAGTTGCGGCCCGGCAGGATGCGGTTGACCTCGTCGCCGCCCATGGGCGCGTGCTCGCTTGCCCATACCTCCCCCGTCGCGGGGTGGATGGCCAGGCCCATCGGGTTGCGGTGGCCGAGCGAGAACACCTCGGGCCGGTGGCCTTCGCGGCCGGCGAACGGGTTGTCGTCCGGCGCGGTGCCGTCGTCGCGCAGGCGCAGTATCTTGCCGACGTGGCTCGCCGGGTCCTGGGCCAGCGGCCGCAGCCCGCCGAACGCGCCGCCCACCGACAGGTAGATCGTGCCGTCGGGCGCGAACGCGATGCGCGACGCGCCGCCGTTCATCTCGGCGTCGGCCACGAACACGTCACGGACCTCGGACAGCACGGCGCCCTCGAAGCGGCCTCTCGCCAACGCGACGGTCGAGCCGCTCGGCGTCGGCTTGGAGTAGGTGAGATACACCAGCCGGTTCTCCGCGAACCCCGGGTGCGCGGCCACGTCCATCAGACCCGCCAGCGCCGCCTCGGTCGAGACCTCGGGGACGCCGGGGATCGGGGTCGGGTCGAGCACGCCGTCGCGAATCTGCCGCAACGAACCCAGGCGCTCGGTGACGAGCACGCTGCCGTCCGGCAGAAACGCGAACCCCCAGGGGTAGGTCAGCCCGGTCGCGACGACGGAGACGCGGATCGGCTGGTGCTGGGCGGTCTCGTAGACGACGGGCTCGTCCGGCAGGGGTACCGAAGGAATCCCGTCCGCGGCGAACGGTTGCGGCTCGGGACGCTGCGGGGCGAACTCCTGCGCGTCGGCCTGTTGAGCGGCCGGGGCGGGCATCGAGAGCAGCACGAACGTCGTCGCGGTCAGGAGCACGGTGGTCGGTCGAGTCATGGGGTTCCTCCGGCGGACGGACAAGATGGCCCTCTACTGCCCGCCGACCGAGAAGGCCAGCAGCACGTTGCCCGGGATGTACCGGCCCCCGTAGCCGGAGTTGACATAGAGCATGCCGTCGACCACCGTCACCCCCGGCCCGTTCAGCGACCCGCCGCGTCCGGGCACGCCGTTCACGGTGTCGTACTCGCCCACGGTGTCGACGTCCCAGATGACCCGGCCGGTGTCCGCGGCGTGCGCTCTGAGATGCCCGTCGAGGCTGGTCGCGAAGACGACGCCGGGCATGGCGCTGACCGCGCCCGGCTGCGCCGTGTGGCACCCCTCGCGCGAGCCGCAGGTATCCTGCACCGGCGGGGCGTACCAGACCACTTCGCCGTCCGTGGTGCTCAGCGCCGTGAGGCCGCCCGCCTCACCCGGCTCTTCCTCCAGGGCGTCCGAGGTCGCGGTGTAGACGGCGCCGGCCGCGTCGATCGCGAACCCCCATTCGATGCCGCCCAGGATGCCGCCGTCGGCCACCCGGGTCTCCCACAGCAGGTCGCCGGTGTCGGGGTCCATGGCGAACATCATGCCGGACTTCTGGCCGGCCAGAAGCACCTGCCGGCCGTTCGGCGCGGTGGTCAGGATGGTCGACGCGGCGTAGTCGACGTCCGGCCCCTCGTTCTCCGGGCAGTTCGTCTGGGCGGACTCCGTCTCGGACATGCAGGCGACGTTCCAGGCGTCGCCCGGCGTGGTCTGCGTGATCCAGCGCACCTCGCCGGTATCGGCGGCCAGCGCCATGATGGCGTCGCTCTCCGGCGCCGGGGGATTGGAGTAGGAGTCGCCGGTCGCGACGTAGACGGTGTTCCGCTGCGGATCGAGGGTGGGGGTGGACCAGACGCCCCCGCCGGACGGTCCCCACATCTGCGCGCCGACGGCGTTGCGGCCCCGCGGCTGCGGTTCCTCGGCGATCACGTAGCGCTTCCAGATCTGCTCGCCGCTGGCCGCGTCGAGGGCGACCATGCTGCCGCGGAACGTGCAGCATTCGTAGGTCGGGATCACCGCCGTGCCTTCCTCGCCCGAGGCGAGACCGACGTACAGCCGGCCGTCGTGCAGGGCCGGGGCGGCGGTGATCCGCGCGTCGAGGTGCTCGTCGATCAGGGTCTTCCAGCGCAGCGCGCCGGTCGCGAAATCGACCGCGTAGACGTAGGCCGCGTGGTCCCCGAAATAGACGGTGGACGAGCCGTCCGGGCCGGGGCCCACGGCGGGCGACGAGCGGACGGCGGCGTCGGCCTCGTGGATCCACTGGATTAAGCCGCTCTTCGCGTCGATCGCGTAGACCAGTCCGGTCCGGCTGCCGATGAGGATGCGCCCGCCGGCGACGGTCGCCTGCGAGCCGGAGGAGTCGACGCCGGGGAATCCGAACGCCCACTTCAGCTCGAGGTTCGGCACGTCGTCCGCGGTGAGCCCGGCCGCCTCGGCGCTCTGGAAGCGGGCGTTGGCGAGGCCGTTGCCCCAGCCGTTCCAGGACGGCCCGGCCAGCGGATCGCCCGCCGCGGCGCCGGGGTCGGCGGCGCAAAAGGCGGACTGCGGGATCTGCTCGATGGGCGGATCGCTGATGACGCCGCCCGAGAGATAGACGGCGACGGCGCGCCGCTCGTCGTCGCCGAGGGCCAGCCCCTGCCGGCGCATCAGCCCGAAGTTGAGGTTGCCGTAGATCTGATCGGCGGTGCGCTCGCGCAACTCGACGGTGGAGGCCATCCGGCCCGTCCCGCCTTCGTGACAGCGGGCGCAGTGCTCCCGGTAGACCCGCTCGCCGTCGGCTGCGGCTTGCGCTCCGGCGCCGTTTCCGGCGTGGGCCCCGGCCGCGGTCAGGGTCACGACGGCGAGTGCGACGAACGTGACGGCCATGCGCATGAAGTCCTCCCCGTATGCAAAGAGAGCCACAGCCTACACCCGCCGCCGGCGCGGACCAACAGGTTTCGACGCCTGTCGGTGGGAACTGCCGGCGGCCGGCGCGGGGCTCGAACCCCCGCGCGCGGCAACCGGCCGGACGGGATCCCCTGGCCCGCCAATCGTCGTCTGACGGCTGCGCTTGGCACCCGACCACCCTGGCGGGTCGTCTCATGGTCATCGACCCCCCGCGCACGGACCCCCCGCGCACGCAACCGTTCGACCCGCCGGGCCCGGCGGCGGTTGTCGTCCGAGGTGGTTGGTGGCACGATCGCGCGATGAACCGAAAGCGACTTGCCTGGGGAGTCTCGGGGCTCATTCTCTCGTGCCTCGCCGCGCTGCCCGCGGTACTGGCGCAGGCGCGGGCCGCCGACCGCCCGAACATCGTCCTGCTCATGGGCGACGACCACGGCTGGGAGGAAACGGGCTACAACGGGCACGCGTATCTGCAGACGCCGGTCCTCGACACGATGGCCGCCTCGGGCCTGCGGCTGGACCGGTTCTACGCGGGGCACCCGTCGTGCTCGCCCACCCGCGGGAGCGTGCTGACGGGGCGCCATCCGGTGCGCTACGGCACGTTCGCCCCCAACTGGTCCATGCGCCCGGAGGAGATCACCATCGCGCACGTGTTGCGCGAGGCCGGGTACGCGACCGGCCACTTCGGCAAGTGGCACGTCGGCACCGTCAAGGCCGGCTCGCCGCTCAATCCCGGCGCGATGGGCTTCGACGAGTGGCTGTCGCACGACAACTTCTTCGAGCTCGACCCCACCCTCTCGCGCAACGGCGGGCCGCCGCGGCAATTCGAGGGCGAGAGTTCGGCGATCGTCGTCGACGAGGCCATCCGCTTCATCGACGGCGCCGCACGGGACGGGAAGCCGTTCCTGGCCGTCGTGTGGTTCGGCTCCCCGCACGAGCCGTACAGCGGGCTGGATGAGGACCTCGCCCTCTACGACGACCTGCCCGCGAAGTACGCGGACGAGACGGTTCCGCTGACCTCGAACGAGACGGGCCTGCAGATCGAACGTTCTCTCGGCGACGTCCTGCGCGAGCGCTACGCGGAGATCACCGCCATGGACCGCGCCATCGGCACGCTGCGCGACTATCTGGAGGAGGCGGGCCTGCGGGACGACACCCTGCTCTGGTACAACGGCGACAACGGGACGCCCCGCAGCGGACTCGCCGAGACGCCCTTGCGCGGGCTGAAGGGCACCATGTACGAGGGCGGCATCCGCGTCCCCGGCCTCATCGAATGGCCGGCGCGCATTCCGGAGCCGCGCACGACCGACGTGGCCGCGGTGACCAGCGACATGCTGCCCACGGTCGCGGCCCTCGCGGGGCAGGACGTCCCGGATCGGCCCCTCGACGGCGTCAGCCTGGAGGCCTTGATCGACGGCGGGATGACCGCGCGGCCGGCGCCGATCTTCTTCTGGAGCTTCGCCGTCGGCGGCCTCGCGGGTCGAGACAACGACCCGTACCTCGACCCCGAGCTGCAGGCCGGGACGACGCCGCTCGTCAAGCTGATGGACGGCATTCCAACCCGCCGTTTCCAGAACTTCCGCTACCCGGCCATCGACGAGCGCGACTTCGCCGGCCCGCGCGTAATCATGGACGGCGACCACAAGCTCGTCGTCGACGGCTCGCGCGGATCCGGCGTCGAGTTGTTCGACCTGCGCGCCGACCGGGCGGAGAGCCGCAACTTGGCCGCGGCCGAGCCCGCCCTCGCGGCGGACCTGCAGAAACGGCTGCGCGAGTGGCAACACGCCGCGCTGAGCAGCCTGACCGGCGCGGACTACCACCAGGAGTCCGTGCCGTAGTTTCCGTCGTCGATCTCCCGGGGTGCCAGTCTGCGACGCGACCGCGATGGTGTCGTTGTCCCGCTGAGACCTTGCGCGACGGAACTTCCTGCGCGGCGCGTCGGCTAAATGTCGGAACCGGGTCTGTTGACCAGAGCTGCGCCCTCATCGAAGCATAACGCCGCGGTGCCGGGAAACGCGTCAATCAGCGCCAACTTGACGTCGGTGTGCTGGTCGAAGACGGCAAACCAGACGGAAAAGAAACCGTAACCCCTGGCGGCGTCGAGCACGAAGCCGAGGGCTTCCGCCGAGCGATCGAGTAGCTCGAACCTGTCGCGGCACGTCTCCGCTGTTCTCCACACCTCGTCCCGCTGGCTCCAGCGGGCATCCCTCCTGGCGGGCTGCGGTCCCTGATCGCTGTGCCTGTCGAGTCCGACGAGGTCGATCAATGTCCGTGCGCGGCGGCGGAGTTCACGGGTCAATCCTGCAGCAGGTCGAACAAAGCCGCCCTGTGAGTAAGCCAGTGCAAGCATCGTATTGTGTCGGTCGGGCCACAGGATGTCGTCATCCCCAACGTCCTCCTTACCCTTGACAGAGTTGCAGTTGGTGCACCCGAGCAAGAAGTTGTCCCAGTCGACCCTGCGCTCCCGATGAAGACTCTTGGGCGCCATGTGCTCCACCGCCAAGCTCGTTGGCAACCGTCTCTCGCAGTAGCTGCAGTAGAGTCCCAGCCGGCTCTCCAGGTCACCAATTGCATCGGCGTAGTCTGTGAACGCCCGAGGTGAAGCTCCCCGGTCAACGGGTCTCACGATCGACCTGTCTTCTTTCTTGTGAGCGCTTCGAGCTTCAGAATCGCACTGAGGGCCGGCGCAAAAATAGATTCCCGTTTTTGTCACATGGGTTCGATGGTGTAGTTCCATTTGGGCATGACGCCGTTCGGTGTGATGCGCAGCTCTCGCATTTGGGCGTCGGTGACCTTGGCGCCGGTCTCGTAGGTCTTCCGCACCAGGTGGGCGCGGACCCTCAGTCCGGTGGAGGTGCGTGTGGTGCGCAGGTACTTCAGGATGGTCTCGAAGCTGTCGAGGGGGCGACCGGCCCAGTTCTTGCTGATCTCGCAGAACAGGCGGTGTTCGATGGGGTTCCACTTCGACGTGGCGGGCGGGTAGTGGGCGACCCGCACGGGCAAGCCGTGCCGGTTGCAGAGGCGATGTTGCAGGTTGAACTTCCAGGCGCGCGCCGTGCAACTGTTGCTGCCGCCGCCGTCGGCCAGGATCTGCAGGGTTTTGGCTTCGGGATAGCGCCTGCGGCCTTCGGTGCGCCACCACTTCTCGATGCAGTCGACGGCGAACGCCGGGGTGTCGGCGGTTCTGCCGACGAAGACGGTGCCGGCATTGGCGCGGGGGTCGTAGATGCCGTAGGGCACGGCGAGGCCGTCGGCGTCGGAGCGGAAGTCGTGGTCGTTGACGAGTTCGGGGCTGCGGTCCCACTTGGCGCCGGGATGGCGGAACGTGCCGACGAGCTCCTTCTTCTTGGTATCGACGCTGATGAGGGGGCTGTTGTCGGCGGCGCAGCGCTCGCGCAAGTCGGTGATGTGCCGGAACTGCCGGTCTCGGTTCGGATGCGAGGCGCCGGCGAGCTTCTTGTGGTTGACGCGCAGCGAGTAGCCCATGGCCTTGAGCAGTCGCGCGACGGTCTGCGGGCAGACGTGGATGCCGAGCCCGCGGAGTTCGTCGGCGAGCTTGGCGGTCGTGCGGCGTGTCCACTTCAGGCCGCTGACCGGGTCGCCGGCCGTCTCGTGGGTCATCAGGGCTTCGATGCGGGCGATGACTTCCGGCGTTTTTTTTCCGTCGGTGTTCGTCCGCCGCCCGCGCGCCGCACCCGGTCGACCTCGACATCGCGACCGACGAGCTGCCGCCGGCCGACGGCGACGGTCGACGGGTCGATGCCGAGGAGGGTGGCGATGCGCCGGTCGCCGCCCCACCCGCACTTGAGCGATTCGAGTCCGGCGAACAGCCGGCGCTGGCGCTCGTCGAGGAGGCTGGCGAACAACACGATGGCGGCGCGCAACTCCTCGGGCATCAGGTCGGCGTCGGGCAGGGGCCCGCCCGAGTCCGGGCGTGGCCATCAGCAGCCGTCGGGCGCGGAGTTGATGCGTCTTCTGCGCGTGGTCGGTGGCGCAGTAGAGGAACTGGCCGGCGAGCTTGTGCCGCGTCAGCCGGCCGTCGCCGACGAGCTTGCGCAGGGCGTCCTGGGTGCCGACACCGAGCCGGTTGTCGAGCTCGTCGACGAAGTGTCCGGCTTCCGCGTCGTTGACAAACGCCTCGGCGGTTGCGACGAGGGTGCCGGCGCGGGAGAAGCGGACGCCGGCGAACGCCCACAGCCCGTGTTGGTCGAAGTCGGCGACCTCGTCGAGCGTATAGTAGCCGCCGCGATGGGAGTAGCTGGTGCGGGCGTCGAGGTCCCTGAGCTTGCGGAACGCGGTGCGCCTGCTGACGCGGGGACCGAGGGCGGCCATCACGTCGGGCAGGGCAGCGACGGTCTGCTTTCGGAGCAGGGCGACGACGGTGTCGACGGAGAATTGGGAGTCTCCTCAAATGCGTGTGGGTAGCGGCGGCGCCAGTTCTATGCCTCCACAGCAGAGGAACAGCATCGAGATCAACGCGCCGGGCGAGTGGAAGCCATAGGCGCGACGCGCGATCACCCGCAGCTTGTTGTTGATGCCCTCCACCGGACCGTTCGTCATCTTCGTGTCCAGGTACGCCAGGATGCCTTCAGCGTGTTTCCGAATCGTACGCCCCAGCTTCACGAACGGCGTCAGGCGGGACCGCGCAGCCCACTCCAGCCACTCATCGAGCAGCGCCGGCGCATCCTCGGGTGTCGCCTGCCCCAGGATCGTCGCCAGGTACTCCTTCAGTTCGTAGGCCCGGTCCAGCGCCCGGTTCTTACGACGCAACGTCTCCAGACGCCGGGCCTCACCAGGCCTCAGCCGCGCCGGGTGCTTCAGCAACGCATAGCGCGTCCCCTTGAGCGCCTTCGCATCCTCCGGCTCCGAGGCCAGCCGCCGCTGCTCCGAACGCCGCACCTCGTCAACCGCATCCGCCGCAAGCCGTTCAACGTGAAACCGGTCGAACACCACCCGCGCGTGCGGAACCCACGCCCGCAGCGCCTTCTGCCAGCTCGACGCCAGGTCCGCCGTCACCAACTCGATCCGCGCACAGCCACCAGGTCCCAACTGCTCGAAGAAGGCCCCCAGCGTCTCGGCGCTGCGCCCCCGCCCCGCCCAAACCACCCGACGCTCGTCATGGTCAACCACGATCGTCAGGTAGCGGTGACGCTTCCGGTAGCTGAACTCATCGACGCCGATTCGTCTCAGCTTGGCGAACCGAGCCCCGTCCAGCCGCCGCGCCACAACCCGTTCCACGATGCTGCCCACCGTCACCCACGATATCCCCAGCAGGCGGCTCACCGCCGTCCGGTCCGTCACCTGCGCCAGATACGCCGCCAATTCCTCGAACCCCGACGTGAACACGCTGCTGCCGCTCGCCCACGGCACCTGCTCCACCTTCACCCCGCGGCAACGCCGGCACGACACCCGCCACGGCGCATACCGCAGCCACGCCGGCATCCGGCCCCAGGACAGATGCCGCCACTCGCGCACCGGCTGCCGGTCATACCGCGGCGACCGCTTCCCGCACGTCCCGCACCGGGAACGCCGCCACGCCGGCTCCACCGACACCGTCAACGGACCGTCGGCGGCCATTTCCACCTGCTTGACGTACATCTGCGTGACACCCAACAGCCGCCGTAGTAACGTAGTCAGACGCATGGGGCTCTCCTCCTCGCGGGTCGTGGTGATACACGCCCATGAGACCAGGAAGCCCCTTGCGTTTGCAACCGCTTCCGCCAAGCGAGACGACGCACGCGGCCCCGACAACACCCTTGGCCCCGCCCAACGGGCGTCCGCCGCCGGCGCCGGGACCCGAGGTGGCCGTTGGGGCAATCAGCCAGCGTCTATCCCCGAACCGCCAGCCGTCGCGCTTTCCGCGTTGTCGTGGACGGCCGGGACGCCCCCGTCCAGGCCGGGCCGCAAGGCCCATATCTGCTGCTTGAGCGGAGGGACGGACGGTGTGTCACCCGAAGGGCCGCAGCGCAGCGAAGGACGCGCGTAGCGCGTTGACACGCCGGCCGGCCCGCAGCTACTCCGCTCCGACTATATCCCGCCACGGTGCGCCACGCCCGCCGCCGGTCAGGTGAACTGCCAGCACCCCTCGCCGACCCGCCGATCGCGCCTCAACCCACCCACACCCGTTTGAGGAGAGCCAGAATTGGGTTGGTCTCATTGTGGCACCATTACGGACTATAGATTCCGCAATCATGCCGCAATCCAAGGTCGGATTGCTACCCTTCAATCCGAAATTCGCCCTGTCTGAGTGGAGAAGTCACCGGGCGCGAGCGTGCTTGACCGCCGCGTTCTACTGCGACACTACAGCCGTTTGCAGGAAGTTATTTTTGCGCAGACCCTTAGGCTTTTAGGTGGGAGCGGGCGGGCGGGTCCCACCGACTCACCAGACCATGCCTCGGCCGAGCACACCGATCAGGACCCGCGTTGAACGTGGCGGATCAACCCGCGGCCGTCGCATATCAGGCCACGCGGCTGCAATACAATGGTGCGTTGACCGGGCCGGTCCACGGCCCGCAGCCTGACGCCGCTGGACGGAAGGAACATGACAAAAAAGCTCTCCAACAGGGTGCGACTGGTGTTCTCGAAGGCCTTCGCCGCCGGGACCATGGGCTTGGAATTTGGTAGGTATCGTGTGGAATTGATTCCATCTGGCCGTATGGGCGACACGGAGGCCGTGCTTGCGTTTGGAAGCACCATTGACGAACCCAGCGTGGGGGCCTTCGAGCATCCGGAAGGTGAAGCCAGCATTGTCTGTGATGTGCTGGCATTGATCCTGGATGCTAAAGTTGAAGGTAATTGGTTACCGGGTGGCGGGCTCTACGGTGCGGGGCCTTGCAGGTCGGGTGCAACAGCAGGTGAAGGTGATCGAAGTAGCCCCACGATCACGGCGTGCGGATTGCACTGGCGTTGGCAGGCGGTGCGGATGACCGAGGCCAGCGTCTGTTGCGTAGCCGCGCCGCGCCAGGAGCGATTGCCTCCACACACTTTGCGGGTGACGACGGCGGGGCGAATGGCCTGTTCGGCGCGCCAGTTGGTGGCGTCGATGGCGGGGTCGCGCAGGAAGTGGAACAGCGCCGTCCATTCCCTGGTCAGATGCGCCGCGAAGCGCTGAACGTCGGCGAGAGTGCCGGGGCGGGTCAGTCGTCGGGCGAGTCGGGCGGCCAAGGTTTCGACGGCTTCGTCGAGGCCGTCGCGCGACAGCCTGCCCGCACGGGCGTCATCGCGCAGGCGTAGCGCGTGCTTCAACAAGGCGTGGATATCGGCGGCGGCGCGACTGCGGGGATGGTCGCTGCACAAGGTCCGTCCCCGTCGGAGGAGGTGCGCCAGGCACGTCTGATGGGTGGCTTGGGTGAAGCGTCGATACGGCGCCCAGCCGTCGCGGATGAGCACGCCGTCGAAGTCCGGCCCCAACAGGTTGGCGGCCTCCTCGTAGCCTCGGCCGGGCTGAATCGCGTAGACGGTCGTCTTCGGCGCGACGGCAGCCCAGAGCCACTGCAGGTGGCCGCCGACCTTCCACCCGGTTTCGTCCGGGGTGACGACCGGGCTGTTGCGGATCTGGCGCAGCAGTTCGGAATAGGTCAGCTCGGCACGGCGGGCGGCCCGATGCACGGCGCGGACCAGGCCGCTCGGACTGACACGGATGTCGTAGTGTTGCCGCAGTAGCGTGGCGATCTTGCCGAACGACAAACCCATCTGCTTGTTGAGGATGACCACCGACGCCACCAACCCGGGGCCCAGTTGCACGGCGGCGGCCCCGAGGGCGTCGGATGTCTGCAGCTGATGGCGGCCCTGCACCCGCCGGCCGCAGTCCTGACAGGCGCCGAGTGCGACCCGAAACTCGCGGACGACGACCCGCGGGACCGGCAGCTCTTCCTGGAGCTGGGTGGCCACGCCTGTCGAGCGGACTTGTCCACCGCAAGCCGGACAGCCCGGCGGCAGCGGTGCGTCGTGGCGGACATCGACCCGGGTTGGCCTGCACCGGCGTGCCGGCCGGCCGTACTGGGCGCCGGCTCGTCGGCCTGGGCGTTTGGGTTCGCAGGTGAGGGCCTTGGCGAAGGGAGCGGCCTGGCGATACCCGGCGCGTCTCGCCGCATCGAGCTGTCGTCTCAGGCGGGTGTTCTGCTGCTCCAGCCGTTCGATACGCCGTTGCAGCCGTTGGCGTCCACGCTCCCCCTCTTCGAGCTCGCGCTTCACGCGTGCGTGCTCCTCCTGCGTCGGCCGGGGCGCGTCCTGCTCGCTGCGGGTCGGGCGCATACCCGGCTTATCGGCACTTGTGCATTTTTGTGCACCCGGACGTCAGCCACCGCGGTTCGACGTCTCGCCCCGCGGTTTCGACAGTCCGCCGCCGTACTGAACCGACCCGGTAACCAATTACAGTTGAAGCTCATGGTTTTCAATACAACTACAGTAAACATACGCCAGCCACAGCCACAGCCACAGGCGCAGCTGGACAATGTGGCAGATGTCAGCAGTGCGGAAGCAGATTTTGAAAGAACACTGTTATTGGATATTGATCTCGCACGACAATTTAGCCGAGCTTGTCGGGCGTATGCGTCCGCACTGGGATTTGTCGCATCCGACCCCACGTTTGCATTCTTTCTGCTGGTTGTAGCAGTCGAGTGTATGGCCAGTCAACCGACCATTATTCCAATCACCGCGTTGACAGCGAATTCGAAATGCGAGCGGTTTTGCAGGTTCATCGCCCAGTTCTCGCCCGACGAATTAAATGACGGTGCGGATGATGATCTTCAAGAGCAACTGCTGAAGACCGTGTACTATGTTCATCGATCCGGCTTTGTTCATGGGGGTAAACAGGTGAGCCACGCGTCCGTGATCGCAGACAGGGAGGACCTGCCCTACATGAAGCACTTCGTTGAGGGCAAAGAAGTTAAGACGCCGGGGCTGCGATGGTTCAGTCGCGTTGTCCGCGGTGCGCTGCTCGGGTACCTGCGCTCGTTGGGAGAGCCCAAGCCGGGCACCGGTAACAGGGAATTGTTCGCCAATCTCGCCCGTGAGGATGCAGTGCTGCACGTCAAAGCACGCAAAGCTATAGCGGCGGGCCAGGCCGTCACGCTGAATGACATAGAGCATCAGTGAATCGTCGTGGACCGGGGCCACGGCCGGTCGCGCAGGATCGGATAAGCGGTTAACCGGTCCGGAGCACCGGTGCCCGGCGACCAGGTTGGAGCCGCCGCCCCCCCCAAGGCGGAGACCGCCCTCGGCCGCAACCTCGCCCATCTGGTCAACACCGTGCAGGACCTGTCCGCCCGCGGCGTGGGCCTGCGGGTGCTCGCCGGTCAGGGCGCGCAGATCGACACCACCACCGCGGCCGGCCGACTCGTGTTTGGCATCTTCGCGGCGCTGGCCGAGTTCGAGCGGGAGCTGGTCCGCGAACGCACCGTGGCCGGGCTCAAGGCCGCACGGGCCCGCGGCCGCAAGGGCGGCAGGAAGTTTGCGCTGTCGAAAAAGCTCAGGTGCGGCTGGCCTAGCAGCCCGTGGTGGAACCCCGCGTTGCACCGAGAGCGGCGAGGCGCCCGCCTGACAAGGCGTGAGGAGGGCGCATATTGGGCATATGCAACCGACGAACAACGCAGTCAGGCGGGATGCATCGCCGCTCGAATGCAGCGGGGACTTTCACCACGGGCTGCTAGTGTGCCGTCCCTTAAGTAATGGAGTAAAATTGGGGCTCTCTCAGGAGGAGGGTCCCCATGCCACGAGGCCGTCCGGTTGCTCCCATCGAACTCAGCGAGGCGGAGCACGCTCATTTGACTCAAATCAGCCGGTCCCGATCGCTCCCGAGCGGGTTGGTCCAGCGGGCGCAGATCGTGCTCGCCTGCGCCGAGGGCAGGTCGAGCACGGCCGTCGCGGCGCGGTTGGGCGTGAGCAACGCCACCGTCGGCAAGTGGCGTAGACGGTATCGCGAGTGCGGTCTGGAAGGCTTGCACGACGAACTCCGCCCCGGGCGGCCGCGCACCTACGATGATGAGCGCGTAGCCGCCGTCATCAACCACGCCCTGCAGGCGACACCGCCAGACCGGACGCAGTATTCGGTTACCGGGTGCGGGACTGATTTTCTCCAGTGGAAATGGGCGGAAATGAACCGAGCCGTCGGGGAAGTTGCTGCATGACGAGGTTGTCCCCGCGCAGATTTGTCGGCATCGCAGCGTCGGTCTCTGTGGCTGTGAGGAGGCCGGAAACGAGGGGCACGAGGGGCGACTCGCCGGCCGGCGGACCTGTGCAGAGCATGTCGCTGTTGAGAGCGCCCATGGCAGACTCGCAGTCCCATTGTCGCCAAGGCAGCTTGTCGGCGCGTCATCGGCAGCGACGGTCGGTCCGGCTGGTTCGCTCGCGGAGCGCTGGGTCTGGCGGCTCCGCGGCGCCCCGGTCCCCCGCGGCGGCGCGAGACCACGCGGGTCCCGGCGACGGCGCCGCCGCCATGAGGGACACGCGGCGGGGACCGACGCCGCGAACAGCGGCGAGCTGCCTGGTGGCGTTCCCGCCGCTGGCGGCGAAACCCACGGGTCGCGGGCTCGGGCGGCGGCGGGACGGCGCGGATTGAGTGCGGGCCGGGGGCGCGCAGGAGGACGGGAAGCGGATGAGCGGTTTCCACGCCGCCCGGCGTCAGGCGGGCGGCGGCAACGCAAGCGCTTCGGGCACGACGGGTTCGGGGGCGCACAGCATCGTCGTGATCAGCGAGCGCGGGTCGAGGTTGCGTTGGCGGGCGGTACGCACGACGCTGGCCAGCACCTGCTGGGTGTCGGCCCCGCGCCGGGTGCGGTTGCCGCCGCAGACCTTACGCGTGACCACTGCGGGTCGGATGGCCTGTTCGGCCCGCCAGTTGGTGGCGTCGATCGACGGGTCGCACAAGAAGAGGAACACCGCCGGGAATTCGTTGGCCAAGTGCTTGGCGAAGCGCTCGGCGGCGGCCAACGGCGGCGCGGTGTCGATCAGCCGGCCGAGCCGGGCGGCGAGCCGACCGCGGGCCGACGCCAGACCGTGCTCACTGATTTCGCCCGCGTTCGAGCGGTCCCGCAGGGCGAGGCCGTCCCGCAGGACCGCCTGCACCGCGCCCGCCCACGGGCTGTCGGGATGAGCGGCCTGCAAGTCCTTGCACCGTCTCAAGAGGTGGGCCAGGCACGTTTGATGCGGCGCCTTCTTGAAGCCGCGATAGGCCACCCACCCGTCCCGCACCAGCACGCCGGCGAAGTCGGGGCCGAGAACCGCCGCCGCCTCGGCGAACCCCCGGCCGTCGCAGATGGCATAGACCGTCGTCTCCGGGGTGGCGAACGCCCACAGCCAGTGGAGGATCGCGTTCACCCGCCAGCCGGTCTCATCCGGCGTGACCACCGGACTGCAGCGGACCTGCTCGCGCAGCGCCGCATACGCGGGCGCCGCCGCGTCGGCGGTGCGGTGCAGCAGTTGGACCAGGCCGCCCTTGGTCACCGACAGTCCGAACTGCGTCCGCAGAACGCGGACGACCTTCTCCAGCGGCATGCCCAGCTCGGTGTGCAACTCGACGACCAGCGCGGCGACGTTCGGGCCCAGTTGAGCGGCAGCCGCGCCCAACGCGTCGGAGGTCTGCAGCGCGTGCCGGCCCTGCACGCGCCGCTGACACTGCGAGCAGTGGCCCACCTCGATGTCGAAGCGCCGCACGAGGGGACGCACCTCGGGCAGGTCTTCCTGATACTGCGACGCCACACGGTCCAGCGCGACCGCGCCGCCGCAGTCCGGACAGCTCGTCGGGGCCGGCGCCACGTGGGTCTCGTCAGCCTGCGTCGGCGGCCGGCGGCGCCCCTGCCTGCCGTACTCCGCCCCGGCTCGCCGCCCGGGACGCCCGCCGCGTCCCTGCGGACGGTCCTTGGCGAAGGGGGCCGCTTGTCGGCGGCCGGCGCGCCGCGCCGCCTCGAGCTCCTTCTCCAGATGCTCGCTGCGGCGCTTCCAGTGATCCCGCTCCTCGATCAGCTTCGCCTTGTCTCGTTCGAGGCGCTCGATGCGCACGTCCCGAGGGTCTCGCTGAGGCCCAGGACCCTTCGAACCGCCGCGGTCATCGCTCTTGCGCGCCATACTTCACGTATCGGCACACGCCCGCCGTACCTGCACACCTTTTCGTGGATTTTCTCGCCACGACCCGCTAACCGAAGACGCGCGAGGTCACCGAGGCGCGGTGGTCCGAGTTCGACTTGGACGATCAGCTTTGGACTATTCCGCCGAGCCGGATGAAGAAGCGCCGGCGGCACCGCGTGCCTCTCTCTACGCAGGCGTTGCGGATTCTCGCGGAAGCCCGCTCATTGGATCCGTCGGGGGTTCTGGTCTTTGGCTTCCGGAACGGCCGTCGGCCGCCTCGGGCGTTGGGTTCCGGCCAGATATCGGCCGTGTTGCGGGGTCTCGGGCTGAATGACGTCGACGGGTGTCCTGTTGTGGCTCACGGTTTTCGAGCCACTTTCACCGACTGGGTGGCCGACCACGAGCAGGCCTCGGTGGAGGCCGCCGAGGCTGCTTTGGCGCATGCGGCTGACAGCGCTACCCGCCAGTCGTATCGGCATGGGGACCTGCTCCAGCCCCGGCGTCCTTTGATGCAGAAATGGGCCGACTACGTTTTTCTTTCGGAATCCGAATAGTCGTGGTCGTTCCCGCTTGTCTGTCTCGCGTACCGTCCCACGATAACGCTCTGGATCGTGTCCCACTGCGCGCCCCCCGTACGGGGGGCGCTGGGAGGTGCCGTTTCGCAGCCCGGTTTTCTTAAGACGTTTTGTATCAATGACTTACGATTCCGGCACGGGTCGGGTTGGATACCGGTGCGCCGACGTGTTCTTGATATGGATATGGTAACACCGTCCCGTCGCGGAATCGCGCCCAGCAGTTGCACAGGAACGGTCAGGGGGCATGGACAGCTTTCCTCCAAGGGGCAGCTGCGGGTGCCGATCGCGGACGAGCGGGTGCGGGTCTACCTGTTCGTGGCGACGCTGGGCTACTCGCGGCGCTGCCATGTGGCGGCGTTCCGACACGAGCGGCAGTCCTCGTGGTTTCGCGGCCTGGAGGGTGCGTTCCATCACTTCGGCGGCGTGACCCGGGAGGTTGCTGGTCGACAATCCGCGACCGCTGGTGGTCAAGCACGACGCGGAGACGCGCGAGGGCGAGATCGGCGTCGACCTGGGACGGAAACCCGTATGCGGCGCCGGTGACCAAGTCCAGGACCACCGACACCCGAGCCGAGAGCCGGACGCTAGCGAGCGACAAGTCGGCGAGGTCGACCGCAAGGGGAGGGGCAGCCTGGAGTTCCGCCCCGATGCCCTTCGCCTCGACGTGTGTGCTCCGGCCCCCTCGACGGCGCGGCCCGCGGCGTGCCGAGGAGCGCGAGTGACGCCCCGGCCGCAGCATCGACCGAAGCCAGCCGCGCCCGGGGGTCGACACGCGGACGCGAGTCCCGCTCAGGGCGTCGCCCGCTCGTCGCTGGAAACTGCGCGACGTGCCGGCAAGCGTACGTACTCGCGCCCGGAAGCCTCCTGCTTCGCCCGGATGTCCCGGAAGATCTCCTCAACGTCGTAACCGCACCGGGCGGCGTGCTCGTCGCGCACTGCCCGGAGTTCATCGATGATCGGGTCGGTCAGCATCCTTTGCATCGCGTGTCTCCACAAGTTCGTTGGGAGTGCAAATGACCGGCGGCTCACAGCCCGACCGTCGGCACACGTCTTCAATCCTGGATCGCATGGTCGCATTGGCGATGTGCCGGAAGTTCCACGTGACCAGGTAGTCGACGCCGTTCATGGCCGCAATGGCGATGTGCGCGGCGTCGTCAGCCGCGTTGCGCGGAACGGCCCCAAGATCCAGCAGGTTCCGGGTCAGTGCGACAGCCTCTCTCGTCGCCTCGAGAAGTGGGAGCCTGCCGAGAAGATCCAAACGAGCGCGCGCGGCGTCTGCGTCGCCCGTGCCGGCCTCGGAAATGACAAGCGCGGAGGCGTAGAGCACGAACCTGTCCGGAGCGCTACGCCACCATTCTCGCGTTACCTCCTGATAGGCCGCGACCACGACATCCCGAGAGGGCCGGGCCGTGAGGTAGCTGACGACCGATGTCTCAATGTAAACGCTGGGGTTCATCGCCGCCTCATGCCGTCCGACACGATTCCCGTTGCCACCCGATTGCGTGGTGAGAGCGCAGTCGGTCTCGGGTCAGCGAGCGGCGGTGCATGTCGAAGCGTTCACAGCGGGCAAGCGTAGCATCTTCGGAGTGCCGGGGCGAGCCGGCGGCCGGCCGAAAGGAGCCCGACCGGTGCTCCCCGGCGGCGTAGACCAAGCCCGTCACGCGGCCGCGTGACGGAGTGCGAGCCCCTCGAACGGACCAGGAACGCGCCTCCCCCCGGTGGTGGACTCACGGGCCTGCCCCCAGTCGGGACGGCGTGTCCGGGGGGTTCACGTGGAGAGGACCCGGTGCTGGCTGGACGGCCGCAGTCGCTCGATCTCGTCGACGGTAACGGTGTCCGCCGTCCGGTCGTAGAGCTTCGTCGTCTTCGGCGAGGCGCGCCTGGCGATCTGCTGCGCGTGCTCGAGGGTTCCCCCCGTTCGACAGATACGCCGTGATCCGGACACGCGATTCTTCAGACAGGTCCGGGCGGACGATCTGCCGTGGTTGATGGGCTGGGTGGCCGCAGTCACAAGGCCTCACCCCGCCGGCCAGGCTCCCGCGGACCCGCGCGGCCGCGGGCCGCGGCTGCCCGTCGAGCGCCGCGGGGGGGCCGACCCGCCGGAGTCCATCCCTCGGCCGGCGACGCCGGGTCAGCTCGTCGCCCGGGGGTCGGACAACGTGGACGAGGTCGCTTCCCGTTCGAAGGGGCCTGCGTGCGCATTCCGGTGAAACCGATCACCCGTTACGGCGGCAAACCGATCACCTGTTCCGGCGCAAATCGATCACCCGTTCCGACGCAAACCGATCACCTGTCGGAGCGAAGCGGCGCCGGACGAAATCATCAGTCCCTGTTCCCCGTTCGAGTCGGCGGCCGGCCTCGCTTTCGCATCGAGTCTCCTTTCAGGTCGAGCTTGTAGGCATTGTGCACGAGACGGTCGAGAATCGCGTCGGCGAGCGTCGGGTCGCCGACGACGTCATGCCACTTATCGACGGGAAGCTGGCTGGTCACGACCGTCGAGCGGACGCCGTGGCGGTCCTCAAGGACCTCGAGCAGGTCGTGGCGGTTCTCGGCGGTGAAGGGGGCCAGCCCCCAGTCGTCCATCACCAGCACCTCGGTCTTGGCGAGCGATTCGAGCAGCTTCGGGTAGCGCCCGTCGGCCAGGGCGCTCAGCAGCCAGAACACGCGCACGTAGAGCGCACTGTGCCCGTTGCGGCAGGCGCTCTGGGCGAGGGCGCACCCTATCCAGCTTTTTCCCACGCCGGTCGGCCCGCAGATCAGGACGTTGAGATGCTCGCGGACCCAGCGTCCGTCGGCGAGCGAGAGGACGAGCTGCTTGTCGAGCCCGCGGCGGTGCCGGAAGTCGATGTCCTCGATGCAGGCGTCGTGCTTCAGCTTGGCGCGCCGCAGCCGGTTGGTGAGCTGGCGGGAGTGACGCTGGGTGAGCTCGTGGTCCACGAGCAGCCCGAGGCATTCCTCGAACGACAGGGCGTCGACCTCGGGGGAGTCGAGCTGCTGGGTGAGGGCCTTGGCTAGGCGCATCGTAGCTGTTGGAGCTTCTCGACGGTCGGATGAGTCAACATCTGGGCGTTCCTTTCAGAAGTCACTGGTAGTAGAGGGCGCCGCGGATGTTGTCGTGCTCGACCGGATCGGCGCGTTCGAGTTGTTCGGCGGACGTCTCGTCGAGTCGGTGCTTGAGGATCGATTCGACGCTGGGGTAGCTGTAGCTGCCGATGGCGAGCGCCCATGTGGCGGCGCTTCCAGGCGGGCGTCGCCGTGGCACTTGGCCAGACGCAGGAGGCCGAGGCAGGAGCGGTAGGCCTGCTGCGGGTGACGGCGCGAATTGAGGACGGCGGTAATCAGGGCGGCGGTCGCCAGCCCGATCTTCTCGGCCCAGCGGATGAAGCGGTCAGGCGTCCAGTCGCCCATCTGGCGGTGCTTCTCGGGCATGTGCTCCGTCGCGGTGGTGTGACGTCCCTTGCGGGAAGAGCGCGCCGGATGAACTCGGTCGCGGTCAGGGTCATGGTCTTCTGGCGGGACGCGCCGGCCCGGCGGTAGTCGGTGTAGCGGAAGCGCACGGCGCCGTCGTGGAGGCTGCACAGGCGCTGGTTGCCGATGGCGACCCGGTGGGTGTAGCGGCCGAGGTAGTCGAGGACCTGTTCGGGGCCGGCGAAGGGTCGCTTCGCGTAGACCACCCATTCGGTCTCGCGGGCCGGGCGGAGGTGCTCGGCGAAGCGCCGGGGGTCGCTGAGGGGCTGCAGTCGGCCGGCGAAGCGCAGCTGTCCGGACTCGAAGGCGTCCTGCAGCGCCTCGAGGAGGACCCGACGGAAGCAGCGTGAGAGGACCCGAACCGGCAGGAAGAACCCGGGGCGGCAGGAAACCCAGCCGCTGCCGTCGCTTGCGAGCCCCCCACCCGGGATGACGCAGTGCAGATGCGGATGATGGACGAGCGTCTGGCCCCAGGTGTGCAGGACGGCGAAGAAGCCGATCTCGGCGCCGAGGTGGCGGGGGTCGGCGGCTATCGTGCGGAGCGTCTCGGCGACAGCCCGGAAGAGGAGTCCGTAGACCACGGCCTTGTTCTGGGTGCCGATCTCGGCGACGGCCGGGGGCACGGTGAAGACGACGAGCAGACGGTGGTGGTCGCGACCCGCAGGTAGCACGCCGTGGTCTGCAGGCTCCGATGCCCGAGCAGGAGCTGAATCGTGCGCAGGTCGGTGCCCGCCTCGAGGAGATGGACCGCGAAGGCATGCCGGAGCGCGTGTGGCGAAACCGGCTTGGTGAGCTGCGCGCGTCGGACGGCGCGCCGGCAGGCATGCTGGACCGCTTTCGGCGTGATCGGCTTCTCCGGGCGCTCGCCGGGAAAGAGCCAGTGCCGCGGCCGGTCGACCTGCCACCAGGCGCGCAGGACCGCCAGCAGCTTCGGCGAGAGCATCACGTAGCGGTCCTTCTGCCCCTTACCCTTCTCGATGCGCAGCACCATCCGTTCGCTGTCGATGGCGGACACCGTGAGGTGGACAACCTCGGAGATGCGGAGGCCGGCGGCGTAGCACGTGGTCAGGATGGCGTGATGTCTGGCGGCCTTGACTGCGTCGAGAAACTGCGTCACCTCGTCGCGGCTGAGCACGACCGGCAAGGCCCGGTGGCTTCTTCGGCACCGGGATCACGTCGTTGAAGACCCACCGCTTCCGGAGCGTGACCCGATAGAGGAAGCGGAGCGCCGACACGGCGACGACCAGCGAGCTCGGCGCAAGACGACGTTCGTTGGTCAGGTAGAGCTGGTAGGCGCGGATCTCCTCCAGACCGAGACGAGCCGGGGAACGGCCGAAGTGACGAGCGAACCGCGCGACGGTCTCGACGTACGTCTGTTGGGTGCACGGCGACAGCTGCCGCACCTGCATGTCTTCGAGCATGCGCTGACGAAGAGATGTCATGAGACGCTCCTCTGCGACGGGCCTGGGGGATTCCAGGCGCTCGCAGAGCAGCGTATGGCGAGACGGCGGACAGCTGCAGCGGCGGGACGATCTGGCTGGCTGGCCGCCTCAGAGTCGGCAGGTCGATTCAGCGTCTACCGCGAAGCGGTTTAGTCCAAAGGCAGTTATGACTCCCCGAGGAAGGCTGCTCGGCTCAGCCACCTGGGTGCGCCGTATCCCCGACCATTGATGTCTGCTCGGGGCAGTAGCGCCCCGAACCGCGCTCGGTCGACAGGTGCCGAACCTCATCCGGAGAGACGGCGCGGCGTCCGGCGAATCGGACGCCGCGCCGATGCGATCAGACCCAATACGGCTTCAGGGCTGGTTCGTCGTGGTCTCTTCGGCGGGGACCTCGATGGTGCCGTAGTAGCCCAGCATCATCTCTTCCCAGGTCTGGTCGCCCCAGCGCACCTCGGCCGCGGGGTCGGGGTTGTGCCGGTTGTTGGGAGAGTTGTCGTAGGTGAACACCGCTTCGAGGGTGGAGCCGGCGGGCATGAGGATGGGCTCCTCGAGCTGGTAGCGGAGCTGCCAGTTGAAGTCGTAGTTCGGCACCCACAGCGCGACTTCCTCGCGGCCGTCGGGGAACTTGACGATGTACTTGGCGGAACTGCCGCGCACGTGCATGTGCGGCATCATGCTCGCCAGATACGCGGGCTCCTCGATCTGGCGCTTCGCCCGCACTTCGTAGGCGGGGTTGCCGGGCTCGATGCGGAACAGGCGGTTGGCGACCGCGCCCCCGCCGGCCTCGCGGCGGTCGGCGGCCGGCGCCTGCGCCACCACCACGCCCCAGCTGCTCTGGTCGAGGACCGGCTCGCCGATCGTGGTGTAGTGCATCTGCGCCTCGATGTCCGCCCCCGCGGGCAGCCGGACGGCGACGCCGTCCTCGTAGACGGCGCCCAGCCGATTCGGCACGTAGCCGCCGACGCGGGCGCCACTGGCGCGGGTCCGATCGCGGTCACGCTGCAGCTTCACGTCGGCCGTCGCGGGCTGGCCGTCGTCCTCGAGCACTTCGGAGATGACGTGGTGCAGCACCCGCCGGTCGCCGGGGCGGAACTCGTGGGCCGAGATCCAGGTGTCTTCCTGCAGGTTCGTCGGCACGGTGACGTAGGAGTAGGGCACGGTGCCGTCGGCGGGCACCCGGAACGGTTTGAGCATCGTGAAGACGAGATCGGGCTCGCCGATGGACCACCCTTCGGCGAACTGGGGCAGCTCGGGCAGGTCGGCCTCGTTGCCCCGCGGCACCCCGCCGTCGACCCACGCCGCGATCACGTCGATCTCCGCCTGCGAGAGGCTCGCGTCGTTCTTGTAGGCGCGGACGCTGGAATCGGCGCCCCACGGCGGCATCTCGCGCGAGAGCACCTTCGTCTTGACGGCCCGCGCCCAGGGACGGACGTCGTCGTAGGTGATCAGCGACATCGGCGCCAAATGGTTCGGCCGATGGCAGGCCACGCAGTTCTCGTAGAGAATGGGCGCCACGTCGCCGGCGAACGTCGGGACCGCTTCCGCACCCTCGGCGCCCGTCGCCGTCAGGCCCAGCGCCAGCGCCGCCGCGCACAGACCGGCCGCCGTCTTCGATACTCGCATCAGTCACCCTCCCGCGGACACGCGACCCATCCGGCGCACCGGCGCGTCACGGACCGGTGATCGGTCCAGAACCGCCGGCACTATACTGTAGCGCCGTCACGCCGAACGCACGCCGCCACAGTCGGCGCTCCCAAGTGTAGATCATGGACTTCTCGTACTCACGCAAAACCGAAGCACTGCGCCGCCGCGTCCTCGATTTCATGGACGAGGTCATCTACCCCAACGAACCGGTATACGCCGAGCAGCTCGCGTCGGCGGCCGACCGCTGGGAGTCTCCCCCCGTCATGGAGGAGCTGAAGAATCGGGCCCGCGCCGCCGGATTGTGGAACCTCTTCCTCCCCGAGAGCGATCGCGGGGCGGGGCTGACCAACCTGGAGTACGCGCCGCTGTGCGAGATTCTCGGGCGGTCACCGATCGCCCCCGAGGCGTGCAACTGCTCGGCCCCGGACACCGGCAACATGGAGGTCCTGGTGCGCTACGGCACCGAGGCCCAGAAGCGGGAATGGCTCGAGCCGCTTCTCGAAGGCGCCATCCGGTCCGCCTACACCATGACCGAGCCCGAGGTGGCGTCGTCGGACGCCACCAACATCAGCGCCCGCATCGAGCGCGACGGCGGCCACTACGTCGTGAACGCGCACAAGTGGTGGGCGTCGGGCGCTGGCGACAGCCGATGCGCGCTGTTCATCCTGATGGGCAAGACGGACCCGGCGGCCGAGAAGCACCGGCAGCAGTCGATGATTCTGATCCCGGCCGACACCCCGGGGGTCACCCTGGTCCGGCCGCTGACCGTCTTCGGCTACGACGACGCGCCGCACGGGCACTTCGAGATCACCTTCGAGGACGTCCGGGTGCCCGCCGCCAACCTCGTGCTCGGCGAAGGCCGCGGGTTCGAGATCGCGCAGGGGCGGCTGGGGCCGGGCCGCATCCACCACTGCATGCGGCTCGTCGGGCTCGCCGAACGATCGCTCGAGGCGATGTGCACGCGCGCGAAGACCCGCGTGGCGTTCGGACGGCCCCTCGCCGATCAGGGCGTGGTCATGGAGGCCATCGCCGACTCGCGCATCGCGATCGAGCAGGCGCGCCTGCTGACGCTGAACGCCGCGCACCGGATGGACACCGTCGGCAACAAGGTGGCGCGGGCCGAGATCGCGATGATCAAGGTGGTGGCCCCGAACATGGCCCTCGACGTCATCGACCGCGCCATTCAGCTTCACGGCGGGGCCGGCATCTGCGACGACTTCGGCCTGTCGGCGGCGTGGGCGCATGCCCGCACCCTGCGTCTCGCCGACGGACCCGACGAGGTGCACCGCCGCGCGGTGGCGCGCCTGGAGCTGAACAGCCCTCGGTGAGAGTCGCGCGTCGCACCGAGACGGGCGACGGCGCCCGCGGGCAAACGGCGCCCGGTTGACAGGGCGCGACGATGGAGCATACCGGGATCAAGCGACCGCGGGGCACCCAGGACGCCATCCGGCGGGATGCAGCGCTCGTCGAGTGCAGTGCGACACTTGCCGCGGGCCGTCGGGCGAGGGGAACTCCGCCGGTCAGGCGTAGACGAGCGTGACGGTGTCGGCCACGCACGCCGGCTTGGAATCGCCCTCGATCTCGACGACGAACCGGCTCGTGAACCGCACCAGGCCCGGTTCCACGCGCGGCGTCGTCAGCAGCGTCTGGACCCCCCGCACGCGGGCGCCGGTCTTGACGGCGTTGGGAAACCGGACGCGGTCCACGCCGTAGTTGATGGCGCGGGAGACCCCGCGGACCTCGGAGATTTGCCGCCGGAAGTGCGGCACCAGCGACAGGGTGAGGAACCCGTGGGCGATGGTGGTCCCGTAGGGCGACTCCGCCGCCGCGCGGGCGCGGTCGACGTGGATCCACTGCGGGTCAAGGGTCACCTCGGCGAACCGATCGATCATCTCCTGGGTCACCGTCAACCACTCGCTCGTACCGATCTCGCTGCCCGCCAGCGCCTCGAGCGCATCGAGGCCGTCGATTACACGCATGCCAACTCCATCGTCCTGTGCAAGATCCTGCTCTGCCTGTCGGGTCGCGGACTCGCTACGTGCCCGGCGACGCTGCAATCGCCGCCGTGCGCCGCGAGCCCCTGCTTCAAATCCAACCTGAGAGTCTTCCCTGGGGAGCCTCCGGCGACGCCGCAATCGGCGCCGTGCGCCGCGGGCGGCTCGGGTAGTATAGGTCGGCTTCGAGAGCCCGTGGTACAACGTAACGGGAGCTTCGCCGCCCGCCGCCCGGCCGATCGGGGCGGTCCCGGAACGCATCGCCGACGGCGGCACGGCAGACGCAGCGCATTCTGACGGGGAACATCTTGCACGCATCGGTCGATCCCGAGGTCATCCCGGTTCGCTCCGACGAGCTGCTCGACCGCTCGCGGCTCGAGCCGTGGCTGCGCGCGCGCCTGCCGGAGACGGCGGGACCGCTGGCGATCCGGCAGTTCGGGGGCGGGCACGCCAACCTGACCTACCTGCTCCGGTTCGGCGTGACCGAGTACGTGCTGCGCCGCCCGCCGCTGGGCCCGGTCGCCCCCACCGCACACGACATGGCGCGCGAGCATCGGGTGCTGGCCCGCCTCGGCGACGCCTTTCCCCTCGCGCCCCGCAGCTACGCGCTCTGCACCGACCCCGACGTCCTCGGCGTCGACTTCCACGTCACGGAACGCCGTCACGGCATCGTCATCCGCCGCGATCTCCCCGCCGCCCTCCACGATCGTCCCGACCTCCAGCGGCGCATCGGCGAGATGATCGTCGACGTCCTCGCCGACCTGCACGACGTCGACCCGGACGCGGTCGGGCTGGGCGATCTGGGCCGCCCCGAGGGTTTCGTGCAACGGCAGCTCGACGGCTGGCGCCGCCGCTGGCACGCGGCCAAGAACCGGGACGTCGAAGACGTCGACCGGATGCTGCGCTGGCTCGACACCGGGATTCCCGCGGCGCAGACCACCACCTTGCTTCACAACGACTACAAGCTCGACAATCTGATGGTCGATGCGGGGGATCCCGGGACCCCGGTCGCGGTTCTGGACTGGGACATGACCACGCGCGGCGATCCACTGATGGACCTGGGGTATCTGCTGAACTTCTGGAACGAGCCGGGCGACGACCCCCGCTGGCACCACGTCTCGCGGATGCCGACGAACCACCCGGGGTTCCCCACCCGCGCCGACGTGGTCGAGCGCTACGCCCGCCGTAGCGGCCTGGACCTGGATCGGGTCGCCTGGTACCACGTCTTCGGGGTGTTCAAGCTGGCCGTCATCGTGCAGCAGATATACATCCGGTATCTTCGCGGGCAGACCCGGGACGCCCGTTTCGCCGACTACGACGTACGCGTGCGGGACCTCGCCCGGAAGGGCGTCGAGTTGATGGGCGGGTGACGCGAGCCCGAATGCGGGCGGCGCATCGCGGCGGAACGCCAGTGTGCCGTCCCCCGAAGTTCGTGCAACACCTGAATTGCGAAAACCTCTTTTGAAATTGACCAAAAACACCCAGAAACAATGACGCAAACCATCGAGACAGGACACTAAGCGGCCCGTGCCCGTGGCGAAACCCCGCGTTGCACCGAGACCGGCGGGGCATATTGGGCATATGTAACCGAGGAACAACGCAGTCAGGCAGGATGCACCGCCGGTCGAATGCAGCGGGGACTTCCGCCACGGGCTGCCAGGCCGCCCACCGACGCCCGCCACCGCCGGCCGCTTGCCGGCCGCCAATCGCCATGGATGACCTGAACGCCCCCGCCCCGATCCCCCGGGCCACCGTCGAGCAGCTCGTCGACCGGCTGGAGTCCGGCGACGGCGGCGCCGTGGAAGAGCTCATGCCGCTCGTCTACGACGAGCTCCGCCGTCTCGCCCGCCATTATGTCCGGCAGGAGCGCGCCCAGAGCGTCCAGGCCACCGACCTCGTCCACGAGGCGTACCTGCGGCTGGCCGGAGACCGGCCGCAGCGCTGGCAGGGGCGCACGCATTTCCTCGCGATCGCGGCGATCGGGATGCGGCGCGTGCTCGTCGAGCGGGCGCGGGCGCGCGGGGCCGCGAAACGGGGCGGCGACCGGGTCCAGGTGACCCTGGATGACGCGCTCGTCGCCGGCCCGGGAGCGAACGTCGATCTGCTCGCCCTGGACCATGCGCTGTCGGCCCTCGCGGGGCTCGACGCCCGGCAGGCCCGCATCGTCGAGCTGCGGTTCTTCGGAGGACTGACGGTCGAGGAGACCGCCGAGACGTTGGGCGTGTCGCCGGCGACCGTCAAGCGGGACTGGACGCTGGCCCGGGCGTGGCTCAAACGGGAGCTGGACGCGGAACGAGAGGGAGCCGAACCCGGCGGTGGATCCTGAGCGCTGGCAGCGGATCGGCGAGCTGTTTCACCGGGCGCTGGAGCTGGGCGCCGACGGGCGCGCCCGGTTCCTCGACGACGCCTGCCACGGCGATCCGGCGTTGCGGGCCGAGGTCGAGTCGATTCTCGCACACCACGAGAACAGCGCCCCCCCGGTGGTCCCGACCCCGCCGGCCGAGGAGGCGCCCGCGCGCGGCGATCTCGCCGCACCCGAGCTTCTAGCGGGCCGGCAACTCGGTCCCTACCGGATCACTCGCATGCTGGGCCAGGGCGGCATGGGGGTGGTGCATCTCGCCGAAGACACGCGGCTCGGCCGATTCGTCGCGATCAAGGCGCTGCCCCCGCAGTTCACCCGAGACGAGCGCCGCCGCCGGCGCCTGCGCCGCGAGGCGCGGGCCGCGGCCAGCCTGACCCATCCCGGCATCGCCACCGTCTACGCGCTCGAAGAGTTCGACGGCACCCTCTGCATCGTGAGCGAGTACGTGCCCGGCGAAACGCTGCGGCAGGAGCTGGCCGTCGGACCGCTGCCGCCGGCCGACCTGCTCGACACCGCGATCGCGATCGCCCGCGCCCTCGCCGCCGCGCACGAGGGCAACGTCCTGCACCGCGACCTGAAGCCGGAAAACGTGATTCGCACCCTGGACGCCGGCATCAAGATCCTGGACTTCGGACTGGCCCGCTTCGACGATCCGCAGGCCGGCGCCGCCTCCGCCACGCAGCTCACCGCGCCGGGTGCGATGCTGGGCACCCCGGGGTACATGGCGCCGGAGCAGATCCGGGGCGAGAACGTCGACTGCCGCACCGACATCTTCGCCTTCGGGGTGCTGCTGTTCGAGCTCGCCTCCGGCCGGCATCCGTTCACCAGCTCCGGGCCGGTGTCGACGGTCGCCCGCGTGCTCGAAACGGCGCCGCCGGACCTCCGGGGGCTCGCACCGGCCTGCCCGCCCGCGCTGGAGGCGATCATCCGCCGGTGCCTGCAGAAGGACCCGGCCGAGCGGTACGCCGCAACGCAGGACCTGGTCGACGAGCTCGAGCGAGTCCGTTGGAATCCGGCCGAATCGACGCCCCGGCCCGTAACCGCGGACGCGGCGCGCGACGCCCCGGCGCAGGGGCCGCGGTTGAGCCCGGTGTGGTGGTGGCAGTTCCACCAACGCGCGGCCGGACTCGCCTACTACGCGATGCTGTATCCGCTCTGGCGGGTGCGGGCGTGGGCGCCCGCACCGTGGGGATCGGCGGTGTTCTTCGCAGCCCTGGCCGCGGTGCTGGTCGCCGCCAATCTCCGGTTCCACCTCTCGTTCACGGAGCGGTTCACGCCCGCCCAGCTCGACCTCCAGCAGGCGCAGGTCGCGCCATGGATCCGCGCCGCGGACTGGCTGTTCGTCGTCCTGCTGCTGGCCGCGACCGCCCTGATCGCCGAGACCCGCCCCGCCTGGGCCAGCCTGACCGCGGCGGTGGGCGTCGTCAGCGCCCTCACGTTCCTCGCCATCGAGCCGACCACGACCCGCGCCGCGTTCCGTCACCGCCCCTCCGACACGCCGTGACGGCGCGCCGGCGGCGGTGCGGATGGATATCGCCGGCACCCGCCCCGCCTGGGCCAGCCTGACCGCGGCGGTGGGCGTCGTCAGCGCCCTCACGTTCCTCGCCATCGAGCCGACCACGACCCGCGCCGCGTTCCGCCACCGCCCCTCCGACACGCCGTGACGGCGCGCCGGCGGCGGTGCGGATGGATGATGACGGTCTTCGCGGCGGTCGACCTGTCGAGCTCGGGACTCACCGGCCGGACCCCGCCCAACTCCCGGGTGAGCCGGGCCGCGTCACGAGCCGGCCGTGAGCCGCCGCCGCGCCGCCTGCAGGGTGACCGTCAGCTTCTCCCGCGGCACGCTCGTCACGAACGGCCGGACGACGACGCCGAGGAGGAACGGGATGCCCCGGGTGAGGGTGATCGATTCGCACTGCATGAAGGTCCCCTCGGCCCGTTCCTCGAACGAGCAGTAGTTGTTCACCCGCCACGCGAATCCGCGGTCGTCCCCTTCGGGTTTCGTACGCTCCCGCGGCGTGTCCGGGTGCTCGATCTCCAGGATTCGCGTGCTGCGGCTCGGCACGTGCATGCGCGTGTCGTCGACCGCGACGTACTCCACGCGATGTTCCGTGTCGGCCACCCACGTCAGGATCTTCCGGGTATAGAGCCGGAGGTGGACCTCGAAGCGGTTGCCCTCGTGCACCCGGACCGTCGCCACCCGGACATCCGGGGCGTAGATATCGGGGTAGCTGTCGTAGTCCTGCACCATCGCGATCGTCCGGTCGAGGGTGACGCCGGGGATGAGGATGGTGCCAATCCAGTGGTGCACCATGCCGGACGGGATGTCGACCTCGTCTCCGCCGTCCCGGGTCTCGAGTCTCTCGATGACGACCTCGCCGGAGCGGAGCCGGGCGAGCACGTCGTCCCGATCGGCGGCGTCGAGGCGGTCGAGCCACAGGAACGGGCTCCGACCTTCGATCTCCGCCCGCATGCGCTCCTCGGTCAGCTGCACGTAGCGATCGAAGGCGCGGACCGTCTCCGGCTTGAGCTCCGCCGCTGCCGCCGGCAACGCCGAGGCCGTCACGACCATGCACCCGATCGCCACTAAAGCTGTCAGTCTCATCGTTCCCCCCGATCGACGAATCTCGTTCCACGAGCGGCGTCCCCGCCGGCCACCGTCATCGGGACATGCGCAGAACGCGCGGCGACCGGCTCAAGGCCGGTCGCCGCGACGGACGACGACGTCGGTCGCACGGGCCGTCGCCCGCCGCAGAGGACAGCGAGCGATACAAGGTTGCCAACTGCACTCAGGCGCAGCCCGGTTGTTGCGGTCTTGGCGCCCGACACACGGCAAGGTGATCTCCGTCACCGTCCATAGGGCATTCTCTGACGAGAGAACCGCCCCCTCGACGGTAGTCGCACGCGCCCTCGCCCCACCGCCTGACTCCGAATCCATCCGCCCTCGCCCCGCCGCACGACTCCGAATTCAATAGAATAGCGAAGGCTACGGGCGGACCGCCCGTCTTCGACTCCTCACCGTATCGGAGTCCAGGACGCCTCGCGGTCCGCAATATCCGTTGGGGACGCCTCCGCAACCGATTCTCTGGGAAGGACCCACCCATGCCTGCAACCCGTGCACGAACCGCTTGCCGCGGCCTCGCCGCGCTCGGCATCGCCCTCGCCGGAATCGCCGGGGGCGCACCGAACGCCCGGGGCCAGGATACGGACTGGCCGGTCTACCTGGGCGATGCCGGCCGGCGCCACCACTCCGCGCTGGACCAGATCGACCGCGGGAACGTTCAGGACCTCGAGGTGGCGTGGACCTACGACTCCGGGGAGCTGCGCGCCGGCGGCTCCACGATGTACACGAGTCCCCTCGTGGTCGACGGCGTGCTGTACGGCCTGTCGCCGAGGCTCGTCGCCTTCGCCCTGAATGCGGCCACGGGCGAAGAGCTGTGGCGTCACGACCCGGAGCTGCCGGGCGCGGCCCAGCGCGGGCTGATGTGGTGGGACGGAGAGGGCGGCGCCCGGCTGTTCTATACGGCGGGACGCATCTTGATCGCGCTCGACCCGGCGACCGGCGAACCTGTCGACACGTTCGGCGACGGCGGCCGCCTCGATCTCACGCCGGCCGGCGAGTCGGGCTCGCTGTCGGTGACCGCGCCCGGGGTGGTGTTCGAAGACCGCCTCGTGTTCGGCTTCTCCACTTCCGAGAGCGACGGGGCGCTGCCCGGCAGCATCCGCGCCTTCGACGCCGGCACCGGCGACCTGCTGTGGCAGTTCAACAGCATCCCGCGGCCCGACGATCCGGGGGCCGAGACCTGGGCCCCCGGATCCCTCGAGAACGCCGGGGGCGCGAACACCTGGACCGCGATGACCCTGGACGAGGAACGCGGCGTGCTGTTCGTTCCCACCGGGTCGGCCACGCCCGACTTCTACGGCGGCCGCCGCCCCGGCGACAACCTGTACGCCAACTGCCTGCTCGCCCTCGACGCCCGGACCGGCGAGCTGCGCTGGCACTATCAGGTGGTGCGGCACGACATCTGGGACCGCGACCTGCCCTCGCCGCCGACCCTGGTGCAACTGGAACGCGACGGGACCGTGATCGACGCGGTCGCGGTGACCACGAAGTCGGGCCAGCTCTTCGTCTTCGACCGCGACACTGGCGAGTCGCTCTACGAGATCGTCGAAGAGGAGACCCTGCCCAGCGAGCTGCCGGGCGAGGCGCCGGCCCCGACCGAACCGGTCTCGATCGCGGTGACCCGGCAGGCGTTCGAGATCACCACCCGCAGCCCCGAGGCGACCGCGCACGTGCAGGAGATCATCGAGGACTTCGATCTCCGCCCCTGGGCGCCGCCGACCCTCGGCGGCACCCTGTTCTTCCCGGGCTACGACGGGGGCGCGGAATGGGGCGGGTCCGCGTTCGACCCGGACACCAACCGGCTGGTCGTCAACATGTCGGAGATCGGCGGCATCCTGCAGCTCTACGAGATTCCTGCCGGCTTCAGCGACCGGGGCGTGTACGCCGAGCATTGCGGGAGCTGCCACGGCCCCGATCTGGAAGGGACCACGAACGGGCCGAGCCTCGCCGACGCCGTCGAGCGGCTCGACCGGGCCGAGATCGACACCGTCCTGCGCGAGGGACGCGGCCGCATGCCGTCGTTCGCGCATCTCGAGGAGATCGAGCGCCGGGGCGTGCTGCGCCATCTCGCAGCGCCGGAGGAGGCGCGGGCGGCCGAGGTGCCGAGCACCGAGGTCCGCTACGCCCACGGCGGATACCGGTGGGTCCGCGACCACGAGGACCTGCCCGGCAATACGCCGCCGTGGGGCACCCTCACCTCGGTCGACCTCGCGACCGGCGACTTCGACTGGCAGGTGCCGTTCGGTGACTACCCCGACCACGAGGGCCTGGGGTACGGGGCCGAGAGCTACGGGGGACCGGTGGTCACCGCGGGCGGGCTGGTCTTCATCGGAGCGACGCCGGACCGGAAGTTCCGCGCCTTCGACGTCCGGACCGGCGAGGAGCTGTGGCAGGCGGACCTGCCGGCGGCGGGTTTCTCCACGCCGGTGACGTATACCGCGGGCGGCCGGCAGTACGTCGTCATCGCGGCCGGCGGCGGGCGCATGGGACCGCCGTCCGGGTCGGAGTACGTGGCGTTCAGCCTGCCCGAGGAGTGAGCAGCAGCTCGTAGCGCTTGTCAGGCGGGGCAGTGCGGTATGCCTCGCAGGTGAACTTGACGACGGGTTGCGTGGTGGCCACGTGCGTGCTTCTCCCCCTTGCCCCGCGTCCCGGGGGCAGATCACGGGCTGCCCCTTGAGGCCGGCTCTGCAGCTCGGCGCCGGGCGCACGGGCCGCGGTTGCCCCTCGAGCGGTCGACCAGCCCATCCAGGAGGGGATCCACCCGCGGGGCGGGCCGCCGACAGTCTTTCCGCCCTTGGCCACCTCTTCGGCGAACCCGTCCCGCGGGCACGCATGACGCATGCACCCATGGATTCAACTGGCCGGTTGGCCCCGGTTGATGTGCGCCAACGCTGCCGTCGCAAGGAATCCCGAACGGCTGGTTCCGGCGAGCTTGGCGGCCTCGTCGATACGTTCCAGCGTGCGGCGCGCCATCGAGATGTTCAGCCGGACCGTTTCGCGGAGCGCCTCCAGTTCGGCAAGGTTGATCTTGACGGCGCCGACCATCTGACCCGGGCCGAGCGGCGGCACCACGCTATTCGGCTCCGGGACGGGCTTTCCATCCTCAACCATCACCTCCAGGTGGCCAAGGATTGCCTCTCCGGCGTTGGCGAGCGCTTGTTGCAGGGTGTCACCAGCCGACACGCAGCCCGGTAGGTCCGGCACCGTGACGCCATAGTCGGTGCGATCGGTTTCGGTGTGTAGGATTACAAGAAACTGCATTTACCGATCCCTCCACTTCCAACCTGCCTGGCGGTAGATGTCTCGGAGCGTGCCAAGCATGATGTCTCGACGCGGGTGTGGCACGGTCACAACGCCGGGCTTGGTCGGGTGGGTGAAGTGATGGTGGCTGCCCTTCACCCGCCGAAGCACCCAGCCGGCTCGCCTGAGCCGCTTGATGACTGCCGCACTGTTCATTGTGTAAATAATACACATTAGGCTGCGCACGTCAACCGGGCCCGGTCGTCGTTGAACGAAGGGGACCGGGGGGAAGCGAGTGGAGCTACAGCGGTGTCGCCGGGATCGCGCCACCAGCCCTATGGTGGACTCACGCGGGCCGCCCCTGGTGCCGGCGCTGCAGCTCCGCATCGGACGCAGCCCGCCGGCGCCCCGTCGAGCGCCGCGTGGGGGCCGACGCGCCGGCAGCCCCCCAGCCGGGACAACAGCCCGGCGATCACGGTGTCGAGCTAGCCTCCCGCTCGCGAGGGCACCCACGCCACCCGGCCCAGGATCCGATCGTTCTCCGTCATGGGTTTCGACTGGTGAGCCGGGTTGTCGCTGATCAGGTTCCAATGGTCGCCGATACGCCGCAGGCGACCGTCCACAGCGTTCCGCTGGTCCCGGTCGACGACGACGAAGTCGCCGTCACGGATCGTCGGCTCCATCGAATCGTCGGCGGGCCGGACGCACGTCAGGTACTCCGTTCCCGCCCAGGACGGCAGCACCGTCTCCGCAACCACGACCGACAAGCCTTCGAGTCTGCTGCAGATGGTCGTCGAGGCGGGGCAGCGGTGTATCCTGGAGTTCTTCGCGCGTCGATGCCCAGGGCTGGCACGGCGCGCAAACGACCGGAGAACCGCGAGGCGAGGGAGTGGAGGACATGAACCATTCGGAATTGCTGAAGCGGATCACCGCACGCTCGGACGTCTTCGGTGGCAAACCCATCATTCGAGACATGCGCCTGTCGGTAGAACTGATCCTGAGCTTGATGGCCCAAGGCGTCACCGCGGAAGGAATCCTTGACGAGTACCCAGAGCTGGAACCCGATGACATTCGCGCGTGCGTCGCCTACGCACATGCCGTGATCGCTCACGACACGCTGTCCGCCATTTCGGTGGCGGACCCATGAAGTTTCTCGTCGATCGCTGTGCCGGCCCACAGCTGGCCGACTGGCTGCGTACCCAGGATCATGACGTCCTTGAGGCCCGCCAGCTCGGACCCGATCCGGGGGATCAAGCACTGCTCGCACACGCCACTGCGGAAGACAGGATTCTGGTGACGATAGACACCGATTTCGGAGAACTCGTGTACGTGGGACGTTTCCAGCATGCGGGCTTGGTGCGCCTCCCAAATGTTCCCGCGCCGCAACGCATTGCCCTGATGGGCGACGTACTCCAACGACATCGAGGCGCGCTCGAAGCACGGGCGGTCATCACGATCCGCGGCGGACGAATCCGTATTGCCCATCTGCCGTTGCAGTGAAGCACCCGGCGGAGGGAAGGGACCTCAGGTGGAGCCGATGGCGAACGGGAGCAGGCTCACGGGAGTGGCCGATGGCGATAGCGGCATCGACGCTGCCGAAAATGCTCCGGCAGCACGGGATCGCGGCTGTGGCGCACGGTTTCCGGTCGTCGTTCCGCGACTGGGCGGCGGAGAAGACCGACCACCCGCGCGAGGTAATCGAGGCTGCGCTGGCGCACGTAGCTCGGCGATCAGCGCGCCCGTGGGGCGGAACGGGGACGCGTCGGCGGCGCCGCCGTGCTCCTGCTCCGGGCCGCACCTGGCCGCGATCATCCGCTGCTCAGCCAACGTGAGGGTCGAACGCTCCCGCCACGCGACGTAGCCCTTACCGCCGCCGCGAGGCGGTCCAGGCGGCGATGCACTCGTCATCGCTCCAATCATTGCGCCAGTCGGGATCGATGTCCACGACGGCGTGGATCTCGCAGCTCAGGCCGGCTGAGGCTTCGAACGTGGCGTCATGGTTTGACGTATCAGGAGGGTTCGTAGCAAAGCTCTTGGATGTCATCGACACGTCCCTTTCCGCGTTTCGAGCACGCCCATCTGTTCACCCTTAAGGCGTCGATGCGCTGATCCTGCGCGCGCATTTCATCGCGCAGACTTCGGAACGACGCGCCGATCACCATCAGGATCATAATCGCAGCCCCTACGACTTGTCCAAGTGGGAGCGTCCATGTGGAATCGCATACCCTTCCGGCGGACAAATTTCAGATCACGATGCGTTCGATCTCGTCGACCGTCACCGTGTCCGCCGTCCGGTCGTAGAGCTTCATCGTCTTGGGCGACGCGTGCCCGGCGATCTGCTGCGCGTCGTCGACGACGGCAGCCCCGCGGCCGCCGCCCGACGCTTGATCATCGCCAGGACGACCCGCCGCTGCAGCGCCCGCCCCGTCAGCCGGCACCCCGCCGGGTCCCACGCTCTGGAAGAGCGCCACCTTCGGCTCCTCGAGCTCGGCCGCCGCGAGGTAATCGTCGAGGGCCTCGGCCGCGCTTTCCCGCCCCTTCTCGTGGAGCCTGAGCCACCCCCGGCTCCCCTGCAGGAAGTATAGTCCGCCCGCCGCATCCCCAGGACCGCGCTCACCGGCGCGAAGCTGTAGAGCATGACGCTGAGGAGCGCCCGGTCGCGGAGCCCGGCCAGGGAGCTCGTGTCGATGCGTTCGAGGAGCTTCCTTCGCCTCGGCCGGCGAGAGGACCGGCGTAGCGCCCTTGGTGGAGGAGTGCCAACGGGCCGCGCGAGTGCCTGACGAACCGCGTCGGGTGAAGCCCTCCCCACCGCGCGGCGCCTTTGTCGCGCCCCGATCGCCCCCCCAGCGGAACGTCCGGGCGTTAGCGATGCAGCACGCAGCACGCAGCACGGTCGGACTTCACGATTACATCGGCGTGGCTCCCTCCGGCTCGAATTCCCGTAAGGCCACCGGGACCAACTCGACGAAGTTTATTGCGCGGCAATACAGTGCGTAAATCTCCTCCGTCGTCTTTTCGAGCACCACGGTGCCATAGTCCTGATGCACAACCCGATTTCGTTCGCGGCCAAGTTCCATAAACGCACGGACCGAGTCGGCAAGTCCGTCGTCGGCCCCCACCCTGCGCTTCATGAAGTCAAGAAAATCCTGTAGCCCGAAGAAATTGTTGGCGTTGCTCTCCTTCCATTGAAACCACGTATGGTACTGACGACTGACCGCCTTGTTGCGCACGAACACCACGATCAGTGCGTTGCGATTCGTCGCCTCCTCAACGAACGCCAGCACGGTCTCCGTCATTCGGCGCTCGAAATAACTCGTCGCGGCTAGTAGGAGCGATTTCCGGAAGTTCTCGTCCGCGACAGTACGCAAGGAAAGCTCACCAGCGTCATCGAGGACCGCAAGCAGATACGCAAAACTCTCATGCAGCCGGTCCACAACGGTAGAGGGCACGCCTTCCACTTCCTCCTCCGCGTCCGTCAGAGTGTACCGACGATTTCGCGGGATCTGGATAAACGCTTCTTCACGTTGGCTGTGCTTGTCGTATTAAAAACTGCCGCCGCGACAAAATCTTCGTCCTTCTTCAGCTCGCGCACACGGTCCGCCATCAGTACGCCGGACACCGGGCGCCGTTCCGCAAAAGCCGGCTCGCAGGTGGCCGTGAAGACAGCCTCGTACAGCATGATGTTAAAGCGACGGTCATGCGGGTTCAAGAACGCGCCGTCCGGCAGCCTGAGGCACGCGCCGAGAAAGGATTTGAAGAGTTCTTTCAAATATGCGTTTTGCTGACTGTCGTGCGCCCGGCACTTCTTCGAGAAGCCGTTCAAGAATCTTAGCATTGACGGCGCGTACGCGCTGCCATCAATGAGCAGGGCGAAGCCACGGAGGAGAATTTCAATATCTTTAAGATGCAGGTCAGGTTCCACTGCTCCCAGAAGCGCACGCCACGTGGCATCCGTATTCACGTCGTATAGCATAGTGTAGAAATGTGAATCATACATGCTCGTGCGGATCTCTTGAGGACGGAGATTCATCCCACCTGTGTTCAAGCGATTAAATATCTCAAATATCGATGAGTCGTCCGATGGCGACACCTGCTTGACGACGATGTTCCGGAGTGGGCGTAAGTCGAACTGCGGCTGGTACTCACCGAGTGACTCATAGTCAAGGTTATCAAACTTACTTGGGCGATCCGAGTACGGCCCTGACAAGCGCAACCGGAATGGCCGGAAGTAGTGGTCGTCGTTGAGTATCTCGTCCGGGATGCGGCCGGCGGCGGCGAAGATGGTCCGCAGATTTTGCCGCTGTTCCGGTTTGGGGAAACGCCCCTTGATGAAATAGTAGATGGACATCAGCCGTTGCTGCCCGTCAATAACCAGAAAGCTGTTGCGGGATTCCTCGTACAGAAACAACTGCGGCACCGGCAGGCCCAGGATGAGAGACTCGATGAGTCTGGACGCACGAGTAAGGTCCCAGACGAAATGTCGTTGGAACCCTGGGATCTTGATGGCACCGCGGTCGATAAAACTGCAGAGCGTTACTAGGTTGAAGTCGTTGGGGGAGGCCGTAATGTCGTACGGGTCGATGTGGAGGCCTCGGTCGTCCTCAGCATCGTCTGCGAACCATTTGTTCCGCTGATCGGTATCCATTTCCGGCTCCGGATCCTCCGACGAACGCACGTGCGCCGGAATCCGTGTTCACGACCCCCCCCTTGGGGTCGCGCCTAATCGGTCGCGTGGCCCGTTGGAGTTCCTCAAGGACCGCGGACAGCTCTTCCCTGTACGCTATCACGGCATCACACCAATCGACCAGAGTGCCGAAGATGCGTGTTGAGCCGCGCGACGCGATGCCGTCCGGTCGTCCGTTCCCAAATCCGAGGGGTGCGGCTCTTCTTCGTAGAGGGCTTTTTCGCCTGTTCATAGGCGTTTGCGCTCGCCGACGGTCCCTTTTTGGCTCGTTTTGCGCGGGGACAGCGCCCACCCTCCTCTTTCGGGCAGCCAGCCCGGCCTGATCACGGGCCTGGGCGCTTCGGTCTGTCCCCTCCGGCGCGCCCCCCTGGACATTCGCGCGGCGTTTTGGTACGGTGTCGTGGGAAGGGAGACGCCTGCGATGGCCGTGGCGACGACGAGGTTCTCGGGACGTGCCTTCAGCGTGCAAGAGGTGAGGCTGATCCGCGAGATTGTGCGGGACTGTTCGGGCTTGAGCCGGATGGAGCTGGCGCGCACCGTGTGCGAGCTGTTGCGGTGGCGGCGCCCGAATGGGAGGCTGAAGGCCCGGGAGTGCCGGGAGTTCCTGGAGCGGCTCGACGCGGGGGGTGCGCTGGTGCTGCCTGACAAACGCCAGGGCCGCGCGATCGGTTCGGTCACCCGGGTTCCCCGGACGGCCGCGGGGGAGCCGGGGAACCCGCTCGTCGGCAGCGTGCGCGATGTCGAGCCGCTGCAGGTCGAGCTGGTGCGCGAGCCCGCCCAGCGCCTGCTGTTCCGGGAGCTGGTGGGACGCTACCACTACCTCGGGCACACGGTCCCGTTCGGCGCACACCTGCGCTATCTGGTGTTTGCTTCGAGGCCGGCACGGGCGGTGGTCGGCTGCCTGCAGTTCTCCAGCCCGGCGTGGCGCATGGCGGCCCGCGACCGCTGGGTCGGCTGGGACGACCCGACTCGGGCGCGCAATCTCCAGCGCGTGGTCAACAACAGCCGCTTCCTGTTGCTGCCGTGGGTCGGGGTGAGGAACCTCGCCAGCGCCGTCCTGGCGCGCGGCCTCGGGCGGTTGGCGGTGGACTGGCCGCACCACTACAACCTCGAGCCCTGGCTCGTGGAGACGCTGGTGGATCCCCGCCGCCACCACGGTGGTTGCTACCGCGCCGCCAACTGGGTCGCGTTGGGCGCCACCAGCGGTCGAGGTCGCATGGACCGGTACGGCCGCCGGGCCGGTGAGGCACCCAAGACGGTCCTGGTCTATCCTGTGGTCCGGGATGCGAAGCGGCGGTTGCGGGAGCGTTGAGCGATGCGAGCCGTCGCCCACCGCGCCGCTCCCCCCGACGAGGCGCCGTATGCGGCGGCGGAGGCCGCCTTCGCGGAGGCCAAAGCCTACCTCTCTTCGCGCGAAGCCCAGCAGATGAGTGAGAGCGACCTCGAACGGGTGCTGCAGCGGCGGGGCCAGGAGCTGATGCGCAAGCTCCTGCAAGGGCACCTCGAGCAACGCAGCCCGGGGGAGGCCGCCGGTCCGGTCGAGGGGGCCGACGATGTCGAGCGCTCGGAGCGGCGCGTGCACGAACGCCACCTGGAGACGACCTTCGGCACGGTGCAGGTCGAGCGCCTGGGCTACGCGCGCCCCGGTCACGACAGTCTGCATCCGCTCGATGCCGCGCTCAACCTGCCGCCGGAGCGTTACTCGCTCGAGGTGCGCCGCCGGGTGGCGGAGGCGGCCGCCTCGCGGTCCTTTGACGAAGCGCTGTTCGATCTGTCTCGCAGTACCGGGGCGGAGGTACCCAAGCGTCAGGCGGAACAGTTGGTGGTTCGAGCGGCTCAGGACTTCGACGCCTTCTACGAGGCACGCCGTACGGAGGATGGCCAGCCGCCACCCGAGGGGTCGGTTGTGGTGCTCACCTTCGATGGCAAGGGGGTCGTGCTGCATCGCGAGGATCTGCGCGAGGCGACGCGCAAGGCGGCCGAGAAGCGCCGGCAGCACAGGGGGCAGCTCTCACGGTTCAAGCGCCTCAAGCCGGGAGAGAAGAAGCACTCGAAGCGAATGGCGACGGTGGCCGCCGTCTACTGCGCATTCCGGTGAAGTTGAACGCCAGATCCGGGGATGGTGAACACGGAATCCGGCGAACGTGAACGGCTCGTCGGAGCACAACGACGTTTCCTCGGTCGGTTTCCTCCCATCGGCTTCGCAACGGGTGTTCGAGTCCTACCCGTGACGTCGTTTTCGAAGAGTACAACGATCTTGCCTGTGGAGCGTATGGGCGGCGTTCTGGGCTGTCCAAGGCGGTGTGGGAAACGCGCCTCGACGCGGGTGCAGTCAGCCGCCAGCGTATCGTGCGCGTTTTCCATACCGCCGGTGCGCTCCACGGGCCGGCCTGCCCCCGGCGGGGACCGGCGGCGTGCTGGACCGGGGCTGACCTCGGTAGTGCCGCGGTGGGGGCTGGCGTTGGGATGCTCATGTCGTCTGCCGGGTGCGGGTCTTCGGCGCGTCGTGCGTCCGTCGCATCGAGCGGCCCTTCAACTCGATGCGGTGCGCGTCGTGGAGCAGGCGGTCGCAGATGGCGTCGGCCTGGTTGGCGTCGCCGATGACGGCGTGCCAGTCGGCCACGGGCAACTGGCTGGCGATGAGGGTCGAGGCGCGTTCGGCCCGGTCCTCGATGACCTCGGTGAGGTCGCGCCGCTCGGCGTCGCGCAGCGGTGCGATCATCCAGTCGTCGATGGCGAGCAGGTCGAGCTTGGCGAGGCGAGTCAGGAGCCGGGCGTAGGACCCGTCGCCGCGGCCCACGGCGAGCTCGTGCAGCAGGCGCGGCATCCGGACGTAGCGTGCGGTGAAGCCGCGGCGGCAGGCCCGTTCGACGAACGCGCAACAGAGGAAGCTTTTTCCGATCCCGGTGGGACCGATCAGGACCAAGTTGTGACGCTCGGCGACCCACGCGCAGGCGCCGAGAGTCAGGACCTGCTGGCGGTTGAGCCGGCGCGGATGGGTGAAGTCGACGGCCTCGAGCGTGGCGGGATGGCGCAGCTTGGCGGCGCGGAGCCGCCGCTGGAGCTTGCGCTGCTCGCGGGCCGTCCATTCGGCGTCGACGAGCAGGCCGAAGCGTTCCTCGAAGCCGAGGGCGGCGGCCTCGGCGGTCTGGAGCTGGTGGTGGCAGGCGTCGGCCATCGCGCCGAGCTTCATGGCGTTGAGCTTGTCGAGGGTCTGTTCGATCAGCATGGGTCCTCCCCAGTGGTGGTCGCGGCGTAGTAGTCGGCGCCGCGGATGTTGGCGTGGGTGGGCGTCGGGGCGGTCTCGGCCGGCGGCTCCAGGGGCAGACGGTCCTGGCCGGTGGCGAGGATGTTCTTGACGGTGTGGAAGCGGCAGGAGCCGAGGGCCATGGCGCGGGCGCTCGCGGCGTCGAGCCGGGGGTTGCCGTGCTGCCGCCCCAACCGCATGAGCCCGAGCACGGCCTTGTATCCCTGCTCCGGATGGGGGCGGCTCTCGAGGATTCGAGCGACGAGCTCACCGGTCGCCGGTCCGACCTTCTCGGCCCAACGGATGAGACGCGACGGGGTCCACTCGGCGTGCGCGCGATGGGCGCTCGGCATGTGCTCGGCGACGGTGGACGGCTGTCCGTCGTAGCGGCGGGGGTGCGACGACACGCGGCGGCCTTTGAAGAAGACCTCGACGGTGGTCGTGGTGTAGCGGACCTCGACCTGCTCGCGGAGGAGCTGGAACGGCACGCTGTAGGCGTGCCGCTCGACGAGGACGTGGTAGTCGATGGAGACGCGGCACAGCTTCCAGTACGCGAGGACATAGCGCGTGGCCGGCAGGGGTCGTAGCGCCGGGCGGTCGAGCTGCTCGTAGAGGGCGCGGCGGCTGATGCCCAGCTTCTTCATCGGCCGGTCGTTGAGCGCGTCGAGGCGGACGCGGATCGCCAGGTTCAGGGCACCGAGGCTGAAGAACGTCTCGTCGCGGAGCCGGGCGAGTATCCACCGCTGGGCCAGGAGTACTGCGCCCTCCACGGCGGCTTTATCTCTTGGTTTCCTCGGCCGCGCCGGGACGACGACGGCGCCGTAGTGGGCGGCGAGGTCCTCGTAGGTGCGATTGACGCCCGGCTCGTAGCGGCAGGGACGCGTGATGGCGCTCTTGAGCTGGTCGGGGACCCACAAGGCCGTCGTGCCCCCGTAGTACCCGACCATGCGGGTGTGGGCGTCGACCCAGTCGGGCAACTGCTGGGTGGCGGTCGCCTCGGCGTAGGTTAAGCCGCTGGCGCCGAGCACGGCGACGAACAGCTCGACGCGTCGCAATTCTCCGGTGTGCCGGTCGACCAGCGCCGGACGTTTCCCCGAGAAGTCGATGAACGTCTTCTCGCCGGCGCGGTGGACCTGCCGCATCGACGGCCGCAGCCGTCGCGCCCACTGCCGGTAGAGCTCGCAGAACTGGGTGCGGCGGTAGCCGTGCGGATGAACCTGGGCGTACTCCTCCCAGAGGAGCTGCAGCGTGACGCCGTCGCGCTTGAGCTCGCGGTGGATGTACGCGCAGTCAGGCTGGCTCCGGTCGTGCACCGGGGCGGCGCGTGGGAACAACCGGGCCTCGAGGGCCGCGTCATCCAACTCGGCCGGCAGTGGCCAACCCAACCCTCGTTGTGCGGTCCGCTGCAGATACAGCGAGACCGTGCCCACGCCGATCGCGCAGGCTTGGGCTATCGCCCGGTGGGACAACCCCCGCTCGTGCTTGAGACGGAGAACCTCACGAATCTTCCTCACCAGTAGCCTCCGTGCCGGCATCGCCTCGCCCTCCTTTCGGAAGGCCAGCGTGCGGCGATCAGGCTACCGACGAGCGTTCACGATGACCGGATTCCGTGTTCAACTTCACCGGATCCCGTGTTCAACATCCCGGATCCGGTGTTCAACTTCCGCCGGATCCGGCGTTCAACTTCCGCCGGATTACGCAGAAGGCCGGTAAGCAGCTCGCGAAGATTGGGAAGTGGCTGGAGAACAACCGCAGGGAGATGGGCGGCTGAGCCTGCGCTGACGGCGTGCCACTCGGAGATCCGCAAGTCGGCTACCTCGCGGTTCGCACCGTGCCAGGACTCGGGGGCGGCGCGTGAGTCCACCACCCTCCGGCTCGGCCCGTTTTCCGCCTTCCCCCATCTGCCGGCCCGCCGCTCCGCCTCGCCTCGACAAGAGTCGGCGAGATCGCGTAGAGGGTGGAGATAGGGAAAGCGGTCGTGGCCGGAGGCCGCTGGTTCGGGCGCAGGGAGCCGGGGCCCGGTTCGGGCTTCGGCGGGCCGTGTGCGGTCGCTCGAGCCGGTCTCGTCAGATCGAAAAGATGTCGTCGAGCTTGAGTTGGAGTCCGGGAAGTTCCGGGGACCGAAGCGTGTCGCCGCGCCCGAAGGTGTCGGTCGGCGTCAGGACCCCGGCCCGCTCACGCTGGATCTGGATGGTCTCCGCCACGGGGTCCACCAGCCAGTACTCGGCGACGCCGTGCTTGGCGTAGAGCGTGCGCTTGTACCCGCGGTCCTTCTCGGCCGTGCTCGGTGAAAGGATCTCGATCACCAGGTCGGGTGCTCCTCGCACGTTCTGGCTGCTGCTCAGCAGGTGTTCCCGTTCGTGGGACACGAAGAGGAGGTCGGGTTGAACGACGTCGTTGTCGGAGAGGATGACGTCGCAGGGGGCTGCGAACAGCCTCCCCAGTTGCTGTTTTCGGAGGAACAGCCCTAGCTCGATTTGCAGCTGGCCTTGCACTTCCTGGTGCTTCAGATTCGGGGCAGGAACCATCAACAGGTCTCCGTCCAGCAGCTCGTAGCGTGTGTCCGCCGGGGCGGTCTGGTAGTCGTTGTAGGTGAACTTGACGGCGGGTTGCGTCGTGGCCATGTGGGTCCGCCTTCCTTGGCTCGGGTGATCGCACGGCGATCATCATAGCGTCGTTCGACGCGTGTCGGCAGTGGCGTCCATGCTAGACGCCGGCGGCATCGAGCAGGGGGGTGTCGGCCTCCGCTTTCGGAGGCTGCTTCGGGCCTGCTTTCGGGCCTCCGGCGTCGATCTGCGGATGTCCTTCGTCCGCCCGGCGGTGCACGGCCGCCGTCGCCTCGGGCCGGCTCACCCGGAGCTTCTCGAGGGCGTCGTATGGTGTCGTAACCGCCTTCCCGGATGATGCCCCCCCGCTTCCGGTTGGCCCGGGTGAAGCCCTGACAGGGCGGCTCGCCGATCAGCGCGTCGAGCTTCCCGATCCCCGCGACCTCTCGGGATGAGGTCGCGGGTCACCTTCCGGACGTCGCCGAGATGAACGATCGGACCGGCGTCCGGTCCGGGGGGCGGTGCTCGCCGCAGACCGGCACGCCGGGCCTTGATGCTCTTCTTCCGCGCCTTCTCGAGGGCCTTGTTGAACCGGTCGTAGTCCTCGTCGGTGACGAAGTGGATCCGCATCGGCCACTAGTGTCACGTCACACGTGATGTGTCGTATGTTTCGTGGTAGCCTCCTCGTCGTCCAAGGACGGCGAGGAGGTTGGCATGAAGCGTTACGTAGTGACTTTGGAGAAGGACGAGCGTGACGAACTCGCCGGGATCACGCGCAAGGGGTCCCATCAGTCGCAGAAGGTGATCAACGCGCTGATTCTGCTCAACGCGGACGAGGGCGAGTTCAACGAGCACCGGGCGCGCGGGGAGGCCATTGCCGAGGTCCTGCGCATCAGTGCGCGCAAGGTGGATCGCGTCAAGAAGCGTTTCGTCGAGGAGGGCATGGAGGCGGCACTCGGCGGTCGGCAGGGGCGCCGTCCCAGCTACGTGCGCAAGGCCGACGGCGAGTTCGAGGCGCGCTTGGTAGCGCTGAGCTGCGCCGAGCCTCCGGAGGGCCACTCGCAGTGGTCGCTGCGGTTGCTGGCGGATCGTGTCGTGGAACTCGGCCACATCGACAGCGTGTCGCACGAGACCGTGCGGCGGGTTCTAAAAAAAACGCCGTCAAGCCGTGGCGGCGGGTCGGTTGGATGATTCCCCCACCGGGCAACGCGGACTTCGCGGCGGCGATGGAGAAGGTTCTCGACGTCTACCGGCGTCCCTACGATGCGGCCTTTCCGGTGGTGTGCATGGACGAGACGCCCCGGCAACTGATCAGCGAGACGCGCGACCCGGTTCCCGCGGCACCGGGCCGACCGGCACGCGAGGACTACGAGTACCGACGCTGCGGAACCTGCAACGTGTTCATGGCGACGGAACCCCTGGCCGGGCGGCGCATGACCAAGGTGACGGCGCGCCGAACCAAAATCGACTGGGCGCACTTCCTCAACGACATCGCCGAGCGCCACCCCGGTGCCAAGAGGATCACGCTGGTGATGGACAACCTGAACACCCACCGCCCCGGCGCCCTCTACGAGGCCTTTCCACCGGCCGAGGCCAAGGTCCTCTGGGACCGCTTCGACTTCGTTTACACGCCCAAGCACGGCAGTTGGCTCAACGTCGCCGAGGTCGAGCTCAACGTCATGACCCGTCAGTGCCTCAACCGCCGCATCGATTCCCTCAAGATCCTGCGCGACGAGGTCGCGGCCTGGCAGGCGTCCCGTGACCGCATCCAGGCCAAGGTCAACTGGCAGTTCACCACCGACGACGCCCGCGTCAAGCTGAAACGCCTCTATCCGACACTTGATGAATGACAGAACACTAGCCGAGGTTCGTGGCTCGCGGGATCGCGCGCATCGCGCCTTCGGCCGTCGCTCGGGTCGGGCGGCCGCCGGGGACCCGGGTCGGGGCGTTTCTCGTCCCGCTCGGGGCGGCGGACCTCGACGCCGGCCTCGCCACCTGCCACCGCCTCCTCGCCGCCGCAGCCGCGGGCGTGCGTCCGCGCGTAATGGCGAGGCGCTGGCTTGCGCACGTTCCTGGTGCGGGGTCGAGACGCGCAGGCAGATAGGCGACGGTCTTCACGGCCTGTCCATGGCAGCCGAAACCCGCACCGAGAATCGGTGCAGTGGGGCCGCGCCCCTGTTCCTTCCTCGAGCCGGGAGCCAACTCAACATCGCGATCGACGGGCTGGTTGGGCTCGGGGGTGGACGGCGCGTCGGCCCCCGCGGGCGCTCGACGGCCCCCGACGGCCCCCGCCCGGCGCCGAGCTGCAGCGCCCGGCCTCAGGGGGCAGCCCGTGAGGCCGACCACTCGTTTTGCGGTGAGCCGGGACGGGGATCCCGCGTGATAGCCTGCGAGCATGGCGTTTCAACACCTTACCCGGCCGGCCGGGTAAGGTGTTGACGGGCGGCGTGAGCGAGGAAATCGCCATCGCCGCATCCGAACATGACGAAGCCCGGTGTGTACGTTGAAACCTCGATCTCCACCACGGACGCCGCCGCGTCGCCCTCTCATCGAACGTCCATCAGTCGATGGCAAAGCAGTAGAACAGGCCGGCCCCTCCCGTAGCCACCAGATCGTCCTGTGAGCAAGCGCGTGACGGGTGGGCGGTGTTCCAGGGCGAACCCGGCGTCGTGAAGGAGTAGCGGTCGGCGTGGCCGAGCATGGCGCTGCCTTCGCCATTGCTGGTCCAGTTGCCACATGTGCGGTCCTCGCCCGCCGGAAACGCCGCGCCGTCGATCCGTGTGCCAGTCAGCACGTCGTGCTCCGTGAAGTCAGGGTCTCCGTCGGCGCGTGATGCGAACTGGTTGCCGTTCTCGTCCAACGTGTGGGTCCAGTTGAGGTTGGAGTTGTCGAAGTGCAGGCCTTCGACGCTGGTGGCCATGACGAGGCCCTCCACGTTCGCCCACGGTCCTTCCCCGATCCGATCACGTGCGTTGACGGCTCCGGGGCCCTGCGTGCTCAGGTAGGCGCGCCAGGTGCGGTCGCCGGCGCCCACCGCGGCGGCCAGCGTCTGGCAGTGGGCGTCCGCGCCGTCCAGCCCACCCAGGTCGGCGCCGTCACCGAGGCCGGTGCTGGTGATGAAGAAGCCCATCGGAGGCGGCTCCTCTGCCGGTTGCTGGGCCACGACCGATAGCCCGGACAGCACCAACGCACCGAAGACCGCCGTAGCTGCCAGCTGGATTCGTCTGTTCCTCATCTGAGCACTCTCCTTTCAGGATGGCGAACGGGTCGCTGTCGGCGCTCGGGCTGGGTGGTGCGCTCGACCTCCGCGACGAAGGCCACACCCAGGCCAGGGCTCTCGCGTTCGTAGACCGTATCCAACTCGAGCGCCTCGACTTCGAACTCGTCAACTCTCAAGGTCCCATTCTACCCCACCCTCATCCGGACGCCGCCGCGCCAGGGAGCGTGTAGACCGGTGTAGGCGGTCGGCCCACGCCGGCCACGTGGTGTGGACGCGCCACGGCGTGGCGTGTCCCGCGGAGGACGCCAAGATCCCTTCGAGGACCGTGCTCGCCGCACGGTCGCGGCTGGATCGCAGCGCATATTGGTGTCGTCCACGCCGCCCGCAGCCGAGGTGTTCCTCGACGGTCAGGCGGTCGGCGTCACACCAGTGGAGGTCGTCGTGAGCCGCCGTGCCGAGCCCCGTAGTCCGCATCGAGAGGACGGGTTCAGGCCGAGCGAGCAGACACTCCGGCGCTCGACGAGCTGGTGGCTCCTGGCCGACGTCGGAGTCGGAGCCTTGGTCTCCATCTACGCCCTCGCCCATCGGCAAGCCGACGGGGTCGACCCGCACTTCGGACATACGGCCGCGGTGGCCGCGGGCGCGGCGCCGGTGGTCTTGGACTACCTGACCGGCGCCGCGTTCAAGTTCCCGCCCCGAGTCGACGCTCACCTCGCGCAGCGAGCCCCCGGGTCGCGGCTGCCGGGTATCGAACCCAACGACGTGCACATCGACCTGAACGGCCACAACCTGACCATCTCCGGCGAGCGCACGCGCACCGAGCAGAACGGCCAGGGGCACGCCTCGGAGTTCCACTACGGCGACTTCAAGCGAATGTTCACCATGCCGGCCAACATCGACGCCGACAACGTCGTCGCGACCTACAACCAAGGCATGCTGGAGCTGACCCTGCCGTTGGCCGAGACCGCCAAGCCGCGTCGGATCGCCATCGGCGCGGGAAGCGAACACACGGTCGCGAACGCGGCGTAAGCGCCGCCTTCGGGCCAACCCGCTCCCGGAGCGGCCTCTTGGGTCGCTCCGGGTCGGGTCGGTCTTTTGAGGAAAGCGCTACGCCAGCAAGCAGAAGGGCGCCAGCGGGTGCCGCCAACGCAACTCGTTAAACCGGGCGAAGTCCCGATCGACGGTGACGAACTCGCATCCGGCCTCTATCGCGATCGCCGCGAGATAGGCATCGGCGACCAGATTGCCGGCCACGGCGTGCTCGCGGCACAGCCGATCGAAGAGCTCCCAGTGGGCAGGCCCCGGCCGGACCGGCACGCAACTCGAAGGCGACAGCAGTCTCCGCGTGAACGACAGCGCCTCGGACGACGTGCTGGGATTCCTGAACACGCGAGGATTGGTCACGACCCGGACGAACGCACTGAGCACGAGCTCAGACATGCCGTACGGACGGCCGGCGTTGACGATGCCATCGAGCCAGGCTCGGTACCGATTGTGGCCCGCCATGTCCTCGCGGTAGGCGTACACGAGGACGTTGACGTCGGGCAGGATCACGGTCGACGGTCCATCACGTCAAGCAACGCTGCATTGCTGTCGATGGTGACGCCCGGCTGCAACCCCCCGCTGCCGGCCGTCGGCAACGTGATCCGTCCGGCCGGCAGCGGCGCGGCACGGCGAGCCAGCAGGTCTCTGAGCCCCTCGTCGATGACGGAGGTCAGCGTTCGTCCCGATTGCGCCGCGTAGCGCTTGGCCTCCGACAGGAGCCGATCGTCGAGCCGCACCGTAGTTCGCACGCCCCCAGCCTGCGCGGTGTATGTCCGTATGTCAACGAGCGTTGGACAACCGTTGGTCGCGCCGTTGTCCCAGATCTTGCCGAACGACAAACCCATCTGCTTGTTGAGGATGACCACCCGCTGGCGAAAACCGCGCGCCGCGGCCGGTGAGCACACGCAGGCCCACGCAACTGGCGGGACAGGTCCTGCACGGTGTTGACCAGATGGAGGTCACATCCCGGCGAGTTGGCGTGGGACTGCTCAGGTTCGGCGGATTTCCTGGCTGAGAACCTGGCGGACCGCTGCGGCGAAGGCGTGCGGGGTCGCCGGACGCGCCGACCGGGACGCCCTCAGCGCCGACGCGGCGAACGAGAGCAGGGCCGACGGCGTCTCCGAGCCGGCCGCAGACCGCGCACCGCGACGGAGGCGCTGATGGCGAATGCGGTCCGCGACCACGTCGGCGCCGCCGCCCGCGAACGGGTGCTCGCCGGACACCATCTCGTACAGGACCACGCACAGGGACCAGACGTCGTCCGCTTCGTCGGCCGGCCGCCCGTCCAGCACCTCGGGCGACAGATAGCGCAGGGTGCCGCCCGCCACCGTGGCGTCGTTCGCCACCCGGGCGAGACCGAAGTCCAGCAGCTTCGGCGTCCCGTCGGCCGTGAAGCCGATGTTGCTCGGCTTGACGTCCCCGTGTACGTGCCCGGCTCGGTGCAATACCGCCAGCCCCTCGGCGAGGTGGGTGGTCACGTCGGCCGCCCGCGGCGCCGGCACCGGTCCGCCCCGAAGCCGGTCGGCGAGGGTGCCGCCGGGCAGGAACTCGACGACCAGGAACGGGCGGCCCCGCCAGGACTCGACGCCGTGGATCTGGGCCACCGCGGGATGCGTCACCCGCGCCATGGCCCGCGCCTCCGGCTTCAACCCGGACAGCCGCGTCGCCGACACCCCGACCAGGGTCTTCACCGCGACCTCGCGATCGAGTCCGAGGTCGCGCGCCAGATAGACCGACCCCGTCCCGCCGGCGTCCAGGCGCCGCGTCAGCCGGAACTTGCCCGCGAGAAGACTCGGCGCCTCCGCCTCCGCGCAGGCCGACCCGCAGCCGCACCCGGGTGCCTCGTCGGCCCCGGTGACGCATCGGCACACGGGACACTCCACCGCCGCCGGCGCCTCCGCCAGCCGTGCGACGGGTCCTTCCAACAGCCGCAGGCGCGCCACCGCCTGCCCCGCCGCCGACGCCAGCACCTCGAGGAACGCCACGTCGACGTCGCGCACGATCCGGTCGTCGAAACGCCGCCCCGCCACGAGAATGCCGGCGACCTCTGCGCCCGGCCCGGGAATCGGGACGATCACGTCAGCGGCGGTCTCCACCACCCAGGCCGCCTCCTCGGGCGGCAGCAGCTCGAAGCCCGACTTCGCATCGCTTGGGTGGACGCGCAACGACCCGCTCGCCGTCTCCAGCATGTGGACGATCGCCGACGGCCGCGGCAAGGGCGCGACGGCGGCGTCAGGCGCCCTGAAGTCGTGCTCGCCCGGCCTCGCGCCGGCAGCCGCCAGCAGCGTGGAGGGCGAACCGCAGCCGCGCCGGACCGCCCGGGTCACCGTCCGGCCGATCGACGTCATCCGCTCGGTCTTCGCCAGGGCAGCGGCAGCCGCGGCCAGGACCTGCCGCTGGTCGGCGGTCTCGGGGTAGGTCCAGGCGTCGAGTCGGCGCAGGATTCCCTCGCGGCCGATGACCAGCAGAACCATGACCCCGGCCACCGCGAACAGCGACTGCGCCACCGGATCCGCGATGACCGCGCCCACCGCCTGCTCGGGACTGCTCGCCAGCCGCCAGACCAGCACCGCCGCCGGCGCCGCGGCCGCTCCGCCAAGCAGGCCGGGGCGCATCAGCAGGCGTCTGCAGCCGGCCCGGATCACCTCGCGGGGGTGGGGCACGCGCACCGCGAGCACCGAGTACCAGAGCAGGACCACCCCGGGGAACCGGAGCGGTTGAATCAACAGGAGGACCGAACCCGACTGATAGTTCGACCCCCAGAACCCCGGCGAGACCGCCTCGACGACGTCGTACGCCGTCGCCACGCCTATCCACATCAGGAACCCGGCGCTGAAGAGGACGACGCGCCTCACCTCCTCGGCCGGCGCCGTGTGTGCGCGCAGCGCGATGACCACGACCGCGGCCAACGACAGCACATTCGGGGTGGCGATGGTCGCATCGAGGACCGCGAGGTAGACCGCGTCGTCGACCGCGTCGCCGATTACCGCGGCCAGGTACGCCGCCGCCGCGCCCGCGCACATGGCGCAACCGATGGCCGCGCTGACCGGAACCATGCGGCGCGCGAAGTCGTCGAGCGCGGTCCTGCGATGGACCCGGGGACACTCTCGGGCGAAAGCCCACAGAAACGCCGGCGCGACCGCGTACGCCTGGGGGAACGCCAGGAACAAGACCGCGGTCGGCGCCGATACCTCCCAGGACGCAGCCTCCAGAACGCCGACCGGCGGCATCTGCCCCCAGAAGGCCGCGAGCATGTGCGGCAGCGGGACCGTGGCCTTGAAGAGGAAGTAGCCCCCCAGCAACGACGTCCGCCGGTCACGGCGGCCCGCCGACAGCAGCAGGCCGGCGCTCAATCCATGCCCGGCGAGCAGGAATCGCCATGTATACGGCAAGATCGCCGTGCGCCCGATGGTAGTCTTCCCATCGCCAGGGCAGCAGCAGCAGCGCCGCCGCCACCCCCGACCGCGGCGAGCGCCATGAGGACGTGGACGACGCGGCGCGCAGAGCCGCCCGCGAAAGGGACGGCGGGACCGGGCGGCGAGGTCGACGACGCACGTCCCGCACCGTCGCCGGCCGTGGTGAAGACCCGGGCCAGCGCGCGCAGCGTGTCGAGCGCGCGGCGCTCGGCCGGGGTGGCGAGTCGCGCGCACCGATCCCACTGCACGTCCTGGTTCAGCGTGACGGCGTCGATCGCGTCGCCGACGACATCCCCGGAATCGTCTCTACGCATTCGGCATGACGTCGACGAGTCTTCTCAATGCCCGTCCCAGCGCCTTGCGCGCCGCTTCCGCGCTCGACAGGCGCTCGAGCAACGCGAGCTGCTGGTAGCTGTAACCGAGCTCCGCGCGGCCGACGATCAGTCGGCGGTCGCGGTCCTTCAGGCGCCTCAGACCGTCCAGGTACCGCCTCCAGGTCTCATCGTCGACGAGCTGCTGATGTTGCGGTGCATCGCTGTCGGACGGCCGAACCGGCACCTCCGGCAGGATCGCGTCCAGACGGCGCGTGGCGCGCCGCAAACGGTCGCGG
>CBDDJQ010000006.1:0-271809 GCA_965229825.1 Vicinamibacterales bacterium
GGGCAGAGCCTGTCGCCGGCACGGGGACGGGCACTGGCCGGACCGCGGTGTCCATGTCTCCGGAGCCTCCGCTCAGGGCCCGCGAGAAGGACCCCGAGTCTCATTCTACGGCGTCCAGGAGCCCATGACGAAACCCGCGTTGCACCGAGACCGGCATCGCCGTCGAATACAGCGGGGGACTCGCCACGGGCAGGAGCTTACGCCGCAGAAGTTTCGCGCCAGCGAAACTTCTGACGCGACCGCAAGGTCGCGCTAGCTGGTCGACAGGACGCGGAACGTCCACCAGCCGTCGGGCCGCGGCGAGCCGAGCGGGGCCGGCGGGTTGGCCGGTTCCTCCAGGGAGTGCAGCTTGTCGAGCCTCGCGGTCCACGCCATGTCGAGCTCGGCCGGGTCCACGATCCGGATGAGGTGGACCGGGTAGACGGTGCGATCGAGTCGCAGCCGCGCCCGGCCGTCCCGGATCGCGAAGCCGGACCAGCGCTTGCCGTCGCAGCTCGAGCAGCTCAGGTAGAGGTTGCCGTCGCCGTTCGCGAAGCAGTTCAGATTGATGGCGTGCGGCAGGACGCCGGTGCTGATCTGGATCTGGCACAACGTCACCTCGTTGGCGAACGTCCAGTCGTCGACCGGGAACTCGTTCTCGAACCCGAATAGAACGCCGCCCGGCGCGCGGTCGCAGGGACAGGTGGCCGACCACCCGTAGAACGCGATCACCAGCAACACCACCAGGGCCGCCGACGCGGTGATCGCCGGTCGCCGCAACATCGTCACGAGCTGTTCGCGGATTGCGCGGTCTTCAGTCATCGATTCGTCTCCTTAGCCGGTCCGTCCTCCGCAACGAGAGCCGCGGGGCGGTCTCGTCGCGGGGGCGGCTCCGGTGTCATCGCGGTGTTCGTGTCACTTCTCCCGGCGAACCATCCCCGTCGAGGTCGTCGAGCCCGGGTCGGACCAGCGGCGCCCGCGCCCCGTCCCGCGCCCAGGCGGGACTCGGCGTCTTCACCACCGGACGCAGGTCGGCGGCGTGGAACGACCGGGCCACCTGCCCGGCCGGCGGCTCGCCGTACGCGGTCGAGCGCTGTCTCGGTGTGCGGCCCGCCGCCGCGATCACCGCCTCCATACGCTCCGGCGACAGTTCCTGACCGAACCCCGCGCCGGCCGCCCGCGTGATGCTCTCGTTCATCAGGGTGCCGCCGAGGTCGTTCACCCCGGCTCCGAGGCAGGCGCGCACGCCGCGCGGCCCCAGCTTCACCCACGACGCCTGGATGTTGGGCACCAGCGGGTGCAGCGCGAGGCGGGCCACCGCGTGCATGAGCAGCGACTCGCGGAACGTCGGGCCCCGCCGCGCCCGCCCCTTCAGGTAGATCGGCGCCTCCATGTGCACGAAGGGCAGGGGCACGAACTCGGTGAATCCGCCGGTGCGCGCCTGCAGCGCGCGGATGCGCGCGAGATGCCGGGCCCAGTGCCGGGGGCGGTCGATGTGGCCGTACATGATGGTCGCGGTGGTCCGGAACCCGACCCGATGCGCGGTCTCCATCACCTCGAGCCACTGGCCCGTCGACAGCTTGTCGGGGCACAGGTCGCGCCGGACCTCGTCGTCGAGTACCTCGGCCGCGGTGCCCGGCAGCGTCCCGAGCCCTGCCGCCTGGAGCCGGCGGAGGAACGTCTCGAGGGACACGCCGAGGGTCGCCGCGCCCTGCCAGACCTCCAGCGGCGAGAAGGCGTGCACGTGCATCGCTGGGGTTGCCGCCTTGACGGTGCGGCAGATGTTCAGATAGGTGGCGCCGGTGTACTCGGGGTGAATGCCGCCCTGCATGCACACTTCGGTGGCGCCGCGCTCCCACGCCTCGGCGCTGCGGCGGGCGATCTCGTCGAGGTCGAGGTCGTAGGGCGCGCCCCGCAGATTCTCGCTGAGCTTGCCCTTCGAGAACGCGCAGAACTGGCACTTGAAGTAGCAGACGTTGGTGTAGTTGATGTTGCGGTTGACGACGTAGGTGACCTCGTCGCCGTTGACCTCGCGGCGCAGCGCGTCGGCCGCCCGCACCACCGCCACCAGATCGTCGCCCCGCGCCGAGAAGAGCGCGGCGATCTCCGACTCGTCGAACCCATCGCCGCGCGACGCCTTTTCGCACAGCGCGCGCGTCGTCGAGGTCGGGGCCGGCGCGGCCGGGCGCGCGAGGCGGTCGAGGAGCGCGGCCGGTAATACTGCGTCCGGGTCGCCGGGCGACCAGGCGCTCTCTCGCGCGAATCCCTCCGCGTCGGAGCCCTGCAGGACCGCCGGCCGGAGCGGCTCGGCGACCCAGGCGTCGAGCCGCCGCACGTAGGCCGGGTAGACGGTGAGCCGTTCGGTGAGCACCTTGCCCTCGCGCGCGGTCTCGCGCGCGAGCTGCTCGAGATGCGGCCACGGCGCTTCGGGATTGACGTGGTCGGGGGTCACCGGCGACACGCCGCCCCAGTCGTTGATGCCGGCCCGAATCAGGGCGCCGAAGCTGTCCGGGGTCAAGTTGGGCGGCGCCTGAATCGCCATGCCGGGGCCGAAGAGGAGCCTCGCGCAGGCGATGGTCCACTGCAGGTCCTCGAGCGGAGGCTCGGGCGCATCCGCCATCCGCGTGTCCGGCTTCGCCCGGAAGTTCTGGATGATGATCTCCTGCAGATGCCCGTGCTCGTCGTGCAGGTCCCGGAGGGCGAGCAGCGAGGCGAGGCGCTCGGCCCGGGTCTCCCCGATCCCGATCAGGATGCCGGAGGTGTACGGAATCGCGAGTTCCCCCGCCATCCGCATCGTGTCCAGCCGCGCGTCGGGGTCCTTGTCGGGCGAGCCGTGGTGCGCGTGGCCCGGCACGAGGAGGCGCCGGGACCCGCTCTCCAGCATCAGGCCCTGCGACGGGCACACCTCGCGCAGGGCGAGCAGCTCGTCGCGCGTGACGACCCCGGGATTGGCGTGCGGCAGCAGGCCGGTGGCGTCGAAGACGGCGCGGGCGGCCGCCGTCAGATACGCGATCGTGGTGGGGTAGCCCAGCGCCGCGAGCTCGGCGCGGGCCTGCGGATACCGGAGCTCCGGCTTGTCGCCCAGCGTGAACAGCGCCTCCCGGCAGCCGGCGTCGGCGCCGCGCCGCGCCACGTCGACAACCTCGTCGAGGGTCATGTAGGCCCGCTCGCCGGGCCGCGGCGGCTGGGCGAACGTGCAGTAGTGGCATACGTCCCGGCACAGCTTGGTGAGGGGGATGAACACCTTCCGCGAGTAGCTGACGGCACGGCCGAACCCGGCGTCGCGCAGCGCCGCCGCCTGCGCCATCAGCGCGGGCAGATCTGCCGCGCGAGCCAGATCCAGGGCGGCGTCTCGCGACGGTCGGGCATACGGGCTGGTGTCTATCGTCATGGGGTGTCGGCGGGGCCGCAGTTGCTCATGGCACGTCGAATGCGAGGGCGGGAAACCGGCCGCGGTCAGTTTCCCGCCCTCTGCGATTGGCCCTCGATCGGCGGATGGTCAGCGGCCCGCGCCGTACACCGCGTCGGTGACCGGCTCCATCCATTCGATGGGCAACGGCTCGCCGGCGTCGTTCGGAAAGGTCACCGAGACGTGCGTCAGCGCCTCGCCGGGCACCGCGCCATGCCAGTGGCGGACGCCGCGGGGCAGGTACGTGGTCTCGTGCAGGCCGATCTCGCCCACCGGCTGGTCCTCCACCTGGTAGCGCAGCCGCCCCGCCTTGACGAACAGCAACTGTGCGCTGTGGGTGTGCCAGTGCGTCCGGGCGCCGGCCTCGAAGCCGCGCGAGGACACGCTGATGTCCTCCGAGCCAATCCGGAACGACGTGCCCGTGAAGGGGTTCTGTTCCTGCTGCGCGTGGCCGATCCAGACGAACGACACCGCGGCCACGACGCCCGCCAACAGCCCCGCGCGCCACCGATCCCGCTGGTTCCGATGCATGGCAGACCTCCTCTGCTGTTTGTCACTGGTTGAAGCTTCGATCCACGACCGCCGACCCGATGGCGTCTCCGAAACAGTTCACAGCCGTGCGGAAGCGGTCCAGCAGCCAGTCGACGGAGAGAATCAGACCGATGTACTCCACCGGCAGGCCGACCGCGTTCAGCACGATGATCATGGTGACCAGCCCCGCTTCCGGGATGCCCGCCGCCCCGATGGCCGCGAGGGTGGCGGTCACCGCCACGATCAACTGCTGCGTGATGCCCAGCTCGAAGCCGACGGCCTGCGCGATGAAGATGGCCGCGACGGCCTCGTACAGGGCGGTGCCGTCCATGTTGATCGTCGCCCCGAGCGGGAGGACGAGATCGCTCGACCGCTTCGAGACCCCCGCCTTGGTCACCGCGCACTCCATGGAGACCGGCAGCGTGGCGGTGGAGCTGGCGGTGGAGAAGGCCGTCAGCAGCGCCTGCGACATCTGGTACATGAACCGGAAGGGATTGCGGCGCGTGAAGAACCACAGAATCAGCGGCAGGGTGACGAGCGCATGTACCGTCAGGCCGGCGAGCACGGTGAAGAAGTAGGCGCCGGTCTGGCGCAGGACGCCGGCGAGGTTCCCCTCCAGTTGGGCCTCGGCGAACCGGGCCGTCACCAGGCAGAAGATGCCGATCGGCGCCACCCGCATCAGCAGCAGGATGAACGCCAGCAGCGCATCGTTCACCTGCACGATCATCTCGCAGATGGCGGTGACGCGGGTTCCCATCGTCGTCAACATGCCCGCGAAGATGATGGAGAAGACGATCAGGGCGAGCAGGTTCGTCTCGGCCGCGGCGCCGATGAGGTTGTCGGTGACCAGCATCAGGACCAGATTCCGAAGAATGGCCCCGAGAGTCATGTTCTCCTGCGCGGCGGTGGCGCTGCTCCCCTCGGCCGCCACTTCCGCCAGGGTCGCGTCGTCGATGGCGCCGATTCCGGGCTGAATCAGGTTCACCATGATCAGCCCGACGACGACGGCCAGGACCGTGGTGGTGACGTAGTAGCCGACCGCGGTGCCGCCGGGACGCCCCAGCTTGCGGATGTCGCCGAGGCCGATGATGCCGCTCATCACGCTGGCCACGACCAGCGGCACCACCATCATGGTCAGCATGCGGAGGAAGATCTCGCCGCCGATCTCGAACGCGACCGCGAACCGGGGGGCGGCGAACGCGAGTGCCACCGCGGCCACGATGCCGATGATGATCTGCAGGGTGAGGTTGCTGGTCTTGGGTGCCATCGAGACGTGTCTCTCATCGAGGCGGGCGGCCCGCGCGGGCCGGCGTTGACGCCGTCGGCCCCATCCGGGAGATAATAGGCTACTTTCGTCTTTTCAGGGAGCGGTGCCATGAACGCGACATCACATTACCGAGTGCGTATTTCCCGCGGGCTGACCGGCCTGCTGGTGGCGGTCGTCGGTCTCGCGGGGGCGGTGCCCGCCGATGCCCAGTCGGCAGAGCCCACGTTCACCCGGGACATCGCACCGATTCTGCAGCAGAGCTGCCAGAAGTGCCACCGTCCCAACTCGCTCGCGCCGATGTCGCTCATCAGCTACGAGGACGTCCGCCCCTGGGCGCGGTCGATCAAGCAGCGCACCGGGCTGCGCAACCGCATGGGGGTCATGCCGCCCTGGTACATCGAGAAGGACATCGGCATTCAGCGTTTCAAGGACGACTGGTCGTTGAGCGACGCCGAGATCGCGACCATCGCGGCGTGGGTCGACCGTGGAGCGCCGCGCGGCAACCCCGCGGACATGCCGGCGCCGCCGGCGTTCATCGACGTGGACGAGTGGGAGATCGGCCAGCCGGATCTCGTCGTGTCGTCTCCGACCTTCGAGGTGGGGGGCGAGGCGCCGGACTGGTGGGGAGTGCTCGGCCAGGTGGAATCCGGGCTGACCGAGGACCGCTACGTCGCGGCCATCGAGTACAAGGAGCGGAACGATCTGCCGCGCGGGGTACGGTCGGATACGGTCGGCGGGTTGTTCGTTGTGCACCACTCGGCGCTGACGACGATGGGGCCTGACGATGGTCCGGCCGAAGCCTTCACGTGGCCGGTCCACGAGGTCGGCCGGAATGCCGACATCTTCGACGAGGACGCGGGGCCGATCCTGAAGGCGGGGTCGCAGGTGATCTTCCCGTCGACCCATGTCCACTCGAACGGCATCGACACCACCGCCCGGCTCGAGGTCGGCTTCAAGTTCCATCCTCCCGACTACGAGCCGACCAAGGAGGTCGAGCTGCTCTTTTTCGGGAACGGTCCGGACATCGACATCCTGCCGATGCAGGACAACCAGCGGATGGACGCCTACTTCACCCTGCCCGAGAACACGAAGCTCAGCGTCTACGAGCCGCACATGCACGCCCCCGGCGTCAGGATGTGTCTCGAGGCGGTGTGGGGCACGACGGTCGAGACCCTCAACTGCTCGGGGTACGACCACAACTGGGTGCGGGTCTACAAGTACGAGGACGATGCGGCGCCGCTGCTGCCCAAGGGCACCATCCTGCACCTGACGGGCTTCTTCAACAACACGCCGACCAATCCGAACGTGCCCGATCCGCGCAACTGGTCGGGGTCCGGGCACCGGTCCGTCGACAACATGTTCATCAACCTGCTGCAGGCGATCTACATGGATGACGAAGAGTTCGCGGCCGAGGTCGCCGAGCGCGAGCGGTTGCGCATGACGGACGGCCGGGCGGACATCGGATGTCTCGTGTGCGGTACCGACGCCTCCGAGCCGCCGGCCAACGTGGGCGGCGGCGGGCAGTAGGCCGGCTTGCGGAGCACGAAGATGTTTCGGAGACCATCCGGTTATCTGTCGTCATCCCGCGGGGTGGCGTTCCTGGTGTTGTTCGCGGCCCTCGCGGCGGGGCACGAGAGCCGCGCGCAGCAGTCGTTCGCGTCCGGGCAGAGCATCTCGCCCGCCTACGAGGGGTGGGTGCAGAACGACGACGGGTCCTTCGACCTGATGTTCGGGTACATGAACCGGAACTGGGAGCAGGAACTGGACGTGCCGCTCGGGCCCGACAACACGTTCGAGCCGGGCGGCCCCGACCAGGGCCAGCCGACGCACTTCCTGCCGCGCCGGAACCGGTTCGTCTTCAGCGTTCGGGTGCCGGCCGACTTCGGCGAGCGGGAGCTGGTCTGGACGCTCACCGCGAACGGCCGGACCCAACGCGCCTACGCGACGCTGAAGCGCGACTACTACATCGACGATCTGGTGATACAGGCGAACTTCGGGGCGGCCGGCGCCGCCGGCTCCACCCCCGAGCTGGCCGACAACGCCGCTCCGGTGCTGGCCGTCGAGGGCGAGTCCGCGCGCACCGTGCGGGCGGGCGAGCCGCTGGCGCTGGCCGCGTCGGTCACCGACGACGAGATCCCGCGGGCCCGGCCGCTGGCCCCGACCAATCCCCGGCGGCCGGGCCGCATCACCACCGATACCGCGACCGGCCTGCGGTTGTCGTGGTTCGTCTATCGGGGCGCCGGCGACGTGGCCTTCGACCCGCCGCAGATCGTGACGTGGGAGGATACCCGGGTGGGGCGCAACTCGTCCTGGTCGCCCGGCTGGTCGACGCCCGACCCGCCGGAAGGCGGTCGCTGGGAGACCCGGGTCACGTTCAGCCGGCCCGGCGACTACGTCCTGCGCGCCCTCGCCCACGACGGCGGTCTTCAGGACTACCGGGACGTCACCGTGACTGTGAGTCCGTAACCTCGGGAATCGGACCCGATTCCTGCACCCGGGGCGGCGACGAAGCGAGGGCCCGCAGTGGGTCCGCGGCCTGGGAGCCGTCAGGAGTCTGCGCTGTGGAGCGGAGCCGCGATCGGTGGCGGAGCCGCAGGCGATGATGGCCGGGCCAGGCGTTATTCGAGGGAGCTTGTCGATGTTCACCAGACGATTCGTTCAGGCAGTCACCGTTCTCCTGCTGGCGCCGGCTGCCGTCGCCGGCCAGTCGCTCGCGGGCAGCGACCCGCACCCCGAGGTGCATCTGTACGACGCGGCCGACTTCGGCGTCGATCCCGAGGCGGTCACGTTCACGAAGGACATCGCACCGATTCTGCAGCGGAGCTGCCAGTCTTGCCACCGGCCCGACGGGGGCGCCCCGATGTCTCTCGTGACCTACGAGCAGGTCCGGCCGTGGGCGCGGTCGATCAAGCTGCGGACGGCCATCCGGGACCGGCAGGGGGCGATGCCACCGTTCTTCGTGGAGAAGGACCTCGGCATCCTGGCGTTCAAGAACGACCCGTCGCTGAACGACGAGGAGCTCGCGAAGATTCAGGCCTGGGCGGACCACGGGGCGCCCCGGGGCAATCCGGCCGACATGCCCGCGCCGGTCGCCTTCGCGGCCGCCGGGGAGTGGACCCTGGGCGAGCCCGATCTCGTGCTGCGCTCGCCGGAGGTGACGCGCCCTGCCGTCGGCCCCGACTGGTGGGGCGACCTCGGGCTGGTGCCCACCGGGCTCACCGAGGACCGCTACGTGAAGTCGGTGGAGGTCCGCGAGATCAACGACATTCCCGCTGGCACCGGCTCCGACACCGTGGGCGGACGCTACCTCTTCCACCACATGACCTATTCCAGCGGGGTCCTGAACGACGGGGGCACCGGCGTCGACGAGGAGACCCGCACCCGCTGGCCGATTCACGAGGTCGGGCGCAACGCGGACATCTTCCCCGAGAAGTTCGGCACCCTGCTGCACGCCGACTCGGCCCTGCATCTCCGGGCCAGCCACCTGCATTCGAACGGGATTCAGGAGACCACCGCGCAGCTCGAGTTCGGGTTCATCTTCCAGCCGAAAGGCTACGAGCCGGAGTACGGCAACCGGGCGCGGGTGCGGCTCGGCAACGGCAACGACATCGACGTCGCGCCCGGGCGGGCGAATCAGGAGATGCACGCCTTCGAGGTGCTCGAGCAGCACACCAAGCTGGTCGCGTTCGAGCCGCATCTCCATGCCCCGGGGACCCGGATGTGCATCGAGGCGATCTGGGGCAACAACCACTTCACGCTCAACTGCGTGGGGTACGACCACAGTTGGGTGAAGCAGTACGTCTACGAGGACGACGCGGCGCCGCTGCTGCCGAAGGGCACCATCCTCCACATCGTCGGCTTCCTGGACACCACCCCCGGCAATCGGAACCTGGCGGACAGCCGGAACTGGGCGGGCGGCGGCCGGCGGTCGGTCGCCAACATGTTCATCGACCTCGGCTACGCGGTCGAGCTGACCGAAGCGCAGTTCCAGGCCGAGATGGCGGAGCGGCGCGCCCGGATGGGGAGCCGTCACGAGTACGACGTCGGGTGTCCGCTGTGCTGGGCGGAGATACCCGCGCCGTCGACGGTGACGACCGAGGACGGCGGACTGGAATGATGTTTCGCGTTTGGCGCACGGGCGTTTCCCTGCTGCTCGCCTCCGTCCTCCTTCTCGCGGTTCCGGGCCTGCTGCCTGGCGCGGAAGGCCAGACCCGGTTCATGTACCTGCGGGGGCAGAGCATCCACCCCGCGTTCGAGGGCTGGTGGCCCAACGACGACGGTTCGTTCACCCTCTGGTTCGGGTACATGAACTCGAACTGGGAGGAAGAGTTCGATATTTCGGTTGGTAGCGACAACTACTTCGCGGTCGCCGCACCACGATCCCTCGACGACCTCGACCGCGATGCGTACGACGCGGCGGCCGCCGACCGCGGCCAGTCGACCCATTTCTACCCCCGGCGGAACCCGTTCCTGTTCACCATCGAGGTGCCCGCGGACTTCGGGGATCGAGAGCTGGTCTGGACCCTGAAGAGCCACGGGCGGACCAACCGCGCCTACGCGACCCTGGCCGCCGACTACCGCATGGACCCGCAGGTGATGTCCACCGAGGTGGGCGGCGCGTTCGGCAGCCTCGACGACCGGTTGCGCACGAATCTGCCGCCGGACCTCTCCGTCGACGGCGCTGCGCACCGGCAGGTTGCCGTCGGCGAGCGGTTGACCCTGGCCGCGTCGGCCGACGATCCGGATGACTTCCCCCCGCGTTCGGATCGGGGCGGGCCTCCCGAGACCCTGGACGAGCTCTACAGCACCGACGGCGTGGGATCGTCGGTCGTCAGCAGCGCCCCCGGGCTGCGGCTGTCCTGGATCGTCTACCGGGGCGCTGCCGACCAGGTGACTTTCGCGCCCGAACAGATGAAGGCCTGGATGGACACCCGGGTCTGGGCGAACTCGCCCTGGTCTCCCCCCTACATCCTGCCGGAACCTCCACCCGGCAACCGGTGGACGACCGACGTGACCTTCGACCGGCCCGGCGACTACATGCTCCGGGCGGTAGCGAGCGACGGCTCGCGGTTCACTTACGCCGATGTGACGGTGCACGTCGCTCGCTGAAGGTTACCAGCCCACCACGGGCTGTTACGTCAGGCTGCCGCCGCGCCGGGGTGTGCGCCGGCCCTCGGAGCCCGCCGTTCTGCCTCCACTACCCGGGCGTCGCCTTCGGCTTCCTCCGGGAGAGCCCGCGGTGAAAGACCGCGTGCCGCGCCGGGACCACGAGGCGCCCGAGCGGCAAGGCGCGGCGCCGGGCGCCGGCCGGGCGCCGGCAACGGAGCAACGCAGTTCGCGCGGGGTGGAGCGTCGTCCAAGGGTCGGGGCTCCTCCGTCAGGCCTTGCACCTACAGGTTGAGCCAGAGCACCGCGGCGCCGCTCGCGGCGACGACGAGGCCGCTCGCCGCGTGCGCGAGCCGGCCGCCCAGATGCACGCCGGGCCGGCCCAGCCACCCGATGCCGTACCAGGCGGCCGCGACCGCGGCCAGCATGACGGCGATCGTGAGGAGCCCGAAGACCGCGGCCACCGCCGCGACCGCGAGCCAGTCCCCGGCCAGCCCCGGTACGACCATCAGGGGGATGAGCGGCTCGCACGGCCCGAGCACGAAGACGACGAAGAGCGCCCACGCGGTCGCTCCGCGGATATCGCCGGGCCCGCCGCTCCCCGCATTCGGCTCGTGGCCGGGCCGCGGGCCTCGGCCCGCCGGGGTGCCCTCGTCCTCGCGTCCCGGACGCCGCGACCACAGGGCCCAGGCGGTGTAGGCGAGGCCGAAGCCGAGCAGCAGGGTCGCCGCCAGCTCTCCGCGGGCCGACTCGATCCGCAGCAGCGAGTCAGTCGCGACGCCGAGGCCGACCCCGGCGGCGCCGATCGCCACCGACGAGGCGACGTGGCCGGCGCCGCAGACCCCGGTCACCAGCAGCGTGCGCCGGAGCGCCCAACCGCGGGCGCGGCCGAGCGCGGCTAGCGGCAGCGAGTGGTCGATGCCGATCAGGGTGTGGACGATCGCCAGCGAGGCGGCGGTTCCGAGCAACACGGTCGTGGTCTGAATGGCGTCGAGCATCGTGGCACGCAGGGGGCCGGGGCGGTTCGGGGCGTGAACGCGGCACGACCTCGTGCCGAACCGTCTGGCGGCGCTATCGGAGCTTGTCGGCGGAATCTACGGATAATTGCCGGCGAATGCGGGGCGTCCTTTCCCTTGTGGACCGATTCAGGGCGCCGGGGAAGCCTCGCGGAACATTTCCACGATCGGGACGACACGCACCCGGTCCGGGTCGATGTCGAGCTGGAAGCTCTCGATCAGCGCGTCCTCGGCGCGAATGGCCTCGGTCACCGCGGCGTTGTAGGCGGGGGGCGACGGGGCGTTCGCCAGAAGGCTGTCGCGGAACGCCGCGGCGCCGCGGGTGACGACGGCGACCGCGAGGTCGTCCGCCTGCAGGTGGCGCCGGATCGCGGCGTTCACGTCATCGACGGTCAGCTCGGGCAGCCGGCGCTGGATCTCGTCGATGAAGTACTCGGCGCCGTACGCCGCCGAGTCCATGTGGTATCCGAGCCGACGGCTGGACGTCTGCACGTAGAGCTTCGAGTAGTTGATCAGGAACTCGCGCGAGGCCTCGAAGTCGGCCGCGGTCATGCCGTCGTCGACGAGGACGCGCAGCTCTCGGAGCGCCTGCCGCAGCGCGAAGTGGGCGTTGTGGTGCGGCACCGGCCGGATCCAGATGCTGAAGAACTGCTGGCGGCGCGGGATGTTCGGGATCGGCAGGCGCGACCCGCCGTCCTGGACGAAGTGCTCGATATACGAGTAGTCGCCGTAGTTGAGGCCGCGCTGCCCGCGCATCTTGTTCATCAGCAGGCCGTTGAACGTGCGGTGTTCGCCGAAGTACGAGTTGGCCACCATCAGGGCGTAGAAGTCGTCGTCGGCGCGGTTGAGGTCGATCGGGAAGCCGATCGAGATCGCGGTGGCGATGGCGTCCTTTTCCACCAGCAGCAGCTCGATGCCGTCGAGAGCCCGCGGCGCCGGCAGCGTCGCGGGCTCGGCGCCCCCCGCCGGCAGGCGGTCGAGCAGCTCTCGCTCGACGCGCTCGGCGAAGCCGGCGGGGTAGCCGCCGGAGATGCCGGCGAGGGCCCGCCCGCGCGTGTAGTGCTCGCGGTGGAACGCCCGCACGTCGTTCAGGGTCAGCGCCGCCAGCCCCCGCTCGGTGCCGATGGCGGGGGCGGCGTAGGGATGCCCCGCGTACAGCAGCGCGTTCAGGGTTTCCTTGCCGAGCTCCTCGTCATCGCTGCCGCGCAGCGTCGACACCACGCTGTTGGTCAGGAACTCGCGGTTCCGGTCGAAGTCGGACGCGTCGAACCGCGGCGTGGCAACCAGATCGCGCACGATGTCGAAGAACGGATCGAGGTGGTCGCGATGCACCTCGCCGACGAGCACCGTCATCTCCTTGTCGAACTGCGCCCGGATCGAGGCGGACCACGGATACAACGCCTCGGTGATCGCCTCGTAGGTCATCGACTCGGTGCCGCCGCGGCCCATCATCAGCACCGTCAGGGCATTGAGCCCGTTCTTGCCCGCCGGATCGTCGATCGACCCGGTGCGGAACCCGATCCGCAGGGTCACCAGCGGCGAGTCGGACGCGGGCAGCGCGACGAGGGAGGAATCCGGCGGTTGCGCGGTCGCGCCGCCGGCGAGCACCACGCCGGCCGTGGCCGCTGCGAGGAGCCCGCGGCGAAGTCCCCGCGGCATTCCACGGGCGATGCATCCCCCCTGGGCTGCGTTGCGCCTCGGTCGCTCGTTCCGAGTCCCGGCGTGGTGCGGGGTTTCTCCTCGGGCTCCGGGACCACTGACGACGCGGCGGCATCGAAGCAGGGCTGCGGCGGTCATCGGGCTTCCTCCTGGGTCAGGACGACCACCGTCCGGTTGGCGTCGGCGAAGTACCGGTTGGCCACCATCCGGATATCGTCCGGCGACACCGCGTCGTACAGCGCGTAGACCCGGTTCACGGTCACCGGGTTCCGGGTGAGCTGCAGGTAGTGTCCCAGCGTCTGTGCGATCGCGCCCGGATTGTCGAGCCCCATCGCGAAGCCGTAGCGCATGTGCGACTTGGTGGCAGCGAGCACCGCCTCGTCGACCGGCTCGGTCTTCAGCCGCTCGATCTCCGCGATTATCGTGTCCCGCACGTGCTCGATCCTCGCCGGATCGGTGATGCGGGCGATGATCGTGAACAGCGGCGCGTCGCGGCTGTCGAGGGCGCCCCCCTGCAGGGCATCGACCACCTGCTCCTCCAGATACAGCTGGCGGAAGAGCGGCGACGTCTCCGAGAACAGGAGCTGCGAGAGGACGTCGAGGGCCGGCATGTCGATGCGCTCGTCCGAGAACGGCGGCGCGTGATAGCCCATCATCAGGAACGGCAGGGTCGGGTTCGGCCACGTGATGCGGGCGGAGCGCGCCTCGACCTGCGGCGGTTCCTCCGGAATCTCCGGCTCGAAGTCTCCGCGTTCCCACCCGCCGTAGTACTCGCGCGCCAGGCGCTCGAGCTCGGCCTGATCGAAGTCGCCCACGACGACGACGATGCAGTTCTCCGGGCGGTAGTAGCGGTCGTAGAACTGCAGGCTGTAGTCGTAGTGGTTCGGCATCTCCTGAATGTCCTCCAGGAGCCCGATCGTGGTGTGCCGGTAGGGATGCGTCGTGTAGGCGAGATCGTGCAGCCTCTCGCGCAGCAGCGACACCGGGTTCGAGAAGTTCAGGTTGTACTCGCCGAGAATGGCGCTGGCTTCCGTGCGGAAGTCCTCCTCGGAATACCGCAGGTTGCGGAAGCGGTCCGATTCGAGATCGACGATCGTTTCGAGCGCGTCCGAGCTCGCCACGATGTAGTAGGTGGTCCAGTCGCTGGTCGTGAACGCGTTCGAGTCGGCGCCGATGCGCTTGACCACCGCGTTGTAGGCCTCGGTCGGATACTTGTCGGTGCCGCGGAACATCATGTGCTCGAAGAAGTGGGCGTAGCCCGAGAAACCCGGTTCGACCTCGTTGCGCGAGCCGGTGCGCACCACCGTGTAGTAGGCGACGATGCCGGGGCTGTCGTAGTCGACGCCGACCACCGCGAGCCCGTTGTCGAGCTCGAAGGTGGTCACGGGGAACGGAAAGACATCGCGGCCGGCCTGTCCCGGTGCCGCGGTTGCGGCGGCCAGGACGAGGACCGCGGCGGCGAGACCCTGACGCATCCATCGCATGGTGACGTTCTCCTGGTGGGTAGACCCGTCCGGCGCGGAGCCCGATGCCCAGGCGGACTCTCAAGTATACCGATTCCACCGCCCGCCCGGTCGGGCGCCGCGCCGCGCCGCCCCGGACGGCGCGGCCCCGCGGCGGGACGGTTGCCGCCCCCGCGCTCCCCGGCATAGACTAGAAAAAGAGCTGTTACGCGGCGAAAGACTCGGGCCGCGGGCCGGTGGGTCGCCGCGCCATCCTGACTGCAGCCGAGGAAACCGAGACAATGCACACCGCTCCGCGACTCGTCCTGGTGTCGGCCCTTGCGGGGGGCCTGATTCTGGCCACGGGCCGTCCGGCCGCGTCCCAGTCCCCGCCGGGCGTCGTGTCGGTCGCGGCCGGGTACGCGACGAACGTGGACGAGATGAGGCAGTGGGATGCGACGCTCGACGGGATGACCGGGACCGGCGAGCTCGTCGTCGTGTCCCGCCAGACCGACCGCACCCTTCCGGGGCGCAGCCACGAGTACCTCGCGCAGTTCTTCGAAGGCGTGAGGGTGTACGGCGCGGGGGTGTCTCGCCAGACCGACGCGGGAGGGACGGTCTCGCTCTTCGGCACCCTCCACACCGACATCGACATCGACACCGCGCCGGCGCTGACCGCCGGCGAGGCTGCAAGCCTCGTCGGGCAATGGACCGGGGTGGCCCTGGTGGACCGCCTGCTGCCGGAGCCGGTCATCCTGCCGTTGTTCAACGGCTCGTACGAGCTGACTTATCCCCTGACCCTGGAAGACGCCTACACCTACTTCGTGTCCGCCGCCGACGGGGCCGTTGTGCAGGCCGAGGCCGCGTTCGACACGCAGTCCGCGGTCGGGATCGGCGCCGGGATCTTCGGCGATACGAAGAAGATCAGCACCACGCAGGAGAACGGACGATACGAGGCGCACGACCGTCTCCGGCCGGGCGAGATCTTTACCCTCGACGCGGGCTTCGACGAGCTGCGGCTCGACTCGTTGACTGGGCCGGGGCCGCCTCGCGTCCCGCGCTGGACGTCGAGCGACATCGCGGTTGACGCCGACAACGACTGGAACGACGCGGCGGTAGTCGACGGTCACGTGCACATGGGCCGGACCTACGACTACTTCGCGCAGCGGCACGGATGGGAGGGGCTCGACGGTGTGAACGGACGCATCGTCGGCATCGTCAACAACAACTTCTTCAACGCCCTTGCCTATCGGCCGCCGTTCGGCCCGGACGGCGCCGGCGTATACGTCTTCGGTCAGCGCGGGGTGCCCGACTCGGAGGAGACGCAGCCGCGGGTCGCGTTGCACACCGTCGCGCACGAGCTGATGCACGGCCTGACGTACTTCTCCGTCGCTCGGCGGACGGGTGGGGGCCTGGCGGGCGGCGCGGTCACCGGTCGGCTCGGACCGCCGAGCTTCGAGTGGGAGGGCGAGACGTATACCTGCCCGGAGACCCGCTTCCTCTACGAGGTCGAACGCGACGAATTCGTGCCGGCGCCCGCCCTGTGCAGCGAGGACGGAGAGTTCATTCTCGGGTCATCCCACGAGGGCGCCATCAACGAGGGCTATTCCGACATCTTCGGCGTCTCGACCGGGTTCTTTCACGAGGCGGCGGGCGCCGCGGGGACCTACGAGTACGCCTACGAGTACGCGGCGGGAACGCTCCGGTCGCTGTCGGACCCGTGGTCGGTGCGCCTGCAGACGGGGGCCTACCCCTATCGCTATGAGTTCGCACTGAGCGTAGACCCCACCGACGACCGGTTCGTGTTCTATTCCGGAGCCCTGTTCCAGAACGCGGAGCTGTTGGCCTGGGTCGAGGACTTCTGCTGCTACGGCGCCGTGCACTGGAACTCGACGATCCTGAGCCACGCGTTCTATCTCGCCATCGAAGGGGGGACGAACTTGGCCACCGGACTCACGGTCGAGGGCGCGGGCGCCGCCAACCGCGACGAGGTCGAGCGGATCTTCTTCCGCGCGCTGACCGAGTTGATGCCCCAGCGTGCGCCTTTCCCGCTGGCCGCGGACGTTATCCGCCAGGCCGCGGCGGACCTCGCGGCCGGCACCGCCGTGCAGCAGGCCGTCGAGCAGGCGCTGCTCGCCGTCGGCCTCCCGCCGCTGCCCGCCAACTGACGGTCCGGGCGTACATGAGCCTCGGACTGACCCCGGCCGGGCATCTGCGCTGGGCGCCGCTCGACGGGGACGACGTCCCGGCCGGCCGAGCCCGCCTGCAGCGCGCCTTCGACGCCGACTGGCGTGAAGCCCTGTTCACCCTCGCGGCGGAGAAGACCGACACGCAGGGGGCGCCCGGCCTGCGCTACTGGCAGGAGATCGCGGAACGCCATCTCACCGCCCTGTGCCACGTTCCCGAGAACGCGGAGGATGTGCGCGTCGATCCCCCGGGGCCCGAGGCGTACGCCGACTGGGTGCTGACCGCCCCGCCCATGCACGGTGGGGAATATCTGTCCGAGGACAGCCTCGAGCGCATCTGGACGCACCTGGACGAGTGGGTGCGCGAGCGGGTCCCCGCCCGTAGCGGGCTGGCCGCGTTCCTGCGGGAGCGCGCGCCCCGGTGGCATCAGGTGGGGCGGGTCTGTTTCCATCTGGCCGAGAACAAGAACGACGAAGCCCGCCCCTTCGCGTTCATGGCCACCTATGCGTCCGGATTCGGCGCGTCGGGACGCGTGAAGCATCTGCCGTTGCGGCGGGCGCTGCAGCAGTATGCCGGGGTTCGGAACCGCGCCGCGCTCATCAAACTGCTGTCGCCCATAGAGCAGGCGGGCGAGGCGTGCGGCTGGGTGCACGACCTCGTGGAGTCCGGTCGCGTCTACCAGCCCATGGCGTGGTCGGCGGAGCGCGCCTACGAGTTCCTGGGCAGCGTGCCCGCGCTCGAGGAGGCCGGCCTGTCCGTGCGGCTGCCGAACTGGTGGCGCAAACGCGCGCGCCCGCAGGTGAGGGTGACGATCGGCGGCAAGGCGCCGGCCAGGCTCGGCGTGGACGCGATGCTCGACTTCGAGGTGGATGTCGCCCTCGGCGGCGAGCCGCTGTCGCGCGCCGAGCGCAAGGCGCTGCTCGCCGGCAACGACAACCTCGTGCTGCTGAAGGGCCAATGGGTCGAGGTGGACCGCGACAAGCTGCGGCAGGCCATCGATCACTGGGACACCCTGCGGCAGGCCGGCAACGGGGGCGTGTCCTTCATCGAGGGCATGCGGCTGCTCGCCGGCGCGTCGGCGGATCTCCGGCACGAGGAACGGGCGGAAGACGAACGCTCCTGGGTGCACGTCGCCGCCGGAGACGCCATGCGCGAGATACTCGGGAGCATGCGTCGGCCCGGCGACCTCGATCCGGTGGCGCCCGGCGGGGCGCTGCGGGGTACGTTGCGGCCCTATCAGCGCGATGGCGTGGCGTGGCTGCGTTTCCTGACCCGGTTGGGCCTCGGCGCGTGTCTGGCCGACGACATGGGCCTGGGCAAGACCATTCAGGTGCTGGCGTTGTTGCTCTGTGACGTCGGCGACCGCGCGGCCCGGCCGGGGGCGCCGTCGCTGTTGGTGATTCCGGCGTCGCTGCTCGGCAACTGGCGCAGCGAGGCGGAGCGGTTCGCTCCCTCGCTGGTACTTCGTTTCCTGCACCCGGCGGAAACCGACCGTCAGACGTTGGACGACGTCGCGGCCGCGCCCGCGCGGCGACTCGCCGGCGCCGATCTGGTGGTGACCACCTACGCGATGCTGACCCGTCAACCCTGGCTGGCGGACGTACCGTGGCGGTTCGTCATTCTGGACGAAGCCCAGGCCATCAAGAATCCGTCGACCCGGCAGAGCCGGGCCGTCCGGCGGCTACCGGCCCACGCGCGCGTCGTGCTGACGGGGACGCCGGTGGAGAATCGTCTGACGGACCTGTGGGCGCTGTTCGACTTTCTCAACCCCGGACTGCTCGGTTCGCGCGCGGTGTTCGGCGGGTTCGTGAAGACCCTGCAACGGCGCGACGAGCGTCCGTTCGCACCGTTGCGGCGGCTCGTCGCGCCCTACATCCTGCGGCGTCTGAAGACGGACCGCCACATCATCGGCGACCTGCCGGACAAGACCGAGACGGTCCGCTACTGTTCCCTGACCCGCACGCAGGTCGCGCTCTACCAGCGCGTCGTGCGCGCGCTGCAACGCGACATGGAGTCCAGCGACGGGATGGCGCGGCGGGGACTGGTGCTGCGGTCGCTGGTGCACCTGAAGCAGATCTGCAATCATCCCAGCCAGCTTTCGGGTGACGGCGACTATGTGCCGGCCGACAGCGGCAAGTTCACGCGGCTGGCGGAGATCTGCGAGGAGCTCGCCGGCCGGCAGGAGCGCGCGCTGATCTTCACCCAGTTCAGGGAGATCATCGAGCCTCTGTCGGAGCACCTGGCCGCGGTCTTCGGCCGTGCCGGGCTCGTGCTGCACGGCGGGACCGGCGTCAAGCAGCGCCGCGCCCTCGTGGACCGGTTCCAGCGCGACGACGGGCCGCCGTTCTTCATTCTGTCGCTCAGGGCGGGGGGTACCGGGCTGAACCTGACCGCGGCGTCCCACGTGATTCATTTCGACCGCTGGTGGAATCCCGCGGTCGAGAACCAGGCGACCGACCGCGCGTTCCGCATCGGGCAGCACCGCAACGTGCTCGTCCACAAGTTCGTCACCGGCGGCACCATCGAGGAGAAGATCGATCGGATGATAGCGGACAAGCGACAGTTGGCGGACGAGCTGCTCGACGGCGACGACGGCGAGGTCAACCTCACCGAGCTGCCCGACGACGAGCTGCTCGACCTGGTGCGTCTCGACGTCACGCGCGCGACCCTGTAGGAGTCCGGCCGTGCAGTGGTTTCCGCGTAACGTTTCCGCCGGCGCCCGCCGCGCCAGAGCGGTCAGGTTCGCAGACGAGCTGCGCAGAAGCGGGGTGGACGTGCAGCCCCTTCACATCGAGGGGCGCACCATCGCCCGCAGCTTCTGGGGCCGGCGCTGGTGCAACCATCTGGAATCGTGCTCGGACTTCGAGAACCGCCTGCCGCGCGGCCGGGCCTATGTGCGTAACGGCTCCGTCTGTCATCTGGAGATCCACCCCGGCGGGGTCGACGCCATGGTCATCGGATCGGACCTCTATCACGTCGCCGTGCGCATCCGGAAGCTCGGCGAGGCCGCCTGGAAGGCCATCCGGGTCGAATGCGCGGGCCGGATCGGATCCGTCCTCGAGTTGCTGCAGGGCCGGCTGTCCGATCACGTCCTGGGCATCGTTACCGATCCCGCTCGCGGCCTGTTCCCGAAACCCGGCGAGATTACCCTCAGTTGCGACTGTCCCGACTGGGCGGTGATGTGCAAGCACGCGGCCGCGGTGCTCTACGGCGTCGGCAGCCGGCTCGACGACCGTCCCGAGCTGCTTTTCCGCCTGCGGGACGTCGACGCCGAAGATCTGGTCGTCGGCGACATGGCGCTGCCGGCGGGCGCGGTGGGAAACGACGTCCTGGCCGATGAGGATCTCGCGGATATCTTCGGCATCGATATCGACCCGGCGGACGCGGCGCCGCCCAACCCGTCCGGAGCCGGCGCGACGCCGAAGCGGCGCGGGACTTCCCGCCGCCGGTCCTCCCCCGGGACGCCCCGGCAGACCGGCGCCGCCCAGCCCCGGTTCCAGCCTACCGGACGCCTGGTGGCCGATCTGCGCAGCCAGGGCGGATTCTCGGCCGCGGAATTCGCCGGCCTGCTCCGCGTATCGGCGTCCACGGTGTACCGCTGGGAAGCGGCTCCCGGGCCGCTCGACTTGCGCGCCCGGCAGGAGGACGCCTTGCAGGTGCTGTGCCTGGAGATCGAGAAGACGGCAGACGGCACGACCTGATCCGGCGGTGGCGCCCCGCTCGTCGGTCGCGGTATGGCACGGCCTGCCGCACGCAGCGGTGTCGGGTGCCGCGGTGTGCACGCCGGGTGGCGCGCGATGCCGGCGGTGCCGTGGTTGCGCGATTCACCGATTCTCGGACGGCAGGATCACCCCCGGTGGCGGACTTTCCGCATCACCGGGCCGCCTCCCCCCGGCGAGGGCCAGCAGCGCCGTCCACAGCTCGGGCAGACCGTCGCCGCGCTTCGCCGAGATCGGCAGCACCGGATGCGCCAGCGCTTTCTCGTGTGCCCGCAGCTTGGCGTGACGGGCGGATCGGGCGAGGCGGTCGGTCTTGGTCGCGGCGACGACGAGCGGCAGGTCCAGCCCGGTCAGCCAGCCGAGGGCGCTCCGGTCGTTCTCGAGGCCGGGATGCCGCGCATCGACGAGCAGGATCACCCCCGACGGTCCCCGCGGCGGCGGCCCCGCTCTACCGGGCTGCGGTCCCCGCGGCGGCGGCCCCGCTCTACCGGGCTGCGGTCCCCGCGGCGGCGGCCCCGCTCCACCGGGTGGTCCGGGGCGGTTCCCGGCCGGCGCCGGGGCGTGATGGAAGTAGCGTTCGGTGAGCCGGTCGAAGACCCGCGTGCTCTCGGCGCCGCCGCGCGCGTAGCCGTAGCCGGGCAGATCGATCAGCAGCAACTCGCCCCGGCGCCGGGCGAGCACGATACGGTACACGTTGAGCAGGCGGGTGGTGCCGGGAGCCCCGCCCGCGCGCGCAATCTTGCGGCGCGCGAGCGCGTTGATCAGGGTCGACTTGCCGACGTTGGACCGGCCGATCAGGCTGACCTGCGGAAGCTGCGGGTCCGGAAGCGGGCTCTCGGCACCGACGCTCGTGATGAATTCCGCGGTCTGGATCTTCATCCGCCGGCCAACGACCGGGTCAGTGCGTGATGCCGCCGTCCGCGGCGGCTGTGGAATCGGCGTCGTCCCGGGCCGAGAGCAGCGAAACCAGCGGCGCGGTCAGGGCAATCTTCAGCACTTCGTCCATGGACTCGACCAGATGCATATCGAGGACATCCAGCACCGTCTTCGGAATGTCCGCCAGATCCTTCTCGTTGTCCTTGGGGAGGATGATGGTCTTGACGCCCGCCCGGTGGGCGGCCAGAACCTTCTCCTTGACCCCGCCGATCGGCAGCACCTTGCCCCGCAGGGTTATCTCGCCGGTCATCGCCACGTCGCGGCGGGTGGGGACCCTGGCGAGGTTCGATACGAGGGCGGTCGCCAGGGTGATGCCGGCCGAGGGTCCGTCCTTGGGAATCGCCCCCTCGGGGACGTGGACGTGGACGTCGGTACGCCGGTGGAAGTCCTTCTGGATGCCGAACTCCTCGGCCTTCGACCGCACGTAGCTCATCGCGGCCTGGGCCGATTCCTGCATGACGTCGCCCAGCTTGCCGGTCAGGGTGAGCCGTCCCTTGCCGGGCATCAGGGTCGATTCCGTCAGCAGCAGCTCGCCGCCGGCCTCGGTCCACGCCAGCCCGGTCGCAATGCCGACTTCGTTCTTCTCTTCCGCCGTGGTCGGCCGGTAGCGGGGCACCCCGAGATGCTGGGTAATCTGTTCGGCCGCGATCGCCTGCGAGAACTGCTTGCCCTCCATGACCACCTTGCGCGCCACCTTGCGGCAGATGGCGTTGAGCTCCCGTTCGAGACTCCGGACCCCGGCCTCGCGGGTGTACCGCCGGATGATGGTCTCGAACGCCTCGTCCTTGAACTGGATGTTCTTGTCGGTCAGCCCGGTCGCCGTCACCGCCTTCGGGGCGAGGAACGTCCTGGCGATCTCGATCTTCTCGAGCTCGGTGTATCCGGCGAGCTGCAGCACTTCCATCCGGTCCCGGAGCGCCTGGGGAACGGTGTGCAGCACGTTGGCGGTGCAGACGAACATGACGTTCGACAGGTCGTACTCGACGTCGAGATAGTGGTCCAGGAACGTATGGTTCTGTTCGGGGTCGAGCACCTCGAGCAGCGCGGCTGAAGGATCCCCCCGGAAGTCCATCGACATCTTGTCGACCTCGTCGAGGAGGAACACCGGGTTCATGGTGCCGGCCTTCTTGATCATCTGAATGATCTGACCGGGGAACGCGCCGATGTAGGTGCGGCGATGTCCGCGGATCTCCGCCTCGTCGCGCACGCCGCCGACCGAGAGGCGGACGAACTTCCGGTTGGTGGCGCGGGCGATCGACTTGGCGAGGGAGGTCTTGCCGACCCCTGGAGGGCCGGTGAACGTCAGGATGGTGCTCTTCGGCTTGCGGACCAGGGTGCGGACCGCGAGGAACTCGAGAATCCGGTCCTTGATCTTCTCCAGACCGTAGTGGTCGGTGTTGAGAATCGCCTCGGCCTTCTTCAGGTCGCGGCTCTCCCGCGACTTCTTGTGCCACGGCACCGCGATCAGCCAGTCGAGATAGTTCCGCGACACCGTCGCTTCGGCCGACATCGGCGGCATCCCCTCGAGCCGTTTCAGCTCCTGGACGGCCTTTTCCTCGACCTCCTTGGGCATGCGCGAGTCTTCGATCTTCTTCTTGAGCTCGTCGAGCTCGCTGCCCTTGTCTTCCTTGCGGCCGAGCTCTTTCTGGATCGCCTTCATCTTCTCGTTGAGGTAGTACTCCTTCTGCGCCTTCTCCATCTGCTTCTTCACGCGAGACTGGATCCGGCGGTCGACCTGCAGCTTGTCCACCTCGGCTTCGAGCAGGCTGGCGATGCGCGTGAGCCGCCCGAGGGGCTCGACGATCTCCAGCAGGTTCTGCTTCTCTTCGACCCCGACCGCGAGATGCGCGGCGATGGTGTCTGCCAGCTTGCCGGCGTCATCGACCCGAACGGCGGCGATCATCGCGTCGTAGTGGAGGTTGTTCGACAGCTTCACGTACTGCTCGAACAACGAGACGACACGGCTCATCGCGCCCTCGATCTCCTCGCTGCTGTCCTCGGGCTTGGGCAGGAGCTTCGCGACGACGCGGTAGAACCCCTTGTCTTCCTTCCATTCCACCGCGCGCGCTCGTTCGAGGCCCTCGACCAGGACCTTGATGTTGCCGTCCGGCAGCTTCAGGCTCTGCACGATGTTCGCGATGCACCCCATCGTGTAGATGTCGGTCGGCTTGGGGTCGTCCACGACCGCGAGCTGCTGCGCCGCCAGGAAGATTCGCTTGTCCTTCAGGAGCGCGTGCTCGAGGGCTTGCGTCGATGACGGCCGCCCGATGACGAACGGGATCATCATGTGCGGAAAGACGACGACATCGCGCAACGGGACGATCGGGAGAGTTTCGTAGACTTCCATTCCATCAACCAGCCTTCTCGATGACGGTGATCGGGTCGCCCTTGGCCTGCACGACCTCGCGTGTGATCACGCACTCCCGCACCTTCTTCTGGCCCGGGAGGGTGTACATGATGTCGAGCATCAGGTCTTCGATGATCATCCGCAGCCCGCGCGCGCCGATCTTGCGATCGAGCGCCGACTCGGCAATCGCCTCCAGGGCGTCCTCGGTGAACTGCAGTTTGACGTTCTCGTACTCGAACAGCCGCTCGTACTGGCGGGTGATCGCGTTGCGCGGCTGCGTCAGAATCTGAATCAGGGCCGGCTTGTCGAGCTCGTGCAGAGCGCCGATCACCGGCAGCCGCCCCACGAACTCGGGGATCAGCCCGTAGCGGATGAGATCTTCGGGTTCGACCAGCTCCAGGGTCGTGCCCAGATCGCGCTCCCGCGAGGTCTTGATGTCGGCGCCGAACCCGAGCATCTTGCGGCCGACGCGGCGCTGAATCGTCTGATCGAGCCCGACGAACGCGCCCCCGCAGATGAACAGCACGTTGGCGGTGTCGATCTGGAAGAACTCCTGGTGCGGATGCTTGCGGCCCCCCTGGGGAGGTACGTTGGCCACCGTGCCCTCGAGAATCTTCAGCAGCGCCTGCTGAACCCCCTCGCCGGAGACGTCGCGGGTGATCGAAGGGTTCTCGTCCTTCCGGCAGATCTTGTCGATCTCGTCGATGTAGATGATGCCCTGCTGGCACTTCTCGATATCCCCGCCCGCCGCCTGCAGCAGTTTGAGGACGATGTTCTCGACGTCCTCGCCGACGTAGCCGGCCTCGGTCAGGGTCGTGGCGTCGACGATGGTGAAGGGGACCGACAGCAGCTTGGCGAGGGTCTGGGCGAGCAGGGTCTTCCCGGTGCCGGTGGGGCCGATGAGCAGGATGTTCGACTTGCTGAGCTCGGTGTCGTTCCGGTTGCGCGACTGCTTCTGGATCTCGACCCGCTTGTAGTGGTTGTAGACGGCAACCGCCAGCTTCTTCTTGGTCTGCTCCTGTCCGACGACGTACTCGTCGAGGAACTTCTTGATTTCCTGCGGCACCGGGAGCGCCGACCGGGCGCCGCCACGGCTCTCGAACCGGCTGTCGTCAGCGATGATGTCGTTGCAGACCTCGACACACTCGTCGCAGATGAAGACGGTCGGACCGGCGATCAGCTTGCGAACGTCGTTCTGATCCTTGTTGCAGAACGAACATCGGAGAATCTCCGGCTCACCGGTTTTCTTGGCCATCTGTCACCCAACGCCCGGCCGAGCGAGGCGAGTCCATCTGCTGGCGATTGGCACCCCGTGGGGAACGCCATTGGAGCATGCGGGCGGCACGGGTATTCCCCCGGACGTGGTGGTTCCTCGGTCGGCATGCTGCCGGTATGGCCTCTCGTCACGCCCGGCCGGTCGTGACGCCGCCGTCGCCACGCGGTTGCACCGCAGGCTGCTAGGCGCGCTGTCTGACCACTTCGTCAATGATACCGTATTCGCGGCTCTGGTCCGCGGTCATGATGTAGTCGCGCTCGGTGTCTGCTTCGATCCGCGCCAGCTTCTGGCCGGTGTGCAACACCAGTAACTCGTTCAGACGCGTCCGCATCCGGATGATCTCTCGCGCGTGGATGTCGATGTCGCTCGCCTGCCCGGCCAGCCCCGACATCAGCGGCTGATGGATGATGATCCGGGAGTTGGGCAGGCTGTAGCGCTTGCCCTTGGCGCCGGCCGCGAGCAGCACCGCGGCCATCGACGCCGCCTGTCCGATGCAGTAGGTCTGGACATCCGGCTTGATGAACTGAATCGTGTCGTAGACGGCGAGTCCGGCCGAGATCGACCCGCCCGGACTGTTGATGTACAGGACGATGTCGCGGTCCGGGTCTTCCGCCTCCAGAAACAGCATCTGGGCGATCACCACGTTCGCGATCGGGTCCTCAATGGGGGTGCCGATGAAGATGATGCTGTCCTTCAGCAGCCGCGAGTAGATGTCGTAGGCACGCTCGCCCCGATTGGTCTGCTCGACGACGACGGGAATCAGTTGGTTGTGGACCTCGGACATGTCGGTTGCGCGTCTGGGCTCAGACTCTCCGGTACCCGCGGTCGACACGCGTGCGGCAATGCCACGGTACACTGCCCACAGGTTCGTCTCTCGGATGGTCGCGTCGCGGTCGAGGATGGTGGTTGGGACGCGGTCGACGGCGCATGCTCACGCCGTCACGATGGTAGCACGCGACAACAGCAAGTCAATCGCCTTCTCGCGCCGCAGGCTCTCCGACAGCCGGGCGATGCCGTCGTCGCGGTCGAGCCGGGCTCGCACCGCGGCCGGGGTCTGGCCCAGCCGTTCCGCATGTCGCGCGACCTCCTGCTCCACCTCGTCGCCGCCGACGCTCAGGTCCTCGCGCCGCACCACCTCGTCGAGCACTACCGAGGCACGCACCGCTTCGAGGGCCGGCCCGCGCTGCTCTTCCCCCAGCGTTTCCCAATCGACCTTGGCAGTCCGCGGGTCCATCCCCTGCTGGGCCATCCGGGCGGCGATCTGCTCGAGCCGCCGCGCGATCTCGCGATCGACCAGGGCTTCAGGAACCTCTACCGTCAGGCGGGAGGAGAGCTGCTTGACGAGGTCGCGCCGCACGCCGCGCCGGGTCTCGATCTCGGCTTCGCGCCGCAGGTCGCCGGCGATCCGGGTCTTCAGGGTCTCCACCGTGTCGAAATCGCCCACCGACTTCGCGAACGCGTCGTCGAGGTCCGGGAGCAGGCGCCGATGGTGCTCCTGCACCGTCACCGCATGGGTGACGCGTTTGCCGGCCAGCTCGACCGGCGCGCTGTCGTCGGGATACGACAGGTCGAACGTCTTCGAGTCGCCCACGTTCAGGCCGACGAGCTCGGCGTCAAATCCCGGCGGGTTGCCGTCGGCGCCCAGCTCGAGGGTCGCCCGCTGTCGGGGCTCCTCGAACCGGGGGGCCTGGGCGTCGCCGTCGGCCGCATGCCGGGCCAAGTCGACTATCGCGATATCGCCGGTCTCGAGGGGACGATCCGTTACCGGCACGATCCGGCTCGCCCGGAGCCGGAGCTGCTCGAGCGCGCGATCCTCGGCCCCCGCGTCCGGGGCCACCGGGCGGCGCCGCAGGGTCAGCGCGTCGTAGTCGAGCTCGGTGATGGGCGGCATCACCTCGAACAAGGCGTGGAACTTGAGCGGCTGGCCCTCGTCGATCGAGATCTCCTGCACGTCCGGGGTGTCGACGCTGCTCAACCCGTGCTCCTGCAACGCGGTCTCGACCGCCGCCGGGACCAGATCGCTCGCGGCGTCGTGCAGGATGTCTTCCTTGAACCGCTGCTTCACGATCTGCATCGGCACCTTGCCCGGGCGAAATCCGGGCACGCGGGCGTGCCCGCGGTGGCGTCGGGTCAGCCGGTCGATGGCGGCATTCACGTCGGCCGCAGGGATTTCGACGTCGAGACGCCGTCTTGTTTCACTCAGCTCGGTGATTCCCGCCTTCATAGCGATCCATCCGGAATGGTGCGAAAGGGGGGACTCGAACCCCCACGGCCTCCCGGCCACCGGATCCTAAATCCGGCGCGTCTGCCAATTCCGCCACTTTCGCAGGGACGCGCGCCACCCGCGTCAGACAGGGGTTTGCGCCACGCGTCAGAGCGATCCCAGCGTCCCGTCCTCGTGTTTCAGGCTACCACACCGGTGTCGGCCCGCCCGCCGGCCGGGCCGCCCGGCGGGTGTCGGGATGCCCGGGAAGCACCCCGCGATTCCGGCCCGCCGCGGGCGGTCCGGGGGCGCCGGCCGGCGAGGCTGCTATGGTAGTGTTGCGCGTCGCAACTGCGCCGGTCGAATGCAGCGGGGCTTTCGCCACGAGCTGCTACGCATGACGGCCGCTCGGGAGGAGCTACGCACATGGATCGGGCGCGTCAGCCGGTGGTAGACAGACAGGCCAGCATCACGCGGTTCCGGAACACCCGTGAACGGACCGCCGGACTGTTCGACCTGTTGAGTCCGGCTGCCTACTACGAGAAGCCGATACCCCTCCGGCATCCGGTGGTGTTCTACGAGGGGCACATTCCGGCATTCAGCGTGAATACGTTGGTCAAGCGCGGGCTCGAGCGGCCGGGGGTGGATGCCGAGCTCGAGGTGTTGTTCGCCCGCGGTATAGATCCCGAAGATTCGCCCGCGGCGAACGGAGCCGCGATCGCGTCCTGGCCCGGCCGCGAGACGGTTCGACGATACGCCGCCGAGGCCGACCGGATGATTCTCGACGCGCTCGAACATGCCGACATCGAGCGCGACGGACATCCGGTCCTGGACCGCGGCCAGGCGGTGTTCACCCTGATCGAGCACGAGGAGCTGCACCAGGAGACCCTGGCGTACATGTGGCACCGGTTGCCGTTGGCTCTGAAGCGCCCCCCCGTGAACGCCGAAGTCATCCCCGGGGGGGAGGCCCCGGCCGCCGACCGGGTCGCCATTCCGGCCGGCCGGGCGACGTTGGGGGCGGGACAGGAAGAGATCCCGTTCGGGTGGGACAACGAGTTTCCGGCCCTGGTGGTGGATGTGCCTCCGTTCGCCATCGATCGGCACAACGTGACCAACCAGGCGTTTCTCGAGTTCGTCGAGGCCGGCGGCTACACGGATCGCCGGTGGTGGTCCGAGACCGACTGGGCGTGGCGCCGGTCCGCCGGGGTTGGGCATCCGCCGTTCTGGGTGCGCGAGGACGACGCCTGGTGGTGGCGGGGAATGTTCGAGACGGTGCCGCTGCCGCCGGCGTGGCCGGTCTACGTCACCCATGCGGAGGCCGCCGCGTATGCGCGCTGGAAGGGGGTGCGGCTGCCAACGGAGGCGGAGTTCCATCGCGCCGCCTACGGCGCCCCGGACGGCGCCGAGCGCCCGTATCCGTGGGGCGAGAGCCCGCCCGATGCGACCCGCGGTCACTTCGGCTTTCGGGGATGGGACCCGGTGCCGGTCGGCTCGTTCCCCGACGGTGCGAGCGCGTGGGGGGTGCATGACCTCGTCGGCAACGGATGGGAATGGACCTCCACGGTGTTCGACGGGTTTCCGGGATTCACCCCGATGGCCTCGTATCCGGAGTATTCCGCCGATTTCTTCGACGGGTTGCACTACGTGATCAAGGGGGCGTCCCCGGTCACCGCGACCGGATTGATCCGGCGCAGCTTGCGCAACTGGTTCCGGCCGCACTATCCGTTCGTCTACGCGGGGTTCCGCTGTGTGGAGGACGGACCGCGGTGACCGCCCGGGCACGAACGGGATGCACGGGGAGCGGCCGATCTCGTCGTTGTGATCCGCGATGGATGCCGGCGACGTGATGGCGGTGGCGGTTCGCGACCGTCTCGCCGCCGACGTGCGGCGGGATCTGGGCCGCCCTCGGAAGCGGCTTGAGCCCCGCTATCTCTACGATGCGCTGGGGTCCCGGCTCTTCGAGGCGATCTGCGCCCTGCCGGAGTATCGGATTACCCGCGCGGAGCAGCGGTTGCTGGCGGCGCATGCCGGCGCGATGGGCGCCGACCTCGCCGAACCGCTCACGATCGTCGAGTTGGGGGCAGGCAGCGGCGAGAAGCTGGCTCTGCTGATCGAACCGCTGATGCGGGCCGGCGTCCCGTTGCGCGTCGAGCTCGTCGACGTGTCGGCGACGGCGCTCGATCTGGCCGGCCGCACGCTGTCCCGGTGGCCGGACCTGCCGGTGACCGGCCACCAGACGACCTACGACGACGCGCTCGAGCGCCTCGCGGCGCGGCGGGCCGGCGAGGGCGCCCTGCTGGTCGCGTTTCTGGGATCGAATATCGGCAACCTCGACCCGGCCGCGAGCCTGGCGTTCGTCGGGGAGGTGCGGTCGGCGTTGCGGGCGGGCGATCGATTCCTGCTCGGCACCGATCTCGTGAAGCCGGAGGCCGAGCTGGTGGCCGCCTACGACGATCCGCTCGGGGTGACCGCGGCGTTCAACCTGAACGTGCTGGCCCGCCTCAACCGGGAGCTCGAGGCGAACTTCGATCTCGAGCGGTTTGCGCATCGCGCCGTCTGGAACGCGGCGGAGTCGCGCATGGAGATGCACCTGGAGAGCTTGCGGGCGCAGACCGTGGCGATTCCCGGGGCCGGCTGCTCCATCCATTTCACGGAAGGGGAGTCGATCTGGACCGAGAGCTCGTACAAGTACGAGACCGAAGGCGTGCACGAGTTCGGGGCCGAGGTCGGGTTGGCCGTGCGCGGGCAATGGGTGGATGAGCGGGACCGGTTCGCGCTCACCGCGTTCGAGCCGCGGTGAGCGGGGGAGCAACGTCCATGGGCCGCGAGGAGCTGCTGCCGCGCCGGACGATGCGCTTCCTGGTGATGGCCGCCAGCGCGATCGTCGTGGTGGCGGGGCTGCGTGAGGCCAGCGAGATTCTGCTGCCATTCCTGAGCGCGTTGTTCATCGCCGTCGTCAGCCTGCCGTTCATGGGGTGGCTCCAGCGTAACCGGGTGCCGACGTGGCTGGCGGTGCTGCTCACCGTCGCCGCCGCCGCCGGGGTCGTCAGCGTGCTCGGGGTGGTTGTGGGGCAGTCGGTGGGCGAGTTCGCGCAGGTCGTCGCCGACTCGCAGTACAACGCGCGGTTCGAAGAGCTTGCCAACCAGTTCCGCGTGTGGGCCGAACAGGTCAACCTCCCGTTCGCCGACCGGACACCTCTCGACTTCGTCAATCCCGAGGCGGTGGTGAATCTGCTCGGGGGCACGCTGGGGGCGCTGGCCGGGCTGCTGCAGGACGCGTTCCTCGTCCTCCTCGCGGTCATCTTCATCCTGGTCGAGGCGGCCGGATTCCGGACCAAGCTGCGCGCAGCGTTCGGCGATCGGAGCGCCAGTCTGGAACGGCTGAGCCAGATGACCCTGCAGGTGCAGAAGTACCTGGCCGTCAAGACCGTCGTCAGCCTCGGCACCGGATTCCTCGCCTTCGTCTGGGTCTGGACCCTCGGTATCGACTTCCCCCTGATGTGGGGACTGGTCGCGTTCCTCTTCAACTACATCCCGAACATCGGGTCCATCGTCGCCGCCGTCGGCCCCTCGGTGCTCGCGCTGGTGCAGGTCGACCTGGGCCGGGCGCTGGCCGTCGCGGCCGGCTACGTGGCGCTCAACATCGTCTTCGGCAACATCCTCGAGCCGACGCTGCTCGGCCGCAAGCTCGGGATGTCGGTGCTGGTGGTGTTCCTGTCGCTCGTGTTCTGGGGGTGGGTGTGGGGCCCGATGGGCCTGCTGCTCGCGGTGCCCATCACGATGACCTTCAAGATCGCGTTCGAGAACACCGACGACCTGCGGTGGATCGCGTTGCTGCTCGACGCCAATCCGTCCCGGGCGCGGGAGGCGATCACGAAGCCGGCGTTCGACTCGCCCGAAGTGAGCGCAGAACCGTCCGATGCTCCGCGTGAACCGCAAGCGCCGACCCGTACTCCGGCTGCGTGAACCCGAGCTCCTTGGCGATCTGTCCGGCCTGCGATTCCTCGATCGTGCTGATGGCGCCATCCGAAGCCGCGACCGCAAAGACGCAGTCGAGCAGCTCGAGACGCTGGGCCGCGGTCGCGATATCGCGAAACTCGCGGGTCACGAGATAGTTCTCGGTGCCGCCGAACAGCCGGGCCTGGTGTTTGGCGATCTCGACCACCAGGACCGCCTGCGCCTCCGGCAGATGGCCCAGCTTCTGCAAGATCTCGCGCATCGCGTCGGTCTCTTCCGCGGTTATCCGGGAGTCGGCGTGCGCGACCCGGCTCAGCACGTAGGCGAAGGCCGCGAGAAACCGCGCGCGCTCCGCCGGCAGCGACTCGAGCTCGGCCACTATCCGCTTCACGGTGTCGGTATCGCCCCGTTCGGTGGCCGCCGGTCTCGCGGGAACGGCCCGCAGCACGTCGAGAATGCCCACGCTGGATCCTCCTGGACTCGTCGTCGATCGGCCGCCGGCACGCTCCCGGTTCCGGACGCCCGACTCTTCATGGTACAGGTTTCCCCGAGCAGGAAGGAAGCCAGCAGGGGAGAGCACGCGGCGGAACTGCAATGCGTGTGCGGGACCTCACCAACAGGAGCTTGCCGCGCGCCTCGACACATCAGCGACGCCGCGGTTCGGAGCGCCTGAGCCTCGACCGTCGTTCCCGCATCGGCCAGATCGACAGGGCGGTACGGGTGGACGGGGTACCCTCGTAGTCGAGGATGGGGCCTGACCGTCCGGACGGCTCCAGCCGGCGCGTGGTCGGTCCGGCGTGAACGCCCGGCAGCGGCCGCCGGGCTGGTTGACACCAGGCCGTTGTCCGACCGGCCCGCATCACCAGGACCGGCGGCCCCTCTCCACCTTTCTGGAGCTCGACTAGGCGCTCCTGCCCGGCCTGCGACCGGAGCGCCGGGGGCGGACGCGCCGTCCACCCCCGCGCCGGCGGAAGGTGGTGGCTACCGGACGGTGGCTCTGGCGCTGGGCTGCTACGAGGTGATGGTGGGTGAGTACCGTGCGTTCGCCGCGGCGACGGGCGGTGGGGACGACGACACGGCTCCTGGCGCATCCCCCGCTGGCCGGAAGTCCCTGCCGATCCCGACACCCCGGTCGCGGGGTTTGCTGGCAGGTCGCTCCCATTCGAGCAGGTCGCGTTCCCGTCGAGCAGATCGCCGCGCGCCACGCCCGCGGCGGCGCGTTCATCGGCCGTGCAACGCTGCTGGTCGATGACAATCCGGGGAGAAACATCCTGCGCCGCTGCAGCAGCGCCCGGAGGGCCGGTAGCGACATTCAGGTACACTCCGGGAGTGACTGCCGAGATTTCCCCTGGGACAGACGACTTGGGGGAGTGCGAGCGCACGACGCGATTGAGCGACCACTTCGCAAAGGTGTCTGCACGGTATCGGACGCTGCGCGAGCTGGATCTCGGTGCCGTGCGTATCATCAGCGACGTGGTGGCTCGCGCTGCGGACCCGGGGAGACCCGTGCGGCTCGTGGACGTCGCCACGGGCTCGGGGCGGTACCTAGACGCGGTCAGTCATTACTTAGGCTCAGCTCTCGCCATGGAGGTCGTTCCCATCGGCTTGGATCTGAGTCCGCCCATGCTCACTCAAGCGCGCATCCGCAACAGACACGCGGGTCTTCGTGCGCAGCACGTGGTCGGGGCCGTCGAAACGCTCCCGCTCCGGGCCTCCAGCTGTGACGCGATGACCTGCTTCAATGCAGTGCATCACTTCGACCTCGCCCGGTTTGCTGGCGAGGCGTCTCGTGTGCTCGCCCCAACCGGCCAGCTCATCCTCTACACGCGAACCCCAGAGCAGAACCGCCGCACGATCTGGGGCCGCCACTTTCCCGAGTTCGCCACACGGGAAACGAGACTCTATGAGGTCGACGATGTTCGAGCGGCACTGCAAGCCACCGGCGCCTTCGGATCGGTTCACGCGCAGACGGTTGCGTGGACGGTCACCACATCGTTGTTTCGACTCGTCGAACAAGCCACCCACTATCATTATTCGACCTTTAGACTGTACTCAGATGACGCCCTCCGCGCGGCGATCGACACTTTCCGCCAACGCGTGCGTGAGGCGTTCCGCGACGTGACACACATCACGCATGACAATGACCACGTGCTGATGATTGCTCAGCGCATGGCGTAGCGAGACTGAGCTTGCGGTGAACACGCCACGCGAATACTGAAAATAGGCTGCGACCCGTCGGACGGCCCGATGATCCGGCAATGAGCAGCGAGCCTACCAGCATTTTCGGCGGCGCGCCGTCTCCCTGCGGGTTCTGCGTCAAGCCGCGCGACTCCCAGCCGGGAACCCAACCGGCAGACCCTCTGGTCGGCGCCCGGTTAACTCAATACCGCTTCTCCCGCGCGGCCGCGGCCCGCGGCTGCCGTCGAGCGCCGAGTTTGGGCCGACCCGCCGTCCACCCCCGAGCCGGCGGAACAGCTCGGCGATCACGATGTCGAGCTGGCTCCCGCTCGAGCGCGGCCGCGGCGGGGCCGGTCGCATGGCGAGCGACTCAGTCACCGTAGCGTTCGATCCACAGATACCCGTCCTCTCCCAAGACCCGGACCTGGAAGCGGTTGAGCTCGGGCCCCAACTGACGATCAGGCGTCATCCAGGTGACGAGGGCCTCGATCAGGCACGCTCCGCGGGACCCTGGGTCTCGTCCGGCCCAGGGCCACCGGCGGACCGCCGGGGCGGCCACGGCCTCCCGGTTCTGGGCCGCCGCCTTCGGCCTCGGTCGGCGCTGGCAGTTCACCGGTCAGGCGACTGCAGCGCTGTGCGGGCCACACCACGCCACCCGGCCCACGATGCGATCGTCCGCCGTAATGGGTCTCGGCAGATGAGCCAAGCTATCGCTAACCAGGTTCCACTGGCCGCCGACCTGCCGAAAGCGCTTGACCACCAACGCCTCGCCGATGCGCACGACGAACACTTGCTCCTCCACCGCGACCCGGCGGTCCTTGTCGACGACGACGAGAGCGCCGTCCGGCGGCTCCATCGAATCGCCGGCTACCCGGACGCACGTCAGGCAATCCGCTCGCGCCCAGGACGGCAGCACCCGCTCCGCAACCGCGATCGACAAGTCGGACGACTCCTCGAACTTCACCTCGCCGGTATCCGCCTCGAACCGGACGTACTCGGCGAACGGAATCATCCGGGTCGTCGACTCGCCGGCCAGCTGCGGCAGCAGTTCTACCGCCGCCGTCGCGAGTTCCGTCATCTCCTGCACGAGACGCATGCCCTTCCGCAACTTCGACGCTACGGCGTCCTTGTCGATCACGTCCACCGCCTCGACCACGCTGGCGTCTGAGGGCAGATCGAGCGCCCTGGTGAGCTCCGCGGGGAGCGGCGGAGCCTAGGCGCCGTTCGCGGCCCGTGTCAAGTCGCACGTCTCGCCGGCCTCGAACCGCGACGAACCCAGTCCGGAGGGACTAGCGATGACGCTGCCAGGTGGCGCGGCTCTCAACTCCGTCGTCACCCATCAGCGACAGCACCAGCGTGTCGCCGTCGTCCGCGAGGTCGTACGAGTAGCTCAGCGTCCTGCCCCGCACATCCGGTCGAGACCCGCCCTCGACCTCATGCTCGACGACTCTCCGAGTGACGTTCACGTCATATCGGCCGTAGTAGGCCAGATAGCTCTCACGGCTTGAAAGCTGGACCGACACCCGGCCGCTGGCGTCATGCGACAGCATCCCGTCGGTGAACGCCGAACCGTCCGCGGCCGCCCCACCGACCCGCTCGAACGACGAGAGACCGAACGCGCCGACGAACCGGGCCATCTGCTCGGTGGCCCGCGCGCCGTTCAACAGCAGCGTCATGCTCCGATTGCCTTCGTGACAGGCAAACTCGTAGATCGGCTCCTCGGTGTTGGTCAGAGGGTACTCCGCCGACCACGGCTCCGTGAACGAGTCCGGGTCGTAGACGGTGTACTCCTGATGCATCGTGGCCTGGTCGATCCGCGTCAGACGCTGCACCAGACGCATACCCGCCCCGGACCCCGCAAAGGTCCAGCGCGGGTCGAAGTTCGTCGATTCGATCACCAGGGTGTCGCCGTCCCAGGAGCCGCGCGAGGTCCCGGTCCACTGCTGGATGGCGCTGGACACCTGCGGCCGGTCGTCCAGCGGGACCGTGATCGTGGCGTTGATGAACTCGTAGTGGATGACCACATGATCCGGGGTCTGGAAGATCCGGGCCGGGAACGCACTCCCTCGGAGCGGCAGCATCCCGCCCATCATGCAGCGTTCGTCCAGTGCCCGGTCCTCGGGGCCCTCCGGGATGCCGCTCATACGCCGACCTGGCATGCCCACCCGGTAGCGGCCTTCCTCGGTGCGTGGAATCCGCCCGTTCTCGGGTGAGACGACGAGCGACGTGCGCCCGTCCAGCAGCGGATGGTCGTAGATGGACTGGTCGACCCCGCCATCGCCCAGCTCGAAGTCGGCGCTCAGGGCCCGAGCGAGCCCCTCGCGGATGCGGCTCCGCCGCGTGGCAAGAAACTCCGCCTCTTCTTCTTCTGTGAGACGAAGTCTGTCCTCGAATTCGGCCGGTCGCTCGAGGGGCGTCATCGTGGGAAGCGACCAGGTCCCCTGGAGATCCGGCACGCCCCAGGGCGTACGGGGCGGGCCCGCCTCGTCGGCCGGCTGCGCCAGCGCCGAGCACGGAAGCGCCGCGAGGGCGCCGGCCAGCCCGAGGCATCGCAGGACGTACTGAGCCATGCTCATGGTCTCGTCTCCGCTTTCAGTCGCTGCAGCTCCTCCCGCGACCGGAACTCCAGCTTCGCCACCTTCCCGGCCCCAAGGTAGCCCATGCCGATCTGGGTGCGGCCATTCACCGTCACCGCCTGCAGCCCGTGGGTCTTGGTCCCGATCGTCGGCAGGGAATAGCTGGTCCACTCTTCCGTGCTGGGATCGAACTTCGCGATCGAATCGCCATGCGTGAACGGCAGCCACACCATGCCGTCTTCGTCCACCGACGTCTCGTAGCAGTTCCCGTCCTCATGCTCGGGCGGAAAGGGATACATCTCTTCGAGGTCAGAGCGGCTGTCGAGCTTCAGCAGGCCGCCACCGTACCACGAGCAGCCCCAGAACGTGGTGCTCCGCGGATCGGCGCCTGGCTTGCGAATCGCCACGGCGCCCGGCCTCCCGTAGCCGTAGAACGTCAGGCGATCGGCGAAGACCGCCAGCTCCTCCGCGGTGAACAGGTCGCTCCTGTCGTTTACCGCTTCGGGTAGAGGCACGAACGTGGCCTGGCCGGTCTCGAGGTCCGCCTTCATCAACCCGTCCCGCGGAATGGCGGTCGACCACCAGCCATTGCCGGCGCCATCGCCGGTCATCCCGTAGTTCGAGGCGTTCGGAACCGGGTTCTCGAAGAGCGTCCAGTCGCGGGTCCTCGTGTCGTAGCGCATCGCCTTCGCGTCGTTCGTCGCCCCCGCGGCCCAGATGCCACCTCGCCCGTCGCCGCCAATCCAGGGCCCCACGCGTGCCCCCTCGGGCGGGCGAATGATGGCCGATTCGCCCGTCCGCGGGTTGATGCGCCCCAGCGCACCAATGTTGCTCATGTCGAACCACACGACCCCGGCGGCGTCCCGGATGATGTCGTGCGAATTCGCGGGGGGAGCGTCCGGTGTCTCCGACAGCACGAAGTTCGTCGCGTGCCCGGTCCGCCAGTCGTATCTGACGACGGTGCGGGTGATGTTGAACATGTCGGCCATCCACACGTTTCCATCGGCATCCAGCGTGGCGTTCATCGCGTGGTGCTTGGACTCGTCCATGAAATCGACAGGGCCGAGCGCCCAATCGGTGCTGCCATCGTTGAAGAACGGCAATCCGAAACCGGGCTCGGGCGCGTCGTATTCGCGGGCGATCATCAGCGTCGAGTCCCCCGTCGGACGACGGGGCGTGAACGTCATGGGCGACGGGCCCGGACCACGCGCCTTCGCCAGCCACGCCGCCAGCTCATCCCGGAAGTGGACCATGATCGCGTTCGGCTGGCGACGGGCCGCGGCGGCCGGAGTGCCATACCGATACGGGTGCATCCGGCTCATCACGTCGATGATGTTCCGCCAGCCGGCCTCGTCGAATCGGCTGATCAGCGTGAAGTTCTGCGGATGACATCCCATACAGGCCGCCCGAAAGACCTCCTTCATCCGGAGGTCCTCACGGGTGCCGTCCGGCAGCGCCGCATACCATTGGCTCCCCGTCAGCTGATTGTGGAAGTCCGCGGTAGGGGTGAGCGTGAAGTTCTGTCTGGCCCCGGCCTCGCTCAGCGCCACCTCCGCGCGGCCCGCCTCGAAGGCCTGGGCCTGTGCCCAGACCTTGTAGGGCCGTCCAGTCTCGAGCGGCGGGAAATGGTACTCGCCGTCACTGTCGGTGAACACGCTCGTGGTGACGTTCCGCCCCGGCGCCCGGGCAGACACGGTGACGCCCTCGAGCCTCTCGCCTGACGTCGATGTGACGGTCCCCCACAGGGGACCGGCGGTCTCGCCGAACGACACGGGGTCGGCCACACTCGGCGACGAGAGCTCGACCAGCCGGTCCACCACCGGCGGGCGGAGCGTCTCGACTCTCTTGAGGTAGCCGATGATCGAGTCGATCTGCTCGGGCCGGAGGGCGTACCTGAACGCCGGCATCGTGGCTGAGCCTTCGGAGATGAGCCGTCGCACCGCGCGTTCGCGGTCCTCCCCTTCGACATTCGTCCTGGAGAGCGGCGGCCCGTAGGATGCCGCGTCGACGAGGCCTGCCCCGGCGCCTCCGGTGGTCGACATCGTCGAGTAGTGACAGGTGTTGCAGCGCTGCTTGAACAGAAACGCGCCCTGCCGTTCGCTCGCGCTCAACGACGACAGAAAGTGCGTGTCGGTGACGCCAAGCACCTGCGGCTCCATGCCCCATGCGGTGCGCATCCACTCTTCGACGTCGGCGGGCACGTCCGGCGGTTCTGCTGACGTGGCCGGCTGGGCGAGAACGCCGGACGGGGGGAACAGGAGCACACCGAGCACCACCAGCACAGACTTCATGGCCATGAATGTTCGGCTCCTGAATCGAGTACCGTCGTCGATCTCACCCGTTTGGCTCCTCAGCCGCTGCTCGTCACCAACCAGCAGGGGTTCGAGGGGCATAAGCTGCTGCGAGTCAGCAGATTATACCTACCTTCGTCGTCGTCGACGGCAACGCAACGGCCCGCTCTGCCACTTGCGCGCCGCCCGCTCGCTCACCCCCGCCGCCGCTGCGGCCGCCGCCAGCGTCTTGCCCGCCATCCGCTTCTCGCGCAATCGACCGAACCTGCGCAAGGCGGCCGAGCGGCGCCGACAGCAACGGGAACAGCTCTCCCCGTTCAATCGCCTCAGGCCGGGCGAGAAGAAGCACTCGAAGCGCATGGCGACGGATCTGGTCGGTACCCTAGGAGGTGACGCGGTGGCGGCGGGAGGTCGAACGCTTCACGCCCGAGAGGCTGGAGGAGTTCGAGGCGGGCATCCGGCACGCGCTGGAACATCCCGCGCCCCTGCAGCGTCCGGAGGGCCAGTAGCCAACGTTCAGGCGGCGGCCCCGCGACCTTCCTGCCAAGAACACCTGACCGGACCACCAGCCACCACTTCAGTGTCAGGATCTGTCACGGCGTCGTCGCAAGCTCGTGGACAGTCGAAGAACCGCGGGTGCATCGCCCCCGCGGCGGCTACAGGAGTTTCGTGCCGGGGAGAGCAACCATGCGCCGTCGAGACGTCATCCAAGCACTGTGCGGCCTGTTCGGCGTGGGCGCCCTCGCCACCCGCCGCGCGCGCGCCGCCGCACCGCGAGAGCTCCTGCTCGCTCGTATGCACGTGGCGGGAACCGTCTACTACGACGCGGAGGCGGCTGCCGACCGCCTACGCTCCGGGCAGCGCCTTGCGCTTCGCCGACAGCCCGAGAACCCATACGACGCGCTCGCCATCGAGATCCGCGGCCCGGAGGGACACAAGCTGGGCTACGTGCCCCGCCGGTGCAACGAGATGCCCGCCCGGCTGATGGACGCCGGCAAGCGGCTGTCCGCCCGGGCGGAATCGATCGAGCAGCGAGGCAGCTGGCTGCACATCGAGGTCTCGCTGTACATCGACGCATGACCCACCCGGCGGACGGTGCGGCGCAAGCGGAACGCCGGCGCTCCGGTCCACCGCTCCATCGCGGTCGCCTTCCCGGAGCCGGCGACCGGCTTCGAGCTCGAGCTGGCGGTCCGGCGCGATCCAGACGATGAGGGCGTCGAACCACGCTGCGGTTCCGACCGGCGGGCGTCTCCGCCGGCATCCTCGGTGCGGAACCAGACATGGTCGCCGGCCGCGTCGAGCTCAACCCGAACCAGACGGTCCCGTGCGGTTCCCGGGTGGACTCGCGCGGGGATCAGGGTCCTCGCGCCGCCGGCGGACCGGACCCTCGTGCGTTCCCGCGATGACGATCGCCAGCTCGTCGCCGCTGGTCATCACCGGCCGCGCGCCTACAGCATATCGGGGCGGACGCGCCGTCCCCCCAAGTCCGTGCGGCGGCGGTCCGTCACGCCGTCAGATGGCGGATGAGCGGCTGCAGCGAGCGGGACGCCGCGGCGTCCCGCTCGGTGTTCGCGGTAGACAGCGCCGACAGCGTCGGCGACGCTCGCTCGCCCTGCTCGCTCGTCGACGAACTTTCATCCGGCTCAGAAACGGCCCGGCGAACTAGCTCAGCCCGGCGTGCCGCTCGGCGGTCTGCTCGAAGCGGGCCTTCCGGTCACCCCGCGTCCAGTTCGCCAAGTCGGACTGGTCCTCGCGCAGTCTGCGCCTCGGGTACGGTTGACAGCAATCGGGCCCGCAACTCGTCGTCGCCGACGTCGCGATCGACGGCCCGAGCCGGACGCTTCGACGTGCCGTCGGGGTCGCGCTCATGCTCGCGCTCGACCGCGTGATACGCGGCCGCACGCGCGCCCGCCGTGGGCATCTTCTCGGCGCTGTTCGTGGAGATCACGACGGCGATCAGCCGACCGCGCGAGAACCGCGATCTGCATGTTGCGCCGATGTGCGGCGAGCTCGAGAGCAGCCGCGCGGACCCGTGGTACATTCTCCCGGCCCGGCCATCGAGCGACGCGAGCAGCGCGGACGGCGCGGCGCTGAAACGCGCTATCATGATCCCCCGCGACCATCGGGGCAAGGAAGAGAGCAGCCACGTGGCCACCGCCCAACCCGCCGTCAAGCTCACCTACGACGATTACTGCGCCGCGCCAGCGGACAACCACTACGAGCTGCTGGACGGTGAACTGATCATGGTCCCTGCCCCCAACACCAAGCACCAGAGGGTGAACCGCGAGCTAACGACGCGACTTGACCGGTTCATCAGCGACCGGGGCTCAGGCGAACTGTTCTACGCTCCCTTCGACGTGGTGCTGTCGGACAGCGACATCGTGCAGCCCGACCTGCTGTTCGTGTCACGGGAACGGGAGCACATGATCACCGCCGAGAACATGCGGGGAGCCCCCGACCTCGTGATCGAGATTCTGTCGCCATCAACGGCGGACAAAGACCGCGGCAAGAAGCGCACGCTCTACGGCAAGCACGGCGTGACGGAGTACTGGCTGGTCGATCCAGCCGCCGAGACCGTCCAGATCCATCGCCTGCAAGGCGAAACCCTGATTCCCACCCGCACCTTCGGCCGGGAGGAGACCCTACGCTCGCCGCTGCTCAGTGGGCTCGAACTCCACCTGGAAGACATCTTCTTGTCCTGAGGGCGACGTCCACGCCGATCCGCGACACGAGACGAGACAACTGTCAGCGCGCCAACGTCGAGGGCTTTGACGAAGGTCTACAGCACGCTGTTCGGCCGCCGCCACGATAGCTGACTGTCGACCGCCTCACCGCGGCCGTCAGCGACGTCGAATCGGCGGGCTGTTCGGGCACGGCAGCCGCGGCCGCCGACGGCGGCGGCGGACGCCGCTCCGCAGGGCAGCCCTGGAGTCCGCCCCCGACGCGCGGTAGCTGCCGGACGTATTCCGACGGCGCGGGGGGCGGGTCTCGTCTCCGCCGGCGCATCCGCTTCGCGGCGCCCGCCTGCTCCCGGTGTCCGAAATTCCCCGGTCCCATTCGCGACAGTCAGGCCGCCGCGATATAGTCGGTCTTTGGGGGAACCACCCTGTGAAGCACTGCAATCTTGATCTCCCGACGTGCGACGATGCCGATGCCGCCGAGGAATTCACCACACGTGTCGAGTGTCTGGAGAACACCCCTGGATTCTTCCCAGTTCACAACGGCCGTTTTCCCGAGGTGTCTCAACTGAGACCACGGATCGTGATCTTCGGCACTGACTGGGGAAAGCAGAGCAAAGCCGAGAATTGCAGGGAAGACTGGAAATCTCACCGCGAGTGCAGATGCCAGCGTTTTCGTCGGGAGGAAGGACCGAATCCGACCGAAGGGAATCTGTTCGAGATCCTGACGGATGCATGCGTGGATCTCGGGAAGGTGTTCCTGACGAATGCGGTGCTGGCACTCGCCAAGAAGAAGTCAGAAGGGAACGCCCCGATGTTCGGCAGGTACCCCAAGTACCTCCGCCAGTGCGGCGAATACCACAGGCGCTGCTTGCGAAATATTGAAAAACCGGCTCTGGCAGTGCTCATGGGAGAGTCACACCTCAACGAGTATCGTTGCAGCATCTGGTCATTGGTATGGCCAGAGCTCTTCGGGCCGGGAGGCAAATGGGCCGGCACGACGAAGTTGGCTGATACGTTCCAGAGCTCTCGAACTGTCGCCACCACCACAGACGGCTGGTCCGTTCAGTTGATGTACCACCCATCGCGGAAGCGCACGCAGCCCCGGTTGGAGTGGCAGCAGCGCACCGTAGAGGACCTGCGCCAGTGGAGCAGGCAGCACTGAACCGTAGCCCCACCATCTTCGTTCGAGAGCGGCACAACGCGGTCCTCGGGGCCCCCGGGCTCAAGGCGACCCGCAGGGCCCCGGAGGCCGCGGGCGACGCTGCCCTTCATGAACCGCACGTCCCGCGTCTCGCCCTCCTGGTTCGTCTTCCCCGCGTCGGACGGTGACGAGGAGCACCCCGTCGGCTGTCGACCGCGTCGGCGACGTCGGCCCAGCGCGCTCACCTCGCTCCGGCGCATCCCCCCGGCGATCACGGCCCCGAGGCGGCCGCGCTCGAAGGCGAGTGGCCGGTGGCGAGGACGGCAGCGAAGGTCCGCGGCCCGCCGGCGCCCGGCCCAGGTCGTGGAGAGTTCGGCGAGGGTAGGCGGCGAGGGTGGCGTCCTTGAGCGGCCGGCCCGTCGGAGCCAGGGCGTTGAGGCGCCGGAGCGCCCCGGAGTAGGGGTCGGGGCGAGGGGATCCATCTTCACCACCCCCAGGCGTTCGAGCCACCCGTCCGTCGGCCGCGGAGATCCGGGACCTCGAAGCGGTTGATGCCGGGCTCGAGCTGGCGGTCCGGCGCGATCCAGACGATGAGGGCGTCGAACCACGCGGCGGTCGCGATCGGCGGGCGTCTCCGCCGGCATCCTCGGTGCGGAACCAGACATGGTCGCCGTCCGGGTCGAGCTCAACCCGAACCAGACGGTCCCGTTCGGTTCCCGGGTGGACTCGCGCGCGGGTCAGGGTCCTCGCGCCGCCGCCGGACCGGACCCTCGTGCGTCCCCGCGATGACGATCGCCAGCTCGCCGCTGGTCATCACCGGCCGACCGCCTACAGCATATCGGGGCGGACGCGCCGTCAGCCCCCCAGCCGGGACAACAGCCCGGCGATCACGGTGTCGAGCTAGCCTCCCGCTGGCGAGGGCACCACGCCACCCGGCCCAGGATCCGATCGTTCTCCGTCATGGGTCTCGACTGGTGAGCCTGGTTGTCGCTGACCAGGTTCCAATGGTCGCCGATCCGCCGCAGGCGCTTGACGAGTACCCCGTCGCCGATGCGGACGACGAACAGTTGATCGTCCACAGCGTTCCGCTCGTCCCGGTCGACGACGACGAAGTCGCCGTCACGGATCGTCGGCTCCATCGAATCGTCGGCCGCCCGGACGCACGTCAGGTACTCCGTTCCCGCCCAGGACGGCAGCACCGTCTCCGCAACCACGACCGACAAGGCAGCCGACTCCTCGAACTCCATCTCGCCGCCGGTATCCGCCTTGAGCCGGATGTGCTCCGCGAACGGTATCATCCTCGTCGTCGACAGTTCCCCGGCCAGCCGCGGCAGCAGCTCCGCCACGGCGTCCTTCTCGATCACAGCCACCGTGTCGGCGATGCCGGCGTCCGCGGGCAGGTGAAGCGCCCGGCGGACCTCCTCGGGCAGTGGGGGCCTCTTCCCGCCGCCCCACTCCGCCGGGCCGACGAACAACCGCATCCCCATGACGGACGCCATCGACTGCAAGGTCGTGTACCTCACCGCCCGGCCCTCCAGGAAACTTCGAACCTGACCGATAGGAATGCCGGTCCGTGCGGCGAAGGGCCTCAACCCTTCGGTCGCGACTCGTTGCTGTACCGCCTGTACGAAGGAATCTATCCGTTGCAGTGTCACAAGCCTCCTTTGAACGAACGGGGATCGACACCCTTCATCGCCTGGATGGCGCGCCAGCCCGTCAGTTGGGGGCACCGTTCGCACGCCGGCCCGACCGTCAACTCCGCTCGCAGGCCGCCGGCGTTCCGGCCACCACCAACCCAGGCCTCCGCTCCGCTCCGGCCCCGGGGAGGGATCTCTCGACCCGGTCGCCTCACGCCGGCCGCGAGAACCGCTGGCGCTCAGTCGAGCGCCCTGCCGCGCGGCCGACGAAGAGCGTGCAGTCGACGGAGGAATGGGTGCCGGCTGTGCCGGCCCTGGTGCCCACTCCCCTCGTCCTGTTCCAGGCCGACCCGCGGTGGGCCTCCTTTCCCACCCCCCAGACCTCCACCCCCTTCCCCTCGACCACCCACCGCTGGACGAGCTCACCTCTGCTCACGGCCGTTCGCCCCCTGCTGCGCACGCTCGCCGCGAGCCAGTACTCTAGCGCCCGGCTCGATCGCCGGCGACGGCCGTGAGAAGACTGGAGGCAGCCGCGTCAGGCTGTGTCGGTAGAACGCCAGCGCCGCCACCAGCGCGGCGGTCCACGACGATCAGGACGATCGCACGTCCAGGTAATGAGGATGTTGAACGCGACGCCCCATTTTTGTCCGACCCAGGGGGAGCCCCGAGCAACCGCCGGCGCCCGCGGCGAAGGACCGGACCCGCGAGCGAACCAGCGTGGCTACGCACGAAGTTCGGGTAGTATGGCCGCAGGAAAGGAGTAGTCTCATGCTCTGGGATTCAGCGATGCGACTCGCCGTCCTTCTGCTGCCGGCATTGGCCTTGTCGGGGCTCGTGGCCACGGGTGCTGCGGCAGCAACGGAGAACGTCCAACTGCCGCCCGAGATCCTGGTTGACCGGCATCTGGTGCGGGCGGAACGGCTACTCGGTGCCGACGACCCCGGAGCGGCCCTTGAGGCGATGAACGAGATCCTCGCTCTGCAGGACGCGCACGGTCTCCTGTTGGAGGACGACTTCTACTTCCAGTACGCGCGGGTTGCCTTCGCGGCCGGACGGACCGAGAGGGCCATGGCGTCGTTGAACGAGTACCTCGTCGCCGCGGGCAGGGAGGGCGAGTTCTATCGAGAGGCGCTGGAACTGCTCGATTCCGCCGACGTGAGGTCGCAGCAGGAAGAACGAGCTGCACGCTGGCCCCCGGGCACCGCATTTCGCGACCGCGAGGTGTGCCCCGAGATGGTGGTGCTGCCCGGCGGCGACGTCGCGTTGGGCCGCTACGAGGTGACGGTCGGGGAGTATCGGGCGTTCGCGTCAGCGACAGGCGGCGGCGCGGGCGGCGGATGTCAGGCACACAGCCGCGTGACTCCCGATTCCTGGCAGGACCCCGGCCATCCACAGACGGCTCGGCACCCGGTGACGTGCCTGAGCTGGGACGACGCTCAAGAGTACGTGTCCTGGCTGAGCCGCGAAACCGGCGCGTCCTACCGTCTACCGAGCGACGCCGAGTGGGGGCGGGCGGCTGCCGGGTCTCAGCCTGGATGCTACTTCGACCGAACGGACGCCGCGAGCACCTGCCCGGTCGGCTCCCACGGCTCGAACCGCCTCGGCCTGTCGGACATGGCATCGAACCTGGCGGAATGGACATCCGATTGCTGGGAAGGCGACTGCGCGAGCCGTGTCATCCGCGGTGGAGCCTGGGTCGCGGATCCTCAATACCAGATCCCCGCTGAGCGCCTCGACTTCCCCGCCCACCGCCGCTGGGCCTTCTTCGGCTTCCGCGTCGCGAGGGCGCTGGAGTAGTCGGATGCCGAAGTTAACGAAAGACCGCTTATTCGACCCAGAACACGCGCTACCTCGCGCCTCGCGCCCCGCGACCCTCGGGCCGCGCACGCGGCCCAGAGCGCCGTTCCGCCGGGGGACCGAGACCAGCGCCTCGTCGTCGGAGCGGCCGCCTACGTCCATGCCGGTCCGCCGCCCCCGGCACCGCAACCCTCGCCGACACTTGATTTCGGTCATGCGATAGCAGCAAAGGCGTCGCGCATACGACGGGAGGCCGCACCGCGGGAAGCACCTCGCGATCAACAGATACCGCCTTATTTGGACCCAACCCCGACTCGGGTGCCTAGTGTGCCGTCCCTTAAGTAATGGAGTAAAATTGGGGCTCTCTCAGGAGGAGGGTCCCCATGCCACGAGGCCGTCCGGTTGCTCCCATCGAACTCAGCGAGGCGGAGCACGCTCATTTGACTCAAATCAGCCGGTCCCGATCGCTCCCGAGCGGGTTGGTCTAGCGGGCGCAGATCGTGCTCGCCTGCGCCGAGGGCAGGTCGAGCACGGCCGTCGCGGCGCGGTTGGGCGTGAGCAACGCCACCGTCGGCAAGTGGCGTAGACGGTATCGCGAGTGCGGTCTGGAAGGCTTGCACGACGAACTCCGCCCCGGGCGGCCGCGCACCTACGATGATGAGCGCGTAGCCGCCGTCATCAACCACGCCCTGCAGGCGACACCGCCAGACCGGACGCATTGGAGCGTGCGCTCGATGGCCGGCCACAGCGGCGTCTCGAAGAGCACGGTGCAGCGGTGGTTCAAGTTGTTTGGAGTCCAGCCGCACCGGCAGGGCTCGTTCAAGCTGTCCACCGACCCGTTTTTCGTCGAGAAGGTGCGCGACATCGTCGGGCTCTACCTCAACCCTCCGGACCACGCCGTGGTCCTGTGCGTCGACGAGAAGAGCCAAATCCAGGCGCTGCAACGGACGCAGCCGGTGCTGCCGATGGGCCTGGGGTACGTGGAAGGGGTTACTCACGACTACTGGCGTCACGGGACCACTACCTTGTTCGCGGCCTTGGCAGTGGCTACCGGTACGGTGCTCACGCAATGCAAACCCCGCCACCGGCATCAGGAGTTCCTCGCCTTTCTGCGCCACATCGACGCGAACGTCCCCGCCGACCTCGACGTGCATCTGATCGTCGACAACTACGCCACGCACAAGCATGCCCGCGTGAAGGCGTGGTTGGCGAACCGGCCACGGTACCACGTCCACTACACGCCGACCTACGCGTCCTGGATCAACCAAGTGGAACGGTGGTTCGGCATCATCACCGAACAGGCCATCCGCCGCGGCTCCTTCAGCAGCGTGCGGGAACTGATCGGGAGAATCAAGGCTCTCCTCAAACGGGTGTGGGTGGGTTGAGGCGCGATCGGCGGGTCGGCGAGGGGTGCTGGCAGTTCACCTGACCGGCGGCGGGCGTGGCGCACCGTGGCGGGATATAGTCGGAGCGGAGTAGCTGCGGGCCGGCCGGCGTGTCAACGCGCTACGCGCGTCCTTCGCTGCGCTGCGGCCCTTCGGGTGACACACCGTCCGTCCCTCCGCTCAAGCAGCAGATATGGGCCTTGCGGCCCGGCCTGGACGGGGGCGTCCCGGCCGTCCACGACAACGCGGAAAGCGCGACGGCTGGCGGTTCGGGGATAGACGCTGGCTGATTGCCCCAACGGCCACCTCGGGTCCCGGCGCCGGCGGCGGACGCCCGTTGGGCGGGGCCAAGGGTGTTGTCGGGGCCGCGTGCGTCGTCTCGCTTGGCGGAAGCGGTTGCAAACGCAAGGGGCTTCCTGGTCTCATGGGCGTGTATCACCACGACCCGCGAGGAGGAGAGCCCCATGCGTCTGACTACGTTACTACGGCGGCTGTTGGGTGTCACGCAGATGTACGTCAAGCAGGTGGAAATGGCCGCCGACGGTCCGTTGACGGTGTCGGTGGAGCCGGCGTGGCGGCGTTCCCGGTGCGGGACGTGCGGGAAGCGGTCGCCGCGGTATGACCGGCAGCCGGTGCGCGAGTGGCGGCATCTGTCCTGGGGCCGGATGCCGGCGTGGCTGCGGTATGCGCCGTGGCGGGTGTCGTGCCGGCGTTGCCGCGGGGTGAAGGTGGAGCAGGTGCCGTGGGCGAGCGGCAGCAGCGTGTTCACGTCGGGGTTCGAGGAATTGGCGGCGTATCTGGCGCAGGTGACGGACCGGACGGCGGTGAGCCGCCTGCTGGGGATATCGTGGGTGACGGTGGGCAGCATCGTGGAACGGGTTGTGGCGCGGCGGCTGGACGGGGCTCGGTTCGCCAAGCTGAGACGAATCGGCGTCGATGAGTTCAGCTACCGGAAGCGTCACCGCTACCTGACGATCGTGGTTGACCATGACGAGCGTCGGGTGGTTTGGGCGGGGCGGGGGCGCAGCGCCGAGACGCTGGGGGCCTTCTTCGAGCAGTTGGGACCTGGTGGCTGTGCGCGGATCGAGTTGGTGACGGCGGACCTGGCGTCGAGCTGGCAGAAGGCGCTGCGGGCGTGGGTTCCGCACGCGCGGGTGGTGTTCGACCGGTTTCACGTTGAACGGCTTGCGGCGGATGCGGTTGACGAGGTGCGGCGTTCGGAGCAGCGGCGGCTGGCCTCGGAGCCGGAGGATGCGAAGGCGCTCAAGGGGACGCGCTATGCGTTGCTGAAGCACCCGGCGCGGCTGAGGCCTGGTGAGGCCCGGCGTCTGGAGACGTTGCGTCGTAAGAACCGGGCGCTGGACCGGGCCTACGAACTGAAGGAGTACCTGGCGACGATCCTGGGGCAGGCGACACCCGAGGATGCGCCGGCGCTGCTCGATGAGTGGCTGGAGTGGGCTGCGCGGTCCCGCCTGACGCCGTTCGTGAAGCTGGGGCGTACGATTCGGAAACACGCTGAAGGCATCCTGGCGTACCTGGACACGAAGATGACGAACGGTCCGGTGGAGGGCATCAACAACAAGCTGCGGGTGATCGCGCGTCGCGCCTATGGCTTCCACTCGCCCGGCGCGTTGATCTCGATGCTGTTCCTCTGCTGTGGAGGCATAGAACTGGCGCCGCCGCTACCCACACGCATTTGAGGAGACTCCGAATTCGACGGCCAGTTCAAAGTGCAAGTCCTGCTTTGGCCGTCCCCATACGAGGTCCTGGAAGTTGCGTGTACGTCTCCCGATGGCGGCTTCGAGATCGTCCCGAACCAGGTCACCGAGGAACGCCACGACATCGAACAAGGTGCTCTTGCCGCTGGCGTTGGGACCGACGAGTACGTGAAAGCGGTCGAGACGGATGTCCGCGTAGCGGAGACAGCGGTAGTTGAGCGCCTGGATGCGGCGAATCATGAAGACAGAATACCCGAAGGGGCAACGCAGGATGCAGATGGCACCGTTTGGTTGGGGCGCAGGGGCGGTTCCGCCGTTCGCGACGTGGGGCGCAGGGGTGACGGAACCTTCACGGACGGAAACCCTCAGAACCGGAACAGGCGGTTCACCTTGACGATGAACGCGCGGTTGTTCGGGACGGGAAACGGTGACATTTCGGTGTTCCGATCTTCGTTGAAGACGACGAAGAGCTCGCTGCCGGGGCGGTACTCCCACCGGAAGCGGATGTTCGCCGACATCTGATTGAGGCGCGAGTTGTACTGGACCAACGCGCTCGCGAACATGAGCGGGGTCACCGTATAGGTGGCCCGCGTGCCGACGAGGTCCGTCCTGAACGCGCCCTGGGGCAGGTCGATCCAGTTGAGCGACAGGGACGGCTCGACCGAGAACTGATTGGTGATGCTGACCCGGCCGCGGCTGATCCCGAGAGTGGTCTTGCGCCCCCCGTAGAAGGACCCGTGCTCGGCCATGACGTTGGCCGAGAACCGGCGCTGCTGGCCGAAGTTGTAGCCGAGCCGCAGGTTGCTGAAGTCGTAGCCGGCGACGGGAATGGTCACGTCGGGGGCGATGGGGAACGGCCGGGGCAGGAACTCGTAGGACTGGATGGCGCTGACGCTGAGCTGGTCGCTGTTCTCCCACTCGACTGTGAACAGCCCGGTGGCCTCGCGGGTCTCGACCGCCCCGCCCAGGTTCTCGACGTAGGCGAGCGAGCCGGTGCCGACGAAGCGCCGCACCGCGCGGATCGACGCCGGGCGCGGGCTGAAGCGCAGCTCGGCGAAGCTGCGCCGCATGTCCCGCCGCCGCACGAACCCCACGTCGGGGTAGAAGTCCTCGCCGATCAGCAGGTGCTCGAGCTGCACCCCGTAGCGGTCGCCGGCGTAGTCGAGGTGGCCGCGGTAGCTGGTGTCGTTGCCGGTCCGGTCCTGCGTCCGGGTGCGAGCCCAGTGGGTGTTGATGGTGAGGTCGTCGTAGAAGCCGAGGGCGCCGTCGACGCCGAACGCGGTGTTCGAACCCTCGGCGAGCTGGCTGCGCGACCGGCCGGTGAACATGGCGCCGACGCTGCTGCGCCGCAGGACGTCGCGCTTGGCCCGCAGCACCGTGAAGTTCGTCGGCAGGACGTGGGCCGGCTCGTCCGCGGAGTCCCGCCCGCGGGCCTGGAGCAGGGCGTCGGCCGGCTCGTCCTCGGCGTCCAGCCTGCCGGCGTGGATGTTGAGCGCGCCGAGGGTCCAGGGACCGGACCGGCCGGTCAGCCGTCCCCCCGCCCGCAACGGCACCTCCCGGGTCTCGTCCAGGCCGATGCGGCGGCTGTAGAAGAGGATGGGCGTATCGCTGACGCCGGCGAGCCGGCCGCTCGTGGACGCGCCCCCGAAGCCGAACGTCCCCTGGTTCTCGAGGAAGAACTCCCGCTTCTCCGGAAAGAACAGGTTGAAGCGGGTCAGGTTGATCTGCTGCTCGTCCGCCTCGACCTGCGCGAAGTCGGGGTTGGCTGTGAAGTCGCCGGTCAGCCCCTGGGTGACCCCGTACTTGATGTCGATGCCCGCGTCGCCGCTCGCGCCGCCGGCCCCTGACGCCGTCGCGGCGGCGCCGGTGGTGACGTCCCCGATGACGTAGGGCTTCACCTCGAGCAGCCGCGACGCCTCGGGCGCGTCGATGCCGACGAGGGTGGCGGCGAGCGAGGCGCGGAAGTGCCCGCGCATCCCCTGAGCGGCCGAGAGCGGTGTGAGATAGGACGATTCGTTCCGCCAGCGGTTGACGCGCCGCGCCTGGAAGCCCCAGATCTGGGGGCCGGCGCCCGGATACCGGAGCGACTTGAACGGCAGTGCGGCCTCCATCGCCCAGCCGCCGTCGAACCGGCTGACGGCTACGTCGTAGACGGGATTCCAGTCGATGTTGATCTGCGACTCGTTCACCACCTCGGCGTCGAGCCGGCCGCCGACCGCCGACACCTCGAAGAGCACCCCGTTGCGTCGCGAGTAGAAGGTGTCGAACGACCAGGCGAAGTTGTCGTCACGCACGATGCGGGTGTTGTCGCGCCGCATCTCGCTCGCCATGATGCGGTCCGGCCGCGTTTCCCAGCAGCGGGCGACGACGTAGACGTTGTCCCGGTCGAACAGCAGCCAGACCTCGGTCCTCTCGGAGGCCGGCGTCCCCTCCGCGGGGTCGTTCTGGATGAACCCGGACATCGCTTCGATGCGGTCGTAGACTTCCTCGTCGAGGCGGCCGTCGATGCGGAGCGGCGTGTCGATACGGACCGCGCGCACCGTCACCCCGCCCGCGGCGTCGCGGGCGATGACGGCGGGGGGCGCCGGCGGCGGCGGACCGAAGATCTGCGGCAGACCGGTCGCCGGGACCGGCTGGGCGGCGGCGCCGGTCGCCGCCAGGAACAGGCTCGGAAGGAGCCCGAAAGCTGCTATAATGGTTACCCACGGTCCATGCGCCCTTAGCTCAGCTGGATAGAGCGTCTGGCTACGAACCAGGAGGCCGCAGGTTCGAATCCTGCAGGGCGCGCCACTTCCTCCCTTCACCGCCTTTCCATCCCGATTTCGGTCCCGGCAGCCCGTGGCGAAAATCCCCGCTGCATTCGAGCGGCGATGCATCCCGCCTGACTGCGTTGTTCGGACGGACTGCGTAGCAGTCCGCGGTTGCGATATGCCCAATATGCGCCCTCCTCACGCCTTGTCAGGCGGGCGCCTCGCCGCTCTCGGTGCAACGCGGGGTTCCGCCACGGGCTGCCAGGCACCGGGGTTCCGGTCGCGGGCTCCCAGATACGGGCGGCTCTGCTCGTGGCGCCAGCCTCGCCGTACAGGCCGCGACGTCGACGGTGCACACCCGCCGCCATCACGCCGAACACCGTCGTCTGCTTCATCGCGCGCCTCGTTTCGACATCACCGCCGGGACCCGCTCTCGACCGTCAGCCGCCGTCACGGCGCATCCATCGTATCCTACGCGTTGAACGCGACGCTTCCCGGCGATAGTATGCCTGCGGACAGGATATGCCCCTGGAGGAAACCGGTGTCATTCAGACAGATGCGTTGGACGCTTGCACTGCTCTTGTTCGCGACCGCCGCCCAGGCGCAGCCGGAAGGCGACCTCGAGTGGTCGACCTACGGCGGCGACCTGGCGAGCACGCGATACTCGCCCGCCGACCAGATCGATGCCGGCAACTTCGGTGACCTCGAGCTCGCGTGGACGCTGAGCACCGACAACTTCGGCCCCGAGCCCGAGTACAACCTGCAGTCGACCCCCCTCATGGTCGGTGGGGTGCTGTACACGACGGCGGGGTCCCGGCGGGCGGTCATTGCGGCCGACGCCGCGACCGGCGAGCTGTTGTGGATGCACCGTCTCGACGAAGGCGAGCGCGGCGCGGCCGCGCCGCGGCGGCTGTCCGGGCGCGGTCTGGCCTGGCGCGACAACGGCGGCGCGGGCGAGATCTTCTACGTCACGCCGGGCTATCAGCTCATCGGCCTCGATGCCGCGACCGGCCGTCGGCTGCCGCAGTTCGGTGTCGACGGCATCGTCGACCTGAAGCAGAACATGGACCAGGACATCGACCTGGTGACGGGGGAGGTGGGATTGCACGCCGCCCCGATTGCCGCCGGGGACACGATTCTCGTCGGAGCCGCGCATCTGCCGGGCAGCGCGCCGCGGTCGATGCGCAACGTCAAGGGGCACATCCGGGGCTTCGACGCCCGCACCGGCGACCGCAAGTGGATCTTCCACACGATTCCCGGCGCCGACGAATTCGGTAACGACACCTGGCTCAACGACTCGTGGCGCTATACGGGCAACAACGGGGTCTGGGGGCAGATGACCGTCGACACCGAGCTCGGCATCGCCTACTTCGCCACCGAGATGCCCACCAACGACTACTACGGCGGGCATCGGCACGGCGACAATCTGTTCTCGGACAGTCTCGTGGCGGTCGATCTCGAGACCGGGGACCGGCTCTGGTACTACCAGTTCATTCACCACGACGTCTGGGACTGGGACCTGCCGTGCGCGCCGATTCTGGTGGACATCACGGTGGACGGGCGGGAGATCAAGGCGATTGCCCAGCCCAGCAAGCAGACCTGGCTCTACGTCTTCGACCGGGTCACCGGCGAGCCGGTCTGGCCGATCGAGGAGCGGCCGGTCGAAGCGTCCGACGTGCCGGGCGAGCTGCTGGCACTCACCCAGCCGTATCCCACGAAACCCCCGGCCTATGACCGGCAGGGCGTGAGCATCGACGATCTGATCGACTTCACGCCGGAGCTGCGGGCCGAAGCGGAACGCATCGCGGCGAACTACCGGACAGGCCCCATCTTCACGCCGCCCACCGCCTCGGTGCCGGAGGGGCCGTGGGGCACCCTGATGCTGCCGTCGCAGGCGGGCGGCACCAACTGGCCGGGCGCGTCGCTCGATCCGGAGACCGGCATCATCTATCTCTACAGCTACACCCAGGTGGTGTCGCTGGGGCTCATCAACGACCCCGAGCGATCGGACATGAACTTCATCCGGGGGCGGGCGTCGGAGGTCTCGGCCGCCGAGGCGGCGTTGACCATCGACGGGATTCCGATCATCAAGCCGCCGTGGGGCCGGATTACCGCCATCGACCTGAACCGGGGCGAGACTCTGTGGCAGGTGCCGCACGGCGAGACGCCCGACAACATCCGGAATCATCCCCGGCTGGAGGGGGTCGACATTCCCCGCACGGGGCGGGTCGGGCGCATCGGGACGCTGAACACGAAGACCCTCGTCATCGCCGGCGAAGGGGGGATGTTCACCACCCCGTCGGGCGAGCCCGGCGCCATGCTCCGCGCCTACGACAAGATGACCGGCGAGGAGGTCGGCGAGGTCTACATGCCGGCGCCCCAGTCGGGCTCGCCGATGACCTACGTGCTCGACGGTGTGCAGTACATCGTCGTCGCCACCAGCGGCAGCGGCCAGCCCGGACGGCTGCTTGCGTACCGGTTGCCGCCGGACTAGGCTCGAAGCCGTCCGAACTGGGCAGACTGCTGCACAGGGTTGGTTGGGGCCCCAGCGGAGCTGTCAGGCGACGATTGACGGGTTGGGCTGCCACGCCGCGGAGACGGCTCGAACGCTTGGCGCGTTGGATGGGGCGGCGGTGCCGCGAGATAGCGATTCCCAGGGCCGGGAGCCTGCGCCGCGGGGCGGGGGCGGGGTTGGCAGGGCGGTAGGGCAGAAGCCGCAAGATCGGTTCGGGTTCGGGCGGCAATCATCACGAGGGAGCGGACGCCATGACTCGCAACGTGACACCCATCGGCCGCCGGCGGTTTCTGCAGACGGGCGCGCTCGGCCTCGGCGCCGGCGCGCTCGGACCGGGCCTGGCCGCCGGCCAGGGCGACGGGGTCGGGTCCGTGAGCGCGGTCGAGCCGACCGCCGGCCGGGTCCGCATGTCCGGCGACGGCCTGGGACTGACGCCGGCCGACCAGGGCCGGCTGCTCAGCCGGCTCGCGGACGAAGGGAAGATCGACCGCGACAGCTACTCGAATGGCGGCGTCGTCGCCGAGCTCGAGGAGCGGTTCGCCGCGCTGCTCGGCAAGGAGCGCGCGGTGTTCATGCCGACGGGAACCCTCGCCAACCACCTTGCGGTGCGGGCGCTGGCCGGCGGCCGGGGCCGGGCCGTCCTGCAGGCCGAGAGCCACCTCTTCAACGATTCCGGCGACTGCGTGCAGACGCTGAGCGGCATCACCCTGATGCCCCTCGCGCCGGGCCGCGCGACGTTCACTCTCGAGGACGTGCAGGCGGTCATCGACCGCACGGCCGGCGGCCGGGTGTCGAGGCCGGTGTCGGTGATCTCCGTCGAGACCCCGGTGCGCCGCCGATTCGGCGAGCGGTTCGACCAGACGGAGCTCGACCGGGTGACCGCGTTCGCGCGCGAACGGGGCATCCGGCTGCATCTCGACGGCGCCCGGCTCTTCCTGCAGAGCGCCTGCACCGGGGTCGACGTGGCGGAGTACGCGCGCCCGTTCGACACCGTGTACGTCTCGCTGTACAAGTACTTCAACGCCGTGTCCGGTGCGATTCTCGCCGGTCCGCGGGCCCTGCTCGACGGCATGTATCACACGCGCCGGATGTTCGGGGCGGGGCTGCCCGGCGCCTGGCCGTTCGCGGCGGTGGCGCTGCACCATGTGCCGGGCTTCGTCGACCGCTTTCGCCGGGCCGTCGAGGTGTCGGAAGCGTTCATCGAGCGGATCGCCCGGCACGAGGCGTTCACCGTGGAACGGATGCCGGCCCCGACGAACCTCTTCCGGCTTCGCGTGTCCGCCCCCGACCCTGCCGGCCTCCGCACGCGGTTGCGCGACCGCGGCGTCGATCTGGGTCGTCCCGGACCCGACGGCCGCGTCCTCCTCGGCGTCAACGAGACCTGGAACCGCGCCACCGCCGCAGACCTGGCGGAGCACTTTGCGGCGTCCCTGTAGGGGCAGCGCCGCAGGACCTGCGGGCGTTCAGAAACTCGAGTCTCCTCAAATGCGTGTGGGTAGCGGCGGCGCCAGTTCTATGCCTCCACAGCAGAGGAACAGCATCGAGATCAACGCGCCGGGCGAGTGGAAGCCATAGGCGCGACGCGCGATCACCCGCAGCTTGTTGTTGATGCCCTCCACCGGACCGTTCGTCATCTTCGTGTCCAGGTACGCCAGGATGCCTTCAGCGTGTTTCCGAATCGTACGCCCCAGCTTCACGAACGGCGTCAGGCGGGACCGCGCAGCCCACTCCAGCCACTCATCGAGCAGCGCCGGCGCATCCTCGGGTGTCGCCTGCCCCAGGATCGTCGCCAGGTACTCCTTCAGTTCGTAGGCCCGGTCCAGCGCCCGGTTCTTACGACGCAACGTCTCCAGACGCCGGGCCTCACCAGGCCTCAGCCGCGCCGGGTGCTTCAGCAACGCATAGCGCGTCCCCTTGAGCGCCTTCGCATCCTCCGGCTCCGAGGCCAGCCGCCGCTGCTCCGAACGCCGCACCTCGTCAACCGCATCCGCCGCAAGCCGTTCAACGTGAAACCGGTCGAACACCACCCGCGCGTGCGGAACCCACGCCCGCAGCGCCTTCTGCCAGCTCGACGCCAGGTCCGCCGTCACCAACTCGATCCGCGCACAGCCACCAGGTCCCAACTGCTCGAAGAAGGCCCCCAGCGTCTCGGCGCTGCGCCCCCGCCCCGCCCAAACCACCCGACGCTCGTCATGGTCAACCACGATCGTCAGGTAGCGGTGACGCTTCCGGTAGCTGAACTCATCGACGCCGATTCGTCTCAGCTTGGCGAACCGAGCCCCGTCCAGCCGCCGCGCCACAACCCGTTCCACGATGCTGCCCACCGTCACCCACGATATCCCCAGCAGGCGGCTCACCGCCGTCCGGTCCGTCACCTGCGCCAGATACGCCGCCAATTCCTCGAACCCCGACGTGAACACGCTGCTGCCGCTCGCCCACGGCACCTGCTCCACCTTCACCCCGCGGCAACGCCGGCACGACACCCGCCACGGCGCATACCGCAGCCACGCCGGCATCCGGCCCCAGGACAGATGCCGCCACTCGCGCACCGGCTGCCGGTCATACCGCGGCGACCGCTTCCCGCACGTCCCGCACCGGGAACGCCGCCACGCCGGCTCCACCGACACCGTCAACGGACCGTCGGCGGCCATTTCCACCTGCTTGACGTACATCTGCGTGACACCCAACAGCCGCCGTAGTAACGTAGTCAGACGCATGGGGCTCTCCTCCTCGCGGGTCGTGGTGATACACGCCCATGAGACCAGGAAGCCCCTTGCGTTTGCAACCGCTTCCGCCAAGCGAGACGACGCACGCGGCCCCGACAACACCCTTGGCCCCGCCCAACGGGCGTCCGCCGCCGGCGCCGGGACCCGAGGTGGCCGTTGGGGCAATCAGCCAGCGTCTATCCCCGAACCGCCAGCCGTCGCGCTTTCCGCGTTGTCGTGGACGGCCGGGACGCCCCCGTCCAGGCCGGGCCGCAAGGCCCATATCTGCTGCTTGAGCGGAGGGACGGACGGTGTGTCACCCGAAGGGCCGCAGCGCAGCGAAGGACGCGCGTAGCGCGTTGACACGCCGGCCGGCCCGCAGCTACTCCGCTCCGACTATATCCCGCCACGGTGCGCCACGCCCGCCGCCGGTCAGGTGAACTGCCAGCACCCCTCGCCGACCCGCCGATCGCGCCTCAACCCACCCACACCCGTTTGAGGAGAGCCGTACGTATTGGGTGAGCTGTTTCAGGACGAATGGGAGAGGGAGGTCAGTGGCAAGGGAGCAGATCAGTGGCGTCGGCTTCAGCGTGATCGGCTTCGCCGTTTGTTGGATTGGCAGCAAAAGACGCTGGATCATGTACGGTCGTCGCCGTGGATGACACTTAAGGCTGCGAAGCCACCGGCGGACATCTTTCTGCCGAAGTAGCTGCTGTCCGCGTGGATGTTCTTGCGGAAGCCACGCAGGGTGAGGCGGACGGGGACGGGAGCTCACGGATAGGTGTAGCTGGCCTGGATGCCGAGCGGCAGGCCGAGTACCCAGTAGCCGATGAGGAACAGGGTCCAGGTGACCAGCAGCACGACGGAGTAGGGGAGCATCAGGGACACCACGGTGCCGATGCCGGTCGTCTTGACGTACCGCTGGGAGAAGACGACGACCAGGGGGAAGTACGGCATCAGCGGGGTGACGATGTTGGTCACGCTGTCGCCGACGCGGTAGGCGGCCTGGGTGAGCTCGGGGGCGATGCCGAGACCCATCAGCATCGGCACGAAGATGCTCGAGAGCAGCGCCCACTTGGCGGAGGCCGAGCCGACGAACAGGTTGACCACCGCGGTCAACAGGATGATGCCGACGATGGTCACCTGGGGCGGCAGGGCCAGGTCGCGCAGGAAGTTGGCGCCCTTCAGCGCAATCAGCAGGCCGACGTTCGAGTTGTTGAACGCGGCGATGAACTGGGCGGCGAAGAAGGCCATCACCAGGTAGTAGGACATCGTGCCCATCGCCGCGGTCATGCCGGCGACGATGTCGCGGTGGGTCTTGACGGTGCCGGCGACGTAGCCGTGCACGACCCCGGGAATCAGGAACAGGAGGAAGATCAGGGGCACCATCATGCCCATCAGCGGGGCCGCGAAGCTGGTCAGCGCGCCGTCCGCATCGCGCAGGGGCGACCCGGCCGGGAGAGCCGCCAGCGCCAGCAGCAGGAGCCCCGCCACCAGTGCCGCCACCCCGGCCAGGAAGCCTCGACGGTCGCTGGCCGTCAGCTCCTCCATCTTCGGCATGGCCTCGGGGTCGCCGTCGACCGGCGTCGCCTGCAGGCGCGGCTCGACCACGCGGTCGGTCAGGTACCAGCCGATGCCGACGACGAGCAGCGACGAGACGGCGGTGAACCCCAGGTTGCTCAGGGGGTTGACGAGCCGGTCGGGGTCGAGAATCTGCGCCGCCTGCTGGGTGAAGCCCTGCAGCAGCGGATCGATGCCGGAGGGAATGAAGTTGGCCGAGAACCCGCCCGAGACCCCCGCGAAGGCGGCCGAGATGCCCGCCAGGGGGTGCCGTCCGGCCGCGTAGAAGATGACCCCGCCGAGGGGAATGACCAGCACGTAGCCCGCGTCGGCGGCGGAGTGGCTGACGATCGCGGCCAGGATCAGCATCGGGGTCAGCAGACGGGGCGACGTACGGCCCAGAATCAGCTTGAGGCCGGCGTTGATGAAGCCGGTCTTCTCCGCTACGCCGACGCCGAGCAGCGCCACCAGCACGACGCCCAACGGCGCGAACCCGGTGAAGGTGGGCACCAGCCGCACCATGTAAGGTGGCGAGGGCGGTGCCCGTCAACTGGTTGGCGATGCGGACCGGCTCGCCGGTGCGCGGGTCGACCTCGGCGAACGCGATCGGCGCGAGGAGGCGATCCAGGTCAGCACCAACAGCAGCAGGAACAGGATCGCGGGTCCGGCAGCCGGTTGCCGAGCGTCTCGATGCCGTTCAGGGCGCGATCGACGAAGCCGCCGCGCTCGGCGGCCCGCGTCCGGTCAGGTTGGGCCTTTGCCATGGGTGAACCTTAGCCGCCGGCGCGATCCTGCGTGCGCCGGGACGGGGTCAGTCGAGCACGTCGAACAGGTAGCTGTACTTCAGGATGACGCTGCGGCCGGCGTAGGAGGGAATGAAGTCGCCGAGCCCGTCGGTCTCGTTGTACACGAAGAACAGGCCGGTGTTCGCGTCCTGCAGCCAGCCCAGCCGGAAGTTCACCGACCAGAGATCGGCGCTGTCGTTGTGCTGCAGCAGGGTCTGGGCGTAGAGGCGCGGCGAGAAGTTGTAGCCGATGTCGACGCTGCTCAGATTGGTCACGGTGCTCCCGCTGGGCAGGTCGATGTTGTTCCGGCTGTAGCTCAGCGACAGATTGAAGGTCTCTCCGTAGCGGGCGTTGATGGACGGCCGGAGCGTGACGATGTTCCCGTTGAAGAACCCCGCCTGGGTGGCCCGGATGCCGGCGCTGAACGGGGCCGACCGGTCCGAGTTGTACGAGTAGCTGACCTCGTTGAAGTCCCAGCGGCCGGCCGGCACCGTCAGGCCCGACACCGTGAAGTCCTGGAAGACGTACTCCTGGCGCATGTCGTAGTTCACCCCGGCCGACGAGCTGTCCTCGAACTCCCCGGTGTAGTGGAAATGGGCGAAGGTCGTCTCCATGATCCCGTCGAAGTTCCAGAACCGGCTGAAGCTCATGTGCGGGCTCAGCTCCTGGTACTTGAGGAATCCGTCAGGCCGGGTGGTGTTGTTGATCGAGAAGTTGACATTGCGGAATCCGCGGTCCCGGCGTTGCTCGTAGCCGACCTCCGGATTGAAGTGGTCGCCGTTCTCCTGATACCCGGCGACCAAGCGCCAAGCCTCGGAGCTGTACTGGCTCGACACGCTCAGGGCGTGGTCGCGCCCCTCGAGACCGGGTGTCTCGGTGCGGCCCACGAAGCCCTGGACCATGCCGTTCTGGCCGATGCCCCACCGGCCGTCGAACGCGTAGGTGCGGTTGTAGTCGTCGGTCGGGGCGTGGAGGCTGGTGCCCTGCCGGTTGACGAACAGCCCCCCGATGCTCGATCGGTTCGGCAGGTCGCGCCGCAGCCGGGCCACCGAGAAGTTGTTGGCGGTGTTCCTCGCGGTGCCGACCTGCTCGGTCTGCATGTTCAGGAAACCGACCGTCGTCGAGTCGTTCACCTTGCCCGACAACCGGGCGCCGCCGAGAATCGGGATCGGCGCACCGGTGTCGGTATCGATGCCGATGCGCCGGCTGAAGAACAGCTCGGTCTGCCCGAGGTTCCGGCCGCCGGTCTGGTTCGACACCGCGAAGGCGCCGGCATTCTCCAGAAAGAACGGGCGCTTCTCGGGGAAGAAAAGACTGAAGCGGTCGAGGTTGATCTGCTGGTCGTCCACCTCGACCTGCGCGAAGTCGGTCCTGAGGGTGGCGTCGAGGGTCAGTCCGGAGGTCACGCTGTACTTGAGGTCGGCGCCGAAGTCGCCGAGCGTCTCCGGCCGGCCCGGCTGGATGTCGCGCGAGACCATCTCGCCGATCACGTAGGGGGTGATCTGCAGGTTCCCCGTGAAGCCGATGGGGGCCCGCACCCCCGTCAACTGCCCGGCCAGCGAGACCCGGTAGAGGTTGTACTGCCGGGGCAGGGGCGCCCAGTACGCGGTCTCGTTCCGCCGGCGGATGTTCCGCTGGAAGTTCATCCCCCACACCTGATCGTCGCGATCGGGATAGCGGATGGTCCGGAACGGGATGGCGAACTCGGCGCTCCACCCGATGTCGGAGATCTCGGTCTGCACCTGCCAGGCGCCGTCCCAGTTGAGGTTGAAGCCGTTGCCGCTGCCGCGCGAGAAGCCGCCCCCGCCGCCCCCCCGTCGGAAGCTGCCGCGTCCGCCCCCTTCGTCGGTCACCTGGCCGTCGTACTCCTGGCCGGCCGGGGTGGTGCCGAAAACGAAGCCGTTCTGTCGATCCTGAAAGGTGTCGAGCACCATCTGGAAGCTGTCGGCGTCGTTCATCGACGAGTCGCGCCGGCTGTCGCTCATGATGATGGCGGAGGGGTCCTTGTCGTAGCAGACGACCCCGAAGTAGAGGGTGTCGTCGGTGAACAATACCCGCACCTCGGTCCGCTGCGTCGCCGGCTGTCCCTCGTCCGGCGCGCTCTGGCGGAACCCGCTGACCGGCTGCACCGCAGCCCAGGCCGGGTCGTCGAGCACGTTGCCGTCGAGCGACGGCGCCTGCTCGCGCCAGAGCGCCACCGCCCGTTTGCCGGCGGCGGGGGCAGGAGCGGGAGCGGCGATCTGAATCGCGGCCGGCTCCTCGCCGGCCACCGGCGGCCCTTGCGACTGGCCGCGGGCCGGCGGCGAGCCGGCGAGAATCACACAGATAGTGAGCACAAGTCGGGCGCTCAGTCGCATCTTCGCTCTCAGCTTCAAGCAGGGTCGAGGGTGCCCACTCCTACGTCGGCGCTACAAAAATCGGTCTATTAGACCACAATCAGCCGGTTTCTTCGCTCGGTTCGCAGGTGCGCGTCGCTCGGCTTGCACCGTCCCGCTTTGCCTTCCCGCCGGCCGCCACGCCGGTCACGCCGCCTCGACGTCGGTGCGGGTGAAGTCGTCACCCTTGAACAGCAGCGGTTCGCCGGTCGTTCTCGCCAGCACGTAGGCGAAGCAGTCGCCGAAGTTCAGGGCCGCCTCGTGATTGCCCCTGCCGAAACGACGCCAAGCGTGGCGGGCGGCTTCGACCTGTTCATGCGTGACCGGCGTCAACTCGATCTCGGCTTCTTCGACGAACGAATCGAGCTCCGCATCGGTCGCGTGGCCGCGGCCGCCGACCACGATGGACGCTTCGAGGAGATTGGCGACCGACATGCGGCACGGCGATGCCGTCAGGATGGCCCGGGCATAGCGTTCGGCGTCCGGTTCGCGGAACAGCACCGCCAGCACCGCCGAGGTATCGACGATCACTTCGGCAGTCCCTGCTCGTCGTAGAGAAAGTCGCCGTGCTCGACGGCCGACGGTCCAGGCTCCAGCCGCGCGGCGCAGCGCTGTCCGATGGCAAGCAGCCTCTGCACCCTCGCATCGACGTCGCGCCGGCGTTTCTCCTGCTCGAGACGGTCACGCAGCGCGGCGGTGATCGCGCCGGTCATGGTCTCGCCGGTGAGCCGGGCAAGGTCCGCGGCGAGCCGGCAGGTCTCCTCGTTCTTGATGTTGAGGCTCATGGCGCGCTGCCTGGGTAGAAATCAATGTACTCATTCTACCTCATTCTGCCGTCGGCCCGGTGGCGCGGTACTGCCTGCTGCGCCGCGGGCTCTCCGGTTCAGCGATGAAGCGCGCCTGCGGCCGCGCGCCCTCCCTCGGGGCGGAGTCTCGACCCGGCGCTGGATCGGGATTCGCGGGACGCGCTCGGCAAGGAGCGCCGGGACGCCGGATTCTTCTCTGGTGTCGGTTACCCGGTGGCTTCGATCAGCTCGCAGGTGCGGGTCACTGGATCGGCGCCCTCGAAGCGCCGCGCGGCGGCGCGGCAGGCGCGGGCGGTGTCGTCCGACGCGAGGAGGGCGTCGAGGGCGCGCGCGGCGGCGCGGCCGTGGACGGCGCCGGGCCACAAGGTGCGGGCCACGCCCAGGCGTGTCAGGCGGACGGCGTTGTCGGGCTGATCGAACGTCATCGGCATCACGAGCTGGGGGCAGCCGGCCCGGAGTGCCTCCGCCGCGGTGCCGATACCGCCGTGGTGGGCGATGGCAGCGGCCCGCGGCAGCACCTGGCTGAGGGGGGCGTAGTCGGCGTGGCGGACCCCGGCGGGAAGCGGGTCGGGAAGCTGCTCGGGAAACCGGGTGAGGAGCAGCCCGGGCCGCCCCAGGCGGCGGCACGCGTCCGCGCCGGCCTGGAAGAACCGTGATGCCTGGCGGTTGCCGGTGCCGGCGACGAAGACCACCGGACGGCGGCCGGCCGCGTCGGACTCCGACAGCCAGTCGTCGAGGGCAGGGGCCAGGGGTGCGGCGTCCGCTGCGTCGTACAGGGGAAAGCCGGTCAGGGTCGTCTGCCGCGGCCAGTCGGGCTGCACCGCGGCGTACCAGTCGGGGAAGAGGCCGATGACGCGCTGCGGCGAGTGCCACCACGCACTCACGATGTGCCGCACCGGCGGCAGTCCGAGCTCGGCGCGCAAGGCGTTGGCGGCCGGCGCCAGCGCGCGATCGGCCACACGGTCGCCGGCGGCCAGCGCGAGCCGCTTGAGCGGCGCCGGCCAGCGGTTGATCGACCGCAAGTAGGCGTGCGGCACCGACGCCTCGTGGGCGCTGAGAAGGCAGCTCGGTTGCAGGTGCATCGTCACCAGCGGCAGGCCGAGCGTTTCGTGGGCGACGCGTGCGCTGAACGCCAAGCCGGGCGCCACGACGACCGGCGGGCCGCCGGCCGCCTCGGCCCGCAGCAGCTCGAACGCCTCCAGGCCCCAGCGCCGTACCGCGCCGCCGAGCACGTGGAGCCCGCGGCGGTCGTGCCAGAGGTCCGGATGACCGAGGATCGTATGGTAGTCGCCGACCGTGCCGATCGGGACGAAGGGCAGGCCGACCCGATCGAGCAGCGGCCCGAAGTACGGGTTGATGATCATCGAGACGTCGTGGCCGCGCTGCTGCAGCGCGAGCGCGACGCTGACGTAGGGATGCACGTCGCCGCCGCTCCCGACGGGGGTCATGATGATGCGCATTCGGTAGGTGGTGGCCGGTGGGTCGCCGGGGCCGTGGGATCGATCAGCGTCGAGACGCGACCGGCCGGCGGCGCGCCGCTCCCCCCCGCAGGACGACAGGACGAGACGAGGGCCGTTTCCCGGGCCATGATCGTCATGAAGCGAGCGGCGACAGTGTAGCAGAGCGGACCGTCCTCGCGAGCACGCCCGTCGTGCCCGTCCCGCCCGCCGGCCGGCCGCCATGCGTGCTATTCTGCGAATGATGGGGCCGAGCCGGCAGCACCACCCAAGCCGGGGAGGGCCTGCATGGTTTGAAACCGGGAACGAGGATGGCCGGGGAGGGAGAGTCCATGAACCGTTTGAGAGGATCGCACATCGGGATTGTCGCCGGGATCGCGTACGTCCTGGTCGTGGCGTCGGGGACGCCGGCGTTCGCCCAGACCCAGCCGGCGGGCGCGTCGGACACCGGGTGGACGCCGGAGATCCTGGCGGACGGGCAGCCGAACATCACCGGCATGTGGAACAACTCGAACGCGATGTTCACGCCGCTCGAGCTGCCGGAAGACCTGGTCGGCCAGGAGCTGTCGTCCGACGAGCTGCAGGTCCGCGCGGAGGCCCGCGCCAGCGGACGCAAGGAGCAGTCCGAATGGCGCGGCCATGAGAACTCGCGCGGCGTTGGCGGGTACGGCACCTACTGGTTCGACTGGTACTGGGAGACGCCGGTCGACATCGGCCAGGCCTCGATCATCGTGGACCCGCCCAACGGCCGCGTTCCGGATCGCACTGCGAACGCGCGCGAGTCGATCGCGATGAATATGGCCGAGTTGCACGCCGCGGCCGAGAACATGGAGTCGGGGGACCGGTGCATTTCCCGCGGCGTCCTCGGCATGATGATGCCGACCGAGTACAACAACGGCACCCTCATTCTGCAGTCGCCGGGCTACGTCGTGGTTCACAGCGAGATGATCCACAACGCCCGCATCATCCCCATCGACCAGCCCCATGCCGACACCAAGGTACGGCAGTGGGAGGGGGACCCGCGCGGACACTGGGAGGGCAACACGTTGATCGTTGAATCGACGAACTTCCGGGCGGTGACGAACATGCGCGGGCCGACGGCGGGCACGCGGTCGCGCCAATCCGAAGCGCAGAAGACCATCGAGCGATTTACGCTCACGGGTCCGAACGAGCTGCGGTATTCCGTCACCATGGAGGATGCGGAGACCTATTCCACGCCCTGGACCGCCGCGTTCCCGTTCAACCGCGACGACAGCTACCTGCAGTTCGAGTACGCCTGCCACGAGGGGAACTACTCGGTGCCGAACGCCCTCGGCGGTGCGCGCATGGAAGAGGTGGCTGTCCGGTAGGAGTCCGGGCGTAGAAGGGTTCCGGGTTTCGTCCGGGCGGGTCGGCCGGGCCGGTGGTGCAGGGTGGCGATGCCCGGGCGGGCTGCCGGCTCGTCGCTGGGGGCGGTGGCGGATGACTGCCGCCCTCGGTTCAGATGTCTCCACCGGGCCCTCCAACAGGGGCGCGGCCGATTCCGTGCCCCGACGGCTTCCCGCGCCGTGGTTCAGCCCGCCCCGCCGGCGACCCGCCGCTCGTGCGCCAGCAGGGTTTCCTTCACCGGCAGACCCCCGCCATACCCGGTGAGCGTGCCGTCGGCCCCGATCACGCGGTGGCAGGGCACGACGATGGCCAGGGGGTTCCGGCCGTTGGCGGCGCCGACGGCGCGCGAGGCGGTCGGTTGCCCGATGCGCCGTGCGAGCTCGCCGTACGAAATGGTCTCGCCGTAGGGGATGCGGCGGAGCTCGTCCCACACCCGGATCTGGAATACCGTGCCGGCGGGGGCGAGCGGCAGGTCGAAGTCGCGGCGTTCACCGCCGAAATACTCGCGAAGCTGCTCCTTCGCCTTCAGCAACGGTCCGGACAACGACCGGCGCAGCGCCCGCCACCTCGGATCGGGAGTGCACGCTGCCGCGTTGGGCAGGTCGACCCGCTCGATCCCGCCATCGTCGCCGACGACCCGCAGGGTTCCGATCGGGGTGTCGAAATCGTGGTAGGCGAGGCTCATCCCGGATAGTGTCTCATGGCTGCGGCGCGTGGAAGCGTTGCTCCCGCCCCGCGGTCGGCGGATGCGCTACCCCGTCCGCATGCTCGCAAACAGTCGCCGGTGTCCCTCGGGCGGGGGATCGGGACATCGGGGAACTCTACCACCGCCGGACGCGGCGACGTTTCCGGCGGGCGCGTGAGGACGGCGCGACAGGAACACCATGCTAGCATGGCTGCATTGGGGCATGGGGTTATGGGACCACCCCCGGTCGGGCCATGAGAGGGTGGGGTGCTTGCTGGTAGGCGACGGCCCGAGGCCGCTCGCGAGTTCGGGGTCGGGCGCGTGCCGAGGCCGTCCCGATAGGGAGACGAACAGGGGACGCTCGATGAAGCGCACGCAGATTCAGCTCGACGACGCCACCTACGAGGCGGTGCGGCGGAGGGCTTACGAACAGAACCGCTCGATGGCGTCGGTCGTGCGGGAAACGCTGGCGAAGGCCTTCGGCGTGGAGTCCGGGGAGCAGAAGAGGAATTGGACCCTTGAGGACTTCCCGTTCATCGGGACCGGAAGTGACCCCGACAATCCGCCCGATGCGCCGGTATCGGAGCACCACGACGACGCATTGGCCGAGGCCTACGCCGACTGGAACCGGTCGGGTCGAGAATGATCTTCGTGGACACGTCGGCGATCTCCATTTCATTGAAATATGAGCGTCGACTGCACGTGTTTCAAGTTCATGGCGTGCGCCCTCTTTTCCATGACCTCGCTCTCCCATGACCTCGCTTGCGTTCCGCCGGGTTGGTTCGGCCATGCAGGAGCGACGTCGGCCGTCACCACAGTCCCAGCAGGCGCCACCAGAGGCTGCCGGCGCCCAGCCAGATCGTGATGTTCACCACGCTGATGAGGGCCCCGAGCCTCCACCACGTGCCGATGTCCACGTTCCCCGATCCGAACAGGATGGGCGCCGCGGCGGTGCCGTAGTGGGTCATCGACGCGAACAGGTTGCTGAAGAACGCGAGCACCAGGGCCGCGAGGACCGGCGGGGTCCCCACCGCGAGGGCGACGGCCAGGAACGGGGCGTACATCGCGCTGACGTGGGCGGTGTTCGACGCGAAGAAGTAGTGCACGTAGAAGTAGATCAGACTCAGGCCGAGGAAGGCGGGGAGCCAGTGCCCCTCGCCCAGCACCCCGGACACGCGGTCGGTGAACCAGCCCACGAGGCCCAGCTCGCCGAGCTGGGTCGCCATCATGACGAGCACCGCGAACCAGATCAGGGTGTCCCACCCGTTCCGTTCCTCGAGGATGTCCTGCCAGGCGAGGGCGCCGGTGGCGAGCATCGCTCCCACCCCGGCCATCGCGGTGGCGGTGGCGTTGATGCCGAGCTCGCCTCCCACGATCCAGAAGCTCAGGAGGAAGACGAAGACCGCCACCAGAATCCGCTCGTCCCGGGTCATCGGGCCCATCTCCCGCAGCCGCTCGCGCGCGAACGCCGGCGCCTCGGGGGTGTGGGTGATCTCCGGGGGGTACAGGCGGTAGATCAGCAGGGGCACCAGCAACAGGCTCAGCAGGCCGGGGACGAACGCCGCCGCCGCCCAGCCCGCCCAGGTGATGGTCACCCCCTGCTGGGCGGCAAGCTCCGCCACGAGCGGGTTCGCGGCCATGGCGGTGAGGAACATCGCGCTGGTGACCACCACCCCCTGGTAGGCGGTGAACGTCAGGAAGCCGGCGACCCGGCCCTGGGTGCCGTCGGCGGCGTCGCTGCCGAGCGAGACGCAGAGCGACTTGAGGATCGGGTAGATGACCCCGCCGCCGCGCGCCGTGTTGCTCGGGATGAACGGGGCAAGGACGAGGTCGGTGGCCACGATGCCATACGCCAACCCGAGGCTCCGCTTCCCGAGGAGGCGCATGAAATGGTAGGCGATGCGCGCCCCGAGCCCCGTCTTGATGAACGCGGTGGCTATGAAGAACGCCGCCACCACCAGCCACACCACGGTGGCGCCGAAGCCCGCCGTCGCCTCCGCGATCGTCAGGGTGCCCGACATCACCGCGAACGCCACCGCCACGAACGCCGTCGCCCCCATCGGCAGGGGGCGCAGGATGATCCCCACGATGGTCGCGACGAAGACCGCGAGAAGCTGCCACGCCCGCGGCTCGACCCCGTCCGGGGTCGGGACGAGCCACAGCGCGGCGCCGACCGCGACCACCACCCCGAGCCGGGCGGCGTCCACGCGGGGCGGCCGGGCGGGTCTCCGCGGCGCGTCGTCGGTCATGGAGTGGTACTGTAATACGACGACGGTGGAACGGCATCGGTGACCGCCGGGTAATGGCGGGGATGGAGACATGACGAGCACGCCTCCGGCGACGAACGCATCAGCCACCTCGGACGATGCCTTGCGCGGTCTCCTGCACGAAGTACTGCCGCCCCAGGGAGCCTGGCGCGACGAGGACTACCTGTGGCTCACGGATCGTTGCAACCGCCTGGTCGAGTTCACCGATGGTCGTGTGCAGGAACTCCCGATGCCGACGTTCACCCACCAGGCGATCGCCCTGGCCCTCTACCGACGGCTCCACGACTTTCTCGTGCCGCGCGGCGGCGTGGTCATGGCGGCGGCGTTGCGCATGCGCGTCCGCGAGGGCAAGTTCCGCGAGCCCGACGTCCTGCTGCTCCGCGACCGGTCGGACGCCCGCTGCCGGGACCGTTACTGGCTGGGTGCGGATCTGGTGATCGAAGTGGTGAGCCCGGACGACCCCGATCGGGATCTGGTCGAGAAGCGTACCGACTACGCCGAGGCGGGCATTCCCGAGTACTGGATCGTCGATCCCCGGGACGAGACGATCACGGTGCTCGTCCTCGAGGGCGACGCCTACCGCGAGCTCGGGTTGTTCGCCTCCGGCGACGCCGCCAAGTCACGGGTGCTCGACGGATTCGCGGCCGACGTGAGATCGGTGTTCGACGCGCCGAAGCCGGACGCGTGAATGCAGGACCGGTCTGGCGGCGGCCGCCTCGACGACACTGCAACGAAAGCGCTTGGCAACTTGCTTGAATTCGCGGCGGGATCAGTGCGCCGCCCGCCCCTGTCGGCGGCGACACGCGACAGGCGCGGCGGGGTTGCCACAATGCAGGCGATCCGCTTCTTCAACACGGAGGGTCCGGTCCGCGCGGGGGACCCGCCGCTCACTGGGATCGGGTTCTGGACATCGCCGCGCCCCGGATCGCCTCTGCGGAGTCCCGGTGCTACCCGCCGGCCGGTGGCCCCTCCGGTGCGGTCGCCGCCTCGCGGCAGGTCGCCCGCGCCGGGTCTCGCCGCTACTCCTTGACGTACTTCCGGATTCTCTGCGGGCCGACATCGGCGGCATAGATGTTGCCCTCGCGGTCGGCGGTGATGCCCGACGCGCCGGAGATGCGCAGTTCGTCCTGCCGGTCGAGGTCGGGGTCGGGGATGTAGGCGTGGGCCGTCCCGTCGACCGCGCTTCCGATGTAGATCCCGCGCTCGAAGCCGGGGTTGTTGCTTGAGTTCGAGGTGGAGTCGGTCACGTAGAGCACGTCGTCCTCGTCGATGAACATGCCGCTCGGCCGCCCGAACTGCCGCCACTCGGCGACGAAGGTGCCGTCGGGCTCGAAGATCTGCACCCGGCTGTTCGACCGGTCCCCGACGAACACCCGCCCCCGGCTGTCCAAAGTGAGGGTGTGCGGCTGGTCGAACTCGCCGGGACCGTCGCCGGGGCCGCCCCACGTCAGGATGAAGCTGCCGTTTCGGTCGAACTTCACCACCCGGTTGTTCGGCCCGTGGCCGTCGGTGACGAAGATGTCGCCGTCGGTGTTGACGGCCACGTCGGTCGGCCGGTCGAAGGTGTCGGGCCCGTTGCCCGCGACCCCCGCCTTGCCCAGCGTCATCAGGATCTCACCGGTCGGGCTGAACTTGAAGACCTGGTGCCCGCGCCCACCGGCCGGCATGCCGAGCACCGTCTCGCTCCCGTTGTAGTCGGTGGCCCAGAGGTTGCCCTCGGGGTCGATGTGGAAGCCGTGCGGCGCCGCGAACACCCCTTCGCCCCAGCTGTCGAGGAGCCCGCCGTCGGGGCTGAACTTTACGACTGGCGGGTCGTCGTCCCGCCCCACGCAGGTGGCCGCGCCGGCCGGCTGGTTGTTGAAGCAGCGGTGAAACACCCAGATGTTCCCGTCCGCGTCGCGATCGACGCCGATCGTCTCGCCCCACCTCCCGCCGTTCATGTGCGACGGCAGATGGGGCCACGCGTCGACGAGACGATACCGGTTGGGAAGCGGCTGCGCGGCAACCCCGGCGGTTCCCCCGGCGAGGACTGCAAGCACGAGGCCGATGCGGACCGAGCGGGACAAGAGCATGGGCGGTATCCTACCACTCGTACCCACGTTCCGCCGGTGTCCGCCTCGAACGCGAGACGCTCGCCACGGCTCGGCTTCGCGACACTGCAGTCGGGCAGGATCGAGTTCCTGCTCGCGCTCTGACGACGCCCTGTCGCAGCAGGTGAACGGTTCGGCCGCGAGGATTTCGATCCGTCTCGCTCAACAGGGTGATCGGATTGGACCGGAATCAGGGATCACTTCAGACAGCCACCCTCGACCAGCACGCGCCTCGGCTAGAGCCCGAACGAGTAGCGCACCCCAACTGCGCCTGCCAGCGGCCCCGCAGGTCGTCGCGGGCGAAGCGGTCGCTCGCGAACCCGGGGCGGGCCAGCGTGTTGAGACATGTAGACGTAGCGGCCGGTGTCCGGGTCGATGCTCGACCGGACGGGCTGGAGGTTCTGGAAGAAGGCGAACTCCAGCAGGCCGTTCCTCGCGTCGAACGCGTTGACCACGTTCCAGACGTCGAGGAACAGCTCGACCTCGTTCGGTCCCCGCGGGAAGTCGACGCCGAGGTGGAAGTCGAGGGTGTAGACCCACGGGCCGCGGCAGGCGTTCCGGGGCACGATCGCGCCCGGGGTGACGTCGCAGCCGGCCGACAGGAAACGCATCAGGTCGTCGAAGGTCCCGTTGGTGACGATGACATCGGCGGCGTCGCGCGGGACGTAGAGGAGGTCGTTCCCCCGCGTCCCGTCGCGGTTGCTGTCGCTCCCGTCCAGATAGCTGTAGGGGCGGCCCTGCCGGGCGTCGTGGTAGGCCGCGAGGGTGATGCCGGCCGGTCCGGCGGGGATGCGGTACGAGCCCGACAGGCTGAACCGGTGGCCCGGCGAGAAGTTCGACACGGCCAGCGCCGCCGCGTTCGGGTCGCCGTCGTGGTAGTTGTAGCGCCAGTTCGACGTCGCCTGGCTCGACCCGCCGTCGTTGACCGACCGCGACTCGCCGTAGAGGTACGAGCCGCTCATGAACCAGTTGTCGCTGAACCGCTTGTCGAGCTTGGTCGCCACCGTCCAGCGGCCGCCCTGGTCGGTGTTCGTGAGCAGGATGACGTTGCTGAAGTCCCGGTGCAGGCGCGAGTGCGTCGGGCGTCCGTCGGGTGCGGCGCCGCTCGCGACGAGGTTGAGGTTCCGGTAGTCGATGTCGCGGACGGTCTTCGAGAAGAGCAGCTCCACGCTGCCCACCAGGCCGAAGAACCCCAGGTCCCGGTCGTAGGCCAGGTTGCCTCTTCGAGCAGGGGCTGGCCCAGTCCTACAGCTACAGCTCCTCGCGCACACCTACGGCATTCGCCTCGACGCGCCCGTCTTCCCCGACACCCCGTCGGCACTCGTAGACGCCGAAGTTGTCGCGGATGAACAGGTTGCGGAACCGGAAGAGCTCGTTGTGGGTGCCGATGGTGAGCTGGTGCCGCCCGCGCACCCAGGTCAGGTCGTTGTGGATCTCGATGATGGTCTGATCGAGGGCGTTCGCGGTCGAGAACTGCTCGGTGCCGAACCGAATCTCCTCCCGCCCTCGAGATCGATAGTGACCTGCGGGAAGGGGGCGGTCCGCGGTCCCCGGCGGTCGCGAATCCGCTGGTAGCTGACGCGGGCGAGGTTGAAGGCGCCGCCGAACGTGCTGTTCAACTGGGCGACGGTCGAGTCGGTCCGGCTGCGGAACCGGTAGAAGTTGTCGGCGAAGCGGTAGCGGAAGTTCGACTGCGAGCCGATGTCGGCGGTGGCGCCGACGTGGTTGTGCCGCACCGACAGCCGGTGCGCGGCCGACAGGTTGAGGTCGGACCGCACGAAGATCTTGTCGTTCGGGTTCCCGCGGATGATCTCCAGGTCGTAGGGGCCGACCTGCGCGTTCAGCAGGTCGAACCGTCCGTCGGCGCGGGTGAAGGCTTCGTACCGCGTCCCGGTCGGGGCGTGGAGGGCGACGACGCTCGCGCCGGGGAGTACCCCCAGCTGCACGTCGCGCACGACGCCGCCGAGCGTGCCGGTGGTGGCGTTCTGGGCCCGGACCGCGGCGGTTGTTCCCAGCACCGCGGCGAAAGCGAGCGCTCCCGCAATCCTCCATGACGTGCGACGAATCATCTCGGACAACCTCCTGCATCAATCTTGAGGAGAACCGTATGACGTTACGGTGTAGGGCGGATGTCGCGCGGGCAAAATATCGGGCGAGGGAGAAGCCCGTCCGGCCTCAGCGGACTCGGGATGGAAGTCCACGCGAGCGGCGCTTCGCGGTGGTTGCGCGGGACACGCGGCGGTCCTTCTCCTTCGCAGGACCGAGCTCGCCCTCCGGCCCACGAGCGGGAGGCTCGCTTGGCGCCGCGCGTTCCAACTCCTCGCGTTCCAGCAGCCCCCGCAGCAGGTCGAGGATCTGCTCCAGCACGGCGCCGACAGTGGTATGGCCCCCGTTCTCCGCCAGGGTCCTGGCGAACGCGCGTTGCTTGTCGGTGAGCGAAACCGGGGGCTTCCTTGTCATGGGCTCACGGTAGCGCGGTCGTACCGGCGTCGACGACAAGGCCGTACCGGGTTCCGTCGGGGGCGCGAACCGCGGCGCCGCCCGCGCCGCGGGGAGCCGCTTGCCGCGCGTGGGTGGCGATGGCCGCGGTTCCCCCGCGGCGGGCCGTGCGTACCTAGAGCGACCGCAGGAAGTCGAGCACCAGCCGATTGACCTCTGCCGACCGCTCCTGCTGCACCCAGTGCCCGGCCCCTTCCAGCAGGTGCAGGCCCCGCATGTCGGTGCAGGCGGTTCCGTCCATCCGTTCCAGCGCCCCCGGCCGCTGGTGGATGCCCCAGTCCCGGGCGCCGGCGATGAACAGCGACGGTTGGTCGATGGTGCGCCCGGCGAACACCTGCAGATCGGCGTTGACGCCCCCGCCGAAGATGGACGACACCGAGGCCACGCTGCGGTACCACTGCAACCCGCCCTGGAACCCCGTCCGGCCGTACTCGGCGCTGTAGACCCGCAGCTCGTCGTCGGGCAGCCACGCGCACGCCGCGATCTCCGCCGCCGACGGCATGTTCTCGGCCACCGTCTCCGCCATGCCCCGACCGAGGTCGAGGACGTAGTAGCGGGGGAGCCGCGCCAGCTCGGCCGCCGACCACTCGCGTAGCGGCTCGGGCCGGTTGCCGCTCCAGTCGCCGCTCTTCATGTGGTAGTAGGCGCGGAGGAAGTCGTGCACCCCCTGCGGCGCCCGCCACAGGTCGTCGTTGGCCCCGCGCGTGGCGTAGAAGCGCCGGTAGTGCCAGCGCGGCGGCTCCAGGCTCACCAGATCGGCGTCGATGTCGGCCGCGGGAGCCCCCGCCGGGGCCGCGGGAGCGTCGGCGGTGTCGAACGGCCGCGCCGCCGTCCCCCCGAACGGCGCGCTCATCAGGACGACGGAGCGGAACACGTCCGGCCGGGCGACCGCGCACCAAGACGCCACCAGCGACCCGAAGTCGTGGCCCGCGAGGTGGACCGCGCGGTAGCCGAACGCCGACACCAGCGAGAGCATGTCCCGCACCTCGTTCAGCATCCGGAACGGGTGCAGGTCGTCGTCGTAACCGACGCCGGCGCCGTCGGTGCGGCCGTAGCCGCGCAGGTCCGGCGCCATCACGTGGTAGCCCGCTTCCGCGAGGGCCGGCATCAGCCGCCGCCAGCTGTAGGCGAGCTCGGGGAAGCCGTGCAGCAGCAGGACGCCGGCGCGCGCGCCCGCCTTCGACCCCGCCTCCAGGACGTGCATGCGCTGGCCGTTGACGTTGGCGACCAACCGGGAGCGGACGCCCGGCGGCAGCACGCCGTCGGCGTAGGGTCCCGGCTCGTCTCCCTGCCGCCCGGCTCCGGCCGCCGCCCGGCCCCCGGGGGTCGCCGCTGCCGCGATCCCGGCCGCGGCCCCGCGCAGGACCTGCCGTCGCGTGAGCGGGAGGTAACGCATGCAACGGATTATGTCATCTTCTCGTATTCCGTCTCGTTCCTGTCGTCACTCGATCTGGCTGGTCCAACCGTGGTCGCTTGCGGCCTCTGCACCGTGGAGATCCGTGTCTCGAGTCCGCGCGGGTCGGGCGCGCCTTCGAGGCCGTCGAGGCCACCGCCGGAACCCCCCGCGCGCGGAGGCGCCCGCGTCGGGCGACCAGTCGGTTGATGCGATTCAGCCAGAACCCCCCGCGCGCGGAGGCGCCCGGTTAAAACGGAGGCGCCCGCGGATGATCTGTCGGCTGAAGTCGGCCCGCGGGGGGCGTCCCCGAGGCGCAATCATCGCCCGGTTTCCCTGAACCGGCGCATTGACAGGTTCTGACGCGGGCGTTCGGAGAATGGAGAGGATGGCGGCGCCTGTCGCCGGTCGTGAACCACAACTCGAAAGCAAGCAGATTTGGCGCAAGCGACGATAGAGTCTTGCGCCCGCAGCCGACAGCGCGTTCAGCGCCGTGCACAACTGCGCTCACCGCGCCGGCATATCCTGTCGCAAGACGCATCTGGCGTTCGTGATGGACATGCACGACATTCCCTGGTCCTGGGACACCCCGGAAGCGGTTCTGGAGGCGAGCCGGCGGAAGCTCGACGGGGAAGCCTACCAAGCCTACCGGCAGTTTCTGCGAGACCGGGAGGAAGCCTGATGGCCGGCGGGCCGGTTGGCGGGGTTGGCGGGGCAAGTCTGCGAAAGGAAGAGGGGGTATCGGTGAGACGCGACGACTATCTGGGCCACGAATGCGTGCAGCCGTTCATCGAATGGCTGCGCCGGCGGGTTGGGGACGACGAGACCTTCGTACACGGCTACCGGATGCTCAAGCCGGACTGCGACTGGCGATGCAGTTCCCTCTGGGAGGCGTACACGAACTACTGCTGGCGGGGCCAGGGGTTCGAGGACAACCGGAGGATGCTGGATTGTCTCGCCGAAGACATACGTCGGGCTGTGGACTGCGACGACCGGGATGGTTTCGTGGACGCGGCGTACAGGATTCTGCGATGGGGCGGTGTGGCGGCCGGCAGCAGGAAGCTGTATGAACTGGGCCAGGATGCGCTGCCAATATTCCGTGAGGCCGCTTGCCTGCTCGACCCGGCTCAAGCGGACACCTCGCAGTTGGGCAGGGTGCGCTACATGAACTCGGGTTGGACGAAGGTCTATGCAATGATGCTTGAGGGCTTCCCGATCTACGACGGGCGGGTGGGCGCGGCGATGGGCTACCTGGTAAAGCGGTACTGCACCGAAAAGCAACTCTGCGAAGTCCCGGAATTGCTGCAATTCCGGTGGCTTGCCGGGAGAGGCAATCACAACCGAAACCCGTCGATGGACTCGCTGCAGTTCCCGCGGCTCAGCCACGTCAATCCCCGCGCGTGGGCCGAGTGCAACGTCCGGGCGGCGTGGGTCCTGGGCGAGGTAGCCGGCGAAGGGAGCTTCGGCGAGCTCCCCGCGAATCGCCGCCTGCGGGCGCTCGAGGCGGCGCTGTTCATGATCGGCTACGAGCTCCCGTGACCGCCCTGACGGGACCGTGCCGTTTCGATCTCGTCCCGCGGGCGTCCGCGCCAGACTGCCGGCCGTGGCCCGGGCGATCTCCGCAGTCGACCCTGCGACCGGATTGCCGGTCCGCACGTATTCGGTCGAGCGCGTCGAGCGTGGTGGTCCGATGCCGAAGCAGTGCCGGCGGCACGAATAGTTGCCGTCCGGCCACCTCTTCTCGCCGCTCCGACCGCCGCCGCTCGCCCATCGCGTAGACGACAAGGAATCCTGGTCCGGCAGCCCCAAAACCGTCGCCCTGCGGCCTCCCCAGGCGGGCGCGGTGGTATCCTGTCGCCATCCGGATCCGAGAGGGGGGACGTCATGAGCGGGGCGAAGCTGGTAGCGTTCGGGTTGGTCACGATGATCGCGGTGGGATGCGGCGCGCCGGCGCCCGAGCCGGAGCCTGCCGCCGACGCGGCCCCGGCGCCGCCGCAGTTCGCGGTCACCGGCGAGCACCCCTGCGACCCGGTCGGAGAGGTCCAGTTCATCTGCGACATGGTCAGCCCCGAGGACATCGTGGTCGTCCCCGGTGGTGAAGAGTGGGCGATCATCTCGGGCGCCCGAGAGGGCGGCCGGCTGCACCTGCTGAACGTGGCCGACAAGACCACGACGGTGCTGTTTCCGACCCCGGACAGCGAGCTGCGGCTCGACGCCGAGGCCTATCCCGACTGTCCCGGTCCGCTCGACCTCGCCAACCCCGACGTGTCCCGGCTGCACGGGCTCTACCTCGCGCCGGGGGCGGACGGCGTCCACACCCTGCTCGTCGTCCATCATGGTCCCCGGGAGTCGATCGAGTTCTTCGATGTCGATGCCGGGGACGGGCCGCCGAGCGTGGCCTGGACCGGTTGCGCGGTGGCGCCCGAGGGCGCCAATCTCAACTCGGTGGTCGCTCTGCCGGGAGGCGGCTTCGCCACCACGAACGCCGGAATCGGAGTGTGGGAGTGGCATGCCGACAGCGGGTGGGCGGTGCTGCCCGAGAGCGAAGACACCGCGCCGAACGGCATCGAGGTGTCCGGGGACGGCGAGACCCTCTACATCGCCGGCTGGGCCGAGGAGAAGCTGACGCGCCTGTCGCGCGGCGTCGAGCCGGTGCGGAAGGACGTCATCGATCTCGGGTTCCGGCCCGACAACCTGCGCATGGCCCTCGACGGCTCGGTCATCTACGCGGCCGGCCACACCGACCAGGACGGCAACTCCATCGCCGACCCGCGCGAACCGACCCTGGAGACGACCAACGTCGCGGCCATCGACCCCGACACCCTCGAGGTCGAGCGCATCTTCGTGCACCCGGCCATGGATGGGTTCATTTCGTCCACCACCGCGCTCCGCATCGGCGAAGAGCTGTGGCTGGGGTCGTACCGGGGCGACCGGCTCGCCTACCTGCCGGCCCCGGAGTAGCGCGTCTCTCGCGCGTGTCCGGCTCCGGCTGCCAGGGCCGGCCGGGGCTCGGCTCGCCGGCGAGCGCTGGCCTCAAGAGCACGTAGCAAGTAGTGCCGCTGGGCGGCCCGTGGCATGACCTGTGCGCGGGGCGAGCGCTTCCGCGGCTGGCAGGACACGCGCGCGTGCGCAGGTCTCGATAGCCGGTCGTCGCGCTTCGGCTACGCGCCCGCCTCCCCCCGGTCGGCGAGGGATGACGGGAGTAGCCGCCGCGCCGCCGCCAGGAGTCGATCCTTCCAGACGATCCGTTCCAGCCAGTGGTCGGGGATGCCGCTCAGGCCGTAGAGGGCGCCGGCGAGCTGGCCCGTAACCGCCGCCACCGTATCCGCGTCGTCGGCCAGGTTGGCGGCGAGCAGCACCGCGTTGCGGAAGTCCCCGGTGCGGGCGACCGACCAGAGGGCGGCTTCCAGGGTGTGCACGACGTACCCGCTGGAGCTGATCGTGTCCCGCGCCCGTCCCCGCCAGTCGCCGGCCATGATTCGGGCGATGGCCGCGGCTCCTTCGAACCGCCTTGGAGCCAGGACGTCGGCGCGCGGCGACCCCGCGATGGCATCGGCGAGCAGCGCCGCGAACGCCCGGCAGGCGTCCACCGCCTCCTCGGCGCCGTGCGTCGTCCGGGACTGGTCGGCGGCGGCGGCGATCAGGCGCGGCCGGTCTTGCCAGAACCGGAGGGCGACGGGGGCGAGCCGCATCAGGGACCCGTTGCCCGCACTGCGCGGATCGGTCGAGCCGGCGAGCGGATCGCCGGTATGCTGGTAGCGGTCGAGCGCATCGAGGGTGGTGTTTCCGATGTCGAAACAATCGCCGGTGGGCGAGTAGTCGCCGTGCTGCCACCATCTGACGAAGCGGTCCATCAGGTCCCGGCAGTCGAGCGCCTCCGAGGCCGCCAGGCTGTCGGCGAGGGCCAGCGCCATGGAGGTGTCGTCGGTCCACCCGCCGGGCCGCAGGCCGAACGGGCCGCCGCCCACCATGTCCTCCAGGCGCAGTTGCGCGTCGCGGGGGCGGAACTCGAGCGTCGTGCCCACCGCGTCGCCCACCGCGAGACCGAGAAAGGCCCCGAGCGCCCGGTCACGAGTGTTGTCCGGGTGCTTCGATGGAACCCACGGCGTTCGAGCCGAGCACTGCGCCACGTGGGCTTCCTGGTCCTCGTTTTCGATGGCTCCCGGCCGAGCCTCACGGACGCGGCGAATCGCCTGGTCCGGGCGTTCGCCCAGCTCCACCAGCAGGCGGCCGGCGACCGTCCCGGCGCGGCCCAGACCTCCCTTGCAGTGCACGAGCACGTCGAAGCCGAGCCGCAGCCGGTCCCGGATGGCTTCGCCCGCCGCGGTCCACGCCTCCTCGAAGTCGGCGCCCGGCGGCATCCCGTCGGGGATTGGCGCGTGCCACCACTCCATGTGCCGGTCGCGGACCGCCTCGGGGAGATCGCGTACCGACAGATGGTCGATCTCCTCGTCGGTGATCAGGCTGACCACCGCGGTCGCCCCCCAGCGCCGAATCACGTCGAGGTCGGTGTCCAGATCGCGCGCGGTCGCCCCCGAGATCGCGCCGGGATCGGTCTTGCCGGGGCACAACGTGATGCCGATCCGGCCCTGGCCGTTCCCCGGGGTCACCGCGGCGATGCAGAGTGGGCTGTTCTCGCTGGTTCTTGCTGTCGGCATGGACCTCGCTCAGGTGGAGACCGTCGTTGACGTCGGGTAGGCCCGCATTCGTACAAGTCCCCTTGCAGCCCGTGGCGGAACCCCGCGTTGCACCGAGAGCGGCGAGGCGGGATGCGTCGCCGCTCGAATGCAGCGGGGACTTCCACCACGGGCTGCTTGGGGTGCCTTCAGGTCGTCTCCACCACTGCCACGTCGAGTTGCTCAAGCGCCGTCCTCGTGTCCGTCTCGAGCCGGGCGAACGCGCCCAGGTCTCGCAATGGCGTCCAGTCGGTGATCAGGGCCGCCAGGCGGTGTGCGGCGCGTCCGGGATTGAAGCTCTTCGCTCGCCTTCCCTTCGCGCCGTTCGCGGCACGTAGCGCATCGTAGAGAACTCGCTTCGGATCCGGCAACCTGTCCCACCGATGCGAAGGCGGCAGGCCAAGGTCCTCGGTCCCGGAAGGCCGACCGGCCGCTTGGCGGAGAGCCGCCTCGTCGAGCAGAAGCCAGGCCTCCTGCATTTGTCTTCGGTTAGCGGGTCGTGGCGAGAAAATCCACGAAAAGGTGTGCAGGTACGGCGGGCGTGTGCCGATACGTGAAGTATGGCGCGCAAGAGCGATGACCGCGGCGGTTCGAAGGGTCCTGGGCCTCAGCGAGACCCTCGGGACGTGCGCATCGAGCGCCTCGAACGAGACAAGGCGAAGCTGATCGAGGAGCGGGATCACTGGAAGCGCCGCAGCGAGCATCTGGAGAAGGAGCTCGAGGCGGCGCGGCGCGCCGGCCGCCGACAAGCGGCCCCCTTCGCCAAGGACCGTCCGCAGGGACGCGGCGGGCGTCCCGGGCGGCGAGCCGGGGCGGAGTACGGCAGGCAGGGGCGCCGCCGGCCGCCGACGCAGGCTGACGAGACCCACGTGGCGCCGGCCCCGACGAGCTGTCCGGACTGCGGCGGCGCGGTCGCGCTGGACCGTGTGGCGTCGCAGTATCAGGAAGACCTGCCCGAGGTGCGTCCCCTCGTGCGGCGCTTCGACATCGAGGTGGGCCACTGCTCGCAGTGTCAGCGGCGCGTGCAGGGCCGGCACGCGCTGCAGACCTCCGACGCGTTGGGCGCGGCTGCCGCTCAACTGGGCCCGAACGTCGCCGCGCTGGTCGTCGAGTTGCACACCGAGCTGGGCATGCCGCTGGAGAAGGTCGTCCGCGTTCTGCGGACGCAGTTCGGACTGTCGGTGACCAAGGGCGGCCTGGTCCAACTGCTGCACCGCACCGCCGACGCGGCGGCGCCCGCGTATGCGGCGCTGCGCGAGCAGGTCCGCTGCAGTCCGGTGGTCACGCCGGATGAGACCGGCTGGCGGGTGAACGCGATCCTCCACTGGCTGTGGGCGTTCGCCACCCCGGAGACGACGGTCTATGCCATCTGCGACGGCCGGGGGTTCGCCGAGGCGGCGGCGGTTCTCGGCCCCGACTTCGCCGGCGTGCTGGTGCGGGACGGGTGGGTGGCCTATCGCGGCTTCAAGAAGGCGCCGCATCAAACGTGCCTGGCCCACCTCTTGAGACGGTGCAAGGACTTGCAGGCCGCTCATCCCGACAGCCCGTGGGCGGGCGCGGTGCAGGCGGTCCTGCGGGACGGCCTCGCCCTGCGGGACCGCTCGAACGCGGGCGAAATCAGTGAGCACGGTCTGGCGTCGGCCCGCGGTCGGCTCGCCGCCCGGCTCGGCCGGCTGATCGACACCGCGCCGCCGTTGGCCGCCGCCGAGCGCTTCGCCAAGCACTTGGCCAACGAATTCCCGGCGGTGTTCCTCTTCTTGTGCGACCCGTCGATCGACGCCACCAACTGGCGGGCCGAACAGGCCATCCGACCCGCAGTGGTCACGCGTAAGGTCTGCGGCGGCAACCGCACCCGGCGCGGGGCCGACACCCAGCAGGTGCTGGCCAGCGTCGTGCGTACCGCCCGCCAACGCAACCTCGACCCGCGCTCGCTGATCACGACGATGCTGTGCGCCCCCGAACCCGTCGTGCCCGAAGCGCTTGCGTTGCCGCCGCCCGCCTGACGCCGGGCGGCGTGGAAACCGCTCATCCGCTTCCCGTCCTCCTGCGCGCCCCCGGCCCGCACTCAATCCGCGCCGTCCCGCCGCCGCCCGAGCCCGCGACCCGTGGGTTTCGCCGCCAGCGGCGGGAACGCCACCAGGCAGCTCGCCGCTGTTCGCGGCGTCGGTCCCCGCCGCGTGTCCCTCATGGCGGCGGCGCCGTCGCCGGGACCCGCGTGGTCTCGCGCCGCCGCGGGGGACCGGGGCGCCGCGGAGCCGCCAGACCCAGCGCTCCGCGAGCGAACCAGCCGGACCGACCGTCGCTGCCGATGACGCGCCGACAAGCTGCCTTGGCGACAATGGGACTGCGAGTCTGCCATGGGCGCTCTCAACAGCGACATGCTCTGCACAGGTCCGCCGGCCGGCGAGTCGCCCCTCGTGCCCCTCGTTTCCGGCCTCCTCACAGCCACAGAGACCGACGCTGCGATGCCGACAAATCTGCGCGGGGACAACCTCGTCATGCAGCAACTTCCCCGACGGCTCGGTTCATTTCCGCCCATTTCCACTGGAGAAAATCAGTCCCGCACCCGGTAACCGAATACAAGCGATCGTTGCCGAACAGCTAGAGCTCTGGAGAGAACGGCTGCGGACCTCCGCGGACGGAGAGACAACGGATGGCAGAGTTCCCGCTACTACCGATCCCTACCCCGGCACCTGACGAACGCCCTCCCGGCCCTCATGCATCCCCTCATTTTGCCGGCATCAGATCACGCCGAAGACATCTCGATACACCCGCTGTTCCATGAGCATGCTGCCAAACGTCTCCATCAACGGACGAATCCGATCCTCGGGCCAGTTGGGGAGATGGTGGTACAGCATCAGCCCCTGCCGGAACAACGAATGCGTCCGCCGCTTCACCGTGTTCGCCTTCAACCAGCGGTCATAGCCGATATGCTCGCCCGCCGCACCCATCAACGACAGCACGGCGATCGCCAACGCGCTGATCAGCAAGAGGCGGTCCCGCCGGTCCGGGCGCGAAACATGCATCCACGACAGCCCCATTCCAAAGCGCATGTCCTTGATGTCCCGAAAGCCCGCCTCAATCCCCCAGCGCTTGCCGTAGTACCGAATCAGGACCCGCGTCGGGACTGTTGCTTCGCTGGCCACCAGGCACCACGGTTCGTCCATCTTCGGATCGTGTACGCACACGATCACGCCGACCGGCAGCTCGTACGTGTCGGTCACCCGAGCACCCACCAGCCGTCGCGCACGCCCCCCGGCGCCGACCCACGCGGCGGCCGCTCGCCGCTCGCCCCGCGCATTCGTCACGTAGATGTCTCCACGCAACCGAATCACGTATTCGAAGGCCAGCTCCGTCGTCAACGCGTAGAACAGCTTGCAATCCCCAAACAGCCCGTGGTGAAAGTCCCCGCTGCATTCGAGCGGCGATGCATCCCGCCTGACTGCGTTGTTCGTCGGTTGCATATGGCCAATATGCGCCCTCCTCACGCCTTGTCAGGCGGGCGCCTCGCCGCTCTCGGTGCAACGCGGGGTTCCACCACGGGCTGCAAAGCCCCGGTCCGCCACGACGGTGACTTTCACCCCGGCCGCCAGCACCTCCCGCAACCGGCACAGCACCTCGTACTCATAGCGCCGCTGATTACCCTTCAGCGTCGAGGACGCCACCGTCTTCCACAGCAGGGGCGTCGCGCGCCCATGGCTCGTCCACCATCGACAGCACGATCGTGTCCTGCCCGTTGTCGTCCGCGAAGCTCCTCCAATCCAGTGCGACGACCACTTCGGTGCGGGCGCCGACGATGAACGGCGTCCAGTATGCGAAAAAGACCCAGACATCGACGCCTCGATTGCTCAGCAGCCGATCCACCTGCTTCACACCATGCTTGGTCAACGTGCCCATGGCCTGGGCCAAGCCGCGCCCCACTGCATGGATTGCCAGCGAAGCGCTCGTCAGCACGCCCAGGGTGGCGTTGGCCAACGACAGCGCCCGTTTGGCATGCAGGTCGCCTTCGTACAAGGTGGTGATGAAGTTCAGGAGGTCGTGTCTCCTGAGCCTTTGCCCGGATGAGGCAGGCCGGTCTTGATGTATATGCATGCAATCATATTTTAATCGAAAGTGTGCCACCTTTCAAACTTTCTAATGAAAAACGGAGGTTTTGCTCTATTTATTCATATGAGAAAATGAGGGGATCTCTGAGGTCGCGCACCGGGGTTCGGCCGCCTAGCTCCTTGAGGGCGTCTGCGACGTCGACCTCGACGCCCTCGACGTCGAGCTGTCGCGGGTCATTCAGGTCCTCCCATTTCGCGTCGTATTCGGTCCTGCCACTCACACCATCGCTGCCATCTGCTTGGTCGTGGATGTTGTTCCTGGTGCTCTCTGTAGGATTGCCCTATGGAGCCGTCGCTCATGACCGTGCTTACCATGGTGAAGGTTTCCTTGTGCTCAGGGATTCCCATGGGTTCTATGCTGAGCGTTACTCGTATCTCTCCAACAGCCTCGGTCTGTTGGGCTCTGTACAAGGGCTCCAATCGCACCGCCGGCAAGTTGTGCCGGGTTTGTCTGTTGATTATGACTCCGGTCCTGAAACTCGCTACCGTGACTTGGTGGACCACACCACCCGTATGTGGGTAAGCTCTGGTCTCAACGTCGATTTTACTCAGAAACATTGTCGTGTCCGTTGCCGCCACAATACTGCCTCGCGCTATCAAGCTGTTCCCGCCACTTCGGGCCGCTCGACCGTCGTCAGACCACTCAATCAGCACTACTGGCCTTACTGACCAGTCGGAAGTCTCTGGACATGACATCGGCGTTGGTCTTGGCAGCGTTGGCAGCGCGCAGGTTGACCGCAACGAGGCAGATATTGATCAAGACCAACAGACCAGTGAACGCCGCTGTTGCCAGTGCGATGGTTGCGTCTTCCATTGGGACATCTACTTCAAGGGTCTGTTTTGGACCCTTCTAATTGGTGGTGCCGTCATGGCTGTCTTCTTCCTGTGGAACGACGGGTATCTCACGAAACGCGAACCCTTGGAGGTGTAGCCACAGGCCAGAATAAAGAGACAGGTTCCACCTTTGCAATCTGACAGACCGTCACCCAGGGGCCAGAACGTAGCCCCTGGGCCCGCGTAGCGGCAACCCCCCCGCGGCGGTCATATGCTAGCCCGCCGCCACGCTTTCCCGCCAGCGTGCGTGCCAAACGCCATACCCGCAGGGTATCATCATCCTTCCTGACCCCGAGCGCGCGACCACGCCGCCGACTGCCCCCCCGAGTGCTGCCCGTCCCGACCATGCTCCTCCCAGGGCGGATCGTTTTCACGGCTGGAGCCACCCGAATCGCCGCTCCGCCCCCCCGGTCTACCGATTCCTTGCAGTCTTCGGTTAGCGGGTCGTGGCGAGAAAATCCACGAAATGGTGTGCAGGTGCGGCGGGCGTGTGCCGATACATGAAGTATGGCGCGCAAGAAGGACGACCGCGACGATTCGAACGGACCCAGGCGTCAACGGGACTCTCGGGACGTGCGCATCATCGAACGCCTCGAACGAGGCATCGAACGCCTCGAACGAGACAAGGGGAAGCTGATCGAGGAGCGGGATCACTGGAAGCGCCGCAGCGAGCATCTGGAGAAGGAGCTCGAGGCGGCGCGGCGCGCCGGACGCCGGCAAGCGGCTCCCTTCGCCAAGGACCGGCCGCAGGGACGCGGCGGGCGGCCGGGGCGGCGAGCCGGGGCGGAGTACGGGAAGCATGGGCGCCGACGGCAGCCGACACAGGTTGACGAGACGCACGCGGCGCCGGCCCCGACGAGCTGTCCGGACTGCGGCGGCGCGGTCGCGCTGGACCGTGTGGCGTCGCAGTATCAGGAAGAGCTGCCCGAGGTGCGTCCCCTCGTGCGGCGCTTCGACATCGAGGTGGGCCACTGCTCGCAGTGTCAGCGGCGCGTGCAGGGCCGGCACGCCCTGCAGACCTCCGACGCGTTGGGGGCGGCTGCCGCTCAACTGGGCCCGAACGTCGCCGCGCTGGTCGTCGAGTTGCACACCGAGCTGGGCATGCCGTTGGAGAAGGTCGTCCGCGTTCTGCGGACCCAGTTCGGATTGTCGGTGACCAAGGGCGGCCTCGTCCAACTGCTGCACCGCACCGCCGACGCGGCGGCGCCCGCGTATGCGGCGCTGCGCGAGCAGGTCCGCCAGAGTCCGGTGGTCACGCCGGATGAGACGGGCTGGCGGGTGAACGCGATCCTCCACTGGCTGTGGGCGTTCGCCACTCCGGAGACGACGGTCTACGCCATCTGCGACGGCCGGGGGTTCGCCGATGCGGCGGCGGTGCTCGGCCCCGACTTCGCCGGTGTGCTGGTGCGGGACGGTTGGGTGGCCTATCGCGGCTTCAAGAAGGCGCCGCATCAAACGTGCCTGTCGCACCTCTTGAGACGCTGCAAGGACTTGCAGGCCGCTCATCCCGACAGCCCCTGGGCGGGCGCGGTGCAGGCGGTCCTTCGGGACGGTCTCGCCCTGCGGGACCGCTCGAACGCGGGCGAAATCAGTGAGCACGGTCTGGCGTCGGCCCGCGGTCGGCTCGCCGCCCGGCTCGGCCGGCTGATCGACACCGCGCCGCCGTTGGCCGCCGCCGAGCGCTTCGCCAAGCACTTGGCCAACGAATTCCCGGCGGTGTTCCTCTTCTTGTGCGACCCGTCGATCGACGCCACCAACTGGCGGGCCGAACAGGCCATCCGCCCCGCAGTAGTCACGCGTAAGGTCTGCGGCGGCAACCGCACCCGGCGCGGGGCCGACACCCAGCAGGTGCTGGCCAGCGTCGTGCGTACCGCCCGCCAACGCAACCTCGACCCGCGCTCGCTGATCACGACGATGCTGTGCGCCCCCGAACCCGTCGTGCCCGAGGCGCTTGCGTTGCCGCCACCCGCCTGACGCCGGGCGGCGTGGAAACCGCTCATCCGCTTCCCGTCCTCCTGCGCGCCCCCGGCCCGCACTCAATCCGCGCCGTCCCGCCGCCGCCCGAGCCCGCGACCCGTGGGTTTCGCCGCCAGCCGCGGGAACGCCACCAGGCAGCTCGCCGCTGTTCGCGGCGTCGGTCCCCGCCGCGTGTCCTCATGGCGGCGGCGCCATCGCCGGGACCCCGTGGTCTCGCGCCGCCGTGGGGGACCGAGGTGCGCCGCGGGAGCCGCCAGACCCAGCGCTCCGCGAGCGAACCAGCCGGACCGACCGTCGCTGCCCATGACGCGCCGACAAGCTGCCTTGGCGACAATGGGACTGCGAGTCTGCCATGGGCGCTCTCAACCGCGACAGGCTCTGCGCAAGTCCGCCGGCCGGCGAGTCACCCGTCGCGCCCCTTGTTCCCGGCCTCCTCACAGCCACAGAGACCGACGCCGCGATGCCGACAAATCTGCGCGGGGACAACCTCGTCATGCAGCAACTTCCCCGACGGCTCGGTCCATTTCCGCCCATTTCCACTGGAGAAAATCAGTCCCGCACCCGGTAACCGAATACGTCCTTGCATTCCCTGCGTGGCCGAGGTCAAAGCCCCGGGGCGGACGCGCCGTCCACCCCCCGAGCCCAACCAGCCCGTCGACCGCGATGTCGCGCTGGCTCCCAGCTCGAGGACCTGGTGGCGTTCGGGAACGGCAACGCCGAGTGCGGACCGGCGTCCCCTCGTTCAACATCAGCATCCAGCCGATCAGCCACGCGGCGACCATCGTCCGGCCCGCGAACCTGCGCAACCTCGCCCCCGACCACACCCTCATCCTGGTCAACGGCAAGCGCCGCCACCGCGCCGCGGTCATCACCTGGCTCGGCAACCGCCGCCGGTTCGTCTTCGGGGACCGTCCCAGCGGCAGGTGGGGAAGGTGGCCACGGCGAGGACGCCGCGGCGGGTGCGTGACGCGGGCGGAAGCGCCCTCCGCCAGCCAGGAGCATCTCTACGACCGGCCGCGAACGGTGTGCGCGCGCCGCGCGGGAGCCGGGCGGACGCGCTCTTTTCGCCGTTCGCTCTCTGCCTTCCCTATTCTGTTGACGAGGCGCCGCCGGGATCCGGCTATCGTATCGGCTCTGGACGCGATCTGTCCGTTGATCTGCTCCACATCCAGTATAGTCAGTTCAATGACCTCAACCTCGTCCGCCATCAGCTTCGGTCTGTCGTGTACGAAGCTGCGGCCCAGGACGGTGTGTTGGTCAATCAGTAGCCCAATGAAGGACGGCAAAGCGTCCTTCATTGGGCTACCTCGTACCACGATGTCGTCTCCGACGATCAGTGGGTCGTCGGGCTTCGTCCTGAGTACGGTTGGCCGCCCTGTGCTCAGGTAGTCTTCTGTTTTCTGCAGTCTTCCTCTGCTGAGCTCTACCTTGAGCACCTGTCTCTGGTCGTTTGTTAGGTCGAACCGGTCAGCGACTTCGTTCGCCTTCCGGCGCGTGTCTGGAGTACGCATGACCTGTCGCAGCGGTAGACCGGTGAACCATGACAAGAGTTCTGGGCTTGCCCCCGTGACTCTGGTTGCTTTCGGGTGCCACACGGCTGCTCTCGCTGCATCGCGGATCGCGAATGCAAGCTCGGCTCCCGTGGTCGTCAAACCACCCGTACGCATCTTCCGAGTACGCTAGCGTCTTTGTGCGATCCTCCGAGAATGCGGTATTGATGTTAGTGGCAACGAAAACACCCCGTGGTCCCGTGGTAAACTCATGCTGCCCATTGACCCGCCATGCGTGCAATTTGCCCTCGGAATCCCTGAAGCCTTTCAGTATCCATTGCGGCACGTAGTGTTGGCGCTCGTTCCTTCGTGCCCTCAGTTCGTCGTTCATCATGTTGTGTTTACACCCACGACGCTCGTCAGTTCGTCGTCGGTCCGCGGGGGACCACAGGGCCTCCGCCGACAACGGGTGGGTGGACTCACGGTCTACCCCTTCCCCCGTCCCGGCCTCCGCTCCGGCCAGGGGATGATCCGACGAAAAGTTGGTGCGGCCAGGTGCGGCCTGGAACTGGTCGCGTTCCAAGGCGACGCAGAGATCTGCTACCTGAAGTCGCGCGGTGGCGGTAGATGGGCACCATCGAGCGTTTGCGGCTGAACAGCTCGGAGTGCTGCGAAGCTCGCCTGGAATACGTGGAATATTACTAGCAGCGCCACATCTCGGTTGACTACTTGCCTCGTCGTCTTCGGCGACCGCGAAAACCCGCGCTGCCGGAGCCCACCGCTGTCCCCCTCGCACGGTCGGTCAGTTGCACCGTGGACGTTCGGATACTTCGGCCCGGTCACGACTGGCCCCCGTCGCCGCCGTCCGCCGTCGCGGCAATCAGCGCCGCCTCAGCTTCGGCCGCCGTGGCCCAGGAACCCTCAAGCGCCCGGCCGGACTCGCCGCCGACGTACGCCCGATAACGCCCATCGCCGCCGAACAGCTCCGGCAAGTACTGCCAAGTATCGGACGTCGATCACGGGCGTGTCCCGTACCGCCCTCTACAGCTTCATGAGCACCCGAGGGCACAGGAAGCCGTGCCCGCTACGCGGTACCTACCAGCTGGCCAGGAACATCCTCGCCGCTTGCGTCCGCCCCCGACGGGACGGTCGACGCCGATAGCGGTCACGCCCTCGTCGAGCACCGTTCACACGGCCCCCAGCCCTTGCACGAGCCTTCCCGTGACCCGTCTGACCTGGGCTGTCGACACCTGCCCCAGCTTCGAGGCGTCAGACGCGTCAATCGTCGCGATCTTGGCGCACCGGATGAGGGACGGGACGGGCAGACCCGCCATCTTCAGGTTGGCAACCGGCACGTCGTCGGGCCAGCCTCGGTTCTCGGCGCTGGTAATCATGACGACCCACAACAGTCCGTGCAGGTCCTTGAGTCGAGCCGTCGAGACCACCAGGGCCGGTCGTGATTGCCGTGTTGCGCGGTCCGTGTACGGGAACGGCACCTTGACCACGTCACCGCGCTCAAAGGTCCGCATAGGCTTTGGTATCGGCCGCCGAGCGCCATTCCTCGAAGGTCCGGAACGGATCGTCCGTCGTGGTACCTCGCCGCGCCTTGGTGAGCATGACGCGCCCATCAAGGACCTCGTATAACAGCTCGTCCCCCGGCTGCAGCCCGAGCGCCGCGCGGATCGGCTGCGGGATGGTGGTCTGGGCCTTGGATGTCAGCTTGCTGACGATCACGAATCCCCCTCGGTCTTGGTGTGGGTAGGGTTCCCATTGTAAGGAACTTCCTTGCTTCTGTCACCCCCGGCCGGATGGAACGAAGACTGAACCAAGGGTCGCTGGTTCGAGCCCAGCCGGGGTTACGCAGACGACCGCAGCCCGAGGGCTTCACCCTGCCGCAACCCAAGGCCGATCGCGACCATGATCAGGGCTTCGAGGCGATGCTTCGGCGACGGCCGCGAGAAGCGTGCTCCGCCTGCCCGGGCGTCAACGGCAGCCGGTGGTGATCGGCGTCGTGGTTCCGGTGGCGGTGCTCGGCGGGCTGGCCGGGATGGAATGGCTGGCCGTCTCGATCAACCTCATCTCGCTCAGCGGGCTGGCGCTCGGCATCGGCTTGCTTGTTAACACCGCCATCATCGTCGTCGAGAACATCCAGCGACAAACGGGAACGCGGCCGCGCCCCGCGATGTGGCCCGGCGAAGAGTGCGGTCCTGGATGCGGGGTGGTGCTGACGTTCTGTAAAGCCGCGGTTGCGGGGCCTACGCGGGCCGACCAGGACGCGGATTTAGCTCGGCGGTGGGCTGGGCGAAATCCTCCCGCTTCGGCGGAGGGGCCGGCGCTGGCGGAGTGCGGATCCGTCTCGCCGACACTTGACCATCAGGCGCGTACGCTCGCCGGTGGTGCAAGGCCGCCCGCCTCGCGTGGAATTGGGGCCTCTCCGAGCGCGATCGGCACGATTCCGCATCGACGACTTCATCGAGGCGACGGCCTCGACGCGTGCGCTGAGATCGGCGCTCTCGACACGCGGCTCTCGGTCCAGATTGCCGGCGTGCGTACCGAGATTGCGAGCCTCGAGACCCGGCTCATCCGCTGGATGGTCGGCACCGTGCTCGCGACCGGCGGGCTGACCTTCGGTATCCTGCGTTTCCTCGGCTAGGCGCGCCGCGTTCGAGCGCCCGCCGCCGACCGCCCCACCGTCTCGTCGAGGCCTCGCTCTCTTCCCGCGGGCTCCCCTCAACGGCGACCTTCGCCCGCTCCGCGGCGACCTAAGCCCAGCCGGCGAACGCACCGCCCTAGCTAGCGCATGCGGCGGCGCAAGTGCGGGCGCAGAACGCGGCGTATCGGCGTTTCCGGCAATTGTCGCAGGCGCTGATCGAGGTCAACGACGCACTGAGTGAAGCCCGGCTGAGGGCCGGGGGCGAGCGCGGCGGCGAGGAGAAAAAGGGGGCTTCGCTGAAGCGTTCGGGGCCGAGATCGGGGCTGAAATCGACGCGCTCGTAAGTCCGGGAGCGGCCGACGCGCTGGACTTCGAGGCCCTTGAGCAAGGCGCCCGCCGCCGGGCGCTCGATGTCGTCGCCCGGATGGTGGAGCGCCGGCTGAACGCGGACCGGTCCGACTATGCGGGCCCGACGGCGTCATGCGCTTGCGGACAGGCGGCGCGCTACGCTGGCCGCCGGCGCAAGACGTTCACGACTGTCCTGGGGCCGCTGACACTCGAACGCGCCTACTACCACTGCGACGCCTGCCGCGCGGGAATGTGTTCGCGCGACCGGGCGTTGGGCTTGCACGACACGTCGCTGTCGCCCGGCGCTCTGCGGATGGTGGGGCTAGTGGCAGCGGACTTCAGCTTCGCCGCGGCCAGCGACCTACTGTGGGAGATGGCCGGGGTGCGTGTCACAACCAAGCAGGTCGAGCGGACCGCCGAGGCACTGGGACGCGAGGTCGCCGCCGACGAACGCGCCGTGACCGAGCCCGCACCCGGCTCCGCGCCGACGATGTACCTGGGGTTGGACGGCACCGGGGTGCCGGTGCGCCCCGCCGAGGTGGAAGGCCGCCGCGGCAAGCAGCCCGACGGTTCGGCCAAGACCCGCGAGGTCAAGCTGGCCACCGTGTGGACGGCCGAAACGCGCGACAAGGCGGGCAAACCCGTGCGCGACCCCGGGTCGGTCAGCTACAACGCTGCGGTCGAGAGCGCGGCCAGCCGCGACACCGACCCGTTGCCATCCGCCTTCGCGCAACGCGTCTATCGCGAGGCGCAACGGCGCGGCTTCGACACCGCGGCCCGTCGTGTCGTCCTGGGCGACGGCGCCGCCTGGATCTGGCATCTGTCGGCCGAGCAGTTTCCTGGCGCCATCGAAATCGTCGATATCTACCATGCCAAGCAGCATCTGTGCGACGTGGCCAAGGCCATCTACGGCGCCGGGACCGAGTTGGCCGACGCGTGGGCCAAGGGCCGGCATGCCGAGTTGGACGCCGGCCGGCGCCGTGCGCTCGTCGCCGCGCTGCGCACCCATGCCAAGACCACGCCAGAGGCGCGAAGGTGCATCCACTATGTGTTCGGCAACCGCCACCGGATGCGCTATCCGCAGTTCCGCGCCAGGGGACTGTGCGTCGCCTCGGGCGTCGTCGAGGCCGGATGCAAGCAGATCGGCGCACGGCTCAAGCGCGCCGGCATGCGCTGGACCGTGGCCGGCGCCAACGCCATCATCGCCCTCCGATGCTGCCTGCTCAGCGGGCGCTTCGAAGATTTCTGGGAGCGACGAGCCGCAAACGCCGCCTGAGAGGCATCTCACAAATCTGACGTGCACCCCTCGCACACCGCGCGTACTGGGGTGCGAAAGGAGCCTTGCTCGATGAGCTGTACGGGCCGAAGGGCCGAGGGCAACACGTTGCCCGCAAGGACAACGTCGCCCGCGTTCTCGGCTACGGACGGCCGCTCGTCGAAGAAGCAATGACCTGCGCGGCAAACCGCGCGGTCTTGGCGGGTCACGGCTGGGTAGCTCCGGACGAGTCCGCGGTCCTGTATCGTGTGCCGTTGCCAACAAGCCTGGAGCACGTTACCGAGCCTCGCTCGATCACGCTGACGCTCGCCTGGTTCTCGCCCGTGAATATTCGGCATCGTGCGTACCGTCGCGCAAAACTCGAGCTCCAGCCCGACGACTTCAAGGCCAGCGCTGGCGTCCGCCGCGTCACGGAGCAGCCGTCGGACAAGTCCGCGCCGCGCGGCTCGCTCTTCCATGTCCGCTACGACGGAGATGCTGCCGTTTCGTTCGTCGACGACGGACACATTCGATTCCGCGTGTTCTGCCGAGAGCAGGGCGGCGCGCTGGATCAGGCGATCCGATACGGATTGGCCGTGACGATCGAGGCCGGCGAGGGTGTTCCGGTGTACCAGGAGGTCCGACAGCGTCTCGGGATTCAACCGCAAGTGACGCCGAACCCCTTGTAGTCGGCGACGGCGGGTGTTCTCGGCGATGCACGCAACATGAACGATAGACTCCGAGGCTCAGATTCTGCAGCACCTCGACTTCGCGGACGCCGAGTGCAAACCGCGTCAACCGCAGAGACCAGCCCCTTGGGATTGCGACCCGGGACATAATGCGCGAGGAGCGAACGTCGAGGCTCCGGAACCGCCTCCGGGGCGGGAACCGAGACGTTCCCGGGAGGATGACCGAGACGTTCCCGGGAGGATGATCAACCCGCGTCCACGGGGAGGACAGATGCGAATCGCTGCACAGTCGCTCGTGGTGGGCATCGCCGTCGCCGTCGCCGCCTACGGACTGCAGGCGCAGGCGCAGGAGCCGTCGTTCACGCCGGTGACCGAGGCGATGCTGCTCGATCCGGATCCCGCCGACTGGATCAACTGGCGGCGCACCCTCGACGGGTGGGGCTACAGCCCGCTGGACCAGATCGATACCGGCAACGTGCATCGGCTTCGGCTCGCGTGGTCGTGGGCCCTCGGGTCCGAGGGACGGCCCGAGCCGAATCCGCTGGTCTACGACGGCGTGCTCTACATCGCCAGTCCGTTCGGCATCGTCGAGGCGCTCGACGCGGTCACCGGCGAGCTGCGCTGGCGCTACCGGCATGAGCACGAGTCCGACGACCTCGGCGGCATCGTCACCACCCGGAACCTCGCCCTCTACGACGACAAGGTCTATCTCACGACGTTCGACGCGCACATCGTCGCCCTCGACGCGCGGACCGGCGACATCGTGTGGAACGTCGCCGGAGCCGACCATCGGCTCGGGTTCCGTTACACGGCCGGGCCCATCGTCGTCCAGGGGAAGGTGGTGGCGAGCACGAACGGCTGCGAACGGTACCACGAGGCCAAGGAAGCCCCCTGCTTCATCTCGGCGCGGGACGCGCAGACCGGTGAGGAAGTCTGGCGCACGTCGACGGTGGCGCGGCCGGGCGAGCCGGGCGGCGACACCTGGGGCGATACGCCGCTGATGTTCCGCATCGGCGGCGACAGTTGGACCGCCGGCAGCTACGATCCGGGCACCAACCTCATCTACTGGGCGACGGCGCAGGCGAAGCCCTGGGCGCGGTTCCAGCGGAGACACTCGGGGGATGCGCTGTACACGAACAGCGTGCTCGCGCTCGACCCGAACAGCGGCGACATCGTCTGGTACAACCAGCTCCTGCCCGGCGAGACCCACGACATGGACGAGACGTTCGAGAACCTCCTCGTCGACCACGACGGGAGGCGTTCGCTCTTCAAGATGGGCAAGCTGGGGATTCTCTGGGAGCTCGACCGCACGACCGGGCGGTTCCTGGCCGCCCACGACCTCGGGTATCAGACCATTCTCGACGTCCATCCCCAGACCGGCGAGATCGCGTACCGGCCCGGCATGATCCCCGAGGAAGGCGCGGAGCTGGAGTTCTGTCCGAGCGTGGCCGGCTTCAAGAGCTGGCGGTCCATGGCCTACCACCCCGATACCCGGGCGTTCTACGTGCCGCTGCTCGTGAGCTGCGAACGCACCACGTTCGGTCCGGGACCGGAGCTCGTCGAAGGCGGGGGCGGGGTGGGCCTGTCGCGCCGCACCCACCTGATGCACCCGGCCCGGCCCGACGGAGTCGGCGAGTTCGTCGCGATCGGCGTGGACGGCAACGTGCTGTGGCGGCACCGGACCCGCACCGCGATCGACAGCGCGGCGCTGACGACCGGGGGCGGTCTGGTGGTCGTCGGGGACTGGGACCGGAACCTGTACGTGCACGATGCGCGGTCCGGGGAGATTCTGTTCCAGACGCGGATGCCGAGCTCGGTGTCCGGGTTCCCCGTCACCTACGCCGTCGACGGGCGGCAATACCTGGCGATTCCGGTCGGAACGGATCCCTCGCTGTGGAGCGGCATCTCCGCGCAGTTGACGCCCGACAAGCGCCGCCCCGACGCCGGGGGCCACGGGATCTTCGTGTTCACGCTGGCCGACGCCGAGCCCCCGGAGTCTGCGCCGTAGGTAGAATGGCGCCGACTCCAGGCCAGCCGCTCGGTGCCCGGGAGCCCGTGGTGAAGCCCCGCGTTGCACCGAGAGTGGCGAGGCGGGATGCCTCGCCGCTCGAATGCAGCGGGGACTTCCACCACGGGCTTGTAAGGCCCGCCGGACGGGGAACATCGGAACGCAAGAGGACTCGACCTGGAAGGAGCCGACTCATGAGACAAGCGATCGCAACCGCCGTCGTCGCGATGGTCCTGACCGGCGGCGCCGTCCGCGCCGGCGCCGAGGAGCGCGTGGAGCGCAACGTGGTCTTCGGCATGTACTCCGGGCTCGCGCTGCTGATGGACGTCTACCATCCGGCGCAGCCGAACGGGTACGGCATCGTGTTCATCTCGGGGAGCGGATGGACCCGCGAGCTGGGTCCGGACGCGACGCCGTTGAAGGAGACCGGACAGGAGGAGATCTACGCCGTCCCCCTGGCCGCCGCCGGCTACACGGTGTTCGCCATCAACCACCGCGCCTCGCCACGGTTCCGGCATCCCGCCCATCTCGAGGACGCACAGCGGGCGGTCCGCTTCGTGCGCCACCACGCGGCCGAGCTCGGCATCGATCCCGACCGCATCGGGGCGATGGGGGGCTCCTCCGGCGGCCACCTCGTGAGCATGCTCGGGGTGCTCGACGGACACGGCGACGCCGGCGACGCCAGTCCGGTGAATCGGGAGAGCGCGAAGGTGCAGACGGTCGTGGCGCGGGCCGCGCCGACCGATCTGACCCTGGCGCCGGCGGGGACCAACCACCCGCTGTTCGGATTCCGCCGCTCCGACCGCGCCGACTCCGTCGAGTACCGACGTTTCGTCGCGGCGTCGCCGGTGACCCACGTCACCGCCGACGATCCCCCGGTGCTGCTCATCCACGGCGACGCGGATGCCGTGGTGGCCTACCGCAACGCCGAGGTCATGCAGGCCGCGCTCGAGAAGGCCGGTGTTCCCGTGGACCTGCTGCGCATCCCCGGCGCCGGTCACGGACCGACCTTTCCCGGCGCGACGAATCCGCCCGACTACATCGGCGCCATGGTGGAGTGGTTCGACCGCCATCTGCCACATCGCCCGTAGATGGTGGACCCGCTGACCACCTGCCGGCGCCTGCTCGCCGCACGCCGCCGCGCCGCGGCGGCGTGCCGGCGACAGGCCGACCGGCTGAGCCACGCGCGCCTGCTCGCCTTCGCGTCGGGCGCGGCGATCGCCGGGGGCGCCGTGTTCGGCGGCTGGCTGTCCTCGTGGTGGCTCGGCCTGCCGGCCGGTCTCTTCGCCGGGCTCGTCGTCTGGCACGACCGGGTACTCCAGGCCCAGGCGCGCACGACGCGCGCCGTCGCCTGGTACGAGCACGGCATCGCGCGAATCGAAGACCGGTGGCCGGGCCTGGGGCCCACCGGCGCCCGCTTCGCCGACCCCGAGCACCTGTACGCCCAGGATCTCGATCTTTTTGGCGACGGCTCGCTGTTCCAGCTTCTGTGCACCGCGCGGACCCAGGCCGGCGAAGAGACGCTGGCCGCCTGGCTCAAGACCCCCGCCGGCGCCGCCGAGGTCGCCGAGCGGCAGGCGGCCGTCCGCGAGCTGCAGCCGCGCGTTGCGCTGCGGGAAGAGCTCAACGCCTCGGCCGCGGAGGTGCGGACCGCCGTGCGGCCGGCGCGCCTGACCGCGTGGGCCGCGGGCGAGAGCCAACTGCAAGGCGTCTGGCCGCGGGTCGCGGCGATCGGGTTCACCGGACTGATCGCCGGGTCGCTGCTCGCCTGGTTCGGCGGCGCGCTCCCGCTCGGACCGCTGCTCGCGGCACTGGTCGCCGCCGCCCTCTTCCGGTATCGCTTTCACGCGCGCACGACAGCGATCATGCACGGCGCGGACGAGCCGTCGCGCGAGCTGCTCGTCCTCGGACAGGTGTGCCGCGTGCTCCGTCGTGAGTCGTACCGGACGGCGAGGCTGCAGGCGTTGCACGCCGCCCTCGGCGCGCCGGACGGCGAGGCGTACGACGCCGCCCGGCAGCTTCGCCGGGTGGTCGAACGGCACGACTGGCAGCACAACATCATGTTCCTGCCGCTCGCCGCGATCCTGTTCTGGGATCTGCACTGCGCGTTCGCGGTCGAGGCCTGGCGGCGGCAGCACGGCCCCCGCGTCGCCGGCTGGCTCCGCGAGACCGGCGAGTTCGAGGCCCTTGCGGCGCTCGGCACCTTCGCCTGGGAGCATCCCGCCGACCCGTTTCCGGAGATCGCCGGCGCAACCGACCCGACCGTCTACGAAGCCGAGCGGCTGTCGCACCCCCTGCTGCCGGCCGCCGCCGCGGTCCCGAACGACGTCGCCCTCGGACCGGCCCCCCGGGTGCTGATCGTCAGCGGCTCCAACATGTCGGGGAAGACGACGCTGCTGCGCTCGATCGGCATCAACGCGGTCCTCGCGCTGATGGGCGCGCCGGTGCGCGCCGCTCGCCTGCGCCTGTCGCCGCTGACCCCGGGGGCCACGCTGCGCATCGAGGACTCCCTGCAGGCGGGCCGGTCCCGCTTCTACGCCGAGGTGCTCCGGCTGGGCCAGATCGTCGCCGCCGCGCGCAACGGCCCCACGCTGTTCCTGCTCGACGAGCTGTTCCACGGCACGAACTCCCACGATCGCCGCGACGGTGCGCGCGGCCTGCTGCGCTCGCTGCTCGAGCTGCCCACCCTCGGCCTCGTAACCACCCATGACTTGGCGCTGGCCGAGATCGCGGATGGGCTGGCGCCGGTGACCCGCAACATGCACTTCGACGACCACGTAGTCGGCGGCGAGCTGCGCTTCGACTACCGCCTCAAGCCCGGCCCGGTGACGCGCAGCAACGCCCTGGCGATCATGCGCGCCGTCGGCCTCGACGTCCCGGAAACCGACGCCGCCCCCGAACGCCCCCAGCAGCCCGTGGTGGAACCCCGCGTTGCACCGAGAGCGGCGAGGCGCCCGCCTGACCAGGCGTGAGGAGGGCGCATATTGGACATATCGCAACCGCGGACTGCAAGCAGTCCGTCCGAACAACGCAGTCAGGCGGGATGCATCGCCGCTCGAATGCAGCGGGGACTTTCACCACGGGCTGCCAGGCCGGCCCGGCGCCGTAGTCGGACGACAACCGCCTGCGAGCCGTCGTTCATCGCGATTGCCCGGGCCGCCGCGATCGCATCGCGTTGCACCACCGGCATCCGAGCCCGGCACTATAATCCACTGCAACTTGATCACCACGATGGACAAGACACGGCATCCGCGGAACGGGCTCGGCGGGATCGAGCGTCACCGGAAGGCGTCGTCGCCGCACGGGGCGCCGGGGACGTGCGGCAGCGCCGCCCCTCGCCGCGTCGGAGTCGCAGGCCGGCGGCGGTTCCGGGCCGGTCTGCTGGCGGCGGCGCTGGGCCTCAGCCTGCACACGGCGCTGCCCGAGGCGCAGGATGCACCCGGGCTCGACGACGTCATCGGCCGGGCCGCGGCCTACGTGGCGGCGTACGTCGACGAGCTGTCGAACGTGGTGATGGAGGAGGACTACCGGCAGGTCTACTACCGGGACTACAACGCCGCGCCGGCGCGCTCGCAGCTCGTGTCGGAGTTCCTGTTGATGCGAGCGGACGAGGACGGCCAGTGGGTCGGTTTCCGCGACGTCGTCGAGCTCAACGGCCGGCAGTTGGACGATCGGGGGAACCGGCTGGCGTCGCTGTTCCTCAATGACCGGACCGAGGCCCTCGCCCAGGCCCGCCGCATCAGCGAAGAGAGCGCACGCTACAACCTGGGCTCGGGGGACCGCACCTTCAACGTGCCGACCTACTCCTTGTTCTTCCTTCACCCCGCCAATGTCGATCGCTTCGACTTCGAACGGATGCGGACGGGACGGGCGGGCTGCGCCGGCGTGGACACGGCGTGGAACGTACGCTTCGAGGAGGTCGTGTATCCCACGATGGCGCGCGGCTTCGAGGGCATCAGTCTGCCGGCCCGCGGCCGTTTCTGTCTCGAACCGGGGTCGGGCCGGGTGCTCGAGACCGAGCTCGAGCTGCATCACCCGCCGGTCGGCGGCGACCGGCCCGCGACCGACGCGACCGCCCGCGTGACGTTCGGGCTCGAACCGCGGCTGAACCTCTGGGTTCCGGTCGAAATGCGCGACAGCGTCTCGGAGGACGGCGGCGGCCGCCTGGTCAGCACCGCGCGATACCGGAACTACCGGCAGTTCAACGTCACCGTGTCGGAGAACTCGGACCCGCCGCCCGATGAGAGCGGCAGCCCACGGTGATCGTGCCGCGCGCGCCGGCGAGAACCCCATGACCAGCGACCGGAAGGACTTCATCGATCTCAGCCAGCGCATGTCGCGGCTGCCCCCCTACATGTTCGGGAGCATCAACGCGCTGATGGCGAGCAAGCGCCGCGCCGGCATCGACGTCATCGACATGGCGATGGGCAATCCCACCGACGCCACGCCGCAGCCGATCGTCGACAAGCTCTGCGAGGTGGTCAACGACCCGCGGAACCATCGCTACTCGGCCGCGGCCGGGCTCTACAACCTGCGCCGCGAGGTGTCGAAGTACTACGACAAGCACTGGGGGGTCTGCCTCGACCCGGACCAGGAGGTGATCGCCACCATCGGATCGAAGGAGGGCTTCAGCCATCTCTGCCTGGCCCTGCTGGGACCGGGCGACACCGCGCTGATTCCGGCGCCGTCCTTCCCCATCCACGCCTACGCCGTGGTGCTCGCCGGCGGCAGCTATCTCGGCGTCCCCGTCGCCGACGACGAGGTGTTCCTGAAGCGGGTCAGCGAGATATCGAGCCAGTTGTCGCCGGGTCCCAAGGTGCTCTTTCTCAACTATCCGCACAACCCGACCGCGCACTGCGTCGCGCCGGAGTTCTTCAAGGAAGTGGTGGCCATCGCGCGCCGGCACGAGCTGATCGTGGTCCACGATTTCGCCTACGGCCAGGTCTGCTTCGACGACTACCGGGCCCCGAGCTTTCTCGCAACCCCCGGCGCGATGGAGATCGGGGTCGAGTTCACCACCATGTCGAAGACGTTCAACATGGCGGGATGGCGCATCGGCTACTGCGCCGGCAATCCGACGATCATCGGCGCGCTCGGCGCGATCAAGGGGTACTACGACTACGGCGTCTTTCAGGCGATCCAGATCGCCTCCATCATCGGGCTGCGCGAATGCGATCGATTCGCGCACGAGCAGGCCGCCAGGTACCAAGAGCGGCGCGACACGCTGGTGGACGGGCTGCGGCGCATCGGGTGGACCGATCTCGACGCGCCGCGCGCCGGCATGTTCGTGTGGGCGCCGTTGCCGGAGCGCTTCCGCGCCCTGGGCTCCATGGAGTTCGCGCGCCGCCTGATGGACGACGCGGAGGTCGCGGTGTCGCCCGGGCGGGGCTTCGGCCCGGAGGGCGAAGGCTACGTGCGGCTCGCGCTGATCGAGAACCGCCAGCGGCTGTTGCAGGCGGTGCGGCAGATGAAGCGCGCGTTCCAGAAGTGGCCGGATCCGTGATCCGCCACCGGCTCGCAGGCGAGGACGGAGCCGGCGCCGGGTGACCGCAGACCCGCCTGCCCCTGCCGGGTCTCACGCCCCGCGCGGGCCGGTCCGGCCGTTTCTGTCCGGCCGGGCCGCGACGACGCGAATCAGCACCGGGCCAAGTGCGGCCAGCACCGTCAGCACGAGGATGGCGGCGGAGACCGGGCGGGTCACGAACACCATCGGATCGCCGACCGAGATCGCCATCGCCCGCCGGAACTCCTGCTCCAGCAGCGGCCCCAGCACCACCGCCAACACGATCGGGGCGAGGGGGACGGCATGGCGGCGCAGAACGACAGCCATGACCCCCAGCCCGTAGGCGACGGCCACGTCGAAGAGGTTGTTGTTCAGGGTGTAGACCCCGAGGGTGGAGAACGCCAGCACCGCCGCGAACAGCAGCGGCCGAGGCACCTGCAGCAACCGGACCCACAGCCCGATCAGCGGCAGGTTCAACACCAGCAGCAGCGCGTTCGAGACGTACAAGCTGGCGATGAGCCCCCAGACGAGGGTGGAATCCTGTGTGAAGAGCAACGGCCCCGGCTGAAGCCCGTACATCTGGAACGCCGCGAGCATGACCGCCGTCGTGCCCGACCCCGGCACCCCGAGGGCGAGCAGCGGGACCAGGCTGCCGCCGGCGCTGGCGTTGTTGGCGGCCTCGGGCCCCGCGACCCCCTCGATGGCGCCCCGGCCGAACCGCTCCGGCCGGGCCGCAACCCGGCGCTCGGCCGCGTACGACAGGAAGCTGGCCACGGTGGCCCCGGCGCCGGGGAGCACGCCGGTGAAGAACCCGATCAACGTGCCCCGGATCCAGGCCGGCGCGGACCGGCGCCATTCCTCACGCGTCATCCGCACCGGCCCCACGACCGCCGACCGCGCCTCACCCGCCGCCGACCGCGCGGCCGCGTACCAGAACACTTCGCCGATCGCGAAGAGCCCGACCGTCACCACCACGACGTTCATCCCGCCCAGCAACCCGGGCACCCCGAACGTGAAGCGCGGCTGGCCGGTCTGGCCATCGATGCCGATGGTCCCGAGGGCCAGTCCGAGGCAGATCGCGAACGCCCCCTTGGCGCGCGATTCGCCGGACAGCCCGCCGATCGCGGTCAGGGCGAACAACATCAGCGCGCAGTACTCGGCGGGACCGAATCCGAGCGCGATCTCGACCAGCAGCGGGGCCAGGAGCATCAGCATCGCGGTGGCGAACGTGCCGGCGATGAACGAACCGATGGCGGCGGTCGCCAGCGCGGCGCCCGCGCGGCCCTGACGGGTCATCTCGAACCCGTCGAGCGCGGTCACCACGCTCGACGCCTCACCCGGCATCCGCACGAGGATCGACGTCGTCGATCCGCCGTACATCGCGCCGTAGTAGATGCCGCCGAACAGGATGAACGCGCCGACCGGCGGCAGGCCGAACGTCAGCGGCAGCAACATGGAAATGGTGAGGGCGGGGCCGAGACCGGGCAGAACCCCGATGGCGGTGCCGAGCGTGACCCCGATCAGCCCCAGCAGCAGGTTGGCGGGCGCCAGCGCGGCGCCGAAGCCGACCGCCAACTGATCGACGAGGAACCCCAAGGCATCTACCTCAGGCGAAGGGGCCCGCCGGCAGGCGGATGCCGAGCAGGAGTCGGAACCCGAGATACGCGGCGGCGGCGATGACCGCGCCGGCGGCGAGGTCGCGGCGCCAGGCGAGGCTGCCCAGGGCCCGCGACTCGGCAACGATGAACGCGACGGTGGCGAGGGGATATCCGAGCCGGCCGAGGCACGCCAGGTAGGCCAGAAACACGAGGGCGCAGACTGCCGCCGCCCGCCAGTCCATCGGCGGCGGCGCGGCCGGCCGGGCCGGGCGGCATCCGATCCAGAGCGCGCCGGCGGCCAGACCGGCGCCGATCACGAGCGGAAACGTGCGCGGTCCGACCAGGTCGTAACCGCCGGGCGGCGCGGTGATCGACAGGCCGGCGGCCAGATAGCCGCCGGCGGCGGCGAGCGCCGCGGCGGCGAAGACCCGGTCCGAGGTCACTCGGAGCACGGCCGGCTACCGTGCCGGCCCGGCGAGGCCGATCGAGCGCAGGATCTCGTCGACGGCGGCCGTCTCCTGCTGCAGGAAGCGCTCGAAGTCGGCGCCGGCGAGAAAGCTGTCCTGCCAGTCGTTCCGGCGCAGAATGTCCTGCCAGGCGGCCGACGCCCGCAGGCGCGCCAGCGCCTCGATCAGCCAGGCGCGGGTCTCGTCATCGGTGCCCGGCGGCGCCAGGATTCCCCGCCAGTTCGCGATCACGACGTGGAGCCCGCTCTCGCGCAGGGTCGGGGTGTCGCTCCCCGCGATGCGTTCCGGCGACGACACCGCGAGCAGCCGCATGCGGCCGCCCTCGGCATGGGCCTTCCACTCGCCGAAACCGGAGATGCCCGCGGTGACGTGTCCCCCCATGACCGCTACCGCGGCCTCGCCGCCGCCCGAGTGGGCGACGTAGTTCACGCGGGTGGGATCCACGCCGGCGGCCAGGGCCAGCAGACCGGCCAGCATGTGGTCGATGCCCCCCGCCGACCCCCCGGCCCAACTGACCTGCTCGGGACCGGACCGGAAATCCCGTATCAGATCGGCGAGGGTCTCGTGGGGCGAGCCGGCGGGCACGGCAATCACCTCCCACTCGTCCAGCAACCGTGCGAGCGGCACCGTATCGTCGATCGAGAGCGGCGAGCGATTGGTGCGGATGGAACCGAGCATGACCTGCCCGAAGACCATCAGGGTGCGCGGATTGCCGCGATGGCGGGTGAGGAAATCGGCGAGCCCGATGGTGCCGCCGGCGCCGCCGCGGTTGATCACCTCCACCGGCACCCCGAGGATGCCGGCCTCGGTCCACACCCGTTGCAGTTGCCGGGCGGTCTGGTCCCAGCCGCCGCCGGGATTGGCGGGCGCGAGCAGGCTGACCGCGCCCTGCGGGTAGCCGGCCGTCGTCGGCTCCAGCGCGCCCGCCGGCCGCTCGGTGGTCACGCCGCCGGCGCACCCGGCGACGATCGCAACGCAGACGCCGGCGGCGCAAAGGCCGGACAGGCGTCTCCGGCGGGAGAATCTCCGGCCATACGCGATCGCAGAACCCTGTGGCACGAGCGCACTGTATCAGGAACCGCCGAGCGCAGGGGTGGACGAAACAACCGCAGCGAACGAAACGTCTATCATGAACGGAACACGGCTTCGTACATTCATCCATCTCGAAGGGAGATTCGCCATGAAACGACTCGTGCTTCTCGTCCTCGGCATCGCCGCCGGCGCTTCGGGCGCCTACGCGCAATCGAACGCCGAGCTCATCGAACAGGCGCTCGCCGCGGCGCCGCCGCGGGCTCGCGACGCCTCCGCGGTCATCCAGTGGAACGCCGACTACACCCACGAAACGCTCAAGGAAGGCACGAATCGGGTGGTCTGCTACCACCGGTCGGACGAGACCCGCCGGCAGCCCTTTGCGGTGCAGTGCACCAGCGTGGGGAATCTCGAGCGGGTCGCCCAGAGTCGCCGGTTCCGGGCGGACTCGGCGGACGCGGCGGCCGAACGCGCGATGGTGGACGCGGCGGAAGCGGACGGCACCCGCGTGGCGCCGGAGTTCGGCTCGTTGTTCACTTCGATGAACGGCCCGGATCAGGCCAGCGCGAGGGCCCACACGACGATTGCGGTACCCGGCGCCACCGCCGACTCGCTCGGGCTGCCGGACAACCCCAACCAGGGCGGCGCCTGGCTCATGGCCGTGGGCACCACCACCGCCCACATCATGGTGCCGGGGCACTAGCCTGACCGGGTGTCTCACCGCACCGCCAGCCCGGCGGCGGGGAAACCTGCCGCCGGGGCTGGCGGTGAGGTCGGTGGTCCCATCCACGCAGGCGACCGTCAATCGTGCGGCAAGACATCGGAGTCGTGCCGTCAGGCGCGAACCTCGTCCTTCTCGATGCGGCCGTCGACGAGACGAATCAGGCGCCGCGCGCGCGCCATCACCCGGGGGTCGTGGGTCGAGAACAGGAAGGTGACCTGCTGTTCCCGGTTCAGGGCCTCCATCATCTCGAGCAGCGTGTCGGCGGTGGTCGAGTCGACGTTGGCGGTCGGCTCGTCGGCGAGCACGACGGCCGGCCCCGCCGCCATCGCCCGCGCGATCGCGACCCGCTGCTGCTGGCCGCCCGAGAGCTCCGACGGGCGCCGGTCCTCGAGCCCCTCGAGCCCGACCCGGGCCAGCAGCTCCATGACCCGCCGCCGGCGCTTATCCTCGGCCACCCCCTGCACCGCCATCACGATCTCGGCGTTCTCGTAGGCGCTCAGGATCGGCAACAGGTTGTACGCCTGGAACACGAAGCCGATGCGGTCGCGGCGCAGATGGCTCAGTTCCTGGCGCGACAGGGTCCCGAGGTCCGCGCCTTCCAGGCGGACGGTCCCCGACGTCGGGGTGTCCAGCGCGCCGATCAGGTTGAGGGCGGTCGTCTTGCCCGATCCGGACGGACCGCTGATCGCGGTGAACTCGCCGCTACGCACCGACAGCGTGAGCCCGCGCAGCGCCTCGACCTGCTGATCCCCCTGTTGGTAGACCTTGGTGACCTCCGTCAGCTCCACCACAGTACCGTCGGCACCGCTCATCAGGAATCACCTCTCGGGGTTGGCGATCGGATCGCCGCCTGGACCTGGACCAGCCCGTGGCGAAAGTCCCCGCTGCATTCGAGCGGCGATGCATCCCGCCTGACTGCGTTGTTCGGACGGACTGCGTAGCAGTCCGCGGTTGCGATATGGCCCAATATGCGCCCTCCTCACGCCTTGTCAGGCACGGGCGTTCTTTGCCCGAGGGCGCCCTTCAGCCCGCTGGCGCCCTCGCCACTCCCGGTGCAACGCGGGGTTCCGCCACGGCTGCTAGCTAGACCAGCCGAATCGACTCCACCGGATCGGCGTGCCCCGCCCTCCAGGCCGGATAGACCCCGGACAACATGATGGCGGCGAGGGCCGAGAAGCCGATGAGGGCCAAGCTTTCGCCGTAGATGCCGATCTGCATCGTCGTCGACATGCCGACGCCGGCGACCTCCATCTGCTCCGCCGGGATCATGCCGGATACGTCGATGCCGGTCGAGGCGAGGTAGAGGTACGGCCCGATGGTGACGAGGACGGCGCCGGCCAAGCCGACGACGGCCAGCCAGGCGCTCTCCAGCATGACCAGCCGGAAGAGCTGCCCCGGGCTGAAGCCGACCGCGAGCATGATCCCGAACTCGCGCAGGCGCTCCATCACGCTGACGAAGAGGGTGTTGAAGATGCCGGCCGCCACCAGCACCGCCAGCACCAGCATCATGACCTTCGCGCCGCCGACCTTCATGGCGATGAAGACGGCCAGGTCCGGCTGCAGCTCGTGCCACGGCAGCACCGCGACCCCGGCCGGCGCCTTGCCCTCGAGGTTCGCGACCACGCGGTCGGTGACCCGCTGATCGTCGACGAACGCCGCAACCTGAATCGCCTCGTCGGGCCCGTAGCCGATGACCTCCCGCACCGTGCCGATCGGCAGCAGGCAGATGCCCCCGTCGACGCTCGGCGAGCCGGTGCGGATGATGCCGGAGACCCGCGCGAGGCCGCTCACGATCTCGCCTTCCTTGTCGGTCAGGGTGTAGACCACCCTCGACCCGAGCTCGACGTCCAGGTTCGAGGCGAGCCTCTCGCCCAGGATGATGCCGCGGTCGTCGGACGACTCGAAGAACTCGCCCTCCACGAGCGCCTCGAGGAGCGACAGCGTCTCCTCGTCCTCCTCCTCGGGGGAGACGGCGATGAAGCCGGCGCCGATGTTCTCGCGCGCCGTCGACAGCATGTTGAACCCGGTGATCCGCTCCACGACCCGGATGACGCGCGGGTTGTCCGAGGCCAGACGCTTCAGCTCGTCCGTCCCCTGCACGGGACGGGACAGGGTGGGACTGTCCAGATACTCCGGGTGCTGATAGGTCACGTGGCCCGCGCCGAGGCGGGCCGCCAGACGGATCATGTCGGCCCAATTCTGGTCCTGCGCGGCCATCATGACGACGGAGAGGAAGACGCCGAAGACGATGGCCGAGAGGGTGATGGTCGTGCGGCGGCGGTTCCGCCACAGGTTGCGCCACGCCATCTTCGCGAGACTGCTGCCCTTCATGACGCCCAACCTTTCCTTTCGCTCTCCGAGCCGGCCATCACAGCCTGCGGCTCCGATTGCCGCCCCGTCAACCCTCCGGAAGTCGGCGCCTCTTGCCGGAGTCGGCGCCGTTCCTGCGCCTGCCGTTCTCCCGAGCCGCGGCTGCCGCCCGACCGCGCCGGCTCACTGATGCCGCATCGCCTCGACGGGGCTGATCCGGGCCGCCTTCAGAGCCGGGTAGATCACCGCCAGGAGGACCAGCACGACCAGGGTCATCGTCGGGGTGATGAGCGTGGCCGGCGACACCGCCGCCCGCCACACCGTCGCGAACGTCGTGCCGATGACGCTGACCCCGCCGAGCGCCCCGGTGTCGATGCCGAACTCGACCAGGTACCAGAGCGTCGGGAGCGCGAGGGCCATGCCGACCACCAGGGCGAGGCCCGTCTGCAGCGCGCACTCGACGAAGATGAGCGACATCACTTGGCGCGGCTCGACGCCGAGCGCCTTCAGCACCCCGAACTCTCGGATGCGCTCGAACACCGCCATCAGCATGGCGTTCAGGATGAGGATCGCGATCACGATGTAGATGACGGCGGAGATGATGCCCATCATCGCGCGGGCCGAGTCGAGATAGGTCGCGATGGTCGGCATCAGAGACCGCCATGACTGGGTGTCGAGGCCGGGGGCCAGGTCCTGCGCCGTCTCGACGGCCGCCGGCAGCTCGAGGTCGTCCGGCTTGCGCACCACGATCTCGTGCGCGCCCGACGGCATGAAGAAGAGCTCGCGGAACGCCGCCTCGGTGAGGAAGACGGCGGAGCGGTCGACGCCGTCGCTCACGCTGTCGAGGATGCCGCGCACGGTGTAGAGATCGTTCGCGATGCCGCCGTCGGCCGCCTGGCTCAGGACGACCAGCTCGTCGCCGAGGGCCAGACTGAGCGACCGGGCGAGCCGCCGGCCCACCACGACGCCGGCCGGGTCGCTGTCGTCGAGCCACGCCCCCTCGGCGAGCCGGGTCGAGATCACGCTCACGCCGGCGTCGTCCTGCACGTTCAGCCCGCGCAGCGACGCCCCGGCGGCCGAGTCGTGAGCCGCCGCGAGCCCCGCGCCGACGAGCCGGGCGCTCGCCCGGAACCCCGCCGCCTCCAGCCTCGGCAGCAGCGCGTCGACATCGTCGATGACGGTATAGAGCGACGGATCGTCGAGATAAGTCGGCGCGTGGATCTGCAGGTCGCCGACGTCGACCTCGACGATCGTCTCCTCCATGTCGTTCAGCATCCCTTGCAGCATGCCGAACCAGACGACCATGGCGTAGAGGCCCAGCGTCATCGCGCCCACCGTCACCACCGTCCGCCGGCGGTTGCGGCCGATGTTGCGCCACGCCATCTTCAGGATGCCCATGTCTCGTTCCGCGCGGAGCCGGTAAGGATCGGCTCACGATAGCACCGTCGGTCGCCGATGCCCAAGGCGCCGCCGTGCAGCAGCGCCAGCGAGCCGCCGTGGTCGCGCCGATCCCGACGTCGAACGGACTACGAGGTGCTGCTCCCGGCGATTCTCGTGAGTCCGCGCGGCAGCTCTTCGCGAATTACCCGCCGCAGTGTTCGCTCCAGATGCCCCTGATCGGCCGCGACGTGGTCACGCAACGCCGCGTTGATAAGCGTCTGGTAGCTCCCGCCGCCCTGGTCGTGCGCCGCGTCCCTGAACCAGGCCAGAACGTCGTCGTCGATGCGGATGGTGATCCGCGTCTTGCCTCGCGGCGTCTCGATCGGGGCGCCCCGCCTGGCCTTGCCGAAATCGTATTCCTGCTTCATGGGCCTGCCTCGTACTGAGCGCGTTCCCGGCGTGTGGCCTTTCGAGCCGAGATGAGTCGCACGACTGCCGCGCCAGGCAAAGACCACGACCAGAAGCCGTCCCGGCGGGGACCGCCTACGGGCGAATAAACGCGGCCGGCTTCTTCTCCATCAGCTCGGCGTAGAAATCGTTCCCCTTGTCGTCGATGACGATGAAGGCGGGGAAGTCCTCGATCTCGATCTTCCAGATCGCCTCCATGCCGAGCTCCGGGTACTCGTGCACGTCGACCTTCTTGATGCTGTGGTCGGCGAGCCGGGCGGCGGGGCCGCCGATCGAGCCGAGGTAGAACCCGCCGTGCCTGCCGCACGCCTCGCGCACCTGCCGCGAGCGGTTCCCCTTGGCGAGCATCACCATGCTGCCGCCGTGGCTCTGGAAGAGGTCCACGTAGGAGTCCATGCGGCCCGCGGTGGTGGGGCCGAACGACCCCGAGGGGCGCCCCGCGGGCCGCTTGGCGGGGCCGGCGTAGTAGATCATGTGGTCGCGGAAGTACTGGGGCAGGCCCTCTCCGCTGTCGATGCGCTCCTTCAACTTGGCGTGCGCGATGTCGCGGGCCACGATCATCGGCCCGCTGAGGGACAGCCGGGTCGCGATGGGGTACTTCCCCAGCTCGGCCAGGATCTCCGGCATCGGACGGTTCAGGTCGACGTGCACGACGTCGCCCCCGAGGTCGTTCGGGGCCACGTCGGGCAGGAACCGGGCCGGGTTCTCCTCGAGCTGCTCGAGAAAGACCCCCTCGCGGGTGATCTTGGCCAGCGCCTGCCGGTCGGCCGAGCAGGAGACGCCCAGGCCGACCGGGCACGAGGCGCCGTGCCTCGGCAGCCGGATGACCCGCACGTCGTGGGCGAAGTACTTGCCGCCGAACTGCGCCCCGATGCCGATGTTGCGGCAGATGTCGAACAGCTCCCGCTCCGTCTCGAGGTCGCGGAACGCGCGGCCGTGCTCGTTGCCCGACGTGGGCAGGTTGTCGAGGTAGTGGGTGCTGGCGAGCTTGACGGTCTTGAGGGTGAACTCGGCCGACGGCCCGCCGATGACGAGGGCGAGGTGATACGGCGGGCAGGCCGAGGTGCCGATCGACCGCATCTTCTCTTCCGCGAACGCGAAGAGCGTCGCCGGATTCAGCAGCGCCCTGGTCTCCTGGTAGAGGAAGGTCTTGTTGGCCGACCCGCCCCCCTTGGCGATGAACAGCAGCTCGTACTCACCGCCCGGCTCGGCGTACAGCTCGATCTGGGCCGGCAGGTTCGACCCCGTGTTCTTCTCGGTGAACATGTTGATCGGGGCCATCTGCGAGTAGCGCAGGTTCCGCTGGTCGTAGGCGTCGTGCACGCCCTCGGACAGCGCGACGGCGTCGTCGGCGCCGGTCACCACGTTCTCGCCCTTGTGGCCGATGACGATGGCGGTGCCGGTGTCCTGGCACCCCGGCAGCACCCGGCCGGCCGCGATGTTGGCGTTGCGCAGCAGCTCGAGGGCGACGAAGCGGTCGTTCTGCGACGCCTCGGGGTCGTCGAAGATAGAGCGCAACTGCGCCAGATGCGCCGGCCGCAGCAGGTGCGCGACGTCGTCGAACGCGGTGCGGGCGACCATGCGGAGCACGTCCGGCTCGACCGCGAGCAGCTCGCGGCCGTTGACGGTGACGGTGGACACGCCGTCGGCGGTCAGCTTGCGATAGGGCGTGTCGTCGGCGCCCCGTTCGAAGATCGGCTGATAGTGGAAGTTGGCCATGGTGTTGTAGTGTGGAGTTCCGTGATGCTGCGAGTCCCGGCAAAGACTGCGCCCGCGAGGGGCAACCCCTGATTTTACCGCAACCCATCCCGGGTTCGAACCAGCGACGTTTGGCATACACTGTGCGCATGTTCAGACGCCTGCTGCCCTGCCTGCTCGCCGTCGGGCTCGCTGCCGCCGTCCTGGACGCGCCGGTCCAGGCGCATCCGATGGAAGGGACCAACGCGGGGTTCGTCCAGTCGGTGGACGGACCGGCCCCGGGGCCGTTCCTGTACCTGGGCGCCAAGCACATGGTGACCGGCTACGACCACCTGCTGTTCCTGGTCGGGGTCATCTTCTTCCTGCGCCGGCTCCGCGACGTCGTGCTCTACGTCAGCCTGTTCACGCTGGGGCACAGCCTGACCCTGCTCGTCGGGGTGCTCGCCGACGTCAGCGTCAACGCCTACGTCATCGACGCCATCATCGGGCTGTCGGTGGTCTACAAGGGGTTCGAGAACGTCGGCGGGTTCAAGCGGGTGTTCAACATCGCCCCCAACACGCGCATCGCGGTCCTCGTGTTCGGGCTCTTCCACGGGCTCGGCCTCGCCACCAAGCTGCAGGAGTTCATGGTGTCCGACAACGGCCTCGTGGCCAACATCCTGAGCTTCAACGTCGGGGTCGAGATGGGCCAGATTCTCGCCCTGTTCGGGGTCGTCGCGGTGCTCGGCTACTGGCGCAGCCGACCCAGCTTCTCGCGCTGGAGCTTCGCCACGAACACCGCGCTCATGGTGGGCGGCTTCCTGTTCGCCGGCATCCAGATGGTCGGGTTCGTGCTGTTCTCCTGAACCGGCTCACTACGCTACGGGTTCCGTCATGACCGATGTTCCGCCCCCGCCCTCGCGCCGCAAGATCCTCGTCACCACCGGCTGCGCCCTCCTCACCGCCGCCGCGGTGCTCTTCGGTGCGATCCTGCCGGCCGAGTACGGGGCCGACCCCCTCGGCACCGGCCGGCTGTTCGGGTTGCTGGCCCTCGGCCAGGCCCAGCCCATCAGCCCCGAGGACGACGAGTACCGCGTCGACCAGATCGAGATGAGCCTCTATCCGGCGGAATGGGTGGAGTACTTCTACCGGCTCGACGAAGGCAGCACCATGCTCTTCACCTGGAACGCCAGCGGCCCGGTGACCTACAACTTCCACGCCTCGCCCGACGGCGCGCCGGCCGGCTACGCCGAGAGCTTCGACGCCCGCGACCTCGACGACGGCCACGGCGCCTACACCGCGCCGTTCAACGGTATCCACGGCTGGTACTGGGAAAACGTCGGGACCGAGGAGATCACCATCACCCTGCACACCGCGGGGTTCTACACCAACGCCCACGCGGGGCGCGCCCGCGCAACCGGGTACCGCGACCTGACCGACCTGCGGGGCAACCCCGTTCCGAGCGTTCCGTGACGGTCGGGCTGGGAACGCGGAGCGGCGCCTACCGAGGCTCGCACGGCAGCGCCTGACGCAAGAGCCACCCCGCATGAGCGACCACGCCAGCCGAATCGTCCCAGAACTCTCCTCTTCAAGTTGCTCGCGGATGATTCCGGGATTCCATCCGCCGAGAAGATCCACACACGAGATGCGATCGCCACGTCTGCGTCCGACAGTCAGTCCGGCTCCAAATCCTGATGCAGCCACCTTGGCGTCACACCATCCTGCCAGCCCCTCCTCGGAGCCGCCTTCCACGGCCTCCGCGGCCGGCCACGCGCCCGCCTTTGCATCTTGGCACGACTATTCCGAGTAGGGCGCGAGTCGCCCAACCCCTTCGACGACCAGAGCATCGACGACCTCCTGCCAGAGGGTTTCAAGACCCGCATCGACAGCCGCAGAGCGCGTGTCTATCAGCCACTGTGGCAGGAGATACGTACCTCTCGCGACCCGGGCAGTGTCCGCCAACGCAAGCCTCGCAACCCAAGGCAGCCCTGTACGTACTTGGTCCTCGGCCGCCAGGACGCCGAGAAAGCTGAGCAACTGGTCGACGCATTCCGCTTTGCCGGCCGCAGGCTCCAGCCATGCCTCGATCTCAGAACGCCATGCAAGCGGCTGCCACCATGCGATCGGCTTCGCTCGGATTTCGCGGTAAAGGTACCGGTTCTGCGGCGCCCCGTTCGGGATGAGGGCGGCGAGCGTCCGACCGCCGCAGTAGTGATCCCGAAATACCGCGCTGTCCGTCACATCCGGCTCAAGCACATGGCGCATGAGCCCCGTCCAAATGCGCCGCGCCGTTTCCGCCCGCTTTGGCGTTTCCTCCGCTGCCGCTGAGAGAGCGCGCAGCAAGGTGCCCAACAGGGCCGAGCTGGCCGCGTAGGCATCGACGTGCTCGTAGATAGCAGTATCGTCGCCATCCTCAGCGAGCGTCAACAGAGCGCGAGCACTCACGAGCGTATGGGAGCCTCGACCATCCATGTTGTCGTGCTCGCCGCTCAGCAGCGACCGACGCTGAGCGGCAAGAAGTGCCAAGAGCAATACCTCCGCTCGCGCTGACACGCAGATATCGGTCATGGAGGCAGGCGCCAGTGCTCGTATCGCGGCGTCGAGCCGAGACGGTAGAATGGAGTTCCTTTCCGCGTTCGCAATCGATTGGGCCAAAGGCTCTTCCTGTTCTACGGGGCCGCGTCGTCCGACGCCCGGTTCCCAACGTCCAAGTACGCAGTCACGCATGGTCTCCGTGGCAATCTGCAGCCCTACCTCGTGGTGGCACGAGCCCACCTCAGTGCACGGCGTCCCCCAAGCGTGGTCAAGCCCACGTGCGAGGTGTAGCCGGACTTCATTCGCGACAGCTCTCGCGAGCTTGACGCAGGCACGCGCGGCGCGATCGAACGTCGTCGTCTCCTCCCCTCCACCCACAGCTACCCGAAGTGGTGCGGCGACGGGAAGGAGTAACAACGGCAAGGCTCGCGCAGCGCTGCGGTCGGCGCCCTCTTCGAAGAACGTCTCTTCGAACTCGAACGGCCGCCCGCCCCCTTCCCACTCACCGATCTGAAGCACCGTGTCCGCGGCGAAGGCCAGCGCATCCCGTGGGATGTCAGTACCACCCACAAATTGGGCCTCAAGGGTCGCGGCCGCTACCAAGGCAGACGCGTCCCAGGCATGGCCGTCGGAAGATGATGGCTCGTCGATCAGTTTCCGGGCGACGGCTACATCGGCCGCCAGCTCCTCGCGGTCGATAGTCCTTCCGCCACCCTCTTCGGGCTTGTTGCTGTAGCGAAGGACCAATCGCATGGCGTCCTGCGCAGATTCCAGATGCTCCTTGCCGTGCTGCAGCGCCCGAACGACGTCCTCCGGCGGCGCGGCCTGAATATGCAGCATACCGCTTGGCCCCTCCTGAATGCGGTACCTATCGCGATCGAAACAGCTCGCCCAGCCACGCACCGTCGCCAAGTCCCCCTCAGCCAAATTGTCGGTTTCTGGCCTCGATTGGGTTGGGTCATCATCGGGTGTCGACTCCATGTGCCGACGCGCGTTGGCGACAAGCCGCTTGCCGAGTTCGCGCAGCTCCGCTGCGCGTTCTACCTTGGCTCCCAACACAAGGCGCATCGCCACATCCCGGAGCGACCAAGAGCGGCGTTCCGGTGCCACGAGTCCCTCGGAGTCGGCCGCGAAAGGACCCCTGTCATGCACGATCCGTCCGAACTCCAGGTGCCAAATGAGCGGTTCAACCAGGAACGGGTCCAACACACGGTCCGCTTTCTCAAGGTGCCGAACGAGAAGTCCTACTACAAAACCGACCATCGCAAGGTTCCGACAGCCGTCGAGCAGCGTCGCGACTAGCCTGCCAATCGATGTGCCGCGCTTGATCAGTTGGTCGCACACGTGCTCCAGCGCCTGCAGTGCACTGAAGCACGGGTAGGGTCCGACTCCGGTTCCACGGTACCAGCGCCAAACGTGCTCGTCGCCAATGTAGACTTGACGAGTACCAGTGATCTTGAGTTCGGTCTGATATGAGCCGACGGCGTCGTCTTGGAGCAGCCTCGCTTCGTCCAGACGGGTGAGGGTGCGAGCGCGGATGCGCGCCGCATGGTTGAGCAGCCGGTTGAGCACTGCGACGCCGTTGCGGAAATCGGTCTGGAACAGCGGCATGAACGGACCGCGGTACCACGCTGCGAGCGGGACTACACCCATGCTCCGAGCACGGTGCCTGCGAACCCCATCGTCCGAGGGACCAGAACCGTCGGCCTCGTCGTCGAGGTAGTACGCTTCGGTCAGTGCAGCCAGAAGCCCGCGTCGGTTGCCGGCAAGGGCGCGGCCAGTCAGCAGTTCCTCCACCGCGGGCGCGAGCCATTGCGGTGCGTCCCGCGCGACTCTCCGCAGAATCGCTTCGCCGTCTTCGCCAATGTCCGAGCCAAGCAGGGCCAGCAATTCAACGATGATCTTGTCTGTGATCTCCGGGGCGATCTCGGGTCGCTGTCGGCGGCGCCGGCCGCCGGAGCCAATCTCGGACATAAGCCAACGATGGCTCTCCTCGTGCCGCCGCTCCTCTGCCAAGTCCTCTGGCGCTCGCGCGGCACGGGCGGCAACAGCAGCCCTCTGCTCCTCGGCAACCCGGCGCTCCGCCGCTGAACACGCGGCAACGAGGCGCTGGCGAAGCCGCACTCGTAGCGGGTGCCCATCCGGGGTTTCGGCCATGACATGGGCTCGCAACCAGTCTCGCAGCAGACGCTGCGCGTACTCACCGCGCCGCCACGGAACGGAGTCTTCGAGCAAGAGCGTGATGATCGGCTCCACGGCGACGATGTCGACAACGCCGTCGGTGCATAGCCGCTGATCGACCAAGCGGGCGAGTCGGCGTAACTCCGCCGCGTCGTCAGCTTGCAGCACGGGCCAAGCATCGCGGAACACGGGGTTGGGGTTCCCGAGCCTCAACATCGCCTCGCCGGGGACGTCGCCCCAGCGAGTGCCATGGCCGGCGGCGACGATGGCGTCGAATGACGCCTGCAGAGCAGCGAACCTCCCACGCAACGGACTAGCGGACCCGTCTGGCTCTGCCAGCAACGCCTGACAAGCGAGCCGTGCAGCGGCGAGAGACCACCGGGGAGCGCCGGCCCTCGTGATTCGCGAAGCTGGGTTTCTGCCGGCCAGCAGGAGACGGGCGACGGCGTAGCGGCGCACCTCGTCGTGGCCGAACTCGGGACCGATTCCCAACGCGTCGTCCACGGGCTCCCTCAGCAACCCATCCTGACGTAATCCGGTGAGCGCCGCCGAATCCAGAGCCTGGACGGCGTCGAGCCTCTCCATGTCGTCGACATCGTCGAGCGCCAGGGCCGCCAGCCGGAGGAGTACCGACTCCCGGGCATCGGGGGACCCTCTGTCGGACATTCCGCGCCGACGGACCAGCCGCGACCACACCTCGCGCATGGCGTCTGCATCGCTCAGCGGAACGCCGCTGACGCCGCCGCGAACGAGCAGGTCGACCACGACGAGCCGACGAAGGAGTTCGCGAGGTCGCGGGTCGGCGCCGAGTTGGACCAGCTCTTCGAAGGTCGTGACGATCTCGGCTATCTCGGCGTCGGTCAGCGGCGCGACGGCATGTTCCTTGACGTCGGCGCCGAAGCGGTCGGCGAGCGTGTCCCGCACGACCTGCTTGTTGTCGACCGACGCGACGGCGACCACCTTCACGTCGCTTGCATGCGCCGCGTCAACGAGGTAGCGCAACGCGTCGGCGCTGCCTTCGGCGACGGCGTCCGCGCCGTCGATGACGAGCATGCGTTGGGGAGCGCTCAGTTCGCACAGAAGCGTCGAAAGCGGGCAGCCCAGAGTCTTCTCGAACGCGACCGTCAGCTTGTGGACATGGCGCAAGTTGATCCACAACGCCTGTACGCGGTCGGCGTCCGCCGCGTCCGTACCCGGAAGACCGAGGGCAAGCGCGCTCTTGCCAACGCCGGACTCCCCGCCCACGACCACCGCCGCCGCGCCGGCCACCGTTTCGGCCAGAGCCTCAGCAGCAGCGCTGCGGTCGAGGCGCAGGCGGCGGTCGCCGTCGATCTCCTTGATCTCGTCGCGCACAGATGCAAGCGCCCTGCGATGAAGATGGTCGATAGCCTGCCAGCCTTGCTGGTGGCGCCTCGCCGTCGGATCGAGGGCGTCGTGCGCGTCACGCCGCAAGACCGTGAGGTCCACTCGCGCAGACTTCGGCGAATACTCGGCTGCAAGGGTGACGAGTCGATCGCGAAGCCGTGACGCGGCTGCGAGATCGGAGTCTCGCGCGACCGGGATGAGACTGTTGGCGACCTCCGCCCAATCGGTCTCGTCGGGCGCCTCGAGTCGCGGCATCGAGACCGAGAGCCCGGCCAGCAACCGCCACGCGTGTTGCTGTACCTGCACCGTGTCGGCCGTGTCGGTGTCGGCTCGGCCGAGGTCATGCAGCGCACGTTGCACGAGCTTCTCGATCTGGTCGAGCCTGCCGCGAACACCGGCGTCGAACTTGCCCGGCGTGCGGATCAGGTCGAAGAATCCGGGCGCGTCCATCTGGGTCGCGGCGAGGGCGGCCAGATCGGCGAGCTGCTCGGCGTGCGGCTGCAGCCCTGCGACCACGAGGCACCATCGATGTTCAGGTCCGTCCGTCGGCGCCTTGACGACGGCTTCGACGAACGCCCGGACGAGCTTCCGCGTGGACTCGTCGCTCGACACGAGTTGCGGCGCACGCCGAACCGCAACCGCAAGCACCACCGATGGCTCCTGCTCGTCGGGGCGAGCTGCGCGCACCACAAGATCGTCGACCGAATGCTCAGGCGCCTGCTGGAACGCGACGCTCGTGACGCACCGGCCGTCGCCGAGTTCAGTGGCGCCCTCGCCGACGAGCAGACGGGAGAGGTAATGGACCGCCACCTTCCGCTCGAACGTCACGCCGCCCCCGCCTGTCGCGTAGGGGCTAGTGCCGCGCGGCGCGGACCCGGTTCCGGCGTCGCTTCCTCCAGGGCCGGTCGTCTTCTCGCTTCGAAGCGTGACACGACCACCACGACGGCGAGGGAGGTCCACATACCCCTTCTGCTGCAGGGCACGGAGATGGTCACGTGCGGTTCCTGTGGAGGACCACCCGAATTCGGCGCAAAGATCGCGGTAGCTTGGAGGCGGACCGCCTGCCTGAATGCGCTTTCGCACTGCATTCAGCACACGACGTTGGATTCGCGTCAGCGTCTTCACGGTCGGTACAGCATACACCACTCATGTGAGTGGTTAAGTGACGGCACCGTCATCGGCGACAGCGTCCAGGATCTTGCGCAACTCGGCGCGATCGGAGCACAAACAACCGAACAAGCGGTCCCTCGCTCAGTAACTCCCGACGGTGGGCTTCGGTGGCCAGGAGACCGAGACGAAGTTGACGCGCGTGACCGGCATATAACCGGGCAGTTCCGGAACTCGCGACGGCCGCGCCTGACTGCGGCCCGTAGTCCAGGCCAGCCTGAACGTGAACCACTGCGTTGGCGCGTTTTCCGGGCTCGCCCTGCATTTTGTACTTGACAGCTTCCTGGGGCGGGTCGGCGGATGTCGAGCATGCCGCCGGGAACGCCTCTCGGACGGTCTCTCCGGCCGCAGGTCGCGCGTTCTCGGCCCGGAACGCGATAAACCTCGATTCGGGCACCGATCGGTCACCGACGGGCGCGTCAAGCTGTTGAAAATGCGGGGGTTACAATGGCTCATGCTCGCTGACAACGATCCCGTGACGGCCGAGTCCCGCAAGTATCCGGCCTGCGTTGCTTTCCCCGACGGGGCACCTCCCCCTACGCCGACCGAGACACTTGGCGCGCGTGGCCCCGACCGCAGCAGCGACGGTGGATCACCCGACGAAGCACCGGCCCCGGGCTCGACGGAGACGCACGGCGCGCGCGCCGGCGACGGCATCGGCGACAGCGGATCGCCCGACCAGATGCCGCCCCCTGACCCAGCAACGGCACCCGGCGACCACGGAGGCCGGCTCGCCCGGCTCGGCGACCGCATCGCCGAGCTGTCCGCCCGCATCCAGGCCGCCACCTACGAGCTGCTCGTCCTCATCCGCGAGTTCGACGAGCGGGGCGGCTGGGACGGCTGCGTGTCGTGCGCGCAGTGGCTGAGCTGGCGCGCCGGCCTCGCGCCCGGAGCCGCCCGCGAGCACGTGCGGGTGGCGCGCGCGCTCGGGAAGCTACCGAAGCTGAGCGACGCCATGCGCCGCGGCAGAATCTCCTACTCGAAGGTGCGCGCGGTCACGCGGGTGGCCACCCCGGACAACGAGGACGACCTGCTGTACGTGTGCCAAGCGGGCACGGCGGCTCACGTGGAGCGCATCGCGCGCGCGTGGCGGCGCATCGACCGGAACGCCGAGCAGGCCGAGGACCGGCTGCGGAACGCGGGCCGGGAGCTGCGGATGTGGGTGGACGAGGACGGGATGGTGGTGGTCCGGGGGCGGTTGACGCCGGAGGTCGGGGCGGCGCTGCGGCGGGCGCTGGAGGCGGCGTGCGACCAGGCGCGGCGCGCGCCGGCACCGGACGGCGGCGGGGACGGCGAAGCGCCCGACGCGACCGCCGATGGGGAAGGGGAAGCCGCCGGCGCGCCGGCCGGCGCCGCGGCTGACGTGGAGGAGCCGACGTTCGCGCAGCGCCAGGCCGACGCCATCGGGACGGTGGCGGAGGCGGCGCTGGCGGGCGGGCTCGACCGCGGGACGGCCGGCGACCGGTATCAGGTGGTGCTGCACGTGGACGCGGAGGCGCCGCCGGCGCGGCCGGACGTCTCCGCGCGAACGTCCGGGGGCGCGGCATCCGAATCGGAACCGCGGACGAGCCGCGGCCTCGTTCCCGCGGGAACGTCCGGGAACCCGGCGTCCCTGTCGGGGCAACAGGCGGGCACCGGCCACGTTCCCGCGGGAACGCCGGCGACCAGGCGCCAGCGCGTGTCCGGCCCATGTCCCGGGGCGCCGTCGGCACTGGCCGGCGGCAGCCAGACGGTGCTCGACGAGGCGGGCGGCATCCACGTCTCGGCCGAGACCGCCCGGCGCGTGGCCTGCGACGCCGCCACCGTGACCATGCGGCACGGCCCAGGCGGTGAGATCCTCGACGTCGGCCGCCGCACCCGGACCATCTCGCCGGCCCTGCGCCGGGCGCTGGCCGCCCGCGACCGGCAGTGCCGGTTCCCGGGTTGCGGCAACCGTCGTGTCGATGCTCACCACGTTCGGCACTGGGCCGACGGCGGGCGGACCGCCCTCGACAACCTAGTGCTGCTGTGCCGCCGGCACCACCGGGCGGTGCACGAGGAGGGGTTCCGCGTCGCGATGGACGCGGCCGGGAACGTGCGTTTCGCGCACCCGGACGGCCGCCCGCTCGTCGAGGCGCCGCCGGCACCGGCGTGGACGGGGCCGGCGCTGAAGCCCACCGACGACGGCCTGGCCGCGGCGGGCATCGAGATCGGCGCCGACACCGCGACGCCCTCGTGGGGCGGCGAGCGCCTCGACCTCGACTGGGCGATGCACGTGCTGTGGCGGCCCCGCCGCGAGCCGACGGCGGAGTGAGCCGCGCCGTGGCACCTCTTCTCCGGGCGCCGGTCGCCCCGAGGGGTCACGGCGCGCCTCGCGGGCAGGCCAGTACGAGTGGCGGTCAATCCGCCTCGGGCCGGACTGCCGGCGGTCCCGCACCGGCGCCGCGGGGGCAGGCCGCTCCGAACCGCGGTCCACCCCCGAGGGGGTGCACGACAAGAAAGTGGGGGATTTGCCGTCGGGGGTATTGAGCGAGTGCTGATCGGCCGATTCCTCGGGTAGGAGGACTCCGACCATGCCCGAGGCGCAGTTGACTGAACCGCTCGATCACGCGGTCGAAAAAGGGGGCGTCGAGGAGCTGTTCGCCGCGTTGGAGGCAGCGGTCGGGGCCGACGTCGACGCGTTCCTCAAACGAGGAAACGTGAATGCCCAGGACTTCGAGACTCTCTTGCAGACCGTTCACCGTCGAGCGCTCGCCACGGCAAGCCAAGCCGTCAAGGTGATTGGCGCGCAGCGTTCGTAGCCGCGCTCGCGGCCGAAGTCGATGCATTCATCGGGCCGGGGAGCGTCGACGCGCAGGACTTCGAGGCCCTCGAGCAGGCCCTCCGTCGCCAAGTCCTCGGCCTCGCCGCTCAGGCGATGGCGGAGTACTTCGACGCGGACGATTCCGACCATTCGAGTTCGACGATAGCGTGCGCCTGCGGCCAGACGGCGCACTACGCCGGCCGCCGCCCGAAGACCTTCACCACGCTGTTGGGGTCGCTGACGCTGGACCGCGCCTACTACCACTGCGCCGCCTGTCGCAGCGGAAGCTGTCCGCGCGACCGGGCCCTGGGTCTGCAAGACACCTCGCTGTCGCCCGCCACGGCGCGGCTGGTGGGACTGGCGGCGACGAGCGTCAGCTTCGCCGAAGCGAGCGAGTGGATGGGGGAACTGGCCGGCGTGGCGGTCGACCCCAAACAGGTCGAGCGCACCGCCGAAGCGCTGGGCCGCGAGGTCGCGGCCGACGAACGCGAGAGGGTCGAGCCCGCACCCGGCGCGGCGGCGACGATGTACCTGGGGCTGGATGGTACCGGCGTGCCGGTGCGCAAGTCCGAGGTGGAAGGCCGGCGCGGCAAGCAGCCCGACGGCTCCGCCAAGACCCGCGAGGTCAAGCTCGTCACCGTGTGGACGGCGGAAACACGCAACGCCGACGGCCTCCCCCAACGCGACCCCGGGTCGGTCAGCTACAGCGCTGCGGTCGAGAGCGCGGCCAGCCGCCCCACCGACCCGCTGCCCTCCCCGTTCGCGCAACGGGCGTATCGCGAAGCGCGGCGGCGCGGCTTCGACACGGCGGCGCGGCGCGTCGTCATCGGCGACGGGGCCGAGTGGATCTGGAATCTGGCCGCCGAACAGTTCCCCAGCGCCATCGAAATCATCGACATCTACCACGCCAAGGGGCATCTGTGCGATGTCGCCAAGGCCATCTACGGCGCCGGCACGGACTTGGCCGCCCGGTGGGGCAAGGACCGGCGGGACGAGTTGGACGCGGGGCGGATCGATGCGATCCTGACCGCCCTGCGCGCCCACAGTGAGACCTGCGAGGAGGCCCGCAAGTGTATCGACTACCTGACCCGCAACCGCCACCGGATGCGCTATCCGGAGTTCCGAGCGTGGGGTCTTTGCGTGTCGTCGGGCGTCGTCGAGGCCGGATGCAAGCTCGCAATCGGCGCCCGGCTCAAGCGCGCCGGCATGCACTGGACCGTGGCCGGCGCCAACGCCATCATCGCCCTGCGGTGCTGCAAGCTCAGTGGCCGCTTCGAGGATTTCTGGGAACGACGAGCCGCCAGGGCCGCCTGACAGCCATCTCACGAATCTGACGTGCACCCCCCCCGAGGACGAGGATTGACATGCAGCCCGAACTGGCGTAGGTGAACGCCCCGGGCGTTCGGTTTCCTGCGGCAAAACACTCGATGTCGGCAGCGCTGTCGATATCGGCGGCAGCGTCCAGGATCCTGGCGCAAGTCGACGCGATCGAGGCGCAGCAACCGGGCAAGCTGTCCCTCGCTCAGCAACTCCCGGCGGTGGGCTTCGGCGGCCAGGAGGCTGAGACGAAGAGATACCGGACGCTCAAGGCGCAAGTCGCCGGACAGCGACGATCTCGCCAATTGGTGGTTCCACGTGCGCGTCGCGCCGAGCAGTTTCTCGAGCTCGACTTCGGCGCGGACACGAGGTCGGCGGCTTCAGTCATGACGGTCACCGACGGTCAACGAGAGCGTGCTCACGACCCGCAGGTAGCGGTTCAGAAGCCGTGCGTAATCCGGCGGAAGTTGAACGCCGGATCCGGCGGAAGTTGAACACCGGATCCGGGATGTTGAACACGGGATCCGGTGAAGTTGGAACACGGAATCCGGTCATCGTGAACGCTCGTCGGTAGCCTGATCGCCGCACGCTGGCCTTCCGAAAGGAGGGCGAGGCGATGCCGGCACGGAGGCTACTGGTGAGGAAGATTCGTGAGGTTCTCCGTCTCAAGCACGAGCGGGGGTTGTCCCACCGGGCGATAGCCCAAGCCTGCGCGATCGGCGTGGGCACGGTCTCGCTGTATCTGCAGCGGACCGCACAACGAGGGTTGGGTTGGCCACTGCCGGCCGAGTTGGATGACGCGGCCCTCGAGGCCCGGTTGTTCCCACGCGCCGCCCCGGTGCACGACCGGAGCCAGCCTGACTGCGCGTACATCCACCGCGAGCTCAAGCGCGACGGCGTCACGCTGCAGCTCCTCTGGGAGGAGTACGCCCAGGTTCATCCGCACGGCTATCGCCGCACCCAGTTCTGCGAGCTCTACCGGCAGTGGGCGCGACGGCTGCGGCCGTCGATGCGGCAGGTCCACCGCGCCGGCGAGAAGACGTTCATCGACTTCTCGGGGAAACGTCCGGCGCTGGTCGACCGGCACACCGGAGAATTGCGACGCGTCGAGCTGTTCGTCGCCGTGCTCGGCGCCAGCGGCTTAACCTACGCCGAGGCGACCGCCACCCAGCAGTTGCCCGACTGGGTCGACGCCCACACCCGCATGGTCGGGTACTACGGGGGCACGACGGCCTTGTGGGTCCCCGACCAGCTCAAGAGCGCCATCACGCGTCCCTGCCGCTACGAGCCGGGCGTCAATCGCACCTACGAGGACCTCGCCGCCCACTACGGCGCCGTCGTCGTCCCGGCGCGGCCGAGGAAACCAAGAGATAAAGCCGCCGTGGAGGGCGCAGTACTCCTGGCCCAGCGGTGGATACTCGCCCGGCTCCGCGACGAGACGTTCTTCAGCCTCGGTGCCCTGAACCTGGCGATCCGCGTCCGCCTCGACGCGCTCAACGACCGGCCGATGAAGAAGCTGGGCATCAGCCGCCGCGCCCTCTACGAGCAGCTCGACCGCCCGGCGCTACGACCCCTGCCGGCCACGCGCTATGTCCTCGCGTACTGGAAGCTGTGCCGCGTCTCCATCGACTACCACGTCCTCGTCGAGCGGCACGCCTACAGCGTGCCGTTCCAGCTCCTCCGCGAGCAGGTCGAGGTCCGCTACACCACGACCACCGTCGAGGTCTTCTTCAAAGGCCGCCGCGTGTCGTCGCACCCCCGCCGCTACGACGGACAGCCGTCCACCGTCGCCGAGCACATGCCGAGCGCCCATCGCGCGCACGCCGAGTGGACCCCGTCGCGTCTCATCCGTTGGGCCGAGAAGGTCGGACCGGCGACCGGTGAGCTCGTCGCTCGAATCCTCGAGAGCCGCCCCCATCCGGAGCAGGGATACAAGGCCGTGCTCGGGCTCATGCGGTTGGGGCGGCAGCACGGCAACCCCCGGCTCGACGCCGCGAGCGCCCGCGCCATGGCCCTCGGCTCCTGCCGCTTCCACACCGTCAAGAACATCCTCGCCACCGGCCAGGACCGTCTGCCCCTGGAGCCGCCGGCCGAGACCGCCCCGACGCCCACCCACGCCAACATCCGCGGCGCCGACTACTACGCCGCGACCACCACTGGGGAGGACCCATGCTGATCGAACAGACCCTCGACAAGCTCAACGCCATGAAGCTCGGCGCGATGGCCGACGCCTGCCACCACCAGCTCCAGACCGCCGAGGCCGCCGCCCTCGGCTTCGAGGAACGCTTCGGCCTGCTCGTCGACGCCGAATGGACGGCCCGCGAGCAGCGCAAGCTCCAGCGGCGGCTCCGCGCCGCCAAGCTGCGCCATCCCGCCACGCTCGAGGCCGTCGACTTCACCCATCCGCGCCGGCTCAACCGCCAGCAGGTCCTGACTCTCGGCGCCTGCGCGTGGGTCGCCGAGCGTCACAACTTGGTCCTGATCGGTCCCACCGGGATCGGAAAAAGCTTCCTCTGTTGCGCGTTCGTCGAACGGGCCTGCCGCCGCGGCTTCACCGCACGCTACGTCCGGATGCCGCGCCTGCTGCACGAGCTCGCCGTGGGCCGCGGCGACGGGTCCTACGCCCGGCTCCTGACTCGCCTCGCCAAGCTCGACCTGCTCGCCATCGACGACTGGATGATCGCACCGCTGCGCGACGCCGAGCGGCGCGACCTCACCGAGGTCATCGAGGACCGGGCCGAACGCGCCTCGACCCTCATCGCCAGCCAGTTGCCCGTGGCCGACTGGCACGCCGTCATCGGCGACGCCAACCAGGCCGACGCCATCTGCGACCGCCTGCTCCACGACGCGCACCGCATCGAGTTGAAGGGCCGCTCGATGCGACGGACGCACGACGCGCCGAAGACCCGCACCCGGCAGACGACATGAGCATCCCAACGCCAGCCCCCACCGCGGCACTACCGAGGTCAGCCCCGGTCCAGCACGCCGCCGGTCCCCGCCGGGGGCAGGCCGGCCCGTGGAGCGCACCGGCGGTATGGAAAACGCGCACGATACGCTGGCGGCTGACTGCACCCGCGTCGAGGCGCGTTTCCCACACCGCCTTGGACAGCCCAGAACGCCGCCCATACGCTCCACAGGCAAGATCGTTGTACTCTTCGAAAACGACGTCACGGGTAGGACTCGAACACCCGTTGCGAAGCCGATGGGAGGAAACCGACCGAGGAAACGTCGTTGTGCTCCGACGAGCCGTTCACGTTCGCCGGATTCCGTGTTCACCATCCCCGGATCTGGCGTTCAACTTCACCGGAATGCGCAGAATTCCCCATTCGCCGGAATAATGGCCTTGTCCGCGAGCCAACCGCGCATCCACAGCCTAGTCGTGGTAACTGCCTCGAACTGTTCAAGCCGCGCCTGCAGGGCCTTCGAATTCGCCGGATCCGCGTCGAACGTTGCCAGCAGCATCTCCGCCGTCGGCTCCGACAACGGCTTGCAAAGAACGTTGAGGCTGCGATCGTGACGCGTTCCCTTGAGCAGGAATCTCTTTCTCAGAGCCAGTCGATTGACCGACCGGCTTGGCTCGACCAGTCCCTCGCGTCTCTGAAGGGATCCGTCCCGAGCGAGCGCCGGAAGAGAGACGTCGGCTCGAAAGCCGCGCGCGATCGCAGCATCCTTCAGGAGAACGGCCAGATCGGACTGCAGCTTCCGCAGGGCCTTCATCGCCTCCCGTGCCGGCCTCTCAGCGTCGGTCAGCGCGTGCACGCGGCCCTCGAGCCAGTCCGCAGTCTCGCTGTCTGAGGGCGTGCGGCGCAGCGACATCGGCCGACCGCCACGTGTGGTCACAAGTCTTGATCGGCGCACGTGCTCATGCGGGCGCGAGATCGCCTCCGAGAGAATCGCCGCGATCCACCGCGAGCGAGGCTCACACAGATCCCCGAGCGTGCAGAAGCGGCTGTCGACGTCCGGCCATATCGGCAGGTCCGCCAGCCTCCGGCGTTGGGCCGGTGGAACGGAACGCCCGTTCTTTCGGAGCCATTCCCAGAACCGTCTTCGCGTTTCCTCACCGGCCTGCGCCAGTGCGCCGGCGTCCAGGAACTCGCGGAAGGTGTACACCGGCCGGCGCCATTTCCGACTCCGCAGCAGTGGATGCGACGCCACATCGTCATGCAGGAAGGACGGAATCCGCAGGCCCGGTATGTCCGGCGGAACCGACGCGCCGGTATACAACTCGTTGCACGGTCTCGCCGTACAGAAGGAATCGGGAAGGCTGATTCTCGCCAGTAACTCGTCTTCAGCCGCGCTCCCATACGCACCCTCGCGAAGCGCCGTCCGGATCACGTCGAGGCATGCGCTGGCAAACAGGGGATTCGCCAGTTCGGTCACCGGAGGGCCGACATGGTCGAAGCGCTCGCTCCCGGCCCCGGTGAGAGCATGGAACGCGTCATCCTCCGTGAAGTCGACGAAGTGCTCGCCATGACCCTCCGTCTCGGGGCTTGCGAGGAGGCGGATGATGTCCTCGGGGATTCGAGGATCGACTTGCCGCTCGGAAGGCGGACAAATGGCGGCCAGCGCCGGCTCGACTCCCCGCATCGTCCACGACGCTAGCGGCACGACGAACCGATACCGGCGGCGCCTCCCCGAGCTTGCGGGCAACCGCGGGCGGCCCGCATGGCGCCTCCTGCTCTTTCTCCGCGACAGCAACTCTAACCCGGATTATTCGTGAAGGTGCTGATTCTGGAGAGACACAGGAGCCTCCATGTGGTACAAACGCAGTGCTGACAAACGTTTAGCCACGATGGAGGCCCCTGCATGGCGGCTGACAAGATATCACAGACTGTCCTGTTCCCGGAGCTCTTCGACAAGCCCGTCGTCGCCACGTTCGACCGCGAGCAGGCGAGCTCGGATGGTGGCGCCGTCCTCCTCAAGGCGGCCGAGCGGGTGTACGGCCTCGTCAAGGCGTTTGCCGGGTGTCTCGCCGACAAGCGCGCGCCGGAGAAGATTCGGCACACGCTCGCGGAGCTGATCGGACAGCGGATCTTCGGCATCGCGTGCGGTCATCCCGACGGCAACGACGCCGACCACTTGGCGGAGGATCCCATCCACAAGCTGCTGCTCGGGCGGGACCCCGTGGCCGGCGCGCCCTTGGCGTCGCAACCAACGATTTCGCGGTTCGAGAACGGCCCGGGCCGCGGCGCGCTCTACCGAATGGCGCGGGAGTTGGCGGCGTGCGTGATCGAGCGGCATCGACGCCGCCTGCGGCGGCGGGTGTGGCGGGTCACCATCGATCTGGACCCGACCGACGACCGGACGCATGGCGCGCAACAACTGACGTTCTTCAACGGGCACTACGACAGTTGGTGCTATCTGCCGCTGCTCGCGTTCCTGACTTTCAACGACGAGAAGGAGCAGTATCTGTGCGCGGCGGTGCTGCGGCCGGGCAAGGCGGTGGCGGCCGACGGGACCCTGAGCTTGCTGTGTCGGCTGCTGCCGATGCTGCGGGCGGCGTTTCCGGCGACTCGGTTTCTCGTCCGGCTCGACGGGGGCTTTGCGACCCCGGAGATCCTCGATTTCCTGGATGCCGAACCTGGGCTCGACTACGTGGTCGCGATGGGGAAGAACGCGGTGTTGCAGCGGCATGCCGAATCCGCGATGGCCGTGGCCCGCGCGCAGAGCGAAGCCAGTGGCCGAACCGAGCACGTCTATACCGACACCCGCTACGCGGCCCGCACGTGGGGCCGCGAACGCCGGGTCGTGATCAAGGCGGAAGTGGTCCGGCTCAAGGGTCGCGAGCCGCGGGACAATCCGCGCTTCGTCGTGACGAATCTCTTGGAGAGCTCGCGCTTCGTCTACGAGAGGGTCTACTGCGCCCGCGGGGACATCGAGAACCGGATCAAGGAGTTGCTGGATGGCCTGCAGATCGACCGCACGAGCTGCTGCAAGTTCCTGGCGAACCAGTTGCGCGTGTTGCTGACCGCGGCGGCCTACGTACTCATGCAGGAGCTGCGGCTGCGGGCGGCGCGCACCGGCTGTGCCCGCACCCAAGTGACGTGGCTGCGCGACCGGCTGCTGAAGCTGGGGGTGCATGTCGTCGGCTCGGCGCGCCGCATCGTCCTGCATCTACCACGGGCGACGCCCCATCTCCACGCGTGGCGGCGCATCGCGCTCGCGCTCGGCGCCCGCGCGGGTTAGTCAGAGCCCGCGCGGGGGCTCGGCGCACGTCTCGGTCCCGGGCGGCACCGCCCGTTCCGGCAGAACCTTCCCCCCACTTGGCCTCCGCAACCGCCCGGTGCCCGTGAAGGGCCACTCCACGCCTCCTGCCGCGTCCGTCGCCGCGTCCGAGAGGCTCCGCTCGCGGTCAAGCAGGCCCGGCCCCAGCAGAGCCTTCCCTGCCGCCCGCCTCTCCGCCACCGCCCGACGGCACGACCGGCTACTCTACGCCGCGGTGCGCGCGCCACCACGTCCGAGGCCCTGCTCGCGGCCGATCATGCCCCGTCCGTGACGGACGCCCGAGCTTCATGAATAATGCAGGCTAAGGCCTCGTCCCGGCTCACCGCCGGCACGGCGCCCCGGACAGCGAGAACGGCGAGCAACGGCCGGACCACGGCAACATCCGAGGGCGTGTCGGGCACCAGGGGCCACAGTCCGCTCGCGCCCCACCGCGGGAGAACATGATTGACGAGAACGTCGACGAGCAGTGACTCGCACGCATCCCGCAACTCCGCATTGGTGGGGTCGTTCGTGGCCGGCCCATGGCGCTGCGTGTCCGATACGATCGGCGCGTTGAAGAACGCCCCGTGCCCCGTTCTGGCCTCCTCGGAGGTCGCGGGATAACCGATGGGATACCGGAATCTCCCGGTTCCGGCACGCGGGCGGCCGCGGGCGTTGACGGGCCAGGACACCTCGACCAGGAATCGGTCACCCCGGGCGCCCCGGCGAAAGAAATCCGCGGCGCGCTCGCGCAGACGCCCCCTCAAGGGCAGGAGCCGGCGGGCGACCTCTTCTTGCAGGTTGTCGGGCAGCCCCGATACGGTGCCGCTGACGACGCAGCCTCGGCGAAACACCTCGACACGCTTGCGGACGCGGCGCGGGCGGCTGCACGAGAACAGGAACCGCGCTTCGCCGAGTCTCCAATGCCGAATCACCACCTCGTAGCGGCGCGCGAAGTCGGGCGAGACGATTCCCGCGAACTGTTCGGGCGTGGCGGCGCAGGCGCATGCGAACAGATCGTCGATGTCGTCAGTGTCGACCGCCCCGAGTCGAATCGCTTCGCCGACCGGCGGCTCGACATCGGTCCTGCGGTACGTGATGACTACGCGGCAACCTTCATCGGGCGCGTCCGGATCGGGCTCTGGCACGTCCGAGGCGCCCGGGCGGGGAGCCTTGCCGCGGCCTCGGGCGTACAAGGTCTGGATGATGGAGCGGCCTGCCGAGGACAGCCGGATCTCGTCTCCGATCGTGAACGCGGTCTTGAGGCCGTGATTCTTGACGCCGATCTTGCGCGATTTGGCGGGCACTTGGTCGCCGGCGCCCTGGATCAAGCGAAGTCGCCTCCAACCGGCGATGTCGACCGGCCTGCCGTTTCCCTCGCAGACCAGGCGGTCGCGCTCGAACGATATGACCGTTCGCGTGGCTCCCTCATCCAGATCGTTCTGGATCAACTCGGCGATCAGATCCGCGCGATCCAGCTTGAGAAGGAAATTCCAGAAGCTCGGTACCCAATCGGCCTCGGTGACGAGGCCGGGGCGATTGTCCCGGTCGGATCTTTCCCCGATCGCAACCCGATGGTCGGACCTCATAGATGGTCCCCGCAGCAGGAGTAGTCCATCACCGGGGCTCGCGGCCGGCGGGCCGAGTGCCCCCATGACGGAATTCTGAGGCTGCCAGACGGTCTCGTCGGTACAGGTATTAGGTCGTACGGGATACCCGTCCGGTCCCGTTCGCGCTCGTACGTTCCAAGGTGGTCCATTACGGTAAAGTATTTATATTCAATAGTTTAAAAAGAATACGTGCTACGCTGAATCGTCACCGTGCCGTAGCGGAACAACGTCGATCTCCAGAACGAGGAGCACGGCCGTCCACGGAACCAGGACCATCCACCGAACCAGAACGACCGTCCGGGGCACACGGGACGAGGTCCACCGGAGCATATGACATCTGAACACCGACCCACCCGATTCCAACAACGCCGAGCCGTCCGATCGGAGCAACCGCGGCAGATGACGACGGGGCAACCTCAAGTCGGAAACGGATCCGCACTTGAGGATCCGGACCCACTCACCAGGTCGGGAATGACCGGCTCACGAACGACGGAAACAGCGCACGGGAACAGCTGGCTCCTGTCATGTAGATGGCAGGAGCCAGCCTACCCAATGTGCGTACATTGGGATCTGGCGAGGGGATGCTGCACTCCCCTTCGAACCCCTTGCCGCCGGTTGCGCCTGGCCGTCGCTCCCGGACGTGGCTCGGCTCGTCGCCGACCACCTGCATCGCGCCGTCGTGGTCGCACAGGGTGACGGCGTGACCGTGTCCGCTCGCCGTCGTCGTCGATGCGGTCCCGTGTCGGGCCGCAATCCTGCCTGCGGGTCATAGCTGCCCTGCCCAAGCCCGCGGGCGGTGTGTCACCCGCACCCGTAGCTGAATGGCCTGACCGCCTGAGCCGATTCTCCCGCCGACTGCGCATTTCCAGACAGCGGGGAATTCCGAGTCTCCTCAAATGCGTGTGGGTAGCGGCGGCGCCAGTTCTATGCCTCCACAGCAGAGGAACAGCATCGAGATCAACGCGCCGGGCGAGTGGAAGCCATAGGCGCGACGCGCGATCACCCGCAGCTTGTTGTTGATGCCCTCCACCGGACCGTTCGTCATCTTCGTGTCCAGGTACGCCAGGATGCCTTCAGCGTGTTTCCGAATCGTACGCCCCAGCTTCACGAACGGCGTCAGGCGGGACCGCGCAGCCCACTCCAGCCACTCATCGAGCAGCGCCGGCGCATCCTCGGGTGTCGCCTGCCCCAGGATCGTCGCCAGGTACTCCTTCAGTTCGTAGGCCCGGTCCAGCGCCCGGTTCTTACGACGCAACGTCTCCAGACGCCGGGCCTCACCAGGCCTCAGCCGCGCCGGGTGCTTCAGCAACGCATAGCGCGTCCCCTTGAGCGCCTTCGCATCCTCCGGCTCCGAGGCCAGCCGCCGCTGCTCCGAACGCCGCACCTCGTCAACCGCATCCGCCGCAAGCCGTTCAACGTGAAACCGGTCGAACACCACCCGCGCGTGCGGAACCCACGCCCGCAGCGCCTTCTGCCAGCTCGACGCCAGGTCCGCCGTCACCAACTCGATCCGCGCACAGCCACCAGGTCCCAACTGCTCGAAGAAGGCCCCCAGCGTCTCGGCGCTGCGCCCCCGCCCCGCCCAAACCACCCGACGCTCGTCATGGTCAACCACGATCGTCAGGTAGCGGTGACGCTTCCGGTAGCTGAACTCATCGACGCCGATTCGTCTCAGCTTGGCGAACCGAGCCCCGTCCAGCCGCCGCGCCACAACCCGTTCCACGATGCTGCCCACCGTCACCCACGATATCCCCAGCAGGCGGCTCACCGCCGTCCGGTCCGTCACCTGCGCCAGATACGCCGCCAATTCCTCGAACCCCGACGTGAACACGCTGCTGCCGCTCGCCCACGGCACCTGCTCCACCTTCACCCCGCGGCAACGCCGGCACGACACCCGCCACGGCGCATACCGCAGCCACGCCGGCATCCGGCCCCAGGACAGATGCCGCCACTCGCGCACCGGCTGCCGGTCATACCGCGGCGACCGCTTCCCGCACGTCCCGCACCGGGAACGCCGCCACGCCGGCTCCACCGACACCGTCAACGGACCGTCGGCGGCCATTTCCACCTGCTTGACGTACATCTGCGTGACACCCAACAGCCGCCGTAGTAACGTAGTCAGACGCATGGGGCTCTCCTCCTCGCGGGTCGTGGTGATACACGCCCATGAGACCAGGAAGCCCCTTGCGTTTGCAACCGCTTCCGCCAAGCGAGACGACGCACGCGGCCCCGACAACACCCTTGGCCCCGCCCAACGGGCGTCCGCCGCCGGCGCCGGGACCCGAGGTGGCCGTTGGGGCAATCAGCCAGCGTCTATCCCCGAACCGCCAGCCGTCGCGCTTTCCGCGTTGTCGTGGACGGCCGGGACGCCCCCGTCCAGGCCGGGCCGCAAGGCCCATATCTGCTGCTTGAGCGGAGGGACGGACGGTGTGTCACCCGAAGGGCCGCAGCGCAGCGAAGGACGCGCGTAGCGCGTTGACACGCCGGCCGGCCCGCAGCTACTCCGCTCCGACTATATCCCGCCACGGTGCGCCACGCCCGCCGCCGGTCAGGTGAACTGCCAGCACCCCTCGCCGACCCGCCGATCGCGCCTCAACCCACCCACACCCGTTTGAGGAGAGCCGGAATTCCCCCTGCGGGACAGGAGGCCGCCATGCCGCGAACCATCACGCTTGCAACTCTGTTGATGTTGGCCCTCCCCGGTACGCTCCAAGCACAACCCCGCCCCGCACAGATTCGCGGGAGCATCGGGCTCGGGACGTTCATTGAGGCAGAAACCCACGCCATCGCCGGCGCGTCCTGGCGGAAGTACCTCGGCGCCCGCGGCTGGGGGTTCGAAGTCGAGGGCCTGACCATGCGGGGCGAGCGACACACCGACTTCCAGCTCGCGCTGGACGTGGTCAAGGATCTGGCGCCCCCAGACCGTAGGACGGTCCCGTACCTGATCATGAGAGGCCCGGTCTACTACGGTTCCAACCGGTTGGCAGGGGGGTGGAAGTTTGCGCCGGGCCTCGCCCCGGCGTTCGGCGTCGGGGTCACTAGGTGGACAGCCAGCCGCCGCGTCTTCATCGCGCCGGAGGTCCGAGTCGGCTACGAGCCGAACTTTCGGCTATCGCTGACCGTTGGATTCGCGCCGCGGTGAGGCTACGACTTTGGCGTGCCGGGGATGCTAGTCTTGCCGGCGCCGGATCTGAGAGCGCTGCCGGCGGCATTTCGAACTGAGACACGACCCAGCCGCGCAGCGGCTTGACGCGCCGGGCCGCTTTGGCACTGGTGGGAACGCCCTCCGCCCGGCACCTGTCGGCCAGAGGGTCACCGCCGGACCGCACCAGCTTGCGATTGGCGAGGGCCAGCTCGCGGGCTTCGGCGAGCGAGACGAGAGCGACACTCCCGAGTCCCATCTCGCGACGGCGTCCGCGGATGACGATCCGCTGGATCCAGCTTCGTGTGGCGACAGGCTGGACGAACAGGTACAGGCCGTTACCGTCGGCGTGCCGTCCTGGCGGCGCGGTTCGGATGAAGGCAGCCGAGAGAGCCTTTTCGGGATGGCGGCCACGGCGCCTCATTCTTCGGCGGCCGGCGGTCAATCCGGTGCTGACCACCACTCATATCCCGTAAACATCTCATAACAAATGCCTTATAGGACACCGGAGGACCGTGATTCCCTCGTTGTATCCCTCTTTCAAAATAGGAATCCACTGGACCACCGAAGCCGTGTGTGGACAGGGCTGTCCCGGTCGTCCGAGCGATCACGCCGGAATCCCGAGATTCCGAGGCTGGCCACTGTGGGTCGATGGCCCGACGGTATCTCGTCTCGGCTTGGCCCTCCTTGTCCTGGCAACCGAGGCGAGAAGTCGCCACGGAGGGCGCGGCGCACCTGCCGCGCGGACTATTCGCCTTCAGCGTTAGCCCCCTGCCACAGCGGCACGCGACGGGTCTCAGCGGCTGGAGACCGGAAGATGCTCGCCGCAATGCCCGATCACGATCTTCTGACGGTCTCCGTCCCAATGGAAATGAACGCGTATCGTCCGCGTCGGGTCGTCCTCTACACCGATCTTTAGCCTGCATTATTCATGAAGCTCGGGCGTCCGTCACGGACGGGGCATGATCGGCCGCGAGCAGGGCCTCGGACGTGGTGGCGCGCGCACCGCGGCGTAGAGTAGCCGGTCGTGCCGTCGGGCGGTGGCGGAGAGGCGGGCGGCAGGGAAGGCTCTGCTGGGGCCGGGCCTGCTTGACCGCGAGCGGAGCCTCTCGGACGCGGCGACGGACGCGGCAGGAGGCGTGGAGTGGCCCTTCACGGGCACCGGGCGGTTGCGGAGGCCAAGTGGGGGGAAGGTTCTGCCGGAACGGGCGGTGCCGCCCGGGACCGAGACGTGCGCCGAGCCCCCGCGCGGGCTCTGACTAACCCGCGCGGGCGCCGAGCGCGAGCGCGATGCGCCGCCACGCGTGGAGATGGGGCGTCGCCCGTGGTAGATGCAGGACGATGCGGCGCGCCGAGCCGACGACATGCACCCCCAGCTTCAGCAGCCGGTCGCGCAGCCACGTCACTTGGGTGCGGGCACAGCCGGTGCGCGCCGCCCGCAGCCGCAGCTCCTGCATGAGTACGTAGGCCGCCGCGGTCAGCAACACGCGCAACTGGTTCGCCAGGAACTTGCAGCAGCTCGTGCGGTCGATCTGCAGGCCATCCAGCAACTCCTTGATCCGGTTCTCGATGTCCCCGCGGGCGCAGTAGACCCTCTCGTAGACGAAGCGCGAGCTCTCCAAGAGATTCGTCACGACGAAGCGCGGATTGTCCCGCGGCTCGCGACCCTTGAGCCGGACCACTTCCGCCTTGATCACGACCCGGCGTTCGCGGCCCCACGTGCGGGCCGCGTAGCGGGTGTCGGTATAGACGTGCTCGGTTCGGCCACTGGCCTCGCTCTGCGCGCGGGCCACGGCCATCGCGGATTCGGCATGCCGCTGCAACACCGCGTTCTTCCCCATCGCGACCACGTAGTCGAGCCCAGGTTCGGCATCCAGGAAATCGAGGATCTCCGGGGTCGCAAAGCCCCCGTCGAGCCGGACGAGAAACCGAGTCGCCGGAAACGCCGCCCGCAGCATCGGCAGCAGCCGACACAGCAAGCTCAGGGTCCCGTCGGCCGCCACCGCCTTGCCCGGCCGCAGCACCGCCGCGCACAGATACTGCTCCTTCTCGTCGTTGAAAGTCAGGAACGCGAGCAGCGGCAGATAGCACCAACTGTCGTAGTGCCCGTTGAAGAACGTCAGTTGTTGCGCGCCATGCGTCCGGTCGTCGGTCGGGTCCAGATCGATGGTGACCCGCCACACCCGCCGCCGCAGGCGGCGTCGATGCCGCTCGATCACGCACGCCGCCAACTCCCGCGCCATCCGGTAGAGCGCGCCGCGGCCCGGGCCGTTCTCGAACCGCGAAATCGTTGGTTGCGACGCCAAGGGCGCGCCGGCCACGGGGTCCCGCCCGAGCAGCAGCTTGTGGATGGGATCCTCCGCCAAGTGGTCGGCGTCGTTGCCGTCGGGATGACCGCACGCGATGCCGAAGATCCGCTGTCCGATCAGCTCCGCGAGCGTGTGCCGAATCTTCTCCGGCGCGCGCTTGTCGGCGAGACACCCGGCAAACGCCTTGACGAGGCCGTACACCCGCTCGGCCGCCTTGAGGAGGACGGCGCCACCATCCGAGCTCGCCTGCTCGCGGTCGAACGTGGCGACGACGGGCTTGTCGAAGAGCTCCGGGAACAGGACAGTCTGTGATATCTTGTCAGCCGCCATGCAGGGGCCTCCATCGTGGCTAAACGTTTGTCAGCACTGCGTTTGTACCACATGGAGGCTCCTGTGTCTCTCCAGAATCAGCACCTTCACGAATAATCCGGGTTAGAGGCTCTCCTCAAACGGGTGTGGGTGGGTTGAGGCGCGATCGGCGGGTCGGCGAGGGGTGCTGGCAGTTCACCTGACCGGCGGCGGGCGTGGCGCACCGTGGCGGGATATAGTCGGAGCGGAGTAGCTGCGGGCCGGCCGGCGTGTCAACGCGCTACGCGCGTCCTTCGCTGCGCTGCGGCCCTTCGGGTGACACACCGTCCGTCCCTCCGCTCAAGCAGCAGATATGGGCCTTGCGGCCCGGCCTGGACGGGGGCGTCCCGGCCGTCCACGACAACGCGGAAAGCGCGACGGCTGGCGGTTCGGGGATAGACGCTGGCTGATTGCCCCAACGGCCACCTCGGGTCCCGGCGCCGGCGGCGGACGCCCGTTGGGCGGGGCCAAGGGTGTTGTCGGGGCCGCGTGCGTCGTCTCGCTTGGCGGAAGCGGTTGCAAACGCAAGGGGCTTCCTGGTCTCATGGGCGTGTATCACCACGACCCGCGAGGAGGAGAGCCCCATGCGTCTGACTACGTTACTACGGCGGCTGTTGGGTGTCACGCAGATGTACGTCAAGCAGGTGGAAATGGCCGCCGACGGTCCGTTGACGGTGTCGGTGGAGCCGGCGTGGCGGCGTTCCCGGTGCGGGACGTGCGGGAAGCGGTCGCCGCGGTATGACCGGCAGCCGGTGCGCGAGTGGCGGCATCTGTCCTGGGGCCGGATGCCGGCGTGGCTGCGGTATGCGCCGTGGCGGGTGTCGTGCCGGCGTTGCCGCGGGGTGAAGGTGGAGCAGGTGCCGTGGGCGAGCGGCAGCAGCGTGTTCACGTCGGGGTTCGAGGAATTGGCGGCGTATCTGGCGCAGGTGACGGACCGGACGGCGGTGAGCCGCCTGCTGGGGATATCGTGGGTGACGGTGGGCAGCATCGTGGAACGGGTTGTGGCGCGGCGGCTGGACGGGGCTCGGTTCGCCAAGCTGAGACGAATCGGCGTCGATGAGTTCAGCTACCGGAAGCGTCACCGCTACCTGACGATCGTGGTTGACCATGACGAGCGTCGGGTGGTTTGGGCGGGGCGGGGGCGCAGCGCCGAGACGCTGGGGGCCTTCTTCGAGCAGTTGGGACCTGGTGGCTGTGCGCGGATCGAGTTGGTGACGGCGGACCTGGCGTCGAGCTGGCAGAAGGCGCTGCGGGCGTGGGTTCCGCACGCGCGGGTGGTGTTCGACCGGTTTCACGTTGAACGGCTTGCGGCGGATGCGGTTGACGAGGTGCGGCGTTCGGAGCAGCGGCGGCTGGCCTCGGAGCCGGAGGATGCGAAGGCGCTCAAGGGGACGCGCTATGCGTTGCTGAAGCACCCGGCGCGGCTGAGGCCTGGTGAGGCCCGGCGTCTGGAGACGTTGCGTCGTAAGAACCGGGCGCTGGACCGGGCCTACGAACTGAAGGAGTACCTGGCGACGATCCTGGGGCAGGCGACACCCGAGGATGCGCCGGCGCTGCTCGATGAGTGGCTGGAGTGGGCTGCGCGGTCCCGCCTGACGCCGTTCGTGAAGCTGGGGCGTACGATTCGGAAACACGCTGAAGGCATCCTGGCGTACCTGGACACGAAGATGACGAACGGTCCGGTGGAGGGCATCAACAACAAGCTGCGGGTGATCGCGCGTCGCGCCTATGGCTTCCACTCGCCCGGCGCGTTGATCTCGATGCTGTTCCTCTGCTGTGGAGGCATAGAACTGGCGCCGCCGCTACCCACACGCATTTGAGGAGACTCTCTTTAGATGGCTGAACATCTCGACTTGGGTCCCGTGGTAATCGAAGATCCTCTGGCGGCGCATGCGCTTGTTCTTCATGACCGTCTCCGATTCCTTGGCTGCGTACTCGTTCTTCCCAAACACCAGACGCGCCTTGGTATCACCCCCGTCCACCAGCTCGTCGCGGTACGTCGTGACCAGCCGCTTCAGCAGGTCGAGCAGTTCGCGCCCGTAGATGAACCTCGTCATCTTCCTCGCGCTGCTGCGGGCACTGTCCAGGACCGTACACCTGTTGACATAGACCTGCTCGATGAGCTTCAGGCAATCGAGTGGACTCAGTTCATCCTTGAGCGCGGCCTCCAGAAGCACCTCGGGATCGACGGCGGCACCGCCGCCGTCGCCGACGGAGGAAATCCGATCCCTCAGGGACTTAAGCTGAAAGCTCTCCGTCCGCAGCTTGTCCTGCGTCTCCTCAAGATCGTCCTTGTAGCGCGAGAGTTCAACTTCAAGGCCTGCGTTTTTTTGGACGATCTCGTCGAAAAAGCACTCGGCGCGCTTCGAGGCCTCATCCAGTGCCTGACGCAACTGCGCTGCGGTCATCTGAGCGCTCGTCGCGCGCACCTTCTCGATGCGCCGGCGCATGGACAGCTGCGTGACACCCTCGGGCCGCACGTGCATCCGCAGCCGCGGGATGTTTGTGCTCGCCGTGACCCACGCCAGGATCTGCGAAATGCGTTGTGGTTCGTCGCCCCAAGCCCGGATCGCATCCTGGAGGAAATACCGGGACCGCACGCCCGACGGCGACGGGATGGCCAGCACGTTGACGGCCCCGCTCCAGGCAGACCACGGCTGGCCGAGAATCTCTGCCATCTCGTAGCTGTCCGAGCCCGGCAGCACCTGCACCACGTGCGCGAGGCCGACTAGCGTCCTCTGAAGTGTGGTCGGGTTGACGAGGTATTCCCCCTCACGCGTGGCGCTGACTAGGACGATAGCGCCGTCCCGGTCGCGTCGCTCGATCTCGGTGAGGAAAGCCCTGTAGGAATCCCGGTCTCGGCCGATGGTTCTCAAGAACTCGCCGGGCACGGCGTCCACAAAATCCGCGTCCTTGGCGGAGAGAACATTGTTGGCGACGTATTGGATGACCCGAGGCTGCGACGCACTGACGGGGCTTGATACGAGCGTGCTGCGTTCGTCCGTCTTCACGACGCACGAAACTTCCAATGTCCCTGTGAGCCTCTTGGCCCCGACCTCCACGATCCACTGCCGTCCGTGGACGTCTTCGTCGGCGTGCTTCAGCACCCACGCGCACAGGGCCGGTTCACCGTCATAGCAGCCGTGGATCCGCAACCGCGACCGGCGGTCGCCACGATGGCCGTTGTACTCTCCGTCCTGCTTCAGTTGATCTGGATGCAGGCCAAACCCGAGTTGCTCCTTGAGCCAACCGCCGACGGCCTTGAATACTGCCCCCTCGGCATCGGCCCCTTGGACCCGCAGATGGTTCGCATAGACCAGCATCGGACAGCATTCGCGTGACGGGCACCGAGACCATATCACACGGGCCGGTCGCATCCGGGCAACGGCGCGATCCCATTTCCCGGAGGGACAATTCTTGACGGGAGCGACGCTACGGGCCTGCGGAAGCAGCAAATGGACGAATCCGGCCACGGCGCCGATACCTGCAGGGGCCGCTCGCGAGGCTCACGGCCCGCCTCCCGAGCGCCTGTGCATCCCAACGGATCGTCAGTTCTTGGGCGATGTGGTACGGTTTCTCCCGATCGACCTCGGCGAGGGTCGGCGAGTCCCAGCGCTGCTCCTGAACCCGAGCCGTGGTGTCCGTTGCCCGACCGGCGGGCCCGCGGGGATTCTCGATGAAACTTGCTCTCCATTTCGACTCGATGCACGCGGCACTCGGAGACTCCTACGGCTGGGCTGCGCGTCGGCTGGTCCTTGCAGCGCTACCTGCCCAGCGCGACAGTCACATCAATTCGAGGGTCTTCACCGGCGATCTGCTGTTCGGGAACATCCCCGGCCTGAAGCATACCGATGCCGTCGGATCCTGGTTCTTTCCGCAGAATCCCGTGTGGGCCCGCCCCGATGGAGTGGAGTGGAGTCTGCCGGATCACATGTCCGTCTACGCGGTCTGTTTCGAGAGTGCGGACCAGAAGACGGCCACGCGCCTGCACGAGGGCCTTGCCGGCTCGGCCTCGTACCTTGGGGCAATGGAAGTCGGCGACTCCCGCATCCATCAGCAACTGTGGTCGAAGCTTATCCCGCGGTTTCGTTTCGTCGGCCGCGCGGCGCAGGTGTTCTGGGGCGGATACCCCGAGGCCGACGACAAGGACCGGGTGCTCTTCGAACAGTTACAGAGCCTTGGATTCGATCCGGTGACTTGGGAGACCTCGTGGACCTGAAGCTCAAGAGACTTGTTGGGGCGACGAGAATAACGGAACCCGGACACTGAAGATCACCCCCTCCGCCAACACGAAATCGGGCCGAAACAGTAACACCGCGATCACCACGATCCCGCCCTCGCGGTACATCTGGCCTTGAACGAACAGGGAACCACAAATCACCGAAGGACCACATCCCCGGCGCAAAACCTCAGATCGGCATGGTGGAGAGAGACCGGGCCTATCCAAGCTCAGGGAACCGAAACTCAAGAACGGGCAAATCGGCTCACGGAAAAAGTTGGCTCCTGGTATGGAATGGCCCGTTGTCAAGACCCGTGCTTCATGAACCGCCCGCGTTTGTTGCCACAATTCCGGCAGTCATCAGGGTGGAGCGGGCGGCCGAGACGACGAACGATCGAGGGCGCTTCGACGACGACCAGCATCGCGTCGCTTTGGTCGAACACGACGCCTGCGCGGTCGTGCTTGTTCGTGGGACGGCGGGCATCGTCGATGCGATCCGTGCCGGGCCGGCAACGGGGCGCGGACGGTTCTCCGCGACAAACAAGCGGCGCATGGGGCTGGGCTTTGTTCGTCGTGAACGAGCGGCCAGCCGCCGCTGTCACCCGGAGGGCCGAAGCGCAAGCGGAGGACCCGCGCCAGCGGGTTGACGGCGGTGGGCGGCTGTGCGCTGCCGGCCGCCGGGGACCGCCCGGCGCTCATGCCCCCGCTGGCGAACGGCGCGGCGACGGCCGCATCGACGGCGGGTCCGAAGCGGCGCGGCGTCGCGCCGAATCTCCGTCCGGGGGTCGAGGGGGCGAAGCCCCCCGCCAGCCCAATGTACGTACATTGGGTAGGCTGGCTATGACACCTAACGGGTGTCGTGAGCCAGCCTCCGTGTCTCCTGATCTGCCGCCCGTCAGTCTCTCTCCGCCGCCCGGATCTTCGTCGTCGCCCGCCTGGATCTTCTCCTGCTCCGACGCTCTCGTTTCGATGTCCTTCCGCGCTCGACGCTTATCCTGCGCCTGATGTCCGTCCGTGCTCCCGTTCGCGCCTTCACCTATTCTGCGGGGAGCGGTCTGATCGATCAGGGGGAGGTAGGTTCGGGTTCGGCCGTGGTCACTGGGCGGCGCTTCCGGCGATTCCCTGTTCTGCCGGTTCCGCGACGGGAGGCTGCGGACGGCGTGATTCGGCAAGGTAGGCCTCCCAGTCGTTCATCAGCAGCCGCCGCCGCTCGAACAGGTCCGAACGTGCGTAGGCCGCTTCTACCTTGTTCTGGACGACGTGCGCCAGCGCAGCCTCAATGACCTCCCGCGGATGGTTGGTCCGCTCGGCCGCCCAGTCGCGGAAGCTCGATCGGAAGCCGTGCGGCACGGCCGCGATCCGCTGGTATTCGAGCATCTTGGGTAACGTCGACATGTCTATCGGCTTCCCGCTCCGCATGGGGAACACGAGCGAATTGCCGGCGCCGAGCGCCCGCGCCGCGTCGAGAATCTCCACCGCCCGCCCGCACAGCGGGACCCGGTGCTCGCGCTTCGCCTTCATCCGCGCAGCGGATATCGTCCACACGCGGCCGGCCATGTCCATCTCGGTCCATGTCGCCAGCCGGACTTCTCCCGACCGTGCCGCGGTCAGCACGAGCAGCTCGAAGGCCAGTTTGACGGCCGGCTGCGCCGCCGAGGTCCGCACGCTCTCAATGGCCGCGGCCACGTCCTTGTGGGGCAGCGCCTGCCGGTGCGTCACGATGTCGTTCTGCGGACCGAGCACCGGCAGCACCCGGTCGCAAGGATTGTCGTTCCGCATGTCCAACGCGATGGCCCACTCCAGCACCGACCGGATGCGCTGCCGGACGGCGCGGGCCGTCTCCGCCTTGGCGTGCCAGATCGGCGTGAGGATCTCCAGCACGTCCGCGGTGTTGACCTCGGACACGGGCCGGCCGCCGATGCGCGGGAACGCGTACCGTTCGAGGCTTCGGATCCAGTTCTGCGCGTGCCACCGGCCGCGCCAGCCGCCGCGCTTCTGTTCGAGCACGCGTTGGGCGGCTTCGGCGAAGGTGGGAACGCCCTGGACGCGGTGCTTGTCCGCCAGAGGGTCGCCGCCCGACCGTGCCAGCATGCGGTTGGCGAGGGCCAACTCGCGGGCCTTGGCGAGCGGGACGAGCGTGGCAGCGCCGAGTCCGAGTTCGCGGCGCCGGCCGCGGATGACGAGCCGCTGGACCCAGCTTCGTGTCTCGGTCGGCTGGACGAACAGGTACAACCCGTTGCCGTCGGCGTGCCGACCGGGCGGGGCGGAACGGACGAAGGCGGCCGAGAGCGCCTTGTCGGGATGGCGTCCTCGGCGCTTGGTTCTGCGGGGTGTCGGGGTAGGTTTGGCTACAACATCCATTCCACCATTATATACGGGATGGAGCTGGATTCCGCCATACGTCCTGCCCCGCTCAGTCCGCGCTGACGAATAATAAACGATTACTCTTCAGTAGTTTATGGGCTGTATCGCACAATCATGAACGTCTGCGGAATGTGCTTGGGTGTTAAGGCAGCGCGAACACGAACAGGGTGTTGCCGTCGCTCGGGCGCAGGTCCGGGGTCAGTCGCCGGAGTCCGCTCGTGTTCAGCGAGCGTCCGGTGCTGACGGCGACGTACTGCCGGCCGCCGGCGGCGTAGGTGACCGGGAAGCCGGTGACCGGCGACCCGAGGTTGATCTCCCACAGCACGTCGCCGGTCTCGTGGTCGAGCGCCTTGAAGCGGCCGTTCGCGTCGCCGCCGAAGATCAGGCCGCCGCCGGTGGCCACGAGCGACATCGTGAACGCGGCCTGGTCGTGGGTCCAGACGGTTTCGCCGGTCTCGGCGGAGATCGCCTGGATCGTGCCGAGGGAGTCCTCACCGGGCGTGATCTCTGTCCGCACCGTGATCTCGTACCAGCCGGCGCCCGCGGTCGCCATCATCCGCCCGCAGGTGTGGCGCAGGGGCATGTACATCAGGTTGGTCAGGGGGCTGTAGGCGCCCGCCTCCCAGTCCTTGCCGCCCTGCCAAGTCGGGCAGGCCATCACTTCCTGGCCCTCGCTCCTGAACACCACCTCGGCGTTCTCGGTCACCGTGCCGGTGGCGCCGTCGATGGCGCTGATGACGTTCTGCGCGACGGTCGGCCGGGCCCAGAGAAACTCGCCGGTCTCGCGGTCGAGGGTGTAGACGACGCCGGTCTTGCCGGGGATGCCGGTTACCACCCGGCGCCGCTCGCCCGGTTGCAGGCGCGGGTTGATCCAGGTCACGGCGGTCGGATCGGGCGCTACCGCGGTGTCGACGAGCAGCCGCTCGAAGGGGTGGTCGAGATCCCAGTGGTCGTTCAGGTGCTGGTAGTGCCAGACGATCTCGCCGGTGTCGCCGTCGAGCGCGAGGGTCGAGTTGTGGTAGAGGTGGGTGTTCTCGATCCCGCCGATCAGGAACTTGGGGGCCGGCGAGGTGACCGACGTGCCGATGTAGACCAGGTTCAGCTCCGGGTCGTAGCTCGGCACCATCCAGGCGCCGACGTGGCGCCGCTCCTCGAACGGCACGCCGCCCCAGGTCTCGTCCCCCGGCTCGCCCGGGCCCGGAATCAGGCGTCGCCGCCACAGCTCTTCACCCGTCGCGGCGTCGTGGGCGGTGACCACGCAGGCCTCCGGCCCCGCCTCGGGCATGCAGCCGCGGCCCGAAACGACCTTCCCCCCGGCGATGATCGGCCCCGACGACTGGTGCGCCGGCAACGTGCGGTAGTCGAGAATCTCGGTCTCCCAGGCCAGCTCGCCGGTGGCCGCGTCGAGGGCGAAGACGTAGTCGTCGGCGCTGGTGTCGATGATGAACGTATCGTGAATGGCGATGTTCCGGTTGGTTCGCGACAGCCCGGAGACGTGGTCGCCGAGGTCGTCCGGGAGGTCTCGCCGGTACTCCCAACGGAGGTCGCCGGTGACGGCGTCGAGGGCCTGGATGACGTCGCTCGGGTTGGGCATGTACATCACGCCGCCGTAGACCAGCGGCGTTCCCTGGTTGCTGCCTTCGGCGAGGCCGCGCGACCAGACCATCCGGATGTCGCCGACGTTGTCGCGGTCGATCTGGTCCAGCGGGCTGTAGCCCCAGCCGTCGAGCGTCCGCCGCCACATCGGCCAGTCCTCGGGCGCCGGGTCCTGGATCATCGCGTCGGTGACCGGTACGAAGTCGGCCGCCGGCGCCTGCGCCAGCGCGGCGTTCGGCGCCAGCGCGGTGGTGGCCAGCAGCAAGAGGGTGAGCCGCGCGGCGGCGGTTGCTTGCACGGTTCGATTCATGGATGCGCTCCTCGGCTCCAGATTCAGGTGTTGCGCCCAATGCGCCCCGATGCACCGGACACCCCGATTCTACCCGCACCGCCGTCGCTGGCATCGATTGCCCCTGACCGGCCGGCTCATCGATTTCGACGCGATAACGAGCAGCGGGAACTTTGGGGTCCGGGGCGAAAGCCTAACGGCTGAGTCTACCCGACCACCATCAGTTTCCTGGCAATGATATATTCAGATGTCATTGAAAGAGACACAGATCATTGTGAGCATCCAGGATGAAGGAAATCACCACGACGATTACGCAGCGGAGCCAGGTCACCGTGCCTGCCGAGGTGCGGCGCGTGCTCGGCGTGAAGCCGAGAGACAAGATCACCTTCACCATCGCCGACGGCGAGGTTCGCCTGAAGCCGGTCTCCTACAGCCTCGAATCTGCCTATGGCTCGGTGAAGTCTTCCCGCGGGCTCGAGGACTTCGACGAGCTGTCGCGCGCTGCCAGGGACGCCAAGGCCGAGCGGACCCTGCAGAAGATGGATGAAGCGTGAGATTCCTCGACACGAACGTCGTCCTCCGGTACCTGACCCGGGATGACGAGGCCAAGGCGAAGGCCTGCTACGAGCTCTTCCAGCGGGTGCGGCGCGGAGAAGAGGAGCTCGCGACGTGCGAGGCCATCGTCGCCGAGGTGATCTACGTGCTCTCCTCTCCGCGCTTGCCCTATCGATTGGGCCACGGGCAGATTCGCGCCCGGCTTCTGCCCATACTGACGCTTCGCGGCCTCAAGCTTCCGCAGAAACGCGTCTGCCTCGAGGCGCTCGACACCTACGCGTCGTCGCCGTCCGTGGACTTCGAAGATGCGTTGGCCGCCGCCCACATGGGGCAACGGGGAATCACCGAGATCGTCAGTTACGACCGGGGCTTCGACCGTGTCGCCGGTCTTCGCAGAGTCGAACCCTGACAGACCCACGGTCGATCTTCCGCCGCGATCCGATCGAAGTCCGGGCACTACGGGAGCCCGAGCCGCGAACGGGACGCTCGGGTCGCATCGAGATGTCCTAATATACGGATTCGACAGAGTGGCCCGCGAGCGCCCGAGCCGGGCGCCGCGGGCGGAATCATGCCGTCCGGTCAGTGACGGCGGGGAGCAGTCGATGGGCACGCACACGAGACTCGCGATCGTCCTGATGTCCGGCGCCGCCCTCTGCCTGGCGGCGGCGCCAGTGCCGGCGGGCACGGCGCCCGCATCCGTTGCGTCCGGCACACAGGCCGGGGCCGGGCTTCCCGCGGACGTCAATCCCGACTCCCGCAATCGGCTCGCCACGCCCGCACCCGACCCGGCCGGCGGGCCGGCGGCAGCGGCCGGCGCGATACGGAATGCCGGCACGGGCGTGAACGCGCGCTGGGAATCCCCGGTGGGGCGTCCGCTGCTCGAGCTCGCGATTCTCATTACGGCGCGTGAGCACGACGCGCCCTTCGAGTGGTCGCTGCACGAGATGGAAGCGGTGGCGGTCGGCCTCGCCCCGGACGTCATCGACGTCGTCAGGAACCGCGAGCCGGGGTCCGGGCTCGGCGACCGGGAGGCGGTCATCGTCGAGGTGGGCCGCGAGATCTTCGGTGCGCACCGCCTGAGCGCCGAGACGTACCGGCGCGCCGTGACGCTGTTCGGCGAGGCCAACTTCGTCGACGTCGTCGACCTGATGGCGCGGTACGCTGGCACCGCGGCGCGGCTCGCGGCGTTCAACCAGCAGATGCCGCCCGGCTGGCCGCAGTTTTTGCCTTTGCCCTTCACGCCCCCGGACGACGTGGACCCGCGCTCGCGCAGCCGCCTGTCCCTGCTGCCCGCCCCGGCCGAGACGACACGGGCCACTCCCAGCCTCTACGGCCGCACGCTTTCGCCCCAGGGGACGGGGCCGGGGCAGATCGGCGGCCACGGCGCCGGCCGCGCGTCGCTCGAGGCGAACGTGGCGCGACCGCTCCTGGACCTGGCGATCCTCGTCACCGCGCGCGCCTACGACGTCCAGTACGCCTGGACCCTCACCGAGCCGGCGGCGCTGGCCCACGGCCTGGCCCCGGCGGTCATCGACGTGGTTCGCGCCAGCGGGCCGACCACGGGACTGAGCGACGAGGAGGCGGCGCTGATCGCGTTCGGCCGCGAGCTCTTCGGTCCGCACACCGTCAGCCCGGAGACCTACGCGAGCGCCGTCGCGGCGGTCGGGGGGACGACCAATCTCGTCGACCTCGTCGACCTGATGGCGCAGCACGTCTCCGACGCCACGCTGCTGATCGCGTTCGGCCAGCACCTGCCGGCAGGACACGCGCCGTTGCTGACGGTGCCGTAAGGGAGACCCGTGGTAACGTGGCTCCCGTACAGCCCATGAGAACACTGCTCCTGCGTGGACTGGCCGGACTCGCCATCGTCGTGGCGTTGGCGGCGGCGGGTACGGCCTTCCTGATCGGCGTTTTCGATCTGCAGATCGAGCTGGCCGGCAATGGCTTCCGCCCGCTGTTCTCGTTCGGCGATCCCGACGACCACTTCGCCGGGCTCGACGCGAATCGCACGGGCCACCGCTCCGCCGCCCGTCCCGATCTTGGCGTGGACGGCGTGGCGGGGAGCGCACCCGCGCCGGCGCCGGAACCTCGTGCCGCCGGGGTTGCGACGACGGTGGGCACCGCCGCCCGGCCCGCGGCCGGCGCTACGGGCGCCCCGGCGTCGGCCGACCCGCCGGTCCCGCCCGAAGCGGCCTCCGATCGGGACGGCGCCGCCTGGACCGACTTCCGCGGGCCGCACCGCGACGGCCGCTACACCGGGCCGGCCATCCGCACGGACTGGCCCGCTGGCGGATTCGACCCGGTGTGGAGCCAACCCATCGGAGGCGGCTACGCGTCGTTCGCGATCGCCGGCGGGCTGGCGTTCACGATCGAGCAGCGCCGCGACCGCGAGGTCGTCGCCGCCTACGACGTCGCCACCGGCGTCGAGCGGTGGACCCACGCCTGGCCGGCGCACTTCCGCGAGGCGATGGGGGGTCCCGGGCCGCGCGCCACCCCGACGTGGCACGGCGGTCGGCTCTACGCACTCGGCGCGACCGGCCGGCTCGTGTGTCTGGACGCCGCCACCGGCGGGGTGGTCTGGGCGCGGAACATCCTGGACGACGGCGCCGCGTCCAACCTGACCTGGGCGATGTCCGGCGCCCCCCTCGTCGTCGACGACTTGGTGATCGTGCAGCCGGGCGGCCGGGACGGCTGGTCGGTGGCGGCCTACGACCGTTTGACCGGCGACGTCGTCTGGCACGGGCTGGACGACCTGCAGTCGTACACGTCGCCGATGCTGGTCGCCCTGGGCGGGGTGCGCCAGATCGTGGTCGTCACCGCCGCGCGCGCCGCCGGTCTCCGGCCGGACGACGGCGCGCTGCTCTGGGAGTATCCCTGGAGGGTGCCGACGGTGCCGAACATCGCCCAGCCCCTGGTCGTCGGCGACGCGCGCCTGTTCCTGTCGGCCAGCTACGGGAAGGGGGCGGCGCTCATCGAGCTGACGCCCGACGGCGACCGGTTCACCGCGGCGACGGTCTGGGAAACGAACCGGATGCGGAACCGGTTCAGCAGCTCGGTGCTGATCGACGGCTACATCTACGGGCTCGACAACGCGATCCTGGCTTGCCTCGACGCGGCGACCGGCGCGCTCGTGTGGAAGGGCGGCCGCTACGGCTCCGGGCAGTTGCTCGCGGCCGGGGATCATCTCGTCGTGCTGACCGAACGCGGCGACCTCGTGCTCGTGCGCGCCACGCCGGAGCGCCACGAGGAAGTGGCCCGCTTCCACGCGCTCGACGGCAAGACCTGGAACGTCCCGGCTCTCGCCGACGGCCGCATCCTCGTGCGGAACGCCAGGCAGATGGCGGCGTTCGATCTGTCGCGGTAGCACCGCGGTTCTTCACGAATTACTGTCCAGGTATGCACACCCGTGACTCTGCGATCCACGAGGAGAGCGGGTAGGGTAGCCCGAGAACGGACGGTCCGGTACAATGCAGGCTGTCGGGGGCGGGACGCCGGGTTCCGCTACCTGCCGCGGGTGGATGCCCAAGCGCCGGGCCCCCCGGGGGACGGCGATGTCGCGACTCTCCAAGAAAGCCGAGTACGCCCTGATGGCGCTCAAGGATCTCGCCTCGCGTCCCGAGGCCGAGGCCGCGAGCGCGCGCGAGATCGCCGGGCGGTACGGCATCCCTATCGAGTTGATGGCGAAGGTGCTGCAACGCCTGGTGCGGCAAGACCTGCTGGCTTCCCACCACGGGACGCGCGGCGGCTACTATCTGTCCCGGCCGGCGCGCCAGATCTCGGTGGCCGACGTCATCGAGGCGATCGACGGCCCGGTGATGGTCACCGCCTGCACCAGCGCCGACGACGATTGCGAGCAGTACGCCACGTGCAACATCCGGGATCCGCTGTGGCGGATCAAGGATCAGATCGTCCACGCGCTGAATTCCTACAGCCTGCAGGCGCTGGCCGCCGACGAGTCGCCCCTCGTCCCGATCTCGGTGTCCAGGCGGTCTCCGGCACGGGAGATGGCCCTGGACCGGGTTGCGGTACCCGAGCGGTAGGCCGCCCCCGGGAACACGCCCGGAATTTCGGCCGGCGGCGGCAACGATGGAGCTGCCGATCTACATGGACGGTCACGCGACGACCCGGGTGGACCCGCGGGTCGTCGGGGCGATGCTCCGGTTCGGGCTCGGCCGCTTCAACACCGAGGCCGAGGTCGACCGCGTGGCCGACGCCCTCTGCGTGCTGGTCGAACGGTTGCGCGCCCCGGCGCCCATCTTCGAGGTCGGCGACGACGATTCTGCCGGCGGAGTGGCGCCAGTAGTCCGCGGCCGGACGGGAGCGCCGGCGGAGTGCGGTAAACTGAGGGCGGCATGATGGAGATAACCGAGGCGGCGTCGAAACGAATCCACAGCGCGATGCATCAGGAGGGGATCACCGACGGGGGTCTCCGGGTCGGGGTGAAGGCCGGCGGCTGCTCCGGCTTCAGCTACGTGTTCAAGTGGGAACGGTCGCCGACGCCCGACGACGAAGTCTTCGAGAGCCCCAGCGGCGCGAAGATCTACGTCGATCCGAAGAGCTTCAAGTATCTCGACGGCACCGTGCTGGATTGCGATCCGAACATGCTCGGGCAGTCGCTGGTCCTGCGCAACCCCAACGCCGCGGCCGAATGCGGCTGCGGTCTGTCGTTTGGCGTCTAGGCGTATCGGATCACCCATTAACCAGACCTGATGGTGCAGCCCGACCGACGCGGTGGCGAGTCGGCTCTCCCGTTGGCGGTGGTGTCCAATCGCGAGCCGTACATCCACTCGCGCTCGCCGGACGGGAGCATCGTCTGGTCGCCTACCACCGGCGGCGTTGCGGTGGCCCTCGACGCCCTGATGCGCGAGCGCGGGGGGGTCTGGATCGCCCATGGAGCCGGCGATGCGGACCGGCTGGCCGTCGATGACAACGACCGGGTGCGGGTGCCCCCGGATGCGCCTGCGTACGATCTCCGGCGGATCTGGCTGACCGACGTCGAAGAGCACCACTACTACGAGGGCTTCGCCAACGAAGGGCTGTGGCCGTTGTGCCACGTCGCCCACGTCAAGCCGGTGTTCCGGTCGGAAGACTGGCGGGTCTATCAGAGCGTCAACCGGCGCTTTGCGCACACCGTTCACGCCGATCTGCCGGATCTCGGCGCCCCGATCTTCGTTCAGGACTATCACCTGGCCCTGGTCCCGCGATTCCTGCGCGAGCTCAGACCGGACGCGCGGGTCGCCCTGTTCTGGCATATCCCGTTTCCGCATCCGGACCAGTTGCGCATCTGTCCCTATCGCCGCGAGATCCTCGAGGGACTGGTCGACTGCGACCTGCTCGCGTTTCAGATCGAACGTGACCGGCGCAACTTCCTGGCGGCGGCGCGGGTCGAGCTCGGCGCCAGGGTGAGCGGCAGTCGGCTCAAGGTTCGGGACCGGGCGTTGGCGGTCTGTGCAGTGCCCATCGGGGTGGATTTCGACCGCATCCAGTCGGTGACCCGGGCGCCGGGCTTCGGGGCGGAACAGGCCCGGCTGCGGCGCGAGTTGCGGATTGACACGACGCTGGTCGGGGTGGGCGTCGACCGGCTCGACTACACCAAGGGGATACCGGAGCGCCTCAGCGCCCTGGATGCGTTGTTCACCCGGTGGCCGGGGCTCAATCGTCAACTGACGTTCGTCCAGATTGCCGTGCCGTCACGGTCGACGCTCGACAGCTACGCGGCGGTAGAGGCCGATATCGACCGGCGCGTGGCCGCCATCAACGCCAAGCATGCCCGCGAAGACGGCCTCGGCCCGATTCGCTACCGCAAGTCGGCTCTGCGCCTGAGACGGTTGACGGCGCTGTATCGACTGGCCGACTTCTGCATCGTCAGCTCCCTGCATGACGGGATGAATCTGGTGGCGAAGGAATTCGTGGCGGCCCGGGAAGACCTCGGCGGGGTGCTGGTGCTGAGCGAGCTGGCCGGGGCCGCCCAGGAGCTGACGGAAGCCGTCATCATCAATCCGTACGATGTCGAGGGGTTCGCCGACGGGCTCCAGATCGCGCTCGACATGCCGGATGACGAGCGGCAGCGGCGGATGCGCGCCCTGCGGCGGGTCGTGGCGGGCCGCGACGTGTTCCGGTGGGCCACGGAGATTCTCGAGGAGCTCGAGAATCTCGATCCCCGCTGGCTGCCCCCCGCCCCCGGGAGATTACCCGGCAAGCGCTGACCGTCCCCAGGAATCTGCGCCTGGAACGGCGCGGAATCCTGCAGGGTTGCTTGGGCGCCCGGTGGAGCCGGCAGGCGGCGATTGGCGGGCTACGCGTCGTCGTCCTCGGCTTCCGCGTATATCCGGGGCGCTCGTTTCACCACTACGGTCAGGCCGAAGGCCACGATGAGGGTGGACGCCGCGAGGCCCAGACGGGCGCCCCGCCCCATGGTCGGGGTGAGAACCGGCCCCGCCCGGCCCCCCCCGACGATGGCGCGGGCCTGGGCGGTGACCCAGCCCTGCTGGCTGGCCGCCCGCTCCAGGAGCCGTTCCGAGAGGAACAGGACGCCGAACGCGAGCAGCCCGACGAGAAGCAGCGGATGCCGCGAGTTCTTCCTCGTCACGATGCTCGCAATCGCGAGGGCGATCGCCAGAACCGCCAACCCCAGGACCCAGAGACCGGCGAGGTCGGGCACCCCGCCGAAGCGTTGCTCGCCGACCTCGATCCAGGGCATGAAGGTGCTGGCCCCGAGCAGCAGCCCCGCGCCGATGGGAACGTAGTAGGCGCGCATGGGATGCCGCACGACATCGCCCGGGGTCATGCCGCGAGTGTAGCACTCTCGTCACCGGCCGGAGGTCAGGGCGACGAGGCGGGCGAGGAGCCGTTCGACGGCGGCCGGGTCGGGCAGGCGGTGGGCGGCGATCGACGGGGCCCGGCCGACGATGACGGTCACGCCGCGGTCGCCGACGGCTTCGAACGCGTGCTCGTCGGTGCGGTCGTCGCCCAGATAGACCGGCCGCACCGCCGCCGCGAGCCGGCGAGTCACGTCCGCTTCTATCCAGCGGACGGCGTTACCCTTGTTCCAGGCAATGTCCGGGAGCAGCTCGAACACGTGATGTCCGCGCTGCACCCGCGCGCGCCCGGCGTGGAGGGCGGGGGAGACGAGCGCCCAGAAGGTCTCTTCCGCCCGGACCCGATCGTCGGGCGCGGCGGCGCGGACGTGCAGAGCGATCGAGACGCCCTTGTCCTCGAGAAAGACCCCGTCGAGGGAGGCGACGGCCGCCGCGAGGGAGCCCGCCAGCTCCTGCAACCGGTCGCGATGCGCCGCCAGCTGGTCGACCGTGAAGCCGCGTTCGGGGCCGACGATCTCCATGCCGTGGAGGCCGGCGTAGTAGACCGAACCGTCGAGGGCGGCGCGGTCTCGAATGTCGGCGGCCCGCCGGCCGCTGACGATCCCGACGCACACGGCGGGTCGGCGGGCCAGTGTCGACAGGGCGGCACGGCGCGATTCGGGCAGATGCACGGATTCCGGGTCGTTCCGGAACTCGCACAACGTGCCGTCGAAGTCGCTCAGCAGGAGTATCCGAGACCGGCCACCGGCAAGGACCGCGGCGGCAACGTCCGCTACCGGCGAGAACGCGCCCGCGGCGCCCGGCGGCGTATCCGGAGGCCGCCGATCAGCGTCTCGCAGGGCGGGACGACCCGAGTCGGACATTGGAGCCGGTGCTTCGCATCGCCGGTGGCGCCGGCTCGCACAAGTTGTCTTCGGTGTCCGGTGGCCCCGGCGTCGTCGGAGGAACCTGGGTCACGTTCAGCAGATACAGCCGGTAGGCGCCTGGATCTCGTCCCGGATTGCCGCAGACTCTCACCCGGTCCCCGACATTGAGGTCGCGGGCCGTCCATCCCATGCGCTGGAGTCGGCGCGCGGCGCGCCATTCGACGGCCCAGGTGTGGAGGTGACCGCCGCGACCCGGCACCCGGACATGCACCATCGAGTGCGGGTTGCCGAACAGAAAGGACGCTACGCGGCCTTCGAGAACCACCGTGCGTTCTTCATCGTAGATTTCGGAGATGGCGTGATGGGCGCGAATCGGCAGGCTCGCCAGACTGATGCCCGCGACGATCAGCACGGCCAGATAGCGCGTCATCATTCCCCCCCGTCGCCCACCGGGCCTGCGGTGCCAGCGACTGATCGCTATCATACTGCGAGATCCGCTACGGTTCATTACCTGAAGATTGTCTGAACCGACGCCAGCGGAGATACGCTGTTCGGGTACGCGCGATCGGAGACTGTCAGAGAAATGCCGCCGACTACCACCGATTCGTCGGGGCGCGAGCCCGTCGAAGAGCCTCGTCCGGCGGCGGCCGGCCGTTTGCTCGTCGTCGAGGACGAGCAAAAGGTCGCCGGCGCCCTGCGCGAGGGCCTCGAGGGCGAAGGCTACGACGTGGTGGTGGAGACCACCGGCGAGGGCGCCTTCTTCCGTCTCGCGCGGGATCGGTTCGAGGTCATCCTGCTCGACCTGATGCTGCCGGGGCGCGATGGCCTGGAGATTCTCTCGGCCCTGCGCAAGCAGGGACTCGACACCCCGGTGGTGGTGCTGACCGCGCGGGATACGCTGGAAGATCGAATCGTCGGGCTCGATGCCGGGGCCGACGACTATCTGGTGAAACCGTTCGCGTTCGCGGAGCTGCTCGCCCGTCTTCGTGCGATTGGCCGCCGCGGCCGGGTGAGCGACGTGGATAGCCTGGCCGTCGACACCCTCGAGATCGATCGGGCGGCTCGGCGGGTCACGCGGGATGGACAGGCCATCGAGCTGACCGCGAAGGAGTTCGACCTGCTGCACTACCTGAGCCGCCACGCCCCTCAGGTCGTGTCGAGGGATACGCTGGCCCGCGAGGTCTGGCGCGAGACGGCCCGCAGCACGACCCTCGACAACGTGATCGACGTGCACATCTCCCGGCTGCGCCGCAAGATCGATCTCGACCAGCCGGTCAAGCTGATTCATACCGTCCGAGGGGTGGGGTTCATGCTCCGGGCAGGTGACGCATGAGCTGGCGCTGGGGGCCGCACACCCTGCGTGCGCGCCTGACGTTGTGGCACATGGCGGTCATGGTGGCGGTGCTGGGTGTCTACGTCTCGGTAGTGCTGGTGCTGGTGGCCCGCAACCTGTCCGGCGCCCTCGACGCCCGCCTGCAGAGCGACTTTCGTTGGGCGGCGGAGATGGCGGAGCAGGGTCCGGACGGTTCCCTGTCCTGGTTCGAGGGGGATCCGTGGAACGCGGGCGGCCCCTGGCTCCAGGTGTGGAGTCCCGCCGGCCAGCTCCTCTATCGGACGTCGGTCGCGGCGCGGCTGCCGGTGCCCGCGAGCGAAGCGCTCGTGGACCGGGCGGACGGCCGGATCCGCTCGCTGCCGGGCGATCCGGCGCCGTTCCGCATCCTCGGCGCCCGAGCCGAGGTCGGCGGCCGGCCGGTCGTGATCCAGGTCGGCCGTTCGGAGGCGTTCATGCGGCTCGAAGTGCGCGAGCTCGCCCTCATCCTGCTGCTGGGGTTGCCGCTGACGGTGGCGGTGGCCGGCGCCGGCGGCTATCTCCTGGCGCGGGGGGCGCTGTCCCCGTTGCACCGCATGACCGAGCGGGCTCGCGCGATCACCGCGGCCAGACTCGACGAGCGGCTGCCCATCGACAGCCCGCGCGACGAGCTCGGCCGGCTCGCGGCGGTGTTCAACGACACCCTCGGCCGGCTGGAGTCCTCGTTCAAGCAGATGCGGCGGTTCACTGCCGACGTGTCGCACGAGTTGCGGACGCCGCTGACGGCCATCCGCAGCGTCGGCGAGGTCGGGCTGCGCGAAACGCGCGATGCCGAGGCCTACGAGCAGGTCATCCAGAGCATGCTCGAAGAGACCGATCGGTTGACGCGCCTCATCGACCGGCTCCTGCTGGTGTCGCGGGCCGACCGCGGAGATCTCACGCTGGCGCTCCGACCGATCGACCTCGGTGCGCTCGCCGACGAAGTGGCCGCGCATCTCGGGGTGCTGGCCGAGGAGAAACGGCAGTCGTTGACCGTCGAGCATGCGGCCGGTGCGAGCTGCCGCGGCGATCAGATCGCGTTGCGGCAGGCGGTCATCAACCTCGTGGACAACGCCATTCGGTACACGCCGGCAGAGGGTGATATTCGGCTCCGCGTGGCCGTCTCGTCGGGGAACGCGGTGCTCGAGGTGAGCGACACCGGTCCCGGCATTCCCACCCGCGACCGGTCGCGGCTCTTCGAGCGGTTCTACCGGGGCGCGCAGGGCGGCGCGTCCGGCGGCAGCGGCCTGGGGCTCTCGATCGCCAAGTGGGCGGTCGAGGCCAATCATGGTCAGCTCGGCTACGAGCGGATTGACGGCCGCGGCAGCCTTTTCCGAATCACGCTCCCGCTGGCGCCGGCATCGCCCGCGCGGGAGCCCGTGGCGGCGGCTCCCCCGGATTCGACCGCCGAGGCATCCCGCCTGGACGGCGTCGCTCCCCGGTTGCCCATGCCCGAATAGGCGCCCGCCGCGCCCGGCCGCGTCCAGGCTCGCCCGTTTCGGTCGAACGCGGGACGGTCTTCGACGCGGCAGCGTCCGCGGAAGTCAAACTCGTCCTGACGCGCGTGGTTGCCTGGGGCGGGTGCTCCAGCGTACGATATTCCGGTCGCAGACGCCGCAACCGTGCCACCGATGCCATCACGACTCGCCCGGACCGGGCTCCTCGATATCGCGGAAAAGCTCGACGCCGGGGTTCGGCTGCTCCACGAGGACGGCGTACGGCTGTTCGACTGCCCCGACCTGCTGGTGCTGGGCTGGCTCGCCAATCGCGAGCGCGAACGGCGGCATGCCGGCCAGACGTTCTTCAATCACAACATCCGGATCGAGGCGACCAACGTCTGCGTCGCGAGCTGTCTGTTCTGTGCGTTCGCACGGCTGCGGCCGGGTGACGACGGCGCCTATACCCTGACCCTCGATCAGGTGTGGGACAAGTTGCGGGCTCGGCAGGACCAGACCCTCACCGAGGTGCACGTGGTCAACGGCCTGCACCCGGACCTGCCGTTCGACTACTACCTCGAGCTGCTGCGGGGGTTCAAGCGCATCCGCCCCGACGTGCATCTCAAGTGCTTCACGGCTGTGGAGATCGCGTTCTTTGCCGATCTCTACGGCAAGACCGACGAACAGGTGCTCCGCGAGCTCATGGCGGCCGGGCTCGACTCGTTGCCGGGGGGCGGGGCCGAGGTGTTCGCGGAACGCGTCCGCCGCAAGATCTGTCACGACAAGTGCGGCACCGAGCGGTATCTGGACATTCACCGGACCGTGCATCGACTCGGCATGCGCTCGAACGTGACGATGCTCTACGGGCACATCGAGACCGCCGAGGAACGCGTCGACCACATGCTGCGGGCTCGCACCCTGCAGGACGAGACCGGCGGATTTCAGGCGTTCATCCCGCTGGCGTTCCACCCCGACAACAACCAGATGCGGAAGCTGCCGGCTCCGACCGCGGCCGATACGCTGCGGGTGCATGCGGTGGCCCGCCTGATGCTCGACAACGTGCCGCACATCAAGGCGTTCTGGATCGCGACGGGGGTCGAGACGGCGCAGACGGCCCTGTGGTTCGGGGTCGACGACCTCGACGGGACGGTGCAGGAAGAGCAGATCTACCATATGGCCGGCGCCCGGACGCCGGAAGCGATGACCACGGACGACATCAGCCGGCTGATCCGGATCGCGGGGCGCGACCCGGTCGAGCGCGACACGCTCTACAACGTCGTTTCCGCGTGAATGGGGGCACCGGAGTCCCGGACCGCGCACGGATGCGTCACGAGTCCGCGGGGATGCCGGCCCGCCGCGGCCCACATCTCGAATCGGTCGACCCTTTTTCGACCCCCAGACACCCGAAGGAGAATTCCCGCATGGCGCACGAGCTTCCCGGTTTGCCCTATGGTTTCGATGCTCTGGCTCCGCACGTCGACGAACGGACGATGCGCATTCACCATGGCAAACACCACGCGACCTACGTCGCCAAGCTGAACGGCGCCCTCGAGGCGCATCCGGACCTGCAGAGCCGGAGCGTGGAAGAGTTGGTCGGCAATCTCGATGCGGTGCCCGAGGGTATCCGTGGCGCGGTTCGCAACAACGGCGGCGGGCACGCCAACCATACGTTGTTCTGGCAGGTCATGGGGCCGAACGCGGGCGGCGCACCGACCGGGGCCGTCGCCGACGCCATCAACGGCGCCTTCGGCAGCTTCGACAGCTTCAAGGAGCAGTTCGCGGCGGCCGCCGTCGGCCGCTTCGGCAGCGGCTGGGCGTGGCTCGTCAAGAACGGCGGGTCGGTCTCCATCGAGAGCACCCCGAACCAGGACACGCCGCTGATGAGCGGCCGGGTCCCGGTGCTCGGGCTCGACGTCTGGGAGCACGCCTACTATCTGAACTATCAGAACCGGCGCCCCGACTACATCGCGGCCTGGTGGAACGTCGTGAACTGGGCCGAGGTCAACCGCCGGCTGGGATAGCGCCCAGTCGTGCCGGCGGAGCCGGGCCGGCGGTCGGGTCCGGCTTCACCTTCGTGCGCGGCGCGACACGACACGATGACCCTGTCCTTCGTCCTGTTCCTGTTCCTCGCCCACCTCGGCGTCGGCATCGTCTTCACCCTGGTCCTGGTGGGGAAGCAGGCCGGCGTGAAGTTCTTCCGGTTCAACGCCGGCTTCGCGGCGGTGCTGCTGCTCGTGGCCCTCGCCATGCGCCCCGAGCCGGTGCGGCTGGGGACGGACGCCCAGGGCGTGGCTCTCGCGTTGCTCCTGACCGCGACGGCCGCCGTGCTCGTCTACTGGGCGACCATCGGACGCGTGCTCGCTTGGCTGCGGCCGCTATGGGTCTGGACGGCGGTGCTCTCCGGCGGCGGCGCCCTGGTGGCGCAGGGGTTGGCCGCGGCCGGCGGCGGCGGGGTACCGGCGGCCCTGACGGCGGCCAGCTTCGTCACGTCGGCGGCTCTGCTGGGCGGCACGTCGACGGCGATGATTCTCGGACACTGGTACCTCGTGCTGCCGTCGATGGACGTGTCGCTGTTGCAGTCGATCGTCCGGTTCCACATCGGCTCGACGGCGTTGCGCATCGTCGTCGTATCGGCCGTGGTGTGGTGGGCGATTGCCGCGGCCGAGCTGCCGGGCGCCCCCTTCGACCGGTACATCCTCTCGATCGACGGGGTGTTCTTCTGGCAGCGCGTGCTGTTCGGCCTGCTGGGGCCGGTGGTCCTGGCGTACATGACCTGGGAGACCGCCAAGATCCGATCCACCCAGTCGGCCACCGGCATTCTCTACGTCGACTTCTTCACCGTCATCGTCGGCGAGGTCCTGGCCAAGTATCTGCTCGTCGCCACCACCGTACCGGTCTGATTCCCATGGAAGTCACCGTTCGTTGCCACCAGTGCGACAGTGCGCTCCCGGTGCGGCCGGAGGAGGAATCGGCGCAGATCGACTGCGGCCGGTGCCGCCAAGCCTTTCTGTTGTCGTTCTCCGACGCCGTCCGCGCCGACCGGCAGGTGGACCGGTGCCCGGTCTGCGCAGGGGGCGATTTCTACCTCCGCAAGGATTTCGATCCCAAGCTCGGGGTGACCATCGTGGTCATCGGCGCCTTGGTCAGCGCCGGTTTCTACTACTTCGGCCTCGACCTGATCGCCTACGGCATCCTCGCCGCCGCCACCCTGATCGACCTCGCGATCTACAGCCGGCTGAGCGACCTGACCGTCTGCTACCGGTGTCACGCCGAGTTCCGCGGCGACTACGATCGGACCGCGGGAGCCTTCGACCTGCACACCGCCGACGTGCTCGAGCCGGAGTACGAGCGGCAGGTCGGCAAGCGGTAGAAGACTGTTGCGGCCGGTCGCTTGGGCCAGGCTGGAGCCGGCCGCGATTCCGGGTTCCCATGCGTCCTCGGGAGAAGGCCCACCTGTGGATGATGCGCGGTCGTGACGGTGGACGAAAGGGGAACGGACGGTGTACCGTGAGCCGGTCGCGGCTGCGCGACGAGAGACACTTGGCGGAACAAAACCAGGAGGAGAACAGTGATTCGAACAGTTGTGCTCGCCGTCATCATCGGTTTCGGTGCTACCGGCTTGGCTCAGGCCCAGGGGCCGCCGGACGCGTGCGGTCCGAAGGGTGACCTGTCGGCCGAGCTGTCGAACAACGTGTCGGCCGACTCGCGCTGCTTCGAGGTTCGCATGTACACCGCCCGGCCGGAGGCCGACGGCAAGGGCGGCATCAACGAGCTGCACCAGCGGTTCCGCGAGGGCGAGGTCGGGATCTTCGAGAAGCACGGCGCCGAGATCGTCGCGGTCTGGCAGCGGCTCGACAACCCGAACACGCTGGTCTGGATGCTCGCCTATCGCGACCGCGCGCATCGGGACGAGGTCTGGGCCGGGTTCCGCGAGGACCCGGAGTGGGATGCGCTTGTGGCGAAGTACCCGGCCCCGCTCGAGGGTGTCGAGGTCTTCTGGATGAGCGCCAGCGACTACTCGGCGACCAAGTAGCCGGCCTTGCACGGGGGGGCAGCCCACACCAAAGGCTGCCCCCCACGCGTGACGGTGTGCGACGCGGACCCGGACTTGCACGGCGCCCGCGTCGAATGCCGCCGGGTCGGGAGCCCGCGCCGCAACAACGGCACGGACGCCCGACGGGTTGGCTGTGCGGAGAGCGGCTAGTGCTGCGCCATGACTAAACGTTCGGGTTTCGGTGCTGTGATTCGTCAACGATTGCACGTTGGGAACTCAAGTCCGTGTCCGAAAATTATGGCGTGACGCTCCACTAGTCGAGAACCGTCAACGTCACGTCCGCCCGGATGATCTCGCCGGTGACCCGGTCCACGGCCGCGGTGTGCTGGCGGGACTGTCCGTCCCGCAGCACCAGCGTGTTGCTCGACTCGAACGAGCGGTAGACCGGCACGCCGGGCGCCCTGAACGCCTTCATCGACGTCGCGTCCTCCCCGTAGACCGACGACTCCGCGATGATGACGGTGACCTTGTAGCCGGCTGGCGTTCCGAGGCAGAACCCTGCTTTGCACCCGGTCGAATGCAACGGGGCTCCCTGCCACGGCCCTCCATGGCGAATTCCGATCGATATCGGTCGGATCACCGTCGAGCCGTGAGGCGGGGCCGCGGGAAGCGAGCGGCGCGTGGCGCGTGGTGCGTGAGCACAGTGATCGATACAGAGTTGCCAACTACACCTTGGCGCAGCCCGTATTCTACGGCTGCGCGCGCCTGGCACACGGCAAGGTAATTTCCGTCAGCGTTCCAAGGAAGCTCGTAAAGGAGCGCAAGGGAAGGAAGAGCGAGAGATCATGCGCATGCGGGCAATCCTGGTACTCTCCGGCCTGGCCCTCTCGGCGATCGCCGGGGCGCAGCCGGCCAATCCCACGCTGCGTTTCATCTGGGACGAGGCGCCCTTCCCGCGCGCTCACGCCTCGACCCTCGTCCAGGCGCCCGACGGATCGCTCGTCGCCGCTTGGTTCGGGGGCTCGGGCGAGGGGCGTCCCGATGTCGGCGTGTGGTCCTCGCGCAAGCCCCTGGACGGTACGTGGTCGCCTCCCCGGCAGCTCTACAAGGAACCGGATCAACCGGCCTGGAACCCCGTGCTCTTCCGCACGGGCGATACGATTCGGCTCTTCTTCAAGGTCGGCCCGAGCCCCCGGTCGTGGAGCGGCGCGCACATGACCTCCAATACGTCCGGCGAGGAGTGGTCCGACCCGGTGTGGCTGCCGGCCGGCATGCTGGGGCCGGTGCGCGCGAAGCCCATCACGCTCGCCAACGGCGACATCCTCGCCGGCACCTCCCTGGAGAGCTACCGGACGTGGTCCTCGTGGATGGAGATCAGCCGCGACGGCGGCGAGTCCTGGAGCAAGCACGGTCCGATCCTGTTCGGCGACCGGGAACGCGACCGCCGCGGGACGATCCAGCCGACCCTGCTGGAGATCGCGCCCGGCGTGGTGCGCGCGTTCTTCAGAACGAATCGCATGGGCAGGATCGCGACGTCGATCTCCGAGGACGGCGGCCGAACCTGGGCGCCGTTGCAGCTCACCGATCTCGACCATCCCGGCGCCGGCATCGATACGGTCCGGCTCGACGACGGGCGGTCGATCCTGATCTACAACCCGTCGACCACCCGGCGCACGCCGCTCTCGCTGGCGGTGTCGTTCGACGACGGGGTCACCTGGCGCGACTTTCTCGTCGTCGAGGCGCTCGACGAAGGCGCGCGCGGCGAGCTGTCGTATCCGGCGATGATCCAGGACGCGAACGGGGATCTCCAGATCACCTATACGTGGAACCGCCGCCGCATCCGCCACGCGACGGTCCCGTTCGAACTGATCCCGAAGCAGCCCTACGACCGCGAGTGAGTTCCCGCTTGCTGACGTCGACCTCGATGGCGACCGCGACCGAGACCGACGGTCGCCACGTCAGTCGAAACCGAGAGCGAACAGAAGCGCCGCGCGGATCTTCTCCAGCACCGCCGGAGAGACGGAGCCGACGAATCGGCGAAGGCCGGCCTTCGGGACCGTGATGACGTGGTGCAGGTTGATGGCGGACGTGCTCTTCAGGCCGCTGTCGACCCCCACCACCGTTTCGGAGGGAACGCCGCGGAGGGTGCGGGTGAGCGGGGCGACGGTGACGCTGTTCAGCACCGGGATCATGTCGGAGCGGGTCAGCAGCAGCACCGGGCGTTGCTTGTCCGGCGGCGCGAACCGGAACATCCAGATCTCCCCGCGCTTCACCAGTCATCCCCGTTTTCGGGCGCCGGCGGTTCCGGCAACTCGACCGCCTGAGCCGCGATCAGTCCCTCGAACTCGTCCGGACGAACCGGATGGGTCTCGTAGCCGGCCCGATCCTCGGCGACCAGCTGGCGCCGCCGCTGACCGTTCAGCCACTCCTGCAGGGCCAGGCGGAACAGCTCGGATCGCGTCTTGCGAGCGGTCCTGGCCGCACGGTCCAGGTGGCCGAGCAGGGGCTCGTCTATGGTTATGGATATGGTTTTCATATTGCAGCCACTATTGTAAGTGGCCGAATTCCCGCGGGCAAGTGGGCGGGGCTGCGCCCTTGGGCCTTTCCGGTTCGGCGCCTCGGCGGCGTGATCGCCGCCGGCGGTCAGTCGCTCACCAGGGCGAACTTCTGGTTCCGCCGCCCGCCGACGGTCTCGGCCGCGTAGAGGTTGCCGTCGGAGTCGGTCACGAGGGTGTGGGGGAAGGTGAACTCGCCGGCCATGTGCCCCGACCCGCCGATGCTGCCGGCGATCTCGCCGGTCTCGCGCTCGAGAATCCAGATGCGGTTGCTGCCGAGATCCACGACGAACAGGAAGCGCTGCTCCTCGTCGCGGGACAGCTCGAGGTCGGTGGCCCGCAGAGCCGCCTCGCCGTACTCCGCCGGGTCGACCCGGATGATGCGCTGCAGGTTGCCCTCGCGGTCGAACACCTGGACCCGGTTCTGGCCCCGGTCGCACGCGTAGACGAGCCCGTCGTTGCCGAGAACGACGCAGTGGGGGTGTCCTCCGCCCCCCTCGACGAACTGCCCGTCGCCGCTGCCGGCCGAGCCCCACTGCCGCAGGTAGTTGCCGTCGCGGTCGAAGACCACGATGCGGTGGTTGCCGTAGCCGTCAGCGATGTACACCGAGCCGCGCTCGCCGGTCACCGGGTCCGGGTTCGGGTCGATCGCGATGTCCGCCGGCGCATTCAGCAGGGTGCGGCTGGCGTTGTTGCCGGGCTCGCCGCACGTGGGATGCGGCGAGTTCGGATTCAGGGTCGGCGGACCGTCGCAGACCCCCTTGGTGCCGATCTGCAACAGCATCTGCGACCCGTCGTGGGTCCATTTCTGGACCACCCCGTCCGAGTTCCCCGCGATCCAGATGTTGTCCATCTCGTCGGCCACGCAGCCGTGGATGCCGTGGGGAAGCACCGCCGCCGCACCCGCCGGAGTCAGGGTCGGGTCGCCCCAGCTCTCGGCCACGTTGCCGTCCGTGTCGTACAGGATCACGGGCGGCGAGGGAATCGACTGCGACCCTTCCTGCGGCAGCAGGCCGTCGGGCAGGAAGCCCCGGTTGACGGTGATGATGTGGTCGTGCGAGTCGATGCAGCTCGCGCCCACCATGCCCGTCACCCACTGGCGCGCCAGGCCGTCGCCGTCCGTCATGGTCGGCAGCGGCCGGGGCCAGAAGGGATCGACGCGGTACTCGGGGGCCGCCGCAGGAGTCTGCGCCCCGGGCATGGCCATCCAGAGGGCACTGGCCGCGAGAACCGAGAGCAACCCGCCGGCCTGCAGCCGCCAGGCGAGGGGGACCGTACCGCGTCGTCTTTGCGTCATGGCTGCCTTATATCACCCGGGCGTGGCCGCCGCCAGCGAGATCGGCGCTCGCCGCGCCGCGGCGACCCGGCGCAGAGCGCGGTCGACAGCCCCGCTCGACAGGTCGGCCGGGCCTGCATCATCGAACGACCCCGGGGACGTCGACCCCGTCCCGCCATCGTCGACTGCCCGATGCTCTGGCCCAGTTCCTTCATCGAAACGATCCCGAGACGTCGACCCTGCCCCGCCGGTCGGCATTCCGGCGCCGATCCCGCGAGAATCCTGCGTAAGGACAGTGATCGATATAAAGTTGCCAACTGCGCCCAGGCTCAGCCTGTTTTCTGCGGCTTGGCGCGCCTGGCACACGGCAAGGTAATTTCCGTCAGCGTCCTAAGATAGTCCAGGCCGGTACGGACCGACCGCTGCCGGAACCGCCGCATCGGTCTCAGCGGGCCGTCTGCCGCACGCGAATCGAGAGCCATGTCGAACCGCATCATTCTCGTCGTCCTGCTTGTCGCGGTGTCGGTGGGCGCCGCCGGTCAGGAGCCGGGCCGAATCCGGGTCGAGGTGCGCGCCGGCGCCGACGCGGTGGCGGGGGCGGCGGTGGTCGTGGGGGGGACGACGCAGGTGACCGACGCGGCTGGGGTAGCCCTCGTGCCGGCCCCGGCCGGGGTGGTGCAGGTCACCGTCGTACTCGAGGGGTTCGTCCCCGTCACCCTGCCCGTGACCCTGGTCGCCGGCGAGGAGCGGGCCGTCCGGGTCGAGCTCAAGCCGGAGCTGACCCTCGAAGAGGAGGTCACGGTGGTCGCCAGCACCCGCACCGGCCGCCGCATCGAGGACCAGCCGATGCGGGTCGAGGCCCTGGATCGGGAGGAGATCGAAGAGAAGATGCTCATGACGCCCGGGGACATCGTCATGATGCTGAACGAGATGGGCGGCATGCGGGTACAGACCACCTCGCCGTCGCTCGGCGCCGCGAGCGTGCGCATCCAGGGCATGCGGGGCCGTTACACGCGCATCCTCTCCGACGGGTTGCCGCTCTACGGCAGCCAGCCGGGGGGCCTGGGGCTGCTCCAGATCCCGCCCATGGACCTCGGGCAGGTGGAGGTCATCAAGGGGGTAGCGTCCGCCCTCTACGGGGCCGGGGCGATGGGCGGCGTCGTCAACCTGCTGTCGCGGCGGCCCGGCGACGAGGCCGAGCGGGAGATCCTGTTCAACCAGTCGACGCGGGGCGCCACCGACGGCGTGCTGTGGCTGTCGACGCCGCTGTCCGAGACGTGGGGGATGACCCTGGTCGGCGGCGGCCACCGCCAGGACCGGACGGACGTCGACGGCGACGGGTGGACGGACCTGGCCGGCTACGGCCGCGGCGTCGTGCGGCCGCGGTTCTTCTGGGACGACGGGCAGGGCCGGTCGCTGTTCCTCACGGCCGGCGCGACCCGCGAGACCCGTAGCGGCGGCACCGAGCCGGGCCGCGTGCTCCCCGCCGCGGAAGCACCGTACCGCGAAGCCCTCGATACGCGCCGCCAGGACTTCGGTGCCCTGTGGCAGACGCTGGCCGGGCGCTCCGTCGTGACCGCGCGCGCCGCCTTCGCGCGCCAGCGGCACGAGCACCGGTTCGGGGAGACCCTCGAGCGCGATCGCCACGACACCGGCTTCGCCGAGATCGCGGTGCGGCGGACGGCGGGCCGGCACACGTGGGTCGCCGGAGCCGCGGTCGAGCACGACGCCTACCGTCCCGCCGACGTCCCGCGGTTCGGCCATGCCTTCACCACGCCCGGCCTGTTCGTGCAGGACGACGTCGACGTGCGGTCGTGGCTGGCCCTGTCGATGAGCGGGCGGCTCGATCGCCACAGCGAGTACGGCTGGTTCCTCAGCCCCCGCGTGTCGGCCCTCCTGCGATCGGGCGACTGGTTGACCCGCCTGTCGGCGGGGACCGGGTTCTTCGGGCCCACGGCGCTCACGGAGGAGACGGAGGCGGCCGGCCTGACCCGCCTGACGGTGGACGGTCCGTTGCGGGCGGAACGGGGCCGCAGCTTCTCGATGGACCTCACGCGCACCCACGGCCCCGCCGCCTACACCGTCACCGTCTTCGGGTCGCGCATCGCCGACCCGGTGCACGTCGACCGCTCGACCTACGTGCTGCGCAACCTCGACCGCCCGACCACGAACATCGGCACGGAGCTGCTGGGGACGTTCCGGCAGCCGCCGTTCGCCCTCACCGCCAGCTATACCTATGTGCGGTCGCGCGAGGACGTCGGCGGCGTCACCGCCGACGTCGCCCAGACGCCGCGGCACGGCCTGGGCCTCGTGGCCATGGCCGAGAGCGAGGACGGGCGCATCGGCTTCGAGCTGTACTACACCGGACGGCAGCGGCTCGAAGCCAACCCGTATCGAGATGCTGGTGAACCCTACACTCTGATGGGGGTGCTGATCGAGCGGCGGGTGGGCCCGCTCCGGGTGTTCGTCAACCTCGAGAACCTCACCGACGTGCGCCAGCACCGGTGGGGTCCCGTCCTGCGCCCCGACCGCGCCCCCGACGGGCGCTGGACCGTCGACGCCTGGGCGCCCCTGGACGGACGGGTCATCAACGGCGGGGTTCGGGTGCAGTTCTAGCGGACCCCCGAATCGGGGGTGCCGGTTTCGCCCGGCGCCTGGCCCGGCATCGTCCAGGGCGATCCGGTGGATGGAATGGACTCCACCCCGAGGCCGTACTGGAATACGAGCCGGCCGCCGTGCAGGGCGGTCGCGGCCAGGAGCCCGAGCCCGATGACCGAGAGCAGGCAGGACACCGCGAGGGCCCACCGTGCGGTCGTCCGCCAGATGTAGGACATCGCGAGCCGCAACGAGGCGAAAACGACGAAGAACCAAGTCGTCCAGTCGGCCCACGCGAAGTGGGTCGTGACCGCGAGACCCGCATCGGGGGTGACCCGGACGCCGGAGGCCGCGCTCAACCCGCTGAAATAAGCCGCCGCTGCGCTGAACGCCCCCGCGCAGAAGAGCCAAGTGGCGGTGTCGCGCGCCGCCCCGTGACCCGGCCGCAGCAGGTTCAGGAGATCGACGGCCGCGGCGGCGACCAGCAGCGCGATCGGAAAGTGGACGAGGAACGGGTGTGGGTTGGGCGCCCAGTCCGGCATGGCGGGGCCTGCGGTGCGTCTCTCCCCATCATACACCGCGGGCCGGCGATGCGGTCACGCGGCCAGCCGGCCGGGGCGGAACGAGCGGGCCCCCCGCCCGACGCCGGCCGGGGACGTCGTCGGCGGGTCCTCCCGACGGGTCGACAGCACGCGCGTCGTGATAAACTCTGCGCCAACTACGTTTACGTACTCTCACGGAGTCTCGCCGATGTCCGGCCATTCCAAGTGGCATTCGATCAAACACAAGAAAGGCGCGGCTGACGCCAAGCGCGGCAAGCTGTTCACCCGCATCATCAAGGAGTTGACTGTCGCCGCGCGCGACGGCGGCGGCGACGCCGACAGCAACCCGCGCCTGCGGACGGTCATTGCCGACGCCAAGGCCGCCAACATGCCCGCCGACAACATCAAGCGGGCCATACGGCGCGGGACCGGCGAAGAGCCGGGCGTCCACTACGAGGAGGTGACCTACGAAGGCTACGGCCCGGGTGGCGTGGCCCTGATGGTCGAGGCGCTGACCGACAACAAGAACCGCGCGGTCGGTGAGATCCGCCACCTGCTGACCAAGCACGGCGGCAATCTCGGTTCATCGAACAGCGTGGCTTGGCTGTTCGACAAGCGGGGTTACGTGCTGGTGGACCAGGACACGGTCGACGAAGAGACGCTGATGACCGCCGCCATCGAGGCCGGGGCCGACGATTTTCGCGATGACGGCGGCAGTTGGGAGATCATCAGCGCGCCGGAATCGTTCGACGCCGTCGCCGAGGCGGTCCGGGCCCTCGGGGTCGAGCCGACGTCGGCGCAGGTGGCGATGTTGCCGCAGAACTTCGTGGTCCTCGAGGGGAAGCCGGCTCAGCAGATGATGAAGCTGATGGGCGCCCTCGAAGATCTGGACGATACCCGGCACGTCTGGTCGAACTTCGACATCAGCGAGAAGGAGATCGAGGCCTCATTGGCGTGAGGATCTTCGGGATAGACCCCGGCTCTCAGCGCACCGGATACGGTTGCATCGATTCCGACGGCAGTCGGTGCGAGTTGGTTGCGTGCGGAGCGATCACGGTGCCCTCCGGTTCTCCGTTTCCGGACAGACTCGCCCGGATCTTCGACGCGCTGGCGACGATGCTGGCCACGCATCGGCCGGCCTGCGTCGCCGTCGAAGGGGTGTTCCACGGGCGCAACGCCCGTAGTGCGTTGAAGCTCGGTGAGGTCCGGGGGGTTGCCCTGCTCGCCGCCGCCCGGGCCGGACTCCCGGTGGCGGAATACGCGGCGGCTTCGGTCAAGCAGGCGGTGGTGGGCTACGGGCGTGCGGACAAGCGGCAGGTGCAGCGGATGGTGGCGCTGCTGCTCGGTCTGGACGAGCCGCCCTCCCCGCACGACGTATCGGATGCGCTCGCCGTCGCCGTCTGCCACGCCTACGCCGGGACGATGGCGGCGCCGTCCGGGTCGGCGGGCGATGCCAACGCCGGGGTCAGGACCTGGCGCCGGTTCCGGGTGCCGGGGTGACGGATGATTGCGCGGCTTCACGGTCGGATCGTCGAAAAACATCCCCAACGCGTGATCGTCGACGTGCACGGTGTCGGGTACGACCTGCACATCCCCCTGTCGACCTTCTATGGCCTGGGCGAGCCCGGGTCCGACGCGGTGTTCCGGGTGCATACGCTCGTGCGCGAGGACACCCTGGCGCTGTTCGGCTTCGCGACCTCGCTCGAGCTGCAGATCTTCGAGCGGTTGATCGGCATCTCCGGCATCGGCCCGCGGCTGGCGCTGGCGGTGCTCTCGGGAATCGAGCCGGTCGAGCTGGTGCGGGCGGTGGGCAGCGGCGACGTGCGCCGGTTGACCGGCATCCCCGGCATCGGCAAGAAGACCGCCGAGCGGATGGGGCTGGAGTTGCGGGATCGGCTGCCGGCGGTCCTGGAAACCCTGCCGGAGCCGGACGCGGAGGCGGGGCCGGGGGCGGCCCGGAGCGATCTCGTGTCGGCGCTGGTGAACCTCGGCTACGGCCGGCCGCCGGCGGAGCGGGCGGTCGATGCGGCTCTCGGCGTCGGGGACGATTCGTTCGAGCAGGTGCTCAGGCGGGCCCTGAAGGAGATCGCCCGATGACCGGGGACGATTCGCCGCCGCGCGTGGTCAGCTCGGCCCGGCTGGGCGACGACGATCAATTCGAGGCCGGCCTGCGCCCGCGCAGCCTCGATGCGTACATCGGCCAGGAACGGCTGCGCGAGAACCTCGAAATCGCCATCGCCGCGACCCGGCAACGCGGCGAGGCCCTCGATCACGTCCTGCTGTACGGCCCGCCGGGGCTCGGCAAGACGACCCTCGCCCACGTCATCGGCCACGAGCTGGGGGTGCCGATCCGGACCACGGCCGGACCGGTGCTCGAGAAACCGGGCGATCTGGCCGGCATTCTGACGAACCTCGCGCAGCACGAGGTGCTCTTCATCGACGAGATTCATCGGATGAGTCCGGTCATCGAAGAGATCCTGTATCCGGCGATGGAGGACTACGAGCTCGATATCGTCATCGGGCAGGGCCCCGGGGCGCGGTCCGTGAAGGTGCCGCTGAAGCCCTTCACGCTGATCGGGGCGACGACCCGCGCGGGGCTGTTGACCTCCCCGCTGCGGGCGCGGTTCGGTATCGTGCACCGGCTCGACTTCTACCGCGCCGTGGACCTGCAGGAGATCATCCGCCGGTCGGCCGGCATTTTCGACGTGCCGATCGAGGATGCGGCGGCCGTCGAGATCGCCGGCCGGTCGCGCGGGACGCCGCGGGTGGCCAACCGGCTTCTCCGCCGCGTGCGGGACTTCGCCCAGGTGCGTGCGGACGGCCGGATCACCCGCGAGGTGGCCCTCGGCGCGCTGAAGATGCTCGAGGTCGACACCAACGGGTTCGACGAGGCCGACCGCCGGCTGCTGCACGCCATCATCGACAAGTTCGGGGGCGGCCCGGTCGGGCTCAACAGCATCGCGGCGGCGATCAGCGAGGAGAAAGAGGCCATCGAGGACATCTACGAGCCCTTTCTCATTCAGATCGGATTTCTCGACCGGACACCGCGCGGGCGCGTGGCGACCGCCCGCGCCTACGACTACTTCGGGGTCCCGGCGCCGAACCGCGAGGGGCGGTTGTGGTAGAGAAGAACACCGGGGACCTTCCGGCGCGCATCACCAGGAGCCCGTGGTGAGACCCCGCGTTGCATCGAGACCGGCGAGGCGCGGGATGCATCGCCGGTCGAATGAAGCGGGGCGTTTGCCACGGCTCTGAGACGGGACACTCATGAACAACGCCACCGCCAGCACGTCACCCGGCGGTCCAGCCGCCTGCCGGCCGGTCCGGATCGCCTCGCTCGGCACCTTCGTGCCGCCCCGCGTCATGACCAACGAGGACCTGGAGAAGCTGGTCGACACGTCCGACGCGTGGATTCTGAAGCGGACCGGCATTCGCACTCGCCACATCGCCGACGCCGACGTCGCCACGTCCGATCTCGCGGCCGAGGCGGCCACCCGGGCCATCGACCAGGCGGGGCTGACACCCCGGGACATCGGGTTCCTGGTGGTCGGCACGACCACACCGGACATGTTCTTTCCGAGCACCGCCTGTCTCGTCCAGGACCGCATCGGCGCCGCCGGGGCCTGGGGGTTCGACCTCGGCGCGGCCTGCTCCGGCTTCACCTATGCGGTCACCACCGCCATGCAGATGGTAGCCACCGGGGCCCACGACCACGCGCTGGCCATCGGGGCCGACGTCATGTCCCGCATCATCGATTACCAGGATCGCTCTACCTGCGTCCTCTTCGGCGACGGGGCCGGCGCGGTGGTGGTGTCGCCGGCCGTGGACCCGGAGCTCCGGATCATCGACTTCGCCCACGAGGTGGACGGCAGCGGGGCGGCGGCGCTGCGCATGCCGGCCGGGGGCAGCCGGATGCCGGCGTCGCATGAGACCGTCGACCAGCGGTTGCACTACGTGCATCAGGACGGCGCCGCGGTCTACAAGTTCGCCGTCCGCAAGACCCGCGACATCAGCCGGCGCGTGCTCGAGCGCAACGGATTCGAGCCCGGCGACATCGACCTCTTCGTATCCCATCAGGCCAACCGGCGCATCATCATGGCCGCGGCCGAGCAGCTCGGTCTGCCGGACGAGAAGGTCATGGTCAACATCGACCGGTACGGCAATACCACCGCCGCCACCATTCCCCTGGCCCTCGCGGACGGGGTCGCGGAACGGCGCGTGAAGAAGGGGGACCTCGTGCTGCTCGCGTCGGTGGGCGCCGGATTCACGGTCGGCGCCGTGCTGCTGCGGTGGGCCTGTTAGGCCCGCGGTCACCATAATGCCCAATAGGCTCCCTCGTCACGCCTTGTCAGGCACGGACGCCTTCCAGTCCGCTGGCGCCCTCGCCGGTCTCGGTGCGACGCGGGGTTCTGCCATGGGCTGCTGAGGACCGGATCCCCGCGCCATGCGCGTCTCCGACTTCGATTTCGATCTTCCCGCCGACCGGATCGCCCAGACCCCGACGGCCGACCGGCAGGCCGCCCGCCTGCTCGTCCTCGATCGCACGACCGGCGGACTGCAGCACCGCACCGTCGGTGCGCTCCCGGCCTTGCTGACGCCGGGCGACCTGCTCGTCGTCAACGACACCCGGGTGTTTCCGGCCCGGCTGCTGGGACGGCGCCTGCCGAGCGGGGGGGCGGTCGAGTGCCTGCTGCTGTCCCGCCGCGACGACGGGTGCTGGGATGCCCTCGTGCATCCCGGGCAGCGGCTTCGCCCCGGCGCCCGCGTCGTCTTCGAGCGCGATGGGGGGCGGCTGTATGGGGAGGTGCTCGCGCGCCGGTTTCACGGTCGCCGCACGGTCCGCCTGTGGACCGGGGACGATTCCGCCGTCGACGAGGCGATCGACCGCGTGGGGCACATCCCCCTGCCGCCGTACATCCGGCGTGGGGACACCCCGGTCGATGCCGACCGGTATCAAACCGTCTACGCGGCGGTGCGCGGGTCGGTGGCGGCGCCGACCGCCGGATTGCATCTGACCGCCGACCTGCTGCGAGAGCTCGGGCAGCGGGGGGTCGGCGTCGCGCGGGTGACCCTGCACGTCGGCTACGGCACGTTTGCCCCGATCCGGGTGGAGCAGGTCGAGGCGCATCGGGTCGAGCCCGAGCCGTACCGCGTGCCCCCGGAGACCGTCGAGGCGGTCCGCCGGGCTCGCGAGGCCGGTCGGCGCGTGGTTGCGGTGGGGACGACCACGACGCGAACCCTCGAGAGCGCGTGCCGGGACGGGGAGCTGTGCGCTGGCGAGGGCATCAGCGACCTCTATCTGTATCCGGGCGCCGCGTTCCACGTCGTCGGCGGGTTGCTGACGAACTTCCATCTGCCCCGGTCGTCGCTGCTGATGCTGGTCAGCGCCTTTGCCGGGTGGGGGCGGATACGCGAAGCCTACGCCGAGGCCCTGCGGTCGGGGTACCGGTTCTACAGCTACGGCGACGCGATGCTCATCCTGTGAGTCTGCGCCGCCCGCGGCCCGTCTTCGAAGGGGTGCTCGTCGAGTCCCGCCGGTCTTGATACAATAGGCCAGTTACGCCGGTGTAGCTCAGTTGGTTAGAGCACGCGGCTCATATCCGCGGCGTCCGGGGTTCAAGTCCCTGCACCGGCACCATCTCTCCCGGCTATTGGGAGCCTGAATCCGACCGTTCCCAGGCCGGCCCCCGGGATTCGCCTGTGTCACTCGCCGACCGGGTAGCGGCGTCGGTCGAGCGGCAGGCGTTGATCCCCCGCGGGGGGCGGGTCGTGGCGGCCGTGTCGGGCGGCGGCGACTCGGTGGCGTTGTTGTACCTCCTGGCGGAGCTGGCCGGGCGGGCGCTCGTGGCGCTGGCCGGCGTCGCGCACTTGAATCACGGGTTGCGCGGGTCGGAGTCCGACGAGGACGAGCGCTTCTGCCGGGATCTTGCAAGCCGGTTCCGCGTACCCTGCCTGGTCGAATCGGTAGCCGTGGCCGACGCGGCCCGCTGGCGGCGCATCTCCGTCGAGCACGCGGGGCACGAGGTGCGGCATGCTTTCTTCGGGCGCGCGGCCAGGGCGTTGCGCGCCGATCGGGTGGCGCTGGGCCACACGATCGACGACCAGGCGGAAACCGTGCTGCTCCGGCTCATTCGCGGGGCAGGTGCGGCCGGGCTGTCCGGGATGCGCCCGCGGGCCGGCCTCCTGGTCCGGCCGCTGTTGGCGGTCGGCCGGGCTGAGTTGCGCCGCTATCTCGCGGACAGGGGGATCGCGTTTCGGGAGGATGCGTCGAACGCCGACCTCCGCGTGCCCCGGAACCGGGTGCGGCACGAGCTGTTGCCGCATCTGCGGACGTATTCGCCGAAGATCGTCGAGGCGTTGGCGCGCCAGGCCGATATCGCGCAGTCGGACGATGCCTGGCTGAGCCGCCGGGCAAACCAGGCGGCCGCCGATCTCGTCTCAACCAACAGGGGCGTGATCGAGATGGACGCCGCCGGCTTGACCGCGCTGCCGGCGGCCCTCGCCCGACGCGTCGTGCGGGAGGCGCTCGCCCGGGTGGCGCCAGGGTGCGCCGCGATCGGGTTCGACCCGATAGAACGGGTGCGGCGGGTAGCCGCCGAGGGTCTCCGGCGGGCGGATCTGCCGGGGTGCCGGGTAGAGCGGTCGGCCGGCATCGTGCGTCTCGTCGCTCGCTCCGGCCGCGGCGGCCCGGTGCGGCGGCCGGGCTTCGCCTATCGTCTGGAGATGCCCGGCGAGGTCTCGGTACCGGAAGCCGACGTGACCGTCCGGGCCGAGGTGGTCGAACCGGGCGCGGGCGTCCCCGGCCGCGGCGCGGCCGGCGATGCGACGGCGGTGGTCGCCGTGCCCGCCGCCGCACCGCTCGTCGTGAGGAGCTGGCGATTCGGGGATCGGTACCGGCCGCTGGGTCTGGGGGGGCACAGCCGGAAGCTCCAGGATCTGTTCGTGGACCGCAAGGTGCCCCGCGCCGAGCGCACCCGCATTCCGCTCGTGCTCGACGCCGAGGGTCGGGTCATTTGGGTAGTCGGCTTCGGAATCGGCCACGATTTTCGCGTCGGCGACGAAAGCGAAAGCGTGCTAATCTTAAAGGTCAGCTCTCTGGGGGAGACTCTGTGAACTCGACGACACGCAGCCTGCTGTTCTGGATGCTTCTCGTGGTCGTGGTGTTGGCGATCTGGAACCTGTCATCCCAGCTCCGGACCGGGGACACGCCCGTCGCGTTCAGCGAGTTCATCCGTTGGGTGGAGACCGGTCAGGTCGACCGGGTCGAGTTGGCGGGGAACGAGATCGTCGGAACCACGTCGAGCGACGAGCAGTTCCGCACCTACGCGCCGCCCCAGTACGAGGGACTGGCCAACCGGCTCATCGAGCGTGACGTGGTGATCGAGGCGCGGGCGGCGGCGGGGAGCCCGTGGGCGACGCTGCTGTACTCTTGGGCGCCCATCCTGCTCGTCATCGGCTTCTGGGTCTTCTTCATGCGCCAGGTCCAGAGCGGCGGCAACAAGGCGCTGTCCTTCGGCAAGAGCCGGGCGAAGCTGTCGTCGAGCGCGCAGAAGAAGGTCACCTTCAAGGACGTCGCCGGCGTCGATGAACCCAAGGAAGAGCTGCAGGAGATCATCGAGTTCCTGCGCGAGCCCCAGAAATTCCAGAAGCTCGGCGGCCGTATCCCCAAGGGCGTCCTCCTGATGGGGCCTCCCGGAACCGGGAAGACCCTTCTGGCGCGGGCCGTGGCGGGCGAGGCCAATGTGCCGTTCTTCTCCATCAGCGGGTCCGATTTCGTCGAAATGTTCGTCGGGGTCGGGGCGTCGCGGGTTCGAGACCTCTTCGAGCAGGGCAAGAAGAACGCCCCCTGCATCGTGTTCATCGACGAGATCGACGCCGTCGGACGGCATCGCGGCGCCGGCCTCGGCGGGGGGCACGACGAGCGGGAACAGACGCTGAACCAATTGCTCGTCGAGATGGACGGGTTCGAGTCGAACGAGGGGGTCATCCTCGTCGCGGCCACCAACCGTCCCGACGTGCTCGATCCCGCGCTGCTCCGGCCGGGCCGGTTCGACCGGAGCATCGTCGTGAACCGTCCGGACGTCAAGGGACGCGAAGGCATTCTCGGGGTCCACACGCGCAAGATCCCGCTGGCGGACGACGTCGACGTGCACGTGCTCGCGCGCGGGACCTCCGGTTTCTGTGGGGCGGACATCGCCAATCTCGTCAACGAGGCTGCCCTGAACGCCGCCCGGTACAACCAGAAGACGGTGGCGATGCAGGACTTCGAATTCGCCAAGGACAAGGTGATGATGGGGTCCGAGCGCCGCTCGCTCATCATCAGCGACGAAGAGAAGCACGTCACGGCGGTGCACGAGGCGGGCCACGCCCTGCTCGGCGTCCAGTTGGAGCACGCCGACCCCGTACACAAGGTCACGATCATCCCCCGAGGCATGGCCCTGGGCGTCACGCAGCAGTTGCCCCTGGACGACAAGCACAACTATTCGGCCGAGTACCTGCACGACCAGTTGGCGGTGCTGCTGGGGGGACGGATCGCCGAGGAGATTACGAACACCACCGTGACCACCGGGGCCGGCAACGATCTCGATCGGGTGACCGATCTGGCGCGCCGGATGGTCTGCGAGTGGGGCATGAGCGAGACGGTCGGGCCCCTCACGTTCGGCCGCAAGGACGAAGAGATCTTCCTGGGGCGCGATTTCGCACAGCACAAGGACTACAGCGAGGAAACCGCGATACGGATCGACCAGGAGATCAAGCGCATCGTCACCGACAACTACGACCGGGCGCGGTCGGTTCTCCAGAGCAAGAAGAACGAGTTGTTGCGTATCGCCGAAGAGCTGCTGACGCGCGAAGTGCTGTCCGGCGAACAGGTTCGGCGCATCCTCGCCGGCCAGGCGCTTGAAGAGCCGGCGGCTCCCGCCGCACCCTTGGTGTCGGACAAGCCCGCCAGCCCGGAGGCGGCCCGGCCGCCGGTGGTGCCGCCGCTCGGCAAACCGCTGGCACAGGTGTAACGGGATCCGGCGACCCGTCCCGCCATCCGCGGGTCGTCAGCACCTGCCGCATCGGGCAGGGAATCCGCTGTCCCGTCCATCGTGACAGGTTCCAATACCAACCCCGAGGATCCTGTCCGCGCCGCCGAGGGATGATCGCGATGCAGGTTCGCCGCCGCTACACGCTGCCGCTGCCCGACGCCTCGTCGCTCGCCCTCGGCGCGCGGACGCTGGTGATGGGCGTGGTCAACGTGACCCCCGACTCGTTCTCGGACGGCGGCCGGTGGCAGGATTCGGGGCGCGCGGCCGACCATGCCCTGGAGCTGGAAGGGGCCGGGGCCGACCTGCTGGACATCGGGGGCGAGTCGACGCGGCCGGGCGCCGCTCCCGTACCGGTCGCCGAGGAGCTCCGTCGCATCGTCCCGTTGCTGAAACGGTTGGTCGGACGCGTCCGGGTGCCGGTGTCCGTCGATACCTGCAAGGCAGAGGTCGCGCGGGCCGCGATCGAGGGCGGGGCGGTGATGGTCAACGACGTGTCCGGCCTGCGGCACGACCCGGCCCTGGCCGGGGTGGTGGCGCAGGCCCGCGCCGCTCTCGTCGTCATGCACAGCCGCGGGCGCTCACGCGACATGTATCGCGACGCGTGCTACGGCGACGTCGGAGCCGAGGTCGCCCTCGAGCTGCAGGCGTCGATCGCGGCGGCGGTCGGGGCCGGCGTGGACCCGTCGCGGATTTTGGTCGATCCCGGTATCGGCTTCTCCAAGCGGGCCGGGCAGTCCTACGCCGCTCTCGCTGCGCTCGGCCGCCTCGCGGTACTGGACCGGCCGATTCTCGTCGGGCCGTCGCGAAAGTCGTTTCTCGCCGGCCGCGCGGATCGCGGCCCCGCGGACCGCGACTGGGGGACGGCCGCCGCGGTGACCGCGGCGATTCTCGAGGGCGCGCACGTCGTCCGGGTGCATTGCGTCCGGGAGATGCGGCAGGTGGCCGACGTCGCGGACCGATGCCGGGCGGCCCACGAGGCCCGCCTTCAGGCCGATACGGGAACCGCGGCCGGCGCGCAGGCCCCCGCGTTCAGCGAATTGCCGAGGTCCGTGTGATCGAGCGTCTCACCGGCCTGTTGCAGCCGAGCCGGATCGGGTGGTGGGATCTGCTGGACATCGCGATCGTATCGCTGCTGATCTACGAGCTCCTGAAGCTGCTCCGCCGGACCCACGCAGTCCAGATTCTCATCGGCGGCGGCCTCATCATGCTGCTCTACTACGCGGCCCAGTTCACGCCCCTGCAGACCCTCAACTGGCTCATCGGCGACATGTTCGGCTACGCCGTATTCGCGGTGATCGTCCTGTTTCAGGGCGACATTCGCCGCGCCCTCGCCCGTCTGGGGCGCGCGCCGTTCTTCCGCTACGTGAGCCGGTCGGCCGCGACCGACCAAGCCATCGAGGAGGTGGTGGTCGCGCTGCGCATGCTGGCCGAGGAGAAGACCGGCGCGATCGTGGCCATCGAGCGGGAGATCGGCTTGCGCAACTATGTCGAGAGCGGGATTCCCCTGGACGCGAAGCTCAGCTACGACCTGCTGGTGACGGTGTTCAGGCCCGGTTCTCCGCTGCACGACGGGGCGGTGTTGATCCAGCAGGACCGGATCGCCGCCGCCGCCTGTTTTCTTCCCTTGAGCGTCGATACCCCGGTTGCCCGCAACTTCGGGACCCGTCACCGGGCCGCGATCGGGCTGAGCGAGGAGACCGATGCCATCGTGCTGGTGGTGTCCGAGGAGACTGGGCTGGTGTCGTTGGTGGTTGACGCACAGATGGAGCCGGACCTGGAGCCGGAGCGGCTGCGGTACCGCATCGAGGCGCTCATGCAGCGGCGGCCGTTCGGGCGGGGGAGCCGCGGGTCGGGCGGGGTGGAGTCATGAGGACCCTCCGAAAGCTGGGGCTCAAGCTGTTCTCCCTGGCGCTGGCCGTCGTGCTGTGGCTCACCGTCTCCGGCGAGCCGATCGCCGAGCGGGGCGTGCGGATTCCGCTGGCGTTCGAGAACCTGCCGGAGGCGATGGAGATTCTGGGCGATCCGCCGCAGACCGTCGACGTGCGGTTGCGGGGTTCCTCGGGGACCCTGCGGCGTCTCGACGCGCGCGACATGGTGGCGATCATCGATCTGGAATCGGAGCGCCCCGGGGCGCGAATGTTCGACATGGCGTCCGATCGGGTTCGGGCGCCGATCGGGGTCGAGGTGACGCAGGTCAGCCCGTCGGCCATCGCGCTGACCCTGGACGTATCGGGAAGCCGGGTCGTGCCGATCATCCCGGAAGTCCGGGGGGCGCCGGCCGCCGGTTTCGTGGTGGGGACCGTCGAGGTGGAGCCGGCCACCGTCGAGGTGGAGGGTCCGGAGAGCCGTTTGAGTGATCTGGCCGAGGCGATGACCGAGCCGATCGACGTGACGGGCGCGTCGGTGCCGCTCCGACGGATGGTCACCGTCGGGGTGGACGACCCGTATCTGCGCCTGTCCACCCCCGGGGCTGCCCGGGTGACGATCTCCATCGTCCGGGCGCCGGGAAGGGGTGTCAACCGCGCGGAGCCGGACGACGCCCGGACCGGATGGGACGCCCGGGATTGAGCGGCTCTCGCGACGTGGGCGACGGGACACCGATGGCCGCCGGCCTGTTCGGGACCGACGGGGTGCGCGGCATTCCGGGCGAGCCGCCGCTGGACCGGCCCACGGTGGTCCGTCTGGGGGCCGCCGTCGCCGGGATCTGCCGCGGCCGGTCGGGGCTCCGCCGGGTGCTCATCGGCCGGGACACCCGCGAATCGGGCGAATGGATGACCGCTGCGCTGGCCGAGGGCGTCGCCGACTCGGCGGCCCGCCCGGTGGACGCGGGGGTGCTGTCCACCCCGGCGGTGGCGTTCCTGACCCGGGATGGGGAATACGACGCCGGCCTGGTCGTCTCTGCCTCGCACAATCCGTATCAGGACAACGGGGTGAAGGTGTTCACCGCCGGCGGCGAGAAGGCGGACGCCGAGATCGAGGCCCGGATCACCGCGGCGGTTGCGGACCCCGGCCCGGCCGCCCCGGCGGGGTCGCCCCTCCCGATCGAGCGGGTATCCATCGCCGGAGCGTACGTCGAGCATACCGCCGGGATCCTCCGGCCGACGCCGATTCCGGCCGGGTTCCGAATCGCCATCGACTGTGCCAACGGCGCCACGAGCCGGATCGCTCCCGCCGTGTTCCGCCGCCTCGGGCTGGACCCGGTAGTCCTCCACGATCGACCCGACGGGCGGAACATCAACCGCGGGTGCGGTTCGACCGATCCCGGCCGCCTCGCCCGCGCCGTGGTCGAGCGGGCGTGCCACCTCGGCGCCGCCTTCGACGGCGACGGCGATCGCGTGGTGCTCGTCGACCACCGGGGCGGGCTGGTGTCCGGCGACGCGGTGCTGCTGGTTGCCGCCCGCTGGCTCGCGGCGCGGGGCCGCCTTCCGCATCGGGGGGTCGCGGCCACCGTGATGAGCAACGTCGCGCTCGAGCAGGCCCTCGCCGCCGACGGCATCACGTTGCATCGTTGCGCGGTCGGCGACCGGCTGGTCCGGGCGGAAATGCGGCGGCGCGGGCTCGCCCTGGGAGGAGAGCAGTCGGGCCACGTCATCTTCGCCGATCATCTGCCGACCGGCGACGGGCTCGCCACGACCCTGATGATCCTGCGGGCGGTGTTCGAAACCGGGCAGGCGCTGGCCGATCTGGCCGCCGATCTGGTGCCCGCGCCCCAGGTGCTGGTGAACGTCGCGGTGCGCCGCCGCGCGCGGTTGGAGGAGGTGCCGGGGGTGTCTCCGCTCATCGAGACCGCCGCGCGGCAGCTCGCCGGCGCCGGCCGGGTGCTGGTTCGCTATTCGGGCACCGAGCCGTTGCTGCGCATCATGGTCGAGGGACCCGACGAGGAGCAGATTCTCGGCCTCGCCGAGAAGATTGCGGAGCGGGTGCGGGCGGAGATCGGCATCGAGCCGGGCGTGCGCCCGTGATCCGGTGCGCCTTCTGTGGACGGCGCACCGGCGCGTTGCTATGATCGATCTGTTGCGGTCGTTGGTCCCGACAGTCCGATGAATCGAACCGAGTTGCTTCCTCTCGTCGTGTCGCTCGTGCTGGCGGCCGGACTCATGGGCTGGATCGTCTGGAGCCAGCGCCCGCCGGAACCGGCCCCCGAGGTCGTCCAGACCGCTCCCGCCGCCGCCCCGGCTCCAACGGAGGCGCTGGCGAGCCAGGACGCTCCGGAACCGCTGCCGATCGACGGAGACCGCGCCGCCGCCCTGCGCGCGACTGCCGACGAGGCGCCGGATGACGTGCAGACCCGCGTCGACCTGGGCAATCTCTACCACGAGGCGCGGCGTTTCGACGACGCGATTCCATGGTTCGAGGCGGCGCTCGACCTGGACCCGGACCTCGTCGAGGTGAGCACCGATCTGGGCGTGGCGTACTACTACGTGGGCTCGATCGATCGCGCGCTGGCCCAGTTCGACCGTTCGCTGGAGATCGACCCGGCCCATGCCGGGACCCTGCTGAACATCGGCATCGTGCGGGCCTTCGGCAGGCAGGACATCGTCGGGGCGATCGAGGCCTGGGAAGACCTGCAGCGTCTGGCCCCCGACAGTCTCGAGGCATTCGCGGCGGCCGATGCCATCGAGCGTCTGCGCGCGGCGCACCCGTGACACGCTCGCGGCATCGTCGGCCCTGGTGACGACATGGCGCTTGGCTGGCTCATCCGGTTCCTGGTCGCGGTGGTCGTGCTGCGCATGGGCTGGAAGTTCCTCAGCGGATTGCTGGAGGGCGCCGCCCAACGCCCGCAGGTCCCGCCGAAGCAGGGGGTGATGCTGGTTCGCGACCCCGTCTGCGGGACCTACGTCGATCGATCCCGGGCCATCAGCGCGCGCGGCCGCGGCGAGGTGCACTACTTCTGCTCGGAGGACTGTCGCGCCGCGTACCGGCAGGGCCGGCGCGGGTCCGCGGCTCGGGCGTGACGCCGGCACGATGCAGGGCATGATGCGGAACGACGAGCGGGTGCGCGCGGACATCGTCGAGATCGGCCGGCGGCTGCACGATCGCGGGTTCGTCGCGTCCAACGACGGCAACATCAGCGTCCGGGTCGGCGAAGACCGGCTGCTGACCACCCCGACCGGCGTGTCCAAGGGGTTCATGACCCCGGACATGATGGTGACGACGGACCTGACCGGCCGGAAGCTGGCCGGCGACCGCAAACCGTCGTCCGAGCTGCTGATGCATCTGGCCGTCTACGAGCATCGGCCCGAGATCCAGGCCGTCGTGCACGCGCATCCGCCCACCGCGACCGGCTTCGCGGTGGCCGGCATCCCCCTCGACCGCGCGGTCCTCGCCGAGGTCGTCACCACTCTCGGCAGCATCCCCATCGCCGACTACGGCACCCCGTCGACGAGCGAGCTCGCCGATGCGGTGCGGCGGCACATCCGCGCCCACGACGGGCTCCTGCTGGCGAACCATGGCGCGTTGACCATCGCCGACGAGCTGTTCGCGGCGTACTACAAGATGGAGACGGTGGAGCATTTCGCGCGCATCAGCCTCGTGGCGCGGCAGTTGGGGCGCGAACATCTGCTGTCGCGGGAAGAGGTGAACCGCTTGCAGGGGCTGCGGGACCGCTACGGCATCGCTGCGCCGGCGCCGCTCTGCGCACCCGAGGGCGGGGACGAAGACTGCCAAGTGCTGGAAGCGCCGTCGCGGCCCGGCCAACGGCTCGTCGACCCGGACGCCCCGGCGCCGGCGTCCGCTGACCCGCCGCGGCCCCGCGCCGGCGAGTTGGCTGGTGGCGACGAGGAAGTTCGACTAACATACCGCGAGCTGACGGCGCTGATTGCGGACGCCGTCACGCAGTTGCGTTAGGAGCTCGTGGTGGAACCCCCGCGTTGCACCGAGGCCGGCGAGGCGCGGGATGCATCGCCGGTCGAATGCAGCGGGGGCTTTCACCACGGGCTCCCAGAGGCTTCGGGAGGCGTGCGATGGGTGAGGCGCTCGGCATGGTCGAAACGAAGGGGCTCGTCGCGATGATCGAGGCGTCGGACACCATGGTCAAGGCCGCCAACGTCACCCTGGTCGGCTGGGAGAAGATCGGCGCCGGTTTCGTGACGACCATCGTCCGCGGCGACGTGGCGGCGGTGAAGGCGGCGACCGACGCCGGGGCGGCGGCGGCCCGCCGGGTCGGCGAGCTCGTCTCGGTGCACGTCATCCCGCGGCCCCACGCCAATCTCGAAGACGCCCTGCCGATCGGCAAGAGCACCGGTTCCTAGCGGTCCGACGCCATGATTCTCGGGAAAGTGGTGGGGACCGTCGTCGCGACCCGCAAGGACGAGCGTCTCGTCGGCAGCAAGCTGCTGCTCGTGCAGCCGGTGCGGCCTGACGGATCGGAGCACGGCGCACCCCTCGTGGCCGTCGACACCGTGGACGCGGGCGCCGGCGAGCAGGTGCTGGTGGTGAGCGGCAGCTCGGCCCGGATGGCGGCCGGCCTCGCCGACCGGCCGGTCGATGCGGCCATCGTGGGGATCGTCGACACCGTCGACACCGTCGACTGACGCGCGGACTTGAGGATGCAGCTTGCACGAGTCATCGGCAACGTGGTCGCCACCCGGAAAGACCCCGGGCTGGCCGCGGCGACGATGCTGGTGCTGCAGCCGTTGTCCCCGGCCCGCGAGCCGGTGGGGGCGCCGCTGGTGGCCGTCGATTCTGTCGGGGCGGGCGTGACCGAGGAGGTGTTCTTCGTGCGCGGCCGCGAAGCTTCCCTGCCCTTTCTGCCCCGGCGGGTGCCCGCCGATGCCTGCGTCACCGGCATTTGCGATCACTGGAGCGCCGCCGCGGACGGCTCGTCGAACGAGGCGCGGCCGGGAACCTCCCGGCAGGAGTAGATGGTGCGGCTCGCGCGCGTGGTCGGGTCCGTCGTCGCGACCCGCAAACAGCCCTCCCTGACCGGCGCCAAACTGTTGCTCGCCCAGCCGCTCGGCGCCGACGGCGGTCCTGCCGGGGACACCCACCTGGCGATCGACGCGGTGGGCGCGGGCCCCGGCGAGCTCGTGCTGCTGTTGCTGGAGGGGCGGGCGGCCGGCGCCGCGCTCGGCCGGCGCGACGCCCCGGTCGACGCCGCCATCGTCGGAATCGTCGACCCGCGCGACCCCGCCGCGTCCTGATTCCACCGTCTCCGGAGCAATCGCCCGCGCGCTGCCGACACGCGATGGACCAGATCACGCCCGGTGTCCTCGTGACCCGCCGCATGCCCTCCTCCGTGCTGGCCCCTCTCGAGGCGGTGTGCGCGGTCGACCGGCACGACTCCACCGACCCGCTGCCCAACGACATGCTGTGCGAACGTCTCGCCGGCAAGCAGGGCTTGGTCTGCATGTTCGACGACCGCATCGACGACGCGGTCCTCGCCGCCGGCGACCGGCTCGAGGTGGTGGCCACGATCGCCGTCGGGTTCGACAACATCGACGTCGAAGCGGCTGTCGCGCGCGGCATCGTGGTCACGAACACCCCGGACATAGTCACGGGGGCGACGGCCGAAATGACGTGGGCGCTGATTCTCTCCGTCAGCCGCCGCCTCGGCGAGGGCGACCGCACCATCCGCGGCGGCGGATGGCAGGGCTGGACGTTCGAGTTCCTGCTGGGGTCCGAGCTGCGCGGCAAGCAGCTCGGCATCGTGGGGGCGGGGCGCATCGGCCGCGCGGTGGCGTCCATCGCGCCCGCGTTCGGCATGCGGGTGGCCTTCGCGGCGCGCGCCGGCCGCGCGCCGGCGCCGACTCGCGCCGACCAGCCGGTGCTGTCGCTCGACGAGCTGCTGTTGACGTCCGACGTCGTGTCTCTGCACGTGCCGTTGACCGCCGGCACCCGGTACCTCATCAACCGGCGGACGCTGGTGCGCATGAAGCGCTCGGCGGTGCTCGTCAATACCTCGCGGGGCGGCGTCGTCGACGACGAGGCGCTGGCCTGGGCGCTCGACGAACGGCTCATCGCCGGGGCCGGTCTCGACGTCTTCGAGGACGAGCCCCGGGTGCATCCGGGGCTCGTGGGGCGGGACAACGTCTGCCTGACCCCCCACCTCGGCAGCGCCACCCGGGAGACGCGCACCGCGATGGCCCAGCTCGCGGTGCGCAACGTCGTCGAAGTATTGGGACGACGGCCGGCGGTGACTCCCGTCAACCGGTCCTGATGCCGCCATGCTGACCGTCAACGAGATCTTCTATTCGATCCAGGGCGAGTCCGACCACGCCGGCCGGCCGTGCGTGTTCGTGCGCCTGACCGCGTGCGATCTGCGCTGCGTCTGGTGCGACACCCCCTACGCGTTTCACGAGGGCCGCCGGCGCGAGGTCGACGACGTGGTGGCCGAGGTCGAGGGCTACGGCTGTCCCCTCGTCGAGATCACCGGCGGCGAGCCCCTGCTGCAGCCCGACGTCTATCTCCTGATGGACCGCCTGCTCGCGGCCGGCGCGACGGTGCTGCTGGAGACGGGCGGGCACGTCAGCCTCGAGCGCGTGCCGGCCGACGTCATCAAGGTCATGGACGTCAAGTGCCCCGGCAGTGGCGAGTCCGACCGCAACGCCTGGGACAATCTCGCCCGGCTGGCCGACCACGACCAGGTGAAGTTCGTCATCGCCGACCGCGCCGACTACAAGTACGCCCGCGACGTCGTGCGCCGCCACGCGCTCGACGCCCGGCCCGCCGCCGTCCTGTTCTCGCCGGTGCACGGCGTCCTTCCCCCCGAGCGGCTCGCCGGGTGGGTGCTCGCCGATCGGCTGCCGGTGCGCCTGCAGGTGCAACTGCACAAGTATCTGTGGGGCGCGGAGACGCGCGGCGTGTAGGACGTCATGACCGATTCACCGCCACGTCAGGCCGTCGTCCTGCTCAGCGGCGGCCTCGACTCGTACACCGCCGCGGCCATCGCGCGGGCCGACGGGTTCGCGCTGTTCGCGCTGACCGTCCGCTACGGACAGGTCCACGCCTGCGAGCTCGAGGCGGCCCGCCGGGTCGCGCGCGATCTCGACGTCGCGCGCCACCTCGAGCTCGAGGTCGACCTCGCCGCGTTCGGCGGCTCGTCGCTGACCGGCCATGGCGCCGTCGAGCAGGACCGGCCGCCGGAGCGTCCCGGCATCCCCTCGACCTACGTGCCCGCGCGCAACACCGTGCTGCTGTCCCTGGCTCTCGGGTGGGCCGAGGTGCTCGGGGCCGCCGACCTCGTCATCGGGGTCAACGCCCTCGACTACTCCGGCTATCCCGACTGCCGTCCCGCGTATCTCGAGGCGTTCGAGCGGCTCGCCCGGCTGGCGACGAGGGCCGGCGTCGAGGGCGCGCGCTTCCGCGTGCACGCGCCCCTGATCGATTGGACCAAGGCGCGGATCATCGAGAAGGGCGCGTCACTCGGGCTCGACTACGGCCTCACCCACAGTTGCTACGTTCCCGCGCCCGACGGCCGCCCCTGCGGCCGCTGCGACAGTTGTCAGTTGCGCGCCCGCGGCTTCGCCGAGGCCGGTCTGACGGATCCCGTATTGGTGTGAAGAGCGCGGCCGGCCCGGGGGGTATGTCCGAGCCGGCCGGCATGGGGTTCGGAAAGCCTGGACTCAGGCTTCGAGGACGGCGTTCATCGAGATGGTGGCCTTCATCAGCTTCGAGATCGGGCAGCCGGTCTTCGCGTTGTTCGCCGCGGTGTCGAAAGCCGACTGGCTCGCGCCCGGGACCCGCGCCGTCACCTCGAGGTGAATCGTCGTCACCGTCGGGCCGCTGTCGAGCATCTCCAGGGTCACCGTCGCCGCCGTGGTGACGTGATCCGGGGTCAGTCCCGCCTTGCCCAACTCGGCCGAGAGGGCCATCGAGAAGCAGCCCGCGTGCGCGGCCGCAATGAGCTCCTCCGGATTCGTGCCCGCGCTACCCTCGAATCGCGTGGCGAACGTGTACGCCGTATCCGACAACTCGCGGCTCGTGCTCGAGATCGCGCCGCTTCCGCCCTTCAGGCTGCCCTTCCAGACGGCCGATGCCTTGCTTTCCATGTGTCCTCCTGAGATTCCGGCGCCGCGCTCCGCGCCGGACCGGTGTCCATCGGTTCGTACGCCTCGGCGCAGACGCCAGGGCGCACAGACTTTAGATCGTTCGGTCGCAAAGCGCAACCGGTAGTCTTGTCCAATGACAAGTGAGCCTGAAGGGGGAATTGATTCCAACGTGAGATGAGCCTGAAGGGGACTGGGTCCCTGATCGCGGAATGCCGTCCGGCTCCTCAGCGCTCGAAGACCACGCGCCCGCCGAGCACCGTCAGATCGACCTCGGTGTCCATCGTTCGCTCCGGGTCGATGACCAGCAGGTCCTGGGACAGCACCACCAGGTCGGCGAGCTTGCCGACCTCGAGCGTGCCCTTCACATCTTCCTCGAAGGTCAGGTGCGCGGCCAGCCGCGTATAGCCGACGATGGCCTCGGGCATCGACAGCGCTTCGCCAGCGCCGACCACCGCGCCGCCCATCCCCCGCCGGGTCACCGCCGCCTGCAGCCCGACCATCGGCCCGATCGGCAGGATGTCGCTGCCCAGCGCCACCACCACGCCGTGCCGCATGGGCGACCGCAGGGGGTTGTTCGTCGCGTAGCGCTCCCCGTCGAGGTGCTCGGCGTAGCGCCCGTCGAGGGTGTAAGTGAAGTTGGGCTGCTGCGCGATGTGGATGTTCCAGGCCGCCATCCGCTGCATCGTCCCAGCCGGCGGCCGGACCGTGAAGTGGTTGAGATAGTGGCGGTGGTCGGCGCGCGGCGACGCCTCGAGCATGCGCGCCCACGCATCGACGGTCATCGCAATCGCCGCGTCGCCGATGGTGTGGAATCCCATCTGCCAGCCCCGCTCGTGGGCCGCGCTGGAGATCGCGAAGAGCCCCGCCTCGTCGATCAGCGGGCCGCTGCCGTGGTAGCCGGGCTGTCCCTTGTAGGGCTCCAGGGTCCAGGCGGCGGCGCCGGTATAGCCCCCGTCGACGAAGAACTTCATCGGCCCCACGCGCAGCCACTCGTCACCGTCGCCGGTCTTCCGGCCGAAGCGGTCCAGCATGTCGACGGCCCGTTGCGGGTCCGGCGGTACCCGAAGCTGCACCGCCGCCCGCGGCAGCTCGCCGCGGTGCGCCGCGTAGGCCGCCTCCCAGTCCGCGAATCCCTCGATGCCGACCCCGGCCTGGATGATGCTCGTAATGCCGAGTCCGAGGAGGTCGCGCAGGTTGTCGACGAAGCTCGCCTGCAACTCGTCCCGGGTCGGGTCGGGCACGAGGCGGCGGACCAGTCCCTGCGCCCCCTCGCGGAGGATGCCGTTCATCCGCCCCGCGTCGTCGACCTCGATGATGCCGCCGGGCGGGGTCTCGGTGTCCGGCGCCAGCCCCGCCGCCTCGAGGGCCAGCGAGCTCGCCACCGAGCTGTGGCCGCCGGCCCGGGTCAGCACCACCGGGTTGGCCGGCGCCGCGTCGTCGAGGTCCCATCGCAGCGGCCGGCGCTGCTCGGCCAGCTCGTCCTCCGACCAGCCGTACCCGGTGATCCACTCGCCGGCCCCGAGCTGCTCCGCCTTGCGGGTGACCCGGCCCTTCAGCTCGCCCAGGTTCTCGAGTCCCGCCAGATCGACCCAGCGCTCGGCGTCGCCGCTGATGTGGATGTGGGTGTCGATGAACCCGGGCAGCACGAGCCGCCCGTCGAGGTCGATGGTGCGCGCCGCGCGGTAGCGATCGGTCAGCTCGTCCCAGCCGAGGGCCAGGATGCGGCCGTCGCGCACGGCGATCGACGAGTAGGTGGAAAGCAGCTCGTCGGCGGCGAAGACCTTGCCGTTGTGCAGCAGCAGGTCCACGGGCTCCTGCGCCTGCGCCGTCGGCGCGCCCGTCACCGCCAGCAACCCCGCCGCGATCAGTACTCGTCTCATCCTGCCCTCCACCCGGCCACCCGAGCCGACATCATACCGTGGCGGCTCCTCCGCGCGTGCCGCGCGCAGCCGGGGCCCCCGTACTGTTAGGCTTGTCGCGTGGATCGTGGCGAGCTCGTGGGCTGTTCGACTGTCCCGCCATTCCGCTCCGCGCTCGCGCCAGTCTCCCGCGTGGAGCGAAGCGACTGACTTGTCCGGGAACCGGTGAACCAGACCAGGAGAACTACGATGTCCTGCATTGAGCGTTGCTTCGCGAACGGTGCGGCCGCGGCCGCCCTGGCTGCTGCCGTGGCGTGCGCGGCCCCTGCGGCGCTTCCCGCGGATGCCTGCGCCGATCTGGCGGCGCTGGAACTCATCGACATGCGTATCGGCTCGGCCGACCACATGGCCGACGGGGACCTCCCGGCCCACTGCCGGGTGAGGGGGGTCATCGAGACCGAGATCAACTTCGAGCTGCTGCTGCCCGACGACTGGAACGGCCGGTTCCTGATGGGGGGCGGGGGCGGCTTCGTGGGGAGCGTGCAGAACCAGGCGCGGTCGCAGCTCTACGCCAACGGCGGGAGCCCGCTCGAGCGCGGCTACGCGACGGCGGGGACGGACACCGGGCACACCGGGGGCGGCGTCTCGGCGGACTGGGCGCTCGACCATCCCGAGCGGCAGGAGAACTTCGGCCATCGCGCCGTCCACCTGACGGCGGAGACCGCGAAGTCGGTTATCGCGCACTACTACGCCCGGCCCTCCGACTACGACTACTTCGTCGGCTGCTCGCGGGGCGGCGGTCAGGCGATGATGGAGTCGCAGCGCTACCCGGACGACTTCGACGGCATCGTGGCGGCCGCGCCGGCCTACGACTGGACCGGGATCACCGCCGGGTTCCTGCAGAACCAGCAGGCCATCTACCCGGACGGCGATCTCGACGCCCCGGTGCTCACCCCGGCGACGCTCGATCTGGTCGGATCGAGCATCCTCGCCGCGTGCGACGCGGACGACGGGGTCGAGGACGGCATGATGACGGATCCGCGGCAGTGCGGCTTCGACCCCGCGGACCTGCCGCGCTGCGCCGGTGACCGACCGGCCGACGGCTGCGTCACCGCGGCGCAGCTCGCCGCGATCCGGACCGTCTACGACGGCCCGACGTCGAACGGCGAGCGGCTCTACCACGGGTTCAACTACGGCGGGGAGCACGACGGCGGCGGCTGGGACTCGTGGGTGGTCGCCCCGGCGGGGGGCCGCAGCGCGCAGTACGGCTTCGGGACCGAGCTCTTCAAGTACTTCGTTTTCGGCGACCCCGACTGGGATTACACGCAGTACGACTTCTCGATCTGGAAGGAGGACGTCGCCCCGACGGCCGCGATCCTCAACGCGACCGACACCGACCTGAGCCGGTTCCGGGACGGCGGCGGCCGCATCATCTACTGGACCGGCTGGTCCGATCTCGCCCTCTCGCCCCTCGGCACCATCGACTACTACGTGCGACTCGCGGCCGACGACCCATCGGCGCGCGACTACGCGCAGCTCTACATGCTGCCCGGCGTGCTCCACTGCGCGGGCGGACCCGGTCCCGACCGCGTCGATTGGGTCGAGGCGATCCGCGCCTGGGTGGAGGACGGCCAGGCCCCCGAGCGCCTGCTCGCGGCCAAGCTCGGCGAGGACGGCGAGGTCACGATGACGCGCCCCGTCTGTCCCTATCCGCAGGTCGCCGTCTACGACGGGAGCGGCGATCCGAACGACGAGGCCAGCTTCGCCTGCGCGATCCCGTCGCTCTAGCTCTAGCGATAGAGAAGATGAAGCGCTGGCGTCGAGGCGGTGGGTGCGGGCGGGCCGGGACACCGTGTGCGATTTGTTTGCGGGACGTTGGGGATTCCGCTGCCGGATATTCTGCGCCCCGGGTCGCGGGACGTGATGCGGTTAGTCGGTGGTCACGAGACGGGGTGTTCGCTGGCGGCTCACCGGCCGTGTTGGTTCAACCCGTGGCCCGTTGCTCCAGCGCCGCGATCCAGGAGTTGAACAGCGGACACGCTTCGCGTACGGTGTCGAGCCCGATCTGCTCGAGGGCGAAGACCCCGTTCAGGGGCTTCTCATAACCCTTGTACAGGCCGATGATCCGTTTGGACGGGGCGGTGTCGGGAGAGTCGTTGATGTCTTCTGGAGTCTCGAACTCCCCGCGGATTGCCTGAAACTCGGACTCCAGGTCGGGTTTGCCGAGGCTCTGCGCAAATCGGTCGGGGGCACTGAACAGAAGCCCTTCGAATTCGTGCATCACCACGTAGGGAACGAACCGGGCGGGGTAGCCGATTTCCGTCGAGACATCTTGCAGGATGCCCCTGCTCCACGAGGCGGCGCGCTCCCTCAAGGTCGCCTCACGGCCGCCCTGCTCCCGGCCGGGCCAGGTATGCGGCAGCCCGTAGTAGTCCACCATCGTCGTCGCAAGCGCCGTCTGGTCTTCCTGCAGGTGACTCAGGATGTCCCTGCGCGCGGAGTTCCAGGGCCGGATGCCGCCGCGCCGGCTCCGTTGGCGAGCATTCCCGAGCAGGCGGGCGCTGACGCTCGTGTACCCGACTCCGCAGAGATGCGGTGCCAGCACCCTGTTTACGAAGGTCTCTTCCGTCTGACCTTCGACGTGGACCAGTATCCGCGACATCCGCTACTCCCGCGCGGGGCGTCCTCCCAGCTCGTTCTTCTCCCAGAGCTGGCCCAGGCTGTAGTTCTCCAGCCAGGACTCCAGCCGGGACGATTCGAGTCGGGTGAACTCGGTGGCCCCGTTGACGCGGTCCGCCACCAGCACTTCTTTCGGGTCGAAGTGATCCAGGAGGAGGGATGACTGGGTGGAGACGATCACCTGGGAGTCGGTCGAGGCCTGTTTCATCAGCGACGCCAACAGGGTGATCGCGTAGGGATGCAGGCCCAGCTCGGGCTCGTCGACCACGATGACCGACGGCCTGTATTCTTTTGGCTGGAGAAAGAGGGTCGTCAGCGCCCATGAAGCGGAGCGTCCCGTCGGACAGCGAGGACGCGTCGAAGTAGGCGTCGGTTCCTTCGTGTCTCCACTCCAGTCGGATCTTTTCGGGGTTCAGACGTTGGGGATCGAGCAGGAAGTCCCGGAAGAATGGCGCCACTTGGCGAACAGTACCCACGATGAGGCGATAGGAGTCCTCGTGATTCTTGCGCAGGAGGTGGAGAAAGGAGGCCAGGTTGGCGCCGTCGGGGCGGAGAAGGCGGTTGTCGTGCACGTCGGCCGTCTTCTTCAGTGGCGACGTGGCGCTGGTATCGTGAAAGTGATAGAGGTGCCAGCTGGCCAAGCGCCGTTGCACACTGTGGGCAGTCTTTATCAGGTCCGGCATGCTGATGCCGGCTTCCCGCATGGATGTTGCGTGGATTTCATACTCAAGGGGCCGCTCAGGATATGCAACCGGCCTTCCCGGAGGGCACTAAGGAAGGAGAAGACGCCGACGAAGTTCGTCTTGCCGGACCCGTTGGGGCCGATGAGCACCGTCAAGGGTCCAGGCTTCAGCTCCTCGATTGAGGCGATGCTCTTGAAGCCCCTCACGGTGATGTAGTCCAGTTTGCTCATCACACACCTTCATCGGGGGGGTACCGGCGCTCGGCACGGATGTTCCACTCACCCATTATCCGCCGCCCGGCGGCTCAGAAGCTGTAGCGCAGGCCGAACTGCATCTCCCGGGCGTTCAGGGCGCTGAAGATGCGGCCGAAGTTGGGGGTGCCGAAGATGCGGTTGGGCACGTCGAAGTTGGCGCGGTTCAGCAGGTTGAAGATCTCCCAGCGGAACTCCAGGCGGTCCTCGTCGCCGACGTACCAGTCCTTCTGCAGCGAGACGTCGACGTTGGCGAGGCCCGGCGCGAACACGCTGTTGCGCAGGGCGCTGCCGAAGGTGAACGGGTCCTGCAGCGCGAAGGCCGCGGTGTTGAACCACTGAGCCGCGGAGCGCTGGCCGGCCGGGAGGTTGGGATCGCCGACCTGGTCCGGACGCTGGGCGGGGCCGGACCCGACGTTGGCGCGGTCCATCCCGAGGTTCACGGTGAACGGGGCGCCCGACTGCACGGTGACGATGCCGTTCACCCGCCATCCCGAGCCGATGGCTTCCAGCGCCCCCCCGGCGCCTTCGAAGAACGGCAACTCGTAGGTGCCGCTGGCCACGAGCTGGTGGCGGTGGTGGAAGCTCGACAGGGCTTCCTCGCCGGGGAAGATGTTGTTGACGTCCTGGGGGACGTTCGACTCGAACGCGGTGGCGCCGGGGCTCGACGCATCGTCCCGCGACTGGGACAGCGTGTAGGCGGTGTTGAACGAGTGCCGCCCGTCGAACCGCCGCTCGATCCTGAACGTGGCCGCGTGATAGATCGACTTGCCGTCGAACCGGATGGCGCGAACGGCGCTCAGCTCGGGCACCGGCCGGCGCGCGTCGATGGGCCCCGGACCGGGCAGCGGCACGTTGCGGATCGTCGAGTTGTCGGCCCCGATGGTGTACGAGCCCATGTAGGACATCTCCACCATCGTGCGCGGCATCGCTTCCATCTGGAGGCCGCCGCTCCAGGTCTGCGTGTACTCGACCTGGTAGTCGTTGTCCATGATGGCGCCGCCGATGCTGCCGGTGGCGTCGCTGGTCAGGATGTCGCGGGTCTCGAAGGTCGGGGCCAACTGGTCGGACGGGGTGTCGACCTGCTTGACGAAGAAGAACGGCAGGTTCCGGGTGAACGCGGTCTGCACGCTGTAGGCCCACTGGTTCAGAAAGACCCCGTAGCCGCCGCGCAGCACCGCGGAGCGCTGGTCGCCGAGCAGCAGCGCGAACCCGAGCCGGGGCGCGAGGCGGACCCGGCTCGGGCGCAGGAGGCTGCGGTCCCAGCCGGCCTCGGCCGACGTCACCCAGGGAATCGGGATCTGGGGCAGCAGCGCCTCGGCCGCGGGGGAGATGTTGCCGGCGTCGTCGCTGGCGATGACGTAGCGCCCGCCCGGCACCGACAGATCGAGCGAGGACAGGCGGTTGTCGACGTCCTTCATGTGCGCGTTGTACTCGTAGCGCAGCCCGTAGTTGATGGTCAGGTTGTTCCCCACCCGCCAGTCGTCCTGGGCATAGAGATGCAGCCACGTCGTGCGGGCGTCTTCGTCGCCCCCGCCGATGCCCGCCGTCGCCGAGGTCGGATATCCGAGCAGGAAATCGGCCAGGGCGTTGCCGCTCCATTGCCCGGTATAGGTGAAGGCGCCGCGCGCGGTATCGGCGTTGACGGGACGAAACCGCAGGTGGAACAGATACCCGCCGAACTTGTAGCGATGGTCGCCCCGGTCGATGAGGAAGTTGTCGTAGACCTCGAAGTGCTCGTTGTTCCGTGACACGAAAGTCGTCGGGTCGCCCATGCCGCTGAACAGTCCCGCCGTCGAGACCTGGGGGAACCCGACGTCACGGGGATTCCGGCTCACCCCGAGCAGGCCGACCTGTCCCGCGAAGTCGACCCCGGCGTTGCGGCTGCGCTGCCCCCCGTCCACCGCGAGATACCCGAACCGGAGTTCGTTCAGCATGTTCCGGCCGATGGCCTTCGTGTAGCTGACCCCGATGTTCCGGGCCGTCGTGTCGAGCGTGCGGCCGAACCCCGGCACCAGGGCCTCCTGCTGCACGCCGGTGCCGAACGGCTGGATCTCGTCGGCGTCGAAGCTGCTGAAACGCAGGAAGAGGTGGTCGGCCTCGGCCAGCCGGTGGTCGACCCGCAGGCTGAACTGGTGCGCGTCCTTGTCTTGCTGCTCCACCGCGGTCAGGTTCTGGAACCGAGCCTCGGCCGTGGGCAGCGGCACGCTCTCCAGGAACGTGCTCGCGATGGGGTCGATCCGGTCCGCCGGGATCCGGTTGCCGGCGAACGGCCGGCACCCCCCGGTCGTCGGATCGATGGTGAGCGGATCGCAGATCGGATTCCAGCCGGAGAAGTCGCCGGCCCGGGCGGCCGCGTCCGGCACCGAGAAGGTCTTGGTGAGGGACCGCCGCGTGTCCTGACGCTCGTAGCTGGCGAAGAAGAAGGTGCGATCGCGGATGATGGGGCCGCCGACGGTGGCGCCGTACTGGTGCTGGTCGAGCGGGGGCACCGGCCCGCTCCGGTCGTCGAAGTAGTTGTGTGCGTCGAAGCGCTCGTCGCGCATGAACTCGAACAGGCTTCCGTGGAACGTGTTCGCGCCGGACCGGGTCGCCACGTTGATCAGGGCCGACGCCTTCCCGCCGAACTCCGCCGGGTACATCGACTTCTGGATCTTGAACTCCTGGATGGAGTCGACCGACGGGTTGATGACGAGGTTGTTGAAGAGCTCGTCGGTGACCTTGAACCCGTCGAGCATGTAGATGTTGTGCCCGGCGCGCTGCCCCCCGACGTTGGGCAGCGGTCCCGCCTGCTGTAGGGCGCCGCCCCGGGTGCCGCCGGGGGGGATCACCACCGCGTCGCTGAGCTGGGCGAGCTGCAGGAACTGCCGTCCGTTCAGGGGGATCTGCTCGACCTCGCGGGTCTCGATGACGTCGCTGATCTCCGCCGTCGTGGTCTGGAGCATGGGGGTGCTGACCTCGACCGTCACCTCCTCGCTGACCGCCCCGAGGGCCAGGGTGAACTCGATCTGCAGGGTCCGGCCGATTTCCAGGCGGATCCCGCTCTGGGTCGAGCGCTGAAAGCCGGGCAGCTCCGCGGTGACGGTCCACTCGCCGGTCGCGAGGCCGGGGAGGAAGAACCGTCCCTCGCCGTCGGTGATCCGTTCGACGACGGTGCCGCTGGCCGGATGGGTGGCCACGACGCTGGTGCCCGGCAGGACGGCGCCGCTCTCGTCCACCACGACGCCCAGAATCTCAGCGGTGTTCGTCTGGGCGCCGGCGGCGGTCGCGCCCGTCGCCAGCAGCATCAGCAGGGCCGTCACCCAGGCTCTCGCCCGATTGCCGCCGACCGGCCGATCTTCCCGCCTGGCGCCTGCACCGGCGGCACTGCGGGCGCCGCTCCGCCGGGTCGACAGGCATCGAAGCACGTTTCGGTGCATACGTTGGAATTATAAGTGCAGCCGCCGGGCGGCCGGTCCGACACCGGGAGGCGTCATCCGCCCCCGGCGACGTCCAGAACGTGCTCGGCGGCGCGGCGGCTGGCGCCCGCGCCCCCGAGCTTCTCGCGCACTTCGCGCAGGGCCTGCCGCGTGCGGGCGGCATGCGCCTCGTCCGACAGGAACCGCACCGCATCGGCTGCCACCACCGCCGGTCTGAACGCGGCCTGGGCGTACTCCGGCACGATGGTCCGCCCGGCGACGAGGTTGACCATGCCGAACGCCTTCACTTCGATGAACCGCCGCGCGATCCAGTAGGTCAGCGGCGACAGCCGATAGACGATCACCATCGGACGTTCGTGAATTGCGGTCTGAATGGTGGCGGTGCCGGACGCGGTGATCACGACGTCGGCCGCGGCCAGCACCGAATCGGTCTGCGACTCGACGACCCGGAGCGGCACGTCCGCGCCGCGCAGTCCCGAGAGCGGTTCGAACAGGGTGTCCGGCAGGTCGGGGGCCCGCGCGACGACGAACTGCACCGGCGGGATCCGATCCTGAATGAGCCGGGCCGCGGTGACCAGGTCCGGCAGGATCCGGCGCAGCTCGTTGGGGCGGCTGCCGGGGAGCATCGCCACGATCGGCGCCTCCGGGGACAGGTCATGGTCCCGGAGGAACGTTTCCCGGCTCGCGGCGGCCGGCGCCCGATCGAGCAGCGGGTGCCCGACGAAAGCGACGGGGATCTCCGCCTCGCGATACAGCGGCGCCTCGAACGGAAAGATGACCAGGGCCCGGGTCACGAACCGCTGCATGGTCCGGAACCGGCCGCGCCGCCACGCCCACGCCTGCGGGCCGATGTAGTAGACGACGGGGATGCCGAGGGCGGCGATGGACGCGCCGAGCCGGAAATTGACCTCGGGAAAGTCGATGGCCACGAAGACGTCGGGGCGTTCCGTCCGCGCCGCCTGCACCAGGCGGCGATACGTTCTCCAGGTGTGCGGCAGCACCCGCAACGCTTCGGTCAATCCGGTGGCCGCCAACCCGGCGCAGTCGGAGGTCAGGCGGCCCCCCGCCGCCGCGAGCTGCATTCCCCCCAGCCCGAAGACCTCCGCGCGGGGATTCAACCGGCGGATCTCGGTGGTCAGGGCGCCCGCGTACAGGTCGCCGGACGGCTCGCCGCACGAAAGCATCACCTTGGGCGCCGGCATGATGGGGGTCTGGACGCCCGCGGCTCGGGGCGCCGCAGGGGGCATCGGCCGCACACCTCGGTCCCGAAATCGCCGCCTGGGACCTCCGGTTTCGCTTCCCGCGCGGCCGGTCAACGCCGGAGGTCGGGGCTCGACAGGTCCAGCTCGGCCACCGACAGGACCTCGATGTCGCCGAATCCGGCCCGCCGGAGGTCGTCCACGAACGCGCCGGCCTCGCCCACGAGCACGATCGCGAGGCGGTCGGGGTGCAGATGCGTGCGCGCCACGCGGCGGATGTCCTCCACCGTGACCGCGTTGATCCGGTTCGGGTAGGTCGGGAGATCGTCGAGGTCGAGGCCGTACACCAGCGACTCCAGCACCTGGGCCGCGATGGCGTTGGGCGTTTCGATGGTCAGCGGGAAGTTCCCGGCCAGATAGGCCTGCGCGTTCTCAAGCTCGCGCCGGCTGACGCGTTCCCGCCGCATGCGGCCCACCTCGCCGACCATCAGCCGCAACGCCTCGACCGTAGCCTCGGTGCGGGTGTCGGTCTTCCCGATGAAGTCGCCGCCGTACCGGCGGCTGCTGATCTCGGCCGAGGCCGAGTAGGTGAGCGACCGTTCCGTTCTCAGCACGCTCCCGAGCCGGTTTCCGCCCTCGCCGCCGAGAATCTTGATGGCGACGTCGAAGGGCAGATGATCGGGATCGGTGCGCGACAGGGCGACGTGTCCGACCCGGATGGCGGTCTGGAGCGAGCCCGGCTTGTCGATGACGACGACCCGGCGGGTGGGCTCGGGCATCCGGCCGGCGGGCGGCTCGGCGGCCAAGGTGCGGGGCATCCAGTCGCCGAATGCCCGTTCCGCCGCCGCGAACGCCGAGTCGGCGTCGACGTCGCCGACGATCGCGAGCAGGGCGTTGTTCGGGGCGTAGTGCGCGGCGTGGAACGCCAAGAGATCGTCACGCGTGATCTGCCGCACCGACTCCGGCGTGCCGTTCGACGGAATCCCGTAGGGGTGGAATCCGTACATCAACCGCGAGAGCACGACCCCCGCCAGGTACTCCGGATCGTCGTAGCTGACCTGGAATCCCGAGAGCACCTGCTGCTGCTCGCGCTCGATCTCGGCCGGCGCGAACGCCGGGTTCCGGGCGCTGTCGGCGACCATCTCCAGGCCGAACTCGAAGCTGTCGGTCATGACCAGGACGTTGACGAAGCTCAGGTCCGTGCCCGCCCCGACGCCGAGAATGCCGCCAATCGAGTCGATCGCGTCCGCGATCTCGGTGGCGCTCCGGCTCGTCGTTCCCTGGTCGAGCAGCGCGCCGGTGAATGTCGCCACCCCCATCCTGCCGGTCGGGTCGTAGGCCGATCCGGCTCCGATGATGAGCCGCAGGCTGACGGCCGGCTGCTCGTGGTGCATCACCACCACCACCTGCAGCCCGTTGTCCAGGGTGCGGACCTCGTAGGGCGGGAACTGCGCCTGGCGCCACGGCAGCGGCGGCGGCGGGCTCTCCCGCGGCCAGTCCACCGGCTGCTGCGCCGCCGCCGTCGCCGTGATCATCGACAGAAGGAGGGCCGCGACCGCTCCGGCTCCGGAGAGAGAATCCCGTCTCATTGGTCGTCTCCGGGACGCAGGAAGGAGCGTCCGGCCGGCGCGGCGGGCAGAATCGTCAGCACCAGCCGGTTCTCCTCGGTGAAATAGGTTCGGGCCACCCGCTGCACGTCCTCGCGGGTGACGTTCATGAAGATGTCGAACTCGGCGTCGACGGTGGTGGTGTCGTCGTGGATGACCGCCGCGTGGACCAGGTGCGAGGCCTTCTGCTCAACGGTGGCGCGGCCGAAGACGTAGTCGCGCGCGAACTGGTTCTTGGCCTGCTGCAGCTCGCGGTCGCTGATGAAATCGGTCTTCAGTCGATCCAGCTCCTCGATGAGCGCCGCTTCCGACTCGGCCGGGGTGCGCCCCGGCTGGACTATCGAAAACGCGTAGAACAGGTTCGGATCTTCGATGAGCAGGCGGTCGCCGGCCGCGGACACCGCGAGCTGCTCCTCGTACACCAACCGGCGGTAGATGCGCGAACTCTGCCCGTCGGACAGCACCTTGGTCGCGATGTGCAGCGGATACGCGTCGGGATGCCCGTCGTAGGTGATGTGATGGGCACGATGACCGCGGGCAGGGGCCAGTTCTCGGACTGGGTCAGGGTCACCCGGCGTTCCGCGGTGGAGGGCGGCTCGCGGGGGATGTCGCGGGGCACCGGACGCTTCGCCTTCGGCACCCGGCCGAAGTACAGCTTGATGTGGGCGAGGGCCTGGGCGGCATCGAAGTCGCCGACCAGGACCAGGGTCGCGTTCTCGGGCACGTAGTAGGTGTCGAAGAACTCCCGCACGTCGTCGACGGAGGCGGCCTGGAGATCCTCCATGCTGCCGATGACCGTGTGCTTGTACGGGTGCACCGCATAGGCCTGGTCGTACATCAGCTCCGACAACAGGCCGAACGGGCTGTCCTCGTAGCGCCAGCGGCGCTCTTCCTGGACCACCTGCCGCTCGGCCTCGAAGGTTTGCTCGTCGATGCGGAGCGTGGCCATCCGATCCGCCTCCAGCCACAGGACCAGCGGCAGATACTGGGAGGGGACCGTCTCCAGGAACGTGGTCGTGTCCTCGGTCGTATAGGCGTTGCCCTCGCCCCCCACTCGGGAGATGAACGTGAGATGCGAGTCCGAGGGCACGTTCCGGGAGCCCTTGAACATCATGTGCTCGAACAGATGGGCGAACCCGGTGCGGCCGGGCCGTTCGTTCTTCGACCCGACGTGGTAGACCAGCTGCAGGTGGACGATCGGCGTGGAATGGTCCTCGGAGAGGATCACGGTCAGACCGTTGTCCAGCGTATGCAGCTCGTAGTTCAGCTTGGTCGGCCGGACCGCGCCCTGCAGGGTGGAGGCTGCGACGATCAGGCCGGTCAGCACCACGAGTAGCATCTTCGAGCGCCCGGGCCCGCGGGAGCGTGCGCCGGGACCGGCGCACCGTCGGCGCCGCGGCCAACCCAGAGCGAGAGTCGTCTGAACCATTACCGGATTATGGCATAGCCGGGGCGGTTCGACCGGATCGCGAGCGGGTTGGCAGGCCCGGCAATCGCCACCCAGGGCCGCCGCTGGAGTCATTGACCGGGCGTGATCTCTACAGTTGAGTCAAGTTCGATCGCGTTCTGTTCGCTATCAGCAGGGTGCGTCGCATCAGCGATCATGCTGACCGACGCGTGTCGTCGGTCTGAGGCGGCGCCGAACTGATCGTGTTTGACCGACTGGTGTTCTCCTTCGGCAGCCTGAGCCTCCTCCGGCCAGGTTCGGCCGCTTGCCCAGCCAGCTGCGGTCCCGGCCCGACCGGAAACAGGGCGTGTCGAACTTCCATCTCGCCGCCCGACTGTCGGCGATGGCGGCTGAAGAAGCGTCTCGACTCGCCGATGGCTACAGCGGCTCGCGGCCCGGTGACGAGGCCGACTTCGTCGCCCAGTTCGACGATTTTCGCTCGGACGTTCGATTCCGCGTACTCCACGTCGCCGTCGAGAACGTAGCCGAGCATGCACGCAACGGGAAGGCCCTCCGCGTACTGTTCCACGACGAAGCGCGACAGGCCGTCCTTCACGTACCTGCTCGCCAGTGATCTCCTGCCGTCCTTGCGCACGTCGTTCAGCCGCTTGCACTCGTACGCCAAGTAGATGTCGCGGTCCTGGTTCAGGAAGACCGCCATGTCCACCCTGCCCGTGCTGTACGCCGTCCCCTCCGCGGTATGTCCGAAGGGCTCGTACTGGAATTCGATCCAGTGGAACCGCCGGAGAACGTCCGGATCACCGTTCAGGAGATCCACCAGATTGATGGTGATGGTGTCCTCGTCCGGATGCGTCGGCAACCTGGCGATACATCGGGGCCAGACGGCCGCGACACGCTCGAGAAACCGCGCGTCGAACGACCGGAACCGGTCGGCCCAGGCGGCGGCGTCGCCAACGAGCATCAGCCCGGGCCCGGACGATCGTCATGCCGGCATCCGACGAAGCCCTGCAGGTCGAGCGCAATGGCGTGGGCGTCGGCCACGGCTGCGGATCGGAGCCAGAACCGCTTGGCGGCCGGCTTGACGAGGAAGAGATCGCGGTCCAGGAACACCCGGAAGTCCGGCGTCGACTGGAAGTTGCCCGGAAGCGGTTGCTCGATGCGGCGGGCAAGGCGGGACAACGCCGCCCCGACCGGCGCATCGTCGTCCTCGGCGTAGTCGAACGCGCTACGCGCATCCCGCAACGACAGCCGGAGGACGGCCAGGTCGTCGTTGCGGGCCACGAGACGCGTGCCGATGGCGCAGTCGTCGTCGAGCCAGTCCATGAGGTTGTCGACGAGTGCGCGGGCATAGGCGCGGCGGTCGGACGGGGTCGAACCGTTCCAGATCTCCGGCAGGCTGCCGCGGTTCGGTTGCACGGCGGGAATCGTATGCTCCACCGTGTCTTCCACGAGGATTCTCTCGGTCTCTGACAGGCAGAAGAACTCGTACGCCAGAGCATCGATCTCTTCGAGCACGGCGCGTTCGTCCGGCCGCGGTGCGGAGGGCTCGCCGGCCAGCCGAACCTGCTTTTCTATCGCCGTGATCAGCGCATCCGCCGCCGAGCGCGAACGCTGCGGGTCCGACAGGTCCTCCGGGGCAGGAAACGGGAGGCGCAGGAGCTCCGCCTGTTGCACCTCGGGACGATCCGAGCCGAACGACGACGTGCCGTGAAACGCGAACCACAACATCACCTTGCTGTTGATCAGTGCTGCGAGCAGCCGGCCGCGGCGCTCGTCACCCGGTGGGACCACGATCGCCTGAATGATGTGCTGGAACGTCAGCGGATCCTCGACATAGGCGGCGCGCAGCCGCGGCCCGCCGTTGCTGGCGGCGACGCCGCGCGCAACGAGCACGCGCGGTCCCGAGAATCCCGCCTCGAAGCCTCTCCGATGCATAATCCCGTTCTTCCATGGACTCAACCCCTGGCGCGTTCCACCCAGGAGACGGAACTCCTCTATCGGCAGGTAGGGGATCGTGGCGACGAGAGTGCTGTGTTCGTGTTGATAGCCGCCGTGCCTGAGTCGCTCGACGTTCGCCGGTTTGAAACCCTGCCCGACGACCCAGCGGTTCTGCGCGGATTCCCTCTTGCGCGCGAGCGTTCCGAACTCGACCGCCAAGTCACCGAGGAGGGGAAACCGCGACAGGTAGTTGAACAGCCGCGCTTCAGGCTCGGTCATCCAGAGACGCTTCTTGAAGACGGACGGGTCGGCGTCCACCAGGCGGGAATCGAGCCGGTGCCGATCGCCGCTGCCGATGGTGATCAGGCGCCGGGCCTTCAGGTTCAGGTCGGCCTTGGGCGTCAGATAGTCGAACCGGTAGGAGGCGTCCGCCTGCGGACGACCGAAGACGATCAGCGCGGTGGGGCGTACGGCCCTGTCGAACAACTGGAACCGCATGTCGGCGAAGTTGACGACGCTGAAGACGTGCGCCTCGCGCATCAGGCGCTTGCGCGCTTCGACGGCCGGCCGGGCATGGTTGTGCAGGAAGCCCATGGCGGGCAGGAGCAACGCGGCGACGCCGTCGTCCCGCAGATGCCGCAGCGCCTTCCAGACGAACGGCCACGCCTGCTCGCGGCCCGGCGCCGGCAGCCTTTCCCCGTTGCACCACTCAAGGGAGGAATGGCGCTCGCCGTGGCGGCTTGACCAGGGCGGGTTGCCGACGACGACATCGGCTTGCGCATCGTCCGGCGCGACCGCGAAGAAGTCGCCGCGGTGCAGCGTCGTCCCGTGGAGCGACGGAAGGACCCTGCCACGCGCCATGAGCGTCCGGATGTCCGGCGGTGTGACCTCTTCGAGCAACGCGACGTACAGCGAGAAGATGGCTACGCGGACGGCGCCGCCGTCCACGTCCCAGCCCCGTACCCTCGACAGGAGGTCGAGCAGGTCGGCCCAGGGAATCGTCGTCCGGTCGCGTCGGGCCTCGCGTCGATGCTCGCACAGGCGCTGGAACAGACGCACCAGGAAGATGCCCGAGCCGCATGCCGGGTCGAGAAAACACCCGCTGTCCCTGGTCGCCGCCGGCAGCCTGTCCCAGACGTGGGAGACCACGGTGTCGGCGAGGAACATCGGCGTGTAGTAGGCGCCGTTGACGCGGCGGTCGGGGCCCCGTTCGGCGAGAAACCGGTCGTGGACGGCGCTGATCAGCTCGATCGGTATGTACTTGAAGTTGTACTTCCAGAGTCGGTACTGTCCAATGCACCCCCGCATCTCCTCGCGGCCGGAGCGAAAGCGGGCCAGGACCGTCAGGTGAGACGCGTGGAGGCGTGGACCGCGGTCGTCCGTCTCGAATGAGAAGGGCGCGACGAACAGGTCACCGTTGAAGTCCTCCCGCAGGGTCTGGAAGAGATGCTCCAGCGCCTCGCCGTGCCCGGCTTGCAGCAGCGCCTCGAACGACCCGGCGTCTGTGTTGGTGGCGCCCCGAAAGTACTCCGCACCGATGATTTCCCGATCCTCGAGATAGGCGATGAACGTCGTCTGGACGAGCAGCGCCTGCGCCGCTTCGGTCGACAGACCGGCGTCGCAGAGCAGACCATGCGACTCGGTCAGGTTGTCGAGAAGAACGCGGTCCACGCGTTCCCGCGGATCGAAGTAGTCGCGATACTCTTCCTGCTCCCAGAAGCGGCCCGACTCGGTGGCGTAGATGAGATTCCGAAGCGTCAGCGCGTCCGTGACGGCGTTCAGTTCGGCGACAAGACACCGGTCGAAGTCGTCGTCGCCGGAGCGTGGAAGTCGACTCAGCGAAAAGATGCGGACCGTCTTCCCGGAAATAACGACGAGGAGGCTCGCGAGACCCTGATTCCAGAGCGCGGCATGCAGGGTCGCGGCGGCCCCTCGATCGTACTTACCGACCAGGATTGCGACGGTCGGTACGTGTTCGACACAGAAGACTGCCGACAAGGCCAAGTCGTCGAACGCTGTACGCAGCGCGCCGGCATGGGGTGCATTCCCGACCTGTTCCGACTTTTCGTAGAGTTCCGGCGGCCGGCGGGTGGAGAGGCCCAGGCTGGCTTTCCACGCGGGGCCTGGCGGCTTCGAGGCGACGGCCTCCATCACGGTTGTCCGGGTGTTGTACGGCCGCCCTCAGCCGCCGTCGCCGCCACAGGTCGGTGCGGCGATCGACAGGGCCGCAGCAGGGGCGGGTGACCGGTTCGAGCCGCCCCTGACGCCATCGTAGCAGAAAAAAAAGCGAAAGTCTGCGACGACGGCCGCTTCACTCTCCCGCCTTCCCCGGTCCCGGCCCGCCCGACTTGCCGGCGTCCTGCGGATGGGGCCGGCCCTGCTGCTCCAGCTCGGCGCAGCGGCGTTCGAGGGCCGCGAGCCGCTTGCGCAGGGCGGGCAACTGCACGAACGAGCTCGCCGCCTTCCGCCAGGCGCGGTTCTCGATGGCCGGCAACCCGGAGACGAACGATCCGGGCGGTATGTTGTTGGTGATGCCGGTCTGACCGGTCGCACGAGCGCCCTTCCCGATCGTGATGTGGCCGTTCACGCCAACCTGTCCGGCCAGCACGACGTCGTCCCCGATCACCGTGCTTCCGGCGATTCCCACCTGGGCTGCCAAGAGGGCGTTGCGGCCGATTCGGACGCCGTGCCCGACCTGGACCAGATTGTCGATCTTCGCCCCGGCCGCGATCCGGGTCTCACCGAGGGCCGGGCGGTCTATCGCCACCAGCGCCCCGATCTCGACGTCGTCCTCGATGACGAGGCCCCCATGTTGGGGAATCTTCTGGTGGGTCCCATCGGGACGGTGGGCGAAGCCGAACCCGTCACTGCCGATCACCGCCCCGTTCTGCACCACGACCCGGTCGCCGAGCACTACCCGTTCGCGCAGCGCGGCCTGCGCGTGAATCACGCAGTCGGCGCCGATGGTCACCCCCGCACCGATGCAGACGTTCGGATGAACGATCGTCCGCGGTCCGACGACGGCGCCGGATCCGATCGACACGAAGGGTCCGACCGAGACTCCGTCGCCCAGCGTTGCATCGGCCGCGACCCGGCTCGCCGAATCGATGCCGGGGGCCGGGACCGGGGCGTCGGTGAACAGCTCGACGGCCCGGGCGAACGCGAGATACGGCGCCGCCGTGCGCAACATCGGGCACGGGGCCGCCGGTGCGTCGTCGGCGAGAATCACCGCCGCCGCCCGCGTCGATCGCAGTGCCGTCGTGTACCGGGGATTGGCGAAGAAGGTGAGGTCGCCGGCCTGCGCGGTCTCGATGCCCGCGAGACCGCGGATTTCGACATCGCCGTCGCCTTCGAGCCGGCAGTCGAGACGCTCCACCAAGTCACGAAGCTTCAAGACAAGCAAGCGTATCACGCGTGCGGGGCCGCTCGGTCCGCGGAACGGCTTGCCCGAGGAGCGCGGGGCCGGCCCGGTCTCTTCCGGGTCAGGCCTGCGTCCTGCGTTCGACGAACGTGGCCAGATGCTCGAGGTGCAGCTCGCGCGAGAGCGCCCGCAGGCGGGGACGGCGCCGGTCGGCCGGGAGGTCAAGCGCCTGGCGCACCTCGTCCAGTACCGGGCTGACCCGCGCGGACCATTCGACGCGGGACACGCCGCGGCGTGCACCCCGAAACGACAGCCAGTGCCCCGCCGTCTTCGCGGCGAAGTACCAGGAAATGAGGTTGGGTCCGGGTACGAAGAAGAACAGCGGTCCGAACACCGCCGTGGCGAGCCCGTCGATGACCATCCAGAATCGGTGGTGGTCGCTCTGGCGTTCCAACCGGCCCCGGGCGATCGACAGCGCCTGCGCCGCGTCCAGGTCCCCGGAGTGGATCAGCACGCCTTCCCGCACGTGGCGCATGTGCCACAGCAGCCGGTGCTGGGCGATCCAGGTTGCCAGGCCGCGTGTCAGCTCGCTGCGCAACCGCGCCGTCCAGCCGACCTTGTCCGTGTCGGCAGCCGGCGCGGCCCGGCGGTCGCGGCGCGCCTCGTGCTCGGCCGCCAGTACCTCACGGGCGTGCCGCAGCACCTTTGCGCTGACGCTGCCCGAAGGTTGATCGGCGTCGTTCGGCTCGCAATAGAGCTCGTAGCGGCTCCGACCCACGGGTACGAGGAAGACGTTCATCCGTTACTGATATCGGCCGAGCAGCCTCGCGACCGTACGGACCCGGCTGGGCCGGCGGTCGCCGGCCGCCGGCACCGCCAGCAGAGACGACCCGTTCGCGACCCGTGGGCGGCGGCGCGCGTTGCCGGCGCCCGCCGAAGCGTGATGGGGGAAGAGCAACACCGTCCGGGAAGGAGCAGTCGCCGTTCGAGTGGGGAAGCGGGCGCCGGGAACCGCATCGGTCCCGGCGCCCCCAACGTGGACCCCCTGCCGCCCCGGCGACGATTGCCGGGGCGACAGGGGGAATCGTCGACTAGCGCGCCAGCGGTTCGGGACGGAGCTGGAAGTGCACGATCTTGCTCTTGGTCCCCTGGCCGCCTTCGGTGTGCCAGATGTAGTTCGAGCCATAGTTGGCCCACAATCCGCGCCCCTTCCACCCGGCGTCCGGATCGTCGATCCGGCCGTCGAGACCGCGCGAATAGAACGCCATCGGATACGGCACCCGCAGGATCACCCACTCGCCGGTGTCGGGGTCGAGTGCGAGCAGCGAGTCCGACGTCGAGCCGTTGGCGATGGGGACGTTCTCACCCAGCCCCAGCGTGTTGTACTGGTCGACCCAACTGTAGTAGTGGAAGTCGGCGCCGACGCGTCCCTCGACGCCCTGCATCTGCGGGCCGGGCACCGGATACAGGGTCCACCCTTCCGGACAATGCTGGCCGGTGGCGCTCGGACCGTTGGTCACTGCACACTTGCTGCGGTCGAAGCTGGCCATGTGGCTGCTTCCGGAGAGCGCGGCCCAAATGACCCCGTTGCGGTCGACGTCGATGCCCCGCGGGGCGAACCCGGTCTCCATCGGATCGATGGCGGAATTCTCGATCGACGGCGGCTGGTACATCTCGGCGATGCACGACTCGGGCGGATTGTCTCCGCGGTCGAGACGGACGATGGAGCCGGGGAACGGCCCGGTCCGGCTGATCCAGACCGCGTGGTCGGTCGGGCTCGCGATGATGCCGTAGCCGAATCCGGCCACCCGGGTGTCGAGCGCGGCGTCCGGATTCTCGTCCCGCGGCTCGTTCCACGGCCGCGTGATCTGCCCGTCGCCGTTGGTGTCGAGCACCGTCGGGCACCAGCCCTGCGAACCCTGCTCGTCGCCGGTCTCGTCATACAGCCGGGTGTTCAACCACCCGACGACGTTGCCGTCGCCGCTGAACCAGAGGGTGTCGTCCTCGTCCTCGCCGAACTGCAGGTGGTGCGTGCCGAAGCAGGTGTCCACGAGGACGAACTGCTCGTCGGCCGGCGCCGACGGATCGTAGTACGACGCGTGCCGGCCGGTGCGGCCGACCGAGTAGTACTGCGAGTACTGGTTGTCGGAGCCGTCACGGCACCAGTCCGGATTCTGGAACTGGCGGACGGTCGACGTCATCCAGACCCGGCCCTTGTGGTCGAGCATCGGGTTGTGCGGGTCCGACCGCTCGTGCGCGCCGACGCCCCAGAGCTCCTGGTCGCCCCAGTAGTAGGACGGGACCTCGACGTCGGGGAAGCGGGTCGGCATGGTCTCGGGGTCGGGGCGCACCGGAATCGTCAGCTCGGTCGCGGTGTTGGACACCGGATCGACGAAGGTGATGCTTCCGTGTCCGGCCGATACGCCGTACACCGGCCCGTTGCCGTTCATTTGCGGGTTCCGCTTGTCGGTCGCGATCTCGTCGTGGATGAACGAGGTGTCCTGTCCCCAGTCCCAGAGGGTCACGACCACGTTCTGCTCGAGGCCGGTCGGCCGCGGTGGAGCCTCGGGCACCGCGCCGTTGGCGATGCGATCGGTCCACTCGGCGAACATCTGCAACGCCGGCTCACGGCCGAACCGGTTCATGACGTTGCTCATCTGGTTCCCGCGCTGGCCGGTCTGCACCCGGTGATCCCACGCGGCGATCGTCGAGTCGAACTCGTCGCGGTGCTGCACGACGCGCGTCGCGGTGTTCCCCAACTGATGACAGAGCTGGCAGCCCTGCTTCATGTTGTCGACCCAGTGGGACTGAGTGCGCATGGTGGGGTTGATCCCGTTCCCGTCGTTGCCGGTGCCCGGGAACTCGCCGGGGGCCGGCGGCTCGATCAGCGAGTACCAGTAGCTGCCGGGATAGAACTGGGCCGCCTCCCGCGGGGTCGCCGCGATGACCGCGGTGAGCTGCACGTCCTCCTGCCCCGTGGAGAGCTGGACCTTTTCGGAGTCGACGAGGCCGTAGCCGCGGACCCAGACGTCATAGGTGGCGTCCGGCATCTGCGGGAGCACGAAGTCGCCGTTGTCGTCCGTCACGACGACCTTGGCGAACTTCGTCTCGAGATCGTTCGTCTCGGCGATGACCCAGACGCCTGCCTCCGCGCCGTTGTCGCTCGCCACGCTGCCGGCGATGACGCCGTCAGCCATGCTGGCCTGGCGTGCCCCGGCGGTCGTGCTCCAGGTGGCAATTCCGGCCACCAGTAGTCCGCCGAGCGCAAGCGAAACGGGCCTGCGATAATCGATGCGCATATCTCTCTACCTCCCTGCCGTAAACTTGTTTCACGCACACGAGTGCTAAAGTGAGTCCCCCACTCTACCCTGAGGTCCGGGAAAGGGTCAACGCCCCGGCCGCTTGGCGGGCGAGGCACATCTTCGGCTAAAATACCGGGTTGTCCCGCACGCCGGTGCCCACCCTGCTCGACAGCTCACGCGCCGATTCCGGTGACAGCCGGGTGTCTGCGCCGCGTAAACGGTGGACGCCTGGGAAGGTTGGTTGGGGCGGCGGCGGCGCCGCAAGGCGGCGGCGGAGCGGCCAGTCGACGATTGGCGGGCGAGGTGACAAGAAGGGCGGACTCTAATTTGTCCGCGCGACCGGAGATGACTCGGCAATCGATTACCGTCCGGCCCATCGCCGCCGCACTCGCGACCGGGTTCGCGATCTTCCTGGGCACCGGCGTCCTGACCGTCTTCCTCGCGCAGGAACCCGACGCGGGCGAGGCGGAGCTCTCCCCGGAATTGTCCGACGAAGCGGCGGCCGCCGCGCCGTTGGACCCGGCGGCGCAGCCGATCGACTTCAGCCATGCGCATCACGTCACCGAGATCGGCATCGACTGCCAGTTCTGTCACGCGTATGCGCGGCGCGGCCCCGTCGCGGGGATTCCGTCGGTGCAGCGCTGTGCGGGGTGTCATCGAGTGGTGCTGAGCGAGCAGCCGGAGATTCTCAAGGTTCTCGAGTACTGGGAGAACGAAGAACCGATTCCGTGGGTTCGGGTGCATGACCTGCCGGACTATGTGCGCTTCACGCACAAGGCGCATGTCCGGGCCGGGGTTACCTGCGACACCTGCCACGGCGACGTGGCGGAGATGGAGGCGGCGGTGCAGGTCGAGAGCCTCAGCATGGGCTGGTGCGTGAGCTGTCACGAGGACCGGGGAGCCACCCGGGATTGCCTGGCGTGTCACTACTGACGGTACGCGGCGTCGGGCCGGCTGGCAGCCGGCGGCGGAATCCCGCCGCGGGCTCTTGCCACGGGCTGCCGAGGAAAGGGTGCAGTGACTGACCTCTCGTCATCGCTGGTCGACCGGGTCGGCCGCCGAACGTTTCTCAAGGTGTTGGGAAGCGCGGGTCCGGCGGCGGCCGTGACCGCCTGCTCGCCCGTGCCGCCCGAGCGGATCATTCCGTTCGTGGTCCCCCCCGACGACGTCGTTCCCGGCGTCGCGACCTGGTACGCCAGCGTCTGCGGGGAGTGCCCCGCCGGATGCGGCACCCGGGTCCGCACCCGGGAGGGCCGGGCGGTGAAGGTCGAGGGCAATCCTGAGCACCCCGTCAATCGGGGCGGGCTGTGCGTCCGGGGCCAGGCCTCGCTCCAGGGGCTCTACAACCCCGATCGGATCACCGGGCCGCACCGCCGCCGGGTCACCAACGCGGACGCGGGGCAGAGCGTGCTCGAGCCGGCCGCCTGGGACGAGGCGCAGCAGGAGCTGATTGACCGGCTGCAGGCCCTGTACGAGGCTGGCCGGGGAGAACGCGTCGCGCTGATCACCCCGCCGCTGACCGGCACCCTGGCGGGGCTGGTCTCGAGCTGGTCGTCTGCCCTCGGCGCGCGGTGGATCCGCTACGAGCCGTTCGGCTACGAGGCGATCCGCGCCGCCAACGACCGGGTCTTCGGGCGCGCGGAGGTCCCGCATTACGATTTTGCCCGGGCCGAGATGGTGATCTCGTTCGGGGCGGATTTTCTGGAGACGTTCGGCTCCCCGGTCGGGTTCGCCCGCGACCACGCGGGACAGCGCCGGGTCCGGGACGGCGGCACCACGCGGTTCGTGCAGATCGAACCCAGGCTCTCGCTGACCGGGGCCAGCGCCGACGCTTGGCATGCCACCGCACCCCAGACGGAGGGGCTGGTGGCCGCGGCCATGGTGCAGGTCATCGTGACCGAGCAACGGACGCAGGGCGTGCCGGCGGCCGAGGCCGCCCGCATTGGCGAACTGGTCGCTGGCGCATCGCCCGACGCCGTGAGCGGGGTCACCGGCCTGCCCGCCGACCGCATTCGCGACCTCGCGCGCGCGTTTTCGGACCCGGCGCGCGGTCCCGGCCGAACCCTGGCGGTGGGCGGCGGGGTGGGCGTGTCCGGCGCCAACGCCACCGCGGCCCACATGGCCGTCACGCTGTTGAACTACGTCGCCGGCAACGTCGGAGCCACCGTGGATTTCGGCGCGGCGTTCACCGCCGATCCGGCGACCTATGCCGACCTGCAGGCGCTGGCCGGCGCGATGCGGGCGGGCGATGTCGATCTGGCCATCGTCTACGACGTCAACCCGGTGTTCGCCCTGCCGGCGGCGGCGGAGTTCGGCCGGGCCCTGGCCGAGGTGCCGTTCGTGGTCGCCCTGTCGAGCCTGCCGGACGAGACCACCGCACAGGCCGATCTGCTGCTGCCGGTGCATACCGCCCTCGAATCGTGGGGCGACAGCCATCCCCGGCGCGGCGTCTACGGCCTGATGCAGCCGGTGATGCAACCCGTGTTCGATACCCGGCCCGTCGGCGACCTGTTGATCGACGTGGCCCGCGCGCTGGGCGGCGACATGACCGCCTATCTTCCCCGGCGCGGCGGCTTCTACCGCTACCTGCGCGAAGCGTGGGAGCTGATGCAGCCGGCCCCCGTGCCCGACCCGGAGGCCCCGGCCGCCGATGACGGCGCGGCGCCGGAACCGCCCGACTTCGAGGCGTGGTGGGCCGACGCCCTGCGCCGCGGCGGCGTCACGTTGCCGGCCGCCCCCGTCGACGCCGCTCTGCGCCCCGGCATCTTCGACGCCGATCTGGTCCCCGAGCTCGGCGCTCCCGCGCACCGGCGGCAGTTCAGCCTGGTCGCCTATCCGTCGCTGCATTTCTTCGACGGCCGCGGCGCGAACCGCCCCTGGCTGCAGGAGATTCCGGACCCCCTGCTGAAGACCACGTGGGGTACGGGGGTCGAGATGACCCCGGACGCCGCGCGGACCCTCGGGGCGGAAGAAGGCCAACTGGTCACGATTGCCTCGGACCATGGCGAGGTCGAGGCGAGCGTCGTCGTCAACCCGCACCTCGCGGAGGGGGTCGTCGCCATCGCCATCGGCCAGGGTCACACCAACTTCGGACGCTACGCGACGGGTCGAGGAGTCAACCCGATGGCGTTGCTCGACCCCGCCCCGGAAGCCCTGTCGGGCGGCGTCCAGTGGGTCGGGAGCGGCGTCGATTTCACCCCGCGCGAGCTGTCGCGGCCCATTCCGCGGCTGCAGCGGACCTTCGACCAGGAGGGGCGGGACCTCGCGCAGTCGGTATCGCTGGCAGCCCTCGCGGCCGGTGACGTTCACCCCGAGGAACACCACTTCAGCCTGTATCCGGAGCACGAGCACCCGGTGCATCGCTGGGGCATGGCCATCGATCTGGACGCGTGCAACGGGTGCAACGCGTGCGTGGCCGCGTGCTACGCGGAGAACAACATCCCGGTGATGGGCGCCGACCGCATGCGCCGCGGCCGCACCATGTCCTGGTTGCGGATCGAGCGGTTCGACGAGCCGCGGGCCGGCAGCGGCGACGACATCCGATTCCTCCCGATGCTCTGTCAGCACTGCGACCACGCGCCCTGCGAGACGGTCTGTCCGGTGTTCGCCACCTATCACACCGAGGAAGGGCTGAACGCCCAGATCTACAACCGCTGCGTGGGCACCCGCTACTGCTCGAACAACTGTCCCTACAAGGTGCGGCGGTTCAACTGGTTCATGCCGGAGTTCGAGGCCCCGCTCCACCTGCAGTTGAATCCCGACGTCACCGCGCGCAGCGACGGGGTCATGGAGAAGTGCACGTTCTGCGTCCAGCGGATACAGGACGGCAAGGAGCGGGCTCGGGACGAAGACCGCCCGGTGCGGGACGGCGACGTCTCACCGGCCTGCGCGCAGAGCTGTCCGTCCCAGGCGATCGTCTTCGGCGATATGAACGATCCCTCGACCCGCGTGGTGCAACTGGCCGCCGACGCCCGGGCGTATCACGCGCTGAACGAGTTCAACACCCGACCGGCCGTCACCTACCTGAAGAAAGTGAACCGGGACGCGTAGCGGCCGACGCCATGAGCTTCGCGAAGATCAACGACGACATCCTGCGCACGCTCCGGCCGCCCGGGGCGCTGTACTACGTCGGGGTGGCGCTGGCCCTGGCGGCCCTCGCGACCGGGACCGCGGCGTTCCTGCACCAGGCCCGGACCGGTCTCGGGGTCGCGGGATACGAGCATCCGATTCTCTGGGGCATCTACATCACCGACTTCGTCTTCTGGGTCGGCATCGCCCACTCGGGGACTCTCATCTCGGCCGTGCTCTTTCTCTTCCGGGCGAAATGGCGAACCGCGGTCGCCCGGGCCTCCGAGGCGATGACGGTGTTCGCGGTGATGACCGCGGGGTTGTTCCCCATCATCCACATCGGCCGCCCGTGGTTCTTCTACTGGCTGATCCCCTATCCGAACGAACGGGATCTCTGGGTGAACTTCCAATCCCCGCTGATCTGGGACGTGTTCGCCATCAGCACCTATCTCACGGTCAGCTCGATGTTCCTCTATCTCGGGCTGATGCCGGATATCGCTGCCGCCCGCGACCGCATCAAGGACTGGCGGCGCCCCGTCTACCGCCTGCTCTCGTTCGGCTGGATGGGCACCGACCGGCAGTGGCGGCACTACACCGCGCTCTACGGCTTCTTCGCCGCTCTCGCGACGCCGCTCGTGATCTCGGTCCACAGCGTGGTGTCGTGGGATTTCGCGATGTCGATCCTGCCCGGCTGGCACAGCACCATCTTCGCGCCCTACTTCGTGGCCGGGGCCATCTTTTCCGGGCTCGCGATGGTGATCACGCTGCTCGTGCCGATGCGCCGCATCTTCCGGCTCGAGAGCTACATCACCGTGCATCACTTCGAAAACCTCGCGAAGCTGATGCTGACGACGTCGCTCATCGTCGGCTACGCCTACCTCACGGAGTTCTTCGTCGCGTGGTACAGCGGCAGCTCGTTCGAGCAGGGCACGTTCTTCGACCGCATGTTCGGCCAGTACCGGGCCTACACCTGGACGATGTTCTCGTGCAACGTCATCATCCCGCTGGTGCTGTTCTCCAAGGCGGTGAGAACCAACCTGGCCGCGCTCTTCGTGATCTCGATCTTCGTCAACATCGGCATGTGGCTGGAGCGCTACGTGATCATCGTCACGTCGCTCTCGCACGATTTCGACCCTGCCAACTGGGCCGGCGTGTACGAGCCGACGTGGGTCGAGGCGGCGATCACCCTCGGGTCGTTCGGGCTGTTCTTCACCCTGTTCCTGCTGTTCGTGAAGAACTTCCCCGCCGTGTCGATCACCGAGATGAAGGAAACGATGGATCGGTCGGCGGAGGCCGACCCGGCCAGCGCCTGGCCCGAACCGGTATAGAGGCAGGGCGGGTGGCGACGCGCATGGAAATACTCGGCATCTTCGATCGGGGCAAGACGGCGGCCGCAGCGACGCGGGCGATCCTCAAGGCGGAGCTCGGCGACGTCGTCGCCTACTCGCCGGTCCCCGACCACGCGCTCGACCAGGCCCTGCACGTTTCGGTGAGCCCGGTGCGGCTGTTCGTTCTGATTGGCGGGCTGCTCGGCTGCGCGGCCGGCTTCGCGTTCCCCATCTACACCGTGCTCGACTGGCCGATGATCACCGGCGGCAAACCGCTGATCTCGATTCCCGCGTTCGTGGTCATCGCCTTCGAGACGACGATTCTACTGGGCGCGATCGGCGGCATGGTCGGCTTCCTGATGCTGTCGGGGCTGCCCCGCCTGTTCGGCAGGCCGGCGCCGGATCCCCGCTTCACCAACGACATGACCGGCATCGCCGTGACCTGCACCGGTGACCAGGCGGCGGCGGTTCGGGCCTGTCTGGACCGCCACGACGCCGTCGAGATCCGAGGATGACCATGCCCATCCCTGCCCGTCGATTCCGCCGCGGGCTCCCGCGGATGCCGGGCGCCCGCGGCGGCCTCGTGGCGGTCCTCGTCGCGGCCGGCGGGGCGATCGCCCTGGCCCAGCCGGCCTTCATGCGCAACATGTACACCGGCCCGGTGGTGCTGCCGCAGGTCGAGCCCCGGGTGCCGGTCGAGGACACGATCGCGGTGGACGGCCAGCGGCAGCGCGACAGGATCGAGTCGCGCGACCTGCCCAACCCGGTGCCCGACACCCCCGCCGCCCTCGCGGAGGGCGAGTGGCTGTACGACGTGTACTGCGGGATGTGCCACGGTCAGGCGGGGCTGGGCGACGGGCAGATCGCGGGGCACTACCCGCGCATGCCGAACCTTGCCCTGCCGCACGTGCAGAACTACACCGACGGGTGGATCTTCAGCATCATCGGCGACGGCGGGTTCAGAATGCCGCCGTTCGCCCACTCGATGAGCGTGGACGAGCGCTGGGCGCTGGTGCGCTACGTCAAGACGTTCACCCAACCCGGCAGCGCCCCAGGACGATGATTGCGGTCGGAACCCCGCTCGTCTCGGACGGCGCCCGCCGCCTCTGCCTGATCGTCGCGCTGGCGGGTGCCCTGGCGTTCCTGTACGCGCTCTTCCTGGGCGACCCCGTCCGGGCCTGGCAGTCGCTGCTCGTCAGCTTCCTCGTCTTCGGGGGGCTGGCCCAGGCGGGGGTGGTGATCTCGGCCATCATGCAGGTGACCTCGTCGCGCTGGGGCCGTGCCCTGAAGCGGATGGCGGAGGCCACCGCCGCGTTCTTCCCCGTCTCGTTCGGGCTGCTGCTGATCCTGCTGGCGGGGACCGCCGGCTGGGCGCCCTGGGTCCACGAGCCGGTCGAGGCCAAGGCCGCGTGGCTCAACGTGCCGTTCTTCGTGACCCGCCAGCTTGCCGGCTTCCTGTTACTGACCGGCATCAGCCTGTACTACGTGTATCGATCCCTGCGACCGGACATCGGACTGCTCCACCAGTCGGGCGAGCATCCGGCCACGGGGTTCGCCCGCCTTCTGATCGGCGGCTGGCGCGGGATCCATCAGGAGCGCGATGCGGCGCAGCGGGCGCAGAGCCGCCTCGCCCCGGCGGTGCTCATCGCCTACGGCTGGGTGTTCACGCTGGTCGCGTTCGATTTCTTCATGTCGCTCGATCCGCACTGGTTCTCGACCCTCGCGGGCGGGTACTACTTCATCGGCAACCTGTTTCTGGGACTGGCGTTCCTGGCCGTGGTCGCCGTGTGGGCCCGGGAACGGCTGCGGTTGAAGGACTACATCGGGTCTCATCAGTTGCACGACACCGGCAAGCTCCTGTTCGGGTTCTGCATTCTGTGGGCCTACATGTTCTGGTCGCAGTATCTCGTGATCTGGTACGGCGACCTTGCCGAGGAGACCGAGTTCATCTACCACCGCATGCACGGCGCCTGGGGGCCGGTGGCGTGGACGGTGTTCGCCATGGCGTTCGTGATTCCGTTCGTGGTGCTGCTGAGCCGAGCCGTGAAATCGAGCCCCCGCGGGTTGACCCTGATCGCGCTCGTGGCGTTCGCGGGCATGTGGCTCGAACGTTTCCTGCTGGTCTCGCCGTCGCTGTGGCACGGAGAGGGCGTGCCCCTGGGTCTCGTGGAGCTGCTCGTCGGCGCCGGGGTCGCGGGGCTGTTTATCCGGTCGTACGCGGCGTTTCTCGAGACCTTCCCGGTGCTGCCGCTGGCCGATCCCCGTCTGGAGCCGGCGTCCGCCCATCCCCACGCCCACGATCTCCATGGAGAGTGAGCCCGGGAACCGCACTGAGGCAACCGGTCCGCGCCCACATCTGTCGATGGCCAGGCATCCCCACCAGTACATCGCCGAGCCCGATCCGGGGGCGACGCCGCTGTCGGAGGAATGGCGGGTGCGGCGGCGGTTCAGCCGCCGCCTGCGGCTGCTGGGCATTCCCGCCGATCTCACCGGATGGAGCGTGCTGGACATCGGGGCCTGGCACGGGTACTTCTCGTTCGAATGCGAGCGGCGCGGGGCCGACCGGGTGCTGGCCATCGATCGGTTCGCCTGGGACCGCTACGGCATGGAGGATTTCCTCGCGGCCCGCGAACGTCTCGAGTCACGGGTGGAGTACGAGCGTCTGGACGTCCACGAGCTCGACCCGGATCGCCTCGGCCAGTTCGATCTGGTGCTGATGCTCGGCGTGTTCTACCATTTGCGCAATCCGTTGGCGGCGTTGGAGCGGATTGCCCGCGTGACGAGACGGTTGCTGATCTGCGAGACGCACGTCCTGCTGCCGTTCATCCACGAACGGTACCCCCTGGTGCCGTTCTTTCCGGGCGATGAGCGGACCGATGAACAGACCCGCGATCTGTGCGGCATCCCCACGATGACCGCATTGACCGAGATGCTGCGTTCCGCCGGGTTCGGTTCGGTGGACGTCACCTATCGGCCGTCGTTCCGCTACTGGAAAAAGTTGCTGGCCCTCGTGACGACCCGCCCGCAGTCGGGTCGAGGCATCGTGCACGCGAGACCCGGGCCGACCATTCACCATCCACCAGTCTGAAGGAGAAAGTCACCCATGAGCATCGCGGTCATCGGAATGGGGACCATGGGCGCCCCGATGGCGAGAAACCTGTTGAAGGCCGGCCACAGCGTGGTGGTGCACAACCGGACGCGCGAACGCGAAGACCCGCTCGCGGCCGAGGGCGCCAGCCGCGCCGAGAGCCCGGCCGCGGCCGCCCGCGCCGCCGACATCGTGCTCACCTGCGTCTCGGATACCCCGGACGTCGAACGCGTGCTGCTCGACCCGGAGATCGGGGCCATCAACGGTCTGCGCGCGGGCGGGCTGGTCATCGACTGCTCGTCGATCGCCCCGGCCGCCACCCGTGACATCGCCGCCCGGTTCCGCGAGAAGGGCATCGGCTATGTCGACGCGCCGGTGTCGGGCGGCTCCGAGGGCGCCATCAAGGGCACCCTCGCCATCATGTGCGGCGGTAGCGAAGCCGACTTCGAGCGGGCGAAGCCGGTGCTCGAGGTGCTGGGCGCCAGGATCACCCGCATCGGGGAGGTCGGCGCCGGACAGATCGCGAAGGTCGCGAACCAGGTGGTCATTGCCGGCACCTTCCTCGCTCTCGGCGAGGCCCTGACCCTCGCCCACCGCGCCGGCGCCGACCCCGAGAAGGTCGTCGAGGCCATCGGCGGCGGCGTGGCCGGGTCCTGGATTCTCCAGAACCGGTCGGGGAACATGCTGAACGACACCTATCCGCTCGGTTTCCGGACCCGCCTGCACCGCAAGGACCTGGGTATCGCGCTCGAGACCGCCCGCGCGTTCGAGGTCCCGGTGCACATCGCCAGTCTCGTCGCCACCCTCGAGGACGGCCTCATCGCCCAGGGGTACGGCGACGAGGACATATCGAATCTCGCGCGCTGCGTCCGCAAGGGAGCCGGCGTCCCGGACGGTCCCATGAAGGGGTAGGGTCTGCGCCACAGAACGGCGCGGGTTCCCGTAGGCTTGTTAGGGGCGGCGGCAGAGCCGCAGGCGACGATTGGCGGGTTGGCATGAGCAGAAAGGTGTATCGCGGCTCGAAGGAGGCCCTCGACGGGCTGCTCCACGACGGCATCACCCTGATGGTCGGCGGGTTCGGGTTGTGCGGCGTGCCCCAGAGCCTGGTGCTGGCCCTGCGCGACTCGGGCGTGAAAGGGCTGACCTGCATCAGCAACAACGCCGGCGTCGACGGGGCCGGGTTGGGCCTGCTGCTCGCGACCCGCCAGATCGACAAGATGATCGCCAGCTACGTCGGTGAGAACAAGCTCTTCGAACGGCAGTTCCTCGACGGCATCCTCGAGGTCGAGCTGAGTCCGCAGGGCACCATGGCCGAGCGGATGCGGGCCGGCGGCGCCGGCATCGCCGCCTTCTTCACCCCGACCGGCTATGGCACCCCGCTCACCGAGGGCAAGGAAGCGCGGCAGTTCGACGGCCGCTGGTACGTGCTCGAGACCGCCCTGCACGCCGACGTCTCCCTCGTCAAGGCGTGGAAGGCCGACGAGGACGGCAACCTCGTCTACCGCATGACCGCCCGCAACTTCAACCCGCCGATGGCCGAGGCCGGAAAGGTCACGGTGGCCGAGGTCGAGGAGATCGTCCCGGCCGGCGCCATCGACCCCCATCTGGTCCACACCCCCGGCATCTACGTGGACCGCATCGTCGTCGGCGAGCACCAGGAGAAGGTCATCGAGCGGCGGAAGACGCGCCCGACGGCGTGAGCGTGGGGTCGGGCGGGGGGGCTTGCACGCAAATGGCGCGCATGCTAACGTGGGCATCGGGTCGTGCGCCCGTAACGATCCGATGCCCCAACGACCCGGAGACGCGCTCCCTTTGACCAGCCTGATCATCGCGGCGTCCGCCGCACCACCCATCACGGTCGGGTTGCCTGCCGCGGTTTCGGCCGCGGCGTGGGTCATCGCCGGTCTGCTTGCCCTCGTCGTGTGGTTCCTGCGCCGCGAGATCAGGAACAACGACGCGGCGCACACCGAGCTGCGGGGAGACGTCAAGAAGCTGCTCGAGGGGCAGGGCCGCATCGAGGGGGCGCTCGGGGTCCTGACGGCGCAACGCCCTGAGGGCGACTAGTGCCATGTCACACGTGATGTGTCGTATGTTTCATGGTAGCCTCCTCGTCGTCCAACGACGGCAAGGAGGTTGGCATGAAGCGTTACGTAGTGACTTTGGAGAAGGACGAGCGTGACGAACTCGCCGGGATCTTGTCCTTCTCTGAGACGGGAACATCCCGGACGTCCACGGACAAACACCCTTCGACGGCCTCGTAGAGGTTGCTCAGCAGGTCCTCGAACGAGTCTCCCTGGGTCGCGCATCCGGGGATGGACGGTACCTCCGCCCAGTACCCACCTTCCTCCGCTTCGTGGGTCACGACCTTCAGCTTCATGCGTTCTTCGCCTTGACGGTCAGGCGTGGTCGTCGCGCGGCATGACGCGGTAGTGCAGGGGCGGGGCGCTCTGCGCGGCTTCCGCGAGCGCCGCGTCCACCAGGTGGTGGTGGGGCGAGAGCTCGCAGATGGGATCGGTCGCGGTGACGTCGCCGGTCATCAGGAACGCCTGGCACCGGCAGCCGCCGAAGTCGATCTCGCGGCGGTCGCAGCTACGGCACGGCTCGGGCATCCAGTCGGTGCCGCGGAAGCGCTGGAAGATGGGGGCGCGCTCCCAGATGTCCTCCAGCGAGTGGTCCCGCACGTTGGGAAACTCGAGCCCGGGAATCTCGCGGGCGGTCTGGCACGGGAGGACGAAGCCGTCCGGCGCGACGCTCATCGACACCATGCCCCAGCCCTGGAGGCAGGCCTTCGGGAAGCGCTCGAAGTAGTAGTCGGGGAGGACGTGCTGGATGTCGAGCCCGTCGGTCCCGGCCGCGCGCACCCGCTCGACTTCGGCATGGGCGCCGTCGAGCTGCTCGCGGGTCGGCATCAACGCCGCCCGGTTCTTGAACGCCCACCCGGTGTACTGGGTATGGGCCAGCTCCAGCCGGTCGACCTTCCACGCCTGGGCGAGGGCGATGACCTCGGCGATACGGTCCAGATTCTGCCGGTGGAGCACCACGTTCAGGGTCACCGGAAACCCGAGCCGCTTGGCCCCGAGCACCGCTTCCTGCTTCTTGTCGAACGACGGCACGCCGGCCAGCCGGTCGTTCGATTCGGGCAGCGTATCGAGCAGGCTCACCTGGAAGTGGTCGAGCCCGGCCTCGCGCAACTGTTCCAGCCGCTTGCCGTCGACCACCGTGGCCCCGGTGCTCATGTTCGAGTAGAGCCCGGCGGCGCTGGCCGCGCGGACGAGATCGAGGATGTCGCGGCGCACCAGGGGCTCGCCGCCCGACAGGTGGAGCTGCACGACCCCGAGGTCGGCCGCCTCCTGGAAAACCCGGATCCAGGTCTCGGTGTCGAGCTCGTCGCGGTACTTGTTCAGCTCAAGCGGGTTGCTGCAGTACGGGCACTGCAGCGGGCACCGGTAGGTGACCTCCGCGAGCAGGGCGAGCGGCCGGGGCAGGGGGTTGTCACTCACGCTGGGCTCCCTCGCGTACCAGGCCCCGCTCCGCCAGGTGGCCCAGAAACTCGTTCACGTCGCCGGCGGGCTCGGCACCGGGGTACTTTGCCTTCAACGCGGCGATCAGCTCATCGGTGGTCCGCCCGTCGCACAGTTGCACGATCGCTTTTCCCGGCTCGTCGAGGACGATCATTCCTTCGGGGAACACGAGCTGGTGCTGGTTGCGCACCTTGTCCCAGCGGTACCGGGTGCCTGGGGCGAGGACGGGCGCGGCGATCGGCTGCGGCATGGCTCGTTGTGGCGCGAACGCCGCAGTGATGATACAACGAACGCCGCTTCGGGGCGCCGTGGCGGGCCGCAAACGGCCCCGGCGGCAACGCGTCGGCAGTCTGAGCCATGGCGCGACATACGCCACTGGTAGAACGGGTCGGGAGGCGGGCGGAGCCGCAAGCGAGCACTTCCGGGGCATCGGTCGGCCTTGGGGTGTCCGACGTGCCGGATGTCGGGAGGCGGGCGGAGCCGCAAGCGAGCACTTCCGGGGCAGGAGTCTGCGCCGAGTACGGTCGCGGACTCCTGGGGGGTGGCTGGGCGGCAATCGGCGCCGGACACGACGATTCCGGCCGTTGCTTCCGGCTCCGACCATGACCGTAGTCGTCCTCACCACATATCGGAGTTATCGATGCAGGTACACGTGCTGGGATCGGCCGCCGGGGGAGGATTCCCCCAATGGAACTGCAACTGCCGCAACTGCCGGCGGCTCCGCGAGGGGACGCTGCGGGGACAGGCTCGCACCCAGTCGTCCATCACCGTCAGCGGCAACGGAATCGACTGGGTGCTCTTCAACGCGTCGCCGGACATCCGGCAGCAGCTCGCCTCGTTCCCGCCGCTGCAGCCGGGGCGCGCCGTCCGCGACACCGGGATCTGCGCCATCCTCGTGGTCGATTCCCAGATCGACCACACGACCGGCCTCGTCGTGCTGCGCGAGCACACGGAGCCGTGGAACATCTACTGCACGCGGGTGGTGCACGACGATCTCACCACCGGCTACCCGTTGTTCAACGTCCTGTCCCACTTCAAGGGCGTGAACTGGCACGAGGTGGGCCTCGACGGGGTCCCCTTCTCGATTCCGAAGGCGGACGGGCTCCTCTTCACCGCGGTCCCGCTGAAGAGCGAGGCGCCGCCCTATTCGCCCCACCGCCACAACACCATTCCCGGGAACAACATCGGGGTGCGGGTGGCGGATACCGCCACCGGCCGGAACCTGTTCTACGCCCCAGGGCTGGGCGAGATCGAGCCGCACGTCCGGCGCTACATGGAGGAGGCCGACTGCCTGCTCGTGGACGGGACGGTTTGGACCGACAACGAGCTCGCGCGCGAAGGCATCAGCGACAAGCGGGCGCAGGACATGGGGCACCTGAACCAGTCGGGGGCCGGCGGCATGGTCGAGACCCTGCTGTCGCTGGACTGCCCGCGGAAGATCGTGATCCACATCAACAACACCAACCCCATCCTCGACGAAGAGTCGGCCGAGCACGCCGCGCTCGTCGAGGCCGGAATAGAGATCGCGTACGATGGCATGGACATCGCGCTGTAGGGATCTCGATCGATATCGACTGGCCAAGTTCGGCGCGGGCCGGTCCGTCGATTCCCTGGCCGGCGCCCCGGACACGGCAACGTGACCTGCGTCAGCGTCCGGGTGCCCTGTCAACGAAGTTCGTCGAACGTTCCCTTCGTGTGTATGGCTTTGAACAGGGGGGGACAAGTCGCTTCCGACTACTCCGAGAACCCTTGATTCAGGACACGACCTGACCTGAACACCAGGAGGTGACCGAATGACAGCAGGCAACCGCGCGAAGGGGCTGATGACGACCCTCGTGGCGCTCGCCGTCGGCGCGGCGGGCGCCGGCGGGGCCGGGGCGCAGGGCCGGACGACGCGCGGGGCGTCGCCGCCCGACATCACCGCGGGGGGGCAGACCAACTGGACGAGCCACAACCTCGACCTCGCGAACAGCCGCTACTCGGAGCTCGACGAGATCGAGACCGCCAACGTCGGACGGCTGACCGAGCTGTGGTCGGTCGCGGTGCCGGCCGGGGTCAACGTCGGCCAGGTGACGCCGCTCGTCGTCGACGGCCTGATGTACTTCCACGCTGGCGCGAGCGTGATCGCCGTCAACGCGATGACCGGCGAGTCGGTGTGGACGCTCGAGCTCGACTCGGCCCGGCAGAACCGCTCGCGCGGGCCGACGTACGCCGAGGGGAAGATCTACGCCTACAACGGGCCCAACCTGGTGGCGGCCGACGCCCGGACCGGCGCGCTCGTCGAGTCGTTCGGCGACGGCGGCGTGCTTCCGGTCGTGGGTCTGGCCCTGCAGACCAAGTACCCGGACGTCTATCCGCCGGGGCTCGACCCGCACGAGATCGGCTACCGGATCACGAGCGCCCCCGCCTACCACGACGGGACGCTCTATCTGGGCACCTCCAACTCCGAGAACCACATCCCCGGCGGGCTGGTGATCGCCACCGACGCCGAGACCGGCGCCATCGAGTGGGTGTTCAACACGATCCCGCAACGCCCCCAGGACGACGGGTGGGAGATCGCGCGCGACACGTGGGGCGACGGGCAGCGCGCCGGCGGCGGGGTCTGGACCCAGCCGGCCATCGACCTCGACCTCGGCCTGATCTACTTCAACACCGGCAACCCGTCGCCAGACTACGACGGCTCGGCCCGCCCCGGGGCCAACCTGTTCACCAACGCGACCATCGCGCTCGATCTGGAGACGGGCGCGCTGCGGTGGTACTTCCAGGCCGTCCATCACGACCTCTGGGACTGGGACAACATCACCGGACCGGTGCTCTTCGACGTGACGCGCAACGGCGAGACGATCAAGGGGGTCGGCGCGGCCGGCAAGAACTGCCTGCTCTATCTCTGGGACCGCGAGAACGGCGTGCCGATCAACCCGATGGTGGAAACGCGGGTCCCGACCGAGACCGACGTGCCGGGCGAGGTGGTCTATCCGACCCAGCCCATTCCCCACAATGCGCGCGGGGTCCCGATGACGCCGTTCTGTGCGACGTTCGTGCACCTCGACGACCCCGAGCTGCAGGCGCAGACGCGGCAGATGTACACGCCCTACTCGATCCACGAGCACCTCATCGTGGCCCACGGGGGCTCGAGCTTCGGCTCGCCGGCGTTCAGCCCGCGGACCGGTCTCCTCTACGTCACCGGCAAGAACGCGGCTGTCTCGATGATCGTCAAACCGCTCGGCGACAGCCTCGAGCCTGGGCCGCACGGGCTCGGCCACAACGGGAACTTCGAGGAGCTGAGCCGGATTCCCGCCTATACGCCGACCACGACGCTGACCGCCTACGAGCCGGCCAGCGGCGAGGAGGTGTGGCAGCAGGTGCTGACCGCCCTCACCCCCATCGGCGCGAGCGGCAACCTCGCGACGGCCGGCGACCTCGTGTTCCAGGGCGGCGACGACGGCCGGTTCTACGCGTTCCACGCAGGCACGGGGGAGCAGTTGTTCAGGTACGACGCGCCTCGCCCCATTCGGTCGAGCCCGATGACCTACGAGGTGAACGGCAGGCAGTACGTCACGGTGATCGCGACCGACACCATCATCACCTTCGGGTTGCCGTAGCGGGTCGCCGTCCCGACGGCCGGGGGTGGACGGTGGCAGGGCAGGAGCAGCTTCGGGCTGCCGTAACGGGTCGCCGTCCCGACGGCCGGGGTGGACGGTGGCAGGGCAGGAGCAGCTTCCGCCGCCGTGCACGCACGCGTCGCCGCGGGTGCGGCGAGGGCGGTATCGCGGCGGTTGCGAGGGCGTGTCGAGGCGTTGTCTGAGGTGTGGAAGGCCGCCGCGGGCCGTCCGCGCTGACTGCCGCATGGGGTCGTGCTTGACGCCACGGCTTCGGAACGAAGAACGTCGGCCGGTCTTTGACGATGTCGGGGCAAAAAAAATGCGCGTGCACAGCAGAGCTGCACACGCGCACACAGAACAGGGGTCACGAAAATCGCCGGCCAAAGACCGGGAACACCGTATACCCCTCCGACGCGAACGAGAACGCTGAATAGCGCTCTGGCTCGGTCTAGCGAGCGGTGACGTAGAGAGTAACTTCCATGTTGAGGGAAATCTCTCTGATCTCGGGCTTGGTCCAGGTCATGCTCTGCTCCTTCTGTGAAATTGGCGAACCGAAAGGCAGACTATACATGGCGGGATCGGAGCACGCAAGCAAAAAATGAAACGTCGATCACAGCCGGCGGCCGGAGACAGAGACAGCTCCGGCCGGATCGTGCTAGCCTGACGCCACCAGCGGAACCCGGGAGACGGAGCAGATGAACGACGGGGAGACGACACCGTGGACGCGCGAGGAGTTCGAGCGGAGGTTGCGCGCCAAGGAAAAGTACTACCACGTGAACCACGAGTTCCACGTCCGGATGCACGCCGGGCAGCTCGACAAGCCGGCCATCCAGGGGTGGGTGGCGAACCGGTTCTACTACCAGGTCTCGATTCCCGTGAAGGACGCCGCGCTCCTGTCCAACTGCCCGGATCGGGAGATCCGGCGCGAGTGGATCAAGCGGATCGTCGATCACGACGGCACCGGCGGCGTGGAGGGCGGCATCGAGGCGTGGCTGCAACTGGGTGAAGCGGTCGGTCTCGCCCGCGGCGACCTGTGGTCCCATACCCATCTGCTGCCGGGCGTGAAGTTCGCGATCGACGCCTACGTGAACTTCGCGCGGCAGCAGCCGTGGCAGATTGCCGCGGGATCGTCGTTGACCGAGCTCTTCGCCCCGAACATCCACCAGCGGCGGCTCGAGCACTGGCCGCAGCACTACCCGTGGATCTCGGAGCAGGGCTACAACTACTTTCGGAAACGGCTCTCCGAAGCCCGCCGCGACGTCGTGCACGGCTTGAACATCACCCTCGACTATTGCCGGACCCGGCAGCAACAGGAAGCGATGCTGGACGTGCTGCAGTTCAAGCTCGACGTGCTCTGGACCATGCTGGACTGCATGTGGATGGCCTACGTCGAGCACCGGCCTCCGTACCACAACGTCGAGTGACTCGATGGGGTGAGACGTTCAGGAGGGAGCCCGGGAGCCCGCGGCGAATCATGGGGCTCCTGCCACCGGTTCCTCGACCTCCGGCGCCACGACTGCCGCCATGGATGAACGTGCCGACGGCATCTTGCCGCTTTCCCTGATCGTCCTCTGCCGGAACGAGGAAGCGATGATCGGCCGCTGTCTGGACAGCGTCCCCTTCGCGGCCGAGAAGATCGTCATCGATTCGGGCAGCACCGACCGCACCCGGGCGGTGGCGGCGGCGCATGGCGCGATCGTGCTCGAGCGCGAGTGGCTGGGCTTCGGTCCGACGCGGCAACGCGCCGAGGAGGACGCCAGCCACGAATGGATCCTGATGCTCGACGCCGACGAGTGGATGAGCGAAGAGCTGCAGGCGCAGTGCCGCGACGAGCTGCCCGGGTTGCTGGAACGGACCGACGCCGTGCAACTGTCGCGGCGCACCCGCTACTGCGGCCGGACCATGAATCACTATCGCCCGTTCGCGCGGGACTTCATCTGGCGCTGCTACCGGAAGACCCTTGCGGCGTGGACGCCCGACCGGGTGCATGAACGCCTGCGATTGACGCCCCAGTGCCGCACCCACCGCCTGGACGCACCGCTCATCCACGACAGCTACGACAGCGTCACCCATCACCAGGCAAAGGCCTGCCGCTACATCGACCTGTGGGCCCGGCAGGGATTCGAGCAGGGGAGGAAGCCGAAGCTGCTGCGGTCGTTCCTGTCGCTGCCGGCCTATCTGTTTCGCGACCTGGTGATCCGCCGGGGCATTCTCGATGGCTGGCCGGGCATCATCGCCGCCTGGATCACCGTCCACAGCTCGGTGATGAAGCGCCTGCGGCTGTACGAGCTGTATCGGGACGCCGGTCGTTCATGATCACGGTCTCCGTCGTCGTCGCCACGTACAATTGGCCGGCCGCGCTCGATGCCTGTCTCCACGCGCTGCTCCGGCAGACCGAGGTCCCCCTGGAGATCATCGTGGCCGACGACGGCAGCCGGCCCGATACCCGCGCCGTCGTCGAGCGGCATCAGGCGGCCAGTTCCTGTCCGGTGCACCACGTCTGGCACCCCGACGAGGGGTTTCGACTGGCCGCCATCCGCAACAAGGCCATGGCCCGGGCCGGCGGCGACTACATCGTGAGCCTCGACGGCGACATGGTCTGCCACCCGCGGTGTATCGAGGACCACGGCGGGTTGCGCGATCCGGCCTGCTACTGCCAGGGGTCGCGCATTCCGTTGGGGCCGCGGGCGAGCGCGGTCATGACCCGGCGGCCCGGCTGGTGGCCCTCGGTGTTCAGCCCCGGCGTCAGGCGGCGCGCGCGGCTCGCGCGCCTGCCGTTGGCGGCGGCGCGGCTGCTCAATGCTCCGCACCGCGATCCGATGACGGTGCGCGGCTGTCACCAGGGGTTCTGGCGCCGGGATCTGCTGGCCGTCAACGGCTTCAACGAGGCGATGTGGGGCTGGGGGCGGGAGGACAACGAGCTGGCGGTGCGGCTCGGCAACCACGGGCGCCTGCGCCGGAATCTGCGCGGGGTGGCGCTGGCCTGCCATCTCCACCACGGCGAAGGAGACCGCGGCCGCCTCGACGAGAACGAGCGCATCCTCCGGGAGACCGTCGCCGCCGGCCGGGTCCGGTGCGAGCGCGGCCTTGGCCAGTGGGTCGCCGATCCGGATGCATGGGACTACCGCACGCAGCACCGATGCGGGTGAGGGCTTCTGCCGCCACTTGCCCGGACGGCCGGTGCAGGGTGAGACTGCCCGCATCCCCAAGCGGGGTGACGGTCGTCGTCCGTCGAATCGGCGGGTCGGGCGTCAGGCCAGGTGTCGCTGCTTCCAGCGTCCGGACAGGAAGAGCCGCCCCATCAGCACGAGCTGAACGAAGGGCGCCGCGACCCAGGCCGCCAGCGGTCCTTCCGGTTCCCAGCCGAACCCGACCAGCGCAATGAACGTCATCGACAGGAGCAGCCCCCACTGGGTGACGAGGGTGTAGGTCAGGATCGGCTTGGTGTCCCCGGCGCCGGTCAGCGCGCCCTGGACGCAGATGCTCACCGAGCTGAAGAACTGGCCCACCGCGAACCACCGCAGGACCGTCGCGGCCAGGGGGACCACCGCGGCGTCGGCGATGAACAGCGCAGCCAGCGGTCTCGCGAACACGAACGTCAGCGCCACGACGCCGGCCATGATCAGGGACAGGAGCTCCACGCTGCGGCGTCCCAGCGCCTCGGCCCGGTCGAGATTGCCGGCGCCCACCGCCTGGCCCACGAGGGTGGCGGTCGCGATCTGGAACGCCAGGGCCGGCAGCACGCTGACCAGCCGCACCTGCAGCCCGACGCCCGCCGCCGCATGCATCGACGCTCCGAGGGCGCCGGCCCCCAGCAGTCCCAGATACACCACCCGGGCCCCGTTGCGGGCGACGCCGGCCAGGGCCGGGGGCATCCCGATTCTCAGCATGCGTCGAATCAACGGCCAATCCAGTCCCAACAGCGGCCGGAAGCGGATCCGCCCATGCCGGGTGCCGCGGGCCAGGAGGGCGAGATAGAGGCCGCATCCGATGGCCCGGGCCAGGACCGTCCCCACCGCCGCCCCCGCGACGCCCATCGGCGCCCAGGGCCCGGCCCCGAAGATGAACAGGTAGTTCAGGGGCACGTTCAGCAGGCCGACGACCGTGGCCAGCTTGAGGGGCGTCATCGCATCGCCGCCCCCGCGGAAGATCGCGGCCGGGATCACCGTGCCCCACAGAAAAACCGTCCCGAGAAAGTAGATGTGCAGATAGGGGACGGCATGGGCGAGGGCCGCCTCGTCGGCCTGCATCGCGACGAGGAGGGGGCGGCTCGCCAGATAGCCGCACAGGGTGATGGGCGGGGTCAGCAGGAGCACGAGGCGCGTCGCCTGGTGAATCACGCCGTCGACCTGCCGGCGGTCGCCGGCGCCCACGCCCTGGCTGACCAAGGCGATCACTCCGGTGGCGACCGCGAGCGCCGACGCTTCCAGGAGAAACGCAATCTGGCGCGTCAGCCCCATGGCCGCCGTGGCCTCGTGCCCGAGCCCCCGCACCATCAGCAGGTCCGCCACTCCGAGGCTCAGCTCCAGGACGCTGTACAGCAGCGTCGGCCAGGCCATGGCCCAGATGCGGCGGACCAGGTCGGACTCCGCGGCGCCATCCGAAGCTCGATCCGTACGGTCAGGCGACACGGCGGCCTCTCACGCGGTCATCTCTCCTTACTGGCGCGCGATGCGCCTCGCGGGTTGCGGCGCGCATCGGGTCGTCGACGGGACGAATGATCCTCGCCCGGACGGCGGCCCCTGCCGGCGCCGCTGCCCGCCCGACCAATCCTACAGGAGTCCGCGCCGTTCCAAGGCCCGGACTTCTCCCCACGCGCCGCACCCGGCCGGTGCCGGGCGGTTTGCCGAGAGCGGTCTCGGAAGCATGCGGTTCGGCACATAATCTCTCGACGCTCCGCCTGCCTCCCGCTGCCGGCGGAACCGGAGTCTGGTGCACATGACTGACGCCACGTCCCGCGACACCCCGCCGTCTCCGCTGGCGCGCGCGGCCGCCGACCGCGCGGTGACGACCTACTTCGATGCCGTCGTCGACACCTTGGCGGATCTCGTCGCCTTCCGCACCGTCGTCGAGAGCGGGGTGCCCAATGCCCGGAATCCGGAGTTCCTGCGGCTCAAGACCTATCTGGCCGATGTTGCGGCCCGCCTGGGGCTCGACTTCGAGGACCATGGGGCAGCGCTGGTGCTGGGGCTCGGACAGTCGCCCGACCGGCTCGGTCTGCTGACGCATGCGGACGTGCGGCCCGCCGACGGGTCGGCCTGGAAGACCGATCCGTTCACGCTCGACCGCGACTCGGAGCCGGGGTTATTACTGGGCCGCGGGGTCGAGGACGACAAGGGGGCCGTCGCCGCCGCGCTCTACAGCCTGAAGGCGCTACGCGACGAGGGCCTGCCGGTGCGCCGCCGCGTCGAGCTGATCGTCTCGCTCGCCGAGGAGTCCGACTGGACCCCGTTCCGCGATTTCCTGGCCGGCTGGGCGCCGCCGCAGCTCAATATCGCGTTCGATGCCCTCTACCCGGTGGTCACCGGCGAACACGGCACCGGGGCCATCGGCGTCACCCTGCGGGACGCTCCGGCGGTCGCCCCGGGGCCGGCGCGGATCGTGTCGTTCACCGGCGGCAACTATCTCTCCCAGGTTCCGGCCCGCGCCGAGGCGGTGGTCGCCGGCGCCGACGAGCGGTTGGCGGCCGCGCTCGAGCGCGACGCCGCCCAATCGCCGGCCGGCTTCCTAGAGGTCGATCGGGACGGCGGCGCCGTCCGCATCCGATCCCACGGCGTCGCCGCCCACTCGTCCGCTCCGTGGACGGGACGCAACGCCATCACCCAGCTCGCCGTCCTGCTCGGACGCCACCCCTGGCCGCCGACCGCGGCAGGGACGATGGTGCGCTTCGCCAACGATCTCGTCGGCGTCGGCTACCACGCCGAGCGCTTCGGCGATCTTGCGTACGCCCACGAGGTCATGGGCCGGCTCACGTTGACCCTCGCGATCCTGACGCCGCTCGACGGCGGCGGTCTCGTCGCCGCCCTCAACGTCCGCCGCCCCGTCGGGCGGACTTCGCAGGCGGTGGAAAAGACCATCCGGGCCGCCCTCGACGGATGGCGGCGGCAGACCGGCCTGTCGCTCCAGTACACGATCGACATCGGCGACCCCTATTTCCTGGAGTCGGCGCCGCATGTACCGGTGCTGCTCGACCTGTTCCGGCACTATACCGGCCGGCCGGCGGCGGGACCGATCTCGGTGGGCGGCGGCACCCAGGCCCGGCTGCTGCCGAACGGCGTGAACTTCGGTCCCGCGATGCCCGACGAGCCGTACACCGGCCACAGCGATCATGAATTCATGACCGTCGACCGCCTGCGGTTGAACCTCCGAATGTACACGGCGGCCCTCGTCGAGCTGGCGGGGTAGCCCGAACATCGCCGCCTTGCGGCGCCGCGGGAGCGTTGCGCGGACCTTCGCCGCGGGCACCTCGCGCGTCGGGCGAGTTGACGCCCCGGAAGTCCGGTTGCTACGCTGTTCCGTTTCGGAGAGTCGACGATGGCACTGAACCGCGAACAGATGGCGGCCCGCGCCGCCCGCGAGATCAAGGACGGCTACTACGTCAACCTCGGCATCGGGATTCCGACCCTGTGCGCGAACTACATCCCGGCCGATATCGACGTGAAGCTGCAGAGCGAGAACGGCCTGCTGGGCATCGGGCCGTACCCGACGGATGACGAGATCGACGCCGACCTCATCAATGCCGGCAAGGAGACGGTGACCGCGGTGCCCGGCGCCAGCTTCTTCAGCAGCGCCCAGAGCTTCGCGATGATCCGGGGCGGGCACATCGACTTGGCGATTCTGGGCGCCATGCAGGTATCCCGGACCGGCGATCTGGCCAACTGGATGATTCCGGGCGCGATGGTCAAGGGCCCCGGCGGCGCCATGGACCTGGTGAGCGGCGCCAAGCAGGTGCTCATCGTCATGGACCACGTGTCGAAGCGGGGCGACCTGAAGATCCTGAACGCGTGCAGTCTGCCCCTGACCGGCAAGCAGGTGGTCAACCGCCTGGTCACCTCGCTCGCGGTCATCGAGGTGACCCCGGACGGGCTGCGGCTGATCGAGCGGGCGCCCGGCGTGTCGACCGACGAGGTCCGCGCCGCGACCGAGCCCGAGCTGCTGGCCAGCGGCGACGTCCCCGAAGTTTCCGTGTAACGCACAATCGATTCGGAGGAGGCTTGAAGAGCATGAAGAAACCGATTTGGCGCGGTATCCGTGTCGCGGCCGCGGCGGTGATCGCCGGGGCGCTGGCGGTGTCCCCGATCGCTGCCCAGGACCAACCGGCGCTGCCCGAGCCGTATCGGGAGCCGATTCCGTTCCAGCCCGGCGTGCTCGGACCCTACTCCTTCCCGATCTCCTCGGACAACGAGGAGGCCCAGCAGTTCTTCGACCAGGGCATGCAGTTGATGTACGCCTTCGCCAAGGTCGACGCGGTTCGGTCGTTCCGCGCCGCCTCGACCCGGGATCCGGACTGCGCCATCTGCTACTGGGGCGAGGCCTGGGCCTGGGGCTCCTATCTCAACGGGCCGATGCGGCCCCCGGAAGCCCCCCACGCCTATGCCGCCGCCCGGAAGGCGCTGGCCGTCGCCGGCGCGGGACATGCCAGCCCCCGGGAGCGCGCCTACATCGACGCGCTGTCGGTGCGCTACGTCGAGAACTTCGACGTGGCCAAGCGGCGGGAGCAGGATGAAGCCTACGCGGAGGCGATGCGGGCGCTCTCGGAGCACTATCCGAACGACCTCGACGCCGCAACCCTGTACGGCGACGCGCTGTTCCTCCTCGAGCCGCGCCGGGGCACCCGGGATCTGAACGACCCCAACGTCCAGCGGCTCCACGGTGTGCTCGAAGGCGTCCTCGCCCGGGACATCGAGCATCCCGGCGCCTGTCACCTCTACGTCCATGCGACCGAGTCGACCACCCGCCCGGAGAAGGCGGAGGCGTGCGCCGAGCATCTCGGGAGCGCCATTCCGGGGGCCAGCCACATCAACCACATGCCGTCGCACACCTGGAACGAGATCGGCCGGTGGGCGGACGGGGTCCGAGCCAACATCAAGGCTTGGCATTCGGATCTGAAGGCGGCCGACGGCCAGGGCGAGGGCGTGGCGATCTACCCGCAGCACAACCTTCACATGCTGCTGTTCGCGGCCTCGATGGACGGCCAGGGCGCCGTCGCGATGCGGGCCGGCAAGGACTACCACGCGCTGACCGGCAACAGCGTCTATCACGCGCTGACGCGGCTGCGCTTCGGACGGTTCGAGGAAGTGCTCGAGGTGACCGACCGGCCGGACGACGACGTCTCCGCCGGGCTGTGGGACTTCGCGCAGGGCTATGCGCATCTGCGGGAAGGCGACGCCGATTTCGCCGAGGTCTATCTGACCCGGGTACGAGCCCTGGCCGAAACCTCGGAAGCGGTGATGCGGTTCCACCCGGCCGAGACCCTGCTCGGCGCCGTCGCCGGCATTCTGGAGGGGGCCCTGCTTCGCGAGCGGGGCGATCCGGACGGCGCGGTGGCCGCCTTCGAGCGCGCCGTCGAGCTCGAAGACTCGCTCGTCTACGACGAGCCCGAACCGCTCCCGTTCGCGGCCCGGCACTGGCTCGGCGCGCTCCTGCTGGAGCTCGAACGCCCTGCGGATGCGGAACGCGTGTATCGCGAGGAGCTCGCCGACCACGCCCACAACGGCTGGTCGCTCCTCGGACTGAAGGCCGCCCTCGAGGCCCAGGGCCGCACCGACGCGGCCGTCGACGCCGATCTGGACGCGAGCTGGGCCCGGTCGGACACCTGGATCAAGTCCTCGCGCTTTTGAGCGGGGACCGGCCGGCGCCGGTCGACGGTTCGCCGTGACCCGCGAGCCGAATGGACCAGTGGGTCCCGGTGTGACGTCTGCTCCTGGCGCGGCGCCGGTACCAGGTGGGCGATTGCCTTGCCGTGGCGGGTGGTCGCCACTGTCTCGCCGTGCTCGACCGCCCGCAACAACTCCGACCAGCGCAACTTGGCTTCGGTCACTCGAACTTCACGCATGCTGCACCCGCCACTTGGCAACCCGACTGTACCAGGTTCCACGCGGTCGCGCCGATCGGACTCCCACCGGCGCTATTCAGTGGCCTCCCGCTGCACGAACTGTAGCGTCACGCCGCAGGCCGCGGCGATCTTCGTCACCGTTCCCAATCGGGGGTCCCGGTTTCCCGACAAGCCCCGGGAGAGGGCTACCCGGTCGATGTCGGCTTTCCGCGCGATGGCCGAAACACCACCCTGGGCCGCCGCGACATTCCGAAACGCCTTCATCAACAGTCGCGGGTCGCCATTGGATTCTTCGATCGCCGCGTTGAGGTACGCCGCAACGTCCTCCGGTGTCCGGAGGTATTCGCTGGCCTCATGGGCTCTGACGGGCATGCCGCTTCTCCTGTCTGTATGTCTTCCAGATGGCGTGCGCCGTTTCGATGTTGTGCGTCTGACGCTTCTTCGTTCCGCTGGCCAACAGGACGACGAGGTCTTCTCCGTCCCGGCCGTAGTAGACGCGGTAGCCGGGACCTCTGTCGATCCGCAACTCGAATACGCCCCTGCCGACTCCGCGGTGGTCCCCGAAACTACCGAGCTCGACACGGTCGAGACGCGTCTGGACACGGGCGCGGATCTCGGCGCTCTGGAGCCGAAACCAAGCATCGAACGCGTCCGTGCCGTTGGCCGTGACGTAACGGACGATCCTGATCACGCAACCCATTGTGTAGCCATTTGGCTACACTGCGTCAAGCGAAGCCGGGTGTTGTGACAGACGATCGGCGCATCGCCGACGACTCCTGCGACCCGCGGCAATACCCGGTCTATGGTGTCCGCGTCCGCGACCATCTCGTTCGTGATGCCGGTCAGCTCGCGAATCTGTTTGGGGATGTTCCCTGACGGGCGCACCGACTGGTTCAGCATCCGTTCCCGCGTCGCGCCATCCTCCGTGTCGCTGCGGACGACCGCGACCCACGAGGGGCACGACCCGGGCGTACGTTTCGGCGTCGGTATAGGTGTGGAACGTGCTGAAGATATGCTGGATGTCCTCGTCGCGCAGGCGGTTCTGGTTGATACCCTCTCCGAATTCACCGGATGCGTCGATGAACAGCACCTTGCGCTTGCGGTCCGCCGGCTTATCCCGGTTCAGCACCAAAGATGGATGCCGGGATGCCAGTGCCGTAGAAGAGATTCGGCGGGAGCCCGATGACCGCCTCGAAGAGGTTCTGCTGCAGCAGGACCTGGCGGATCTAGCCCTCCGCGGCGCCCCGGAACAGCACGCCGCGGGGCATGACGACGCCGAGCCGGCCGGAGGCGCTCAGCACGGCGACCATGTGCTGCACGAACGCCAGGTCGCCCTTGGTCTTCGGCGGCACGCCGAACCGGAACCGCCCGTAGCCGTCGCTCTCGGCCAGGTCGCGGCCTCACTCGTCGGGGGATTGGCGATCACGCGGTCGTCGTCGCGGGTCAACTTCGAGAGGATAGCGCGCTTCGTCGGCGTTGGCGTTGTTCGATCCTCCGTGGCTCGGTGCCGGGCGCGGCAGCGAGCCTCACCCTGGCTACCTAGTAGGCCGACAAGGTACATCTTGGGCGAGTTCCGATGGCCGAGATTGTCTTGGATCCAGCCGGCCCATTGGAGGAAGTTGGAGTCGTCGCAGGAGAAGCCGATCAGGCAGAGCGTGTCTTCGAGGAGGGCCTGACGAACGGCGTTCACGAAGGGTGCGAAGTCGTGGGGATACCGACGGTAGTCCTCGTCGGTGATGATGAACGGACGTTCAGACGGCAGGGTTCCGTGGAGCTTGACGATTCGTGGTCGATTGGAATGGCCGAGATCGCCGGGCTTCAGTACGACGTCGTACCGTCGGGAGATTACGGAACGGCGGGACCAGAAGGCACGTCGAGGAGGGTGTCGTAGTTCGTGGTGAAGACGTCGGACCAGGGTAGAGTGAGCAGTTCAACGTGGAGCGGGGAGGGTTCGTGCTGGAGGTCGGGAATGGCGTCGCGCAGCATCTGGTCCAATGCGGGCCGGCCGAGAGCGGCTTCGACTTGATGCGCCAACGCGGGTACCTGAAGGTACTTGTCGTCGGGTCCAGGCGGCTGGCCGTGAAGCCTCTCGTAGAAGCGGTTGCCCAATTGGGACCAATCGGGGAATTGGGGGCGGGAGGCGGGCGATGGAGCGTTCTTGCTGAAGCCAGACCCGATCACGACGGCGGCGTGGCGGGACAGAAGGCGGTCGGCAATCGTGTCGAGGTACGGCCGCAACTCGGGGGGAATCAGCGGTGCTGAAGGCTCGGTCATCGGGTGGGGACCACGGAATCACCCGCTCGGGCTCGGCGGTTCGTACCACCGTGTCTACAAGCCTCTCCCAGGAGGTCTCCGTCGATGGTGCCCGTACCCCGATGAGTTCCGCCGTCGCTCGGTCGTGGATCCCGTGCGAAGGCTGATCGCCTCTGCTTCACTGTTCCTCCCGTCGTGGGTTCGCTGGTCCCATTATCGCACCGCAAACGCGCGCTTCTTCTCAGCCCACCGCCGTCGGCGAGCCGGGGAAGTTGGCGGGAATCACCGGGATGCCGTCAGGGTGGCGCTAGGCGTCCGCCCCGGCGGTGACCATCGCGGCATCGAGCAGTTGGGGGCCGATGCGGTCGCCGAGGCGACGGAGATGCGCCACGTCCGGGTCGCCGACCGGGGCGGTCGGCTTCACCTCCACGGCGACCACGTGCTGGTCGCCGCGCACCACGACGAGGTCCACTTGGAGCTCGCCGCCCCAGGTCCGTAGGTGGTTCGCGTCGCGGATGCGGTCGTAGCTGGCGGTGGTGGCGGTGGCGGCCGCACAGGCCCGCAGGCAGCCCTGCAGCATGGCGGGGTTGCGGGTACGGATGCCCTGTCTTCGGGAAGCTCAGGTCGATTCTGCGCTACCATCCATCGGCCGTCTACGCTCCCATCCATCGGATACCCCCTCGTCCGCCCGGTGTACGCCGTTCCGGCTTCGGCTGAGCCTCGCTCTGCTCGACGGTTCCGGAAGGCGCCGTCTGGCCTGACGCTGGGGGGCGTGGCCGCACCATGCCAGGTGGTCGGCTATTATCGGAGAAGGGGCTCCGCGCTAACAGCGGAGAGCCACATCTGCGGACCCGCAAACAAGAACGACGGACGAGACTCCCATGATCGAGCCCGTCGCACGCCTCAGGATCGAGCTGCACGAGATCGAACCGAAGGTTTGGCGCCGCGTCGACGTGCCGCTGTCCTCGACGTTGCTGGCCCTGCACGACATCATCCAGGTCACGTTCGGCTGGATGAGCTCGCACCTGTTCGAGTTCGAGGTCGGCGACCGCGTCTACGCCGATCCCATGCTGGAGGACGATCTCTTCGGCCAGCAGGTGTACAAGGCCACGGGCATCCGCCTGAAGACGCTCGTGGAGCGCAAGGCCGAGCGGTTCCTCTACGTCTACGACCTCGGCGACAGCTGGAGGCACGACATCTCCATCGAGTCCGTTCGCGACGGCGAGGCCGACGTCGACTATCCGGCGTTCGTCGGCGGCGAGCGGCGCGGCCCACCCGAGGACGTCGGTGGCGTCGTCGGCTTCATGGAGTTTCTGGAAGCGGCGCTCGATCCGCTCCACGAGGAGCACCAGGCAATGGTGAGGTGGTACGGGAAGCCGTTCGATCCGCTCGACATCGACGAGTCGGGCATCCGATTGATGCTCTCTTCGATAGCTGCTCGCCGCCGGGGACCCCTGAAAAGCCATCGCGGCGGCGCGCGCATCGGCGGAAAGACCCGGTGATGCTACAGCGTGAACAAGTCGGCGACCAGGAGGCGGAAGTCGGGCAACAGGGGTGCGCCGTCCACGACGTCGGCCGCCGTGAGGCGGTGCGGCGCGAATCGGAACAGCGCCCGTTTGTGGCTCGGCTCCGGTCCTTCGAGCGGATCCGGGGTGATTTGCAGGGAGGCGAGTGGGGCAGTCGCCGTCAGTAGAAGAGTATCGCCAGGACGAAGACGACGATGGCGAGCATGACGACCCACTGCCAGATTTCCTGCTGGTCGTCCGACGGAATGAGCTCGAAGGACACGCTGCGGTGCGAGTCGACGACGTTGCGGAGGAACGTGGCGGCGTCTACCTGGGGGCTGTCGATGACGACCGAACGGCCGCCGGTGCGCTGGTCGACCATGCCGATCCCGTCCATCCCGAGCTGGGTGCGCTGCCCCGCGAGGTCCGCCTCGAGGGTCTCGTCGTAATCGATCCCGCGCACGTAGTCCACCAGCACCGAGTCGACGTCCATCCCGGTCCGGCTGCCGATGGCGATGGTATAGATGACGAGGCCGCGCCGCCGGAGCTCTCCGAGCGCCGTGTCCAGCCGGCTCATCTGCTCGCCGTCGATCAGGAAGTCGCCGTCGGTGAACAGCAGCAGCAATCGGTCGCTGCGCTCCTCCGGCAGCCAGTCCTCGTCGCCGGATTCGAACCGATCCTGATTGTCGAGCGACAGATAGATCGACTCGAACGCGGTCGCGATGTCGCTGTCCCACGGAAACGCGTCACCGGTCAGGGTCTCGGGCGGTCCAATCCGGCCCACCTCTTCGATGAACCGCTCGGCGTTCGACGCCATGTGCGCCCGGCGCAGGGTCGTCGTGCCCCAGACGTACACCGCGGTGCGGTCGCCGGGCGTGAGGATGTCCTGGGTATACAGGCTCAACGCCTCCCGAACCCCAAGCTCGAGCCGGGACGGTCCCACGTCCTTGACCCACATCGACGCGGAGGCGTCGATGGCGACCACGATGTCGACGTCGCCCCGCCTGAACGTCGATCCACCGAAGACCCAGAACGGCCGGGCCGCCGCGACCGACACGAGCGCGAGCGCGGTAATCGCCAGGAACCAGAACTTGATGTGGCCGAAGAACGGGTACTTCGAGCCCTCGGTGCGGGCCGGGCGCAACTGCAGCCGCAGCGCGAAAACCAGCAACCCGAACACGAGCAGCAGACCGGCGATCGGGACAATCGCCAGATACTCCGGGTTCGCGAACTCGATACTTTCCCGGAACAGGCGGCTGATTCCGTCCATCTGGTTGTGCGAGTGCCTCTGTGACGGGCGTTGGACCGCGCGGCGGCCCCGCCGATGTTCGATACGGGACGCCCCGGCCGGACTCTGCCGGGGCGTCCCGTCCCGGCAATCGGCGCCTGCGGCTCCGATTGCAGCCCAACCAATCCTACAGGAGTCCGCGCCGTTCTACGGCGGAGACTCCTACCCGCGGCGGCGGCGCACCGGGGTGCCTTCGCCCTTCATCTGTTCGAGCTCGGGCGGTTCGATTTCACGCGGTGCTTCGAGGGCGCGCCGAACCGCCTCGGCATTGCTCGTCAAGTCGTAGTTCCACTTGTAGTCGAAGCGGTCGCCGGGGTCGCTGCGCAGCGCCCGTTCGTAGTCGGCGTTCACGGTCTCCATCACCTCGACGATGATCGCCTCTTTCTGGGTCTGGGCATCGGGGCTTTCCGGATTGATGGCGCGGTACCGCTGTCTCGCCAGCATGAACTTCGCGTTCGCCAGAAGGTGCGACGCCCGCGGATCGTCGATCTCGTCGGCGAGGTCCGCCACCACCGTCTCGTAGTTGCCGGTCAGGTAGTTGTACGACGCCTGTTGCAGGAACGTGTCCCGGAACAGATACGAGTCGGCGAACCACTGCATTCCCCACGCCCGGCTGCCCTGGTAGAAGGCGGAGACCTCGGCCAGCTGCGTTTCCGCGGTCTCGTAGTCGGCGCGCTCCACGCTGTCGCTCAACCCTTCCAGATTCGTGTAGAACGCGGCCAAGCTGCGCCCCGGTACCGACACCAGGGCGAAGAAGAGCAGGGCGAGCACGAAGCCGATGAGATACCGGAAGGAATGTTCCTTGTCGAGCAGGTCTGTCAGTCGCATGTCAGTTCTCTCTCAAACGACGCGCGTCTCGAGGCCCGTACCGCGAGTCGGGGATGGCGCTAGGGGGCCGTGCCCCACAGCAGCTCCGACACGAACCCGACCGGAATGCCGACCAGCAGCAGCCCCATCGCCACCAACAGAAACCGCGAGTAGATCGGCACCTTCAACGCCCGGTGCTTCAGCTCCATGCGTACCGCCTCGCGTTCGTCGATCGCCTGATAGGCGCGCAGCAGGCTGTCCTCGTCGGTCACGTCGAAGTAGTCGCCGCCGTACTCCTGAATCTGCCCGACCAGTTGCGGGACGGTGGGATGCAGGAAGCTCGCGGTGCGCGCATCGCTGGTGTTGATGTAGATGATGTAGGGCACGATGTTCCGCTTGTTCAGCTCGGCGAACTCCGCGTCCGGAAACTCGTCGACGGCCGCGTCGGTGATGATCAGCACCGCCCGGTTCTGATTCGCGCCGCGGCCGACCGTCGCCTCGTCCCGGTCGAAGTGCTTCACGATGTCCTGCAGCGGACGGATGATGTTGGTGTCGCCCTCCGCGGGAATGATGCGGACCTTGTCGCGCGGCACCACCATCGCCTTGTCGAGCCGCTGGGTCATGACGTACGGCGCGTCCCACACCTGGTAGTAGTACAGCTCGTCGTCCATGACGAAGTCGTCCACCATGTACGGATAGGTGGAGAACAGCCACAGCGATACGCGGTCGTTCTTCTCGCGCCGCATCTCCAGGAACTCGAGATGCGCGTCACGGGCGACTTCGGCCTTCGACTTGTTCGTATCCGGGAACTCCCAGGCCATCGAGCCCGACGTATCGACGAGATCGATCCGGACCCGCGACTCCACGTAGCCGCTCACCTCCTCGGTCGCGGTCAGGAACGGATCGGCGACCGAGAACACCAGCAGCGCGAGAGCCCCCGCCATCAGCGCCTTGGGCACCGTGTGCAGGACGCGAATCCAGAGGCGCTTGCGATGTCTCGGCACGATGACATGCCCGGAGTGTTCCCGGACGTGCCGCTTCCGCATGGCGGCCAGTCGCAACAGCGTCAGAAACAGTACGACGCCGAGCGCGAGGGCGATTGCTATCGCGATTCCGACGTCGCCGTACCGGATCTGCGCGAAGTCGGTTCCGAGCAGCTCACGGACGCCTCCGTCGACGAACGCGACGAATTCGGACCAGGGCATCAGCATGATCGTTCACCCGATATTCGTTATCCTTTCGCCGGACGCGGAGATGCGGCCCCCACGAGGGCCTTCAGACTGTTCATCATTCGCACGTGCGGGCGCAACTGCGCCAGGGCGTCGACCAGCATGCGCGCTTCTGCGGCCGGGGTCTCGACCGGCGCCGGCGTGCCGGCCTCGAGCCCCCGTTGATAGGCGACGAGCCGGGCCGCAATCACCCCGAGCGCCGACTTCCGATATCCGTCCTTCAGCCCGTCGACATGCCGCTGCATGTCCAGGGAGGTGTCGCCCGGATGCAGAGCCGGCAGATCCGCCCGCAGGTAGTCGCGCAACGCCAGCACCAGCGCCCGCTGGCCGAGGGCCAGTTGATCCGCGCCGACGTCCCGGGGCAGTCTCCGCAGGGCCGCGAGCTCGCGGTTTGCCGCCCGCCGCGCCTCCCAGATCGACGGGGACACCGGGATCTGCGCCTCGATTCGCGCCAGCTCGTCCTCTTCCTGCTGTTTCTCGATCGAGACCGCCTTCGGTTTGCGGGCGAATCGCACCAGCATCACGAACCAGACCAGCAGCGGCAGGGGAGCGACGGCCCAGGCCATGGTCCGAAAGAACCTCGCGAGACCCTCGAACGTGCCGAGCTCGATGGTGTCCCGGATGTCGAGCAGCGGCTCGTCGGTAATCGACGTCACGTACCGCACCAGCCCCTGCCCGCCGTCGACCTGCTGGACCTCGGCGTCCTCGATGTCCTCGCCCAGATCCCGAACCAAGTAGTAGAAGCTGAAATTCGGCAGGACGTAGGTCATCTTGTTCGGGTCGACGAGACGGAACCCGTACATGAAGTCCCAGACGTGCTCGTCGTCGATCCGGTCCTTCTGCACCTCGAGCGACACCGCTTCGAAGGGGTGGACGGGCAGCGCCTCGGGGGTCATGCGGTCTTCGAGAATGATGATTTCCTGTCCGTTCGGGATCAGATCCGGGAAGCGCACCCGATACCGCTGGGTGATCAGGTCGCCGGTCTTGACGACGGTCGGTTCCAGCTCCAGCGTTTCGATCCGCAGGAGCCCCGAGCCCGGCGCGCCGGCATCGGGCGGCTGGGCGGCGGAGGTCGACGGCGCGATCAGCAGGAGGCCGGCGAGGACCGCGACCGAGGAGCGACGCAGTCCAGGCGGGATGCGTCGCCGGTCGAATGCAGCGGGGACTTTGCCAGGGGTTCCTGAGGTCGCGAGTATGCGTGTCATGTCCACCGGATCTTCCATGCAAGTGCTGCGAAGGTCCTGGCTCTGCGGCCGCCCGGCGTCGAGGACCGACGGCTAACGCGCGGTGCGGGCCATCAGGAACTTCGGCAGCTCTTCAAGGTGATTCTGCTCTGTCAGCACCGCCGAGTCGATACCCGCCTGATGCTTCAACTTGTACTGCAGCGCCGCCCGGGTCTCTTCGATGCGCCGCCGAATCGCGCCCGCCTTCCGCGCCGAAATCACGGTCTGCTTGCGCGTTTCCATGTCCGAGATCCGGATGTATCCGAGCCGGGTCTTGACGCGGAACTCTTCAGGGTCGTCCAGAATGAGGACGATCATATCGTGCTTCGCGGCCAGTGTCCTCAGTTGCTTGTAGTCGATCGCGTCGGGGTCGTTGACCTGGTCCACCAGGTCGGTCAGGACGATGACCGAATGGCGCATCTTGAGACGCGCGAGCATGAAGTTGACGGCGACCTTCAAGTGGGCCGGCCGCCGGCTCGGGAACTCCCGTTCGAGCTTCAGCTTCTCGAAGATCTGATACGCCATGTGGAAGACCTGCGAGGTTCCGAGCTTCGGGCGCAGGTAGAGCTCGATCTGGTCCGAATAGCCCAAGAGCCCTACCGGATCGCGCAGGTTGGCGCGGGTCAGACCTATGTTGCCGAGCAGGTCGAGCATCAGGAGCGCCTTGTTGGTCTCCTGCGACACCTGAAACAGCGTGGAGTAGGACAGATCGCAGACGACGAGGGTGCGGAGTTCCTTGGGCTCCATCCGCTCGATCCGATACAGCTTCTCGGGGTAGGTGCGGAGGCTCAGGGTCCACGCCACGTCCTTCAACGGCTGCCCGGGTCTCCACTGATCGACGCCGACGATGTCGTAGCCGACCCCCTTGAACCCGCTCTTGTGCTCGCCGAAGTGGATGCTGTTGGACGGTTTCCGAGCCCGGATGCCGTGCTTGATGTCCCGGAACCGGGCGTAGACCTCCTCTACTTCCACGGCGGAACCTCCATGTCCCGCAGAATCTGCTGGAGGAGATCTTCCTTGTCGACCGAGAACTCCATCCCTTCGCGCAGCACGAGCCGGTGGGCCAGCACCGGGGCGGCGACCGCCTTGATGTGGTCCGGCGTGATCGCCACGTCACCGTTGAAGAAGGCGAAGGTCCGGGCCACCGCCTCGAGGTGGAAATGCACCCGCGGGGAAATCCCGACCCGGATGTACTCCTTGACGGTCCGGGCCGCCCGCCCCATCACCCGATGCGGTCGGGTGTTCCGGATGAGCCGCACCTTGTACTGCTGGGCGTAGTCCGACATCTGGACGTTGTCGAAGATGTAGCGGGCGATGTCGAGCACCTCGTAGAGGTCGGTCAGCTTCTCGACCTTGCGTCCGATCACGTTGCGGGCGCTGATTTTCAGCTCGTCCTCTTCGTCCTCGGGGTCCAGCATGTTGATGGACAGGGTCGTGCGGTCGAGCTGCGCCACCGGATTGGCGAACGTGCCCTCCTCTTCCCCGAAGATGTTCTCGGTGCAGATCACCATGAAGAAACGGGGGCCTTCGATGTCGCTGAAGTCGCACGACAGCGGGAACAACGGCAGCATCTTGCCTTCGGCGAGGTTGCCGTAGTCCGAGCTCAGAGTCGCCGAGCTCTCTTCCATTCCTTCGAGCACCGCCGCCTTCGTCTTGCCCGACAACCGGTTGTCCTCGTCGATGAGGACGATGTGCGCCATCAGCTTGCCCGGCTTGAACACCAGCTTCCGCGAGCCGTCGGTCTCTTCGACGATCGTCTCGTAGCCGAGGATGTCCTCGGGCATGTAGGTCGGCATGCCCTGGATGCGCTCGAACTTGGCGTCGATGGCCATCGCGCAGGCACTGACGAGGTCGGTCTTGCCGGTGCCCGTCGGTCCCCGGAACATCACGTGGGGCTGGCGCAGCAGCTTGCTCTGGCTCAGCTTGTCGGTGTACGGCAGCAACGTGAAGAACGCCCACGACAGGATGCGGGCAGCATCGTCGAGGCCGTAGAGCCACTTGGTCGACTCCTTCTGAAACCGCTGAACCACTTCATTGGCCCGGTCGAAGTCGATGACGCGCGTCGGTTGCACGGCCATGAGTCTGTCCTGCTCTCCCTTCGATGCTGCGGCACAGGCGGCTCGCCGGCCATCCGGCCCACGAGCCTGACACGCCCGATCCGACGGTTGCCGGCGCCGTCAGGGGCGCCTGCTTCACACCGATGTCGTGAAGCGAGCCCCTAAGTCTCTACGCACGGTCGCCCCGCGTCAAGGCGAAGCGGCCGGCCGGATCCCGCCCGAACCTCGCCGACCTGCGGTGCCGCGGCCCGCCCGACCGATTCCTGCAGGAGTCCACGTCCTGCGGCGCAGACCCTATCTGCGGCCCCCTCCGATTGTCAGTCCGACGTAGTACTCGCGGTCCGGAGACGGCTCGTAGTAGCGGCGGCCGAACGCGTTGGTGATGGTGGACGAGTTGTAGAGCTCGTTGAACAGGTTGTCGATGCCGATGAACGGACGAACATCGACGCCGCCCCATGTTGTCTCGAACCCGAAGCGAAGATCGACGACCGTGTGCGCCCAGTTGAACACGGTGTTGGCGTTGTCGAGCGTGTAGTCGTCGACCCACCGGACCGTCGCCCCCGAGCGCAGACCGAACGGAGCGGTGTAGTCGAAGCCGGCGAAGATGCGGTGCGGCGGCGACCCCGGCTCGAGGTTGCCGGAGAAGTCGTCTCCGCCGGGCGCGAACTGCACGAACCGGAAGTTCTGGTACGTGTAGGCGAGCCGGGTCCTGAAGGCGGGGTCCGGAATCCATTCGAGCAACAGCTCGACGCCGTCCCGGGACGACTCGCCGGCGTTGCGGAAGAAGATCTCCTCGGTCGGGCTCTGGAAGGACACCAGCGCGTTGTCCACGGTGGACACGTACACCGCCGCCTCGTAGCGCAGCCGCGCCGCCTCGGCCAGCCCCCTGATCCCGACCTCGAAGCTGCGCAGGTCCTGCGGCCCGAGCTCCTGGTTGAATCCGCCCTCGCCGGTCGGGGTGTTCGACAGCTCGACGGTGGTGGGGGTCTCGTAGGCGGTGGCGAGGTTCGTGAACAGGTTGACGTTGGGGGTCGCGGCGACGGTCATGCCGATCGAGGGGCTGAACGCGTCCATCCTGCGGTCGCCGGACTGGTCGCCGTCGTCCAGCTTCCGGTCGCCGGCCCGGAAGTTGTAGTAGTCCCAGCGCACCCCGGCCGTGAACCGCACGCGATCGGTCGGCGAGACGCCGATCTGGGCGAACGGACCGGCCGACCGGACGTCCTCGGTCTGGTCGATCTCCAGATCGCCGCTCGTCGCGCGGTCGCCGCTCACGGCGGGCGCCACCTGCCCGAACTCCTGACGGGCGTCGTTCTGGGATGCCACGTCGACCCCGGCGGCCCAGTCGATCCGCGTCGATCCGGCGGGCGCGCCGCCGACGTACTCCGAGCGCATGCCGCGTCCGCTGCGGCTCAGATCCACGTTCCTGAACGCACCCACCGCCTCCAGATCGCGCCACATGCCCCAGCCGGTCACCCGGAATAACTGGTTCTCGCTGAAGCGGTGCTCCAGGGTCACGCCGCCCTGCCCCTGGTTCGCCCCTTCGCCCCAGTCGCGGGCCAGGGCGACGCCGCGGGCCATGCGCCGCCGTACCGGATCGCGGGCGTCCTCCTCGTTCAGAAAGCTCGCGCTCTCGGCGAACGGGCTGTCGTACAGGTTGAACACGCCGCGGATTTCGGTGTCGGCGCCGAGCTCGCGGCGCACGACGAAGTTGGCCTGGGTGATCTCCGCGTGGCTGTTCTCGCGGAACCCGTCGGTCTCGAAGCGGCTCACGCTCCCCATGAACTGCGTCGGCCCGTCCCCACCGGCGTCGACCCGGACCTGCTGCCGGTTGTAGCCGTAGCTGCCGAACTGGATGTCGGGCCGGACGACGAGCCGGCGCGAGGTATCGAACGTCGTGGTCAGATTGATCACCCCGCCGGCGGAGTTCCCGTACAGCACCGAGCTCGGTCCCCGGATGACTTCGATGCGGCCGACCGAGCCGAGGTCGACGTTTCCCGGCTCCGTCGTGCCGTCCGCGGTGGTGATGGGAATGCCGTCCTGGATGAGGGCGAGCCCGCGCAGCCCGAAGCGTGGCTCGGGGGCCCGGATGCTCAGTCCGATGCCCCCGGACAGGCCGTAGTTGCGGCGGTTCTGGACGAACAGCCCCGGAATGCCCCGCAGCGCCTCGTCGAGCGACGAGCGCCGCTGGGCGAACTCGATCTGATCGCGCTGCACCACCGCCACCGACTGCGGGACCGCGGCCAGATCCCGATCGGCCCGCGTCACGGTGACGGTCTCGGCCAGCGGCGCGATCGCGAGCTGCAGATTCGCGGTCGCGACGGCGCCCGCCTCGACCGGCACGAACAGGATCTCGCTGCTGAAACCCGGCAGCACGCCGCGCACCCGATACCGGCCGGCGGGGAGGTTCGCGATCTCGTACTCGCCGAGGCCGTCGCTGACGGCGGCGCCGACGGCGCCGCCCCCCTCGGGGACCGCGGTCACCGCCACCCCCGGCAGCACGCCGCCGCTCTCGTCCACGATGACGCCGGCGATGGCGCCGGAGTCCTGTCCCGCCCGACTCGTCGATACGCCGACAGCGAGCAGCATCAACGCCGCCGCGCCCGCGCATCCGAGACGCCGCCGCCAACCTCGCCGTTTCCGATCGTTCATGCTCTTTTTTTCCTCTGCCGCCTTGTCACAATGGCTGCCGTCGCCGGCACGGCAAAGAGCCCTCGCGGGCGCCGGCCCGCGAAGGCTCTTTGCGATCCGTCCTGCGGCGCCGACTCCTAGTTTGCCAGCGGATCCGGGCGCACCTGGAACTTCAGCATGCCCGGCTTCACGCCCCGGCCGCCCTCGATGTGCCAGGTGGCCGCGGCGCCGTAGGTGGCCCACACCCCGCGCCCCTTCCATCCCGCGTCCGGGTCGTCGATGCGGCCGTCGAGCCCGCGGGTGAAGAAGCCCTGCGGATACGGCACCCGCAGCACCGTCCAGTCACCCGTCGCGGGATCGAGGGCCAGCAGCGAGTCGGAGTTCGAACCGGTGGCGATGGGCACGTCGCGGCCCAGACCCAGCGTGTCCCACTGATCGACCCAGTTGTAGTAATGGTAGTCGGCCCGCACCGGCGGGTCGGTCCCGGCAATCACCGGACCGGGGGTGGGGTACAGCGTCCACCCTTCGACGCAGTGGCGGCCCTCGGAAGTCGCGGGGCCGTTGTGGACCGGGCACCGCGTGCGATCGAAGCTGGCGAGATGGCTCGACCCCGACAGGGCGGTCCAGATGACGCCGTCGCGATCGATGTCGAGGCCGCGCGAGCCGAACCCGATCTTGTCCCTCGGCACGTTCGGATCGAGCGCCGACGGCACCTCGTACATCTCGGTGACGCAGCTCTCGGGCGGGTTGTCGCCCACGTGCAGCCGGGCCAGCCGCCCCGGGAACCGGTTGGAGCTGATCCACACGACCTTGTCGTCGGTCGGATCGCCGATGACCCCGTAGCTCCCGACCACGACGCGGGTGTCGAGGGCCGGATCCGGGTCTGCCGGCTGTCCGCGGCGCGGCGGCTCGTTCCACGGCTGGGTGACGACCCCGTCGCCGTTGGTGTCGAGAACGGTCGGGCACCAGCCCTGCGCGGCCACCTCGTCCCCCGTCTCGTCCCACATCTTCGTGTCGAGCCAGCCGATGACCTGCCCGCCGCCGCTGAAGTACAGCGTGTCGTTCTCGTCCTCGGCGAACTGGAGGTGGTGGGTGCCGAAGCAGGTGTCGACCATCACGAAATCGCCGGTCTCCGGCTCGTAGTAGACGGCCGAGCGGAACCCGTTGTCCAGCGGGAAGTACCGGGCGAACCGGTTGTCGGACCCCTCCCGGCAGTAGTCGGGGTTGGCCCGGTTGCGAATCGCCGAGGTCGTCCACACCCGGCCCTTCTGGTCCATCATCGGGTTGTGGGGATTCGCGGGGTCGTTCCAGATGAGATCGTCCCCGAAGAACCGCGACGGGGCGGGCATCGCCCGGGCGATCATGCCGGGAACCGTGGCCGGATCGACCCGCAGCGGCATGTCGAGGCTCGTCGCCACGTTGGTGACCGGATCGAGGATCGTCAGCGCGTCGTTGGAGATGTTGACCCCGTAAACGGGGCCGTTCGCATTGATGCCGGGGTTCCGCTTGTCGGTGGCGATCTCGTCGTGGATGTAGTCGATCTCGGTGCCCCATTCCCACATCGAGATGACCACGTTGCGCTCGATGCCCCGCGGACGCGGCGGCGCCGGCGGCACCGCGCCGCCCGCGATGCGGTCGCTCCAGTCGGCGAACATCTGCAGTCCCCGCCCCCGGCCGAACCGGTTCATGACGTTGGTCATCTGCCCGCCGCGCTGGCCCATCTGCACCCGGTGGTCCCACGCCGCGAGACTCGAGTCGAACTGCTCCAGGTTGTCGATCTCCCGGACGATCCGGTTCCCGAGCTGGTGGCAGAGCATGCACCCCTGCTTCTGGACGTCGACCCACTGGTCCTGGTGCTGAAGATTGGCGTCGATGCCGTTGCCGTCCGGTCCCGTTCCCGGAAACTCGGCTGGCGCCGGGGGCTGAATCAGCGAGTACCAGTAGTTGGCGGGGTAGACGGCCGCGGCTTCGGCCGGGGTCGCGGCGACCGTCGCCGCGAGGTCAACGGTGTCGCCCGGCGCAGCCGTCACGGGGGCCGAGTCGACCAGGCCGTACCCGCGCACCCAGACGTCGTAGGTCGCATCGGGCAGGTCCGGAATGAGATACCGGCCGCCGTCTCCGGTCACGACGCTCTTCACGAACTTCGTCGGCAACCCGGTGGTCTCGGCGATCACCCAGACCCCTTCCTCGGGGCCGTTCGCGCTCGTCACGACGCCGCTGATGTCATCCTCGGCGGCCCGAACGAACGCGGCGAACGAGACGAGCGCCGCCGACACGAGCAACGCAACGGCCAACGCACCTGCAAAGCGGTTTCTCATGGCTGCCTTCCGTTCCCCTGCGGTCACTACACGACCCGCAAGCCGGGGACCCGCAGATCCCTACTTGCGAGACGCCTCCCAATTGCCGGTCCCGTACCAACTGAAGGTGCCCTGGGCACCCTGTATCGTGTCGCCCATCAGCTCGCCTTCGAAATCGATCGGCTGATCGCCGTCGAGGTCCGGAACGACGATGACGAACGCCAGCTTCGTGCCGTCGATGGTGCCGTCCACCGACAGGATCTCGTTGTCTCCGAGGTCGATCTCGCCGCCGAGCCGCTCACCGTCCTGCTCGAACCGGGCCTGCCACGTCGTCACGCCGGTCTGCGTGCTCAGCCGCATCTCCCAGTCCCCGGCCACGCCGCCCTGGGCGTGCGCGAGCGACAGGCCCGCCATGCCGACGAGGAGCGCCGCACCAGCCGCCGTCAATCTTCGTCTCCACGTCATCGTTCCTGCCCCGTTTCCTCCACGACTTTCGTGTACCACATGACCCCGAAGTTGACGAACGGATCGCCGTCCACCGAAATTTCCTGGTTGACCCGGTACGCGTACGGCGAGACCAGATAGGTCCGGCCCCTGACGAGCAGGGTGGCGCCGCCGTGCCGGATCGGGGCCGGGATTTCCCAGAAGTGGCTGTAGTACCCCCCGAGGTCTCCGCCGACCGGCCCCGGCTGCAGCAACGCGAACCCGGCGTCGTACACCACGTATTTGGTGAGGTGGGCGCCGAACGGTCCGGTCTCCAGAAACAGGATGCCCTGGCCGCGCAGGGACCGGTCCGGCCCCTCGAGCTCGACGGTGATCTCGAGATACCGCCCGTTCGCGACGTGCCGGACCCGCTCGATTCCCGTGTACTTTCCGCCGGGCAACAGCGGCGTGTCGAGCGGAGACCACTCGATCTCCCAGTCGCCGAGAAAATGCCGCAGGTCGAACGGCGCCATCATCTCGTCGCCGGACGTCGGTCCGCCCTGCGTCGCCCCCGGCTGCTGCCGGGCATCGAGGCGAGAAACCGCAATCCCGCACGTGACGCCGATCACCGCCAGAATCGGAAGTACGCGCCTCATGCGAGGATTCTATCCCGTCTTGCCGGTCAGGGGGGCAGGCGAGCCCCCGTGAACCATCGATCATGTCGGTACCGCCGCCGCCGCCGCCGCCGCCGAAGCGGACGGCCGCTTCGGCATGCGCCGGTCCTGCGCGGAGCCGCGATCCGGTTGATCGCGCACCCGGGCCATGGTAGAAGTGGGCGGTCTCCTATCATCCAGTTTCGGTTGCGGCCGCCGCCGTCACCATCGTCAACCGACCGCGATGCGCTTCCCCGGCCCCCGCGCGGTTCCGGTCCTGCTGGTCTGGATGGTCACGGGAGCCATGGCCGAGGCCGGCCAGGACGCGGCGGTCGAGCTGCGAACGGTGGTGGGGTGTCCGGGGATCCGCCCCGTTGCGCCCTTCCCCGGCGAGCCTTGCGCCCTGCCCGTCCGTGTCTGGAGATCGGGGGAAACGCAGCGACATGAAGACCGAGATGGAACCGTTTCGCATCAAGATGGTCGAGCCGATCCGGCTGCCCACGGCTGAAGAGCGCGAGGCGATTCTCGAGCGGGCCGGCTTGAACCTGTTCAAGGTGGCGGCGGCCGACATCGTGATCGATCTGCTGACCGACAGCGGGACCGGCGCGATGAGCGCGGAGCAGTGGGCCGCGATGATGCGCGGCGACGAGAGCTACGCCGGCTCGGACAGCTTCGAGCGCCTGCGGGATACGGTTCGCGAGGTCACCGGCTTCGACGAGCCGCTGCCCACCCACCAGGGCCGCGCGAGCGAGCGGGTGCTCTTCGAGGTGGTGGGCGGCGCCGGCGCGGTGGTCCCGAACAACGCCCACTTCGACACGACGCGCGCCAACGTCGAGCGGACCGGGGCGCGCGCCGTCAACCTCTCGATTCCCGAGGCGGCCGATCCGACCAGCCGCCATCCGTTCAAGGGCAACATGGACCTCGCCGGCCTCGACGCGCTGCTCGATGCCGAGGCAGCGCACGTCCCGCTGGTGCTGTGCACCATCACCAGCAACACCGTGGGCGGCCAGCCGGTCAGCTTGGAGAACCTGCGCGCGGCGCGGGACATCTGCCGGCGCCACGGCGTCCCCTTCTTTCTCGACGCCTGCCGCTTCGCCGAGAACGCGTGGTTCATCAAGCAGCGCGAGCCGGGCCAGCGCGACCGGCCCGTGCGCGCGATCGCCCGCGACCAGTTCGACGCGGCGGACGGGGCGATCATCAGCGCCAAGAAGGACGGCCTGGTCAACATCGGCGGCCTGCTGCTCGTCCGCGACGCCGGCCTGCGGCGCCGCGCCGGCGAGGTGCTGATCACGACGGAGGGCTACCTCACCTACGGGGGGCTGGCGGGGCGCGACCTCGACGCGATGGCGGTAGGTCTTCGCGAGGTGCTCGACGCCGACTATCTCCGCTACCGGATCGGGACGGTCGCCTACGTCGGGGCACGGCTTCTCGCCGCGGGCATCCAGATCGTCGAGCCACCGGGGGGGCACGCCGTCTACATCGATGCGTGCCGTTTCTGCCCGCACCTGCCGGCGGAGCAGTTTCCGGCCCAGGCGGTGCTCGTCGCGCTCTACCGCCACGCCGGGGTTCGGGCGAGCGAAGTGGGCTCCGCGATGGCCGGGGCGGGGGTGCAGGCGCCGCTCGAGCTGGTGCGTCTGGCGATACCGCGGCGGGTCTACACCCGCGCTCACCTCGACTACGTAATCGAGGCGCTCGTCGAGCTCCACGCCCGCCGCGACAGCATCCGCGGCCTGCGCATCGTCGAGGCGCCGCCGAGCATGCCGCACTTTTCGGCGCGCTACGCCGAGGTGGACCCGTAGCAGCCCGTTTTTCTACGGATTCGCGCGCCTGGCACGCGGTAAGGTAATTTCCGCCAGCGTCCTTAGCGCCAAGGACTGCGGCTATTCCTCTGCCGGCATGACCGGCCCGCGCGGCGCGCGCTCGACCACCTCGGCGGCCGGCGGCAGGTGCCGCCGGCGGCGTCCGAGCCATCCGGGCATAGGCTCCAGGGTACGGCCGGAGGCAGGGTCCTCCTGCTGCAACTTGTGCAGCAGATCCAGGTACTTCCGATCGATCACCGGCCAGGCATAGTGCCGGCTGAAGTACCGGCGGCCATTGGCGCCGAGGTCGGCGCACAGCCGGGGGCTGCTCTCCAGCAGTCGCAGCGTTTCTGCGAACTCCGGGTAGTTCGTGTAGTACAGGCCGGCCTGGCTCCGGACCACTTGGCCGTGCAGCACGTCGCAGGCGCCGTTGACCAGCACGGGCAGCCCCATGGCCCAGGCCTCGAGTGTGACCATCGAGAGGCTCTCGTACTGCGACGGCATGATCAGGACGTTCGCCGCGGCCATCGCGTCGTACTTCTGCTCGTCCGACACGAACCCCAGGTGACGGATGCGCGGGTCGTCCGGCACCGGTATGACCGGCGAGCCGGCGAGGACCAGATCGAGTTTTCCCTCCTCGTCCGCGTATCGCCGGAAGTGGCTGAACAGCTCGGCGCACCCTTTGTTCTCGTCGATCCTGCCAACGTAGAGTGCGAACTTCCGTTCGATGCCGGTCCGGTCCCGGAAGCGCCGGTCGCTGGCCTGGGGCGGCACTTCCGATCCGACGCCGACCACGAGACCGGGCACCGCGTGGTTCTGCGAGATAGCCTGGATCAGCGCCCGCTCCTCGAACGAGTTGTAGAAGATGGCTCGGACGCCCCGAAACGTTGGACCGAAGATGGCCAAACCGAGGGCCGGGTCGCGCTCGGCCGTCGGTACCAGCACGGCGCGGCGCGCAACTGCCCGAATGCCGTGGTAGGCGTGGTAGTACCGGTAGCTGAAGAAGAGACAGAAGTCGTACTCGCGTCCATGCCGGACCAGGTGGTCGACGAGGACGGGGCACGTCGGACCCTCGCTCGACAGCCACCGCAGTTCGTCGGCGAGGGAGTGCCGGCCGTGGAACACCCGCTCCGATTGGAGGCCGAACTTCCGCGTGTCGCGTTCCCGGACAACGGGAAATCTGTGCACCGGCAACCCGTTGATCGACTGGGTTCCAGGCTCATACTCGTTCCGCCAGCTGACGTAGTCACGGGCGCACGTCGTCAAGATCTCGACTTCGGCGTGTCGGGCCAGCCGCTCGGCGATGTACCGCGCGTGCAGTTCCGCACCGCCGTTGATCTCGAGCCCGTAGCGTTGGACGACGATCGCCAGCTTCATCGATTCGGTAGCGGGTTTCACCGGCCGGCGGAGGGGGTGTCGCCCGGGTCGCACTGCGGCTCCTCCGCCTGCCGGTCAACTTGCGGCGGCGCCGCGTTCCCGCCGGTACGGGCCTGCCGCTCCCAGGCGTCCAGCCGCTCGGCCATCGATTCCACGAGCGTCCGTTGAGTCTTCATCTCGGCGGAGAGCTTCCTCATCTCGTCCAGCAGGTTCTGCACGACCCGGCGGTTCAGTACGTCCTGCTGTTCCCGGGCGGCCAACCCCCGCGCCACCTCGTCGTCGAACTTCGCCCGCTGCGCGTTCAGCCGGGCCTGCGTGCAGAGCGCCTCGACCATCGGATCGATGTTGAAGACGAACTTCAGCAGCGGGCGCAGCAGCCTGCGGATGCCGTAGAGCACCCACCCGACGCCGCCGCGCGACGACCGGTAGATGCTGTTCCCGTGGAAGTCGAACGACTCCGAGGGCCGGAGCGCCGCCGCGAACTCCTCCGCCGGGTCCGCGGGCGTCGAGTCGGCAACACGCCGGCTCTCGATGCGGGCGCGGATCTGCTCCATGATCCGCTCCACGTCGATGTCGTTGGACTGTGCAGGGAACTCGGACATCCACCACCCCGGAGCGCCGCACGTTGCCGAGCCGCCGACGGATCGACGGCCCGCGCACGGCCGGCGGTCGTCGCCATCGAGCGGTCGACCCGCGCCATCGCGGGGCTCGCTTACCGTATCCACGCCGGCCGCGGTTGTCAATCATCTACCGGGCCGGGCCGGCGCCGCTTCCCGGGTGCAGATTTGTGAGGCGACGGCCCCTGGCGCGGTCAGACTCGGCGATTTCGGTGCCGCCGTCGGGCGCACGGCCCGCGCACGGCCCGCGCCTCACTTTGTTGTCGTGCACCCCCGCTTCCCCGGCTGCTTCCACCCGACCGGCGCCCGCGTCGCACCCTCCCGCGGCGCGGGCACGCCCGCCCCCGGGCAGGCATGCGGAACTTCGGTTTACGATACGAGGCACGGATGGAAGAGAGGCACGGCATGGACTTCACCGGCAAGGCGGTACTGGTGACCGGGGCGTCGCAGGGGATCGGACGCGCGATAGCCGGGCAGTTCGCCGGCCGCGGTGCGCGGGTGGCCGTCCACTGTCACCGGAACCGGGCCGCGGCGGAGCGGACGCGCGCCGGTCTGCCCGGGGGGCCGCATCTGCTCGTCGAGGCCGACATCGGCGATGCGGACGCGGTCGAGCGGATGGTCGATGCGGTCGCGGCCGACCTGGGCCGGATCGACGTGCTCGTCAACAACGCGGGCATCTACGAGCCCCACCCCGTCGCCGAGGTGTCCTACGAGACCTGGCAGGTCCGTTGGCGGCGGACGCTGGAGACGAACCTTCTCGGGGCCGCCAATGCCGCCTACTGCGCCGCGCGGCACATGATCCGGCAGGGGGGCGGGCGCATCGTCAACGTCTCGTCGCGCGGCGCGTTCCGGGGAGAGCCGGACGCCCCGGCGTACGGGGCCAGCAAGGCGGGGATGAACGCGATGAGTCAGTCGCTGGCGAAGGCGCTCGCTCCGCACCGCGTCTTCGTGGGGGCGGTGGCGCCGGGATTCGTCACCACCGAGAGGACCGCCGCCTTTCTGGACGGCCCGGAGGGAGAGGCGGTTCGCGGGCAGAGTCCCCTGGGACGCGTCGCGACCCCCGACGAGGTGGCCTACGCCGTCGTCTTTCTCGCGTCGGCGGGGGCCGAGTTCACGACCGGGACCATCATCGACGTCAACGGCGCTTCGTACCTGCGATCGTGAACCTGGGCAGCGCCCCCCTGCCGTCACCGGCGGAGGGCCCGATTTCGGTTTCCGCGGTCAGGCCGAGCGGAGGGAGGCCGCGGAGCCGGGGCGGGCCGGCTTCTCCTTGCTGCGCAGCGACTTGACCACGGGCGACGTGTTCGGCGGGTACTCGCCGAAGCTGACCCCCAGCGCACGTGCCGCCACGACCCCCGCGCTGTCCGCCGAGACGCGCGAGATGTGGTTCACCGCGTCCTGGATCGGCACGCTCTTCACCGCCGGCGGATGGTAGGCCACCATCTTCCCGAACTCCCGCTCGAAGATGAGCCGGACGGCATGGGCGCCGAACTGGGTGGCGAGCGCGCGGTCGAAGTTCGTCGGGGGGCCGCCGCGCTGCAGGTGCCCGAGAATGACCACCCGCGTCTCCCGCTTCAGCCTCGCTTCCAGCTCCTGCGCGACGATCTGGCCGATGCCGCCCAGCCGAACCTGCTGCCCCGGGGTGGGATCTTCGCGGGTCACCAAACCCCCGCCCGGCAGCTCGGCGCCCTCGGCCACCGCGACGAGCGAGAATCGCTTGCCCTGGGTGTCCCGTTCCAGAATCTTCTGGCAGACGTTCTCCCAGGTCCACGGAATCTCCGGAATCAGGATCACCGACGCGGCGCCGGCGATGCCCGCGTGCAGCGCGATCCACCCGGTGTGACGCCCCATCACTTCGAGCACCATGATGCGGTCGTGGCTGGCCGCGGTGGTGTGCAGGCGGTCCATCGCGTCGGTGGCGCAGGCGACCGCGCTGTCGAACCCGAAGGTGAAGGCGGTGGCCGAGAGGTCGTTGTCGATCGACTTGGGCACGCCCACGACGGGGATGCCGAACTCGTGGAACTGCTGTGCGACGGCGAGCGACCCGTCGCCGCCGATGCAGATCAGTCCCTCGAGGTCGAGCTGGTGCAGGGTGCGTTCGACCTCGGTGAGGAGTTCGGGGTCGAGCTCCTGCCGATCGTCGATCCCGACCCGGGCCGAGAACCGGCCCTGGTTGGTGGACCCCAGGATCGTGCCGCCCCGGTTGATGATCCCCGACGTATTTCTGGTGTCGAGCGGCACGTAGGTCACGGGGTCGACCAGCCCTTCGAAGCCCCGCCGAAAACCGACCATCTCGGACCCGAGCCGCGCGGCGGACTTGACGGCGCCGCGAATCACCGCGTTCAACCCCGGGCAGTCGCCGCCCCCGGTCAGGATTCCGATCCGGCGTGTCGCAGTCGGCATGGCTTCCTCCCTCCGTTTCGGGGCTGGTGGGCCGGCGCCGTCCCGGGTCCGGCGCCGCTCCCGGGTGCAGTCAGGACGCTGACGGAAACTGCCCCGCCGTGTGCCAAGCGCGCCAAGCCGCAGAAAACACGCTGCGCCTGGGTGCAGTTGGCAACTCCGATATCGATCACTGTCCTTACGAATGCCCGAGCACCGCGTGCGGGGTGTACTGCTCTTCGAGGAACCCGCATTCGTCCTCATCCAACGTGATGTCGAGGGCGCCGACGAGCTGATCGAGCTGTTCCGGCCGGGACGTCCCGACGATCGGGGCGGTCACCCCCGGTTGCCGGATCAGCCAGGCGAGGGCCACCTGGGCCGGGGTGACGCCGCGCCGTGCGGCCAGCGTCCTCACCCGCTCCACGATCTCGAAGTCGGCCGGCGCGAAATAGAGCTTGCGCGCAAAATCATCGCTCCGGGCCCGGCTCGACGGCCCCGCACTCTCCGACTCCGGGGTCCGGTTTCCCGCGAGAAACCCGCGGGCGAGCGGGCTCCAGGGTATGACTCCGACCCCCTCGGCCCGGCAGAGCGGCAGCATCTCTCGCTCTTCCTCGCGGTAGACCAGGTTGTAGTGGTTCTGCATGGTCGCGAACCGAGCCCACCCCATCCGGTCCGCGGTATGCAGCGCCCGCGCGAACTGCCAAGCGTACATGCTAGACGCCCCGAGATAGCGTGCCCGGCCGGAGCGGACGATGTCGTTCAGCGCGTCGAGCGTCTCTTCGAGCGGCGTCTCGGGATCGAAACGGTGGATCTGATAGAGGTCCACGTGATCCATGCCGAGCCGCCGGAGCGAACCGTCGATGGCGTCGAAGAGATGCTTCCGTGAGAGGCCCCGGTCGTTGGGGCCGTCGCCCATCGGAAAGTACGCCTTCGTGGCCACGACCACCTGATCGCGGCGGGTCATGTCGCGGACGGCGCGGCCCAGAATCTCTTCGCTCACCCCTCGGGAGTACATGTCCGCGGTGTCGAAGAAGTTGATTCCGTGGTCGAGGGCCTGCCGCACGAACTGCCGGCCCGTCTCCTCGGGCAGGACCCAGTCTCGCCAGCTCGGAGAGCCGTAGGTCATCATGCCGAGGCACAGGCGGGAGACTTTCAGGCCGGTCCGTCCGAGCGACACGTAGTCCATGGCGATCCTGACGCCGCGGGCCGGGCGTCGCCGGCGACACCTCCGCAGGGTCCGGGAACACCGATCCCGCCCCGTAAATCGTCGCCTTGCGGCTCCCCGACCGACCCTGGCGGAAATCTAGTGACAGTGTCCGTGGTCAATCGACCAGACCTGTCCGGGCGGACAGATACCGCTCACAACCTGGTTGGCAGAGCTGAAGCTGAAGATGAGCGCGGCCAGCACCGCGGCCGCGACGCCCACAATGGTGAGCCATGCGGTCGGGCTCAACCGGCCTTCCTTGCGCTCACAGCACTGCTTGTACTTCTTGCCGCTGCCACACGGACAGAGCTTGTTCCGGCCGACTCTGGAAACACGTGCCATCGTCAGGCATCCTCGCCGCCGTGCGCCGCCGGCGCGTGACGAAAACCGCCACGGCGCGCGGCCGGTGCAACGCGGGGCTTGACCGCGGAGGCTGGGCTCGCACGAGGTTCCTGCCGGCGACGGCGCCTCCGCGGCGTTCTGCCGGCACCCAACCGTAGAGACGGAGACGAGTATACTGCATGCCTCCCGGGAGCCCGGACGGCCGCCGGCACCTACGGTACCAGCAGCAGCTTGCCGATGTGGGTGCTGGATTCCATGAGCCGATGCGCCTCGTCCGCCCGCGCCAGCGGAAACCGGCGGTGAACGACGGGGCGCACCCGCCCGGCCTCGATGAGGGGCCACACCCGCTCGCGGACCGCCGCCGCCACCGCGCCCTTCTGCTCGACGCTGCGGGCGCGCAGGGTCGAGCCGGTGACCGTCAGCCGGCGGGTCATGAGCGTCGCCAGGTTGATCTCGGCCGCCGCCCCGCTCATCAGCGCGATGATGACCAGACGCCCCTCCGGCTTCAGAATCTCCAGGTTGCGCTGCAGGTACTGCTGTCCGACCATGTCGAGAATGACGTCGACTCCGCGCCCGGCGGTCGCCGCGCGCACCGCCTCGACGAAGTCGGTCTCCCGGTAGTTCACCGCCGCCTCGGCGCCGAGGGCGGTGCACGCGGCGCACTTGTCCGCCGACCCCGCGGTCGCGAAGACCCGGGACCCGAACGCGGTCGCGAGCTGGATCGCCATGGTGCCGATGCCGCTCGAGCCGCCGTGCACCAGCAGGGTTTCGCCCGATTGGAGGCCGGCGCGATCGAAGACGTTGGTCCAGACCGTCAGGGCCACCTCGGGCAGCGCCGCGGCGTCCGCGAGCTCGACCCCCGCCGGCACGGGAAGACACTGCGGTGCGGGCACCGCGCAGTACTCGGCGTAGCCCCCGCCCGACAGCAGCGCGCAGACCGGATCGCCGACGGCCCAGGCGGACACGGCGTCCCCGACCGCGGCCACGGTGCCCGATACCTCCAGTCCCAGCACGTCCGACGCGCCGGGCGGCGGCGGGTAGTTCCCGCGGCGCTGCATGGTGTCGGCCCGGTTCACCCCGGCCGCCGCCACGCGCACGAGCACCTCGTCCGCGCCGACCGCCGGCACCGCCCGCTCGCCGATGACCAGCACCTCCGGCTCGCCCGGCTCCGTTATCTCGATCGCCCGCATTCGGTTCGGCAGCTCGGTCATGTCTCGTTGTCTCACTCTGAAGGGAACCGGCCGGGGAGCATCCCGCGTTCTGTCCGACGGCGCTCGGAACGTCCCGGGGATTATAATTGCGGCGACCGCGGCCCGGAGGTGCCCGGCATATCTGCATCGCCATGGATATCAAGGCCAAGAAGATCAAGCTCTGGCGCACCGAGGTGTCCGGCCGGTCCGGCGCGTTGGCGGCGGCGCTCGAACCGCTCGCCCAGCACGGGGCCGACCTGAAAGTGATACGGGTTCGGGCCGCGCCCGGTCCGGAGAAGCGAAACATCGTCGAGGTCTACGCCGGAGACGGACAGCGGGTGGCGATGGTGGCCCGGGCCGCCGGGTTCAGCCAGACGGCGGCCACCGCGGTGCTGCTGCAGGGAGACAACCGGCCGGGGTTCGCCTACGAAGTCGCGAACGCGGTGGCGTGGGCGGGCATCGGTGTGCGTGACTACGAAGCCGGGGTCGTCGATCGCCGGTTCTCGTCGACCCTGACGTTCGACAACGAGTCGGACGCCCGCAAGGCTGTGACGATAATCCGGAAGGTCATCCGCGGATCGGATGGCAACGCCGCCGGACGGTAGACCCATGCGCCTGCTGCTGATTGGATACGGCCGGATGGGCAGGCTGGTCGACCAGTTGAGCGAGCAGTACGGGTGCACCGTATCCGGACGGCTCGACATCGACAACAACGCTGGCGGCAGCGGCATCACCGCGGCCGCGGTGGACGGGGTCGACGTCGCCATCGATTTCTCGATTCCCGATGCGGTGGCCGAGAACCTGCCGCGTCTCGCGAGTCACGGCGTGAATCTGGTGGTCGGCACCACCGGCTGGGAGGCGCACGCGTCGGAGATGCGGCAGATCGCGGACGACGCCGGGATCGGCGTCGTCGCCGCCGCGAACTTCTCGCTCGGCGTCAATCTGTTCCTGGCGTTGACCGAACGGGCGGCCGAGCTGTTCGCGGCCCGGCCCGAGTTCGGAGCCTATGTCCACGAGCTCCACCACGCGGCCAAGATCGATGCGCCGTCGGGCACCGCCCTGGCCCTGCGGGACGCCATGACCGGCCGCGGATACCCGAGCCGGATCGACATGGCTTCGAGTCGCGCGGGTTCGGCACCGGGCACGCATACGGTGGCCTTCGACGGCCCCGTCGAGTCGATCGCGCTGACGCACACCACCCGGGATCGCAACACGTTCGCCCGCGGGGCCCTCGAAGCCGCCCGCTGGGTGCAGGGCCGTCAGGGCTGGTTCTCGATGCGCGACGTGCTGGGGCTGCAAGTATGAGGCGCGACTGGTCCGGTTGCGGCACCGCCCTGGTTGTGGAGAGCCGTCAGGGCTGGTTCTCGATGCGCGACGTGCGGGGACTTCAGGGATGAGACGCGACTGGACGGGCTGCGGCACCGCCCTGGTGACGCCGTTCACGGCGAGCGGCGCCGTCGACGAGCCCCGGGTGCGGACCCTGGCCGCCCGGCAGATCGAGGGCGGCGTCCACTTCCTGGTGCCGTGCGGCACCACCGGCGAGAGCCCGACGCTCTCCGCCGCCGAGCACCGGCGTGTGGTCGAGCTGGTGGTCGACACCGCGGCCGGGCGGGTGCCGGTGCTGGCCGGCGCCGGCGGCTACGACACCCGCGCGGTCGTCGAACAGGCGCAGGAGATGCACCGCGCCGGGGCGGACGGCATCCTGTCGGTGACGCCGTACTACAACCGGCCGACCCCCGAAGGGCTGTATCAGCACTATCGGGCGGTCGCCGAGAGCGTCCCCCTGCCGATCGTCGTCTACAACGTGCCGGGGCGGACCGGGTGCAATGTCGACCCCGCCACCCTCTGCCGTCTCGCCGAGCTGCCCAACGTCGTCGGGGTGAAGGAAGCCTCCGCGAACATGGGGCAGATGTGCGAGGTCTGCCGCACCGTGCCCGACGGGTTCAACGTGCTGTCGGGCGACGACCTGTTCACGGTGCCGCTGATGGCGGTGGGGGGCGCCGGGGTCGTCTCGGTGGCCTCGAACGAGGTTCCGGCCGAGATGTCTCAGCTCGTATCGGCCGCGCGGGCCGGCGACTTCGCCGCCGCCCGCCGGCTCCACACCCGGCTGCTCCCCCTGATGCAGGTCAACTTCGTCGAATCCAACCCCATCCCGGTCAAGGCGGCGATGGCCCATCTCGGGCTGCTGGATCTGCACTACCGGCTGCCGATGGTGGCCCCGTGCCCGGCGTCGCTCGAGCAGATCGTGCGGGTGCTCGAGGAGCTGGGAGTGGGTGGCGCAGCCCGGGGCGGCGCCGGGACCGGTGAGGCGCCGGCGTGACCGGGCGCGGCGAGGCCCCGGCCGGACAACTGGCAACAGGAGCGACCTTCATCCCCCCGGCGCGCATCGTCATTCGCGTGCCGCCGGGCGCATGCGGGCTGACCGGCCTCGCCATCCGACACGGAGACCCTCGACAGTGACCACGGACACCCATTCGCTCCAGGCTGACATCGAACGACTACATGCGGCCGGCGCTGGCGCCGACCGGGACGAGGCGCGGGCCGTGTTCGCGACCCTGCGGGCCGAGCTGTCCGCCGGCCGGGTCCGGGCGGCCACCCCGGACCCCGGCGCCCCCGCCGGCTGGCGCGTGCACGCCTGGGTCAAGCAGGGCATCCTGGTCGGCTTCCGTTGCGGCGAGATCGCCGCGTTCCCGGGGTCCGATCCCGACGTCCCGTTTCTCGACAAGGACACCCTGCCCCTCAAGCCGCTCGATGCGTCGTCGCGGGTCAGGCTGGTGCCGGGCGGATCGTCCATCCGCGACGGCGCGTACGTCGGAGCCGGGGTCATCTGCATGCCCCCGATGTTCATCAACATCGGGGCCCACGTCGGCGCCGGGACCCTCGTCGACTCGCATGCCCTCGTGGGGTCGTGCGCCCAGGTCGGCGAGCGGGTGCACGTGAGCGCCGCCGCCCAGATCGGCGGCGTGCTCGAGCCGATCGGCGCCATGCCCGTCATCATCGAGGACGACGTGCTCGTCGGCGGCAGCACCGGCGTCTACGAAGGCACGGTCGTGAAGTCGCGCGCGGTCATCGGGGCGGGCACCGTCCTGACTGGATCGACCCCCGTCTACGACCTCCCGCGGCGCCGGGTGATTCGCCCCGCCGCCGGCTCCCCGGTGGTCATTCCCGAGGGCGCGGTGGTCGTGCCGGGCACCCGCACCGTCACCGCCGAGGCCGGCCGCGAGTGGGGGCTCGCCCTGCAGACGCCGGTCATCGTCAAGTACCGCGACGAGAAGACCGACGCCGGCGCCGAGCTGGAGGCTTGGCTGCGGTAGATCCGAATCCGCCTCACGTCGAACCGGCGGCGCTGGTTCGACGCGGCGTCCATCCGGCTCGAACGGCTCTCCGGAACCTCAATCGGCGGTGATTCTGACCACCCGATGAGCACCCGCGGGCGTCTCGCGTACGGCTTTGGCGATGTCGCGAAGGGAGGCTCGCAACGGTCCGAGACGGTTGTCGTCGACCACGACAACCGCGATTGGTAGATGTGTCTCTGTTCTCTCGCCAGGCGTTTGTCGGACGTCACCAACGTGGTGAATCCGTGCTGATACGCCTTCTCGATCAGCTCGCTGTTCCGCAGGGCGCGCCACGCTCGGAAGACTGCGCTCTCCACGGGCGCTCCGTCGAGAGCGTCCTGTAGTCCGGCTCTCACGCGGGGCGAGATCCCCACATCGAGCAGGACCTTCATGCCCGCGGCGTCTGTTCGGCGGAACGCGCCGCACTTCTGTCGCAGAAGTCGACGCCCGCCGCACGCAGAACGGTCTCCGCGGCTTGCCGATCGATGCCGAAGTCCTCGACGAACTCATCGAGTGATACGCCGTCAGCAAGCCAGTCGAAGAGCTGCTGAACGGGGAGCCGGCTGCCCCGGAAGCACGGCGCGCCGCTCATGCGATCCGGATCAACCCACACCGCCTGTTCAAGAGTCATGTCGTCCTGGCCTCTGTCGCGAGACCGAAGGCATGTTTCCATGACTGTCGCATCCGGTCAATCGGCGTGCCTCCCGCGGCCGGGGTGACCGCTGGATGGGACCGGCCCCCATGCTTGTCACTCCGGTACCTCCGCATCGATGACTTCGATCAGTTCGGCGACGACGGTCACCGAGTCTTCCCCGTCGGCCGTCAACTCGATCGGCTGGAACTCGGGATTGATGGGCTCGAGCGTGATTCGGACGTGCCGCCAACCGCCCTCGTCCGTCGTCCGCTCGCTCCGATACCGCTTCACCGTGAATCGTTGTCCGGTGTCCGGATCGACCTCGTCGCGCAACTGCACCAGCACGATCCGTCCCTGGCGGGTTCCGGTGACGGGGCCGGCGAACAGGCAGTACGCGCCGTCCGGTATCCGCGGTTCCATCGACTGACCGACCACTCGCGCCACGAACATGCCCGGCCGCAGTGAGCGGGCCGCCTCGACCTCCACCCATTCCCAGGCGGACTCGTCCGGGACGGCGTGCGGATCGCCGAACGCCCCTGCCGCCGCGTCCAGGGGCACCAGGGGCACGCAGTCCACGTAGCGGGCATCGGCCGCGGGCGTGACCAGCCGCAAGCGAGGGCGTCCCGGCCGTGCCCGCGCCGCCACCTGGCGGAACCAGGAGCGGTCGTCGCGCATGCGGGAGCGGACGTCCGGCATGCTCAAGTAGCCCGCGAGCCGCCGGAAGTGACGCGCCATCGCGTCTACGTCGTCCAGCTCGTTCGCGGCGATCTCGACGACCTCGTATCCGCGGTTGCGCAACCAGGTGCGGATGTAGCGATCCCGTTCGGCCCTCTGCGGGTCGCCGTGGAGATGTGCGCTCAATCCGTCCAGGTAGATGCACACCCCCTCGTCGTGGTCCCGCAGCTGCAGGCAGCGGCTGACGATGGGTAGAGGAAGCACTCGGTCTTGCCCGAGCCGGTGCCGGTGGACACGAGGGTCGTCCGACCCTCGGCGATCGCGCGCAGGGCGCGTTCCTGGTGGCCGTACAGGTGGGTGAGCGGCTCCGGGATCCGGTCGCGCAGATGGGGATGCAGCAGTCCTTCGCCGACCAGGGTGTCGACGGCCGCGCCCTGCCGGAACGGCCGTGACAGGCTGACGTAGGGACCCTTTAGCAGGGGGGACCGGCGCGTCTCGTCGAGTGAAGCAGCTCGCGCATCTGCGCGTGCAAGTGCGGATCGGCGAACGGGTACGCCGTGAGTTGGTAGCGCAGAAAGCTGCGGACGACGTGCTCGGTGTAGGCGATGGGGTTCAGGGCCATCGGGCGAATGGTGGGGATCACCACAGCCGGCGGACGCCGTACCAGTCGAACGCCTCCTCGTTGGAGACGATCGTCAGATCGCGTGCCAAGGCCTGCGCGACGAGCATGCGGTCGAAGGGATCCCGGTGGAGGCCACCCAACCGCCCGGCGCGTTCGCCGTCCGCGACGCTGACGGCGAGCTCTTCGAAGCCCTGGCTGGCGATGGCTGCCCGTACGTCCCCAGCCAGCGCGTCGGCCTCGGGCAGCCTGCCGAGCCGGTGCTTCGTCGCCACTTCCCACGCGGTCGCCGCACTGACCAGGATGTCGTTCTCTTCCTCCGCGACGGCCCGCCGCGCCCTCTCTACAAGACGCGGGTTGCCCGCCATCCACCAGATGAACGCGTGCGTGTCCAGCAGTATTCGCACGGCTCTACCCGCCTTCCCACAGCCTCAACTCCTCTTCTGGCAGCGGTTCGAAGAAGGCGTCGGTGAGCGCGATTTTCCCCTTCATGGCGCCGAATCGCCGCTTGCCCCTGGGCTTCCAGCTGACAAGCCGGGCGACGGGCTGGCCCCGGCGAGCAATGACGACCTCTTCACCCGCCTCGACCTGAGCCAGCAGGCGCGAGAGCTGTGTCTTCGCTTGATGGACGTTGACGACAGGCATGGTCTGATCACCTCTGACATAATTTAGCTAGAAACCTGACCAGATCGCAAGGGGCCAGTTACGAGTCCCTCGTGCGCTGTGGCCGCGGCCGATCCTGGCGGCCTGCCTCGACGTGTTCCGGTTCGATCGGGCGCACGCCTGATGATGCCTTGGTGCTGGTGTAGCGCTCGTCCCCCGAGCCGGCAGGACGCCTGACGGGGCGTGGCGCGTGACTCGCCTCAGTCAGATGCTGGTGCTCTTCGTCACGGACTCGCGGCCCCTCTCCTGGAACAGTCGGGCGAGTTCCGGAGAGTGATGTCGCGCTTCGTGGAACCCGACCCGCACGGATTAGCGTCCACCCGACGTGCGATGGACGTAGAGCCCCCGCTGCACCTCGGCCAGCAGCATCTGTCGGTCGTGGCCGGCCGCGTCGGCGAGCAGCACAAGAGCGGTCGAATCGGCGGCTCGCAGTTGTGCGTGGCGGCCTCGATTTATCCAGCGCTCGCATCAACGGTCGCGAACAGGTTTTCAACGCTGGTCGCCACCTCGTATCGAGCCGGTGACTCTCGCACCTGCAGGGCGTCGAAGTGCGCTCTTCCACACGCAATCTTGGCGCTTTCGGTGATGCGGAGATCCGGGCTCGTTCGGGTCGTCGGTGGGGCGCGCGCCGCGCCTGCGCCGGAACGTGCGGAAGCGGCTCGCCGGGGAACACGTTCGCGTCGAGCTCGACGTCCGGGTGACATGGCTCGACGCCTTCATCGCGACCGTCGCCGCAGGGTCGCCTCAGCCCGGTGATGGGTAGCGGTCGATCGAGCCGCCGGTGCCAGATTTCGTTTATGATCTAAATTTCTTGCCAGTTCTCGCTTTTGTTCGTCTGTATCCGAAACAATGGAGCTTCTGCGCCGGCAATACCTCGACCGCCTCCGGCAGTTTCTGGACGCCCCCGCAATCACGGCGGTGACAGGCATCCGGCGGGCCGGCAAGAGCGTTTTGTTGCGGCAGTTCGCGGCCTCGCTGCGCGACGAACGGCAGGTGGTCTACGTCGACAAGGAATCGTTCGCGTTCGAATCGCTGCGGACGGCGCGCGATCTGATCGACCACGTGGAGTCCACCACGCGACGGGACGAGCCGCGGGTGGTGATCGTCGACGAGGTGCAGCAGATCGCCGACTGGGAACGCGCGGTCGCCTCCCTGAACGGCGAAGACCGCACCGAGGTCGTCGTCTCCGGCTCCAACGCCACGTTGCTGTCGGCCGAGCTCGCGACGCTGATCGCCGGCCGTTACGTCACCCTCCAGGTCTTTCCGCTGACGTTGGCCGAGTTTGGCGACCTGTACCGGCAGCGTCCCGGCGCGGCGGCCGACGACGCCGAGCTGTTCCGGCTCTACCTGCGCATCGGTGGTCTGCCAGGACTGCTCCACACCGACTTGAGCGACATGGTGGTCGACCAGATGCTGGCGGACATGGTCAGCACCATCGCCATCCGCGACGTGATCGGGCGTCACCGCATCCGCGACGTGGCCCTGTTCGAGGCGATCACGCGGTTCGCGGTCGACAGCATCGGCAGCCTGGTGTCCGCGAAGCGCATCGCCGACTTCCTGAAGAGCCAGCGCCGACCGACGGCGGTCGATACCGTGCTCAACTACCTCGCGCACCTGGGCAACGCGTTTCTGCTGACGCCCGTTCAACGCTTCGATCTGCGAGGCCGCAAGCTGTTGCAGGTGAATCAGAAGCACTACCTGGGCGACATCGGCCTGCGCAACGGGATCATCGGCTACCGCGAAAGCGACATCGGCGGCATCCTGGAGAACCTGGTCTTCCTGGAGCTGCGCCGCCGCGGCTACACGGTGACGGTCGGTGTAGCGGGATCGCACGAGATCGACTTCGTCGCGGAACGGAGGTCCGGGCGCCGCTACGTGCAGGTCGCCTACCTGCTCGAATCGCCCGCCACCATCGAGCGCGAGCTTGCCGCCTTCGCCGCGGTTCGCGACGCCTACCCCCGGGTGCTGCTCTCCCTCGACCCGCACCAGCCCGCCGACCTAGAGGGCGTGCGACACCAGTCCTTGACCGACTTCCTGCGCGGCGCCCCGTTCGGCGTTTCGACGGAAGACGGGCACTGATGGTGAACCGGCTGGCGAGCCGGCCAGGAACGGCTCGAGCACGTCGGGCTGCCCCAGATAGTGATACGCAACTCCCCTATTTTAGGTTTAGTGTTGCCAAGTGCCTTTGCTGCGACACGAGAGATCAGTTTTCCAAGCTGTAGGGTCAACCCGCGCTGTTTTCGAACGGGTTGGGGGGCAACCCGGTCAAGTGCCTCTGCTGCGACAACCCCAAGTGCCTCTGCTGCGACAACCCCAAGTGCCTCTGCTGCGACAACCCCAAGTGCCTCTGCTGCGACAACCCCAAGTGCCTCTGCTGCGACACGACAAATCGATCGAGATATCCCGACTGAAGCTGTTGAATCGAGGTCTGGTTGTTTGGTGTTGGGTGACAGGATAGATTGCGGGTTTTGGATTATCTGGTGAGGGTTGTCTTGATTCAGGTCGTCGATCATGATCATGGATGTACGGCGAAATGTCATCGGATCGCTCATCGTTGAACACGGTCTCCGGTTCGCGTTTCTCGAGGGTCGACCAGTTCCCCGACCTTGAGACCGAGAGCCCCGGAACCCCGACCCGCCAGAAACCGCCGGACGGAACACGCGAGGCCCCGGAGCGCCGAACTCCCCGGCAAACGACCAGCTGCTCTGAACCTCGATCCGCGTCACCGACAGAAGGGGCGATTCCTGGACCACGACCATCACGGAGGTCGTCGAGAGAACCGACACGACCATCGTGGTCAAGAATTCCGGCCGGCCGAGCAGTTGATGGTCAACAGGCCTCGAACGCGAGCCTCTTCGGAAAGGGTGGGTCGAGAATCCAGGGTCGGCGCAGGCACGCTGCGGCGCGCAGGCTGTTCAGGGTTGAGGTCGATGACGGCCCGCGCCGAGGCGGCGTTACGGCAACAAGCGCGCCGGTCTGCCCGCCGCTCCAGGTGAACATCGTCGGCACCAGCACCGGGGCCAGCAGCGAGGTCCTGCAGGTTGCCGTTTGCCGACCTGGGTCGGACGCGGCCCGAGTAACCGCGGCTGGACCCTTGGCGCGCGCGGGTGGTGTGGTCTACGCTTCACTGAGGCACGGGGGGGACGATGCCGAGCTTGCGGGCGCGGCCGCGAAGACCGAGGGATGCCTGAGCGTCGATGGCGCGTCACCACCGGACCGGGTCGCGACAACCGCCGAGGTCGATGCGGCGCTGCGCCAGCGAGAGCTGTTCGGAGCCGCCGACTACCCCGCCAGGGATATCCCGCCCGGACGCTCGCTCCGGCGACGGGCGGAACCAGCGCACTCCCCTGCCGGCCGATCTCGATGGGCGCGGAGAGGAATAGGTGTCCATGATCGCAGCGCGTCTTGGACGATCTTGCAGTCAAGGTCCCAGTACTGCGGGGAACCACCATAGAGATGCACGCGGGCAAAGCCTACGCGGACTACGGACTGAAGGACGGACTGCACCAGGCCGGCGCGAAGGTTCACCGGCCATTGGCGCACATGGCGGGAATCGGTGCGCAATGCGCATGGTACGCCGAACGGCTCAGAGACATGCCTGACACGACGGGGCTGGCCGAATTGATTGCTGACGACTTCTACAATGACCGGTTCGACCTCTCCGCGCGGGGAATGGCTTCGCATACGGGCTGGTCGCTCATGCCGGCAGTGGAAGTCACGCAGAAACTCCGCGGGCTCGGTGCATCCGATCGGGCCATCCGCGTTTTTTTTACCCTGGTTTCGGCCATGAACCGTGCCCGAGACGCCACGCAGCTTTGGCGCGCCGCCGCGCAGCTCTTCGAATCGCATCCAGAAGTGTTCGATCCTGCCTGCGTGAGATCGATGGCCGCCGAGGAGCTGTCCGAGCTGCTATTCCAGAGCCGAGTCAGCCGACGCCACAGGCCGGATGTAGCCGCTTGGCGCGACATTGCGGGTAGCTTGGTCTCTGGTGTCGGCGCCGTGAGCCGGCTGGTGGACTCCGGCGCCGGGGACGCCGAGGATTTGTTGAAGGACTTGCGGCACCGCGATTCCGGAGGCCGCGCGCGCTATCCCCTGCTAAAGGGTCCGAAGATCAGGGCAATGTGGGTGCGGATCATGGCGAACCATGGTGGGGCGGCTATCCAACGGATGGAGACGATTCCCGTCGCCGTCGACGTGCACGTGCGACGCGTCACCGAGAACCTCGGCGTGACGGACACGCGGGATCTTGAACTCGAAGACGCCAGGCCGGTGATTCAGGACGCTTGGCGCACGGCGGTTCGGGCCGCGCGAGTCGGAGGACCGGCAAGAATCGCCGGAACCTGTGCGGCGCTCGATCCGGCTCTTTGGTTTTTTGGCAAGCACGGGTGCAGCCACTGCCAGCAGACCCGCGTGCCCATCAGCCGCGCATGTGAGAATTGTCGGCTCCCGCCGACGGTCCCATAAAAGGGAATTGCGGGGTTGGTCGATTGGGGTCGGTTCAGGGGCGAAGGTGCGGGCCGATAACGATCCGAGTTACGCGAAAAGCCCCGTATTAATTGGGGAAACTGCCCCTCTGAAAGTTAACCGAATGCCCCTTATCGGACCCTGCGGACCGCGCCTGGGGCGAGGCTACTGCGTGAGTTCCCGGACCTCGAATACGGGTCCCCCGTTGACCAAGCCATCGACCGGCACAGCCATCTCGTCGAAGTTGAGCGCCACCCACATCAGCCGCTCTGCGATCTCCTCCATTGACTCGGCCTCAAGGACTCCGGCCATCTCGGGACTTCTGGGCATGCCGAGGGCCTCGACTGCGATCTCGGCGATGACCGTCCGGTTCAACAAGGCCGAGGCGTCCTCAGGCCACAACGGGAACATCATGAACTCCACCTCGAGGAGGCATCTGTAAAACCGCCCAACGGCCGCCTCCCATCTCGCACCGCTGGCCGGGTCCGTGAGCCACAGCGTGACCTGCGGTATCGCCTGGATGTAGCTCCTCGGCACCGCCGCAGCGTATGGGCGGTCGCCCCATAAAACCCCGAACAGCCAGCGCTCCCCCGCGGTGGGCGATGCCAACCGCGCCTCCTCGCCTTCGGCCAGGAAGCAGCTCACGGGGACTTGCCATTCCCCGGTCGCGGTGTCCGTGGCCTGCTGAACGTCTCTCCGGTGAACAGGCCGCCGGTGCTGCCGCCTGACGAGATGGCGGTTATTCCTCCCAGCATCCCGGAGGTGCCGAGGACGAGCGCGAGTTGTGAGCCGATGAACCGCTTGTTCAGCATGGGCTTCCCGGCGGCGCTGACCCCGGTGCAGCGGGAAGCGTACAGCCTGATCTCGGTCGCTGCGCGGCCGCGGCGGCCGAGACCGCTGCCGGCCGGGCAACGCCGGCCACCCTGGGTCTGATCTCGGTGCGCTGCCCGGCGCGTATCTCGGCCAGGCCGGCTTTGAACTGGTCTGGCTGGTCACGTGCTCGCCCTGCTCGACGACCAGCCGGAGAGCGTCCGTCCGCCTGGGCCGGCGTGAAGTCGGCGGCGGTCAGCGAGCGGGCGACGGCGGGCGTGTCGAGCATCAGGTCAGATTCTCCATGATCCCGGCGCGGGGCGCGTCGTGCGCCTTCAGTCGCGGCCGAAGCCCCGCGGGAGCTTGAGCTTGATCCCCCGCCAGGGGCTCAAGGCGTCCGCTCAGGCGTGCAGTGCGGGTCGAACGTGGCAGCGGAACCCCAGTAGGTGTAGCTGCCGAGCCCGAGGGCAGCGGTCTCGGTGAACCTGAAACCCCGAACGGCGTTGGCGGGGTTGTCGCCCAGAAGCTCAAGAGAGGCGTCGACCACCTTCACGAAAGCTCCGCTGCGCGGCTCGATGTAGGTGTGATACACGCCGGAGATGCCGTAAACCAGCTCGCGATAGTCTCGAGACGCCCAGAGGTACATCTGGTCGTACTTGATGATCGTCGTACGCCCGAGGTCATTCGCTGGAGACGCGACCTCGCGAGAGACGGCTTGCGAATCCGCGTAGACGCGCACCGACGGAGCGGCGTCCAAGACGGTGCATGTCAAGCCGCGCCGCGCCATCTCAGCCCACACGTCATCCAGAGTGGCCGGCTGCTCGGCGACCGCCCGACGGGTCGAAAGCCGCGCCGCGGCCAGGGCCGACGAAGCGCCAGTTTCGTCTTGTCCAGGTGCTTCAGGCGGAGCGATCAGGACGAGGACGAGCAGCAGAAGGGTTCGGTCCATTCCGCCAAGTCTACGAGGTTCCAGCGGCTGCGATCGCCGCGCCTAAGGGCCGGCGCAAAAATAGATTCCCGTTTTTGTCACATGGGTTCGATGGTGTAGTTCCATTTGGGCATGACGCCGTTCGGTGTGATGCGCAGCTCTCGCATTTGGGCGTCGGTGACCTTGGCGCCGGTCTCGTAGGTCTTCCGCACCAGGTGGGCGCGGACCCTCAGTCCGGTGGAGGTGCGTGTGGTGCGCAGGTACTTCAGGATGGTCTCGAAGCTGTCGAGGGGGCGACCGGCCCAGTTCTTGCTGATCTCGCAGAACAGGCGGTGTTCGATGGGGTTCCACTTCGACGTGGCGGGCGGGTAGTGGGCGACCCGCACGGGCAAGCCGTGCCGGTTGCAGAGGCGATGTTGCAGGTTGAACTTCCAGGCGCGCGCCGTGCAACTGTTGCTGCCGCCGCCGTCGGCCAGGATCTGCAGGGTTTTGGCTTCGGGATAGCGCCTGCGGCCTTCGGTGCGCCACCACTTCTCGATGCAGTCGACGGCGAACGCCGGGGTGTCGGCGGTTCTGCCGACGAAGACGGTGCCGGCATTGGCGCGGGGGTCGTAGATGCCGTAGGGCACGGCGAGGCCGTCGGCGTCGGAGCGGAAGTCGTGGTCGTTGACGAGTTCGGGGCTGCGGTCCCACTTGGCGCCGGGATGGCGGAACGTGCCGACGAGCTCCTTCTTCTTGGTATCGACGCTGATGAGGGGGCTGTTGTCGGCGGCGCAGCGCTCGCGCAAGTCGGTGATGTGCCGGAACTGCCGGTCTCGGTTCGGATGCGAGGCGCCGGCGAGCTTCTTGTGGTTGACGCGCAGCGAGTAGCCCATGGCCTTGAGCAGTCGCGCGACGGTCTGCGGGCAGACGTGGATGCCGAGCCCGCGGAGTTCGTCGGCGAGCTTGGCGGTCGTGCGGCGTGTCCACTTCAGGCCGCTGACCGGGTCGCCGGCCGTCTCGTGGGTCATCAGGGCTTCGATGCGGGCGATGACTTCCGGCGTTTTTTTTCCGTCGGTGTTCGTCCGCCGCCCGCGCGCCGCACCCGGTCGACCTCGACATCGCGACCGACGAGCTGCCGCCGGCCGACGGCGACGGTCGACGGGTCGATGCCGAGGAGGGTGGCGATGCGCCGGTCGCCGCCCCACCCGCACTTGAGCGATTCGAGTCCGGCGAACAGCCGGCGCTGGCGCTCGTCGAGGAGGCTGGCGAACAACACGATGGCGGCGCGCAACTCCTCGGGCATCAGGTCGGCGTCGGGCAGGGGCCGCCCGAGTCCGGGCGTGGCCATCAGCAGCCGTCGGGCGCGGAGTTGATGCGTCTTCTGCGCGTGGTCGGTGGCGCAGTAGAGGAACTGGCCGGCGAGCTTGTGCCGCGTCAGCCGGCCGTCGCCGACGAGCTTGCGCAGGGCGTCCTGGGTGCCGACACCGAGCCGGTTGTCGAGCTCGTCGACGAAGTGTCCGGCTTCCGCGTCGTTGACAAACGCCTCGGCGGTTGCGACGAGGGTGCCGGCGCGGGAGAAGCGGACGCCGGCGAACGCCCACAGCCCGTGTTGGTCGAAGTCGGCGACCTCGTCGAGCGTATAGTAGCCGCCGCGATGGGAGTAGCTGGTGCGGGCGTCGAGGTCCCTGAGCTTGCGGAACGCGGTGCGCCTGCTGACGCGGGGACCGAGGGCGGCCATCACGTCGGGCAGGGCAGCGACGGTCTGCTTTCGGAGCAGGGCGACGACGGTGTCGACGGAGAATTGGGTTGGTCTCATTGTGGCACCATTACGGACTATAGATTCCGCAATCATGCCACAACTCGAGGTCGGATTGCTACCCTTCAATCCGAAATTCGCCCTGTCTGAGTGGAGAAGTCACCGGGCGCGAGCGTGCTTGACCGCCGCGTTCTACTGCGACACTACAGCCGTTTGCAGGAAGTTATTTTTGCGCAGACCCTGAGGCCCGGGTTGGCGGAATAGCGTTCTACGAGGGATCGGTACGTTGCTTCGGCTTCCCGCAGTTCGGCTTCCGTGGTGTCGCCCTGCAACGACGAGAAATACCGTTCGGTGGCCTTCGCCAATTCCTGAGCCTTGAGGCTCTGTTGAGGAACATCGACCTCCTGGATTTCTTCAGCGATGTCCTCGATAGAGCGGTTCGCGTATTCCACCAATTGCGCGCCGCCGGGCCGCAGGGCTCTCAATTCACCCGCGTCAAGGGATTGAATGACGAAAGGGGAATGCGACGTGCAGACGAATTGGATACTCGGGAAAGTCTCCTTCAGGTCACGAACCACCTGCCGCTGCCACTTCGGATGCAGGTGCACGTCGATCTCGTCGATCAGGACCAGGCCGGGCGTCTGCTGCAACACCGGCGGAACGCCGCGACTATTCGGCGGAACGTCCGACACGAGGTGGGAGTTCTGCATGACGACCTTCGTTGCGACGTCGGCGACCAGGGCGACCATCATTCGTTGCCCGGCGCTCAGATTCGTGAATGGCTGCGCCCGGCCTTGGATGGAAAGCACGATCTCGTCGCGGTCGCCGTCGTACCAGAGATCGTCGGCCTGAGGGACGCAACGGACGATGGCGTGTCTCACGACCTCGTAGCCGGGCCTCCAGCGCCCGGCCCGATTGGCAGAGGCGATCGCCTCTCGCTGAAACCAGATTCTCAGGTCGCTCAACCGAATGCGTTCCACGAAGCAGTCGTAGAACGCCTCCCATCGGCGGGCGGGGTGCCGTGCCCGGAGCCGGGGCGAGCTTCGGGTCCGCGACGGAAGCCATGCGCGCCCCGCACCGTAGTAGGCGATCACGGGGCTGGGCATGGTCGCGGCCGGACTGTCCTGCGAGTAGTGACTGTCAATGATGCGCAAGGCTCTGGCGGCGTCGGCATTGGTGGTTCGCGATCCGCGCGCTCGAATCCCGCGCCGCCACTCGACGGGTTGACCGGCGATCTCACCGGTGGCGGTGATGGACACGGGTTTGCATTCGACGAACTGAGGGCGGTCGCCTCCGCCCTGCACTTCAAGGCGAATCTCGTTCGGAAGGATATTCCTTCCACTGGTTGCGAGCGTCGAATCGGGAGGCCTGACGAGCCAGATCCCGGCAGCGACCGCCAGAGCGTCGAGCACCGTCGTCTTTCCGGCGCCATTGTCGCCTACGAGGAGGGTGAACCGTGGGTGCAGCTCCAGCGTGTGGTCGACGAAGAGCTTGAAGTTCTTGTATCCGGAGTCGATTGACTTTCATATCTCGTTACACTCCGAAGAAGCCCTGCCGTTCGGACTCATGAACCCCATGTGCCCGAGGCGATTGTCGGTCGCTCGACGAGCCTAGATCGATTTCGTCCGAGCGGGCCCTGAGCATGCCCATGGCGTCGTCCAGGTCCTTGGGCCGGCCGGCGAGGCTCTTCATCGTCACCACGTCCTCGACGGTGGCGATGGGGACTTGAACTCCTTCGATTGGATGGGTTTCGGCGCGTTCGAGGAACAGCTCCTCGATGCCCGGGCCGCCGAGCACGACGTCGACCGGCAGCCGCGTTGCGGAGTGGACGAACGGCAGCACCCGGGTTCTGGCGACGAAGTCGTCCGTGCCGGTCACGCGCAACTGGAACCCGCTCGCCCCCAGTGCCGTGACCAACTCGGCAGTCGAGCGAGGTTCCGGCACGATGGTGGACATCCACGTCCGCGGTCAGCCGGGCGACGCCGTGGTAGATGGCGGCCTGCGCGCCGAACAGATACCAGCGAATGCCCAGGGAGTCGAAGCACGCCCCCAACGCGGCGAGGACCTCACCGATGGACGGAGGCATGCGCGGCCCGGTCGAGGAGTCGTTTTAGTCGAAGGTGATCGGCAAGATCACGGTCGGAGTCGCCGGCCGTCGGCCACTCCGGCCTGATCCGGAGCGCGTGCTCCCGCAGGGCCCACGATGCGGCGACGGTGGCCGCCACCCCGTTCCTTGAACTCCGCCGCCCAGTGAGACGCGTCGGCCTCGCTCACCGCGGCCCAGTCGCGCGTGGCGAACGTAGGCGTCCCGCGTCACGGCTCGATCATAAGCAGCGCAGACGGCGGGGCAGGGGTCGCATCACGCCTCCGCTGCCGTTCCTCGGTGGCGCCGGACCCGACGGCCTCTACAGGATTTCGTCCGTTTCCAGGTGGAATCCGGGAAGCACGGAATCGCCCGATACGCTCGCCGGCGCCTCCAGGCGCTCGGGCGGCGAACCGGGGCGGTACACGAAGACCTGACGGTCCGGCGGATCGATCAGCCAGCCGAGCCTGGCGTCGTTCTCCATGTACTCGCGTATCTTGTCGTGGAGCGCGGAGAGGCTGTCGCTCGGTGAACGCAACTCGACGACGAAGTCCGGGCAGAGGGGGATGAACCTCTCGCGCTGCTCGTCCGTGAGCGTCGCCAGCCGGGCGTTGGCGATCCAGGCAGCGTCCGGCGAACGAACCGCGCCATTCGGTAGCCGGAAGCCGCCGGAGGAGTCGAACGTCCTGCCGGTTCCGTCACGCTTGGCCCAACGCCTCAACTGGTACGCGATCTCGGCATTCTTGTCGCTGGAGTCGCCTCCCGTCGGCGCCATGATAGACAGCTCTCCCCCGGCCGTCCGCTCGATGCGCAACTCCCGGTTGAGCCGGCAGAACTCGTAGAAGCCGTCGTCTGAAAGGCGCAGGGCCGGCGGGAACCTGACGAGCAGGGCAGAGCCTGTC
>CBDDJQ010000007.1:0-300215 GCA_965229825.1 Vicinamibacterales bacterium
CGTCTTCGCCGTTGCGCAGACTCTGCCATTCTTGCCAACGGCTTTGACGGCATTAGTCAGCAAATTGCCAAAAACCGTAGTCATCTCGGCAGAAAACATGGGCGGCGACTTGACGTTGGTCGGAATACGGTTTTCGATCTCGATACCGCGCCGGTCGGCCTGCTGCTGTACCAGCCGCACAGCGGCATCGTATCGATCGGCAAGACGCTGCCTTGCCCTCCGCCGACGGGCATCGGGGGTCACTACGTCCACCAGGTACGAAGCATGACGTTCCAGACCTCGCCTGAGATCTATCGCTGCCGCCAGTGTACGCCGCATTACTCGGCGTTGGTCGATCGTCAGGTGACCGTCATCTCGCACGGTCTGTTCTATTGCCTGCTCCACGGTCTGGGCCGCTCCCAAGAGGGCGCTAATCTCATGCACGAAGGCCGCCATCTGGGCGCCCACCGAAGCCAGAACTCGCAAAAGATATTGGTCTTCGGTTAGCGGGTCGTGGCGAGAAAATCCACGAAAAGGTGTGCAGGTACGGCGGGCGTGTGCCGATACGTGAAGTATGGCGCGCAGAGCGTGACCGCGGCGGTTCGAAGGGTCCTGGGCCTCAGCGAGACCCTCGGGACGTGCGCATCGAGCGCCTCGAACGAGACAAGGCGAAGCTGATCGAGGAGCGGGATCACTGGAAGCGCCGCAGCGAGCATCTGGAGAAGGAGCTCGAGGCGGCGCGGCGCGCCGGCCGCCGACAAGCGGCCCCCTTCGCCAAGGACCCGTCCGCAGGGACGCGGCGGGCGTCCCGGGCGGCGAGCCGGGGCGGAGTACGGCAGGCAGGGGCGCCGCCGGCCGCCGACGCAGGCTGACGAGACCCCACGTGGCGCCGGCCCCGACGAGCTGTCCGGACTGCGGCGGCGCGGTCGCGCTGGACCGTGTGGCGTCGCAGTTGCGCATTCCGGTGAAGTTGAACGCCAGATCCGGGGATGGTGAACACGGAATCCGGCGAACGTGAACGGCTCGTCGGAGCACAACGACGTTTCCTCGGTCGGTTTCCTCCCATCGGCTTCGCAACGGGTGTTCGAGTCCTACCCGTGACGTCGTTTTCGAAGAGTACAACGATCTTGCCTGTGGAGCGTATGGGCGGCGTTCTGGGCTGTCCAAGGCGGTGTGGGAAACGCGCCTCGACGCGGGTGCAGTCAGCCGCCAGCGTATCGTGCGCGTTTTCCCATACCGCCGGTGCGCTCCACGGGCCGGGCCTGCCCCCGGCGGGGACCGGCGGCGTGCTGGACCGGGGCTGACCTCGGTAGTGCCGCGGTGGGGGCTGGCGTTGGGATGCTCATGTCGTCTGCCGGGTGCGGGTCTTCGGCGCGTCGTGCGTCCGTCGCATCGAGCGGCCCTTCAACTCGATGCGGTGCGCGTCGTGGAGCAGGCGGTCGCAGATGGCGTCGGCCTGGTTGGCGTCGCCGATGACGGCGTGCCAGTCGGCCACGGGCAACTGGCTGGCGATGAGGGTCGAGGCGCGTTCGGCCCGGTCCTCGATGACCTCGGTGAGGTCGCGCCGCTCGGCGTCGCGCAGCGGTGCGATCATCCAGTCGTCGATGGCGAGCAGGTCGAGCTTGGCGAGGCGAGTCAGGAGCCGGGCGTAGGACCCGTCGCCGCGGCCCACGGCGAGCTCGTGCAGCAGGCGCGGCATCCGGACGTAGCGTGCGGTGAAGCCGCGGCGGCAGGCCCGTTCGACGAACGCGCAACAGAGGAAGCTTTTTCCGATCCCGGTGGGACCGATCAGGACCAAGTTGTGACGCTCGGCGACCCACGCGCAGGCGCCGAGAGTCAGGACCTGCTGGCGGTTGAGCCGGCGCGGATGGGTGAAGTCGACGGCCTCGAGCGTGGCGGGATGGCGCAGCTTGGCGGCGCGGAGCCGCCGCTGGAGCTTGCGCTGCTCGCGGGCCGTCCATTCGGCGTCGACGAGCAGGCCGAAGCGTTCCTCGAAGCCGAGGGCGGCGGCCTCGGCGGTCTGGAGCTGGTGGTGGCAGGCGTCGGCCATCGCGCCGAGCTTCATGGCGTTGAGCTTGTCGAGGGTCTGTTCGATCAGCATGGGTCCTCCCCAGTGGTGGTCGCGGCGTAGTAGTCGGCGCCGCGGATGTTGGCGTGGGTGGGCGTCGGGGCGGTCTCGGCCGGCGGCTCCAGGGGCAGACGGTCCTGGCCGGTGGCGAGGATGTTCTTGACGGTGTGGAAGCGGCAGGAGCCGAGGGCCATGGCGCGGGCGCTCGCGGCGTCGAGCCGGGGGTTGCCGTGCTGCCGCCCCAACCGCATGAGCCCGAGCACGGCCTTGTATCCCTGCTCCGGATGGGGGCGGCTCTCGAGGATTCGAGCGACGAGCTCACCGGTCGCCGGTCCGACCTTCTCGGCCCAACGGATGAGACGCGACGGGGTCCACTCGGCGTGCGCGCGATGGGCGCTCGGCATGTGCTCGGCGACGGTGGACGGCTGTCCGTCGTAGCGGCGGGGGTGCGACGACACGCGGCGGCCTTTGAAGAAGACCTCGACGGTGGTCGTGGTGTAGCGGACCTCGACCTGCTCGCGGAGGAGCTGGAACGGCACGCTGTAGGCGTGCCGCTCGACGAGGACGTGGTAGTCGATGGAGACGCGGCACAGCTTCCAGTACGCGAGGACATAGCGCGTGGCCGGCAGGGGTCGTAGCGCCGGGCGGTCGAGCTGCTCGTAGAGGGCGCGGCGGCTGATGCCCAGCTTCTTCATCGGCCGGTCGTTGAGCGCGTCGAGGCGGACGCGGATCGCCAGGTTCAGGGCACCGAGGCTGAAGAACGTCTCGTCGCGGAGCCGGGCGAGTATCCACCGCTGGGCCAGGAGTACTGCGCCCTCCACGGCGGCTTTATCTCTTGGTTTCCTCGGCCGCGTCGGGACGACGACGGCGCCGTAGTGGGCGGCGAGGTCCTCGTAGGTGCGATTGACGCCCGGCTCGTAGCGGCAGGGACGCGTGATGGCGCTCTTGAGCTGGTCGGGGACCCACAAGGCCGTCGTGCCCCCGTAGTACCCGACCATGCGGGTGTGGGCGTCGACCCAGTCGGGCAACTGCTGGGTGGCGGTCGCCTCGGCGTAGGTTAAGCCGCTGGCGCCGAGCACGGCGACGAACAGCTCGACGCGTCGCAATTCTCCGGTGTGCCGGTCGACCAGCGCCGGACGTTTCCCCGAGAAGTCGATGAACGTCTTCTCGCCGGCGCGGTGGACCTGCCGCATCGACGGCCGCAGCCGTCGCGCCCACTGCCGGTAGAGCTCGCAGAACTGGGTGCGGCGGTAGCCGTGCGGATGAACCTGGGCGTACTCCTCCCAGAGGAGCTGCAGCGTGACGCCGTCGCGCTTGAGCTCGCGGTGGATGTACGCGCAGTCAGGCTGGCTCCGGTCGTGCACCGGGGCGGCGCGTGGGAACAACCGGGCCTCGAGGGCCGCGTCATCCAACTCGGCCGGCAGTGGCCAACCCAACCCTCGTTGTGCGGTCCGCTGCAGATACAGCGAGACCGTGCCCACGCCGATCGCGCAGGCTTGGGCTATCGCCCGGTGGGACAACCCCCGCTCGTGCTTGAGACGGAGAACCTCACGAATCTTCCTCACCAGTAGCCTCCGTGCCGGCATCGCCTCGCCCTCCTTTCGGAAGGCCAGCGTGCGGCGATCAGGCTACCGACGAGCGTTCACGATGACCGGATTCCGTGTTCAACTTCACCGGATCCCGTGTTCAACATCCCGGATCCGGTGTTCAACTTCCGCCGGATCCGGCGTTCAACTTCCGCCGGATTACGCAACCGGCGGCGGTCGGTGCGATCACTGGGGCGTTGTTCCGTCTCGTACGGCGGTGATGTCCCGTTGTCAGGACTTGGTAACACCCGGCGTCCCCGGGCGCGGCACGGCCCGGGAACGCCAGGGAGATGGTCGGAGACGGGGTCAGGGCAGCGGAACTCGCGCGATGCGGAGGCCCTCGCCGACGCCGCCGACCCAGAGCTCGTCGCCGACCTGGATGGCGGCGGTGCCCAGCCGCAGGTGGTCGTTGCTGGGATAGGAGAAGATCTCCTCCGCGGTCAGGGCCTCGGTGTCGACGCGGGCGACGTGCGAGGTGACGCCCTCACAGGTCTCGCCGCGGACGCACTCGCCGACGCGGGCCCGCTCGGGGGCTCGGTGGCCGGCCGCGAGCAGGGTGCCGTCGGGCGCCCAGTGCACGTTGTCGATGTAGAAGCCGACCTCGATGCGATCGGTGGGCATGGCATCCGGCCCCCGGGGGAGGCGGATTATCGACTGGGCGGCATAGCCGGCGACGAGGAAGGACTCGCCGTCAGGAGCGATCTCCAGGCCGTTCGGACCGATGTCCACGCTGCCGGCCGCGCGGGTCCAGCCGCCGTCCGGCTGCCACTCCCAGATGTCGCCGGTCGCGGGGCTGGTCGCCGCGAATCCGCCGTCGGGCAGCGGCACCACCGCGTTCAGCCCCAGGCCCTCCGGGGCCACCGCGCACCCGACCCAGGTGAGGGACGGAACGGCGCCGCCGGCGTCGATTTCGAAGACCTCGATCGCTTCGCGGTTCGTGTGGCGGACGACGTACAGCGTGTGGGTGTCGCCCTCGCCCGGCCGCAGGCTGATGCCGTGCGCCCGGAACTGGTCAGTGGTCATGCCGGGGCAGTCGCCGTAGCGTGCCATGTCGTGGCGCGCCCGCGGCGGCGTGGTGACGGTGGGAAACAGCCGGACGGTGCTGCTGTCGCGGCTGTCGGCGGCCGACAGGTAGCCGTCGTCCACCATGCTGGCGACGACGATCCAGGGCGAGTCGGGTATCTGGATGAGGTCCTCGGGGCTGATGGGCCCGCAGACGAATTCGATGTCGCCGTCCGGCTCGCACTGCGCCGCGCCCGGCGCGGGCAGCGCTAGCAGGCCCGCCGCCGCCATGAAGTACACGGGAAACAGTCGTCTCATGATTCCTCCTGTCGCCGGGCGACGACCATCGTCCCGGCGCGGTTGTCCGCCATCGCGGCCGCGCCGCGCGCGGTTACCCGGACGGGCAAGTGCGGTATTCGGGTCCCATCCGCCCGCGCGCGGCCGCCGGCATATCCTCCGACCTCAGCGACTCCAGGGCGGAACGACTTCATTGGTCCGGGCGTACGCGATCAACTGCCCGAGGTGCTCGTGCATGTCGCCGCCCACGAACATCACGATCGCGGGCGTGGACCGCTCCTGCCCGAACAGGTTGCGGGCGCTGGTCAGCGTCGCCGGGTCCAGCGCCTCGAGCTGCGCCCGCGCGTAGTCGAAGCCCTTGTTCAGATGGTCGATGACCTCCGCCTTGTCGGTGACCGCGTTCAGGGCCCCGGACTCCTCGCGGCTCATGGCCGTCGGGGCGCCGAGCGCCATCGGCACGAAGCCGTAGCCCTCGCTGGCGATGAGCATCAGGACTTCCGAGACGGAGCGGACGCCTTCCATCGGACGCCACGTGTACTGGTCCGCCGAGAAGGCTTCGGCGAGGCCGAGGAACTTCCCGCGCATCACCTCGATGTCGGCCATGAACGCGGCCTTCACGGCGGCCGCCGACTCCGTCGTCAGGTCCTGCGCCTGAGCCGGCGCCGAGGTCAGGACCAGGCCGAGGCTCAGGGTGATCAGCGTCCGGGTGACGCGTCCGGCGAACGACTTCCGGGCGTGCGATGCACAAGTCATGCTGTGGCTCCTTAATGCAGGGATGTCCAGTGGATTTCGTCCAGTAGACTGGGTTCGAACCGTGACGGTCATTGTAATCGACCATGGTGTCGGCACGGATTGCTGTCTGCGAGCTACTCGCCTGGCCGGTCCGCGTACGACGACAACTGAATGACCGGCAGGCCCGGGATGGAAGGCAGGCGTCGATCGTTGGTCACGAAGGCGCCGCATCCGGCGCCGAGCGCGGCGGCGAGTTGCAGCGCGTCCGGCGACTTGATGCTGGTGGCTGCCCGAAGTTGCGCGGCTGCTCGCAGTTGTCGGCCGGTGAGGGCGACCAGCTGGATGCCCCGGCTTCGGGTCAGCAGCGCTTCGTAGCGGTCCGCCAGCGGGCGGTTTCCGGCCCTGTACGGCACGACCAGCACCTCGAGGAGGGTCAACGCGGAGGTCACCAGCCGGCGCTCCCCGCGGTCGGCTCGTCGGAACAGGGGTGCGACGACGGGCAGAAACGTCGGGTGCTCCTCCATCAGGTAGATGAAGACCACGGTGTCCACCGCGATGCGGCCGGCAGGCAAATCGGCGATCAATCCCATGCGCGCCGCTCGCGGTCGACGTGGTCCGCCGCATCGACGTTTTCCCACAGCTCCTTGCCGAGGCCCTGGAGATCGAGGATGGACAGGGGTTCCTGTGCCTCAAGGGTTCGGCTGAGCAGGTGCACGACCTCCTGGGCGACGGATCGATGCTCGCGCACGGCCCGGGCCTGCAGGGTCGTATAGAGATCGTCCGGGAAGTTCTTGACGTTCAGGGTGGCCAAGCGTCCTCCATGTTCCTCCATTGTGGAGGTATTCGGCCTCCATCGTCAACGGCTGGCACGGTGACGGAACTACCTTGCGGGTTCCAGGCGCGCCGAGCAGCAAGAGACGGGCGGTGTTTCCGTCCTTGCCGCCGGGACTTGCCCGAGACGCGCGGGTGGTACGCACTATCCAGATGCGGAAGCTTGAGGTATCTTTACGTGTACCGGACCGCACTGCCGGGAGATCGTGTCGGCGTGTCGGACGGCCATGGGGATTCGCTGATGAAGACAAGACACCACCGCGCGGCGGCGGCCGGCGCCCTGCTCGCGTGCCTCTTCGCCGGCGGTGCCGCTTCGGCTCAAGCTCCCGAATGGTCGCCCGGGCCCGCGTCGTGGGCGGGAGACCTGACGCCCATCACCGACGCCGACTGGGACGCCGCCCGGGCCGCGCACTTGCTGGGCCGGGCGGGGTTCGGGGGCACGCCCGAGGCGATCGCCGAGCTCGCCGGCCTGGGTCCGGAGCAGGCGGTGCGGTCGCTGGTGTACTACGACGACACCGCGAACGGCCATCTCGCTCCGTTCGAGCATTCGGGGCTCTGGGACGAGGGTCTGCTGCACTTCCCGCCGAGCCGGCCCGCCGCGACCGAGCTGGGGCTGAGGAACGGCGAGAGCATGGGGGTGCGGGTCAAGCCCGACCATGTCAACCGCCATGCGCAGCCGATCTCCGACCGGTTCTTCTACTGGCTGCGCGCGACCCTGCTGGAGACCCGCCGGGTCGGCTACTGGTGGGCCGAGCGGATGCTCGACACCCACCGGCCGCTCGAAGAGAAGATGGCCCTGTTCTGGCACGGGCATTTCGCGACGGCCGAGAACAAGGTCCGCGACTACCGCAAGATGCTCCTGCAGATCGACACGTTCGAGCGGCATGCCGCCGGCAACTTCGGCGACCTCGTGATCGCGGTGGCCCAGGACCCGGCGATGCTCTACTACCTCGACGCCGGGGTGAACGTGAAGGGCGCCGCCAACGAGAACTTCGCCCGCGAGGTGATGGAGCTGTTCACCATGGGGGTGGGCAACTACACCGAGCCGGACATCCGCGAGGCGGCCCGCGCCTTCACCGGCTGGAACTTCGAGAATCTGGATTTCGTGGTCCACCCCGCCCAGCACGACGACGGCCCCAAGACGTTCCTGGGGCGGACCGGCAACTTCGACGGCGTCGACGTGCTCCGCATCATCCTCGAGCAGCCGGTTACCGCCGAGTACATCGCGGGCAAGATCTACCGCTTCTTCGTGCGGGAGGAGCTGTCGCCGGCCCTCCAGCGCGAGCTCGGGGCGATTCTCCGCGACCACGACTACGAGCTGCGGCCGCTGCTCGCGACCATCTTCCGCTCGCGCGACTTCTACAGCGAGGCGAGCTACGGCGCCCACATCAAGGGAGCGGTCGAGCACGTCATCACCCTGCTGAAGCACCTCGGGGCCGAGGACGTGCCCGGGGTGCCGGACTTCAACCGGACCACCACCGCCCTCGGCCAGCATCTGCTGAACCCGCCCTCGGTCGCGGGGTGGGCGCAGGGCCGGGCCTGGATCACGCCCGCCCTGATTCAGGAGCGGGGGAACATCGCCTTCGACTACCTGTTCCCCGATATCGTCAACTTCCGCGATCCGAACTTCCTGTCGCGCCGGGGTACCGGCGAGGTGGGAAACCGGCTGCGGCAGGGGTATGATTTCGGCAGCGCCATCGCCCTCGACGACCCGGCCAACATGTCGGCGTTCGATCTGACCGCGCTCGAGCGGGACGAGCTGTTCAACACCCGCGTGTCCACCTATCGCGGATGGGAGCGGGCGGCGCGCAAGTTGATTCCGACCCCGCGGGGCGGGGCCCGGGTGGACATGACCCGCATGGTTCGGAATGCGGGGGCGGCGACCACCGGCGAGGCGGTAGACTATCTGCTGGGCCGGTTCCTCCGGGTGCCCATCGCCTCCTCGGCCCGCGACGCGCTGGTGGCGCTGCTGGACGACGAGCTCGGCACCTCGGACATCGGACGCGCGGAGACCTACATGGAAGACCCGTTGCGCATGGTGGCACATCTCATCATGAGCACGCCGGAGTACCAGATCAACTAGAGGTGGGACATGACGATGACGAATCGAGGCCGGCGGTTGTGCGAGGCGAGCGGCGTGTCCCGTCGCGAGGCGTTGAAGATCGGCGCCCGCGGCATCGCCCTCGGGCTGGCCGGGGCGGTCAGCCCCCTGCCGCCCTTGTTCGGGTCGGCGTCGAAGGCGATCGCCGCCACCGAGGGCAAGATTCTCGTGGTCTTCGAGTGGTTCGGGGGCTATGACGGGCTGAGCACGTTCGTGCCCTACAGCAACGACGCGCTGTACCGCCACCGGCCCAACATCGGGGTGCGCGAGGCCGACGTCCTGAAGGTGGACGAGCACTTCGGCTTCCAAAAGTCGATGATCGGCATGAACCGCCTGTGGAACGACGGCAACGTGGCGGTCGTGCACGGCGCGGGCTACGATCAGCCCTCGTTCTCGCACTTCACGTCCGCCTCGTACTGGCATACCGGCGCGCCCAACAGCGGCGAGGAGTACGGCTGGTACGGCCGCACCGCCGACGCCCTCGACCCGACGGGGACGCCCAACTACCTCGTCAACATCTCGTCGACCCAGAGCCTGGCGGTGCGCGCCCGGCAGCACGTCCCGGTCGTCTTCGACGAGCCGTCCGCGTTCACCCGCGCCGTCTTTCACCCCCAGCAGCCGTACGTCGACCACCTCGGGGTGGGGCAGGAGGCGCGCAGCGCCGCCCACAAGTTCCTGCTCGACGTGAACCGGAGCGCCCGCGACGCCTCCGCCCTCGTCAGCCAGGCCTGGGACAACTACAACAGCACCCGCAACCCCGACCTGCGCCTCCTCGACCTCGACAAGGTCGTGGCCCTGATCGAGAACGACTTCCCGGCCCGGCTCTACTACGTCCGGCTGCAGGGCAGCCTGTTCGACACCCACGTCAACCAGGAGAGCCCGCACAACCGGCAGGTGCAGTACTGCTCGGACGCGGTCTGGGCCTTCTTCGAGGAGATGAAGCGCCTCGGCAAGCAGGACGAGGTGGCCGTCTTCATCCACAGCGAGTTCGGCCGCCGGGTGCCCGAGAACACCAACCGCGGCACCGACCACGGCACCGCCAACGTCTCGTTCGTGATCGGCGGCGGGGTCCAGGGCGGCCAGTACAGCACCCCGCCGAGCCTCACCGAGCTCGTGCACGGCGACAACCTGCAGCACACCGTCGACTTCCGCCGCGTCTACGCCAGCCTCATCGAGGAGTTCCTGAGGCACCCCGCCTCGGAGAAGGTGCTGGGCGAGAAGCTGAAGACGATGGGCATGTTCGTCTGATGGGGGCGCCGGCCCGCGGCCCCGCCCGGGGGCGCGGGTCCGCGCGCCGGCCGGCTGCCGCCGAAGATGACCGAGCGAATCACCATCGACCCGGACATCTGTCACGGCAGGCCGTGCATCCGCGGACTGCGGTATCCCGTCGAGTTGATTCTGACGCTGCTGAGTGCGGGGATGAGCAGCGAGGAGATTCTGTCGGACTACGACGACCTGGAGCCGGACGACATCCTGGCCGCCCTGGCCTTTGCCGCACGCCTGAGCGGGTCAAGCGCGTGCGCGGCGTTTCGGTAGACGCACATTTCCCTTGATCGCCTTCTTGAGCTCGGCGACGAATACGGTCGTATCGGCGAAGTAGTTCGGGTAGGCACGCCGAAGCGCCTCGACGGAGCCGACCTGTACGAGCACCGTTTCAGCGCCCGGGAACCGCCGGATGGCGGTCTCGACTTCTTCGTAGGCGCGAATCGCTTCCTCGAGCTCGTCTGCGGAGTACTCGTTCCAGCGAACGCTGCCGCCGGCGAGATCCAGGTAGATGTGGAAGTAGGCGGCCCGGCCGTTTCGGACGTCGCCTTCGAGTACTTTCAAGGTGCGGCCGTACGCCTCCAAACGCGCGACGGCGTCGAGCTCCGCGGCCAACCGCACGAGTTCGCGGCGCAGCGTCCCTCGATCGCCGGGCGTGCCGGGGACGGGTGGAAGCCCTTCGGTGCAGGCGAGTTCCGTCGCCATCAACGAGAAGAAGCGCAGCCACGCCTCGTTGCCCTCGCTCGACTTCAACGCCTGGCCCGAGAAGGTCCCGACGGTCTCGACGGCGGTGGCCCACGCATGCTGCAATCGCGACCGAAGCTGAATCTCGACCCGCATGCCGCCGTACACCGCGTGCCCCTCGCTCCTCGTCCGGTAGCCGTAGACGAGATGGACGCCGCGGTAGCCGCTGTCTCTCGGGCTTGCGAGGTAGTCGTAGCGTCTCAGCAGCTCGTGCAGTGCCCGGCTCTTGTCATAATGGCGAACCACGCTCAGAACGTCGCCGGCGAAGGGGAGGACGGTTCGGCACCCGCCGATGTCGTGCATCCGGGCGAGTTGCATGTGGTGGGAACGCCGGAGCTTGGCTTCGATCGACGACAGCCGCTTGAGCCGCTGAGCCACCAACGCCGCCTCGCCGAACCCGGCGACGGTGTTTCGCAGGTTCATCTGCAGCGCATTCAGCGGGAAGCTGTGAGAGGCTCGCCAGTTGTTGACGATCGTGCGAGCCCGCCGCTTGTCGTGTGGTGAGGCCGACGAATCGACCAGGGTCACCCCCGCGTCGTTGACTTGGCTTCGAGTGTATTCCGGCACCGTCCAGGCCATGAGCGTCCTGTCGAGAACCCAGCCGGGCGCGTCGTCCCTCCGGAAGAAACGGCCGACCGGATGGAGCGGCAGTCGTGAGTCGGCTCAGACTGTGCCGGTTGGCGGGTCGACGAGCTCCATGCTGGTCCCGCCAACAGGAGTGGTCGTGCCACGGTCAGACGATCCGCAGGGGATCGGAAACCTCACGTAATCGTAACGCAGAAGCACGTGCTCGTAGCACGCGCTCAAGGGGTGCGGTGTGATGCTGCTCCGCGAGGGTCTGTGGAGCGACCAACGGACACCCGGAGCGAAGAAGTACCGCACGAAGCCACAACAGCTTCGCATGCGGTCCGGATTCGACGTGGTCAGGCTCAACCAGCTGGTCGATGAGCTCGAGACCGACACGTATCGGGAGCAGGAGGCCGGGCGCCGGGGATGATGCTGCCCGACGTTGCCGCCGAGATCCGGCGATTGCCGCCGCTCGCGGCGGCGGATCAGGCGTGCACGGGCTCGCGGTCGACGACCTCCAACTGGTCGAGCCAGTAGGCCCCGTCGTTCCGGCGGCGGACGAAGAACCGCCCCAGGTCGTCGGCGAACTTCGCCTGGTGGTAGCGCAGGTACACGTGCTCGGCGTCGATTCCCAGAATCTCCACCTTGCCGGTCTCGTGGGACATGCAGTAGCGCGCCCGCCGCGCGAGACCCGATCCGCGGGTCAGCGCCTGCTGGAAGATCGACCAGCCCTGCACGATGGGGATCTCGTAGGGTTCGTTGCCGGCCGTCGGGCGCCCCTGGAACAGGTAGTACGGCGTGCAGCCGATGTGCGACAGCTTCGCGTACATCTCGGCCAGCACCCGCGGACTGTCGTTGACGCCGCGGATGAGGGGGCACTGGTTGACGCAGATGACGCCGTTGCGGATGCAGGTGTCGATGCCCTGAACCGCCAGATCCGTCAGCTCGCGCGGGTGGTCGAAGTGCGCCATCAGGTAGATGCGCCGGGTGGGGGTCGAGTACTTGCGGAAAGCGGCGTGCAGATCGGGGTCCCCGAGGATCCGGTAGGGATCGAACGCCGGCATCTTCGACCCGATGCGAATGATCTGCACGTGCGGAATCGCGCGCAGGGCCTCGAAGATCTCCACGAGCCGCCGGGTGCTCATCAACAGCGGGTCGCCGCCGGTCAGCAGCACGTTCGTGACCTCCGGATGGTCCGCGATGTACTGCAGCCCCTCGGTCACGTCGTTGGTGACCTCGTCGTTCTCGTCCATGAAGAGGCGCTTGCGGAAGCAGTAGCGGCAGTACGCCCCGCACACTTCGTTGCACAGCAGCAACACCGTGTCGGTGTACTTGTGCTGCACGCCGCGGGCCACCGTGATCGACTCTTCGTTGCTGGCGTCGAGCTTGCCCCACTCGGTCAGCTCTTCCTCGCGGGGGATGATCAACTGCCGGATCGGGTCGTCCGGATCGTCCCAGTCGATCAGGCCGAGATAGTAGTCGTTGGCGCGGAAGACGTATCGGGACGCCACCGGCCCCAACCGGTCCCGTTCCTGCGCGGAAAGCTGTTCGACCTCATCCAGTTTGCGGATGTACTGCACGCGCTTCGGGCTGTCACTCGTCGCCGAACCGCGGCTCACGTGATTCGCATCAAGCATCGGTCTCGAGCTCCCGCGCCAGCGCCGGTCCGGTTGCGGGGGCTGGGAACCCGGCGCATCGACGGACCTCCATGCGGCGCAAAAAGGCGTCCGGTTCGGGGGGGCTCGACTCCGCGCGGCGGCGGGTCGCCAAAGCCGCGTTCCCCTTACCTGGGACGCCAGAGTTCAGAATGCGCTTCGCGTACGTGTGTTGTGAGACGCGTCCCGGGCCGCCCGCTCACGAGTCCGCGGGGTCCGGGACATTACGTATCGTCTTCACCGACTCGAGCCGAACCCGGCGGATCTGGGCGGGAAGCCCGGCCGGGCACGCTCCCGCGAGCCGTCGCCGGGGAGATGTCGTGTCGCCGGCGCCTGTCGGATCGGAGACAGCCTCGGCCCGTCTTCGGGGCCGCCGACTGCACTCGTCCCGTAACTCTATCACTTCTTCGGCCTCGTCGGGCAAGGTCTCCCGGCGGGGCTTCGCCCCCACCCGCGTCCCGCCGCGACTGGCCCGCCTCACCCGTATTCTGGTAGAGAATGGATCCCAGAGAGAGACGGGGAGGGACCATGAACAGAGACAGAATCGAGCAAGCGCGGCGGATGCCGGGGACGTGGCGCGCGGCGGCGGCGGTGCTGGCGGCGTGCATCGGGGCGCCGGCGCTGGCCCAGGAGACGGACGTCTACGCGCTGCGGCAGGCGGCCGAGGAACGCGCCCGCGCCGTCGAGCCGCAAGTGGTGACTTGGCGGCGAGACATTCACCAGCATCCCGAGCTGAGCAATCGGGAGTTCCGCACCGCCGCCCTGGTCGCGGACCATCTGCGCGCGCTGGGCATGGAGGTGCAGACGGAGGTGGCGCATACCGGCGTCGTGGCCACCCTGCGGGGCGGGCGGCCCGGACCGGTGGTGGCGTTGCGCGCCGACATGGACGCGTTGCCGGTCACCGAGCAGGTGGACCTGCCGTTCGCGTCCCGCGAGCGGGCGGTGTACAACGGCCAGGAGGTCGGCGTCATGCACGCCTGCGGTCATGACAACCACGTCGCCATCCTCATGGGGGTGGCCGACGTGCTTGCCTCGGTGCGCGAGGACCTGCCCGGATCGGTGAGGTTCATCTTCCAGCCGGCCGAGGAAGGGGCGCCCGAGGGCGAGCGCGGCGGGGCCGAGCTGATGCTCGAAGAAGGCGCCTTCGAGAACCCGCGGCCTGAGGTGATCTTCGGGTTGCACGTCGGTCCGGGGCCGGTGGGGCGGCTGTCCTACCGGTCCGGCAGCACGATGGCCAGCGCCGACTGGCTCCGCATCGTGGTGCGGGGACGGCAGACCCACGGCGCGGCCCCCTGGGGCGGGATCGACCCGATCGTGGTCTCCTCCCAGATCGTCATGGGGCTGCAGACCGTGGCGAGCCGCCAGCTTCCGGTCACGCTGACCCCGTCCATCATCACCATCGGCAGCATCCACGGCGGCATTCGGGGCAACATCATCCCGGACGAGGTGGAGATGATGGGCACGATCCGGACGTTCGACGCCGACGTGCGCCAGGACATCCACCGGCGGGTCCGCCAGACGGCGGAGCAGATCGCGGCGAGCGCCGGGGCGACCGCCGAGGTGTCGATCACCCACGGCTATCCGGTGACCGTCAACGACCCCGAGCTCACCGGGCGGATGGTTCCCACCCTGCAGCGGGTCGCCGGCGATGACTCGGTCGACGTGCAGGACCTGATGACCGTCGCCGAAGACTTCTCCTACTTCCAGCACGAGGTGCCGGGGCTGTTCTTCTTCCTCGGGGTCACGCCGAACGACCAGGACCCGGCCACCGCGCCGGTGAACCACTCGCCGCTGTTCTTCGCCGACGAGCAGGCCCTCCTGGTGGGCGTCCGCGCCCTGACCAACCTCACCCTCGACTACATGACCACCGCGCGCTGAGATCCGCGATCGGGCGCCGTGTGGCCCTGCACGCGGGCCGGGAGTCTGCGCCGTAGAACGGCGCGGACTCCTGGAGGGCTGGTGGGGCGGCAATCGTAGCCACGGGCTACGAATTCCGGTGGCGTCCGGCAACTGGCGGATCGACACGGCGCCGGACGGATAGCCCTTCGTTACCCGGGTGCAGAGCCGTGTCGGCAGCCACGCTGAAGCATGAATGTGACGTCGTCCAAGCGAGCCCGGGCGTCCCCAACGGGATTGACGGTGCAGCAGGTCACCGAGGGGTACGCGAGTGGCGCCCTTCTTGGACGCTAGTTCCCGGACGCGGTAGGATGGCGACGAATCACGGGACACGCACGAACACAGTCCGGCAAGCGAATGGAAGACACCATGCATGAACGCTTCATATCGCGGGCGCAGGGTCGTTTCGCCGTCGGCGCCGCGGTGCTGCTGCTGGCCGCGGCCGCTTCGGCGCAGCGTCTGACGGGGACCGAGAACGGGGAGTGGCGCTACCTCGGCGGCGACGCCGGGCACACCCGCTCGTCGGCCCTCGACCAGATCGACGGCGACAACTTCTCCGACCTCGAGGTGGCGTGGATCTGGCGCGGCGACAACTTCGGGCCCAACCTCGACTACTTCAACCGGTCCACGCCGATCTACGTCGACGGCGTCCTCTACACCGTGGCGTCGCCGCGCCGGCAGGTGGTGGCGATCGATCCGGGCACCGGCGAGACCCTCTGGATGTTCCGTGAGCCCGAGACCGTCCGGCACCTGCGCTCGCCCCGGCAGGCCTACGGGAAGGGGGTCGCCTATGCCGAAGTGAACGGCCGCGGCGTGATCTTCGTCACCAGCCCCGCCTTCTTCCTGTGGGCGCTCGACGCCGAGACCGGCCTGCCGCTGGAGAACTGGGGCCGCCAGATCCCGCTCGAGGGCTTTCCCGCGTCCGGCGGTCTCGACCTGATTCCGCCCCTCGTCGAGGACTGGGGCCGCTGGCTCGACCGCGCGGCCAGCTACGATCCCGGCTACGGCATCCCCCGCGAGCTCGGCATGGTCACCGCCTCGGCCCCGCCCATCGTGGTGAACGGGGTGGTCGTGGTGCTCGTCGGCCACCAGCCGAGCTACGGGCAGACCCGCATCGAGAACGTCCCCGGCGACATCATGGGCGTCGACGCCGCGACCGGCGAAGTGCTCTGGAAGTTCCACACGATTCCGCGCCCCGGCGAGTTCGGCCACGAGACGTGGCACAACGACGCCTGGCAGTGGTCGGGCGACATGTCGACGTGGGCTCCGGCCTCCGCCGACCCCGAGCTGGGGCTCGTCTATCTCGTGACCAACGCCTCGACCGTCCAGAGCTACGCGGGCCACCGGCCTGGCGACAACCTGTTCGGCGGTAGCGTCATCGCCCTCGACGTCGAGACCGGCGAGCGGCGCTGGCACTTCCAGATCCACCGCAGCGACCAGTGGAACTACGACCTGCCCACCCCGCCGATGCTGATGGACCTGACGGTGGACGGGGAGCGCATACCGGCCCTGATCCAGAACACGAAGCAGGGCCTGGTCTTCGCGTTCAACCGCGAGACCGGCGAGCCCATCTGGCCCATCGAGGAGCGGGAAGTCATCCAGACCCAGGTCCCCGGCAACTACACGTCGCCCCGGCAGGCGTACCCGACCCGGCCCGAGCCCGTCGATCCCATCCTGCTCACCGGCCTGACCGAGGAGTTCGTCATCGACTACACGCCGGAGCTGCGGCAAGAGGCGCTGGCCATCCTCGAGCACTACCGGCTCGGCGGCCTCTATGTCCCGGCCCTCCCCGAGAACCACACCAACGACTTCTACAACAACGTCGGCTGCCTCGGCGGCGGCAACGTCATCCCGCACCCGCCGGTCGCCGACCCGAGCACCGGGATGATGTTCAACTCGCACCGCCGGAGCTGCAACGCCCCGTCGTTCATGCGGCCCACCGGCGGCGTCGACGAGGACAACCCCGACTACGCGCGGCCCGGCCCGGGGGGCGCCACCCCCAACTCGACGCCCACCACCGGCACCACGGTGGCGGCGTGGCTGCCCGGCGGCTTCCGCCGGCCCACCCCCGAGCAGGAGCCGTTCGTCTCGGTATCGGGCCTGCCGCGCATCGACGGCCTGCGGCTCTACAAGCCGATGGACAACCAGCTCACCGCATACCAGATGAACACCGGCGAGAAGGCCTGGTCGCTGCCGGTCGGCGAGACCGCACAGGTCATCCGCGAGAATCCGCGTCTGGCCGGCGTCGACATCCCGAACGCGGGCGGCGCCGGCTTCTCGATCCAGATGGTGACCGGTGACCTGCTCGTGCAGACCCGCTCCCTCAGCGAGGGGACGCGGCAGATCGTGCCGGACGGGCCGCTGCTGCTGCACGGCCGCGACAAGTACACCGGCGAGATCCGCGGAAGCGTCGAGCTCCCCGCCCCCGGGCAGTACGGCATGATGACCTACCTGCACGAGGGCAAGCAGTACATCGTCGTCCAGATCGGCAGCATCCAGACCGGTTTCCCCGGCTCGCTGGCGGCCTACGCGCTGCCGTAGCGGGTCCAGTGCATCGATGGAGGCGCCCGGGAACCTGGGGAAGGTGGGTGGAGCGGTCGCGGAAGCGTGGGTTTCATCCGCGGAGGCGGCCGGGCAGTTGGGCGAATCGGTGTTCAATGCTTCCGCGCGGCGCGAGGCCGTCGAGAAGCTCCGGGAATCGCTTGCAAGACACGAAGCCGTTCGCAAGGGAGTCGCGCAGGCGAGCGTGCACCTGTTCGAACAGCGCCAACGAGCCGTCGTCCAGGTCGTCGAGCCGATCGCGGAGTACGTGAACCGATTGGCGAATTCTCCCCGAGAGTTCGACGGGTCGGTGCGCGAGTATCGCATCGAAGTCGATCGGTTCGAGAACGCCGTGCATCGGATCGAGACGGAAGCCGCCAAGTCCGCGGCAATTGGGAGCGGCACGGGTGTGGCCGGCGCCACCGCCGGGGTCGGGCTGGCCGCCTTCGGTCCGTCGGTGGCCATGGCGGTGGCGACGACTTTCGGCACGGCATCGACGGGAACGGCCATCTCCGCCCTGTCTGGCGCCGCCGCGGCCAACGCCGCCCTCGCTTGGCTGGGCGGCGGGGCCCTCGCGGCCGGCGGCGGCGGCATGGCGGCCGGAAACACGCTTCTGGCCCTGGCCGGACCGGTGGGCTGGACCATCGGCGGCGTCGCGCTGGCGGGCTCGGGAATCTATCTCCACTACCGCAACCGCGATCTTGCCCGCCGGGCTGCACAGGAGCGTGTCCGGGCCGAAGGGGAGATCCTTTCCCTACGGACGGTTAGCCGGGAAATCGAGGGTCTCGCGGCTAGTACCAAAACTCACACCGAGGGCACGCTGGCTTCCATCGGTTGGCTTCGAGACAACGCCCCGAACGACTACCAACAGTTCGATCACGGACAAAAGGAACGTCTCGCGGCCCTCGTCAATCACGTTCGCTCGCTCGGCGAGCTGCTTCGCAGAGAGGTCGCGTTGTGAAGCGGTCCCCCTCCGATCGGGGCGACTTGCATGTCGCCGCGCAAGTCGCAGCGGCCTGGGCCGGCCTGGAAGAGTCGAGTCGAGCCGGTGAACTCTCCGGCGTGCTACGGGAGCAGGATCGGGTTCTTCTCGGCGCCATGCGGGAACTGCAGGCCGTCCGCGACTTCGTGGGATCGCCAGCGAACATCCTCGGCAGGGCAGACACCAAGCACGGCGAGATCGCCGAGCAGGTCCACGTGGGCGTGAGCCGCGCCTTGGACGTGCTCCACGGCCGTGCTCCGACCGCAACGTTCGACGGCGTGCCACGTACCGGTCCGGTGGATTACCGGATGGACGGCGTGGACATACAGTCCAAGTACTACAACGGCCTTCGAAATACGCTGGGCGGTGTGGCTTCCCACGCGGAGAAGTACGCGGACTTCTCTGACGGGCACGGTCGTTACCATATTCCCGGTGACCAGCATCGGCAGTTGGAGGGGCTGCGCCGGACGGGTGGGATCGGGGGTCTGTCCGACCTCCGCGCAAGGGCGCTCCAGGGCCGAGTCGATGATCTCGAGCAGGCGACGGGCCGACCGGTGGATGAGCTGATCGAGCCTGGCGACGGCAGTTACGCCGAGGTTCAACGGGGACGTGTCCACGACACGCTTCGCGACCGTGAGGACAGGCTCGCTCGGGAGAACGAGGAACTGAAGCAGACGGCGCGGGACGCGCATGGCTCATCCGCGGCTGGGTTCATCAAGGCCGCGGGTGTCGGCGCGGCGGCCGGGGGTGGAGTCGGCTTGGCGCAGGCAATCTGGATCAAGTACCGAGAGGGCAGGAATGCCTTCCGCGGAGAGTTCTCGATCCGGGATTGGCAGGATGTCGGCGTCGTGGCGGTGCAGGGCGCCGCCGGCGGAGCGGTTGCCGGCAGCACGCTCTACGTGCTGACGAACTCTACGGCGTTGGCGGCGCCGTTCGCTGGCTCGCTCATCAGTACCTTGAGGGGCGTCGGAGTGCTTCTACGGGACTATCACGCCCGCACGATAGACGGCGATCAGTTCGTGGAGATGTCGCACATCGTCGCCATGGACATGGCCGTAGTGGGGTTGGCAGCCACGGCCGGCCAAGCCCTGATTCCTGTTCCGCTGCTCGGTGTGCTGCTCGGCAGTCTCGCCGGAAGACTTGTCGCGTCGGCCCTCGAGCACGGTTTGGGACAATCGGCGTCCACTTTGATCTCACGGCTCGCCGAGTACGAGCGGTACGCCTTCGGGCAGCTCGACGAGGAGTTTCGCGCCGTGATGCAACGGTTGGACGCCTGGTTCGGAAACCTGGAGCGCTTGGCTGCGACCGCCTTCGACCCCGAGGTGAACGCCCACCTCTTGAGGGCCAGCGTTGAGTTGGCGAAGACCGTCGGCGTGCCCGATACGCTGATTCTCCGTACGACCGGAGATCTCGACGACTTCATGCGGGAGTGAGCATGGACCCCCTGCGCAATCCACTCGATGGGCTGTCGCCGGCGCTGTACGTTGCGACTCTGTCGGAGGTCGCGCACGCGGACGGGCTTCATCCCGCCGAGCGGGAGCTTCTCGAACACCACGCCGCCCGTTTCGAGGTGGACCTCGACGATCTCCCCGCGGTGCCCCGTGACCTGTCGGCGCTGCCGTGGGCCACGCGGGTTCTGGTCTTTCGCGATGCGGTGACGTTGGCGCTGGTCGATGAGATGAGCGCCGAGGAAGAGCGGTATCTCGATGGTCTGGCGGAACGCCTGACGCTGCCGGACGAGACGGTCGATGCGATCTGTACATGGGTGCGTGACTACGAGGCGCTGCTCAAGCGTCTCGATAGGCTGATCGGCGCATGACGACTCGATCCACACTGGCGCGCCGCTGCCTCGCGGAGGCCACGTCCATGACCAGCGAAGAGTGGGCCAGGGACCAACAGGAACGCCGCCGCAGGTTCGACGAAGAGGCGCGGCGCTGCGAGTTGAAGCCGCCCGAGGCTTTCAGCGACGAGCCGGCCGCCGCGGAAGCGTTCCGGAACCTCTGTCCCGATCTGGATCCGGCCCTCACCGGCCGCAGGAGCCATGCCGTCCAGTGGCGCATCGCCCGAAGCTGCTGCGGCCGGGAACGGCCGCCGACGACGGAGGAGTTCTACGACGCGTTCCACACCGACACCCCCGACCAGCGGCAGAAGAGCATCATCTACACGTGGGGAACGGAGGCCACCTTCACGGAGCTCTTCGAGGCCTGGGCGCAGGGCGCCCATACGTTCCGCGACCTCGTGCGCGCGCTGCACCTGGCCGAGTTCCCGTGGCCCGAGCGGATCGCGGAAATCAACCAGTGGGCCGACCCCCTCTACCCTGAGCGATACAGCGCCAACTTTCCGGCGACCAGAGCCGGCACGCGGATCAGGACCTCGCCGGGCGTGCGTGCACCGGGCGGCGGCAACTCCCGTCGGCGCTCCACGTAGCAGCGACTCAGTGCGGTGACCAGCGCATCGGCCGCAAGCCCGACGGTCTGTTCGTAGTCATTGCCGCCGGTGAGCGCTTCCGGGACGTCCGGGAAGGACGCCACCCAGTCGTCTCCATCGCGCTCGATGCGACAAGGGTAGCTGTAGGGCATCAAAAGTCATCCTCGCGGACACGCAGTTGGTCGAGCAGTCGCGAACGCCATCGGCGAAGTTCTGGTTCGGTTGGCAGCCAAGCCTCAGTGCTCGGTTTCGCGTTCCGCGACAAGGGTCCCCGTCTGGGCGGCAATCGCTGCGTAGATGGCGCGGGCGATCAGCGCCTGCGTCTCCACGCCGCGCTGCGCCGCCGCCTCGGCTGCAACGGCGTCAATCTCCGCCGTCCAGCGGATCCGGTACTCGACCAGGCCGGCTTCCTCGTGCGTGTACCGGGTGACCCGGACGTTGCCCAGGATCAGGTTACTCATGACCGCCCTCTCTGCGACCTTCGTCCGACCGCCAGGGGCCATTGCCCCACGAATGGCTGCGACCCCGGAGCTCACGTGCACTCCAACTGAGGATAGCGGAGCTGGTCGATCCCGCCTGTTCTCCGGCTCGCTGGTGGCGCGCGCGCTGCCGTGAGCCCGCCGTTGGAGGCGCTGGGGCGAGGACAGGTCAGCCGCGCATCGCCGAGTAGACCGCCATGTGCGCGGTGACGATGCGCTGCATCGCGTCCTGGTTCGGCTCCATCGACCACTCGCCCCGCTCCGACGTGCCGCCCAGGACGATGCCGTCGCTGCGCGGTTGCATGTGGATGCCGAGGACGCCGCGGGGCGCGCCGTCGGGCGGGTCGCCGGAGATGCCCCAGTCGACCTCCTCCTGGGGCACGAGCACGGTGAGCTGCCCCTTCAGCGGCAGCAGCTCGTCGTCGGCGAAGAGGTCGCGCGCGCCCAGCCCGGTGCAGTTGACGACCAGCGGCTCGCTCAACTCCACCAGCTCGCGCGGCTCGGTGAACTTGCGGATCTCGATGCGCCCGCCGAAGTCGATGAAGTCGTGGACCAGCGCGTCCAGGTAGATGGACGGCTCGATGCGCAGCTGGTTGCGCCGGATCGCGTAGCGGCTGGGGAAGGGATGCTCCCCGGGTCCCAGCGTGAACTCGCCGGTGCGCAGATGGGCGGGAAGCAGCGGCTCTTCATCCTCCCCGGCGTCGCCCCCCGCGGCGCCCGGGCGCGTGTCGCGGAGACCGTAGCGGTCGACCCAGGAAACGCCGAATCCCCTCCCCGCCAGCAGTTGCAGCTCGCGGTAGGAAATCTCGGCGGCTTCGCGGAATTGGGCGTCCCAGGCGGGTGTCCTGAGGTCGCCGTCGATTAGCCCCGAGGTGGGGGTGAAGCCCGCCAACGACATGTTCGAGGTCGTGTTCGGCGGTACCGACATGGCGTAGATGGTCACTGCGAACCCGCGCCGTTGCAGCTGGCGCGCGGCGGTGAGGCCCACGGCTCCGCAACCGATGACCGCGGCCCGGCGGCTGTCGTGGCCGAGAGCCATTTCGGCAGCCATCCGTCCCGTGCCCCAGGAGAGCGACATGCCGGAGCCGCCGTGGCCGTAGTTGTGGATTACGGTGGTGTCGTCGAGCTGGTGGGCACGCAGCAGGAAGCCGGAGGGGCGGTGCGGGCGCAGCCCGACGGTGGTGCGGATGACCCGGTCCCATTCGGCGCGCACCGGCGCGAGCCGCAGAGACGGTCGCGGCGGCGGCGGTGCCGACCGCGCCGAGCAGCCGCCCAGGCCGGCGCCCACGAGGCCCATGCCGCCCATCTTCAAGAGCGTTCTTCGGTCCACCGTCGCCTCCGGGTTTTGTTCGTTTCCGTCGGGGCATCTTCGCCGATGCCATCTTGGATCGTCCATCCATGTCGGGCAACTCCATTCGGTTGGCGGGTGCCCCGACGACGGCGGCTATCGCGAGTAGTGCGGGCTTCGGATGCGGCGGTGTCGGCAAGCTGGCATTCGAGTCCTTCGCGAGGGTGCGGGCTTCGGACGCGGCGGTGGTCGTCGAGCCGGCGTTCGAGTTCCTCGTGCTGACAGACCGAATGTTGGGAGGCGGCCGAACTCTGGTGGTCGTCGAGCCGGCGTTCGAGTTCTTCGTGCTGGCAGACCGAATGTTGGGAGGCGGCCGAACTCTGTGGTTGAATGGAGCGCATCGGAAGGGGAGTGGCCCGCGGGGTGTCGTGACCGCCCCGCGGCCGGAGACCGCAGAAGAGGAGAGCGCCATGTCTCGGTATCGTTCACTCGTCGTCGCCGTTGCGTCGGCGATCACGCTCGCGGTGCTCACGGTCGGCCTCGCCGGGCAGGCGCCCGAGCCGGGCCGCGGCTACCCTTCCACCGACTGGCCGTTCACCGGCGGGAACTGGTCCAGCTCGCGCTACACCAGCCTCGACGCCATCGCCACAGACACCGTCGATCGCCTCGGCGGGGCGTGGGTGACGCCGCTGCCGGGCGGCGCCGCGTCGCGCGCGACCCCGGTGGTCGTGGACGGCGTGATCTACCTGACGGGCGGCGCCAACGTCTTCGCGTTCGACGCGCGGACCGGCGATCCGGTGTGGCGCTGGGAGCCCGACGCCGAGGCGGGGCGGGTCCCGTCGTGGCAGGGCGTGGTGCTGGGCGACGGCCACGTCTTCTTCGGCACGCGCAGCGGCGAGGTCATCGCGCTCAGCCAGCAGACCGGCGAGCTCGTCTGGGCGACGCGGGTCGGGAGCGAGGAGCGGACGCGGGGCGAGTCGGTGACGACCGCGCCGATGTACGCGCGCGGCAAGGTGTTCGTCGGCCTCGCGAACGGCGACGTCGGCGGGCAGGGGCGCGTGCTCGCCCTCGACGCCGCGACCGGCGATATCGAGTGGACCTTCTTCGTCGTCCCGCGTCCCGGCGAGTTGGGCCACGACACGTGGCCGCAGGACAATGACTCGTGGGAGTTCGGGGGCGGCGGCGTGTGGCTCGTCGGCACCGTCGACCCGGACCTCGGCATGGTCTACTTCTCGACCGGCAACCCGGTGCCGATGTTCGGCGGCGAGATCCGCGAGGGCGACAACCTGTTCACGGCCTCGGTCCTCGCACTCGACATGGAGACGGGCGAGCGGCGGTGGCACTACCAGGTGGTGCGCCACGACATCTGGGACGCGGACATCGCCACGCCGCTGCTGCTCTACGACACGACCGTCGACGGCGAGCCGGTGAAGGCGGTGGCCGCGATGCGCGCCGACGGCTACCTGTTCCTGTTCAACCGCGAGACGGGCGAGCCGCTCCTGCCCATCGAGGAGCGCGAGGTGCCGCAGGACGCGCACCAGCGCACCGTGCCGACCCAGCCGTTCCCGGTGCGGACCGAGAGCATCCTCTTCGAGTGCTCGTACTGGCGCGACCGGGTGCCGCCGCCGTTCCAGCTCAACTGCAGCAGCTACACGCCGCCGTCGGTCGACGAGCAGATGGTGGTGGCGCCGGGGGTTCCGATTCCGCTGGTGCGGGTCACGCCGATGGCGTTCTCGCCGCAGACCGGCTACATCTACGCGCAGGGGCGCGCCCACGTCGGCCGCGCCCGTCGCTTCGCGGATCCGTTCGTCTGGAACACCGCGCGGTTCCACCTCACGCTGCCCGACGCGGTCGGGGTGCTGGCCGCCGTCGACACCGCGACCGGCCGCGTGGTCTGGAAGAACGAGATGCCGAGCGCGTTCCTCGGCGTGAGCGGTCCGCTCGTCACCGCGGGCGGCCTGCTGTTCCGGGGCTCGCCGGGGGGACAGGCGGAGGCCTACGACGTGCGCACCGGCGTCCGCCGCTGGGCGTTCCGCACGCAGGAGGAGGGGGCGCGGCTGCGCCCCGGCCCGGCCTCGAGCTATGAGCTCGACGGCACCCAGTACATCGCCATCGCGATGGGCCCCGCGCTCTGGGCGTTCACCCTCGACGGCACCGTGCCGGCGCGCGGCGAGCCCTCGCCGGACCCGCCGGTGGACGACCAGCCGAGCGGCCCCGCCCCGCGCGAGACCGACGAAATCGACACCGCGACCCTGCTCGAGAACCCGCGGGGCTCGGTCGGCGGCCGGCGCTACGCGTTCGACGAGCACAACTTCAACCCGGTCCGCGCCCGCGTCACCGCCGGCACGCGCGTCCGGTTCACCAACAACGGCGAGATCGCCCACACCGTGTCGGCGCGCGACGGCAGCTGGAGCACCGGCACCCTCGCGCCGGGCCTGTGGGACTTCGTCGCGTTCGACGAGCCGGGGACCTTCCTCTATCACTGCGAGGACCATCCCTGGGCGGTGGGCGAGATCACGGTCGATCCGTGACGCCGTTCGCCTGTGCCGGCGTCACTGGCGCGAGACTCCCAGGGCGAAAACGGGGGCCGAACACCTGACCGGATGGCGCGGCTCGCGGTCGGGGCGGCTCGGTTCTCAGCCCGACCTGGAGACAGGCCGGGTCCGCAAGACCCGCCGTCGCGGTAGGATCTCGACATGGACGCTACCGCTTGGACAGTCGTCGGGGCTGCCATCACGATTCTGATTGCGATCGGCGCGTCGTTCCGAAGTCTGCGCGACGAGATTCGCGGCCAGGGCAAGCGGATTGACGCCTTGGGTGAACAGATGGGCTTGCTCCGCGAGCGAATGGCGCATCTTGAAGGCCTGCTCCAAGGCCTCCGTGAGGCCATCACCGGCAAGCGCGTCGCGTAGAGAAACGGAACCGCTTGCGGGAAGTGTTTTCGTGCGCGGGGGATACCCGCCCGTGGAGGACGAAGAGCGTGCATACGAGAAAGCTGGCCGGATTGATGCTCTTGGCAGCGCCGCTGCTGGCCATGGCCAGTCTCGGCGCCGCCGCTCAGGACACACGGCTGCTTGACGCCGCCCGGGCGCCGGACACGACGCTGGTGATCGCCCTGCTCGAACAGGGTGTTTCCGCGAATACCCGGCAGGCGGACGGCGCGACCGCCCTGCACTGGGCCGCCTACTGGGACGATGCGGCGATGGCCGACGCGCTCGTTCGGGCCGGCGCCCCCGTCGACGCGGCGAACGACTTCGGCGTCACGCCGCTCTGGTTGGCCTGCCTCAACGGCAGCGAGACGATGGTCGCGGCCCTGCTGGCGGCCGGCGCCGATGCGAACGCCGCGCTGCCCTCGGGCGAAACGGTGCTGATGACCGCGTCCCGCACCGGGTCCGCGGAGGCGGTGCGCCTCCTGGCGTCCCACGGGGCGGACCTGCACGCCCGGGAGCAGGCGCGGGGGCAGACGGCGCTGATGTGGGCCGTGGCCCAGCAGCATCCCGACGTCGTGGAAGCCCTGGTCGCGGTCGGGGCGGATGTCCATGCGCGCTCGGCCCCGCGGCCGCGGCGCATCCACACGCGGACCGCCGGGTTCAACCCGGTCGGGGTGATCGACATCGTGCAGGGCAGCAACACCCCCATCCTGTTCGCGGCCCGACAGGGCAATCTCGATGCCGCCAGACATCTGGTGGCGGCGGGCGCCGACGTGAACGACACGGGGGCATCGGGCACGAGCGCCCTCGTCGTGGCGGCGCACAGCGGCCATACCGCGCTCGCCCTGTTCCTGCTCGAGCAGGGTGCGGACCCGAACGCGGCCGAGGCCGGCTACTCTGCCCTGCACGCCGCCACGCTGCGCGGCGACGAGACGCTGGCGGCGGCGTTGCTGGCGCGCGCGGCCGACCCGAATGCACCAGTGACCCGCGGCAGCCCGGGCCGGCGCAACAGCCCCGACTACGTTCTGGAGCACGACGTGGTCGGCGCCACCGCCTTCTGGCTGGCCGCGCACTTCGCCGAACCCGGCATCGTGCGGACGCTCGCCGACCATGGCGCCGAGCCGCAGGTCGTCATGGACGACGGCACGACGCCGCTGATGGCGGCAGTCGCCGCCCGCCGCCGCCGAGAACCGGGACTGGCCCCGAACCCGGCCGAGGACGAGCGGCTCGTGCTGGAAGCCGCCAGGGCGGCGGTCGACGCGGGGGTCGAGGTCAACGCGGCGGATACGGCCGGAAACACGGCGTTGCACACCGCTGCCTCGAGACGCCTCGACAGCGTCGTCCAGTTGCTGGCGGATACCGGCGCCGACCTGCAGGCCCTCAACGACAACGAACAGACGCCGCTGGAGGTGGCCGGCGCGCGCGGGGGCGACGACAACAGCACCGTCGAGCTGCTGCGTCGCCTCGCGACCGCTGGGTCGCGTTGAGAGTCTCGCTGGAGCGAAAGCGCTACCCCTCGGTCGCGTCGGGAGTTTAGTGGCGCGAGAGCGCGACCCTGCGGTTGCGCCTGACGGGGACAGGCTGCCGGGACGGCGGTGCTGTCGGGCGCTGTCGGGAGCCATCGGGTGGGACCGACTCCGCAGGCCTCCGCCTCTACGGTTCGGCTGTAGGATCGAGACATGGCTGATTTCGAACCCCAGCCGCACGTTCCGCGCGCCGGCGCGCGGGCCGCTCCGGCACCGGAGTCGGCGCCGCCGGCGGGCGCGTTCCCGGGTTGTACGCCCCGGCGCGTGCCGCGGAGCGAGATCGACACCTGGGAAGGCCGCCTCGAGTTCTGGGACGCCGCCACCGAGACAGCGTGGGTCGCCGAGCCGACGACCCCGTATCACGAGAGGCCGTCGCGCCGGCTGACGGCGCTGATGGACCGCATTGCCGCCGAACGCGGGTCGGCCATCGTGTGCTACGGGTCGATGGACCTGATGCAGCGCGACGAGCACGGCGCCCCGCGGCGCATCCTGCAGGCCGACGAGTCCGTGTACGTGCATCCCCGGCGCGCGCGCCTGCCGGGCCCCAAGGCGATGATGGCCGGGGAGGACGACTTCCCGGACGTGGTGCTCGAGGTCGATCACACGACGGACGTGCGGCGGACCAAGCTGGGGCTGTACGAAGCGTGGGGCTTCCCCGAGGTGTGGGTGGAGGTGCCGGATCCGGGGGCGGCGAGCCGGCCGCGCCGGCGGCGGCCGGGGCTGACGATCCACCGGCGGGTGGCGGGCGCCTTCCAGGCGTCGGCCACGAGCGGCGCGTTTCCGGGCTGGACGGCGGCCGAGATCCACGCCGGCCTGAACGAGACGGGGTTCTCGGAACGGACGTTCGCGGTGCTGCACCGGGTCGGCGCGGCGCTGGGCGCGCGGGACGGCACCGGGCCGGACGACGATCCGATGCTCGGCTGGCACCGGCGTCGGGGCCGGGCGGAAGGCGTGGCCCAGGGCCGGGCGGCAACCCGGCTGGAGATGGTCCGCGAGATCCTGCGGGCGCGGGGCATCGTGGTCTCGGACCAGTGTCTCGCCGGCGTGCCGGAGATCGACGTGACGTCCGATGACGCCGTCGTCCGCGCAGCGCTCGCCTGCAACGACGAGGCCGACCTCCTGGCGCGGCTCCGGTGGCGCCGCTGACCCATGAGGCCGTGAATGGCCGATACGTCGAGGGGAGTAACGTGAGCGACCAACAGCGCGCCACGAGCGCGGTTGTGGATTTCGTTGGCCGGGCCTGCTGGCAGGATTTTCCGGAGGAGGCCGTCCAAATCGCGAAGCGATGCGTCATCGACGGACTCGGCGTCATGCTGGCCGGATCGACGCAGGACGCCGGCCGTATCCTGCGCGGCTACGTCCGGACAGTTGACGGGAAACCGGAGTCCACCGCGTTCGGCCCCGAGCCGTTCAGGAGCGGTGCGTCCTCGGCGGCGCTGCTCAACGGGACGAGCGGGCATGCGCTGGACTGGGACGACACGCAACTGGCGACCAGCGCCGACCGAATCTTCGGATTGCTGACGCACCCGACCGTGCCGCCGATGGTCGCGGCGCTGGCCATCGGTGAGCGGCAGCATGCGTCCGGCAAGGCGTTCCTCGAAGCGTTTCTCACGGGCTTCGAGGTCGAGTGCAAGATCGCCGAGGCCATCAGTCCCGGCCACTACATGAAGGGCTTCCACTCGTCCGGCACCGTTGGCACGTTCGGCGCGGCCGTCGCCGCGGCCAGGCTACTGGGTCTCGATGGCGCCCGGATCGCGCACACGCTCGCCATCGCGGCGAGCTCGGCCTCCGGCATACGCGTGAACTTCGGGTCGATGACCAAGCCGCTGCACGTGGGTCGGGCGTCGCAGAACGGGGTGGTCGCGGCCGAGCTTGCCGCGAGAGGCTTCACGGGCGGCCGGGACGCCCTCGATCCGCCGTGGGGCTTTTTCCAGGCCTTCAGCCATGGTGAGGGCTTCGATGCCGACCGTATCGTCGGCAAGCTCGGCGACCCGCACACGATCGTGTGGCCCGGCGTATCGATCAAGCCGTACCCGTGTGGCGTGCTCGGGCATCCGACGATGGATGCCATGCGACGACTGGTGATCACGCATGATGTGCAGCCAGAGAGCATCGTGGGTATTCGCGTGCGCGCCGGGTCCAACATCCTCAATCCGCTGCGGTACCCCATCGCGACCGACGAGCTCGAGGCGAAGTTCTGTCCGGCGTTCATGGTGAGCGCCATCGCGCTCCGGCGGAAGGCGGGCATTCACGAATTCAACGACGAGTTCGTCCGCAGTGCGCCGGTGCAGGCGATGATGCGGAAGGTGGAGCGTGTGCTCGACCCGGAGATAGAGGCGCAGGGCTGGGAGAAGATCCGCAGCACCGTCGAGGTCGATCTCGACGACGGCCGCACCCTCGTCGAGGAGGCGGACGAACGCTATCGGGGCGGGCCGGACCTGCCGTTCACCCGGGAGGAGCTCCACGAGAAGTTCAGCGACTGCGCGTCGCTCGTGCTGTCGCCGCCGGCGATCGACGAGACCTTCAGCATGGTCGAGGCGCTGGAGGACCTGTCCGACGTGAGCAAGCTTTCCCGCGTCTTGAGCGCAGCGACGGCGGCTGTGGCGCAATGACGCTCGCGTGGGTCTCGGTCGGAGCGCTCGTCCTGGCCGTCGCGCTGAGCGTTCTCACGACGATCAATGTAGGCATCCTGTCGCTGGCCATGGCCTGGCTGGTGGGGGTGTACCTGGGCGGAATGTCGGTCAATTCCGTCCTGTCGGGCTTTCCCGTGCCATTGCTGGTCACGCTCGTCGGCGTGACGCTGCTGTTCAGCATGGCCGACACCAACGGCACGCTGTCCAGGTTGACCGGGCGGGCCGTCCGGCTCTGCCGCGGGAATGCGGGGCTGTTGCCCCTCATGTTTTTCGCATTGGGTGTGGTCGTGTCGACGATCGGTCCTGGTGGCACACCTGCCAGCGCCCTGCTGGCGGCGCCCGCCATGGCCGTCGCGGGGAGGGTGGGCATACCGCCGCTGCTGATGGCGCTCATGGCTGGCAATGGCGCGTTGGCGGGCACGCTGTCGCCGTTTGCGCCTGGCGGCATCATCGCCAATGACGCGATGGCGCGCATCGGCCTCGGCGGCCTCGAGTGGCAGACCTACGGGTACAACGTGCTGGCGCACTCGATCGTGGGCATTGGCGGCTTCGTGCTGTTCGGCGGTCTGAAGCTCTTTCGCAGACGCGAGGCAGACGCCGGATCCGTGGAGCCGGATGTCGAACACTTCGAGCGAAGGCATTGGCTGACCATCGCCGGCATTTCGGCGCTGATCGCCGCGGTCGTCGGCTTCGATGCGCACGTGGGTTTGACGGCGGTCTTCATCGCCGCGTTGCTCACCCTTCTCGGGAGCGTCGACGAGCACAAGGCCATTCAGCGCATGCCGTGGGGCGTCATCCTGATGGTCACCGGGGTGACGGTGTTGATCTCGATCATGCAGAAGACCCAGGGCATGGACCTGTTCACGAGCGGGCTGGCCAGCATTTCCACCTCGGAAACGGTCGTGCCGACCATGGCGTTCGGGACCGGCCTGATATCGGTGTACAGCAGCACGTCCGGCGTGGTGATGCCCGCGTTCCTGCCAATGGTGCCAGACATCGCGCAGCAGCTTGGCGCCGTCGAACCCGTTAACCTCGCGTGGTCGATCACCGTGGGCGGCGGGCTTGTCGATCTCTCGGCGCTCTCCACCGTGGGCGCCCTGTTCCTGGCCGCGGCGCCCCCTGGCACCAACACGCGCGCGCTGTTCAACGCGCTCCTCGCGTGGGGGCTCTCGATGTCTGTAGTCGGCGCAGCGCTCTGCTGGTTGCTGTTCGGCTAGGCATCGCGCCGGGAAGGGTGCGGGCGGATCGGGCGAGGCGCCCGCCTGACGAGGCGTGAGGAGGGCCCATGCGCGTCGCGATTCTCGACGATATTCACCAGGCGTGGGAAGGCACCGAAGGCGTACGCCGATTGCGCGAGCGCGCCGAGGTACTGGTGTTTACGGGGCCGTTCGGCGATCCTGCAGCGCTACGCGGTTTCGATACGGTGGTTGCCAACCGCGAGCGGACGCGCTTTACCCGCAAGCTGCTCGAGCAGCTTTCCGACCTGCGGGTCCTTGTGCAGACCGGCAACCACGCGAACCATATCGACTTCGCCGCGGCGCACGACTGCGGCATCCTCGTTGCCAAGGCGTCGGCCGGGTATTCCATCGGCGCCGCCGAGCTCACGTTCGGTCTGGCGATGGCGGTGATGCGACAGATCCCGGCCAGCGATGCCGCGGTCAGACGGGGGGAGTGGCCGACGCCGTCGACGCAGGTGCTGCACGGCAAGACCCTTGGGGTCGTGGGCCTCGGCAGAATCGGCCAGCATGTCGCGCGGATCGGAAAGGAGTTCGGGATGCGGGTCGCCGGCTGGAGTCGTACGCTGACTGACGAGGCGGCGGCGAGCGCAGGCGCCGAGCGCCGCGAGCTCGACGACCTGGTGGGCGAGGCGGACGTCGTGACGATTCACGTGTCCCTGTCGCCCTCCTCGCGTGGCTTGCTCGACGCACGACGTATCGCCCTGATGAAGCCGACCGCGTTCTTGATCAACACCGCGCGAGGCCCGATCGTTGCGTGATACTTGCTCCGATCTCGTGCCGCAACGACGTGTTCGCCCTGATGAAGCCGACTCGCGTTCTTGATCAACACCGCGCGAGCGCCTCGTTCGGTTGATGAGGCGGCTCTGGTCGACGCCCTCACGGCGGGGCGCATCGCCGGCGCAGGCCTCGACGTCTTCGACCAGGAGCCTCTGCCGCCCGGGCATCCGCTCACGACACTCGGGAACGTCGTGCTCACGCCCCACATCGGTTGGCCGACCGACGACGGCTACCAGCGCTTCGCCACGGCGGCGTGCGACGTGCTGCTCGACTACATGGCCGGCCGTCCGGTGCCGGCGTTCGACGGGCACTAGCCCACTAGCTAGCTAGCCTCACTAGCCCACCAGCCCGGCTGCTGGCCACCGGTCTATCGACGCTGACCTGCAACCGACGATCGGCATGAGGCGGCAGACGATCAGAGACGGTCGGACCAGCGCGATCGACGCGTGATATCGTGGGGCGACAGATGAGCGAAACCGGCCGGCTCGTCCTTCCCGCTGCCGTCGCGAAAAGAACCGCGGACACTGGAGAGATCCAGAAGCACGAGTGACTACAACGCCAGAGCAAGGCAACATCCTGATCGGCTCGTTGTCCAACGAGCCCATGCGCGTCGAGACGGTGTCCGCGACGGGACCCGACACCTCGTGAGCTGCAGTTGCGCGGGCTCGCCGAGCGGGGAACGTCGCGAACGACGAGGTGGGAGACATGGCTGGAGAATACGGAGATCTGGTGCCCCACAACGCTACAAGATTGTAATGAACTTCACTCTGGACGACCATCGGATAGACATCGAATGCCCACGTTGCAAGTTCCCGATGCGTGCGTTCCTTCGACAAGTCAGACTCTGCGACGTCATCGTCTGCGGAGGATGCAAAGCTAACATCCAGCTAGTCGATCACATAGGAACATTGAGTCTCCTCAAATGCGTGTGGGTAGCGGCGGCGCCAGTTCTATGCCTCCACAGCAGAGGAACAGCATCGAGATCAACGCGCCGGGCGAGTGGAAGCCATAGGCGCGACGCGCGATCACCCGCAGCTTGTTGTTGATGCCCTCCACCGGACCGTTCGTCATCTTCGTGTCCAGGTACGCCAGGATGCCTTCAGCGTGTTTCCGAATCGTACGCCCCAGCTTCACGAACGGCGTCAGGCGGGACCGCGCAGCCCACTCCAGCCACTCATCGAGCAGCGCCGGCGCATCCTCGGGTGTCGCCTGCCCCAGGATCGTCGCCAGGTACTCCTTCAGTTCGTAGGCCCGGTCCAGCGCCCGGTTCTTACGACGCAACGTCTCCAGACGCCGGGCCTCACCAGGCCTCAGCCGCGCCGGGTGCTTCAGCAACGCATAGCGCGTCCCCTTGAGCGCCTTCGCATCCTCCGGCTCCGAGGCCAGCCGCCGCTGCTCCGAACGCCGCACCTCGTCAACCGCATCCGCCGCAAGCCGTTCAACGTGAAACCGGTCGAACACCACCCGCGCGTGCGGAACCCACGCCCGCAGCGCCTTCTGCCAGCTCGACGCCAGGTCCGCCGTCACCAACTCGATCCGCGCACAGCCACCAGGTCCCAACTGCTCGAAGAAGGCCCCCAGCGTCTCGGCGCTGCGCCCCCGCCCCGCCCAAACCACCCGACGCTCGTCATGGTCAACCACGATCGTCAGGTAGCGGTGACGCTTCCGGTAGCTGAACTCATCGACGCCGATTCGTCTCAGCTTGGCGAACCGAGCCCCGTCCAGCCGCCGCGCCACAACCCGTTCCACGATGCTGCCCACCGTCACCCACGATATCCCCAGCAGGCGGCTCACCGCCGTCCGGTCCGTCACCTGCGCCAGATACGCCGCCAATTCCTCGAACCCCGACGTGAACACGCTGCTGCCGCTCGCCCACGGCACCTGCTCCACCTTCACCCCGCGGCAACGCCGGCACGACACCCGCCACGGCGCATACCGCAGCCACGCCGGCATCCGGCCCCAGGACAGATGCCGCCACTCGCGCACCGGCTGCCGGTCATACCGCGGCGACCGCTTCCCGCACGTCCCGCACCGGGAACGCCGCCACGCCGGCTCCACCGACACCGTCAACGGACCGTCGGCGGCCATTTCCACCTGCTTGACGTACATCTGCGTGACACCCAACAGCCGCCGTAGTAACGTAGTCAGACGCATGGGGCTCTCCTCCTCGCGGGTCGTGGTGATACACGCCCATGAGACCAGGAAGCCCCTTGCGTTTGCAACCGCTTCCGCCAAGCGAGACGACGCACGCGGCCCCGACAACACCCTTGGCCCCGCCCAACGGGCGTCCGCCGCCGGCGCCGGGACCCGAGGTGGCCGTTGGGGCAATCAGCCAGCGTCTATCCCCGAACCGCCAGCCGTCGCGCTTTCCGCGTTGTCGTGGACGGCCGGGACGCCCCCGTCCAGGCCGGGCCGCAAGGCCCATATCTGCTGCTTGAGCGGAGGGACGGACGGTGTGTCACCCGAAGGGCCGCAGCGCAGCGAAGGACGCGCGTAGCGCGTTGACACGCCGGCCGGCCCGCAGCTACTCCGCTCCGACTATATCCCGCCACGGTGCGCCACGCCCGCCGCCGGTCAGGTGAACTGCCAGCACCCCTCGCCGACCCGCCGATCGCGCCTCAACCCACCCACACCCGTTTGAGGAGAGCCGTATATCTCAACAGAGTTCGAAGAAAACGGGGAAGCCGTTGTGTCGCTGCATGCCGATAGCGTCGCCGGCCTGGGCGGCGGGCGGCCGCGGCGCGTGCCGGCGGCAAATCTGCCACGCACGATGTTGTCGTCGGTCAACAACGCAGCCGAGCACCGCACCTTGGTACTCGCTCGTCAGGAAATGGCCGGGTGGACGCAACTTCAGTTGGAGCCATCGGCGCTCCGGGCTCCCGATGGGTTTACGGCCCCCCGCAGCATGGGACCGAGCGGGGCCCACCTGCCGGCAACGCTGTACGATCTTGCGCAAGCAGCGCAAAGAGATCGCCCGGGCGGCGAGCGCGACGTCTATGCCCGAGTGGCCAATAGACTCTCCGAACTCGTCGAGAACGTGCGAGGGATCGCCGTAGACGTCGACGACAAGCGACAGCTCTTGAGTATCGTGATGACCGATCTGCAGAACACCGAGCACGTTGCGAGCGCGTTGTCCGACGGCACACTGAGGTTTCTCGCCCTTACGGTCATGGAATCCGATCCCAAGAGCAGGCGGCTGCTTTGCCTGGAAGAGCCGGAGAACGGTATGCATCCACTCCGGATCTCGGCTGTGACTGAACTGCTGAGTGAGCTGGCCGTCGACGTCGAGGAACCCGTCGATGCCGACAATCCTCTTCGGCAGGTCATCATCAACACGCACTCGCCGTCCGTGGTGGCATGTGTCCATGACGACGCCCTGCTTGTGGCGCATGTAGGCCGCGGCAGCGAAACCGAGCGGTCGAGACTCTCTATACGTCACTTGCCCGATACGTGGCGCGAGAAAGAGGGTTCCGATGAACCCACGGTTACCCGTGGAGACCTGTTGGCCTACCTGAGCCCCTTACAGGCCATAGGCGACAATGACGACGTGCCGCGGATTCGTTCGAAGGCTGCCGGTGCTCGCGCCAGGAGAGTAATGCACCGGGAGGACATGCAGCATCCAAGATTGCCGCTCACGCCTGTCGAAACTCGGTCCGCAGAATGATGCTGCGGGCGACATTGGTAACCGATGGGCCGTCCGACGCGGTACTCGTACCGATTCTCGAGTGGCTGATGAGGCGGCTGACACGCGAGAGATTTGAAATCCGATGGGCAGATCTCAGGGGATTTCCCGCGAGGCCTCGAAGTTTGACCGAGAAGCTCACTGCCGCGGTTCAGGAGTATCCGTGCCGACTTCTCTTCGTGCATCGGGACGCGGAGAAGCAAGACCCGAGCGTTCGGTATGACGAAGTGGAGGCGGCGAACCACACGGAGCGCAGTCACGTTTGCGTCGTCCCCGTGAAAATGCAGGTATTCGGTTACCGGGTGCGGGACTGATTTTCTCCAGTGGAAATGGGCGGAAATGAACCGAGCCGTCGGGGAAGTTGCTGCATGACGAGGTTGTCCCCGCGCAGATTTGTCGGCATCGCAGCGTCGGTCTCTGTGGCTGTGAGGAGGCCGGAAACGAGGGGCACGAGGGGCGACTCGCCGGCCGGCGGACCTGTGCAGAGCATGTCGCTGTTGAGAGCGCCCATGGCAGACTCGCAGTCCCATTGTCGCCAAGGCAGCTTGTCGGCGCGTCATCGGCAGCGACGGTCGGTCCGGCTGGTTCGCTCGCGGAGCGCTGGGTCTGGCGGCTCCGCGGCGCCCCGGTCCCCCGCGGCGGCGCGAGACCACGCGGGTCCCGGCGACGGCGCCGCCGCCATGAGGGACACGCGGCGGGGACCGACGCCGCGAACAGCGGCGAGCTGCCTGGTGGCGTTCCCGCCGCTGGCGGCGAAACCCACGGGTCGCGGGCTCGGGCGGCGGCGGGACGGCGCGGATTGAGTGCGGGCCGGGGGCGCGCAGGAGGACGGGAAGCGGATGAGCGGTTTCCACGCCGCCCGGCGTCAGGCGGGCGGCGGCAACGCAAGCGCTTCGGGCACGACGGGTTCGGGGGCGCACAGCATCGTCGTGATCAGCGAGCGCGGGTCGAGGTTGCGTTGGCGGGCGGTACGCACGACGCTGGCCAGCACCTGCTGGGTGTCGGCCCCGCGCCGGGTGCGGTTGCCGCCGCAGACCTTACGCGTGACCACTGCGGGTCGGATGGCCTGTTCGGCCCGCCAGTTGGTGGCGTCGATCGACGGGTCGCACAAGAAGAGGAACACCGCCGGGAATTCGTTGGCCAAGTGCTTGGCGAAGCGCTCGGCGGCGGCCAACGGCGGCGCGGTGTCGATCAGCCGGCCGAGCCGGGCGGCGAGCCGACCGCGGGCCGACGCCAGACCGTGCTCACTGATTTCGCCCGCGTTCGAGCGGTCCCGCAGGGCGAGGCCGTCCCGCAGGACCGCCTGCACCGCGCCCGCCCACGGGCTGTCGGGATGAGCGGCCTGCAAGTCCTTGCACCGTCTCAAGAGGTGGGCCAGGCACGTTTGATGCGGCGCCTTCTTGAAGCCGCGATAGGCCACCCACCCGTCCCGCACCAGCACGCCGGCGAAGTCGGGGCCGAGAACCGCCGCCGCCTCGGCGAACCCCCGGCCGTCGCAGATGGCATAGACCGTCGTCTCCGGGGTGGCGAACGCCCACAGCCAGTGGAGGATCGCGTTCACCCGCCAGCCGGTCTCATCCGGCGTGACCACCGGACTGCAGCGGACCTGCTCGCGCAGCGCCGCATACGCGGGCGCCGCCGCGTCGGCGGTGCGGTGCAGCAGTTGGACCAGGCCGCCCTTGGTCACCGACAGTCCGAACTGCGTCCGCAGAACGCGGACGACCTTCTCCAGCGGCATGCCCAGCTCGGTGTGCAACTCGACGACCAGCGCGGCGACGTTCGGGCCCAGTTGAGCGGCAGCCGCGCCCAACGCGTCGGAGGTCTGCAGCGCGTGCCGGCCCTGCACGCGCCGCTGACACTGCGAGCAGTGGCCCACCTCGATGTCGAAGCGCCGCACGAGGGGACGCACCTCGGGCAGGTCTTCCTGATACTGCGACGCCACACGGTCCAGCGCGACCGCGCCGCCGCAGTCCGGACAGCTCGTCGGGGCCGGCGCCACGTGGGTCTCGTCAGCCTGCGTCGGCGGCCGGCGGCGCCCCTGCCTGCCGTACTCCGCCCCGGCTCGCCGCCCGGGACGCCCGCCGCGTCCCTGCGGACGGTCCTTGGCGAAGGGGGCCGCTTGTCGGCGGCCGGCGCGCCGCGCCGCCTCGAGCTCCTTCTCCAGATGCTCGCTGCGGCGCTTCCAGTGATCCCGCTCCTCGATCAGCTTCGCCTTGTCTCGTTCGAGGCGCTCGATGCGCACGTCCCGAGGGTCTCGCTGAGGCCCAGGACCCTTCGAACCGCCGCGGTCATCGCTCTTGCGCGCCATACTTCACGTATCGGCACACGCCCGCCGTACCTGCACACCTTTTCGTGGATTTTCTCGCCACGACCCGCTAACCGAAGACGGCCGATCTATAAGCAGAGGCAGGGACACCCGGCCGGCCGTAGTCGCTTTAGCCCGGATTATGCGTGAAGGTGTTGATTCTGGGAGAGACACAAGGGCCTCCGTGTGGTACAAACGTAGTGTATATAAACGTTTAGCCACGACGGAGGCCCCTGCGTGACACCTGACACGATACCACAGAGTGTTCTGTTTCCGGATCTGTTCGACAAGCCCCTCGTCGCCACGTTCAACCAGGAGCACGCGAGTTCCGACGGCGGCGCCGTCCTGCTCAAGGCGGCCGAGCGCGTGTACGGCTTGGTCAAGGCGTTCGCCCGGTGTCTGGCCGACAAACGCGCACCCGGGAAGATTCGGCACACGCTCGCGGACCTGATCGGCCAGCGGGTCTTCGGCATCGCGTGCGGTCATCCCGATGGCAACGATGCCGACCACTTGGCCGACGACCCCATCCACAAGCTGCTGCTCGGGCGGGACCCGGTGTCCGGCGCGCCCTTGGCGTCGCAACCCACGATCTCGCGATTCGAGAACGGCGCGCGCCGCACCGTGCTCTACCGGATGGGGCGCGAGTTGGCAGCGTGCGTCATCGAGCGTCATCGGCGCCGCCTGCACGGGCGGGCGCGCCGGATCACGATCGATCTGGACCCGACCGACGACCTGACGCACGGGGCCCAGCAGCTCACGTTCTTCAACGGGCACTATGGCGGCTGGTGTTATCTGCCGATGCTGGGGTTTCTGAGCTTCGACCGCGAGGCGGAGCAGTATCTGTGCGCGGCGGTGCTGCGGCCCGGGAAGGCAGTGGCCGCCGACGGGACCCTCGGCCTGCTGTGTCGGTTGCTCCCGCTGTTGCGGGCCGCGTTTCCGCGGGCGCGGTTTCTCGTCCGGCTCGACGGGGGCTTTGCGACCCCGGAGATCTTCGATTTCCTGGATGCGGAGCCCCGGCTCGACTATGTCGTGGCGATGGCGAAGAACGCGGTGTTGCAGCGGCATGCGGAGTCCGCCATGCAGGTGGCCCGCGCGCAGAGCGAGGTCGGTGGCGAGACCGCGCACGTCTATACCGACACCCGCTACGCCGCCGGCACGTGGGACCACGAGCGCCGGGTCGTGATCAAGGCCGAAGTCGTTCGCCTCGGAGACCGCGAGCCGCGGGACAACCCGCGGTTCGTGGTGACGAATCTGCGGCAGACGCCGCGCTTCATCTATGAGAAGGTCTACTGTGCTCGCGGGGACATCGAGAATCGGATCAAGGAACTGCTCGATGGGCTGCAGATCGACCGCACGAGCTGCTGTCTGTTCCCGGCGAACCAGTTGCGCGTCTTCCTGACCGCCGCGGCCTACGTGCTCATGCAGGAACTGCGATTGCGGGCGGCGCGTACTGCGTGTGCCCGCAGCCAGGTAACGTGGCTGCGCGACCGGCTGCTGAAGCTGGGGGTCCACGTCGTCCGCTCGGTCCGCCGCGTGGTTCTGCATCTGCCGCGCTCGACGCCGCACCTCGAGGCGTGGCGGCACATCGCACTCGCGCTAGGCGCGCGCGCCGGATAGCCCACCCGTTGCGCCGCGCCCACCTGCTTCCTGGGCGGCATGGGCCGCGCCGCCGGCGGGGCTGTCGCTGCCCAACCCTCGCGTCCGTCATGCCCCCCCCGGTCGGCTGCTCAACCCCGGCTCCGCTTGCAGGCGACGATGTCCGAGACCCATTCCTGCGCCGATCACGCCCTTTGGCGGTCGAATCTGGACCTTCGTGAATAATGCAGGTTAGGTGGTAGCGAGAGGGGCTGTCACCCGTCTAGCCTACTAGTTTTTGCATCCATTCTTGGCGCACGTGATTCCCTCTGAGGTCGAGACCCAATGGGTAGGATTAGCTTTGGTATCAACGCCACATCCGGTAGTGCCTCCCTTAGTTCCGCTGTGTACTTCCTTTGTAGGCACATGCTTTACGGCCATTGTCATCTCCTAAATTCACTTTTCCACTTTGGCTGCCCAGAACAAGCAGATACTACACCGCCGCGCGTCGGCGCGGCGAGCCCGCCCGACGGCGATTGGGGTCCTCGTCACACGCTCCCCCGAACGGCCGCATCCGCAGTCGCCATGCTCGCAGGGTATCACGTGCGACCCCGTCTCGGCTCCCAGGTAGTCTAGTGGACTCACGGGCTGCCGCAGTCGGGAACGGCCGCGGCCGGCCGCGGAAACCGGGGGCTTCCGCGTGAGTCGGGCCCCCGGCGGGGGGCCGCCTGGAGTTCCGCTCCGGTGGCTGCCTGCGCCGAGCGCCACAGTCCGGCGGACGCCTACGCCATGTCTTTCAGTTTACCGCCGCGCTGAGACCGCATCCCCACCACTTTGGCCAGAAGCGGCGCGGAGCGGCCCTGAGCCTCGGGGAATCCCGGGCTCTCCTCAAACAGGTGTGGGCGAGAGCGGCACGACGCGGTCCTCGGGCCCCGGGTTCGTCGAGGCCCTCAGCGTCCGGAGAGCGCCGGCGATCACCGTCGCCCGTTCGCGCGGCGACGCGCACCCGCACCCCGGCGAGGCCGGTCTCCGACGCCGCGGCGTGGCGCGACGTGTGAGGGCCTGCGTATCGATCGGGAAGCCGCCGCGGTGGGTGTCGGCGGTCACGGTTCACGGACTGCGGGGGCAAGTCCGTGAGTCCGCCACCACCCATATCGAAGGAGGCGCGTTCCCCTGACGGTTCGAGGGCCGCGCGCGAGGCCCGCGGCGCGACGAGCGGCCGGAGCAGGCCCGAGAGCATCGAGAGCGAAGTCGGCGGCCCGGGTTCGGATATCTTCGGCGTCCGGCGGCGCACCCGTCGCCCAGGATACGAAGAGCACGTCCAGCGGCTCTAGCCGCCCTGCACTGTGGAAGGGGTAGATCCCAGTAACGCGTCGACTCCCCTCTCAAAGGCATCCTCAACCGAAAGCCCAAGCGCTTTTGCGCACTCCTGGAGTGTCCTCTCCATCTCCACGCCAGTTAGCTCTACCTTCTCGGTTCCCGGCGTCCACTTCCCGCTTCCGTTGGCGATGTGCATGATTCCATCGCGCTGGTCTGGCGGTACTTTCTCACGGAGCTTGTTCAGCACCCTCCCGAGAAGCAGTCCTGGGGTAGTATGGCCGAGCCGATGGCTCGCTTGCGCGAGCCGATCAGCGGTGTCCTTGCCTATCTTGATCTCCATGGGGGCGGCAGTCTACCACCAGTCCCCTTGGGCCGGCCCCTCTCAGCCGCCCTCGTGGTCCGCGGCATCGAGACCGTTCCCCGCCGCCGCCCTTGCAGCTCGGCGAGAGCGACGACACGACGCGGTCCCCCGCCGCCGCCGGGCTCCCGCGGCGAGGCCCGCAAGGCGGCGGCCGCGCTGGAGGTCTCCAGCCGGTCCGGAACCGCCGGCACCGGCACTCGGCATCGAGTCGGGACGCACAAGACCGTGAGGGGGTTGGGGGCGGACGGTGCGTCTGCCACGGTACGCCGGCCACGGCCGCGGGAGCCGACGGCGCGGAACAGGCGCGGCGCGAGGGCGAGCTGGCGAGCGGGCCGGTCGCCTCCGCGCGGCGGCGCGGAACCGGTGCCGCGCGAGGGCGACCTGGGCGAGCGGCCAGGGCTGGGGCAGAGCGGGCGCGGGCCGGGCGCGGGGGCGGCTGGTCGAGCCCAGACGTCGGCCCCCGTCGGCGGCGAGTCCGACGGCCCAAGCCCGTGGCCGCGCGGCCGACTGGGTTGTTGACGAGCTCCGGCCCCGCGCGAGCCGCGACGTCCTGCAGTCCGAGGACCTCGCGTCGCGCGTCGTCCCGTCCAGCCGGCGCGGAAGTCGTGCTGGCCGGTACCGCCGATCGCGGCGAGGCGCTGAGCGGCGTCGGTGGTCACGGTTCCCGACTTCGGGGGCAGCCCGTGAGTCCACCACCCCGCCCGTTTCGAGCCACGACTCGACGCCGAGCTCGACGTCGCCGCCGGCGGCTTCATGGCCATCCTCGCCCCACCTGCCATCGGCCCGCGCCGGCACGGCCCAGGCGCGGCCTCCGAAACGACACGGGCGGACGGGTGTCCTCGAGTCGGGGTCGTGCCGGCGACCCGGGCCTCGTTGACGATCTGCAGCTAACGGGCTGACTCACGCCCGCGACCGGGCGCGATCTTGGGGGCGTTGACGCGGCGGGTGTTGTGAGGGCCCTCGGACGAGGCGGTTGCCTCGGCGCACACCCGGCGGGTCGGATAGCCAAGCGTGCCCTGTTAGGGTACCGACAACATTTCGTGTTGAGATACACGCTAACCGCATCACGGTGTGGGGGGGTGACCGGCTACGGGACGGGCGGCCTGCTGCTGACGCCCGACGCCGGCCCCGCGCTGGAGAGCGACCTGTCGATGGCGATGGCGGCGGCCGGGACCCGGGGCGAGCTCGTGGCCGGGGGTTCGGGCAGCTTCGAGCTGGCGTTCAAGGCCGATGTGTTCTGGGTCGGCACGGCGATCGACGGCGTGGAGAGTCCGGAGGGCAACCTGGCCGCGACCGAGGCGGCGGTGACCCGCTTCCGGACGGGCCGGGAGGGCTCGCGGGGCTTCACGCTCGCCGGCCGACTGTCCCTGACGCCGAGCGTGGAGCTCGGGCTGCGGCACGACGGCGGGGACGCCGAGACCGGGGCCGGGATGGACGTCGGCGCCGGCCTCATCGTTTCCGACCGGGCGAGCGGGCTGTCGGTGGACGTGCGGGTGCGGACGCTGCTGGTGCACCAGGCCGAAGGGGTTCTCCGAGCGGGGCATGGCGGTGTCGCTGAGCTACAGCCCGACCTCGTCGACGCCGTTCGGGTTCACGGCGCGGGTGGCGCCGGCGTGGGGCGTGCGCGCGCCGGGAGATCCCGGGATCGCTGAGAGGGGGTACGAATGGACCCGGAATCGGTTCCACTATATCTCGTAGTCGCCAACGTTGGCCTTTTGGTAGCAAATCTGGTTACAGCATTCGCAGCACGTCGCAGTGCTAAGATGGCGACCCAAGAGTTGAGATTGGCAAGGATGCCAATCCCAACTGTCAAGTGGGAGGGAGCGAGGCCAACCAGTGGGCCTGACCTTCTGTTTGGTGGCTATATCCATACGGCCACAGATGCCCCAATGTTCCTAGAACGGGTGCAGATTAGCACCACCATAACGCATAAAGGCGGCAGGTGCAATGCATTTTATGAAGTGGTCAACATAGCCCCAAGGGCTATTGTCACTAAGGAGGAACCCTTCTGGATTCGAGCTTTGATCAAAGGCGCGCGGGCAGATGCACTGACGCCTGACAATGTGGGCGTTATTAAAGTCGTGGTTGCGGTTGGCCCCGCCGCGATGCCAACCATGACTGAGCCCATTTCCATCATCAGTATCGTTACGCGAGGAGGCAACGTCACGAGCCAGCGGACAGAGTATTCGGAGCACGCCAACTGGTCCATTCGTCGTCTAGCTAAGCCGTGGATCGATGGTTGGAAGGGCTCCCAACAGCGTGGGGCTGAGCTGAGGCCCCACCAGGAGGATTTGAGAAGTGGGGCGCTGCGGAGCCCCCTCTGAGAGGAGAAAGGAGGCGAGAGGTTGAAGCTGAACGAGGACGTCCCCATCCACCACTACCGCCTGAGCCGGCTCGAGTACGACCGTGCCATAGAAGGCGGCGCGTTCGAGCCAGAGGCCAAGCTGGAACTCATCGACGGAGACCTGCACGCCATGACACCGGAGGGAAGCCGCCATGCAGCGGTGATGGACATCGCCGCGCACCATCTGCAGCGGGTGTTCGGCTCCGACTTCTACGTACGGATACAGCACCCGCTGGCCGTCGACGACTACTCGGAACCCGAGCCGGACATCGCGGTAGTGAGAGGCGCGGCGCACGACTACCTGGACGCCCACCCGACGGCGGCGGTACTGATCGTGGAGATCTCGAACGAATCACTGCCATACGACCGGACGGTCAAGCAGCGCCTGTACGCGCGGTGCGGGATTCCCGAGTACTGGATCCTCGCCCTCCCGGAAGGGCGCCTCGAGATCCACCGCGACCCGGCTGGAGACGGCTACCAGAGCGTCACCCACCATGCAGCCGACGACAAGGTCGCGCCGCTCGCTCGCCCCGACACACAACTCGTCGTCGACGATCTCCTTCCCTCACTCTGAGACGCAGCGCCGCTCTCGCACCCGTGCCCGGCGCCGGCGTTGGTGGCGCAACGCGAGAACACACGAATGCTGGCCGAGCGGCCAGGATTCGTGTGGATTCACAGAGAGGCTCGCGGCGGGATCAGCGCCACGCACCGACCCCGGGGACAACGGGGTCGTGACCGAGCTGGGCGCCGTGCCCGGGCTGAACCTGGCCCGCGCCGCGCTGACGCCGGCCGAGACGAGGCGTATCGTCGACGGTCTCCGCCGCGAGGAGTGGCAGCGCTGGAACCGGAAGTACCGCGCATTCACGCGGCAGGACTTCGGACACTACTACGATATCGGCGCCCGCTCGGCGGAAGGGTACCGACCAGATCCGTGCGGAAATACACTGCAAGGGCTCAGGGCGCGGCCCACCTGCACCGATCTCGGTGCGGGTTTCGGCTGCCAGCGCGGCCGGCGGCCGGTCGGAGACGTCGGAGACGATGTTGTCGTCGCCGGCGGGGCCGGAACCCCTCCCTCGTTTTCGGGTTCCGGTGCAGGGCGCATCCGGCGGAGCGCTGGCCGGCGGCCGGTCAGGTCTCCTTCTTCGCCGCCTTGGTGGCTTCCTGGCGTTTCCGGTAGCTGGCCGCCGACCGGAACCGCTGACACTTCCGGCAGGTCGCCGGCTAGCCGTCCTTTGCGATCTGCCTCGGATCGTACAGGAGCACGCCGCACAGCGACCACGGGATGTCCTGGGAGCGAGTTTCGTCGAGGTCGTGGGTGATCGGCCCTTTCCGTGTCGGGCGCGGGCCGGACTGGGGTTCCTGCGAGGGTTCAGGGGTCTCGCGTCGCCTGGGGGGCGCTGTCGTGACGTTCTCGTTCCCCGGCTCCGGGGCCGTAGTGTCCAGGAAGACCAGCGCGTCACGACGGCGCTCGAAGGCGGCGTGATGGCACCAGCCGCCGGCGCGGCCCTCGTGGCGCTCGTGGACCTCCCAGCGCGGCCGGTCGTTCCGGCTCCCTCCGGGCCGGCGGGTCCGAACGACTCGCCAGGTTCCGTCCGGCGAGCGGTACTCGCGGGGGCCGTACTTGTCGTCCTGGTGGTGGGGGATCAGCCTCATCGTGTCTCCGTTCAGCCGGCCGGCGGCGACCGGACGCGGCCGCGCTTCAGTCGCCGCCATAGCGCTCGACCCTCGTGTCGCCGTCATCGGAGACCAGGACCTCGAAGCGGTTGACCTCGGGCCCCAGCCGCCGGTCCGGCGTCCGCCAGGCGAGGAGGGCCCCACCAGGCGGTCGCCGCGGGCCAGGGCGTCTTCCCTCCCGCATCCGGCGGACCGCCTCCGAAGTGATCCGGAAGCCACACCTGGTTGCCGTCCGGGTTGAGCTCGGCCCCGCCCGCCCGTTCTTCGGTCCGTCGCCGGCCATGTTCTCCGGATAGCGCTGCGAGCTGGCCGTGGGCTCTCGGGGAGCCGTTCGGAGTTCGTCGACTGTCTGGGGTAGGCGTTGTTAAGTCTTTAGCCGCAAATGTTCAACGTATGGGTCTAGCCCGGATTATTCGTGAAGGTGCTGATTCTGGAGAGACACAGGAGCCTCCATGTGGTACAAACGCAGTGCTGACAAACGTTTAGCCACGATGGAGGCCCCTGCATGGCGGCTGACAAGATATCACAGACTGTCCTGTTCCCGGAGCTCTTCGACAAGCCCGTCGTCGCCACGTTCGACCGCGAGCAGGCGAGCTCGGATGGTGGCGCCGTCCTCCTCAAGGCGGCCGAGCGGGTGTACGGCCTCGTCAAGGCGTTTGCCGGGTGTCTCGCCGACAAGCGCGCGCCGGAGAAGATTCGGCACACGCTCGCGGAGCTGATCGGACAGCGGATCTTCGGCATCGCGTGCGGTCATCCCGACGGCAACGACGCCGACCACTTGGCGGAGGATCCCATCCACAAGCTGCTGCTCGGGCGGGACCCCGTGGCCGGCGCGCCCTTGGCGTCGCAACCAACGATTTCGCGGTTCGAGAACGGCCCGGGCCGCGGCGCGCTCTACCGAATGGCGCGGGAGTTGGCGGCGTGCGTGATCGAGCGGCATCGACGCCGCCTGCGGCGGCGGGTGTGGCGGGTCACCATCGATCTGGACCCGACCGACGACCGGACGCATGGCGCGCAACAACTGACGTTCTTCAACGGGCACTACGACAGTTGGTGCTATCTGCCGCTGCTCGCGTTCCTGACTTTCAACGACGAGAAGGAGCAGTATCTGTGCGCGGCGGTGCTGCGGCCGGGCAAGGCGGTGGCGGCCGACGGGACCCTGAGCTTGCTGTGTCGGCTGCTGCCGATGCTGCGGGCGGCGTTTCCGGCGACTCGGTTTCTCGTCCGGCTCGACGGGGGCTTTGCGACCCCGGAGATCCTCGATTTCCTGGATGCCGAACCTGGGCTCGACTACGTGGTCGCGATGGGGAAGAACGCGGTGTTGCAGCGGCATGCCGAATCCGCGATGGCCGTGGCCCGCGCGCAGAGCGAGGCCAGTGGCCGAACCGAGCACGTCTATACCGACACCCGCTACGCGGCCCGCACGTGGGGCCGCGAACGCCGGGTCGTGATCAAGGCGGAAGTGGTCCGGCTCAAGGGTCGCGAGCCGCGGGACAATCCGCGCTTCGTCGTGACGAATCTCTTGGAGAGCTCGCGCTTCGTCTACGAGAGGGTCTACTGCGCCCGCGGGGACATCGAGAACCGGATCAAGGAGTTGCTGGATGGCCTGCAGATCGACCGCACGAGCTGCTGCAAGTTCCTGGCGAACCAGTTGCGCGTGTTGCTGACCGCGGCGGCCTACGTACTCATGCAGGAGCTGCGGCTGCGGGCGGCGCGCACCGGCTGTGCCCGCACCCAAGTGACGTGGCTGCGCGACCGGCTGCTGAAGCTGGGGGTGCATGTCGTCGGCTCGGCGCGCCGCATCGTCCTGCATCTACCACGGGCGACGCCCCATCTCCACGCGTGGCGGCGCATCGCGCTCGCGCTCGGCGCCCGCGCGGGTTAGTCAGAGCCCGCGCGGGGGCTCGGCGCACGTCTCGGTCCCGGGCGGCACCGCCCGTTCCGGCAGAACCTTCCCCCCACTTGGCCTCCGCAACCGCCCGGTGCCCGTGAAGGGCCACTCCACGCCTCCTGCCGCGTCCGTCGCCGCGTCCGAGAGGCTCCGCTCGCGGTCAAGCAGGCCCGGCCCCAGCAGAGCCTTCCCTGCCGCCCGCCTCTCCGCCACCGCCCGACGGCACGACCGGCTACTCTACGCCGCGGTGCGCGCGCCACCACGTCCGAGGCCCTGCTCGCGGCCGATCATGCCCCGTCCGTGACGGACGCCCGAGCTTCATGAATAATGCAGGCTAGGGAGATGAAGTTGCTGCACTCGTCGCGAAGTTCGCGTGAGGCTTGCCCCCAGAAACAGACGTCAACCGTGAACCTCCTCTCACACAGTGCGCGGATTGTTGGTACGTAATCCGCGTCCCCGGCTACTAGCGTGAATGTGTCCCGACCTGGCTTCATCAGCTCATAGCCGTCTCGCATCATGTCGGTGACGATTGACGTGTCTACTTTCTTCTCGCGGCCTGTGAATCGACTACGGTCGTGAACGACAACTTCGAACCCGTGGTGCTTGGCCGCGGCCCACAACGAGTCGTTGGGGGGAGGCTTGGACCCGTACAGGACTGCGCGGCCAATCTCACTGCTCGTGGTGCCACCGGCGAACTGAAGGAGTTTCCCGAAATCGTAGTGCCATGTGGGATCTTGATGATCGTTATTCATCGCTACTCGTATATCAAGGGCAAGGCCACCCTCTACGGCGGCAACGTGCCGACCTTCAATCCAGACATTGGAGTTATCAACGTAGACGTAGTTGGCCATAGTACTGTTTTGCGTTTATAGCTCCTCGGAGCCGACGCGATTTGCGGCGGGTTTCGTGTTTATATCATGCTTTGGCAGCCGAGAGCCAATCGGCGTCGGCGCGATCGTGACCACTCATCGGTGCGAGTCGGGGCTGGCGTCGGAATTTGGCGAGCCGGGGCGCGTCGGTTTCCGTTTTCTCGCGCCACGTACCAGACCCGTCCGTCATCGTCGCGTTGGAAGGTACCGGTCGAGATCCGCCGAGTGGGTTCGGCGGCGCGGACTGCCCTGTCTCGAGTGATGCGCGCCCAGGGCGGGACCTGCGCAAGTGCCTCCGCCGGCCGGGGGCGGACGGCGCGGCCGCCGCCGGCCGGCTCTTCGGCGTCCTTGGTCGAGCAACTCGCCGGCTGCGGCGGGCGGGGGTCCAACTCGTGGCAGGCCCCGACAATCCCGCGGCGGCGGCGATGAGCTCGCCGGCCGAGGCCAGCTCCGAAGGCGGGAGGTGCACGAGCGTCTCGACGCGGCGGGGCGCTCGGCACTTCGAACGCGGCCGCGGCGGGAACAGGTGCGCAAGGGTTTACGGCGTCCGGTCAGGTCTTCTTCGCAATCTTCTTCGCAGTCTTCTTCGCTTCTCGGCGTTTCAGGTAGCTGGTCGCCGACCTGTATCGCTGGCATTTGCGGCAGGTCGCCGGCTCGTCGCCGTGCGGGAGCTGCTTCTCGTCGTACAGGAAAACGCCGCACAGCGACCACCGGATGTCGTCGGAGCGGGTTTCGTCGATGTCGTGAGTGATCATTGGTCTCCTCGGCGGCCGACGCTGGCTGGGCGTCCCCTCGATGACGATCTTCGGTCCGTCGCCGGTCATGTTCCTCCGGACGGGCGCGCCGCGTGCGCCCAGGGGCTTTCCGTCAGAGCCCTCGGGCACGCCGCTGTATCCCTGGGGTTGGACGCTCTCGGCGATCCGGCGGCCCACCGTGATTTCGGCCCGCCGCAGCTCGCAGGTCTGCTGCAGGTTCAGCCACACCTGCGGCGTCGTCCCGAATACCGCGCCAGCCGCAACGCCGTGTCCGCGGTCACGCCGCGCTGCCCGTGCAGGATCGCCGTGACCCGGTTCACCGGCACCCCGAGCGCCTTCGACAGCGCGTTGGCCGACATGCCGAGCGCCTGGAGCTCATCGCGCAGGATTTCACCCGGATGCACCGGGCGCATGCCGTTCTTAGGGGTCAAGGCCTTCTCCCTTCCCCTACCGATCGATCGTCCACGATCTCGACGTCGTGCGGTCCGTCGGAGGCCCATCGGAAACAGATCCGCCGCTCCGCGTTGATCCGGATGCTGTGCTGCCCGGCCCGGTTCCCCGGGAGCGCCTCCAGCCGGTTGCCCGGCAAGACGGCCAGGTCCTCGAGGGCGTCCGTTCTGTCCAGCAGGGTGAGCCGGCGCACGGCCTGATCGGCGAACTTCCGGAACGCCCGGACGCGCCCGCCCTCGAAGAATAGCCGCGTGTTTTGGTCCTTGAAGCTGCGGATCACGGGATTCTCTTTAAACGATATACGTAAATCATCACGACGGGGGGGGCCTGGAACCCCCGAAAGGTGTGGTAGGATGCCAGTGAAAGGTGTCGGGCCGCCGCGCGAACGGCGACCCGACGTGCCCAACATTCGTGGGGTAAGCCACGAAATGCCAGACGCATCATCGTACCCTCCAGGGTTCAACTACCGCCACCCAGTCTACCTGCGCGCCCGGGACGAGGCTTTCGCCCGTTCCGGCGGCAAGTGTCGGTTGTGCGGCCAGAAGCCCGCCGTCCAAGCGCACCACTGGGCCCTCCAGTACCCGCCTGCGCACGCCACGACGGCCGACGACCTGATCGCGCTCTGTGCTTTCTGCCATTGCCTCGCGACCACGATCCGCCGGTTCACGCGCGCCGGCGGGTCGCGGCATCAGTTCCTCGCGCTCCTGTCGGAGGCCTTGGCGAAATGCGACTTGAATTCACCCTTACCGGCGTCTCCCCCATCCTCATGCACAACGGCGCGGCCGGAATCGACGCCCGAAGTGCTCTCAGCCGTGAGATCGCAGAGATTACGGCGAAGAAGGGCGGCGACCGCACCGACGTCGACGACCTCCGGCTCCAGGAACTCGAGTGTCAGCGGTCCCTCTATCTCGGCGCTGACGGCAAGCCCACGCTACCGGAGGCAGCGCTTCGGGCCATGATCGAGGCCAGCGCCCGCAAGGTGAAGCAGGGCCCCCAGGTCCGCGAGGGGCTGCTGATCGAGAAGGTCTCGTTCGGCTACGACGTCGAGCGGTACGGCGAGACGCTTGAGAAGCTCGTCCAGACGACGCAATTCACGGTGCCGGCCGTGGTGTACGGCAAGCGTATTCCGCGGACGCGGGCTCGGTTCGACTGCCCGTGGTCGGTGGTCGGCGTGGCCGACGTCGACGAGGAGCTGGTGGACAAGGCGAAGTTGACGGCGTGGCTGGCGCGGGGCGGACGCAGGATTGGTCTGGGCGACTGGCGGCCGGAGAAGCAGGGCGGCGTCTTCGGCCGGTTCGACGTCGAGGACGTGATCAAGCTGGCCGCCGGCGGGGCGGCGGCGGAGCTCCCCGCCGGAGCCGACGCTCAGCCTCGGCCGGGAAGCGTGGCAGGGCGTGGCGGCGCGGGGCGGCCTGACAGGGGCCGGATTGCCACATCGGACGCACGCGCGTAGCGCGGCGGCCGGTTGGAGACGTGGCGCGGCGTGGCATGGCATGGCGGGGCGGGGCCTTGGCATGGCTAGGCGCGGCTTGGCGGGGCGAGGCAGGGACCGTTTTTTCGACCGCGAGAGCGAGGCAAGCGCCCGCAAGGGCAGGCAGGGTCCCCTGGTCCGCGAGGGGCTGATGATCGAGCGGGTCTCGTTCCGCTACGACGTCGAGCGGTACGGCGAGGCGATCGAGGAGGTCGTCAAGACGGCGCAGTTCACGGCGCCGGTCGTGGTGAACGGCAAGCGCATCTTGCGGACCCGGGCGAAGTGCGACTGCCCGTGGTCGGTGGTCGGCGTGGCCGACGTCGACGAGGAGCTGGTGGACAAGGCGAAGTTGAACGGCGTGGCTGGCGCGGGGCGGCCGCCGCATCGGGTTGGGCGACTGGCGTCCGGAGAAGAGCGGCGTCTTCGGCCGGTTCGACGTCGAGGGCGTGATCGAGCTGGCCGACGCGGCGTCGGGGCCTTCCCGTCGGGGCCGGCCGGGCAGGGCCGGCACGCGCGGCAGGGCTAGGCGCGGCGGGGCGGCCTGACGGGCCGGGTTGCCACATTCGGACGCACGCGTAGCGCGGGTTCCGGTTGCAGGGAACTCGGCATGGCATGGCGGGGCGCGGCATGGCGGGGCGAGTCGGGGCGGGGCACGGCAGGGCACGGCAGGGTTCATCGGCGCGCTCTTCCTTCGGGTCGAGCGCGGCGTAGCGAGCTGCATCGTCCGCGGCGCGCGAGGGACGCGCTTGCGGGACGCCCGGCGGCGAGTACGGCGGGAGTTCGGGCCGTCGGCGACCCCGACCCTTGCAATCGGGGGTGGAACGGGGGTCCACCCCCGCGAAAGGAGTTGCGTACGGCCGATCTACATCTGGGGCGCAGCTGCCTCGCTTGAGCCGGGGGAGGCGACTCGGGTGGGGACTGTTGCGACGGCGCGCTACAAGGACCGGCCAGGCCGTCCTCGAGGAACGGCGGGCCGAGTGTTACCTCCAGGGCAAGCAAACGGCGGGCCGCGAACGCCAACTGAAACCACGACGAGGCGCGTGATGTGTGCCGCTTGCTGGACCACGACCGGGACGTTGGTCCGGTTCTGTGAGGAGAAGTCTCACAGCGGTCGGCCCGGCGCTGGAGGCCCGTCGCCAGCCGGCTGCGGCGTCGCGCGACGCCGCAGCCTCCCGCAACCGCGCCCGGGCGGCGCTGACGGGACTCCGAGCGGCCGGCTTCACGCGCGACGGACGCGTGGCGCGCCGGCGTTCGGCAGGGCTGATCAGGGGATTCGACGGACCGTCTCGGACCCTCTTTATGAATGATGCGTGCTGGCTACTCGGCCGAGCCGGCAAGCACCTGTACTGCAACGCATACCTCAACAACGACGTTTTCATTACTTCCGCCCTCAAATAGAAGAAAGGCTATCTCGTTATCCGAGAGCTCGTCGCTAGCGGGCGTTGCTGCCGATGGGATAGTGAGTTGTGCGATCACGTTCCTATTCAGGTCAAGGGCACTCACATCTATGGGAGCGTTTCCGGGGCCAACCCTGAAGTCCACAGATGAGACTTGAACCGGGAGCGCTACTTCCAAGCCGCCGTTCTCAGGAATAGCAAGACCTCTTGCAGAGCCGCTAGTGCGGATATCCAGTGACGACGCTCCACCACCTTGTCGAAAGACGAATCCAGAATAGCGAAAGTCAGGGCCAGGAAGCGGCGTTCCATTTGGAAAGAGAGATAAATCTGCACAGAGAGAAATGGGCTCTGGCGCTTCCTGCGCAACGGTTGATTGTGTCACAACGGTCGCTATTGTCAAAGCAAGCAAGCCGAAAAGTGTCCTATTCCGGAGAGTCTGCAGTTTTTTCCTCACTTACTCCTCCCGATTTCTGTGCTATCCGCATCCTCGTCGCACGTGACGCACCAAGCGCCGTCCGCGGTGGAGCCAACCCGTGTGAGACCCGGCATCTGTCAAAACCAACCCTCGGCGTGCCTCCGAAACTGCCGCGAGCCGCATCGTCATCTCCTTCACGGGGGCGCGCTGTCGCGCCGCAGTTCCCGAGACATGCTACCCTACCACCGGCTGGGGCTTGGCGCAATGGTTGGGCGGGTGCACGACAAGCCGTCCCAGTGCGCCGGGAGCCACACGATTCCCTCCTCCTCGGCGCGAAGCAGGTACTCGTCTTCGCTGTTTCCGAGTGCTCAGGGGGTCCTTTTTAAAGTGCCACGGGGTCCTTTTTCATGTTGCCGCTACCAGCGCGATCGGCTGCGAGCACCAGCCATCAAGCTCGCCAGGGCACGGCCGAGGCCGCCGTTGTACATGTGCGGCTCCTCACCGAACGCCTCGCCCTGGTCAACCGCCAACACGATCACGCGCGCCACGAGCTCGAGCGGTTGGTGCATCAGCTCGCCGATGCTGCTCCGGCGGACGACGCCAACGCGTCCCCGGAGGACGAGTCATCGTCGAAGGAGCCCGCGGATGCGGCCATCCTGCTGTCGCTGCCCGGCGTTGGCACCAAGGTGCTCTCGACGCTGCTTGCCGAGGGAAGCGACGCGGTGGGGCGGCGGGGCGGGCGAGGAGGGCCTGGACCGTGCTGGTGTACGTTCCGTCGGCGGAGGGCAAGCGGGTCGAGACGGGCATGCCGGTCCTGATATCGCCGACGACGGTGCGGAGCGCGGAGTACGGCTACATGACCGGCGCCGTGGCGAGTCTCTCCGAGTTTCCGGCCAGCGTCGACAGCATGGCCGCCGCCCTTCAGAACCAGGAGCTGGCGGAAGCGTTCTGGAGCGACCGGCGCACCCTATGCCGGCCGCATCGCCCTGACGGCGGATCCCCCGGAATCGGTGTTCCACTTCAGCGAAATACGCAGTACTCGGGAGGCGCAGGGATGCTGTCGGAACTGAAGACGAGGCTTGCCGACCTCGAGAGGGCCGCGCGAGCGGCGGAGCGCCGGGACGAAGACCTCGCGGGCATTGGTCGCCGGACTGAACCGCGCCTTCGGGGGCCCTCTGCCGGGTTCTCGAAGAGGACCGCCCCGGCACCGCGGCGCGACTGCTGGCGGCGCTCGAAGAGGCGGCGGACGACCCGGAGGAGAGCTACAGCGAGCGGGTGACCGAGAAGATGCGGTCGATGCTCGGGTGCATTCAGGAGTTCCTGCTGGACATCGGCAACTTCACGAGCCCGAGAATCGCCAGGGCCAAGTGGTGAACGAACCCCTCGTGGCCGATGCGCGACCTTCGTCGGCGGGCTTTTGTGCAGCGTTAGGCGCCGTGCCGGCTCATCTGCCGAGACCCATGACCGCAGACGATCGCATCGTGGGCCGGAAAACGCCGAGCGGGAGGTGACGGTGGGAGGACACCGGTGGCGGTTCCTCGACGGAACCGGGGCGGACGGCGCGTCACCCCCGGCGGGACCGGCAGGCGCCGGGCGTTCTTCGAGGCCGCGGTGGCCGCGGGCAGCTACCCGATCGCGACCGCCTCCGGCGCGGCGACCGTCACCGCGAGCAGCCGGGGCGCGTCGATGGTCTCGCCCGCCGTCCTCTGCCAGCGCACGGTGATCTACGATCTTGCCGACCAGGGCGTCGACGCGCCCGCGGATCTCTCCGCGCCACGGGGCCCGGTCCATCGACCGAGCTGACGAGCACCGCGGCCCGTCTGCGGCACGTACGCGTCGCGGCCCCCGCGCCGCGGGCTACTTCGCTTGCCTGTTTACCATTGGCTCGAATGGGCCTTGGGATGACCCATCCCAGCGCCGCCGCCTCTACCCACTGCTGTCATTGACGCGGACGCGGCCCAAGAGCGCCGAGACCTCGTTGCCCCTGGACATGGTAGGATTCCGGATCTCGGCACCGAAGCATCGTCCATTCACCCGCACCTAACATCGACGCCAGGATTTCGTCTCATGTCCTCTACCACGTTTAGATCACTACGAATCGAAGGATGGCGCCAATTCGGCCGGGTGGACATTGCGCTTCACCCACAACTAACTGTACTGACCGGGGCAAACGGTGCCGGCAAGAGCACGCTGCTCAGGATATTCCAGAGCCATTTCGGCATCGCACGCCCCTTTTTGGCCACACCAATGCGGCAATCCGGTGGCGAATACTTATACCTGACCGGGCTCTTCACCGATACCATCGCCAAAATGTGGCGACGATTTTGGACCAAGCGTTCCGACTTGTCCAACGTCGGTGCCATCACGTACGCCAACGGCGTAGAATCCGAGCTGAAAATACCGATCGAGTCCGGAGTTGAGTACAACGTCACCGTACACTCGCAACAGTCTGTTGCGGGTATCCATATCGACTCCCACGCACCTATCACACACTTTCAACAGGTTGGGCAAATACCAACCACGATCTTCACGCCGGAGACGGCATACAACACGTACAATGAAGAAGTCGCACAGAAGTACGTGGGAGGTCACACTGGATACTCGCCCGCTTACCGCATGAAGGAGGCCATCATAGCGATGGCCATGTTCGGAGAAGGCAACACTCGCGTTCAAGGCAACGAAGAGGTGTTGAATGCTTACCTGGGCTTTGTCACAGCCCTCCGCACGATGCTGCCCGAATCTCTCGGCTTCCAAGACATTGCAGTGCGGCCACCCGAAGTCGTTCTCCTAACTACTTCTGGCGAGTTCATTATCGATGCTGCGTCTGGTGGGGTAATGACAATTATAGATTTGACGTGGCGATTGTGCATGTTTTCGCAGACAAAACAAGAGTTTGTCGTGACTATCGACGAGCCCGAAAACCATCTCCATCCAACCATGCAACGTGCCTTGCTGCGCCGCTTGGTGACGACGTTTCCAAGAGCACAGTTTATTGTAGCAACGCATAGTCCCTTCATGGTTTCCTCCGTTAGGGACTCAAACGTATATGTATTGCGTTACGCCAGTACCGAAACCGACGTCATTGATGGTGGCGGCCAGATCACGAGCTGCGCAACATAGGCGAGTCCGTCGTCGGTTACTTTCCGGTCCTGGTCGGTGAAGTAGGACGCCTGAAAGGCACGGTAGCCTTCCTCGCGCTGTAAGAGCGTGGCGAGTTCATCACGCGATGAATCCGAGAGAAATGCATCGGTACGGTTCTGGTCGTGGAGCGTCGTGCGCGCGCCCGTGAAGGTCATCTTCTGGCGCTCGCGGTTGATGTCGTGATTGCCAGGCACGCAGTAAATGTGTGCCTTCGAGACACCGGTAGCGTGGCTGAGGTCGTCGAGGAACGTGGCCGCGATCTCGTACTCTTCGGGCTTGCCGGAGAAGGCGAGATCACCACTCAAGAGGACGAAATCGAAGGGCGACGTGGTGCGCCGGCGCGCGATGTCCTCGCACATCGCGCGCAGGACGAGATCCTGCGCCCACGCATCTCTCGGGCGCAGGTGTACGTCTGAGAGGTGGAGCCAACTAATCGGGCGCATCGCGAAAGTCAAGGCCTCCGCTGCGTAGTGTACATGCCGGGCGGAGCGGGAAATATCGGCGGGACACCCGCGATTCACGAACCTCCATTTGCGTAATAGTTTACAGGAATGCAGTGGCGGTGAGGCAGGCTACGCTCCTGTCCAGCGACGCCGATCTATACGGCGGCAGGCAGCACCACCGCGAGCGATGAGGTGGACCCGCCTGTACCGGGCGCCGGGCGCGGTCGGCCAGGCCAGGTCGTCGGGTCCGGCACTTCTGCCGAGCAGGGCGTCGGTGGATACGGCCTGAACGTCGTCGCGTCGAACGCAGGGTACGACGACGCTCCCGACCTGGTCGAGGGGTGGACCGCTGCGATCGTGGAGGGATACCGCGGCGCCGAGTGCACGGACCGACCCGCGGCCACGCGGGTTTTGCTCGACCTGTGTCCCGGGCAGGATGCGGGGTACGTCGAGCCGAGCTGGAGCTGCAGGACGGCGAGTACTTACCGGCACTGCGGCGGCGGCCGGCCTCTTCAGGACCACGCTGGACGGGATTCGACGCCTGCCGGGCGTCGAGCACGGTTGCTGGAGGCGGGACGCGCGGTCGGCTCCGAGGTCCGGATCTAGGAGGCGGTGCCGGAGTTGCGGGACGCGGCGCGCACGATCGTGGGCGTGGTCGGCACCGGGAAGACCGGAGGCAGCCTCGCCCTCCCACCCGTCCCGACGATGTTCGTCCCCGTCGAGCAGGTTCCCGCAGGACGCCTGGCGACGGTCCACAGCTTCATTCCGGTCAACTGGCTCGTGCACACTACCGGATCCAGCCCGGAGCTTCTGGCGACGGTCGAAGATACGCTCGGCGACGCGGCCGGATCGAGGAGCGATCCGGGCCGTACCTGTTGACGATCTTCGCGCTGGCATCCCTGGTGCTGGCGGCGGCCGGACTGTACGCGGTCATGGCGTTCATGGTCCGTCAGCGGACGCGGGATGTCGGCATCCGGCTTGCGCTCGGAGCGACGATCTGTTGACTTCCCGATCTGCGGTCGGGCACACCGCCCGCGCGGGACGCGGGGGCTTGTCGTGGAGCCGCCCGCTGGCCGGCGGCGGCACGTACCCGAGTCGCGGCTGGGGCGGCGGGCTACTTCGCGGCTTTCTTTCTGCGCTCGGCCCAAGAGGCTTTCATCCGCTCTGACACCGCCTCCTTCTCTTTGGCCGTCATCGGACGGCGCTTCCTCGCCGGTGTGGCGGCGGACGCGGTCTCCGCAACAGGGGTGGCCGCAGCCGCCGGCCGCCGCGCGGAGGAGCGCCGAGCCGCTGGCTTCGCCGGAGCGGAGGTCCCGAGGATCTTGTCGACGTCGTTCAATGCCTTGATCTCCGCCTGCAGGCGCTCGATCTCACTTTGCCGGGCGGCGATTGCCTTTGCTATAACACTCATGGGTTTTTTCCGGGGCTGTATCGTCAACCGCTCGACGCGCCCAGCGCGGGCGAGCGCGTCCATGGGTGCGGATTCTAGCCCAACGAGGGCTCGCCGGCCAGACGGAGCCCGTTCCCCTTCGACTCTGCCTGCGCCGCGTCCGGACCTTGGCTCTCGCGGGGGGCGGACGGCGCGGCTGCCACGGTACGCCGGCCACGGCCGCGGGAGCCGACGCGGCGCGGAACGGCGCAGCTCGATGGCGAGCTGGCGAGCGGCCGGTCGCCCCCGAAGGTCGGCGCGCCTGGCCCGCGGTTCGCGGCGGCCGGGCCGTGTCCTGCGGGGGCAGTCCCGTGAGTCCACCACCATCTCGTTCTCGGAGGGCGACGTTCCGGGTCGGACCAGAGACCCGCACGATCCGTCGGCTCTCGGCGCGGCGCGGTCGTTCAGGGCTGGGTCGAACGGGGGGTTCCCGCCCTCGGTGGTCGAGCGAGCCTCATCGGCGAGACCACGGCCGCGGTCAACAAGTGCGGATCCGGGTCGCCTACCTCGACCGGGAAGTGCGGCGGATCGCGGTCGCTCCATCGTGGTCACACCGGGACTGTCAGCCGGGCGCCCCCGCTGGGTCCACGCTCTGGAACAGCGCCGCCTTCGGAGCCGTCCGGAAGAGCTACAACGGGTGCCGGGGCGGAACTCCAGGCTGCCCCGCCGGTCCGTCCTACCCTGGGGAATAGGTGGGCATAGGGGGCGGATCGCGAACGCGAGGACGCGGGCGGCGTTACGGGCGGGCGGTGGGGCAATTCCTTGGGTGGTGCGAAGCGCGAGGGCTCGGGCTGCGCGACATCTCCCCGCTCCACGTGGCCGCCTACATCTGGACCCACCCCGGGTCGGTCCCCACGGTGAAGCAGCACTTGGCCGCGATCCGCATGCTCCGGCGACTGGCTCGTCGTCAGCCAGGTCCTCCCGGTGAACCCCGCCGCGGCGGTCCGCGGTCCGAAGCACGTCGTCACCAAGGGCGCGACGCCGGTGCTCTCGCCGGCGGAGGCGAGGAAGCTCCTCGACTCGATCGACACGGGCGGCTTGGCCGGGCTTCGGGACCGGGCGCTGCTCTCGGTGATGCTCTACAGCTTCGCGCGGGTGAGCGCGGTCCCGGGGATGCGGCGGGCAGGACTACTTCGGGCAGGGGAGCCGGGGCTGGTTGAGGCTCCACGAGAAGGGCGGGAAGCGGCACGACGTCCCGGCCCACCACCGGGCGGCCGCGACCCTCGACGCCTACGTCGAGGCGGGCGTGATCGAGGAGCCGAAGGCGGCGCTCTTCCAGAGCATAGACGCGGCGGGGGCGGCGGCTGACGGGCCTGGCGCTCGAGCGGCGGGTCGTCCTGGCGATGATCAAGCGGCGGGCCGCGACCGCGGGGGGCTCCCGCCCTCGACGTGCTGCCACACGTTCCGGGCGACAGGGATCACGGCGTATCTCTCGAACGGGGACACCCTCGAGCACGCTCAACACACCGGCTGGCCCAGGCCGCGATGTGACACATCCGTGTCCGAACTCTGCAGCGAGCTCGCTTGGTTCGTCGTCAGCGGATCTTCCCGGCGAACCCCGCGGCCGCGGGGCCGAAACCCCTCGCCACGAAGAGCTCGACGCCGGTTCTCTCGCCGGTCGGAAAGCGAGGCAGCTCCTCGACTGGATCGACGTCGGCACCCTTTCGCGGGGTTCCGGGACTGGGCGCTCCCTCGCCTGAGCGGTTGTTGACGACTGTCACCCCCCCCCCCCGCGAGAGGGGGGAACCTCGGAGAATGCGCAACCTGAGCGAGCGGCAGCGTCAGGTGCTGGACTTCATCCGGGGCTACGTACGCGACAATGGGGTGGCGCCGTCGCGACCCGAGATCGAGGGCACGAAGCAGGCGGTGCTCGACATGAAGGCGGTGCTCGACGAGGCCGGGGTGAGCGAGCAGGACAAGTGCTCTGCGGGCGGCGGCGGGACAGGCGTTCTACTTCCGAGGGTGAGGTCGCCGCATCCGGTCGCGACGATTTCCGGGAATCTCGTGCGCGATTAGCGCGACGACGCGGAGGAGCAGGAGGTGGGGGCGTGAGCGGTCGGCGCGCGCAGACGACGTTGCAGCCCAGCGTGCTGCGCTGGGCACGGGAACGCGCCGGGTTTGGGATGGAGAGGGTTGCCGCCAAGGTCGGGGTTAGACCCGATCGGGTCGTGGAGTGGGAACGGTCCGGGAGGATCAGCATGTCTCAAGTGGACAGGCTGGCGCACTGCACTCACACCCCGGTCGGCTACCTCTACTTGCGTGAACCGCCGGAGGACGACCTGCCGATACCGGATTTTCGGGCTACGGGTGGTGAGAGCCCCCGTCGGCCGAGTCCGGATCTCCTGGAGACCGTAGAGCTCCTGGCGCGCCGGCAGGCATGGATGCGTGACGAGCTGATCGAAGACGGCGCAGATCCGTTGGGCTTCGTCGGCTGCTGCGGCAGGGACTCGACACCTGGGGAGGCGGCAGTGGCGATGCGAGAACATCTCGAACTGTCGACCGACTGGGGCGCGCGCCAGCGGTCGTGGACCGACGCGCTACGCTATTTGCGGAATCGCGTCGAAGCGAGCGGCATTCTGGTGGTATTCAACGGGATCGTCGGCAACGATACGCACCGGAGGCTCGACAGACGAGAATTCCAGGGTTTCGCCCTCGTTGACCGCTACGCACCGCTGATATTCGTCAACGGTGCGGACTTCAAGGCGGCTCAGATGTTCACGCTGGCGCACGAGGTCGCGCACGTTTTTGTGGGCGCGACGGGCGTGTCCAACATCGATGCGACGCCGTTGCCCGGCCACGACGCGGAGCGGTTCTGCAACAGCACCGCGGCGGAGTTTCTGGTGTCGGAGGAGGAGCTGATCGCACACTGGAGGCAGGTCGGCACGCTCGCGGACTCGCTACAGGCTGTTGCGAGGCGGTTCAAGGTCAGCGTGCTGGTCGCTGCCTATAGGGCGCTGCGCCTGCGCTTGATCGACGGGAACGAGTTTCGACAATTTTACGACGCCTACCAGCAGCAGGCGGCTCGCAGACTGGACGAGACGACGGGCGGCAACTTCTGGAACAGTCAAAACGTCCGCATCGGCCGGCGCTTCGGGGCGGCGGTCAGTCGCGCCGTCAAGGAAGGCCGCCTGTCGTATCGCGAGGCGTATGCCCTCACAGGTCTGCGCGGTGACACGTTCGCTACCTTCATGCGCGCCTTGGATCGGTCGACGTGAAGGACAGCGTGTTCGCGCTCGACGCGAACATCTTCATCGAAGCACATAGGCGCTACTATGGTGTGGACCTGTACCCGGGTTTCTGGGAATGCCTGCGTCACTACGGCGCGCGACAGCGGCTGTTGAGCATCGACAGAGTGCGTAGCGAGTTGCTGAGGGGGCGCGATGCTTTGTCGAAGTGGGTGAAGGATGGGCCGACGGGGCTGTTCGTTTCGTCGGCAGAGCCGGCGGTGGCCGATGTATTCGCAGACGTGATGGCGTGGGTTCAAGGGAACGCGCAGTTTCGACGCGAAGCCAAGGCGGAGTTTGCGGCAGCGGCTGACGGATGGCTGGCGGCATACGCGAAAGTGCGCGGCGCCGTCGTGGTCACGCATGAACGATACAGTCCGGACGTCAGGCGGCGCGTGCCGTTGGGTAACGTCTGTCACGAATTGGACGTACCCATGTGGGATACATTCGAGATGCTGCGGGAGCTCGAAGTACGTTTTGAATGGAGGAATGATCCATGAGACTTGGTCCGCTTCCGCATGATGCAGGCCGTTCACCGTTCGGCCTCCTGGGCGCAAGCCGGCGATCGGATGGCCCTCGGTAGTTCCACGCCCCGCGGGAGCCGTCGACGACCTGAGGGCAGCGGGTCACAGCCGTTCGGGCCCTGCCCGCGACGATGACGCCGCGAAGGCGCTCAGGAAGCGCACGCTGACGAACCTGTACAACGCCCGCCAGCAGTGGCTCGCCGACGCGCATGCGGCTCTCGACGCTGCTGTCGCCGCCTGCCTACGGGTGGTCCGTCGACATCACCGACGATGACGCTCTTCGCGAGTTGCTGGAACTCAACAGCGACGGGTGAGACGGCTCTTCCCTACGCGCGCATGGGGGGATTGAATCGATGGGTTACTTCAGAACGGCCTGCTGAGGCGGTGTTTGAAAAGATGGATTTGGAGTTTGGAAGAGCAATTCTGATGTTCATCGTCGGTGTGTTGACACTGTGGTTCGCGGTGTTGACGTTCGGGATAGTGAAAAGGCAAGGTCAGGCAACGATACAGATAACACGGCTGGGGAAGTGGGAAGATGGCGGTGCGAAATTTGTGGAGGACTTTTGCGTCGAGAATGCTAGTTCCGGAGTAGCGCTCGATGTCTTGGTAACGGTCACAAGCCACGCAGGTGATGTTGTGTGGCGGTCGCGGTATGCCGCGTTGTCACCCGGACAAAAAATAGGCGTGGCGCGCTTTACGAGCCATCAAGAAGGAGGCGGTTATTGGGATGGCAGGGCGAACGTAGATTACTATGAGTATGACGGTGGTGAGAGAATCTGTGTGGAGTATAGAGACAACGTGTTGGACTCGGGGTTGGGATTTGTAACGGGAAAGCAATCACGGAGAACGGATGTGGTCTTGGAGAAAGTAACATTGGCTGCCGCAGAGCTCCCGGAACGATGATGCCGGGGGCCAAGGGATTTCCACCGCCGACAGGAACGGGCCCCGCCCCCCGCGTCGCCGGAATCGTCTGACAGCCACCATGTGTCGGGGGCGGACTCCAGGGCTGCCCCCGCAGGGTGTGGCACTTCATTGCGGGAAGTCCGTCTGGAGCCGGAGACGCGGAACTCGCGGGGGCGGACGGCGCGGCCTGCCCCGATCGGTGCACAAGCTCCTTCGACTGTCGATGGCGGGGGTGCCTTCGGCGGGCCGGACTCGTTCACCTCGCTGTGACGCAATCCTGACCATGAAAGAGGACGCTCTTGGAGGATTCCATGCGTAGGTATCTATTGGCAGCCGTCTCCGTGCTGGTCGTCAGCAACTCCTTGGCGGCTCAGGAGTCGTTGTGGTCAGGAACGATGACCGCAGGCAAGGACGAGATCAACGGCAACAGGGTCGTCGGCTACAACAGGAGTCCGGCAGCGCCGGTCATGGGCGAACTCAGCGACGCCGAATTCGACTTCCGTGGGATCACGTACAGGGTCTATTCCCTGCTTCAGGCCGAGAACAATCCACTACTGGGGGAATGGGCTGTCCTTCTCGCGTTCTCGCCGCTCCTCGATCATCAGGACCTGGAATCCATGATGCTTACCGTGGACGGGACGGTGCTGCACGCGAGCGATTCAGTGGCGGTGGCCGACGAAGCTTCCGACGATCCCCCATGGACAGCGCTCTACTGGGGCGACCCCGGATTCCGGTGGACGGACGGCCAACGCATCGACGCCGAGTTGACCCTGGCTCAGCCGGTGCCGGCATTTCCGCTTGCCGCAGCCGGGTTGCTGGCATTGCTGCTTGGGGTTGGCGCGTACCGCAGCGTCGCCAGTCGGAAATTGACGGAGGACTGATCGCGCGACCTTGCTTCAGACCGACCGTCGACCGACAGTCGGGAGCCGACGCAAGCGAGTGGTGGGTGGGCTACGCCGGCAGCGCGGCCACCCCCAACGCCAAGGAGGCCGCGAACGCCTGCCGGCGGCCGGCGTCGACGAAGTTCGCCCCGCCGCGGTGAGGGGGGGTTCGAGGTCCCGGCCGCGGCAGCCCAAGCCAGAGCGTTCACGCCGTCGCCGGGAGGTCTGGCCGCCAGCGGGTGAACACGATGCCCGCGAAGCCCCCCTCGCCATCCCCGACGCCATCAGCCAGCTCGAGGCACTCAACCGGACCCTGCTCACCCGGCCGGGCGTGGAACGGCTCCTGGGCGTCTCGGGGTCCCGGCGGCGACGTTGATGCAGACCTTCGGGCGGAGCTCACCGGCAACCAGAGAACGCTCCCGAAGCCCCAGTTCCTGCGCCAGCTCCCGAAACACCGGGCCCGGGCCGCCTTTCGCGGCGAGGGGGAGAGACGGGCGCGGCTGGTGGCCGAACTCCGGAAGGCGCGGGTGACCGGGATCCGGGTGACGCTTCCCGTCGAGACCCTCGACGCGAAGTTGGCGAGCTTGCCCGAGGGGGTGTCGGTTTTTCGGGACCGGATCGAGGTGCGGTTCAACGGGGCGAAGGAGGCGGTGGAACGGCTCTACGCGCTGGCCTATGCGCTCGTGAACGATTACGAGCGGTTCGAGGGGCTCGTCGACGGGGGAGTCGGCGGTGGGGAGAGGTGTCCGAGTGCCGGCGGCCGCGGAGCCGGTGGTCGTCGCAGACGGGGAAGCCGACGTCGTTCTGCCGTCGCTGATCGTCGACGCCGGACCGGATGCCGTCGCGCGGTTTCTGGAGTTCTTCGCGAGGCGGATCGCGAACGAGAGGACGCGCGCCGCGTACGCGCAGGCGGTGGGGCAGCGATCCCGTCGCCGGCGGTCGCGGCGGCGACTCCGGGCACATCCAGGCCATGAAGGAGCAGCCCGGCGGTCACGGCGTCGAGGCGGTTGCGCCCGAGGGCGACCCCGCTGGACCTCGACGCCGCGACCGCGCGGCCGGGAGCGGACGGCGCGTCCGCCATTCCCGCCCCGGCCTCGTCCGGGTCCGCCGTCACTGCGCGGCCGGGGGGCCGGCCCGCGGCGGCGAGTCGAAGTCTGGAGGGCGCTCGTCGTGCTCTCCGCGGGTCGGGGGCGGACGGCGTGTCTGCCATGGCGCTCCGGCCACGACCTGGGCGAGCGGCCGAGGTCATCGGCGAGGCCGGGGGCGGACGGCGCGTCCGCCAACAAGCGCCCGAACCCGTCGCGGGCCGCCTCGACGCCGTGATCGCCAGGGTTCATGGCGGGGATGCGGCAGAGCGAGGCGAGCGCCTTTCGGTGGGTCGACGTCGCCGATGCGGGCCGCCCCGCAATGGGGTGCCGGTCGCCGTCGCGAGCCCGGCGCCCGAAGACCGCGGTGTAGCCCGCTCTCGCCGAAGATGGTGGGACTGCGGTTCGAGGCAGCGGCCCCCCAGGGCCGCCGGCGTCGAGGTGGTGACTTGCTCACTCGCGGACGGGTGGGGGCTGGCGTCGGAGCTCACGAACCGGGCCGCGTCGACGAAGGACGTGATGCCGGCGGGCAACTGGTCGACGAGCCGGATGGTGGCGCACCACTCGGCCGGGTGCGACCGCGGAGCGCCGGGCCGTGGCGCGGTCGGGCCTGGGCTGGTTAACCGGACGCCCGGTTATCGGACCCTGGACAACGGGGGGTGTGCGAGAATCCGTTCTCCTTGGAAGCGGCGTCGGGCGCGGGGGCCGCCAAGCGGGGCCGCTCTGCCCAGGGGCTTCGGCCGCGACCTGACGCCGGGCGGACGTCTCCAGGGGCGGGGGAGGAAAACCATGACCAACGACGAGCTGGCCATCCAGCGCTCCGACATCAGGGACGGTGTCGAGACGCCACTGCCGGACGTACAGATCGAGGAGCAGCCGCAAGTCAGACCCACCTATCCTCGGCAAATCGAGATTACCGTCGTTGCCGCATCTCCTGACTACGAGGTGTTGCGCAAGCTCTCCGACTCCAAGGCGCAACCCGTGCGCTTGTGCGGAAACAACTACGACGGCATGTGGGACATCACATGTTCGGAGGAGGGGAAAAAACAGCACCGCCCCCGGTACCTTCGCCTGAAGCTGGAGCTCCGCACGTGACCGGTCCCGCGGCTCCCTGAACCGGGACGCCGGCCGCCCGGCGCTCCGGAATTGTATGGGCGCTCGCCGTGACGAGGATGGGGGCGGACGGTGCGTCCGCCCCCGCGCTCCGCCCACCGACTGGGCACGATCACTGCGGCGGTCAGCACCCACACCCACAAGCCGGCCGGGGCGGGAGCGGCCCCGGCCCGTCGACGAGCTGGGTCAGGCTTCCGGGAGGGGACCGTCGCGCTCTATCCAGAGGGCCGGCGGCAGCCCGCTCCACGGCGACGTCGAACTCGAACGTAGCTGCTCCGAGTTCGGCGCGAGCGGGCGGTCGAACGACCTGCCGGCCGGGCCGATTCAGTCCGGGAAGAACAGTGGTTCAGCGCCGCGGTGCTACGCATCGGCAGTCCCGATACACCCGAGGAACTTCGCGCTCGCTCGCGCCTGTTCAGCTACGAGTTGTCCGACATCAACGACGCTGACACGCGACACAGCCTTCGCGGCCAGAATGCCGGCGATCAGCCCGACCAGCAGCGCCAGCCCTGCGGGGCCGCCCAGAGCCGCCACCGCAGACACCGCCACGAGCGACGTTGCGGCCGTCACGGTACCGCGGAACAGCCCATCAACGGCGTCGCCGGTCCTGCCCTCGATCCGCGCCACCTGAAACGCCCGAGCCAGGGCCGCAACGGTAACGATCAAGAGCAGCGGGTTCGCGCTGAGGGCTGCCGTGAGGCCCATGCCGCCTGCGAGCCGTCCGAACTGCTCCGACTCCGCACGGTTCCAGCAGAAGAACACCGCCACCACGCCCACACCGGCACCGATCACCTCCGCCGCATCGAAGCTGTTGATGTCGTAGAACCAGCCCTTCGGGATGCTGAACTGCGACTGCAGGTACACGGACACCTGGTCGTAGGTACCCTTGTCCCAGTTCGCCAGCGGGAGGCCCATCGGCGTCGTCAAGTCCCGGAAGAGGCCCTGCATGTACCCGAAGGCCTCCTGCAGAACCGTGTCTTCTGCCGACGCCCCGCGCACTGCCTCGAACGCGCCGGCCAGCGTGTGGCCGCCGTCGAACATCCGATGATTCCCGCCACCGATGGACGTGGCAAGGTACTCGGCGTCCATCGCCTTGTCGTAGATCGTCGCCGGTCCCGCTGCGATCTTCGCCAGCATGGCATTCAGGTCGACGGCCAGCCCGCTGGCGAGTACCCCCTGCGACACCGACAACAGATCGGCCGCCGACTTCCGGCCGAACTCCATCGCCCGGCGCCCACCCTCGGACGCCGCGGAAAGCCCGCGGGACGACGCGTCCACGATGCCGCGGGCGGCGTACTGGCCGCCCGACATCGCGGCCGCTGCGCCCTTCGACGTCGCGACAACCACACCCGAGACAGCAGTCTCGGCGCCGGCCGCCGCGGCAGTCGCACCCTTCACCGCTGCGCCGGCAATGGCCGTAGCCCCCGCCTTCGACCCCCCGACGGCGGCAGAGCCGGCTCTCGACGACAGATCGCTCAGCCCAGCTAGTCCCCTCCTCGAACCGGTCACTGCGGCGTCAGGCCCCCGACCCGACATCTCCGCCGCCGTGTGGGCCGCCTTCTTCGCGCCTTCCACGGCGGTGTCCTTCTGCTTGCGAACGAACTTGCCCGCTCGATCAGCACCTGGAACCTTCATCCGATGAATCCCCAGACAGCAAGTACGCACCAATCCGTGCCGCAGAGCGTGGAAGGTCCGCTGGGTCGGCGGCCCAACCACGTCACCCGGGTTGCCTCTGGTCCTCCGCCTTGAGCCGATCCGCCGCAGCCTCCCCCCTCTGGCGTGACCTGAAACAGCCGCCTGTCGCACGCGAACCATCCTGCCGGCCACGACGACGATCGAGCGGCTCTGCGCCGACGCGCTGGTCGACGCGGAACGCCAGATCGACGCCCGCATCGCCGAGCGGGTCCCACCCAGGCTTCGGCGCGACCTTGAGCATCTGCTCGAGCCGTTCAGCCGACGCCACCGTGGTGGCGCGGTCCCGCTGGCACAGAACGTCGCCCCCTCCTGGCGCGTGTCCACTACCCCGGGGTGCTCCCGGCAACCTTTTTGGCCTGGCGTGTAACCTCCTCCACCGCCTCGCCAGCTTCCGCCCGTGATACATGGGGCTTCAGCTGGACGATCTCTCCAATGATTGTCTCTCTCGGGACGCTAGCTGCCGTGCGCCGAATGACGTAGAGCGCGGTACTCCACCGCTCCAACTCCGTAACACCCTTAGCCCGGATTATTCGTGAAGGTGCTGATTCTGGAGAGACACAGGAGCCTCCATGTGGTACAAACGCAGTGCTGACAAACGTTTAGCCACGATGGAGGCCCCTGCATGGCGGCTGACAAGATATCACAGACTGTCCTGTTCCCGGAGCTCTTCGACAAGCCCGTCGTCGCCACGTTCGACCGCGAGCAGGCGAGCTCGGATGGTGGCGCCGTCCTCCTCAAGGCGGCCGAGCGGGTGTACGGCCTCGTCAAGGCGTTTGCCGGGTGTCTCGCCGACAAGCGCGCGCCGGAGAAGATTCGGCACACGCTCGCGGAGCTGATCGGACAGCGGATCTTCGGCATCGCGTGCGGTCATCCCGACGGCAACGACGCCGACCACTTGGCGGAGGATCCCATCCACAAGCTGCTGCTCGGGCGGGACCCCGTGGCCGGCGCGCCCTTGGCGTCGCAACCAACGATTTCGCGGTTCGAGAACGGCCCGGGCCGCGGCGCGCTCTACCGAATGGCGCGGGAGTTGGCGGCGTGCGTGATCGAGCGGCATCGACGCCGCCTGCGGCGGCGGGTGTGGCGGGTCACCATCGATCTGGACCCGACCGACGACCGGACGCATGGCGCGCAACAACTGACGTTCTTCAACGGGCACTACGACAGTTGGTGCTATCTGCCGCTGCTCGCGTTCCTGACTTTCAACGACGAGAAGGAGCAGTATCTGTGCGCGGCGGTGCTGCGGCCGGGCAAGGCGGTGGCGGCCGACGGGACCCTGAGCTTGCTGTGTCGGCTGCTGCCGATGCTGCGGGCGGCGTTTCCGGCGACTCGGTTTCTCGTCCGGCTCGACGGGGGCTTTGCGACCCCGGAGATCCTCGATTTCCTGGATGCCGAACCTGGGCTCGACTACGTGGTCGCGATGGGGAAGAACGCGGTGTTGCAGCGGCATGCCGAATCCGCGATGGCCGTGGCCCGCGCGCAGAGCGAGGCCAGTGGCCGAACCGAGCACGTCTATACCGACACCCGCTACGCGGCCCGCACGTGGGGCCGCGAACGCCGGGTCGTGATCAAGGCGGAAGTGGTCCGGCTCAAGGGTCGCGAGCCGCGGGACAATCCGCGCTTCGTCGTGACGAATCTCTTGGAGAGCTCGCGCTTCGTCTACGAGAGGGTCTACTGCGCCCGCGGGGACATCGAGAACCGGATCAAGGAGTTGCTGGATGGCCTGCAGATCGACCGCACGAGCTGCTGCAAGTTCCTGGCGAACCAGTTGCGCGTGTTGCTGACCGCGGCGGCCTACGTACTCATGCAGGAGCTGCGGCTGCGGGCGGCGCGCACCGGCTGTGCCCGCACCCAAGTGACGTGGCTGCGCGACCGGCTGCTGAAGCTGGGGGTGCATGTCGTCGGCTCGGCGCGCCGCATCGTCCTGCATCTACCACGGGCGACGCCCCATCTCCACGCGTGGCGGCGCATCGCGCTCGCGCTCGGCGCCCGCGCGGGTTAGTCAGAGCCCGCGCGGGGGCTCGGCGCACGTCTCGGTCCCGGGCGGCACCGCCCGTTCCGGCAGAACCTTCCCCCCACTTGGCCTCCGCAACCGCCCGGTGCCCGTGAAGGGCCACTCCACGCCTCCTGCCGCGTCCGTCGCCGCGTCCGAGAGGCTCCGCTCGCGGTCAAGCAGGCCCGGCCCCAGCAGAGCCTTCCCTGCCGCCCGCCTCTCCGCCACCGCCCGACGGCACGACCGGCTACTCTACGCCGCGGTGCGCGCGCCACCACGTCCGAGGCCCTGCTCGCGGCCGATCATGCCCCGTCCGTGACGGACGCCCGAGCTTCATGAATAATGCAGGCTAAGGCCAGTGAGATCGTCTCGGAGATCGAAGGAGTACGGTCCGTATCGGTACATAGTGAACGCGAAGCCCAAGTGCCCGTCCGTCAACTCCTGGAGAAAGAAAGTCGCCTTCTGTATGTGTGTTTCACCACACCAGCTGCCCCGATCCCGCAACCGCCTAATCAGCCGCGTTAGCACCGCCGCACGTTGTAGTCTATGCACCGTCACCCTCCATTTTGGGTTGAATAACGCTAGTGCGGTGTTGCTTTAACCACTGACGTGCCTCAGAGTATCGCGCCCCCTCAACAAATACATAGTCAACAGACACGACAGGAAGATTTCTGAGTCTCCTCAAATGCGTGTGGGTAGCGGCGGCGCCAGTTCTATGCCTCCACAGCAGAGGAACAGCATCGAGATCAACGCGCCGGGCGAGTGGAAGCCATAGGCGCGACGCGCGATCACCCGCAGCTTGTTGTTGATGCCCTCCACCGGACCGTTCGTCATCTTCGTGTCCAGGTACGCCAGGATGCCTTCAGCGTGTTTCCGAATCGTACGCCCCAGCTTCACGAACGGCGTCAGGCGGGACCGCGCAGCCCACTCCAGCCACTCATCGAGCAGCGCCGGCGCATCCTCGGGTGTCGCCTGCCCCAGGATCGTCGCCAGGTACTCCTTCAGTTCGTAGGCCCGGTCCAGCGCCCGGTTCTTACGACGCAACGTCTCCAGACGCCGGGCCTCACCAGGCCTCAGCCGCGCCGGGTGCTTCAGCAACGCATAGCGCGTCCCCTTGAGCGCCTTCGCATCCTCCGGCTCCGAGGCCAGCCGCCGCTGCTCCGAACGCCGCACCTCGTCAACCGCATCCGCCGCAAGCCGTTCAACGTGAAACCGGTCGAACACCACCCGCGCGTGCGGAACCCACGCCCGCAGCGCCTTCTGCCAGCTCGACGCCAGGTCCGCCGTCACCAACTCGATCCGCGCACAGCCACCAGGTCCCAACTGCTCGAAGAAGGCCCCCAGCGTCTCGGCGCTGCGCCCCCGCCCCGCCCAAACCACCCGACGCTCGTCATGGTCAACCACGATCGTCAGGTAGCGGTGACGCTTCCGGTAGCTGAACTCATCGACGCCGATTCGTCTCAGCTTGGCGAACCGAGCCCCGTCCAGCCGCCGCGCCACAACCCGTTCCACGATGCTGCCCACCGTCACCCACGATATCCCCAGCAGGCGGCTCACCGCCGTCCGGTCCGTCACCTGCGCCAGATACGCCGCCAATTTCTCGAACCCCGACGTGAACACGCTGCTGCCGCTCGCCCACGGCACCTGCTCCACCTTCACCCCGCGGCAACGCCGGCACGACACCCGCCACGGCGCATACCGCAGCCACGCCGGCATCCGGCCCCAGGACAGATGCCGCCACTCGCGCACCGGCTGCCGGTCATACCGCGGCGACCGCTTCCCGCACGTCCCGCACCGGGAACGCCGCCACGCCGGCTCCACCGACACCGTCAACGGACCGTCGGCGGCCATTTCCACCTGCTTGACGTACATCTGCGTGACACCCAACAGCCGCCGTAGTAACGTAGTCAGACGCATGGGGCTCTCCTCCTCGCGGGTCGTGGTGATACACGCCCATGAGACCAGGAAGCCCCTTGCGTTTGCAACCGCTTCCGCCAAGCGAGACGACGCACGCGGCCCCGACAACACCCTTGGCCCCGCCCAACGGGCGTCCGCCGCCGGCGCCGGGACCCGAGGTGGCCGTTGGGGCAATCAGCCAGCGTCTATCCCCGAACCGCCAGCCGTCGCGCTTTCCGCGTTGTCGTGGACGGCCGGGACGCCCCCGTCCAGGCCGGGCCGCAAGGCCCATATCTGCTGCTTGAGCGGAGGGACGGACGGTGTGTCACCCGAAGGGCCGCAGCGCAGCGAAGGACGCGCGTAGCGCGTTGACACGCCGGCCGGCCCGCAGCTACTCCGCTCCGACTATATCCCGCCACGGTGCGCCACGCCCGCCGCCGGTCAGGTGAACTGCCAGCACCCCTCGCCGACCCGCCGATCGCGCCTCAACCCACCCACACCCGTTTGAGGAGAGCCAGATTTCTCAACGTCTCCGAGAGAGCTAGGGATGACACGACAGTGTCATCCCTAACCTGCATTATTCATGAAGCTCGGGCGTCCGTCACGGACGGGGCATGATCGGCCGCGAGCAGGGCCTCGGACGTGGTGGCGCGCGCACCGCGGCGTAGAGTAGCCGGTCGTGCCGTCGGGCGGTGGCGGAGAGGCGGGCGGCAGGGAAGGCTCTGCTGGGGCCGGGCCTGCTTGACCGCGAGCGGAGCCTCTCGGACGCGGCGACGGACGCGGCAGGAGGCGTGGAGTGGCCCTTCACGGGCACCGGGCGGTTGCGGAGGCCAAGTGGGGGGAAGGTTCTGCCGGAACGGGCGGTGCCGCCCGGGACCGAGACGTGCGCCGAGCCCCCGCGCGGGCTCTGACTAACCCGCGCGGGCGCCGAGCGCGAGCGCGATGCGCCGCCACGCGTGGAGATGGGGCGTCGCCCGTGGTAGATGCAGGACGATGCGGCGCGCCGAGCCGACGACATGCACCCCCAGCTTCAGCAGCCGGTCGCGCAGCCACGTCACTTGGGTGCGGGCACAGCCGGTGCGCGCCGCCCGCAGCCGCAGCTCCTGCATGAGTACGTAGGCCGCCGCGGTCAGCAACACGCGCAACTGGTTCGCCAGGAACTTGCAGCAGCTCGTGCGGTCGATCTGCAGGCCATCCAGCAACTCCTTGATCCGGTTCTCGATGTCCCCGCGGGCGCAGTAGACCCTCTCGTAGACGAAGCGCGAGCTCTCCAAGAGATTCGTCACGACGAAGCGCGGATTGTCCCGCGGCTCGCGACCCTTGAGCCGGACCACTTCCGCCTTGATCACGACCCGGCGTTCGCGGCCCCACGTGCGGGCCGCGTAGCGGGTGTCGGTATAGACGTGCTCGGTTCGGCCACTGGCTTCGCTCTGCGCGCGGGCCACGGCCATCGCGGATTCGGCATGCCGCTGCAACACCGCGTTCTTCCCCATCGCGACCACGTAGTCGAGCCCAGGTTCGGCATCCAGGAAATCGAGGATCTCCGGGGTCGCAAAGCCCCCGTCGAGCCGGACGAGAAACCGAGTCGCCGGAAACGCCGCCCGCAGCATCGGCAGCAGCCGACACAGCAAGCTCAGGGTCCCGTCGGCCGCCACCGCCTTGCCCGGCCGCAGCACCGCCGCGCACAGATACTGCTCCTTCTCGTCGTTGAAAGTCAGGAACGCGAGCAGCGGCAGATAGCACCAACTGTCGTAGTGCCCGTTGAAGAACGTCAGTTGTTGCGCGCCATGCGTCCGGTCGTCGGTCGGGTCCAGATCGATGGTGACCCGCCACACCCGCCGCCGCAGGCGGCGTCGATGCCGCTCGATCACGCACGCCGCCAACTCCCGCGCCATTCGGTAGAGCGCGCCGCGGCCCGGGCCGTTCTCGAACCGCGAAATCGTTGGTTGCGACGCCAAGGGCGCGCCGGCCACGGGGTCCCGCCCGAGCAGCAGCTTGTGGATGGGATCCTCCGCCAAGTGGTCGGCGTCGTTGCCGTCGGGATGACCGCACGCGATGCCGAAGATCCGCTGTCCGATCAGCTCCGCGAGCGTGTGCCGAATCTTCTCCGGCGCGCGCTTGTCGGCGAGACACCCGGCAAACGCCTTGACGAGGCCGTACACCCGCTCGGCCGCCTTGAGGAGGACGGCGCCACCATCCGAGCTCGCCTGCTCGCGGTCGAACGTGGCGACGACGGGCTTGTCGAAGAGCTCCGGGAACAGGACAGTCTGTGATATCTTGTCAGCCGCCATGCAGGGGCCTCCATCGTGGCTAAACGTTTGTCAGCACTGCGTTTGTACCACATGGAGGCTCCTGTGTCTCTCCAGAATCAGCACCTTCACGAATAATCCGGGCGTCTTTGGTTAGCGGGTAAGGGTGAGAAACTCCGCGAAGCGGTGTGCAGGTTCGGGGCACGCGTGCCGATACATGGGGTATGGCTCGAGAGAAGGGCAAACGCGGCGGTTCGGACGCGTCCCGGCCGGAGCGGGATTCTCGCGACGCGCGCATCAAGGAACTTGGGCGGGAGAACGACCGCCTGAAACGCGAGAACGACCGTTTGGAGCGCGAGAACGACCACCTGAAACAGCAGTTGGAGGCGTCGCGTCGCGCCGGCCGCCGACAAGCGGCGCCCTTCGCCAAGGACCGGCCGCAGGGTCACGGCAAGCGGCCCGGCCGGCGGCCCGGTGCGCAGTACGGGCGGCACGGCTGCCGTCTCCGCCCGGCGCGGGTCGACGAAACCCACGCAGCGCCGGTCCCCTCGGCGTGCCCGGACTGCGGCGGCGCGGTCGAAGTGGCCCGCGTGGCGTCGCAGTATCAGGAGGACCTGCCCAAGGTGCGCCCCATCGTGCGCCGGTTCGACATCGAGGTCGGGCACTGCTCGCAGTGCCGGCGGCGGGTGCAGGGCCGCCACGCCTTGCAGACCTCCGACGCGCTGGGAGCCGCCGGGGCGCAACTCGGCCCCGGCGTGGTCGCGCTGGTCGTGGAGTTGCACACGGGGATGGGGGTGCCGCTGGCGAAGGTCGCCGACTTGCTGCGGACCAACTTCAATCTGCGCGTTACGCCGAGCGGTCTGGTCCACCTGCTGCACCGCACCGCCCGCGACGCCGCGCCGGCCTACGCGGAGTTGTGCGAGCAAGTCCGCAACGCGCCCGTGGTCACGCCGGACGAGACCGGCTGGCGCGTCGGCGCCGACCGCCACTGGCTCTGGGCGTACGCCACCCTGGACACGACGGTCTACGCCATCTGCCGCGGCCGCGGGTTCGACGATGCGGCCACCGTGCTCGGGACCGACTACGCCGGCGTGCTCGTGCGCGACGGATGGGCGCCGTACCGCTGCTTCCGCGACGCCGAGCACCAATCGTGTCTTGCGCACCTGCTCCGACGATGCAAGGAACTCCAGGAGGACCATCCCGACAGTCGCTGGGCCGGCGATGTGCAGGCGACCTTGCAGGCCGGCCTCGACCTGCGCGACCGCTGCAACGCGGGAGAACTGAGTGAGCACGGCATGGCGACGGCCCGCGGCCGACTCATCGCCCGGCTCGGTCGGCTGGTCGACGCACCGCCGCCGCTGAAAGACGCAGTGCGTTTCGCCAATCACCTGGTCACCGAATTCCTCGCCGTTTTCCTCTTCCTGTGGGACCCCTCGCTGGACGCCACCAACTGGCGCGCCGAACAGGCCATCCGGCCCGCCGTGGTCATCCGCAAGGTGTGCGGCGGCAACCGCACCCGCCGCGGGGCCGACACCCAGCAGGTGCTGTCCAGCGTGGTGCGCACCGCCCGCCAACGCGACCTCGGTCTGCCGCCGTTGATCGCCACGATTTTGCGGGCCACCGAACCCGCCGTCCCTGCCGCCCTCATCGCCGGGCGCGCCGCCGCTGGCGCCGTCGAGGAGATGTGCGCCACCGAACCGATTGGCCCCGAGGTTCTCGGGCTCCCGCCGCCCCCCGCGTAGGCGGGCACGCCTCCAAACGACCGCTTCGAAGCGCGGCCGGTCCCGCGGCTCGCCGCGACGCTGTGCTCCGCGGGTCGGCTGTCGGATCTGCGCAGCGGGTGTCCCGAGTGGGCTGGGCTCGGTCACCACCGCACCCGTCGGCAGGCCGGCGCTTCGGTCCGGTTTCCTCCCCGCGGCATCGTATTGGCGGTGGAGGCAATCCGTGAACGAAACCATCGGGCCAACGCAACCTCGTCGCGGCTCTGAACTTCCGCTTTCCAGGCCCATTTCAGCCCCGTATTTGTTGAGAAATAACCCGCTAAACAAATACATCCGGGCTAAGCCTGACCGGAAAATCCGGCGCGCCGCCACGCTGTTGGTAGTTGTCGCGCCGAACATTGTTATTGCCAACGACTGCACCTAAGGCGGCGCAGACCGCGGCACCGGCGTCGGGGTTAATTGCAACGTCGTCGGGATTTCGTTCGTAAACAACTTTGAAGTGCTGCCGATTAATAATACGCTTGGCGTGTGCGTGGCCGGGCAAGTTATTGTCTGCCGCAGCCGCTATGAATGCGGCGGTGACCTCATTGTCGGTGAGAGTTAGGTGAGCCGATGGAACTGTAGAAAACGTACCACTGGGAAGCCAGTCTCTGAGAAAATCCATTAGATGAATATCATAGATCCTGCGAACTACATGGAAGTACACCTGGGAGTACATGAAATAGCGGGCAAACATCAATGCTTCCGCAGACTGAATGCCACCACTTTCCAAACACCGCCCTCAGTGGAGCGGTCGGTTGGCGATGGTAGAATGCGCAGTGTGTCAATTAGGCGATAGTGATCGAACTTGCCGTACGCGACGCCGACATGGTGAGAGTCGCGAAGAAGATAGTCCATGCGGTCGACGCCAAATGCGTCACCAACTATAATCTCAGAAAGAATGGACTCCCAGTCGGAAAAAATGAGGTCGGGGGCTTTCTTGGGACCTAGCTAGAGGGTCACCTTGCCGCCGGCGAGGCCATTCAGGAAGCTTTTGTCTTGGCTGCGAAGGCCATCCGCTGACACTACGTGATTCTAGAAGCCACCCTCCGCGACGGCGTGGGCCGAAGCACGTGTCACCAAGGGTGCGACGCCGGTCCTCTCGCCGGAGGCGAGGAAGCTCCTCGAGGATGGCGGGGGCGATCATCACAAGAGCCCCGCCTGAAGGATTCGGCTGAAGTGGCAGGAGGCGCACCCGGTAGCGGTCAGGGCTCAGGACTACGACAGCTCCCGTCTCTCGTGGGTCAAGAGGACGAACCCGTGCCGGCGCGCCCACTGGAAGACCTCCCGGTCGGAAGCTGCACCGTCACCGACGGCGCTCCAATGCCGGGCCTCAATGCCGGCGATTCGATGGAGCCGACGGCCGGCGCTCTCGTCGTCGTCGACAAGGACCGCCGGGTCGCGGTGGCGGAGCAAGTGTTCGTCGTACGCATCGGCGAGGCGTTGATGGTCAAGCGCTTTCGGCAGGTCGGCGACCAGTGGAACCTGGTCAGCGATAGCTCGGCGGCTCATTTGCCGAGACCCATGACGGCGGCCGACCGCATCGTGGGCCGGGTGGCGTGGTGTGGCCCGCACAGCGCGCCGGCAGTCGTCTGACCCGTGAACTGCCAGCGCCGGCGCGGCCGATGGCCACGGCCCAGAACCGCCCCCCGGCCCTGAGCGACCGGCTTGCGGGCCGGCGGAGCCCTCGGGGGCAGCCCATGAGTCCACCACCACCCCGCGGTCGATGGAAACGTGAGTTCCAGGGCCGCGCCCGTACACGCGGCCGAGGCAGGTCAACGGCGCTGCGGCGGCCTAACTAAGGGTCTGCGCAAAAATAACTTCCTGCAAACGGCTGTAGTTTCGCAGTAGAACGCGGCGGTCAAGCACGCTCGTGCCCGGTGACTTCTCCACACAGACAGGGCGAATTTCGGATTGAAGGGTAGCAATCCGACCTCGAGTTGTGGCATGATTACGGAATCTTTAGTCCGTAATGGTGCCACAATGAGACCAACCCAATTCTCCGTCGACACCGTCGTCGCCCTGCTCCGAAAGCAGACCATCGCCTCCCTGACCGATGTGATGGCCGCCCTCGGTCCCCGCGTCAGCAGGCGCACCGCGTTCCGCAAGCTCAGGGACCTCGACGCCCGCACCAGCTATTCCCATCGCGGCGGCTACTACACGCTCGACGAGCTCGCCGACTTCGACGAACACGGCCTGTGGGCGTTCGCCGGCGTCCGCTTCTCCCGCGCCGGCACCCTCGTCGCAACCGCCGAGGCGTTTGTCAACGACGCGGAAGCCGGACACTTCGTCGACGAGCTCGACAACCGGCTCGGTGTCGGCACCCAGGACGCCCTGCGCAAGCTCGTCGGCGACGGCCGGCTGACGCGGCACAAGCTCGCCGGCCAGTTCCTCTACTGCGCCACCGACCACGCGCAGGAGACGCATCAACTCCGCGCCCGACGGCTGCTGATGGCCACGCCCGGACTCGGGCGGCCCCTGCCCGACGCCGACCTGATGCCCGACGAGTTGCGCGCCGCCATCGTGTTGTTCGCCAGCCTCCTCGACGAGCGCCAGCGCCGGCTGTTCGCCGGACTCGAATCGCTCAAGTGCGGGTGGGGCGGCGACCGGCGCATCGCCACCCTCCTCGGCATCGACCCGTCGACCGTCGCCGTCGGCCGGCGGCAGCTCGTCGGTCGCGATGTCGAGGTCGACCGGGTGCGGCGCGCGGGCGGCGGACGAACACCGACGGAAAAAAAACGCCGGAAGTCATCGCCCGCATCGAAGCCCTGATGACCCACGAGACGGCCGGCGACCCGGTCAGCGGCCTGAAGTGGACACGCCGCACGACCGCCAAGCTCGCCGACGAACTCCGCGGGCTCGGCATCCACGTCTGCCCGCAGACCGTCGCGCGACTGCTCAAGGCGATGGGCTACTCGCTGCGCGTCAACCACAAGAAGCTCGCTGGCGCCTCGCATCCGAACCGAGACCGGCAGTTCCGGCACATCACCGACTTGCGCGAGCGCTGCGCCGCCGACAACAGCCCCCTCATCAGCGTCGATACCAAGAAGAAGGAGCTCGTCGGCACGTTCCGCCATCCCGGCGCCAAGTGGGACCGCAGCCCCGAACTCGTCAACGACCACGACTTCCGCTCCGACGCCGACGGCCTCGCCGTGCCCTACGGCATCTACGACCCCCGCGCCAATGCCGGCACCGTCTTCGTCGGCAGAACCGCCGACACCCCGGCGTTCGCCGTCGACTGCATCGAGAAGTGGTGGCGCACCGAGGGCCGCAAGCGCTATCCCGAAGCCAAGACCCTGCAGATCCTGGCCGACGGCGGCGGCAGCAACAGTTGCACGGCGCGCGCCTGGAAGTTCAACCTGCAACATCGCCTCTGCAACCGGCACGGCTTGCCCGTGCGGGTCGCCCACTACCCGCCCGCCACGTCGAAGTGGAATCCCATCGAACACCGCCTGTTCTGCGAGATCAGCAAGAACTGGGCCGGTCGCCCCCTCGACAGCTTCGAGACCATCCTGAAGTACCTGCGCACCACACGCACCTCCACCGGACTGAGGGTCCGCGCCCACCTGGTGCGGAAGACCTACGAGACCGGCGCCAAGGTCACCGACGCCCAAATGCGAGAGCTGCGCATCACACCGAACGGCGTCATGCCCAAATGGAACTACACCATCGAACCCATGTGACAAAAACGGGAATCTATTTTTGCGCCGGCCCTAAGCCCGAACAGGTCGCCCTCCGAGCGCCTGCCGGCAGAGGGGGCGTATACTCGATCATGCTGCTGGTCGGGCCGGTGGTGGTCAGGCCGCTGCTCGCCGAGTGGAACGCCGAGCAGACCGCAATCGCGGCCGAACTGGAACATGCCGAAGCGGCCAAGTCGCGCTCCCGCCCGCACGAAGCGACTGAACGACGCCAAGCGGCGGTACCGGGCGTTCCTCGACGGCCTGCGGGGATTCACGGTGCTCGACCTGGCCTGCGGCTCGGGCAACTTCCTGTACTGAGCGGGGCAATCCTGTGCACTCGGGTGGAGCCGCTCGTGCTCCAGGCGTTTAGAATCACCTCGACACACCCGGAGACTGGAGGGGATGTATGAAGCTGCTTCTCGCGGTGCTCATGCTGTTCGCGGGCACGATGCCCGCGGCCGCCCAATGGCTGGATCGTCCCTGGCCGGGCATCCCGCGCACGGCTGACGGGAAGCCGAACCTCAACGCGCCGGCGCCGCGTGGGCCCAATGGTCAGCCGGATTTGACCGGCGTGTGGAACGGGCCGCCTCCCGTCGCCGGTCCCGGTCCCGCCACCTTGCGGCCGTGGGTCACCGACCTCGCCCGTCGGCGTCAGCAGGAGTACTACAAGATGCGCCCCTTTTTCCAGTGTCTGCCGAGCGGGCCCGAGACCGAGCGGTCTGGCGGCTGGAAACGCTTCCTCCAGACGCCGACCGCCGTCGCGATCCTGAACGATGACCTCACCTATCGCATGATCCACATGGACGGCCGCGAGCTGGAAGCCGACCCTTTGCCAAGCTGGATGGGTTACTCGGTGGGGCGCTGGGACGGCGACACGCTGGTCGTCGACAGTGCCGGGTTCAACGACCAGACGTGGGTGAGTCGCTACGGGGTCTCGCACACGGAGGCGCTGCGGATCACAGAGCGCTACCGGCGTCCCGACTTCGGCCACCTGCAGGTGGAGGTCACCTTCACCGATCTCGGTGCGTTCGCGAAGCCGTGGGGCTTTACGGTGAACATGGTACTGGCGGCCGATACGGACATGCTCGAGGCGGTCTGCGAACGGAGCAGCGAAGACTGGGCGGGCAGCCTCTCGGACGCCGCCAATCGGGCAGTATCCGTGCCGCCCGACGTGCTGGCACGATACGTCGGCGTCTACAGCGGGATATACAGGGGAAACGAGCGGACGTACGAGGTGTCGCTCTCCGGCGGCCAATTGATCGCCACCATTGTCGGCGCCTATGACGCGGTGGGCCTCGGTGCCGCGGGCCTCGACCAGGGCGCGCCGCGGCCGCTGGTGCCGCAATCCCAGACGCTGTTCGAAGGCCTGGGACTCGGTTACCGGTTCATTGTCAACGACGAGGGCGTGGCGACAGACCTCATGGTGATTCACGTCTCTGGCGACTATAGATACTCGCGGCAGCGGTGACCCCTGTCGCGCCGCCGGTCTCAGGGTCACTCCCGCGACTTGAGTCAGGTGAGAGACATTGGAAACGCTGGAGATCCTCCGGAGCGGGAGCCCCCCGGCCTGACCGACCGCCGCGGGTGGTGGTCGGTGGTCAACAGGTGCGCATCCTGGACCAGCTGGGTGGAGACGGACGGTCCCCCGCGCTCACGTCTGCAGGCCGCGATGGGGCGGGAGCGGCCGGGGCGGCGGGGCGTCACCACCCGCCCGCGGGCGCCAGGCCGCTCGCTGTCGCGCGCGAAGCAGCCCCGCCGGGGCCCGTGGTCGCCGGCGGCGGGCGGACGGGCGGGTCGGCCCCCACGCGGCGTTCGACGGCAACGCAGCCCGCGGCCGCGACCCGCGCGGCACCTGCGGACCGACGATGACATCTGACGTCGGTTCTCTTGCCGGACCCACACGGCGGACACCGTCCCGACTCGGGGGCAGCCCCTGAGTCCGCCACCACGGCCGACTTGTCGCCCCAGCGCAGGGCGCTCACCTCGCTCCGCCGCCTCCCCGCCATGAAGAGGAGCCCGGCGATCACCGCGTCGAGGCGGCCGCGCTTCGAGGGCGACGGGATCGGGTCTTGACGCCGCAGCCGCGAGCAGGTGGCGAGGCCGGCGGCCCCGAAGGGGCGGGGTCTGGCGGCCGCCGCGGTGTTGAGCCCCCCCGGCCGTCGAGCCAAGCGTCGAGGCGGTGGAGCGCGCTCGCTGGTTTTCAAGACGAGAAGACGTCGTCCAGGTCGAGCTCTAAGCCGGCAAGCAGCGGCGAGCGCAGCGTCTGCTCCCGGCCGAAGGTGTGCGTGACCGCGAGCACGCCGGCGCGCTGGCGATGAATCCAGACGGTCTCGGCCGCCGGATCGACCAACCAGTACTCCGCCACGCCGTGTCTGCCGTAGAGCGCACGCTTGTACCCCCGGTCCCGGTCGACGGTGGCCGGAGACAGTATCTCGACCACCAGATCGGGCGCACCCCGCACATTGTCGCCGCCACTCAGCAGATGCTCGCGTTCCCGGGAGACGAACAGCAGGTCCGGTTGCACGACGTCGGTGTCGGACAGCACCACATCACAGGGGGCGAAGAAGAACTTCCCCAGCGTCTGTTCTTCGATAAACTGAGCCAGCCTTCGGCCCAGGCGGGACTGCACATCCTGGTGCTTCAGATTCGGCGCAGGAGCCATGACCAGATCTCCGTCCAGCAGCTCGTAGCGCTTGTCGGGCGGTGCGGTGCGGTAGTCCTCGTAGGTGAACTTGAAGACGGGTTGCGCCGTGGCCACGTGGGTGCTGCCCCCTTGTTCCGCTGATCGCCACGACCATCATAGCGCGTCCGGACACGCCCGTGATCTCCCTCTGGGTTTGCCCTTGGAGCCGGGTGGGCTCGACGGCTGTGATCGCTGGGTTGTTGCGCCGGCTGGGGGGGGCGACGGCGCGTCGACCCCCACGCGGTGTCCGAGCGGCCGTGGACGACCTGCAGCGCTGGCGACGAGCTGGCGAGCAGGCCAGCTCGCCGCGGGGCTGGCGCTTGGACGACGAGTTTCCAGGCCGCCGCCCCTGCGGCCGGCGGTCGATCTGGGGGCAGCCCGTGATTTCTGCAAAATGCTCAAGGAAAAGCACTAAGCCGGCCGGACTGCGCGGGCTCTCCCAAAGCGTTGGTGGACAGCCGGGCCGGCTGCGCGCCGGCCCGCGCGGTTCGGGTCGTGCTGCGCACTCCGGCGAGCAGCCGGGTCTTCATTGACGTGAGCGTGCGCTCCATCGACTCGCGGGCGGCGCTGTTGATCATCGGCGTGACCATCCACCGCACGACAGACGGAATCGAGCGGCTGAGGGTGATCGACTCGCACTCGACGATCACGCCGCCGTCGACCTCTTCGTACCGCCAGTACGAGTTCAGGCGCCACAGGAAGCCCCGGTCGATACCGATCGGCTTCTCGCGCTCCTCCAGAGTCCCGGCGTCCTCCAGCTCGGCGATCTTCGTCGCGATGCTGCTGCTCGAGGCGCGCCGGGTGTCGTGCCGCGCGTACAGCATCTCGTGCTCGGTGTTGAAGTGCACGGTGACGAACTTCTTGCGCTTGAGCTTGAGAAAAATGCGAATGCGGTCGGCTTCGCGCTCGAGTACCCGCGATTCGAGCACATCCTCCTGCAGGTCTTCCTGCCGGAGCGGGCTCTTGACGCCGTGGAGCACGTCGTCCAGCGCCACATCGGGAATGAAGATGCTGCCGCGCCAGTGGTGGATGGCCCCCTTGGGCACGTCGATGGTCTCGCCGGTCTGACCACGCGAGCGCATCCGGTCCACCAGAATCCTGCCGTCAAGGACGGCGCGGCGCGCGTCCTTCGCGGCCTCGTGGAAGTCCTGCACGAGAAAGCCCTCATCGGCCGCAAGCTCTCGACCGATCCGTCGCTCCGTCGACGCAACGTAGGCGTTCCACGCGGCCACCGTCTGCGGATGCAGCTCCGCGGCGTCGACGGTCGCGCCGCCACAGGTCAAGACAAGAAGGGTTGCCGAGACGAGTCCGGATGATCGCATTGTCCGTCCTTTCACCGTCCGCTCTCGGACGGGCACGCCGCCGGTGACCCGACCAGGTCCGCGGCTGCGATATTGCGGAACACCAGCCGGTCGCTGGCGACGAAGTTCACGAGTGAGATGGACACGACGGCCAGGAGGTTGGCCACCGTGTAGTGGATGCCGAGGCTCGTGGCGTAGAGCCCCGTGAAGAACACGTTGCCGGTGATCGACACGGCGCCGCAGACCAGGTTGAAGCGGACCATCCGCCCCCAACGCCCCCGCGTGCTCCCCTCGAACCGGTCGCGCCATGTCCAGCGCTCGTGCCAGCAGAAGTTGTGCAGGATTGCGGCCTCGACCGCCAACCCCGTCGCCACCAGATAGTCGAGGCTCAGCGCCTCGGTCAACCCGACCAGAGTCACGAGCTGGACCCCGGTACCCATGATGCCCACCGAGTTGTAGGTGAGCCAGCGCAACAGGGTCCGCACTCTACGCGACATCGCTTCGCTCCTCGTCATCACCGTGCGTCTCTTTTCCGGCGCGGTTACCGGGGCATCGGCTCGGCGCGATAGAGCGCGAGGGTGTTGCGTCCCGCCGAGAGCGCGAGCGCGCCGAACATGCCGATGGTGGCGACGACGCCCCCGACGTCGAACAGCAGGTACTCCGAGCCGGCCAGCACGACCATCGGCTTGTAGTAGAGATACAGGGTGCCGATCGCCAAGAGAATCCGGAGCTCGGTCGGACCGACCTTGAGCAGCGACACGCGGAACACGCCGCACGCATGCGTTGCCAGATAGACCTCGGCCGAGATCATCAGATAGGCGACGAGCAGCGCGAGCGCCACGACCGGGGTCATGTACGGTGACAACGCGAGACCGCCGAAGAGGACCAGCGCGCCGACGATGTCGATGACGTGGTCGACGTAGTACCCGTACCTCGGCCGCTGCTGGTTGCGTACCCGGGCGACGGTGCCGTCGAGGCTGTCACCGAACCAGTTCACGGCCAGCGCGAGGACGACGACGAACGGGGCGCCCTCGAACCAGTGCGACGCCCAGAACGCGGCGCCGGCGACGGCCATGGCGGCGAGTCCGAGGAGGGTGAGGTGGTCCGAGTTGATCGCGCGGGGCAACCGCTCGGCGATCCGGATGAGGGCCCGTTTCTCGACCCCTGCGAGGAGACTTCCGTGTTCCCGGACGTGATCGCGGGTGGCGTTCGTACTCATGTTCCAGTCCTCCTTGGCGGCGGCGAATTCCGCCGGCTACCGGAGAATGCGCGGATTGGACGAGAATCGGCTCGCGCGTGTCGGCGACACCGCCGCGCGGCCGGGTCGCGGCGTGCTCCCGTCAGCGGGTCGAGGGGCAGCGGGGTACCGGAAGAACTCGTGGACTCGCAGCAAGCGGCGTGCGGTTGAGTCTCCGGGGCAGGCTCAGGCCGATTCGGCCGCGTCGGACCAGACGGCCAGCGTCCGCTCCGCCGTGCGCCGCCAACTGAAGTCGCGAAGGCGAGCGGAGCCTCGGGCCTGCAGGTCGCGGGCCCGGCCCGGGTCCGAGAGCACCTGGGCCACCGCCCGGGCCCATCCGGCGGCATCGCCGGCCGGGACGAAGAGCGCCGCGTCGGCAGCCACTTCCCTGAACACGGGAATGTCGCTGCAGACGATCGGCGTTTCCGCCGCCATCGCCTCCACCAGCGGCAATCCGAAGCCTTCGTAGATGGACGGGCAGACCACCAGGGCGGCGCGATCGTAGAGGGCGCGCAGCGTCTCGTCCGCCACGTAGCCCAGACACAGGAGCCAGCCTTCGGCCGCGGCCCGGGCGAGCGCGCCTTCGATCGCTTCGTGCTGCCAGCCGAGCTTCCCGCACAGCACGAGCGGCGGCGCGTCCGGCATCCTGGTCCGGAGGCGGGGCCACGCGGCCAGGAGGGTCGCCACGTTCTTGCGCGGCTCGATCGTGCCGACATGCAGGACGAAGCGCTCCGGCACGCCGGCCGGCAGCTCGCCGGGCGCCACCGCGTCGAGCCGGCCCGCGTCCCAGATGGCATGAACCGCGCCGGGAGCCGCGCCGTGTTCGAGGAGATCGGCCCGAACGGTTTCCGACGGCGTGACGATGGCCCGCGCCCGGGCCATCGCCCGTTCGAGCTTCCGTTCGAGATTCGCGCGGGTCTCTTCCTGCATCGCCCAGGGCGTCCGGTACAGGGTCATGTCCTGGACCGTCACCACCAGCGGGCGTTTCGAGACCGCGAATGGCCGCGGCGGGACGAAGTTGGGGGCGAAGATGACGCGGTTGCGGTCGGCCGCGACCAGCCAGGGTTCGAGGATACGCATCAGGGGCACCAGCCAGGGCCGCCGGACGAGAAGATCGGCGGGGACCTCGTGCCGGATCCACTCCAGGGCGCGTCCCCCCGGGAGAGTCGTGACCGGCCGCGGAGAGTCGGGGCCCATGAACATCGTCGGACCGTAGAGTCGGAGGTGCAGACCGGAACGGTCGGCGAGCTGGCGCAACAGCTCGTGGACGTACCAGCCTACGCCGGTCAGCACGTCGAACAGGGGCGAGATGTCGACGGCCACCGTCAGGCCGTCCTCGCGGCGCCGGCGCCGGATCTGGGCTGCCAGCTGGCGGCCCCAGCGCCACGTGGCGGCGACTCGCCGCGGGGTGGGCCACGCGAACGGGAATCCCGCGTGTGCGATGCGGTACGATTGCTTCAGGACGTTGGCGAGCGCGTGCACGAGCGGGAACGCGCGCGGCGGCTTCTTCGACCCGCCGCGGCTCTGAAGCGGAGGGGAAATCGGGGCGGCGCCGAGGGAGTCGTCATCGGCCTTTGCGTGCGACGAATCTTCCATGCGGTCTCAACGCGGCTCGGAACCAGGGCGGGATGTTACCTTGAACTCCCCGGTCCGGCGAAGCGGCGGCTGCTCGCATCCGCGACTCGGGGGCCCGAGGGGGGCGGCGAGGGGAGCCGCCAGGCGACGCTTTCCGAATCAGTGAAACCCAGGGACAGGTCGATCGGATGATTCGCCGGCATCGACTGCGGCTGCTCCTGGTGCCGGCGGCCCTGATACCCGTGGCGCTGTGGGTCGGAACGGCCCTGCTGTGGCGGCCGCTGCCCCTCGCAGGCGAGCCGCCGCGCGATGGATGGGTACGGATCCCGGGCGCGGTGCACGTTCACACCACGCACTCCGACGGTGCGGGCACTCCCGAGTACGTCGCGCAGGCGGCCCGCGAGGCGGGGCTGTCCTTTCTCGCAATCACCGACCACAACACGGACGCGGCGCGATCGCTCGCCGGCTATCGGGACGGGGTCCTCATGCTGGTGGGCGCGGAGATTTCGACGCATCAGGGCCATCTCCTCGGCCTCGGCATTCGGCCGCTCACATTCCCTCCGGGCGTGGATGCGCGGAATGCGCTCGACGACGTGCACCATCTCGGCGGCGCGGCCTTCGTCGCTCACCCGACCAGCCCGCGCGGCGACCTCGGGTGGAGCGGCTGGGACCTCGACGGCCCCTGGGGTCTGGAGGTGCTCAATCCGGACAGCTTGTGGAGACAGGTGTCCTGGCCGACGTTGCTCGGGGGGCTCGTCGCCTATCCGTTCGATCCGGTCTACGCGCTTGCGAGCGGCCTCGACCGGCCGGGGGCCGCGATTGCGCGGTGGGACGCACTGTTGCGCCGGCGCAACGTCGCCGGGGTCGCCGGCGTCGACGCCCACGGCTTTCCGTCGTACGACAATCTCTTTCGCGTGCTCCGGAACTACGTCCTGCTCGACTCCCCGCTCTCGGCAGAAGCCCCGCGTGACGCCGCCGCGGTTCGCGAGGCGCTGACGCGCGGCCGATCCTACATGGCCGTCGAGGCCCTCGCCCCGGCCGGCGGGTTTTTCTTCCACGCCGCCCGAGGGAACGCGACGTGGCAGATGGGCGACACGGTCGCGCCCGCGGCGGACCTGCTCCTGCGCGCGGGCGGCCGTCTGCCTCGCGGCGCGCGCATCGAGCTCTACCGCAACGGAGAGCGTATCGCCGCCGGGCAGGGCGCCATCGAGGTTCCGGCCGGCAAGCCCGGCGCCTATCGGGTCGAGGTCCGGGTGGCGGGATGGGACCTTCCCTGGATCCTGTCCAACCCGATCTACGTCTACGGCGCCGTCGAGACCGTCGTCCGCGCTCACCGGGCCGCATGGCCGCCGGCCGCGCCCCCGCCGGCGGCTCTCGCGCGAACCCTGGACGCCTTCGAACAGGGGTCGGCGCTCGCCGCGGAATCCGATGCGGGAACGTGGGTCGACCCCGAGGTGCGGGTCGCCAGCGAACGTACTCCCGGCGGCGCCACCGGGCGCCTCCACTTTTCCCTCGCCCAGCCCCGGCCCGATCCGTCGGTCGTCTGGGGCGCGCTCGTCGATCGGTCTCGCCGGGACCTGTCGCGAGACATCGGACTCGTCTTCGACATCAGGGCCGACGGCGTGTACCGCATCTGGGTCGGGCTCTGGGAAGAGCGGCGCGACCAGGCGGGCGGCGAACCCGACTGGTGGCAGACGTCCGTTCGCACCTCGACGGAGTGGCGCCGCGAGGCAATCCCGTTCGAGCGCCTGTATCCGGCCGACACCAACGTCGACCGGGTGCTCGATCTCCGGCGCATCGTCGGGCTGGTCTTCTACATCGACCCGGCGACGGACGATCCGGTTACGGAAGGGAGCGTCTGGTTCGATCGGCTCGGCGCCTACTGAGGTCCGCGCGCGGACCGGGTGGTCCAGCAGTCCGTGGTGGAACCCCGCGTTGCACCGAGAGCGGCGAGGCGCGGGATGAATCGCGGCTCGAATGCAGCGGGGACTTTCACCACGGGCTGCTTGGCCTCCGATATGATCGGCCCGGCGCGAACCGACTCGGCGCCGCCGGTCCAGGGCGGATCCAACCGGCGGCCGCGTCGCGCGGGGGAGTGCGGGTGAGAATCGGGCTCGACGGCAAGATACTGACCCTCCGGGCCGGCGGCACCGGGCGGTACGCGATCAACTTGACGCGGGCGATGCTCGCGGAGGCGGCGGCCTGCCGTCCGGACCTCGATTTCGTCATTTTCACCGGCCCCCAGACGTCCCGCGACGTCATGGAGGAGTTCGAGGGGGCCTGCGACGAGTGCTTCCTGGGCGCCAAGAGCAGCGTGATCCGGTCGCTGACGCTGGTCCCCGCCGCGCTGCGCCGCCTGCACATCGACGTCTTTCACGGCATGGACCACGTCGGCATCCCCCTCGTCGGCAACGCTGCCAAGTGCGTGGTCACCGTTCACGACGTGATCCCGCTCATTCTGCCCCGGACCTTCACCCTCCGGCATCGTCTGGTCGTCAGGATGGCCCTGGCGCGGGTTCGGCAGAAGGCGGACCGGATAATCGTGCCTTCGCAAACCGTGAAACGCGACGTCGTGGAACACCTGAGCCTCGCCGAGGACCTCGTGGTGGTGACGCCCGAGGGCTGCGAGCCGCGGTTCCGGCCGGTCGCGGCGGAGGCGTCGTTGCGCGAGGTGGCCGCCAAGTACGGCCTCCCGCCGCGCTATGTGCTGGCCGTGGGTACGCTGGAGCCCCGCAAGAACCTCACCACCCTGCTCGAGGCCTTCGCCCGCCTGCAACGCGCCGCCGCAATCGATCCGGCGCTCCGGATCGTGCTCGCCGGCGCGCGCGGCTGGCTCGAGGAGCCCATCTTCCGGACCGTCCGGTCGCTCGGGCTGGAGCAGGTCGTCCATTTTCCGGGGTTCATCGACGACGACGATCTGCCCGCGGTGTACAGCGGGGCGGCGCTGTTCGTGTTCCCCTCGCTGTACGAGGGATTCGGGTTGCCGCTGCTCGAGGCCATGGCCTGCGGCGTACCCGTCATCACGTCGAATATTTCCTCCATGCCCGAGGTGGCCGGCGACGCCGCGATGCTCGTCGACCCCCGTGATGTCGATGGCCTGGCCGCCGCTATCGCGCAAGTGTTGCGCGACGAGGCGTTGCGCGATCGCCTGCGCGGCGCTGGCATCGCGCGAGCCAGGCAGTTCTCGTGGGAGACGGCTGCGCGCCAGACGCTGGACGCGTACGCTTCTGTCGTCTAGCATGTACCCGGGCCGGTCATAGCCTGTCCTTGTTCGAGAACCCGTGCGACCTATGCGCGTTCTGCACGTCATGGCGTCGGCGGCCCGCGGCGGCGGCGCCGCCCACTTGCTCGACCTGCTGCCGGCGCTGCGCCGCGCCGGCTGGGACTGTGAAGCAGCCGTCGGACGCGACGGCCCGCTGGGCGCCGATCTTACCGCCCTCGGCATCCCGGTGCACCTCGTCGACCTGATGGAACGGCGCCTCGCTCCGCTGCGCGCCCTGGGCCTCGCTCGGCTGACCGCCGGTCTCGCGCCCGACATCGTTCACCTGCACGGGACCCGCGCGGCGTTCTTCCACGCGATCGGAGCGGCGGTCCGACGAGGGACGGTGTGGCGGGGCGGGCGGGGGAGTCCGCCCGTCGTGTACACGGCGCACGGCCTCGCCTACCGCAAGGAAGCCGGGTGGATCGAGCGCCAGGTGTCGTTGTCGGCTGAGCGGCTGGCCTGTGGCGGCACCCAGGCGGTGATCTCGGTTTCACGGGCTGACCTGACGGATCTGGAGCGGCGGGGATTCGTGGGCCGCGGATGCGGATTCCACGTCGCCAATGCGGTCCGATTGCCGGCCGCCGATGGAGGGGGTCGAGCGGCCGCGCGCCAGCGCCTGGGTCTGCCGCCCGGCGCGTTGGTGATCGGCACCGTCTCAAGACTCGTGCCTCAGAAGGCCGTCGGCGATCTCGTCGACGCGGTCGCCGGAATGGCGGCGGGCTTCGGCGGCTCGTCCGGGCCGCCGGCGCTGGTCGTCGTCGGCGACGGTCCGTTGCGCGCCGATCTCGATCGGCGCGTGCGGGCGGGTACCAACGGCGCGCGCGTGATGCTGCTCGGCGCTCGCGGCGATGTGCCGCAGATCCTGCCCGCGTTCGACGTCTTCGTGCTCTGCTCTCACTGGGAGGGCGAACCGATAGCGCTGCTCGAAGCGATGGCGGCGGGGCTGCCGTGCGTGGCCACGGCAACCGAGGGTGCGCGGGAGATCCTGGGTGACGACTCCGCGAGCGGCTGCCTCGTCCCGGTCGGAGACGTCGCTCGGTTGGGAGACGCGCTCGCCGGTCTCCTGCGCGACACCGGCGCGCGCGAGGCACTGGGAGAGGCCGCGCGCGCCCGGGTCCGGCGCCGTACGCCGGAAGCCCAGGCCGCCCGCATCGCGGATGTCTATCGTCGACTTCTGGCGTCGAATTCCTCGCAAGGACGCTGACGGAAATTACCTTACCGTGGGCCAAACGCACGAAACCGTAGAAAACGGGCTGCGCATGGGGCGCATGGGTGCAGTTTGTAACTTATATCGGTCACCGTCCTGAAGACGGTTGGCGACGCGCCTGGGACAGCTCCGCGCGGAGAGCGGCGCGATCCTGACCACGCTCACAATGAACACCGGGGAGAACGGATGACAAGCGGAACCGCCGCGCTGCTCGGATTCATCGTCGGGTTCGTTCTGGGTGCGATCGTGGTGAACCGGTATGTGCGAAGGCAGACGGCGGGATTCGCGATGCTGTTCAAGGGCATTGCGGCGGAGGTGACGGAGTCGACGCGCGCGGCGTTCGTCGACGAGTGCCGCGGCCTCGCGGCGCAGCAGTCCGAAGGCGCGGGAGCGGTCGTCAAGGCGCTGGTCGACCCGGTCCGCGAGCAGTTGGAGCGTCTGCAGCGGACGGCCGTGGCGAGCTCGGCCCGGACGTCGCAAGAGGTCGAGAAGCTGGCGGAAGAGACGAGCCGGCTGCAGCGGGTGCTGGGCAATGCGAAGATGCGCGGCGCGTGGGGCGAGCAGCACCTGCGGAACGCCATCGAGGCCGCGGGCGTCTCTCGGCACGTGGACTTCATCGAGCAGGCCACCGCGGGCGGCGAGACCCGGGTGCGGCCCGACGTGGTGGTGTCGGTGCCCGGCCGCGCGAAGGTCGTGATCGACGCCAAGACGCCGCTGGATTCCTATCGGCGCGCGGTGGAGGCGGCGACGGCGGCGGAGCGTAAGTGTGCGCTCGACGAACACGCGGCGGCGCTCCGCGCCCACGCGAAGGAGCTGGGCCGGCGGGACTATTCGCAGTACTGGCCCGATGCGCCGGGCTTCGTCCTGATGTACGTCCCCACCGACCCGATGCTGGATGCAGCCGTGGACGTCGACGGCGAACTGTGGCAGAAGGCGTGGGCGGACCACAAGGTCCTCATCACGACCCCGGGGCTGCTGATCGCGTTCCTGCGGACGGTAGCGATGGCGTGGGAGCGGCAGGACGTGCAGCGCAACGCCGACGAGATACTGAAGGTCGCCGGCGAGCTGCACGCGCGCCTGGCTCGGCTCGGGAACAACCTGGACGGGATGGGCAAGGGACTGGGCAAGGCGGTCCGGTCGTTCAACGACGGCGTGGGCGCCTATCAGTCGCGGGTGATGGTCTCGGCCGGCCGACTGGCGGATCTGGGCGCCGGCGCGTCGGCGGGGCTGAAGCCGCCCGAGGCCGTGGACGTCGAGGCGCGGCAGGTCTCCGTGCGGCCGCGGGACGGCGGCGTAGAGGACCACCCACTGCGAACCGTGCGGTCTGCCGATTGAAAGCGACTGGACAGCGGGCGCGATCTCGCGCGGGGGGCGGCCATTCGGGCGACTGGGCCGTCGACTGACGCGAGCGACCGGACAGCGGGCGCGATCTCGCGGGGGGGACGGCCATTCAGGCGACTGGGCCGTCGACTGACGCGAGCGACCGGACAGCGGGCGCGATCTCGCGGGGGGGACGGCCATTCAGGCGACTGGGCCGTCGACTGACGCGAGCGACGGGGCAGCGGGCGCGATGCACCTGCGGATGACCCGCGGCGGGCGGTGGCGAGCTGGCGCGCCGGCCAGGTCCGCGGCGACCGTCGTACCGACGTCGCCGGCGCTGGCGTTCGGCATCCGGGCGGGGTGCTCTCGAGGGTGGATTGGGCTACCGGTTGACCCCGGCGATACTTGCCGGGATCATTCGGCGGTGGGATGCACGGGTCGGTGCTCGCGGTTCACGGCGGTGGCCGCCTTGCTGCTCGCGTCGATCGCGACGGCGGCGGCGCTTGCGGCCGGCGCCGGCGAGTTCAGCATTCCCGCCCGGCGGGCCCTTCGGCCGCCGGAGATCGACGGCCACGTCACGGAGCGCGAATGGCAGGGCGCGGCGCGCGCCGAGAACTTCCTGCAGCTCGAGCCGCGGCGCGGCGCTCCGGCCGAGCTGCCGACGGTGGTGCACGTGCTCTACGACGACGAGTTCCTGTACGCGGGTTTCCAGGTGTGGGACCCCGAGCCGCCGCTGTCGCAGATGGTCGAGCGCGACGACCCCATCTGGAACGACGACTCGGTGCAGGTCTTTGTCGACAGCTTCCACGACCGGCGGACCGGCTACTACTTCATGGTCAACGCGCTGGGGACCCAGACCGACGGGCGCATCGTCGAGGACGGCGGCAGCAGCGACGGCGCGTGGGACGCGCCGTGGCGCTCGCGGGCGCAACGGACCGACTACGGATGGTCGGCCGAGATCGCCATCCCGCTGACGTCGATTCAGTACGTGGCCGGCGCGAACGTGACCTGGGGGATCAACTTCGGCCGCAGTCGGCGCCGGTCGCTGGAGCGCACGTTCTGGGCCGGGCCGGTCGACTACTGGGCGCGGCTCTCGATGGCCGGCACCCTCGTCGGGCTCGACCTTCCGCGGCAGTCGCGCCGCCACCAGGTCATCCCCTATGCGCTGTCCCGCGCCCAGGAGGGCCAGTCTCCGATCGGCGCCGTCGGACTGGATGCGCGCTACGCTCTGACCCCGCATCTGTCGGCGTACGGCACCGTCAATCCCGACTTCGCCACCATCGAGGCCGACCAGGAGCTGGTCAACCTGACGCGGTTCGAGGTCTCGCTCACCGAGAAGCGGCAGTTCTTCCTCGAGGGAGGCGAGCTCTTCCGCCAGCGCATCCAGACGTTCTACTCGCGCCGGATCGCCGACATCCAGGGCGGCGGCAAGCTCCTCGGCAAGCAGGGGCCGTGGGCGATGCACGTGCTGGCGACGCGGGCCGAGCCGTTCGCCAGCGGGAGCCGCGCCGGCTACACGGTGGCGCGGGTGCAGCGGGACGTGGCGGCGCGGTCGAACGTCGGGGTCCTGCTCGCCAACCGCACGCTGGACGGCCGGAACCAGGGCTCGATCGGCGCCGACGCCAGCCTGTACTTCACGGAGAACTGGGGCCTGACCGGCCAGTTCGTCCACAGCTACGGGCAGTTCTCCGAGGGCGGCACCGCGTTTTTCGCGCGTCCCTCCTACGACTCCGCGACGGCCCACTTCCACGTCGGCTACACGCACCTGGGCGACCGTCTGGCCGACAACGTCAACGTGGTCGGGTTCATCTTCGACGACGACCGGCGGGAGCTGGACTCGGCTCTGAACAAGACCGTCTGGCTGCCGGGTGGCCCGGTCGAGCGCATCCAGTACGATTCCGCCTACGACGCCTACTGGAGTCAGACCGGCACGCTCCGAAGCTGGCAGGTGGACGAGTCGGTCGCCTTCGATTTCCGCAGCCGCTGGAGCACCACGGTGCGGCACACGGAGGAGTTCCAGCGCTTCGAGCGCGACTTCCGCAACCGGCAGACCGGCCTCGAGATCGGCTACAACACCCGGTCCTATCAGTCCTTCCGCGGCGGGGTCTCCACCGGCCGCAACTTCGATGCGAACTTCGTGCTCGGGAGCGTCGTGGCGCAGTACAAGCTGACCGACCGCACCTCGACCGAGTACGAGCTGCAGCGGCTGACCCTCGATCCGGACCCGGGCGGCGGCAGCACCTGGATCCACGTGGTCCGCGCCAGCCGGTTCTTCACCCCCGACCTGTTCCTGCGCCTGTTCTACCAGACGAACTCCGCCATCGACCGGCGGAACGTGCAGGCGGTCTTCGTCTACCGCTACCGTCCCCCGTTCGGGACCCTCCAGGTCGCCTATCAGCGCGGCACCGCGGGGTTCGGCCAGCGCTCGGAGCAGGGCCACACGCTGTTTTTGAAGCTCACGACGGTGCTGTGAGCGAGAGTCCCGACACCGGCGTTCGCCGATGCTAACCCGGGCCGGCTCCGGAACCGACGGGGACGGCCGGACGGTAGCGCGCGATCGGCCGATCGTCGATCGGCAGGTGAATCAGCGCGGCGGCGAGGCCGAAGACGACGCCCGCCCACCAGATGCCGTCGTACGACCCGGTGGCGTCGTAGAGCCGGCCGCCCAACCACACGCCGAGGAAGCTGCCGAGCTGATGGCTCAGAAAGACGAAGCCGAACAGCGTCCCCAGATGGCGCAGTCCGAAGATGCGGCCCACGATGCCGGTGGTCAGTGGCACCGTCGACAGCCACAGCACGCCCATGACCGCGGAAAACAGGTAGATGACCGTGATGGTCTTCGGGGCGAGCATCAGCGCGGTGATCGCGACCGCCCGCAGGGTGTAGATGCTGCTGAGCCCGTACTTGCGGCTCCAGCGCTGGCCGGCGGCGCCCGCCGCGAGCGAACCGACGATGTTGAACAGGCCGATGACCGCGATCGCGCCGGCCCCCGCCGAGGCGGGCAGGCCCAGGTCCCGGACGTAGGCGGGGAAGTGGACGGTGATGAACGCCACGTGGAACCCGCAGACGAAGAAGCCGGCGGCCAGCAGGCCGTACCCGCGGTGACCCATCGCCTCGCGCACGGCCGCCGCGAGCGATTGCTCCGGTTCCGCCGCGCCCGGTTTCGCCGCGCCCGCGCCCTTCGCCGGGCTCGGCAACAGCAAGGCCAGCGGCGCGATGACGAGCACCGAGGCGGACAGGCTCACCAGCGCCGCCTGCCACCCATAGGCGTCGATGAACCCCTGTCCGAGAGGGGAGAAGACGACCTGTCCGAACGATCCCGCCGCCGTTCCCAGACCGAGGGTCAGTGAGCGGCGCTCGGGACCCACCACCTTCGCCATGGCCGCGAGGGCGATGGTGAACGCGGTGAAGGCGACGCCGACGCCCACCAGCACCCCCGCCGTCATCTGCAGCAGGGCGGGGTTCTCGGTGTGGGCCATCGCCCGGATGCCGAGGGCGTACACCACCGCGCCGGCCGCCAGCACGCGAGACGGTCCGAACCGGTCGCTCAGGGCGCCGGCGACGGGCAGGCTCGCGCCCCACACGAGATTCTGTATCGCCAGCGCCAGCGCGAAGGTCTCACGCCCCCATCCTCTCGCCGCGGTCATCGGCTCCAGAAACAGGCCGAAGATCGAGCGCGCTCCGAACCCGACGGTGGCGATTACGCAGGCTGCCGCCATCACCAACGCGGGCGTCCGCCAGTCCAGCGGGGTCGCGGGGGGGCGGCCCGTGGTCACGTCGACGGCGCCCCCGGCACGGGGCGCCCGTTGTCGACGACCAGCGACCGGGTGGTGCTCAGTCACAGGCGATCAGCTTCCCGGCCGGGTTGGGGCCGGCGACGCCGCGGGCAGGCACGCGGCCGCGAGCAGGGCCGCGACGGTTATCGAAGCACGGTTGGTCATGTCGGTCCTCCGTCGTCTCGCCCCGTTGCCTTTTTCACGCCGGCGGGACGATACTGAGAATAACAGGGGAGGGGCTCCACCATGCGAATCGGGTTGATCCCGTTGTGTGCCGTCCTGGCGCTTGCCGTCGGGTGTCAGGAGGCGTCGCTGACCGATCTGCGGGGCGACGCCCAGGACGTGCTGGATGAAGCGCGAAACCGGGCTCAGGCGTTCGGCGAGCTGTCGGCGGACGAGTTGAGCGAGATCTGGGCCATCGAGTACCGGACGCTCCTCGTGTCCCATGCCGACCTTGGAACGCTCGACGAGCAATTGAACGCGCTGGGACAGGAGCGGTGGGAGTGCTACCACGTGAGCGACGAGGCGCAGGGGAAGCTGTTCTACTTCAAGCGTCCGAAGTCGACCGCCGTCGCCAATCTGACCAACCTGCTGCGGCTGGGCAGGGTCGTATTCTGAGGGGAACCATCCAATGACCGGCACCGCTTCAGCGGACGGGGGCAATTCGAAAACCAGGCTGGCGGTGCTGCTCGCGGTGGCGGCGGTGGCCGTCGCCGGCTATCTGCGGTTCGGCGACGCGCTCTCGCTCGCGGCCATCGCGGAGCAGGACGCGGCCTTGCGCGCGTATCAGCAGGCCCATCCGTGGCTGGTCTACGGCGCCGCGTTCCTGGTGTACGTCGCGGTGACCGGCTTGTCGCTGCCCGGCGCGGCGGTGCTCACCCTGGTCTTCGGTTGGTACTTCGATTTCCCGCGGGCCGTCGTCCTCGTGAGCTTCGCCTCCACGACCGGCGCCTCGCTCGCGTTTCTCCTGAGTCGATACGTGTTCCGGCAAACGGTCCAGTCCCGGTTCGGCGAGCGGCTGCGGTCGTTCAACGACGCGCTGGCCAGAGACGGGGCGCTGTATCTCTTCACGTTGCGTCTGGTTCCGGCGGTGCCGTTCTTCGTGATCAATCTCGTCATGGGGCTCACCCCGCTCCGGCTTGGAACCTTCTGGTGGGTGAGTCAGGTCGGCATGCTGCCGGGCACCGCCGTCTACGTCTATGCAGGGGCGACGGTGCCGGACCTTCACGTCCTCGGCGAGAGCGGCGTCGGTGGAATCGTGTCACCACAGGTGTTGGCGGCCTTCGTGTTGCTGGGCCTGTTCCCCCTCCTGGTGAAGATGGTCATGCGGCGTTTTCGTCCCGATTCCTAGAACCCGACCAGGGTCTGCAGGTAGAAAAAGTCGGCCGCGCCGGTGCCGAAGCCGGTCTCCGTCAGGTAGCGGCCGCCGAAGAAGCGGCCGTATCCCGCCTCGATCCCCACTACCGGCAGCGGCAGCCTGACGACGACGTCGAGGCCCGAGCGCGGGCGCGCTGTCGGTTCGACTTCATTCCTGGCTACGAAATTGTTGATCCGCCCGTGTAGCGGACGCGTCCGGCACCTCAAAAAGGGCTCTGCCCGCCCGTAGTCGGCACAATCGTGTCGATCGCGTTCCAATACCGAACACGGATGTAGGACCGGAACAGTTTTCCCGGATCCCCATTTCCCCGAAGGCGCCGGTTTTTTGGCGTGTTTGCGCGCGATTCGGGGCGATGCGCTCTCTTGGCCCCGTTTTTGCAATTCAAACGGGGGAACGATAGCGGCGCCACGATTGGGCGGCCGTCGAGGGTCGCGAGGCACCGGGCTCGCGAGAGGCGATCCGACGCCGTTGCGGCTTTGTGTACGAACGGAGGCCCCAGTGGAAGTTACCAACAAGGCGACACGTATTCGACTGTTCAACGTGTCGACACCGCAGATGCGCGCGTTCCACATGACGTGGTTCGCGTTCTTCCTGTGCTTCTTCGCGTGGTTCGGCATCGCGCCGCTCATGATGGTGGTGCGCGACGAAATGGCGCTGACCCAGTCGCAGATCGGCTGGCTGGTCATCGGGTCGGTGTCGATCACGGTCGTGGCGCGGCTGCTGATCGGTTGGTTGTGCGACCGGATCGGTCCGCGGCTCGCGTACACCGGGGTCCTCATCGTGGGGTCGCTCCCGGTGATGGGCATCGGTCTGGCCCAGGATTTCCAGACCTTTCTCGTCTTTCGGCTCCTGATTGGCGTCATCGGTGCGTCGTTCGTCATCACGCAGTACCACACGTCGGTGATGTTCGCGCCGAACGTGGTCGGCACGGCGAATGCGACTACCGCGGGGTGGGGAAACCTCGGGGGCGGCGTCACCCAGCTCGTCATGCCCATCGTGCTGGGCATTCTCACCGTCGGGGCGTACGTTCCGTTCACCGACGTCCAGTTCCTGCCCGGCCTCGGACTGAGCGACGCGGTCGCGTGGCGCGTGGCCATGGTCATCGCGGGCGCGATGTGCGCGCTGATGGGGGTGGCCTACTACTTCCTGACCCAGGATGCGCCGGAGGGCAACTACAGCGCGCTGCGCGCGGCCGGCAAGCTGCCGCCCAAGCAGAGCGTCAAGGGGTCGTTCGCGGCCGCGGGCCGGGACCCGCGGGTGTGGGCGCTCTTCCTCATCTACGGCGCGTGCTTCGGAATCGAGTGACGGTCAACAACGTCCTGGCCCTGTATTTCATGGACTACTTCGATTTCTTCCAGTCGATGGGGGCGATACAGGCGGTGCAGTGGGCCGGCGCGGCGGCCATGCTCTTCGGGTTGATGAACGTGTTCGCCCGCACCCTGGGCGGCGTGTTCGGCGATCGGTTCGGCCGGCGGTGGGGGCTGTCGGGGCGGGTCCGGTGGCTGTTCATCGTGCTGCTCGCGGAAGGCTTGGCGTTGATGCTCTTCTCGCAGATGTCGGTGCTGGCGATGGCCTTGCCCGCGCTCATCCTGTTCAGCCTGTGCGTGCAGATGTCCGAGGGAGCGACCTATGCCGTGGTGCCGTTCATCAACAAGAAGGCGCTGGGCTCGGTGGCGGGCATCGTGGGCGCGGGCGGCAACGCGGGCGCGGTCGCGGCCGGGTTCCTGTTCAGGGGCGCGATTCCCTGGCCGACCGCGTTCTTCGTGCTGGGCGCGCTGGTCACGGTGACGGCGTTCGCGACTCTCGCGGTCCGGTTCGACACCGCAACGGAAACCGATGCCCGGGTCGCGCTCGACGCGGCGTTGGCCGACCGGTACGGCGCGCTGCCGGGCGCGCGGGACGCGGTCGCGGGATAGCTGATTGGCATTGCAATGACGAATCCGCTCGGTCAAGCGTCGCTGGTCGATCACTACCTGCAGGAGCAACGGCAGCCGGCGACGGCGGTGGACCGGTTCGCGCGCGCGCACGACGAAGCCGCGCCGCCGCTCGCGGGACGCTACTCGGCGCTCATGCCCGCGACCCCGCCCGGCGACGGCCAGCAGTACGCCTTCGACGTGGATCTCGATGCCTGCTCGGGCTGCAAGTCGTGCGTCGCCGCCTGTCATGCGATGAACGGGCTGGAAGACGAGGAATCGTGGCGCGACGTCGGGTTGCTCCACGGCGGCGGGGAACGCCAGCCGGTGGTGCAGCATGTCACGACCGCCTGCCATCACTGCCTGGACCCCGCGTGCATGCACGCGTGCCCGGTGGACGCCTACGAGAAGGACCCGGTGACGGGCATCGTCAGGCACCTCGATGACCAGTGCTTCGGGTGCCAGTACTGCACGCTGGCGTGTCCCTACGATGCCCCGAAGTACAGCGCGGCCAAGGGGATCGTGCGGAAGTGCGACATGTGCAGCGATCGGCTCGCGGAAGGGGAGGCTCCCGCGTGCGTGCAGTCGTGTCCGGGCGAAGCCATCCGCATCCGCATCGTCGACGCCGATCAGGTGGTCGAGGAATCGGAGACGAATCTCTTCGTCCCGGGCGCTCCCGAGCCCGCCATCACGCTGCCGACGACCACCTACCGGACGGCGCGGGTCCTGCCGCGCAACATGATTCCGGCCGACTACTACGCGGTCCACCCCACGGCGCCGCACTGGCCGCTCATCCTGATGCTCGCCCTGACCCAGATGTCCGTCGGCGCCTTCCTCGTGGAGCAGGTGCTGGGGCTGGTGGCGCCGTCGGCGCTGATGGCCAGCATCCGTCCGCTGCACAGCGCGAGCGCGCTTGTGTTCGGTCTGCTCGCGCTCGTGGTGAGTGTCCTGCACCTGGGCCGCCCCCAGTACGCCTTTCGGGCCGTCATCGGCCTGCGGCACTCGTGGCTGAGCCGCGAGATCGTGGCGTTCGGGCTGTTCGCGGGGCTGGCCGTGACCTATGCCGCGTGGCCGTGGGTCGATGCCCAGCTCCTTTCGGGGGATCGGGCGGCTCCGTCGTGGCTGGGGTGGACCGTCGCCGGTGTCGGGGTGGTCGGCATCGGCTGCTCGGTGATGGTCTACCAGTTCACGCAGAAGGACTTCTGGAACGGATGGTCTACCGGGTGCAAGTTCCTGCTGACCGCGGCGGTGCTGGGCCTGGCCGCCGCGTGGCTCTCGCTGATGGTCACCGCGGCGTGGACGGAGAGCGCGGCGTCGGCGGCCGCGCTGCAGCGCTACGGACCGGTGCTGTGCCGCGCCCTCATCGCCGCCGCGGCGTTCAAGCTGGTCTTCGAAGCCGCGCTCTTCCGCCATCTGGCGGTCAAGTCCACGACCTCGTTGAAGCGGACGGCGCTGCTGATGAGCGGCACCCTGTCGCACATGACGGTGGCCCGTTTCGCGGCAGGCATCGTCGGTGGGGTCGCGATGCCGGGACTGGTGCTGCTGACCCGGACCCCGGCCGGTCAAGATGTGGTGCTCGCGCCGTTCGTGGCGATGCTTTTCGTCGCGTGCCTCGCCGGCGAGCTGCTCGAACGCTATCTGTTCTTCGCGGCGGTCGCGTCGCGGAAGATGCCGGGAGGGGTCTGACATGCTGCGCCAGCGTGACGGACACCTCACCCGGGACCTCGTTCGGACGCCGGGCGGATTCGGCCTCGGGCAGGTGCCGGCCCGGCACAAGCCCGAGGCCACCGCCGACCTGGTGTGCGGCTACTGCTCGACCGGCTGTCGCCTGACGGTTCATCTGAAGGACGGTGCGCCGGTCAACCTCACGCCGTCACCCGGATATCCGGTGAATCGGGGCACCGCCTGCCCGAAGGGTTGGGAGGCGCTGACCGTGCTCGACGCGCCGGACCGCGCCGCGACCCCGCTGCTGCGTCACCCCGGCGACGCCCAACGGCCGGTGAGCTGGGACGTCGCGCTCCGCACGATGGTCGAGCGGTTCAAGACGATTCAGGCCCGGCACGGGGCCGAGTCGCTGGCGTTCCTCAGCACCGGCCAGATACCCACCGAGGAGATGGCGCTGCTGGGCGCGCTCGCGAAGTTCGGCATGGGGATGCTGCACGGGGACGGGAATACGCGGCAATGCATGGCCACGTCGGTCGTCGCCTACAAGCAGGCGTTCGGGTTCGACGCGCCGCCCTATACCTACCAGGACTTCGAGGAGTCGGACGTCATCGTGCTGGTCGGCGCGAATCCGTGCATCGCGCATCCGATCCTGTGGGAGCGGGTGCTCCGCAATCCCCGGGACCCGGCCATCGTGGTGGTCGATCCGCGGTTCACCGAGACCGCGATGCAGGCCACGCAGCATCTGCCGCTGCGGCCGAAGTCGGACCAGTCGCTGCTCTACGGGATCGCACGGATCCTGATCGAACGCGGCTGGATCGACACCGGGTACGTCGAGACCCATACCCGCGAATACGAGCCGTACGCCGCGTACGTGCAGCAGTTCACGCTCGACCGCGTCGCGGCCGACACCGGGCTCGACCCGGTCGCGATCGAACGGCTGGCGGCGACCATTCACGAGGGAGAGCGGGTGTCCTTCTGGTGGACCATGGGGGTCAACCAGAGCTACCAGGGGGTGCGCACCGCGCAGGCCATCATCAACCTGGCGCTGCTGACCGGCAACATCGGACGGCCCGGCACCGGCGCCAACTCCATCACCGGGCAATGCAACGCCATGGGGTCGCGGCTGTTCAGCAACACCACGAACCTGCTGGGCGGCCACGACTTTGCCGACGCCGGCGACCGCGCCAAGGTCGCCGGCGTGCTCGGGATCGACCCCGCCGCCATTCCCCGCGAGCCGAGCTGGGCCTATCACGAGATCATCAAGGGCATCCTCGAAGAACGGATCAAGGGACTCTGGATCGTCGCCACCAACACGGCGCATTCGTGGGTCAACCAGGCCCAGGCGCACGACATTCTCGGCCGGCTCGACTTTCTCGTCGTCCAGGACATGTACGCGTCGACGGAGACCGCCCGGATGGCGGATCTCGTGCTTCCGGCGGCGGCCTGGGGCGAGAAGGACGGCACCTTCATTAACTCGGAGCGGCGCATCGGCACGATCAGGAAAGTGGCCGCCGCGCCCGGCGAGGCGCTGGCCGACTTCGCCATCTTCAAGCTGGTGGCCGAGTACTGGGGCTGCGGCGAGCTGTTTCGCGAGTGGACGTCTCCCGAGGCGACCTTCCAGATACTCAAGCGGCTGTCGGCGGGTCAGCCCTGCGACATCAGCGGAATCGCCGACTACGCGATGCTCGACGAGCGGGGCGGCATCCAGTGGCCCTGTCCGGCCGACCAGCCGCCGCCCGCGCCCGGCGCCGAGCGGCGCCTGTTCGAGGACGGACGGTTCTACCATGCCGACGGCCGCGCGCGATTCCTCTACGAAGACCCGCGCCCGCTGCCGGAACCCCCGAGTGAGCGATACCCGTTCGTGCTCCTCACCGGCCGCGGCACCGCCGCGCAGTGGCACACCCAGACCCGCACCGCGAAGTCGGCGGTCCTGCGGAAGCTCTACCCCGACGAGGTCTACGTCGAGATCAATCCCGCCGATGCGCGGTCGCTGGGCATCCGGCCGCACGGTCGCGTCGAGGTCGAGTCCCGGCGCGGCCGCGTGCGGGCGACCGCCTTCGTCACGCGGTCCGTTCAGCCCGGGCACCTGTTCGTGCCGATGCACTACGCGGTGACGAATCAGCTCACCGACGCCGTCTTCGATCCCTACTCCAAGCAGCCGTCCTACAAGGCCTGCGCCGTCAGCGTGGGGCCCGTGTAGCGAGGAATACCGGCATGACAGATTCAGCCCGCGTCTCATCCACGAATCAGCCCGAGACCGTCGTCGTCATCGGCAACGGAATGGTCGGCCACCGGTTCTGCGAGAAGCTGGTCGAGCTAGACCCCGGCCGCCGGTACCGCATCGTGACGTTCTGCGAGGAACCGCGCGCCGCCTACGATCGCGTCGGTCTGACCCGGTTCTTCGACAAGCGCGATCCGGCGCACCTCATGCTGGCGAGCCCCGAATGGTACGAGGAGAACGGGATTGCGCTGCACGTCGGTGACCGGGCGACGGCCATCGACCGCGACGCCCGCGTCGTGCGGTCCGCGCAGGGGAAGGAGATTCCCTACGATCGGGTGGTCCTCGCCACCGGGTCGGCCCCCTTCGTGCCGCCGATTCCCGGCGTCGACAAGAAAGGGGTCTTCGTCTATCGCACCATCGAGGATCTGGAGGCGATCATCGCCTACGCCGGGCAGGTCGAACGCGCCGCGGTCATCGGCGGGGGGCTCCTCGGTCTGGAGGCGGCCAAGGCCGCCCACGACCTCGGTCTCGAAACGCACGTCATCGAGTTCATGCCCCGCCTGATGCCGCGGCAGGTGGACGAGGCCGGCTCCAGTCTGCTGATCCGGGAGATCGAGGCGCTCGGGGTCCGGGTGCGCGTCGGCACCGCCACCAAGGCGATCCTCGGCAACGGCAAGGTCGAGGGGATGGCCTTCGACGGCGGCGACGTCCTCGAGGTCGGCATGGTCATCGTCTCGGCCGGCATCCGTCCCCGCGACGAGCTCGCCCGCGCATGCGGGGTCGAGGTGGGCGAGCGCGGCGGCGTGGTCGTGGACGACCGCCTGCAGACGAGCGACCCCGCCATTCATGCCATCGGCGAGGTCGCGCATCACCGGGGGATGGTCTACGGCCTGGTCGCGCCCGGGTACGAGATGGCCGACGTGCTCGCCGCCCGGCTCGCCGGCGACTCGGCGCGCGTCTTCACCGGCGCCGACCTGTCGACGAAGCTCAAGCTGATGGGGGTGGACGTGGCGAGCTTCGGCGACTACGAAGCCGATGCGGAGACCGCCAAGCCGCTCACGTACGAGGATCCGTTCGGCGGCGTCTACAAGAAGCTGCTGTTCAGCCCGGACGGCACGAAGCTCCTGGGCGGCATCCTGGTCGGCGACGCGTCCGACTACGGCAGCCTCATGATGCTCGCGAAGAACCGGACCGAGCTGTCGGCCGAGCCCGGGGCGCTCGTGGTCGGCTCGGGGGCCGGCGGGGTTGCGGTGTCGGCAACCGGGATGCCGGCCGAGACCCAGGTCTGCCAGTGCAACGGCGTGAGCAAGGGCGACATCTGCTCGGCCATTCGCGACGACGGCTGCGCGGCGGTGGGTGACATCAAGGCGCGGACGCGCGCGGGCACCGGCTGCGGCGGGTGTCTCCCGCTGGTGACCGACCTCCTCAAGCAGGAGCTCGCAGCGGCCGGCAAGACGGTCGATACCGATCTCTGCGAGCATTTTCCGTTCACGCGGCAGGCGCTGCTCGACATCGTCAAGGTCAAGGAGATCAAGACCTTCGCCGCGCTCATCGCCGAGTGCGGCCGCGGCCACGGCTGCGAGATCTGCAAGCCCGCGGTCAGCTCGATGTTCGCGAGCCTGTGGAACGAGAACATCCTCGACGACGCGCACCAGACCCTGCAGGATACGAACGACCGCTTCCTCGCCAACATGCAGCGCGGGGGGGTCTACTCGGTGATCCCGCGGGTGCCGGGCGGCGAGATCACCCCCGACAAGCTGATCGCGCTGGGCGCGATCGCAAAGAAGTACGGCCTCTTCACCAAGGTCACCGGCGGGCAGCGGATCGACATGTTCGGGGCGCAGCTCCACCAGTTGCCGGACATCTGGGAAGAGCTGGTGGGGGCCGGGTTCGAAAGCGGTCACGCCTACGGCAAGGCGCTGCGCACCGTGAAGAGCTGCGTCGGCACGACCTGGTGCCGGTTCGGGGTGCAGGACTCGGTGAAGTTCGCCATCCGGGTCGAGGAGCGCTACCGGGGCATCCGCGCGCCGCACAAGCTCAAGTCGGCCGTCTCGGGCTGCGTGCGCGAATGCGCCGAGGCGCAGGGCAAGGACTTCGGGCTCATCGCCACCGAGAACGGCTACAACCTGTATGTCTGCGGCAACGGCGGCATGCACCCCCGCCACGCCGATCTGCTGGCCGGCGACATCCACGAGGACACCGCCATCCGGTACATCGATCGGTTCCTGATGTTCTACATCCTGACCGCCGACCGGCTCACCCGGACCTCGGTCTGGCTGGAGCAGATGGCGGGGGGCATCGACTACCTTCGGGAGGTGGTGGTGCAGGACAAGCTGGGGCTCTGCGACGAGCTCGAGCGCCGCATGGCCCACCTCGTCGACACCTATCGCTGCGAGTGGAAGGAAGTGGTCGACAATCCGGCGCTGCGCAGGAAGTTCCGCCAGTTCGTGAATACCGACGAGACCGAGGTCGGCATCGAGTTCGTCGACGAGCGCGGACAGCAGCGGCCGGAGTACTGGGAGAAGGACGTCATACCCGTCGCGGACGTCACGCGCGCAGCCGAAGACCGGCTGCGCGCGCTGCGCGAATCGTCGGGCAAGCGCTGGGTCAACGTGGGGCGCGTCGCCGATTTCCCCACCGACGGCGGCGCCGCCGTCAAGTACGGCCGGACCCAGATCGCGGTGTTCAACTTCTCGTCCCGCGGCGAATGGTACGCCACGCAGAACATGTGCCCGCACAAGCAGGCGTTCGTCCTCTCGCGCGGCATCGTCGGCGACGCGCAGGGCACCCCCAAGATCGTCTGCCCGCTTCACAAGAGAGCCTTCGGTCTCGACACCGGCGCCTGTCTCGGCGGCGACAGCTACGAGCTGCTGACCTTCCCCGTGAAGGTCGATGCGGACCGGGTGTATCTGGAGCTCCCGCCGCTGGAGCAACTGGACGCGTTCCTGGGGACCGACAGCGTCTGCAACGCCGCTGCGCACAGCCGGGGACCCGCGCGGGGAGCCGCGCAGGAACCGGTCGCGCCGCATCTGCGTACGGAGCGCCCCGACGGCCAGGTGGACTACTTCGGAGAGCGGCAGGCGTCGGGCGTCGGGTAGTTCGGAAAACCGCTGCTCTTCGGCTCCGTAGCGTCCCTCCGTTCGGGCCGGGACCCTGGCTGGCGGCATGCGGCGGGCGCCCGCCGCCGGGCGTTCGCGACCGTTGTTCTCTATACTTGACGATGACGGGCGCCCGCGGCGCGGATGGGCGCAGGGCCTTGCGGTCGGGCCGTTCGATGGAACGCCGGCGCAGACGAGAAGGTGAGAGGCATGGAGTCGAGCATTCGCAGACGAATCGGAACCGCTGGTGTGCTGGCGCTGGTGCTGGCGGGTCTGTCCGGGTGCCAGTCCGGCCTGTCGCCGTCCGAACAGGTGTTCTTCACCGTCGACGACATCGAGATCGGCACCGGTGAGCCGGCGGTCCCGGGTGACCTCGTGACCATCCGTTACGTGGCGTGGCTGTGGGAGGAGGATGCGACCGACCACAAGGGCCAGCAGGTCGATTCCGGGGAACGCGAGTTTCTCCTGGGCGTCGGCGAAACGCTGGCCGCTTTCGATCAGGGGCTCGGCAACATGCGGGTCGGCGGCCGGCGGCGCCTGCAGGTGCCGCCGGAGGTCGCCCTCGGCGGAGAAGGACAAGGCAACATCCCGCCGAACTCGACGTTGGTGATCGAGGTCGATCTGTTGGCGGTGCGGCCGCTGGTCACCGACAGCGCCCCGTTCCAGATCATCGATCTCCGGGTCGGCGCCGGCGCCGAGGCCGCCAATGGCTACGTGCTGACGGTCGCCTATGTCGGCCACCTGTATGACGAGAGTCAGCCGGACAACAAGGGGCGGCAGTTCGACGTGAACAATACCGGGTTCAGCTTCAACCTCGGCCTCGGACAGGTCATTCCAGGTTGGGACGAGGGACTTCTGGGCATGCGCGAGAACGGCGAGCGGCGGCTGATCATTCCGCCCGAGCTGGCCTACGGCGAGATGGGCCGGAAGCCCGCGATTCCGTCGAACGCCACTCTGCTGTTCGACATCACCCTCGCCAGTGCGCGAGTTCCCTGATGGGATGACGCGGTCCGCCGATCCCCCGATGTTGCAACCCGCCCCGGCGGCACGCCGGCCCGTCTCGTCATTCGGGCCGGCCCGGCGGCGCGCGTGCCGACCCTCCCTGACCCGCATTGCATGCCGAGAATCCGCCTGATCGCGCTTCTCCTCTGGGTCGCGAGCGTGGCGGCGCTGACCGGGCTGTATGCCCTGCGTCCCGATCTCCTGGAGCCGGAGCGCGTGGCCGGCGTGCTGCGCGGGTCGGGCCAGCCGGTCCTGCTCGGCTACGTCGTCCTCAACGTCGTCCGCGCGTTCACCCTCGTGCCCAGCACCGTGCTCATCGTCGCCGGCACGCTGCTGTTCCCTGATCGGCCGTGGTTCGTGATGAGCAGCTCGCTCGGCGGCGTGGTCGTCTCGGCCCTGCTCATCTACTACTTCTTCGACTTCCTCGGTCTCGGCGCGCTCTTCGAACGGCGCCACGCGGCGCGGGTGCGCTGGCTCGAGCAGCAGATGACCCGGAAGGGGTTCTGGCTGGTGACCGGCTGGTCGGCGTTCCCCTTCGTGCCGACCGACGTCATCTGCTACGTGGCCGGCACGCTGCGGATGCCGGTCGCCAAATTCGCCGCCGGCGTCGCGCTGGGCGAGCTGCCGATCGTCGCCTTCTACGTATGGGTGACCCGCACGCTCGTCGGGTAGAAGGGTTGGGTGCTGCCCTTCGGCCGCCGGATCGGATAGATTGATGGGCACCCAAGGAGGAAACATGAACCATCGCCGCCCCCGCCGCCGTCCGTTGCTCGCGCTCTGCCTGGCCGTCGCCGTCGCCGGTGGGGTCCTGTCCGCCCAGCGCCGGGACGGGGTTCCGGCGGTGCCCGCGCCGGCCGCGTCGCGGGTGCTGCGCACCGCCGAGGTGCCGCGCATTCGGGTGGTGCCGGTCGCCACCGGGTTGTCCCATCCGTGGGGCATGGCGTTCCGCAGCAACGGCGACATTCTGGTGACCGAGCGGGACCGGGGGACGTTGCGGGTGGTGCGGGACGGCCGGCTCCTCGACCGCGACATCCCCGGCGTGCCCGAGGTCTTCGCCGAGTCCGACCGCGCCGGGCTCATGGACGTCGCGGTGCATCCGGACGACGACCGGATGGTCTACCTGACCTACAGCAAGTCGGTCGTGCAGGACGGCGAAGAGGGGGTTACGGTGGCCCTGGCCCGCGGGCGCCTCGACACCGGAGCGCTGACCGAGGTGCGGGACATCTTCGTGGCCGAGGGGCTGGACCGCGGCATCGCCGCGTCGCGCCTCATCTGGGGCCCCGACGACGCGCTCTACATGACGGTGGGCGGGTCCTACGTCTTCGCCGACACCGGCAGCTATGCGCAGGATCCGCAGAATCACTTCGGCAAGCTGATGCGGCTGACCGAGGACGGCGCCGCCCCGGCCGACAATCCATTCGCGGGCAATCCCGACTATCTGCCGGAGATCTACTCGCTGGGCCATCGGAATCAGCTCGGGCTGGCGTTGCATCCCGAGACCGGAGATCTGTGGGCGACCGAGAACGGGCCGCAGGGGGGCGACGAGGCGAACATCATCCGGGCCGGCGCGAACTACGGCTGGCCCATCGCTTCCTACAGCCGCGAGTACTCCGGGGTGCGGGTCACCGAGACGCCGTGGCGGGCGGAGTTCGAGGACGCCGCGGTGCTCTGGTGGCCGTCGATCGGGCCGTCGGGGCTGACGTTCTACACCGGCCCCCACTTCCCCGCGTGGCAGGGCAACCTCATGGTCGGCTCGATGATGGAAGGCCGGATGCCGCGCACCGGCCACATCGACCGCATCGTGTTCAACCGGAGCGGGGAGGAGATCCGGCGCGAATCGATCCTCACCGAGCTGCGGCAGCGGGTGCGCGACGTGCGGCAGGGTCCCGACGGTTATCTCTACGTCCTGACCGACGAAGACGACGCGGTCCTCTTCCGCATCGAGCCGGCCCGCGCCGTCGTCGACCCGCCGGGGAGTGCGATCTTCGTCGAACGCGCGGAAGAGGCGCGCGTGCCGCCGGTGCCCGAGTCCGAGTGGACGGCCGAGCAGCGGGCCGTGGTCGAGAAGTACGCGCCGGACGGCGATGCGGGCAACGCGCTGAGCACCCTCGTCCGGCGGCCGGTCCTCGCCGACCGGGTGATGCCGCTGCTGACCTGGGTGTCCAACGACTCGACGCTCTCGCCGCGGCATCGCGCGCTGCTGATCCTGCGGACCGCGTGGCTCACGCAGAACGGCTATCTGTGGTCGTCGCACGCCGGCCGCGCCGATCACGGGTTGACGGCCGACGAGGTGCAGCAAGTCGCCGAGGGGGCCGACGCCGGCTGGAGCACTGTCGAGCAGACGCTGCTCGGGCTGGCGGACGAGCTGTTCCGGAATGCCTCGGTGACCGACCGGACCTGGGCCGAGCTGACGCGGATGTACGAGCTGGAGAGCGTGGCCGACGCGGTGGTGACCGTGAACGAGATCACCGCGGCGTCGGTCCTCCTCAACGCGCTCGGGGTCCAGCCCGACGAGGGGGCCGAGTTGCTCATGCCCAGCGACGACGTGGCCTACCGCATCGACGCGCCCGACCGCGGGCCGCCCCTGACCGCGCCGCGCATCGACCCCGTCGAGGGCGACGGCCTGCGCGTCGGCCGCACGTTGCGCCGGCACCCCGCGATGGCCGATCAGTGGTACGCGAACCCGCGGTACGTGCTCGACGAGGAACAGTCGCGCCTGACCCCGCACGACCGCGAGCTCCTCATCCTGCGCACCGGGTGGAACGCGCAGGCGGTCTACGAGTGGGCGAAGCACGTGGGGAGCGTGGGCCGCGCGCGCGAGCGCGGGCTCGAGCCGCTGTGGATCGCGCAGGGGCAGGACGCCCCCGGCTGGAACGCGCGCGAGCGCCTGCTCATCGACGCCGCCGACGAGATGTACACCGACACCATGATCTCGGACGAGACCTGGGCCGCGCTGTCCGAGCACTACGACACGCACCAGCTCGTGAGCATCGCGGCCACCGCGGCCCGCTACCGCAAGGTCTCGATGACCCTGAACGCCTTCGGGGTGCAGCCGCTGCCGGACGACGAGCGGTTCCCGGTGTTGGAGGGATACCAGGAGTCTGCGCCGTAGAACGACGCACACTACTGCCTCGTTCGATCGAGACCCTTGAGGCGCCCGCGCGGCGAGCCCGGCGCGGGCGCTGCTTGTTCTCTTGCTTGGGGAGGTCCGAGATGCCGTACCGGTCCCGCGCCGTACGAACCGTGCTCGCCGCCGCCGTCACCGTGCTGACCCTGGCGCCGGCCGCGCCCGTCGTGCGGGCGCAAGCCCCCGCCGACTTCGTCCCGGTCACCGACGCCATGCTCCGGGACCCCGCCCCGGCCGACTGGCTGATGTGGCGGCGGACGCTCGATGGGTGGGGCTACAGCCCGCTCGACCAGGTGACGCGGGAGAACGTCGGCGGGCTGCGCATGGTCTGGTCGCGAGCCATGGGGCCCGGCAGCCAGCAGGCGACGCCGCTGGCCTACGGCGGGGTTCTCTATCTGCCGAACCCGCGGGACGTCATCCAGGCGATAGACGCCGCCACCGGCGATCTGGTCTGGGAGTACCGCCGCGACCTGCCGGAGGACACCGCCACCCGCGGTCTCTCCACCACCAACCGCAATCTCGCCATCTACGGCGACCGCATCATCGACACCAGCGCCGACGGCTACGTCTTCGCCCTCGACGCGGCCACCGGCCGGCAGGTGTGGGAGACGAGAATCCTCGACTACGAGACGCATCCCGCGCTGCAGAGCTCCGGGCCCATCATCGCCGACGGCAAGGTGATCTCGGGGCGGAGCTGCTCGCCGCGCGGCGGTCCCGAAGCCTGCGTCATCGTCGCCCACGACGCCGTGACCGGCGAGGAGCTGTGGCGCCGGCGCACGATCCCGGCGCCTGGCGAGCCGGGCGACGAGACGTGGGGCGGCGTGCCGTTCGAAGAGCGGAAGCACGTCGGCGCCTGGATGGTGCCGAGCTACGACCCGGATCTGAACCTCGTCTATGTCGGCACGTCGGTCACCTCGCCCGCCCCGAAGTTCCTGCTCGGCGGCGCCGACCTGGCCCACCTCTATCACAACTCGACGCTGGCCCTGGACGCCGACACCGGCGACATCGTCTGGTACTACCAGCACCTGAACGACCACTGGGACCTCGACCACCCCTTCGAACGGCTGCTCGTGGATACCGCCGTCTCGCCGGACCCCGACGCCGTGGACTGGATCAACCCGCGGCTCCAGCCCGGCGAGGTGCGCAAGGTCATCACCGGCGTTCCCGGCAAGACCGGCGTGGTCTACACCCTCGACCGCGAGACCGGCGAGTTCCTGTGGGCGACGCCGACCATCGCACAGAACGTGATCAGCGCCATCGACGGCGCCACCGGCGCGGTGACCGAGAACAGCGAGGTCGTCTTCAGCGCCCTCGGCCAGGAGGTGCTGGCCTGTCCGACCCTCATCGGCGGCAAGGACTGGGAGGCCGGCGCCTACAGTCCGCTGACCAATACGATGTACATGCCCCTGCGCAACAGCTGCGCGCGCATGCTCGCGACGACCGAGGGCAGCCATCCGAGCTACGCCCTTGGCGTGCGCACCCAGCTCGCGCCGGGCACCGACCAGTTGGGGACCGTGCAGGCGATCTCCGCCGAGACCGGTCGCACCGCGTGGATTCACCAGCAGCGGGCCGCCACGATGTCGCTCGTCGCCACCGGGGGTGGGCTGGTGTTCGGCGGCGACGTCAACGGCCGGTTCCGGGCCTTCGACGACGAGACGGGCGCGGTGCTCTGGGAGATCAACCTGGGCTCGCCGGTCACCGGCTTCCCCATCACCTACGCCGCCGGCGGGCGCCAGTACGTGGCGGTGAGCACCGGCTCTGCCGCGACCGCCTCCGGGTTCATTCGCCTCACGCCCGAGCTTCGCCCCAGCGCCGGCAACAACGTCTTCGTGTTCGCGCTCCCGGAGGGGGACTGAGCGCGCAGCTTCCTGCCCGTCGCCGACCGGCAGCGACTGCTCGACCGGCCGACTTCGCGGCTTTCGAAGCGACGCAGTGGGAGGCGCGTAGCCTGGGGCCGACGCCGGCCGCGTCAGCCGCCGTACTGTCCCTTCGACACCCGCTCGAACGACTCGCGGACGAGCTCGCGGAGCACGCCGGTGTCCACGTCCTCGAGCCGCTTGATGTAGAGGCACGACTTCCCGGTCGTGTAGCGGCCGAGCTTCTTCATCAGCGCCTCGTGCCGCGGGAAACCCGACATGATGTAGATCGTCAGGCTCTGCTTGCGCGGCGAGACCCCCGTCGCCATCCAGTCGCCCTCGCGGCCGGTGGCGTACCGGTAGTGGTAGCCGCCGAACCCGATGATACTCCCGCCCCACATCACCGGCGACTCACCGGTGACCTCGGCCATCAGCTCGACGACGGCGCGGCAGTCCTCGCGGCGTTTCTCGTTCTCGATGCCGTCGAGGAAAGCCCCGACGTCCGCGTCGTTTTTCTTCGTCTTGAGCTCCGCCATGCCTCCCGTGCCTCCTCGCCGACCGGGGCTCCAGTCACTTCATTGACGGCGGCGGCTCGCGCCGGGTTCCGCGGGGAGCGCCAGGCCGCCAATCGTCGCTCCGCGGCTCCGCTTGGCGCCCAACCCATCCTGCTACTCCGAGCGCAGGGCCGCCATCGGATCGGTCCGCGCGGCCCGCCGGGCCGGCAGCCAGGCCCCGGCGACCGCCGCAGAGAGCAGGAAGACCACGGCAGCCGCGAACGTCGCCGGATCGGTAGGCGCCGTCTCGTACAGCAGGGGCGCCAACAATCGGGTCAGCGCGAGGGCGCCCAGCAGTCCGAACGCGGCCCCGGCCGCGCACTGCAGCAGGGCGCGGCCGAGCACGTGACGGACCACCGCGCCGGGGGTGGCGCCGAGGGCGACGCGCACCCCGATCTCCTGCGTGCGCGCGCTCGTCTCGCAGGCCACCACCGCGTACAGGCCGGCGGCGGCCAGCAGCAGCGCGAGGACGGCGAACGCCATCAGCAGCGTGGTCTGGAAGCGCCGCTCGGCGAGGGCCGCGCCGACCACGTCGTCCATGACGTGCACGGTGACCGGCAGCTCCGGGTCGAGCTGCCACACCCGCTGCTTGAGCAGGGCGATGGGGTCTCCGCTGCCGTCGGTCCGGACGAGCACGAATCGGGGCGATTGCCAGATGGCGCTCCAGAAGGTCCACGGCACGTAGATCTCGTGGGGATCTCCGCGGTCGAGATCGAAACCGCTGGCGTACACGCTGCCGGCCACGCCGACCACCGTGAGCCAGTTCCCGGCGTTCAGCCGCTGCACCCCGGGCATGCGAAGGCGCTGCCCGACCGCGTCGTCGTCGGGCCAGAGCCGGTCGGCCAGGTCGCGGCTGATGATGGCGGCATCCGGCTCCGCCGCTTGCGGGTCGAACCCGCGGCCCTGCACGATCGGAATGCCCGCCGCCCGGAAATAGCGGGCCGGAACGTGATTGATGATGACCTCCGCCTGCGGAACGCTGGTTTCGTCCGTCTCGAGAGCGCCGAACCAGAGCCAGGCCGGCAGGAACGGCACCTCCTCGGCGGGTGCGGCGACCTGCACGCCGGGCGCAGTCGCGACCGAATCGGCTAGCCGCTCGAGAAAAGAGAAGCGCGCCTCCGCCCCCGCGTAACGTGCCCCTGAGAGTCGCGGCTCGAGCGCGATGGCCTGCTCGGCGGTCCACCCGATGTCGACGTCGAGGAGGATCCAGAGCGAGCGCCCCATCAGCAGCGCGCCGATCAGCAGCACCACCGCCAGGGCGTTCTGGATGGCGACGAGCCCGCCCCGTAGCCGCCCGTGGCCGGCGAGGGTCGCCGCCGCGCGTCCCTGCATCGGCCGCACGAGATCGCTTCCGACCGTGCGCAGCGCTGGGGGCAGGGTCGCCGAGACGCCCGCGACCAGTGCGGCCCAGGCGGCCCAGGCCGCCACCCGGCCGTCCAGATCGATCGGGTTCAGCAGCCGCCGGCCGAGCTCCGGGGGAACGGCGGCGGCGACGATCCCGACCAGCCAGCCGGCGAACGCCAGCCCGAGCAGCCCCGCGAGTATCGAGACCACCAGCGACTCGGTGAGCAACTGACGGCACAACCGCGGGCGGCTGGCGCCGGACGCGGCGCGAATCGCGAACTCGCGGGTGCGCGACAGGGCCTGCGACAGAAACAGGTTCGCCGCGTTGGCGCAAGCGATCAGCAGCACGCACGCCACCGCACCGAACAGCAGCAGCAGCGCGCCCCGCCGTTGCCGGACCCACCAGTGATCCGCGGCGAACCCCTGCGCGGCGAGCTCGTTCAGAGGTCTGAGCCGGGTGGTCTGCCCGGTTTCGAGCCAGGCGGCGTTCCACTGCGGCGCGAGCGCGGCGGCGTGGGCATCGGCCTGCTCGAACGACACGCCGGGCCCGAGGCGCGCGAGGACGGAGAGGAAACGCTGCCGCGGGTCGTCGGAGGCGGCGCGGCGCTGCACGTCGAACGGCTCCCAGAAGGCGGTGTCTGCGTCCGGGAACCGGAACGACCGCGGCATCACCCCGACGATGGTGAGCACCCCGTCGTCGAACCACACGGCGCGGCCGACGATGCCGGCATCTCCGCCGAAACGAGTCTGCCAGGTCGCATGACTGATGATGCCGACCGCGCCCGCGGTCTCGTGGGGCGCGAAGGCCCGCCCGAGGCTGGGAGCGACGCCGAGCAGCGCCAGCATCCCCGGGGAGACTAGCGCGCCCGCCAGCGTCTCCGGCTCGGCGCCGGCCGTGAAGACCCGCTCCATGCGTTCGTACGCCTCGACCCGCTCGAACAGCGCTGCTTCGTTCCGCCAGTGCTCGACCATCGAGGCCGGTTGCCGGGGGCCGCTTCCGCTCGGTCCCCGCGTGTGCAGCTCCACCAGTCGATGGGACTCGGCGAACGGCACCGCGTTCAACAGCAGGCTGTCGACGAGGGCGAAGACCGTGGTGGTCATCCCCACGCCCAACGCGAGAACGAAGACCACCGCGACGGTGAACCGCGGCGACCGACGCAGGATGCGCACGCCGTAGCGGAGGTCCTGCAGGAGCGTGTCGAGCCAGTACAGGCTGTCCGCCTGCCGCCGCGCCTCCTTGAGGGACGCGGCGACCCCGAGACTGCGGTGCGCCTCGCGCGTCGCCTCGCGTTCGCTCATCCCCCGCGCGCGGTTCTCCTCGACCATCATCTCCAGGTGGGTGCGGAGCTCCTCGTCGATCTCCCGCTCGGCCGCCGCGCCGCGCAGGCGCGTCCTCGCGCTCGCCAGCCATCGCCGCAGGATCATGGCGCCGACTCCAGAAACAATGCGACGATCGTCGCCGTCCGCTCCCAGCTATCCACTTGGCTCCGGAGCTCGCGCCGGCCGGCGTCGGTCAGCGCGTAGAATTTCGCCCGCCGGTTCTTCTCCGACGTGCCCCAGTCGTACCGGATCCAGCCGCTCTGCTCCAGCCGCAGCAGCGCCGGGTAGATCGACCCCTGGTTGATCTGGAGCCGCTGGCCGGACGTTTGCTCGATGCGCCGGGCCAGGCCGAAGCCGTGCAGCGGCCCCATCGCGTCGAGCGTCTTCAGAACAAAGAGGTCGAGCACGCCGTACGGTACGCCGGTTCGTGACTCAGCCATGTGTTGCCTCGCTACAGGAACAGGATGCCTCCTGTCCTGTCGGCTGTCAACATGACGTGGATGGTTGTCAGGAATGAACGCGTCTGTGACAGAATGGCGGGATGAAGCGGTTGGCCGTCGCGAGTGCGGCGATGACCGTGATACTGGCCATCACCGCCGGCGCCGTGTTCGCGCAGTTCGGGTGGGGCTACCGGCGGTCGCGGTATCCGCCGCGGATCCGACCCGCGGAGCAACGGGACTCTGGATTCTCCTTCTGCCGCCTGATGTACTCCAGCGAGTACACGGGCCGCGGCATGGGGCGCTGGTCCACCGACTACCCCTTCGCCGACATCAACTTCATGATTCGGCTGTCCGAGATGTCGACGGCCCCGGTCAATTTCGACCCCGACGACGAGCCGATCCACTGGGTGGTTCCGGTCAACGACGACGCGCTTTTCGGCTGCCCGTTCATCATCGCGTCGGCCGTCGGGTCGATGGTGCTCTCGACCGACGACGCCCAGCGCCTTCGCGCCTACCTGTTGAAGGGCGGCTTCCTCTGGGCCGACGACTTCTGGGGCAACTGGGAGTGGGAGCAGTGGGCGAGCCAGATCGCCAAGGTGCTGCCGCCGGCGCAGTATCCGATCGTCGATCTCCCGCTCGACCACCCGCTGTTCCAGACGGTGTTCTACATCTGGGAGGTTCCCCAGATCGCCAACATCGGCTTCTGGCGGCGCTCCGGCGGGCGGACGTCGGAGCGCGGCGCCGACAGCGCCGAGCCGCACTTCCGCGCGATCTTCGACGAAGACGGGCGCATCATGGTCGCGATGACCCACAACACCGACATCCAGGACGCCTGGGAGCGCGAGGGGGAGGACCCCCGCTTCTTCGAGTCGTTCGCGCCCGACGGCTACTCGCTGGGCATCAACGTCCTCGTCTACGCGATGACGCACTGATGCGCCGCCGTCAACAACCGTCGTCCTCGAGACGTCCGAGCAACACCTCTGCAAGGTCAAGGAAGTCCACGTAGCAGTCACGGACCGCCTGTTGATGCGCACCTATTGCGCCGTGGGCCGGCTTCAGCAGGAACATGGGGCGGTTCGCCTCTTGCGCCATGGGCATGAGCGAGCGGTAGTCCTTCAAGTGCGCCAGACAGTTCGGGTCTTGGCCCTCCGGCACGGATCCTGGATCGCTCTCCGTCACGGCGTTGGCGTACTCCGACGGAATCTTGTCGATCCACCGGCCGTAGGCCTGGACGGGTCTGGACAGTCGGATGGCGTGCCGCATGATGACGTAGCCGAGCGGCCTCATGTCGCCCGCCGGCAGTCCGATGTCCAACCCTTCCGGTTTCCTGGCGGCGCGCTCCTGCCAGGCCCGCCGCCAATCCCTGAGAGTCGGTCCCACGTTTCTCAGTCCCTGCAAGGAGAACAGGTCGGGAGCCAGCGGAATCACGACACAGTCGCTGGCCACCAGGGCGGCTCGGTTGATCGCGCCGAGATTCGGACCGACATCCAGCAGCGCGAGGTCCGCTCCGAATTGCTTTCCGGCGCGTGCGATCAGCCGCGCGAACGCCGTCGTGACGCGAAACGCCCGCTTGTCAAAGTCCAGACACTTCGGCCATTGCGTGGAGAGCTCGTCTTCCCGCCGGGAGAGCGCGAGGTCGCCCCTCAATAGCCCGATCTTCTCGCCGATTTCCTCGATCTGCGGTGACTCGACGATATCTCCAGTGCCCTCGAACAGGGGGTCGACGCCGCCGTCGATCGTGCCCGTGTTCCCGGCCCTCCACAGATGTGCCAACCTCGCCTCGTCCAGGAACATCCCGGTCAGGTTGGCTTGGGGGTCCAGGTCTGCGGCGACAACGCGGCGGCCAAGTTCCCCCAGCATCCAGGCGAGATGATAGACGAGCGACGTCTGGCCCACGCCTCCCTTGTTGTTGAAGAAGGCGACGGTCGTCATGGCCGTTTCCAAACGGTGACGAGGACGAACGCGTCCTGAACATCGAACTCGGGCGGTGGATTGCCGTTTGCCGCCAACGCCCTGCGCGCCGTCTCGATGCCGATGCCGAAGCGCTGCATGAAGCCCATGTTCTTCATCGCTTCTGCGATGGTGGGGTTGCGGTAGGAGGTAGCGCCCTGTCCGAAATTGTCGCGGCCGACTTCTCCGAACGCGGAGCCCGGGCTCAGGATTTCCACGCGGTCGACGAGCCAGGAGATTCGCACGGGCGTGTGGGACTTCTCGTAGTTTCTGTGAATCACCGCGTTGCGAAGGAGCTCGCGGAGGGCCTCGTAGGGATAGCTTCGCTCCTCGACGTGCCGTTCTCCGCGGGTATCGAGTGCGCGGGGAATATTCGATTTCAGCAAGCGGTCCACTTCACGCAACTGCTCCGGTAGCGGTCCGGAAAGCTCAGCATGGTCGAGGATTCCGTCGGTCACGGCGGTTCCCCCGTAGCGGACGAACTGCAGATATGCTCCGGGAAACCAGTACCGCGGATCCCTGCCCAGCAGGAGGATCGCCGTGACCGTCGGCGCATCGTTCGGCGCCACGAGACGTAGCGCCTTCAGCTGTTCCGCGCGGTCGCGTCGGTTCTCCGTCAGCACTTCCGGCGAAACCGCGCAGGGCAGGTAGTCGTTCTCGAACGTCCGCATGTCCAGGTCGGCCTCGACCGTGGCCCCGGTGACGCCCTGCATGTCGCAGGGAATGTTCCCCCAGCGGCGTTTCTCGGTGAGACGGCGTTCTTCTTCGGCCGTGGCTTGGCCTCGCCGGGGACCGATGCGAATCCAGCAGCGGCCGTCTGCCTTTATCGGCGGGTTGTCCGAGGGCTCGACTTGGAGCACGGCAACGTCGCAGTTGCCCAGCCGCTTCCTGGCGATTTCCATGATGGGGAATGGCAGGATCTTCCCGTCGGTCCGCAACCCCCCGAGCGTTTTCAGCAGGCCATCGTCGATGGTCGAGCCGGCACAGCTTCCGTCGTCCTCCAATCCAATGAAGAGAAGCCCGGGTTCTCCGTTCCCGGGCAGGTCGTTGGCGAACGCGCAGATTGCCTTCCGGAACTTGTCGAGATCCCGTGCCGAGGAGGTGAATTCCACGCAGTCGCTCTCGCCACCCGCGATCCGGCCGAGCAGCTCCGTGTCGCCCAGCATACCTCTCTTCCTCCCGTGGTCTGCCGCTGCCCCCAGGGGCATCTCGAGACGGCCAACCACATCATCCCATGACGGACGCGGTTCCCGGATCTCGGCAAGGTGAGGTGGTAGCGGGAGCAGGCGATCGAGATGGACCGCGAGATCTACGAGCAGTACGTGGGGCGCTACCCGCTCGTGCAGGTGCTGCACCAGAACGGCGTGGACCACCAGGGCGGCCGCGACCTGCCGGCCCGACGGTTGCCTGATTGAGCGGCCGCGTCGAGGCTACAAGCTTCGGCGCTCGTTGCCGGAATCGATCACGAGCAACGCGGTGCCCGGTTCGGCCACGAATGCCTCAATCGGTTTGCATTGACGGCGCAGTATCCGTTCGATCTCGTCGGTGGAGCAATTTCCGACGGTCAGCCAGATGACCTTCGGCGGTGCGCCGTACAGGGAAGCCCGGCCGCTGAAGTCGCCGTCCTTCGACACGATGCTGAGGTCGTGGCGCTGCGCGTACGTCCAGATTGCGGAGTCGTCAACCGCCGCCAAGCCAACCGCTCGAACATGAACGAGATCGGCCCAGATGTCGCGGAGCCGGTCGCAGAGCCGTGGCGAGAGATTCTGGTCGAAGAGCAGTCTCAGCCGCCGCCGACCGCCGTCACCCGCCGCTCGCGGTCGGCGGCGAACGCGAGGCAGGCGCGGATGTCCTCGCGGGCCAAATCGGGGAAGTCCCTGAGCACTTCATCCTCGGACATCCCGGACGCCAAGTAGTCGAGAACGTCGGAGACCGTCATGCGCAACCCGCGGATGCAGGGCTTGCCCCCCCGCTTTCCGGGTTCGATGGTGATGCGATCCAGGTACGTCATCGCATTCAGCCTACGTGGCGACCCACCACCGGTCAAGCAATGGCGCGGCTGCCAATCTACCGTCAGGTGTCACCATCGAGTGATGTCAAGATGCACGCAGTTCGCCGGGTTCTTGAACGCCGCCGCTACGGCGCGTCGGCCTGCGTCTTCTTCGAGACCAGGTTGAAGAACGAGAACAGGTGCTCGACGACCTCGGGGTTCCTCGAGATGAACAGTGAATGGTCGCCGCCGGGGATCTCGATGTAGAGGTGCTGCATGCCCAGCTCCCGCATCTTCGCCACCGACTCGCGGGCCCGCTCGGCGGGGACGGTCCGGTCCTCCGAGCCCTGGAGCACCAGGAACGGGATGTGCCGGATGGCGTCGGGGTCGACGAAGTCGGCGGTCATGCTGCCACCGGCGACGGCGGCCAGCCCGGCCCAGATGTCCGGGTGGCGACTGGCGATATAGTAGGTGCCGGCGCCGCCCATGGAATGGCCCCAGAGATAGATCCGGTTCTCGTCGATGTCGAGCTCGTCGGTGACCCGCTTGAAGACGTTCATGACGTCCTGCTCGGCCTGCCGGTCCTGTTCCGACTCGCCCCGGTAGCCGTATCCGCCCCGCCGCGTATAGCCCAGCGGCGTCACCACGACGTACCCGTGGTGCTCGGCGAGATCGAGGAAGCCGGCATAGTTCATCAGCCAGTCGTACTGGCGACCGGCGCCGTGCAGCGAGACCATCAGCGGGGCGGGGCTCGCGGGGTCGTAGCCGGAGGGCACGAAGAGCGCATAGGGGATGGTCTCGCCGGTCTCCTCCATCACGTACGAACGGTGCTGGACGCGCGGGTCGTTGACGGCGTACTCGTTGTCCCGCGCCTCGCGCTGGGCGACGGCGTCGGCGGGGGCCAGGGCCCCGAGCGCGAGCACGGCCGCTAGCGTCACGACTGGACGGGCCGAGGGACGGATTGTCTGCATCGCTTCCTCCTGCGGGTTCCGACGGTCCGGCGCCGGCGGGCCCGGACGAGCCGCTCCGGCTCGGTCCACCCCGCGGCCGCCCGTGGATTCCGGGCGCCTCTCCAGGCTGCCCGGCAAACGTCACGCCAGCATCATACGGCGGAGCCGGCGCTCCGGTAAACGCGCCGCTTCCGGCCGGAGTCGTCTGCAATGAGCGGTTTCGCATCAGCAGCCCGTGGTGAAAACCCCGCGTTGCACCGAGACCGGCGGGGCGCCTGCCTGACAAGGCGTGCCGAGGGAGCATATTGGGTATATGTGACCGAGGAACAACGCAGTCAGGCAGGATGCACCGCCGGTCGAATGCAGCGGGGACTTTCGCCACGGGCTGTTAGTATTGACTGCCGGGTGTGCCGGTATCCAACGTGAGGTGCGCGATGAGGAACATCATTCCGGCGTCGTTGGCGTTGGTCCTCGCCTTCGGGTCGTTCGGCACGCTGGGCGCCGCCGCGGCGTCGGCCGAGGACCTGGAGATCACCGAGTGGGTCGTGCCCTGGGAGAACACCCGGCCGCGCGACCCCTACGTGGACGGCCAGGGACGGGTCTGGTTCGTCGGCCAGCAGGGCAACTATCTGGCCTATCTGGAGCCAGCGACGGGCGACTTCAAGCGCTACGAGCTGGACCCGGGGACGGGCCCGCACAATCTGATCGTCGATGACGACGGGTTCGTGTGGTACGCGGGCAACCGGGCCATGCACATCGGCCGGCTCGACCCGGCGACGGGGGACATCGAGAAGTACATGATGCCGACCCCCGACGCGCGGGACCCGCATACGCTGACCTTCGACCAGAACGGCGACATCTGGTTCTCGGTGCAGGGCGGCAGCTTCGTGGGCAAGCTGGGCACGCGGACCGGGACCATCGAGCTCATCCCCGTCGAGGGTCAGGGCCGGCGGCCCTACGGCATCGTGGTCGACGCGAACAACCGCGCCTGGTTCTGCCAGTTCGGCACGAACAAGCTCGCCTCCGTCGATCCCGAGACGATGGAGCTCGAAGAGTTCGAGCTGCCGCGCGCCGAGGCCCGGCCGCGGCGGCTGCAGGTGACGTCGACCGGAGAGCTGTGGTACGTCGACTACGCCGGCGGCCACCTCGGGCGCTTCGACCCGGCCACCGGCGCGGTCGAGGAATGGCCGGTTCCGGGCGGCGCCCGGTCGCGGCCCTACGGGATGGCCGTCGACGACCAGGACCGGCTCTACTTCGTCGAGTCGGGGGTGCGCCCGAACCGGTTCGTCGGCTTCGACCCGGCCACCGAGGAGTTCTTCACGGAGACCGAGATCGCGAGCGGCGGCGGGACCGTGCGCCACATGTACTTCCATGCGCCGACGCGCGCGATCTGGTTCGGGACCGACACCAACAACATCGGCCGCGCGCTCGTGCCGTAGCCCGGAAATCGTCGCCTGCGGCTCCGCCGCCGCCTTGCGGCGCCGCCGCACCAACCAACCCGGCCAGGAGTCTGCACCGTTCTACGGCGCAGACCCTGGCCCCGGAAATCGTCGCCTGCGGCTCCGCCGCCGTCTTGCGGCGCCGCGGCACCAACCAATCCTGTCAGGCGTCTGCTCCGCTCCTGCGGCGCAGGCTCCTGGCGCGGAGGCACGTGGCCCAGTACGACGCGATCGCCGGGGCGTACCAGGACTCCAAACAGCTCCCGTTCCGGAAGGCCATCGAGCGCCACACGCTGTTCGAGGCGCTGGGGGACATCCGGGATATGACGGTGCTGGACCTCGCCTGCGGGGAGGGCTTCTACACCCGCCTGCTCAAGCGGGCCGGCGCCGTCCGGGTCACCGGGATCGACGTCTCCGCCGAGATGATCCGCCTGGCCCGGCGCGAGGAAGAGCGGGACCCGCTGGGCTGCTCGTATCTCTGTCAGGACGCCGCCGATTTCGAGCCCGAGCCCGGGGCCGCGGACCTCGTCGTGGCCATGTATCTGCTGCACTACGCCGGCACCCGGGAAAAGCTCCTCCGCTTCCTGCGGGTCTGCCGCAACGCGCTGCGGCCGGGCGGACGGCTCGTCGGATTCAACGACAACGTCATGCATCCGCCCCGGGGAACGGTGTCGTGGCGCCAGTACGGCATCGAAAAGACCGGCCCGCTTGCGGCCCCGAACGAAGGGGACCCGATCCGCTACCGGTTCACCAACGCCGACGGGCGGCAGTTCGAGTTCCACAACTTCTTCCTGAAGCCCGAGACCTACCGCGACGCCTTCCAGGAGTCCGGGTTCCGCGACTTCCGCTGGCTCGGTGTCTCCCTGGCACCCGACGAGCGCAAGAACCCCTTCTGGGACGGCTTCCTCGACAACCCTCCCGTGATTGCCTACACGGCGACGAAGTAAGCGGCCGCGCGGGCCGCCAACGCGCGTGTCGTAGACTTGACCGAGGTCGGCCCGCTCGGGCGCGGCGCGGCTTGGTCGGGTCGCTCGACACACGGTAGTACCAGGGGTCGGCCCGCTCGGGCGTGGCGCGGCCCGATCAGGTCGAGGATCGGATCTGTCGGTCGGGGTCGGCCCGCTCGGGCGTGGCGTGGCCGCCGATGATGCGAACCCTCGGAGGAACCAGACGATGAGCCGCTTTCGGGCCGGACCGGGCTTCCTGGTCGCCGCCGCCTTCATCGGACCGGGCACCGTCGTCACCGCGAGCCGCGCGGGCGCCGGCTATGGGACCACCCTGCTCTGGGCGGTCGTGTTCTCGGTGGTCACCACCGCCGTCCTGCAGGACATGGCGGCGCGGGTCGGCCTGGTCGGCCGGCGCGGACTCTCCGAGGCCATCGGCGACAGCCTGGCGAACCCGCGGCTCCGAGCGGGTGCGCTGGGCCTCATCGCACTGACCATCCTGGTCGGGAACGCAGCGTTCCAGACCGGCAATCTGCTGGGCGCGTCGCTCGGCCTCAGCCTGCTCACCGGGTTGCCGCAGGGGCTTCTGGTGGCGATTGTCGGCGGGCTGGCCGGGGCCCTGCTGATGACCGGAACCTACAGGACGATCCAGAACGCGCTGGTCGGCCTCGTGGGGCTGATGAGCGTGGTCTTCTGCCTGGTCGCCGTCCTCTCCGCGCCCGATCTGGGCGACCTCTTCTCCGGGGCGCTGGTTCCGCGGGTGCCGCCGGGAGCGCTGCTCACCGTGCTGGCGCTGATCGGTACCACCGTCGTCCCCTACAACCTGTTCCTTCACGCCAGCGCCGTGCTCGAACGGTGGCCGGATGCGGGGAGAAACGAAGAGAACCTCCGCGAGAGCCGGCGCGATACGCTGTGCTCGGTGGCGCTCGGGGGTCTGATCACCGCGGCCGTGGTGATTGCCGCGGCGCCGCTGCTCGGGCAGGGCGCCGACGCCGCCGACGCGGCGACGATCGCCGCGCGCCTCGAACCCCTGCTCGGCCGCGCCGCGCCGGTGTTTTTCGGGATCGGACTCTTCTCCGCCGGCCTGACCTCGGCGATCACCGCGCCGCTGGCCGCCGCCTATGCCGCGGGTGGCGCGCTGGGCTGGGGTGCCGACCTCAAGAGCGGCCGCTTCCGGCTGCTCTGGGGTTTCGTGCTGCTGACCGGCCTGTTCTGCGGGATCTTCCTGGGCGCGTCGCCATACCAGATCATCCTGCTCGCCCAGGCCGGAAACGCGATCGTCCTGCCGCTGACGCTGGTGTTGTTGCTGGTCGCCGTGAACCATAACGGAATCATGGGAAGACACCGCAACTCGCGGCTCGCCAACGTCGCCGGGGCGTTCGTCGTTCTCGTGATCCTCGGGCTCTCCATGGTGCAGTTGGCCCGGGTCCTCGGTCTGTCCGGGTAGGCGTCTTGCTATGATTGCCCCTGCTTTCACGGACCCATCGAGGAAGGATCGCAAGCCATGCAGGCCGTCAGGGTATTCACTGTCAACCGACTGCGAAGCCGGCTGGGAACGCCGACCGTGCTCGCCACGGCGCTGATCCTGAGCCTGCTGACCGCGACCGCCGCCGCCCAGGAGTGGGAGAAGCTGGCGGACATGCCGGTCGAGAAATGGGAGCCGGGCACCGTCGTGCTCGACGGCAGGATCTATCTCTTCGGCGGCTATACCGATGGGGTCCGGTCAAGCAAGCTCTCGAACGTCTTCGATCCCCGGGACGGGAGCTGGACGCGCATCCAGGACCTGCCGAGCGCCATCACCCACATGAACATGGTGCTCGACGGCCGTACCGTGTGGTTCGCGGGCGGGTTCAAGGACGGCTACCGCGGGCATACCATCGCCGAGGTGTGGAACTACGACGTCGACGCCGACCGCTATACCGCGGCGCCGCTGCTGCCCGAGACGCGCGGCGGCGGCGGCCTCGCCCTCGTCGGCCGCAAGCTCCACTACATGGGGGGCGTCGAGGAGGACCGGGACACCGATTCGCCCGACCACTGGGTGCTCGACCTCGACGCGTGGGCGCGGGGCCGCGCCGAATGGACGTCCGCCGCGCCGATGCCGGTGCCGCGCAATCAGTTCTCGTGCGTGACGTTCGACGGGAAGATCTACGCGATCGGCGGCCAGTTCCACCACGACAGCGAACAGCTCGACCAGGCGCGGGTCGACATCTACGACCCCGCCGCCGACACCTGGACCAGCGGTCCCCCCCTGCCCAAGGGCCACTCGCACGGCGAGCCGGCGACCTTCGTGCACGACGGGCGCATCTACATGGCCGGCGGGCACACCACCGCGCCGGGCGAGTCGAAGCAGGTCGACGCCGACATTCTGGCGCTGTCCCCCGGCGGCGCGTGGGAGGTGGTGGGCATGCTCCCGATGCCGCTGTCCTCGCCCGCCGCGGCCATCATCGACGGCCGGTTCTACGTGGCCGGCGGCTCACCCGGCCGGAGCGCGGTGCAGGCCGACATGTGGGTCGCCGAGGCGCCGTGATCGAGACGTCTGCCGTGCTGGCCGACCTCGCCGCGCGCATCGCCGCAACGGACCGTATCGGTGTCGACACCGAGGCCGACAGCCTGCACTGCTATCACGAAAAGGTCTGCCTGGTGCAGGTCGGGCTGCCCGGCGCCGACGAGCTCGTCGATCCGCTGGCCGACCTCGACCTGTCACCGTTCGTGGACGCGCTGGCCCGCACCGGGCTGGTCATGCATGGCGCGGACTTCGATCTGCGCATGCTGTATCGCCTCGGTCTCGGCCCGCCGCACGAGGTGTTCGACACCATGATCGCGGCGCGGCTCACCGGCGCCGCGAAGTACGGCTACGCCGGGCTGGTCGCCGAGCACTTCGGGGTCGTCCTGCCCAAGGGCCTGCAGACGGCCAACTGGGCGCGCCGGCCGCTGGCGCCCAAGCTCGCCGAGTACGCGCGCAACGATACGCGCTTTCTCCTGCCGCTCGCGGAACGGCTCGAGCGGCGGCTCGAGGAGCTCGGACGCCGGGCGTGGCTGGAGCAGTCATGCCAGCGGGTGGTGGCGGCCGCGCGCATTGTCCGCGAGCGGGATCCGCAGACCGAGTGGCGCGTGCGCGGCAGTCACGTGCTGGGGCCGCGCGCGAGCGCCATCCTGCGCGCGCTATGGCACTGGCGCGAAAACGAAGCACGCACCGCAGATAGACCCCCGTTTCACGTCCTGTCCAACGCCGATCTCGTCGACGCCGCGCAACGGCTCGATCGGGGCGAGGCGGTCTCGCCGCGCGGGTTGCGGGGCGCGCGCCCCGCGGGGTTTGCGCGGACGGCGGAGGACGCGCTGCAGCTCGATCCAAGCGAATGGCCGGGCCGCGCCCCGGCCGGGCCGCGCAGGCGTCTCACCAAGACGCAGGAAAAGCAGGTCGCGGCTCTCCGGCAGCAGCGAGACCGCGCGGCAGCGGACCTGGCCATCGATGCAGACCTGATCGCGGCGCGGGCCGCCCTCGAACGCATTGCCGTCGAGGGCGACGACGGGATGGCCGCCCTGCTGCCGTGGCAGCAGTCGCTGCTCGGCCGCCCCGATTGAGGATGCTCACTCGTCGACGACATCCGGCCTCACGGGGGCGTGAGCCCCGGGAAGGGCCGCTCTTGGCCGCTTTGCCGGGTCATCGATACACGTGGCGCCGGTTGCCGATCCTCACGACCAGCACCCGCACCGCGCTGTCCTCGATGCAGGCGATGACGCGATAGTCACCCACCCGGTACTTCCAGAACTCGCCCAGCCTGGATCCCTTGAGGGCCTGTCCGATGCTCCGTGGATCGTCCAGCGCGCCGACGCGATCGCGCAGGAACGCCAGGATCCGGCGCGCCGTCTGTTGGTCGAGCCGGCGCAGGTCGCGCATCGCGGCGCGGTCAAGCTCGATCGTCCATGCCATACCGCTTCATCACTTCGTCCAGCGGCACGGTCCCGGACTTGCCGGCGCGCAGGTCGATCAGCCGTTGCTCGGCGAGGTAGAGGTCCTCCAGATCGTCGAGGTGCTCCTGAATGGCCTCGACCATGTAGAAGGTCTTGCTGCGCCCCGTGCGGTCGGCCAACTGCTGCAGACGACGGGAAACGTCGTCGGGTAGACGAAGGGAAACGGCACCCATGCAGATCCTCCTGTGCCCGAGGGGAGATACAAGTATCTCACACGGTCTCCCAGCCGTCGGTCCGGGCCGCGGCGGAGGCGCCGCGACCCGCCCGAATCAGGCCGCGAGATGCCGCTGCTACCGGAGCGCCATTGTCCAAACGAGGAGCGGAGCACTATGATGGGCGGGTCAACTTTTCCCGCATAGCCCGCGTCGAGTTCGCGGGCGGCCGAACGGCCGTTTCGAGGAGGTCGGGACATGAAGCGACGACTGCGCGATTCACTCCGTGTCGCGATGGCGCTGGCCGCCGTCGTGGTGGTCTTCCAACTCGCCACGGTCCCGGTGCTGGGGCAGGCGAGCGGCACGACCGCGGGACATCCGGATCTCGGTGGGATCTGGCTCGACATCTACGACACTCCCTTCGAGCGGGCGCCCGAGCTGGGCGATCGAGAGTTCGCGACCGAAGAAGAGCGCGCCGCCCGAGATCTGTCGCGCCAGGTCGACCCGGGGCGCAACGTACGCGGCCCGCGAGGGAGCGCGCAGGACGTGTCGGGGGCCTACAACGCCGTCTTCAGCTCGGCGAAGCCGGCGGGGCCGCGCACGTCGCTCGTCGTCGACCCGCCGAACGGGCGCATCCCGGCCCTGACCCCGGAGGCGCAGCGGCAGGAGGACATCAAGCGCGACTGGCGGACGATGCTGATGCGGAACACGCCGACCTGCGAGCAGCAGGCGCCCGGCTGCGAGGGCGGCGAGTACGGGCCGGTGTCGCAGCGCCGGTTCGAAGTCCCGCCCTTCTACAACACGCTGCGGATGAACCGCCACGACGGGCCCGAAGATCAGAGCCTCGGCGACCGGTGCATGCTGGGCGCCACGCCCGACTTCAACGGGCACCGGCGCATCGCCCAGGGCGAGGACTCCCTGGCGATCGCCTACGACGTCGGGCAGGGCCAGGGCTTCCAGCGCGTCGTCAATCTGGGCGGGACGCACCCGCCCAGCCAGGTTCGCCTGCGCCACGGCGACTCGCGGGGGCGCTGGGAGGGCGACACCCTGATCATCGAGACCACCAACTTCTCCCCGAAGTTCCCGTATCGCGCCTCGTCCGAGAACCGGACGCTCGTGGAGCGGTACACCGTGGTCGACGCCGACACGCTCACCTACGAGGCGACCATCTCGGATCCGACCGTCTGGACGGCGCCGTGGACCATCCGGCAGGAGCTGAAGCGCCAGAGCGACGAGCAGAATCGGATCTACTACGAGCCGCGGTGCCACGAGGGGAACTACGGGTTGGCCGCGATGTTCGTCGGCCACCGGATTCTGGAGCGGGAGTTCGCCGAAGGGAGCGCCCCGGATCCGTTCTCATTGGATACCACCACGGGCGGCGGCGGCGCCCGGTAGGACGCGCGCGGCGGCGGCCCGGCTCGTGTCGTCGGCGGTGGCGAGAGCGCGCGCTTGCCGACCGCGCTGGCAGCGCTGGGCTGCTTGGCGGTGCCGGTCGCGAACGGCATCGACACCCGGGGTTTGGCCCCGGGTGTCGTCGGCGCTGGTCACCACCACGTCGTCCTGGCCATCGACCTGACCTTCCTGTTGGCCGGGGTCGGCCTGGGACATGGATCGGGTGTGCCTGATGCCGGCCTCACGCTATCCGGCGGACTGACCGCATCCTCGGTTGTCGGTCAGCCCGGGTCACTCCTTCAACGGCGGCGATCGCGGTGGCCACGTGCCACAGGAACCGCCGACACGTCACGAACGAAACGCCGGTCGAGCATGCGCCGCCCTGATCCATGGGAATCGTTACCAGGTTCTCGCGGATTCGCGCCGGCAACCTTCAGCGAAAACCGGAAATCGGGCTGCCGGGCGCCTCGCGGCGGCCGCCGCCGGCCGTCACGGGTTCGTCCGCGGCGGTAGAATGTGAGCTTCCGGAAACACGGGCCGACCCAGGTCGGCGGAGATCACCATGACCCGACAGCATCTCTCTCGCCCGCTGGCGTCTGCGGCTCTCGCCGCCGGCATGGCGTTCCTGTCGCTCGGCGCGGCGTCGGCCCCGGCGCAGCCCCCCATCGTGCAGCCGGGGGCGCCCGGTCAGCCGAGCCGGACCATCTCGGCCGCCGAGGCGTCCGACCTCGCCGGCATCCGGTTCACCGAGGCGGACGTGATGTTCATGCAGGGCATGATCCCGCACCACGCCCAGGCTGTAGAGATGACCGCGCTGCTCGACACGAACACGGCCAGCGACGCCATGCGGGCGACGGCGCGGCGCATCGAGCTCTCGCAGGAAGACGAGATCGAGATGATGCAGGACTGGCTGCGCGAGCGCGGCCAGGCGGTCACCGCCGTCGACGCGCACCACGCGCCGGGCTTCCAGCCGATGCCGGGGATGCTGACGGCCGAGGAGATGGCGAGCCTCGCCGAGGCGGCGGGGAACGCGTTCGACCGGCTGTTCCTCGAGCTGATGATCAAGCACCACCGCGGCGCCGTGACCATGGTCGAGAACCTGCTGCGGCAGCGGGGCGCGGCCCAGGACTCGGTGCTCTTCGCGTTCACCTCGGACATCACCGCCGACCAGACGGCCGAGATCAACCGCATGGACGCGATGATGGCGGAGCTGTCCCCCGACCCGCGGGTTCAGCTCGCGGCCGGCTTCAACGACGCCGGGCAGGCGCTGTGGAACATGGCGCTGGTCGCGACGCGGCCGAAGCCCGAGGGCTTCTACGACCCGCAGAATCCGGCGGGCCGGCCCATGCCGGTCCGGCCGGACCCGGACCCGGAGCCCGAGGCGGCCGAGTCTGAAGCCGCGGACGAGGCAGAGGGCGACGCCGAGGATGAGGGCGAGGACGCCGAGGAAGGCGCTGACGCCGGGGCGGAGGCGGCTGAGGCCGAGGAAGCGGACGAGGACGACGAGGCCGACAGCCCGCAGCGGCGCGGCCTCCTCAACTTCGGGAACACCGACCTCGCGTTCGCCGGCGACCAGGTCTTCGTCGGCAGCTACCACGGCTTCAACACCTACCGCGTCGAGGTCCCCGCGTCGCCCCAGCTCGTCACGTCGGTGGTCTGCCCCGGCGGCCAGGGCGACATTTCGGTGGTCGGCAACCTGCTGCTGATCATGTCGGTCGAGCAGACCCGCGGGCGGCTCGACTGCGGCCTGCAGGGCGTGGCCGAGCCGGTCAGCGATCAGCGGTTCCGCGGCGTCCGCATCTTCGACATCGGCGACATGCGCACGCCGCGTCAGGTCGCCGCGGTGCAGACCTGCCGGGGGTCGCACACCCACACCGTCGTCACCGACCCCGACGACGAGGGCAACATCTACGTCTACGGCTCGGGGACCGGCGGGGTCCGATCCGCCGAGGAGCTCGAGGGCTGCTCGGACGAGTCGCCGGCCGAGAACCCCGAGAGCGCGCTCTTCCGCATCGACGTCATCCAGGTTCCGCTGGCGAACCCCGAGGCTGCGGCCGTGGTCAGCCGCCCCTTCGTGTTCCGCGACCCCGAGACCGGCGCCGCCGGGGGCCTCTGGCCCGGCGGCGACCACGGGCCCGGCACCCAGCGCACGGCCGAGAGCAGCCGCTGCCACGACATCACCGCGTTCCCCGAGATCGGCCTCGCGGCCGGGGCGTGCTCGGGCAACGGCATCCTGTTCGACATCTCCGACCCCGTGAACCCGGTCCGGCTCGACGACGTCATCGACCCCGGCTTCGCCTACTGGCACTCGGCCACGTTCAACAACGACGGCACCAAGGTCGTCTTCACCGACGAGTGGGGCGGCGGCGGGCGCCCGCGCTGCCGCGCTTCGGACCCCCGCGAATGGGGCGCCAACGCCATCTACGACATCGTCGACGGCCGGATGGAGTACCGCAGCCACTACAAGCTGCCCGCCCCGCAGACCGAAACCGAGAACTGCGTGGCCCACAACGGCTCGCTCGTCCCCGTGCCGGGCCGCGACATCATGGTGCAGGCCTGGTACCAGGGCGGCATCTCCGTCTACGACTTCACCGACTCGGCGAACCCCGTCGAGATCGCGTTCTTCGACCGCGGCCCCATCAACGCCGAGCGCTTCGTCATGGGCGGCTACTGGTCGGCCTACTGGTACCGCGGCTACATCTACGGCACCGAGATCGCCCGCGGCCTCGACGTGCTGGAGCTGCTGCCGAGCGAGCACCTCAGCGAGAACGAGCTCGCCGCCGCCTCCTCGATCGCACCCGCCGCGTTCAACGCGCAGCAGCAGCGGGCCATCGACTGGCCGGTGCGGCCCGTCATCGCGCGCGCCTATCTCGACCAGCTCGAGCGCAGCGACACCCTCGGCGCGGATCGCCGCGCGGCGCTGTCGGCCCTGCTCGACCGCGCCGGCGGCGCGGACACCGACCCGGCCCTCGCGGCAGAGCTGACGTCGGCGGCCGAGGCGCTCGCGGGCGACGCGGCGGCTGCCAGCGCGCGCACCGAGCAGCGGCTCGCCGCGCTCGCGGAGACCCTGACGGGCCTCGCCGAGCGGCTGCGGTGAGCTGAGGTGGATCAAGCCGTGGCAACGCAGGTGACCAACGTCTCGCGGCACGGCTTCCGGATCTCCATCGGTGAACGGGAAATCTACGCGTCGTTCAGCGACTTCCCGTGGTTCGAGCGGGCATCCATGCGGGAGCTCACCACCGTGGAGCTCCCGAGCCCGCACCATCTGTACTGGCCTGAACTCGACATCTGATCTGCATGTCGATTCACTGGACCACCCGGATCGGTATCCACTCGTGAGCCGTGGCCACCCTGGCCGCGCGCCCACGACGGGTCCCGGTCGTTGACTCGCAAAGCGCCTCGGGGAACAGGAGCCGGAATGATGAACAGCAACTCAACGGTGTTGGCCATGGTCATCCTGGCGCTCGCCTCGGGCGCGGCGTCCGTTCACGCGCAGCCCGCCGGCGACTTCGTGCCCGTCACCGACGCCATGCTGCAGGCGCCGGCGCCCGAAGACTGGCTGACGTGGCGGCGCACGACCGACGGCTGGGGCTACAGCCCGCTCGACGAGATCGACCGGGAGAACGTCGGGGACCTGCGCATGGTGTGGTCGCGCGGGCTCACCCAGGGGTTCCAGTCGGGCACGCCGCTCGCCTACGGCGGGGTGCTGTACATGCCGAACCCCAACGACGTCATCCAGGCCATCGACGCGGTGACCGGCGACCTGCTCTGGGAGCACCGGCGCGACGTGCCGGACGACGTCGACGAGTACCTGCTGGGCGCCCTCAGCAGCAACAACCGCAACATCGCCATCTATGACCGGCTCATCATCGACACCAGCGTGGACGACCACGTCTTCGCCCTCGACGCCGAGACCGGCGAGATGGTGTGGGAGACCCAGGTCCTCGACTACCGCGTGAACTCGGCGATGCAGGGCGCGGGGCCGATCATCGCGGGCGGGTTGGCCGTCTCGGGCCGCAGCTGCCTGCCGCGGGGCGGGCCCGAGGCATGCGTGGTCGTCGCCCACGACGCGATGACCGGGGCCGAGGTGTGGCGGCGGCGGCTGATTCCGGGGCCCGGGGAGCCGGGCGACGAGAGCTGGGGCGGCGTGCCGTTCGAGGAGCGCACCCACGTCGGCGCGTGGATGGTCCCGAGCTACGACCCCGCGCTGAACCTCGTCTACGTGGGGACATCGGTCACCTCCCCCGCCCCCAAGTTCATGCTTGGCGGGGTCGACAACCAGCACCTCTACCACAACTCGACGCTGGCCCTCGACGCCGGCACTGGCGAGATCAGCTGGTACTACCAGCATCTGAACGACCACTGGGACCTCGACCATCCGTTCGAGCGCATCCTCGTCGACACCGCGGTGGCGCCCGACCCGTCGCAGGTGAGCTGGATCAACCCGCGGCTGCAGGCGGGAGAGACGCGCCAGGTCGTCACCGGCATTCCCGGCAAGACCGGGGTCGTGTACACCCTCGACCGGGCGACGGGCGAGTTCTTGTGGGCGACGCCGACGGTGACCCAGAACGTCATCAGCGGCATCGACGGCGCGACCGGCGCGGTGACCGAGAACGCCGAGGTCGTGTTCACGGCGGTCGGCCAGCAGGTGTTCGCCTGCCCGACCTGGAACGGCGGCAAGGACTGGGAGGCGGGGGCCTACAGCCCGCTGACCAACACGATGTACATGCCCCTGCGCAACACTTGCGCGCGCATGATGGCGACGCGGCTGTTCCCCGAGGACGCGCCGCCCGCCGACCGCAACGAGAGCCGCTCCGAGCTCTACGCCATCGCCTACCGCCACCAGCTCGCCCCCGACACCGAGAACGCGGGCACCGTGCGGGCGATCTCGGCCGAGACCGGGGCCACGCTGTGGCTCCACGAGCAGCGCGCGGCGACGATGTCGCTCGTCGCGACGGGCGGCGGGCTCGTCTTCGGCGGCGACGTCAACGGCCGGTTCCGGGCCTTCGACCACGAAACGGGCGAGATCCTCTGGGAGATCAACCTCGGGTCGGCGGTCACCGGCTTCCCGATCACCTACGCCGTCGACGGGCGGCAATTCGTGGCGGTCAGCACCGGCTCGGGGGGCACGTCGTCGCACTTCACCGGCCTGACGCCGGAGCTGCGGCCGAGCGCGGGGAACAATCTGTTTGTGTTCGCGTTGCCAGCATGGGAGAACACCCCGTAGGAGCCTGGGGCGTGGATTACCCCAGATCAGTCATCGTCATGGTGTCAGCGCCTACGAGACGCAGGATCCGTAGGGAATAATACTACCGCCCAGCAGCTCACGCCTGACCGAGCAGACCCTAGCTTAGCCTAGAGTCTTCAACCCACCCGTACGGTTTCTCAGATATCGCGGACCCATGAGCAAGCGACCGCCCCATTCACATCGTGCGAGCCCTCCCGCCATGGGGGAAAGGCACGCTCGGTGGGGATACGGGTACCAGGACAAGGTGGCCACTGATCGAGTCCTTCATTTTCTGCGAAAAGATCTACGCGACGGCACGACTTTGTTCGAGGGCGTCCGCCTAGCGGACCTTGAAGCTGGTCGCGTCGATGACTTTGTTCTCCTCTGGAAAGACGCCGCTGAGGGCAATTCAATCAAATGGTCCGCACAGGCGACCGCCCTCACGTGGGGTTCCTTCATCGGCGCATCCGGGCTGCTTCGAGAACTCCATGACGGCTGGAACCGTCTCCGAGCTCGCTGGCACGAGCGTACAATCACTGTTCGACTCCACACCAACCGACAGGCTTCTGCTGCGAGACACCACGCACAACTAGTGTAGTGTCCTGGACAAAAACTTGATTATAATCTCATGCGCGGATACACTGCCAGCACCGGACAAAAACGGAAGGAATCCATCCGATGAGGGTTGCTGCACAGGTGACGCTCACCCCCAACGAACGGCGGCTATTGGAGACGTGGGCGTCAGCCCGCAGCGCCGCGGTCCGGCTAGTTGAACGCTCCAAGATCGTGTTGATGGCGTGCACAGGCATGACGAATCAAGCCATTGCCGCGGCATTGGGGATCGACCAGAACACAGTGGGTCGGTGGCGCAACCGCTTCGTGAAGGAACGTGTGAAGGGGATCGAGAGCGAGCGGCCTCGCGGCGGCAATCACGGCGGCAAGGAGTTCGGAGCGGCAAGCGGAGCTGCGGACCAGAATCATCGAGGCAACGACCCAGACGACGCCGACGGATGCAACGCACTGGTCGACGCGAACGATGGCCCGGGCGATGAAGACGACGCACAGCTTTGTCCACCGCGTCTGGCGATCTCATGGCCTGAAACCGCACCTGATTCGTACCTTCAAGCTTAGCAACGACCCACGATTTGAGGAAAAGCTACACGATGTGGTGGGGCTCTACCTGGATCCACCGGCGAACGCGGTAGTGTTCAGCTTGGACGAAAAGAGCTCCGTGCAGGCGTTGGACAGGACTCAGCCGGGTTTGCCAATCAAGAAGGGGCGCTGCGGCACGATGACCCACGACTATAAGCGTCATGGGACGACCACGTTGTTCGCGGCATTGGAAGTGGCGACGGGCGCGGTCATTGGGGAGTCGTGCCGGCGGCACCGTCATCAGGAAGTGCTACGTTTCCTGAAGAAGGTCGAGAAGGCGGTGTCGAAGGACCAGAAGATCCACATCATTCTCGACAACTACGCCACGCACAAGCATGAGACAGTGTTGCGTTGGATAGAGCAACAGAAGCGCATCTTCCTGCACTTCGTCCCCACGAGCTCGTCTTGGCTGAACGTGGTCGAGCGATTCTTCCGCACGTTGACGGACCGGCAGCTCCGACGCGGAGTGTTCACCTCGGTGGAGGAGCTCGAAGCCCGCTTGGCGGAATACATCGACAAGTACAATGAGAACCCGCAGCCGTTGGTGTGGACCAAATCGGCCGAGCAGATTATCGAGAAGGTGGGTCGTGCCCGCCAAGTGCTCGACAGCCACAGTTAATCAATCGTTTAACTAGGACACTACACTAGTTCCCGCCCTCAGCCTTGCTGACTTTGTCGCGAGACATTGGCGAGCCGGCCCGGACCCGGCTGAGTCTCCCGATGTGCTTGAAGCATGGCAAAAGACTGCCGAACACCTACAACTTCCGCAATCCGAACTCTCGGCCTTCGTGACTCAGTGCGATTTGGCCTTCGGTCGCGCCCAGCCTCCCGGCCTCGGACCCGACACTCTCGACTGGAGACATTATTGTAAGCAATTCGACAAGCTCCACAAAGCCATTGCCACGTGGCTCACCAACAACCCCCATGAGGGTTCTATACCACGAGATTACCTCCTTGCAGCGATCGGGCTGCAACCGAGTCGCTCCATATTGATTCAGCACTTCCCGGAACCCGACATTCCATACGAGAAAAACCATCTGGCAGTCGAGCGCTTGAAGTCGCTGCTTGACGAGACTCCAGGCGGGTACCTTGCGATTATTGGCCCAGCCGGAGTGGGAAAATCCGAGTCTCCTCAAATGCGTGTGGGTAGCGGCGGCGCCAGTTCTATGCCTCCACAGCAGAGGAACAGCATCGAGATCAACGCGCCGGGCGAGTGGAAGCCATAGGCGCGACGCGCGATCACCCGCAGCTTGTTGTTGATGCCCTCCACCGGACCGTTCGTCATCTTCGTGTCCAGGTACGCCAGGATGCCTTCAGCGTGTTTCCGAATCGTACGCCCCAGCTTCACGAACGGCGTCAGGCGGGACCGCGCAGCCCACTCCAGCCACTCATCGAGCAGCGCCGGCGCATCCTCGGGTGTCGCCTGCCCCAGGATCGTCGCCAGGTACTCCTTCAGTTCGTAGGCCCGGTCCAGCGCCCGGTTCTTACGACGCAACGTCTCCAGACGCCGGGCCTCACCAGGCCTCAGCCGCGCCGGGTGCTTCAGCAACGCATAGCGCGTCCCCTTGAGCGCCTTCGCATCCTCCGGCTCCGAGGCCAGCCGCCGCTGCTCCGAACGCCGCACCTCGTCAACCGCATCCGCCGCAAGCCGTTCAACGTGAAACCGGTCGAACACCACCCGCGCGTGCGGAACCCACGCCCGCAGCGCCTTCTGCCAGCTCGACGCCAGGTCCGCCGTCACCAACTCGATCCGCGCACAGCCACCAGGTCCCAACTGCTCGAAGAAGGCCCCCAGCGTCTCGGCGCTGCGCCCCCGCCCCGCCCAAACCACCCGACGCTCGTCATGGTCAACCACGATCGTCAGGTAGCGGTGACGCTTCCGGTAGCTGAACTCATCGACGCCGATTCGTCTCAGCTTGGCGAACCGAGCCCCGTCCAGCCGCCGCGCCACAACCCGTTCCACGATGCTGCCCACCGTCACCCACGATATCCCCAGCAGGCGGCTCACCGCCGTCCGGTCCGTCACCTGCGCCAGATACGCCGCCAATTCCTCGAACCCCGACGTGAACACGCTGCTGCCGCTCGCCCACGGCACCTGCTCCACCTTCACCCCGCGGCAACGCCGGCACGACACCCGCCACGGCGCATACCGCAGCCACGCCGGCATCCGGCCCCAGGACAGATGCCGCCACTCGCGCACCGGCTGCCGGTCATACCGCGGCGACCGCTTCCCGCACGTCCCGCACCGGGAACGCCGCCACGCCGGCTCCACCGACACCGTCAACGGACCGTCGGCGGCCATTTCCACCTGCTTGACGTACATCTGCGTGACACCCAACAGCCGCCGTAGTAACGTAGTCAGACGCATGGGGCTCTCCTCCTCGCGGGTCGTGGTGATACACGCCCATGAGACCAGGAAGCCCCTTGCGTTTGCAACCGCTTCCGCCAAGCGAGACGACGCACGCGGCCCCGACAACACCCTTGGCCCCGCCCAACGGGCGTCCGCCGCCGGCGCCGGGACCCGAGGTGGCCGTTGGGGCAATCAGCCAGCGTCTATCCCCGAACCGCCAGCCGTCGCGCTTTCCGCGTTGTCGTGGACGGCCGGGACGCCCCCGTCCAGGCCGGGCCGCAAGGCCCATATCTGCTGCTTGAGCGGAGGGACGGACGGTGTGTCACCCGAAGGGCCGCAGCGCAGCGAAGGACGCGCGTAGCGCGTTGACACGCCGGCCGGCCCGCAGCTACTCCGCTCCGACTATATCCCGCCACGGTGCGCCACGCCCGCCGCCGGTCAGGTGAACTGCCAGCACCCCTCGCCGACCCGCCGATCGCGCCTCAACCCACCCACACCCGTTTGAGGAGAGCCGAAAATCCACACTCGTTCAGGACGTCCTCAGTGACCCCCTATATCCGCTCTTTGTTCCCTATTACGCGTTCTTACCGACTACGGATGGGAACCGCGACCGGGCGGAGGCGTTGACGTTTTACCAAGACGTCATCGGTCGTCTCGACCGATTCGATATCGAACGTCTCAGCCTCGGCGTCGTTGATATCCCGCATGGCCGAGACGCGCTGCGGCGGCACATGCGACGCGCGAATGAACGCTACGTGCTGAGCGGCCGGAAGACGGTCTTGCTGATCGACGGTCTCGATCACGTAATGCGGGAAATCAATCTCCAAGTGTCCGTGTTGCCCGAGCTCCCGGCGCCAGACGAGATCCCCGAGGGGTTTCTGATAATCCTGAGCGGCCAGCCACAGGCCTTCCTTCCGGGCGTGATTCCCGCACCCGTAGCTGCAGAGACAGCAGAGGATCGCAGGAAGGTCACGGTGCGTGGTTTGAGCCGGGCAGAGGTACACGCCCTTGGGGCCGGCGCAAAAATAGATTCCCGTTTTTGTCACATGGGTTCGATGGTGTAGTTCCATTTGGGCATGACGCCGTTCGGTGTGATGCGCAGCTCTCGCATTTGGGCGTCGGTGACCTTGGCGCCGGTCTCGTAGGTCTTCCGCACCAGGTGGGCGCGGACCCTCAGTCCGGTGGAGGTGCGTGTGGTGCGCAGGTACTTCAGGATGGTCTCGAAGCTGTCGAGGGGGCGACCGGCCCAGTTCTTGCTGATCTCGCAGAACAGGCGGTGTTCGATGGGGTTCCACTTCGACGTGGCGGGCGGGTAGTGGGCGACCCGCACGGGCAAGCCGTGCCGGTTGCAGAGGCGATGTTGCAGGTTGAACTTCCAGGCGCGCGCCGTGCAACTGTTGCTGCCGCCGCCGTCGGCCAGGATCTGCAGGGTTTTGGCTTCGGGATAGCGCCTGCGGCCTTCGGTGCGCCACCACTTCTCGATGCAGTCGACGGCGAACGCCGGGGTGTCGGCGGTTCTGCCGACGAAGACGGTGCCGGCATTGGCGCGGGGGTCGTAGATGCCGTAGGGCACGGCGAGGCCGTCGGCGTCGGAGCGGAAGTCGTGGTCGTTGACGAGTTCGGGGCTGCGGTCCCACTTGGCGCCGGGATGGCGGAACGTGCCGACGAGCTCCTTCTTCTTGGTATCGACGCTGATGAGGGGGCTGTTGTCGGCGGCGCAGCGCTCGCGCAAGTCGGTGATGTGCCGGAACTGCCGGTCTCGGTTCGGATGCGAGGCGCCGGCGAGCTTCTTGTGGTTGACGCGCAGCGAGTAGCCCATGGCCTTGAGCAGTCGCGCGACGGTCTGCGGGCAGACGTGGATGCCGAGCCCGCGGAGTTCGTCGGCGAGCTTGGCGGTCGTGCGGCGTGTCCACTTCAGGCCGCTGACCGGGTCGCCGGCCGTCTCGTGGGTCATCAGGGCTTCGATGCGGGCGATGACTTCCGGCGTTTTTTTTCCGTCGGTGTTCGTCCGCCGCCCGCGCGCCGCACCCGGTCGACCTCGACATCGCGACCGACGAGCTGCCGCCGGCCGACGGCGACGGTCGACGGGTCGATGCCGAGGAGGGTGGCGATGCGCCGGTCGCCGCCCCACCCGCACTTGAGCGATTCGAGTCCGGCGAACAGCCGGCGCTGGCGCTCGTCGAGGAGGCTGGCGAACAACACGATGGCGGCGCGCAACTCCTCGGGCATCAGGTCGGCGTCGGGCAGGGGCCGCCCGAGTCCGGGCGTGGCCATCAGCAGCCGTCGGGCGCGGAGTTGATGCGTCTTCTGCGCGTGGTCGGTGGCGCAGTAGAGGAACTGGCCGGCGAGCTTGTGCCGCGTCAGCCGGCCGTCGCCGACGAGCTTGCGCAGGGCGTCCTGGGTGCCGACACCGAGCCGGTTGTCGAGCTCGTCGACGAAGTGTCCGGCTTCCGCGTCGTTGACAAACGCCTCGGCGGTTGCGACGAGGGTGCCGGCGCGGGAGAAGCGGACGCCGGCGAACGCCCACAGCCCGTGTTGGTCGAAGTCGGCGACCTCGTCGAGCGTATAGTAGCCGCCGCGATGGGAGTAGCTGGTGCGGGCGTCGAGGTCCCTGAGCTTGCGGAACGCGGTGCGCCTGCTGACGCGGGGACCGAGGGCGGCCATCACGTCGGGCAGGGCAGCGACGGTCTGCTTTCGGAGCAGGGCGACGACGGTGTCGACGGAGAATTGGGTTGGTCTCATTGTGGCACCATTACGGACTATAGATTCCGCAATCATGCCGCAATCCAAGGTCGGATTGCTACCCTTCAATCCGAAATTCGCCCTGTCTGAGTGGAGAAGTCACCGGGCGCGAGCGTGCTTGACCGCCGCGTTCTACTGCGACACTACAGCCGTTTGCAGGAAGTTATTTTTGCGCAGACCCTTGGTTCAAGGCTCCGCAGGCCGCCAACGGGTGAACAGCGAGATACGCTCTATGAGGCCTCCCGTGGCAACCCTCTAGTACTGACATACATTTTGTCGCTGTTGGAGCGAAGCGAGGACACAAGCATAACGCAGGGGATCGCACTCGCCGGCAATTACCAAGGCCACATTGACACATATTATCGCGAACGCCTGTCAATACCTCTTCAAGACAGCAAAATAAGGAGGCTTCTCGGGCTCCTGTCCAGGGCCGCACCGACGCTGCCGGTGGCTTGGCTCGGGGAGTGGCCAGAGAGGGAGGCGATCGAGGACGTCTACCAGAGAATACTGGCGCCTTTTGTCCGAGAGGACGGTGGCGTGCTTAGCTTTATTCACGATAGCCTGATAGCTTTTCTCAAATCGGAAACCCGTTCTCGTCTTCCGGGAACAGATCCGTCCGCGGACGACCGAGAGTTCCATTCACTTCTCGCGGACCGATCACTGGGGCGTTCGTGCCTTGACCCCGTGGGGCGAGCGCGGATTCTGCACTTGCTTCGAGCAGAAAGGCATGCGGAGATACTCGATCAGTTGTCGTCGGCGTGGCTGCGACCGGTCGTAAGGGGATTCCTTCCTTATGCCCATGTTCGGCCCGTGCTGCTCGCGGGCAACGCGGCAGCTTGTAGTACAGGCGATTATGGGCAGGCTCTCCGGTTACTTCTCTTGGGCCACGAGCTAGAGCAGAGAACTTCTCGGCTGGATGGGGGTGAACGCGCTAACCTGCATTATTCATGAAGCTCGGGCGTCCGTCACGGACGGGGCATGATCGGCCGCGAGCAGGGCCTCGGACGTGGTGGCGCGCGCACCGCGGCGTAGAGTAGCCGGTCGTGCCGTCGGGCGGTGGCGGAGAGGCGGGCGGCAGGGAAGGCTCTGCTGGGGCCGGGCCTGCTTGACCGCGAGCGGAGCCTCTCGGACGCGGCGACGGACGCGGCAGGAGGCGTGGAGTGGCCCTTCACGGGCACCGGGCGGTTGCGGAGGCCAAGTGGGGGGAAGGTTCTGCCGGAACGGGCGGTGCCGCCCGGGACCGAGACGTGCGCCGAGCCCCCGCGCGGGCTCTGACTAACCCGCGCGGGCGCCGAGCGCGAGCGCGATGCGCCGCCACGCGTGGAGATGGGGCGTCGCCCGTGGTAGATGCAGGACGATGCGGCGCGCCGAGCCGACGACATGCACCCCCAGCTTCAGCAGCCGGTCGCGCAGCCACGTCACTTGGGTGCGGGCACAGCCGGTGCGCGCCGCCCGCAGCCGCAGCTCCTGCATGAGTACGTAGGCCGCCGCGGTCAGCAACACGCGCAACTGGTTCGCCAGGAACTTGCAGCAGCTCGTGCGGTCGATCTGCAGGCCATCCAGCAACTCCTTGATCCGGTTCTCGATGTCCCCGCGGGCGCAGTAGACCCTCTCGTAGACGAAGCGCGAGCTCTCCAAGAGATTCGTCACGACGAAGCGCGGATTGTCCCGCGGCTCGCGACCCTTGAGCCGGACCACTTCCGCCTTGATCACGACCCGGCGTTCGCGGCCCCACGTGCGGGCCGCGTAGCGGGTGTCGGTATAGACGTGCTCGGTTCGGCCACTGGCCTCGCTCTGCGCGCGGGCCACGGCCATCGCGGATTCGGCATGCCGCTGCAACACCGCGTTCTTCCCCATCGCGACCACGTAGTCGAGCCCAGGTTCGGCATCCAGGAAATCGAGGATCTCCGGGGTCGCAAAGCCCCCGTCGAGCCGGACGAGAAACCGAGTCGCCGGAAACGCCGCCCGCAGCATCGGCAGCAGCCGACACAGCAAGCTCAGGGTCCCGTCGGCCGCCACCGCCTTGCCCGGCCGCAGCACCGCCGCGCACAGATACTGCTCCTTCTCGTCGTTGAAAGTCAGGAACGCGAGCAGCGGCAGATAGCACCAACTGTCGTAGTGCCCGTTGAAGAACGTCAGTTGTTGCGCGCCATGCGTCCGGTCGTCGGTCGGGTCCAGATCGATGGTGACCCGCCACACCCGCCGCCGCAGGCGGCGTCGATGCCGCTCGATCACGCACGCCGCCAACTCCCGCGCCATTCGGTAGAGCGCGCCGCGGCCCGGGCCGTTCTCGAACCGCGAAATCGTTGGTTGCGACGCCAAGGGCGCGCCGGCCACGGGGTCCCGCCCGAGCAGCAGCTTGTGGATGGGATCCTCCGCCAAGTGGTCGGCGTCGTTGCCGTCGGGATGACCGCACGCGATGCCGAAGATCCGCTGTCCGATCAGCTCCGCGAGCGTGTGCCGAATCTTCTCCGGCGCGCGCTTGTCGGCGAGACACCCGGCAAACGCCTTGACGAGGCCGTACACCCGCTCGGCCGCCTTGAGGAGGACGGCGCCACCATCCGAGCTCGCCTGCTCGCGGTCGAACGTGGCGACGACGGGCTTGTCGAAGAGCTCCGGGAACAGGACAGTCTGTGATATCTTGTCAGCCGCCATGCAGGGGCCTCCATCGTGGCTAAACGTTTGTCAGCACTGCGTTTGTACCACATGGAGGCTCCTGTGTCTCTCCAGAATCAGCACCTTCACGAATAATCCGGGCTAATGCTCTGCTGGACCTTGACGACGCGGAGCGAGCGCTGGCGCAAGTTCGCTTCGAGGGCCGATTGCTGGTGAGTGAGGATACGGCTCTGAAGTTTGCGGCCAGGTTGTCCTGGTATGCACGTCGGAAGAACCGACCGGACTTGCAGGCAAGGGCTGCCGCGCTGTACTTCGAAGCGAAGCCCATGTCGATCATCCATGGTGGGGAGATTGCCGACAGCGTCCGGCGAGATGAGGGACTAAAGAGCCTTGTATTCGGTTACCGGGTGCGGGACTGATTTTCTCCAGTGGAAATGGGCGGAAATGAACCGAGCCGTCGGGGAAGTTGCTGCATGACGAGGTTGTCCCCGCGCAGATTTGTCGGCATCGCAGCGTCGGTCTCTGTGGCTGTGAGGAGGCCGGAAACGAGGGGCACGAGGGGCGACTCGCCGGCCGGCGGACCTGTGCAGAGCATGTCGCTGTTGAGAGCGCCCATGGCAGACTCGCAGTCCCATTGTCGCCAAGGCAGCTTGTCGGCGCGTCATCGGCAGCGACGGTCGGTCCGGCTGGTTCGCTCGCGGAGCGCTGGGTCTGGCGGCTCCGCGGCGCCCCGGTCCCCCGCGGCGGCGCGAGACCACGCGGGTCCCGGCGACGGCGCCGCCGCCATGAGGGACACGCGGCGGGGACCGACGCCGCGAACAGCGGCGAGCTGCCTGGTGGCGTTCCCGCCGCTGGCGGCGAAACCCACGGGTCGCGGGCTCGGGCGGCGGCGGGACGGCGCGGATTGAGTGCGGGCCGGGGGCGCGCAGGAGGACGGGAAGCGGATGAGCGGTTTCCACGCCGCCCGGCGTCAGGCGGGCGGCGGCAACGCAAGCGCTTCGGGCACGACGGGTTCGGGGGCGCACAGCATCGTCGTGATCAGCGAGCGCGGGTCGAGGTTGCGTTGGCGGGCGGTACGCACGACGCTGGCCAGCACCTGCTGGGTGTCGGCCCCGCGCCGGGTGCGGTTGCCGCCGCAGACCTTACGCGTGACCACTGCGGGTCGGATGGCCTGTTCGGCCCGCCAGTTGGTGGCGTCGATCGACGGGTCGCACAAGAAGAGGAACACCGCCGGGAATTCGTTGGCCAAGTGCTTGGCGAAGCGCTCGGCGGCGGCCAACGGCGGCGCGGTGTCGATCAGCCGGCCGAGCCGGGCGGCGAGCCGACCGCGGGCCGACGCCAGACCGTGCTCACTGATTTCGCCCGCGTTCGAGCGGTCCCGCAGGGCGAGGCCGTCCCGCAGGACCGCCTGCACCGCGCCCGCCCACGGGCTGTCGGGATGAGCGGCCTGCAAGTCCTTGCACCGTCTCAAGAGGTGGGCCAGGCACGTTTGATGCGGCGCCTTCTTGAAGCCGCGATAGGCCACCCACCCGTCCCGCACCAGCACGCCGGCGAAGTCGGGGCCGAGAACCGCCGCCGCCTCGGCGAACCCCCGGCCGTCGCAGATGGCATAGACCGTCGTCTCCGGGGTGGCGAACGCCCACAGCCAGTGGAGGATCGCGTTCACCCGCCAGCCGGTCTCATCCGGCGTGACCACCGGACTGCAGCGGACCTGCTCGCGCAGCGCCGCATACGCGGGCGCCGCCGCGTCGGCGGTGCGGTGCAGCAGTTGGACCAGGCCGCCCTTGGTCACCGACAGTCCGAACTGCGTCCGCAGAACGCGGACGACCTTCTCCAGCGGCATGCCCAGCTCGGTGTGCGCATTCCGGTGAAGTTGAACGCCAGATCCGGGGATGGTGAACACGGAATCCGGCGAACGTGAACGGCTCGTCGGAGCACAACGACGTTTCCTCGGTCGGTTTCCTCCCATCGGCTTCGCAACGGGTGTTCGAGTCCTACCCCGTGACGTCGTTTTCGAAGAGTACAACGATCTTGCCTGTGGAGCGTATGGGCGGCGTTCTGGGCTGTCCAAGGCGGTGTGGGAAACGCGCCTCGACGCGGGTGCAGTCAGCCGCCAGCGTATCGTGCGCGTTTTCCATACCGCCGGTGCGCTCCACGGGCCGGCCTGCCCCCGGCGGGGACCGGCGGCGTGCTGGACCGGGGCTGACCTCGGTAGTGCCGCGGTGGGGGCTGGCGTTGGGATGCTCATGTCGTCTGCCGGGTGCGGGTCTTCGGCGCGTCGTGCGTCCGTCGCATCGAGCGGCCCTTCAACTCGATGCGGTGCGCGTCGTGGAGCAGGCGGTCGCAGATGGCGTCGGCCTGGTTGGCGTCGCCGATGACGGCGTGCCAGTCGGCCACGGGCAACTGGCTGGCGATGAGGGTCGAGGCGCGTTCGGCCCGGTCCTCGATGACCTCGGTGAGGTCGCGCCGCTCGGCGTCGCGCAGCGGTGCGATCATCCAGTCGTCGATGGCGAGCAGGTCGAGCTTGGCGAGGCGAGTCAGGAGCCGGGCGTAGGACCCGTCGCCGCGGCCCACGGCGAGCTCGTGCAGCAGGCGCGGCATCCGGACGTAGCGTGCGGTGAAGCCGCGGCGGCAGGCCCGTTCGACGAACGCGCAACAGAGGAAGCTTTTTCCGATCCCGGTGGGACCGATCAGGACCAAGTTGTGACGCTCGGCGACCCACGCGCAGGCGCCGAGAGTCAGGACCTGCTGGCGGTTGAGCCGGCGCGGATGGGTGAAGTCGACGGCCTCGAGCGTGGCGGGATGGCGCAGCTTGGCGGCGCGGAGCCGCCGCTGGAGCTTGCGCTGCTCGCGGGCCGTCCATTCGGCGTCGACGAGCAGGCCGAAGCGTTCCTCGAAGCCGAGGGCGGCGGCCTCGGCGGTCTGGAGCTGGTGGTGGCAGGCGTCGGCCATCGCGCCGAGCTTCATGGCGTTGAGCTTGTCGAGGGTCTGTTCGATCAGCATGGGTCCTCCCCAGTGGTGGTCGCGGCGTAGTAGTCGGCGCCGCGGATGTTGGCGTGGGTGGGCGTCGGGGCGGTCTCGGCCGGCGGCTCCAGGGGCAGACGGTCCTGGCCGGTGGCGAGGATGTTCTTGACGGTGTGGAAGCGGCAGGAGCCGAGGGCCATGGCGCGGGCGCTCGCGGCGTCGAGCCGGGGGTTGCCGTGCTGCCGCCCCAACCGCATGAGCCCGAGCACGGCCTTGTATCCCTGCTCCGGATGGGGGCGGCTCTCGAGGATTCGAGCGACGAGCTCACCGGTCGCCGGTCCGACCTTCTCGGCCCAACGGATGAGACGCGACGGGGTCCACTCGGCGTGCGCGCGATGGGCGCTCGGCATGTGCTCGGCGACGGTGGACGGCTGTCCGTCGTAGCGGCGGGGGTGCGACGACACGCGGCGGCCTTTGAAGAAGACCTCGACGGTGGTCGTGGTGTAGCGGACCTCGACCTGCTCGCGGAGGAGCTGGAACGGCACGCTGTAGGCGTGCCGCTCGACGAGGACGTGGTAGTCGATGGAGACGCGGCACAGCTTCCAGTACGCGAGGACATAGCGCGTGGCCGGCAGGGGTCGTAGCGCCGGGCGGTCGAGCTGCTCGTAGAGGGCGCGGCGGCTGATGCCCAGCTTCTTCATCGGCCGGTCGTTGAGCGCGTCGAGGCGGACGCGGATCGCCAGGTTCAGGGCACCGAGGCTGAAGAACGTCTCGTCGCGGAGCCGGGCGAGTATCCACCGCTGGGCCAGGAGTACTGCGCCCTCCACGGCGGCTTTATCTCTTGGTTTCCTCGGCCGCGCCGGGACGACGACGGCGCCGTAGTGGGCGGCGAGGTCCTCGTAGGTGCGATTGACGCCCGGCTCGTAGCGGCAGGGACGCGTGATGGCGCTCTTGAGCTGGTCGGGGACCCACAAGGCCGTCGTGCCCCCGTAGTACCCGACCATGCGGGTGTGGGCGTCGACCCAGTCGGGCAACTGCTGGGTGGCGGTCGCCTCGGCGTAGGTTAAGCCGCTGGCGCCGAGCACGGCGACGAACAGCTCGACGCGTCGCAATTCTCCGGTGTGCCGGTCGACCAGCGCCGGACGTTTCCCCGAGAAGTCGATGAACGTCTTCTCGCCGGCGCGGTGGACCTGCCGCATCGACGGCCGCAGCCGTCGCGCCCACTGCCGGTAGAGCTCGCAGAACTGGGTGCGGCGGTAGCCGTGCGGATGAACCTGGGCGTACTCCTCCCAGAGGAGCTGCAGCGTGACGCCGTCGCGCTTGAGCTCGCGGTGGATGTACGCGCAGTCAGGCTGGCTCCGGTCGTGCACCGGGGCGGCGCGTGGGAACAACCGGGCCTCGAGGGCCGCGTCATCCAACTCGGCCGGCAGTGGCCAACCCAACCCTCGTTGTGCGGTCCGCTGCAGATACAGCGAGACCGTGCCCACGCCGATCGCGCAGGCTTGGGCTATCGCCCGGTGGGACAACCCCCGCTCGTGCTTGAGACGGAGAACCTCACGAATCTTCCTCACCAGTAGCCTCCGTGCCGGCATCGCCTCGCCCTCCTTTCGGAAGGCCAGCGTGCGGCGATCAGGCTACCGACGAGCGTTCACGATGACCGGATTCCGTGTTCAACTTCACCGGATCCCGTGTTCAACATCCCGGATCCGGTGTTCAACTTCCGCCGGATCCGGCGTTCAACTTCCGCCGGATTACGCAGAATTCCGGGTGCCGCGCGAACTCGCGTTCAAGGGTGGGTCCGGCGACTACTGGGGCAAATGGAAGGTGCGCGTCTCGCCGCGAGGGCTGTCGCAGGAAGACCAGCGGCGCTACCGCATGGTGGGTGTGACCTCTTCGCGGCCGACCCTGGAGACGAGCCAGGAGTTCTTCGAGTGGCTGTCCGGCCGGGGCCGGCACGTGGTCGAACGGCATATTCCCTTCGTGCTGCGTCACGTTCTTCTGCACGGCGCAGGTCTCTACCAGTGGGCGGAGCGCCATCCCGACACGGAGTTCGTTCCCGTGGAGGGTCGGGACGGACCGCGCCTGGCGTCATTGCAGATGGTTCGTGACGGCCAGGTGTTTCTTCGGGATGCGCGCGATCTCGCGACGATGGTGACGACGAGAGATCCCCGCGTCTTGGTGGCCATAGACCGAACGAAGGAAGTGCGGAGGCCGGTATCGGAGGTCCTGAGGCGGCTGGGCGTGCCTTCGTTGCGGGAAGCGCTGGGGCAGCCGCGGCACGTGTTAAGCCACGGAACCGAATCGGCGGCACCGGATGACGTTCATCAAGCGCTGGAACGGCTGAGGTCGCCGAGGTTTCAGCAAACATTCCTGAAGGGGCTCGGCGGCTTGGGTATCGATACGGGTCTAGTATGGCGCGACTGGCCTAGCAGGTTGTTGCGGATCGAAACCGTGCGCGTGGCGGATGACGTGGTTGCGGAGTATGGTCTGCGCGGCAGGTCGTATGCGGTGGAGGTCGACGCGGGGTTGGATGCGGAGTCCGGCGTGTGCTGGGAGGAAACACGAAAGCCGGACGGTACGCTTTATCGGGCCTCAGGAGAGCAAGGAGATAAACGGAGAAGTGATAGGCATCGAGATCGCGGGAAAGGAGGGAGTTGGATGCGGTTGTTCTTCAGTTACTGGCGGCGTGTGCTGGGAGGAAACACGAAAGCCGGACGGTACGCTTTATCGGGCCTCAGGAGAGCAAGGAGATAAACGGAGAAGTGATAGGCATCGAGATCTCGGGAAAGGAGGGAGACAGGATTCAGTTGTTCTTCACGGCACCACACGCCAGTTACTGGCGGTCCTCTGCGCCGGGCGACACATGATCGCTCAAGCGCGGGTTCCGCAGCCGGGCTGCCGCACGTTTCCACGCGGCTGGCAGGATGCACAGGCCCTCGGACGGCGGACCCGAGCCTCGCGAGCGGGCGGCTGTGGCTATCAGGCGTCGTGCCGGATACGTCCACGAAGGGCTTCGATACGCCAGTGGATTCCCGCTGAAGTTGGGGTAATGAGTGAGGGAACCGTGGCTGGCGCGTAGTATGTAAATCATCTATTTTTAACCACTTACATAGAAATGGAAACTAACGCTGCCTTAACTCTAGCGGGAGGGTCCGTTCGTCTTCCGGGGGACCACGGTCCCGGTGCGGGACGGTGTCTGGCGTGAGGGCGGGGGGCTGGGACTCTCGGCCTTCTTTGGCTCTCGGGCCTGCAGGATTTCAGGCGCTCGCTTTCGGGCATGCTCGTGCATGCGCGTTGCGATCTCGCAGAATGCCCTCTCGTCGGCGTCTGTGGTCTCGCCGTCCCAATCCGGGTACTATGCCGGTCCTCCGTATTCGGCCAGCCGTTCCAGTTGCTCGTCGGTCGCTGCCTCCGGCAGCTGCTCGCCGGCCTCCCGAACCGCCTCTGCCAGGCTCTTGAGGTCGTGTTCCGCGCGCACCGGCCGGCCGTGCGCCACCAGCAGCGCCTTGAGCGCCTTTTCCGCCGCCGCCTGCGCGCTGTAGCACCGTGCTTCCGGGTAGATGTCCCGGTCCTTGCTCGTCACGACCGTCAGGTCCTTCTGCGCCTTCTTGAGCCAGTGGAGCGCCTCTTCCCGCTGGTACCGGAATACTCTCACCATCCTCTCGTCCTCGGATTCCCTGGTGGCGATCGTGTTCCATGCCCGCCGGCTTCCGTAGGCGATTTCCGTGTCCCGCTCGTACGCGACGATTCCCTCGGCCATTGCCGGCCCGTACACCCAGCTCAGCGACTCGCGGTGATTGGTCAGGAGCTGTCTCGTCGCCCCGAGCACGTCGACGGGCGGGTGCTTGCAGGGCAGGCTCCTGCGTGCCTTCCTGGCGAGTTCCCGGGGGTTGGCGACGTCCTTCACCACCAGCAGGTCCAAGTCGCTCTCCTCGGTCATCGCGCCGCGCGCGGCCGAACCGAAGACGATGATCAGGTCCGGGTCTACCTGCTCGATGATGGGGGAGATTAGTGCGGCCAGCTGGTTCCGGTCGGGCTCGCCGTTGACCACGTGCCAGTGTCGCGGTGCTTCGCTCTGGGATCGCGCTTCCGTTTCCGGGACCATGTTCTCGGCTCCAGTATCTGAGTCTAGCACCCGACTCTGGTCTCGGCCGTGCTGCCCTGCTGCCGGGTAACCTCCATCGCCGCCGGGGGGGAGGGTGGTCCCGCGCCCGGTATCCCTCTTCGACCAACCGGGTCTCACTCGACCAGGCCCGCCCCGCCGAGGCGGGATACCCGACCCCGGTCGCCGTCTACCCGGAGCTGGTCGCCCGCGGCGATTCGACGCATCGCGTCCGGCACGTTGACCACCGCAGGGAGGCCGAGCTCGCGGGCCACTACCGCGCCGTGCGACAGGTAGCCGCCGGTCTCCATCACGACCGCCGACGCGCGCAGGAACAACGGGGTCCAGCCGGGGTCGGTCGACGGCGCCACCAGCACGTCGCCGCGGGCCATCCCCGCCCCGTCGTGCGGGCTGCGCAGCACACAGGCGGGCCCGGTCGCGACTCCCGGCGCGGCGGCGACCCCCTGCCACTCCGCGCCAGGCGCGGCGTCGGGGAGCGTCGCCGGCAACGGTGAAGGCGTGGGCGCCGAGCGCTCGTCGTGGCCGTCGATGACGCCCGGGAGGTCGAGCGCCTGCTGAGCCGCGAACCGGGCCGAGCGGTCCTCCACGAGGCGGGCGGCGCCGACGCCGTCCCACGATCCGTCCAGAAACGCCTCGACCTCCGACAGCCCCAGATGGAAGACGTCATCGGCACGGGCGAGCCGGCCCGCCACGCGGAGCCGGCGGCCGATCGCCTCGGCCACCGGCCGATGGCGGCACAGCGACTCGTACACCCCGGCCGGCACCACACCGCCACGCGGCACCTGGAACCCGTAGCGCGCCAGTCGGCTCAGATGCCGGCCCTTGCCGCCGACCACCTCCACGCCGGCGCGAAACGCGGCCGGCCAGTCGAGGACCCCGGGGGTCGGCCCCGTCGAGGACGAGGTGGACGCCGGCGATTCTGCGAGCGTCCGGGCGCGCTCTGACGTGCCTGATTTATCGATTTCGGCCATCACGCCCCGGTACCGTCGATGGGGAAGCGTATCTCGGCATGGCCGCGTAGAGGCCGTGCGGGAGATAGACGTCGTCGGTCGGCACCGCCTCGAGACCGCCGTATCGAACGTCGCCGGCGACCCGACCACCGTCATCCAACCATTCCGGAGCGCCGACCAGTGGGCCGATGCGCCTGCCGAGCGCATTCTGCTCCGGCCAGTAGCGCCGCGCGAACGAGGCTCCGGGGCGGTGCAACCGATTGTCACTGTATCAAGCTGTCGGCTGTCAGCTCCTGGCCGGCTACGGGAGGGACTCCCGGAGCGCAGCCATTGGCCCGGCGCGATTTTCCTTGACCGGGAAGCGCGAAAGGGAAAGACTGATGGCCCTCTCAACAGCGTAAGAGAGTCAGGGCTGCGGCTCCTGTGGGGCGCGCAGAGAGTAGGGAGCGTGCCATGTTGCCGCTGCTACGTCTCGCTCGCCTTGTCTCGTCGGTGGCCGGCCCGCCGGTAGCGGTGCCGGCCCGCCGGACGCTCGTCAGAAGCTCGTCCCTTCCCTCGACGCTCCGTTCCGCCGACCCCATGCCTGCGCAGGTGCGGGCGTCGGCATTGCCGCTCCTCAATCCACGGCAATTCGGCGGCCCACCGTCCATCCCTGCCAGCCCACGCCCCTTGAGAGAGAGAAAGGAGTCTCAGCCCGCAAGGCACCGGCACGCGTGACCACGGTTTGTCGTACCGCTCCATAAAAGGGAGAAGAGAATGGCAACAAGAGTCATCGTCGGCCTGACCGTCCTGGCGGCAATCGTGCTGGCCGTAGCCCCCGACGCGAACGCGGGCAATGCCCTGTCCATCCTGCTGGTCCTCCTCGGCTTGGCCTATGCCGCGGTGGCGATAGACGCCGAGGACGCGACCGCCTATTTGATCGTCGTGCTCGCGGTCGGCGCCGCCGCCGGGGCGGACGTGTTCGGCGCCATCCCGGCCGTCGGCGCCTACCTGGACGGCATCCTCGACGGCCTGTCGACGTCGTTGTACGCCAGCGTGGCAACCATCGCGGGGACGCGGGTGGTCAACCGGCTGAAGGGCTGAAGTAAAGGTGTTCGGACGCGAACGACGCCGGTCGGCCCCCGGCCGGCCGGTGCCGGCTCGTCTGCACGCCCTGCTCCTGCGGTGAGGACGATACCCGCGGCTCGCGGCTGGTCATCGAACAGGATGCAGCTCGCGGCGGGTTGTGGTCGCGTGCGTCTTGGAGCGGGCGACGCCTGGCAGCCCGTGGCGGAACCCCGCGTTGCACCGAGAGCGGCGAGGCGCCCGCCTGACAAGGCGTGAGGAGGGCGCATATTGGGCATATGGCAACCGCGGACTGCAAGCAGTCCGTCCGAACAACGCGGTCAGGCGGGATGCATCGCCGCTCGAATGCAGCGGGGATTTTCGCCACGGGCTGCTGGGCCCCGGGTCGCACCCCGGACGCCCACCGCTCGCGGATTCCGGCCAATGGCCCCCGAGCAGCCGCGGCCCACGACGCGTCAAGTCAGTACTTGGGCAGGGCCGGGTCGATACGGTCGATCCAGGCGAGGATGCCGCCCTGCAGATTGCGCGCCTCGGCATAGCCGGCCTCGTGCAGCAGGCGCACCGCCTTGCCGCTGCGGACGCCGGACTTGCAGTGCACGATGATGTCGTCGCGCCCTTCGAGCTCGGACAGTCGCGACGGCAGCTCGCCCAGCGGGATGAGCATCGAGCCGGGGATGCGGCAGATCTCGAACTCGCGCGTTTCCCGGACGTCGAGCAGGAGGAACGCGTCGTCCCGATCGATGCGCGTCTTCAGCTCTTCGACGGTCGCCGCGCCGTCCGCGATGGGGTCCGCCGCCGGCGCCGCCGGGACGTCGGCAGCCGGAGCCACCCCGCAGAACTGCTCGTAGTCGATCAGCTCGGTCACCGTCGGATGATCTCCGCAGACGGGGCAGTCGGAGTCCTTGCGCACCTTCAGCTCGCGGAACCGCATCTTCAGCGCATCGAACAGGAGGAACCGCCCCACGAGCAGCTCGCCGACTCCGAGAATGAGCTTGACCGCCTCGGTCGCCTGCAACGTCCCGACGACGCCCGGCAGAATCCCCAGCACCCCGCCCTCGGCGCAGCTCGGCACGAGCCCCGGCGGGGGCGGCTCGGGAAACATGCACCGGTAGCACGGGCCGTCCGCCGTCGCGAAGACGGAGGCCTGTCCTTCGAACCGGAAAATGCTGCCGTACACGTTCGGCTTGCCGGAGATTACGCAGGCGTCGTTGACGAGATACCGCGTGGGAAAGTTGTCGGTGCCGTCGACCACGAAGTCATAGTCGGCGAACAGGGCCAGCGCGTTCTGCGACGACAGCGCCAGCTCGTGGGGGACGACCTCGACCTCGGGGTTGAGGGTATTCAACCTCGATTTGGCGGAGGCGAGCTTGGACCGGCCCACGTCGGGGGTCCCGTGGATGATCTGCCGGTGCAGATTGCTGTAGTCGACCTCGTCGAAATCGACGATCCCGATGGTGCCGACGCCCGCGGCCGCGAGGTACAGCGCGACCGGCGAGCCGAGACCGCCGGCGCCGATGCACAGCACCCGCGCCGCCTTCAGCTTCTGCTGTCCCTCCATGCCGACTTCCGGCAGGATGAGGTGCCGGCTGTAGCGGGCCACCTCTTCGTTGGTCAGCGCCGGCAACGCAGTCGCTTGCGTCACGATGCCCTCCCGCCGGCCACCGACGGAATGATGCTGACGGTGTCGTCCGCCGTCACCGGCGTCCGCTCCTTCTCGAGGTACCGGATGTCGTCGTCGTTCACGTAGATGTTGACGAAGCTCCGGAGCGTCCCCTCCGCGGTATACAAATGCTGGCGCAGGCCGGTGTATTGCGCGGTCATGTTGGCGAGCAGCTCGCCGACCGTCTGTCCGTCGGCCTCGACGACGTCCTGCTTGTCGGTGAAGGTGCGCAAGGGTGTGGGAATCAGGATCCTGGTGGCCATGGTGTCTCGTTGCGATCGCTCAGTTGATTCTATCCGTCGGCGCCCGGTTCTTCGATGACAACCGCTTCCTCGTCGAACTTCGAGCGATCGTCGCGCAGCCGCCACGACGTCAGGGAACCGGGCTCGCGGTTCGCCACCGCCACGATGACGTAGGCGAACGCCGGCCAGGCGTGGTCCAGGTCGTACCGTGACGGCCGCGCCCGGTCGTCGGGATGAGAGTGGTAGAACCCGAGCAACTCCCCTCCCTGCTCGGCCGCCCGGCGCTCCGCCGCCAGGTAATCGACCGGCCGCACCAGAAAGCGCCGGCGCGGGCCCTCGGCGGTGGCGTTGGGCAACGCGAGCGCCTCGGTGACCACCCGGTCACGCCCGATCAGGGCGCCGCAGCACTCGTGCGGATACGCATCCCGGCCATGCCGGCGAATGCCGGCGTCGGCCGCAGCTCGAATAACCAGCATGGCGCTCCCGATCGAGCCCGCGGCAGGGTGCATTGCTACGCGGAGCCAGGGTGCATGGCTAGGCGGAATCGGTGACGTAGCCTTTCTCGCGCCACGCCAAGGTGCCGCCGGTGATGCTCCGCACGTTGCGATAACCGAGCGACTTCAGAAACAGCAGGCCGGACAGCGAGGCGTTGCCGCGCTGACACACGCTCAGCACCGGCGCATCCAGGTCGCGGGGCAGCACCGCGAGATAGTCGGCATTCTCGCCCAACTCCGCCAGCGGGATGTTGATCGCGCCGGGAATGTGCGCCTCGTCGTACTGACCGGCCGGACGCACGTCGAGGACGAACGGTCTCTCCCGCCGCCATTGCTCGTGCGCGGCGTCGACGTCGACGGTCAACTCCGGATTGCCCCGCACGTTTTCCCGCATCCGCTCGAGCAAGGGATTCGGCCGCGCGCCGTTGCCGGCCTGCGCCTGCGGCGCCAGCCCCGGCAGGTGCTTGACGACCGAGGAAGCGTACTTGAAGGCGCTGTCCGGAAAGACGACGACGACGACGTTGCCCGGTTCGTCGGGAACGACCGCGAACGCGCCGGCCAGCGCCATCGCAGAGCTGGGCCCGGCCGTGATGCTCTCTTCGCGGTTCAGCCGGAGACACAGCTCGAACGCCTGCTGATTCGCGACCTCGACCTGCCGATCGTACCCGTCGGGACGATAGAGCTGCGTCTGCTGCAACTGTCGCAGGCTGCGCACCCCCGGGATGTCGTGCCCCTCGTTCGGATAGACGCCCACGACCTGGACATCCGGACGCTGTTCCTTCAGGAACCGGCCGGTGCCGGTGATGGTGCCGCACGTGCCCAACCCGGCCACGAAGTGGGTGACGACGCCCTTCGTCTGACGCCAGATCTCCGGTCCCGTGGTCTTGTAGTGCGCCTCGGGGTTGGCCTCGTTCACATACTGGTTCAGCATGTGAAAGTCCGGCCGGCCGCCGATCTCGGTCGCCTTGGCGATCGCCCCTTCCGGTGCGCCCGGCGCCGGACACAACGTATCCTGCAGCTCCAGCACGTCGGCCCCGAAGAACCGCAACATCGTGCGTTTCTCCAGGGGGATTTCACTCGACAGCGGCGTGGTCAGCGAATAGCCCTTGGCGTTCGCGATCATCGCCAGCGCCATGCCGGTGTTCCCGGACGTCGGCTCGACCAGCTTCTGGCCGGGCTGCACGGTCTGACGCGCCTCCCCGTCGGCGACGAGGTTGGCGGCGACCCGATCCTTGATGGCGCCGAACGGGTTGTACCACTCGAGCTTGGCGTAGACTTGCGTCTGCGTGAACGGGGTCACCCGATTCAGACGCACGAGCGGCGTGGGATTGTCGGCGTCGCACTGGAGACCGAGAATCGAGTCATAGACCCGAAGCGCATGATCGTTCATGACTGTGGCTCAAATCCGCATCGAACTCGTGTCTGCTTCACACCCCGCGCCCGCATCGCGCCGTACGATCACGAGTTGCAACCGCCGATCTCGCAACCATTACATGTTAATTCGGCCTCGGCCGGGCTTCAAGGGGGAGGCACATTCCCGGCCCGGCGGCTTCCGCGACCGGTTACACGGTGAGACCGTGCCGCCCGCCCCCGGCGCGACCCCGCCGCCGGACGCCTGACACCTGCACAGGATGCATATCGACCCCTTCGACCTCGAACGCTGGCAGTCGGTCCACGAGCACCACACCGGGATCAACCTGACGGAGAGCGGAGCACACCCGCTGCAGGTGCGCGAGCTCGCCGCCGGCCGCGATCTCGACGCGCTGCTCGATCAGGCCCTGGAGTACACCCAGTCCAACGGCACCGTCCTGCTGCGCGAACGGATCGCGGCGCTCTACGAGCAGGCGTCGGCCGCCAACGTCCTCGTCACCAACGGCGGCTCCGAGGCGAACCTGCTCGCCTGCTGGCAGTTGATCGAGCCGGGCGACGAGGCCGTCGTCGTACACCCCACCTACATGCAGATCCCGGGGCTGCTCCGGTCGTTCGGGGCAACCGTGCGCGAGGTGTGGCTGGAACCCGAGTCGACGCGGTGGCGCCTGGACCTGGAGGCAGTGAGCCGGGCGGTCGGCCCCCGCACCCGGTTCATCTCCGTATGCAACCCGAACAACCCGACCGGGGCGCGCCTGGACGAGCCGGCGGTAGCCCGACTGTGCGAGATCGCAGCCGGCCGGGGCTGCTGGCTGCTCGCCGACGAAATCTACCGCGGCGCCGAGCTCGACGGCCGCGATACGCCGTCGGCGTGGGGTCGATACGAACGCGTCGTCGTGACCGGCGGGCTCTCGAAAACCTACGGCCTGCCGGGTCTGCGGATCGGATGGCTGGCCGGACCTTCCGACCTGATCGGCGCACTGTGGGGGCGTCACGACTACACGTCGATCGCCCCCGGTGCGGTCAACGACCTGCTGGCGCGACTGGCCCTCGAGCCGCGGCGCCGCAGCCAACTGATCGCACGCACCCGGCGCATTCTTTGCGAGAACCAGGCCGCCGTGGCCGAGTGGGTCGCCGGCCACCCCGCCGTCCACCAGATACCGCCGGAAGCCGGGGGCGTGACCCTGATACGCTATTCCAGCCTCCGGCCCTCGGCCGAGCTGGCGGAACGGCTGCGGGCGGACCACGGCGTGCTCGTCGTGCCCGGTTCCCATTTCGGCCTGGATCACCATCTCCGGATCGGCATCGGGGGCGAGCCGGAGCCGTTGCGAGCCGGGCTCGCAAAGCTGGGCCGGGTGCTCGAGACGGACCGGTGACCCTCCGGGCCACCAGACGGATTCCGGCGGCCACGGAGCGGCTGCCAGGAAAGCCCGCCGCGCCGCGGCAGACCTCTGAAGGAAGATGGACGACTCATGAGCGAGAACGTTGCGAATACCGATCCGACGACCGGAGGCCCGCTCGCGGGGCTCACGGTTCTGGACCTCACGCGGGTGCTCTCCGGCCCCTACTGCACGATGATGCTGGCGGACATGGGGGCCCGGGTCATCAAGGTGGAACAACCGGGCAAGGGGGACGATACGCGCGGCTGGGGCCCTCCGTTTCAGAATACCGAGAGCTCGTACTTCATGAGCGTCAACCGCAACAAGGAGAGCGTCACCCTCAACTTCAAGCATCCCGAGGGCCGGACGGTGCTCGACAGGCTCATTGCCGAGGCCGACGTGCTGGTCGAGAACTTCCGCCCGGGCACCCTCGACCGCCAGGGGCTCGGTTATGACGCGGTGTCGGCCACGCATCCGAAGCTGGTCTACTGCTCGATCTCCGGATTCGGCCAGACCGGACCGCGGCGGGCGGAGCCGGGCTACGACGCGGTGATGCAGGGAGAGGGCGGCCTCATGAGCATCACGGGTCCGCCGGACGGCACCCCGTATCGACTCGGGGTCGCCATCGCCGACATCGTCTCCGGCATGTTCGCCGCCTATGGCGTGGCCATGGGGCTGCTCGCGCGCGAGCGCACCGGCCGGGGACAGTTCATCGACGTGGGCATGCTGGACTCGGTCGCGGCCATCCTGACCTACCAGGCCGGCATCTGTTTCGCCACCGGCCAAGCCCCGCCCCGGCTGGGCAATCAGCACCCGACGATCGTGCCCTACGAGACCCTGACCGCGTCCGACGGCGACCTCGTGGTGGCGGCCGGCAACGACTCGCTGTTCGCCAAGTTCTGCGACGTCATCGGGGCGCCGGAGCTGGCAAAGGATCCCCGCTTCGCGGCGAACAAGGGCCGGGTCGAGAACCAGGATGCGCTGCGACCCCTGCTGGCCGAACGACTGCGCACACAGCTCCGGAGCTACTGGCTCGACGGTCTGAAACAGGCCGGCGTACCGTGCGGGGCCGTCCGCGATCTGGCCGAGGTGCTGTCCGACCCGCAGCTCCAGGAGCGCATGATGGTGCTTCCGATGACCCACCCCACCGCCGGACCGATACGGGTCCTCGGGATCCCGGTCAAGCTGGCCGGCACGCCCGGCAGCGTGCGCACACCGCCGCCGGTACTCGGGCAGCATACCCATGCCGTGCTCAGGGATCTCGGCTACGGCGCGGATCGAATCGCCGCGATGGAACAGTCGGGGGTGATCTGAATCGCGCGCACCGGCCCCGCGACGCTCAACGCTCCACGAACACCCGAATCGCGTCGAGGAGAAACTCGAGGACGTGATGCTCGGTCAGGGCGTCGATCTCAAGATCGGCGGAGAGGGGCCGTTCGGTGGTCAGGACACGCTGGCCGCGGACGTGACTCACCGTGGTCATGATGGTCACGGCGTCTCCGGTCGCGTCGACCGCGATGTCGATGAAGTCCTCCCGGCGCCGGTCGGATACGAGCCGCACCGCCCCCTCGGGCGTCGACAGGCGGTAATGAAAACCCTCGGACCGCAGCACCGAGACGAATTGCCGCACCACCGGGGTGGCGACGTGCATGACGAAGCGCCCGCCCTGCTCGCCGGCGACCGCGACCCGCGCACGGCGTTCCGCCGCTTCGAGCCGGGCCCGCTCTATCGTCTGGCTCAACCTCCGGCGCACGTCCGCGATCTCAAGCATGATTGTCGGGGCGGGGTTCGGTGCCGACTTCATAGATGCGCACCAGCTCCACGAGCTTGTATCCGCGAGTCTGGTAGGGCGGCACGATTCGTTCGGTCCGCAGGTACTGCAGCATCCTCTCGTCCGCGTAGTCGGGCGGGCCAACCTGTTCGAGCCGGCCCAGCGCCTGCTCGAGATCGGTCACCGTCATAGTCGGCTCGGTGACGGTCCGGGTCACCGGCAACAGACCCAGCAGCCTGGCGCGGCGCACCGCGTCACGGGTGCGAAAACGGACGAACACCTCGTTGCTGATGAAGTTGTACTCGACGTCGGACCGCGACGACCGGGCGTCTTCGACCCGGAGAAAAGCCACCTGCTCCAGCTCGCGAACAGCGTCTATCAGGGTCTCGGTGAACGAACCTTCCCCTGACCAGTCGGTCGTATCGAGTTCCATGGTCGAGACGGCAACAGTGGACGGCGTGCGGCTGAAACCGGCGACCGATCCTATCAGCAGCGGCCGGTCTCGAACCAACATCCCGTTTCCGGCCCGGCCGGCGCCTTGACGGTTTCCTTTCGCAAGAGCACGATGCAGAATAGCAGCTTGCGGCAACCAGGGAGCCACGCAGGTCACGCGGGACGCAGCCCGTCGAATGCAGCGTGACTGTCGCCGGCCCCTGGTGCGGGGGATCCTGACGACTCCTGCGCGGGCCGAGAACCGCTTTTTCAGCGTACGAATCATCCGGGAATCCGATGCTCCCATCCGCCACCGTCGAGAACTATCTGAAGGCGCTGTATCAGGCGGAGACGGCCAGCGACGACCGGCGTCTCGTACCGATGGGACAGTTGGCCACGGCGGTCGGCGTGGCCCCGGGCACCGCGACCACCATGGTCAAGGCCATCGCCGAATCGGGTCTGGTCGAGTACGAACCGTATGCCGGGGTTCGGCTCACGCCCGCGGGGTCCAAGCTGGCGGCGCTGGTCCTGCGGCGGCATCGCCTGATCGAACAGTTTCTGGTCGAGATCGTGGGCATGAGCTGGGCCGAGGTCCACGACGACGCGGAGAAGCTCGAGCACGTGGTCTCCGACCGGTTGATCGATCGCATGGACGCCATGCTCGGCCATCCGTCGGTCGATCCGCACGGCGATCCGATCCCCACCCCCGACGGCGCGATGGAGTCCCACCGGTACCATTCGCTCCTGAAGTGTCCGCTCGGGACCCCGGTGACCGTCACCCGGATCGCCGACCAGGACGCCACGTTCCTCCGGTTCCTGGAAGCGCAAGGACTGAAACCGGGCCAGTCGATCGAGGTCGAGGCCCGGGACCCGGTCGCGGACCGCGTATGTCTCCGGACCGGCGCCGAACGCCGGGTCATCCTCGGGACCCAGGCGGCGGCGAAGGTGTTGATCGAGGTCGCCCGGGAGTCCGGGCCGTAGAACTGCTCCTAGAGCCGGGCGTCGACCTCGCCGTAGGTCGCGTACGACGTCGGCGTTTCCCACAGCGACACCCGCACGACCGGCAGACCGGCGGCGACGGCCGCGTCATGGATGAGTCGCGCGATCCGTTCGGCGGTCGGATTGGCGTCGATCACGAAGACCGGTTCCCCGAGCGACCGAAGCGCCTCGACCAGCGGATCGCCGCGCCGCAGGATCATCTTGTGATCCAGCTCCCGGTTCACCCAGGCTCCGACGACCCGCTCGATATCGGCGAAATCGCACACCATGTCGCGCTGGTCGAGCGACACCGAGCGCACTTCGATCTCCGCCACCGCATTGTGGCCATGCGGATGCCGGCACGGCCCGGCATGGTCGAGCAGGCGATGCCCGTAACAGAATTCGATCCGGGTGGCGACCGAGTAGGCCCGATCGGACATTCCCGTCATTCGCCTCCGGCGCCGGATCCGGCTCGGGCCTGCGCCTCCAGCTCGGACAGCAACGCCTCACGGTGATCGAGCAGCCGCCGCAGCGGGCGCCGGCCGCGCTCCGAAGCAACCACGTACTCGCACAGGATCGGAAAGGCGATCGTGGAATCGCAGTACGCGACCACCGCGTCGGGCAGCCGGCCGGGCTTGACCTTGCCCCAACTCACCGCCTCGGACGGCGTCGCCCCGGACAGCCCGCCCCACACGACCTGATCGGTGGTGATCTGAATGAAATAGTCGGTCCCGCCCTTGGGAATCCCGTAGATCTCCCACAGCGTCGGCTGGCCCTGCAGGTAGAAGTTCTTGGGCGACCCTCCGCCCAGGATCAAACAGCCGTTGGTGGTCCCGCCGAGAATGATGGCTGCGACTTCGTTGACGTCGCGACCGGGGTCCAGGCGGCACCCGCCGTCCAGGAGGAGCTGGTGCGCCGCGAGGTTCATGCCGATCGAGCTGTCTCCCGGCGACGAAGTGTAGATCGGCACCCCCGCCGCCGCCGCGCCGGCCACCACCGAGTACGCCTCGCACCCCGGCGTTCGCGCCATCAGATCGCACCCCATAGCGTGGTGGAGGGCGGCCGACGACACTGGACCGTCGAACGCGCGGCGAACGAGAAAATCGCGCAGATACGCATCCGTCTCCAGCAGCACCTGGGCCGGAAACAGCACATCGTAGATCCGTATCACGCCGTCGCCGTGCAACTCGACGTCGTCCAGGAACGGCGAACCGCGGTGCAACGTGAAGTTCAGTGCGTAGTGCAGGTCGTGATACAGGTTGGCGCCGGTGCTGATCACGAAATCGACGAGACCGCGTTCCATCAGCTCGATGACGCACCCGCCGAGTCCGGCCGGGGTGAGCGCCCCGGCCACGGTCAGACCGATCGTCGTGTCGTTGACCGGATCCAGCATCTGGTCGGCGAACACATGGCAGGCCTCGCGCAGACGGCCGGCATTGAACGCCTGAAATCCCTCGTCCACGAGCCGCGGCAATTCGGCGCCGCCTCGGGGCCGGTAGTACCGGATCGGTTCGCCGGTCAGATGTCGGCTGGCCGCCGGGGATACGGAGGGGGATGCAGGACGGTGGGGCACGGAATACCTTCAGGAAACCGCAGCCGGCTCGGGACGAGGCCGGAAGAGCGCTCAGGCCGGCTCGATCCAGTCGGGGCGGCGCCCCCCCAGCGCCGTCACGATCAGCGCCACCCCGGTGGCCAGACCGGCGAGGCTGAACCCGTCCGTGAGCCAGCTCTCCCAGGGATAGTCGGCGGCGGCAACCGCGGTCGCCGGCAACAGCAGCAGCAGGCCACTCGCGAAGGCGGCCGAACGGCTCAGCGCCAACCGCAGCACGGCCCCGCGGAGGCGGCGCCCCCGGGCCGCCCAAGGCCAGGGCCGCCCGGTCCCGGTGCTACGCGGGGCCTTCACCCCGGGCTCCTCGACCACCTTCGCTCCCGCAGGCGTGTTCATCCGGTCATCGCGACCGGCTCTTGCCCCGGCTCCGGGTCGAGCTTCTGTTGACCCGCTCCGTGCGCCCGTTTCCGTTGCGACCGGGCGCTGATTTCGACTCGTTCTTGCCGTATCCGGACCGCGCGAACTGGCCGGGATGGCCTTCCACTTTGTTGCCGTTCGGCTCCGCACCGGGCCGCCCGCCGTTGCGGCGCTTGCGCGGTAACTTCCCGCGATCGACGTTGCCGTCTCGACCCGTGTTCTCCCGAACCGTGAACACCGGCACCTGCCGGGACAAGGCAGTGACGTCGGGCCGTCCGAGCGTGGCCCGGATCAGCGGGCGGCGAACCGAGTCGAGGTTCGGAGCCTGGGGAGGGCGGCTGACCACCGGCAGGGGAACGTCCGGAGGCTCGGTCACCGGCGGCGGCTTCATCGCGTCGGGCACGGCCGGCGCGGCAATCAGCGCCCCGTCGGCGCCCGCATTCGAGAGGGCCGCCACCAGTCGGGTCTGCCGGCGCGGCGGAACCCGGGCCGCCTTGTAGGCGTGCTCGGTGTCGCACGTCGTGCATCGGGTCAACTTGATGTCGCTGCCAACGATAGCCACGACGGCATGATTGGTCACTCGGCGCTCGCGTGGACAATAGTCGTCCAGGACGTCACCCAAGCGCACCCGGCGCTGATCCATGAATCCCTCTCAGGTTGGTTCAGATATGGTGGGATGGTTCGGCAGTCGCTCGAACTGTTACCGGACTGATACGAACTGCGATGCGGGGGTTGCCCCGAGTAGGCGTCACGCGCGTCGGCGACTCGCGGCAGACACCCGGTCGGCGCAACGGACGGCCCGACCGCGTCGTTCCCGGGTTGCATGTTACTCGGTCTTCTCGTCCCGACGCTCATCTGCGAGACGGATCTCCGGCCCCGCAGCCACACCGAGCCCCGTAAACCAGACCGATGTCCCGAGTTGCGAAAACGTGAAGCACCAATTCCGTCGCTTCAGGAATGATTCGCGTTGCGCGGCAAGGACGGTCACGCAACAGCAAAATCACGAACCCCTCGTGCGGGGCGCCTCTGGCGGTTGCGATGCGCAGTGACGTCATCCTACTACTTTCGACCCGCTGCGTAAACTGTTTGATTTTCACGACCGGTTCACCGGCCCGGCGCAGCCTCGCCCCGGCCGGGTCCGTCGACCCAGCGGCGGGTCTCGCGAAGCGCCGCCGCCACCGCGTCGGGCGCCGTCGATTGAGGCGTTCGCCGGGCGGTGACCGAACCACGCGCGGTGATGCGGGACGCGGTATCCGCGTCCAGGCGCTCGTGATAGCCACGCCACGCGGCCGGCGTCAACGATGTGAAGTCGCGCCCGTCCGCGACCAGGTCGCGAACGATTCGGCCCACCACTTCGTGCGCCTCGCGAAACGGGACCCCTCGCGCCACCAGCAGATCGGCCACGTCGGTCGCCAGAGCGAGCCCCGACGCCGCGGCCCCGGTGCGGGCCGCGTCCAGCGTGAGGGTCCGGACGACGGCGGCGGTGGCGCGCAGGGAGCTGCGCATGGTGTCCTCGGCGTCGAAGACGGCCTCCTTGTCCTCCTGAAGGTCCTTGTTGTACCCGCTGGCCAGCCCCTTCATCGTGGCCAGCCACCCCGCCAGCCGGCCGATGACCCGGCCGGTCTTGCCGCGAACCAGCTCGAGCGGGTCGGGGTTCTTCTTCTGCGGCATCAGGCTGCTCCCGGTGGTGACCGCATCGGACAAACCGAAGAACCCGAACTCTTCGCTCGTCAGAAGGACGAGGTCTTCGGCGAGCCGGCTCAGGTGGACCATGGCGCCGGCGCAGGCATGCAGGAACCCGGACACGAAATCCCGATCCGCGGTCGCGTCGAGGCTGTTGGCCACGACCCGCGAGAACCCGAGCCGCCGGGCGAGGGCGGCGGTGTCGACGTCGTAGCTGGCTCCGGCGATGGCCCCGGACCCGAGCGGCAACGCATCCGCCTCGTCGCGTGCGGTCTCGAAGCGGCGATGGTCCCGCCGCAGGGCGGCCGCATGGGACAGGAAGTAGTGCGCCACGAGGATCGGCTGGGCCCGCCGCAGGTGCGTATAGGACGGCATCAACGCCGCTCCCGCCGACTCCGCCTGACCGGCGAGGGCATCGACCAGCGCCACCACCTCCTGTTGGATGACTGCGATGCGCCGGCGCAGATACAGCCGCAGGTCAAGTGCGACCTGCTCGTTCCGCGACCGGCCGGTGTGCAACCGTTTCCCCGCGTCTCCGACGCGCTCGATGAGTTGCCGTTCCACGAAGGCATGGACGTCCTCGTCCGATCCATCGACGAACGCCGGGTCGTCGCGGCCCCGGTCCCGGATCGCGATCAGGGCGGCCCGGACCGCGGCGGCATCACCGGCCGACAGCACCCCGGCGCCGGCGAGGGCCTCCGCCCAGGCCAGACTGCCGGCGACGTCGTCCTCGAACAGCCGCCGGTCGAACTCGAACGAGGCCTGAAACGCGAACACCTCCTCGTCGGGGGCACTGTCGAACCGGCCGGACCATAGATGCGCCATTGCTGTGCGGATATCGGAGAAGCCGGCGTCCGGAAGCCCTGGGTGAAACTAGTACGCCGGGTTGGCCTTGGCGGCCGCGAGCTCGACCGGAAGCCCCCAGATTCTGATGAAACCCTCGGCCGCGGTGTGGTCGAACTGATCGCCCTCGTCGTAGGTCGCGAGCGCCTCGTCGTACAGGGCGTGGGGCGATTTGCGCCCGACCACCCGGCAATCCCCCTTGAACAGCTTCAGACGTACGGTACCGGTGACCCGCTGCTGAACGTCGGCGACCAGGGCGTCGATGGCGCGGCGCGTCGGGGTGAACCACAGGCCGTTGTACACGAGGTCCGCGTACACCGGCGCCAACCCGGTCTTGATGCGATCGAGATCGCGCGGAATGACCAGGCTTTCCAGCTCGCGATGGGCGGCGTGCATCACGACCGCGGCCGGAGCTTCGTAGATCTCCCGCGACTTGATGCCGACGAGCCGATTCTCGAGCATGTCGATACGCCCGACGCCGTGGGCCCCGGCGATCGTCTCGAGACTGGCAATCAACTCGACGAGCGGCATCGCCACCCCGTTGACCGCGGTCGGTACCCCCCGCTCGAAGTCGAGGCTCACGTAGGCGGGCGCATCGGGCGCCACGGCCGGAGATTTCGTCAGCGTGAAGACCTCTTCGGGCGGCTCGGTCCAGGGATCCTCCAGCACGCCGCATTCGATGGACTTGCCCCACAGGTTCAAGTCGGTGCTGTAGGGGCTGTCCACGGTCGCCGGCACCGGAATGCCGCGTTCCCGGGCGTACTCGATCTCGGCGGGACGGGACATGCCCCATTCACGCGCCGGTCCGATCACCCGGATGGCCCGGTTCAACGCCCGCGCCGACACGTCGATCCGGACCTGGTCGTTCCCCTTGCCGGTGCACCCGTGGGCGATCGCGGTCGCCGATTCCATCTCCGCAATCTCGACGAGCCGTTTCGCGATCAAGGGACGGCCGAGCGCCGTCGCGAGGGGGTACTGTCCTTCGTAGAGCGCCCCCGCCTGCAAGGCCGGCAGGACGTATTCGTCCGCGAACTCGGTGCGGACATCCAGGACGTGACACCGGACCGCCCCCACCGCCATCGCCCGCTCGCGGACGTCGTCGAGCTCCTTTCCCTGCCCGAGGTCCAGGGTCACCGCCACCACCTCCGCCTCGTACTTCTCGGCCAGCCACGGAATCGCGACCGAGGTATCAAGACCGCCCGAATAGGCGAGTATCACACGCTCCATCTATTCCTCTTCTCCTCTTCCCGGCCAACCGCCGCGGGGCGCGCCGACAGTCCCCGGCGGCCCTGGCAGCCCGTGGCGAAAGTCCCCGCTGCATTCAAGCGGCGCTGCATCCCGCTCTCGGTGCAACGCGGCGCACCGCCACGGGCTGCTATTCGGCCGCCCACCGTTCCACCCGGCGGCCCAGCGTCCTCGCGCTCCGTTCGGTGCGCATGACGACGAGAATCGTGTCGTCGCCCGCAACGGTGCCGACGATCTCCGGCCAGGCGGCACGGTCGAGCGCGAACGCCAGCGGCTGCGCCTGCCCCGGATCCGTTTTCAATACCAGAAGATGCTGAACCTGTTCCACGCGGCGCAGATACTCCGCGACGGCCCGGCGAACCCGCTCGTCGGGGATCGCCGGCGTCCCCGCCGGGCCATCAACCGACTGATACGCCCCGTCGGCGGCCCGCTTGACCAGCCCGAGCTCCTTCACGTCCCGGGAGATCGTGGCCTGGGTCGCCAGGATACCCATCCCCGCCAACAAGCGCCGCAAGACATTCTGGCTGCGAACCGGCTGGCCGGAGACGAGCTCGAGTACGGCGGACTGGCGACGAGCCTTCATACTTATTCAAACGATGGATTTATATACATCACTGCCGATCGCTGTCAAGTCGCCGCGCCGACTCGCTGCGAAACACTATGGAGGATTCTGCGTTGACGAGGGCCTCCGGCCCGATGTATAAATATACAGAATGTCGGCTAGTCTCGCTATCGGAATCGCCGGAGCCACCGGATACGCTGGCCAGGAGCTGCTCAGATTGGCCGCACGCCATCCGGCCGTCACGGTCGCGGCGGCCATGGGCTCGGGGACCGCGGAGGGCGTACGGCGTCTGCCCGGCCTCGCGCGCATATGGGATGGTGACGTCACCCCGCTCTCGGTCGAACGACTGGCGGCAGAGACCCGGGCGGTGTTTCTGACGTTGCCGGACGCCGTCGCGGCGGAGGTCGGTCCCGACCTGGTGGCCCGCGGCGTTCGGGTATTCGATCTCTCCGGCGCGTTCCGGCTGCGCGACGCGGCGCAGCGCCGCCACTGGTATCCCGCTACCCCGGAGCTCGAGGAACCGGTCGTCTACGGCCTCACCGAGCACTGTCGTGCGTCGCTGCCGGACGCGCGCCTCGTCGCCTGTCCGGGATGCTATCCGACGGCGGCGCTCCTCGCCCTGCGCCCGTTGTCCGACGCCGGCCTCCTCGAACCCGACAGCGACGTCATCATCGACGCCAAGTCCGGGATCTCCGGCGCCGGCAAGAAGCCGACGGAGCGTACCCACTTCTCGGAATGCCACGGCAGCGTCGCCGCCTACGGCGTGCTGGGTCACCGGCACGGCGCGGAAATCGAGCAGGAGCTGAGACGGCCCGTCACCTTCACGCCCCATCTCGTACCCCTCGATCGCGGCATCCTGGAAACCATCTACGTACGGACCCGCCGGGACGTCAGCGCCGCGCAGGTGGCGGACACGCTGGAGCAGGCGTACGCCGGCGCACCGTTCGTCCGCATCACCGGCGACGCCCTGCCGGAGATCAAGCACGTCACGCACACCAATCTGTGCGATATCGGCTGGAAGCTCGACGCCGCGTCGAGGCGCCTGGTGCTCATCGCGTGCCTGGACAACCTCGTCAAGGGAGCGGCGGGCCAGGCCATACAGAACCTCAACGTCGCGTTCGGGCTCGGCGAAGCGACCGGTCTGTCATGAACCCGACGGCCAGGGTCGTGCTCAAGCTGGGCGGCGAGCTGCTGATGGAGCCGGACCAGCGCCGTGATATCGCGGCGGCCATCGGAAGCCTCGCCGGCGGCGCCGCGCTCGTGGTGGTCCACGGCGGCGGGCGCGAGGTCGACGCGGAGCTCGGCAGCGCGGCATCGCCAAGCGGGCCGTCGACGGTCTCCGCATCACCGACGCCGCCACCCTCGGCGTGGTGGTCGGCATGCTAGCGGGACAAGTCAACACCCGACTCGTGGCGACCGCCTGCAGCGCCGGCGTCCGCGCGGTCGGACTGACGGCGGCCGACGCCGGGGTGGCCGCGGTCGAACGCGCCGCCCCCTACGCCGCCGCTGACGGGTCCGTGGTGGATCTGGGATTCGTGGGCCAACCGCACGGTGACGCCCCGCCGATGTTGCTCGAGACCCTGTGCAACTCCGGGCTCGTGCCGGTGGTCGCGAGCATCGGCGCCGGCCCCGATGGACAGTTGCTCAACGTCAATGCCGATACATTGGCCGGGGACTTGGCGGTCCGGTTTCGGGCCAGCCGGCTGCTGATTGCCGGCGGCACCGCCGGCGTCCTCGACCCGGAGGGACGCACGCTCCCGTCGATCGACGACGCGACGCTGCAGGAGCTCATCGCCGATGGCCGCGCCAGCACGGGCATGGTCGCCAAGCTGAACGCCTGCCGCGATGCGCGGCGCAACGGGGTCGCCCGGGTGGAGATCGTCGACGGCAGACGGACACGCGATCTGGCTGCACGTCCCGGCACGCGAATCGCCTAGCCCGTTTTGCAACGGGCTCTCGGCGGCCCTCGGCGGCTCCGGACGCAGCCGATCTCCAGGGACGGAAGTCGCGGTCTCGCCCGCCGAGCGGGTGGAGACCCTTGGAGCAGTCATCGATATCGACAGGAACGAGAGGCATGGTCACCCAGGAACAGGATGTTCGGGCAGTCGAGAACGCGCATCTGCTGCAGGTCTACAAGCGGGTGCCGGTGGTCCTGACCCGCGGCGAGGGGAGTTACCTCCACGACAGCGACGGCCAACGCTATCTGGACTTCGTATCGGGGCTCGGGGTGGCGTCGCTGGGCCATGCCCACGCCGGATTGGCGGCGGCCCTGGCCGACCAGGCTCGCACCCTGATCCACACGTCCAACCTCTATTTTCATCCCTTGCAGGGACAGGTCGGACGGCGATTGGCGGCGTTGTCCGGCCTCCCGCGGGCGTTCTTCTGCAACAGCGGAACCGAGGCGGTGGAGGGCTGTCTGAAGTTCGCGCGCCGCTACTGGCATACGCGCGGCGAGACGGGGCGGACGCGGATCGTCGCGCTGGAGCGTTCGTTTCACGGCCGTACGATGGGCGCGCTGTCGACCACGTGGGAGCCGGGATACCGCCGGCCGTTCGAACCACTGCTCCCGGGGGTCGGCTTCGTATCCCCCACCGACCCCCCGGCGTTGGAGAGCGCCGTCGGATCGGATGTCGCGGCGATCATCCTGGAGCCGATTCAGGGCGAGGGAGGGGTGTGGCCGCTGACCCCGGAGTTCGCGGCGGCGGTGACGGCGGCGTGTGAGCGGACCGGCGCGCTGCTGATCGCCGACGAGATTCAATGCGGATTGGGCCGCACCGGGCGCCCCTTCCACTCTGCAACGCTCGGGCTGCGCCCGGATCTGATGGCGCTCGGGAAGGCGCTCGGAGCCGGAGTGCCGGTCGGCGCCATCCTGATGAGCCAGGACGTCGCGGACGCGATTGCCCCCGGCGACCACGGAACCACCTATGGCGGCAATCTGCTCGCATGCCGCGCGGCGCTGGTATTCCTCGATGCCCTCGAACACGGCGGGCTCGAGCGGGTGCGGGCGGCGGCGGCGCGGTTGACGGATGGCCTCGAAGGGCTGGCGGAACGGTATCCGGTCATCACCGACGTGCGCGGCGCGGGGTTGATGCGCGGGCTCGAAATGCCCGAGGCGGCCGCGACGCGCATCGTCGACCTCGCACGAGAGCATCACCTGCTCATCAACCGAACCGCGGGACGCGTGGTGCGGCTGTTGCCTCCGCTCACCGTCTCGGACACCGAGATCGACGAGGGACTGCAGATTCTCGACACGGTGCTTGCACAGGTCGTCACCCAGGAATCTGCGTCGTAGTGCCCGTCATGAGAACCCGGGCGCTGCGCGAGCACGGCACGACCCCGATGATCACCACCTCCACCGTTCCCGTTCACCCCGCCACGGACGAGGGCCGCCGTCCGGCGTCACCACTCCCCGCGGTGTCGATTCGCCCCGCCGGTCAGACCGATGCCGACGCCATCGGGCGACTGGTGGCCGCCAACGTCGGCCCCGGGCTGCTGTTGCGCCGCTCGCCGGAAGACATCCAGCGTCATGTGTCGCGATTCGTGGTCGCGGTCCGCGACGGCGTGGTGATCGGGTGCGGAGAGCTCTCTCCCCTCAGCAAGACGATGTCCGAAGTCCGGTCGCTCGTGGTCGTCACCGGCGAGCGCGGCAGCGGCATCGGCGCCCGGCTGCTTGCCGCCGTGGTCGCCGGCGGACGCCGGCAGGGCGCCTCGCGGGTGTGCGCGTTCACCCACATTCCGCGCGCCTTCGTGGTCCAGGGATTCTCGATCGTGCCGCACACCTGGCTGCCCGAGAAGATCATGACCGATTGCCAGGGCTGCGAGTGGTTCAGACGGTGTGCTCAGTACGCCGTGGTTCTCGAGTTCGACGGCCACCGGGGCCGCGGACCGCGCCGTAGAACCACGTAACGAGACCTCGCGTCGCTTTCCACACGGGTTGCTGCTTACCGAACACAAGGGCAGACGACACTCATGCTTGAACGCATTCCAAAAGGCATTGCCGCACCGGCCGGTTTCCGGGCCGCAGGGGTCGCCTGCGGCATCAAGTCGTCCGGGCTCGACCTGGCGCTGCTGGTGTCCACCCCACCGGCCCGGTCGGCCGGCATCTTCACCACCAATCTCGCGGTGGCCGCCCCCGTCACGGTGACGCGTGAACACCTGCAGCGATCGGATGCCACGACCGCGGCGGTCGTCGTCAACAGCGGATGCGCCAACGCCTGCACCGGCGAGCAGGGGCTGGCCGACGCTCGCGACATGGCCGTCACCACCGCGGATTTGGTCGGCTGCCCGGTCGAGCAGGTGCTCGTGTCGTCGACCGGGGTCATCGGGGCGTACCTCGACCGCGACAAGCTGCGGCAGGGCATCAGGCTGGCCGCCGAGACGCTGAGTCCCGACGGGCACGCGGCGGCGGCCGAAGCCATCATGACGACCGATCCGTGGCCCAAGGACGCGGCGGTGCGGGCCGTGACGCCGTCGGGCCGGTTCCACGTGGGCGGCATCGCCAAGGGAGCCGGCATGATCGAGCCGAACATGGCCACGATGCTCGCGTTCCTCACCACCGACGCCGCCGTCGAGCCGCCCCTGCTGCAACGCGCCTTGCGGCAGGCGGCAGAGACGACCTTCAATGCCATTACCGTCGACGGCGAGCCCTCGACGAACGACATGGTCCTGGCGTTGGCCAACGGGTGCTCCGGGGTCGAGATCGACGACGCTTCCTATCCTGCATTCGTCGAGGCGCTCCATACCGTCTGCCACGAGCTGGCGCTCGCCATCGTGAAAGGCGGCGAGGGCGCCACCAAGCTCGTCTCCGTCAGCGTGACCGGCGCCCACACCGAGGCCGAGGCCAGACAGGCGGCGCGGGCCATCGCGAACTCGCCGCTCGTCAAGACCGCCGTCCACGGGGGCGACCCGAACTGGGGTCGAATCGTGGCGGTGGCGGGCCGGGCCGGAGTCCGGTTCGACCTCGGCCGCGCCCGGGTGGCCATCGGCGGGGTGGAGCTCTTTGCCGACGAGCGGATCTTCAGCGACCGCGAACCGGCGGCGGCCGAGCATCTCCGGACGTCGGAGGTGGCGCTCACGATCGACCTCGGCACCGGCGGCGAGGGCGCGGCCACCATCTGGACCTGCGATTTCAGCGCCGAGTACGTCCGCATCAACGCAGACTACCGGACCTGACCGCCCGTGGCGGAACCCCGCGCGGCTCCCGCAGTGCGGGGTGACGGGCAACGCGCAGCGCGCAACGTCTCGAAGAAACACGATGAACACCACTGACGCCGTGCCGAATGGAAGCGTGGCGGCCCCGTGCACCGCGTTCGCTTCCGCCCGAACCTATCTGTCCGTGCTCGACCTCACGTCCGATGCGCTCGAGACGTGTCTGGCGCTGGCGGCGCGGTTGAAACGCGAACGGCGGTTGGGCGCGGACGCGCCGACCCGCAAGGCGCTGGCGGGACATTCCCTGGCCCTGCTGTTCGACAAACCGTCGCTGCGAACCCGCACCGGGTTCGAGATCGCGATGCAGGAGCTGGGAGGCGTCGTCACCTGTCCGCCGTCGGCGGACGCCCTCGGCACGCGCGAAGCGCTGGCGGACGTCGCCCGCACCCTCGAACGGTGGATCTCGGTGGCCGCCATACGCACGTTCCAGCAATCGAGACTGCGGGAGATCGCCCAGGCCACGACCCGGTTGCGCGTCGTGAACGCGTTGACGAACGAGGAGCATCCGTGCCAGGCCCTCGCCGACTGCCTGACGCTGCGCGAGCGGTGCGGCGCGCTGCGCGGGGTGACGCTGGCGTACGTCGGGGACGGCAACAACGTGGCCACATCCCTCACGCACGCCGCCGCGATGCTCGGGGTCCATCTGCGACTCGCGTCGCCGGAGGGCTTCGCCCTGCCCCCGGAAACCCTGGCGGCGGCCCGCCGGGTGGCGCGGCATGACGCGGAGATCGTCCAGTGCGAGGATCCCGTCGACGCGGTACGCGGGGCGGACGCGGTCTACACGGACGTGTGGACGTCGATGGGGCAGGAAACGGAATCGACCCGGCGGCGGGAGGCGTTCTCCGAATATCGGGTGACCAGCGCCTTGATGGCGCAGGCGGGCAGCGACGCGTTCTTCATGCACTGCCTGCCGGCGCATCGCGGCGAAGAAGTGGATGCCGACATCATCGACGGACCGCGTTCGGCGGTCTTCGATCAGGCCGAGAATCGGCTCCACACCCAGAAAGCACTGCTGCTGATGCTGCTGGGCTCGGCCCAGGCCCAGGAGTCTGCGCCGTAGAACGGCGCGGATTCCCGGAGGGTGGGTTGGGCGGCGGCGGCTCGGTCGCGGTCATGCCGGCTCGAGGCCGGCGGCGGCCTGTTCCACCTTCTCGGCCAGCGTCCGGCGGTATTCATCCAGACGCGCCCGGATGTCCGGGTCGCCGAGCGCGAGAATCTGCGCCGCGAGCACCGCCGCATTCGTCGCCCCCGCCTTCCCCACCGCCACCGTCGCAACCGGAACCCCGGGAGGCATCTGCACCGTCGACAGCAACGCATCGAACCCGCCGAGCGGCGACGAATCGATGGGCACGCCGATGACCGGCAACGCGGTATGCGCCGCGACGACCCCCGCGAGATGGGCGGCCGCCCCGGCCCCCACCACGAATACCCGTACTCCGCGACGTACGGCTTCCTCCATCACCCGGCGCACCCGATCCGGCGATCGGTGGGCGGACGCCACGGTCATGTCGGAGGAAATACCCAGATCGCGCAACGTGCGCACGGCATTCGCCATCACCCCCGCATCCGACGCAGACCCCATCAACACCTGCACCTGTATGTCATTCATCCGACTCTACGTCTCCCTGCCGATTTCCGCCGATTCCCCCTGGACAGCCCGCGATGAAAGTCCCCCCTGCACTACCACGGGCTCCCCGCCAATGCCTTGCGTCCGATGTCCGAGCGAACCTGCTTGCCGGCAAAAGTGATGCGAGCCTCCGCCGCGTAGGCCCGCGCAATCGCCTCGGGAAAGTCACGTCCTCGACCCACCACCGTCAGCACCCGGCCGCCCGCCGTCACCACCGACCCGTCCCGTACCGACGTGCCGGCATGAAACACGAGCACGTCCTCGAGGGCCGAAGCCGCTTCGATCCCCGCAATCGCCAAGCCGGTATCGTAGCGGCCGGGGTACCCGCCGGAAGCCAGCACGACCCCCACGTGCGGATCATTCACGTGCTCGCAGGCGAACCCGTTCAGCTCCCCGCGGGCCGCCGCCTCCAGCACCGGCGCCAGTTCGCCGGTGATCATCGGCAGCACGACCTGGGCCTCCGGATCTCCCAACCGGACATTGAACTCGATGACCTTCGGGCCCTCCGCCGTCAACATCAACCCGACATAGAGGAATCCACGAAAGGGGTGTCCGACGCCGCGCATCCCCTCGAGCACGGGGTCCACGATCTCGAGCCGGATGCGACGGTCCAGCTCCGGGGTCATCAGGGGACTCGGAGCGAATGCCCCCATGCCGCCGGTATTCGGCCCCTCGTCATCGTCGTAGGCCCGTTTGTGGTCCTGCGCCACCGGAAGGCCGATCGCCCGGCCTCCATCGCAGACCGCGAAGAACGAAGCCTCGACACCGGCCAGATGCTCCTCAATGACCACGCATTGCCCGGCATCGCCGAATCGCCGGTCGAGCATCGCCTCGCGCACCGCCCGCTCCGCCGCGGACCGATCGGGCGCCACCGTGACCCCCTTCCCGGCGGCGAGACCATCCGCCTTGATGACCACCGGGAACCCGAACTCGGGTCCGGCGACGGCGGTCAGCGCCTCGTCGGCGCGGCGGCAGACCCGGAAGCGGGCCGTGGGCACCGCGTGCCGGGCCATGAACTCCTTGGCGAACGCCTTGCTCGATTCGAGCCTGGCGGCAAACCGGCTCGGCCCGAACAGACACCGGCCGCGCGCCTCGAACAGGTCCCGAACCCCGCGCGCCAGCGGCAGCTCCGGCCCGACGACAGTCAAATCGACCGCCTCAGCCTCGGCGTACGCCAACAACGCCGCCGGATCCGACACGTCGAGCGAACGCGCGGACGCGGGCGGCCCGGTCCCGGCGTTGCCGGGCACGCAGATTACCTCGCGGACCGCGGACTCCCGCCCCAGCTTCCAGGTCAGCGCATGCTCACGCGCGCCGCTCCCGACGACCAGCACCTTCATCGATCTCGCACCTTCCCGGAGCGCGCCCCGTCCGCCGTTTTGACATGCCGCGGGCCTCTGCTTATAATGCCCGTTTGCTCCGTACTCTTTAAGGAGTACATGCTCGGTTGCATGGGCTACGCCCTCGCACGGACTCCATGCTACACGTTTTGCGACGGCCGGGTGCCCGTTCGAAACAGAGCGGGACAGGGCGGGGGCGGTGCGGGGCAGCACGCGGTCGGATTGCCGGCGGGACGTCGGGGCGATCCGAATCGTGACGCTCGGGGGAGGTGACAGACAGTTTGGCTGAAGTCAAGGTGCAAGAGAGCGAATCGATCGAAAGCGCGTTGCGGCGTTTCAAGCGCAAGGTGCAGCAAGAAGACATCATCAAGGACATCAAGAAGCATTCGTTCTATTTGAAACCAGGCGACAAGCGTCGCGCCAAGCAGGCGTTGGCACGCAAGCGAACGCGGAAAAAGCAGCGTCGGGAGACCGAGTAGAGGTGGAAATGCGGGCCAAACCTGCTATTGACAGCCCCTCGGCTTCATAGTACGTTTGCGCCGTTTGGAAGCCCGGCGGCTGCGTCCATTCGCCCGGTTGCTACGTCACTCCCGGCGACGGCGTAGAACGCAGGCGCGGAGAGTTGCATGGAAATCCAGGAAAGAACGATTCAGGACGTGGTGGTGCTCGATCTGACGGGGAAGCTGACCATCGGCGAAGGCGACGAGCTCCTCAAGGAGCGGATCAGCAACCTGATACAGCAGGGCCATCGCAACCTGTTGCTCAACCTCGAGGGCGTTCCCTACGTCGACAGCGCAGGGCTCGGAGAAATCGTCCGCACGTACACGACGGTAAGCCGTCAGGGCGGCAAGCTCAAGCTGGTCAACCTCACCAAGCGCATTACCGACTTGCTCGCGATTACGAAGCTGCTGACGGTGTTCGAGACCTACGAGTCCGAGGACGAGGCCGTCCGGAGCTTCAGCGCCTGACGAACAGGAGTCACCCCATCCTTCGCTCGATCGCGCACGTTCCAGCCTTGCAAGGTCATGCCCGGCGTTTCCGACGCCGGGCCGCCGGTCGGGTGACTGACCTGAACGTCTCATTGCCGCCGCCCAGGGCTCGTCGTCGTTCTCGTCGAGCCTTGGGCACCGTCCGTCCCCCAACGTCCAACTGGCCCGGCGATGGTGCGCCCGCCCGGGGCGGGCGCCGAATCCAGGGGTTCAGTCGCCCCCCGGAGGGAAGGCTTCGCACGTTCCGTCGACAGCCGGCGGGAGCGCCGTAGCGTCCCCACGACACACGATGGCCGAGTTCAACATCCGGGCCGATTCCGTTGACGTGATGCAGATCATGGAACGGATCCGCGAACGTATCCGCGAAAAACGCGGTCCCGATGACACCGAACAGCAGATCCGGAAGTTGGCGGAGGTCACGCTCGATCGCTGCCTCGAGCCCCGACGGACCGGTTCCGATCTGGTCGAGCGCAACCGGCGGCTCACCTCCCCGGGACGGTTCGACCGGGACCAGCAGGGGCGGAGCTTGGCGCCCGAACCCTTCGAATTCAACGAGGACACCCTCTACGCCTCGTCCAGGGGAGCGATGGGGAAACTGATCCGTCTGATCCGGAGACTCTTGAACCCGATCCTCAGGTTGTTCTTCAACCCCGATCCGATCATCTTCGCCATGATGAGACAAGCGGAAATCAACTCGCGGCTCCTGGACCTGCTCAATCGGGTGAACACCGAGTTCGAGCGCACCGGCAAGAAGTTCGCGGCCCGTGAGGAGCTCGATGCCCTGAACTACGAGGTGGCCAACAATCTGGTGGTGGAAATGACGCGGCTGGCCGTCGACATGAAGAACCACAAGATGCTGGTCGAATCGGTGGCGGGGCGGCTCGACTTCGACGCGCGGCGGGCGCGGGCGCTCGAATCGGTCGAGCAGACCCGATCGACACCGCAGGCGAGTGACCCGGAGCGTACCGAGAGTGACGGAACCCCGGCAGAGCCGACCCGGACCCGCCGGCGGCGGCGGCGGTCCCGGCGACGCCCGGGAGGGGGCACCCCGAGTGCCGCGGCCGAAGCCTCCGGAGAGACGGCTCCACCCGGCGACGCGACGGATGGAGGGGACACGAGCACGCAGGTGAGCGAACGGACCGACGGGGCTGCCTCCCCGGACCACAACCCGGCCGGCGCAGAGGTTTCCGCGGCGCCCGCCGAATCGGGATCCCCCGCGGCCCCCGCTCCCGCCGAAGCCCGCGACGCTTCGCCACCGTCCCCTTCCGCGGAGCAGACCCAGGCCGCCCAGCCACCCGACGACGCCGGGGACCGATGAAGCTGGCCGTCGTCGTTCAACGCTACGGCGCGGAGCTCGTCGGCGGGTCCGAGTATCTGTGCCGCCTGATCGCGGAACAGCTCGCCGGCCGGCACGAGGTCGACGTCCTGACCACCTGTGCGCGTGACGACAGTACGTGGAAGAACAGCTATCCGGAGGGCGACGACCGCATTCGCGGCGTCACCGTCCGTCGATTCGCCAATGACCGCACGCGGGATCCGGCGTCGTTCAACGAGTACTCCGACTGGATCCACCAGCACGATCACTCGGCCGGCGATGAAACGGAGTGGCTGAAGCAACAGGGACCGTGGTGCCCGGGTCTCCAGTCGTATCTGGAGCAGCATCATGTGAACTACGATGCGCTCATCTTCTTCAACTGTCTCTACGCGCCGACGGTCCAGGGGCTGCGTGTGGATCCGGCGCGCAGCATCCTGGTGCCGGTCGCGCACGACGAACCGGCCATCCGCCTCGATCTCTATCGCGAGGTGTTCTCGCTCCCGGCCGGCATCGCCTACACCACCGCGGTCGAGCGCGGATTTCTGAAGCGAACGTTTTCCATCGGCGCAAAGGCGGAGGAAACGGTGGGGTGCGGCGTCGACTTCCCGCCTTCGCATCTGCATGAGAAGCCGCGTCCGGACCAACCGGAATCGCCGCTGTCCACCCGCGGGGCCGTCTTTCGCAGACGTCACCGCCTCTACGGTCCCATCGCCCTCTACGGTGGACGGATCAATCCCGGGAAGGGGTGCGAAGAACTCCTCGACTACTTCAACAGCTATGCGGAATCCGACGGCGACACGTCGCTGGTGCTGATGGGACTCAAGCTGATGCCGATTCCCAACGCCCTGCACCTGCGGTTTGCCGGCATGCTGTCCGAGACCGAGGAGACCGAGCGGTTGGAGGCCCTGGAAGCAGCCACGGTGGTCTTGGCGCCCTCTCCGTTCGAGAGCCTCTCGCTACTGGCCCTCGAGTCGTTCGCGGTCGGAACTCCGGTGCTCGCCAACGCCCGCAGCGACGTGCTCGTGGACCACTGCCAGCGGAGCAACGCAGGCTTGTACTACGCCAGCCGGGATGAATTCCAGGCGTGCCTCCGACTGTTGATCCGCGATGACGACCTGCGCACCGCCATGGGACATCAGGGACGCGCCTACATCCGCGCCAACTATCGGTGGGACATCGTCCTCGGCAAGTACGACCGGTTGATCGCCAGCCTCCCGACCTCGCGCCCCCCGGGACGGCAACACGGCGGCGGCCGCCGCCGTGGTCAGAAGACAACCTGAATGTCAGGCGGGGTCGCTCCCCCGCGCCCCTCCGCCGTCCTGGACGGCGCTCCGTTTCCGGCGCGGAAGGATGTCGTAGCGCTTGATCATCTCGTTGAGCGTCGTCGGCTTGATTCGCAGCATTTCGGCCGCGCGCTTCTGCACTCCGCCCGCTGAGGCGAGCGTGCGCTCGATCAATTGCGTCTCGAAGGCGGCAACGACATCCTTGAACGAGAGTCCCTCCGGCGGCATCACGAATGGAGGCATCTGGAACGGACGCCGGGGGCGCACCGCGTCCGGGATCAGCTCCGGGCCGATCCGTGAACCGGTCGCCAGCACGACGGCGCGCTCGATGACGTTCTCGAGCTCGCGCACGTTGCCAGGCCAGTCGTAGGCTTCCATGAGATCGAGCGCCTCGGCCGTGAGCTCCAGATTCCTCCTGTCGTTTTCCGCCCCGTACTTCTCGAGAAAATGCTGGGCCAGCAGGGGAATGTCCTCGCGCCGATCGCGAAGCGGCGGCAGCTCGACCTTGATGACGTGGAGCCGATAGTAGAGATCCTCCCGGAACTTCCCTTCGGCCACGAGCTGGCGGAGATCGACGTTCGTGGCGGCGATGACCCGTGCATCGGCCTTCTTGGTCTCGACGCCGCCCAGCTGCATGAACTCCCGTTCCTGCAACACCCGCAGCAGCTTGGCCTGGGTCTCTATCGGCACGCTGCCGATTTCGTCGAAGAAGATCGTGCCCTTGTCGGCCAGCTCGAAGAGCCCTTTCTTGGCGGCCACGGCGCCGGTGAACGCCCCCTTGAGATGACCGAACAGATTGGATTCGAGCAGGTCCGGCGGCAGACTGCCGGAATTCACGGTGATGAAAGGCTGGTCGGCGCGGGGCGAGCCTGCATGCAGGGCGCGCGCCGCCAGCTCCTTGCCGGTTCCGCTTTCTCCTTCCACGAGAATCGTCGTACGACTCATCGCCGCCTGGGTGATCAACTCGAACACCTGGCGTATGCGCGGACTGCGGCCGATGATGTTCTGCAACCCGTGGCTTTTCGTGCGCAGACTCTCGCGAAGCGTGCGGTTTTCGGTCACCAACCGCCGCTTCTCCGCCGCGTTGCGGACGACGACCAGTACTTCTTCGTTCTTGAACGGCTTCGTGATGTAGTCGAACGCACCGCGTTTCATGGCCGCGATCGCGTTCTCGAGCGACGCGTAGGCGGTGATGAGAATGACCGGCAGGTCCTCGTCGAGCCGGCGCAACCGATCCAGCGTCTCAATCCCATCGATGCCCGGCATCATCACGTCGACGATGGCGACGTCGAACCACCGCTCGCGAGCCAGCTCCAGCCCGTCGGCACCGGTGACCGCGGTCGAGACCTTGCAGCCTTCACGCACGAGCAGCGTCTGCAGGACCTCCCGCATGACCTCCTCGTCGTCGACAATCAATACGGATGTGTCGCGAAGCATCGGGTGGATGGGCTAGCCCGCCGATTGCGTCCGGAGGTGCACGGGCACCGGCAGCGCGACCGTGAAACGGGTGCCGCCGGTCCCGCTCCTGCAGTCGATCGCCCCGCGATGCTCCTGAACCACGCTGTAGACGATCGACAGGCCCAGCCCGGTGCCCTGACCGACCGCCTTGGTCGTGAAGAACGGGTCGTAGATGCGGGACAGATCCTCGCTCGCGATACCGGTGCCGGTATCCGCCACCTCGATCACCGCTCGTTCACCCTCGATCCCGGAGCTGATGGACAGCCAGCCGCCGGTGGGCATGGCGTCACGCGCATTGAGGATAAGGTTCAGAAACACCTGCTGCAGCTTTCCCTCGACCCCCTGCACCACGGTGGGGGTCGGTGAAAGCTCGCGCCGGATCCGGATGTTGGATGTCCGGAGCTGATGCTCGACCAGGACCAGCACGTCGTTCATCACCCCGTTGACGTCCACCGGACCGGCCGCGTCCGACCGTCCGGGCCGTGACAGGTTGAGCAGACCGTTGACGATCCGGGCTGCCCGCAACACCTGCCGCTCGATCTTCTTCAGCACCGGCAAGCGGGAATCACCGGGGGCGGTGCCCTCGATCAGCATTTGGGTAAAGCTCGAAATGCCGGTCAGCGGGGTGTTGACCTCATGGGCGACACCCGCCGCGAGCAACCCGACCGACGCCATCCGGTCGGACAACTGCAACTGCTCCTCGAGCCGCACCCGCGCCGTGATGTCCTCCAGGAGAATCATCGTGCCGGCGGTATCTCCCCCCGGGGTCAACAGTGGCGCCTGCGCCGCGTTGACCAGCAGATTCCGCGGTTCGCCGGCGTGGCGCGAGGTCAGGGGCACCCGATACAGGGTGGACCCGGCAGCGTGATCGCGCCGCTCGCGCGCGAGCCGGGCCGTGAACGACGCATCGAACAGCGTCGCCAGCGGCCGTCCCACGGCCCCGTCATGCGCCACGCCGTAGATGCGATCGAGGGCCGCATTCCAGCGGACGACCCGATCTTCGAGGTCCAGCACGACGAGCCCGTCGTTCAGGGACTCGATGATGTTCTCGTTGAACTCGCGAATCCGGTCGACCTCGGCCGCCTTGACCTGCAATTGCGTATAGAGTCGACCGTTCTCGATCGCGGTCGCGACCTGCGCCGCAACCGCCGTCAGCAACGCGATGTCCTCGCTGCTCAGCGGCTCACCGCTCGTCTTCGCCCCCAGCGCCAGCACCGCGATGGTCCCTTCTTCGGAGATACAGGGCACGAAGTAGTGGATCCCCTGGTCTCGCCAGAAGGTGACCTCCGCCTCGGGATGCCGGCGAGCGGATGCGGGCTCATCGAGCAGGATCGTCCCGTGGTCGACCACATGCGCACCGATACCGGAGGTGCGTTCCAGCCCGGGCCACTCGCCGGCCGGCCGCGTTCCGGTCGCCCGGAACGGTCGAAACGAACCGCCGGCCGCCGATTCCACGGGCGCCACCATCAGGACGGTGTGGTCGACGACCAGGGTCTCGGTCACCCGGGTCACGAGTCGTTCGGCCAGGCGGTTCAGGTCGAGGTCGCTGTTCAACTCCCGCGCGAAACCCAGCAGCGCACGCCGGTAGTCATACCGGTCACGGTAGTGCGCCCGGTCGAGCATCGACTGAATGGCGTCCTTCACCGGACCGGCCAGCAGGACCACCACCGCCGTCGCCAGCAACGCGATGATCGAGTTGTGTCCATCCGATTCGTCGAGGAACACCGCTCGGGCCAGACGATCCAGAGCGACGTAGATGGCCACCATCGCGGACACGGCCACGGTATAGACGACCCCGCGCTTGACGATCACGTCCACGTCACGCAGGCGATACTGGACAATCGCCGATGCGAACGCCAACGGAATCAGACTCAACGGAATCGCGGTGACGTCGAGCGGCGCCGCGTCGAACCCGAGCGACCACGGGACCGCATAGCCCACGACGAAGGGCAACCCGCCGAGAACCGCCCCCCAGACGATCCAGCGCAGTTGGCGCTTCGACGTCACGGACGGCACCCGCCGCAGGGTGAGAATCATGAGGGCCAGTCCGCACACGACACAGACGGCCAGATAGGTGATTTCCAGGTTCCAGACGCGCTCGACCGCCGTCGTGAACACCGCCGAGCCGGCATCCCCGGCCAGCGCCACCGCCTGAAGGAGCCCCAGCACGACCGCCGGGGCGTAGACGATCGGCATCACCAGACGTCCCAGAGTGTTCCGAATCGCACCGGGCGCGCGTTCGGGAAACACGAGGGCGAAGTGCACGAACAGCGGGGCGAGCACCAGAGTCGCGATCGCGTCGGCCCAGTAGAACACCCAGTCCAGCCGATCCAGACGACCGCTGAACGAGAAGGAGAACATGCCGAAGAACGCCACGCTCAGCCAGAAGAAATGCAGCGTGGCCTGGGTTTCCGGCCGACGGAGTCGAACCGAGGCACCCACCAACAGCGTGAACACGCCGATGCCCACCAGCACGAAGTACATCTGGGTCTGGGCCGCCGGCGCAGGCTGCAGGGTGACGTCGATCAGGCGAGACTGATCGAGTCGCAGCAAGGTATAGGCGACGTGGCCGTCGAGCTGCCGGGAATGCAGGTGCTCGACCAGGTCGTGGGTCGACTGCACCGGGACCCCGTCGAGCGCCAGCAGTACATCCCCCGCCTCGATTCCGGCCCGATCGCCGGCCTCATCCGGCGCGACCTCGACCGCGGTGATGCCGGCCGGTCGATCGACCCACAACACGCCGTCCACCAACTCGTTCCAATTGCCCCAGACAACGACGTTCGCGGCCGCGAGACAGATGAGGACGGCCACCAGGGCGACGGCCAGGACCGGGGGAACCCACGCACTCCACCGATCGCGCCGGGGGGCGCGCAAGACGTGTTGAGACGGTGGACGATTCATTCGATCGACCCGTAGGACGAACACACGTACAGAACCATCTATCTTGTATGCAATCGGTATTCCAGGAAGGGCCTCGCGAGTCGGCGCGAACACGCAACGGTTTTTGAGCTGCGTATCCTGGTTACAACGCGAACCGAGCGCGTCAATCCAAATTATTGGTTTGTTTATCCAAAATTACGGGCGCCCGTGCCGCGGGTGGGGGACCGCGACCGAACGAGCGTGGTCGAACGCTCGCGCCGGCGCGCAGGTACGGAATCAGAAATGCACGACAACGCCGCCGACGACCTGCCGGGGCGGCCGGATCACCAACAACTCGCTGAAAATGGACGCGGTATCCCTGGGATCGAAGAACAGACTGCGAATCGCCAACAGGGCTTCCCAACGACTGCCGCCAATGGGGGCGAACGGCAGCGCCTGGTGAATCAGGACGTCGAAGCGGGCATCCAACCCACCGGGCGCCGCGGGGTCGAGGCCTTCGAACGCCCCGCTGATCCGACAGCGGACAGAGACCCGGGTCGCAGACTCCGGGATCTCGGTTTCGATGGTGCCGCTGATGTCGTGGAACTGCTCGACCGCGGGACGAAGGACCCCGGGCGCGTCGGCCGCCGCCACGGGCCCCATATCGGCCTGCCCCCACTGCGCCTCGACCACGGAGAAGTCTACCGCCCCCTTGACCCGGCGCCCCAGGTCGCGGCGCACGGTGAGGATCCAGCCCCGGCTCGCGATGGACCCGGCGCGGGCGACGTAGTAGAAGCCGGCAGGCACCGTCTCGAGGCCGCCGGCCCCGAACAACGTCACCATCTGGTTGTCGACGTCCTGGTGGAACCGTCGCACTCCCACCACGAAACCCCCGGCCAGATCGCGTTCCAGTCCCACGTCGAAGTGCCGCGTGCGCTCCGGATTCAACCGGGCGTGACGGGACAGGGTGGCCAACGCCTGCTCCGGCGGGAGCCACAGTCCCGGACCGGTGGAAGGCAGGAACGTCTCCGCCCCCGGCGCGACCATTTCCTGCCCGCCGGCCACCCGGAAACGCAGTCCCGGCACCGGGGTCACGGTGACTGCCGCGCGCGGGCTGAAGAGCCCGCCGCCGATATAGTCGTACCTCGAATAGCGGCCGCCGTACTCGAGCGACAACCGCGGCGATACCGTCCATCGGTCGAAGGCGCCGACGCTCGCGGCAACCCGGGTCTCGGGGGCGAGGGTGAGGGCCAGCGGATTCCCGCCGTCGTAGCGTTGCCGCCCGTACGCCCCCTCGACGCCGAACCGGTGTGCGCTGCCCGCATCTGCCAAGTACGCCCCGGCCGCGAACCACGACGACACGTCACCGGTGTTCATCGTCCCACGGGCCGTCCAGTCGCCCCGCCACGCCGGCGCCCCCACGGAGAGGTTGGCGATGCCGGCGGGACGCACCGACCCGACGAGCGGGCTCGCCGACTCGAACGTGCCCCGGGTCAGCAGATTGACCTCTCCGCTGAGAGGAAGGGTCCGAAGCCCCGACGCGAACGATGCCAACGTCCCCAGGGAACGGGGCAACCCCGCCATCCGGCCGTCATCGGGTGACGACGCCCCGTCCGAGGCCACACCGGCGCCCGCCCCCCGTTCCGCCTGCTTGAGGACGCTGCGTCTGGCCCGGCGCAGGCGCCATGCCTTCTCGGCGTGATCGTGCGGCGGGTCCGGCTCGCGGGCCGCCGGGGTCTCGGCGTCCGAATCGGGCGTCTGTTCCTCCGCGGTGGAACCCGAGAGGCCGAAACTCGCCAGCGCCGGCAACACCGGCCGGGACGGCGGAACGACCCGGCTCATGGCAATTGCATGGACGACCGGCCTCCCCCCCGTCACCAACACGAACTCGCGTCGATGCGTGGCGAAGCCGGCAACATGGGCCTGCACCAGATACCGGCCCGGGGCCAGCGACTGCAACAGGAAGCGCCCGCGTCCATCCGACACCACCAGCTCGGCGCCGAACGGTCCGAACGCGGAGACCATCGCGCCGTCGAGGGGCTGTCCGTCCCCATCGGTGACCGTGCCGGCAATACGACCCGGCGCGACCGCCGAAGGGGTCGCGGCGGCGCCGGACGCCGGCTCGGGTTCCTGGCCGGACGCGCCCGCCGCTGCGGCGCCGAACGCGAACAGACCCGCGGTGACGACCATTGCCCGTTGGAACGTATCCATGACGGCCCTTTCCACCTGGCGCAATCAGGACTCGGCGACGGAGAAACCCACGCTGCGGGTCAGCGATTCACCGTTCGTATTGTCGGTCACGGTGATCTCGAGGCGATATTCCGCCGGGGGGAACGAGCTCAGCGGCACGGCCTGACCTGCCACCAGTTGGTGACCGGCGATCAGATCGAACCCCTGCGGCAACGTCCGTTCGTTGAACATCTGGGGATTGGTCCGGTTGAAGAACTCCTCGCCGGCTTCTCCCCCGACGTTGAACACGTACTCGACGGTGACATCCGGCAACCCGGCCGCCGTCACTCCCGCGTTGTATACGAGCAACACCAGGGAGAACTCGTCGCTGGTGAGATACTCGGGAGCGGATTTCGGGACGATGCGCATCGTCCCGAGCGTGTAGGGATTGGCCGGCAACTGCTCGGGAGCCGGCGGCGCGTTCAACGATTCGATACGCTCGGCGATGATGACGCTGCTCGCGGCGAGCCGATCGGTCCACAGGTCGGGAACCGACAGCGCCTTCCTGAGCATCATCGTCGCGGGGGTGGCGCCCTCGGCAACCTCGCTCTCGCTCAAGGCCACATAGACATCGTACTCGCCCGCCGGCACCCAGAAACCGCGGCGAATCTCATGAAAGCCGTCGTCGGTCGCCGCGCCCAGCAGGACGTGATACCCGTCTTCGAACGCCGCCTGGGGCAGCGCCGCCGACCCGGAACCCGCCCGCCCCGCCTGCGGCGTCACGTACATGTACATCGCGACGGCTGCAGTCGTCAGTCTGGCCTGGTCGATCGACAACGTGAACGGGACGAACGTGGTCTGCTCGCTGCTCTTCAGAAAATCGTTCGCCCAGCCGAACGGCTCCTCCGTCGGGACGATCTCTCCCCGCAACGCGGCGCCCACGACAGTGGCCAGCGACACAATCTCCAGTTCCTGCGCTTCAGCGGTGAGCGGCTGAGCACTCTCCGCCAGACCGGCGGCGCTTGCCGTCAGCCCTGCGGCGATCAGACACGCCGCGGATACGCAGCGGACTCTCACCTGCAACACCCCCGTGCTCTCCCGGTTCCCGCCCGCCGCACCCGCCCCGCCGGTGACGACCGCGTGTCTCCACCGCAGCATCCCACCGTACCACCACGGTTCGCGGACAACCTCGGGTCCAAATCCCGCATGAGGCCTGAGGGGATAGTCAATCACAGGCAGGCGCCCGGCACAAGTCGAACCGGCTCCATCACGACAACCCGTTGAAACCGCGCCATTTTTCCGGCACGGACGCCTCGGCCCGGGCGGGATCCGTCGTGATAGGATGCGTGGTTCCCGACGCCCTCTGAAGCCGCATGCCGATGCCCCGATCACGCCGACCGCCGCTGGCGCTCGTCATTCTCGACGGCTGGGGCGAGAGCGCCGAACCGGGCGGCAACGCGATCCGGCAGGCGCGGACTCCCGTCTACCGGGAGCTCCGCGAACGGTATCCGTCCAGCCGGTTGACCACGTGCGGCGAGGCGGTGGGACTGCCGCCCAGCCAGATGGGCAACTCGGAGGTCGGGCACATGAACCTCGGAGCGGGGCGGATCGTGTTTCAGGATCTGACCCGTATTGATCAGGCGATCGCCGGGGACGCGCTGGCCGCCAACGTCCCGCTGACCACCGCGCTCGATGCCTGCACCCACGGTGACCGCAGGTTGCACCTGGTCGGCCTCCTGTCGGACGGGGGCGTGCACGCGCATCAGCGGCACCTCCACACGCTGGTGCGGCTTGCCGCGGCGCGGGGTGTGCGCCGGGTGCTCGTGCATGCCATCACCGACGGTCGGGACACCGCCCCGAACGGCGGCGTGGAGTACCTGGCGGCGCTCGATCGCAGCCTTGCCGACGCCGGCGTCGGACAGATCGCGACCGTGAGCGGCCGGTACTACGCCATGGACCGCGACCACCGGTGGGACCGCACGCGACGCGCCTACGAGGCGATGACCCGCGGTCTCGGGAATCGCGGGACCGACCCGGTGGCCGTGGTCGAACGCGCATACGCCCGCGGAGTCACCGACGAGTTCATCGAACCGTGCGTCATCACCACCGCGGACGATCGGCCGGTGGGGCTGCTCCGCGACGACGACGCAGTCATCTTCTTCAATTATCGGGCCGATCGCGCCCGCCAGTTGACCCGGGCGCTGGCCTTCGACGACTTCGACGGCTTCGATCGGACGTCACCTCCGGCCCTGCGCGTGCTGACGTTGACGGAATACGACGCCACCTTTGGTCTGCCGGTGGTCTTTCCGCCCCAGACGTTCTCGGGCAGCCTCGCCGAGGTGCTGGCCGCACACGGCCGGACGAGCCTGCGGCTTGCCGAGACGGAGAAGTACGCGCACGTGACCTACTTCTTCAACTGCGGCGACGAACAGCCGCCGCCCGGAGAAGACCGGATTCTCGTCCCGTCCCCGGCCGTCCCGACCTACGACCTCGAGCCGGCGATGAGCGCGGCCCGCATCACCGACCATCTGGTCGCCGACCTGACCGACCGGCGGCACGACGTCATCATCTGCAACTTCGCCAACGCCGACATGGTCGGCCACACCGGCCGTCTCGACGCGACGGTGACCGCCGTCGAGACGCTGGACGCGTGTCTGGCGCGAATCCTCACCGCGGCCCGAACCGCCGGCGCGACGGTCATCGTCACCGCCGACCACGGCAACGCGGAGCAGATGTGGAACACCGAACGCGGGGGGCCGCATACCGCGCACACCACGAATCCCGTCCCCGTCGTGCTCGCGGGACCGGACGTCGACGCGGGAATGCCGCTACGCGACGGCACGCTGCGTGACGTCGCCCCCACCATGCTGGGCATCCTGGGCATCGCACCACCGCCCGAGATGACCGGACGCGACCTGCGCGGCTGGATCGGGTAGCAGCCCGTCCCGGCGCGCATTCGCGGCGGCCGGACCGGGCTGCGAACCCCGCATCCCGATCCACCGGCAGCCCGTCGCGAGACCCCGCTTCGAACCGGTCCAATGCAGCGGGGCCTCTCGCCGCGGGCTGCTAGAATCGCAGGATGCCATCCAAGACGGTCGCCCCGGCCGACCTTCCGGACCGGACCGCCGACGACCCCCTGGGAGCGCCCGGCGCCTTTCCGTTCACCCGCGGCATCCATCCGACGATGTATCGCGGCCGACTGTGGTCGATGCGCCAGTACGCCGGCTTCGGCACGGCCGCCGAGTCGAACCGGCGCTACCGCTATCTGCTCGATCAGGGCGGCAGCGGGTTGAGCGTCGCGTTCGACCTGCCGACGCAGATCGGCTACGACTCCGACCACTCGCTCGCGCGGGGCGAAGTGGGCCGGGTCGGGGTGGCCATCGACTCCATCGAGGACATGAGCCTCCTCTTCGACGGCATTCCGTTGGATCGGGTCTCGACCTCGATGACGATCAACGCGACCGCCATCATCCTGCTGGCGTTGTACGTCGCCAGCGCGCGGCGGCAGGGGGTGGAGCCCCGAGCCGTCGCCGGAACGCTGCAGAACGACATCCTCAAGGAGTACGTCGCCCGCGGCACCTACATCTTTCCGCCGCGACCGTCGCTGCGCATCGTGACCGACGTCGTCGAGTACTGCGGCGCGGAGCTGCCCAACTGGCACCCCATCTCCATCAGCGGCTATCACATCCGCGAGGCCGGCGCGACCGCGATTCAGGAGGTCGCCTTCACCTGCGCGCATGCGATCGCCTACGTGGAGGCGGCCATCGCCGCCGGTCTCGACGTCGACACGTTCGGACGCCGGCTGTCGTTCTTTTTCGCGGCCCACAACGATTTTCTCGAGGAGATCGCCAAGTTCAGGGCGGCCCGGCGGTTGTGGGCCCGGATCATGCGCGACCGGTTCGGCGCCACCGAACCGCGAGCCCAGCAACTGCGCTTTCACACCCAGACCGCCGGCAGCACGTTGACGGCGCAACAACCGGACAACAACATCGTGCGGGTCGCGCTGCAGACGATGGCCGCGGTGCTCGGGGGAACCCAGTCGCTGCACTGCAACGGCCGCGACGAGGCCCTCGCGTTGCCGACCCGGACCTCGGCCCACATCGCCCTCCGCACGCAGCAGGTCATCGCGGCCGAGACCGGGGTGGTCAACACCGTCGACCCGGTCGCCGGCTCCCACATCATCGAGTCCCTGACCGACGAGATCGAGCGGGAAGCACGCGCGATTCTCGAACGCATCGACGCCGAGGGCGGGACGCTGGCCGCGATTGAGCGCGGCGCGATTCAGCGGCAGATTCAGGAATCCGCCTACCGGGACCAGCAGGCGGTCGACTCCGGCGAACGGACGGTGGTCGGGGTCAATCGCTTCAACGACGACGACGGGGTGGGCATCGACATCCTGCGAATCGATCCCGCCGTCGAGACCGACCAGCGCGAACGCGTGGCCCGGGTGCGGGCCTCCCGCGACCCGGTGCGGTGGCGGGGCGCGCTCGACGCGGTGACCAGCGCGGCCCGCGGCGACGGCAATCTGGTGCCCCCCATCATCGCCGCGGTGGAGGCCCGCGCCACGGTGGGCGAAATCGCCGACACCCTCCGCGCCGTCTTCGGCGAATACCGCGAGGACGGGATCTGACGGTTAGCCGCCCGTCGCAGAACCCCGTGGCGCACCGAGACCGGCGAGGCAGGATGGATCGCCGGCCGAATGCAGCCGGGCCAATTGCCCCGGGCTGCCGGCAGTGATGGCGGAACCCCGCGTCGCAACGGGCTGTCAGACCCCCGGCACGGGAGGCGGTGGGGGCAGCGGCGGCACCGACATGGGCGGCGACGGCGGCCCCTGCGAGGACGGCGGCCCCTGCGGCGACGGCGGCCCCTGCGGGGACGAGCGGAAGATCAGCGCGCCGAACAGGCCGCCCAGCGCCGAGAAAATCATGCCGCCGAGCAGCATGACGCCAAAGCCGATGACTACGCTGGCGATAAGGCCCTCGGAACCGAAGCTCTCCATCATCTCCCGGACCTCGGGAGGCACGTCGGCCCCGGAGTTGATCACGAACTCCATCATGGCGCGCTGGAGCGGCGCGGTCACGATGCTGATCGGTATCGACACCGCCAGGTAGACGACCGCGCCCGCGATGCCGGCCATGAATCCGCCCATGGCTCCCTCGCCGAGCGAGAGCGGTTCGGACCGATCCCGCTGGAGCAGATAGGCGGTCAGCGCGCCGCCCCCGACGATCCAGAGGCAGCAGCAGTTGCCAATCGAGACGATCGGCAGGGCGGACAACACGCCGATGAACAAACCGCCGAAGAGGACCGGCTGAAGCTGGCTCTGAGTCATGCGCCGCAATCTCGGTGCCGCGAAGCGTGCCCCCGGGATGAAACCGGCGATCTCAGTCGTAGTATTCGAGACCGAGATGGGTGATGAGATCCTCGCCCCGCAGATAGCGCAGGGTGTTCTTCAGCTTCATGAGCTGGATGAACAGGTCGTGCTCGGGGTAGAGCCCCGGCGCGTGCACCGGACTCTTGAAGTAGAACGACAGCCATTCCTGAATGCCGCTCATGCCCGCGCGCTTCGCCAGATCGAGGAACATCACGAGATCGAGCACGATCGGCGCCGCGAGGATGCTGTCGCGGCACAGGAAATTGATCTTCAGTTGCATCGGATACCCGAGCCAACCCACCAGATCGATGTTGTCCCAGCCCTCCTTGTTGTCACCCCGGGGCGGGTAGTAGTTGATGCGTACGACGTGGCACACGTCGTCGTACAGGTCAGGATACAGCTCCGGTTGCAGAATGTAGTCGAGAACCGACTTCTTGCTTTCTTCCTTCGTCTTGAACGACTCTGGATCGTCGAGGACCTCGCCGTCCCGGTTCCCGAGGATGTTGGTCGAATACCACCCGGACACCCCGATCAGCCGCGCCTTGAGACCGGGCGCGATAATCGTCTTGATCAGAGTCTGACCGGTCTTCAGGTCCTTCCCGGCAACGGGAGATCCGTTGTCGAGAGCGAGCCGGTCCAGCGCCGGAATGTCCCCGCTCAGATTCGGGGCCGCGTTGGCATAGGGAATCCCCTCCTTCAGCGCGGCATAGGCATAGACCATGCTCGACGATATGCTCTCGGCATTCGATTCCATCGCCGCCTCGAAGGCCGGGATGGATTCGTGTTCCGAAGTCGGCGTCATGAAGATCTCGGTGCTCCCGCACCAGATCATCACCAGACGCGCGAGGCCGTGCTCGTTCTTGAACGCTCGAATGTCGGCGCGCACCTGCTCGGCGAGATCCCGCTTGTTCGGGCCGGTCTTGATGTTGGTGCCCATCAGCCGCTTGACGTACCGCTGATCGAACACCGCGGGCCACGGCCGAATCGACTCGAGCTCGGGGCGCACCTGCTCGAGCAGGGAGGACTCGATGACCCCGGCGGTGATGGCCGCTTCGAATCCGTTCTCTTCGAAGATGTCCCAGGCCCCGAAGACCAGGTCGTCCAGGGACGCCAGCGGCACGAAGTCCTTGATGAGCGGCGAACGGCCTTCGTTGCGCTTGCCCAGCCGGACCGTCCCCCGCTCGGCGAGCGACCCGATGGACTTCGCCAATCCTCTCCGAATGAGCAGGGTGCCGGCAATGAACGTCGTGCTGACGGCTCCCATCCCAACGAGAAGAACTCCGAGCTTGCCACGAGCGGGCGCGATTTCAACTGGGCGTTTCACGACCGGCGACTATATCATGGCAGTCTGAGGCTTTTGCGCATCGCTATCTGCCGGGCATGACGGCGCGGCGCGTGCCGGCACCGAATCACCTCCATGGCAATCTTCAAAAAACTCAAGCGCGACACCGACCTCCGGGTCTCGATGGCGGGGCTGCGGCTTGGCGACAAGGTGCTGCAAGTCGGGAGCGGCGATCCGCGTCTCATCGCGATGCTGGCCGCCAGGGTCGGCCTCAGCGGACAGGCGTCGGCCCTGGTCCCGGACGACCGGGGCGCCGAACCGATCAGGCGCGCGGCCCAGGCGCAGGGGGTGCTGGTTGACGTGAAGGTGGCCCCGTTGCGGACCCCGCCGTTCGCCCAGGGGTGGTTCGACGTGGTGGTCATCCCGGAACTGATCGGCGGCCTGCGCCCCCACGAACGCGTAGGGACCCTGCAGGGCGCGCGGCAGGTGCTCCGGGTCGGCGGCCGGTGCCTCGTCATCGAGGCCGCGCCGCGGGGGGGACTGGGGGCGCTCTTCTCCGGACGCGCCCTCGACCCGCACTATCGCTCGCAGGGGGGAGCGGAGCCCGCCTTGCGGGCCGAAGGCTTCAAACCGGTGCGCATCCTCGCCCAGCGGCAGGGGCTGATGTTCACCGAAGGCATGAAACCGGATCCGCAGGACGCTTCGGCCGCGGGGAGGGGCGCCGGCTGACCGCGGCGGCGGGACCGGCACCACGCGGCGGGCCGGCGGGCCCCTACAGCGCTGCATCGACGCGACCGACGTAACGGAGTAGAGACCAAGCCCGGGAGCCCGTGGCGCAACTACGGCGGGGCGTCTGCCAAGGGCTCTCAGATGCAGCAGGCTGAGCACGGGAGCACCAGACCACCATGGACGCTACGCTGGCCACGGTCACCATCATTTCGCTGCTGTTGGCGTGGGCAATGGCTATCGTCACCTGGCAACGCATCCGGGCGGAGCGGCGGCGTTCCGACGCCAGAGTCGCAGACCTCGTGGCGGAGCTCGAGCGGGACCCGGGCTCGCGCGCCGCACGGGTCGGACGGCGGGAACGCCGCCGGCCCATCGCGGGTCCGGCGGCAATGGCCAAGCCGCCGACTCGGTGGGGCCGGCACGCACCGGTCGAGTTGCGCCTGCCGTTCACGGCACGGGACGGGACGCCGGAAGCCCGTGACGAGACGCCGCATTCGACGGAGGGGGGCGGGCCTGCGTGGCATCGCCTGGCCGCGAGGGCGGGTTTCCCCCAGGGGCTCCCGACCCTGCCACGGCTGAACCTCTGGCAGGCGGTGACCGAGCCGGCGCCGCCGACGCAACCGCCCTGGGGCCACCGCCTGGCCGCCGTCGCCGTCGGCACCGTGCTCGTGGCCGGTGTCTCCCTCACCACCCGCATGCTGGCCTACCGCGATCGGACGGCGCCGGCGAAGCCGGTCGAGCTGTTGTCGCTCGACCACCGCAGGCAGGGGGACTATCTGGCCGTCAGCGGCTCCCTGCGCAATCCGCCGGGCGGGAAGGAGCGGGCGAAGCTGAGCATCACCGCGACCGTATTCGACCGGAGCGGCACGGTCATCGGAACCGGCCAGACCCCGCTGCCGGTGGCGGTGCTGCCCCCGGGAGGCGAGACCGCGTTCGCCATCTCGCTCCCGGACGCGGATCTCATCAACCGCTATCGGGTGAGCTTCATGGAAGATCACTCCAGCCTGCCACACGTCGACCGGCGCCAATCGGAAGCGCCGGCGGAGGCCGCGATGCCGGCATCAGTGGGAACCCGACCATGACCAGAAATCCGCGGCGGCGGTTGGCGGCGGCGCTCGTCCTGGCCCTGGCGCTCTGGGCGTCCGGAGACGGCGGCGAGGCCGCCCGGAGCCCCGAGACGGCCTCGCAAGCCGGACAACGCGCCGCGCAGACCCGGGAGCCGGCAGATCCGGATGGCGTGTTTCGCGCCGGGATCGAGCTGATCAACGTGTCCGCGACGGTCACCGATGCCCGAGGACGCTTCGTCGACGGGCTGACGAAGGACGACTTCCTGGTCTACGAAGATGGCCAGCCGGTGGAGATCACCCAGTTCGACAACGAACGGGTGCCGGTCAGCCTGGGCATCGCCCTCGATACGAGCGGCAGCATGGACGGCCGCAAGATGGAGGCGGCCCGGAACGCGCTCGATCGATTCCTGTACGATCTGCTGGGTCCCGACGACGAGATCTTCCTCTATCGATTCGACTATACGCCGGTCCTGCTGCAGGACTGGACCACCAGTCGGGACCTCCTCAGCCGCGCCATTCGCGACATCCGGCCCCGGGGCGGCACCGCGCTGTACGACGCGGTGGCCGAGTCGGTGCCGCGCGTCGCGGAAGGCCGCCACCGCAAGAAGGCGTTGCTGATCATCTCCGACGGCAACGACACCAACAGCGTGACCGACGACCGGGCGCTGCGGTCGCTCATCCGGGAAAACGAGGCGCTGGTGTACGCCATCGGCCTGGACGGCGACGCGGCGCGACGCCGATGGATCGGCGGCGGTCCGCTGCGACCGCCGCTGCCCGGCCCGTTTCCGGGTCCGGGCGTCGGGCGCCGGCCGCCGCAGTTGCCACGGGGCAATCCATTCCAGACCGCGCAGGAGGAACGGGTCAACGTGAGCGCGCTCCGCGATCTGACCGATGACAGCGGCGGGCGGACCGAGATCATCCGCGACGCCGACGATCTGGACCCGGCGACGGCCGGGATTGCTCGCGAGCTGAGCCGGCAGTACTACCTGGGGTACCCTGCGCGGCACGCCGGAGACGGCCGCTGGCACCGCATCCGGGTCGAAGTGCGCGACGCCGCCTATCGGGTCCGGGCTCGACGCGGCTACACCGCGGCACCCTGACAGCCCGTGGCGAAAGGCCCCGCTGCATTCGACCGGCGATGCATCCTGCGCCTCGCCGGTCTCGGTGCAATGCGGGGTTTCACCACGGGCAGCTGACCTCATGCCCTCCCGACCTCGTCTGTTTCTCATCGACGGCAACTCCCAGATGTATCGCGCCTATCATGCGATTCGGGGGTTGACGGGACCGGACGGACGCTCCACGAACGCGGTGTACGGCTTCATCACGATGTTGCGCAAGCTGGTCGCCGAGCAGGACCCGGAGCTCATGGCGGCCGCCTTCGACCTCAAGGGGCCGACCTTCCGGCACCAGCTCGACGCCGACTACAAGGCCAACCGGCGTCCGATGCCCGACGACCTCGTGGAACAGGTTCCCCAGGTGCACGAGGCGTGCGCGGCGCTGGGCGTCCCCATCGTCACCCGCCAGGGTTTCGAAGCCGACGACGTGATCGGGTCCCTGGCCGCGCGGGCCGTGGCGGGGGGGCTCGACGTCGCCATCGTCACCGGTGACAAGGACTTCTTCCAGCTCGTCGACGATCGAATCCAGGTCTTCAATCCGCGGGATGACGGCGTCTGGTTCGACGAGGCCGGGGTGCAGGAGAAGTTCGGGGTGCGGCCGGACCAGGTCGTCGACGTCCTCGCCCTGATGGGAGACGCCAGCGACAACGTCAAGGGCGTCCCCGGCATCGGCGAAAAAAGTGCGCGGGCGCTGGTCACCGAGTTCGGCACGCTCGACCGGCTGCTGGAGCACGCGGCCGAGCTGCCCAAGAAGAAGCTTCGAACCGCCCTGACCGAACATGCCGAGGACGCGCACCACAGCCGCGAGCTGGTCCGCATCCGCCTCGACGTGCCGCTGGACGCGGACCCGACTCGCTTCCGCTATCAGGGCGCGAATCGCGAACGGTGCTTCGCCCTGTTCTCCGAGCTGGGGTTCAAGTCGCTGCTGAACGACTTCGCCCCGACCGCGAGAACGGTGCGCACCGACTACCGGACGGTCACCACCGCCGCCGAGCTGGAGACGCTCGCGGCGGCGCTCCGCGGCGCCGGCCGGTGCGGACTGCACGTCCTGACGGCGGCCGGGCCGCCGTCGCGCGAAGGCACCGTTGGACTCGCGTTCTCGACCGTGCCGCGAGCCGCCCGATACGTCCCCCTCGCCGGTCGCGGACTGGACCTGTCCGGGAACCTCGATGCCGGCACCGTCTTCGCGACCCTGGGGCCGATTCTCGAAGATCCGGAGGTCCGCACCGTCGGACACGACCTGAAACGGGCGATGCGGTGGCTCGCCGAGCACGGGGTCCGGCTTCGGGGGCTCGAGCTCGACACCATGATTGCGAGCTATCTGCTGGATGCGACCCGGTCCGCCCCTACCCTCGAGACGGTGGCCCTGGAATACACCGGGTACCAGGTCGTGACGGCCGAGGCGGTGCGGGGCAAGGGCGCGAAAGCGCCCGATTTCGACCGCCTTCCGCCCGAAACGGTCCTGGCCTACGCCTGCGAACGCGCCGACCTGCCCCTGCAGGCGGCCGCGCCGTTGACCGAGGCCCTGGCCCGGGATCAGCTCCTGACGCTGTATCGCGAGCTCGAACACCCGTTGATTCCAGTGCTCGACGGCATCGAACGGGCCGGGGTGCTGGTGGCGACGACCGCCCTCGCCGAGCAGTCGCGGGCGATGCAGGCCCGGCTCGACTCGCTCCAGTCACGCATCTTCGCCCTCGCCGGCGAGGAGTTCAACGTGAACTCGCCCCGGCAGCTGTCGGTGATCCTGTTCGAGAAGCTGGCCCTGCCGACCCGCAAGAAAACCGGGAAGACCCGCGCCGCCTCGACCTCGGTAGAGGTGCTGGAAGAGCTGGCCCTGCAGCACGAGCTGCCGCAGCTCGTGCTGGAATGGCGGACGATCCAGAAGCTCAAGGGCACCTACGTGGAGGCCCTCCCCAAACTGGCGCGACCGGACACCGGCCGGGTGCATACCTCCTTCAACCAAGCGGTCGCGGCAACCGGCCGACTGAGCAGCAGCGACCCGAATCTGCAGAACATCCCGATCCGCACCGCGCTCGGCCGCGAGATCCGGCGGGCGTTCCTGGCCCGCGACGGCTGCGTGCTGGTCTCGGCCGACTACTCCCAGATCGAGCTGCGGGTCCTCGCCCACCTGTCGGAGGATGCGGCCCTGATCGAGGCGTTCGCCCGCGGCGACGACATTCACGACCGGACCGCACGCCAGGTATTCGGCACCGACAGCGGACTCGATCCCCACGAACTCCGGCGGCGCGCCAAGATCATCAACTATGCGCTGCTGTACGGAAAGACCGCGTTCACGCTCGCCCGGGACATCGGGGTCACCCCCACCCTGGCGCAGGCGTTCATCGACGCGTATTTCGCCGGCTATCCCGAGGTCAAGGGGTTCCTGGACACCGTGGTCGAACAGGCGCGGGAGAGCGGCGAGGTTCGCACCCTGTTCGGCCGCCGCCGGCTGGTGCCGGAGCTGCGCAGCCGCAACGCCCAGATCCGCGCCGCGTCCGAGCGGGCGACCGTGAACATGCCCATTCAGGGCACCGCCGCCGATATCCTCAAACGCGCCATGATCACCCTGTCCGGCGAGCTGCCCCCCGACGTCGCCATGATTCTGACCGTGCATGACGAGCTGGTGCTGGAAGCTCCGCGCGGCGAGGCGGACGCCGCGGCGGCGCTGGCACGCGACACCATGTCCGGCGCCGCGGACCTGCGCGTGCCCCTGACCGTCGACGTGGGAATCGGCGACAACTGGATGGCCGCCAAGGGCCAGGGGTCTGCGCCGTAGAACGGCGCCGATTCCTGGAGGGTTGGTTGGGCGGCAATCGGAGCCGCAAGGCGACGATTTCCGGTGCAGGCAGCCCGGGAGCCTCCACCGGAGCACGAGACCGCTGTATGATGACTCCCGCGATGGCGGCCCCCACAACCGTCCCCCGGCCGGAACACATTCTCTCCCGGCAACAGATCGACGACGACGCCCTCAAGGTCATCTCCCGGCTCCAGCAACACGATTTCGAGACCTACCTCGTCGGCGGCGGGGTGCGCGATCTGCTGCTGGAACGACGGCCCAAGGACTTCGACCTCGGCACGTCCGCGCATCCGCAGCAGATCAAGGCGCTCTTCAGGAACTGCTGGATCATCGGCCGGCGATTCCGGCTCGCCCACGTCAAGTTCGGCGACAAGACCATCGAGGTCGCGACCTTTCGCAAGCAGGTGCCGCCGGAGACCGACACCGAGCGGGCCGCGCGGGAGGAAGCGCTGGAGCGCGCCCGCCGGGAAGCCGAAGCCAAGGGCGTTCGCCCGCGGCGGTTCATCCGCCGGGACAACACCTTCGGCACCGCCGAAGAGGACGCCTTCCGCCGGGACTTCACCATCAATGCCCTGTTCTACGACGCCGCGAGCCGCTCGATTCTCGACTACGTCGACGGCATGCGCGACATCCGCAGCCGCACCATTCGATGCATCGGCGACCCCAACGAACGGTTCGTCGAAGACCCGGTGCGCATGCTGCGCGCGGTGGTCCTGGCGGCCCGACTCGACCTGTCGATCGATCCGGCGGTGACCGCGGCCATTCGCCGCCACCGCGGCGAGCTGGTCCACAGCTCGCCGGCGCGGCTGCTGGAAGAGCTCTACAAGATTGCGCGCAGCGGCGCGTCGGAACGCATCATCCACGATCTCGACTCGATCGGCCTGCTGAAGTACATCGCGCCCGAGCTGCACAAGGCCCGCTCGGAGGCCCTGTCGCGCTCGCTGGCCGCGCTGGACCGGTATCGGCGCGGGTTCGACGACGCCCCGGCCGCGCTGAGCAACGCCCTGTTGCTGGGGAGCTTCGTGTCGCCCTTCACCGCCGTCGAACGCCCGCGGGGGCGCCCGCCCCGCGATCCGCTCGCCAAGCGCCCACCCGAAGTCGCCCTGGGGGTGCTGCCCGTCGCGAGACGGGACCTTGAGCAACTGCGGCAGATACTCGACCTGCAACGCCGCCTGGCCGACGAGCGTCTGTCGCCGCGGGCCAGGCGCGCGCTGATGCACCGGTCCCCATTCGAGGCCGCGCTCACCTGGATGGCGATTCACGGACAGACGCCGGAACTCGTCGAAAGCTGGCGAACCGATGCCGACGCCGCGGCGGCCTCCGCCGAGCCCGATCGCCCGCGTCGGAGCCGACGCCGACGACGACGCCGACGACGCCCCCCGGGAACCGGCCCCCAGGAGCCGGAAAGCGGCGGTCCGTAGCAGCAGGAGCCCGCGGCGAAGCCCGCTTTGCCTACTCGGACAGCTCCACGCCGACCGGACAGTGGTCTGAGCCGGTCACTTCCGGCCAGATGAAGGCGTCGGCGACGCGGGCCGCCGCGTCCGGAGACGCGAGCACGTAGTCGATACGCCAGCCGACGTTGCGCTCGCGCGCCCCGCCCCATTGCCGCCACCAGGTGTAGTGCCCCCCGGCCGCGGGATGGCCGGCGCGGAACGTATCCACCCAGCCCGCGTCGAGCCAGCGGGTCAGCTCGGCCCGCTCCGCCGGCAAGAAGCCGCTGGTCCTGGTGTTCGACTCGGGCCGCGCGAGATCGATCGCTTCGTGCGCCGTGTTGTAGTCGCCGATCACGAGGACCGGCCCGTCACGCCGAAGCGCCTGGAGACGCTCGAAGAGCGCGCCGTAGAAATCGAGTTTGTACGGTACGCGGCTGTTGTCCCGGTCCCGGCCGCTGCCCTTGGGAAAGTAGACCGACGCCACCGCCAACCGCTCGAACCAGGCGATGACGAAGCGGCCTTCGGCGTCGAAGCGCGCCTCGCCCAGCGTCGTCTCCACCCGCGCGGGCGGCTCGCGGGAATAGATGGCGACACCGCTGTAGCCGGCCCGCTCCGCCGGCGAGAACGCCGCATGCCATCCGGCCGGCGCCCGCACGCTCGCGTCCAACTGATGCTCGAAAGCGCGCACTTCCTGGAGGCCGACGACGGCGGCGCCCGACGCATCCAGAAAATCGAGAAACCCCTTCCTGACGCAGGCCCGCAATCCGTTGACGTTCCAGCTCACGATGCGCATGACGTCGCGCCGGCAATGGCGTCGAGGTATTTCCGAACCGCCGTCGAGAGGCCGAAATCGAGCGCGTCGGCGATCAGCGCGTGGCCGATGGAGACCTCGGCGATGCCGCCGACGGCGACGAACGCCGCGAGGTTGTCGAGGTTCAGATCGTGCCCGGCATTGACGCCGAGACCGAGCGCGGCTGCATGCCGGGCGGCGCGGGCATAGGGGTCGAGGCAGGCGCGGGTCTCCGGGTGATCGAGCCCGTGGCGATCGACGGCATCCGCGTACGGCCCGGTGTAGAGCTCGATGCGGTCCGCCCCGCAGGCCTTCGCGCGGGCAATCTGGTCGTCCACCGGATCCAGGAAGAGGCTGACGCGCACCCCCCACGCCCGGTAGCGCGCGATGCGCGCGGCCACGCGCCGGGCGCGGTCGGCGTCGGAAAGGTCCCAGCCGTGGTCCGAGGTGAACTGGGCGTCGGCGTCCGGAACCAGCGTCGCCTGGTGGGGGCGCGCCGTCTCGATCAGGCGATCGAACCCGGGGTAGCCGTTGTCGCGCGGGCCCGCGGCGGGGTTTCCCTCGATATTGAACTCGATGTGCGGATACTCGCCGGCCAGGAGGTTCGCGAGGGCCTCGACGTCAGCGGGTAGAATATGACGCTGGTCGGGACGCGGGTGCACGGTAACGCCGTGGGCGCCCGCCGCGATGGCGGTCCGTGCCGCGGCGACGACGTCGGGCCGGGCGCCCGCGCGCGAGTTGCGGAGCCACGCGATCTTGTTGACGTTGACCGAGAGCGCGGTCGTCATCCGGCGCCCCTTCCACCGCGCGTCCATCGCCTCGTGGCCGACAAGCCCGCGGCAGGACGTCTCCCGCGGGCGGCCGCGGGTCCGTGGTGGCATCGCGCGGTTCTCGTCGCGAGCGCCCGGGAGCCCGTGGCAAGACCCCGCGTTGCCCCGTGACCGGCGAGGGCGCCGGCGGGTTGAAGGCGCCCGGGCGACGAGGCGTGACAACGGAGCATGTCGGGCATAGGTAACCGTGGAGCCAACGCAGTCAGGCGGGATGCATCGCCGTTCGAACGCAGCCGAGTCTCTGCCGCAGGCTCCCGGGACCGAGGTGACAATCCGTTGCCACCATGGCGTGCAGCATCGTCCCGATCCAGTGTATCCCAACGCCAAGGGCCCCGGAAGGCAACCGCGAGGGCGTCCCGGCTCCTCATCCACGGACGCTCAGACCGCTGTTCGGCGCCCCTGGACTACTGACAGACAATCCTGCGAATCCGAGAGCGCGATGACCGACCAAACCGCCGCCGTCCCCCCGGCCCGGCCCCGGCCCGGCCCCGCCGTCCACACCATCGCGGCGACGATGCACGGCCGGTATCTCGTCGCGCCGGCCGAGGGGCCGGCACCCGCGCCGCTACTGGTCGGCTTCCACGGCTACGGGGAGCACGCCGAGAGGCATCTGGCGGAGCTCGACCGCATTCCGGGGAGCGCGCGGTGGACCCGCGTCGCGGTGCAGGCGCTCCACCGGCACTACAGCGAGGGCGCCCGCCACGTCGTCGGAAGCTGGATGACGCACCAGGACCGGGAACTGGCCATCGCCGACAACATCGCCTACGTGCGGGCGGTGCTGCACGCGGTCCGGGCGGCGCATCCGACCACCGGAGCCCTCGTCTACTGCGGCTTCTCGCAGGGAGTCGCGATGGCCTACCGCGCCGCCGCGCGGTGCGGTCACGCCTGTCACGGCGTCATCGCCCTCGGCGGCGACGTGCCCCCCGAGCTGCGTTCGGATCCCGCCGTCGCCTGGCCCCCGATCCTGATTGGCCGGGGGCGGACCGACGCGTGGTACACACCGGAGAAGCTGGATACGGACTTGGCGGCCCTGCGCGCCGCGGGGGCGGCCGTCGAATCGCTGGTATTCGACGGCGGGCACGAATGGACGGACGACTTCCGGGCCGAGGCGGGCCGGTTCCTCGCCGCGCTGACCGCGCGACCTCAATTGGGACGCTGACGGAAACTGGCTTGCCGTGTGCCAAGCGCGCCAAGCCGCAGAAAACAGGCTGCGCCTGGGCGCAATTGGCAACCTTATGTCGATCACCGTCCTTGCGGTCGCGGCGCGACCTTGCGGTCGCGTTGGAAGTTCGCTGGCGCGAAACTTCCACGGCGCAAGCCCTGACCTGAAACAAACGGAGCCCTGAAATCGCCGCCTGCGGCTCCGATTGCCGCCCAACCAACCCGTCAGGAATGCGCGCCGTTCTATGGCGCAGACTCCTGGCGGGGCGGAACCCACCGGCGGGAAACGGCGTCCAATACGTAGTCATCACGAACTCGACGCAAAACCGGGAGACACTCATGCACCGACTCGTCCGCACCGCCCTCGTCCTCTGCCTGCTCGCTGCCGCTCCGGCCGCGGCGCAGGAAGCGATCGACATTCCCTACACGAAGTACGTGCTCGACAATGGCCTGCGGCTGATCGTGCACCAGGACCACAAGGCGCCGATCGTCGCCGTCAACGTCTGGTACGACGTCGGCGCCGCCGACGAGGAGTCCGGCAAGACCGGCTTCGCGCACCTGTTCGAGCACCTGATGTTCAACGGGAGCGAGCACTTCAACGACGACTACTTCAAGCCGTTCGATCGCGTCGGGGCGACCGGCATGAACGGCACCACCAACCAGGACCGCACCAACTACTTCCAGGTCGTGCCGACGACCGCCCTCGACATGGCCCTGTGGATGGAGTCGGACCGCATGGGACACATGCTCGGCGCCGTCGACCAGGCCCGGCTCGACGAGCAGCGCGGCGTCGTGCAGAACGAGAAGCGCCAGGGCGAGAACCAGCCCTACGGCAAGGTGTTCCTGACCCTCTTCGAGAACACCTATCCCGCCGGCCACCCCTACGACCACTCCACCATCGGCTCGATGGACGACCTGAACGCCGCCTCGCTCGACGACGTCCGTGCCTGGTTCGAGACCTGGTACGGCGCCGCCAACGCGGTGCTGGTGGTCGCCGGGGACGTCGACCCCGAGGACGTCAGGACCCGGGTCGAGCGCCACTTCGGCCACATCTCGTCGGGGCCGCCCCTCATCAAGCCCGACGTCGACCTCGCCCGCCGCACCGAGGAGAGCCGCATCGTGCTCCAGGACCGGGTGCCGCAGGCGCGCGTCTACAGGGCGTGGAACGTCGCGGCGCTCGGCGACACCGCTCTCGATCACCTGTCGCTGGCCAGCGACGTCCTGACCGCCGGCCGCAGCTCGCGCCTCTACCGGCGGCTGGTCTACGAGGACCAGATCGCCACCGACGTGTCGGCCTTCACCCTCACGCGCCAGTTCGGCAGCCTGTTCATCCTGCAGGCGACGGCCCAGCCCGGACAGGACCCGGCCGCAGTGGAAGCGGTCCTCGACGAGGAGCTGCGCGCGTTCCTCGAGTCGGGCCCGACCGAGGCCGAGCTGGCGCGGGCGCAGACCCGCCAGCGGGCGTCCTTCGTCCGCGGCGTCGAGCGCATCGGCGGCTTCGGCGGCAAGTCGGACGTCCTGGCCGCCAGCGAGGTCTATCTCGGCAGCCCCGCCGGCCATCGGCGGACGCAGGAGACTATCCTGAACGCCACGCCGGCGGACGTCCACGCGGCCGCGGTCGAGTGGTTGAGCCGGGGGGCGCTGACCGTCGAGGTGCAGCCCTTCCCCGCCTACGCCACGGCCGAGAGCGACGTCGACCGCTCGTCGGGACCGCCCGAGGTCACCGAGTTTCCGTCGGTCTCGTTCCCCGAGCGCGAGACGACGCGACTGTCGAACGGGCTCGACGTGATCCTCGCCCGGCGGGATGCGGTGCCCGTGGTCAACTTCAATCTGCTGCTCGACGCCGGCTACTCGGCGGATCAGTTCACCCTGCCCGGCACCGCCCGGATGACGATGGACATGCTCGACGAGGGGACCACGTCGCGGACGGCGCTGGAGATCGCCGCGGAGCTCGAGGGTCTCGGCACCACCCTCTTCGCGGGGTCGAACCTGGACATGTCGACGGTCAGGATGTCCACCTTGAAGGAGAACCTCGACGCCTCGCTGGACTGTTCGCCGACGTCGTCCTGAACCCCTCCTTCCCGGAGGAGGAGTTCGACCGCCGGCACCGGCAGCAGCTCGCGGCCATCGCCCGCGAGAAGGTCCAGCCGATCGGCATGGCGATGCGCGTCTTCCCGCGCCTCCTCTACGGCGAGGGTCACGCCTACAGCCAGCCGATGAGCGGCTCGGGCACCGAGGCCACCCTGAACGCGCTGAGTCTCGACGGGCTGCGCGCGTTCCACGACACCTGGTTCCGGCCCGACAACGCCACCCTGATCGTCGTCGGCGACGTCACCCTGGCCGAGCTCGAGCCCGCGCTCGAGGCGCGGTTCGCCGGCTGGGAGCCCGGCGAGGTGCCCCGCAAGAACCTCGGCACCGTCGATCACCAGGCCGAGACCGTCGTCTACCTCATCGACCGTCCCGACTCCGAGCAGTCGATCATCTTCGCCGGCCACGTCTCGCCGCCGAAGAGCGATTCCCGCGACCTGCAGATCGCGGCGATGAACAACATCCTGGGCGGCGGCTTCACGGGGCGGATCAACATGAACCTGCGCGAGGACAAGGGCTGGTCGTACGGCGCCCGGAGCCAGATCATCGACACCGCGGGGCAGCGCCCGTTCCTCGTCCTCGCCCCGGTACAGACCGACCGCACGGCGGAGTCCATGGCCGAGATCGACAGGGAGGTCGGCAGCATCCGCACCGGCGGCGACCAGCCGCCGACGGCCGACGAGCTCGCCCGCGTCAAGGACCAGCGCACGCTGACCCTGCCCGGCCGCTGGGAGACCAACGGCGCGGTCATGGCCGACATCGTCGAGATGGTCCGCTTCGGCCTGCCCGACGACCACTGGGACACCTTCGCCGGCGCGGTGCGGGCCCTGAGCCTCGCCGAGATCAGAACCGAAGCCGACCGCGTGCTCCAGCCCGACCGCCTGATCTGGGTCGTCGTGGGCGATCGCGAGCGCATCGAGGAGAGCGTCCGCGAGCTGGACCTCGGCCCGATCCGCTTCCTCGACGCCGACGGGAATCCCGTGGAGGGCTGAGACCTGCGTGACGGCGGTCCCGCCGGCGGCGCCCGCTTCCGCGAATCGCTCCTCGGGCGGCGGGATCGCGCCGGGCGGCGGGATCCGACTACTTCGAGCCTGTACTACTGGTACGTACCTATCCGTTCATGCGGGCCGAGAACCCCAAAACACAGGCCTCGAGCAGGAGATCAGGCTCGGCGACCTCCGCCGTCCGTCGACGCGCGGCGTGCAAGATGTTCTCCGTCCGCCCGTGGTACGATGCCGGACGGATGGAGCCCCCGCCATGGCGACCCTGAACGTTCCGGTCCCGCCATCACGCAGCGACGGGCACGCGTCCGCCCCGGCTTCAGCGAATACGCTGGAGAACGGCGACCGGCTGACTCGCGGCGAGTTCGAGCGCCGGTACGAGGCGCACCCGGACATCAAGAAGGCCGAGCTGATCGAAGGGGTCGTCCACATGCCGTCGCCGACACGCTCCGGCAGCCATGCCCGGCCGCACGCGGCCACGATCACCTGGCTGGGCAGCTACGCGGCATCCACGCCGGGCGTGCAGGTCAACGACAACCCCACGGTGCGCCTCGATCTCGACAACGAACCGCAGCCGGACGCCGCGCTCCTCATCGATCCGGGCGCCGGCGGACAGGCGCGGCTGAGCGACGACGACTACATCGAGGGTGCGCCGGAGCTGATCGCCGAGATCGCCTCCAGCAGCGCCTCGTATGACCTCCACGACAAGCTCCACGCGTACCGCCGCAACGGCGTACGCGAGTACCTGGTCTGGCGGACCCTGGAGCAACGCATCGACTGGTTCGAGCTGGCCGACGGCGCGTACCGGCCGCTTCAGCCGGACGCGGCCGGCCTGATTCACAGCCGCGTCTTTCCCGGACTGCGTCTGGCGGTGGACGCGATGCTGCGCGGCGATCTCGCGACGGTGCTGCGCGAGCTGCAACACGGCTTGGGGGAAAACGCCCACCAGGCGTTCGCAGAGCGCCTCGCGGGCCGGTCGCCGGCCGGCGAGACGGCGGAATGACGACGATCCGGCCCGCTATGTAGCGGCGGCCGGCGTGGTAGGCTGGCTCTCGCTCTCGCAGGTCCTGCTCGCCTGACGGGTCCTCCTCGACTCCGCACACGGCGCCCGTAGCGTCCAGGACGAGCATCTCGGCACCATGACGGAAACCGAACTTCTCGAGATCATACGGGCCGGCGAAGGCTCGAAGATCGAGTTCAAGCGCGACGACGTCCGCCCCGAGCAGCTCGCCCGGGAAATCGTAGCGCTCGCCAACATGCACGGCGGCCGGATACTGCTCGGCGTGGAAGACGACGGCCGGATCAGCGGAATCCGCCGCGAGAAGCTGCAAGAGTGGCTGATGGATACCGTGATCGGCCGTTGCGTCACGCCGCAGATCGTGCCCGACTACGAGGAGGTCGAGGCGGCCGGCGGCCGGGTCGCCGTCGTGTCGGTGGCCATGGGCTCGGCCAAGCCCTATGCCGTCCAACACGGAGACCGGCAGGACTACTACCTGCGCTACGGCAACACCTGCCGGCTCGCGACGCGCGAGCAGATGCTGCGCCTGTTCGAGAGCGGCGGCCTGCTGTCCGTCGAGAGAACGCCTATCCACGGCAGCACCATCGACGAACTGGACATGCGCCGGCTGGACGACTATTTCCGGCGCATTCTGGGCGACGACGACATCGCGGACTGGCGCCGCACCCTGCTGTACCGCGAGCTGCTGGTGGAGCCCAGTCCCGCCGGAGGCCCCTGCTGTTCTTACGCCGCCTACGTCCTGTTCGCGATCGAGCCGCGGCGCCGCTTGCCGCAGGCCGGCCTGCGGCTGCTGGTCTTCCCGGGGACCGACATGGACTACGACGCCAGTCTCGACGAGGTTCTCGACCTCCCCTGCGTCGGTCTCGGCGAGCAGAAACCGGGAAGGTTCGTCGAGCAGTCGCTACCCGAGCGCACGCTCGCCTACCTCCAGCCGCACATCAGCCGGGAACGGTTGATCGGCACGACGCGGAGCCGGCAGTGGGACTATCCGCCGGAAGCGATCCGGGAACTGGTCGTTAACGCGTTCGCACACCGCGACTGGACCCGCCAGAACGACATCCGCCTCATCGTCTACCGCGACCGCATGGAGGTGACGAGCCCCGGCGCGCTGCCCAACGGCATGACCGTCGAGAAGATGAAGGGTGGGCAGCAGACCCCCCGCAACACCAACATCGTTCGCATCCTTCGCGACTACGGCATGATGGACGATCGCGGCATGGGCATCCGCCGCAAGGTCATCCCCCTGATGCGGGAGCACAACGGCCACGAGCCGGAGTTCGAAGCCACCGAAGACTACTTCAGGGTGCGCCTGCGCCGCCGCACGGGCTGACGGCAGGCGACCTCATCGAGAGGTGCTCCGACGGCGTCCGGCTGTACTGTGAACCGGGCCCACCATCGTCGCCCCCCTCCGGCGGCCGGCGAACCGACCCCGCGGCGATCCGGCGCCTCAACCCCGCGGCGCGGGCGTGGTAGGCTACCCGTCTCGCAGACCCTTGCATGGAATTGTGCATCTCGATGGAGATGAAGGAGGAAGTTCGATGAAGCGGTTGATCCTCGCGGCAACGGCGGCGGCGCTGCTCGTGTCCACCGGCGGGGCGGCGTTCGCACAGGACGTGACGAAGTACGTGCGGTACGACTTCGACGGGTTGGTCTCGTACGGCATTCTCGACGGCGCCTTCATCCACCAGCTTCGCGGCGACATCTTCACGGCGCCCGAGCGGACCGGCGCGGTGGTGGCCCTCGACGCGGTCCGCCTGCTGGTGCCGACCGAGCCCGGGAAGGTGGTCGCGGCCGGGTTCAACTACCGGAGCCATCTCGGCGAGCAGAACGTCGCACCCGAGCCGGGGTTGTTCGACAAGCACGCGACGTCGCTCGTGCCCCACGAGGCAACCGTCACCTACTACGAAGATGCCACCGACCTCCATTTCGAAGGCGAGATGGTGCTCATCATCGGCAAGCAGGCGCGCAACGTGACCGAAGCGGAAGCGGCCGACTACATCTTCGCGGTGGCGCCGGGGAACGACATCAGCGAGCGGGTCTGGCAGGGCAACGACCTGCAGTGGTTCCGGGCGAAGGGCGCCGACACGTTCGGTCCCGTCGGTCCGGTGATGGTGCGCGGCGTCGACTACAACGACCTGCTGCTCCAGACCCGCGTCAACGGCGAGGTGATGCAGTCGCAGCGGACGGCGGACCTCATCTTCGGCCCGGAGTTCCTCGTCAGCTACGTCAGCCGCTACGTCACGCTGGAGCCGGGCGACATGCTCTTCACCGGGACCCCGGGGTCCACGTCGGCGATGCAGCCGGGCGACGTGGTCGAGATCGACCTCGAGCACGTCGGCGTGCTGCGCAATACCATCGGCCAGAAGGGCGCCCGGACCACCAACGACGAGTGAGGCGCGCCGGCGCCGCACGGGTTTCCTTACCGCCTGATCCGCCGGTGACGCCGCCTGCGTCACCGGCGGGTACTGCCGCTCCCGCAAGCACGCCCTCGGGAAATCCGCTCTATCTCTATCGGGCCAACCGTTCGGCCCGCTGTCCCCGCCAGCACGCCCTCGTGAAGTCCGGCCCTATCGGTACAGCGGGTTCGGGTGGTCGAAGCGACAGCCGGCGTCCCACTCAGACCGCTGGTTGCCGTGGGCGGGGATGCCCCCGGCGTCCTTGATCAGGCGGGCGAGGTGCAGCAGGTTCCAGGTCATGAAGGTGGTGTTGCGGTTGGTGAAGTCGTTCTCCGGCCCCCCGGAGCCTTCGTCGAGGTAGGACGGCCCCGGACCCGCCTCGCCGAGCCACGCGGCATCCGCCTGGGGCGGAATGACGTAGCCGAGGTGCTGCAGCGAGTAGAGGACGTTCATCGCACAGTGCTTGGCCCCGTCCTCGTTGCCGGTGACGAGGCAGCCGCCGACCCGGCCGTAGTAGGCATACTGCCCCTGTGCGTTCAGGTGATGCGAGGCTGAATAGAGCCGCTCGATCACGCGGGTCGCCACCGACGTCTTCTCGCCGAGCCAGATGCTGGTGCCGATGACCAGGATGTCGGCGGCGAGCACCTGCTCGAGAATCTCCGGCCAGTCGTCCCGGTCCCAGCCGTGCTCGCGCATGTCCGGGTAGACGCCGGACGCGATCTCGAAGTCCACCGGCCGCACGAGCTGCACGCGGACGCCGTTGGCCTCCAGGATCGCGCGAGAGATGCGGATCAGCCCCTCGGTGTGCGACAGCTCGGGGCTCCGCTTCAGCGTGCAGTTCAGGAAGAGCGCCGACAGGTCCGAGAAGTCCCACCGGCTGTCCGCGCAGAGACGCTCCTGCCGTTCGTTCAGCATCGTTTCGTCCCCATCATTCCGGGGCGGCGCGGCGCCGCCCGAGCGGCGCCGGCGTCGCTGCCAAGGCCGGAAGTCTGCGCCGCAGAGGCGGTTCAGACTCCTGGCAGGGTTGGTTGGGCGGCATCGGAACCGAAGGCGACTGCGTCGCAAGAGCCCTGGTCATGGCGAACCCGAGAGCTCTCGGACTGCCGCGCACGGTTTGACACAAGTCCCCCGCTTCGTCGGGCCGCACAAACCGAAGCCAACGCGTCAACCGAGCAGCTCGCCGGTCACCATTAGCAGCGACAGGCCGAAGCCGACGACGGTGACCGCGATCAACCCCAGCGACACCAGGAGCACCCAACTGCTGTCCTGCCGATCGTCGTCGAGGCCCATCAGATGCGCGCCGATCCAGCCGGCCGCGAACCCGCCGCCGTGCGCCCAGTTGTTGATGCCGGGCATGATGAACCCGAACACGCCGAGGATGATGGCCCACTGCCACAACTGCTGGGTGACGAGCGAGCTCCCGCGGCGGCGCCCGTAGACGATCAGCGCGGCCAAGAGCCCGAAGATGCTGCCGGAAGCCCCGATGGTGGGCACCCCGGTCATCAGGTTGGAGACCAGGAAGCCGCCCGCCCCGGCCAGGTTGAACAGCAGGAAGGCGCGTCCGGGACCGTACACCTCGGCCACCGGCGGGCCGAGGTTCCGGATCCACATCATGTTGAACACGATGTGGAGCAGACTGCCGTGGAGATACATCGCGGTCAGCAGCGTCCACCACCATCCGCGGTCCATGGCGAAGCCGCCGGTCATGCCGAGCTGGAGCAGAGCCCGATTGCCCGGCGACAGAATCGACAGCAGCCCCCGCGATTCCAGCAGCGCCTCGGGCTGCAACAGACACGCCAGCGCGTAAAGCGTGACGCACCCGGTGACGATCAGGGAGAACAGATCGAGCCGGCCGCCCAGCGCCCGGCGGAGGACCGTGGCCCACCCGAAGAGCCCCGGGCGCCACGCGCCGCAGAACGGGCATTGCTGCTCGTTGACGCCCACCAGCCGGCCGCACTGGGGACAGACGACCGAGCCATGAACCTGTCTCACCTCGTCCTCACCCGCGTCTCACCGCCCGCGGTCAGCCCCCGCCGGTCAGCCGTGGACCCGCTCGAACTCCGCCATGAACTGCACGAGCGCGGTCACCCCGGCTTCCGGGAAGGCGTTGTAGACCGACGCGCGGATCCCGCCGACCGAGCGGTGTCCCTTGAGCCCGGCGAGGCCCGCCTCGGCCGCCTCCGCGAGAAACCGCTGCTCGATCTCGACGCTCGGCAGGCGAAACGTCACGTTCATGAGCGACCGGCTCTCCGGGTGGGCGGTGCCGCGATAGAACCCGCTACGATCGATCGCATCGTATAACAGACCGGCCTTGCGCCGGTTGCGCGCGTCGACCGCGCCCAGTCCGCCTTCGCCCCGCAACCACCGCAGGACGAGCCCCGCGAGGTAGATGGCGAAGACCGGCGGCGTGTTGTACCGCGAGCCGTGCTGGGCCGCGACCGCGTACCGCAACGTCGAGGGGAGGGTGTCCGGCCCCCGCTCGGCGAGATCCTTCCGGATGATGACGATGGTCACCCCGGCCGGTCCCAAGTTCTTCTGGGCGCCGCCGTACAGCAGGCCGAGGCCGGAGACCGGTATCGGCCGGCTGAGCAGGTCGGACGACGCGTCGACCACCAGGGGTGCGCCCTCGGCCGCGGGCAGGTCCGGCCACTGCGTGCCGGCGATGGTGTTGTTGGAGGTCACGTGCAGGTACGCCGCGCCCGGCGTCCGCCGCAGCTCGCCGGCCGCCGGGACCCGGGTGAACCCGTCGTCCTCGGTGGTCGCACAGACGTTGACCCGCCCGAATTTCGCCGCCTCGGCCGCCGCCTTCTTCGCCCAGACCCCGGTGAGCGCGTAGTCCGCCACCCCGCCCGGCGGCAACAGGTTCATCGGCACCATGGCGAACTGCAGGCTCGCCCCGCCCTGCAGGAACAGCACGTGGTAGTCGTCGGACAGCCCCGTAAGGGCCCGCAGGTCGGCCTCGGCCTGCTCGAGAATCCGATCGAACGCCGCCGACCGGTGGCTGATCTCGAGAACCGACATCCCGAGACCGGGCAGCGCCAGCAGGTCGCGCTGCGCCTCTTCCAGCACCACCTCCGGCAACACCGAGGGACCGGCGCCGAAGTTGTGCACGCGGTGAGTGGGTGAAGGTGACATGCGTGTACGCGCCAACGGGCGGCGATGCTCAGGACAGTGACCGATACGGGGTTGCCAAGTCAACTCAGGCGCAAGCCCGACTTTTGCGGCCTTGCGCGCCCGACACACACGGCAAGGTAGTCTCCATCAGCGTCTTCAGATCAGGTGCGTCAGCAGGCCGTCGCGCAGCTTCGGCTCGAACCAGGTCGACTTGGGCGGCATGATCCCGCCGGCGTCGGAGACCGCCAGCAGCTCGTCCATCGTCACCGCCGCGAGCGAGAACGCCACCGCCGCCTCGCCCGAGTCGACCTGCCGCTCGAGCTCCCGCGTACCGTGCACGCCGCCGACGAATCGCACCCGCGGGTCGGTGCGGATGTCCTCGACCCCGAGCACCGGCTCGAGCAGCAGCGCCTGCAGCCGCGCGGCATCGAGCGCCGCGGCCGTATCCGGCGCGCTGCCCCCGGCCGGCGGGGTCAGACCGACGCGGTACCACCGCCGGCCGACGTACATCGCCACCGCCCCCTTGCCGGGGGTGGTGGCGGCCGTCGGCTCGACCGGCAGGCGCGCCCCCACCGCGGCGAGAAACCGCTCCCGATCGGCGCCGGCGAGGTCCGACACGGTACGGTTGTAAGGCAGAATGCGCGTCTCCCGGTCCGGAAACGCCACCGCGAGAAAGTGGTCGCGCGCGCCCGGCCCGGCTTCGCCGGCGTCCTTCCCGGCGAGCACGTGACGGGCGCGGGCGGCGCTCGCCACCCGATGGTGTCCGTCGGCGATGTAGAGGGCCGGCACCGCCGCGAAGCCGTCGACCAGATCCGCCGTCTGCCGGGCGTCGGCCCGCCAGACCGTGTGCCGCACCCCGTCCGGAGCCTGGAAGTCGAACAGGGGCGCACCCGCGCGGACCGCCGAGACGCGATCATCCATCTCCGTCCGCCGGCGGTAGGCCAGGAAGACGATGCCGGTCTGCGCCTCGATCGCGGCCATGTGATGGGTGCGGTCGTCTTCCTTGTCGCGCCGCGTCCGCTCGTGCCGCTTGATGGCGCCGCCGTCATAGTCGTCGAGCGGAAAGCAACCGGCCAGCCCGGTCTGCTCATGATCGCCGTCGCGCAGGCGGTAGACGTAGAGCGCCGGCTCCGCCTCGACCACCAGCGGCGCCGCCCGCCGCAGCCGCTCCAGATTGGCCCGGGCGGTGGCGTACACCACCGGGTCATGCGGATCGACGGTCGGCGCGAGATCGATCTCGGCCCGCGTCACGTGCAGAAAGCTGAGGGGCGCCTCGGCGGCCAGGGCCCTCGCCGCCTCGGTGGTCACGACGTCGTAGGGCACGCATGCGACCGCGGCGGCCGCCGGCGGCGTCGGACGCAGGGCGCGAAACGGGCGAATACGCATACGCGGGGGGAAGGGGAACTCGGCGTGAAGCTCGGGCTCGGCGGCGCGCCGCCTACTGCGCGCTCACCTCGAAGGACTCGAACGGTTCGTGCTCGGCCATGGCCGGCGCCGAGCCGGTCAGCTCCACCTGCAACCGATCGCGCAGGGCGCGGAACCCGGGCATCTGGTCCGGCGGCACCGGGTCGCCGGGCGGCGTGTTGCGGATCTCGACGAGCGGGTTGACGAACATGCCGTTCTTGCGGATCCGGTAGTCGAGGTGCGGACCGGTCGCGAGCCCGGTCGACCCGACGTACCCGATGGTCTGCCCCTGCATGACCCGCACGCCGGGGCGAATCCCCTTCGCGAAGCGCGACAGGTGCAGGTAGTAGGTCTGGTAGCCGTTGGTGTGACGCAACTGGACCATGTTGCCCGAGCCGCCGCTGCCCGCGGCGAACTCGACCGTCCCCCGGGCCACCGCCTGCACCGGCGTCCCCGTCGGCGCCCCGTAGTCCACCCCGAGGTGCGCCCGGCGCGTGCCGAGAATCGGGTGCAGGCGCCGGTACGAGAACCGCGACGTGATCCGCGGCTCGAAGGGCAGGGGCGACTTCAGGAACTGGCGCTTCAGAGAACGGCCCTCCGCGTCGTAGTACCCGGGATCTTCGCCTGGCACTTCGTAGCGAAAGGCGGAGAGGTCTCGTCCGTCGTTGTGGAACGTGGCGGCGATGACGTCACCGTAGGTCACGTGGACCTCGTCGCGCACGAACCGCTCGTAGAGCAGATAGAAGTGGTCTCCGGGCTGCAGCTCGGTGTTGAAGTCGATCGCGCCCGCGAACACCTCCGCCATCGACATCGCGAGCCCGATGCCCCCGCCGCCGGCGTCCATCGCGGCCGTCAGCGAGTTGTTCTCGCGGTCGATCGCGCCGTACATGGCGATCTCCTCGCGCTCCTTCTCGTAGTCGACGAGGGTCGCCTCGAACCGGGCCTCCGCATCGTGGCGGCTGTCGACCTGCAGGTACTGGTCCTCGTCGACGTGATACTCGAACCGCTGGAACCGATCGTCGCCGTCGTAGAACAGCTTGTAGGGATGATCGATCTGCAGATCCCGCGGATCGAATACCGAGCGCATCGACTCGACGAACGCGTAGGCCACGTCACCCAGATCGTGCGACTCCAACAGGGTCGCAAGGGTGGCGTTGCGCGCCACCCGGGCCTCGACGAGCCGGACATCGGGGGGTTCGAGATGGATGTCGGGACCGCCGGTGTCCTGGGGCAACGGCGTCTCGACGTATCCGCCGCACCCGGCGAGGCCGAGCAACAGTACGAGCGATGGGACGAACCAAGAACATTCAGCCATGCGCCAACCCGAGTGAGGTGAGTGCCGCAAAAGGACTTCGCGCGCCGGCACCTTCGAACTCCCGTGGCCAGCGGACAGCTTGAGTAAAGCACACGATACAGTACCGGCCCGGTTCCGCGGCAACTTTTTTCTCTGAATTTCCCACCTTTTCCCTTTTCTTCGCCGTTCGTCCGGAGGCGGCGCCGTTCCGAGCCCCTGGTACCCCCCCCGTTGCACCGAGACCGGCGAGGGCGCCAGCGGGCTGAAAGACGCCCGTGCCTGACAAGGCGTGACGAGGGAGCATATTGGGCATATGGGACCGAGGAACAACGCAGTCAGGCAGGATGCATCGCCGGTCGAATGCAGCGGGGCCCTCCACCACGGGCTCCTCCACCACGGGCTCCTCTAGCCGCCCTGCACGAGGCGTACGGGAGAGCCGTGGTCCCCGCGCGGCTCGACGAAGCCGATGACCGCCGCCTGCGAGTACCCCTGCGCGAGGAGGTCGGCCACGCAGGCCTCGGCGCGGTCCGCCGGCACCCCGGCGAGCAGGCCGCCCGCCGTCTGCGGGTCGAACAGCAGCCGGTAGCGCGGATCGTCGGCGTACTTCTCGGGGTCGTCCACCGCGCGCCGCAGCCGCACGTTGTGGGGATGGAGCGAGCTCAGGAGCCCGGCCCGGCTCGTCTCCAGCGCACCTTCGAGCACCGGGATCGCGGACAGATCGAGCTGGACGTCGACCTCCGACGCGCGGGTCATCTCGACGAGATGCCCCAGCAGCCCGAACCCCGTCACGTCGGTGCACGCCGTCGTCCCATGCCGCCGCAGCGATGCCGCGGCGAGCCGGCTCGACTGGCGCATCGCCGCGATCGCGCCGTCGATCCAGCGCCCTTTCGCCCGCATCCGCATCTCGGCCGCGAACAGGGTGCCGGTCCCGAGTCCCTTCGTGAGCACCAGCCGATCTCCGGGACGCAGGCCGCCCTTGCGCAGGACCGCTTCGGCATCGACCAGCCCCGTCAGCGACAACCCCAGGCTGAGCTCGGCCCCTTCCGACGTATGCCCGCCGACCAGCGCCGCCCCCGCCTCGTTGAGCACCCCGACCGCACCGGCGAGAAGTTGCACCAGGGTGTCCTCGACCTTCCGGTCGAGCCCGAACGGCACCGTCGCCACCGCCAGCGCCGTCTGCGCCTCGGCGCCCATGGCGAAGATGTCGCCCAGACAGTGATTGGCGGTAATCTGCCCGAACACGAACGGATCGTCCACGATGGCCCGGAAGGCATCGACGGTGCGCACGAGCACCTTGCCGGGCGGGACCCGCACCACCGCGGCGTCGTCCGGGGCGTCGAGGCCGACCAGCACGTCGTCCCGCGCGACCGGCGTCAACTGGGCCAGGACGCGGTCGAGGGGGGTTGCCCCGACCTTCGAGCCGCAGCCCCCGCAGCGCATCGCCGCCGTCGAGATCGCCTGCAGGTCCTCCGGCGCGGCCAGTCCCGCCTTCACCGCCGGACCGGTGGTGCGCATCTCCGGCAGGTCGGCGTACTTCGCCATGAACCGGCGATCGATCCAGTCCTTCCAGCGCCACACGAGGGCGCCCTCGAACGACCAGGGGCCGCGCCCCCCGACCGCATGGCGTTCCCCGGTGGACACCAGCATCAGGAACCGGCGCTGGGGGTGAAACGGCCGGGGGCGGCGCCCGAGCAGGGCGCGGCGCAGGTTGCGGGCCAGCGGCGGGCCCTGGCGCACCGCGAACACGCCGGCCTTCTCGCGCGGATGCCCGGCGACGGCCGCGACGTCGCCGGCCGCGAACACGTCGGGATGCGACGTCGAGCGCAAGGTGTCGTCGACTCGAATGAAGCCCTGGTCGTCGACCGCGAGACCGGCGGCGCGGGGCCAGGGCGGGGCCCCGGCCTGCGTGACCCACAGAATCTCGTCGAGCTCCACCGCCGTGCCGTCACCGGTGACCACGGCACCCCCGCGGACCGCGGTCACCGGCTGTCCGAGGTGCAGGTGCACGCCCCGCGCCCGCAGCACGCGCTCCAGACGCTGCCGCACGCCGCGGTTGTGGGTGGGCAGTATCGTCTCGCTCGCCCCGAACAGGTGCATTTCAGGGAACTGCCCGGGCCGATGCGAGCCCGCCAGCATCTGCCGCAGGGCGAACTGCACGGCGAGCAGCAGCTCGACTCCCCCGGCCCCGGCCCCCACCACCCCAATCCGCACCGGGACCTCGGCGGACAGGACCCGGGCGCGCAGCCGCGTCCACCGCTCGACGAAGCGGCTGATGGGCTTGACCGGTATCACCGCCTCCGCCGCCCCCGGCACTCCCTGGAACGCGGGGGTGGAGCCGACGTTGATCGACACCAGGTCGTAGGCCACCGGCGGGCGTCCCTCGCAGCGCACCTCGCGCCGGTCGAGATCCAGCCCGACGGCCGGCTGATGGTACAGACGGGCGCCGGCGAACCGGGTCAGGCGCGCCAGATCGATGTGCACGTCGTCGAACGTGTAGTGTCCGGCCACCAGACCCGGCAACATCCCCGAGTACGGCGTGTGGACGTCGCGGGCGATCAGGGTGATGCGCACGCCGGGCACCGGACGCATGCCGAACCGCTTGAGCACCGCGACATGGGTATGCCCGCCCCCGATCAGCACGAGGTCCTTGACGACAGGCACGGTGGGGGCGTTCATCGCAGGATTCTCGGCCGACCCGGATCACCCGCGCTCGCGGAGGCTCGGGCCAGGACCCGGGCCGCCGCGGCGGCGAACACGTCGGGCGGCGGCAGCAGGCTGAGCACCAGGAACGCCTCGCGCGGGAAGTCGAAGAAATAGCCGGGATGCACGTACACCCCATCGTCTCGGAGCAGCTCGACGACCAGATCTTCCTCCGAACGGGTCGCCGGCACCTGCACCACAGCGTACCATCCCGCCTCGACGGGCAGCACCCGACACGACGGAAACCGGTCCGCCGACTGCCGCAACACCGCGTAGTTGGCCCGCACCCGCTCGAGAATCGCGTCCGCCACCGGCCGGGACCGATCGAGCAGCACGCCAGCCGCGAGCTGCACCGGCGTCGCCACCGAGAGATAGGTGTCGCAGACCAGCTCGAGGCGCTCGAGGGCGCGGGCGGCCAGCCCGTCCGGCCCGCCCACCACGATCCACCCCAGCTTGAGCTGCGGCAGCCCGGCCGATTTGGACAGCCCCCCCAGGGTGAAGGTCAGCGCCGCGGTATCGGCAACCAGGGCGCCGGACCGCCCCGGCGGCGGATCCTCCATCGGATAGCGCTCGAACACCTCGTCGCAGATGATCGCCAGCTCGTGCCGCGCCGCCAGCTCGCGGACCGCCGCCAGCTCGTCCCGCCGCACGAACGAGCCGGTCGGGTTGTTGGGACTCACCAGCAGCACCGCCCGGGTGCGCGCGTCGACCAGCCGGGCCAGGCCGTCCACGTCGATCTCCCAGCGCCCGTGGTACTCCAGGCGGTACGCCCGCGCCGCCACCCCGTCCAGGCGGGTGAGATGCTCGAAGAGCGGATAGCTCGGTTGCGGGACGAGCACGACGTCGCCCGGATCGCACAGCACCTTGAACAGCACGGTGTACGCCTCGCTGGTGCTGGCGGTGAGGACGACCCGGTCGGGACGGGCGGAGACGCCCCGTTCCGCCAGGTGCGCCGCCACCGCTTCGCGCGCCGCGGTCATCCCGAACGGAGCCGGGTCGTAGGCGAGGGCGTCCGGCGAGGCCAGGGGAGCGAGCAGATCGCGGGGATAGGGCAGGTCGAGCCGGGTGGGGTTCGACACCGTGAGATCGTCGAACCGCCGCCCCGCGGACCGAAGACGGGCAAGCTCTTCCGCGACACGATTGGCTCGAAGCGCGGGCACGCGGGCGGAGAACATGCGATAACCGTATACCGAATCTCCAAAGGTACGCCGGAACCGGCGGGGTGCCGGCCGCGCTGGTTTCTCGTCGAGGTCTGGCGTACGATGGCCCGGCGGGAGGCAGCCCGGCGCCCGGGCGTCCGCCGCAGGAGCTGGGGGATTCCCGGCAGGGGTTGGTCCGGGCCGGCGACGCGCCTCCCGAGGCGGCCGTGGCGAAGCCCCGGATCGTTACCGCGTGCAGCGGGGCTTGCCCACGGGTTCCGAACACCACGCGCCAGCAACCTGGAAGGCAGTCATGCAGCGAACTCCCATCCCCCGACGCCCGCTCACCGCCGCCGACCGGACCCCGGCCGTCGTCCTGCTCGCGGCCCTGGCCCTCGGCCCCGCCGCTCCGGCTCTCGCCCAGGAGGCGACCGGCTATCTGACCCCGCCGGCGGAGATCGTCGACATCCTCGATGCCCCGCCGACCCCGCAGATCCTCGTCAGCCCGAGCCGCGACACCGTGGCCCTGCTGGCGCGGCCGGCGATGCCGTCGATCGCCGAGGTGGCGCGCCCCATGCTGCGGCTGGGCGGCTTCCGGGTGAATCCGCGCACCAACGGTCCGCACACCACCGCCGGTCTGAGCCGCATCACCGTGAAGCGAATCGCGGACGGCACGGAGCAGGCGTTCGACGCGCCGCGCGAGACCTCGCTCGGCGACGTCGAGTACTCGCCCGACGGCTCGCACCTGCTGTTCACCCTCACACGCTACAACGGCATCGAGGCGTGGGTCATGGAGACCGCGACGGGCCGGCCCCGGCCGCTCAGCGACACGTCGATCAACGCCGCCTGGGGCAACCCCTGCAACTGGCTCGACGAGGGGACCACCGTCCTGTGCCGGTTCAAGGCCTCCGCCCGCGGCGCGCCCCCCGCCCCGCCCGCGGCGCCGGCGGGTCCGAACATCCAGGAGCACGAGGGCGGCGCCGCGCCCATCCGGACCTTCCAGGACCTCCTGCAGAACGCCCACGACGAGGCGCTGTTCGAGTACTACTTCACCAGCCAGATCGCCACCATCGACCTCGCCACCGGCCGCCGCACCGCCATCGGCCGGCCCGGCCTGTACGAGCGAGTCAGCGCCTCGCCGAGCGGCGAGCATCTGCTGACCGTCGAGGTCGAGCGGCCCTACTCGTGGCTGGTCCGCGCCAACAGCTTTTCCAAGGACGTGACGGTCCGCAACCGCAGCGGCGAGATCGTGGCTTCGATCGCCCGGCTGCCCCTCGCCGACGCTGTCCCCATCGGCGGCGTCCCCACCGGGCCGCGCCGCTTCACGTGGGACCCCACCCGGCCCGCCACCCTCGTCTGGGTCGAGGCCGAGGACGGGGGCGACCCCCGCGCCACGGTTCCCCATCGCGACCGCGTGCTTGCGCACGCCGCGCCGTTCGACGCCGAGCCGGCCGAGATCGCCCGCACCGAGTCCCGCTTCAGCGGGATTGCCTGGACCGACGACGGCACGGCGCTGCTCACCGAGAACGACCGGCCCACCCGGTGGACGCGGACCACGCTGCTCGACGCGGACGGCGGCGAACCGCGCACGCTGTGGGACCGCAGCACCGAGGACCGCTATGCCGCCGCCGGCAACCCCCTCGGCGTCGCGCGCCCCGGCGGTCGCGTCATCCGCCAGACCGGCGGCGCCATCTACCTGACCGGCGCCGGCGCCTCGCCCGACGGCGACCGCCCGTTCCTCGACCGGCTCGACCTCGCCACCCTCGAGAGCGAGCGGCTGTTCCAGAGCGCCGCCGACGCCTACGAGGTCGCCCTCGCCCCGCTCTCCGACGACGGCAGCGTCGTCCTCACCCGGCGCGAGACCCGCACCGAGCCGCCGAACTACCACGTGAGGGACCTCGACGCCGACACCATGCGCCCCCTCACCGCCTACGAGAACCCCGCGCCGCAACTCGCCGGCATCCGCAAGGAACTCATCACCTACGAGCGGGCCGACGGCGTGCAGCTCTCAGGCACCCTGTATCTGCCGCCGGGATACCGCGACGGCGAGCGCGTCCCCATGCTGATGTGGGCCTACCCCCGCGAATTCGTCGACCCGCGGCTCGCGGGCCAGGTCAGCGGATCGGACAACCGGTTCACCGCCATTCGCGGCGCGTCGCACCTGCTCCTGCTGACCCAGGGGTACGCCGTGTTCGACGGCCCGACGATGCCCATCATCGGTTCCGGCGAGACCGCCAACGACACCTACGTGCAACAGCTCGTGGCGAGCGCGCAGGCCGCGGTCGACACCGTCGTCGCGCGGGGAGTCACCGACCGCGACACCATCGGCATCGGGGGACACAGCTACGGCGCCTTCATGACCGCCAACCTGCTGGCCCATTCGGACCTTTTCCAGATGGGCATCGCCCGCAGCGGCGCCTATAACCGCTCGCTGACCCCCTTCGGGTTCCAGAACGAGCGCCGCACCTTCTGGGAGGCGACGAACATCTACGCGGCGATGTCGCCGTTCTTCCACGCCGAGAACCTCGACGAGCCGATTCTCCTGATCCACGGCGAGGTCGACAACAACTCCGGCACGTTCCCCATACAGTCGGCTCGGATGTACATGGCCCTCAAGGGCCACGGCGGCACCGTGCGCTACGTGACCCTGCCGAACGAGTCCCACGGCTACGCCGCCCGCGAATCGGTGCTGCACACCGTGGCCGAGATGCTGAACTGGGCCGACCGGCACCTGCGGCGGGGGGCCGCGACGACCGGTGTGAACGGGCAGTAGACTCGCCGCCGTCCGTCGGCTATCGGCCCCGCAACCGGCCGACGCACCCGCCCCAAGCGGAGCCTGCCCCGCGGACCCGTGCTCACGTGGACCTCCGGTCCCATATGCCCGGCCCGCATGGTCCAGCCCTCGCCGCCGCAAGGCCCCATCCTCCCCGTCCACCTCTGCATCTGGCGGCGTGGCTGACGGCCGTCATCACCCGCCACGCCCACCGCGACCCGCACCGCCGCCACCCCTCCGCCGCTCCGCCACCCGGCAGAACCCCTCCCTTGCTCCTCCAGCACACCCGTGTTACCATTCCGGTAACGCCAACTGGCTCCAGGAGGTTAACCTTGAAGGGAACACATGGAGTTCAGCGTCCCGAATAACCGGCTCCGTACCACCCTCCAGGACGAGCCCGCGCGGAAGCGCCACTACGGCACCGCCATGGCCAAGAAAATCGCCCTACGCCTTGACGCTCTGCACGCTGCTGAATCCCTCGCGGACTTCTGGCCCCCGAATTCCGGCCCAGAACGCTGCCACGAGCTCCACGGCAACCGCGCTGGCCTCTTCTCCATCGACGTGAAACAGCCGTCTCGCCTACTCCTCCGCCCGCTCGAGAACACGCACCCTGCGGACCGCTCCGATGAGCAACAACGATGGAAGACCATAACGGCAATCGAGATCGTGGCGATCGAGGATACCCATGGATAGCCAACACCACACCCTGCTTGAGCCCGTCGCCACCACCCACCCTGGCGAGACCGTGCTGGAGTACCTTGGCGTTCACGAGTGGTCTCAGCGCGAACTCGCCCGTCGGACCGGCCTCGCGCCCAAGACCATCAGCGAGATCTGCAGCGGGAAGGCGCCTATTACACCCACGACAGCTCTTGCTCTCGAGAGGGTACTTCAGCGACCTGCCCACTTCTGGTTGAATCTCCAGCGGAACTTCAGCGAGGCCATCGCTCGCCAGCGAGAGCGGTCAAAGGCGCCCGAATGGAACCAGTGGGCCCAGCGTTTCCCCTTGAAGGAAATGCGCCGACTGAACTTCTCCTTGCCGTCCGGCCGCTCGGAGGCCGACGTCCTGCTGGGATTCTTTGGCGTCTCCTCCCCCGAAAGCTGGAAGTCCGTCTGGGCCTCCGCCGCTGTTACGTACAGGCAAACCAGGAGATTCAAGATCCGCGAGGAATCCATCGCCGCATGGGTCCGAGAGACCGAACTCCTAGCCAGCGGGTTGGAAGTCGCGCCCTTCGATGAGAACCGACTACTTTCGTCTCTCAGCGACCTCCGCCGCCTGACCCGCCGACGAACCAACGAAGCCGTCGACCCGGTCCAGCAGATGTGCGCCGCCGCCGGAGTGGCCGTTGTCTGGGTACCGGAGCTCCAAAATACCGCCATCAGCGGTTGCGCCAGATGGCTGAGCGACAAACGCGCACTCGTTGGCTTGACCCTGCGCTACAAGACCGACGACCAGCTGTGGTTCACGTTTTTCCATGAGCTCGCGCACGTGTTGCTCCATCGCCACAAGCGCGGGTTTGTGATTGATAATGCCGACAAGGATCTCGCGGACCGCGTTGTCGATCCCGAAATGCAGCAACTTGAGCTGGAGGCCAATCGTTTCGCGGCTGACACCCTAATTCCACCACGACTGCTTGGCGACTTCGTACGCCAACAGGCGTTTACAAGTGAATCCATCCACGACTTCGCCGAACTACTGGGAGTCGGACCCGGCATTGTCGTTGGCCGCTTGCAGTTTGATGGTATCTTGGGTAGGCACCAAGGAAACGCACTTAAACAAAAACTAGATTGGAAGTTGATCAACGAAGGATAGCCGCTATGATTGGCAAGATCTTCATCACAAGCTCCGGCTACGACCCTGAGCTAGGCAAACATGTCAAGGATCCCTATCTTGATGGCCCCACGCCCACGCTCGGGGCATGCCGTCCGGACATTCGGAAACGCCTTTCGAGGGGTGACCATATCTTTGTCGTCTCTGGCAAGGTAACCGGCGTGGATCAATTCGTCATGAGCGGTTTCGAAATAGATGCCAAAGTGGACGCCGTGCAGGCATACGAGCGCTTCCCTCAGCATCGCCTCCGAATGCGTTCCGATGGACAGTTGACAGGAAACATTATTGGTATTCGGTTACCGGGTGCGGGACTGATTTTCTCCAGTGGAAATGGGCGGAAATGAACCGAGCCGTCGGGGAAGTTGCTGCATGACGAGGTTGTCCCCGCGCAGATTTGTCGGCATCGCAGCGTCGGTCTCTGTGGCTGTGAGGAGGCCGGAAACGAGGGGCACGAGGGGCGACTCGCCGGCCGGCGGACCTGTGCAGAGCATGTCGCTGTTGAGAGCGCCCATGGCAGACTCGCAGTCCCATTGTCGCCAAGGCAGCTTGTCGGCGCGTCATCGGCAGCGACGGTCGGTCCGGCTGGTTCGCTCGCGGAGCGCTGGGTCTGGCGGCTCCGCGGCGCCCCGGTCCCCCGCGGCGGCGCGAGACCACGCGGGTCCCGGCGACGGCGCCGCCGCCATGAGGGACACGCGGCGGGGACCGACGCCGCGAACAGCGGCGAGCTGCCTGGTGGCGTTCCCGCCGCTGGCGGCGAAACCCACGGGTCGCGGGCTCGGGCGGCGGCGGGACGGCGCGGATTGAGTGCGGGCCGGGGGCGCGCAGGAGGACGGGAAGCGGATGAGCGGTTTCCACGCCGCCCGGCGTCAGGCGGGCGGCGGCAACGCAAGCGCTTCGGGCACGACGGGTTCGGGGGCGCACAGCATCGTCGTGATCAGCGAGCGCGGGTCGAGGTTGCGTTGGCGGGCGGTACGCACGACGCTGGCCAGCACCTGCTGGGTGTCGGCCCCGCGCCGGGTGCGGTTGCCGCCGCAGACCTTACGCGTGACCACTGCGGGTCGGATGGCCTGTTCGGCCCGCCAGTTGGTGGCGTCGATCGACGGGTCGCACAAGAAGAGGAACACCGCCGGGAATTCGTTGGCCAAGTGCTTGGCGAAGCGCTCGGCGGCGGCCAACGGCGGCGCGGTGTCGATCAGCCGGCCGAGCCGGGCGGCGAGCCGACCGCGGGCCGACGCCAGACCGTGCTCACTGATTTCGCCCGCGTTCGAGCGGTCCCGCAGGGCGAGGCCGTCCCGCAGGACCGCCTGCACCGCGCCCGCCCACGGGCTGTCGGGATGAGCGGCCTGCAAGTCCTTGCACCGTCTCAAGAGGTGGGCCAGGCACGTTTGATGCGGCGCCTTCTTGAAGCCGCGATAGGCCACCCACCCGTCCCGCACCAGCACGCCGGCGAAGTCGGGGCCGAGAACCGCCGCCGCCTCGGCGAACCCCCGGCCGTCGCAGATGGCATAGACCGTCGTCTCCGGGGTGGCGAACGCCCACAGCCAGTGGAGGATCGCGTTCACCCGCCAGCCGGTCTCATCCGGCGTGACCACCGGACTGCAGCGGACCTGCTCGCGCAGCGCCGCATACGCGGGCGCCGCCGCGTCGGCGGTGCGGTGCAGCAGTTGGACCAGGCCGCCCTTGGTCACCGACAGTCCGAACTGCGTCCGCAGAACGCGGACGACCTTCTCCAGCGGCATGCCCAGCTCGGTGTGCAACTCGACGACCAGCGCGGCGACGTTCGGGCCCAGTTGAGCGGCAGCCGCGCCCAACGCGTCGGAGGTCTGCAGCGCGTGCCGGCCCTGCACGCGCCGCTGACACTGCGAGCAGTGGCCCACCTCGATGTCGAAGCGCCGCACGAGGGGACGCACCTCGGGCAGGTCTTCCTGATACTGCGACGCCACACGGTCCAGCGCGACCGCGCCGCCGCAGTCCGGACAGCTCGTCGGGGCCGGCGCCACGTGGGTCTCGTCAGCCTGCGTCGGCGGCCGGCGGCGCCCCCCTGCCTGCCGTACTCCGCCCCGGCTCGCCGCCCGGGACGCCCGCCGCGTCCCTGCGGACGGTCCTTGGCGAAGGGGGCCGCTTGTCGGCGGCCGGCGCGCCGCGCCGCCTCGAGCTCCTTCTCCAGATGCTCGCTGCGGCGCTTCCAGTGATCCCGCTCCTCGATCAGCTTCGCCTTGTCTCGTTCGAGGCGCTCGATGCGCACCTTCGAACCGCCGCGGTCATCGCTCTTGCGCGTCCCGATACTTCACCGCCGCGTCATCGGCACACGCCCGCCGTACCTGCACACCTTTTCGTGGATTTTCTCGCCACGACCCGCTAACCGAAGACCATTATTGTTGATGTCTGTGGCAATCAACACAAACTAGACAATCACCAGTCTTTTGACTCGCGGATTAAAAACTACATTCTGGGCACAGATCCAATTACCTTAAAGACACCCGCAGAGATCGCCCGAGGCCGAGCAGAGACACTTGAAGCTCTTAATGAAATCCTGCAGAAGAAGGGCCATTCTGCGATTCAGCTGGTGGGCCGCTGGGGAACCGAGTTGACCGAGTCGCAGATCCGTGCACTCCGAGACTGGCTGTCGTCGATTCGGCAAGGCACAATTTGACTTATTTCCATCGCACCAGAGGGCTGCTCAATGAAAGAGACAATACGCTACAAGCGCACGCGTGGCCGCCGGTCCGAGCATCAGATACCACTGCCCGTCGCGTACCCCGAGGCAGCTCGCTCCGACAAGGAGTCCTGCAATATTGTCTCTGTGGGGAAGCGCAGGGACGGTGGTACTAGGTATTGGTGTCTGGCACATAGAGCTGATGCAACCGCCAAGTACGGACTTCGGGCCGAAGCCTGTCGCCTTGCCGATGTCCCGATGATTACCGATCGAGAGACCGTGGAACTCCGTTTTGAGGAGTTCCCCGGGGGAGTGGCGCTTTGGGGTGCGGTGGCTCCCGTTTACGATACGACTCTGCGCACTCTGGACCATGGAATACACATCCACACCAGGACCAGATCTGATGGCCAGAAGAACATGGACACCACCGTCCGCGCGGTACGTTTGTTTGGGGGTGCCTTGCCTGCAGCAGGACTCACAGTGTCCGAGCACGACGCGATCTACCACATGGTGAGTTCTGTTTTCGGCTACGAAACGAAATATCTGGCTTGCACGTTCTGCGAGTATCCTCATCTGGATCGAGATTGGTTTAGCGTTCACCCACATCGGCGCCATCTATGCGCCGGATGCGGTAGGTACTTTAGGGATGGCGAAGTCGCTGTGGGAAACCCAATTCAGGTCGCTCGGGTAGCGTGTGGCTTTCAGGAACGCACTGCGGAACCTGCCGGACGGGCTATAGAGATCTGCCAATCGGACTATCCGGGCGGCCTTCAGATTTGGGGATCCAATCAGGCGTTCCTGTGGACGAGCTCTCGTCCTGAGGAGGAGGGAATTCATCTTCATGCGTTCCTTAGGGATAGCGACGCTACGCCGACTATTGACGAAACCTATTCTGAAGTTGTGATCGATGGAATAGTCCTCGATCCGACGGTTGTACGGCTGTGGATGGCGCAATCTGCACTGCCTCATCTCCACGGACGCATCCTGTCAGGAAGCTGCTCGTCTTGCGGAGCAGCGAAGTTCTGCAACGGTGAGTTAGGATTTACGCCGCACCTGAAACACGGCTGCGATTCCTGCGGGCGAGAGTTCGCGCCACCCGGACGACGTCGGAAGACTATTCTGAGTCCCTTTCCGGCGGTGTTTGCCCGGTTGGCTAGAGCCGCTTCGAGGCCACCACAGTGCCACGATATGGGGCTGCTACCTGAGACACCGTAGCGCGGGAACGGGGGAGGCTGCAACATCTGTCGACGCGGCCATCGGTACCCCCGATCGTTCCGCGGGAGCGGCTGAACCGGAGGCAGGGCTCGTCGGTCAAGCAACCCTGGGTGGCGGCGCGTCGGTCAGCAAGGGCGCGCGGAGACATCGCCTCCGCGGTCGCTGAAGTAGTTGGTTTTTCGCCGGTTCTCGATCGACTATGCTGCGGTCGGGCGCTCCCGGCAAAGGACATCGTCGTCCGCGGCGCCTGCCGCCGTAGTTCTGGACTGGGCTGAATGCTCCGATGACGCCGTACGAGTTCATCACCAAGTGGCGGGCTTCCGCGCTGAAGGAGCGCTCCGCGTCGCAGGAGCACTTCATCGACCTGTGCCGGCTGCTGGGTGAACCGACGCCGGCCGAGGGGGATCCGGCGGGCAAGACGTACTGCTTCGAGCGGGGCGCCCGCAAGGACTCCGGCGGCGACGGCTGGGCCGACGTTTGGAAGCGGCATCACTTCGCCTGGGAGTACAAGGGCCAGCGGGCCGACCTCGACGCCGCGTTCGGGCAGCTCAGGCAGTACGCCCTGGCGCTGGAGAACCCGCCGCTGCTGATCGTCTCCGACATGCTGCGGTTCCGCATCCGCACCAACTGGACAAACAGCGTCAGCAAGACGTACGAGTTCGGCCTGGACGGCCTCGCCGACGCGGCGACGCGCGATCGGCTCAAGTGGGCGTTTTCGGACCCGGAGCGGCTGCGGCCGGGAGAGACCCGGCAATCGCTCACCGAGCGGGCGGCGGAATCCTTCGCCACGGTCGCGCAGGCGCTGCGGGAGCGCGGCCACGACCCCCACGCGGTGGCGCACTTCGTGAACCGGCTCGTCTTCTGCATGTTCGCGGACGACGTCGGCCTGCTGCCGGGCCACATGTTCACGCGGATGCTGGAGCAGGCGCGGCGCACCCCGGCGCAGTTCCCGGACTTGGCGAGTCATCTCTTCCGCGAGATGGCCCGCGGCGGCAGGGTCGGCTTCGAGACGGTCGACTGGTTCAACGGTGGCCTGTTCGACGACGACGCGGCGCTGCCGCTGGATCGGGCGGACATCGACACGGTGCTCGCGGCCTCGAGGCTCGACTGGTCCGAGATCGACCCGTCGATTCTCGGCACGCTGTTCGAGCGCGGGCTCGATCCGGGCAAGCGCACCCAGCTCGGCGCGCACTACACCGACCGCGACAAGATCATGCTGATCGTCGAGCCGGTGGTGATCCGCCCGTGGCTCGCCCAGTGGGAGGCGGAGAAGGCCGGGATCGCCGCCGAGCTCGAGCGCGCGGATGCCGCGAGGGCGCCTTCCACTCGTACGAGGCGACGGAGGGAGGCCGAGCGACGGTACCGAGCGTTCCTCAACCGGCTGCGCGCGTTCACGGTGCTCGACCCGGCGTGCGGCTCCGGCAACTTCCTGTACCTGGCACTGCAGGCGCTCAAGGACCTGGAACATCGGGTGCAGTTCGAGGCGGAAGCGCTCGGCTTCCAGCGCGCGTTCCCGGAGATCGGTCCGGCCAACGTCAAGGGCATCGAGATCAACCCCTACGCCGCCGAGCTGGCCCGCGTCTCGGTCTGGATCGGCGAGATCCAGTGGATGCGGCGCAACGGATTCTCGGAGGCCCGCAACCCTATCCTGAAGCCGCTCGACACCATCGAATGCCGGGATGCGATCGTGACGCCGGACAACGCCGAACCGGATTGGCCGGTGGCCGACGTCGTGATCGGGAACCCACCGTTCCTGGGCGGCAAGCTCCTGATCACGCACCTCGGCGACGACTACGTGTCGCGGATGTTCAAGACCTATGCCGGGCGCGTTCCGGCGGAAGCGGATCTGGTCTGCTACTGGTTCGAGAAGGCAGGCCGGCAGATCGCCGCGGGCAGGGCGCGGCGGGCCGGGCTCGTCGCAACGAACTCGATCCGCGGCGGCGCGAACCGGCGGGCTCTGGAGGCCGCGACCCACAAGTGTCGGCCAAGTGCGGGCGGAACCCGATCTGGTCCACTGCCCGACACCAGCCCGCTGGTCACTGGGTCGAAGCTTCAACGAGTTCATCCTGTTCTGCAGCCGCAGCTTCTGTGCTGTAGCGACTTAGAATCTCGGCTGCTGCGGGGGGAATCCCGGCCTTCCCCATGGCAATGGGCAAACCCAGCACTCGACTGTCATCCGCAAAAGGGAATCTGCCTTCGACCCCGACCCTAACCAAGCACACGATCAACGCACCCATACCGAGCCGCAGGTTCTTGACTTCGGCTTCGAGTCGTTCAATCTTCTGTTGCGCGGTCTCGTCTGTCATCGCGATTCCCTTCTTTCCATAGACGCGACTCCACGTGAGCTAGTCGCCGAGCGATGCTCCTGCTCTCAGACGTCAACTCCCTGCGAACCTGATCGATCTTGTCGTCCGTCTTGTTGATGCGTTCGCTCACTGATCGAATCCACTCAACGTTGCCCTCAAGCAGCCTCTGGACGCTGGTCGTCAGCTCCCGGTGGGTCCTCTCGTTCGTGGTCATCTCCCGGCGCAGGAACCAGAGAACGAAGCCCAACAACGCCGCGATCACGGTACCGGCTGCGCCGGCCACCCAGACCAGAACAGTCGGCAGTTCGAGCGCAACGGAAATCGCCAGCATCAGCCAACCCACGATACACCATTCGACCCCCGGTCACCTCGCCGAGCAGGTCCAGGTCGCCCAGGCCGGTCGTCAGGGTGAAGTTCAGTCCGCGCGCCAAGCTCCCGGGTCGAGCACGAAGGGCAGACCGTGAGTCCACCATCCCGTCGTCCTGGTGATCGTCCTCGGCGCGTTCCTGTGTACGGGGGGTGGCGGTCGCCGGGATGTACTCCGCCGCGATTTTGCTTCCTGCGCCAGCCTTCCGCGCCAGGGCGACCACTGCCGCGCAGGATCATCCCTCGGCCGTGGAGGCAACGGCGCGGATCATCACGCAGCCTCCCCAACGGTCACGCTGACCCGCTTGCCCAACCGGCGCAAGGCGCGGTCGATCGCTGCCGACTTGGTGGCATGGTCCGGATTCAGCATGCGCCGAACTTCGCTCTCGGCAACGTCGAGATCGCGAGCGAGACGGCGTTGCGACACACCGGCCTCGCGGAACGCTTCGTAGAGAGCCGCCTTCAGCGCAATCGGCACCGGCGGCACGACGAGGGGCCGGCGCTTGGTGGCGCGCGACGGCTCGGGCAAACCCTTGCCCTCCCGCATCGTCGCCGCGATCAGCTCACGAAGCAGATCCCTGGCTTCGGCCAGCGCCTCGTCCCGGGTCGCACCGTCCGTTGCGCCCCACCCGAAATCGGGGAACGCGACGACATAGCGGCCGTCCTCGTCGCGTTCGACCTCGGCGGGATAGTTGTATGTGTCAGACATGAGTTCGGTTCTCTTCGCTCGGGACATCTCCCGGCATTCCGCCGACTAGATATCGTCCCCGTCGATTCCGAGGTCGTCGAGCATCTTCGCGAGCAGTCCCTTGCCAATCTCCTTCTTCCGGTCCTTGACGGTCGTCTTGCGATCACCCGCGTAGAGCGTTCCGTGCGATCCCGGCCCTTCCGACGCCACGAAGCGCACCGCCAGATTCCGGCCCTTCGCCCATTTGCGGACTTTCGCGATGAACTGCCGGCCATTCATCGGGCCATCGTGTCAGCCGGCACCGGCGACAGTCAAGGATAGTTGCGCGCATTTTTGAACGCAACCCCCGGCGACACTCGGGATGAGGGTGACCAGATCCAGGGGGGCTCCCTCAACGAAGGCCGGGGCGTGAACCCCGGCGACACTCGAGCTTGGCGCCGACGCGGCCGTGTTGAGAGCGCGGGCCTCTCGCGATGGAAGCGACGGGGGGATGGTCCGGGGCGACCGACGGGCCGCAGCCTCGCGCCGCCATTCTCCCGTTGCTGGCGTGGAACGAGCCGTCGACACTCTTCGTAGCATGATGGCGAGGCCGTCTCGGCTACAGGTAGAGAACTCGGGCTGCGACCCACACGTGTCGCACACCGTTGACACTGCGGATGTGGGGCAGGCGCTTGTCGGCGACCGTGACAAGAGATTCCGATGGTGCTTGCTGGTGGTTTCTGGTGCGATTGTCCGGAGCGGAGTATCGCCGGGCCGACTATCCCGGACGGTAGCGTGAGAGCTGCCCAGCCAACCTTGGCAGCCCGACGGGCGCAGGAAGACCACGCTGCTCTGAAAGAAATTCCGACCGACTATGACCCAGCCCGGTACGATCGACCACCGACATGCACTACGACTCCCTCCGCGCCTTGGATCTCCTGAAGCGGGGCACGGGGCGGCAAGACGCACGCTTCCGCGACGGACAGGAAGAAGCCATCCGACTCCTCGTGGAGGGGCGCGGTCGACAGCTCCTGGTCCAGAAGACGGGCTGGGGAAAGAGCTTCGTCTACTTCATTGCCACCCGGTTGCTGCGCGAAGCGGGTCAGGGACCGACGCTCCTCGTCAGCCCCTTGCTGGCGCTGATGCGCAACCAGATCGCGGCCGCGGAGCGGATGGGCGTCCGCGCCGAGACGATCAACTCGGACAACCAGGAAGAGTGGGACCGCGTGGAGAAGGCGGCCCGGGCGGGCGCCGTGGACATGCTTCTCATCTCCCCGGAGCGACTGGCGAACGAGCGATTTCGCGACCAGGTGCTGGGGGACGTCGCCGAGCGCATCGCACTGCTCGTCATCGACGAGGCCCACTGCATCTCCGATTGGGGCCACGACTTTCGCCCCCACTATCGTTTGATCGAGCGCACGGTGCGCATCCTGCCTCCCAATCTTCGCCTGCTGGCGACCACCGCCACCGCCAACGCTCGCGTGATGGCTGACCTCGAGGCGATCCTGGGACCGAACCTCCAGGTCTTGCGGGGCGATCTCAACCGGCCGTCTCTCGCGCTGCAGACCATCCGAATGCCCGGTCAGGCTGAACGCCTCGCCTGGCTGGCCGAGAGACTGCCATCGCTGCCAGGGAGCGGTATCGTCTACACGTTGACGGTGCGAGACGCCGCCCAGGTGGCGGCCTGGCTCCTGTCCCGCGGCATCGAAGCGGCTTCCTACACCGGCGAGACCGGCCCGGACCGACAGGCGTTGGAGCAGGCTCTGCTCGACAACCGCGTGAAGGCGCTGGTGGCGACCACGGCCCTGGGCATGGGATTCGACAAGCCGGACCTGGCGTTCGTCATCCACTATCAGTCGCCCGGCTCCGCCGTGGCCTACTACCAGCAGGTGGGCCGCGCCGGGCGGGCGCTGGAGGCGGCCCGCGGCGTGCTGCTCAGTGGCGGGGAGGACACAGAGATCACCGGCTACTTCATCAAGAGCGCGTTTCCCACGCGCAACGAGGTAGCAGACGTTCTGGGGGCGCTGGAAGCCGACGACAACGGGCTGACGCAACGCCAAATCGAGGCGAGGGTCAACGTCAGCGCGGGCCGGATTCAGAAGACGCTCCAACTACTGTCCCTGGAATCGCCCGCACCCATCGTCAAGCAGGGCCCGTCGTGGCAGTTGACGGCGGCGGCACTGAGCGACGTCTTCTGGGATCGGGCGGAACGGCTCACGGCGCTGCGGCGTGAGGAGCAGGGGGACATGCAGAAGTACGTGCAGCTCTCCTCCGACCACATGGCGTTCCTGATACGGGCGCTCGATGGAGACCCGCCGGGGATCTCGCCGCCACCGCTGCCGCCGCTGCCCGCCGCGTGCGGTCCGGAGATCGTGGCCGAGGCGGTCGCCTTCCTGCGCCGTTCGAGCCTGCCGGTGGAACCGCGGCGGCAGTGGCCTCCGGGAACCCGCATCGACCCGGAACACCGGCCACAGCCGGGAAGGGTGCTCTGCGTCTGGAACGACGCAGGCTGGGGACAGCTGGTCAGGCGCGGTAAGCTGCAAGAGGGCCGGTTCTCGAACGAGCTGGTCGGCGCGTGCGCGGCGTTGCTGCGAGAGTGGCGTCCCGACCCGTCTCCCGTTTGGGTCGCCGCCATTCCGTCGCTCAGGCATCCGCATCTCGTGCCCGACTTCGCGCGCCGCCTCGCCGCGGCGCTGGACCTGCCGTTCAGCGACGTGCTGCGGAAGAAGGGCGCCCGGCCGGAACAGAGGACCATGGAGAACAGCGACCGTCAGGCCCGCAACGTCGTCGGTTCGCTGGCCGTCGCCGAAGACGCTATCCTGACTGGACCCGTGCTGCTGGTCGACGACATCGTGGATTCCCGATGGACCTTCACCGTCGCCGCCTGGGAGCTGCGCCGGCAGGGATGCGGCCCGGTGTGGCCGCTGGCCCTCGCGAACGCGGGAGGCCGGTCATGAACGACGCCCCCTCTGTGAACACGCGGGCGATTTTGCTGCTGACCGCGCCGTTGATCACGGGACGAGAACGGCGGTCCTCTCCTCCCAAGCCTCTGGCGGCCGGCGAGTACAACCGCCTCGCGCGCCGGCTCCGGGAGTTGCGGCGCCAGCCCGCCGACCTGCTGGGGGACAGCGCGCGGCCACTGATCGAGGAGTGTCGACTCGACCTCGATGCGGAACGGATCTGCCGGTTGCTCGACCGGGGCTTCCTCCTCAGCCAGGCGATGGAGCGCTGGGGTGCGCGCGCGCTCTGGGTCACCAGCCGCGCGGATGCGCAGTACCCGCGACGGCTGAAGAGACGCCTGCGGGAACAGGCGCCCCCGGTGCTGTACGGTTGCGGGAACCGCGCGAACCTGGACGCGGGGGGGTTGGCCGTCGTCGGCTCCAGAAACGTGGACGACACCCTGATCGCCTACACCGAGGGCGTCGGGAGGCTGGCCGCCGGGGCGCGGCGCACGCTGGTCTCGGGTGGAGCCCGCGGCATCGATCAGGCCGCGATGCGCGGCGCGCTCGACGCGGGCGGGACGGTGGCGTGCGTGCTGGCCGACGGTCTCGAACGCGCCGCCACGCGCAGAGAGCACCGCGACGCATTGATGGACGGTCGGCTGGTCCTGATCTGCCCGTACGACCCCGCCACCGGCTTCCTCGTCGGACACGCGATGCAGCGCAACAAGCTCATCTACGCGCTGGCGGACGCGGCGCTGGTCGTCAGCGCGGAGTTCGAGAAGGGCGGGACCTGGGCCGGCGCGATCGAGCAACTCGACCGGCATCGATTCGTTTCGGTCTACGTCCGCGCCACCGGCGAGATGGGCAGGGGCCTCGACGCGCTGTTGGAGCGCGGAGCGCGTCGATGGCTGAATCCCGACAGCGCGGAGGCTCTCGGCTCGCTCCTGGACACACCGCCCGAGGCAGCTCCCACGTTGGGCCTCGCCTCCGTTCTTCGCGAGACTCGGAGCGATCAGGAACCAGTGGACGCCCAGCCCTCCAAGACGGCGACACCGACGCCAGTCTTCGAACCTGATTTCGGGGACGGTTTCAGCCCGGCCGAGGAGTTGCTTGCAAGCGTGAGAGGACTGCTACTGCGGTACCTGGACGAGCCCAGAACCGAGGCCGACGTCGCCAAGGTGTTGGGCGAGCAGAAGAACCAGGCGTGTAGCTGGCTGGAGCGGCTAGTGGCCGACGGCGCGATCGAGAAGCTCAAGGGCGGTCGATATCGAACCGCCCGCGCCACGAATTCGATGCCGCTATTTTCACCTCCGGGTCCGAAGAACGCTGAGCCTCTCTGACGTCACTTCGACTTCGGTTCGACGGTGCGCGCCCCCGAACGCAACATCGCGCACTCCGCGAGCCGGCTCATCTCTCTTCGGGACTACAGCTCCTGTGGTACGCTGACCGGATGCCGTTCGATACGCACGCGGCCGTGAAGACGTTGACGGCCGCCACGGCCGAGCTTGCCCGCGGCGCCTCCGGCGCCGACGAAGCCTTCGCCGAAGCCGTGGTCGGCGTCGCCCGCGACGCCGGCGCCGACCACGGCCACGAGCTGGCAACCAAGACCGACATCGCCGCGCTCAGAGCCGACATGGCTGCGCTTGAGGTCAGGTTGCTGAAGTGGATGATCGGAACCGCCGTCGGCGTGGCCGGAGTCGCTGTCGCCGTGCTTCGCTTGCTGGACTGATGCGCGCCGCCGCACTCCGCGGCGTCGAGACGACCACGGCCCCCGCGACAGCCACCTGGGAAGATGGCCCTTCCCCACGGGCGATCCCTTGCGACCCACGCACATGCACGGTCCTCGAACATGACATCGACCCTCGGCCGGTCACCGCTCCTGGTGTTTCTCCTGCTGGGCGCGAGCGTGTTCGCTCTCGATCGATGGCTGGACGACACGGCGGCGGCGAGCCGCGTCATCACGGTGACGGACGAGCAGATCGGAGCCATCCGCGAGCGGTGGGCGGCGCAGTGGGACCGGCCGCCGACCGGCGGGGAGCTCGCGGGCCTGATCGAGGAGGCGGTCCGCGAGGAGATCCTCTATCGCGAGGGGCAGCGGCTGGCCCTCGACCGGGACGACCCCATCATCCGCCGCCGGCTCGCGCAGAAGATGACGTTCATGCTGGAGGACCGCGCCGAGGTGCCGGCGGCGGCACCCGGGGAGGTCGAAGGACACTACGCGGCCCACCCTGAACGGTACCGCGAGCCGCGCCGGACCACGTTCCGGCACGTCTTTCTGAGCCGTGATCGGCGAGCGGACCCGGAGAACGATGCCGCGGCCCTGCTGCGGGAGGTGCGCGCCGGCGGGGACGACCGGTGGCGGCGGCTCGGCGATCCGTTCATGCTGCTCAGGGAGTATGCCGAGCGGACGGACCCGGAAGTCGCGGAGCTGTTCGGCGGGGGTTTCGCGACCGCGCTGCGTTCGGTCGGGGCGGGCGCGTGGCAGGGGCCGATCGAGTCGGCGCACGGCGCCCATCTGGTCCAGGTGATCGGTCGCACCGAGCCGCGGATGCCGGCGCTCCACGAAGTCCGCGACCGGGTCGCCGCGGACCTGCTGGAGACCCGGCGGCGCGAGCAGAACGAGGCCGCGATGGAGGCGTTGCGCGAACGCTACGAGGTCCGGATGCCGGGGTCGGTCGGCGTCGGGCAGGAGCCGCGGGCCAGCGCCGCACAGGAGCCGCGGGCCAGCGCCGCACAGGAGCCGCGATAGACCATGGCGGGCTATCCGCGGCGGGCGCGACGCGCACGGGCCTGGATGCTGCCGCTGGCGGGCGCGGTGGCGCTTTCGTCGGCGCTCGCCGCCCATGAGGTGCGGCCCGCCTATCTCCAACTGACCGAGGTGTCCGCGGGACGCTTCGAGGTGCTCTGGAAACAACCGACCCAGCCCGACCCCGAGCCCGGACTGATCCGCCGCCTGCCGCTGTTGCCGGTATTCCCGGCCGAGTGTCGCGAAGCGGACCGGGCAGTGCCCGACGTGACCGCGTCGGCGCTGATCGAGCGCTGGACGATCGCCTGCGGCGCCGGCGGGCTGCCGGCCGCGCCGATCGAGATTGCGGGGCTGCCCCGCACTCTCACCGACGTGCTGCTCCGCGTGCGCTTCCGCGACGGCGCGTCCGTCGATCACCTCCTGCGGCCGGAGGCGCCGCGCGTCGTGGTGTCGGCCGAGGCGAGCGGCGCGATGGCGGTGCCCGCATACCTCCGGCTCGGGGTCGAGCACCTGCTCTTCGGCTTCGATCACATCCTGTTCGTGGTCGGGCTGATGTTCCTCGTGCGGCGGCCGCTGCAGCTCGTGAAGGTGGTGACCGCGTTCACGGCGGCGCACAGCATCACCCTCGCGCTCTCGACGCTCGGCGTGGTAACCCTGCGCAGCGGCCGGTCGAGGCGGTGATTGCGTTGAGCATCCTCTTTGTCGCGGTCGAGCTGGCCCGCGGGGCCGGCGACGAGCGATCACCCCTGGCGCGGTCGCCGTGGGTCATCGCCTTCGGGTTCGGCCTGCTGCACGGATTCGGCTTCGCGGGGGCGCTGGCCGACATCGGACTGCCCGAGCAGGCCCGCGCGATGGCCCTGCTGCTCTTCAACGTCGGGGTCGAGATCGGCCAGCTCATGATCGTCGGTGTCCTGCTGGCGCTGCTGTACGCGCTCCGCGTCCGGCGGGTGCCCCTGCCTGCCGCCGCCGTGCAGGCGCCGATATACGTCATGGGCACCGTCTCCGCATTCTGGTTCCTGGAGCGCGTGCTGTCGATGGTGCCGGCGCCGTAGAGCAACGCGGACTGCTGTAGGATCGGCCGGGCGGGCGGCGGAGCCGCAAGGCGACGACGCCCGGGTCAGGGAGGATTCATGCCACCTCATACGGTTCGCCCCGGAGATTCCCTCGTGCCCCGGTCCCGCGCCGCCTCGGCCCTCGGAGCCGCCGCGCTCCTCGGCTTCGCGGCGGCGGGCTGCGCCGGTGACGGCGGCGGCGCGACGGAGGAAGCATCGCAGGGCGCCGGCGAGACCGCCGCGGCGGCAGAGCCGAACCCCCTGCGCAACGCCTACTTCGGCGATCTGCACGTGCATACCAACTTCTCCTACGACGCCTTTCTCAACGGCACCCGCGCCACGCCCGAGGACGCCTACCGGTACGCGAAGGGCGAGGCGCTGACCCACCCCGCCGGCTTCGAGATCCGGCTCGACGCGCCGCTAGACTTCTACGCGGTCACCGACCACGCCAGCTTCCTCGGCATGCTGCCGGCGATGATGGACCCCGAGCAGAACGTCTCGCACCCCGCCGCCGAGCTCGTGGCCGGTTTCGCTTCCGGGGACCTGCCGGGGGACGCCCGCGCCGAGGCGCGGCGGGAGATCCGGGCCTACACCCTCGGCGAGAGCGACCCGCCGCACGATCCGGACGTGGTGCGGTCGGCCTGGCGCGAGACCGTCGCGGCGGCCGAACGCCACTACGAGCCCGGCCGCTTCACCACCTTCATCGGCTACGAGTTCACCGGCAGCCCCGAGAACCAGAACCTGCACCGCAACGTGATCTTCCGGGGCAGCGCGGTGCCGGAGATGCCGTTCAGCCGCCTCGACTCGTTCAACCCGGAGGAGCTGTGGGCGTGGATGGACCGCAACCGCGAGGCGGGCATGGAGGCACTCGCCATCCCCCACAACTCGAACGGATCGAACGGCCTGATGTTCCGGCTCGCGACGTATGCCGGCGAGCCCCTCGACGCCGCCTACTCGGAGGTCCGCACCCGCAACGAGCCGCTGGTGGAGATCACCCAGACCAAGGGCACCTCCGACACCCACCCCGCCCTCTCGCCCAACGACGAGTGGGCCGACTTCGAGATCTGGTCCTACCGCATCGGCGGCGGCACGACCCCGAGCCAGCCCAACGGCAGCTACGTCCGCCAGGCCTACCTGAACGGCCTGCGCCTGGAGGAGGAACGCGGCTTCAACCCGTTCCGGTTCGGCCTCGTCGGGGCCACCGACAACCACGCGGGCTCGGGCCCGGGCAGCGAGTCGAGCTTCTTCACGGCCGGCGGCGCCCCCCAGGTCGGCTCCTCGATACCGTTCGACCCGCCGCGGCCGGACGGCCGCCTCTACAGCGCCTCGCCGCTCGGGGCGCTCCGCGGCGCGTCGGGGTTGACCGGGGTGTGGGCGGAGGAGAACACCCGCGAGGCAATCTACGATGCGTTCCGCCGCAAGGAGACCTTCGCCACCACCGGAACGCGCATGCGGGTGCGGTTCTTCGCGGGCTACGACTACCCGGACGACCTCGCGGACGACCCCGATCTGCTCGCCGAATCGTACGCGGGCGGCGTCGCGATGGGTGGCGAACTCGCGGCCCCGGGAGACCGCGTGCCCCGCTTCCTGGTGTGGGCGAGCCGCGACCCGTCGAGCGCGCCGCTGCAGCGGCTGCAGGTCGTCAAGGGCTGGGTGGACGACGGCGAAGCGCACGAACAGGTCTACGACGTCGCCTGCTCGGACGACTTGGCGGTGGACGAGACGACCCACCGCTGTCCCGACAACGGCGCGAGCGTGGACCTCGCCGACTGCAGCATCAGCGAGGACGCCGGGGCCGCCGATCTCCGCACCCTGTGGACCGACCCCGACTTCGACGCGGCGCAGCGCGCCATCTACTACGTGCGCGTGCTCGAGAACCCGTCCTGCCGCTGGTCGACGTGGGACGCGGTCCGGGCCGGGGTCGAGCCGCGGCCCGACCTGCCGGCCACCCTCCAGGAGCGGGCCTGGTCGTCGCCGATCTGGGTGACGCCCTGACGCTCCGGCCGAACGCCTCCGTCGCCGCGTGCCGTGTCCAAGAAGCCGTGTCCTGGAGGTAGGCGGCCGCCGCGGCTCGTGCTATCTTTATCGGTCAACGTGATTCTCGATCTTGGGGAGGTCTTGCAATGAGAGGTAGACGTTCGATAGCGGTGGCGTTGGTCGGGGCTCTGGCCGGGCTGGCCGCGGTGCCGGGGCTGGCGCAGGATGCGCCGAAGACCGCCTGGGGGGCGCCGGACCTGCAGGGGGTCTGGGATTTCCGGACCATCACGCCGCTCCAGCGTCCGGAGGACCTGGGCGACAAGGCGTTCCTGACCGAAGAAGAAGCGGTGGCGCGCGAGCAGGAAGCCGTCGACCGTGACATCGAGCTGTGGAACCAGGAGGCTCGGCGAACCGAGGCCGGCGGCAACGTGGGCGGGTACAACAACTTCTGGATGGACCGGGGCACGAGCATCATCGGCACCCGGCGCACGTCGCTCATCATCGATCCGCCGAACGGCCGGCTTCCGGAAGTGACCGAGGCGGGACAGGCGCGGGCCGCGGCCGGCCGCGGCTCGTTCAGCGATCAGCTCCCCGCGTCCTATACGGACCTGAGCAACGCGGACCGCTGCCTCATGGGCTTCAACGCCGGCCCCCCGATCACCCCGGGCGGCTACAACCAGAACGTGCAGATCTTCCAGACTTCCGACCACGTCATGCTGATGACCGAGATGGTGCACACCGTGCGGAGCGTGCCCCTCGACGACCGTCCCTCCAACGGCGACGACCGTCTCGCCCAGTGGTCGGGCAACTCGCGGGGACACTGGGAGGGAGACACCCTGGTCGTCGAGACCGCCAATTTCGACACGGACCGCAACTGGCGGGGATCGAGCACCGAGATGCGGCTGGTGGAACGGTTCACCCGCGTCGATGCGGGCACGCTCGAATACGAGTACACCGTCCAAGATCCCGACACCTGGGTCGAGCCATGGACCGTGAACCTGCCGATGACGCGGAACGAGCTGCCGATGTTCGAGTACGCGTGCCACGAGGGGAACTACTCGATGGACGCGATGCTCGGCGGCGCGCGGGCCGACGAGCGCGCGGCGGAAGACGGCGGCCAGTAGAAGCGATGGGTAACGGCGGGCGCCGGCGTCCGGAGACGGACGCGGCGCCCGTCGTGCGTGCGGGCAGGGGACGGGGCGTCGGTTCGGAGCCGAACGCGGCGCCTTTCGTGCCGCGCTGGCGAGCCTCAGGCGTGACGCGGCCTCGCCGGCCGGCGGCGCGTCACCCGATGGTCGGCTGGAAACGCGGGACGCGGCGGGCCCCGGTCGTCTGCTCGAAGCTGTAGGCGATGCGGATGAGGGTCGGCTCGCTCCAGGCGCGGCCGAAGAACGACAGCCCCACCGGCAACCCGTGCACGTTGCCCGCCGGCACCGTGATGTTGGGATAGCCCGCCACCGCGGGATAGGCGGAGCTGCTGCCGCCGAAGTGGTCCCCGTTCACCAGGTCGGTCACCCAGGCCGGGCCCCCGGTCGGGCCGACGATGGCGTCGAGCCGGTGCTCGTCCATCGTCCGGTCGATGCCGTCCGCGCGTGAGAGGCGGCGGGCGGTCGCCAGGGCCGTCAGGTAGGCAGGCTCCGACAGCGGCCCCTTCGCCTCGGCCGCGATGAACCGTTCCTGTCCGAAGTACGGCATTTCGGTCTCGGCGTTGCGTTCGTTGAAGGCGATCAGATCCGCCAGCGAGCGCACCCGTGCGCCGGGACCGCGGCGGCCGAGATAGCCGTTCAGCCCCGCCTTGAACTCGTAGAACAGCACGTCGGTCTCCGCCGCCTGCAGGCTTCGGCCCGCGCCGAGTCCCAGCACGACCGGGTCGACGATGACCGCGCCGGCCGCCCGCATCGCGTCGATGGCTTCTTCGACGACGCGGTCGACCCTGGCGTGGAACCCGAGAAACTGCCGCGCCACCCCGATGCGTGCGTCCCGGAGCCCGTCCGGGTCGAGGAACGGCGTGTAGTCGTTGAGGCCGCGCTCTTCGCTGGGGGCCGAGGCGGGGTCCCGCGGATCTGCGCCGGCGAGGACGCCCAGCACCACCGCCCCGTCGCGCACGGTCCGGGTCATCGGGCCGGCGGTGTCCTGGCTGTGGGAGATCGGTATGACCCCGGCCCGGCTGACGAGCCCCACCGTCGGCTTGATGCCCACGATGCCGTTGGCCGACGACGGGCAGACGATGGAGCCGTCGGTCTCGGTGCCGATGGCCGCCGCGGCGAGGTTGGCGGACACCGCCGCCCCCGAGCCCGAGCTCGATCCGCACGGATTCCGGTCGAGGACATAGGGGTTCCGGCACTGGCCGCCCCGGCCGCTCCACCCGCTCGACGACCGGGTCGACCGGAAGTTGGCCCATTCGCTGAGGTTGGCCTTGCCCAGCAGCAGCGCCCCCGCCTGCCGCAGCCGGGCCGCGACGCCGGAATCCTCCGCCGGAATCCAGCCCGCCAGGGCCAGCGAGCCCGCCGTCGTGGTCATGCGGTCGGCGGTGTCGATGTTGTCCTTCAGCAGCACGGGAACGCCGTGCAGGGGGCCGCGGAGCCGCCCTTCCCGCCGCTCGCGGTCGAGCCGGTCGGCGATGGCGAGGGCGTCGGGGTTGGTCTCCAGCACGGACCGCAGGGCCGGCCCGCTCTCGTCGATCTCCTCGATGCGGCTCAGATAGGCCTCGGCAATCGCGCGGGTCGTCCACGCGCCGCTGGCCAGACCCGCCTGCAGCTCCGCGATCGTCGTCTCGGCAAGCGCGAAATCGTCCGCCTCCGGCCCCGGCTGACGCGCCCCGGCGGGAACGACCATCCCCCCGCCGCACGATTCGGTAGCCGCCAGCGCCCCGGCGACCCCGGACACGCGAAGGAAGTCCCGCCGGGACACGCCGTCTCCCGGATTCGCCGGGCCCGGTGTTCGTTCGCCGAATGCAGGGTCGTCGGTCATCTGTCGCTTCCGATCACTGTCTCCGAGTCCGGTTCCGACGCAACGGTTCGTGCGTCGCTCGGTAAGGACGCTGACGGAAATTACCTTGCCGTGTGCCAGTCGCGCCCAGCCGCAGAAAACAGGCTGAGCCTGGGCGCAGCTGGCAACTCTATATGGATTACTGTCCTATCTGGCGAGCACCGGCGTGCATAGATCATGGTCGTCTCCGGCCGCGTATGTCCATACCGCGGAAACGGCGACGACGATGAATGTTGCATGGAAGCACGGGGGTGGGCTCCATTGAGGACATCACGTTTCGGGGTACTACTTCGCCGGCGCCAAGGCGGCCGGGGCGTCGGGACGCCGCAACGCGGCGGCGGCCGCCGCGCCCGCGAGGCCGAGCACGAGCAGACCGAGGAACGGTACCGTATAGCTGCCGGTCGCGTCGAACGCCACTCCCGCCAGCCAGGGCCCGAGACCCCCGAAGATGCCGGTGCAGGTGGTCCGGATGCCGCTCGTCACCGCGAACGCACGGCGGCCGAAGAAGTGCGAGAAGACGACCGGAATGCACACGAAGGCCATCCCGAAGCCGATCCCGAGCAGGGTGACGGCCACGAAGACGAGGACGGTGCTGCCGGCCAGGACCAGCGCCCCCGCCCCGAGCCCCTCCAGCACGAGGGCCGCAGCCAGCGCGCGCTGCGGCGCGATCCAGTCCCCCACCGCCCCCGTCAGCCGCCCCGCGATGCTGACGAGGGCCATCGTCCCCACGAACCCGATGGCCACCGTCTCCGTGTGCCCGCTGTCGATCAGGTGCAGGGTGAGATGGGCCACCGCGGTGTTCCAGGGCACCGCGTAGGCGACGCCGCAGACCAGCAGGAGGCAGAACTGCGGCGTCCGCACCGCCTGCCACGCCGTCCAGCGATCCGCGGCCGCCGCGTCTCCGTCGCCCGCCTCGCCCCCCGGCACAGGGGCCGCGCCGTCGAGACGCTGGCCGACCGCCTCGGGGCCCTCCCGCACGAGCGACGCCGCGACGAGCGCGAGGCCCACCGAGAGCGCGGCGATCAGGACCCAGCCGATCCGCCAGTCGTAGCGCTCGAGGACCCACGCGTCCGCCGGCGCGACGAGCCAGCCCACGAGACCGCCCACCGTGAAGATCGCGCCGATGACGCGCGCCCGGCGCCGGAGGAACCAGTTCTGTCCCAGCGTCTGCGCGGGCACCGTGGTCGAGAACCCGATGCCGATGCCCCCCAGTACCGAGAAGCCGACGTAGCAGTCCCACGCGGTGTCGGCCCCGGCCAGCAGGAGCAGCCCCGCCGCGGTGATGCAGAAGCCGGCCGGCATGACGCGCCGCAACCCGAAGCGGGCGATGGCTAGGCCCACGAGCAGGCCCACGCACTGGTGCAGGGTGTTGAACAGCCCGAAGACCCCGCCGACGGCGGCGCGGTCGATGCCCAGCTCGGCGGTGATGCGGGGAGCGAAGATGCCCCAGCTGTAGTACACCGGCGGCATCCCGAACCCGTAGCACAGGCCCGCCACGAGCAGGATGACCCAGCCGTAGAAGAAGCGGGAGGTCACCGTCAGCGCCGCGGCTCGGGAAGCGGCTTGCGGGGCAGACGCTCGTCGAGCATCGCCGTGTTGTAGGCGAAGACCGCCGCGACCACCGCCATCTGCCGGGCATCGTCGGGCTGCACGCGGTCGACGACGTCCATGTTCGAATGGTGCGTGCGCGAGTTGTACTCCAGGCGATCCTGGATGAACTGGAATCCCGGCAGCCCCACCATCTCGAAGGCCACGTGGTCGGTGCCGCTGACCGCGCGCGGCGACAGCGTGGTGAACCCCAGGTCGGCCAGCGGCGCGACCCACGGCTCGAAGACCGCGCCCGCCGCCGCGTTCTCCTGCAGCCAGATGCCGCGCAGCCGGCCCGTTCCGTTGTCGATGTTGTAGTAGGCCGAGAGCGTCGCGTGCCCCGGCTCGAGCGCCATCGTGGCGGCGTCGGCGAAGTGCCGGCGGACGTAGTCTCGCGACCCCAGCAGGCCCTGCTCCTCCCCGCCCCACAGGGCCAGGCGGATCGTCCGCCGCGGGCGGGCGCCGACCACCTGCAGGATCCGCATCGCCTCCATCATCGCCGCCACCCCGACGGCGTTGTCGGTCGCCCCGGTCGAGGCGTGGGTCGTGTCGAAGTGGGCGCCGAGCATGACGATCTCGCCGGCGAGGTCGCGGCCGGGAATCTCGGCGAGGATGTTGAACGCGTTCAGCCCCTCGTCGGCGTCGGCCTCCGGGTGGAAGCGGGTCTCGACGTGCATCTCCATGCGCACCGGCAGCCCCTGGTCGAGCACTCGGACCATCCGGTTGTAGTGCTCGACCGCCAGCCCGATGGAGGGCACCCAGGTGCCCGCGGTCTCGTCGCGCGGCCCGCCGCGGCCCACGAAGATCGTGCCCCCGTCGGTGCGCTGCGTCCGGTGGGCCAGCCCGCTGCCGCCACCCACGTGGACAGTGTCGCTGCCGCGGTCCACGACCGCCACGACCCCCTCGTCCAGGTAGAACTGCTGGAGCGCCAGCGTGAACGGCGGCCCACCGGGCGCCGGCCGGCGCGGCCGTGGGCGGGCCGGCGGCGGCTCGACCGGCTGCGCGGCCTCGGCCAGCGCTTCGTCGTCCATCCGCAGCACCACGTTGCCGGTCAGCATCGGCACCTCGCGGGCCGGCTGCGTCAGCAGGATCTTGCCGCGCAACTGCCCGCGGTACCGCTCGAAGTCGGCCTCGGACTCCAGATCGACCCGGACCACCTCGGCCGTCACCGTGCCGCCGGTGCCCGACGACCAGGACTTCGGAAAGCCGATGATCGGCATCACCTGCGGCTCGACGAGATGGGCGTGAAACCGCTCAAGCGTCCACCCCGCCCCGAACGCGAACCGCTCGGCGTGCACGTTCGAGAGCCCCCATCCGCGCAGGGTGTCCATCGTCCACGCCCCCGCCTGCTCGATGGCCGGCGAGCCGGTGACGCGGGGCCCGTAGACGTCGCTCAGCCAGCCGACGTGCTCCATTGCCTGCGAGCGTTCGAGCCCTTCCGCGCGGATGGCCGCCAGCAGCGCCTCGTCGGCCGGCTGGGCCGCCGCGGGGAGCGCGACCGCCGTGGCCAGGACCGCGGCCAGACACGGCAGCCGGAGGTTCAGGGTCCTGACGCGCGCGCCCGGGTGCGGGCGCAGCGAGGTCGACGAGATGGACGAATCGGCAGTCCTGACGCGCGCGCCCGGGTGCGGGTGTTCGGCGTGCCGCGCGGGTTCGACGATATTCGTCCTGACGCGCGCGCCCGGGGGCGGGCATCCCACCGGGCCGGATCGAATGGCCCGGTCCGTCCTGCTGACGCGCGCGCCCGGGTGCGGGACTGGAGCCCGCTCGCGGCGGGACGCGCCGGCGTCGTCGACCCGCGGCATCAGAGACTCCATCCGTCGCGGTAGGCTTCGTCGAGAAAGGCGTTCGCCTCGGGGACGTTCGTCGCCTGCATCTTTCCCGCATCCCAGTCAATCGCCTGTCCCGTCCGCACCGCCAGATTGCCCAGCAGGACGACCTCGGTCAGGGGACCCGAATGTTCCGCGAAGCCGGACCCGGCCCGGCCCTTTCCCTTGCACGCCTCGATCCACTCGCGGTAGACGCCCGGCGACCGCGGGTACTTCTGCGGGGGCGGGCTGGCCATCACGTCCTGGTGCCGCGCGGTCGGGAACACCCGCGGCTCGCGGGCATACATGTCGGCCCCGATCAGACCGTCGTCGCCGACGAACAACTGGCCGCTGCTGCCGCCCGGCAACTGCTCGCCGGCCGCGAGCTGCGGCGGCCGGGGCCGGGCCAGAGCGCCGTCGCGCCACACGAACCGCACCGGCGGCCGGCCGTTCCGCGCCGGGAAGTCGTAGGTGATGCGCGACACCGCCGGCGCCGTCTCCGCGAACAGGGCCGTCGTCTCCGCCTCGATGCGGGTCGGCTGGTCGAGTTGGAGAGCCCAGAACGCGGCGTCCATGGAGTGGCAGGCGATGTCGCCGAGGGCGCCGGTGCCGTAGTCCCACCACCCGCGCCATCTGAAGGGGTGATAGGCGGGATGGTACGGCCGCGCGGGGGCCGGCCCCAGAAACAGGTCCCAGTCGAGCCCCGGCGGCGGGTGATGGGCGTCGGTGGGCCGTTCGATCGCCTGCGGCCAGATCGGACGGTTGGTCCAGTAGTGCACCTCGCGCACGGTCCCGATGACCCCGGCCTCGATCCACTCCCGGATCAGCCGGGTGCCCTCGCCGGCGTGGCCCTGGTTCCCCATCTGGGTGACCACGCCCTGCTCGCGCGCCATCGTCGCAAGCGCGCGCGCCTCGGCGATGGTGCGGGTGAGCGGCTTCTCGCAGTACACGTGCTTGCCCCGCCGCATCGCCTCCATCGCGATGACCGCGTGGGTATGGTCGGGGGTGGCGATGATCACGGCGTCGAGGTCCGGCTCGCGGTCGAGCATGACCCGATAGTCGGCGTAGGTGCGCGCCTTGGGATACAGGTTGAACGTGCGCGCGGCGTGCCCCGCGTCCACGTCGCACAGCGCCGCGATGTTCTCGCTGTCGCATCCCCGCACGTCGGCCCGGCCGCGCCCCCCCACCCCGATCCCGGCGATGTCGAGGGTGTCGCTCGGCGCCTGGAATCCGCGCCCGCCGAGCACGCGGCGCGGCACGATCATCGCGGATGCCGCGGCCGAGAGTCCTCCGATGAACCGGCGGCGCGAGAGGGGATGGCGACTCATGCTGGAACTCCTCCTGGCAGGCCGGCCGCAGGCGGCCCGCAGCACCGGCCCATCATAACGTGGCCGGCCCGCAACGGGGTCGCGGCCGGACGCAGAATACGGATGCGGTTCCGGAACGCCGACGAATGGTGGCCGGTCCGCGTCGCGGTCAGGGCCGCGCGCCGACAACGGTACGGTTCTGGACGCCCCCCAAACGGTCCGCGCCGCCGCCACCTCCCGCACCGAGCCGCCTCCGAGTCGCCGTCCGCGCTGGCCCGCCGCCTCACTCGCGGGCGGCGATGACCAGGCTCTGGGCGCCGCGCCCCGCCACGCCGTCCGCGTCCCACAAGCGGGTCCGGCACAGCCCGATGCCCGACGGCTCGGCCACGCTGCGGGACTCGAGGCCGACCCACTCGCCGCGCAGCGGGCGCACGAGATGCACCGACAGGTCGGCGTTGATGAAGGTGTACTCGTCGAGGGGAACCGGCACCGCGACCCCGTGCCCGGCGTCCGCCGCGACGAGGGCGCGCTGCCACGGGGTCGGCGCCTCGCCGGGCACCAGCGGACACCGCTGCCGCATCCAGCAGGTCACGTCGGACTGCCCCCACGCGCCCCGGACGTAGCGCACGTCGACCGCGGCCTGGTAGCCGACGGGGTCGGGAAAGAACGGAAAGGTGTACGGCTCGGCCGCCTCGGGCGGAGGAGGCGGGGCGGATTCCGCGCGCGCCGGAGGCAGGACCACGTCTCTCCGGTGCAGACACAGCGCCAACGCCGTCAGCACCAGATCGTCGCCGGACCACAGCCGCGCGGCGTGCCGCTCCACCAGCCGGCCGCGCTTCAGCGCCTCGGTCTCCACCCGCAACGGCCCGATCGGAACCGGCCGCAGGAACTCGACCGTGAAGCGGACGATGGCGCAGTCCCGATCGGACAGCGCCGCCTCCACCGCCCGCGCGAGCAGCGCCGCCGGCGGGCCACCGTGCTGGTGGTCCCGGCTCCACGGGCCGCGGGTCCAGGCGGTGGCCCGAAAGCGGTCGGCCGCGCCGTCGGGTTCGTAGAAGCAGGTCGGCCGCATCGCGAGGAAATGGTCGGACGGATCAGCAGCTTGCAGGCCGTTCGACCGGCAGCCGGTGGTGTGCAGGCGAGGCGGACGACGGCGAAGAACGTCGAGTCGTGCGACCTCCCCGCGTTCAGGCCCGGAGATGCGGTTCGAGCGCCGCGAACCGATGCTCGATCTCGTCGAGCTGAGCCTGCGTGAAGCTGTACTCGCCGCGCCGGGACTTCGTCGTCTTGAACACCCCGCGTTTCTGCAGCACGTGGAGCCGCACCCCGGGTATCAGCCCGTCGAGGTTCAACATCAGCAGGAGCTTGCCGTAGAGGTCGCGCATCTCGTCGCGCCGGCCCTGCTGATGCAGATCCCACAGCCCCGCGTAGATGTCGGCGTACATCACGCCGCCGGTCATCACCCCGTCGGTGCCGAGGCGCATCTCGTAGGCCCAGGCCCGGCCGAAGTTGGCGCCCAGGATGCTCCTGATCGGGTCGGGGCGGTGCTTCATCAGCGCGAGCATCCGTTCCTGCACCGGCGGATGCTCCTCCTTGACGTAGCCGCACTGCGGAAACTCCCGCGCCAGCGATACCAGGAACTCGACCGTCGGCTCGATGTCCGGGGCCCCGCCGCTCGTCTGCACGAAGACCGGCCGGTCGGTGACGTCGCACAACGCGGCGTAGTAGTCCCGAAAGTCGTCCAGGGACGACGCGGTGCGCGGCGGAATCGCGATCATTGCATCGGGCTCGAGGGCCTCAGCGTAGCGGGCGTACTCGAGCATGCCGGCGGTGTCGTCGGCCTGCACCCCGAGCACCAGCGCCGGGACTCGGCCGTGGTTGGCCTCGGCCAGCACGTCGAACCCGCGCAGGCGCTCCGCCTGGCTCAGATAGCGCTGCTCGCTCGAGTTCTGCGGCCACACCAGGGCCTCGATGCCGCAACGGTCGCAGAAGTCGACCTCGCCGGCGAGGTCCTCGTAGTCGACCTCGTTGGCGGCGGTGTACGGCGTGCTCAGAATCATGAAGGCGCCGCGCATCGGCTTGCCCTCGGCCACCGCCCGCGCGCGCAGGGCCGGGAACGCCGCGGTCGCGGCAAGCGCGCCCAGACACTCCCGCCGGGTCATCGTGAACCGTACGTCCGCCATTGCCTTCTCCCTTCGATGTTCGGCAAGCCGCGGCAGAAGGCCCGCCCCATTCGACCGGCAGCGCATCCCGCCTGACTGCGTCGTGGCACGCTCCGCGGCTGCGCGTGCCCCATGCGGTCCGTCGTCACGCCTGGTCGCACGCCGGCGCCTTCGCCGGTTACGGTGCGACGCGGGTCCGCAGCGGACCCGGATCCTGCCGTCTCGTTCAGTCGCATCAGACCCGGCAGGGGTCCAGACCCGCAGCTGGTATCCGGTGCCCCGTTTGGTGCTACTCTACATCGAATCATGAAGACCACGAGCCTGAGGAACGACGCAGTCCACGTGCAATACAGCGCCGATCGAGTGCGGCGGGGCTTTCGCCGCGGACGCTTGGCGCTGTCGATCGCGGCCGCGGTGGCGATGGCGGCCGTCACCGCCACCGCCCAGCCCCGCAGCCGACAGATCGGCACCGAGCCGTGGGCCGGGGCCGACACCGCCCCGTGGCCAGCCGGGGACGCCGTTGCCGCGGGCTTCGACTCCGCGGGGCTCGAGCGGCTCGCCGAGCTCGCGGAGACGACGCACGCCGACGCGCTCCTGGTCATCCGCCACGGCCGCCTCGTCTTCGAGCGGTACTGGAACGACCGCGGCCCCGGCGACGTCCAGCAGACCTACTCGGGCACCAAGGGGCCGTTCGCCCTGCTCGTGGGCCGCGTGCTCGCGCGCGGCGACATCGAGTCGCTCGACCAGCCCGTCGTCGACTTCGTGCCCGAGCTGGCCGGACAGACCCGCGACCTCATCACGTTCCGCAACGTGATGGCGATGGCGTCGGGCCTCGCCCAGTGGCCGGCCCTCGATCGGGAGGACCGCGAGGCGGGGCGCAGCCAGCTTGAGGCGGCGCTCGCGCGGGGCATGACCCACGCGCCGTACGACTACTTCATCTACAACAACGCCGCCTACCGGGTTCTTTTCACCGCCCTCGAGCGCGCGACCGGCATGAGCCTGCCCGACCTGACCCGCCGGGAGCTGTTCGAGCCGCTCGGCATGACCGGCGCGTACTGGGTGGAGATTCACAGCGACGACCGCCTGCTCGGATACCAGAGCATCCGCATGCGCCCGCGCGACCTCGCCAAGGTCGGGCAGGTGCTGCTGAACGAGGGCATGTGGAACGGCCGCCGCTACCTGCCGGCCGAGTACATCGCGCAGCTGCGCACCGCGCCGGCCCCGAAGGCGAACCCCTCCTACGGCCTGTTCTGGCACCTCAACGCGGGCGACCACTATCTGAGCTTCCGCGAATCGGACTTCGTGCACCAACGCCTGCTGTCGGGTACCCCGCCCGACGCCCTCGCCGCCTGGGGCAACAGCGGCCAGATCGCGGCAGCTCTCGGCCGCCGCTGTCGCCGCCGTGAAGCAGTGAGCAGACATGCCTTTCGGCTCCCGTGCCCATCAGGTGCCGCCATGCCGTTGCGGCAGCTTGACAGCCGCGGCCGGTCAAGGGAAACATAGCTGCGGTTCGATTCCGCTGCCGGTCCAAAGGAGGTTCCTCATGCGGGCGCTACTGGTTGTCAACGCCGTCACCGTCACGATGCTCGCGACGGCCCACGCGGCGCTGGGGCATCATTCCTTCGCCGCGCAGTTCCACGCTGACAAGCCGGTGACCCTCGAAGGCACCGTCACCAAGGTGGAGTGGCAGAACCCCCACATCTGGGTCTATCTGGACGTCGGCGAACCCGACGGGCAGGTCGCGGCCTGGGAGTGCGAGGGCGACAACCCGAACAATCTCACGCGCCGGGGCTGGACGAAGGACTCGGTCGAGGTCGGCAAATCGATCACGATCTACGGCTTCCAGGCCCGCAACGGCAGCTCGGTCTGCAACGGACGGACGTGGGTGTTCGGCGGACGCACCGTGTTCGCCGCGGCCAACGACGGTGGACCGGCCGCCGGCCCGCCGCAAAGCCGCTAGCCGGAGAACATCGCCTGTCGGCTCCTCTCGCGGCCCAACCGACCCTCCAGGAGTCCGCGCCGTTCACGGCGCAGATCCCTGGCCGGACGCGGAGCCGACAGACAAGGTTTCGGATCCGCCGCACGCACCGGGCGTGGCAGGAAAGACGGAGGGAGATCGTCCCATGAGCACCAGAGCCGGTTCGTTCGTCTTCTTCACGGCGCTCGCGCTGGGAGCGCTCGTCACTTCCGCGGGGGTCGCCGCCGGGCAGAGCACGCCCGTGCTGACGGAGCAGCCCCCCGGGGACGGCACGCCGATTCCGCGAACGCCGGACGGCCGCGCCGACCTCTCCGGCTTCTGGAACAAGGGGACCCACCCCAACACCTCCGCGCCCATAGAGCCGCTTCCCTTCACCGAGGAGGGGCTGAAGGCCTTCAACGACGTGGCGACCCTGATCGACCCGACGAGCTACTGCCACTTCCCGGGCATGCCGCGGATGAACAGCTCGCCGTATCCGATGGAGATCATCCAGTTGCCGGACCGCGTGCTGTTTCTCTACGAGTACATGCACAACTTCCGGGTCGTCTGGACCGACGGACGGCAGCATCGGCCGACCTGGCCCACGACCCTGTTGGGCGACTCCGTCGGCCAGTGGGACGGAGACACCCTGATCATCGACACCGTCAACCTGTCGGGCGAGACGTGGCTCGACTCGCACGGCAATCGGCACAGCGACGAGCTGCACATCGTCGAGCGCTGGCGCCGGATCAGCGCCAACGAGCTGTGGTACGCGGCGACCATGGACGACCCCAAGTTCTACACCGAGCCGTGGACGACGGGTTGGGTCATCCCCCTGGCCTCCCCGGACTGGGAACTCATGGAGTACGCCTGCACCGACAACAACCGGGACGCCGAGGAAGGCCTCCTGCAGCCCGGGGCGCTCGATGGGTCGGGTCGGGACGGCACCGCGATAGCCACACCGTCCGCGTACCCGGCCGGCTCCACGTCGAGGCCCGATTAGCTCTGAGCTGCGCGCCCGTCACCCGGAGACCTTCAGGCCCTTGGTGGGCTCGTGCGCGGCTCACTCGAACAAATCGGAATGAGTGCCCGTGCGCACCAGCACCAGGGCATCCTCGTTCCGGTTCCAAATCAGCAGCCAGTCCGGCTCGATGTGGCACTGCCACGATCCGGACCAGACGCCGGACAACCGATGTGGTCTGTGGCGTGCTTCGAGCGACCGCTCGTTCAGGAGGCGATCGACTACAGGCCAGAGTTTCCCAAGGTCCTCGCCTCTGCTCCTGGCGCGCTTGAGATCTCGCTCGAATCGCTTCGTGGTGAGCAGGCGCATCGCTCAGCCGTGCGCGACCTTGAGGTCATCCAGACTGGCGTACTCCGTGAGTTCCTCTCTCCGAGCTGCCTGCGCCAGAGCCTCGCGCGTTTCGGCGTTGGGAATCCTGACCTCGAAGGGCAGGCCGTGGTGCAACGTCACCTGCTTGTAGAACAGCGTGATGGCTTCGGTGGGCGACAACCCGAGCGTCGAGAAGACCGTCTCGGCGTCGCGCTTCAGGTCCGGTTCGAGCCGGGCGCGGATCATCGCGGTCTTGGCCATGAGATCCCTCTCGCCGTCATTTGTACCACGAATGGGGAACACACCGCAATGACGCAGATGGCGCGACGAGACGTTGCGATTTCCACGGTAGCCGGTGTCCACCGCCAGTTGCCCGAGCAGGATCACCGGAATCGGTTCGGGTCCCGCTCTTCCTGAGTCGTACCGAGCAGCATCAGCGATACTTGCGGGCAAGCGCCTCGTAGCGGCGGTCAACCCGCCGTGCCGTCTCGAACCGGCCCCGCCACCGAGACGCGAACGAGGGCCTGTCCTCCACCGCGACCTCTCTGAGCGAGGCTTCGATGAGCGACGACAGCGACACGCTGCGCGGACGCGCGGACCGCTTAGCTCTAATCGTCAGCTGTTTCTTCATCGCTCATCAGCCCGTACACGTTTACCACACATGAGGTACGAATCCCGGGATATCCAGCGGCTGAACGCGGGCGGACGCGGAGACGTGAACCGGGGCGAGGTATCATCCTGTCGACCAGCGTGGGGCTCCAGGTAGCCGGCGGGAGACCCGGCACGCCAACTATGCATCTACGGCCGGATGGAGGACCACCAATGGCGTACAGAAACCGATTTCCCCTCGTCGTCGGCCTGATCGCGTGCCTGATGCCGGGCATCGCCGCCGGACAGGTCGAGTACATCGATCCGGCCGGCGGCTTCACGCAGGCCGTCACGACGACGCATGACGGCGTGAAGACGATCTTCATATCCGGGCAGGTGGGCCGGGGCGAGACGTTGCGAGCACACGTCGAATCGGCGTTCGCGGGGGTCGTGCGGCGTCTCGAGCAGGCGGGTGCGACGCCCGAGGACGTGGTGAAGATCCGCATCTTCGTGAAGGACTTCGAGCCGGAGCAGTACGGGGTCGTCTCCGAGGTCCGGCTGGCGACCTTCCCCGAGGGCCACTGGCCGGCGAGCACGATGATCGGCGTCCGGGCGCTGGCCGCGGACGCGCTGCGCGTCGAGATCGAGGCGATTGCCGTCGTGGCCGAGCCGGGAGCCGATTTGGAGATCGAGCGTTTCGCACCGGCGAACGGCTTCAGCGGCGCGGTCGCGGTGACCGCGCACGGCGTGAAGACGGTCTACGTGGCGGGACAGGTGGGCGGCGGCGACGGCCTCGCGGCGCAGACCGCGGCGGTGTGGGGGCGCGTCGGACAACAGCTCGCGGCGGCGGGGGCGTCTCTCGCGGATCTGGTCAAGGCCACCACCTATATCGTCGACTTTGATCCGGAGACGGATCTGGCCGCGTATCGCACCGGACGCGAGCAGGCGCTCTCCCTCTCGGACATGCCGGCGAGCACGCTGCTCGGGATACCGGCCCTCGTGGCCGAGCAGTTCCGCATCGAGATCGACGGTATCGCGGTCGTCGGAACCGACGGCCAGCCCGTCGACCGGGCGTTCATCGATCCGGCCGCCGGCTTCACGCAGGTGGTGACGGCGCGCGGCGCGGGCCCCACGGTGGTGCAGGTGTCCGGTCAGGTGGGTCAGCCCGGCGACCCCCTCGAGAGCCAGGCCGACCAGGTGTACGCCAGCCTCAGGCGGCGTCTCGAGGCGGCCGGCGCGGCGCCTGAGGACCTCCTGAAGATCGTGCTCTACATGCCAAGCTACACCCAGGGCGATTTCGCGGTGCTCGATGCGGCCCGCAAGGCGCACGGCTTCCCGGACGGGACGGTCCCGGCCGCGACGCTGCTCGGCATCCAGTCCCTCTTCGCGACCGGCGCGGCGCTGGAGATCGAGGGAACCGCGGTCGTCGCACCCTGACCGGACCGAACGCCGGCGCCCCCCGCGGCAGGCGGATCCGCCGGACGGCGACAGGCAGGCTAGAATGAAGGCGTTTGCGCCATGGAACGGCGCCGCCTCCCGACAAGGAGGCACCGACTCCGTGGAGGGTTGGTTGGGGCGGCAGACGAGCCGCACGGCGGGGTTCCGGGCTGTCACAACACCGTTCGAGAGACTAAGGAGGCGGGGCATGAGGCGATGGGTACAGACGGCGGTCGTGCTCGCGTGGACCGGGCTGCTCCCGACCGGGGCGCCGGCCGCTCACGCCGGACAGCTTCCCGACGACGTTCATCCGCAATCGCGCAGCCGCCTGCCGCCGGTCGACCGCGAGGAGCTCGATCCGGTGCGGCGGGCGGCCTACGATGCCGCGGTCGAGAGCCCCGCCGGCGCTCCCAGCGGCGCGGCGGCCCTGCGGCTGCACGGGTCGGGCGCGAGCCTGCGGTTCGCGGCGCCGATGGGGCGGCAGCTGACCGAGCTGACGGTGCTGACGACGGCCCGCGAGTACGACCAGCCCTTCGAGTGGGCCCTGCACGAGCTGGAGGCGCTCGCGGTCGGGCTCGACGACGGCATCATCGACGTCGTGCGGCACCGGAAGCCGATCACCGGGCTGAGCGACCGCGAGGCGATCATCATCGAGGTGGGCCGGGAGCTGTTCGGCACGCGCAAGCTGAGCGCCGACACCTACGCGCGGGCGCTGGCCCTGCACGGTAAGACCAACCTCGTCGACATCGTCGACGTGATGGGCCGCTATGCGAGCACCGCGGCGACCCTGACCACGTTCAACCAGCGGATGCCGGCCGGCTGGCGGCAGTCGCTGCCGCTGCCCTTCACCCATCCCGACGACATCCACCCGGATTCGAGGAGCCGTCTGGCGCTTCGGAGCGCCGCGAGCCAGACGTCGGTGGCGGAACTCTACGGCCGCATGCTGTCGCCCTCGGGGATCGGTCCCGGGGTCATCCGGAGCTACGGCGCGGGACAGGGAACGCTGGAGGCCCGGGTCGGACGGCGGACGATGCTGCTCGCCGGCCTGGTGACGGCGCGCGCCCACGACTCGCAGTACGACTGGACGATGAACGAGCCGAAGGCGCTGGAGGCGGGCGTCGAGCCGGAGCTGATCGCCGTCGTCCGGCACGGCCGGCCGCTGACCGGGCTCGACGAGAAGGACGCCGCCCTGATTGCGTTCGGCCGCGAGCTCTTCGGCGATCACAACGTCAGCGCGGAGACCTATGCGCGCACGGTGCAGGCGTTCGGCGAGCAGGATCTGGTGGACGTCGCCGGCCTGATGGGCGCCCACGCGGCGGACGCCGCGGCGCTGGCAGCCTTCGACCAGCACCTGCCGGAGGGCGTGGAGCCGCTCCTGCCGCTCGACTAGGAGTCTGCGCCGCAGAACGGCGCGGACTCCTGGAGGGTTGGTTGGGCGGCAATCGGAGCCGCAGGCGACGATTTCCGGGCTAGGAGCCCGTGGTGAATCCGCGCGCTGCCCGAATGCAGCGTGGCTTTGCCAGGGGCCGTCCGGAGAGCCGGCGGCGCGGCATCGGCGAAAGTCATTCAACGAGCCGGAATCGGCTCACACGGGAGGTTGGCATGAAGGTCAGACGTTCCGTTCTCCTGGCGGCGCCTCTTCTGCTCTGCCTGCTCACGGTCGGCTATGCGCAGGAAGAAGAGCCCATCGGCGTACCCGTGCCGCCGCTCGGCGACGGCCCCTGGGTAATCGACACCGCCGAGCAGCACAAGATCCGCGTCAGCGCGGTGGCCAGGGGGCTGTCGCATCCCTGGGCCATCGCGTTCATGCCCGGCGGCGGGATGCTGATCACCGAGCGGGACGGCCGCCTCCGCATCGTCCGCGGCGACGAGCTCGATCCGCAGCCCGTCTCCGGGGTGCCGGAGGTGCGGACCGACGGCAACGGCGGCCTGATGGACGTGGCCGTCCATCCCGAGTTCGCCGACAACGGGCTGGTCTATCTCACCTACACCAAGGGGCACGACGACGGCCGCGGCTCGCCGGCGCTCGCGCGGGGGCGGCTGGAAGGGCACGCGCTCCACGATGTCGAGGACCTGCTCGTCACCGAGCCCTTCTACGGCAACTCGGGGCTCAACGGACGCGTCGCCTTCGGCCGCGACGGCAAGGTCTACATGTCCACCGGCGGGCGGATCCGGGGGCTGGACGGTGAGCTCCTCGACGCCCCGCAGGACCCCGCGAGCCTGCGCGGCAAGGTCCTGCGCCTGAACGACGACGGCTCGGTGCCCGACGACAACCCGTTCGTCGACGAGCCGGGCCATCGGCCGGAGATCTACACCATCGGACATCGCAACAGCCTCGGCCTCATGCTGCACCCCGAGAGCGGGAACATCTGGCAGCACGAGAACGGTCCCAACGGCGGCGACGAGCTCAACGTCCTCCTGCCGGGCCGCAACTACGGCTGGCCGCTGATGAGCTTCGGGCGCCTCTATCCCGGCGCGCGGGTGTCCCAGCATCCCACGCGCGATGGATACGAGTCGCCGGTCGTGGTGTGGCTGCCGGCCATCGCCGCCGCCGGCTTGGCCGCCTACACCGGCGACCTGTTCCCGGCGTGGAAGGGCAACGTCTTCGTCGGCTCGCTGCAAGAGGGCGGCATACCGGGCACCGGTCACCTGCAGCGCATCGTCCTCAACGACCTGATGGAAGAGCTGCGGCGCGAATCGATGCTGCAGGAGCTTCGGCAGCGCATCCGGGAGGTGCGCCAGGGGCCCGACGGGCTCCTCTACGTGCTGACGGACCACGTCGACGACGGCGCGCTCCTGCGCATCGAGCCGTCGGAATGAGCCGCGCTCGGCGGGGTCTGCGCGGCGACGCGGCCACCGCGGCCGGCGCTGAAGGACCTTCGGGGACGAACGGCCGGCTTCCTTCCTTTGGGAGGTGGCCGGGCAACGTCACGACACCCGCAGACTGGGACCTTGAGCACGCCGCCCTGGCGCGGCGCTGGGTGAAGACTTGGCCGCAGGCCGGCCTGCGCCTGGAACAGTGACCTCGACCGTTCCGGCGCTCGGTCGGCCGCTCAGGGCCGACGGAGCGCCGGGACCGGCAGGGTAGACCTCGACGCTATCGTGCTTCCGCGGCGGCGGCCGCTTCCTGCACGCGGGAGCCGGCGAGGATGCCTTCCATCCCGTAGTTGCCTTCGTGGCACGCGAACTCGTACAGCAGGTCGGGATTCCGCTTCATCGGATGCTGGACGGTCCAGGCGCTCGTCCAGATGGTGGAGTCGGTGACCGTGTACTCGTACATCAGGTTCTGCGAGTCCATCAGCGTGAATCGCTCGACGAGCGACAGGTTCTCGCCCGAGCTCAGGAGCGGACGCCCGATCTGGTCGTGCTTCCCGTTGAAGTGGACGGTCTCGACGACGAGCGTGTCGCCGTCCCAGTAGCCGCGCGAGTCGCCCATCCACTGGGCTATCCGCGATGATGCGTGCGGGCGCCCGTCGAGGGGGACGATGCGCGCGTCGTGGTTCTGCTCGGCCAGGATCACGACGTGGTCGGGCGTCTGGAAGACCTGGATGTTGTTGTTGTACCCGCCGGTGCTGATCGGCGGACCGGCCTTAGCGTGCTGGATGCAGCGGTCTCCCGCGTCGAGGTCCTCGTAGGTGGCCGCGGGCAGCCCCCCCCGGCGCACGGCGGCGATGCGCTCCGCCTCGGCGGACTCCGCGCGGCGCCGCGCGGGCTCCGTCAGGGCCGGCAACCGCCCGTCGGCCGGATCCACGACCAGCGACGTGCGCCGCGTGGCGATGGCCGTGGTGCCCCGATCGAGCCAGAAGTTGTTGTAGAAGCCCGGCGTCCCGTCCTCCCGCCGGTCGACCTGGTCGCTGGCCGACGTCGTCTGGGGGGCGCGGTTCAACAGGAGCTCGTTCCGCGCGACGGTCTCCTGCTCCAGGCTCGCCGCTTCCTCCTCGGTCAGGAACGCCTTTTCTCCCAACTCTTCGGGCCGCTCGAGCGGGGTGAGGGTGCGGTAGTCCCAGATCCCCTGGATGTCGGGATGCCCCCACGGCGTGCGGGAGCCGGTTGCGTCCGCCGGCTGGGCCGCTGCGAACACCGGCATCAGCGCCACGCCCGCGGCCACTGCAAACGCCGCCGCCTGATATCGATGACTCATCTTCCGTTCCTCCCTGACGTGCTCTCGTCGGATGCGCCCATGACAGCCCGGGCGAAAGTCCCCGCTGCCATTCGAGCGGCGATGCATCCCGCGCTTCGCCGCTCTCGGTGCAACGCGGGGTTCCACCACGGGCTGATGATGGACCAGATGCAGCCTCTAGTCCACCCCCACTGTCCCGGATGGCATGGGCCGCAGAGCGACGCCCTTCCTCGATGCACGTCGTCCGCGGTGCGGTCGCGGCTGCGCCTCCTTCGAACGCGGCGGGCCGCACGGCGGCTGCGCGCCCGGATCTTCCGGGTCGGCGATCGTGATCACGCTCGGGGCTGCGCTACACTGTGGCGCTGCCGGAGCCGCCGCGGGGTGGCAGCAGAGGTCGCCCGCGGGCGACCTCGACCGGCGCCGTGGGGACAGCCGCCTTGGCGATACGAATTCTCTCCGCCTCCGACATACGGCGCGCGCTCACGGCGCGCGATGCGGTCAACGCCATGCGCGCCGCGTTCGGCGAGCTGTCGGGGGGAACCGCCGCGGTCCCGGTCCGCAGCCACCTCGAGACCGCCCGCGGGGTCATGCTGGTCATGCCGGCGGTCCTCGGCGCACGGCCGGCCCTCGGCGCGAAGGTCGTCTCCGTCTTTCTCGACAACCCGTCGCGCGGTGCGCCGGCCGTGCAGGGCGCGGTTCTCCTCCTGGACGCGGAGACGGGCAGCGCGCGCGCGCTGCTGGACGGAGCGCCGCTGACCGAGATGCGCACCGCCGCGGCCAGCGCGCTCGCCACCGAACTGCTGGCGCCGGCCGATGCCGACATCCTGGCGGTGTTCGGCGCGGGCGCGCAGGGGCTGGCGCATATCGAGCTGCTCGCGCGGACGCGCCCGCTCCGCGAGGTGCGGATCGTGTCGCGGTCGCGCGCAAGCGCCGAGCGCTTGGCCGCGCGACTGTCGGAGGCAGCCGACGCCCGCGCACCGGAGGACGGTCCCTCCTGGCCGCCGGTCATCCGCGCGGTTCGCGATCCCGCCGCGGCCCTCGACGGCGCCGGCCTCGTCGTGACCGCGACCAGCAGCACGACGCCGGTGTTCGACGCGAGCGACCTGGAGCCTGGCGCGCACGTGAACGCCGTGGGCTCCTATCGCCCCGACATGCAGGAGGTCGACGCCGACCTTGTACGGCGCGCCCGGGTGGTGGTGGATCAGCGCGAAGCGGTCTGGCAGGAAACCGGCGACTTCATCGTCCCGGCAGAATCCGGCCTGATCGGCAGGGACGCGATCGACGCCGAGCTCGGCGAGATCGTGAACGGAGAGGCGCCCTCCGGACGCGGAGGCCGCGACTTCACCCTCTTCAAGTCCGTCGGAAACGCCGCCCAGGACATTGCCATCGCGACGGCCGCCGTCGAGAGAGCCGAACGTGCGGATCTCGGGACCCTGGCGCCCTTCTGAAATCCCCCACTTCCTGGAAGCCAGTGACATGCCTCTCCCGACAATGCCCCGCCTTCGGCTCCCGGCCGCGTTCGGCCCCGGGCTGCTCTGGGCCGCCACCGCGATCGGGGTGTCCCACCTGGTGCAGTCGACCCGTGCCGGGGCGTCCGCCGGGTTCGGCCTCGCCGGCGTCATCCTGATTGCCCTGGTCCTGAAGTACCCGTTCTTCGAGTACGGACCGCGGTACGCCGCCGCAACCGGCGAGAGCCTGATCGAGGGCTACGCGCGCATCGGCCGCTGGGCGCTCTGGCTCTATCTGATCATCACGGTGTCGACGACGGCCTCCGTGCCGCCGGCGGTGGTGATGTTCACGGCCTATCTCCTGGGCTTCACCTTGGGCCTCGACTGGTCGCTGCCGGTGCTCGCCGCGGCGGTGATGGCGCCGGTTGCCGCGCTGCTCTGGTGGGGCCGGTTCCGGGGCCTGGACCTCTCCATCAAGCTCATCGTGCTGCTGCTGGCGTTGTCGACGCTACTGGCAGCGGCGGTCAGCCTGCCGCGCGCCGACCTGTCGACGCTTTCGGTGTGGCCCGCGGACCTGATCGGCTCCACGGTCCCGTTCGTGTTTCTGCTGGCGCTGGCGGGGTGGATGCCGTCGGGGGTCGACAGCGCGGTCTGGAGCTCGCTGTGGACCCTGGCCAAGAACGACGCCTCCGGCCGGCCCTGCTCGGTGGAGGCGGCACGGAAGGACTTCCTCGTGGGCTACGTCGGCACGGCGGTTCTCGCGTTCGCGTTCCTGACGCTGGGCGCGGGGGTGATGTTCGGGTCGGGCCAGACTTTCGCGCCGGAGGGACCGCGGTTCTCGACGCAACTGGTGGAGCTGTACAGCGCGACCCTCGGCGCCTGGACCCGGCCGGTGGTGCTGGCGGCGGTGGTGACCGCGATGCTGTCGACGGCGCTGACGGTGCTCGACGGCGGACCGCGCTCCATCGAGCGCACGGTCGCGGTCCTGCGCGCCGAGCGGCGCGCCCCGCGCCCGGCGCCGTGCGGTCCGATCTACTGGTGGAGCCTCGCGGCGGTGATGGCCCTCACCCTGGTGGTCCTGGCCCTGTTCATCGGCAACCTCACGACGATGATCGACTTCGCCACCACCCTCACGTTCCTGACCAGTCCGGTCCTCGGCTATCTGAATCTGCGCGCGGTCGGCTCCCGCGAGATGCCGGCCGAGCACCGGCCGGGCCGGGCGATGCTGGTCCTGTCCTGGGTGGGCATCGTCCTCCTCGGGGGGACGGGGCTGTTCTACCTGCTGACGTTCGCCCTGTGAGGGCGCGCGGCGTCGTCCCCCTCACCGCACCGGGGCCGTGAGCCAGCCGGGCCGGCGGCGTGCCCGACTACAATGGCCACGGGTTCGTGACACGGTCCCGCGGGTTCGGACCGAGGACACAGGAGGGACGCCATGCCGCAGCGCATCACCGCCGCCGTCGTGACCGCCGCCATGCTCTGGTGCTCTGCCGCCGCCGCTCAGCAGGGCGCGCCCGACGGACAGTGGCCCGCCTACGGGGGCGACCACGGCAGCACCAAGTACTCGCCGCTCGACCGGATCGACCGCGGCAACGTCGAGCGGCTGCGCGCGGTCTGGCGGTGGGAGTCGCCCGACAACCCCATCGTCGCCGAGCACCGCACGACGCTGCCGGGGCTGCCCGCCGCCTTCAAGTCGACGCCGGTGCTCGCCGGCGGCGTGCTCTACATCAAGACTTCGCTGTCGCAGGCGGCGGCCGTCGACGCCGCCACCGGCGAGACCCTCTGGGTGTTCGACCCGGGAAGCTGGGAGGGCGAGCGGCCCGCGAACACCGGCTACAACGCCCGGGGGGTGGCCTACTGGTCGGACGGGCAGGACGCGCGCATCTTCCTGCCCACCGGCAACGCCTATCTGTGGGCGCTCGACGCGCGGACCGGACGGCCGATCGCCGGCTTCGGCGCCGACGGGGCCATCGACGCCACCCAAGGGCTGCGACGGCCGATCCCGCGGCGCGACTACCAGTTGATGTCGGCGCCGATCGTCGTCGGCGACGTCGTCGTGTTGGGGTCGGTGATCTTCGACGGCCCCCGGTATCGGCTCGACGCCCCGGGCGACGTGCGCGGCTTCGACGTCCGGACCGGGGAGGAGCTGTGGGAGTTCCACACCATCCCCCAGCCCGGCGAGTTCGGCATCGAGACGTGGGAGAACGGCTCCTGGGAGTACTCCGGCGCGACCAACGCCTGGGGCATGCTGACGGCCGACCCGGAGCTCGGCTACGTCTACCTGCCGATCGGCACGCCCACGAACGACTACTACGGCGGCCACCGCCTCGGCGACAACCTCTTCGCCGAGAGCATCGTCTGTCTCGACGCGGCGACCGGCGAGCGGGTCTGGCACTTCCAGTTCGTCCGCCACGGCGTCTGGGACTACGACGCGACGGCGGCCCCGGTGCTCGTGGATCTGATGGTCGACGGGCGGCCCATCAAGGCGGTTGCGGTGGTGACGAAGCAGGCGTACACGTACGTCTTCGACCGCGTCACCGGGGAGCCGGTATGGCCGATCGAGGAGCGGCCGATCCCGCCGTCGACGGTGCCGGGCGAGCGCCTGTCGCCGACGCAGCCGCACCCCACGAAGCCGCCGCCGTTCGACCGCCAGGGGGTCACCATCGACGACCTGATCGACTTCACCCCCGAGCTGCGGGCCGAGGCAATCGAGATCCTGGACGATTTCACCTACGGGCCGCTCTTCGAGCCGATCACCGCCGCGGGCGACGGCAAGCGCGGCACGATCCTCATGCCGGGCACCATCGGCGGGGCCAACTGGCACGGCGCGGCGGCCGACCCGGAGACGGGCTGGCTCTACGTGCCGTCGCGCACGCAGCCCAGCGTCGTGCAGGTCGCGCCCCCGGATCCCGCGACGTCCGACTTCCGCTACCGCCGAACCGGTTCCGGAGGCCTGCGCGGCCCGCGCGGCCTCCCCCTCTGGAAGCCGCCGTACCTCCGGCTCAGCGCGTTCGACCTGAACACGGGAACGCGCGCCTGGATGGTGCCCCTCGGCGACGGGCCGCGGCAGGAGCTGATCGACATGGGCGTGCCTGACCCCGGGCCGCTCGGCGGCGGCTCCTATACCGGGCCCCTCCTCACGAAGACGCTGCTGTTTCTCGGCTTCCGCGGCCGGCGGGACAGCCCCGACCTCGGCTTCCGCCGCCCCGACGACGGGCCGCTCGCCCCCGCGCTGTCGGCGACCCCGTTCCTGCTCGCTTTCGACAAGGCGACGGGCGAGACGCTGCACGCGGTGGAGCTCGACGTGGCCCCGACCGGCACCCCGATGACCTACCTGCAGGACGGCCGGCAGTTCATCGTCCTCGCCTACGGCACCGCCAACGACGCCGGCCTGGTGGGTTTGGCGCTGGAGTAGGACTTCGGCCGGGAAAACGGGAAAAGCCCCGCGCAGCGAATTCTGCTGCGCGGGGCTTCACTTCCCGCCGCCGCCGGAGGTCAGGTGCTTCTACTCCGCGTAGTCGCTCTCGGCTTCCAGGGCGATGATCGCCGCGTGCTCGTAGGACTGGTCGAACAACGAGGTCGCGGTGATCCAGTCGCCGGGCTCCGCGGACGAGAGCGCACCCACGCCGCGCGCAGGTATCGGGGTGGAGAAGGTGATTCGGCCGCCGTCCGCATCGGCCGACACGAACTTCACCGGCAGCACGTATCCGTGCGTCAGCTTCGACTGCTCCCGCGGCTCGAGATACCGAATGGACCGAACGTCGCCCCCGGTGCCCGGCGTCCAGATAAGCACGACCTCGTCACCCGCGCTGAAGCGATCGACGTACCGGAACACATGCTCCTCGACCTGCGCCGACACGGTGAGGGAGGCATGGGCCTTGTCGAGGGCCGCCAGCGCCCCGTTCCACACGTACCGGCGGGCGCGGCGGGCGGGATCGTAGGCATCGACCAGGGTCACCGCCCCCGCGCCGGAATCCGGCCGGTGGGGCGACGTCCCGATGGCCCACGCCCCGGGGGTCAGCCCCTGCATCATCCGGGCGCTGTCGGAGGGCGGTTCCACCGTGAAGGTCAGATACGGGCCCTCGGATGCGGCAAACTTCGCCTGCAGCAGGAAGCGGTCGCTGCCCCACAGCCCCGAGCCGTCGTCGCGCTTCACGGCGCGGATGCCGTCGGCCCGGTCCTCGAACCCGGACCAGGTGATGACGATCGGGTCACCGGCGTCGAGGTCGGCCGCGACGGTCGCCGCCGGCGAGACGATGCGGGAACGGACGGTGAGCGTACCGGCTTCCTCGTCGCGGGACACCAGCTCGCCGTGCCACCGGTAGGTGTCATCGGCGGCCGGAGCCATCCCCGCCAGCCGAGGAGCCGTCGAGGGCGCATAGGCGTCGGCCGTCAGCACCGGAGACGCGCCGGCGGCGGGACGATGATGCGAGGTGAGCGTCGCCCAGCTTCCGCGGGTCATGGCGCGCAACGCCGAGAGGCGGTCTGCCGGCGGCTCGACCGAGAACGTCAGGTACTGCCGCGCCGGATCCGTCTCGACGAACTTCGCCTGCAGCAGAAAGCCCCCGTCGCCCCACAGCCCGGAGTCGCGCTGGACGGCCCGGATGCCGTCGGTCCGACTCTCGAAGCCCGACCAGGTGATGACGATCGGGTCCCCCGCATCGAGGGCCGCCGCCGTCTCCGCAGCCGAGTTCGAGACGAGACGCGACCTGACGGTCAGCTTCTTGCCGGCGTCGTCGAGCGACACCAGCTCGCCGTGCCAGCGGTAGGTGGCGTCCGCGGTCCGGGGGACGTCGGCCTGCGAGGCCGCATAGGCGGTGACCGCCTCGACCGCACCGGCCGCCGACGGCTGGTGCGGTGACGTGGCGGTGGCCCACGCGCCGGGCGTCAGGGCGCGAATCGCGTCGACGCTGTCCGCCGGAGGCTCGACCGAGAAGGTCAGATACCGCTGATCCATCCCGACGAGCTTGGCGTCCAGCAGGAACCGGTCGCTGCCCCACAGCCCCGAATCGTCGGTCGGGGCCACGGCCCGAATGCCGGCCGCGCGCTCCCGGAAGCCCGACCACGTGATGCGAATCGAGTCGCCGGCCTCCAGCCCGGCCTCCGCCGCGGTCGGAGACACGAGACGCGACTTGATCGTCAACGACCGGCCGGCATTGTCGAGCGAGACCAGCTCGCCGTTCCAGCGATACGTCTCGCCGGCGGCGGGGCCGCGGCCATCCCCGGCCCCGTAGGCATCCACCGCCATCACCGCGGCCGGCCCGTGCGCGGGGCGGTGCGGCGACGTCACGGTCGCCCAGGTTCCCTGCCTGGCCGCCCGCAACGGCACCAGCTCGCTCGATGGACCGGTCACGGAGAACGTCAGCGACTCTCGTGTCGCATCCGCGGCCACGAACCGCGCCCGGAGCCGGAACCGGTCCCGCGGCGCCAATCCAGATCCGTCGTCACGCGCGACCGCGGCGATGCCCTGGGCGCCGTGATCCGATCCCGACCACGTGATCAGAATGGGATCTCCGCGCTCCAGCCCGGCCACGTCCAGCCCCGCCACGACCCTGGAGGTGACGGTCAGCGTGCGCGCGCCTTCGTCGAGCGCGATCAGCTCGCCCAGCCACCGATACGTATCCACTCCCGCTCCGAACGTCACCGCGGGTTGCGCCACGGCCAGCGCGCCCGCCAGCACGACCCCGCGCCACGCCCACGGCGACGCGGTCAGACTTGCTCGCCTTCCGGTCCCGTTCAACATGTTTCCCTCCTCGATGGTTCCCATGACTACTTTCGAAGCCTCACCGGACGGGTCCGAACCGCAGAACGACCTGTCAATCGGTCAGGCGGCGCTGGAACTTCAGCGGCGCCCGCACCGCGGCACCGCAGCCGCCACCCGCGGCGACAACGGCATCCATCGACACGACGGGCGACACACCGATTTCAGGCGGCCACCGCAAGACGCTCTCTTCGGACTGTCCCATGAAGCACTGTTCCGTCGCGAACGACGGTCAACGCAAACGTATTACTCATATCGGCCCTGGGAGTAGCCGATGCCTGGAGGGAAGGGCTTGACCTCGTACCCACCCCAATTATGGGAGGACCGGACAGCACTGTCAAGGCGAAAAAGCACGCGGAATAAAGCGGCTATCCTGGGGGTCCATGCCTTTGCACGCCTCGTATCGGGCGGCGCCGGCAATCGACCGCCCGCCGATTCGAGACCGGGACCGCATGCGCCGGAGAAACGATCGATTTTCAGGGAGACCACAGATGACGAGACTGCGTATCGCATTCGTTCCGCTCGCTCTGCTCGCGATGGCGGCGCTCGCGGCGCCGGCCGCGGCCCAGGGCACCGACTTCTCGGGCACGTGGCGCCTCGATGCCGACGCCAGCCAGCTCCCGGACTTCGGGGGCGGGGGCCGGAGATTCGGCGGCGGAGGCGGTCGACGGCAGGGCGGCAGAGGCGGCGGGGGCGGATTCGGTGGCGGCGCCCGGACGCTGGTCATCGTCCAGACCGGGGCGATGCTGATCGTCGAGCAGCAGTCCGACCGCGGCAGCCGGGCCGTGACCTACCGTCTGGACGGCGAGGAGAGCACGAACTCGGGACCGAGAGGCGAGCAGACGACCCGATCCCGCTGGGACGGCGCCGCCCTCGCCACCGAAGGCACGCAGAGCGTGAGCACCCCGCGCGGCGACTTCTCGCTGGAGTTCACCGAGCGGCGCACGCTGAGCGCCGACGGGCAGACCCTGACGGTCGAGGCGACCCGGTCGACCCCCCGCGGCGACATCGACACCACGCTGGTCTACCGGCGCGAGTGACCCGCGAGCCCGCCCGGCGGCGGGACGCATGGCGCCGGGTCACGGGGCGGCCGGCGCGTCTCGATGGGCGGCGTGGTTCGTGCGGTCTGCGGGATGCGCCGGCGCCGCGGTCACAGGGCGGCCAGCGCGTCCCGCTGCCGGGCGAGGCGCGAGTCGCGCTCCCGGGCGAACCGCACGACCCCGGCGGTCACGGACGCCGGATCCAGGTGCGCCTCGGCGATCACGTCAGGCTCCAGACCGCCGGTCAGCCAGCGGTCGTGCCAGTCGGAAACCAGGGAGTACTCGGCGGTCAGCGGCCCCATGTCGCGGACCGGCCACAGCCGCCGCGTCCCCGTCGTCACCACCATGAGATCGTATCGGGCCTCCGGCGGCAGCACCGCGTCGCGGTAGGCGGCCGGCTGGCGGTCGAACAGCTCCTCGCTGATGGCCGCAATCACCTTCACGTTGAAGCCCTGCGCTTCGAGCGCCGGCAGCGCCTTCACCAGATTGAAGGTCGAGCTGGCGCCCTGGGCGATCACGTAGCCGTGTCTCGGCCGGCCGGGGTCGAAGTCGCGCAGCACGTAGAACCCCTTGGCGGCGGCCCGCAGATCCGAATCGGCAAAGGTCGAGCGGTCGGCCACCCGGAGGTCCGGCCGCGCCACCTCGAGCACGATCACGCCCACCTGAGGGTCCCGGGCCGCGATCTCCGCCGCCGCGAAATAGCCCGGCGCCACGTCGTTGTAGTCCCAGAAGTTGAGGGTGATGACCTGGCCGCGGGGGAACAGCTTCCACACCTGCGGCGCGAAGATGCCGAAATGGGTGCGCGCATCGGCCGCCGTCTCCGGCCCCGAGTGCCCGGCGAGGATGTTGAGCACCCCGACCCGGAACGGGCTGTCCTGGTTCTGCTGGCTCCAGATGCGGGCCGGCAGGTACATGAGCGGCGTGAACGCGCCGTAGCTGCCGCTCAGGGCCCAGACGCCGCTGTGGACGGCCGGATCGAGGGACGCGCTCTGGCCGACGAGACCCACCGCGGTGGAGGCGTTGCCGGCCTCCTGGATGGCGGCCTTGAGCCGCGTCCCGGCCTGGTTGGACCGCGGATCGTAGTGCCCGGTCAGCGACCCCTTCTCGACGTTGATGGAACCGGACAGATCGGCCGACAGGGTGAGGAAGCGGTTGCCGGTGACGTGGTTCATCCACTTGATCACCTCGGAGATGGCCCGCCGGGTCCCCGCCATGCTCCCCGCCGGCTTGAACAGCTCGATGCCGATATCCTTCGCCTCGCCGTTGAGGCGCCCGGACACGGTCTGCGGCTCGACCGGCAACCGGTCCACGCGCAGGCGGTCGTCGCAGAACGGATCCGCCGTCACGTCGAAACGCAGCCTGGCGTCGTCGCGCACGCGGTCGCCGATGTCGACCATCCGGTCGCTCAGCCAGTCGCCGAGGCCGTTCTGCTCGAGCACCGACATCACCACGTCGAGGTTGGTCTTGAACTGCCGCAACCGCTCGGCCTCGCCGGTCACCGCGCCGTCGCGGATGCCCTGGAAGGTGACGCCGAAGCGCCGCTCGAAGGTCTCGGCGAGGGCGACGAAGTACGGCGCGTTCATCTTCATCGCGTAGGGATGGCTGGGGTACCCCACCACCTGCGGGCCGAAGCCCGGAATCGCGCCGTCTCGCGCCGCCGGCCACCATCCCTTCGTGGTGCGGCCCACGACAATCATCGGCCGCCGGTCGTCCGGGTCCCAGTTCTCCATCGTCCGCAACGCCGCCAGCACGTGGTCGTAGTCGTTGCCGTCCTCCAGCGACAGCACGTTCCACCCGTAGGCGGACCACTGATCGGCGATGCGGTAGCCGTCCATCGATTCGGACACCACCCCGCCGACCAGCGCGTCGTCGATGCCCGCGTTGTTGTACGAGAGCAGGATGCGCAGCCGCTTGCCGACCTGTTGCGCGACGGCCTGGGTCTTCAACTCCTGCGAATGCCCGGAGGTCATCGCGAACTCGCCCTCCAGGGCCACGATCTTCGGGGATGCCCCGGCCCCCATGAAGTCCCAGAACGCGGCCTTGCCGGCCGCGGTGGCGATGCCGATGCCCGACGGACCGCCGTTGACGTCGTTGATGAGATCGGTGGTCTCGGAATGCCCGGCGAGCGAGCGGATGCCGCGCAGCCCGGCCTGGGCGAACAGCGGGTCGCCGTCGAGGCCGGCGTCGGCGAGCAGCGTCCGGAGCGCGCCCGCCCCGCGCCGGAAGCCCAGACCGTCGATCGACAGCATCGCAATGTTCGGATCGACCCGGAAACGGTCGTCGCCGGTCGCGGCGTGACGGTGCGCCATCGCCTCGCCCATGACCATCCACAGGGCGTACAGGGTCGGAATGTTGTGGCCGCCGGCGAGCAGCAGCTTGTCGCCGAACGGGTGCTTCGGGCGGCGGTAGTCGTAGCACAGGCCGCCGTTCTCCGGCCCCGCCAGATGCAGGGCGACGTTGTACGGCGTGTACGCCAGCGGCCCGCCGAAATGCCCCGTCTGCTGGTAGTTGCCGAGCAGCGTCAGGGTCATCGCGGTCATGAAGCCGACGTCCTCGAGCCGCTGGCGATCGTAGGCCGGAACCTCGACGCGGATGTCTGTGGATGCGCCCCGCCGCGCGGCGGCGTGAATCAGGACTGGCGTGCCATTGGAACCCATGCGGTTTGCTCTCTCGTTTGTGAACGTCGACAGGCCGTGACAGCCGTGGCCCGGGAGCCTGCGGTAACAGGACCCCGCCGTGTTCGCCGTCTGGCGCGACGCGAGGCCTTCCTCGGGCTGCAGAGCCGCCGAAACGGAGCCCGACGAGTCCCGCAGCCTCTGTCGATGAGCGTACCGCACGTGGCGTTCGCCTGTCATCCTCCGGCCGCGCACCCGCGAACGGCCGCCGGGCGGGTCCACCCCGGCAAGGGACCCGGTTCGTTGATCTGCGCCGGGAAACCGTGTGATAGTGGCTCTTACGCAAGTCGGAAGGCCGAGCGTGCAAGAGGAAGGTGCGACATGGGACGACGGTACATCGCGATCTCGATCGTCTGGCTGGCGGCGTGCGCGGTCCTGGCCGCGGCGGATTTCTGGGAAGAGAAGGAGCTCACCGCCTGGTCCGACCGGGAGGTCCAGCGCATGATGTCCAACTCGCCCTGGGCCAAGCGGGTCACGGTGGTGTTTCCGCGGCCGCCGGGGGCGGCGATCAGCGACCGGGCCCCCACGGCCAGCTTGGGCGGGGGTGGAGGCGGACGCGGCGGCTTCGGCGGCCGCGGGGGGAACGCGTTCGGCGCGAGTCCGCAGAGCCGGCTCGTCGTCCAGTGGCGGAGCGGGCTGCCGATGCGGCAGGCCATCGTCCGCGGACGGATTGGAGAGGGCGGCGCCCTCGACCCCGCGGGACGACAGCTCCTCGCCCGGCGTCCGACCGCCTACTTCATCGTCGTCTCGGGCCTGCCCCGCCCGTTCGCGAGGCTCGACCCCGCCGCGTTGATGGCCGAGGCGCGGCTGGAGCGGCGCGGGAAACCGCCCATCCTGCCGATCCAGGTCAGCCCGCAACGGGAAGGCAACGGGGTCGCCCTCGTGTACCTGTTTCCCCGGGACGACGCCATCACCCTCGAGGACGACGAAGTCGAGTTCGTCACGGAGGTCGCCGAGGCGACGATCAAGAGGAAGTTCGAACTCGAGGACATGGTCGTCAACGGCGAGCTCGAGCTGTGAACCTCGGCCGAGGTTCAGCGGGCGGCGCGGCCGACGTAGCCCTGGAACGTCTGTTCCACCAAGTCGTCCACGCCCGGAACGAACAGAACCGCGAAGACCGTCACGACCAGGGCCGCCGCGATGCACCAGTAGAAGTACTTCATGAGGTGACCCGTGCCGTTCAGCGCGGCACCGCCTCGAACACCCAGGCGGTGCCGGCTTCCACCTCCGCCCGGGTGACTCGAGACGGGTACTTGGCTCCAATGGCGTTGCTGATGCCGTCGAGGATCTCACCCGACGCGATACGCACGAGCTGCCGCTCGTAGCGTTTGCCGTCGATGCGGAGCACCGCGCGCCCGTCCTGCTCCGCCTGGATCGGCCAACGTTTCCACAGCCGACCGACCGCGGTGCCCATGTAGCCGGACCAGACATAGAGCTTGCCGTCGTACTGGGTAATCCAGATACGGCGGGACCGCGGCGGGTCCAGCAACTGCAGCTCGATGGTCCCGATGTCCTCGACGAAGCTCCAGTCCGGTTCCGGACCGGCGTGCAGCTCGCCCGACACGAGGCGGCCGCCCGAAAAAACCCGGTTCGGACCGTCGGCGAAGCGTTGTTTCGCCGCCGCCGTGAGGACGGCAGTCAACGGAATCAGCAGCAGGCATCCGACGACGATCAGCGCTCGGGAAGCAACTGTCATGGTGCGTCAGTCTACCACCGGGCTAGAGGGGACGGTTCGGATTGAAGATCGTCCGCCACATGTGAGCCACCGGGCTGCCGTCGTACCCGAGCCCCTCCTTAGGCTGCTTGAACTCGCGCCCGATGATATCCTCGAACTGGTCGATGGTGACCGGCGACGCGTCGGGATCGAACGCGTACTGGTCGTTCATCGTGATGAGTCGCGCCTCCATGTAGTAGCGATGGTTGCGCGCGTACTCGTGTGCGACCTCGATGTAGGGATCCGGCTCGTAGTCGACACCGAAGATGCGGTTGTACATCTCGGGGTACTCATAGCCGACCGCCTCGTCGGGGAAGAACCGCAGCGCCTGGTGATAGCGAATGCCCCAACTGATCCGCTCGTCGACGTACGGCTCGAAGAGCTGCGCTCCCCAGTAGCCGTGGTCCGCCTTGATCAGGTTCTGCGTCACGTCGTGGACGAGGCACGCGAAGATCGTCCGGTCCGGCTGACCGGTCTTCATCGCATGCGCGGCGCTCTGCAGCACGTGGCGGGCCGGCGCGAACCGCTTCGCGAACACCTCGCGCAGCATGACCTTGTCGGACATCGGCTCGAACGGCTGCGAGGTCGGGCGGAAGAGATTCCCCCTATCGAGCCGGCAATGATCAGCCCACCGGTACCGTTGCAGTCTACCGCATTCGGCTCTACCTCACGACGTGCCGAACGGTGTCCACCGGCATTCTCGGAGAGCCGGGGCGATCCAGCCTGAGATTGGGGGGGTACGGTGAGGGGTGGTGACGCTCGGCAGAACGCTTGGCGCTCTTTGCCGAGTACTTTTACAGGGATGGAGTGGCGGAGAGGGTGGGATTCGAACCCACGTGCCGGTTACCCGACAAGACGCTTTCGAGGCGCCCCCGTTACGACCACTTCGGTACCTCTCCGCAACGACGGCCGTCCCGGCAACCAGCCGCACGGGCGTGCCTGCGTTGTTCAGTGTACGCCGCCCGCGGAGCGGTTGGCAACCGCGCGCGGCTTATCCAAAAATCCAGATCGCAAAATCGAAATATTGAACAACTGGCGCAGTGCTGGACCGGCGGTTGTCGCTGCGACTGCAAGCAGAGCCGCGTAACACTGCCGAAACAAGTGTCGGCCGGGCATTCCATTTTGCGGGACATGCCTTGCATATAATCTTGTTTCCGAACGGCGACTCCGTAAACGGCGGTTCCGCGGGCCCCGCGGTCACCCGCGAACGTCGAGCCCATTCGCGATCACTAGTGTAGTGTCCTAGTTAAACGATTGATTAACTGTGGCTGTCGAGCACTTGGCGGGCACGACCCACCTTCTCGATAATCTGCTCGGCCGATTTGGTCCACACCAACGGCTGCGGGTTCTCATTGTACTTGTCGATGTATTCCGCCAAGCGGGCTTCCGAGGTGAACACTCCGCGTCGGAGCTGCCGGTCCGTCAACGTGCGGAAGAATCGCTCGACCACGTTCAGCCAAGACGAGCTCGTGGGGACGAAGTGCAGGAAGATGCGCTTCTGTTGCTCTATCCAACGCAACACTGTCTCATGCTTGTGCGTGGCGTAGTTGTCGAGAATGATGTGGATCTTCTGGTCCTTCGACACCGCCTTCTTGACCTTCTTCAGGAAACGTAGCACTTCCTGATGACGGTGCCGCCGGCACGACTCCCCAATGACCGCGCCCGTCGCCACTTCCAATGCCGCGAACAACGTGGTCGTCCCATGACGCTTATAGTCGTGGGTCATCGTGCCGCAGCGCCCCTTCTTGATTGGCAAACCCGGCTGAGTCCTGTCCAACGCCTGCACGGAGCTCTTTTCGTCCAAGCTGAACACTACCGCGTTCGCCGGTGGATCCAGGTAGAGCCCCACCACATCGTGTAGCTTTTCCTCAAATCGTGGGTCGTTGCTAAGCTTGAAGGTACGAATCAGGTGCGGTTTCAGGCCATGAGATCGCCAGACGCGGTGGACAAAGCTGTGCGTCGTCTTCATCGCCCGGGCCATCGTTCGCGTCGACCAGTGCGTTGCATCCGTCGGCGTCGTCTGGGTCGTTGCCTCGATGATTCTGGTCCGCAGCTCCGCTTGCCGCTCCGAACTCTTGCCGCCGTGATTGCCGCCGCGAGGCCGCTCGCTCTCGATCCCCTTCACACGTTCCTTCACGAAGCGGTTGCGCCACCGACCCACTGTGTTCTGGTCGATCCCCAATGCCGCGGCAATGGCTTGATTCGTCATGCCTGTGCACGCCATCAACACGATCCCGTTCTTCGGGGGCATCACCGTCAGCAGCGTGCTGCGCTACATGAGTGGTGCGCCCTTCCACATTCACGACAACGGCTTCGACGCCAACATGAACGGCATCGGACCGGATCCGCTGCCGGCAGGCACCTACGAGGCCCGCAATCCATCGAATCCGGACGCGTTCCGGGCCACGAGCCAGGGCGGGCCGTACGGCGCCTACGGGCCGGACTTCTTCCAGCTCGACGTGCGGCTCGGCCATCGGACGCGCTGGGCGAGCCGTCAGACGCTCGACATCTTCTTCGACATTTTCAACATCACCGATCGGGCCAACTTCATCAACCCGAACGGCGACCGGGAGAGTGCCAACTTCCTGCTCCTGACCGGACTGCGGGCGGGCAGCGGCTTCCCGCGGCAGGCGCAGTTCGGCATGCGCTGGGGCTTCTGACCTCGACCGCCGTCGGCGGCGTCACCGAATCGAGGGCCGGGCGCCTTGCGCCCGGCCCTTTCTTTATGCGCCGCTCGTCCGACCACCGGCACCGCTTGGCCGGCCGTGGTGAAACCCCGCGTTGCACCGAGACCGGCGGGGCGCCTGGCTGACAAGGCGTGACGAGCGAGCATATTGGGCTTATGTGACCGCGGACTGAACGCAGTCCGCGGAACAACGCAGCAGGCAGGATGCATCGCCGGTCGCATGGAGCGGGGACTTTCGCCACGAGCTGCCAGCCAGCCATGTGCCTGTTACGTTGGCGGCCAATGGCCTGTTTCGAGGACCGGTTGGCGGCGTGACTACCCCATCGCAACAATCACGCGGGTGACCCCGAGAAAGCCGAGGTCGAAACCCGACGGCGGGCCGCCGGTGCCGAATCAGGACCGCTCCCGTCAGACGGAGGACAACACGGACGCGGTCACCGGAAACTGCGGAACCGTCGCGTCGGAGTGGGTATCGCCTCGTCCTGCCGCTCCAGGCACTGGCTGACGACGGGGGCGCTGCCGAACACCTCGAAGGATGTCCGTTCGCCGCCCGCGCGCACGTAGAGATTGGCGGTGTTCCGCAGCAGCCGCAGGAGCGCCTCGAGTCCCCGGCCAGTCGTGACGCGAACCACGCGGTCGTTGACGGGCGCTATCGCGACGTTCTGCCGCTCGCCGGGCACCCCGCGAATCGAGGCGCTTTCCGCGGCGTCGAGGGCTTCGGGGAACTCGAACCCCGCGCTGACGCCCCCGAGCTGGCACACGAGAATGATCGCGGCCCCCTCGTCGTTGCCGAGTCGAAACTCGGCGCTGCCGCCGCCGAGGTCTCGGGCATCCCACACCGCCTGCGCCGCCGCCGGCGCGGCGGGAGTCGCGAGCGCCGCCACCACCGCCACGATAGTCTTCAGCATGGAATGTCTCCAACTCGACCCCGGGCACGGCGGGGGTCACTACCGGCTCGGCATGGCGAATTTCAACGGCGGCCGGATGGCCGAGGGCGGCGGCCGAGTGCAAGCTCTACCTCAACCGGGAACCGAACGGCCGTTTCGCGGCCGGCGAGGGGCATTCTCTCGTCGATCCACCATAGCAGCCCGTGGCGAAAGTCCCCGCTGCATTCGAGCGGCGCTCTCGGTGCAACGCGGGGTTCGTAGAGTCGACGACTGGCGCGGTGGCGGTAGGCGCAGGGGGTAGCTGTTCCCGGCGGCTTTCGCCGGTGCCGGTGCCTCACTCCTCGCCATTGCTCCGTTTCCAGTCGCCGCTCATCGAACCGGACATGCGGATTTCCCGCATCCGGCTCTCGGACGAGATTCATGCCTTCGCCCACGGAAAGCTCGTCGTGCGCGGTGCAAGGCGCGTGAGCCCGTAGTCGGACCAGAGCCGCATGGCCGGGAAGCGCACTTCTTTCCCGGTCCGCACCTTGTGCTTCCGACAGAGCCACTGGCGCAGCCGCCGCGTCGCGTGCCGGTCGACCGCCGCGTAGGCCGGGCTGACCTGCCCCAGAGTGAAGTAGTTCGCCCAGCCGGTCAAGAGCCGGTTCAGGCGCGCCACCACGACCTCGGGCGACAGGAGCCCGCTGCGCCGCGTCGTCAGCTCGCTCATGCGTCGGCAGATACTCTGGACGCTCGCCGGGCTCGGACGGGTGCCGATGTAGACAGCTCCCGTGTCCTGCCGGTAGTTGCGTCCAATCCGGTAGCCGAGGAACGTCATCGGTTCCTCCGGCACCCGGCAGCAGCGGGTCTTCTCAGCGTTCATCGGCAGCTTCAGACGCTTCATCAGAGCTTCAACCGCCGTCAGCATCTCCGCTGCCGGTGCTCGGCCGAGAACCGCGAAGTCGTCCGCGTAGTTGACGATTTCCGCCTCGAAGCGCCGGGCGTAGCCCAGCACCTTCCAGCCCAAGATGAAGCGACGCATGTAGATGTTGCTGAACAGCGGCGAAATCGGAGACCCCTGCGGGGTCCCCTTCCGCTCGCGACGAGCCCGGTTCGTGCGGCGGCGACCGCCGCGCCCGTCGTCCTCCTCCACCGCCATCTCCAACCACGCCTTGACCCAACCCAACAGCCGCCCGTCGCTCACGCGCCGGGCGATGGACTTCAGCAGGTCTGCGTGCGGGATTTGACCGAAGTAGTCCGACAGGTCGGCGTCCACCACCTCCCGGTGGCCCGACGTCAGCAGCCGATGCACGCGCCTGACCGCGTCATGCGCGTCTCGGCCCGGCCGGTACGCATACTGCTCCGGTTGCAGGTCCGCTTCGAAGATCGGCGACAACACCAACATCGCCGCCGTCTGCGCCACCCGGTCCCGGAGACACGGAATGCCCAACGGCCGGAACTTCCCACGTTGCTTCTTCGGGATGAGGACCTGCCGAACCGCTCGCGGACGGTAGGTCCCCTCCTTCAGGTCCCGCGCCAGTGCTCCCAGCCAACGGTCCACCCCGAACGACTCGATGTCCGCGACCGTCTCGCCATCCACCCCGGCCGCGCCGCCGTTACGACGCACGGCCTGCCAAGCGACCGCGAGAACGTCCTCGCGCCACACCTTGTCGCTCAGCGAGTAGAACCGGAGGCCCGGAGCTTCCTTCGCTTTCGCATGTAGCGCCGTCTGGAGTCGCTGAACTCGTTCTGAGGCTGTTAGGTTCGCACCAGTCCCCACGTCCCTTCCTCCGTCATGCGCTGCTCTCGAACCGAGGCCCCTTCCCTCCACCGGCGTTACCCGGCTTCCTCGGTACTGCGGGCCTCTCCGCCACCCTGCACGGCCCGACCGCACCCTCGCGGGCTGTCGGTTGACGCGTGCCACGCCACCGCCAGGGCTTCCCGTGTTGCGTCCATCCCCCTCTTCCATGCGTGCCGCCGCCAATACCCCGGCGGATACGGTCGGTGCCTGTGTCGCTCGCTTCCCGACCGTTGGCAGCCTTCCCCGTGTGATGGGCGGGTCGGCCTCCGCGTCACAGGTTTCGGGGCCTGCTCGGCGTTCACTCGCGTTGCGGCCCGCATGGTCGCTGAACCACCCAGGGCGGCCCTTGGTCGTCGGAGTGCTTCAGCCGATGTCGTTACCTCCATCGTCCGCTCCGACTGCTACCGGCTGGAACGACAGTTGCCGGGCGGGATTCGCACCCGCTGAGGAATGGCGCCTTCTCACGGCGCACCACCACGGGCTGATAGACGCCCGTCCCAAAACGCCCGCAAGACCGAAACGGGCGCTACGCGGCCAGCGCGCAGCGCCCGTCGAAAACGCACGAGGATTCGGCCCGTGTGTCCGGTCAGAACCCGTACCTGATGCCGAACTGCGCCTGACGCGGGAACCCGCTGCCTCCCCGCAGCGTGGTCAGGTTGAGGAAGTTGCCGCTGCGCAGGTCGCCCGTCGGATTGTTGAAGTTGGCGTGGTTCGTCGCATTGAAGATGTCGAAGAACAGGTCGATCGTCTGAACCGTCGTCGGCCTGAGGCGATACCCGACCCGCACGTCGAGTTGCATGAAGTCGGGCCCGCGCGCGCCGCCGTATCTACCGTTGCTCTGCACGCTGATGGCGTGCGTCCCGTCTCCGGAGTAGGGGCCGGCCGCAACCGGGTCGAAGAGCACGCCGTTCATGTTGGCGTCGATGTTGGAGTTGTGGACGGTCATGGGCAACTCGCTCATGTAGCGCAGCGTGGCGCTGACCGTCACGCCGCCGGGAATTTCCGTATTGCCGGCGATGGCCAGAATGTGCCGGCGATCCGATTCCGCGGGCTGCCAGAACTCGTCGAGGTTGAAGTCGTTGCCTACCTGCGTGGCGATTTGTTCGTACTGTTGGTAGGTATCGCCGCGGGAGTAGGCGAATGCGTACGACAGGCGGGCGCCCCAGCGGTCGGCGTACCGCTTCTCGATCTGGATGTTCAGGGCATCGTAGTCCATCGCCCCCACGCTGTCGGCGGTGACGACGTTGTTCACGAACTGGCCGTCGCCCCCCAGCAGTCCGAAGACGTCGTGGAAGACCAGGTCGTCGCTGCGCGCCGTGCCCAGCCGGGTCGGCATGTTGTAGTTGACCCGGGCGAGCATGTCGCGCCCCATCATGCGGACGTAGTCGGCCGACACCGAGAGCGTCGGCGCCAGCTCGCGCTCGTAGCCGAAGGTCATCTGATGCTGATACGGCTGCAGGCGCGTGTTGGTATCGAGGTAGACGGTGCCGGTGTTCTGCAGCTGCGAGCCGGCCGGGAACAGCATGTCGAGCGCGGCCCGATCCACGAAGGGACAGGGACCGGCGGGGTTGGCGGGACAGCCGAGCGCGCCGTCACCAACGGGGCCGTAGTTCAACAGGAACGGGTCGGTCGGGAGCATTCCGTTCGCCGGTCCCGGGTCGGAGCTGCTCAACGGGAAGTTCCTGGTGAACGAGTCGGTGTACCTCGGATTCTGCATGAAGTTGTCGAGAGTGCCGATCAGGGTCTTGTCGTAGAAGATCCCGTACCCCGCCCGCAGCACCGACCGGCCGTCGCCGGTGACGTCGTAGGCGATGGAGGTGCGCGGCGACCAGTTGTTCTTGTCGATGGGGTCCTGCCCGTTGGGGATCATCGGGTTGGCGGGGATTCCACCCGGCCCGTCCAGGAGGTCGGCCCGGAAAATCTCCAGGTCGTAGCGGATGCCGAGCCCGATGGTCATCCGATCGCTCACCTGCCACTTGTCCTGGAAGAACGCCTCGGTGGTGTACACCGGGAACCGGTAGGGCCTCCCGAGGGGGTTGCCGACCCGGACGCTGAGCCGTTCGGGGTAGGTGTAGGGGTCGGCCGAATCGAATACGCGGTCGGTGTCGAACGTGAACGTGCCGTTCAGGTTGCCTTCGTTGAACTCCTGCAGCACCGAACGGTGGAAAGTGCCCCCGAACTTGAAATCGTGGTCGCCGCCCATGTCCGGCACGAACCACGAGAACGTGTTGGCGTACTGCCAGTTGAAGTCGTCCCGGCCCCCCGAGCCGTTCAACTGGTTGTCCTGGAAGCTCGGGTGGCTCCACTGCGGCGGGCAGGTCACCTGGTTGCCGACGTTGTCGAACCCGCCGTTGGCCCGCCAACAGGGGTTGCCCCGGTAGGCCGATTCGTAGGTCCTCACGATCCGCACCGTGTTGACCTTGTTGTTCCCGAAGACGCTTGTGTACGTGCCGACGTAGATCTGGTCGTCGTCGGTCTCGTCCTGAATCGTGTTCAACGTCGCCGACCGGTTGCCGACGAGGTTGAACTGCGGGGCGACCTCGCGAATCGTCCGGAACGCCCACGTATTGTTGGCGTTCATCTGGTGATCGACCCGGAACAGCGTGTTAAACCCCTTCCAGTTCTCCGAGAGCGAGAAATTGAGATCGGGCCGGGTGTCGTAGATCCGCGATCGGCTCGGATTGACGAGCTGGCGCTCGACGCTGACGAAGAAGTGCGCCTTGTCGCGCACGATCGGCCCCCCGATCACCCCGCCGAACTCCGTCTTGTTGGTCTCGGGCTTGGTCACCGAGTCGCTTCGGGCGACGAAGTAGTCCTCCGTCGTCATGGCGTCGCTGGTGTAGTAGTCGAACAGGGCGCCGCTGAACTGGTTGGTCCCCTGCTTCGTCACCGCGTTGATGATGGCCCCCCGGACGCGCCCGAACTCGGCGTCGAACTGGTTGCTCAGAACCTGGAACTCCTGCACCGACTCGAGCGGCACACGGACCTGCCCGCCGGCCCCCGAGCCGCTGATGTCGTCGTTGTTCGTGGCCCCGTCGACCCCCATCGTGTTGCCGCCCGAGGTCTGCCCATTGGCGATCATCGTGTCGTTGCCGAGGCTCGACGAGGGCTGGAACTGGATGCCCGGCAACAGCGCGACCGCGGCAAAGGCGCTGCGGTTCAGGGTGGGCAGCTCGATCAGCTCCTGGGCCGTGACCGTGCCGCCGACTTCGGCCGACGTCAGGTCGACGAGGGGCGCCTCGCCCGAGACGGTGATCGTCTCCTCGAGCGCGCCGATTTCCAGGACGATGTCGATGTCGAGGGTGTTGCCGACCCCGATGGCGAAGTCGATGCGCTGAAAGCCGCGGAAGCCGGGCAGCTCGGCGGTGATGGTGAACACGCCGGGGATGAGCTGGGCCGCAAAGAAGCTGCCGTCACCACTCGTGATCAACTCGCGAAACGTGCCGGTGTTCTGATTGGTGACGACGACACTCACGCCGGGCAACGCGCCGCCGGTATCGTCGGTGACCCGGCCGCGCAGCTCCGACCGACCCTGTTGGCCCACGGCCGAGGTACCGATCATGCAGACCGCCGCCACCGCCCAAAGACATATCAGCTTTCTCGCCATTTCGTCACCTCCATGTGAAACGGAGACCAACGCGTAGAACTGGGCTTCCATACCGACGAGCGTCTGTAGAACTTCAACCGAACCGGACGAAGACAACGCCTGCGGATGTCCGACCGCTCCCGACTGACGAGATACCCGCATGGTAACCCGTCCTGGCAAAAGGTCAAGCCTGGTCTCTTCGTACGGACGAGCGGGCCGGGTATCTTGTCTATTCGGGCAGCGGCTCCTGCCGTTGCAGGCACTCCGAGACGATCGAGTCGCTGCCGAACACCTCGAAGGACGCCTCCTCGCCGCTCGCGCGCACGTAGAGGTTCGCGGTGGCACGCAGCATCCGCAGGAGCGTATCGACCCCCCGGCCACCGACCAATTGGAACAGGCGCTCGTTGACGGGCGTGACCGCCACGTTCTGCCGCTCGCCGGGAACGGCCCGCAGTGTGGCCCGTTCGGTGGCGTCCACCGGGGCGGGGAACTCGAACCCCCCATTGACGCCCCGGAGCTCGCACACGAGGATGATCGATGCGCCGTCCTCGTTGGCGAGCTGAAACTGGGCGCTGCCGCCGCCCAGCTCCGTCGTACTCCACGCCGGCTGGGCCGCGGCCGGCGCGGCGCCGGCGGCGACGAGCACCACGACCGCCGCGATGAGCTTCCTCATGACGTCTCCCTTCCGGACAACGGTGCCGCGTCCAGCGTCTTCACTGTCGGCGACCAGATTGACGATCCGGAACATTGGATCTCGAACCAACGAATTGAGCCGCCGAGGCCGAATGCACGAGACACACAGGCCGGATAGTCCGCGAAATCACTGCGACGCTGCCTGTGCGCCGTCCAGCGACCTTGCGGTACGAGTCTTGCGTGTATTCCAACGCACCATGCATCGACAGATCCGCGCAGGCCGAGCTTCGTCGGGGGTGTTCCCCTGCAGACAGGATCCCGACGAGCGGCTCTGCGCCGTCGACGACCGGATCGACCGCCCGGACGGGGCGGGGAACCGATGTCGCCGGCCGGCGAATCGAGGGTTCGACATGGTGTGGTATCGGGACTGTCGCCCCACTATAATCGGCTTCTGCGCAAAACGCGGGACCGACGACTCGACGTCGGTTGCACATACGGAAGCCACTCGATCCGAGGGGGGAACAGGCATGTTCGAATCAAGCAGATTGTGCCGATCTTTTTTTTCGGTCGCCGCGATCACGATCGCATCGGTGGCCACGGCGTCGGCCCAGAACAACGCCAGGGTGATGGGCGTCGTCCTGGACCGCGAGGGCCAGCCGGTCGCCGAGGCCACCGTCACCCTGGAGTTCTTCGGAGGACTCACTCGGAGTTTCGAAGTCACTACGAACGAGAACGGCGAGTACCTGCAGATGGGCCTGATGCGCGGTCAATACACCGTCACCGCGACCAAGGAGGGCGTCGGCGTCAACCGCGCCCCGATCGACCTGCGGGCGGGACAGGAACTGGTGCAGAACCTGACCCTGTTGACGGTGGAGGAGTTGTACCGGGAAAGCCTGTCGGAAGCAGAACGGGCGGAGTTGGACGCCCGGAGCGCCACCACCGGCGCCTTCGAGCAGGGACTGCAGGCGGCCCGCAACGGCCAGTTCGAAGAGGCGGTGGGACACCTTCGGACCGCGCTGGGGGCGACACCGGACTGCGCAGAATGCCAGCGCAACCTGGGCATCGTCTACGGCCGGATGGAAGCCTACGCCGAGTCGGAAGCGGCCTTCCGGGCGGCGCTGGCGCTGGACCCCGACAATGCCGAGTCCCACACCGGACTGGCGGAGATCTACAACGCGCAGCGGCGGTTCGATGACGCGGCCGAGGCCAGCGCGGCGGCGGCCCGCCTCTCGGGCGGCGGCGGGGGCGGCGACAACCCCACCGCGGTGTTCGACCAGGGCCTCATCTTCTGGAACGCGGGCCGGCTCGACGAGGCCCGGCAGCAGTTCGAGCGCACGCTGGAGTTCGACCCCGAGCACGGCGAAGCGCACTACTGGCTCGGCATGGCGAATCTGAACGGCGGTCAGATGGCCGAGGCGGCGGCCGAGTTCAAGCTCTACCTGGATCTGGATCCGAACGGGCGTTTCGCCGCGACGGCTACCGGCATTCTCTCGTCGATCCAGCCGTGAAACCGTACTGATTGACGGCTGTGCACCAGCGGCACGTTGGCATCGGCGGATGACGGTGTTCTCAAGGAGGAACAGCACTCGACAGACGGTCATCCAAATGAAGTCTCGTCAACAATAGGGAGGTGGATCGTGCGGAAGCTCACCATGTTTCTGACGGTCGCCATGCTGCTCGGCATGACGGCAACGACGGTTCTGGCCCAGCAGGGCCGCACGGAACTGCGAGGCCGGGTCACCGACGCGCAGGGCGGCGCCCTGCCGGGAGTCTCCATACTCATCACCAACCAGGACACCGGCACGTTCCGCCAGATCGTCACGGCCGGTGACGGCAGCTACTTCGCGGCGCAACTGCTGCCGGGCACCTTCACGGTCACCGCGGAGCTGCCGGGCTTCGCCCCCTACGAGCGGACGGACTTCCCGCTCGGCGTCGGGCGGACCATCGACCTCGACGTCGTCCTCTCGGTGGGCGGCATCGAGGAGTCGATCACCGTCTCGGGGGCGGCGCCGCTGATCGACCTCACCTCGGCCGAGGTCGGCGGCACGGTGTCGGAGGAAGAGCTGATCGCGCTGCCGCTGGTCAATCGCAGCGCGTTCGCGGCGATATCGCTGCTGCCGGGCCTGCAGTTCGAGCCGGGGAGCGGGGGCAACGACCGGATCATCGCCAACGGCCAGACCGGCGCGGCGAGTTCGCTGAACGTCGATGGCGGGGCGAACGAAGACTCCACCAGCGGCGGCGCCGGGGGCAGCCAGGTCAAGATGGCGATCGAGACGGTGTCGGAGTTCCAGGTCATCAGCAACCAGTTCGACGCCGAGTTCGGCCGCGCCAGCGGCGCCATCATCAACGCGGTGACGAAGCGGGGGACGAACCAGTTCTCCGGCGCCCTCTTCAGCTACAACACCAGCTCGAACATGACGCAGAAGACCTACTTCAACGAGCAGGCCGGCTCGGACAAGCCGGTGTCGAGCAAGTTCGAGTTCGGCGGCGTGCTCGGCGGTCCGATCGTCGAGGACCGGATGCACTTCTTCGGCGCCGTCGAGCGGCGGATCACCAATCCGGCCCGGACGCGTCTCTTCAGCACCCGTCCCGATCTGAACCGCACGTCCACCGAGATTTTGCGGGCGTGGAACACCATGCTCCGGGTGGACCAACAGATCAACGGCAACAACTCCTGGGCGGTCAGATGGCTGCGCGAGACGAGCCCGGAGGACCTCACGCTGGGCGGTTCCAACCGGACGCAGATCGCGACGCAGGACATCTTCGACAAAGAACAGCTCATGGTCGGGACCTACACCAGCGTCATCGGGAACAACCTCGTCAACACCGTCCGAGTCACCCTGACCGACGAGAGCTATAATTACGGCAATCCCTGCTGGCGGACTTTCACGGGGGGCGTGCTCCGCGACGGCCAGATGCGCAACTGCCCGCCGAGCTACCTGCACAACAGCTTCCGCGACAACCAAGCGCCGTGGGCGGGCGGCCGGGACGACCGCCACTGGCAGTACAACAACACGACGTCGTGGTTCGTCCCCAACAAGGCGGGTGACCACGACGTCAAGTTCGGCGTCACCTACCACCAGAGCTACATCGACGATTTCCTGGAGAACTTCCTGGGCGGCGAGTTCAGGATGGCGAGCGACAGTCCGTTCGACGTCGGCGATCTCACGACCTACCCCGACCGGCTCCGCGTTCGTATCGGCAACCCCAGAGGCGGGGTGTTCGATTACCCGTACCGGTACTGGGAGACGTTCTTCCAGGACAAGTGGACGCTGAACGACCGCTGGACGGTGGGACTGGGTCTGCGGTACGACGCCGAGATGATGAACGCGAACCGGAGCGACAATCCGCTGCTGGAGCCGGGCCAAAACCCGCGCGACTGGGACAACTTCTCGCCCCGGACGTCGATCGCCTACGACGCGACGGGCGACGGCCGGACCGTCATCCGGGCGGGCTACGGGCGGTTCTACGACCGCACCCTCTTCAGCGGGCTCGACAACGTGCTGCAGGACACGGTCATCGACGACTCGTTCGACGTCACGTTCCCTCGGAACTTCAACCGCGACCCCGGGCCGCGGGCGGGAATGCCGATTACGGACCCCGAGCTGCTGGGCGCCCTGCGCATCGGCCAGGGGGCGGAGTGCGGGCCGTCGAACCAACGCGACGGCAACACCCACTGCCCGCTGGTGAACTACGACTACGTCCTCTCGCTCTTTCCCGAGGATTACGCGGCGCTGAACGAAGCCCGCATCTACCTCGACAACGAGCGGCGGAACCAGCCGTGGATGCACCAGTTCACGGTGGGGTTCGAGCGCGAGCTGCTGCCGACGCTGTCGGTCTCGGCCGACTACATCAACATGCGGGCCCGCGACCTGCTCAACCGCATCAACTACGTCGCGCCGCTCCGGGCCGGAACGAGCGACTCCGACCCTCTCACCTGGTACGACGTATTCGGCGAGATCTACGACAGAAACGATACGGTGTTCTACCCGAGCACGGGGATTGGTCCGGCCGGCTACGCGGTCGGGGCGTTCCAGAACCGTGTCCTGTCGATCCAGAGCGTCGGGCAGTCGTCCTACGACGCGCTGAACTTGATGCTCGAGAAACGGTACTCCAACCGCTGGGGCGCCCGCGTGGCGTACGCGATCGGCCATTCGCGCGGCAACGCGTTCGAGCAGTACGGGACCAACGGCCCGAGCCTCAACGGAATCCAGACCCAGGTTCTGGACGACCTCAATCTGGACGAGAACTGGCAGGATTCGGAGACGGACCGGCGGCACATCCTGTCGCTCACCGGGCGCACGGAACTCTGGGCCGGCATCACCCTGAATGCCATATTCCGCTACATGACCGAGCTGCCGTTCACCCTCATCGACAGCACCATCGACGTCAACAGGAACGGTTCGCCGTTCGACCCGCTCCCCGCCGGGACGTACAGCGGCGCCGGTGACAACCCGATCACGGTGGAGCACAACGGCCGCCAGGCCGGCGCACGCGCGGCCGACTACATGCAGTTGGACCTGCGGTTCGGCTGGCGCGCCCGGCCACGGGTGGCTCAGACGGTGGACATCTACTTCGATATCGTCAACCTGACCAACCGCACCAACTTCAACCGGGCGGTCGGGGACTACGACAGCGGCGACTTCCTGAACTACACGTCGCTCCGGTCCGGAGGATTGCCGCGTCAGGCCATCTTCGGCATGCGGTACGGCTTCTAGCTCTAGCAGCCTGGCTTCAGGCTGACGTCGACACCGCGCTTCGCCGGGAGCCGGGCGCCTCTTCGAGGGCGCCCGGCTCCTTTCCTTGTACAGAGCCGCCCTGCGCCCTCTCGCCGACGACGAGAACCTGCAACTGACCGTGCTGGAGCGCACCGCGGAGCGGCGTCGAGACCGGCCCAATCAGTCCATGCCCCCTGTCGCTCTACCGGTTACCGAAGTCGCGCGCTCCACGCACGAATCCGAGTACGCACGACGATGTCGTCCTGTGAATTTCGTACAGCAGGCGGTAGTTGTTGTTGACCGGGAGCTCGCGGATGGCACGACTCGCGAGCTCCGGAACGACTCTCCCACGGTTCAGCGAATGACGTCAGGGTCGGGCCGGTCTCCAAGGCCCGCCTCGGCACGCTGAACTGCGAGCGCCGTACGAAGCCGTAGCGTTGCTTCGACCCGTTGGTGGGAAATCGTGCGGACCGGCATCGGCGCCAGACAGGCCCTGCGGCACAGCCTGCGGCACGTACAGGTGATGCAGCCCCCTATCCGCCGACCTGCAGCCGGTTGATCACCTGCCCGCTCTCGAACGCCTGACGGGCGATCTGTTCGACGACCCGCTTCTCGACGCCGCTGCGCACGGAACCGACGAGGAGCACTTCGCCCTCGTGGACGAGAATGCGGAACGGCGAGTCAGGCAGCAGCCCGTACTGCGCGAACAGCGGATGCCGGCGCACCCGCCGCGCGATGAGGATGCGCAGGTCCCGGTCACGGCGGGACGACGACTGGCGGAAGATGTCGAGCACGACATCCTGCACGCCGGGAATCCGCGCGACGCGGTCGAACAGCTCGGCCGGCTTGTCCCGGTCCGGCGTGACGCTGCCGTTGAGGGTGACGACGCCATCGACGACCGAGCCGCCGACGTAGTCCCAGATCGTGTTGTACCGATACTGCTGAATCGCCGAACCGACGGCCCGCGCGATCGCATCGTCGTCCTCCCCCGCGGGAATCGTGAGCTCGCTCGCGACGGTGTCGACGCCATCGATCTCGAGGACCCGGTCGACCGCCCGGGTCTTGACCCACAGCGTCGCCACCTCACCCGACAAGGTGACCTCGGTCCCGTCGATACGGTAGTCGACGATGCCCGGGCCGATCTCGCTCCGTAGCGCGGCGCCGACCTCGGCGAGGACGGCGGTGGGACGCTGCCCGGCCGCCGCGGAGGGAGCAGCCGCGGTCGTGCCGAGGAGGGCAAGCAGGACGACCGGCACGGTCCGTGCAGTCATTGTCCCGCCTCGATGCCGGCCGCCCGGCTGAACGTATAGGAGGTGCGCGACTGCACCGATACGCCGTCCCGGGCGACGGTCACGGCGAGGGCGCGCCGCCGGTGGGCCGGGTCGGGATTGCTCGTGTAGTACCCGAGGATGTAGTAGTCGCTGGTCTCCGCGTCGATCTGTCGCAGCATCCCCTCGAAGTTGTTGGTGTTGACGATGGAGATGCCGCCGGTCATGTCGGCCAGCGAGCGCAGGCTGGAGCGGGTCGCCAACATGTACTCGCGCCAGGCTTCGAGAGGGACGTCGAAGTCGATGTCGGGGGAGGACACGAGTCCGCGCGGATCCATCGTGTAGAACGTCGTATTGGCGCGATTCGCCGCATCGCTCAACTCGGACATCTCGGCGATCAGCTCCCCGTCCGCAAACACGGTGCCCTGCTCCTGGATCCGATCGAACGGACTCAACCGACCCTCCATCTCGGCGTCGTTCGCGGCCAGATCGAGCGGCCGCTCGCGCAGGAGCCGATCCGCCCGGCTGCTGCGGCGCAACCGTTGCAGCTCGAACGGATTCAGGTCGTATCCGGTGCTGACGTAGAGCAGGACCTTGCGCCGATCCTGGACCGATTCCAGGTTCTCGAGGAGGGTGTTCACGGTCATGAAGGCGCGATGCGCGCGCCAGCGCAGCTCCGCCGGCCCCTCGCGCCCGTTCTGCATGTCGAAGATCAACTCGCGCGGCGTCAGACCGTTGCCGACGATGCCGTCCACCGCCGACTTGACCAACTCACGATCGTAGGTGAGATCGATCGCCGTCCCCGCCGAGTCGTTCGAAATCAGCCCCACCAGATCGCCGTCGTGCACCAGGATGTCGGCCACTTCCTTGATGAAGTGCCGGACGCGGGGCGTGCTCTGCGGCTCGAGGTGCATCGCGTCGACGAAGAAGATGATGATGCGCCCCGCGGTCTGGCTCCGAGGACGGCTGGACGGCAGGATGATGCCCTCCGGCACCACCGGCGCCGGCGCGAGGTGGTTGAAGACGCGGCCCCCGTGCACCAGCACGAGCGAGGCGACCTCCTGGGGCACGCCGTCTTCCACGATGCGGAAATCGGCAGGCGTCAGATCGGCCACGAAGACGTCGTTGGCGTCGCGAACGATGACGTCGGTGCGAATCAGCGTGACGCCGGACCGGAAGATCCCCGGTTGTGGGGGCGGCCGATCGCCGACCACGGAGAGCTGCCGACTTGTCTGGGCCCGCAGGGTCTCGGTGATCCCTGCCCCGAACGCAAGGACCAGCAGCCCCAGGCCGACGCATGTCCACTTCGTTCGCATGGGGTGAACGTGACGCATGGGGTAACCAACCTCTCTCTGTTGAGAACCAGGTACCATGGTAACCTCTCTTCAGCGCAGGTCAAGCACGGCGCGCCGGCGTCCCGCCCCTCTATTCCAGCTCTTCATTCCAGCTCTTCGCCTGCCTGTTTCCGGTCCCGCTCGCCGGCCCGTCGTTCGGCGAAGAACGTCTGCATCAGCTCGGTGCATTCGGGTTCGAGCACACCGGCGACGACCTCGACGCGGTGGTTCAACGCGGGGTGTTCGAGCACGCGCATGACCGAGCACACGGCGCCGGCCTTCGGCTCGGCGGCCCCGAAGACGAGCCGGCCGATGCGAGCGTGCACCAGCGCTCCGGCGCACATCACGCACGGCTCGACCGTCACGTACAGCGCGGCGCCGTTCAACCGGTAGTTGCCGAGGGTGCGGGCCGCGTCGCGCAGGGCGACGATCTCGGCGTGCGCGGTCGGGTCCATCCCGTGAATCGGCTGGTTGCTCCCCCGCCCGACGACGGCGCCGTCGAGGACGACGACGGCGCCGACGGGCACCTCGCCCCGCTGGCGCGCAACCTGCGCCTCGACGAGCGCCTCCCGCATCAGCCGTTCGTCGCCCGCCGCGACCCCACCGCTCACCGGCCGGCCGCCGCCCCGCGCAGCGTCCACCAATTCGCCCGTTCCCATCTCACCTGGCCCGGAAACCTCGCCTGCGGCTGCGGTTGCCGCCTTGCGGCGCCGCCGCCCCAACCAACCCTCCAGGAATCCGCGCCGTCCTGCGGCGCAGACTCCCCCGGAAATCGTCGCCTGCGGCTGCGGTTGCCGTCTTGCGGCGCCGCCGCCCCAACCAACCCTCCGCAACGGAGGCGCGTACAGGCGAACGGGGCGCCCGCCTGCACCGGCCGCGCCCCGTCCTGTCCGTCATGCGCCGGCTGGCCCGGCGCTACTGGGTCGGACTCTCGTCGATCCAGACCCGGATGCGGGTGTCGGGCTGGATCACCTGAACCATCTCGCCGCGCAGCGAGGCCAGCTCCTGGATGGCGGCGCGGACGTCGAGGGTCTCCCCGGCGCCGGACAGCAACGCGTCGACCACCCTCACCGGCACCCGGATCTGCACCTCGCCGATACCGCCGCGGTCCCGGCCGCGCTCGGCGTCATCGTGGTCGGCGTCCCGGTCGTGCTCGGCGTCATCCTCGTCGCCGTGGCCCTCGTGCTCGACGTCGTCGTCCTCCATCCCGGTGACGTTCACCACGAGGGTGTCGCCTTCCCGGGCGACGCGGATGCTCTGCCGTCCGTCCTGGATGTTGGCGATCTCCACGTCGCCGGCGTTGCGAAGCTGGCTCCACGCCGCGCGAATCGCTGTCACCGGAATCTGGCGCTGGCCGCCGAGCTGAAGCTGCCCCTCGCTGTCGACGATGGCTTCCGGGGCCAGCGCCAGCGCCGCCTCGATGGCGGCCAGCGGCAGGTTGAGGTTCATGTTGGCCTGCTCGCCGGTCATGTCGAGGTGGATCCAGGGTTGCGGATCCTGCTGCGCCTGCGCGGCGTGGAGACCGATGGCCGCACCGGACGCCACGAACGCCGTCATCGCCGCCAGCGCCATGCGCCGAAGCGTCGTTGCCTTGATCACTCTGTCCCTCCAACGTTCGGGGCCATGCTGCACGACCGGTGTCATGGACCGCATGCGCCGTGTGCCCGACCGAGGTCCGCGGTCAGGGCTTGCAGCCCGCCGCCCCCGGCCACCTGTCCGATGTATACGGCCGGCTCACCGGAAAGGTTCATGCCGACGTCGAGGTGACGGGCTTCAGAACGACAGCTTCAGGACGACCCGCCCGGTGCGCGGCAGCGAGGGATGGAAATGGATGTCCTCGACCCCCTCGAGCGGCTCGCCCGGCAGCCGCGACAGATAGAAGTAGTCGATGTCGGACACGTCGCTGTTCAGCAGGTTGAAGCCCTCGAAGGTCACGTTCATGCGCTCGTTCACCCGGAAGCCGACCGCGCCGTTCCAGATGGTGGTGGACGCCGAGTTGATCGTCGCGTCCTCGATCAACGGGCGGGGGCCGAAGTGGCGCAGCCGGACGCTCCCGAACAGGCGGCGGGTGGGCTCGACGGTCAGGCCGCCGCCGATGACCCGGTCGAGGGAGCCGGGAATGAAGTTGCCGGCGGGATCGTCGTCCGAGAAACGCGCCCGGGAGAACGACATATCGACCTCGCCGGTCATCCAGGGCGTGAAGCGCGCATAGTTGGTCCACTCGACGCCCCACCGGTGACTGGGCCGGCTGGCCTCGGTGATGCCGGCGTCCCCCACGAACAGAAGCTCGGAATCGAACGAGAGATACCACAGGGCGACCGTCGACTGCAGGCCGGGCAGGGCCACGGTGCGGAAGCCCACCTCCCCGCCGCGGGCGGGGACCAGCGGGTCCTCCCGATCGACCGGCTCGCCGCTGATCGGATCGACGCGGACGGTTGCGGCCCGGGGGTCGTTGCTGTGAAATCCACGGCCGTAGTTCAGGTAGATCTCGGTCCCGCCCCACGGTCCGAGCACCGTGGTGAGCTTCGGGCTCACGAGCGCGGCGTCGCCCGTTCCCGAATTCAGGGGATTCTGTGCGGTGACCTCATAGCGGTAGAGATCGCCGCGCATCCCGAGGGTGGTTCGCAGCACGCGGCTCCACTCGATCTCGCTCTGGGCGAACACCCCGACCGTCGTCTGCGCGACCGCATCGTTCCGGATGGTGTTCGTGCGGCGCCTCGCGACGGTGTTGTAGAGGCCGACGGTACCGGCGGTGTCGTTGCGCAACGAGACCCCCAACGACGACTCGGCGGGCCGGTCGAGAATCCGGCCCAGGCGCCGGTGCACCACCCGGGCCCCGGAGCTCCAGCGGCGTCCTTCCTGCTCCACCTGGTCGCCGTCCACCGGGTTGTCGAGAAAGTAGGTGAAGTTCTGGAACAGATTCAGCCCGCCGCGCAGGGCGTACACGGTCACCCGCGTCGACTGGTTCGCGCGGGACCGGAGCCCGTCGAACGTCAGCGAGTAGCGGTACGCGTCTCCCGCATCGGTGGGATCGATGTTGCCGAACCGCGTAATCTGCCCCTGCTCGACGGCGCGCCGCGGAATCTGGTCGGTCGAGTTCCAGTCGCCGGAGTAGCCCATCGCGGTCACGGAGAAGGCGTTCTGGCGGTCGCCCCGGCTGTACCGCACCAACCCGTTCGCCTTCCGCATGTTGTCCCGGAGCTCCCACGGGCCGTCGTTCCTGGCGAGCTCGAGGGCCAGCAGCAGGTCGCCGGATGCGACCTGCGGCGACACCGCGCCGAGGACCCGCCCCCATCCCTGTCCGCCGGCGCTGAGGCTGAACAGCGGCCGGTCGAGCCGGTTGACGTAGCTGATGTTCGCGGACCCGGCAGCCGAGAAGTCGCCATGCTCGGCGAAGTAGGGACCCTTGGTGTACTGCACGCCGCTCACCAGCTCGGGAATGAGCTGGTTCACGTCGGTGTAGCCGTGGGCGTGGGCCCCGGACGACTCGTTCAGGGGCACGCCGGCGAGGGTGGTGGCGAAGTCGGACCCGTGGTCGAGATTGAAGCCCCGCAGATAGTACTGGTTGGCCTTGCCCTCGCCGCTGTGCTGGCTGACCACGAACCCGGGCACCGATTCGAGGACCTCGCCCGGCCGCATGATCGGCCGCGCCGCCAGTTGCGCGGCGGTAACCGCCCCGACGCTCGCCGAGCTCGCCACCCCCACGAGGTTCTCGCGCGGGTTGTCGAGGTCGGCGATGTTCCGGAAGGTGCGGCTTCCGGTCACGACGACGTCGGCGGTGATGCCGAGGGCGAGCTGCACGTCGACGGTGACCGGCTCTCCGGCGGCCGCCGTGAAATCGACGCGGCCGGTCGAGAAGTTCACCAGCCGCACCACCAGCGTCGCCGGGCCTGCCGGCACCGGCTCGACGCGGTACCGGCCGGCCGCGTCGGTCACCGCGGCCAGATCGCCGGCGGCGGTCTCGAGGACGACCGCCGCACCGGGCAGCACCCCCCCGGTGTCGTCGGTCACGACGCCCGTGACCACGCCCGGCGCCTGCGCGAGCCCCGGCGCCGCCGAGGCCAACAGCAGCGCGGCAATCCATGCCGGCGCGATGGCGCCTGCGTGCCGGCGACGTCTCAAATTCCACCACTCGCCAACGTTCTGAAACACGGCGTCCTCCAGCGCCAACCCCCGCCCGCATGCCGATTGGCAGGGAGGAGTGGCACGGCGACGCACTATGCCCCGAAAACAGCGGAAGGGGTTACTTAAGAGTCTCTGAAGAGTTTCTGGCTCTCCTCAAACGGGTGTGGGTGGGTTGAGGCGCGATCGGCGGGTCGGCGAGGGGTGCTGGCAGTTCACCTGACCGGCGGCGGGCGTGGCGCACCGTGGCGGGATATAGTCGGAGCGGAGTAGCTGCGGGCCGGCCGGCGTGTCAACGCGCTACGCGCGTCCTTCGCTGCGCTGCGGCCCTTCGGGTGACACACCGTCCGTCCCTCCGCTCAAGCAGCAGATATGGGCCTTGCGGCCCGGCCTGGACGGGGGCGTCCCGGCCGTCCACGACAACGCGGAAAGCGCGACGGCTGGCGGTTCGGGGATAGACGCTGGCTGATTGCCCCAACGGCCACCTCGGGTCCCGGCGCCGGCGGCGGACGCCCGTTGGGCGGGGCCAAGGGTGTTGTCGGGGCCGCGTGCGTCGTCTCGCTTGGCGGAAGCGGTTGCAAACGCAAGGGGCTTCCTGGTCTCATGGGCGTGTATCACCACGACCCGCGAGGAGGAGAGCCCCATGCGTCTGACTACGTTACTACGGCGGCTGTTGGGTGTCACGCAGATGTACGTCAAGCAGGTGGAAATGGCCGCCGACGGTCCGTTGACGGTGTCGGTGGAGCCGGCGTGGCGGCGTTCCCGGTGCGGGACGTGCGGGAAGCGGTCGCCGCGGTATGACCGGCAGCCGGTGCGCGAGTGGCGGCATCTGTCCTGGGGCCGGATGCCGGCGTGGCTGCGGTATGCGCCGTGGCGGGTGTCGTGCCGGCGTTGCCGCGGGGTGAAGGTGGAGCAGGTGCCGTGGGCGAGCGGCAGCAGCGTGTTCACGTCGGGGTTCGAGGAATTGGCGGCGTATCTGGCGCAGGTGACGGACCGGACGGCGGTGAGCCGCCTGCTGGGGATATCGTGGGTGACGGTGGGCAGCATCGTGGAACGGGTTGTGGCGCGGCGGCTGGACGGGGCTCGGTTCGCCAAGCTGAGACGAATCGGCGTCGATGAGTTCAGCTACCGGAAGCGTCACCGCTACCTGACGATCGTGGTTGACCATGACGAGCGTCGGGTGGTTTGGGCGGGGCGGGGGCGCAGCGCCGAGACGCTGGGGGCCTTCTTCGAGCAGTTGGGACCTGGTGGCTGTGCGCGGATCGAGTTGGTGACGGCGGACCTGGCGTCGAGCTGGCAGAAGGCGCTGCGGGCGTGGGTTCCGCACGCGCGGGTGGTGTTCGACCGGTTTCACGTTGAACGGCTTGCGGCGGATGCGGTTGACGAGGTGCGGCGTTCGGAGCAGCGGCGGCTGGCCTCGGAGCCGGAGGATGCGAAGGCGCTCAAGGGGACGCGCTATGCGTTGCTGAAGCACCCGGCGCGGCTGAGGCCTGGTGAGGCCCGGCGTCTGGAGACGTTGCGTCGTAAGAACCGGGCGCTGGACCGGGCCTACGAACTGAAGGAGTACCTGGCGACGATCCTGGGGCAGGCGACACCCGAGGATGCGCCGGCGCTGCTCGATGAGTGGCTGGAGTGGGCTGCGCGGTCCCGCCTGACGCCGTTCGTGAAGCTGGGGCGTACGATTCGGAAACACGCTGAAGGCATCCTGGCGTACCTGGACACGAAGATGACGAACGGTCCGGTGGAGGGCATCAACAACAAGCTGCGGGTGATCGCGCGTCGCGCCTATGGCTTCCACTCGCCCGGCGCGTTGATCTCGATGCTGTTCCTCTGCTGTGGAGGCATAGAACTGGCGCCGCCGCTACCCACACGCATTTGAGGAGACTCTGCAATCGGGGGCTCACCTCGCGGCTCACGAGCAATGGTGGACTACGAGCTCCCCCCCCCGCAGCTCGATCGAGACGCCTCGCCAACCCCACTCCTGGACTATCTGGGTTCGAGGCTACCCCGGGCCGGGCGCTCCCCTGCGGATATCTCCCAATGGCGGCACCGAGCCCTTGTGGGCGAGAGATGGTCGTGCGTTGTACTACGTGGAAGGCCGCGCCCTGATGAGGGTGACCGATCGACACGTCGACTGGGTTCGAAGTTCGGCGCGCGTCGGTTTGCGTGTTCGAGGACGATTTCCCCCTCTCCCGGGCAGCCCTCGACATCGCGATGGATGGCCATTCCGTCACGATTCGCTCCGATGCCGCCGGCGCGATCTCCGTGCTCCTGAACTGGTCGGGGCTGCTTCGGTCGCCTTTTCCTCCTGCACGCGCACACCGACGCCGAGATCGTCTCTCGGCGGTGGCAAGACGGGCCCCGGCGAGAGCTTGGCGCAACCGCGTCGGGTGAAGCCGCCGCAGCAGCAACTGTCGCGGCCGAGCGCGCCCACCGCGGCTGCACGGCGGAACAACGCGAACTACACCGCGACGATCAGCCTGCGGTCCTCGCGCACCATGACGGTGGACATCGCGGCCGGGGCGGCGACGCGCTTGCCGGTCCGGGCCTGGGGGGCGCCGCGCCGTCCGCCCCCCCCAGGCCCGTCACGGTTATGCGTCGGACTCGACGCCGAGCGCGGCCGCCTTGCGCGCCGCGGCGGCCGGTCACATGCCGGAGCGCAGAGGGGATCGCGGCTTGATCACGAGCTCCAGGTCGGAGTCCAGCACCTCGGCCACGCGCACCATCGTTTTCAACTCGATATTCTGGACCTGACCGGAGAACAGTCGGGAAATCGTCGGTTGGGTCACGCCCAACTGCCGCGCGATGGCTGACCTGGAGAGGCCGAGTTCGGCCCGCCTCGTCTCGAGCATCTGGACGAACTCGAGAAGATGACGTTTCGTCGCGATGCGCGCAGCTTGCTCCGGGCTCCGCCGTCCTTGCAGGGTTGGCAGGACAGGTCCGCTGATGGTCGTTGCCCGGGCGGCTGGCTCTTCCGGACTGTCTGCGTTGGTGAGCGTGCGTCGCATGATCCTGCTGGCTAGCTGTTCTTGCCTTGCTCGTTGCGCAGCGCCTTTTCGGCGTTTGCCTGGAGTCTTCGGATTCGGGCCATGATTCGGGCGGGAATGCTCGTACGCTTCTTCACGTATCCGTCGAGCACGACGATCCGATTCCCTGGCGCGAACACAAAGAACAACCGAACTCCGGTCGTGAGCCCTCGGGCCTCAAAAAGTCCATTGCCGAGGGGCTTGGAGATTGGCAGCCGAAGCTTGTTGCCGTGCTCCTCCAGCATCTCCACCAAGGCCTCGGCTTCCGCGGCGCTGTCGTCGGACAGTCCACCCAGAAACTCTGAGTCTCCTCAAACACGTGTGGGTAGATGCGGCACCAGTTCGATGCCGCCGCAGCAAAGGAACAGCATCGAGATGAGCGCGTTGTGAGAGTGGAAACCGTAGGCGCGGCGGGCAATCACCCGCAGCTTGTTGTTGATACCTTCCACCACCCCATTGGTCATCTTCGTGTCGACGTAGGCCAGGATGCCGGTGGCGTGCTTGCGGACCGTCCGCGCCAGCTTGACGAATGGGGCCCGGCGGGACCGCGCAGCCCACGCCAGCCACTCGTCGAGCAGGTCGGGCGCCTCGTCAGACTTGACCCGCTCCAGGATCGTCGCCAGATACTCCTTCAGCTCATAGGCGCGGTCGAGAGCGCGATTCTCCCGGCGTAGCTTCTCCAGCCGCCGCTTCTCGCCGGGCTTCAGCCGCGCCGGGTGTTTCAGCAGGCAAAAGCGCGTCCCCTTGAGCGTCTTGGCCGCCTTCGCCCCCACCCGCCGTTGCTCCGCCCGTCGAACCTCGTCCACCGCGTCCGAGGCGAGGCGTTCAACGTGAAACCGGTCGAAGACGACCCGCGCGTGAGGCACCCGCGCCCGCAACGCCTTCTGCCAACTCGCGGCCAGGTCCGCCGTCACCAACGCGACCCGGGCGCACCCCGACGGTCCCAGTAGGTCGAAGAACGCGTCCAGCGTCTCGGCACTGCGCCCCTTGCCGGCCCACACCACCCGCCGGGTGTCGTGATCGACGACGAGGGTCAAGTAGTGATGCCGCTTGCGATAGCTGAACTCGTCGATACCGATGCGCCGCAGCCCGACGAGCCGACTCGAGTCCAGCCGCCGCGCCACCACCCGCTCGACAACGCTCCCGACCGCCGGCCACGAAATCCCCAGCACCCGGGTGACCGTCGTCCGGTCCGTCACCTGCGCCAGATACGCGGTCAGCTCTTCGAACGCCGACGTGAACACGCTGTTGCCCGTCGCCCACGACACCCGCTCCACCCGCACCCCGCACCGCCGGCACGACACCCGCCACGGCGCATACTGCAACCACACCGGCGTCCGCCCCCACGGGAGGTGACGCCACTGCCGCATCGGTCGCCGGTCATACCGCGGCCCCCGACGGCCGCACGTCCCACACCTCGACCGCCGCCACGACGGTCGTACCCAGACCGCCAACGGGCCATCGACCGCGACGTGTGCATCCTCGACGTGCATCTTCGTGACACCCAACAGCCGACGTAGTACCGTGTTCAGACGCATGGGGGCTCTCCTCCTCGTTGGTTGTGGTGGTACACGCCAATGAGACCCGGAAGCCCCCTGCGTTTGCAACCCCCTGGAGCCGAACCAGACCCTACGCGCAAGCCCAACGCCCTGACGACGCCCCCCCCGGCGCCAATCCTGATGGACGGCCGGGACGTCACCGTCCAGGCCGGGCCGCAAGGCCCATAGCCGCTGTCTGAGCGAAGGGACGGCCGGCGTGTCACCCGACAGGGCCGTAGCGGAGCGGAGGACGCGCGCAGCGCGTTGACATGCCGGCCGTCCCGTAGCTACTCACGACCTTCGTTGAGCCCATCGGTCGGGCTCAGTCTACCCACACCTGTTTCAGGAGAGCCGAAACTCTTCGAGTGTCGTCCCCCTCCGAGTGTTGAGCGAGTGAACCGCCCACGGCACCCTCAAAGCATACCTTCTGCGGTATATCTGTCAAGGTCAGCGCTTCCCCGCCGGCCGGGCGACCACTGCAGCTCGGCGCCGGGCGCGGGCCGCAGCTGTCCGTCGAGCGCCCGCGTGGAGGCCGACCCGCCGTCCAGCCTGGGGCGCGGCCAGGTCTTCTCGTGGGGGAACGACGAATCCGCACCTGTTGACCACCGACCACCTCGGCTGCCGTCGAGCGCCACGTGGGGGCTGACCCGCCGTCCACCCCCGAGCCGGCGGAACAAGCCCGGCGATCACAGCCGACGGCAGAGCCGGCACCGGCATCAGGTCCGCAGTGATGGAAAACTGCGCGGCCGCGGTGCTCGGATTGCCGGCGGAGTCCTGTGCGGCACCGAACGGGGATGTCGACAGTCACGGTGGCCCGCTCGCGTCGCTCCCCCTGCCAGCTCGGAGGCGCTGCCGTTCTCGACGACCAAGTCCTCGAGCTCGAAGCCGGTCACCGGCTCCGAGAATGTGGCCGTGATCGAGAAGGGGCCGTGGCGGACTCAGCTCACGCTGGACCAGAGGAGGTGGGCGCCCCAGGGAGCGGGGAGCTTCATCAGCGGCCCTGCGGGACGGATCAAGGCCGACGGGCCGGGGGTAGAATGCTTCGAGTCCTCGTCGAACGGCTCCGATCCGCGGGTGTTCACCGATCAGACCCACGGCCGCGCAGACATAAGGGGAAACAGTTCCATGCCTGACGATCAAGACACGAAAACCGTTCCCGCGCAGGTGACCGTCCCCATCGATACCATTGTCGATCTGGCCATAGGCCGCATTAAACAGCGTAGAACGGCCTCCATCCGCTGGGCGATCATTGCACTCCTTGGCCTCGCCACACTGTTGCTTGGCGTGTTCGAGCTGGAGCGGAAACGCTTTCAGACCGCAGCTGCGGAAGAGCGGCAACGCCTTGAAGGCACCATTGAGGAGGCATTTCAGGATATAGAGAGGGCAAGAGCTCCCAACCGCCTCGGCTACCTTCGCGATGCAGAGCTCTTCGCTGACGCGGAACCGGCAACGTTGGGGAGAACACCCGTCGGGCTGGGGGTCGGCGAGGTGGCGCGGTTCGCACTCCAGATCGACCAGACGGGCATGTACGGCATCGAGGCCATCGCCGAAGAACAAGGCTTGGATCCTCTTCTATAGCTGTACCAATTGCGGCCCAGCGAAACCGCGGTTGATGCGATCGCCTTCAACGACGATTTCAACGGGTTCAACTCGCGCATCGAGGCGCTACTCAACACTGACATGAACTACTACGTTGAGATCCAAGAACTCGGTGGCGATCCTGGCCAGATCGCCTTGATGTTTGAACGGGTAGGAGAATAGAGACGCCTAGTGCTGCGCCATGACTAAACGTTCGGGTTACGGTGCTGTGATTCGTCAACGATTGCGCCTGTAAACTCGAGTCCGTGTCCGAATATTATGGCGTGGCGCTCCACTAGGAGTCTGCGCCATGGAACGATTCCGGGTCCGATCGACCACTACATGTTGGGGGCTTTGACTTCAACACACCCTTCATGTTGGGGTGAAAATTTCCTGCGGCGCAGACTCCTAGCTAGCAGCCCGTGGGGATGCCCGGGAAACTCCCGTCAAATCACGATGCGGTCGATCTCGTCGACGGTGACGGGTGTCCGCTGTGCGGTCGTAGAGCTTTGTCGTCTTCGGCGACGCGTGCCCCGCGATCTGCTGCGCGTGCTCGAGGGTGCCCCCGTTCGACAAAGTACGCCGTGATGCCCGTCGCCCGGAAGGTGTGGCAGCAGGTCGAGGGCGGTAGCCCCGCGGCCGCCGCCCGGCGCTTGATCATGGCCAGGACCACTCGCCGCTGCAACGCCCGCCCCGTCAGCCAGCGCCTCGCCGGGTCCACGCTCTGGAAGAGCGCCGCCTTCGGCCCCTCGACCGCGGCCGCTGCGAGGTAGTCGTCGAGAGCCTCGGCCGCCCGGTGGTGCAGCAGGCACGTCATGCCGCTTCCCGCCCTTCTCGTGGAGCCGCAGCCACCCCCGGCTCCCCTGCAGGAAGTAGTCCTGCCTCCGCATCCCCAGGACCGCGCTCACCCGCGCGAAGCTGTAGAGCATAACCGAGAGGAGCGCCCGGTCGCGCAGGCCGGCCAGAGTGCCGGTGTCGATGTGCTCGAGGAGCTTCCTCGCCCTCGGCCGGCGAGAGGACCGGCGTCGAGCCCTTGGTGACGACGTGCTTCGGCCCCCGGACGGCGGCCGACGGGTTCACGGGGAGGACCTGGTTGACGACGAGCCAGTCGCAGAGCATGCGGATGGCCGCGAGGTGCTGCTTCACCGTCGGCGCCGACCCGGGGTGGGTCCGGATGTAGGCCGCGACGTGGAGCGGCGCGATCGACTGCAGGCGGAGGCCTCGGGCTTCGCACCACCCGAGAAACTGCCCCGCCGCCCTCGCGTACGCCGTCCTCGTCCGCGCGTTCGCGATCCGCACCGCGAAGAACTCCAGATACCTCTCCACCGCCGCCGCACCGGCGTCGACGATCATCCCCGGCAGAACCAGGGCGGTCGAGGTCGCGCGCGCCACGCCCAACATCGGCTCCTCGACCGCGACCGCGTCGTCCGCCGACGCCTCGACCACCGGCACCAGGGCTTCCGTCATTTCGTTCACCACCTTTCCCCCGCCGTCGACGAGCTCCCGTAGAGCCGCTCCACCGCCTCCTTCGCCCCGTTGAACCGCACTTCGATCCGGACGCGGGTGACCGAGACCCCCTCGGGCAGACTCGCCAGTTTCGTGTCGAGGGTTTCGGCGGGGAGCTTCACGCGGATCCCGGTGAGCCGGGCTTTTCGGAGTTCGGTGACGAGCCGTTCCCGGCGTTCCTCCTCGTGGCGGAAGGCGGCCCGGGACCGGTGCTTGCGGACGCCGAAGAGCTGCTCGATGTCGCGCCGGATGAGCAGCGGCCGGTCGAGCGCCTCGAGCTGGCTGATGGCGTCGGGGATGGCGAGGAGCCACCGGGGCTTCGCGGGCACCGTGAGTCCTCAGCCGGCGACCAGGCCGCCCGACGATAGCGTGAGCACCCCCGCCCGATCCGTCTTGGCCCGCCCGCCGCCCCGACGCGGTCGGGAGGACGTCCGGCTCGATGTCGGGGCCGGGCGGGCTGGAGGCCTCGGAACGCAGGCCTGCGGCGGCCGCGGCGGCCCCCGAGCGGCGCGACGAGCTCGTCGACGGCCGCTGCCAAGCCACCGAACCTGCCCGCCACGACCTTCACCGCGGCGCTGGTTGCGGGGGCGAACAGCCGCCGAAGCGCCGGGTTAGAGGCCTTCGGCGGCTGGGTCGCGGTCCTCTCCTGAGCCGATCCGGCCGGGTCGCCCCGGGGACTCCCGCCGGTCGAGGTCAACCCATTGCCGGTGTGGGAGTTGGGACGATTTCTAGCGCACATGTCTTTCTACATGTTAGTAGAAGGTTTTCCAAAATGTAAGATCCGGGTTCGTCGTGGTAGGGGGTCCCATAAAGGCAGTTATGGGATTCCAGTGCGACGTAACTAAAATAAATTGACGATTAGTGCTCCGCGTAGTACACCTGCGCGCATGAACAATCCGGCCGCCCCACTGCGGTTGAGCCGCGCGGATCGGAACGCCCTGACGAAGTGGGCTCGCAGTGCAACCGCGCCGTATCGGGTGGTGACCCATGCCAAGGCCTTGCTGATGGCGGGTGACGGCGTAGCGAACAGTCGCATCGCGGCTAGGCCTGCCCGTGCCCCGGATCTCTCCGGCTGGACTCGTAATGCATGTGAACTCATCCGTACTCGTCCCGCAGCTCGAAGGCGAAGCTCATGGCGACGAGCTTGGCGTAGCCATACCACAGGAGCTGCGCGCCGGGCGGGGCGCGCTTGCGCCCCAGCCACCCGCCGAGGCGGGCCACCAGACCGACGGCGTCCCCGAGGCGCGTGGGTGCCGGCAGATTGCGGGAGCGGGCGAAGGTGGCCAGCACGCGCAACTCGCCGTCGGAAAACAGCAGGTCCCCCGGCAAGTCGGGCGTCTCGCGCCCGAGCTGGACCATCAACTGGATCCGCCACCCCACGACCATCTTGATGGCAATGGCCCGCTCGAGCCGCTCCGCCGTGTGGTGCTGCAACTCCTCGACCTTGCAGCCGGACTTGATGACCCGGAAGTACTCTTCGATGCGCCACCGCAGGGCGTACCAGCCCAGGATGCGCGTGGCGTCATCGGCGCTGGTCACCGGCAGCGTGGTCAGCACAAACCACTCCAGCGGCTTGACCGCGGGCGGCGGCTGTTCCTCGCGCGCATGGACGACAAACAGCTCGACCGGCTCGGCGCCGGGGCACGGCAGCGACACCTGCCGGTAGCGCAGGGTCACCTCGGCGACGCGAGCGGCCCGGCCGTCCTTGCGGGGCTGTTTGCTGGCCTTCACCCGCGCGCTCAGCCGCCGCACCTCGACCAGGGCGGCGCCGCGGGCCGGCGCGTTGCGCACCTCCTCGAACAGACGGCGCGAGACCGTCTGCCCGTCGGCCGTCTTCTCCCGGCCGAGGACGCGGTCGACCTTCGCCCGGACCAGCAGGTCGACCCGCGGGGCGTGCGCCCGGCGCTCGATGAACAGGTCGAGAAAGTCGGCCTCACGGTCCATCGTGCACACCACCCGCGTCTCACCCAGCCGCTCGGCCGCCGCCGCGCAGTCGCGCAGCCCCTCGACCCAGCGGAACGACTTCCGCGCCTCGCGCGGCTTCGGCTGGCCTTTCTCCTCGGGATTCGGGGGCGCGGGCGCGTCGAACGCCGCCCGCAGGACGCCCAAGGCCACCCCGTCCGGATTGACCGCCAGCGTGGTGTGCAGGTCAAGGCCGCGGGCCACGGCGCCGGTCTGATTCGAGCCGATCACCCCAAGCCCCTCGGTCTGGCTGCGCCCGGTGAAGCTCAGGCGGGTGCCGTCCTGGAGGCACAGCACCGTGTCATGCGTCCGCATCCGTCGCAGCGTGCGCTCGCGATGGGGAGCGAGAATGTTCTCGACCGTCACCGCGCTCTCCGCGGGCTGATCGATCAGCCGGTAATGTCCCTTCACCAACGCTCTCCCGCCGGTCGCGGCGCCCGTGATGGCGCGCATCGGAGACTCGGCCATCTGATGGGCGCTCAACACCAAGCGTGCGCTCAGCCGCGCGTCGCCCAGCCGCGCCCCGCCGAACTCGCGGCCCGCCCAGGACTCGGCGTCGAGCCCGTCGCCGACCGCCAGCGGCGCCACCCTCGGTGCGGGCGCCTGGAGGGTATCGCGCCACGCCGGCTCCAACGCGTACATATACACCGCCTTGCACGTTTCCCGCGCCGCGTGCGTACGGTCCTGGCGCCCGCGTCCGCGGGTCTCACCTACTCGCACCCAGTTCGCCGCACGCACGCTCGCCCCGGTGTGTTCGGTCTCGTCGACGAACGTCTCCAGCAGCCAGGGCCGATAGCCGTAGAGGCGCTCGCAGTCGTCGCCGACCGCCCGAGCGGCCCGTCCCAACACGTGGGAGGCCAAGTTGCGGCACGAAATGTCGGGACGTATCAGCAGCCGGCACAGTCCCAGCACCCGGTGCAGGTGAGCGCGCCGGCGCGTGTCGTCCCAGCCGATCCAGGCGTCGCGGGACCGCAGGCGCCGCGCACAGGCCGCCAACCCCACCCCGCCCAGCCAGCCATGCCCGGAGCCCACCAGATACCGCAGTTGAGGGCCGACAAAGGGTCCGGCGCCGCGCGGGTGCTCATGCGCCATCAGCGTGTTCCAGACCCGGCGCTGGTCGCCGGTCTCCACCCGCACCAGCGCCAAGTCCCGAACCTCGCCGACCGTGCCGGGCACGTCAACCGCTGGCGCCACCGGGTGCGGGAGCACACGCGGGCGCCACA
>CBDDJQ010000008.1:0-374702 GCA_965229825.1 Vicinamibacterales bacterium
GCATGCCGGCGCGCTTGAGCCGGGCGCCGATTGCGAGCTTGCATCCGGCCTCGACGACGCCCGACGACACGCAAAGACCCCACGCTCGGAACTCCGGATAGCGCATCCGGTGGCGGTTGCGGGTCAGGTAGTCGATACACTTGCGGGCCTCCTCGCAGGTCTCACTGTGGGCGCGCAGGGCGGTCAGGATCGCATCGATCCGCCCCGCGTCCAACTCGTCCCGCCGGTCCTTGCCCCACCGGGCGGCCAAGTCCGTGCCGGCGCCGTAGATGGCCTTGGCGACATCGCACAGATGCCCCTTGGCGTGGTAGATGTCGATGATTTCGATGGCGCTGGGGAACTGTTCGGCGGCCAGATTCCAGATCCACTCGGCCCCGTCGCCGATGACGACGCGCCGCGCCGCCGTGTCGAAGCCGCGCCGCCGCGCTTCGCGATACGCCCGTTGCGCGAACGGGGAGGGCAGCGGGTCGGTGGGGCGGCTGGCCGCGCTCTCGACCGCAGCGCTGTAGCTGACCGACCCGGGGTCGCGTTGGGGAGGCCGTCGGCGTTGCGTGTTTCCGCCGTCCACACGGTGACGAGCTTGACCTCGCGGGTCTTGGCGGAGCCGTCGGGCTGCTTGCCGCGCCGGCCTTCCACCTCGGACTTGCGCACCGGCACGCCGGTACCATCCAGCCCCAGGTACATCGTCGCCGCCGCGCCGGGTGCGGGCTCGACCCTCTCGCGTTCGTCGGCCGCGACCTCGCGGCCCAGCGCTTCGGCGGTGCGCTCGACCTGTTTGGGGTCGACCGCCACGCCGGCCAGTTCCCCCATCCACTCGCTCGCTTCGGCGAAGCTGACGCTCGTCGCCGCCAGTCCCACCAGCCGCGCCGTGGCGGGCGACAGCGAGGTGTCTTGCAGACCCAGGGCCCGGTCGCGCGGACAGCTTCCGCTGCGACAGGCGGCGCAGTGGTAGTAGGCGCGGTCCAGCGTCAGCGACCCCAACAGCGTGGTGAAGGTCTTCGGGCGGCGGCCGGCGTAGTGCGCCGTCTGGCCGCAGGCGCACGCTATCGTCGAACTCGAATGGTCGGAATCGTCCGCGTCGAAGTACTCCGCCATCGCCTGAGCGGCGAGGCCGAGGACTTGGCGACGGAGGGCCTGCTCGAGGGCCTCGAAGTCCTGCGCGTCGACGCTCCCCGGCCCGATGAATGCATCGACTTCGGCCGCGAGCGCGGCTACGAACGCTGCGCGCCAATCACCTTGACGGCTTGGCTTGCCGTGGCGAGCGCTCGACGGTGAACGGTCTGCAAGAGAGTCTCGAAGTCCTGGGCATTCACGTTTCCTCGTTTGAGGAACGCGTCGACGTCGGCCCCGACCGCTGCCTCCAACGCGGCGAACAGCTCCTCGACGCCCCCTTTTTCGACCGCGTGATCGAGCGGTTCAGTCAACTGCGCCTCGGGCATGGTCGGAGTCCTCCTACCCGAGGAATCGGCCGATCAGCACTCGCTCAATACCCCCGACGGCAAATCCCCCACTTTCTTGTCGTGCACCCGATCGTCATCGCGCGGTTGTCGCATGTTCTGCGGCATGTTACAGTTGCGGCGATTTTGCCCCAGTCGTCCTCGGACACTCACGGAGACGACGAGTCCGGCGGAGAAACGGTGATGTCTCTCGAAGCGCTCGGAATGGTGGAGACCAAGGGTCTGGTCGGTTCGATAGAAGCGGCCGACGCCATGGTCAAGGCGGCCAACGTCGTGCTCGTCGGCAAGGAGTACATCGGCGCCGGGTTCGTCACCGTCTTCGTGCGCGGCGACGTCGGCGCCGTCAAGGCCGCCACCGATGTCGGCGCGGCCGCCGCGCGGCGGGTGGGCGAGCTCGTGGCCGTCCACGTCATCCCGCGCCCGCACGGCGAAGTGGAGAAGATCCTGCCGCAGCCCCGCGACGCCAAGTAACCACCTTGCGCCTTCGACCGCGCCGCGGATCCGGCCATGGCTGATCGGGCTTTCCGGAACGACACGGATCTCGACTCGATACGGGACGCACGGACCCTGGCCCGCCGCGCCCACGCGGCCCAGACCCGCCTCGCCGAGCTGACCCAGGAGCAGGTCGACCGCATCGTCGCGGCGGCGGCGGGTGCCGCTGCCGCCCAGGCTGCGCCGCTCGCCCGCATGGCGGTCGAGGAAACCGGCTACGGCAACGAATCCGACAAGATCCGCAAGAACTTGTTCGCGGCCGAGACGATTCATCGATTCATCGAGCCGATGCGCACCGTCGGGATCATCCGGCGGCTCGAGGCCGCGCGCATCGTCGAGATCGCGGAACCGTTCGGCGTCGTCGCCGCGGTCGTGCCGTCGACCAACCCCACCTCCACCGCGATCTACAAGATTCTCATCTGCCTGAAAGCCCGGTGCACGGTCGTGCTGAGCCCGCATCCCGCCGCGGTCCGGTCGGTGCGCCGCGTCGCCGAGGTGATGACCGCGGCCGCCGTCGAAGCCGGGGCCCCGGAGGGCGCGGTCAACTGCATGACGACGGTGACCCTCGAGGGCACCCAGGAGCTGATGCGGCGCCGCGAGGTGGCGCTCATCCTCGCCACCGGGGGCCTCGGCCTGGTCCGGGCCGCCTATAGCGCGGGCAAACCGGCCTACGGCGTCGGACCGGGCAACGCCCCCGCCTATATCGAGCGGACGGCGGATCTGCCGAAAGCGGTCGCGGACATCATCACCGGAAAGACCTTCGACAACGGTCTGCTCTGCTCCTCCGAGAACTCCGTCGTGGTCGACGAGGCGGTGGCCGGCGAGGTGCGCCGCGAGTTCGAGCGGCAGGGGGGCTATTTCCTGAATGCCGGCGAGGCCGACCGCCTCGCCGATGCCCTGGTCACCGCGGATCGGCTGCCCAGTCCCGAGCTGGTCGGCAGGACGGCGGCGGAGATCGCGGTCCGGACCGGGATCGATGCGCCGTCCGGCACCCGCGTCCTCATCGCCCCGCTCGAGGGGGTGGGACGCGACCATCCCCTGTCGATCGAGAAGCTCTGTCCGGTGTTGTCGTTCTACGTCGCCGCCGACTGGCGGGCGGCCTGCGAACGGTGCATGGAGATCCTGCGCTACGGCGGCATGGGACACACCATGGCGATTCACTCGCAGGACGAGCAGGTCATCCTGGAGTTCGGCCTGCGCAAGCCCGCGTTCCGCATCGTCGTGAACACCCCGACGACCCTCGGCTCGATCGGCATGACCACCGGGCTCGACCCCTCGATGACCCTCGGCTGCGGCGGGCACGGCGGTAACATCACCTCGGACAACATCACGCCGCGGCACCTGTTGAACGTCAAGCGCCTGGCCTGGGAGGTGCGTCCGGCCGGCCGGTCTTCCGGGGAGCAGGCCGCCGCCGCTTCCGTTCTGTCACCAGCCGCCCCGGCGGCCGCGCGTCCCGCCGCGGGCAGACTCGACCCCGAGCTCCTCGCCCGCCGGATCGACACGTTTCTGGCCACGCGCGGGGTGAGCACGACTTCGTCCCCCGCCGGGGCCGCCCCAATGTCCCCGAATCGGTCCGGCACGGCCTCCCCCAACCGGTCCGCCACGGCCGATGCGACCCCAGAGGACCCGCGGCCGACTCCCCCGGTAGCGCCCTCCGCCCCGGTAGAGATGAACGCCGCCGCCGAAACCGACCGCCCCGTCGACTTCGTTTGCGAGGACGACGTTCGCCAAGCTGTCGAGAACGGCCGCCGCATCGCCGTGAACGACCGCACTATCATTACGCCCGCCGCCCGCGATCTCGGAGAACCGCACGGCATCTTCCTGCAGGCGTAGCAGCCGCCGTCGCGCGGTTCGTCGGCAGGACCTACTGACCGGCGTCGGGACCGGGGAGAATGGCGCGTTCCAGTGTTTCGAGGCGTTGATCGACCTTGCCAAAGGCGATTTCGACCGCGCGCAGGCGGTCATCCATGCTGCGCACGTCCGTTTCGAGCCGGTCGAAGCGACGGTTCATGTCGTCGAAGCGACGGACCCGGCCCCGGTGAGCCGCGCCTTCCAGAGCTCGGCCAGTAGTCGTTCGCGGCATTCTTCTTCGCGGCGGAAGGTAGCCCGCTTCTGGCGTCGTGCGCAGCTGCCGGAGGAGCTGCGCGCGGGTGCGTGTGCCGGTAGCCGGCGAACTCGCCGCCGAGGGTCTGGATGAGGGGTTGCCGGGCGAGCCTTGAGACGCCGATGAGGGACTCCACATCACGCCGCGTGAGCAGGGTCCGATCGAGGGTTTCGAGCTGACTGACGGTGTCGGGACCGCGAGGAGCCACCAGGGCCGGGGGGGATGGCTCTGCCCCGCTAACCCGCGGCCTGTGTTGGGGTTGGGGAGATATCGAGGCGACATGTCTTTCGTGATGTTAGTGTTAGTAGACGACCATCCAGAATGCAGATCTTGCCGGTACTGGCTTGATGGTGGCATAAAGGCAGTTGGACTAAACCGCTTCGCGGTAGACGCTGAATCGACCTGCCGACTCTGAGGCGGCCAGCCAGATCGTCCCGCCGCTGCAGCTGTCCGCCGTCTCGCCATACGCTGCTCTGCGAGCGCCTGGAATCCCCCAGGCCCGTCGCAGAGGAGCGTCTCATGACATCTCTTCGTCAGCGCATGCTCGAAGACATGCAGGTGCGGCAGCTGTCGCCGTGCACCCAACAGACGTACGTCGAGACCGTCGCGCGGTTCGCTCGTCACTTCGGCCGTTCCCCGGCTCGTCTCGGTCTGGAGGAGATCCGCGCCTACCAGGTCTACCTGACCAACGAACGTCGTCTTGCGCCGAGCTCGCTGGTCGTCGCCGTGTCGGCGCTCCGCTTCCTCTATCGGGTCACGCTCCGGAAGCGGTGGGTCTTCGACGACGTGATCCCCGTGCCGAAGAAGCCCCGGGCCTTGCCGGTCGTGCTCAGCCGCGAGGAGGTGACGCAGTTTCTCGACGCGGTCAAGGCCGCCAGACATCACGCCATCCTGACCACGTGCTACGCCGCCGGCCTCCGCATCTCCGAGGTTGTCCGCCTCACGGTGTCCGCCATCGACAGCGACCGGATGGTGCTGCGCATCGAGAAGGGCAAGGGACAGAAGGACCGCTACGTGATGCTCTCGCCGAAGCTGCTGGCGGTCCTGCGCGCCTGGTGGCAGGTCGACCGGCCGCGGCACTGGCTCTTTCCCGGCGAGCGCCCGGAGAAGCCGATCACGCCGAAAGCGGTCCAGCATGCCTGCCGGCGCGCCGTCCGACGCGCGCAGCTCACCAAGCCGGTTTCGCCACACGCGCTCCGGCATGCCTTCGCGGTCCATCTCCTCGAGGCGGGCACCGACCTGCGCACGATTCAGCTCCTGCTCGGGCATCGGAGCCTGCAGACCACGGCGTGCTACCTGCGGGTCGCGACCACCACCGTCTGCTCGACCGCGAGTCCGCTGGACCTCCTCCCACGGCCCGTAGCGGAACGCACCCCGGACGTCGGCTGAGCGACGGCCGTGCCACGCGCCACGCTCACCGTGGCGGACATCTTCCGCCGCTACGGCGACACCTTTCGGGCTCAGGCCGGGGCCGCCCTCTCGACGGCGCAGCGCCGCGTGATGACGGCCATCGAGCAGTGCCGCACCGCCGCCCTCGGCGGCCATGTCGAGCAGTGTGACCACTGCGGTCATCGCCGCGTCTGGTACAACTCCTGTCGAAACCGGCACTGTCCGAGCTGTCAGTCGCTGGCCCGCGCCGCGTGGCTGGAACGGCGCCGGGCGGACCTGCTTCCCACCGAGTACTTCCACGTCGTCTTCACCGTGCCCCCGGCCGTCGCCGAGATCGGCACCCAGAACAAGGCCGTCGTCTACGGTCTCCTCTTCCGGGCTGTCGCCGAGACGCTCCGCACGATAGCCGCCGACCCCCGCCACCTCGGCGCCGAGATCGGCTTCTTCGCCGTGCTGCACACCTGGGGCCAGACGCTCGTCCATCATCCGCATCTGCACTGCGTCATCCCGGGTGGGGGGCTCGCAAGCGACGGCAGCGGCTGGGTTTCCTGCCGCCCCGGGTTCTTCCTGCCGGTCCGGGTCCTCTCACGCTTCTTCCGTCGGGTCCTCCTCCAGGCACTGCAGGACGCCTTCGAGTCCGGACAGCTGCGGTTCGCCGGCCGGCTGCAGTCCCTCAGCGACCCCCGTCGCTTCGCCGAACACCTCCGCCCGGCCCGCGAGACCGAATGGGTGGTCTACGCGAAGCGACCCTTCGCCGGCCCCGAACAGGTCCTCGACTACCTCGGCCGCTACACTCACCGGGTCGCCATCGGCAACCAGCGCCTGTGCAGCCTCCACGATGGCACGGTGCGCTTCCGCTACACCGACTACCGCCGGGCCGGCGCGTCCCGCCAGAAGACCATGACGCTGACCGCGACCGAGTTCATCCGGCGCATGCTCCTCCACGTGCTCCCGCCCGGCTTCCACCGCATTCGCTACTACGGCTTCCTCGCCAATCGCACCCGCGAGCAGAAGCTCGCCGAGTGCCGGCGCTTGCTGCACGCGCCCCCGCTGCCACCGGCAGAGCACGCCGGCCCCGCCACAACCAACTATCGGGATCGCTATGAGGCGGCTGACCGGTCGCTCGTTGCGGCGGTGTCCCCGGTGCGCCGACGGAAACATGCTCGTCGTCGACAGCTTCGCCAGCAAGTGGGTGTCTCCGGCCATCCTGGATTCGTCGTGACGAGCCCACCGACGCCCGCCAGGTACCGTCCGAAGCTCCCGGGGGTCCCGGGCCGGTCGACCTGCGCCTCCGACGCCTCACCACCGTCGAGGGACGGCCTTCGTGGTCGTCCTCACCGACTGGCGTCGGCCGGTAACCTCCACGTACGACCCCGTCGCCGGCATCCCAGCATTACCTCGCGACGATGCAACGCCCATAGCCGAGCGGCGGAGCAGCGGTTCAGTCCAATCCATTCTTGAGTCACCGCCGCGGTGACACGCCTTGCCACATGCCGGCCGTTCGCCGCCGCGCCGCCGACCCAAGAATGCTCTGCATTATGGGACCCTTGCCTGGAGGGCCTCCGCTGGCGGGGGCCTGCGGGGTCGCGCCGCCTCGAAGAACGTTGCTCCTGGCGGTCGATCCGGGGTCGAAGGGTCGAAGGTCCTCGGATCGGCTACACGGTGACTGATTCCATCGCCCCCGGCCCCGCCGCGCGGTCGCGACGGGCGGCGAAAGCGAAGTCGGCGTAGCCCTCGAGACGCCACGCGGTCCGGTGGTCGAGAGCGCTGCGCCGCCGCGAGCCCGGCGCGCCGGCGGACCGCGTCGTGCCGCTCTCGCCGCTCGGAAGCTGACGAGCCGGGGCGCCTCGACGACCGACGTGATGCTCGCCGGGAACTGGAAGACGAGCCGGATGGTGGCGCACTACTCAGCCGGGGTGACCGTCGGGCGCGGGGCTATTGGCCACGGCGGTACGCGCTAACCCAAAGCAGCAATGCCAGCAACCCGGCCGCGGCGAGCGGGAGTGCCGGCACCGGCTGAGCCATGGTCAGCTCAGCATCAATGCGTTGGCCGTCCGTCCACCGGAATCCGGGGTCGGCCCAGACGACTCCCGTCCAAGGGAGATCGCCGGTAAAGTCGCCCACCTCCAGTTTATCGCTCACGTGCAGCGCGTGGCCGTCCACGGTGAGCGTCATGAGTTCGAAATCCTGATGATCCAGACGCGGCGATAACGCGAGAAGGATAACCCATTCCCCTACAGAGAAACTCACGGTGACCACTGACTCAGGCGGCCTTCACTTCGACCTCCACTCCAAGGTCGTGCAGACGGCGGAGGAGGCGCTGGGTAACGCGGTGCTTGTCGCGGTTCGCCAGGTACCGGCCGCCGAGGTCGTGGTAGTCCGTCTCGTCGCGGAGCATGAAGTAAGCAGCGGTCAGCATGGAAGCGGCGACCGCCACGATTGCCTTCTTCGGGCCGCGCCGGCCCTTGAGCCGTCGAAACTGCGTCTGCAGATAGCTCCCGTTCTTCCGGGTTGCCGCCCACGCGGCCTGGACCAGCGTTGTCTTCAGCCACGGCGTCGCGTGACGGATCCGGGTCGAGCGGCGCTTCCCCGCACTCTCGTCGAGGCGCGGGCACAGTCCCGCCCACGAGACCAGATGTCCCGGACCGGGAAACCTCGTCATGTCCACGCCGATCTCGGCGACGAGCACCCGCGCGACGGTCTCACTGACCCCGGGGATCGTCGTCAGCCGCTCGGCGGCCTCGCGAAAAGGGCGCAGCACCTCGTCGGCCTGCTGCTCCAGTTTCTGCACGGCGGCGCGCAACGCGTCGATCTGCCCCAGGTGCAGCTCCAGCAGGAAACGGTGGTGCGCCGTCACCCGGCCGTGCACCGCGGCGATGATGTCCGCGCGGTCGGCTTTCAGGCGCCCGGTGGTGCAATCGGCCAGCCGCTCGGGATCGGTCTCCCCGGCGATGAGCGCCGCCAGGATCGCCCGGCCGCTGACGCCCAGGATGTCGGTGACCACGTGCGTCAACTTCACGTTCGCGTCTTCGAGCGTCTTCTGCAGGCGTTGCGTGTGCCGCGTGATCTCGCGGACCAGTTGCTTGCGGGTCCGCGTCAGGTCGCGCAGCTCCTGGATCGGGGCCGGCGGCACGAAGCTGCCCCGAATCAGCCCGTGCGCCAACAGGTCGGCGATCCAGGCCGCGTCGTTCCGGTCGCTCTTGCGGCCCGGAACGTTCCGGATGTGCTGCGCGTTGGCGAGCACCAGCGTGAACGACTCTTCGTCTTCGAGGACGTGCCACACCGGCTTCCAGTACACGCCGGTCGCCTCCATCGCCACGTGCGTGCAGCCCGCCTCGGTCAGCCAGGCCGCCAGTTCGAGCAGACCCGCCGTCGTAGTCGCAAACTCCCGGTGCTCGGTCGTGACCTTCCGACCCGCAGCGATGCGCACGCACGCGTTCACGCACCGAGAGTGGACATCCAACCCGGCGCACCGGGGGTACAAGACTTCCATCCGTCACCTCCTGCTCGCAAAGGCGCTGGCGTGGAGTCCGCCGGTACGAAATCTACAGGGCGCGCTCACCGGAAGAATCTCCGGTCTCGCAATACGGGGTGCTCGCGGGACTCCGGGTCCAACTAAAAAACGGGCTCTTGGCACCATAGAGAAACCGACCTCTGGGCCAGCGCCAAGCCCCTACACGATATCCTGTTTCATGAATACGCGGGTCCGGCACCGCCGGGTGGAGAACTAATTCGTGATTCGCGAGCTGAGCTAGGGAATAGACCCTATACGTGGTCCCACGGAAGTCGAATTCGGAATCGCTGAGTTCACCAAAAATAGGCGCTTCCGGATTCCTGTTGAAGCCGACTGCGAAGACGGACTCGTCTTTTCCTGCGGTCATTGTTCCTGACCACAACGACTCCTGAGCCACCAGCGTGGTGCTGACGACCAGCACGGAGACGGCTACCACCAGACACCTGAGCATGAAAAAATCCCTTCTGAACCGGAGCGAGAGTAAAGCGAGCCCTCGGCTTCATCGCACTCTGCCGCCTTGGTACCTGGAGCCAATGCCGTCCGGGTCGAGCTCGGCCCCGAACCAGAGGGTCTGCCCGTTCGGTTCCCGGCCGGTCGGCCCACATCATGCGCCTCGGATGAGACGGCGCATGGCGTCCACGCGCCCGCCGGGAACGTACTCGCCAAGCGCCCGGACTGGCAGGCGTGACGCCGGCTCGGGGGGCGTGGCCGGCTTGGTCCGGCGCGCGGGCTGCGGCGCAGCTGCCTCGGTGGACAGCTGGGCGGCCAGCATCCGCCGCTGGAGCCGGCCGAACACAGCGTTCAGGGTTCGGAGTTGCTTTGACATGGGACCCCTCCTCCAGCATAGCCCCACGGAGACCGCCGGCGAGGTTTCACGCTACTCGCTTGGTGATCGCCCCCGCCGGAGGCCCTTCGAGCAGGCCGGCGAGGTGCGCCATCCCGTTCGCGGAGCAGACCTCCATCTGGTCGCTCCGAGCGTCGGCTCACGTGAGACCACAGGTTAACCGAAGTCCCGTTATTGGACCCAACGTCGACTTCAGCCGCTGCGCCGCCGACGCCCGCGCAGGGGAACGGTCGGCCTGGAACAGGCAGGGAACCGGTCGCGGCCGGCCGCCCGTGGCCGGCGAGACGGATCGGTGCGTCGCCGGGCCGGGCTCAGGTCGGCGTAGCATCCTGCTTCCCGTCTCGCAGGAGCGGCAGATTCATCGCTCTCGCAGCCGTTCGCCAGTGCGTGGCCCTGTCTTCCTTCTCCTGATAGATCAGGCAGGCATCGCTGTGCAGAAGGCAGCGTTGCCTGGCATACTCGCGTATGGCGGCGGCTCCCGGGCCCTTCATCTTCAGATGTCCGTTGATTCCGTGCGCCTCGAACCGGGCGTCTACGGCCGCTGGTTCCATCACCAGACGGCGCCGGCGTCCGCCCACCGTGGTCATCTCGACGATGACCGTCCGGTCCGCGGTCCTTATCCGCAGCTCGTCGTACAGCGCGTGCCTTGCGGCCGTCGCGGCGCGACGCCCCAAGGTCCGTGCGTCGGCGAGTTCTTCGCGCGGGACGCCGCGCAGGTTCCTTGCCGCGGCGGCCGCGAGGCTCGGTCCCGACCAGTGCCAGTTGAACGCCATCGACTCGGCGGCCTGGTGCGGTATCGCGTTGATGGCGGCTTCCAGGCTCGCCGGGTCGAGCTCGGCGGCCCTGACCAGGTCGTAGATGTCGCGTGCCAAGTTCATGTCTCCCCGCTCGATCTTCCCGCGCAGGATCTGCGCGTTCGACAGCAGGACCTCCTCTCGGCCCTCGACGAGTTCTCGTCGATGCCCGTCCCTCAGCATCGGTGTACGCGCCCATATGTCGATCTCGCCCTCGTCGAAGAGAATCTTGTACTTGTTCAGTTCCGGAAAGAACCTCGGCTCTCCACCGAGCGCCTTCACTTGTACCTCAAAGCCGCTCTGGTTCGGGTCCCCGAGCCTGTACAGCGGCGTGTCGTCGTCGACCGTGATGTCGATGTCGGAGCTCTCGCGGTGAAGCCAGCGGGCGGCCAGTATCGTCCCACCGCCCAGCCGGTACTCGACAGGCGCTTCCTGAAGCCCGCGCAAGTTCTTGCGGATGACCTCTCGCGTCAGGAGCCACAGCTCCCGGGCCGGTTCCGGCAGCCTCGTTCCCTGGCCTTCTCTCACGCCTCGCGCCGGCCCGGATCGGCTGCCCACTGGTTGAGGATGCGGGCGCAGCGGCACCTCGCGAGTCCGGCCCGGTGCAGTGCGGCCACCAGCTCCTGCAGCGTGTAGGCCTCCTCGGCCCACGCCTGCGTCAGCTCGCGCCAGTGGGCCTCGGTCGCCCACATGGCGAGCAGCCCCTTCTGCCTATCGTCCGGCTCCGCCGCCCGTACGGCGGCGTAGAACTCCCGGCTCGTGGGCCGTTCGCGCCAGCCGGCGCAACTGCTGGAGATTCGGGCGCGAACCGTGGCGCTCCGCTCGCGCTTCTCGCGGGGGTCGATACCGGGTCGCAGCCGCGCGAAGTCGTCTTCCGTCGGTCCCTCATTGCTGAACGCTTCGGGAGGCAGCAGGCGTTCGTCTCCCCGAGGCTCGTGCGGGAGCCTCCGCTCCCCGCGTTCCGGCTGAAGCCGAACCCCGTGTCTAGCCGCCGGGCCGGTCGTCCGGCCGCTCCCCACGGTGCTCTTCGCCGTTCGATTCTCCATCGGTTCGAGGGTCCAACCAGCCTCAGTATAACTGGACCCTTCGCGGTCGCTTCGCCGCCGGGTCTTCGATTCGGCCGCTCCGCCCGTTTCGCCTGGTTCGCGGCGGAACCGGCCTCGACGGCTGGGGGCCGGGCCGCTCGGCGCGCCCCGCGGCACGCCTGCTCGCGAGCAACATTTCCGGTCTGATGCCCCAGATGCCTGCCCCTCTGCCCAGGGCTCTTGATGAATCGCGGCGCGACGTGGCACTTCCTGCGCGATGGTCACTCGCGCAGCGGTTCGATTCCTGCCATCGCTTCCCGCTGGAGACCCGTGCGAGGCATACTTCCCGCCCGGCAACCCTCTTGCAGAGCATTTCGCCGTGCTGGCCATCGTGCGGAGCGCGGCCCTGTTCGGCATCGAGGCGCATCCCATCCGGGTAGAGGTCGACGTGTCGGACGGCGGATTGCCGGCGACGATCCTCGTCGGCCTGCCCGACGCCAGCGTCCGCGAGAGCCGCGACCGCATCGACAGCGCCATCCGCAACTCCGGCATCGAGTTTCCGAAGCGGCGGGTGACCGTCAACCTCTCGCCCGCGGACATCCGCAAGGTAGGGTCGGCGTTCGACCTGCCGATCGCCCTCGGCATGCTCGCTGCGGCCGGTCTCGTTCCCCGTGACGGGCTCGACCGGATGGTCGTCGTCGGCGAGCTGTCTCTCGACGGCGCGGTCCGGCCGGTGCGGGGCATCCTCCCCATCGCGACGCAGGCCCGGCGGGACGGCATCGAACGCCTGGTGCTGCCCGACGCCAGCGCCGGCGAGGCGGCCATCGTCGCCGGTCTCACGGTGCTGCCGGTGACGACGCTGGAAGAGGCCGTCGCGGTGTTGACGGGGCGGTCCGACCGGACGGCCGCGCCGGTGCGGAATGCCGCCCCCACGTCCCCTGCGGCGCCGGACCTCGCCGACGTGCGGGGGCAGGCGCTGGCCCGGCGGGCGTTGGAGGTCGCCGCCGCCGGAGGCCACAACCTGCTCTTCATCGGGCCGCCCGGGGCCGGCAAGAGTATGCTGGCGCGGCGGCTGCCCGGCATCCTTCCCGCCCTCACCACGGAAGAGGCGATCGAGGTGACCACCATCTACTCGGTGGCGGGACTGCTGCCGCCCGGCGGCGGGCTCGTCACCACCCCGCCGTTCCGCGCTCCCCACCACACCGCGTCGGATGTCGCGCTGGCCGGGGGCGGGGTGGTGCCTCGCCCCGGCGAGATCAGCCTCGCCCACAACGGGGTCCTGCTCCTCGACGAGGCGGCGGAGTTCGCGCGCCATGTGCTCGACGCGCTGCGCCAACCGCTCGAGGAGGGTTCGGTGCAGGTGGCCCGCGCGGCCCGCACCGTGATCTTCCCCGCCCGTTTCCTGCTCGTGGCCACGACGAACCCCTGCATCTGCGGCTACCTCGGAGAGCCCACCCGCCCGTGCCGCTGCTCTCCCCACCAGGTCGCACGCTATCGGAGCCGCCTGTCGGGACCCTTGCTCGACCGCATCGACCTGAGCGTTCGGGTCCCCGCGGTGCCGTTCAAGGCGTTGACGGAGACCGCGCCCGGCGAGGCGTCGGCGCCGGTGCGCGGGCGGGTCGCGGCGGCGCGCGAGACCCAGCGGGAGCGAAACCGGTCCCCGGACGGAGCGCCGGTGAACGCGCGCCTGCAGGGCCGCACCCTCTCCCACCACTGCGCCCTCGACCCGCCCGGCCTCCGGATTCTCGATGCGGCGGCCCGGCGGTTTCATCTCAGCGCCCGGAGCTGCCACCGCCTGATGAAGGTGGCGCGCACGATTGCCGACCTCGCCGGCCGCAAGCGGATCGCCGCCGAGCATCTCGCCGAGGCGGTGCAGTTCCGGCTGGACGAGTGACGGCGCGCGGCGGGGATATCCGGATTGCGTTCGTCCGCCGATACATCAGAGGATATGGAATCGCTGATGATGGGAATAGCTGCTTCCGTGAGGCTGCGATCTCTTGGTTGGACGGCAGTCCTCGCGCCGGCACTCGTCCTTGCGGTCCAGGCTCCGTGGAGCGCCGCCGCGTCGGGTCAACCCGAGGCCGACCCGCAGGAGTGTCTTGCCCAGGCCGTCTACTGGGAGGCGGGCGACGAGGGACGCGAGGGCATGGAGGCGGTGGCCTGGGTCGTCCTCAACCGCCGGGCGCATCCCGACTTTCCCCCGACGGTGTGCGACGTCGTCCGCGAAGGCGGAGAGCACCCCGGCTGCCAGTTCGTGTTCTGGTGCGACGGGAAGAGCGAGAAGCCGCGGGACGCAGACCTCTGGGCGCTGGCGCGCACCGTCGCCGAGGAATCACTGGACGACCGCACCACCGACCCCACCGGCGGCGCGCTGTTCTTTCACGTCGCGGCGCTCGGGACCGCGCCGTGGAAGGTGTCGCGCGAACGGACGATCCAGGTCGGGCAGCACGTCTACTATCGCTAACCAGATAAACCTGAAAGCTGGCCGGGTCGCGCCCGCCGTGGGTTACGTAGTTTGTACAGAATCCGCACTTCGGCCGGACAAGGCAGCTGGCCCGGAAACCGTCGCCCGGCGGCTCGGCTTGCCGCCCGCGGCGCGGCGCCGGGCCTCACGAAGCCACCGCGGCGGGTTCGGGAACACGCCGGCCGCGCCGGATGAACTCTTCTTGCACCTCGCGGCGCGGCTCGCCGTCGGCCGGGGTTCTGAGGACGTACTCGCCATCCGGCCGGCAGTCCCACACCGAGCAGTTGTCCTGGTCGTAGGCCGCCAGAATGTCGTCGAGCTGCTGCTTCAACCCGGGGTCCTCGACCGGGATCACGGTTTCGACCCGGCCGTTCAGATTCCGTTTCATCCAGTCCGCGGACCCGATGAAGTGCTCGGGATGCCCCCCGTTGACGAACCGGAAGATCCGGCTGTGCTCGAGAAAGCGCCCCACGACACCGAATACGCGCACCGTTTCCGACACCCCCTCCACCCCGGGGCGCAGACAGCACAGCCCGCGGACGTTGAGCCGAATGGGCACCCCGGCCCCGCTGGCGTCGTAGAGCTCGTGGATTATCTCGGAATCCTGGAGCTGGTTCATCTTGGCGTCGATACCGGAGGGCCGCCCCGCGCGGGCATGCTCCGCCTCGCGGCGGATGAGCTCGATGAAGCGGCGCCGCATCGATACCGGGGCCACCAGCAGCTTGCTGTTCTCGGGGTAGGGAATGACGCCGGTCAGCGAATTGAAGACGGTGGCGACGTCTTCGCAGATCGACTCGTTGCAGGTCAGGAGCCCGAGGTCCTCGTAGACCTTGGCCGTCCCCGAGTGGTAGTTCCCGGTGCCTGCGTGCGCGTAACGCCGTACCCCATCCGGTTCCTCGCGCACGACGAGGGCGAGCTTGACGTGGGTCTTGAGCCGCTCCACCCCGTAGGATACGTGCACGCCTTCCTTCTCCAGGAAGTTGCCCCAGGCGATGTTCGGCGCCTCGTCGAATCGGGCGGTGATCTCGACCTGCACCGCCACCTGCTTGCCCTGTCTCGCGGCTTCCGCCAAGGCCCGCAGCAGGGGCGAATCGCGGCTGGTGCGATAGATCGTCAGCTTGATGGCGAGCACCGCCGGATCCGTCGCGGCCGAGTTCAGGAACCGCAGCACGGAGCTGTCGAAGCTCTGGTAGGGGTGGTGCAGCAGAATGTCGCCGCGCGCAATCTCGTCGAAGATCGCGGAGGAGCTGGCGGGCAACCTGTGCAGGCGGGGGTGGTCCACCGGCTGATGCGGCGGATGGCGCAGATCGTCGCGGCCCTGCCCGTCGAAATGCTGAAGGTCGCTCATGCCGAGCAGCGCCCGGGCCGGATAGACGTCGTCCGGGCCGATCCCCAGCTGACGGCTCAACCACGCCACCTCGTTCTCCGGCATCGCACTGTCCACCTGCAACCGCACCACCCCGGCGAACCGCCGGGCTTTCAGCTCGGAGCTCACCTGGCGGACGATGCTGCCCGGCTCCATCAGCGGCGCGTCGCCGACGCCGTCCACCGGATCGACGGCTCCCTCCGCCCCGCGCGTGACCCGGAACACATGGACCGAGGCGGGCGGCGATTCGGGGTAGATGAGGTCGAGGTTGGCGGCGATGACCTGCTCGATAGGCACGACGGCCGGACGATCCTCCAGGGGAATCCACCGCGGGCGGTTGCCGGGTACCTTGATGCGCAGGAAGCGGGTGTCGCCGCCCTGCGGAATGAACACCGCCAGATTGAGCCCGAGATTGCTGATGAACGGGAACGGATGCTCGGAATCGACCGCGAGCGGGGTCAGTATCGGCTGGATGTTGCGGGCGAAGTAGGCGCGCAGCGCCGCGCGCTCGTCCCGATTCAGATCGTCGTGACGCAGGATCGGCAACCCCGCACGGGCCACCTCCGGCACCAGTTCGCCACACCACAGCCGGCTGAGCTCGGCGACCTGGGCCAGCAACTGGACGCGGCACGCCGCCAGCTCTTCGGCCGGGGTCCGGCCGTCGATGGACACCTTGTTGGCGCGTTTGGCGACCTCGCGTTTGAGACCGCTCATGCGCTTCATGAAGAACTCGTCGTGGAGCATGCCGATGATGCCCGCGAACTTGACCCGTTCGAGGAGGGGCAGGTCGGTACGACCCACCAGATGCAGCACCCGGTGGGCGAACCCCAGCCAGCTCAGCTCACGGCTGAGGAACGCCCGGGCCGGTCCGAGGGCTGCGAGACGCGATCTGATGGACACCGCTTCCTCTTTTAGGCTGGGGGCGCACTGTTAGTATCTGCGAGAGTCTCCCCTGACGGAAGTCTTCGATTATAGGACATGCCTCGTGCCGAACCCGATTGACACGCTTCCCGAGAACATCGCCGCCGTCGACCTCGGCTCCAACAGTTTCCACATGCTGGTCGCCCGTACCAAGGGAGGCGAACCGGTCCTCGTGGATCGCCTGCGCGAAATGGTTCAGCTCGCCTCCGGCCTCGACGCCCAAGACCGTCTCAGTCCGGAATCACGCGACCGGGCGATCGAATGTCTGCGGCGGTTCGGGCAGAGGCTCCGTCACATGGCCCCGAGCGGCGTGCGGGCGGTGGGGACCAACACGTTCCGGGCGGCGGCGGATGCCGACGAGTTTCTCATCGATGCAGAACGGGCGCTGGGACACTCCATCGAGACGATCTCCGGAATCGAGGAGGCCCGTCTCATCTTTCTCGGGGTGACGCGGACCCTGGCCGGACCGCCGCGCCGGAGACTGGTCGTCGACATCGGCGGCGGGAGCACCGAGCTGATCGTGGGCGACGAGGCGCCCCGGGGCATGGAGAGTCTGTACATGGGCTGCATCACCTTCAGTCGCGCCCATTTCGGGGACGGCCGGCTCACCGCCGAGAACTGGCGGCGGGCTGAGCTCGCCGCCCTGCAGGAGCTCGAACCGGTCACCGAGCGCTTTCGCGCCTTCGACTGGGAAGAGGCGGTCGGCGCGTCGGGGACCATCCGGGCCATCGACGGCCTCGTCCGCACCTACGGGTGGAGCCGCAAGGGGATCACCGCCGAGGCCCTCGGCCGTCTGCGCGACACGCTGCTGAAGGCCGGGCGCATCGGCCGGCTGAGGCTCGAAGGGTTGAACCCCAGACGCAAGACGACGATCGCCGGCGGGACCGCCATCCTGTCCGCCCTCTTCGAGGCGCTCCGGATCGACGTGATGCGCCGCTCGGAAGGCGCCCTGCGGGAAGGCCTGCTCTACGACTTTCTTGGCCGTATTCGCGATCAGGACGTCCGCGCACGGGAGGTCGAGGCCCTGGCCGGCCGCGCACACGTCGATCAGCCGCAGGCGGAGCGGGTGAAACAGACGGGCCTGGCCCTGCTGGCGCAGGTGGCCGCGAGCTGGGACCTCGAAGCCCGCAATGCGAGGCAGTTCCTGGCGTGGGCGGCGAGCCTCCACGAGATCGGTCTCGATATCGCGCACAACCACTACCATCGCCACGGCGAGTACATCGTCGCGCACGCCGACCTGCAGGGATTCTCGCTGCCCGAGCAGCAGGTGCTGGCGACGCTGGTCCGGTCCCACCGGCGCAAGTTTCCGGCGCCGGTCATCGCCGCCCTGCCCCGAAACTGGTCGGCGTGGACGGAGCGGCTGGCGATGCCGCTCCGCCTGTCGGTGGTCCTGCACCGGAGCCGCAGCCCCCTGCCTCTGCCCCCGATCGAGCTCTCCGCCGCGAAGACCGCTCTCGACCTGCGATTTCCCCCGGGATGGCTCGACGAGCACCCGTTGACCCGCGCCGATCTGGAGACCGAGGCAGCCTTCCTGCGGGAGGCCGGCTACCGGCTGTCGTTCGGATAGCGGAAGCTTCCGGTTACCCGTCGAGTCTGGCCAGCATGCGCGGGGTGACGAGCCAGAGCATCTCCCCGCAGTGGGGTCGGATCTCGTCCCACCGCGTCACGTCCAGCCCGATGCACGCGAGCGCGGCGGTGGGAAACCGCACCGCGGCTCCACCGATCAGCGCGGACGCCGTCTCCGAGCAGGCCGGTTCGTGCGCCACCACGAGGAGCGTCTCGACGCCGGCGGCAACGGCGGCGAGGCAGGCCAGCACGTCGCCGGGGGATGCCCCGTACAGCTCCGGGACGATGCTGGCGGATGCGCGCCAAGCTCCGGCATCGGCGGCGTGCCGCAACGTCTCGGCCGCGCGCACCGCCGGCGAGCACAGCACGCGATCCGGCGCCGGCCCCACCCGCGCGAGGAACCGGCCCATGCGCCGCGCCGCCTTCACGCCGCGGGAGGCCAGCGGGCGTTCGTGATCGGGGATCGGTCCTGCCTCCCAGCTCGACTTACCGTGACGCAACAGAAGGACCGTCTTCACGCGGGTTCCGGTGGGGGATCCTCGAGCCTCCGGAGCAGCTCGTCCCACAGGCCGGCGTAGGCGCGCGCGGCGGGATTCGTCCTCGAGAACCCGCACAACGGCGCCCGCCGTGCGCTCATCTGCTCTACCGCGCTGGAGTACGGAATCTCGGTCGCGAGCATGGGACACGGCATTTCGTCCGGAGCGTCGCAAATCCGGCAATGCAGCGTGCGCCGGCGGTCGACCATGGAATAGAACGGCAGCACCTGCACGGCCACCCGTTGCTGCCGCAGGTGTCGCGCGAGTTGCTGGAGCGTCCGCCGCGACAGCGTCGTTGGAATCGTCGGCACGATCAGGGCGTCGGCGACGGCGAAGACGGCCTCCGAGACGAACGAGATGCTCGGGGCACAGTCGAGAAAGACGTAGTCGTAGTCTCCGCCGAGCACGCGGATCTTGCGGGTCAGACGGCGGACGTACTTCGGGCTGCCGAGCAGCAGGTCCAGATGGCGATACGAGAAGTCGGCCGGGAGCAGGTCGAGCCCCTCGTAGTCGGTCTCGCGGACGTACCGGGCGAGTGGACGCTTGCCGCGGACCAGCTTCCTGCCGCCGCCGCGGACCTTCATCTTGATCCGGAAGCAATAAGTGGCGGCGCCCTGCGGATCCAGATCGCAGACGAGGGTCCGCGAGCCGGAGGCGGCGGCGAGATAGGCGAGGTTGACGGCGGCCGCCGTCTTCCCCACGCCCCCCTTGATGTTGTAGGTCGCCAGCACCCTCATCGAGCCGTCCCTCCGGTACGGCGCAGCGGTCGTGCGGGACGCCGCGTCGTCACGATGCACCTCTGGTCGGGGTCGAAGTCTCCGTACGGGACGCCAGGAGCTGCCCGAGCTCCGCCGCGATCCGCGCGGTCACGAACCCGCCGACCTGTTCGACGAGGCGCCGGCGCGCGGCCCGCTGCCGCGACTCCAGCCGATCGACCAGCCGTCCCATCGTCAGTAGCGCCGACACTCTAGCCCCGCCTGCCGAGAACAGCTCCTGCGCCGTGTCCTGCAACTCTTGCTGCTGGACGTCGAGGTCGTTGAACTCACCGAGGTCGTCCTGCAACCGTTTGAGCGAACGGATGAAGGCATTCACGGGGCCGGCCGCGAACAGGCTCCGGAAGAACTCGAGCAGATACCGCAGCTTCTTGCAGGCGATACGCAACTCGTGGACGGTCTCCGCCGGGGTCTCCTCCGACAGGACACGTCCGCGCTTGCCCACCCGCGCATAGGCGCGGTCGATGCGCTCGGCCGCTACGTCCCCGACGGGACGGGCGGCGTTCGCCCCCACTCCTCCGGTCTCGGTCTCGAGAAAGCAGCTCCATTCCCGTTTCAGACGCTTGTAGCGGGCCGAGTCGAGCCCCGCGATCTGCTGCGCGTGCGCAGACTGTCTCCGCCGCTGCAGGTGGTCGGCCAGCGGCCCCAGATCGCCGTGGACCGACGCCGGCAGATCGACATGGTAGCCGCACAGGTTGTGCAGATGGACGTCGAGGTCCCGAGGCGGCCCGGTCAATTGCCCGAGCCACGCGAACTCGGCGGCGAAGTGGCGCGTCACCGTTCCGTCGAACACCTCCCCGACCTGACCGAGACAGGAACGGGTCCGCCGGACCGCGACCCGGAAATCATGCAGGAACTCCGGATCGAGATCCCGGCGGAGACCGTCCTCGTTGACCTGCATCGTCTCCCACAGCGCGGCCAGGATGCATTTCATCGCGCGGTCGGTACGATCGGCCGGGTCGAGGCTCAGCTCGAGCTTGCCGGTGTAGTCGCACGGTTGCCGGCCGACCGCCGCCAGGGCCAGATCGAGCTCGCCCTCCGGCCCCGGCGCCAGACCGAGGTCCCGCTCCAGAAAGCGCCGCACGCCGGCGTAGGCGCGCTCGTACCCGGTCATCCGGGTGAGGCACAGGGTCGAGGGCAACCGCCGGCGCCGACGCGTCGAACCGGTGGCGGTTCCGCGATCGACCGACATGCGCACGACCACCTTGTCCCGGTGGTCGACAACCGAGATCCGTTCGCTGCGGCGGTCGATCCGGACCATCGGCAGGAGTCGCCGAACGCCGGTCACCGCCTGCAGATCGTCCTGGAAACCTCCCGGAGGCAGATCCCGTGCGAAGTTCGGTGACGCCGGGAGGGCGGCGTGGTGGCGGCACCGGCCGTCGAAGCGGTCCCAGCGCACGAGGCAGGACCCGTCCAGCGCATCGGACAGGACGCTGCCGGAATCACGATAGAGACGCCAATCGAACGTGTCCAGATAGGTGCGGACGGCGGTCCGACCCCCCTCCCGGCGGGTCGGGAAACGCTCTGCAAGCCGGGTTACGATCCGGGCGGCAGGGTGCGACGGGTCGAGCAGATACGTGTGGCGCGACATGCGTCGTGCGGGATCGTACACCGTTCACCGCACGGGCGACCGATTGTCTCTTTCCGAATCGCGAGCGCCGTGATAGTATCCGCGCTGGCCTCGGGAGGTGGATGCTGGTCAAGCGCTATTCCTTCATCGTCGCTGACCGTTCGACCGGAGTCGTTCGTCGTTTCGCGTTGAGCGTGCGCCCGAAGCTGGTGCTCGCCCTGCTGGTCGCCCTTCCTCTCGGATGGTTCTCGCACGCCGCCTGGCTCGACGGGTCGCGCTTCGATCCCGCAGAATGGCTCTCGTCGCCCCGCTGGACCATGAACGAGCGATTGCGTTCGTTCAACGCCCTGCTCCAGACCGAGGTTGAGCGATACGGCTCCAATACCATCGATCTGGCCCGTCGGGTCGCCGCCTTGCAGCTCGTCGTCGCGGCCCTGAGCGATCAGTCCGCCGTCGACCCCGGCATGCGGCAGGCCATGGCGCGGGTGGCGGAAGCGGATCGCTCCCGCGCCGTGTCGGCCCTGCGCGCGGTGGCTCAGGGGGCGCCGGCCGAGACCCTCGACCTGCTGCACGATCTGCTCGACGTGTTGGAGATCGAGCTCGGGACCGTTGGCGACAATATCCTTCGTCGACAGGATCTGGCGGCGGCGACACCGTTCAACCTGCCCGCCGGCGGCCGCATCACCGCCCGGTACGGGTACCGCCGCGATCCGTTCACCAGCGAGCGGACCTTTCACCCGGCGCTGGACATCTCGACCGGATACGGCCAGCCGGTCCGGGCGACAGCCGACGGCCGGGTCGCAGAGGCCGGACGGAACGGCAACCTGGGCAAGATGATCGAGATCGACCACGGCTTCGGCCGGCGCACCCGATACGGTCATCTGTCGGAGTTCGCCATCGCTATCGGCGAAGACGTCGAGCGTGGTCAGGTCATCGGCTATGCCGGCGCCACCGGCCGCGCCACCGGGTCCCACGTCCACTACGAGGTCCTGGTCGGCAATCGCCGCATGAATCCCCTGCGGTTGGTGTTCGCCTCCGGTGCGGTCTCGGCCGACTAGATCCGCCGCCGCGAACGGCCCGGCGCCGTCAGATCCGCCAACTTCCGCTCTTTTCCTCCCCGAGGGCTCCCGCGCGAGCGGCCAGCTTGACGCGTATAGACCCCCTTCCCTACAATCGATCACATCCGTGTTCCGGATCGACACCCGCCTGGGACCATCAGCGACAGCGCAACGCACGGAGGGCTCTGCCCGAACGTCGGGTAGATTGCCGTTGATACGGTCCACTGGATTCGACTGATGCTGCAGAACGTCCTCAGGAAAGTATTCGGCACGCAGAACGAGCGCGATCTCAAACGGCTGCAGCCGGCATTGGTGGAGATCAACGACCGCGAAGCGGCGGTCCGGGCTCTCAGCGATACCGACCTCCGCGGACGTACCACCAGCCTGCGCCAGCGCGCCGACCGCGGCGAGCCGCTCGACGACCTGCTGCCCGATGCCTTCGCGGTGGTCCGCGAAGCGGGCCGCCGGGTGCTCAACATGCGGCATTTCGACGTGCAGCTGGTCGGGGGCATGGTCCTGCATCAGGGCAGGATCGCCGAGATGAAGACCGGCGAGGGCAAGACGCTGGTCGCCACCCTGGCCGCCTATCTGAACGCCCTCGGCAGCGGCGGGGTCCACGTCGTCACCGTGAACGACTATCTGGCCCGGCGGGACGCCGAGTGGATGGGGCGAATCTACCGGTTTCTCGGCATGTCGGTCGGCGTCATCCAGCACGATCTGCGCGACCCCGAACGCCAGGCCGCCTACGCTTCCGACATCACCTACGGCACCAACAACGAGTTCGGCTTCGACTATCTGCGCGATAACATGAAGTTCGAGCTCGCGCACTACGTGCAGCGCGGCCACCGCTTCGTCATCGTCGACGAGGTCGACAGCATCCTCATCGACGAGGCCCGGACCCCCCTGATCATCTCCGGGCCGGCCGAGCAGTCGACCGAGCTGTACTACGAGGTCGACCGCATCATCCCGCGCCTGAATGCGGGGGCCGTCACCCAGGGCAACGTCAAGGCGGAGGATCGCGAGGCCCTGGAAGAGACCGGCGACTACCTGACCGACGAGAAGCACAAGACCGTCTCCCTGACCGAGAGCGGCATGGCGAAGGCGGAACAGCTTCTCGGCAAGCGACTGAATCCCGGCGGGCTCTACGACCCCGCCAACATGCCCCTCCTGCACCACGTGAACCAGGCTCTCCGCGCCCATGCGCTGTTCAAGCGTGACGTGGAGTACATGGTGAAGGACGGTCAGGTCGTCATCGTGGACGAGTTCACGGGCCGCCTCATGCCCGGCCGCCGCTGGAGCGACGGCCTGCACCAGGCGGTCGAGGCGAAGGAAAAGGTCAAGATCGAGCGGGAGAACCAGACGCTGGCGACGGTGACGTTCCAGAACTACTTCCGCAAGTACGACAAGTTGTCGGGCATGACCGGCACCGCGGATACGGAGGCGCCGGAGTTCAACAAGATCTACAAGCTGGACGTCATGGTCGTCCCGACCAACCGCCCCCTGATGCGGATCGAAGAGGCCGATTCCATCTACCGGACCGAGCGCGAGAAGTACGACGCCATCGCGGACGACATCATCGACCAGCAGGAGGCCGGCCGCCCGGTGCTGGTCGGTACGGTGTCGATCGAGAAGTCGGAACGCCTGTCGGGACTGCTCAAGCGGCGGGGCGTCAAGCATGTCGTGCTCAACGCCAAGTACCACGCCCAGGAGGCCGAGATTGTCGCCCAGGCCGGCCGCCGCGGGACGGTGACCATCGCCACCAACATGGCCGGCCGCGGCACCGACATCGTCCTCGGCGGCAACGCCGAGTACATGTCCCGCCAGCAATCGCTCGCCGAGCAGGTGGCGGAACGGTTGCCGAAAGAAGAAGCCAAGTTCGTCGACGACGACGAGTTCGTGTACTTCTATCACCTGGAGCACTTCTATCGCACGCCCCGCCCCGACTGGGACCGCATCTATACCCAGTTCGCACGGCAGACCGCGACCGAGCACGAAGACGTGGTCGCCGCCGGCGGGCTTCACATCATCGGGACGGAGCGGCACGAGTCCCGGCGCATCGACAACCAGCTCCGGGGGCGGGCGGGGCGCCAGGGCGACCCCGGTTCGTCCCGCTTCTACCTCTCCCTCGAGGACGACCTGATGCGGATCTTCGGGTCCGAGCGGCTCTCGGGATTGATGGAGCGGCTGGGGATGGAGGAGGGGGTCCCGATAGAGCACGGCATGGTGACCCGGGCCATCGAGCGGGCGCAGAAGCAGGTAGAGGCGCAGCATTTCTCGGTGCGGAAGCATCTGCTCGAGTACGACGACGTCATGAACAAGCAGCGGGAGAACGTCTATACGCTGCGCCGGGAGTTGCTCGACGGTCAGGTCCATGTAGCCGAAGACGAGGTCGTCGACAGCCGCAAGTTCCTGATGAACCTGGCCGAGGACCTCGTCGATCAGGAGGTCGAGGCCCATTGCGGCCGCGACACCGATCCGGAGGATTGGGATACCGAGGGGCTGTCGCGCTCGGTCGGCGAGTTGGCGGGGCTCTCGACGGAGCAGCTCGCCGGGCTGGACCTCGACGACAAGAACCCGGACGAGATGCTCGACGCGTTGTGGGCAGCGGTCAAGTTGCGCTACGAGGAAAAGGAAAAAACGATCGAGGCCGAGCTGCTGCGGCGGGTCGAACGTGACGTGATGCTGCAGATTGTCGATACCCAGTGGAAGGACCATCTCTACAGCCTGGATCACCTGAAAGAGGGGATCGGCCTGCGCGCCCACGCCCAGAAGGACCCGCTCGTCGAGTACAAGCGGGAGAGCTTCGCTCTGTTCCAGTCCATGAAGGAGCGGATCGACACCGAGATGATCCGTTACCTGTGGCGGCTGCGGCCGATCGTGCAGGGCGAGGGGCCCGAGAGCGGACGCCCTGTCGCCCGAGCGCGGGCGCGGGCGCCGGTGACCCTTAACGATCCCGGGGCCGCCGCTTCCACCTTCGCGGGCGCCCCGCTCGCGGGCCGCGGCTCGCAGCCGGCGCGGACCGGCGGCGACGACGCCGCGGTGCGCACCGTGCGCCGGGACACCCCGAAGGTGGGGCGGAACGATCCGTGTCCGTGCGGCAGCGGCAAGAAGTACAAGAAGTGTCATGGAGCCTGACATGACGGTGGGCATCGAGACCGCGGCGACCCGTTTTGCGGCCACCGATATCGCGGTGGCCTTGACGTTCGACGACGTGCTGCTCGTGCCCCAGCGGTCCGAGGTGCTGCCGGCCGAGGTCGACGTCTCGGCCCGGCTCACCCGGAACGTCACCCTCAAGGTGCCCATCATCAGCGCGGCGATGGACACCGTGACCGAGTCGCGGCTCGCCATCGCCATGGCCCAGCTCGGCGGCATGGGGGTGATCCACAAGAACCTCGAGATCGAGGCGCAGGCGGCCGAGGTCGATCGGGTCAAGCGGTCGGAGAGCGGCATGATCGTCAACCCGATCACGTTGTCGCCCTCCAACCGGATCGTGGAAGCCCTCGATCTGATGAAGAAGTACCGGATCTCCGGGGTGCCGATCACCGAAGACGGCAGCACCGAAGGCAAGCTCGCCGGCATTCTCACCAACCGGGACCTGCGCTTCGAGAGCCGCATAGACCGGCCGATCGGCGAGGTGATGACCCGCGGGAATCTCATCACGGTGCCGGTCGGCACCACCCTGCAGGACGCCCAGACCATCCTGCACAGGCACCGCGTCGAGAAGTTGCTGGTGGTCGATAAGGAGTTCCGCCTCAAGGGCCTCATCACCGTCAAGGACATCCAGAAGATGATCACCTACCCGACCGCGTCGAAGGACGAGTTGGGCAGGTTGCGGGTCGGCGCGGCGGTCGGGATCGCGAAGGACACGGTGGAACGGGCCGAGGCCCTGGTCGCGGCCGGCGCCGACGTTCTGGTCGTCGACACCGCGCATGGGCATTCGCACGGGGTGATGGCGATGGTGGGCCGGCTCCGGGAGCACTTCCCCAGCGTGGAGCTGGTCGCCGGCAACGTCGCGACCGCGGAAGGCACCGAGGCGCTGATCGCCCTCGGCGTCGACGGCGTGAAGGTCGGCATCGGCTCCGGGTCCATCTGCACGACCCGCGTGATCGCCGGCATCGGCATGCCGATGATCTCGGCCCTCGCCGAGTGCGGCCAGGCCGCCCAACGCCACGGCATCCCGATCATCGCCGACGGCGGGGTGCGGTATTCGGGCGACATCACCAAGGCGCTCGCGGTCGGGGGCGACACGGTCATGATCGGGAGCCTGTTCGCGGGCACCGACGAGAGCCCCGGCGAGCTGATCCTCTATCAGGGGCGCAGCTTCAAGGAATACCGGGGCATGGGCTCGATCGGGGCGATGCGGGCCGGCAGCCGGGACCGCTACTTTCAGGAAGACTTCGACCTCGCCAGTCCCCGCGAAGACGGCGAGAAGCTCGTGCCCGAGGGCATCGAAGGCCGGGTGCCCTACAAGGGGTCGGTCGGCGCGATGATCCACCAGCTCGTCGGGGGGCTGCGCGCCGGTATGGGCTATTGCGGGTGCGCCTCGATTCCCGACTTGCAGCAGAACGCCAGGATGGTGCGCATCACGCCGGCGGGCATGCGCGAGAGCCACGTGCACGACGTGGTCATCACCAAGGAAGCGCCCAACTACCGCTCGGAGTAGACCTCGCTGCCCGCTTCTCCTCGGCTTGGACAGTCTGGCGGCTGACGACAACCTGCTCTCGACGCCCCGTCCAAAGGAGGAAAGATTGACGGCCGCGCCCCGCTCGTTCCCGGAGGCTGCCGCCGGTTGTTCCGACGGTCAGGTCTTCTGCGCCTCCGGCGGCGCCGGGCGGGGATCGGCGAGGCGGTCCGCGCGCTCGAGTCCGGGCGGTGTCTCGATCACGAGTTCCCGCGAATCGCCGCCACGGTCGAGAATGCGGACGGATACCGCGCCCGGCACCGGTCGCGGCAGGCGGTCGGCCCACTCGATGCAGACGAGCGCGCCGGCTTCCGGCAGTTCCTCGAGCCCAAGGTCGTCGGTCTCGGCCGGGCCGAGGCGGTACAGGTCGACGTGCTGGACCCGCCCCCCGCCGTAGGCCTGGACGATCGTGAACGTGGGGCTGCTGACCTCGTCGGGATCGATCCCCACGCCCTCGACGAACCCCCGCACGAACGCGGTCTTCCCGGCGCCGAGGTCCCCGAACAGCAGGACGACCGTGCCACCCGGCAACCGCCGCGCCAGATCGGCGGCGATATCGGCCGTCTGCCGTTCCGAGTGACTCAGGTAGCACGTGTCCATGGCCGGCTCTCTCGTCGGGACAGCGGCGTCAGAGCGGCTGGAACGCCGGCTCGTGTTCATGCCGGTCGAGACGGTCGTCCTCCAGGGCGACGAGGGCGGGTCCGAGACCGCGCGCCAGGTCGCCGGCGATGAGCCCCGCGCCTTGTTCGGCCGCCGCAACGTCCCCTGCAAGCCCGTGCAGGCACACGCCCAGCCCGCACGCGGTCTCGATGTCCGGCAGCTGCGCCATCCACGCGCCCAGGACCCCGGTGAGCACGTCTCCGGTGCCGCCGGTGGCCATGCCCGGATTGCCGGTCACGTTGATCCACGCCTCCCCCGCCGGCGTCGCCACGAGGGTCCGCGGCCCCTTCAGGACGACGAAGATACCCTGCTCCGCCGCCAGGTCTCGGGCCACGTCGAGGCGGTGGGCCACTACGTGGTCGGCCGGCTTGCCGATGATGCGCCCCATCTCGCCGGCATGCGGGGTGATGACCAGCCCGCGATCCGGACGCCCGTGGAGGCCGGCGGGGTTGCCCGCGAATACGTTCAGGGCGTCGGCGTCGAGCACCATCGGGACCGGCGCGCGGTCCACCAGCTCGCGCACGAACCGGGTGACGCCGGCTCCCCGTCCGAGACCGGGTCCGACGGCCAGCACGTCACACCGTTCGGCGAGCACCGCACCGGCCGCCTCGGCCCGGACGACGCCTTCGCCGTCGTGCTCGAGTCCGAGGGTCATGTACTCCGGGGCCAGGGCGGCCACCGTGGGCTGGCAGACGCGCGGCGTCGCCACCGTCACCAGACCCGCCCCCGAGCGCAGGGCGCCGAGCGCGGCGAGACCGGCGGCGCCGGTCTTGCCCGTCGACCCGGCGGCGACGAGCACCCGTCCGTAGTCTCCCTTGTGGGTCTCCCGGCGCCGGCGCGGGACCTGATTCCGAGCCCACGCCCGGGTGATGACGGTCACGCGCGGCCCCGCAAGGGTGCCGATGACCGCGGCCGGAATGCCGATGTCGGCGACCACCACGGCGCCGGCGCGGGCCGCGGCCGGGTCCAGCAGCAGCGGCAGCTTCGGCGCGCCGAGGGTGACCGTCAGCTCGGCCGCGACCGCCTCGCCGATCACCCGCGGCGTATCCGCCGACAGCCCGGACGGCAGGTCGACCGACACCAGGGGAGCCTCCAGGGCATTGAGGTCGGCGACGACGGACCGCCAGTGCCCCTCGAGGGGCCGCGTCAACCCCGTGCCGAACAGGGCGTCGACCACGAGGTCGCATCCGCCGAGGTCAGCCCGCGCCGCCGCCCACGCAGAAGGACTGGAGACGTCGACCACGGGAACCTCCGTCTGCCGGAGAAGCGACAGATTGGTCGCGGCGTCTCCCCCGACCTCGGCCGCCGGGGCCGCCACGTACACCTTGACGGCGGTGCCACGGGCCGACAGCATCCGCGCCGCGACGAATCCGTCGCCGCCGTTGTTTCCCTTCCCGCACACCACGGCGATGCGGCCGCCCGGCCTGGGCGGCCGGCGCGACTCGATGGCGGCGACCACCTGTCGGCCGGCGTGCTCCATCAGCCCGAGCGACGGCACACCGAGATCGGCGATCGTCCGCCGGTCGGCGTCACGCATCTGGACCGTGTTCACCACGCGCATCCTGTATCCCCGGGGGAGACCGGCCGCCCAAGGTCCCCTCGCGTTTATGGTACCGTGGTCGACGTGAAATCGAACACTGTCGACGCGGCCCCCACCGCGCCTCCAGGCATCGCCGATGCCACCGTGAACGTGAACGGGGTCGTGACATCCGGCGACCAGGCGGTGGTCTCGGTCTTCGACCACGGCTTTCTCTATGGGGACGGCGTCTACGAAACCCTGCGCACCTACAACCGCCAGCCCTTCCTGCCGGACCCGCATCTGGCCCGGCTCCGGGCCTCGGCGGCGCGCCTGTCGTTGGAGGTCCCGCCGACGAATCGCGAGCTGGAGTCCCGCATGCGCGACACCATGCGCGACGTCCATCCGCAGGGCGAGGTGACCCTCCGGATACTCGTCACGCGGGGGGTTGGCGACCTCGGTTACGACCCGGCCGTCTGCCGAACTCCGACGATCATCGTCATCGCCCGCCCGCATAGCGAGTCGCCTGACTGGGTGCAGCAGGACGGGGTGCGGCTGGTCGTCGCGAGCATCCTGCGCAACCACCCCCGCAGCGTCGACCCCGTCATCAAGTCCAACAACCTGCTGAACAACGTGCTGGCGATGCAGGAAGCGGTGCGCGCCGGCGCGTACGAGGCCATACTCCTCAACCACCGGGGCGAGCTCGCCGAATGCTCGCAGTCGAACCTGTTCGTGGTGCGGGACGGCGTCGTCCTGACCCCGCCGCTCGAGGCGGGGCTGCTCGAAGGGGTGACGCGGAACCTGCTGTTCGAGGTGGGCGCCGACATCGGGGTGCCGGTCCGCGACGCGGTGCTCCGCGAGCCGGACCTGCCGGCCATCGACGAGATGTTCATCACCGGCACCACCCGCGAGGTGGTGCCGGTGGTCCGGGTCGGCGATCAGGTGATCGGATCCGGCGCGCCCGGACCGGTGACCCGACGTCTGCTGGCGCGATTGCGCGAGCGGGCCGACGCCATGACCCGCACAGCGGGCTGATCCCGCACCCGCGGCGCTCCCCTGTCGCGCCACCGGATCCTGGCCTGGCAATCGTCGCCTTTCGGCTTCGCCACCGCCTTGCGGCGCTGACGCCCAACCGACCCTCCAGGGAATCGGCGCCTTCACAGCCCGCGGTGGAACCCCGCGTTGCACCGAGAGCGGCGAGTGCGCCAGCGGGCTGAAGAGCGCCCGTGCCTGACAAGGCGTGAGGAGGGCGCATATTGGGCCATATGGCAACCGCGGACTGCTACGCAGTCCGTCCGAACAACGCAGTCAGGCGGGATGCATCGCCGCTCGAATGCAGCGGGGACTTCCACCACGGGCTGTTCAGTGGGAGTCGGCGCCTCCAACGGGAGTCGGCGCGGTTCTACGGCGCAGACTCCTGCTCCTGATACGCCTCGATCGGCGGACAGGCGCAGATCAGGTTCCGGTCCCCGTGGGCGTCGTCGATCCGCCCCACCGCCGGCCAGAACTTGTTCGCGCGCACGAAGGGCCGCGGGTAGACCGCCTGCTCCCGCGTATAAGGGTGGGACCAGACGTCGGCCGTCGCCTCGGCCGCGGTGTGGGGGGCGTTCTTCAGCACGTTGTCGACGGGGTCGACGGCACCGTCCACGATCGCCTGGATTTCCCCGCGGATGGCGATGAGCGCATCGCAGAACCGATCGAGCTCCTCGCGCGGCTCGCTCTCGGTCGGTTCGACCATCATCGTGCCCGGCACCGGAAACGAGACCGTCGGGGCATGAAACCCGTAGTCCATGAGGCGCTTGGCGACGTCGAGCTCGTTGATGCCGTGCGGCCTGAGGGCCCGCAGATCCAGGATGAGCTCGTGCGCGACCCGTCCGTTGGCGCGGGTGTACAACACCTCGTAGTGGGAGGCGAGCCGCGACTTGATGTAGTTGGCGCCGAGTATCGCCGCCGCGGTGGCCCGCCGCATGCCGTCCGGTCCGAGCATCCGCATGTACCCGTGGGAGATGAGCAGGATGCTGGCGCTGCCCCACGGCGCCGCCGCGATCGCGGGAATCGCCTGCTCGCCGCCCACCGGAACCACCGGATGTCCCGGCAGATACGGCGCCAGATGCGCCGCCGCCGCAATCGGCCCCATGCCGGGTCCGCCGCCCCCGTGGGGAATGGCGAAGGTCTTGTGCAGATTGATGTGGCAGACGTCGGCGCCGATCGCGGCGGGGCTGGTCACCCCGACCTGCGCGTTCATGTTCGCCCCGTCCAGGTACACCTGACCACCGGCGGCGTGGACGATGTCGCAGATCTCCCGGATGGCGTCCTCGAACACCCCGTGCGTGGACGGATACGTGATCATCAACCCGCACAGGGCGTCGCGATGCGCGGCGGCCTTGGCGCGCAGGTCGTCGATATCGACGTTGCCGCGATCGTCGCAGGCCACCACCACGACCCGCATCCCCGCCATGGTGGCGCTGGCCGGGTTGGTGCCATGGGCGGACGCCGGGATCAGGACGACGTCCCGATCGCCGTTTCCCTGATCGCGCTGCCAGGCGCGAATGACCATGAGCCCCGCGAACTCGCCCTGCGCTCCCGAGTTCGGTTGCAGCGACACCGCCGGCAACCCGGTGATCGCGGCCAGCGATGCCTCGAGCTCCCGGAACAGGGTCTGGTAGCCTTCGGTCGCCTCCACCGGTGCGAACGGATGGACCTCGGCGAACGCCGGCCAGCTCACGGCCCGGATCGCGGACGCCGCGGTCAGCTTCATCGTGCAGGATCCGAGCGGAATCATTGAAGTGTCGAGACCCAGATCCCGCCGCTCGAGCTGCTTCAGATAGCGCATCATCTGCGTCTCGGACCGGTGCCGATGGAAGACGGGATGGGTCAGGTACGCCGACGTGCGGACGAGCGCCTCCCCCCAGTCCGGGGTTGCAGCCGGCGCCGCGGCCGCGGGCGGCGGGGCCGGGCGGTCGAGCGCGGCGGCAATCAACGACACCATGCGCGATACGTCGTCCCGGGTCGTGGTCTCGTCGAGCGCGATGCCCACCGCGGCATCGCCCCGGTAGCGAAAGTGCATTCCATCCGCGGCGGCGCGGACCCGTAGCCGTTCCCTCGCGGCCGGCGGCAGCGGCACGGTGAGCGTGTCGAAGAAATGCCGGTGCGCCGGCGCGAGACCCAGCGCCCGCAACCCCTCCGCCAGTCGGCGGGCCAGCCCGTGCACGCGGGCGGCGATGGCGCGAAGGCCGTCGGGGCCGTGGTAGACCGCGTAGAAACCGGCGAGATTGGCGAGCAGGGCCTGGGCCGTGCAGATGTTGGACGTGGCCCGGTCGCGGCGAATATGCTGCTCGCGGGTCTGCAGCGCCATCCGATAGGCGGGATCGCCGTGCCGGTCGACCGACAGGCCGATGATGCGTCCGGGCATCTGCCGGACGAAGGCTTCCCGGGTGGCGAAGAACGCCGCATGCGGTCCCCCGTATCCCATCGGGACCCCGAACCGCTGCGAGTTGCCGACCACGATATCCGCCCCGCATTCGCCGGGCGGGGCGAGCAACGTCAGGGCCAGCAGATCGGTGCAGACGGCGGCGAGCGCCCCCGCCTCGTGGGCCCGGGCCACGGCCCCGGCGATCGGGACGACCGCGCCGTCCTCGGCCGGCGTCTGGAGCAGGACGCCGAAGACCCGCCCGTCGACGGGCATCGCCGCCGGGTCGCCCACCTCGACCGCGATGCCCAGCGGCTCGGCCCGTCCGCGCACGACGTCGATCGTCTGGGGAAAGCAGTGCCGCGACACCAGGAGCCGGTCGGCGCCGGAGGCGGTGCGCGATCGCACGCGATGCATCATCGCCATCGCTTCCGCCGCCGCCGTCGCCTCGTCGAGCAGCGAGGCGTTCGCCACCGGCATCCCCGTCAGATCGCCGACCAGGGTCTGGTAGTTCAACAGCGCTTCGAGGCGCCCCTGCGCCACTTCCGCCTGATAGGGCGTATAGGGGGTGTACCAACCGGGGTTCTCGAAGACGTTGCGCAGGATGACGCTCGGGGTGAAGCAGCCGTAGTAGCCCAGGCCGAGATACGTCCGCCCCGGCCGGTTCCGGCCGCCGATCTCCCGCAGGCGGGCCAGATACTCCGCCTCGGTCTCCGGTCCCGGCGTTTCGAGCGGCGCGTCGATGCGGATGTCCGGAGGCACCGCCTCGTCGAGCAGGACGTCCAGCGAGGCGGCGCCGACCGCCGCCAGCATCGCCTCGATGTCATCGGAGCGGGGCCCGATATGTCGCTCGGAGAAACGATCGGCTCGTGGGTGGGTCACGCCGCGTCCGCCTACTTCACCAGCTCGACATAGGCGGCCGAGTCGAGAAGTCCGGTGGTGTCCGTGGGGTTCTTCGGCTCGATCGCCATGATCCAGGTTCCGTGCGGATCCGCGTTCACGGTTTCCGGAGCCGTCACGAGCGCCGTGTTCACCTCGGTCACCCGGCCCGCCAGGGGGCAGTACAGGTCCGACACCGCCTTGACCGACTCGATGGACCCGAACTGGGCTCCCTGCTCGAAATCCTGTCCGACCTCGGGCAGCTCGACGTACACGACGTCACCGAGCTGGGCCTGCGCATAGTCGGTGATGCCGACCCGGGCGGTTGCTCCGGCTATCACGATCCACTCGTGGTCCTTCGTATAGAGCCTGTCAGTCGAATACATGGCTGCTCATCCCGGACGTTTGTAGAACGGCAAGGGCACGACCCGGGCCGGAACCCGGCGCCCGCGAATATCCACGACATACTCGGTCCCCGGCGCGGCCCCCGACGCGGGCACATAGGCCAGACCGATGGCCTTCTTGATGAACGGGGTCCGCGTGCCGCTGGTCACGACACCGACCTGCTCGCCGCCGGCATGGACCGCATAGCCGTGGCGCGCGATTCCCGATCCGACCATCTCGAACCCGACGAGCTTGCGGTCGACCCCGGTCTCCCGCTGCCTGACCAGCGCACTGCGCCCGATGAAGTCGGTCTTCTGCCAGCCGACGATCCAGCCCAGACCGGCCTCCAGCACCGTCGTCGTCCGATCGATGTCCTGGCCGCTGAGCCGCATCGCCGCCTCCAGACGCAGTGTGTCGCGGGCACCCAGCCCCGCGGGCAGCAGCCCGTGATGTCGGCCGGCCGACATGAGCGCCGCCCAGAGCCGCTCGGCCTGCTGCGGGGCCGCGAAGATCTCGAAACCGTCCTCGCCCGTGTAACCGGTGCGCGAAATCGTGGCCCGGATGCCCGCGACCTCGCCGGTGGCGAACCGGTAGTGCCGGATGGCCGCGAGATCGACGTCCGTCAGCGATTGCACGATGTCGAGCGCCCGCGGTCCCTGCACCGCGAGCAGGGAGTACCGCGAGCTGGTGTTGACGGCCACCGCATCGCCGATCCCGGCGATGCCGTCCTGAATCCACTTGAAACCGGGGGCGATGTTGGCGGCATTGACCACCAGCAGGAAATGATCGTCGGCCAGCCGGTACACCAGCAGATCGTCGACGAACGTGCCCTCGGGCGTCGCCAAGGCCGAGTACTGGGCCTGGCCAATCTCGAGACGGCTAGCGTCGTTGGTCGATATCCGCTGCACGGCGGCGAGGGCGTCGGTCCCCGCCACCTCGATCTCGCCCATGTGGCTGACGTCGAACAGCCCCGCCGCCTGCCGTACCGCGAGATGCTCCTCGGTGATGCCGGCGTACTGGACGGGCATCTCCCACCCCGCGAACGGCACCATCTTCGCGCCCAGGGCGACGTGCCGTCCATGCAGGGGGGGGGTCTTGAGCCGCGCGGAAGCGTCAGTCATGACACGGTCAGGCCGGCCGTGGTGGGCGATCCCTGCCGGGAATGCCGGCTCGCGACGAAAAGAGGGCAGACTGCGGACGTGGCCGCGACCAGCCACCAGGACACCGGAAAACCGCGTAAACGTACTATGGGACTTCCAGAGGGTCAAGACGTGCCGTCATCGTCCCATCGCCCCTCGCGACCGTCCGGCGGATCCTGCATCGCGGTTGTCAACGGCTTGGGGCCGCCTGACCGGTCGGCATCTTGCCCATGTCGCAGAACCGGATGGCGCAGGTAGGACTGCAGCGTGTGATAGCTGATCTCCAGCACCTCGCAGGTCCGCCGCTTGTTTTGGCCGCACCGTTCCAGCATCAGCCGTGCATAACGGCTCCCCCACGTGCGCATCGACTCGGCGCGGGCAACCGACGGCTGCAGCACTTGTGCATAGTCACGGGTCAGCTCGGCCGGCAGATCCTGCAGGCCGATGACGTCGTTGGTCGTCAGAGCGAGGGCCCGTTCCACCACCCGTTGCAGCTCCCGCACGTTGCCCGGCCACTGGTGAGTTCGGAGTGCATCGGCGGCGCTCTCCGACAGGGTTAGCCGGCGCAATCCGTGGTGTCGGGCGAGAAAGTACTCGGCGAGTTCGACGATGTCCTCCCGACGTTGTCGAAGCGGCGGGACGTTCAACTCGACGCCGGCCAGGCGGTAGTAGAGATCGGTGCGAAACCGCCCGGCCTGCGCCAGACTCCGCAGCTCCTGGTTCGTCGCGACGACGATGCGGATGTCCACCGTTCTCGGGCTGTGTCCCCCGACCCGTTCGATCGACAGCTCCTGAATCGCCCGCAGCAGCTTCGCCTGCGCGGCCGGCGACAGGTCGGCGACTTCGTCGAGGAACAACGTGCCCTGGTCGGCCAGCTCGAACTTGCCGCGGCGGGCCCGCACCCCGGTCGCAACGCGGTCCTCGATGCCGAACAGCTCGGCTTCGAGCAGCGTCTCGACCAGCGCGGCGCAATTGACGGCGACGAACGGTCCCCGATGCCGTCGACTCAGGTCATGCACCTGACGCGCCACCAGCTCCTTGCCGGCACCGCACTCCCCCTCGATCAAGACCGTGAAATCGGTCACCGCCACCCGCTCGATCTGCTGTCGCAATTGGCGCATCGGTCCGCTCGATCCAACCAGGGGCGCGGCCGGATCGGGCGGCTGACCGGGAGGCGGCGGTATCGCCTGGTTCCGGGACGCGATAAGCAGACCGACGACCCGGGCCGCCTGACGCAACACCTGACGGTCCCACGCATCGAGCGTGCAACTGGGATCGATGCTCACCTCCAGTGCAAGATCCGCACGCGAGGGAACGGGCACCGGAAACCGCATCGAAGACACGGCCGGGCCCTCGCGCGCGGCCAGCGGAGGAGCGGGGGCCGCCGTCAGTCGGGCGCCGCGAATCGGCACCAGGCACTCTACGGCCGCAGGTACCGCGGCTTCCAGGACGCCGATCTTGGTGCCTCCGATGGTCCGGGATTCGAGAACGGTGAGAAACTCCGAAAATCGCTGGCGGCGCTCGATGAAATCATTGCTGCGATCAGCGGGGTCGGGACACGACATCGACAGGTTAGCCATAGTGAAATCCACGGCGCGACGCGGCGGCCACGAAAGCGAGATGCATGTCGAGAACGGAGCGTCCATCGGACCCCGCCCTGGGGTAAACATCCGTATGATATGCAAATGGCGCCGAGGCATCAACGTGAATCCACGTCACAGAATAATGCTTCTCGGATCGCTGATGACCGTGCGGTTGCTGGCCGGGCCGCACTCGCAGGTGTGGCGCCGCCGGCGTCCCGCGCGCGGCGGTCTCTGGTAGAGGCCGTCTCGCTGGAAATCGTCGTCCTTGCGGCTCGCCTACCTGCTTCCCGGCAGGTCCGTCCGCCGGTCGAACCGCAGCGCGCCCCGATACAGAACTCCGCGGTCCGGCACGATGGCGGACACCCAGGCGCGCATCACCTCACCGGATACTTTCAGCTCGCCGCCGGTCGCCGTCAACTGGAGCACCGCTTTCGAGCCGGGCCGAAGGCGGGTCGCCGTTTCGACCAACGCACCTCCCGGCGAGAGGTCGACCAGCACCGCGTCGAGACCGGGCCGCAGCCGCGCCGCCCGCAACCACCCGAGCTCGGCCGCCGGCCGACGAACGTGCCGGCGCCGCTCCACGGCCGGCCCGCTCGTCAGCGAAGCACCCACGAAGCGGTGGCCTTTCTGAGCTCGAAAATGCGGGTCCGCCCGGTGGCGCCCAGCACGCGAACCGCGAACTGTCGTCCCGACCGATGGTGCAGATACACAGTGCCGCTCGTCGCGGTCCCCAGCGGGCTGAACGTCAACGTATCCGATGCGCCGAACCGAATCGGATCCGCACCGGCCGGCAAGACGTCGCGGTTGGATATGCCCGGCGCCTGCTCCGCGATACCGATGGCGACTCCCGGAAATCGATCGCCGATTCGCTCGAATGCCCCCAGCGGCGCGTCCACCCCGCTTCGGATGTCCCGAGCCCGCAGGCCGTTGCCGTTTCCATCGGCGTACAGGGCGTACCGATACCGGTCGCCCTCCGGTTCGAACCGCAAACCGACGTGAACGGACTGCATCACCGCCCGCACCCGGGCCGATTGCGCCAGGGCGGCCAGATGGCGGGCGGCGGCAACGCCGCGCATGCCGTCCAGTCCGGTCCGCATCGATGGGACCGCGAGCGCCGCCGAGATCCCGAGCAGCAGCAGCACGATAGTGGCTTCCAGCAGCGAGAAGCCGGCGGTGCGAACGGGTCCATCGGCACCATCCCGTCCGGACCGGCGGCAAGGACCCGGTGCGTCCCGGAGGCAGGTCCCCGGGACGCACCGGACGCGGGGGTTACGGGCGCTGGCCGGCATCGGGCTCGGACGCCGCGACGGTCACCAGCGGCTTCAGCCTGAGGAACGTGCGCTCGCCGATGCCGCGCACGTCCATCAGATCCTCGATTCTCTCGAAGCCATCGTGTTCGCGCCGGTACTCGATGATTCGCTCCGCGGTGCGCGGCCCGACGCCCGGCAGCGTCTCGAGCTCCATCGACGTCGCGGTATTGAGATCGATCAGCGCCGACTGCATGCGCTGCGCCTCGGACGGCGTCGCCTCCTGGACCTGGGCCGCGTCCGTCGGGGCGCACAACGCCAGTACCATCCCCACACCCCACAGAATTCGTCGCATCGTCTTCTCCCTTTCCCTTGTTGAAAGAACTCGCGTGGTCACCGACCCGGCCTCGGCTCGGTGACCGGCTTCGCGACCCCGCCGCCGGTGCGGTGACCCAAAGGCCAGGTCGGGCACGCGGGCCGCCACGTGGCGGCGGGGCCGACGGGGAAGAAGGCAAGAAGCCGGCCACCGCCCCGCGGGGTCTGCAAGGATGCGGTCAAGCCACGCGTTTGCAGGAACTTGCAGCCGGATGGGCGTGAACGGCGGCAATGGTGGGGACGTCCCGGGCACCGCGGACGCAACCGCCGGTCTACGCCCCGCCCCGATGACCTCGACTTTGCGCCGTCAACCACGGTTCCGGGGCGGACACCACGAGTTGACATACCCGGCCGCGGCGCGCTATTTGTCCATGCAGAATGGAGTGGCGTATACTGAAGCGTTGCCTGACGCCGTGAGGGCTGCAAACTAGGCCGACTATCTCGACATCACGGTGCACTCCTCCGCGTCCCCATCGTCCAGAGGCCTAGGATTCAGCCCTTTCAAGGCTGAGACACGGGTTCGAATCCCGTTGGGGACGCCAACCTACCCTCCCTACCTGCTCTCCCAAGATCCCATATCACCCCTAAGTAGCTGGAATTGCAGGCCGTCCCGGGCGGGTGGCCGGTCATCTCGCTCGACATGGAGTGGGCGCGCGCGGCCGATGTCACGATGCTGGCCCGCGCTCTCGGCAGCTTGGTCAGCAACGCGAACATGCCGATCGACCAGGCCCGCGAGGTGGTCGGGCTGTGATATTTGAGCGTGTTAACATATGTCCCCGTGAGGTTCTTCAGGAAGCTCAACGAGTTCGCGCCAGCGTTGACTCTCCTGGGCGTCATCGCTGGTTTCGCCTGGGCCGGCGGAAGGTCGAGCGCTCAGCTTGAGGCAGTCAGGCAAGACGTGCAAGGGCTCCATCGAACCGTGGAGGCGGTGCAGACAGATGTGCGCTCGGTGCAGGAGACGTTGCCGCACATGGTGTCCTGCATGATCGACCTGCAGAGGTTCGCCGGGGGCCCCGGGACGAACATGGCGGGTTTGGAAGCAGAAGACGCGCAGCCGCCCTTGCCGGCCAGCTGTGAACACGCTCTCGCACGAACGACTCTCGCCCAAGGTGACTGAATACCCACGTTCCTCGTGGGTCTGAATGTGGGACATCAGAGCCCGGCGATCCTCTAACTCACTGAAGGATAAGGGCTTGCCGAGTGCACGAAGCCTCGGGTGCGCCACCATCGCCGTCCCGTCACTCCAGCGCGACGATCGCCATCCGCAGCTCCGCCACCTCGACGGCGACGGCGCCGCCGAACGTGGTGGTGTTCCGTGCGCACGAGTTGCAGCGTCAGGGTGAACGGGGCGCCGGGGTTCCGAGCGAGCTCGAGGTTGCGCAGGTTGGTGAGGCCGGAAAAGACGCCCGCGGGCAGCCCAGTCAGCTCGTTGTCAAACAGCCACGGCCGGCGGGACGGGCGTGTCGTCCGGCTCGGGAGCCAGCGGCTCGGCCCCGGGCGGAAGCGTCGACGGATCGACCTCGCGGATCACGTACAGTCCAGCATCGACCGACCGGATCTGCCACGTCGCCTCCGCCGTCCGGACCGTACCCGCCACCACCGGGCCGTTGACGACCAGCGCCATCGTCCCGAACGGGACGTCCTCGAGCCGACCGGTCAAACGCGTACCCGGAGCCTGTCGCGGCGCTGCCCTCGACGCGCGCCCGGAAGACCGCGTCCTCGAACAGGTTCAGCGTCAGCGTCAGCGTGGCCGGGCTCCGCGGCCCGTCCGCCGCCGCGCGCGCGGCGGCGAGCATTCCCAGGTCGATGCGCACCAAGCGGCTGCGGATCGTGCGCGGCACGGACGTCCCGGATTCCCCCGCCCATGCAAGGGCGCTCCGCGCGGTGTCCGGGTCGAGCGCCGAGAACAGGCGCCCCGACCTCTGCCCCGGCAAGGATTAAGTTCTAGGGACGCCCACGTTTCATTTCAGGATCGAGCCGCACCTGGCGCGGGACGGCGCGGTCTCTCCGCCCCTGAGCCGGTGGGAGTTGGCGTCGCGCCTCTCCTACTTCCTGTGGGATTCGATGCCCGACGAGGCGCTGTTCGCGGCGGCGGAGGCGGGCGAGTTCGGCACCCGGGCCGGCATCGAGGCCCAAGCCCGGCGGATGCTCGAGGACCCGAAGGCCCGGCCCGCCCTCGTGCACTTTCATCATCAGTGGCTCGGAACCGACGAAGTTCTGTTGGTCGCGCCGGCCCGCCGCGCCTTCGGGCCGCTGTTCGGCGTCGAGGCGCGGCTCGCCACCGCGCGTGACGACGACGTGGAATGGCCGGCCATCATGGGGCCGGTGCGCCACTCGCTGAAGATGGAGACCGAGCTATTCGTCGAACAGACACTGTTCGACGGCGACGGCACGTTCACGGCGCTGATGACCGACCACCACGGCTACATGTCGGAGGCCACCGAGCCCATCTACGGCGAGGGCGCACAGCGCGTCGAGGGCCCCGAGGTGACCCGGACGATGACCTCGTGGTGGCCTCCATCGGGCGGCGGAAGCCGCTGACCCTCTATCCGGCGAGCTTCCCTCCCGATGAGCGGGCGGGGGTGCTGACCCTGCCGTCGGTCCTCGCCCTCGGCGCCTACGCCGATCAGGTCGCCCGCCTCGTGAGCACCCTAGAGGCGATTCCGGATGCGGGCGGACAGTCGGTCATGGACAACACCCTCATCGTTTGTCCCAGACGACACCCGCTTCATCCCCCTCGACGGGCGTCCCAACATTCCCGAGTCGATCCGCCAATACGCCGGCGACGCGCGCGGCCGCTGGGAGGGCGATACGCTCGTCGTCGAGACGACCCGTTTCAACGAGCACGCCTTCATCCGCAACTTCAACAGCAATCTCAGCGAGGCCCTGCACGTCGTCGAGCGGTTCACCCGCATCGATGCGGACACCATCGACCCCAGGAGTCCGTGGCGAGCCCATGGAGCCTCGCCACGGACTCCTGCCGCTAACTGCTTGACGCTAACCGGCGTCCGCGGTCAGATACCGACGACCGGACAAAACCATGGCGCCGAGGCCCAGCCACGTGGCCGCGAGCCACAACAGTCCCCCGAGCCAGGGGATCTCGAACAGCAGGTAGAGCAGCAGGATGCCTACGGCCATCGCTGCATAGGGCGAGGCCTCGGGGCGGCCGGCGAGAGCGAGCAGCCGTCCTCCGGCCCAGACCGCGACAGGCAGCTTGGCCACGTACAGGGCCACGCCGAACAGCAGCACGGCGATGATGCCGATGGGCAGCCCGACCACCGTCATCATCACCACCGCCGCCGCGACGGGGACGATCAGGAACGCGCCGAAGCCGAGCAGGGCGCCGAGGGTGGTCTCCCCCGCGATGGCCGAGACCAGCTCCCGCACGAGGCGCCGGGACAGCGCGACGGCCAGCATGCCGGCGAGCAGCGCCGCGCCGGTCTGCCAGCTCCAGAAGAGGACGCTTCCCGCAACGCTGTCGTCGGAATCGTCCTCGTCGGCCGGCTCCTCGTAGCGCACCGTCCCTCCCACCCGGGCCGCCGCTTCCGGGGTCAACGGTATCCGCGTCCGGTAGTCGAGGTCGCCGTCGATGCGCGCGCCCGGGGCGAGGTCGAGCCGGTCGGCGATGACGTTCGCGTCGCCGAGCACGGTGCCGCGGAGGACGATCTCCCCCGCCGCCGCGCGCAGGTTCGCCTCCACCGTCCCCTCGATCTCGAGGGTGCTCGCGGCCGCCACGACGCCGCCTCGGATGACGGTGCTCTCGAGCAGCCGCAGCCGGTTCGCCCCCGCGATCAGATCGCCGTCGATGGTGGCGTTCACGGTGACTTGCTCCCCGACTATCCGGGTCGAATCACCGATGGGGCCCCGCAGGTCGACGGTCCTGCCCGCCGCGAATACGTCCCCGTCGACCTGCCCGTCCACAAGCACCCGCTGCCCCGCCGCCACCAGGTCTCCGGCCAGCTGTCCGTGTACGCGGATCGCCTCGCCCGCGGCGTAGAGGTCGCCCTCGCGGACCTCCCCGCTCGGGACGGTCACCACCGCGCCCGCCTCGGTCTCCTGCGCGCCGGCCTGTTCCGTCCAGCCTGCGAATGCGGCGGCCAGCATCACCCCGATCGACGCCCTGTGAAGCATGTGTCTTCCTCCTGTCGTGGATGGTGCCGTCCTCGCGCTGCCCGAAGCAACCGGATTGCGATCGACGGTCGTCCGGGGTGCTCCAGCGGTCGGGAACCACCGATGGCCGGTTGGCGGCCGGCCGGTGGCAAGTGGCTGTGCCGGGGTCGATCGGGCGGGACATCCAGCCCGACTGCGTTGTTCCGCGGTTGCTTCGCGGTCACCCCACGCCCGATGAGTTCCCTCGTCACGCTCTGTCGCAGGGACGCCCTTCAGCCCGCTGGCGCCCTTGGCCCGTGGGCACCCCTTGGCCCGCTGGCGCCCCGCCGGCCGTGGTGCGACGCGGGGTTCCGCCACCACCCGCCAGGCTCACCACGGGAAGATCTCGCGCAACCGCCGGGCCTGCCGGCGGGACAGGGGCACCGTGCCCGCGCGGGGACACACGATTGTCCAGGTGCCCGCGTCGGCCGGCCGGATCTCGGCGATTCGGCCGAGGTTGACCAGGCAGCTCCGGTGAGCCCGGAAGAACCGGCCCTCGAGCCGTCCTTCGAGCTCGGACAGCGTGCGCTCGACGAGGAACCGCCCGGCCGCGGTTCTGGCGAAGACCAGCGCGTCCTCCGCCTCGAACCAGACGATCTCGTCGGGGTCGAGCAGAAGCACCCCCGACCCGCGCCGCACGCTGACGCGGTCGAGCGCGGGCGGCGCGGCCGCCGCGGCTCCTACGCCGACCAGCCGCCGCAGGGCATCGAGCTCGTCGAGGATGCGCTTGGCCGAGTCGGCGCCGTCGATCCGCTCGCGCGCGCGGTCGAGGGCCTCGGCGAACCGCTTCCGGCCGACCGGCTTCAGGAGGTAGTCGAGCGACCGCACCTTGAACGCGGGCACCGCGTAGCGGTCGTAGGCGGTGACGAAGATGACGTGGGGAACGTGGCTCACCCGCTCGAGGACGTCGAAGCCGGTGCCCTCGGGCATCTGCACGTCGAGAAAGCACAGGTCGGGCGTGGTCTCGTCGATCAGCCGGACCGCCGCCTCGGCATCGGCCGCCTCGCCCGCGAGCTCGAAGTCGGCATGCGCGGCGAGCAGCCGCTTCACCCGGTCGCGGGCCGGCTTCTCGTCGTCGACGACGACGCAGCGGCGGCTCATGGCGCGCCCTCCGCGGAACCGCGGAGAACCGGGGCGAGGGGCAGGGTGAGCCGGGCGCAGGCGCCCGCGCCGCCCGGTCCCGCGGACAGCAAGAGGGCCGCGCGCCCGCCGTAAGACGTCTGGAGCCGACGGGCGATGTTGCCCAGCCCGTGGCCGTCCCGGATCAGGCGCTCTCCGTCGGCGGAGAGCCCGACCCCGTCGTCGACCACGTGGATGTGCAGCAACTCTCCGTCGAGGACAGTAGAGACGTCGATGCGTCCTCCGCGCGCCCGCGGCGCGAGCCCGTGCCCCACCGCGTTCTCGATCAGGGGCTGAAGGACGAGCCCGGGCACCCGCACCGCCAGCGACTCCGGTTGGACTTCCCAGCCTACCCGCAGCCGGTCGCCGAAACGGACGTGCTCGATCCGCAGGTAGCCCTTGGTGAAGGCGATCTCGTCACGCAGGGGCACGGGTGCGGCGTCGGCGGCGTCGAACACGTAGCGGAACAGGTCCGCGAAGGTCTCCAGCAGTTCCTCGGCCGTGTGCGCGTCCTCCTCGAGCATCGCGCTGATGGTGTTGAGGGTGTTGAAGAAGAAGTGCGGGTTGATCCGCGCCTGCAGCGCCGCCAGCTCGGCGCGGGCCGCCTCCTCGCGCAGTCGCGCCTCGACCAGCCGGACCTCGCGCATCTCGCGCAGGGCGTCCTGCAGCCGCAGCCGCATCTCCTCGTAGCCGAGGACGACGCCGCCGACGACGAGGGCAAGGACGCTGTTGAGGGCGACCACCGCGACCGCGAGACGCGGCTCGCGGAAGATGAACAGCGGATAGGCGCCGAGCACGGCGAGACTGCCGAGGACCGCCCCCGAGAGCAGTGCGAGGACGAGGAGCGGGAACCGGAGCAGGCCCGAGCGCCCCCGGAGCCGCGGGAACAGCCAGACCGCGCCGACCATCGCGGTGAGTCCCACCACGTTGGCGAACAGCACGGAGATCACGAGGATGGGACGCTCGACGCCGTCGCCCTGGAAGACGCTCACGCCGAGGCCGACGGCGAGGCCGGCGAGGGTGCTGGCCGCGACCCAGAGCCCGGCGTGGCGGCCGATGCTCCCGGCGGTGCGGGACCGGCTCACCGCACCCTCGCGAGGACCAGGGTGACGTCGTCGTGGGGGTCGACGGGGCCGCTCCAGCGCAGCAGTGCATCGAAAACGGTGTCGATCACCGCGTCGAGCGGACGCGTGCGATGGGCGCGCAGCAGATCGGCCAGCCTCTCCGCACCGAACTCCTCGCCGTCCGGCCCCGGCGCCTCGGTCACGCCGTCGGTGAACAGCGCCAGCAGGTCACCCGGCGCGAGGGTCCGGGTGGCGGTCTCGTAGACCGCACCTTCGAACAACCCGATGGGTATGCCGCCTTCGTGGCAGCGGATCGTTTCGTCCTTCCGGACCAGGATCGCCGGCAGATGTCCCGCGTTGGTGTAGGACAGGCGGCGGGTCTCGGGTTCGAAGGCGGCGAGGAAGGCCGTGGCGTAGCGGGCGGCGGAGGACGAGCGGAATAGTGCATCGTTCAAGCCGGCCGCGAGCCGCTCGGAGAACCCCGCGGTGGGAAAGCCACTGCGCATCGAGGCCTGCAGACTGGCCATGAGGAGGGCGGCGGGAACCCCCTTGCCGGACACGTCGGCGATGACCAGGCCCAGCCGGCCGTCGCCGTCCTGCAGGTAGTCGTAGTAGTCGCCGCCCACCGCGATGGCGGGCCGGCAGACGCCGGCCAGCTCCAGTCCCGCGACGGCGGGAACCTCCCGCGGCAGCAGCTCGCGCTGTACGTCGCGGGCCACGGTCAGCTCGCGCTCGAGCGCGTCCCGCTCCCGAAGGACCTGGTAGGACGCCTCGATCTGCCGGCGCATCCGGTCGTAGGCGCCCAGCGCCACCGCGACCCCCGCCGCGAGCACTGCGTTGAACGCGACCAGGAGGAGGGCGGCTCGCGGCTCCGCCGCCACGTAGAACGGATCGCTGAGGATGACGAGGATCGAGCCGAAGATCGTGCCCGACAGCACGATCAGCGCGTCGAGTACCACCCGCAGCGCCCCCGGCAGCCGAGCCAGCAGCGGGAACACCAGCCGCGCCGAGATGTACGCGCTGTACCCGACGACCTCGGCGAACAGCACGCTCAGCCGCAGGATGGGCCCGAGCTCGACGTCGGCCCCGAACGAGATGCCGGCCGCGAACACGACGCCCACCGCGAGCCACGCGGCCGTCCACCGCGCGAGGAAATACCACCCCGGAGCGGCCACCGCTTCGGCCGGGCGCCGAGCGCTCAGGGCCTGAGCCGCGGTGGAAGACGGAGTCATGGCAGATGACGGGCTCGCAAGACCGCCTCGCTCCGGCTTGCGAGGAACCGGGCGACGGCTTCACTGGACTGTTCACGTACGTAGAGCTTCACCAGTACGCCCGAGTCGTAGTAGAGACTCACCGTTCGCCGCGGCCATCCGCAATGAGTCGCGCTGCCGTGGTACCGCTATTGCGGAGCTTCGGGTAGGCCGCCTGCAAACGTCTCGCCGTGCGGCTCCAGTCCACCCGCGTCGGTGCGGACGGCAGCGGCACGATCCGCGCAACGGGCAGCCCTCGGCGAAGCACCTCGATTTCTTCGCCCCGTTCGACATCGGCGAGCACGGTGGCGAGATGGTGCTGGATGTGTCGGATGTTGAACGACTTCATGTTATAGAAAATGCCTGACCCCGGCTGGCCGTGTCAACGACGAGATTGACCGGGGGCCTGTACCGGCGCCCCCCTGGGCTGCTTCACTCGACGGGTACCGCGCGCCCGTCCCGCAGCACGTGTCGGGTCTCGCCGACGAGAACGCTCCAGCCCCCGTTCCACCGCTCGACGCGCGGCCGATGCCCGGGAAACGGGTTGGAGCGGCGAAAGGCGGTGTCGCCCGACACGAAGAAGAGCAGGCCGGGGGCCGTGTCGCCCCGGCAGGCGGGGCTCCGGAACACCAGGGCGTCCCGGTGTCCGTCGCCGTCGAAGTCGCGCTGGTCAGGAAGATCGAGACACATATCGTCCGTCTCCCCGAGGACGATGTACTCGCGGTCTCCGATGCGGGCGACGAGGATGTCGAAGAAGCGGGCGCCCTTCACGACGTGGTAGACGATCGGGTGGGTAGACTCGGGCGCATCGGCAGCCCGACCGGGAACGGCGTCGATCCCCGGACCTTCCACCGGTCGTGCCTCGCTTGTCTCCTGCGCAGGTGGGGTGGCCGCAGCCGGGGTGGCGGCCGGCACCGCATTGGTGGGGCCGCCGGCCGCCGGCCCCGTATCGAACCGGCAGCCGGCGAGCGCCGCGCCGAGAATCATGGCCGGCAGGAGCCCGCGGCGGAGCGCCGGCGCTGCGCGGGATTTCGCCACGGGCTCCTCAGACAGAGGCCGGCCTCGGCCAGCCTTGCGAAGTCGGCCGGCGCGGTCAGCCGAGCACGCCAGCGTAGCTGTCGGCGTCGAAGCCGACGAGCAGGGTCGTGCCGACCCGCAGGAGCGGCGCCCGCAGGTTGCCGGTGGCGCCGACCATGGCGTCGAGCACCGCGTCGTCGGGAGCGCCGCGCGGCTCGAACCGCTGGACCTTCCGGCCCTTGGCCACGATGATGCGCGCCGCCGCCGCGGCCAGCTCGCGGGCGTCCGACCGGTCGAGCTTGCGGCTCGCCGGCACCCGTTCCGCGACCTCGATCCCGTTGGCCTCCAGGAACCTGGAGGCTCTGGCGCAGCTCGTTCAACCGGATCGGTGGTAGTACCAGTCGACCTTACTGCCCATCGTTCGCCGCCGCCTTCTCGATCGCCCGGGCTCCGCTCAGCGTGCCGTCCATGCCGTAGTTGCCCTCGTGGCAGGCGTACTCGAACAGCGGGAGGTCGCTCAGGCGCATCGGGAGCTCGACCGACCACGGCTGCGTCCACGTCGTGGGGTCGGCCACCGTGAAGCTGTAGAGCAGCACGTCCTCGCTCTGGCGCTGAAACCGCTCGACGAGGTGGAGGTTCTTGCTTGAGTTCCGGAAGCTGGTCTCCCGCAGGAAGTTCTTCGTCTCGACGACCAGGGTGTCGCCGTCCCAGTGGCCGCGGGAGTCGCCGGTCCACAGGGGCACCGAGCCGTGGTCGCTGCCGTCGAGGGGGATGATCCGGGCGTTGTGGACCATCTCGTTGAGCAGCACGACGTGGTCGGGGGTCTGGAAGATCTGCACGTTCATGTTGTAGGCGGCGGGCAGCATCGGCGGCCCCGAGTTGAAGCCGGTGATGCAGCGCTCGCCGAGGGGGCGATCCTCGGGGCCCCACGACGGCCGCTGGTTGATGCGCAGGCGCTCCGCCGCCCGGGCCTCCGCCGCCTCCGTCAGCGCCGGCATCCGCCCGTTCGGGGGATCGACGACCAGGGAGGTCCGGCGGGTCTCGACGACGGAGTCGCCGCGGTCCCACCAAAAGTCGTTGTAGGCGAGGGCGAGGTCACGGCTCTCGCGCGTGCCGTTGACCAGTCCCCGGTCGGTGGTCTCGAGCTTCCTGGCTTCCCGATCCCGGTCGGCGTTGCTCGCCTGCACGCGTTCGGCGGCATAGGCGGCAACCTCCTCCTCGGAGAGGAACTCCTGGTCCGCGAACTCCTCCGGACGCTCGAGCGGGGTCACGGTCCGAAAGTCCCAGACCCCGCTGATGTCGGGGTGGCCGTCGGCCGTGCGCAACGCAGCGGTCTCGTTCCCCAACTGGGCGGCGGCCGGAATCGAAAGCGACAGCGCGAGCACGGCGCTGCCGGTGAGCACGGCGAACGTTCGGATGGTCATGGTCCTTCACCTCAATGAGAAATAAGCGTCTGCCCGCAACCCCGGGCCGCTTCCCTGATTTCAACCGATTTCAGCTTCGACCGATCTACTTCGAAGCCGCGGCCGCGGCTTCCGCCACCCGCGCGCCCGCGAGGATGTTGTACAGGCCGTAGTTCCCCTCGTGACAGGCGTACTCGAACACCGGCTGCTCGTTCCAAACCATCGGCACCTCGTAGGTCCACGGCCTCGACCATACGGTGGGATCGTCGATGGTCGCCTCGTACATCAGGATCCCCGGCGACACCCGCGTGAAGCGCTCGGTGAGACGAAGTCTCGGGTCGGTCGACCCGGCCCGGAAGCTCGTCTCGCGCAGGAAGTTCGCGGTCTCGACGACCAGGGTGTCTCCCTCCCAGCGGCCGCGCGAGTCGCCGGTCCACTGCGGGATATCTATGGCCGGACGCCCGTCCAGCGGGACGACGCGCGCGTTGTGGTTCATCTCGTTGAGCAGGACCACGTGGCCGGGGGTCTGGAAGATCTGCACGTTGTTGTTGTAGCCACCCGGGGTCATCGGCGGGCCGGCGTTGAACCCGGTGATGCAGCGCAACTGCAGCCCGTTGGCCCCCAGGTCCTCGATCCAGCCGCCCGGCGTCGGCTCGTGGGACGAGACCCCTTCCCGCGCCGCGCGCAACGACGCCTGCCGCTCGGCCGCTTCGGGGACGAGGGCGGGAATCCTGCCGTTCGGCGGATCGACGACCAGCGACGTCCGCCGCGTGTCGACGATGGTGGTGCCGCGGTCGAGCCAGAAGTTGTTGTAGAAGCCGGGAGCGCCTTCTGCTCCCTGGTCCACGCTCTGGGTGACCTCGGTTCTCACCGCGGGACGATTGAGGAGGTCTTCATTGCGGGCCACGGTCTCCTGCTCCAGGTTCGCAGCCTCTTCCTCGGTCAGGAACGCCCGGTCCCCCAGCTCGTCGGGACGTTCCATCGGGGTGATGGAGCGGAAGTCCCAAACGCCCTGCACGTCGGGCGCGCCCCACGCCGTCCGCGGCACCGCCTCGTTGGCCTCCTGCCCGGCCGAGACGGTCGGCGCCAACATCCCGAACGCGACCGCGAGCGCGATCGCGTGACCCACTCCGCCACGATATCGATGGTTCATCTCACTCTCCTCGTCCACCCGCGTGGTTGACAGCCCGTGGCGAAAGTCCCCGCTGCATTCGAGCGGCGAGGCATCCCGCCTCGCCGCTCTCGATGCAACGCGGGGTTCCGCCACGGGCTGTTAAGCATGATCGCCCACTTCGGCGACCGGACACAAGATGCCTGGGGGCCGCCTTCGGGCCGCCCCGGCCGCGTTCGGACGCCGCCGAATGCGCTCCGGCACCGCCGTACGCGTCAGTAGTCGGCCGCATCCAGCGAAAAACTGACGATCTCCTCGTCGTTCCGTGTGTACACATGCCGGTTGGCATAGGCGGGATGGACCCAGCTCACGTTGCGCAGCTCCCGCCGGTTGCCGGGGGCGGAGGTCGGTGCGATCAATTGCGTGCGGCTGATCTCCTCGTAGCCGGCGGGGCTCAGCCGGGCGATCATCAACTCGCCCCGGTCGTTGTTGATGAAGACGCGATCCCGGTTCTTGACCATGAACCCCGAGACCCAGCGCCGGCGTTCCACGGTGGCGTCCTGGGTCTCCCAGATGCGTTCGCCGGTCTCGGCGTCCAGGCAGCGAAGCTGGCCGTAGCTGCAGATGCCGTAGATGTACCCGCCGTCGATGATCGGCGTGGCGAGCACCGCGTGCAGGCCCTCGGTGCGGATCTCGCTGTTGCTGCCGCCCTTCCAGGCGATGGTCGCCCCCGGACGATCCTGGTTGAGGGTCAGCATCATCGGACCGTCGTAGAACGTGGTGAAGAAGAGCTGGGCGCCCACCTGCACCGGCACCGCCACGGTCATCGCGCCGCCGACGATGTACGGTTGCCGCCAGTAGATCTCCCCGGTCACCGGGTCGAGCGAGGCGACCTCCTCCGGGTTCCAGACGATGAGCTGCCGCGCCCCGCCCGCCTCGATGATGATGGGCTGCGCCACCCCGAGGTCGGCCTCGCTCGGCAGGGCCCGCCACAGCTCTTCCCCGGTCATCTTGTCGAAGGCGACGACCCGGGCGTCCGGCGAGGCGCCGACCAGACAGATGAGCCGCTCGCCGTCGACCAGGGGCGCGCTGGCGAAGCCCCAGTCGAAGCCCCACTGCATGCGGTCGACGCCGTAGTCCTCGCCATAGTGCTTCCGCCACAGGATCTCGCCGGTGTCGACGGCCAGCGCCGACAGCATTCCGGTGCGGCCCAACATGTAGACCCGGTCGCCGTCGACGGTCGGCGTCGCCCCCGGCCCGATCTCCCATTGAATGCCCGCGTAGTCCGCCTCCCAGGTCTGCGTCCACAGGATCTCGCCGGTCGCCTCGTCGAGGGCCAGCGCCCGCTCGACCCCGCGCATGCCCTGCTGCGGCTCCCAGTCGGTGATGAACACGCGGCCGTCGACCACCGACGGGCCCGAATAGCCGGCCTTGATCGGAGTGCGCCAGCGCACCTTGAGGCCATCGTCGGGAAACGAGCGGACGATCCCGGTCTCGGTCCATACCCCGCGGCGCCCCGCCCCCCGGAACTCGGGCCAGTCGTCGGCGGCCACCTCCGCCGCGCCGCCGGCCAAGCAAGCCGTGCAGGCCACGATCGCGGTCAGTTTCGAACTGGTCATTCGTGCGTGTCCCCAATCGAAAGGCTTGCGTGGAGCCGTGGCCCGACCCCCGGGGGGAACGAGCCGAGTCTGGTGTGGCCGCGGCATCAGGGTTACGGCGGTCGCGGCCCGGTCAGCGCGCGGCCAACTCGGCGTAGAGCGCATCGACGGCGGCCTGCAGACCCGTCAGGTCGTAGCCGGCATAGCGATCCGGCAGTCGCAGCGCCACCCCCGCCTCCGCGGCGCTGCGCCCGGCCGAAAACTCCCGCTCCACCGCGGTCACGAGGTCCCGCGTGAACTCGGCGTATTCCGCCAAGTCATCCCAGGTCAGGAACCCGCTCCAGGCGCGGGCCGCGCCCCGGTCCCGGCGCCCCCGGCCCGCGTAGGTCGTGGGGAACGGACCATGCCCGGTGATGACCCGGGCGACACCCTCGGTCGCCGCGACGGCGCGATCCAGCGTCTCCGGAAAGGCCAGCCCGCTGCCGCCCTGCTCGAGATCGATCACCGGGACCGCCTTCGCAGGAAACAGGTCGCCCAGGTAGGCGACGCCCTTTTCCGGAAAGACCACCACGACGTCTCCGTCGGTATGGGCCGGACCGAAGTGGTACAGCTCGATGCGATCGAGATCGTCGAGCAGCGAGAAGCGATCCGTGAAGGTCGCCGTGGGCAGCCCGGGGCCGCCCTCCGCGTACATTCCGGCACGCAACATCGCCGCCCGGGTGTTGGCGTGCGCGACGATCGTGACCGCGTCGGGGAACTCCGCGTTGCTCCCCGCATGTTCCACGTGGGCATGCGTGTTGATGATGGTGGTCACCGGGAGATAGGTCACCTGCTTGATGACCTCGCGAACCGGCTCGCCCCAGCCGGGCGGCTTCGTGTCGATCAACACCACGCCGCCGTTGATCTCGTCGATGAGGGCGAGACCGTTACCGCCGCCGCCGCTGAGGTGATAGAGCACGTCCCGGACGTTCAGGGTATCCATCGCGACGATCCGGTCGGTTTGCGCGGTGGCCGGTCCCGCGGCGCCCGACGCCAGGACGACCGCGGCGACCACACCGATCCATCTCATACGATCCCTTCGGCGCATGCCAGACTCCTGGCAGCCGTGGCGAAAGTCCCCGCTGCATTCGAGCGGCGATGCTTCCCGCCTGACTGCTCTCGGTGCAACGCGGGGTTCCGCCACGGGTTGCTAGAGAACCCCCGCCTGCCCCATCACCGCCTCGCACTTCCCCCGAATCTCGGTCGCCACCTCGAACGGGTCCCCCTGCACCAGCTCGGCCCGGAACAGCTCGACCGAGAGCGCGCCGGTGAACTGCTTCTCGGCCAGCTTCTCGAGGATGCGCACCACCGGGGCGATGCCGTCGCCGGGAATCAGCCGCGAATCGTTGTTGATCAGCTCGCGCGGCGTATCGAGCAGATCCTGGAAGTGGGTGTGCGCCAGTTCGCCCGGTTCGAGCAGATCCAGATCTTCGAACTTGCTCAGACCCGACCAGAAGTGGAAGAAGTCGATCATCGGGCGGACGTTGGGATGGGCGGCGGCCCTAATCATCGCCAGCGACGACGTCAGCGTGGACAGATGGGTCGACGTGCGGGTGAACTCGATCATCGCGGTGAGGTCGAACTCCGCGGTGATCTCCCCCACCTCGTGAATGCACGCCGGCGTCGCGTCGAAGTCGTCCGCGGTGACCGGCCGATTCGTCACCGACGGCGAGTAGACCTTCTGGAGCCCCAGGCTGGCGAACTGCTCGCACCGCCGCCGCCAAGTGTCGAGCGAGGCCTCCCGGGCAGGCCCCGGAATCCACAGGTCGGGCAGCACCACCGCGGCGGAGACCGGCGTCAACCCCCCATCGGTCAGCACGCGCCGCGCCGCCGGCAGCGTGTCGTTGGCGAGAAAATCCACCAGCAGCCGGTCAGTCAGCTCGACATGCCGGATGCCCGCCCTCGCCCAACCCTCCAGCGAGCCGCGATAGCCGGCCCCGCGCGAGGTGTTCTGATGCATCGACAGCAGCATCCGGCCGGGCTCGGCCGACTGCGCATGGGCCAGCCGCGCGAGCGGAGCCGCCAGGGGCGCAAGCAGAAGGGTTCGTCTCGTCAGCATGGATTCCCACCTCTCAGTCGCGCGCCGCATCCGCCTCCGTTTCCTGCAACCGCGCGCCGGCCAGGATGTTGTAGAGGCCGTAGTTGCCTTCGTGACACGCGTACTCGAACAGCGGCTGCTCGTTCTTCACCATGGGAATCTGGTAGCTCCAGGGCTGATCCCACGCATTCTTGTCGTCGATCGTCACCTGATACATCAACGTGCCGTCGGAGACCCGGGTGAACCGCTCGACGAGGTTCAGATCGGCGGTGGTCACGCCGCCCCGGAAGCTGGTCTCGCCCCGGAAGTTGGTCGTCTCCACCACCAGGGTGTCGCCGTCCCAGCGGCCGCGCGAATCGCCCATCCATTGCCGCACGCCGTCATCGAGACGGTCGCGGCCGTCAAGCGGGATCACCCGCGAGCTGTGCACCATCTCGTTGACCAGGACCACGTGGTCCGGCGTCTGCAGTACCTGGAGGTTCTGGTTGTAGCCGCCCGGCGTCATCGGCGGGCCGGAGTTGAAGCCGAGAATACAGCGGACCGCGAACATGCCCGCCCCGAGGTCCTCCACCCAGCCGCCGTAGGTCGGCGAGTGGCGATTGACGCCGGCCCGCGCCTGCCGCTGAGCCTCCTGTCTCGCCTCGGCGGCGGCCGCCAGGGCCGGCACCCGGCCGTCGGGCGGGTCGATCACCAGGGACGTCTGACGGGTTTCGCTGACCTTGTTGCCCGGGTCGAACCAGAACTGGTTGTAGTTGCCGACCACGTCCGCCGGCTCCTGATCGTCGCGTACCTCGAACGCCGCGAGACGTTCGGCTTCGTACTGCGCCGCTTCCTCCGGCGTGAACACCGCCTGATCGGCCAGAGACTCGGGCCGTTCGAACGGCGTCAACGTGCGAAAGTCCCAGACGCCGTTGAGGTCCGGGTCGCCCCACGCGGTCCGGGGCGCCGCGTCGTCCCCGGTCGCCGCCGGCTGGGCTGGCGCCGCTTCAGGAACCAGGACGGCCGCCGCGAGAACGAGCAGTGCACAAACCGTTGCCGGATATCGATGGATGGTCACAGACCTTCCTCCTTCGTCTTGTCCCCGTCCCCCGTTTCACGCTGTGGATCAGGGCATCATCGCTCCGATGCCGGCCGCCGTCAACCCGGCGGGGCGGGGGGGCACCCGTCGTCCCCCGCCGGCGATGAATCCCGCCTGTATACTGGTTTTGTGTGCGCGGCCGGCGGCTGCACGGGCGTGCCGACGATTCCGGCGAGGCAGGCCGGGTGCAACCGGGCACGCCGTACCGCGCAGCGGGAAATCCACCAGGGCGGGAGGGGTCGAATGCGGGCAAGTCCCATCGTCGCGCTCAGCGCGCTCGTCGTCGTTTCGCTGACAGCCGGCTCGGTGCTCGGACAGACGCCGCCGCGGCTGCCCGACGGCCGGCCGGATCTGCAAGGGGTGTGGGACTTTCGCACCATGACGCCGCTGCAGCGTCCGGAGGGGCTCTCCGATCGGGAGTTCCTGACGGAGGAGGAGGCGGCGGCCCAGGAGACCCAGGTCGCGGCGCGCCGCGCCCGCCTGCTCGAGCCGAGCGAGGTGCGGACCGAGCCGTTGCCGGCCGGGGGCGGCGGGCGCGCGGTGGGCGGATACAACGACTTCTGGCTCGACTACGGCACGACGTTCGTCGACGACCGCCGGACCTCGTTGATCGTCGATCCGCCGGACGGCCGGTTGCCGGCGTTGACCCCCGAAGGTGAAGCCCTCCGGCAGGTGGGCTCGCTGATAGAAGACCTGCCGATCGCGTTGCCGGTCCGGGTCCGGAGCGCCGGCACGGGCGCGGACCGCCCCGAGGACCGCGGCCTCGCCGAGCGCTGTCTTGTCGGCTTCAACAGCGGCCCGCCGATGATGCCGAGCGGCTACAACAACAACATGCAGCTTTTTCAGACCGCGGGCACCGTCGCGATTCTCAACGAGATGGTGCACGACCTGCGGGTCATCCCGCTCGACGGCCGCCCGCAATTGCCGGCGGGCGTCCGCCAGTGGGCCGGGAGCTCGCGCGGGCACTGGGAGGGCGACACCCTGGTGGTCGAGACCACCAACATGACGGACAAGACCGGCAGCTTCGACCCTTCGGCCACCACCGCCATCGGTACCGGCCTGACCGTCACCCTGACCGAACGGTTCAGCCGCCTCGACGACGAGACGCTGCTCTACGAGTACACGGTGGACGACCCGGCCATCTTCACCCGGCCGTTCACCGTCGCGGTGCCGATGCGCCGCTCGGACGAGCCGATGTTCGAGTACGCCTGCCACGAAGGCAACTACGGCCTGCTGAACATCCTGGCCGGCGCCCGCGCCGAGGACGCCGCGGGCCGCTGAACCCGCCGGCGTGCGGACCGTTCCGCGACCGATCGCGGTAACCCCGGAACGGTCCGCACACCCCCCCGATCAAACCGCGATTCAACCGCGATCGAGAATCCGGTTCCAGTCGGCCACCTGCGCCTGCCGGGCCGCGAGCAGGCCCGACGCATCGCCCTCGATGGTCACGGTGGTCATGACGTCGTTCTGCGCGACGGCGTCGACGACGTCCTGTCCGGAGACGACCCGGCCGAACACCGAGTGCTTGCCGTCGAGGTGCGGCGTGGGGCCGTGGGTGATGAAGAACTGGCTGCCGTTGGTGCCCGGTCCGGCGTTGGCCATCGAGAGAGTCCCGGCCGAGTCGTGCCGCCGGCGGGGGCTGAACTCGTCGGCGAAGTTGTAGCCGGGTCCCCCGCGGCCGGTGCCGGTGGGGTCGCCTCCCTGAACCATGAAGTCGGCGATGACCCGATGGAACTTCAGTCCGTCGTAATAGCCGCGTTGCGCCAGGTTCACGAAGTTCGCCACCGACAGGGGCGCGTCATCGGCAAAGAGCGCGACGCGGATTTGCCCCTTCGACGTGTCGAACACTGCCACTAGATCGTTGCCTGCGTTCTCCATCACCGTTCTGACCTCCAATGACCGGCCGCTCGGGTCCCACCGGTGCGGGCTCACGTCGAGTCGGCGCGGATCATTCTCACATGACTGTCACGAACGGGCCGGCCGGATACCGCCCGGCTGCCGACCCCGGCCCGGCGCCGCAGCCGCACCGCATGCCCATTGAACCGCCCGCGGGGAGTTGATAAGGTGAGGCACTACTCGTCGGACCGTTGAGTCCATTCTGTCGACACAAGGAGCGTTGGCATGCCGCATGTGGTTCGTTTTCTTCTGGTAGTCGGGGTGGCCGCGCTGGTCGCGCCGACCGTGACCCAAGCTCACTTCAAGCTGGTGGAGCCAGCCTCGTGGATCGTCGAGAACGAGCGCGGCGATCCGCAGAAGGCCGGCCCCTGCGGCGGCTCGAACGCGGATTGGGGCACCGCGAGCAACATGGTCACCAGGGTGGTGGGCGGTTCGATGCTGCCCCTCAAGATTCTGGAGACCATCTACCATCCGGGACACTACCGCGTGGCCCTGGCGGTCAACTCGCCGACCGAGCTGCCGCCCGATCCGGAGACCAAGACACGGCCCAGCCACCGGGGAGAGTGGGACCGGCCGTGGTCGCTGGCCGCGATGATCGAGGTTCCGGCGCAGCCCCCGCTGCTGGCCGACGGCCTGTTCATCCACCACACCCGGGAAGAGACCCCGATAGAGTTCGAGACGGAGATCCGCGTCCCCAACATCAACTGCGAGAAGTGCACGCTGCAGGTCATCCAGTGGATGGCGGAGCACGCGTACAACAACCCCGGCGCCTACAGCTATCACCACTGCGCCCATCTGCAGATCACCGCGGACACGTCTCAGCCGCTCGATGAAGGCTGGCCCGCCCAGCACTAGCGCGACCTTGCGGTCGCGTTGGAAGTTGCGCTGGCGCGGAACTTCTACGGCGCAGACTCCTGGCCCGGACACCGCCGCCCCGCGGCGCCGCTGTCCGCCCAACCGAATCCTGCCCGGCATCTGCACCGCTCTGCGGCGCGGATGCCGGGTTTCGTACAATCCGCGCCCGGTCGGAGGCTGCATGCAGCGAACGTCCAAGCCTGCTCGCGGCGTCGGTCGGCTGGCCGTCGCCTTGGTGGTCGCGCCGGCCGCGGCCGGTCCCGCGGCGGCTTCCCCAAGCCTTGGCGGCGGATACCGTCGTCAGCGAACGTGGAGGTATAGATGAGAATGCGCCTGACGCCCGTGGCTCTGGCCGGTCTGTTGCTGATTCTCGGCGTCCGGGACGCGGCGGCGGAGATCATGAGATGGCAGGTCGACGGCGAGACGCGCGAAGCCATCGTCTACGTGCCGGCGTCACCGGGAGGGGAAGGCGCTCCGCTGGTCTTGTCGTTCCATGGGTACGGCGACAACATGCAGAACTTTCAGTACACGAATGTTCACGTCGCGTGGCCCGACGCGATCGTCGTGTACTTTCAGGGACTCGAGAGGCGCGGCGGCCTCCCCGGCTGGCAGGTGGAGCGCGGCGGCGGCGACCGCGACCTCAGGCTCGTTGACGTGGCGCTCCGGTCGCTACGCGAGACGTACAGCATCGACGACGACCGTATCTACGCGACCGGCTTCTCTAACGGTGGGATGTTCACCTACCTCCTCTGGGCGGAGCGCCCCGGCGTGTTCGCCGCGTACGCCCCGGTGGCAGCCCGCCTCCGTCCCTCGGTGCGGCCCACGCAGGCCAGGCCCGTCTTTCATGTGGCCGGGGAGCGCGATCGGGTGGTCCGCTTTTCGGATCAGGAAGCCGCGATCGCGGTCGCCATCGAGGTGAACAACGTTGACGCGACGACACAGTGTGGAGCCGGCTGCACGGTGCACGGAGCCGGTACGGCCGCGCCGGTCATGACCTGGATCCATGCTGGCGCCCACACCTACCCGCGGGGGACCAGCCAGCGGATCGTCTCCTTTTTTCGCGAACGGTCCCGCACGCGCTGATCAATCGTCCTCCTATCCGCGCACCAATTCGGATGTGCTCGCGGTCGGGATTCCAATCGACGCCGCGGATGAGAAAACGGACCGATGACGATGCTGCCGGGCAGTCAGCGCCGCCCCCTCCATGACCACCACGCGGCACGAGCGCCCGGCGACGCCCGGGACCCGGCGCTGCCCATGATTCGCGAGCCGATTGCCGGCCCGCGGGCCTGGACCCGCCGCACGATTCGCGAAAGCGATTGGAGAATCGCGGTTCCCTCGAGTTGCCTCGATGAGATCGAGCAGCTCGCACGCGTGCTGGAGCGCGACCCGGTGCCGACGTACCTGCTCGACCCCTCGGACTACGAGCTCGACGCGTGCCGCAACCTGCTGGGCGAGGTGCGCCGGCGCCTGGATGAAGGCCCCGGTGTGGCGGTGGTGGACCGGATCCCGCTCGAGGAGCTGTCCGGCCGCCCGCAGATCGAGGCCGTGTTCTGGCTGCTCGCGGCGATGGTCGGCCGTCCCGTGGTTCAGACCCTCGATGGTCGGATCATGTTGGAAGTGACCGACACCGGAGTGAAGAAGCGGATCGGGGTACGCGGTTTTCGCACCAATGTCGCGCAGCCCCCGCACGTCGACAACTCTTTCAATCATGCGCCGCCGGACCATGTGAGTCTGCTCTGCCTCAGCACCGCCCGTGAGGGTGGGGCGAGCCGCTTCGTGAGCTTCTGTTCGGTCCACAACGCCCTTCTCGCAGAACATCCGCGGTTGCTCGAGCGCCTCTATCGTCCCTTCTTTCAGGACCGGCAGGGTGATTTCTGGCCGGACGAGTCGCAGACCGTATTCTTCCCCGTTTTCGAGCTGCGGCCCGACCTTCGCTGCCGATATACCCACTTCACCATCCCGGCCGGATACGAGACCGCGGGGGTCGAAATGGACGTGGAAACGCGGGCCGCGTTCGAGACGATGACCCTTGTCGTGCAAGACTCGGATCTGTGCTGCGAGTTCACCATTCGGCCGGGCGAGCTGCAGTTCGTGAACAACCGCTGGTGCGGCCACGGGCGTACCGCCTACGTCGACGATCCAGAGCGAAAGCGCCTCATGCTGCGACTCTGGCACCGCGACGGCGGGTCTCGCCGCTATCGCGGTTGAGCGGACGTATCGAATTCCGGAGACGCCCCGCCGACGCACCCCGGATGCAATAATGGGGCGCTTCCGTCGGCGTCGCACACGCCCGGAAGCGCCCGGCGGCTCCGCCTGCCGCCCCAACCAACCCCTCCGGGGCCTGCGTGCCGTGAGGCGCAGACTCCCGCGAGGCGAATCCGGAGGTGTGGTGATGCGTGTACTCCGAAGCCTTGTTCTCCTCGGGGCGCTCGGGCTGGCGGCCGCAACGGCCACCGCCCAGCCGCAACCCGAAACGATCATCCGCGGCGGCGAGGTCTTCACCGCCGGGGGCCTGCGCCAGGCCGACGTCCGGATCGTCGGCTCCACCATCGCCGAGATCGGCACCGGCCTCGCGGCCCGCGGCGCGGGCACGCGGGAGATCGACGCACGCGGCCGCCTGGTGCTGCCGGGGGGCGTCGACCCCCACGTGCACCTCGGCCGGGGCCGGCTGGACGACTACACGTCGGGGTCGGCCGCGGCCCTCGCGGGCGGCCTCACGACCATCTCGAACTTCGGCGCGGTGGAGGCGGGCGGCACGCCGGCGGCGGCGGTGGCGCAGGCCGCCGCGGACGTCGACGAGCAGGCCATCGCCGACTTCATCTTCCACCCCATCGTCTCCGACCCCGCGACCGCGACCCCCGCGACCCTCGCGGCCCTCGCCGACACCGGGCAGACCACCATCAAGGTGTTCATGGTGCGGCCCACGTTCGACGCCAACGCCCCCGGCTTCGTGTCGACCATGCACGCCGCCCGCGAGACGGGCGTGCTGATGATGATGCACTGCGAGGACGCGGCCCTCGTGCAGATCACGTCGGAGCGGCTGTTCGCCGAGGGGCGGGGCGGGCTGGAGAACTTCGCCGACGCCCGACCGATCGCGGCGGAGGTCGCGGCCACGCAGCGCGCGGTGTCGATGGCCGAGGCGACGGGAGCCGCCATCTACATCGTCCACCTCTCTTCGCAGGAGGCCCTGCGGGTGGCCGAGAGGGCGCAGGCGCGCGGCCTGCCCGTGTATGTCGAGACGCGCCCCATCTACCTGCACTTGACCCGCGAGCGGTTCGACGGGCCCACCCCGGGCCTGTACATCGGCCAGCCCCCGCTGCGGGAGCAGAGCGACGTCGACGCCCTGTGGGACGGCATCGCGCGCGGGACGGTGCACGTCGTGGCCACCGACCACGTCGCCTACACCCGCGAGCAGAAGCTCGACCCGGCGCAGAGCGTGGTGCAGCACCGCGCGGGCATGAGCAACCTCCAGGTGATGCTGCCGATGCTCTACTCCGAGGGCGTCGGGGACGGGCGGATCAGCCTGGAGCGCTTCGTCGAGGTCACCTCCAGCAACCCCGCCCGGCTGTTCGGGCTGTACCCCCGCAAGGGGGCGATCGCGGTCGGGTCAGACGCGGACCTCGTGCTGTGGGACCCGGAGGAGACGCGGACCATCCGCAACGAGGACATGTTGTCGAACAGCGGCTACTCGGTGCACGCGGGACGGGTGGTGACCGGCTGGCCGACGCTGACGCTGCGGCGCGGCGAGATCGTCTACCGGGACGGCGAGGTGCTGGGCGCGGCGGGCAGCGGCGAACTGGTCCGCCGCAATCTCTGGCGCGGTCCGCCGTTCTAGACCCGCGCCGAGTGGACCGGGAGGCGGAAGGCCGCCGGGCTCGAGTCGGATCGTTTCACGTCGCGACGATCTGAACCGGTATTCCCTCGGGGTCCCGGACATGGAATCCATAGTCCAGGTTCTGGTCCGGGGTCAGCCCACGCTGCTCGAGCGCACGGGTCGCCGACTCCCGGTCGAACCCGTCGACGGTGATCGCGAAGTGGTCGACGATGCCGGTGGGCGGCTTGCGATGGAGCGAGACGAGGATGCTGTTCGTTCCCATGCGGACGATCTCGTTGGCCCGGTCCTCGTTCAGGATCGACAGGCCGAAGACCTCCTGGTAGAAGGCGATCGATCGCGGGAGGTCCGTCACCTGAATGCTGATGTGGTCGATCCGGCTGGGGCTGAACGGCGTTTGCTGACGCGCCGACGCGGCGGCCGTGCCGGCGCCGGCCGCCGCCAACATCGCCAAGCCTTGCACCAGCTCCCGCCGGGACACCCGGCCCTGCTCGAACCGGCTCAAGAGATTGGAAATGATGCCTTCCATGGGAGACCTCCCTGCCTTCTAATGGTATGTCCGCGAAATGATCTTACAGTTGCCCGCTTGTGGCCGAACGGGTGTTGGCCCAGGCGATTCCGGCCCGAAACATCGGGATGCTTCGTGGGTCAACCGTAAACTCATTACCGTGACACACCACTAACGCACCTCGTCCATGAACTTCGCCCGCAGGGCCTCGCGGTCTACCCGCTCGCCGCCCAGATGGACGCTGTCGATCCGCCGCGTGTTCGTGATGTCATCCAGCGGGTTCGCGGCGAGCACCACGAACGACGCGCTCTTGCCCGCGGCCACCGTGCCGAGGTCGTCCAGCCCCAGGATCTCGGCGTTGACCCGCGTCGCGGCCTCGATCGCCTCCATCGGCGTGAACCCGCAGCGCGCCAGGTCGCGCAACTCGGTATGCGTGGTCCAGGCGACGCTGACGCCCGAGTCGGTGCCCATGCCGATGATCATCCCCGCCTCGCGGTTCCTCGCCAGGTTCCGGCATTGCAGCTCGAACAGGTCTCCCGGTCCCTCCGCCTCGAGGCGGTCGGCCTGCCCGCGCAGGTTGTCGATCTCGAACGGCGGCAGCGTCTCGCTCAGCCACGGCAGGTCGTCGTGCGTCACCGGCGAGCCGGGCAGGTTGGGGATGGTCCAGACCTCGGGGCGCTCGCGGACCAGACCCATGTACTCGTCGTCGATGTCGCGGTCACGCACGGTATGCGCGAAGCCGTCGAGGCCCGCCCGCAACAGCTCCTTGGCGTCGGCAAGCCCGCTGCTGGTGCCGAGATGCGATGTCACCCGCATGCCGCGGGTGTGCGCCTCGTCGATGATCGCCCGGTACACTGGCGGCTCGAGCTTCGGGACGGCGCCGCCCCGGTCGTCGACCCATATCTTGACGAGGTCCACCCCGTGCCCGTGCAGCTCCTCGACGGCCGCCCGCCCCTCGGCCTCGGTGCGGGCCCCGCGGGGGATGCCGAGGCGATACGGCTGCTGGGGACCGGCCATCGGGGTGGCCGCGATGCCCCGGCCCGACGTCAGAAAGCGTGCCGCGTCGGGCATCGCCGCATCCCGCAGGTCGAACGCCAGCGCCTCGTCGAACTCGAGCCCCAGGCTCATCGTGGCCGCGACCCCGTGATACGCCGACCGCTCGAAATGCTCGACGAGGTTGGCCCGCGTGTAGTTGTCGGGGCTGTGCGAGCCGTCCTTGACGTTGGTCAACCCCAGGTGCTGATGGGCGTCGATCAGGGCCGGGATCACCGTCTTCCCCGACAGGTCCACTCGCGCGGCAGCCTCGGGAGCCTCCCGCTCCCCCGCTCGCCCCACCCAGGCGAAGACGCCGTCCTCGACGAGAAACGCAGAGCCCTCGATGGGCGGGCCGCCGCTGCCGTCGATGAGCGTGGCGCCCTCGAACCACGTCGTGTTCGGTGCCGCCTCCGGCCCCTCATCGGCCGGGGCGCACGCGACGGCCGCCAGCGAAAGGGCACCGACGAGTACCCAGCAGCCCGTGGCGGAACCCCGCGTTGCACCGAATGCAGCCGGGACTTTCGCCACGGGCTGCCAAGCCCGCGACGGGACACCGGCCGGTGTCACGGCGTATGATTCAAGATCATCCATTCGGCGTACCTCCACCGTCGGAGCCATCGTAACGCTTCCAGGCTACCAATACTGCACGGCGAGACCATCCACGCGGCCGAAGCTTCGACGGTCGCAGGTGGCGACGGCGTAACCAAGCTGCACCGCGGTCGCCGCGATCATCAGGTCGTGAGCACCCATGGGTGTCCCCTTCCGTCCGAGATCCGCGGCCAGCGTCGCGTGCACCTGCGCCGCCTGCAGATCGAACGGAACGACCGGCAGGATGGTCAGCCACCGTTCCACGAACGCGCGGGCCCGCGCCAAGCGCACCCCGCCGAGCCGGTACGTGCCGTGAAGCACCTCGGACACGGTGATGGCGGCAATGCCCACCGGATCATCGGCGCGGCCGGCGAGCGCTGCCTCGAGGTTCAGTCGGCCGCGCTCGGCCGCGATCAGAACGCTCGAGTCGATCAGCGTGCCCATCGATCCCGGGGAACCTCCGCGCGGTTCCAGAAGGCCACGCCCTCCTCCACCGCCTTCAGGTACTCCTCGCCGGCGGCTGGAATCGACCCGGAACGGATGAGCTCGACGAAGTCACGAACCGTGACGGTCTTCGACTTCACTGGACGAATCTCCGCTACCGGGGTGCCGCCGCGTTCCACGACGTAGACGGCGCGCTCCTCCCGTACCCGATCGATGATCGAGCCGAAGTTCTTCGCGGTCTCCGTTGCCGTGACGACGCGTGCGCCGGATGGCGCCCCCGGCAGAAGCTCCGCCCCGATGTTCTGCAAGCGCCTAGTCATACGCCCATATTACGGAACATGCGGAACATGCGCAACCCGGTTCTGGCCGAGAGTCCCATAGCAAGGACGCGTTCGCATCCCCGAACTGGTGCCAGGCGTCGCCTCCCCCCGCTCACGGCAGGGCCAGGGCAATCAGCTCCGCCCCGCGGGCCGCGCTCGACGTGCCGACGGCGACGGCTATGTACTGCTTTCCTTCGTGCAGGTAGGTGACGGGATTGCCGTAGGGAACGGCGGGCAGCCGCACCGACCCCAGGTAGGCCCCGGTTTCCTTGTCGTAGGCGGTTATCGCCTGCGCTGCCTCGACCATGTCTTCGACGTACCGCCCGCCGGAGTTGACGATGAGCAGGCTCTTCGTCACCAGCGGGCCGCCCCCGTGCATGCCGTTGTGGCCGCCGAGGGGCGGCAGGTCGAGGTCGCGCAGCGCCGGATGGTTGCGCGGTCCGTCGCCGTGGGGGCTCATCCAGACGTGGTCGCCGGTGTTCAGGTCGATGGCGGTGACCCGCTTGTAGGGCGGCTTGACCAGGGGCAATCCCTGCGGCCCCGGCACCGGCGTCGCCCAGGGGTCGGTGAAGTAGCCGACGGTGGCGGGGGGCGGGTACTCGACCAGCTCGACCGCCCGCAGGCGGGTCTGCGACGGCACGAAGAGCCGCCCCGTCTCGGGGTCGACGGCCGCGCCCGGCCAGTTGATGCCGCCGCCGGGTCCCGGCGCCTGGATGATCGGCCGGCCCTCGCCCCGGACCGGCGGGGGCGTGAAGATAGGTCCGAGCTGCGCCCGCTCGGCGATTCGAAGGGCCTCCGCACGCAGCTCGGGGGTGAAGTCGATCAGGTCGTCGACGGTGATGCCCTGCAGATCGAACGCGGCCGGTTTCGTGGGAAACGGCTGGGTCGGCGAGTACCACTCCCCCGGCACGCTCCCGGCGGGGACCGGCCGCTCCTCGATCGGCCACACCGGCTCGCCGGTCACGCGGTCGAGGACGTACACGAAGGCCTGCTTGCTGGTCTGGGCGATCGCCTTGATGTCGCGGCCGTCGACGCGGATGTCGAGCAGGTTGCCGGCGGTCGGGAAGTCGTAGTCCCAGAGCCCGTGATGCACTGCCTGGAAGTGCCAGACCCGCTGTCCGGTCTCGACGTCGACGGCGATGATGCTCTCCGCGAACAGGTTGTCGCCGGGGCGCATGCCCCCGTACCAGTCGTTGGTCGGCGTCCCCGTCGGCAGGTACACGTAGCCCAGCTCCTCGTCGACGGCCATCGTGCCCCACACGTTGGTGTGGCCGCTGTAGCGCCATGACTCGTTCTGCCACGTCTCGGCCCCGAACTCGCCGCCCTGGGGAATGGTGTGGAAGATCCACTTCATCTCGCCGGTCCGGGCGTCGAAGGCCCGGACGTGGCCCGGGTCCGCCTCGCGGCGGGTCAGGGACCCGTCCTGGACGATGCTGCCGACGATGACGGTGTCGCCGACGATGGCCAGCGGCTGCGAATGGGTCAGGCGAGATCGGTCGATCGGGCGCCCGAGGCTTCCGCTGAGATCGACGGCGCCGTCGGCCCCGAAGTCCGGATACAGGCGGCCGGTGCGGGCATTCATGGCGACGAGCAGCAGGTCGTGGGTGGCGATGAAGATGCGCGCATCGCCGCTCTCGTCATCCTCCCAATAGGACACCCCACGATGCTGCCAACCCATGTTCGCGGGACGTTCCAGGCGGTCGTAGGTGGCGGGGTCGTACGACCAAGCGAGCTCGCCGGTGCCGGCGTCGAGGGCCGCCACCTGCCCCAGGGCGGTGCTCGCGTAGACCAGCCCGCCGACCATCAGCGGGGCGGTCTTGAACGGTCCGGGACGGATCGCCTCGTGGCTCGCCGCGACCTCGGCCGACAGCGACCGCCACCGCCAGGCGACCTCCAGCTCGGTGAAGTTCTCCGGCGTGATCTGGTCGAGCGGCGAGTACTTGGTGTTGGCGGGGTCCGCCCCGAACGCCCGCCACTCGCCCACCGGCGCCGGCGTCTGGGCCGCCGCCGGCGCCACCGCCGTTCCGATCATCCCCGCGAGCGCCACCGCGCCCGTCGCCACCCTTCGAAGCTGCACGATTGTCATCTCGTCTCCTCCTGCCCGGCGCCGGCCATCGAGATCGACGGGGCCGATACGGGCTTTATGGACGTATGTTTCTGCAAGTAACATGATTTTTTTGACGTGTATACGCCATGAAGAGGCTCGCTGAAGACACACTGCACCGATGGCCGACGGCACGGAGCCGGAAGCCGCTGGTACTGCGCGGGGCGCGGCAGGTGGGCCTGAACGAAGGAGGCATGGCCGAACAGTACATCGGACGGCAACTGGCTTCGCTGAGCGGCGGCGACCAACCACCCGAGTTCCACTACTGGCTGCGGCACGCACGGCGCGGCAACGCCGAAATCGACTACGTGATCTCGCATCGGGACTGGATCGTGCCCATCGAGGTCAAGGCCGGGCGCAGCGGGTCGCTGAAGTCACTCCTCCAGATCGTCTGGCTTCACCGCGGGCGTCTCGCTTCCGCGGCGCGGACCGTGTTCGACAGCAGCATCGCGATCGTCAGCGGGCCCACCCCGCCCGGCACCGGCGTCAACGCGCCAGCGACCCCGGCCACCTCAGGGTGCACGTCGCCGACGACGGTGGCGCCCCGCCGTTCCAGCACCTCGAGACGCGGCGAGTCCGGCCCGAACAGCGCCGCGATCCGGTCCCGGTCGGTCATCCGCGTGGTCCCCACGTCGATCACCGTCGCTCCCGGCTTCACGAAGTCCCTGGTCACGAACCCCGGCCGCCCGATCGCCGCCACCAGGATGTCCGCCGCCGCCGCCACGGCCGGCAGATCCCGGGTCCGGGAGTGGCAGACGGTCACCGTCGCATGCCGGTGCAGCAGCAGGGCGGCCATCGGCTTCCCGACGATGTCGCTGCGACCGATGACCACGGCGTGCCGCCCTTCGATCGGAATGCCCGACCGGTCGAGCAGCGCGATCACCCCGGAGGGCGTTCCCGGCGCCAGCGCCGGCCGGTTCTGGACCAGCCGCCCCACGTTGACCGGGTTGAACCCGTCGACGTCCTTGGACGGGTCGATGGCGTCGAACACGCGCTGCTCGGCGTCAGCCCCCATGCCCGCCGGCAGCGGCGACTGCACCAGCACGCCGTCGACCGCCGCGGACGCATTGAACCGCGCCACGATCGCCATGACCTCGTCGAGGGTCGCCTCGACCGGCAGGCGCTGGAGATCGGCGCGGATGCCGAGCGCTTCGCAGGCGCGAATCTTGTTGCGCACGTAGATCTCCGACCCGCCGTCGTCGCCCGCCAGGAGAATACCCAACCCTGGGGGACGCCCCGTCGCCCCCGAGAAGCGCGCGATGCGTGGCTTCAGGGATGCACGTATCGCCTCCGCCACCGCCTTGCCGTCGAGCCGTCTCGCCACCGCCATCCGGTCGCTCCCCATCGCATCTGACCCAGGAAATCGCCGCCCACGGCGCCGCTCGACGCCCAAACCAACCCGCCCGGGGTCCGCACCGCTCCTGCGCTCTCGACCCCCGACCCCGCCCGCGCGTTGCCGAACTCCAAGAATCGCCGGTGCATGTTAGCAGGTGCCGGCAGTGCGCCCCGCCCCGTGGCGCCCGCCTCCGGCGCCGATCATGCCGGCCGGAGACGCCAGAATATTGACACGCTGTGCGGTGCGAGATGCTGATCCCGCTGCCCGTCCAACCCGTTTTCTGCGTCCGCCGCGGACCAATACGCATATAATGCGCCCGAAGGACCGTGAGACGCCCAACATTTCAGCGTGACAACCTGAAGGCCCACAAGGTGCAACCGCCGCCGAAAGGCATCGACTTGACCCAAGTGGCTGAGTCCTGCCGGTACGTCGGCAGTCCCTACCACAAGGACGCTCCGGGGTTTGCCGGGGTGCCTCGCCGCCGGCCCACCGCCTCCTTGTGTCCTCGCGACTTGGCCGAACGCCGCGACCTTGTCGAGCAGTGGCTCCGAGATGCCGTGCGTTCTGGCCGCGTCGGGGCGTGGGACGGAGGCTATCCACGCTACGTCTGGCACCGCGAAGGTGACATCGTTTTCGAAGCACGGCACGGATCCCCTGGTTCCGGCGAGTACCACGGATATCCCTTGGAGCCTTCGCAGAGAGTACGAGGGCTCGAATGAGTGTTCACTTTCGATTCGAATGGGTCGATTCAGGCCCGTCACCCGACAAGCTCGCTCAATCCACGATGGCTGCACTCCGCGTTGACACCGATAACGGGACAGTCACAGCCACTGTGGACCGTCGGAGCCGGATCTACAGCAACGAGATCATCGTCCCGCTATTCAACGTTGCGGAGTGGCTGGTTACCAACTGGTGGCACATCTGGTACGAGGTTGCGGACACGAATCAGCAACCGCTGGGATTCGAGTCCCGACACAACCTGGCTTTCGTCGGGGACGGATTCGTACTGCCACAACTGAGTATCACTCCCGCTTCGTCAAGGCGGATGTATATGGCGTGGACTCGGCACAAACCCCAGCACGCCCGCATCGAATTCCTCGACGAGGGGTATCAGACTGTCGAACGGGAGGAACTTGAGGCAGAATTCCGGAATCTCATCGACGCCGTGCTGGAACGGCTTCACGCGGATCCCGAGACCGATGTTGCAGCGGACCACCTCAGCCGTGCCTGGAACGCGGTTAACAGCCTCGAGGATGACGAAGTTGAATTTAGTCGCGCGGCCGCCCTCTTCGGAGCCGATCCCTTCGACGTGCGAGATGAGGTGGCGGACGTGATCGTAGCCTTCTGGGAACACACAGACGCATCCGTTCGCGAGGACGCGTTGGCGCTCGCTAACGGGGGAGAATTGTCCTCCGTCGCCGACTGGCTGAGTAACGCCATGGGAAACGTTACAAGAAGACGCCAACGCAACGATTGGTTGGACATCCGCCACGCGTTGCCACCGCCGACCCCTGGAGTTGAACCGTGGGTTCGGGGCTACGAATTGGCACGCTTGGCGCGCGAGCAGGTAAATGGTAATGGTGGCCCGATACATATCCACGGAACCGGGCCGTTGGCTATTCCCCGCCGAACAACACATCCACCCTCCACTCGCATTCACGGACTCGTCGGCACAGATACACCTGCATGCGTAACGGCACCACGAGGCAGGTCAGGTAACCGGTTTCTTCAAGCCCGCGCACTTGGTGATTACCTAGGGCGAACAACAACCGGAGCCGGCCTACTCAGTTCTTTGGCGACTGATCGCCAGGCGCAGTCACGGGCGTTTGCAGCGGAGTTTCTTGCCCCTGCCACCTCGTTGCGGGCTCGGATTACAGCCAGCCATGTGGACAGCGAACAAGTTGATGATCTTGGGCGTGAGTTTCGCGTTTCCACCGAGTTGATTCGCCGTCAGATTCAGAATCAAGACCTCGCCGAGATTGTCGCGTACTGAGCCTCAGTTCCAGCCCGGACTGCTCGGTTTGCCGGTCGTTGGTCGCGGGACACGCGCCGGCACAGAGCGAAACGTACTCCGGCCGCGCCGCCCCTCCGTGTCGTCACGCGCATAGGCTCAGGCGGTGGCGGCATCGTCCTGAACGTGCACTCCGATTTCGGCCAGCCGACTCTTCAGGATCCGCTCGGACTACCGGCCGTCGGCACCGTGGACGCAAGGTGGCATCGTCGACGCGTATTTCTGCACGTGCAGTTGCCCTCGGGCCCCACAGCGAGGCTCGCCTCCGCCGGGCCCTCGCCCGGGAGCGTGGCCGAATCACGATCAAGTTGGCGTCGCTCACCCGGACGCCGGCGAGGCCGTCGCCGACAGGCCGGGCAAAGGAACCGCACGTCGGCTCCGCGTGCCACGCCGCAGCATCGGCGTCCTTCCGGCACGCCGCATCGGACTTGGCAACCGCGTTCCGCAGCGCGTCGAGCGCCGCGTAGGCCGAGGTCCGCTCGCGCAGGTCGTCTGGCGGCCGCCGGACCTTCGGTCTGGACAGAGCGTCGGCCTCCGGATCCGCACGTCCTCCCTCGTCCGCGCACTTCTATATACTGACGCCCCGACACAGATGACAGGCTGGGCCGCCCCGCGCCGCCGGGACGGGATCGGAGCGCAGGCATGGAAACCCTCGAGCAGTTCATCCGGACCGTCAAGTTCTACATCGACAGCTTCGGCATCCCGGTCGGCGAGCAAGTGGTGCCCCTCAAGGTCATCGCCCTGCTGGGGGCCGGCTCTTTCCTGACGGTCCGGCTCGGGTTCGTCCAACTGCGGCGCATCGGCCACGGGTTCGCGGTGACCGCGGGCCGCTACGACGACCCCGACGAGCCGGGAGACGTGTCGCACTTCCAGGCCCTCACCACCGCCCTGTCGGCCACGGTGGGCATCGGCAACATCGCCGGAGCGGCCTGGGCTATCCATTACGGCGGCCCGGGAGCGCTGTTCTGGATGTGGATGACGGCGCTGCTCGGCGCGGCCACGAAGTTCTCGGAAGTGACGTTGGCCCAGCGCTACCGCGAGGTGCACACCGACGCCCGCAAGCACGAGGGTACGGTGTCCGGCGGTCCGATGTACTACATCGAGCGGGGCCTCGGCGGGGGCTGGCGGTGGATGGCGCTGTTCTTCGCGGTCGCCCTCGGCTTCACCGCTTTCATCACCGGCAACGCGGTGCAGGCGAACACCCTGGCCGACACCCTGGAGTCGAACTTCGGCACCCCCAACGTCGTCACCGGGTTGCTCGCGGCGTCGGCGGTGGCGGTGGTGATCCTGGGCGGAATCACCCGCATCGGGAGGGTGACTTCAATTCTCGCCCCCGCCATGGCGGGGATCTACGTGTTCGGCGCGCTGCTCATCATCCTGATGAACGCCGGCGCGGTCCTGCCCACGTTCGCCCTGATCTTCCGGGAAGCGTTCAATCCCACCGCCGGGGTCGCCGGGACCGGCATCGGCGTCCTCCTCGTGACCCTCAACTGGGGCGTCAACCGGGGGCTGTTCTCGAACGAGGCGGGACAGGGGTCGGCGCCGATCGCCCACGCCGCGGCGAAGACCGAGGAACCGGTGTCGGAGGGGGTGGTGGGACTGGTCGAGCCGTTCATCGACACCATCGTCATCGTCACGATGACCTGCCTGGTGATCATCATCACCGGCGTGCACGACGATCGCGTGCCGTCGGAGTTCACGCTGGCCGGGGGCGACCTGTCCTACGTGGTGACGGCGCCCGACGGTGCCCTGCAGGAGGCCGACCCGCCGGCCGGGATCCGCGTCGTCGACGGCCGCCAGGGCAACGGGGCGGGAGAGGCGGCCTTCGCCTGGCACGACGTGCCGGTGGAGCGGTTCTACGTCGACGAGGCGCAAACGGTGCCCTTCAGCGGCGCCATCGACCCGAGCCGCGGCGAGGCCACGGCTGACGACGGGACCGCCTACGCCGCGCTCTACGGCAACGCGCCCGAGGGCGGTGCCCCGCTGACCCAGTTGGGGTTCCAGCGCGGGCTCCGTCCCCTCGTCGACTGGGGCGGGATGATCGTGGTGCTCTCGGTGGTGCTCTTCGCCCTCTCCACCGCCATTTCGTGGAGCTACTACGGCGACCGCTGCGCCGCGTACCTCTTCGGGGCGCGGGCCATCCTGCCCTACCGGCTCGTGTACGTTGGCATGGTGTTTCTCGGCGCGATGATCGCCCCCGCCGCCGCCTGGGACCTTGGGGACATCGCGCTGGGCATCGTGATCCTGCCGAATCTGCTGGCCCTCGTCGTGCTGTCGGGCCAGACCCGGGCCCTGATGGACAGCTACTTCGAGCGGAAGCCGTGGCTGCGGGGAAGGGGCGGGCAGGAGTCTGCGCGGTAGAACGGCGGGGCTCCGGCGGGCTGGTTGCCGTGAAGATGCATCCCCCCTATGCCAGGCGATCGGGGCGGTCACGCGGAGCGTGACCATGAGGGTTGGGACGGCAAGCGGCGCTGCTGGGCCCCGATTTCGGGGTTGACCCCCGGGGTTCAGCCGCCGCCGTCGAGAACGTCCAGATAGGCCCGAACCCGCCGCACCGGGTCGTTGCCCGCGAGCAGGTCGGAGATGACCGCGACCGAGGCCGCGCCCGCCTCGACGACGGCCGGCGCCGTCTCCAGGGTGATGCCCCCGATGGCCACCACCGGACGATCGCCGGCCGCCCGCGCCGCCTGCCGCACCGCCTCGAGACCGACCGCCGCGTATCCGGTGCGCTTGGTGCGGGTGTCGTAGACCGGGCCGACCGCGAGATAGGTCACCGGCTGATGCAGCGCGGCTTCCACCTGCAACCCATCGTGGGTGGACAGGCCGAGGACGGCGGCCGGTCCCAGCAGGTCCCTCGCAACGCCCGCGGGGAGATCGTCCTGACCGACGTGCACGCCGGCGGCGCCGGACATCAGGGCCACGTCGCAGCGGTCGTTGACGATGACCCGGGCGCCCCGCCGCGCCGCAAGGCCGACGACCTCGCGCGTCCAGTCGACCAGGGTCCCGGTATCGACTCCGGGGGCGCGCAACTGCAGGAGACGCGCGCCGCCGTCCAGATATGCGCGCGCGAGCCCCACGGGGGTCCGGCCGGCGCGCGCCGCCGACTCCGCATCGACGATGGCATAGAGTCGGGACCAGCCGCTCATGCCGCCGGCGCTCCGGCGGCGACCAATCGATCCAGGAACGTGGTGGTCAGGCGTCCGGCGAGAAAATCGGGGTCCTGGAGAATGCGGAGGTGCAGGGGAAGCGTCGTGTCGATGCCTTCGACGACCATCATCTCCAACGCCCGGCGCATGCGGGCGATCGCCTCGGCGCGGTCGCGCCCGTGGGCGATCACCTTCGCCAGCAACGAATCGTAGAACGGCGAGACCATGTCGCCGGCGTAGGCCGCGGTCTCCACCCGGATGCCCGGCCCGCCGGGCAGCACGAGGGTCCGTATCGCCCCGGGGCTCGGCACGAACGTCTCGGGATGCTCCGCGTTCACCCGGCACTCGATGGCGTGTCCCGCGAGACGCACGTCGTCCTGCCCCATCGCGAGCGGTGCCCCGGCGGCAATCCTGATCTGCTCCTTGACGATGTCGACCCCGGTCACCATTTCGGTGATTCCATGCTCCACCTGAACCCGCGGATTGGCTTCCATGAAATAGAACCGGCCGCCCCGGTCCATCAGGAACTCGAACGTGCCCGCGTTCACGTATCCGACGGCCCGCGCCGCCGCCGCGACGAGGTTGCCGATGCGCCGGCGGAGTCCTGCCTCGAGACCGGGCGCCGGGGCCTCCTCGATCACCTTCTGTTGCCGCCGCTGCACCGAGCACTCCCGTTCGCCGAGATGCACGATGCGGCCGCGGCTGTCGGCCAGTACCTGAAACTCGATGTGCCGGGCGCCGGCGACATACTTCTCGAGGTAGACACGGGGGTCGCCGAAGGCCGCCTCCGCCTCGGACCCGGCAGCGCGGAACGCATCGGACAGCCGGCCGGCGTCTTCGACCAGCCGCATCCCGCGGCCGCCTCCGCCGGCTGTCGCCTTGACGAGGAGGGGATATCCGATCTCGCGGCCCGCCCGCGCCGCCGCGGCCGGATCCTCGATGACCTCGGTGCCGGGCACGCCCGGCAGGCCCGCCTCCTGCATGGCCCGCCGGGCGCGGGCCTTGTCGCCCAACAGCCGCAGCACCTCGACCGGCGGGCCGATGAACGCGATGCCGCCGCCCGCGCACGCCTCGGCGAGGTCAGCCCGCTCCGACAGGAAGCCGTAGCCGGGATGAATGGCGTCGGCGCCGGTCGTCTCGGCCGCCGCCACGATGGCCGAGCGGTTCAGGTAGCTGTGCCGGCTGGGCGCCGGCCCGATGCACACCGTTTGATCGGCGAACCGCGCCGGCAGGCTGTGCCGGTCGGCCTGCGAATGCGCGACCACCGTCCGGATGCCGAGCTCGCGGCAGGCCGCGATGACTCTCAGGGCGATCTCGCCCCGGTTGGCGACGAGGATCTTCTGGAACATGTCAGGACCGCCGCCGAGCGGTCGTAGGTTGGCGACGTCCGCCGACGACGCCAAGAGCCCCGCCGCATTCGGCGCGACGCGGGGGTCTCTGCCGCGGAGCAGCCCGGAAATCGTCGCTTGGCGGCTCCGATTGCCGCCCAACCAACCCTCCAGGAATCCGCGCCGTTCTACTGGCCGGAAGCCGGCAGAATCGTGAACAGGGGCTGGCCGTACTCCACCGCTTGGCCGTTTTCGGCCAGGATGTCCCCGACCTCGCCCGCGAACTCCGCCTTGATGTCGTTCATCAGCTTCATCGCTTCGATGATGCAGAGAACGTCGCCCGGCGCCACCCGGTCTCCGACCTCGACGAACGGCGCCCCATCGGGCGCGCCGGCCCGGTAGAAGGTCCCGACGACGGGTGCGTTGACAACCGTCGCGACCGGCCCGCCGCCGGCCGCGGCCGAGCCCGACGGGGCCGCGGTGCTCCCCGACTCGCCGGGCGAACCGGCCGGCGCGGCCTTCCGGAACCGGACCCGCAAGCCATCTGACTCGAGCTCGAGCTCGGCCAGCGCGTGCTCGCGCATCAGGTCCAGCATCCGGTCCAGCACGGGGCCGATCCGATCGAAGTCCATGTCAGGAAACCCACCGCCGGGAGTGGCCGTCACCCTCGGGGACGGCGCGGCGCACCGGGGAACCTCCCGGTTGCGGAATCATTAGACCACAACGAGATCCAGCGGAACCTCCGTCAGCAACGCGTAGCCGCTCTCCGTCACGACCACGTCGTCCTCCAGCCGGATGCCGCCCTCCCCCGGCAGGTAGACCCCGGGCTCGACCGTGAAGACGATGCCGGGAACCAGCCGCACGTCCTCGGGGCCGTCGGTGGCACGCCGCTTCCCGATGCGGGGGCCCTCGTGCACCTCGATGCCCAGGCCGTGCCCGGTTCCGTGTCCGAACGCCTCCCCCAACCCGCGGTCCTCGAGCACGCCGCGGGCCGCGCCGTCGACGTCGCCCACCGGCGTACCCGGCCGCACCGCGGCCAGCGCCGCCGCGTGCGCCGCCCGCACCGCGTCGTGCCAGTCCGCCGCGCGCGGGGGCGGCGGGCCGAGGGTCGCCACCCGCGTCAGGTCAACGCAGTAGCCCTCGTGCACGCCTCCGAAATCGAGCAGCACCAGATCGCCCGGCGCCAGCTCGCGATCCCCGGGCCGCGCATGCGGCAGGGCGCTGTTGGGTCCGCTCGCGACGATCGTCTCGAACGCCGGGCCCTCGAACCCGGCGCGGCGGACGGCCCAATCGATATCCGCCGCCACATCCCGCTCCCGGCGGCCCGGCCGCAGGCCGGCCAGCATCTCCGCCATCACGTCCGAGATGCGGGCGCCGGCCGCCCGCAGGATCGCCACTTCTCCCGGGTCCTTCACGAGCCGGCTCGCCTCGACGAATCCCGAGGTGCGATGCAGCTCGACCCCCGAGCCGGCCAGGGTCCGCTCGATCCAGTCGTACCGAGCCAGGGTCATGTGGTCCGCCTCGATGCCGAGGCGGCACGACCCTCGTGCCCCCAGAAGCCCGCACAGGGTCTCCTCGTACGACGTTTCGACCTCCACCAGAGCGATCGGCTCGCCGGCGGGAGAGGCGTCGTCGAGCACGCGCCGCGCCGCCGTGACGTAGCGCGAGTCGACGATAAGGGTGGACTCGCCCGCGCCCACCAGCAGCATGCCGGCGCTCCCCCGAAAGCCGGTCAGGTAGAAGATGTTGGCCGGGTGCGTCACGAGGAGCAGGTCGAGCTGCTCTCCCTGCCCGCGAGTCTGCGCGGCCTCCCCGGCCTCTGCCGCGAACAGGCCGCGTCTCCGTCGAGACCGGTACCGATCATTCCCCACGCTCCCTCTCTCCCGCGTCGACGGCGATGCAGCAGCGGCAACCTCCGCTCCCGGCCGGCCTGACGTCGGGGAACGATACCCCAAACCCGCGTTCGACTCCGACGCCTCGTCATCGCTTCACGATGCGGGGGGTGAGGAAGATCATCAGCTCGTCGGTGCTCTCGTTGCGGGAGGTGTTCCTGAACAACCATCCCAGCAGGGGAATGCGGTGCAGACCCGGCGTGCGGTTGTTCTGCTCGCTGCGGGCGTTCTCGTAGATGCCGCCGATGACCGCCGTCTCCCCGTCGCCGACCTGAACCGTCGTCGCCGCGCGCTGGGTAACGATGGCGGGAATCGGGGGATTCCCGAGCGCCCGCGCGAAATCCGCGAACGAGTTCTCGACTTCGACCTGCATGATGACGGTAGCGGCCGCCGTGATCTGCGGGGTCACGCGCAGGGTCAGCGCCGCCTCCTTGAACTGCACCGTGACCGTATTGTTGGCCACCGTCTGATAGGGAATCTGATCGCCCTGGAGAATTTCGGCCTGGACGTTGTTCTGGGTCGTCACCCGGGGGCTCGAGATGATCCGCAGTTCGCCCTGACTCTCCAGCGCCGACAGGACCACGTCGAGGTTGAGCGGGCCATCGGCCGAACCCAACGTGGCGCCGAGGACCGAGGTCGGCGCGGCGAGGCCGAGGCCGACCCCGACCGCGACGTTCTCGTCCGGCGCACGAACCTCGCTCCCGGACGCCCCCTGGCCCGCCGATGATGCGTCGGTCCCGCCTCCGTTCGCAGATCCGCGGCCGCCGAGCCCCCATTGCACGCCGAGGGCGCGAGCCGAATCGTGGCCGGCCCGCACGATGCGCGCCTCGATTTCCACCTGCGGCTCGGTCCGATCCAGCGTGTCCAGCAGATCGTCGAGGGTCGACAACCGATCCTCAAGGTCCCGGATGATGAGCGTGTTGGTCCGTGGGTCGGTGAACACTTCGCCCCGCGGCGACAGGAACGAGCTCGTGAGCAACGGCACGAGGTCGTCCGCCCGGGCGTAGCTCAGGGTCCGCGTGAACACCACGAGCTCTCCCGCTTCCGCCTCGCGTTGCGCGAGGAGCGCCCTTGCCCCGGCTTCCTCCTGCAGTCGCTCGACCGAGGCGATGCGCACCACCGTGCCCTCGATCTCGTAGCCGAGTCCGTTGGCCCGGAGGATGACGTCGAACGCCTGATCCCACGGCACCCGGGTCAGGGCCACGTTCACCTCGCCCTGCACGCTGGAATCGATGACGATGTTCAGGGTGCTGATGTCGGCGAACGTCCGGAGAACCGCCCGCAGGTCCGCGTTCTGGAAGTCCATCGATATCTCGTCGCCCGTGTACACCGGCCCGCCCCCGGCCGGCTGGCCGGGAAACCGGACGGACTTCGGCGGTGCGACGTCGCGGGCGCGCCGGCTCCCTCCCCACGCCGGCCGATAGCGCGCGGACCGGCGGGAGGTCCCGGCGGGGTTCTCCGCCGCGGCCGGGGCAGGCTGGCCGGGGTCCGTGTACGCCGCCGGCGGCGGGACAGCCGACGCCGCCGGAGGCGGGACACCGGGACGGGCGGGCGCGCGAGCCGGGCGCGCGCCCGCGGCTCCGGCGCCCGACTCGCCCGGCGGGTCCCGCGGGAACACCACCCGCAACGTCGACGTCAGGGGTTCCGCGGACTCGACGCGATATCGCGCGGAACGCGCCAGCTCGAGCACCACCCGGGTCAACTCGACCGAGTGGCGATCGACCCGCACCCGGTCCACCGGATCGATCTCGACCGGCGTGGCCGCCGCCGCCCCGGCGGCCAGACCGGGGAAATCCATCACCAGCCGGGGTCGAAAATGTTCGACCTGCTGGATCCGGCCCGGCGAGAGCGCACCATTCCCGTGGATCGTGATCGTGACCGCCTCCGGCCGCACCGCGGTCTCGACCGCCACAATCGCCGTCGCCGGTGGAATCGCCGCCGGACGCTCGGCCGCCGCACCCGGCACGCAGCCGAGCAAAACCCATCCGATCGCGTAACCGCCCCGCCCCTTCATGGTGCGCTCTCCCCATCGCGAAGCCGCTTGCGAACCTCCCGTTCGGTGACCGGGGCCGCACCGGCGGCATCCCGCAGGAACAACACGGCATCGCCGGTAACTTCCTGCACCGTACCGTCGTAGAGGCGGTCTGCCCGCCGCACCACGTACGTTCTGGCGTCCGGCGCCTCGAGCACCGCCAGATAGCCTTCCCGGCTCGTGACGACACCGCGCAGCACCGCCTCGTCGACCCCGAGACCGGGAAGCCCCGGGGGACGTTCCACCGCCGACGTGCCGCCGGTGACCCGGACGATCGGACTGACGAAGGGGTCCCGGCGTCCGTCCGCTTCGTAACCGACCCCGATCTCCGGCGCCGGCCGCGCCTCCTGCGCGGGGACCGGCGGAGGCTGCCTCCCCGCCACGACGACGGTCCCACCCAGACCCACCAGTACCGCCGCGAGCACGCCGCCGCCGGTCCTCGAATCAACCATTCACAGGGCCTCCTTCGGTCCGCCAGCGCGGGGCTCGGACGGATCGACCGGCACGAAGGTCGTGACGGTGCATTCTGCGGCAATCGTGCGATCGGGTTCCTGCGAATCGGCGGCCCGGATCATCACGTCGCCAATCGTGACGATTCGGGAGAACCCGCCGATCCGGTCGAAGAACCGGGCCAGGCTGTGGTACGTGCCGTCGAGGTGCAGCCGGTACGACCACTCCGTATGCAGGTCGCGCGCGACCGCCGGCTGCGGTCGGAACGCCCGAATCGTCAGATTCGACTCGACCGCGAAGATCCGGAGGCGCCGCAACAGCTCGGAGACTTCCTCCCGCTCGGGCAAGGCCGCGCCGACACGGCCGAGTCGGAGAGTCAGGTCGTCGACCCGACTCCGGAACCGCGTGAGCTCCCCCCGATGCTGGCGCGTCAGTACCAGCTCGGCCCGTTTCCGCGCCAGCACGGCGCGCTTCTCGTCCAGTTCGTCGCGCCGCGGTCCAAGGTGGTAGAGCCGAAAGACGAGCAGCAGGGCCGCCGCGAGGGCCGCCACCGCTCCGACCTTCCCGTACCAGGGCACTCTGGTGAAACCCGATTCCATACTCGTCACCTCCGGGAGCCCGCGGCGGGGGGCTCCGCTGCATTCGACCGGCGATGCATCCCCCGGCACCGGTCAGAACGACGGGAGCAAGAAGCGCGCCCGCAGCTCGAAATGAAACACCTCCGCCGAAGCGTGCGCTTCGAGCCGGCTGTCGACGATCTCGATCGGCGGGGCGAAGTGCCCCGACGACTCCAATCCCGCCACCAGCTCGGACAAGCCGGTCATCTGCGCCGCCCGCCCCTTCAGCGTGATGTCGTCTCCCTGCTGCCGAAGCTCCGTCAACCACACGCCGTCCGGCAGGACACGGCTCATCTGGTCGAGCATGCGCACCGGCGCGCCCTGCGCCGCTCGCAGCGCCTCCGTCAACGCGACGCGCCGCGCCAGATCGGCGCTCTGCCGTTCGGCCTCGTCTCGCTGCGGCTTCACGCCGGCGAAGCCGGCCAACTCTCGATCGAGGATTCTCATCCGCTCGTCCAGACGATTCGACTCGCCGCGAACCGAGAGCGCCTGCCAGAGCATGAACCCCGCGACCGCCGCGACGAGGCCGCCGCAGGCCAGCGCCAACCCCCGTCCCGTGTCGCCCCCGGGCCGGCCGGGACGGGGCTCGACGACGGCCAGCAGATTGATGCGAATCATCGGTCGTCCCCGAGGCGCAAGGCGAGACCAACCGCGACCGCGACGGTCGAGCCGAGCTCCCGGTGTCCGTCCCCGCCCCGCTTTCCGGGGTCGCAGGCAATCCGACGAAAGGGGTCGAAGGGCGAGACCGGGATATCGAACCGCGTTTCGAGGGCCTGGAAGAAACCCGGGATGCCCGCCGACCCACCGCTGACCACCAACTCGTCGATGCGTTCCCTGGCCGCCGTGGCCTTGAAGAACGCAAACGTCTTCTCGAGCTCCAGCAGCAGGTGCTCCGTGATGGTCCCGACAACCGGGTCGGCATCCTCGGGGCCCGCCCCGTCCACCGACTGCCCCCGCTTGAGGCGATCGGCATCCTCGAACGAAAGACCGAGCTCCGACTGAAGTGCTTCGGTGTAGGCGTTGCCCCCCATCGCAATGTCACGGGTGAAGAGCGACTGCCCGCCCTCCACGATATTGATGTTCATGCCGCTCGCCCCGGCGTTGACGAGCATCGTGACCCGCTCCCCGTCGACGCCGTAGTTGATCTCGAAGGCATTCTGCAGGGCGAATGCCGCGACGTCGACCACCACCGGCACCCCGCCCGCCCGGGAAATCACGTCCGCGTAGTCGGCGACCTTCTCCTTCTTGGCGGCCACCAGCAGCACCTCCATCGAGGCGCGATTCGCCGCGTCGGTGCCCGCCTGCAGCACCTGGTAGTCGAGATTGACGTCCTTGATGTCGAACGGGATGTACTGCTCGGCCTCCCACCGAATCGACTCGGCCAGATCGTCCTCGTCCATCAGCGGCAGGGTGACCCTCTTGACGATGACCGCGTTGCCGGACACCGCGGTCACGACCCGCCTGGTCCTGCTGCCGTTCCGGTCGAGGGCCTGACGGATGACCTCGGTCACGACGTCCCGGTCCACCACGTCGCCGTCGACGATGCTGTCGCGAGGCATCGGCTCGCTGGCGACCGCCACCGCTTCGCGGCCGCGCGACGTCCTGCGCAGCGTGACCGCCTTGACTGCACTCGAGCCGATATCGAGTCCGACCAGCGATTCCGCGCGGCGAAAGATCATGTCCGTCGACCTCCCAGGCAACGTCGTGCACCGTGACCCGAGGATTGCCCCGGCGATTCCCCGACGTTTCCCCAACGTTCCCCAACGTTCCCTAACAAGCAATTTCCGATCCGTCTTCCCGACGGTTCGCTTCCGCCCCGGCCGGCACCGACCGGCGCCGCGCCGCCGCGGACCGCGCCCCCCGCACCCGGCGGAAATCGCCACCGCGGCCGATCGAAAGGCGGCAAATCTTGACACTGCTGCGAATTGCGCGTAGGCTCCGGGTTTATGTTTGCGGCCATGGAGGCCGCCGGAGAGCAGATGTCCACGTATGTACCGTCGGCCTTGAGCATTGAGCGGCGGTGGCACGTCATCGACGCTGGCGAGCATGTGCTCGGCCGCGTGGCGACGGTCGCCGCCAAGCTGCTCCAAGGGAAACACAAGCCGCAATACGCGCCATTCCTGGACACCGGCGACTTCGTGATCATCACGAACGCCAAGCAGGTCAAGCTCAGCGGCGCCAAGGAAGAACAGAAGCTCTACCGCCGTCACAGCGGGTACGAAGGCGGTCTCCGGGAGATACGGGCCAAGACGATGCGGCAACGCATGCCGGCCCGGATCGTCGAAGAGGCAGTACGCGGCATGCTGCCGAAAAACAAACTGGGCAAGCACATGTACCGCAAGCTGAAGGTCTACGCCGGTCCCGACCATCCGCATGTGGCCCAGCAACCCACTCGATTCGAGGTGTCCTGAGGTGGCGACGACGAGTTTCTACGGTACGGGGCGACGCAAGTCGTCGACGGCGCGGGTGTTTCTGAAACCCGGATCGGGCGAGCTGGTCATCCGGGGAACCTCGATGGAGAAGCGTTTTCCCTCGGAGGCGGTGCGTACGCGCATCACCGCGCCACTCCAGGTGGCGGAGGCCGCCGAAAAGGTCGATATTCTCGCGACCGCCAAGGGCGGCGGCGTCACCGGCCAGGCGGATGCACTTCGATTGGGCATCGCGCGGGCCCTCTTGGCCTTCGACGCGGAGTTGCGCCCGGTGCTCAAGAAGGCGGGCATGCTGACCCGCGACGCCCGGATCAAGGAACGCAAGAAGTACGGTCTGGCCGGAGCCCGCAAGCGGTTCCAGTTCAGCAAGCGCTGAGGTTGTCGAGACGGTCTCGGCCGAACTTGGTGTGAGCAAGCAGGATACGGCGCGGGTCGGCCGGACTGACCGCGCGCGGTCCGCAGAGTGGATGGAGGAAGCTTGACGTCGATCGCCATCAAGGACCTGCTCGAGGCAGGCGTGCACTTCGGGCACCAGACCAAGCGCTGGAACCCGAAGATGAAGCCGTACATCTTTGGAGCACGCAACGGGATCTACATCATCGACTTGGCCCGAACCGCCGAGCTGTTCGACAGCGCGGAAGCGTTCGTTCGCAATCTGGCGGCCAACGGCAAGACCGTGCTGTTCGTGGGCACCAAACGCCAGGCGCAGGACCTCGTGGTCGAGGAAGCCAGACGCTGCGGCATGTTCTTCGTGAATCAGCGGTGGCTCGGCGGTCTGCTGACGAATTTCATGACCATCCAGCGCAGCATCGCACGACTTCGCGACATGGAGGCGATGGTCGAAGACGGGCGGTACGACACCTTCTCGAAGAAGGAAATCGCACGCATAGAGAAGGGAAAGCGGAAGCTGCACAAGAATCTCGACGGCATCCGTCACATGTCCAAGCTGCCGGACGCCGTATTCGTGGTCGACACGCGGAAAGAGAAGATCGCCGTCGACGAAGCGCGGAAGCTGAAGATTCCGGTCATCGGCATCGTCGACACCAACTGCAACCCGGATGACGTCGACTACGTGATTCCCGGGAACGACGATGCGTTGCGGTCGATCCGCCTGTTCCTGTCCCGGATTGCCGATGCCGCCATCGCAGGTCGCAACCAGCGCGAATCGTCGCAGAATGCGCCTGCCGGCCCATCGGCCCCCACGAACGCCGCGCCGCCCCCCCTGCCGGACAATCCGGCGCCGGCGGCGTCTCCGACCTCCGCCTGACAGTCCGTGGAGTGAAGTTCCGCGGCGGTTCTTCACCACGGGCTGTTCTCGCTTCGCGCTGCGGCGGGACGGCGCCAGTCACGCAGGGACGGGCGCCCCGTCCGTCGGCGCACCGGAACGCCCCCCCTTCACACAAGACAGGCGCAGGGACATCCAATCACCGGGTTCAAGCACCGAACCGGATCGGCCGTGTCACCATCGCAAGAGGTAGATTGAAAATGGCTATTTCCGCCGCACAGGTCAAGGAGCTCCGGGACAAGACCGGGGCCGGATTCATGGACTGCAAGTCTGCCCTCACCGAGGCCGAGGGTGACCTCGAAAAGGCGATCACGATTCTGCGAACCCGCGGGCAGGCGCGCGCCGCCAAGCGATCCGGCCGGAGCACCAGCCAGGGCCTCGTCGGCAGCTACATCCACATGGGCGGGCAGGTCGGCGTGCTGGTGGAGGTCGGATGCGAGTCGGACTTCGTCGCACGAACCGACGAGTTCCAGCAGCTCACCCGCGAGGTCGCCATGCACATCGCGGCCGCGAGCCCTCTGTACGCCACTCGGGAGCAGGTTCCGAGCGAGGACATCGAGCGGGAAAAGGCGATCTTCCGCGCACAGTTCGAAGACTCCAACAAACCCCCGCAGGTCATCGACAAGATCGTCAACGGCAAGATAAACAGCTACTATCAGCAGGTGGTGCTGCTGGATCAGCCGTCCATTCGCGATCCCAAGACCTCGATTGGCGATCTGGTGACGGCGGCCATCGCCAAGATGGGCGAGAACATCACCGTCGTCCGGTTCGCACGGTTCAAGATAGGAGAATCGGCGGACTGACCCCGCGGTCTGCGCCACGGCCCTCGCCCGGGCGGTGGGCTATAATCCCGACACTCGAATGGCTGCCCCCGCCTATAAGCGCGTCCTCCTCAAACTGTCCGGCGAGGCGCTCATAGGTGCTCGTTCGTATGGCATCGATCCCCTCGTCGCCGACCAGATCGCCCGGGACGTGGTCGAGGTGCGACGGCTCGGGGTGGAGATCGCCGTCGTCATCGGCGGCGGCAACATCTTTCGCGGCCTCGCCGCGAGTGCGAAAGGCATGGATCGGACCACTGCCGACAACATGGGCATGCTGGCAACGGTCATGAACGCCCTCGCGCTCTCCGACGCCCTGGAGCGCCACGGCGCAGCCACCCGGGTATTGACCGCCATCGAGATGCGCACCGTCGCCGAGCCCTTCATCCGGCGCCGCGCCATCAGGCACCTCGAGAAGGGACGGGTGGTGCTTTTCGCGGCCGGCACCGGAAATCCGTACTTCACCACGGATACCGCGGCCGCGCTTCGGGCCATGGAGGTGCATGCCGACGTCATCATGAAGGCCACGAAAGTGGACGGCATCTTCACCGCCGATCCGGCCGTCGATCCGACGGCGACCCAGTTGGACTCGCTTTCGCACCACGAAGTGCTGGAACGGCGGCTGAACGTCATGGACACCACCGCCGTGTCCCTGTGCATGGACAACAAGCTCCCGATCATAGTGTTCAACCTGAAGACACCAGGCAACGTCCGGCGGGCGGTGATGGGAGAGCCGGTCGGCTCCATGGTCATCAGCTAGTCGGGCACCGCCCTTGGTGCAGAGAGGAACGCGAGGGTCCCGATGAACGTCACCGACGAAAAGAGCGCCGTGGCCGAGGCGCGGACCGGCATGGAGGGACAGGTTGCCCACGTGCAGCACGAGTTGGCGGGCGTGCGCACGGGACGGGCTTCGATCGGCATTCTCGACTCGGTCCGGGTCGAGAGCTACGGCACGCAGATGCCGCTGAACCAGGTGGCCACGCTCTCGGTGCCGGAGCCGACACTCATCGTCGTGCATCCGTTCGATCCAAGCCAGATAGGAACCATCGAACGCGCCATTCAGCGTGCGAACCTCGGACTGAACCCGGCCAACGACGGCAAGATCGTTCGGATTCCCATTCCCCCGTTGAACGACGACCGCCGGAAAGAGCTGTCGCGCATCGTGCATGCGCTCGCCGAGGAGGGACGCAACGCCGTGCGCGGCGTACGCCGGCACGTCAACGACGCGTTGAAGAAGCTGCTCAAGGACCACGAAATCTCCGAAGACGACGAGCGGCGGGCCATCGACGAAGTGCAGAAGGTCACTGACGACAACATTGCCCGGATCGACGAGCTGCTGAAGGCCAAGGACGCGGAGCTCCTCGACCGTTGACGGTCCGCCCTACGATGTCGACGCGCTTTCATCTCGAGTGTTCCGTCTCGTGCGGCGCGGGGCCGTTCGATGCGGGCCATCCCCATCATTTGTGCCAGTGCGGGCGGCCGTTGCTGGCGCGCTACGATTGGGCGCACATCCGGGCGACCTGGTCGCGTGATTCCCTGCGCGATGCCGTCCCGTCCATGTGGCGGTACGCGCCGGCGCTCCCCCTCGACGACGGCGACCGCGCGGTGACGTTGGGCGAAGGGTGGACCCCGCTCTTCCCGGCGCCCGCGCTCGGGGCCGAGCTGGGGCTTCACCGGCTGTTGGTCAAGGACGAGGCACTCAACCCGACCAACTCCTTCAAGGCGCGCGGCATGTCCGCCGCGGTCACCCGGGCGCATGCGCTGGGGGCGGCCACCCTCGCCGTGCCGTCGGCCGGGAACGCGGCCTGCGCCCTCGCCGCCTACGCGGCGAACGCCGGCATCGAGGCCCGCGTATTCATGCCCCGCGACGTCAAGACGCCCTTCATTCGCGAGTGCCGTCTGCACGGCGCCGCGGTCACCCTCGTCGACGGCCTGATCACCGACGCCGGTCGGATCGCGGCGGAACAGGGCCGCCGGTCGGGGTGGTACGACGTGTCCACGCTGAAGGAGCCCTACCGGGTCGAAGGCAAGAAGACCATGGGCTACGAGATTGCCGAACAGCTCGGTTGGCGGTGGCCGGACTGGATCGTCTATCCCACCGGCGGCGGAACCGGGATCGTCGGCATCTGGAAGGCGTGCGAGGAACTGGAAGCGCTCGGTTGGGTGAAGGGACCGCGCCCGCGGCTGGTGACGGTGCAGGCCGAGGGCTGCGCGCCCATGGTTCGCGCCTTCGACGCCGGCGCCGATACCGCAGACCCGTGGAAGGACGCGGCCACGGTGGCGGACGGCCTGCGGGTCCCGGCCGCGGTGGGCGACATCCTGGTTCTGCGCGCACTCCGTGAAAGCGGCGGGACCGCGGTTGCCGTGTCGGACCGTGACATGGTGCGGGGCATGCACGATCTCGGTCGGCGGGAAGGTATCGGCGCCGCCCCGGAAGGCGGGGCCACCCTCGCCGCCCTGCGGCAACTCGTTCGCGATGGCGTGATTGCGCCGGACGATCAGGTGGTACTGCTCAATACCGGCGGCGCCCTGAAGTATCTGGATCTCGTCGAGGAGCGGTGAACGCGGCCCTGAGCAGGCCCCAGGTGGGGTGTGGTGGACCGCATGGGGTTCGAACCCACGACCTCCGCGTTGCGAACGCGGCGCTCTCCCGGCTGAGCTAGCGGCCCATCATTTAGAATCAATAACTTACAGTGTCTGCTCGAGAACTGCAAGCCCTTAGTGTCAACGGCATGCCTGCGGTATAACTGACAGATGGCGTATCGCGCGGTTTTTCGATGTATCGCGGGGTGTCCCGGAGAACATCCGATCTGGGACCCCATCTACCGGTGCCCCTCGTGCGGCGACCTGCTCGAGGTCGATCACGACGTCGAGATGCTGAAGGACCGGTCCTCCGGCGCCTGGATGCGTCTCTTCGACGAACGCTACAAGCGCACCACGTGGCCCTATGGGTCGTCGGTCTGGGGCAAGAAGGAGTGGGTGTGCCCCGACGTCCGGGACGACTCGGTCGTGTCCATGGACGAAGGCGGAAGCAACCTCTTCTGGGCCGAGCGTTTCGGGCGCGAGCTCCGGATGAACGACCTGTGGGTGAAGTTGTGCGGCAACTCGCACACCGGCTCCTTCAAGGATCTCGGCATGACGGTTCTGGTGTCGGTGGTGAGATCATCGCCGAAGGCGGCACCATCCGAGCCGTCGCCTGCGCATCGACCGGCGATACGTCGGCGTCATTAGCCGCCTATGCCGCCGCCGGCGGCATCCCGGCCATCGTCCTCCTCCCCCGCGGCAAGGTCTCGACCGCCCAGTTGCTGCAACCGATTGCCAATGGGGCGCTGGTCCTCGCGCTCGACACGGACTTCGACGGATGCATGGCAATCGTCCAGCGCCTATCGCAGGACGAGGGCATCTACCTCGCCAACTCGATGAACAGCCTGCGGCTCGAGGGTCAGAAGACCGTGGCCATCGAGATCGTGCAGCAACTCGACTGGACCGTTCCCGATGTCGTCATCGTTCCGGGCGGCAACCTGGGCAACGTCAGCGCGTTGGGCGCCGGGTTCGAGATGATGGCCACCCTGGGCCTCATCAATCGCCAGCCGCAGATTGTCGTGGCCCAGGCGGAGGCGGCCAATCCGCTCTACCGCGCCTATCGGCGCAACTGGGAGTTCGAACCGGTCGGCGCGAAGCCGACCCAAGCCTCGGCGATCCAGATCGGCAACCCGGTGTCGGTACGAAAAGCGATACGCACGCTGCAGAGCCACCGCGGCATCGTCGAGCAGGCGTCGGAGGCGGAGCTGGCGGAGGCGGCGGCCCGGGCCGATCGCACCGGCATGTACAGCTGCCCCCACACCGGGGTGGCGCTAGCCGCCCTCATCAAGCTGCGCGAACGCGGTCAGATCGACACCAGCTCCCGGGTCGTGGTGGTGTCCACGGCCAGCGGCTTGAAGTTCACCGACTTCAAGCTCGGATATCACGAACGCCGGCTGCCTGACGTGCCGGCCGCGCACGCGAACATGCCCGTCGAGCTGCCCGACGACTACGACGCGGTAAGGCGGGCCATCGACGAGCATGCTGCGAGCTGAGACCGGAGTTCATGCTAAGATTGGACCGGACACCGTGTAAGATGCCCATCTACGAATATCAGTGTGCACAGTGCCGGCAGGATTTCGAATTGCTGGTCCGCGTCGGGGCGGCCCCGGCCTGTCCGGCCTGCGACACCCAGACGCTGCAGAAGCGTCTGTCCGCGTTCTCGGTGGGCCGCCCGAGCACGGCATCGGCCGGTTTGACGCCTCAGGCCTGCGGTACTTGCGGTGACTCGTGGGGTTCCGGCGCCTGTTCGATGAACTGACTCCGCCGCCGGCGCCGCCCCGGTGCTCGCGAGCAATCCGGGACCGCCGAGACGAGCGATCGTTGCCAGACACCAGCGAGGAGCCTACAGCAGCATGTCCGTGCCGCGGATCACCAAGGAAGTCCTGAAGGCGCGTCTCGAGGAGAACGCCGCCAACGCACCGGTCATTCTGGACGCGCGGCTCAAGTATCCGTACGAGCACAGTACCGTGACCCTGCCCGGCGCCGTGCGCGTGGACCCGAGCGATGTCGACGCGTCAGGATTCTCCCCCGATCGGGACATCGTCGCCTACGACTCCGATCCGGAGGAGTTGGTGAGTGCGCACGTCGCAGCGACGCTGATTCGCCAGGGATTCCGGGCCAGCGCCCTCGAGGGCGGACTGCCGGACTGGATCACCGCCAAGTATCCTACCGACGCTAAGGACGCACCGAAGCAGGCGCCGCCCAAGGCCGGCGATCTGAAAGGCTAGGGGCGTCGGCCGGGCGCACCCATCGATGCGAGTTCCGCGTGGCATCGGCGCAATCGCCGTCGCGGCAGCCTTGTGGGTGCTGGGACCGCTGCCGGCCGCACAGGCGCCGGAGTCGTCAGCCGCACGATACGCCGCGTTGGCCCTGCGGCCGGCCGTCGGCGACCCGCCGCGCCTCTGCGGCACCCCCGCCCTCTTCACGCTTCAGACGCTGTCGGGCTTCGCTCCCCCTTCGGTCATGTCCGGGATGACCGAGCCCGGCGTGCCCGACGGGCCACTGTGGTACGACCAGAATCCGCGGCTGCTGCGCGCGGACCATGCCGGCGGGCTGGCGTTCGACAACTTCCTCGTTGCCGGCGACGTGGCGACCCTGACCTTCGACCGCCTGTCTCTCAGCGCCGAAGGCTACGTCGTGCGAGAGACGTGGCAACGGACCGGCACCACCGACATCGCCGGCCATCTGATCAGCGTCTTCAACCCGAGCTGGAACAGTGCGGCGCTGTGGGACAGCATCGGCTGGCAACGCCGCGGCTTCGACCACCCCTACGTGCGGTTCGGAACGCTCCTGGCCCCGAAGCCTTCCGATACGACCAACGCCGCCGGCGATGACGCGGTCGAGGCGTTCTTCATCAGGTTGCACGTGGCGCCGCTGAACGTGCCGGCGGCGCAAGTGACGCAGATCGACGACAGCACCCAGTACGCGAGCCATGTCGTCAACCTCGTCATGCCGGACTTCGGTGACGGCCGGCTGTCGGGCGGCGACTACGGCCACGAGCTGGACGAGGCCGCGAAGCTTTTCTACGCGCATTTCCAGGACGAGTATGCATCGATCGCGTTCGTGCCTCGACAGCAGCACGTCGTGCGGTACGACGCCTTCCATCACAACGTCCGGAACCCGATTGCCGGCCTCGGCTCCCTCCCGGTGTTCGACAATACCGCGGCGTACGGCAGCGCCGGCGTGCTCCGTTCCGTAGAGCTGTATCCGAACGTGCTCTTTACGTCCATGGCCACCTCGACGCACGAGATCGGACACCAGTGGGTCGACTACTGGGACTGGTCGGGGCTGGCCGGCGGCATCGAGCGCGCCGGGCTGGATCCCGACAGTCACACGCCGTTGATCTCTCCGGGCGAGGTCTACGCCGGCGCGGTGCTCGACGTGACGCGGCGCGTCGCGGCGACCGCGGACGGGACCGCGTTCGTGATCGAACGAACGCCGGAGCCGGCCCTGCAGCACCCGACGACCCGCTACCGGATGGGATTGATCGGGCCGGAGGCGGTGCCGGAGATGTTCGTCTTCGAGAATCAAGGCCAGTTCGACGAGACCGACGCCGTCGCGCCGGCCGTCGCGACCGCGGTCGCCGGGGGCTGGCGTAGCGTGCACATCAACGACGTGCTGGCGGAGCACGGGCTGCGCAGCGGACCGGTGGACGAGGCGTGGTCGCGCGTGACGGTCGTGATCTCACGAGACGGGTTGCTGTCGTCCGAAGAAATGAGCTACTGGAACTTCTTCGCCGCCCGGCATGCGGCAACCGGCGGGGTGACCACGTGGGAAGGAGTCCCGTCGTTCTTCGAAGCCACCGGCGGCGCGGTACGGCTGCGAACGGACGTCACGCCGGTGAACGCGGCCAAGATCGTCGAGGAGATCGAGGTGGGCCACAGGCCGGTCGCCGAGGGCGAGTTCCGGGTCGTGGAGCTCGACGCGCCGGTGCCCGCACAAATCGCGGTCGGCGAGAGCGTCACCATCGCCGGCACCCTGACCACGACCGAGCACGATGACTTCACCCACGCCTGCGTGGCCTGGAATCGCCAGGGCGTGCGCATCGCCGACGGGCCCTACGAGTGCGACTCGATCGCGGGCAATCGATTCTCGGTCCCGTACCGGTTCACCGAGGCCGATACCGGCCACCATACCCTCCTGATCTTTCTCCACCGGGACTCGCGCATAGAACTCCCCCGCTCGTCCATCTCCGGCATCACGGTAACCGGGCAAATCGCACCCTAATCGGCGCCCGCTCCCGCCCAGCGCGGACCCTGAGCGCGAAGAATCAATGTTCGTACCGTAGCCGGGAAGCAAGACAGCAGCGTCAGTCATCGAAAGCGGCATGGGCGTCAGACGAGAAATGCACCATCCCGGAGGCCCGATCGCGACGCAACCCCTCATCGCCGTGAGCGTGGAGACGACGGCGCCACCCGGCGGCCGTTCGGCGCCGGCGCCTGGAAGGTGAAGGCCGATGCCTCCAACCGCTTCAGTCCCGATTGCGCATGATAGGATGAACCGGTTCGGCACCGGACCACGAACGCTGCGCAGACTGGATGGGATCGGGCGGAAGGCTCCCGTGAACTCGTGCGCCGACTGGCGACTCCCGTATGCGTGACCGGATCCGTTCGATTGTGCTCCTTCTCGCGGCGACCGGCCTGAACCTCGGGGGCCTGATGCCGAGCGGGGGCGCACAGCCGCTCCCCCAATCTCCCGAAGACCTGCAGCAGGCGCTGCAGAGGCGCTACGATCTCGTACGCGACTTCTCGGCCGACTTCACGCATACCTATCAGGGCGGCCTGCTGCGAACGACTCTCGTCGAGCGGGGCACGGTTCTGGTGAAGAAGCCCGGCCGAATGCGGTGGGACTACCGGGAGCCGGAGCGCAAGCTCTACCTGTCGGACGGCGAATATCTCTATTCCCATCTGCCGGAAGACCGTCAGGTGATCATCGGCGCGCTCCCTGCGGACGGCGAAGCCACCACCCCGGCCCTGTTTCTGGCCGGCGCGGGAAGCTTCGCAACCGATTTCACGGCGGCGTTCGACGCCGTCGACGATCCGCCGCCGAACAGCCGGGTTCTGCGCCTGACGCCGACGCGCGCGGAACGCGATTTCGAGTTCCTGATCTTGGTCATCGACGCGCCGTCGCTGGCCATCGTCCGATTGGTGGCCTACGACCTGCAAGGCGGCGTCTCGACCTTCTTCTTCTCGAACCTGCGGGAGAACGTGGGCCTGTCCGATCGCCCGTTCACCTTCGACATTCCACGCGATACCGATGTCATCGACACCACCTCGTCCGGAACATTCCGGTAGCCGCCCGAAGCCGCCTGCCGCCGCAGGGTGGACCGTGGCCGGGCTCTGTCTGGTCCTCGTCGCCGGCTGCGCGACCACCACCAGGGACCGGGCCCGCACCGCGGAGCTGGCCGAGAACTTCGACGAAGCGGTGGTCGAGTATACGCGCGCGCTCGAGGAGCGACCGGACGACCGGACGCTCCAACGGGACCTCGATCGCGCCAAGCTGCGAGCCGCCCAGTATCACCAGGCGGAAGGGCGCCGCCTCGCCGGTCTCGGGAACTACGAGGACGCGCTGGTCGAGAATCAGATCGCGGCCGAGCTCAACCCCGCCAGCGGCGATATTCAGGACGCGCTGCGCGAGACGGCGGGGCTGGTCCGGACCCGGCGCGCCGCCCGCCGCGCCGGTCAGACCGAGATCGAGGCGTTGATCGAACGGACCCGATTCCTACCCCCGGAGGGGCTCGAACTGCCGGACGACGTCCTGCCGGACTCGCTCGTCTTTCGCGATGCGAGCACGCGCGACGTCTTCACCGCCCTGGGCCTTTTTTCCGACGTCAACGTCGTCTTCGATCCCGCCTTCGTCGACCAGCGGCTCTCCGTCGATCTGCGCGGCGCGCGTCTGCCCGCGGCCCTCGCGTCGGTGGCCCGCTCCACGCGGAACTTCTACCGCGTCACGGCGCCGCGGACGGTCGCCGTCATTCCCGACACCCCCGCCAAGCGGAACGAGTACGAGGAGGAGATCGTCCGGACCTTCTACCTGAGCAACGCGGACGTCGAGGAGACCATCAACGCGCTCCGCCTCGTCCTCGACCTGCGCCGACTGTCCCCGATCACCGCCACCCGGTCCCTCTCGATCCGGGATACGCCGGAGCGCGTGTCGGCCGCGGCCCGGCTCATCGCGGCCATCGACAAGGCGCCGCCCGAGGTGGTGATCGACGTGGAGCTGCTGGAGGTCGACAGGCAACGGCTGCGGGCATACGGCCTCCAGTTCGCATCGCCCGGCGCGGTCGGTATCGACGGGGCGCTGGCTGTCAACGAGACCGGCGGACTGTCCATCGACGACCTGGGCAGCCTCACCGCCGCGGACGTCTTCGTGGCCAACCTCCCGGGATTGTTCTATCGCCTGCTGAAACGGGACCAGCACACGCATACGCTCGCCAACCCCCATATCCGCACGTCGGCGGGGAAGACCGCCGAGGCGCAGTTCGGCGACGAGGTGCCGGTCCCCGTCACCACGTTCACCCCGTTCGCGGCCGGCGGCCTCCAGCAGCAACCCGTGACGTCGTTCAACTTTCGCGACGTCGGCGTCAACATCGAGATCACACCCCATATCCACCACGACGACGACGTTTCTCTCGACCTCCTCATCGAAGTGGTCAGCATCTCCGGTGTCGGGTACGGGAACCTGCCGACTTTCGGCAAACGGTCCATCAGCACGACCATTCGCCTGCGCAACGGCGAGACCAACATCCTCGCGGGGCTGATCCGCGACGACGAGCGCGAAGTGCTGGAGGGCATTCCCGGTCTGAGCGACCTGCCGATCATCGGCCGCCTGTTCGCCCGCAATCGTCTGGAGACGCAGGAGACCGACATCATCGTGACCCTGACCCCCCGCATCCTCCGGGTCCTGGAACTGGAGGAAACCGACCTGCGGGCGTTTCGGGTGGACGGAGAGAGCGGCGGCGGCCGCGACGTGATCAACAGAAACTCGAGGGAACCGGTGCCCGTCCCCGGCGCGCTCCGGCCGCCCGCCGGCGGACGGCTTGCGCCGCTACCCGGTCCGGAACCCGGACAGGTTCTCCCGATCAGGCCCCCGCCGCTCGAACCGCGCTAACCCGGTCTCCCGCGGCCCGGCACGCGCCGTCCACCGCGCCGGCAATCGTCCGGCGGCCGGCCGGCGTTACGGACTCTCTACCTCTATGTGCGCCCCCAGGCCGAGCAATCGCTCGACGAGTTGCGCGTAGCCCCGCTCGACCGTCTCCAGAGGATGAATGCGGCTGGTGCCGGTCGCGGCCAGCGCGGCTGCAATGAGGGCCATTCCCGACCGCAGATCCCGGCTGTCGAGGGTGCGGCCGATCAGCGCGGCCGGGCCGTCGACGATCATGCGGTGGGGATCGCACAGAAACAGGTTCGCGTTCATCCCGCTCAGCTGTTCGAGGGCGAACAACCGCAGCTCGTACATCCAGTCGTGGATCAGCGTCCGTCCCCGCGCCTGCGTCGCGAGGACACAGATCAGACTGACCATGTCGCTCGGGAATCCGGGCCAGGGCGCGGTGGTGATCTGCCGGATGGCCTCCGGCGTCGACGGGCGCAGCCGGAGTCGATCGTCGTCCACCTCGCAGTCGACGGCCATTCTCTTGAGCACCGAGGTGATCGGTTCCAGGTCACCGGCGGCGGCCCCGTGCACGTCGATCTCGCCGCCCGTCAAGGCCGCCGCGACCGCCCAGCTTCCGGCCTCGATATAGTCGCCGCCCAGGCGATGCTCGACGCCCGTCAGCCGCTTGCCGCCGGCGACCCGCAGGGTGGACGTGCCGGCGCCTTCGATTTCGGCGCCCATCCGCGTCAGGAACCGGCACAGCTCCACCACGTGCGGTTCACAGGCGGCGTGCCGAATCTCGCTCTCTCCGGGGGCGGCGGCCGCCGCCAGCAGGGCGGTCTCGGTTCCCGTTACCGACGCCTCTTCCAGAAACAGCGAGGCCGGCCGCAGGCCCTCCGGCGCTTCGAGCACGTAGTCGCCGCTGCGATCCGGCACACGCCGCACCCCCATCGCCTCCAGCGCCTGCAGATGGGCCGACAGGGTGCGGCGCGCCGGAAAATCGCCGCCCGGCGGCGCCAGACGCACCCGGCCGAGCCGCGCCACCAGGGGGCCGCACAACAGCACCGAGCCGCGCAATCGGCCGACGAGGTCGCGGTCCGGAATGTCGCCGGTGATCCGCGCACAGTCGATCCGCAGGGTGGTGGCGCCGGTCCCCTCGATCGCGGCGCCGAGCCCCCGCAACAGATCCGACATCACCTGCACGTCCTTGATGCGGGGCACGTTGGTGAGGACGCAGGTCCGTTCCGTCAGCAGACAGGCGGCCAGCAGGGGCAGCGCCGCGTTCTTGTTCCCTTCGACGTCGATTCGGCCCTCCAGGCGATGACCGCCCTCGACCACCAGACTCGTCAGACTGCTTCCCACCGCTCTCGCCATGTCAGTTTTATCCACGCTCGTCGAACTCGCCCAGATACACGACCTCGTCGCGCAGGACCAGGCCGAACCGCTCGGCAACCCCTGTCCGGCACACCTCGATCAGGCGGCGGACGTCCCGGGCCGCGGCGCCCCCCGCGTTCACGATGAAGTTCCCGTGCAACGGTGACACGACCGCCCCCCCGATCCGGCGCCCCTTCAGCCCCGCCCGTTCAATCAGGGCGCCGGCCGAGCGCGGCACCCCGTCAGGCAGTGAGCCGTCTTCCTGAAGCGGGTTCTGGAACACGCATCCCGCCGACGCCTGCCCGAGGGGCTGGGTCCGCTTGCGGAACGCCAATGACCGGCGGGCCGCCGCGCGCAATCCCGCCACCGCACCCCGGCCCACCCGAAACTCGGCCCAGCGCACCAGCTCGCCGCTGTGTCGCACCCGGCTGTCGTCGTACCCGAACGCCATGGACGCCCCCGGCACGACGAGCTCCGTGCCGATACGGTCGACGAGGCCCACCGCCGTCACGTCGTCCCCGATCAAGCGGCCCTCGAAATGCACGTTGCCGCGAATGGCGCCGCCCACCGTGCCCGGCGTGCCGGCCCACCGTTCGAGACCGGACAGGCCGCGTTGAATCGTCCAGCGCACGAGGTGGTTGACGGTCACGCCGCCGTGCGCCCGCACGCTGCCCGGGTCGGTTTCCGCGATCTTCCCGTGACGCAGGCGCACGACGAGGCCGCGTAGGCCGGCGTCGGCGACCAGCACGTTCGAGCCGCCGCCCAGCACCGTCAGCGGCAGCTTCAGCGCGTTCGCGATCCGGATGGCGGCGGTCAGATCCGCCGCCTGCGCCGTCTCGACCAACCAGTCAGCCGTCCCCCCGGCACGAAAGGTCGTCAGGTTCGCGAGCGGCGCCCGGGGCCGGATACGGTCCCCGAAGACCTCCACGAGGCGAGCGCCGGTCGTGCCGACCTCTGCCATGGATCGCCGATCAGGCGGATGCGGGCATACCGACGAATCAGTCACGAAGCCACCAGGTGCATCAGTCCCTGCTCCATCTCGATCAGGGCGGCCATCGCGCCGTGATGGTCGCAGACATCGAAGGTCATCCAGTCTCCCGGAGCGAGCTGCCCGGCGACCCCCAGATCGGCGGTGATCACCGTGCCGAGCACCGCATAGCCGCCGGTCGTCTGCCGATCCGCCATGAGCAGTATCGGGTGGCCGGAGGGAGGAACCTGAATCGTACCCGGCGGGGTGGCGGCCGACAAGACCGGCGCAGGGTCGGCGAAGCCAATCGCGGGTCCCTGCAACCGGTAGCCCATCCGGTTCGAATCGGATCCCACCGTGAACCGGCTGTGCGTGAAGTGCTCCAGGGCGCCGCCGTCGAACCGCTGCAGATCCGGTCCGGGTACGAATCGTACCGTGGCGCCTCCCTCCGGCAGCCGGAACGACCGGCCCCGCCGGGGCCCCAAGACCGGTGTTCCGCCCGCGGCACCGACGTCGAGGCGGTCGCCGGCTCGGAGCGGCCGCCCGCCGAGGCCCCCGAGATGGCTCGCCAGGTCGGTACTCCGGCTTCCGAGACGCGGCGGCACGTCGATACCCCCTCGCACCGCCACATAGGCTCGGGCTCCGGCCGTCCGGCGGCCGAACCGGAGACGGCTGCCCCGGCCGGCGCGGCCCGCGGCGGCGATCTGCATCGGCTGTTCATCGAGAAACAGCTCGAATCGGGCTCCGGCGACGGCGAAGGTCGTATCGGCGAGAAACTCGAGCTCGGGACCGACCAGGGTCACCTCCAGGGTGGCCCGGTCCGGGGGGTTGCCGACCAGGAGATTCGCCATCCGATGCGACACCGGGTCCATCGGTCCTGCGACCGGCACGCCGAGGTGCTGGCAGCCCCACCGTCCACCGTCCTGCACCGTGGTCAGGAGACCCGGGTCGTCCACCCGGATCACGCTTCGTCTCCTGCCGGCCGCGTGCCGGGTGGCACCGGCTCGAAACGGACCCGATCTCCCGGACCGACCAAGCCCGGCGGATGGCGCAGGGCATCGAAGATCCGGACCGCGGTGCGCCCGATGAGGCGCCAGCCGCCGGGCGCGGGGGTCGGATACACCCCGGTCTGGCCACCGGCGATGCCCACCGAACCGGCCGGCACCACCAGCCGGGGCGTCGGACGCCGGGGCATCGCGATGCGCGGATCCACCGTGCCCAGATAGGCAAACCCGTGCAGATACCCGACCATGTAGACGCGATAGGTTATCGCGGCGTGCCGCTGGATGACCTCGGCGGCGGAACAAGCAGCGAAGGCGGCCACCTCGTCCAGATCAGGCCCGTCCCCTCCCCCGTAGCGTACCGGGATGACGACTTCCCGGAACGAGTCCGCGTCGGCCGCCGGCGCGGTCGCCGCCTCCTCCAGCGCCGCCCATACCCGGCCGGCATCCGCCCGCAGGGGATCGATGTACACCGTGACCGCATGATAGCTCGGGACGATGTCGCGCACCCCGCGGTGCCCCTCGGCGCTGACCCAGGCCGCCGCCGCCACGACCCTGGCGTTGATGCCGGGATCGATACGCGGCTCGAACTCGAGGGTGATGGCGGCATCTCCGGCCAGACGAATACGCCAGTCCCGGGCCGGATGGGCCTGATCGGTCACGGTCCACACCGCCTCATCCGGCGCTCATTCCGCCACGGGGCTCCGAAGCGGGCTCGAGGAAGCCGCGAGCGCCTCCAGGAGCTGTCCATGGATGCCGCCGAACGCCCCGTTCGACATCACCACGACGAGGTCGCCCTCCCGCGCTTCGTCCACCACCACCCGTACGATGTCCGCCAGCTCCGGCAGATACCGGGCGCGTCCGCCCCGGTCGCGGATTGCCGCCGCCAGCTCCGGTTCCGACAGCCGCTCGGCGGCCGGCAACGTCGAGCGATACACCCGCCAGACGATCGTCTCGTCTGCGTCGCCGAACGCCTCCGCGAACGCCGACTGGAAGACGCGCCGGCACGCGGTGGCGGATCGGGGCTCGAACAACGCCCAGATCCGCCGCGACGGGAATGCCGCCCGCAGTCCGGACAACGTCTCGCTGACCGCGGTCGGATGATGAGCGAAATCGTCGTACACGGTGACTTCCCGCTCGCGCCCGCGGATCTCGAGACGCCGGCGAACCCCCGCGAACCGGCTGACCGCCCCGGCGATGGTGGAGATCTCCAATCCGACCGTGCGGGCTACCGCGAGCGCCGCCAACACGTTCCGCACGTTGAAGGCGCCGACCAGCGGTATGCGTACCCGGCCGATCGGCGAGCCGCGATGCTCTACCGTCATCGCGGTTCCGTCCGGACCCGGCTCGACCGCCGTCGCCCGCCAATCGGCGCCGCGAGCCAATCCGAACGTCTCCACGGGGCAGGGCGCCCCGGCGCCCATCTCGAGGGCGGCAGGGCTGTCGGCGCCGACGAGGAGCAACCCGCGCCGCGGAAGCAGGGTGACGAGCCGCCGGACGGCCACGCGAATCGCCTCGAAGTCGGCGTAGATGTCGGCGTGATCGAACTCGAGGTTGCCCACCACCGCGATGTCCGGAAGGTACTTCAGGAACTTTGCGGTCTTGTCGAAGAATGCACTGTCGTACTCGTCTCCTTCGATCACGAACTCGCGGCCCTGTCCCAACCGGTAGCTGGACGCGAAGTTTCCGGTCACGCCGCCGACCAGGAAGCTCGGGTCGCGGCCGCCCTCCGTCAACATCCAGGCCGCCAGGGATGCGGTCGTCGTCTTGCCGTGGGTGCCGGCGATGACAATCGACCGGCGGTCCCACAGCCACGTCTCCCGCACCATCTCCGGCAGCGAGCGATACCGGAGCCCGCGATCGAGCACCGCCTCGACTTCCGGATTCCCTCGCGACACCGCGTTGCCGATGACCACCAGATCGACGTCGGCCGCGACGTGCGACGCATCGAAGCCGTCCAGACAGGGGATCCCCCGCGCGGCGAGAAAATCGCTCATCGGGGGATAGACATGCTGGTCGGAGCCGCCGACGGCATGGCCTTCCTCCTTGAGCATGGCGGCCAGGGTGGCCATCGCGGTGCCGCAGATTCCGATGAGGTGTACCTTCATTTTCCGGATTGGCGCATTTTCTGGATTGGCGGCGCTCGGCCGGGTCAACGGACTGCCGATTCGGTCACCACGAGGCGGGGGCGTCCGCCGCCCACCACCCGCACCTCCACCCCCAACGGCACCGTCAGGGCCGGTCCGGTGGTGTGACCGGTCGGGAACCCGAACAGAACCGGTCCCGGAAAGGCGTCGAGCAGATCCGCGACGACACCGCAGGCGGTCACGTGACCGTCTGGTTCGTCACACCCGGGAAACTCCCCGCACACGACCGCCACGGCGCGGCCCAGCACGCCGCTCCCGATCAACTGGGTCAACATCCGGTCGATCCGAAAGGGACGCTCGCCAATCTCGTCGAGCAGCAATACGTACCCGGCCGGGGGGGAGAACGCCTGGGGCGTGCCGAGCGACGCCGCCAATTGCGTGAGCGTGCCGCCGAGCAGCGGCCCGCGCACGTCACCGGATCGAAGCACCCGGACCCCGTCGGCCCCGAGCTCGCCCATCGGCTCACCGGCCATCAGGCCGCGCCGGAAGGAATCCGCGTCATAGGTCGTGTCTCCTCCGGCCAGATTGACCACCATCGGCCCATGAAAGCAGACCACCCCGCAATGGGTCGTGAGATAGACCAGCAACGCAGTGAGGTCACTGTGGCCGATGAACGCCTGCGGAACTTCGCCGACGTCGGCGCAATCGAGCAGCGGGAGCAGTTGGGCGCTCCCGTATCCGCCGCGCGCCCCGATCACCGCGGCGATCGAGGCGTCGCGCCACGTCGCGGTCAACGCCGCGGCGCGGCGGCGTGCCTCTCCCGCCACGTATCCGCGGCGGTCGAAGAGCCCGTCGGTGAGCACCGGCCGCAGGCCGAGCCGTCCAATCTCGGTCACGCCCCGGTCGAACTGGCTCCGGTCGAACGAGCTCGCCGGCGCCACGACCGCGATCCGGTCGCCGGACAGGAGGCGGCGGGGCTTCAGCATCGGGCGTCGGACCCCTGGGTCAGGCGTCGCGGGGCGCCGGGAATGGTCGAATGCGCCCGGAGGACGGCATGGACCCCGGACCGCGGCTCCACAATCAGGCCCGTGCGATCGCTTCCGCCACCGACTGGTGCTCGGCGGAACCGATCCGTTCCAGAATCTGCCGGCGCGACAGCGGCCGGCGCGGCCGCGCTCCGCCCAGAAAGCGCGCCTTGACGCGTTGGTGCCGGACCCACGCCTCTTCGACGAGCCGGCGATCCAGATCACCGGCCTCGACCGCATGAATGATCGCCTCGAGGACCGATGCATGCCGTTCGACCGATGCCCCGCACACCAGGATGGTGTCACATCCGGCCGCGATCGCCTGGACCGCCGCCTGCTCCACCGTCCGGTCCGCGGTGATCGCCCCCATTTCCAGATCATCGGTCACGATGAGCCCGCGATGACCGTACTCGCGCCGCAGGATCCCGTCGACGATCGTGCGGGACAGGGTCGCCGGATGCTCCTCGTCCAGCCCCGGATAGACCACGTGGGCGGTCATCACGGCCGCAACCTCCCCCTCGACCGCGGCCCGAAACGGCGCCATTTCATGCGCACGGAGCCGTTCCGGATCGTGCTCGACCACGGGGAGCTCCCGATGGGAGTCGACCTCGGCGTCGCCGTGCCCCGGAAAGTGCTTGGCGCAGCCCGCCACCCCGCCTTCCTGCAGGCCGGCGACGATGCTGCGGCCGAGCCGTCCCACCGCCTCGGCGTCCGATGAGAGCGCTCGATCTCCGATCACCGGGTCCGCCGCGTCGTTGTAGAGGTCGAGGACCGGCGCGAAGTTCAGGGTCACTCCCACCGCGGACAGCTCGGCCGCCAGAGCCTGAGCGAAGCGGCGGGCCAGGGCATCGGCGCCGTGCCTCCCGAGATGGGCCATCGCCGGCCATTCGGTGAACGGCGCCCGCAGCCGGGCGACCCGGCCCCCTTCCTGGTCGATCCCGATCCACAACGGCGTTTCCCGCGCGAGTCCTTCGGCCTCGAACGTCAACTCCGCGACCTGCTCCGGCGCCTCGACGTTGCGCGCGAACAGCACGACCCCGCCGAGATCCCATTCACGAGCCAGCGCACGGAGCTCGACCGGCACCGTGGATCCGCCGAACCCGGCCATCATCATCTGTCCCACGCGACGACCGAGAGCGGTCACGAACAACACTCCATCTCGAAGCGGACCGCCAGCCCGCGGACCGGAAGCAAGGGCCGGCGCCGTCGGGCCGGCACGGGGGGCAACACCTCCCGATTATAATGCGCGCGTGCAAGTGCTGACATCGGCCCCGACGCGCATCGATCTCGCCGGGGGCACCCTCGACATCTGGCCTCTGTATCTCTTTCACCCAGGCGCGCAGACGGTGAACGCGGCCATCGTGCAACGTGCGGTCTGCACGGTGTCGGCCAGTCCGGATCGCCGCCTGCAGATCGTGTCCGAGGATACCGGCGCCAACCTGTCCGCCGACGGATGGCGGCAGCTTCCCACCGACGGCGACAACCGCCTGCTCGCCCACATCGCCCGGTTCTTTCAGGTCGACGGCGTACGGATCGCAACGCGCGCGGCTTCGCCGCTGGGGGCCGGGATCGCGGGATCTTCCGCGCTCAACGTCGCGGTATGCGCCGCCCTCGCCGAATGGTGTCAGGTCGACTATCCGGCCGAACAGCTCCTGACCCTGGCGATGAATCTGGAGGCCCGCACGCTGGGAATTCCGACCGGCGTCCAGGACTACCGGCCGGCCTGCTACGGCGGCGTTTCGGCGATAGAGCTCGGACCGGCCGGCGTGCGTCGGGTCCCCCTCGATGTCGATCCGACGGACCTCGGGCGCCGTATCGTGCTGGCCTACAGCGGCGATTCCCGATCGTCCGGCATCAACAATTGGGAGATCACCCGGCGGCACATCGAGGGCGATTCCACGATCGTCGCGCACTTCCGCCGCATCACGGAGATCGCGGCGGCGACCCGGGACGCCCTGACCCGGCACGATTGGACCGAGCTCGCCAGGCAGGTGACGCTGGAATGGCGTGAGCGACAGGCTCTCGCGCCCGGGGTCACCACGCCGGCGATCGACCGGCTGTTCGCGGCCGCGACCGCGGCCGGCGCGGCGGCCGGCAAGGTCTGCGGCGCGGGCGGCGGCGGATGCGTCTTCTTCCTCGTCGACCCGGACCGGCGCAACGCGGTGCGCGACGCGGTGGCCGGAGCCGGCGCCCGCCTGCTCGACAGTCCGATCGACCTCGAAGGCCTCCGCGTCGAGAGACTCGATTGACCGCCTCGAGCCCGCATTCCAGGGTGAGGCTCCCTTGAATCGTGCCAGAGCCGACATTCGGGCCGGCGAGGCGCCAGCACGGCAGGCGCGACGACGGGATGACGCGTCATCCCGTCGTTCGCCGCCAACACCCACCCGATCAGCGGCGGATTCGGCGGCTGGTACGACTACGACAGCGGATACGGGGAGGTCTTCTCACGCTCCGGGGGTCTGGCCCACGGCTTCTTCGCCGGCCGGCCGATCGTCGGCCTGGAGCTGAGCATCGATCGCGCGCGGGGAACGACCCTCGCCCTCGGCGCCCGGAACGCCTTCGACACCTACTCGCAGGTGTCCGCGATCGCGATGTCGGTGGGTGAGCAGTACTGCGAGTACACGCCGTGGGGCTACAGCGGCGCGTACTACTACGCGCGGTCGGATACGACTGGGGAAACTGACACAGGACACGCCGCGCGGCCCGCATCGGCGACAACTCCGCGGGCGGACACCGCCGGTGTCAAGTCGTCACGGCTGGAGATAGGTGCCATAGTTCTCGCGGGTGATGGTGGCGGTCGCCACCTCGCCCCGGCCGCCGAGGGAACGCCCGTCCTGCTGGTTGATCGTGAAATCGAACTGCCCGGCGTTCCCGATGTTGAGAGTAATCTCGTCCTCGGCCTCGTAGGATTCCTCTTCGCCGGCCTGCATGATGCGGGACACCACCAATTCCCCGTCCACCGTCAGCGAAACCCAACTTTCGCCGCTGGGTCGCAGCACGATGGCCAACGGCTCCGAAACGGCCGCGGCCTCCTCGACATCGACCGGCGCGGCGGGCGTTACCGGCGGCGGGGCGGGCATCGCACCGACCGGGGCGCCGGTTTCCTCCAGACCCGGGTAAACGCTCGATACGCCGCGAATTCCCAGAAACAGCAGCGCCGCCAGCGGTACTCCGACGACCAGGACCTTGGCTATGGTCTCGAGCACCTGCCGCGGGCTGAGCATCTGCTCCTGCTCGCTCGGTCCCGCCGAGTCCTGGGTCGCCTCGGCCGGAGCCTGCGCCATGAAGTCACGCGTTGTCTCTTCGCGATCCAACCCGACCTCGCTCGCGAACGATCGCACGAAGGCCCGTGTGAAAATCCCACCCGGTAACGCAGAAAAATCGTTCTGCTCGAGAGCCTCCAACGCGCCGATCGAGATTTTCGTCGTCGAGGCTATGTCCCGGAGTTCCAGGTTCTTGGCCTCGCGCGCGGCGCGAAGACGGCCCCCCACGTCCGCGGACAGCTCAGGCGGCGCCTCCGAACCGGTCGAAATGACGTTCAATGTCTCTCGGAGCATCGGCGAATCTCCGCTACGGTTGAGGTGATTGCATCGAAGCCGGCCGCGCGTCCCGGCTCGGCGAAGAGACCGATCGCGGCCACGCCGGCCGCCCCGGCATCCAGCACTTCCCGGGTCCTGTCGACGGTCACGCCGCCGATCGCCAACACCGGAAGACGCACCGCCCGGGTCACGGCGGCGAGCGCATCGACACCGCAGGCGGCCCGGCCGGGCTTCGACGCGGACGCGTACACGGTACCCATGGTCAGATAGTCCACGCCGCCCACGGCGGCCACGCGCCCCGCCTCTGCCGCCCCATGCACGGAACGTCCCAGCAGGAACCCGCGGGGCACATGGCGCCGCATCATCGGCGCGGGAACCGACGAGGTCCGCAGATGCACCCCCGCGGCCCCGGCCGCCAACGCCACGTCGAATCGATCGTTGACCAGAACGACACTCCCGGTTCCTCGCGCAACGTCGACCGCCCCGGACACCAGATCGAACAGCATGCGATCGGGAAGGCTCGGTTCGCGAATCTGAATGATGTCCACGCCCGCGTCGACCGCAGATGCGATCAGCTTCTTCACGATGTCGGTACCGCCGCCGTCAGGCGCCAGACGACGCCGGCTCGTGACCAGCGCAACGAGCGGCCGGCGGGTCAAGGCTTCCGCAGCCAGGAACCGGCCTCCTCCGCGAGCGCAGGCTCCACCCCGGCGGCGGGCGGCGACAGGCGTTCGCGGCGCCGCAGGATTGCGGCCCCCAACATGACCGTCAACTCCGATACGCCGATACCGAGGCTCACGAGACCAACCCCCGACACCGCTCCCCGGACACCGTCCAGACGAGCCACGTTTCCCCAGGACGGCAGGACCTCGACGAACAGGTTTCGCTCCCACACGATGGACCATGGCGCCAGCAGCAGCACCAGACCCGTCTCGAGGAGATAGACGATCAGCAGGGTCCGAGCCAGTCGGTGAATCTCATCCTCCCGCAGGGTCCGCCCGCTGTCCGATGGTATCAAACAAAGAGGACGGTCGAAACGTCCGGCGATGCGCCGCCGAATAACCGTAGCGAGCCACGGCCGCCACGTGCTCCCGGGTCGCGTATCCCTTGTGGCGATCGAATCCGTACCGATCGTCCACCTGATGCAGATGGACCATCAGGCGGTCACGTGTCACTTTGGCCACGATCGACGCGGCGGCGATGCAGGCACACTGCCGGTCTCCCCCGACCACGCCGCGTTGTGGAATGAAAAGTGACGGGACCCGGAACGCATCGACGAGGACGAAATCCGGCAACGGCGTCAAACCGACCAACGCGTCCCGCATCGCCGCCAGAGACGCTCGATGCACATTTGTCCGGTCGATCTCTTCCGGTTCCCGCGCGCCGACCCCCCACGCCAGGCAGGAATCCACGATCCTGTCATACAGGCGCTCCCGCGCCACGCCGCTCAGGAGCTTCGAGTCCCGAAGCCCGGTGAGGCGCCGGGAAGACAGCACGACCGCAGCGGCAACCACCGGGCCCGCCAGACATCCTCGACCGGCCTCGTCGACCCCCGCGATCCGGACGAACCCCATCCGGCACAGCGCGTTCTCTGCCGTGCGCCGCGCCGACGGCCGTGCACGCCGGCGCGTACGGATCCGGCCCGCTGACTCCCGTTTCTCAAGCGTCAAGTCCCCGGCCTCCGTGGCAACGGCGCCCCGGCATTCGAACGGGCTCCAAGGGTGGCTACTTCTTCTGCTTCTTCTTCGATCCCTCGCTGGGCCGACGCCGTTCGCGTAACCGAGCCGCACGGCCTCGCAGACCGCGAAGGAAGTAGAGCTTGGCCCGCCGCACCCGGGCGGCGCGCCCGATCTCGATCTTGTCGATCGACGGCGAGTGCAGCGGGAAGATGCGTTCGACGCCCTGTCCGAACGACACCTTCCGCACCGTGAACGTCGCCCGAGGCCCGCCGCGGCGAATCGAGATGACGACCCCCTCGAAGACCTGGATGCGTTCCTTCTCTCCCTCCCGGATCCTGACGTGCACGCGAACCGTCAGGCCTGGTCGCAGGTCCGGGCGCTCGCGCAGTTGCTCCTGTTCTATCGTCTCGATGGCATTCATCTGACCGCTCCAGGTTCAACGGGTCGGCCGGTTCGCACCGGCCGACCCGTCGCACACATTCGCGTTCGCGAGGACCTGTCAGTTCTCGCGAACGCGGCTCTTCAACTCTTCCAGAATTGCCCGATCCTCACCGTCCAGAGTCGCGACGCTCAGCAGATCCGGCCGGCGCGTCAAGGTTCGCTTCAGCGCCTCCCGCTTGCGCCAGCGGCGGATTTCACCGTGGTGCCCCGACAGCAGGACATCGGGCACCGCGTGCGCATCGATCACCGCCGGCCTGGTGAAGTGCGGATGATCGAACAGGCCGCGCACGAAAGAATCGTCGTCGACCGACCGGGCGTCGCCAACGACGCCGGGCACGAACCGGGCAACCGCGTCGACCACCACCGCCGCCGGCAACTCCCCGCCGGTCAGCACGTAGTCCCCGATGGAGATCTCTTCGGTCGCCACCAGATCCCGCACGCGCTCGTCGATGCCCTCGTAGCGGCCGCAGAGCAGCGCGACGTGCCGCAACCGGCTCAGCCGCAACGCTTCCTCGTGAGAGAACGACCGGCCCTGCGGCGACATCAGCACCACCGCGTCCGGCTGGCCGTGCCGGTTCCGGATCGCGGCGACCGCATCGACGAACGGCTCCGCCTTCAGCACCATCCCCGGTCCCCCGCCGTACGGCACGTCGTCCACGGTGCGGTGCCGGTCCGACGTGTAGTCGCGCAGATCGTGGACGCCGAGCTGCACGATCTCCCGCTCAAGAGCCCGGCCGAGCACACCCTCCCGCACCATCACGTCCACCATGTGCGGGAAAACGGTGACGATGTCGAACCTCAGTATCGCCCTCCATCACTCGACGCCGCCGCGGGAACGACGCGAAAGGTTGAGATCGAGCAGCCCCTCCGGGGGGGCGAGGATGATCACCCGTTCCCGCGGATCGACACGCACGCAGATCGGAGCGACCAGCGGCACCTGCACCTCGGTGGAGGAGTCCTCGATGACCAACCGGTACGCGTCACCACTCCCTTCGACCGAGGTGACCGTTCCCACCGCACATCCCCCGACCGTTTCCACGCGGCATCCGATCAATTCGTGGTAGTAGAACGTATCGGCCGGCAAGCCTCCCTGGGCCTCCGCCGGCACCCGAACCTCGGCATTCGCCAACGCTTCCGCACCCGGGATGGTCCCAACGCCGTCGAACCCGACGATGGGCCGGCCCCGGTGGAAACGCACGTCCTGGATCACGAGTCGTTCGACATCCTCCCGGCGGCGAACGTAGACGACATTTCCCGGCCGGAATCGCTCCTCGACGAAATCGGTGTCCGGATTGATGACGACCCGGCCGGCGTTTCCGTGCGGCCGGGCGATGCATCCCACGAAAATCATCGCATCCCAGTTCGACATGGCCGCGGCTCGATCCTCCGGACACGCGATCGCGAACGGATCTGCGCTCGGTACGCCGTCAGCGGTCTCGTTCGCCGACACCTCCGCCTCCGGCCCCGAAATCGCCCGCTACTGGCTCGTCGACGAAATCGACGACAACCCGCCGGTCCTGCGACTCGGCGGCCAGCGTCGCCAGCGCCCGTATGGACGCCGCCGTGCGGCCCTGACGTCCGATCATGCGGCCGAGGTCCTGACCGGCCGTCGACAGCTCGACATGGGTCGTATCCTGCCCGTCCCGCTCCGTCACGGAGATATCCTCGGCGCGATCCGCCAGTTCCCGGGCGATGACCTCGACGACGTCTCGCGCACGGCTCATGCCGTCACCGCGGGTTCGTCGCTCGACGCGGCGCCGGCGGCATCGGACGCCTCCGGCTCGCCGACCGGCGCCGGCGGAGCGGGATGGCGTGCGAGCAACGTGCGAACGGTGTCGGACGGACGCGCCCCCTTGCCGATCCAGTAAGCCACCCGGTCGTGGTCGACCTGAAGCACTTCCGGCTCCGGGCGCGGATTGTAGTGCCCCAACGACTCGACGAAGCGGCCGTCTCTCGGCATGTGCGATTCCATGACCACCACGCGATAAACCGGCCTTTTCGTCGTCCCGACCCGAGTCAATCGAATAGTCAACATATTGCCTGTCTTCTCCTCACCCCGCGCGTTCCGTTTCCGCGGCGCAGAATCCCGGCCTGGAAATCGTCGCCTCGCGGCTCCGCTTTCCGCCCAACCAACCCTCCGGGAGTCCGTGCCGTTCGACGGCGCAGAATCCTAGCGTCCGGGAAACCGCATCCCCGGCGGCAGAGCCATGGCCCGCCGGCCGCGCTTCCCTTTTCGAGACCGAGACGCGGCGCCGACCGAGCGCAGCACACGGCGCATCTCGACGAACTGCCTCAAGAGACGATTGACCTCCTGGACCGTCGTCCCGCTCCCGCGGGCGATCCGGCGCCGGCGGCTGCCGTTGATGACCTGATGCTGGACCCGCTCCCGCCGAGTCATCGAATCGATGATGGCCATGGTGCGCCCGAGCGCCCCCGGGTCCATTTCGCCGGGCAGGCGCGAGGCCATCTGCCCCATCCCCGGGATGAGATCCATCAGGCGATCCAGCGGCCCCATCCGCTTCACGGTGGTCAACTGGTCCCGCATGTCCTGCAGGGTAAAGTCGTTTCGCCGGATCTTCTGTTCGAGCCGCGACGCATCCTCGCGGCTGACCACCTGCTCCGCCTTCTCGACGAGCGACAGGACGTCGCCCATCCCGAGCATCCGCGATACCAGACGGTCCGGTTGGAACGGATGGAAGTCGTCGATCCGCTCGCCGTCGCCGACGAAGGTCACCGGCACTCCGACCACCGAGACCACCGACAGCGCCGCGCCGCCTCTGGCGTCCCCATCCATCTTGGTCAGCACGACGCCGTCGATCCCGATCCGCCGGTTGAATTCTCCGGCGCTCTTGATCGCATCCTGACCCGTCATCGCGTCCGCCACGTAGAGCAGGTCCGACGGCTCTACCGTGGCTTTCAGCGTTTCCAACTCGCGCATCAGATCGTCCGCGATATGCAGCCGACCCGCGGTATCGACGAGCACCGCGTCGAATCCCATGGATCGGGCCGAGTCGACCGCCCCTTCGGCACGGGCCACCACGCCCGTTCCCGAATCCGGCTCGTGCACGCGAATGCCGGCATCGCCGGCCAGCACCCGCAACTGCTCGATGGCGGCCGGCCGACGCACGTCCGTCGACACCACCAGCGCGTGCCGGCCCTGCTGCTCCAGCCACTTGGCCAGCTTGACGGTCGTGGTGGTCTTTCCCGCCCCCTGCAACCCGAGCAGCAACACGACCTGCGGGCGTTGGCGGCTTGGCGGCAGGCCGCCCTGCCCATCGCCCAGCAACGCACGGAACTCGTCGCGCACGATCGCCACGACCTGTTGGGTCGGGGTCAGGCTCTCCAAGACCGCGCGGTCGACGGCGCGGTCCCGCACCCGATCGATGAAGGCGCGGACGACCTTGAAGTTGACGTCCGCCTCGAGGAGGGCCAGTCGGATCTCGCGCAACGCGGTCTCCACCGACTCGGGCGTCAGGCGGACGTCGCGACGCACGGCGGAGAACACCGATTGCAGTCGTTCACTCAGCGAGCCGAACATCTGTAACCAGGGGGAAGCAGACCAATCGTAACCGCTTATGATAGCGCTCTACGGACGCCTCTTGTCAACGGAAATGCGGCAGGGGGCGTGCGGCGACTCGTTCACACGGATTTCAAGGTGTGTCCCAGCTTGGCCTTCTTGGTCTGAAGGTACGAACGGGCCGCCCCGGTGGTCGGCACTTCGAGGGCCAGCGAGGCCGCCACCGACAATCCGTAGCCTTCCAGCCCGATGAACTTGCGGGGGTTGTTGGTCAGCAGCCGCATGCTCTTGACTCCGAGCTCGCCCAGAATCTGCGCGCCGATCCCGTAGTCGCGCTGGTCCGGCTTGAACCCGAGCCGCTCGTTGGCCTCCACCGTGTCGTACCCCTGATCCTGCAGATCATAGGCGCGGATCTTGTTGGTCAGACCGATTCCGCGGCCCTCCTGGTTCAGATACAGGAGAATGCCCCGGTCCTCGGTCGCAATCCGCTCCATGGCCGCATTGAGCTGGGGACCGCAGTCGCACCGGGCGGAATGGAAGACCTCGCCGGTCAGACAGCGGGAATGCACCCGCACGAGCACATCGTCACCGTCCCCGATGTCGCCCCGTACGAGCGCCACGTGCGTCTCGCCGTTGACGATGCTCTCGAACGCCACCAGCTCGAAGTCCCCGCAATCGGTCGGCAGCTTCGACGACGCCACCCGCCGCACCAGCCGCTCGTTGCGCATGCGGTACTTGATCAGATCGGCGATCGTGATCATGAGCAGCTTGTGCCGGCGAGCGAACCGCCGCAACTGCGGCACCCGAGCCATGGTGCCGTCGTCGTTCATGATCTCGCAGATGACGCCGACGGGATTGAGACCGGCAATCCGCGCGAGATCGACGGCCGCCTCGGTCTGGCCGGCCCGCACCAGCACTCCGCCGTCCCGCGCCCGCAGTGGGAACATGTGCCCGGGACGGGCCAGATCCCGCGGATTCGTGGCCGGGTCCGCGGCGACCCGCGCGGTGGTCGCCCGATCGGCCGCCGAGATCCCGGTGCTCGTCGACTCCTTCGCCTCGATCGACACGCAGAACGCGGTGGTGAACTGGGACGTGTTCTCCCGCACCATGAGGGGAACGTTCAGACGGTCGAGCCAGTCTCCGGTCATCGGGAGACAGATCAGGCCCCGCCCGTGCTTCGCCATGAAGTTGATCAGCTCGGGGGTCGTCTTCTCGGCCGCGATCGTCAGATCGCCTTCGTTCTCGCGGTCCTCGTCGTCGACGACGATGACCATCCGTCCCTCGCGAATCGCGTCCACCGCCTCGTCGACCGGGGCGAACGGCCCGCGGCGCGGCGCATCGGCCAGCGCCAACCGCCTTCGACGGGCCTGCGTGCCAGTGCTTTCTTCAGCCATGACGCTCCTCGCGTTCACCGGCCCCGGACCTCCCGAACTCTCCGACTTCCAAGGCTCGGACGACGTGCTTACCGATGATATCGCACTCGAGGTTGACGACGGTGCCGACCTGCGCCCGCCCCAGGGTGGTGTGGTCCCACGTGTAGGGCACGATCTGCACATCGAAACCGGCGTCCCGCAATTCCGCCACCGTCAGGCTGATCCCGTCGACGGCGATCGACCCCTTGCGTACCAGGTAGGGCGACAACGCGGTGGGAAACGACAGGGAGATCCAGCGGAACTCCGCATCGTGCCGAATGCCCTCGATCCGGCCGGTGCCGTCGACGTGGCCCTGCACAAAGTGCCCGCCGACCCGCGCATCCGCACGCATGGAGCGTTCCAGGTTCACCGCGTCCCGCAGTTGGAGCGCGCCCAGATTGGTCACCCGCCTCGTCTCGGGCGACACCTCCGCCGAGAACGACCCCTCGTCCGCCCGGATCACCGTGAGACAGACGCCGTTGACCGCGATGCTCTCCCCGAGAGCCAGCTCGCGCGCCACCGGGGTCCGCACTTCCAACCGCAACCCCGCGGGGATCGCCGCCAGCTCGGTCACCTCGCCGAGCCCCTCAATCAAACCGTTGAACATCGGCCTCCAACAGGACATCCTCGCCCAGGCATCGGGTCCGCACCGGACCGAGCGCGGCCAAGGAGAAACGCGCGTCCGCCATCCACGGGACTCCGGCCGGCCCCAGGGTCACCGGGCACAGATACAACCGTACCCGATCGACGATTCCCGCCGTCCACGCGGCCCGATGGACCTCCGCCCCACCCTCGATCAACAGGTCGCTCACGCCGTAGGCCAGCAGCCGCGACACCGCCAGGGCGGGATCGCGCGCCGGCAGCCGCTCGACGGTGGCGCCCGCCCGCTCCAGCGCCGCCGCCCGGGCCGGCCAGGCGTCCACCGCGGCGTCGGTGGTCATGACCACGACCGGACCGTGCGTCAACGTCGTCAGCACGCGCGCGTGCGGCGGCGTCCGCATCCGGGTGTCGAACAGCACCCGAACGAACGGGCGCTGCCGGGCGGGGCCCCGGGCGGTCAGCCGCGGATCGTCCACCAGCACCGTCTCGGACCCGACTCCGATGGCATCCACGCCCGCCCGTATCTCATGCGCATGGTCCTGCGATTGCGGGCCGGTGAGCGGGGTCCGCCGGCCGGGTGCGGCCGCGATACGTCCATCGAGACTCACCGCCGCCTTCAGGGTCACGAACGGCCGCAGGCGCCTCTTGACGGTGAGGAACGCTTCGTTCAGGCGCGCGGCGCGCGGGCGGCCGACTCCCACCGCGACCTCTATCCCGCGGGCACGCAGATGCCGGATGCCGCCGCCGTCCACGCGGGGGTCGGGATCCTCGACACCGACCACTACCCTGCGCACGCCGGCCTCGACGATGCGGTCCACGCACGGACCGGTCCGGCCGGTGTGGCAACAGGGCTCGAGCGTGCAATAGAGCGTCGCCGCGCGCGCCGCCGCGCCGGCCTCATCAATGGCGACCACCTCGGCGTGCGGGGCGCCGGCCCGGACGTGATACCCGCGTCCCACGATCCGGCCCCCGTTCCAGAGAACCGCTCCCACCATCGGATTGGGACTGGTGGCCCCACGCCCGCGCGCCGCGAGATCCAGGGCCAGATCCATCAGCGCATCGTCCGTCATGTCGGGCGAGACCGGCGAGACCCGGTCGCCATGGGCCGACCTCCCGGTCACCATCCCGATTCGAACAGGGCGTCCACGTACTCCGCCGGCGAGAACGGAAGCAGATCGTCGATCTGCTCTCCGACCCCGACGTAGCGGATGGGAACCCCCAGCTCCGCCGTGATTGCCACCGCGATTCCGCCCTTTGCGGTGCCATCCAGCTTCGTCAGCACGATCCCGGTGACCCCCGCCGACTCGAGAAACGCCCGGGCTTGGGACAACCCGTTCTGTCCCACGGTGGCGTCGAGCACGAGAAGGGTCTCGTGCGGCGCGCCCTCGACCGCCCGCCCCGCCACCCGCCGAATCTTCTCGAGCTCGCCCATCAGGTTCGAGCGGGTGTGGAGGCGCCCGGCGGTGTCTACCAGAACCGCGTCACGCCCCCGCGCCTTCCCCGAGGAAATCGCGTCGAAGACCACCGCCGCCGGATCGGATCCGGGACGGGCCCGGACGAAGTCCGCGTCCACCCGCCGTGCCCAGACCTCCAGTTGTTCGACCGCCGCCGCCCGAAAGGTATCTGCGGCGCAGATGACCGGCCGCTCGCCGGCCTGCATGATCAACCGCGCCAACCGACCCACGGTGGTGGTCTTTCCGGTCCCGTTGACCCCCACGACGAGCACCACGCGGGGTCGTGCAGCCGGAACGGGGACGGGATTGGCGGCGGCGAGCACGCGCAGCAGCTCGGCCTTGACTACCGAGCGCAGATCCCCGTTGCCGGCTCGATCGCGCACTGCCTCGACGAGGCGGGTGGTCGCGGCGACCCCGAGATCGGCTTCGAGCAGGACCTCCTCGAGGGCGTCGAGGGTGTCGAGGGAGGCGACTGCGCGGCCCGCCGCGCCGTCGCCGGCGGGTCGGGCGTCCGGCAGGTCGTCGAAACGCCCCCGGAACTGGCCGGCGGTCCGTCGCAAGCCGGTCCGGAGCCGTTCAAGGAAGCTCACGATTCCCCTTTCTCACAGGCCGTCCGATTCGTGCCGCTGCCGGCGCAGCATGAGCTCTTCGACGGCCGCCCGCACGTCGATCCGGCCGGCCAGGACCGCGCCCATCTGGACGGTTATCGGCAGATCGACGTCATGCCGGCGTCCGAGCTCGATGGCCGCGGTGGTGGTCTTGACTCCCTCTGCAACCGACTGCATGCCCGTCAGTATCTCATCGAGCGCCCGGCCGCGGCCGAGCTCCCGGCCGACGTGCCAGTTCCGGCTCAGGCCCCCGGTGCACGTCAGCACCAGGTCACCCAATCCGCTCAACCCGGCCAGGGTCTCGCGCCGTCCTCCCAGGGCGCACGCCAATCGGGAGATCTCCGCGAGACCGCGGGTGATGACGGCGGCCAGGGCATTGGGTCCCAGCCCCAGCCCGTCGACGACCCCGGCCGCGATGGCGATCACGTTCTTCATCGCACCACCCACTTCGACACCGATGACGTCGTCGCTGGCGTACAACCTGAAATACGAGCCGGCCCGGAACTCCTGCTGCACGGCGCGGACAGCTTCGAGGCGCCGGCCCGCCACCGACACCGCGGTGGGTGCCGCTCGCGCAATCTCGGCCGCAAACGACGGGCCGGAGAGCACCACGGCTGGGCGCGACGGGCCCAGCTCCTGCTCGATGACCTCCGACATTCGGTTCAGGGAACCGACCTCGAATCCCTTGGTCCCGTTCACGATCGTCGTTGCCGAGCCGAGCATCGGCTCGGCGCGGCGCAACAGCGCCCGGGCGCTGTGAGACGGAACCGCCAGCACGACGGCGTCCGTTCCGTCGATCGCCTCTTCGAGGGACGCCGTCGGCGTGACCGGCGGAGGCAGGACGGCTCCCGGCAGATACGGCTGATTGACGCGATCACGCCGCAACCGATCCACGAGCTCGGGATTGCGCCCCCACAGCCGCGGCCGTTTTCCCACCCGCGCGAGATGAATCGCCAACGCCGTGCCCCAGGCGCCGGCCCCCAGAACGGTCACGTCGTTCATCGATTCACCTGTATCGCCGCCGGTATCATCATGACCAGGATCCACTGTACACGCTCATCGCCGCCGGGCCGCCCCGGCCGGCGGCGGCGGTAGGCCCCGCTGCGTTAGACCGGTCAGGCAGGCGCCTCGCCGGTCCCGGTTCGAAGCGGGGTTCTACCGGGGGCCGGCAGGGGAGCCGATTCGAGCACGTGATACCGGGCGCCCCGCTGCGTCCGCCGGCTCTCGTACAAGGTCACGCGGTCGATTACCCACCGCGGCGTTTCGGGCCGAACGTCCGACAATGCCCGGGCCACATCGCACCGGCTCCGCGCCGGCCACCGTTTGATCCGTCCCAGCGTGAGATGCGCACGAAACGGCCGGGTCTCCGGCGGGCACCCCACCGACGCGAGCCGGCGGTCGAGCTCCGTCCTGACCGCGATCATCCCGTCACGCCCCTCGCCGATGCCCAGCCACACCACGCGGGGTGCGCCGGACGACGGAAAGCGCTCGAGACCCGACACCCGGGCGGTGAACGCACCGGTCTCGAACGGCACCCCGAACACGCCGCGCACCGCATCGGCATCCGCTTCCGTGACCTCACCGAGGAAACGGAGAGTGATGTGCATCTGTTCCGGTGCGACCCACCGTATCCGCCCCGGCGCATCACCCTCCAGACGGCTGGCCGCGGTGCGGGCCACGCGCGCGACCGCGGCCCGGACCGGCGGGTCCGGATCAACCGCGGCGAAGAGTCGCACGTGCCCCCGCGCCGCGCAGCAGCGCTCGCCGCAGCAGGTCCAACGCGATCCGGGCGGCCTGACCGCGGATCATCGCGCGGTCACCGGGCAGGCGCACGGTGGTCGCGACCTCCGCGGTTCCCGGGCCCGCGACCGCGATGCAGACGGTGCCGACGGGCTTGGCATCGGTACCGCCGCCGGGCCCCGCCATACCGGTCACTCCGACCCCGAGATCGGCGCCGCCCACCCGCCGCGCACCGTCCGCCATTGCCAGCGCCACCGCTTCGCTGACCGCACCGTGGGCCTTCAGAACCGCCGGGGGCACCCCCAGCACCGCCTGCTTGACGGCGTTGGAGTAGGCGACGACGCCGGCATCGACGTATCCGGAGCTTCCCGGCACGTCCACGAGCCGCGCCATTACCAGTCCACCGGTGCACGACTCCCCCACCGCCACCCTCAGGCCGTCGCGGGCAAGCAACGCCCCGACGACCTCCGGCAGCGAACGGCCATCGGTACTGAACAGGTGATTTCCCAGCGCCTCCGCCAGCTCTCCGGTCGCCCCGTCGAGGACCGCGGCGGCGGCCGACTCCGAATCGGCTCGGGTCGACAGGTGCAGCTCCACGAGCCCCGGCGACGCCAGGACCGTCGTCTCGACCCCCGGCTCGGCCTGCCGCCATCGCTCGTAGACCGGTTGGGCCCGCTCCTCGACATGCGACTCCCCGCGGCCCGCCACGCGCAGCACCCGCCGGTACAACCGCCTCGACGTCGCCCGTGCCGCGAGTCGGCCCTGCAGCAGGTCGGTGAACATCGGCTCGAGCTCGCGCGGCGGACCCGGAAGCAGGACGATCGCCCGGCTGCCGTGCTCCATCCAGAGCCCCGGCGCGGTCCCCCGCGGGTTGTCGAGCACGACCGCGCCCGACGGCACCCGCGCCTGGCGCCGGTTGTTGTCCGGCATCGTCCACCCCCGACGGGCGAAACGGGCCTGCAACCGTTCGAGGATGGCCGGATCTTCGTCCAACCGGCGATCGAGCACCTGAGCGACGGTTTCCCGCGTCAGGTCGTCCTCGGTCGGGCCGAGCCCGCCGCAGATCACGAGTAGATCGACCCGCGCGAGCGCTGACTGCACGGTGGCCGCCAAATCGTCGACCTGGTCGCCGACAATCGACTTACGGCGGACGACGATACCGAGCTCGTTGAGCCCGGCGGTGAGGAACAACGAGTTCGTATCGGACCGGAAAGGGGTCAGTAGCTCGGTCCCCACCGCGATGATCTCGGCCGTCGAGAGCGGTTGGTCTGAACCTGCCATGAAGGATTCGTGGATCAAGCGATGTCGGCCGGCGATCGCAACGGGTCGGATCAACTTCCCGACAGCCAGAGGAGGAGACGAAGCAGCGCCTGCGCATACAGCCCGGCAACGAGATCGTCCGCCATCACTCCCCACCCCCCAGGCAGCCTTTCCGCCCGTCGTGCCGGGAACGGCTTCACGACGTCGAACAGGCGAAATGCGGAAAATCCGACCATTGCGCCCCAGAAGCCGACGGGGACCGCGGCCAGCGTCAGGAGCATCCCGGCCACCTCGTCGATGACGATGAGGCCCGGGTCCCGGCGTCGATACGCCGATTCGGCCCGCGACGCGGCCACGACGCCGATCACGGTCACCGCCAGCAGCACCGCCCACTCGACCGCCGGCGACCCGGATGCCCGGACCGCCCAGAACAGCATCAGCCCGGCCACCGACCCGACGGTTCCGGGAGCGGCCGGCGCGTGGCCGCAGGGGCCGACCGTGGCAATCCCGACGGCGGCCCGCTGAAGCCATCCCTCCGTCGAGGGTCCCGTCACACCGTCTCGCCTTCCGTGGACGGCTCTTGCGCGGCCGGCGGCAAGGCGAGCACTTGCGTGCCCGAGAGCACATCGTGCAGGGCGCGGCCCTTACGCTCGAAGAACATCCAGATGACGCCGATGCCGACAGCCAGGGACACCGGGGCCCAAAACGTCCGAACCACGGCCTTCGGCACGGAGACGGGACCGCCGGCAACATCCGCCACCCGCAGACCCCACGCCATCTTGCCGATCGTCTGCCCCCCCACCGCCGTCAGACCGATGACGTACCCCGCATCCAACAGGCACAGGAACGCCACCAGGGGCGGCAACGGCAGGATGTCGAACGATTGCATGTCCAATCCGATGAGCCGGAGGGTCAGCCAGACCACTGCCGCATCCAGGCCGGCCAGCAGCACGAGGTCGCAGCATCCGGCCGCCGTGCGCACGCCGGGCCCCGCCGGCCACAATCTGGCCGGCTCGACCTCCGGCGATGCCGTATCGGAAGACGCAGGCACGCGCGGCGACTCGCCCCGCATGCGCCCCTCCGCACCCGACGACAGCCGCACGCGGAGCGGCGCCCGAACCCGAGGCGGAGGGGCTCGGAGCTCCGGCTCCGGCGGAAACAGCCGCAGGTCGGGAACCGGTGCGTCGGGTACATCCCGCTCCGGCACAGAACGGGAATCCCGGCGGGGCTCTGACCGGTCACGACGAGGAGGGGTCAGAGCCGCCTCCTGCACCTGCCGTTCGAAGGCGACGGCCATCGCGGCGACAAACGCATGGTCAGGCGCGCAGCCGGCGCCGGGCGAATGCAACGGCGCTCTTGCCACGGTCTCCTGGGGACGGCACCCATCGGCAGGGGCCATTGTACCAGTCGACACCGTGCGCCGCCGACCCGGATGGTCTGTGCTATACCTGCGGAATGAGCTTGATCGAAGCGGTTCCCAACGTCAGCGAAGGGCGGCGCAGCGGGGTGATCGACGCCCTCGCCGCCGCCGTGAGCGGCGTGCCCGGCGCAACCCTGCTCGATACCTCGTCGGATGCCGCTCACAATCGAACCGTCTTTACGCTGGTGGGCGCTGCGACGCCCTTGAAGACCGCCATCCTCGAGCTCTTCGCCGCCGCGCTCGCCCGCATCGATCTCCGCACCCATACCGGCGTTCATCCCCGCATCGGCGCCGTAGACGTCGTCCCGTTCGTTCCCCTGGACCCCGCCGGCATGCCCGCCTGCGTCTCGCTGGCCGCCGAGCTCGGCCAGACCATCGCCCGGCGATTCGACCTGCCGGTCTACCTGTACGAGCAGGCCGCCCGCACGCCGGACCGACGGCGACTCGAGCGGATTCGCCGCGGCGGTTTCGAGAACCTGAACGCCAGGATGCGCCGGCCGGAATGGCGGCCGGACTTCGGACCGGCGACGCCGCATCCCTCGGGCGGAGCCACCGCCATCGGCGCCAGGCGTCTGTTGATCGCCTTCAACGTCAATCTCGACACCGGCGACCTCGCTGTCGCCCGCCGCATCGCCCGGACGATACGCGCGTCCGGCGGGGGCCTCGACGCGGTCAAGGCGATCGGCGTGAGAACGACGCGCCCCGACGTGGTGCAGGTCTCGATAAACCTCGTGGATTTCGAGCGGACGCCGCTTCATCGCGTCTTCGAAACCGTCCGGCGCGAAGCGGCGGGGCACGGGGTCGAGGTCTGCAACAGCGAAATCGTCGGCCTCGTTCCGGCCGCGGCCCTCCTGCCGGCCGCCGCGCGCGCCCTCCGCATCGACGACTTCACCATGCAGCGGGTGCTGGACCGCCGCGTCCCGGCCGAGGATGCATCCCCGCCGCTCCGGATCGTCCCGGCGCCGTAGTTGGGACGCCTCAATCCTTCGCGTCGAGAAGGTCCTGGAGCTCGGTCATGAACTCGCCGACGTCGCGGAAGTGCCGATACACCGAGGCGAACCGCACGTAGGCGACCTTGTCGAGCTGCCTGAGCTCCTGCATCACGACCATCCCGATCTCCGCCGTCGGGATCTCCTTCTCCGGGAGCTCCTGGAGAATCGCTTCGACCCGATCGGCCAGCGCCTCGACCGCCGCCACCGTCACCGGCCGCTTCTCGCATGCCTTCAGCATCCCGGACGTCACCTTCTGGCGCTCGAAACGCTCCCGGCTGCCGTCCTTCTTCACGACCATGTACGGAATCTCGTCGATCCGTTCGTAGCTCGTGAAGCGCCGGCCGCACTCCTGGCACTCGCGGCGGCGGCGAATGCTCTCGCCCTCCCGGCTTTCGCGCGAATCGACAACCTTGTCACCGAGATGGCCGCAGAACGGACACTTCATGTCGGTCTCCGGAGCTTCCGGCCGCCGCACGCCACCCGCTCCCGGCGGGATGCCTCTCCCGGAATGCCGCGCTCCGCGGAACGGGCGCTCCGGGAGCCCCGGAGCACCTGACTACGTTGGCCCACGGTCGCATACGTCCGGATCCTCGCTCATCACGCTTTGTCAGGCAGGCCCCTCCGGTGCCGGGGCAACGCAGGGTTCTGCCAAGGGCTCCCGGGCCTCGGCCGGCGATGCACCGGCGCGGTCTCCGCCCGGCGACGGCGAGGGCGTCAGATTCACCATCCCCCGAAACGAGATGCCGTCGCGCACCATCCACGCCAACCCCGCGACCGTCACCGGCGCGAACGTCGCGGCGTGCAGCACCAGGGCGGCGCCGACCGCCGCCTCCACCGGGACCTCGTAGAACGCGGTCAACCCCACCTGGACCGCCGCGTGGAATCCGCCCACGCCGGCCGGCGTGGGTACCGCGACGCCGAGCGCCATCAACGCCATCAGGAGCAGACCCGCGCTCGGCGGCAACGCGATGCCGAATGCCAGACAGCCCCACCAGGCGGTGGCGCCCACGAGCAGCCACATCAGCAGCGACCACAGGACCGCCTGCAGCAGCCGCCACGGATCGCGGGCCGCACCGAGCCCAGTGCTGAAACGCGTGATGAAACGGCTCGCGGTCGCGCCCGGACCGTGCGGCGCCCGGCGCTCCGCCCAGGCCGCCAGGGAGACGATCCACTCGGGACGACGCGCTGCGGCGGAGACCAGCGTCAATACCACGCCGGCGAAGACGGCAACCAACAGCCCGCCAGCCTTGAGGGCGGTGAGGACCTGTTCGTCGGTGCTGGGCAATTGGTTGCTGAACGCCAACAGAAACAGGCCGAAGAGCAGAATCACCGCGATCATGTCCAGCAGGCGTTCGACCACGATCGTCGCCAGCGCGGCGCTCATGCTGAGCTGCTCGCGGCGCGCGAGCAGGTAGGGCCGCACCACCTCGCCGAGCCGCGGAACGATGGTCGAGGTGGCGAACCCGATGACGGTGGCGCGGGTCGCCGACCCGAAGCCGACCCGCCCGAGCGGCGCCAGCAGCAGTTGCCACCGCTTCACGCGCACCACGTAGGCCAGGGCGATCCCGGCCACCGCCGCACCGATCAGGTCGACCCTGGCTCGTCCGATCTCCGTCCACACCGACGTCAGATCCGTACTCCGAAACACCCACGCCATGAGAGCCACGGCCAGCCCGACCAGCCCGACGGTCTGAAGATGAGTACGCATGCGTTCCGAAGTCTCTCGCAGAAATCTGTCGGCGGAATCAGACCGGTGCGACGCCTCGCGGCGCCGACAGCGTCATCGGGTTGCAGGAAGAATCGCGCCGCCGGCCTCGACGGCGATGACGGGACAGAAGGCATGCAGCCGACAGCCGCGATCCCTTGCCGCATGCGCGTCTCTTCGATAAGCTACGATTCTACATGGTCCGGGGCATCGACCGTCTCCATCGGCGATGCCGACGCTCCCCTTCGCACGGAATGAGGCCATCGTGACTTCCGCACCCGCACTCTTCGAAACCTCGCTTGAGGGACTCGCGCAGCAGCGCCGCGGCAAGGTTCGCGATCTCTACGCCATCGGCAACGATCTCCTGATGGTCGCGACCGACCGCATCTCGGCCTACGATCTGGTCCTGGGGTCGACGATTCCCGACAAGGGCAAGGTGCTGACCCAGCTCTCGGCATTCTGGTTCGCGCGCACCGCTTCCCTCGTGAAGAACCACCTGTTGTCGACGAATCCGGACGACTATCCCGCGGCCTGCCGGCCCCATGCCGAGACCCTGCGGGGGCGGTCGATGCTGGTTCGGCGCACGGAGCCGATTCCCGTCGAGTGCGTCGCCCGCGGCTATCTGGCCGGCTCGGGCTGGGTCGACTATCAGCGCACCGGGGCCGTCTGCGGCGTCGAGCTTCCGGACGGCCTGCAGCAGTCGGACCGGCTGCCGGAACCGATCTTCACGCCCGCGACCAAGGCAAGCACCGGTCACGACGAGAACATCACCGCGGAACAGGCGGCCGAGATCATCGGCCCCCGGCTGCTCGCCAGACTCCGGGAGCTGACCCTCGCGCTCTATGCGCACGGCGCCGAACACGCCGAATCCTGTGGCATCATCGTCGCCGATACCAAGTTCGAGTTCGGACTGGTGCGTGCAAACGGCCGGGAATCGTCCGGTGGCGACATCGCGGAGGGCGACGAGATCATCCTGATCGACGAGGCCCTCACCCCCGATTCGTCCCGCTTCTGGCCCCGGGAAACGTATCGGCCCGGCGTCGCGCAACCGAGCTTCGACAAGCAGTTCGTGCGGGATCATCTGGATGCGGTGCAGTGGAACCGGCAGCCGCCGGCGCCCGCCCTGCCGGACGACGTCGTGACCAGAACCCGCCAGAAGTACCGCGACGCCTACCGCCTGCTGACCGGGGCCGAGCTCGACTGACCAGGTCCGCCGGCAGAGGTCGACACGGGTGGTCTTCGGCCCGAGAGCCGTCGATCCGTTCATCACGGGCGCCGGACCGGCCCGAGAACGTCTTGGCCCGGCCATCGCCGCCTGACGGCTCCGCGGGCCGCCCAACCAACCATGGCAGAACTCCGCGCCGTTCCGCGGCGCAGACGCTTATGCGGTTCGGACCGCAACGCGGACGTCGCCGGCCTCCGTCGGCCGGGGGTTGATGTCCTCGCGCTCGACCGCCCCGTCCTTGAGGTGGATCACCCGATGCGCGTGGCCGGCAACGTCCGCCTCGTGGGTAATCAGGACGATGGTGTTGCCCGAGCGGTGCAGTCCTTCGAAGATCGCCATGATCTCGCGCCCGGTCTTCGAATCGAGATTGCCGGTCGGCTCGTCCGCGAGCACCAGCGACGGCTGGTTGACGAGCGCCCGGGCTATCGCCACCCGCTGGCGCTGCCCGCCGGACAGCTCGTTCGGCCGGTGGCTCATCCGATCTTCCAGCTCCACCAGCTCGAGCGCCGCCACCGCCCGCGCGTGCCGGCGCGACGCAGGCACCCCGGCGTAGATCAGGGGCAGCTCCACGTTGTGGAGCGCCGACGCCCGCGGCAGCAGGTTGAAGGTCTGGAACACGAATCCGATCTCCTCGTTCCGGATGCGCGCGAGATCGTCGTCATCCATGCGGCTCACGTCCTTGTCGTTGAGCTGGTACACCCCGCTGCTGGGGGTATCGAGACAACCGACGAGGTTCATCAGCGTCGACTTGCCCGATCCGGACGGTCCCATGATCGCGACGAACTCCCCGCGCTCGATGTCGATGGACACCCCGCTGAGCGCGTGGACCGACTCGGTCCCCATCCGGTAGGTCTTCCAGAGATCGTCCGTGTGGATGAGCGCCATCGCTCCCGTCTCCTCCTCGCGCATGATACCTGGCCCGTCCCGCCGATCTGGACGCTACTCCCACTCTGACGCATCGGCCGGCCCCGGAGTTCCGTCCTCCAGCAGCCCGTGGCGAAAGTCCCCGCTGCATTCGAGCGGCGATGCGTCCCGCCCGACTGCGTTGTTCGGATGGACTGCTTGCAGTCCGCGGTTGCCCTATGCCCAATATGCGCCCTCCTCACGCCTTGTCAGGCACAGGCGTTCTGTGCCCGCGGGCGCCCTTCAGCCCGCTGGCGCCCTCGCCGCTCTCGGTCCAACGCGGGGTTCCACCACGGGCTGCCAGGATCGCCGCCGGCGTGGCGGACCGTCAGACCATGATGTCCTGGACGACCCGGCCGTGCATGGCTGCAAGGCCGAACCAGCCCCGGACAGCACATGCCGGCCCTGGACGCGTCGCCGGCATCGCGGGCAGTGGTCGACCTCGATGTCGAAACGCCGCACGAAGGGACGCACCGCCGGGAGCGCTTCCTGATACTGGCTCGCCACGCGGGCCACCACCACCGCGCCGCCACAGTCTGGACACGCGGCTGGCACGCCGGCGCCCTGTGGGTCTCGTCAATCTGCGCCGGCCGGCGCCGGCACGCGTGCCGGCCGTACAGTGCACCGGCGCGCCGGTCCGGACGCCGGCCAAGACCCTGTGGCGGGTCCTTGACGAAGGGGCCGCCCGTCGGAATCCTGCCCGCCGCACAGAACCTCAGGGGACACGGTCTTGATACAAGTCAACGATCCCCACCCAGTAGTCGTGCTACTCGGTGTGTCAGGAATGACCTGTTGCTTGAGCCGTGTCGGTTTTCTGGAGGCTCGTTCCCCGGAGGATGGAGGTCCATGGGAAGCGAGCCGTCACTCACCCGAGATACGGGAGCCGTGGGTGGTGTTGGAGCGCGACGAGAATGGCAATCGGCCGCCACGCGGTCGATGATCCACCTCGTGTCGGTGCTCAATGCACTGGTCCCGCTCCTCCAGCGTAGCGGGCTCACAAATCCCTGCATTCACCGTAGCACGCACCGAACGGAGGCCGGCCGCCATCGCGCGCTGTGCCGGGAACCCGTAGCCAGCAACCCGGGAGAGAACGCACCAACCGGGTCGCGCCGTACGCGGGTACGGAAAGCTACTCCGGCAACGGAAGCTGGCGGCTCTCCTTCTCGCGGGCCTGGTCGAAGGCCGGCATCGGCTCGGCCGTCCGTACCTGCTCCAGCCAGAACACCCCGTCGTAGGGGATGGAGTTGCCGCGGGTGCCGATGAAGTCGACGTCGCCGTCGCCGTCCATGTCGCGCACGAGGAACTTGTCGAACATGCCGCGGATGCGCCTCGACACGTCGTGGCGGGTCCAGGTCCCGGCGGGATCCTCGGGCTGCTCGAACCAGGCGAGGCGGCCCGCTCGGTGCGACGGGGACAGCTCGGTGGCGTCGGCGTCGCGCGGATCCTGGCTGTAGGCGCCGGAGAACGCGTCGAGGCGGCCGTCGTCGTTGATGTCGGTCAGCACGAAGCCGACCAGCCGGTCGGGGGTGAGGCCGCCGATGGGATGGAGGCGCCATGCACCGGCCGGGTCGGCCGGCTGCTCCAGCCAGGAGAGGCCGTTGCGCTCGTCGCGGATGGCGATGTCGATGCGCCCGTCGCCGCTGAGGTCGACGAACTCCATGTTGAATCCGGTGACGACCGCCTCGGGGGCGATCTCGATTCGGTGCTCCCGGAACGCGATCTCCCCTTGGCTCACGTTCTCGAACCAGAAGATGCGGCGCTCCATGCGCGAGCCGCCGATGACGTCGAGGTCGCCGTCGCCGTCGAGGTCAAACGGCTGCGAGTTGATGGGCACGATGACGTGGGCCAGTTCGTGCTCGACCCAGGCGTCGCCGTCGAGCGGGTCGTCGGGAATTTCGAACCACGACACCGGATTCGTCTCGGTGGTGCCGCGCGCCGGGTTCTGCCCGCCCTTGTTCGCGGCGACCACCTCCAGGCGGCCGTCGTCGTTGAAGTCGGCCAGGAAGACCCGGATGTACGAGCCGCGGTCGAGGGTCGAGGCGGGGATGACCCGCTTCCAACGCTCGGCCCGCCCCGCCGCGCCGGGGTTCTCGAAGTAGATCAGGTGCGAGAGCTCGCACGCCACGACGACGTCCGGATAGCCGTCGCCGTTCATGTCGCCGATGGCCACATCCTCGGCCGCGCCCGCTTCTTCACCCTCGCCCAGGGTGTAGAGATCCCAGGTGTCGGGGTCGGTCGAGCCGTACGCGATGCGCACGTGCCCGTCGGGCACGCCGTCGTAGGTGGTGTCGGACTCGTGGACGGAGACGATATCGAGGTGGCCGTCGAGGTCGAGGTCGGCCATGGCCAGCCCGTCGCTCCCCGCGAGGGCGACGCCGCCGACGGCCAGGTCGTCAATGATGTGCTCGCGCCAGGAGATGTACGAGCCGTCGGCGGCCTGCGCGCGCGTAGGCGTCGAGGCGATGGTCGCCGCACCGTCGCCTGACTGCGCGGAAGCCCGCTCCCCCGCCCCCATAGCGGAGGCTACCGCGAGCGCGCCCGCGATACCGGCAACGCGACGCATCCACCGAGCGTTGAAACGTGCATGCATGACTCTGCTCCTCGACCCGATGCGTCCGGTCCCCGACGGCGGCCGAGCGTCGGCGGGCCGGCGCCGCTCAACGGTCACGGGATGCCGGCGCCCCGCCGGCCAGCCTGAAATCGTTTACGGCTCCGACGCCGCCCAACCCGCCCAGGAGTCTGCAACGCTCTACGGCGCGCGCAACGCCGCTACGGTCCAACAGCCCCGTCGGCCTGACAGTGACGGAACGTCGACCCGCCGCCGGTTTCCGGCATCGCGCCTGACCTACGGCTCCCCCGCCGCCGGCTTGACGGTCACGGTGACGTTGACCCGGGTCACGTAGACCGTGTCGTCCGCCACCGCCTGCAGGACGTAGGTGCCGGGCTCGCTGAAGCCGACGCGAGTGACCGCCCGCCCGCCCTCGCCGATCTCGGGCACCTGGGGGTCGAACGTCACCGTCCCCGGCCCGCGCCAGTGCAGCCACGTGACGGCGAGGCCGGTAGCCGCGGCTTGGCGCGGATCGACCATCGCCTGCGACTTTGGGCCGCGCCGAGCCCGCCGCTCCGACAGCCGCGGGTTCGGCGGCGGAATGCCGTCGTCGCCCGCGACGATGGCAATCTCGAGCGTACCGGGCAAGGTGACCTCGTGGTGGTCGCCGCCTTCCAGCGCGACGAAGGGGCGCTGATTGTCGGCGTAGCCCTGCGCCGTGCCGGACCCCCGGTTCAGACGCAGGACGCCGTCGTCTATCTCCCACACCGGCCAGAGGTGGCCGATGGCCCGGTCGCTCCGGCCGTTGTGGGTGACGGTCCAGACGAGATCCTGTTCCCTCCCCCAGTCGGCGGGCACGCGCACCGTGAAGACGAACTGCTGGCGCCGGTTGTAGAAGTGCGTCAGCTGTCCCCGATCCGCCGGCCCCGGCTCGAACTGGTTGTTCGGGCCGACCGGAATGACCGGCTGCTCCTCGTAGTTGCGGTTCAGGTAGCCGAAGACCATGGTGAACGACCCGTCGTCGTTCCGCTCCCACCCCTCGAAGACCGGTTGCACGTTCTGGCCCCGGCTCCACCGCTCCTGCGCCGATGCGGCAGACCCGATCGCAACCGCCAGCAACGCGGTCGCGACGGCCGCGCGGAAGTTCCTGCTTTGACACCTCATGACTGCTCTTCTCGTCACCTCTCTCGAACCCCGCAACGATCGAAGCCTCCGCGATCCGCGATCGCGAAGGCCTCGGTCGAGAAACTCTGCGCCGTTTCCACGGCGCAAACTCCTAGTCGTTGTCGTCGGTCAGCGCCTGCCGCGCCTCGACTTCCTGCTCGAACGCCTCGTCGTCGATCTCGTACCAGCTCACCCAGGAGAAGCTCATCTCGTCACTCGACCGCTGGCCGAAACCGGCCCAGTTGGTCGGGTCGTCGTTCCAGCGGTTCGCCTCCGAGTTGTCGTGCCAGCTCGTGACGTGCAGCAGCGTTCCCTTCGGCAGCAGCGGCGCCACGTCGTCCTCGTAGTTGTAGACGATGTGCCATCCGAAATCCCAGTCGGCGCAGCTCAGAATCTCCTTGCTGTTGTCGGGAAAGATCGCTTCGAGGCACTGCCGCTTGCCGAGGTTGTGCAGATGGGCCTGGAACGCGGTGATGTGTGCGTTCTCCTTGAGGCGATAGTACCCGTCGTGCCGCACGTCCGAGGCCCCGGCCGGGATGTCGAGATCCTCGTCGTCGCCGACGTGGGCCGAGATGAGCTTGCGCTCGGGGACGACGCCCTTCGGGTAGAACTGCAGGCCGACGCGCGTCCGGTCCGTCGTCTCGACGCCGATCGCGGCGTAGTGCATGTTGAACTTGATCTGGCTCCCGGCCTTGATCAGGCGGCCGGTGCCGTCGGGGAAGATGTCGCCGTTCTTGCCGAGCGCGTACTCGTTGAGGAAGGCGTAGTCGTCATCGTCCGACTCGGGATCCGAGTTGCTGGTGACGGCGTGATGGACGACCGGGAACCCATCGATCGACGGCTTGGTCTCCACCGCCTTCACCCAGCGGTCTTCCGTCAGGCCCGACTCCGACACCAGATCTCCCCACCAGTTGGGCGCCTCGGCGGCGACCACGAACGGCTCGGGAAGCTCCACGACCCAGTCCGGCTCGCCGATCTTCCACTCGGCGATGTCCCGGAACGGGCGCGGCGGCGGCAGGTCCTCCGGATTGCCGCGCGGCGCACCGGCGTCGACCCACGCGGCCACCGTGGCGATCTCGTCGTCGCTCAACGAGTAGTCGTACTTGAAGCCCTGGACGCCGATGTTCTTGTCGACGTACCACGGCGGCATGGTCCGGGTGACCACCTTGTCGCGGATCGAGCGGGCCCACGGCCGCGTCTCCTCGTAGGTGAGCAGCGACATCGGCGCGATCGAGCCGGTCCGGTGGCACTCCTGACAGGAGCGCTGCAGAATCGGTGCGACGTCCTTCGTGAAGGTGATTTCGTGTGCCTCGTCCTGTGCCTCGACGACCGCCGGCGCCGAGACGACGCCCAGCGCGGCGCTCAGGACGATGGCGAAACCGGCGCGGCGATACGGTGTGAATGACATCTCCAAGCCTCCGGACGGAATCTGGTGAAGCAGCTCGTACGCCCCGCAGCGCACTGCGGTCAACGGCCCATTGTGAACCAGGATGGGCCGCGACGCAAAGCGTTCGCCGCCGCGACGCCGGATCACGGTGCTGGCCCGGAAGATCTGTCGGCGACTCTCGGTGCCCGAGTATTGAACCCGCAATCGCGGCGCCGTCAGCGCCGCAGCGAGAAGACATACAACGCGTTGCCGGTGTCCGGGTGCACGATGTCGGGGCTGAGCAACGCCGGCACCCGGCGCGGGCTGCCCCCGCCGAGCCCCGTCGAGACCGCGATGTACTGGGTGCCGTCGACCCCGTAGGTCACCGGGAACCCCTGCACCGAGGTTCCGAGCCGGGTTTCCCACAGGACGTCGCCGGTGGCGGCGTCGAAGGCGCGGAAGTAACGGTCGACGTCGCCCGCGAAGGCGAGCCCGCCGCCGGTCGTCAGCACCGCGGTCATGAACGCGGCCCGCTGCTCGACGCTCCAGCGCTCCTCAAGGGTGTCGACGTCGTACGCGGCCAGCCGGCCGAGATTGCCGTCCGTCCCGGGCATCTCGAACCACTTTCGGTCCGCCTGCGAGCCCCCCGATCCGATCTCCAGGGCCACCTCGCGGCCCGCGATCTCGAGGCAGCTCTGGCTGAGCGGGATGATCAGGACCCGGCTCTCCGGGCTGTAGGCCGTGGCGTGCCAGTTGTGGCCGCCGGCGGTGCTCGGACACACCGACACCCAGTCGCCGATGCCCGCGTCGGCGATGTCCTGCCGGTAGGTCACGACGCCGGTCTCGGGGTCGATCGCCTCGAACACGTTCTGGAACACGGTCTCGGCGTGCCCGAGGAACTCGCCGGATTCCCGGTCGAGCTTCCACAGGATGCCGTGCTTGCCGATGGTGAGGAGGGCTTTGCGCCCGCCGCTCTCCACCAGAACCTGCTCGAACCCCTCGTCGAGGTCGAGGGCCTCGCCGGGCACGTGCTGGCGGTACCACCGGATCGAGCCGTCCGCGGGGTTCAACGCCAGCGTCGAGTTGGTGTAGAGGGCCGGATCGTGGACCGTCAGCCCCCGGCTGGCCGGCACCCACGGCTTGGCCTGGGCGACCGGCCAGTAGAGCAGGTCCAGCTCCGGGTCGTAGCTTCCCGGAATCCACGAGTCGCCGCCGCCCCGCAGGGCCAGCGGCAGGTCGCCCCACGTATCGCCGCCCGGGTCGCCGGGCGCGGCGATCGTGAGACGGCGCCACAGCTCCTCGCCGGTGGCGGCGTCGTGGGCGGTGATGAAGCAACTGTCCGGCATGAACCGCGAGCATCCGTTGATGCCGTTGACGACCCGTCCACCCGCGACGATCGGTCCGCTCGAGTTGGCGTAGCCGTCGTTGTAGTCGGCCATCCGGGTCTCCCAGACGACGTCTCCGGTCCGGCTGTCGAGGGCCAGGATGAAGGCGTCGCGGGTTCCCATGAACAGCTTGTCACCATGGATGGCGAGATTCCGGCTGTTCGCGTCGCGCAGGGCCTCGGGCAGCGGGCGGCGGTATTCCCACAGCAGCGTGCCGGTGGCGGCGTCGAGGGCCTGGACGACGTTCCCGGGGTTGGCCAGATACATCACGCCGTCGTAGACGAGCGGCGTCGGCTGGTTACGGCCGTTCCCCATCGACCAGACCCAGGCGAGCTGCAGGTCGCCGACGTTGCCGCGGTCGATCTGGTCGAGCGGGCTGTGCCCCCAGCCGTCGTAGGTCCGCCGGTAGATCAGCCAGTCGTTCGGATCGGGGTCCCGCAGCATCGCGTCGGTCACCGGGACGCGCTCCGCGATCGGCCGGAAGCTGCGCGTGCCCCCCTGCACGCCGGCCGTCGGGGGCGCCCCGGCCGCGCCCGCGGGCGCGGTGAGGCCGCCCAGCGCCACGGTCCCCGCCGCGACCCCGTTCTCCCGCAGAATGTAGGCGACGACGCTCGCGTACGCCCCCGGGGCGAGCGAGCCGCCGCTGCCCGGCGGCATCGTGACGCGCACCAAGTCGATCAGTTCGTCGGCCGATCGGTCATCCCAGGCACCCCGGAACGTCGGCCCGGCCAGCTCCGGCGCCTCGAACGAGCCGCTGAGGTTCGACATGTGACACGCCGCGCACGCCTGCTCGTAGATCGCCTCGCCGGCGGCCGCCTCGGCCGCCGTGTACGCGGCGGAGGCGAGCTGCGCCGTCGCCTCGGAAGGCGCCAGGGCCAGCGCCGCCGCGAGCGCGGCGGCGACCATGCTCCACGTCGAACCGTCAGGACGTCGGTGGTCTGGCCTTCGATGCATCAGTGCCCTCCTTGGGAGCCGTAGTGAAAGCCCCGCCGTATTCGACCGGCGATGCACCCCGCGTGGACTGCGTTGCTCGGGCGGACTGCGTTTGCTCCCCGGTTGCCTGTGCCCAATAGGCGCCCTCGTCGCGACTCGCCCCTCGGGCGCTCTCCACCCTCTGGCGCTTACACGCTGGCGCCCTTCCGCTCGCGCGGCTCGTCGGCCTCGGTGCCAGCGCGGCTCAATCACGGGTCCTGTCGCCCCTGCACCAGCCATCGGTCAGGCGGTCAGTACGCCAGCGCGTAGCAGTCGCGCCGCGGATCGCCGGCGGCCAGGCGGTTGCCGGTGGCCGGATCGATGAGGACCGCGGTCGCGCAGCCGGACATCCCGAACGGCGGCGCCTCGATGACCTCGTGTCCCCGGCGGCGCAGCTCGTTCGCCACCTCGGGCGAGATTCTCGACTCGAGGTCCATCCGGTTGAACCCGGCCGCGTGCGGCCAGAACGACCCATGCAGATGCTGGGTCCGGACGCGCGGCCACGCCAGCGCGTCGTGCAGATTGGGGTACCAGTCGCCCCAGAACTCGACGACGTTCAGGAACGCCTGAAGGATGGTCTGATCCTGGTTGTCGCCCCCCGGCGTGCCGATCGCCATCAGCGGCTCGCCGTCCTTGAACACGATGCTGGGCGTCAGGGTGTAGCGCGGGCGGGCGCGCGGGCGAATCTGGTTGGCGCGTTCCGGGTCGAGCCAGAACTGCTCGCCGCGGGTGCTGAGCCCGATGCCGGTCCCCCCGAGGATGACCCCGCCGCCGGTCCAGCCGCCGCTCGGGGTGGCGTCAAAGACGTTGCCGTCCGCGTCGATGATCGCGATGTGGGTGGTGTCCTTCAGGCCGCCGGCCGACGGCACGAACGATCCGTCGGCGTCGCTGGCCGCCACTCCGTCCGCGATGTCGGCGACCCAGAACGGCCACTCGTCGACGGTCGGGTCGTGAGGCAGCGGGTCGCCGGCGCGGAACGCGACCGACGCCCGGCCGGGGTCGATCTCCGCCGCGCGCTCTTTCGCGTAGGGGGTGGACAGCAGGCCTTCGGCCGGCACGTCGACGAAATCGGGGTCCGCGTAGTAGGTGTCGCGGTCCGCGTAGGCCAGCTTCATCGCCTCGACGACGGTGTGGATGTAGTCGGGGCTGTTGTGACCCATCGCCTGCAGGTCGAACTCCTCCAGGATGTTGAGCGCCTGCAGCAGGACCGGACCCTGGCTGTTGAACCCGTGCTTGTAGATGGTGTAGCCGCGGTAGTCGGTGGCCGTCGGCTCCTCGATCCGGGAGTAGAACTCGGCGAAGTCGCCGAGCTCGAAGGGCGCGCCGTGCTCCTGCAGGAAGGCGACCATCTCCTCGGCGATGTCGCCCTCGTAGAAGCGGTCGCGGGCGGCCGCGATTCCCTGCGCGCGGCCGAGATGGGCGCGGGCCCGTTCCGCCTCCACCATCTTCCCGAGCGTGGCGGCCAGGGTCGGGAACTTGATTGTCTCGCCTGCCGCGTAGAGCGAGCCGTCGGGCTTCAGCCAGAACCGCTGGTTCTCCGGCCACGCCTCCATGAACCCGAGGTTCGCCTCGACGGCGCGAGCCGTGAGGGGTCGCAGCGGGAACCCGTGCTCGGCGTACTCGATGGCGCGGGCCGAGACCTGCTCGAAGCTCATCGTGCCCCAGCGCTCCAGCACCGTCAGCGCGCCGTGCAGAGCGCCCGGCACGACGGCCGGGTCGAGACCCTCGCCGAAGAGATCGCGTCCGCGCGATTCGTACCACTCGATGCTCGCGCCCTTCGGCGCCCAGCCCTGGGCGACGACGGACGTGACGGCCCCCTCGGCGGCCGGGTAGACCAGGATCAGCGCCTCGCCGCCCAGCCCGTACAGGTCCTGCTCGACGACGCCGCCGACGAGGAGCGCGGTGACCCCCGCGTCGAAGGCGTTGCCGCCCTGGACTAAAGTCTCGAAGGCGGCGGCAGTGGTCAGCGGGTGCCCCGTGGCGAGGCCGGCGGAGGGGCCCGACACCGCCGGGCGCTGGGCCTGGAGCGGCGCGGTTGCGAGAGCGACAGCCAGTCCGGCCAGAACGAGGTGCGCGCCGAGCGCGCGGCGTTTTGCGTAGTTCAGCATCTCGACCCCCAAATCAATCCAACCGTCGTGCAAACCAGTCGCCACCCACCGTCGTCGGGCCATCGAGTCGCGGCCGTCGGACCGACGCTTCGGCGCGGTGCGAATCACCGGCGCTCGGCCGCGATCTGCTCCTGGTAGAGACCCTCCAGGCGCTCGACCGCGGCGAGAAAGCCGTCGGGGTCGACGAACGTGTCGGGACTGTACTCCCGCCCCGCCTCGTACTTGTCGTGCAGGCCGTACTGGCCGCCGTGCGCCGCCACCCAGACGTCGACGGCCAGCGCCTTCTGCTTGCGGAACGTCTCGGCGAAGTCGTCGGCCACGCCGGGATAGGTGGGGTCGACCACCAACTGCTTGCCGGGGTTGATGGTCCCCATGTTCGCGATCGCGACGCTGTATTCGCGCCCGCCCTCCTCGACGGTCATCAGGTAGCTCGAGCTGCCGGCGGTGTGCCCCGGGCTCTCCATCACCGTGAGCTGCGTGTCTCCCAGTTCGAGCACCTCGCCCTCGGCGATGACGCGGTCGACCTCGACCGGCGGGAACGACTCGCGGCCGCCGAAGTGCGGATCGCTGAACCCGCCGTCCTCGAGCACCGGCGCGTCGTCGGCCGTCGCCCACATCTCGGCCCCGGTAATCTCCTTGATCTCGGCGAGGGCCGCGGTGTGGTCCCAGTGCGCCTGCATCTGCAGCAGCACCCGGACGTCCTCGAGCCGGAACCCGAGGGACTCCATGTTCGCGCGGATCATCGCGGTCGAGTCTTCCAGCCCGGTGTTGATCAGAAAGTGGCCGTCGTCCGACGTCACGAGAAAGACCGCGAGATCATAGGTTCCGACCGCGTAGAGGTTGCCGATGACCCGGTGGCCGGGAAAGGGCCGCGTCCACCCGTCCGGTTGGGCGGCGAGCGGCGCGGCGACCAGCAGGACAAGAGCACAGGCAACGATCGGACGGCGCAAGTCGATTCTCATGACGGTCACTTCTCCCTGTCGAACGGTTATCTGTCACCGGCTCGCGGCGGGGGACGCTTCATCCGCGCGGTGGCCACCCAGGATGCCGGGCATGCTGTAGTTGCCCTCGTGGCATGCGTACTCGTACATCGGCTCGTCGCTGCGCCGCATCGGAATCGACGCCGTCCACGGGCTCGTCCACGTGTCCGGATCGGTGACGGTGTACTCGTAGGCGAGGGTGTCGGCGTCGACGCGGGTCAGCCGCTCGACGAGCGTCATGCTCCGGGTGGTGCCCCGCCAACGGCGCTGGTCGTTGAAGTGCGACGTCTCGATCACGAGCGTATCGCCTTCCCAGTGGCCGCGCGAGTCGCCCGACCATTGCCGGACTTCGTCGCCGAGCCGCGGGCGCCCGTCGAGCGGCACCACCCGCACGGTGTGGACCATCTCCGTGACGAGCACCACGTGATCGGGCGTCTGCAGCACCTGCAGGTTCTGGTTGTAGCCGCCGGGGGTGATGGGCGGACCGGCGTTGAAGCCGAGGATGCACCGGTCGAACGCACTACGGTCGACCCAGGAGTCGGCGGGATGCTCCTGCAGGTACTCGCGCCGCGCCTCGGTGCGCCGGCTCCCGGCCGGCGACATCTCCGGCAACCGCCCGTTCGGCGGATCCACGATCAGCGATGTGCGCCGGGTGCCGACGGTCGTCGTGCCGCGGTCGAGCCAGAAATTGTTGTAGAAGCCGGGAGCCCCCTGCTCGCCCCGGTCCACGCTCTCGGTGGCCTCCGTACGCCGGGCGGACCGGTTGGCGAGCTCGACGTTGCGGTCGACCACTTCCTGCTCGAGGTTGGCTGCCTCTTCCTCGGTCAGGAACGCCTGGTCGCCCAGGGCTTCGGGCCGTTCCAGCGGCGTGATGGTGCGGAAGTCCCAGACGCCCTGCACGTCCGGAGCGCCCCACGCCGTCCGCAGCGCGTCCTGGGCCGCGGCCGGCGACGGCGACGAGAACCCGACCGCCGCCACCACCGCCGCCGCGCTCACGGATACGAGAACTGGATGACGCATCTGAACTCCCTCCTGGTTGGCGTCGAACACGCCCAATATACTCTCTTTTTCCGCCGTGGCGGGGTCTTCTCCCGGCGCGTATGCGGCGGACGACGGGGCCCGTCACGGCGGCGGGTGTCGAGGTCGGTCCGGGCGGACGGATCGACGTACTCGGCGGCCTGCGGAACCCACATGCCTGTTGGCGACGGCCAGCTTCGGTTCGATGTCTGCCTCCTTCGACTCGAGCGCGAGCCCGACCGGATGCCTGTTGGCGACGGCCAGCTTCGGTTCGATGTCTGCCTCCTTCGACTCGAGCGCGAGCCCGACCGGATCAGAATGCCGGCCGATGGTCGTCACCGCCGGCCCGCGTCCGGTCCGGACCCGGATCGCCAGAACCGTTCCAGCAGGTCCCGATACCGCTGGTCGGCCTCTGCCACGCGGGGCTCCAGTCGGGCGCGCTGTTCTCGCCACCGCTCGACCAGCGTCGTGGCGGTCTCCCAGGTCTCCAGGTCCTGCTGCGGATCGATCGGCGTGGACAGCAGCGCCTGGAGCTGCGCGCGGTGGTAAGCGACCAGCTCCGGGACCGCCTCCCGCTTCCAGGTCGGTTCGTCTTCGACCACCACGTAGATCGGGGCGCTGTGCGCCACTGTCACGTCGCGAGGCCCTTGCCGCCCGCCCCAGGCGCGAACGGCGATCCACAGGCTGCCCTCCGCCGTCATCCGGTGACTCAGCGCCGCCGAGTCGGTCCCGCCGGCCGTCTCCGTCACGGCGACGTCGCCGAAGACCACCAGCTCGAGGCGATCGAGCCGGTCGAGCTCCGGGTTGAGCCGGGCCGAGGCCTCTATCGCGAGCGGCGTCCCGCGCGCGACCCGCAGTTCACCGCCCATCGGCCGGCCGTTGACAGAGAGCTCGAGGAACGGGCCGTTGGTGACGTAGGCGCGGCCTTCCCGGAACGCCGCGAACCACGCGTCGGCGGAGAACCGTCCGTCCACCCTGACGTAGGTGCGCTCGACGCCGGGCAGGGTCGGTCCGAAGTACGGAAAGTCGGCGCCGGCGACGGGCAGCACCCGGTAGCCGAGATTCAGGAAGGTGTACCAGATCTCCGTGTTCAACCGCCCGCCCTGCAGCACCTCGATGAAGTCGACGAGGCCGAACGGCACGTCGAGGGCCAGCCCGCGGCGTCCGTTGAACAGCTCGCCGAGATGCGCGTACCCGGTCACTCCGCCCTGCCCGCGCGTGTTCTCGAATATCTCGTGGTACTCGAAGAAGGAATCGGGTTCGTGCACGGGGCGCTCGATGTTCCAGTGCATGGTGTGGCCCCGCTGCCCGGTCCTCGGATCCTCCTGCCCCGACACCAGCACCCGGCCGTCGCGTTCGTAGCGGCCCGTTGCGCCCCACGCCGGTTGCCTGAAGTGCGTGCCGGTGACGTTGCCCATCTCCAGGAGGTTGGCGACGTAGAGGTCCTCGCCGGCGATCTGGCCCCAGACGGCGTCGTCTTCCGGCCGCTCGCGCGCCAGGTGAACGTGCGAGTCGCCCGAGAACCAGCCGCCGGCGGGCAGGTCGGCGTAGCGCTGCAGCGGTACGGTGACGGAGGTCGTCTCGTTCTGTCGAATCTCGATCGTGCGGCGGTGCGACTGATACTCCGGTCCGCGCGTGACCGCCAGCTCGTAGGTCCCGGCCGGCAGGCGGGCCTCGTAGCTCCCGTCGACATAGAAGACGAGGCGGTTGCTCGACGGCCAGAACGTGCGGGCGTTCACCCGCAGCAGGCGGATCTCGTCGGTGAACCGGTGGATGCTCAGCGCCCGGTCTGAAGGGAGGGGCGCGCGGCCGGTGGCGTCGTACAGGCCGACCCGCGCCGGAACCGCTGGTCCCCCGTCGCCGTCCCGCACGTCGAGCACGAGGCGCCCGAAACGGGTGGGCGGCTGCGTCTCGCCGCTCCGCTCGATGGACACGTCGCACAGCGCGATGCCGCCCCGCGCACTCACCGCGAGATCCGTGCCCCGGACCCCGCGCCCGGCGAAGCGCGCGCGGTCGAGGGTCAGGGTGGCGCTCGCGAAAGCGCCGCCCCGCTCCGGGACGAACTCGTCGGTGACGCCTACGCCCTCGCCGCCGTTCCGGTCCCACCCGACGACGAAAGGCGTCGTCAGCGCGGTGGCGTAGGTCAGCGTCAGCGTGACCGGCTCGTCGACGTCGAAGGCGTAGTCGTCGGCGACGTCGAGGGCGAAGAGCGCGCCGACGAGGCACGCGCGCCCCTCTACGTCCCTGACCTCCATCGTGCGTCGGGTGCCCGGGGTGCCCAGCTCGGAGCGGCTCACCGCGAGCACCCGCGGGAACCGATCCTTTTGCCAGGGCGCCATCTCGACGTAACGCGCTTCGCTGCCGTGGGCCTCGACGATCCTGGCGCCGGCGGGTAGCCAGATCACCGCGGCCGAGAGCAACAGCGGCGCGACCGCCGTCTTCCGGAAGTCAACGAGCGTCATCAGAGCCTCCCTCCCCTGTCGAGTCACCCCGTGCCGTACGCGCGCTCACCGTACTTGTAGTCTGGACGAAGCGTCGTGTGCCGGCCGACTGCGGGGAATGGAGGGCCAGGGTGGCTAGGGTGGCGATCCCTCGACCGCCGCCAGCAGAGCGCGGTAGCGGGCATCCGCCTCCTCCACGCGCGGCTGGAGCAGGCGCCGCTGGGCGGGCCACATCTCCGACAGCAGGCTGCGCGTCTCCCAGGGCTCAAGGTCACGGTTCGGATCGACCGCCTCGGTCAAAAGCTCCCGGAGCCGGGCCCGTTGCAGCGCGACCAGTTCGGGGACGCGCTCGTCCCGGTAGAAGGGCCGGCCTTCCACGATCACGTAGATCGGCGCGCTGTGGGCTACCGTGATGTTGCCGCGCTCCTGCCGTTCGCCGAACGCGCGAACCGCCAGCCACAGGCTGTGATCCGCCGGCACCGTCGTCCGGAGCCGGATGCGGTCCCGGCCGTTGGCCGGCTCAGTGGCGATGACCTCGCCGTGCGCGACCAGTTCCAGGCGGTCCAGCCGGTCGAGATCAGGGTTGAGCGACGCCTCCGCCACCACCTCCACGGGGGCGCCCGGCTCGACGTGCAACTCGTCTCCCAGCGTCCGGCCGTTGGCGGTCACCTCCAGCAGCGGACCGTTGGTGACGTAGAGACGGCCCGCGCGGAAGGCGTCGAACCAAGCGTCGACGCTGAAGGGTCCGTCGATCTTCACGTAGCTGCGTACGACGCCCGGTAAATCCATGTACGGGAAGTCCGATCCGGCTGCCGGCAGCAGCTTGTAGCCGAGGTTGAGAAAGCCGTACCAGAGTTCGGTCGGCAGCCGGCCCTGCTGGAGGACCTCGACGAAGTCGACGATCCCGAAGGGGACATCGAGGGCGATGCCGCGGCGCCCGTTGAACAGCTCCGCCTGGTGCGCGTACCCGGAAACTCCCCCCTGCCGGCGCGATTCCTCGAACACCCGGTGGTAGAGGAAGTAGCTCTCGGGGCCGACGTGGAGGGGCCGCTGCAGGTTGTGGTGAATCGTGTGGCCGCGGTGGACCGTCCGGGGATCCTCCTGGCCCGAGACGAGCGCGTGGCCGTCGCGCTCGAACCGGCCCGCCGGGCCCCATGCCGGCTGCCCGAAGTGCGTTCCGGCCATGTTGCCCATCTGCAGCAGGTTGGCGACGTGCACGTCCTCGGCCGCGACCTGCGCCCAGGTGTCGTCGTCGCGGACCGTGTCCCGCTGGATGTGGATGTGGGCATCGCCGGAGTACCAGCCGCGCGCCGGCTGGTCGGCGTAGCGCTCGAGGGCGATCGGGACGGTACTGGTCTCGCCGGACCGGATCTCGACCTCCCCGTGATGGACCCGATATTCGATGCCGCGGGTGACGGCGAGCTCGTACGTCCCGGCGGGTACCCGAGCCTCGTAGCGTCCGTTCACGTAGAACGCCTGCCGGTGCTGCGATGGCCAGAACGTGCGGGAAGTGATCGAGAGTCGCCGGACCTCGTCGGTGTAGCGATGCACGAGGATCGCGTGGTCCGACGGCAAGGGCATCCGGCCGGTCGAATCGTAGAGACCGACGCGGGCGGGCACGGGACGCCCCGACGCGGCGTCGGTTATCTGCAGGCGGACCCGGCCGAACGCCGCCGGCGCCTCGGTGGCGCCGCTGCGCGTCACCTCGATGTTGCACACGGCCACGCCGTCGCGGCTGCCGACGGCGATATCGATTCCGCGGGTGCCGTGGCCCGCCAGCCGCGCGCGGTCGAGGGTCAGCGCGACGCTCTGCAGAATCTCTCCGGGTTGCGGCCGGACCTCGGTCCGGCCCAGGCCGTTGCCGCCGTTGCGGTCCCACACGACGGCGAACGGCGTGGTGAGAGCCGGCGCGTAGGTCAGGGTCAGGGACACCGGTTCATCGATGTCGAAGGCGTAGGCGTCGTCGACGTCGAAGCCGATCAGCCCGCCGACGGCGCATTGGCGGCCGCCGACCGTGCGCGCCTCCACCTCGTTGCGGTAGGCGCCCAGCCCCAGCTCCGAATAGCTCAGCCCGTAGGTGTGCGCGATGCGCGGCCGGGTCCAGTCGAGCTCCATCACGTAGCGGGCCTCGCTCCCGTGGGCCCGCACGCCGGGTGTCGCGTTCGTCGTCAGCGCGACGAGCGCACAGCCGAGCACCCACCGGGTCGCGATCCAACGAGGCGCACGCTTCATGTGCAGCTCCTTCGCGGAGTCGTCGCCGGGGTGGCCGCCTGCGACGTCACGAACGAGGTGCCCCCGCGGGAGGGAGCTACCGGCGCCCCGCCTCCTCCGTCCGCTCCGCGGCCCGCTCGCCGCTCAGCATGTTGGCGATGCTGTAGTTCCCCTCGTGGCACGCGTACTCGAAGAGAGACTCGTCGGTCCTGCGCAGCGGCAGCTCGCCGGACCAGGGGCTCGTCCAGCGCGTGGGATCCTCGACCGTGAACTCGTAACGGAGGGTGTCGGCGTCGACCCGCGTGAACCGCTCGACCACCCGGAGGCTCTCGGTGCGGCCGCCGTTGGCGGCCCGCATGCGGACCACGTCGTTGCCGAACGAGGAGCCCTCCTCGCTGCGGGCGATGCGGCGGGTCTCGACGACGAGGGTGTCGCCCTCCCAGCGGCCGCGCATCTCGCCCAGCCACTGCGGAATCGGTTGTCCCGGACGCGGGCGGCCGTCGAGGGGGATGATTCGCGTGTCGTGGATCATCTCGACTTCGATGATTACGTGGTCGGGCGTCTGCAAGATCAGGTAATTGTTGTTGTAGCCGGTCGGCAGCATCGGCGGCCCCACCGACCAGAGCATGCAGCGGTCGTTGAGGTCCATGTCGGTCCACGTGTCCGCCGGTCCGCGCTCGCGCCGCGCGGCCGCGCGGGCGTCCTCGTCCTGCTGCGCCGCCGGCGTCAACGGCGGGATCCGGCCGTCGGGGGGATCGACGATGAGTGAGGTCTGCCCGGTGGACCGCGTGCCCCGATCCAGCCAGAAGTTGTTGTAGAACCCGGGCGCCCCTTCCTCGCCGACATCCACGCTCGCGGTGACCTCCGTGCGGCGCGCCGACCGTTGCAACAGCGCCGCGTTCCGGTCGAGGACCTCCCGCTCGATATTCGCGACCTCTTCGGCGGTCAGGCGCTCCCGCCCCGCGAGGTCGGCCGGGCGCTGCAGGGGGGTGATCGTCTTGTTCGTGTACGTGCCCTGCAGATCGGGATGGCCCCACGGGGTGCGCGGTGCCGTCTGCCCGCCGGCCGCCGAGACCGGCACGAGCGCGAACGCCAGGAGCAGGACCAAGGCAACGAGGGATCGAACAGTCATCTCGACCTCCGTGAGCGGCACGATCCGCATTTCACCCGATGTCGGAAGTGGCGGGCGCCCACCGCGGGCATCCAGCGGATCCATGCTACGCCGTCAGGGGGCCTGCCACAACCACGAAACGGTGATCGAGGGCCCGCGGTTTGCGCAGGCAATTCACCGGATTCCGCCCCGCGGACGATGGCTTCGGGTAATCTGACAGCGAGCCGGAGCACAGACCGTAACCGCCATCCGGGAGACTGCCCCATGAACCGTTGGTTTGCACCGTCGATCGTCACCCTGAGCAGATGCGCGAACACTACACACAGGCCGGCGACCATGAACCGCTGGTTTGCACTGTCGATCGTCACGGGCCTCGTTGCCGCCGGCGCCGCCGCGGCGGCCGCCCAGACCGGAGATGCGGGCCACGGGGAAGAACGGTTCAACACGCGGCTCGTCGGGATGGACGATCTGCAGGCGCGCTCCGCCTATCAGCCCCTCCCGGTCAGACAGGGGGAGCGCCGGATCCTGTACGTCGGCCACCACGCCGGCGAGAGGCCGAATCCGCTGACGGGCGCGGTCGAGCCCAACGGCACCTCCGTCGTCGACGTCACCGCCCCCGACGCGCCGGTGTATCTGGCCCACATCCCGGCCTCCGGCGGGGCCAGCGGCGCCCAGATGGTCCAGGTGTGCGCCGGCGACGCGCTGCCCCGGGGCGAGGCCGGCCGCTTCTATCTGCTCCGGTCGAACGGCAACCGGAGTCACGAGATGTGGGACGTCACCGAGCCGGCCCGGCCGGCCTTCGTGCGGACGGTGGCGGAGATGGGTCGGACCCCGTCCGGCGAGCAGCATACGCACAAGAACTGGTGGGAGTGCGATACGGGGGTCGCCCATCTCGTCGGCACCGTCGACGGGTGGCGCGCCCCCCGCATCCTGCAGATCTTCGATCTCGCCGACCCGGCGGCGCCACGGCGGATCCGCGACTTCAGCCTGCCCGGGGTCCAGCCCGACGCGAGCGGCCCCGTGCCGGGCGGATCGGGGGTGCACGAAGCGGTCCGACTGGGGAACCGCATCTACCTGGCGTACGGCACCTCGGCCAACGGCGCCGTGCAGATTCTCGACCGGGACCGGCTGCTGCGTGGCGATCCCGACTCGGGCGCCCCCCTCGCGGCGAGCCCCGCCGCCCTGGCGTTCCCCCAGATCGGACGGATCGATCTGCCGTCTTTCTGGGGCGGCCACACCGCGATGCCCCTGCTCGACATGCCCATCGCGGACTACGCGGACAACCGCGACCACGCGACGCGGGACTTCCTCTTCGTCGTCTCCGAGTCGGTCGGAAACGCGTGTCAGGAAGCGCGCCATGTCACCTTCATGCTCGACATCACGGACGAGGCCCATCCCCTGCCGATCGCCACGTTCCAGGTGCCGGAATCGAGCCGGGCGTTCTGCGGCCGGGGCGGCCGCTTCGGCCCCCACGCACCGCAGTGGTCCATGGAGCCCCCCTTCTACCGGAAGCTCATGGCCGTTTCGTGGTTCAACGCGGGGGTGCGGGTGATCGACATCCGCGACCCCTTCCACCTCGAGGAGGTCGCGTACTACATTCCGGCCACCACCGAGCGCACCGACGAGCGGTGCGCCACCGTCGACGGCGTCGAGACCTGCCAAGTGGCCATCCAGACGAACAACGTCGAAGTCGACGACCGCGGGCTGATCTATCTCGCCGACCGGGCCGACACCGGCCTGCACATCGTAGAGCTGACGGGCCCGGCCGCGGCTATCGTCGAGAACTAGTGAAGGACGTGCGGACGCTCGAGCGGGCCTTCGCCACGTGTTCGACGGCGACTTCCGGATCTACGAGCGTACGCTATCGCAGGTCCGCGGGATTCGGAACCGCCTCGCTCGTCACGAGTTTGTCAGGCAGTCGCCCCGCCGGTCTCGGAGCGGCGCCGGGTTCTACGCGGGCAGCCGGACCGAGTCCGTCCTGCCCCTCGACTTACGGTCGGAGGGCCGGCGTGTGCACGGGCAGCCGGCGCGCCCGGGTCGCCTGCTCGAAGGCGTAGCCCAGGGCCAGGAGGCGGGCTTCGTCGAACGCCCGGCCCAGGAACGAGATGCCGACGGGGAGGCCGTCGCCGGTGAAGCCGGCGGGCACGATCAGATCCGGGAACCCCGTGAGATTCGCGTACCGCGTCGCCGAGCGCCCTCCCCCGCCGGTGGGCGCCGGGGCGACGTCGACCCGCCCGGGCCGCCGGGGCGACGTCGGATACACGATCGCCGCGAGGTCGTCGGTGTCCATCAGCCCGCCGATCACGGTGCGAACCATCGGCAGGCCGTGCTCGAGCACCGCGCGGTACTCCGGGTCCGACAGCTCGCCGCTCGCCTCCTCCCGCCGCATCAGACGCCACCGGCCCGGGTTGTGCCCCTCGCCAGCGGCCGGCGCGGTGAGATGGACCGACCGTTCCACCAGCTCGGCGAGACTCGTGGGAAATCCCGGCCGCAGGGTGGCCAGGTACTCCGGGAGCTGCGCGCGGAACTCGCGGTAGCGGACCGCGGTGTAGAAGTCGCCGCTGGCTTCGAGCAGCCACTGCGGGAGCCGCACGTCGACGAGGGTGGCCCCGGCCTCGCGCATCACGTCCAGCGACGCCTCGACGACCCAGTCCACGTCGGCGTCCTGGCCGAGAAAATCGCGCGCGACCCCGATGCGGGCGCCGGCGAGGGCGTCGGGATCGAGATGCTGCGTATAGTCGGTCTCGGAGCGCCCGCGGCTCGCCGCGGTGGCCTCGTCGGCGGGGTCGACCCCGGCGAGGACGCCGAGCGCGGCCGCGACGTCGTAGACGTGCCGCGCCATCGGGCCCGCGGTGTCGAACGACAACGCGAGCGGCACGATGCCGTCGCGGCTGAGCAGACCGAGGGTCGGCTTCAGCCCGGCGATGCCGTTGGCGGTCGACGGCGAGCGTACCGATCCGCCGGTGTCCGTCCCCAGCCCGAACTGCGCGTACGCCGCCGCGATGGCGGCGCCGGTTCCCCCGGACGATCCCCCGGGCGTCCGAACCAGATCATGGGGGTTGCGGGTGCGCCCGCCCAGCGAGCTGATCGCCCCCCCGGAGGCGAACTCGCTCATGTTGACCTTGGCGAGAACGATCGCGCCGGCGGCGCGGAGCTTGCGGACCAGGAAGGCGTCGTCGCGCGGCATCGAACCGGCCAGCATGACGGATCCGGCGGTGGTCGGCAGATCGGCGGTATCGAAGTTGTCCTTGAGGACGACGGGTATGCCGTGCAGCGGAGACCGCGGGCCGCCGGACCGCCGCTCCGCGTCGAGCGCGCGGGCGCGTTCGACCGCATGCGGATTGAGGGTGATGACGGCATTGAGCTCCGGGCCGGCATCGTCGTACGCCGCGATGCGGGCCAGATAGCGCTCGACCAGCTGCTCCGACGTCAGGTCGCCGGCTTCGAACGCCCGGTTGAGATCCTCGATGGTGGCGGAGGTAACGTCGGCGGTCTGCCCGCCGGCGGCCGGGACACAGGCGAGGCCGAGCAGCAGGGCCAGGAGGCCGCGGCGAAATCCCGCGCGACACCGGGATCGACGGGTGCGCCAGCGGGCTGCAAGGGACCCATGCCAGGCATGGCGCAACGAGGGGGCATATCGGGCATCGGCGATTACGGACCAACGGCGTTGACGCATGTCAGGTCTCCCGGAATGAAGACGGGGCCAAGCTCGCCCGGGCCGCCTCACGAGCCGGCCACGGTGAGTCCGGCCGTTCCGGATCGGCACCTCCGCCTCGGCGTCCTGGCCGGCGACAGGACAGCGGCGTCGGCGGCCCGATGGTGTGCCGGTCTCGCCCGCGTGCTACTCCTCCGGCGCGGTCTCCGGCAGCGCGAACGCGACGAGGCGAGCATCCGGACCGGCCCCGGTGGCGATCAGGATGAACTGCCGGCCCGCGCGCGAGCGGTAGGTCATCGGGTTGCCGCTGGTGCGGAACTCGGTGGCCACGCGGGTCACCTCGCGGCCGGTGGCTGCATCGAACGCGTACAGGTACGGATCGCCGCCGCCGAGGAAGACGAGACCGCCCGCGGTGACCATCGGGCCGTTTGCCCCGGGGGTACCGAGGCGGTCGGGCAGGTCGACGCCGCGCAGCAGCGGATGCGCGCGCATGATGCGGCTGCCCTCACCGAACGGCACGCTCCAGGCGATGTCGCCGGCATTCAGGTCGATGGCGACGAGCCGCGCGTACGGCGGCTTGACAAGCGGGATCGGCCCGAGGCGGCTCCGCTCTGCCGCCACGTATCCGCCCAGCCCCCGGAAGATGCCGGCCGAGCCGCCGCGCGGGCAGTTGTTGGTGTAGGCGACGTCGACCTCCGGCAGGTTCGCATCGGTTTCGCACACCTGGTTCGGCGAGACGCCTTCCGAGGTTCGGACATAGAGCCGGTTGGTGGAGGGGTCGAGCGCCGCGCCGCCCCAGTTGGCGCCGCCGTCCACCCGCGGGCGCTGCAGCGTGCCGCGCAGGCTGGGCGGCGTGAAGAGCGGCCCGATCCGATAGGTCTGCATCTCTTCCACCGCGAGCCGGTGGATCTCGGGCGTCAGGTCGTTCGCGTCGTCGAGCGACACCCCCTGCCGGGCGAACGGCGGCGGTTTCGTCGGGAACGGCTGGGTCGGATACGCCACCTCTCCCGGCACGTCGGTGTCGATGTCGACGGGGCGTTCCTCGATCGGCCAGACCGGCTCACCCGTCACCCGGTCGAACACGTAGGTGAACCCCTGCTTCGACACCTCGGCGACCGCGTCGATGGTCCGGCCGTCCACGGCGAGGGTCATCAGGTTCGGCGCCGACGTGAAATCGTAGTCCCACAGCCCGTGGTGCACCGCCTGGAAATGCCACTCGCGCTCGCCGGTCCGCGCGTCGAGGCAGACGAGCGACTCGGCGAACAGGTTGGCGCCGAGGCGCCGGCCGCCCCAGTAGTCGCTGCTCGGGGTGCTGGTCGGCAGGTACAGCAACCCGCGCTCGGCGTCGAGGGACATCAGGCCCCAGACGTTGGCGTGGCCGGTGAAGCGCCACGACCCGCCTTCCCACGTGTCGGCCCCGAACGCGTCGTTCGACTGCGGCACGGTGTAGAAGACCCAGCGCCGCTCCCCCGTGTGGACGTCGAACGCCTGCACCGAACCGGGCGTGTCGAACCGCTGCTGAATCCGATCCGGCACGCGGCTCCCGACGATGACCAGATCCTCGAAAACGACCGGCGGCGACGTCTGGTCGAACATCTCGTGGGTCACGGAGTTCGGAAAGTTCTCGGTCAGCAGCACCCGACCGCCGTCGCCGAACGAAGAAACGAGCGAGCCGTCGGCCGCGTCGACCGCGTACAGGCCGTCGCGGCTGTTGATGAAGACTCGCATCCCGTCGCCCGCACCCGCCGACCGGTTGGCGTTGGCCGGCCAGACCGCGACGCCCCGGTGCTTGAATCCGCCCGGAGGACTGCCCTCCGGGCCGGTGCGCCAAGCCTCGGGATCGAACGCCCACAGCTCCTCGCCGGTCTCGGCGTCGAGCGCGACCACCCGCGTGTACATCGTCGACACGTAGACGACGTTGCCGATCATCAGCGGCATCACCTCGAAGCTGCCCGGCCGCGTCCGGAACTCCTGGTTCGGCAGCTCGTTCGGCTCCCACGCCCAGGCGACCTCGAGCCTCTCGACGTTCGAGACGTCGATATCGGCCAGCGGAGAGTACTTCGAGGCCGCCTGGTCGGCCCCGACGTAGGGCCACTCGACCATGCCTTCGGACCGGTCCTGCGCCGCCGCCGGTGCGACGGCGGCGGCCACGGCCAGGGCGACGACGACCGCGGCGTGCCTGTTGAGCTGCGTCTTCATCGGATGCCTCGCTCCAGTAGTCTGCGTCGTCGAACGGTGCAGACTACCAGCAGGGTTGGTTGGGCGGCGAGCGGAGCCGCAGGCGACGCTCTCCGGGCTACGTGCCGATTCACGGAAAGTTCGTCTTCACGATGCTGCGGTCGATCTTGGCGAGGGAGGCCACCCCCGCGAACGCCATCGCCTGCTTCAATTCCGCGTTGACGATCTCGATCACCCTCTGCGCGCCCTGCTCGCCGAACGCCCCGAGCCCCCAGCGCGACGCGCGACCGAGACAGACGGCATCGGCGCCCAGCGCCAGCGCCTTGAGCACATCGCTGCCGCGGCGGAATCCGCTGTCGATCAGCACCGGAACCCGACCGCCCACCGCCTCGACCACCTCTTCCAGCACCTCGAGGCTCGAAGGACCGTAGTCGAGGGCCCGGCCGCCGTGGTTGGACACGATGATGCCGTCCACCCCGTGTTCGAGACACTTCTTCGCCCCGTCGCCGGTCAGGATGCCCTTGGCCAGCAGGGGAACCTCGCACATCGGCCGGAGATCGTCGAAGAGAGTCCACTCGTACCAGAGCCGCCCGGCGCCGACGCGATACGGGTTCGGGGGATTCGGCAGCTCCCGCCGCGTCACCCGGCGCGGAGCCCCGCCGAGGTGCCGGACATGCAGATCGCGTTCGTAGTAGGAGGCCTGCTGATCGATGGTCACGACCACCGTCGCCGCACCCGCCTCCTGCGCCGCGTCGAGCGCCACCCGGTTCGGCTCGAGCTCGCGCGAAGCGTAGCGCTGGAACCAGAGCGGTCCCTCGGCGGCCTGGGCGATCCGCGGAAACGGGAAGCTCGACACGTTGCTCACGATCATCGTGGTCCCGGTGGTCGTCGCTGCCCGGTGCATGCCCAGCTCGCCGTCCGGATGCAGATCCCGCTGCCGCGCCGTCGGCGCGAGCATGATCGGACTCGGCATCGCGTGCCCGAACAGCTCGGTCGAGGTGTCGACCGACGCCGGATCGACCCCGCCGCCGCCGATCAGCTCCACCCAGTCGAACGCGTCCCGGTTGCGGTACAGCGTGAACTCCGATTCGGTGCCGTGCGCCGTGTAGTCGTAGACCGACAGCGGCACGTTGGCGCGAAAGATCGGCTCGAAATCGAAGACGTCGCGCATCTCGTCGAACCCGAGAAACCTCCGGTGCGGGCCGAGCGGCCACGGGTCGCGCTGCGCGTGCAGCAGCGGCGACGCGGCCATGAACGACGCCAACCCGCACAGCGCCTTCCTCCGGGACATTCCCCGACGCCATCGCTGCTCGATCTTCCCCACCATTGCCTCCTGCGATAGAGAGACCCGACCCGCCCGGCCAGCCATGAATAGCCCACGCCAGCACCCGCAGTTTATCAACAGATGCCCATTCTGCACCCTGCCTCCACGGATCTCCGCATGATCGCGGCGGCCCTCTCATCCGTACCGGGTCGTTCCCGGGCCGGGCCGGGAACGACCCGCCCGCGGAGCGGCCGACACCGGGCCGCCTACCAGCCCGTGGCGAAAGTCCCCGCCGCATTCGAGCGGCGATGCATCCCGCCTGACTGCGTTGTTCGGACGGACTGCGTAGCAGCCCGCGGTTGCAGATGCCCAATATGCGCCCTCCTCACGCCTTGTCAGGCGGGTGCCTCGCCGCTCTCGGTGCAACGCGGGGTTCCACCACGGGCTGCTACGCCCCAGCGGCGGAATCCGGATTGACCGGCGTTTCGGTCGTGGGGAGAAAAGCGGAAGAGTCCCGCGGAAACGATTGTCGCCGCGCGGATCTGGCGAGGACGCAGCCCGTCCCGTGGCGAGCCGCCCCCGGTTTGAGACAGCTCGGCTCTCGACCGGAGCCCTCGGCGCCGCGTGCAGCTCTCACCGCCGGTTGTCGGCGGTTACGTACTCGACGAGCTGTCGCTCCAGGAGATCGTCGAGAAGACGGTCCACGTCCCGTGCGAGCACGTCCCGGGGGACATCGTAGTCGGCGTGCACGCGGTCCACGATGGCGCCGCGGGTCGCATGCTGCTGAATCAGGGCCCACACCGCGGTCGCGACCTCGTCCAGGCCGAGATAGCGCCCCGACCGCATGTCGGCGAGGATGGTCTGATTCCCCATGCGGGCGCAATGGACCCGCTCGGCAACCTTCAACGGCGTGTCTGTCGAACGCATCGGAGCTCCCCTTCAGGCGGCGTCGACGTTCATCCACGGGCGCCGCCGCCCATGGACGGCGTGTTGCAGCCAGGCATCCAGCGTCAGGGTCGACAGCAGGCCCCCGAGGTTCGGCGCATGCCCCTGGTATGCCAAGTGCATGGCGTTCCAGAGGCGTTCGCGGTCGACGACCCCGAGATCGACCAGCATCGATGACGCGACCACCTGCTCGAGGACCGGCCACTCCTTCCGCAGACCGTTGTAGGCCGCATGTCCCGTCGACGCATTCCGGGTGCGGCATCTGACCCGCTCCGGCAGGATGCCCTTCATGGCGCGGCGCAGGATCGCCTTCGGCTCGCCCGGCACCGCCTTCAGGCTCCACGGCGTCGCGAGGGCCAGCTCGACCAGCGGCCGGTGCAGGAAGGGGTACCGGATGTCGCAGGCCTTCTCCAGGCATCCCCGCAGGAGGAATCCGGTGATCCACCCGATCCGCTCGACGTGCCACTGGTCGGCGGCCCCCCGCTCCGCCCGCGGCATGTTCCCGTCCCGGGCGCGCTCCTTCAGGCTCCAGGTGTCTGCGAAACCGCCCGCGATCCAGTCGTGCATCGGCGGCGAAGGGCCGTAACCGATCCGATGCCGGCCCATGAGCGGCCGCAGGCAGTACCGGAAGAAGAGGTTGCTCAACGGCATCTTCAGCGCCCGCTGCCACCGGTTCAATTCTCGCCAGAGCGGCGCCGGCCGCCCGCGGCGCAGGAGGTCGGCGAGGTGTACCGGCTCCTGATGCTTGCTCAGGACCACCGCCTCCGCGCCGATGCCGCTCAGGAGCACGGGCACCCCGCGACCCGCCATCAGCCGCCGGTACTGCTCGTGCACGCCGAAGAAGGCGGCCGCCGAATGCGGTTCCTCCCAGTGCTGCACGGCCTCCCGCAACCGGCTGAACGGATGGTGGACGTCGCCTTCGAGATCGTGCCGCTCGACGCCGCTCGCCTGCGCGACCGCCGCGGCCCATTCCCGCTCGTCGCTCAAGGTCGACTCGCCGAACACGACGCTGATCGCCGACAACGATGGACGGCGGTGTTGCCGGGCGGCCACGCTGACGATGGACGACGAGTCGAGTCCGCCCGAGAGGTCCGACCAGACCACGTCGGTTCCTGACATCCGACTCGCCACCGCGTCGGAGAAGGTGTCCCGGAACTGGTCGACGTAGTCCTCGTCGTTACGGTGGAGACCGGCGCCTCGAACACGCCACTCCCAGTAACGCTCGATTCGGACGCGCCCGTTCTCGGCCACCAGAAGGTGGCCGGGCTCCAGCCGCGACAGGCCCCGGTACGGCGTGCGGCCCGAGTTCGGACGGTCCACGCCCAGCGCGAGCCGATCGGCGACGTACTCCATGTCGAGCGGCGGGGTCTGCGGGCAGATGGCCAGCAGCTGCCCGAGCTGCGTGGCGAAACCGACCAGGTCGTCCCGTACGAGCACGTAGAGAGGCCGCACGCCGAGGGGATCTCTCGCACAGAGGAGCCTCCGGGCGCCCCCGTCCCAGAGCCCGAACGCGAAGTCGCCGATCAGTCTCGACGCGCACGCGTCCCCCCAGGCCCCGTAGGCGGCGAGGGCCAGCCCGGCGTCGTCGATCGACGCATGGACGCCGTGGCCAGACAGGTCCGCAATCAACTCCGTGCGGTTGTCGATCCGGCCGTCGAACACCAGGACACACCGCGTGCGGTCGTCTCTCGATGCTCGCGCAACGGTTGAACCGGCCGCGTCGGCGGGAGCCGTCGTGCAGGCGAGCGCGATGGAGTCTCCCACCCACTGACTCCGGCGGCTCCGAACCAGAAGCCTCGCGGCCTCGTTCATGCGCGCGATCGCCCGAGGCTCGACCGGCTCGCCGTCGAGCGTGTGGACGCCGCCGATTGCGCGAAGGGTTGCACCGGCCATCGGACTAGTGGCGAGGACTCCCGAGCACCGCCCCCGCGGGATGCGGCGCCCGTCGAGTTCGGCGGGAGCCGCCTACAGGGGCTCATGGGTCGAGAGGATCGGCACGTAGGGCTCGTGCTGCCAGTCGTCGGTCGAGTCGTCGAGCACCTCCCCCAGGCACTCGACCCAGGCATGGGCGCCGAAGGGAAAGCGTTTGACGCCAATTCGCAGCGTCGCGGGAACGCCCCGGCGCCGCAGGAGAACGTAGATGGCGATGGATCGAGGCAGACAGTCCAGGCGCCGGCGATAGTAGTAGCGAGTGGCGGCCCGCACCGCTTCGAGGGTGCGGGCCACCGTCCGCCGCTGGGCCGCCAGCGTCGCACCATCGACCGGTCGCGGCCCCCACCGATCCACGAGCAGGAAGACGCGAGGGAAGCCGAGCACTCGGAAACCGACGTCCAGTAGCACGAAGATCAGAAGCGCCTGGATGGTCATGTTCCTCACGCATCTCGTTTACCGATTGCTCGGGGCAGGCACCCGACACTCTCGGATGCCTGCCCGCTAAGCGAATCCGTTGGAGGCTCTACGGCCAGAGTCCGAAGAGTCCGCCGGCCTCGCCGTCGAGACAGAGCCCGAGGCAGTCGCCCGTCATCACCTCGATACCGCCGAAGTCAACGACTTGTGGTGCCACGTACGCCTTCTTCTGCTTCTTTCGAATCGCCACGTTCTTCCTCCTCTGTTCCACAGATGCCGTTGGCTCTTTGATCGACGGTATCCTCTCAGATCCGGCTGTCGCGATGCATTGCCTCCTATCAAGCAGCACGATGACATGGATCAAAGCGCCTTCCGGGGAACTGGAGGCACCGTCGTACGGTTAGGATGAGGAAGCGCCGGTAGTAAGGAGGTTAAGCCCGGGCTTCGATCCGCGGGCGGTCCCGGGTGGGCGGGACCTCGAGTTGCCGTCGAACCACGTCGGCTGCGGGCAACAGAACCGTGAAGGTCGCACCGTGGCCGAGGCGGCTCTCGACTTCGATCCGCCCGCCCTGCGCTTGCACGACATGCTGGGCGATCGCTAGGCCGAGACCCGTCCCTGCCACCCCGGTGCTCCCCGAAACGGCTCGGTAGAACTCGTCGAAGATGTGGCCCTGGTCGTCATGGGCGATGCCTATTCCGCCGTCCAGGACGGCGACCAACACCTCGCCCCCCCGCCAGCACAGCTCCACGTGCACCCGGCGGCAACTCCCCGAGTACTTCATCGCGTTGTCGAGGAGATTCACGAAGACCTGGGTCATCGCAGACGTGTCTATAAAGACCTTGGGCAACCGGGTGTCGGGAGAGGTCATGAGAATCGTGAACCCACCCTGCCCGCGCCGGGTGTCGACCGCGGCCAACGCGGCGCCGACCACATCCTCGATCGCCGCCGCCTCGGGATGATAGCGGACCCGCGCCGACTCGATGCGGCCGAAGCTCAGCACGTTGTCGATAAGCTGTCTCAGGCGGGCGCTCTCCTGCTCTATGCGACGCCCGTACTCGACGACCTTGTCCGCCGCCGTGACCCGCCCGCAGCGCAGGAGCTCCCCAAACACCGCGATGGACGCTAGCGGCGTGCGTAGCTCGTGAGATACGCTGGCCACGAACCCGTTCCGGATCCGCGAGAGCTGCCGCTCGCGCCGCGCCGCCCGCCACGTGAGCAGCACGCCGCCGATCGCCATCACCGACATCAGGGTCGAGAGGATCCAACTCGTCAGGGCATTAGACTCCAGCACCTGGGCGGCCGCAGTGTGACGGCTCCGCGTCGACAGCTCCAAGTCACGGAACACGAGATCGAAGCGCCCCGTGACGGCATCGGTCTGGCCCGGCCCGTCGTGCGTGGTCGCCACGACCCGCCCGGCGTCGTCCGTCACGCGCACGATCAGGTTGTCCCGCACGTCGTCCGCCAGCATATCCGCCGCGCCGGCGATGGCCTGCGGCAAATACTCGCGTTCGAATCGACGCCTGTCGACCACAAATCCGACAAAACCGACGGTGACCGAGTCGGCATCGGTAACGAACCGGTAGAGGACGCGATTCTCGGGATCCAGCTCGTCCACGTAGATCTCGGATCGATTCAGGTTCTGTATCCACTCCAGCCGAAGCAGCATGGTTACACGCAGGATGACCGCTTCAAGGGCGGGGTCGGCGCCGATGCCGATATCGCCGGTCTCGGGGTCGTAGTACTGCGTCAGGCAAGAGCATCCATCGAGAGACCCGGCAAACAGCAAGCTGGCCGCCGAGGTATCGATCCCATCGAAGTGTCGCGCGATGGCATCGAACTGCTGGGCAGCAAGGGCGTCTCCCGACACGGCCAGCATTGGCTGGGCAGCGTCCTCGTAGACCCGGCGCACGTCCGCCGCCACCGCGTCCATGTGCTGTATGAGGGTGGTCTGATGGGCGATCAGCTCTACCCTCGCCAGCCGGGCGCTCGACACGTACTGCAGAAAGACGAGAGCCAGTAGCGGAACGAGAACGACGGCGGCCTCGAGCCTCCGCCGATGAAAGGATCCAGGGCTGTGCAGTGTCGCCCTCCTCACGTGTGTTAACTATGTGTCGTTATAGCACACAAACAACACACCGGCACTCTGCGGAGGGACCCGCACGAGCCGGCCGTCAGGCGTTCACCGGCCAGCCCACGTCACGGCCGAACGGGCCGACCTCGTGCAGTCCGGGCAGGTCGAGGATGATCAGGCGGTCGCGCCGCAATCGGATCACACCGTCCCGCTGCAACCGGGTGAGCAACGCGGTCAACTGACTCGCCAAAACCGAGAGCAGTCTCGCCAGCTCGCGGTGCGTGAACGGCAGGCGTATGTGCACTTCCTTCTGCAGGTGACCCGTGCCGTCGGCGTCCAGCAGCCGGCGCAGCAGATGCTTGAGCCGGGTCGCCGGCGGCGCGTCGTGATCGCCGGCGCGCTCCAAGCGGTCGACGATCTCGCGGCTGTACATTTGGGCGACGCGCCACGACAGATCCGGATCCACCCGCACGAACCCGAGGAACCGTTCCCGCGCCAGCGCGCGCAGCGCACAGTCGGTCACCGCGACGACGGAGACCGGCGTCTCCCGGCCCGCGATGACCGACTCGGCGCCGAGCAGCCAGCCGGGAAACCGCAGGCCGATGGTGGCGGGGACCCGATCGGGGCCGCGCCGTTCGAGCTTCACGATACCGTCCGTCAGCAGCTGCACGCACTCCGGCATCCCGCCCTGCGCCAGAAGCTCGGTTCCTGCCGGATGCGCCTCCGGAGGCGCCAGATGCGTCCGCCACCCCTGGATATCTCCCCGGCCCCTGCGGTTGTCATGCCGCCTCGCTCTCCTGACCGCGTTCAGCAACGCATCGCGGCCTGTCCGTGCTCGTCCACGAGGGTCGTCAGCACCCCACCCCCTTCGAAGTCGTCGGCCGCGAGCCGCCGGACGTCCGGAATGACGATGTACCCGTTGTTGATGCGAATCAGCCCGTCGTCGCGAAGCTGCCGGAAAAGCCGGCTGAGATGCTCCGGCGTGATCGCGATGAGGCTGGCCAGCTCCCACCGCTTCAGCGGCAGCGACAACCGCACCTCGTCGTCGTTGCGAGACGGCGATACGGCCCCCGTGAGACGCCGCAGGATCCGCTCGAGACGCTGCCGGGACGTCGCCGTGCCGAGATCCGCCATCTGCTGAAACTGGCTCAGGACCTCGCGGCTGTGCATCTGGTGGACGTGCCACGACAGCGCCTCGTGCTTCACCATCAGGTCGAGAAAAGCCTGCCGGGTCAGCCGGCGCAACGGGCAAGGCGTCACCGCCACCGCGCTGGCCGGATGGGTCCGCAACACCAGCACCAGGGCCGCGCCCAGGAACCAGCCGGGCCCCCGCAGGCCGAGAATCTGCTCCCGCCCGTCCGATCCCGTCCGGACGAGCTTCGCCAATCCCTCCTCGACGTAGAACACGTCGCCCGGCTCGCCCCCCTGCTGCATCAGCACCGCACCCACCGGGTACAACAGCGCCGAGGGCAGCAACGGAAGCCATGAATCCGTTCGATCGGCTCCGACGCCGGGTCTATCTTGGATTTCGCCTGCCATGCGTCGATCATGGGCGGGCGCAGTGTAAATGTCATCATCCTGCTGTCAAAATTGTCTGCAACTTGTAAATAAAGCGCCAACAAGAGCAGCATGTGGTGATAAAACATTAATGCACGGAACGTCTGCGATGCCCGGCCTGCCCCCGAGAACACGGTCGCTGACGCCCTGTGGCAAGGAGAGCGAGTGACGGTAGCCGACGCGACTCCCCTCATCGCGCTCGCCAGGATCCAGAGACTGGAGTTCCTGCGCGAGCACTACGACCAGGTGCTGATCGGAGCCGTGGTCAAGGCGGAGACCATCGACGCTGGCAGGTCCGTCCGAGCGCAGGGCGTGGAGCAGATCGAGGCCGCGGTCGACGCCGGCTGGCTCATGATCGCCAGTTCGACCGACGCGGAGAACGACCTGATGCAACGCCTGTCGCAACGCTCCCGGCTGCATCAGGGGGAGGCCGAGTCGATCGCGCTCGCCCGGGTGCGGCAGCTGCCGCTGGTCGTCGACGACAAGGAGGCCCGAAGCGTGGCGAGGGCCGTCGGCGTGCGCCACGTCGGCACCGTCAGCGTGCTGCTCGAGGCGTACTTGCGGCACGGCCTCGGTCCGGACGCACTGGAGACCGTCCTGCGGGACCTCGGCAGGACCCTCTGGCTCTCTCCCTCGGTCGTCGCCGAGATCCTGAGACGAGCCCGCAAGGCGAGACGATGAAGAAGGAACAGATGGTCGGAGCCCGGCTGCCCTCGGATCTGGTCCGTGAGTTGGAGTTCATCCAGAACGTCGAGCAGTCCGATCGCTCCACCACGGTGCGGCGCCTGCTCTCGCGAGCAATCCGGGCCTGGAAGCTGGAGCACGCGGCCCGCGATTACGGAGAGGGCCGGGTCTCGCTGGCCCGGGCCGCGCTCGACGCCGGAGTCTCTCTTTGGGAGATGATGGACTACGCTCGATCCGCCAAGGTCGCGGTTCAATACGATCTCGACGACCTCGAGCGAGACTTCGAGACCCTGTCCGGCGACGCCCCCTGACCACGCCCCGGCACTCCGGTGGCCGGCCCCGCGTCGGACCCGGGAGCCGTGGAGAACCCCGGGGTTTCACCTTGGGCGCCTATCCCTTGAACTTGTAGCCGACACGGTGGACGGTGACGATCCAGCGGGGGTTCGACCCGTTTTCCTCGATCTTCTGGCGCAGCTTGGCGACGTGCATGTCGACGGTGCGGGTGAAGGGAGACATGGCATCGTGGTCCCAGACCGCATCCAGGAGCTGGTCCCGGCTCAGGACCTCGCCGCGGTGCTCGATGAAGTGCTCGAGCAACCGGAACTCCCGCCGCAGCACCGTCACCGGCCGGCCGCGTTTCGCGACGTCGCGAGTTCGGAAGTTCACGCTCACGTCGCCGAACTCGTAGGTACGGACCGCCGCCGCCAGCCGCCGGGACCGCCGCAGCACGGCTTCCACGCGCGCCAGAAGCTCGGTGAAGCTGAACGGCTTCGTCACGTAGTCGTCGGCTCCCGCCTGCAGCCCGACCACCTTGTCGAGCTCGTCCCCCTTGGCGCTCAGCATGATGACCGGCACCGTGCTGCCCCGAGACCGCAGCGCCCGGCACACCTCCACCCCAGTCCGCCGAGGCAGCACGACGTCGAGAATGACGAGGTCTATCCCCGGCTGCTCCGCCAAGCGCAGGCCGTCGGCGCCGTCGCGCGCCAGCAGCGTCGAATAGCCCTCGTGTTGCAGGCCGTCGGACAGCCCCGCGGCCAGGGACTGGTCGTCCTCGACTATCAGGATCCTGCTCACCGCAGCCTCATGCGCCGGACACCCGCGGATAGTCGCCGGGCCGCCGGCGGCCTGCGTTGAACCAAGCATCCACGTCGATTCGGTGTGCACCCCATCCTCACCAGCCCGTGGCGAAAGTCCCCGCTGCATTCGAGCGGCGATGCATCCCGCCTGACTGCGTTGTTCGGACGGACTGCTTGCAGTCCGCGGTTGCAGATGCCCAATATGCGCCCTCCTCGCGCCTTGTCAGGCACGGGCGTTCTTTGCCCGAGGGCGCCATCTAGCCACTCTAGCCCGCTGGCGCCCTCGCCGCTCTCGGTGCAACGCGGGGTTTCACCACGGGCTGTCACGGTCTCTCACGATACCACCCGCCGAACGCCGGCAGCCGGCGTCACGGCACCCTCGGGCCGCGGTTGACACTCCGGTGCTTCGATTGCTAACATTGTCAGTCCGTAACAGAGAGTGCCAACTCCTCCTCGACCTCAAGCCAAATTACGGGGAGGAATTCCTTCCACAACTCAAGGGAGCCGGACACACCATGGCAATCAAGGTACGACCACTTCACGACCGCCTCATCGTTCAGCGTCTCGAGGATGAAGAGCAGCAAGTCGGCGGCATCATCATTCCGGACACCGCCAAAGAGAAGCCGCAGCAGGGCAAGGTCGTCGCCGCCGGCAAGGGCAAGGTCAAGGAAGACGGCGGTCTTCAGCCGATGGACGTCGCGGAAGGCGACACCATTCTGTTCGGCAAGTACTCGGGACAGGAGATCAAGCTGGACGGCGAAGAGTACCTCATCATGCGGGAAGACGAAGTCCTGGGCGTCGTGCAGTAGTCGGCAGCCACGATACCACCCCGGCAGGCGGCCGGCCCGCGGCCACGCCGGTCACATCGAATTCGACCTGATTTGGAGCGCATCAACATGGCAAAGCAGATTGTCTACAGTGAAGGAGCGAGGCAGCACATCCTCGCCGGTGTCGACCAGTTGGCCAACTGCGTCAAGGTGACGCTGGGACCGAAGGGTCGCAACGTCATTCTCGACAAGAAGTTCGGGTCTCCTACCATTACCAAGGACGGCGTGACGGTCGCGAAGGAGATCGAGCTGAAGGACCCCCTCGAGAACATGGGCGCCCAGATGGTTCGAGAGGTCGCCAGCAAGACGTCCGACATCGCCGGGGACGGCACGACCACCGCGACGGTCCTCGCCCAGTCCATCTATCGCGAGGGCGCCAAGAACGTCGTGGCCGGCGCGAACCCGATGGAGGTCAAGCGGGGCATCGAGGCAGCCGTCGCCGCGGTCGTGGAGAACCTCGAGAAGCTGTCGCGCGCGGTGACCGGCGACATGATCGCCCAGGTCGGACAGATTTCGGCCAACAACGATCAGACCATCGGGCAGATCATCGCCCAGGCGATGGACAAGGTCGGCAAGGACGGCGTCATCACCGTGGAAGAGGCTCGGACCCTCGAAACCTCGCTCGAGGTGGTCGAGGGCATGCAGTTCGACCGCGGCTACCTGTCCCCCTACTTCGTCACCGACTCCGAACGGATGGAGGTGGTGCTCGAGAATCCGATCATTCTGATCCACGAGAAGAAGATCGGCTCGATGAAGGACCTTCTGCCGCTGCTCGAGCAGGTGGCCCGTCTGAATCGGCCGCTGCTCATCGTGGCGGAGGACGTCGAGGGCGAGGCGCTCGCCACCCTCGTGGTCAACAAGCTGCGCGGCACGCTGCAGGGCGCCGCGGTCAAGGCGCCGGGCTTCGGTGACCGGCGGAAGGCGATGCTCGAGGACATCGCGACGCTCACCGGCGGCAAGGCGATCACGGAAGACCTTGGTCTGAAGCTCGAGAACATCGGCATCGAGGATCTCGGCAAGGCGAAGAAGGTCACCATCGACAAGGACAACACGACCATCGTCGAAGGCGAGGGGACCCACGCGGCCATCGCGGGGCGGGTCAAGCAGATCCGCACGCAGATCGACGAGACCACCTCGGACTACGATCGCGAGAAGCTGCAGGAGCGGTTGGCCAAGCTGGTCGGCGGCGTGGCGGTCATCAAGGTCGGCGCCGCCACCGAGACCGAGATGAAGGAAAAGAAGGCCCGGGTCGAGGACGCCATGCATGCGACCAAGGCGGCCGTCGAGGAGGGCATCGTGCCCGGCGGCGGCGTGGCCCTGCTGCGCAGCCAGGCCGTGCTCGCGAACCTCAAGCTCGAAGGCGACCAGCAGATTGGCGTGAACACCATCCGCCGCGCACTCGAGGAGCCGATGCGCTGGATCGCCGCCAACGCCGGTCAGGAAGGGTCCATCGTCGTGCAGAAAGTGCGCGAGCAGCAGGTCGACGAAGAAGGCTTCAATGCCCAGACCGAGATCTACGAGAACCTGATCGCGGCGGGCGTCATCGATCCCACCAAGGTCGTACGGGCGGCGCTGCAGAACGCAAGCTCGATCGCCTCGCTGCTGCTCACCACGGAGGCCCTGGTGAGTGAGATTCCGGAAGATAAGAAGGATGCCCCGATGCCCGGCGGCCACGGCGGCATGGGCGGCATGGGCGGCATGTACTAGGACCCGGAAGGGATGGGGGGCGCCCCCATCCCTCATCGGGAGGTCGCGGCGCAGCTTCTCCGGGCGCCGTCGCGAGAAAGACGAAGGGGGCGAGCACCACGCAGGTGCCCGCCCCCTTTTGTTGTGCAGCTCCGGTCTTCCCTGGGTCCGGGGATCAGCCACCCCCGGAAATTCGTCGCCCGCGGCTGCGGCCCAACCGGCCCTCTACCGCAAGGTGAAGGACAGTTCGATGGTCACGAGCACCGCGACCGGTTCGCCGAACCGGGTCCCGGGCAGGAAGCGCCACTGCCGGGCGGCCTTGATCGCCTCCTCGTCGAGTCCGAAGACCCGGTCGAGCGACCGGACCACGCTGACGTCGCCGACGGATCCATCCGGCAGGACGACCGCCTCGACCAGGACCACACCCTGAACCTTCGCCCGCATCGCCTCGGCCGTGTAGCGGGGGGTGACCTCTCGCAGCAGGCGAGGCGTTTCGACGCCGTTGCCGGGTCGATAGACTCCACCTCCGGTGCCGCCGCCCTCGCCGGGCCCCAGGCCGTCTCCCTGGCCGGGCCCGATTCCGCCGCCGTCTCCCTCGCCGGCGCCGCCGTTCGTCCCGCTCCCGGCCGAGTCGAGGGCGCCGGACAGCAGCCCCTCGAGCAGTCCCGTCCGGGTCTGAAGCGAGGCAGCCATCGGCAGAGCGGAGAGCTGTATGTTCTGGGATTCGAGCGGCTCGGGCTCCGGTTCCGGCTCGACCGGGGCTTCCACTTCCTCGGGCACCTCGATCGGCACGTTCAGGTCGTCCTCACCGGCCACCTCGACCTGACGCGGCAGCTCCAGCGACTCGTTCCCCCCACCGCCCCCACCGCCGCCCGGCCCCGCCTGCGGTATCCAGACGATGTCGTAGTTGGTTCGGTCGACTTCGAAGATCTCTTCGACGGGGGCGGCCCGGATGACGAGGAGGATGAGCACCACCCCGAGCACGTGGCTCAAAAACGATGCGCCGAGGGCGCCGCGGATCCGTCCCTGCTGAACGCCGAGCAACGGAACGTAGTCGGTTCCCCCCTCCGGACTGATCGACATCCAGCCCGTGGGCGAGCCGGAACGCGACTTTCCCTGAACTCCGCGCCCGGAGCGGCCGGTCGCCGGTCTGGCCTTTCGCCGGCGCCGCTCGGGCGGCGTGTAGGACTGCCGGTCCGGAGAAAACGGGATTGGTCCGAGGTTCAAGCCATCGCTCACGCGAAGCGCTCCCTCCTGACTCGTCCGCTGGTTGTCAGGCGCTCACACCCGGCCGGCCCACGCGCCTATGGAGGCGTTGCCGCCGCCGTAGGCGAACATGACAGCCAGCGCATCCGCGGCTCGGGGCTCGCTGTACACACCCACCAGCACCCCGCCGCGAGCGGTCAGCGTCTCGAAGATGTACCCGTCATGAGTCTGGAAACCCGCACGCCGAATGGTCGCCGCGATCCCGGTGTTCCCCAGGTCGCCGACGCTTCCCTGCAACGCCCCGACCAGCGGTCCGTGCGCCACCACTGAGCCGATTCGAGCGACATCCATGGTATCACCATCGACTCCGAAGGTCCGTTTCACGAGCTCGGCCGCTTCGGGTGTCTGCAGGCTGATGAGCGAGAGAGACTCCGGCTCGAACCCTTTCTGGCCAAGGGCTTCGAGGCCCCGTTGCGCCCACTCCACATCCTGAAACACACCAACCGTGAAACACTGCCGCGCTGCATCGTCCATTCCGCGCCCTTGTCGGTTCTCTGATCCTGGCCTGTCAACGGAATCGCTTCTTGTGGGCGCGTCCTGAACGAACATCGCCCTCCGTCAAGTGTAACGATAGATGCCGATGATGGCAAAACCGCGGTGACCCGCGCTGCTACAGGACGACCCGTTTCTCGCCGACCCGCCGCGTGAGACGTTCCCGGTCCAGGTATTCCAGCAGGGGAATCGCGAATTTCCGGCTGACCCCGTACCGATCCTTGAAGGTGCCCACGTCGATGGTCGCCGGGTCCGTGCTCGCCTTGAGGGAGAGCAGGTCCGCCTTCAACGACTCGATGGCGCCGCAGTCGAACACCAGCGGTCCGACCCTGACTATCGCCTGCTGACGCGCCAAGCGTCTCAGTACGCGTTCGAGCAGCTCTTCGTCGACGCCGAGCTGTTCCCGAATCGCGCCGGGGGCCGGCGGGCGCAGCCCGGCGTCTCGAAGCAGGGCGACCACTTCGTCGCTGGTTCGAAGCTCCGCCGGCGACAGAGTCACGCGATGGCCGGGCAAGGCCAGATGGTCGCGCACCACCAAACGACCGTCCGCCGTCAACCCGTCGAGCACCGCGTCGAAGATGCCCGGACCGGCGTGACGGAAGACCCGCTCGCGCGCCTCCTCCCGCGGAACCCCGTCGCGCAAGGGATGCGCCCGATGGAAGTCGGACACCATCGCCAGCAGCCGCGCGCCGCCGTCTCGCAGCGACTCGGCATCGACGAGGCGGTCGCCGATGCGCCGCACCGCCCCGAGGGCCGACAACCGATCCACGACCCCGTCGACCGATTCGGGGGCCACGCCGGCCCGGGCCACGAGCGCCGCCACCGGAAGCCCGGTCAGTCCCCGCTCCCGGATCAGCACCGCCAGCGCCCGATCGTGGTCGGCGGTGTCGGCGACCGATATGCCCTTCAGGAGCTGGTCCATCCGCGTTCGCGTCAACGCGGTCCTGATCCCCCCGCGCGGGGGGAACGGATCGAGCACCCGGCCGCCGGCGATGGTCAGCGGTGGAGAGTACGCCCGCAGAATGAAGCGATCTCCCCGGGTCAGCACCGCCGCCCCTTCGAGACGCAATCGCACGAAGCCCCGCCCACCGGGCGGCAGGGCATCCGGCGCATCGCTGCCGGCCACCGCACCTGTGAGGCCGGGCCCGAGCGCCACCCGCCCCAGCACTTCGCACGTTCCGTAGTGGAATCGCACCCGCGAGCCGTGCCGCAATCGCCGCGCCGACGGCAGCAGGTCGAGCACCGCGTCCACGCACTGCGTCGCCTCGAAGCTGCCGGGGGTGACCACGGTCTCCCCTCGCGTCACTTCGGACACGCCCACACCGGAAAAATTGGCGGCCACCCGCTGGCCGGCAACCGCTCTCGACTGAATTGCGCCGTGGACCTGCAACCCACGAACCTTGACGTCGACGCCCGCCGGAAGCACCGTGAGGGTTTCGTCGACCGCTACCTCGCCCGAAACCAGGGTCCCGGTGACGACGGTACCGAATCCCCTGACCGTGAACGCCCGATCGATCGGCAACCGGGCCGCCCCGGCCGAGGTCCGAACGCCGCATCGGCCGGCCATCGCCAGCAACGCCCGGCGCACCTCCTCCACGCCCTCGCCGGTCCTGGCGGAGACGGGAACGACGGGCATGCCCTCGAGCGGCGATCCCGCGAGCAGATCGACGGTCTCGAGCTCGACCAGTTCCACCGTCTCGCGGTCGACGAGGTCCGTCTTGGTGAGGGCCACGATCCCGCTCGTGACTCCGAGCAGACGGCAGATATCGAAATGCTCGCGGGTCTGGGGCATCACCGACTCGTCGGCCGCGATGACCAGGAGCACGCCGTCGATGCCGCTGGCGCCGGCCAGCATGTTCTTGACGAACCGTTCGTGACCGGGAACGTCCACGAACGCAAGCTGGACGTCACCGTCACTCCAATGCGCGAATCCGAGGTCGATGGTGATCCCGCGCGCCTTTTCCTCCTTGAGCCGGTCCGGATCGGTACCGGTCAGAGCCCGGACGAGGGCACTCTTGCCGTGGTCGATATGGCCGGCGGTGCCGATCACGACATGGCGCGTCATGGCATCAGCCTCGCCGCCGGGCTCGCCGGTCGGAACGGGGCTCGCGAGCCTTCGTCGAGCGGCGGACGCGGGTCACGCGGCCGCGGCGCGGACCCCGGTTCCGCTCCGAGGCGCGGAGCGCGTCGAGAATGTCCACCAGGCCCAGATCGATCTGACGCCGGGCCGCGTCGACACGCACCACCTGCACGGTGACGCGGTCGCCCAGTCGATAGACTCTCCCGGTGGTCTCGCCACAGAGCGCGTGATTGGATTCCTCGAACCGGTAGTAGTCGTCGGCCATGCTGGAGATGTGCACCAGCCCCTCGACGAAGTGCTCGATCAACTCGACGAACAGCCCGAAACGGGTCACCCCGATGACGTAGCCGGTGAATCCGTCCCCGACCTTGTCCGCCATGAAGCGGACCTTCTTCCATTGGACGATCTCCCGCTCGGCGTCCACGGCGCGCCGTTCCAGGGCCGACGTATGCCGCGCGATCTCCGGCAGCTCGTCGGCGAGCTCGGTGACGCGTTCCTGCGGGACCCGGCTCTGCCGGGACTCCCGCAACAACCGGTGCACCACGAGGTCCGGGTAACGCCGGATCGGTGACGTGAAGTGCGAATAGACCTCCGACGCCAGACCGAAGTGCCCGATATTGACCGCGTCGTAGTGCGCCTTCTGCATGGTCCGCAGCATCAGCAGGGCCACCGGCCGTTCGGTCGGAGCACCGTGCAGGCGCGCGAGCAGGCGCTGGAAATGCCGCGGCTGCACCCGGTCCGGGGGCGCCCCCAATCCGTATCCGAGCGTCGCCGCGAAGTCGTCGAAGTCCGCGACCTTGGCCGGGTCCGGCGATTCATGGACCCGAAACAGCGCCGGCAGGCCACGGTCCTCGAGGTGTCCGGCCACCGTCTCGTTGGCGATCAGCATGAACTCCTCGATGATGCGGTGCGCCACGTTGCGCTCGGCCGCCACGATATCCTCGACCAGACCCGCCTCGTCCAGCACGAGGCGGGTCTCCTGCAGATCGAAATCGAGCGAGCCGCGGTCCGTCCGCCGAGCGGCGAGCCGCCGCGCCACCGCATCCATCGACTCGAACATCGGCACCAGCGCTGCATACCGTTCCCGGACACCGGCATCCTGCGCGGTGAGGATCGCGTCCACCTCGGTATAGGTCATTCTCGCATCGGAGCGGATCACGCCGTCGTGCAGCTCGTAGCGAATCACGCCGCCCTGCCCGTCGATTTCCATCAGGCAGGACTGCACGAGCCGGTCCACGCCCGCGTTCAGACTGCAAAGTCCGGTGGCCAGCCGCGGCGGAAACATGTGTATTGCCCGTTCCGGAAAGTACACCGAGGTGCCGCGCCGATACGCCGACTCGTCGAGCGCGCTCCCGTCCGCCACGTAGTGGGAGACATCCGCAATGTGCACGCCGAGCCGCTGGTGTCCGTTGGGAAGGGTCTCGAGGGTGATGGCGTCGTCGAAGTCGCGCGCGGTCTCGCCGTCGATGGTAACCGTCGGCAACTCCCGAAAGTCGGTGCGTCCCTCGAGGTCCGATGGCGCGACCACGTCGCCGAGCCGCGCCGCTTCCGCCGCCGCGTCGGGGTCATGCCCGTCGGGCAGCCGATACTTCCGGATGACGAGCGTGGTGTCGACACCGGGATCTTCCAGCCGGCCGAGCACCTCCACCAGGTGTCCGACCGGCCCGCGCCCCCGTGCTTGCCATTCGTCGACCGCCGCCACGACCATCTGATCCGCCTCGGCCTCGATCCGCCCCCCGGGCGGAATCCGCAGGTCCATGATCACCCGCTCGTCGAACGGAACGACGAATCCCCTCCCCGCGTCATCGACGGTGTAGCGGCCGACGACGTCGGCATTCGCGCGTTCCAGCACCTCGACGATCCGTCCTTCGGCGCGGTCTCCGGCCCGCTCCACCCGTACCGTCACCCGATCGCCGTGCATCGCCTGATCCAGATTGACGCCCGCGACGTAGATGTCGTCGCCGCCGTGCTGCGGCGTGACGAATCCGAAGCCGCGAGGGTTGACGGCCAGGCGGCCGACCACGAGGTCCATCCGATCCGCGAGGCCGTAGCGATTTCCGCGGATCCGGGTCAGATCACCGGCGTCGACGAGCCGTGCGACCTGTCGGCGAAACCGGTAGCGGTCGGTTCGGGGAATCTTCAGCGCACGCATCAGCTCGCGGATCGTCGCCGGGTGATGCACTCGATCGCGGATGCTGCGTACCATCACCGCGTCCTGTCCGTCCGGCCGGCCCACCACATCCGTCATCGCGTCAGCACCACCTGCAGATCCCCGACATTGGTGCCGGTCGGCCCGGTGCGAACCAGATCGCCGAGTCGGTCGAAGTACGCGTAGGCGTCGTTCTCGGACAGATACGCCGCCGGCGGCGCCAGATGCAGATCCCGGGCGCGGAACGGGGTCCGGGAATCGACGATCGCGCCGGCCGCGTCGGTCGGGCCGTCCACGCCGTCGGTGCCGACGCTGGCCAGCACCGCCTCGGCTCCCAACCGGCCCATCTTCTCCACCGCCGCCAACGCCAGCTCCTGGTTGCGTCCGCCGCGGCCGCCGCCGGACACCGTGACCGTCGTCTCGCCGGACGACACGACGCACCACGGCCCGGCCGGAGCCCCGACCGCCCCGACCGCGCGCGCCGGATGACCCGCACCGGCGACGCGAGCCTCGCCGATGACCGGCTCGGCAATCTGCGCGACGTCGTATCCGAGCCCGCGGGCCGCCTCCACGGCGCCGGACATCGCGTCGCACCGGCTCCCGATCACCCGATACATCGCGCGGTCCGTCGCCTGCGGCGTCTTCAACGTCTCGGCGGCGAGACCGTCGCGGCCCTTTTCGAGCAACCGGAGCACCCGGGGCGGCACGCGCGGCCGTATCGCCGGGCGCTCCACGATGGCCAGCGCTTCCGCGAACCGGGTCGTGTCGCGAACCGTGGGTCCCGAACCGATCACGCCGGGATCGTTCTCCACCGGCAGAACCACGTCCGAGATCGCGAGCGTCAGCACGCGCCCCGCCGCCGCCAGGGCAAGACGCCCCCCCTTCACCCCGGAGAGGTGCTTCCGGACACAGTTGAGCTCGTGAATCGGCACCCCCGCCTCGAGCAGCACGCGGGTCGTCTCGACTTTCTCCTTGAGGCTCACCCCCCCCGCCGGCACCGACAACAGCGCGGATGCGCCACCGGACAGCAGCACCACGAGACAGCCGGAGGCCGGCACGTCAGCCGCGCAGCGCAACGCTTCCCGGCCGGCCTGTACGCTGCCCGGATCGGGCACCGGATGACCGCCGCGGTACCCGGTGACGAGCGCCGGCATCGACACCGCGGGCCCCGGCCCCACCCCGACGCCGCGCCGAATCGGCTGATCGACGGCGGCCAGAAAGCCGTGCAGCATGCCCGGCGCCGCCTTGCCGGCGGCGACGACGCTCAGCGGCCCGCGCCCGATGAACGATCGAACCTCCGGATCGGCGAGAGCCGTCCGGACGAGCCGCGCAGGCGCCACCGCGGCAATCGCGGCGCCGACGATGTCGAGCGCGTGGCGGCGAACCAGGGACAGCGAACGGGATGGAGATGTCAGAACGAAATCAGTGAGTAACCGGGGGATCCGACCATGCCGACAGCTTCGTCACGCCATCGAACGAACGAAGCAGACCGCTGACCACCTGATCAACGTCGGCGCTGCCTTTGGCGCAGAGCTCTTCGACATGGGCCATGACGTGGCCAAGGGCCGCCTCCATCTCGCTGATGGCGCATTCGGAGTAGGCGTCCCGCTGCCGCCGCAAACAGTCGCGATGCTTCAGGAACTCTTCGCGGTAGAACTCGGTTCGGATGCTGGCGAAGGCGGGAGCCTTCGGTGGACGCAAATCTACCAGCAGACTGGCGAGAGCGGAATCTGGCTGCAGCATGAATTACGGCTTCTCAGTGTACGCGTGAACATCCGGGGCTGTCAACGATTCGGCCCTCGGCGTCGTGCGCCGGCTCACCTGCGATCCGGCTTGCGGGGTCATACATCGCCGGACAACGATCGCCGCAGCAGCGCATTCACGAGCTTCGGATTCGCTCGGCCCCGGGTCGCCCGCATCACCTGCCCCACCAGGAACCCCAGCGATCCCTCGTTGCCGCTTCGAAACCGGGACGCGGCATCGTCGTTGTCCGCAATCACCCGGGTCACGACGTCGAGCAACTGCGCCTCGTCGCCGATCTGCGCGAGCCCGTCGGCCTCGACGATCTCTTCGGCCTCGCGGCCGGTCCCGTACATGCGCTCGAAGACCGTCTTCGCCGCGCTCCCGCTGACGACCCCGGCATCTACCATCCGAATCAACCGGCCAAGCGCATCCGGGGACACCCCGACGGCATCCATCTCTTGGCCGTCGGCCTTGAGCCGCCGGGTCACCTCCCCCATGACCCAGTTGGCCGCCGCCTTCGCGTCCCCGGCCGCCGCCGCGGCCGCCTCGAAGTAGGCGGTCAGGGCGCCGGTATCGGCCAACTGGGCGGCTTCGGCGGCCGAGAGGCGGTACTGGTCGACGAGCCGTTGCTTCCGGGCCTCCGGCAGCTCAGGAAGAGCCGCCGCGACCTCGGCGACCCACGCCTCCGACACCTCGACCGGCGGCAGATCCGGCTCCGGGAAATACCGGTAGTCGTGCGCGTCTTCCTTGCTGCGCATCGACACGGTACGGTGGGCCGCCGTGTCCCACAGACGGGTCTCCTGTTCGACCCGCCTCCCCGCGCGGACGACCTCCGTCTGCCGGTGTATCTCGTACTCGATCGCATGCTGCAGGAACCGGAACGAGTTGAGGTTCTTGACCTCGACCTTGACCCCGAGGCCCGACGTTCCCGCGGGGCGAATCGAGACGTTCGCATCACACCGCAGGCTGCCTTCTTCCATGTTTCCGTCGTTGGCCCCGATCGTGGTGAGGATGCCCCGCAATCTGGTGAAGAACACCGCGGCCTCGGACGGCGACCGAAGATCGGGATGCGTGACGATCTCGATCAACGGCACCCCGCTGCGGTTGAAGTCCAGATGGGTGTGGCGATCGGCGTCGCCGCCGGCCGCGTGCAGCGACTTGCCCGCATCCTCCTCGAGATGTACCCGAATGATGCGCACGACGCGGGCGTCGTCGTCCTGGGTGTAGCGCAACTCGCCCCCGGTGGCCAGGGGATGCTCGTACTGCGAGATCTGATAGCCCTTGGGCAGGTCCGGATAGAAGTAGTTCTTGCGGGCGAAGATCGAACGCCCCTGCACTGTGCAGCTCAAGGCCAGCGCCGCCCGCATGCCCAGTTCGACGGCGCGGCGATTCAGCACTGGCAGCGCCCCGGGCAACCCCAGGCAGACCGGACAGACGTGCGCATTCGGCGCCGCTCCGAAACGGGTGGCGCATCCGCAGAAAATCTTGGTGTCGGTGAGGAGCTGCGCGTGGATTTCGAGCCCTATGACCGGCTCGAAGACAGTATCGTCCACAGCGAGCGTCGTCTCCGTTCAGAGGACTTGGCCAGTCCCTCGCAAAGGTCCCGCGCCGCACCGGGACCGCGGCTATGCGCGGCTGACGGTTACCGCGCTCGCGGGACCGGCCGCCGCGACCTCGGCCGAGATGTCGCCGGCGAACCGGGCGAAGTTCTCGGCGAACATGCCCGCCAACCGGGCGGCCTGCACATCGTAGTCCGCGGGATTGGCCCAGGTACCCCGGGGCTGCAACACGTCGGACGGGACGCCCGGACAGACGAGGGGCACATCGAACTTGAAGACCGGGTCGGCTACGGTCGGAACGTCGTTCAGATCTCCGGACAGCACCGCCGCAATCAGGGCCCGGGTATGCGCAATGGGCATGCGGCGCCCCACCCCGAAAGGTCCTCCGGTCCACCCGGTATTGACGAGCCAGACCTTCGTGGGATGTTGCGCGAGCCGCTCGCCGAGAAGCTCGGCATAGGTGATCGCCGGCCACATCATGAACGGGGCGCCGAAGCAGGTGCTGAAAGTGGCCGTGGGTTCCGTGATCCCGCGTTCGGTCCCCGCCACCTTGGCCGTGTAGCCCGACAGGAAGTAATACATCGCCGCCGCCGGCGACAGGCGCGCGATCGGCGGCAGCACCCCGAAGGCGTCGGCGGTGAGCATCAACACGTGACTCGGATGCCCGCCCCGGCGGGAGGGGACGTACGAATCGATGGCCGCGAGCGGATACGCTCCCCGCGTATTCTCCGTGACCGAGTCGTCATCGAGGTCCAATTGGCGGGTCACCGGATCGATCGTCACGTTCTCGAGCACCGTGCCGAACCGCCGCGTCGTGGCGTGGATCTGCGGCTCCGCCTCGGCCGACAGCCGAATCATCTTCGCGTAGCAGCCGCCCTCGAAGTTGAACACGCCCTGGTCGCTCCACCCGTGCTCGTCGTCCCCGATGAGACGCCGGGCGGGATCGCTCGACAGCGTCGTCTTGCCGGTGCCGGACAACCCGAAAAAGACAGCCACGTCACCGGCGGAACCGATGTTCGCCGAGCAGTGCATCGGCAGCACGCGGCGCAACGGCAGCAGGTAGTTCATCACCGCGAACACCGACTTCTTGATCTCGCCGGCGTAGCTGGTCCCGCCTATCAGCACCAGACGCTTCGCGAGATTCAGCAGGATGAACACCTCGGAGTTCGTCCCGTGCACCCTGGGGTCCGCCCGGCAGGATGGCGCGTTGATCACCGTCAGCTCGGGAACGTGGTCCGCGAGCTTCGTGCGGTCGGATTCCGTGACCAGCAGGTGTCGGGCGAACAGCGAGTGCCAGGCCGTCTCGGTCACCACCCGCACCGGCAGGCGGTAGGCGTGCTCCTCCCCCGCGTAGCAGTCCTGCACGAACAGGTCCCGGCCGCGCAGATGTTCGACGACCGTCTGATGGACGGCGTCGAACCGGTCGGGCGCGATCGGGCGGTTCACGTCGCCCCACGCGATCCGGGCCGAGCTCGACGGCTCGTCCACGATGAATCGGTCGCGTGGAGACCGCCCGGTGTGGGGGCCGGTGCGAAAGACGAGCGGCCCGGACGTGGCGACCGTGCCCTCGCGGCGCGCCACCACTTCCTCGTAGAGCGCAGCCGTCGACAGATTCCAGAAAACCGATGCCGGAGCGACGATTCCGGCAGACTCCAACCGCTGGTCAGAACTCACGTTCAACATCCGCCCTGTTTCTCCACCGCTACCCGTCTTGTACAGCCGCCGCCGTCCCGGCCGCCGCGGATCGGGCACGATGCCCGCCCGCGGTACATGCCGCACGGCCCGACCCGCCCCCAAGCGAACAGGACGCTTCCGAGATAACGATGCATGATTCGCCGGGGTGAGCGGGAAAGGACTCCGCCTTCCAGGAAGGCCTGCCGGGGTGCGAAAATCGGCTCTCCAGACAAATTGCACCGAATCGACGGCACGGCCGCGAGCCGGCACGTGCCGCGTCGATTCTATTATCGGTCTCCACCTGCGTCAACGTGTGCAGTGCGAGGGGGTGCACGACAAGAAAGTGGGGGATTTGCCGTCGGGGGTATTGAGCGAGTGCTGATCGGCCGATTCCTCGGGTAGGAGGACTCCGACCATGCCCGAGGCGCAGTTGACTGAACCGCTCGATCACGCGGTCGAAAAAGGGGGCGTCGAGGAGCTGTTCGCCGCGTTGGAGGCAGCGGTCGGGGCCGACGTCGACGCGTTCCTCAAACGAGGAAACGTGAATGCCCAGGACTTCGAGACTCTCTTGCAGACCGTTCACCGTCGAGCGCTCGCCACGGCAAGCCAAGCCGTCAAGGTGATTGGCGCGCAGCGTTCGTAGCCGCGCTCGCGGCCGAAGTCGATGCATTCATCGGGCCGGGGAGCGTCGACGCGCAGGACTTCGAGGCCCTCGAGCAGGCCCTCCGTCGCCAAGTCCTCGGCCTCGCCGCTCAGGCGATGGCGGAGTACTTCGACGCGGACGATTCCGACCATTCGAGTTCGACGATAGCGTGCGCCTGCGGCCAGACGGCGCACTACGCCGGCCGCCGCCCGAAGACCTTCACCACGCTGTTGGGGTCGCTGACGCTGGACCGCGCCTACTACCACTGCGCCGCCTGTCGCAGCGGAAGCTGTCCGCGCGACCGGGCCCTGGGTCTGCAAGACACCTCGCTGTCGCCCGCCACGGCGCGGCTGGTGGGACTGGCGGCGACGAGCGTCAGCTTCGCCGAAGCGAGCGAGTGGATGGGGGAACTGGCCGGCGTGGCGGTCGACCCCAAACAGGTCGAGCGCACCGCCGAAGCGCTGGGCCGCGAGGTCGCGGCCGACGAACGCGAGAGGGTCGAGCCCGCACCCGGCGCGGCGGCGACGATGTACCTGGGGCTGGATGGTACCGGCGTGCCGGTGCGCAAGTCCGAGGTGGAAGGCCGGCGCGGCAAGCAGCCCGACGGCTCCGCCAAGACCCGCGAGGTCAAGCTCGTCACCGTGTGGACGGCGGAAACACGCAACGCCGACGGCCTCCCCCAACGCGACCCCGGGTCGGTCAGCTACAGCGCTGCGGTCGAGAGCGCGGCCAGCCGCCCCACCGACCCGCTGCCCTCCCCGTTCGCGCAACGGGCGTATCGCGAAGCGCGGCGGCGCGGCTTCGACACGGCGGCGCGGCGCGTCGTCATCGGCGACGGGGCCGAGTGGATCTGGAATCTGGCCGCCGAACAGTTCCCCAGCGCCATCGAAATCATCGACATCTACCACGCCAAGGGGCATCTGTGCGATGTCGCCAAGGCCATCTACGGCGCCGGCACGGACTTGGCCGCCCGGTGGGGCAAGGACCGGCGGGACGAGTTGGACGCGGGGCGGATCGATGCGATCCTGACCGCCCTGCGCGCCCACAGTGAGACCTGCGAGGAGGCCCGCAAGTGTATCGACTACCTGACCCGCAACCGCCACCGGATGCGCTATCCAGAGTTCCGAGCGTGGGGTCTTTGCGTGTCGTCGGGCGTCGTCGAGGCCGGATGCAAGCTCGCAATCGGCGCCCGGCTCAAGCGCGCCGGCATGCACTGGACCGTGGCCGGCGCCAACGCCATCATCGCCCTGCGGTGCTGCAAGCTCAGTGGCCGCTTCGAGGATTTCTGGGAACGACGAGCCGCCAGGGCCGCCTGACAGCCATCTCACGAATCTGACGTGCACCCAGTGCGAGGGCGCGATCTTCTCGCGGCATGCATCCCGCGAGCACCCGTGCTTGCGCCGGCCTGTAATATAATGCCGACAATGCGGATGGTATCGACATCGGCGGCGGACAACGGCGCAGCGCGGCGTCCGGCAGTCGCGCGGACACCGGGCGGGGACCAGCGTGCCGCGGTCGAAACCAGGCTTGCGGGCCAGGTGAAGCACCTGCTCGCGGGTGGGCGCCATGAAGAAGCGGCCGAGCGGTTCGGAGAAATCGTCGACCGGCAGCAGCGCCGAGCCGCCCGCATCGCGTATCACTATCTTCGCGATCCGGCCGAAGTGGACGAGGTCGTTCAGGACGCGTTCCTCAAGGCGTTCACGCACCTGCCGTCGTTTCGCGAAGACCTGTTCTTCGAGTTGTGGTTCACGCGCATTCTCGTCAATTCCTGTCTCGATCGATTGAAGGCACGCGGTCGCCGGACACGCTGGATGGTGCCCGCGGAGACTCGTGAAGGCGTGTTCCCGGACGGACCGCCGAGCAGCGAACCATCGCCGGAAGCCGTGCTGCTGGCAAAGGAACGGCGGGCGCGACTGGAAGTGGCCATCGACCGTCTGCCGCTCCGCCAGCGCACCGCCATGATCCTGAGTCATTTCGAAGGACGACCGGCACGGGAAGTCAGCACCATCATGGGGCTCAACGAATCGACCGTGCGCGTGCACCTGTTTCGGGCGGTACGGAAGCTGCGGGACGCGCTCGACCGGGAAAGCTGGATTGGCCGCAAGGTTGCCGCACCCGGCCGGCGGGCGAACGGCCGCCTGTGAAGGGGGCCGCCGCCAGCCGCAACGGAAGCAATCAGGCCGGCGACTTGAGAAGAATGACTGCGCTTCTGCAACGCTGGCGCGCCCACGTCAGCCGGCGTCATCCATCGCAGGATCGGCTGCTTGAGGTGGTGTCCGGCAAGACCGACACCGCGACGGCCATCTCGACCGCACGGCACCTGCGCCGGTGCGCCCGGTGCACGCATCGGGCCGGCCAGATACGGACATTTCTGGATACGCTCGCCAATGACGCCGGCGCCTCGTTCGACGAGATCTTCCCGCCCGGCCGGCTCCGGACTCAACGAACGCGCATCGATCATCGACTGGCCCAGGCGATCGGGAAGGTCCAGCCGGCCCGGGTCCTCGCGTTCCCGTTCCGGCGCACACCGGGTCGCCGGACCGACCTTCGTCCCGCCCGCTGGACCCTGGCGGCCACTGCCGCCGGATTGGTCCTGGGAATGGTGACCGGCCAACTCCTGCACTTTCATCCGTATCCGCCGCCGATGCCGGACGTCGGCGCGGCCTTCGAGGCCGGTGCCGAACCTCGTGCCGGGGCAAGAGTCGATGCAACGCTCGACATGACCGGCACCGTCGAGCTTCCCCCCCCGTCGACCGGCGAGACCACGCCGGCGCCACTCACGTTGAGCGAGTTCGAGCAGGTCATGACCGAGGCGACGTTCCTCGACACGCTGGACGTCGCCCTGATCAGCCTTCCGGTGGCGGAGCTGGAATCCATCGACGCACTGACGCCGCATGTGCGCGACCTCGCCGCCACCATCCGATGATCCGCAGCGCCGCGTCCGGGGGCCTGAAACCCGCGCCGCGGCGGGCGGAACTGCCGCGCCTGACGGGAGCAGCGCCGTACTGGCCATGATCGAAGCAGCGCAGCCGGTTCGGATGTTCCGCAAGGGACTGGCCTTGAAGAACGAGGTCGCGGGCGAGCTGGCCGCGCACTACCACAGCGCGCTGGTGGATGAGGTGCGGGCCGCCAACTACCAGCGGAAGACGGGACGCCTGCATCTGTACCTGGCGAGCGAGTTCGGCTTCTGCTACGGAGTCGACCGGGCGGTCGACTACGCGTACCAGACCGTGCGCCGGTTCCCTGAACGGTCCATTTATCTGACGGGCGAAATCATCCACAACCCGCGGGTCAACGATCGGCTGCGGGACGCGGGTATCCGGTTTCTGAGCGATCCCGGTGAGGGCGAGCATGCCCTCGGACCGGACGACGTCGTCATCCTTCCGGCGTTCGGGGTCACGATCGCGATGCTCCTGCGCCTGCAGGGTCAGGGGTGCACGCTGGTCGACACGACGTGCGGCTCGGTCCTCAACGTCTGGAAGAACGTGCGCAAGTATGCGCGTGACGGGTTCACCGCGATTATCCACGGGAAAGTGAAACACGAAGAAACCGTGGCCACCGCCTCGCAGGCCATGCAGGACCCCGGTGGGCGGTCCATCGTCGTGCTCGATCGGGCAGAAACGGAAATCGTGTGCGACTTCATCCGGAACGGCGGCGACTCCTCCGCCTTCCTGGCGCAGTTCGCCGGCGTGGCGTCGCCCGGCTTCGACCCCGATCGCGACCTGCAGCGGGTCGGTCTGGCCAACCAGACCACCATGCTGATGTCCGAGTCGCTCGCCATCGGGGAGATGATTCGCGGGGCCATGGCCGACCGATACGGGGACGACGACAGCGAGCTCGATCGACGCTACCGGGCGTTCGACACCATTTGCAGCGCCACGCAGGACCGGCAGGACGCCATCGAGACCCTGCTCTCGGACCAGAACCTCGATCTGATGCTCGTCATCGGCGGGTACAACAGCAGCAACACCAAGAACCTGGCACGATTGGCCGCTCGCCGCGTTCCGACCTATCACATCGCCGACGCGGGCGATCTGGTGTCGAGGCACGAAATCCGACACCGGCTGGTGGATGGCGGGCCGCGGCCGGCCGCGGCAACGCGGAGCCTGGACTGGCTTCCCGACCTGCCGGTCGTCAATCTGGGCCTGACGGCTGGCGCCTCGACGCCGGACTCGGCCGTCGGTCAGGTCATCGACCGGCTCGGCGCGCTCGCGGACGACCGCCGGGAACAGTAAACGTTTCCCGTTTTCCGAGAGTCTTGGAATGGAAGAAACGCCGTCCATTCCGCTGGAGGACGCTCGATGCGCTGGTGGGTTAGTGTCCTGGTCGTTCTTGTCGTGGCATGCGCCGCGGCGCCGTTCGAGGCCGGCGCCCAGAGTCGGCGACCGCATCGGTGGTGGCAATCGGCCGAAGTGACGACGCTGCTCGATCTGAGCGAGGGACAGGCCGCGGATCTGGACCGGATCTACCGTCGCACCCTGCCGAAAATGCACGAGTCCTACCGCCGTCAGAAAGCCGAAGAACGCACGTTGTCGCAGTTGATCGCCGACATGCAGGTCGAGGAAATCGACATCACCCGTCAGATCGACCGTGTCGAGGCGGCCCGGAGCGAGCTCAGCAAGACCCGAACCTTGATGGTCTTCCGCATGTATCGCGTCCTGGATCCGACTCAACGCACGGCACTCAATGAATGGATGGACCTGAAACCGGGCAACGAACGCTCCGGGCGGTCCCGCAGTCGGTGCGACTAGCGACTCGCGGCCAACGTCGTCGTTGCTCCGGGTATCCTCAATCGTCTTTCCGCGAGCATCCGAATCACTCCGCGGCGAGAAGAACAGCATGTCCCGTGGAAGATCGGGACGGTCCGGCGAGTCTACGTACACGACAACGCGACGCGAACGCCGGAAAGCGCTGGCCGTCCCCGCCTCCGGCGCCGCCGTCCGGCGAATCGCGAAGGAGCAGTATCGTCATGTGGAGTGTCCCGTCTCGTGCAGTTGGCGCAACCGCCCTCGTGGTGATGGCGGCTACCGCGGCAGCCCAGCCCTCCCCCGCCGGGCATATCGACAATCTGCTCGCCCAGGCCAGCAGGCGGCTGGCCGCGGTGCAGACCCCCGGCACGGGGCCTCGGATCGACCTGACGCTGGATGAGGCGATCGCCAGGGCGCTCGAACGCAACCTGGATCTGGTTGTCCAACGGCTGAACCCGCAGGTGTTCGATCTCACCCTGGCCCAGCAGCTCGCCGCGTACCGCCCCACGTTCGACACCGCGTTCTCCAACAACTCGCGCACGAACCCGTCCTCGACGCAGCTCGACGGCGGCGAGTCGGTCGTCAGCGACAACGTGACCGTGAACACCGGGATCAGTCAGGAGGTCGGCTGGGGCGGCGGCCGTTACCAGGCCAACTTCAACAACAACCGGTCGGCGTCGACCAATTTCTTCAGCAGCTTCAACCCCAGCTATCGTACGAGCTTCCAGGGGTCCTACACCCAGCCGTTGCTCCGAGGGTTCAAGATCGATCCGACCCGCCAGCAGATCCAGGTCACCCGCATCAACCGCGACATCGCCGACATCGACCTGCGCCAGACGATCACCAACACCGTGTCGGCGGTCAGGGACGCCTACTGGGAGCTGGTCTACGCGACGCAGACGGTGGCGGTGCAGCAGCAGGCCCTCGAGCTTGCCGAGGCGCTCGTCCGCGACAACGAGGCGCGGGTCGAGATAGGCACCCTCGCGCCGATTGACGTCCTCCAGGCCCGGTCGGAGGCGGCGGCCCGCCGCCAGACCCTCGCGCAGGCCGAGCAGGCCCTCGGGACGGCCGAGCTGATCCTGAAGCAACTGATCGTGGGCGGCACCGACGACGAGTACTGGAGGGCGACGCTGAACCCCATCGACCTCCCGACCCTCGATCCGGCGCCGATCGACCTCGAGGAGACCATCCGCAGGGCCCTCGGCGAACGCACCGACCTCGAGCGATCGCGTCGCCAGCTCGACATCAACGAAGTGAATCTGTCGTCGATGCGCAACCTGAAGCTGCCGTCGCTCGACCTCGTCGGCACCTACCAGTTGCAGGGACAGGGCGGCACGCGTTTCCTGCGTTCGGGACTCGGCGGCGCGGTATTGACCGAGGTCCCGGGCGGCATCAACGACGCGTTCGACCAGTTGGTCGACGCCGATTACCCGGTGTGGACGGTGCAGCTCAACGTGAGCTATCCGATCGGCGCGAGCGCGGCGGACGCCGCCTACGCGCGGGCGCAGTTGCAGACCCAGCAGGTCCAGGCCCAATTGCGGCAGCTCGAGTTGCAGGTCGCGACGGAGGTCACCAACGCGGTGATCCAGATCGCGGCCATCGCCCGGCGGATCGAAGCCGCCTCCGCCGCCCGCGAGCTCGCCGAGGAACAACTGGCGGCCGAGCAGAGCCGCTTCGAAGCCGGCTTGTCGACCAATTTTTTCGTGGTCCAGGCGCAACGAGATCTCTCCGCCGCGCAGGATACGGAGCTTCGCGCCATTCTCGACCAGCAGAAGGCGCTGATCGAGCTCGACCGCGTACAACGCACGTCGCTGTCACAGGCCGGGATTCAGATCGTGCAGTAGCCGCCAGTGAGCCGGGTCGCCGGAGGCTCTCGATCGACACGCACATGCAGTGAGGACCGTGCCCCATGAAGAAGGTTTCCATCGTCATCGTCCTGGTCACCCTCGGGATCACCGCGTACGGCTACCTGGGATTCCGGACGACGGAGTTCGTTCCCGAGGTCAGCACCGTGACCCTCACCCTGGGCGACGTGGTGGACACCGTCGGCGCGACGGGGGCGCTCGAGGCGGTCACCACGGTGCAGGTCGGCAGCCAGGTCTCGGGCATCATCGATTCGCTGTATGCCGATTTCAATTCCATCGTTCGCGCCGACGACGTCATCGCGCGCCTGGAACCCTCGCTGTTCGAAAGCCAGGTCGAGCAGTCGCGCGCCAACCTCGCGCGCTCTGAAGCGGACGTGCAACGGCTGCGGGTCGCCCTGGAGGACACCGAGACCCAGTTGCGGCGATCGGAGGAGCTCGCGGCCGGCAATCTGATCGCGGAGTCCGAGCTCGAGGCCTCACAGGTCGCGGTGCGGTCGGCCGAGGCTCAGTTGCTGTCGGCGGAAGCCGGCGTCATCCAGTCGAACGCCTCTTTGAACCAGAGTGAAGTCAACCTCGGACACACCATCATCACCGCGCCGATCGACGGCATCGTCATCGCGCGGCAGGTCGACGTGGGACAGACCGTCGCGGCAAGCATGTCGGCTCCCGAACTGTTCATCATCGCGGCCGATCTGACCAAGATGCAGGTGATCGCCAACATCGACGAATCGGACGTCGGCCGGATCCGGCCGGGACAACCGGTGACCTTCACCGTCGACGCGTATGCGGCCGAGGAGTTCGAGGGGACCGTCTCGCAGATCCGGCTCGAGCCGGTGGTGGTGCAGAACGTGGTTACCTACGCCACGGTCATCGACGTCCCGAACAACGAGCTCAAGTTGAAGCCCGGGATGACCGCCACCGTGACGCTCGAGATTGCGAGACGCGAGAACGTGCTGCGCGTGCCGAACTCCGCGCTGCGGTTCCGCCCGACGCCGGAGATGTTCGCGGTGTTGAACCAACCCGTGCCGGAGGTGCTCCAGCGCGGCGGCGGCAATCCCGGCGGCGCCGGCGGCGCCAATCGCCCGTCCGGCGGACCCGGCGGGGGGCGCGGCGGGGGACGCGGCGGATTCGCCAACATGTCGGATGCCGAACGTCAGGCGATGCGGGAGCGGATACAGGGCATGACGCCGGAGCAGCGGGCCGAGTTCTTTACCGCACGCGGGAGTCAGGGCGCCGGCGGCGGCCCGCGCGGCAGAGGCGGCCCGGGTGGCGCGAGACGCCGGACCGGCCAGGGCGCGGGTTCCGCGATTCCCGCGGTGGAACGCGGCGCCACGACCATCGACGCCTTGTTCGCACCGCTCGAAGTCACCGAGACCACCGGCCGGCTCTGGGTGATGGAGGGAGGACTGTTGAATCCGGTGGAGGTGCGCCTGGGCGTCACGGATGGGACCGCGACCGAATTGCGCGGCGGATCCGGCCCGCGCCGGCCGGCCCGACCGGCTCCCGATCCCCAGATCGTCGAACTCCGTCAACAGGTCGAAACGATCGAAGATCCGGAGACTCGCGCAAACCTCGAACGGATGATCGCGCGGCTCGAAGCCGACGCCGGGACGGCCCCCGCCGAGGCTCCGATGGCCGCCGCGGCCCTCGAGGACGGAACCCAGCTCGTCACCGACGTGAGCACCCCCGCTGCCGGCTCGGCAGGGCCGGCTGGAACCTCCGGCTCGCCGCTCATCCCGCAGTTCGGTCGCGGACGGCGCCGATAGGTCGTCAGACGGTCATGGCCACGAGTATCGCCGTCCAGGATCTCACCAAGGTCTACGACCTCGGAGAGATAAAGGTCCGCGCACTCCGCGGCGTGACCCTGGAGATCCAGGCCGGTGAGTTCGTGGCCGTCATCGGACCCTCCGGCTCCGGGAAGTCGACGTTCATGCATATTCTGGGCTGTCTCGACCGGCCGACGTCGGGACGCTATCTGCTGGACGGGAAGGACGTCTCCACGCTGTCGAAGAACACGCTGGCCACCGTCCGCAGCCAGAAGGTCGGGTTCGTTTTCCAGGGCTTCAACCTGCTGCCCCGCACCAGCGCGATCGACAACGTCGAGCTGCCGTTGCTGTACAACGGCAACGGCCAGCGCGCCCGGGACCGGCACGCGCGGGCGCGCGAGGCCCTGGCCGCGGTCGGGCTCAGCGACCGCGCCGGCCACCACCCCAACCAGCTCTCCGGGGGACAGCAGCAACGCGTGGCCATTGCCCGCTCGCTCATCAACCACCCCGCCATCCTGCTGGCGGACGAACCGACCGGCAACCTCGACACGCGCACCAGCATCGAGGTGATGGACATCTTTCAGCGTCTGAATACCGAACGCGGCATCACCGTCCTCCTGATTACCCACGAGCAGGACATCGCGGAGTACGGCACCCGCATCATCGCGTTCCGCGACGGCCGGATCGTGGACGACCAGCCGAACGCGGTCCGGCGAATGGCCTCCGACGAGCTCGCCGCGCTGCCGGACGACGACGACGCGCTGGAGCCCGCCCTGAACATCCTGCGCCGGGCGCAGGTCGAGCTCGCCGAGCTGGAAGTCGCCCCCGACTCGGCAGCCGCCGCGCCGGATCGGCCCGCGGAGCCCGCGTCTCCGGCACCGGACCAGCAAACGAGCGACGACCGACCCTCGACGACCGGCAACCCGCCGCCGAAGGAGTAACCCTGGCATGTCACTGCTGCTGATCTTCCGAACCGCGCTCAAGGCACTGGGACGCAACAAGATGCGCACCGCGTTGACCATGCTCGGCATGATCATCGGGGTGGCCGCGGTCATCACCATGGTCGCCCTGGGCACCGGGGCCCAGGAGCAGATCGAAGCCCAGATCCAGTCGGCCGGCACCAATCTGATCATGGTGCGGAGCGGTAACTGGAGCCGCGGCGGCGTCAGCGGCGGCATGGGCTCTTCCCCCCGCCTCAAGGTGAAGGACGTCGCCACGATCCGAGAGCAGGTCCCGCGCGCGCAGTTTCTGAGCGCCACCGTCAGCACCCGCGATCAGGTGATTGCCGGAGGCCAGAACTGGTACACCCGCATCGAGGGCGTCGACGTGGAGCTGCCGCTCATCCGGTTCTGGGATGTCGCCGACGGCCAGTTCTTCACGACGACCGAGGTCGCCTCCGCCGCCAAGGTCGCGGTGCTCGGGTCGGTCGTCCGCGACAACCTGTTCGGAGAAGGCGTCGACGCCGTCGGCCAGACCATGCGGATTCGCAATCAGTCGTTCAAGGTGATCGGGGTCATGGAGGCGAAGGGCTCCGGATCGTTCGGAGAAGACCAGGACGACACCATCTTCGCGCCCTATACGACCGTGCAGCGGAAGCTCCGGGGGCGGGACGGCACCAACATTTCCGGCATCACCATCTCGGCCCGGTCAGCCGACGAGATTCAGCAGGTCTCGGAACAGATTACCGCGGTGCTGCGCGTCGAGCACGAGCTGATTCCCGGTGAAGACAACGACTTCATGGTGCGCACGCAGGACGACATCACCAGCATGCGCACCGGCATGACCCAGACCATGACGATGTTCACGCTCGCCATCGCCGTCGTCTCGCTGATCGTCGGCGGCATCGGGATCATGAACATCATGCTCGTGTCGGTCACCGAACGCACGCGCGAGATCGGACTGCGCATGGCGGTCGGCGCCAAGGGCCAGGACGTTCTGTGGCAGTTCCTGGTCGAGGCAATCGCCCTCAGCCTCGTGGGCGGCCTGATCGGAGTCGGTTTCGGCTTTGCGGTGTCCGGAGGACTCACCGAGTTCCTCCAGTGGCCCACCCGGGTGCCACCGGACGCGGTCGTGGTGTCGGTCGGCTTCGCCGCCGTGATCGGCGTCGTGTTCGGCTTCTACCCGGCCTGGAAGGGTGCGCAACTCGACCCCATCGAATCGTTGCGATTCGAGTAGGCACGGCGTGACAGAACCCCCGAAGCGGCCCGGATGAAGCCGCTGGTCGAACGGTGTGTCACCGCATGGGCCCCGCGGGGTCGGTTCCTGCGGTGCCAACCCCGCGGGGCCTTCCCTGCGGTCCTCCGTCCACTCGGACACGTTCGGCGCCGGCGGTCAGGCCCCGCCGACGCGCAGCATGTTCAGAAGTTGAGACACGGTCTTGCCGGTCACCGGATCGACGAGCGCCGGCGCGATCTCCGCCAGCGGCTCGAGCACGAACGCCCGGGAGCGGAAGCGCGGGTGGGGCAACGTGAGAGAGGGTGACTCGACGGCCAGATCACCGACGAGCACCAGATCGAGGTCGAGCGTGCGCGGCGCACCCGGATAGGAGCGAACCCTCCCCCGCTCCCCCTCGATCGACAGGAGCCTTTCCAGCAGCCGCGCCGGCGCGTCGCGCGTCCCGCCCACGAGGGCCGCGTTCAGGAAGAGGGGCTCGTCGGCCGCGTGCTCCGGACAGGTCTCGATGAAACGGGAGACGACGACGTCGGAAAGCATCCGCCGCAGTCGGACCACGGCGTAGGTCAGATGCGATGCCCGGTCGCCGAGGTTGCTCCCGAGCGCCACGGCCGCGCGTCGCGGTAGTGCCATCGGCCGCCTCGCCACACCGTCACCGCGTGCTCTGCTTCTCCTTGCAGGTGATGCACACGCGCGTCCAGGGAATGGCGTTCAGCCGCGCCTCCGCCACCGGTTCACCGCAGTCGCGGCAGACGCCGTAGGTGCCCTGCTCGAGACGCCACAGCGCTTCCTCGATGGCTTGCAGTATCTTGGCGTCGGTCTGCTTCAGCTTGAGCTGAATGTGGACTTCGTTGTTGCCGGTCGCCTGATCGGCGAGATCCCCTTGGCGAGTGCTCGTCCCCTCGCCCCCCTGAATCGGTTTCGCGCCCGCTCCGACCGCCAAGATTTCGGAGCGCTTGCGCAACAACGCGTCCCCGTAGCGTGCCATGTCCATCGGGACTCTCCGGTACCCGCGTGCCGCCGCGGGAGTCGCGAGGCGATCGTCAGCGAAGCTCTGAAGCAGGCCGTTCCCCGCAGTCTCGCTCGCGCCGTCGACGCCGTCTGCATCGGATCGCATCCGGATTCGACCGCATCCGGCGTGCACGTGCGACTGGCAATATTACCAGACTATCGCCGGTCTCCAGCCGCTCCCGGCGACGCAGCAGGGCGTTCGCCGCGGGCTCCCGGCTGCCGGCCGTTCCCTGCCCGACCGGGCGGTCCCGACGCTATTCCGCCCGGAGCGTGCTCAACGGCTTGCGGCGCAGAACGTCGAGGCTGGCTATGACCCCCACGCCCCCCACCACCAGCGTCGTCAGCAGCACGCCCCCGACGTTGACGAGCGGCGCGGGGTTCCAGTCGATGTCCAGAAGGTGGCGGCTCAGGCCCCACGTCAGCCCCAGGGCGCCGACCGATCCCACCGTGCCGGCCAGGATCCCCAACGTGCCGTACTCGACGACGAGCATCAGCACAAGAGTGCGGCTGGTCGCGCCGAGGGTCTGGAAGATGGCGGTCTCGTAGCGCCGCTGGTACTTCGTCATCGCGACCGAGCCGACGAGAATCAGGACGCCGCTGAAGAGGGCGATGCCCCCAACCACCGAGATCGCGAGCGTGACGTAGTCGAGAATCCGCCGGACGGTGGCGATCACCTCGAGCCCGTCGATCACCGAGACGTTGGGGAACCCTGCCACCAGATCGCGCTGCAGGCGGGCGCGCGCCATCGTTTCCGGGGGACCGCGCAGGAACGAAATGAAGCTGTGGGGCGCCTGGTCGAACACCCCGGGGCTGAACAGGAACATGAAGCCGCCGCTGCGGGAGTCGTCCCAGTCGACGGCGCGCACGCTCGAGACCGTCGCCCGGATGTCCCGTCCCAGCACCCGGAACTGCAGGACGTCGCCCATCGCCAGGTCCAGCCGGTCGCGGATGCTCTCTTCCACCGAGACTTCGGGCTGACCCGATCCGCCGGGCGCCCAGAATGCGCCCTCGACGACCCGTTCGTTCGCTTCCAGACGGTCCCGGTAGGTCACCGTGAACTCCCGCCCGACCCCCCGCCGCCGCACCGCGCGGGCGGTATCCAGGCTCGTCCGTTGTCCGGCCACCCCGGTGACACGAGCCCGCAGCACCGGAATCAGCGTGGGGGCGTCGCCAATCCGCTCCTCGAGGAGATCGCGAACCCCGGCCTGCTGGTCCTGCTGAATGTCGATCAGGAACATGTCGGGGCTGTCCTCGCGAATCTCCAGGGCGAAAGCGCCCAGCAGGTTCGCCTGCACCGCATGGATGCCGATGACGAAGAAGCTGCCCAACCCCACCGCGAGGAGGATGACGCGGGTCTGGTTGCCGGGCCTCGCCAGATTGAGCACGGCGTGACGCACCGCGAACCGGGCGCCGGCGGCGAGGGGCTGAATCAGGCGGATCAGCGCCCGTCCCACCCCGTGCAGCACCACCGCGACGGCCGCGAAGCCGCCGCACACCCACAGGCCGGCCTCCCACGAGGCCGCCTGCCAGCTCGCCAACGCGACCAGGCCCGCCGCGAGCGCGCCGACGACCGCCCAGCGGACCCAGTCGCCCGCCGCCGCCGTGATCAGGTTCCACCGGATGAGCGCCAGCGGCTTGATGGCCCGCATCTCCAGCAACGGACCGAGCGCGAACAGCAGCGACACCAGGACGCCCACCCCCAGCCCCTGCAGGACCGCCGACCCGGTCACCCCGTAGGACAGGTTGTCCACCCCGGCGGCGGCCGCCGCCGGGGTCGTGAGCGAGGCCGGCAACGCGGCGAGCATGCCGGCGGCCAAGGCCACCCCCAGGAGCGCGCCGCCGAGTCCCAGGACCGTGATTTCCACGACGTAGATGGCCAGCACCTGCCGGCTCGTCGCCCCGAGGCACTTGAGAATAGCGACGCTGCGCACGCGCTGCTGGACGAAGACCCGGGTGACGCTCCACACCCCGATGCCGCCGAGCACCACCACCACGAACCCGATCAGGCTCAAGTAGTCCTCGGCCCGCGACAGGTTGCGGGCAATCCGATCTTCGGTGTTCCGGTAGGACCGCACGCGGACGAACTCGTCGCGCAGCGGCTCGCGCAGTGACGCCACCAGCGGGTCGATGCGAGGCTCCGGGACCCTGATCAGGATCTGCCGTTCGGCGCGCGTACCGAGCGTCAGCAACCCGGTCTCCAGCAGGTCGTCGTAGTCGACCAGCACCCGCGGCCCGAAGCTGAACGCGCCGATGCGCCCGCCCGGCTCCCGCAGGATGACGCCGCGGATCTCGAAGCTGCCGTTGCCGATGAGGAGGTCGTCTCCGACCGCCACGTCGAGCTGGGTCAGCAGCTCGGGCCGCACGAGTGCCCCCCCGCCGGCCAGCAGGCCGTGGTGGTACGCCTGTCCGTCCTGCAGCAGGAAGGTCCCGTAGAACGGGAACGCGGCCTGGACGCCCCGCAGCTCGACCACCCTCGCCGCCACCTTCGTCTCGTCCGCCGGCCGCGCCATGGTGGTCGTCTCGATGGACAACGTTCGCGTCAGCCCCGGTTCCGCCCCCAGGGTTTCGTCCAGGGTGGTCCGGGCCGCCTCGGACCAGGGCTGCTCCGACTCGACGAGCACGTCGGCCGCCAGCAGGGCGCGCGTCTCGCCCGTCATCGCCACGCCGACCTGCTGGATCACGGATCGCAACGCGACGATCGCGCTCACGCCGACGGCCACGCAGACGAAGAAGAAGGCGAGCCGCCGCCACGATGCGCGCAGCTCGCGGCCGACCATCCGGAGCACGAACGTCATGCGAGCACCTCCACAACCGGCGGCGGGGACACCTGCTCGGTGCGGCCGTCGCGCATCCGCAGGGTGACGTCGGTGCCGGACGCCAGCTCGCTGTCGTGGGTCACGAGCACGATGGTCGTGCCGCGCGAGCGGTTGACCCGATGGAGCAGCTCGACGATATGCCGTCCATTGGCGCTGTCCAGGTTCCCCGTCGGTTCATCCGCCAGCAGGATCGGGGGTTCGTTGGCGAGGGCCCGCGCGATCGCGATCCGCTGCTGCTCGCCGCCCGACAGTTGCGCCGGATAGTGCCCGGCCCGGCCTTCGAGCCCTACCTCCGCCAGCAACGCCGCGGCCCGGTCGGGGGCCCGCGTGGCGCCGGCGATTTCGAGCGGCAGCAGCACGTTCTCGAATGCCGTCAACGACGGCACGAGATGGAAGAACTGAAACACGATCCCGATCTTCCGGCCTCTCAGCCGAGCCAGCGAGTCCTCGTCGAGGGCCGAGATCTCCACGCCGTCGATCGCGATCTCGCCGGTGGTCGGCGCATCGAGCCCGGCGATCAGGCCCAGCAGAGTCGATTTCCCGCTGCCGGACGGTCCGACGATCGACACGTACTGCCCGGAGGACACGGACAGGTCGAGCGGTTGAACGATGGTCAGCGGCGCATTCCCGCTGACGACGGTCTTCGAGACGTTGCGGAGCTCGATCATGAGTTCATGCAGCCGACGACGCACCTGCCGCCGGTCCCGATGCGGAAATTACCGCCCCACGACACGGATGAGACGGCCTCGACTCGCCCGCGCGCTTCCGGCCATTCGATGCGGCTTGTCAGCGATTTATGGGTTCATGGGGGTGAGTACGGGCAGCAACGGCTCGATCGCGTCCCGGACGCCCGCCGCCACGATCACCGCTCCGTCTGCGTTCGGATGAATCCCGTCGGCCTGGTTGAGAGCCGGATCGGCGGCCACCCCGTCGAGCAGGAACGGCAGAAACGCCACGTCGTGCTCGCGGGCGAGCTCCTCGAACACCGTCCGAAACGCCGAGGTATAGGTTGCCCCGAAATTCGGGGGCGCCTCCATGCCGGCCAGGAGGACCCGAATGCCGCGTTCCGCGGCCACGGAGAGTATCTGCGAGAGATTGCGCTTCATCTGATCGACCGGGAGCCCCCGGAGCCCGTCGTTCCCGCCCAGGGCCAGGATCAGGATGCGCACGTCGCCCTCGAGCGCCCACTCGGCCCGGCTGAGCCCGGCCGCGCTCGTATCGCCGGACACCCCGGCGTTCACCACCGTCACCGCATAGCCGTCGTCATGCAGCGTCCGCTCGAGGCGGGTCGGATACGCGTCCTCGACATCGAGCCCGAGCCCCGCGGTCAGGCTGTCTCCGAGGGCCACGACCAGCGGGCCGGGCCGGCCGGCGGCTTCGACGCCGGCGGCGACCACCGAGCCGTCACCCCGCGAGGCCGCCGGCGCCGCCGGTTCGGCCACGTCCTCCGGGGCCGCGCCGCAGGCCGCAAGGCCCACCGCCAGCAGGAGGGCCAGTACTTGCCGAACGTCCCGTACGACGATCCCTGTCATCGACCTAATGTTATTACGCAACCGCGGTTACGATGGTTCTCGGAGCTCGCGGCGAAGGCCTCTGCCCCGGCCGGCGGTGCGCCGGGGCGATCCGCCGGGGGTTCCGGGACCGCCCTCCGGCGACACCGCGACCGATGCGCGAACCGCCGTCATTCCGGGTTCCCGGCGCACCGGCGGCGAGAAGCGGACCACGCGCGCCAGTACAGAAAGACGTTCACGAGCAGCAGCGCGCCGCCCACGCCGGCCTGCATGCCGCGGGTCAGTCCGGCCGGATAGATCACCGCCGTGACGTAGTGATCGAGGAAGTCGCTCTGATAGCCCGACGCCCCTGCCCGCCCCCGGAGCCAGACTTCGAGCGGGGTGAGCGGACAGACCGCCCCGGACCACTCGATGCCGACGCCCCAGATGACCGCCGGCAGATGCAGCCACGCGAGACGCGGCATTCGCCGCAGCGCCAACGCGCCGGCGGCGGCGAACAGGATGAACCCCGCGTGCACCAACAGGACGAGATAGGCGAGGGCCCCGTACATCGTGTCATCCCCGGCCGGCGAGCGCCCGGTTTCCGCATCGGCCCGCCGTTGTGTCGTCCGACGCCACGTGTAGAATAGGCCCATTCCCTGGCGGCCGCCCCGTTCTGCCACGAGGTTTCTTCTGATGAACGCCACCCTTCTCGCCGTTATCGGCCTCGCGATGATCTTCCTGGGCTATCGGTTCTACTCGAAGTTCATCGCCGAGCAGATCTACCGGCTCGACCCGGATTACGCCACCCCCGCCCACACCATGCGGGACGACGTGGACTATATCCCGACCAACCGGGTCGTCCTGTGGGGCCACCACTTCACGGCGGTGGCCGGCGCCGCGCCGATCATCGGACCGGGCATCGCGGTCATCTGGGGCTGGCTGCCCGCCTTTCTCTGGGTCATCGTCGGCACGATGTTCTTCGCCGGCATCCACGATTTCGGTGCGGTGTGGGCCAGCGTCAGGAACAAGGGGAAGTCGGTCGGGTCGCTGACCGGCGACATCGTCAGCCCCCGCGCCCGGACCCTGTTCATGGTCGTCGTCTTCTTCCTCCTGATGATGGTCAACGCGGTGTTCGCGGTCGCCATCTCGAACGAGTTCCAGGCCACCCCGAGCAGCGTGATCCCGGCCTGGACCGCCGTCGTTGTCGCCGTCGGCATCGGCATCCTGCTCTATCGCATGCACGTGCCCATTCTGTGGCCCACGATCGTGGGCACGGTCATTCTGTACGCGGTCATCTATCTCGGTGAACGCTTCCCGCTCGAGCTGACGGCGGGCATGTTGCCGGTCGGCGCACAGTGGATTCTCATCCTCTTCCTGTACGCCGGCATCGCGTCGCTGCTGCCGGTCTGGCTGCTGCTGCAGCCGCGCGACTACATCAACGGCATTCAGCTCTTCGTCGGGCTCGGACTGCTCTACGGTGCGGTGCTCTTCGCGAACCCGACCATCGTGGCGCCGGCGATCAATCCGAACCTTCCGGCATCGGCGCCGCCCATCTTTCCTCTGCTCTTCGTCACTATCGCGTGCGGCGCAATCTCCGGCTTTCACGGACTCGTCGGCTCCGGCACCACGTCGAAGCAGCTCAACAAGGAGACCGACGCGCGGTTCGTGGGGTACCTCGGCTCGTCCGGCGAGGGTGCCCTGGCCCTGGTGGCGATCATCGCGGCCACCGCCGGATTCGCCACCCTGGGCGAGTGGGAAACGATGTACGCCGAGTTCGGCAACGGGGGCATCACCGCGTTCGTGCAGGGCGGCGCCCGGATCGTGTCCGACGGCGTCGGCATCTCGACGGAGTTCGCGGCAACCCTGCTGACGGTCATGGCGGTTCTGTTTGCCGGCACCACCATGGACGCCGGGGTCCGGCTGCAACGCTACATCGTGCAGGAGTGGGGCACCATCTACAACATCCCCGTTCTCCAGAACGGCTACGTGGCGACGGTCACGGCGGTGGTCGCGTGCCTGCTGCTGGCGTTCGGCGCCGGCGGCCCCAGCGGCGAAGGCGGGATGCTGATATGGCCGCTCTTCGGCACCACCAACCAGCTGCTGGCCGGACTCACCCTGCTGGTCATCAGCGTGATACTCGTGAAGCTCGGGCGACCCGTCCGTTACACGCTCATCCCGATGGTCTTCATCACCACCATGGCCCTCGCGGCCGCCCTCTACCAACTCGGGAACCTGTACCGGGAAGGCGGATTCCTCTACCCGCTGCTGTGGATCGACGTGGCGATCGTGCTGCTGGCCATCTTCACCATGCTGGAGGCCGGATCTGCGTTCCTGCGGGAGAAGCGGGCGGTGGAAGCCGGTGCGCGCGCCTGACCGCGGGCGTCCGGCAGGCAACGAAGCAACGCGGGACACGCGACGGAGTTCGAGCACGCCCATGACCCGGAACCCGGGATGGTTCGGACGGCTGCAGGAGTTCCTCGACGAGTTCTACGCCGCACCGTATCGAGGGGCCCTGGCCCGGGCCCGGCGCGACGAGGACGACCTGTTCATGCTCTTCGTCTTCGCCGAGCTCATGGGCGTGCCGAACCCCGCCGCCTACTACACCCTCGAGCTGCAACCGGTGCTGCTCGAACGCTTTCACGACTGGCATCGCCGGCAGGGGCTGGACCACTCTCCCCTCGACGGCTTCCGCTGCTGCTAGTGGTATGTCCGCGAAATGATCTTACAGTTGCCCGCTTGTGGCCGAACGGTGTTGACCCGGGCAATTCCGGCCCGAAACACCCGGATGCTTCGTGGGTCAACCGTAAACTCACTACCGTGACACACCACTAGGGGAAGCCGTGGCGAAACCGCGCATCGCACCGAGACCGGCGAAGGCGCAAGCGGGCGCATCGCGCCCGGGGGGCAAGGCGCAACCGGGGCGCATCATCTGGGAGCGCCGCCCTGCTCGATGAGATCCTGAACCGCCCCCTCCTCTTCGTCGGGGGCAAGGGCGGCGTCGGCAAGACGACGACGGCGGCGGCCCTCGGCCTCGCCGCCGCCGCCCGCGGCCGGCGCTGCCTGCTCGTCTCGACCGACCCCGCCCACTCGCTCGCCGACCTGTTCGGCCGCCCCGTCGGCGACCGGGACACCGCCATCACCCCGGGTCTGTGGGCCATGGAGATCGACCCCGACCGGCAGGCCGAAGCGCACGTGCAGACCGTCAAGGCCCGCATGAAGCGTCTCGTGCACCCGCGCCTGTTCGACGAAATCGACCGGCAGCTCGACTTGGCGCGGCTGGCCCCCGGCACGATGGAGGCGGCGCTGCTCGAACGCGTCGCCGAGGTCATGACGCAGGCCGGACGCGACTACGACCGCGTCATCTTCGACACCGCGCCGACCGGGCACACCGTCCGGCTCCTGTCGCTGCCGGACATCATGGCGGCCTGGACCGACGGGCTGCTCGGCCACCGCGAACGGTCGGCGCGGCTCGGCGACGCCCTCCGGCACCTCGGCGGGGGACGCGTCAAGGGTGACGACCTGTCGATGCTGGAGACCGCCGCCGACCATGAAGCGGGGAGCCGCGATGCCCAGATCGACGACCTCCTGCAGACCCGGCGGCGGAAGTTCATCCACGCCCGCGAACAGCTCCTGGACCGCGCCCGGACCGCCTTCGTCTCCGTGCTGAATCCGGATCGCCTCTCGGTGCTGGAGACGGTCCGGGCGCACGAGGTCCTGCGCCGGTTCTCGATTCCGGTGACCGCGCTGGTGGTGAATCGGGTGCTCCCGGACGAGGCCGGCGGCGCGTTTCTCGCCGCCCGGCGCCAGCAGGAAGCCCGCTACCTGACGGAGATCGACCGGGTGTTCGCGGGGATACCGCAGGTGCGCGTTCCCCTGCTGCCCGACGACGTCCACGCCCTGGACACGCTGCGCGCCCTGGGGCGGCGCATCACGGGCGGCGAGACACGTCCAAACTCGTCCACGCCACCGTAACGCAAGGCCGAAGTCTCTGCCACAGCTCCTCCTTCTCAAGATCGTCGAGCAGGCCGACGTTGTGCGCGGCGGCGAACAGCTGGGCGCCCTTCGCGTTGGTCTCTGGCGATTGGAAATAGTGCTTGTCTATCGGCAGCTCGGGCGACACAGACTCGCCGAGCGCCGTGGTCAATTCCGAGCCTCCGCCTCCGCCTCCGCCTCCGCCAGCGGACACGGCGGGCGTTTCCGCGCCAGGAACGCCTGACGTCGAGTACCTGCCGTCCCGTTGTGGAACGAGCAGCGCAGACGCAGACGCCCGGGAGAATCGGCTGGACAGCGCTCGCGGCCCCCCGGCGACCGCTTCCGGCTAGTAGCGATAGTGGTCCGGCTTGTACGGACCGTCGACGTCCACGCCGATATAGCCGGCCTGGTCCGGGGTGAGGGTGCTGAGCTGGACCCCGAGGTGATCGAGGTGCAGCCGGGCCACTTTTTCGTCGAGGCGCTTCGGCAGCATGTAGACCCGCTTGCCGTACTCGCCCTTGTTCTGGTGCAGGGCGATCTGGGCCAGGACCTGGTTGGTGAACGACGCGGACATGACGAAGCTCGGATGTCCGGTCGCGCATCCGAGGTTCAGCAGGCGCCCCTCCGCGAGCACCATCACGCTGTGGCCGTCGGGGAACCGCCACTCGTCGTACTGTGGCTTGATGTGGACGTGCTCGATGCCCTGCACCTTCTTGAGCCCGGCCATGTCGATCTCGTTGTCGAAGTGGCCGATGTTCCCGACGATCGCCTTGTCCTTCATCCGGGCCATCTGCCGGGCCGAGATGATGTCCCGGTTGCCGGTGGCGGTGATGAAGATGTCGGCGCGCTCGAGCATCGCGTCGAGGGTATTGACCTCGTAGCCCTCCATCGCCGCCTGCAGGGCGCAGATCGGGTCGATCTCGGTGACGACCACCCGGCACCCCTGGCCGCGCAGGGCCTGGGCGCAGCCCTTGCCCACCTCGCCGAAACCGCACACCACCGCGACCTTCCCGCCGAGCATCACGTCGGTCGCCCGTGCGAGGCCGTCGGGCAGCGAGTGGCGGCAGCCGTACACGTTGTCGAACTTGCTCTTTGTCACCGAGTCGTTCACGTTGATCGCGGGAAACAGGAGGGTGCCAGCCTCCATCATTTCGTAGAGCCGGTGAACCCCGGTGGTGGTCTCCTCGCTGACCCCGCGAATGGCGGGGCTGATCTGCCGCCAGTGCCGCTTGTCGCGCGCCTGGAGGTTCCGCAGCAGGTCGAGGATGACGCCCCACTCTTCCGGCTCCGTCTCCGGATCGAACCCCGGCACCTCGCCGATCTGCTCGAACTCGTAGCCCTTGTGCACGAGCAGCGTGGCGTCGCCGCCGTCGTCGACGATCAGGGAGGGACCGGCGCCGTTCGGCCACACCAGCGCTTCGTTGGTGCACCACCAGTAGTCGGCGAGGGTCTCCCCTTTCCACGCGAACACCGGGATTCCGCGGGGATTCTCCGCCGTCCCTCCGGTCTCCGGCCGCCCGACGGCCACCGCCGCGGCGGCATGATCCTGGGTCGAGAAGATATTGCACGACACCCACCGCACGTCGGCGCCGAGCGCGTCCAGGGTCTCGATGAGCACCGCGGTCTGCACCGTCATGTGCAGGCTGCCCATGATGCGGACGCCCGCGAGCGGCGCCTGCTCGGCATGCTCCTGCCGCAGCGCCATAAGCCCCGGCATTTCCTGCTCGGCCAGCCGGATCTCGTTCCTCCCGAACACGGCCAGAGACAGGTCGGCCACCTTGAAGGGCTCACGGCCCGCCCGTACCGCCTCGTCGAACGCATGCGTGGTGTCAACCGCCGTGGGTCCCATTCCCGCCTCCTTAGGACAGTGATCGTTTGAAGTTGCCGACAGCATTCAGGCGCAGCCCGTATTCCGCGGCTTTACGCGCCCGACACACGGCAAGGTAAATTTCCGTCACCGTCCTTACGACAGTGATCGATATGAGTTGCCGACAGCATTCAGGCGCAGCCCGTGTTCCGCGGCTCTGCGCGCCCGACACACGGCAAGGTAATTTCCGTCAGCGTCCTTGCCCCACCCCGGCGCCCGTTCAATGTCGTTTCGACCGCTCCCGCCGCCGCGCTACTCCTGCCTGGCGATCCGATACAGCTTCGACTGGGTGCGCAGGATCACGCTGCCCCGCGCCACCGCGGGCGTGGCCAGAGCCATCTCGTTCAGCGAGTTCTTGTGGAGGATCTCGAACTCGGCTCCCGCCTTGACCACGAAGGTGTCGCCGTCCTCGCTCAGCAGGAAGATCCTGCCGTTGTAGGCCCACGGGGACGCGGTGAAGCCGTTCCCGATCTCCAGGCGCCGCCGGCCGTAGATCTCCTCCCCGGTGACCGCGTCGTGCGCGAGGAGGAAGCCGCGGTCGAGCAGCGTGTAGTAGATGTCGCCGTAGACCAGGGCGGTGGTGTTGTAGGTGCCCAGCAGCGGATAGGCCCAGACGACGTGGGAGTCCTGCGAGTAGGTCCGGCTGCCGGGAAATCCCTCCTGGAGGCCGCTCGCGACCTCCTGGTAGATCGAGATGTCGCCGGCCGCGCCGGGCTGGATGGCGTAGACCGGCCGCAAGGCGCCGCCGGGGTAGCCGGAGCTGATGTAGACGAGCCCGTGGCTCGTGAACGGGCTGGGGGTGGTCAGCAGAGACATCCCCCCGAGCTCCCACAGCAGCCCGCCGTCGAGGTCGTAGGAGCGGACCTTGCCGGTGGCTGCGGTGACGATCTCGGTGCGCAGGGGGTTCTCCCACACGAGCGGCGTCGACCAGGTGTGCCCCGGCTCGTCGCGCTCGACCCGCCACACGTCGTCGCCGGTCGCGGTGTCCAGCGCCGACAGAAACGACTGCGTCGTGTTGTCGTTGAGGACGTACAGCCGGCCGTCGTGCAGCGCCGGGGAGGACGCCGTGGCCATCGCCTGCATGGTGTTGAACGTCCCCACGTCCCGGCGCCAGATCTCGTTGCCCTCGAAATCGAGGGCGGCGACCAGCCCGATGGGGCCGAAGTAGACGTAGACGCGCTCGCCGTCGGTGACCGGCGTCTCCGACGCGTAGCTGTTCTTGAGGTGCCGGGTGATGTCCGGCACCGCGCGATGGAGCTCCCGCACCCACCGCACCCCGCCGGTCTCGAAGTCGATGTCGTACACCAGCCACCGATGCTCGCCGCTCGCGGGCACCGACCCGTTGTGCTCGCCCGGATCGTAGAGGCCGGGAATCGGCTGCACCTCGTCGTCCGCCGCGCTGACCGCGGTGGTGACGAAGACATGGTCGCCCCAGACGACCGGCGAGCTCCAGCTCAGCCCCGGAACATCGATCTTCCAGGCGATGTTCTCGGTCTCGCTCCACCGGTCGGGGAGGGCCGGGTCGTCGGCCACACGGCCGGCGTTCAGGCCCCGGAACTGCGGCCAGTGCTGCGCCGCCGCGTCCCGGGCAGGGGCCAGCAGCACGCCGATGCCGAGGATTCCGATCAGGATGCGTCTCATCATCTCGCTCCTCGTCCGGGACCGCGCCGGCGACGGAAATGCGGCCCCGAACGGTTCGATTGTACCAAACCGGCCCCGACCCGACCGCGGAACCCTCGGGACCGCGCCGCCGGCCGTGGCCGCCGCCGCGCCCGTCTCTCCCGCCGGGCGTGAGCCGCCATCCCCCCGGCGGCGTCAGACCACCCGAATCGGGACGCGGTGAATCGTGTTGTTGCCGTAGCCGAGCCGGTTCCACTCCGCCAGCGCGGGCTGGGTGCGCCCGGCCATGTCCGTCGCCCGCGCGCTCACCACCACCGGACCGGGCCGTTCGACCCGGGTGATCAGCTCCCACGCCTGCCAGCTGTGCCGATGACGCTCGCCGAGGAGCCCGGCCGCCTGCCAGTCTCCTCCGAGACTGACATCCACGCGGGAGATCGGTGCCGCGCCGGACCAGGCCACCCCCCGAATGGCGAACTCACCGGCCCGGACCTCCTGGTTCGGCCCCGGTTCGGTGATGAGCGCCCGCACCTGCTGCAGGGTGACCGGCTCGCGCACCGGCCCGTCCTCGCGCTCCCACTCGTACCAATACTTCGTGCCTTGATAGTGCCCCGAGAAACGATGGTCGATCAGCGTGATGTCGGTGAGCCACTTCACGGAGGCCACCGCGTACCACCGGGGCACGACCACGCGCAGCGGATGGCCGTGCTGCTGCGGCAGCGCCTCACCGTTCATCGCGTAGGCGAGCAGGACGTCGGCGTCGCGCGCGTCGTCGAGACCGAGGCTGCGCTCGAAGGCAATCGGCGGCGCTTCCCCCTCGACCGATCCGCCGTCGGCCCCGCGGAACAGCACCTCGCGGGCGCCGTGGGTCGGCCCGGCGCGGTCGAGCAGCTCCTTGAGCGGCACCCCGGTCCATTCCGCGGTGCTCACCGCCCCCAGATCCCAGCGCTCGCCCTCGACCGGCGGGTCGAACAGCGCCCGCCCGTTGCCGGCGCACTCCAGGGTGACCATCCGGGTCTGTGACGGCATGTTGTTCAGGTCCCGCAGGCTCACGCTGAGCGGACGCTCGACCAGGCCGCCCACCGTCAGACGAAACGACTCGGCGTCGAGATGGGGTATCTGAAAGTGATTCCGCACGTAGAAATGCGCGTTGGGCATGACGACGCTGCCGACGAGGGCCGGAATCGACGTCTCGCCGTTGAGGGGATGAGCCCGGTGCACCACGAGCCCGTCGTCCAGCGCCTGCTGGCAGGCGGTCTCCGGGTTGACCTCGGATACGGGATCCGCGGTCAGCATCGGGGCGGCGCAGCCGCCGCTGGCGACGACCCCCGCGCAGGTCGACGCCGGGTAGACGTCGACACGGCCCGCCTGCCGGAACGGCTGCATGAACGCCGTCAGCCTCGCCTCGTCGTCGGCCTCGACGATGAAGTAGAGGGTGTGCTCACCCTGCACCACCGCCTCACCCTGGATGCGCACGCCGTGCTGGCGCACGTTCGGGCGGCTGAGGTGGTTCAACAGACTGGCGCCGACATAGGGATCCCGGGCCGGACAACTCTCGGCATCGTGCTGATGCCGGACGACGAACAACGCCATGGGGCCTCCTCCGCGTCTCCGTGACGCGGTCAACAGTTGTACGCTGCCCGGACCGCGGCAGCGCCACGCCGGAAATCGCCTCCTTGCGGCTCCGCTTCCCGTCCAACTCCCCCAGGGGTCTGAACCCGTTCTGCGGCGCAGACTCCTGGAGGGGGCCGATGGCGCGGGGCGTGGCAATCGCCGCGGACAACCGCTACACTACACCCGGCGGCGGGTGCGGCGCCGGTCTTCGTTCAGCGAGTCGGCGTCCGTTCCGCTTCACGGCCCGTGGTGAAAGTCCCCGGCGCGCCGCACCGAGAGCGGCGGTCGAATGCCGGGGCGATCCGGCCGCGGGCCGTTCGCCGGCAGCAGCCGAGAACGCGTGAACGACGGCCATGACGGCCGCCGCAGGACGAGAGTGATCGGACGATGGTGAACGCCAGACCCGCCACCCTTGCCGGCATCGCAGTCTGCCTCGCGCTCGGGTCGACCGCCGGTCCCGCGATCGAGGCCCGGACGGCCGGTCCCGAGGCGGCGCAGGCGGTGGTGGACGAGACCTGCCGGCGCTGCCACAACGACCGGGCGCGCTACGGCAACCTGTCGCTGGACCGCTTCGAGGTCGCCCGCGCCGGCGCCGACCGCCCGCTGGCAGAGAAGATCATCCGGAAAGTGCGCACCGGCCTGATGCCCCCGGCCGGGGCCGCCCGTCCCGACGAGACCGCCCTGCAGGCGCTCGCCGGCACCCTGGAAACCCTCGTCGACGGTTCCGCGGCGGCGCAACCGCTCCCCGGACGCCGCAGCTTCCAGCGTCTCAATCGCGCCGAGTACGAGCGGTCGGTCCGCGATCTGCTCGCGATCGACGTCCGCGCCGGCGACTACCTGCCGCTCGATACCAAGAGCGCCGGGTTCGACAACATCGCCGACGTGCAACTGCTCTCCCCCACCCTGATGACCGGTTATCTCCGGGCCGCGGCCGAGATCAGCCGATTGGCCGTCGGCGACCCCCGAGCCGGCCCCCGGGAGGCGACCTACAAGGTCACGCGGTGGGTCTCGCAGCGGGAGCAGGTCGACGGGGCGCCCTACGGCTCGCGGGGCGGGATCTCCGTCGTCCACAACTTCCCCGCCGACGCGGACTACCGGTTGCGGGTCTCGTTCCACCACGAGACCACGGGAGAGCTGTTCGGCAGCGGCCGCGGGGCGCTGCACACGGCGGAACATCCGGAGCAGATTGAGATCTCGATCGACGGCGAACGCGCCGCCCTCCTCGACATCGACCGGTGGATGCACGTCTCGGATCCGAACGGAGTCAACCTCCGAACCGAACCGATCCGGGTCAGCGCGGGACCGCACCGGGTCTCGGCCGTCTTCATCCGCCACCTGGAGGGCCCGGCGCAGGACCTCATCTCGCCCCACGAATGGTCGTTGTCGAGCACGAGCGTCGCCAACGCCTACGGCTTCACCAGTCTGCCTCACCTCCGGGATCTGGCGATCCGGGGGCCGCTCGATCCGATCGGGGTCTCCGACACGCCGAGCCGCCGGCAAATCTTCACCTGCCGGCCCGGCGCGCCCCGCGATGCGCCCGCGTGCGCCCGGGAAATCGTCACCCGGCTGGGGACCGCGGCCTATCGCCGGCCGCTGACGGCCGACAATCTCCGGTCCCTGATGACGTTGTACGAAATCGGTGCGGCCGAGGCGGAATTCGAGGCAGGCGTCCGGATGGCCCTCGAAGGCATCCTCGCCAGCCCGCACTTCGTGTTCCGGTTCGAGGCGCCGCCGGCCGGCGGCGACCCCACGGGCAGCTTCACCGTCTCGGACCATGCGCTGGCGTCCCGCCTGTCCTTCTTCCTCTGGGCGGCGGGTCCGGACACCGAGCTCATCGACCTCGCGACCGCCGGCCGCCTGTCGGACCCCGAGGTCCTCGACGCCCAGGTGCGGCGCATGCTCGCCGACCCGCGGTCGGAAGCCCTGGCCACCCGTTTTGCCGCCCAGTGGCTCCGGCTGCCCGATCTCGACACCATGCATCCGGACGTTCGCACGTATCCCGATTTCGACGAACAGCTCAAGCACGCGATGCGGCGGGAAACAGAGCTGTTCTTTCACCACCTCGTCCGCGAGGACCGGAGCCTGAACGAGCTGCTGACCGCGGACTACACCTTCGTCAACGAACGACTCGCCCGGCACTACGGGCTTCGCGGAGTCGTCGGCGAGCACCATCGCCGCGTGACGTGGCCGGCCGGCCGGCCGCGCCGGGGGCTGCTGGGACACGGCAGCGTGCTGACGCTGACCTCGCACGCCGACCGCACGTCGCCGGTGCTCCGCGGCAAGTGGGTGATGGAAGTACTCCTCGGCAGCCCGCCCCCGCCGCCCCCGCCCGACGTCCCCGATCTCGACGATACCGCGGCCGCCGCCGGCGGCCGGCTGCTGTCGGTGCGGGAACGCCTGGAACAGCACCGGAGGAGCCCCGCGTGCAGCTCGTGCCACCGGATGATGGATCCGATCGGGCTCGCGCTGGAGCATTACGACGTGACCGGGGCGAGACGCCTCAAGGACAACGGCAACCGGGTCGACTCGTCGGGTGAGCTGTACGACGGCACGCCCATCACCAGCGCCGGCGACCTGCGCACCGCGCTGTTGAAACGACCGGCCGCGATCGCGCGCACGTTCACCGAGAACCTGATGGCCTACGCGCTGGGGCGCAGGGTCGACTACGCCGACATGCCCGCGGTGCGCGACGTCGCCCGCGCGGCCGAGGCGGACGGCCTGCGTCTGTCCCGCTTCATCCTCGAGATCGTCCGCAGCCCCGCGTTCCGCACGCAGGGCCGCACGCCGGCTTCCGTGGAGGACTGATCAGCATGACCTTCGTCACCGGCAAGCACCTCAAACGCCGTACGTTCCTGCGAGGTTTCGGGACCACCGTCGCGCTGCCCTTCCTCGACGCGTTCGTTCCCGCCGGCCGGCCCTGGCGGCGGGTGGCGGCGGCCCAGTCGCTCGACGACCCGACCCGGCTGGTCTGTATCGAGAACGTCCACGGCGCCGCCGGCAGCACCGCTTACGGCGCCTCGCGGCACCTCTGGTCGCCGGCCGCGGTAGGGCGGCGGTTCGATCTGACGCCGAGCGCCCTGAGCCCCCTCGAACCGTTCCGTGACGTGCTGACCATCGTCAGCGACACCGACGTGCGGCCCGCAGAAGCGGTGGTCCCCCCGGAAATCGGCGGGGACCATTTCCGATCGAGCGCCACCTTTCTCACCCAGTCGCATCCGCGGCAGACCGAGAGCTCCGACGTCCGGGCCGGCATCTCCCTCGATCAGCTCTACGCCCAGCGGTTCGGCCAGCGTACGCCGATTCCCTCGATGCAGCTCTGCATCGAGAACGTCGATCAGGCCGGAGGCTGCGCCTACGGCTACTCGTGCGTCTACACCGACACGATCAGCTGGGCGTCTCCGGCCGAGCCGCTGCCGATGATTCGAGACCCCCGGCTGGCGTTCGATCAGTTGTTCGGGACCGGCGGCACCCCCGGCGAACGAGCCGTCCGGCGCCGCCAGCAACGTAGCGTGCTCGACTTCATCACCGAAGAGGTCGCCCGGCTCGTCCCCACCCTGGATTCGGGGGATCGGCGCCGCATGGATCGCTATCTGACCGACATCCGGGAGATCGAGCGGCGGATCGAGCGTGTCGAGGCCAGGAACCTCGGCGGCGAGCCCCGCAATCTCCCGGACGCGCCGGCCGGCGTTCCCGATTCGTTCGACGAACACGTCCGGTTGATGTTCGACCTGCAGGCGCTGGCGTTCGAAACCGACGTCACCCGGGTCTTCTCGTTCAAGCTGTCGCGCGACGCCACCGGGCGCGTCTACCCCGCCAGCGGCATCACGCGGGGCTTTCACCCGGTTTCGCACCACGGCGGGCGAGAGCCCAACATCGAGGAGTTCGCCCGGCTCAACCGCTATCACGTGAGCCTGCTGCCCTATTTCCTCGGCAAGCTGCGGGCGCTGAACGAGGGTGACGCGACCCTGCTCGACCGGTCGATGATCATCTACGGCTCACCGATGGGCGACCCGAACGTGCACAACCACAAGCGATGCCCGCTCTTCGTTGTCGGCGGGGCCAACGGCCGGCTGGCCGGCAACCTGCATCTCCGCGCGGCGCCCGGGACGCCGATGGCGAACGCGATGCTCGACCTCATCCACCGGCTCGGTCTCGAGGACGTCGAGCAGTTCGGCGACAGCACGGGCGCGCTCTCGTTGACAGCCTGACAGCCCGTGGTGGAACCCCGCGTTGCACCGAGAGCGGCGAAGCGTGGGATGCATCGCCGTTCGAATGCAGCGGGGACTTCCACCATGGGCTGTTGAGGACGGATCGGTCCGGTCGACCGCCTGGAGAAACCGATGCCCCGAATGCGGATTGGCGCCACCCTGACGTGGCTGTGTCTGGTACCCGGTGCAGCGTGGGCCGCCGTCGACGCGCCGCTCGCCGATGCGGTCATGCGTCAGGATCGCGAGGCCGTAAGCACGCTGCTGGCGAACGGCGCCGATATCGACACCCCGCGCGGCGACGGCATGACCGCCCTGCACTGGGCGGCGCGGCACGGGGACGTCCGGACCGCCCGCCGGCTCCTCGAGGCCGGCGCCGACCTCGAAGCGGTGACCCGTCTCGGCCGCCATACGCCGCTGCACGTCGCCAGCCGAGCCGGACATGCCCCGGTGATCGCCGTTCTGCTCCAACATCGGGCGGATGCGGCGGCCTTGACGTCGGCCGGCGCCGCCCCGCTGCATTTCGCCGCGCAATCGGGAAGCGTCGATGCCGTCGAGGCGCTGCTGGCGCATGGCGCCGACCCCGACGTGCGCGAGCCCCGGTGGGGGCAGACGCCTCTCATGTTCGCGGCGGGGGCTGCGCGGGCCGCGGCCGTCGCGCCTCTGCTGGGGTGGGGCGCAGACCCCGGCATCACCGGCGCCGTCGTGGATATCACCGCCCGCAACGCGTTCGATCAGGCGGACAGCCGGCGGCGGCGCGCCCGCGTGGCGGCTGCCCGGGCGGGGCGACCGGCCGACCGCGCCCCTGGCCGGCGCCCCCGGGCGCAGCGCCCCGGTGTGCCGCAGCGACGACCGGCGGCCCGATCACCCTATCGATTGCCGGCTTCTCGGCCGCCCGCGGCGCCGGCGGCCGAGACCGACCGGCAGGAAGAGCCGGAGCCCCTCGGCTTCCCCGATCTGGTGGGGACCCACGGCGGGCTCACCGCACTGCTGCTCGCCGCGCGCGACGGCCGCACCGATACGGCGTTGGCGCTGATCGCGGGCGGCGCCGGCGTCAACCAGGTGAGCGCCGCCGACGGCACGAGCCCACTGCTGATCTCGTCCATCAACGGGCACTTCGATCTGGCCCTCCGGCTCCTCGAATCCGGAGCCGACCCCACGCTGGCGAGCCACGCCGGCGCGACGCCCCTCTACGGCGCGCTCAACATGCAGTGGGCCCCGAAGGCCCGGCACCCGCAGCCGACCGACCACCTGCAGCAGACCGCCTCGTATCTCGACGTGATGCGGGCGGTGCTGGAGGCGGGCGCCGACATCGACGCGCGGCTCGAGAAGTCGCTGTGGTACACGACGTACAATCGCGACCTCCTCGGGGTCGACCGCGCTGGCGCGACCGCTTTCTGGCGTGCCGCCTATGCCCTCGACATCGAGGCCATGCGGCTTCTGCTGGAGTACGGGGCGGATCCGCATCTGCCGACGGTCACGGTGCCCAATCGCCGGCGCTTTGCCCATCCGGATCCGTCCGGTCTTCGGCCGGTCCCGCTCGGCGGCCCCGCGGTGTCCCCGCTGCTCGCGGCGGCCGGTGTCGGATACGGCCAGGGCTACGCGGCGAACTCCCACCGTCACGTGCCCGGCGGCTGGCTCTCCGCGGTCCGGTTTCTCGTCGAGGAGATCGGTCTGGACGTCCATTTCCGGGACCACAACGCGTACAACGCGATCCACCATGCCGCCGCCCGCGGGGACAACACGCTGATCCGCTACCTCGTCAGTCGGGGCGTCGACGTCACCGAGGTCAGTCGCCGGGGACAGACGACCGTCGACATGGCCAACGGCCCGGTGCAACGGATTCAGCCGTTCCCGGACACCATCGCACTGCTCGAAGGCCTGGGCGCGAAGAACAATCACCGCTGTCTGAGCTGTTGAGGAACGACCGGTCGGCGGACGCATCACCGGGCGGATCATCCCCGAAACGACGCGTCCTTTTGCGCTGTTTTGGGTTATCATGGCCTCTTTTATGGCCCCTGCGCCCGCCGAAGTCGCGCTCACGGTACGGCCGCGCGCCCGGATTGACCTGCTTGATGTCCGCCGGCGGGTATCGGAAACTCACGGCGAGGTGCTGGAGCAGTATCCACTGGCGCTGTACAGCTCGTTTCACACCACCGCCGGCTATCTCGATCAGAGCCTGGCGACCCGCCTGAGCCGGAAACGCGACGGCCTCGGGTCGTATCTCTCCTTCTTCCGCAAGGTGTTCCCCGAGGGGGCTGGATACAAGCACGACCAGCTCGATCTGCGCGAGGAGCTGTCCGACGCGCAGCGGCAGACGGAGCCCCCCAACGCCGACTCGCATCTCGCGTTCATCAGCGCGGGACTGCGCAACTGCGTGACCTACCGCGGCCGGACCGGCGAACCGGTGTACTTCATCGATCTCGACGGCGTCTACCGAGGCCGGGCGCGGCAACGGGTGACCACGGTGCTCGGGTACAGCTCGGAGGAGGAAGTGGCACGCGATCGGGTGGCTGTGCCCGTATCCGTGCATCCCGTCGACTCCGTCAGCCTCAAAGACCCCCGCTTCGGGGTGTTCGAGCGTTGCCACGAGCTCATCCGACGCCACGGCGTCGACAAGGGCCGCATTCAGTTCACGCTCGGTCCCGGCGAGGAGCACGCCGGCCTCACCGTCAACGAGTACGAGACCCTGCTCATGCGCCACGACCTCGCCGAGGTCCTGCGCGATCCGCTACGATTCATGGCCGAGAAGAGCCGGGATCTGCTGTCCGACCCCCGGGCCATTCCCAACAAGACCATCAACTACGCCAAGTACGACTTGGTGCGGGTGTTCAACGAGTTGTTCGACGTCCTCCACCTCAGTGACTCGATGGTGGAACGGATTCTCTCCCGGTTCTTCGTCGCCCCCGCGCGTCGTTTCCTGCAGGTCAAACGGTCGGTGAGCCTGCCGGTATCCGACCGGGAGACCCCGGGCTCGGGTCGTCTGGCGGAGGGGCGCTACCAGAGTCCGATCCTGATGCAGTGGCGGCGGAACGAGCCCTGCACGCGCGTGATCGACATCACCCTGACCCGTTTCCGCTAGTGTCCCGTTACTGAACTGCGCGAAATGCATCTGCCGTCGCGCTGGCCCGTGAACCGGGACGAAGGGCTACCTTGGGATATTCGCGAACCATTGACACAGGACGCTAACGTCAAGGAGCGGGGCTACCGGATGGAGTGGGTCGCCCGAGAGGCGCGCCCGGCAAGGAGACAGCCATGATCGTCGACACCTCGCGGCGCCGATTCCTGCACACCCTGGCCGTCGGCAGCGTCGTCCGGCCGATGCTGGCCGGCCGCCCCGCGTCGGCTCAATCCCATCCGGCCGAGTCGTTCTGGGAGGAGGTCCGGCGACAGTTCGCGTTCCGCGAGGAACGGGTCCCGATGAATGCCGCGAACCTTTGCCCGTCGCCGCGGGCGGTGGCCCAGCGGGTCAGCTCGCTGACCCGCGACATCGACGTCGACTGCTCGTTTCCGAACCGCGAGAAGTTCGGTCCGCTGCTCGAGGCGTCGCGCGAGGCGGTGGCGGCCCGGCTCGGCGTCACCGCGGACGAGGTCGCCCTCGTGCGCAACACGAGCGAGGCCAACAACACCGTGAACGCCGGACTTCCGCTCGGCGCGGGCGACGAGGTCGTGGTGTGGGATCAGAACCACCCGACCAACAACGTCGCCTGGGACGTGCGGGCGGCGCGATACGGGCTGGCAGTCACGCGGGTGGCGACGCCAGCCGCGCCGTCGGGCGTGGACGAGCTGGTCGCCGCCTTCGAGCACGCCCTGACGCCCCGCACCCGGGTCCTGGCGCTGACGCACGTCTCCAACGTGAGCGGCGTGCGACTGCCGGTGCGCGAGCTGTGCGAGGCGGCTCACCGCCGCGGCATCCACGTCCACGTCGACGGCGCACAGAGCTGGGGGGCGCTCGACGTGAACCTGCGCGACCTCGGATGCGACTCCTACACGGGGAGCGCGCACAAGTGGTTTCTGGGACCGAAGGAGGTCGGACTGCTCTACGTCCGCGCCGACCGGGTGGCGGATATCTGGCCGAGCATCGTCGCGCCGAGCTGGGGCGGTGAAGTGGTGCCTCGGCCCCGCGGCGCGCGCAAGTTCGAATCGCTGGGACAGCGCGATGACGCCGCCCTCGCCGCCGTCGCCACCACCGTCGCATTCCAGAACCGCCTGGGGATGGCGCACGTCGAGAGACGCATCGTCGAGCTCGCGACCGTGCTGAAGACGGGGCTCCTCGAGGCGGGCTTCGAGCTCGTCACGCCGATGGCGCCCGAGCTCAGCGGCGGCGTCGTGATCGCCGCCTGCGATCCGGCGCGGCGGGGTTCCCTGGTGGCCGCCCTGTACGAGCAGTACGGCATCGCCGGCGCGGCCACCGGCGGACTGCGGCTGTGCCCGCACGTCTACAACACCCTCGATCACGTGCACCGCGCGGTTCGCGGCGCCGCGGCGCTCGACGCGCAGCGCCCCCGAGCCGCCGGCCGCAACCAGGACCCCGGCCTCCTTGCCGATGCCCGAACGGGCATCGGGTCTCGCTCGAGGCTGCCGGTACACTGATCCCGATACCGTCGATCCGCAGAGTCTCCGCGGGGAATCCACGGACCGCACACCAGCCGTGACGATCTGTCCATGATGGAATCGCAAGCCACCGACCGCACCCAGGGCATCCGCTACGAGCCCGACGAACAGCCGCCGCATGCCCTGGCCCTCGGACTCGGTTTCCAGTACGCCATGCTCGCCATAGCCGGAATCAAATCGTGGTCACCCCGGCCATCGTGGTGCGGGCGGCGGGCGCCGGCGAGGACTACCTGACGTGGGCGGCATTCGCGGCACTCGCGATCAGCGGCGTCACCACCGTGTTCCAGGCGGTCCGCATCGGCTACGTCGGCTCCGGCTACATCCTGATGATGGGCACCTCCGGCGCCTTCATCGCGGTCTGCGTCACCGCGCTCGCGGAGGGGGGGCCGGGGATGCTCGCGTCGCTCGTCGCGGCCTCGGCCCTGGTGCAGTTCGCCCTCTCGGCGCGGCTGGCCCTGCTGCGGCGGATCTTCACGCCGACCGTCTGCGGCACCGTGATCATGCTGATTGCGGTGACCGTCATGCCGATCGTCTTCGACATGCTGTCCGTCGTGCCGGACGGGGCGCCGCCCGCGGCGGCGCCGGCCAGCGCCGCCGCCACGATGGTCGTCACCGTCGCGATGACCCTGCGGGCGGTCGGCGTCTGGCGTCTCTGGGCGCCGGTCATCGGCATCGTCTCGGGCTGCATCGTCGCCGCTGCATTCGGCATCTACGACACCCGGCTCATCGCCGAAGCGGGCTGGATCGGGCTGCCGGCCGGCGACTGGCCCGGTCTCGATCTCAGCTTCGACGTGACGTTCTGGTCCCTCCTGCCCGCGTTCATCTTCGTGACCCTGATCGGAGCCATCGAGACCATCGGCGACAGCGTTGCCATCCAGCGCGTGTCGTGGCGAAAGCCGCGGGCCGTCGACTTCCGCGCGGTGCAGGGCGCGGTGGCCGCCGACGGGCTGGGGAACCTGCTCTCCGGCATCGCGGCGACGGTGCCGAACACGACCTACTCGTCGAGCATCGCGGTGTCCGAGATCACCGGCGTGGCGTCCCGCCTCGTCGGCGTGTACATCGGCGCCGTCTTCGTCTGCCTGGCGTTCATGCCCAAGTTCATGGGGCTCATCCTCGCGATCCCGGGTCCGGTGGTCTGGGGGATACACCGTCGTGCTGTTGTCCGTCCTGTTCGTGCTCGGCATGAAGGTGGTGGTGCAGGACGGCATCGACTACCGCAAGGGGGTCGTGGCCGGCGTCGCGTTCTGGGTCGGCACCGGGTTCCAGCAGCAGTGGATCTTCCCCGAGGCCCTCGGCCCGTGGTGGGGCGGACTGCTCGGGAACGGCATGACCGCCGGCGGCCTCGCCGCGATCCTCATGACCGGGTTCCTGGAGCTCGCGCAACCGCGGCCGCGGCGCCTCCGGACCGGACTGAACGTCGACGCCTTCCCGAAGATCGACACGTTTCTGGCCGGGTTCGCGGCCCGCCATGGCTGGAGCGACGCGATGACCGACCGCGTCCGGGCGGTCGGCGAGGAGACTCTGCTCACCCTTACAGCGCAGAGCGAGGAGGACGCGGCGCCCGACGGACGGCACCTGCTGCTGACCGCCCGCCGCGACGGGCCCGCCGCCGAGCTGGAGTTCGTGGCTTCGACCGACGAGAAGAACATCGAGGACCAGATTGCGTTGCTTGGAGACCGGACCGGCGGCGCGCCGGGGGACCGCGAGGTCTCGTTGCGCCTGCTGCGCCACTTCGCCTCGTCGGTGCGCCACCAGCAGTACCACGACACCGACGTGGTGACCGTCCGCGTGGAGCCCACCGTCGCCGCCGCGTCCTAGCCCTAGCCCCGAAATCGTCGCCTGCGGCTCCGATTGCCGCTCAACCAACCCTCCAGCAGTCCGCGCCGTTCTCCTAGCCCTGGCCCTGGCCGGCTCCCCCCGGCGCGAGCCCCATCAGCACCCGCTTTCCGAGGGCCGAGGCGATGAGGTGCACCGCGAGCTCGGCCGTCTGGTTCCGCAGGTCGAAGATCGGGTTGACCTCGGCGACCTCCAGCGACCGCAGGCCGCCGGACGCGGCGGCCCGCTCCATACCGTGTGGACCTCGCGGACCGTCAGCCCCCCGGGGACCGGCGTGCCGACGCCGGGCGCGGCCGAGGGATCGAGAACGTCCACGTCGAGACTCAGATGGAAACCCCCGGTCCCGTCGAGGGCGAGGTCCAGGGCCTCGTCGATGAGCGGAGAGATGCCCCGCCGGTCCACTTCCTCCATGGTGTAGACCCGCGCCCCCAGCGACGCCACCACCGCGGCCTCCGCCGGGTCCACGCTCCGCGCCCCGATCACCACGGTGTTGGCCGGCGCCAGCCGGGCGGTTCCGGCTGCGAATCCGCCGACGCGCGTCAACGCGGCCGGCCCCTTGCCCAGAATCGCGGCCAGCGGCATGCCGTGGAGGTTGCCGCTCGGCGACGTCTCCGGGGTGTTGGCGTCGGTGTGGGCGTCGATCCAGAGCAGTCCGATCCGGTCGCGGGCGCTCCCGCCGCCCGGCCGCGCCGCCATCCCCGAGACCGTCCCGAGCGCGATGGAGTGATCGCCGCCGAGCACCACCGGCAGCCGCCCCGCGAGCCGCGCCCCCCGAACCCGTTCGGCAAGCGCCTCGAGAACCCCGACGATCTCCGCGAGATAGCGGGCGTTCTCGTCTCCGGGACCCGAGAGCGATTCGACGACCGGGGCGGCCACGTTGCCCTCGTCGACGACCTCGCGCCCCAGGCTGCGGATCTTCTCGACGAGGCCGGCGTTCCGCATCGCCGACGGTCCCATGTCCACGCCCCGGCGGCCGGCGCCGAGGTCGAGCGGAACCCCGATGATGGACACCGGAGAGCGGGAAGGCATGGTGACAACGATAGCAGGAACCCCCGACGCGCCGCGCGCAACGACGCCCGGCCGCCCGCGTGTTATCGTCGGTCCCATGCTCGCCGGCGCAGTCTGTACCGCTCCCCACGAAAACGCAGGTGCCGGCCACGGGGGGGCGGCGAAGCTGCGGTTCGCGTGCGAAGCGCTGATGCTCGTGCTCGGCTGGACCCTGGCGGCGCCGGCCCTGGTCCGGGTACGTGGCGGGCGGCGCCAAGCGTTACGACATGCGGGAGGGGGCGTGGTCCGCTCCCGCGGTCACGCATGGGGTCACCGCCGGGGGACCGGCGTCGTGGAGCTCGCGCTGCGTTACAGCACCGTCGACTTCGGGGAGCCGGTGAACCCGACCGATGCCCGGCCGGCGGGCGACACCGGGCACGCCGGCCGGCAGTCGAACGTGACGGCGGGCGTCAACTGGCACCTCACCGGGCACAGCCGGCTGATGTTCAACGCGATCCGCGTCGACCTCGACGGCGCTTTCGGGGGCCACCTCGAGTCCGGAATGGTCGATGGCATGCCGGTGACGTACGCCGCGCCCGTCACCGGCAGTTTCCGGATATACGGCGTACGCTGGCAGTACCAGTGGTGAGGATCGGGATCGGATACACCGGCTCGCGCAGGTGGGTGCACCGGGAGAGTTCCTGCGCCCGCCCGCCGGGACTGTCGTCACGCGCCGCCGTCGATCACGAACCGGAACTGCTCGTCAGGCGGTCCATGCCCGTCTCGTAGATCTCCCGGACCTGCGTGGTGACGTCGCGGTAGCGCGCGAGCAGCTCACGCCCCGACATCGGCTCGTGGAGCCGGCGCGCGAACGGCTCCACCGCGTCCGGGTCGGTCGAGATGACGCCGCCGCCGCTGTCGGTGGCTATGCGCAGCACGGTCTCCAGATCACGGAGAAAGCGGTAGGCGTCGCCGAGCGCCGCCACCTCGTCCGGTCGCAGGATGTCGGTCTCGGGGAAGGCGGCCAGCAACCGCCGCGCCCCCGCAACCCGGAAGTCCGGGCGGGCCGGTCCCTCTCGGAGCTGCAGCACCTGCAGCAGGAAGTCGATGTCGGCGAGACCGCCGCGGCCGCGCTTTAGATCGAACTGCTCCCCGCCCGCCTCGTTGGCGAGCTCGCGTTCGATCCGGGTGCGAACCCGCCGGGCGTAGGCCGGCACGTCGAGTGACCAGGGCGCGTACACGAAGCGGGTGACGATGTCCTTCACCTGCTCGGCGAAGGCCGGATCGCCGCCCGCGAAGCGGCAGCGCGTCCACGCCATCCGCTCCCAGATCTCGGCGCGTTCGTGCAGATAGCGTTCGAAGGCGGCGACGGAGATGGCGAGGGCGCCCATCCGGCCCTCGGGGCGCAGCCGGGTGTCGATCTCGTACGCCGCCCCCGCCCCCGTTCGCTTCGAGAGCAGGTCGTAGATCGCGCGCACGAACTTCTGCTGCGGTTGGAACCAGGACGCGTCACCGGCGTAGAGGAAGACCACATCGAGATCGGAATGCACGGTCAGCTCGCGGCTCCCGAGCTTGCCGAGGGCGAAGACCGCCCAGCCGGTCTCCGGATCCGCCGGCGCCGGCCCCGGCGGGCGGTGGTGGGCGACCACCCGCGCCGCCGCCTGCAGCGCGCAGTCGGCGACGAGCGACAGCTTCTCGTTCAGTTGATCGAGACGGCGCTCGGTCAGCCACTCGACGAGCGCCTTGAACTCCTCTATCGCCTTGATCCGTCGAAACGGGTCGAGGCTCGAAGCGAGGTCGGGCCCTGCCTCCACCGCGTCGAACCCCCGGACCACCTCATCCCGGAACGTGTCCGGATCGACGACCGCGCGCACCAGGGAATCGAGCAGCTCCGGGTAGGCGGTGAGCCGCGCGGCATAGAGGTCGCCGGCGTCGAGCCCCGACACGAGCCGCCGGCGCAGCTCCTCGTCATCGAGCAGCGTGCGGTACAGGGCGCCGGGCGCGCCGGAACGGATCGCCACCCGCTCGAAGCGGACGAGCATTCGGCCCAGCCCGGACTGCGGCATCTTCCCCGCCAGCATCGCCGCCAGCAGATTAGCCAGGAGGTTCCGCACGGAGGACCAGCCATGCGACGGCACCGCATCGAGCGCCCGCATGGCTTCGAGGGCGCTGTCCGGCTCGGCGACGCCGGCCTCGACGAGCCGCGCCCGCGCCTCGTCGTCGGTCATGTCCCCGGCCAGCAGCCGGAACATCGCGCCGCCGGCGAGACCTGCGTCCTCGGCGTCTTCTTCGAACAGATCGCTGTAAATCGCGTGGACGCGGTCCCGGTGGCGGTTCAGCACCGCCTTCAGGGTGTCGAGGTCATCGAACCCGAGACGCCGCGCCAGCGCCCGCAGCCCGCGTTCCGTGCCGGAGAGACTGTGGGTCTGCTGTCCCTGCGCGACCTGCAGTCCGTGCTCGATGTTGCGGAGAAAGATGTACGCCGAGACCAGGTCCTGCCGCACGTCCGCTTCGATGAACCCGTGCGACCCGAGCTGGTCGAGCGCAGTCAGGGTGTGGCCGGTGCGGAGGGCCGGCGTGGCGCCGCCGTAGATCAACTGGAACACCTGCGTGAACAGCTCGATCTCCCGGATGCCCCCGCGCCCCTCTTTGACGTTCTGGTCGAGATCGCCGTGCTTGCCGTGTTCTCGGTCCGCCCGCACCTTGTAGCGGACGAGCTCCTCGATGGCCGCGTGGTCGAGATACTTGCGGTACACGAAGGGGACGGTCAGCTCCACGAACCGCTGCCCGAGGGCCAGGTCGCCCGCGATGGGCCGCGCCTTGAGCAGTGCGAACCGCTCGAACGTCTCGCCGAGGCTCTCGTAGTACTGCGCCGACTGCTTCAGCGATGGGACGAGGTTTCCGCGCTGCCCCATCGGCCGGAGACGCATGTCGACCCGGTAGAGATAGCCTTCCTCGGTATGCCCGCTCAGCAGGGCCGTGAGACGGCGTCCCAGCTTCTGATAGCGCGGTTGGGCGGTTCCGGTCTGATCGTCCGAGGCGTCGTAGACGTAGATGAGATCGATGTCGGAGCTGTAGTTGAGGTCGCCGCCGCCGAGCTTGCCCATGCCGATCACCGCGAACCGTCCCGGCAGCGGCCCCCCCGACGCCGTCTGTTCGGCGGTCGCGATATTCAGCACCTTGTCGACCAGGGTATCGGCCAGGTTCGACAACTGCGCGGTTGTCCCGGTCAGCGTCTCCCGGTTCAGCATGCCGAAGACGTCCGTGGCCGCGACCCGCAAAATCTCCCGCCGCTGAAACCGCTTGAGCCCGTCCACCTGGGACTCGACGGTGCCGCCCGAGTCGATCAGCCGGGCGATCTCCTGGTCGTAGGCGTGGCGGTCCGGCGGCGCTCCGTCCAGCTCGTTCCGCAACCAATGCAGGTAGCCGGGGTTGCGGATCAGAATCTCGCTCAGGAACGGCGAAGTCCCGAGAATCTGCGTCAGGATGTCCAGGACGTGCGGGTCCTCGTGCAGCGTGCCGATGAACGCCGCTTTCGGCGTGCGGGTGGCGACGTAGCGGCAGAACGCGACGAGGGCGGCGTCCGGGTCGGGGGTCGTCGCAATCTCGTCGAACAGCAGCGGGGCGAGATCGCCCAGGGCCAAGCGGCTGGTCAGGTCGTCGGCGAGCTGCTGCAGATGCCGGTCGGCGGCCGCGCCGTCGCGCAGCCCGCACCCTTCGAGGAACCGCGCCGCCGCCGCCGGGGACAGATCGGCCCCCAGGAAGATGTCTTTCGGCGTGACGGCGTGCGGTTCGGGCGCCATACCGTCGCCTCTAGGCGTCAGCGGCAGGAGCCCTGCCATATTCGACCGGCGATGCATCCCGCATGGACACGGTTGCTCCTGGCAGCTGCTATGCGACGTCCGTCTCGCCGGTCCGGATGACCCAGCTCTGTTCGACCGGCAGCACGAACACCCGGCCGTCACCGATCTCCCCCGTGCGGGCGGCGTCCATGATGACCTCGACGGCGTCGTCGACGGCGTCGTCGGTCACGACGATCTCGATCTTGATCTTCGGCAGCAGGCTGATGTCGTACTCCCGCCCGCGATAGACGGTGGTGTGGCCGCGCTGGCGGCCATGCCCGCGCACCTCGCTGACGGTGATGCCGGGGATGCCGCGCTTCGCGAGCCCATCCTTGACGATATCGACCTTGCTCGGCCGGACAATGGCTTTGATCAGCTTCATAACCGTATCCGCGCGTGGCTCACCGGTCCCGCGTCCGGGTCCGATGCCCTTCGTCCTCCGGGTCGAGTGTACACATTCCGCGCCGCTCGAAACACACCGCGCTGCCGGACCGGCCATCGTCCCGGCGCATCGACTGCGCCCCGGCCGAGCGGCGATGGCGCGGGCGACGATTCCTCCCCGATCGCGGCGACTTCGGCGCGGCTTCGAACCAGGGAGCTTCGTGCTGAACCCGCTGGTGATGAATCCCGGCCTGTATCTCCTCTTGCAGCTCCTGCAGCGCGACGATCCGAACGTCCTGACGCATGGCGGGCTATCATACCGGACACGGGCGCGCCGCCGGTCGACGCAGCGGGCTTTCGCCGCCGGCTCCCGCATCGCGCGGCGGCGCGTTGTGGTACGATCGCCTCCGCTCGCGTGCCGATTACGGCGCCGCCCGCGGCAATCTGACTTCGAGCTCGAGACGAGTCGTACCGTATGGTCGTCGGCATTCCTGCAGAATCCTTCCCCGGCGAGCGGCGTGTCGCCACCGTCCCGGTGGTGCTTCCAGCCCTGATCAAGGCCGGCCTCGACATCCTCCTGGAGCCCGGCGCCGGCGTGGCGGCCGGATTCCGGGACTCGAGCTACGTCGACAAGGGCGCCGCCCTCGCAACGGACCGGGCCCACCTCTTCGCTGCCTGCGACGTCGTTCTTCAGGTGCGCACGCTCGGCGCCAATCCGGACGCGGGGCGCGCCGATCTGGAGCTGCTGCGGGCCGGACAGGTGGTCATCGGGTTGTCCGAGCCGCTCGGGGAACCGGCGGCGACCCGCGAGCTCGCGAACCGCGGGGTCACCGCGTTCTCGATGGAGCTCATTCCCCGGATCACCCGCGCCCAAAGCATGGACGCCCTGTCGTCGATGGCCACCATCTCCGGCTACAAGGCGGTGCTGGTGGCGGCCGAGACCCTGCCCCGCATGTTCCCGATGATGATGACGGCGGCCGGGACCGTCACGCCGGCCCGGGTCTTCGTGGTCGGGGCGGGGGTGGCCGGGCTGCAGGCGATCGCGAGCGCCCGCCGGCTGGGCGCCAAGGTCGAGGCCTACGACGTGAGACCGGCGGTCAAGGAACAGGTGGAGAGCCTGGGCGCCTCGTTCGTGGACCTGCCGCTCGATACCGGCCAATCGGAAGACGCGGGCGGCTACGCCAAGGCCCAGGACGAAGCGTTCTATGCGCGGCAGCGGGAGATGATGGGCCGGGTGGTGGGCGGCAGCGACGTCGTCATCACCACCGCCCTGATCCCCGGCCGGCCGGCCCCGGTTCTGGTGACCGACGAGATGGTGGCGGGGATGACTCCCGGCTCGGTGGTGGTGGACCTGGCGGCCGAGCGGGGCGGCAACGTCGAGCCGTCGCGGCCCGACGAAGTGGTGACCGCCCACGGCGTCACCGTGCTCGGCCCGACCAACCTGCCGTCGACTGTGCCGTACCACGCCAGTCAGATGTACGCCCGGAACGTGTCGGCGCTGCTGCTGCATCTCGTCCAGGACGGCTCGATCACGCTGGACCTCGACGACGACATCACCGCGGGCACGCTGGTGTCTCGCGGCGGCGAGGTCGTCCACCCCCGGGTTCGCGAGCTGCTCGAGTCGGCTTGACATTGCGCCGAGGTTGCCCCATGGATGCGTTTCTGCCCCTGCTGACGATCTTCATGCTGGCCGTCTTCGTCGGCTTCGAGATCATCACGAAGGTGCCCCCGCTGCTCCACACGCCGTTGATGTCGGGCAGCAACGCGATCTCCGGCATCACCATCATCGGGGCGCTCCTGTCGGTCGCGGCCGAGGGCCGCCTGAGCACGCTCCTCGGGTTCGCCGCCCTGGTGCTCGCCACGGTCAACGTGGTCGGCGGGTTCCTGGTGACCCACCGCATGGTGGGCATGTTCAAAAAGAAGGACTAGCAGCCCGTGGCGGAACCCCGCGTTGCACCGAGAGCGCCGCTCGAATCAAGCGGGGCTTTAAGCCACGGGCTGCTGAACGTAGACGGGATCACGGTGTGAGCGCTATCTTCATCGATCTGACCTACCTGCTGGCGTCGATCCTGTTCATCTTGGGGATCAAGGGATTGACCCACCCGCGGACGGCGGTCCGCGGCAACCTGCTGGGCGCGGCCGGCATGTTTCTCGCGGTCGTCGCCACCCTCGCCGACCGCCAGGTGCTCGGCGCCGGCGCCCTGAGCCTCGGCCACATCGCGGCCGGCGTCGTGCTCGGCGCGGCCGTCGGCGCCACCCTGGCTCTCCGGATCCAGATGACCGCGATGCCCCAGATGGTGGCATTGCTGAACGCGTTCGGCGGCGGCGCCTCGGCCCTCATCGCCGGGGCGGTGCTGAGCACCGGCGGCGACCCGTCGGCGCAGACGGCGGTCGCCACCGCCACTTCCGGCATCATCGGGTCGGTGACGTTCTTCGGCAGTCTCGTCGCCTTCGACAAGCTGCAGGGGCTGCTGCTGCCGGACCGGCCGGTGCATTTCCCCGCCCAGCAGGCGATCAACGCGCTGCTCGGGGTGGCCGCCCTCGCCCTCGGGGTGCTGGTCGTCGGCGACCCCGGCGATCTCACCAACTTTGCCCTGCTCGTGGCGGTGGGGTCGGTGCTCGGGGTGCTCCTGACGATACCGATCGGGGGCGCCGACATGCCGGTCGCCATCGCCCTGCTCAACTCCTATTCGGGACTGGCCGCCGCCTCCACCGGCTTCGTGCTGGACAACAACATCCTCATCATCACCGGGTCGCTGGTAGGCGCCTCCGGCCTGATCCTGACCCGGATCATGTGCAAGGCGATGAACCGCTCGCTGATGAACGTCCTGCTCGGCGCCATCGGTCCCGAGAGCGGCGGCGTCGCGAGCGGCGACGACGTCTACGCCGGGCGAATCAAGAGCGCCTCGCCGGAAGAGGTGGCGATGCTGTTGGACGGCGCGCGGCGGGTGGTGGTGGTGCCCGGCTACGGCATGGCGGTGGCGCAGGCGCAGCATCAGGTGCGCGACCTCGCCAACCTCCTCGAATCGCGGGGCACGGAGGTAGAGTTCGCGATTCATCCGGTGGCCGGACGCATGCCCGGACACATGAACGTCCTGCTTGCGGAGGCCGACGTCGACTACGACAAGCTGCGGGAGATGGACGACATCAACCCGTCGTTCGAGCAGACGGACGTCTCCCTCATCATCGGCGCCAACGACATCGTCAACCCCGTCGCGCGGACCGATCCGTCCAGTCCGATCGCCGGGATGCCGATCCTCGACGTCGACAAGTCGCGCACCGTGGTCGTCGTCAAGCGCAGCCTGTCGCCCGGCTTCGCAGGCATTCCGAACCCGCTCTTCGCCGCCGACAACACCCTGATGCTGTTCGCAGACGGCAAGAAGGCGGTGCTGGATCTCATTTCCGCGATCAAGGAATCCTGATTCCGGACGACATGCGCCGCGGGCCTTCCGCGGCGTCCGTCCTTCGGGGAGGCCCGCGGTGTGACCGTGCAGCGGGGCTCTTGCACGGGCTCCGGCCGGAGCCTCTCCATCATGACGACGGCTGGAAGGCGAAGCTGACATGACGTTACCGACGGACCCGCCGGAGGTGCTGCGGCTGACCGGCGTGCGGCTGATCCGGGACCGCTCGACCATTCTCGACGGTATCGACTGGCACGTGCGCGCCGGCGAGCGCTGGGTGGTGCTGGGCCCCAACGGCAGCGGCAAGACCTCCCTGTGTCAGATTCTCACCCTCTATCAGCACCCGTCGGCCGGCTCGGTCACGGTGCTCGGCGGCGAGCTTGGCCGCGTCGACGTGCGGACCCTGCGCCTGCGCATCGGGATCACCAGCGCCGCCCTCGCCGCGATGATCCCGCCGGCCCTGACGGCCGCGCAGATCGTGGTCGCGGGCAAGCAGGCCGCGCTGGCCCCCTGGTGGCACCGCTACGACGAGGCCGACTGGAACCACGCGCGGCGCTTTCTCGCCCGCGTCGACTGCCTCGGCCACGCCGGGCAGCGCTTCAGGACGCTGTCGTCGGGCGAGCGCCAGCGCGTGCTGCTGGCCCGCGCACTGATGTGCACGCCGGGCCTGATGGTGCTCGACGAGCCGAATGCCGGACTGGATCTCCCGGGCCGGGAACAGTTGGTGAAGACCCTGGCCGCGCTCGCCCGCACCGACGCCGGGCTCCCCATCGTGCTCGTCACCCACCACCTGGACGAGATTCCGCCCGGGTTCACCCACGCGCTGCTGCTCGCTTCGGGGCGCATCGCCGCCGCCGGTCCCATCGGGCAGGTACTGACCCCGGCCCGATTGTCGGCGTGCTTCGGTCTCGCCCTCGACGTCGAGCAGCGCCACGGCCGCTGGCACGCCCGGGCCACGTAGTGCCCTGTCTCGGGTACTACAGGTCTTGTCGCGGGGGATGGCGTTAGGCGCGGTAGCCGTCAACGTTCGAGCGGCAGTGTCTCCGCCAGGGTGGACCAATGACAGCGGACGGTCCGCGCGACCGCGCGCCACGGCGCCCCGGCGGCCGAGTCGGCGCGGGTCCCCGACCCGTCGTCAGGACCCTGCGAATACGCTGTTCCGCAAGGCGCCGACGAGGGAGTCGACGACCTGGATGAAGTCGCCGGTCTCGGCGTACACCCGGCGCTGGTAGGCGCAACTGGGTCCGGCCTGCATGAGGTCGCGGATGCGCATCAGCTCGGTGTGGCTGCCGAGCCGCTTCGACACCGGATCGAGCGACTCCAGCAGCCGATGCAGGGACTCGGACAGGGGCTCGAGACGGCCCTCCTCGTCCACGATCACCTCCGCATCGAGGGCCCACCGGGCGGCGCGCCACTTGTTCTCGCGGACGATCCAGTGGCGCTGCAGCGGCAGATAGATGCCCTTGTCGTACTGGTCGCCCAACCACACCACCAGCGCCTGAATCAGCGCGGTCATCGCGATGATGTCGTCGAGCGTCGGCAGCCCGTCGCAAATCCGCACTTCAACCGTGCCGAACTCCGGGTGGGGCCGGATATCCCACCAGATCTCCCGCACCGACTCGATAGCTCCCGCGCCGACCAGGGTAATTATCAGGCGCTGGAACTCGGCCCAGTTCAGGAGCCGGTAGGGCAGCCCCGCCGTCGGCAGGCTCTCGAAGATCTTCACCCGGCACGAGGCCAGCCCCGTCTCCTCGCCCTGGAAGAACGGCGAGCTGGCGGACAGGGCGAGCAGGTGGGGAATGTAGGTGGTCAGCGCGTTGAAGACGGCGATGGCCTTCTCGCCGCTCTCGATCCCCACGTGCACGTGCAAGCCGAAGATCATCAGGCGGCGGGCCGGCCACTGGCAGCGGTTGGCCAGCAGGTGATAGCGCTCCTTGTTGGTGATCTCCTGCTCGGCCCAGCGCGAGAACGGATGGGTGCCGGTGCTCGCGAGCTGGTAGCCGAGGTCGTCGCACAGCTCGAAGAGCGAACCCAGACGGTGCGACAACTCGCGGCGGACCGCCGGGACGTCCGTGCATATGTCGGTGGCGAGCTCGATGGTCGACTGGATCAGCTCCGGCTTGAGGTGGGCGTCGGCCGCGTGCTCGATGATGGTGGTGGCCCCCGACACCAGATTCCTGGTTTCAGGGTCGACGATCTGCAACTCCACCTCGACCCCGAGCGTGGGCGCGGACGAACCGTTGAACCGGATGCGCATAGTCGTGTCCCGGGAGCCCGGGCCGAAAGCCCCGCCGAATTCACCGCGGACCTCCCCGAGCCTCGGACGCGGCCAGTATACCCGCTCGCCGCCGGTCCGGGCCGGCTCGTCTCTCCGCGAGGCGGGTTGCTTTTCCAACCGCGAGCATCCCGCGGTGAAACCCCGCGTTGCACCGAGACCGGCGAGGCGCGGGATGCATCGCCGGTCGAATGCAGCGGGGACTTTCGCCAAGGGCTGCAAGAATGAGATATTGGACTGGTGCACCGCGCGCCCCCCCGCTCCCCGCTGGTCCGCTATCTCCTCTACCAGATCCCGGGGTGGGTGCTCGCCCTGGGCGCCGCCATCCTGCTGTACCGCTGGGGGGTCCTGCCGGGCTGGGCCGGCGTCCTCCTCGTGGCGGGCTGGATGGTCAAGGACGCCGCGCTGTATCCGTTGATGCGCGCCGCCTACGAGACCGACACGTCGAGCGTCATCGAACGTCTGATCGGGCTGCGCGGGGTGGCCGTCGAACCGCTCGCGCCCCAAGGCTACGTGCGGGTCCGGGGCGAGCTGTGGCGCTCGGAGGCGACGGCCGCCGACCAGGCGATCCGTCCCGGTCATCCCGTCACCGTCCACGCGGTACGGGGCACGACGCTGCTCGTCCGCCCGGCGCCCCCGCGAACTGCCCGGTAGCCGCCCGTGGCGGAAACCCCGCCGCATTCGACCGGGTTCGGCCGCGCTACCGCGATGCGTTCACGAACCGGTCACGAGGGATACCGGGCACCACCGCGAGCGCATTCTCGTAGTAGACCTTCCGCAGAATGTCGTCCGGCAGGCCCAGCCCGTAGAGCTTCCAGAACGCGTGATAGCGCCGGTAGTAGTCGAAGTACTCGTCGTGGGTCTCGAACGTCCGCCAATAGTAGGGGAACTCGTCGGGGGCATAGGAGTCCTTCCCGAACAGGATGCGGTCCGCATAGGCGGTGAAGAAGGCGGCGGCGGTCCGGGGCTGGCGGCCGAGCTCGTAGAGAATGGCGCCGGTTCCGACGACCACGTTCGGCAGCCGGTCGAGGAGGGCGCCGAGCCGGCCGAGATCGTTGGCGTGCCACCCCATGTGGGCGGCGATGAACCGGGTCTGCGGATGCCTGGCGAACAGCCGATCCCGTTCGGCCATGATCGTGTCGAAGCTCGGGTAGCGGTCCTGGGGAAGCCGCCGGCCCGGCCGCACGATCAGCTCGAGCCAGCGTTCGTTGTAGCGGTCGACAGGCTGGAAGAACTCGCTCGGTTCGCCGGTGTGGATCAACACCGGGATGTCCAGACGCGCACACGCCTCCCACACCGGATCGAGCTCCGCGTGGTCCACCGGCACCCGCTGTCCCTGCCCGTCCCGCACCGTCAATCCGAAGTTCTTGAAGATCTTCAGCCCGACCGCGCCGGCCGTGACGTCGCGTTCGAGCTGCGCGGCCGCGCGCGCGCCGAACCCGGGTCCGACCCCGCTGCGAAAGTCGAGGTTGGCGAAGAAGACCATCCGGTCGGGGTGGCCGCTGGCTCGAATCGCCTCGACGCCGCGGGACAACGTCGCGCCCGATCCGCCGCTGAGGTTGACGAGGACCTGCAGATTCAGCGCGTCCATCTCGCCGACGATCCGCTCCCACCGCGGCCCGGCGAGACCCGGACGGTGGTGACTGTGCACGTCGATCACGGGGAACTTCGCCCTGGGCACCGGGTGCTCGGGCACGACCAGGGTGGATCGCGGCTGGTAGTCCTGGACCGTCAATCGCTCGTCCGGCCGGGGGGCGGCACTCCGCTGCGACTCGGCCGCCAACGACACGGCCACCCCCAACCCCGCGATCGCCGCCATCCCGACCAGCGTCCGATAGGACATCATTTCCACTCCATGACAAGCGCGGTTCGCGCGCCCGGCCGGCCGGCGCCGTGCGGCCGCGGCAACGCACCGTACGAAAAGAGCGCCGCAGAGGGACGATAAGCCGAATTCTGTACTCGACGCCACCCGTAAACGGGACGACGCTGCTCGTCCGCCCGGCGCCCCCGCGGACCGGCCCAAGTCATCCCCGGACGCCCGGGGCACGTGCCGGGGATATGCGTCCCCGGCGCCAACGAAGGACGCGGCCACGGTCCGGGATAGACGGCTCATGCCGCAGAGAGTCGAACCAGTACCTCTTGCCTCAATCCACGCCGCCTTCAACAGGCGGCGACACCCGGCGGCGGCTCCCCCATCGCCTCGAGCATGTCGGCCTTCAATCCACGCCGCCTTCAACAGGCGGCGACACCGCACGCGCCTCCACCCTGACCGCTTGTCAGGGAGCGCTCCATGGGGCTTGCGACAGGAAGCCGGCGAGTTCCGCACTCAGCGGAGACGCCTCGAATCGCGCGCGCGGCAGGCCCCTCCACCCGATGATGATCGACATCGGATCGCCCGGGTGATTGAACTGTCCCGTGACCGTGATGATCGCCTTCAGCCGCTTCGACCCGCTGCCAGACACCTCGTCGTCGCCGTCCCGGTTGTCGTCGATGAAACCGTTAGCCTCGGCGTACCGTTCGGGCCAGGCCTGCGCCACCATCGGCGCCAGATGATCCTCGATCGTGCCCGTCGGGTCCTGAGCACTCCTGTGGAACACGAAACAGCCCACCGGAACCCGGGTTTCCGCCAGCCACCTGCCGTGTTCGAGGTTCGAGAGATCACCGAAGTGCGGACCGTACCTCTCACGAAATCCCGCCAAGGTCGAAGTGACCCCCTCACTGTTCGCGTCGAACAGGAAAGCTGCTGCGTATTCGGACACCTCGAACGTCCCGGCGGGCTCGTCGGTGATCGTGATGTCCAGAGTCCGTAACAGGTCCAAGACGGGGGCGCTCTGGCCCTTTCCGAGGGCGCGAACCATGAAGAATATCGTGTCTGTCGTGGAGTTCTCCACGATGGATTCGAAGGACGGGAGTGGCGGGTTAACCGCAGCCTGGATGGTCAGATCCTCCAGAGCATGCTGCTCTAAACGCGTGGCGATGAGCCCCCTGTTGGCGACTCCGCCCTGGCCGAACGGCGAGGGCAATTCGGGGATTCGCTTCTTGACCCACTCGCAACCACTGTGAGCGCCCAGGCTCCGTTGGGCGAACACGACGTCGTGGCGACCTTCGCAGAAAACGAGCACCGCTTTCATCGCACGCCCCGCAGGTCGAAGTCAACGGCGGCGTGAAGCTTACGAAGCCGGTTGCCATCGTAGCGCTTGGCCTTGATGCCGTCGGCGATGCGATTGATCGCGTAGCCCACGACGTCACCGTTCCCGTGGCCATTCATAACAAAGGCGTCAATCGCCTCCTTGCTGTGGGTCGACAGGAAGACCTGAACGTTGAGTTCGACAGCGAGATCCTGAACGAGTCGCGTGAACTCCGCGAGAAGCTCCGTGTGGATCGCGTTCTCGAACTCGTCGACCAGCAGCACGCCGCCCCGGACATCGGCGAAGAGCAACCCGATCTCGAACACGCGCCGCACGCCCTCGCCGAAAACCGCGAGGTCCGGGGCCTTCTCGAAATCATCGTGACTGACGAGAAACCGGTTGAACCGGTCCGCCAGCTCGATGTTGCGGAGTCCGGGATCGACGCGTTCCCGAATGAAGTCGATGAGCTGCCGCTTCGTTCCCGCCTCGATGCTCTCCTTGTTGCAGCGGGCAAGTGTCTCGGGACGGTTGGCCACGAAAGGGCTCGTGAACGCCGAACGGCACAGCCAGTTCTGCCCCTCGAACCGGGTCCGCCGGGGGCGGTCCCCGAAGAACACGACATCCGTGTTCTGCACATGCTCCCCGTAGCTCGATTCGATGGCGAGCTTCGAAAGGAAGGAAGTCTGGTCTTCGACGTCCGGCTCGGGTTCGGTGGCGACCTCGAACTCGACGCTCGTCCTGTTGTCCGGAATCTGGTCGAAGCTTCCCGAGATACGGACGCTCCGCGGAAGCTGTTCGACGAGCCAGAGCGGCGGCGGATCGCCGTTCACCCGGCCGCGCCAGCCAATGGCGTCAAGGAGAGCCCGCTCGTCGTTCTGATGGGCGAGCAGGTAGATCGCTTCGAGCAGAGACGTCTTGCCGGCGTTGTTCACGCCAACGATGAGATTCACTCGACCGGGCGCGTCGAGGGTGAGTCCATCGATGCCGCGGTAGCTCTCGATCCCGATGCGAGAGAACCGCGATTGCGTGATTTCGTTGAAGGGCTGCCAAGCCAACCGCGGGCCGGCGCCGGGTGGTTGCCGCTTTCTCGCGAGCACGACACCCTGGAGCCTGCCAATGAGCTGCTCGACTCTGTCGAGCTCGCGCGAGTCCAACTCTCCCAACCGCCTGTCGAGCTTCTGGATACCCCTCTCGCACGACTTGAACGCGCCGTCGATTTCACTCCTGACCAGGAGATCGCTGGAGAGCGTCGCCTCCTGGAGACTGCGGGTCTCGTCGAGGCTCCTGACGGCCTCGGGATCCGCGATGACCTTCGCGAGCTCGCGAACGTGCCCCCCGGTGGTAATCACGGGATCGGACGTCGATCGGACGTCGACGTCCTGGCCGTCTTCCTCTCCGTCGTCAGATTCCGTTTCACGCGACATCCAGGAAAAGAGGCGGTTGAGGTTCGACGGGTTGGAAGCCGCGCGCGCGTTGTGGTCCCAGCCGAGCCAGGTCCGCATCTCCTCGCTCTTGAGAACCTCGCGAAACAGGTTGTACTGATCGGACTGCAACTGGTCGCCATAGTCGCTTTCTCCGTAGGCGTCCACCAGCGCCAGCGTTCTCACCGACAGGTTGAACTCGCGCCTGCTGACGCCGAGAGCTGCACAGACCGCCTGCGCATCGTTCTGAAAATGCGGAAGCAACCGCTCCATCGCCCGCGCGCGGTCTATGGCCGGCCAACGTCGCTTTCCGGAGATGTGGTGCAGCCCCATCATCACCAGACGGTTGCGCTCGTCTGCGTCTCGGTAAAGGACGACGGGCAGCTCGGAAAACAGACCGGCGTCGAGCTTCCCGAGATCGGTGGCCCCCTCTTCGTACCGGCGCTGCAGGTACTTGAGCGTCGCTACGCGTCGGTTCCCTTCGACCACGAGAAATCGTCCGGTCTCTGTGCGCTGGACCAGGATTGGATCGATGTCGAGCCAACCGTTGGCCTTGATGCTGGCGATGAGGTCTCTAACCTTCTCCTGTTGGCGTCCGAGCACGAAGCCGGTCGTGCGCCGCTGCACGTCCGCATCGAAGACCCGCTCCGGCGGCTCTTGCGTGTACTCCGGATGGTCGATGAACCGGAAGTTATTCGGGTCGAGGTAGACGCGACCGAGCGAGACGGTCTGCCGCCTGCCACGCATCTGTTCCGCGGTTTCCTCGCTCATGATTCACTCCCTCTTCAGCGTCGGGAGGATGACCGCCCCGGCTGCCGATCCTATCGGCGCAAAACCGCGGAGGAGCGGGCCGGGACACCCGCCGGTTCTCAGCCGAAAGCCCGTGTCGAACCCGCTCCTCGGCGTGGCATGGCGTCCGTGGAGCGATAGCGACACGTCTCGGTCTCCGGAAATGGAGCGACGCGCTTGCGGCGAGCCGGAGTCTCTTGTGGATCAACGGCCCGCCGACGAACACGCGACCACCCGCCGAAAAGAGCGCCGCAGAGGGACGATAAGCCGAATTCTGTACCCGACGCCACCCGCGAACGGGACGGCGCCGAGCGACGACCATTCCTCTAGCCCCACCATCACTGGCGGGGTCGAGCAACCTACCCGGAGGCTTCGGACGGGCCGCCCTCAGACGCCTCCCTATTTGGTCTTGCTCCGTGCGGGGTTTAGCCTGCCATCCGCCTTGCGGCGAACGCGGTGCGCTCTTACCGCACCTTTTCACCCTTACCTCTCGACGCACCGGGAAAACCCGGGACCGTCTCGAGGCGGTATATTTTCTGTGCCACTTTCCTTCAGGTCGCCCTGACCGGGGATTACCCGGCGCACTGCCCTCTGGAGTTCGGACTTTCCTCCCCACCCGATGCCATGAGACGACATCGTGCGCAGCGGTCGTCTGTCCCACTGCGGCGCGTCAACCCTCCCTGTGCGCGATCACCGATCCTGCCGGCCCGTGGCAGGGGCCCCGCTGCATTCGTGCGATGCGGGGTTCTGCCGCCGGGTGCTCCTCATCCGTCCGTCTCCTGTGAAATCTCGTACTGCTCCAGCTTCTTGTAGAGATTGCTGCGCGGGGTATCGATCACCTCCGCGGTCCTGGAGATGTTCCAGCCGTGCTCCCGCAGTTTGTCGATCAGAAACGCGCGCTCCGCCCGCTCCTTGAACTCCCGCAGAGTGCCGGCCTGATTCGCCGCCAACCCCGCCGTGCCGTCCCGCCAACCACTCCGCACCACGGCGCGGACATCGCCCACGTCAATCGTTTCGCCCGGGGTCATCACGAGCAACCGCTCGATCGTGTTCTTCAGCTCGCGGATGTTGCCGCGCCACCCCTCGCCGGCCAGCGCCTCGACCGCCGACGGCGTGAACTCCCGGGGACGGAAGTTGTTGTCCCGGCAGAACAGCGCGGTGAAATGCCGGACCAGCCGCGGGATGTCCTCCCGGCGGTCGCGCAGGGGCGGCACCCGAATCGGGATGACGCTGAGTCGGAAGTACAGGTCTTCGCGGAAGCGATCGTTGTCGATGTCTTCTTCGAGGTCCCGGTTGGTGGCGGCGAGCACCCGTACGTCGACCTGGAGGGTTCGGGCCGATCCGAGCCTCTCGACTTCTCCCTCCTGCAGCACCCGCAGCACCTTCGCCTGGGTGCGGAGGCTCATGTCACCGACTTCATCGAGAAAGATGGTTCCGCGATCCGCCTGCTCGAACTTGCCGATCTGCTTCTGGGTCGCCCCCGTGAAGGCGCCCCGCTCGTGACCGAAGAGCTCCGATTCGATCAGCTCCTCGGGAAGCGCGGCGCAGTTGACCTGCACGAACCGCTCGCGGCCCCGCCGGCTGTTGCGGTGAATCGCCCGCGCCACGAGCTCCTTGCCGACCCCGCTCTCCCCCTGGATGAGGACGGTGCTCGTCGTGGGCGCGGCCCGGCTGATCGCATCGGTCACCGCCTGCAGCGCCGGGCTGTCCCCCACCATCTCGTGACGAATCTCGGCGAGCTCGCGGTAGCGGCTCACCTCCGTCTGCAGCCGGTGCTGCTCCAGGGCGTTCCGAATGTCGAGCTTGAGGACGTCCCCCTCGAATCCCTTCTCGAGAAACGTGAACGCGCCCTGTTTCGTAGCCTCGACCGCGGTGCTGATGGTGCCATGACCGGAGATCACGATCACCGGGACCGCATCGCCGCGTTCGCGCATCCGCCGCAGCACTTCCAGCCCGTCCATCCCCGGCATCTTCACGTCGAGCACCACCAGGTCGATGCTCTCGGATCCGATCAGGTCGAGCCCCTCCCGGCCGCTGCGCGCGAACAGGCACCGGTAACCCTCGTACTCGAGGGTCATCTTGAGCGCATCGCGCACGCCCTCGTCGTCATCGACTACCAGAATCCGCTCGTTCATCGGTGCCCGCCGGTCATTATAAGTTTGCGAACGCCGGAACCGCTCGCGGGGACGGCCCGAAACCGGCAGGGTGAGAGAGCGGGAGGTAGCTTGGCCCGTGGCGAAGGCCCCGCTACGTTCGACCGGCGGTGCATCCTGCGCCCCGCCGGTCTCGGTGCGACCCGGGGTTCCGCCACGGACTGCCAGGAGCTTGCGCCGTAGAAGTTTCGCGCCAGCGAAACTTCCAACGCGACCGGAAGGTCGCGCTAGCGGTCGCGAGCCAACACGTAGTCCGGCAGCGCCATCAGCGCGTCGAGCTCGGGTGTCGGGGGAAATCCTTGGAGACACCGCTTCGCCGCGGCGGCGAACCCCTCGGCCCGCTCGAAGGCCAGATCGAGCACGCGGTGCTCCGCCAACAACCCGCGCAACTGGTCCCAGGCGTCCGGGGCGAACTTGCGGTCCCGCACCATGGCGTCCAGCAGGACCCGCGCCGAGGCCCCCGCCCTCTGGAGCAGGTAGATCGCGGGCAGGGTCATCTTGCCCTCGCGCACGTCCCCGCCGACCGGTTTCCCCAGCACGCTTTCGTCGGCGGTGTAGTCGAGGAGATCGTCGACGAGCTGGAACGCGATGCCGAGATTGACGCCGTAGTCGCGCAACGCCAGTTGCCGGGCCTCGGGCAGCTCCCCGAGCATCCCGCCGATTTGGGCGCAGCCGCCGAACAGGTGGGCGGTCTTGCGGCGGATGATCTCCAGATGCTCTTCCTCGCTGATGTCCACGTCCCCGACCTTGGTGAGCTGGTAGAGCTCGCCCTCGATCATGCCCCGCGTGGCGTCGCAGAGCAGCCGCACGAGCTCGAGCGAGTCGACGGTCAGGGCCATGCCCATCGACTTGATGTAGAGGTAGTCGCCGAGCAGGACGGTGATGTCGTTGCCCCAGCGCGAATGCACGGTCTGCCGCCCCCGCCGAGTGATCGAATCGTCGATCATGTCGTCGTGCACCAGGGTGGCGGTGTGGATGAACTCCACCACCGCGGCATAGAGCGTGGCGTGCTCCCCCCGATAGCCGCCGAGACGCGCACACATCAGCAGGAGGGCCGGTCGCACCCGCTTGCCGCCGCTGGTCTGGAGGTAGCGGCCAATCTCGGGAATCAACTCGACCCGCGACTCGATGTGCTGAACGAAGTGCTGCTCGACCGATTCGAGATCCTGACGTATGGGATCGAAGATCTCGGCGAGGTCTGGGGGGACAGAGGTTCTCGACACGGCGGCAACTCGCGCACCGAATTTCAGCATAGTTGCGATCCAAGTGTCAACGTAACAACCCTTTAGGATGTCGAATCGGCCCGCGAGCGATCGGCCTGCCGCGGAAGCCCCGCGGCGAAAAGCGCCTCGAAAGCGGCGGCGGTTCGCGCGCGCACGTCGCTGGCGGTCGTCTCCCGCACGCCGGCCACGACCTCGATCACACAGGCCACCCACGCCGGTTCGTTGCGGCGCCCTCGATGCGGCACCGGCGCCAGGTACGGGGCATCGGTCTCGACGAGCAGCCGGTCCCAGGGCACCACGGCAGCCGCCTCGCGCACGGCATCCGCCCGCTTGAACGTCGCGATCCCGGAGAACGATACGTGAAACCCGAGGTCGACGGCTCGCCGCGCCATCGATGCGTCGCCGGTGAAACAGTGAAACACGCCGCCCGGCGGCGGCACGCCTTCGTCCTCCAGGATCGCGAACGTGTCCTCATCCGCCTCGCGGGTATGGATCACCACCGGACGTTCGAGATCGCGGGCCACCCGAATCTGACGCCGGAACACCTCGCGCTGGACCTCGCGGGGCGCGAAATCGTAGTGATAGTCGAGACCGATCTCCCCCACCGCGCAGGTGCCGGCCCGGGCCGCGACGGCCGAGCGCAGCCGCGGCTCCACCTCGTCGACACACGCCGCGAACTCCCCCGCCTGGTGCGGATGCACGCCGACCGCGAATCCGACCTCCGGCCAAATCGCCGCCACCCGGCGGGCGCGGCTCGCTTCGGCCGGATTGGTGGCGTCGAGGATGCACAGCGCGCCGTGGAGCCCCGCCTCTCGGGCCCGCGCGACCACCGCATCGAGGTCGTCCTCGAACGCCTCGTCGGCCAGATGGCAATGCGAATCGAACATCGGCGACCCGCCCGCTAGCGGACTCGAGCCCCCGGGGGAGCGGCTTCCGGATCGTCCACCCCCAGCAACACCGGCTGGCCCTTCGGATCGGTCGCCGCGAGAATCATGCCGTTCGACTCGACCCCCATCAGCCTGGCCTTCTCGAGGTTGGCGACAATCACCACCGAACGCCCCACCAGGGTCTCGGGGGCATAGGCGCGCGCGATGCCCGCCACCAGGGCGCGCTCGCCGGTTCCGTCGTCCACCGTCACCTTCAGCAGCTTCTTGGACTTCGGAATCGCCTCGGCCGCGAGGACCTTCACCACCCGAAGCTGCACCTTCATGAAATCGTCGAACGAGATGCGCGGCTCCTCCTCGGGAGGCGCCGGCGCGGTCGGAGCGGCGGCGGGGGGAGCGTCCGGCTGGCCGGGCTCCCGCGGCGGCACCGGCGGAGTGTCGTCTGTCATGGTCGTCCCTGTTCCTTTCGCTGCGGCGACACCGGTCTCATCGCCCCCGGTACGGAGGCGCCGCCTGCCGATGGCCGGCGGGGTCGTTCCTTTCGCTGCGGCGACACCGGCCTCATCGGCGGCGGTTCCGCCGGCGGCCGCACCCGCCTCGAGCCTCGGCCAGAGCGGCGGTCCCTGAACCACCTGGCGCTCGCCGCCCGACCAGGCCGCGTCCCGATCGAGCCGGCTCTCGGCAATGGGCCGGGTCAGACCCATCCGCCGCCAGATCTCCGCGCAGGACGAGGGCATCGCCGGCCACAGCAGCAGCGCCGCAATCCGCACCGCCTCGGCCATCTCGAACAGGGCCTGATCGAGCTCGTCCCCGCGGTCGGGGGTCTTGGCCAGCACCCACGGCTCGGACCGGGTGATGAACTCGTTGGTGGCGTCGATCAGGTCGAACGCCGCCGCCATCCCGGCCTGGAGCTCGTACTCGTCGAGCGCCGCCCGGTACCGCCGCACCACGCCGGCCGCGAAGTCCGCCAGGCGGGGCACCGCGCCGGGAACGGGCGCCACCCGGCCCCCGCGGTACTTGTGCGCCATCGCGGTGACGCGACTCACCAGATTACCGAAGTTGTTCGCGAGGTCCGCGTTGTACCGTTCGTCGAAGCGTTCCCACGTGAAGTCGCCGTCCTGACCGTAGACGATCTCCTTGGTGAGATACAGGCGGAGGGGGTCCGGGCCCAGCCGGTCGGCGGCATCGAGGGGGTCGACGCTGGTGCCGAGGGACTTGCTCATTTTCTGGCCCTGCCAGTGCACCCACCCGTGGCCGAATACGCGCCGCGGCAGCTCGATCCCCGCGCTCATCAGCATCGCCGGCCACACCACGGCGTGGAACCGGGTGATGTCCTTCCCTACCACGTGCAGGTCGGCCGGCCACCAGGCCGCGAACTGCTCCTCGTCCGTGCCGTACCCGACCGCGGCCATGTAGTTGGTCAGGGCGTCGAACCAGACGTAGACCACGTTCGACGGGTCGAACGGCAACGGAATCCCCCAGCGCTGCCCCGTGCGGCTGACGGAAATGTCTTCCAGGCCGCGCTCCAGCAGCCGCAGCATCTCGTTGCGCCGGACCTCGGGCTGCACGAACGTCGGATGCGCCGCGTAGTGTTCCAGCAACCTGTCCCGATACCGGGACAGGCGAAAGAAGTGGTTCTTTTCCTTGACCCAGTCCGGCTTGGTGCGGTGCACCGGACACTCGCCGTCGACGAGGTCCTTGTCCTGCCTGAACGCTTCGCACGAGACGCAGTACCACCCCTCGTACTGTCCTTCGTACAGGTCGCCGGCGGCGGCGATGCGCTCCACCAGGGTCGTCACCGCCACCCGGTGGCGTTCTTCGGTGGTACGGATGAAGTCGTCGAACGACACGTCGAGCTTCGCCCAGACCTCGCGAAACACCTGCTCCATCCGGTCGCAGAAGACCAGGGGGTCGAGCCCGAGCTCGGTCGCGCGCTGAAAGACGTTCTGTGAATGCTCGTCGTTGCCCATGACGAACCGCGTCGACAGCCCGCACAACCGGTGATAGCGGGCGATGACGTCGGCCGTCACCTTCTCGTACGCGGTGCCCAGGTGGGGCCGGCTGTTGACGTAGTCGATCGCCGTGGTCAGATAGAAACGGTTCATCTTCCCCACACTCTGGCGCCGCTCACCGGGTGCCCGGCCGCGCGGCCAATCCGGCGGCCCGCGACGCCTGAACGGCGGCGGCGTGGACCTCCTTCACCGACACGCGGTGCTCGCGGGCCGCCCGGGCGCAGTCCTCGAACTCCGGCGCCACGTTGACCACCGCCGCGCCGTGCCGCGCCACCTTGCATCGTATCTCGCCGTAGCCGGTCGGCACCGGCACGATCTCCCGCGGCAGCACCTCCCGGGTCACCTCGCCGTAGCGGAGCCCGATCGTGCTCGTCTCCCGGAACAGGGTGGCGCAGACCGCCTCGCGGTGCGCCGGCGGTGCGAGCACCGTCACATGCGTCCCCGGACGGTTCTTCTTCATCTGGACCGGCGTATAGAACACGTCGACCGCCCCCGCATCCTGCAGACGCTCCCTGAGCACCCCGAAGATCTGGGGGTTCATGTCGTCTATCTCGCAGTGGACGGCGACCACCCGCTCCTGAGGAGCGGCGTCCGCGGCCTCACCGACGAGCACCCGCAGCACGTTGGGATACCCCCGGGGGTCGCGCGACCCGGCGCCGTAGCCGATTCGCTCGATTCGCATCGACGGCAACGGACCGTACTCGTCCGCGAACTCCGACACGAGCAGTGCGCCGGTCGGGGTCAGGAGCTCGCCGGCCGGCGAGCCGGCGTACACCGGGGCTCCCGCGATCAACGCCGCCGTCGCCGGCGCAGGCACCGGCATGGTCCCGTGCGCGCAAGCGACGGTGCCGCTCCCCACATTGACGGCGGAGGCGACGATGCGCTCCGCCCCGAACCATTCGAGCGCGAAGACCCCGCCGACGATGTCGACTATCGAGTCGAGCGCGCCCACCTCGTGCAGATGCACCTTCTCCACCGGCATCCGGTGTATCACCGCCTCGGTCTCGGCCAGTCGCCGAAACAGCCGGGCCGCCCGCGCCCGGGACGCATCGGCCAACGCCGATCGCTCCACCAGCCTGAGGATTCCGGAAAGATGGCGGTGGGGATGACCGGCCCCGTCTCGAGCGGCCTCGGTCACCGTGAATTTCGTGGCCCCCACCCCGGACCGGCTCACCGGCTCGGCCGAGACGGTGCATTCGCCGCCGAGGGCCAGGCTCCCCAACGCCTCCTCGAGGCGCTCGAAAGGCAGACCGGCATCAAGGAGGGCGCCAATGACCATGTCGCCCGATGCGCCGGAGAAACAGTCCAGATAGAGAATCCGCCCCATGCGTCCCAGTCCCAGCCGTTCCACCGCGCCGACTGCTAGATCCGCCCCATCTCCTTGAAGCTGCAGTATTTCGCGTCGGCCAGGATCACATGGTCGACCACTTCGATCCCCATCACCAGCCCTGCCTCGACCAGCCGCGCCGTCAACGCCACGTCGTCGCCGCTCGGCGTCGGGTCGCCGGACGGATGGTTGTGGAACAGCACGATCGCCGCCGCCCCGCCGCCGGCCGCCGTCCGGAACACCTCTCTCGGATGAACAAGGCTGGCATCAAGGGTCCCGCTCGACAGCAAGGCGGTCTTGAGCACGCGGTGCTTGGTATCCAGCAACACGATGCCGAACTGTTCGACGGCGCGGGCGCCGTAGCTCGGCAGCAGGAACGATGCCACCTCCCGCGGCGAACCCAGACGCTCGCGGTGATCCGGGGGCCGCACCAGCGTGCGGCGGCCCAGCTCGACCGCGGCGATGACCTGCGCCGCCTTCGCGGCTCCGAGTCCCTTGAAAAGGCACAGATCGCCGAGAGATTGCCGCGTCAACCCGTGCACACCCTGCACGGCCGCCAGGACACGGTTCGAGACGTCGATCGCACTCGCGTCGCGAAACCCGTGACCGAGGATGATCGCCAGCAACTCGTTGTCGCCCAGACCTGACGGCCCGAGTCGTTCGAGCTTTTCGCGGGGTCGGTCGTGAAGAGCGAGTGATTTCATCGTACCACACGCCGGCGCGGAACCCGGGTCCGGACCCGGAACACCGGCGCCCGCGGTCTGGCGGGCCACCGCCACGATTGCCTGCAAGAACCGGGCACATCTCGACGCGGCGCCCGTTCGCGCCGGTTGCGGCAGGATGAACCGCCCGATCCAAGGGCAACACGGAACGCCGCCGCCTTCCCGGACGGGGGTGTACGCGTACCCTGCATACGGCCGCGGGATCGGTGATTGCGTGGTTTGCACGATCGGAGCGCCGCGGCACGAGCTGCGAAACCGTCGCCTGGGCGGCCCGTGGCAGAACCCCGCATCGCACCGAGACCGGCGGGGGCGCCGGCGGGCGGAGGCGCCCGGTTGACCAGGACGTGACGAGGGAGCCTGTCGGGCATTACGCGATGCGGGAACCACGCGGTCAGGCAGAATGCACCGCTGATGGAAAGCAGCGGCCTTGGCCACACGCTGGCGGCGGCCTACCGCCCAACCGGGCGCGCAGGCTCGTCGCCAAGCCAGTGCCCGGTCATGACGATGTCCGCCCACCCCGTGAGATGGATTCCCTCGTCCGTCCAGCGCACATGCTGCGCACCGCCGGGAGACACCACCTCGACGTCGCGCGACGCGCCGCCGTAGGCCGCCGCCGCCACCGCGCTGGCACAGGCGCCGGTGCCGGACGCGGTGGTCGGACCGACGCCCCGCTCCCAGATGAGTATCCGAATGCGGGATGCCGACTCGACCTCGACGAGCTCGACATTGGTTCCTTCGGGGAACGCCGGGTGGGTGGCCAGCACCGAGCCGAGACGGTGCAGGCGGGCCTCGTCCACCACGCCGCCGAGCACGATGCACTGGGGATTCCCCACCGACAGCTCCACCACCTCGATCTGTTCGCCTGCCGCCTCGAGCCGCCGTTGCCGGAGCCCCGCCGGCGATCCCATGAGGGCGTCGAAGGTCGTGCGGCGCCCGTCCGACTCCACCCGCGTCAACGGTATCGACCCGGCATCGGTCTCGATGACCAGGTGCCGGAGCGACGGGCGCCGGCGCACCACGATGGCGGCCAGGCAGCGCACCGCGTTGCCGGAGACTTCCGCACGCCCGCCGTCGGCGTTGTAGAGGGTCATCCGGGCGCCCGTCCCGGTGGACGCGTGCAATACGAGCCCGTCGGCCCCCACCCCGGTGTGCCGGTCGCAGATGCGGCGGGCCAGCGCTGCGCGCCCGCCGTCCGCGGTCTGGTCGAGGGGGACGAAGAGGAAGTCGTTTCCGTAGGCGTGGGCCTTGACGAGATCGAGAGGCATCGCGGCGCAGGTCCGGTTTCCGATCAGGGCGCCAACGGGCTCTGGAACACCCAGGTCAGGCCTGCGGTCAGGCCGACCTTGGGATCGAGCGGCGTGAGCCCGGTGAACAGCCCGGCATCCAGCCGGAGAGCGGCGCGCGTATAGCGGAGCCCGAAGGTCATTCGACCGCGGGACTCGGTACCGGGCGGCGGCGTGCCGCGCCGGGTGCTGATCCGCCCGTTGATCTCGCCGACGATTTCCGAGGCGGTGGTAATCGCCCGGGCCAGCGAGATTCCATAGGTCAACACGTCGTTCTGCCGATCGCCGCGCGTCGGATCCGACAGAATGCCCACCCCGACGTTGCCGACGAGACGAATCGACTGCACCGTCTTGCCGACCAGCAGCGCCTGAAAGAAATCCATCGTGTCGAGTCCGAGCCCGGTCTCGTTGCTGGCATTGGGCAACCGGGTCGCGAACCGCAGGCCGACGGCTGGCATCCGGGCGCCTTCGCCGACGATCTTCACCTTGGCCCCGATCACGATGTCATCCCAGCCCCGCGTCGTGTCGCCGGGAACCTCGAGCATGTGATCCAACGGTGCGGCGAAGCGCTCCGAGATGACCAGGCGGCTGATTGAAATGCCGTCGATCTGGATCTCGGCCTGAGACCCCATGCCGAAGCTGAGCCCGACCTGCGGCAGCCGCAGCAGTTGCCCCTTGAGCCCGGACACGGGATAGACGTGGCTCCAGGTATTGTCGATACCCGCCTCCAGCAACACTAGGCCGTCGCCCACAGGCTCGGGGTCCTCGGTCAGCAGCGGCCGCTGTTGGGCCAGCGCCGACCCCGCGGCCAGACAGAACCCGAGTCCCCAGCACCCCAGACGCGTCACGCAGCGGTTCATCCCTCTCCTCGTTCAGAATGCCTTGCCGGTGTCGAGGAGGATCGTCACCGGTCCGTCGTTGACCGAGTGGACCATCATGTGGGCCTGAAACGTCCCGGTCTCGACGACGACCCCCCGATCGCGAAACCGGTCGACGATCTCCTCGTACACGGCACGCGCCTGATCCGGAGCCGCCGCCCCGTCGAACGACGGGCGGCGGCCGCGGCGGCAGTCCCCGTAGAGCGTGAACTGCGAAACGAGCAGAACCCCGCCCTCGACCTCGCGGACGGAACGATTCATGCGGCCGTCGGCATCCGGAAAGACGCGCAACCCGACTATCTTGTTCACCAGATACGACGCGGCGTCGCGGCCGTCGTCACGGGCGATCCCCACGAGCACCAACAGGCCCTGCCGAATGCCGCCCACCGGCAGGTCGTCTACCGTGACCCGGGCCGAGGCCACCCGCTGCACGACCGCTCTCATCTGTTTCCTGAAGCCCGCGGATTCTTGAAGCCCGCGCGGAGAAGCGCCGCCGTTCCCCGAGCCTGCAATACCCGGGCACGCATCGGGCGCGATCAGGCGGCCGCGGCCTCGAAGTCGACGATGGCCGTCGTCATCTTGCGGGCCGGCTTCTTTTCGAGTGCGCTTTCGTACGCCATGACTGCACTGTCGGAGTTTGTGCCGTAGACCGGTCCGCCCGGAAGACCCGGGATGCTGCGCGGCCGAGCGACCCCGCCGCGACCGGCGAACACCGGCGCCCTGGTCGCTCGCCCGATACCCTGGTCCATGATACGACGAAAGGCGCGGGCGAGCGATGCCCCGCGAGGCCGGTCGAGCGTCAGTCGAGAAACGCCTGCGACCACCGCTCGAGCACCATGAGGCTGAACAGCAGATGGGCATGGTCGCGGCGGCCCGCCAGATGCTCGTCGACCCGGCGGGTGACCTCCGCGGGCTCGAACCAACCCCGCCGCCGCACCTGGTCGGGTCCCAGGAGATCCTGCATCATCGGCGCCCACTGCTGCCGCAGCCAGGTCTGGATGGGGATGGAGAATCTTGTGGTGGTCCGCTGCAGCATCGATTGCGGAAGCAGCGGGCCCAGCGCGCGTTTCAGGATGAACTGGGGTTCGCCGTTCCGAATCTTCAGGGAACCCGGCATCGAGAACACCAGCTCCATGACGTCGACGTCGAGGAAAGGCGCCCGCGTCTCCAGCGAGGTCGCCATGCTCGCCCGGTCGACCTTCACGAGCACATCGTCTCTCAGAAATACCTGCAGGTCGGCGTAGAGCTGGCGGTTGAGCAGGTCGTCGGTGTGGGCCCCCTGCAGATGCCGGCGAATCGGCGCGTACACATCGCTGTCGACCAGGGCGCCGCGAAGCGCCGGCGTGTAGACATGCCGTTTGGCCGGAACGTCGAGCACCGTCATCCACCGGTAGTGTGAAATGTTCTCGGGCGCCGTCGCCAGCCCCAGGACGAAACGGCGCAGCCGGTTGACGACCCCCTGCTGCTTCTCGCTCCGAGGCAGCAACGCCGCGGCCGCCGAGAGCAGCCGCAACGCGGCGTCGGGAACCACCGTCGAAACCCGTCGGGCCAGCGCCTCCGTTTGGTAAGTCTCGTATCCACCGAAGAGCACACGCCCCCCGCCGGAGGACAGGGCCGCGGTCACGTGCTGGCGCGCGAACTGCGACACCAGAAAGGTCGGGAACGACGATGCATCGGCGAACGGCTGGTCGAAATGGGCCACGACGCGTTCGAACAGCGTCGCGAGGTCGGGATCGACCACCCCCTCGCGATGATCGGTTGCGAAGTGGGACGCCACGGCGCGAGCCCGGGGCAGCTCGTCGTAGCCGGCCGCGTCGAACCCCAGACTGAACGTGGAGACGGGCCGGCCGGCCGCCGCCTGCGCCATCAGGCCGACGACGGCGCTCGAATGGATGTCCCCGGACAGGAACGCCCCGAGGGGAACATCCGACATCGTCTGGGCGGCCACGGCCCGCGAGAGCGCCTCGCGGAGCGCCGATGCCGCCTCGTCATCGGTCCAGCTTCGGAGCGGCACCGACGCCACATCCCAGTACCGCTCGATCTTCACGGAGCCGCGCTCGTAGATCAGGTAGTGGGCCGGGGGCAGGGTCCGCACGTCGGCGAAAATGGTCCTGGGGGTCAGCACGTACCCGTAGGTCAGGAACTGATCCAGCGCATCGAAGTCCATCTCCCGCGACACTTCCGGCCGTACCAGCAGCGCCTTCATTTCCGAGCCGAAGAGGAGACGCTGGGGCGTCTGCGCGTAGTAGAGCGGTTTCTCGCCGGCCCGGTCGCGGCCGGCGAACAGGCGGCGTTTGTTCGCGTCCCAGAGCGCGAAGGCGAACATCCCCCGCAGCCGGGTCAGCACGTCGACGCCGAACGCCTCGTAGCCGTGCAGGATGACTTCGACGTCGGAGCGGCTGCGAAACCGGTGCCCTCTGGCGATCAGTTCCCGGCGAAGCTCGGCGTGGTTGTAGATCTCCCCGTTCGCCACCAGATGCGTCGACCCGTCCTCGCTCGAAAACGGCTGCTGTCCGTGGCGGACGTCGATGATCGACAGCCGGCGCATGCCGAGACCCACCCCGGGCCGGACGAGCTGGCCATGCTGATCCGGTCCCCGATGACGCAGGGTCTCGACCATCCGATTGATCTGGGTCGGATCGACCGGGCGGGCCGCGTCACGTTCGACGATACCGGCGATACCGGACATGAATCGTGATGCAGAAAGCAGGCAATGCCGTCGTACGCGGCCGGAATCGCGCCGGCCGGGCACGGAACGGGACGATGGTACAATGGCGACGGTTGTAATCACCAGTTTCTTTGAGGGAGTGCGGCGGGTCGCTGTGCTTCTCCGGTTCATTCCTTCCCCGCGCCGCATCCCGCGTCGACCCGGTTCGGGGTTCCGGCGGATCACGCGGGTGATCGTCTTCGCCGTCCCCGGACGGGGACGGATGACAGAGCCATGACCCAGGTCGCGTCCCGTCTGGCCGCCGCCGCGGCCGCCATCGCCCTTCTCGGCGGTTGCAGCGGGCCGGATGTCGGCGAGGTGCTGGCCCCGTTCCGGGTCGAGCTGGATCGGCTGGCGCGCGAGGCGGAGACCGCGCAGCGCAGCGCCGTCGCCGGGCTGGACGACTGGCTCTTCTTCGGCCCCGAGCTGCGGCACGTGAGTCTCGACGGGTTCGGCAACCCGGACGCCGGTGCCGCATCCCCGTCTCGAACCGCGGCGGAGGCCGGTCCGATCCCGGTCATCCTCGACGTGCATCGCAGGCTCGCGGCGCGGGACGTCGAGCTGCTGCTGGTGCCCGTACCGCCGAAGTCCGTCATCTTTCCCGAGAAGGTATCCGGCGCGTTGACGATTCCGATTCCGGTGCCTCGTCTCGACCCGATCCTGCAGCAGCTCTACGACCAGCTCCGCGCCGCCGGCGTCGACGTCCTCGACCTGACGGATCACTTCATCCGCGAGCGCTTCCACTCCGAGGGGCCGCTCTACTGCCGCACCGACACCCACTGGTCGGGTAGCGGATGCACGACGGCCGCCGCCGCCATCGCGGCCGACGTCCGGGCCAGACCGTGGTATGCGGAGCTCGACACGGAATCGTTCGGGGCAAGCTGGTACAGCACCGGCATCAACGGTGACCTGACCGGCCCCGGTGGAATACCCGCGGGCCGGGAAGAGCTGCGCCTTCGAGGAGTGATTCGCAGAGCCGGCCGCGGCCGGACGCCGGTCGCCCTCGATCCGCAGAGCGCGGTCCTGCTGCTCGGTGACAGTCATGCGCTGGTGTTCCATGCCGGCGGCGACCTGCACGCCACCGGCGCCGGACTGCCCGATCAGCTCGCGTTCGAGCTCGGCCTGCCCGTGGATGTGGCGGCGGTTCCCGGTTCCGGCGCGACCCCGGCGCTCAGGGAGCTCCTCGCCGGGGCCGGGGCCGACCCCGAGTACTGGGGCCGCAAGAGACTCGTCATCTGGTGCTTCGCGGCGCGCGCGTTCAGCGAGCGCGACGACTGGCGTCCGCTACCCGCCACGCCGTGACCGAGATCCCCCTGGTGGACCTCCGGCGCCAATACGCGTCGATCAAGCGGGAAGTCGACGAGGCGTTGGCGCGCGTTCTCGAGGGCGGGCAGTTCGCGCTCGGGCCGGAAGTGGCTGCCTTCGAGCGCGAGTTCTCCGACTACTGCGGCGCCGAGCACGGCATCGCCGTGAACTCCGGCACCAGCGCCCTCCATCTCGCCCTCCTCGCCGCCGGGGCCGGACCGGGCGACGAGGTGATCACGGTCCCCTTCACGTTCATCGCCACGGTGGCGGCCATCCGGTACACCGGTGCAACGCCGGTGTTCGTCGACATCGACCCCCGGACCCTCACCCTGGACGTAAGCCGGGTCGCGGAGGCGGTCACCGCACGGACGAGGGCGATAATCCCGGTGCATCTCTTCGGCCATCCGGCCGACCTGGACCCGTTGCTGGCGCTGGCCCGCCGGCACCGCGTGACGGTGATCGAGGATGCAGCGCAGGCGCACGGCGCCGAGTACCGCGGGCGGCGGGTCGGCGGCCTGGGTGACCTCGGCTGTTTCAGCTTCTACCCCACCAAGAACCTCGGGGCGTACGGCGAGGGCGGCATCGTCGTCACCAACGACGACGGGCACGCCCGAGCGATTCGCGCCCTGCGAAGCTGGGGCGACGACGAGCGGCATCCCCCGCCGCGTCCCGGCTTCAACTACCGGATGGAGGGCCTCCAGGGCGCCATTCTCCGGGTCAAGCTCCGCCATCTCCCCGCGTGGACGGAGGCCCGACGCCGTATCGCCGCCGCGTATGACGGGGCGTTGGCTCCAACCGGCGTCACGGTGCCCACGGCCGCGCCGCACGTCCGCCACGTCTACCACTGCTACGCGGTGGAGACCCCGCATCGGGACGCGCTGCGCCGGGCCCTCGGCGCAGAAGGGATCCGGACCGGACTGCACTACCCGATCCCGATCCATCTGCAACCCTGCTGCGCCGATCTGGGAGGACGGCCCGGCGACCATCCCCGTGCCGAAGCCGCGGCCGGAGGCCTCCTCGCCCTGCCGATCTATCCGGAGCTCCCGCCCGACGTCCCGGACCGCGTCGCCGGGATCATCCGGCGTGCGGCCCTCGCCTGACTCCCGGTTCGCTCCGGCCTCCACGAGAACCGCCGGGCTCGATGCGCGCCGGCGGTACGGCGATGCGGAAAGCGGGGCGTTCTACGGCGCAGGCTCCGGCTGATTCGGGGGCGGACCGGAATCGCGGGGGGCGGCGTCGGGCGGGCCGGACGGCTCGTAGTAGCGCCGATAGTCCTGGCCGATGCCCCGCCTGAACAACCATCCGCCGAGCGGAGCCAACCACCGCAGCACGTGGTGCATGTGCCGCAGGTCGGTCAGCTCGATGAGGTTCCCGTCGAGGTCCCGGGCGAAGAACAAGGTGTGACCGCGGGGCGACCGCTCGGGCGGGCTGACGATCTCGACCCCCTTGTCCACCAAGTGGTCGTGCCAGCGCCGCGTGTTCCGCACGTTGAAGCAGATGTGGGTCAGCCCGACCCGGTTCCAGGCCACGCCGGCCGCCGGCTGGTCCGGCCGGAACTCGAAGATCTCGATCACCGCTCCCCCGGGCACGCGAATCCACCCGATCTTGCAGGTCGGCCGGGGAGCATCGACCCCGAAGAAGCCCCGCACCCGGTCCGGCGGGGCGTCGGATACGCCCACCAGGGGACAGCCGAAGACGTCCCAATAGAAACGGACCGCCCGGTTGAAGTCGGACACGGTGATGCCGGTGTGGCTGAAAGAACGTACGCGCACGACGGTATCCTCCCTGCGGCGTCTTCCGGTCACGCGGTCCCGGCCGGCTGCGGCGAGCGCGCCGCCGCCGCCGGCTCGCCGGGACCGGCGCGCAGCTCCGTCTCCCGGATGTGGTCGGCCACCCGGAGGGCCTGGGCGACGATGGTCAGGCCCGGGTTGACCGCGGCCGACGATGGAAAGAACGACGCATCGACCACGAAGAGGTTCTCGACGTCGTGGGACCGGCACCAGGGATCGAGCACCGAGCGGGCCGGGTCGGTTCCGAAGCACAGCGTGCCGCACTGGTGGGTCGTATTGTGGATCGATCGGGGATGGACGTAGACGATCCCGAGCCCGAGCCGGCGCAGCATCCGCCGGACTTCGCGAACCAGCCGCTCGTGGGCGCGCACGTTGTTCGGCCGGTAGCCCAACCGGATGCGCCCGCCGGCATCGACCGTCACGCGGTTGTCCGACCGGGGCAGGTCCTCGGTCATCGCGAGCCAGTCGAGGCCCCGCGCCACCCAGTAGTCGAAGAACTTCAACGGCATCCACGGCGCGGCGGTCTGGGCCATGACGCCATGGGTCCGCCCCTGGGACTGGATCTGTCCCAGCGGATAGTCTCCGTCCGGTCCCCGCAGATAGAAGTCGTTGATCGCCACCGTCTTCTGGAACACGGTGTGGTTGCGGCGAAACGGATGGAATCCCGCCATCATCGTGGCGAGATGCGCCATGTAGCGCCGCCCCGCGAGCCCCGAGGAGTTCGCGAGACCGGCGGGGTGCCGGTCGTTGGCCGACTGCAGCAGCAGCGCCGCCGAATTGACCGCCCCACAAGACAGGACCACGAGCGACGCCTCGACCCGGCGCCGCTCGCCGGCGTGGTCGACCTCGACCGCCTCGACCCGCCGGCCGCTCGGGTCCGTCAGCAGGCGCCGGGCCCGCGCGTCGGTCCACAGGGTGACGTTCTCGCGCGTGGTGGCGGGACGGACACAACAGACGTCGGCGTCGCTCTTCGCCCCGCGGTGGCACGGGAACGAGTTGCACGTATCGCACAGGATGCAGCGTCCCGGCTCCCCTGGCCCGCGGAGTCCAAGCGGCAGGGCCGAGGGATGCAGCCCCTGGCCGCGGATGCGGGCCACGTACGCGTCGACCTGCTCCGCGTGGGGAATCGCGGCGTGGGGAAACGGCTTCCTCGGCGCCTCGGTAGGGTCCTCGCCGGCCGCCCCGTGCACCTCGTACAGACGTTCCGCCCGCTCGTAGTACGGCTCGAGCGTGTCGTAGTCGATCGGCCAGGCCGGGGAGACACCGTCGACGTGCTCGAGCTCGCCGAAGTCCTCGCGGCGCATCCGGAAGAGGACGCTGCCCCAGAACTTGGTATTCCCCCCGACGCAGTAGTGCATATAGGGGCGGAACGGCGTGCCGTCGCCGTCCACCCAGCGCTCGGACGTCTGGTAGCGCCGGTGCTTCCAGACCGCGGCGGGGTCGCGGTTCTCGGGTTCCTGCGGTATGAAGCGGCCCCGTTCGAGCAGCAGGATCCGGGCCGGGGCATCGGCCAGCGCCCGCGCGACGGTGCCTCCCCCGGCCCCGGTCCCGATGATGATGATGTCGTAGCGCTCGCTGGGCATCGCGGTTCCGATTCGGAGTGCGTGCGATTGGGCCGGCCCGGAAATCACTGCCCGTCTCGCCGACCCGCGGGCGTCTGCTCCGTTCCGAGGACGCCCCCCGTCCGGAGGTGGCCTTGCGACCCCGCTTCCCGCCCCCGTCAACCCGGCCGAACCGCCGCCGGGGGCTCCACGGGCGTGTCCGCCGCATAGATCTGGTCCATGATCCGCTGATCGTCCATGGCTGTCTCCAGGCTCATCTCAGGCGGCCGCCCCGATCGAATGGCGTCGACGAAGTCGCGATACATCGCCCGATAGCCGCGGATGTCCCGCACCCCCGGAAACAACAGCCGCGGCAGGCCGCGGCCCCGCACCAGCACGAATCCGCCGTTCGACTCGAACGTGATGACGCCCTCGCGCCCGAACAGCTTCGACACCCGGACCCCGCGCAACAACGAGGGCACTTCGCGCGAGTAGAAGAGCGCGCCGGACGCGCCGTTCGCATACCGGAACGCCGCCAGCATGCTCTTGGCGCGGCGGTCGGGGCCGCGCCGCGCGGGGGAGGCCGGAAACCCCGCGGCGGTGGTGATGGCCATGCCCAGGCTGTTGGCGAGGTGCAGCCAGTGGATGCCTTCTTCGAAGAAGGCATCGCCGCCGGCCATCCGTTCGTCGTTGCGCCAGTCGTCCGCCGGCTTCAGCCGTTTGACCACCGTCGTGAACTGGGCGAGCACCACATCGCCGATTACCCCCCGGTCGAGCAGCCGCCGCAGGCAGACCGCCAGCGGCTTGTAGTGGTCGTTCTCTCCCACGAGCACCACCCGGCCGGCGCGGTCCCGCGCCGCCTGCACCTGCCGATAGTCCTCCATCCGGAAGAAGGCCGGCTTCTCGACGAGCACGTGCTTCCCGGCCGACAACGCCTGCAGGGACAGATCGAGATGGAACCGCGGCGGCACCGCGACCACCACCGCGTCCACCCGGGAATCCCCTATCGCCGCGGCATAGCTGTCATAGCTGCCCGCACCGCGATAACGGCGGCGGTAGGCCTCCGCCTTCGCGCCGTCGCGGCTCGCGTAGCTGCAGACGACATCCGGGCACAACCGTTGCAGATGGCGGCTGTGCACCCCGGTAATGAAACCGCATCCGAGAAACGCCAGATGCACCGGCATGTCCTGCCGTCCTGCGTCCGAGGCCGCCATCCTGCGTCATTCGCGGCGCGCCGGCGCCCCCGCCGGTTCGCCGGCCGGTGTCTCGAGCACCTCGCGGATGTAGTACGTCGGTTTGCCCTGCGACTCGTGGTACGTCCGGACCTGCAGCTCGGCCAGGAGCCCGAGGGTCACGAGCTGCACGCCCGTAAACAGTAACAGAATGCCGAAGAGCAGCAGCGGACGGCCGCCGATGTCCTGGCCCCCGAACAACCGGACATACGCCAGCCACGCGGTGATCGCGGCCCCCGCCGTCCCCATCAGCAGCCCCACCAGGCCGAAGATCTGCAGGGGCCGGGTCGAGTAGCTCAACAGGAACTTCACGGTGACGAGGTCCAGAATGACATGCGGCGTCCGCCACAGGCCGTACTTGGACCGTCCGTGTCGGCGGGGCCGGTGATTGACCACCAGCTCCGCGATGCGCACCCCCTGCTCGCTCGCGATGGCCGGGATGAACCGGTGCATCTGGCCATAGAGGCGCAGAGACTTGACCACCTCGGCCTGAAACACCTTGAGCGAGCATCCGTAGTCGCGCAACCGCACCCCGGTGACCCGGGAGATGAGCCGGTTGGCGACGAAGGAGACCAGCCGGCGGGAGAGCCAGGGGTCCCGGCGCGCCTTGCGCCATCCGCAGACGATGTCGAACCCTTCGTCCAACTTGTCGACCATCCGCGGAATCTCGCGGAGATCGTTCTGGAGGTCGCCGTCCGCGGTGGCGATCAGGCGTCCGCGGGCGGTGACGAACCCGGCCGAGAACGCCGCCGTCTGTCCGAAGTTGCGGCGCAGCCGCACCACCCGCATCCGCGGGTCCGACGCCTGCAGGCGGGCAAGCCGTTCGAAGGTCCCGTCGGTGCTGCCGTCGTCGACGAACACCATCTCGTACGTACGACCCCAAGCGTCGAGGGTCTCCTTGAGCTCCTGGTAGAGCGCGTCGACGTTCGGAGCCTCGTCCAGGAGGGGAATGACGACCGACAGTTCTGGACTCATGACTCGTGGGGTGAAGATGCGGCTCGGCGGGATTATAGCCGGACGCGGCGGGGCCCGGCCGCAGGCGGCCGGAACCGCCGCGTCCGGAAGCCGGGCTCCGGGAAGCCCGACATGGCGGCGCCGCCCGGCGTCAGAACCGAACGTTGAACGTGAAGGCGGTCGTCATGCCCCCCAGGTCGATCCGTTCGTCGAGGAACCCCTGATCGATGCCGACCACGCCCTGCGCATCCTGGTACCGGAACTCGACCCCGGCCGCGTAGCGGTCTCCCGCGAGCCTCACCCCGGCGAGATAGACCCGGCCCGCGTCGCGACCGGAAGCCGTGTACTCGTCGAAGAAGAAGCCCTGGTCGGGATCGCCGAAGTCGATGAAATCCCCGACCTCGTTGTACCGCCAGTTGAACAGCCCGACCCCCGCGCCGGCATACGGTTGCAGCACCGCTCGCCGCCCGAACGGAAAGAAGCGGACCGTCCCGGTGATCGGCGCGACCCGCAACGTGAAGTCCTGCTCGATCTCAAAGCCGTCGTAATCGACAAACTCGTCGTAGACACTGAACACCGTCCCCTGATACCAGCCGGCCCCGACCCCCGCCTCCACGTAGTTTCCGACCCCGATGAGCCACTCGACGCCGACGCTGGCGCCGTTGAAGTCGTCCGGCACGAAGGCGAACGTGCTCAGGTTCTCAATCACGACGTCGTCCGCAATCCGCGAGCCCGCCTCGCGAACTGCGAAACGCCCGAGATGCAGGCTCAGCCAACTGTCCTGCGCCAGGACCGGCGCGGGCCACGAGACCGCCAGCACCGTCGCCATCGCCATCCTCCGCATCGAACTCATCGACATCCTATCCTCCTCCCGGGCCGCCGTCGCCGGACGAGCGCCACGCGTTCGTGCCACCGCCGTTCCGTCACGAACCGGATGACCCTATAGCGGAGGGAGCAACAGTCGTGCCAAGGCCGTGATTACAGACAACTTCCTTTGTTTCTGAAGGTTGCAGGATGCCCGGCAGAATCGCCGGTGTCCACTCCGGGTCGCAGTCGTCCGTTCGGGAGCACTCGGGAGGTCTGAGCATGTCCTTGCGTGCGAGGCGCCCGAACAACATCGCCCGGCCGGCGCCGCTTGCCGCCCGACGAACCCTGCCCGGAAATCTGCGCCGTTTCTACGGGGCAGATTCCGAGGGCGCCGACTCCGGCGGGAGCACGTCGAGAATGTAGTCGAGCATCCGATCGCCGTCGAAGATCCAGCGGCCGGCGAATCGGCGTCCCTGCACGATCAGCGGCAGCCAGTGACGGTCGTCCTCCCACATCTCGTCGAAAGGGAGCGTGTCGAGGTCGAACCAGAGGGGCGCCGCTTCGTCCGTCTCCACCGGCTCTCCGTCGAGATCCGACGCCCGATAGACCCGGACGAACGTCGAATAGCCGTCGACGAACTGGAAGCAGTGCTGCCCGAGCCGAACAAGGTGCAACGGGGTCACCCCCAGCTCTTCGCGCACCTCGCGGACGGCGCAGTCGTCGAACGACTCCCCCGGCTCGCGCCGGCCGCCGGGGCCGTTGATCTTGCCGGCCCCGAGCCCGCGCTTCTTGCGGATCAGCAGAATGCGCCGGTTCTTGATGACGAAGACGAGCGTCGCCGGGTCGGCGGCCCGCCAGGACGTCCAGTCGATCTCACGCACGCGCCGTGCCGTCATCTCCCGGATTCCTGCCCGACATCGAGGGTCCGTGAACCGCTTGCGATGATCCGGAGCATCTCGTGGTGAATCCGGCCGTTCGAGGCGACGATCTCGTCCCCGTGGGTGTCGAACGCAGCGCCGTCGAACCTCGACAATCGCCCCCCCGCCTCCTCGACCACGAGACTGGCCGCCGACATGTCCCAGGGATGCAGGCGCTGCTCCCAGAACCCGTCGAACCGTCCCGCTGCCAGATAGCACAGGTCGAGCGCGGCGGAGCCGAGCCGGCGCACCGCCCGCGCCCGCGCGACGAATGCGCCGAACAGGCCCACCAGATCGTCCACGTTGTCGTGCACGTCGTAGGGAAACCCGGTGCACAGCATCGCATCGATCACGGAACCGGTATCGGATACCCGCAGAGGGGCGTCGTTCAGCCACGCCCCGCCGCCCCGTTCGGCGGTGAACAGCTCGCGGCGGGTGGGATCGAAGACGGCCGCCACCACCGGCCGGCGATCGACCTCGAGCGCGAGGCAGGAGCAGAAGATCGGCAGACCGTGCGCAAAGTTGACGGTGCCGTCGAGCGGGTCGAACACCCACCGGTGCCGGCCCGGGGCCCGGCCGGTGTCGTTCCGCAGCTCCTCGGCCAGCACATCATGGTCGGGAAACCGTTCCGCAATGACGGCGCGGCCCATCCGCTCCACTTCGACATCGATCGCGGTAACCAGATCGATCGCGCCCTTCTTGCGAATCTGGAGATTGCCGCCGAGATAGTCGAGCTGCATCGCACCGGCGCGCCGAACGATCTCGACGGCGGTGGCCAGCCACACGGAAGGGTACGCCATGTCGAATGCCAGAGGCTCCTGAAGGGTTGATCGGGGCGGCAAGCGGAGCCGCGAGGCCGCAATTCACGGGCTGGGAAGGCTAGGAGGCGGCCCCCAGGGTCTTCACCATCACCACCTCCATGCCCCCCTCCGGCGCCCGCTGCATCCGCACGTCGTCCATGAGACTCCGCATGAAGAAGATGCCCCGGCCGCTCGACTTCAGCAGGTTTTCCGCGGCGAGCGGATCGGCGATCTCGACCGGGTCGAAACCGTCGCCCTGATCGACGACCCGCACCGTCAGTCGCTTCGGCTCGGCCGGCAGCGCCAACGCGAACTCCACCGTGACGAGCTTGTCCTCGATATCCTGATTGCCATGCTTGATGGCGTTGATCACCGACTCGCGGACGGCCACGCCGATCCAGTGAATCGCGTCACCATCGAAACCGACGAGCTTCCCCAGTTCGTCGCTGACGACCTGGACGAAGTCCAGCATGTCGAAATGGCTTCGGAACGCAAGACGAACGACGTGGTCGCTGGCCATACGGCGCAGTTCTCGGGTCGGATGAGCCGTGTCTCCGGTCTCCCGGCACGCGGCCGGGACGCCGGATCCGGTGTCAGGCACGACGATGCCAGTGCGTAACATACTGTCGGTCCCCCAATCGGCGCAAGGTCATCCGCCGATCGACCCTGTCGGACGGGAATGCGGGGGCATCCGCTGATATAGTGCTGGGAATGGCGTCTGTCGTCGTTCACCCCGCCACCCGCGTCCGCGGCCGCGTCTCGATACCCGGCGACAAATCGATCTCCCACCGCTATGCGCTGCTCGCCGCGCTGGCCGGCGGACGGTCGACCATCGCCGGCTATGCGCCGGGAGCCGACTGCGCCTCCACCCTGGCCTGTCTCCAGGCTCTGGGGGTCCGGGTGGAGGGTCCCCGGACGTTCGACCGCGGAACGAACCGCCGCGTCGTGACCATCGACGGCCGCGGCCTCGGCGGGCTGACGCCTCCGCCGGCGCCGTTGGACGCCGGCAACTCCGGGACGACCCTGCGGCTGCTGTCCGGCATCCTCGCCGGCCACCCGTTCACCAGCGTCATCACCGGAGATGGTTCGCTCCGCCGCCGGCCGATGGGCCGAATCATCGAGCCGCTCTCCCGCATGGGCGCGCGGGTGACGGGAGAAGAGGACCGCCCGCCTCTGACCATCACCGGGTCGCCTCTCGATGGCATCGATTTCGCCGCGCCGGTCCCGAGCGCACAGGTCAAGAGCACCGTGCTCCTCGCCGGGCTCCACGCGGACGGCGACACGACGGTCAGAGAGACGGCCGCCACCCGGGACCACACGGAACGCGCGTTGCCGGTGTTCGGCGTCGAGCTGCGCCGGGTCGACGGAAACATCACGCTTCGCGGTGGACAGCGCCTGCGGGCGGCCGAGCTCACGGTGCCCGGCGACGTGTCGTCCGCCGCGTTCTGGGCGACCGCCGCGGCGGCCCTGCCCGGATCGGACATCACCCTCGACGACGTGGGACTCAATCCCACCCGTACCGGGATTCTCACCTGGCTCGAGCGCGCGGGAGCCGGCATCGACCTGCTGCAGGTCACCGAAGACGCCGGTGAACGCCGCGGGTCCATACGGGTCCGCCACGGCCGCAACCTCGCGCTCACGGTCGGAGCCGACGACGTGCCGGGACTCATCGACGAGCTGCCGGTGCTGGCCGCGCTGGCTACCCATGGCGGCGAATTGCATGTCGCCGGCGCGGGCGAGCTGCGGCACAAGGAGAGCGACCGCATCACCGCGTTGGCCGACGGCCTGCGCGCCCTCGGTGGACACGTCGATGAGATGGAAGACGGATTTCACGTCGTGGGCCACCCGCGGCTGCAGGGTGGCGAGGCCGATGCCGCCGGCGACCATCGGCTGGCGATGGCATTCACCATCGCCGCCCTGGGCGCCCGGCGGCCGAGTCGAATCCGCAACGCCGAGGTCGTCGACGTGTCCTACCCCGGTTTCTTCGATGTCCTGGCATCCATCTGCATCTCCGCTTGACGGCTCGAACCCGGCTTCAGCCCGAACGCGGCTCCCGTCGATGCGCACTGACAAGATCTACCTGGTCGGGTTCATGGGCGCCGGCAAGAGCACCGTGGCCGGCGCTCTCGGGTCGAAGCTCGGGTGGCGGGTCGACGACATCGACGACCTGATCGAAGAGCGCGAGCACGAAACCGTCGCCGATATCTTCTCCCGGCGCGGCGAGGCCTACTTCCGCAGGGTCGAACGGGAGGTGCTGGCCACCCAGATTCCGGTGCGCCACGCGGTGGTGGCGACCGGCGGCGGCACCTACGCGGACCCCGCCAACCGATCGCTGATCAATGGAGACGGCGTCTCGATCTGGCTTGATGTATCCTTGACGCGGGTCATCGAGCGTCTGCCAAGAGACGGACGGCGGCCGCTGGCGGCTGATCGATCGGCCATGGTTCGACTTTTTCGCAACCGGCAGGCCGCCTACCGGTATGCCCATGTCCGCCTGGATGCAGGAGCGGCGCCGGTCGGCGGGCTCGTCGAACGGATCATCGACTGGCTCGGCGCCTAGTGTGCTGTCCCGGAAATATACAGTGCAATGCGTTCCACCTTGGCGAGGATCGATTGCGCCGTGGCAGTCCAAGCGAACGGCGAGGCATCCGTATTGTACCGCTCGACGAAGCGATTGATTCTCCCGATCAGTTCCCGCACGCTGCTGAAGGAGCCGCGGCGGATGGCCTGTTCGGTGATGATGCCGAACCACCGTTCCACTTGGTTGATCCAGGACGCGTAGGTCGGCGTGTAGTGGACGTGGTACCGTGGCCGGTTCGCCAACCACGCCTTCACGCGGGCATGCTTGTGCGTGGCGTAGTTGTCGACGATCAGATGCACGTCGAGGTCGGCGGGGACGTTCGCGTCGATGTGGCGCAGAAAGGCGAGGAACTCCTGATGCCGGTGGCGGGGTTTGCATTGCGTGAGCACCGTACCGGTAGCCACTGCCAAGGCCGCGAACAAGGTAGTGGTCCCGTGACGCCAGTAGTCGTGAGTAACCCCTTCCACGTACCCCAGGCCCATCGGCAGCACCGGCTGCGTCCGTTGCAGCGCCTGGATTTGGCTCTTCTCGTCGACGCACAGGACCACGGCGTGGTCCGGAGGGTTGAGGTAGAGCCCGACGATGTCGCGCACCTTCTCGACGAAAAACGGGTCGGTGGACAGCTTGAACGAGCCCTGCCGGTGCGGCTGGACTCCAAACAACTTGAACCACCGCTGCACCGTGCTCTTCGAGACGCCGCTGTGGCCGGCCATCGAGCGCACGCTCCAATGCGTCCGGTCTGGCGGTGTCGCCTGCAGGGCGTGGTTGATGACGGCGGCTACGCGCTCATCATCGTAGGTGCGCGGCCGCCCGGGGCGGAGTTCGTCGTGCAAGCCTTCCAGACCGCACTCGCGATACCGTCTACGCCACTTGCCGACGGTGGCGTTGCTCACGCCCAACCGCGCCGCGACGGCCGTGCTCGACCTGCCCTCGGCGCAGGCGAGCACGATCTGCGCCCGCTGGACCAACCCGCTCGGGAGCGATCGGGACCGGCTGATTTGAGTCAAATGAGCGTGCTCCGCCTCGCTGAGTTCGATGGGAGCAACCGGACGGCCTCGTGGCATGGGGACCCTCCTCCTGAGAGAGCCCCAATTTTACTCCATTACTTAAGGGACGGCACACTAGCAGCCCCCAATTGATTCGAGGCCGTTCCCGATGCGTTTCCTGATTCTCAGCGACATACACGGCAACATCGATGCGCTCGATGCGGTTCTCGCCCGCATGCCGCCCGACACCTACGATCGCCTGCTGGTGCTGGGCGATCTGGTCGGCTACGGGGCAAACCCGAACGAGGTGGTGGAGCGGATTTTCGAGCTCGAGCCGCACGTGGTGATCCGGGGCAACCACGACAAGGTCTCGACCGGCGTGGAGGAGCCCGACAGCTTCCGCCGGGTGGCGGCGGAGGCGGCCCGCTGGACCCACAAGACGCTGACCCCGAAGAACCGTGAGCGGGTCGCGGCCCTGCCGGCGGGCCCGAAGATGGTCAACCGGGAGGTTGAGGTGTGTCACGGCGCGCCGTCCGACGAAGACACCTATATCTCCGACGAAGAGGATGCGCTTCGGGCCTTCGAGGCTTCGCGCCGCCACATCTGCTTCTTCGGCCATACCCATGTGCCCGTCGCCTACGTGCACCAGGGGTCCGAGGTGGCGGTCACCCACCCCATACCGGGCGGCCCCGACACGACCGTCATCGACGTCGACAAGAAGTGGCGCTATCTCATCAACCCGGGCTCGGTCGGACAACCGCGTGACACCGACTCGCGGGCGTCCTACGCCGTCTACGATTCGAGGAAACCGAGCATCGAGCTCCGGCGTGTGCCGTATCGCATCGATCTGGCGCAGCAACGTATCACCGAGGTGGGACTTCCGGAAAGTCTCGCGTTCCGGCTCGGCCTGGGTCGATAGCCGGCCGGCCTGCGCCTGCGACCGAACCGCGAAGCGGCGCGGCGTCATCTGTCTCGCGCCTGCTTCCGGGCGGCGCGCTCTTCCCGCCGCCGCAACTCTGCGGCATAGGCATCCGCGGCGGCGCGAGACCCGAGAATCCATCCGATCACCAGCCCCAAGAGCAGGATGGCCGGAATATAGACGAAGTGTCCGGCGGGCATGGTTCAGGACGAGAAGGCGATCCGGGAACTCAAGCCCCGTCCCGTTCTCCGATGCGGCGAGTCACGTCGGCGAGCTCCGCCTCGACCGTTCCCAGCCTTTGCCAGATCGTCCACAGGTAGCCGACGGCAATCGCCCAGACGACGGCATACGCGGCCGCCACGAGCGGCGCCGCCGGCATCTGATCCTCGGGCGGAATGTCATCCATCGGCACGAACCCGTCCTGCGCCGCGGTCGTGGGCGGCTGGGCCGCCTCCAGCCCCGCCATTCCCGCCGCCACGCTGACGACCAGACCCAGTGCCAGCAACCAACGCACGCCGCACCCGGACGCGGCCCGCCGCGACCCGCCACGCAGACGCAGAATCCCCACTAGTCCTCCTCCACCGCCAGATATAGACGATCGAGCGACGCCCGCTGCTCTTCCAGCCGCACCCGGGCCGCGAGCAGCGCCATGCACAACACGATGAATCCGGCGAACGACCACCACAGGGGGAGGCCGAAGTCGACCGGAAGCGTCGGCACCACCGAGGTCCGGGGATGCACCGTGCGCCAGATCTCGGTCGAAATATAGAGGAACGGCACGTTGGCCATGGCGAAGATCCCGAGCCCCGCCGCCAATCGCTCGGAGCCGGGCCCGCCGTACTGGCGCAGAAGAAGATAGGCCACCAGGATCAGCTCCAGGATCACCGCCATCGTCAACCGGGCGTCCCATTGCCACCACACCCCCCAGGCCTTGATTCCCCACAAGGGTCCGGTGATCAACCCCATCAACCCGAAGATCACCGCCATCTCGGCCGCCGCGACGGCCAGACGGTCGGCCGCCGGCTTTTGCCGGAACAGATACTGGACGCTGGAGATGCCGAGAACGAAGATGGCCAGGAACATCGCCATCCAGGCCGGAAAGTGGAAGTAGAAGATCTTTTGGACCAGCCCCATCGTCGACTCGTAGGGGGCGCGCACGATGACGATGGGCGCGGTCACGAAAAACAACAGCGACAGGCCCGCGAGCACCGGAAAGAGGCGTCGATTCATCGGTGTCATTCTGTCATGACCGGCTCGAATGTCCATAGCGCGAGGGTCAGGAACACCGCGTCGAAGAAGAACAGCAGGCTGATCCAGAGCCGCGCCATCGCGAGATCCGGCTCCGGCTGGACAAGCACCGCGGTACCGCTCACCCCCATGATCAGCACCGGAATCGTGACCGGATACAGCAGCACCGGCAACAGGACCGCCCGGCTGCGCGTACGCAGGAGCATCGCGGAGAACAGCGTCCCCACGCTCGCGAACCCGAGGGTCCCCAGCGACAGCAGCGCGAAGAGCCGCACCGGGAACTCGAACAGCGGAGCCTGGAACAGGAAGGCGACCATGACCACCACGATCGCTTCCACCACCGCCAGGAGCAGCAGCAGGCCGGCGAGCTTGCCGACGTAGATCGCGGGCCGGGCGACCGGCGCGAGCAGCAGGCCGCGGAGGGCGTCGTGATACCGCTCGCGCTCGAAGGCGCGGCCCAGGGCCAGGGTGCCGGAGAAGGCAATGGTGATCCACAGTATGCCCGGCGCCGCACCGTCGACGGCCCGGCCGCCGCGGACGAAGCCGAACGAGAACACCAGGACACAGGAGACGGCGAAGAAGACGGTCGTGAACAGCAGCTCCCGGCTGCGCGACTCGACCCGCAGGTCCTTGCAGACCACGAGCCAGGCGACCCGCAGAAACTCGCTCATCGGGCGTCTCCGGCCGCGACGGCGGCCCGGTAGCGGTCGCGAAGCGTCCCCTCGCCCTCCAGGGGCCGCAAGCGGCCCGCCCGCAGCAGGAGCGCGTGATCGAGCAGGCCATCGACGATATCGAGGTCGTGGGTGGCGAGCAAGACGATCCGCCCATCGGCCCCGAGGGCTCGCAACCGCCGCACCAGCTTGCCGCAGGACGCCTCGTCCAGCCCGGTGAACGGCTCGTCGAACAGCGCCAGACGCGGGTCGTGCAGCAGCGCGCGCTCCAAGGCCAGCCGCTGGCGCATGCCGCGGGAGAACCCTTCGACGACATCGTCCGCCCGATCATCGAGACCGGCCCGCACCAGCGCGTCCGCCGCCCGGCCCCGGGGGTCGTCGAGGTTGTGGAGCCCGGCGAAGAACTCCAGGTTCTCGCGCGCCGACAGCTCGGGATACAGCTGCAGATCGTGGGACAGAAAACCGATGTGCGCGCGCAGGGGAGCGCCCGCCTCACCCGCCGTCACCCCACCGTACCGCACGCTCCCGGTCGAGGGCGCGGCCAGGGTCGCCAGCACCGACAGGAGGGTCGACTTGCCGGCGCCATTCGGGCCGAGCAGCCCGACGATCTGCCCGGCTGCACAGTCGAACGATACCCGGGACAACGCCCGGCGCCGGCCGTAGTGACGGGACACGCCGGCCACGCTGATCCGGTCGAAGTCGAAGGAGTTAGAATGCGCCACGCGGCTTCAGTACCTGGCGGCGTCCGGTCGGAAAGCGGGTGGGTCTACTCGCGGACGCGGCCCTGCGCCAATACGGGGGCGGTGAAACTTCACGAGCGGGGCCGGCAGATCATGCCGGCACCTGATCGGAGAGGCGAACCGCTGGCGCGGGACCGCCCACCAGGCCATCGTCCAGGTCCCGCAGCACGTCCTGGAGCTGGTCGATCAGCTCGGCCCGCCGCGTCCCGTACCGCGTGACCCCGATCCGGCCTTGCCGATGCTGCCGTTCCACCTTCACCAGCTCCGTGAACAGCTTTTCGCGGCGGCGCTGCAACGCCTCGCGTCGATTCGGGCCCGTCTCGCCCCCGGCGCCCGCCGACCCCAGGACGCTGATGGCGGCGATGAGCCCCGACAGGGTCAGGGCAATGATGCGGGGCCATCCGCTGTGGTGGGGCAGGCCGGTCAGCTCCAGGACCACGGGCTCCCCCGCCGACACCCGCCGGCCGGTACCCCAGATCAGGGCCGAGCCACCCGTCTCGCCCGGCGCCATCTCGCCGCGCCGCTCGATTTGGGCCGACGCCACGTCCATCGTTCCCCACTTTTCCACGAAGACCAGCAACTGATCGAAATCGGCGGGAAAGGCCTGCGACAGCACCAGGCTGTCTCCCGAATAGGGCAGGATGCTGGCCACGTTCACCGGCGTCACCCCCGGCTCGAAGGCTCCCTGCACCCACACCCGCGGACCGTCGACCAGGGTCCGCGGCGTCGACCCCTGCAGCACCGTACCGGCCAGAGAGCCCGGCGGCAACCGGAACTCGAACGGCGGCTGCGGATCGACCGGCCCGGGCGACTGATTGAACGCGTCCAGCAGGTAGTACACCTCGATCTGCCCTTCGCCGAGCTCGATCAGAATGCGTGATTCCTGGCTCAGAGTCACCTGCCCCGGACGCGCCGCGGGACGGGAGTCGACATCTCCGGCGTCGCCGGCCGACCCGACCAGCAGGACCGCAACCCCCCCGCGGCCGGGAGCCGCGAACGGCAGCGACTCGAGCGGGACTCCGTCCAGCTCGGTGGCCACCGTCACCTGCTCTCCCGGATTCAGGCTCAGGAACGTCGCACGACCTTCGGCATCGGTATCCGCCGTCGACACCCGGTCGCCGGCCCGCAGCTCGACCCCCTGTCCGGCCACGTTGTTGGCGAAGCTGCCGCGGATGACCCGTACCGTGATCGCCCCGTCCGAGAGATTGGGGTCAGGCCGCGGAATCCCCGACATCTGCCGCGGATCGGGTTGCGCCAGCGCCGACAGCGCAGTGAGACCCAGCAGCAGCACACCGGCGCCGGCTCGTCTCATCCCGCGGATCGCGCGCGGTCGGCTCGCCATGCCGTCGCCGGCGCTCCCGGTCTGGGGCGCGATGCCGGTCACGCCACCGCTCCCGACAGCGCCGCGCCGCACGCCTTGCAGAAACGGGCGTCCACGCCATTGGACGCCTGGCAGGTGCCGCACGTCCGCTCTCGCGCGCCCGCGGACGCCGGCGCCGGCTCGGCGGACCGGCCCAACCGCTCGTGCAGCTCGCGCTCGATCACCGCGAGAAAGTCGACCGCCTCGATGTCGAGCTGCTTCATGAGGCGAATCGCCCGCGCCCGCAATCGCCGGCCCATCTCCTCGAAATCGGCTTCCGACACCTTGCCCATCGCCCGATCGAACTCGAGCTCCTTGATGGACCGCAGCACCAGGGTCTTCTCCCGCTCGACCGCGGCCCGGCTCCGCGATCCGGCCATCACCGTCGTCTCTTCGAACGTGGTCTGCGTCAGCGGCAGGATCACCCGATAGATCATCAGCCCCACGAAGCCGGCCGCGCCGATGGCCAGGGTCAGCAGGATCGCCACCACCGGGTCCGACGGTCTGACAACGAGGATGGCGACCGTCGCCGCCACCAGGGCGGCGAGGACGAACAGATGCCACGGGCGGAACGAGGAGGTGTCTAGGGCCCGCTTCATGGAGAAGGTCACGCGCTGCGCCGTTTCGGCACGTCCCGGAACAGGGTCACGGCAGTCGTAGCAGAGGTCCCGAGCTAGTCGAGGTCCCGGAGCTCGTCGTCCAGAAGGTCCTCGAGCCGGGTGCGCTCCTGATCGGAATCCCGATCATCGTCGGCCGAAGCCGGGTGCTGGTCGGGACGCGTCCAGCGCACCAGCGCGGCGCCCAGCGCCACTGCGCCGGTCGCCGCCAGGAAGTACGGAAAGAGCCAGGCGAGGCGGTTGAATCCCTCGTCGAGGGGCGCCGCCAGCGCCTCCTGGCTCTGATGCTTGTCGATGTAGAAGCGAAACACTTCGTCGCGCGTCAATCCCTCGGCGACCAGGTTCCTGAGCTCCTCGCGGGTGGCGGAGGCGGTGACGCACGTGCACTCCGCCAGGATCTTCTTGCCGCACCCCGGGCTGCCGCACATACAGACCAGCGATCGCTGCAGGTCGAGCTCGAGCGCGCTCGCAGGAACGTTGGCATCCTGCAGCGCACTCTCGATCTGGCCCGGCTGGGCCGCCGCGACCGACGGCGCCAGCGCCGTCAGCCCGAAGGCCAGCAACACCATCGACGCCGTCGCGGCGCCCTGCGGCACGGTGGCGCTCCCGTAGGCGAAAGCGCCCTCCGGCAACAACGCAAGGCCGGTGCCCAGCGCCAGCACCGTGAAGCCGAACCAGATCCAGTTCACGAGCGGGTTCACGGTGATCTGGAAGCTCGCGGCCTGATCGCTCAGCTCGTAGCCGGCCAGCACGATGTAGAGGTCGTCGGCGATCGTCCGCCGCATCGCCACCTCGGTCGTCGGCTCGCTCTCGTGCTTGAAGAAGAACCAGCGCGCCGGATACAGCTCGCCGACAACCTCGCCGTCCTCGAACACCGTCATGTGCGCGGTGATCATCTGCTTCTGCGAATCGGTGTTCTGGCTCAGCCGGTCGTAGCGCACGGTGTACGGACCCAACGCGTGCTCATCTCCGGGCTTCAGAAGCACCTGCGAGTCGAGCTTGTACCCGGCCCCGGCGAAGCCGAGGAACATCAGCACGATGCCGATGTGCACGACGTAGCCGCCGTACCGGCGCCGGGATCGGGCCGCCAGCCCGATCATCGAGGTCAGCAGATCCGTCCCCGTCGCCTCGCGCCGCACCGCCGCGCCGCGGATGAATTCCTGGCTGATCGTCCCGACCACGAACGCGCACAGAGCGAAGCACAGCCCGGACACCCAGACCTGGAATCCGACCGCGTACAGCACGACGCCGGTCGCCACCGCGAGGGCGGCCGGCCACATGAACTGGTACTGCAGGTTCGAGGGGGTCGACCGCCGCCACGCCAGCAGCGGCCCGACCCCGGTCAGGGTGAGCAGGATGAGCCCGATCGGCAGCATCCACTTCGTGAAGAACGGCGGCCCGACCGTCAATCGCATCCCGGTGACCGCTTCGCTCAGGGTCGGAAACATCGTCGCGAACAGCACGAAGACGGCCGAGAACAACAGGATCCAGTTGTTCACGAGAAACGCGGCCTCGCGCGATACCCACGATTCGAGCTCGTTCCGCGCCCGCAACAGCGGCAACCGGTAGATCACCAGTCCGAAACTGAAGACCAGCAGGACGACCATGAAGATCGTGAACATCCACGCGAGCGCGATGTCCTGGCCGAACGCATGCACCGACTGCACGATCCCCGACCGGGTCATGAACGTGCCGAAGATGGTGAGGAAGAACGTCAGGATGACGAGCGTCATGTTCCAGACGCGGAGCATGCTGCGCCGTTCCTGCACCATCACGGAATGGAGAAACGCGGTCGACGTGAACCACGGCAGAAGGCCGGCGTTCTCGACCGGATCCCAGCCCCAGTAGCCGCCCCAGCCCAGCTCCTCGTAGGCCCAGATCATCCCCAGCGTCAGGCCCAGCGACAGGAAAAGCCAGGACATCATCGTCCACCGGCGCACGGCCCGCAGCCACGAGTCGTCGAGGTGTCCCGTTATCAGGGCGGCCATCCCGAAGGCGAACGGAATCGTCATCCCGACGAATCCGGTATAGAGCGATGGCGGATGAATCGCCATGTAGGGGTTCTGCAGCAGCGGGTTCAGCCCCCGCCCGTCCAGCGGCGCGGTCGTCAGGTAGGTCGCGAACGGATTCTTGTGCACGATCATCACGAACAGAAAGAACATCTGCACGACCGCGATGACCGCGACCACGTAGGGAATCAGCTCGCGCTGCCGCTCGCGATTCGAATGGACGGCGACCGAGCCGAAGGCCGCCAGCAGGGTCACCCAGAACATGATCGACCCGTCGAGCCCGCCCCAGTAGGACGTCAACTGGTAGAAGAGCGGCTGCGCCGAGTCGGAGTACTGGTCGACGTAGCGAATCGTGTAGTCCTCGGTGATGAAGGCATGGATGATGACGGCCGACGCCAGCAGCATCAATGCGGTGACAAGATACGAGGCGCCGATGCCGCTCTCGATCAACCGGGAGGAACGGCGTCTCGCCCCCGCCACGGAGACGGCGGCCGCATAGGTGCAGACGACGAAGGCGGCCAGGAGGGTGAACGAGCCTAGGGATGCCATCGTGTTGAGACCTCAACGAGGAGTGTTCGGAAAGCCTGTCCCGGATCGGGCGCCCCCCTGCCGGAGGACGGTCCGCAGACCGCACCCACCAGAAACCGCCCGGGCTCCCGGCCGCACCGTCGACCGGAGAAACGCTAGTTGCCGGCCGCCGCGCCGCCGAGGGTGGGCTTGGGCTCGTACTTGGACGGGCACTTGGCCATCACCCCGTTCGGCTTCACCGCGAAACCGTGGGGCGAGAGCTGTCCCGAGATGACCACTTCCGAGTTGTCCTGGAAGGTATCGGGGACGATGCCGGTGTACTCGGCGTCGATCACGGCCCCGTTGTTCTCGACCTGGAACCGATACTCCAGGGTATTCGGCTTGATCAGCCTGGACCCCGGCACCACGTACCCGTGTACCTGCAGGTTCTTGCCGTACCACGCGTCGGGCTCGGCCAGGACCTCATCGACGTGCATGTAATATTCGGTGCCCTCGGCAAGCGTTCCCCAGAGCAACCCGCCGAACGCGGCGGTGAGAACCAGGGTCGTCACGATCATCTTCACGGTCTTGGCTGGCATGCTGCACCCTCTGGCACGAAATGGATTCGCCGGATATCCGAAAGGATACCGTGACCACGCCCGGCCGGTCAACGATCCGCGCCCGATGGGGTGCACGTCAGATTCGTGAGATGGCTGTCAGGCGGCCCTGGCGGCTCGTCGTTCCCAGAAATCCTCGAAGCGGCCACTGAGCTTGCAGCACCGCAGGGCGATGATGGCGTTGGCGCCGGCCACGGTCCAGTGCATGCCGGCGCGCTTGAGCCGGGCGCCGATTGCGAGCTTGCATCCGGCCTCGACGACGCCCGACGACACGCAAAGACCCCACGCTCGGAACTCTGGATAGCGCATCCGGTGGCGGTTGCGGGTCAGGTAGTCGATACACTTGCGGGCCTCCTCGCAGGTCTCACTGTGGGCGCGCAGGGCGGTCAGGATCGCATCGATCCGCCCCGCGTCCAACTCGTCCCGCCGGTCCTTGCCCCACCGGGCGGCCAAGTCCGTGCCGGCGCCGTAGATGGCCTTGGCGACATCGCACAGATGCCCCTTGGCGTGGTAGATGTCGATGATTTCGATGGCGCTGGGGAACTGTTCGGCGGCCAGATTCCAGATCCACTCGGCCCCGTCGCCGATGACGACGCGCCGCGCCGCCGTGTCGAAGCCGCGCCGCCGCGCTTCGCGATACGCCCGTTGCGCGAACGGGGAGGGCAGCGGGTCGGTGGGGCGGCTGGCCGCGCTCTCGACCGCAGCGCTGTAGCTGACCGACCCGGGGTCGCGTTGGGGGAGGCCGTCGGCGTTGCGTGTTTCCGCCGTCCACACGGTGACGAGCTTGACCTCGCGGGTCTTGGCGGAGCCGTCGGGCTGCTTGCCGCGCCGGCCTTCCACCTCGGACTTGCGCACCGGCACGCCGGTACCATCCAGCCCCAGGTACATCGTCGCCGCCGCGCCGGGTGCGGGCTCGACCCTCTCGCGTTCGTCGGCCGCGACCTCGCGGCCCAGCGCTTCGGCGGTGCGCTCGACCTGTTTGGGGTCGACCGCCACGCCGGCCAGTTCCCCCATCCACTCGCTCGCTTCGGCGAAGCTGACGCTCGTCGCCGCCAGTCCCACCAGCCGCGCCGTGGCGGGCGACAGCGAGGTGTCTTGCAGACCCAGGGCCCGGTCGCGCGGACAGCTTCCGCTGCGACAGGCGGCGCAGTGGTAGTAGGCGCGGTCCAGCGTCAGCGACCCCAACAGCGTGGTGAAGGTCTTCGGGCGGCGGCCGGCGTAGTGCGCCGTCTGGCCGCAGGCGCACGCTATCGTCGAACTCGAATGGTCGGAATCGTCCGCGTCGAAGTACTCCGCCATCGCCTGAGCGGCGAGGCCGAGGACTTGGCGACGGAGGGCCTGCTCGAGGGCCTCGAAGTCCTGCGCGTCGACGCTCCCCGGCCCGATGAATGCATCGACTTCGGCCGCGAGCGCGGCTACGAACGCTGCGCGCCAATCACCTTGACGGCTTGGCTTGCCGTGGCGAGCGCTCGACGGTGAACGGTCTGCAAGAGAGTCTCGAAGTCCTGGGCATTCACGTTTCCTCGTTTGAGGAACGCGTCGACGTCGGCCCCGACCGCTGCCTCCAACGCGGCGAACAGCTCCTCGACGCCCCCTTTTTCGACCGCGTGATCGAGCGGTTCAGTCAACTGCGCCTCGGGCATGGTCGGAGTCCTCCTACCCGAGGAATCGGCCGATCAGCACTCGCTCAATACCCCCGACGGCAAATCCCCCACTTTCTTGTCGTGCACCCCGCCCGATGGGGACCGCTCTCCGGCCGCGCAATCCACACCATCGCCGCCGCGTGTCCCCAACTCGCCCAGCAGACCGTCGACCAACTCGATCGGGAGCCCGACGACGTTGGTATACGACCCCTCGATGCGGGTGACGAACCGCGACGCCCGCCCCTGGATCGAGTACCCGCCGGCCTTGTCGGCCGGCTCGCCGCTCGCCACGTACCACGCGATGTCGTCCGGGCTCAGCGCCCGAAGGACCACCCGGGTCGACTGAACGCCCTCACGGCACCGGTGCGCGGTGTGCAGGGCGACGCCGGTCAGTACCTCGTGGGCCCTGCCCGACAGCCGCCGGAGCATGCCGGCAGCGTCGGCGGCGTCGTTCGGCTTGCCCAGCACGGCGCCGTCGACCACGACCAATGTATCGGCCCCGAGCACGATCGACGCGGGATGGCGGGGCGCCACCGCGGCGGCCTTCTCGCGCGCCAGGCGGCGCACCAGGGCGGCCGGCGTCTCGCCGTCGAGCCGGCTCTCGTCGATATCGGCCGGCGCCACCTCGAACCGGTATCCGGCGCGGGTGAGCAGCTCCACCCGGCGCGGTGACCGGGAGGCAAGCACCAGAGGCATGGTGGTGGATGTTACATTAGAGTAAACGGGGATGCGGCACGGGGACGGCATCCGGTGCGGACGGCAAGCCGATGATCGCGGCACAACATTGCAGGACGGCGGCGTTGCGCGCGTTGCTGCGCGACCAGCCGCTGTCGCACGGCAAGGTCTCGCTGGCCTGGAGCGTCGCCGTCGGGGGTGCGATCGACCGGAGCACGAAGATCGAGCTCGATGCGGACGGCGCTCTGACGGTGACCGCGGCCGACCCGCACTGGGCTCGCGAGCTTCACCGATCGCGCCCGTTGATCACGACCCGGTTGAACCAGTTGCTCGGCGACGGCGTCGTCACGCGAATCGAAATATCGAGCCACACGGCCCTACAGGAGAAAAGGTCTCATGCGAGAGGCGGTCATCGTTAGCGCCGCGCGCCTGCCCACCGGGAAGTTCCTCGGCGCCCTCAAGAGCGTGCCGGTCACCGATCTGGGAGCCAGGGTGGTCCGCGAGGCGGTCGCCCGCGCCGGCATCGAGCCCGAGCTGGTCGACGAGTGCATCATGGGCAACGTCGTCTCCGCCGGCGCCGGCCAGGCCCCGGCCCGGCAGGCGGCGATCAAGGGCGGACTCGGCGACCACGTCGCGGCCTTGACGATCAACAAGGTATGCGGATCCGGGCTCAAGGCGGTCATGCTCGCCTCGCAGGGCATCGCCACCGGAGACATCGACGTCGCGGTGGCCGGGGGCATGGAGTCGATGAGCAACTGCCCGTACATGTTGACGCGGGCGCGCGAGGGCATGCGCATGGGCAACGGAGAGGTCCTCGATTCGATGATCCACGACGGACTCTGGTGCTCGCTGGAGAACCAGGGCATGGGACTGGCCTGCGAAGCGGTGGTCGAACGCTACGGCGTCTCGCGCGAAGACCAGGATGCGTTCGCCGCCGCGAGTCATCACAAGGCGGCGCGGGCCATCCGCGAGTGCTGGTTCAAGGACGAGATTCTGCCCGTCGAGATCCCGCAGCGCCGCGGCGATCCGCTGCGGCTCGCCTACGACGAAGGGGTGCGGCCCGACACCAGCGCCGAGGCCCTCGGCAAGCTGCGGCCGGCCTTCAAGAAGGAAGGCGGCACGGTGACCGCGGGGAACGCGCCGGGGGTCAACGACGGCGCGGCCGCCCTAGTGATCATGGGCGCCGACAAGGCGGAGGCCCTCGGCCTGACGCCGATGGCCCGAGTGATCGGACAGGCGGTGAGCGGGCTCGCGCCGAAGTGGCTGCTGATGACCCCGGTCGAGGCGGTCCGAAAGCTGCTGACCAAGGTCGGCTGGTCGATGGACGACGTCGACCTCTTCGAGCTGAACGAGGCGTTCTCAGCCCAGGCCGTCGCGGTCATCCGCGAGCTGGGCATCGACCCCGAGAAGGTCAACGTCAACGGCGGGGCGGTCGCCCTCGGGCATCCGATCGGGGCCAGCGGCGCCCGCATCCTGACGACGCTGCTGTATGCCATGCGGAACCGGAACGCCAAGCGCGGCGTGGCCACCCTGTGCCTCGGGGGCGGCAACGGCGTGGCCCTGGCCGTGGAACGGTAGCTCGGGAATCACCGTCTGCGGCTCGGCTTGCCGCCTGCCGCCTACGCGTCCCTGCCGGGAGTCCGCATCGCTTCGGCGGCGCCGGCTACCGGCAACCCGACCGCTACCGGGCTCGGTCCGCCTGGTCCTCCTGCTTCCAGAAGGCGATGCCGCCGGCCTGCTTGCCGACGTCGACGGCGCCGACCCGCTTGCCGGTGGCCAGCCGGTAGATCTCGACGGTCCCGGGGTCGGCGCCGGCGCCTTCCAGGGTGACGAACGCGAACTCGGCGTCCGGGGTCACCACCACGCCGTGCGGAATGGTCCGGCTCGTCGGTGTGCGCGCGGTCTCCTGCCCGTGATCGAGGTCCCAGAACCCCACCGCGTCGTCGTTCTTGTAGGTCGCGGCCAGCCGCGTCCCATCGGGGCTGACGTCGAGATTGTAGGGACCGGCGCCGGTCTCGAACGTCCGCTCGATGCGCCAGCCCTCCAGGTCGATCTCGAAGATCCGGGCGACGTTGTTCCCGGTCACGTAGACCTTGCCGGCCGGGGTGGGACGGCTGACCCAGGTCGGCATCACGCCGTCGCCGAGCGAAAGCCGGCGGGTGATCTCGAACGTGAACGCGTCGAGCTCCACGAGCTCGAAATCCATCATGTTGACCGAGTAGAAGGCCGAGCCGTCCGGGCTGAGGCGCCCCCCGTGAGGCCGGACGCCGGTGTCGACGCGGGCGACCTCGGTCATCGTGTCCACCTCGACCACCGAGATGCTGCTGGCCTCGAGCAGACCGTGGAGATTGAAGTTCACGGCGAAGAGCAGCCCGGTGGACGCCGACACGTCGAGAGTCGCGGGAAACAGGCCGAGGGTGACGTCGCCGATCCAGGCGTCGGTGCCGGTCTCGTACTTGTGGACGCTGCCGTACGGAAACCCGTGGGCGATCGAGACGTACCAGTGGCGCCCGTCCGGGTCGACGTTGAGCCCGTGCGGCCCTTCGACCTCGGCCGGGTAGCTTCCGACCGTCACCGTCTTCACCACCTCGGCGCCGGCCGGCCCGTAACGCACGATGGCCACCTCGTCGTCCGACTCCGCCGCGACGTAGACGTAGTAGCTGCGCCCGGGAGCATCCGGCTCCGCGGCCGACGCGAGGCCGGCGAGGCCGGCGAGGCCGGCCAGCAGCCCCGCCAGCGTTGATGCGGCCAACGCCCGTCGCTTCGGCATCATTCCTTGGGTACCTCCCCGGACGGGTTGCCCACGAGGGCAGGGTTCCGGCCCGTAGAGCTTGGCGGCTCCGCTTGTCGCCCGACCAACACGACCAACAGACGAAGGGACTGCACCGTCACCGCGCGGACGCCTAACGCGGCTCGCCGATGATGCGGCCCGGCCCGGTCCGCTCCCGCAGCTTCACCGCCCAGAGCCCGGTGTTCCAGTCCGTGAAGAAGACATGCCCCTTGAAGGGCTGCGGGCCCCAGACGAAGGGGGCGTTGGCGATGTAGCCCTCGGGATCGGCCGGAACGTACATCGCGATCTCGCGGCCCTGCCGGTACAGATCGCCCATCAACTCTCCAGAGACGTCGACGACGCGGAGACCCCCGTTGTAGAAGGCGACGTACAGGACGTCGTCTTCGATCCAGAGGTTGTGCGAGCCCGCCTCGGGAACCTGGTAGCGGGCCACCTCGTGCGGATTGTCCCAGTCGCTCCAGTCGATGACGTGGATCCATCCCGCCGCGCGCGAGGGCGCGCCGCCGCGCTCGTTGCTGTAGCCCCCATAGGGAAACGACTCGTCACCCGCGAACAGGTAGAACTTCCCGGTGGACTGGCTCCGATAGGGAAAGGCAGCGTGGTTCCACCCGCTGGGGTACGCGTAGCGGCCCAGCTCCACCGGCTGTTCGGGAGTCCCGCCGCGGCCCCCCCCGCCGACGTCGACGGCCACGACCCCGTCGGTCCAGTTGGACGAGAACGCCACCCCGTCGCTGACCCAGACGTCGTGGATGCTGTGGCCGCGGGTATCCAGCTCGAACCGCCCGACGCGGCGCGGAGCGCGGGGGTCTTCGATGTCGATCACGTCGTAGCGCCGGCCGGCGCTCAGGGCGAAGACGTGGTCTTCGGAGATGAACACGTTGTGGACCCCGCCGGTAAGCTGGTCGGTGAACTCGGACAGAATCGGAACTCCCTCGCGCGGGTTGCCCACGCCCAGGATGACGATGCCGTTCCTGCGATCCGACGCCCCCTCGCGGCTGATGACCGCGATATCGCCATCCTCGGACACCTTGACGTCGTTGACGGTGCGGGCGTCGACCTTCACCTCGTGCAGCTTCTCGATGTTGGCCGGATCCGTCACGTCCCAGATGTACGAGCTCCCGTCGGCGCCCCAGGTCCCGGTGATCGCATAGTCCCGTCCGTCGGTGCCTTCCCAGATCCACAGATCGGAGGTATGCCGGTCGAGCACCTTCCCGCGCCCCACGACCTCGACCTCGCGGCGCACGTCCCGCGGCTCGACGGAGAGGGTGCTCGAGGCCGAATGGCGGCCGGTGGTGGCCACGACGGTGTAGAGCCCGGAACGTTCCGCGACGAAACGTCCATCTTCCGCGACGTGCGCGGCCGCGCCCGCCGCAACGATCGCCGGCGCGGTCTCGCCCCCGACCGCGAACCGCACCGGGACTCCGCGCACCGGCAGGCCCCGAGCGTCCTTGGCGGTGGCCGTGAAACGCACCACGTCGCCGGTCAACGCGGTCCGGGTGCTCGCCCGCAACTCGAGCGACGTCACCGGACTGGTCTCGACCTCGATGGTCAGACGGTCGCCGACCTCCTCGGCGGTCGCGGTGATCTCCACCGAGCCGGGCGCGTGCAAGGTCAGGAATCCGAAGCGATCGACCTCCGCCACGCCCCCATCGGCCGACACGAACGACACCGGGATGTCCGACCGCACCGTGCCGACGACGTCGACCACCTCGACTGCCAGCCGCGGCCGCGTGCCGACGTAGTACTTGGGCGGCGCGTCGGCAAAGGTGATTCGCGCCGCGGCCGGGGGCGGCACCGTCACCGGCACCTCGATGCGCTCGCGCGCTTCGGGACGGCGGCTACGGCTGTCGGAATCGGCCGGCACGAGCGCCACGAGGGTGAACTCGCCCGGCCGATGCGCCTCGACCTCGCCGCTGCGCGTCACACTGACGCTGCGCCTCGCGCGAGACAGATAGATGACCGTCGCGTCCACCACCGCGCCGGCCTCGTCCCGGACGGTGGCGGCCAGCGTCGCCTTCTCCCCGACCGCCAGCGTCAACCGGTCCGGCGTGACCTCGAGCGTGAGCGCGCCGGTCTCCGGCTCTGCCTGCGCCGCCGCCGGCCACGGTGCGGCGGCCAGCGTCACGACCCCGGCGAGCACTGCCGCCGCCCATCTGAAATCTGTCACGGGTTCCTCCCCCACCAACCGCGCGGGTTCCACAACGACACGACCCCGGATGGCTGCACAGTCCCTTCGTCAGCCTCGAAGCAGTCGCGACCACCACCCCGAACGTGCGACGCGAACCGGGTCATTGTAGCGCCGGCCCTCGCAAATCCTGCGACCTGCACCGCCCGTCCGGGGTGCAACATCCTGCACACGCCTGCCAGGAGGCGAAAGTGCAACTATCAGTAAGATATTGATTCAATTGCGGATAGTCTGCCATGTCGGTTGGACTTTCGCTTGACATCGGTCTGGCACGGTCCTAGAATGCCACACGGTGATACCGGTGTCGGGCTCGAGCGATGCTGCGACGGTCGAGGCTCCGGTCAAACCGATACGCGGCGGTCACCTGTGCTTCGCCGGAATCCGTCCGGAACGATGACGCCGACAGGTCGAGAGGTATCCATGCCCGAGGATCGTAATCTGCGCGAGCGTGACAAGGCCATCGATATGGCAGTGGGCCAGATCGAGAAGCAGTTCGGCAAGGGCGCCATCATGCGGCTCGGGCAGGACTCCGTCACCACCGTGCCCCACATCTCGACCGGATCGATCAGTATCGACCACGCCTTGGGGATCGGCGGCGTCCCCCGCGGCCGCGTCGTCGAGGTCTACGGACCGGAAGCGTCGGGCAAGACCACGCTGACCCTGCAGGTCATCGCCCAGGCCCAGCGGCGCGGCGGCACCGCGGCGTTCGTCGACGCCGAACATGCCCTCGACCCGACCTACGCGAAGAAGCTGGGCGTCGATCTCGACAACCTCCTGGTCGCGCAGCCGGACAACGGAGAACAGGCTCTCGAGATCGTCGAGGTGTTGGTGCGGTCGGGCGGCGCCGACGTAGTGGTCGTCGACTCGGTGGCCGCCCTCGTGCCGCGGGCCGAGATCGAGGGCGAGATGGGCGACGCGCAGGTCGGACTGCAGGCCCGGCTGATGTCCCAGGCGTTGCGGAAGCTCACCGCGGTGGTCGCGAAGTCGCATACCTGTCTCGTCTTCATCAACCAGCTTCGCGAGAAGATCGGGGTCATGTTCGGCAGCCCCGAGACCACTACCGGCGGGCGCGCGCTGAAGTTCTATTCGTCGGTCCGGATCGATATTCGCCGCATCGGCGCCATCAAGGACGGCGATCAGGTCGTCGGCAACCGGACGCGGGTCAAGGTCGTGAAGAACAAGTTGGCCCCGCCGTTCCGCATCGCCGAGTTCGATCTGATGTACGGCGAGGGCGTCTCGCGCGAAGGCGATCTGCTCGATCTGGCCGTCGCCCACCGACTCGTAGAGAAGAGCGGCACGTGGTTCTCCCATGACGGCGAGCGGCTCGGGCAGGGGCGTGAGAAGGTCAAGCAGTTCCTGAAGGAAAACACCGGGGTATTCGAATCGATCGACACGCGGCTCCGGAAGACGCTGAACATGGCCACCAACCCGAAGCCGCAGACCGCACCGGCGGCGGCAGCCCCCAATCTCCGCGCCGCGAAGTAGGTTAGAGAGCCGGAGACTGCGCGACGTGCCGGCAAGCGCATTGTCGGACCAGCTACTTCAGGCCGTGCCGAGCCCTGACTCGGGCCAGTCCCGCTTCAGCTCGAGAAACGCGTCAAGGTCCTTTTGGATCTAGGGAGATGGATACTCCATCGTGAACGGATCGGGCAGCGGAATGCGTACCATCTCGCCCGGACTCAACGCGTCGAGGGAGAACTCCGGCCGCTCGGGGTCGCCGGCGAGAATCGCGTCGAGATTGCCGACGACGAGAATCGCCAGGGCCTCGGGGTCGAGGTAGCGCTGCGCGACGTCCAGCACGTCCTCTGCCGTCACCGCCGCGATGTTGTCGCGGTAGGTGGCGAGATAGGACGGGTCCCTGCCCGTGTACTCGTCCCTCGCGAACAGGCCGGCCGTCGATGCGGCGCTCGAGAAGTTCCGGGAGAACGTCTCCACGAAGTAGGCGATCGAATTCCGCATCTCCGCTGCCGTGACCGGCTCGGTGCGAATGCGTTCGATCTCTTCGAGCACGATCGCGGTGGCCCGGGCGACGGTCTCGCTTCGCGACTGGAACCCGGCCTGGAACACCCCGTCGTAGTAGACGCCCACCCCGAAGTTCGAGCTGGCGCTGTAGGCGAGTCCCTCGTCGGAGCGGATGCGGGTGAGGAGGCGGGCGCTGAATCCGCCCCCGCCGAGAATATCGTTCATCACCAGCAGCTTGTACCGGTCGGGATTGTCTCGCGTGGTACCCAGATGTCCGATGGCGACCCGCCCCTGATTCACGTCCGGCTTGTCGACGAGGTAGAGACCGGGCGACGGCGTGAACCCCGGCGCCGGTACCGGCGGAACCGGTGTGTCACCGGCCTCCCAGCCCTCGAAGCGCCGTGCGAGCTCGGCGAGGATGCCGGCCGTATCCACGTCTCCGGACACCGAGAAGAGGAAATTGCCCGGGTGGTAGTACTCGCGGTGGAACGCCGCCAGATCGCCGCGCGTGATCGATTCGATCGAGGTTCGAGTTCGCGGCAGGGTCGAGAAATGCGCGTCGCCGCGCATCAGCCGCTGCCACTCCCGCCGTTCGATGCTTCCCGTCGAGTCGTTCCGGCGCTCCATCTGCTGAATGGCCTGGCTCTTGGCCAGGGCCAGGCGCTCTTCGTCGAAGCCCGGGTTCCTCAGCATGTCGAAGAAGAGGTCCAGACAGGCGTCGAGGTCCCTGGCCAGGCAGTTCATGCTGGCGCCGCCGGAGGTGGCGCCGATGTTGCTGCCGATCTGCGCGGCCAGGAAGGCGGCCTCCTCGTCGAAATCGGCCGCACTCATGGTCGTGGTGCCGCCGGCCCGCATCTGGCTGCCGGTGAGGCTGGCCAGTCCGATCTTGTCCGGCGGGTCCAGCCAGGTGCCGGTGCGGACGGTCACGGCCACCGCCACGAGCGGCAGCTCGTGGTCTTCCACGACAAAGGCGACGATGCCGTTCGAGAGCTCGTGGCGATGCTCGACGACCGCCGGCGGCGTGAAGTCGAGCAGCTCATAGATCAGCTCGGAGGGGTGCGCAGGTATCGTCTGCGCGGCCGCGGTCGCCCCCAGCAGCACGCCGAGGGCCAGAACCCCCGCAGCGCAGGCCGCACGACCCATCGGTTGCCGGTGCACGCACGTCATCTTCCGCCCTCCTCCGCCGCGGCCTGCCGCTCGCGCAGAAGCTCGAGCACGACGGCCACCATGTCCTGGTTCTCGGGCGGCGCCTGCGACGACATCTGCTCGAACCGCTCGATGAACTGCGCGATCTGCGCCGCGTCCAACTGGCCGATCATCCCCTGCATCTGACGAACCTGCGCCTGCTCCTCCGGGTCCAGCCCGGCGAGGCGGGGATCCGGCGCCTCGTCCGACGCCTTCCGATAGTAGACGGCCACCGCCCGGTTCTCCGGCTCGAAGTAGGTGTTGGCCACCCGCGTGATGTCGTCCGCCGTCACCGCCTCGTAGAGCGGTGGGTCGGAGTTGATCGTCTCCCAGCCGCGGTTGGCGTCCCGCATCAGCAACGAGTACATCAGAAAGAAATTGCCCTGCAGCTCGCGGAAGGTAGAGGCGGCGTTCTGGTTCTTGACCTTCTGGAGCTCGCGCGGGTCCACCGGCTCGGTCTTCAACCGCTCGATCTCCGCGTACAGCGCCTGCTCGACCTCCTCCGGCGCATGCCCTTCCGCCGCCGTCCCCCGCAGCTCGAACATGCCCTCGAACTTGAACCCGGACTGCCCGCCGGATGCCCGGGTGGCCACGCCCTGGTCTTCCACCAGCGCCTTGTAGAGGCGCCCGGTGCGGTCGTTCAGCAACTGTCCCAGGACCACGAGGGCCGGCTCGTCGACGTGCCCGTCCGGCACCGAGTGATACCGGACCGCGACCTGCGGGTTCGTCTCGGCGTAGGCGTGCATCCGCTTCTCGCTCATCTGCGGCATCTCGCGGGTGCGCGGCTGCGGGGCCGACCGCTCGCCTCGCGGCAGCCGGCCGAAGTAGCGCTCGGCCAGCGCTTTCGCCTCGTCGGGGTCGAAATCACCCACCAGCGCCGCCGCCAGATTGTTGGGCGCGTAGTACAGATCGAAGAACGTCAGCGCCTCTTCCCGCGTGATGCCCTCGAGGTCGCTCGGCCAGCCCACCACCGGCCAACTGTAGGGCGACGACTGCCAGAACAGGGCGTCGAACTGCTCCTGGAACTTGCCGGTCGGGGTGCTGTCGGTGCGCAGCCGGCGCTCCTCGTGAACGACCTCGCGCTCGGCGTAGAACTCGCGGAAGACGGGGTTCAACAACCGGTCCGACTCCATCCAGAACCACAGCTCCAGCTTGTTGGCGGGCACGTTCACGAAATACAGCGTGAAGTCGTAGCTGGTGCCCGCGTTCATCCCGGAGGCGCCCTGCCCCGAGTAGATCCGGCTGAAGTCCTCCTTGACGAGCAGCTCGTCCTGCTGGGCGAGCAGCCCCTCGAACCGGTCCATCAGCTCCTGGTGACGGGCGGTCCGCAGCGCCGGGTCGTTCGCGTCTTCGATCCGCCCCAGCCGCTCGGCCTCGAGCAGCGCCGCCTCCTCGACCCGGATCGCCGCCTTCACCTGATCGAGCTCGGCAATGATTTGCAGATCCTGCTCGATGTTCCGGGTGCCGATGGCCGCGGTGCCCTTGAACATCATGTGCTCGAAGAGATGCGCCACCCCCGTGATGCCGGGCCGCTCGTAGACCGATCCGACCTTGGCCACCCACCCCGCCGCCACGTTCGGATCCCCCGGCCGCGGCAACAGCAACAGCGTCATCCCGTTGTCGAGCACGATCTCCTCGACCGGCACCTGTTGCGCCCCGGCCGTACCGCCGGCGCATACCGCGGCAAGCGCCAGCGCTCCGACAAATATCCTCATGATGCCTCCCACCACGTGGCCGGCCGGGCGCCCCGGCGGACCTCCTTCCTGGAGTGTGGCACAACCCGCCGGCCGAGCCAAGCAGCCGGCGGCGGCCGGCCCGGACATACGCTACACTGGCAGTCTGCGGCAGAACGCCGCGTTGCAGCGACACCGGCGGGGCGCCTGCATCGCCGGTCGAATGCAGCGGGGCCTTCTGCCACGGGCTGCGTGGCTGCACCGGGAGCGGGTTTCGGCACGGGCTCCTGACCGGCGGCCGTCCCTGGGCATCGATCGACATCAACGGTCGGGCACCCTCTTGCGCAACGACCAGGTCCCCCCGTCCGCCACGACGCCGATACTGCCGCGTTGGGTGCGCGGCGCCGACGTTCTGACGGTCCTGCTCGCCGTCGCGGCGCTCCAGGCCGCGCTGTTCGGCGGCTTCCAGATACCCGGCCTCTCGGTCCGGAATCCGTGGCGCCCCCTGGTGATGGCGCTGGTCATCGCTGTCCTGCGTCATGGCTTGGTCCGCGCGGCGCCGCTGCCCGAGCGCCTGAGGCGCTGGATCTGCAGGGTCTGGCTGACCGACGCGGTGCGGGCCGCCTGGGCCCGCGCGGTGGCGGACCGGATGGAACGCTGGCCGCCGATGGACCTGAAGTTCTTCCGGGCGCTCGACTTCCTGGTCCTCGCAGTGGTCTCGATCTCGTTCACCGCGGTCGCCCTGCTGGCCCTGAACCGGTTCGACGCCCGGTTCGCGGTGACCGCGGGACTCATCCTGGCCACGGCCATCCGGTGCTTCACGCCGGCGCGGTTCGACGCCGAGCACGCCTCGGCCGGCAAGCCGATCGCGCCCGTGCTCCTGCTGGTGCTCCTCACCGGCCTGCTGTTCCGCACCGAGCCGTTCCTGTCCCTCGCCGGCGGACAGGACCAGGGCGTGTACGTCAGCATGTCCGCCCACCTGCAGCGGGAAGGCTCGGCGTTCGTGGACGACCGGTTGCCGGATGCGCTGCCCGACCAGCGGTCGCGGGACATCTACCGCGCCGGCCTGCCCGCCGATCCGGAAGGCGGAAGCGCCGTGCTACCGGGCCTCTACCACTCACCGACACGCGGCGACTACGTCTTCCAGTTCTACCATCTGCACCCGCTGTGGATGGCGACCTTCGCCGAGCTGTTCGGCGACCGCGCCCGCTTCCATGCCCTGGGGTTCTTCGGCCTGCTGGGGGTGCTCGGCCTCTCCCTGCTGGCGTTCGAGCTGACCGGCTCGCGCCGAGCGGCGTTCGCGGCCGGAATCCTGGTGGCGACCAACCCCCTCCACGTCTTCTTCAGCCGGTTTCCCGTCAGCGAAGCCGTCGCGCTGGCGTTCTCGTCCCTGGGGTTCTACTACCTGGCGCGCGCGTTTCGTGGTGCGCAGAACGCCGCCCCACCGGCGACCACGGCGTCGCTCGTCACCCTGGCCGCCGCCTGCGTGTCGCTGGTGTTCTTCGTCCGCATCACCGGCTTCCTGTACCTCCCCGCGCTGGTGCCGCTCTTCGGGCTCGGGGCCTGGCTGACCCTGCGGAACCGGCGACCCTGGGGCCGCCGGATCATCGGCTTCTGCGCCGCCGTCGCCACGCTGTACGGCGTCTCGGTGCTCTACGGCCTGGGCTACTCGCCCGGCTACGCCCTGAGCGTCTACGATCGGACGTTCGGGAACCTGCTGGGAGACGGCTGGCCGCTCGTCACCGCGGGCGCCGCGGCTCTCGCGGTGGCGGGGCTGGCCGAGATCGCGCGGAACCCGCGCCGGCCCGCCGTACGCCGGCTTCTGGTGCTCGCGGCCGATCCACGCCCCTGGATCAAGCTCGGCTCGCTCGTAATCGGCGCGGCCCTGGCCGGCAGCTTCTTGCAGGCATACTGGATAGGGTTCACCGATCGCTACGCGGACGACCCCTTCTACCGGGGGTTCGGCATCGTCGGGTCCGGCGCCGGGATCTTCCTGCAGTCCGGCGCGATGGGCTGGCTGCTGTACGTGTCGCCCTGGCTCGCCGGCATCGCCCTCTGGGGCATGCACCGGCCACCCCGCCGCTGGCCCGTGGCGCTGCTCTACGTCTTTCTCGCGGGGTGCATGGCCGCCACCCTGCTCCTGAACGTCCCCGTCATCTATCAGCACTACTACTACGCCCGCTACCTGCTCAGCGAGATCGTGCCGTACAGCCTGGTCATCGCGGTCGCGGTGACCTTCCTCGCCGCACCGGGCAGGTTCCGCGTCCTGGGCGCAACCGCGATCGTGGCCGCGATCCCGTTCCAACTGTTCTTCACGGCGAAGCAGATGCCGGTCCGGGAGGGGGTGCAGCCCTACGAGGTCATGGGCCGGCTCGCCGACGTCGTTGGGAACGACGTCCTCCTGTTCGACGCCGACGGGTTCCGGGGCGAGCCGGACTACTGGACGCATGCGCGGCTGCAGACGCCGCTGACGTACTATTTCGGCATGCACGTCTTCCCCTACTACGGGGCGAGCCGCGTCGGCGACGTCGTGCAATCGTTCGAGGGCGTGATCGGCGGCAACCGACTCTGGCTGCTCAGCCCCGCCCCCACCGCTCACCCGGGGCTGGAACTGCACGAGACCTTCGCCTACCAGGACCGGAGAATGGACAGCTCGGCGACGATTCCCGTGAACATCAACGAGCGCTATTGGCCGCAGACCCTATTCCTGTACCGGCAACGCTAGGCCTGCGCCGCGCCGGACTGCGAGTTGAGGCTCCGCGACCGCGCTCCGCATTCCCCCGGACATGGCCACGCCTGCCAGCGCCGGTGGAGGAGCAGCACGTCCGGTCGGGGTCCCGGCCGCCGCTGACGCTGTCGCCAGCTTGGTTCCCATCCGGCCGCCGCCGGCCGTGGTGCGGCTGGAGAGGTGGCGTTGGCCACGTCCGATGCCGGGCTACCCGCCGTTGGCAGCGGCCGACAGCGTAGCCGAAGCTGCGGTGGTCGTCCGCAGCGCGTTGCGCTGCAACGCCGCGCGACGATCTCAGTCACGGCTCGGGAACAGCCCCGCGCAACTCGATCGAGCTGACGGCGACGCCGAGTTCGCGCGTGTCGCGCGTCCCGGGAACGTGCGTATCGCTCAGAAGAACAATCTCCAGCTCGGGCGGCTCGAGCCGGCACTCTCCCAAATCGAACGTGCCGCTCCAGCGCCCCTGGATGGGCTCGTCGAACAGCGTGCATCCGTCGACCGAGATGCGGAGCCGCTTGGACGGACCGGTCATCAGCACGTCGACGGCGAGCTCCGCCGGGGGCGATCGAGAATCGAGGGGCACCAGCAGCCGGGCGTCTCCGCGGGTCCAGCGGAACGAGCGCTGGCCTGCCCACTCCGTGCCGGAAAAACCGGACGCCCGCGCCCCCAGCACCTGCATCTCTGTTTCCCGAACGAGGTTGGGCCACGCACCGGCGGCGGCGGAGCTGACCGCGCTCGCCAGCGCGAGGGACCCGTCGCCGGGTTCCACGCGGATCTCGAACACTTCCAACGCGTTGGCGCCCGGCCGGAGCCGGCGCGGATCGACGATCGCCTCCCAGGCGCCGCGGCGACCGAGGAGCGGAAACGCGTACGGCCGGGTGACCGCCGCGACGACGCCGTTGATCGCAACAGCCAGCGCGGGCGTCGGCGCACCGTCCCGCAAGCCGGCCACGGCGCCCGTGATGTGGGCCGGGACGAAGTCGGCTTCCAGATCCACGTCTTGCAGTAGCGGCAGGGCGTCGACAACCACCTGAATGTTCGCCGGACGCGCCGCGCGCAGCGGGTCAGCCGCGCGGCCGATCAACTCCCCGTGGCGGCCGTGGAAGGCTCGAATGTCGAGCGGGTCGCCGGTTGAGAACCACTCGAACTTGCGGGCCGCGCTCTCGACCAGGGCGGCAGAGAGATCGCCTGGTGCCTCCACTCGGCTTCTTGCGGCGTCGAAGAACATCACCTTGGACGGTCGCGGCAGGTGCGCCGGATCGAGGACGTTCTCGCCGTCGCTGGCCCACGGCAACTCGACGCCGAGCTCGGCCGCCAGCGTCGGGAGTATGTCGATCACCTCGACGTTGGCATCGACCACCTCACCCTTCCGCTGCGCCGGCCGTTTGATGAGGAGCGGCACCGCCCCGATGTCCGTGAACGAGGATTCCGTCGGCCGCCGGAACAACAGGCCGGGCTGCAAGCTGGCGCCGTGATCCGCGGTGATGACGATCAGCGCATCGTCGTAGATACCCACCTCGTGCAGGCGCGCCATCAGCCTGCCGAGCAGCGTGTCGACGTATCCCAGCTGAAGCAGGTACCGCTGGTAGTTGAGCACGGCAGCCCACGGATCATCCGTCCACCGGCCATCCCGAAGACCGACGTTCTGCCGCAGGAACGTGAACTGCTGCCCCGTCGGCAGGTACAGCCACGGTTCGTGCGGGAGCAGCACGTGCATGAAGTGCAGCATCGGTCCGGGGGCGGCGGTGATCGATTCGACGAAACGCGTGACGGTCTGCCGCCGATCGTCGACCCGCGCCTCCCGCCAGCGGTCCTGGAACGTCTCGCTCGCCGCGAAGTCGTTCCAGGTCTGGTTGACCGGCGGCAACGAACCGGTCAGGTCGTCCGGCAACGCGACGGTCAGATACACGATGACCAGGTCGCGCAGCACGCCCGCGAGCCAGGCGCCGAGCCCGATACGCTCGGGCGGGCAGAGCGATTCCGGACAGAGCTCGGACAACGGCTCTTCGACGTGGAGCCGATACCGGCTCCCGAGCAGCGTGAACAGATTCCCGGGATGGTCGGCGGATATCGGCAGGCGGTCGGGCGACGGATACGTTCCGGTCAGGATGGCGGGCAGCGCATACCTGGTCATCTCCCCCACGGCGGTCGCGTTGCGAAACCAGGTGGCATCGTCGGCCAGCGCCGCAAAGTTCGGGAAGTTCGCGCGGTCGATGTTCCCTTCCCGGTCGAGCAGCGCCGCGAGCTGCAGCTGGTCGAAGACGACAACCACCACCGGCGGCAAGGCGGCGAACGTTACGCCGTCGAGCGCACCGGCCTCGTCGGCTGGCGCGAGCACGCGGCCAACCCCGGGGTTGAGCAGAAACACCGCCGGCACGACGACCGTGGCCGGGATCAGAAACGTGGCGAACAACCGGACGGGTGCGAAACGGCGGTACGCATCCGCCACGCCTGCGCCGGTGGCGACCGCCAGTCCGATCAGGAAGGTACCGGGCGAGCCGCCGAGCGACTTGAGGGTCGCCAGCGCCACGACACCGGCGAGACCACCAATGACCACCGTGGCGACGCGTCGCCGCCACTGCGGGCCGCCGGCAAGGCCGGCGAGGCGGATGGCGAGCGCGCAGCCGGCCGGACCGCCGAGGCAGAGCAGCGCCACCAGCACCAGGAGATTACCCGGCCGGGTGTCGTGGGCCACGAAGAACTCGGGGCTGCGCCCCAACAGGTCGAAGAGCGGCTGCGCGACGGCGAGGCCCCAGAGGCCGGCGATGTGAAGCGTTGCGAGACGGGCGTCGGCCCCTGACTCTCGTGGCGCCGATCGCTGTCGCCACCCCGCATGACGCAACCAACTCCAAACGCGCTGATGTAACGACCGCGTGCGTACGAAATAGTGCCGCAGACCACAAATGACGATCAGTCCCAGCAACGCCCGCCAAGGCGTAGACATGGAGAACAGGGTTTCAATCCGAATCCCCCCGAAGACACCAGAACTGAGCGCGGCGGCGGCAAGCAGCAGCGCGAGGCCGTCAGCGACGCGCGCCCACACCGGCAACGGGGGTTCCGAGCGGCTTGGGCGGTTCATCTGGTTCCGGGCCGGCAGTGGAACAGCGTGCGGGTGCCGGAGGCCAGCGTCTCGCGGTCGACGGCGTCGAAGTGTCGTCCCAGCGCCGCGCTGACCGCGGCTTCAGAATAGTCGAACCCCTGATCCCGCCGGTTGAGGAGCAACCGCTCCACCATCGGGTCGTTACGTCCAACGAACTCCAGGATCACCTCGGCGCCGAACTGCGCGAGCCATGCCACGAAATCGTCCAGCGGAATGTTCCGGCCGATCACCAGATGGTGCACCAGCGCCAGACACAGGATGAGCGTCGGCGCGCAGCGGTCGCCGAGCGGCAGTCGCTCGAGCCCGCGCCACCCCAGGCCCGGCGACGGATTGGCGACGTCAGCCACGAGCGGCAGGACGTTCGCGGGTCCGTGGGCGTGGAGCGCGTGGTACAAACGGTCTACGACGACCTGATCGGCATCGAGAGCCAGGACGTAGTCCGCGTGTTTCGCGGCCAGGCGCGAATAGCTACCGGTGTTGCACCCCAGGTCCCAAACAAGCGGCCACCGCCGCCGCGCCAGGATCTGCTCGACGAACCCGGCCTTGCGCTGCAGGTCGGCGTCGTCGTAGGAATGTTCCCGCTGATACTCCGACCAAGTGGAGCGCCCAGGTTCCCAGCTCAGCCGCTCGACGGTTCGTCGCAGCCGGTCGATGTTGTGCTTGATCAGCGCCGCGCCGAAGCCCGCAGCACGCAACTCCTGTCGGACGTCTCCCGCCGTATCCTCGTAGCGCGCCTGCGCCTGCGCCTGCAGGTAGACGTGCGCCAGCACACCGCGCCGCAGCAGGTGGCGGCCGGACAGCAACGCCCGACAGTGCTCCGCCGTGATCCCGTCCAGGCTGCCCCGCAGCCAGGGCTGAAACGGCACGTTGCGATACGCCTGCAACAGCAGCGGATAGAGAAACGTCTCGCAGAACTGCCTGTAGCCGGCCCAGGGCTCCCCCGCGACGTACGCCGTGAACGATCCGATGTCGATGAACGTGGGGCGCGCGCCGCACCACTGGACGTTGAACGCGGTTGCGTCCTTGAGCGTCATGTCCTCGTCGAGCGCGGCGCGCGTCACGTCGAGCTGCAGCAGTGCGGCGTCCTTGAGCATGCCGAACGACCACTCGTAGGGGTACGACACCACGGGTACCCGCTCGTGCTCCAGAACCGCCACCCAGCGGGACGCGAGCGGCGGCAACGACTTGATGTCGCTTACCAACCGCGTCGGAATCAAGCGGCGATCAGCCATGAGCCGGGCATGAAAGTCCGTCGTGGCGAGCCGCTCCCAATCCTCGAGGGCGCGGGCAGTCAGACAGCGGAATACGGCTTCGTTGTAGTAGAAAACGCGGGTGTCCGGGTCGCGGAACGAGCCGGTGTCGAACGGTGCGGATGGCTCTTGAGCAATCATCTGCGGCGCGGAACGAGCCGGGATGGGACGCCGCCGGGCCAAGTGCCGCAAGCGGCGCCTGGCGGTCAGCGTTTGGGACGTTGCAACCTGACGAAGACCGCCGTCAGACGATGCCAGTAGAGCCTAGCCAAGACACCCACAGCCGCGAAACCGCCGAGAAGCACCTGCAGCAGCATGCTCCCGGTTCCGGGGTCGAGATAGGCACCAGCCGGCCTCTCGAACGCGACCAGCAGGACGAGGACCGACAAGGCAGCGCGAGACATGGGGACTGAGTATAGCAGAGTCCGTCACGGGGGAGAGACCCCGCGCTGGTCGTGGATGCTCGTACCCGTTGACGCCATCCTCCTGCGGGCCGGCCACGCGGCAGAGGAACTTCTGCGGTGCCCGCCGTGGTGCTGAGCCGGGTGGTCTGGCAACCGAGGAGCAACGCAGCCCACGCGAGACGCATCGCCGGTCGAATGCGGAGGAGCTTTCGCCACGGGCTCCCGGAACCGGTTGCGCCGCCATCATGCTGTGCGGTATGTTGGTGGGGTCGTCGCAACGGACGCGGCCCGGTTCCCGTGCCTTGCGCCCCCGGAAACAACGCCCAGCGTCCGGTCCCCGATGTGCCGAGGTAGCTCAGTCGGTAGAGCACACGACTGAAAATCGTGGTGTCGGCAGTTCGATTCTGCCCCTCGGCACCATTTCCTGAACTACAGACGCCAAGCACTGGCGCCGATATCGCCTGCAGGGCGTTACTGCAACCTGAACCCTGGCAAGCCCCGGACTTCCCGGACGCCGACCGCGTTTGGGAGAGAGATCGAATCATGACAAAGAGCGATAGCCTGCGCTTCCTGGCGGTTTTCTGCAGCCTTCTGCTGGCCGCCGCGTGCGAAACCGCCAGCCCCACCGCGCCGACGGAGCCCGAGCCCACCGCGCCGACGGAGCCCGAGCCCGAACCGATCACGCTCGCCGGGAACTGGGCGGGGACGTTCACCGGCGATTTCATCACCTCCGATGCCGTCACCGCGATGCTCACCCAGACCGACACCATGGTGGGGGGAGAATGGTCGACGCCGATGCCCGCGGCGCTCGTCCTGCTCGGCGCCCCCGCCAGCGTCAATCTCTCCGGCCCGGTGACGGGGACGGTGACGGGCACGATGGCGGAGCTCTCGTTCGGATTCCCCGATACCCCGCCGTTCAGTGATTACTTCGCCGAGGGCTGCGCGCTCTCCCTGTCGATATCGTCGTTCACGGCAACGGCGATGGACGGGATGTGGACGACCAACGACTTGTGCCAGCCGCCGGTCACCGACAGCGGCACCCTGACGCTCGCCCGCTAGTGGCCGGCCGCTAGCAGGTCGACTGCAGCGCGTCGTTCCCCGGGGGGCTCCTTCGGCAACGCCAGTTCGGCGCAGAAGGTAACACTGACGACCCTGCGCTCAGCGCCACGCGATCAGCGGCTCGCGGCGGCCGGGCCGTCCAGGGCCGGTGTCGTGGCCGGCGGTTCGCGCCGGAGCGTGCCCTGCTCGTAGGCGTACCCCAGGCGCAGCAGCGCCGCCTCGGCGAACGGCCCGGCGAGAAACTCCAAACCGATCGGCAGCCCGTCATCGGTCAGACCGGCCGGTACGGTCAGGGCCGGGAAGCCGACCACCGGGCTCAGATACCGGTTGTTCCCTCGGGCGTACTCGTCCTCCGTGTCCGCGTTGGTCAGGACGTCCGCGGCGATGACCGTCGTCTGGTGATCGAAGGTTGCATAGACCAGGGCATCCAGGTTCTCGTCCGCCATCACCGAGAGGATCGTGCGCCTCATATGCTCCCGCCCGTGGAGAACCGGCAGATAGCCCTGATCGGCGGTCGACCGGCCCACCACGCTCATCAACCCCTTGGCCCGCCAGGGGGTGACCCGTCCCGCGAGGAGGATGTCGCGCAACGTGCGGACCGGGGCCTCGGGCAGCCCGGCCAGATAGGCGTCCGTCGCCTCTTCCGTCTCGAAGTTGTTCCGCACGTACGTCGCCTGCGCCTGATCGAGGTCCGGGATCTCGACCGGGTCCAGCACGACCGCCCCGAGCCGCTGGAGGTCCGCGATCGCCCGATCCACGACCCGGCGCACCTGCCGGTAGTCGTCGGACTCGGGATCGGTCTTGGCGTCCATCGGCTCGCGGATCACCCCGATGCGGGCGCCCCGCAGTCCGTCGCGGTCGAGACCGCCGGCGTACGAGCCGGGCGTGCGGCCTGCAGCATAGGCGGTCACCGGGTCGTTCGGGTCATACCCCGCGATCACGTCGAGCAGGATCGCGGTGTCCCGGACCGTGCGGGTCATCGGCCCCAACGTATCGCTCGTAGGATTCGCGGGCATCATCCCGAAGCGGCTGACCAGGGGCACCGTGGGCCGCAGGCCGACCAGGCTGTGCACCGCGGCCGGGCCCCGAATGGAGCCGCCGGTGTCTTCGCCGATGCCGACGAGGCCGAAGTTCGCGGCGATGCCGGCACCGCTGCCCCCCGACGACCCGCTCGGGTTGCGGGTCGGGTCGTAGGCGTTCCGGATGATGCCGAAGGCGGACCCGACGTAGCGCGACGCGAACTCCCCCATGTTCGTCTTGGCGAGGATGATCGCCCCCGCCTCCCGCATCCGGGTGACGATGGTGGCGTCGCGGCCCGACATGAACCCGTCGAACAGCGCCGAGCCGTAGCCCGTCGGCATGTCGCGGGTCTCGACCTGGTCCTTGAGGAGCACCGGCACGCAGTGCAGGGGACCGGCCGGGCCCGAGTCGGCGAACGCGGCGTCGAGGGCCTCGGCCTCCTCCACCGCGCGGGGGTTGACGAGCCGGATCGCGTTCAACGCGGGACCGGCCTGGTCGTAAGCCTCGATGCGGGCGAGGTAGCCCTCGACGAGATCGAGGCAGGTGAGCTGCCCCGCCGAGAAGGCGGCGTGCACCTCGTCGATGGTCGTCTCCATCAGGCGAAAATCCTGCGCACCGGCAACGCCGGCCAGCGACAGCGACAGCGCCAGGGCGATTGCCGCCGGCCGCCCCGCACGAGGGAATTCAGGGTTGCGGCGCCCTGCGGACGCCGTCGCGGTCATTGATGTCACCGGTTCTCCTTGGAATGGGTCGGGGCCGGATTATAGCCTTCATCGCCGAGTCTCGCCGCGAGACGCGCGGTTGCCTGCGCAGATCGGCGGCGAACGTGCTACGCTGCCTCCCGGCCCCTGCCGCGGTGCGGTTCACGGCGGCCCGGATGCCCGAAACGCAGGCGCAGTGAGCCGCGCGGCCCGATGTGGTCCTCGGGCCGCCCCACGCAACCGATGTCCAACGAGATCGTCCTCGCCGCCATCGTCGTCGCCGTCGTCCTCGGCATCTACCTGCTCCGGCACGTCATCCTGTTGGCCGTTCGGTTGATCCTGCTCGCGGCCCTGGTCGTGGCGGGATACTGGCTCTGGGAACATCGCAGCGAGCTGATCGACGCGACCCAACCCCATCTCGGCGGCGTCGGAGACCGCTTCAGAGAGCTCGATCTGTCGGATGTGCAGGATCTGCTGGATCTCGTGGGCTCGTCCGAGGATGCGAGCGCGCCGGAGACCATCGGCTTGCCGGAGACCACCGGCGTACGGGAGGCCACCGGCGTGCCTGAAGAAGCCGAAGAAACGGACATCCCCCAAGGCCCTGCAGACCCGGAAGAGCCGGGCAGTCCCGAAGACCCGAACATCCCGGAGTGACCGCACATCGGCGGCACGCCAGGGATCGTCGACCGACGCGAACCCATTCGCACTGAACGGAGAACCCGATGTCAGAACAGCACATGAACCGCCGGTCGCTTCTGAAGGCGATGGCCGCGGCGGGAGCCGCCGCCCCCTTCGCCGCCGCCGAGGCCGCCCCGGCCGGGGCCGCGGCGGGGGGACGGACGGCGGCGGCGCAGGCTGACGTCGCCCCCTTCACGATTCAGGTCAGCGACGAGGCGCTGGACGACCTCCAACGCCGGCTGGCGGCCACGCGGTGGCCGGGCGACGCACCGGGCGAGCCGTGGACCTACGGCACGGATCGCGCGTTTCTCGAAGCCCTGATCGCTTACTGGCGGGACGACTACGACTGGCGCACGCATGAGGCGGCCCTGAACACGTTCGACCACTACACCACTGAGATCGAAGGCCAGCCGCTCCATTTCGTGCACCAGCGGAGCGCCCGCGAGGCGGCGCTGCCTCTGCTGATGACCCACGGGTGGCCCGGCACCGTCTGGGAGATGCTGCCGTCGGTCCGCGCCCTCGGCGACCCCGTCGCGCATGGCGGCGACCCCGCCGACGGGTTCCACGTCGTGGTGCCCTCGATCCCCGGCTTCGGGTTCTCGGGCGAGCCCCTCGAAGGCACCGGCATCGCCCGTACCGCCGAGCTGTGGGTCGCCTTGATGGACCGCCTCGGCTACGAACGGTTCGGCGCCTACGGCAGCGACTGGGGGGCCGGGGTCACCCGCGAACTCGGCGCGCGGTTCCCGGATCGGGTCGTGGGGGTCCACACCCCCGGCGCACCCCCTCGCGCGCAACGCCCGCCGGCGACCGATGAAGAACGGGACTATCTCGCTCGCGCCGAAGGCTGGTCGGTCGACGAGACCGGGTATCAGCGCATCCAGGGCACCAAGCCGCAGACCCTCGCCTACGGATTGACCGACTCGCCGGTGGGGGTCGCCGCGTGGATCACCGAGAAGCTGCGGTCCTGGAGCGACTGCGACGGCGACGTCGAGACCCGCTTCAGCAAGGACCAGATTCTCACCCTCGTCTCCATCTACTGGCACACTCGGACCATCGGCACCAGCGTGCGCTATTACTACGCCAACGGATTGGGGAGCTCGCGCCCCCGGCGGGCCTCGCGGGGACCCGTTCAGGTGCCGCAGGGCTTTGCGCAGTTCGTGGGCATTCCGGCACGGTCCGGACCACCCCGGTCCTTCGTGGAGGACGTGCCGGACAACGTGACCCACTGGTCGGTCTTCGACACCGGCGGGCACTTCCCGGCCATCGAAGAGCCCGAGCTCCTCGTCCAGGACCTGCGCCGGTTCTTCCGCACCCTGCGCTGAGAGGAGTGGGGCCCCGGCAAGCGGGATCCGGCCGGGGCTTCCGCGCGGCTCGCTTGCCTACCCGCCGCCCTGAGGCAGGCTCACATCCCGGGCGTCCCCGGCGATCCACGGCGAAGCGCCGTCGCCGTGGCTTACCTCCCCGACGCGGCGCGGGCGCACAGGCCGCCGGCGAGCAGACCGAACAGGTGCGCCTCCCAGGAGACCTGGTCGTCGCGCGGCAGGACGCCGGCGACAATGCCGCCGTAGGCCACTGCCACGATGACCGCGACAGCGACGGACGGCAGACTGCGTTCGTAGTATCCGCGGCCGACCAGGAAGCCGAAATAGCCGAAGATCAGGCCGCTCGCGCCGATGTGCGCCGCGTTCCGTCCGAGCGCCCACAGGCCCAGGCCTCCGAGCGCGGCGATGGCCAGCGTCGTCTTCAGGTAGTAGGCGACGCCGCGGATGACCACCATGCCGCCGAGAATCAGCAGGGGCGCGGTGTTGGCCAACAGGTGCGCGACCGAGCCGTGCACCAAGGGCGCCCCGAGAATGCCGGACAGGCCGTCGAACCGGCGCGGGACCACGGCGAGAGCGTAGATGAGGCGCTCGTCCACGAACAGACCGTAGAGGGACACCGCCCATACCAGGGCGGTGCCCGCGCACAGCGTAACGGCTCGCGGCTTCCAGCTACCCGTCGGTGCTCCTCGAGAGCTCGGACAGCTCGGTGAGCCGCTCGCCGGTGCTGTCGCCGAACGAGTCCGCCGGTACCCCCAGGGTGTTCAGCAGGGTCAACTGCAGATTGGTCAGGCGCTGGGTCTCGGCAGGATACTGGACGTGGCGGCCGCTCGCGATGCGACCGCCGCCTCCGCCCGCGAGCAGGAGGGGCAGGTTGCGGACATCGTGCGAGTTGCCCTCGCTGATGGCGCTGCCATAGAGCGCGACGACGTTGTCCAGCAGGGTGCCGCCGTCGCCGTCGGGCATCGACGCCAGCCGCTCCAGGAAATAGGCGAAGAGCGTGGTGTGATAGGCGTTGATCTTGGCGAGGCTCTCGATCTTGTTCTTGTCCCCGCCATGATGCGAGATCGGGTGATGCGAGTCGGATACGCCGATCTGCGGATAGGTCGCCCCGCTCTGCTCGCGGCCGATCTGGAACGTGATGACCCGGGTGGTGTCGGTCTGGAACGCCAGGGCCTGCATGTCGAACATCAGCCGCGCGTGCTCGTCGTAGCTCACCGGAATACCGGCCGGCGACTCGACGACGGGCAGCTCCCGCCCCTGCGTCTCGGCGTTCTGAATGCGCCGCTCGATCTCGCGCACGGACTGCAGATACTCGTCCAGCTTCGCCCGGTCGCGGCGCCCCAGGCCGCCCTGCAGGTGGTCGACCTTCTGCAACACCGAGTCGAGGATGCTGCCCTGCCGGCGCAGCCGCGCCGCCCGCACCGCGGGGTCGGTGCTGTCGACGTTGCCGAAGAGCCGGTCGAACACGACGCGCGGATTGGTCTCCACCGGCAGGGGCGTCGACGGACCGCTCCATGCCAGCCGGTTCTGGTAGGCGCAACTGAACCCGACGTCGCAGGTGCCGACGCCGTTGACGGTGTCCGCCCCCTCCAGGCCGAGCTCCAGCGAGGGCAGCGGCGTCTCCTGGCCGACGGAATTGGCCAGAATCTGATCCATCGAGATGCCGAGCTGCAGGCTCGAGCTGCCGGTGGTCGGCAGCGGCTCGATGCCGGTCAGGAAGGCGCCGGCGGGCTTGGCGTGCGCGCCGGAGGCGCCCGAGCGCGACCGCGCCCCGGTGTTGTCGAGCCCGCTCACCACCAGCAGGTGGTCCCGGTACCGCTCGAGCGGCTTCAGGGTCGGCGTGAAATCGAACCCCCGCCCCTCGGCGAGCGGCGTCCACCGATCCATGATGATGCCGTTCGGCACGTAGACCGTGCAGAACCGGAGGGCGGGCTTCGCCGCGGTCTTCGCGAGCGCGGTCGCCGCCGGCACCATGGCGTCCAGCAGCGGCAACGCCAGGGAGGCGCCGACGCCCCGCAGAACCGTCCGGCGAGAAATGGCCTTCTTCGTAATGATCATGACTCCGCTCTCCGCATCAGGAAGGGGGTGCTCTTGACGATGCCCGAAACGAGGGACGACCACGTGATCTCGTCCGCCGCCGACTCGCGGCTGATCTGCCGGACCACCGGCATGTCGTAGTGCTCGAGAGTGCGCCCGAGCGCATAGGTCAGCATCTTCTCCGTCACGGTCTCCACGAACTGATCCTCACGATCGAGAATGACGTCGCGGAGCCCCGCCAGCCCGTGCACCTCGGTGCCGTCGACGAGGGTGCCCGAGGCATCGATGGGTATGCCGGTGTCGAACGGCGTCCCCCCTCCGTTGGTGGTCCGCCAGCGCCCGATCGCGTCGAACGACTCGAGGGCGAACCCGAGGGGATCGATGGCGTTGTGGCAGCTCGCGCACACCGCGTTCGCGCGGTGCTGCTCAAGCCGCTCCCGCACCGACCGCGGCGCCCCGTCCTCGCTCGCGCTCGGCAGGCTCGGGACGTCCGGCGGCGGCGGAGAGGGCGGCGTCCCGAGGAAGTTCTCGAGCAGCCAGACGCCGCGCACCACCGGCGAGGTGCGGTTCGCATACGACGTGATGGTCAGGATGCCGGCGTGGCCGAGCAGGCCCCCGCGGGTGTCGTCGGGATAGTCCACCCGGCGGAAATGGACGCCGTACACGTCGGGAATGCCGTAGTGCCGGGCGAGTCGGGCGTTGGCGAAGGTATAGTCGGCCCGCAACATGTCGACGAGCGGCCGGTCCTCGCGCAGCTCGTTCTCGAGAAAGAACTCCGTCTCCCGCCACATCGCCTCGCGCAGGTTCTCGTCGAACGCGGTGTAGGTGGCGGTGTCCGGCACGACGTTCCGCAGCTTGCGAAGCTGCAGCCACTGGCCGGCGAAGTTCTCGACGAGGGCCCGCGACCGCGAATCGGCCAGCATGCGCCGTACCTGCCCGTCGAGCACGCCGGGGTCGCTCAGCTCGCCGCGCTCGGCGAGACCCAGCAGCTCGTCGTCCGGAATGCTGCTCCACAGGAAGAACGACAGGCGCGACGCCAGCTCCAGGTCGCTGATGCGATAGGCGGTCCCCGGCGCGACCCCCGCCGGGTCGGCTTCGATGCGAAACAGGAACTCGGGGTCGACGAGGAGGCGTTCGACCGCCGCCTGTATGCCGCGGCCGAAGCTGCCCTCGGCCCGGCCCAGCTCGTAGAAGTCCAGCAGCGTGTCGACGTCGCCCCCGGTGGCCGGCCGGCGAAACGCCCGGCGCGCCAGTCTCGACAGGATGGTCCGCGCACACTCCCGCTCGCCGGCGGCGGCCCCGGCCCGATCGCAGGCGAACAGCGCGTCGCGGATCGCGAGATCGGCCGTCCCGTCGGGATCGTAGGGACCGATGATCTGCACGATCGACACCGCGGGATTGCCGTCCTGCATCTCGTCCTGCCCGTGCGAGTAGGACGACCGGTCGGCCGGGAGCGGCAGCAACCCTTCGGGCAGGGCCGACTGCCGTTCGAACGTCACGCCCACCCGGTGCCGGCCGCCGGTCACCGCGGTACGCACCTCGATTCCCTTGTCGGCGTTGAGGGCGTACGCCTCCCATTCCGGGAACGATCGGGAGTCGTACACCTGATCGAACTTGCCGGCGTAGCCCATGGGGGGCAACTGCCCCTCCTCCCATTCGCGGCCCACCGTGAACGTGCCGATGCGGGAGCCGTCGAGCCGGACGTCCAGGAGATGCGGTTGGCCGATACCGCGCACGTAGCCGTACTCCTGCTTGCGCAGGTTGACGCGGATGACGTACTCGCCGGCGACCGGGAAGTGATGTTCGATGGCGATGCCGCCGCGGGACCCCAGCGGCAGATCGAGACTCACCGCGCCGTCCTGGTTCAGCCCCCCGTGGACCGGATAGTTGTGGGCCACCGGCCGGAGCGCGGTGTCGCCGACGACGAGCTGGCTGATTCGCTGGGCCGCCGCCAGATAGCGATCGATCAAGGTCGGGGAGACCGAGAGCACCTCGGCGATGTTGTCGAAGCCGTGATGCTCGTCATCGGCCGGCAACAGCCCCCGGGCATCGATTTCCAGGCCGAACAGATCCCGGATGGCGTTCGCGTATTCCACGCGATTGAGCCGGTGCACGGCCGAGCGCCCCGGGTCGGGGGCGGCGAGGGCCGCGCGGTCGAGCTCGGTTTCCAGCCACGAAACGAACGCGTGCGCGGTCTCGGCATCGGGCCGGGGGCGGCCCGCCGGGGGCATCGCGCCGGAACGCAGGCGCCGCACGACGTGCTCCCACACCGCTGCCTCGCCGCCCACCCCGGAAAGGTCCATCGTGTCGAGGGTGAGCCCCGCGGTGCGGTTCCGCTGGTTGTGACAGGCCACGCAGTACCGATCGAGCAGCGCCCGGCCCTCCGCGGCGGTCGACTCGCCGGCCGCCGCGGCGAACTGCGGCAGAGAGACGACCCTCCCCCGGGCGAAGGGCGCACCCGGCGCCGGCTCGGCCCGCAGCGGAAGCTGGCCGGCCGCGACCACGGCTGACACCGCGAGGCTGACGAGTGTCCAACGCACCATAATCGTTCCTCTCCAGGAGCCCGTCGTGAAAGCCCCGCTGCACTTGCCCGGCGATGCATCCCGCGCGTGGACTGCGTTGCTCCTCGGACTGCGCTCAGTCCGCGGTTGCCTGTGCCCGACAGGCGCCATCAACCGCCCGCCGCGTCGGCCGCCAGCCGGTCTACCAGCTCTCTCGCCGGCGTGCCGTCCTCGTTCTGGATGTCCGGGTCGGCCCCCTCGGCGATCAGGAAGTCGGCGACGGCCCGGTACCGGTTGCGGGCCGCGCCGTGCAGCGCCGTGTTGCCGCCGCGTCCCGATTCGTTGATGCCGGCGGCGCCGCCGGCCGCGACGACCGCCCGGACCGTCTCGAACACCAAGTCCTCGTTGGTCCACTCGGCCGCAACGAGCTCCGGCGCGATCAGCCGGCTCCGCCGGTTGGTCGACCGGCTCAACCCCAGGCCGACCGCGGCCATCAGCGCGGTGGTCCCGTCCTCGAACGGAATCAGGGCGTCGGCGCCGGCCTCGGCGAGCGCCTGCACGAGATCCGGCTCGAGATACTTGGCGGCGAGGGTGAACGGCGTCGCCCCCTTTTCCCGCAGGGTGAACACGAACTGGTAGGTCCAGCGGGGCACCGGGGTGCCGCGGACGAGCGGCGCATTCGGGTTCGCCCCCGCCGCGAGCAGGGCTCGCAGGAGGTCGGGCTGCGACCGCAGAACCGCCGCGTGCAGCGCGGTGTACCCCGCCCCCGCCGCGTCGGGGGCGGCCCCCTGCCCGAGCAGGAACGCCGCGAGCCGCTCGTGGCCGCTCATCGCCGCCACCACCAGGGCGCTGTTGCCGTCGGCCGCCCGATCGTTCACGTCCGCGCCCGCCGCCAGCAGCACCCGCGCCGATTCGATGGCTCCGTGCCGGGCCGCGAACAACAACGGCGTGAACCCGCCGGCGTCGAACCATGACGCGCCCTGCGGGCTCGTCGTGCTGCGCTCGCCGGTCCCGCGAAACTGGCGCACCGTGCGGGTCCGCGCGTCCACCGCGGCGCCGTGCTCGAGCAGCACCCGGGCCGCCGACGCCTGCCGGTTGGCCGCCGCCCACATCAGCGCGGTCTGCCCCTGCGCCGGCTCGACGGCGTCGATGGCGGCGCCGTGCGCAAGCAGCGCCCGCACCGCCCGGGGATCGCCGGTGTGGGCGCACCGCATGAGCAGGGTCTCGCCGGACCCGAGCCCGAGGTTGGGATTGGCCCCCGCCGCGAGCAGCCGTTCGACGATACCGGCATGTCGGTTCGCGCACGCCGCCCACAGCGGCGTCGCCCCGTAGTCGTTCTGCGCATTCACGTCCGCGCCGGCCCGGATCAGCCACGCCAGCGCGTCCGCCCCATCCCAGTACGCGGCCCAGTGCAACGCCGTTGCCCCGTCGGCCTGCGCCGCGCCAGCGTCCGCGCCCCCGTCGAGCAGCGCCTCGACCCGCGGCCAGTCCCGCGCCTTGGCCGCGTCCGCGAGCCCGTTGTCCGCGCCGGCGGCGGTTGCTCCAGACAGCCAGACGCCCGAAAGCGCGAGGGCCATCGCGACTGCGCACGACCGCCGGCCCAGGTTGGCACGACGCCGTCCGAAGGATGCTGTTGCGTGCATATTTATCGGCTCGCTACGCACAGTACGGCAGCCCGCAGCCAATGTCAACGTGTCTCGGGGTGCACGACAAGAAAGTGGGGGATTTGCCGTCGGGGGTATTGAGCGAGTGCTGATCGGCCGATTCCTCGGGTAGGAGGACTCCGACCATGCCCGAGGCGCAGTTGACTGAACCGCTCGATCACGCGGTCGAAAAAGGGGGCGTCGAGGAGCTGTTCGCCGCGTTGGAGGCAGCGGTCGGGGCCGACGTCGACGCGTTCCTCAAACGAGGAAACGTGAATGCCCAGGACTTCGAGACTCTCTTGCAGACCGTTCACCGTCGAGCGCTCGCCACGGCAAGCCAAGCCGTCAAGGTGATTGGCGCGCAGCGTTCGTAGCCGCGCTCGCGGCCGAAGTCGATGCATTCATCGGGCCGGGGAGCGTCGACGCGCAGGACTTCGAGGCCCTCGAGCAGGCCCTCCGTCGCCAAGTCCTCGGCCTCGCCGCTCAGGCGATGGCGGAGTACTTCGACGCGGACGATTCCGACCATTCGAGTTCGACGATAGCGTGCGCCTGCGGCCAGACGGCGCACTACGCCGGCCGCCGCCCGAAGACCTTCACCACGCTGTTGGGGTCGCTGACGCTGGACCGCGCCTACTACCACTGCGCCGCCTGTCGCAGCGGAAGCTGTCCGCGCGACCGGGCCCTGGGTCTGCAAGACACCTCGCTGTCGCCCGCCACGGCGCGGCTGGTGGGACTGGCGGCGACGAGCGTCAGCTTCGCCGAAGCGAGCGAGTGGATGGGGGAACTGGCCGGCGTGGCGGTCGACCCCAAACAGGTCGAGCGCACCGCCGAAGCGCTGGGCCGCGAGGTCGCGGCCGACGAACGCGAGAGGGTCGAGCCCGCACCCGGCGCGGCGGCGACGATGTACCTGGGGCTGGATGGTACCGGCGTGCCGGTGCGCAAGTCCGAGGTGGAAGGCCGGCGCGGCAAGCAGCCCGACGGCTCCGCCAAGACCCGCGAGGTCAAGCTCGTCACCGTGTGGACGGCGGAAACACGCAACGCCGACGGCCTCCCCCAACGCGACCCCGGGTCGGTCAGCTACAGCGCTGCGGTCGAGAGCGCGGCCAGCCGCCCCACCGACCCGCTGCCCTCCCCGTTCGCGCAACGGGCGTATCGCGAAGCGCGGCGGCGCGGCTTCGACACGGCGGCGCGGCGCGTCGTCATCGGCGACGGGGCCGAGTGGATCTGGAATCTGGCCGCCGAACAGTTCCCCAGCGCCATCGAAATCATCGACATCTACCACGCCAAGGGGCATCTGTGCGATGTCGCCAAGGCCATCTACGGCGCCGGCACGGACTTGGCCGCCCGGTGGGGCAAGGACCGGCGGGACGAGTTGGACGCGGGGCGGATCGATGCGATCCTGACCGCCCTGCGCGCCCACAGTGAGACCTGCGAGGAGGCCCGCAAGTGTATCGACTACCTGACCCGCAACCGCCACCGGATGCGCTATCCAGAGTTCCGAGCGTGGGGTCTTTGCGTGTCGTCGGGCGTCGTCGAGGCCGGATGCAAGCTCGCAATCGGCGCCCGGCTCAAGCGCGCCGGCATGCACTGGACCGTGGCCGGCGCCAACGCCATCATCGCCCTGCGGTGCTGCAAGCTCAGTGGCCGCTTCGAGGATTTCTGGGAACGACGAGCCGCCAGGGCCGCCTGACAGCCATCTCACGAATCTGACGTGCACCCCGTGTCTCGCCGCGATGAGCCGTTTTCCGCGCCCTTCGCGCATTCCAGGCGAGGAGGGATCCGATGAGGATCACCCTCTCGCGATCGCGATCGCGCCCGCGGCCGCCACGGCTCGGCACGGCGACCGACAACCCCGAGGTCGCCGGGGGCGAGACGACCTGGAGCGTGTTGGCGTGCGCCAGCATCACCCCCGAGGCGCGTACTATGGGAAACGCAAAGTTGCGGCTCCATGAGCTGGACAGCGCGGCCATGACGGTGAGCCGGCCGTCGGCGCGGTCGTCCGCGCGGGCTGTGAGCCAGTCGATGCCCGGAGGACGACCGCAGAGGCGCAACCCGGCGGTTGATCGAAGAGGAGGCTACGTCCATGCGTACACGGATCGCTCTCGCCGCGGCGGCGATCGCGCTTGCAGCGCACCCGGCAGCGGCGCAGTCGCGGGGCGCGCAACTGACGACGGGGCTGAGCCTGGCGTCCCTGGGCGCCTATGCCGCGTTCGCCGACGGGGACTGCGGCAACATCCCCCGGACCGTCCTGCAGAACGGGCGGTGCGAGTGGCGCACCCTCGGCGGCAGGTACGTCGGGGTGCCGCCCGATCTGCCCCGGCGGCAGATGGCCGTGGGGCTCGCCGCCGCCGGAATCGGCGGGCTCATCGCGAGCGGCGCATGGGCCCCCTCGCGGACCGTCGATGCGCTCGCCGCGGCCGGCGCAGGGGTGATGCTGCTGGCCGTCGCGCGCAACGAGAACTACACGCCGGGCACCGTCCACATCGAGATCGGCGACGGTCGGCGGTTCACGATGTGCCCGCACGGCCTTACAACCTACAGCGCCCAGTACGACGCGTCCGGCGCCGGGTACGACCTGCCCGAGTGCAGGCATACGTCGTTCAACAGGCTGAACGCGATGTGGGCCGGCGTCGCCACGCTCGGGCTGGCGGCCGGCCGCTGGCTGTGGCGGGACGAGCCGAAGCTGAACGTCGAGGTCCGACTCGACGCGATAGCGGTCAGCAAGACCATCGAGTTCTGACCGGCGGCGCGAACCGCCAGAGAGGAGGGTCCATGATCGTCCGCGCCGCAGCGCTCATCGGCGGAGCGCTCCTGCTCGCGCCGGCCGCCTCCAGCAGCCAGACCCGGTTCGAGATCGCGGCAGGCACCCATTACGGTTTGCAGCAGCGACCGTTGACGCCCGGCTGGGCCGTATCGGGCGGCTTCCAGATCGATCAGCAGGACTTCGTGGTGGAAGCCGCCTGGAGTCGGCACGAGACAACCAGGGAGCTGCGCTTCGGCTTCGGCCCCTTCGACGACGACGTGGGGAGCGAGACATTCCGCAGTCGCCACCTGATGCTGGCCGCCGGCGTCAGAGGCGGCCAGCATCAGGGGCAGCGCTTCTCACCCTTCTACCAGGTGCTTGTGGGCGGGGTGACGACGCGATTCAGGACCGACTACGAGTGGCCGGCGTCGATCGACACGGAGGCCGAGAACGCCGACTGCGGCGGGTTCGCCGGGGACCGGCTGCTGTTTCCGTGCTTCAACGTGCCGTACCCGGAGTACGAGGAAGAGCGCAGACACTGGTTCCTCATGCAGCCCGGATTGGGCCTGGACGTGCGCGTTCAGCAGAGGCTCAAGGTTCGCCTCACGACCGACCTGCTCGCCCTTGCGAACCGCGAACGCGGGACGGTCCTCGTGCCTCGGCTGTCGATCCGCGTCGTCGTCGGGCTCTGAGCCGCTCTCGGGCGCGCGTGCGCATTCCCTGATGGGAGGTGCACGTCATGAGAATCATCGCGATCGCCGCTGCCGTCATCACCGCGTCGGGCTGCATGACCCTCTACGGGGGTGCCATGCAGCGGGTCAGAGTGACCTCCACGCCGCCGGACGCCCAGCAGTCCGTGGTGGAAACCCCGCGTTGCACCGAGAGCGGCGAGGCGCCCGCCTGACAAGGCGTGAGGAGGGCGCATGCATATCGGGCATATGCAACCGACGCCACCGGATCGGCTTCTCCTCGCGCGGGGGGCGCGGCATGGCGCGCATGGCAGCACCATCAACCACCGTTGACCGACGGTTGACGGTTGCACCCTTTCCGGCACGCCGCTGCGCGGTCATAGCCCAGCGAACTTCACGGCGAACACCGCGGCTATCACGAAGACGCCGGCCGGGCAGTCGCTCCACCGCCCCGCCAGCACCTTGCTGACCACGTAGGTCAGGAAACCGAGGCCGATGCCGTCGGCGATGGAGTAGGTCAGGGGGATGGCGACCACCGTCACCACCGCGGGGGCGTACTCGGTGATGTCGTCCCAGTCCAGGCTCACCAGCGGCTTCGCCATCAGGCACGCCACGTAGAGAATGGCCGCGGCCGTCGCATAGGGCGGGACCGATTGGGCCAGCGGCGCGAAGAACAGGCAGGCGAGGAACAGGCCGGCGACGACCACCGCGGTCAGCCCGGTTCGGCCGCCCGCCGCGGTGCCCGCGGCGCTCTCGATGTAGCTGGTCACCGGCGACGTGCCGAGGAGGGCCCCGCCCACCGTGCCGGTCGAGTCCGCGATCAGGGCGCGGTCGATGCGCGGCAGCCTCCCATCCGCATCCAGCAGGCCGGCCTGCTGCCCGACCCCGATCAGGGTGCCGGTGGTGTCGAACAGGTCGACGATCAGGAACGTCAGGATGACCGCGATCATCCCGGACTGCAACGCGCCGGCGATATCCAGGGCGAGCAGGGTCGGGGCCGGACTCGGCGGCGCCGCCACGATCCCCGCGAAGTCGGAGACCCCGAACACCAGGCCGACCGCGGTGACCCCGAGAATCCCGATGAGCACCCCGCCCGGCACCCCCCGCGCGGTCAGGGCGACGATGACGCAGAAGCCGAGCAGGGCCAGGATCGGGGCCGGCGCGAGCAGCTCGCCGGTGGTGACCAGCGTGGCCGGGCTGGCCTGGATGATCCCGGCGTTGTTCAGGGCGATGACCCCGAGAAACAAGCCGATGCCGGCCGAGATGGCCAGCTTCATCGACCGCGGCACCGACTCGACGATCCACCGGCGCACCCGGACCACGCTCAGGACGACGAACAGCACCCCGGCCACGAACACCGCGCCGAGCGCCACCTCCCAGCTGTGCCCCATCCCGAGGACGACCCCGTAGGCGAAGAACGCGTTCAGCCCCATGCCCGGCGCCAGCGCGATCGGATAGTTGGCGTACAGCCCCATCACCAGGGTGCTGAACGCCGCCGCCAGGCACGTGGCGACGAACACCGCCTCGAACGGCATGCCCGCGTCAGAGAGAATCTGCGGATTGACGAAGGCGATGTACGCCATCGTCAGGAACGTCGTCGCCCCGGCGGTCACCTCGGTGCGGACGTCCGTCCCCCGCTGCGACAGCCCGAAGTAGCGTTCCAGGAATGGTGTCACCGGCCCCCCTGCCCCCGGCGGCGTCAGGTCACGCAGCCGACCTGTAACGGATGTCGAGAGTCTACTCCCGCGGACGGGTTGCTCCAACCCGCGACGTTCCCGGACGCGGCACGGGCATCGGGAGGCCCTGCCGTCGATCAAGGCGCCGCAGACCCGCGCCACGAGCAGTTCCCTTCGTCCGGACACGGCCCCCCCGTGTGTCTACTACGTCCCGTGTCCGCCTGCGAATTTTGGGGCCGGCGGTCAGGTCAGAGCTGCTGGGGCCGTTCCTTGTCGCGGCGGACGAGACTCGCGAGGAGGCGGTCGGGCAGGTGCCGCACCACATGGCGGACGAGGAGGGACATCCGCCACGGGAACTCGTAGACCTTCCGCTTCCGGCGGATGGCGCGGGCGATGAGACGGGCCGCGCGGTCGGTCTCCATGAGCAGCGGCATCCGGAAACGGTTCCGGTCCGTCATCTCGGAGCGCACGTAGCCGGGATGCACGGTGGTGGCCTTGATTCCCGCCCGGGCCCAATCGGGCCGCAGGCCCTCGACAAGCCGGGTGAGGGCGGCCTTCGAGGCGCAGTAGCCGGCGGCGCCGGGCAGGCCGCGGTGGGCGGCGAGGCTGGAGATCACCACCACGTGACCGGCCCCGCGTTCGCGCATCGACGGCACCACCGCCTCGATCGCGTAGAACACCCCGAAGACGTTCACGCGGAACTCCGCCTCCAGGGCGTCCGCGGCGGGGACCAGCGCATCGGTGCCCAGCGCGATTCCGGCGTTGGCGACGAGGAGGTCGATGGGGCCCAGCCGCTCCGTCAGGGTGCGTATGGCGTGCTGAATCTCGTCGCGCCCGGAGACGCCCGCGGGTACGCATTCCGCGCAACCTCCGTCGTCGCGGATCTGCGCAGCCAGCGCATCCAGCCGGTCGGCCCGCCGGGCGATCAGCCCGACGTCGTAACCCTCGCGGGCGAGCTCGACGGCGAGAGCCCGTCCGATCCCGCTCGACGCCCCGGTGACTACCGCAACCTGTCCCATGCTACGCGCCCTCCAAACCGTCGCGGCGTGACGAAAGCCCTCGGCGCCGCAAGCGCCGGGCAGGATGTTCCCGGGTTCGGCGCCGGCCGGCGCAACTTCGCGAAATGTAGTGCAAACCGAAGGCCAAGGATGGCCGCCTTGCGCCGGCGCCGCGGTCCCGGTAGAGTGGCCGGACGGGATCCGAGGGAGGATACAGATGGGCAAATCGACACGCAAGGACGCGCGCGTCAGTCGGCGGGCCTTCATCCAGCGCGGCGCCACCGCCGGGGTCGGCGCGACCGCGCTGGCCGGGGTCGGCGCCCCGCGCGCCGAGGCCCAGAACTTCTGGGACGTGTCGGCCGACTTCGTCACCATCGGCGCCGGCACCGCGGGGCTCGCCGCCGCCGTGTCGGCCCTGGACCATGGCGCCTCGGTCATCATGCTCGAGGAGAACGTCGACATCGGCGGGCACGGCATGTGCTCGGGGGGCAGCGTCCACCTCGGCGGCGGCACCAGCAACCAGCGGAAGCACGGGGTCGAGGACTCGGCCGAGCAGGTGTATCTGGACTGGGTGCGCCACGACCACAAGCAGAGCCGCTACAGCGACCGCGATCTCGTCCGGGCCTTCGCGGACGAGAACGCCGCAACTTTCGAGTTCCTCATCGAGAACGGGGTCCAGTTCCAGGACCACCTGGTGGGTCCGACCCAGGCATCGCAGGTGCGCCGGCAGCAGCGGACCGTCCAGTGGCCCGTGGCCAGCGAGCGGGTGACGCACCATCCCACCCGGGTCGGGTCCGGCCTCGTCCGGGCCCTCGAGGCCAGCGCGCGCGCCAAGGGGGTCGAGGTGCTGCTGCGGCACAAGATGACGAGCATCGTCCGGGAGGGCCCCGCCGCGGGGCGGGTGCTGGGGGTCACCGCCGTCCACGACGGCCGCACCGTGAACATCCGCGCCAACAAGGGGCTTCTCGTCGCCACCGGCGGCAGCACCAGCAACGTCAACCTCCGGCGCACCTTCGACCCGCGGCTGACCGAGGAGTACCAGGTGGCCGGCGAGCCGTGGTCGCGGCAGAGCGGGGACGGAGAGCTCGCGGCGATGGCCGTCGGGGCGTCGCTGTGGGGCACCGCGAACCAGACGGTCGAGGAAGGGATCGCGATCTCCAAGACGCGCCACATCGGGTGCCAGTGGGGATACTCGAGCCTGATCTGGCAGCCGGACAGCCGCATCTTCGATCTCGCCCGCGCGTCGGGCCTGACCGTCACCGACTGGCAGGACGTCATCCTCGTCAACCAGCTCGGCCGGCGCTTCTGGAGCGAGACGGACGCCCGCTACGACTTCTTCGCGGCGGCCATGGCCTATACCGGGGACGAGTCCAAACGGAACGGAGGCGGGCCGATCTGGGCCGTCTTCGACCAGGATGCGGTGGACCGGGAGGAGTGGGAGCCGCGGCCGCCCAACGTCGACACGGAGGGCTTCTTCTTCACCGCCGACACCATCGCCGAGCTCGCCGCGGCCATCGCCAACCCGTACCAGGCGAAGCCGTTGCCGGCGGCCGCCCTCGAGGAGACGGTGGCCCGCTACAACGGGTTCGTCGACGCCGGCGAGGATGCGGACTTCGGGAAGCCCAATCCGCGGTACAAGATCCAGACCCCGCCGTTCTACGCCGCGTGGTCCACGCCGATCCTGCACGACTCGCTCACGGGGCTGCGGACGAACCCGAAGGCGCAGGTCATCGACGTCCACGGCGACGTCATCCCCGGGCTGTACTGCGCCGGCGAGTCGCAGGGCGGGTTCGCGCAGCACGGCCTGGGGCGCTGCCTCGTCTTCGGCCGCCTCGCGGGCCGGGACGCCGCCGTGAACGGAGGAAACGCCTGACGGGAGCTCGACGGTGACCGACGAGCGGCAGCTGGCGCATCCGACGAGCGTCGCCGTGTGGGGGGTGCCTTCGCCCGTCGCGGCGGCCTCCCGGTTCACGGCGACGGTCGGGGTGAAGTGCTCCGCCGGCTGTCCGCTGGCCGGGCACCCTGTCGTGATCCGGGACGAAACGGGCCGCGAGCTCGGGCGGGGAACCCTGGGCACGGAGCCGGCGGCCGGCACCCGGGCACTGTATGCGGCGGCGGTGGCCCTCACCGCCCCGCCCGAGCCGGGGGTGCATGCCTGGACCGCCGCCTTCCCTGGCGGAGCGGCGGAGCCTCCCGTGGCCGGGGCGACAGCGCAACCCGAAATCGCGCCTGACACGGCCACGGAAGCGCAGCAGGAGCCCGCCGCGGCGCCGCGGCATGAGCCAGCAACGACACCGCAGCAGGAGCCCGCCGCGGCGCCGCGGCATGAAGCTACGTCGGCGCCGCAGCACGAGGCTACGTCGGCGCCGCGGCATGAAGCTACGTCGGCTCCGCAGCACGAGGCTGCGGCGAGCACGTTCAGCTTCCGCACCGTCGAACCGCCCGAGCACGCAGCCACCGTCAGCGTCACCGTCGTCGACGGGGACACCGAGTCTCCCCTCGCCAACGCGGACGTGCGCCTGGGGCTCTACCGGGCCTCGACCGACGCCAAAGGGGACGCGCGCATCGAGGCGCCCGCGGGAGCCTACGAGCTGTACGTGCGCCGCCCCGGCTATGCGCCGTACGCCGCTCCCGTCACGGTGACCGGGGACGCCGCGCTACGCGTCGCCGCCGCCCGCGTCACCGATGCGGATCTGGACGACGACCAGGTCTGGATGTAACAGCCCGCGGCGAAGGGTCTTCCTCGTCACACCTTGTCAGACGGACGCCCCTGCAGCCCGCTGGCGCCCCTACCGCCGCTGGCGCCTTCGCCCGTTTCGGTGCGACGCGGGACTCGACACGAGCTGACCCGCCTCAATCCTCCTTCCAGGGATTGTTCGCGAAAATCGCCAGCTCGGGCCAGAGGGCGCGGGACGGCAGGGCGAGCGCGGCCATGATCGTCTCCGCGACGTCGACGGCGTACAGCTTGTTCGGGTTGTTGCGCCCGGTCCGCCCCATCCAGTCCGTCTGCACCTCGGACGGGCAGACGCAGGTAACGTGCACGCCGTGCGGGCGCAGCTCGGCCTGCCAGCACTGGCTGAGACCGCGCACCGCCCACTTGCTCGCGGCGTACACCGTCCCCGCCTTGCCTCCCTTCATGCCCGAGGTCGAGGCGATGTTGAAGATATAGCCCGACTGCTGCGCCTTCAGCAGCGGCGCCACGCGGTTCGTCAGATCGACCAGCCCGAACACGTTGATGTCGAAGAGCGCCCGCATCCGGTCCATGTCGATGTCGCCGATCTCCGCGAGGTAGCCGATCCCGGCGTTGTTGACCAGCACGTCGATGCCGCCCATGCGGTCGACCGCGGCCTCGACGGTGCGCCGGTTGTCGTCGGCCCGGGCCACGTCCGCCTGCAGGCCGATGGCCCCGCTCTCCGCCGCCACCCGGTCTACGCGGCCTTGATCCCGCCCGGTGAAGACCACCTCGTGGCCCTGGGCCCGGGCCAAAGAGACGAGCGCGGCGCCGATGCCCTGGCTGCCGCCGGTGATGAGAAAACGTCGAGTGTCCATGTCCGCTCCTGGTATCAATCCGCAAGACGCCCCGGTATTCTAATGGCGGGGCGCGACCCTGGGGAGTAGATGATGGCGATGCGGGAGGCGATACGGTCGGTGATGGTCAACGCCCTGCTGCTGCGCGAGCGCTGGCAGACCGGGGTGAGCTACAACCCGCTGTCGGCGGAGATGGCGCAGGACCCCTACCCGACCTACGCGAAGCTGCGCGCCCGCGATCCCGTGCACCGCAGCCGCTTGATGGACGCCTGGGTGTTCTCGCGCTACGCGGACGTGGACACCATTCTCCGCAACCACCGGCACTTCTCCAGCGACCCCCGCAAGCGCGCCGCGTCGCGCCGGCGGGCCAGCCTGCCCAACGTGGAAGAGCCGAGCATGCTGTTCCTCGACCCGCCGGACCACACGCGGCTGCGGGCCCTCGTCAACAAGGCCTTCACCCCGCGGGCGATCGCCGCCCTCGAGTCCCATATCCGCGAGCTCATGACCACGCTCCTCGACGCGGTCGACGATCCGTCCGCCTTCGACCTCATGGAGGCGGTGGCGAAGCCGCTGCCGGTGATCGTCATCGCCGAGATGCTGGGCATACCCCCGGAGGACCGCGCGCAGTTCGGCATCTGGTCGGACCAGCGCGCCCGCATCCTCGAGCCGACGCTGAGCCCCGAGGAGCAGGAGACGGCCGAGTCGGCGATGCGGGCCCTCGACGCGTACCTCGTGCCGATCATCAGCGAGCGGAAGGCCGAGCCCAAGGACGACATCATCAGCGCCCTCGCGCAAGCGGAGGAGGAAGGCGACAAGCTGACCGAGCGCGAGGTGCTGATCATGCTGCGGCTGCTGCTGGTGGCCGGCAACGAGACCACCACCAACCTGATCGGCAACGGCATGCTGGCGCTGCTGCGCCATCCGGACCAACTGGCGGCGCTGCGGGAGGATCCCGGGCTCATCTCGTCCGCCGTCGAGGAGCTGCTGCGCTTCGATTCGCCGGTGCAGGTGGACATGCGCAGCGTGCTGGACGATTGCGACGTGAACGGCTTCCACCTGCGGCGCGGCGACAACGTGGTCACGCTGCTGGGCGCCGCCAACCGCGACCCGGACCAGTTCCAGGCGCCCGACCGGCTCGACGTCCGGCCCCGCGAGCAGAACCACTTGGCGTTCGGCCGTGGCATCCACCACTGCCTCGGAGCCCCGCTGGCCCGCCTGGAAGGTCGCATCGTCCTCGAGGCGCTGATCGAGCGCTTCCCGTCGATGCGGTTGATCGAGAATCGCCCGGCGTTTCGCAGCAGCGTCGTGCTGCGCGGCCTCCTGGCGCTGCCGGTGGCCGCGGTACCGGCGTAGGAGCCGGTGACGAGGGCCCCTCGGTTCCGCCAGGGGTCGTCGCGCGCCGCGCAACGTCCGCCGCCCCGCCCGCGCTCCGGCCCGACGAACGCGGCCGGAACAGCCGAGACTCCCCCCGGGGATCGCCGGAAGCGCGGGGCGCATGTCCTCGTCCCGTTGGCCCGACACCGTCGCCGGCTTGCCTATCGGAACCGCGTATGGTTCACTGCGTGCCAGAGCGCGGCTGGATACGCCGCCGCGGCGGCGATGGGCGGACGACAATGACGAGAGACGGCACGAAGCACTTCTGCACGTGGCTTCCGGCGTGGATGCTCGCGGCGGCGCTCGCCGGGGCGTGTGCGGGCGGGGCGCCCGACCCGGGCGCGGAGGACGGCGCGGACCTGGGCGCAGCGCCGGCGTTCCCGGCCCCCGCCTTCCACCACATCCACGTCAACTCGGACGATCCCGAGCGCGCGCTCGACTGGTGGGAGACCTTCTGGCCCGCCGGCCGGCGGGCCACCGTGGCCGGGCTACCGGCGTTCGAGGCCGACGGCGTGTACCTGCTGTACACCACCGTCGACGCTCCCGCCCCCGGCGCGTTCGACCCCGAGCAGCGGCAGTCGGTCCCGCAGAGCGCGTTCTGGACCACCGGGCCGAGCACCGACGGCCTCGCCCTCTACGAGCGGCTGACCGCGCTCGACCCGGACGGCGAACGGTTCGGGTTCCTGCCCGTCTACACCGGCCCGGACGACGACGAGGGGGTGCCGCATTCGGGGCTGGCGCCGTTCGGCGACCAGTTGCTGACGGTGGCCGAGATGGCTGAGCGCGCCGCCCGCGAGGGGGCGAACCCGACGCGCGACCGGGTGAGCGGCCAGGACTTCGGCTATCTCGTCGACCCGGACGGCATCCTGGTGGAGTTCAACGGGAACGCCGAGACCGAGGACCTGTTCTACGGTCACCTTCACTTCTGGCACGAGCAGCCGCTGTGCGCGGCCAACTGGTACGCCACCCACCTTGGCGTGACCCTGCCGCCCCTCCGCGACCCCGACACCGGCGAGACGGCGCAGCGACCGCCCTACGACCCGTGCGCGGTCGAGATCGGCGACGTCAGCTATCCGTCGTTCCTGCCCGTGGGCCAGCTCCGGACGCCCATCGCGAGCGTGCGCCTCGAGAACGCGGGGTGGATGTGGTACTCGCGCCAGTGCCGCGACGGCCGGTGCGGCCCCGAGCTCGACCGCCCGCTCTCGCCGTCACGCGGCCAGGTGGTGGACCACGTCGCCGTCACCTACCCCGACCTCGAACCGGTCCTCGCGCACCTCGAGGCGGCCGGGGTTCCCATCCTGGAGGGTCCCTATCCGTTCGGCGAGACCCGCGCGGTGCTGATCGAGGACCTCGACGGGCTGACGCTGGAGCTGATAGAGGCGGATTCCGCCGACTGAGCCGATGCGACGAATCCTCCTGCCCCCGGTGCTGCCGGCCCTCTTCACGCTCCTCGGCGCGGTCGTACACCGGGGCACCTGGCGCGTCGAGCCTCTCCCCGACCCGTGGCCCGCCGTCGGCGGCGTCTTCATCGTGACCGCGGTGGCGATGGCGGTGATCGCGTTCATCGTCTTCCGGCGGCACGACGAGAGCCTGGACCTCCGCAAACCGACCCGGCGCCTCGTGTCCGAGGGCGTCTACGGGGTGTCGCGCAACCCCGTCTACCTCGCGTTCCTCGTGTTCATCGCCGGCCTGGGCTGCGCCAACAACTCGGCCGCCATCCTGGTGGCCGTCCTCCCCGCCTTCGCCGCCCTCAACTGGTACACGATTCCGCACGAAGAGGCCTACCTCCGCCGCAAGCTGGGATCGGAGTACGACGAGTACGCCGCGCGGGTCAGGCGCTGGATCTGACTTCGGACAGGGGCTCGTCGAAGAGCAGGCGCACGAAGTCAGGCCGCCGGCACGCCGGCCGTTCGACGCTCGCGTTCGGCGGCGTAGGCCAGACAGGCTCGAACGTCGTCGCGCGACAGTTGGGGAAAGTCCGTCAGAAGCTGCTCCTCGGACGTACCACCGGCCAGATATCCGAGCACGTCACCGACCGTGATGCGCGTGTCGCGAACACAGGGTTTTCCGAATCTGATCGTGGAATCGATCGAGATCCGCTCAAGCTGCTTCACATGGCCAGTGTAGGCCAATCGAGTCGTCCGGGACAACGCAGGCGCGCACCGATCGCATCGACCGGCGGACGTTACGCTAGCGGCATCATCCATCATGCCCTACTACTCGACCGGCTCGAGGCGGAGAATCGCCCGTCGTCGGCCTCGGTCAACACGTAGAGGAGCCGTCGGGGCCCCGCCGGACGTCGCCGATGCGCAGTTGCAGCTCGGTGAGCAGCCATTCGCGGCGGGCTTGCGTCCCTGGACCGGATTCCGGCCGGCCCACGCCTGTGGTGAACACCCGCCGCCGACGGCTTGGTTACGTTCAGCTCCTGTTTTCCACACCGGTGCGGAAGATCTTGGTCCGGTGCCATATCAGGTAGCGCTCGTGAGCGCGATGAAGTCCGGTGGACCGTCGGCGACCCGTCGAGTCCAAGGAGCGACGGGGAGTCGGGAGGGAGAAGGCTTGACAGGCGCACCGCTGCGTCCTCCGCGATCGTGATGAACCCGGCGTCGAATGCTGCATCGAGATGAGGCGCGAGCAGGAGGCCGTTGAAGACATCGAGGCGCTCCGCGTCCGTGTTGCAGCCGGCCCAGGGCTTGATGTGGCTCGCGCGCAACAGCTCGGGCACCCCAAGGCCGGTGATCGCGCAACGGCCGTCCCAGTACTCGAACAGGCCGCGGCGGAAGATGTCCTGACCGACTCGCCGGACGACCAGGCGTTCGGCTTCCGTCGCCCGCGGCAGGTTCGCGATCTCGGCCTCGAAGACGTGAAGCAGCGCGTCCGGCAGCGTGCGCGAGAGCTGGAACGCCCTGCGCAAGAGGCGATGGAGTGCGGCAACGTCGTTGACGCTCAGCCCGCCGGCGACGCCCCCCGGGAGCCGGTCGGCGCACGCCTCGCCGAGGCCCGCCAAGCCGTCGATGACGTCCGCCCGCGACGCGGCCGCGAGAAACCGGGATTCTCCCATAGCCGTGAGCCAGATGCGCATCGTCGTCTGGCTGCTGCCAAAGCAGAGCCAGTCGGTCGTGCGCTGCAGATCGAGGTCGAAGCCGTTGTCGGTCGCGGCCTTCTCCAGGCGGGTGACCGTGACGGCGGTCAGCATCACCGACCTCGACCCAACGTATCCCGCAGCCACGCCACGCGGATGCTCACGAACGCCGGCAGCTGCTCTCTGCCTAGGAGCTGGTTGGCTCGCTGCCCGCGCTCCGCCATGGTAGGGGTCCCGTTCTCGACGTCCGTTCTCATGCGCCGGAACTCGGCGTCCAGCGCCTCGCGTCGGGCCGCCACGAGTGTTGGGTGATTGAGATTGAGGATGGCCCGACGTTGTCTGTCGCCATGCTGACGGTCATCGATGGCCAGCTCAAGAGCTCTCCGAGTTGCCTCGTCCATGTCCACGTCGTTGCGGACGTACATTTCGCCTCCGCTGGTGAAACCGACCAATCCTTCGTAGTCGAGTTCAGTGGGCCACGGAAGATCCGGATCGGCGTCGTCTCCCCGGAGTGGCCGGCTGCCCTTGGCGCCATCGCACGTGTCTACCCTTGGAGCCTCTTGCGAAAAGCGTGTTCGGCCGAGTTTTTGCCTGAGGCCGCGGGGCGAGCGAGGGTCAGCGGACGGGACGCAGCGTTCGCAGGATGACAGTGACCGCCACTGTGGCCGGGGAGCCGGAGCCGCGGGGGTTCATGGAGCCTGCCTGCCTGTGATGAGGGCAAGCACACGCGAAGAGATGCGGCGCATTTCCTCCACGAGCCGTTCCAGTTCACGGTTGTTCTCGATCCACTCCCGGTAAAGGCCGAGTTCGTCTTCGGTGAGCTTCAAGCCGACGGTTTTTCCGCGGGCCTTCCGCGTCCAGTAGTGGTAGGGGCCGTGGCGGGCGTCCGGGTCGTGATGGCAGCGGCAGGTAGGCGACCCACAGGCTATACGGCGGGTCTGGACGCTGCCCTGGCCGATGAACCCGACCGCTTGTAGTTTCGCCTTGAGCGCATCGTACTGTTCCTCGTACCGATGCATCGCTTCGTCGTGGGCCATCGATTGGCTGCTTGACATCCTCTTTGCTCGTAAGTGTACAGTAGGCAACAGGAGTGGTCAAGAAATGAATCACCTGCGCGTCGCCTTCGCCCCCTACTGGCAGTCGATCCAGCATGCCCTGTTTCCGCAGTTGGAGCGCGTGTTGGGTCCGCTGACCGAGAAACAACAGCAGTTGGTGCAGACCCTGGAGGTCATCCGTATCGAGCAGATGATTCCCCGGCGCTTCCGAGTGCCGGGGCGTCCGCCCAAGGACCGTGCGGCGATGGCGCGGGCCTTGGTGGCCAAGGCGGTCTACGACATGCCGACGACGCGCGTGCTGCTGGACCGATTGGACACCGACGTGGTGCTGCGGCGGATCTGCGGCTGGGAGCGAAGGAGTGAGGTGCCGAGCGAGTCGGTCTTCTCGCGCGCCTTCGCCGAGTTCTCGGACACGCAGTTGCCCCAGCGCGTGCACGAAGCGCTGATCTGGAACACCCACCGCGACCGGCTGGTGGGCCACCTCTCCCGCGACTCGACGGCCATCGAGGCCCGCGAGAAGCCGGCCGCGAAGGAGAAGGCACCTCCGCCGCCCAAGCGCAAACGGGGACGGCTGAAGAAGGGTGAGGAACGACCGAAGGTCCTCAAGCGCCTCGACCGGCAGGCGACCATGAGCCTGCCGGCGATGCTCGACGACCTGCCGACCGCCTGTGATGTCGGCATGAAGAAGGACAGCAAGGGCTACAAGTCCACCTGGGTCGGCTACAAGCTGCACATCGACGTGGCCGACGGCCAGATTCCGATCAGTTGCCTGCTGACGTCCGCCTCGCTGCACGACAGCCAAGCCGCCATTCCGCTGGCGACGTTGTCGGCCGGGCGGACGACCAATCTGTATGACCTGATGGACGCCGCCTACGACGCGGAACCGATCCGGCAGCACAGCCGCTCACTCGGCCACGTCCCGTTGATTGACACCAACCCCCGCCGCGACAAGACGCTGGCGGAGGAACTGCGAACCGAAGCCCGGCGCCTGAAAAATCTCGGCTTTCAGCTTGCCGAGCAGGTTCGCTACAACGAGCGTACGGCGGGTGAGCGCGTCAATGGCCGACTCAAGGACGAGTTTGGCGGTCGCCATGTCCGGGTCCGTGGCGCCTCGAAAGTGATGTGTCACTGCATGTTCGGCGTGCTCGCACTCATCGCCGACCAGCTCGTACGCCTGGTGACATAACCAGCGCACCGCCGGCAACGCCCCTCGGCGCCCGACCGGCGTCAGTCACCCACCGGTGTTCCGACGCTCGGTCGGCGACACGTCGAAACAGCCCTACTTCCACCTCTCGGCGTGCCGCCGGTCCTCCGGAGCCGGCATCCAGTCGGCGATCCAGGGCGAATGGGTGTTTACCAGGAGAATTGAGGACTGCGCCAAGCCGCCAGCCCCAGGAGTTTCGCAAGCGGCTCCTTGAACAGGAGAGGTACAGGTTAGGCCAGTGGAGCGCGTGTTCCAGATCTCCGCTCAGGGGACGCCAATGCTCCACGTGAGGCGGAGAGTCGTTCTCTGAGACCTCTTGCTCGCAGTAGACGCATAGTGATCCCTGTCCGCCGTACATGACCTGACGCAGCCTCGACTTGTCGAGCGCATCGAACGCCGCTCTGGCGAACCTGACTCGGTTGTTCCTGCCGGGAAGAGCCGCACGGTACTCTTGCTCCGCATCCGCGAGTGACCGCTGCGCTTGGCCATCGGGACTCACATTCGCGGGCGGCCCGGACTTCACCACTCCCCGCATCTACTCCTCCATGAGCCCTTTTGCCCAAATGAGCGCCGGATCGCTGTGTCCCCATCGATTCACCAGTTCCCGATAGATTCGATCCACCTGCTCGCGTTCGCCCCGATCGATCGCGTCGTGAAGGCGACGGAGCTCAACTGCACCTTCGTCGTCGCGGTCGTCGGTGCGCATGAGGTCCCGCAGGATCGCGTTCGTGTCCCGACCCGACACGAAAACGCCCCGCTCCTGAACCTGACCGTCAACGAGGCGCCGCACCTGACGGTTCTCGGCACTGCTCAACACCTGCGGCGAGTGCGTGGTGACGACGAGCTGCAGTGCCGGGAAGGCGTCGCGAAGGCGCGGAAGCGCGACCCGCTGCCAGCGCGGGTGCAGGTGCAGGTCGAGCTCGTCGATGAGCACCACGCCCTCCACTCGTGCGGGCGCGTCGGCCCCGTCGAACTCGTTGAGCATGACCGCGCGGCGGGCGATATCCGCGACCAGGGCGATGAACACGTGGAAACCGTCGGACAGCTCCGTCCATGGAGCCACGTGCCCGCTCTCCAGGCGCACCTTCGGGCCTTGCTCCACCGGGTCGTACCAGGCACCCTTGACGCCGGGGGTTGCTCCGGCCGTCGCCGCCATCACCGCCGCGTGGAAGAAGCGCTCCGGCTCCCCCTGATGCCTCCGGACCACGTCGCCGAGCATCTCGTCCTGGAGCCACTGGAGCAGCCGTGCCTCATCCAGGTTTGGATCCAGTGCGGACTCGTACGCTTCCCAACGGTCCCCGCTACGCTCGACTTTGCGACGGCGGCCGCGCTGCCGTCGCAAGCGATCGACGCCGTACCACGCGAACAACGGCCACCGATCTCCGGGTACTCGAACCCGTTCCAGGGCATCGAGAATCGGTCGGTGCTGGTTCTTGCTGCGTCCGAACGTGCCACCGGCAGCCGTTGATCCCTTCGTGGTGCGTCCGGACGCGGGATGAACTGTCGTTGACCACGTTACGGATTCGGTCTCGCCCGCCGCGGCGGTCCACGTGACTTCGCACGGACCGGCCGGCTCGCGTCGCCCCTTCTCGTCGAGCGTGCGCATCCTGGGATCACGCCGCGCGTCGAGCTTCAGGGTTCTTGGCGAACCCATCTGGAACACGGCGAGGCCCATCGCGAGAGCCGTGAGCAATGCGGTCTTGCCACCGCCGTTCTCGGCGAAGAGGACCGTGGTGTCTTCCTCGAGCGGAAGCCTCAGCTCGTCGAAGCAACGGTAGTTGTCGACGCGGATCTCGCGGATCTGGAATCGGCTCATGTCGCCCTCTTCGGTGGTCTGAGCGGCGAATCGTACGGCATGCCCTTCGCAGTAGCGGCCGCCAGCGCGTCGTAGGTCTCCAGCACGACGCGCTTCGTCCGATACTCACGGTACTTGCGTTCCTCCGACCTCTCGAGGACCGCAAAGGTGTCGAGGATGTAGGCGGTGTCATCCCGCGAAATGCCGTACAAGTGGAAGAAGGCAGCGTCGATTTCGCACCGGAGCTGGAAGCGGCGAACGGAATCCCAGGTAAAAGGCGGACCGTCGTCGTCGCAATCCTCGGCGAACCTCTTCAGGTCCCACGCGGTATAGGCCAGCTCGAGGACTCGCGGGAGGAGCCAGTCGCGAATCCGTATCGAAGGTGCCCAAGGCGCAGGCATCGCATACGCCCCAGGCCGGAGCGCGGGAAGCTGCCGCATGGTGAAGAACATCAGGTTAAGTCCACCGACCTTCTGCCTCGCGCAATAGTCAAACGGTAAACTCGACAGGTTCGCGTACAGACCGGCCACGAGTTGTGGATCAGGAGCCGGCAACATCAGGAAGCAACTGTCGGGTACGGCAGCTCTCGGAAGGATGCACGCGACGACAGTACGCGCGCTGGCGCGCGCATCCGTTACGCGACGCCAACCGAGCAGCCATCCGCGATTCCAGACACCGTCGAGCCGCGCATCTACCTCCTCTTCTGCGACCCAGTAAAACGGCAGTGGCGCGTAATCGGGATCGACGAGTTGCGCCAAAGATGGGGACGGTAACCGATGCGGCCTCTTTCCAACCGGCGCGCCCTCGAACGTGCCACTCCTGTGATTGTACTGGTAGGTCATCTTCGCCTCGAACAGAGGCAACATGATTTTTTCGTCCTTCTCAAAGCGGTTCCCACGCAACAGCCACCCTGCGGAGGCGAGCTCGCCGTGCGTTCGGAAGAGGCTCGAGTGCGTGGCCATGTTGAACGTCCCTTGCATGAAGCGAACGCCCCACAAATTTCCGTCCTGATTACCCTCGTCCCAAAGCACGCCTGTCAGACGGTACATCGCGAGATTGATTACGCCGTCGCGCTTGGTGCGAAAGATCGGACAAGTGCCTGTATTTGGATTGATGATTTCGATATCCCCCGCGGTCAACGTGAAGTGTCGCTCGGGGTCTTGAACGTCGGAGATCGCTTGGCCCTGGAAGAAGAAGTCCGCCGCGGCAGCCGGCTCGTCGCGACCGGCAAGCGTGGTCAGCGCGAAACGCAGCATGTGACCCTTTCCGGCCGTGAAGAACCCCTCATTCTCGAACTCCCATAGCGAATGAAGAGCACCGCTTGAGACGATCGCCCGGAAGTACTCCTTTGTGTTGTCGTCCGTGGCGATGCCGCTCGGAACGATGAAGCCCGCGCGACCGCGTGGTCCAAGGATGCGCCAGTTGTGCTCAGCAAACAGAGGATAGGTGTTGATTCGGCCGTGAGCGCAAAGCGGGAATCGACTACTGGTGCGGGCAAAGTGAATTTCACCCTGCGCTTCTCGTTTTGCCAGTCGCCACTCGGCCCAAAGGTCCGGATTGCTAACCGGAAGGGCCGCGATCATGTTCTTCCGAATTGCAGCGTTCTGAGCGTTCGCGATGGAGGGATCTCGCTTGGCGAAGAACTCCTGTTCCTTGAGTTCAATATGCTCCCACGGCGGGTTGCCGAGCACGATGTCGAAGCCGCCTCGGGCAAAGATGTGCGGAAACGCTAGCTCCCAATGGAAGAGGCCATACTCTTCCGCGATGCGTCGCGTGGTGTCGACGAGCACCAGCGACGGCGGCGCCTCCTTGTCGCGGAGCGCAAGCCACGCGGCCGTCGTGGGCGCGGCCTCGACGACCGGGCCGGGTTCGTCCTTGGGCCAGAGGAACGCGGCGCACCACGCGTCGGCCACGAGCTTCTCGTGCTCGAAGGCGTGTGAGGTCAGGAGTGCGCTCCACTTTCGCTGCTTCTCCGCTAGGGCGGCGGCGTCCGTGTCCGGGGCCTGCTCGACTGAGCGCATCGCATCGCGCAGGGCGTCCGTCTCGTTTCGAGGTTCGAACAGCAGGCGTCGCTGACCGGCAATCTCATCTCTGTTAGTCCGCTTGAGCGACCTTGTGACCCTCTTGTCGTCTCCTTCGAGAACCGCCCATGCCGCGTCCGGCACCTGTTCGCCCATCAACTCGCGGCTCGTGCCGATGAGTGAGCTGCCGCAGCGGATGTGGCTTTCCAGGAACGTGAGCGGCAACCCCGGATCGATCGACTCCATCCAGAGGCTAACCTTGCAGATCTCGACGGCCAGCGGGTTCATGTCGACGCCGTAGATGCACCGCCGAACGACATCGCGGAGCGCGTGCTGGTAGTCGTCCGGCGTGGGCGTGCCCCCCGCCCAGATGCGCGCGACGCAATCGGCGAGCCGGCGCGCCGCCGCGAGCAGGAAGTGCCCGGACCCGCACGCAGGATCGACGATCGCCAGCTCGAGAAGGGCATCGACCGGACGCTCGGGATGAGCGTCGACTGTGCGCTCGACCACGGGATCGAGGGCGCTCGCGAGGAGGAGCTGCACGAGCTCATCCGGCGTGTAGTAGCTGCCGGTCGTCTTCCGTGCATGACCCCGGCTCTCGCCGGCGCTCGCGAAGGAGAAGGAACGTCGGTCTCCGGCAATCTGCGGGACGAGCTCTAGCAGGCCCTCGTAGACGTAGCCGAGTTCATCCGGACCCATGTCGCGCCAGTTCACGCGAACGAGACCCGAGCGCTCGCGGAGCCACGCCAGATGGAAGAGCGCGCCGAGGAGCGCGCGGTTCTCCAGCTTTGCCGCATCGAGGTCCGGACACTCCTCCGACGCGAACAGGCCGGAGAGGGCGGGTAGCCCGAGCCGTGGTTCGCCACCTGCAAGGCTCCGGAAGACGATCGTGACGGCTTCCCAGAGATCCCACTGGCGGTCGTGGGCGCTCCCGCGGACAGCCCGGTCGCGAAGGTGTCGAAGACCGTATCCATCGGCATAGAGCCGGCGGGCCGACTTAGACGCACTCTTGGGGTGCAGCAAGTTCCGTTCTTCGACCGTGAGCAGGAAGACGAGCCGGTAGACGAGTCGCAGGAGCTGCCCGAAGTAGCGCTCCTTCGTGAGTTCCCCCGCGTGCAACGCGGAACGAAGCTTCCTGTTCGCGGCGTGGGAAAGGAACCCCTGTCCCAGGATCTCGAGCGCCTGCCGGAAGCCGGCGCTCAGCTTGTCCCGCGCCCGCGTTCCCTCCTGCCGGCCGGTCTCCCGCCACCCCTCCAGAGGGCATGTCTCCGGCGGATCGCCGGCGCGGCCGAAGCGCGACTCGTGGGCGAGGAGCCAGAGCGCGGCGAAGTCGGGGTACAGGTCCTCCGTGAAGATCCGGCCGAGGTCGGCTTCGATCCACGCCGGCCGCGTGAGGCTCGCGTTGTCGCGCGCGATTCGCAGCGAGAGCCCGTCCGCCGCGAGACCCCATACCGCGGCCCCGGAGGTGTTCAGGGTCTCCTGCAGGAGCCCGAAGGCGCTCCGTCGGCGCCGGTCGTCTCCGAACTCGGGCAGGGGGGTATCCAGGCCCGCTCCCGCCGGGGCGACGACGATGGGGACTCGATCGCCGAGAGCGAAGAACCGGACCGGATAGATCCGTTCGTCGATCGTCGTTGGCTCTACCCGCTTCACGGACGCGAAACACAATGCGTCGCGCAGAAACGCCTCGAGGAAGCGTTCGGCAAGGGCGCGGGCGTCGCCTCCCGAGGCGCGACCTGACTCCATCTCCCGAAAGCACGCCTGGGCGATGCGCCAGCTCCGGGCGATCTCGTCGCGGATGTGGAGCCCCTTGGGAATGCGGTAGTCGGCCGGCTCCTGCGCGGCGGCCTGGAGCTGTGCCACCTTTCCAAGCCACTCGGCCCCGAGAAGACCGCCCTCGATCACGAGCGCGTCGAAGGCGATCCGAGCCTCGCCCGGGCGGCTTCGACGAGACGCCATGGTCAACCCACCCTCGGCAGGAGCACGTAGACGCCGATCACATCGGGACGCGGGAGGGCCTGGACGGAGGTGCTCCCGGACGCCCGGCTGGCTTCGCGCACGCGCAGATGGTCGTCGAGCAGGGCTCTCGCGCGCACAGCCGAGAAGGCCTCGAGATCTGCCGCGCGCTCCGGAAGCGCGGCCAGGGCTCGTGCGACCTCGCGCTCTCGAACGTGCCGCGGGGGATCGTCGGCCGGAGGGAGCGCCAGCAGCGCGAGGGCTTCGGGTCCGGTGATCGGCCCCGTGGTGCGCGGGGCAACCCAGGCCAGGGCGGTCGCCTCCTCGACCATCAGTGTTGTCTCCTGACGCCGCGTTCGTGTCAAGAGCTGGTGGCGCAGCCGGAGTAGCGCGACCGTCGTGCGGCCGCTCACCCCCTCCGAGATCCAGCACCCGACGCGCCCGAGAATTGAGGGGTCGCTGGCCGAGGCGTCGTCGGCCGAGGCGTCGCTGTCGCCGACCGAAAGGGTTCGCCCGAGCAGCGTGTCGGCAAGCACCGCGATGAGGGGATGGCAGCGCTGGACGGGACGGCATCCGGGCGCCGCGGGATACGCGAAGTCGATGGAAACCGTGCCCGCGATGTCTTCCGTTTCCAGACGTTCGCGAACCTCGTCCGGCAGCGGCGTCGTCGGGACCTTGAATCCCCGCCCGAGCGGTTCGAGACCGGAACCGAGTCGAGCCAGGGCGCGGCTCGCAAAGCGCTGCACGTCGTCACGGCCGCCGACCGCGGCGAGGCTCTTGTGCCACTCGGGCAGCACCTCGTCGGGCTTGATGCGTCGCTGGGCGAACACGGTCCGGCTCCGTTTGGCCTTCGCCTTCACGTCCTCCCAATGGCTCTCGAACAGCTCGAGCTGTCGGTCCCCGATGGGGTCGGAACGGCCCCGCCGGCGCAAGAGCACGGCCTTGAGCAGCACCTGCGTGAGCGAGCGGCCCTCGTCGGGCACGGGAACCGGGACACCAAGCTCCTCGCGGATGCGGGCCGCCTTGCGCAGGATGACCTGGAGCACCGCGCCGTCAACCGGGTTGTTGACACCGTAGAGGAGCGCGGCGCGCACCGTCGGGCTCGGCTGACCGAACCGATCGACGCGACCTTCCCGTTGCTCATGGCGCGTCGGGTTCCACGAGAGGTCGTAGTGAACGACGGCATCGAAGTGCTCCTGCAGGTTGATGCCCTCCGACAGGCAATCGGTGGCGACCAGGACGCCGGCGCCCTTGGCCCCGCCGATGCGCGCCACCCGCGCCACGCGCTCTTCAGGCGGCATCTCGCCGGTGACGGCGTCGATGGCGTCGCCGTCAATGCCCGTCAGGTTCTCGCGGAAGTGGCGGGCCACGTAGTGGGCGGTCGCGATGAAGCGACAGAACACCACCACGTTGAATCCCGCCTCGACCAGCTCTGCGACGTGCTCCGAGGCGACCATCAGCTTCGGATCGCCGCTCTGGCCCGCGAGTTTCTCCGCCTGCGCGATCAGCCGTGCCAGTGCCGGGCTGTCGCCACCGGCCGGCGGCTCCACGTCGTCGGCGATGAGTGCATCGACGTCACCGTCGAATATGCGATCGAGAAGATCTTCGCGAGCCTCGTCGCCGAGATCCTCGCCGGCACGGGTGCGCAGGGCCAGCACGGCCGCGACGGGGCTCGACCCGCTGCAGCGCAGTAGCGCCAGCGTTCCCCAGAAGTTGAGACGCTGCCGCTGCTCGTCCCCGGCGCCCGTTTCGACGACCTCGGCGCAGTAGTCGAGAACGTCGTTGAAGAATGCCTCCCAGGCACCGCTGAGCTCATAGGTGAGCTCCTTCGTCTCGCGGCGCGGGAAGAGGTTGCCCTCGTGCCACTCCGCGATGTCGGGGCGGCGTCTCTGGACGAAGTGGTTCGCGAGGCGCTCGCGGAGACGGCCGCGCTCCGTGCCCGTGACCTCGGCCAGGCGCTCGAAATCCGGGTCGAGCAGACCGAGCAGCCGGTAGAAGGCCGCGTCATCGCCGCTGTGCGGAGTCGCGGTGAGCAGGACGAGGTGCCGTGTTGCGTTACCGGCCAGGCCCTGGAGCAGCTCGTACCGCTGATGCCGGCCCCCACCGGACGAGGCGCACGTGTGCGCCTCGTCGACGATCACGAAGTCGGGACACGCCTGGAGGAAGTGGTCACGCCTTTCCCGGGTCTTTATGTAGTCGAGACTGACGACCGTGTGCGGGTGCACCGAGAAGATGCTGACGCCGGGCGGAATGCCCCGCTCCAGGCGTCGCGCGCTCCGAGCGGTGACGGCGGCGGCGCGGATATGGAAGCGAACCTCCAGCTCGGTGACCCACTGGTCCACGAGGTGCGGCGGACAGAGGACAACGGTTCGATCGACGTCGCCGCGGTCGAGCAACTCGCGAGCGATGAGCAGGGCCTCGATCGTCTTCCCGACCCCGACGTCGTCGGCGATGAGCAGGCGCACCGGGTCGAGCTTGAGGGCCATGAGCAGCGGCCCGAGCTGGTAGGCGCGCGGCTCGACCGAGATCTGTCCGAAGCTCCGAAAGGGTCCTGCGCCCCGACGCAGCGAGAGCAGCAGCGCGTCGCGAAGCAGGAGGGCCGAGTCGTGCCCGCCCAACTGGTGCGCGCTCGGCAAGGGGAACCGGGCTTCGCCAACCGGCTCGACCTCGATCGGAAGGTGGATCAGCGTCCGATCCTCGTCCGATCCCGTGACCGGACGGACCCGGAGCGTCTCCGCCGAGCTTCCGCCGAGGACAACCCACTCCCGCCCGCGGGCGCTGACGAGGCTTCCGGGCGCGTAGAGGAGGTCGCTCATGACGCGTGCCCCAGAGCCGATGCCAGCCGCGCGAAGGCGGCGTTCCAGCCCGTGGGATCCTCGAAACGAATCACCTCGAAGCCGAGGTCCTCCATCGCCTGCATAGCCGGACGTTCGGCCTCGTCGATGAGTGCCGCAACGTAGTGCTTGCGCCAGACGCAGGGCACGGAACGCTCGCCCGCCACGAGGGGCTTCGGATCCGGATCGGGAATTCCGCGCCGCGTTGCTTCCGCGCGCCACCGATTCTTGAGCGACTGGGTGAGGGTGGCGGTGGCCGGGGGGACTTCAAATGCGAACTGAACTGCCTCGATTGCGCCTAGCCCGAGGGTGATCTTCTTCGGCTGCACCGTGCGTGCACGCGCCAAGCGCAGCAGCATCACGCGGGCGTCCTCGTCGCGACGATCGAGACTCTCGTGGTCGGGCTGGTTGTAGTACGACATCAGGCAGCGATAGCAGGCCGCGACGCAGGCCGTCCCCGGCTCGTCCGAGAGGCCCGCTGTGGAATCGGGCAGAGGACCGTCGCTGACGTCGAAATGCATGATCTGCAGCGCCCTTCGTGCGACCGAGGCGAGGATCGTCTCGTGGCTCACGAGTCGCGTGAGAACGCCGGCGCCGCCTTCGGTGGCCTCGTAGAGCAGGAAGCCCTTGCGCACGTCGCGCGTGGGCATCGGTTCGGCGAGCATCTCGCCTTCCTCGAGCTGGAACACCGCCTCGATACCACGCAGGAGCGCATGCTGCACGGTGGCCAGAGTGACCTGCGAAAGGGGGTCGCCGACGGGCTGGAAGAGGAGCGCGTTCTTGCGGTCCTGAACGCTGGGGACGATCCACTGCCGGGGCGAGGCCGTGGGATCGAGTGCACGTTCCTCCGCCTCATCTTCCTCGTTCCTGGCCCAGTACCCCGATACCGGATCGATACGGAAGCCGAGGACCCTCTTGTCGGCTCTCCGGCGCAGCCCCTTGTTGAGCCGCGTGATCGTCGCCCCGGCGCCGTAGGCCATGCGTACAATCTCGCCCTGCGTGTCCGAAGCCGACGCGACCCGGACATCGACTTCCTGGTCGCGGATCGCCCACTCGAACGTCGTCTGCAGGTCAAAACCTTGGCGCTGGCGTTCCTCGTCGTTCGCGGTGATCTGTTCGGCCGGATACGTGGCGACGTTCTCGATCCGATACGTGTTGCCCACGATCTCGGCGTTGCCGAGCGACGTTCCGCAGGCGTGGCACATCGACAGATCATCGCCGAAGTGCCCTGCGCCGCAGCTCGCACAGATTCGCACGGCTCTGGTAGGCAGTTGCACGTCGGGCGTCGCCGACTCCCGGTGACCGAGCGAGAGCAGCGCTCGCACGACCCGGTAGGCGCGTCCTTCGTGATAGACGAGGCTGCGGGGACCGAACTCGGCAAGCGCAAGGAAGCGCGGACGCTGGAGGTACGTCTGCCGCCCGCGACCATCCCGGCTCGCCGGCACGTACGCCAGCAGAGGAAGCCTCGGGAAGTTGTACCCGGGCAGGAAGCCCTCCGTGGCGAGGTAGCGGTAGGTGTAGAAGTCGCTCGAGAGCGCGTTCTTCCCGCGCTGGAGCAGGTTGAGCTGGTCCAGCGCCTGCGCGTGCCGGGTCTGCGCCGCCCGCTTGTCCCGGTAGGACGCGGAGTAGTCGTCCATGGTCCTCCGCGCGGCGTCCCGTTGCTCCTCGGCGGCGGCAAAGAGGTCTCGCCACCGATTGAACGCTTCATCGAATCGCGCCGCCGCCGCCGCCACGATGGCATCCGACCAGGCGTCCCGCCCCGTGTACCAGGGCGCCAGCTCGGGCGTGAGCTCGTCTGCGACCAGCTCGAGGACACGCCGAATGCGCTCACCCGCGCGGTCCGCGACGCGGCTCTCCTTCAGCGTTGCCTTGATGTCCGGATCGAGCGGCCGGCCGGCGTCGTTGAGGACGAGCAGTTCTGCGATGCACGCGTCGAGCGGTTGGTCGACGCATGAGAGCCAGACCGCCTGGAGATGGCTGTCGATCAGGTCCCGGTTCGCGAGATCGAGGATCGGCGCACGTACCTCGCCGTGGACCATCGCCTTGGGATCACGGAAGAAGTACTGGTCGTGCGGGCTCTGAGAAGACGCGTACGTGATCACCAGGGCGGCCTGACCGCTGCGGCCCGCGCGTCCGCCGCGCTGGGCGTAGTTGGCCGGCGTGGGCGGCACATTGCGCATGTGGACCGCGTTCAGTGCCGCGATGTCGACGCCCAGTTCCATCGTCGGGGAGCAGAAGAGAACCGGCAGGAACCGATTGGCCTCGCCGGCCTCCCGGAGTCGCTGTTCGTCCGTCGCAAGCTCCTCGCGCTCGCGCGCGCCGAAGCGGAAGCGCTTCTCCCGGATCTCCCGGTTGTCGCGATCGACCTGGGCGGTGTGCTCGCGCGCCTCGAACCCGAAGAGCGGGTGCATCGGGGCTCGGAGCATCCCCGCGAGGTTCTCGTAGAGGTCGCGGAAGAACGCGTTCTGCGAGGAATCGCTGCCGTCCGTCTGCGCATCGCCCAGGTGGAAGACGACGCACGCGTCGTTGAGTCGCCACCCGGGCTGGTCGAACGGGGTGCTTTCCTCCGATACGAGGCCGTGCGTCGCGCCCGCCCGGAGCAGGTCCTCGACGAACTGGTCGAACTCCTTCGACTTCAGGTCGCGGATGGACGTGTCGCCGCCCCAGAGGCGCGTCGAGCGCAGCGTTCGTCCAAGACCGCTTCGCGAGCCGCCGCGCACGATCAGCTCCATGTCGCGGAGCGTGGTCGCCCGGCGAGTGGGCGCGACGATCATCAGCCAGCGCGCCGCTTTCGGCGTCTCGTAAATGCCGATTCCCCAAGGCGGTCGGAGCCGGCTGTGCGACTTCGCGACCAACTGCTCGAGGACGGCGGTGTCGAGGACCTGGCTGCGGATGGCCATCCACTTCCGCATGTGGTCGAGCAGTTCGCGATAGACCGCCGCCCGGTCAGCGGGGCTGGCCTGCTTCAGCAGGGGGTGCGAGTCGGCGAACAGCTCGTCGTCCGCGGCGAGGTCCTCGAGGCCGAGGTATTCCACCCGGACCATGCCTAGCTGTTCGAGGTTCGGGTTCGTGTACCGCCAGCCGCGGCGTTGATCGAACCAGATGCGGTAGGTCAGCACCTGCCGAAGCGTGCCCTCGGCTTCCTGCAGGTTGAAGCCGCGCAGCGTCGGCTCGAGCAGCCATTCGGCGCGGATCTGCGGGTCCGCTCGGTCGAAGCCGAGCGTGCGCTGCTGGGCAACGCCCAGCTCCTCGCTACGGAGCCCATCCGAGCCGGCACCCTGCAGCGCGCCGAGAAAACCCGCACGGACGAGGCTCACGAAGAGGAAGTCGTTGAAATGGCCGGCCTGGAGCGCGGCGTCCTGACGATTGTCGGTGAAGCCGAGAAGCTTTCGGGTGTAGCGATCCAACCCCGACTGGGCGCCGTGCATCCAGCGCAGCGCGCTGCCGACGAGCACGGTGGTCGCCGAGCTGCGGCCCTCCGCCGAGAGCGAGGCGAGACGCGTTCGATCGCGCGCCGCTCCCCCCTGCGTGTTCCCGCAACGGAGGCAGAGTCGGAACTTGCCGGGCAAGAACCACACCGTCGTCCCCGAAGCGACGCGCCCGTCGGGCGCGACCGCGAAGCGCCGAGCACGTGCGTCGCGGTAGTACGCCTTGAGCCGCAGGCTGCCGCCGGCGTCGAACTCGAGCCAGGGCTCCGGATAGTCCTCGTCGAGGTCGGCGAAGGCGAAATCGGGATCGTTGGGCTGTTGTGGTGTCAGGAAGCCGAAGATCTCGGCATCGGGCTGCGCCTCCTGCGCGTCGCGGTCGGCCTCGTCCTGCCTGGTCGGTGGCGCGTCGTCGATGTCCCGCGCGAGGAAAATCAGGGCCCCGTCCTTATGCGCCAACCGCACCGGGTGATACTCGTGCCCACACTCGCGACAGAAATGCACGGCATAAAGGCGCTTGTCTGCGTGGCCCGGCAGGAACTGCTGACCATCGACCGTCAACTTGCGGGTGCCGGGCGGCTCGATCGTTGCATAGGCGTGCCCGGCGCCCGAGATGAACTGGTGGAGCTTGAATGCGAAGAAACTCTTCTCGCTTGCACCAGGGTTCGAAGTCCGCGCGCGCTCAGGGACACTTGACACCAAAAGAAGGTCTCGTAGCGCGTTGCGGCAGGCGGTGGCCGGCCGACGGGATTCCTCCGAGAGCTTGGCCACCGCCTCGGTCACCGTCATGGGCTTCGCCCGGACCCAGCGCTGGTCGACCTCGGAGAACGAGATACCGAGACGCGTTTCCACCCACACCGCGAGCGGGTGCTCCTGGAACGCCGCGTCGGAGATATGCGGCGGTACGCCGGCATCGATGGCCTCGCCGAGGTCCGGCCTTACCGAATCTGCGGTGGCGGTCGAAAGGGTGATGCGCTCGAGCGTCTCGGCGATGACGTTGCTTTCGGGGATCTGGCTCCCGAAGAGCTTCGAGGCCACGCCTGCGACCACGCGGCTCTTGTCCTCGATGGATCCTTCGCTTGTCATTGTGGCCGAGGTGCCGATGTACAGGAGCTTCGCGGGCTGAAGGCGCTCACGGACACGGCGCACCAGCAGCGCCACGTCCGCACCCTGGCGACCGCGGTACGTGTGGAACTCGTCCAGCACGAGGAACCGAAGGTCCTCGCAGTTGCCGATGACGCGGCGGTCGATCTCCTCCTGCCGCGTCATGAGGAGCTCGAGCATCATGAAGTTGGTGAGGAGGATGTCCGGGGGCTCGTCGGCGACCCGCTTCCGTTCGTCTCCGTCCTCTTGTCCTGTATAGCGGGCGAAGGTGATCGGTTGGTCTCCAGGCACCTGGCCGATGAACTTGTCGAGCTCCTCCATCTGGGAGTTCGCGAGCGCGTTCATCGGGTAGACGACGACGGCGCGCGTGCGCCGTTGTGCACTCGCCCGCCGTGCGTCCAGCACATGGCTGACGATCGGGATGAAGAAGCAGAGCGACTTCCCGGACCCCGTACCGGTCGTCACCACGAAGCTCTCGCCTTCTGCGGCGAGCGCTACGGCCTGCTCCTGGTGCTTGTAGAGAGACAGTGGCTGACCGTTCGCTCGGAAGATGTCGGCGCAGCCAGGGTCGAGCACGCCGTTAGCAGCCAAGGCGCCGACGTCCGTCGAGCGCTTGTAGCTCGGGTTGATCTGGATGAGCGGTTCGGGCCAGTAGCGCTGCTCGGCGTAGATGGCCTCAATCTGCTCACGGACGTCCTGGGCGTGGATCGTCGTGAACGACGTCGCGAAGCGCTTGTACTCGTCGACGACGCTGTCTCGGAGGGCGAAGACGTCGAGTGTGGGTGCGCCGCCTGCCTTTGCGCCTTCCGAACTCGGTCTTGGTGCGCTGCTCCCCATCATCATTCGACCGGCTCGAGGCGCAGGATCGCCCCGTCGTCGGCGTCGGTCAGCACGTAGAGGAGCCCGTCGGGGCCCTGGCGAACGTCGCGGATGCGCTGCCGCAGCTCGGTCAGCAGCCACTCGCGGCGGGCCTCTTGGCCCTGCTCGTTGAAGACGATGCGCTCCAGGTGGCCGGTGTTGCGGATCATGCCGGTGCGCAGCGCGCCGACGAACAGGTGGCCGCGCCAGTTGGGGAAACGGTCGCCGTCGTAGAACACCATGCCGGACGGGGCAATCGACGGCAGCCACACGATCTCGGCCGGCTCCATCCCTTCTTGCCACGTGCGCGCCGCGACCCGGCCGCCGGAGTACTCGCGGCTGTAGGAGACGACGGGCCAGCCGTAGTTGGCGCCGGCGCGAATCCGGTTCACCTCGTCGCCCCCGAGGGGGCCGTTCTCGTTGGCCCAGAGCATCCCGGTCTCGGGATGCATGGCCGCGCCGAGCTGATTCCGATGGCCGAGGGAGTAGATCTCCCACCGGTATCCGTCCCGCCCGACGAACGGATTGTCGTCGGGGATGCCGCCATCGTCGAGCAGGCGCACGACCTTGCCGACGGTATCTCCGGGATCCTGCGCCCGCGGACCGCCGGTGGTCGCGCCGAACGCCCCGCCCACGGTCATGAACAGGCTGCCGTCGGGCGCGAAGACGACGCGCGAGGCGGCGGTGCCTCGGACCCGGTCCGACTCGAAGAGATCGCTGACGTCGGCCAGCCCGTGCTCCGTCAGCCGTCCCCGCGCCAGGGTCACGCGGGCGCCCTCGCCGGACGGCTTCGAGTAGGTCAGATACACGAGTTGGTTCTCGGAGAACCGCGGATGCAGAGCCACGTCCATGAGGCCGGCGAGCCCGACCGCGTGGACCTCGGGCACCCCGCTCACCGGAACGGGGTCGAGCACGCCGTCGCGGATGAGGCGCAGCCGCCCCGGCCGCTCGGTCACGAGCAGGCGGCCGTCGGGCAGGAACGCCAGCCCCCAGGGATGCTCCAGCCCGCGGGTCAGCACCACCAGGCGCACCTGCGGCTGCTCGGCGGTGTCGAAAACCCGGGGCTCGGTGGGCAGCGGCACCGCCGGCAGACCGGGAAGCTGCGCGACCGCGTTCACCGACACCGCCAGGGCACAACCGAACGCCAGGGCAACATCCACCATCAGGGATCTGCTCGAGCCGCCTGTCTGCACTCTCATTGGCTACCTCCCTCCGTCGCAAGCCGTCACGGCTTGCGCCCGTCCGACGACTTCGGTTCCAGAGCAACGCGCCGCAAGCCGCGCAAAAAGCGGTCCGGCGCGACGAAGCGAGTATGCCAGTTCAGCCAGTCCTCGGGGTGCCGAAGATACACGGGGTCGTCCTCGAGCACCGGCGACGCCTCCGGGTCGTACACCGGCTGCGCGTGCGACGGCAGGGGCCCCACCGTTTTCGCGTGGGTCGTGTTGAAGTCGCCGTCCTTGACCCAGCCGTCGCCGATCAGCACGAAGTCGCGCCGCCACCCCGCCTCGGGCGGCGCCGGGGCCGGAAAGCGGAGCCGCATCTCGTCGCCGGCGTTCATGATGACGTAGCGGTCGTCCACCCCCGCCAGCAGCTCGCGCACGTCGCCGAACCGGGTGTGGAAGCCGACCAGGTCGCGCCACTGCGGTCGGTGGTTGGCGATCTCGTAGTCCGGCAACTCCAGCCCGCGCGGCCCCAGCAGCTCGGTCCGCGAGTAGCCGCGGTAGCGGAGGTCGGCGACGGCGGGGGTCAGACGCGTCTCGCGCCGCAGATCGGGGTCGAGCCGCGGGGCCTGGGCGATCCAGTCCCAGTAGATCTCGAGGTTGGTGCGCAGGCGCAGGCGCCGCGGACGCCGCCCGTTCGCGAGTCGCGGCACATCGACGACCATCGTCTTGAGCTTGCCGGCGGGGAAGCCCAGGTCCGGGTGCAGGGTCACCCAGTGTCCCTTCGCGTTCAGCCCCTCCAGGGCCACCCCGCGGGGGATGGGGTGCTTCCCCTGTCCGAGGGCCACGTTGATGCTGCTGTCGGTCGGATAGACCCAGCCGTAGGCAAGCAGGGTCACCGCGTCCCACGCCTCGACCGCCTCGTCGAGCTCCAGCTCGAGGTAATGGGGCCGGGCGACACCCTGGTGGGTGCCCTCGTCGAACGACGCCACGTAGCGGTTGTCCCGCTTCGCGACGAGCCCGCTCACGTCGGCGCCGGCGTCGTCCCAGACCCGGGTCACGGTGCGCGACAGGCCGGTCACGATGGTGTCGAGCGACACCGGGTCGCGGGCGAAGCGCTCGTCCACCCAGACCTCGGTGTCCAACGGATGGTCGACCACCAGCAGGGACACGTGATCGAAGAAGTGCGTCTCCCACAGATCGGCGGTGATCCGCAGGTCGTACTCGCCGTCCACCGCGGCCAGCAGATCGCCCCGGATGAGCACCCGGTCCTCGGTGTAGGCGATGTCGGCGGTGTCCTGGGCGTTGATGCGCAGGCCGAGGGGCGAGCGCCAGATGAAGTCGGTGACGAACTGCACGCGGGTCCCGTCGTGGGCGAAGAGCCACGGGCAGGATCCCTTGAGGCGCTGCTCGGTCACGATGACCTGATTGGCGGCGAACTCGAAGTCGGCCTGGGTCACGCCGTTGGGCCAACTGATGCGGGTGACGTCGGCCTGGGTCTGCACCCCCAGCCCGAAGTGAGCCGGTGCGCCCGTCAGCACCTGCTTCTGGACCAGGAGGCCGGCGCGCACCTCGATCTCCCCGCCCACGCCGAACGCGTTGATGCGCTGGTCGCCGGCCGCGATGTGCGCGCGGGGGCGAATCTGCTGCCAGCCGTAGCCGGCGTCCGCCTGCGCAGCCAGCCGCACCGGCGTTCCGTCCCGCACGCCGACGAGATCGAGCAGGCCGTCGCCGGTCAGGTCGGAGGCGGCGAAGACTTCGGCGTCGACCTCCGCGTCGAGCGGCTCGAGGCGGGACCGCTCGTCGGCCAGCCATATCCGGGTGCCGGATGCGCCCGACGCGAGCACGTCCAGGGCCCCGTTGTTGTCGAGGTCGGCGAGCAGCAGGCGGTGGGAGCCGGGCGCGGCCCCGGCGGGAAACGCGGCCCAGGTGGCGACCTCGCTGGTCTCCCACCCCGCACCGTCCCAGCTTCCCCGCCACAGCCGGCCGGCCGCGTCCAGCAGCGCGAGGTCGAGCCGGCCGTCGGCGTCGAGGTCGCCGACGGCGAGAGCGATTGCCGCGGCCGGCAATTGCAGGGGGGCGGCCGTGTCGAACCGGCCGGCCTGACGGTTCTCGAACAGGTGCACCGTGCCGTCGCCGTCGAGCAGCGCGGCGTCGGGGTCGCCGTCGCGGTCGAAGTCTCCCCAGCCGAAGTCCCTGAGGGCGGTCACGCCGGGAAACGGGCTCTCCCGCCGCCACGTCCCGTCGGCGTTGTTGCGCAGCACCGACGGCGCCCCCGCGGTCGGACCGAAGACGATGTCGAGGTCCCCGTCCATCTCGGTGTCGGCGGCCCAGACCCCGTAGGTGCCGCGAACCGCGGCATCGACCGCCCCCGGCAGCATCACCTCTCCGAAACCCTCGCCCGCTTCAAACTGACTCCACAGTCGGAGCCCCCCCTGTCCGGCCAGCACCAGGTCCATCCGGTAGTCGCCGTTCCAGTCGAGGGCGAGCAGGCCGTTGGCGGACGGCGACGCCGGCCCCGCCGGCCCCGTCCCGGCCGGAAACGGGAAGCCGGCACCGCCGTCCGGATCGCCGAGGCGGCGCACCTCCTGCCCGTTCGCGGCGAAGACCATCGGGGCCTCCTCGCCGCCCGGCACCACCGCGACCACCGCCTGGTCGCCGGAACCTCCGGGGTCGAGCGGCTCGGCGACGTAGGCGAGGGTCTCGTCCCGGGGCGAGGCGGTGGCGGGCGGCGACGGCAACACGAGAAAGCGCATCAGGGGTTCGGCGATCGCCTCGGCGCTGACGCTGACCCGGGCCTGGTCCTCGCGGAAGGCGGCCAGGCGCACGAGGACGTTGCGCAGTAGCTGGGCGAAGGTCGCGGCCCGGCGCCAGTCCGCCTCCCCGATCGCCGCCGACAGCCCCTCGAGCTGGGTGACGGCGAGATCCGGCCACCCGCCGGTCATCCCTTGCAACCGCTCGACGATCTCGGAGAGCACCGGCGCGTCCTGCCGGCGGGCCGCGACCCGCGCGTGCTGCACGAGGACCGCGAGGTTGCCGGGCTGGCGGTCCCGGATCGCCTCGAGCTGCGCCTGGGCCTCGGCCGCCTCGGCGTCGCCGCCGGCCCGGTCGAGCTCCTGGGCGAGCGCGTAGCGGGCCCGGAGATGGTCCGGATCGATCTCCAGCACCTGCCGGAACCCCGCCACCGCGTCCTCGAAGCGGCCCTGGAAGCCGGCGAGCTGGGCCTCCAGGAAGCGGACCTCGGCGCTGTCGGGGGCGAGGCCGCGGGCCGCCTCGATATGCACCGCGGCCTCGGTCTCGTTGCCGAAGCCGACGTGCACCACCGCCAGGTTCGCCCGGATCGCCGGCTCGTCCGGCGCCAGGGCCGCCGCGCGCTCGAACTGCGCCTGCGCGTCGTCGAGCAGCCCGACCTCGAGGGCGGCCAACCCCCGGTAGAACGCGCGCACCGTCTCGCGGTACTCGGGGGATATCTGCGACGAGACGCCGGTGGGCGCCTGCCCGCAGGCGGCGAGGCCGAGCGTCACTGCGACACCGCAGGACGCGAGCAATCGGGATCCGACAGGCAGTCTCATTTGTGTTCGTCCTTCAGGGCTGCACGCAGCCGCCCCCGGACGCCACCCCCCGCGGAACCGACGGGTAGTCCTGGGCGGCTCCGGTGCCGTCGCAGCCTCCGGGCAGCCGAACCGCCGCCAGCCCCCGGGAAACGGACGAGGCCGCGCCAGCAAGTCATGATAGCAAGGTCGCGGGGCAGCCGGAGGCGGGCAGGCGCGGACGGGGCGGCGGCCCCCGGAAGCGCCGGGCGCCGAAGACGCCGGACCGCCCGTGGGGGGCGGTCCGGCGAATACGGTGGGGCGCGATCAGACGTCGTTCAGTTCCACGAGCCGGCCGGTGCTGTCCCCCACCTGCTCCGCCGGCACGTCCAGCTTGCCGAGCAGCGACAGATAGAGGTTCGTGAGCGGGGTCCCCTCGGCGAAGCGGATGTGGCGGTTACCGTGCAGGCGTCCCGCCCCGCCGCCGGCGAGCAGTATCGGCAGGTTCTGGATGTTGTGCAGGTTGCTGTTGCTCATGCCGCTGCCGTACAGAACCATCACCTGGTCCAGCAGCGACCCGTCGCCGTCCGGGGTGGCCCGCAGCCGGTCGAGATAGTAGGCGAAGAGCTCGGTGTGATAGCCGCCGACCTTGGTCAGCTTGGCCAGGCTCTCCGGCTTGTTCTCGTGGTGCGACAGCGCGTGGTGCGGGTCGGGCACCCCGATCTCGGGATAGGTCTGGGCGGTCAGCTCGGGCGTCATCAGGAAGCTGGCGACCCGGGTCATGTCGGTCTGATAGGCGAGCACCTGCAGGTCGAACATCACCTTGACGTACTCGCCGAACGAGGCCGGCACGCTCGCCGGCGGACGCGCCACGATCGGCAGCTCGCGGTCCGACTCGGCCTCTGCCCGCTGAATGCGCCGCTCGACGTCGCGCACCGCGGCCAGATAGTCGGTGAGCTTGGCCCGGTCCGCCGCCCCGAGCCCCTTCCGCAGCCGCGCCACCTTGCGGGTAACCGCGTCGAGGATGCTCTGGTCCTGCCGCCGCCGGGCGCGCCGCGCCTCGGGGTCGGTGCTGGCCCCGTCGCCGAACAGCCGTTCGAACAGCGCCCGCGGATTGCTCTCCATCGGCAGCGGGGTCGTCGGCGTGCTCCAGGACAACGTGCTGATGTAGGCGCAGCTGAAGCCGGCATCGCAGGCGCCGCCGAACTCCGGCAGGCCGATGCCCACCTCCAGGGAGGCGAGCTGCGTCTCCCGGCCGAGCACCCTTGCCGCGATCTGGTCGACCGAGATGCCGGCCTCGAAGTCGGCCCCCTCGGTAGGCTTGGCGTGCACCCCGGTCAGGAACGCGCCGGTGATGCGCCCGTGGCCGCCCGCCGGGTCTCCCGGCATCTGCGCGGCGGGGGCGTGGTCGAGCCCGGACAGGACCTGCAGCCGGTCCCGGAACGGCGCCAGCGGCTGCAGGATGGGGCTGAATTCGAACCCGCGCCCTTCGCTCGTCGGGGTCCAGTTGTTCATGACCGCCCCGTGCGGGACGTACACCACCCCCAGCCGCGGCTTCGCCTTCGCCGCCGTCCGTTCGAGCGCGGTCAGCGCCGGAACCATGCCGTCCAGCAGCGGCAGGGCCACCGCGGACCCGAGGCCGCGAAGCACGGTGCGCCGGGGAAGCGCCTTTCTGGTGATGATCATGACTCCGATCTCCTCATCTGGAACGGGAGGCTGCGGGTGATGCCGAGGATTATAGACGACCAGCGGTAGTCGTCCTCCGCGGCCTCGCGCACGATGGCGCGGATGGCCGGCCGGTCGTAGTGCTCGATGCCGCGTCCCAGCGCATAGGTCAGCAGCTTCTCGGTGACGGTGGCGACGAACTCGTCGCGGCGCCCGTGCAGCACGTCGCGCAGCGCGGGCAGCCCGTCGAAGACGGCGCCGTCGGGCAGCACGCCGGAGGCGTCGATGAGCCCGCCGCCGGCATCGGACTCGCGCCACTGCCCCACCGCGTCGAAGTTCTCGAGGGCGAAGCCGAGCGGGTCCATCCGCGCGTGGCAGTTGGCGCAGACGGGGTTGGCGCGATGCGCCTCGAGGCGCGCGCGCAGGGACGCCGCCTCGCCGCTCTCGCTCCCCTCTTCAAGCTCCGGCACGTCCGGCGGCGGCGGCGGCGGAGGCGTGCCGAGCACGTTTTCCAGAATCCACTTGCCCCGCACCACCGGCGAGGTGCGCGTGGCGAGCGAGGTCACGGTCAGGATGCTGCCCTGTCCCAGCAGGCCGCGCCGTTTCTCGTCGTTCCACCGCACCCGCCGGAAGCGGGACCCGTACACGTTCGGGATGCCGTAGTGCCGGGCGAGCCGCTCGTTGACGAAGGTGTAGTCGGCCGTCAGCAGCTCGACCACGCTGCGATCGTCCCGCAACTGACTCGCCACGAACAGCTCCGTCTCGCGGATCAGGGCGTCCCGCAGGTTCTCGTCGAAGGCGGGAAAGGCGTTCACGTCCGGGGTGATGGTGCGCATGCGGCGCAGGTGCAGCCACTGCGCGGCGAAGCTGGTGACGAGGGTCCCGGCGCGCTCGTCGGCGAGCATGCGCCGCACCTGCGCGTCGAGCACCTGCGGATCATGCAGCCCGCCGCCGGCCGCGGCCTCGAGCAGCTCGTCGTCCGGAACGCTGGCCCAGAGAAAGAACGACAGGCGCGCGGCGAGCTCGACGCCGCTCAGGCGGTACGCCGTCGCGGGGGCGGCGCCGACCGGGTCGCGCTCGACGCGGAAGAGGAACTCCGGGTCGACCAGGATGCTCTCGAGAGCGCGCCGAATTCCCGTCCGGAAGTCTCCTTCCGCCCGTCCTTCCCTGTAGAAGGCGCGCAGAACCTGCAGATCCTCGTCCATCACCGGCCGGTGGAACGCCCGCCGCGCCAGCGTCTCCAGGATCCGGACCGCGCAGGCCTCGTCATCGGCCGCGCGCGCCGGCTCGCATACGAAGATGCGCCGGCGGCTGGGAGTGTCCGCCGCCGGGGCCCCGGCGGTCTCGGGCGCACCGTACGGTCCTTCGATCTCCAGGCTCTCGAGGGCCATCGGCTCGACGTAGCCCCGGCCCGTGGAGAACGTCCACAACGGCAGGCGGGCCGGCGCCACTCCCTCGGGAACCCTCGTCCGCCCCGTGAACGAGACCGACACCACCCGCGTCCCCGCGCGGGCCCGGAAGCGCACGACGAGCCCGTCGCGCGGTGCGGTGGCCGGCGCCGTCCCCGCGGACGCGTCCGCCGGCCAGCGGCCCGCGCGCAGCAGGGCGATGCGCTCCCCGTCCACCCGGACGTCTATCTCCTGAGGCTCGTTGCGCCCCCGGTTCTGTTGCAGCTCGATGCGCAGCACGTAGTCGCCGTCGCGGGGAAAGAGATGCCGCACCGCGGCGCCGCCGCGCGACCCGAACGGCAGGTCCTCGCTCATCCGGCCGTCCTGCACCAGCAGCCGCGACATCGGATACCGCACGATGTCGGCCTCGATCGACGGATCGCCGACGGCGAGGCGGCTGACGGTGCGCGCGGCGGACATGTATCGCGCGAGCAGTCCGGGCGCGACGGTCAGGATATCGGCGTTGTTGTCGAAGCCGAACGCGAGATCGTCGGCCGGCAGCAGGGTCTGCGCGTCGACGTCGAGATGCAGCAGATCGCGCACCGCGTTCGCGTACTCCAGCCGGTTGAGGCGGTGAATCGCCGGCCGTCCCGGATTGGGGTGATCGGCCGCCCACCGGTCCAGCGAGCGCTCGAGCCACGTGCCGAACGCGTCGTAGACCGCCGGCGCGGGCCGGGGACGCCCGGGGGGCGGCATCGCCCGCGTATGCAGCTTCTGCAGGACCTTCTCCCACAGCTCCGCATCCGGGCCGACCTGTTCGAGATCGACGGTATCGAGGGCGAGGTTCCCGGCCCGCGTGCGCGGGTTGTGACAGGCCACGCAGTAGCGGTCGAGGACCGCCCGGTACGTCGACGGCGCAGCCGCGATCCGGCTGGCCTCGGGTTCCGCCGCCGCGCCGGCCGGTTGCGCGGCCGCGCCCCCCGCACCGATGAAGAGGGACCCGAACACCAGCGCCGCCACGCCACGCACGACCGCCGCCGGCCAACCAACGCGCATCATCGGCGTACTCCTCTCATCACCCACGCCCACCGGCACCCCGGGCCGCCGGCTGGGAGTCCGCGGCAAGAAGCCCCGCTGCATTCGAGTCTCGGTGCAACACGCGGTTTCACCCGGGCTCCTAGCGGATGAGTCCCTGGCTGAAGCTCTCGATGAAGCTCGACCTCACCGTCTCGTCACTGCCGAGCGCCCGCAGCAGCTCGGCGGTGCTCCCGCCCCCCAGACCGGGCAGCAGGATATGGCCGCCGCCCTCCGCGATCATCAGCGGGGTGATGCCGCGCTGGTCCCCGGCGTTCACCAGCGCCCCCCGGTCGACCAGCAGTTGCACGATGGCGTCGGACCGGATGTGAGCCGCCCCGTGGAGGGCGGTACGGCCGGCCAGGTTGACGTCGTTGACGTCGGCGCCCAGCTCCAGGACCAGACGGACCGCGTCGATCGCCTCGTCCCCGGTCACCCGGGTCTCGGCCGGCACCTGCCCCAGCCCCGCCGCCACCATCAACGGCGTGGTGTTCTCGTCGGTCGCGGCCCGCGTGTCCGCGCCGGCCCCCGCAAGGCGGCGCATCACGTCGACGTTGGCGTCCATCGCAGCCAGCAGGAACGGGGTGGCGCCGACCAGGCTCACCCGAAAGCGTTGGCTCGCGAAGCCGAACTGCGGCGGCGCGCTGCCGAGCCGAACGTCCGGGTCAGCCCCGTGGGCCAGCAACGCATCGACCAGGGCGAGCTTGCCGCCGCGCACGCCGTTGAGCGACCGCCATTCCGCGTCGGCGTCGGTCGCGATGCCCCGCAGACGGCCGGTCAGCTCCGTGTGCCACGACCCTGCCGCCCAATGCAGGGCGGTATATCCGGGGCCGTCGGCGCTCGCGTCCGCGCCGTGCTCCAACAGCCTCGTGGCCAGCGCTACATGGCCGCGAACTGCCGCGACGTGCAGCGGCGTGGTGCCGTCGGGCGCTGTCGCGTTCACCTCCGCGCCGGCCGCGACGAGATGTCCGACGAGCGCCGGATCATCGTTCCGCGCCGCGATCAGCAACGCCGTGAACCCACCCTTCGAACGGGCCTCGACGTCCGCCCCCTGCTCGATCAGCACCCGCACGACATCCGCATGTCCTTCGCCGGCCGCCCACATGAGCGCCGTCTGGCCGTGCCAAGCCTCCGCCGCCGTCGGGTCGGCGCCCCGGGCCAGCAGGGCGGCCACCGCCTCGACGGAGCCGGTCCGGGCGCAGGTCATGACCGGCGTCTCGCCGGTGGCGCGGGCCCGATTCGGGTCCGCCCCTGCCGCCAGCAGCCGGATGACCGTCGCCGCCGCGCCGTTGTCGCACGCCAGGGCCAGCGGCGTCACCCCGTAGTCGTTCGCCGCATCGACCGCGGCACCGGCTCCCATCAGCAGGTCGACGAGCTCCACGGCGTCGTGGTACGCCGCCCAGTGCAGCGCCGTCGCGCCGTCGGGCTCGGCGGCGCCGACGTCGATGCCCTGATCGATCAACGCCCGCGCCGCGTCGACGTCCTGCGCCTCGACCGCCGCGATCAGGGCGCGGCCGTCGTCGTTGGCCGGCCTCGCGGCCGAGCCCACTGGCGCGGCCACCAGGCACACCACCAGCCAGAACCATCCTCGTGACCGCCTCTCGGCCCCCATCATCACTCCTCCACGCGGTCGGTCCGTCGAGCCGGCCGGTATCCGCCCCTAATCATGCAACTCGGACGGCAAGTCCGCAACCGTCACGAACGATGGCCGTCCCCCGCCACCGCCCCGGGCCGGCTCGCCGGACCGCGGGATCGCTGCCTCGCGACGGACCCGCCACGACTCCGCGTGTTTGCCTTTCGGCGCGCTTTGGGTCAGCATTGACCGAGGAGGTTGCCGATGGCGCTTCGGATCGGCCAGCGGGAGGTCGGCGCGGTCACGGTGCTCGATCTCTCCGGCAAGCTGGCCGGGGACGCAGCCGACGCGCTGTGGGACCGGATCGACGATCTCCTCGACGCCGGCCGCTCGAAGCTGGTTCTCAACCTCGGCGGCGTTGCGTTCATCGACAGCGCGGCGCTCGGTGGGCTGCTGTCGAAACGCGCCGCGGTCCTGAACGCCGGCGGCCGGCTCAAGCTGCTCAATCTGACCGAGCGGGTCTGGGACCTGATGGTTACGACCAAGCTCGAGGTGGTGTTCGACACCTTCCGCTCGGAGGCGGACGCCATGCGAAGCTTCGAGTAGGGCCGAGCGGGTGAGTTAGGGAACGCGGTGGCCAGGCAGACTGTCTCGAACGTTCGCGTGCTGCTCGTCGAGCACGACCCCGGCGACGAAGCCCGGGTACGCGCCCTCATGCAGCAGGTGTCCACGCCTTCGTTTACCGTCGTGGTCGTGCCCGCGGCGCAGGACGCGGTGGCCGAGCTCGGCGTGCGCCCGTACGACGCGGTACTGCTGGGCCTGTCGCGGGCAGCGGCCCAGAGCGGCGAGGGCTTCGAAGTCATTCGGCACTTGGACAAGACCGCGCCCGTCGTCGTCCTCTGCGCGCTCGACGACGAGGAGGTCGCGTTCAAGGCGGTCAAGCGCGGCGCGCAGGACTACCTCGTCAAGGAGCGGCTCATCGCCGATCTGCTCGTGCGCAGCATCCGCTATGCACGCGAGCGCCATCGGCTGCTCGCAGAGCAGAACCGGCGGCTGGACTACGAGCTCAAGATCGCCGCGTTCGTCCAGCAGTCCTTCCTGCCGGGGGCCATACCGCCGACCGCCGGCCACGACATCGGCGCCTACCTGCACGCCAGCGGCCAGGTGGGCGGCGACTTCTACGACTTCATCGAGCTGCCGAACGATCACGTGGCCCTCGCGGTGGGAGACGCGTCGGGCAAGGGAATTCCGGGGGCGATTCTCATGGCCGAGACCCAGGGAATCCTGCGCGCGGAAGCGGCGGCGTGCGCGACGCCGATCGAGCTCGTTCAGACCCTCAACCGCGCGCTGCTGCACGACAAGAGCCAGGATCGGTTCGTCACGCTCTTCTATGGCGTGCTGGCGCTCTCCACCGGGGAATTCAGCTTCGTCAACGCCGGACATCCCAAGGCGTTGCTGTTGGACGACCACGGCGAGTCGGCCCTCGTCTCGACCGGGCCGCCGCTCCGGCTCTTCCCGGACGCCGCCTGGGAGGAACAGACCGTCACCCTCGACGTGGGCGCCCGGCTCGTCATCTACAGCGACGGGGTGACCGAGGCGCAGAACGAGGCCGACCTGTTCTTCGACGTGGAAGGGGTCCGGGCGGTCATGGCCGAGCACCGGGGCAGCCAAGCGCCCGAGCTGGCCCGGCAGATCTGTCATGCGGCAGAGCGGTTCGAGCGCGGGAACGCGACCCCCGGCGACGACAAGACCGTCGTCGTGGTCCGGGCGCTGAAGCGCTGATCGAGCCCGCGCGCGGCCGTCAGCCGCGGCGGCGCTTCAGCAGCGTCACCTGGTTGCCGGCAACGTTGTAGCGCACGTCGTCCAGGAAGGTCTTCATCAGGAAGATGCCGCGGCCGCTGGGCCGTTGCAGTTGCTCCGGCCCGGTCGGGTCCCGAACCTCGGCCGAGTCGAATCCCCGCCCGTCGTCCCGGATGACGAAGCGCACCGCATCGGACGCCAGGGTCACCCTGACGTGAATCCGGCGATCGCAGTAGGGTGCAACGAGGCGGCGCTGCTTCGCCAGCGCCCGGTAGGCGCGCGCGTCGTGGTCGCGTATCTCCGAGCGCACCTCCAGGTTGCCGTGGTAGCAGGCGTTGGTCAGCGCCTCGTCGAGCGCGGTGGAGATCCGGTGGCAGTCAGACTCGTCGAATATGCCGGAATCCCGCAGGACGCGCGTCAGGTAGCTGACGAGCGACGAGAGCAGATCGAGATCGTTCTCCAGGACGAACGACGCCGTCCGCAGGTGTCCGAACAGGCGGGTGTCGCTCTTGCGCTCCCGGACCACGTCCAGCATGCGCTGCACCACCTCGACGAGGTCGCGCACCAGCAGCTTCTTCGGCACGTAGCTCGCGGCGCCGGCCTCGAGCGCCCGCGCCGCGATCTCCTCGCTCCCGCGTGCGGTCATCAGGACCACGGGAACGAGGGGATGATCGACCTTCGCGTGCTCGACGAACGCCAGGCCGTCGAGCTCCGGCATCACGAGGTCCGTCAGCACGAGGTCGACGGCGTGAACCCGCATCTGCGCCAGCGCGTCCCGGCCGTGCTCGGCGTACACCACGCGCCAGGACGCCCGTTCGAGCAGGTGTCCGGCCATCTCACGGTCAGCCGCCGAGTCGTCCACGACCAGGATGCAAGCCACGGTGCCGTCTCTGTCTGACTCTTGCCTACCGCGCGCCTTCGACCCGATTCCGGAGCTCGCCCACGACCGCATCCAGCTCCGGCTCGAGCACGCGCCACGCGGCGGCGGCCGGCGCCGGCGCGCCCTCCCGGCCACGGTCCTCGAGAGCCTGGGCGAGGGCCACGACCCGGGCGCCGTCGAACCACCGCAGCGAACCGGCAATCGTATGCGCCACGCGCTGCACCACCGCCAGATCGCCCGCCTGGAGCGCGGTTCGGAGCTCCGCGATCAGCGAGGGTTGCTGGCCGAGAAACCCGTCGATCACCTTCGTCAGCAGCTCGCTGTCGCCGCCGACGAACTCCAGGGCCGCGCCCCAGTCGAGACGGGGGCTCGACGGCGTTCCCGCCGAACCCGTCCGCATCTCCCCCTCGGCCTCGCGATCGGCGGCAGCGGCCGTCCCGGGTTCCACGACGGCGGCGATCGCGTCGAAGAGCTCCCTGGGGCGATACGGTTTGAGGAGAAAACCGTCGAAGCCGGCGGCCAGGCACCAGGCCTCGTTGCTGCGCGACGCGCGCGCGGTCAGGGCCACGATCGGCGTGCGGCCGGCTCCCTGCACCTGCTCGCGCCGCCGAATCGCGGCCGTCGCCGCGTAGCCGTCCATCTCCGGCATCTGCAGGTCCATGAGCACCACGTCGAACCCCTCGGCCGCGGAGGCCTCGACCGCCGCCGCGCCGTCGCCCACGGTGTGCACGGTATGGCGCGCCCGCTCGAGGAAACCGACCGCCACCCTCTGGTTGGCAACGGAGTCCTCGACCAGCAGCACGCGGAGCGGCCGGCCCACGGCGACCGGGTCCTGGCTCGGCGGCGCCTCGTCGGCGACGGTCGCGGGAAAACCGAAACGCGCGGTGCAATGGAACGTGCTGCCCCTGCCCGGCTCGCTCCGCAGGCCGATGGCGCCGCCGAGGGCGTCCGCCAGGCGGGAGGCGATCGCGAGGCCCAGGCCGGTGCCGCCGTAGCGCCGCGTCGTCGACGCGTCGGCCTGCACGAACTCCTCGAAGATCGCCTTCTGCTTGTTCGCCGGAATGCCGATGCCGGTGTCCGAAACCTCGAAGCGGAGCAGGATGCCGTCGCCGGCCGGTTCTTCCCGCCGGACGCGCAACGCGATCGCACCCCGCCTGGTGAACTTGACGGCGTTCGACAGGAGGTTGGACAGGACCTGCCGCAGCAGGCGGGCGTCGCCGACCAGCGCGTCCGGCACGTCGGGGGCGACCTCGTGCGACAACCCGACCTCTTTGCCGTGGAGGCGGGGCGCGAACGACTTCACCAGCGCCTCCAGACGCTCGCGGAGACGAAACCCGTAGGACTCGACGGCCAGCTTGCCCGCCTCCATCTTCGAGAAGTCGAGAATGTCGTTGATGATGTCGAGCAGCGCTTCCGCCGACTCGCGAAGGGCGTCGAGGTGCCCGCGCTGCACCGGGGTCAGGCCGGTCTCGGCCAGCAGCTCCGTCGTCCCGATCACACCGTTGAGCGGCGTGCGGATCTCGTGGCTGACGTTCGCCAGGAAGATGCTCTTGGCCCGGTTGGCGCGCTCGGCCGCGTCCTTGGCTTCCCGCAGCTCCGTCGCCTGGTCCCGCAGGTCTTCCTCCGCCTGTTTGAGCGCCGACACGTCGGTGTGGCAGCCCAGCAGGCGGATCGGCTCTCCCCGCTCGTTCCGGACCGCGAGGCCGCGGCAGCGGACCCACACCGTGCTGCCGTCGCGATGGCGGTAACGGACGATCTGATCGTAGGGGTGGTTGGCGTCGGCGAGGTGCTTGGCGAAGTTGTCGAGGGCGACGTCGCGATCCTCCGTGAAGATGTTGGCCATCCACCACTCGGAGGTGTCGGGGATCTCGTCGTCGCGATAGCCGAAGAGCTCCTTGAACCGGGGACTCATCCACTCCTGGTCCTGACGCTCGACGTCCCAGTACCAGATGCCGTCCAGCGAGCCGGCCTGCAGGAACTCGAAGATCGCCCGGTCCTTCCGGACCAGCTCGTAGAGCTCGGTCTTCAGATAGTGTTCGTCCTGGCTCATGCGCACCTGCCCGTTTCATCCCGCACGTGCATCGTACCGCGCAAAGCGACGACGGCCCTGCAGACTGAATCTGCAGGGCCGTCGGAAGGACACGTAGCGCCGCCGCGCCGCCGTCAGGTGATGATCAGCGTCCGCGGATGCTGGTTGTTCTGCTCGAGGAAGGTCTGTTTGACTTCAAGCTCCTCGGCCGTCGGCTGCCGGTAGCCGTTGGCGTCGGCCGCACGGGAGGTGACCGTGTGCTCGCCCGGCGTCGCCCCGTGCCAGTCATAGCTGAAGAACTTCCACGAGTACTTCTCGGTCATGGTGGGGTCGAGGGTCGCCGCCTCCCACGGACCGTCGTCCACTCGCACCTCCACCGACTCGATGGGGGTGCCGTCGTGCATGATGACCCCGAAGACGCGATGGTGGTCCCCCATCTTCGTCACGCGGGCGATGTACGACTTCAACCGCATCTTCGAGATCGCGGTCTCGACCCACTTCATCTCGCCGTTGATCATCTCCCCCTTCAGGGTGCGGTACCAGCGCGCCTGGTACTTGCCGAGATAGAGGTCTTCCTGCACCTGGATCTCGGACAGGAACTTGACGTTCGGCGCGCCGTACCAGCCGGGCACCAGCAACCGCAGCGGACGGCCCTGGTGCGCGGTCAGCGGATCGCCGTTGAGCGCGTAGGCCAGGAGCGGCTCGTCCGACAGGGCGATGTCCCGCTGCAGGCTGCGGCCGTACTGCTGGTCGACGTTGTAGGTCCGGCCGCGGAACAGCACCTCTTCTTCGCCGTGGTCGGCCCCGAAGAAGACGATCTCGCGCGCCCGATCCTGCAGGCCGGCCGCCTCGAGCACCGTCCGCAACGAGACGCCCGTCCACCGCCCGTTGCTCGACAGCCCGTTCAACGGTCCGCGGTTGCCCGAGCACTCGAACCCGAACACGAGGTCGCGGCTGGGCAGGTTCCGCAGGTCGGTCAGCGACAGGCTGAGCGCGTTGTCCACCATGCCCGACACCTTCAGCCGGTAGGTGGTCGTATCGACCTCCGGATGGCCGTAGTGCTGGGTGGTGAACCACTGGTTGGCGGGCGTGATCGGCCCGTCGATATTCCGGACGTCGATGATGCGGCGGTCCGGGGTCCGCTCCAGCACGATCTCTTCCGGCAGGTCGGTGAACTCGACCAGCTCTTCGTCCTGCGCCAGCGCAGGAAACGCCCATTCGGGCACGCCGATGGCCCCGAGCCCGGCCAGCGCGACACCCCCCCGGAGAACTTCGCGACGAGTGGTCTGTTTCGACATGAATCTCTTCCCTTCAACATGCGGCTCCGTCGCCGCTTTCCGACGAAACCTTCTGGTCAACTGCTTCCCACGACGGTCATGCTATCAGCATCCGGAACCGCGGCGCCACGACGGCTCTACGGCAGTCTCAGCAAACGCTAAGGCGTTGCGGCGTAGATGTCCTCGACGTAGGGGGTCAGCCGCTCGGCCGGCCCCTTGTTGTAGCCGGAGTACTGCGCCGGCACCTCCCAGCCCGCCACGAAGTCGGCGGCCGACGTGCCCGCGGCCTTGGCCGCCTGAGCATCGGAGACGAACGCGCCCACGAACTCGGCGTACTCGGCCAAATCGGCCGGCGTCATGACGCTGCTGTGTCCGGTGATGATGCGCTCGACGCCGGTGATTCCCTCGGACGCCTTGCGCAGGGTGTCCGGATAGTCGACGCCGCTCCCGCCGTTGTTCGAGTCCATGATCGGGACATTCTTGCCGGGGAACGCATCGCCGGCATGCATGACCCCGAGGGCCGGGAACACCACCCAGGCGTCGCCGCCGGTGTGGGCGCGGCCGAAGTAGTGCAGCTCGACCCGGTCATCTCCGCGGCCGAGCGCCAAGCGCTCGTTGAACGTGGTCTCCGGCAGCCCGTTACCGTCGCTGCCCTCGAACGGACTCGGCCGCGCGGGACGGCCCAGCCCCCGCACCGCGTTGTTCTCCCGCATGAGCCGCAGGCTGTTCTCGTGCGCCACGAACTCGACCGAGGCGGGGAACTCGACGTTGCCGTCGACGTGGTCGAAGTGCGCGTGGGTATTGATGATGGTGACGATCGGATCCGGGGTCAGCTCGCCAACCTTGTCGATGAGCGGCTGCCCCCATCCCGCGAGCTTGCTGTCGACCAGCACCACCCCGCCGCTCGTCACGAACGCAGCCGAGTTGCCGCCCCCGCCGCGGAGAACGAAAAGGTTGTCCTCGAGCTGCTCGACGTCGATGGTCATCTCCGCCTGCTGGCCGGCCAGGCCAACCATCGACACCACCCCCGCCAGCACCACCACGCCGAGCATTGCCACTCTTCTCATGCCATTCCTCCGGAAAAGAACACCCGCTGAACGAACCAGTACGTTCCGGCCGCGATGACCCCGACCGATCCGGCCACGGCCAGCCGCCGGCCGGCCATCTCGCTGCGCGCCCGCAGCGCGGTCAGGGCCGAGGCTACGACGACCGCCACCGCCACCTGCCCGATCTCGACCCCGAAATTGAAGGAGAACAGCGACCAGCCCAGGGCGCCGCTCGGCAGCCCCATCTCCCGCAGGACGCTGGCGAAGCCGAACCCGTGGATCAGCCCGAACCCGAGGGCGATCCACACCCGCATGTCGCGCCCCCCGCGCACCAGCAGGTTGTCGGCGCCGACGTAGACGATGCTGAGCGCGATGATCGGCTCGACGATGCTGCCGGGCGGGCTCACCAGACCGAGCACCGCGAGGGCCAGGGTGATGCTGTGGGCGATGGTGAAAGCGGTGATCACCATCAGCAGCCGGCGCAGCGAGCCGCCCAGCAGCAGCAGTCCGACCAGGAACAGCAGATGGTCGGGTCCGATCAGGATGTGGTGGATGCCCTGCGGCACGAACTTGCGGATGACGGCCACCGTCCCCTGCCGGCTGCCGACGAAGTACTCGAAGCTCACCGAGCCGCCCCCCAGGATCGCCTGGGAGGTCAACGCGCCGTCGTCGTAGAAGTTGACGAAGGTCTGATGCTGGGGGTCATAGGGGAACATCACCGCGCTGACGTCGATCAGCCCCGGCTCCCCGGCCAACTCCACGCGGCCGCGCAGGCTGACCGACTGCCGCTCCGGCAGCGGCTCGGGGTCGGACCACGTCGCGACGGCGACGGGGCGGCCGTCGACGGTGATCTGCAGCCGTTCCCGAACCATGTCCGCGAGTCGCTGCGCGCGCGTGCCCAGCCCACCCGGCTCCAGCACCCGGTTCGGCGGCTGGATCGCGAACTCGTAGGCGACGTCGAAGGCGTGGACGACCACTTCGACATCGATCGTCGCGGACTGGATGCGGAGGTCGACGAAGCTGAACGGCGCCGGATGCGCGGCGGCCGGCGCGGGAAGCCAGCCCGCGGCAGCCAGACCGGCGCAGACGACGAAGCGATGTGCCAACCGGGTCATCGCGACATATGGTAACGCAGACGCGCGCGCGTCTGAACCCTTCGGTCCTCCTCACCCGAGTCACCCGAGGTTCTATACTTGCGGGAGCACGGCCGCCGTTTACCCGGGCGGCCGAGACCGGGCGCCGTAGCGACCCGAAGGGAGAATCACCATGTCTCGAGCCATGACCCGCCGTCAGGCCATGCAGGGTCTCGCCGCCCTGGGCCCGGCCGCTCTCGCCCTGCCGGCCGCCGCGGCCCCGTTGCCGCCGGCCCGGCCCTCCGCGGCCGCCCGCCCGCGCCCCGCCGCCCAGGGGACCGCGATCGGCCCCTATGACCCCGACGTGCTCCCCGCGGGGGTGCGCTCGCGCTTCGTCCACGACGTCAACGGCCTCCGCATCCATGTCCTCGAGGCGGGCTTCGAGGGCGACCGCCCCGCCCTGCTGCTGCTCCACGGCTTTCCCGAGCTGGCCTACAGTTGGCGCAACCTGCTCGTGCCGCTGGCCGACGAGGGCTACCACGTCTTCGCCCCGGACCAGCGGGGCTACGGCCGGACGACCGGCTGGGACGCCGACTACGACGGCGACCTCGCCTCGTTCCGCCGGCTCAACGTCGTGCGCGACGCCCTGGGGGTGGTGCACGCCTTCGGCTACCGCTCGGTGGCCGCGGTCATCGGCCACGACTTCGGCTCGCCGGTCGCGGCGTGGTGCGCGGTGACCCGGCCCGACGTGTTCCGCTCGGTGGCGCTGATGAGCGCCCCCAACGGCGGCACCCCGACCCTGCCCTTCGACACCGCGGACGACCCGCCGGCCGACCCTGCCGCGCCCGGGCCCACGCTCTTCGACGACCTCGCGGCGCTGCCGAGGCCCCGGAAGCACTACCAGCGGTACTACCGGACCCGCGAGGCCAACGCCAACATGTGGCGCGCGACCCAGGGGCTGCACGCCTTCCTGCGGGGCTACTACCACTACAAGAGCGCCGACTGGGCGGGCAACCAGCCCTACCGGCTCGCGGCCCGGACCGCGGCCGAGATGTCCAAGATGCCGACCTACTACATCATGGACCTCGCCGACGGCATGGCGGAGACCGTCGCCAAGCACATGCCGTCGGCCGATCACATCGCCGCCAACAGGTGGCTCCCCGACGACGAGCTGCGGGTCTATGCCGAGGAGTACGGCCGCACCGGCTTCCAGGGAGGCCTGAACCACTACCGCTCGGGCGGCATCGGCGGCCCCGAGCAGCAGCTCTTCGCCGGCCTGACCATCGACCAGCCGTCGATCTTCATCGCCGGGTCCAGCGATTGGGGCAGCTATCAGAGCCCGGGCGCCCTGGAGCGGATGCAGGAGCGGGCGTGCACCGACATGCGGGGCGTGCACATGGTCGACGGCGCCGGCCACTGGGTGCAGCAGGAGCAGCCGGAAGAGACCGCCCGGCTCCTCATCGAGTTCCTGCGCGGGCAGGCGTAGCGCGGCCGGACGTGCCCGGGAGTCTGCAGCGTTCTGCCACGCAAACTCCCGGGCCCGGCGATCGTCGCGTGCGGCTCCGCCTGCCGGTCGACCCGCCCGGCGGGACTCTGCACCGCTTCCGCCGCGCAGGCCCTCGGCCGAACGACGGGAATCCAAGGAGACTGCGGTGAGCTTCCTGCTTGCACTTTTTCTCGCCCTCCCCTTGATGCTGCAGACCGAGGCGCTCACAACGTCTATTTCCGGGGCGCGCCGGGCCCGCTGCTGGCGCCGCAGGCCGTGACCCTGCCCGAGCTCTGGGCCCGACTCGAGGCGGGACAGGCGCTCACCATTCCCCATCACACCGGCAAGTTCCCCGCCCCCCTCACCACCGACGCCCACGACCCCGAGCGGCGCCGCAACTTCGAGATCTACTCCGCGCACGGGCTGAGCGAGTCCTACGACCCGACGCACCCGCTGACGTTCGAGCAGAGCGACTTCACCAACTACTCCACGTCGGCCCCGGACGGCCTCACCGCGCAGGACATGTGGGCGCGCGGGCTGATGCTCAGCACCATCGCCGCCTCAGACGACCACCGCTCGCACCCAGGCCAGCCCCACTGGGGCGTCGCCGCGGTCCGGGCGCCGGCCCTGACCCGCGAGGCGATCTTCGACGGGCTGTATCAGCGCCGCACCTACGGGACCACCGGCGCGCGCATCCTGCTCGACTTCACGGTGGACGGCGAGCCGATGGGCGGCGAGACCACGGCCGACGGCCCGCCCCGGCTTCACGTCGCGGCTCACGGCACCGACGTCATCGAATCGGTGCAGGTCCTCCGCTTCTCGAAAGCGGACGGCGGCTTCTCCGTCATCTACGACCCGCAGCCGAACGCGCTCGACTTCGCCTGGTCCAGCGTCGACGGCGGGTTCCGCGACGACGCCATCTACTACGTGCGCCTGCGTCAGCGCGGCCACGTCCGGGGCCGGGTGGTGATGGCGTGGTCGAGCCCGATCTCGGTGACGCGCGGGCGCTGATCGGTGCGGCTGCGGACCCCGCGCCCGCCTCGCAGTCCTCGACGCCCACCCTCTTGATATATCCTCTCCCCGCTCCAGGAGGGCCGCTAGATGAACCATAGGAAGACGCACACCGCACCGCCACGAATCGAGTACCTGAAGGTGGCGAACTTCCGCGCGCTACGAAACGTCGAGCTCAAGAATTTGACCCCGATGACCGTATTGCTCGGTCCGAACGGCAGCGGCAAGTCTACCGTGTTCGACGTGTTCGCGTTCCTCGCCGAGTGCTTCGAAGCCGGCCTGCGGCGTGCGTGGGACCGGCGGGGGCGGGCCAAGGAATTGAAGACCCGCGGCGCCGAGGAAGCCGTGACGATAGAGATCAAATACCGCGAGCGGCCGAAAACCCCGTTGATTACCTACCATTTGGCCGTCGATGAAACGGCCGACAAGCCAGTGATCGTCCACGAATGGCTGAGCTGGAAGCGTGCCAGCTACGGAGCTCCTTTCCGTTTTCTCGAGTATCAGAATGGCCGGGGTCAGGCCGCGAGCGGCGAAGCACCGGACGCGGAGGACCAGCGGGTCGAGACACCGCTCAAGTCACCCGACCTGCTCGCGGTCAACGCGCTGGGACAGTTCCAGGGGCACCCCCGGGTCGCGGCGCTGCGCGACTTCATCATGGGGTGGCACGTCTCATATCTCTCGGCGGAAAGCGCCCGCGGTCTACCCGAAGCCGGCCCCCACGAACGCCTAACGCGGACTGGGGACAATCTGGCTAATGTCATCCAGTATCTCAGCGAGCGTCACCCGGAGCGGCTGGAACGCATTTTCCAAACGTTGCGCGGGCGCGTACCGCTTATCGAGCGCGTGGTGGCCGACACCATGCAGGATGGAGATGCTGGCCTATCTGGTGCTGCTGAACGATCCGGAACCGGCACCCTTCATCGGAATCGAAGAACCGGAGAACTTCCTGCATCCGAGACTGTTGCACGATGTGGACGGCTGCTATTGCAGATCAAGGATGCGCCGTTCGACCACCCGGTGCTGGCCCGGTTCGCCTCCGACGGCACGTTGAAGATGCTGGCCTATCTGGTGCTGCTGAACGATCCGGAACCGGCACCCTTCATCGGAATCGAAGAACCGGAGAACTTCCTGCATCCGAGACTGTTGCACGATGTGGGCGAAGAATGTCGCGCCGCCAGTGCGCGTACGCAACTGCTCGTCACTACCCATTCGCCCTTTTTTCTTGATGCTCTGCGCCCCGAAGAGGTCCGCGTCTTGTGGCGAGACCTGGACGGCCACACACGGACGCGGCGAATCGATGAGTTGCCCGGCGTATCGGAATTCATAGCGGAGGGCGCGAAGCTCGGCGATTTGTGGATGGAGGGCCAGTTCGGGGCAGGCGACCCGTTGAAGAACCAGGGCGGGCCGGCGCCCAGCCTTCGCGGAGGCGGAAGGTGACGGCTGACCACCTGGAAGTGCTTACTGAAGAACGTTCCATGGAGGCATTTCTGGAACTGTTGTTGCCGCGCGTGTTGCCCGTGGAAACGACGTTTGCAATCCACTCCTTTCAAGGCAAGCCGGATCTACTGAGGAACTTGGGAAATCGGCTGCGCGGCTACGCGCGATGGTTGCCCGACAACTACCGGATTGTCGTCGTCGTCGATCGCGACGCCGGAGATTGCCTGAAGTTGAAGACGCAACTCGAGTCTACTTCGCTGAGTTCGGGTCTCGTTACTCGCTCACGCGTCGCCGACGGTCACTGGCAGGTCGTGAACCGCGTTGCGGTTGAAGAGTTGGAGGCGTGGTACTTCGGAGTCTCCTCAAATGCGTGTGGGTAGCGGCGGCGCCAGTTCTATGCCTCCACAGCAGAGGAACAGCATCGAGATCAACGCGCCGGGCGAGTGGAAGCCATAGGCGCGACGCGCGATCACCCGCAGCTTGTTGTTGATGCCCTCCACCGGACCGTTCGTCATCTTCGTGTCCAGGTACGCCAGGATGCCTTCAGCGTGTTTCCGAATCGTACGCCCCAGCTTCACGAACGGCGTCAGGCGGGACCGCGCAGCCCACTCCAGCCACTCATCGAGCAGCGCCGGCGCATCCTCGGGTGTCGCCTGCCCCAGGATCGTCGCCAGGTACTCCTTCAGTTCGTAGGCCCGGTCCAGCGCCCGGTTCTTACGACGCAACGTCTCCAGACGCCGGGCCTCACCAGGCCTCAGCCGCGCCGGGTGCTTCAGCAACGCATAGCGCGTCCCCTTGAGCGCCTTCGCATCCTCCGGCTCCGAGGCCAGCCGCCGCTGCTCCGAACGCCGCACCTCGTCAACCGCATCCGCCGCAAGCCGTTCAACGTGAAACCGGTCGAACACCACCCGCGCGTGCGGAACCCACGCCCGCAGCGCCTTCTGCCAGCTCGACGCCAGGTCCGCCGTCACCAACTCGATCCGCGCACAGCCACCAGGTCCCAACTGCTCGAAGAAGGCCCCCAGCGTCTCGGCGCTGCGCCCCCGCCCCGCCCAAACCACCCGACGCTCGTCATGGTCAACCACGATCGTCAGGTAGCGGTGACGCTTCCGGTAGCTGAACTCATCGACGCCGATTCGTCTCAGCTTGGCGAACCGAGCCCCGTCCAGCCGCCGCGCCACAACCCGTTCCACGATGCTGCCCACCGTCACCCACGATATCCCCAGCAGGCGGCTCACCGCCGTCCGGTCCGTCACCTGCGCCAGATACGCCGCCAATTCCTCGAACCCCGACGTGAACACGCTGCTGCCGCTCGCCCACGGCACCTGCTCCACCTTCACCCCGCGGCAACGCCGGCACGACACCCGCCACGGCGCATACCGCAGCCACGCCGGCATCCGGCCCCAGGACAGATGCCGCCACTCGCGCACCGGCTGCCGGTCATACCGCGGCGACCGCTTCCCGCACGTCCCGCACCGGGAACGCCGCCACGCCGGCTCCACCGACACCGTCAACGGACCGTCGGCGGCCATTTCCACCTGCTTGACGTACATCTGCGTGACACCCAACAGCCGCCGTAGTAACGTAGTCAGACGCATGGGGCTCTCCTCCTCGCGGGTCGTGGTGATACACGCCCATGAGACCAGGAAGCCCCTTGCGTTTGCAACCGCTTCCGCCAAGCGAGACGACGCACGCGGCCCCGACAACACCCTTGGCCCCGCCCAACGGGCGTCCGCCGCCGGCGCCGGGACCCGAGGTGGCCGTTGGGGCAATCAGCCAGCGTCTATCCCCGAACCGCCAGCCGTCGCGCTTTCCGCGTTGTCGTGGACGGCCGGGACGCCCCCGTCCAGGCCGGGCCGCAAGGCCCATATCTGCTGCTTGAGCGGAGGGACGGACGGTGTGTCACCCGAAGGGCCGCAGCGCAGCGAAGGACGCGCGTAGCGCGTTGACACGCCGGCCGGCCCGCAGCTACTCCGCTCCGACTATATCCCGCCACGGTGCGCCACGCCCGCCGCCGGTCAGGTGAACTGCCAGCACCCCTCGCCGACCCGCCGATCGCGCCTCAACCCACCCACACCCGTTTGAGGAGAGCCGTACTTCGGAGATTGGGAAGCCGTGTGCAAGGCGTATCCGCGGACATCGCCGAACATCCCGCGCAAGGCTCCGTACCGCGATCCGGATGCGATCCGGGGCGGCACGTGGGAGGCGTTCGAACGAATCATGCAACGCCGCGGCTACTTCGAGGAAGGATTGCGAAAGGTGGAAGCAGCTCGTGCCATCGCCAAGTACATCGATCCGATGCGCAACCGATCAGATAGCTTCGCGAAGTTTCGTGAGGCCATCGATGAGGCGGCCGCGCAAATGAACTGAGTCCCCAAGGCTCAACTGTTCAGGCGGACGCACGCACTTGCGAATACCCTGCCGAAGTTCACGGTACGCGGGGACGCAATCCGGGTGGTGTACGGCGGCAGCCGCGGCACGTGGAAGTAAGATAGCATCTTACGGACCATACCGGCCAAGGGAGTACCGGTCAGATCCTGCAAGTCGCCGATACCCGATTCGCCGAACTCGCGTCCCTGCTCGACTTCGGGGCCCAGATCACTGGCGTGCCGCGGCCAGGCTCGCATCGAGCCGCTCCTTGATGGCGCGGGCGCTGATGACGCTGGCGTAGACGTACAGTTGGCCGGGCAGCTTCTCGTCGAGGACCTCTTCGCTGACCCGCAGCCGGCGGCTGACCGCGAAGATGATCGGATGCGGCAGCCCCGCTTCCACCAGCTCGACGCGGCGCCAGACCGCCTCGCGGCTCCAGTAGCCGAGCGCCTCGAAATAGACGCGATGGCCCGTGTCCGCGTGGGTGAAGACGAGGTCGGGCACGCACAGGCCGAAGCCGGGCACGTCGAGCAGCTCGTGCGCGACCTCGGCCGCCCACGCCGTCTTCATCTGTCGGAACCGGTCGCGCAGTCGGGCGACCTCGTCGGGCAGCCGCGCGTCATCGCCGGAGGGATCCGCCGACGTCTCCCCTTCGAGATGGAACTGCAGCGCTTCCCGCTCCCGACCCCACCGAATCTCGGCGTCGAGCTCCCAGCGGCAGCCGCACGCATCCAGCGCCGGCAACAGGAGTGCGAGCTGCAGGCCGTAGGCGGTGACGGACCGGAACAGGCTGAACGGTCCGTCGATCTCGATGCGGCACACGCCCTCGGGCAGCCGGGTCGCGACGTACAGCAGCCGGTAGAATTTCAGCCGCCGGAAGAAGAGCCGGAACCCGCCGGGGTCGGGCCGCGCGAACGTGACGGCGACGCGCACCGCCCGCAGGAGGATCGCCTGCTGCTGGGCGGTCTCGTAGGCGGCGACCAGAGCCGGTCCGCCGATCGCTTCGAACCTCGTGAGGATCTGATGCGCCTTCAGGTCCGCGAACAGCGCGTCCGGGACGTCGCGCGCGGGCATGCCGCACTCGGCCGCCGCCGCCGCGATGACCGCGTCCGGCTCGAAGGTGTCCGTGTCGTCGAGGGCGCGCCGGACGGCGGCGGCGCGGGCGAAGACGGCGCGGCGCAGCGCCGGCGGATCCACGCCGTCGCGCGGCTCGAAGGCGCAGCGGTCCCGCACGAGCTTCCGCAGCCCCTGGAGCAGCTTGTAGTCGGTGGGTTCGCACGGCAGGTCGTCGCAGGCGGCCTCGAACGCCGCCCGCGGCCGGCCGAGCCCGGCCTGCGCGGCGGCGACGTACCCGTCCGCCGCCGCCAGCAGGCGCTCCCGCTCGGCGCGCCGCAGCCGCCGCGCCTCGATGCGGCCGTCGCGGCACCGCACCCGCACCAGGTCAGTCGTCAGCATGGAGCTTCCGGCGCCGGTCGCTGGTGAACACCTCCGAGGTCTCGTTCGCGACCAGCTCGTACAGGACCGCCGTCTTGTCTCCCTGCTTGCGGAGGATGCGGCCCAGCCGCTGCACGTGTTCCCGCGCCGAGCCGCTGCCGGAGATGACGATGCCCACGTTCGCGGCCGGCAGGTCCACGCCTTCGTTCAGGACCTTCGAGGCGACGATCGCGTTGTAGACGCCGGCGCCGAAATCCTCGAGGATGCGGGTGCGCTCCGAGACCTTCGTCTGGTGGGTGATGATCGGCGCGAGAAACCGGTTGGACAAGGCGTACGCGGTGCGGTTGCGCTCGGTGAACAGCAGCGCGCGGTCGCGCCGGTGGCGGTGCAGCAGGTCTTCCACGTAGGCCAGCTTGGACGGCGCCGCGAAGGCGAGCTCCTTCTGTCGCTGGTAGGCGGCCATCGCCCGCCGGCCGTCGGCGCTCTGCGACGAGCGCATGACGAACTGCGACCAGCCGTCCGGGCTCGACATCCGGATGCCCTGGCGTACGACGAAGGCGCGGTATATGCCCCGCGCCTCGTCGTAGGCCCGGCGCTCGTCGTCGGTCAGCTCCACGAGAATCCGCTCGACGGTGTAGTCGGCGAGGTACTCGCCGGCAAGGTCGCGCACCCGCTTGCGGTAGACGATCGGTCCGACCAGCGCCTCGAGGTCGGCGTGGCGTCCGTCCGCGCGCTCCGGGGTTGCGGTCAGGCCGAGCCGATAGGGGGCGAGGCAGCGCTCGGCCGCGAGCGCGTAGGCAGCACTGGGAAGATGATGGCACTCGTCGAACACCGCCAGGCCGAAGCGCGCGCCGAGGTGCTCCATGTGGAGAAAAGCGGAGTCGTAGGTCGAGACGGTGATCGGCTCGACGAGATGGTCGCCGCCGCCGAGGATGCCGATCGCGCACCGGAAACGCTCGCGCAGGAGCCGGTGCCATTGCGCGACCAGGTCGAGGGTGGGGGCCACGACGATGGTGTCGCGGCGCACCGCATCGACGGCCAGCAACGCCACCTCGGTCTTGCCGGCCCCCGTCGGCAGGACGACGACGCCGCATTTCTGCGCGGCACGCCATGCCTCGACCGCCTCGGTCTGGAATGGCCGAGGTTCGCGCCGGACCCGCAGGCCGCCGTCGAGGACGCCGTAGCGCCGAGCTTCGTCCTCGTACGCGACCCGGTGGCGGACGAGCGCCCGGACCACCGGCGCATAGGCGGCCGCCGGCGCCCGGAACCGCCCGGTTCGAGGGTCCCAGCGGCAGGCGCCCGGCAGCGGCAGGTCGGACGCCCTGGCGAGCCCGCCGATGTCCAGCGTGCCGGCGACGAAGCGAAGGCGGACCATGGCCCCTGTTTCTCTCTGCACCGCTCCACACCCGGCACCCCGAACCGGCGATCCGATCCGCATGACGGTTGCCCGTGAACAGAGTATCAACCGGTTGACTCTGCGGCCGGGTGGTCTATGCTGTGCTCGGGGCGCACGTGCACCGCCACCGAACGCGGCGGCGCCGCCCGCGACGGCGGAGATCGGAGACGAACGTCGCGGCAATACGAGAGGAGTCCACACATGTCCAGGCTCAGTCGGCTCGACCGGCGCGCCTTCCTGCGCAGCACCGGCATGACCGCGGTCGCGGGCGCCGTCGCCGCCACGGTTCCCCTGGCGGCGGAGGCCGGCGGCGCGGCTCGGCAGCAGGGCGGCCGCTACGACTTCGACACCATCTACAACCGCATCGGGACCGATTCGTCGAAGTGGGACGCCCAGATCGCCCGCTACGGCCGCGACAAGATCGAGGTCGGCATGGGCACCGCGGACCAGGATTTCCAGATCGCGCCGGCCATCACCCGGGCCCTCCGCGACCGGATCGGGCACGAGAACTACGGCTATATGTCGATTCCGGCCTCCTACAAGGAGTCGATAGTCGACTGGAACCGGCGGCGCTACGGGCTCGATATCGACCCCGACACCATCCAGCACGCGCCCGGCGTGCACCCCGGCATCATCAGCACGCTGCGCGCCTTCTGCCCGCCGGGCAGCAAGGTGATCCTGCAGACGCCGGGCTACAACGGGTTCTACACCGACATCCGGGTCGTCGGCTGCGTCGCCGAGGAGAGCCCCCTGCGCCTCGTGAACGGCCGGTACCGGATGGACTTCGAGGACCTGGAGCGCCGCATCGACCACGATACGCACGCGTTCATCCTGTGCAATCCGCACAACCCCACCGGCAACGTCTGGTCGCGGTCCGACCTCATGACCCTCGGCGAGATCTGCACCCGCCGGCGCGTCGTGGTGCTCTCGGACGAGATCCACTGCGACTTCGTCACGAAGGGGCAGACCTACACGCCGTACGCCTCGCTCAACGACGAGGCCGTCGTCCGCAACAGCGTCACCTACAAATCGGTGAGCAAGTCCTTCAACCTGTCGATGCTGAAGTGCGCCTATCAGTTCTCGACCAACCCCGACTATCTGGACCGGATCGAGGGCGTCGGACAGCACCGGCAGTCGATGAACACGCTCGGGATCATCGCGGCCGAGGCGGCCTACAACGAGTGCGAGGACTGGCTCGATCAGGTCCTGGAGTACATCGACGGGACGCAGGACCTCGTCGAGTCGTACGTCAACGCGAACGTGCCGGGCATGGAGACGGTCAAGCCGGAGGGGACCTATCTGGCTTGGCTCGACGTCCGCGCGGCCATGGAAGCGGCCGGCATGAAGAAAGCGGCGGACGAGGCGGAACAGGCCACCACCCCGGAGCGCGAGTTCCAGCGTTACTTGGTGGACCGCGCGCACATCCACCTGAACCCGGGGTCCGACTACGGCCTGGGCAGCGCCGGCCGCATGCGGATGAACATCGCGACGTCGCGCCAACTCGTCGAACAGGCGCTCGGCAACATGGCGAAAGCGCTGGCCACGGCCTGACGCCGACGCCGACGTTCGCCGCAGCTCACCGAATCGTCAATCAGCGGCGGTCGCCGGGCGGGAGACACCGTCCGGCGACCGCCGCTGCCCCCGCCCTCTCACTCAGCCAGCGGATCGGGCCGGAGCTGGAAGTGGATGATCGCGCTGCGCATCCCCTGCCCGCCCTCGATGTGCCAGTTCAGGTTCGACCCGTAGTTGGCCCAGAGCCCGCGGCCCTTCCAGCCGGCGTCCGGATCGTCGACGCGGCCGTCGAGCCCCCGGGCAAAGAACCCGAGCGGATAGGGCACCCGCAGGACGACCCACTCGCCGGTGTCGGGCAACAGCGCGAGCAGCGAGTCCGATCCCGATCCGGGGGTCATCGGGACATTGGGGCCGAGCCCCAGCGTGTCGAACTGATCGACCTGCAGCCGGCCCCGGTCTATCGGCGTCCCGATCGGCGTCGTGAAGACCAGCCTCGATGGGTGCCACTCGGGGCCCGCCGCCAGCTGCTCTTCGAGCTGGCGGGTCCGATGCCGGCGCAGCGCCGCGGCGACGACGCCCGGCATCGTGATCGTCCGGCAGCTCCGATCCGTCTTCGGCTCCTCGAATCGCGGCTCCCTGCCGGCTCGCACGAGCGTCTGCTGCACCGACAGCTTGCCCGCTTCGAGATCGACATCCTGCTCCCACCGCAGCCCGAGGGCTTCCCCCTGCCGCAGCCCGAGTCCGAGCGCGACCGTGATGAGAGCCTCCAGACGGTGGCCGGCGACGGCCGCCAGGAGGGTGCCCGCCTGTCCGGGCGTCAGCGGCGTGATCTCGCGGGTGCGGTGCCGGGGCGGGTCGGTCAGGACCGCGACGTTCCGGGAGACCAGTTCCCAGCGCAGGGCCTGGTTCAGAGCCGTGCGCAGGACGTCCCGCGCCCCACGAGCCATGTAGGCGCTACCGGACACCTTGACGCGACGAAGACATTCGGCTACGTCCTGCGGCGTGAGCTGGGCGAGCCGGATGCGATCGAGGTTGGGCAACAGGTGGGCACGTACGATCTGTTCGTAGCGCGTCCACGTCCGCTGCCGGACCCCTTCCTTCTTGATGTCCAGCCACCGGCGCAGGAAGGTGCCGACCGTCTCCTGCTCCGGGACGGGGGGCATTCCGTGCGCCTTCCGGTGCAGCGTCTCCCGCAGCTTCGCTTGGACCTCGCTCTTCGTCCGCCCGTAGAGCGACTTGCGGCGGCGCTTCCCGTCCTGCCAGCCGAGATCCGCCTGCCCCATCCAGCGGCCGTCGCGCCGCTTCGTGATCCCGCCTTCCCCGCGTCCTCGCCGTGCCATCGTCGAATGCTCCTGCGTCGGGAGTACGATCGTGACCGGGTGCCTCCAGCAAGGCCGCCCAGAGAACAGGCCATGCTCAGATGGCCGCCGCCAGAGGCGCCGGCCTGGGTCCCACGTGACGGACGCTCACGCCGCCGGGCGACGCGCCTCTGCCCGGGGGCAGACAACCAAGCAGCCCCATGTCGACTATAGCACGCTCACCGGGCGGTATCACTCATCCTCGGGCGGCCACATCCCCTGTTTCTCCAACCACGCCACGGGTACGCGCCGGGAGCCTCCGACGAGGGTGTACGGGACCTTGCCGGCCATCATGAGGTCGTAGATCTTGGTCTCGCTAATGCTCAGGGCTAGTGCCGCTTCCCAGGGTCGGACTAGGACCCGCTTCACTGGTGCCGTCGACTTGCCAAGCTTTCTCCTTCTCGGTGACACGATCCCCACCTCCTTTCTGGTCTCGACCCCGCCGTCCATCGGGGGGATCGCGACACTCGGTAAAGGCTGTAGACGGGAGGTCGCCGGGAGGACCGGATTCGTGGAAAACCGCCCCCGTTGGAGGGGCCTTTCGGGCAAGAATAGCTGTTAAATCATTCAAAATAAGCGCTTTGCGAATTTACACACAATTAACATCGTGACGCCGACAACCGGCGGCGAGACGCCGAAGACATCAATGACGAGAAACACGCGCCCTCACCGGGCAGTGAAGCGCCTGCCGGCGAAGAACCGCGCCGCACGAGCCAACGGCGAACGCGGCGCCAAAGGCGCCGCAAACGGAACAAGCCGCCGAACACCTGCTGCAGACGTCGCTCGTCTACCGCGACACCCGGCTCGCCGGCTTCGACGCCATCGCCCTCGTCGAGGTCATCGAGCACGTCGAGCCGGCGCGGCTCGACCTGTTCCAGCGGAACCTGTTCGACAACCTGCAGCCGCGCACCGTCGTCCTGACGACGCCGAACCGGGAGTACAACGTGAGGTTCGAGAACATGCGGCCGAACGGTCTGCGGCACCGGGACCACCGGTTCGAGTGGACCCGCGCCGAGTTCGAGACCTGGGCGCGGAAGGCCGCCGAGACCCACGCGTACACGGTGCGGACCGGCGGGGTGGGACCGGACGACCCCGAGGTGGGACCGCCCAGCCAGACAGCGAGGTTCACCAGATGCAGCAGATGACCATTCCCGACTTCGGGCTCGTGGTGCTGATCGGGCCCTCGGGCTCCGGGAAGACCACGTTCGCGCGAAAGCACTTCCGGAAGTCCGAGATCCTCTCGTCCGACCTGTACCGGGCCGTGGTGGGAGACGACGACCTGTCGAGCCGGACGACCCGCGCCGCATTCGACGTAATGGGGTACATCGCCAGGAAGCGGCTCGAGGCCCGCCGCATCGCCGTGATCGACGCGACGAACCTGCACCGGGAGCACCGCGCCGTCTTCGCGAACCTCGCCCGGCAGCAGAACGCGCCGCTAACGGCCATCGTCTTCGAGCTCTCCGAGAACGCCTGCCAGCGCCAGAACGGGACGAGGACCGACGGCGAGCCCCGGCCCCACCACGTCATCCGGCGGCACTGGCAGACCCTCAAGCGGAGCATGAAGACCCTGCCGAAGGAGGGCTTCCGGCGGAAGCTCCGGATCAAGTCCCCCGAGGACGGCGCCGACGCCGAGATCCGCCTCGAGAGGATGCTGCAGACGACCGGCGAGATGATGGCCGGAACGGCGAAACGCCTGCAGCGCGACATCCGGTACAGCCTGGCGCCGCCGGACAAGAGCGCCATGAAGATCGGCGGGAACAAGTGCGACATCCACGCGGAGCGCCCGCCCCCGACAGCTCGGCGCCGACCCCGAGGGCCCACGGTCGACCCCTGCGGCAGGCGGTCGACCCCGACCCCGGCGACCCACGGACCCCCACGGACCCTCGAACGGTCGGGGCACCGGTGTGCACCACCGCCGCCACGGGACCCACGCGGAGCATGAAGACCCTGCCGAAGGAGGGCTTCCGGCGGAAGCTCCGGATCAAGTCCCCCGAGGACGGCGTCGACGCGGAGATCCGGCTCGAGCCGCTGGTCTGCGACCGGCGCAGCGACACCCGGCCGGTGGACATCATCGGCGACGTGCACGGATGCCGGCAGGAGATCGAGGACCTGCTCCACGCGCTGGGGTACCGGATCGAGTCCGAAGGGACCGAGGACGGAGGGACGCGATACCGCGTGACCCCGCCCGGGACCCGCCAGGCGGGTCTTCCTCGGGGACCTAGTGGACCGCGGGCCCGACAGCCCGGGGACCCTCGAGCTGGCGATGGACATGGTCGACGGCGGCGCCGCCGTGGCGGTCCAGGGCAACCACGACAACAAGCTCATGCGGGCGCTGGCCGGCCGGGACGTCCAGCGGAGCCACGGGCTCGCCGAGACCATGGAGGCGCTCGAGAAGCGCCCCGAGGCGTTCAGGGAGCGCGTCAGGACGTTCCTCGAGTCGATGGCGAGCCACTTCGTGCTCGACGGCGGGAACCTCGTGGCCGCCCACGCCGGCATGGCGGAGCACCTGCAGAACCGGGCGGGCCGCGAGGTGCGGGAGTTCGGCCTCTACGGCGACGGCGACGGGTCGACCGACGAGGACGGACTCCCCGTCCGCAGAGACTGGGGCAAGGAGTATCGCGGCGCGGTCGCGGTCGTATACGGGCACACCCCCACGGCGAGACCCGAGTGGGTCAACAACACCCTCTGCATCGACACCCGGTGCGTCTGGGACGGACCCCTGACGGCCCTCAGGCACCCCGAGCGGGAGATCGTCCAGGTCCCGGCCCGGCAGGCCTACCAGACACCGCCGCCCAAGGCGATGGAGGCCCGAACCGAGACGGGCCCCGACGGACAGCAGGCCGCCGACCAGGAGCTGGACCTGTCCGAACTCCAGGGGGTCCTGCGGATCAACACCCGCCTCGACGGGACGGTCACCGTCAAGCCGGACCGCTCCGCTGCGCCCCTCGAGACCATGAGCCGGTTCGCGGTGGACCCCCGGTGGCTCATCTACGTGCCCCCGACTATGGCCCCCTGCCGGGCCGCCGACGACGGCGAGCTGCTCGAGCGACCGGCCGAAGCATTCGACCACTACCGGAAGCGAGGGGTGAAGATCGTCGTCTGCCAGGACAAGCACATGGGGTCTCGCGGAATCGTGGTCGTCACACGCGACGGCGAGACAAGCCGACGCCGGTTCGGCGACGGCGACGGCAGCCACGGATGCATCTACACCCGGACGGGGCGGCGGTTCTTCGACGACCCGGAACGGGAAGCAGCGGTCCTCGACCGCTTCCGGAGAGCGTTCGACGAGAGCGGGCTGTGGAAGACGCTGAAGACGGACTGGGCGTGCCTGGACTGCGAGATCATGCCGTGGAACGCCAAAGGCGCAGGCCTGATCAAGCGGCACTTCACGCCGGTCGCCACGGCGGGCCGGATGGGTCTGACGAACGCGATCCAGGCACTGAGAAAGGCCGCCGAACGCGATGCGAGCCACGAGCGGCTGCTCACGACGATGGAGCAGCGCCGGAAAATGACCGAGCAGTACGACATCGCGTACCGCCGGTACAGCTGGCCGGTCGAGACGATCGAGGACCTGAAGATCGCGCCGTTCCACCTGATGGCCACCGAGGGCGCCGTCCACGTCGACAAGAGCCACCACTGGCACATGGCGACGATCGACGCACTGTGCCGGCAGGACCCGATCCTCTGCACGACCGAGCACCTGACGGTCGATGTCACCGATGACGAGCAGGTGGCGAGCGCCACCGACTGGTGGACATGCCAGACCTCGGCCGGGCACGAAGGGATGGTTATGAAGCCTCTCGACTTCGTGACCCGCACCGAGCGGGGACTCGTCGCACCGGCCGTGAAGTGCCGCGGCCGCGAGTACCTGCGAATCATCTACGGACCCGAGTACACGCGGGAGGACCAGATGGCGCGGCTGCGGAAGCGGACGGTCGGCCGCTACGTGACCCGGAAGGGCGCTATCCGGGCCCGGCGGGACGACCGGGGGATCGTGCCCGGCAGCATGGGAACCCGCTCGTACATCGTACGCGTGAAGGGCTGCAGCGAGGCCCTCGACTCCTGTCCGCACGGGGCCGGGAGACGCATGAGCCGAACGCAGGCGAAGGCGCAGTACAACGCCGCGGACATGATGGCCCAGACCCGGGGTGTCGAGTGCCGAAAAGACGAGGGCGTGGTGGACGAGATCCCCGGCGCGTACAAGAACATCGACGAGGTGATGAGGCACGCCGGTCAGCTCGTCGAGATCGAGCACACGCTCAAGCAGGTGATCTGCGTAAAGGGCTGACGAGACCGCGGCGCTGCACGATCACCGAAACGGAGACGGTAACAGATGCTGGAGCTGATGCCGCTCGAAGCCGCAAAAACCGCATGCGTCCTGTTCGCAACATGCACCATCGGAGCCGGCGGCTGCGCAACCGCCGCGGTGGTCTGCTGGCGGCGCGCCGGCACCCGTCGGGCGTCGTTCGACAAGTGGATCACCGAAGAGAAGAGCACGGAGGCCGCGACCGGAGACGATCTCTTCGACGGGTGGACCGAAGCCGTGCAACGCCAGACAGGCATCAGAACGGCGCGGCGAGCGACAGCGCGCTGGTGTACCGCCACCGCCATCCAGACGGCACTCGCAGTAGTCGCCGAAACCAGCTGTCTTTAACGCCGAGAGCAGCGAGAGAAACCCTCCGCAACGCGCCCCCGCCACCGCGCCATCAGAGCACGCGGGACGCGCGATCAGCGATAGAGAAACCGACCCGGAACGAGGACGGCCGTACGATCCACCCGTGAAGCGGCGGCCGAACGGGCAGCCATGGATCTCGTCGTGAACGGCGAGCTGGCGCCACGTGCTTTCGCAGTGAACGCGGAAGATCTCAGAGCGCTGGCGAACGCCATGCCCGAGTGGCAGCCGAGCGTGTCCCTCAACACGCTTCCGAGCGACGACGGAGAGATCCAGGCGCTCATGATCCGGGCCGGCGAGCGAGTCACCACCATCGACGCCTACGGCGTGGCGCGAACGCTCCCCCGCCGCGACTGAGCCGGCGCGGCACTGCAGTCGAAGACAGAAGACAGAGGACGACGACAACTCTGACGAGAGACAGTCGGTGTACCGAGGCGCGATCAAGGGTCGGTACAAGACAGCCCCCAAAGCCGACGTGTAAAACACGCAGGCTCAAAGAGCCGGCGAGCGCCCGCAGTGACATGGGGCGCCCGAGGTGACGTGAGCCGGCGGCGGCAGAGGCGTGCCGCGTAAAGAGAACCTGCAAAGCAGGCTTTAGACAAACGCGCAGAGAACGGATCGAACGACAGATCCCACGACGAACGGAGGCCGAGCATGCACCCGCCCGGAGCCGCCTGCCCAGAGGCGACCGAAGATCATGCAGAGGATGTGGACCGACGGGGTGTCCCGCCTCGACTGGGTAGTGTCTCATTTTGATTTCGGTCAAAGCGGGACGCTATCCAGCCGACTGAACCATGGACAGTTCCAACCCCACAAGCACAGCACGCGAGGACCGGACCCTCGTGAAGCTGAGAGAGCTGTACCTCGAGGAACTCCGCCGATTCATCAAGACCGGAGAACCCGGGCGACGGGGCGTCAAGCTGATCATCGAATACACCGACAACGACATGTACGACGCCGAGTCCGGCATGAACCTTGTGGACAAGGCAACGGCGACCAGGCTCGTGAACAACTCCGTCAGCGCACTGATCGCAGACGTGATCGAGCACTACAAGAGGTGCCCGCTCGACGACGGGAACCCCGCCTACCGGGTCTTCCAGAACTGGCTCGCGGAGCAGCAGGACGGGGAAGTCCTCTCCGCCGGCTAGACCGGGACCACAGGGACAAGAGCCGGCACCAACACGAGATCGGGACCCACGGCCGCACGGCCGCGGCCCGGCGAACCGACACCGGAGGAGCGCACCGATGCTGCTGACGATCTCCACAACCCACAAACCCGCGACGGATCTCGGGTACCTTCTGCACAAGAACCCCGCGCGGGGTCCGCAGAGCTTCGACCTCACCTACGGGAAGGCCCACGTCTTCTACCCGGAAGTCTCCGAGGAGCGGTGCACCGCCGCGCTTCTGCTCGACATCGATCCCATCAAGCTCGTGAAAGGCAGCGGCACGACGATCCACGAGTACGTGAACGATCGGCCGTACGTCTCATCGTCGATGATGTCTGTGGCGATGACGCGGACCCTGCGGAACGCCGTCCGGGGGGACTGCGGGGACCGCGCCGAGCTCGCCCGGACCCCGATCGATCTGACCATGACCCTCGCGGCGGTCCCCTGCCGAGGCCGCGACACCCTCATCGAGGACCTCTTCGGTCCGCTCGGCTACGAGATCGAGGCCGAAGCGGACGAGATCGACCCCGAGGGCGCGCACCAGAACATCACCCTGAAGGCGACGAAGCGGCTCAGCGAGATGCTGACACACGTCTACGTGCTCCTGCCGGTGCTCGACAACCGCAAGCACTACTGGATCGGCGACGCGGAGATCGAGAAGCTCATGGCCCACGGCAAGGGGTGGCTCGAGGAGCACCCGCACCGGGATCTGATCGTCCAGCGGTACCTCGGGCACCGGAAAAGCCTCACCAGCGAGGCGATGTCTACGCTCGAAACGGAGCGAGACCCCGCCGAGGACCCCGCGGATCCCGCCGAGGACCCCGCGGATCCCACCGAAGTCCCAGCCGAAGTCCCAGCCGGGGTTCCCGCCGGGGTTCCCACCGGGGTCACCGCCGGCGTTCCCGTCGGGGCAGCGGAAGCCCCCGAGGCCACGCCGCGCCCCAAGAACCTGCACGAGCAACGGCTCGACTGGGTCGAGGACGAGCTGCGCGACACCGGCGCGGAGCGGGTCGTCGACCTCGGATGCGGTGAGGGCCGCCTGCTGCGGCGCCTGCTCGCCGAGCCGCAGTACCGCGAGATCGTGGGCGCCGACGTGTCGCCGCGGTCGCTCGAGATCGCACGCCGCAGGCTGGGGCTGCGGAAGATGAAGACGGCAGACAGAAACCGCATCAGCCTCGTGCAGACGTCGCTCGTCTACCGCGACACCCGGCTGGCCGGATTCGACGCCATCACCCTCGTCGAGGTCATCGAGCACGTCGAGCCCACGCGGCTCGACCTCTTCCAGCGCAACCTGTTCGACAGCCTGCAGCCGCGCACCGTCATCCTGACAACGCCGAACCGCGAGTACAACGTCAGGTTCGAGAACATGCGGCCCAACGGTCTGCGGCACCGGGACCACCGGTTCGAGTGGACCCGCACGGAGTTCGAGACCTGGGCCCTGAAGGCCGCCGAAACCCACGGGTACACGGTCGAGACCGGCGGGGTCGGACCGGACGACCCCGAGGTGGGACCGCCCAGCCAGACAGCGAGGTTCACCAGATGCAGCAGATGACCATCCCCGACTTCGGCCTCGTGGTGCTCATGGGGCCATCAGGCTCCGGGAAGACCACGTTCGCGCGCAAGCACTTCGCGAAATCGGAGATCCTATCGTCCGACGTGTACCGGACCGTGGTGGGAGACGACGACCTGTCGAGCCGGACGACCCGCGCCGCGTTCGACGTGATGGGGTACATCGCCAAGAAGCGGCTCGAGGCCCGCCGCATCGTGGTGATCGACGCCACGAACCTGTACCGGGAGCACCGCGGCGTCTTCGCGAACCTCGCCCGGCAGCAGAACGCGCCGCTCACAGCCATCATCTTCGAGCTGTCAGAGAGCGCCTGCCAGCGCCAGAACGCGAAACGAACCGACGGCGAGCCCCGGCCCCACCACGTCGTGCGTCGGCACTGGCAGACCCTCAAGCGCACCATGAAGACCCTGCCGAAGGAGGGTTTCCGGCGGAAGTGCCGGATCAAGACGCCCGAGGACGGCACCGACACCGAGATCCGGCTCGAGCCGCTGGTCTGCGACCGCCGGGGCGAGACCCGGCCGGTGGACATCATCGGCGACGTGCACGGCTGCCGGCAGGAACTCGAGGACCTGCTCGCCAAGCTCGGGTACCGGATCGAGTCCGAAGCCGCGGACGACGGGGGAACGCGGTACCGCGTGACCCCGCCCGGGACCCGCCAGGCGGTCTTCCTGGGGGACCTCGTGGACCGCGGGCCCGACAGCCCTGGGACCCTCGAGCTGGTCATGGACATGGTCGACGACGGGGCTGCCATCGCCGTGCAGGGCAACCACGACAACAAGCTCATGCGGGCGCTGGCCGGCCGCGACGTCGAGAGGGGCCACGGGCTCGCCGAGACCATGGAAGCGCTCGAGAAGCGCCCCGAGGCGTTCAGAGAGCGCGTGAGGACGTTCGTCGAGTCGATGGCGAGCCACTTCGTGCTCGACGGCGGGAACCTCGTGGCCGCCCACGCCGGCATGGCGGAGCACCTGCAGAACCGGTCGGGCCGAGAGGTGCGGGAATTCGGCCTCTACGGCGACTCCGACGGCTCAACCGACGAGGACGGCTGCCCCATCCGCGGGGACTGGGGCAGGGAGTACCGCGGCGCGACCGCGGTCGTCTACGGGCACACCCCCACGGCGAGACCCGAGTGGGTCAACAACACGCTCTGCATCGACACCGGGTGCGTGTGGGGCGGACCCCTCACGGCCCTCAGGCACCCGGAGCGGGAGATCGTCCAGGTCCCCGCCCGACAGGTCTACCAGTCACCGCCCCCGAAGGCGATGGAGGCCCGAGCCGAGACGGGCCCCGACGGGCAGCAGGCCGCCGACCAGGAGCTGGACCTCTCCGAACTCCAGGGGGTCCTGCGGATCAACACCCGTTTGGATGGGACGGTCACCGTCAAGCCGGACCACTCCGCAGCGGCCCTCGAGACCATGAGCCGATTCGCCGTGGACCCCCGGTGGCTCATCTACGTGCCGCCGACGATGGCCCCCTGCCGGGCCGCCCCCGAGGGCGAGCGGCTCGAGCGACCCGCCGAGGCGTTCGAGCACTACCGGAAGCGCGGCGTGAAGACCGTCGTCTGCCAGGACAAGCACATGGGATCCCGCGGGATCGTGGTCGTCACGCGCGACGGCACGACAAGCCAGCGCCGCTTCGGCGTGGGCGACGGCAGCCACGGCTGCATCTACACCCGGACGGGGCGGCGGTTCTTCGACGACCCGAAGCGGGAAGCGGCCGTGCTCGACCGCTTCCGGAACGCGTTCGAAGAGAGCGGCCTGTGGAGAACGCTCAAGACCGACTGGGCGTGCCTCGACTGCGAGATCATGCCGTGGAACGCCAAGGGGGCGGGCCTGATCAAGCGGCACTTCACGCCGGTCGCCACGGCTGGCCGCATGGGCCTGACGAAGGCGATCGAGGCGCTCCAGAAGGCCGCCGAGCGCGATGCGAGCCACGAGCCGCTGCTCCACGCCATGGAGCAGCGCCGGACGATGACCGAGCAGTACGACATCGCCTACCGGCGCTACAGCTGGCCTGTCGAAACGATCGAAGACCTGAAGATTGCGCCGTTCCACCTGATGGCCACCGAGGGCGCCGTCCACGTCGACAAGACCCACCACTGGCACATGGCGACGATCGCTGCACTGTGCCAGCACGACCCGATCCTCTCCGCGACCGAGTACCTGACGGTCGACGTGAACGATGACGAGCAGATAGCGAACGCCACCGACTGGTGGACTTGCCAGACCGCGGTCGGGCACGAAGGGATGGTGGTGAAGCCTCTCGACTTCGTGACCCACACCGAGCGCGGGCTCGTCGCCCCGGCCGTGAAGTGCCGCGGCCGCGAGTACCTCCGCATCATCTACGGTCCCGAATACTCGCGGGAAGACCAGATGGTACGGCTCCGCAAGCGGACGGTCGGCCGCAAAATGGCGCTGGCGCTGCGCGAGTTCGCACTCGGCGTCGAGAGCCTCGAGCAGTTCGTGCAGCACGCGCCGCTGCGGCGGGTGCACCAGGCCGCCTTCGGCGTCCTCGCGCTCGAGTCCGAGCCGCTCGATCCCCGGCTCTGACCAGGAGCCAAACAGGAACGACGACAGATGGACAACACTGAAGAGAGCACGCAGCGACCCCCGGCGACGCCGACCGGCGAACTCTGGGACCGGTTCTGCCGACGGGACGACCCCGGCGCCGCAACCCGGTGGTTCCCGGGGACCGAGCCGCCGACAACGTCGAAGAAGCGCAGCCCCTACGCGGTCAAGACGATCGTCGTCGACGAGGAGAACGAGAGATCCGAAACCGGCGTCTACTTGTACTGGCCGGGCCGGAACGGGTCCGACGCGGACCCACCCGGTGAACGCGAAGAGATGGTGGGGCCCCTCCGCATGGACGCGCACGGCTGAAGACCGCCACCGACGACCACATGTCCGTCTCGGAACAACGACGAAATCGACGAGGACCCCGCAACCGAAGGACAAGAGCAACAATGGCGGCCAACCAGATACTGTACAAAGGCGGCGTGCCGATCCACGTCTTCACCGACGACATCGACCAGGGCGCGATCGAGCAGCTGGGAGCCCTCTCGAAGCTCGAGATCATCAGCGGGCGCGTCGCCGTGATGCCCGACGTCCACGTCGGGATCGGGGCGACGATCGGATCGGTCGTTCCGACGAAGAAGGCCCTGATCCCCGCCGCTGTCGGCGTGGACATCGGCTGCGGGATGACGGCCGTCAGGCTCAGCCTCGACGCAAGCCGGCTGCCCGACGACCTCAAGCCGGTGCGCGCAGCGATCGAGAACGCTGTGCCCGTGGGGCGGGCCGGACACGAGCGGCAAGCGGCTCCGCACGCGTTGATCGACGAACTCAAGCCGGGAATCGATCGGATGCTCGAGAAACACCCCGACATCACGAAGCGGATACGGTCAATCCAGGAGCGCTTCCGGCTGCAGCTGGGATCTCTCGGGGGCGGCAATCACTTCCTGGAACTGGTTCTTGACGAGGCCAACGGCGTGTGGATCATGCTGCACTCCGGTTCCCGGGGGATCGGGAACGTCATCGGACGGTACTTCACGCGACTCGCGAAGGACGACATGCAGCGCCTGGACAGCCGGGCGCCGGTCGGCAAGGACCTGCACTACTTCAAGGAGGGATCCGAGCACTTCGACGACTACCTGCACGCCCTGCGATGGGCCCAGCGCTACGCCCTCGAGAACCGGCGCATCCTGCTCCGACTGACGACCGAGGCCCTGCGGACCGTCCTGCCCCGCTTCCGGACCGTGGACAAGGTGGTGGAATGCCACCACAACTACGTCGCCGAGGAGGAGCACTTCGGCGAGACCGTCTACGTGACCCGGAAGGGCGCCATCCGGGCCTGCCTGGACGACCGCGGGATCGTGCCCGGGAGCATGGGAACCCGATCGTACATCGTGCGCGGGAAGGGCTGCAGCGAGGCGCTCGACTCCTGCCCGCACGGAGCCGGGAGACGCATGAGCCGAACGCAGGCGAAGGCGCAGTTCAACGCCGCCGACATGATAGCCCAGACACAGGGTGTCGAGTGCCGGAAGGACGAGGGCGTCGTGGACGAGATCCCGAGCGCGTACAAGAACATCGACGAGGTGATGAGGCACGCGGGTCAGCTCGTCGAGATCGAGCACACGCTCAAGCAGGTGATCTGCGTAAAGGGCTGACGAGACCGCACCGAGGCACGACGGCCAGCACGCGAACGAGATCCGGTGGCAAGATTCCCCGACAGACGATGTCTCAACCAAGCAACCGCCCGGACAAGCAGCTGCGCCGCCTCATCAGAGGGATCGGGTCGCAGGTCGACGACGTAATCGCCGACGGGGTCAGACGCCTCGCCGGCGAGCCGATAACGCAGGTGCGATGTTCTCCCAAACCATCAACTGTCCGTGGGACGTCGAGACGGCATTCACGGCCCAACTTGCACTGCTCACCGCCAAACGCGAACTCGCCAAAGGACGCAACGCCAACGCAGACCGAAGCGACGAGGCCCTGGCAGTCATCCGAGAGTACTACCGCAAGGGAATGACGACAATCGTCGAGTCGACAAAAACAACGATCGTCTACTGGAACTGGAAGTATGCGTACACCCTCTGCACCGACCCGGAACCGGGAGGAGACGAGAAGATCAACGACTTATACAACTTCTGCACGACGCGCAGACAGTGGATACCACCCCCACAGGACGTCCTCGCCTCAAACCTCAGCCAAATCGTGACGGACTTGAATCCCGAGTACCGCGCCGAAGCCGAAGCAACCGCGCACACGAGGAAATCGGCCAAGGAATCCGGGGCCCTCGACAAGCGCATCCACCAGCTTCAGCAAGCCGTCAGCAAAGCGCAGGATCTCGACACCGGGGAATAGTGCGGGTTTGCCTGCGAAACGCCGCCACCCCGGCGCGCGACGCCGTCCCGGAACCCGGCATCTCGATCGATAAATCCGGAACCAAGACCCGCCGGCATGACGTGGTGGACGACCACGAACACGATCCGCATGGCAGGCTTCCAAGGCCTCCCCGGCCGAACGCTGCATGATGAGCGATGGAGAAACCGACCCGGAACGAGGACAGCTGCTCGCGGTATCCACTTCTGAGGGGATGAACGATGTCCGCCCGACTGATGCTCATTGTAGGCGCTGCGCTCATCATTTCGTTCCCGCAGCTGTTCAGCTCGCGGTCCCAACCTGTCGTTCGAGCATCGGAACTCGCGTTGTCTGGTTTCCTCGGAACGAGCCGTGAACCCACTCTTCCGGCAGCCGCCGATGCCGGAAGCCGAATCATCCGGGCGGCACGGCCGCACCCCCGCGTTCCGGCATTCTTCGTCGCGGCGCGATCGGCACAACAGGCTTCGGTGTGGCGCGTTGCCGTTCTCGGCGACTCGCTCGCGACCGGGTACGGCATCGGCGCCGCCGCGGCCTATCCCCGAGTGCTTGAACGGATCGCCCGGGCCGAGGGCTGGCCCGTCGAGGTCGGGGTCTGGGCCGCCAACGGCCACAAAACCGGCGACAGCTTCGCGAACGCGCGCGAGATGGCGCTCTGGGCGCCCCACGTGGCCGTGGTGGCACTCGGCGGCAACGACGCGCTCCGAGGGACGCCGACGCCCACCGTGCGTGCCAACCTCGACCGGCTGCTGGGAACGCTGCGTCCGTCGAGCGGCTACCTGGTGGTAGCAGGGATGCGGGCAGTGCCGTCGGACGGCGAAATCTACGGCTCAGCGTTCCACTTCGCATTTCGGGATGCCGCCGCCGTCTACGGCGCGGTCTGGATGCCGTTCCTGCTCGAGGGGGTGGCCGCCCGTCCGGAGTTCAACCAGGCCGATGGCGTTCATCCGAACGCTACCGGGTCCGGTATCGTCGGCGCCAACCTGTGGCCGTACGTGCGGTGGGCTTTCCACCAGCTCCTCGAGCCCTCAGCCTTTCAGCAAGGCCGCAGCGCCGACCCTGAAAACACCTCCGCGGATGACACCGCCCGCTGGAAGGATGGAGCAGTGACGACACAGTACCTGACTATCGAAGAAGCCGAGCGGTGCCACGAAGCGGCGACGGCCGAGTGGCGGAGACGTCAGCCGACCTGGTTCGAAAACCCGAGCGCCCTGCTCGGAACGACCTTCTGCCACGACAACCAGCCGTACGGGGCCATCTACTTCGTGGTCGAAAGCGCCGAGCTGGTCGCGGTGCCCGAGGATGAAGGACCCCGGTACGGCGAGGTGCCGTCGGCAGCTTACATCTGCAACCGTGCATCGAACGGCTGGTGGGACCTTCGCGGGACGGTCACCCGGGGCGGCGTAAGAAGCCGGCTTCTGGAGCACACCGGGGTCAGAAGCCTTGTAGGCCAGCAGTACTCGATCCAGAGCCCCCCGGACGCCGTCGAGAAGGGGATACATGTGACCGTCGCGATGTAGCCGCGCCCGCGGCCGACCGAGGGCAGCCAGGAACGATGCCCGATGACGACGGGAGACCCGCGGCTCCCAGAGGGGGGCCTTGCCGTGAATATCGGAACGGAGCTGACCAAGAACACCGGAAAGGACAAGGCCAAGCAGATGAACGAACCCGGCAAGGAGACCACGCTGGTAGACGGCGTCCCGGTAGTGAGAGCAGCGTCGCTGGACAACGCGCCGGCGATCCGCCTGACCGACAACTGGGACGCCGCGTACCACGGCGCAGCGCAAGTGATCGAGGTATGCATCCGGGACGAGGACCGCGACCGAGCGCACCTCTTCATGAAGCTCGACGCAGTCGTCAAGGCGGTCCCGCGAACACAGCTCGAGGACTCGATCCAGAGGGTGAAAACGGGCACGCCGCCGACAAGGGCCGACAAAGCGGCGAAGACGCTCCAGACAACCCGGAACCTGCTGGCGAAGTACCGCCGCATCCTGGCGAGCGAGGCCATGCTCAACGTGTTCCAGATGTCGCAGATCCACGGCGCCCCCTACCAGGGCGAAACGATCGACACGAGCAAGGTCGACGCGGCGCTGGCCGACGCCGACCGGATCATCAACGCAGGGAAGTGACGAACCTCGCGACGGCGACCAGCACCCAGAACGGTCTGGAACGCGGCCAGAATGCAGGCGAGCCGCCCAACACGCCGGCAATCGATCGTAAAACGGTAGACTTCTGAGCCGCTTGCGAAACTCCTGGGGCTTTCGGCTTGGCGCAGTCCTCAATTCTCCTGGTGAACACCCATTCGCCCTGGATCGCCGACTGGATGCCGGCTCTGGAGGACCGGCGGCACGCCGAGAGGTGGAAGTAGGGCTGTTTCGACGTGTTGCCGACCGAGCGCCGGGACACGGGTGGGTGACTGACGCCCATCGGGCGCCGAAGGGGCGTTGCCGGCGGTGCGCTGGTTATGTCACCAGGCGTACGAGCTGGTCGGCGGTGAGTGCGAGCACGCCGAACATGCAGTGACACATCACTTTCGAGGCGCCACGGACCCGGACATGGCGACCGCCGAACTCGTCCTTGAGTCGGCCATTGACGCGCTCACCCGCCGTACGCTCGTTGTAGCGAATCTGCTCGGGAAGCTGAAAGCCGATACGCTGCAGGCGCCGGGCTTCGGTTCGCAGTTCCTCCGCCAGCGTCTTGTCGCGGCGGGGGTTGGTGTCAATCAACGGGACGTGACCGAGTGAGCGGCTGTGCTGCCGGATCGGTTCCGCGTCGTAGGCGGCGTCCATCAGGTCATACAGATTGGTCGTCCGCTCGGCCGACAAGGTCGCCAGCGGAATGGCGGCCTGGCTGTCGTGCAGGGAAGCGGACGTCAGGAGGCAACTGATCGGAATCTGGCCGTCGGCCACGTCTAGGTGCAGCTTGTAGCCGACCCAGGTGGACTTGTAGCCCTTGCTGTCCTTCTTCATGCCCACATCACAGTCGGTCGGCAGGTCGTTGAGCATCGCGGGCAGGGTCATGGCCGCCTGCCGGTCGAGGCGTTTGAGGACCTTCGGTCGTTCCTCACCCTTCTTCGGCCGTCCCCGTTTGCGCTTGGGCGGCGGAGGGGCCTTTTGCTTCGCGGCCGGCTTCTCGCGGGCCTCGATGGCCGTCGAGTCGCGGGAGAGGTGGCCCACCAGCCGGTCGCGGTGGGTGTTGCGGATCAGCGCTTCGTGCACGCGCTGGGGCAACTGGGTGTCCGAGAACTCGGCGAAGGCGCGCGAGAAGACCGACTCGCTCGGCATCTCGCTCTTCCGCTCCCAGCCGCAGATGCGCCGCAGCGCCACGTCGGTGTCCAAGCGGTCCAGCAGCACGCGCGTCGTCGGCATGTCGTAGACCGCCTTGGCCACGAAGGCCCGCGCCATCGCCGCGCGGTCCTTGGGCGGACGCCCCGGTACTCGGAAGCGCCGGGGAATCATCTGCTCGATACGGATGACCTCCAGGGCCTGCACCAACTGCTGTTGTTTCTCGGTCAGCGGACCCAACACGCGCTCCAACGGAGGAAACAGGGTATGCTGGATCGACTGCCAGTAGGGGGCGAAGGCGACGCGCAGGCGATGCATGGCTGGTTGACCGCTCCTTCCCGCTACTGTATGGTAACGGCCAACGCGGATGTCAAGTAACGAATCGATGGCCTACGACGCGGCGATGCACCGGTACGAGAAGCAATACGACGGGCTCAAGGCGGAACTGCAAACGCTCGGATTCATAGGCCAGGGCTCCATCTCCACCCGCCGGATAGCGTGTGGGAGGCCCGCCTGTCGCTGCCACAACGACCCGGAGGCGCGTCACGGCCCTTTTACCACTACTGGACGCGCAAGGCGCGCGGAAAGACCGTCGGCTTGAAGCTCACCGAAGACGAACTCGGCCTGTACCGGGAGTGGATCGAGAACAACCGTGAACTGGAACGGCTCGTGAAGGAAATGCGCCGCAGCTCTTCGCGTGTGCTTGCCCTCATCACAGGCAGGCAGGCTCCATGAACCCCCGCGTCTCCGGCTCCCCGGCGACGGTGGCGGTCACTGCCATCCTGCGAACGCTACGTCCCGTCCGCTGACCCTCGCTCGCCCCGCCGCCTCAGGCAAAAACTCGGCCGAACACGCCTTTCGCAAGAGGCTCTTCTGTCTGACATGATGCTCAGCCGCGGCAACGCCGCGAGACCGGCGGCCCATGCGGGCGCACGCCGATCGAGCGCGTACGAGCCGCCGAGCACGGCCGCAGCCGCGGGCAACCGGTCGTCCGGACGTGCCGACAAGCGGGTGAGCGGCAGGAACGAGGCCTCTGCAGAAGGGGCGTCAGCCGTCCACGGACACCACCGGCACCAGATGCTGCTCGCGCGGATGACCCAGGGCGCGCAGCAGCGGCGCGTCGAGAAAGCAGCCATCCGGTCGCTTCCCGACGCCGACGCCCGCCGCGCCGCCGAGCGGGAATCAAAATCGGCCTACGAGAAGTCGCCGGAAAACCACGGAGAGCGCCGCCGGGTCGGCAAGAACGGATTGAAGCTCGAGAAGCCGAATCTCGAGAGCGCGCTCAAAACAGCCGGCGAGATGATGGCCGGAACGGCGAAACGCCTGCAGCGGGACATCCGCTACACGCTCGCGCCGCCGGACAAGAACGCGATGAGAATCGGCGGAAACAAGACCGACGTCCACGCGGAGCGCCCCAGCGCCGCATCAAGACCGGCACCGGCACGGATGCCCGTCATCCAGAAGACGGACGCGCACCCCGTCCACGCCCGGTAGCCGCACTCGCCCGACCCCCACGAGCGACCCCGAAGGCTCACGACGGACCCTCGACCACAGACGGTCGAGACCCCCCCCACCCAGACAAACCCCCGACGGGCCACCGGGGAACACCACGGGCACCACCGGACGGGCCACCGGGGAGCACCACCGGCAGGGCCGGACCGACCACCGAGGAGCACGGCCGGCAGGGCCGGACCGACCACCGGGGTCCACCACCGGTACCACCGGAAGGGCCACCAGGCCCACCGCAGGCGCCGCCGGACAGGTCACCAGAGAGAACCACCGGCAGGGCCGGACGGCCCCATCGGGGCGCACCTCCGGCGCTACCGGGGCGCACCTCCGGCACCACCGGAGGGACACCGCGGGGGACCACCCACACCACTCGACGGGGTCACCGAAGCTCGCCACGGGCAGCGCCGGACGGGCCACCGGGCCCCACCACAGGCACCGCCGGACAGGCCACCGGGACCCACCGCCGGACAGGCCACCGAAGTGCACCAACGGGACCACCGGAGGGGCCGCCGGGACGCACCACCGGGACCGCCGGAGGGACCACCGCGGGGGACCACCGCGGGGGACCCCACGCGGAGACCAGAAGGAGAAATGCCTTGAAGCTCGAATGGAAGGACGCAGGACCCGACGGCTGGTCGAGAAAACCGTACCAGATCGCCCGTCTCGGGAAGTTGAGCTTCCGGCTCCAGCCGCGGACAGGAAGCGCGAACCGCGCGAGAGTCGCCGTCTCCCACGACGACATCCGCCACGAGCAATACGCATGCAAGACGACGTCACCGATCGTCTTCGAGAGCCGGACTTCAACATCGGCCGCCCGCGACTACGCGGAGAACTTCGACTACCAGGCATGGCGGCACCGGGAGGCCGAAACGGCCAAACAGGCAATCCAAAGCGCAAGGAACGATCTGGCGCGATACCAGAAGCGCCTGAGAGACGCCGAGCGGCTTCCGGTGAACGCATAAGCGGTTCCCGACGAACGAGCACACCAACCGAATGGAGCAGGACCAGCCATGGAGAAGACACCCGTCAGTACACAAAAGAGTGAAGATCGCGCGATGTCGACCGAAGAATACGAGAAGAGGATGAGCGGTCTGAACAAGGAGCACGACCGACGGGCCGAGCTGATCGATCCGAACGACCACGACGCGCTCGACCGCCTCGACTCGTGGCACGCCAGCATGACCGACATCGTCGACGCCGAATACTGCTCGCCGGACGGAAACGCGGCCGACGACGTGATGTCCGCCGCCATCGCGGCCGCGGAGTACAGCGGCTCGAACGACGAGGCCGCCGAAGTCATGACCGCGCTCGGCGGCTTCCCTGACGCCTGAGAAGCCGGACAACGGTCCGGCGACAGCCGAAAACCGACCAGCGGCCGGGACAGGAGACAGACGAGTGCGAATCAACCTGAGGGAGATGCGGTACGCGCTGCGGTGCACAAAGAGAAACGGACCGCAACCCGCCGTCATCTTGAGATGCCGGAAGCTTGCAGGAGACGACCGCACGGCGCTCACGCTCGAAGACACAGTCAGCCCAGGCGAAGCGACGTTCCTCAGCGAACCAGAAGAGGACACCAGCCGAGCATTCGACCATCGAACGCGGCTCGACCGGACCAAGCTCGAACAGATCGCGGAGCGGTGGAATGAGATAAACGCCAACCTGACGGTGACGAAAAGCATCCTTCGGATCGCGAAGACGACCGGGAGAAGCCGACTCGAGATCGCCATCGAACGCGAGAACGCGGAACCGCCGCTCTGCCGCGAGATGAAGCACACGCACGCGCCTCCGGTGATCAGCACCAACACGAAAACCATCGGGGATGTGCTCGACCGACTCGAGAGATGCGCCCCGCTCAGCGGGATCACGTGCATCCAGGGAGCGCGGCACACGCCCGGCGAGATCTGGATCGAGGCATTCGACGACCGCAGACTGGTCGCCGGACACGCACCGGGAACACCGCCGGCAATCCCGATCGCGCTGACACAGACAGCCGCAAGACGGATGGCCAGAATGCTCAACGACCCGTACCGGTACACACCCGGAGAACGGGTCGTCATCCGGCGAGGACCACGCACCGAAGGTCAAGACAGCATGGAGATGATCCTTGACAAACCCCGGCCGGGCGCCGGTACACACGACTCGGACCGGATCACGAGCGCCCGTATCCAGTGGACATCCCAAACGGTCACAACACCGAAGCTGATGCAGTCAGCATACGCAAAGCTTCGGAACGACGAGCTCAAGAGCAACGAGATCGAGATACGTGTGCTGCGGAAATTCACCGCGCTTGCGACCGCCCTCGGGCAGCACGAGATCATCTTCACGCCGCATAACGACCCGACGCGGTACGCCGTGCGGTCCACCCGTGAAGGCACTGCTGAGCGGGCCGCCATGGAACTCCCGGTAACGGGCGACCCGGCACCGCGCGCTTTCACGGTGGCCGCGGAAGATCTCGGAGCACTGGTGAACGCGATGCCCGAGTGGCAGTCGAGCGTATCTCTCAACACACTCGTGGACGGCGACGGCGGGATCGAGGCGCTCATGCTCTGGGCTGGCGAACGAGTCACCAGCGCAGACGCCTACGGCGTGGCGCGAACACTCCCCCGCCGAAGCTGAACCACCGCGCCACGACAGTCGAAGACAGACAACCAGGACACCAGCTCACACAGGAGACACCACGTGAGCCGAAGCACGATCAAGAGTCGGTACAAGACAGCCGCCAAAGCCGCTGTCCAAAGCGCGCAGAACAGAAAACCCCGCGACGGCCCGCAGGAACATGGGCCGCTCCAAGTGCCGTGACCCCACACCGGCAGAGACTTACCGCGTAAAGGGAACCTGCAACGCAGGCTTTCCACAAACGCGTAGAGAGCGGATCAAGCATCAGATCCCACGACGAACGGAGGACGACCATGCACCCGCCGGGAACCGCCTGTCCAGAGGCGACCGAGATCATGCAGAGGATGTGGACCGACGGGGTCTCCCGCCTCGACTGGGTGTCCGCCGAAGATCAGAACGAGGTCAACCTGCGGAACGAGCTGCAGCGGGGCTTCACAACACCGAGTCTCGCCCACACGGCCGCCGCCCTTTCGAAGAACGGGCACGGACGGGCCAAGGTGACAGTGCTCGATCCGACAATCGGGACAGGGGTGCTGGCAGCAAGCATCGTCATCAGACTCGCGGAACTTCCGGCAGCGGAACGACCGAAGTGGATCAACGTGATCGGGATCGACCGGAACCTGAAGTACTGCAAGGCGGCGAGGACCTGCCTGGCCGACCTCGCCGGATGGGCACTGAACCGCGGAATCCTCGTCGATACCCACGTCATCACCGGAGATTTCCTGAACCCGGCGTCGTGGACGGGCGACATCAGGGGTCTGAGCCACGAGGAGATCAACGCGGACATCGTGGTCATCAACCCGCCGCACCGGCCGGTGCGTTCGAAGACGCGGGAGGGGAACCGGATCAAGGAGTTCAAGCTGCTGCCAAGCAGCACGACAGAGGCCGCGTACATCGAACTCGCGACCCGCGCCATCGCGGACGGCGGCGAGCTGATCGCGCTGAGCAGCGCCCGCTGGATGACCGACGAGGACAACAGCCGTGCGGTGAGACGGCTTCAGAAGGCCGGGTCGATCACCGACATCCACCTCTATCGACGGCAGAACATCAGCTGCTCGCGGCTGTTCGGACGCAACGCGCAGCACCTCGACGCCACCGCGTGGCGGTACCAGAAAGGCGCCGTCGGTCTGCCCGCGACCAGCGTGTTCCACGAGACGACGGGTCCCGACGAACCCCACGGAGCCACCATCAGGGTAGTGACCCCTCACGAGATGGTGCTGCCGACAACCGAAGGCAACCAGCACCGGCAGGCGATCGAGATCCCGAGATCGCGCCTGGATGACGAGATCCAGAGAATTCTGAGGAACCTTCCGAAACTGAAGAACACGGGGCTCCACATTGCGCGGGGACGGCTGTCGCCGTACCGAGAACGGCAACGATTCACGCAGGACGCCGGGAACGAGCCCGTCGCCCTGATCACGGCGAACAACATCGTGCAGGCCCAGAGCGCGGAGGGAACGACCTGGAAGCTCCAATGGCCGTCCCAACGGCCCAACAGCGTGAACTACTACAACGCCGACCGCGACAGCGCACCGATGAACCCGATCCAGCCCGGCAGCTACGTGCTCATCACCGGACCGGCCGGCAACGCAAAAGAGCCGTGCCCACGGGCGGCACTAGTCGATGCGGAACGAATGGCCATGCCGTTCGTGGTCACCCAGCAGATGCACGTCATCGGCATGAGAGCGCAGGACGAGCGGGTACCCGCGATCGCGCCGCTCGACGACGAGCATGCGCGCGGACTCGCGACCTGGCTCAACAGCCGCCTCATCCGAAGCCACTTCCGCATGAACTTGAAGTGCGGCACCGTGACGGGGCTTCTGGCAACGCGCATTCCGACGCCGGACAACGCACTCCTGCGGGAGATCGGACGACTCGCAACGACCGAGTCCGACGCAGTGCGAACCGTGCTCCAGACCCGGCTGACGAGCGCCGAGGTGCAGGCGCTCGAAGACAACGAATCGATCGAGCGGGCCTGGGAAGCGCTTCGCCAGAAGCTCGGCGCCGGACCGAAGATCGCGAACTACGCCGCGTCGTCGGCGATCGCGGCAATTGCCACGCACCAGGCAGACGGTCACGACGGAGTCGCCGTCGACGACATCCTGCCGCTGATTAGAAAGACGTTCGACATCGAGTTCAGCAGCGGATCGCAGAGGTGGTTCGAGCAGGTGATGCTTCCATGGGCCGCGCGCACGGGTGCGACCCACACCACCAACGGGAACTGGGTCAGCCTGACAGAACGGGCGAAGCACGCGCTGCTTCCGTTGGAGAACACCGAACAAAAAGCCTGCGCATGACGAGGAAACTCGCCAACCCCGAACGCTGTACAATGGAGACCACCGAAACGAGGTGCTCAATGAACGGCAACGAGCGCGTGACGCTTCGGATCCAAGCCGGAGCCGGCGGCGAAGAAGCCCGCAACTGGACCGAGCAACTCGGTCGCATGTACCAGAAGTACGCCGAACGCCACGGCTGAAAGACAACCCGCCGACTCGAGATACTCGAGACCCTGCGTCTCGACGGCTCCCCGGATTCACAGCCGGTCCCGGCCGACAGGCTCCGAACCCTCGCAGCGAACCAGCGGCGCTGGCGCTTCACCGGCGACGAGGCGCCGACGATGACCGAGATGCTCCAGAGCGTCTGGGACACTGCGATAGCACTCGACACGATCAGGCCGCCGAAAGCGGTCCCGTACTACCGGACAGCCGGAATCACACGACTGAAGTGCAGCCTCGCGGTCCAGGAAGGGTTCATCATCGACCCCGTCGACGGATTCGACGCCGTACGACGACGGCTCTGGCCGCAGCTCGACACCGGCTGAACCGGAACGCGCGGTCGAACGAACCCGCTGTAGAATGGAGTCGAGTCCATGATGAAAGGAATGGTAAACGCCGAACGGCGCCTGCAAACCGACATACGCTCGGGAGCCCGGGAAGCCGTACCGACCGGCACGCCGGAGGCCGACATCACGCGAGGAGCCGCCGAAACACCAACAATGCCCGTTCCAGACGAAAACGACCCGGAAGTCATGCGAATCAGACACGGGCGGGCCTGGAAAAACTACCTCATACCGGAGCCCGAGGCATTCAAGGAACAAAGCGGAATCGGCGACTGGTGTCCGGGAGCGGAGAACGACACACCGCCCGACGGCCGAGGCCCCAAGAGCGAGACTCTCCGATTCGCGATATCGTCAGCGTACTCCGGACACCCCACCCCGCCCACACCTGAAGAACTGTACCGAGCTTTTCACACGACGGAACCGACGAATCGGACGAGAGCAATCATCGAAATGTGGATGACCGAAGCCTCCAGCCGAGACGTGATGGACGCGTGGATCGATCACTGCTACACGTGGCACCAGCTAGCTAAAGCATGCGAACGCCACAATATCAAGCAGGGGCTAAACGCACCCATCATGAACATGATGGCAGGTCGGTGAACCGTAAGAAGCAAAGACAGAGACGAATGCACAACGAACTGCCCTACCCGGCTAAGCAGCTGTGGCAAGCTCACGGGAACATGCTGGTCGCCGAGCTGAGCGGACTCGGGGATAACCCGGGAGCATGGCATCTAGGAGGCGGAACCCTGCTCGCCAAAGAATGGCAGCACCGTTTGAGCTTCGACCTGGACATCACGATCTCAACAGCCGTACCGGCTCGCCAATCACGCGAAGTGGTCATCGCGATTGCCAACAAGCTCAAAAGCCGAGGCCTTGAGATCGATGACATCACCGAAGACCGGCGCGTACGGGCGAATGCAGGAAGGGTCGACAGTTTTGGAAACGAGGCAGGAATCGACCTCTGGATCCACGACTCCGCCCTACCGGGTCGTACGACAACCGAACCCATCGGGAGTCATCTGGTTCCACGGCTGAGCACAGCACAAATACTGAACGGGAAACTGCAACGGGACCGCAAGGGGTTGATCAGAGACGCCTACGACATCGCACATGCAAGACGAAAGGACAGTCGAGCGCTGGAACAAGCGGTGAACAGCCTCGGTCCAAAGCACCAAAGACGCGCGGAGATCACCTTTGCGGCAAGGTCACTCGAGACGCAAGAGAATCCCGCGGGAATCATAAGCTGGAGCGGAGAAGCGGCAGAAGGCCAGCAGAAGTGCTGGCTCAAAGCATCGGACGCGATCCATGATGCCAAGTGGGTAGACCTTGAGATCAAGACGGAAAACCATCGCGTACACGCGACAACCATTAACACGGCAGGAGAACGCCAGCAATGGCTTGGAGAGAACGGTGCAGACCGCAAGGAGGCGATCACCCTACTGGAACACGCAGGGGTCCTGCTGCACCTACAGAACCAGTACGACCAGCCCGGATGGAAGCTCAAGGAAATCCTGAAAGACATCACCGATTACGCCACGGCCGAACGCCCGGAGCGGATCGTGCACACGCAAACAGCGGCGAAACGCGAGGGAACGACTCCAACAGCAAGATTCACAGGCGAGATCCCACCAGAACTGCCGAGGGTTACCCCAAGAGCACAATCCCCCGTAACGGTGCGCGGCAAAAGGCGACCAGTAGGTGGTGACATCGACAACCGGAACTCCAACCGAGACCCGGGCTACCGCCGGTAAAACGAAGAACACGAACCAAGCCGAGCTTGCAAACAACACCAGAACCCTGAGGCCCGACGGCGAACAGGCGACCGTTGTCGCAGAAACAGATGAGGACACGCCCGACGGGCGTTCCCTGACACCGCGCAAGACCACAGGCGGGAGACGAGACCGCTGATCAGGAAGACGTTCGATATCGAGTTCAGCACCGGATCGCAGAAGTGGTTCGAGCAGGTGATGCTTCCATGGGCCGCGCGCACGGGTGCGACCCACACCACCACCAAGGGAAACCGGGTTAGGCTGACGGACCGCACGAGGCACGCGCTGCTTCCGTTGGAGAACACCGAACAAAAAGCCTGCGCATGACGAGGAAACTCGCCAACCCCGAACGCTGTACAATGGAGACCACCGAAACGAGGTACCCGATGAACGGCAACGAGCGCGTGACGCTTCGGATCCAAGCCGGAGCCGGCGGCGAAGAAGCCCGCAACTGGACCGAGCAACTCGGTCGCATGTACCAGAAGTACGCGGAACGCCACGGCTGAAAGACAACCCGCCGAACCACACCCCCGGGACGCGTCGAACTCATCGTCGAGGGAGACGGCACAGTCGGGAACCTGCAGCGCGAGAACGGGGTCCACCGACTGCTCAACCGGCCCCGCAGCCGAAAGCAGGACCGCCGACAGACGACGTTCGCAGGCGTGCTCGCGATTCCTGACGCACCAAAACGCGACCCCGTCCGGATAGAACGCCGTGACATCGAGATCAGAACCTCGAGATCGGGTGGTCCCGGCGGGCAGAACGTCAACAAGGTCGAGACCGCAGTCGAGATCCGACACCGCCCAACGGGAAGGCGCGTCCGGAGCCGCGAGCACAGAACCCAGGGTGCGAACCGCAAGACGGCCATCCGGAAGCTCGCCAGTGCGCTGGAGACCGAGATCCAGGCGAGAGACCGGCCCGAACGACCTACTGATCAAGTCGACTTCGGACGCCAGAGACGGTCGTACACCCTCTGGCCGTACCAGCTGGTGAAGGACGAGGTCACGGGAAAGAAGACCCGCCGCGCAAGAGCGGTGCTCGAAGGCGACCCCGAACTCGACGAGATCGCGCGACCGTAGAAAACCCTCCAGCGCGCGACAAGCCCGCCCCCCGGACCGAAAATCATGGCCTTACGAGGACGACACCTCGCCGGGCGGACAAGAACGCAAGCCGACCCGGCGCGACTCTCCGGAATCATCCGCCGAACGCACCACCGCAAGCCGCTCACCGCCGCCGGGGCCATCGCCTGGATCTGCCAGACCCTCGTCAGGCGGCTCCAGAGGCGGGAACTGACCGTCAGAACGACCAACCGGGGCCGACACCGCCGGCACCCGAAAGCAACTCGGAATCCAGAAGAGCCACGGCGACGACGACACCTGCTGCGGGACCGGCCAAGCCGTCACCCAGCTACGGGAGCCCGCGAGGCTCAAGGCCGTGGGCCACGGCCGCCGCAAACAGATCAAAGGCCCTGCCGGAGACACCGTACCTGCACCGGCGGTTGAAACCCCGAGGTGAACGGCAGGTCGCGTACCCGGGACACGTGCACCACCGAAACACCGTGCGCGGAGTCCGGGGACAGAGACCTCCTGATAGTGCTGAGTCACGAAGGTGGCTGCGGGACCGCGCCCGTCTCCGGAACCCCACCCGGAACACCGGCCCAAGGCTACCCACTGAAGACCGAAGAGCCCACCCGTCTCGGGACCGCGCGAACAATGCGAGACCGTGCAACAGGCCGCTCTCGGAGCGGCCGCAAAAGCAGTCCGCCGGACTGCCGGAGGAAACAACCCATGAAGACCATCCCGCAACTCGAACCATTCGCCAACGGCAAGCTGAAGCTCGGCATTGTCACGCTGACGGCCGACGACGCCCTATTCATCTGCGAGGAGATGGCGTTCGAGCGCCAGCGCTTCATCGACAAGAAGCACGTCGGCAATCTCGCGGACGACATGGAGCATGACGAGTGGGTCGGCATGTCCATGCTCATGTTCGGACTGCAGCGCGGAAAGCTCAAGCTGGTCGACAGCCAGCACCGCCTGCGGGCGCAGGTCGAGATGGGCCGCCGGCTGAAGGGCCCGGCACCCATGAAGTGGATCGTGCAGACGGCGCGCAAGCCTGACGCTGCGCTGGCCTACTCGCGGCTCGACGCCCACCAGAAGAAGCGCAGCAGCAACGTCGTCGCCATGGCACTGGGGTTGGACATCCCTCCCATCCTGAGGCACGCCGCGCTGGACGCCGCCGCATCCGTCACCCGCTACAGGACCGCCACCGACCCGCGGGTGCAGGTAGGCCAGAGCCGGGTCGTGATCGACCAGCCCCACCGCGACAGCCTCGAGTACATCGAGAGCCGGCGGGACGCGTTCTGGGCGTTCGGAGACGCCTGCTCGGTGGTGAAGACCACCCACGACCGGGTCGTGAGGCGCGGGTTGCTCCGCCGGGGAATCCTCCCCATCTGCATCGAGACGGTCGCCAGCCAAGGCCGGAAGGCCATAGATTTCTGGCGGGCGGTGCTCTCGGGCGAGAACGCCGACAGGGCCGCGACGTATGTGCGCGACAACCTGAACCAGAAGGTGACCGACACGGCCCGGCAGGCGTCGCTGCTCCGCTCGCTGACGGTCGCCAAGGGCTGGAACGCCCACCTCACCGGGACGGTCTACCGCGCCCGCACCAAGACCCTCTCGGTCAAGGAGACCGATCTGATCATCCGGTGACGCCGCCACGCGCCGACCGGCCGCGGCTGACGACAGACGCCGGACATGATCGCCGGACTTCAGCATGCACAAACGCCGTCCCGGCGCCTCCGCGGCGCCGGGACGGCCGCGTCGACGCCGCCGCGGCGGAAACCCGAGCACGGACGCAGACCATGAAGAAAGGCCGGGAAGCGGTCGAAAACACCCGCACCTCCGAACAGGTCCACAAGCAGCGCCGAGACGGCGGGCTCTGCATGTATTGCGGCAGACCCGCGATCAAGTCGACGGACCGGGGGATGGACGTGAACCTCCGGCTCGCCGCCGGCCGGGGCCTGGCCAGCGAGTACCACACGGTCACCAAAGGGAAGTGGAAGCCCGGCGACCCGCCGCCGACACTCAAGTACCTGACCCACGAGGGCCTGTGCCGCCAGTGCAAACAAAGGCACAGCAAGACATCGTCACAACTCCAGGTCCGCCTGAGGAAACGCGCCGCGAAGGAGCAACGCCGCAAAGAGAGGGAACACGACGTCTACGCCAAACGCCTCCGCGAAGGCCTCTGCGGGCGCTGCGGCAAGCAGCCGCAATCGACGACGGCCACGACCAAGGAGTGCGACGACTGCATCAAGGCCAAGCGGGCTAAAGCTATCGCATCACCCTACGCCGACAACGTAATCAAATGGCTGAAGGCGGGCGAATCGCAGTACAGCATCCGGAACAAACGCGGAATGAAACGCCACGTGATCGAGCCGCTGGCGGCGATCCTCAAGAGTTCCGGGGAGCTGCCCGCGAAAAAACGCGCGAATCGTAGACCGGCCGAGAGCGACGGAACAGCCGGAAGCCCCCCGAACCCGGCAGCGCGCACCGCCACCGCAGCCGACACGGAGCCGACGGCCCACGCCGCACCGATTCCCAAGCCGGCCAACTACCGGGCCAACATCGACAGCATCCTGCGGCGAGTTCGAGAAGGACAGAGCCAGAAGGAGATCAGCGAGGCATTCGGAGTGTCGGTTTCCACGATTCACCGGTGGGTGAAGCACGCCCGCAAGAGCGCGCTGTAAAGGTCGTGGCCGCCCGACCGCCGAGAACTCCACAGGAAGAGCCGGCGACCCAACGAAGGAATGACATGCAGATCCTCATCCTACAGCTCGACGGCAAGATCCCGAACCTCGCGCTGATGCGGATCGCCGCCCACCACCGGGCCGGGGGCGACGACGTCATCCTGCGGCAGACCGGCAACAGCCGGGCCATCCAGCCCAGGCTGGAAGAGCCGCCGCCGGACAAGGTGTACGCCTCGGCGATCTTCGACAGGACGAAGCCCCTGGTCGAAGAGGTGCTGCGAACGTGGCCGGGTGC
>CBDDJQ010000009.1:0-443387 GCA_965229825.1 Vicinamibacterales bacterium
TGCTCCGCCGTCTGGCGGACCCGCCGGTGGATGTCCTGGCGCACGTCGGCGTCGAACGTCCGGATCGTGCCCATCATCTCCACCTCGTCCGGGATGATGTTGCCCCGAATGCCGCCGTGGATGCTGCCGATGGTGATGATGGACGGGGTCAGCGTGACCGGAAGCTGGCGGCTCGCCACGGTCTGCAGCCCCATGACGATCTGGGAGGAGACCACGATCGGGTCGATCCCGCCCCAGGGGGCCGCGCCGTGGGTCTGCCGTCCCCGCACCACGATGCGGAGCCAGTCGGCGCTGGCCATCGTGCTGCCGGACCGGTAGGACAGCCGCCCCACCGGCCCCGGACCGACGTGCAACCCGAAGATCACCTCAGGCCGCGGGTTCTCGAAGGCGCCTTCTTCGAGCATCAGCTCGGCCCCGCCGCGCTCGCCCTCGGGCGCCCCTTCCTCGGCCGGCTGGAAGATGAACCTCACCGATCCGGGCAGGTCCTCGCGCACCGAGGCAAGCACGTCGGCCACCCCCATGAGGATGGCGACGTGGTTGTCATGACCGCAGGCGTGCATGACGCCGACCTCCTGGCCGTTGTACACCGCCCGCTCGCGGGACGCGAACGGCAGGTCCACCTGCTCGGTGACCGGCAACGCGTCCATGTCGGCGCGCAACGCCACCACCGGTCCGGGCCGCCCGCCCCGCAGGGTGGCCACGACGCCGGTATGCGCCACCTCCGTCTGCACCTCCATGCCCAGCGCGCGCAGATGGTCCGCGACCAGGGCGGCGGTGCGGAACTCCCGATTGCTCAGCTCGGGATGCTGGTGAATGTCTCGCCGCCAAGTCACCACTTGCGGCTCGACGGCGCGGGCGCGTTCCTCGGCCGCCTGCCGCAGCGCGTAGACGTCCGTCTCCTGGGCCAGCGCCGGCGCCCCGATGCACGCCGCCAGCACCGCCGCCGCCGCGCGCCACGTCCCCGGCATCCGCCGCGCTTGCTCGATTCTGTCTCTGTTCATGGTCCCTCTCCCGTCTCTCTCTGGGATCCATTCTCTACCAGAATACGGGTGAGGCGGGCCAGTCGCGGCGGGACGCGGGTGGGGGCGAAGCCCCGCCGGGAGACCTTGCCCGACGAGGCCGAAGAAGTGATAGAGTTACGGGACGAGTGCAGTCGGCGGCCCCGAAGACGGGCCGAGGCTGTCTCCGATCCGACAGGCGCCGGCGACACGACATCTCCCCGGCGACGGCTCGCGGGAGCGTGCCCGGCCGGGCTTCCCGCCCAGATCCGCCGGGTTCGGCTCGAGTCGGTGAAGACGATACGTAATGTCCCGGACCCCGCGGACTCGTGAGCGGGCGGCCCGGGACGCGTCTCACAACACACGTACGCGAAGCGCATTCTGAACTCTGGCGTCCCAGGTAAGGGGAACGCGGCTTTGGCGACCCGCCGCCGCGCGGAGTCGAGCCCCCCCGAACCGGACGCCTTTTTGCGCCGCATGGAGGTCCGTCGATGCGCCGGGTTCCCAGCCCCCGCAACCGGACCGGCGCTGGCGCGGGAGCTCGAGACCGATGCTTGATGCGAATCACGTGAGCCGCGGTTCGGCGACGAGTGACAGCCCGAAGCGCGTGCAGTACATCCGCAAACTGGATGAGGTCGAACAGCTTTCCGCGCAGGAACGGGACCGGTTGGGGCCGGTGGCGTCCCGATACGTCTTCCGCGCCAACGACTACTATCTCGGCCTGATCGACTGGGACGATCCGGACGACCCGATCCGGCAGTTGATCATCCCCCGCGAGGAAGAGCTGACCGAGTGGGGCAAGCTCGACGCCAGCAACGAAGAGTCGATCACGGTGGCCCGCGGCGTGCAGCACAAGTACACCGACACGGTGTTGCTGCTGTGCAACGAAGTGTGCGGGGCGTACTGCCGCTACTGCTTCCGCAAGCGCCTCTTCATGGACGAGAACGACGAGGTCACCAACGACGTGACCGAGGGGCTGCAGTACATCGCGGACCATCCGGAGGTCACGAACGTGCTGCTGACCGGCGGCGACCCGCTGTTGATGAGCACCCGGCGGCTCGTGGAGATCTTCGAGGCCCTGCGCGCGATTCCGCACGTGCAGATCATTCGCATCGGGTCGAAGATGCCGGCGTTCGATCCCTACCGGATCCTCGGGGACCCCGATCTGCACGCCGCTTTCCGCAAGTACTCGACCCCCACCCGGCGCATCTACCTGATGGCGCACTTCGACCACCCGCGCGAGCTGACGGATCTGGCGGTTCAGGGCATCGACACCTGCATCCGCAACGGCGTCATCTGCGTCAACCAGTGCCCCCTCATCCGCGGCGTCAACGACAGTCCGCGGGTGCTGGCCGAGATGTACGCGAAGCTGTCGCACATCGGCTGCACGCCGTACTACCTGTTCCAGGGGCGCCCGACGGCCGGCAACGAACCCTACGAGATCCCCATCGTGCAGGGCTGGTCGATCTTCCAGCAGGCGCTGACCCGCGGATCGGGTCTCGCGCGGCGGGCGCGCTACTGCATGTCCCACGAGACCGGCAAGGTGGAGATTCTGGGAATCGACGCCGAGCACGTGTACCTGCGCTACCACCAGGCGAAGTTCGCCGACGACCTGGGGCGGTTCTTCGTCCGCCGCCGGAACGACGGGGCCTACTGGCTCGACCAGTTGGAGGTCGTCGACCGCGAGCCCGTGCACGCCTGATCCGCCGCCGCGAGCGGCGGCAATCGCCGGATCTCGGCGGCAACGTCGGGCAGCATCATCCCCGGCGCCCGGCCTCCTGCTCCCGATACGTGTCGGTCTCGAGCTCATCGACCAGCTGGTTGAGCCTGACCACGTCGAATCCGGACCGCATGCGAAGCTGTTGTGGCTTCGTGCGGTACTTCTTCGCTCCGGGTGTCCGTTGGTCGCTCCACAGACCCTCGCGGAGCAGCATCACACCGCACCCCTTGAGCGCGTGCTACGAGCACGTGCTTCTGCGTTACGATTACGTGAGGTTTCCGATCCCCTGCGGATCGTCTGACCGTGGCACGACCACTCCTGTTGGCGGGACCAGCATGGAGCTCGTCGACCCGCCAACCGGCACAGTCTGAGCCGACTCACGACTGCCGCTCCATCCGGTCGGCCGTTTCTTCCGGAGGGACGACGCGCCCGGCTGGGTTCTCGACAGGACGCTCATGGCCTGGACGGTGCCGGAATACACTCGAAGCCAAGTCAACGACGCGGGGGTGACCCTGGTCGATTCGTCGGCCTCACCACACGACAAGCGGCGGGCTCGCACGATCGTCAACAACTGGCGAGCCTCTCACAGCTTCCCGCTGAATGCGCTGCAGATGAACCTGCGAAACACCGTCGCCGGGTTCGGCGAGGCGGCGTTGGTGGCTCAGCGGCTCAAGCGGCTGTCGTCGATCGAAGCCAAGCTCCGGCGTTCCCACCACATGCAACTCGCCCGGATGCACGACATCGGCGGGTGCCGAACCGTCCTCCCCTTCGCCGGCGACGTTCTGAGCGTGGTTCGCCATTATGACAAGAGCCGGGCACTGCACGAGCTGCTGAGACGCTACGACTACCTCGCAAGCCCGAGAGACAGCGGCTACCGCGGCGTCCATCTCGTCTACGGCTACCGGACGAGGAGCGAGGGGCACGCGGTGTACGGCGGCATGCGGGTCGAGATTCAGCTTCGGTCGCGATTGCAGCATGCGTGGGCCACCGCCGTCGAGACCGTCGGGACCTTCTCGGGCCAGGCGTTGAAGTCGAGCGAGGGCAACGAGGCGTGGCTGCGCTTCTTCTCGTTGATGGCGACGGAACTCGCCTGCACCGAAGGGCTTCCACCCGTCCCCGGCACGCCCGGCGATCGAGGGACGCTGCGCCGCGAACTCGTGCGGTTGGCCGCGGAGCTCGACGCCGTCGCGCGTTTGGAGGCGTACGGCCGCACCTTGAAAGTACTCGAAGGCGACGTCCGAAACGGCCGGGCCGCCTACTTCCACATCTACCTGGATCTCGCCGGCGGCAGCGTTCGCTGGAACGAGTACTCCGCAGACGAGCTCGAGGAAGCGATTCGCGCCTACGAAGAAGTCGAGACCGCCATCCGGCGGTTCCCGGGCGCTGAAACGGTGCTCGTACAGGTCGGCTCCGTCGAGGCGCTTCGGCGTGCCTACCCGAACTACTTCGCCGATACGACCGTATTCGTCGCCGAGCTCAAGAAGGCGATCAAGGGAAATGTGCGTCTACCGAAACGCCGCGCACGCGCTTGACCCGCTCAGGCGTGCGGCAAAGGCCAGGGCGGCCAGGATGTCGTCCGGCTCCAGGTCGTCGTAGTCCGACAGAATCTCCTCGCTGCTCATCCCCGCACTCAGCAGCGTCAGAATCAACTCGACGGGATACCGCAGTCCGCGGATGCACGGCCTGCCGTGACAGATGTCCGGGTCGATGGTGATTCGCTCGGTCATCTTCGGCGGCAGCCGGCCGGCGCGCGGACCCGCGCCCCCGGGCGGGGCCGCGGGCCGGCGCCCCCATCAGACGAACATGCCCATCGTCTTCAGCTTCTCGCCCAGCACCTTCTCCGAGGCGGGGTGCCTCAGGAACTCCTCGATGAGGCTGGCGTAGACGCGGCGGAAGTCGACGGTGTGCTGCAGGTTGTCGCCGTGCACGAGCTCGGTGAGGCTCGGCGGGGTGCTGTACTGGCCGCCCTGGACCCCGCCGCCGATCACGAACGAGACGTTGGCGGTGCCGTGGTCGGTGCCGCGGTTGGTGTTCTCGGGCACCCGGCGGCCGAACTCGCTGTGGATGAAGACGGCCACCTCGTCCTGCTTGCCGAGGCGCTTCATCTCCTCGAAGAAGGCCCAGACCGCGTCCGAGCAGTACTGCACCTGCCGGTTGTGCGGGCTCTCCTGGTTGACGTGGGTGTCGAACAGGCTGCCCTGCAGCCGGACGTAGTAGAGCCGGGCCGGGAAGTCGTTCTCGATCAGGGCCACGACCTTGTCGAGGTCGAGGAGGCGCAGGTCGGGGTTGCGGGTGCTGTTGTAGTTGTCCCAGGCCTGGCTGACGAGGGCGGAGGCGTCGCGGGCGCTCCGGTTCACGTCGAGCAGGAACTTGTGGGCGGCGCTGCGCGCCTCCTGCCCCACCCCGAGGTGGTCGACGTACGGCTGCTGGGGGTGAAAGACGGCGCGGGTGAACGCGGACGGCTCGTCGAAGACGACCGGGACGTGCTGCCGGGCGCGCACCGCCAGGCTCTGGGTCGACGAGATGTTGACGAGGTAGTTGGGCGTCCCCGTCGGGTCGAGGGCGTCGGCGGTGCGGCCGTACCAGCCGTACTCCTCGCCGCTGTTGGGCGCGCCGGTATGCCAGTACGAGGCGGACGTGAAGTGCGAGAACGAGGGCTGATCGTAGCCCGCGCCGTGCACGACCGCCACGTTGCCGTCGTTCCACAGGCGGTTCATGCCGATCATCGACTTTTGGAAGCCGAAGTGCTCGTCCACCTTCAGGACGTCGGCCTCGCGCACCCCGATGTTGGGCCGGTGGCGGTACAGCGCGTCGTTGCTGTAGGGCACGAACGTGCTCAGCCCGTCATAGCCCCCGAACCACTCGAAGACCACGAGAATCTTGCCCTCGGTGGCGGCGATCGCCTTCGACGCCGACCCGAACAAGGGCGGCAGGGGGCTGACCGCCCCGGCCAGCCCGAGGGCGATGCCGCGGGCGCCGATCTTCAACGCCTCGCGACGGGACACGCCGCTCGCCTCGCACAACCGCCGGCCTCGATTCGTCATCGTCATGTCCCACCTCTAGTTGATCTGGTACTCCGGCGTGCTCATGATGAGATGTGCCACCATGCGCAACGGGTCTTCCATGTAGGTCTCCGCGCGTCCGATGTCCGAGGTGCCGAGCTCGTCGTCCAGCAGCGCCACCAGCGCGTCGCGGGCCGAGGAGGCGATGGGCACCCGGAGGAACCGGCCCAGCAGATAGTCTACCGCCTCGCCGGTGGTCGCCGCCCCCGCATTCCGAACCATGCGGGTCATGTCCACCCGGGCCCCGCCCCGCGGGGTCGGAATCAACTTGCGCGCCGCCCGCTCCCATCCGCGATAGGTGGACACGCGGGTGTTGAACAGCTCGTCCCGCTCGAGCGCGGTCAGATCGAACGCCGACATGTTGGCCGGGTCGTCGAGGGCGATGGCGCTGCCGAAATCATACCCCTGCCGCAGCCGGTTTCCCACCTCGCCGGTACCCCGGCGCGACAGGAAGTTCGGATCGCGGAAGTTGACGATATCGGGGAACAGGTAGTCGAAGGCGATGTTCCCCCGCTCCTGAATCAGGGCGGGCGTGATCCAGGCCCGGCCCTGCGCCCACCCCGCGACCGAGGGCGGGTTCAGCAGATGCTGGCCGAGGGCGGTGGTGGTCCGGTTGAAGTCCGGCACCCCGGGCACGTCCTCGGCCCCGAGGTGCTTCAGCAGGGTGATGACGTGCTCGACCGCTCCCTTGATGTGGGCGCCGTAGCTCGCCTCGCTGTAGAAGTCGCGCGAGCGGAAGATGGTCGCGAGCAGCGGCCGCAGCTCGTAGTCGTGGTCGCGGAGAATCGCCCCGAGCTCGCGCTGGAGGGCCGGCGACAGCTCCTCCCGCACGAAGAAGCGGTAGATCTTGCCCGCGATGTACTCGGCGGTAACCGGCTGCTCGAGGATGATGCGGAGCACGTCGACGCCGTCGAAGTTGCCGGTCCGCCCCAGGAACGTCTTGGGGCCGTCGTCGTGCTGGGCGGGGTGGACCACGAAATCCAGATTCTCGAAGTTCCAGCCGGTGAAGGCGCGGGCCGCCTCGCGGATGTCCGGCTCGGTGTAGTTGCCCACCCCCATGGTGAACAGCTCCATCACCTCGCGGGCGAAGTTCTCGTTGGCGGCGCCCTTCACGTTCACCCCGGCGTCGAGGTAGTAGAGCATCGCCGGGTCCTGGGCCACCGCGATCACGAGGTCGCCGAAGTTGCCGGCGGCATGCCGCTCGAACGTGTCGATCTGCAGGAGCATCTTGCGGTAGTCGCGGACCTTGTTCTCGGCCGTCGCGAAATGCCCGTGCCAGAACAGGGCCATCTTCTCTTCGAGCGGCCGGTGGGTGTCGAGCATCCGCTCGGCCCACCAGTAGCCGACCCGGCGGGTCTCCAGCAGGGTCGCGCGCAGCCAGTAGAAGAACCGGTCGGAGATCGGCTGCGCATGGCGGTTGACATGGTCGGGCTTGACCCGCACCCCCATGCTCTCGCCGTTCCTCAGCCCCAGCTCGGTCGCGGCGGGCCGGCTCGGCGGGAAGTGCAGCAGACCCTCGTCCCAGAGCCCCGAATGCTCGAACGGAGCGAGATGGCCGTTCGCGGTGTCGTCGTAGTACACCAGCGACCGCACCGCCTGCTCCGGACCCAGGCCGGCGAGCTCGGCGATCGCCTCGGGCGTGCCCCCGAACCCCGCCCGGCCCAGCAAGTGCGCGGCCCGGGCGGCGTCCCAGTCGGCGTCGGTGATGGGCGTCAGGTCTCCCGCCCACGACGCGGGCCCGGGCGACCATTCGGGAGCTTGAGCCGAAGCGGCACCGCCGGCGAAGAGGCACGCGAGCAGGGCGCCGGCCGCCGCCGCGCGGTGGTGTCTTGTCTTCATCAGCGAATCCCCATGGCCGTCCGACACGCCGACACGATCTCCCGGCAGTGCGGTCCGGTACACGTAAAGATACCTCAAGCTTCCGCATCTGGATAGTGCGTACCACCCGCGCGTCTCGGGCAAGTCCCGGCGGCAAGGACGGAAACACCGCCCGTCTCTTGCTGCTCGGCGCGCCTGGAACCCGCAAGGTAGTTCCGTCACCGTGCCAGCCGTTGACGATGGAGGCCGAATACCTCCACAATGGAGGAACATGGAGGACGCTTGGCCACCCTGAACGTCAAGAACTTCCCGGACGATCTCTATACGACCCTGCAGGCCCGGGCCGTGCGCGAGCATCGATCCGTCGCCCAGGAGGTCGTGCACCTGCTCAGCCGAACCCTTGAGGCACAGGAACCCCTGTCCATCCTCGATCTCCAGGGCCTCGGCAAGGAGCTGTGGGAAAACGTCGATGCGGCGGACCACGTCGACCGCGAGCGGCGCGCATGGGATTGATCGCCGATTTGCCTGCCGGCCGCATCGCGGTGGACACCGTGGTCTTCATCTACCTGATGGAGGAGCACCCGACGTTTCTGCCCGTCGTCGCACCCCTGTTCCGACGAGCCGACCGCGGGGAGCGCCGGCTGGTGACCTCCGCGTTGACCCTCCTCGAGGTGCTGGTCGTGCCGTACAGGGCCGGAAACCGCCCGCTGGCGGACCGCTACGAAGCGCTGCTGACCCGAAGCCGGGGCATCCAGCTGGTCGCCCTCACCGGCCGACAACTGCGAGCAGCCGCGCAACTTCGGGCAGCCACCAGCATCAAGTCGCCGGACGCGCTGCAACTCGCCGCCGCGCTCGGCGCCGGATGCGGCGCCTTCGTGACCAACGATCGACGCCTGCCTTCCATCCCGGGCCTGCCGGTCATTCAGTTGTCGTCGTACGCGGACCGGCCAGGCGAGTAGCTCGCAGACAGCAATCCGTGCCGACACCATGGTCGATTACAATGACCGTCACGGTTCGAACCCAGTCTACTGGACGAAATCCACTGGACATCCCTGCATTAAGGAGCCACAGCATGACTTGTGCATCGCACGCCCGGAAGTCGTTCGCCGGACGCGTCACCCGGACGCTGATCACCCTGAGCCTCGGCCTGGTCCTGACCTCGGCGCCGGCTCAGGCGCAGGACCTGACGACGGAGTCGGCGGCCGCCGTGAAGGCCGCGTTCATGGCCGACATCGAGGTGATGCGCGGGAAGTTCCTCGGCCTCGCCGAAGCCTTCTCGGCGGACCAGTACACGTGGCGTCCGATGGAAGGCGTCCGCTCCGTCTCGGAAGTCCTGATGCTCATCGCCAGCGAGGGCTACGGCTTCGTGCCGATGGCGCTCGGCGCCCCGACGGCCATGAGCCGCGAGGAGTCCGGGGCCCTGAACGCGGTCACCGACAAGGCGGAGGTCATCGACCATCTGAACAAGGGCTTCGACTACGCGCGGGCGCAGCTCGAGGCGCTGGACCCGGCGACGCTGACCAGCGCCCGCAACCTGTTCGGGCAGGAGCGGTCCACGCCCGCGATCGTGATGTTCGTGGGCGGCGACATGCACGAGCACCTCGGGCAGTTGATCGCGTACGCCCGGACCAATGAAGTCGTTCCGCCCTGGAGTCGCTGAGGTCGGAGGATATGCCGGCGGCCGCGCGCGGGCGGATGGGACCCGAATACCGCACTTGCCCGTCCGGGTAACCGCGCGCGGCGCGGCCGCGATGGCGGACAACCGCGCCGGGACGATGGTCGTCGCCCGGCGACAGGAGGAATCATGAGACGACTGTTTCCCGTGTACTTCATGGCGGCGGCGGGCCTGCTAGCGCTGCCCGCGCCGGGCGCGGCGCAGTGCGAGCCGGACGGCGACATCGAATTCGTCTGCGGGCCCATCAGCCCCGAGGACCTCATCCAGATACCCGACTCGCCCTGGATCGTCGTCGCCAGCATGGTGGACGACGGCTACCTGTCGGCCGCCGACAGCCGCGACAGCAGCACCGTCCGGCTGTTTCCCACCGTCACCACGCCGCCGCGGGCGCGCCACGACATGGCACGCTACGGCGACTGCCCCGGCATGACCACTGACCAGTTCCGGGCGCACGGCATCAGCCTGCGGCCGGGCGAGGGCGACACCCACACGCTGTACGTCGTCCGCCACACGAACCGCGAAGCGATCGAGGTCTTCGAAATCGACGCCGGCGGCGCCGTTCCGTCCCTCACCTGGGTCGGGTGCGCGGTGGCCCCGGAGGGCCTGGGGCTGAACGCGGTGGTGCCGCTGCCCGACGGCGGATTCGCGGCGACCAGCCCCGCGACCGGCGACATCTGGGAGTGGCAGCCGGACGGCGGCTGGACCCGCGCGGCCGGCAGCGTGGACATCGGTCCGAACGGCCTGGAGATCGCTCCTGACGGCGAGTCCTTCCTCGTCGCCGGCTATGCCGCCCAGTCGATAATCCGCCTCCCCCGGGGGCCGGATGCCATGCCCACCGATCGCATCGAGGTCGGCTTCTACATCGACAACGTGCACTGGGCGCCCGACGGCACCCTGCTCGCGGCCGGCCACCGAGCCCCCGAGCGGGCCCGCGTCGGCGAGTGCGTCCGCGGCGAGACCTGTGAGGGCGTCACCTCGCACGTCGCCCGCGTCGACACCGAGGCCCTGACCGCGGAGGAGATCTTCTCCTATCCCAGCAACGACCACCTGCGGCTGGGCACCGCCGCCATCCAGGTCGGCGACGAGCTCTGGGTCGGCGGCGTCGGCGAGGGCCTCCGCATCGCGCGAGTTCCGCTGCCCTGACCCCGTCTCCGACCATCTCCCTGGCGTTCCCGGGCCGTGCCGCGCCCGGGGACGCCGGGTGTTACCAAGTCCTGACAACGGGACATCACCGCCGTACGAGACGGAACAACGCCCCAGTGATCGCACCGACCGCCGCCGGTTGCGTAATCCGGCGGAAGTTGAACGCCGGATCCGGCGGAAGTTGAACACCGGATCCGGGATGTTGAACACGGGATCCGGTGAAGTTGAACACGGAATCCGGTCATCGTGAACGCTCGTCGGTAGCCTGATCGCCGCACGCTGGCCTTCCGAAAGGAGGGCGAGGCGATGCCGGCACGGAGGCTACTGGTGAGGAAGATTCGTGAGGTTCTCCGTCTCAAGCACGAGCGGGGGTTGTCCCACCGGGCGATAGCCCAAGCCTGCGCGATCGGCGTGGGCACGGTCTCGCTGTATCTGCAGCGGACCGCACAACGAGGGTTGGGTTGGCCACTGCCGGCCGAGTTGGATGACGCGGCCCTCGAGGCCCGGTTGTTCCCACGCGCCGCCCCGGTGCACGACCGGAGCCAGCCTGACTGCGCGTACATCCACCGCGAGCTCAAGCGCGACGGCGTCACGCTGCAGCTCCTCTGGGAGGAGTACGCCCAGGTTCATCCGCACGGCTACCGCCGCACCCAGTTCTGCGAGCTCTACCGGCAGTGGGCGCGACGGCTGCGGCCGTCGATGCGGCAGGTCCACCGCGCCGGCGAGAAGACGTTCATCGACTTCTCGGGGAAACGTCCGGCGCTGGTCGACCGGCACACCGGAGAATTGCGACGCGTCGAGCTGTTCGTCGCCGTGCTCGGCGCCAGCGGCTTAACCTACGCCGAGGCGACCGCCACCCAGCAGTTGCCCGACTGGGTCGACGCCCACACCCGCATGGTCGGGTACTACGGGGGCACGACGGCCTTGTGGGTCCCCGACCAGCTCAAGAGCGCCATCACGCGTCCCTGCCGCTACGAGCCGGGCGTCAATCGCACCTACGAGGACCTCGCCGCCCACTACGGCGCCGTCGTCGTCCCGACGCGGCCGAGGAAACCAAGAGATAAAGCCGCCGTGGAGGGCGCAGTACTCCTGGCCCAGCGGTGGATACTCGCCCGGCTCCGCGACGAGACGTTCTTCAGCCTCGGTGCCCTGAACCTGGCGATCCGCGTCCGCCTCGACGCGCTCAACGACCGGCCGATGAAGAAGCTGGGCATCAGCCGCCGCGCCCTCTACGAGCAGCTCGACCGCCCGGCGCTACGACCCCTGCCGGCCACGCGCTATGTCCTCGCGTACTGGAAGCTGTGCCGCGTCTCCATCGACTACCACGTCCTCGTCGAGCGGCACGCCTACAGCGTGCCGTTCCAGCTCCTCCGCGAGCAGGTCGAGGTCCGCTACACCACGACCACCGTCGAGGTCTTCTTCAAAGGCCGCCGCGTGTCGTCGCACCCCCGCCGCTACGACGGACAGCCGTCCACCGTCGCCGAGCACATGCCGAGCGCCCATCGCGCGCACGCCGAGTGGACCCCGTCGCGTCTCATCCGTTGGGCCGAGAAGGTCGGACCGGCGACCGGTGAGCTCGTCGCTCGAATCCTCGAGAGCCGCCCCCATCCGGAGCAGGGATACAAGGCCGTGCTCGGGCTCATGCGGTTGGGGCGGCAGCACGGCAACCCCCGGCTCGACGCCGCGAGCGCCCGCGCCATGGCCCTCGGCTCCTGCCGCTTCCACACCGTCAAGAACATCCTCGCCACCGGCCAGGACCGTCTGCCCCTGGAGCCGCCGGCCGAGACCGCCCCGACGCCCACCCACGCCAACATCCGCGGCGCCGACTACTACGCCGCGACCACCACTGGGGAGGACCCATGCTGATCGAACAGACCCTCGACAAGCTCAACGCCATGAAGCTCGGCGCGATGGCCGACGCCTGCCACCACCAGCTCCAGACCGCCGAGGCCGCCGCCCTCGGCTTCGAGGAACGCTTCGGCCTGCTCGTCGACGCCGAATGGACGGCCCGCGAGCAGCGCAAGCTCCAGCGGCGGCTCCGCGCCGCCAAGCTGCGCCATCCCGCCACGCTCGAGGCCGTCGACTTCACCCATCCGCGCCGGCTCAACCGCCAGCAGGTCCTGACTCTCGGCGCCTGCGCGTGGGTCGCCGAGCGTCACAACTTGGTCCTGATCGGTCCCACCGGGATCGGAAAAAGCTTCCTCTGTTGCGCGTTCGTCGAACGGGCCTGCCGCCGCGGCTTCACCGCACGCTACGTCCGGATGCCGCGCCTGCTGCACGAGCTCGCCGTGGGCCGCGGCGACGGGTCCTACGCCCGGCTCCTGACTCGCCTCGCCAAGCTCGACCTGCTCGCCATCGACGACTGGATGATCGCACCGCTGCGCGACGCCGAGCGGCGCGACCTCACCGAGGTCATCGAGGACCGGGCCGAACGCGCCTCGACCCTCATCGCCAGCCAGTTGCCCGTGGCCGACTGGCACGCCGTCATCGGCGACGCCAACCAGGCCGACGCCATCTGCGACCGCCTGCTCCACGACGCGCACCGCATCGAGTTGAAGGGCCGCTCGATGCGACGGACGCACGACGCGCCGAAGACCCGCACCCGGCAGACGACATGAGCATCCCAACGCCAGCCCCCACCGCGGCACTACCGAGGTCAGCCCCGGTCCAGCACGCCGCCGGTCCCCGCCGGGGGCAGGCCGGCCCGTGGAGCGCACCGGCGGTATGGGAAAACGCGCACGATACGCTGGCGGCTGACTGCACCCGCGTCGAGGCGCGTTTCCCACACCGCCTTGGACAGCCCAGAACGCCGCCCATACGCTCCACAGGCAAGATCGTTGTACTCTTCGAAAACGACGTCACGGGTAGGACTCGAACACCCGTTGCGAAGCCGATGGGAGGAAACCGACCGAGGAAACGTCGTTGTGCTCCGACGAGCCGTTCACGTTCGCCGGATTCCGTGTTCACCATCCCCGGATCTGGCGTTCAACTTCACCGGAATGCGCAACTGCGACGCCACACGGTCCAGCGCGACCGCGCCGCCGCAGTCCGGACAGCTCGTCGGGGCCGGCGCCACGTGGGTCTCGTCAGCCTGCGTCGGCGGCCGGCGGCGCCCCTGCCTGCCGTACTCCGCCCCGGCTCGCCGCCCGGGACGCCCGCCGCGTCCCTGCGGACGGTCCTTGGCGAAGGGGGCCGCTTGTCGGCGGCCGGCGCGCCGCGCCGCCTCGAGCTCCTTCTCCAGATGCTCGCTGCGGCGCTTCCAGTGATCCCGCTCCTCGATCAGCTTCGCCTTGTCTCGTTCGAGGCGCTCGATGCGCACGTCCCGAGGGTCTCGCTGAGGCCCAGGACCCTTCGAACCGCCGCGGTCATCGCTCTTGCGCGCCATACTTCACGTATCGGCACACGCCCGCCGTACCTGCACACCTTTTCGTGGATTTTCTCGCCACGACCCGCTAACCGAAGACCAATATCTTTTGCGAGTTCTGGCTTCGGTGGGCGCCCAGATGGCGGCCTTCGTGCATGAGATTAGCGCCCTCTTGGGAGCGGCCCAGACCGTGGAGCAGGCAATAGAACAGACCGTGCGAGATGACGGTCACCTGACGATCGACCAACGCCGAGTAATGCGGCGTACACTGGCGGCAGCGATAGATCTCAGGCGAGGTCTGGAACGTCATGCTTCGTACCTGGTGGACGTAGTGACCCCCGATGCCCGTCGGCGGAGGGCAAGGCAGCGTCTTGCCGATCGATACGATGCCGCTGTGCGGCTGGTACAGCAGCAGGCCGACCGGCGCGGTATCGAGATCGAAAACCGTATTCCGACCAACGTCAAGTCGCCGCCCATGTTTTCTGCCGAGATGACTACGGTTTTTGGCAATTTGCTGACTAATGCCGTCAAAGCCGTTGGCAAGAATGGCAGAGTCTGCGCAACGGCGAAGACGAGTGACAGGAGCCTGCGTGTACGCATTCAGAACACCGGCGCCAGAGTCGATATAGAGAACGCTGAACGATGGTTTAGGGGCTCTCCTCAAACGGGTGTGGGTGGGTTGAGGCGCGATCGGCGGGTCGGCGAGGGGTGCTGGCAGTTCACCTGACCGGCGGCGGGCGTGGCGCACCGTGGCGGGATATAGTCGGAGCGGAGTAGCTGCGGGCCGGCCGGCGTGTCAACGCGCTACGCGCGTCCTTCGCTGCGCTGCGGCCCTTCGGGTGACACACCGTCCGTCCCTCCGCTCAAGCAGCAGATATGGGCCTTGCGGCCCGGCCTGGACGGGGGCGTCCCGGCCGTCCACGACAACGCGGAAAGCGCGACGGCTGGCGGTTCGGGGATAGACGCTGGCTGATTGCCCCAACGGCCACCTCGGGTCCCGGCGCCGGCGGCGGACGCCCGTTGGGCGGGGCCAAGGGTGTTGTCGGGGCCGCGTGCGTCGTCTCGCTTGGCGGAAGCGGTTGCAAACGCAAGGGGCTTCCTGGTCTCATGGGCGTGTATCACCACGACCCGCGAGGAGGAGAGCCCCATGCGTCTGACTACGTTACTACGGCGGCTGTTGGGTGTCACGCAGATGTACGTCAAGCAGGTGGAAATGGCCGCCGACGGTCCGTTGACGGTGTCGGTGGAGCCGGCGTGGCGGCGTTCCCGGTGCGGGACGTGCGGGAAGCGGTCGCCGCGGTATGACCGGCAGCCGGTGCGCGAGTGGCGGCATCTGTCCTGGGGCCGGATGCCGGCGTGGCTGCGGTATGCGCCGTGGCGGGTGTCGTGCCGGCGTTGCCGCGGGGTGAAGGTGGAGCAGGTGCCGTGGGCGAGCGGCAGCAGCGTGTTCACGTCGGGGTTCGAGGAATTGGCGGCGTATCTGGCGCAGGTGACGGACCGGACGGCGGTGAGCCGCCTGCTGGGGATATCGTGGGTGACGGTGGGCAGCATCGTGGAACGGGTTGTGGCGCGGCGGCTGGACGGGGCTCGGTTCGCCAAGCTGAGACGAATCGGCGTCGATGAGTTCAGCTACCGGAAGCGTCACCGCTACCTGACGATCGTGGTTGACCATGACGAGCGTCGGGTGGTTTGGGCGGGGCGGGGGCGCAGCGCCGAGACGCTGGGGGCCTTCTTCGAGCAGTTGGGACCTGGTGGCTGTGCGCGGATCGAGTTGGTGACGGCGGACCTGGCGTCGAGCTGGCAGAAGGCGCTGCGGGCGTGGGTTCCGCACGCGCGGGTGGTGTTCGACCGGTTTCACGTTGAACGGCTTGCGGCGGATGCGGTTGACGAGGTGCGGCGTTCGGAGCAGCGGCGGCTGGCCTCGGAGCCGGAGGATGCGAAGGCGCTCAAGGGGACGCGCTATGCGTTGCTGAAGCACCCGGCGCGGCTGAGGCCTGGTGAGGCCCGGCGTCTGGAGACGTTGCGTCGTAAGAACCGGGCGCTGGACCGGGCCTACGAACTGAAGGAGTACCTGGCGACGATCCTGGGGCAGGCGACACCCGAGGATGCGCCGGCGCTGCTCGATGAGTGGCTGGAGTGGGCTGCGCGGTCCCGCCTGACGCCGTTCGTGAAGCTGGGGCGTACGATTCGGAAACACGCTGAAGGCATCCTGGCGTACCTGGACACGAAGATGACGAACGGTCCGGTGGAGGGCATCAACAACAAGCTGCGGGTGATCGCGCGTCGCGCCTATGGCTTCCACTCGCCCGGCGCGTTGATCTCGATGCTGTTCCTCTGCTGTGGAGGCATAGAACTGGCGCCGCCGCTACCCACACGCATTTGAGGAGACTCGGTTTAGGCCGTTCGAATCGACAACGTGGAGGGTGGATCCGGTGCTCGGACAAGGGATGGGTTTGGGCCTTCCCATTACGCGCAACGTCCTCGCGAGCTACGGCGCGACCATCAGTTTCGTTGAGCCGGATGGCGCCTACTCGACGGCGGTAGAGATAGTGTTTCCGACATGACTTCCAACGGGCCGGGTCAATCTGTAGTACTGGTGGTCGATGATGAACCTGACGGACTACGCGCCAACGTGGCGACTGGCGTAGCTGGCCGGGTCGATGTCGAGGTGATACATCCGGATGAGGTCAAGCGCGAGCATCTGGAAGGAGCTGATCTGGTGTTGGTCACTGCTGTCCCACAGACCTTCAAATGAAGGCGGCTTGAACCTTCCATGTCTGGTAGAATGATTTGTGCCGCAAATCATTCAAAAGACGGGAGATCCAAGCCGTGGCTCATCATAACACAGTCTTTGTGCAGCTTCTCAGGTTCCTTCCGAGACATGAATTCGAAGCCGAGGCCCGCCAGCACCAGCGAGGTCAGGGGTTGCGCGTCATGAGCCGCTGGGCGCAGTTCGTGGCCCTTGGCTTGGCGCAACTGACGGGCCGACAGAGCTTGCGTGACATCGTGAGCAACCTGAGCACCCAAGGGCGCAAGCTCTATCACTTGGGCGTAGGGACGACGGTCAGCCGCTCGTCGCTGGCGCGCGTCAATGCCGAGCAGCCGTACACTCTCTACGAGACGCTGTTCGGACGCCTGCTGAGCCGCTGTCAGCAGTGCGCGCCGAGGCACGGCTTTCGGTTCAAGAACAAGTTGTACGCGGTCGATGCGACGACCATCGATTTGTGTCTGGCGGTCTTCCCGTGGGCGTCTTTTCGACGCACGAAGGCTGCGATCAAGCTTCGGGCTGGATCAGGCGGGCCATCTGCCGAGCTTCGTCAGTGTGACCGAGGGCAAGACCGGTGACGTCAAGGTCGCCCGCACCTGGACGTTTCCAGCCGGCAGCGTGGTCGTGGCGGACCGCGCGTATCTTGACTTCAAGTGGTTCCATCAGTTGCAGGCGCGGGGCGTGACCTTCGTGACGCGCCTGAAGCGGGGCGTGCGATATCGGGTCACGCGCGAGCATGACGTCCGACGCGGGACCGGCGTCCTCAGCGATCAGACGATCGAGCTGACCAGCGCTCGCAGTCGGAAGGCGTATGCCGCGCCGCTGCGGCGAGTGGCGTACCAGGATCCGGTGACGAAGAACCGCTATGTGTTCGTGACCAACAACACAACGTGGGTGGCCCAGACGATTGCGGATATATACAAATCGCGGTGGCAGATCGAGCTGTTTTTCAAGTGGATAAAGCAGCATCTGAAAGTGAAGCGCTTCGTGGGCCGGTCGAAGAACGCCGTCATGACGCAGCTGTGGGTGGCGATGTGCATGTACCTGCTGTTGGCGTACCTGAAGTTCGTCATGCGGTTGCGCTGGAGCCTTCACCAGATGCTGCAGGTGCTCCAGCTCAACATGTTTGAACGTCGGCCACTCCAGGACCTGTTCACGACGCCGTCGCTACCGGCCCCCTCTGGCCCCCAATTGTCGCTGGCGTGGTCCTGAAAATGTGGGACACTAGTGGGTGTTGGTGGACTATCGGCTCGAAAACTGGGCCGCAAGAGATAGCCTATCGAGTGTGTCGGTTCGGCCGGAAACGGGCCTCGCGCTAGCGTCCGTGCTGCGGGAAGCCGTTGATCGGTTGCCGGGTACAACATTCACCGCTTTTGGTCTTCACACTGCACGTTTGAATGAAGCCCAGGGGAGACTGACCCTCGCCGAGGCGAACGCACAGCATGTGGTAGCTAGACTCAACAATCTGGAATGGGTATTTCCGAAAACCGATCCTCGGCGCTACGACCAGATGGTGTTGTTGGCGGATGCGGTCCGGATGCTGCCTTCCGACTGGCCGCAAGACTGCGAAGAAGAGTCGACGAAGCTCGCGCGGGGGCTTCTCGGAATGGATGAGGAAGCAACTTGGTTCGATCGCTGTTGGCGAAACGTGCGGGAGTGCCAGCCGCCGATTCATGAGCTGGCCGGCGGTGGGCACGGAGGGTTGTTTATTCGCTGGCTTCTTCATCAGGTCATTCCGTACCCTTGTTTTCTATGGGATCTTCATTGGGTCGCGGCGCGGTTGGGCCTCCGCTTGGAGACTCTGCAGTATATCGCGGGCAGGGATAGTCCATTGGCCAAGGACTTGAAGGCGATGCAGTACGGCGGCGTACTGGCGGGATTTCTGGGAGACCGCTGGTGGCGAGGGGCGATTGAGTATTACGTCTGGGACCTCTGTGAAGGCGACGAACAAAGCCTTAGGAAGAAGTTGGAGGAAGGAGCGGGGCACGCCCTGGAAGCGCTCGATGTCGACGATCCGGTAGTGTGTTTGGGTCCGGATCTGCAGTCTTCCGGAAAAGTCGTGTCGACGAGGGACGCTGTGAACCTGCGCCCGGACCAGTGGCCGGCTTTCGCGGACCCACCGTGGAGCGACATTGAGACCGTAGTGGGCAATCCGGAGCTGAGGGCAATGGTGGATCCGCTCCAAGAATATCGGTTGCCCGAATGATGGCGAAACGCCCACGGCGTGGCGATGGAACTGGGCTCCTGTTTTCGGCGCATGAGCTGGTTCTGGAGGTGCTGACACTGAAGAAGGTGGCGCGAAGATTCTTGGACCCGGCGACGATAGGGGAACTGGATGGGTTCGTTACGGGCTTGGAGCGGGTAGCGAGGATGCAGGGGGGAAGCCGCAAACTCGAGCTCCGAAGGTTACAGACCGTGACCAGCGAGGGTGCTTATGAAAAGTGCGGTCGGCGGGGCCGTCACAACATTCATGCGCGTATCACGGGTGCCTGGGGACTACGTGCGTATGGTGGCCGGGCCGGAGTGGGTGGGGGGCGGCAGGTTGAGTTCTGCGGTCTCGCCTCGACCAAGATAGAGTTGTTAGAAGCCAGTAGATGCTTGGCCATGTGGCGCTTCGAGCTCGGGGCTCCAGATGCCCCCGGCTGCTACTTTCATGCGCAGATTTTGGGAGTCTCCTCAAATGCGTGTGGGTAGCGGCGGCGCCAGTTCTATGCCTCCACAGCAGAGGAACAGCATCGAGATCAACGCGCCGGGCGAGTGGAAGCCATAGGCGCGACGCGCGATCACCCGCAGCTTGTTGTTGATGCCCTCCACCGGACCGTTCGTCATCTTCGTGTCCAGGTACGCCAGGATGCCTTCAGCGTGTTTCCGAATCGTACGCCCCAGCTTCACGAACGGCGTCAGGCGGGACCGCGCAGCCCACTCCAGCCACTCATCGAGCAGCGCCGGCGCATCCTCGGGTGTCGCCTGCCCCAGGATCGTCGCCAGGTACTCCTTCAGTTCGTAGGCCCGGTCCAGCGCCCGGTTCTTACGACGCAACGTCTCCAGACGCCGGGCCTCACCAGGCCTCAGCCGCGCCGGGTGCTTCAGCAACGCATAGCGCGTCCCCTTGAGCGCCTTCGCATCCTCCGGCTCCGAGGCCAGCCGCCGCTGCTCCGAACGCCGCACCTCGTCAACCGCATCCGCCGCAAGCCGTTCAACGTGAAACCGGTCGAACACCACCCGCGCGTGCGGAACCCACGCCCGCAGCGCCTTCTGCCAGCTCGACGCCAGGTCCGCCGTCACCAACTCGATCCGCGCACAGCCACCAGGTCCCAACTGCTCGAAGAAGGCCCCCAGCGTCTCGGCGCTGCGCCCCCGCCCCGCCCAAACCACCCGACGCTCGTCATGGTCAACCACGATCGTCAGGTAGCGGTGACGCTTCCGGTAGCTGAACTCATCGACGCCGATTCGTCTCAGCTTGGCGAACCGAGCCCCGTCCAGCCGCCGCGCCACAACCCGTTCCACGATGCTGCCCACCGTCACCCACGATATCCCCAGCAGGCGGCTCACCGCCGTCCGGTCCGTCACCTGCGCCAGATACGCCGCCAATTCCTCGAACCCCGACGTGAACACGCTGCTGCCGCTCGCCCACGGCACCTGCTCCACCTTCACCCCGCGGCAACGCCGGCACGACACCCGCCACGGCGCATACCGCAGCCACGCCGGCATCCGGCCCCAGGACAGATGCCGCCACTCGCGCACCGGCTGCCGGTCATACCGCGGCGACCGCTTCCCGCACGTCCCGCACCGGGAACGCCGCCACGCCGGCTCCACCGACACCGTCAACGGACCGTCGGCGGCCATTTCCACCTGCTTGACGTACATCTGCGTGACACCCAACAGCCGCCGTAGTAACGTAGTCAGACGCATGGGGCTCTCCTCCTCGCGGGTCGTGGTGATACACGCCCATGAGACCAGGAAGCCCCTTGCGTTTGCAACCGCTTCCGCCAAGCGAGACGACGCACGCGGCCCCGACAACACCCTTGGCCCCGCCCAACGGGCGTCCGCCGCCGGCGCCGGGACCCGAGGTGGCCGTTGGGGCAATCAGCCAGCGTCTATCCCCGAACCGCCAGCCGTCGCGCTTTCCGCGTTGTCGTGGACGGCCGGGACGCCCCCGTCCAGGCCGGGCCGCAAGGCCCATATCTGCTGCTTGAGCGGAGGGACGGACGGTGTGTCACCCGAAGGGCCGCAGCGCAGCGAAGGACGCGCGTAGCGCGTTGACACGCCGGCCGGCCCGCAGCTACTCCGCTCCGACTATATCCCGCCACGGTGCGCCACGCCCGCCGCCGGTCAGGTGAACTGCCAGCACCCCTCGCCGACCCGCCGATCGCGCCTCAACCCACCCACACCCGTTTGAGGAGAGCCATATTGTTCCGATATTGCTTCGGCCGCACGTCCCTTTGTACGATCTAGAATCTGTTCAATATCGGTGATCACCTGCCGCGCCGTCTCCAACTTGCCTTCACCCACCAGCGAGCGCGCTCGGTGGCTCAGGGTGATTGCGTCCTCAACTAGGCGTGGCAGGGGTCTCGGTTCCCTGGTGTCGTTTTCCGCTATTGTTTTCGTCGCGGGTTCACCAGAAGACCCGACCGGTAGGGCGCGTTGGCGCTCCTCCTTCCGTTGCTGACGCTGTGCATGTTGGGCCGCCGCGCGCACGCGCGTGCACAAGTCCACACCGGTTCGCACGAGCTTGGTGAGGGTGTCCAATCCCGCTTCGGGCACGAATCCTTCGCGATTAACGAGAATCCGTAGAGTCGGCGCACGCTCCTGAGTGAGGAACACCCCGCCGAAATAGTTATTGCCGGGCAGACGAGTTAGCCCTTCGTCGGGGTCCACGCCATCGATCGTTAGCTCCAGGTCCTTCAGTACCTCAAGTGCCCTGGAACGCCGTGTGTAATCTGCATCGATGGCTAACCAATCGTCATCACCGTACGGAAGCACACGAAACCCTTCGAGGTACACGCGAATGCCGCTGCTTCGGGACGCCCAAACCCTCTGATCCCGTGTGACGTTGAGATTTCCTTCCCTGACTAGGACCCGGGCGTCGAAGAACGGGCCCTGGTTCGGATCTGGATGGGGTATCGCCGTGTGGAACTTCCCGGCTGCCGGATTCTGGGTGGCGGTCTTGATCGTCGGAGCAATTGTGAATCGGACTACCTGATCTTCAGGCTCAGCCCGTATCTCCAGAACCCAACCGGCGACACCTGCAACTAGATCCCAGTAGTCGTCGCCAGCTGCAAAATCACCTTCCAGTGAGACTCGAAAGTCGCCAGTCGTGTGCTCGCGCGCCAGACCCACGTCTCGCACCAACGGCGTCTCGAACAACAGCGAGCCATCGACGATGGCCGGCGGCAGGGGCACCCGAAGAAACGGCGGGGGCTCAAACGCGTGAACCTCGGCAAAGAACCTAGCTCGTTCAGCAGAGCTCCAGGCACGTCTGAGCTTGGAGAGGGTCAAGGTCGTTCCCGAGCGAGCTTGTTCGCGGGGGCGGCCGACTCCCAGGGAGACGATGTCGCCACCGAGGTCGTCCAGGGTCTCGTGCCGTTCTATCGCGTCCCAATCGATGGCAGCATGAAGGGATTGGCGAAGTGGCCCCTTGCTTAAATCCGCGCTGACACTCTCGATTTCCAGTATTCTCGCCAGCTTGTGCGCGGCGAGACGCCCGATCCCTTTGACACCGGTATACCGACGATGGTAGCGCACGGAACGCCGGTCTCCCTGGTCCTTGAATCGGGACGCGACTCGCAGGAATCCCGATGTAAACTGGCTCTCCTCAAACGGGTGTGGGTGGGTTGAGGCGCGATCGGCGGGTCGGCGAGGGGTGCTGGCAGTTCACCTGACCGGCGGCGGGCGTGGCGCACCGTGGCGGGATATAGTCGGAGCGGAGTAGCTGCGGGCCGGCCGGCGTGTCAACGCGCTACGCGCGTCCTTCGCTGCGCTGCGGCCCTTCGGGTGACACACCGTCCGTCCCTCCGCTCAAGCAGCAGATATGGGCCTTGCGGCCCGGCCTGGACGGGGGCGTCCCGGCCGTCCACGACAACGCGGAAAGCGCGACGGCTGGCGGTTCGGGGATAGACGCTGGCTGATTGCCCCAACGGCCACCTCGGGTCCCGGCGCCGGCGGCGGACGCCCGTTGGGCGGGGCCAAGGGTGTTGTCGGGGCCGCGTGCGTCGTCTCGCTTGGCGGAAGCGGTTGCAAACGCAAGGGGCTTCCTGGTCTCATGGGCGTGTATCACCACGACCCGCGAGGAGGAGAGCCCCATGCGTCTGACTACGTTACTACGGCGGCTGTTGGGTGTCACGCAGATGTACGTCAAGCAGGTGGAAATGGCCGCCGACGGTCCGTTGACGGTGTCGGTGGAGCCGGCGTGGCGGCGTTCCCGGTGCGGGACGTGCGGGAAGCGGTCGCCGCGGTATGACCGGCAGCCGGTGCGCGAGTGGCGGCATCTGTCCTGGGGCCGGATGCCGGCGTGGCTGCGGTATGCGCCGTGGCGGGTGTCGTGCCGGCGTTGCCGCGGGGTGAAGGTGGAGCAGGTGCCGTGGGCGAGCGGCAGCAGCGTGTTCACGTCGGGGTTCGAGGAATTGGCGGCGTATCTGGCGCAGGTGACGGACCGGACGGCGGTGAGCCGCCTGCTGGGGATATCGTGGGTGACGGTGGGCAGCATCGTGGAACGGGTTGTGGCGCGGCGGCTGGACGGGGCTCGGTTCGCCAAGCTGAGACGAATCGGCGTCGATGAGTTCAGCTACCGGAAGCGTCACCGCTACCTGACGATCGTGGTTGACCATGACGAGCGTCGGGTGGTTTGGGCGGGGCGGGGGCGCAGCGCCGAGACGCTGGGGGCCTTCTTCGAGCAGTTGGGACCTGGTGGCTGTGCGCGGATCGAGTTGGTGACGGCGGACCTGGCGTCGAGCTGGCAGAAGGCGCTGCGGGCGTGGGTTCCGCACGCGCGGGTGGTGTTCGACCGGTTTCACGTTGAACGGCTTGCGGCGGATGCGGTTGACGAGGTGCGGCGTTCGGAGCAGCGGCGGCTGGCCTCGGAGCCGGAGGATGCGAAGGCGCTCAAGGGGACGCGCTATGCGTTGCTGAAGCACCCGGCGCGGCTGAGGCCTGGTGAGGCCCGGCGTCTGGAGACGTTGCGTCGTAAGAACCGGGCGCTGGACCGGGCCTACGAACTGAAGGAGTACCTGGCGACGATCCTGGGGCAGGCGACACCCGAGGATGCGCCGGCGCTGCTCGATGAGTGGCTGGAGTGGGCTGCGCGGTCCCGCCTGACGCCGTTCGTGAAGCTGGGGCGTACGATTCGGAAACACGCTGAAGGCATCCTGGCGTACCTGGACACGAAGATGACGAACGGTCCGGTGGAGGGCATCAACAACAAGCTGCGGGTGATCGCGCGTCGCGCCTATGGCTTCCACTCGCCCGGCGCGTTGATCTCGATGCTGTTCCTCTGCTGTGGAGGCATAGAACTGGCGCCGCCGCTACCCACACGCATTTGAGGAGACTCAGATATACGGACTGGTACGACGGCCCTTGACGACGGAATCTCGCCAGGACTTCTTGTGCGGGAAGCCGAGGCGGTTCGTTGCCTTGGAGCGGTTGATGTGGACCATGCTTTCGCGCACGATCTCCAACGCGCCCATGGTTCTGATCGTCGAGTCCTGCCGATAACGCAGTTCCAATTCGTACCGGAGAAACGTCATCGATGCCCGGGCCACCTGGCCCAGTTCGTCTTCGCCGTCCTCGGGTATTAGAAACTCGGCGGCGAATGCCATTCTGTCTGCGACCTGATGGCCGGTGCGGCGAAACAGGTTCCACGCGTCGCTTCGTCGGGAATCCCCTCCTCGTACGGTTGACGCTGCCTCCACTAGCGGTTTGTCGGCCAACGCGGCGAGAAAGGAGATCGCGTCGAACAAGTTGGACTTCCCGACTCCGTTGGGTCCGGCGACACACGTAAAGGGACCCAGCCGGACATCGATCCGGTCGAGATTCTTGAAGCCGTCTACCCTGAGGCGCGTGAGCACTTTTTTGGATCACCTCGGGCGGGTCGGATTCGCAGATCAAGAGCTGGGAAGCAGTACGGATGATAGCTGGCGGTCCATGTGGGTCGTCATCATGCTCCAACCAGAGCCTACCACAGCGTTCGGGGCACCCGATGGAGGGGGCGCCGACGGGTCGCGGTACGCGGCTCGTCGGGGTAGTGCAACGAGGCTATTGGTCGGTACGGCGGATCGGTTGGTGAAAGTAGTAGCAGAGGCCGTCGGGCGCGACCACGAAGAACACCTGGAATTTCTCGCCGTCCCGCTCGTCCACGCGCCAGTTGGCGGTCTTGACGCCGTTGGCCTCCAGCTCGTCGCGGGCTCTCCGGATGTCGGTCACCCGGATGGCGGCGCCGTCGTTGCTGGCGTCGCCGCCGTTCACGGCGAAGCCGATTCGCACGCCGTCCCGTTCCAGAATCACCGTCGGCACCGGGTGGTCGAGTCGCTCGACCTCCACGAGGCCGAACTTGGCGCCGTACCAGGCCGCGGCCCGGTCGATGTCCTCGACCGGGAGCGCCAGCACGTCGTCCGCGAACGGGAAGGCGGCTTCGTAGAGCTCTGCCGGGGTCATGTCGTCAACAACGCGTTCACGCAGTGGTCACGCCGGATGCGAGGCCGGCGTCCGTTCGACCCGTCCTTGGCGCCGACGACGCTCGGCCCGTTTCTGACCGGCGCCTCGACCACCGCCGCGGCGACCCGGTCACGCCGTCGAGCCGACCGTCTCCTCCACCGTGTTCGCATCGAACGCGAGTCGGTCGCGCACGAGCTCGGCCTCGCGATACGGCTGCTCGTAGCTCCACGCCGCGTCGTGGATCTCGCCATCGGGGCCGTGGATCAGGTAGTAGGTGGCCAGTCCCTTGAAGGGGCAGAACGTCGTCTTGTCCGTCTTCTCCAGGCGGGACATGTCGACGCCGTCGCGGGCCAGGTAGTAGCGCGTCGGGTACCCGTTCTCCTCGAGCGCCACGATGTCGGTCGTCGAGGCAATCTCGGTGCCGCTCGCGGCCACACGCACGCGGACGTGGCGGGGCACGAAGGCGACGCGATGTCCGGGGGCGCGGGGGTAGCCCGGGGCGCGCGCGCCCCGCGGGATGTCTGTCGGTCTCTCTGCCATATGCCATTATGTCCTGATCGTCGCGCGGCCTTTGACGGGGTCTACGTCAGCTGCGGCTCCGCTAGGGTGCCCGACCAACCCTCCGGGAGTTGGCACCTTGCGTCGCTTGAGCGCCCGGTGGAGACCCTCCTCAACCACGTGTTCTCCCGAGCACCGCCGGCGACGAGGCGCCCTTCAGGAACAGTTCGGGAGCGCCGCTGCCGTCCGCCGGGACCTGCCAGACGTCGGTCACCATCGGGGTGGGTGCGGACGGGTCCGGGATCGCGTACAGGATCGTCGAATCGTCCAGCCACTCGGCCTGATCGTCCACCGACCGGGGCTCGGCGAGCGGCATGACCGCGCGCGACCGTAGGTCCATGACGTGAAGCCGCCACCCGAACCCGGTCGCGAGCGGCAGGCGCTTCTTGAAGACGATGCGGCTCTGGTCCGGCGACAGCGACGGGCATTCGACACCCTCGAGCACCACGTCCGCCCGGCGCGTCGAGATGCGTCCCTCGACGAGATACACCGTTCCCCCGGTGCCCAGGGTCGCGTAGAACCGGTCGCTGTCGGCCGCGAAGGTGACACCCCAGAAGTTGAAGTCGACAGCCCGGAACGGCGCGCCGTCCCGGTGCACCCGGAGCTCCTCCAGGGTCGCGACCCGCCGCTCGCCGGAGTAGGTGTCGACGACGCTCGTCTCGGTCGAGAAGCCTTCGTCAAGATACGAGTGGCCCGACACGAACACCGTTACCGCGGCCAGCCGGCCGTTGGGCGCGAGGCGCACGCGGCTGGGGACGCCGTGCAGCGGAAGCCGGTGCAGCGGTTCGAACGCGCCGTCGAACACCATGATCGCGTGCGTCGTATAGAAGCGGTCGGTCGTCAGGCAGACGCCTCGTTCCCCCGCGAAGTCGACCCGGTCGCACCGCAACGGCGTGGCGCGGCGCCCGCCGCCGGCCTCGTCCAACCGCTCGACGGCGGCCACGCCGAAGCTCTCGTCGAGCCCCGTGTGGCGGAGGAGAAGGACGCGTCCGGCCCGCGGGTCATTGATGTCCACCCCTGCCGCCGGGCCCGCCGCTCCGGGGGGCGGCTCGTCCCTTCCCCGCACGGGGCCCGCCGCTCCCGCCCCCGGACCGGGATCCGACTCCTGCGAGGACCTCCCACCAGCTCCCGACCGATCTTCCGGCAACCGCGCGGCGGGCGGGCGAGGCGCCGCCCGGCCGTCGCCCGGAGTCGCCGATGGCGGTGCGGATCGCGCCGTCGCGGCCGGCGGAGCGAGCTCGGCCAGACTGCCGATCGGCGGCAGGGAGACTTCCCGAACGAAGCTCGCCCGGCGCGCCGCCGACCACCAGGCGTAGCCGCCGGCCAGCGCGAGGGAGGCCGCGCACAGGAGCACGAATGCGACGATGCGGGGCGAAGTGCGCCGTTTCGCCGGCCCCTCGCCCGGCCGGCGGGCCGCGTGCCCGTTCTGACGATCCTCGGTCGGAGCCGTCATCGTTCGCCTTTACCACCCGTGTCTCGCAGAAGGACCGCGGCGACCACCATCGCCGCTACGAGCGCGATCAGGAACACCGGAACCGCCGTCCCGGCGCCGTATCGCGTCCAGAGCGCGCCGAACAGGACCGAGCCCAGCAGCCGGGCGAGACTTCCGGCGGTCGTGAGCAGCGCCAGTCCGCGGCCGCGCTGCTGCGGGGGCAGCCGGCCGCTGGCGAACGCCATCAGCACGCCGTCCGTCAGCGCATAGTGGGCGCCCAGCAGAAGGAGGCAGGCCGCCACCCCCGGCAGGCCGATCCCGGACTGCATCGTAGCCGCGTAGGCGGCGGCGAGCAAACCGTAGCCCGCGAGGAACGCGCGCTGCCGCCCCATGCGATCCGCCAGCCCGCCGGCCGGCACCGCCAGCGCCAGATAGCAGCCCGACGTTCCGACGTAGAGCAGCGGGAACAGGCCCGGACTGAAGCCGGCCTCCCGCTGCAGCAGCAGGTAGAGGAAGCCGTCGCTCACCGTGGCGGCGGCGAGCATCGTCGCCGCGACCGTGAGGCGCAGCAGGCCGGGGACCGCCAGGATGCGGCGTCCCGCGGCGAGCGGCGTGACGGAGGCGGGCGCGGGCACCGGCACGGGGGGCCGCTCGGCGTTGGTGACGAAGAGCAGCAGCACGCCGAGGCCGACGACCCCCACGCTGAAGCTGGCGACGAAGACGACGTCGAAGGCGTTCGGGAGGGCGGCGAGTATGCCGAGCGCGACCAGGGGGCCCAGCATGGCGCCGGCGCTGTCGAGGGCCCGGTGCACGCCGAAGGCGGTCGCCAAGCCCTCCGGACGGCTGCTCAGCGAGATCAGCACGTCGCGCGGCACGGCGCGGGCGCCCTTGGCCGCCCGGTCGAACGCCACGACGCCGGCGATGAGCGGCCAGGAGGCGCCGGCCGCCAGCAGAGCCAGCCGGGACACCGCCGAGGCGCCGTAGCCCGCCAGTGCGATCTCCTTGCAGCGGCCGGCCCGGTCCACGGCGACGCCGCTGACCAGCCGCAGCAGCGCTGCCGCCCCGTGGTAGAGCCCGTCGACGATCCCGAACTGGAAGGGCGTCAGCCCGAGGTAGAGGACCAAGTAGACGGGCAGCACCGTGCCGACCATCTCGGACGAGACGTCCGTGAAGAGGCTCGTGAAGCCGAGCGCCCAGACGTTGCGACGGACGTGCAGCCAGCGGAAGCCCCCGTCCGCGTCGCGCCGGGCCCGTCGTAGCGCCGACCACGCCTCGACCTGGTACATCGGTTCGGTCGCGTCCGTTCAGTCCTGGGAGCCCGTGGTGAAACCCCGCGTTGCACCCAGAGCGGCGACTTTCACCACGGGCTCCTGGCGCGCGCGGGGCGTCATCGCCCGCCGCCGGCGGCTCCGCCCTCCGAGGGTGCCGCGGTCGGCCCCGGCAGCGGCTCGTCCGACGCGAACCGCCGCAGCACGTTCTCGGTCAACCGCGAGACGTTGTTGTCGTAGTCGTTGAACGACAGGCTCCCGCTCCACGCGATCGAGCTCGTCGAGAACACTGCGCCCCCGTTGGGGTACTCCACGTACGCCAGGTCGGCGTAGACCAGCGGGTTGACCGTGCCCCCCTGCAGCGAGTTGCTGGTGTTCACCTCCTCGATCACGTGCTGGTAGGCGTCGGAGTGGCCGAACGACCGCGCCAGCACCAGCGTGTGCGGCGGCGAGCCCTGGGCGTAGTCCACGCGGTCCAGCTCCGACCCCGCCGCCCCGAAGTCGAGCACCAGCGAGGGGTGGTTGCCGATCAGCTCGTTGTCGCCGATTCCCTCGAAGATGAAGGCGGCCCGCGGGTCGAAGCTGCCGGGCATCCTGCGGTAGGGCGAATTCCGGTCGAATCCCTGCGCGGTGAACCCCACGCCCGCCAGCCACTGCGGGGCTCGACCCCGGAAGCGCCACAGCCCGCCCGGTTCGCCGGTCAGGCTGTGGTGGCTCTCGCCCGGCGCTCCCTGCCAATGCTCGGTGCCGTCGCGCCGCCGCACCTCGATGAAGGTCCCGGTCGAATCGACCGGCGTCACCCAGTAGAACCCGTTGCCTCCCATGTACATCAGCCGGCCGCCCTGCTCGAGGTACGAGCGCAGCCCCTGCAGCATCTCCCACGAGTCGTACTCCGGGTGGGTGCCGGTCAGCACGACGTTGTAGGGTTCGAGCAGCGCCGCTCCCTCCGCGTGCAGGTCGTGGTCGGTGATGACGTCGACCGTGAAGCCCTTGACCTCCAGCCAGTCGACCAGGTGCGTGTCGGCCATGAACTGCCACGGGTTGCGCGTGTCGATCTTCGGACGCATGTTGGTGATGGGGCGCAGCCGCGACGAATAGGTCACGCCGCTGCCGTCGGTATGGGTGGAATAGAGGCTCATCGATTGGAAACCGGTGCCGCCCGTCCCGGCGTAGGCGAGATAGCTGACCGTGGGGATGAGGAGCGCGATCGACGCGGTCGCGGTGCCGCGCGGCGGCCGGACGAAGAACGGCACGTAGTCCTCGCTCGTTATCGTCCGCAGCCGCGCCGCGTACACGCCGCTCTGCAGGTCCGCCGGCACCTCGAAGGCGAAGCCCACCTCCCACCCCGAGTCCAGGAGGTCGTCGTCGTGGAAGTGGATCGCGCCGTACTGCTCGCGCGCCCGCCGGTAGTCCATCTCCGTGGCGTCCCACCGATGCCCCGTCACCGCCCGCGTCGGCAGGTTCACGGTGCGGCCGTCCAGCCCGCTCCCCGCGGTGTCCCGCACCCGGTCGGTCTCGATGTCCGCTGCGAAGTCCCACGCCGCCACGGCGTCGGTCGGCCCCGCGCCGGCCGCGATCGCCTCCACCTCGGCCCGGCTCAGCGCCCGCGCATGGATACGCGGGTTGTCGATCTTGCCGTTGTAGTGCCCCGCCACACCGCCGTCGGCGGTCCCGAAGGCCGCCATCCGCAGCGGCTCGTCGGGGGTCGCCAGCGCCCGCACGGGCGTCGTCTGCTCCACCACCACCCGCGTCGGGTCGTTCGCGTAGAGGTCGAGCGGCTCCTGGTACAGCGTCACCCGGCCGGTCTCGGCGTCGAACGTCGCGGCCACGAAGTACCATTGCGTCGGCATGCCGTGCGGCCGCGGCCGGCCCGCTCCCGGAATCGCCGGCGCCCAGCGCCGCAGCGCCGGTTCGGCCGCCACGCGGGCCACTTGCCCGTCGGCCGCGCCGAGCCACAGGGCCAGCCGCCCCTGCTCGTCTATCATCAGCCCGTAGCCGCGGTCCGCCGCCCACTTCGTCACCACCCCCTGCGCGCCCGGCTCCCCCAACCAGCCGACGACCCCCGGCCGCGTCGGCGCCACCCAGGCCGTGATCGTGAAGCTCCCGCCGAGCCGTAGCGGCGCTGCGTCCGGCACGGTGACGTAGGAGCCGAGCGGCAGGTCCTGGCGCCGGCCGGGATGGTCGCCGTTTGCCGGCGCCTCGACCAGCTCTTCCTTGATGCCCGGCCCGTTCGGGTTCGCGTCGCCGTGGATCAGCCGGACGATCTCCGCCCGGTACGTGGGCAGCCCGCTGCTGACCATGAACCGGATCGTCTCGCCCGGCGCCACGCTCAGCCGGTCGGCGTACCCGACGATACCCATCGCGGCCAGCGCAGCCTGCGGTCCGATCTCGGCCGCCGGCGGCGCCCGGGCGCCGCCGGCCAGCGCCAAGACCGCGGCGGCGGCCACCCCAACGCATCTCCTCGTCACAGACATCACTGAAGCTCCTCTCGGCTGCCCCCCCGGTGAACCGCACCGAGGCTCATCGGCGTGACTCCTCGACCTCCCCCGAGCAGGGCAGACGCTTGGCCGGGAAGTCGTCACCTGCGGCTCCGATTGCCGCCCAACCAGCCCCGCCAGGAGTTTGCACCGTTCCAGGGCGCAGACTCCTACCCCTCTTGGTCGGTGGTCGGGTCTCCTGCGACCATGAACCGCTCGAACCACAGCCGCAGGTAGAGCTGCACCCGCAGGAAGTTGGTCGGGGGCGAGCTGCGGCTGTGCCAGCCGTCGGTCAGCCGGATCATCGCGGTCGGCACCTTGCGCAGCTTCAGGGCCCGGTAGTACTGCTCGGTCTGCTCCATCGGCGTCCGCAGGTCGCGCTCGCCGGTCATCAGCATAGTCGGGGTGGTGACGTTGCCGACGTACATCAGCGTCGACCGCCGCAGATGCTCCTCGGGATCCTCCCATGGCAGCTTCTCGAAGTTGCGGTACCAGCCCGACCCGTCGGTGGTGCCGACGAAGCTCAGCCAGTTGGTGACCGGCGCCTTGACCACCGCGGCGGTGAAGCGCCCGGTGCGGCCCACGATCCACGACGTCAGGACGCCCCCGCCGCTGCCGCCGTACACGAACAGGTTGCGCTCGTCGACGTAGCCCCGCGCGATTACCGCGTCGACGCCGGCCATCAGGTCGTCGTAGTCCTCTCCCGGATAGGCGTTCTTGATCGCGTTGCCGAACGCGCTGCCGTAGCCGCTGCTGCCCCGCGGGTTCGTGTACAGGACCACGTAGCCGTTCGCCGCGTGGTCCTGGTTCTTGAAGTCGAAGCCGGCGTTGTACATCGCGTGGGGGCCGCCGTGGATGCGGAGGATGAGCGGGTACTTCCTCGCCGCGTCGAAGTCCGGCGGCTTGACGATCCAGCCTTGGATGTCTAGCCCGTCGGGCGACCGGTACCGGATCTCCTCGACGTCCCCCAGGCGCACGTCGGCGAGCAGCCCGGCGTTCGTCCGATGCAGCGTGCGCATCGTCGCCGGATTGTCGATGTCGAAGGCGACGAGGTCGCCGGGCACGTGGTAGCTGGACACCACGCCGACCGCGACGCCGTTCTCGCTGACCGACGACACCGACAGTATGTGGTTGCCGCTCGTCACCGCGCGGACCTCGCCGTCCACCGACGCGAAGTGGAGGTTGCTCGTCCCCCGGAGCTGCGCGTTCAGGTACACGCCGCTGCCGTCGGCGGCCCAGCCCACGATGCCGGGGCGCCGCCCCATCTCGGTGGCGACGACCCGGGACCCCGTGCCGTCGGCGGCCATCACGTAGAGACCCTCCTCGCGGTAGGTGTCCGTCGTGTGGTCCATGCCGGTGTAGGCGATGGCGCGACCGTCGGGGGAGGGAACCGCGCCGGCATCCGGACCGTCGCGGTTGGTCAGGGCGCGGATCTCCCGCGTCGCCAAGTCCACCCGGTAGACCTCGGACTGCCGCCAAGCGTACTCGGCATCCGGCTCGCGAAGCCCGGAGAACACGATGCCGGCGCCGTCCGGCGTGAACCGCGGGCCGTCGTGGTGGAAGTCGCCGCCGGTCACCTGCCGCGGCGTCCCGCCGTCGGCGCTCACCACGAAGATGTGGCGGTATCCCGCCGGGGTGTACCCGGAGCCGTCGCGCCGGTAGTCGAGCCGGGTCACGATCCGGGCCGGGGCCGTCCACGCGGCGCCCTCCGGCGCCTTCGGCATGTCGATGCTCCAGTCCGGGTCGGGTCCGGGGGGAACGACCGCCCGGAAGGCGAGTGAGCCGCTGTCGGGCGCCCACCGGATCTGCGCCGGCGGGTTCTCCAGCCGGGTGATCTGGCTCTCCGCGCCCTCGGCGTCCATCCAGCGCACGAATACCTGCGACCCGCGCGGATCGCCGGACCGCGTGAAGGCGACCCGGGTGCTGTCCGGCGACCAGCGGGGGCCGGCGCCCTCGGTGAGGAACCGGTGCCGCGAGCCGTCCGCGCCGATGACCCAGAGCTCGCTCCTGATGCCGTCGACCACCGGATCGACGAAGCGCCGCTCGTAGACGACGGTCGTGCCGTCGGGCGAGATCCGGGGATCGGCGACCGTCTCCCACGAAAGGTAGTCGTCGAGCGCCAGGGGGCGCTGGCCTTCGTCCTGGGCGGAAGCGCCCGCCGCCGCGAGGAAGAGCGCGAGGAGCAGGCAGACGCCGAGCCTTCGACGGGGTCCTGCGTGGAGCGAACCGGGAATCGTCATGGCCTTGCCTCCCGCGGCGCCCCGGGAGTTGTGCGGCGCCGCTCGATGCGAGTCTACCCCCTAACCGTTCAGTACCGGCGTCCCGTGTAGTTGGCCCGATGAACGACTTGATCCCGAGTTCCACCGCCGGATCCGCAACTGGCGTAGCGCGGCTGTTCATCGAGGCCACTGCCCACGCACCTGGGCCTTGATCAGGGCGACGACCTCCAGGTGTCCCCGAATGAGCCGTCGCTCGAACGCCGGCAGAGCAGCGAAGAGAGCCGCCACGGCGGATACCCGAGGCAACACACGCAGACGGTGGTTGTGACGACCGTCCGGCGACCTCTCCGGGCTTGCGTAGGCGGCAGCTGAGCGTGTAGAATCCCCCGCCGCCATGCGTCACAGATACCGCGTCCCACGGACACCCGTTGATCTGTGCTATCCCGGTTTCCAGTTTCGGGCCTCCAGCTGAATGCAACACCTCTCGGGGGAATAGGCCCGGTTGTCCACTCTCCTCAACGGTGTTGACGCTTGGCGGCGGCCCGAACCTTCCTTTCGGGATCGGGCGGGAGGATTGCTGCCTATGCGTCTTGCTGCTGCCGTCGCCCTGCTGATCACCGCTTCGCCTGCTGCCGCCGCGCAGTACTTCGCGGACGACAACCTCGCTGCTGTGCGGACGGTTGCTGTCCTTGTGGATTCGACGGAGCGCGAAGCCCCTGCTACCTGCCTCCCCTCAGATGAGCAGTTGAAGGCCGAGGCCGAGCTGGTGCTTCGGCGTGCTGGGGTGCGGGTTGTGGAGGAGGATGAGTCCTACAGCGCCGCTGACGTGATGGCACTCCTCCTCCGCGCCTACCCGGCGGGCTGGGATGCGGTGCCGGCTGAGCAGCAGGCCGAGTACCAAACAGCCATGCGGAACCGCCCCCACCACCTCACGGTTGCGGTTGTTGCACTCCAGCATGGGCCTGGGCTCTGCGCAATCTCGTACGGGTGCGGCTCTTCTTCGTAGAGGGCTTTTTCGCCTGTTCATAGGCGTTTGCGCTCGCCGACGGTCCCTTTTTGGCTCGTTTTGCGCGGGGACAGCGCCCACCCTCCTCTTTCGGGCAGCCAGCCCGGCCTGATCACGGGCCTGGGCGCTTCGGTCTGTCCCCTCCGGCGCGCCCCCCTGGACATTCGCGCGGCGTTTTGGTACGGTGTCGTGGGAAGGGAGACGCCTGCGATGGCCGTGGCGACGACGAGGTTCTCGGGACGTGCCTTCAGCGTGCAAGAGGTGAGGCTGATCCGCGAGATTGTGCGGGACTGTTCGGGCTTGAGCCGGATGGAGCTGGCGCGCACCGTGTGCGAGCTGTTGCGGTGGCGGCGCCCGAATGGGAGGCTGAAGGCCCGGGAGTGCCGGGAGTTCCTGGAGCGGCTCGACGCGGGGGGTGCGCTGGTGCTGCCTGACAAACGCCAGGGCCGCGCGATCGGTTCGGTCACCCGGGTTCCCCGGACGGCCGCGGGGGAGCCGGGGAACCCGCTCGTCGGCAGCGTGCGCGATGTCGAGCCGCTGCAGGTCGAGCTGGTGCGCGAGCCCGCCCAGCGCCTGCTGTTCCGGGAGCTGGTGGGACGCTACCACTACCTCGGGCACACGGTCCCGTTCGGCGCACACCTGCGCTATCTGGTGTTTGCTTCGAGGCCGGCACGGGCGGTGGTCGGCTGCCTGCAGTTCTCCAGCCCGGCGTGGCGCATGGCGGCCCGCGACCGCTGGGTCGGCTGGGACGACCCGACTCGGGCGCGCAATCTCCAGCGCGTGGTCAACAACAGCCGCTTCCTGTTGCTGCCGTGGGTCGGGGTGAGGAACCTCGCCAGCGCCGTCCTGGCGCGCGGCCTCGGGCGGTTGGCGGTGGACTGGCCGCACCACTACAACCTCGAGCCCTGGCTCGTGGAGACGCTGGTGGATCCCCGCCGCCACCACGGTGGTTGCTACCGCGCCGCCAACTGGGTCGCGTTGGGCGCCACCAGCGGTCGAGGTCGCATGGACCGGTACGGCCGCCGGGCCGGTGAGGCACCCAAGACGGTCCTGGTCTATCCTGTGGTCCGGGATGCGAAGCGGCGGTTGCGGGAGCGTTGAGCGATGCGAGCCGTCGCCCACCGCGCCGCTCCCCCCGACGAGGCGCCGTATGCGGCGGCGGAGGCCGCCTTCGCGGAGGCCAAAGCCTACCTCTCTTCGCGCGAAGCCCAGCAGATGAGTGAGAGCGACCTCGAACGGGTGCTGCAGCGGCGGGGCCAGGAGCTGATGCGCAAGCTCCTGCAAGGGCACCTCGAGCAACGCAGCCCGGGGGAGGCCGCCGGTCCGGTCGAGGGGGCCGACGATGTCGAGCGCTCGGAGCGGCGCGTGCACGAACGCCACCTGGAGACGACCTTCGGCACGGTGCAGGTCGAGCGCCTGGGCTACGCGCGCCCCGGTCACGACAGTCTGCATCCGCTCGATGCCGCGCTCAACCTGCCGCCGGAGCGTTACTCGCTCGAGGTGCGCCGCCGGGTGGCGGAGGCGGCCGCCTCGCGGTCCTTTGACGAAGCGCTGTTCGATCTGTCTCGCAGTACCGGGGCGGAGGTACCCAAGCGTCAGGCGGAACAGTTGGTGGTTCGAGCGGCTCAGGACTTCGACGCCTTCTACGAGGCACGCCGTACGGAGGATGGCCAGCCGCCACCCGAGGGGTCGGTTGTGGTGCTCACCTTCGATGGCAAGGGGGTCGTGCTGCATCGCGAGGATCTGCGCGAGGCGACGCGCAAGGCGGCCGAGAAGCGCCGGCAGCACAGGGGGCAGCTCTCACGGTTCAAGCGCCTCAAGCCGGGAGAGAAGAAGCACTCGAAGCGAATGGCGACGGTGGCCGCCGTCTACACGGTCGCGCCGTTCGTGCGGAGCCCGGAGGAGTTCCTGCAGAGCTTGATGCCACGACCGCCGGGGGCCAAGACCCGGGCCGTGCGGCCTCGCCCCGTGGCGAAACGGGTCTGGGCGAGCCTCGAACGGGAGCCGTTGGAGGTGGTCGCGGAGGCGACGCTGGAAGCGGAGCGGCAAGACCCCGAGCACGTCAAGCGCTGGGTCGCGCTCGTCGATGGCGCCGAGACGCAGCTCGACCTCGTGGAAGCGGGCGCCGCCGCGTACGGCGTGGACGTCACGGTGGTACTGGACATCATCCACGTGGCCGAATACGTCTGGAAGGCGGCGCATGTGTTCCATCGCGAGGGGAGCCCCGAGTTGGAGTGCTGGGCCTGGACGCGTCTGCGATGCATTCTCGAGGGCAAGGCCCGCAAGGTGGCGGCGGCGATGCGGCGTGCGGCGACCGTCGCCGGCTTCTCGAGCGACACCCGCAAGCCGGTCGATACGTGCGCCAACTACCTGCTGAAATACGCGCCGTATCTGCACTACGACCGCTACCTCGCGGCGGGCTATCCCATCGCCACCGGCGTCATCGAAGGGGCGTGCCGGTACTTGGTCCGCGACCGGATGGAGTTGACCGGCGCCCGCTGGCGCCTGGTTGGAGCCGAGGCGGTCCTGAAGCTCCGGGCGCTACGAGCCAGCCGCGACTTCGATGCGTACTGGGACTTCCACGAAGCGCGCGAGTACCAGCGGAACCATGCCCAGCGATACGCTGATGGGATAGCACCGCCGGTCAGCGAGCCGCCCCCACCGCCCTCCTCACCACGCCTTCGACGGGTCAAGTAGCTCTTGCCGTGCCGCTCGCAGAAACCCCTGGGCCGCCGACGAAGAAGAGCCGCACCCATCGTCCAGTGGGGGCACGCGCCGTAGCCGAGCACCGAAATGCCGCGCGGCGTCTTGCAGCCCTTCTTTCCGTCCCGGAAGAAACTCTCGATCGGTCGCTGGGTGAAGTCCCCCGGCCCGCCCGCGTCATCGGGGTCGCCAGGTCCCGTCAGCGGCGCGTCCCAGCACACGAGCATCTCCCGGTGCCGTTCCCGCATGCGAGCGAGATAGTCGCGGAGAGACCGGGCATCGTAGTTCGTGAAGTCGCGACCGTCGAAGACCGTGCTCCTCTTGCCGGGAGCCGCGTCCACGGCGACTACCTGCATCGGCTCATGCCTCGTCCGCGCCCCAGTCACCGTCGCAACGACCCGATCCAATCCGCGATCGGGTGCAGCGCCGCCGCTAGCGAGAGGTACGCCTTCGTCTCGTGATCGTCCTGTTCCGTGGCGTACGAAATGCGGTCCGTTACAATGCCGATTGCCGCCTCTCTTCTGTCCAGGTCCCTGAACACCGGAGCTCCACTCAGACCCGGGAACGCCGCGAAGGACAGTTCGTACGCCCGGTATCGGTAGCGCCCGTCCGCGCTTGCATGGTTGTACTTGGCCTGGATGTGCCCTTTCATCATCCGCGGGTGTATCGGCTTCTCGCTGCCCACCATCGGGAATCCGTACGCCAGAATGTCCTCCGCGAGCGGGAAATCCTCGTACTCCGCGTATACGTCCGACGGAAGCCCCAACTCGAAGTGCTCCAGGGGATTCGGGTTGATTATTCGCCCAAGTGACAGCGCGGCAATGTCCGCCTCCGGGTGGCTCTCCACCCGGTCGACGAGGCAACTCACCGAATCGGTGTATGCCGTGCACACGACCAGCAAGGAGCGGACATCCAAGTCCCTGACCACATGGTCGGCCGTCAGCACCGTGCCGGGTCCCGTAATGCCAAACGCCGTGCCGATAGGCATGGCGTACTCCGCCGCTGGCAAGCGGAACAGCATGAAGGTCCGTTTGCCGAGTTGGATGTCCTTGGCGCGCAACGTCGTTGGCCCCAGCAGTTCCGGTTTTCGACCCTACTCAGCCAACCGACGCGCTAGCCGAACGTGCACGGGGGCGGGCACGCCGAGCGGTTCGACTCGCACGGATGAGGAACCGCTCGACATCAAGCCGAACCCGTTTCACCCTGTCACGGTCCTGAGCCAGGGCCGGCGACAGGAGTCGGCTCACTTGCGATACCAGTCGTAGAACGCGTCCCCCGGCGGCACCTTCCGCCGGATGTCCACGATGATCGTCTCCCCCTCCCAGGTCGTGACGAGCTGCTCCTTGCGCACGTGCCCGTAGAGGAACTCCTCGACGAACTCGATGCAGCGGTACTCCAGCAGCTGCATGTTCTCCTCCAGCCGGCGATAGAGCGGCATGGAGATCGTCCAGGGCTCGGTGAAGGTGTTCGGATCCTCGATGGTCACCTCGTAGTGGATGGCGTCGGGCGAGATCGGCGTGAAGCGCTCCTCCAGCCGCAGCGCCTCACTGTGGGAGTTGCCGGCCCGATCGAACCAGTTCCTGCCGTTGAACTCGGTGACCTCGACCACCAGCGTGTCGCCCTCCCAGCGGCCGACCGAGTGCCCCATGTAGGTCCAGTCGGGCGGCGGCTCGACGTCGTCCAGGTGGATGGTGCGCGCGGTGCTGGTGAACGCGAACGCCATCTGGATCTTGTTCGTGCTCTGCACGATCTGGAACGGGTAGGGCATGTACATCGCCCGCGGGATCCCCGGCAGGTAGCACTTGAGCTCGGGGTCGCGGTCGATCCAGTTGGCCGCGTTCTCCTCCTGGATGGCCCGCGCCTCCGGCGTGTACGGGATCCGGCCGTCGCCCCCCACGACGCCGAGCGAGCCGGGGACGCCGCCGGCCGCGCCCAGCGCGAGCACCGGCGCCGCCGGGACCTCGACGAAGTCGAACGGATACGCCCCCGGCTGCGTCACCATGCCGGGACGCGCGGCGTGGGCCTCCAGGTCCCAGTGCGCCTCGTTGTTCGCCTGCCAGATGCCGCTGAAGTCCGGCCGGCCGTCGACGGTGCGGACCGCGTCCGCCGCCTGATCCTGACCGGATGCGCTCGTCATCGACGCGGTGATGACGGCGGTCACGGCCGCCGTCACGAGCACCGCGGTGACTATCGAGCCTCCGAACAGCAATCGATTTCGCATGTTGAACCCCCTGTCATTGCCGCCGCGATGGTCGGTGGCGATGCACCGCGCGGCGCATCACCGGCGCAGCGGATTGACCTCGTCGCCCGAGTCGGCGAAGCCCGCGGCGAACCCGCCGCACCCGGCGCTGCACAGCGTGGCGGGATCGGGGCCGGTGCCCTCGGCGAACGCCTGCTCCTCGGCGCGCGCGCCCCTCAGCAAGGCGGGCATGCCGTAGTTGCCCTCGTGGCAGCGGGGCTCCCTGTAGATGCGGTTCAACTGGTCGCTCTGCCGGCCCAGCTCCAGCGCGACGGTCCAGGGCGCCGTCCACGTCGTCGGATCGTTCATCGTGACGATGTACTCCAGCGTCTCGGAGTCGACGCGGCGCCAGCGCTCCACCAGGTGCAGGTTCTCGCGCGAGCCCTGGTAGTCGGTCTTGGGCGTGAAGTTGGTGACGTCGACCACCAGCGTGTCGCCCTCCCAGCGGCCGCGCGAATCGCCCCACCACTGCCGGATGTGCGGCGGCAGGTGCGGGCGGTCGGTCACCGGGATGACCCGCTGCCAGCCCTGCCCCTGACCGGTGTCGTAGAAGATCGACACGGTCTGCGGCGACTGCACGATCTGCAGGAAGTACCCGGCGGCGCCGCCGAAGTCGGGCAGCCTGGCCGACATGCACCGCTCGCCGAGGCCGCGATCCTCCGGGCCGTCGGACCGGTTGAACGACCCGCCCGCCGCGGCGCCCGTCGCCGGATAGAACGGCGGCGGCTCGTTCCGGCGCGGCGACGGCGGCCCGTACTGGCCGCCCGCGCAGGACGGCAGGTTGTCGCGGCAGACCGCGGTGGCCTGCAGCAGCGCGAGCTGGTACTCGCGGTTGGCGTCGCGCCGCGCCTGCGCCTCGGGCGTCAGCGGCGGGATCCGGCCGTTGGGCGGATCGATGATCAGCGACGTCCGCCGGCCCATGTACTTGTGCGACAGGTAGATCGCGGCGCTGTAGGCGCCGCCCACGTCCTGCTCGCTGCCCCGCTCGGAGTACCGGGTGTCCTGGTAAATGATGCGCGCCCGCTCCCGATCCAGCTCGGCCCGCTGCTCGTCGGTCAGGAACTCCTGGTCGGCGAAGCGGGCGGGCCGCTCCAGCGGGATCTCGTAGTCGGTGGTCCAGATGCCCTGCAGGTCCGGCTCGCCCCACGGGGTGGGGGTGGCCGGCGTGGCGTCCGACCGGTCGGGCGGCTGCTGCGCCTGCCCTTCCACGGGCACCGGGGTCATCCGGAGAAGCACTGCGACGACGGCCACCGCCGCCGCCACGCCGAACAACTCCAGCAAGCGTCGTCTCATGTCGAACCTCCCGTCCCGATGCGGGAGCCCGGCACGCGGACTCCCATCCGCCGCCGTCCGGTCGCGCCGCTACGTAACGCCGCGGCGCGACCGCCAAGATGCCGCCTCGACTACGAACGCCGCGGCGCAATCACTTCGCCCAGGCGAACCCTCCGCCCTGCCAAGTCTACTCCCGCGAGCACCGCCGGTTGTCACACGACGTGCACGGGACGTTCGCCGTTGCCGCCGGGAAGAGGCCAACGGCTGTCAGGCACCCGCGTCACGCTCATCGGCAGGTGAAGTTCCCGGCCACCCAGTTCGCCGGATCGTCGGCCCCGCCGGCCGGTCCGGTGTAGACGGCGCGCCCGGGGAAGGCGCAGATCGGGCGCTCGTTGTCGACGACGCCGCCGGTCGCGTGGGTGGCGACGAGGGCGTCGGGGGCGATGCCGCGCTCGACCCAGTCGACGAGCGGTGCGAGCCGGTCCCAGGTGTCGGGCCCGGCGCCCCCGCGGCAGTGGTTCATGCCCGGGGCCATGAAGAGCCGGGTCCGGCCGCGGGCCGAGGCCACGTCCCCGCCGAAGGTCGTGTCGACGACGTCCCGGTAGTACGTCACCGTCGGCTGCGGCACGACCAGGGCGTCGGCCCAGCCGTGGTAGACGATGAGCTTCCCGTCCTGCTCGAGCAGGAACCGGGACAGATCGGGGTCGACGGCGTCGGTGATCCCCTTCATGACGTCGCCCTTCCCGGCCGTCACGTCGTCGATATCGAACTCCCACCACGCCCACTCCGGCGGGGTCGCGGTGCGATCGGAAGGCGCCTCCACGTCGAGGAGATCCGCCGGCGGGACGCCGGGGTCGGTGTCGTAGAACAGATAGTTGAGATGGTCTCCGCCCAGACCCACCGCGCCCGGGGCGAAGCGGTTCCCGGTGTGGGGAACGAACAGGCCGGCCCACTGCCGCTCCGAGCCGAACGGCTTGCCGGCGTAGATGGGACGGCCCCGACGGTCACGCGGGCCGGCGTGGAAGTCGGCGACGGTGCGAATCTGGGCCTCCGTGAAGCAGGCGTCGCCATCGACGCCGCCCGGACACCGGTGCGCCGCGAGGTCACGGTGGGCATCGAAACCGCACCCGAGGGGGTCGTCGATCACGCCGTCGGCGACGCCGTCGTTCCGATCGCACGCGGCGAGCACCGCGTCGGCCAGGATCTCCAGCTTGCGAACGCTGTCGAAGCGCCCGTCGCCGTCGGTGTCGAACGCCAGGGCGCCGGCGAACCGGTCGCGGAACATCCGCTGCAGCAGCCAGACCCGCACCGCGTTCATCTCCTGGTAGTGGTTGGCGGGCGCCCCCGCCACGATACCGTCGAAGTCGCCCGGGTAGCGCTGCGCCTCCATCAACCCCTGCCGGCCGCCGGTCGAGCAGCCTTCGAAGTAGGCATACTCGGGCGCCGCGCCGTAGTAGGCCCGGACCAGCGTCTTCGCCGCCACCGTCGTCAGGTGGACCGCGCGGTAGCCGAAATCGATCTCCGCCTGCCGATTGTCGTGGGCGAACGACGACCCCGGCTCGGCGCCGTTGTCATGACCGGTGTTGCTGTTGGCCACGGCGTACCCGGCCGCCACCCGATGATCCGCGAAGTCGAGGTCGCCGTCCTTCCCGCCGTCGCCCCACTTGATGAACCGCCGGTTCCAGCTGCGCGGCAGCGGAAGCTGCACGTGAAAATGAATCGCCGGGGGAAGAATCCCCTTGACGTAGCAGTAGGGGCCGCCGTCGGTCTCGGCCAGACCGGCGTAGGTGATCGTGAGGTTGCGCACATGCAGGAGCGCCTCGCAGCCGCCGCGCTCGGCGTCGGTCGCCGCGGGCGCCTGCTCGGCGCCCCGCGCCGCCGGCGCGGCGTGGTGAAGCCACAGGGCGGACGCCGCCGCCAGCAGGACGATGATCATGCGTCGCATGGAAACCGCGCTCCTTCCTCAATTGCGGAACCGTGACATCGCACCGTGACGGACGGCGCCGCGAGACACCGGCGGACCCGCCCCGCCCCGGCAGACCGGTCTCAGCCGCTTCGTCCAACGCGCAACCCCCGGCATGCGGTGGTGAGACCATGCCGCGAGACACGGCGAACTCGCTCCGCGCCGGCGGACCGCGCCAGTCGATCAGCGCGGTGTCCGGAAACTGGGCATACCAGCCGAACCAGAAGGCGAACCCGTCCGCGCCGGCGGACCGGCTCAGTCGATCAGCGCGGTGTCGGGGAACTGGGCATACCAGCCGAACCAGAAGGCGCGGTGGGCGGAGACGCGGGGGCGCTGCACGCTCGGGTCGTCCTCCCGCACGAGCCCCGCTTCGGTAACCTGCCACGCCCGACCCGCGTCGTCGGCCAGCCGCTCGGCATCGAGCTGCCGCGCGAAGCGGACATCCCCGGCGTCGTACACCCGGTTGGCACCCGCCTCGCTCGTCACGACCACGAGGTCGCGTCCCGCGAACTCGTGGTGAAAGACCCGATTCCGGGCCAGGAACCGGGCGGTGATGGCGAGCGCCGCGGGCGCGCCGCCCCGAGCCGGGTCGTCGAGCCGCAGCACCAGCACCTCTTCCTTGTTCGACAGCCGCCCATCCATGCGCGAGACCGGGAACATCAGATCGTCGCTGCCGAAATAGCCGCGGTAGGCCGCACCCTCCGCGTAATCCCGCTGGTGGCCGGTGTCGAGCGACAGGACGGTCGTCGACGGATGGCGCCGCCGCCACTCGCCCCAGGTCGTCGTCACCACCGCATTCGGGGTCAGCCGCAACCCGCTGCCCGCGAGCTCGCCGACGACCGGCACCCCCTCGAACGTATTCCACAGGCTCTTGGTCTCGTGGTCGAACATCAGCTTGTTCGAGCGATAGAGGAGACCGCTCGTGCCGAACGTCAGATGCCGGCCCTCGGCCACGCTCTCGAACGGAATCACCGTCCCGCACAAGGTGCAGTAGACGATGGTCAGCTCGATCCCGCCGATCCGGTCGAGAGCCATCTCGTGCCAGGCGAGAATGCGCTTCGGATACGCCCGCGCCTCGCCGCCGAGCGCGATGCCGAACACGACATGGTCATCCGCCAGATAGTCGGCGGCACCGGCGTCGAGGTGGAGCGGGTACTCGAGCGGGGGGATGCCGTTGACCGCGACGCCGCCCCACTCGATCTCGTCGAGCCGGATGTGCGACTCCACTCCCCGGGGGAAGAACTCGGCGAAGCGCGGGTCGATCTGGCGGTACCACAGACCCTTGAAGAACCCGTAGTCGGGATGCGGGTCGTACGGCTGCGCCCAGATCCACTGCTGCCAACGCCGCAGCTCCGCGCCGAACCGCTGGCCGGTCTGCTGCTCGAGGAATCCGATGAGGGTGAAGAAGCGGGCGAACCCCCGCAGGTTGGGCGGACGCTGCAGCCACGCCATGTCCCAGACAATGCCCGCGTACCCGTTCCGCCACTGGTCGCCAAGCTGTTGCAGCGCGTACTCGGCCTGCTCCCCTTCCGCCGCACCGGCCTGCAGGAACAGGCGGATGTCGGGATGCTCGCCGTCGGCCGCCGGCTGCGCCGGGGCGGCGCCGGCCGCGGCCAGGAGGATCAGACCCACGCCCGCCGATGCACGAAGCTGCTTCACCATGGGGTCACTGCACACGGGAAACCGAGTCGAGTCAATAGCCAGTCTACACCCAAGGACGCTGACGAGGATTGCCTCGCCGCGGGCCGGGCATTGCAGCCAGGCACTTGCGGACTGCACTTCGCTGCAGGTCGCAGACCCGGGATGGATCGCCGTCCCTGACGGCGCGTCGCGGACGGCGATCGAATCGCTCGTCCAGGAAGACCGACCCGGCGATGCGTGCCTGCCCCTGACCGGACGCCGCGACCGGCGCATCGGATCGCGCGCGAACCGTTGTACGATCGCCGGCACTCCCGGCCCTACAGTCCGGGCGCCGGAGACCGGTTCCGAGACACGGAGGTTCCACATGCGCCAGCCGCCCACAATCCTCGCGATGACGTTGCTCGCCCTGCTCGCCGGGGCCGCGACGACCGCCCACGCCCAGCCCGGCGAAGCCGCCGGTCCCTGGCAGACCTACGACACGTCGAACGGCGAGTGGCGCAGCTATGCCGGAGACATCGGCGGGAAGAAGTACTCGCCGCTCGACCAGATCGACGCCGACAACTTCGCGGACCTCGAGATCGCCTGGGAGTGGACCACGGTCGACCGCCTCGTCAGCCGGACGAGCCCGGACGGCGGCGAGTGGTGGGCGCCGCTCGACACCATCGTCGACTCGCTGGTCGCCGATACGCCCGACCTCTACCGGCCCGGCCACCGGCCGCTCCTGAGCCGGCTCCAGGCGACGCCGCTGATGGTCGGCGGCGTGCTCTACTTCAACACGCCCCTCTCGCAGGGCGTCGCGGTCGATGCGGCAACCGGCGAGACCCTCTGGGTCTTCAACCCGAAGGGCTACGAAGAGGGCACCCCGACCATGAGCAACCCATGGTCGCAGCGGGGCGTCGCCTACTGGACCGACGGCGCAGGAGACGAGCGCATCTTCTGGGGCACCGGCAACGGCTATCTCATCTGCGTCGATGCCAAGACCGGCCGGCCGTGCCCCGACTTCGGGGACGGCGGCGGCCGGGTCGACGCGATGGTGGGGCTGCCGCGGGCGAGCCGCGACGAGCGCGACTATCTGAACGCCATGCTCTTCGGCATCCACTCGCCGCCGATCGTGGTGCGCGACCGGGTCATCCACGGCTCGCACGTCGCCGACCGACGCATCACCAAGGAGGCGGTCCCGGGCTGGGTCCGCGCCTGGGACGTCCGCACCGGCGAGCACGCCTGGGACTTCCACACCGTACCGAACGGCACCGACGAGTTCGGCGTCGACACCTGGCAGAACGACTCGTGGCGCTACTCGGGCAACGCCAACGTCTGGTCGATGCTCGCCGGCGACAACGAGCTGGGCCACGTGTACCTGCCGACGGGGACGACGACGAACGACTACTACGGCATCGACCGCCTCGGCGACAACCTCTTCTCGGAGACCCTGATCGCGGTGGACGTCGAGACCGGGCAGCGGGCCTGGCACTTCCAGGCGGTCCACCACGGGCTGTGGGACTACGACTTCGCGACCCATCCGAACCTGGTGGACGTCACCGTCGACGGCCGCGCCGTCAAGGCGATCGCGCAGGTGAGCAAGCAAGGTTTCGTCTACGCGTTCGACCGGGTCACCGGCGAGCCGATCTGGCCAATCGAGGAGCGCCCGGTGCCGACGGAGACGAACATGCCGGGCGAGGTGCCGTCCCCCACCCAGCCGTTCCCGACGAAGCCGGCGCCTTTCGACTATCAGGGCGTGGTCATCGACGACCTGATCGACTTCACGCCGGAGATTCGGGCCATGGCGCTGGAGGCGGTCGAGGGCTTCCGGCTCGGACCGCTGTTCACCCCGCTGGACCGTCCCGTCGAGGGCGTGACGCTGGGCACCGTCATGCGCCCGCCCCCCGGCGGCACCGCGGGCTGGTCCGGCGCCGCCGTCGACCCCGACACCGGCATGCTCTACGTGCCGTCCCGCAACCAACCCGCGGTCGTGTCCCTCTACTCGCCCGATCCGACCCTCGGCGCCACCGTCACCTACACGCACGGCGCGCCGGAGGCCGACCGGCTGGCGGGGCAGGCCCCCCGGCGCACCCCGCGGATGCCGCAGGGGCTGCCGCTGGTCAAGCCGCCCTACTCGCGCATGACCGCCATCGACATGAACACCGGCGAGCACGCGTGGTGGGTACCGACCGGCGAGGGCAACCGCTTCCGCAACCACCCGCTGCTGCGCGACCTCGACCTGCCCCCGCTCGGCGGCGACAACGCCATCAACGGACCGCTCCTGACGAAGACGTTGCTGATCTACTGTCTGACGGCGGGGGGCAGCGACGGCGGACCGCGCGTCGTCGCCTACGACAAGACCAACGGTGCGGAGCTCGCGTCGGTGGACCTGCCGTCGGGGGCCATCGGCACCCCGATGACCTACCAGGTCGACGGCCGGCAGTACATCGCGCTGACGGTGGGCGGCGGCCCGAGGCTCATCGCCTTTGCGCTCCCGGCGGACGAGTAGCCGGAAGAATCAGAGTGGCTGGGAGGCAGGGATTCGAACCCCGATTACACGGTCCAGAGCCGCGTGTCCTACCATTGAACGACCTCCCAGCAATGGTGAGCCGTTCATTATACCGTGTCTGCTCCGAACCGCGGTATCGACCGCGCTCGGAGTACGGCGCCCGGGCGGCGATCAGAGGCGGTTCAACTGGAACTTCTCCAGCGCCTCGATCTGGGCCAGCCCCTGCCGGGCCTGCTCCGCGGTCTCGGGGTCGGGGTCGAGGGCCAGCGCCTCGTGCAGGTGCTGGGAGGCGGCGGTCGGCTCGCTGAAGGTGCGCAACTGGAGCAACCCCGCGGCGAGGTGCGCCTCGGCGGCGGTCGAGGAGATCGGATAGTCCCGGATATGCCGCTGAAACAGCGCGAGCGCGGCGTGCGGATGTCTCCCGGCGGCCATCCACGTCCCGAGCATCATCGAGTGCCGCTCGCTCAGCAGCCGCCGGGTCTCGGCCGCCGACAACCCGACGTAATGTCTGGCCGCGGCCACGTAGTCTCCGTCTTCGATGAGGGCGGCGAGGCTGCCGGGGGGAGCGGCGGCGGCCTCCTCGTCTCGCGGCCCGGCCGCCGCCGATCGAACGAAACGCAGTCTGCGATTGATGAGCCAGGCCACGAGCAATCCGCCCACGAACCCGCCGATGTGCGCGCCATGGGCGACGCTCCCACCCCGTGCCCCCAGCGATGTCAGGAACGGAAGCAGGTCCTGGACCAGGACGTAGAAACCGAGCACCGGACGCGCGGGGATGCGCACGACGTTCATGAAGAACGGGAACAGCATCACCCAGACCCGGAGGCGATTGCGGGGGAACCAGAGGAAATAGATGCCGGCGACCCCGAAGATGGCCCCCGACGCGCCGAGCAGGGGCAGGGTCGACCGGCCGGTCAGCGTCGCATGGAACAGGGTCGCGGCGACGCCGGTCCCGACGTAGGCGGCGAGAAACCGGATCCGGCCGAGTCGATGCTCGACGTTGTCGCCGCAGATCCAGAGAAACAGCATGTTGCCGGCGAGATGGAGGAGGCCGGCGTGCAGGAACATCGCCGTGAAGAGCGTCGCCACGCGAGGCTCGACCGGCCGGAACCCCCATTGGAAGACGAACAGATCGTACCCGGTCAACTGTGTGTACATCGCGGCGACGTCACGCCGCGAGACCCGTCCGGGCACCGCCTCGACCCAGGCGCCGAGGTATTCCTGGACCATGGGATCGGCCCACTCGGGCCGGACGAAGCCGAACGGCAACGTGATGAAGATGTAGGCGGCGCAATTGACCAGAATGAGACCGTAGGTCACCCACGGCGTGTCGGGGGGATTGGGCTCGTCACCCAGCGGCAGCACGAACATGGCGTCGTGCCGATTCTACCTGCCACCACGGGCCTTGGCGCGGAGGCCCCTGCCGCCACGGGCCCTGGCGCGGCGGCCCCTGCCATCACGGGTCCGGGCGCAGCGGCCCCTGCCACCACGGGCCGTGCCGTGGCGGGCCACGCAACTACCAATCTTGCCGCGAAGCTTCGCGGCGCGACGAGCCCTGCCACAGCCGGCGCCGGCACCGTGCCGGACCGCCGGGAACCGCGCGCGATCTATCGGACCAGCGGCCCTGCAGCGGACCGGCTCGGAGCCGCGACATGACGCAACCGCCGGCCGGAAACCTGCGGAAGCGGCTGACGCGCGCGCGGCTGCTCGAAGGCGTGGCGGCCCTGGCCGCCGCGGATCCGCAGCTCGGCCGCGTGGTGTCGCGCTTCGGCCCTCCCCCCCTGTGGACCCGCAAGCCCGGGTACGCCGCCCTCGTGCAGATTGTGCTGGAGCAGCAGGTGTCGCTGGCGTCCGGCCGGACCACCTTCGCCCGGCTGCGCGACGCCTGCGGCGGCGAGATCGCCGCCGAGCGCGTGGCCGGCCTGACCGCGCCGGTGCTGAAGGCGGCCGGGGTCAGCCGCCAGAAGGCAAGCTACTGTGTCGGCATCGCCCGCCGCATCCTGGACGGCAGCCTGGACCTGAAGGCGCTGGGCCGGGAGGACGACGACTCGGCGCGCGAACGGCTGATGAGCATTCGCGGCATCGGACCGTGGACCGCGAACATCTATCTGATGACGGCCCTCGGCCGCCCCGACGTGTGGCCGGAGGGCGACCTCGCGCTGGCCGCGGCGGCGCAGCAGGTCAAGAAGCTGCGGGAACGGCCGGATGCCCGCGGGCTGCGCGAGATGGCCTCGCGTTGGGCGCCCTGGCGGACGGTCGCCGCTCGCATCCTGTGGCATCACTACCTGTCGGAGCGGGCAGCGGGGTGAAGCACGGGCGGGACCGGCGCCCGGAGCAGCGGCTCGGCGGCGTGCGCCGAACTCGGAAATCGTCGCCTGCGGTTCCGCCGCTTGCGGCACCACCGCCCCAACCAACCCTCAGGGAATCGGCGCCTACTGCGAGGAGGCGCCGATTCCCTGATCGGTTCCGGCCGGCCGACCGCGCCGGGCAGGGGAGACGCGCCTACTGGGTGCCGCCGACGCCGCGATAGCTGAGCGTTACGTCGTACTCGAGAACGGTCCGTTCGACGCTGGTGACGACGCCGGTCAGATCGTCGAGGGCGCGGGCGGCGCCGGCATCGCCGAAGGCCCGAAGAATGCCGCCCCGCGACAGCTCGGCATAGCTGCGCAGGTTCTCGACGATCTGCCAGACCACCGGCCCCGGCCCGAACTGCCGGTGATAGACGCCGAAGATGACCCCGGCGGCCCGGAAATTTTCGAGATTGTTCTGGAGGAACGCCTCGAACGCCGGCGCCCGACCGGGGGCGATCTCCAGGTTGGTGACCCGCGCGATGGGCAGGCCGCTGACGTCGTCCGATTCCACGCTGAGGTCGCCGCGATAGAGCACCGCGTAGCTCTGGCGCGAGCTCGTGTACTCGCGCAGCCTCCCGAGCACGCGGTCGAGCTGCCGGCCACTGAGCGCCTGGGCCAGCGGCCCGCCCGTATCCAGGTTGGCGAAGCCGGTCAGCGGGTGCACGAAGAGGCGCTCGTAGAGGGGTCCGAACTCGCCGGTCACCCACGCCGACCGCCACGGCACCCCCGCTCGCTGCAGAGCCGGGTTGATCTCGTCCAGATAGAGCTCGTTGAAGTCGTCGATCCTGTCCGGCCTGACCTGCACGACGTCGACTTCGTACCACACCGAATCGCCCTGGGCCCGGGCTTCGGGCGCCGCAACCAGCGCCCCGAGCGCCAGCACGAGGCTCGCCACGATCCATCTCTGCACGTTCATGGTTTCTCCTCCTCGATTCCCGAACCAGCCGCCAGGGTTCTCGCGGCTGTCGTCATTGACCCGAAGACACGCGGCTCGACCACCGGATCTACGGCGCGGACTCCGTCACGATGACGTCGACGTGCGCCGTCGTCCAGCAGCATTGATCGCCGCCGCCGCCATCGCCGGAGACGTCGTTTCCGGTGGCCATCAACCGATAGCGACCCGGTTCGCCGAAGGTCGCGGTCGTCAACGTCTCACCGCCGTCCAGCTCCTCGAACGCGTGCGTGAGCTCCGGCCCGGCATCCTGCCCTTCCGCCTCGAACGTCACCTCGCCCGGTCCGCGGAACTTCTTCCAGGTCACGCTGAGCGGCGGCCGGCGACGCCCGCGGCGCTGCTCCGGCTCCATCGTCAGCGGTCGATCCGTCACCGTCGCCAGCAACCCGAGCGGCTCGCCGACCGCCGTCGAATAGGTCGCCGCCACCCCGTGCGGGGGCCCCTGCAAGTCGGCGCGGCTCGGCCCGATCCGCAGTACGGGGGGAACGTTGCCGTTCGCCTGGTTCAGGAACGGGTCGGTGTAGTAGGCGGGATTCGCCCAGAACGTGATCTCCGAGAGCTGGTTGTTGACCCGGATCGTCCAGGTCAGTCTCCGTTCCGCCTGGTCCGGGGGCACGGTGATCGAGAACACGCCCCAGTTCCGGCCCGGAAGAAAGTGGGTCGGCTGCCCCTTGTCCGCGTCACCCGGCCCCAGGCGATTGTCCTCGCCGACGGGTATCTCGACGACCGCGTCGTTCCGGTTGAAATATCCGAGCAGCAGCGTCAGGCTGCCGTCCTCGTTCCGGGACCACCCTTCATAGGCGGGCCAGATCGCTTCCCCGGTACTGCCCCTGGGTTCGAGGGCCAGCGGCGACCGGGGTGGCTGCGCCGCTGCCGCCGCCGCGAGGATCGCACCGGCGACGACGGCAGTGAGGACGGTCACGATGCGGGACGAATGCATGAGAAGTGCTCCAACTCGCCGAAGGGCGTCTCGACCAACCCTGCCTCAAAGACGCGAAAGGCGCCGCCCGGTCATCAGGCGGCGCCCCCGCAACCAACCTCGCCGCCTTACTCGCCGCCACCCTCGGTCTGGGACAACGCCGTCTCGCGCTTCGCCACTTCCGCGGCGTAGTCGTCCTCGTCGAAGTAGGTCACGTTGACCCAGGCATGCGCCATTTCATCGACGGTGCGGTCGCCGTAGCCGACCCACACGTCCGGGTCGGGATTGGCCCGGTTCGCGGCGGTGTTGTCATGCCAGGCGGTGACCTTGATCAACGTGCCCTTCGGCAGCAACGGGGCCGCGATGTCGTCGTAGACATAGCTGTTGTGCCAGTTGAAGTTGAAGTCGCCCACGTGGCTCAGCAACTGGCGGCGACCGTTCGGCAGAATCGCCTCCATCGACATCGCCTTCCCGCGCAGATGCATGTGCGGCTGATAGCTCTCGATGCGGGCGGCGCGCTGCAACGGGAAGAACCCTTCGGTCACGGCGACGCTGTTGGGCGGGATGTCCACGCCGCCGGTGCCCATCAGATGCAGCACCTGCCGGTGCTCCGGGGCCTGTTCCTCCGGATAGAGGTAGACGCCGAGCTGCACGGTATCGGTAATCTCCTCACCGGCCGCCGAGTAGTGGATGTCCCACTGAATCTCGGAATCGGGCAGCATGAGCTTGCCGGCGCCGGGACGCATGATCTCGCCCTGCTTGCCGACCGCCCATTCCATGAAGGTGCCCGCGGTCCGCGACCGGTCGACGCCGTTGGCGGCATTGGCGGCATTGGCCTGACGAATCGCCGGATCGATCTCCTCCTGCACCAGCCGCGCAATCGCATGGTGGGTGATCTTGCGGCCGGCGACCGTCCCCGGCCGGATCTCGATCGCCCGCGCCCAGCGCTCCTCGGTCAACCCCGTCGACCCGCGCGGCTTCCACCAGGCATCGTTCGCCTCGGCCGGCATCGTGTAGGGCGCCGACTCGACGATCAGGTCGGGCGGCCCGTCGAACTGCTCGGCGAAGTTCCACTTCGACTCGTCCGGCCAGTCGACAGCGGCCGGCATGTCCGCGGGATTGCCGCGCGGCGCGCCGCCGTCGACCCACCGCACGACGGTGGCGATCTCCGCGTCGGTCAGCGACCGGTCGTTCTGGAACGTCTGAATCCCGACGGTGCGGTCGATATGCCACGGGGGCATCTGCCGGGTGGCCACCCGGTCCTTGATCGACCGCGCCCAGGGCCGCGCCTCCTGATAGGTCACGAGCGACATCGGGGCGATGGAGCCCGGCCGATGACACGCTTCGCACTTGGCCTGGAAAATGGGGGCGACATCCTTCGTGAACGTCGGAACCGCCTCCTCGGCCGCGGTCGCCAAGGCCGGGGCAATCGCGACGGCACCGGCGGCGAATAGCAGAATCCCGAGGCATTTCCACGTGGCGCTCTTCATCGAGTGTTCCTTTCGCTCTCGTGTTCCGTTCGCTGGGCACCGCCAGCCGCCTTCGACCGGCCCCGGGGACTTGCCCCGTAGAAGTTTCGCGCCAGCGAAACTTCCAACGCGACCGCAAGGTCGCACAGCCGCGTCGCAGGAGCCCGCTTCGGCACCCAAACAGTCAAAACGCCGGCCACTCGGGCGGCGCTTACCCTTGCCCCCGGCGCGGTGCCCGCGACCACGAACGCCGACGCATCCCGCACCACCATCGGAGGCGCAACGCCTACCGATCTCCGCGGCGCTGCGTCTGGAACCGGTCCCACAGCGCCGCGCCGTCGACGTGCAACCCGTCTCCGGCCGACACTTCCATCCCCAGCTCCAGATACCGATCGGAAGCCGGATCCCAGGCCGGCCACGCCGGCTGGCCGGGCGCATTGGGGTCGCCGGTGGCGGCGAACCGGATCCAATAGGCCCGCATCGTCTCCGACAGCCCGGTGTCGACCTCGGTGAAGTCGCCGAGCGGGGACAACCCCAGCGGCCGCTCGCCCGGCTCGTCGTTCGTCGTCAACGTTCCGAAGACGTAGACGAGCTCGGCCGCGTGGTGCGCCCCCATCGCCTCGCCCCAGGGGGTCGGCGGCACCCGAGTGAAATGATACATCCATACCGGCGCAACCGCCGACTGATGTCTGGCGTGCGCCCGCACCGGCCCCGCGAAGTACAGATCGTGGATGAGGTGGTCGAGCCCCTCCCGCACCGTCTCCGCGCCCACGCCGTAGTGAGCCAGCAGCCCGCCAGCCAGGTCGCCCGGGTACACCGACTCGACGTGGGCGGCGAACCCGTCGACGCGGTCCATGGAGAACCCCCGCGTCATCAGCGATCCCTCGTTGCCGTTCATCCCCACCACGAGGGGCACGGGGTGCTGCCGGCCCTCGGCGTACAGGGTCAGCGGATCGTCGGGAATGGCCCAGCCGTCGACGTTCGGCGCCCAAACGTGGCCCGTGCGCAGGAACGGGCTGCCCGCCTCCGCCGCGAGCGCCGCGAGCACGTCCTGGGCCGGGGCCGCCCGCATCGCCGCGAGCGCGGCCTCGGGGTCGAGGTCTCCGGCCCCGAGGGCGGCCGCGACGGCCGTCCCCTGCGCCTCGGCCGGCGTCAGGTCCGCGCCGTCACCCTGCAGGGGCCGGTCCCAGCCGTGAATCCAGTTGCTCTGCGCGATGGCGCGGTGGAAGAGCCCCTTCGACTGCGGCATCACCATGACCGACATCACCGCGCCGGCGCCGGCCGACTCGCCGAAGATGGTCACGCGATCCGGGTCGCCGCCGAAGGCGGCGATGTTGTCCCGCACCCACTCGAGGCCCGCCACCATGTCGAGGAGCCCGTAGTTGCCCGAGGCGCCGTGCGGCGACTCGGCGGACAGGGCGGGATGGGCGAGGAACCCGAAGACGTTGAGCCGGTAGTTGATGGTCACCACCACCGCCCCGTCGGCGGCCAACCGGGCGCCGTCGTAGATGGAGGTCGAGCCCGAGCCGCCGGTGTAGCCCCCGCCGTGGATCCAGTACAGCACCGGCAGGGGCTCGGCCGTCTCGGCCGGGGCCCAGACGTTCAGGAACAGGCAGTCCTCGCTCTGCCCGACGCCCCCCGCGCCCTGGGCGCAGATCGGCCCGGCCTCGCCGGCGTCGCGCACCCCCTCCCAGGGGACCACCGCGGCCGGGGGACGCCAGCGCAACTCGCCCACCGGCGGGGCCGCGAACGGAATCCCCTTGAAAGCGACGACGCCGGCCGCCGCCTCCGTCCCCTGAACCCGGCCGCCGGTGACCGCCACCGGCGTGTCGGCCGACAGCATGACCGCCGCCGAGCCTCCCTGGGCGCCGGCCGGCGCCGCCGCCATCGCCCCGCACACCAGAACCGCCAACGCGCCCGCGAGATGGCCACGTGTCATGACAGCCCTCCTCTCCTCAGTCTCCCTCGGCACTTCAACGCGAACATGATATCCCTGCCGGCTGCCGTGCGACAGCACCGCTTCGCGTGGTCGTCGGTCGGAATGTACAGGTATAGTGTACATATTGGGAGTGCCCCGGAAGGAGCCGACGCAAATGGGGAAGAGCATGGGAGCCGCGGAGTTCAAGGCGGCGTGTCTTCGCGTCATCAGGCAGATGGGCCAGGACGGCGAGCCGGTGACCATCACGAACCGAGGGCGACCGGTAGCGGTACTGACTCCGCCGCCAGCTTCTGGAAACCGACCGTCGATTATCGGCGCAATGCGGGGTTCCGTGCTGCGGTATGACGATCCGTTCCTCCCGGCCGCCGATCCATCCGATTGGACGGCAACGCGGTGATCGTTCTCGACACGCACGTGCTGATCTGGACCGTGGACGCCGATCCGCGCCTCGGAAGAGCGGCTCGTACCGCCATAGCGGAGGCCGCCGTCAAGGACGGCGTCGGCATCTCCGCCATCACGCCCTGGGAGATCGCGCTCCTCTCCGAGAAGGGCCGTCTTTATCTCGGCCGGGACGTCGGCGTCTGGATCGACGCGGCGCTCGGTCTGCCGGGCGTCCGCCTCGCGCCGATCCTGCCGGCCATCGCGATCGACAGCGTGCGCCTTCCCGGCACATTCCACCCCGACCCGGCAGACCGCCTGATCGTCGCGACGGCCCGTCATCATGGCGCGCCTCTCCTGACTGCCGACCGCGCCATCCTGGAGTATGCCGGCGGCGGCTACGTCAGCGTCATCGACGCGTCGGGATGATCCTGGGGCAAACTGCGCCCCGGCCTGCCTCCGCGTGAACTCTGCATTCCGTCGAACCTGCTGCTGAAACCACTGGCTCGCCGGGGGAGATTCGGGTATAACCATCCGCATGCTGCAGCGGGCCATCGTCGTCGCAACCTGCGGACTGGCGCTCAGCGCGGCCGCCGCACAGGCACAGGTGGGCGGCAATCTGGCCGCCGGACCGCCGCTCGACATTCACCTGGAGATCGCGACGGGGCCGGACGGCCCGCTGCTCTCCACCGCCGAGTTCGACTTGGTTACGGGCGAGTACTACCGGCTGAACGTCACGAGCGACGGCGCCGAGCCGTGGCGGCTCGAGGTCGACGACCTGCTGCGCAACTCACACCTGCGCATCGTCACCATCAACGGGATCGAGGTGCACCTGCAGGCGCTGGCGTTCCGCGCCATCGAGTTCGATGTCGGCGGCACGGCCCAGTTCAGCTTCACGCCGATCCGGACCGGCGCGTTCGAGTTCACCGTCGGCGACGTCCCCTCGGTCCGCCGCCGGCGCGCGGACGGCGGCCGCACCGTGGCGGGGACATTCACCGTCAGATAGCGGCTCGGCCGCGAAGGCGGGTGATCGCGGTCAGGGTGGCAGAGAAGTCACCCTTGAACTTCGAGCACCCGGGCCCGCGATGCGGTTGCCGGGGCGACGGAAGTCAGGCGTCGACCCGGCTCCATGCGGCTCACCTCCCCGCCGCGCGGATGCTGTAGTTGTCGTTGCGCCACATCAGCATCCGTCGGTCGGGCATCTCCTCGAAGGCGAACTCCTCGCCCAGATCGCCGTTGTCGCGCACCCGCCGGAAGGTGCCGTCCTCGATGTGGCGGAGCCGGGTCAGGGAATCCAGCGGATTGTCGGTGGGCAGCGACAGCACGTGCAGATCGCCTTCCCGCATGAGTACCGCGCTCTCTCCCCCGAAAGGCCGCTCGTAGGTGCCGGTGAAGCGCATGAGGGTCTGCTGAACCGCCGTGGCACCGCCTTCGGAGCCGGCGGGGACCCCACCGGCGGGAGTATCGCCGTTCGGCTTCCCGGCGGCCTTGCGCAGGGCGGGCGCGACGATGTCGTAGGCGGTCTGTGCGAACCGGCGGGAGTTCACGCCCTGGCCGTTGGTCATGAACGCCGTGGCGACCTTGTCCTGCGGGCGCAGCAGAAGATGGCTGCGGTATCCCGGGCAGGAACCTCCGTGGCCCACGAAGGTGTCTCCGTCCGACTTCCACACGGAGAAGCCCAGCCCGTAGGTGGTCTCGCCGTCGGGCTCGAGCCAGTGCACCCGGTGCATCTCGCGCAGCGTGTTGCGGTCGAGCAGGGCGTCGTCTCCGTCGAGCACGCGGAACTGCCACGAGGCGAAGCGCCCCAGATCCTCCACCGTCGAGATGAACCCGGCCGCGGGGCTGATGCCGCGCACCCGGTACTCCGGAACCAGCCGGCGTCTGCCGTCCCGCCCGCGCGCGGTGTAGCCGCTCGCCAGCCGGTTGCCCCGGAAGCGGTCATCCAGGTCGGTGAACGTGCTGGACATTCCCAGCGGGTCCAGGATGTTCGCGCGGATGTAGTCGTCGTAGGCCTGCCCGGACGCCGCCGCCACGATCTCGCCGGCCAGCGTGAGCGCCAGATTCGAGTACTGGTAGTAGGTGCGCGAGGGATACAGCATCGACTGGGTGGGCAGCGTCCCGACGATCTCCTCGTGGGTCGGGAAGGGATAGTCGGGACCGGTCCAGTACGGCGCGCCCGCCTCGCGCGGGAGACCCGAGGTATGGGTGAGCAGCCCCTCGATGGTGACCGGGCCCGCCTCCGGGTAGTCGTCCTTGATCTCGAACCAGTCCAGGTGCTGCGCCACGGGATCGTCGAGCCCGACCTTGCCCTGGTCGCGCTGCTGCAGCACGCCGACCGCCGTGAAGAGCTTGGAGATGGAGCAGATGGAATACACCGTCGCCGCGGTCGCGGGCTCCTCCCGCTCCACGTGCGCATACCCGTATCCCTTCGCCCACACGAGCTCCTGATCGTGCACCACCGACAGCGAGGCGCCGGGGATGCCCCCATACGCCTGCGCCGCATCCATCCAGACATCGAGCAGGTGAAGGGCTTCGGCGACACCGGGGTCATCCGCGAGCGACTGCTGCGCGTGAAGCGGAAGCGCGGGAAGCAGGAAGAGCGCGAGCGCCGCGGCGCTTGCCTTGATACGGGACGCTGGCCGAAGCAGGGTGTGCGGTCTCTTCATCGGAGTACTCCAGAGCTGGCGTGGAGGCTGTCGCTGTGCGGGACGCGGGCTCGCGTGCCCGGACCCGTGCAAGGTTGCATTGTAGTGCGTGTGCTCCGATGCAAAACCGTTGGGCCGTGCCGGGGCCAACGCCCCCAGCGGGGCATTGCCGGCTCATCGCCAAGATCCTGAGGAATGCCGCGCGAGATAATTGCAGAACGAGAGTGGCGGTGAGGCAGGGATTCGAACCCTGGGAAGAGGTTAAAGCCCCTTCAACGGTTTAGCAAACCGCCGCCTTCAGCCTCTCGGCCACCTCACCGCATGGGAAGTCGCAAGTCCGCCAGCGCGGGCCGCGTTCGCCAATTATACCCGCATGTCGCCGGTCGTGTGCGGCCGGTCGCGGCGACGGGCCACCCCGGACCGTCACTCGATGATCCAGAGGCTCGTCTGGGGCCCCGACAGGTAGCGGGGCGGGGCGTCCGCGGTGATCAGAGTGTCCTCCTCCCGCATGATGGTGACGGCTTGGCCGTCCCATTCGGGGACGGGCGCGGTGACCGCGAACTCGAGGGAGACCCAGTCGCCGTCCTTGAGGGCGAAGCGCGGGTGATCCCCGTAGCGCTCGGGCCAGTCGTGGATCGCCCACATGCCGGCGTCGTGCACCCAGTAGCCTTGGACGTGGGAGTAGACGAGCAGGTCGATGCCGGCCTCGGCGGCGCGGCGCTCGGCCGCCCGCTTGATCTCGATGCCGGTCCGGCCGACCCGCATCTCGTCGAGAATCAGCCCGGCCGCGCGGGTGGAGGCCTCGAACGCCCGGACCAGCCCGGCGGGCGGCGCCGACTCGCCGTCGCGGAGCACGTAGGCCATCTTCTGCTGGTCGGCGACGATGCCCGACGTGCGGACCCCGAAGTCGACGTGCAGCAGGTCGCCGCGCTCGATCGTCGGGTCATCCGAGTCGTCGAGGCTGACGCCGCCGGGCCGCTGCAGGTCGAGCGAGGCGGGGAAGTTGAACTCGAACCCGAGCCGCTTCCACTCGGCCGTGATCCAGTACTGCACGTCCATGAGGGTGGTGCGGCCGGGGGTGATGACGTCGCCGGAGAACGCGCGGCGCAGGATGTCGAACGTGGCCGTACTGGCCTCGCGCTGGACCTCGTCCTCGGCCTCGGTGTGCACCGAGGCGTAGTCAACGACGAGCGGCTCGGACGACACGAGGCGGCCGGCGCGGTCCGGTCCGAGGGTCTCGAGCAGATAGTCCTCCAGCTCGGCCGTCAGCCCGTCCGCCATGCTGATGGTGCGCGACCGGTTGACGGCGATGCGCCGGGGGTCGCGCGCCGCCACGTACTCGCGCAGATGCGGCATGAGCCCCTCTTCGCCGTACAGCGTGAGGGTGTCGTAGAACCGGCGGAGATGGCCGCTGAGGTGGGTGCCGATCGCGGTGGTCTCGAGCCCGGCGTCGGCACCGGCGTCGAAGAACAGGTAGGCGTTGCGATGGCCGTACCAGCCGGTGACGCCGTAGCCGCCGAACAGCTCGAGGAGGGGGTCGGGCGCGTTCTCGCGGCTGAGGATGATCCAGAGGTCGATCTCGTGGCGGCGCATGAGCGGCAGCAGGTGCCGCCGCATCTTGTCCGCCTTGATCGTCCACTCGCGCTCGGTGCGGGCGCGTATCAGCTCGGGCGTGGGCTGCGCGACGGCCGGCGCCCCCGTCCCGAGGACGAGGGCGGCGGCGAGGGCCAAGCGCCGGAGCCCGGAAAGCGTCGCCCGTCGGCTCCGCTTGCCGCCCGACCAACCCTCCAGGCGTCCGCACCCTACGGCCCAGCCGCCTTCCCCGAAACGTGTCGCCTTGCAGCTCCCCCTGCCACCCAACCGATCCTCTGGGCGTCCGAGCCGTTCCACGGCGCAGACGCCTGTCTGCCGAAGCGCCATCCTGTCAACCTCTGACGCGGGACGCCGGATCACCCGCCGTAGGTAATCCGGTAGATCGCTCCGGCGCTGTCGTCGGTCACCAGCAGGGCGCCGTCCGGCATGACCTCGATGTCGACCGGCCGGCCCCAGGAGGTGTTGTCGGGGTTCAGCCAGCCTTCGGCGAACACCGAATAGTCGGTGACCCGGTTGCCGTCGAGGGTCGCGACGGTGATGCGGAAGCCGGTGTGTCCGGCCTCCGGGGTGCGGTTCCAGGACCCGTGCTCGGCGATGAAGATTTTCTGCCGGTACTCGTCCGGGAACATCGACCCGGTGTAGAACCGCATGCCGAGCGACGCCACGTGGGGTCCGAGGGTCCGGGCCGGCGACGTGAACTCGCCGCACCCCCGCTGCTCGCCGAACTCGGGGTCCGGGATGTCTCCCTGGTGGCAGAAGGGATAGCCGAAGTGCATGTCGATCTCGGGGGCGTGGTTCAACGTGTCGCCGGGGCTCTCGTCACCCAGCATGTCCCGTCCGTTGCTCGTGAACCACAGGTCGCCGGTGCCGGGATGCCAGTCGAATCCGACGGAGTTCCGCACGCCGTGAGCGAAGACCTCGGGCTCGGTGCCGTCCGGGTTCATGCGGGTGACGGAAGCGTAGCGCAGGTCTTCGCCGGTCCGGTCACAGATGTTGCAGGGCGCGCCTACCGGGACGTACAGCTTGCCGTCGGGCCCGAAGCGGATGAACTTCCAGCCGTGCGCCCGATCGGAGGGAAAACCGTCATCCACCACCACCGGATCGGGCGGGTTCTGCAGCCGCGACTCGATGTCGTCGTAGCGCAGAATCCGATTCACCTCGGCCACGTAGAGCGATCCGTCGCGAAAGGCGACGCCGTTGGGCATGTTCAGGCCGCTGGCCAGCGTCAGCACCTCGTCGGCCCGGTGATCCCGGTCGGTGTCGAGCACGGCGTAGACGTTGCCGGCCCGGCGCGTGCTGACGAACAGGGTGCCGCCCGGCGACCGGGCCATCGACCGGGCGTTGGGCACGTCGGGCGCGTACACCTCGATCGAGAATCCCGCCGGCAGGGTGAGCTTGTCGAGCTGGACCTGGGCGGAAACGGCGCCGGCGGTGACGGTCAGGCCGAGCGCGAGGCCGCAGATGAATCGGGGCACGTGAACCTCCAACAGGGAAACGGGACGATCAGCATACAGGAAAGAGGCTTTAGCGTTAGGGCAGCGAACCCAGGATCGCGGTCGCCTGCGCGCCTTCAGGCGAGCCCGGATCCGCCTCGACCGCCTGTTCGAAATACTGTTTCGCCGCCTCGATGTCGCCCAGGTTGAGGGAGACCAACCCCAGCTTGAACAGCGGCAGGACCCAGTCCCGATCCCGGTCGTGGGCCTTCAGGTACCACTCGGCCGCCTGCGCGCTGTCTCCGGCCGCGAAGGCCGCCTCCCCCTGGTTGAACAGCTCTTCGCGGCTGTCCCCCACGTCGGCGGCCTCGGCGACGGCCGGTGCGGCGGGGCCGGGCCGACCGCTCGCAGAGATGCTCAACGACACCCCCGCCCGGCGCACGCCGGCGGAGATCCCGGCGTCCCGGTCGGCACCCGGCGGCGGCTCGTAGGCGACGACGTACTGATACTGGGTCTCGGCGTACTGCCGCGAGATCTCGGCTGCCATCTCGGCGAGCTTGTCGCTGATGGACTGGGTCGGACCAGGGAGCGTGTCGTACCAGCCGCCCGTTACCTGCGTCACGCTGTTCGCGATCCCGGTCTGAAATCCTTGGCCGTTCGGCGTGAACAGGCCCAACGCATGGATGATCGCCCCCCGCTCGACCGCCCGCTCGATGAAGTTGGCGTACCGGCCGTCGGTGAGAGTCCGTTGCGCCGGCCCGTCCGTCGTCACCACCGCGAGGACCGGCCACCGCAGATCTTCGTCCCAATCATTCACCGTCTCTTCCAGACCGGCGAAGAACCCGGCCGCGCGATCTTCTTCCACGAAGAACTGCGCGAGCTGATCGAGCACCCGGCTGTGGTCACTCGTGAAGTCCACCACCCTGCGCGGCCGGCCCGACAGCAGCACCAGCCCAATCTCGCTGTCCTCGGGCAGGGCTCTCACGAACTCCGGCAGGTAGTCGCGAAAGTACCGAAAGAACGGCAACGCGCCGTCCGCGTCATCGACAATCAGCGCCACTCGCAACGGCTGGTCGATGAGCTCCACGCGCGCGACGTCGACACGGTCGCCGTCATGCTCGACGGTGAAGTCGCCCGCGCCCAGATCGGTTACCGGTTCGCGGTCGCGGTCGAGCACCTTGATGAACCGTTCGACTTCCTGCGCCTGGACCGTCTCCACCCCGGCCGCGGTCAGGAAGACGGCGAGGACGACCCCACACAGACGACCGAATCGCTGGTTTCTCACGAGACCTCTCCTGCGTTTAGTCGACGGGATTCGAGAACGGAAACCAAACCGGCACTAGCGTTCTTCCCTCTGAACTACGGGCCTTTACGCCACCGGGTTCCAACGGCGGCGCGCCGTACGGTCGTCACGGCTCCACCGTCACCTGGTGGACCCGGTTGAAGGTGACGCCATTGTCGTCCACGAATTCCAACGTCACGGCGATCAGGGCCTCCCGGCCGCCGTTCGGCAGCGTGTACCACACGTCGAACGCCCTCGAGGTCCGGCCGCCCGGCTCGATGCGGTTCACGTCCCCCCGGGACTCGTGCTCATAGCGTTCGCGGTCCACGCCACCGCCGGGGCCGTCCGCGGGCGCACTCGACAACTGTTGCAGCATGACGCTGTCGGAGGACACGCTGACGCCGATCCCGTTGTCGGGATTGGCCTGCAGGACGAGGTCGAAGGAGGCGAGGAACGCGTACTCGCGCTGCTCACCGTTCACCTCGAAGGTCACCCCGGTCGACGGAACGGCGTAGGTCGGCTCCGGCGCCGTGGAAATCGTGAACGGCTCCAGGTCCGGTATCGCGTCGGTCGGCTCCAGGGGGGTCTCGCTGCACGCCGCCAGCGAGAGGCCGGCTGCCAGCAGGCCCATGAGACAGACTCTCTCCAACATCGGGTATTCCTCTGCGACGCGCTCCGTACTCAACATGCGCCCTCCTCACGCCTTGTCAGGCGGGCGCCTCGCCGCTCTCGGTGCAACGCGGGGTTCCACCTCGGGCTGCTAGAAACCTACCTGCAGTCCCGCCCGGACGAATCGGCCCAACGCGGGGAAACCGGCCACGTCCTGGTACCGTTCGTCGGTCAGGTTCTCACCGACGATCGACACACTGAGCCGATCGCCGAGGCGCAACTGAGCGTACACGTCCCAACGCCTGTAGGGGGCCAGCGCGTCGACACCGAACGCGTGGCTGACGACGTCGACGTCCGTCTGCCGCTCCCCGACGTGGGTCAACGCGGCGCCGGCGGAGACCGGACCGAGATTGAGATCGGCCATGAACGTGGCGTGATGAAGCGGCACGCCCGGCAACGCTTGTCCCGTCTCGATCAAACCGGTGCCGCGGGTCACGAGGCTGTCGGTGAACGCGTACGCGGCGCTGAGCTCGAGTGCAGATACCGGCGTCGCGGTGAACGACGCCTCCACGCCCTGGGCCCGGCTCGCCGGCACGTTGATGTAGCTCCTTCGCGCCTGATCGAAGGTCGCGGTCGTCACCAGCGGATCGAGGATTCCGGCCCCGACATCCGCCACGAACTGCATCCGTTCCGACAACCTCAACCGGCGGAACACGGCCAGCGACTCGAGGGGCGGGATATCCACGCCCCCCCACACGATGAGGTCCTGGTAGCCGTGCCGAAACCCGGTGAGGTCGATCCGGACCCGCTCCCCCCACAGATTGGAGGTGAGACCCCCGTCGAACGCCCTGCTGCGCGCGAGACGCAGCTCGGGGTTTCCGCGGAGCCAGAACGTGTCCCTGAACCGTTGTCCCAGCGTCGGCGCTGCCGCTGCGGTACCGGCACTGCCATGCAGGAAGACGCCGGGCTTCAGCTCGTAGCGCACGGCCCCCCGCGGCATGCCCACGATCGGGTAGGGACCGTAGCGTTCGACGCGCCCCCCGGCGGTGACGGTCAGATTGTCCTGCACCTGCATGCGGTCCTCGCCGTACGCCACCAGGTTGATCCGCTGCTCGTCGAACCCCTCGTCGTGGCCGAACCGACCGGCCCGCACCTCGGCCCAGCCCCCGAAGGTCAGGGAGTGGAACTCGTCGGCCCGGCGCGTGTACTCGTACATGAGCTGCGCCGACTGCTCGTCGTCCCGAAGCCCGTCGGCCAGCGCGAAGTCGGGCAGGTCGAGCCGCAGCCCGGTGCGGTCGACCGGCAGCAGGCTGACGGTGCCGGAGTCTTCCGGATTCAGGGTCCGGCGCTCCGTCCGCGACACGACGAGGCGCCCCTCGTGCAGGCTCCGGCCCCGGCGCAACCCCACCGTCACCCCCGACATCAACCGGGTCCGCTCTTCGGATGCATCCTGATCGGCGCGCACGAGCGACGTCGGTCCGGGCCGCCCGAGGGTGCCGATCTCGCCGCGGAACATGACGTCCACCGTCACGTCATCCCGCGTGACCCCGACGGTGCCGCCCACCCCGCTCCGCATGAACGCGCTGTTCGGCTGCTCGTTGTCGATCTCGATGTGCTGGCCCGCGATGCTCCAGTCGTAGTCCCCGCTGCGGCCGGTCGTGGCCCCCTCGACCTGCTGCCAGCCCAGATCGCCGGTCTCGACCCCCACCGACACCCGCCGCGCCCGCGGGTCGCCGGGCAGCCTGGTCAGCCGCTGCGCGCCGCCCGCCAGCTCCCCGTGCCGGGTCGACGTCATACCGCGGACCGCCTCGAACCGGGCCCACTCCAGGTGCGTCGCGGCATCGAGCTCCGGCTCGAAACCACCGAACGGCAACCCATCGGTCAACAGAAAACGATCGCTGACCGGCGCCCCCCGCACCCGGACGGCGGTCGGCTGGCCCACTCCCCCCGCCCGGTTCACGGTCAGGCCGGGCACCCGCCGCAGGAAGGTCGCGAACGACTGGTCGCGGGCTTCATACGCGTCGAGATTGGCCACGGTCGTGGTGAGCCCCGGGCCCGACCCGAGCAGGCGGTCCCCGCCGCGCACCCGGGTCTGGCTCTCAGCCGCGCTGCGGAGCGTGAAGTCACGGCGAATGGTGATGTCGGCCACCACCGTGACCGGGAACGCGGGTTCCACCACCTGCGACGCATCGTCGATGGTCGGGCTGTAGCGCCCGGCCGCCAGTCCTTCCAGCCGATAGTCGCCGTCGCTGTCGGTCACCGCCGCCACCTCGACGTCGGACCCGGTGAAGGTCAACCGGAGCCCCTCGACCGGCGAACCGGCGACCGTCTGCACCGTCCCGGTCAGTGTTCCGAGACCCTGAGCCGACACGCTGGTGGCGATCGCCCAGCCGATCAGGGCGAGCCGACTGACGTTCCCCCGCATGCAGGTACCTCCACGGCGCTGGCGACAACGTCGTCCCGGCGATTCCCGGCCCGGAAATCGTCGCCTTGCGGTTCTGCCTCCCGCCCGACCCATCCTGCCGGGGTCCGCTCCGTCTCTGCGGTCCGGACTCGTGGGCGATTCATGGACGACGGCGTTCATAAACAGCATACATGGCATCGGGGGTGAATGGCGCTGACGGTCGGCTTGGTCGCTCGTTCAGGCTTGGCGCGGCGGCCGGAACCGAAACCGCCCCCGCACTCGACCGGCGGCCCGTGCGGGGGACGTTTCGCGGCAGGCTGTCCGTCAGGACGCACCCGTGCTCCAGCGAGCCTCGACGCCGCGCGGGACCGTCGCCGCGGCGCGGCGCCGCCGAATGCGCGATCAGTACCGGAACAGATACGAGATCTTGGTGAAGAATGCGCGATTGGTCCGCAGGAGGTCCATCGTGTTGAACGTGGGATTGCCCAGGTACGCCCGCGAGGTGCGGGCGTCATCGAGTATCAGGTCGCCCTGCTGGTACCGGTCGTCGTAACCGATGAAGAACACGGTGCCGGAGTTGATCCGGTACGTCAACAGCACGTTCGCCCCCACGGTCTGCTGGAACGTGTTGTACTCCAGGATGTGGCGCAGCAGAAGCCGGTCCGTGAACTGAAAGGTGGTCAGCGCCCGGTAGATCTTGACGTCGAAGATCTCGACGTCCGCGAAAGGATCCACCAGGTTGCTCGTGCTGACGTTGAACTGCGACTGCAGCCGGCTGAACGGCCGGAAGGACATGAAGATGCCGCCGCGGCCGCCGGCACCCAGGAACGAGGCCGCGGGGTTCGCGAGGTCGTACTTCACCTGGTCGCCGTAGCTGAAGAACCCGCCGAACGAGATCTCCCGAATCGTGTTGATGTTGCCGCCGAACGAGTAGTACTCCTTCTCGAAGTTGATGCCGCCGAACCGCTCCATGTCGCGGCTGAAGCCGGCGTTCACCCGGATGCTCTTCGCGAACGAGAAGTTCACGCCGGCGTTCGCCATCTCGTCCTCGAGGATGTTCTCGAAGTTCCAGTTCCGCGTGTAGCTGAACGACGGCCCCCAGTTGATGAGCCAGCTCTCGGGCCACCAGCGATAGCCGACGTTGCCGGTGCCGGCCTTGATGTCCCGCCGGCGGACGAAGCCGACCGCGGTGTCGAACTGCGGGTCGATGGTGTAGCCGGCCAGGAAGTAGGTCAGGTTGCGGCCGTTGCTCCGGAGGCCGACGTCCAACATGTTCCCGCCCGTGTCCTCGAACCCCTCCACGCAGTCCTCCGCGCCCCAGCCCCCGCAATCGCGGTTCTGCGACGTGATCGCCCGGAACCCGATGGACGTCGCATCGCTCAACCGGAAGTTGCCGTCGAGCCCGCCGAGGCGGCTGTACCCGCCGAGGAACTCCCGGTCGGTGACGATCGCCCCGATGTGCGACTCCGCGTACAGGTCGTAGCGCACCCGTCCGATGACCACGTCGGCGGTCTTCCCGTACCGGAAGTCGGTGTCTCTGTAGGCGTCGTCGAGGTTCCCGGGCGCCTCGTCGTTGGCGAACAGCACGCCCATCGTCGTGTTGCCCACCTTGCCGGTAAGCTTGCCGCCGTAGCGGGGGTCGACGATCGTGCGGGTGTGCACGAAGTTCACCGGCCCCGGCATGTTGAAGATCTCCTGCCCTTCGAGAAAGAAGGGGCGCAGCTCGGAATAGAACAGCGGGAACCGCTGATTGATCTCGATCTGCGGCCGGTCGGACTCGATCTGCGAGAAATCGGGGTTGTAGGTGACGTCGAGAGTGAGGTTGGACGTCACACCGTACTTGACGTTGAGGCCGCCCTCCGGCACCCTGTCCCTCGGGAAGTCGCCGGTCGTCCGGTCGAGATTGCCGACCTGGATGGCAGTGACCGTCGGCAGGATCTCCAGGTTGCGGCTCGTGGACAGGTCGCTGAGCCCGTCGAGCACGCCCATCTGGGGCAGCAGCCCGGACACGTCGCGCGACATCGGCGACCAGACGACCGTCTCGTCCTTGCCGCGAATGCGCCGGGCAATCTGAAATCCCCAGCGATGAGCCCGGTTGCCGGTCGCGGGATACCGCAGACTCTTGAACGGGATGGCCATTTCGGCGGTCCACCCGTCGTCTACGATCGTGCCGCCCGAATCGTACAGCGCATCCCAGGACCGATCGCCCCAGCGCACGCCGCTGAAGCTGCGCCCTCCCCCCCCGGAAAACCCCCCGCCCCCGCGGCCGCCGCCGCCGCGGCCCCCGCGGCCGCCGCCGCCCCCGCCACGCGCTTCCAGAATCGAGTCGTTCTGGACGCCGTAACCGTTGACCGAGAAGACGTAGGCGCGCTGCTGGTCGAGGAACGTATCGAAGTAGACAGAGATGAGGTCGTCGCCGAAGAACGCCTGGTCGCGGTCGACCCGGTTCGCCCGCATTATTGAGGGCTGGGAGTAGTGCGCGTACAGCCCGAAGTACAGGTGGGTGTCGTCGTAGGCGACGTAGACCTCGGTGTCCTCGGTCGCCGGGTCCCCTTCGAGCGGGCTCTGCTGCACGAACTCGGTGAGGCGGGTGGCCTGCCGCCAGACCGCATCGTCGAGGTTGCCGTCGATCTGCGGCGGCTCGGCGGTCCGGACGGCCCTGACGTTGGGCCGGCCGGCCAGGATGCCGAGCGAGGCGGCCGAAGCGAGACCGGCGGCGGTCGCACCCGGCGCCACGCGGCCGCCGGTGGGACCGCCGGTCCGCGGTCCACCCGCACCGAGCCGACCGGCTGTACCGGCGGGCGCCCCGCCGGAAGTGGTCTCCGGCCCACGGCGGGGGAATCCGCCGGGTGCGGCGCGATTCGCCGAATCGCCCGGAGGCAGAATGATGCCGCCGGTCACTTCGCCATTCCCCGGACCGGCCGGGGGTGAGACCGCGCGCGCGCCGGGGCCCGATCGCCCTGTCAAGCCGGACCGGCCGTCTCTGATCGCGCGTTCGAAATCGAAACTGCCCGCGCCCGCACCGGACGACGCCGCGCCGCCAACCCCGGGAGCAGGTCCGAGACCGACGTTTCCCTCGCCGCGCCCGAGGTCCGCATTCCCCCCGCCGAACGCCGGCAGACCGCTTCCGCCCGCGGGCGGCGCGGCGGACATCGCCGCCCGCGCCCCGACGCCGCGCGTCAGCTCGCCGGCAATCCGATCCTGCAGGTCGAAGATGTCGGCGAATGCGCCGTCGACCTTCGCGGTCGCTGCCAGGCCGCCGTCTCGCGTGTCGACCAGCCGCGCGGTGATGCGCAACTGATCGCCGATCCGCTGGTAGCCGCCGGCGACGACCCAGCGCGAGCCCAGCGCGAGCCCGAGCGACGCCACCAGCGTGTCGTCCAGGTTCGCGGCGCCGGGACCGCGCGTCGCGACCGCGACGCGCTCCTGCGCGACCACCGTGAAGGCATCCCGGGACTCGAGATCGGCCGCGACCGTCTCGGCGATGCCGTGTCCCAGCCAGTCGTCGCCCTCGTTGCGGGAGATGTTCGTGAACGGAATCACCACAATCGACTCGGATACCACCGCTTCGGCGGAAGCTCCGCCGGAGACTGCCCGGGCGGACGGCGGCCCGGGCACACGGTGAACCTGGCCGGCAGCGGCGGCCGTCGCAACGGTGGAGGCCGCGGTCAGCAACGTGACCCGGCCGAGGACGCCAGCGAGGCAGCAGATCTTCATGGTGTGTCGGTTCAACGGCCCGTGCGGTTTCCTTCGTGGAATCGCTGGGTGAGCCTTAACTCAACTGACCAGCCGATAACGAGTAGACGGATTCCGCGAGGAAGCCGTTTACCGAGTCTTCACGCGAGCCGCAATCTCCCCGGCCATGGCGGACCCGCTCGTTGGAGTCATCTGCCGGTCGGTCACCAGATCGGCGGTTCGATGCCCGGCCGCCAGCGCCGATCCGATCGCCCGCTCGACCGCGTCGGCCTCGGCGTTCGCCCCGAGGGCATGCCGCAACAGCATGGCGGCCGAGGCGATGGCCCCGATCGGGTTGGCGACGTCACGGCCGGCCAACGTCGGAGCCGACCCGTGGACCGGCTCGAACAGCCCGCCGCGTCCCCCGATGCTCGCGGACGGCAGGAGTCCGAGCGAGCCGACCACGGCGCCGGCCTCGTCCGAGAGGATGTCCCCGAAGAGGTTGCCGGACAGCACCACGTCGAACTGCTTCGGGCTGGTCGCGAGCAGGAGGGCGCACGAGTCGACATACTGATGCTCGAGGGTCACCCCCGGGTACCGCGCGCCAACCTCGGTCACCACCTCGCGCCAGAGGCGGGAGGTCTCGAGCACGTTCGCCTTGTCGACCGAGGTCACGCGTGAACGGCGCCCCCCCGCACTCTCGAAGGCGATCTCGGCAATGCGCTCGATCTCGGCCCGGGTGTACCGCATGGTGTTGAACGCCGACTGTCGATCATCCGCCACGCCGCGCGGTTCACCGTAGTAGATGCCGCCGGTCAGCTCGCGCACGATGAGCATGTCGGCCCCGGCCACGCGATCCGGCTTGAACGCGCCGCCGTCTTCGAGACCGGGCCAGACCCGCGCCGGCCGCAGGTTCGCGAACACCCCCAACGCCCGGCGCAACTGCAGAAGCGCCGTTTCCGGACGGCCTTCGCTCGATCCCCGGTCGAACGCAGGATCACCCACCGCCCCCAGCAGCACCGCATCGGCGGCGAGACAGGCGGCGCGGGTCTCGTCCGGCAGCGGCGGCCGGCCGGCGCGGAGCGCGGCCGCGCCCACCGCGTGCGAGGTCATCGTGAACGTGTGACCGAACCGCTCGCCCACGGTCCGCAGAACCTGCTCGGCGGCCGAGGTGACCTCCGGTCCGATGCCGTCGCCCGGCAACAGGGCAATGGTCGCCTGCATCGCGCCGACTCAGGCCGCGCCCGCCGACCGATCGGCCTGAAAAAGAGCGACGATGGCGGCCAAGTCGGTGTCTTCGACCGTCTTCTGGCGATCCGCGAGGTCGATCATGGAGCGATACACCCGGTCCAGCTCCAGACGGCTCAGCTCGAACCCGAGCTGCCCGCACCGCTGCTTCACCGCGTGCCGGCCCGAATGCTTGCCGAGCACGAGCGTGGACTGCGCGACCCCGACGTCCGCCGGGCGCATGATCTCGTAGGTGCGCCGGTCCTTGATCACCCCGTCCTGGTGGATGCCCGCCTCGTGGGCAAAAGCGTTCCGCCCCACGATCGCCTTGTTGGCCTGCACCGGCTCGTGGGTCAGCTCGGACAGCATCCGGCTCGTGGCATAGAGCTCGGTCGTCCGGATCCCGGTCGTGTAGGGCATCCGATCGTGCCGAACCCGCGTCACCATCACCAGCTCTTCGAGCGACGCGTTGCCGGCTCGCTCGCCGATGCCGTTGACGGTGCATTCGATCTGGCGGCACCCGGCGCGTACCGCGGCCAGCGAGTTCGCCACCGCCAACCCGAGATCGTCATGGCAGTGGGCGCTGAAGACGGCCCGATCGGCGTTGGGGACGCGGCCGATGATGCCGGTGAAGAACTGCTCGATCTCGTCCGCCGTGCAATAGCCGACAGTATCGGGCAGATTGATCGTCGTCGCCCCCAGCCCGATCGCGGTTTCCACGACCCGGCACAGGAAGTCGGGGTCGGTGCGCGTGGCGTCCTCCGCGGAGAACTCCACGTCGTCGGTGAAGCCCCGGGCCAGCTTCACGTTGTCGACGATCGCCTCGAGGCAGTCGTCGCGCGAAATACGGAGCTTCCGCTCGAGATGCAGGTCGGACGTGGCGATGAACGTGTGAATCCGCGAGCGCCGGGCCGGCTTCACCGAAGCGGCGGCACATTCGATATCGGCGGCGTTGCATCGGGCCAGAGCGGCGATGACCGGTTCGTCGATCTCGGAGGCGATCAGACGGACCGCCTCGGCGTCGTCTTTCGACGCAATCGGAAACCCGGCTTCGAGCACGTCCACGCCCAGCACCTGAAGCTGTCGCGCAAGCTGCAGCTTCTCGGCCGTATTCATCGAAAAACCGGGCGCCTGCTCGCCGTCCCGCAGGGTCGTATCGAAGATAATCAGTCTGTCGTCCGCCACGATGTCTCTCCTTGCTCCACCAACCTCGATCCTGGCCCGGAAACCGCCGCTCCGAGGCTCCGCTTCCGCCCCAGCGTGCACTTCTAGTTCACGTTGAGCCAGACAAGAAGTCAAGCTTATAATTATTACGATTTGATAAATTCTGTTTATAGGTATCCGACATGGAACTGCATGAGCTCCAGGTGTTCCAGGTGGTCGCGGCCGAGCGGAGCTTTTCGCGCGCCGCGGCCCGGCTGCACCGCACCCAACCGGCGGTCAGCCAGGCGATTCGACGGCTGGAGGACGAGCTCGGCGAACGGCTGTTCGACCGATCGTCGAAAAGCGGACGGCTGACCGAAACCGGCGCCATCCTGCTCGACTACGCAGAGCGGATGTCGCGCCTGAAGAACGAGGCGGTGGACGCGGTGCGCGAGTTGCAGGAGCTGCGGCGCGGCCGGGTGGTCATCGGGGTCAACGAAGCCGCCGTCCACGTGCTGCTTCCCATCGTGGTGCAGTTCCGGAGGGACCATCCTCACGCCCAGGTCGAGATGCGCCGCGTGCACTCGCGGCAGATTCCGGGCGAGGTCCTCGACCGCAGCCTGGACTTCGGACTGGTGACCTTTCCGCCGGGGGAACGGGGGCTCCTGTCGGTCCGGCTCGGTGTCGACGAACTGGTCATGCTGACCCATCCGGAGCATCCGCTCGCGCGCCGGCAGGCGATCGCGATGAGCGAGTTCGGGCGGCAGACGATCATCGCGCACAACGATCCGTCGCCGCGCCGCGATCTGGTCCTCCGGCTTTTCGAACAACACCACGCGCCGATCAACATCCAGATGTCGCTGCCGAGCCTGGACGGGATCAAACGGGCGGTCGAAATGGACCTGGGGGTGGCGTTGCTGCCGCGGCGCTGCGCGCTCTCGGAAATTGCGCGAGGACAGCTCGCGGCGATACCGGTTCGCGAGCTGCGCGCGCCCCGCGACCTGCGGCTCGTCTATCGCCGAACCGGGGAATCGTCACACGCCGCCGGCGCCTTTCTCGAGGCTGCCCAGGCGCACGCCGCCGGCCCCCGCAGCGCGGCAAGTCAGAAGCCGCGCACGTAGGGCACCCGGGATGCGACACCGCGGACGACGTCGAAATCGTCCAGGAGCAGTCCGGTGGCATCCCACGTCCCCGAGAGGAGGGCATCGCGGACCTGGTCTTCGACGGTGACGGCGACCCGCTCGCCGTCCGCCTCGAGAACGCGCCCCGCGAGCGACAGCCGCAGCCGGGTAGCGGGAGCCGTCTCGACCCGGGTCATCAGGCTGCCGATCACGTCCTGCGGAGCGGTCACGCAGGCGAGACCGATGGCCAGCGAGTTGCCCCGGAAGATCTCCGCGAACGATTCCCCGACACACGCGTGGATGCCCCAGCGCTTCAGCGCCTGCGGAGCGTGCTCGCGGGACGAACCGGAACCGAAGTTGTCGTTCACCAGCAGGATCCGCGCGCCCGCGTAGTCGGCGTTCGAGAACGGATGCTCGGGCAGGGCCGCGCGGTCGTCCTCGAAGACATGGTCTCCGAGCCCGTCGAACGTGATCGCCTTCAGGAACCGCGCGGGAATGATGCGATCGGTGTCGATGTTGTCGCCGCGCACCGGTATCCCGGTGCCTTCGATACGGTCGATCTCACACACGGACAACGGTTCCCTCCCGTCCACCTCGCGACCCGCCGGGGGCCGGCGCGGTCACTCGCCTACAGCACTGCGCGCACATCGGCCACTTCACCGGCCACCGCCGCGGCGGCCACCATCGCGGGACTCATCAACAACGTGCGGCCGGTCGGGCTGCCCTGGCGTCCCTTGAAGTTCCGGTTCGACGACGAGGCGCAGACCTGCCGGCCATCGAGCCGATCCGGGTTCATGGCCAGACACATCGAGCAACCCGCGCCGCGCCACTCGAACCCGGCCTCGCGGAACACGTGGTCCAGCCCTTCCGCCTCGGCCGCCACCCGCACCGCCTGGGAACCGGGCACCACCAGCGCCTTCACGTGCCCCGCCACCCGCTGTCCCTTCGCGATTCGGGCCGCCTCGCGCAGATCCGACAGGCGCGAGTTGGTGCAGGACCCCACGAAGGCGACGTCAATCTTCGTCCCCTTGATGGGATCGCCGCCGGTGAACCCCATGAACTCCAATGCCTCGGCCACGCCGCCGTTCGACCCGGCCGACGGGATGCGCTCGCTCACCCCCACCGACTGGCCCGGGTTGATGCCCCAGGTCACCCGCGGCTCGATGGCGCCGCCATCGATCGCGACGACGTCGTCGTAGTCCGCCCCGGGGTCGGAGGCCATCGATCGCCACCACGAGACGGCCCGGTCGAACGCCGCCCCGGCCGGCGCGAACGGACGCCCGCGCAGGTAGTCGAACGTCGTCTCGTCCGGATTCACGTACCCGACCCGCGCGCCGCCCTCGATCGACATGTTGCAGACGGTCAGCCGCTCGTCGATGCTCATGCCATCGATTATCGCGCCGCCGTACTCGTAGGCATGGCCGACGCCCCCCTGGACGCCAAGCCGGTGAATGATCTCCAGCACCACGTCCTTGGCGAACACCCCCGCCCCCAGCGCGCCGTCGACGGAGATGCGCCGTACCTTGAGCGCACTCATCGGCAGCGACTGCGCGGCCAGGACGTCGCGCACCTGCGATGTCCCGATCCCGAACGCGACCGCACCGAGCGCGCCGTGGGTCGAGGTGTGGCTGTCGCCGCAGGCGATGGTCATCCCCGGCTGGGTGAGCCCCAGCTCGGGCCCGATGACGTGCACGATCCCCTGACGGTCGCTGTCCAGGTTCCAGAACGGAATGTCGAATTCCCGGCAGTTCCGTTCGAGCGCCGACAGCATCGCCTCGGCCAGCGGGTCCGCAAAGGGCCTCCCCTGCTCGAGGGTGGGAACGATGTGATCGGTGGTGGCGAACGTCCGGTCCGGAAACGCCACGCCGATGCCGCGCGACCGCAGCATGTCGAACGCCTGCGGCGTCGTCACCTCGTGGATCAGGTGCAGTCCGATGAACAACTGGGTCTGGCCGTTCGACAGGGGACGAACCGTGTGGAGGTCCCAGACTTTCTTCAGAAGTGTCCTGCCCATGCGGTTTCCAGTCCCGGGAGATGTGTTGCGGCCACGGCGTTCCGACGCCGCACGCTACGCCGGCGGAGCCGCGGGGTCGGCCGGCGACGCGGGGTCGGCCGGCGACGCGGGATCCGGGTCGGCCGGGGCGCCCGTATCATTCGGATCGGCCGGATCGGCCGGATCGGCGGGGTCGACCGGATCCGATTCTGCCGGAACCGCCGGCTCGGCGTCGGCCGGATCGGCGGGGTCGACCGGATCCGGTTCTGCCGGAACCGCCGGCTCGGCGTCGGCGGGCTCGGCGGGGTCGACCGGATCCGGTTCTGCCGGAACCGCCGGCTCGGCGTCGGCCGGATCGGCGGGGTCGACCGGGTCCGACGATTCTACGGGCTCGGCGGGTGCGACCGGGTCTTCCGGCGCGACCGGGTCGGCCAGCCCGATCGGCGCGGCCGGTTCGACCAGCCCGGTCGGCGAAGCGGCCTCGAAACCGCTCTCTGCATCGCCGCCTTCGATGTCCTTCAGAAGATCGTCCCGGCTCTGGTGCACCCGGTTGTAGCTGCCGGCGGAAACGACGTAGTACCACCGGGCGAAACGGGTGGCGAGGACCTCGGCCCGTTCGCGCCCCTCGGCGGTTCGGCGCTCCCACTGCACATGGAGATCCGCCCGTTCCTGGTTCTCCCGGTCGGCATCGGTCCACTGCGACGCGGCCTTGTTCTCGAAGTCGCGGTTGTCGGGCCGCTCCGGCTCGGGCAACGCCTCGGCATCGAACTCGGCGTTGATCAGGACGTAGCGGTTCTCGCCGGTACCCGACGCCTCGTCGTCACTGGTTTCGTCGCCGATCGCCACGGCGTTGCCGCTGCCGTAGAGAATCTCCCCGAAACGCAGCGTGTAGAGCACCCCGAGGTCGGTGCGCACCTTCAACTCGCCCTCGTTCGACAACATCTCGCCCGCCTGCGTCGGATAGAACCCGCGCGCCTGCATCGTCTGCAAGTCGGCGTTGGTGATGGTCCGCTCCTCGAACGCCTGCCGCAGGTTGCCCGACAACCCCTCCGGCTTGGGGCGCACCCCGACGATGTTGAGCCCCATCACCCCCCCGACGAGCAGGTTCATCTGCACGTAGTCGACCTCTTTCCCGTCGGGCAGATCGTTGGCGGTCCACACGTCTTCCTCGACCCAGTCGACGATGAACTCGCCCCGCCTCCGTACGCTCCCGGTGCCCTCGTCGACCTGGTACTCGTTCAGCTCGACGCGCCTGACGTCGTCGCGCTCCACTTCGAGCAGATTGGTTTCGATCCAATCGTTGAAGTTCGTCGAGATCCCGATATCCGTTCTGGCCGCGTAGACCCGGTTCTGGTCGGGCACTCGCACGAAATTCAGGCCGGGCCGTCCCTCGACCCGGTTGCCGATGATGAGGTCGGCCAGCACCTCTTCGCTCGGTCCCTTGAAGGTGACCCGGCGCCCGCGGCCGCGCAGGCTGCTGGTGCTCTCGTCGAGCGGGTCGATGACGCCGAACGCTTCGTGGTCCGTCACGTTGTCGGAACGGAAGTCGTCCTTGGTGATGGCAATCATGCCGGCGGCGGTGTTCGCGAGCCGTTCCTTCCCGTCGGCGGGGTACTCATGATGCGACGGGATGGTCCACAACCCGTCCCGGTTGGTCACCTCGAAGATCGCGGCGGCCGCCGTGTCCTCATCGAACTCGACCACATCGAGCGAGGTGGCCGTCTCCGGATCCGTGAACTCGGGAAAGAAGGTCTCGCCGACGTCGAAGAACGCGTCGGGAGCGGAGCGGCTCGGTGCGGTGCCGAGGGCCAGGGCGACGACCAGGATGGCCGCGCCGCCGAATGCAGTCGTCTTTTCCAGTTCCGTCATGGTTCTGCCCTGTCGCTCGAGAGCGGCCTCGATTCGCGGCCGCCCCCCGGTTCAGTCTCGCAGCCGCCGGGCCGCGGCGGCGCCTTCGCGCTCCCGCCGCTGCCGCCGCACGAAGATCGCCACGCCGAGCGCGAATACCGGGACCGGCGGCAGCAGGATCGCGAACGTCTTGATGGAGCTCTGGATGCGCCGAATCTGGGTCTCCATCCGTTCGAGGCTCGCGCGGACCTTCGTTTCCTTCTCGGTCTCGATATTGGCCGACAGCACGCTCAGACGGCGGTTCTCGACCTCTTCGAGGTTGCGGGCCATGATCTGCTTGGCCTGCGCATCGATGTCGGTGCGGTTCTGCACCTCGTCCACCCGCTCGTTCAGCCGGGTCTGGGCGTCGGTCAGGGCCTGCTCCGCCTCCGCTTCCGCCTGCTGCTCGTCGATGGTGCGCTGCTCGATGAACTCGGCGGTCTGGGCTTCGACCTGCTCCAGGGTCCGGTGACGGGCGCGGCGGCTGCGCAGCCCGATGAACGAGTCGTCCTCGAGCAGCGAATCGATGGCGTTCAGGAAGAACGTGACGTTGTCGAAGTTCAGGTTGCCGGGCGCCACTTCGCGAATCTGGAAGAACTGTTCGCTGATGAAGTCGAGGTCCGCGACGACCACGACGTTCAGGGGACCGTCGGTGGTCCACGGCGATCCGGACTCGTCTTCCCCGGCCGCACCGTCTTCGCCGATCCCGTCCGGCTCGGCGGTGTCTGCTTCGGTAGCGTCCGCCGGCTCGGCTGCCTCCGCAGCCGGGGCCTCGGGCTCCACCGTATCGGGGGGCTCCACCGCGGCCGGCGCAAGGGCAGCGTCCGGGTCCGGCTCGGCCGGCTGCGACTCCGATTCGGCCGGGTCAGCCGGCGCGGCCGGTTGCTCCGTGGCCGGTTCAGCCGGCTCGGCGGCATCCTGGGACGGCGCCGTTTCCACCGCGGGAGCGGGAGTTTCCGGCTCGCCCGGCGCCTCGACCTCGGCCGGCGCGGCCGCCTCGGTCACGGGCTGTGTCTCCTGGCCCGGCGCGACGGGATCGGACGGCTCCGCCGGCGGCTCGGCCTCCGACGGCGCGTCCGGGCCGGCCGTATCGGTCGATTCCGATGCTTCCGCCTGCCCGGATGCTTCCGCCGTGGCCGAAGACTCCGCCGTGGCCGAAGACTCCGCCTCGGACTCGACCGGCGCGGCCGCTTCAGTGCCGGAGGCGGCTTCTTCAGTGCCGGCGGCTTCTTCAGTGCCGGCGGCCTCTTCCGTGCCGGCGGCCTCTTCCGTGCCGGCGGCCTCTTCCGCCTCCGACTCGTCCTCCGCGGCGACGTCCTCCTCCGGGGTCTCCGCTTCCGCGGCCGGCTCCACCGGTGCGGATCCCGCCCGCCTCAGGCGAGCCGCCACGACGAATTCTTCTTCATCCTGCTGCCGAACCGGGCTGGGATTGATCGACGGACCGAAGAAGCTCTGCCGCACGAGCGAGAAATATCCCGTATGTCCCGATACCGCGCCGGTCCGGAGCAACGGTTCGAACTCGATGTCCGGATCGGCGTCGGGGCCGCGCAGCGGACGCAGGAATCCGGAATACAGGAAGACCAGCTCTTGCAGATCCCGAACCACGTCCACGCCCGGATTGAAGGTCTCCGGGTTCTCGTTGCCCGCGCCGAGAAAAACCACCTCGGACGGCATGTACGACAGGTCCGGGTGCGGGTTGTAGCTGTCCCAGAGAATCCGGGTCGGCTCCCAGTCGACCCCCAGATCCCGTATCCACTGCCGGATGTCGCCGCGCGGACCGGGCCGGGCCGAGCCCGGAGGGTAGGTGAACGGGTTCCCGTCTCCCACCCATTCGGTCGGAGCCAGGGTCGGATTGACGGCCGGCAAGGGGTCGACCAGGATCATCGCCGGCTTGCCCTGGCGGATGTACTCGGCGACGTTGGTCATCTGGTCGGTCTGCATCGACGACGGCAGCGCAACCACGAGCGCGTCGATATCCGGCGGAATCGGGAACTCGGCGTTGACCTCCACCACCTCGTACTGCTTCCGCAACTCGTTCACCACCGACCACTGCGGCAACTGCTGATTGCTCGCGAGGTTCTGGCCCCCGAAGATCTTCGCCATGGTGTCGACCACGCCGACCCGTTGGCGCGCGCTGCCCGCCACCACCCGGATGGTGCGCACCACCTCGTACTCGGTGGGCAATCCCCGATCGAAGAACGGGATCACCTGCTGCTCGGCCCCGGAGGTGAACGCCACGCCGAGGAAGACGTCGACGATCTCGGAACGGCCGCCGGCCAGATCGCGCATCTGGCGGGGACCGATGCCGAATTTCTCCCGCGCCCGGATCGCGGCATCGGTAAACGGTTCGGTCTCCTCGATCAGCACCTCGACCTTGGGCCCGGCGAGGGCGTCGATCTCTTCGAGCGTTCTGATCAGGTTGGATCGCGCCTGCACGAACAGCTCCGGCACGACCGGACTCAGAAACGCCTGGATGAACACCGGGCGGTCCTCGGGCAGCTCGTCGAGAAGCCGCCGGGTCTCGTTGCTGACCGACGAGAGCTGCTCGGCGGTGACGTCCAGCCGAACCGCGGCGCGCGTCACCAGCATGTTGACCGCCAACAGCACCCCCGCCACCGCCACCACCCGGAGGGCCTGGTGCACCCACATCGGGAACCCATCGGGGTCGCGCGGCCAATGCCGCCGCCCGGCGATCAGCGTATTCAGATAGAGGAAGAGCCCCGCCACCGACAGGAACATGGCCAGCCCCGACAGGGTGAGGACTCCCTTGGAGAAATCCCAGAACGGGCTGAACACGCTGAGCGGGGCCACGAGCCGGCCCGCCTCGATGCTGATCGAGGCGACCACCGAATCGAGGAAGATGACCGCGCCGCAGAACGCCGCCCCCAGGATGAACGCGACGGTCGCGTTGGCGGTCACCAGCGACGCCAGCATGCCGACCGGCACGAGCGCCGCGCCCACGAGCCAGAAGCCGATGTAGTTCCCCAGCATCAACCCCAGGTCGGGGCTCCCCAGAAAGAACAGGACCACCACGTGGCTCAGCGACAGCACCAGCGAGGCGGTATAGATGCCGAGGGTCGCGACGTACTTGCCGAGCACGATCTCGAGCTCGGAGGCCGGGAGCGTGAACAGCAGCTCGGCGGTCCCCAGCCGGCGCTCCTCCGACCAGACCGACATCGTCAGAGCGGGAATGAACAGCAGCAGGAGGAAGGGAAACACCCCATTGAGCTGATCGAGGTTCGCCAGGTTGTCCAGGAAGAACCGGTCCTGCCAGAACGCAGCCGCCGCGCTCAGGAAAATGAACAGGGTGATGAAGACGTAGCCGGACGGACTGCTGAAGTACAGCCGCAGATCCCGTTTGGCCAGCGCCCGGACGATTGCGAAGTTGACCTTGGTGCCCATCGTTCGTTCGTCGTCTCCCATCAGGAGGCCGGTGAAGTCTCGCCGCCGGTAGGAGCCGGCGAGGCCTCCGGCAGCTCACGAGTCAGCCGGTAGAACGGCTCGTCGAGCGAACCGTTTTCCTCGAGGTCCGCGGTCGCCCCGTCGAACACGAGACGGCCGTTGTGCATCAACAGGACGCGGTCGGCGACCGCTTCGACTTCCTGCAGGATGTGGGTCGAGATGAGCAGGGTCTTGGTTCGGCCCAGCCCCTGCATGTTCTCGCGAAACTGCTTGATCTGATTGGGATCGAGGCCGGCCGTCGGCTCGTCCATGATCAGGACTTCCGGATCGTGCAGCAAGGCCTGCGCCAGCCCCACCCGCTGCTTGTAGCCCTTCGACAGCTTGCCGATCGGCTTCTCGAGCACGAGGTTCAGCGCGCAAGTCTCGACGACGGCCTCGATACGGTCCTTGAGGGCTCGCGGGGCAATCTCGCGCGCCTCGCCGAAGAACTCCAGCAGCTCCAGCGGCGTCATATCGGGATAGAGCGGCCCATTCTCGGGCAGATAGCCGAGCCGCCTCGAGGCCTCAATGCGCTGTGTCCGCACGTCGAACCCGGAAATCGCCGCGCTTCCGGCGCTCGGCGCCAGAAAACCGGTGAGCATGCGCATCAAGGTGGTCTTGCCGGCCCCGTTCGGCCCCAGGAAGGCCACGACCTGCCCCTGGGGTATCGAAAACGAGGCGTCGTGCACCGCGACAAACGGCCCGTAGTACTTGCTGAGCCCGTGCGCGTTAATCATGGTCGCAGGACCCGCCGGATCCGCGGCTGCCTCGATCACCGGGCTCGTATTCGCCACAAGTTCCTCATCCATGTGGATTTGCCTCGACATCGCAACGGTCCACACGCCAGCGGCGCGTGCGACGACCACTTTCACACGCCCACGGGCGGCGAATGCCTCCCGCTTGTCGGATTAAGACGCATCCGAAACCCTAACGGCCGGGATGGCCGTCGATCGGCCGGCTTCCCTGCCGCACTCCGAGTATCGGCGGGGCTCGGATCGATCTGCAACCTCGTAGCATAGTCAATCGCCCCGACGGGCATCAAGTCGCAGCTTCGACGGGGGTGCACGTCAGATTCGTGAGATGGCTGTCAGGCGGCCCTGGCGGCTCGTCGTTCCCAGAAATCCTCGAAGCGGCCACTGAGCTTGCAGCACCGCAGGGCGATGATGGCGTTGGCGCCGGCCACGGTCCAGTGCATGCCGGCGCGCTTGAGCCGGGCGCCGATTGCGAGCTTGCATCCGGCCTCGACGACGCCCGACGACACGCAAAGACCCCACGCTCGGAACTCCGGATAGCGCATCCGGTGGCGGTTGCGGGTCAGGTAGTCGATACACTTGCGGGCCTCCTCGCAGGTCTCACTGTGGGCGCGCAGGGCGGTCAGGATCGCATCGATCCGCCCCGCGTCCAACTCGTCCCGCCGGTCCTTGCCCCACCGGGCGGCCAAGTCCGTGCCGGCGCCGTAGATGGCCTTGGCGACATCGCACAGATGCCCCTTGGCGTGGTAGATGTCGATGATTTCGATGGCGCTGGGGAACTGTTCGGCGGCCAGATTCCAGATCCACTCGGCCCCGTCGCCGATGACGACGCGCCGCGCCGCCGTGTCGAAGCCGCGCCGCCGCGCTTCGCGATACGCCCGTTGCGCGAACGGGGAGGGCAGCGGGTCGGTGGGGCGGCTGGCCGCGCTCTCGACCGCAGCGCTGTAGCTGACCGACCCGGGGTCGCGTTGGGGGAGGCCGTCGGCGTTGCGTGTTTCCGCCGTCCACACGGTGACGAGCTTGACCTCGCGGGTCTTGGCGGAGCCGTCGGGCTGCTTGCCGCGCCGGCCTTCCACCTCGGACTTGCGCACCGGCACGCCGGTACCATCCAGCCCCAGGTACATCGTCGCCGCCGCGCCGGGTGCGGGCTCGACCCTCTCGCGTTCGTCGGCCGCGACCTCGCGGCCCAGCGCTTCGGCGGTGCGCTCGACCTGTTTGGGGTCGACCGCCACGCCGGCCAGTTCCCCCATCCACTCGCTCGCTTCGGCGAAGCTGACGCTCGTCGCCGCCAGTCCCACCAGCCGCGCCGTGGCGGGCGACAGCGAGGTGTCTTGCAGACCCAGGGCCCGGTCGCGCGGACAGCTTCCGCTGCGACAGGCGGCGCAGTGGTAGTAGGCGCGGTCCAGCGTCAGCGACCCCAACAGCGTGGTGAAGGTCTTCGGGCGGCGGCCGGCGTAGTGCGCCGTCTGGCCGCAGGCGCACGCTATCGTCGAACTCGAATGGTCGGAATCGTCCGCGTCGAAGTACTCCGCCATCGCCTGAGCGGCGAGGCCGAGGACTTGGCGACGGAGGGCCTGCTCGAGGGCCTCGAAGTCCTGCGCGTCGACGCTCCCCGGCCCGATGAATGCATCGACTTCGGCCGCGAGCGCGGCTACGAACGCTGCGCGCCAATCACCTTGACGGCTTGGCTTGCCGTGGCGAGCGCTCGACGGTGAACGGTCTGCAAGAGAGTCTCGAAGTCCTGGGCATTCACGTTTCCTCGTTTGAGGAACGCGTCGACGTCGGCCCCGACCGCTGCCTCCAACGCGGCGAACAGCTCCTCGACGCCCCCTTTTTCGACCGCGTGATCGAGCGGTTCAGTCAACTGCGCCTCGGGCATGGTCGGAGTCCTCCTACCCGAGGAATCGGCCGATCAGCACTCGCTCAATACCCCCGACGGCAAATCCCCCACTTTCTTGTCGTGCACCCGCCGAGGCCGCGCAGGTTGACGTTGGCCACGTTCTCGGTGAGCGTGCTCGGCTGGTTCGAGTTGTACCAACTGTTTCGCTCGCCGATGACGCCGTGGCTGATGCTGAGGTTCTTGAAGAGATCGACGAGCTGGGTCGACCCCTGCTGCTCCAGCGTCTCGCGGCTGACGACGGCGACCGCGTGCGGCATGTCGATGGCCGGCGCGGCAATCGCGGTGCCGGTCACCGCCACCGTCACCTGCTCGAAGATGCCGCCGACGGTCAGGCTCGCATCGGCCATCGTCGTCATGCCGGCGACGACCTCGACGACGCTCTGCTGCGCCCGCTCGAAACCGGGCATCGAGTAGGCGAGCTCATAGGCGCCCGGCGGCAGGGCCGTGAGTGTGTAGCGTCCGTCGAGGTCGGTCACGGCCGAGCGCCGGCCGCCGGGCAGGGCCGGGCCGGAGGCTTCGACGCTCGCCCCGGGCAGGACGCCGCCGGTGGAGTCGGTCACGGTGCCGGTGATCTCGCCTTCCTGGGCGAACGCGGCCCCGGTCATCGCCAACAGGCAGATCCCGATATGCAATGCAATCGTCGATGTCGCCTTCACGTTCACCTCCGCATGCGGCAGCAGGCGTCCCGCGACGGCGGGTACGAACTGCCGATGATGAATGGTAACCGACTCGTGCCTTTGCGTGCCAAGGGTGACACTCTCCCGGGTGCACGACAGATTTGTGAGACGACGGCCCCTGGCGCGGTCAGACTCGGCGATTTCGGTGCCGCCGTCAGGCGCACGGCCCGCACACGGCCCGCGCCTCACTTTGTTGTCGTGCACCCCTTCGACGGAACCCGAAACGACGACCGGATGCAATGTCCCGCGGCCGGAGCGCGGTTCACCAACGCGATCCGTGCGTGATACCATCCGCCGTTCGCGATCTCAAGACATGCCTCTCTCGCAACTGCTTTGCGTGGGCCTGGGCGGCTTCGCCGGCTCGATTGCCAGGTATCTGGTCACCAGTCAAGCGCAAACTGCCTGGGCGGGGTCGTTTCCCCTGGGCACGCTGTTGGTCAACGTCGCCGGATGCATCGCCATCGGCGGGCTGTCGGAAGCGATCGAGTCCATTCCCGCCGCCACCGAAGCGCGCGCGTTCCTCGTCGTCGGGCTGCTGGGCAGCTTCACGACCTTCTCCGCCTTCGGCAGCGAAACCCTCACGTTATACCGTCACGCCGGTGCGGCCCCGGCCACCCTCAACGTCATCGCCAACGTCTCGCTCACCCTCATTGGCGTGTGGGCCGGTCGAACCGCGGTAGTACACCTGTCATCGACCTAGAACCATGCAGCATCCTTTGCCGGCGCCCTCCTGGTCCCTTGCCTTTGCGCTCGTCGCGGGACTGACGGTCGCGGCCCTCTCGGGGAGTCAACCCGTCCCGGATCCAGCAGATTCGGAGTTGAGCGAGATCATCGAGCGAGCCCTGCAACGTGCGGCCCGGGCCGAGGAGCAGGGTTTCGAAACCCGCTACCGTCACGCCATGACGCAGCGAACCCGCCGGTTCGACGACGACGGCGAGGTCAGCGACGACGAGACGCGACTCTACCGGGTGGAACCGTACCGGGGAGCCCTGTTCCACAGGTTGACGGCCAGGAACGGAGAGCCGATCGGCGGAAGCGCTCGGATCGAGGAAGAGCAACGCTGGGAGGAGTTCCAGGCCGAGCTCGACGACCCGCGCAGGCGCGAAGAACGCGAGAAGGACGAAGGGGACGAGGGCGCCATCAAGTTCGACGAAGAGCTGATCAGTCGGTACACGGCCAAGCTGGACGGCATCCGCCAGTACCGAGGCCGCCCCAGCTACGTGCTGTCATTCGAACCGCGGCCGGGAAGGCTCCCGGTGCGCAGACGGATCGACCACGCCCTGAACAAGTCCCGGGGCGAGGTCCGGATCGACCGGGAAACCTACGAGATCGCCCAGGTCAGCTTCGAGCTAATGGAACGCGTGCGCCTCTGGTGGGGCATCCTCGGCACCATCTCCAATGCCACCGCGCACCTCGAACGCCAACCCATTGCCGGGGACGTCTGGTTGAACACCCAGTTGGACGTGTACTTCCACGTGCGGGTGCTGTTCCGAACTTCCCGCCGGGGCCAGACGACACAGTGGAGCGCGTTCGAGCTCGCAGAGTGACCCCGCTCTCGGACGAAGGCGACCGGTCCCGCACTCGACAGCCGGAGCCGACCGGACCGGTCGGGCCGCCGGGCAACACCCTGTCCTCGACATGTCAGCCCGTGGCGAAAGTCCCCGCTGCATTCAAGTGGCGATTCCATTCCGGGCCTCGCCGCTCTCGGTGCAACGCGGGGTTCCGCCACGGGCTGACAGGCGTAACACCGCGGCTCCTCCGGCCAACTGCCGGCGCCAGGAGTCTGCGCCGCGGAGACGGCGCAGACTCCTGCGGGGTTGGCCGACGGCCAGCGGGCTAGCGCACGAGCGCCTGGTAGACGAGGTTGCGCGACAACGCCTGCACCTCGCCGGCCGCGCTCCCGCGATGCTGGATCATCCCCACGAACGCGAGGTCCGTCACCGGATCGATCCAGAACCAGGTGCCGGCCGCCCCGCCCCAGCGGTAGGTGCCGTCGGCATACGCCTCACCGGCCGCCGCGGCGTCGGTGACCACCTCGAACCCGAAACTGAACCCTCTGCCGGCGGGGCGCGTGCTCAGCGCCTCGGGCAGCAGGTGATTCGTCCGCATCATCTCGACCGAACGCGGCGACAACAGCCGGGCGCCGCCGAGTTCGCCGTCATTGAGCAGCATCTGCATGAACCGCAGATAGTCTCCGGCGGTCGAATAGAGCCCGCCGCCACCGGAGGGACCGGCCGGCGGAAGGGCGCGCACTTCGTTGTCGGCGAGCTCGAGCGCGCCGCCGTCCGCCGCCTGGTGAATCCGGGCGGCCCGATCGACGTCTCCCGCCGGCACGAAGAACCCGGTGTCGACCATGCCGAGCGGCTCGAAGATCCGCTCCAGCAGGAACTCGTCGAACGGCTGACCCGACAGCTTCCCGACCAGATAGCCCTGCACGTCGACCGAGACGCTGTAGTGCCACTCGGTGCCGGGCTGCGACCGCAGCGGCAACATCGAGAGCTTGTCAATCATGTCCTGCAACGGCGCATCCGCATCGAGGACGCCCTTTTCCCGATACGCGCGCGCGACGGGGTGATTGTCGAACCCGTAGTCCAGTCCGCCCGAGTGCGTCAGCAGTTCGCGCATCGTCATCGACCGGGCCGCGGCTTCGTGCACCGGCGAGCCGTCGGCGTACTCGCCCGCGTGGACCCTGAGATCGGCGAACTCCGGCATGTAGTTGGACACCGGGTCGTTGATCTGCCACTTGCCCTCTTCGTAGAGCATCATCAGGGCCGCCGCGGTCACCGGCTTGGTCATCGAGTAGATGAGGAAGATCGAGTCGGCCGCCATCGGCGTCGACGACTCGACGTCCTGCACCCCGACGCTGTCGACGAAGGCGATCTTTCCGTTCCGCGCGAGCATCGTCACGATACCCGCCAGCTTCCCTTCATCGACCATCCGCTGCATCCCGGCGTCGAGCCGTTCGAGACGCTCCGCCGACACGCCGACGGCGGCCGGGTCGACGTGGCCCAGATCGCGCGCGGCCGCGTGGTGTCCGTGGTGATGCTCCTGCGCCGCAAGCGGCTCGACCGGCAGCAGCCCGATCCCGAGGACCAGGGCAGCCAGTATGAGAAAAAGCGGCAAACGGCGTCGGCGGGTGGCAGCTCTTGGCATAGTGATGACTCCTGAACGGAACTGAACTTCAAGCGCCCTGCAAGGCCCGTGTCATGCGGCCATCAGACCGCGACATCTCGCCCGGCCACGTGCCGGACTCCCGGTCCCGACAGGCGCAGTGATGGCACGCCCACTAAGCCTACCCCAAAACCGAGGGTCGAGAGATCGGGACGCACCGCCCCGCCTTGACATCCCGGGTCGACCGGTGCACGATCTCTTGTCGGTTATCTAGGGGTCAGAGCCGTGGAAGGCAGACTCCTGCAGAGTTGGCCGGACGGAGACCGGAGCCGCAACTCCAGAAAAGGCCGCCGTGCTCACGAGGAAATCGGACCTGCTGCAGGGCACACTGGCCCTCCTGATTCTGAAGACTCTGTCCACCGGGCGGATGCACGGATGGGGCATCTCGCAGCGCATTCAACAGATGTCGCGGGACGTATTGCAGATCAACCAGGGGTCGCTCTATCCCGCGCTGCATCGCCTGGAACAGCAGGCGTGGATTCGAGCCTCGTGGGGCAAGTCGGAGAACAACCGCCAGGCGAAGTACTACGAGCTGACCGCGGGAGGCCGGAACCAGTTGAACCTCGAGACCCAGAACTGGATCCGGCTCTCGGCGGCCGTAGCCGGCATCGTGAACGCCCGGGAGTCTGCGACGTAGAACGGCGCGGATGCCTGGAGGGTCGGTTCGTGACCGGCCGCGGGCGCGGCCACTTTCGGCTCCCGGCCGGCGTCTGATTTCAGGGGAAGCGTGAAGAACGGCACGCGGCCGGCCGGATGCCGCAGAACGGCGGACACCCGAGAGGCCCTGGCAAAAGGCCTCGCGGCATTCGACCGGCGGCGCCCGGGTTTCGCCGCGGCTCCCAGAGGAACGTCCTGATGGTCGACATCGCACGTCCGGACATCGCGCGGGCAAAGCGGGTGCGGCACATCGTGTATGGCGTCGGGGTCAGCGTGGTCGTCATCCTGATCACGGTCGGGGTGTCGCGCCTCGAACCCGCGGCGCCCAGCGTCGATCGGGATACCGTCTACACCGACACCGTGCAGCGCGGCGAAATGCTGCGGCAGGTTCGGGGGACCGGCACGCTGGTGCCGGAAGAGATCCGCTGGATCTCCGCGATCACCAACAGCACGGTCGAGCGCATCGTCCTCAGGCCCGGCGTCACCGTCGAACCGGACACCGTCATCGTCGAGCTGAGCAACCCCCAGCTCGAGCAGAGCGCCATCGAGGCGCAGCTCCAGCTCGAAGCGGCGCGGGCCCGTTACAAGAACCGGCAGGTGGAGCTGGACCGGGACGTGCTGACGCAGCGCGCGGCCGTCGCCAACGCGGATTTGGTCCTCACCCAGGCCGAGTACGAGGCCAGTCTCGACGAAGAGCTGTTCGAGGACCAGCTCGTCTCGGAGCTGCAGCTCCGGCAGAAGCAGTCGGCCGCGAACCAGTCCCGCATACAGCACCAGATCGAGCAGCAGCGGCTCGAGATCCTGGTCAACTCGATGGAGACCCAGCTTGCGGCCGAGCAGGCCGAGGTGGACCGCCTCGAGACCATCTACCAGTTGCGCCGGGACGAGGTCGCGGACCTGCGGGTCACCGCCGGGGTGGCCGGGGTCCTGCAGGAAGTGCCGCTCGAGGAAGGGGCCGGCGTCACCCCCGGCACGAATCTCGCGCGGGTCGGTGACCCGTCGCGCCTGAAGGCCGAGCTGCGGATCGCCGAGACCCAGGCGCGAGACGTCCAGATCGGCCAGCCGGCATCCATCGATACCCGCAACGGGATCATCCCCGGACACGTCGTCCGTATCGACCCCAGCGTGCAGCAGGGCACCGTCACCGTGGACGTGACGCTGGACGGCGACCTGCCCCGCGGCGCCAGACCGGACCTGACCGTCGACGGCACGATCGAGCTCGAGCGGCTCGTCGACGTCGTCTACGTGGGCCGTCCGGTGTACGGCCAGGAAGACAGCGTCGTCAGTCTGTTCAAGCTTCGGCCCGACAGCGACGAGGCGCTGCGGACCCGGGTCAGCCTGGGTCGGAGTTCGGTGAACACCATCGAAGTGCGCGAAGGACTCCAGCCCGGCGATCAGGTCGTGCTGTCGGACATGTCCCAGTGGGACGCCTTCGATCGCATCCGGTTGAACTAGGAGCCGTGGCGAACCCCGGCGTTCGCTCGACTGCAGCCGGGCTGCCGCCATCGGCTCCTGGGAGTTTCAAGAGGATCCAGCTCAATGAACGACGCAGCCCAGCCGCTGATTCACCTCGACAGGGTCACAAAGATTTTCTTGACGGACGAAGTGGAAACCCATGCGCTCGCGGAGATCAGCCTGGATATCTACCCGGGGGAGTACATCGCCATCTCGGGACCGTCCGGCTGTGGAAAGTCGACGCTGCTGTCGATTCTAGGGCTGCTCGACTCGCCGTCCGACGGTCACTATCGGTTGAACGGCCGGCCGGTGGCGAGCCTCAAGATGTCGGACCGCGCCCGCACCCGAAACCGTGAGATCGGGTTCATCTTCCAGAGCTTCAATCTGATCGGCGATCTCACCGTCTACGAGAACGTCGAGTTGCCCCTGACCTATCGCGGCATGCGGCCGGCCGAACGGCGGCAACGGGTGGACGAGGCCCTCGAGAAGGTCGAGATGGCCCACCGCGCCAGACATCTGCCCAGCCAGCTCTCCGGCGGCCAGCAACAGCGGGTGGCAGTCGCCCGCGCGGTTGCGGGCCAGCCCTCGATTCTGCTCGCCGACGAGCCGACCGGCAACCTCGATTCCAAGAACGGCGAGGCGGTGATGCAGCTTCTCGAGGCCCTGCACGGCGAAGGGTCGACCATCTGCATGGTCACCCACGACCCGCGCTATGCCCTGCACGCCGACCGCGAGGTGCATCTGTTCGACGGACGGGTCGTGGACGGTCCGCAGGCCGAAAGCTAGCCCGGCAATCGTCGCCTGCGGCTCCGATTGCCGCCCAACCAACCCTCCAGGAGCCGGGGCCCGGGCTACTCGGGCCGCTCCACCGTCGTGTAGTCGAGATACGACCGGCCGTCGACTTGCGAGACGGTGGCCGTCAGCCGGTACGACCCGTCCCCGGACTCGACCTGCACCTCCGTCGACTCGACCGTGACCTCGGACGGGTCCGGCCCCCCGCGCAGCGCCTCGTGGAGCACCCGCCCCTGCATCGAAGCCGGTATCTCGATCCCGAGCATGTGGAGGAACGTCGGGGCGAAGTCCACGTTGCCGCTCGGCACGGCGCTCTCGACGCCGGCTTTCAGGTCGGGGCCGACCGCCACCAGCGTGTTGTGAATGTCGAACGGACTCGAGCTGCCATGGCCGGCGACGCCCGGCTGCGCCGCGGTTCCGCGGAAGCCGTACCGGCCCGCCGCCGCCGTCCAATCGGGCGAGTAGAGAATCTGCGCGGCGCGCGGATGATCCCACCGCGCGAGGTCGAACGACAACGTGCCGGCCACCACGCCTTCGCGGGCGCCGGGCTCCGCACCCCGGGTAAAGACCGCCCCGACCCCCTCGGCCCCCTGCAGGGCGGCGACGATGGCCGACACCGCCGCCGCATCGCCGTCGCGCACGTAGACGGCGTCGGCCCCGGCCACGATGCGCGGCGTGCCGTCGTCGAGCGGCGCCGCGAACGGCGCGAGCACCGGGCGGAGGTCGACGCCGCCGGTGTGCTCGGAGAACCCGTGGTCCGAGGTGACCCAGATGTTCGTCGTCTCCAACAGACCGGCCGCGGCGAGACCGTCCTGAATGCGCTGAATCTCGGCGTCGAGCCGAAAGAGCGCCTCGACCACCAGCGGGTGGCCGATGCCGTGCTGGTGCGCCGTGGTGTCCGGATCGCTGAGCCAGAGCAGCGTCACCGTCGGGTCGATTTCCGGCAGGGCGACCTGCAGGAACGCATCGACGATCCAGCGGTTTCTCGCATGATTGGGCGTACCCGCGCCGGGCACCGCCCCGAGGCGATCGAGAGCCTGCCGATGCAGGCCCGCCGGCAGGCTGTACTCGTAGTGGAGGATGGCGCCGCCGGCGACGGAATGGTTCAGGAGATAGGACGACCCGCTGGATCCGGCGCTCATGACCAGGAGCTGGTCGTCCGACGATTGAAGCACCTCGCCCAGCGTGGTTGCCGTCAACAACCGGTCGGCGGCGGCGGCCTCGATCCGCAACAGGTTGTCGCGGTCGCTCGTGGTGAGGAACCGGGCGGGGTCGACCCGCGGGAAGAACACCGCGTTGCCCATCAACCCGTGGGTCTCGGGATAGGCTCCGGTCGCGATGGACGCGGCGTTGACCCGGGTCACGGTCGGAAACACCGCGTGATGCCGGGTCATGGCTATCCCGCGCTGTCCCAGCGCGTGAAGCGCCGGCATGAAATGAGGCTGCACGTAGTCGGGGCGCAGCCCGTCGAGCACGATCAGCAGATGCCGCGACCGGTCGGTGCGCTGCGGCGTCTCGTCATCCTGGCCGCCCTCGCCGTACGAGGGTGCGGCCAGAACAAGCGCCAACGCCAGCAGCCGCGCAACCCATCTGGCCATCGGCAGGGATCAGCGCTTGACCAGGCCCACGATGGCGCAGGCGAGAACGACCAGGAACGGGAGCACCGCACCTGCGGTGAACATCAGCGTGGCGAGAGTGCTCGGCTCGGGGGCGGGCATCTGTGATTCCTCCTCAATGGCGACGGGGTCGACCGGGCCATCGGTGGATGACGGGGGCGACGATTCACGGCCCGCGTCGATGACTTCTGCGGTAGTCCGTGTGGTACCGATTCTAACAGTCCACAACCCCAGGGGCACCCGCGAGGATGAAACCAGGACGGCTGGGCGGCCCGCGGAGCCGCAGGCGACGATTGCCGGGCCAGGAGCTTGCGCCGTAGAAGTTTCGCGCCAGCGAAACTTCCAACGCGACCGCAAGGTCGCGCTAGTGCGACCCGAACGGAAACGCGGTGAGCCAGGCCCGGGCGTGGTCGATATCGTCGGTGCGCAACGTGTCCGGGTTGAAGCCGCGTTCGGCGCCGAGGTAGTAGCCCAGCAATTGAAACGCGATCGCGGCCAGCGGCGGCATCTGCAGCTCTCCGATCGTCCCGGGCACGGCGATAACGAACGTCGCGTCCGGGGCCACCGTGTCATCTCCGTCGACCACCACGGCCAGGCTCGGCGAACCGGCGGCCCGCGCCGTACGCGCCACGTCATGCAGCCTTGCATAAGAGCCGCCCGGCGGCGCGATGACCACCGTGGCGACGTCTTCCGACAGCAGCGGAATCGCGTTGTGCGCGTACTCGGCGGGTCGATACGCCTTGCAGAGCAGGCTGCTCTCCTCCTCTATCTTCAACGCGCCTTCGCGGGCGGAGAACCAGTTCGCGCCGCCGCCGGACAGCAGCAGCGCCCGCTGATCCTTGAGCGCGTTGGCGATCTGCGAGATGTTCAGGTCCTCTTCTTCCAGGAACTGCGCCGCCGCATTCGGCAGATGGGCGATTGCCGCGCCCAACTCGTCGGTCTCGCGGCGGGTGAGCGAAGCCGTGGCCGCCCCGATTTCGAGCCCCAGCAGGTACAACACCATCAGGCGAGTCGTCAGGACCGACACGTCGGGGCCGCAGCGCTGCCCGGTCGGGAAACAGACGCTCTCGTCACACAGCTCGTCGAGCGCGCTCCCCGGCGTATTGGTCAGCCCGACCGTGAGCACCCCGCGGTCCCGGGCGTGCCGGCCCGCCTCGATCGTCTCGACGCTGGCTCCGGTCGCCGATTGGAGAACGAGAGCGGTCGGCTCGGGCCCTGGGCGCCAGTGATTCGAGAATTCCTGGGATTCGTGGCTCTCGGTGGACCACCCCGTCCACTGCCGGAAAAGAAACGCCCCGAGCTCGGCGGTGTGGAAGGCGGCGCCGCACCCCGTGAAGGCCAGACGCCGGATGCCCAGCTCGACGAGGCGCCGGGCGAGCGCCGCCAACTCGGGGCGCATGTCGTCGACCACCTGCCGCATCAGCTCCGGCTGCCGGCGGATGTCCTCGATCAGCAGATACGGATGCCCCTGCCGAATATCGGTGGTTCCCCGGATTCGAGCCCAGAGGGGCACGCGGGCGAGCTCTTCTTCCAGCCAGACCGGCAACGGGTCATCGGATGTCGGGGGTGCCGCTCCGGGATTCGCGTCCATCAGGTCGCGGGCCCACCGCGGCAATCGGTGCTTCGTCGGTCGTCGCATCACGTGTGTCGTCCCCGGCCCCATGCGCCCGAAGGACGGTGCAGGATACTAGAAACCACGTCTTCCCGAAACCTCAGGATCGCCGCGGGGCGGTCCGCGGGCCGCGACGGCCACCGCGCTCGTACTGCCGGACCGCCGTCACCGGTTCGCGGACCGATCGGTCACGGCCTGGGCACGCTTGAAGTAGCCGGGGACGTTGAGCCGCGCACAGAGATCGAAGAGCGCCGGCCGTGGACCTTTCCAGCACAGGTCGTCGACCGCGTCGAACACCGGCGCGTTCGTGCGCAGCGTGGCGAGATCGCGGAAACGCAGGGCCAGGTCGCGGTGGCCGGCGAGCTCGGCCGCCAGACGGCCCGCGCCCCGCACCGTGACATCCCAATCGGCGGCATCGTCCGGTATCGCGTCGATGTGCCGGTGCCGCCCGATCACGACCGCCGTCGACTTGGCGCCCCACCCCCGTAACCCCGGGAATCCATCCGCGGCATCGCCGACGAGGGCGAGATAGTCGGGAATCGACGCCGGGGCCACCCCGAACTTCGCCCGGACTCCCTTCTCGTCGCGCAACGCGCCGGCCCGCCGGTCGAACTGCACCACCCGGCTCCCGGTCACGCACTGCGCGAGGTCCTTGTCGGGCGTGCAGATGAATATCTGCTCGACGCGGGGGTCGCCGGACGCGCGGGCCGCCGCGGACGCCAACGCGTCGTCCGCCTCGAACTCGATCATCGGCCACACCGCGACGCCGAGAGTCTCGAGCGCTTCTTCCAGCAGACCGAACTGCCCGAACAGGGCAGGGTCGATCCCGTCTCCGGTCTTGTAGCCCGGCCAGAGATCATTGCGGAACGACTCGATGACGTGGTCGGTCGCGACCCCGAGGTGGGTCACGTCGTTCTCGAGCATCGACAGCACCGAGCCGATGACGCCGCGGACGGCGCCCACTTCGCGTCCATCGACATCCTGGGCCGGCGGCACCGCATAGAAGTGACGGAACAGCTCATAGGTCCCGTCGATGAGGAAGACGTTCATGCGCGCGGGAACCAGGAGCGGCTGGCAGGAGCCCCACGGGGTCCTGACCCTAACTCTCGCGGCGGGTCACGGCGGTCGCCGTGGGACACGGCTCCCAGCCCAGGCGGATCAGATCCTGGCCCAGGTTCTTCGCCGCGTCGACCAACGCCGTGAGGTCGTCGAAACGCTCGCTCTCCTCCGATCCGTCAGGATACAGCACCACGAGCTCGCAGGCGTCGGGGCGCGGGTCGTAGTGGATCCCGATGAACCGCGGCGGCCTCTCGGCCGCTTTGAAGAACCACAGCATCACCGTGTTGTATCGGGACGGATCGGTCGTCCTACAGGCCTCGCGCGCATTTCCCGTGCAATCCTGGGTCATACCGGGCGTTGGCAGGAAGCGCCCTGCCGGACGCCTCGGAACGGGGTGTCGATGAAGAACCACGGCGTCCGACGCGCCCATGCCGTGCAATCCCGGGCCATACCGGGCGTTGGCGGGCAAACGCCTCGCCGGACGCGCTCGAGCGAGCTGTCGACCGGGGAACCACGCCGGCGACCGCGCCGTAAACTCGACCAGGATCGGGGAATCGAGCCGGCGTTCGGCCGCACCGTGAATACCCGGCCGGCCGATACGTAGAAAGGGATAGTGCATACCGTGATGGTTGATGCTTCGGCGCCGCCGCTGGTCGCCGGCGATGCCGGAACCGACCGGCAACTGATCGACCAGGCGAAGGCCGGCGAGCCGGCCGCGTGTGACGCCCTGGCCCGGCGCTATCGCCGGGCCGCCTATCTGCTGGCCCTCCAGATGCTGGGTAACCGGGACGACGCGATGGACGTGGCCCAGGACTCGATGTTGCGGTTCTTCAGCACCCTCAACAGCTTCGACGCCGCCCGCCGGGTGCAGCCCTGGCTGTTCACCATCGTGCGGAACCAGGTGCGCGACCTGTGGCGCCAGCGGCAGCGCCGGCCGGCCGACGCCATCGGCGAGTCCGACGCCCTGGTCGGGCAACTGGCCGCCCCGCAGCCGAGCCCGGAAGCGGACCTCCACCGCCGGGAGCTGCGACAGCGCCTCTGGCGCGCCCTCGCCGCCCTGCCGGCGGAAAAGCGCGAGATCCTCGTCCTGCGCGACTTCCACGATCTGTCCTACAGCGACATCGCGCACGTGCTCGACATCCCCATCGGCACGGTGATGTCACGGCTGCATGGCGCCCGGCGGCAGTTGCGGGCGCAGCTCGAGGAAGGAGAACGTCATGCCTGAGCCCTGTGGGCGGACGTTCGACGAAGCCCTGCTCTCCGGATACGTCGACCGGGCGCTGGTGCAGCGCGACGGGCAACGGGTGCGGTTGCATCTGGAGCACTGCGCCACGTGCCGCGCCGTGGTCGACGATCTGCGCGCAATGCGGGAGGTGACGATGTCGTCGACGTTCGAGACGCCGCGAGACGACGAGTGGGCCGAGACGCCGCGTACCGAGTCGAGCCGGCTGCTGGTCGCGCTGGGGTGGCCGCTGGTGACCGCCTGGGCGGTCCTCGTCGGCGGCTACGCCCTGTGGGGAAGCTGGCAGGAAACCGACAACTTCGTCGAGCGACTCATACTGCTCGGCGGGGTCACCGGCTTCGCGATGCTGTTCGTCGGGGTGCTGCTCGACCGATTGAAGGCGGCGAAGACCGACCGCTACCGGGAGGTGCACAAATGATCGTGGTGACGGCGAATCGGGTGGCCGGCAAGCGCATCGCCCGCACCCTCGGACTCGTGCGCGGGAACACCATCAGAACGCGCCACCTCGGCAAGGACATCATGGCGGTGATGCGGAACATCGTCGGCGGCGAAGTCGCCGAGTACACGAAGCTCCTCGCCGAATCGCGCGAACAGGCCCTGGACCGGATGGTGGAAGAGGCGGAGAGCCTGGGGGCCAACGCTATCGTCTCCCTGCGGTTCTCGACCTCGATGATCATGGGCGCCGCGGCCGAGCTCCTGGCCTACGGCACCGCGGTCGTGCTGGAAGACGAAGCGGACGGGGTGATCCGCGACCGGCCGGCGGCGGTCGCCACCGAACCTTGACGGCGCCATCGGCGCGATCACGGCTCGTACTCTCGCAGCACCTGCCGCAGGGCCTCCTCTTCAGCGTCCCAGGCCGCCTGGATCGCGCGCAGCGCCGCTTCGGCGGTCGGCGACTGGCGGGCGAGCGACCGGTTCCTCTCGAGCAGCAACCCCTGCGCGGTCGCGTGATCCAGGAACTTGAAGAGGTGATCGTAGTAGCCGCCGACGTTGACGAAGACGCACGGCTTCTCGTGCAGATAGAGCGGCTGTTGCGCCCACGTCAGCGCTTCGAAGATCTCCTCGATGGTGCCGAAGCCGCCCGGGAGGGCAAGACACGCGTGGCACAGCGACTGCATCTTGTACTTTCGCTGGTGCATGGTGTCGACGACGTAGAGGCGGCTGAGCCCTTCGTGCGCGAGCTCCTGGTACTCGAGTTGCCGCGGGACGACGCCGGTGGCGAAGCCGCCGTTCGACAACACGGCGTTGGCCAGCGCACCCATCAGGCCTACACGGGCGCCGCCGTACACCAGCCCGACTCCGTCGGCCGCCATCAGGCGGCCCAGCGTCTCCGCCTCGTCGACGTACCGCTTCTCGTAGCCTACGTGGCCGCCCAGGTAGACGCAGATGTGCTTCATCGCGTCGGGCGGTTCGAGGCCCGCATGATCGGCGTCCGGCCGCGGCGCGTCTGCCATCCCGTCAGATCCCTGACCTGAAACAAACCGTCGCTTCAGGTGTTGCCCTACGGCATGCCCAGCCGGCCGGCATCAGCCACACGTCTCGAGCGCCGCCGCGCGCGACGTCTCCACGGAGATGAGCCGATCGAAGCCGCTGATCCGGAACACGTCCTCGATATGCGGCTTCATGCCGCAGACGACGAGCGTTCCCGCGCTGGCCTTCAGCGCCTTCGTGGCGAGGAGCAGCACCCGCAGGCCGGAGCTGCTGATGAAGTCGAGACGGGTGAAGTCGAAGATCAGACGCCGTTCCCCGCCGCCGATGCGCTGCAGGACGCTCGATTCGAACGCCTGGACGTTCCCGCTGTCCAGCCGGCCGACGGGCGACAGCACGAGCACGCCGTCGGTCCGTTCTTCCACGACTTCCAAGTCCATCGGCGTGTCTCGTTCCTGGTCCCGCCCCGTCGGCGTGTAGTTGTGCTCGAGCGTCAACCGGTTCCGGCCTTCCGTGAACTGGTAGGTCACCCGGTCGGCGAACGTGCCGACCAGATGCAGCCCCAGGCCCCCGACGGCCCGCTTCTCGAGCGGTGACGACAGATCCGGGCTGGCGCTCTCCGTCGGATCGAACCGGCGCCCGTTGTCCACGATCGTCAGGACCAGCAGCGTGCCGCTGACCCACAAGGCAATCTCGAGCCTGGGCTCGGCGACGCCGTCGAAACCGTAGTTGACGGCATTCGCGACCAGCTCGTCGACCGCCAGATTCAGCATGTAGGTCTTGGACTCGGGCAGCCCGTTGGCAGCGCCGAAGGCCTCGACCATCCGGGAAAGGTTACGAAGCGCCGACAACCTCGGCGGCGACAGCGAAACGCGTAGCTCGTCCTTCGGCATTCGACGCCACTACTGTAGCAACTCGCGTCGGCGGGCGCCACACGGTGACGGATCGCCGGTACGCCGCACAGCTCGCCGGGCAACGCTCGATCACGTACCGGGCCACGCCGGTGCGCGGCCCGTCATAAATTCACCCGTGTTTCGTAGTATCTTCTGCCGTGATTCGTGACGCCATGCCTCCGATCGCCCACCCCGGCCGGCTTCTGAAACGCGAGCTTCAGGCCCGGAACCTGAGCGCCAACCGCCTGGCGCTCGACATCGGCGTGCCGTCGGGCCGGATCACCAACATCCTGAACGGCCGTCGATCGATCTCCGCCGACACGGCGGTGCGTCTGGGCCTCTATTTCGGCAACGGTCCGCGGTTCTGGCTCGGACTCCAGGGCCAGTACGACATCGCGACCATCGAGCGGGAGCGCGGCGGCGAGATCGCGAGCAGGGTCCGGCCCGCGACTACCGCGCGTAACGCGATCCCCCATCGCACCCCGACCCGACCGCAGTCACCGGGCATGCAGCAGCAGGCTCGTCTACAATGGGATCAATGAACCAGGGGTCGAGCGCCGCTGGCGCGATCACGGTCAAGCTGACACCTGACCAGCTGGAGTACCTGCAACGGCCGTTGCGGGGACAGGGCGGCTTCCAGTCCTTGCTCGCAAGACTCCAGCACAACTTGAACGGAAACGTCCTCACGTTGACGCGAGCCGACTGCGAGCAGGTGGTCCGCTATGCCACGGAATATGGAGAAGGCGGCTTTCAGACACGCCTGCGAACCGTCATCCAGGAGGCGCAACGATTCTGTAGCTGACGGTGAGGTGGAAGACCACGACACATGGCGACGGAAACGGAGTTCCGCAGCACGTCACACGGAGCCCAGACGGTCATCTACAGACGCGACTGCGTTGCCGGCATGCAGGAGCTGCTGGCGCCGGAGTCCGTCGACGTGGTTGTCACGTCACCGCCGTACAACCTGGGAATCGCTTACCGTTCGTACGACGACACCCTGCCCAGGACGCAGTACCTGGACTGGCTCGAGACCTGGGGCCTCGCCGTCCACCGGGTACTGGCGCGCAGCGGATCGCTCTTCCTGAACGTCGCGGGCAAGCCCTCGGACCCGTGGGGTCCGTTCGACGTGCTCTCCCGTCTCCGGACGCGCTTCGTCCTGCAGAACACCATCCACTGGATCAAGTCCATCGCCATCGACGCAGACGTCGTCGGGGCCGCCAGCAGCGTCACGGAGAACGTCGCCATCGGCCACTACAAGCCGATAAACAGCCGGCGCTACGTGAACGACTGCCACGAGTACATCTTTCACCTGACGAAGTCGGGCGACGTCGAGCTGGATCGGCGCGCGATCGGCGTCGAGTACCAGGACAAGTCCAACCTCGACAGGTGGGCGGCCGCCGCGGACGACCGGCGCTGTCGTGGCAATACCTGGTTCGTGCCGTATCGGACCATCAAGAGCCGCGACCGGGATCGCCCGCACCCGGCGACGTTCCCGGTCCGCATACCGATGATGTGCACGCGCCTGCATGGCGTCCACCGCGTCGAGCGGGTCATGGACCCCTTCCTCGGGCTCGGACACAGCGCGCTGGCGTGCAAGGCGCTTGGCGTCCCCTTTGTCGGCTTCGAGACGGACGAAGGATATTTCTCGGAAGCGCGACGCCAGATCGAGACTTTCGTTCCGGAATCGATGGATGCACGCCGGCCGGATCGAGACCAGCCGGCCCTGTTCTGACACCCGCCTGACCACCGAGGGCGGCGCGGGTGCGGCGGGTAAGTCACCGTCGCGCGGCGCAACACGAGGCGGGCAAGCTCGCGGATCCCGCTACAGCCCCAGCAGGTTCGTATGGAGCTTCGAGAGCCCCTGCCCGGCCGCCCAGAGGTCGAGCTCGACCGACGCCAACTCGTCGACGACGGGGACGGCGAGGCCGGCCTCGCGCAGGTCGATCGCCTTGACGTAGGTCCGGCACGACCCGCACTCCTCCAGACGGACGTGCGGCCACGACTCGGAGACGTGATGCGGGCGGCGGTCCGGGCGCTCCTCCCCGCAGGCCGGACAACGCATCCGCGGAAACACCCATTCCGTCAGACAGAGCGAACAGAGCAGCGCCCGCCGGCCCCTGGCCTCGGGCTCGTCGCGCAGCACTGCGGCGATCGGCGCCGCCCCGCAGTACGGGCAGGCGGCGCGGGCATCGGCATCTCCGGAGACAGAGCCGCCGCGGTCGCTGGCGGGCTCGCCGACGGCGCCGGCCGCCGCTTGCGTGGCGAGCGCCTCGGCGATGGGCTGCAGGAAGGCGCGCGGAAAGAACTCCAGCGCCGCCGCCTCGCAATCGAGTGACGCGGCAATGGCGGCGAGGGTCCCGCCACCCAGCGCGGCGCTCAGCAGCTCGGACATCGCGCCGGGCTCCGACGCGAGCCGCCCCGCTATCGCCCGCAGCACCTCGGTCGCCGACGCCGGCACGGCCCGCACGAAGCGCGGAAAGGCCCTTTCGCGGGGCCGTTCCGGCAACCGGGCCAGACGCAGCCGCGGCACGTTGCCATCCGCGGCCTCGACCGCGCCCAGCCACCGGGAGCCCAGCGCCTTCCCGTACAACGGCTCCTGCAGCGCCAGCACGTCGCCGTAGAACGCCAGCAGCTCCGCCGCATGCGGATGCTCACCGCGCAGCCGCTCGACGCGCCGGCGACGTTGTGTCCAGACCGGGTGACTCGACATGGGATAACCGAACGCCAGCGCCGACCCACCGCATCAGCGGGCGCCGGCACAAACAGGTGGGACCGTCACACCTCGCCCGGCCGCGTCCCGAGCGCGAAGGTCATCGCCTCCGTCAGCCGCTGCCAGCTCGCGCACCGCTCCTCGAGGCGCAGTTGGCCGGCCGCCGTCAGGCGGCAGAACTTCGCCCGGACCAGCATGGTCTTCATGTGAAGGCCATGCAAGTCACGACATCCGCTCCGTTCACGGCGAAGAGGCCATCCGGCGATGCTATCTCGCTATCTCCGGGCGCCCGGGGTCAGGAGGGGCTGGAACGGTACCGCCAGCGAGAGCGTCTCGGTCCGCGGCGTGTAGCAGATCGTCTCGCTGCAGACCTGGTACAACACCGAGACCGGCAGGTCGACCACCTCCGGCCGGTCGGGGTTCGACCGGTGGAACACGTCCACGTTCGGCGTGACGGGAATCGCGACGTCGACCACCCCCTCGTAGACGTTGAGGGTGACGCCGAGCTGCGGGAACTCCCTCGGGTGCGTCGGCGGGTACTGCACCGTCCCCGCCCGCAGGCCCGGGGTGTCGGGAACCGTCACCTCGGAGGCGATGTAGCCGTCGGGGAGCGGCCGGCCGTACATGTGGAGACCGTCCTCGAGCTCGAAGCGCACGTGAATCGTGGACTGGGTCTCGAACTGCATCGCCGCGTCGGACAGGAAGGCGGAGATCTTCACCTGATCGCTGCCCAACTCGACGACCGGAACCTCGTGGCGCGCGAGGATCTCGCCCAGGGCGGAGTCGCGAATCGCACCGGCCGACTCGCGGGTGGCGTAGTGGCGATGGAAGAACTTCTCGATGACCACGCCGTTCTCGTCCGTCACGTAGACGCCGGGGAACGGCAGGCCGTAGAAGCTGCGGCCGGCGCCCTGCTCCGGATCGTCCGGGGAGATAAGGGTGTTGAGGATGCCGAACTCGCGGATCACGGCCGAGTCGACGTCAGACAAGAGGTCGTAGGTCACGCCCTGCTCGTCGGCGAACGTCCCGAGCTGCTCCGGACTGTCGTAGCTCACGCCGTAGACGCGGATCCCTGCCTCCTCGAAAAGCCCCAGATTCGTTTGCAGCTCGACCAGCTGCGTTCGACAGTACGGTCACCACACCGCCGAGCGATAGAACACGACGACCGACTTCGAACCGCCCCGGTCCGCGTGGTAGTCGACGATGCGCCCCCGCTGATTCGGCAGCGAGAACTCCGGAAGCCGCTCGCCGATCTCGGGTCCCGTCGGAAACTCGTGGGAGGCCGGGTAACGACGCGCGGGATAACTCGCGGGCATGCCGATGGTGATGCCGAGGTCGTCGGTCCGGGTACCCGGCTCCAGGTCTTCGTGGGCGGGGCGGACCGGGACGGCGTCCTGCGCCGCGGCGGCGGTCGGAGCCGTCAGCAGCGCGAGCGCCGCCAGGAGTGTCCAGCGTGTCATCGTCTCGTCTCCAGAAGGTCGGCGGGCGGCGACCGAGCCGGTCGCCCCGCCGCGAGTCACACCCATTCTATACACTGTTGCACCGGGGACGCGTCCGGGTCCGATGAAGAGGGGGTTGGTCCAGACCAGGATCTTCCACACCAGCCACTTGTCGAAGCGCCAGCGGGAGGGGCTCGACCCGCGCGCAGGTGTTCTGGGTCAGGCGAGTATGCGAAGACCCTCCAGGTCGGCCGCGGACAGCAGCCGTCGGTCCCGACAGGCGAAGGTCAGTGAACCCGCAAGCTGCTCCTGGACCAGGAGCGCCGCCCCGAGTTGCCCCGCATCGGCGGCGCGCAGCGGGTGCCGCGCCAACAGCGCATCTGCCCGCGACCGGACGGCGAGCACATCGGTCACTTCATCCCAGCGACCGGCAAGGGCGGCGAGCCGGTCGAGCACTTCGCGGCGTTGCCGCCGAGACAGCAACCCTTCGCGCGTCCGCCGCTCGATTGCGCCCGTGATCTCGGTGCGCGTCCAGACCCACGTGACGATGTGATCGTCTTCGGACAGCCAGCCGCGAACCCGATCGCTGTCGGGTTCGGCGACAATCAACGGGACGAGGGCCGAGGCGTCCCAGTACCTCAAAACCGGTCCGCCCGATCGTCGGCCAGCGCCTCCGAGAGACTGACCGGCATCGCCAGCGGCGGTGATTCCAGTATGGTCGCGGCGTTTCCTTCACCGGGTCTCAACAAGCCCGCGCCGATCAGCCGCGCGCGGACTCCCCGATCGTCGGACGCCCCGGGAGGCACCAGCCTGGCGACCGGCGCCCCGCGGTCGAGGACCTCCACCTCGCCGCCGCGACGGACTTCCCGGAGATAGCGGGACAGGTTCGCCTTCAGCTCGGATACCGATGCGGTGCTCATCGTGACCAGTATGGTCTCGACATACCGGTCATGCAAGTCATTTTACCGCCGCGGTGCTCCAGGTCGAGTCCCGGCTCGACGCGGCATCTCAAAGGGGTAGGGGAAGTCGGCCGCTGCACCCGCGAACTCCACGAAACGCGGTGCTCCAGGCCGGGGGCACGGCGCCCGTCCGGTCGAGAGAGCCGCTACGGGCGCGTCTGCTCTTCGTGCCAGCGCGGGTGGTGATGGCGGGCCCAGCGTTCGGTCACCGTGCCGTCGATCATGGCGCGCGCGGTGCCGGGATAGGCGACGGTGCCGAGGTAGACGTGGACGATGAGGAACAGGCCGCCGCCGAGGGTGGCGAGATAGTGGGCGAGGCGCATCCACTGAAGGAGGGTCGAGCCGAAGGCGCCGGGGAACCAGAGGGCGGCGCCGCTCGCGACGAAGACGATCGCGAGCGCGCCCTGCACCCAGAAGAACATCTTCTGGCCGGCGTTGTACTTGCCCGCGGGCGGCACGTTGGCGGTGTCGCGCGTCGCGTAGTGGCGTATCGCGCGCAGCCAGCGCCGGTCCGTGTCGCTCAGGAACATGTCGCGGAACCAGATCACGAGCATGGCGCCCATCCCCGCGAAGAACAGAAGGCCGATCCAGGGATGCAGCATCCGCGCGGAGGGACCGCCGCCGAGCAGCGTGGTCAGCCAGAAGAGCGCGGGGTACGCGAACGCGAGGCCGGTCGCCAGGAGGAGGACGAAGGTCACGCCGACCACCCAGTGCAGGATGCGCTCGAAGAAGGTGAAGCGGGTGAGCAACCGTTGAGCCATGGCGCCAGCGATAGGGATCGGGTCAGGCGGACGGCGCCTCGGGGGTCGGACCGTCCGCGTGGTCTCCGTGCTCCTCCAGCCGTTCGGGCCCGTAGCGAAGGAAGTGGACCAGCGCGCCGAGCACGCCGAAGCCCATCAGGTAAGCGCCGATCCGCTTCATGAACCCGAGCGCGGTCATCGGCGCCGGGCTCGCGGTCGGATCCGACGGCAGGCTGTAGTCCGCGAGGTGGTCGCCGTGCGGGACGACGTACATCATGTGGGTGCCGCCGACGCCGGCCGGGTTGTAGACGGCCGCGTTCTGGAAGCCGCGCGAATTCAGCGTCTCCACCTTCCGGTCGGCCAGGGCCAGCATGTCGTGCTTGCTGCCCCAGGATATGGCGTTCGTCGGACAGGTCTTCACACACGCCGGCTCCAGACCCGCCTCGACCCGGTCGACGCACATGTTGCACTTCGAGACTTTGCGCGTGTGGACGTCGAAACGGGGAATGTCGAACGGGCAGCCGGTGACGCAGTACTGGCACCCGATGCAGTTCTCCTGGTTGAAGTCGACGATGCCGTTCGTGTACTGCACGATGGCCCCGGGCGCGGGACAGGCGAACAGGCAGCCCGGATCCTCGCAGTGCAGGCAGGCGTCCTTTTTGATCAGCCAGTTGAGGTTGCCGTCGATCTCCACCTCGTTGAAGCGCATCAGCAGCCACGTCTTCGGGCTCAGGTCCTTGTGGCTCTGGTAGCTGCCGAAGTTGGCGGTCGGCTCGATGCCGAGATCGTTCCACTCCTTGCAGGCGACCTCGCACCCCTTGCAGCCGATGCAGGCCCCGATGTCGACGAGCTTCGCGTAGGTCGGCCCGCCGGACCGGAGCGCGCTCATCGGAATGTAGGCGTCCGGGGTCGCGGAGACGCGGCGGATGGCAAGGGTGTCGGCCATGTCAGGCACGCTCCACGTTGACCAGGAACGACTTGAACTCGGGGCAGTTGGTGTTCGCGTCCCCGACGAAGGGCGTCAGCAGGTTCGCCATCGATCCCTGGGTCAGGCCGACGAACCCCCAGTGGACCGGGATGCCAACCGTCCAGACGACCTTGCCGTTCACGCGGAGCGGCTTGATCCGCTTGGTGACGATCGCCGTCCCCTGCACCTCGCCCCGCTTCGACCAGACGCGCACCTGGCTGCCGTTGGGAATCCCCTTCTCCGCCGCGAGGCCCTCGGGCAGCTCGACGAAGAAGTCGGGCATCGCCTCGACCAGCAGGGGCACGTTGCTCGTGACGAAGTGCTCCCGCTCGACGACGCGGTAGATCGTGCAGGCGTAGGGGAAGTCGTCCTCCCCGGTGGCGAGCGTCTCGCGCACGCCGTCGTACCAGCGGATGACCGGGTTGATCGGCACGTTGTCGTGCAGCACGTTCGGCGACGGGCTCTCGACCGGCTCGTAATGCTCCGAGAACGGACCGTCCGCGAGATGGGTGCTGAAGAGGCGCGCGACGCCCTCCTCGGTCATGATGAAGGCGCCGGCCGCATCGGGCGGCGTCGTCCGCCCGTAGTCCGGGACGTCGCCGATCCACTCGCGCCCGTTCCAGGCAATGCCCGCGCGGCTCTGATCCCAGGGCCGCCCCTCGGCATCGGCCGACGCGCGGTTGTAGAGCACGCGGCGGTTGGCCGGCCAACTGAACGCCCAGTCGTGGTGCATCCCGAGTCCGGTCGGGTCGGCGGTGCCGCGGCGTTGCATCTGGTTGCCCGCCTCGGTATAGCTGCCGGTGTAGATCCAGTTGCCGGAAGCGGTCGTCCCGTCATCGGCCAACTCGCCGAACGACGACAGCAGCCGCCCGCTCTGCAGGTCGTAGCCGTTGATCTCCTTCGCCAGCTCGACCATGGTCGGCTCGCGGGGGTTGAGATAGTCCCACGTCAGGTGCTGGATGGCATCGTTCCAGGCGCCGCCCTCGGCCTGGTACAGCTCCTTCACCCGCCAGAAGAGCTCGGACAGGATCCAGGTGTCGGAGCGCACGCCGAGCGGCGGGTCGATCGCCTTTTCCTTCCACTGGGCCCAGCGCCCGCTGTTGGTGAACGAGCCGTCGCGCTCGATCCAGTGGGACGACGGCAGATAGAGCACCTCGGTGTCGATGGCGGCCGGGTCCATCCCCGGCGCCTTCCAGAACTCGGCCGAGTCGAGCATGAAGGGGTCGATGACCACCTTCCACTTCAGCTTCGACATCGAGTCGAGCAGACGCGGCACGTCGGGACCCGCCAGCAGCGGATTGAAGCCGAGGGCGACGAAGCCATCCAGCGTCCCCTGGCGCGCCTTGTCCCAGATCGACAGCCACGTCGCGTCGCCGTCCTGCTTGGCGAGGTGGTCGTAGGCGAAGCCGTTGTCGGGCGTCGCGTGCTCGCCGAACCACGCCTTCATCTGCGACACGTAGAACTTCGGGTAGTTGCCCCAGTAGTTGACGGTGTCGGGGACGAGCGGCCGCGGCGTCGAGTCGTCGAAATGCGCGGCCAGCGACGTCTGCGGCGGCGTGGGCACCTTCAGATAGCCGGGCAGGATGCCGGCGACGATGGCATGGTCCGTCGCCCCCTGCACGTTGGCGTGGCCCCGCAGGGCGTTGATGCCGCCGCCCGGCCGTCCGATGTTCCCGAGCAGCAACTGCAGGATCGCCGCGGTCCGGATGATCTGGCTGCCGACCGTGTGCATGGTCCAGCCGACCGCGTACATGATCGTCCCGACCCGGTCGGCCCGCCCCGTCGAGCAGATGATCTCGGCCATCTGCAGGAACTCTTCCTCCGAGCAGCCGGCGATGTCGGCCACGACGGCGGGCGTGTAGCGTTCGTAGTGCTGCTGCAGGAGCTGGAAGACCGCGCGCGGATGCGCCATCGACGGATCGCGGCGGACGTAGCCGTCCTGGCTCCGCTCGTAGTCCCAGGCCGTCTTGTCGTAGTTGCTCGCGGCCTCGTCGAAGCCGGCGAACAGGCCGTCCGCGAAGCCGTACTCCTCGCCGACGACGAACGTCGCGTTGGTGTGCGCGCGCACGTAGTCGGCGTGGTAGAGGTCGTTCTCGAGCGTATAGCGGATCAGCCCGCCGAGCACCCCGATGTCCGATCCGGGCCGGATCTGCATATGGCGGTCGGCGACCGCCGACGTGCGGGTGAAGCGCGGATCGATGGTCAGGAGCTTCGCGCCCCGGTTGTCACGTGCATCAATGGCCCACTTGAACCCGCACGGATGGTTCTCCGCGGGGTTGGCGCCCATCACCAGGATGACATCGGTGTTCTTGATGTCCTTCCAGTGGTTGGTCATCGCACCGCGGCCGAACGTGGCGGCCAGACTGGCCACCGTGGGGCTGTGTCATATGCGGGCCTGATGGTCGATGTAGACCAGGCCCATGGCGCGCATCGTCTTGGTGATGAGGTAGGCGTCCTCGTTCGAGACGGTGGCGCTGCCGACCCAGGCGATCCCGTCGGTGCGGTTCACGACCCGCCCTGCGTCGTCCCGCTCGCGGAACGAGGCGTCGCGCGACTCCTTGAACTTGCGCGCGAACCAGCCCATCGCCGTGTCCCAGTCGACCTCTTCCCAGTCGGCGGCGCCGGCCCGGCGCAGCAGCGGCTGGTGCCGCAGCCGCGGGCTGATCGCGAGCTGCATCTGCGACGCGCCCTTCGGGCAGAGGGTGCCGCCGTTGATCGGGTTGTCGGGGTCGCCCTCGACGTGGATGACGGTGTTCTTCGTGTTCAGGCCGCCGCTGCCGTGGACGTAGGCGATGGTCCCGCAGCCGACCGCGCAGTACGGACAGACCGTGCGGTACTCGGTCGCGTTCTGAATCTTGAGCTGGCGGACGGCGGCGTGGGCGGGCCGGAGATCGAAGCCGAGGGCGCTGACGGCGACCGCGCCGCCGGCCGCAGCCTTCAGAAAGGTGCGCCGGGATATCGCCGAATCAGCCATACCAGCCAAAGACTAACATAGCCAAGACCGGGCGGCGCACGAAATCCCCACCGAGACCCTGCGGACGGGCGCCCGCCGCTGACCCCGCGGTCGCCGTCGTCCGGGTTGCCGGTTGGCCGTGCGGGCGGCAAGCATCGTCGGCCATCCACCCGTAGCGTCGTCCGCACGGCACCGGCGGGATACCCGGTCGCGCCGGGTTCGGCGATCTGTGGCCTGAACGGTCCTGATCCGGCCGGTGCCTTCAACCGGCGTTCGCCACGACCAGACAGGACTATGATCGCTTCATGACATTGGAAGCTGCTCTCTCGCCCGCTCTCAGAACCGTCAGCGTGCGACGGCGTGGCGAGCGGCTCGATCAGGACCTGATCGTCGTCGAAGAGCCGCTCGAGCTACGGCTCGACGGCAAGCCGCTCGTCGTCACCATGCGCACGCCCGGAAACGACGAGGAGCTCGCCGCGGGCTTCCTCTACGCCGAGGGGTTGATCGCGTCCGGCGCGGGAATCGTGTCGTTGCGTGCGATTCCCGGCGCGCGGGCGGGCGGCGCACCGAGCCGGATCAGGGTGACGAGCTTCGCCGGCGACCGGGTCGAGGTCACCCTCGCGGACCCCGCCGCCCCGGCGCCCGCGACCGCCGAGCCGGAGCGCCAATTCCGGGCGACGGCCGCTTGCGGCGTCTGCGGCAAGGCATCGATGGACGAGCTCGATCGAGAGTTGCCACCGGTCACGCCGGTCGAGTGCCGGCCGGCGCTGTTCGAGACGCTGCCTGACCGCCTCCGCGCCGAGCAGGCCCTCTTCCACGCGACCGGCGGCATCCACGCCGCGGGCATCTTCACGCTGGACGGCGAGCTGCTGTGCGTGCGCGAGGACATCGGCCGCCACAACGCGGTGGACAAGGTGATCGGCCACTTCGTGCTGCGCGACGGGCTGCCCCTCCGCGACCGGATTCTGGTCGTCAGCGGCCGGGCCGGCTTCGAGCTGGTGCAGAAGGCGCTGATGGCGGCCATCCCCGCGATGGTCTCGGTGGGCGCCGCGTCGAGCGTGGCCGTCGACATGGCGACGGCGGCCGGCATGACCCTCTACTCGTTCGCGAGACCCGGGCGGGGCAACCTGCACGTGTGACGGTGGCGGGCCGGACCTCTCCGAACCGGCCGGCTGCCCCCGCGGAGACCTCCCCGCCCGGAGGCCGCGCCGCGGAAACGGCGTCGACTCCCGGCGGGTCGGTTGGGCGGCAGGGAGCCGCAGGCGACGATTCCCGGGCCCACATGGTTCAGGGCTTTTCGAAGATCGACTGGTCAACCTCGCCGTTGATCTCGACACCGGTGATGCGCATGTCTATCGTGAGCGCACCCTCGACCTCGATGGTGTTGCTGGCCGGCCACATCACGCCGCCGTGCTCCTCGTAGTCGGACGCATCGGCGGTCACCGTCACCGTGCCCAGTCCGGGCACCTCGTTGGCGAACTGGATCCGTGACATCAGCAGGGTGTCGGCATCGACGAGGACCCGGTACTCGATGTCCTGCCAAGTAACCTGCACGACGTGGTGATTCCGGCCGTCCACCTCGGCGTCGTCGAGGCGGCTGAACGCCGCAGCGTCCGGTCCCGTCGTGCCGTACTCCCAGAACGGGTGCAGCGATGACTGCGCGGCCAGCACCGCCGCCGGCGGCCCGGTGACGTCGATCACCCCCTGGGTGCTGTCCGACTGCCAGGCGGCGGTGCCGTTCCAGCCGGTCGTCTGCTGGAACAGGTCGCTGTCGAGGCTCTGGTAGAGCTTCTGGTTCGGGATGATGACGGACTCGACGTCACCCTCCAGATCTCCGAACGGGGTGCTCATCGAGAACGTGCCGGTCTGCCGCACGCTGGCAATGCGCCCCAGGGCCTCGCGCCCGCCCGTCGCCTCGAGGCTCGCGTCGACGATCTCCTCGAGGGTCTGCGCTCGCGCGGCTCCGGCATACGACAGCACGGACAGCGCCAGAATCAGGCCGGCCGTGCGTCGGATTCTTCCCGTCATCATTGAACTACGCTCCTGTCCCCCCGTCCGTGCCGCCGACATGCCCCCGGACCGCGCTCCCGACACTCGCGGCGTGCTACCCTGACGGAACGCGCCGGCCGACCGCGGCCGCCGCGAGCCGGTCGCCGGCGCCGGACGAACATCCGCGGAGAGAAACGTGCCTGGGGGGCGAGGGCTTCGCGCCCTCGAAACGACATCAGGACGGCGTCCATGCCACTTATACCACGCCCCCCGATGCCCGCGCTGCTCGGTCTCGGTCTCCGCGCGTGGCTCCGTCTGGGACTGGCCGGCTGCGCCGTCGCCCTCCTCGTGATGAACTGGAACCTCCGCCGCGCGCCCACGGAAACCGGCGGACAGAACCCGGCCGGCGAGCTGGAGGTGGTCACTCTCGACGCCCTGCCTGGCCAACCGCCCGGCCGCCCCGCCGACCCCGACGAACCGTCTCTGGTCAACGAGGGGTGGTACGTGCGCAACATGGCCACCGCGCACGGCGCGTTCGTGATCGAGGTCGAAGCGGAAGACCCGGAGCAGTCCGAAACGATTGCGCGGGCGCTGATCGAGCCGATCAAGGACGACTACGCCGAGATTCTCGTCTACGTCAACCGGATGGGAGACGACTCGGACCTGCCGGCCCGGCGCATGCAGTGGACCCCGCGCGACGGGTACGTCGAGCTGAGCTACGACCAGCCGAAGGCCGAGCCTTAATCAGGACAGTGATCGATATTGGGTTGCCACCTGCACCCGGGCACAGCCCATTCCTGCGGTTTCGCGCGCTTGGTACACGGCAGACAGTTTCCGGCGGCGTCCTTGGTCCGGCCGATTAACGGGAAGCCGGGCGTCAATCCGGCCGAATGGCGGGAGAGGAACACGTGAAGCCGACACCGTCTTCCGGAACCACGGTCATGCCCCTCGCCGACCTGGCGGCGCGGGTGCCCGACGGCGCCTCGGTGGCGCTGGGCGGCAGCTTTCTCCACCGCGGCCCCTTCGCGTTCGTGCGCGAACTGATTCGCCAGCGCAAGCGCAACCTCGAGATCATCAAGCAGTCGCCGGGCTACGACCTCGACATCCTGTGCCGCGCCGGGTGCGTCGCCAGGGCCCGCGCCGGCATCGTGGCGATGGAGGGCAACTTCGGCCTGGCCCCCTGGTATCGCCGCGCGGTTGAACGACAGCAGATCCAGCTCGAAGAGCACGCGTGCATGACCTTGACCGCGGGCCTGCGGGCCGCCGCCTTCGGGATACCGTTCCAGCCGGTGGGCGGCGTCCACGGCTCGGACCTGGCGGCGCTCAACCGCTGGGCGTCGATCACCGATCCGTACGGCTCGGGCCAGGACGTCTGGGTGATCCCGGCGATTCGCCCCGACTTCGCGGTGATACACGTGAACGAGGCCGACGAGCACGGCGACGCCCGCGTCCAGGGCACCTCCCACTGGGACCGCATCCTCACCCGCGCCGCCCGGCAGGTCTTCGTCGTGGCGGAAGCCCTCGCCCCCGCCGCGTCGTTCGAGGACCGTCCCGAGCTCACCCTCGTGCCGGGCTTCCTGGTGCAGGCGGTGAGCGTGGCGCCGAACGGGGCGTGGCCGGGGTCGTGCTGGCCGCACTACGAAATCGACTACCCGGCGGTCGAGGAGTACATGGACGCCAGCCGGCCGCTCGACGCCCATCTGGAACGCGCCCCGGAAGCGGCGGAGCCGGCGCGTGTCTGAGAGCTGGTCGGGCTTCTCGTACATCGTCACCAACCTCGCCCGTTTCGTGCGGCCCGACGAGGTGACCTTCAGCGGGGTGAACTCGACGCCGCCCATGCTCGCCTGCCTGCTCGCCAAGCGGGCCTACGACTTCGACTTCGTGTACCTGAACGTGGCCGGCGGCGTGCAACCCCGGCCGTCGAAGATACCGCTCTCCAGCTCGGACCCGGTGCTCGCGGAACACTCGACGGCGATCTTCGCCAACGAGGACTTCTACGACCTGTGCACGCGCGGGGGCATGGACCTGTGCTTTCTCGGCGCCGCGCAGATCGACGGGCTCGGCCGTACGAACGTATCGGTGATCGGCGACTGGCATCGCCCCAAGGTGCGCCTGCCAGGTGGGGGCGGCGGCGCGGTCATGCTGCCGACGGCGCGGCGGGCGGTCACCTGGCGCACCGAGCATTCGACGCGCACCCTCGTCGACCGGCTCGACTTCGTGACCGCGGCCGGCGGCTTGCATGGGGTGGTCACTTCGATCGCGGTCTTCGTGAAGCGTGAGAACCGGCTGACCCTCCGGTCCTGGCATCCCGAGGTGTCGCTCGCCGACGTCCGCGGGCGGACCGGGTTCGACTTCGACGCGGCCGGCGCGGCCCCCACGCCGCTCCCCACCGCGCGGGAGGCCACCGCGTTGCATTCCCTCGACCCTGACGGGAGGTTCGAGCGCGATGCCGACGTCTCGATCCAGTAGGCGTCTGCACCGTAGCGCGGCGCCGCCTCCTGCCGGGAGGCGCCGAGTCTCCGGAGGGTTGGTCGAACGGCAATCGGAGCCGTCGGGCGGCGGTTTCCGAGCTGGCGGCGCGAGTAGTCCGCGCCGAGGAACGGCCCGGACCGCCGGAGGGTCGGTCGGACGGCGACCGGAGCCGCGAGGCGGCGATGGCCGGGTCAGGCGACGGGGCACGCTCGACGTCGAGGGCGGTTCCATGAACCGGGGCGGCTGCCAGTGTTGTCCAACGGCCCCTCTCTGAGCCATCTGCTGCGCGAGCGCCTCGACCGCCACGCGAGCGCCGGCCGAATCGCGCTGCTCGGCCGGTTCGGATCGGTGTCGTACAACGGGCTGCGCGAAGGGATCGACAACGTCGCGCAAGCCCTGCACGATCTCCCGCGCGAGGAAATCGTCGGGCTGCTCGGGTCGCGCTCTCCCGCTACCGTCGCGGCGTTCTTCGGCATCATGCAGGCGGGCGGCTGCCCGTGCCTCGTCGACTCGCGCGGGTCCATCGAGGCGGTGCGCGCCCGCCTGGACGCCGCCGGCGCCCGGAGCGTCTGTCTCGAGGGCGAGAGCGAGTCGATGGCGCCAGGGCTGACCCGCGCCGGCCTCCACACCCTCCGGCTCTCGCGCCTCGCCGCGGAGCCGTCTCCGCGCGGCGCGGCCGGCGCCGGGGCGTGCACGACCGACGAGCCGGCCACGCCGCCGGGACCTGCGACGGACGAGCCTCCGGGCGGGTTCTGCCCCCCGCTCGCGACCGCCGACCCGGCGATGCTGCAGCTCACCTCGGGCAGCACCGGCCGGGCCAAGGGGGTGCTGCTCACCCACGGCAACCTGATCTGCAACGCCGGGGGCATCGTCGCCCGCACCGGGATCACCTCCGCCGACCGGCTCCTCCACCTGATGCCGCTCCACCATACGAACGGCGTGAACAACCAACTGATCGCGCCGCTTCTCGCGGGCGCGATCGTCGTGCTGGCCGAACGCTTCCAGCCCGAGGAGGTCGAGGACCAGATCGAGGAGTACGGCGTGACCTACCTGACGGGAGTCCCCACCATGTACTCCCGGATGCTGCCGCACCTCCGGAACCCCGGCCGGCGCGCCTCCCTGCGCTTCCTGCGCTGCGGGTCGGCGCCGATCCCGGTGAGCCTCCACCAGCGCATCGAAGCGGCGTTCGGGGTGCCCCTCGTCGTCTCGTACGGCCTCTCCGAGGCGACGTGCACGTCGACCATGAACCCGCCCGGCGCCCGGCGCATCGGCAGCGTCGGCACCGCACTGCCCGGCCAGCAAGTGCGGCTGCTGCGGCCGGGAACCGGGGAGACCGTCCCCGATGGCGCCGAGGGGGAAGTGTGCATAGCGGGCGAAGCGGTGATGAAGGGCTATGTCGACAGCTCATCGGCAACGGTCCTCCGGGACGGATGGCTGCGGTCCGGAGACCTGGGCCGGTTCGACGCCGACGGGTACCTGTTCATCACCGGCCGCCTCAAGGACGTCATCATCCGGGGCGGCGAGAATCTGTCGCCCCGGGCCATCGAGAGCGTGCTGGAGCGGCACCCGGCAGTGGAATCGTGCTGCGTCGTCGGCGAACCGCACGCCGATCTCGGCGAGGTTCCGGTCGCGTTCGTGCAGCCGCGAGCGGGTGCGCCCCCCGGCGCCGGCGAGCTCGATGCGATGGTCGCCGAGCAGCTATCGAGAGCCCACGTCCCGGTACGCATCCACCTCGTCGACAGGCTGCCGGAAAACGCGGTCGGCAAGGTGGACCGCGCCGCGCTGGCGCGCCGCGTCCGAAACGGCAGCGCGCGGTAGAGCCGCGCCGCTCCACACCCGCCCCGCCGCGTCCCCCGCACCCTCTTCCCACCCGGACAAGGACCGCCCGGCGCAGGGCGGCTGGCGCAATCCGTTGAATCGGATGACGGCGTTCGAGCTCCGCGTGCCACCGCGCGACCGCAAGCGAGAATCGAGACTCCCCGAACGCCGTCCGGCGCTTTGCAATCGCCGGCGGCGACGCAGTATCCTCGCCTCTGCTGCCATGAGCCTGCCATCCTACGTGCACGGCGCCAGCTCCGTGGCCCTGCTCGGCGAGACCATCGGGGAAAACCTGCGCCGCACCGTCGAACGCTGCGGCGACCGCGACGCGCTGGTAGCCCCGGCCCAGGGCTACCGGGCCACCTACCGGCAGCTCTGGGACGCCACGACGGCGCTGGCCAAGGCGCTCCTGCATCGGGGCATCGACCGGGGGGACCGGGTCGGCATCTGGGCTCCCAACCGCTTCGAGTGGGTCGTCACGCAGTACGCCACCGCCCGCATCGGCGCGATCCTCGTCAACGTAAACCCGGCCTACCAGGCGCGGGAGCTGCAGCAGGCACTCAACCAGTCGGGTCTGCGGCTCCTGCTGCTGTCGCAGGGATTCCGAGCCCGAGACTACGTGGAGATTCTCGAACGGGTCCGTCCCGAGTGCCCGGCGTTACAGGAGACGGTGGTGCTCGACGACGGATGGACGGCGCTGCTCGAGGAAGGCGCACCGGTCGACGAGGGCGAGCTGGCGGCGCGCGAAGCCAGCCTGACGTTCGACGACCCGATCAACATCCAGTACACCTCCGGCACCACCGGCACCCCGAAGGGCGCCACCCTGTCGCACCACAACATTCTGAACAACGGCTTCTTCTGCGGCGAGATCCTGAGCTATGACGAGCAGGACCGCGTCTGCATCCCGGTTCCGTTCTACCACTGCTTCGGCATGGTCATCGGCAACCTCGCGTGCACGAGCCACGGCGCGTGCATCGTCACGCCGGGCGCGGCGTTCCGGCCCGACCGGACGCTGGCCGCGATCGAGGCCGAGCGGTGCACGTCGCTCTACGGCGTGCCGACGATGTTCATCGCCCAGCTCGATCATCCCGATTTCGCGCGTACCGATTTCTCGTCGCTCCGCACCGGGGTCATGGCGGGGTCCCCCTGTCCCGCCGAGGTCATGAAGCAGGTCCGCGAGCGGATGAACATTTCCGAGATCACGAGCTGCTACGGCATGACCGAAACCGCACCGGTCTCGGCCCAGACCCGGGTCGACGACCCCGTCGAGAAGCGGGTGAACACCGTCGGACTGGTGCATCCGCACGTCGAGATCCGCGTCATCGACCCCGACAGCGGCCGGGTGGTACCGCGCGGCCGGCGCGGCGAGCTGTGCACGCGCGGCTACTGCGTGATGCTGGGGTACTGGAACGACGACGCGGCCACCCGGGCCGTGATCGACGCCGGCCGCTGGATGCACACGGGCGATCTGGCGTGCATGGACGACGCGGGGTACGTCAGCATCGTGGGCCGCATCAAGGACATGATCATCCGCGGGGGCGAGAACATCTACCCCCGCGAGATCGAGGAGTTCCTCTACACCCACCCGGACGTGGCGGACGCCCAGGTCATCGGCGTGCCCTCGGCCCGGTACGGGGAAGAGGTGCTGGCGTGGGTCAAGCCGAGACCCGGCGCGGTGCTCGACGGCGAAGCTCTCACGGCTTTCTGCCGCGGCACCATCGCGACCTACAAGATCCCCCACTACTGGAAGATAGTCGACGGGTTTCCGATGACCGTGACCGGCAAGGTCCAGAAGTACCGCATGCGCGAGATCTCCACGGCCGAGCTGGCCGGCGCCGACCCCGGCGGGGACCCGCGGCCATGACGCCGGTCGTCGGGGCGGACCACGAGTTCCACGACCCCGAGTACGCCGCGGACTGGGCCGGGCGCTTCGAGCCGACTCCCGACCGCCTCGCCCTGTTCGACCTGATGCTGTCCGAGCTGCGGAGCCGGATCCCGCCCGCCGGCCGCATCGTCGAGCTGGGGATCGGTCCGGGCTATCTCGCGGCCCACCTGCTGAGCGCCCTGCCCGCGATTCGATACCAGTGCATCGATTTTTCCCGCCCGATGCTCGACATCGCCGCCCGGCGGCTGCGATCCCATGCCGACCGCGTCGTCTTCACGCAGGCCGACCTGCTGGCGGACCCGTGGTGGGAGGACCTGGCCGGTCCGGTGGACGCCGTCGTCTCGACGTGGGCGCTGCACGATCTGGGCGGCCCGGCCAAGGTCGAGCACGTCTACGCGGGGTGCGCGAAGACCCTCGGAAGCCGGGGGCTGCTGCTGAACGGCGACTTCATCAAGCCGGACGGCGCGGTGCACGAGTACGAACCCGGCCGGTTCGACATCGCGACGCATCTCGGTCTGTTGCGGCGGGTCGGGTTCGAAGCGGCCGAGTGCCTGCGGGTGTTCGAAGAGGAGCTGGAGTCACCGACCCCGGCGCAGAACTATGCCTGCTTCCGGGCGGCACACAGCCCCGGAGCCGCAGGCATCGGACCGGGATCGAACAGCCGAACGGCGGAGCCGTAGCGCGGCGCCCAAGGGTCGATGGCAGTTCTGTCCATCGAGTTCTCGTTGACCGAGAACGGTGGAGTCACGAACCGCAGGGAGCAGGCTAATAGCTAATGATGCGAATGATGCGACGGCCGTGCTTGTGGGGTTCGCAGTGCAGGATGTAGTCGGCGCTTGTGACATCATGGCTCGGGCTTGGCGCGGAGAAGCAGTAGGCACACTTGGTCGAAGTCGAAGAACTGTTTGGCTGTAGGTAAGCAGGCGCGCCTGAAACACCTCAGCGCATTCGGCTCGAGGCCGGAGAGAACGAGATGATGCGACGATCGATGACGTTGTTCGGATGCGCCGCGGTGGCGGCGGTGCTGGCCACCTCGGCCGTATCCACCCGAGGCGCGAAGGCCGCGGGGAGCGCGGCCCTGCCCGCCCAGCTCGCGGCGTGCGCGGCGCTGGCCGATCTCGCCCTGCCGGACACCACCATCCGGGTGGCCGAGGCGGTGCCGGCCGGCGCGTTCACGCCGCCCGGCGCGGCGCGGCCGCTCGAGGTGCCGGCGTTCTGCCGCGTCGCCTCCACCAGCGAGCCCGCCGTCAACTTCGAGGTCTGGCTGCCCGCCGACACCTGGAACGGCAAGTTCCACACCGCCGGCAACGGCGGCATGGCCGGGGTGATCAGCTACGGCGCCATGGCCGGGGCCCTGAACCGCGGCTACGCCACGTCGAGCACCGACACCGGGCACGTCCGGCCGGGCGCCGGAGGATTCGATGCGAGCTGGGCCCTCGACCGCCCCGACCTGATCGAGGACTTCGGGCACCGGTCGCTGCACCTGACCGCCGTCCACGGGAAGGCGATCACCGAGGCGTTCTACGGCGGGGCGCCCGAGTACGCCTACTACGTCGGCTGCTCGAAGGGCGGGCAGCAGGGCATGATGGAGGCGCAGCGGTATCCGGAGGACTTCGACGGCCTGATCGTCGGCGACCCCGCCCACGACTGGACCCGCTTCTACGCGGCCGCCCATCTCTGGTACGCGCTGGCGACGCTCGGCGACCCCGACAGCTGGATCCCGCCCGGCAAGGCGGTGCTGCTCGGCGAGGCGGTCACCGCCGCCTGCGACGCGATCGACGGCATCGAGGACGGCGTGATCGACGACCCGCGCGCCTGCGGCTTCGATCCGGCGGCGTTGACCTGCCGGCCCGGCCAGGACGAACAGGGCTGTCTCACCCCGAAGCAGGTGCAGGCGGTGAAGGACATCTGGCGCGGCCCGGTGAACGCGGCCGGCGAGGTGATCTACCCCGGCTTGGTGCCGGGCGGCGAGGACGACCCCGGCGGCTGGTCGCGCTGGGTCACCGGTCCGGACCGGTTCCAGAGCACGCACTACCAGGCCGCGAACGACTTCATGAAGTTCATGGTGTTCGGCGACCCCGACTGGAACTTCCGCTCGTGGGACTACGGCCGCGACCTGCCGGTGGCGCTGGAGCGGACCGGCCCCGCCCTCGACGCGAACGACCCCGACCTGCGGCCGCTGCGCGACGCCGGCGGCAAGCTGCTGCTCTATCACGGGTGGAGCGACGCCGACATCTCCCCGCTCGGGACGATCGACTACTACGACGACGTGGTCAGGACCGTGGCCGGCGGCGACGATGCGTCCACCGCGCTCTCTGAGGCACAGGAGTTCGTCCGCCTGTTCATGGTGCCGGGAATGGGCCACTGCCGGGGCGGTCCGGGGCCGGACACGTTCGACGCCCTGTCCGCCCTCGAGGCCTGGGTCGAAGAGGGCCGCGCCCCGGAGCGCATCGTCGCCTCGAAGGTCGAGGGCGGCGAGGTCGTGCGCACCCGGCCGCTCTGCCCCTATCCCCAGGTGGCGCAGTGGAGCGGCGCCGGCAGCACCGACGACGCCGCGAACTTCCGTTGCGTCACGCCGGACTGATCCGCCCGCCGAGCCACCCGTGGCGGAATGCCCGACTGCATTCGACCGGCGATCCACCCTGCGGCTCGCCGGCCGCGTGCGAAGCGGGGTCCCGCCAAGGGCTGCCGGCCGTCACCGCGGGGTGGCGTACCCGAGCACCCGGGGGCGCTGGTCAGACCAACTGAACTGCATTCGACCGGCGATCCACCCTGCGGCTCGCCGGCCGCGTGCGAAGCGGGGGTCCCGCCAAGGGCTGCCGGCCGTCACCGCGGGGTGGCGTACCCGAGCACCCGGGGGCGCTGGTCGGACCAGTCTGAACTGCATTCGACCGGCGATCCACCCTGCGGCTCGCCGGCCGCGTGCGAAGCGGGGGTCCCGCCAAGGGCTGCCGACCGTCACCGCGGGATGTCGTACCCGAGCACCCGGGGGCGCTGGTCGGCCCAACTGTCGACCACCGCCTGGGTGACGACGTTGGTGAACCGCTGCCGGATGTTCATCGGCCCGTGGCCGGGCAGCTGGATGAACATGAGGCCGACGAGGTCCTCCACCGGGTCCGCCCAGTAGAGGGTGCCGTAGGCGCCGCCCCAGCCGTAGCTGCCGGGCGAGAGCGCATCGAAGGACTGCGTCGGGTCGACGAGCACCCCGAAGCCCAGTCCGAACCCGTACCCGCCCCCCCGAACGTAGACGTCCTTGGCGCCGGTGTGATTGCTGATCATCAGGTCGACGGTCATGCGGCCCAGCAGGCGCACGCCGTCGAGCTCGCCGCCGTTCGCGATCATCTGGGCGAACCGGAAGTAGTCGGCCGACGTGCCGTTCAGCCCCGCCACCCCCGGGAAGTACGTCGTCGGTTCCCGGAATTCCGGCGCCCGCATCAGCTCCGACTTGCCGTCGTCGGTCGGCCGGTACACCGCCGCCACGCGATCGACCTTGCCGCGGGGGACGTTGTAGAAGGTGTCGGGCATGCCGAGCGGCTCGAAGATCCGCTCTTGCAGGAACTCGTCGATCGGCTGGCCCGAGATCTTCTCCACCAGGACCGCGACGAAATCGGTGGACGACCCGTACTGCCAGTGGTCCCCGGGATGGAACGCCCCCGGAATGCCCGCCGCCCGGGTGACCCGCTCGCCGATGGTGGCGAACGGCTCCCCGTCGTTGGTGACGTACCGCCGCTCTTCCTCCGACAGCCCGGCATTGTTCGGGTTCAATGTCAACCCGGACGTGTGGGTCAGCACGTGGCGAATGGTCACCGGCCGGGCTTCGGGAACCCGCCGGCGGCGAGGACCGTCGCGCTCGAGGACGCTGTGGTCCGCGTACTCCGGAATCCAGTCCACGATCGGATCGTCGAGCCGGAAGCGGCCCTCCTCGAACAGCATCATGAGGCCGGCGGACACGATGGGTTTGGTCATCGACATCAGGGTGAAGATGGCGTCGGTGGTCATCGGCTGCTCCGCTTCCCGATGCCGCCACCCCACCGCGGAGTGATGCACCACCTTGCCCCGGCGGGCCACCAGGGTCACCGCGCCGGCGATCTGCCCGTCGTCGATGAACCGCTGGAAGTAGTCGTCGATCCGCTGCAGCCGCTCCGCCGACATGCCCACCGACTCTGCCGACGCCAGCGGCAGATCTTCCGCCGCCGCGAGCGGGGCGGTCGCCGGCAGGACCAGGCCGAGACCGGCGACACCGAGCGCGCTCGCCGCAAGAACCGCCGCCCAACGCACGCCCCGCCGCCGCTTGCCTCTGTCCGTCATCTCACACTCCCTGTCTCGGGAACCGCCATCCTCCACGCGGCTCGCTCGCCCCGCACGTTATCACGGACCACCGCTCGCGCCGACGGCTCGGAGACGCGCCATGATTCGCGGGAATCATCCTTGAAATTCGTCCACGCTCCAGACAATTTGCAATGTTATCTTGGACGCCCATCGCGGTCCTGGTCGGACACGACGTTCGACGGCACCTCGGTGTTTCCGCAGGACCGTTCGCTGGTATCGTCACCACCATGCACCCCGCACGCGGAGGCCGCAATCGCCGATGACCGGGCTTACCGACTGGTTGCCCAACGCCCACGCGCTGGTCGTGCACCTGCCGATCGGCCTGCTCGTCACCGCGTTCGCGGCCGAGCTCCTGGCCCTGCTGCGGCGTCGTCCCGAGCCGGTCGCCACCGTGTCGACGGCCCTCTACCTCGCGGGCTCGCTGGCCCTCGGCGCCGCTTACCTCACGGGACGCGCCGCCGCCCCCGAGGTCTACACGCCGGGCCTCGCGGTGCCCGTCGTCGACAGACACTGGACCTGGGCGCTCTGGTGCCTGGTCTACTTCGGCGGACTAACCGCGGCGCGGGTGTGGCGGCTGGGAATCGGCAGCGCGACCCTGCATCGGACCGGGATCGGCGAGGCGGCCGCACGCGAGAACGTGGCGCCCCAAAGGGCGGCCCGCCTCGCGTTCGCCGCGGCCGGACTCGCGGGCCTCGTGCTGCTGGCCCTCACCGCCGAGCTCGGCGGCCGACTCGTCTACGAGTACGGCGTCGGCGTCGCCGCCCCACTCGGCGAATGAGCGCGCCGGACGCCGCCCACGGTCGCAGGGGTCGGTGCGGGTCGAGCGCCCCGGGGGTCAGCGCGCGGCTTCCTGCTCGGCCAGCATCTCCTGGAACCGCTGCTCCTGCATGTCGATGTGTGCGAGATAACCCGGGCGGTCGATGAACGGGTTGGGGGCGCCCTCGGCGCGGCTCATCGCCCGCTCGAGCTTGCGCTCCATGTCGTACCAGTAGCCGTGCGAGCCGAGGAAGACGTCGACCGGCAACGAACGCGCCTTCGCGAAGGTGGCGCGATAGTCGTCGGCGATCTCGGGGTAGTCGGGGTTGTCGACGAGGACGTAGCCGGGGTTGACGCCGAAGCTGCACACGATCAGCGCCAGATAGCTCTGTCCCGCCTCCTCGACGTTCGTCGCCCAGCTCGTGCATCCCTTCGTATGCCCCGCGGTGCGGTGCGCGACCAGCGTCGTGCCGCCCAGCGTCACCTCGTCGCCGTCGTCGAGAATCCGGTCGACGGGGTGCTCCTTGCCGCCCGGACGCATCGCGCGGATCCGCTCGATGTCCTCGCGCATCACCATGACCTCGGCCCCCGTCAGCTCCTTCACGAGCGCGTCGGCCTCCATGTGGTCTCCGTGCGCGTGGCTGCCCAGGATGATCGCGATATCCGTGAACTCGAATCCCAGCGTCTCGATGCTCTCGCGGATCGACGGCACCGTCGACTCGAAGTCGCTGTTGATAAGGATGTGCCCCTCGGGCGTCGTGATCAGGAAGGTGCCGAGCTGCTCGGTTCCGACGAAGTAGATGTTGTCGATGACGTGGTGGGCCGGAAACGGCGCGTTCCAGTTCCGCTGCGCGACCGCCGGCGCGGCGCCGAGCAACGTCAGGACGACGACGGACAGTAAGCATCGCGTCATGGTCTTCTCCGTGTCTTCCGGGATCCGGCGCCGGCCTCGTCCGTGGGCCGGCGTACGTCCGTCGATTATAGCGGTTGCCCCGTCGGCGATCGCCACCGCGCAAAGACTCGTCCGGCCCTTCGCTGCGCGCTGCCGGCAACAAGCGTTTGAAGATCCCCCCCGGCTCCTCTGGCCGTCGGACCACACCTACTGCCGCGCGCGAACTGGCGCTCAGGCCCACCAGCGTCCAGCGCCTGGCCTCGCCCGGGATTCTTCGGAAGCCACTTCGAATCATGCTCCGCCGGCCGCCCTCGCGCCTCTCCTGACGCCCCCCTTCCGCCGCAGGTTCAGACCGGACAGGTACAAGTCGGGCACGTCAATCCGGTCGTCCGAGCGCCGCCGGAACACACCGAGGTCGATCAGGTAGTCGACGAATTCCGCCGGTTGCTCCGCCGGCGGACGCACCTCGAGGCCTTCACGCGGTCCCCACGTTTCCTTCCAATCAACATCGAACAAGTCCACCAGTTCCTTGCGCGCCCACGGAACGAGTCGATTCTGCCTCAGTCTCCCCTTCACCCCCTCCAACCACGGCCACTCACTAGTGTAGTGTCCTAGTTAAACGATTGATTAACTGTGGCTGTCGAGCACTTGGCGGGCACGACCCACCTTCTCGATAATCTGCTCGGCCGATTTGGTCCACACCAACGGCTGCGGGTTCTCATTGTACTTGTCGATGTATTCCGCCAAGCGGGCTTCGAGCTCCTCCACCGAGGTGAACACTCCGCGTCGGAGCTGCCGGTCCGTCAACGTGCGGAAGAATCGCTCGACCACGTTCAGCCAAGACGAGCTCGTGGGGACGAAGTGCAGGAAGATGCGCTTCTGTTGCTCTATCCAACGCAACACTGTCTCATGCTTGTGCGTGGCGTAGTTGTCGAGAATGATGTGGATCTTCTGGTCCTTCGACACCGCCTTCTCGACCTTCTTCAGGAAACGTAGCACTTCCTGATGACGGTGCCGCCGGCACGACTCCCCAATGACCGCGCCCGTCGCCACTTCCAATGCCGCGAACAACGTGGTCGTCCCATGACGCTTATAGTCGTGGGTCATCGTGCCGCAGCGCCCCTTCTTGATTGGCAAACCCGGCTGAGTCCTGTCCAACGCCTGCACGGAGCTCTTTTCGTCCAAGCTGAACACTACCGCGTTCGCCGGTGGATCCAGGTAGAGCCCCACCACATCGTGTAGCTTTTCCTCAAATCGTGGGTCGTTGCTAAGCTTGAAGGTACGAATCAGGTGCGGTTTCAGGCCATGAGATCGCCAGACGCGGTGGACAAAGCTGTGCGTCGTCTTCATCGCCCGGGCCATCGTTCGCGTCGACCAGTGCGTTGCATCCGTCGGCGTCGTCTGGGTCGTTGCCTCGATGATTCTGGTCCGCAGCTCCGCTTGCCGCTCCGAACTCTTGCCGCCGTGATTGCCGCCGCGAGGCCGCTCGCTCTCGATCCCCTTCACACGTTCCTTCACGAAGCGGTTGCGCCACCGACCCACTGTGTTCTGGTCGATCCCCAATGCCGCGGCAATGGCTTGATTCGTCATGCCTGTGCACGCCATCAACACGATCTTGGAGCGTTCAACTAGCCGGACCGCGGCGCTGCGGGCTGACGCCCACGTCTCCAATAGCCGCCGTTCGTTGGGGGTGAGCGTCACCTGTGCAGCAACCCTCATCGGATGGATTCCTTCCGTTTTTGTCCGGTGCTGGCAGTGTATCCGCGCATGAGATTATAATCAAGTTTTTGTCCAGGACACTACACTAGAGACCCCTTGGGTCACATGACCGCTGGAAACATCGTCGAGCGCTTGCCGCAGCGCCGTGGGATGAATCAGCCGCGGTGGACCCAACGTTAGGTTCACCGCCTCCTTGCCCGCGGCCTGCTCGACCAGCCTCACCAGCGTTCGGGGGCTGATCCGTTCGTTGCCATCCCGCAGGTGGGCCAGGATCCAGTTGCGCACATATCCCTTCTTCTTTCCAGTTCCCATGAACTCGCCGGACAACCGTTCCAGCAGGGGATATGCCGTCCGGGCCTCCCTTATCTCGGGAATCAGACCCAGCACTTGATGCTCACTGAACCGTATGCGAGCGCTTTGACAGTACGCGGCCAGACCGCCGGACGTATTGGCAATGCGCTTCACGAGCATGGCCAGCAGCGCCGCATCCGACCAGACCAGCTCCGCCCTGTTTGCCGCCAGTTTCGCGAAGTCCGCTGTTCCCATCCCCGCGTGGCGGCGAAAGAGGTCGGAGCGAAGAAAGACCTTCGCTCGGATCCGCCGCCAGCGTCGGCTGTAGTCGGACCAAAACGCCATCAGGCCGCGTACCATGCGCGCCATAAGCGTCCAATCGAAGCCTCCGAGCGTATCCAGTTCGTCGTAGCCCACGTATATCCGCGAATCTTCTCGCTGCAGCCGTTCCTCCAGCTCGTCCAACGCTGCGGTGGGACTGGTCTCCGGCCTATCGTACGCCCTCAGAAGCTCCTTGAGCGCAACCGCCGGAGGTTCCAGCATTGACTTCAAGGCAGCTCGATGCCGTGGAACAAACCGATCGGCGAGACGTCGAACCAGCATCGCGTGCCAGACCTTCTTTGCCGCCTCGTCTGAGCTTGCCCATTTCGCGAGCGCCTGGGTGTCAGGAAAATCCGTACCGGCCGGGTACGCCCGCCTCCATTCCGATGAATTCGATTGCGTTTCCAGAATCGGGGTCCTCGGCATCCAGTCAGCAATTGCATCCGCGACCTGGCGGTTTTCTGAAAAGAAAGCCTGGAATAGCGCGCTCTTTCCCGACCCTCTCGGACCGACGACCAGAACGACGTTCGGATCGAGCGCCCGCAGATGCTCGGACACGGGATACAGTCGATGCGCGAACAACTCCGGCGTCTCTGCTTCGGCCTGTCCGTATCCCAGATCGGCGAGCTGCACCCGTAGTTCGATACAGTCCTGTTTCTTGAGGCGGTTCGACGTGCTAGTCATCTGTTCCGTCCCTTAGACCTCCGGAGACCTGCTCGGAGCCGTTCGGAGAGTTCGATGTACGGACCCCGGAGCAGAATCGGTTCAGCAACTTCAATCAGGTCGCGAAAACTCGCCAGGCGTTCCTCGTACGGCAACACGATCGGAACGTGCGGGGCGTCGGCGCTCTCCAGATCGTCCAACGTCCAGAACTCGTCCGCAGGCTCCGGCACTGCGTAGTAGTGCTCGCTGAATACCTCCCGCGCCCGATCGGTGAACCGCTCCACGTATCCCCGGAACAGAGCCGCGTCGGATCGCGGCACCATGGACGCTACCAGCATGCATTCCGCCTGGGGCCTGTTGTGCCGCACCCGGTCGCCGCCCAGCCGGTCCAGGATCACCTCCAGCCCGCGCCAACTCGCGTCCGCGAGCGTGCCCAGGAGCACATGAAAGTGGCACAGCCCCCCTGTCAGGAACCCGGACACGTCGCCCAGTCCGGCGCGGGCATCGACCAGAATCCACCGTGGCGCGAGATCCCGGCGAATCCGCTCCAGAAGCACAACGAACGGATGCAACCCATCCGGCGACTCTCCGTAGTCGATCCGGGCAAGCTTGTCGAGGTACCTGCGATCAAAGCGACCGGCGGGATACACGAAGATGTCCTCCCCGACCCCACCCCCAGCCGCATAACGGTGATGGTAATCCTCCGTGCCGATGCCGGACGGGTCTCCCAGAATGCGCTGCTCCAGCAGATAGTCGGTGATCCCGCACGACGCGACAGCGCCGTCGTAACCGGCAAGCAGTGAGCCTAGACCGGGCGCGTCCAAATCCATGTCGAGCACGGCGACACGTTCGCCGGCTGCGGCCAGATGCAACGCAGTCGCGGCAAGGGCCGTCGACCGCCCGGCTCCTCCCTTGAAGGAATAGAACAGGGCGATCGCGGGTGCGTCCCTCGCACGTAGCGACCATGGCGGCTCGGTCGGCGCATCGAACCAGCCGCTCTTCGACAGGTGCCTGTCCAGTATCCGGAGGCGGTCCGTCTCGTCGTGTGGCCTCGCTGTCTTCCAAGCCTGCTCTTGCCAGGCCGCGTCCGGATGCTCTCCGCTGCTGCCTCGAAGCACGGACTTCGACCAGTAGCCGGACGCCACTTTGTTCAACTCCCCATCGATCTCGCGACGGCCCGATTCCCAGCTCCTGTCCGGACACCAGAGAATCACCCGGAGCCGGGCAAGCACGTCCTTGACGAGCAGCGCGCGCCAGTCACGGGATTTGTTCATCAGGCATGCAGCCAAGCGCCTTTCCGCCCGCTCGTGGGCGTCATCGAGGTGCTGCATCAGATTACTCCCGCGAGTGTGAGCTGGCCGATGATCCGCCCATAGCAGCCCGTGGTAAAAGTCGGCATCCAGGGATCGATCTGACGGGTCCTATGTTCTACACTGGTGCGCATGGCGATGGGCTTGACGCGCGACGACGGGTCGCAGCAATCGATGTGGGTAGCGACGACGGATCTGCCTCAGAGCGCGGGGCATCCGTTCTATGAGCGACTGAACCGGATTCTCGAGGCGGCAGGCTTCGACGCGTTCGTCGAAGGACTGTGCGCGCCGTTCTACGCGACGATGGGACGGCCGAGTCTGGCTCCGGGCCGCTATTTCCGATTGCTGCTTATCGGGTACTTCGAAGGGTTGGACTCGGAGCGGGCCATCGCGTGGCGCGCGGCCGATTCGCTGAGCCTGCGGGCGTTTCTGCATTTGGCGACACCGGTGGCGCCTCCCGACCATTCGACGATCTCGCGGACGCGGCGCCTGTTTTCGGTCGAGACTCATCAGGCGGTCTTCACGTGGGTGTTGCAGCAGTTGGCGGAGACGGGCTTGGTCGGGGGGAAGACGTTGGGCATTGATGCGACGATGCTGGAAGCCAACGCGGCGCTGCGGAGTATCGTTCGACGTGACACGGGTGAAGGCTACACGGCGTTCCTGACCGGTTTGGCGAAGGCTTCCGGCATTGAGACACCGACGGCGGAGGACCTGGCGCGGTTTGACCGGAAGCGGAAGAAGAAGACGTCGAACAAGGAGTGGACTCACCCTCACGACCCGGATGCGAAAGTCGCGAAGATGAAGGACGGCAGCACCCACATGGCCCACAAGGTGGAGCATGCGGTGGATATGGAGACAGGTGCGGTGGTGGGTGTGACGGTTCAGGGCGCGGACGAAGGGGATACAACGACGATAGTCGAGACCCTGATCACGGCGGCCGAGGAGGTGGAGGCGGTGCTGGCGGGGGAGGCGGGGGTTGCGGAGGTGGTTGCGGACAAGGGCTACCACAGCAACGAGACGTTGGTGGGTCTGGCGGCGGTCGATATTCGGAGTTACATTGCGGAGCCGGCGCGGGGCAAGCGGTGCTGGAAGGACGCGCCGGAGGCTCGGGATCCGGTGCATGGGAACCGGCGTCGGATACGGGGCAAGCGGGGCCGGCGTTTGCAGCGGAGTCGTAGCGAGCTGGTGGAGCGGCCGTTTGCGCATCTGTATGAGACGGGAGGGATGCGGCGGGTGCACCTGCGGGGGCATTCGAACATTCTGAAGCGACTGCTGGTGCACGTCGCGGGCCTCAACCTCGGGCTGCTTCTGCGTCATGCGATCGGTGTCGGCACGCCCCGTGGCCTGCAGGGCCGGGCGGTAGCCGGCGTATGCGCGCTGATCGGCCTGTTTGTGGGTCTGTGGGACGTTCTGGAGCGGCTGGAGCCGGTCTTGACGCGATTCCAGCTCCATTCGGCGCGGATCGCCGCGTTATCGCGCTACCGGCCCCTTCAGCCATCCATTTGAACACCGGGGACTTCTACCTCGGGCTGATAGACATCGGTGGCCTCCCGATGCCACCTTGCGGCATCAGTGGCGCTGACTGCGGGGCCGCGATAGCGTTGTTCCGGTCTCCAGCCGTTGAGGATAATCGACGCTCGCAAAGCCGCCTGAACCCCGAGATAGAGCCTGCCGGCGAGAGAGCTCGCTTGAGCCGCGAGGCTGTCAAGGTCCCGGTCCAGTCTCGACAAGTCGTGATGGTGGCCCACCTGACCCGCTTCCAGTTGAATCAACGTCTTCAATGCGCACTCGACCACGTAGCCCGCCAGATACGCGGCGCCGTCATAGCGCCCCCGCGCCAGGAGCGCCCCGGAATCCTGCATGTGTTTCCCTGCCGCCTCCGGATAGTCTTCGCCGTTAGCTTGCCGCAAGCGACTCATTCTCGTTCCTCGTCGTCGATGCCGTGGCGTATTCTCCGCGTCTCCTCGGGATCCGGAGCCGGCGCGTTCCCATGTCACGATAGCCTGGCCGGCCGGCCCGTGGGAAACGAGGCCCGCACGCTATTCGGATTCGCCGTCAGCAAGGCCGAAGAAGAGCGTGAGCCAGCCACGCAGGTCTTCCTGAGCCACGGCCTTGCCGGTCGAGTGGAGATAGGCCCTCATGTTCTCGGAGAATCCGGGTCCGGCGAAGACGACGAGACCGGGAATGGGCCACGCCGCGATGTCCTGAATCGTCGCCGGAATCTTCTCCTCGGCAGAGCCGCTGACGCCCTGGTACTTGCATTCGACGCCGAGGCTTCGGCCGGAATCGGGGTGACGCAGCACCAAGTCGATGCGACGCTCCGCACCCCAGAGTCTTCGGCCCACCTTGATCTGCTTGCCGACGCTCAGTCCCAACCGTTCAGCCGTGTTCGCCACCTCTCGCTCGAGGTCGGAACCGCTCGATACGGCCACTCGCCCGCCGGACATCTACGTCGTCCGCCGGGGCAGGTTGGTGATGACGTACTCCTGGACGCCGCCCCTGCGAGAAGCGTTGGAGTTGATGGCTCGACGGGCAGGGACGGTGTGCGCCCGGAGACCGACTTTCTCCGCGTCGGCGTTGCCGTCGTACAGGGCTGCGATCTCGGGCGCCGTCGAGTTGCTGAGCAGCACGTGGCATCCCTTGGTCGCCAGCGCGATAACCACCTGCTGGAGATAGCGCTGGTCTTCGCTGCCGAAGCCGTCCGCGGTATAGGACGTGAACTGCGCCGTCGTGCTCAGCGGTGCGTACGGCGGGTCGAAATAGATGAAGTCATCTGGGCGCGCCGCCTGCAGCACTGCATCGAACGAGGCATGCTCGATGGTCACGGACAGTGCTGACAGGGTCGAGGACACCAGCCGAAGGTTGTCCTCGTCGCAGATCTTCGGGTTCTTGTACCTCCCGCGGGGCACGTTGAAGAGCCCGCTGGAGTTCAACCTGAAGAGGCCATTGTAGCCGGTGCGGTTCAGGTAGATGAACATGGCCGCCAAGTCCGCGGTGTACGACTCGGCCCGCGGACCGTTTCCGTTCATGATTCTCTGGCGCGCCGGATTGAACTCGTCCCTGACCCGATAGTAGTGATCATCAGAGGCAGCGTCGTAGTCTGCCGCAAGCGCTCGCAGGCGCTCCACCACCGCGCCTGCATTGTCGTGCAACTGCAGCCAGCAGCCGACCAGGTCGGAGTTCACGTCGGTCAGGCGGACTCCTCCGTGCCTCAGCCGGCCGGCGTTGGCGAGGTCGAAGAAGACCGCGCCGCTACCCAAAAACGGTTCGTGGTAGGTCCCGAACTTCTCCGGGTAGAACTCCCGAAACCTGGGCAGGAGCTGCCGCTTGCCTCCGGCCCATTTCAGGAACGGCCGAACAGGCCGATCACCGACGGGACGTTGCCCGCTGGCCGGATTGGAGGCGACTGTTGAGGACGGCTCGACGGGTGTCTGGCCCCGCCGGCGCCCCGCGTTCCATTCTCCGTGGGCACTCACAATCATGCTCTGGCGGTGGCTCGCGGACTTCTCCTGACGCCTCTCTTGCGACGCAGGTTCAGACCGGACAAGTACAGGTCGGGCACGTCAGCGGATCGAGCCAGTCGAAGATCCGAGACGAACGGCGTGGCCAAATTGGCCTTTACGCATTCGGCCGATTGTAGCCGTGGCTTCCCACGACCGCCCCTCGCAGAGCCCACGAACTCACCGAACCGCACCGAGAAGGAACGTCGTTCCCGCATGACTGGCATCGCCTCCGAACCGGTCGGCGACCCGTGCGCCAAGTCAGTCGGGCGCCGTGTCGATGCCGGTGCTCCCGCCGGGTTCGCCGGCGATTTCAACGCCCCCGTGCAGCGCGCGCAGCCGGGCCCGGTCACGCCGGGTCAACGGCAGCCACCCGCCGGGGCTGTCTTCGGCGGCCAGCGACGAACAGGGGCCGCACATCAGGGAGGCGCCGCCGCGGTTGTGCCTGAGCCCGAGGGTATGGCCGAGCTCGTGCGCGATGACGTTGCGCAGGACGGTGTCGTCGCGCGGCCGGCGGGGCCGAAGCGCCCGGATCGCCACGAGGTGATCGGGCGGTCCGATCAGGGGCCAGGCGAACGGCAGCAACGGCTGGCGCGACAGCAGGACCACCACGTCCCCCCCGAGCGCGGTGAGTCCCGGCGGCGGCTGGGGTCCCGACGCCCCCCTGGGGATGCGGCCGCCGCGCTGCGACACGAAGCGGGCGAACGTCTCGATCGCGCGCATGTCGGGCGAGCCGGCGACCAGCTCAGCTTCGCGAAGCCGCAGGTCGAGCCCGAGGTCGGCCAGCGTGCGGTTCCAGAACGCCACCGCGGCCCGGGTGTGCGCCACCCGCGGGTCGCCGGCCTCGGGTACCACCACGACCAGCCGCCGCTCGAGTCCCTGGCCGGCCGCCGGGGCGGCCGGGGCCAGCATAACGAGCAGCAGTACGACCGCGCCTCGCACCATCGGAATCCTCGACATTGGATCACCGCCGACCGGCGACGCGCGGGGGTCTCGACACGAAACGGGGACCATCGCAGCGGCGCGACCGGACCGCACACAGCCCGAGATTGCCAGTTCGAGAATGGTACATCCTCACGGTCAGGCCGTCTCGTGCCCTTGGATTACAGCATGGCGCGAGGGCCTGCCGGTGGTCACAACCTGAACAGATAACGGATCTTCGTGAAGATCGCCCGATTCGTCTGCCGCAGATCGCTCGTGAAGAAGAGCTGCTCGTCGAAGCCGTCTCCGTCCCGATCGCCGTAGAGCCGGTCGGCCTGCCGGTAGTGATCGTCGTACCCGATGTAGAACACGGTGCCGGCGTTGACCCGGTACGTGAACAGCACGTTGAAATCGAAATCCTTGTCGAAGGTGTTGTACTCGGTGATGTTCCGCATCAGCAACCGGTCGGTGAACGTCAGGACGCTCTGGGCGCGGTAGATCTGGACGTCGAAGACCTTGTCGTCGCCGTTGCGTGGATCCGTCAGGCGGCTCGTGTTGACCCCGAGCTGCGAGCTCAGGCGGTCGAGGGGCCGGACCGTCACGTTGAACCGGGTCGTGCTGCCGTATCCCAGAAAAGGATTGGCGGGGTCGAAGAAGATCTCGTCGCCGCGACCGTAGCTGGCGTTGATGGAGAGGGCGCGGGTGGTGCTGACGCCTCCGTTCATCGACATCCGGTTCTTCCGGAAGTCGATGCCCCCGAACCGCTCCATGTCGCGTTGCACGTCGGCGCTGAACCGGATGCTCTTCGCGAAGTCGAAATTCAGCCCGAGCCCGGCGTTCTCGTCCTCCAGAATCTTGTCGAAGTTCCAGTTGCGCCCGTAGCTGAGCTGCGGCCCCCAGTTGATGAGCCAGCTCTCGGGCCACCACCGGTAACCCATGTTGCTGATGACGCGCCGCTGGTCGACCCGGCGCGCGAACCCGACGTCGGTGCGGAAGTCGGGGGTGAGCTCGTAGGCGGCGGCGAACCAGCGCAGGTTGCGCCCGGTGCTGGTGATGCTCGCGTCATAGATGTGACCGGAAAGCTCATCCCCCTCGAGGTCCCGGTGCCGCGACTCGATCAGGCGGAAGTTGGTCGACATCGTCCGCGACAGCCGGAAGCTGCCGTCGATGCCCCCCAGCCGGCTGCTGCTGTCCATGAACGAGCGGTCGGTGAAGATGGCGCCGACGTGCGACTCGGAGTAGACGTCGTACTTCACCCGCCCGATGAAGTTCTGCGCGGTCTCGCCGTGGCGCGGGTCGTCGACGTCGTCGACGTTCCCGGGCGCCTCGTCCTTCGCGGTCAGAAGACCGATGGCGAAGCGGCCCGCCTTCCCGGTCAGCTTCGCGCCCCAGGTGGGGTCCACGATGGTCCGCGTGTGGACGAACGTCACCGGACCCGGGAGCGCGAAAATCTCCGCCCCCTCGACGAAGAACGGCCGCAACTCATTGAAGAACAGCGGAAAGCGCTGGTTCACCTCGATCTGCGGCTGGTCCGACTCGATCTGCGAGAAGTCGGGGTTGAGGGTGAAGTCGGCGGTCAGGTTCGACGTCAACCCGTACTTGACGTTGAGGCCGGCCTCGGGAGTGGCCCGCTGGTTGTCGAACCCGCCCGTCGATCGGTCGAGCGACCCGAACTGGATGGCCGTGAACGTGGGCAGGAACTCGAGGTTGCGGCTGGTGGAGAAATCCGTCATGCCTTCCAGCAGCCCCATCTGCCGGTGGAAGCCGGCCACGTCGCGGGACATCGGCGCCCACACGTCGTTCTCCTCGTTCTTGCCCTTGATCTCGCGCACGATCTGGAAGCCCCAGCGGTGCGGCTCGCCGGGACCGCGTTGCGGGTAGCGCAGGCTCTTGAGCGGAATCGCCATTTCGGCGACGAAGCCATCGGCCACGATATCCGTCGCGCTGTGGAAGAGGGCGTCCCAGGACCGGTCCGCGGTGGGAATGGGCGAACCGCGCCCGCCGCCGCCGCTGATGTTGACGATGCCGTCCCCCTGCACGTTGAAGGCGTTCAGGTCGAAGTCGTACGCCCGCTGCTGGTCGAGAAAGGTGTCGAGGTAGATGGTGATCAGATCGTCCTGCCACGCCGTGTCGCGGTCGACCCGGTTGGCCCGCATGATGCCCGGATCGCCGTAGTGCAGGTAGAACCCGAAGTAGACGTGTTCGCTGTCGTAGGTCACGTAGACCTCGGTGTCCTCGGTCGCGGGGGCGCCCTCGAGCGGCGCCTGCTGCGTGAACTCGGTGATCGTGGCCGCCGTCCGCCAGGCGAGGTCGTCGAGGCGGCCGTCGATGTCCGGAGGCGTCTCCGTGCGCGGGGGCCGCACCGTGGGACGGCCGGGCACCAGCCCGAAACCGGCCATCGGCGGCGGCGGCCCGGTCAGACCATCGCCGGCGGGCGGCGGCGACCCGGCGGGGGCGTCCGCCGGCGCCTGCTCCTTCGCTTCCGCTGCGCCGACGCCGGCCAGGAACAGGACGAGGACGAGGCCCGCCGCCAGGCGCCCGCCGGCCGTGGCCCCGCCGCGGCGCGCGGGCCTGCCGCTGTTCATCGACATCGTGGATTCTCCAAGACAGGAACTGCCCGCCCTCACGGACGAACCGCCTTCAAACAGGCGCTCCCGCCAGCGGTTACGTCTACCGTTCCCGCCGGTGGAACTCCTTGTCGGGGCGAGGGGTTGTAGCGGTTGCGCACGGAGTTGTCATAGTAGCCGACGGTCACCAGCTTCGACCCCGCCGGGAACACCATCGGCTCGGTCAGCTCGTAGAAAGTCTGCCACAGAACGGTCCGACCGGCGCAGCCGTCGGCCTTCGACGCCGGAACACCACTACATCTTGTAGCTCGACCGGTTTTTCCTTGACATGACGGCCATTGTCTTCAATCATCGTTGCGGGTTTCGGTCATCGCCCACCCTCCCCCCGGACGGCTCCCAGCCGCCGGGATCGTGCGTTGTTCTCCTCTCCTCCGGAACGAGGCATTCGCGTGTCACTGGCGAGTCACCCTGGGGACTGACGTTTGGGCTCCGGGTCGAACGGTATCGCTGCCAGGGAGATCGCACCCCCATGTCTTTCATTTGTATGACGGCACGACCGGCCGGGCGGATGATCCGCTCAGGCGGCGCGTGCCTCTCGTTCACCCAATAGGAGGGGAACATGACGACCACACCCACCCAGCCACAGTCCGAGCCGGCCCGGGCGAAGAGCGTGCAACCGCCCCCGATGCAGCGGGTCGAGCCCGAGATGCGCCGGCCGTCGGCGGTGGGCCGCTTCTTCACCAGGATGCTGCTGCTGCTGATCGCCATTGGCGTATCCTTCGGAGGCGGTTATTACGTGATGGACCAGGAGGCCCGGCTGCACCGCGAGACCTTCCTGCAGGATCAGGCGGCGGCCCAGGATCGGATCGCTGCCCTGGAGGAGCAGATCCGCGAAATACAGCTCAACCGGTTGCAGGAGAACAGCGTCGAGATCGACCTGACGGACGTGTTCGCTCCGATCAGGGCAGCCGTCAGTCGCCTGGCAGAAGCCCAGATGAGCGTCGTCGCACAGCAGATTTCCGCCGAGGTGGCCCGGCTGGTGGAGTCCGACGTGCAGAACATGAACGCCTCCACGCCGCTTGCGTCGATCGCCGAAGCGGCGGCGGCCGCGCTCGAACCGGCGATTGCCACCATGCCGCCGTCGGGAACGACGGAAGCGCCGCCCCCCCCGGAGCCGCTGGCGGAACTGACGCCGGGTAATCCGGCCGCGGAGCCCGCGCCCGTCGAGCCGGGCGGCGGCCCGGCGCCGGACAGCGAACAGATTGCGCCGGGAGACGAGGCGCCGCAAGCACCCGCGGCGGGCGTGCAGCGCCCGGCGGCCGAGCTGTCCGATCAGGCGCTCGGCCGAGAGTCCTCGACCCTCGGGGCGGGCGGAGCGGGCTCCCCGGGCCGCCTGCCGCAATGGCTGCTGCGCCTCGGTGACACCCTCGACAGCGCCCGGTCGCAGCTCGACACGGCAACATCGGCGCCGGCGCCGATTGCCGTCCAGCCGGCGATGCCATCCCCGCCCCGGGGCGGATCGACGGCCGGATTCGGCGGCTAGTCTCGTCTCGCCATCCTGTCCTCAGGGACACAGCGCACCGGGCCGCGCGACGGCTGACACCCGTCGCGCGGCCCGGTCTCGTTCTACCCTCCTCCTCACGCTTCCACCTCGTCCTCGACGGAACGGCCGCGCTCGCGACGTGGTCCTGTCTTCTCGACCGCCGAATCGGTCGGTCGTCCACTATCGGCTTGACAGCCCGTGGCGAAAAGTCCCCGCTGCATTCGAGCGGCGATGCATCCCGCCTGACTGCGTTGTTCGGACGGACTGCGGAGCAGTCCGCGGTTGCCATATGCCCAATATGCGCCCTCCTCACACCTTGTCAGGCACGGGCGTTCTTTGCCCACGGACGTTCTTTGCCCCGCGGGCGCCCTTCAGCCCGAGGGCGCCCTCGCCGCTCTCGGTGCAACGCGAGGTTCCGCCACTGGACTGTTAAGATGGATCCTTCCGGCAGATATCGTGCCAGGACGTCTGACGCGGGCCGGCGCGGGATTCGTTGCCGGCATCCGTGGGAGGAGCATCAGGTCAAATGCACGCCGCGCACCGTGCCCTCTTCGAGGTTGGCGCCCTCACGAAGCCGGCCGCGATCGGGCTGGCGGCTCTCCTCGTCCTGTCGAGCCCGGTTGCCGCGCTCGCGCAGCCAGAACCCGGCCAGCCGGCGGCGGCCCCCGTCCCGGCCGCCGAGGAACCCGGCGCCGAACCGCCGGGCGATGAACCGCCGGACGACGAGCAGCCGACCTTTCTCGATTCCGTGACCATCTCCGCCACGCTCCGGCCGGCCCCGGTGCGGGATACGCCGGGCGTGGTGTCGGTCATCGACAGCGAGACGATCCAGGAACGGATGATCGAGGACTTCTCGGACCTCGTGAAGTACGAGCCGGGCGTCTACGTCGAGAACAACGTGACGCGGCTCGGACTCAACGGTTTCAACATCCGCGGCATCGGCGGGAACCGCGTGATGACGATGGTCGACGGCGTCCAGACCTCGGAGCAGTTCGACTTCGGCCCGTTCAACGTCCACCAGGCCGGTCTCGACGTGGACGTCCTGAAGTCGGTCGAGATCGTGCGGAGCGCCAACTCCGCGCTCTACGGGAGCGACGCGCTCGGGGGCGTCGTGTCCCTGTTCACCAAGGACCCCGCCGACTACCTCCTGGACCGGCGGTTCTACATCGGCGCCAAGACGACCTGGGACGGCCGCGCCGACGACGTCGGCGTGAACCTCACCCTGGCCGGGGGCAGCGACCGGATCCAGGCGTCGGTGTTCACGAGTGTCAACCGAGGCAGCGAGATCGGCAACCGGGGCACCGTCGTCACCCTGGGCGACACCCGCACCGCGCCGAATCCGCAGGACGTGGCAGGCCAACAGATCCTGGCCAAGCTGGTCTTCAACGCATCACCCGGCAACCGGTGGCGCGCCACCGCCGAGATGAACGACTCCCGCGTCGACACCGACTGGCTCTCCAACAACCGGCTGCTGGATTTCGGGAGATTCGCCTATCTCATCGACCAGTCGGCGGCCGTCGACACCCAGAAGCGCCAGCGGTTGTCGCTCGACCAGACGCTCGCCGACCGCGGGCTCGACCTGTTGTCGTGGCGGGTGTACGGACAGTTCAACGACACCGCGCAGATCGTCGACGAAGAACGGATGACCTCCGGCTTCGGACCGCCGTTCCCGTCGACGCGACACGGCACCCTCGACTACGAGCAGGTCGGCTACGGCGGCTCGGTGCAGGGTCAGCAATGGCTGGGCGATCTGGACAACGGCATGCTGATCACGTTCGGCGCCAGCTACAAGACCGACTACTTCGACATACTGCGCGACCGGACCGAGACCGACACAGTCACCGGCCAGCCGGTTGCCCACGAGTTCATCTTTCCTACCAAGTACTTCCCGGAGAGCGACGTCGTCGAAGCGGGCGTCTACGTCCAGGGCGAGATCCGGCTCGGCCGCATCACCCTGGTGCCCGGCGTGCGCTACGACCACTACTCGCTCGACGCCAACCAGGCCGACCCGATCTTCGTCGCCAGTCTCAACCCCGAGCCGGCCGACTTCGCGGACGCCGCCCTGTCGCCGAAGATCGGCATGGCGGCGCGGCTGACCGACGTGGTGACCCTGCACGCGCAGTACGCCGGCGGATTCCGGGCGCCGCCCTACAACACCGTCAACACCGGCTTCGCCAATCCCCGCGGCGGCTATACGACGCTGCCGAATCCGGAGCTCCGGGCGGAGACGAGCGACAACATGGAGGTCGGCATCCGGACCGCGTGCAACCGCGCGAGCTTCGGTCTCAGCGCATTCTCGAACCGGTACGACGACTTCATCGAGCTGATGGACCTCGGCTTCAACCCGTTGAGCCGGCTGCTCGAGTTCCAGAGCCGGAACCTCGAGGAAGCACAGATCAACGGAATCGAGCTGCGCGGCGAGGCGTATCTGACCGACAGCGTGATGATTCGGGGCAGCTATGCGCGAATCGAAGGCGTGGAGATTCTGAAGGGCGCCGTCGATGCTCCGCCGCTGGCCGAGGAGACGCCGCTCGGCTCCATCGCGCCGAACGAAGGGGTCATCGGGCTCCGGTACGTCCAACCGTCGGGCCGCTGGGGCAGCGAGCTGTCCCTGAGACTGGTCGAAGCCTATGGACAGGACAGCACCCGCCAGTTCGCGCCGGACGCCTACCGGATCGTGGATCTCGTCAGCTTCCTCTCGCTCAGCGAGGTCCTCAAGTTCCGTCTCGGACTGCTCAATCTGACCGGCGCGAAGTACTTCGAGTGGTGGAACGTACGGGGCCGGCAGGCCGGCGACCCGGTCATCGATCGGTACTCGAGCCCCGGGGCGAGCGTGATCACCTCGCTGGCCTACGACTGGTAGCTCGCGGGAACCGTTCGCATGCCGCAACCGGGGGCGCGGCGCCGATGGAGAGGCGCCGCGTTTCATTTGCGGTGCGCACACCCGGCCGGCCCGAGGCAGGCGGTCTGCCCTCCCCCCGGGTCCAGCAGCCCGTGGTGGAACCCCGCGTTGCACCGAGAGCGGCGAGTGCGCCGGCGGGCTGTAAGGGCGCCCGCGGGCAAGGAACGCCCGCCCGCGGGCAAAGAACGCCCGTGCCTGACAAGGCGTGAGGAGGGCGCATTTGGGCATATGGCAACCGCGGACTGCAAGCAGTCCGTCCGAACAACGCAGTCAGGCGGGATGCATCGCCGCTCGAATCTGCGCTACTCGGCGCGCAGGATCATCATCGGATCGATCCGCGCGGCGCGCCGCGCGGGCAGCCAGCTCGCCAGCAGACAAATCGCCGCCAGCAACACCGAGACCGCGCAGAAGACGACCGGGTCGAGGGGGCCCGTTTCGAACAGCAGGGCCTGCAGCCGGCGGGTCAGCACCACGGCCGACACGACCCCCACGGCCACGCCGAGCAGCGCCATCCAGCCCGCTTCCCACAGCACCAGGCGGCGCACGTCGGTCACCTGGGCGCCGACCGCCATGCGGATGGCGATCTCCCGGCGCCGTTGCGCGACCCTGTAGGAGACGACCCCGTAGAGGCCGATGGAGCCCAGCAGCAACGCGAGCGCGGCCGCGATGACGAGCAGGACCATGACGAACGCCCGCTCCCCGCGAGCCCGTCCGACCAGCGTCTCCAGCGTCTCGACCTCGGCGACGGGGAGGGTCGGATCGACCCCGCGCACCATCTCCCGCGCCGCGCCGGCAAGCCCGGCCGCGTTCGGGGCGCGGACGACGTAACGCATCACCGGCGGGACGCCCTGGCCCGCGGTGACCCCGGGGATCGGGTAGTAGACCATCGCCGGCGGATCTTCGTGCAGCACGATTTCGTGGACGTCGTCCACCACCCCGACGATACGGGACCACCGCTCGCCTTCCTCCGGCGGCGGACCCCCCAGACGGATCCCCTTGCCGAGCGCGCTCTCTCCCGGCCAGTGCGCGCGCGCCACCGCCCGCGACACGATGACGACCGGGGCGCCGCGCTCCCCGTCGAGCGGGTCGAACACCCGGCCCTCCACGAGCTCCGTCCGCATCGCGTCGAAATAGGCCGGCGAGACGCGCTTCCACATGAACACCGGCGGCACCTCGCCGTCGGCCAGCGGCCGGCCCTCGATGGTGTGCCCCGACCCGGACACCTCGCCGCCCAGGGGAACGGTGGTCGCCGCCGCGGCGCCGGCGGCGCCGGGCAGGGCGCGCAGGCGGTCGACCACCTGGCGATGGAACGCGAGCCGCGACTCGGGCGCCTCGTAGTCGAGCAGGGGAAGGGCCAACCCGAAGGTCAGCACGCCGGTCGGATCGAAGCCGGGATCGACCGCGGCCAGCTTCTGGAACGAGCGCACCGCCAGCCCCGACCCCACGAGCAGCATCAGGGCCAGCGCGATCTGGACCACCACGAGGCCCCGGCGGGCGAGCTGTCGTTCCCGGCCCGCGGAGGCGCCGCGCGCGCCGGACGTCATGTGGCCCGCGGCGGCCACGGCGCTCGCCCGCCACGCCGGCAGAACGCCGAAGAGCAGGCCGGCCACGACCGACACGGCAAGGCCGAACAGCAGCACCGGCCCGTCGATGGCGATCTCGTCCAGGCGCGGCAGCGCCCGCGGGCCGAAGCGCACCACCAGGCGTATGGCGAGCAGCGCGAGCGGCAGGGACGCGAGGCCGCCCGCCACGCCGAGCACGAGGCTCTCGACGAGGACCGAGCCGACAAGCTGTCCGCGGCGCTCGCCTAGAGCGGTGCGAATCGCCACCTCGCCGTGCCGCGCCTCGGACCGCACGAGAAAGAGATTGGCGACGTTGGCGCACGCGATCAGCAGCAGGAACCCCACCGCGCCCAGCAGAATCCACAGCGTCGCCTCGATGTCGCCGACCACCACCTCGCGGGCCCGGTCGACGAGCGGCCTGAACCCGGCGTTCGCCAGAACCGGCGCCGCGTTGTCGTCCGGAAAGACGTCCACCAGATTGGACAGCATCGCGCCGAGCTCCGCCTGCGCCTGCGCCAGGGTCGAGCCGCCTGCGATACGGGCGACGCCGTTGATGCCGAACGCCCCCAGCTGCGTATTGTCCCGGTCGAGGCCCATCGGCTGCCAGAGCTCGGCGTCCAGCCGCGAGAAGCTGAAGCCGGGGGGCATCACCCCCACCACCTCGACGCTCGACCCGTCGATGTCGACGACGCGGCCGACCACCCCCGGGTCGGCCCCGAAACGACTTCTCCACAGCCCGTCGGCGAGCACCACGACCGGCGCCGCGCCGGGACGGTCGTCCTCGGGCGTGAAGCCCCGGCCGATGCGCGGCGGCGTCCGCATCACGTCGAAGAACGACGCCGTGACGTGCGCCGCCTGCACCCGCTGCGGGTTGTCCGGACCGGTGAAGCTCGCCTGCAGGTCGCGGTACACCGCCACGCCGTCGAGGGTGCGGCTCTCCTCCGCGTAGAGGAAGTAGAGGGCGTCCGACATCGGCAGCTCGTCGAGCTGCGCGAGCCCCGGGGCGGCGTGCCGGAGCATCACGAGCCGCTCCGAGTCCGGGATCGGCAGCGGCCGCAGCAGCACCGCGTTGACGATGGTGAAGATGGCGACGTTCGCGCCGACCCCGACGGCCAGGGTGGCCAGCGCGACGAGGGTGAAGCCCGGGTCGGCCGCGGCGCGCCGCCATAGGAGACGAAGCCGCGAGAAGCGTGACATGCTTATACCTCCGGCCCGGTCGCGGAGGCCCAGCGACCACGGCCGACGGAAACGGCTCTATCCGTCGTGCGCGGGCATCGACACGCGCCTGACGGGATACTGGGGGAAGTGCCGATTCCACGACACGAGGTTGAACACCGCGCAGAAACGGACAACCGGCCGGATCCACGGACGCCCATCCGGTCCCCGCAACGGTAGCTTCCGTTCGAGCGAGGATGTCCTGTTTGCCAGTTGCGCAGCGTCCAGCGCGTCCACGGCGATCAGCACGAGGTAGTGGATAGGCTTGTCAGCGCGTCCCGCTGCCCATTCATAGAGAAACGAATCCCGATACTTGTACTTGAGGTCTTCGTCGAGTGCTCCGCTGTGCAGCCTTTCCGTGAACGCGTTGCAATCTCGCGGCCCCGTGGGTGCTGAGGATCCTTCACTTCGATGAACAGAAACCGGTCGGCGAGCTCCAGAACGAAGTCCACGGCCTTCATGCAGTGACTGAGCCGGTGACCTGCACCGTCGAACCTCCCTCCACACAGCACGCCGGGGATGTCCATCTCCAAATTGCCCTCCGAGAGAGTCATTCCGCCGCCTTCAGGCTGCGCGCTATCTCCCGGTCGTAAAGATCCGTGAAGGTATCCGCAATGGCGTTCGGGTGAACGTCACGATAATCGTGAGTCGTCGCACAACAGATCGCGCCCTTCTCTTCTTCCCGATAGAACGCGTGAAACGCGACTTCGTCGGTTTCCTTCGCCCGCAGATCGAGTTCCTTGAGTATGACGTAGTCGTGGGTCGCCAGAAATATCTGCACACCGGCGCGCTGCAGTTCCAGAAGGACCTCCATCAGCACGCCGAACAGCTTCGGGTTAAGGTTCGTCTCGGGTTCATCCCAGAACAGGACGGAACCCCGGCGCATGGCGCCGTTCCGGATCAACAGCCACAGCAGCGCCAGCTTGCGCACGCCCTCCGCGAGAAGAGAGAATTCCACATTCTCCCGTTCATTGCGCAGGAAGAACTCCTCGTTTTCGATCGCAACCTCGCCGCCGATCGCCGCCTGCAGCGTGGCCAGCAGGTGCTCGCGCCGGCTGTCCGCCGTTTCCCGCAAGGCCGGGAGATACGCCCGATCCAGAATATCGTTGTACACCTCCTCGAAGTGCACTTCGCGCTTCGAGTAGAGCGACCGGAAGCCGGGCCCGTTGGAGAGCATTTCCTTGACGGGAACATAGACACTCTCCACCGGCTCGCGCGCCCATTCTTTCATCTCCTGGTCGGGATCGTCGGCAGTAAACGTAGATGGGTTCAACGAAACCGGCCTCCGACGACTACTGAACGACGCCTCGAGCTTCAACGCACCGCGCCGAACCCGTATCGTGGCTTCGCCGTCCGCGCCCTGTTGCTGCCTGACGAGGCGCCGCAGGCTGCGGCCCGAAGGCAGGAACACCGCGACGAGCTTCCGAACGAAGTCGTCGACCGGACTACGCGAGACGTAGCATGCCGCGTAGCAGACCTTCATCAGGTGGGTCTTGCCGGTACCGTTGGCGCCCACCAGAACGTTTATGCCTCGACTGAGGTCCAGCTTCAGCGCGTCGAACGCCGTGAACTGCTCCAGCTCTACCCTCGTCAGCGCCACAGTACCTCCACTGGCTGCGCGCGCCACCCCAGCAAGGACAGCTCGCTCGCGGCTCCGCTCCCGCCCGACCCACTGGTTCCCAGTCTAGCGCTCTCGGGCCGGCAACGTGCGGTCCACGTAGGCGCGGACGGCGTCCAGCACGCGGGGCGACATCCACGCCTCGGTGACGGCCTCGTCCGCGGCCTGCATGTCGCGGACGCGATCGTGGCTCGGCTGGCGGATGACACGTTTCGTGAGCGAGAAGGACGCCGGCGGCAGCGACCCGAGGCGCGCGGCCGTCTCGACGGCCCGGTCGAGGACCGCCTCGGGGGCGGCCAGCTCGTCGACGAAGCCGTTGGCGAGAGCCTCGCCCGGCGTGCAGGTCAGGCCGCGGTAGATCAGCGCCTGGAGCCGGTGCGCCGGCACCGTCAGCCGGAGGATCTCGAGGGCCATGCTCGGGAACGGCACCCCTACCGACAGCTCGGGGGTGCCGATGCGGCCCGCGCCCTCGGCCATGATCCGGTAGTCGCAGGCGCAGGCGAGGACGCAGCCGCCGGCGATGGCATGTCCGTTCACGGCGGCGACCAGCGGCTTCGGGAAGGTGAACGCCTTGAAGAAGACCTCGCCCAGCAGCGGCAGCAACGTCCTCACATAGTCCGGGCCGCCCTCGATCAGGCGGCGCAGGTCGAGGCCGGCCGAGAAGACGCGGCCGGCGCCGGTCAGGACCGCCGCGGGCGTATCCACCTGCTCGACACGGGCGAGCTCGGCGACCAGACCGCTCATCAACTCGGGGTCGAACGCGTTGACCTTGCCATGCGCCATCCGGATGACGGTGACGCGGTCACGAACTTCGGCCGTGATCATTCGGGCTCCTTCGCACGGGCGGGTGTTACCGGCGTGCCGTCGGGGTCGTACGCCTGCTTGAGGGTGAACGCCGCGGGCGACGGCCCGTCCCGCCACAGCCGCTCGATTCGCGCCATCGCCTCGTCGACGCCGGGACGCTCTCCTTCGGGCACCCACCACAGCGCCACCGGCTCCCACGGCGGGGGCAGGAACCACTCGCGCCGGCGGCGGAAGAACGCCACGTGCTCGCTGCGATAGACGTACCGCCTGAGATCCGCGAGCGTTTCCCAGATCGTGAGGTTGAAGAGCACCCGGGGGTCGTCGAGCACGCGCACGCCGGTCGCGTCTCCGCCGGCCGTCTCGAACCGCCACACGAAGCCCGCCGAGCGGTCCCCGAGCCGATTGATCCGGTCGATCGCGTCCCGCATGCCCGCCATGCGCGGATCCTCGAACGGGTATCGCATCCACGCGAGATTGTTCCCGGCCAGATGGTACCGCACCGCTGGCTTCGTGCGCGGCGCGCGCGCCGCGGGGCTGACTGCGCTCATCGAGGGAGCCGCATCGGGAGCGGGTCACAGGCGGCCGGACGCCCCGACCTGCGCCATCGCGTGAATTGCCTGGCGCTTCCGCCCGCCGCGCGCGTCGCCTCGCCTTCGATCGGGACGGCGCGGGGGAGTTCCCACGGACCGATCGCCGGGCAGGCGATCAGTACAGGACGAAGGCGAAGAGCTGCTGTCCGACCGCCACCAGGACATGCTGCCGTCCGTCGACCAGATAGGTCTGCGGCGCGTTGGAGATGTTGCCGATGCGGGTGTGCCAGAGCAGATCGCCGTCGGCGGCGTCGAACGCCACGAAGTTGCCGCTCCCGTCGCCGGTGAAGACCAGCCCCCCGGCGGTGGTCAGCACGCCGGCCCCGCCGCCCCCGCCGATCGGCCAGGCATGACGCCACCGCGGCTCGCCGGTCTGGTAGTCGATGGCGGTGAAGGCGTTCCCGCCCGTGCCGACGGTGATCCGGTCCTTGCCGCCCAGTCCCATCGACCCGCGCGGGTCCGGATCGGTCAGATAGAGCAGGTTGAACCCGTTGTTCTCCTGGGTATAGAAGAGGCCGGTGTCGGGACTGAAGGCCGGCGGCTGCCAGTTCGCCACGCCCCCCTCGACCGGGGAGACCAGCGTACCGGGGATGATCGCTTCCTTCGCCGGATGCGGATTGGGGGACCCGCTCTCGCGGATATGGCTGGCCCAGTTCGACGTCGCGCCGTAGCGCGTGGTGACCACATGCTCGCCGGTCACGCGGTCCACCGTGAAGAAGTAGCCGTTGCGGGCGGCGGTGGAGACGAGCTTGCGGGGCACCCCGTCGATCACCCCGTCGATCAGGATCGGGGTCTGCGCCGAGTCCCAGTCATGGGTATCGTGCGGCGAGGTCTGAAAGTACCACGCCATCTCGCCCGTGGACACCTCGACCGCGATCAGCGTGCAGGTGAAGAGGTTGTCCCCGCGCCGGGCCACCCCGGTGTATCCGGGCGTCGGATTGCCGGTGCCGAAGATGTAGTAGTCGGTCTCGGGGTCATACGACCCCGGCACCCACACCTGACCGCCCCCGTGCATCGCCGCGTCGAGACTCGGCCAGGTATCGATGCCGGCGTCGTCCTCGCTCATGGGGACGGTGTAGAACCGCCACTGCCGCTCGCCGGTGGCCGGGTCGAACGACTGCAGGAACCCGGGCGCGTCGAGATCGTTGCCAGTGCCCACCAGCAGATGGCCGCCGACGACGATCGGCGCCATCGTCGAGAAGTACTGCTCTTCGAAGCTCGCGATCTCGGTGTGCCACCGTTCTTCGCCGGTGTGCGCATCGAGCGAGACGAGGTAGTTGTCGACGGTCTCGAAGATGATCGAGTCGCGCCACAGCGCCGCGCCCCGGTTCCCGATGTGGGGACCGCCGAGGGTCTTCCAGAAATAGTGCCACCGCGTGCCGCCGTCCCGCACGTCGATCGCCCACACGTGGTCGGGGGCGGTGACGTACAGCAGGTCGCCGACCTGCAGAATCGAGCCCTTGATGCGCTGCGAGCCGATGGTGTAGTCGCCGGTCCCCTCGCCGCCGATGAAATCGGGCGCGTTCGGCCCGTCGAGCGGCGGCATCCCGGTGTCGACGGTTCGGGTCCAGGCGAGCGACATCTGCCGGACGTTGTCCGTCGTCACCTGCTCGAGCCGGCTGTAGCGCCGGCCGCTGTAGTCACCGGAATAGGTCGGCCACGACTCTTCCAGCGGTTCGAGCAGAGACGCCGGGTCGAGACCGCCCTGCTGCGCGGTCCCCGCGGCGGGCGCGGCGAGCAGCATCACGACGAGCAGCAGACGCAAGCCAGTCATTTCAGGGTCACCAGGTAGGCGGTCACGTTGTGGATGTCGGCGTCGCGGTACGCCGGCAGCATCTCGCGATGGGCGGCCATCGGGTCGTCGAACTCCACCCGGGGCGTGTCGCCCCGGCGGCTGAACGACCGATGACGGCCGTCACCGTCCGTGAGCACGACGAGGAAATCGTTGAGCCGTTCGAGCCGGCCCGCGACCCGCTCGCCCGAAGCCAGCGTGACAGTGACGGTCACCGGCGGACGTTCGGTGTTGCGGCCCCCGCCCCGGACCCAAGTGTTCTGCAACTCCTGCAGCCTGGCAATCCGGGTGGCGATGCCCTCGAGATCGCCGGTCGGGGAGTGGCAGGCGGCGCATCTCTCCACGAAGTAGGTCCGGCCGGCGGTGGCGTCGCCGACGAGGATGTCGAGCTCGAGCTCTTCACCCAGCGGCGGCCCCCCCTGGCGGGACGCCGTGCCGAGCACGTCGTGGACATAGGTCACGACCGCCTCGAGGTCCTCGTCCGACAGCGGCTGCGGCGGCATGTAGGACCCGCCCGCCCCCGACTGGCCGTCGCTGATCACCGGCCCCATCAGCTCGCCGGCCTCGTCCCGCAGCACGAGCTGCGACCGCAGCAGGTTGGGCCCGCCGAGGTCGCCGCCACGCAGATCCATCCCGTGACACGCCCGGCAGTTGATGCCGTAGAGAGCCTGTCCCCGGGCCACCACCTCCGGATCGCCGGGCGGCCGCTGCAGGGCCGGATAGAGCCGCTGATCCCGGTCGTTCTGCTGCCCGGCCACCACCGGCACCGGCGCGCCCAACGCCGCGAGCAAGGCGACGGCGACGGCCGCCGCCCCGGCCCGCACCCACTGCACCTTGGCCGTTTCCATCCTCAATTCGCCCCTCGGACCGTGACCGACATAGAGTTGCCAACTGCACTCAGGCGCAGCCCGTTTCTTTGCGGCCTTGCGCGCCCGACACACGGCAAAGTTGTTTCCGTCACCGTCCTCGTATCACCGCCCGACCCGATGCCCCGGGATTCCGCTCGGAGAGCGTCCGCCCTGCGGCTCCGCTCCCCGCCCGACCAACCCCCCGAAAATCGGCGCCTCCTTGCCAAGCAGTGCCTCTCCGCAGGAGGCAGCGCCGCTCCGCAGGAGGCAGCGCCGCTCCGCAGGAGGCAGCGCCGCTCCGCAGGAGGCAGCGCCGCTCCGCAGGAGGCAGCGCCGCTCCGCAGGAGGCAGCGCCGCTCCGCAGGAGGCAGCGCCGCTCCGCAGGAGGCAGCGCCGCTCCGCAGGAGGCAGCGCCGCTTCTACCGCACGGGCTCTACTGCCCCGCTTCGGCCTCCTGCACCCGTTCCACGGTCAGGATGTTGGTCATCGCGTAGTTGCCTTCGTGGCAGGCGTACTCGTAGATGATGTAGTCGTCGAGTCTCGGCATCGGCCGCACCGCCGTCCACGGTTGCGTGTACACGGTCGGATCCTCGATGGTGAACCGGTAGTCGATCTGGTCGGCGCTGACGCGGCGGAACCGCTCGACCGCCTTCGTGTTCCGCGACGACGGGAACCGGTGCACGCTCCGATCGCTGAAGTTGGCGGTCTCGACCACCAGCGTGTCGCCGTCCCAGTACGCGCGCGAGTCCCCGTTCCACTGGCGAATGCGGTCGTCGATCCGCGGGCGTCCGTCGATCGGAATGATGCGCACGTCGTGGATGTTCTCGACGCGGATCGCGATATGCGTGGGCGTCTGCAGGATCTGGTAGGTGTTGTTGTAGCCGGTCGAGATCGGCGGTACGCCGTGGTAGGTGATGCACCGATCCCAGTTGGTGCGGTCGGTCCACGAGTCGGCCGGATAGTCGCGCAGATAGGCGCGACGGGCCGCGTTTTGCTCCGCCACGTCGGACCGGGTCGGCAGCCGGCCGTTCGGCGGGTCGACGATGAGCGACGTCCGCATATCCGAGCTCACCCGGCCGCGGTCGAACCACAACGCATTGTAGGAGCCGACGCTGCCTGGCGGGGGCAGACTGTCGAGGGTGACCGCGAGATTGCGTTCGGCCGCTTCCTCGGCCGTGAAGAACTCCCTCTCTCCCAACGACTCCGGGCGCTGGAGCGGCGTCAGCGACGCATACGACCAGGTGCCCATCAGATCCGGATCTCCCCACGGGGTCCGGAACCCGTCGTCGCCAGCCGGCTGGCCGGCGGCCGCCCCCGGCCACAGCAACGCCGCCGCCACCACGGCCGCAAGGGCCGAAACAGTACGCCTTTTCATCTTGGAACCTCCTCGCACGGCGAGCGCCGCCTTGCGGCTCCGCCCGCCGGCCCAACCAACCCCAACGGGAGTCCGCGCCGTTCCGCGGCGCGGTAAGCACGGTTCGAGAAGAGAGACTCGAATATACCTCAGTTCCCGAGCAGCTCGCTCTTCAGCCACGCGAGAAGCTGCGGCTCGAGATCGGGGTTCTTGTCGAACATCGGCAGCCCGTGCTCGGTGCCGGGATAGATCTTCGCGGTCGAGTGGGGATGCGTCGACCCGCCGACCGCGCCCTGCAGGGCGTCGGCGACCCCGACGGTGACCGGATCCTCGGTCGCCGCCGCCGCGAACACCGCCAGACCCGCGTCCGCGGCCATGTTGGCGACCGCCGCCTCGCTCGGAGGCCCGGACAGCAGCATGAGCGCCTTGACCCCGTCCCGCCGCGCCGCGAGATCCGCGGTCAGCATGGCCCCGCAGCTCGCGCCGCCGATGCCGATGCGCGACGCGTCGACCCCCGACTGCGACGCGAGGTAGTCGTAGGCCATGTCGACGTCCGCCGTCGACTTCTGCAGGAACGCCGGGAACCCGGACGAGATGCCCGCGCCGCCGCTGTCGCCGAATCCCCGCAGATCGAGGGCCAGCACGTGCACGCCGGCCCCGACGAGCTCTGCCGAGATGTCGTTCCACGACGTGCGGTCCATGTTGCACTGATGCACGAGCAGCATCCCCGGCCCCGAGCGGCCGGGCGACGTGTAGGTCGCCTTGAGGCTCACCCCGTCGGCCGCCTCGAGGTCGATGTCGCGCGACTGGGCGCTCGCGGGAGCCGCCGCCACCAACGCGGCCAGCGCCGCCGCCATGAAGATCCTGGTACTCATTGCGTTCTCCTTCCGGTCATTTCGGGACGAATGTAGATGTCGGTCTCGTTTGCGGCGTCGGCGCGAAACGCGCTCACCGGAACGTTGCCGTCAGGACTCGCATTCATGAGATCCTCCAGGGCCGCGTTGTCCGTGAGGTCCACGCCGGGCTGCACCCCGCGCCCGCGAAAGACGGGGATCGTGGTTCGCATGCACAAGAGCATATTGGTGTACAGGCCCTTGCTGCAACGCTTGGCTCCTGGACGCGGTAGAGTCATTTGCATGCGGGGTAGCGCCAGCGCCGGCCTGTCGGCGGCGATCGTGGTGAGCGTGAGCGTCGCGCTCGGTCCGACGGTCCGCGTCGCCGCCCACGCGCCGTCTCAGCCCGCCGCGGCCGACCGGCTCGACGAGCCCCGGCTCCCGGCCGTCCCGCACCGGTACGCCGTCGACCTGCCGCGCCATTTCAGCATCGACGACGGCCCCGACAGCCTGGCCGCGGCCGACAACACGCCGGCCCACAACCCCGTCACCGACGCTGGCGCCACCCTCGGCCGGGTGCTCTTCTACGACACCCGCCTGTCGGCCAACCGCCGCGTGTCCTGCGGATCGTGCCACCGCCAGGAGCACGGGTTCTCGGACCCCCGCCGCCTGAGCATCGGCTTCGACGGCGAGCCGACCCGGCGCCACGCCATGAGCCTCGCCAATGCGCGCTACTACGCCCGCGGCCGGTTCTTCTGGGACGAGCGGGCCGAGACCCTCGAGACCCAGGTGCTGGCCCCGATCGAGGACCCCATGGAGATGGGCTCCTCGCTCGACGCGGTCGAGGCCCGGCTTGCCGCGACCTCCTTCTACCCGCCGCTCTTCGAGCGCGCCTTCGGCAGCCCGGCCGTCACGCGGGACCGGATAGCGCGGGCCCTGGCCCAGTTCGTGCGGGCGCTGGTGTCCTCTCGCGCGCCCTACGATGAGGCGCGCGCCGCCGGGCCGGCGGGATCCCCGGCCTTTCTCGCCCGGCTCGCCCCCGCCGCGCGGCAAGGCTACCGGCTGTTCTCGACACCGCCAGGCGACGGCCGGCGCGGCGCTGGTTGCGCCCGGTGCCACGCCGGCGACGCCCAGGTCAGCCTCGCGCCCCGCAACATCGGGCTGGAGGCGTTCGACGAGAACGGCGACGGGGGCTTCGAGTCGCTCGATCCGGCGAGCGGGGTCGACCCCGACAGCGGCGTCGACCCCGGCGCCGGCGACGGCCGCTTCAAGGCCCCGTCCCTGCGCAACGTGGCGATCCGCCCCCCCTACATGCACGACGGCCGGTTCGACAGTCTGCGCGAGGTCATCGAGCACTACGACGCGGAGGTCGCGCCCCACCCCTTCCTGGACATGGCCCTCCTCGACCAACGACTGGTCGTCACCGGCGGACCGGTCCGCCCCCTCCGCCTCGATCTCACCGAGACGGAGGTCGCCGCCCTGATCGCCTTCCTCGAGACCCTGACCGACCTCGCATTCCTCACCGACCCCCGATTCGCGGACCCGTTCCTGCCCGCCGGCGACGGGGGTTCGTGACCATCGACCGGGCAGCGGAACAAATGCCGCCCCGGCAACTCGCGGCCGGCGGGCTCGACCGCGACCAGGCCTAGGCCTAGGCCATCGCGGCCGAGTTGCGCACCGGGCAACCGACGCAGCGCCGGGGACCGTCGGTCCCCCGGCCTGCTCTCTCACAACACCCGCCACCATGGCGCCGCGAGCACGCCGGGCGCAATCCAGTCGATCGTCTCGCCCGCGTGCAGCAGCAGCCCCGCGCGGGCCGTTTCCCCGTACTCCGCGCGGAAGCTGCGCAGATGGGCGGCGTCGCGGAGCCGGGGACGGGACGTCGCTTTCACCTCGACCGGTAGCAGACGGCCGCCCGCCTCTATCACGACATCCACCTCCTCGCCGGCCGCGGTGCGCCAGTAGAGCAACTCGGCGCGGTCGATCCGCGCGTCGCGCCACGACACGAGATCGTGAAGCACGATGTTCTCCAGATGAGCGCCGCCCGGCTCCGCGCCCCCGGCCAGGTGCAGCGCCACCCCGGTGTCGCCCCAGTACAGCTTCGGCGTCTTGATCAGCCGCTTCGTCCGGTTCCGCGCGTACGCCGGCAACCGTACCAGCAGATAGGCGGCCTCGACCAGGTTGAGGTAGCGGCGTACCGTCGGCTGCGGCAGCGCCACGTCGCGGCCCAGCTCCGTCTGGTTGACGAGCTGACCGAGCCGCAGGCAGGCCGCCCGCATCAGGCGGCGAAAGTCGGGCAGAGAGGATACCGACGAGAGCGCTTGCAGATCACGTTCCAGGTAGGTGCGCTCGTAACCCTCGAACCAGATGGCCCGGTCCTCGTCCGCCGCCAGGTGCAACGCCGGCGACGGGAAACCGCCGCGGCGCGCAAGCGCGCGCCAGTCGTCCGGCTCGGCGGGCTGCGCCGCTACCAGGTCGAGCCAATCCGGGTCGCGGGCGCCGAGCAGCTCCTCCCAGATGCCACACCGCCCGAGGCCGCGTTGCTCGCGCCGGGTCATCGGCCAGAGCGTGAGGTAGCTCGCCCGGCCGGCGAGCGACTCGGACACCCGGCCCATGAGCAGCAGGTTGGCCGATCCGGTCAGCAGGAATCGGCCCGGCCGCGGGGACCGGTCGATCGCCCGCTTGACCGCGTGCAGCAGATCGGGCGCGCGCTGCACCTCGTCCAGCGTCACCGGCTCGTCGCCGCCCAGCAACGCGTCGGGGTCGCGGCGAGCCGCGTCCAGCACGTCGAGGTCGTCGAGCGAGTGGTAGCGCCTCGGACCCAGGGCGACGTCCTGCGCGAGCGTGCTCTTCCCGGTCTGGCGCGCCCCGGTCACCACCACAGCCGGCATCACGCGGAGCCGACGACGCAGGGCGGGCGCAACGAGGCGCGGCAGCAACCGATGATTCACACCATGAATGATAATCATTCACGGCGCGAATCGCTATCAGCGACAGGCGCTGGGTAGAGGCCCTCAATCGACGGGCTGACAGAGCCAAGCGCCAACTTCCACGCCCACGAAGGAGGCCATGGCTGGCCCTCACCGTAGACGCTTCGCACCAGCGCGCACCCGCATCGCGGCCTCGTACTGGCGAAGCACCCAGGACTTGTCGGCGCCGGTGCGATTGGCGGGCAGCTTCTCGACCCGGTCCACCGCCCGCAGGTAGGCGGCCGACAACGGGCTGAACTCCGCGTCGAGAGCGTCGCGGACCAGCCCGTCGAGAATCTCCCGGGCGGAATCACGGGAAGGGGACCGGACAGTCATTTCATGTCGATGTACTTCACCGGGACCAGTCGATGCCCCAGCATGTCCACCGCCGCCTGGGCCTGCTCCAGAATGACGTATCCCAGGAGAGGTTCGTACTCTTCGTTCTCCTCCGGCTTCATGTCCACGAAGATCACCTCGTTCGAAACCGGACGAAACCCTTCGATCTTCACCTCCACGGGCCAGCACGCCTCCCCCCGCACGACCTCCCGATTGGCCATCTGAAGCTCGACGGCTTCGGATCGCTTGAACCGGCCGAGTCTCTCCTTCCACGCCGCAGGCAGAATCAGCGCCCCTGCGCCCGTATCGACGAACATCCCACATTCGATGGACTCGTCTTCGTCGAACAGGTTGGTGACTCTGGTTTGCACGACGATACGTCCCATCGGTTTCTCCCGGTCGACGGGCGCGCCCGTCGATTCACCGGCCCGGATCATGCCCGTCCGCCCTCACCAGCCCCGTGGTGAAAATCCCCGCTGCATTCGAGCCGCGATGCATCCCGTCTCGCCGCTCTCGGTGCAACGCGGAGTGCCACCACGGGCTGTCACGTCACCGACCTGCGAGCATCGTACCACCGGGCGCGGTTCGCGAGTCGGCCCGCCGCCCTGGCCGCGTGCTGCGGCGGTTGTCCGTGCCGCTCGGGTATCCGCAGCCGGTACCTGCCGGCGACCTCGCAGAGTCGGTATAAACTTTCACCGGAAACGGACCGCACAACCGGGCTCGCCCCGCCGCTGGCGGGAGGAGCTTCGCCAGGAGCATGCAATGACACTGCACGACGTCGATCGTCTGGCCCACCGCACCCTTCGTTCTCTGGCCTTCGCGGGGCTCGCCCTGCTCGTGGCCTCCCCCGGGGTCGCCAACGACTGGCCGCAGTGGCGCGGCGAGGACCGGAGCGGGGTATGGAACGAGACCGGCATCGTCGAGGAGCTGCCCGACGAGCTGAAGGTCGCGTGGCGGGTGCCCATCAACTCGGGCTACTCCGGCGCCTCGGTGGCCGACGGGCGCGTGTTCATCACCGACTGGGCCGAGGATCCGGAGTCGCGGACGATGGACGGCGCCGAGCGGGCCCTCGCGATAGATGAAGAGACCGGCGAGGTGCTGTGGGTCCAGGAATGGCCGACCTCCTACCGCATGCTGATGATCTCGTACGCGATCGGCCCGCGCGCGACGCCGACGGTAGACGGCGACCGCGTGTACGTCGCCGGCGCCGCCGGCGACCTGTACTGCCTCGACGTCGAGACCGGCGAAATCCTGTGGGAGAAGCACTACATCGCCGACTACGACAGCTTCATCCCGACCTGGGGCGTGGCCAGCTCCCCCATCGTCGACGGCGACCGGTTGATCACGGTGGTCGGCGGCGAGCCCGGCGGCCTCGTGATGGCGTGGGACAAGCGGACCGGCGAGGAGATCTGGCGCGCCCTCGACGTCGTCGGCGAGATGGGCTACGGGCAGCCGATCATCATCGAGGCGGGCGGCGCCCGGCAGCTCATCGTCTGGCACGCCGGGGCGCTGGTGTCGCTGAACCCCGAGACCGGAGAGTTGTACTGGGACGAGGAATGGGAGGCCGGGGCCGGCATGTCGGTCGCAACCCCCGTCCGCAGCGGCAACTACCTGCTGGTGACCCAGTTCTACCGCGGGTCCATGATGATGGAGCTCAATCAGGACCGGCCCGACGCGACGATGCTGTGGCGCGGCCAGAGCCGGAGCGAGCTGCCCGGGGAAACGGACGGGCTGCACGCGATGATCACGACACCGCTGATCGAGGGCGACTACTTCTACGGGGTCGGCAGCTACGGCGAGCTGCGGGGGCTCGACGCCCGCACCGGCGAGCGGCTGTGGATGAGCGACGAGATGACCGCGCAGGCCCGCTGGGGCACCGCTTTCATGGTGAAGCAGGACGACCGCTACTTCATCGTGAACGACGACGGGGTCCTCATCATCGCGCAGTTCACGCCGGAGGGCTACGTCGAGCACGGCCGCATCCAGCTCATCGAGGCGACCGGCGACGCCGCGTTCGGCCCCACGCGGCGATTCGCCCGGCCGGTGAACTGGTCGCACCCGGCCTACGCCAACGGCCACATCGTGCACCGGAACAACAACGAGATCATCCGCGTGTCGCTACGCGCGGAGGACTACCAGGACTAGCCGTAGCGCGATACCTCCTGCGGGAGTCACCGGCTCCTGCAGGGTTGGTCGGGCGGCAATCGGAGCCCTGGCAGAAGGCGGCCGGGCCAGGAGTCCGAACCGCAAGTCAAACGATCGGAGTGCGCCCGGTCCCGGCGCGGTGCCGGGCCGGATTCCAGCCGGCCCGGCCGGCGAAAACGTCGAGGGGGTCGAGATGCTCGCTTCACGCTCCGGATACGCCGCGCGCGTCCTGTCGCTCACCGCGCTCCTGCTCGCGTCCGCCGGCGGCTTGGCGCAGGGGCAGGACGCCGGGATCGTCCCCGTCACCGACGCCATGCTGCAAGACCCGCCGGCCGACGACTGGCTGATGTGGCGGCGGACCCTCGACGGCTGGGGCTACAGCCCCCTCGACCAGATCGACCGCGGCAACGTCGGCCGGCTCCGCATGGTCTGGTCGCGCGGCCTCGGACCCGGGCTGCAGCAGGGCACCCCCCTCGTCCACGACGGCGTGATGTACATGCCGAACCCGCGGGACGTCATCCAGGCCATCGACGCAGCCACCGGCGACCTTCGCTGGGAGTACCGGCGGGATTGGCCCGACGACCTCGAGGACTACATGCTGGGGGCCCTGACCGACATCAACCGGAACCTCGCGATCTACGGCACCCACATCATCGACACCAGCGGCGACGACTACGTGTTCGCCCTCGACGCGGCGACCGGCGAGCTGGCCTGGGAGACGCAGATCCTCGACTACCGGGTCAACCCGGCCAACCAGAGCTCCGGCCCCATCATCGCCGACGGCAAGATCGTGTCGGGCCGCGGCTGCACCCCGCGCGGGGGACCGAACGCCTGCGTCATCGTCGCCCACGACGCCGTGACCGGCGAGGAGCTGTGGCGGCGGCGGACGATTCCCGCGCCGGGCGAGCCCGGGGACGAGACCTGGGGCGGGGTGCCGTTCGAAGAGCGCAAGCACGTCGGCGCCTGGATGGTCCCCAGCTACGACCCCGAACTGAACCTCGTCTACATCGGCACCTCGGTGACCTCGCCGGCCCCCAAGTTCCTGATCGGCGGCGCCGACCTCAAGCACCTCTACCACAACTCGACCCTCGCGCTGGACGCCGACACTGGCGAAATCGTCTGGTACTACCAGCACCTCAACGACAGCTGGGATCTCGACCATCCGTTCGAGCGCCTGCTCGTCGACACCGCGGTCACTCCGAACCCGGACGCCGTCGAGTGGATCAACCCCCGGCTCGAGCCCGGCGAGGAGCGGCGGGTGATGACCGGCATCCCCGGCAAGACCGGCATCGTCTACACCCTCGACCGCGCCACCGGCGAGTTCCTCTGGGCGCGGCCGACGGTGGCCCAGAACGTGGTGGGCAGCATCGACGGCGCGACCGGCGCGGTCTCCGAGAACGCCGAGGTCGTGTTCCGTAGCGAGGGCCAGGAAGTCTTCGCGTGTCCGACCCTCACCGGCGGCAAGGACTGGGAGGCGGGCGCCTACAGCCCCCTCACCAACACGATGTACTTCCCGCTGCGCAACGCCTGCGCGCGCATCATGGCGACCAACGACGGCTCGCTCTACGGACTCGCGGTCCGCACCCAGATCGCCCCCGGCACCGACCAGGTCGGCACCGTGCAGGCGATCTCCGCCGAGACCGGCGACCTGCTCTGGATCCACGAGCAACGCGCCGCCACCAGCTCGCTGATGGCCACCGGCGGCGGCCTCGTCTTCGGCGGCGACCACAACGGCCGCTTCCGCGCCCTCGACCACGAGACCGGCGAGGTCCTCTGGGAGATCAACATCGGCTCGCCGGTCACCGGCTTCCCCGTCACCTACGCCCACGAAGGACGCCAGTACGTCGCCGTCAGCACCGGCCGCTCGCTGACGTCGGCCGCCTTCAACCGGCTGACCCCCGAGCTGCGCCCGAGCAACGGCAACACGCTGTTCGTGTTTGCGCTGCCGGAGTGAGGACATCTGCGGCCCACGCGCCGGTTTAGGCTGTCGGACGGCGGGCTGGTCAGCGACACCCGCCGCCGAATCGAGAATGCGGCGCAGCGGCGCGGCTTGCCTATCTCCGCGTGCAAGGGATAGGATGTTGCCGCCTTGAGTACCCTTCCCCGATCTTGGGTCTTCCTGCGAGACGGCGTCGGCATTCTGCCGGCGAGCAACATGGCCGATTCGCTGCACGGCTCGAACCTCGGTCCCACCGATCTTCTCGTCCGAGAGGCGGTCCAGAACAGCTTGGACGAGCGCCGAGCGGACAGCGACGACCCGGTCCGGATCCGTTTCGAACGGCGCGTCCTCACCGGACCTGACAAACGCCGCTTCGTCGATGCGCTGGATCTACGCGTTCTGGCCGACAGGCGCCGACACTTCCGGACGGCGCACAACTGGTTCGGGAAGGGAGATTCGGTCCTCGCCCAAATCGAAGATCCGGATGTCCGACTCCCAATCCTGGCCGTCTCCGATTTCAATACCAACGGACTCGGCGGATACTGGAATCGACGGCTATCCAGACAGGACCGGTTCTTCAACCTGGCACTCTCGATCGGCGGCAGTCTCAAGTGGGAAGACGAAAAAGAAAACGATACCGACGCCGTCCGTACGCTCGGGTCGTACGGCTACGGCAAGATGGTCTTCGCTCTGAACTCGGACCTTCGCACCGTCGTCTACTATTCGACTTTCGACTCCGACGCCCACACCGAGAGACGCCGCTCCCGTGCCATGGCGACGGCGTTCCTGCCCCAGCACACCACTGAGAACAAGGACTTCGCAGGGCAGGCGTACTACGGAATCGACAGCGGCGAGCCTGCGAACCCCCGGAAGCCGCTGGTGGGCCGCGACGCCCACGCCTGGGCCCGCTCACTGGGTCTCCCGAAACGCTCCGAAGCGGAGCCGGGAACGACCGTCATGGTGCCCGCCGCCGGGGCGACGATGCGAGAGATCGTCGAGAGTTGCGACCGGTGGTGGTGGCCGCGGATGCAGGACCGCGCTCGCAATCGGCGAGTGGAGTTTGAGTTCGTCGACGAGGATGTCGTCCTGCCGGGTGGCAGGCCGCGTTCTCGACCGGAACTGAGTCCTTTCATCGATTGCTACAAGCTGCTGAAGGCGCACGCAGCCGGAGATACCTACGACCTCCGAGACGTAGTCGTGAAGCCGCCCGGCGGTCAGCGCAAGGCCGGACGCCTCGTGCTGAAGGCCGTCGATCCACCGCAGGATGGTGCGCAGAACGGCGGACTGACGAACTGCGTTGCCCTCGTCCGCGACGGCTTGGTCATCCGCTACGCGAACGAATTCGCACACGAGGATCGCCCCCCCGTGGTCGGTGTGTTCACGCCTGGTTCGGACGCGGACAGCATGCACGCATTCGTCTTTTCCGAGCCGCCAGCGCATGACGACTGGGTCGCGAACGGAGGCCGGCTGCGCGGCAAGTACGCCTGGGGGCGAGACTTCATCCGCCTCACGAAGGGCAGAATCCGGAGCCTGACGCGGGACTTTCAGACGCGGCGGGAGAAGGCTCCGTCCGTCGAACGGTCCGACGCGGCGGGATTCCTGCGCAAAGCGTTGCGAGACCTGTTCGCGTCCCCTGGGAGCGGCCGCCCATCGCCCAAGCCCTCCGCCCGCGCCCGAGCGTTCACGGTTGAGATCCGAGACTCCGAACGGCGGGCGAACGGCAAGTCACTGGAGGACTTCGTCCAAGTTCCGCATCGGATTGTCCGAGCATGTCTTGATCGAGGAGGTTCAGATCGACTTGGTGCTGGCGCTCGCGGTTCTGGCCGACGATGTCGAGCGGCCGATCGATACCTTGCCGCCGGAAGTCACGGTGCGGGAACAGGTCCGTCGCGGATCCGCCGACCGGACCGTTTTGCCCCTGAGGCTGACGCGGGGCAATCCGATTCAGGGCGAGGCCCGTGCGACCGTGCATCCGGCCTGGAAAACCCGGTGGGAGATTTCCGTCGAACGGAGAACAGCGTGATGGCGCCGTCGTCAATTGCCTGGAAGGCCGTCGAGCACCGCGTGACCCCGCCGTTCCCGACGTCCGACCGTAGCCTCGCGAACGTGAAGCTCCGCATCGACATGAACGACGAACCCACGTCGGACGAGGATCGCCGCATCGAAAGTGCACAGGATTGGGATGGCTTGACACCGGAGCTGTTCATGGACGTGGACGTGGCTGCATTGTCTGCCGACACCGGCGCGCCCGCCGACGATACTGTCGTTTCGGTCGTCTGCCGAGACCGAAACCTCTGCAAGTTCGAGAGGGCGGCTACCTGGCCGCTGCTGAACCTGCCTGCCGACGGCTGGCCGTTGAGTCAAGTGCTTGACCGATTCTCCCGTTCCACGCGGTTCGATGTTGTGGTGGTTGCGACCTTGCGGCCTGATGCGCCGGCACTGTCCCGCCTGTCCCGCCTGTCGATTCCGGCGAACGCTTCGCTCGCAACGAAGTGCTTCAAGGTACGTGTTCATAGCCGCGGACTCGATGTCCCGATCAAGTTCGTGGAACCGGATGACCTGGTCAAGCAAGGGCTTGACCGCCGGTCCGTCTGCTTCGTCCGCTGGATCGGTGAGGACGTGACCCGTCCACCCCGCGAGCTCCTGGAAGTCTGGCTCAACAGGGAATTCGAGGACATATTCCGGACATTGAGCGCGAGGAATGCGGGCACTCCCGCGCAGCACATCGCGCGCAACGTCGCGGCTCAGGTCTACGCAGAAGTGATCGGGAATGTCCTGCTCGCCGACGACCACGGAGAGGAACCCGACAGCCTGATTCAAGTCGTGGAGCAACTCCTCCAGAAGGAACTCGGCATCGGGCTCGAGGATGCGCGACGGCAGTACCGTAGCGGCCCGGGTGGACGGGCGCGCTTGGGTCCTTGGTGTTGGAGACTGGCGGGCGCCGACGAGGCCTTCGCGTCGATGAAACTGTAGCAAGGGAGGCATATTGGCATACCCGTGCCTGGGGCTCGAGGCCGCTACTGCGGCGTACATGGCGCGATTGGAAGGGACCCCGCCACGTCTCGACGAGGACGCCACGCTGTACAGGTCGGGCGCCGACTTCGACCAATCGAGAGGTATCGACTTCCTGAACCAGTGCTCTGATCTCGCGCTCACGGCGCGGGACGCCGACTGGTCCGCCGCACAATTCGACAGTGAGTGCGCTCCGCTTGTGCACCGCACGCTGGGTCTGCCGTCGATCCTGGCGGGAGATGCGGATTTCTGGCGGTGGCTGACGTTCTCCCAAGGAGGCTGGGGCGCCGACGTGGTCGATCGCCGTTACGGCGGCAGCCGCGGAAAGCCGTCATGGTCCGACCCCGGGGGCCCGGCAAGGCGTGTCTATCACGGCCTCGAGGACCTCAAGAAGGGCATGTTCGCGAAGCTGTGGATCTGCGCGAACGCTATGTACGTCGAGGGCGCAACCGACCCGTACGACGGGATCGATTACGCGGACGTCGACCTCTGGGATTCCCACGTCATCGATGTCAGCTTCGGGAGCTCAGCTCTGATGGCTCGCGCCTTCGTCAAGGTCGTCCGCGACATGAAGCTGCCGCGGGGCGAGGCGAGAGATCCCGCGGTCCCTGCCGGCTTCAGAGACTTGGCGAAGGAAATCCGACGACGCCAAGCGACTATCGTGTTCGAGCTATTCGACGACCGGACCGCGCTACGGTGGGTGGAGGAGTTGTGGAACGATCGGGGGTCGTGGTGCGGGAAGCGCTAACCCCTCGGGCTCCGACAGCCGAGCGGGAGAGGACCGACGACTACGCCGCCTTGGCCGTCGACTACACGCTCGACGATGGAATGATCGTCCGTAAGGCAACCGCTGGCCGTTACACGTCCACTTCCTGGATGCCGTATGGTATCGGGAACGATGTCGCACCGCGCGAAGGAGTGACGCGCGCCGCGCGATTGGCGCGGCACTGGAATCTGTGCCAGCTCGAGGGTGAACCTCCAAGACTCTACCGAGGTACGGACCGCACCCGCATCAACGTCGTTGACCTGTTCTGCGGCTGCGGAGGACTGTCCCTTGGCGTCGGACAGGCGATGGAAGCGGTTGGCGTGCGTCCCGTGTTTCTCTTCGCGGCTGATCTCTCTCGTGCAGCCCTCGATGTCTATGCCAGGAACCTACGGCCGCTCCGCAAGGCCCGGCAGAACGTGGAACTGCTACTCGACTACCGCCTCCGGGCCGAGGGAAACCGGTCGCTACCCGACGTGACGTCGGTGGACCTGGGCCCCGAGTTGTCCCCCCTTGTCGGACGTACCGACGTGCTTTTGGCCGGTCCGCCATGCGAGGGCAACTCCAACCTGAACAACCGGACCCGACGGACCGACGACCGGAACGAACTGTACCTCGACGCCGTCGTCGCGGGCATCGCGCTCAACGCCAATGTGATCGTGGTCGAGAACGTACCGGCCGTCAAGCGGTCCAGGCAAGACGTCGTGAACCGCGCCTTGGGGCTTCTGACAGCCAGCGGTTATCGTGTTCACGAGAACGGGTTCACGTTGACGGCATCCGACTTCGGCACGCCGCAGGAACGACGCCGACACTTCCTGATCGCCGGCAGGTCGGAACGGCTCCTCAGTACATCCAACTTCTTGCGCTTGCGCATTCCTGCACCCACAGTGGCCGAAGCGCTGGCGAGTTTCGCCGGCGCCGAACGCCGAACGGCCTTTGACGAGCCGTCGCGCTTGTCCGACGAGAACCTCAAGCGCGTGCAGTTTCTCGTCGAACGCGAGCAATACGACCTGCCCGACGACGAGCGCCCGGACTGCCACCGATTGAAGCGGCACAACTACGTGTCCGTATACGGCCGCATGCGGCCCGATGGAGTCGCGCCCACCATCACGACCGGGTTCCTTTCCCCAGGCAGAGGGCGATTCACGCACCCGTTCGAGGCGCGCTCACTGACGCCCCGCGAGGGCGCACGGTTTCAAGGATTCGCCGCCGACTTCGACTGGATGGAGCACTCCGCCACCTTGTACCGGTGCAACTACGCAAGCATGATCGGGGCCGCCGTCCCGCCGCAACTCGGCTTCGCTGTCGGCATGGCCGCCCTGTCTCTGCTGTGATTTACTCTGCAGGTGCGGTATGGACGACCTTGACGATTCGAGCAGGAAGATCGACGGTTCGAACCTGATGTCGATGCACGTTGAGGAGCTCGACCTCCCGAAGCGCGCTCGCAACGGCCTACGACGGGCCGACATCGCGCAAGTCGGTGAGCTGGTCCGGCGGACCCCGCCACAACTGCTGGCGATGCCCCACATGGGCGCAACGACCGTCCGTGATGTCAACCATGCCCTCAGTGCATTCGGGTTGCGCCTCGGCATGACAGCCGACGACGTCATGGTGCAAACCGCCGCCCTAGCAGCGCGGAAACGCCCGGGACCACGTTTCAACGGCAACGCAATCAGCGGCGCCGATGCCGGCGACATAATGTCGATGCACGTCGACGAACTGTCCCTCTCGATTCGTGCATCCAACTGCCTGCGCAGCGCAGAGATCACCAGCCTCGCTGACTTGGTGCGGAAGACTCCCTCGGAGTTGCTAGCCTTCGCTGCGCTGCGGCCCTTCGGGTGACACACCGTCCGTCCCTCCGCTCATATGGGCGTAACCAGCGTCCGAGACATCCAGCGAGCCCTGGCCGCTCTTGGATTGCGCCTTGAAATGACCTCTGCCGCCGTCGCGGTCCTGCGAATGTAGACCCGACCCGCGAGGACGACTGCGACGCCTTTCCGAGCGTCATGACTAGCTTACTCATCCGGTTGGGTATCCGCAGGCCGACGTCACGCGCATGACGCCTGATGAAGTATTGGCGTTGCCGACTGGGTCCCGACACTTTAGCGGTTCTCCAGAGCTGGGGCGCTGGCTGAGCTTCGTCCGTTCCGTCAGGAGAGCGGTCGACGCGGTATGACCTGTTGAATCCAGCCGGCGCGAGTCCGGCATCTGACTGGGGCCGCAAGATGCCGCGTGGCTGCGGTATGTCGCGTGGCAAGTGCGTGCCGGACGTTCCGCGGGGAAGGTTGAGCAGGTGCCGTAGGGCGATTGCTGGAAGCATGCGTGACGGGGGTGTCGAGGACATTGGCGGCGTATCCTGGCGTAGGTGACGGAGCCGACGGCGCTCCGAGCCGCCTGCTACAGGAAATCGGCGACGGTGGGAAGTCGGTACGGGTTGTGGCTCGACCAGTGGACTCGGGGCTCGGTTCGCCAAGCTGAGACGATCGGCGTCAGAACTACCGGAAGCGCCGCTACCTAACGGCGTGGTGACCATGACGAGCGTCGGGTTGTTTGGGCGGGGCGGGGGCGCAGCGGAGACGCTGGGGGCCTTCTTCAGCAGTCGGGACCTGGTGGCTGTTCACGGATCGAGTTGGTGACGGCGGACCGCTGTCGAGCGCAAGGCGCTGCCGTTCCGACGCCGGGTGGTGTTCGACCGGTTTCACGTTGACGGCTTCGGATGCGGTTGACGATTTTCAAGTTGGAAGCGGCCTTTGAGCCTGCGAACGTTGAACGGGTTCGAAGCCCGGCTGGTGATCGGTGAGGTCCCGGCGCGGAACGTTGCGTCGTTTGAATCGCGCGCTGGACCGAAGCCTACGAACGAGGAGTACCTACGACGATTGGGGCAGGGAAGAGGTGCGCCGGCCGCTCGATGACTGGCCGAAACCGAGTCCCGCCTGGCCGTTCGTGAAGATGGGGCGTACGATTCCGAAACACGCTGAAGGCATTCTGGCGTACCTGGACACGAAGATGACGAACGGTCCGGTGGAGGGCACAACAACAAGCTCGGGTGATCCGCCGTCGCGCCTATGGCTTACTCGCCCGGCGCGTTGATCTCGAGTGCTGTGCAAGGCATAGAACTGGCGCCGCCGCGTAGCCACACGTGCAAGGAGTGCGGAACTTGGTTCGGTCCATTCCCCGCGATCGCATGTTGCGGAAGGACCGGCCGATAGCGGATCTTCCAGTTGTCGCCACAGGCGTCGCGGAGTACTACGTCTGGGCTGTTCAACGTGGAATGACGGCCAAATAGCGAGGATGCCGGGGAGTGAGTGGGCTGTGGTTGGTCAACGGGACATGCGCTACTCACGATTTGCGCGGAACATGGCCGTGTCGTTCCGAGCCACGCCACGGGACTCGTGCGGTCCCGACTCTCCAGAGGCGCGGTCGGCCTCGTCGAGGCGTTCCGCCGAACTGTCGCGTACAGTCCGTTTCTCGTGCATACGCGGTCGGGCGTCGGATACAAGGAGGGGATCTACAAGTTCGTCGTGCGCCCCGAGGACTTTGATTTGGGCGACCTGAACATCGCGCGTCAGTGGCGGTGATGAGGAGAATGGCACGCAAGGATCCGAGAAGCCGACTTGGATGGTGGGTCGGAGCGTTCAGAGGCACGAAATGTGTCTATGGATTCCGGTTTCGTCCCGCACGCGGTTGTCCGGACGCTTTTTCGCCTCCGAACCCGTCGGGCTGGATGGAGCGTGGGATGTTCATGACTCGCGACGGCATCGACATCGCGCGCGTCATCATCTGAGTCTCCTCAAATGCGTGTGGGTAGCGGCGGCGCCAGTTCTATGCCTCCACAGCAGAGGAACAGCATCGAGATCAACGCGCCGGGCGAGTGGAAGCCATAGGCGCGACGCGCGATCACCCGCAGCTTGTTGTTGATGCCCTCCACCGGACCGTTCGTCATCTTCGTGTCCAGGTACGCCAGGATGCCTTCAGCGTGTTTCCGAATCGTACGCCCCAGCTTCACGAACGGCGTCAGGCGGGACCGCGCAGCCCACTCCAGCCACTCATCGAGCAGCGCCGGCGCATCCTCGGGTGTCGCCTGCCCCAGGATCGTCGCCAGGTACTCCTTCAGTTCGTAGGCCCGGTCCAGCGCCCGGTTCTTACGACGCAACGTCTCCAGACGCCGGGCCTCACCAGGCCTCAGCCGCGCCGGGTGCTTCAGCAACGCATAGCGCGTCCCCTTGAGCGCCTTCGCATCCTCCGGCTCCGAGGCCAGCCGCCGCTGCTCCGAACGCCGCACCTCGTCAACCGCATCCGCCGCAAGCCGTTCAACGTGAAACCGGTCGAACACCACCCGCGCGTGCGGAACCCACGCCCGCAGCGCCTTCTGCCAGCTCGACGCCAGGTCCGCCGTCACCAACTCGATCCGCGCACAGCCACCAGGTCCCAACTGCTCGAAGAAGGCCCCCAGCGTCTCGGCGCTGCGCCCCCGCCCCGCCCAAACCACCCGACGCTCGTCATGGTCAACCACGATCGTCAGGTAGCGGTGACGCTTCCGGTAGCTGAACTCATCGACGCCGATTCGTCTCAGCTTGGCGAACCGAGCCCCGTCCAGCCGCCGCGCCACAACCCGTTCCACGATGCTGCCCACCGTCACCCACGATATCCCCAGCAGGCGGCTCACCGCCGTCCGGTCCGTCACCTGCGCCAGATACGCCGCCAATTCCTCGAACCCCGACGTGAACACGCTGCTGCCGCTCGCCCACGGCACCTGCTCCACCTTCACCCCGCGGCAACGCCGGCACGACACCCGCCACGGCGCATACCGCAGCCACGCCGGCATCCGGCCCCAGGACAGATGCCGCCACTCGCGCACCGGCTGCCGGTCATACCGCGGCGACCGCTTCCCGCACGTCCCGCACCGGGAACGCCGCCACGCCGGCTCCACCGACACCGTCAACGGACCGTCGGCGGCCATTTCCACCTGCTTGACGTACATCTGCGTGACACCCAACAGCCGCCGTAGTAACGTAGTCAGACGCATGGGGCTCTCCTCCTCGCGGGTCGTGGTGATACACGCCCATGAGACCAGGAAGCCCCTTGCGTTTGCAACCGCTTCCGCCAAGCGAGACGACGCACGCGGCCCCGACAACACCCTTGGCCCCGCCCAACGGGCGTCCGCCGCCGGCGCCGGGACCCGAGGTGGCCGTTGGGGCAATCAGCCAGCGTCTATCCCCGAACCGCCAGCCGTCGCGCTTTCCGCGTTGTCGTGGACGGCCGGCCGTCCAGGCCGGGCCGCAAGGCCCATATCTGCTGCTTGAGCGGAGGGACGGACGGTGTGTCACCCGAAGTCCCGCAGCGCAGCGAAGGACGCGCGTAGCGCGTTGACACGCCGGCCGGCCCGCAGCTACTCCGCTCGGGCTATATCCCGCCACGATGCGCCACGCCCGCCGCCGGTCAGGTGAACTGCCAGCACCCCTCGCCGACCCGGCGATCGCGCCTCAACCCACCCACACCCGTTCGGGCGCGTCATCATCTCCGGGCGAACCATTAGCGGACTGGTCCCCGTGATCGACGCACTCGGACTTGCGAAGGACGATGTGCTGGAAATGCAGTTCAGCGGGGGCCGAAGCCTCGCGACCGTTCACGGTCGATGACCGACACGGTGGATGGGCAGACTCGCTCTCGAATGATGGCATCGGTGAGGCGTGTCGATACGACGCCGGAAGTGGTGGTCAGACACGCGCTTCACCGACTGGGTTTCCGGTATCGGATTTCGGACCGTGGGTTGCCAGGCAGCCCGGATCTGAAGTTGACGAGGTACCGAGTGGTCGTCTTCGTGAACGGCTGCTTCTGGCACCGCCACGAGGGTTGCCGGTACGCGACGATGCCTGCCACGAATCGCGACTGGTGGGCGGAGAAGTTCACCAGGAACGTGTCACGTGATGCCGAGAAGACGCGGCAGCTTCTCGATGCTGGTTGGCGTGTGCTGGTCGTGTGGGAATGTGCACTTCGCAACAAGGGATTCGAGCGGGACCGAGCGATCGATCGGCTGGTTCGGTGGATTCGAAGTGACGCTACGTCAGGAATGGTTTCCGGGTCTGGGTCGGCACCCCCGGCCGCCTTGCTGCGTCTGGAATCATGAGCAGTCTCTCCGTTCGGCTGCCCGACTCGCTGCACGACAAGGTGCGGGATCTGGCCCGTCGAGACGGCGTCTCGATCAATCAGTTCATCGCCACCGCGGTTGCCGAGAAGACATCGGCTCTGCTGACGGTCGACTACCTGGAGCAGCGAGCCCGCCGCGCCCACCCGGACCTCTTCGCACGACTGTTGAGTCGAGTACCCGACGCTCCGCTGCCGGGCGATGCGTTGCCGACCGAGGCGCAGTCTCCGCCGCGCGCCGGGAGTACATGGCGCGCCACGCGCCGGACGAAATCACCGACGCCATGAATCGGGTATGCGACCAGCTCGGCACCGCAGCGGATGAGCTCCCCGCCGTGGCGGCGTGCAGCGTCCTGGAGCACCTCGAGTGGTGACCTCGCGGGACGAGATCCGGTGGGCCTATCTTCGCTGGTGCCGCGTGCCCCCGGTGAGCGGGCTAAACGCGTGGAACACTGGCATAATGCACGGCAGGACACTTCGGGAGAAACGACGATGAATCAGTCACGGACAGCGTGGTGGGTGGCGGTCGCGGTGGTCGCGGGCGCGATGGCGGCGGCGCCGGCGGCGAGCTTGGCGCAGGCGGCAGAGGAATCGTGGAGCGTGCCGCGCACGCCGGACGGACGGCCGAGTCTGCAGGGTGTCTGGGCGAACAACACCGCCACCCCGCTGGAGCGGCCGGAGTCGCTGGGCGACAAGGCAGTGCTGACCGACGAGGAGCTGGCGCGGCTGGAGGCCCGTTACGCGGAGATCTTCGCGAGCGGCGAGAGCGACGCTGCGTTCGCGGACAGCGTGTTCACCGCCGCCCTCGGCGACGGAAGCGAGTTCTCGTCGCGGGACACGAGCACCGGCAACTACAACCAGTTCTGGATGGTCGACCGCGACTTCGACAACCGCACCTCGCTGGTCGTCGATCCGCCGAATGGGCGCGTGCCGCCGTTCACGCCGGAGGCGCAACGGGACATCGACGCGCGGGCCGCCCACCTCGCCGACAACCCGGCGTCGTCGTGGACCGACCGCCGGCTGCAGGAGCGGTGCATCACCTTCGGCATGCCGAACCTGTTCGCCGGCTACAACACCTACTACCAAATCATCCAGACCCCGGACCACGTCGTGTTCCTGCACGAGATGATCCACGACGCGCGCATCATCCCGCTCGACGGCGGCCCGCACGTCGACGACGCCATCCGGCAGTGGCACGGCGACTCGCGCGGCTACTGGGACGACGACACGCTGGTCGTCGAGACCCGGAACTTCTCGGCCAAGAGCGATTCACCGGCCGCGCTCTACCAGCGGGTCCGCGGGTCGGCCGAGCAGCTGCGGCTCGTGGAACGCTTCACGCGGGTCGGCCCCGACACGATAGAGCACGAGCTCACGGTCGACGATCCGGGCACCTACTCGGGCGCGTGGACAGCCATGATTCCGTTGACGCGGAAGGACGAAGCCATCTACGAGTACGCCTGCCACGAAGGCAACATCGGCATGGAGGGCATCCTCGCCGGTCATCGCGTGGAGGAGCAGGACGGCACGGAGCAGGGCGCGGCCTCGCGCTGACGGGCACGGTACGGTTCTCCGCTCGCCGAGTCGGCGGCGCCCCGGCGCCCGTCTCTGACCTCACTCGGCTGATCCGCTCGTCAACGGACGGTGCCATCAGAGATGGCGATTATCATGATGACCGCCATCTCTCTTGGCACCTCGGTCGCGCTCAGCTTCGGCCTTCAGCCCACGGGTTCTTCCGGGCGGCGCGGTGGCAGGACCGTTTGTGATGAGCGGCCCGAACCTGCCAAGGCACACGCTTACCTCGATCCGGCTGGTCTCGTAGCCTGATGACATGGAGACGATCGACGAGTCGGGCTTCGCGGCGCGGTGCCTCGCGGTCGGTGCCTACCGTCACCTTCCCGACCGGCGTAGACGCGATTGAATGTGACGCCGCGTTGCGAAAACCCTTAGAATCGGGATTCGCAGGTTCGGACGTCCCGTCCAGGGTACGGCGGCTCGCCAGAGGGTGCTGCCGCCAGCAAGAGGCACGGACACGCAGTCAGAGGAGCGCGACCAATGGCACAGAAACAGACCCCGGAACAGAAGATCGACCCGCGCGTCTTCGATCTCTACGACGAGTACTGCCACGGCCGGATCACGCGGCGCGAGTTTCTCAGCCGCGCCGCGGCGATGACCATCGGGGGGGTCTCGGCCCTCTGGATGGCGCAGGCCCTGCTGCCGCGCTACGCGGAGGCGCAGACCATCTCCTTCACCGATTCGCGGATGAAGGGGACCTACGTCGAGTATCCGTCACCGGGCGGCACGTCGGGAGAGATGCGCGGCTACCTCGTGCAGCCGGCCGGGGACGGGCCGTTTCCGTCGGTGCTGATCATTCACGAGAACCGCGGCCTGAACCCGCACATCGAGGACGTCGCGCGGCGCGCCGCGGTGGCGGGGTTCCTCGCCCTCGCGCCGGACGGGTTGTCTCCGGCTGGCGGCTATCCCGGCAACGACGACGACGGCCGCACCCTGCAGCGCAGCCTCAACCCCGATGAGCTGGATCAGGACATGATCAACAGCGCGCGCTATCTCAGGGCGCACGATCTGTCCAACGGCCGCCTCGGGGCCACCGGGTTCTGCTGGGGCGGCGGGATGACCAACCGCCTCGCGGTCGAGCTGGGCAGCGACCTCAATGCCGGCGTGCCGTTCTACGGCGCCGCCGCCCCGACCGAGGGGGTGCCGAGCATCGAGGCCGCGATGATGATCGTCTACGCGGACACCGACCCGCGCATCAATTCGATGTGGCCCGAGTACGAGGCGGCCCTCCAGGCGAACAACGTCGAGCACGAGATGCACCTGTTCGAGGGGACGCTGCACGGCTTCCACAACAACTCGACACCGCGCTACAACGAGGCAGCCGCGGCGCTGGCGTGGAACCGCACCGTGGGCTTCTTCCGCCGGCACCTGACCGCATAGCCCGTCCCGGGAGCCCGTGGCGCCACGGGCTCCCGGCGCGACCGCCCCGGACAGGACGGCCGGTGCGCCGCAGCGTCGGCACACGACGGTCGCTCCACGTCGACGCCGGACCGAAGATCGCCGCCGATCCGACGGACAGATGGAAGACGCCTCCACGAGAGCCGTGCTCCCCCGAATCCGATCCGCCTCAATCCACCGGATTGACACCCGCCGGCCGCGGCCACGCGGTTGAGCGGGTCGATGTCGAGCTGAGGGCCGCCCTCAGCCGCCGGCCGGCCGCCGCGCGGTGGCCGCGGCCAGGTAGGCCGTCGGCACCACGAACATGTTGAGGACCGTCGACGAGACGAGGCCGCACACGATGACGAGGGCGAGGGGTGCCTGAATCTCGCTGCCCGGCTGGCCGGCCGCCAGCGCCACCGGCAGGAGGGCGAGGCCGGTCGAGAGCGCGGTCATCAGGACGGGGACCACCCGGTCCACCGCTCCCCGCATGACCGCCGCCCTGACGTCGCTGCCCTTGAGATCCTGCAGCCGGCGGATGCGGGTCACCACCATGATGCCGTTGCGGGTGGCGATGCCGAAGAGCGAGATGAAGCCGATGAGGGCGGCGATCGACAGCGTGCCGCCCCCGAGCACCACCCCGACCACGCCCCCGATGAGGGCGAGCGGCAGGTTGATCATCACGATGGCGGCATCGCGGGCCGAGCGCAGCGCGCTGACCAGCAGCAGGAAGATGCCGAGCACCGCGGCCAGCCCGAGCCCCAGCAGCGCGCGCGCTGCCGTAGCCTGAGCTTCGAACTGCCCCCCGAGCTCCACGCGATAGCCGTCCGGCAACGCGACCGCGGCCTGCACCCGTTCCCGAATGTCGGCGACGGTGCTGCCGAGGTCGCGCCCCGCGACATTGCAGGTCACCACCAGCCGGCGCTGCACGTTCTCGCGCCCGATGAAGTTCGGGCTGCGGTCCTCGACGATCGCGGCGAGGCTGCCCAGGGGGACGCGGGGACCCGCCGGGGTGTCGATGCGCATCTCCCACAGCGCGTCGAGGTCGGCCATATCCGCCCGGCGGTAGCGCACCACCAGGGGCACCGCAACCTGGCCGTCGAGCACCTGCCCGACCTCGCGGCCGTGGAGCGCGGTCTCCAGGGTCAGGGCCGCCTCGCCGGCCGGCAACCCATGCCGGGCCAGCGCGGCGCGGTCGAACCCCACCCGCACCGTGGGGATGTCCGCCTGCGGCTCGAGGGCCAGATCGACGACGCCGGGAATGTCCTGCATCGCCGCGACCGTCTGATCGCCGAGGGCGCGCAGCACCGCGAGATCGTCCCCGAATATCTTGACCGCCACGTTGGCCCGCGAGCCGGACAGCATGTGGTCGATGCGATGCGAGATCGGCTGGCCGATGGTGATGTTCGTGCCGGGCACCAGCGACAACCGTTCCCGGATCTCGTCGAGCACGGCCTCCCGGGACCGTCCCCCTTCGTCGAGCCGCACGTCGATCTCTGCCGACTCGACCCCCTGCACGTGCTCGTCGAGCTCGGCCCGCCCCGTCCGCCGGGCCGTGGCGGCCACCTCGGGCACCTCGAGCAGAAGCCGCTCGATGGCGCTCCCGAGCGCGCTCGACTCTGCGAGGCTCGTCCCCGGCAGGGTCACCGCGCTGATCACCAGGGCGCCCTCGTTGAACACGGGCAGGAACGCGCGCCCCAGGAACGGCGTCGCCGCCGCCGCCGCCACCGACAGCGCGCCCGCCGCGACCAGCACCGTGCGCGGGTGCCGCAGCGCATGGGGCAGCAGCCGCGAGTAGCGGCGCCGCACCCAGGCGGGGAGGGCCGGCTCTTGGGCCGCCGACGCGCCGCGGCTGCCGGGCAGCAGATAGAAGCAGAGCACCGGCGTCAGCGTCAGGGCCACCAACAACGACGCCGCCAGCGCGATGAGATACACGAACCCCAAGGGCTGCAGCAGCCGCCCCTCGACGCCGGACAGAAAGAAGATCGGCAGCATCACCAGCCCCACGATCAGGGTGGCGAAGACGATGGACGTGCGGATCTCGCGACTGGCCTCGTACACGACGCGGAGCAGCGGCCGCTGCCGCGCGACCGGCCGGCGCGCGTTCTCGCGCAGGCGCCGGCCGACGTTCTCGACGTCGATGATGGCGTCGTCGACGAGGGCGCCGACCGCGATCGCCATGCCTCCGAGGGTCATGCTGTTGATGGACAACCCCAGGGCGCGGAGCCCGACCACCGCGGCCAGGAGCGACAGGGGGATGGCGAGCAGGGTGATGGCGCCGGCCCGCAGGCTGGCGAGAAAGAGCAGAGTCACCGCGACCACGAGCAGGGTGCCGTCCCGCAGCGCACGGGTCAGGTTGCGCATTGCGAGCTCGATGAAGTCGGCCTGCCGGAACAGGCGCGTGTCGAGCTGCATGCCGGCCGGCAGATCCGCCTGAATGTCGTCGAGCACGCGGTCGAGCTCGCGCGTCAGGGTCACCGTGTTGACGTCGGGCTGCCGGTGGATGCCGAGGATGACGGCGGGCCGCCCGTTGCGCGATCCGTCTCCGCGCCGGAGCGCGGCGCCGATCTCGACCGCGGCCACGTCCGCAACCCGGATGGGACGGGTGCCGCGCGCCCCGATGACCGTCGCGGCGATCGCCTCGACATCGGTCAGCCGGCCCACGCCCTGAATCAGGTACTCCTGGCCGCCCGCCTGCCTGAACCCGGCCGACGTGTTCCGGTTGGCGCGCCGCAACGCCTCTTCGACCGCGGTCAGCGACAGCCCGTAGTCGGACAGCCGATCGGAGTCGACGAGCACCTCGAACTGCCGGCGCTCGCCGCCGATCACGGTCACCTGGGCGACACCGGGGGTGGCCAGCAACCTCCGGCGGATGACCACGTCGGCGGTGGTGCGCAGGTCGATCGGCGAGTGCGCCGAGGACTCCAGCGCCACGAACATGATCTCGCCCATGATCGAGGACAGCGGCGCGAGGACCGGCGGCGCGATCGCGTCGGGCAGCGCGGCGACCACCGACGACAGCTTCTCGGTTACGATCTGGCGGGCTCGGTAGATGTCCTCTCCCCAGTCGAAGTCGACCCAGACCACCGCGAGCCCGACGGCCGTGGCCGACCGCACCCGGCGCACCCCCGACGCCCCGTTCATCACCGCCTCGATGGGCAGGGTGACCAGCGCCTCCATGTCGGTCGGGGCCATGCCCTGCCCCTCGACGAGCACGGTCACCGTCGGCGCGGTCACGTCCGGCAGCACGTCGACCGGCATCTGGCGCAGGACGACGACGCCCCACACGATGAACGCGCCGGCGCCGGCGAGCACCGCCAGGCGGTTGCGCAACGACCAGCGAATGAGCGCATCCAGCATCAGTGCGTATGACCGTGGGCCGGCGCCTGCGGCGACAGCGCCGCGAGGCGGATCAACGGCGCCCCCTTCGTGACCACCCGTTCTCCCTCCGCGATCTCCCCGAGCACCTGGACGTGACCGCCCTCGCGGTGACCGAGCCTGACCGGCCGCCGTTCGAAGCTCTCGCCGCCGACCTGAACGAAGACGACCGGCTGGCCGCCGTCGTCGACGATCGCGCTCGCGGGCACGATGACCGCATCCGTCTCCGCAGCCGCAAACACGCGGAGGGTGACGGCCTGACCGATGGCCAGCCTCCGATCCGGGTTCGGCAGCTCGTAGATGATGGGGACGGTCCGGGTATCGCTGTCGACCACCCGCCCCACCGTCACCAGCCGCTCGAGCGGCAGCGGCGCCCCGGCCCCCGGCACCTCGAGCTCGGCGCCGGCGAGCTCGGCGAGGCGCGGCAGAGCCGACTCGGGCAACGCGCCGACGACGTGGACGCGATCGATCGCAATCAGCACGAAGAGCCTCGCGCCTTCATCGACGCTGGCGCCGGGGGTGGCCGCCGACTCCGCCACCACGCCGCGCATCGGAGCGCGCAGCACGAACCGCGTATCTTCCGTGCCGTCCCCCTCGCCCCGCCTTGTCGAGTCGAGCTGGGCGAGATGCGCATCGGCCGCCGTCAACCGGGCCCCGGCGGTCTGCGACGCCAGCCGCGCCTCGAGTCGACGGCGGGCGGGAAGGGCTCCGAGCTCGACCAATCGCTCGACCCGCGCGTGCCCCGCACGCGCCAGCTCCAGCGCATCGCGCGCCTCGGCCACGGCCAGCTCGAGGGCGGGCCGGTCGTCGGCGTGCTCGCTGCGCGGGACGATCTGCGCCAGCGCATCGCCGCGGTTCACGACGGACCCCACCGGGCGCGCCGGCAGGTCGGCGGCCAACCGACCCGCCACCGGGGTCGTCACCTCGGCCCGCCCCCCGGTGCGCGGCTCGATCTCGGCCGGGACGTCGAGACTGGCGGCCATCGAGCGGCGCCGGGCCAAGGCGGTCGCGAAGTCGAGCGACCACTGCTGCTCCTTGAGGAACGGGACCGTACCATCCTCTTCCTCGGCCGCGGGCGAGAGCCCCGCCGCTTCCGCCGCCGTCAACACGGTGACCTCGCCGAGGTCGTGGCGGTCGCGCACCGCCGCGGCCTCGAGCAGCAGCTCGAGCCGGGCGCGGCCCGGGCCGGCCGGCGTGACGTCGACCCCGAAGATGCCGGGGCGTCCCGGACTGTCGACCACGAACTCTTCCACCCGCGCGCCGGTCAGGCGCACCGTCGCCCTTCCCTCCCGCAGCGGCTCGAAGGTGGCGAGGTCCGTGAAGTGAATCGCGAACCGGCTCGTGGCCCCTGCGACCAGCGGCGGAAACTCCACGAACAGCTCGCTGCGGTCGGTCCACCGCGACACGACAACCGGCGCCGGCTCCTCTTCCGATGGGTTCTGCTCCGGCGGCGGCTCAGACCGGCACGCCGACAGCACCACCACCGCCACCGCCAGCCAGCCCGTTGCGCGCAGGATGTTCTTCATGGCGTCATCTCCCGGCCGACCGCGCGGTCCAGCTCGATGGCGGCCCGGCGCGCCGCCGCCGACAGCTCGAGCGACCGCAAGTTCGCGCGCAGGCTGACCCGATAGGCGTCGAGCAGCTCCAGGATGCCGAACTCGCCTTCCTCGTAGGCCGCGGTCGCGATGGCCACGAGCTCGTCAGCCCGGGACACCGAGTCGCTCCGGTAGCGGTCGGCGAGCTCGCGCGCGCGGACTGCGGCCTCCGACGCGGCGTGGACCTCGGCGGCGATGCGGGCCGCGAGGGCCCGGCGCTCCGCCTCGACGCGCGCGCGGGCCGCCGCGGCCCGCGCCACCTGCGCCTGACCGCGATTGAACACCGGTACCGACACCGAGGCGCCGAGCACGAATCCGGTGTCCATCGATCCGAACAGGCCGCTCCGCTTCAGGCCCCCCGTCACCTGGGCGGAGGGCAGACGCAGGCGCCGCGCGGCGCGGCCCTCGGCCCCCCACCGCTCCGCCTCCAGGCCGAGCGCGCGATACGCCGGGCGCCGCTCGGACAACTGTCCCGCCGACAGCACCGGGACCGGCGGGACCGGGTAGCCATCGAGACCTCCGGCCGCGGTCAACCCGCCGGGGTCGGTCCCCTCGGCAAAGAAGACGGCAAGCCGCGCCTGCGCCTGCCGGCGGTCGATGTCGGCCAGCCCGAGGTCGGCGTCCACCTCTGCCGCCTCGCGCTCCGCGCGCAGCCGATCGAACCGAGAGCCCTCGCCCTCTTCTTCGCGCGTGCGGAGCACCGCGATCAGCGCGTCGAGCCTGCCGCCGCCCGCTTCGAGCGATCGCACCTGGTCCTGCGCCAGCAGGAGGTCGGTGAACACCAGGCGCAGCTCCTGCTCGACCGCCAGCAGCCGCGCGTCGACGTCGGCCGCCCGGGCCGAGACCCTGTGTCCGGCCGCCTCGCCCACCAACCGCCGGCGGCCCCACAGGGGCAAGTCCTGGCTCACGAGCAGGAAGTCGTCGACCGCCGCACCGGCGTCCTCCCGCGTATACGCGACGGCCGGGTTCGCGGGCAGGGTCCGCTCGCGGGCGTCCGCTTCCAGCTCGCGCACCGCGAGCCGCAGGGCGGTCACCCGCGGATACTCCGCCCGCATTCTCTCCACCGCCTGCGCCTCGCTCAGCGGCTGTGCAGCCACCGGCGTCCCGAACGCCACGCACAGACCGGCCAACAGCCACCGTCGAGCCATATCGTCGTCTCCTGCCGTCACCGGCCACCGGGGTCGGGGCGCAACTGCCGGGGTCAGCGCGCCGGCCCGGCCGGCACCGCGTCGGTGTCCGTTCCGTACCCCAACCGATACCACGCCGGGCACAGCGCGAGCCCCGCGGCGAGCAGCCCGCCGATCCAGAGCGGGCGTCCGGGAACCCACACCGGGACGGGACTGCCGACGAGCCACGTGCCGAGACCGACCAGCAGGCAGAACAGGGTCGCCGCGCACAACACCACGGCCGCGACCGCGCGCCCCAGCCGCCGTGCCCCGGCCCGCGGGTCGGCGCCGGCGGCACGGGCAATCGGCCCCCAGAAGCCGACCGGCCTCACGCGCCGGTAGAACGCCGTCAAGTGCGACGGATCCTCCGGTGCGGTGAGCCGGATCGCGGCCAACGCCGCCGCCGTGGACGCCGCCGCCGCCAGCAGCAACCGCACCGGCTGCTGATCGTCGTCGAAAAGAAAGATGAGCAACGGGGCGGCGCCGCACGATACCAGCATCGCGGCAATCTCCGCCCAGGCGTTCATCCGCCACCAGAGCCAGCGTAGCACCAGCACCACACCGAGCCCCGCGCCGAACAGCAGATTGATCTGCCACGCCTGGTTGATGGACGTGAGCCGGGTCATGATGCCGAGGGCGATCACCAGGGTCAGCACGCACGCGGCCCGAGCCACCCACACCAGGGCGCGGCCGCTCGGCTCGGTCCCGCGCCACCCCTGACAGATGAACCGCTTGTAGATGTCGTTGGTCCAGTAGGACGCACCCCAGTTGAGATGCGTGTCGACGGTCGAGGCGAGCGCGGCGAGCATCCCCGTCAGCATCAGGCCGCGCACGCCGACCGGCAGCAGCGCAGCCATGCCGCGAACGTAGGTGGCCTCCCGGTCGGCCTGGACGAGCTCCGGCGCCAGCGCCGGATCGGGGGGAAACAGCACAAGCAGCCCGACGCCCAACGGCAGCCACAGCAGACTGCGCACCAGCACCTGGGTGAACGTGAACACCACCGCGGCGGTCTTTGCGTCGCGGTCGCTGCGGCACGCCATGGACCGCTGGGCCAGATAGCCGCTGCCGTCCGACACCGAGTTGATGAGCCACAGGAGCCCCAGCAGCGAGAGGACGGTCATCGTGACGTCCTTGCCGTGTCCGGGCGTGAAGGCGAGAATCTCGTCCGGCCGGATCCCGCCCGGCCCGCCGGCCGCGAACGTCTCGCGAACCCGCTCGGGCAACGCGCCCAGACCGCCCGCCTGCCACACGACGAACGCGGTGAACGCCACGGTACCGGCGCCCATGACGGCAATCTGGCCGATGTCGGTGGCGACCACGCCCCGCAGCCCCCCGGTCGCCGAGTAGAACGCCACGACCGTCAGAATCAGGACCAGCGACACGAAGTTGTTCGCCGTCTTGACCCACACCTGCGGGTCGTCGACGCCGCCGATCGCGAGCGGCATGCCGACCGCATCCACCAGGGCGACGACCGGTTGGAACAGCGCGCCGGGCAGCCACTCGTTCCACAACAGAAAGGGCTCGGCGATCTTCGCGGCCGCGAACAGCACCCAGGCCAGTGCAATGCAATTGATGACGGTGCCGAAATAGAGCGCCTTGACGCACCGCAGCACCGCCGCCGGCGCGCCTCCGTAGCGCACCTCCGTCAGCTCGGCGTCCGTCACCACCCCCGCCCGCCGCCACGCCCCGGCCAGCACGAAGCCGAGGAACAGAAACGTGACGCCGAAGATCCAGAGCTGCCACAGTCCGAAGATCCCCGCGGTGGCGATGATGCCGGTGACGAGCAGCGGCGTATCCGCCGCAAACTGCGTCGCCGCCATGCTGAGACCGGCCTTCCAGCCGGGCAGGGACCGGCCGGCGAGAAAGTACTCGTCGAGGTTCTTCGACGCCTGCCGGCGGTGACGGACCCCGGCGCTGATCGCGTAGGCGACGAAGGCCAGCACGATGAGGGCGTCAACCGGATGCACGCGTCCATCCTGCCACGGCCGGAGTCGGTCAGGCCGGGCCGCGGTCGTGCGGCCTGACGACCCACACGGCGGCGGCCGGGGCGTCGGCTGTCGCGAGGTCGACTTCGAGGCGCAGGTGCTCCTCGAACGCGAGCCATTGCCGGTCGGTCCAGTGCCGCCGGTGGTTCCGGGGCTGCACCGCCAGCTCTGCCCCGTCGGTGCCGGAGTACACCGGCGTCTGCTTGCGCACCGTGGATCGGCTCACGACGCGTGCATCCACGGCCACGGCATCCGTCACTTCGTGTGTCGGCAGCGGAACCGGGACGTACTCGACGCCCCTTTCGTCTCGATAGACCACGATGCCATTCTACGCGCCATCGGCAGGCGACCGGCGACGATTTGACAGTGGGCGCCGCCTGTCCGACGATGGGACCGGATCCGTGCGATTGGCACGGCGGTCTCCGGTCGAGCTGGGGCGGATCGGGACCGAGCGGATTGGGACCCGGCAATGACGATGGCCCGCCCCAAGAGGAGGTGATCCTGTGGACGACTATGGTAGAGGCTCTGCGGAGGTGGCGTCCTCATAGGGACCTCCAGCGCACACGTGGCGCCGGGACCCCGAACGGGGGTAACCCAACGCCGCTGACGCAGGCCGTCCTGGCCCCGGTTCCTTCCGGAACCGGGGCCTTTTTTGTGTCGACCCGCAAGGCACGCCGGCGGGCGCAGCTCGCACTCGGCCACGCAACTCCCCTGCGTTTCGACGCCGCGGTCCCGTCCGCGTTGTCGCCCGATCCTGCCGGAAACACGCGTGTTTCCGGCATGCGGGTATCCCTGGCGGCCGATCCTGCCGAAAAACAGGTAATGGTGCAGACGCAAGGGAGGTGCGGCATCGTGATGCGTGGATACACGGTGATCGCGTGGTGCCTCGGGCTGGTGTGCATGCCGCTCGTCACGACGGCTCAACCGCTGGGAGACGATGTCGTCGGCGCCTCCGTCGAGGCGCACGAGATCATCGCCCGCGCTCTCGAACAAGCCGGGCGGCAACGGGCGGCGGCCTTCGAGCTCGACTTCGAGTACTTCACCGACGGTTCCGTCGAATCGCTGGACGGCGACGGGCGCGTGACCCGCATCGAGACGACCCGGAATCGGCACTATCCCATCGAGGGCCATTTCTACTCGGAGCCCATCGCGCGCGACGGGCGACCCCTCGACGAGGAGGCGGCCCGGGACGAGCAGGAGAAGAAGGCCGACTTCGTCCGCGAGGCGAGACTGCACGCCGCACGCGGCGAGCGGTATGCCCCGGACGAGATGCGGGTCGACTTCGACCACGATCTGATGGACCGCTACGTCACCACCCTCGTCGGCACCGACGTCGTTGCCGGCAGCGTCTGCTGGGTAATCCGGTTCGAGCCCCGCGACGGGCGGCTGCCGGACAACCGGCGCCTCGACAAGGCCATGAACCGCTCGTCGGGCCGGCTCTGGATTGCGCAGCACGACTACGGGGTGCGGCGGGCCGTGTTCGAGATGCAGCGACCCTTCCGCTGGCTCTGGGGAATCGCCGGCACCCTCCGGCGCGCGACGGGCCAGCTCGATTTCCGGCGGGTCGAACCGGACCTCTGGATTCCCGACCGGACGCTCGTTGAAATCGAGCTGGGCGTGTTCTTCGGCCTGAAGACGATACGGCGCCGCATCCAGAACGAGTGGGTGGAACCGACGACGCCGGAGTCGGCCGCGGAAACCACGCTGCCCTGACGGTGCCCCCGGACCGTCACTCGGCACCACCTCGGCGCCGGTCAGGCCCACGTGGAGGTCCGTCGCTGAAAGCACTCAGGCCATCATCGGGACCACCCAGGGACAGACGATGACCGACGGCCCACAAGAACGACCTGGCCGGACGACGGACCACGCCGAGGCGGCGACACGACCCGAAGACGGACCGAACGAGGTGCACCGGTTCCGCGAAGCAGCAGAACTGAGCGACGCCGGCGCCGAACTCAGTCCGTACGAGAGAGAGCACTTCACCATCTCATTCGACAGTCACGAAGACTACGAGACCTGGAAGAATGAGCAAACGAACCCCTGGAATTGGTGACAAGTGGCTCGATGTCTGCCGGCGACTCAACGCCGGAGGCGTCGAGTACATCGTGGTCGGCTCCGTCGCCATGGCGCTCCACGGAGAGATTCGCGCCACAAAGGACATCGACGTGCTCGTGCCTCGTGACCTGGACAACATGAAGCGCCTTCTGGATGCCCTGGGAGAACTGCCCATGGGCCTCGCCCGAGAACTCGACGCCGCGACGGAGACCCGAAGAGCCATCACCATCATCGGGGACGACCCACGGGTCGACGTCCTGAAGGGCGCCGGAGGCCTTGCATACAGGCAGGCAAAGCACTCGAAGAAAACGGCCAGAATTCGAGGGGTCGAAGTACCGTACGCCGGGCTACAGGAACTGATCCAGTCGAAGAACACCGAGCGGGACCAGGACCAAGTGGACAAGAAGAAGCTCACGCGGCTGCTGGAGGCGCAAACGCGAACGCCGGATGCAGTCGGCGAGCGCCGGCTCGCGCGCCGCGGCCAGGAAGACGAGGGCGGCGGCGGCGAGTCCGAAACAGGTTGAGGCACGGCTGCGCGTGTTCTTCGGCCTGAAGACGATACGGCGCCGCATCCAGAACGAGTGGGTCGAGCCTCCGCCGCCGGAGTCGCACGCGGAGACCGCGCTGCCCTGACGGTGCCCCCCCGCGAGCGGGCGCCCCGCCCCATCCCACGGCGACGGCCGCCGGGAGGGCGGCTCAACGATGCCGACGAACGAGCCTCTCAGGCGGGACCTCTTGGAGATGGCTCGGCTGGACCGCACTACGCGGGCCGAACTCGCAGCCTCCGGCAACCTGTTCAACGCCGGCCATGAGCCTCGGATGGCCCGTGTCCATGAACGAAATGCGCAGCGCCTTCGGCGCGTGATCGAGTCTGTCGGATGGCCCGGAACGGACCTCGTCGGTTCCGACGGTGCAGAGGCAGCCTGGTTGATACTTCAACACGCGATCGCGGAGCCCGACCTGCTCCGTCGAACGTTACCTCTCCTCGAGACAGCCTCACGAGCAGGAAGGGCGGATCCTGTCCACGCGGCCATGCTGGACGACCGCATCCGGTTCTTCGAGGGCCGGCCCCAGCGCTACGGGACCCAGTTCGATTGGGATGCCGAGGGGAATCTCTCTCCAGGCGAGGTGGAAGATCCGCAGCGGCTGGCCGAGCGCCGACTCGCCGTCGGCCTCCCGCCGCTGGAGGAACAAATCAAGGAGGCGCGTAGCCGGGCGACCTCCGAGGGGGAGCGGCCGCCGGCAGATCGCCGGACGTACGCAAGGGCCCAGGACGAGTGGGCGGCAAGGGTCGGATGGCGCGCCGGCTGAGTGGCGCGTCCTTGCCGACCAGCCGGCGGAAGCGGAAGCACTCCACCGCACCTCGACGTCGCGAGTCGGTGAGGCGTCCGAGGCTCCTCACACTGTCGGCTGGCGGCGCAGCTAGCTGGGCATCTCGTCCCAGGTTCGGCCTTCCAGCTCCCGCCCCGCTCTCTTCTTGTTCCTGCCACCCCACTGCTTGAAGAAGAACGGCACCCCAGCGTGACCGCACTGGTCCCGAAGATCGGTCGCCCACGCTGGATCCATCGGCCGCGCCTTTGGACCGGACTCCCCGCCGACGATCACCCAGTCCATGTCTTCCAAGTTCAGGTTGGGCAGCGGTCCAAGCAGCGGCTCAAGAGAGAGGAACTTCAGCGCCGCCCTTGTGCTGCGTAGCTCATCGATTCGCCGGCAGTACCTCTCTTCCTCGACGCTCACACCCATCCAGATGTTCGACGCCCACTCGAGGCTGCCATCCAGCCGCGCAAGGCGGCCAGCACGCTTCGTGAGCACCTGGAACCGGTGCCAGTGCGCGCGGCGCATGACGTCAAAAACCTTCCGGATGTAGACGAGCGGCACGTCTCTGTGGAAGAGGTCGCTCATTGAGTTGACGAAGATCGTCTGTGGTTTCTTCCAGCTCAACGGCAGCTCCAACATGTGCGGCTGCAGCGTCTGTTGAAAGCCGTTCGCGTAGTTAGCCTGCATTATTCATGAAGCTCGGGCGTCCGTCACGGACGGGGCATGATCGGCCGCGAGCAGGGCCTCGGACGTGGTGGCGCGCGCACCGCGGCGTAGAGTAGCCGGTCGTGCCGTCGGGCGGTGGCGGAGAGGCGGGCGGCAGGGAAGGCTCTGCTGGGGCCGGGCCTGCTTGACCGCGAGCGGAGCCTCTCGGACGCGGCGACGGACGCGGCAGGAGGCGTGGAGTGGCCCTTCACGGGCACCGGGCGGTTGCGGAGGCCAAGTGGGGGGAAGGTTCTGCCGGAACGGGCGGTGCCGCCCGGGACCGAGACGTGCGCCGAGCCCCCGCGCGGGCTCTGACTAACCCGCGCGGGCGCCGAGCGCGAGCGCGATGCGCCGCCACGCGTGGAGATGGGGCGTCGCCCGTGGTAGATGCAGGACGATGCGGCGCGCCGAGCCGACGACATGCACCCCCAGCTTCAGCAGCCGGTCGCGCAGCCACGTCACTTGGGTGCGGGCACAGCCGGTGCGCGCCGCCCGCAGCCGCAGCTCCTGCATGAGTACGTAGGCCGCCGCGGTCAGCAACACGCGCAACTGGTTCGCCAGGAACTTGCAGCAGCTCGTGCGGTCGATCTGCAGGCCATCCAGCAACTCCTTGATCCGGTTCTCGATGTCCCCGCGGGCGCAGTAGACCCTCTCGTAGACGAAGCGCGAGCTCTCCAAGAGATTCGTCACGACGAAGCGCGGATTGTCCCGCGGCTCGCGACCCTTGAGCCGGACCACTTCCGCCTTGATCACGACCCGGCGTTCGCGGCCCCACGTGCGGGCCGCGTAGCGGGTGTCGGTATAGACGTGCTCGGTTCGGCCACTGGCTTCGCTCTGCGCGCGGGCCACGGCCATCGCGGATTCGGCATGCCGCTGCAACACCGCGTTCTTCCCCATCGCGACCACGTAGTCGAGCCCAGGTTCGGCATCCAGGAAATCGAGGATCTCCGGGGTCGCAAAGCCCCCGTCGAGCCGGACGAGAAACCGAGTCGCCGGAAACGCCGCCCGCAGCATCGGCAGCAGCCGACACAGCAAGCTCAGGGTCCCGTCGGCCGCCACCGCCTTGCCCGGCCGCAGCACCGCCGCGCACAGATACTGCTCCTTCTCGTCGTTGAAAGTCAGGAACGCGAGCAGCGGCAGATAGCACCAACTGTCGTAGTGCCCGTTGAAGAACGTCAGTTGTTGCGCGCCATGCGTCCGGTCGTCGGTCGGGTCCAGATCGATGGTGACCCGCCACACCCGCCGCCGCAGGCGGCGTCGATGCCGCTCGATCACGCACGCCGCCAACTCCCGCGCCATTCGGTAGAGCGCGCCGCGGCCCGGGCCGTTCTCGAACCGCGAAATCGTTGGTTGCGACGCCAAGGGCGCGCCGGCCACGGGGTCCCGCCCGAGCAGCAGCTTGTGGATGGGATCCTCCGCCAAGTGGTCGGCGTCGTTGCCGTCGGGATGACCGCACGCGATGCCGAAGATCCGCTGTCCGATCAGCTCCGCGAGCGTGTGCCGAATCTTCTCCGGCGCGCGCTTGTCGGCGAGACACCCGGCAAACGCCTTGACGAGGCCGTACACCCGCTCGGCCGCCTTGAGGAGGACGGCGCCACCATCCGAGCTCGCCTGCTCGCGGTCGAACGTGGCGACGACGGGCTTGTCGAAGAGCTCCGGGAACAGGACAGTCTGTGATATCTTGTCAGCCGCCATGCAGGGGCCTCCATCGTGGCTAAACGTTTGTCAGCACTGCGTTTGTACCACATGGAGGCTCCTGTGTCTCTCCAGAATCAGCACCTTCACGAATAATCCGGGCTAGGCGTTTCAGCGTATTTTTCCATTCGAAGTCTAGGCGTTTCAGCGTGGAAAACGCCGGCGGTTCACAGGGTTCTGTGGATGGAGTCTGGGTGTTTCAGCGTTTCACCGGCGCGATCCGAGGCGGACTCGGCCGGAGTTCGAGGCAGCCGGTCGGAGTCCGGAAGTCGAGCTGCGGCCACGCATCCTTGAGCTTCAGAAGCTCGCGGATGGAGTCGGTCCGGAAGGCGTCGACGGTCCGTTTGTCGCTCCGGGCGGTCGGGCCGAACTGCCGGTAGACCTGGCGCCAGGTCAGCTTGATCGGTCCCTTTAGGGTGAACATCCGGTAGGTCAGCCAGAGATACAGGTCGAGCCCGAGGGACGACCGCTTCATGGCCCGGAGGATGTGCATGTCGATGGGGATCGGGCAACCGATGATCTCCTCGTAGAACTTCTCGCCAAGCTCGATTTCGCTGTCCCACAGCACGGGTTGGTCGCCGCGGGGGTCCCACCAGAGTTCGCGGCGGTCGACGATGTTCGAGGACACGGCTCGCTCGCCGCGGCCGTGTTCTTCAATCAGCGTCACGTTCGCGCTGAAGAGCCGCTGCATCTGGTTCCGGAGGCGCGTGCGATCGCCGCGAGCGCCGCCGGAATTGGACTTGATTCCGAGCTTGAGCATGAAGTCGCGGAGAGATCGGCCGAGCACGAGCGTCCGGGACTGTGTCCGGACGGCCTCAGAGCAGATCCAGGCCAGCAGCAGGCGGGGCAGCGTCCCGAAGGGCAACTGGGCTCCGCCGAGGGCGTTCATGTAGAGCGTGAAGGGGCCGTTGACGCGGTGATATTCGCGCTGGGTTGAGGGCGGCCGGGTCCTCGGCAACGTGCACAACGCGAGCAGCCGCATCATGAACCCGAGTTCGGGCTCTGCGTCGCGGGCCTCAACCAGAGCGTTGACCTGGTCGAGCGAATCCCAATGGAAGACAGCTTGGTGGGGTAGGGCGAGCGGCGACGGCGACCCGAGGCGCTGCCGAAGCTCGAGGGTGTCGCGGGCGCGGGCCTGCTTCCGCTCGCGACGGTCGTAGCGGCGGGCGACGTCGGTGGTGTCGTCGGGCATCGAGCAGTTCCAGTTGTTGGGGTTCGGGTTCAGGTCTTTGGATCGGCGGATGCCACGGCGCGTCAAACGAACGGTCATGGCCAGGTCCCGCTGTAGGTGCTCGCAACATCGAGGATCCGGCGTTGCCCGACGACGAACGCGATCACCGACCCTACTCGGCAATGGGTGGCTGGCCGTATTTTTCCAAGATCAAGTTGAGTGCTTCAATGTGGAACGATCGAATGGGGCGCCGGTGCTGATACGCCAGGGTCCGGAACAGCTCCTTCACTTCCGGAGAGACGTGAAACGTCACCACACGCTTGCCCCGCCGGCTCGCCGGCTCGCCGGCGTCCGGGGCGCTGGCCACCGGCCCGCCGGCCGTCGTTGCTGACGGACGTTCGGGATCGGCCGCGGTTGCGAGCGCGGCTGCAAATGCATTGGTCTTGTCTTTACGCATGTCATCCCCTGTTGGCACTCATTTGTCGCCAGGTCCAGTGGTAGAGCGCCTCGATTTCTCGTGCCGCCTGCGACTTCGGCTGCACCTCCGTCACGGTCTGTCCGGTCAAGGCGGTGTGCACGAAGGCGATCCGTTGGCCAACGCGGATGGGGGCGACTTCAAGGCCCACACTGCGGAGGGCCTCGGCGGCGTCTTCTGCGAGCCGCCCGCGCGGCGGCACGGCCGTCATGACAACGGCCGCCGGCGTCCGAGCTTGTTGGCAGATCTCCGCTGACGTGCGGATCGCTCGTACGTCATAAATGCCCGGCCGACATGGCATGATCACGAAGTCTGCCCGCTCCGCAGCGGCGAGCGCGGCAGCGGCGGAATGAGGCGGCGTGTCAAGGACCGCGAGTGCCGCGCCCCCTTCGCGCGCCACATCAAGGACCTGTACGAGGCGCACTGCGGAGCACGCGACGACGGTCGGCGTGTCGGCGTGTCGCTGTTCGTACCAGTCGCTAGCACTCCCCTGGGGATCAAGATCGATGACGACCGCGGTGTGGCCGGCTGTGCCGGCCGCGACGGCGATACTAACTGCCAGTGTTGTCTTCCCTGTTCCACCTTTTTGCGAGATGCAGGCGAGAATATGCACGCGCGTAATTATAGCACGCGAGCACGTTCCGACGCGAGCACGCGAGCACGCGAGCACGCGAGCACTGACTCCCGGCCAAGCTTCTCCGGGGTCGCGTCCGGGGAATGCTGATGTGGTCGCTGGCGTCGGCGAGCATCCGGACCGTCTCGCTGTCGGGGAGCCGCCGAAACCGGTCGATGGCCTGCTCGGCGCTACGGCGGACCGAGCATAGGCACCGGCGCGAGCGCGCCGGCGCTACCCGCTCGCGTGCTTGCGTGCTTGCGTCTATCAGTGCTTGCGTGCTTGCGTGCTTGCGTCTGTTAGTGCTCGCGTGCTTCGCATCGAGCGCGGCGGCGTCACGGCCGGGCCCGGCCGCCGTTTTCGCGCGGCGGCCCTCCTGACGGCTCCCGTCCATTCGCCTTTTCCACGGGGTCCCATAACCCCCTTTATGGGACCCTCGAAGGAAGGGACCCGGATCCTGCATTCTGTAAGACCTTCTACTAACATGTCCAAAGACATGCGCGCTCTGAATCGTCCCAACTCGTACACGCGCAACGGGTTGATCGGGATTTAGGATGCCCCCCAAGCCCCGGTGGCTCCTCGCCATCCCCGACGCCATCAGCCAGCTCGAAAAGCTCGACCGGACCCTCCTCACCCGCCGCGACATCGAACGGCTCTTCGGCGTCTCGACCGCCCGGGCGGCAACCCTCATGCAGACCTTCGGGGCCGAAATGACCGGCTACCAGAGAACGCTGCCCCGGACGAAGCTCCTCCGCCAGCTCCGTAAACACCGGGCCCGGTCCGCCTTCCGCGGCGAAGTGGAACGTCGGGATCGCCTGGTCGCCGAACTCCGGAAGGCGCGGGTGACCGGGATCCGGGTGACGCTTCCCGTCGAGACCCTCGATGCGAAGTTGGCGAGCTTGCCCGAGGGGGTGTCGGTTTCTCGGGAGCGGATCGAGGTGCGGTTCGGCGGGGCGAAGGAGGCGGTGGAGCGGCTCTACGCGCTGGCCTATGCGCTCGTGAACGATTACGAGCGGTTCGAGGCGCTCGTCGACGGGGGAGTGGGCGGTGGGGGAGAGGTGTCCGAATGAGCGAGGCGCTGGTGCCGGCGGCCGCGGAGCCGGTGGTCGTCGCAGACGGGGAAGTCGACATCGTCCTGCCGGCGCTGATCGTCAACGCCGGAACGGATGCCGTCCAGCGGTTCCTGGAGTTCTTCGCGGGGCGGATCGCGAACGCGAGGACGCGGGCGGCGTACGGGCAGGCCGTGGGGCAGTTCCTGGGGTGGTGCGAGGCCCGAGCCCTCGGCCTGGGTGCGATAGCTCCGCTCCACGTGGCCGCCTACATCCGGACGCACCCGGGGTCGGTCCCGACCGTCAAGCAGCACTTGGCCGCCATCCGCGTGCTCTGCGACTGGCTCGTCGTCAACCAGGTCCTCCCGGTGAATCCGGCGGCCGCGGTGCGGGGGCCGAAGCACGTCGTCACCAAGGGCGCGACGCCGGTCCTGACCCCGGCCGAGGCGCGGAAGCTCCTCGAGCACATCGACACGGGCACGCTGGCCGGGCTCCGAGACCGGGCGCTCTTCTCGGTGATGCTCTACAGCTTCGCGCGGGTGAGCGCGGTTCTGGGGATGCGGAGGCAGGACTACTTCCAGCAGGGGAGCCGGGGGTGGCTCAGGCTCCACGAGAAGGGCGGAAAGAGACATGACGTTCCGGCCCACCACCGGGCAGCGGAGGCACTGGACAAGTACGTCGAGACGGCCGAGCTCAAGGAGCCGAAGGCGACGCTCTTCCAGAGCGTGGACCCGGCGGGGCGCCGGCTGACGGGCCGGGCGCTCGAGCGGCGGGTGGTCCTGGCGATGATCAAGCGTCGCGCCGCGGCCGCGGGGCTGCCGCCCTCGACGTGCTGCCACACGTTCCGGGCGACGGGGATCACGGCGTATCTCTCGAACGGGGGCACCCTCGAGCACGCGCAGCAGATCGCGGGCCACGCATCGCCGAAGACGACGAAGCTCTACGACCGGACGGCGGACACGGTGACGGTCGACGAGATCGAGCGCATCGTGATCTGACCAGCGTGCTCGTGCCTGACCCTGGATCCTCGCCTGCATCGTCTACCGGCAGGCCCGGGAGATCCTGACCAGCCGGCAGAGATCCGGGCCCTGTTCGCCCTCCCGCAACGCGATGCGGACCTGCTGCGCCACTACACCCTGAGCGACGAAGACCTGCAGAACATCGGGGCCCGGCGGCGCCCCCGCAACAAGCTGGGCTTCGCGCTGCAGCTGTGCGTGCTCCGCCACCCGGGCCGCCTGCTGGCTCCGGGTGAGTTCGTGCCGCCGGCCGTCGTGGATTTCATCGGACGCCAGCTCGACCTGGACGGGGACGACCTCGCCGACTACGCGGTGCGGTCCGAGACCCGCCACGAGCATCTTGCCGAACCGCGCGTCACCCGTCCGCCGCGGCAAGACGAACCAAGGAGAGCGAACGGAAGGCCTGCGGTTCGTGAAGGGCGCCGTCTGCCCGCGACCCTCCGGACGGTGCGGGGCCGCCGCGAGCTCCTGCGCCCTCGGACCGCGTCGTCCGCTCTCGCCGCAGATGCTGCGGGGGCTTGCGGGTCGCGGTGGCGGCCCGGGTCAATTTGACTTCCGGTGTGACATAACATATGTTACATCGGTGGCCAGGGGATCGTCAGGTCGAGTCGTAATCGTGGTCGAGCCAAGGTTGAAACGCGACCTCCACGTGGAGCTCGCCCGCCGCGACCTGACGCTAAAGGCATGGTTCGTCGACCAGGCAACACGTTTTCTCGCGACGAGTCGCCAGCCGCCACTTTTTGTCGCAGAGGACATCACTAGCCCCAGGTCCCAAGTTCCGAGTGGTGCTCCTTCGTCAGCCGAAGAAGACAGGGACTGAATTATGCCAGACCCGTGGCGCAGCCATGCCCCGACGCAACGACAGGCGCCGCCTGTCTGCAAGGCTCTGGCGCGGCCCCACTCGGTCCCCCCTTCCACCGTCCTTCGCGAGCGGCAGAACGGGCGTCCACGGGTCGACGATCACTCGCTGGATTCCTTCCCACGCATCGTCGACTTGAGCTATGGCGACACCCGCACTGGAAACGCGCTAATTCAAGGAGAGAACCTGCGCGTCCTGGACACCTTGCAGACTCGGTACTCTGGCAAAGTGCGCTGCGTGTACATTGACCCGCCATACAACAACCAAGAGCGGTATCGGCACTATCTGGACACCAGGAGTCACCAAGCCTGGCTGGACATGATGGTAGCGCGCCTTTTGGCGCTCAAGCCCCTGCTGTCGATAGACGGCTCGCTTTGGATCTCGATTGACGATCGCGAGATACACTACCTCAAAGTGGCCGCGGATGAGATTTTTGGGCGGGATAACTTCGTCACAACCGTCGTATGGCAACAAAGAACATCGCGCGAAAATCGCAAGGTATTCTCTAACAACCACGAGTACTTACTCGTCTACGCGACCAACCCGCGCAAGTTCCGGGCGCGCCGCAACCTATTGCCGGGTGGACCCGCACTACTCGCTCGCTACACAAACCCGGATTCGGACCCGCGCGGTCCGTGGCAATCAGTTTCCGCCAATGTTCAGGACGGACACGCGACAGCGTCCCAGTTTTACGATCTCGTGGCGCCGAGCGGTAAAGTACATCGCCCACCCGAGGGGCGTTGCTGGGTATACTCGAAAAACAAGATGCAACAGGAGATCGCCGCGGGTAACATCTGGTTCGGAAAGACTGGAGCGGGTGTGCCAAGGCTTAACCTGCATTATTCACGAAGGTCCAGATTCGACCGCCAAAGGGCGTGATCGGCGCAGGAATGGGTCTCGGACATCGTCGCCTGCAAGCGGAGCCGGGGTTGAGCAGCCGACCGGGGGGGGCATGACGGACGCGAGGGTTGGGCAGCGACAGCCCCGCCGGCGGCGCGGCCCATGCCGCCCAGGAAGCAGGTGGGCGCGGCGCAACGGGTGGGCTATCCGGCGCGCGCGCCTAGCGCGAGTGCGATGTGCCGCCACGCCTCGAGGTGCGGCGTCGAGCGCGGCAGATGCAGAACCACGCGGCGGACCGAGCGGACGACGTGGACCCCCAGCTTCAGCAGCCGGTCGCGCAGCCACGTTACCTGGCTGCGGGCACACGCAGTACGCGCCGCCCGCAATCGCAGTTCCTGCATGAGCACGTAGGCCGCGGCGGTCAGGAAGACGCGCAACTGGTTCGCCGGGAACAGACAGCAGCTCGTGCGGTCGATCTGCAGCCCATCGAGCAGTTCCTTGATCCGATTCTCGATGTCCCCGCGAGCACAGTAGACCTTCTCATAGATGAAGCGCGGCGTCTGCCGCAGATTCGTCACCACGAACCGCGGGTTGTCCCGCGGCTCGCGGTCTCCGAGGCGAACGACTTCGGCCTTGATCACGACCCGGCGCTCGTGGTCCCACGTGCCGGCGGCGTAGCGGGTGTCGGTATAGACGTGCGCGGTCTCGCCACCGACCTCGCTCTGCGCGCGGGCCACCTGCATGGCGGACTCCGCATGCCGCTGCAACACCGCGTTCTTCGCCATCGCCACGACATAGTCGAGCCGGGGCTCCGCATCCAGGAAATCGAAGATCTCCGGGGTCGCAAAGCCCCCGTCGAGCCGGACGAGAAACCGCGCCCGCGGAAACGCGGCCCGCAACAGCGGGAGCAACCGACACAGCAGGCCGAGGGTCCCGTCGGCGGCCACTGCCTTCCCGGGCCGCAGCACCGCCGCGCACAGATACTGCTCCGCCTCGCGGTCGAAGCTCAGAAACCCCAGCATCGGCAGATAACACCAGCCGCCATAGTGCCCGTTGAAGAACGTGAGCTGCTGGGCCCCGTGCGTCAGGTCGTCGGTCGGGTCCAGATCGATCGTGATCCGGCGCGCCCGCCCGTGCAGGCGGCGCCGATGACGCTCGATGACGCACGCTGCCAACTCGCGCCCCATCCGGTAGAGCACGGTGCGGCGCGCGCCGTTCTCGAATCGCGAGATCGTGGGTTGCGACGCCAAGGGCGCGCCGGACACCGGGTCCCGCCCGAGCAGCAGCTTGTGGATGGGGTCGTCGGCCAAGTGGTCGGCATCGTTGCCATCGGGATGACCGCACGCGATGCCGAAGACCCGCTGGCCGATCAGGTCCGCGAGCGTGTGCCGAATCTTCCCGGGTGCGCGTTTGTCGGCCAGACACCGGGCGAACGCCTTGACCAAGCCGTACACGCGCTCGGCCGCCTTGAGCAGGACGGCGCCGCCGTCGGAACTCGCGTGCTCCTGGTTGAACGTGGCGACGAGGGGCTTGTCGAACAGATCCGGAAACAGAACACTCTGTGGTATCGTGTCAGGTGTCACGCAGGGGCCTCCGTCGTGGCTAAACGTTTATATACACTACGTTTGTACCACACGGAGGCCCTTGTGTCTCTCCCAGAATCAACACCTTCACGCATAATCCGGGTTAAGCGTTTTTTGCAGTCCTCTAAGGTGGGCTTGACCCCCGATACCTTATGGCCCGCCCTTGAAGTCGGAACGACCGACGAAGCCAAGAAGCAGCTCCTGAAGCTCTTCCCTGACAACGGCGTCTTCGACACGCCGAAACCCGAGGGACTCATTCGCCGCGTTCTTGAGATCGCGACCGATCCCGGCGATCTTGTCCTCGATGCCTTCCTCGGCTCTGGCACCACGGCAGCCGTCGCACACAAGCTGAACCGCAGGTACATCGGCATCGAACACGGCGCACATGCCGTCACGTACTGCGCGGCACGCCTACGATTCGTCGTGGACGGCGACACGACCGGGATCTCCAACGAGGTTCGCTGGGAAGGTGGCGGCGGGTTTAACTTCTACAGATCGCCCGATTGACGACTTGGCGAGTCGACCCTCCGAATGCCAACTATCCCGACACAGCTTCCGCTTCTTCCCGCTCTTGCGGCGGAGAGGACCGTACAGCGCACAATTCACTATCTGGGTAGCAAGCTAAGGCTTTTGGACCCAATTCGACGCGCTGTTGCGGCCGTCGCGCCTGCCGGTCAACCGGTGTGCGACCTCTTCGCAGGGTCTGGCATAGTATCGCTTGCCCTCGTGTCCGATTGGGATGTCACCTCAGCGGATATTCAAGAATATTCTCGCGTTCTTTGCAGTGGCTTAATTACTCCGCCGGCGAACGCCAGCGCCGAAGGGCGCGGCCTGTGCGATCGCGCCTCCGCCGGGTCGCTCCGCTCCCAGCTCCGATACGCCTTGTCCGGGCTGCTAGCACATGAGCGGCACTGCATGGCTGATGCCGAAAACGGTGCAGTGGAGGGACTCTGCGACCTACTTGAGCACGGGTCTCTGCTTGCGCTCAACGGTCGTGGCGACATGCCGCGCCGGCTCTGCAGAGAAACGACCGCCGCACTAGACAAGCTCAACGCACAGGGTTTGGCTAACGGACCGGCAACAGTCGTGACCCGCCATTTTGGAGGGCGGTACTTCTCCTGGGAGCAGGCCATCGACTTCGATGCGCTGCTGGCCCAGATCCACTCCGTAGAGCATCCCTATCGGGATTTCTATCTCGCAGCAGGCCTCCTCGTCGCGAGCGATGTCGTGAACGCGATAGGGAAGCATTTCGCTCAACCGCTCAAGCTGCGCGACGCTAACGGGTGCCCCAAGAGGCACTTAGTGAAACAGACTTTGCGCGACCGCGAGTTGAGCGTCTTCGATAGTTACCGCGCATATTGCGAGTCGCTCGGCACGCTTCGTCGCACTCGCGGCCGTCACCGCGCGGTTCGGTCAGACTACCGCGACTTTCTCGATAGCGATAGCACTCCGTTTGCCGCGGTGTACGCAGACCCGCCGTACACCCGGGATCACTATAGCCGCTACTACCACGTGCTGGAGACTATGGCGCTGCGGGACGAACCCGAGGTGGCAACGACGAAAATCCGGTCCAATGGCGTCCCACGACTTAGTCGCGGGGTCTACCGATTGCAACGCCACCAGTCGCCATTTTGCATTCCGTCGAAAGCAGCAGGGGCGTTTGAACACCTATTTATCGGGGTGGCAAAGCGCCAAATCCCACTGGTCCTATCGTACTCACCGTACCACTCGAACACTAGAAACCGCCCTCGCCTCCTAACCATTGACCAGTTGCTCGGCATTGCGGAGGAACACTTCGAGGAAGTTGAACTCCTCCCCGTCGCTGGGGTGTCCCACAACAAGCTTAACGTCACGGAGCGGAACGTAGATGTCGAATGCCACGCTGAAGTGCTGATTAGCTGTCGCCCTTAACCACCACAAAGCTGCGCACGGTCACAAAGGTGCACGCGATTAGGTCTCGAAGAACCAGCGGTCAGGCCAGGCATCGTGCAACACTTGCGCGGGTACGATAGTACGTGGAAGCTGATTACTCGGCCTATTGAGCCGGTTACGGTTCGCTGCAAGGCAGCCAGACACATGTGGGTAGGAGTCATCATCAGGCATCAGGATCGAATAGCGGAAGCTCTGATGAGCGATGCGATGAAAGACACCGATGGGCTTTTGTGGCTTTTGTGGCTTTTGTGGATATGCGCCGATTGTCGCCGCCAACCCTAGTTCGTAATACCAATTCTTACTGCCTGGCTTGTGTCCGCACACCGCCTTTTCCGCGGTGCCTACGCCGCCGGCTCGGGTGACGGGCACAAGATGCAGAAAATCGCCGGTGCCGGGTTGGACCTTGAAGAAGTTATCGATGAACCATTGTGGGAATGCAGCTTGGCCCCACCGTCCCGGTCCTGCCAGCTGGGCAATTAGAACATCACCACCGACTTCCGGTTCCTCTGAGGGCTCGTCCTCAATGCCGGCGTCTTCGGCTGTGCCACGGTCGGGCAGCGGTGGGAGAACGTGGCGACGACCCCGATGCGGCAACGGGTCAAGGCCACGCCCACCACCCTCATCGCGTGGCGGTCGAACAGCCGGCGCGGTTGTGAGGATGCCCCGCCTTGCGAGTCGATCCACGTCGTCGTGGCTGCCCACTTGAAATAAGCCAGAGGGAGTCGAGCTGAACCAGTCGCTGACGGCCTGCGTAACGTGGCTGAGGACGTCGACCGGATCACCTTGAGCTGTGTCGAGAGCTATTCCGGCTTCGATGTTAAGCCCGTTGATGCCTCGCGACGTCAAATTCGCCGAGCCGACGTACGCGACTTGTCGACCGCTGCCGTAGGAAAGGTGAATTGTCTTAGCCCGGATTATGCGTGAAGGTGTTGATTCTGGGAGAGACACAAGGGCCTCCGTGTGGTACAAACGTAGTGTATATAAACGTTTAGCCACGACGGAGGCCCCTGCGTGACACCTGACACGATACCACAGAGTGTTCTGTTTCCGGATCTGTTCGACAAGCCCCTCGTCGCCACGTTCAACCAGGAGCACGCGAGGTCTTCGGTTAGCGGGTCGTGGCGAGAAAATCCACGAAAAGGTGTGCAGGTACGGCGGGCGTGTGCCGATACGTGAAGTATGGCGCGCAAGAGCGATGACCGCGGCGGTTCGAAGGGTCCTGGGCCTCAGCGAGACCCTCGGGACGTGCGCATCGAGCGCCTCGAACGAGACAAGGCGAAGCTGATCGAGGAGCGGGATCACTGGAAGCGCCGCAGCGAGCATCTGGAGAAGGAGCTCGAGGCGGCGCGGCGCGCCGGCCGCCGACAAGCGGCCCCCTTCGCCAAGGACCGTCCGCAGGGACGCGGCGGGCGTCCCGGGCGGCGAGCCGGGGCGGAGTACGGCAGGCAGGGGCGCCGCCGGCCGCCGACGCAGGCTGACGAGACCCACGTGGCGCCGGCCCCGACGAGCTGTCCGGACTGCGGCGGCGCGGTCGCGCTGGACCGTGTGGCGTCGCAGTATCAGGAAGACCTGCCCGAGGTGCGTCCCCTCGTGCGGCGCTTCGACATCGAGGTGGGCCACTGCTCGCAGTGTCAGCGGCGCGTGCAGGGCCGGCACGCGCTGCAGACCTCCGACGCGTTGGGCGCGGCTGCCGCTCAACTGGGCCCGAACGTCGCCGCGCTGGTCGTCGAGTTGCACACCGAGCTGGGCATGCCGCTGGAGAAGGTCGTCCGCGTTCTGCGGACGCAGTTCGGACTGTCGGTGACCAAGGGCGGCCTGGTCCAACTGCTGCACCGCACCGCCGACGCGGCGGCGCCCGCGTATGCGGCGCTGCGCGAGCAGGTCCGCTGCAGTCCGGTGGTCACGCCGGATGAGACCGGCTGGCGGGTGAACGCGATCCTCCACTGGCTGTGGGCGTTCGCCACCCCGGAGACGACGGTCTATGCCATCTGCGACGGCCGGGGGTTCGCCGAGGCGGCGGCGGTTCTCGGCCCCGACTTCGCCGGCGTGCTGGTGCGGGACGGGTGGGTGGCCTATCGCGGCTTCAAGAAGGCGCCGCATCAAACGTGCCTGGCCCACCTCTTGAGACGGTGCAAGGACTTGCAGGCCGCTCATCCCGACAGCCCGTGGGCGGGCGCGGTGCAGGCGGTCCTGCGGGACGGCCTCGCCCTGCGGGACCGCTCGAACGCGGGCGAAATCAGTGAGCACGGTCTGGCGTCGGCCCGCGGTCGGCTCGCCGCCCGGCTCGGCCGGCTGATCGACACCGCGCCGCCGTTGGCCGCCGCCGAGCGCTTCGCCAAGCACTTGGCCAACGAATTCCCGGCGGTGTTCCTCTTCTTGTGCGACCCGTCGATCGACGCCACCAACTGGCGGGCCGAACAGGCCATCCGACCCGCAGTGGTCACGCGTAAGGTCTGCGGCGGCAACCGCACCCGGCGCGGGGCCGACACCCAGCAGGTGCTGGCCAGCGTCGTGCGTACCGCCCGCCAACGCAACCTCGACCCGCGCTCGCTGATCACGACGATGCTGTGCGCCCCCGAACCCGTCGTGCCCGAAGCGCTTGCGTTGCCGCCGCCCGCCTGACGCCGGGCGGCGTGGAAACCGCTCATCCGCTTCCCGTCCTCCTGCGCGCCCCCGGCCCGCACTCAATCCGCGCCGTCCCGCCGCCGCCCGAGCCCGCGACCCGTGGGTTTCGCCGCCAGCGGCGGGAACGCCACCAGGCAGCTCGCCGCTGTTCGCGGCGTCGGTCCCCGCCGCGTGTCCCTCATGGCGGCGGCGCCGTCGCCGGGACCCGCGTGGTCTCGCGCCGCCGCGGGGGACCGGGGCGCCGCGGAGCCGCCAGACCCAGCGCTCCGCGAGCGAACCAGCCGGACCGACCGTCGCTGCCGATGACGCGCCGACAAGCTGCCTTGGCGACAATGGGACTGCGAGTCTGCCATGGGCGCTCTCAACAGCGACATGCTCTGCACAGGTCCGCCGGCCGGCGAGTCGCCCCTCGTGCCCCTCGTTTCCGGCCTCCTCACAGCCACAGAGACCGACGCTGCGATGCCGACAAATCTGCGCGGGGACAACCTCGTCATGCAGCAACTTCCCCGACGGCTCGGTTCATTTCCGCCCATTTCCACTGGAGAAAATCAGTCCCGCACCCGGTAACCGAATACCACGCGAGTTCCGACGGCGGCGCCGTCCTGCTCAAGGCGGCCGAGCGCGTGTACGGCTTGGTCAAGGCGTTCGCCCGGTGTCTGGCCGACAAACGCGCACCCGGGAAGATTCGGCACACGCTCGCGGACCTGATCGGCCAGCGGGTCTTCGGCATCGCGTGCGGTCATCCCGATGGCAACGATGCCGACCACTTGGCCGACGACCCCATCCACAAGCTGCTGCTCGGGCGGGACCCGGTGTCCGGCGCGCCCTTGGCGTCGCAACCCACGATCTCGCGATTCGAGAACGGCGCGCGCCGCACCGTGCTCTACCGGATGGGGCGCGAGTTGGCAGCGTGCGTCATCGAGCGTCATCGGCGCCGCCTGCACGGGCGGGCGCGCCGGATCACGATCGATCTGGACCCGACCGACGACCTGACGCACGGGGCCCAGCAGCTCACGTTCTTCAACGGGCACTATGGCGGCTGGTGTTATCTGCCGATGCTGGGGTTTCTGAGCTTCGACCGCGAGGCGGAGCAGTATCTGTGCGCGGCGGTGCTGCGGCCCGGGAAGGCAGTGGCCGCCGACGGGACCCTCGGCCTGCTGTGTCGGTTGCTCCCGCTGTTGCGGGCCGCGTTTCCGCGGGCGCGGTTTCTCGTCCGGCTCGACGGGGGCTTTGCGACCCCGGAGATCTTCGATTTCCTGGATGCGGAGCCCCGGCTCGACTATGTCGTGGCGATGGCGAAGAACGCGGTGTTGCAGCGGCATGCGGAGTCCGCCATGCAGGTGGCCCGCGCGCAGAGCGAGGTCGGTGGCGAGACCGCGCACGTCTATACCGACACCCGCTACGCCGCCGGCACGTGGGACCACGAGCGCCGGGTCGTGATCAAGGCCGAAGTCGTTCGCCTCGGAGACCGCGAGCCGCGGGACAACCCGCGGTTCGTGGTGACGAATCTGCGGCAGACGCCGCGCTTCATCTATGAGAAGGTCTACTGTGCTCGCGGGGACATCGAGAATCGGATCAAGGAACTGCTCGATGGGCTGCAGATCGACCGCACGAGCTGCTGTCTGTTCCCGGCGAACCAGTTGCGCGTCTTCCTGACCGCCGCGGCCTACGTGCTCATGCAGGAACTGCGATTGCGGGCGGCGCGTACTGCGTGTGCCCGCAGCCAGGTAACGTGGCTGCGCGACCGGCTGCTGAAGCTGGGGGTCCACGTCGTCCGCTCGGTCCGCCGCGTGGTTCTGCATCTGCCGCGCTCGACGCCGCACCTCGAGGCGTGGCGGCACATCGCACTCGCGCTAGGCGCGCGCGCCGGATAGCCCACCCGTTGCGCCGCGCCCACCTGCTTCCTGGGCGGCATGGGCCGCGCCGCCGGCGGGGCTGTCGCTGCCCAACCCTCGCGTCCGTCATGCCCCCCCCGGTCGGCTGCTCAACCCCGGCTCCGCTTGCAGGCGACGATGTCCGAGACCCATTCCTGCGCCGATCACGCCCTTTGGCGGTCGAATCTGGACCTTCGTGAATAATGCAGGTTAGGGTGGTAGAAGCCGTCAGCGTAACGTACGACGCCAAGACGGGCGTTGGGACGCGGCAACCTGAGAAGGTCGACTAATTGAGGCTCTCCTCAAACGGGTGTGGGTGGGTTGAGGCGCGATCGGCGGGTCGGCGAGGGGTGCTGGCAGTTCACCTGACCGGCGGCGGGCGTGGCGCACCGTGGCGGGATATAGTCGGAGCGGAGTAGCTGCGGGCCGGCCGGCGTGTCAACGCGCTACGCGCGTCCTTCGCTGCGCTGCGGCCCTTCGGGTGACACACCGTCCGTCCCTCCGCTCAAGCAGCAGATATGGGCCTTGCGGCCCGGCCTGGACGGGGGCGTCCCGGCCGTCCACGACAACGCGGAAAGCGCGACGGCTGGCGGTTCGGGGATAGACGCTGGCTGATTGCCCCAACGGCCACCTCGGGTCCCGGCGCCGGCGGCGGACGCCCGTTGGGCGGGGCCAAGGGTGTTGTCGGGGCCGCGTGCGTCGTCTCGCTTGGCGGAAGCGGTTGCAAACGCAAGGGGCTTCCTGGTCTCATGGGCGTGTATCACCACGACCCGCGAGGAGGAGAGCCCCATGCGTCTGACTACGTTACTACGGCGGCTGTTGGGTGTCACGCAGATGTACGTCAAGCAGGTGGAAATGGCCGCCGACGGTCCGTTGACGGTGTCGGTGGAGCCGGCGTGGCGGCGTTCCCGGTGCGGGACGTGCGGGAAGCGGTCGCCGCGGTATGACCGGCAGCCGGTGCGCGAGTGGCGGCATCTGTCCTGGGGCCGGATGCCGGCGTGGCTGCGGTATGCGCCGTGGCGGGTGTCGTGCCGGCGTTGCCGCGGGGTGAAGGTGGAGCAGGTGCCGTGGGCGAGCGGCAGCAGCGTGTTCACGTCGGGGTTCGAGGAATTGGCGGCGTATCTGGCGCAGGTGACGGACCGGACGGCGGTGAGCCGCCTGCTGGGGATATCGTGGGTGACGGTGGGCAGCATCGTGGAACGGGTTGTGGCGCGGCGGCTGGACGGGGCTCGGTTCGCCAAGCTGAGACGAATCGGCGTCGATGAGTTCAGCTACCGGAAGCGTCACCGCTACCTGACGATCGTGGTTGACCATGACGAGCGTCGGGTGGTTTGGGCGGGGCGGGGGCGCAGCGCCGAGACGCTGGGGGCCTTCTTCGAGCAGTTGGGACCTGGTGGCTGTGCGCGGATCGAGTTGGTGACGGCGGACCTGGCGTCGAGCTGGCAGAAGGCGCTGCGGGCGTGGGTTCCGCACGCGCGGGTGGTGTTCGACCGGTTTCACGTTGAACGGCTTGCGGCGGATGCGGTTGACGAGGTGCGGCGTTCGGAGCAGCGGCGGCTGGCCTCGGAGCCGGAGGATGCGAAGGCGCTCAAGGGGACGCGCTATGCGTTGCTGAAGCACCCGGCGCGGCTGAGGCCTGGTGAGGCCCGGCGTCTGGAGACGTTGCGTCGTAAGAACCGGGCGCTGGACCGGGCCTACGAACTGAAGGAGTACCTGGCGACGATCCTGGGGCAGGCGACACCCGACGTGAAGCTGGGGCGTACGATTCGGAAACACGCTGAAGGCATCCTGGCGTACCTGGACACGAAGATGACGAACGGTCCGGTGGAGGGCATCAACAACAAGCTGCGGGTGATCGCGCGTCGCGCCTATGGCTTCCACTCGCCCGGCGCGTTGATCTCGATGCTGTTCCTCTGCTGTGGAGGCATAGAACTGGCGCCGCCGCTACCCACACGCATTTGAGGAGACTCCTAATTGATGGACTGCGGAGGCTTGGGTGTCGCCATCATTAGAACCAAGTAGCACGATAGCATCGAGGTCTGCGTGGGTTAGTCGCTGCAGTGTCGGCGCAAACACGCCGAGCACGCTGGCGTCAAAAAAGCCGGATTGCCACCGAAGCCCGACGACATCCACGGTCAGGACGGTCTGCAGCCACGGAAAAAGGGCGTCGGCCCGCGGATCGGCATTACCGTTGTCGATGTACCTCATAGCTTGGGGCAAGATGGGAATCGGCCGTGACAGGTGTCTGCGTACCGAGCGCTGGACGCAAAGCGCTGGGGCACGGAACCGCGCGTCCCCTCGGTGACGAGGAGTGCGCAGCGCCTGGCAGCAATTGCCGGTGCGATGACGCTCATAGCGGTAGAGAGTAGTGAAGTGGGGTGTGGTATGTCAAAGCACGGATGTGGCTGGCGTGACGGCGGGTGGCTGGGGCGGCTGGTCGAGCCAAGCGTCGAACGCGGCCGCCCGTCAGCGTGTCCGACGGCCAAGCCCGCGGCCGCGCGACCGACCGCGTTCTCGACGGTGCTCCCGCCCCGCGCGAGCCGCGATGACCTGCAGGCCGAGGCCTTGGGACGGACAGCGTGTCGCGCCCGTCGTCCCGCCAGCCGGCACCGTCGATCGCGGCGATGGCGCTGAGCGGCGTGTCGGCGGTCACTGGTCCCGACTGCGGGGGCAGTCCGTGAGGATGCCCCGGCCGGCGGCCCCGGCCCGGGTCGAGCTGCCCCCAGGGGAGCAACCGGCGGCCCCCGGCCAGTCGACGAGCTGACGAACGCTGCGGGCCGGCGCGGCGCCGGGCTTCAGCGGCGGGCGCGGATCAGGGCTCAGCCCACCCACTCCTGTTTAAGAAGGAGAGCCGAAAAAATCGCCACCACCCGCTTCCACCAGCTCGACATCGACTTCGGCCGCGAACTCGCCGCCTCGCACAAGTCTCGAGGTCGATCGCACGCTCATGGTCGTCTCCTCAGCCACGTCTCGTCCCATCTCGCGGGGTCGGGCCTGTGCGCCGTGACGACGACAGCCGGCGACTCCTTTCCGGCGGGGATGCGCCAGACGACATGAATCGGTCGATTCGCTCCATCCCGCTGCAGGGCCAGACAGCAGCGCCCTTTCGGATAGTCCGGATAGTCCTCAACCACGAGGGCCCGTCGCGACTCCGGCGACGACATCGCGAAACCCGCACTGCGTCGGCCGCCAACGTGTCGTCGCTGCCACCTACCAAACGACCTCTCCGAAGACTTCCTTCGCCCGACGATCACGCCCGGACCGTGACCGATTCGACAACCTCAGGAATAGTGCGGGTTGGCGAGGCAGCTATGGCGTGCCGGTACCGTCGGTCGGGCCCTCCCCATCCCTGCCGTACCTCCCCTTCCACTCGTCGATATGCGTCCTGTCCGACAGCGGGACATTCATCCGGTACGCCGCGCGCGCGATCGCGTGGGCGGCAACCGGAGCCGTTACCAGCAGGAATATGACCGTCAGGGCGGCGATTGCGGTCTCGGCCGTATTCCTGAAGTACAGGGCTGCTGCGCCGAACACCAAGCCAACGCCCAGCGTGCCCGCCTTCGTGGAGGCGTGCATGCGAATGAGCACGTCCGGCAGGCGCAAGATGCCGAGTCCGGCGACGAACAGGAAGAAGCCTCCGGCCAGAAGGCAGGCGGCAACGATCAGGTCCGACCACGGAATGTCACCTGCCATCGGATTTTTCCACCCTTTCGGTGGCCCCTCTGTCGCGATTGAGCAACTCGGTCGTGCGCTCGGCGTACCAGGCGAAGGCGACCGTCGCCAGAAAGGCCACCAGCGCCAGCACCACGGCGATGTCGAGAAAGTCGGGCTCGCTGTGTGTGATTGCCAGGAGGCCCGCGATAGCGACTGCCAGCACGGTGATGAGGTCGATCGATACGACGCGATCCGGCAGGCTCGGCCCCTTTATCAGGCGTACGAAAGAGAAGACCAGCCCCAGCACGGTCAGGACCGTCGTGACGTCGACCGCCCACCTGACGATCTGCGAGTGCTCCGCGAGGTCCGTCACTGCATGGCCTCCCGGACCAGGCGCTCGAAGCCCGCCTTGATCCTCCTGCGCGTCTCGTCCGGATCGTCGGCGAACATCTCGTGCACGTACAGCGTCTTCCCGTCCGGGCTGACGTCGAGGCTCAGCGAACCGGGCGTCAACGAGATGAGATTCGCCAGCACCGTGATTTGTATCGGCTCCTCGAGGTCCAGCGGCACAGCGACGATGGCCGGGCGCGATCGGTGCGCGGGCGTGATCACGTCCCACGCGACCTGCAAGCCAGAGACCGTGAGCTCATACAGGAAATAGGCTCCCAGACGGGCCGACAGCAGCACCCGCTTGAAGTAGGCGGTCTGCCCGAACACGGGGCTCGACAGGCTCAAGGCCGCGAACGCCAGGAGGAAGCCCCAGACGAAAGTCCCGAGGTCGAAGGTCCCGAACAAGGCGCACCAGCCGCCGGCGAGCAGCAGGTTGATTTGGAAGAGCTTCATTCCGCGTCGTCTCCGTAACCGGGAGCGGTTACCGCGACACTGTTCCGGTCGAGCACGGCTTCGACATAGATCGAGGGGTCCATCAGTTCGGTGGCGGCTCTCGTTCCGCCAGCACGTAGAGAGGCCGGGGGTAGAGACCGATTGCCAGGGTGATGGTCGCCAGTGTCGCAATGGGAGCCAGCATGCGGATGATCACACGCTTGCTCACACCCGGCGGCGGCTCGACCGTGATCGCCTCGATCTCGCCCTCCTTGCCGTTGACCTTGATCGGCGACCCTGCCCGCACCTTCAGCTTCTCGAACACTAGTTCCACGTCGTCGCTCATGGATCCCCTCCCGCGTTCCAGTCGGCGCTCGGCCGACACAAGCTGTTGCCACGGTAGCACTTCGGGCAGACGGTTCCGGGGTCGGGCTCGCCGCAAGCGCACCGAAAGGCGTAGGGGTCGACACCGCCATCCGCCGGCGCCGCGGCCTTGCGTGAGCACGTCACGCACGTCTGCCCCTTGATGACCTCCGGCAGCGGCCCGATTCCCATAGGGCCGCGCTTCCGGCGCGTCTCTGCGATGCCCACGTACAGGCTCGCCGTCCCTAATGCCGAAGGGGGGTCGCCGCCCTGAAGGCGGCCCCCCTGATCTCTCTTCGTCATGTACTACTTCGGCAACGCGGGGCGTTGGGGTGGGCAACGCGGGGCGTTGGGTTGGGAACCGCCAGGATGAGCCGCTAGCGGGTCGTGTTGCGGCCCCCGGACCGCCCGCCGACGGCCTCGATATGCCCGTCCACCTCAAGCGCCCGCAGTTGGCGTTGGGTCGCCTCGCCGCCAGCACCGAGAGCGGCCCGGCCTGCGATGGTGGCCACGGACGCGAAGCACACCCGCTCCGCGGTCAGGCTCGCGAAGTAGGCGACGGCCCGATAGACGGCGCTACGGGTCGCACCGCGAGTCGTGAACTTGACCGTGTTGACGGCACGCCAGAACTCCCGATTATCCGGGATGCTCCTACCGCCCGCGTTCGGCCTCCAGCGCCTCGGTCAGCACCTCCCGCACCGCCGTCGGCCGCAGGTCGAACCGCTCGGCGACCGCCCGGGCGATCACCGACCAGCGCGGCTGTTTCCGCTTCGATGGCCTGGTCTCGGGGCAGACCTCGCACGCCAGAACCAACCGGTCGCCCTTCTCTGTCCGCTGGCGAGCCGCCCACCGGTATGCCGTCGACGCGACCTCGAACCGCCGCGGCGCCATCGTGAATATCCGACCCGTCCGGGTCCATGCGTGGTGATGCATGGACCAGATATCGGCACGACGCACGGATTCGTGCACACGTCTCCGCGTGCTGGACGAACGCGAGCGGGTCCGGTGCTGTGGTCCCGGCGACCCGGAATCGCCGCATAGGCGATTCTGAGCGGTTCTGAGGGCGGTGGACCCGGCCGCCCGGGTCCGGGTCCGCGAGGCCCAGGCAGCGGCGTTCGCGGGCCGAGCTCGGGCGAGGGTCCCATAATTTCCCGTTACGGGGCTGGGTGCCTGCTCGTGGTCCTGGGGGGACTGCCAGACGCGGAACCGGATCCGGTCGGATCCGCGCTTGCCGTCGGCGCGGAGCGGCAGGCGCACCTGAATCGGGGCCGGGAAGGGCGGGGCCGCGGTCGGCTCGGGTGGCAGCTCGTCGAGCTGCTGCGGTGGCCCGGCCCCTCGACCCCCGCCCGGCCCGGCTCTCGACCTCGCGGCCCTGGCCCGGCCCCTCGACCTCGCCCCGCCCCCCGCCCCGCGGCCGGCGGGGTCCAGCCGGGCCGGGTCTCCCGGAAGGGGTTGACGAGGTCCCATGATTTCCCCTTATCGTGAACGATTGGCCTGCAGGGAACATGGCCGGCCGTTCCGGGGCCCCCGCGGGCTCATGAAAAGGGGTGTTGATGCAACAGTCCCAAATCTTCTGGAAGTGGGTAGGTCGTGTCGGCGGGGTTGTAGGGCTGATCGGTGGCGGCTTGGCGATCTACGCGTTCGTTGGCGGGCGGCTTCTCGCGTTCATCATCTGGGGATTGGCCGCCAGCGCGGTACTGATTAGCAGAATGCGCAGAGGAGATCGTGGAACCGAGAGGATGGAGCGCATCGGAGCCAAGGTCGACCGGCTCCTCGCCCACTTCCGATGTCGACCCGCATCTGGGCGACCGGGATGGGGCTGGCCCGGGTCCAGCCGGGCCGGGTCTCCCGGAAGGGGTTGACGAGGTCCCATAAGGTCCGTTCCGGCCCGAACCGTCGAAACGCCTCGCAGATCAAGCGTCAACTTGTTCAAGGGACACACCACTAGGGGTTGCGGCGGCGGCCGTTCGTTGAACCTGGGCGATCCTCGCGACCCCCTCTCGGCCGTTTTGGACCCTCGCGGCGGCCGTCGACCTCGCGGCGGCCCGGCTCGCCCCGGTGCTCGCCCCGGCTCGCCCCCCTCGCCCAGGTGCTCGCCCAGGTGCTCGGCTCGGCGGCCGCCGGCTCGATGACGCGGCCCTGGCCGCCTACCTCACCAACGCAAAACAGGGCCGTCAGCGGTCTTTCTGGGGGATTGTGGACTCCAGCACCTTCACGGGTAATACCTTGTCCCCCTCAGACAGAGCGATGAGGTATCGCCTAATGTACTGCCATTCAGCGTCGATTTGGATGGTATCCCAATATTTCGGGGTGTAGCCGCCTCCGAAAATCTCCAATCCCTCAATCTTGTACCCGAGAGTTCGAGATATGTGCTGAAGGAGGTTGCCGAGAGATTTATTCATAGATAGAGGGTCTGCGTTTTCATTTCGACCGAGTGGACAGAGGACGCTTAAATACTCCTTCCATGCATCATGCACGACCTTGTCGTTCCGAAATTCGACCTCGACGAGGTTTAGGGCTGAGACATGGTCAAAGGATAGCTTCGAAGTTCCCATTCGCGTTCTCATCAGAGTACGAAAGATGTCCATCCGTCGTTCGCGCTGATTGCGACGTCTCTCCATAAACAGCGAGACCCCCACGGCCAATGTCGGGCCGAGGATCACCGCGACCGTCAAGATAATCTCTGCGCCTGTCATCTCTTTTCTCCTGGTGATCCGTTGGCGGGCGTGAAGTCGGCAGCGGTCAGCGACCGGGCGACGGCGTGCGTGTCGAGCATCAGGACAGAATTCTCCATGATCGCAGCTCGACCCGTACTTCCCCTCCTCCAACGTCGGCGAGCCGCACATGGATGTCGCGGTCGGCCCAGCTCCTGGCCGTTCCGTTGCCCGGTTCCTGATCGTCGTGTCACTAGATACACTAGTCGCCCGAGTATTATAAGTGGCCTATGGATACCGAGGCCGCCTTCCACTTCCGGGTCGACCCCAAGACCCGCCGACTCCTCGACAGACTCCGAGAAGAGAGACACTTCAACATCTCCTCCTGGGCCCGGGAGCTCCTCCGAAAGGGGCTCCAAGAGCAGTTCCCCGAGGAGTTCCCGGAAGAAACACCCGACGAGACGCCGGAACCGCAGACGCCCGAACCACTGCCGCTGCCCATCGCCGGTTGGAGACCCAAGAGCCTCGGCAGCGAAAACGGCAAGGAGGTCTGGGGGGCCGCCCTCGCAGGCCCCAAAGTCGCTCAGCTCCCCAAGGAGCTGAGCGGAATCCAGATCACCGCCACCGCCGCCTCCGGCAAATCCTGGACCGGACCCATTGAGAAGGTCGTCTCAAGATCCGAGGACCTCGTCGTCGTCCGCTATTCGCAAAGCGAAGCTGATTGACCGGTGGTGGTCGAGGCAGACTGGTGGGCTGCGGCTCGGGGATGGATTCGGAGATCCCGCGGGGGGAGTACAGCTCCCCCCCGCCGTTCGAGGAAGGGGTGGTTGAGGGCAGGGCGATGGGCTGGGGCGCGGAGGTGGATTCGAGGGACCACGGAATCTCGGCGGGGGCACGGCCACCGGCTCCAGCACGGCGCCACACCGGGCACAGCCGGCACCTTTGTCCGCCTCGATGCACGCTCTTCGTCGGCCCGCGGCGGCAAGGCGTTCGACTGAGCGCCGGCGCGCCGGGCGCGGCGTCTCGACGGTCGGTCCTGAGTCCCCGGCCGGCCGCCGGCAGCCGGGGACTCGAAGGATGGACCGGCTGCAGGTCACGCGGGGGGGAGCACAGCCCCCCCCCGCCGCGCGCGGTCGAGGAAGTGACCGGCGAGCCGCTGACGAGCCAGAAGCCCGCACGCTTGTCCGGGATGGGGGTGGTTGAGGGCAGGGTGATGGGCTGGGGCTCGGGGGTGGATTCGAGGACCACGAAATCTCGGCGGGGGCACGGCCGCCGGCTCCAGCACGGCGCCGGGGCACAGCCCACTCACTGCCCGTCCTCGACAGGTCTTCGTGGTCTGGGAGTTCGGGTGGGGCAGGGCGATGGGCTCCAGGCTCGATGGGCGGGGACCAAGGAAACAGGTCGAGCGGCGGGGGCACGGCCGCCGGCTCCAGCACGGCGCCGGGACACAGCTCCCCCATCACCCCGTCCTCAATGCACGTTCTTCGGACGGCGGGGAGGGTGAACACCGTCGGCACCAGGACCGGGGGCCGGCGGCAAGGTCCTGCAGGTTGGGGCAGCCGCGCCCAAAGTAGCCGCGCTGGTCGCGGTCGACCCAGGAGGCTTGGCGCGGGCGGGTGTTCTGGTCTGCGCTTCCCTGCGGGCACGGGGACGATGCCGAGCCGCGGTCGCGGCCGAAAGACCGAGGGATGCCTGAGCGTCGATGGCGCGTGGCCACCGGACCTGGCCGCGGACTGTTCCTGATCGAGGTCGACGACGGCCTGGGGTTCCGGCCCGCGACAACCGCCGAGGTCGATGCGGCGCTACGCCAGCGAGAGCTGTTCGGAGCCGCCGACTACCCCGCGATGGAAGTCGGCCAGGACGCTCGCTCAGGCGTCGGTCCTCGCAACCAGCGCACTCCCCTGCCGGCCGGGCTCGATGGACGCGAAGAGGAATAGGTGTCCCCCGGATGTTCGACCCTGACCAGTTCCACGACCCCGAGTTCCGGACGCTCGTGCTGGCCGCCCGCGCGGTGATCGCGGAGCGTGTCCACCGGGGCGTCGCCACGCCACCCGAGCGGCTGGCGGTCGCGGCCCTCGACGAGATGCCGGACGAGGAAGACCCCGCCGCGGTGCGGGCGTGGGCGCCGTCGGCCGCGTTCCGGGATGCGGTGCGCTCGGTGGTGCTCACGACGCTCGAGCTCTACGTCGGCATCGTCGAGGCGCTGGCGGACGAAGCCGACCGAGAGGACGGCGACGACGGCGAGACGATGCACTGACCACGCCCGCCGGCTTCCAGCACGCGGGCGGAGGCAGAGCCTCCCACTGCCCCCTCCTCGATCCGCGCGGGTCTTCGTGGTTGTGTCAGGATCCCTTCACCGACGACTCGATCACCGGCGTCGAGGCGGCCGCGCTCGAGCTCCTGCAGCTCGGTTTGCGCCGCGGGCGATGTCGTCGTTGACGGCGTCCCACTCGGGCGCGGCCTCGCGGACCCGGTGTGGAACCATGGGATTCCTGGCCGGTTGGCCGGAATTCCTGTGCCGTTCGATCCGGTGAGGATTCCTGTGTTGGCTGGGTGGTGGGCCGACTGGCCTTCAGTCGTCAGTCTGCGCGTGGCGGTCCAGGTGCTGCACGATGTACCCGCGCAGCTCCCCCATCTGCTCGTCGGCCGAGCGGCGCGCGGCCGCGATGTCGGCCCCGATGTCGGCCCGGACCCTGGCCAGGTCCTCGGTGGTGGCCATTTGGCGTCCGATCGCCCACGTCGCTCCTGCCACGGACAGGATCACGGTCAGGATGACGGCGGCGGCTGCGATCCAGGTCTGTCGTTCCATGCGTTTCTCCTCGCCATTTTCTCACGAGCCGGTTGCGATCCGGCCGGTATTCGTGTGTGCGTGCGAGTTCCGGTCAGGCTTCAGTTGTCGCTTCGGCACCGTCGACCGGGGCATCAGCCGCCCCATCCCGGGCAGCTCTCTTTCCCGCAGCACGTGAAGTTTCTGACGGACGAGCTGCCGCCGGCCGCGTGACCGCGGGTCGCTATGTTTTCTCGAGGAGGTTTAGTGCGATGTCACAGACCAAGACCGGGAAGACGAAGAGTGTGCAGGTCTCCGACGCCGGCTACGCCCGGGTGATGGAGACGGCACGGCAGCTCAGGATGACACAGCTCGGGGCGGCGTCATTGCTCATCGAGGCCGCGACGCCGGACGGCATCAACGTTCGCTCCTGCGCATCCCGGCCATGAAGAGCAGCCCCGCGATGACGGCGTCGAGCTGGCCGCGCTCGTCGAGGGCGACTTGGTCGGACGCTTGGCGGGCCGCGCGGGCGGAAAACCCCGCTCCCGGATGCGAGTTTTCTATCGCTTCGGTGGGCCGAACGGGTTTGGCGGTCCAGACGGTGCTGACGGCGGTGGGCCGAACGGGGTTTGGCGGTTCAGACGGTGCTGACGGCTTCGGTGGGCCGAACGGGTCGATTGGCTTGGTCAATGCGCTTGCATTGTGTCACGTTGCGTTGTCATGACCGCCCTTCCTGCTCTTCGGTCTCGGCCGCCGCGCGCCGCGCCCGGCCGGGTTTGAAGGGGGGTCTGATTGTAGGGATCCGGACCAGGGTTCGTCAGTCGGCCTCACTGATTCCGATGGACCGCAGTCGGTCAGGTTGCCGGGGTGCGACGGCCTCCGCGACCGGCCGCATTCGCTCATGCCGCGCCATCTCGCGGGGGGTCGAAGCGAGAGCGCGATCCAGCCGGTCAGGTTTCCGCGGCGGGTCGACGGCCGCCACGAGCAGGCCCCGGCCGGGTGCGTCCGCCGCGCCGTTCCAGACCACGAGGTATCCGTCAGTCGCCATCGTCGGCCATGAGCCCGGCGAGCGCCGCGGCCCTCGACACGTCCATCCCGCCCCCGACCATGCTTTGGAAGGCTCGAGCCCGGCCGGACAGGTCCGCAGCGAACAGACCATCGAACGTCAGCCGCACGTCCGCCTCGTCACTACCAGCATGCAGAAGGCGATCCACAGATCTCGGGTCATGTTCTTGTCGTCGTCGTCGTCGTCGTCGTCGTCGTCGTCGTCGTCGTCGTCGTCGTCGTCGTCCTTGTCGTCCTTGTCGTCGTCGTCGTCGTCGTCGTCGTCGTCGTCGTCGTCGTCGTAGTCGTCGTCCAGCCGGATGATATCTACCATTTTGCAGTCACTCCGCACCCATCAAGGTTCGGATCCATCGAGGGGAGCGGGATCATCCCGACCCCACCAGGAAAGGCCGCCGAACGGTAAGTCGGGCGCGCGCCTCCCACCTTCCGACGCTCCCAGCACCTTCGTCCACGAGTGTATCCTGCCCGCGACCGCCCCAACGTCGGTCGTCGACGCGCCCCGGATCGTCAGCTCCGACGCCAGCCCCACCCTTCCCGAGTGAGCGGTCACCGGCTCGACGCCGGCCGCCCGGGCCGCCGCCTGGAATCGCAGCCCAACCATCTGCGGCGAGAGCGGCACGACGCGGTCCTCGGGCGCCGGGCTCGAGGCGGACCGCAGCGTCTGGAGGGCGCGGGCGACGGCGCCCTTCACGAACCGCACGTCCCTCGCCTCGCCCTCCGGGTTCGTCTTGCCGCGGCGGACGGTGACCAGCATCCCGTCGCCGGCGGCCGCGGCGGCGACCTCGGCCCACCGGAGGGCGCTCACCTCGCTCCGACGCATCCCCGCCATTGAAGAGGAGCCCCGCGATCACCGCGTCGAGCCGGCCGCGCTCGCCGGCGACCTAGTCGGACTCGACGCCGCGGCCGCGACGCCGCCGTCGGTGGCAGGTGGCGAGGACGGCGGCCAGGTCCGCCGCCCCGAAGGGGCGCGCCTGACCCCGGCCGCGCTCGGACGGCGGTCCGCCGGTAGCCCGCAAGGACCCGGGCCGTTCGTTCCCCGGCAGGGCTCGGCTCGCCGGCGAGGCGAGCCCGGAAGCGCGCCGCGGCCACCGCCGGCGACGCGCTCGACGGGGCTCTCCCTTGCTCGTGGAGCTCGGCGAGGTGTCGCCGGCCTCCGAGACCCGGGCCTCGAAGCGGTTGATGCCAGGCTCGAGCGGCCGGTCCGGCGTGATCCAGACGATGAGGACGTCGACTAGGCACCGGGCCGCGATCGGCGGGCGTCTTCTCCGGCATCCGGCCGATGGCCTCCTCGGCGATCCGGAACCAGACCTGGTCGCCGTCGGGGTCGAGCTCGGCCCCGAACCAGAGGGTCTGCCCGTTCGGCTCCCGGCTGGGCTCGAGCGGGGTCAGGATCCGCGTGCCGCCGGGCCAGTCCTCGCGCCGGCCTGCGATGACGATCGCCAGCTCGCCGTCGGCCATGCCGGCCAATTGTTCACGATGAGGGGAGTTATCGGTAAGGATTCAAGTTCGTCCTGGAAGGGGACCCACATGACCAGCGAAAACGCCTCACGGCGCCGGAGCCTGAGTTTCCTCAGCGCCGGCGAGCGCACGCACCACTGATTCCGGGTCGCGGTCGATCACGGTCAGCAGCACGCGGGCGGCCCGGTCCGGAACCCGCCGGCCCTGCTCCCACTCCTGCACGGCCCGCACGTCGAGGCCGAAACGGTCCGCGAACTTCTGCCGGCTCAGCTTCAGCCGCTTCCGAAGGGCGACGACCCAGCCGCCGACGGGGGCGTCCACGATTCGGCAAGGCAGCGCGACCTCACCGCGCACATGGGCGACGACCTCGCCCAGCGCTGTTTCGATTTCCTGCCCGAGCCTGGTCCGTTCCGTCGTCATTCTCTCTGCCTCTCCCGTTCGATTTCCGCGACCAGCCGCGCCAGCGCCTTTCTGTCCGCCGCGGTCAGATCGTCGCGGTCCGCCTTCGCGTAGGCCGTCAGCATGTAGACGGCTCCGGGGGCCGGGCACCAGAAGTAGATCGCGCGAATGCCGCCCCGCTTTCCCCGGCCGGAGCCAGCCCAGCGCAACTTGCGGATGTCGCCCGTCCCGCGGACGACCGGTGCGGCATCGGGCGCGGCGACGATCGCCGCCTCCATCTCCCTGCGGGCGTCCTCCGAGAGCAGCTTGCGAATGGCGCGTTCATAGGGACGGGTGAAGTAGAGGCGCATTTCGGTCCCGGCACAATCATGCGGCATTGCCGCACAGCAGGCAACCTTTCGGCCGCGGGTCTCCGTGACAACGAGAGCGGAGGGGCGAGGGATGGCAACCTGACCCAGGCCCGATGACGGCTGAGGCTTGGGGATGCCTGCCCGTCGCCGCTGCGGCCTGGCGAGTTGCTGACCCGCGGCGACGTGTGCCACGTGCACGCGGACCGCGCCGCGGCCGAACAGTGCGGCGTGCTGCTCGGCCGTCACCCTGACCAGCACCCCGTCGATGTCGGCCTGATCGGACTCGACGCCGCGGGCCGCGAGCCAGGCGTTGAGACGGTCGACGATCCGGCGGGGAGCGAACGGGGGCGGAGCCCCCCACTGCCCCCTACCCCGCCTCGGCCCAAGCCCAGCCGGCGGGGCACCACGACGGTCTGCACCGTAGTGCTCGATCTCTCGCCGACGAGGTCAGGATCCGGAGCCGCGGCAGGCGCCCGCTGGCGGCGGCGAACTGGTCCGGCGGCGCCCCCGCCGTCGAGTCCGAGCCGGCCGGCGATTTCGCCGGGTGGGGTGCGCCAAGTCAACGCCGACTGTCGCCGCGGTCGGACTGGCGGCGGGCGAGGACCGAGCAGGCCGCGGCGGGCACCGGCGGCTGGTTCACACGGTCGAGCGGGTGCCTCTTCGGGACCCGCCGTCCCCAGTCCCGACCGAGACCGGCAGCGAGGCCTGACGGGAGGCCCGGCAGCGCGCCCCACCGCCTGCGAGTCGATCGGGCCGCCGACGCGGTTGAGAGCCCAGGGTCCGATAACGGGGTATTGTTGGGGGGGTCGATTCGAGCCGACTTCGAGGCGAAGGGTCCGGGGTTATAACGAGTCGATTCTACGAAAAGCCCCTGGAAACACGGGGGTTTTCTGGCCTTGGCTGGTTAACCGAACACCCCGTTATCGGACCCTGGGGCGGCCGTGGCTCGCGGGCGGGCGCCGCGGCGTTCAGTCGCGGCCGAAGCCCCTGGGCAGCTCGAGGCCGAGGGCGTTCGGCCGCGGCGGCCGCGGCGCCGGCTGGACGGGGACGCCGGCGGCGCGGCGCTCGCGGTATCGGCGCTGGCGTTCGGCGTTGGTCAGGGCCACGGGGGGGCTATTGTACGCGGGGACGCTGGCGCGCTCCGCGGTCGAGAGGTGATGCCCCCCCCCGCAGGCGGGCGGGAGGGGCTTTCGGGAGGTGGTGGCGTCGGCTCCAGTGGTGGAGAACTCGCGGGTGCGGAGGAGGAATCCAAATGCCGGAGGACAGCAGCGCAAAGAAGGCGATTCAGTTCATCCTGCGGGGAGACAGACAGTACACGACCATGCTGGCTGTCTGCTGGGCAGTCACGACACTACTCAGCCTCGTGTTGGGCGGTCTCTTCATGCTGCTGGGGATCCTCGCGTTCCTTACCCGAGGAGGGACCGACGTAGTTGGGGTCCGAGGCCTCCCGCTAGCTCGCCGCCGCGGTCCCACAGCGCCGGGGGAGACGCCGCACGCGGCCATGACCTCGGCGGGTCGCGGTCTGCTGCTGGTCGATCAGGCGCTCGCGCGTTCGTGGTGAAGCGGGGAGTCGAGCTGTTCTTCAAGGAGAACCGACCGATGGTGGAGTCATGACGCACTGGTATCTCGGTGACACAGGCGACGTGCGCAATCAGCTGTGCCTGCAGATCGCGCCACTGCCTTCGCCCCGCGACCTACCGTCGCGACAGCGGGCCTTCGCCGAGGGGGTCGACTGCCCGGTGTGCCTCGACAGGATGCCCAGTCCCCCCCCTGCCCCATCCTGGGGCTCTCGACTGTGGCGGTGGCTGACCGGCGGACAGAGGGCAGCGTGAAGCACATCCAGCATCGCATCGACCCGGACACCATCACGGCGCTGTGCGGTCACACCGAGGGGGTGGGGCGGTACGGCGCCGACCGGGCCTGGGCGGATGGCGTCCTCGATGACCAGCCCCAGACCTACACCGATGCCGTCGACCGCGGATACGACTGCCCCGCCTGTCTCGACGAGCTGAAACGACGACGAGGGATGACGACATGAAACAGGGCGAGCGGCTGGCGGCGGTGTCAGAGGGCGGCGTCGTGAAGCGTGACCCCATCGTCGACTACCACTGCACCGGCGACCCCTCGTGCGGCTGCCAGGTGCACGTGATCATGCGGGCAGCGACCAACGACCGAGGCGTCGAGCTGAGTCCGGGCGACACCTTGGTAATCGCCACCCTCCTGCAGCAGAGCATCGCCATCAACGAGGCGCTGAAGGAACACGGGGTCGACGTGGTCCGCCGCGGGGACGGCAAGATGGTGTTCACCTACCCGCAAGCACCCGAGCCAGCCCACTGACCCCCCGCCCTGTGCTGTCCCTGTGAGGCGCGCGCGGGGCGGATCTTTGAGGCGTTGCCCGTGAGCTCAGTGGAGCAGGATGTGGGTCAAGACCAGTGAGGCGAGGAGCCCCGCGCCGAACCGTGCTACGCCCGCATCGGGTGCCGCGATCAGGTCGCGGAACGGGATGCGCCATCCGTTGCGCCTCATGGTCGGGGCGGCCACCGCGGTGAAGCTGAGCACGATGACCCACCCGGACCGCACGAGATAGCTCATCTCCGGCCAGACTAGCGTTAACCCAAAATACACGGCCATGCTGGCGAACACGGCTCCGAGGACCAGACGCCGTGACGGCCGGATCAGAAAGACCGCGGCGGTCACGAGCACCACGAACCCGTTCTTCACGTAGTAGGACAGCTCGTTGAACCAGTGGGTCAGCGGATCGTCCTGGAGACTGCCCGTCTTGAGGGAAACGACCAGGAAGGCAAAGAGCAGTCCGGTCGCGAGAGCGCCCACGATGGCCGATTTCCCCATGCGGACGACGTCCTCGGGGGACGCGTCCGGCCGCAGGTATCGCTTGTAGATGTCGATGGACCACAGCGTGGACACGGCGTGGAAGATGGAGTCGACCGTACTCATCAGGGAGGCGAAGAGCCCGCAGACGATGAGGCCGCGCAGGCCGGCCGGGAGGAACCGGGTGACGAGGGTCATGTACGCCGTGTCCGGGTCCTCGAGGGGTGCGTCGGCCAGGATGCCGGCCAGGGCGATCCCTGGGATGACAATGATGAGCAGCGTGACGTACTTGAGGACCCCGCCCACTAACAGCCCGACCTGGGCGTGCCGCAGACTCTTCGCCGCCAGGGCCCGCTGCAGGATGACTTGGTTCGCGCCCCAGTAATTCAGGTTCAGCAGGTTCATCCCGATGAGGGCGGTCCACGGCATGGTCGGGTGGTCCCGGGGCAGGTGCAGGTGCATGAGGTGTCCCGTCGTGCCGAAGAGTTCCGACCAGCCGCCCAGATGATGTACGGCGACCGTGACCGTGATGAGTCCTCCACCGAGGAGCAGGACGAACTGTGCGATGTCGGTCCGTACCACAGCGCGCAATCCGCCAAGATAGGTGTAGACGGCCGAGAACATCCCCAGGGCGACGATCAGGACCGCGAGCCGCACGGCTTCCCGGTCGCTGATCCACGCGACCATCTCGCTGAAGATGCCATCGAGCGCGTAGGCGGCCCAGAACAACGCCGTGCCGAGGTAGAGCAGCGCGTAGAGCACGATCATCAGCAGTGCGTACGCCAACGCGATCTGCGGCCCGAAGCGCTGCTCGAAAAACTGACTGATCGTGACGACCTTGAGTCGGAGATAGAGGGGGACGAAAAAGAAGGCGGCGATCACAATGCCGAAGATGGCGTTGAGCTCGAAGTTCCCCTGCGCTAGTCCGCCGACGTAGGCCGCGCCCGTCACGGAGAGAAAGTGGCCGGCCTCGATGTTCGTCGCGATCGTAGACATCGCGATGGACGGCCACCGCAGGGAGCGCGAGCTGAGGAAATACTCCTCGGGACCGACGCCGACATCGGCGCGCGCACGCAGGCCAATGACGAAAATGATGGCGAAGTACGCGACGACGATCCCAAGGTCGATCATGGACGTCGGCTAGCGCGCGGGTGTTGGGAACCGACTGATGAAGAAGACGCTCGGCCCACATGTGATCGCATACCGCGCTCGTGGCGTGATTGGAGCGGCACCAGTGGGGTCGTCAACGGCCGATAGAGGGCGCGCGTGTACTACCACACGCCCGGTGCGCGGTGGCCAACCAATACGTTTCTCGCCGCCCTCCCGCATCCCCCGGGACCACATGCGGCGACAGCGATACTGAAGATCCGGCCGCTCGCCCTCTTGCCCTGTTGCCTGGGTCCGAACCTGGGCGATTTCGCCCACCGTCGCCCCGCCGGCCGCAAGCAGGTCCGACAGGGCGCGCCGTGCAGCCTGCGACCCCCACAGAATGTGGCCCGAGGGCGGCCACGGCGAGGTTCTCGGTCTGCCCGCCGAACATCGGCGCGAGCTTCGCAAGCAGCGTCTGGTTGTGAGCGGTCATCGAAGCATTCTCCCTGATCCCGGCGGCTGGCCGGGCGAGGTAGGCGCGAGGTTCTGGTCGTCGAGCGGGCGGCCGTCGGTCGGCGGCGGGCGCTTGAGCGCCGCCTCGCCGGGACGGGTCGTGGCGAGCGAATCGTTCACCACCGTAACCGTTCGACGTTTCGGTCTGAGCTGGACCGCCGGGCTGTTGCGCCGGCTGGTGCTCAAGCGCACCGCCTCGCTGCCGGTGCGGGCGCGCGCTTGGCTTCGCGACGAGCACGTTCTCTGGCAGCCCGTGGAAGAAGGCTGTTCGCTGAGCCGGCCTGTTCAGGCAGCTTGGCGATGAGCGATTGAGCCGACCAGCCCCGCCGGCGTCCATTGGAAGTCCCAAGAGGCCGTTAGACGCCCCCAGAGCGCGGTCAGGCGACCGATCAGTCCGCAAATGGCCGAAAGAGCCCGCCCCCTGCAGGCTCCGGGGCGTGCCGACGCCGGTCAGCCGGCGCAGCAGCAGTCCGAGGTTGCAACCGGCCGCCTGGATGAGCACCCGCTTGCGCACATTCTCGTGGCCGCGCACCCACACTCGCCGCAGCCCCCCGGTCTCGTACTGGTGCGCGAAAGGCCGCTCCACCAGCTCCCCGCGACGGCGTTGAAGACGACGGCCTCGGTCGCCGCGAATACGCCGACGGTTCCCATACAACGCCTTCTGCGCAGCACGCTTCCCCACCGGCGTCTCTCCCGTCTTCTTGTCCTGCCAACAGCGCCGACCCCGCTCCGGCTCCGAGACGTAGCTGCGAACCCCAATCTCGTCGAGAGCCACCAGCGTCGCGTCGCTGTGGTACCCCTTGTCGGCGATCACCTCTTCGACCTCCGCACCGGCCGGCTGCACCGCCTCGACCTGCTCAGCCGCCATCGTCAGCGTCTCCGGCAGCGTCGCCGAATCGCCCTCCGACGCATCCTGCACCGTCACCGAGAGGATGGCGCCCGTCTCCAGGTCGACCCCGTGCTCCGCCTTGTGGGCCAAGTGCGTCCGACCGTCCTTCATCTTTGCGATCTTCGCGTCCTGGTCCTGCGGAGACTGCCACTCCTTGTTCGACGTCTTCCTGTCCTTCCGGGACCGGTCAAACCGCGCCAACTCCGCTCGCGTCGGCGTCTCAATCCCCGATGCCTTCGCCAGCTGACGCACGAACGCCTCGTACGATTCCCCGGTATCCCGCCGCTCGATGCTCCGCATCGCCGCGTTCGCTTCCAGCGTCGTCGCATCGACCCCGACCGTCTTCCCCTTCACCAGACCCGCTCCCGCCAACCGTTCCAGCACCCACGTGAAGTTGCGGTAGGGAACCGGATTGCCCCGGTCCCCCCGCTCAGATCCGTACGTGCACGTTAACGCATACGGCTCTCACCTTGGGTGGTTGACGGCAAACCGCGCGTTGGGCCATGGATGCCGAACCCTCGCGGGGGGCCAGTATAACGCCGTGAGGCGCGTCACTTGGGCTATCGTCGTCCGTGTCCGCTGGGACCGCCGACGACATCGACGACGGCCAGGGGTTCCGTCCCGCGACAACCGCCGAGGTCGATGCGGCGCTGCGACAGCGGGAGCTGTTCGGAGCGGCGGACTACCCCGCCGCGATTGGAAGTCGGCCGGGACCCTCGCTCAGGCGGCGGTCCTCCGAACCAGCGCACTCCCCTGCCGCCCGGGCTCGATGGACGCGAAGAGGAATAGGTGGCCCCAGGGATGCTCGACCCTGACCAGTTCCACGACCCCGAGTTCCAGACCCTCGCGCTGGCGGCCCGCGCGGTCATCGCTGAGCGGGTCCGCCGCGGCATCGCCACGCCGGACGAGCGGTTGGTCGTCGCGGTCCTCAACGAGATGCCGGACGAGAACGACCCCGCCGCGGTGAGGGCCTGGGCGCCCTCGGCCGCGTTCCGGGATGCGGTTCGCTCCGTGGTGCTCGCGACGTTGGCGCTGTACCTCGGCATCGTCGAGTCGCTGGCCGACGATGCCGACCGGGAGGACGCCGACGACGGCGGCGAGACGATGCACTGACCACGATGGCCGCCGTCGGCTGCACCCCTGGGCTTTTCAGAGGTACTGCTCCACCGCCCCCCGTCGCCCCGGACGAGTAGTGCGCCACCATCCGGCTCGTCTTCCAGTTCCCGGCCAGCATCACGTCGGTCGTCGACGCCCGACGCCCGCGCCGACGCCTGCCCGACACGAGCCGAGTGGGCGGTTACCCGCGCCTCGACGCCCGACGCCCGCGCCGACGCCTGGAACCGCAGCCCCACCATCTGCGGCGAGAGCGGCACGACCTGGTCCTCGGGCGACGGGCTCGCGGCGGACCGCAGCGTCTGGAGCGCGAGGGCGACGTCGCCCTTCACGAACCGCACGTCCTTCGTCTCGCCATCCGGGTTCGTCTTGCCGCGGCGGACCGTCACCAGCATCCCGTCGCCGGCGGCAGACTCGGCGACTGTCGGCCCACCGGAGGGCGCTCACCTCGCTCCGCCGCAGCCCCGCCATGAAGAGCAGCCCCGCGATCACCGCGTCGAGGCGGCCGCGCTTCAGGACGACCTCGTCTGACTCGACGCCGCGGCCGCGACGACGACGCCGCCGGTGGCAGCTGGCGAGGACGGCGGTCAGGTCCGCCGCCCCGAAGGGGCGCGCTTGGCCCCGGCCGCGCTCGACGGCGGTCCGACGGTAGCCCGCGAGGATCCGCGCCCGTTCGTTCCCTGGCCGGACTCGGCGCGCCGGCGAGGCGGGCCCGGAAGCGCGCCGCGGCCAGCGCCGGCGACGCGCTCGACGGAGCTCTCCCCTGCTCGTGGAGCTCGGCGAGGTAGCCGGCCAGGGTCGCGTCCTTGAGCGCCCGGCCGGCGAGCCAGGCGTTGAGGCGGCGCAGAGCGCCGGAGTACGCCCGGCGGGTGTTCGCGGAGAGCGACGCCGCGGCGAGGCGGTGGGCGGTCGGGGCCGCGCGCTCGCCGGCGGTGGCCACCACGGGCCGGGTCGGGGCTGGAGGCCCCGGACCTCGAAGCGGTTGATGCCGGGTTCGAGCGGGCGGTCCAGCGTGATCCAGACGATGAGAGCGTCGACCAGCATCCGGCAGCGGTCACCGGGTGTCTTCTCCGGCATCCGGCCGATGGCCACCTCGGCTATCCGGAACCACACCTGGTCGTGGTCGCCGTCCGGATCGAGTTCGGCCCCGAACCAGAGGCTCTGCCCGTTGGGCTCCCGGGTGGGCTCGCGCGGCGTCAGGGTCCGTGGCCAGCCGGGCCGCGTCGACCACCGACGTGATGCGCTCTTCGTCGGCCGCGTGGCAAGGCGTTCGACTGAGCGCCGGCACCAGCTCGCGGGCCGGCGGCTCGGCGGTCGGTCCTGAGTTCCCGGCCTGCGCCGGTGGCCGGGGACTCGAAGGATAGATCGATGAACCTCGAATTCCGTCGGGGGGGGGTGCGGCGGCTGGCTCCAGGTCACGCGGGGGGGGAGCACAGCTCCCCCCTCGCGTTCGAGGAAGGGTGGTTGACGGCAGGGCGATGGGCTGGGGCTCGGGGGTAGATTCGAGGACCACGAAATCGGGCGGCGGGGGCATAGCCGCTCCAGCACGGCGCTGGGGGGCACAGCCCACTGTCTGTTCTCGACAGGTGCTCTCGTGGTCTGAGAGTTTCAGGTGGGGCAGGACGATGAAAGCTTCCAGGCTCGATGGGCGGGGACCGTCGGCGGTGGTTGGGGGCTCCGCAGGTGGGGGGTCGGGGCAACCCGCGTCACGGGCGATACCCAACCCACATCAAGGCATGCACTTCGTTCTGTCGGCCGCGTTGCAGGGCGCTCGATTGAAGCGTCGGCAGTGCTCGCGGCCGTTGTGGAGACGGTTGGTTGAGAGCACCCGACTAGAGCGGAGCGGAAGCGGGGGGGGAATGGCTCAGAGCGTAGCGAGAGTTATCTCTGGGCCTGCAAGTGAGTTTTCCACAGGTCGGCCGTGCCTACTACTTGTCGGGATCTCTACTTGCTCTTGATCTCTACCTGTACGTCGTCTAGGCGTTTCAGCGTATTTTTCCATTCGAAGTCTAGCCTGCATTATTCATGAAGCTCGGGCGTCCGTCACGGACGGGGCATGATCGGCCGCGAGCAGGGCCTCGGACGTGGTGGCGCGCGCACCGCGGCGTAGAGTAGCCGGTCGTGCCGTCGGGCGGTGGCGGAGAGGCGGGCGGCAGGGAAGGCTCTGCTGGGGCCGGGCCTGCTTGACCGCGAGCGGAGCCTCTCGGACGCGGCGACGGACGCGGCAGGAGGCGTGGAGTGGCCCTTCACGGGCACCGGGCGGTTGCGGAGGCCAAGTGGGGGGAAGGTTCTGCCGGAACGGGCGGTGCCGCCCGGGACCGAGACGTGCGCCGAGCCCCCGCGCGGGCTCTGACTAACCCGCGCGGGCGCCGAGCGCGAGCGCGATGCGCCGCCACGCGTGGAGATGGGGCGTCGCCCGTGGTAGATGCAGGACGATGCGGCGCGCCGAGCCGACGACATGCACCCCCAGCTTCAGCAGCCGGTCGCGCAGCCACGTCACTTGGGTGCGGGCACAGCCGGTGCGCGCCGCCCGCAGCCGCAGCTCCTGCATGAGTACGTAGGCCGCCGCGGTCAGCAACACGCGCAACTGGTTCGCCAGGAACTTGCAGCAGCTCGTGCGGTCGATCTGCAGGCCATCCAGCAACTCCTTGATCCGGTTCTCGATGTCCCCGCGGGCGCAGTAGACCCTCTCGTAGACGAAGCGCGAGCTCTCCAAGAGATTCGTCACGACGAAGCGCGGATTGTCCCGCGGCTCGCGACCCTTGAGCCGGACCACTTCCGCCTTGATCACGACCCGGCGTTCGCGGCCCCACGTGCGGGCCGCGTAGCGGGTGTCGGTATAGACGTGCTCGGTTCGGCCACTGGCTTCGCTCTGCGCGCGGGCCACGGCCATCGCGGATTCGGCATGCCGCTGCAACACCGCGTTCTTCCCCATCGCGACCACGTAGTCGAGCCCAGGTTCGGCATCCAGGAAATCGAGGATCTCCGGGGTCGCAAAGCCCCCGTCGAGCCGGACGAGAAACCGAGTCGCCGGAAACGCCGCCCGCAGCATCGGCAGCAGCCGACACAGCAAGCTCAGGGTCCCGTCGGCCGCCACCGCCTTGCCCGGCCGCAGCACCGCCGCGCACAGATACTGCTCCTTCTCGTCGTTGAAAGTCAGGAACGCGAGCAGCGGCAGATAGCACCAACTGTCGTAGTGCCCGTTGAAGAACGTCAGTTGTTGCGCGCCATGCGTCCGGTCGTCGGTCGGGTCCAGATCGATGGTGACCCGCCACACCCGCCGCCGCAGGCGGCGTCGATGCCGCTCGATCACGCACGCCGCCAACTCCCGCGCCATTCGGTAGAGCGCGCCGCGGCCCGGGCCGTTCTCGAACCGCGAAATCGTTGGTTGCGACGCCAAGGGCGCGCCGGCCACGGGGTCCCGCCCGAGCAGCAGCTTGTGGATGGGATCCTCCGCCAAGTGGTCGGCGTCGTTGCCGTCGGGATGACCGCACGCGATGCCGAAGATCCGCTGTCCGATCAGCTCCGCGAGCGTGTGCCGAATCTTCTCCGGCGCGCGCTTGTCGGCGAGACACCCGGCAAACGCCTTGACGAGGCCGTACACCCGCTCGGCCGCCTTGAGGAGGACGGCGCCACCATCCGAGCTCGCCTGCTCGCGGTCGAACGTGGCGACGACGGGCTTGTCGAAGAGCTCCGGGAACAGGACAGTCTGTGATATCTTGTCAGCCGCCATGCAGGGGCCTCCATCGTGGCTAAACGTTTGTCAGCACTGCGTTTGTACCACATGGAGGCTCCTGTGTCTCTCCAGAATCAGCACCTTCACGAATAATCCGGGCCTAAGCGCATTCAAGGGACTGCCAGCAACATAGTCGCCAGACTCCTTGGTCACGTGAACACCCGTCCCCGCGAAGCCGTCGATGTAGCTGAACGATAGACCTGGTTGGCGCGCAAGAATAGTTGCGTACGCCGTTGCGTACTTCCTGATGATGTCGAGCTTCAACTCGGACCAATACCCGATCTCGTCGAACTCCAGATCCTGCGACGCCTGCTCCGTCATCTTGAATCAGCCTCCGCCGGCTCGGGGGCCGACTCCGCTCGCGGCCACGCGTCCTTGGCTCTATTAGTAGTCATCGTCATTGGGATGCAAATCGGGTGGCGACGTACTTGCTGACATCCGGCCCGGCGAGCCGCACCGTGCCCGGACCGCTCCGCACGTAAAGATCGCCCTCAGCCACCTTCTCCAGGCCCTTCCAGTGCAGGTACACCGGCTCGGGGCTCCGCTGGCAGCTCACGAGGCAGACCGTCCTGCCTTCGACGATCTGCGTCTTCGGGTCGATGCAGGTGCCGGCGCGGTCGCCGAGGCCGTTGCGCACGGCCTGGGCGAGGTGGCGCATGAACTTGTCGTCGGTCTCCAGGCGGTCGTGGTCGATGCCGAGCACCTTGCGGTCGTCGGCCACGCCAATCAGGAGGTCGCCGCCCTCGGTGTTGAGGAACGCGGCGATGGTCTTGAGCGCGGCGTGGGTCACGTGCCGGTCGTCCTTGCGGTCGTCCTTGAGGTTCCAGCGCAGGCTCGACTTGAACTCGAGCGTCTTCGACTCCTGCAGCTTGAGCAGCTCCTCGGCCCGGCGGTGACGCCGGATGTAGTCGTCGAAGAGGTAGTTCTTGAAGACGCGGCCGAACTCGGGGTCGTCGGTGATGCGCTTGTAGAGGTCGAAGTTGGTCTCGACGATCTCCTGGATGCGGTCGTCGACCTTGGGGTCGAAGGTCAGCCGCACGTTCTCGCGCGTGTTCACCCGGGCGCTGGCGTCGAGGCCGGCGTCCTTGTCGAGGGCCGAGCGGAGGTGCTCGAGGGTGAGGCGGTGCTCTGGGCCGAGCTTCAGGCCGAAGCGCTCGTTCAGCGCCTCGATGATGCGCGAGAGCGGCTCCACCTCCTCGGCCTCAGCGCCGCCGCGAGGCTTGCTCCCGGCCGGCTCGATCGCCCCGCCCTGCCGTTCCAGCGCGATCCGGCCGCGGCTCGTCTGCTGGATGCGGAACGACTCCATGTCGATGTTCTGCTGAACCTCGCGCGGCAGCTCGTCACGGTCGGCCGGCAGCAGGCGCCGCAGGTGCCGGGCAAAGACGTAGAGCTTCTCGAGGTCGGTGTCGGCGAACGTCAGCACCTGCGAGAGGAAGGCGTACAGCCGCACGTAGTCGCCGAGCTGGCCGCGGAAGTCCTGCCCCTCGTCGGGGGCGATCGCGCCGAAGCGCAGACGCGCCGGCTCCAGCGTCGCGTAGAGCTTGTCCTGCGTCGCCTTGGGGTCGAAGTACACCCGCGCGAACGCCTCGACGTCGTCCGCCGCGAACACGCCGAAGCCGAGCAGCCGGTCCTGGACCTCGTAGAGCAGGTTGGGGTCGGTCGCCTCCGAAAGCAGGGTGGTCTCGTAGTACGGCTCGAAGGCCTTCTTGATCTCGTCGGCCTCGTTGGCGAAGTCGAGGACCATCGCGCCCGTCTTGCCGGGGTGCGTGCGGTTCAGGCGGGACAGCGTCTGGACCGCGTTCACGCCGCCGAGCTTCTTGTCCACGTACATGGTGTGCAGCAGCGGCTGGTCGAAGCCGGTCTGGAACTTGCTCGCGACCACCAGGAAGCGGTACTCGGGCTTCTCGAACTCGGTCGCCGTCTGCCGCTCGCCGATGACCCGGTCCTGACCGGCCGAGTTCATGCCCGACTCGGTATAGGCCTCGCCGGCGTCTTTCACGGTTCCGGAGAAGGCGACGAGCGCCTTCCACGGATGGCCCTTCTCCGCGAGGTAGCCGTCCAGCGCGAGCCTGGTGCGCACCGCGTGCAGGCGCGAGCGGGTCACGACCATCGCCTTGGCCCGCCCGTCGATGGCGCCCGCAACCCGCGCGGCGAAGTGCTCCACGCAGATGGCGACCTTCTCGCGGATGGCGTGGGGATGCAGCTCGACGAAGGACTTGAGCAGGTACTCGGCCTTGCCCTTGTCGTAGCGCGGGTCGTCCACGATCGTCTTCAGCAGGCGCCAGTAGGCCTTGTAGGTCACGTAGCTCCCGAGCACGTCGAGGATGAAGCCCTCCTCGATGGCTTGGCGCATGCTGTAGCGGTGGAAGGGCTCGAACTTCCCGTCGTCCCGTTTCCGGCCGAAGAGCTCCAGGGTCTTGGGCTTCGGGGTCGCGGTGAACGCGAACGTCGAGAGGTTGGGCAGGCGCCCGCGGCTGCGGATCTCGTCGTGGACCCGGTCGTCGAGCTCCTCCTCCGGGGACTGGGCGGTCGCTTCCTCCCGCTCGGCCGCCTCCAGGCTCCCGGCCGCGAGCACCGCCTTGAGGCTCTTGGTGCTCTCGCCCGACTGCGACGAGTGCGCCTCGTCCACGATCACCGCGAAGCGCTGGCCGGGCAGCTCGCCGATCTGCCTGGCGATAACCGGGAACTTCTGCAGCGTGGTGACGATGATGGTCCGGCCCGCCTCGAGGGCGTCGCGGAGCTGGCGCGAGGTGTGGTCGATGTTCTCCACCACCCCGAGGGTCTGCTCGAACTGCCGGATCGTGCGCTGGAGCTGCCGGTCGAGGACACGCCGGTCGGTCACCACCACGACCGAGTCGAAGACGCGCCGGTCGTCGCGGTCGTGCAGCACCGAGAGCCGGTGGGCGAGCCATGCGATGGTGAAGCTCTTGCCGCTGCCGGCCGAGTGCTGGATGAGGTAGCGCTCGCCGGGGCCGTGGTCGCGCGCGTGGCGCACGAGTTGGCGCACGCAGTCGAGCTGCTGGTAGCGCGGGAAGATCAGGAAGCGCGCGCCGGTCTTGCGCCCGCGGTCGTCCTCGGCCTCGACCTCGTGGATGAACTGGCGGACGAGGTCGAGGACGCTGTCGCGGGCCCAGACCTCCTCCCACAGGTAGTCGGTCGGGAAGCCCGCCCTGGTGGGCGGGACCGGCGGGTTCCCCGCCCCGCCGAAGCGTCCCTGGTTGAACGGCAGGAACCGGGTCTTGGGCCCCGCAAGACACGTGGTCACGAACACCTGCTCCGGATCCACGGCGAAGTGGGCGAGGCAGCGCGCATAGCCGAAGAGCGGCTCGCGCGCGTCCCGGTCCTCCCGGTACTGTCGGATGGCGTCCTGGACGTCCTGCCCGTTGAGGGGATTCTTCAGCTCGGCCGTGAAGATGGGGACGCCGTTCAGGAAGAGCGCAAGGTCGAGGCTCTGCTCGTCCTGCTCGCTGAAGCGGAGCTGGCGCACCACGGCAAAGAGGTTGGCCGCGTGCAGGCGCTGCAGCTCTTCGTTGAGCCCGCTCGCGGGCCGGAAGTAGGCCAGCCGGAACTTGCAGCCCGAGTCCTTGACGCCGTTGCGCAGCACGTCGAGCGCCCCCCGCCGGGCAATCTCGCGCGAGAGCCGGCCGAGGAAGCGCGGCTTCACGTCGGCGCAGTGGTGCTGCTTGAGCTTCGCCCATTCCTTCGGCTGAGTGGCGAGGAGGAAGTCGACCACGTCCGTCGGGATCAGGCAGAGGCTCCGATCGTAGTCCTCCGGCTTGCGCTTGCGGTAGCCGCCCGGCGTCGGCTCATCGCCGAACGCCGCCGGGGACTCCCGCACCGCCGCTACGTCGCCCGGGCATGCGTCGGGGCCATGGCGCAGCAGCGCGCTTTCGATTGCGGCCTCGAAAACCCGCTCGGATACCTCTGGGCTCATGCTTGCCTCTCCCCTTCGAGGAGGCGCCTTGGTTGTAGCGTCATAGCTCGATGTCACAGCTTGTCGCAGCTCAATGTCGCGACTCGATGTCACAGCTCGATGTCACAGCTTGTCACAGCTCTAGCCCCGATCTCACGAGGCCGTCGACCAGGCGGTAATGCCGTGTCGGGTCCGTCGGCGCCGTACCCGCTTCGACCAACAGCCCCTTCTCCACAAGCGCCTTCAGGTCTCGCTGGAGCGTCCGCCGGTTCGCTCCGGGGCAGAGCTTCTCGTAGTCGTGAATCGTCAGGCGCCCATGCTCGATGACGTGGCCCAGCGCAACTGCCTGCCGGTCCGATAGCGCGTGTTGCCGCACCAGGGCGTCCCGGCGGATCGTCCGCTCGCCACGCGCCTTTACCTCGTCGAGCTGCGTGGCCAACCCTGCCGTGAAGAACTCGAGCCACCCCGTGAGATCCATGTCTTGCTCGCGCACGCCCTGGATTGCCCGGTAAAACGCGGCCCGGTTCCGGTCGTAGTACTCGCTGATCGTGAAGAGGCGCTTGAAGTCGTACCCGGCCTTGTACAAGCAGAGGGTCGATAGCAGGCGCGAGGCTCGGCCGTTGCCGTCCAGGAATGGGTGGACGTGGACCAGTTGGAACTGGGCGATTCCGCTGACCAGCACGGGATGGACATCATGTTCCTGGTTCAGCCAATCGACCAGTTCTCGCATCAGGATCGGTACGTCGTACGCTGCCGGCGGCGTGTACACGACAGCTCCGGTGCCCGAGTTCACCACGTAGTTCTGGATCCGCCGGTATTCTCCTGGCGCGGCAGACCCGCCGCGGACGCCCTCGACTAGGCGCTTGTGGATCTCCCGGACCAGTCCCTCGGTGATCGGTCCACCGCTGCCGAGCCAGGTAGAAACGAACTCGAATGCGTCCCGGTAGTTCAGGAGCTCGCGGGCGTCGTCCGGGTCCGCCTCGGGCACCGCCTCGCCGGCAAGGAGCAGCCTGGATTCCTCCAATGTGAGCTTCGTTCCCTCGATGTGAGTCGTATGGTGCGCCTCGAGCACGAGCGCCCGCGCACCCATCTGGCGGATCCAGTCTTCGGAGAGCGTCGCCGCTTCCAGAAACCCCCGCGCCCGCTCGATCCGCGTGAGATCGGCCGTGATCGCGTGGGTGACCGTGAAGCGCGGCTCGAAGCTCATCGCGTCCCTCCGTGGCCCGCCGAAGCCTCGGCGGAGGTGGCCCGCACGTCGATCTTGCCGGTGACCGCCGCGGAGATCAGGGCGGTGCGGAACTCCTTGAGGCGAGCGATGGCTTCGCGGACCTTGGCGATGAGGGCGTCGATCCTGGCTGCCTCGCGGTCGAGGAACGCGGCGATGGCGTGTTGCTCTCCTCTGGGAGGGAACGCGAACCGGGCCGACCGGAGGAACTCGCAGGTCAGTGCCGCACGAGTGCTTCCCGTCCCGCTACTCTCGTCCCGGAGCCACTCGTAGCGCGCTTCAAAGAGCCGCACGAGAAAGCCTGCGTTGATCTCAGAGGAGCCCGGTGTTACGTACGCCAAGTGCTGACTGATCGTTGAGTCTATGCTCAGCGAAGCAACTCGTCCCCTCGTCTGGCCTTCGCCCGTAATTGCTACAAGAATACTGCCCGCGGGGACAGGGGGAAGGTGACACTCACGGAGCGCAACGTCCGTCACGAACTGATCCGCCGTCGCGATGACCCCCTCATTGATCTTTGCGCTGGTTAGCCAAGGATGCGACCCGTCTATCCAGTAGCGCGCTTCGTTTCGATTTGGTGTCGAGCCGTTGCCGATGGTCGTCACGTAGCCGAGCTTCTTCACCTCCCAATGCGACGGGATCTCACCCAGCCACTCGACGCCGGAGTCCTTCATGGGGACGCTCGGGTCGAGGCCCCGGGTGACGGCACGGGTGATGAGGGCGGTGCGTTTCTCCTGGAGCAGCTCGATCAGCCGCTCCTTCCTCGCCACCAGCGCATCGATCGTCGCGGTCTCGTGGTCGAGGAAGTCGACGATGACGCATTGCTCACGGAGACTGGGTATAGGGTGACGGAAATCGCGAATGAAGTCATCTGAGATACGCTTCTGACCACCCGCCCCATACATCGACCCCGTCCCGGTGCGGCGAAAGTGGTCGCTGAAAGTCAGGTAGAGGAGGAAGCGAGGATCCACATGGAATGACGGACGAAGCACGTGTAGTTCGGTCGTACCGAAACCGATGTCACTACACAGATCGCTGGCCAGAGCGCCCTTCCCGTTCTCGAAACACGGGGTGATCTTGGCCACAATCACGTCCCCGTTGCGGAAGTACGTATAGCCCTCGGCAACCTCAGAGAGCGCTTTCGTCGAATGCAGATCGATGCCACCGTATTCGCGGACCGCCTCCATGGGAACAAAGGAAATCTCGGTTTCCGGATCGAGGTCGCGTACCTCTTTCTTGGTGATGCTCGTTTCGACGACGAAGCGAAGTCGTTTTGCCTCCCAATGCGCCGGGATCTCACTCAGCCAATCGACGCCGGACTCCCTGTACTCGGGGTACGGCCGGAATCGCCGCGGCCGGGCTTCCTCGAACCGATCGGTCACCTCAGTCACGGCCTTCGCTTCCCGTCCGAATCTGAATCCCCGGCCGCCACGGCCCGCCGGCGGGCCAAGCCTGCGTGAACGGGCTCTCTTCGATCAGACTGTCGCAGACCGGCCCCAGGAAGCGCCGCGGCTCCTCGCCGGCTTCCACGAGGCGATCCGGCCCGTCGATGTCCGTCCCGATCTGCCGTCGCAACTCGCGCCAGCGTTGCCCGCGCGCGGGGGCCTCATGGTGGCCGTAGTAGGCGGCGAGCAGCGCCGCCGGCCGCCCGCCCGCGAGCGACGTCCCTCGGTGGCGGAATGTCTCCGCGATTGCGGTTCGCAGGGTCTCGCCGTCGAACGCGAAGCGGCGCGCGAGGCAGGCCACGTCCCAGAGATCCTTCACGCGCGAGTTCCTGTCACCCAGACTGGCCATCGCGTGGAACTTCTCGGCGACCAGCGTCTCACGCGGGTACGTCCAGAGGCGGGGAGCGGGCAGGTCGAGCAGTGTGGGGTAGTCCTGCTCCTTGCGGCCGAGGGTGATGACGTCGCCGAAGCCTATGTCGACCGGGACCGCGAGCCGGACCCGGCCGAGGCTGCCCCGGATCCGCGCCCGGAGGCCGCCGTTCGGCTGATCGATGCGGATGCTCGTGATCGAGATCGTCGCCGGGTCGAAGACGACGCCGTCCTCTCGACAGGGAATGCCGCAGATGTCCCGAAGGGCGGTGCGAATGGCGGCTTCATCTCGGGCTCCGCGGGCCAGGAAGTCGACATCCCGGGTCGGCCGCAGTTCCTGTCCGGTCCACACGCGGAGGAGCGCCGCGCCCTTCAGGGTGAATCGGTCCACCTCGTCCGAGGCGGAAAGGCGGTAGAGGAAGCGCTCGACCGCGTAGCGCTGGAGCACGCCCTCGAAGCGGACTCGCTGCTCGCGGGCGAGGTTCAGCAGGCGCTGGCGAACGGACGCGGATACGTCCCGGATCGCCGTTCGAGGAGTCATCCTGTCAGCGCATCGAGTACCGGGCCGACGAGCGACTTCGCGCGGCACACGTCGGCGGCCCGCCAGATCTGGTCGACGCTCGCCTTGCGGTCGCGCAGAGCGTCGCGCAGCGCCTCGATCGCGACGTCCTTGCCGACCAGCCGCCGGAAGCGGAAGCAGTCGACGACGGTGCGGGCCGGGCTCGTGATGCGGACGGGTACCCCCTCGAAGGTCGTGTTCACGACGCCGTAGCGCAGCGCCGCGCCGGAGAAGCGCACCACCCGGACCGGCAGTTCGGGGAGACGGGGGGTGCGGGCCTTGTGCGGGATGGCTATCCACTCCTGCCACGCAATCTGCGTGGTGAGCTCGTGGACGCTCAGGGCCGAGAGCAGGCAGACGATGGCGCCCGGGACACGTGCGCAGACGGCGGCGAGGGTGTAGTGCTGGGTCGGTTCGGCTTCCGCCACGCGGTAGAGACCGCGGGCCACGCGTTCGATGGAGCCGCTGCCCACCAGCCGCCGCAGCGCCCGGGAGTCGACGCCCACCGCGGCCGCGTCGCACGGGCGGAAGAAGGCCCGCCCGCCAAGGTTTCGCAGACCGGAGGCGCCGGGTTCGACACGCCGGCCGGCAATGTCGGCGGATGCCGCTAGTTGTCCACGGTTTGGATCGGGCATCCCGCCAGCATACCTCGCCGTGCGTGAGGGATCAAAATGTCGGCAAGTGGCGGTGGTTATATGCGTTTTTATGTCACGTGCCGCGGCATCGGTCAACTGGACCACGAAGGGCATTCAGTCGGCCCGGTCGCCGGTCCGAAGCTGCGCAACGGCCTTGCCGGCGGGCTGCACTTGGCCGGCTTCGATCTGACGGTCGCCCAGCGCCAGCATCTTGAGCAGAGCCACGCTCTCCTGCAGCCGCTCGTCGCTGTCGGTGCCGGGCCCTCCGGGTCTGCGGTGCACCATCAGCCCGACATCTCCTGCAGCATGGCCACGATCTCCTGCTCCACCTTCTGGATGTCGGCCTCGATCTCCTCGAGCGGGCGGGGCGGGCGGTACTCGTAGAAGTACCGGTTGAAGTTGATCTCGTAGCCGACCAGCCCGACCTCGCCGTCGTGGGGGTCGCGGCGTTCCGCGTCGATCCAGGCGTCGGGGACGTGGGGCTTCACCTCGCGCTCGAAGAACGACTCGACGTCCTCCCGGAGGGGCACGCTCTCCGTGTCGCGCAGCTCCGGATCAGGCTCGGGACGGCCGTCCCGGTCCCGGCAGATCTTCGCCTCGGCGTTGCGCTCGGAGAGGGCGGAGAGAATCGCCTTGCGGATGGGCGCGGCGAACTTCAGCTTCGCCTTGCCGGCTGCCTGGGACAGCTCGGCCTCGAAGATCGCCCGATCCAGGAAGAGCTCGTCCGGCAGGCTCCCGAGCGTGGCGCGGATCGCGGCCTGCTGCTTGCGGCCAGCCTCCTCGTCTCTGGCCTTGGCGGCACCCCTTTTGCGCGACACCGCGAGGTTGGCGAAGGCGCGCTCGTCGTCGAGCCGCACGATGCGCTCGGGGTTGGCCTGGAAGTCGAGCCTGAGCGGTCGTTCGACGGTGATCTTGCGGAAGCCGAAGTGCGTGGTGGGGTAGACGCGGCTGACGACGACGTCGAGCTCGTCGTCGTCCCGGTCGACCTTGCGGGTCGCGCCGTCCTCGAAGCCGGCCAGCAGCCGCAGGATGTCCTGCTTCCGCTCGAACGGAACCTCGCGGCGCTTGGCCCCGAGGCTCTTGCGCAGCAGGTTCCAGAAGGCGGTGGCGTCGATGAGCTGGACCCGGCCGCGCCGCTTGGGCCGTTTCCGGTTCGTGAGCACCCAGACGTAAGTGGCGATGCCGGTGTTGTAGAAGAGCTGCTCGGGCAGGGCGATCAGCGCTTCGAGCAGGTCGTTCTCGAGGATCCAGCGGCGGATCTCGCTCTCGCCGCTGCCGGCGTCGCCGGTGAAGAGCGGCGAGCCGTTCATGATGATCGCGACCCGCGAGCCGCCCTCGGCCGGCTCCCTGGCGTGCGCAAGCATGTGCTGCAGGAACAGGAGCTGGCCGTCGCTGATGCGCGGCAGCCCCGCCGCAAAGCGGCCGGCCGCGCCCCGGTCGTGCTCGTCCCCCACCGCGTCCTGGTCGCGCTTCCAGTCCTTGCCGTAGGGGGGATTGGCGATCATGTAGTCGAAGGCGGCGGCGGCGTGCCGGTCGTTCGAGAGGGTGCTGCCGAAGACGACGTTGTCCGCGTCGCGGCCGTCCTCCGACTTCATGAAGAGGTCCGACTTGCAGATGGCGAAAGTCTCGGGGTTCACCTCCTGCCCGAACAGGTGGATGTCGGCGTCGGCGTGCACGGCCGGAGCGACGAACTCGCCCTCGCGTGTCTCTCCGTCGGTGATGTGCTCCCTGGCGATGGTGAGCATGCCGCCCGAGCCGCAGCACGGGTCGTAGACGCTCAACACGACCCCCTTCGTGCGCAGCCGCCTTCGGTCGCCGGCCAGCAGCAGGTCGACCATGAGATGGACGACGTCGCGGGGGGTGAAGTGCTCGCCGGGGTTCTCGTTCAGCGCCTCGTTGAACTTGCGGATGAGCTCTTCGAAGATCGTGCCCATCGCGGCGTTGTCGACCGCATCCGGGTGCAGATTGACCTTCTTTGGATCGCCGAACCTCTGCACGACCTGAAAGAGCAGACCCGACTCGTCGAGCTTCGAGATGGTGTTGTCGAACTCGAACTTCTCCAGCACCTCGCGCATGTTGGGGCTGAACCCGGCGATGTAGTGGCGCAGGTTCTGCGCGACCTGGGGGGCGTCGGCGAGCAGTTTCTCGAAGTCGTAGCGCGACGTGTTGTAGAAGGCGAACCCCGAGGCGCGCCGGAGCTGGGGGTCGAGGTTGTCGAGCTTGCCCTTGAACCGGGCCTGGACCGCCAGCACCTTCCGCTTGGTGGGAGCCAGCACGCAGTCGAGCCGGCGCAGCACCGTTAGGGGCAGGATGACGTCCTGATACTTGCCGCGCTTGAAGGTGTCGCGAATCAGGTCGGCCACCCCCCAGATGAAGCTGACGATCTGGCTGTGGTTCATGTCTCATCCGTCCCGGGGCGCCGCTTGGCCGGTGACCGTCGGATCACGATGCGTTGGATAGCCTTGATCGAGACCGCGTCAGCCTCCGATCGTACACTTTCGTCTCCTTCGGGCGGAGCAGCGTGAGTTCGCGGGCAGAACCTGGATCGGACCTCTCGTGCATGATCCGCGCTAGAATCGGCTATCGTCCCACCGTCATCGAGAACGCGGTAATACGAGGTGCCTGGTGGCGGTCACTGTCGAGCGCGGGAGACGTATCACGTCTTCTTCAGGGAGGCGCTTCGAGGACATCCACGCCTTCATGGCCAACGAGCCGGTGCGCCCGTACTGAATCCGGTCCGCCCGGGACCGTCGGATTGACATCGATGAATCTGCCGCTGAAGAGCTGGCTGGATCAGGCCAACGAGCCTGACTGCGATTTCCCGATTCAGAATCTGCCCTACGGCGCGTTCGGTCGGGGAACGGAGAGACCGCGGTGCGGCGCGGCGATTGGCGACGCGGTCCTCGATCTGGCGGTGCTCGAAGCAGAGCGTGTGCTGGATGCCGGCGGGTCCGCGCCCGTCTTTGGAAGGCCGGCGCTGAACGATTTCATGGCCCTCGGGCCGCGGGCCTGGTCGACCGTCCGGGCGCGACTCACCGAGCTGCTGGCGGAGGGCGGCGACCCGAGGCTCGAGCGCGACGCCGTCCTCCGCGACCGCGCGCTCGTTCCGCGGCGCGACGTCCGGCTCGAGCTGCCGTTCTCGGTCGCCGAGTACACCGACTTCTATGCGTGCCGCCAGCACGCGTTCAACGTCGGATCGATGTTCCGCGGCCCGGACCACGCGCTGCCGCCCAACTGGCTGCACATCCCGATCGGCTACAACGGACGCGCGTCGACGGTCGTGGTGAGCGGGACGGGCGTGCGACGACCGCTGGGTCAGACGAGGCCCCCCGACGCCGACCACCCGCGCTTCGGGCCGAGCCGTCGTCTCGACATCGAGCTCGAGCTGGGCGCCGTCGTCGGCGCCTCCAATCCCATGGGACAGCCGGTGAGCGTGGCCGAGGCGGACGAGATGATCTTCGGCTACGTGCTCCTCAACGACTGGTCCGCGCGTGACATCCAGGCCTGGGAGTATCAACCGCTGGGTCCCTTCCAGGCCAAGGCGTTCGCAACGTCGATCAGCCCCTGGGTCGTCACCCGGGCGGCGCTGGAGCCGTTTCGGGTGGCGACACCCGACCGCGAACACCCGTTGCTGCCGTATCTCCACGAGCCGGGCCCGATGCTGTATGACATTGAGCTCGCGGTGGACATGCGACCCGAGGAGGCGAGCGCGGCCACGACGATTTCGCGAACCAACTATCGCCACATGTACTACTCGTCGGCCCAGCAACTGGCCCATCACGCCGTCGGCGGCTGCAAGATGAACGTGGGCGACCTGCTGGGGTCGGGGACGGTCTCGGGCCCCGAGAGAGGACAGTGGGGGTCGCTGCTGGAGCTGACCTGGGGAGGCAAGGACCCGATGACCCTGGACTCGGGAGACACCCGGAGCTTCGTCGAGGACGGCGACACGATGACCCTGCGCGGGTGGGCCCGGGGTGACGGCCATCGCATCGGCTTCGGCGTCTGTACCGGCAAGGTGCTTCCGGCCCCAACCCTGCCAGGCTAAACCCTCGGCTTTCGGGCGCCGATTGAGATCCGCCGTGTCGAGCTCACGGAAGCTGAACCGCAAACTATTCCTGTGACAGACCACTAGAAAGGATGTCGCGGTGCCCAGAGCCTTCGCGTCCACGGGCGACCTGACCGAGAAGACGATCTCTTTCTCGGAGGTCGCCCGGGACCTCTATACCTTCACGACCGAGGGCGACCCGAACACGGGCGTCATCGTCGGTGACGACTCGGTGATGGTGATCGACACGCAGGCCACGCCGGTGATGGCGCAACAGGTCATCGACCGTGTGCGCGGCGTGACCGACAAGCCGATCAAGTACGTCACCCTCAGCCACTACCACGCGGTGCGGGTGCTGGGCGCCTCGGCCTACGGGGCGAGCGAGATCATCGCGTCGGAGGCCTGTCGCGCGATGATCCGGGAGCGTGGGCAGGAGGACTGGGACAGCGAATACGGGCGCTTCCCGCGACTGTTCCAGGCGGCCGAGTCGATTCCCGGGCTGACGTGGCCGACGGTCACGTTCCGCGAGCGCATGACGCTCTACCTCGGTCGTCGCCGCGTCGACCTGATGCGGCTCGGACGAGCCCACACGGCGGGCGACATCGTCGCCTGGGTGCCCGATGCGGGCGTCATGTTCAGCGGCGACATCGTCGAGTATCGGTCGGCCTGCTACTGCGGCGACGGTCACTTCGGCGACTGGCCCGCGACGCTGGCGGCCGTCCGCGGCTTCACGCCAGACGCGCTGATGCCCGGTCGCGGGGACGCCCTCGTGGGATCGGACAAGGTCGAAGAGGCGTTGGACCTGACCGCCGACTTCCTGGCCGGCACCTATCGCCCGGTGGCGCAGGTCGCCTCGCGGGGGGGCAGCCTCAAGGAGGCGTTCGAGGCCTGTCGCGCCGTTTGCGATCCCAGGTTCTCCGACTACGCCATCTACGAGCACTGCCTCCCGTTCAACGTGGCCCGCGCCTACGACGAGGCGCTCGGCATCGACACGCCGCGCATCTGGACGGCCGAGCGCGACCAACGCATGTGGGCCGAGCTGCAGGGCGATGGCTAGTGCGGCCGCGGCGGCCGACCCTCCGCCGCTCTATCCCTACCGGCGGTCGCCGGACCAGGACGCCGACCCCGTCGCGTTCCACCCGGTCGTGGTGGTCGGCGCGGGTCCGATTGGACTTGCCGCGGCGATCGACCTCGCTCAGCAGGACGTGCCGGTCGTGGTGCTCGACGACAACGACCGGGTGAGCGGCGGCTCCCGCGCCATCTGCTTTGCCAAGCGGCCCCTGGAGATCCTCGACCGGCTGGGGTGCGGCGACCGCTTCGTGGAGAAGGGCGTGACCTGGAGCGCGGGGAAGGTCTTCTTCGGCCGCCGGCAGGTCTATGGGTTCGACCTGCTGCCCGAAGCGGGACACAAGCGGCCGGCCTTCATCAACCTGCAGCAGTACTACTGCGAGCAGTATCTCGTCGAGCGGATACGCGCCCTCGAACGTCTCGGCAAACCGATCGAGCTGCGGGGGCGTCACGAGGTCGTCGGTGTCGACCCGCGCCCCGACCGGGTGGGTGTGGAGGTCGGCACCCCGGACGGCGCGTATCGTCTCGAGGCGGGCTGGCTGCTCGCCTGCGACGGGGCCGGCTCGCCGGTACGGCGCATGCTCGGCGCCGACTTCGTCGGTCGGGTCTTCGAGGACAACTTCCTCATCGCCGACGTCGTGATGGAGGCAGACTTTCCGACGGAGCGGTGGTTCTGGTTCGACCCGCCGTTCAACCGGGGGCAATCGGCGCTCCTCCACAAGCAGCCCGACCACATCTGGCGCATCGACCTCCAGCTCGGCCGCGACGTCGACCGCGACGAGCAGCAGAAGCCCGAGAACGTCATCCCCCGGCTCGAGGCGATGCTGGGCCCGGACGTGCGCTTCGAGCTCGAATGGGTGTCGGTCTACACCTTCCAGTGCCGCCGCATGGAGAAGTTCCGGCACGGCCGCGTCCTCTTCGCCGGCGATTCGGCGCATCAGGTGTCGCCGTTCGGGGCGCGCGGCGCCAACAGCGGCATCCAGGACACCGACAACCTCTGCTGGAAACTGAAGCTGGTCATCGAAGGACGCGCACCCGAGCGTCTCCTCGACAGCTACGACCACGAGCGCGTCCAGGCCGCCGACGAGAACCTCGTCAACTCGACGCGATCCACCGACTTCATCACCCCCAAGTCGCAGACGAGCCGCGTCTTCCGCGACGCCGTGCTGGACCTGTCGGAGGGCCTGCCGTTCGCCCGGCCCCTGGTCAACTCGGGCCGCCTGTCGGTGCCGTGCGTGCATGACGGCTCGCCGCTGAACGGCCCCGATCACCCCGCCCTGCCGCAGCGGACGCGTCCCGGCGCGCCGGCGTCGGACGCCCCCCTCGGCGACGGCTGGCTCGTCGACGCGCTCGGCGGCCGCTTTCGGCTCATGGCCATCGACACCCGCGCGCCCGCCCGTCTCGAGGTCGACGGGCTGCCGATCGACGTGCTGCGCCTCGACGCCGCGACGGCCCCCTCGGACGCGTTGCGCGAGCGGTACGTAGGCGACGCGACTTCGGCGGTCTACCTGATTCGTCCGGACCAGCATGTCGCCGCGCGCTGGGCATCGTTCGACGAGGCGTCGGTCTCCCGGGCGCTGCGGGCCGCCGTGGGGCACCCGGCATGACCGGGCTTCGCACCGAGCCGAACCTCGACGATCCGGACGGCTTCTACGAGGAGCTCCTGTCGCTCCACGAGGGCCGCTCGAAGGACGAGAGCGACGCGATCAACGCCCGTCTGGTGCTGATTCTCGCCAACCACATCGGCGACCGGCAGGTCTTGCGCGAGGCGTTCCGGGTCGCCGGGTCGCCGACGCATCGCGACGGCGAGAGCGGCGCTCGGGGCGACTCCTGACCGAGAAAGGACCCAGATGAAACTCGAGCGGATCCATCACGTGGCCTACCGCTGCAAGGACGCCAAGGAAACGGTCGACTGGTACGTGAAGAACCTCAACATGGACTTCGTGCTGGCGATCGCCGAGGACCGCGTCCCGTCCACGCACGAACCCGACCCCTACATCCACGTCTTCCTCGACGCCGGGCAGGGCAACGTGCTCGCCTTCTTCGAGCTTCCCACGAAGCCGGAGATGGGGCGGGATCCGAACACCCCGGAGTGGGTCCAGCACATCGCCTTCAAGGTGAGCGACCGCGAGACCCTGCTCGCGTTCAGGGCGCGTCTCGAGGCCAACGGCGTCGACGTGCTCGGGGTGACCGACCACGGCATCTTCCACTCCATCTACTTCTTCGACCCCAGCGGACACCGCATCGAGCTCGCGTGCCCCGACCCGGGAGAGGAAGCCATGATGGCCAGGCTGGATGCGGTGAAGTGGGATATTCTGCGCGAGTGGTCCGAGACCAAACGCGCGCCGAAGCACGCGGCCTGGCTCCACGAGAAGGAGCTCGACCAGTGACGAGCCGGCGCACCGGCCGCCGGCGGGTGGCCGTGAAGGACCGCCGCGCTGCCTGCGCGCGGGTGGCCCTGCTGGCGCTCGCGGCCGTCCTCGCCGTCGCGGCGACTGCCGGCACTCGGGAGCCCGAGGCGAAGGGCCCGGCTGCATTCGCTGCAACGCGCGGAACGAGAACCACGGATGCAACGACGATTGCGGCGGAGACGAAGGGCCCTGCCGCATTCGGTGCGACGCAGGGCCTCACCACGGGCGCCCGCGTCGAGCTGGTGATGTCGTCGTGGCTCCCGCCGCGGCACCCCATCGTCGCCAACGCGTTCGTGCCCTGGATCGAGCAGATCGAGGCGGTGACCGAGGGCCGGGTGACGGTGCGCTTGCTGGCGAGGCCGCTGGGCTCGCCGCCGTCGCACTTCTACCTGGCGGTCGACGGCATCGCCGATCTGACCTACGGTCTTCACTCGTTCACCCGGGACAACCGGTTTCCGCGGTCGCGGTTCGCGCAGTTCTCGTTCATCGGCGACGATGCGGCGGCGGGCTCGCGGGCGTTCTGGCGGGTTTATTCCGAGACGCTCGACGCCCAGGCCGAGCACGAGGGCGTCAAGCTGCTGGGCCTCTTCGTCCACGGCCCCGGCATCCTCTACAACAACGTCCGGCGCATCGAGCGTCCCGCGGACCTCGCGGGACTGAAGATCCGCACCCCCGGCGGCTATGTCGCCGATCTCATGGACGGGCTCGGCGCGACGACCCTGTTCATGGACAGCGGCGACGTCTACCAGAAGCTCTCGCGCGGCGTCATCGACGGCCTCACCATGACCTACGAGGCGTCGACGGCCTTCCGTCTGACCCCCCACCTCGAGTACGCCATGCGGGTGCCGGGGGGCATCTACAACACCACCTGGTACGTGGTCGTCAACGAGGCCGCGTGGCGGGAGATCTCCGTCGAGGACCGGGCGGCGATCGAAGCCATCTCGGGCGAGGCGCTGGCCGGGCGGGTGGGTCGCGCGTGGAACGACGCCGACACGCGGGCGATCGAGGCGATCCGCGCGGCGGGCATCGACATCTACGACGCGCCGCCCCCCATGCTCGACGCAATCCGGTCGTTGGCGCGCGAGCTCGAAGCCCAGTGGACGGAGAGGGTGGCGGCCCAGGGCTTCGACGGCCTGGCCGCGCTCGAGGCCCTGCGCCGGGACACGGGCACGGGCAGGTAGCACGGTGCCTCCCTCCTGGGCCTCGCTCGTCCGCGCGCTCGACCTCGGGCTCGGCGGTTGCTGCGCGCTCCTGCTGTTGGGCCTCGTGGGCCTCACCGTCGTCGACGTCATCGGCAGGTAGCACAATGTCTATCTCCAGGGCCTCGATCGTCCGCGCGCTCGACCTCGGGCTCGGCGGTTGCTGTGCTTTCCTGCTGCTCAGCCTCGTGGCCCTCACCGTCGCCGACGTCATCGGCAGGTAGCACAATGTCTATCTCCAGGGCCTCGATCGTCCGCGCGCTCGACCTCGGGCTCGGCGGTTGCTGTGCTTTCCTGCTGCTCAGCCTCGTGGCCCTCACCGTCGCCGACGTCATCGGCCGGTATGTCCTCACGGCCCCCTTGCCGGGCGCCTTCGAGCTCACCGAGCTGATGCTGGGGGCACTCGTCTTCGCGGCCTTGCCGCTGGCGACGATGACCGGAGAGCACGTCGCCGTCGACGCGCTCTTCGACGTGTCGCCGCCTCGACTCCGGACCGCGCTGGCCCGGCTCGGCGGCGTCGCGACGGCGGCCGCGCTGTGGGTGATCGCGTGGCGGCTCGTGGTCTACAGCACGCGGCTCGCCAACGACGAGGCGGTGACCGACGCGCTCCTGGTGCCGCTGGCGCCGCTCGGCTGGTTCGCCGCCGCCATGGCCGCGCTCAGCGGCCTGCTGGCCGTCGCCAGACTCGCGGCGCCGTCCGCCCGGAGCGCCTCGTGACCGCGTCCCTGCTCGTCCATCGTCAGCGCGATCCAAGGCCTCGACCTGACAGGTCCGCCCGGAGCGCCTCGTGACCGCATCCCTGCTCGGGTTCGCGGCGTTGCTCACGCTGGTCTTCCTGCGGGTGCCCATCGCGTTCGCGATAGCCGCCGTCGGCGCGGTCGGCTTCGCCATGCTCCGCAGCTGGCCCGCGGCCTGGGCGATGGTCGGGAACGTCGCCTTCGAGACCGGCCTCTCCTACTCGCTGTCGGTCGTGCCCTTGTTCATTCTGATGGGCAACCTCCTGACCATCTCGGGCGCGAGCCACGGTCTGTATGCCGCCGCCAACGCTCTGCTCGGGCGGGTGCGCGGCGGACTCGCCATGGCCTCGGTGGTCGCCTGCGGCGGGTTCAGCGCGGTCTGCGGCTCGTCGCTCGCCACCGCCGCCACGATGTCGAAGGTCGCGATGCCCTCCATGCGGCGCTACGGCTACGCAGACAGCCTGGCCACGGGCTCGATCGCGGCGGGGGGCACGCTGGGCATCCTGATTCCGCCGAGCGTCATCCTGATCGTCTACGGACTGCTGACCGAGGCCGACATCGGCCGGCTCTTCATCGCGGGCGTCGTGCCGGGGCTGCTGGGTGTCGTCTTCTACGTCCTCACGGTGGCGGTGGTCGTTCGGCTCGACCCCGCCGCCGCGCCGCGCTCCGAGCATCGGGAACCGTTCTCGAACCGCGAGCGCTTCGGGGTCGTGGCGGTGGCCGGACTGTTCGTCCTGATCATGACCGGCATCTACGGCGGCCTCTTCACGCCCACCGAAGCGGCGGGGGTCGGCGCGGGCGCCGCCCTGTGCATCACGGCGCTGGCCGGCGGGATGACCGCCGCTCGGCTGTTCGACGCGTGCGTCCAGACCGCACGGACGACGGCGATGATCTTCGCGATCCTGATCGGCGCGGAGATCTTCTCGAACTTCATCAACTTCGCCGGGCTGCCGGAGGCCCTGGGGACGTGGATCGGGTCGCTCGGGGTGAACGCCTGGGTCGTGATGGCCGGCATCGTCCTCATCTACCTGGCCCTCGGCTGCGTGCTCGAGAGCCTGTCGATGATCCTGCTGACCGTCCCCGTCTTCGCCCCGCTGATGTACGAGCTCGACTTCGCCTCGACGGCCCTGGCGACACCCGACGCGGCCCTGATCTGGTTCGGCATCGTGGTCGTGGTCGCGACCGAGATCAGCCTCATCACCCCACCGGTCGGCCTCAACGTGTTCGTCCTTCGCAACGTCCTGCCCGACGTGCCCCTGAACACCATCTTCCGCGGGGTCGCGCCCTTCTGGATCGCCGATATCCTGCGCCTGCTGCTGCTGATCGCGGTCCCGTCCCTGTCGCTCTGGCTGGTCGGGCTGATGTGAGCGGGGAGTCTGGCACTCAGGACGGCGCCATCACCTGCAGCACGTCACCGGACGGCGACGGCCGCAGCCGCCACCCGGATGTCGCGGAGCAGTCCGGGCGCGTATTGGATCTCGTCGAGTATCACCGGGGGGCGATGCGTGTCGAGGAAGTCGCGCGGGCGGGTCTCCGCCGTCTCCGCGTTCTCGCCCGCGTCCAGCGCGACGAACCGGTGCGCCGGAAAGGACCGCTCCAGCAGGGCCGTCTTGCCGACCTGCCGGGGACCGGTGAGCACCACGACCGGGAACGAGCCCGCCAGGCGCCGCAACTCGGGATCCAGCCCGCGCGGAATCCACAGGTCCGGCAATTTCAAGGCGGTGCCGTGAAATTGTCACGCCGGCGCTGGCAGGGTCGACGCGCCGTCACGATAGAACCGCTTCGATGTAGGGCCTTCTGTCTCGGAACCTCACACTGTCGGCTGCGGCTCGTAGCGCTCGACGTTGATCCCGTCGTCACGCTTGCGCGCCTGGACGAGATCGCAGGTGGTCTGCCGGCGCAGCCAGAACTCGGCATTGGACCAGCCCGCCTTCTCCAATCGAATGGCCATCTCGGGGGAAATGGCCGCGTGGCCGTTCAGGACTCGCGAGAGGGTGTGACGGGCCACGCCGAGCACCTTCGCCGCATCGGTCACGTTCAGACTCAGCGGGTCCAGGCAGTTCCGCCGGATGCTGAGACCGGGATGGGGGGGATCGATCATCGCCATGCTGCCGCCTCCCATTCTAGTGGTGTGTCACGGTAATGAGTTTACGGTTGACCCACGAAACATCCCGATGTTTTCGGGCCGGAATTGCCCGGGCAACACGGTTGGGCCACAAGCGGGCAACTGCAAGATCATTTCGCGGACATACCACTAGTGTCACGTCACACGTGATGTGTCGTATGTTTCGTGGTAGCCTCCTCGTCGTCCAAGGACGGCGAGGAGGTTGGCATGAAGCGTTACGTAGTGACTTTGGAGAAGGACGAGCGTGACGAACTCGCCGGGATCACGCGCAAGGGGTCCCATCAGTCGCAGAAGGTGATCAACGCGCTGATTCTGCTCAACGCGGACGAGGGCGAGTTCAACGAGCACCGGGCGCGCGGGGAGGCCATTGCCGAGGTCCTGCGCATCAGTGCGCGCAAGGTGGATCGCGTCAAGAAGCGTTTCGTCGAGGAGGGCATGGAGGCGGCACTCGGCGGTCGGCAGGGGCGCCGTCCCAGCTACGTGCGCAAGGCCGACGGCGAGTTCGAGGCGCGCTTGGTAGCGCTGAGCTGCGCCGAGCCTCCGGAGGGCCACTCGCAGTGGTCGCTGCGGTTGCTGGCGGATCGTGTCGTGGAACTCGGCCACATCGACAGCGTGTCGCACGAGACCGTGCGGCGGGTTCTAAAAAAAACGCCGTCAAGCCGTGGCGGCGGGTCGGTTGGATGATTCCCCCACCGGGCAACGCGGACTTCGCGGCGGCGATGGAGAAGGTTCTCGACGTCTACCGGCGTCCCTACGATGCGGCCTTTCCGGTGGTGTGCATGGACGAGACGCCCCGGCAACTGATCAGCGAGACGCGCGACCCGGTTCCCGCGGCACCGGGCCGACCGGCACGCGAGGACTACGAGTACCGACGCTGCGGAACCTGCAACGTGTTCATGGCGACGGAACCCCTGGCCGGGCGGCGCATGACCAAGGTGACGGCGCGCCGAACCAAAATCGACTGGGCGCACTTCCTCAACGACATCGCCGAGCGCCACCCCGGTGCCAAGAGGATCACGCTGGTGATGGACAACCTGAACACCCACCGCCCCGGCGCCCTCTACGAGGCCTTTCCACCGGCCGAGGCCAAGGTCCTCTGGGACCGCTTCGACTTCGTTTACACGCCCAAGCACGGCAGTTGGCTCAACGTCGCCGAGGTCGAGCTCAACGTCATGACCCGTCAGTGCCTCAACCGCCGCATCGATTCCCTCAAGATCCTGCGCGACGAGGTCGCGGCCTGGCAGGCGTCCCGTGACCGCATCCAGGCCAAGGTCAACTGGCAGTTCACCACCGACGACGCCCGCGTCAAGCTGAAACGCCTCTATCCGACACTTGATGAATGACAGAACACTAGTGATAGTCGACCAGGTCGACATCGTATGCATCGCCATCGTCGAACCGGAAGACGATCCGCCAGTTCCCGGAAACCGGAGATGCTCCAGAGACCCTTCAGATTGCCCTTCAACGGGTGGAGCCGGTAGCCCGGCAGGTCGAGGTCGGAGGGCTTGCGAGCATCCTCCAGGTCGGCCAGGGCGAGCGCGACGCGGTCCGCCAGGCGGCCCCACCCGGCTCGGATCTCCGCGCTCGTAGAGGCGCCTCAGCCCGCGATGGCGAAACCCTCGGATCATGATCAAATGTACCGGATGCCGGTACACGGGGCAATCCTGACAGTCAAACCGGGCTTGGCCGACGGCCCAGAAGGCGGTTCTACCGGAGCACGTGCGCCGCGCCGATGCGGGTTTATGATGAGTATCTGCTGCAGCTACGGCGCGAGGGTCTGCTGGAACCGGGAGAATGGAGGACGGCAACGATGAAGCACCGACCCTTCAGCGAGCTGACGAGGCACTGGCCGCTGGCGCGCACGGCGAAGATCGAGGCGAGGGTCGAAAGCGCGCTCGCAGAGCTGGAGCGGCAGGAGCGCGAACGAGCCCCGGACGAAGGGCCACCCCAAGTTCGGGCGGCCCCATCAAGCCTTGCCCGCCCCCGCGAGCCAACCACCCGATGAGTTCCCTGGCCGACGTCTTCCGCGTGTTGAACCGGATGCGCGACGAGGGAATCGTGGCGCAGTACGCCGTCGGCGGCGCGACCGCCGTCCTCTTCTACGCCGAGCCAACCCGCACCTATGATCTGGATGTGTTCGTCACCGTCGAAGTGGTCGGCAAGGACTTGCTGGCGCCCTTGTCGCGCATCTACGAGTGGGCGCGAGAGCAAGGGTTCGGCCTGCAGGCCGAGCACCTGCTGATCGCGGGAGTTCCCGTACAGCTCCTGCCCGCCTACAATGCCCTCGTGGAAGCCGCGCTCGCGACCGCACGGCTGCACGACTACGCTGGCGTCCCGGTCCGCGTCGTAGACGCCGAGCACCTGGTTGCCCTGGCCTTGCAGGCCGGCGGCGCGCGGCGGCGCGAAAGGGCTTGGCAACTCCTGGAGGCGGGCGCCGTGGACCGGGATCGGCTGCGACAGATCCTGAGCACCCACGCCATAGCGGCAGAGGTCCCGGACGATGCCTGATCGCATGCCGGAGGAGGTGAAGGACCTCCTGGAACGAAAGCGGGCTTGGCACCGGGCACAGGCCGCGGCGCCGTTGCAGGAGAAGGTGCGCGTCCTCCTGGAGCTGCAACGGCAGGATCTGCCGCTCATCGCCCGCCAGCGTCCGCTCCGGCCTTGGGAGCGTCCGTGGGACGTGACGCCGTAGGTCGATCGGAGATTTGACACGGCCCGACGCTCACGCGCCTCGGCCAGGTTCTGGCGACGGGCTGGGCGGCAGGATCAGAAGGCGATTTCCAGGAGGTCTCGTCCGACGATGACCTCGCCCGCGAAGTGGGGGCGGACGGCCTCGAGCCAGAGCTCCGGTCGATCGAACTCTGGAAGACCGGACGGCACAAAGTGCGTCAGCACGAGCCGCTCCACGCCGGCCCGCGCCGCGACCCGCCCCACGTCCCCGGGCGGCGTGTGGGCCTCGATGATGTGACGCACCAGCGCTTCGTTGCCCGGGTCGAGGCGTTCCGCGATGGCGCGGGCGCCGGCGACGCTGACGACCTCGTGCACCAGGATGTCGGCCCCCGTCGCCAGCTCGACGAGCGCATCGCTCATCGTCGTGTCGCCCGAGAACACGACCGAGCCGCGGGTCGTGTCGACACGGTAGGCGTAGGCCGGCGCGGCTGCCCCGTGCGGGACCTCGGCCGCCGTCACGACGATGTTCTCGTCCCGGTAGACGGGCCCGTCACCGTCGATGTCGTGGGCCTGAATCAGCTCTCCCAGCACCGGCCGGCCCTCGTCCTCGACGCGAAGCCGGACGTCCCAGTCCATGTAGTCGAGATACGACCGCGTGATCTGCTCCAGCGGGGGCGGACCGTAGGTGGCCACCGGCCGCCGCAAGCCGCTGGCCCAGGCCCGCAGCAACAGCGTGCCGTAGTCGGCGTTGTGGTCGGAGTGGTGATGGGTGATGAAGACGGCCCGGAGGTCGACGACGGGCAGACCGGCGAGGGCCATCTGTCTCGCGACGCCGTCACCGGCGTCCACGACGTAGACGGCTCCGTTCACCACGACCGCATTCGCCGGCTGGGCGCGGGACGCCTTGACCGCCGGCCCACCGCCGGTCCCGAGCAGGACGAGCCGGTGCGGACGCTCCTGACCCGGGAGAGGGGACGCGCCCAACAGAGCCGCAATGCCGACCGCGATGGCGAAACGGTGGGAGATGAGACGGCTGGTCATGAGGCCTCCTTCAACAGGTCGACGGCGGCGCGCCCTCGGAGCTGTCGCGGCGCGTCAGCCGGCGTCTTCGCTCCATCCTACAGGGGATTCCGGCGTCGGCTTCCGCTCGCACGCCTCGTCTCCTCTGTCTGACACGACACGCCCCAAAGGTGCCCGAGAGCCCTTGGATAACAGCGGCTTGACATTGTTGAAATCCATTGGGTAACTTGGTCGGGTGTTCGAGGTCGTGTACAGCACGCAAGCCCGACGACGGCTGCGGCGCATGCCCAGGAACACTACCCAGACGATAGTCGCGAAGGTCGATGCGCTGGCAGCCGACCCCACGGCGCCGAACACGAACGCGGCCGCGCTGAAAGGCGGGACGGGGTTTCGGCTCCGCGTCGGTGACTGGCGAGTACTGTATGTCGTCGAGACCAGAGAGAAACTGCTGCGCGTGGCCGCGATATTGTCACGCGGGGAGACGTACCGATGAGTACCGCGCCGCCAACCCTGACCTTGGCCGGCGAGGACTACGTCGTGATTCGCCGCGCGGAGTACGAGCGGCTACGCGCGGCCGCCGATGAAGAGGCCACCGATGTTGCCATCATCGAGCGCGTCCTCGACGACCCCGACCAGACCTGGGCCCCCGCCGATCTCATACGACGCATTGCCGACGGGGAACATCCCGTGCGCGTCTGGCGTTCGCACCGAGGCATGACGGCGCGCGCTCTGGCCGCCGCAGCGGGAATCCCGAGTTCGTATCTCTCGGCCATCGAGCGAGGGGTAAAGCCCGGGTCCGTGAAGGCGCTCAACAGCCTCGCCACCGCCCTCGACGTGCCGCTGGATGAGCTCGTGTGACGCCACGCGCCTCCCGGGTGCTCCGGCGGGTACCTTCCGGCTTGGAACCGTGTTCGGAGCATCCGTCCGCCCGACGGATCGACTGTCTGGCAGCGCGCCGCGGCCCGGTCCCCAAAGTCCGCCGGGCCGGGCGACGGGGTCGGAAGGCGATCTCCAGGAGGTCTCATCCGATGATCGCCTCGCCCGAGCAGTCGCCTGCATGGTGGTATTCTGAGGGGACGGACTCGGGAGGGAAGGCCATGGTGACCGAGGCGACCCGTCGCGCTGTCTGGAACGATCTGCTGGACGTGTCCAGGGTGGCCCGCTACGCGGAGGCGATGGGGTCTCACTACCGCGTGCGTCATCTGTTCATTCGTCTGGGCCTGCTGGTCGCCGCGTCGGGCAGCATGGCGACGTTTCTGGACGCAATCGGCGGACACTGGCGGATCGGCTTCGGTCTGGCGATCGCCGCTCTGATCGCGGCCGATTTCATGCTCGACTACGCGACCAAGATCGCCGTGTTGAGCTCCGCGAAGAGGGAATGCAACGTCCTCGAGGCCGAATGGCGGGAGCTCTGGCTGGACGTGGACTCGCCCGAGTCCACGGACGCCGAGATTCGGCGCCGCAACCGGGAGCTCGTCCGGCAGTTCGAGCGGGCGACCTCGCCCATGGATGAACAGGTTCGCGTCAGCAACAGGGCGAACGTCCGCTGCACGAGGGCCGCCTTCAAAGTCACCGGGGAACAGTATGCTCCCTCGCCGTAGCGTCGAAGAGCGCACCGGCGGCGGTCCGCGGCGACCGCCCAACGTCCCCGCTCCAGCTCCGCCCCCACCTCCGCCGCCGCCTCCGCCGTCCGAGAAGACGTGAGCGGGGTCGCGCCACGCCAACATCAAGGAGCTTCGCTTCACCGCCGACGGCGGGGTCCGGCGGATCGCCTTTGCCTTTCGACCCCGAGCGCAAGGCCGTCCTGCTGGTCGCCGCGGACAAGTCTGGGATCGCTGAGCGACGGCTCTACCGACGGCTGATCGTCAAGGGGACGAACGCTTCGACGGCACCTCGATCATCTGAAGGCCGCGAGGAGGACGAGATGAGCACGTTGACGGAGAGAATGGCCCAGTTGCCTCCGGCACGCCGCAAGACGGTCGACGAACGCGCCAATGCGCTGATTGTCGAGGAGATGTCCCTGCGGGATCTGCGCAGAGCCCGGAAGCAGGCGCAGGTGCGCGTCGCCGAGAAGCTCCGGGATCCATCAAGACAACGTGTCTCGTCTCGAACAGAACAGCGACGCGTTCGAGGTCGATGAGCACGGACGAGTCCGACACGACGACCCGTCGGGACACGCGTCACCCCGCGGCCGCCGGCGAAGGCAGGACGCCCCGCATGTAGCCGTCGATGTCGGCGATGGCGATGTCGAGGAGCTCGGCCGCCTTCGACTCGCTGATGGCGTCCTCCGCGAGGGCGCGCAGGCAAAGCCGGCCGAACCGGTTCGGGAGCTCGCCGGCCATGGCGCCGTACTCCTTGTAGGGAGGCGAGCGCCACCCGAGCCGGCCGAACTCGGTGAACAGGGCGCGGTAGGTGGCCACGCCGATGATGTCGAGGTCCCGGCAACGGTGGGTCAGCGCCTGGATGCTCACGCCGAACACGCGCTTCAGGGCGAGGAGCTCGCCGAGGGCGAGGGCGCTGCGGCGCTTGCCGACCTCGAGCCGCAGCGCCTCGGCGGGCATGAGGAACGCCCCGGCGAAGCGGTGCGCGACCCGCTCCGCGTCGAGACCGCGGGACACGTCGAGCACGATGTGGCCGAGCTCGTGGGCGATGGTGAACCGCTGCCGCTCGCCCCAGTCCTCGGCGTTCACGACGACGAAGGGGACGGGCGCCAGCCCCGGCCGGCGCGCCCGGGCGGCGAGGCCGCCCACGGTGTCGAGCGGCAAGGCGAATATCTTGATCCCTCGTTCTTCGAGCAGCTCCACCAGGTTGGGAACCGGCTCGTGGCCCAAGCCCCAGTGGCGGCGCAGCGCGTCGGCGGCGCGGTCCGCCTCGATCTCATCGTGCCGCACGGGATAGGGCGCGTCCCGCGGCTGGTCCCACCGGGCGCTGGGCAGGCCGAGGATGCCCTCGACGGTGAGATAGCGTTCGAGGTCCGCGAGCACCGTAGCCTCCACCCGCGCCTCGGCGCGCTTGCTCGTGAACGCGTTCTTGCGGAACTCGAGATCCTCGAGCACGAGGTCCGGGTCGCCGAGCAGGTAGTCCACGGTGCTGTGCAGCGCGTCGGCGAGGACAATGAGCACGCCGCTTCCCGGCATGGCCTCGTCGCGCTCGTACTTGCCGATCGCCTGCGCCGAGACGCGGTGGCCGATCGCCGCGGCGAGGCCCCGCAGCGAGAGCCCCGCGGCCGTGCGCGCCAGCTTGAGCCGTTTTCCGATCATTCCTTTCCCCCCGCGTTGACGCTTAGGTTTACATCGTGACAGAATTCTCTTTGTTTTGTAAACCCGCCCCCGGGACCGTTGCCGACCGGCGAGCCGGCGTGGAAGGAGATCGGCGAAGTCGGCAGCGGGAGCGGACGGCTGTCCGCGACAGGGTGGCGGAGGGAGTCGACAAGCGACGGTCAGTTGGGGCAGGTCGCGATCAGCCCTGCCGGGGAGAGCAACCATGCATCGTCGAGACGTCCTCCATGCACTGGGCAGCCTGCTCGGCGTGGGCAGCCTCGCCACCCGCCGCGTGCGCGCCGCCGCGCCGCGCGAGATCTTGCTCGCTCGCATGCACGTCGCCGGAACCGCCTACTACGACGCCGAGGCCGTGGCCGACCGCCTACGCCCCGGGCAGCACCTTCCGCTCCGGCGGCAGCCCGACAACGGCTACGATGCGCTCGCCATCGAGATCCTCGGACCGGAGGGACACAAGCTGGGCTACGTGCCCCGCCAGCGCAACGAGATGCCCGCCCGGCTGATCGACGCCGGCAAGCGCCTGTCCGCGCGGGCGGAATCGATCGGACAGCGAGGCAACTGGCTGAACATCCAGATCTCGCTGTACCTCGACGCTGCCTGAATGGCCCCGCTGAACCCGCCGAAGACGACGTTCTGCGGCGCTCACACACGCAGCAGGCGCCGCTGCAACAACGCTCGCATGTCACGCCGTCCGTCCGCGATCACCAGAACGTAGACGCCGTCCCCCATGGCGCGGTAGATGATCCGGTACGGCTTGAAGAACACCTCCCGGTACTCCTGAATCCCGAGCTCCAGCAGTTCCCTCGGGTGGCTGCCGCGCTCGGGGAACGCGGACAACGCGTCGAAGGCCTGTTCGATCCGCTCCAACACATGTTCCGCCCTGCCTGGCGCGTCGTGGCGGGAAAGGTAGTCGTAGATCTCTTCGAGGTCGCAGGCGGCGTCATCCGTCAACTGGACCGCGAAGGGCATTCAGTCAGCCTGTCGCCGGTCCCGAAGCCGCGCAACGACGTTGCCGGCGGGCTGCACCTGGCCGGCCTCGATCTGCCGGTTGCCCAGCGCCAGCATCTTGAGCAGAGCCACGGTCTCCTGCATCCGCTCGTAGCTGTCGATGTCTTGCACGATAGCCTTGGCTTCGCCGTTCTGGGTGATGATCAAGGGCTCGGGCCGGTCCCCGAGCGTTCGGAGGATCTCGGCGGCGTGGGCCTTCAGGTAGCTGATCGGCTTGATCCGTTCGGACAGTGACATGGGCACCTCGGGGAGAACTGAATATAGTCCATGAACAGGTCTGAGGGCAACGGTGCTACAGGAGTTCGGAACTCCCGACCAACGCCCGCCGTTGGTGGTGGGACGCGCCATCACGACAGACCGCTTCAATGTGAGGTCGAGGACCATGCGGGCGCGGCAGACGCCAGCGGCGCGCATGATCTTGACGGATCGAATCGGCGCCTCAACCGCCCGACCCGTTGTCGCCGCGGACGCGGGCGAGCAGCTCTGACGCCGTGGCGCACTCGATGATCCAGTCGCCGACCCGCGCGAGGCGGTCGGGGTCGGTGACGCCGCCGAGGGCGGCGGCCAGCCCCTCGGCGGCGTCGGCATCGAACTTCCGCGCCGCCTGACGGCAGAGCAGCGCCCGCTCTTCGTGCCGGCCCTGCTCGATGCCCTGGGCGCGGCCCTGCTCGATGCCCTGCTCGAGCCATTCACGGGTCCATTCCCGCACGTTCTCTTCCAGCATCGTCTGCGTCTCCTGTAACTGGGTCAGCGGGTCTCCCTCGCCCGCCGGCAACGGACCCGCGACCCGCAGCCCCTGGTGGAGCCACGTCACGAACGCCCGGGTCAAGTGGTCGTCCCCCTGCGCCCGCAGAAGGTCGCTCAGCGCCCGCAGCGCCTCGCCGACACACGCCGCGTCGCGTGTCTTCTCCAGGGCGATGAGCGCCGACACCAGGTTGTCCGCCGGCAGGTCCGCGTCCGCCACCCGCGCCCCGTCCAGAAGATAGTATCGCTGCGACGGCTGGTACGGCGCCAGCAGGTCGCTCTCCACCGCCACGAGGTCCGTCATCTCCACCGGCGCCGTCCACGGCCGGCGGCCGTTGTAGAGGACGACCGGCAGCACCGGCGGCAGGGCCCCGTGGTCACGCAGCACGCCGTCGGCGTCCAGCCGCTGGTAGAGCAGCGCGGTGTAGGTCAGCATGCGCAGCGCCATCGCCGGGTCGACGGTGGCCTGAAACTCGAGGAGCAGGACCAGATAGAGCCAGCGGTCGCCGCGGAAGCGAATGCGCCACACGAGATCGCCGTGGCGCTGCCGGAGGTCTTCGCTGACGAAGCTGGCGGGCAGCGGGGCCAGGGTATCGAAGTCGAGGGCGCCGCTCCAGCCGCGGGCGGCGAAGCCGTCGAGCAGGTCGCGGACCATCCGAGGGCGCGAGAACAACAGCTTGTAGGCGGGGTCGTGCATTCCGCTCCATCTCGATCCCGAGGTCCGGCGGCATGCGGGCCGTGCGGCGCTCTCGCCGGGGTTGCGCGAGCGCCCTGGGGTTCGGCACCCGGTCGACGCGGTGCTTCAGGAGCAAGAACGGGGCCAACGCGGGACGGCCCGCGTGCACGGGGAACGAGCGCGCGGTGAGCGCCCGACGGCGCAGGAACTGCAACCCCGGGATGGCGCGGACGTCAACGCGCCGAGGCGCAGGGGCGGCCCCAGGCGTGCACGTTGACTGGCAGCAGGTCGACCATGAGATGGACGACGTGGCGCGGCGTGAAGTGCTCGCCGGGGTTCTCGTTCAGCGCCTCGTTGAACTTCCGGCCGCCGAGAACCTGTTGGATATCGCGTGCTTTGACACACGCGCACCCATTGGACAACTTGGCCGGGTGTTCGAGGTCGTGTACAGCGCGCAAGCCCCGCCGCCGGCTGCGCCGCATGCCGGCGAACACCGCGCAGACGATAGTCGCGAAGATCGACGCCCTCGCGGCGGACCCCACGGCGCCGAACCCGAACGCCGCGGCCCTCAAGGGCGGGCCGGGCTTTCGCGTCCGCGCCACGCCAACAAGAGCGACGCGTCCACGCGCTGACGCCCTCTCGTCGAGTGGACGGCAGACCGCCGCGCGCCGCCCCCGGACCTCGTGTCCGGTTCCACCGGTCTCGCATTCGACGCTGATGTCGCGACGCCGACGGGTCCGTGCCGCCCGTGCCTCTCGTCCTGCGTCCGATCGTCGTCTCCTGCCACGTCAGACCCGCGGGAGCCGGTAGACCCGCAACGCGGTGTCGTGGAACATCGCCGCCCGCTCGTCGGCCGAGAACCCCCGCGTCAGCTTCTTGAACTGGTTCCAGAGCACGGTGTACGAGCACGACAGCTTGTCGACCGGGAAGTTGCTCTCGAACATGCAGCGCCGCGGCCCGAACGCCTCGATGATGTGGCGATACCAGTCGCCGTTGGCCTCGAGCAACTCGTCCGAGGACGGCGGTCGGTCGCGCTCGTGCCAGCGGTAGCCGTTCACCACCATCTGGATCCCGCCCACCTTCGCCACCACGTTCGGACGTCGGGCCAGCTCGGTCACGGCCGGCTTCCAGACCTCGAAGACCTCGTCGCGGCGTCCGGCGTAGGGCCCGATGCCGATGGGCCCGCCAAGGTGGTTGAAGATGATGGTGGTGTCGGGGAACGCGTCCGCGAGGTCGGCCAGGTCGGCGATGTGGGTGTGATAGATCCAGCCCTCGAACGTGAGCCCGTAGGGGCGCAGGTGCGCGTAGCCACGACGGAACTCGGGATCGAGGAGCAGATGCTCGGGCCCGGTCGCGCGCCGCGCCACGACGGGCGGCTCCGCCCAGGCGGCCCGATGACGGACGCCCCGGAAGCGCTGCGGGCTGGCCGCGACCTGGGCCTCGAGCACCGGCGCCACGCGGTCACCGAGGCGCAGGTCTGCCGACCCCACGATGCCGGTCGCCACCCGGGTCTCACCGTACTGGCCGCTCGCGCTCATGGCGGCGATGCCCTGCACGAACTCCGTCTCGCCCACGACACGGAGCTCGTCCGGACCGTCCGCCCGATACATCGAGCTGCACTCGACGAAGACGGTCTGACGGACGTTGTGGGTGTTCGTGTCCTCGAGCAGCTCCTCCAGTAGGTAGCGGTTGCCGGGGCGATCCCACAGATGGTGGTGCGGGTCGATGATGGGCAGCTCCGGCTCCAGCACCGCCTCGTCGGTCAACGCCAGCCACTCGGCTCGAGGACCGCCCGGCGCCGCCGTGCGCCGGGTCTGGGCACGAGCGCGCATCGAGCCGGGCAGACCAGCCGTCGCCGCCGCGGCCCCGAGGGTCCCCGCCGCCGCTCGACCGAAGAACGTCCGTCGCGTGATGTCATCCATGGTCGTCACTCCTCGCTCCTTGCAGGCACCGACGGCGCAGGAACTGCAACCAGGCCTGCCGCCTCGGAACTTCACACGGTCGGCTGTCGTACGTAGCGCTCGACGTTGATTCCGTCTTCACGCTTGCGCGCCTGGACGAGATCGTAGGTGGTCTGTCGGCGCAGCCAGAACTCGGCATTGGACCAGCCCGCCCTCTCCAGTCGAATGGCCATCTCCGGGGAAATGGCCGAGTGGCCGTTCAGGACTCGCGACAGGGTGTGACGGGCCACGCCGAGCATCCTCGCCGCATCGGTCACGTTCAGACCGAGCGGTTCCAGGCAGTTTCGCCGGATGCTGAGACCGGGATCGGGGGGATCGATCATCGCCATGTTGCCGCCTCCCATTCTAGTGATAGTCGACCAAGTCGACATCGGGGCTCGGTGACGGGGTCAGAAGGCGATCTCCAGGAGATCTCGTCCGACGATGACCTCACCTGCAAAGTGGCGGCGGACGCCCTCGAGCCAGAGCTCCGGCCGATCGAACCCCGGAAGGCCCGACGGCACGAAGTGCGTGAGCACGAGCCGCTCCACGCCGGCCCGCGCCGCCACCCGCCCCACGTCCTCGGCCGTCGTGTGGGCCTCGACGATGTGACGCAGGAGCGCCTCGTTGCCCGGGTCGAGGCGCTCCACGATGGCGGCGGCGCCGTCGACGCTGACGACCTCGTGCACCAGGACGTCGGCCCCCGTCGCGAGCTCGACGAGCGCGTCGCTCATCGTCGTGTCGCCCGAGAACACGACGGAGCCGCTGGCGGTGTCGACGCGGTAGGCGTAGCACGGGGCGGCCGCCCCGTGCGGGACCTCGGCCGCCGTCACCACGATGTTCTCGTCCCGGTAGACGGGCCCGTCGCCGGCGATGTCGTGGGCCTGAATCAGCTCGCCCAGCACCGGCCGGTTCTCGTCCTCGACGCGAAGCCGGACGTCCCAGTCCACGTACTCAAGATACGATCACTAGTGTCCCACATTTTCAGGACCACGCCAGCGACAATTGGGGGCCAGAGGGGGCCGGTAGCGACGGCGTCGTGAACAGGTCCTGGAGTGGCCGACGTTCAAACATGTTGAGCTGGAGCACCTGCAGCATCTGGTGAAGGCTCCAGCGCAACCGCATGACGAACTTCAGGTACGCCAACAGCAGGTACATGCACATCGCCACCCACAGCTGGAGTGGCCGACGTTCAAACATGTTGAGCTGGAGCACCTGCAGCATCTGGTGAAGGCTCCAGCGCAACCGCATGACGAACTTCAGGTACGCCAACAGCAGGTACATGCACATCGCCACCCACAGCTGCGTCATGACGGCGTTCTTCGACCGGCCCACGAAGCGCTTCACTTTCAGATGCTGCTTTATCCACTTGAAAAACAGCTCGATCTGCCACCGCGATTTGTATATATCCGCAATCGTCTGGGCCACCCACGTTGTGTTGTTGGTCACGAACACATAGCGGTTCTTCGTCACCGGATCCTGGTACGCCACTCGCCGCAGCGGCGCGGCATACGCCTTCCGACTGCGAGCGCTGGTCAGCTCGATCGTCTGATCGCTGAGGACGCCGGTCCCGCGTCGGACGTCATGCTCGCGCGTGACCCGATATCGCACGCCCCGCTTCAGGCGCGTCACGAAGGTCACGCCCCGCGCCTGCAACTGATGGAACCACTTGAAGTCAAGATACGCGCGGTCCGCCACGACCACGCTGCCGGCTGGAAACGTCCAGGTGCGGGCGACCTTGACGTCACCGGTCTTGCCCTCGGTCACACTGACGAAGCTCGGCAGATGGCCCGCCTGATCCAGCCCGACGTGCAGCTTGATCGCAGCCTTCGTGCGTCGAAAAGACGCCCACGGGAAGACCGCCAGACACAAATCGATGGTCGTCGCATCGACCGCGTACAACTTGTTCTTGAACCGAAAGCCGTGCCTCGGCGCGCACTGCTGACAGCGGCTCAGCAGGCGTCCGAACAGCGTCTCGTAGAGAGTGTACGGCTGCTCGGCATTGACGCGCGCCAGCGACGAGCGGCTGACCGTCGTCCCTACGCCCAAGTGATAGAGCTTGCGCCCTTGGGTGCTCAGGTTGCTCACGATGTCACGCAAGCTCTGTCGGCCCGTCAGTTGCGCCAAGCCAAGGGCCACGAACTGCGCCCAGCGGCTCATGACGCGCAACCCCTGACCTCGCTGGTGCTGGCGGGCCTCGGCTTCGAATTCATGTCTCGGAAGGAACCTGAGAAGCTGCACAAAGACTGTGTTATGATGAGCCACGGCTTGGATCTCCCGTCTTTTGAATGATTTGCGGCACAAATCATTCTACCAGACATGGAAGGTTCAAGCCGCCTTCATTTGAAGGTCTGTGGGACAGCAGTGAGATACGATCGGGTGATCTGCACGAGCGGGGGCGGACCGTAGGCGGCCACCGGCCGCCGCAAGCCGCTGGCCCAGGCCCGCAGCAGCAGCGTGCCGTAGTCGGCGTTGTGGTCGGAATGGTGATGGGTGATGAAGACGGCCCGGAGGTCGACGACGGGCAGGCCGGCATAGGCCATCTGCCTCGCCACGCCGTCGCCGGCGTCGACGACGTAGACGGCCCCGTTCACCACGACCGCGTTCGCCGGCTGGGCGCGCGACGCCTTGACCGCCGGTCCGCCGCCGGTCCCGAGCAGGACGAGCCGGTGCGGGCGCTCCTGACCCGAGAGAGAGGACGCGATCGACAGGGCCGCAAGGCAGACCGCGATTGCGAGACGGCGCGAAACGAGACGGCTGCTCATGAGACCTCCTGCAGCGGGTCGACGGCAGCCCGCCCGCTGCCTCATGCCGAAACCGTTGGCGAAGACGACGTCTGCGGCGCTCACACACGCAGAAGGCGCCGCTGCAACAACGCTCGCATGTCACGCCATCCGTCCGCGATCACCAGCACGTAGACGCTGTCCCCCAAGGCGCGGCAGATGATCGTCAACTGGACCGCGAAGGGCATTCAGTCAGCCTGTCACCGGTCTCGAAGCCGCGCAACGACGTTGCCGGCGGGCCGCACCTGGCCGGCCTCGATCTGCCGGTTGCCCAGCGCCAGCATCTTGAGCAGAGCCACGGTCTCCTGCATCCGCTCGTAGCTCTCGATGTCTTGCACGACAGCCTTGGCTTCGCCGTTCTGGGTGATGATCAAGGGCTCGGGCCGGTCCCCGAGCGTTCGGAGGATCTCGGCGGCGTGGGCCTTCAGGTAGCTGATCGGCTTGATCCGTTCGGACAGTGACATGGGCACCTCGGGGAGAACTGAGTATCGTCCATGAACAAGTCTGAGCGCAACGGTGCTACAGGAATTCGGAACTCCCGACCAACGCCCCCCGGTGGTGGTGGGACGTGCCATCACGACAGGCCGCTTCAATGTGAGGTCGAGGACCATGCGGGCGCGGCAGACGCCAGCGGCGCGCATGGTCTTGACGGATCAAATTGGCGCCTCAACCGCCCGACCCGTTGTCGCCGCGGACGCGGGCCAGCAGCTCTGACGCCGTGGCGCACTCGATGATCCAGTCACCAACCCGCGCGAGGCGATCGGGGTCGCTGACGCCGGCGACGGCGGCGGCCAGCCTCTCGGCGGCGCCGGCATCGAACTTCCGCGCCGCCTGACGGCAGAGCAGCGCCCGCTCTTCGTGGCGGCCCTGCTCGATGCCCTGCTCGAGCCATTCACGGGTCCATTCCCGCACGTTCTCTTCCAGCATCGTCTGCGTCTCCTGCAACTGGGTCAGCGGGTCTCCCTCGCCCGCCGGCAGCGATGCCGATCCGCAAGCCGCCCTCGGCCCATTCCCTGCCGTGCACGACCATGTGCAGCAGGAACAGGAACTAACCGTCGCTGATGCGGGCCAGCCCCGGCGCGAAGTGCCGGCCGCCCCCGCTTGCACTCGCCCCTCACTGCGTCCTGATCGCGCCTCCAGTCCCTGCCCCACGGCAGGTTGGCGCTCATGTAGTCCGTTCCGAAGCGTTCCTACGAATACACACCCCTTCACAATCGCCGCGACAGATGCCATTTTCCCTCGCACGGCCGGTCTCCGTAAGAACGACGCTCAACCCAAAGGTGCGTCTCCGCCAGAGGCGCCCGCCCCCGCATAGCCTCAATCGCCCGCGCGGACGCGCAAACCACCCAGCCCTCCCCCAGTGACTCAAATTGCGGCGGCTGCATCTGCGTCCAGCCATCCCTCCAATAGATCGATTCCACCATTACCCTTCCCTTCCGATCGATCCATCGAAACGGGATATCCCTCGCCGGACGCCACCCCAGCGCCCTCGCAAAGTTCGCATTTATCGCTGCCCACCGGTACACTGGCCCGGCGAGTTGCCTTTCATCGTTCAAGACCACAAGCTGCTCGTCCTCTTGACCGCGTCCATCCAAATACATCTCGTATGTCAGATCGAATGCCGCCATCAGCGTCCGTTCGTCCGTCCCCTCAACAGGTTCCGCCGCCAGACCTCTGTACCGCAGCTCACGCGGCCACTCCCACTCCGGGCGCACATAGCAAGTTCGCTCGCCGATGAGCGACCGCCTCCCCACCGCCTCAGGGTAATGACCCCACTCGTCCGCGCCCGTTCCTCGTCGCCACGCCTCTCCCTCATTTCCCGTGAGTTCCCACTCCAACGCTCGAAGTTCTCCTGGCCGCTCAACTGCTTGATGAAGCTCCAGCCCGGGATCGTAAATTGGATAGAAACTATCGTATCGCGCCTCGGCACCGCGTGCCACGTCCCCCGTAAGCGACCGCCTACCGTACACGCGCATCGCCGCCTCCCGGCCCACGATCACGTGCGGCCTAAAACCTGCATTATTCACGAAGGTCCAGATTCGACCGCCAAAGGGCGTGATCGGCGCAGGAATGGGTCTCGGACATCGTCGCCTGCAAGCGGAGCCGGGGTTGAGCAGCCGACCGGGGGGGGCATGACGGACGCGAGGGTTGGGCAGCGACAGCCCCGCCGGCGGCGCGGCCCATGCCGCCCAGGAAGCAGGTGGGCGCGGCGCAACGGGTGGGCTATCCGGCGCGCGCGCCTAGCGCGAGTGCGATGTGCCGCCACGCCTCGAGGTGCGGCGTCGAGCGCGGCAGATGCAGAACCACGCGGCGGACCGAGCGGACGACGTGGACCCCCAGCTTCAGCAGCCGGTCGCGCAGCCACGTTACCTGGCTGCGGGCACACGCAGTACGCGCCGCCCGCAATCGCAGTTCCTGCATGAGCACGTAGGCCGCGGCGGTCAGGAAGACGCGCAACTGGTTCGCCGGGAACAGACAGCAGCTCGTGCGGTCGATCTGCAGCCCATCGAGCAGTTCCTTGATCCGATTCTCGATGTCCCCGCGAGCACAGTAGACCTTCTCATAGATGAAGCGCGGCGTCTGCCGCAGATTCGTCACCACGAACCGCGGGTTGTCCCGCGGCTCGCGGTCTCCGAGGCGAACGACTTCGGCCTTGATCACGACCCGGCGCTCGTGGTCCCACGTGCCGGCGGCGTAGCGGGTGTCGGTATAGACGTGCGCGGTCTCGCCACCGACCTCGCTCTGCGCGCGGGCCACCTGCATGGCGGACTCCGCATGCCGCTGCAACACCGCGTTCTTCGCCATCGCCACGACATAGTCGAGCCGGGGCTCCGCATCCAGGAAATCGAAGATCTCCGGGGTCGCAAAGCCCCCGTCGAGCCGGACGAGAAACCGCGCCTGCGGAAACGCGGCCCGCAACAGCGGGAGCAACCGACACAGCAGGCCGAGGGTCCCGTCGGCGGCCACTGCCTTCCCGGGCCGCAGCACCGCCGCGCACAGATACTGCTCCGCCTCGCGGTCGAAGCTCAGAAACCCCAGCATCGGCAGATAACACCAGCCGCCATAGTGCCCGTTGAAGAACGTGAGCTGCTGGGCCCCGTGCGTCAGGTCGTCGGTCGGGTCCAGATCGATCGTGATCCGGCGCGCCCGCCCGTGCAGGCGGCGCCGATGACGCTCGATGACGCACGCTGCCAACTCGCGCCCCATCCGGTAGAGCACGGTGCGGCGCGCGCCGTTCTCGAATCGCGAGATCGTGGGTTGCGACGCCAAGGGCGCGCCGGACACCGGGTCCCGCCCGAGCAGCAGCTTGTGGATGGGGTCGTCGGCCAAGTGGTCGGCATCGTTGCCATCGGGATGACCGCACGCGATGCCGAAGACCCGCTGGCCGATCAGGTCCGCGAGCGTGTGCCGAATCTTCCCGGGTGCGCGTTTGTCGGCCAGACACCGGGCGAACGCCTTGACCAAGCCGTACACGCGCTCGGCCGCCTTGAGCAGGACGGCGCCGCCGTCGGAACTCGCGTGCTCCTGGTTGAACGTGGCGACGAGGGGCTTGTCGAACAGATCCGGAAACAGAACACTCTGTGGTATCGTGTCAGGTGTCACGCAGGGGCCTCCGTCGTGGCTAAACGTTTATATACACTACGTTTGTACCACACGGAGGCCCTTGTGTCTCTCCCAGAATCAACACCTTCACGCATAATCCGGGCTAAGGGCCGGCGCAAAAATAGATTCCCGTTTTTGTCACATGGGTTCGATGGTGTAGTTCCATTTGGGCATGACGCCGTTCGGTGTGATGCGCAGCTCTCGCATTTGGGCGTCGGTGACCTTGACGCCGGTCTCGTAGGCCTTCCGTACCAGGTGGCCGCGGACCCTCAGTCCGGTGGACGTGCGTGTGGTGCGCAGGTACTTCAGGATGGTCTCGAAGCTGTCGAGGGGTCGGCCGGCCCAGTTCTTGCTGATCTCGCAGAACAGGCGGTGTTCGATGGGGTTCCACTTCGACGTGGCCGGCGGGTAGTGGGCGACGGTCACGAGCAAGCCGTGCCGGTTGCAGAGGCGATGTTGCAGGTTGAACTTCCAGGCCCGCGCCGTGCAGCTGTTGCTGCCGCCGCCGTCGGCCAGGATCTGCAGGGTCTTGGCTTCGGGATAGCGCTTGCGGCCCTCGGTGCGCCACCACTTCTCGATGCAGTCGACGGCGAACGCCGGGGTGTCGGCGGTTCTGCCGACGAAGACGGTGCCGGCATTGGCGCGGGGGTCGTAGATGCCGTAGGGCACGGCGAGGCCGTCGGCGTCGGAGCGGAAGTCGTGGTCGTTGACGAGTTCGGGGCTGCGGTCCCACTTGGCGCCGGGATGGCGGAACGTGCCGACGAGCTCCTTCTTCTTGGTATCGACGCTGATGAGGGGGCTGTTGTCGGCGGCGCAGCGCTCGCGCAAGTCGGTGATGTGCCGGAACTGCCGGTCTCGGTTCGGATGCGAGGCGCCGGCGAGCTTCTTGTGGTTGACGCGCAGCGAGTAGCCCATGGCCTTGAGCAGTCGCGCGACGGTCTGCGGGCAGACGTGGATGCCGAGCCCGCGGAGTTCGTCGGCGAGCTTGGCGGTCGTGCGGCGTGTCCACTTCAGGCCGCTGACCGGGTCGCCGGCCGTCTCGTGGGTCATCAGGGCTTCGATGCGGGCGATGACTTCCGGCGTTTTTTTTCCGTCGGTGTTCGTCCGCCGCCCGCGCGCCGCACCCGGTCGACCTCGACATCGCGACCGACGAGCTGCCGCCGGCCGACGGCGACGGTCGACGGGTCGATGCCGAGGAGGGTGGCGATGCGCCGGTCGCCGCCCCACCCGCACTTGAGCGATTCGAGTCCGGCGAACAGCCGGCGCTGGCGCTCGTCGAGGAGGCTGGCGAACAACACGATGGCGGCGCGCAACTCGTCGGGCATCAGGTCGGCGTCGGGCAGGGGCCGCCCGAGTCCGGGCGTGGCCATCAGCAGCCGTCGGGCGCGGAGTTGATGCGTCTTCTGCGCGTGGTCGGTGGCGCAGTAGAGGAACTGGCCGGCGAGCTTGTGCCGCGTCAGCCGGCCGTCGCCGACGAGCTTGCGCAGGGCGTCCTGGGTGCCGACACCGAGCCGGTTGTCGAGCTCGTCGACGAAGTGTCCGGCTTCCGCGTCGTTGACAAACGCCTCGGCGGTTGCGACGAGGGTGCCGGCGCGGGAGAAGCGGACGCCGGCGAACGCCCACGAACGCCCACAGCCCGTGTTGGTCGAAGTCGGCGACCTCGTCGAGCGTATAGTAGCCGCCGCGATGGGAGTAGCTGGTGCGGGCGTCGAGGTCCCTGAGCTTGCGGAACGCGGTGCGCCTGCTGACGCGGGGACCGAGGGCGGCCATCACGTCGGGCAGGGCAGCGACGGTCTGCTTTCGGAGCAGGGCGACGACGGTGTCGACGGAGAATTGGGTTGGTCTCATTGTGGCACCATTACGGACTATAGATTCCGCAATCATGCCGCAATCCAAGGTCGGATTGCTACCCTTCAATCCGAAATTCGCCCTGTCTGAGTGGAGAAGTCACCGGGCGCGAGCGTGCTTGACCGCCGCGTTCTACTGCGACACTACAGCCGTTTGCAGGAAGTTATTTTTGCGCAGACCCTAAGCCAGAATCTCACCAATAGCGCATCCATCCAGCGACGCAGCCGTTCCTGATCACTCCACGGGTACACCCTCTTGAGCGATCTATATGACGCTTCAAATTCCGACCGCAATTCATCTTCGTCGAGCCCCGCCCGACGAAGCGGCGCAATCACTGCCTGATGCAGGTCCCACGCATCCGTCGCATCGCCGCCAAGCAGCATCCGGGATTCTCGCGGACCAGCCGACGCTCGCGCCACTAGAACCACGGGATAAGCCTCTGCGGCTACACCGTCCTTCCATGGCCAACCCTGCCCCTCGCAAATCCGGCGCGCCACGCTACGGACCGCAAGCGACTCCGCCCCGTTCAAATCCTCAACAAAACTCGTATTCGGTTACCGGGTGCGGGACTGATTTTCTCCAGTGGAAATGGGCGGAAATGAACCGAGCCGTCGGGGAAGTTGCTGCATGACGAGGTTGTCCCCGCGCAGATTTGTCGGCATCGCAGCGTCGGTCTCTGTGGCTGTGAGGAGGCCGGAAACGAGGGGCACGAGGGGCGACTCGCCGGCCGGCGGACCTGTGCAGAGCATGTCGCTGTTGAGAGCGCCCATGGCAGACTCGCAGTCCCATTGTCGCCAAGGCAGCTTGTCGGCGCGTCATCGGCAGCGACGGTCGGTCCGGCTGGTTCGCTCGCGGAGCGCTGGGTCTGGCGGCTCCGCGGCGCCCCGGTCCCCCGCGGCGGCGCGAGACCACGCGGGTCCCGGCGACGGCGCCGCCGCCATGAGGGACACGCGGCGGGGACCGACGCCGCGAACAGCGGCGAGCTGCCTGGTGGCGTTCCCGCCGCTGGCGGCGAAACCCACGGGTCGCGGGCTCGGGCGGCGGCGGGACGGCGCGGATTGAGTGCGGGCCGGGGGCGCGCAGGAGGACGGGAAGCGGATGAGCGGTTTCCACGCCGCCCGGCGTCAGGCGGGCGGCGGCAACGCAAGCGCTTCGGGCACGACGGGTTCGGGGGCGCACAGCATCGTCGTGATCAGCGAGCGCGGGTCGAGGTTGCGTTGGCGGGCGGTACGCACGACGCTGGCCAGCACCTGCTGGGTGTCGGCCCCGCGCCGGGTGCGGTTGCCGCCGCAGACCTTACGCGTGACCACTGCGGGTCGGATGGCCTGTTCGGCCCGCCAGTTGGTGGCGTCGATCGACGGGTCGCACAAGAAGAGGAACACCGCCGGGAATTCGTTGGCCAAGTGCTTGGCGAAGCGCTCGGCGGCGGCCAACGGCGGCGCGGTGTCGATCAGCCGGCCGAGCCGGGCGGCGAGCCGACCGCGGGCCGACGCCAGACCGTGCTCACTGATTTCGCCCGCGTTCGAGCGGTCCCGCAGGGCGAGGCCGTCCCGCAGGACCGCCTGCACCGCGCCCGCCCACGGGCTGTCGGGATGAGCGGCCTGCAAGTCCTTGCACCGTCTCAAGAGGTGGGCCAGGCACGTTTGATGCGGCGCCTTCTTGAAGCCGCGATAGGCCACCCACCCGTCCCGCACCAGCACGCCGGCGAAGTCGGGGCCGAGAACCGCCGCCGCCTCGGCGAACCCCCGGCCGTCGCAGATGGCATAGACCGTCGTCTCCGGGGTGGCGAACGCCCACAGCCAGTGGAGGATCGCGTTCACCCGCCAGCCGGTCTCATCCGGCGTGACCACCGGACTGCAGCGGACCTGCTCGCGCAGCGCCGCATACGCGGGCGCCGCCGCGTCGGCGGTGCGGTGCAGCAGTTGGACCAGGCCGCCCTTGGTCACCGACAGTCCGAACTGCGTCCGCAGAACGCGGACGACCTTCTCCAGCGGCATGCCCAGCTCGGTGTGCAACTCGACGACCAGCGCGGCGACGTTCGGGCCCAGTTGAGCGGCAGCCGCGCCCAACGCGTCGGAGGTCTGCAGCGCGTGCCGGCCCTGCACGCGCCGCTGACACTGCGAGCAGTGGCCCACCTCGATGTCGAAGCGCCGCACGAGGGGACGCACCTCGGGCAGGTCTTCCTGATACTGCGACGCCACACGGTCCAGCGCGACCGCGCCGCCGCAGTCCGGACAGCTCGTCGGGGCCGGCGCCACGTGGGTCTCGTCAGCCTGCGTCGGCGGCCGGCGGCGCCCCTGCCTGCCGTACTCCGCCCCGGCTCGCCGCCCGGGACGCCCGCCGCGTCCCTGCGGACGGTCCTTGGCGAAGGGGGCCGCTTGTCGGCGGCCGGCGCGCCGCGCCGCCTCGAGCTCCTTCTCCAGATGCTCGCTGCGGCGCTTCCAGTGATCCCGCTCCTCGATCAGCTTCGCCTTGTCTCGTTCGAGGCGCTCGATGCGCACGTCCCGAGGGTCTCGCTGAGGCCCAGGACCCTTCGAACCGCCGCGGTCATCGCTCTTGCGCGCCATACTTCACGTATCGGCACACGCCCGCCGTACCTGCACACCTTTTCGTGGATTTTCTCGCCACGACCCGCTAACCGAAGACCAACACAAGAAGTTCACCGTAGACCGCGCTCACGAACTCCGGATCCGCCCCAGCTTCAACGCCCCCCACGACCAGCGCTTCCAGCACCTGCCACACGGTCAATACGTCGCGGTCTACCTGCTCCACAGCCAAGCGCCACGCACGCCCCGGTTCCAACCGCTCAAGCGGAGGGTCGACGCTGCTGCTTCCGTCCCCCCGTCCCCGCCCGAAATCTCAACCGCCCGCGCGAATCCCTCCAGGATCTCCAACGTCGCCCGATCCCCCTCAGCCACTGACCGCGTCAACCATTCGCTGACATGCGCCATGTGATAGTCTTTATGGCTACCCGCACCAGCCGAAACTTCGCTCGCCCTCCCCTTCCAGCCGGCCGACCCCGTCTCCTCCCCAACCGCCCGCAGGAACGCGGCCACCTCCAGACACGCGCGTTCCCGCTCCGCCGGATCCTCGTCGTCCGCGTCCACCGTCGATGACAGCCCCATTGCAACGGCCTCGTCCTGAGCCATAGCACCCTCCTCCCAGAACAGACGCGCAAAGTACCTGCGGTGATGCGGCGCAAACTGCACCGCTGCCGGGCCGTCAGCCAGCTCTACTACCACGTCGCGCAAAGCCCCAAGTCCCCGCATCCCCATCGCCTTCGCCAGTCCAGCGACCTCTTCGTAGATTGCCTTCCGCGACGTCTGCAGGATAAAGTTGTGGCTTGGCGATACCGTGGCAAAATGCACCGACCGGTTGTGGAACAGCAAGAAAGACCGAAACAAACTCCGACGGTCGGCTGGCGCTTCGTCCCGGGCCACGCGTGCACGCCATTCACCAACTCGTCTAGCCGTCCGTTCGACCCTAACATACGCCTCTTCATGCGCGTCCTTCGCCTTCGGCACCTCCCCTTCCGGAATGCCGAGCAGGGCCTGGAGCCACCGCAGCCTGGCGGTGTACGCGACATCCGACAGTCCCCAACTGTGCCTTCGACTCGCTTCGAATCTAATGTGGCGCAACCGGTTGACAATCTCCTGCGCGAGTGCCCGTTCGCCACTACGATACAGTGTCCACGCGTACGTGAGATTCAGCTCGTCGTTTCCCCCCGCTCCCTCATGGGCCGCTCCAAGTACCTCCACGGCCACCGCCGACGGCCTCGCCTCCGCTAGCCGCAGCAAAGCCGCGAAACGCCACGCGTCAGACCCCTGGGCGCGAATCGCATCCACTAGCCTGCATTATTCATGGTATTTGTTTAGCGGGTTATTTCTCAACAAATACGGGGCTGAAATGGGCCTGGAAAGCGGAAGTTCAGAGCCGCGACGAGGTTGCGTTGGCCCGATGGTTTCGTTCACGGATTGCCTCCACCGCCAATACGATGCCGCGGGGAGGAAACCGGACCGAAGCGCCGGCCTGCCGACGGGTGCGGTGGTGACCGAGCCCAGCCCACTCGGGACACCCGCTGCGCAGATCCGACAGCCGACCCGCGGAGCACAGCGTCGCGGCGAGCCGCGGGACCGGCCGCGCTTCGAAGCGGTCGTTTGGAGGCGTGCCCGCCTACGCGGGGGGCGGCGGGAGCCCGAGAACCTCGGGGCCAATCGGTTCGGTGGCGCACATCTCCTCGACGGCGCCAGCGGCGGCGCGCCCGGCGATGAGGGCGGCAGGGACGGCGGGTTCGGTGGCCCGCAAAATCGTGGCGATCAACGGCGGCAGACCGAGGTCGCGTTGGCGGGCGGTGCGCACCACGCTGGACAGCACCTGCTGGGTGTCGGCCCCGCGGCGGGTGCGGTTGCCGCCGCACACCTTGCGGATGACCACGGCGGGCCGGATGGCCTGTTCGGCGCGCCAGTTGGTGGCGTCCAGCGAGGGGTCCCACAGGAAGAGGAAAACGGCGAGGAATTCGGTGACCAGGTGATTGGCGAAACGCACTGCGTCTTTCAGCGGCGGCGGTGCGTCGACCAGCCGACCGAGCCGGGCGATGAGTCGGCCGCGGGCCGTCGCCATGCCGTGCTCACTCAGTTCTCCCGCGTTGCAGCGGTCGCGCAGGTCGAGGCCGGCCTGCAAGGTCGCCTGCACATCGCCGGCCCAGCGACTGTCGGGATGGTCCTCCTGGAGTTCCTTGCATCGTCGGAGCAGGTGCGCAAGACACGATTGGTGCTCGGCGTCGCGGAAGCAGCGGTACGGCGCCCATCCGTCGCGCACGAGCACGCCGGCGTAGTCGGTCCCGAGCACGGTGGCCGCATCGTCGAACCCGCGGCCGCGGCAGATGGCGTAGACCGTCGTGTCCAGGGTGGCGTACGCCCAGAGCCAGTGGCGGTCGGCGCCGACGCGCCAGCCGGTCTCGTCCGGCGTGACCACGGGCGCGTTGCGGACTTGCTCGCACAACTCCGCGTAGGCCGGCGCGGCGTCGCGGGCGGTGCGGTGCAGCAGGTGGACCAGACCGCTCGGCGTAACGCGCAGATTGAAGTTGGTCCGCAGCAAGTCGGCGACCTTCGCCAGCGGCACCCCCATCCCCGTGTGCAACTCCACGACCAGCGCGACCACGCCGGGGCCGAGTTGCGCCCCGGCGGCTCCCAGCGCGTCGGAGGTCTGCAAGGCGTGGCGGCCCTGCACCCGCCGCCGGCACTGCGAGCAGTGCCCGACCTCGATGTCGAACCGGCGCACGATGGGGCGCACCTTGGGCAGGTCCTCCTGATACTGCGACGCCACGCGGGCCACTTCGACCGCGCCGCCGCAGTCCGGGCACGCCGAGGGGACCGGCGCTGCGTGGGTTTCGTCGACCCGCGCCGGGCGGAGACGGCAGCCGTGCCGCCCGTACTGCGCACCGGGCCGCCGGCCGGGCCGCTTGCCGTGACCCTGCGGCCGGTCCTTGGCGAAGGGCGCCGCTTGTCGGCGGCCGGCGCGACGCGACGCCTCCAACTGCTGTTTCAGGTGGTCGTTCTCGCGCTCCAAACGGTCGTTCTCGCGTTTCAGGCGGTCGTTCTCCCGCCCAAGTTCCTTGATGCGCGCGTCGCGAGAATCCCGCTCCGGCCGGGACGCGTCCGAACCGCCGCGTTTGCCCTTCTCTCGAGCCATACCCCATGTATCGGCACGCGTGCCCCGAACCTGCACACCGCTTCGCGGAGTTTCTCACCCTTACCCGCTAACCAAAGACTATTCATGAAGCTCGGGCGTCCGTCACGGACGGGGCATGATCGGCCGCGAGCAGGGCCTCGGACGTGGTGGCGCGCGCACCGCGGCGTAGAGTAGCCGGTCGTGCCGTCGGGCGGTGGCGGAGAGGCGGGCGGCAGGGAAGGCTCTGCTGGGGCCGGGCCTGCTTGACCGCGAGCGGAGCCTCTCGGACGCGGCGACGGACGCGGCAGGAGGCGTGGAGTGGCCCTTCACGGGCACCGGGCGGTTGCGGAGGCCAAGTGGGGGGAAGGTTCTGCCGGAACGGGCGGTGCCGCCCGGGACCGAGACGTGCGCCGAGCCCCCGCGCGGGCTCTGACTAACCCGCGCGGGCGCCGAGCGCGAGCGCGATGCGCCGCCACGCGTGGAGATGGGGCGTCGCCCGTGGTAGATGCAGGACGATGCGGCGCGCCGAGCCGACGACATGCACCCCCAGCTTCAGCAGCCGGTCGCGCAGCCACGTCACTTGGGTGCGGGCACAGCCGGTGCGCGCCGCCCGCAGCCGCAGCTCCTGCATGAGTACGTAGGCCGCCGCGGTCAGCAACACGCGCAACTGGTTCGCCAGGAACTTGCAGCAGCTCGTGCGGTCGATCTGCAGGCCATCCAGCAACTCCTTGATCCGGTTCTCGATGTCCCCGCGGGCGCAGTAGACCCTCTCGTAGACGAAGCGCGAGCTCTCCAAGAGATTCGTCACGACGAAGCGCGGATTGTCGAGTCTCCTCAAATGCGTGTGGGTAGCGGCGGCGCCAGTTCTATGCCTCCACAGCAGAGGAACAGCATCGAGATCAGAGTCTCCTCAAATGCGTGTGGGTAGCGGCGGCGCCAGTTCTATGCCTCCACAGCAGAGGAACAGCATCGAGATCAACGCGCCGGGCGAGTGGAAGCCATAGGCGCGACGCGCGATCACCCGCAGCTTGTTGTTGATGCCCTCCACCGGACCGTTCGTCATCTTCGTGTCCAGGTACGCCAGGATGCCTTCAGCGTGTTTCCGAATCGTACGCCCCAGCTTCACGAACGGCGTCAGGCGGGACCGCGCAGCCCACTCCAGCCACTCATCGAGCAGCGCCGGCGCATCCTCGGGTGTCGCCTGCCCCAGGATCGTCGCCAGGTACTCCTTCAGTTCGTAGGCCCGGTCCAGCGCCCGGTTCTTACGACGCAACGTCTCCAGACGCCGGGCCTCACCAGGCCTCAGCCGCGCCGGGTGCTTCAGCAACGCATAGCGCGTCCCCTTGAGCGCCTTCGCATCCTCCGGCTCCGAGGCCAGCCGCCGCTGCTCCGAACGCCGCACCTCGTCAACCGCATCCGCCGCAAGCCGTTCAACGTGAAACCGGTCGAACACCACCCGCGCGTGCGGAACCCACGCCCGCAGCGCCTTCTGCCAGCTCGACGCCAGGTCCGCCGTCACCAACTCGATCCGCGCACAGCCACCAGGTCCCAACTGCTCGAAGAAGGCCCCCAGCGTCTCGGCGCTGCGCCCCCGCCCCGCCCAAACCACCCGACGCTCGTCATGGTCAACCACGATCGTCAGGTAGCGGTGACGCTTCCGGTAGCTGAACTCATCGACGCCGATTCGTCTCAGCTTGGCGAACCGAGCCCCGTCCAGCCGCCGCGCCACAACCCGTTCCACGATGCTGCCCACCGTCACCCACGATATCCCCAGCAGGCGGCTCACCGCCGTCCGGTCCGTCACCTGCGCCAGATACGCCGCCAATTCCTCGAACCCCGACGTGAACACGCTGCTGCCGCTCGCCCACGGCACCTGCTCCACCTTCACCCCGCGGCAACGCCGGCACGACACCCGCCACGGCGCATACCGCAGCCACGCCGGCATCCGGCCCCAGGACAGATGCCGCCACTCGCGCACCGGCTGCCGGTCATACCGCGGCGACCGCTTCCCGCACGTCCCGCACCGGGAACGCCGCCACGCCGGCTCCACCGACACCGTCAACGGACCGTCGGCGGCCATTTCCACCTGCTTGACGTACATCTGCGTGACACCCAACAGCCGCCGTAGTAACGTAGTCAGACGCATGGGGCTCTCCTCCTCGCGGGTCGTGGTGATACACGCCCATGAGACCAGGAAGCCCCTTGCGTTTGCAACCGCTTCCGCCAAGCGAGACGACGCACGCGGCCCCGACAACACCCTTGGCCCCGCCCAACGGGCGTCCGCCGCCGGCGCCGGGACCCGAGGTGGCCGTTGGGGCAATCAGCCAGCGTCTATCCCCGAACCGCCAGCCGTCGCGCTTTCCGCGTTGTCGTGGACGGCCGGGACGCCCCCGTCCAGGCCGGGCCGCAAGGCCCATATCTGCTGCTTGAGCGGAGGGACGGACGGTGTGTCACCCGAAGGGCCGCAGCGCAGCGAAGGACGCGCGTAGCGCGTTGACACGCCGGCCGGCCCGCAGCTACTCCGCTCCGACTATATCCCGCCACGGTGCGCCACGCCCGCCGCCGGTCAGGTGAACTGCCAGCACCCCTCGCCGACCCGCCGATCGCGCCTCAACCCACCCACACCCGTTTGAGGAGAGCCGGATTGTCCCGCGGCTCGCGACCCTTGAGCCGGACCACTTCCGCCTTGATCACGACCCGGCGTTCGCGGCCCCACGTGCGGGCCGCGTAGCGGGTGTCGGTATAGACGTGCTCGGTTCGGCCACTGGCCTCGCTCTGCGCGCGGGCCACGGCCATCGCGGATTCGGCATGCCGCTGCAACACCGCGTTCTTCCCCATCGCGACCACGTAGTCGAGCCCAGGTTCGGCATCCAGGAAATCGAGGATCTCCGGGGTCGCAAAGCCCCCGTCGAGCCGGACGAGAAACCGAGTCGCCGGAAACGCCGCCCGCAGCATCGGCAGCAGCCGACACAGCAAGCTCAGGGTCCCGTCGGCCGCCACCGCCTTGCCCGGCCGCAGCACCGCCGCGCACAGATACTGCTCCTTCTCGTCGTTGAAAGTCAGGAACGCGAGCAGCGGCAGATAGCACCAACTGTCGTAGTGCCCGTTGAAGAACGTCAGTTGTTGCGCGCCATGCGTCCGGTCGTCGGTCGGGTCCAGATCGATGGTGACCCGCCACACCCGCCGCCGCAGGCGGCGTCGATGCCGCTCGATCACGCACGCCGCCAACTCCCGCGCCATTCGGTAGAGCGCGCCGCGGCCCGGGCCGTTCTCGAACCGCGAAATCGTTGGTTGCGACGCCAAGGGCGCGCCGGCCACGGGGTCCCGCCCGAGCAGCAGCTTGTGGATGGGATCCTCCGCCAAGTGGTCGGCGTCGTTGCCGTCGGGATGACCGCACGCGATGCCGAAGATCCGCTGTCCGATCAGCTCCGCGAGCGTGTGCCGAATCTTCTCCGGCGCGCGCTTGTCGGCGAGACACCCGGCAAACGCCTTGACGAGGCCGTACACCCGCTCGGCCGCCTTGAGGAGGACGGCGCCACCATCCGAGCTCGCCTGCTCGCGGTCGAACGTGGCGACGACGGGCTTGTCGAAGAGCTCCGGGAACAGGACAGTCTGTGATATCTTGTCAGCCGCCATGCAGGGGCCTCCATCGTGGCTAAACGTTTGTCAGCACTGCGTTTGTACCACATGGAGGCTCCTGTGTCTCTCCAGAATCAGCACCTTCACGAATAATCCGGGCTAGCGCTTGACACTCACCTGGATCACACCCCGCGCGCAGCCCACCATCGAGAACCCGAAACAAAAGACCGCCTCTGATCGTCGTCGGGTCCGGTTCCCTCCCCGTATCGGGCGGCCGCAGCCGCAGCCCCCGAATCTCCCGCACTATGGCGTCCTGCCTCTCGAACAACACCGCCGCCTCGCTCCAGGCCAAAAGGCTCTGTCTTCGGTTAGCGGGTCGTGGCGAGAAAATCCACGAAAAGGTGTGCAGGTACGGCGGGCGTGTGCCGATACGTGAAGTATGGCGCGCAAGAGCGATGACCGCGGCGGTTCGAAGGGTCCTGGGCCTCAGCGAGACCCTCGGGACGTGCGCATCGAGCGCCTCGAACGAGACAAGGCGAAGCTGATCGAGGAGCGGGATCACTGGAAGCGCCGCAGCGAGCATCTGGAGAAGGAGCTCGAGGCGGCGCGGCGCGCCGGCCGCCGACAAGCGGCCCCCTTCGCCAAGGACCGTCCGCAGGGACGCGGCGGGCGTCCCGGGCGGCGAGCCGGGGCGGAGTACGGCAGGCAGGGGCGCCGCCGGCCGCCGACGCAGGCTGACGAGACCCACGTGGCGCCGGCCCCGACGAGCTGTCCGGACTGCGGCGGCGCGGTCGCGCTGGACCGTGTGGCGTCGCAGTATCAGGAAGACCTGCCCGAGGTGCGTCCCCTCGTGCGGCGCTTCGACATCGAGGTGGGCCACTGCTCGCAGTGTCAGCGGCGCGTGCAGGGCCGGCACGCGCTGCAGACCTCCGACGCGTTGGGCGCGGCTGCCGCTCAACTGGGCCCGAACGTCGCCGCGCTGGTCGTCGAGTTGCACACCGTGCGTAATCCGGCGGAAGTTGAACGCCGGATCCGGCGGAAGTTGAACACCGGATCCGGGATGTTGAACACGGGATCCGGTGAAGTTGAACACGGAATCCGGTCATCGTGAACGCTCGTCGGTAGCCTGATCGCCGCACGCTGGCCTTCCGAAAGGAGGGCGAGGCGATGCCGGCACGGAGGCTACTGGTGAGGAAGATTCGTGAGGTTCTCCGTCTCAAGCACGAGCGGGGGTTGTCCCACCGGGCGATAGCCCAAGCCTGCGCGATCGGCGTGGGCACGGTCTCGCTGTATCTGCAGCGGACCGCACAACGAGGGTTGGGTTGGCCACTGCCGGCCGAGTTGGATGACGCGGCCCTCGAGGCCCGGTTGTTCCCACGCGCCGCCCCGGTGCACGACCGGAGCCAGCCTGACTGCGCGTACATCCACCGCGAGCTCAAGCGCGACGGCGTCACGCTGCAGCTCCTCTGGGAGGAGTACGCCCAGGTTCATCCGCACGGCTACCGCCGCACCCAGTTCTGCGAGCTCTACCGGCAGTGGGCGCGACGGCTGCGGCCGTCGATGCGGCAGGTCCACCGCGCCGGCGAGAAGACGTTCATCGACTTCTCGGGGAAACGTCCGGCGCTGGTCGACCGGCACACCGGAGAATTGCGACGCGTCGAGCTGTTCGTCGCCGTGCTCGGCGCCAGCGGCTTAACCTACGCCGAGGCGACCGCCACCCAGCAGTTGCCCGACTGGGTCGACGCCCACACCCGCATGGTCGGGTACTACGGGGGCACGACGGCCTTGTGGGTCCCCGACCAGCTCAAGAGCGCCATCACGCGTCCCTGCCGCTACGAGCCGGGCGTCAATCGCACCTACGAGGACCTCGCCGCCCACTACGGCGCCGTCGTCGTCCCGGCGCGGCCGAGGAAACCAAGAGATAAAGCCGCCGTGGAGGGCGCAGTACTCCTGGCCCAGCGGTGGATACTCGCCCGGCTCCGCGACGAGACGTTCTTCAGCCTCGGTGCCCTGAACCTGGCGATCCGCGTCCGCCTCGACGCGCTCAACGACCGGCCGATGAAGAAGCTGGGCATCAGCCGCCGCGCCCTCTACGAGCAGCTCGACCGCCCGGCGCTACGACCCCTGCCGGCCACGCGCTATGTCCTCGCGTACTGGAAGCTGTGCCGCGTCTCCATCGACTACCACGTCCTCGTCGAGCGGCACGCCTACAGCGTGCCGTTCCAGCTCCTCCGCGAGCAGGTCGAGGTCCGCTACACCACGACCACCGTCGAGGTCTTCTTCAAAGGCCGCCGCGTGTCGTCGCACCCCCGCCGCTACGACGGACAGCCGTCCACCGTCGCCGAGCACATGCCGAGCGCCCATCGCGCGCACGCCGAGTGGACCCCGTCGCGTCTCATCCGTTGGGCCGAGAAGGTCGGACCGGCGACCGGTGAGCTCGTCGCTCGAATCCTCGAGAGCCGCCCCCATCCGGAGCAGGGATACAAGGCCGTGCTCGGGCTCATGCGGTTGGGGCGGCAGCACGGCAACCCCCGGCTCGACGCCGCGAGCGCCCGCGCCATGGCCCTCGGCTCCTGCCGCTTCCACACCGTCAAGAACATCCTCGCCACCGGCCAGGACCGTCTGCCCCTGGAGCCGCCGGCCGAGACCGCCCCGACGCCCACCCACGCCAACATCCGCGGCGCCGACTACTACGCCGCGACCACCACTGGGGAGGACCCATGCTGATCGAACAGACCCTCGACAAGCTCAACGCCATGAAGCTCGGCGCGATGGCCGACGCCTGCCACCACCAGCTCCAGACCGCCGAGGCCGCCGCCCTCGGCTTCGAGGAACGCTTCGGCCTGCTCGTCGACGCCGAATGGACGGCCCGCGAGCAGCGCAAGCTCCAGCGGCGGCTCCGCGCCGCCAAGCTGCGCCATCCCGCCACGCTCGAGGCCGTCGACTTCACCCATCCGCGCCGGCTCAACCGCCAGCAGGTCCTGACTCTCGGCGCCTGCGCGTGGGTCGCCGAGCGTCACAACTTGGTCCTGATCGGTCCCACCGGGATCGGAAAAAGCTTCCTCTGTTGCGCGTTCGTCGAACGGGCCTGCCGCCGCGGCTTCACCGCACGCTACGTCCGGATGCCGCGCCTGCTGCACGAGCTCGCCGTCGGCCGCGGCGACGGGTCCTACGCCCGGCTCCTGACTCGCCTCGCCAAGCTCGACCTGCTCGCCATCGACGACTGGATGATCGCACCGCTGCGCGACGCCGAGCGGCGCGACCTCACCGAGGTCATCGAGGACCGGGCCGAACGCGCCTCGACCCTCATCGCCAGCCAGTTGCCCGTGGCCGACTGGCACGCCGTCATCGGCGACGCCAACCAGGCCGACGCCATCTGCGACCGCCTGCTCCACGACGCGCACCGCATCGAGTTGAAGGGCCGCTCGATGCGACGGACGCACGACGCGCCGAAGACCCGCACCCGGCAGACGACATGAGCATCCCAACGCCAGCCCCCACCGCGGCACTACCGAGGTCAGCCCCGGTCCAGCACGCCGCCGGTCCCCGCCGGGGGCAGGCCGGCCCGTGGAGCGCACCGGCGGTATGGGAAAACGCGCACGATACGCTGGCGGCTGACTGCACCCGCGTCGAGGCGCGTTTCCCACACCGCCTTGGACAGCCCAGAACGCCGCCCATACGCTCCACAGGCAAGATCGTTGTACTCTTCGAAAACGACGTCACGGGTAGGACTCGAACACCCGTTGCGAAGCCGATGGGAGGAAACCGACCGAGGAAACGTCGTTGTGCTCCGACGAGCCGTTCACGTTCGCCGGATTCCGTGTTCACCATCCCCGGATCTGGCGTTCAACTTCACCGGAATGCGCAGTCAGCATCTCCGCTGCCGGTGCTCGGCCGAGAACCGCGAAGTCGTCCGCGTAGTTGACGATTTCCGCCTCGAAGCGCCGGGCGTAGCCCAGCACCTTCCAGCCCAAGATGAAGCGACGCATGTAGATGTTGCTGAACAGCGGCGAAATCGGAGACCCCTGCGGGGTCCCCTTCCGCTCCCGACGCGCCCGGTTCGTGCGGCGGCGTCCACCGTGCCCGTCGTCCTCCTCCACCGCCATCTCCAGCCACGCTTTGACCCAGCCCAACAGCCGCCCGTCGCTCACACGACGCGCGATGGACCGCATCAGGTCCGCGTGCGGAATTTGGCCGAAGTAGTCTGACAAGTCGGCGTCCACCACCTCCCGATGGCCCGTCGTCAGCAGCCGATGCACGCGCTTGACCGCGTCATGCGCGTCTCGGCCCGGCCGGTACGCATACTGCTCCGGTTGCAGGTCCGCTTCGAAGATCGGCGACAACACCAGCATCGCCGCCGTCTGCGCCACCCGGTCCCGGAGACACGGAATGCCCAACGGCCGGAATTTCCCGCGTTGCTTCTTCGGGATGAGGACCTGCCGAACCGCTCGCGGACGGTAGGTCCCCTCCTTCAGGTCCCGCGCCAGTGCTCCCAGCCAACGGTCCACCCCCTGTGACTCGATGTCCGCGACCGTCTCGTCGTCCACCCCGGCCGCGCCGCCGTTGCGGCGGACAGTCTGCCAGGCGACCGCGAGCACATCGTCACGCCACACCTTGTCGCTCAGCGAGTAGAACCGGAAGCCCGGAGCTTCCTTCGCTTTCGCATGTAGCGCCCTCTGGAGTCCCTGAACACGTGCTGAGGCGGTTAGGCTCTCGCCAGTCCCCACGTCCCTTCCTCCGGTCATGCGCTGCTCTCGAACCGAGGCCCCTTCCCTCCACCGGCGTTACCCGGCTTCCTCGGTACTACGGGCCTCTCCGCCACCCTGCACGGCCCGACATCACCCTCGCGGGCTGTCGGTTGGCGCGTGCCACGCCACCGCCAGGGCTTCCCGTGTTGCGTCCATCCCCCTCTTCCATGCGTGCCGCCGCCAATACCCCGGCGGAAACGGTCGGTGCTTGTGTCGCTCACTTCCCAACCGCTGGCAGCCTTCCCCGTGTGGCGGGCGGGTCGGCCTCCGCGTCACAGGTTTCGGGGTCTGCTCGGCGTTCACTCGCGTTGCGGCCCGCATGGTCGCTGAGCCACCCAGGGCGGCCCTTGGTCGTCGGAGTGCTTCAGCCGATGTCGTTACCTCCATCGTCCGCTCCGACTGCTACCGAGCTGGAGCGACAGTTGCCGGGCGGGATTCGCACCCGCTGAGGAATGGCGCCTTCTCACGGCGCACCGCCGCGGGCTGTTAGCCTGCATTATTCATGAAGCTCGGGCGTCCGTCACGGACGGGGCATGATCGGCCGCGAGCAGGGCCTCGGACGTGGTGGCGCGCGCACCGCGGCGTAGAGTAGCCGGTCGTGCCGTCGGGCGGTGGCGGAGAGGCGGGCGGCAGGGAAGGCTCTGCTGGGGCCGGGCCTGCTTGACCGCGAGCGGAGCCTCTCGGACGCGGCGACGGACGCGGCAGGAGGCGTGGAGTGGCCCTTCACGGGCACCGGGCGGTTGCGGAGGCCAAGTGGGGGGAAGGTTCTGCCGGAACGGGCGGTGCCGCCCGGGACCGAGACGTGCGCCGAGCCCCCGCGCGGGCTCTGACTAACCCGCGCGGGCGCCGAGCGCGAGCGCGATGCGCCGCCACGCGTGGAGATGGGGCGTCGCCCGTGGTAGATGCAGGACGATGCGGCGCGCCGAGCCGACGACATGCACCCCCAGCTTCAGCAGCCGGTCGCGCAGCCACGTCACTTGGGTGCGGGCACAGCCGGTGCGCGCCGCCCGCAGCCGCAGCTCCTGCATGAGTACGTAGGCCGCCGCGGTCAGCAACACGCGCAACTGGTTCGCCAGGAACTTGCAGCAGCTCGTGCGGTCGATCTGCAGGCCATCCAGCAACTCCTTGATCCGGTTCTCGATGTCCCCGCGGGCGCAGTAGACCCTCTCGTAGACGAAGCGCGAGCTCTCCAAGAGATTCGTCACGACGAAGCGCGGATTGTCCCGCGGCTCGCGACCCTTGAGCCGGACCACTTCCGCCTTGATCACGACCCGGCGTTCGCGGCCCCACGTGCGGGCCGCGTAGCGGGTGTCGGTATAGACGTGCTCGGTTCGGCCACTGGCTTCGCTCTGCGCGCGGGCCACGGCCATCGCGGATTCGGCATGCCGCTGCAACACCGCGTTCTTCCCCATCGCGACCACGTAGTCGAGCCCAGGTTCGGCATCCAGGAAATCGAGGATCTCCGGGGTCGCAAAGCCCCCGTCGAGCCGGACGAGAAACCGAGTCGCCGGAAACGCCGCCCGCAGCATCGGCAGCAGCCGACACAGCAAGCTCAGGGTCCCGTCGGCCGCCACCGCCTTGCCCGGCCGCAGCACCGCCGCGCACAGATACTGCTCCTTCTCGTCGTTGAAAGTCAGGAACGCGAGCAGCGGCAGATAGCACCAACTGTCGTAGTGCCCGTTGAAGAACGTCAGTTGTTGCGCGCCATGCGTCCGGTCGTCGGTCGGGTCCAGATCGATGGTGACCCGCCACACCCGCCGCCGCAGGCGGCGTCGATGCCGCTCGATCACGCACGCCGCCAACTCCCGCGCCATTCGGTAGAGCGCGCCGCGGCCCGGGCCGTTCTCGAACCGCGAAATCGTTGGTTGCGACGCCAAGGGCGCGCCGGCCACGGGGTCCCGCCCGAGCAGCAGCTTGTGGATGGGATCCTCCGCCAAGTGGTCGGCGTCGTTGCCGTCGGGATGACCGCACGCGATGCCGAAGATCCGCTGTCCGATCAGCTCCGCGAGCGTGTGCCGAATCTTCTCCGGCGCGCGCTTGTCGGCGAGACACCCGGCAAACGCCTTGACGAGGCCGTACACCCGCTCGGCCGCCTTGAGGAGGACGGCGCCACCATCCGAGCTCGCCTGCTCGCGGTCGAACGTGGCGACGACGGGCTTGTCGAAGAGCTCCGGGAACAGGACAGTCTGTGATATCTTGTCAGCCGCCATGCAGGGGCCTCCATCGTGGCTAAACGTTTGTCAGCACTGCGTTTGTACCACATGGAGGCTCCTGTGTCTCTCCAGAATCAGCACCTTCACGAATAATCCGGGTTAGAATGCGGATCAGTGCGGAAACTGTCGGTCCTCGTGATGCTGTTCGGCGTCTGGCTGGTGTTGTCCGGTCATTTCGACCCGCTCCATCTCGCCTTCGGTCTCGTCTGTTCGGCCCTCGTGGCGCAATGCTCGTCCGGGCTGCTGCTCACGGAGACGCCGTCGTTGCGTCTCGTCGCCGCGACGTGGGGAGCGGTGCGGTTTCTGCCCTGGCTGCTGTATCAGATCATCGTCGCCAACCTGCACGTGGTCTATCTGGTCTGCCGGCCGCGGCAGCTCCGGCCGCAGATCGTCCGGTTCCGGACGGGATTGCGGGGGGACGTGGCCAGGGTTTTCCTGGGCAACGCGATCACCCTCACGCCCGGCACCATCACCCTGGATATCGACGGCGACGAGTTCATCGTGCACGCGGTCAGCGATCTGTCTGCAGCCAGTCTGCGGTCCGGCGAAATGGAACGGCGCATCGGCCTGGCGCTGAACCAGCCGGCGGAAGCGCCGCGCGACGGGAGCCGCAACTGACCCGACGTCGGCAACCCTCATGTCCTCCACGTTCTTCCTCGGTGCAACGCTCGCCATTCTGGGCGCGGTGACGCTGTCGCTGTATCGCGTCATTCGCGGACCGAGCATCATCGACCGCATCGTGGGGGTCAACGTCATCGGCACAAAGACCATCGCGGTGATCGTGCTGACCGGGCAGCTGTTCGACCGCGTGGAGTTCTTCGTCGACATCGCGCTGCTGTACGCCCTGATCAACTTCGTCGGCGCGCTCGCCCTGTCGCGGTATTTCGAGCACAAGGGCGTGGACGTGGAGAGCGAGCGCGTACGATGACCCTCGTGGGCATGGTGCTGGTCTGCGGCGGCGTGTTCTTCCTGCTGACGGGGGCGATCGGCCTGATCCGGTTCCCCGACATCTACACCCGGATGCATGCCGCGGGAAAATGCGACACGCTGGGGAGCCTGCTCGTGCTGGCCGGCCTAGCGTGCCACGAGGGCCTCGTTCTGGCCAGCGCCAAGCTGCTGATCGTGGCTCTCTTCATCCTCATCACGAGCCCCACCGCCACCCACGCGATTGCCCGGGCCGCCAAGCAGAACCGCATCGAGTGGTGGACCAGCGAGCGGGATCGATGATCTGGTCGCTGCACGTCGTGCTGCTGGTTCTGTCGGTGGTGTGCGCGGTCGCCGCGGTGCAGGTAAAGGACCTCCTCGCGTCGGTGGTGCTGCTGGCCGCCTTCAGCCTCTTCATGTGCCTGCTGTGGACCGAGATGGGTGCGGTCGACGTGGCGTTCACGGAGGCCGCGGTGGGCGCCGGCGTCACCACCGTCTTTTTCGTAATCACCGTCTACAAGACGGATCGGATGAGCAGGGATTGAAGTTTCTCCACCTCGTCGCCACCACCGTCACCGGACTCCTGCTGATCATGGGGTCGCTGGACCTGGCCGACACCGGCGATCCGGCAGCGCCGGCCGCCACCCATGTCTCTCCCCGCTATATCGAGTCCGGACTCGACGAAACGGGAGTGGCCAACATGGTGACCGCAGTGCTCGCCGACTACCGCGGTTTCGATACCCTGGGTGAGGTCACCGTGATCTTCACGGGGGCCATCGCGGTGCTGCTGATTCTGCGGACCGGCCTGAAGGAGGACGAAGAGTGACCCGCCCGGCCCCGGACGGACAGCCGCCGGACGTCATCATCAAAATTGTGTGCCGGAGCCTTGTGCCGTTCATCCAGCTCTTCGGGCTCTATGTCGTCATGCACGGGCACAGCAGTCCGGGGGGCGGATTCCAGGGCGGGGTGACGCTGGCCGCCAGCTTCATCCTGCTGGTACTGGCCGAGGATCGGGGAACCCTGCGGCACCACATCTCGCTGGCCGCCCTGAACGCCTCCGCGAGCGCCGGGGTGCTGCTCTACGCCGGCCTCGGCGTGGTCTGTCTGGCGCTGGGCGCCAACTACCTCGACTACGGCCTGCTCCCGTTCGAGGAGCCGCGCGTCATCGGCATGCTCGTGATCGAAATCGGGGTGGGAATCACCGTGATGGCGGCGATGCTCTCCATCTTCCGGGATCTGCTGGAGTTCTGATGTTGACTCTCGACGGCGTGAGCGGACACTTCAACACGGTGAGCTACATCGTCCTCATGATGATCGGCTTCTACGCCATGACCGGGAAGTCCAACCTCGTCAAGAAGCTGGTGGGGATGAACATCTTCCAGTGGTCCATCATCCTGTTCGTGGTATCGCTGTCGGCCAAGCGGGACGCGTCGATCCCGATCGTGCTCGACGGACACGGCGAAGGCGCCGCCCCGATGCTCGACGCAGCCTTGTACGTCAATCCGCTTCCCCACGTCCTCATGCTGACCGCGATCGTGGTGGGAGTCGCCATCACCGGAGTCGCGCTGGCCCTGTTGCTCCGGATTCACCGGCAGTTCGGCACCCTGGAAGAGAACGAGCTGTTGGAGCGCCTCCGTACGACCACCGGCCGCGGGGCATGAACGTCCACCAGTCCGCGGTCCCGATTCTCGTCGTTCTGGCACCGCTCATCGCCGCGTTCCTGCTGCCGGTGGTGGGATGGCGGTATCGGTCAGCCGTCTTTCCCCTGACCCTGACCGCGCTGGCCTTCTCGTGCGCGATGGCGTTCGAGGCCGCGCGCAGGGTGGCGCTGGAGGGTCCGCTGCACTACTACCTGGGCGGTTGGGAGCCGCCCTGGGGCATCGAGTTCCGCATCGACGCGCTCGGGGCGCTGATGCTGCTGCTGATCACGGTCATCACCCTGCTGGTCGGCATCTACTCGAAGCGCAGCGTTCTCCAGGAGATCCCGTCCAAGGAAGTTCCGTTCTACAGCGTCTATCTCCTGCTGGTCGCGGGGCTGCTCGGCCTGGTATCGACCGCCGACATGTTCAACGCCTACGTGTTCCTCGAGATCACGTCGCTGACCAGCTACGCCCTCGTGTCGATCGGCAGCGGGGCCGCGGTCGTCTCGGCGTTCCGCTACGTCATTCTGGGCACCGTCGGCGCCGCGTTCTACCTGCTGGCGGTCGGCTATCTCTACAGCACCACCGGCACCCTGAACATGGCCGACCTCGCGGCGCGGCTGCCCCCTCTCTACGAATCGCCGGCGGTGCTCGTCGGATTCGCCTTCCTGGTCATCGGCATGTCGATCAAGATGGCCCTCTTCCCAATGCACACCTGGCTTCCGGGGGCGTACTCCCACGCCCCGTCGGCGGTCAGCGCTCTCATCGCGGCGACCACCACCAAGGCGGCGGCGTACCTCCTGATTCGTGTCATGTTCTTCGTCTTCGAGCCGCGGTTCTCGATCGAGATCATTCCGGTCACCACGGTGCTCGGGTGGATGGGCGCGCTGGCCATGATTCTGGGGTCGGTGATGGCAATCGCCCAGTCGGACTTCAAGCGGATGCTGGCGTACTCGTCGGTGGCGCAGATCGGCTACATCGTGCTCGGCATCGGCCTGGCGAATCCGGCCGGCTACACCGGCGCCCTGCTGCATCTGGTGAACCACGCGTTCATGAAGGGCGGACTCTTCCTGGTCGCCGGGGCAATCCTGTATCGGACCGGCCTCCGGCAGATTCACGAGTTCGGGGGGCTGTCCCGGCAGATGCCGGTGACCACGTTCGTGTTCACGGTGTGCGCCTTCGCGATGATCGGCATCCCGCCGACCGGCGGCTTCTTCAGCAAGTTCTACCTGATGCTGGGGGCGATCGAGGCGGGCAACTGGGTGTTCGTCGGGGTCATCGTGCTCAGCAGCCTGCTGGCCCTCGCGTATCTGGCGAACGTGCTGAAGTACCTGTACTTCCCCACGAACGAGAACGGGGTCGGGCCTGAAGCCACGACCGCCCCGGTACCGGTCCGGCGGCGCTACGCGCCCTGGTCCATGCTCGGACCGATGGTCGCCATCGCCGTCGGCATCGTGCTGCTGGGCCTCTTCAACGGCGAGATCGTGGATCGATTCATCGAGCCGGCGATGCCGGCCGGACTCGTCGCTGGCGAGGTCGCGCGGTGACCGCCCTCGCGGCCTGGGTCTGCATCGGTGCGCCGCTCGCGGGGGCGGTACTGACGCCGCTGCTGGCGCGCGTCCATGCCCGGGTCCGCGACCTCGGCGCCGTGGCCTTTTCGTTCGCGGCCGCGGCCGCGGCGCTCAGCCTCTTGCCGAAGCTCCTGCACCCGGACCAGTTGCCGGTCGAACAGACCCTGGTGTGGATCGAGCGGCCAATCCGCATCGGGTTCGGCGTCCTCGTCGACCCGCTCAGCATCGTGCTCGCCAACGTCGTCGCGGTGATCAGCTTCATCATCATGGTCTACTGCCTCGGCTACATGCGAGGCGACCCGGCCAGGACCCGCTTCTGGATGTGGATGAACGGCTTCATCGGCAGCATGCTGCTGCTGGTGTTGTCGAGCGATCTGCTGTTCGTCTTCGTCGGCTGGAAGCTGGTGGGGCTGTGCAGCTACGGGCTGATCGGCTTCTACTACCAGGATCAACGGAAGTACTGGATCGGGGGACCCGCGCCGGACCCGTTCGTCAAGCCGTCCGAGGCGTGCGTCAAGGCGCTGGTGGTCACCGGGCTCGGGGACATGCTCATGCTGGGCGGCCTCCTCCTGGTCTACGTGTATGCCGGCACCCTCAATTTCCGCGAGCTCTACGCCACCGCCCCGACCTGGCTCGCATCCATGTCCGCCTCGCCGGGCATGGTGATTCTCGTCAGCCTGTTGCTGCTCGCCGGGCCGCTCGGCAAGTCGGCCCAGTTCCCGTTCCACGAGTGGCTCCCCGAAGCGATGGCCGGACCGGGGCCGGTCTCGGCGCTGATTCATGCGGCCACGATGGTCAAGAGCGGGGTGTATCTGGTGGCCCGCCTGGTGCCGCTCTTCTACTACGGCTATTGGGTGGCGGGCATCGGGGACGCCGTCTGGTTCTTCTACCTGACGGCGTGGATCGGGGCGTTCACGGCTTTTCTCGCCGCGACCCAGGGCCTGGTCGCCCTCGAGCTCAAGAAGGTGCTCGCCTACTCGACGGTCAGCCAGATCGGCTACATGATGCTGGGGCTGGGCGTCGCCGGCCTCGCGCCCGGACTTCTCGCGGGCGGCTACACCGCCGGCGTGTTCCATCTCGTCAGCCATGCGCTCTTCAAGGCCTGCCTGTTTCTGTGCGCGGGCACCGTCATTCACGCCGTGCACTCGTTCTACCTGACCGACATGGGCGACATGCGTTCCGCCCTGCCCCTCACCTGGGGGTTCATGCTGGTTGCCGCGCTCTCGTTGATGGGGGTCCCGCCGCTGCCCGGCTTCTGGAGCAAGGACGCGGTGCTGCTCGCGACCCTGGACGCCAGCCTGCCGTTGTTCGGTCTGGCGCTGCTCACCGCCGCGATCACCGCCGGCTATACGGTCCGGTTCTTCGCGCTCGTCTTCCACGGCCCGGCGAGCCCGCATCTGTCCGGCGCGGTACACGCCGGGGACCCGGTGGGCGACGGGGCGATGCCGATGCGGATAGCCGCCGGGGCGCTGGCGCTGGCCCTCGTGCTCGCCGGACTGGGCGGGCCGGCGATCGAACACGCCCTGCATCACGCCTTCGAGGTCGGCGGGTTTCACGAAGCACTTCTTCTGGAGAGGCCGTTGCGGGTCGCCGCGGCGGCGTCGGCCGGGCACGGCCTGGTCCCGGTGCTGTCGGTACTGGCGGTCCTCGCCGGCGCGGTGCCGGCCTGGCTGGTGTACGGACGGCGTCTGATCGCGCCCGAGACCCTCCTCGAACGTCATCGAGTGGTGCGGCGGCTCCACCGGTTCTTCTGGATCCGCTGGGGCATCGACACGGCGCTCACGCGCGTGTTCGTCGACGGCACGAGACGGCTTGCCGAGCGTGTCGCGCGGGACTGGGAGGCCGGACTGGATCGGGCGGTGCACCGGCAGTTGCCGGGGATGCTCGCGCGGCGGGTGCAACGCCTGGTGCACCATCTCCGCGCCGATACCGAGGAGCTGCTCTACAACGTGTCCTACGTGCTGATTCTGTTCGGCCTGCTGCTCGGCTACATGTTCCTGGGCGCCACCGACTGATGCGCTGACCTCGGCCTCAACCGGTCTTCCGAGTTCGAGATGCCCGTATTGCTCCAGATTCTCCTGATTCCGGCGTGCGCATCACTGGTCGTGACGCTGACCCGCCGCCGGTGGCCGCGGGCGGCGGGGTGGATCACCAGTTTCGCCCTGCTCTACACGACCGGTCTGGCGGGAATCGTCACCCTCGATGTGGCACGAGGCGCGCCGGTCCTCGAGGACTATCTGGTCATCTCCCCCGGCATCGAGCTGCAGTTGCTGGCCGACGGACTCAGCGCCCCCACCCTGTCGATCATTCTCCTGCTCTGCGCCGCCCTCTCCTTCTATTCCATCCGCTACATCGAGCATCGCATCGCGGTGCTGTACGCGGCCGAGGACCCGGACGTGCAGGCCGCCCTCTACAGCCGGTTCTTCGCGCTGCTTCCGTTCTTTCCCCTCGGCTTCGTCGGGACCATCCTGAGCACCAATCTCGTCGCCGTGTACTTCTTCATGGAAGTCCTGACGGTCACGCTGTTCTTCCTGATGGCGTACTTCGGCTACCGGGAGCGCGTGCGGGTCGCGATGGTGAGCCTGTCCTGGGGCATCATCGGGGCACTGCTCTTCCTCGTGGGCGCCCTGCTGGTGTACAGCCAGACCGGTAGCCTCTCGATGGCGGACCTGCCCGAGATGGCGGGCGCGCCGCTCGCGACCGGCGCCGTCGTCCTGTTCATCGTCAGCCTGATGATGAAGCTCGCGGTGGTGCCGTTTCACGTCTGGATGCCGTCGGTGCACGCCGAGCACCCGACCTGTATCGCGGGCCTGCTCGCGGTCTACGCCAACCTCGCGATCTACATCCTGATCCGCGTGGCGGTGCTGCCGCTCGGGGCCGACATGGCGCCGTTCGGGCCGGTACTGATGGTCCTGGCCCTCATCACGATGGTGTACGGGTCGTTGCTGACGTTGGCGCAGACCGACATCAAGCGGCTGGCGGCGTGCTCGACCATCAGCCAGATCGCCTACTCGGTGCTCGGGCTGGGCGCATTGACGGCGGCGAGCGTCGAAGGCAGCATGCTGTTCTTTCTCAGCCACATCATGGGGAAGACCGTGTTCTTCTCCACCGCCGGCATCGTGGTGTACGTCACCGGCATCCGGGACATGAACGCCCTGGGTGGATTGGCCGCGCGGATGCCGGTGACGGCGACCCTGTGGATCACGGGATGCCTGATGCTGTCGGGGTTCCCGCCATTCAGCAGCTTCGCGGCCGAATGGATCATGTTCACCGGCATCTTCGATCGCGGCACCACGACCGGCCCCCTCGGACTCGCGGTGGCCATCGGCGGCCTGACCGCCGTCGTTCTGACCGTGGCCTACACGTTCGGGGCGGCCCGGAAGATCTTCTTCGGACCGCTGCACCCCGGTCTGCGAGAGAAGGACCTGCGCGATCCCCCCTGGACCATGACCGTCCCGCTGCTGGTCGTTGCGGCCGTGTCGATGGCCCTGGGTCTCTATCCGGGTCCGATGATGGCGCTGCTCGACACGGTCATCGGATCGCTCTGATCCGGACCCGGGTCGCCTCAACAAAAAACGGCTCGGCCCCCATGCACACTCTTCGTGGCGCGGGGACCGAGCCGTCCCTGTTCGAACCGTACAAACGAAGAATCCGCGCCGACCAGGGGCGCAGACTCCCAGGAACCCGCGGCGAAAGCCCCGCAGGGTCTCACCACGGGCTTCCCCAGCTCTAGATGATATTCCGAACCACCCAGCGGCCTTCCATCGGCGTGCCGTCCTCGCCCGCCAGAATCGCCCGCTGCAGGGTGACGGTCAGGCCCTCTTCCTCAGGCTCTCCGCCGTCGACCGAGACCCGCGCGGTGATTTCGACTTCCTTGGTCACCAGCTCGCCGTTGTACTGCGCGAGATCGAGCGGGTTGTTCGGATCGTCCATGCTGAGTTGCGCTTCAATCAGCTCGGCGTTCAGCTCGTCCAGGGCGGACGACACGGCCCTGGAGTGCTCCATCGTGCGTTCGCGCCAGTCCGTCCAGGCCTCCTGGACCTCCTGGTCGCGGCGCCCCGCGTCTTCGCCCTCTCGCTCCGCCTCGAGCACCCGGTTGATCGCGTCGAAATTCTCGTCCTGATACGCGATCTTCTCCTGGGTGAACGTTTCTTCCGTCTCCCGCAACTCGACCAGCATCTCGCTCAGTTCCTGCATCCGAAGCGGGCGGCGCTGCTCTTCCGCCACGCTCTGCACGTTGGGCCTGGACACCGCGCCCCGCTCATCGGTATTCCAGGCATACATCGCGATGTTCCCGAGCGATGCCCGGTCGTTGACCCGTGCAGCCTGAAAATAGGTCCGTATGAGAGTCTGTTCCTCTCCGCTGCCGCCACAGGCGCTGAACAGCAGCCCCGTGCAAAGCGCGAGCACCGGCACTTTCATCCTGGATCGAGCCATCTCACCGCCTCCTTGCGCTGGCAGCCATGGCGAACGGCAGTTCGTCCTGACTGCGTTGTCCTCCAATGCGTCCTTCGCCCGAATCGTCTGTACCGGCAGCGCCATCAACTCTCCGGAGTGTCCGGCGCCGTCTCGGTCTCGTTATCGTCAGTGGCTTCGTCTTCGCTCACTTCGCCCAGTCTCGCAAGCGAAACGACCCGATCCTGATTGTCGATCTCGATCAGCCGCACCCCCTGGGTCGCCCGGCCGATTGGTCGGATATCCTTCGTGTCCATGCGGAGCACTTTCCCCTGCTGGGTGATGAGCATCAACTCATCTTCTTTCTCCACATAGCCGATACCGACGACCGAACCGTTCCTGACAGTCGTTTGGATGTTAATGATACCGACTCCCCCGCGGGATTGCACGCGGTATTCGTCGATCCCGGTCCGCTTGCCGAAACCGTTCTCCGTCACGGTCAGCATGGTGCCCCCGGGCCGGACGACGGTCACCGCCACCACTTCGTCGTCCGCCCGCAACCGGATGCCGCGAACGCCCCGCGCGGTTCGCCCCATGGAGCGCACATCCTGCTCGGCAAAACGGATCGCCTGGCCCCGCCGCGTGCCCAGGAACACCTCAGCGTGCCCGTCACTGATCTCGGCGGAAATCACCGCGTCGTCCTCGTCGACGCCGACCGCCATGATGCCCTTCTGTCTCGGGTTGCGGAAGGCGCGGAGGTCTGTTTTCTTGATGATGCCCCGCCGGGTCCCGGTGAGGATGTACCGTTCTCCCTCGGCGTCAGGCCACTCGCGGACCGCCAGCAACGCGGCGATTCTCTCGTCCGGGTCCATCGAGACCAGGTTGGCGATCGATTTCCCGCGGCCGCTCGGACCGACGTCCGGAATCGTGTGCACCTTCAGCCAGTACATCCGCCCCCGATCGGAGAAGATGAGGATGTAGGCGTGGGTCGATGCCACGAAGAGGTGCGTCAGGAAATCGCCGTCGCGGGTGCGCATCCCCAGGCGGCCCTTGCCGCCGCGGCGCTGGCCCCGATACTCGGTGATCGCAGTCCGCTTTATATAGCCGGTGTTGCTCACGGTGATGGCCATATCCTCTTCGGCGATCAGATCCTCGATTCGCAGCTCGCCCGGGTCGTCCACGATCTCGGTACGCCGGTCGTCGCCGTACTTTCTCTGCACCTCCCGCAATTCATCGACCACGATGCCCATCAACAACGCTTCGCTGCCGAGAATCTCGCGCAGCCGCGCAATGACCACATGCAGCTCCGCCAGTTCGTCCAGCACCTTTCGGCGTTCGAGTCCGGTCAGGCGCTGCAACTGCATGTCGAGAATGGCCTGGGCCTGAATCCGGCTCAGCTCGAACTGCTCGATCAGGCCTTCGCGCGCCTCGGCGGGGTTGCCGGCGCCGCGGATCAGGGCAATCACCGCATCGAGATGATCGAGGCCGATCTTCAGTCCCTCGAGAATATGGGCTCGGGCTTCGGCCTTGCGCAGCTCGTACTCCGTGCGCCGCCGGACCACGTCGTGCCGAAACGCGATGAACCGTTCGGCGAGATCCAGCAGTCCGAGAACCCGCGGCCGTCCGTCGACGATCGCCAGCATGATCACGCCGAACGTGGTCTGGAACGGGGTCTGCTTGTAGAGGTTGTTCTGAACGACCTCCGGCACCTCGCCGCGCTTCAACTCGATCACGATCCGCATGCCTTCGCGGTCCGACTCGTCGCGGAGGTCGCTGATGCCGTCGAGGGACTTGCTGCGCACCAGCTCCACGATCTTCTCGATCAGACGAGTCTTGTTGAGCTGGTACGGAATCTCCGTGATGACGATCGCCTGGCGCTCGCCTTTCCCGATGTTCTCGATCGTCGCCCGGCCCCGCACCGTCAGCGATCCGCGGCCGGTCTGGTAGGCGGCGTCGATGCCCGCATGTCCCACGATGAACCCGCCGGTCGGAAAATCCGGCCCGCTGATGCAGGCCCGCAAGCCGCGGCGCTTGTCGCCGTCGCTCTCCTCGCGGTGATCGATGGTCCACACGATGCCGTCGATGACTTCCCTCAGATTGTGCGGCGGGATGTTGGTGGCCATGCCCACCGCGATCCCGGCGGAACCGTTGACGAGGAGATTCGGATACGGCGTCGGCAGAACGGAAGGTTCCTCGGTGGTCTCGTCGTAGTTGGCCACGAAGTCGACCGTCTCCTTGTCGAGATCGGCCATCAGGTCGTCCGAGATCGGCTGCAGCCGGGCTTCGGTGTACCGCATCGCCGCCGGCGGATCGCCGTCGACGGAACCGAAGTTTCCCTGCCCGTCGACCAGGGGGTAGCGCATGTTGAACCCCTGGGCCATCCGCACGAGGGTGTCGTAGATCGACGCGTCCCCGTGCGGATGGAAATTCCCCATCACATCGCCGACGATCTTGGCGCACTTCCGATAGGCCCGGTTCGAGGCCAGTCCCATCAGCCGCATGCCGTACACCACGCGGCGGTGGACCGGTTTCAGCCCGTCGCGCACGTCGGGCAGGGCACGCCCGATGATGACGCTCATGGCGTAGTCCATGTACGAGCGCCGCATCTCGTCTTCGATGTTGACCGGCAGTCTTGTGTCTGAAACGTCGGGCATGGTTGGGGACTTGGCTGAAAACCGGATCTCCGGCTACCGGTCCGGGCAGCCGGTGGTAGACACTCTGCGGTGCGGGCGTGAGCTGCGACGAATTGCGGCGGCGTCCAGCCGCCGCTTCTCTACCGGGAGCCCGTGGCCAGGGCCTTGCCGCTACACATCCAGGTTCTTGACATCGAGCGCATTGTCTTCGATGAACTTCCGGCGGGGCTCGACCTGGTCGCCCATCAGGGTCGTGAACATCAGGTCGGCTTCGGTATCGTCTTCCGCTCTGACCTGAAGCAGCCTCCTGTTGTCCGGGTTCATCGTGGTGGACCAGAGCTGATCCGGGTTCATTTCGCCCAGTCCCTTGTACCGGTTGATAGCCACGCCCCGCTTCCCGGCTGCCAGGAAGTGGTCGAGCAACTCGTCGACGTCGGCGATCTGCACGTCGTCTCGCGGGGGCGTCGCCGCCGCTTCGCCGGACTCGTCGGATTCCGTGCCGTTGGCGCGGGCAACCGTACTGACCCGTATCGGTCCGGTGACGTCTCCGAGAGCCTGGTAGCTGGCCGACAGGGCGCGGTACTCGGCCGATTCGACGAACTCGATGCCGACCGTCTGCTGCCGGGCGAGTCCGCCGCTTCGGTCCTCGACCACCAACGCATACGCGTTGTGCTCCTCGTCCGGCGCCACCCGGACGCTGCGCACCGGGGTGGTCAACTCGGCGGTCAGCGGTTCGAGCGTGGCCGGGTGCTCGAAGAACGCCTTGCCGCCGGCGCCGTGGTCCAACAAGGCGTCAACGATGTCCCTGGCCGGGCCACGGCGCTCGAAGATCGCCCGATAGCGCTGAAAGGCGACCAGTCGATGCAGCAGTGCCACGAGGCGCTCCGCCGTGAACTCGCCGTCGGGCAACCGCACCACCCTCGTTTCGGCCGCCCGTGTGAAGAGCCACGATTCGAGATCGCGATCGTCCTTGACGTATGTCTCGCTGCGGCCGCGCTTGACCCGATACAGCGGCGGCTGCGCGATGTGGATGTGGCCGCGTTCGATCAGCTCCCGCATCTGACGGTAGAAGAACGTCAGCAACAGGGTGCGGATATGCGAGCCGTCCACGTCGGCGTCGGTCATGATGATGATGCGGTGATAGCGGAGCTTGTCGGGCTGGAAATCGTCCGTCCCGATACCGCATCCGAGCGCCGCGATCATCGCGCGGATCTCGTCGCTGCCGAGCATCTTGTCGAAACGCGCCTTCTCGACGTTCAGAATCTTGCCCTTGATCGGCAGCACGGCCTGAAACCGGCGGTCCCGACCCTGCTTGGCGGATCCGCCGGCCGACTCTCCCTCCACGATGTAGAGCTCGGCCCGCGTGGGATCCCGCTCCTGGCAATCCGCCAGCTTCCCCGGAAGGCTGCTGTTGTCGAGCGCCCCCTTCCGGCGCACGAGGTCCCGCGCCTTCCGGGCCGCCTCCCGGGCGCGCGCGGCATCGATCGTCTTGTTGACGATCCGCTTGGCGACGACCGGGTTTTCTTCGAGGAACGCACCGAGGCTGTCGTTGATGATCGCCTCCACGATGCCCTTGACTTCGGTATTGCCCAGCTTCGTCTTGGTCTGGCCCTCGAACTGCGGTTGCGGGATCTTGACGCTGATGACGGCGGTCAACCCCTCTCGGATGTCGTCGCCGCCAATGCTCTCCTTCAGATCCTTCGCGAGATTCTGGCGGGTGGCATAGCTGTTCACGGTTCGCGTCAGGGCCGCCCGGAGCCCCGAGACGTGCGTGCCGCCCTCCCGGGTATTGATGTTGTTGGCGAAGGCATGCAGGGTGTCCGAATAACCGTCGTTCCATTGCAGCGAGATTTCGGCGTCGATGCCGTCCCGCTCACCCCGCATGTAGATGGGATCGGCGTTGACCACCACGCGGTTCTTGTTGAGATACTGCACGAAGGAGTTGATGCCGCCCTCGTAGCAGAAGTCGCGGTGCTTCCCGTCCTCCCGTTCATCGTCGATGGTGATCCGGACGCCGGCATTGAGGAACGCCAGCTCGCGCAGGCGGTGGGCCAGGGTGTCGAAGCTGTAATCCACCGTCTCGAAGATCTCGGCATCGGGCTTGAAGGTCAGCTTGGTGCCGCGGCGCCGAGTCGTTCCGGTGTGGTCGAGCTCGTCATCGGGCTCGCCCCGCGTATAGCTCTGCTGATAGACCTTTCCGTTCCGCCAGATTTCGAGGGTCACCGACTCCGACAGAGCATTGACGACCGAGACGCCCACGCCGTGCAACCCGCCGGATACCTTGTAGCTCTCGTTGTCGAACTTGCCGCCCGCATGCAGTACGGTCATCACCACTTCGGCCGCAGGCCGGCCGCTGGCGTGGAGATCGACGGGAATTCCACGCCCGTTGTCAACCACCGTGATCGAGTTGTCGATGTGAATGGTGACCTTGATGGTGTCGCAAAACCCGGCCAGGGCTTCGTCGATGGCGTTGTCCACCACCTCGTACACGAGATGGTGCAGACCCAATGTGCCGGTTGACCCGATGTACATCGCGGGCCGTTTTCGAACCGCTTCGAGCCCTTCGAGCACCTTGATCTTGTCGGCGCCGTAGTCCGCCAGATCGGCGGACGTAATCTCCGGGGCCGAGGTCGTCACGGCGTCTCCACCACCCAACGAGGACGGCGCCATGTCGACCGACTCCTTCTGCTCCAACTGCGTCATCTGTCCTTCTGTCGCTTCATTCGGCGGTCAACGGACCGTCCAGCCAGGAAGCCCGAGGTGAACCGCCGCAACGCAGGCCGCACGGGGGATGTACCACCGACGCGAATGCAGCGGAGGCCCGCGGCGGCGCAGGCTCCTGGCAACCCGTGGCGAAAGTCTCCGCTGCATTCGAGCGGCGATGCATCCCGCGCCTCGCTGCTCTCGGTGCAACGCGAGTTTTTCACCGCGGGCCGGCTAGACCCGCATCGGCATGATCACGTACGTGTATTCGCATCCATCGGAGGACTGGGGCGACAGCACCGCCTGACTCACGTCGTCCTTGAACTCGAACACCACACTGTCGGAATCGACCGCACCCAGAAAATCCAGGACGTACTGCGCGTTGAAGCAGATAACCGTCTCCGCTCCCTCGTAGTCGACAGGCAGTACTTCGGACGCTTCACCGACATCCGGGCTGCTGGACGAGATCTCGACACCTCCGGCGCCAATCTGAAACTTGACCGACCGGGACCGCTCGTTCGACAAGAGAGCGACCCGCTTGACGGTGCTCGACAGGCGGTCCCGGTCGAACTCGATGCGCTTGTCGTTGCCCTTGGGCAGCACCCGCTCGTGGGCGGGAAACTGCGCATCGATGGTCCTCGAAATGAGCTGCCGCCGGCCCACGTCGAAAAACAGATGGTTGGCGCCCCGCTCGTAGGCCACCTCTTTCGCGTCATCCTCGCCGAGCAATCGAGCCAGCTCCCACAGTGTCTTCCTCGGCAGAATGACCCGGGCAGGATCCTCCGACTCGGCCCCGGGGCCCTCTCCCGATCCCTCCTTCGGCTCGCGCGCGGCCGAGGCAAGGGCCAGTCGATGCCCATCCGTGGCGACCAGGCTCATCGACGACGCCGACAGGAGAAACAATGCACCGTTCAGGAAGAACCGCGTGTCCTCGCTGGTGATCGCGAACTGCGTCTTGCCCACCATCTCGACCAACGGCACCGCTCCGAGATGCGCGGTGACTGTACCGCTGGCATCAGGCATCGACGGAAAATCCTCTCGCGGCAGCGTCTGAATGCGCGAGCTGAACCGTTCTGCCGTCACGTTCACCGTCCCCGCTGCCGATTGAGTGATCCGGATGTCGGTGTCCGGCAGCGCCCGGACGATTTCGTAGAGCTTCCGTGCCGGCAAGGTCAGCGAGCCCCCCTGGTCGACGGTGGCGGCACACCGGCTGCGCAGCCCCACTTCCAGATCCGTCGCTGACAGACGGATCTCGGAGGCGCCGTCTTCCGCGTCGATCAGGACGTTGGCAAGGATGGGAATCGTGTTCTTCCGCTCGACAATGCCTTGGAGAAGCTGCAGTTCTTTGAGGATTTCAGTCTGGCGAACATTGAGTTCCATCAAGGCAGTGGCCTTCGGGCTTGACACCGTGAATAGTAGATACCTATCAACGTAATGATCTACTAATTATAACAGTAAGTACTGTGGAAAATGCAGGTTGTTTTTAGTCAAGCCGTTTGTTTTCAGTGGTTTAAGGTGTTCAAAACCCTTCGGGATCAGCGTGGATTAGGGGCTCCGCGTTCCACAGAACAGCTCCCTGCGGGGGGGCTCCACAGGGCTGAACAACCGCGTTGACAGGCCGATGTGGAAAAGTCAGGCTCGGCCCCGGGGAGGGTAGCCGCTAGCTGAGCGACTTCTTGATCGATTTGACGAAGTTGTCGACGAGGGTGTTGAATGTGGCATTTTTCTTGCATTCATCTTCGATCTTGTCGAACGCGTAGATGACGGTGGAGTAGTGCTTGCCGAATTTTCTGGCGATCTCCGGATACGACGCCTCGGTGAGCGTCCTGGCCAGGTACATCGCGATTTGGCGCGGCATGACGATGGCTTGCGCGTTGTTTCGGGACTTGAGGTCGCTCAGCTTGAGCGAGTAGTGGCCGGCGACGTGCTTCTGGATGATCTCGATGGTGATTACGGGCTTGTTGCGCTCACCGATGTTGGGGAGAACCTCTTGGGCCAGCGACAGCGAGATCTTCTGGCCCCACAGCGAGGCGCGGGCTATCAGCGTCGTCAGCGAGCCTTCGAGCTCCCGGATGTTGGACTTGACTCTCTCGGCGATGTAGAGCGCCACATCGTCGTCGATCGGGATGGCGGCGAGGTGCTCGGCCTTCTTCTTGAGAATCGCGACCCTGGTTTCGAGATCCGGAGGCTGAATGTCGACAGTGAGGCCCCACTCGAAGCGCGATCTGAGCCGTTCCTCGAGGAATTGGAGCTCGTGAGGTGGACAGTCGCTGCTGATGACGATCTGCTTTTGCGCATCGTAGAGCGAGTTGAACGTGTGGAAGAACTCGATCTGCGTGCCTTCGCGGCTGGCCAGAAACTGGATGTCGTCCACCAGCAGGACGTCCATGCTGCGATACCGCGCGCGGAAGTCGATGGTCCGGTCGAAGCGAATGGCGTTGATCATCTCGTTCATGAAGCGGTCTGACGAGATGTAGGTCCGGACGGACTGCGGCGAGTGGATATCCAGGTAGCTGCCGATGGCGTGCATGAGGTGGGTTTTTCCGAGTCCGACACCGCCGTAGATGAACAGCGGGTTGTAGGACCGCGCGGGGGCTTCGGCAACGGCGCGAGCGGCCGCATGTGCGAACTGGTTCGACGGTCCGACGATGAACTCCTCGAACGTGTAGCGCTGTTGGTGTTGCGCCGCTGGACGGGGGGCGGGTTCGACCTGATCGGGTTCGGGTAGCTCGGTCGGACCTGCCGGGGCGGGCGTGGGCGCGCTGGTCACGAGCGAGATGGTCGTCTGCGGCCGGCCGAGCTCGTCAGCGGCCTCCTTGATGACCCCCGCATAGTGTCGGGTCAGCCAATGCTTGAAGACATCGTTGGGGACGAGAACCGTGACCGTCTCATCCTCGCTCTCGAGGAATCTGGTGGGCTTGAACCACGTGTGGAAAATATATCGGCTGACCTTGTTTTCGACGCGCGCCAGGATCTGGTCCCAAAAATTACTCGACATTGGCGTCACTCGCGTCGATGCGCCACCCGACAGTTAACAGGTGATCCGAACGGTTGATGGAACGTTTGCGATGACCTGAGCCCCCAATGTGCGCCTCCGCGCGGGGGCGCACGTGACAGTCGTCGGACCGTTCGCCGTCAGGAGAGGTGCGGGGTGCAAGTGGCCGACACGATAACACAGCCGGCCCCCTGCCGGAACTCTTCGTTTTCCGGTCCGGGGTTCGGTGGGATGGCGGGTCCTGATGCACGACGAATCGGAACCGGACCAGAATGGCGAGGATGATGGCGACGTGAACCGCGGCGGCGGAGCAAATCGCCAGATTCTCTTGTAAGTGACTGTAAATAAATGGTTTGTAAACAGGAATGGCGTGAAGCACTTAGGGCATGGAATCACGAAACCTGCACGGAAAGCCCCTTTTTTCCATACGGTTTTCCACAGGTGTGGAAAACCACGGCCGGACGCGAACGAGGGAGGTGTTGCCCGTGTCAGGGCCGATCTCCAACACGAGCCGCGGGGGTTGTCCGCCGGCCCGAAACGGCGAGATTTCAACAACCTCCAGGACGGCGCGCCGGTGCGTTGGCAAGCACCGATTCTTGACAGACGGATGAGCGAACACTTAGTATAAAGGGTTCCAGCAGGAACGGGAGGAACCTGAATCCGATGAAGCGTACGTTTCAACCCAATCGTCGCCACCGCAAGAAGACGCACGGATTTCGTGCGCGGATGAGCACGCCGGCGGGCCGTCGCGTGATCAGTCGCCGGCGGGCGAAAGGCCGCCACCGATTGACGGTCTCCGGCTAGCAGTCCGTGGTGTCCGTCGGGCCGGTCTCCGGGACCCGCACTTCAAGGGTGGTTGAACGGCTGTGACCCGGACGCTCACACGTCGTGAACGGATTCGCAAGCGGTTCGAGTTCCTGCGGATTCAGCAGCGCGGTGTGCGAACCCGGGGGCGTTACATGACGCTGATCGGGCGCCCCGGTGAGCAGGCTTGCAGCCGATTGGGCATCGTTGCGCCTCGCCGCCTCGGAAACGCCGCCCGACGGAATCTCATCAAGCGCCGCGTACGGGAACTCTTCCGACACGACAAACCGGTATCGGTGATCGACTTGGTCGTACTGCCTTTCCGCGAATTTCCAGATGTCTCGTTCGGTTCCCTGCAGAACGACTATCACCGGACCCTCCTCCGCCAGTTCCGTGCTCTGGCGTCGCGATGAGGGCAGAGTGGAAGTCCTGCATTCCTTGCTGCGGCTCGCTGATCGGTGTTTCGTCGGCCTGTCGATGGTATTGCTGAGCGGCTATAGGGTGGTGTTGGGTCCTCTGTTTGCCGGCGCCTGCCGCTTCCAGCCGTCCTGCTCGCACTACGCCGAGCAAGCGTTGCGGCGTCACGGAAGCCTTCGTGGCGTGCGGCTCACGCTTGGCCGCCTGTGCCGCTGTCACCCGTTTCATCCTGGCGGGGCCGATCCGGTGCCGGCGATCGACGACTCATGCCAGTCATCGTGGAGGCGGCTCCCGGCACGGCGAGACATCTGATCTCTCATGGAGCGTCGAGTCCTTCTCGCGGTCACGTTGTCATTCCTGGTCCTGGTGTTGTACCAGCGGTGGATCGGTCCGCCCGCGCCGGTCGAACCGGTCGAATCCGCGCTCGAGGCCCTTAACGGCGGGGCCGTCTCCGGTCCACGGGATGCGGCCGCGGCCGCGGCACAGGGACGGCTGGCGGCGGCTGGATTACCCGGTTCCGCACCGCCGCTGGCCGCGGCCTCGGACGACCCCTCGGTGGGTTCGGCCGCGTCAGGGGCTCCGGAGATTGTCCCCGTCGTCGCTGACGACCGACCCCGATCCGTCGTCGTGGAAAGCGACTTCGTGCTGGCGGAATTCGACAATCGCGGCGCCGAGCTCGTCAGTTGGAAGCTCAAGGGGTATGCCGACGAGAACGGTGACCCCGTCGAGCTGACGCTTCCCGCCGCGGCCGGCCGCACGAGGCCTTTCTCGGTGCGCGTACCGGGTGATCCGGATCTGACGGCGCGTCTCGCCGCTGCATTGTTCCGGCCGTCGGTCGATCATCTGCGCCTGACCAACGATCCGGCCGCGTTGACTTTCGAGTACGAGGACAGCTCCGGTCTGCGGGCCCGGAAGACGTTCCGTTTTCACCAATCGCCGGACCAGCCCTATGTCGTCGAGTTGGATGCGGCGGTGACGACGGGGGGGGGTGTCCAGCCGATGACCACCGCCTGGGGGCCGGGTCTCGGCGGCGTGCGCGCCGAGACGTCACGGCTGGTGTTTCAGCAGTTGCCGGCGGCCGTGCTCTACGGCCGACCCCTGGAGAACGGGTTGGCGCAGGACGTCGACGTGTATCGAGCCAGCCCCGCGGATGTTCCCGAGCGCCCCAGCTACGAGGGGCAATTCGACTTCGCCGGTGTCGACAACCACTATTTTCTCGCCGTTGCCTTGCCCGGCGCCCAACCGAGCCGCGTCGACTACCGTCCGCTGTCGGTGCCCGAGGTGGAGCATGACCTCCTCGAGTTCGAGATCACCCTCGAGTCCGGTCGGAGCGGGCTCCCGTTCTTCATCGGTCCGAAGGACTTCGACCTGCTCCAGGTGGTGCATCCGGACCTCGTGCGGGCCATCGATTTCGGCTTTCTGTCGGTCATCGTCGTCCCCCTCCATCGAACCCTGAAGTGGATTCACGGCTTCGTCGGCAACTACGGGTGGTCGATCATCCTGCTCACGGTGCTGATCAACATCGTGATCTTTCCGCTGCGCCACAAGAGCGTCGTGTCCATGCGGAAGATGCAGGAGCTGCAGCCGGAGATGAAGGCGATCCAGGCGCGGTACGCCAACCTGAAGACGACCGATCCGGCCAAGCAGAAGATGAACCAGGAGGTGATGGAACTGTATCGCCGTCACGGCGCGAACCCCGCGAGCGGGTGCCTGCCGATGTTGCTGACGATGCCGGTCCTGATCGCCTTCTACCGGTTGTTGTCGATGGCCGTCGAGCTGCGAGGCGCGCCGTTCATGGGGTGGATCAGCGATTTGTCGGTGCAGGACCCGTTCTACGTGACGCCCGTGGTCATGGGAGCGACGATGGTCTACCAGCAGCGGCTTCAGCCGGCCGGCGCAGCCAGCCCGGAACAGCAGAAGATGATGATGCTCATGCCGGTCGTCTTCACGGTGATGTTCCTGTGGGCGCCCAGCGGGCTGGTCGTCTACTGGCTGACGAGCAACATCCTCGGAATCGGCCAGACCGTGGTGACGAACCGGATCGCCGGTCCGCCGAGAGTGAGACAGGTGCGGCCGCCGGCCGAACGGCAGGTCAAGAAGGCGGGCGGCGGGACCGCCGCCCGCGAGCCCTCGCGGGAAAGCGTCAAGGAGCCTCAGACAAGAGACGGTTCCGGGGCGAAGGCGCCACGCCAGGCCAGGGGATCGCGACGTTCGCGCGGGAAGGGTCGGTAGGGAGGGCGCGTGGCGAAAGCCCCGTTGCATCGACCCTGGTGCGACGCGGGGGTTCACCACGAACGCCTGGGAGGTTGGCGTGACAGCGGATCTCGAAGCCCGGATGGTGGCGTTTGTAGACGCGGTGACGAATGCCCTGGGTCTGCCGCTCGAGGTGGAGTGTATCCCGATCGAGGATGGGACCCGCATCACCGTGAATGGGGACAGCGGGGAAGTGCTGCTGCGCCGCAAGGGCGACGGTCTCGACGCGCTGCAGCACATCGTCAACGCAGCTTTCCCGTAGCGAGCACGGAAAGGGGCGTATAGTCGTCGATTGCCTGGACTATCGCAAGAACAAGGACGAAGAACTTCGGCAGACGGCGGTCCTGCTCGCCGAACGGGCTCGCCGGACCGGAGAGACCCAGGAGATCGGGCCGCTGAACCCGTACGCCCGCCGGATCGTACACCTGGCGATTGCCGACGACCCGCAGGTATCCTCGGAGAGCATCGGCGACGCGTTCCTGAAGACGGTCCAGATCACGGCCGGCACCACCGAACGCCGGCCGTGACGGCTCGGCGCAGGGCTGTCGATTCCGCGTAGCACCACCCCCGCCTGCGGGTCCCGCGGCTGACCGTACCGGCCGGACGGTGTCGCCCGTCCCGGTGTCCCGCCCCCGGGGTCTTCTTCACCACCGGCGCCGGGGTTGTCTCTCCCCCGGCGGTTCGTGCCGCCGTCGGCTGTCCCGAAAATGCGGTGACCCGATGTTCGCATCCGACGACACGATCGTCGCCATTGCCACGCCTCCCGGCCGCGGCGGGCTGGGTATGGTGCGAATCAGCGGGCCACGGGCATCGGCGATTGCCGGTGTGCTGCTCGACCGATCCATGCCCCTGCAGCCCCGGCATGCCACCGTGGCCCGTATCGTCACCCGCGCGGGGAACGAGGTGACCTCCATCGACCGGGTCGTGGCGACGTCGTTCTCCGAACCGGGCTCGTACACGGGCGAAGACGTCGTCGAGCTCTGTGCCCATGGCAGTCCGGTGCTGCTGGAACAGATCGTCACTCTCGCCTGCGGGGCGGGGGCTCGGCTGGCGGACCCGGGGGAGTTCACGCTTCGGGCCTTCCTGCACGGTCGCGTGGATCTCGTTCAGGCTGAAGCGGTGGCGGACCTCATCGATGCGGTCACGCCGCTTCAGGCCCGGGTGGCGTTCGACCAGCTCGAAGGCACGATGACCGAGCGCATCGCCGGCGTCGACCGTCAGTTGTTCGACCTGACGGCCCGACTGGAAGCCTCGCTCGATTTCCCGGAGGAGGGCTACCACTTCATCGAGACCGCGGAGGTGGCGCGGGCGATACGCAGAGTACGCGAGCAGGTGCAGGCGCTGCTGTCCGGCGCCGCCGCCGGCCGGCTGATTCGGGAAGGCTGCCAGGTGGTCGTCCTGGGCCGGCCCAATGTTGGTAAGTCTAGTGTTTTCAATAAATTATTGGGTTCTTCGCGCGCCATCGTCACGTCCGTTGCCGGCACCACCCGCGATCTCGTGACCGAGACGATCGATCTCGACGGGCTCGCCGTCAATCTGATCGATTCTGCCGGCATTCGGGCGGCTGGCGATCCGGTCGAAGCGGAGGGTGTTTCGCGGGCCCGGCAGGCGTTCGGGGTTGCCGCCGCCTGTCTCGTGGTCGTCGATCGATCGGAGCCGCTTTCGGCGGATGACCGGCTCGTGCTGGAGGAAACGTCGGCGTCACCGCGGGTGGTGGTCGTCAACAAGGTCGACCGACCCGGAACCTGGCAGCCCGCCTCGTTGTCACTCGCCGACGACTCGAGGTGGGTTGAAGTCTCGGCCTGTACCGGACAGGGAATCAGCCGGCTGCGGGAAGAGCTGAGGACGGTGCTGGTTGGCGACGCCGGGTCTCGGGAGACCCCGATGGTGGCCAACATCCGGCATATCAGGCTCCTTGAGCAGGCCGCGCTGTTCCTCGGGGCGGCGGCCCAGGCGGCCGAGCAGCGGGTGGCCGAGGAGTTCGTGCTCGAGGACCTGGAGCGTGCCCGATCCTCGTTCGAGGAGCTGACCGGGAAACGGACACCCGATGACGTGCTCAACCATATCTTCGAACGGTTTTGCATCGGGAAGTAGCCGGAGCGGTCCCGCGGCGTGAGGCCTGGGGTCGATCGAACAACGTCCCGGGGTATTGCACACCGGTATCGGGTCAGCTATCGTCATTCAGGGGCGCTGCATCATCAAATCGCTTGGAATCAGGTACTTGCATGTTGAATGGCGAAGTTTGTGCTCATCCGGGCCTCGGCCGCACGGACATGGGCTGGTTGTCTCCGGAACCCTGCAATGTCGACCGACCATGACGTCATCGTCATCGGCGCCGGTCACGCCGGCATCGAGGCGGCGCATGCGGCCGCCCGCCTGGGGTGTACGGTGGGGCTCTGTACGCTCTCACGAGACACCGTGGGCCAGATGCCCTGCAACCCGTCGGTCGGAGGCACGGCCAAGGGGCATCTGGTTCGTGAGATCGACGCCCTTGGCGGATTGATGGGGCGGGCGATCGATGCCACCGCGATTCAGTTCAAGTTGCTGAATCGCAGCCGCGGCCCGGCAGTGCAATCCCCGCGGGCGCAAGCGGACAAGCGACAGTACAGCGTCTGGATGCGGTCTCGACTGGACCGCGAGCCGAACATCGACTGGATTATCGGACCCGTCGGTTCCGTCGTGGTCGAAGGCGGTCGGGCAGTCGGCGTCGAGCTCGAAGACGGTACGCGCATCGGTTGCCGAACGCTGGTCGTGACCACCGGAACCTTCCTGAACGGACTGATCCACGTCGGGCCGGAGCAACATGCAGCGGGCCGGGCCGGCGAGCCGGCGTCACGGGTTCTCGGCGAATCCTTGAAGCGGCTGGGCTTGGTGTGGGGCCGGTTGAAGACCGGAACTCCGCCCCGGCTCGATCGCGCCAGCATAGACTTCGGCCGGTTCGAAGAGGAACCGGGAGATCGACCCCCGGTACTGTTCTCCTTCATGAGCGGTGCCATCGATCGCACCCAGGTCTGCTGCCACATCGTCCATACGACCCCCGCGGCGCACGAGCTGGTCCGCCGGAACCGGGATCGGTCGCCGCTCTACAACGGGCGAATCACCGGAATCGGCCCGCGGTACTGTCCGTCGCTGGAGGACAAGGTGATGCGGTTTCCGAACCGCGAGCGTCACCAGATCTTTCTGGAGCCGGAAGGGCTCGACGTGCCGGAGATCTACGTGAGCGGATGTTCGATGTGCCTGCCCCGGGAGGTGCAGCAGGAAGTCATCGCCGCGCTGCCGGGGCTGGAAGATGCGGTCATGCTGCGTCCGGGCTACGCGGTCGAATACGATTTCATCCAGCCGACGGAACTGGCGCTGACCCTGGAAACCCGAAGAATCGCGGGACTGTACCTGGCGGGGCAGATCAACGGCACCTCGGGATACGAGGAAGCGGCCGGACAGGGGCTGATAGCGGGAGTGAACGCGGCCAGGCGTGCCCGGGGAGATGGAGACTGGGTGCTGAGACGCAGCGAGTCCTACATCGGGGTGATGGTCGACGACTTGACGACTCGGGGATGCCTGGAACCGTACCGCATGTTCACGTCTCGGGCGGAGCATCGCTTGCTTCTGCGAATCGACAATGCGGACCTGCGCCTGACGCCGCGCGGCCGCGAGATCGGATTGGTGGACGACGAGCGCTGGGATCGTTTCTGCGGCCGGCGCGCGCGGTTCGAACGGAATCTGGCCTGCGTGCGGTCGGCACGGATACGAGAGGGTACGCGCACCGTCGCCGCGACCCAGGTGCTGCGGCGACCGGAGGTCACACTGGCCGCGCTGGCCGATGCGGGGGTCGTCGATCTCGAATTCGGTGTCGATGCCGCCGGCGCCGAGCGATCGAGCGTGGAGACGGCGGTGAAGTACGAAGGCTATCTGCGAAGACAAGAAGCCACGATTGCCAGATCGGCAGGAAACGAAGGACGGCGTATCCCGGCCGGCTTCCCGTACGCCGAGGTGCCCGGTTTGTCGACAGAGGTCGTGTCGAGGCTTGGTTCGGTGAAACCTGCCACCCTCGGACAGGCCGGGCGTATTCCAGGGGTGACCCCGGCGGCCGTGGCAGTGCTTGGGGCCTATGTCAAGCGCTGGGGCCGGTCGAGAGCCAGCTTTGTCAAGACCGTGAGGCGACTGCCCAGCGAACTGAGCAGCGGGTAGGTCGCATCCACCCGCAGTGGCGGCAATACCTCGGCGCCGATGTCTTCGTGGGCGGTTCTTCGAAAGAGGAAGACGGCGCCGCCGGCCTTGACCAGGGGCTGAATCTGCTGCAGCATCCCGCTCCCGACGCGAACCGCGCGCACCGTCACGACATCGGATCGTTCGACCAGATCCGGCCGGGCGATGAGATCTTCGTATCTGCAAGCTTCCACGACCGTCTCCCTCAACCGAAGTTGTCGCACGACCTCACGAAGGAATGCGGCTTTTCTCGTTCTTGATTCCACCATGCGGAGCTGTACCGAGGGTGAAGCCAGCTTCATCGGTACCGCCGGAGACCCCCCGCCCGATCCGATATCGGTGACGGCCGCGCCGGTCTTCGGCAGTCGTTGCGCCGCGACCAGCGGCTCGATGATCAGTCTGTCGATGCCGTGGTCGTCATCGGTCAGCGCGGTCAGGTTGATGCGTCGGTTCCAGTGGAACAGAAGGTCGACGTACGCGGCCAAGGCCTGCAGGAGTGACGGATCGACCTGCACGCACGCTCGCGCGGCTCTATGAGCGATACGGCTCGCGAGCTGCCGGTGCTCGATTTCGGACATCGTCATTTTGCGTCGACATCGTCTGGTCGCACTGGGGTCATCTCTTCACCGTCGCCTACGTGGAGCCGGATTGCGCGATTCGTGCGTGTTCCACGTGGAACATCGATTGCGCCGTGCGGTATGGTAGCCCTTGAAATCAGCACGGCATCGGCGGACGTTCGTGCGCAACGTTTCAATTATGAATGATTTCCCGGGTCTGCGGCGGTCGGAAGTTCTGCACGCGCGGAGAGGGTGAAAGGAAGTAGGAGTTGACGGGTGGAGATCGTTTGATTGTCGCGCTGGATGTTTCGAGTGTCGAAGCGGCGCGGGGCGTCGTCGACGAGTTGACGAACGTCCGGACGTACAAGATAGGTTGGCGGCTCCTCATGGCCGGCCTGCGGGCTCGCGGCCTCGTGGAACTGTGGGAGAAGATTGCCGGCGACGGCAAGCGGATCTTCGTTGACTTGAAGGTGCCGGACATCGGCAACACGGTGGCGGACGTGGTTCGCGACTTGCGCGAAGATCCGAGCATCCTGTTCTTGACCCTGCACCAGAACATGCAATTGCGAGACATCGCGATGGCTCGCGACGCCAAAGCCGGAAGCCGTTGGCCGGCGCTCCTTGCCGTACCTTACGTGTCCAGCCTGAATGCCGACGACTTTTCGCGAATTGCCCCGACCGAGGCGGCACGGGGGGGCACGCTGAACGACTGGATCATTGCCAGAACCAGAGACGCCCTCGGCCATGGATGTGACGGCGTGATTGCATCCGGCGAGGCGATTCGGCTCTGCCGCGAGGCATGGCCCACCGAGACCGGCGTATTGATCGTCAGCCCGGGAATCCGGCCGGCCGGGGCAACGCAGGATGATCACAAGCGCTCGACCTCGCCGACACAGGCGATTCGTTGGGGATCGGACTATCTGGTCGTGGGACGGCCGATCTTGAATGCACCCGACCGGGCCAAGGCCGCACAAGCGATCATCGATGAAATCGATGGCGCGCTCGCGTCTTCAGACTGAACGCTGCCTTCGATATTCCGTTAGCCCGCCGAAGCAACGCCGCCCGGGGCCCTGCCTCGCCCCACCGGTGCCCGTCGGGTCGCCTTAGGACATTGATCGATATAGAGTTGCCAACTGCGCCCAGGCGCAGCCTGTTTTCTGGGGCTTGGCGCGCCTGGCACACGGCAAGGTAATTTCCGTCAGCGTCCTTACCCCTCGGCGAGAGTTCAGACTGTAAGAGGCAGAACGCGCTTTCAGCGCTTGCTGCGCGTGCGTGGCGAAGTCGAGTTGACCAACGCACAGCGCCTTGCAAGCAGTGCATTCTTGCACGTGCGCGTGGTGAAGGCCTGCAGCGAAAGCCCCATCCGACGATGCCGCCGCCGCTGGCCACAACGTCCGGAAAAGTGCAGCGAAGTCATTCTCACTGCCTCGGGTGGGCCTCTGGGAGGGCCAGCCGCTCACGCCGCAGGACCAGGCTGCTCTATCAGCCCGTGGTGGTGCGCCGTGAGAAGGCGCCGTTCCTCAGCGGGTGCGAATCCCGCCCGGCAACTGTCGCTCCAGCCGGTAGCAGTCGGAGCGGACGATGGAGGTAACGACATCGGCTGAAGCACTCCGACGACCAAGGGCCGCCCCTGGGTGGCTCAGCGACCATGCGGGCCGCAACGCGAGTGAACGCCGAGCAGACCCCGAAACCTGTGACGCGGAGGCCGACCCGCCCGCCACACGGGGAAGGCTGCCAGCGGTTGGGAAGTGAGCGACACAAGCACCGACCGTTTCCGCCGGGGTATTGGCGGCGGCACGCATGGAAGAGGGGGATGGACGCAACACGGGAAGCCCTGGCGGTGGCGTGGCCACGCGGCAACCGGACAGCCCGCGAGGGTGATGTCGGGCCGTGCAGGGTGGCGGAGAGAGGCCCGTAGTACCGAGGAAGCCGGGTAACGCCGGTGGAGGGAAGGGGCCTCGGTTCGAGAGCAGCGCATGACGGAGGAAGGGACGTGGGGACTGGCGAGAGCCTAACCGCCTCAGCACGTGTTCAGGGGACTCCAGAGGGCGCTACATGCGAAAGCGAAGGAAGCTCCGGGTTCCGGTTCTACTCGCTGAGCGACAAGGTGTGGCGTGACGATGTGCTCGCGGTCGCCTGGCAGACTGTCCGCCGCAACGGCGGCGCGGCCGGGGTGGACGACGAGACGGTCGCGGACATCGAGTCGTTCGGGGTGGACCGTTGGCTGGGAGCACTGGCGCGGGACCTGAAGGAGGGGACCTACCGTCCGCGAGCGGTTCGGCAGGTCCTCATCCCGAAGAAGCAACGTGGGAAGTTCCGGCCGTTGGGCATTCCGTGTCTCCGGGACCGGGTGGCGCAGACGGCGGCGATGCTGGTGTTGTCGCCGATCTTCGAAGCGGACCTGCAACCGGAGCAGTATGCGTACCGGCCGGGCCGAGACGCGCATGACGCGGTCAAGCGCGTGCATCGGCTGCTGACGACGGGCCATCGGGAGGTGGTGGACGCCGACTTGTCAGACTACTTCGGCCAAATTCCGCACGCGGACCTGATGCGGTCCATCGCGCGTCGTGTGAGCGACGGGCGGCTGTTGGGCTGGGTCAAAGCGTGGCTGGAGATGGCGGTGGAGGAGGACGACGGGGCACGGTGGACGCCGCCGCACGAACCGGGCGCGTCGGGAGCGGAAGGGGACCCCGCAGGGGTCTCCGATTTCGCCGCTGTTCAGCAACATCTACATGCGTCGCTTCATCTTGGGCTGGAAGGTGCTGGGCTACGCCCGGCGCTTCGAGGCGGAAATCGTCAACTACGCGGACGACTTCGCGGTTCTCGGCCGAGCACCGGCAGCGGAGATGCTGGCGGCGGTCGAAGCTCTGATGAAGCGTCTGAAGCTGCCGATGAACGCCGAGAAGACCCGCTGCTGCCGGGTGCCGGAGGAACCGATGACGTTCCTCGGCTACCGGATTGGACGCAACTACCGGCAGGACACGGGAGCTGTCTACATCGGCACCCGTCCGAGCCCGGCGAGCGTCCAGAGCATCTGCCGACGCATGAGCGAGCTGACGACGCGGCGCAGCGGGCTCCTGTCGCCCGAGGTCGTGGTGGCTCGCCTGAACCGGCTGTTGACCGGCTGGGCGAACTACTTCACCCTGGGGCAGGTCAGCCCCGGCCTACGCGGCGGTCGACCGGCACGCGACGCGGCGGCTGCGCCAGTGGCTCTGTCGGAAGCACAAGGTGCGGACCGGGAAAGAAGTGCGCTTCCCGGCCATGCGGCTCTGGTCCGATTACGGGCTCACGCGCCTTGCACCGCGCACGACGAGCTTTCCGTGGGCGAAGGCATGAATCTCGTCCGAGAGCCGGATGCGGGAAATCCGCATGTCCGGTTCGATGAGCGGCGACTGGAAACGGAGCAATGGCGAGGAGTGAGGCACCGGCGCCGGCGAAAGCCGCCGGGAACAGCTACCCCCTGCGCCTACCGCCACCGCGCCAGTCGTCGACTCTACGAAGTCCCCGCTGCATTCGAGCGGCGATGCATCCCGCCTGACCGCGCTGTTCGGACGGACTGCTTGCAGTCCGCGGTTGCCATTATGCTCAATATGCGCCCTCCTCACGCCTTGTCAGGCACGGGCGTTCTTTGCCCGCGGGCGCCCTTCAGCCCGCCTGGCGCACTCGGCACTCTCGGTGCAACGCGGGGTTCCACCACGGGCTGCTATGCCTGCGAAGAGACCCGACGCCGACCGTCCGGACGGGTCGCGGATTCATCGCGACAGCACGAAGGACAGGAGAACTGGTAGCCATGGGCGCCCGACGCGCCCCGTGAGGCCCGCTGGGTCCGTTCCGAGCCGCGTCGAAGGATTCCGGCCGAAGAGGCGGAGCGCATGGTGCGCCACGCGTTCCTTCGAGGCCGCATCGTCCGCGTCCAACCGCTCGCCGGCGGCTTGCCGCAACGCGACCTTCAAGCTGACGCTCGATTGCACCACCGGGCCGATCGTCCTCCGGGTCTACGAGCACGACGCCTCGTTGTGCCAGAAGGAAGCCGACCTGATCCACCAGGTCGGCCGGTCGGTACCGGTGCCGGAGGTCATTCTCGCCGAGCCGGCCTGGGAGGGTCGGCCCTTCATGCTCCATTGTGGAAATGGCAACCAGAATAGGGACCCCTGCGGCCACGTGAAAAGGGACCCCCGGGTTGGCTTCTGTCAGTCCCTCAGTCCTATGTCCGCGAAATGATCTTACAGTTGCCCGCTTGTGGCCGAACGGGTGTTGGCCCAGGCGATTCCGGACCCGAAACATCGGGATGCTTCGTGGGTCAACCGTAAAACTCATTACCGTGACATACCACTAGTCCAAGGATGACGACGTCGAAGCAGGCGAGCTGGGCGAGCTTGCGGGCGAGACGGCCCTGCTGCTGCGCCTCGACGAGCAGGGCGACCAGTTCGGCCGCGGTCACGAATCGGACCCGGGGTAGTCGTGCTGGCAGCAGGTCATCCCCGAGCAGCCCCGTGGCGAAAGTCCCCGCTGCATTCGAGCGGCGATGCATCCCGCCTGACTGCGTTGTTCGGACGGACTGCGTAGCAGTCCGCGGTTGCCATATGCTCAATATGCGCCCTCCTCACGCCTTGTCAGGTGGGCGCCTCGCCGCTCTCGGTGCAACCCGGGGTTTCACCACGGGCCTGCAAGGCGATGGACAGATGCGTCTTCCCGGTGCCGACGCCGCCGACGAACACGACGTTGGAGGCGTCGGCCACGAAGCGGCAATCGAAGACCTGCAGGATCGCGTCGCGGTCGAGGTCGGGCTGCCCCTCGACCGAGAAGGCATTCAGCGTTTTCAGCATCGGGAAGCGGGCATCCTTGGATGCGGCGTTGGATACGGCGCTCCCGGCGTCCGGTCACCTCCAGATGCACCAGCTGGGCCAAGTAGTCGGCCGGGGCCTGTCGATCGAGGGTGGCCTGCTCGGCCAACGGCCGCCATTGCGCCGCGACCGTCGACAGGCACAGCGTTTTCAGGTCGGTGGCCAGATGCGGGGGTTCGGCAATCGCGGTCGCCATCAGGGGCCCTCCACCAGCGCGTCATATGCCGACAGCGTCGGGACGGGCACCGCGATCTTCGCCAGCTCCGGATGCACGCCCGTGACCGGCGGGCACACCGGCGGCGGGCCGGCCTGCTGCTGCCGAAGGATGAGCCGTACCGTCTCCACGCGCGGCGAATGGCACTCGAGCGCCATTCGCCGCGCGCTCGACCGCTGCAGCCGGGTGCGGCTCCCATCAAGCCGCAGCATCCGGACCCACTCCCGATCGGGCTTGCGCGTGTGCCTCGCGAGCTCGGCCCGCACCTGCGGCCACACCGGGGCCAGCCGCCAGTCGAGAAGAGCCGTCGCCCTCGGCCACCGCCCGATGCTTGCGCTCCAGCAACGGCAGCACGTGAAACGCATCGAGGACCTTAGCGCCCCGGCAGAACGCGCGGGGATGCTGCGCGACCACCGCGGCGCCGACCGCGATCGCCACCCGGTCGTGATAGAGCTTCACCCACGTGGGCCGTGAGAAGGCGCCATTCCTCAGCGGGTGCGAACCCCGCCCGGCAACTGTCGCTCCAGCCGGTAGCAGTCGGAGCGGATGGTGGTGGAGGTAACAACATCGTCCGAAGCACTCCGATGACAAAAGGGCTGCCTCGGGCGGCTCAGCGACCACACAGGCCACAACGCGAGTGAACGCCGAGCAGGCCTCGAAACGCTCCCTGCGGAAGCCGACCCGCCGTGGGTACGGGGCAGGCTGCCAGCGGTCGGGAAGCGAGCGACGCGAGCACCGACCGGTTCCGCCGGGGTATTGGCGGTGGCATGTGTGGAAGAGGGGATTGGTCGCAACACGGGAAACCCTGCCGGTGGCGTGGCAAACGCCAACCGACGATCCGTGAGGGCAAAGGCCGGGCCGACAGGGTGGCGGAGAGGCTCGTACTACCGGGGAAGCTGGGTATTTGCCGGTGGAGGGAAGGAGCCTCAGGTGGAAGCGATGGCGAAAGGGAGCAGGCTCGCGGGAGGGGCCGACGGCCTAGTACCCCGGAAACGAGCGGGAATGCCGGACGTCATCACATGCACAAGCGAAGGGGACGACCCACGCGGTCGCCGTCGTCAGAGCGTCAACAGGCCTCACGACGCACCGGCCGTCCGGCGCAAGGGTGCGAGCCTGGTGCCACGGTTCGCGAGACCCGCCCGCTGGTCGTGACCGGGAACCCGTGCGCGAGCCGCATGATTCCACTGGAGAGCCCGGTGCCGGAAATCGGCACGCCGGGTTCGGGAGAGCGGGGGGAGGAAACGTACCCATGGGAGTCGGCCTGCGGCCCGGTGCGAAAGCGCCGGAAGAGCCACCGACCTCTACCGGCCACGCGCCTCCCCTCGACTCTACACCGGCCGGTAGGCGTGGTGGATCGGCACCGAGTAGGTGACGTGGTCCACCCGCACGTGCCCGAACTTGTCGGCTACCCGTGGGACGACGCGGCAGGTGCCGGGAAGGTGAACGGGCATCGCCCGCAGATGCTGCCGCTCCTGCGTCAACGCTTCCGCGACCGAGCGCCCGTCGTGGAGGTGACGCGTCGGCAGGTCCGCCTCCAGCTCCGTGATGATCGGGTACGCCTTGGCGAAGTACGTGTTGGAGTGCGGCAGCGTCGCCACCAGGTACTTCACCTTGCACGGCGCACCGGCGATGTCGACCCACGACTCGCCGAAGTCGACCTCCATCGTTGTGCCGGAGCAGCACGCTGCGGTGCACGAAGGCTTCCTTCGAGGTGGCGGCCGCCCGCAGCTCCGCGACGTAGCGCTGCACCGTGCGCGCCGCGACCGGTCCCGCCAACGGCAGCAGCAACCGGCGAATCCGTTTGGCGGTCAACCGCGGCTCCTCGCACAGCCACTGCTTGATCGGCTCCCGCCACGGGTCCAGGTTGCTGGGCCGCGGCGGCGACAACCGCACCGGCGGGGTCGGCCGGCCGATGGCCCGCCGCACCGTCTTGACGTCCACCTTCAACCGCCGGGGGCGATCTCCTTCTTCGGCACACCCTCCACCAGATGCGGGTGGCGGACCTCGGCGCACTGGGACATCCTGATCATCTCCGCGTCCTCCTGGCTCAGTCGACGAGACGACCGTGTCTCGCCCCGTCGGATCATTGCCAGGCGATCGCTGTTTTCCAAGTGCTCAGGGGGTCCCTTTTCAAGTGGCCACGGGGTCCCTTTTCATGTTGCCACTACACATCCGGCGCGACGTCGAGGGCCCGACCTTCCGCGAGCTGGTCAGAAGCGCCCGGCCCGAGGAGGTCGCGGGGGCCGCACACTCGGCGGGTGAAACGCTGGCCGCGATCGATCTCATCACGTTTGCGAAATTCGGGGTGGCTCGCTCCCGAGCCCACGGTCACCGACCCTCTCCTGCAGGGCGCCGACCCGGTGCCGCGCTCATCGACGAGTGTCTCGCGTCCCCGATGCTAGAGACGGGTCCCGGCGGCGCTGGTCGACAAGACGCAAGGCGGGGATATGGTCGCACGCCACTGCGCTCCGCCGGGCGGCCGACGAAACGTCTCTCCGTTCAGGGCGCGAGTTCGGCAGGCGCAACCTCATCGTCCGGCAGCTGGCGGGTCGCTGGGTCGTGGCGGCCGTTCTCGACCTGGGAGTTCGCGGATTCCGGTTCTCCGCTCGCCGACTGTCGGACACTTCCTACGGTACGAGCGAAGCGGACGGCCGGCTGCCGAGCCGCATTGTCCTTCGTCGGAGCTCGGTCGCCAGGGTTTGCTTTTGGGCATCGTCAAGTGGCCGTTGGAGCATCCGATGTTCCACGTGGAACACGGGTTGAGGTGCCTGACTTCAGGCAACGGGCGGAGAGATGTCCATCGGCCTACAGCGCGATTCGTGCTACGGACTCTGGTATTGCGCGCAAAGCCATTTGACTTGCTTGAACCCATGCATCGGCGTTACGATCAGGCAGTGCGGATCTTCGCAAAGTTGAATTAAGGCATTCAACAGACCACAGTCACCGGTTGCCAATGGGCAGGATTATCGCAATCGCCAATCAGAAGGGCGGCGTCGGCAAGACGACCACGGCCATCAATCTGGCGGCATCTCTGGCGATGGGCGACCAGAAGGTACTCCTGGTCGATTTCGATCCGCAGGCGAATCTCACTAGTGGTCTCGGGCTCAGGGCGAGGGTCTCCGATCGACGCACCATCTACCATGCGTTGACGTCGGACAGCATCTCCCCGGAGGAGCTCGAGTTGGACACGCCGGTCACCGGCCTGCGGTTGATTCCTACCGACCATCATCTGACCGGCGCCGAGGTCGAGCTGGTCGGATTGTCCGAGCGAGAGAGTCGGTTGCGCCCGTTGCTGCGTGCGGCCGTCGAGCGGCATGACTACGTCTTCATCGACACGCCCCCGTCGCTGGGGTTGCTGACCCTGAATGCCCTCGTGGCGGCGCATTCGGTTCTGATACCGCTCAACTGCGAGTACTTCGCGCTCGAGGGGTTGACCGAGCTGATGGCGACGATGAGGCGCGTTCAGGCCGGATTGAATCCGGAGCTCGAGATCGAGGGTGTCCTGTTGACCATGTCGGACCCGAGGACCCGGTTGGATCAGCAGGTGGCCGGCGACGTACGGGCGCATTTCAGGGAGCAGGTGTACAGGACGGTCATTCCCCGCAATGTGCGGCTGGGAGAGGCGCCGAGCCACGGTGTGCCGGTAATTCTCTACGACGTCCGGTCGACGGGGGCCGAAGCGTATCTGGCGCTGGCGCGCGAGATGCTGGGGCCCGCGCGCGGCGGTGCCGGTCGCGGTCTCCCCGGGGCCTCGTAGAAGCCGGTGGCGAAACCCCGTGTTGCGCGGAGACTCGGGAGGCACCGGCGCGGCAGGGCGCAACGAGAACGCTTGGCCCGGGCATGGGGCCGTCGAGGCGCAACGCCGCCCACGCAGAATGCATCGCTCGTCGAGTGCGGCAGGGCTTCAGCCACGAGCTGGCAGCGTTCCGGCGCCGGCAATCGTGTCGATCCGATGCAGCGTTTCGCCACGACGATGTCCCGAACGATCGAGACGGAACGCCGGGCAGGAGCGAATTTCATGGCGAGAGCACGACGTGCGCTGGGGCGTGGACTGAGCGCCCTCATTCCCGAGACGGTACCGCAGCCTTCGGAGCAGCCGACCGAGGCGGATCTCGATCGATTGATCCCCAACCGTTCCCAACCCCGCACGGTTCTCGACGAGCCCAAGCTCGAAGAGCTGTCCCGGTCGATCCGCAACGCCGGCGTCATACAGCCGATTGTGGTTCGGCGCATCGAGGGAGACCGCCTCGAGATCATCGCCGGCGAGCGCCGGTGGCGGGCGTCTCAGATGGCCGGCCTGCTCCGCGTGCCCGTCGTCGTGCGCGATGTGCCGGACGACAAGCTGCTGGAGATTGCCCTCATCGAGAACCTGCAACGCGAGGACCTCAACGCGATCGAAGAAGGAGAAGCCTACCGGCGTCTCATCGCCGAGCGCAACATGACCCAGGAAGACGTTGCGGCGGTGACCGGAAAGGACCGCGCCACGGTTGCCAACTACGTCCGGCTCCTGCTGCTGCCGCCGGAGGTGCAGGCGGACGTGGCCGCGGGTGCGCTGGCCATGGGTCACGCCCGCGCTCTGCTTGGCCTGACCGATGCGGCGGCACAGCGCCGCGCCGCCCGTGAAGTCGTGGCGGGCAGCCTCTCCGTGCGCGAGACCGAGGCGCTCGTCAAGAAGCTGGCGAGTCCGCCGGCGTCCTCCTCCGGTCCAAGGGCGGCCACCGTCGACGTCCATACCCAGGCGGCGCAGGACCGGCTGCGCGTCGCCCTGGGCACGCGGGTTCGCATTCTCAGAAAAGGTCGAAAGGGCCGGATTGAAATCGACTTCGGATCGGAAGACGAATTGCAGCGCCTCTTCGAACGTCTGACCGATTCCTGACCGAAGCTCCCCCCGCCGCACGCCGGCCCGCCTTGACATGCCGGGTTGCTTCCTGTAGACCAAGCGTAGTACTTTGAACAGTGACGCCGCTCGCATCGAGAACAGCCGGCTCACGGGTCAGGCGACCGTCGTGGGCCGGATCCACGCCCACCCGCCGAATCGCGACGGGTGAGCTTTCGGGTGAGGAGGGTGGACCATGACGTTCGACCAGCTTTCCCGTGTCCTTTCGGCGGCGAGATGTTCTCGACTCCCGGTACGCAGACATCCAGGGGGACGCCTCGCAACCGGGGTATCGTTTCGGCGGGTGGCGTGCGCAGCCGCCATCGCGTTGCTGGCGCCCGCCGCTGCACTGGCGCAGAGTTCGATTGCGGGGTTGGTCACCGACGACACCTCGGGCGTGTTGCCCGGCGTGACGGTCGAAGCGTCGAGTGACGTCCTGATCGGCGGGACGCGGGTGGTCACCACCGACGGCACGGGCCGTTACGCCATCAGTAACCTGCGTCCTGGCACCTACACGATCGCGTTCACGCTGGTCGGGTTCGGCACGCAGGTACGGAGCGAGCTCATCCTGGGCGCCGACGTGGCGCTGCCGCTCGACGCGGTGATGGCAGTCGGGTCCGTGGAAGAGACGATTACGGTGTCGGGTGCGACGCCGGTGGTCGACGTGCAGCAGGTACAGCGCATCGAGGTGCTGACCAGGGAGACCCAGGAGGCGATTCCCACCGGCCGCAGCTCATGGTCCTATGCCCTGCTCATCCCCGGGGTCAAGGTGCACAAGGCGGACGTCGGGGGCAGCTCCGGGGCACAACAGTCCGAGATGATGGGCCGCGGTCTCGACGCCGCCCACAATTCGATCGAGATCGACGGCATGGTCGTCAGTCCGATGTTCAGGGACGGGCGCTACCAGGCCTACCTCAACCCGATGCTCGCGGCCGAGACGTCGTACACGACCACCGGGGTCACCGCCGAGACGCAGAACGGGGGCCTTCGCCTGAACATGATCCCCAACGAGGGCGGCAATACTTTCAGCGGGAACTTCTTCGGCGGCGCCACGCCGGCCAATTTCCAGTCCGACAACTACAACCAGAGGCTGGGCGATCTGGGGGTCCAGGAGGTGCCCAAGATCGACCTGATCTACGACGTGAACGCCTCGGTCGGGGGCCCGCTCCTCCGCGGAAAGCTCTGGTTCTTCTCGGCGGCGCGGCGCAACGTCGTCAACGCGGGGGTCGTCAACAGCGTCTACCGCGATGGGAGACCGGGGCTCGACGACAACACCATCAACAACGGCAACGCGCGGGTGACGTGGCTGATGACGTCGCGGGACAAGCTGTCGGTGATGTTCGACAAGGTCCGGAAGCGCCGGTACCACCAGCACGGCTTCGGGACGGACATCGAGACCGCATCGGCGTCCTGGACCTCGCCGCACTACGACACCGGCACCGCGAAATGGACCTCGACGTTGAGCAACCGGCTCCTGGTCGAAGCCGGCTTCTCGATGAACTACACGGACTGGGACCCGGGCTACCAGCCGGGGATCGAACAACCCCGGCCGTCGGACAGCGCGATGGCGACCTGCTTCAGCACTCCCTGCTTTCCGGCCGTCGGTTCCCCGGAAGCGTTGGCGCAACTGGCGGGCGGAGATGATTTCTACAGCGTCGTTCACCGGAGTGACGACTGGCTGGATTTCCGGTATGGGGCCAAGAACTATTCAGAGAACAACTACACCCGCCGGTGGTCGTACATGGGGGCTGCGTCGTACGTCACCGGGTCCCACAGCTTCAAGATCGGGGGCAACGTCACCCGCGGCAACGGCCGGTATTCGTTCGGCAGCAACGGCGACCTGGACCAGCGGTACACGTCGGCGCCGAACATCGCCGGACGCAGCCTGGGCTTCGTCGACAACAACTGCGGTCACTACGCGGCCCAGGCAAACCTCGAGGCGGGCCTGCCCTGCGGCACCATCGGCACTCCCAATGCCGTCGGGGTGTACAACCACCCCACGTTCGCCAAACACAACCTGGACTACAACGGGGGCGTCTATATGCAGGACTCGTGGGTGGTCGACCGGTTGACCGTCAACTACGGCCTGCGGATGGACTTTGCGTCCGTCTCGGTTCCGGCGACCCCGAAGCCCCAGGGGCGATTCGTCGGGGCGTTCGTCTACCCGGAGGTCACCGACCTGCCCAGCTTCGGGCCCGACTGGGCGCCGCGGCTGAGCGTGGCGTACGATCTGTTCGGCGACGCCCGGACGGCGCTGAAGTTCGGCTGGAACAAGTACGTCACCGATATCGGCACCACCCTCCCGAGGCGCTACTCGGTGGCGACCAGGGCTACCGACGTGCGGGACTGGTTCGACTGCCACCTGAACGCCGCCGGCACCGCCTGCTCGGGGCTCAATCCCTATGGCGGCAACGCCGATGACATCGCCCAGAACTGGGAGATCGGCACCGGTGAAGAGGTCTTCGGATTCCGGTCGACCAGCGCGCCGAACCTGGACAACTTCGCACGGGAGTACAACCTCATCTGGACCGCCGGAGTTCAGCAGGAAATCGTGCCGGGTCTTTCGATCAACGCGGAGTTCCGCCGCCGGGCGTTCCACAACACGTGGTCGGCCGACAACCTGGAGCGCAGCATGGCCGACTTCGGTGCGCTCCCGGACGGCAGCCCCGACCCCGCCATGGCCGGCACCGGACGCTATTTCGACCTCCAGCGGCCCTATCCGTTTGCCGGATCGGTCACCGTCTTCAACGTCGATCCAGCGGCGCGCCTCCTCGTCGACAACCTCGACAGGACGAGGGGCCAGGGCTACTCGAACATCTACAAGGGCTTCGAGTTGAGCTTGCAGGGTCGGTTGCCGGGTGGTGGCACCCTCTTCGGGGGCTGGACCATGGAGGATACCGGTCGCACGACCATCTACAACTACGATCGGGATACGGGAGGCACCCGCTACGGCGGCGAGGTGAACGACTGCGCCGACGTTCGCGCCCGCGGCGACAACCCGAACGAGCTGCGGTATTGCGACGCGGCTGCCTACCCGCGGCCCTTCCGGCACGAATTCAAGCTCTCGGGCACGCAACCGTTCTCGCTGCCGGTCCTGGGCGATTTGCAGGTCGGCGGCACCTTGCAGGCGTATCCGGGCGGCGCGGGCGACTGGGGCGGTCTGCAGGAAGGGTTCTTCGTCCATCGCACTTCCGACACCGCCCTTCTCGGGACCTACTCCGATACGTTCTATGGACAGTCCGGCCACTGCGTGGCCCCGTGCGCGCTGGGCGGGCGTCTCGTGCCGGACAGCGCCGCCACCGTCGGGAACAGCACCACTTCCTACTGGTTGCCGATGATCCCGCTGAGCAGCGTCAAGTTCGTCCCCTACTGGACGCAGCTCGACCTCAACATTCAGAAGGTCTTCAACATCGGGGACTGGCGCTACGATGCGCGATTCGAGTTCTTCAACGCGCTCAACACCGGCGTCGAGATCTGGCAGACCGGTTCCCGGAACGCGCGAGGCAGCACCGGGGCGGGCTACCAGGCGTTGTCGCAATGGGAACGCGCCGCCAAGCTGCTCGAGGGACGGGTCATCCGCTTCGCGGTCACCGCGCGTTTCTGACTTTCAGGGTGCAACGGAGCCGGGAGGGCTTTCTCTCTCCCGGCTCCGCCCTGTCCGCAAGGGCCAGAGCCCTCCGGCACCGGCAGGATTCGAACCTGCGACCCTCGGCCAGAGCCTTCAGGTCACTGGTCGTTCGAACAGGGCTGCGGTTTGCCGGCCTGCACGCGGCAATGGTAGAATAGGCCGTTTGTCCGTTCAGAGCCGAGCTCTGACAGCGTGTTCCCCGGTGCCATCGGCCGCTTCCGCGAAGGTCGCGGCGGTCGCTTTTTCCGGCAATGGGGTCAGGCAGATTCCGGTATGCAGGCCGAGTACACGGGTCCGACGGGGAAGTGCTGACAGGCGGCGCCGCCGACCGGCCAGCGTTGCGAATTGCGCCCCGGCCCGTTTCGAATCGGCCACCCGACCACCATGACGAATCGTACGGCGGCGGTGCGTTACGCTCGCGCACTCTTCGACGTCAATCTCCAGAACGGCGACCTCCGGAAAGCCGAATCGGATCTGGGTGAGTTTGTCCGGCTCGTCGACGGACACGAGACGTTGAGGCGGGTGCTCTTCGCGGCGGCGGTTCAGCCGCCGAAGAAGCGGGCCATCATCAACGATCTGCGCAACCGTTTCCGGGAAGTCTCCCCGACCGTCACCCGGTTGTTGACGATGCTCGCCGACCGCGGGCGTTTGGGGCTGCTGCCGGATATCGTGCGGTACTTCCGCGCTCGCGTGATCGAGCACCTCGGGGTCGTCGATGCGCAGGTCACCACCGCGCAGCCGCTCAGCCCGGAGCAGGCCGCGGCCATGCGGGAGCGGCTCGCCGGCGCGGGCGGCGGCGACGTGCGGATGACGACGGTCGTCGATCCCGAGATTCTGGGCGGGGTGGTGACGCGAATCGGCTCGACGGTGTACGACGGCAGCATCGCCCGGCACCTCGAACGGATGCGGCAGACCCTCCTCGAGCAATGAAGCAAGGTATTCCAACGGGGGAATTCCCCCTCGGAAACACGGCGACACCCTGGCGAAGACCGGGACATTCCCTTTCAGGACGAGAGTTTCTGCGATGACCATCAAGGCGGACGAGATAACGAAGATCATTCGCGAGCAGATCGGGGGCTACGACGTCGCCGTCGATGTGGCGGAGGTCGGCACCGTGGTGTCGGTCGGAGACGGTATCGCACAGGTCGACGGCGTAGAGCGGGTCATGGCCACCGAGATGCTCGAGTTTCCCCACGGGATCTTCGGCATGGCGCTCAACCTCGAAGAGCAGGGGGTCGGCGTGGTGTTGCTCGGGGAAAGTTCCGCAATCAAGGAGGGCGACACCGTCAAGCGCACCGGACGCATCGTCTCCGTGCCGGTCGGGGAGGCGATGCTCGGACGGGTGGTCAATGCACTTGGCCAGCCGGTGGACGGCAAAGGGCCCATCGCGGCGTCCGGTACTTCCCCGGTCGAGAGGATTGCCCCGGGCGTGGTCGACCGGCAACCGGTGAAGCGGCCGCTTCAGACCGGCCTCAAAGCCATCGACACGATGGTGCCGATCGGCCGGGGGCAGCGAGAGCTGATCATCGGCGACCGGCAGACCGGCAAGACCGCGGTCGCCGTCGACACCATCCTGAACCAGCGCGGACAGGACGTTGTCTGCATCTACAACGCCATCGGCCAGAAGCAGTCGACGATTGCGCAGGTCGTCAAGACCCTGGAGGACGCCGGCGCGATGGAATTCACCATCGTGGTCGCGGCGGCCGCCGCCGACCCCGCCTCGCTGCTTTTTCTCAGCCCGTATGCCGCGTGCGCGATGGGCGAGCATTTCCGCGACAACGGCAGGCACGCGCTCTGCATCTACGACGACCTGTCGAAGCATGCTCAGGCCTACCGGGAGATCTCGCTGCTGTTGCGGCGCCCGCCGGGGCGCGAAGCGTATCCGGGAGACGTGTTCTACCTGCATTCCCGCTTGCTGGAGCGGGCCGCGATGATGCGGGACGAGCTCGGCGCGGGGTCGCTGACGGCGCTCCCCATCATCGAGACCCAGGCCGGCGACCTGTCCGCCTACATTCCGACGAACGTCATCTCCATCACCGACGGGCAGATCTTCCTCGAGTCGGATCTCTTCCACCAGGGGGTGCGCCCTGCGATCAACGTCGGCAACTCGGTGTCCCGGGTCGGCGGGTCGGCGCAGGTGAAGGCGATGCGTCAGGTGGCGGGCACGTTGCGGCTCGATCTGGCGCAGTTCCGGGAGCTGGCGGCATTCGCCCAGTTCGCGAGCGATCTGGACAAGTCGACCCAGGACCAGCTCAATCGCGGCAAACGGCTGGTCGAGGTCCTGAAGCAGGGGCAGTATGCGCCGCTTCCGGTCGAGCGGCAGGTTCTGATTGTGTACGCCGGAACCAACGGCCATCTGGACGCGGTCGACGAAGGCCATGTAGGCCAGTACGAGACAGAGCTGTACCAGTTCGTCGAGGCGCGCGAACCATCGCTCTTTGCCGATCTCGCGGAGCGGGCCGTGATCGACGACGACCTCAAGGCGCGCATCATCGCCATTCTCAAGGAATTCACCGAGCAGTTCATTGCCGCCCGCAAGACCGCGGCGGCGTGACGTCACCATCGAGCGCCCCCCGGCCCCCTAGCCCGAGAGCAGCCATCCAGTGCCTTCTCTTCTCGACCTTCGCAGACGCATTCGCGCGGTCAAGTCGACGCAGCAGATCACCAAGGCCATGAAGGCGATTGCAGCCTCCCGGCTTCGCAAGGCGCAGGATCGGATTCTGGGCGCCCGGCCGTTCGCGATCGACATGCAGCGCGTCCTCAGCCGTCTCGCCGCCCATGTGGATACCGCCGCGCATCCGCTGCTGGCCCGGCGTGACCCGGACGCTCCGTCCCGTCCCACGCTGCTGGTGGTGGTCACCGCGGACAAGGGGCTGTGCGGGGGGTTCAATACCAACATCATCAAGAAGGCGGGCGGCGTCATCGCAGCGAGCTCCGGGTCCGGCGTTTCCTTGGGCCTGGTCGGCCGCAAGGGCCGGGATTTCTTCGGCAAACGGGGTTTCGATGTTCGTTTCGAGCTCGTCAACCTCTTCTCGCAATTGCAGTACGGCCATGCGCAGGCGATCGCCCGCGAGGCGATCGCGGCGTTCACCGGGGACGAAGTCGATTCCGTCAAGCTCGTCTACAACGAGTTCAAGAGCGTGCTGCAACAGCGGGTGGTCGTGGATCAGGTGTTGCCGATCCAACCGATCGAGCCCGCGAGCAGCGAGGACGAGCGTTTGCCGGATTATCTCTACGAGCCGGCGCCGGCCGGGATCTTCGATACGCTGATTCCGCGGTACGTCGAGATCCAGCTCTATCGCGCGCTGCTGGAATCGGCGGCGGCCGAGCACGCGGCTCGATTGATGGCCATGGATTCGGCCAGCAACAACGCGACGGAGATGATCGAAGATCTGACGCTCTACATGAACAAGGTGCGTCAGGCCTCGATCACCCGAGAGATCATAGAAGTCGTGTCCGGCGCCGAGGCGTCATAGACACGGCCGGCGGCGGCACGACAGGTTCGTGCGGTCGAGGAGACCGCGGGTCGAAGACCCGGGACGGAACAGAACTGGACGTCGGAGGGACGTTTCGAGACATGGCGAACGATACAGCGGCGGCAGAGAACACCGGCAAGGTCGTGCAGATCATCGGACCGGTCATGGACGTCGAGTTCCCGGACCGGCTGCCCGCAATCTACAACGCACTGCAGGTCAAGTCGAACGCGGGCGGGGTGGCCATCGACGTCATCGCCGAGGTCGCCCAGCACCTCGGGGAAAACCGTGTCCGGGCGGTCGCGATGAAGGCGACCGACGGCATGCAGCGGGGCATGGAAGCCGTCGACCTGGGCCAGCCGATTTCAGTGCCGGTCGGACCGGAGGTGTTGGGCCGGGTGCTCAACGTGCTCGGCGAGCCGGTCGACTTTCCGGATCGCCCGGTGCAGACGAAGGAACGGTGGCCGATTCATCGGCCGGCGCCGAAGCTGGTGGATCAGTCGACGGAATTGCAGATGTTCGAGACCGGCATCAAGGTCATCGACCTGCTCGAGCCGTATCTGCGCGGTGGCAAGATCGGCCTGTTTGGTGGTGCGGGGGTCGGCAAGACCGTCATCATCATGGAGCTCATCAACAACATCGCCCTGAAGCACGGCGGCGTGTCGGTATTCGGCGGGGTCGGCGAGCGCACGCGTGAAGGGAACGACCTCTGGCTGGAGATGCAGGAGAGCGGGGTCATCAACATCGAGGACCGCGAGAAATCCCGGGCCGCGTTGATTTACGGACAGATGACCGAGCCGCCGGGCGCACGGCAACGGGTCGGGCTGTCTGCGTTGACGGTTGCCGAGTACTTCCGTGACGCAGAGGGCAAGGACGTGCTCCTCTTCATCGACAACATCTTCCGGTTCACGCAGGCCGGGTCCGAGGTGTCCGCCCTGCTCGGCCGGATGCCCTCCGCGGTCGGCTATCAGCCGACCCTGGCGAGTGAAATGGGGGCGTTGCAGGAGCGGATCACGTCAACCACCCAGGGGTCGATTACCTCGGTGCAGGCGATCTACGTGCCCGCCGACGACTACACCGATCCGGCCCCGGCCACGACGTTCGCGCACCTCGACGCGACCACCAACCTGTCGCGCGCCATCGTCGAGAAGGGCATCTATCCGGCCGTCGATCCCCTGGCGTCCACCTCGCGCATTCTCGACGCGAACATCATCGGGGAGGAACACTACAACGTGGCGCGTGACGTCAAGCAGGTACTGCAGCGCTACAAGGATCTGCAGGACATCATCGCCATTCTCGGCATCGACGAGCTGTCGGAGGAAGACAAGGTCGCGGTGGCGCGCGCGCGGCGCATCGAGCGGTTCCTGTCGCAGCCGTTCTTCGTCGCCTCGCAGTTCACCGGCCTCGAGGGCAAGTATGTTCCGATTGCCGATACGATCCGCGGGTTCAAGGAGATCGTCGAGGGCAAGTACGACGACCTGCCGGAGCAGGCGTTCCTGCTGGTGGGCAGCATCGAAGAAGCGGTAGAAAAGGCGGAGCGGATGAAGAGCGAGGCGGCGTAGTGGCCATTCCCGATCATCTGACGCTGAAAATCGTCACCCCCGAGCGGTCGATCGCCCACGGCGAGGTCGACGAGGTGCGGGTGCCCGGATCCGAGGGATCCCTCGGGGTCCTGCCCGGTCATACGCCGTTGCTGACCACGCTCGCGGTCGGCGAGATCGAGTATCGCAAGGGTAACGAGACGTCGTACGCAGCGGTGTCGTTCGGGTTTGCCGAAGTCCTTCCCGATCGCGTCACGATTCTCGCCCAGATTGCCGAGGCGAGTGACGAAATCGATGTGACCCGAGCCGAGGCCGCCTCGGAGCGGGCACAGGACCGGCTCGCCCGGCCGGTCGTGGAGCTGGATTACGAGCGGGCTCGACTGGCGTTGCTGAAGTCGTTGGTTCGGCTTCAGGTAGCCGCGAGAAGGGGGCGTCACTAGGCGCGCTGCTCCGCGGAGGCCCGTACCCGACCGGTGCCTTCGTTGCGCCTTGCCGCACGGATGCCTCGCCGGTCCCGGCGGAATGCCGGGGGGCGTCACGGGCTCCCGGCCGGTCCGGATGGCTGCGGCCGGAGAGCCGTCTTTACCGTTGCCCCGTTTCCGTCTCCCGACCCGCGCTTGCCCCGGCGGGTGTCCGAGGATCGGCAGGGAGGGGAAGTGGAGCCGCAAGGGGACAGGATTTCAATGCCCGTCTCTTCTGGTTCGGCCACGGACAAGGGCCTTCGGCGGTCGACAAACGAAGACAATCTGCGGGTCCGGGACGACCTGGGGCTGTTCGTCGTCGCTGACGGCATGGGAGGACACGCCGCCGGCGAGATAGCATCCCAGGTGGCCGTCGAGGGAATCGCGGCGTTCGTCGAAGCCACCGTCACAGTGTCGCCCGACCAGACGTGGCCGGTTCCCTTCGATACTCGGGAGAGTGTCAACGCGAACCGCCTGCGGGCGGGGTTCTGCATGGCGAACCGCCAACTCGCGGCGCAAGTCGCCGCGTCGCGGGAGCTCCGCGGCATGGCCACGACGGCGGTGGCGATGCTCGTCGGCGGAGACGCCGGCTCACTGGCCCACGTCGGCGATAGTCGAGCCTATCTGCGGCGGCGGGGACAACTCTCGCGGCTCACCCGGGATCATTCCTGGGTGGAGGAACAGATTCAGGCCGGTGCGCTGAGCGAAGCGGCGTCGCGGCGGCATCCCTGGCGCAGCGTCGTGACCCGGGCGCTGTCCGGGTCTGCGGATCTCGATGTCGAAATCCAGGAGCTGCGACTGGAGCCGGGCGACCGCGTTCTGCTGTGTACGGACGGTGTTTTCTCGGTGCTCAGCGACGATCGGATCGGCGAGATCCTGGGGCGGGACGCCGGCCTCGACGATCTGTGCAACGTCCTCATCGAGGAGACCAACGATGGAGGAGGACCCGACAACGCGACCGCCGTCGTGATCGAGTTCGATGCTCGCTAACCTTATTCGGCTGTTCCGCTATCGAGGTCTCATCCAGATCCTGGTGGCGCGGGAGCTCAAGGCCCGCTATCGCGGGTCGGTGCTGGGGTTCTTCTGGTCCTTCGTAAACCCGCTCCTGCTCATCCTCGTCTACTCGTTCGTTTTCACCACCATCATCGACCGGGGTGATATCGTCGACCTGGAGCCCTACGCGGTTTTCCTCTTCTGCGGTCTCCTGCCCTGGACCTGGTTCTCGTCGTCGCTCAACGAGAGCGCCAACATCCTCATCGTCAACGGCAACCTGATCAAGAAAGTCGTGTTCCCCGTCGAGATCCTCCCGGTGGTGGCGGTGGTGTCGAACCTGTGCCACTTCGTCTTCGGGCTGCCGATCCTGTTCGGCTTTCTCGCGTACTACGACGTGCCGCTGCGGCTCACCGAGTTGATCTGGTTTCCGGCGGTGGTCGCGGTTCAGCTCTGCCTGACCCTCGGGTTGGCGATGATTCTGGCCGCGTTGACGGTGCATTTCCGTGACGTCAAGGACCTGTTGGCGAACGGGCTGACCCTCTGGTTCTTCGCCTCCCCGATTCTCTACGAGAGGTCGGCGGTGCCGGAAGGCGCCCGGTGGGTGATGGATCTGAACCCGTTCGCCCACCTCGCGGTCTCGTATCAGGAGATCCTGTTCCACGAAGGGCCGTTCGGCCACTGGAAGTGGCTGCTCGCGGTAGCCGGGGGCAGCGCGGGCCTGTTCCTGCTCGGCTACTGGCTGTTCGATCGGCTGCGCGACTCGTTTGCGGAGGAGGTGTAGCCGTTGTCCGCGATCACGCTCGAACATGTCTCGAAGGCGTATCGCAGGTACGGGTACCAGCGGCGGTTCGCGACCCTGAAGAGCGCACTGCTGACCGGCAGCCTGGTGCGGCATCTCAGCCCGGACGAGTCGTTCCAGGCGTTGAACGACGTGTCGTTGACGGTCGAAGCGGGCGCGACCTGCGGCATCATCGGCCGCAACGGGTCGGGGAAGAGCACCTTGCTGAAAGTGGTCGCGGGCATCACCCGGCCGACCAGCGGCCAGGTGCGGGTCGGCGGCCGGGTGTCGGCCCTCATCGAGTTGGGCGCGGGTTTCCATCCGGAGATCAGCGGTCGCGAGAACGTATTCATCAACGGTGTCATGCTGGGAATGACTCGCCGCGAGATCGACCGGCGGTTCGACGAGATCGTGGAGTTCGCCGAGATCGAGGACTTCATCGATGCTCCGGTCAAGACCTATTCCTCCGGCATGTACATGAGGCTCGGGTTCGCCGTCGCCGTGCACGTCGACCCCGAGATCCTCCTCGTGGACGAAGTGCTGGCGGTGGGTGACGAGGGCTTCAGTCTGAAGTGCCTGGACAAGTTCGCGGAGTTCAAGCGCCGGGGCAAGACGATCCTCTTCGTCACCCATGCGCTCTCGATGGTCGAGCGTTTCTGCGACGAGGCGGTGTGGCTCGATGCCGGGCGGAAGCGGATGGTCGGCGACCCGAAACGGGTCGTGCAGATGTATCTGGCGGATGTCGAGGGGGCCGAAGACGCGCATCTCGCGGCCGAAGATGTCAAGGCGCAGCGGGCCTCGGCGCCATCCGAGCCCCCGCTCCCCGCCGAGCCGAAGGAGTCGGCCGACACGGCGGAGAGCGCTCCCGACCCGCCGACGCTGTCCGTGGATGCCGCGGCCGATCAGCCGCCGGCCGACATGTTCACGGCGAAGGAGGGGCGGTGGGGGTCCGGGACCGTGCGAATCGAACAGGTGACCCTCGAAGGCCGCCAGGGCGCCGCGCACGTGTTCCAGAGCGGTGAACCATTGACCATTCGCATGCAGGTGGTCGCCGACCAGCCCGTCGCCGACTTCGCCTTCGGCGTCAGCATCTTCAGCACCGACGGGGTGTGCTGCTACGGCACGAACACCCACCTCGAGGAGCTCGAGCCCAACCGGCTCGACGGCGCCGGGGAGGTGGCTTTCGCCATCGACCGCCTGGATCTGGTGGCGGGTACCTACAAGCTCGACGTCGCCGTGCACAAGCGGGACGGTTTCTCCTACGACTACCATCGTCTGCTCTATACCTTCCGGGTGAAGTCGAGCACCAGGGATGTCGGCATCTACCGTCCTCGACATGCATGGCAGTTCAGCGAGAACGTTCGCTTCAAGCCGCTTCAGCCATGACAGGAACCAGTAGCCCGAGGCAGCACCGCGCGTCGCACCCGGACCGGCGAAGCGCAGGATGCATCGCCGGTCGAATGCAGCGGGGATTCTTGCCACGGGCCGCCGGTGCCGCGTCCGTCGGGCGGGAAGCTCCGGTCCAGGGTTGCCGCCGGTGACCGGCACATCGCTGACGCTCCAGGCGGCGCTGAGATCGGCGGCCGCTCTCTCCGGGCTCGGTGGCGCCGCCCGGTCCCTCTCCGGGCTGTCGGCGGCCGCCAAGGGATTCGCGGTGGCCGCCGCGGCGGCCGAGGCGCCGGTGATTGTCGTCGTCCCGCGCGCCAGCGACGTCGAGCAGATGGTGGCCGACACCAGCTTCTTTCTCGGCAATCTGACTGCCGCCTCGGAACACGAGCTGCGCCAGCATGTTCTGCCGTTCCCGTCCCATGAGGTCGATCCGTATCGCGGGCTCGCCCCCCACTTCGACATCGTCGCCGCGCGCGGGCGGGCTCTCTACGGGCTCGCGTCGGGTACGGTCCGGGTCCTGGTGGCCGCGGCGGCGGCCCTCCTGCCACGGGTGAGCCCGCCGGACCGTCTCCTCGCGGCCGGTTCCCGCCTGATCGCCGGCGCGTTCCTGGAGCCGACGGACCTGGGCGATCTGCTGGCCGATGCCGGATTCGTCCCCGAGGACCCGGTGGACGCGCATGGCCAGTTCTGCGTGCGCGGCGGCGTCGTGGATTTCTTCCCGGCCGGCGACGAATACCCGATCCGGGCGGAGTTCGCCGGCGACAGTCTCGAGTCGCTGCGGCGTTTCGATCCGGCCACGCAACGCTCGACGGAAACGCTCGACCAGGCGGAGATCTTCCCGTTGCGGGAGGTCTTCGAACCGGCTCCCGGGAACGGTTCCCCGGACGCCGACTTGGATCGATCCGCCTGGCTCCGCGAATACCTGCGACGTGTACCCGGCGTGAGGGTCTATCTGTCCGAGAGCGCGTCCTCGCGGGCGGCCATCGAGTCGCGGATCGAGCAGGCGGCCGGCAGCTTCGCGAACGCAGAGGAGCAAGGCGACCCGGTGCTTCCGCCGGAGCAGTTGCTGGTAGAGTGGCCGGTCCTCGATGACTGGCTCGCCTCGGTCCCACGGCTGGAACAGTTGTGGGAAGACGAGGAGCCGGTGTCCGCGACCCGTCACGTAGCCTGCCAGCCGGTGGTCGAGATGCACGGGCGGATCGGCGATTGGGCGGCCGAGATCGCCCGGTGCCGCGAAAGGGGCGATACGACGCTGCTGGTCGCCGGGACCCCCGGCCGGGCCGAGCGGGTCATCGAGCTGCTCGCGGACTACGACCTCACAGCCCGCTCGATCGACGAGGCGGACGAGACCCACGGGGCCGCGCTGCTGGTGGCGACGGGCCAGCTCACCCGTGGATTCCGATTGCCGGACGCCGGTTTGCAGATCTTCGCCGAGCCGGACGTCTTCGACGAGGAACGCCGGGTTCGAGAGCGCCGGGCCGGTCCCGCCAAGTCCTTCCTCTCCGATTTTCGCGACCTGAAGGCCGGGGATCGGGTCGTCCACGTCGACCATGGGGTCGGGGTCTTCGTCGAGTTGAAACAGATTCCCGTCGGGCTCGAGCAGCACGAGTTCATGGAGCTGCGCTACGCGGGGCAGGACAAGCTGTTCGTTCCGGTGCAGCAGATCGATCTGCTGCAGAAGTACTCCGGGACCGCAAAGACCCTCGACCGGCTTGGCGGCGCCTCCTGGGCGAAGACGAAGACCCGGGTTCGTCGCGCTATGCGCGACATGGCCGAGGAGCTCCTGAAGCTGTACGCCGCCCGCAAGGCGATGGCGGGATACGCGTTCGGCGCGGACGCCCACTGGCATCGCGAGTTCCACGATGCGTTCGAGTACGAGCTCACGAAGGACCAGCAGGTCGCGATTGCCGACATCCGGAAGGACATGGAGTCGCCGGTGGCGATGGATCGGCTGCTCTGCGGCGACGTCGGATACGGCAAGACGGAAGTGGCGATGCGCGCCGCGTTCAAGGCGGTGATGGACGGCAAGCAGGTCGGCTTCCTGGCCCCGACCACGGTCCTGGCGTTCCAGCACCAGAAGACCCTGACGGACCGATTCGCGGCGTTCCCGGTCCGCATCGACCTTGTCAGCCGGTTCCGGACCCGGGTCGAGCAGAAGCAGACCCTGGCCGATCTCGGGGCCGGCAAGGTGGACATCATCGTCGGAACCCACCGGTTGCTCTCCAAGGATGTGCGGTTCAGCGACCTCGGGCTGCTGATCGTCGACGAGGAGCAGCGGTTCGGCGTGGCCCACAAGGAGCGTATCAAGCAGATGCGCCGGCGGGTCGACGTGTTGACGATGACCGCGACCCCGATCCCCCGCACGCTGAACATGTCGCTTGCCGGCATCCGGGACATGTCGGTCATCGAGACCCCGCCGAAGGACCGCCAGTCGATTCAGACCAACGTCGTGCGCTTCGACCAGCAGGTGATCGTCCGCGCCATTCGCACCGAACTCGAGCGGGGGGGGCAGGTCTTTTTCCTGCACAGCCGCGTGACCTCCATCTACGCCATGGGCGAGTTTCTGACCCGTTTGCTCCCGGAGGCGCGCCTGGCGATCGCGCATGGGCAGATGGAGGAGGGCGCGCTCGAACGGTGCATGGTGGACTTCGTGCAAAAGAAGTACGACGTGTTGCTCGCGACGACCATCATCGAGAACGGTCTCGACATCCCGAATGCGAACACCATCATCGTGAATCACGCCGAGCGGTTCGGTCTCGCCCAGCTCTACCAGCTTCGCGGCCGGGTCGGACGCTCCGACCGCCGGGCGTATGCCTACCTGCTGGTGCCGCCGGAGGGAACGCTGTCCCCGGTGGCGCGCCGGCGGCTGGCCGCCATCCGCGAGTTCAGCGACCTCGGCAGCGGGTTCCGCGTCGCCGCGCTCGACCTCGAGATCCGCGGGGCGGGGAATCTGCTGGGCGGCGAGCAGAGCGGTCACATCGAGTCGGTCGGATTCGACATGTACGTCAAGCTGCTCGATCAGACGGTCCGCGAATTGAAGGGCGAGGAGATCGACGACACCGTGCGGGCGGCCGTCAACCTCAACGTCGACCTGAAGATCGACGAGGGCTACATCCCGGAGACCAACCAGCGCCTGATCGTGTATCGCCGGGTGGCGTCCGCCCGCGACGAGACCGAGCTGTCGACCCTCCTCGACGAGCTGCGCGATCGCTACGGGCCGGTGCCGTCCTCGATCGCGGTCCTCGTGGAGTACGGTCGGATTCGTCTGCTCGCCGATGAGCTCGGCATCGAGTCCATAGATCGGAGCGGATCCCTGCTCGTCGTGAAGTTCAGGACCACCACGACGATGGATCCGATACGCCTGATGCGATTCGTAGAACGGAGACGAGACCTCGAGCTGAAACCGCCGGCCATGCTCACCGTCGACCTCCGAGCCGGTGGCGCCGCCAAGGGGCCGCGCGACTCGCCGTCGTGGTGGACGGCCCGCGCCCGCAGCGGCGACGTGGAGGCGGGGTTCTCGAGGGTCGAGTTCCAGCGGGCCGAGCGTGATCGGGAGGGTCCGGCCCCGCTCTTCATCCGGATCGAACGCTTGCTGGTGGAGTTGCGTGGGCTCCAAGCGGTAGAATCGTGAGCAAAGGGTGACCACCATGCCACAGAACCTCTTTCGCGTCGCGATCCCGCTGTTCGTTCTCATGGGTGTCTTCACGGGCGCCGTTTCTGCCGCCGCGCAGAGTCTGACCTCGGGGACACCGGGCGCGGTGGTGTTCGAGCGGATTCTGGTGAAGATCAACGGTGACCTGATTACCCAGACCGATCTCGAGCAGGCGCAAATCAGCGCCCTGCGGACCCGCCCCGTGCCGCCGCAAACCGATGCCGAGCTGCAGAGGGTGCTTCAAGAGGTGACCCCGGACGTCATCGTCAACAGTGTCGACCAGATGCTGCTGGTGCAGCGCGGGCGCGAGATGGGCTACGCCCTGGACGATGAACAGTTCGAGGAGATCCTGGAGGGCATCAAGGAAGAGAACAGCATGACCGACGAGGAGCTGGTCGTTGCCCTGGAACAGGAACAAGGCATCAACCTCGCCCAGTTGCGCGGCGTCATGGAGGAACAGATGCTGGTCGGGCAGGTGCAGCAGGACCAGGTGCTGCGGCGGGTCTCGATGACGGATACCGAAGCCTTCGAATACTACGAGACCCATCCGGAGGAGTTCACCGAGCCGGCCACCGTCACGTTGCGGGAGGTCCTGATCACGGTGCCGATCGAGGGCGGAGCGTTGAACGTCGCGCGCGAGAACGAAGCGCGGGCCCTGGCCGAGTCGGCCCTGACCCGGGCTCGCGGCGGCGAGGCGTTCGAGGTGATCGTCAGCGAGCTGTCCGATGCCGTGTCGGCTGCGAACGGCGGCCTGATCGGACCGATTCCCCTGGCCGACCTGGCGGGGGCGGTGCGTAACCGGATCGTGGGGATCGAGGTCGGCGAGGTCAGCGAAGTCGAGCGAACGCCGGCCGGTTATCAGATTCTGAAGCTGGAGTCCTCGACTGCCGCGGCGCCGGGGCCGTTCGACGAGGTGCGCGACCAGATCGTCGACAGCGTGTTCAACGAACGACGGCTCGAGGCCCTCAACCGGTACCTGACCACGCTTCGGAGCGAAGCGATCATCGAGTGGATGGACGATGGGCTGAAGAGGCTTTACGAGGGGCAGGTAGCCCGCCAGCAGAATCCCACCCCCGGATTGTGAGGCCGCCCCGGACATCCGACGTCGAAGTCGAGAGTCCGTCGTGGTCCGGATGACCCGTATGCCCCGCCCGCAGCAGATGCAGAGGTGCGTCCACCCGTGAAAATCGGTTCCGTTACCCTCGACTCCCCGTTCGCCCTGGCTCCTATGGCCGGGATGACGGATACCGCATTCCGCCGTCTCGTCAAGCGGGGCGGCGGCTGCGGGTTGGTGGTGACCGAGATGGTCAGTTCCGAGGGGCTGGTGCGCGGCATCGACCGGACCCTCGAATACGCGGAGTACACGGAAGAGGAGCGGCCGGTCTCGATTCAGATCTTCGGCGGAGACCCGGGCAGGATGGCGGCGGCGGCCCAGATCGTCGAAGGCATGGGCGCCGACATCGTGGACGTGAACATGGGCTGCCCGGTACCCAAGATCGCCAAGCACCATGCCGGGTGCAGTCTCATGCGGACGCCGGAGCACGCGGCCGGCGTCATCGGGGCGATGACGCGGGCGGTGTCCATTCCGGTCACCGTGAAGATGCGGTCCGGCTGGGACGGCGAGCACGTCAACGCATCCGACCTCGCGAGGCGGGTCGAGCAGGCGGGCGCCGCCGCGGTGGCCGTGCACGGCCGGACCGCCGCGCAGTCGTACACCGGCCGCTCGGACTGGTCGCTGATAGACGAGGTTGCCCGCCGGGTGTCGATTCCGGTGTTCGGCAGCGGCGACTGCATCACCCCGAACGACCTCGTGGAGCGGATGCGCGAGACTGCCGTCGCCGGGGTGCTCGTGGGCCGCGGGGCGCTCCGGAACCCGTGGATCTTCGATCAGGCGCAGGCCGCGTGGCGGGGCGGCGCCCTTCCGCCGGTGCCGCCGAGGGAGCGCGGTCGGTTTCTGCTCGCCTATATCGACCTGCTGCTGAGCGAGGCGACCGAAGTCGAACGGGAAGGCTTCCGGCACACGGCCGGCCTCGACCGGCGCGTCGGTCCAAAACGCCGGAGCGCGGCGAGCCGGGAACGGTGGGTCGTCAACAAGCTGCGAGCCCTCGGATCCTGGTACACGAAGGGGATCGACCACGGGTCGCGCTTGCGCACGGCAATCAACGGGGCCGGATCGCTCGACGCGCTGCGCGCGGTCATCCGCGACTTCTTTCGGCTCGACGACCAGTCGCCGGCGTCGGACCCACTCCCCGCTGCGGGCACCGCGCCGCCCGCCGCGATCGCAGGCGGCCTCGCCGGGTCGTAGGAGATCTGCGCCGTGGAACGGCGCGGATTCCTGGAGGGTTGGTCGGGCGGCAATCGGAGCCGTCAGGCGGCGATTTCCGGGCCAGGCTGGCGACCCGAGACCGCCGCGCGGAACCAGGGACGCGATAGCGCGCCGGGCCGCGCCCTGCCTCGCCCGGGAGACGCGGAACCAGGACGGTTGACCCGATGCCCAGACTGATCGCGAGTCCCACCGTCGTGAAGGCGGCCGGCAACCTGCCGAAGCGAATCGAGGAGTACGCCGGGAGGGTGAATAGCGGGCACGACGACCTCAGCGTCGCCCGGATGGTTTCTCCCGAGGGGTGGGTCGAACCGGGGCAGCGACCCGAGTTCAGGGAGTTCACGGTAGTGCTTCGCGGCCTGCTGCGGGTCGAGCACGAGGCGGGCGCCATCGACGTGCGGGCCGGGCAGGCGGTGGTCGCCGAACCCGGGGAGTGGATTCGCTACTCCAGTCCCGAGGCCGGCGGCGCGGAGTACGTCGCGATCTGCATGCCGGCCTTCGCCCCCGACACCGTCCACCGCGATCCGGCTTGACGTCGTCCGGCCAGGGGCGCCCCGGATGCCGGTCGGCGACCGGAGCCCGGGAAACAGGGGCGCGGCGCGGCGCGGCAGGTTGGCGTATCATGCAGTTGGACATGCCGCCCGGCGTGCGCCGGGCGGCGTTTCGTCTCCCGCGCGAGGACGGGGCAACTGGTTTCGGAGGTCGGTCATGAAGAAGCTGCGCAACAACTACGACGCCGGCGGCGCGGCGCCGGAGTGCTGGTGTCTGGCGATGCTCCGGCCCCTCGCCTGGCTGCTCGCCGCCGCCCTGCTGGCGCTCGGCGCGGCGGTGGTCATCGCGGCCGAGCCGGGCTCCGACGATTGGGTCAACGACCTGACGCCGATCACGGCCGGCGACTGGGACTACGACAAGGCCGCGCATCTCGTGGAACGGGCGGGATTCGGGGCGACGCCGGCCGAGATCGAGCGGCTGGCCGCGATGACCCCCGAGGCCGCCGTCGACTCCTTCGTCGAGTTCACCGCCGGCGACAACCGCGCCGCCCCCGCGTTCGAGCCGTCTCCCCTCTGGGACCCGGGGATGGACCCGTTCCCGAAGAGCCGGGCCGAGGCGGTGCGCATCGCTCGCGAGACCGGGTCGTCGATGGGGGTCGAGATGCTGCCCGAGGGGGCGTCGCGCCGGCTCCAGCCCGTCGTCAACACGTTCTTCTACGGCCTGCGGTCGAACGCGATGGAGACGCAGCGGCTCGCGACGTGGTGGGGCGAGCGCATGCTGACGACCCGCCGCCCGCTCGAAGAGAAGCTCACGCTGTTCTGGCACGGGCATTTCGCGACCGGTGCCGGCAAGGTGCGGGACGCCCGCATGATGCAGCGCCAGAACGAGATGCTGCGCGCCGGCGCGGCCGGGAGCTTCCGGGATCTGCTCGTCGGGATTCTGACCGACCCGGCGATGCTCGTCTATCTGGACAACGGGGAGAACCGGAAAGACCACCCGAACGAGAATTTCGGGCGCGAGCTGCTCGAGCTGTTCACCATGGGGGTGGGCAACTACACCGAGCAGGATATCCGGGAAGCCTCCCGCGCGTTCACCGGGTGGACGAACGACGCGCTGGAGTTCCGGTTCGACGCCGAGACCCACGATTTCGCAGAGAAGACGTTTCTCGGGCGAACCGGCGCCTTCGACGGCGAGGACATCATCGACATCATTCTCGACGCGCCGGTGACCGCCGAGTTCATCGCGGGCAAGCTGTATCGATTCCTGGTGCGCGAAGAGATCGATGCGGCCACCCGCACCGCGCTCGGCGCCGCGTTTCGCGAGGCCGGGTACGAGCTGCGCCCCCTGCTCCGGCGGGTGTTCCTGTCGAAGGACTTCTACAGCTCTGCCTCGTATGCGACGCAGGTCAAGAGTCCGGTACAACTCGTGGTTTCCACCTATCGGAAGCTCGGCCTGACCCGGCTGCCCACGATTCCCGACTTCAACCGGCTGACGGCCGGCCTCGGGCAGACGCTGTTCAATCCGCCCAACGTTGCGGGCTGGGCCGGCGGCAGGACCTGGATCACCCCGGCCCTGCTGCTTGAGCGGGGCAATCTGTTCAGGGGCGTCCTGTTTCCCGACCGGGACGGGTTCTGGGCTCCCGATCGGAACGTCCCGGGCATCTACGCGCGGGTCGGCCGGCGGCTGGAGCAGGGGATGAACATCACCGCCGCCACCCAGGAAGGTGATGCCGAGTCCAGCCGGCTCGTCGACCGGGACGAGGAATACAACACCCGGTACGGCGGCTACATGGGATACGTCATGGCCTTCGAACGGTTGATCCCGATTCCGAGAGGGACCGCCGATCTCGATCTGACCGGACTGGTGACGGCGGCGGACGCCACGACCGTCGAGGCGATCGTCGACCACTTCGTGCGGCGATTCCTCCGCGTTCCCGTGGACGATGGCGCCCGTGCGGTGCTCGTCGAACGATTGCGGGAAGATCTGGGAGGGGACCGTCTGCCGGCGCCGGGGCCGCGGGTCGAAGGGGCTTTGCGTTCGCTGCTCTATCTCGTGCTGAGTGCTCCGGAGTACCAACTCGCGTAGCGTGGAAACGAGAAACGATCATGACTATCCGCCATCTCAACGGCTGTGGGTGCTCGCGGCGTGATTTTCTGCGGAAGGGGTTGTACGGCATCGGGGTCACGGCCGGGCTCCCGGTGCTGCTCGACCGGACGTCGGCGGCGCTGACGGCGCAGGCGCTTCAGGGCACGAGCGCCGAGAACCATCCCGAGCGGATCCTGGTGGTCGTCGAATTGTCCGGCGGCAACGACGGTCTGAACACCGTCGTCCCGTTCGGCGACGACGAGTACTATCGGGTCCGGCCGAACCTCGGGATCCCGCCCTCCAAGGTCATCCCGATTGCCGACGGCTACGGGCTGAACCCGTCGATGGCGGGCTTCGAGCGCCTCTACAAGGAAGGCATGCTGGGCGTCGTGCACGGATGCGGGTACGACAATCCCAGCCTGTCGCATTTCTCGTCGATGGGGTTCTGGCACACCGGCGTGCCCAACGGCGGCGAGCCCTTCGGATGGCTGGGCCGCCTGGCCGACGGGGCCTACGAGCACGATGCCCAGGGCAACATGATCGTCAACATCGGGACCCGGCAGTCGCTGGCGGTGCAGGCGCGGCACCACCAGCCCCTGGTCTTCAACGATCCCCGCAGTTTCCGCCGGGTGGGCTCGGAGGCGGAGAAACAGGCGATCGAGCGGTTGCGGCCGAAGGCGCCGGGCAATCCGGCCCTGGAGTTCCTGGCGTCCACCGCGACCAATGCGATCGAAAGCTCCGAGTTCGTCCGCGACGCCGCGGCCGGGTACCGCACCCCCGTCGACTATGGAATTGGGGGGCTGTCACCGCAATTGCGACAGGTGGCGGCGCTGGTTCACGCAGGGATGCCGACCCGGCTCTACTATGTCTCCTATCAGGGCAACTCGTTCGATACGCATGTGCATCAGGCCGATCCGCACGCCCGCCTGCTGACCTACACCGCCGACGCGATCCGGGGGTTCATGGAGGACCTGAAGCGCATCGGCCGCGTCGACGACGTCGCGATGATGGTGTTCACGGAGTTCGGACGGCGCGTCGAGGAGAACGCCAGCCTCGGCACCGATCACGGGACCGCGACCCCGATGTTCGTCGTCGGGTCCGGCGTCGCCGGCGGCTTGCACGGCCGCCATCCGAGCCTGACCGATCTGGATGACGGCAACCTGAAGATGACCACCGATTTTCGACGGGTGTACGCGTCGATGATCGGAGAGTGGCTCGGGTTCGACGACAGCGAGTCGATTCTCAAGGGCTCGTTCGAGCCGATGCGGCTGTTCGCGTAGACCGCGGAGGGCCAGGGGGCGGGGTGCTCGCAGCCCGTAGTGAGCGTCCCGCGCTCCACCGGATCAGGACTCGGGGCCCGGCGCCGCCTTCCTGCCTTCGATTCCGCCCAGCCGCCTTATTTTCTCGACCAGGGTCGTCCGCTTCAGACCCAGCCGGTGGGCGGCCTGTTGCCGGTTCCCGCCCGTGTCGTCCAATGCCCGCTGTATCAACTGGCGCTCGATGACGGCGATGCAGGCGGCCAGGTCGAAACCCTCTTCGGGAAGGGCGAGCGACACCGTCTGCTCCGACAAGGATGCCTGCTGCAGCTCCTGAGGCAGATCGTCGACGTCGATCCAGGTACGGGTCCGGCGGAGGGTGAGCGCGCGCTCTATCGCGTTCTCGAGTTGGCGGATGTTTCCCGGCCACCCGTACCCCATCATCCGGCGCATCGCTGCCTGCGTGACGGTTACCTCTCGCGACCGGTCCTGCTGTCGACTGAAGGCCTCGACGAAGTGCCGGACGAGCAGCGGGATGTCCTCACGCCGATCCCGAAGGGGCGGCAGGAAGATCGGGATGACGTTCAGTCGATAGTACAGATCTTCCCGGAACTCGCTGTCACGAACCAATTGCGACAGGTCGGCGTTGGTGGCCGCGATGATCCGGACGTCGATTCTGATCGACCGGTTGTCTCCGATGCGTTCGAACTCGCGTTCCTGCAACACCCGCAACAGCTTGGCTTGCAGGAGGCCGCTCATGGAGCCGACCTCGTCGAGAAAGAGCGTCCCCTCGTGCGCCGATTCCAGTCGCCCCTGCCGCGTGGCGACCGCGCCGGTGTAGGCGCCTCGTACATGTCCGAACAGCTCGGATTCGAGCAGGGTCTCGGGTAGCGCGCTGCAATTCAGGGCGACGAAGCGTTGGTTCCGCCGGGGGCTGTTGTGGTGAATTGCCTTGGCCGCCAGTTCCTTGCCGGTGCCGGTTTCCCCGGTGATCAGGACGGTACTGGGGCTCGCGGCCACGGTTTCCAGCAGCTCGAACAGCTCGCGCATCCTCGAACTGCGGCCCACCAACCCCTCGAACCGGTAGCGCTCCTGGACCTGCGACCGCAGATAGGCGTTCTCAGACCGCAGGCGCCGCTGCTCGAGTGCCGATCGCATCACGTGCAGCAACTGGCCGAACTGGAACGGCTTGGTGATGAAGTCTGCTGCTCCGCGCTTGATCGCGGCTACCGCGTCGGTGACGGTGCCGAAACCGGTCACGACGATGCAGATGATGTCGGGATATCGTTCGAGCGCGGCGTCGAGCACCGCGGTGCCGTCGATACCCGGCAGCCGCAGATCGGTCAGCACGATGTCGAATGCGCACTCCGCCAAGCGCTCGACGGCCGCCTCTCCGCTGTCGACCTGGACTACCCGGTAGCTTTCGTCCGTCAGGCGCTGGGCCGTGACCTCTCGCAGCGAGGCCTCGTCTTCCACCAGCAGCAGATGGATCTCGCGCTCAGGCATAAGTGACGGGCGTCCTCGTTGCGCCTCGCCGCGGGGGTGCCTCGCCGGTCGCGGTCGAACGCGGGGTTGCACCACCGGCTGACGGCGTCCCCGGGCAGTCCGACCGGGACGCACTCCGCCGGCCGTCGCGACGCCCGCGAGGTTCAGCTAATGGAGGGGTCATCAGGTGCCGATACCATGCTTGAGCCTGTCAGGGGAGCGGGACAAGTCTGGGAGACCTGGGTGGGCGAACAGCGAGCGTCTGTCATGATGGCCGATAGAAAAACCCTCTCGATCGCGAAGGCGTGTGAGTTGGTGGGAGTCAGCCGCCGCACGATCTACAACTGGATCGCCGGCGGCAAGGTCGAGTACGTGCGCACGGCCGGCGGTTCGGTGCGGATTTTCGTCGATACGCTGTGGCGCGATCCTCGTGCCGGCGCCACCGGCGCCACCCGGTCGGATACGCCGCATACGGATTGACGCCCGATCAGTCATCTGCATTGCGTGATTCCGTGCCCAGGGATACAACGGATACCCCCCAGATGGACCAGCCGACCGACCTCGGCGCCCTTTTCCATCGGTTGAACAATCAGCTCGGCATCATTCTGGCGAACGCCGAACTCCTCGATGCGCGGCTCGAGGACGACACGAGCCGCGCGCGAGCCTCTCAAATCGTGACGAGCGCCGTCGAGGCGATCAGCGCCGCCCGATACATCCAGGAGCGCTACCGCAACTAGTCGATTGGCCGGGTCCCGTCCCGGCCCGCGTGCGGACGACCTCTCGCCCCGCATTCCCCCCCTGCCTCCCCGGATCGAACGCCGCCATCGTCAATACAATGACGCATTAGGCGCAGCTTGTCAATTTAGTGACGGCGTGCCTTTATTCGGCCCGATGTACAGCATCAGGTTGACGCGCCCATGGAATCAAATAACTACTTTATTAAACAATGAGTTATATAAAAAATAAACCGTCGTTGCCTTGTCGCTTCCCCAGTGCAGAAACGTGGCATGGGTCTTGCCTAATATCTTGGCAACAGTTGTTTCATGGGTTCCTCGTGCCCAGGCGGACCGATGTTTCGGAGGTGACGATCATGAGAGCACAAGTATCCGACCGCAAGGACCAGGACCGCATCGCGGCAGGCGTGCCGTTCGTGGAATCGATGGCCCGGCGCATGGCCGCATCCATGCCGCATTCGATCGACCTGGGGGACCTGGTGCAGGACGGCATGATCGGACTGATCGATGCGGCGCACCGGTTCGACGAGGGGCGCGGCATCAAGTTCGAGACCTTCGCCGAACGGCGTGTCCGCGGCGCGATGATCGACGCGATGCGGCGCGATGCCTGGCCGCGCGGCGTTCGCAAGGTCCGGCGGGAGCTCGAGGCGGCCCGTGAGAAGCTGCGTCACGAGTCGGGATCGGAGCCCTCTCTTGCAGACCTCGCGAAACACATGGGATCGGACGAAGCGCGCCTGAGCCGCACGATCGTCCGCATCAAGGCGATTGAATCGACATCGCCCCTCGCCTCCGCCGACACCGCGCACAATGCGAATCTGCCGCCGGTCATGCAGCCGGCGGAGTTGCCGGGGCCGGACCGGGTCTGCGAGCGGGACGATGTCGCCAACCGGGTTCGAGAGGCCATCAAGGCGTTGCCGGCGCGCGAACGGAAGGTCATCGGCCTGTACTACTACGGTGAAGTGACGATGAAGGAGATTGGCAGCGAGATCGGGGTGAACGAATCCCGAGTCTCGCAGTTGCACGCGCGCGCGGTGCAGCGCCTGCGCAAGGAGCTTGGTCCGGACCTGAGTCCCAGGGTGACGGTCGCGTCGATGACCGACGATGCGAAACCGGCGGGATGGGGCCGCCGGCGCCTGAACATGGCCAAGGCTCGCATGCCGTCTGCCGTTCGCAAGGCGAGTGCGGCGTGACCCGCGGCGCCACCCGGTTACCCGGTCATCACCTCGTGCGCCATCCGGAGCAGATCGTGGAGTCGAAACGGCTTGGCCAGCCACCGGCATCCGGTCTCGACCAGGAAACGATCCGCATCGGTGCCCGCCACGTCCCCGGTGACGAAGATCATGCGGCGCGCGAGTGACGGGTTCGTCTCGCACAGGACCCGGTAGAACGCGCGTCCATCCAGTCGCGGCATCTTCAGGTCGCAGATGACGAGATCGAAAGGCTGGTGCTCGACCCGTTCGAGCGCCTCTTCGCCGTCGGCGGCGCGCTCCACGCGGTAGCCGGCATCGGCCAGCGAATCGGCTACCGCGGCCGCGAGAGCGGGTTCGTCTTCCACGAGCAGGACGCCGGCGCCGGACGCCGGGGCTCGCTTGGCGGTGGCCGCCGGGGCCGTGCGCCACACCCCTGCGCCGGCGGGAAACGACAAGAAGAACGACGCTCCGGCGCCGGGAATCGACTCGACCCGAATCTGTCCCCCGTGTTCCTGCACGATGGCATAGGCCACGGTCAGCCCGAGTCCGGTCCCCTTCCCGATCGCCTTGGTGGTGAAGAAGGGATCGAAGATCCTGGTTCGGACGTCGTCCGGGATACCGGGTCCGTCGTCGTTGACCTCCAGGGTGACCATGCCCTGGACCTCGTCGTACCAGCTCCGGGCGACGAGCGAGCCGCGGCCGTTGGTGCCCAGCATCGCCTGTTCGGCGTTGATGATCAGGTTCAGCAGCACCTGCGTCACTTGGTGGGGGTCGGAGAAGATGTGGGGCAGCCCGCTGGCGAGGGCATCAAGGGTCGTGATGTTCGACAGCCTCTGTTCGTGGGCGCGCTTGGTCAGCGTGTCGCGCACGATGGCGTTCATGTCGACGAGTGCCCGGGTGGTATTGCGTTTCCGGGCGAACGTCAGCAGATTCCGTACGATCTTGGCGGCCCGCACGGCCTCGCCGAGAATCGTCTCGACCCCGCGTTTCGTCTCGGGCTCGGCCGGGCGTTTCGCCAATCGTTCCGCACACGTCAGAATGGTCGCCAGCGGATTGTTCAGCTCGTGGGCCACGCCCGAGATCGTCTGGCCCAGGGCCGCCATCTTTTCCGACTGCACGAGCTCATGGCCCGGGTCGCGCCCCTGCGCCTCGAGCTTCCGCCGCTCGCTGACGTCGCGCACGAGGGCATCGAGGCGTCGCGGACCCGGGTCATCCGCCGCATGCAGCGTAGCGGTTACCTCGACCCACATCGAGCTGTCGTCGGCCCGCCGGAGACGGACCAGGTAGCTGCTGACCGTGCCGTCTCGGCGCAACCGCCTGATGAAGTCGGTGCGGGCCGGTTCATCGACGAACCGGTCGGCTGCGAACGGCTGCACCGAGCCGTCGGGTTCGTCCGGGTCGAACCCGAGCATGAGCTTCAGGTGCGGGTTGGCGCTCGATGTCTCGACGGTCGTGGAGTCGAGGAGCGTGCCGATGTAGATCCCTTCGGGGATGGACTCGTACAGACTGGCGAGCAGTTCCGCCTGTGGCCGGGGGGGACGGCGCGGAACCATGCCGAGTGATGGCGAGCGAGCGCTGTCCGGGTACGTCTCAGGCGGGCCGAGAACGTACCCGGACAGGCCGCGTGTCAGTTGCCTCGCGGTGCGTCGGGCGTCGGTGTGGCATAAGCGGACTGTGAAGCGTACTTGTTCTTCACGGCGCCCTGGATATCCGAAGGCGCTGCGCCGAGGGCATGCATCTGCATCGCGTCACGCGCGACAGCCAGGCAGTGCGATCAGGTCATGCCGTGGACGTCCCACTCGGTCACCGCGCCGTTCGGTGCGCGCGACTCGACGAAACAGTCCGTGTTGCCCCGATGCCCGTCACTCATGCCGCAGCCGCAATAGCAGGGCACGTAGTCGAGCACGTCCGGGTTCCGGGCGGCGAACACGTAGGCCTGCCTCATCAGGTCCGCCGGACCGGCCGTCTGCGGCACATACGGCAGCGGCGGCATCGGCAGTCCTTCGAGATCCTCGCTCGTGAACGTCGGCGCGGACGACGCGGTTGCCCCGGTGCTCGGCGTCTCGGATGCAGGCGCGGACGCTGCGCTTGCCTGATCGGGCGTGGCCGGTACCGTGCCGTCCGCGCCCAACATCAGGAAAGCTCCGATGCCGGCGACAGCGACGACACCGATGGCGATCAGCGTCCACCGCCCACCGTTCGAACGTGCTTCGACAGTGGGCGTCGGGGAAGGAGGTTTGCGACGTTGCTTTGAAGCCATGGCGCATTCTACCAGAGAGCGGTACCGTAACCGTTCGGTCGGGCTATTGCGCGGGTCCGAGGGCGAAGGTCATCCGGCCGTCGAGCGCCGTCTTGCCGTCCGCCTTCGCCACGCCGTGCAATTGGCCCATGCGGCTGCGCAGACGTTTCACGTTGACCTCGATATGCACGACGTCGCCGGGACGGGGCGGCCGGCGATAGCGCACCCGCTCGATGCCCACTATGTAGATCAGCTTCTCGCGATTCTCGGGTTTGGAGAGAATCAGAATCGCCCCGACCTGGGCGACCGCTTCGGTCAGGATGGTCGGGGGCAGCACCGGTCGTTCACCGGGCCGGCGGGCGAGATACCGTTCGTTGAGGGAGACGTTCTTGACACCGACGATGCGCTTGTCGACTTCGAACTCCGTGATCCGGTCGACGAGCAGGAACGGATAGCGGTGGGGGAGGATTCGTTCGATGGCGGTGTAGTCGAGCGGAAGGCTCACCGGTTCCATGGAGCGGTCACCGCGCTAGCGGTGCGAAGACGACGGCGGCGGGACCGTCTCGGTTCCCCGACCGGCGCCCTCCGTGTCGTGCGTTCCGGTGGCGGCTGCGGGGAGTGTTTCCGCTGCTCGGGTGTCGGAAGGCAGCAGAGGCGCCAACTGGGCCGCGACGATGGAGGCGGTCGCCCGAACCGCGTCGCTCGATTCCCAACCGTCTCGCAACTCGGCCGAAAGCACCCCGATGCAGCGCTCCGCCACCATCAGCGGCGCGGCCAGCGCGCCCGTGTCGGAGTCGCTCGATTCGACGACCTGAATGCGGTTGGTGGTGAACGCGGCGGACGTCGGGTTGGCCCCGATCTGCGGAATCGAGCCGATGCGCTCCAGGGTTCCTGGCGCGTATCCATGCCCCAGCGAGGGCTGCAGCGTCCGAGCGCTCTCGTTGCTCACCCAGATGATGATGCCGCTCGCGTTCATCAGCGCCGCCGTTCGCGCCAACAGATCGGGGAGTTGCTCCCGATCCGTCAGATTGCTGAAATCGGTACACAGCGCCGCCGTGGCGCCGAGATCCGGCAGGGGATCTTCGCGGGGTGATTCGCCAATCGGGTTCGCACCCGCGTGGCCGGCCGCCGGTGCCGGGGCATCGGCCGGATCCTCCGCGTCCTCGCCGCGGACCGTGTCGAGGTCGAGCGCGTGGACCCTCGACTCGCTGTCCAGCGACAACAACGACAGTCCGGTGGATTCCGCAACCGCGTATTCGTCGGCGTCAGCGGACGGATCCGATTCGGCCGAGGTGCTCAGGGGCGCGAGCATCAGCATGGCCAGGATGATGACGACCGCGACGGTCCACATCATCGTCGCCTGCGTCGACCGGGCACTCCTCATTACGTCGATTCGCGTCGTGCGTTCGGCCTGCAGGGCCGCTTCCACATGCTCGGTGGCGCGGTCGACAAGATCGAAACCCTCGGTGAAGATCAGATCCGAGGCGGCCAGCGGTTGATCCGAACCGGTGTATTCGCGGGCGCGTTCATCCGCCTCACTGATGTCGGCGACCACCGCGACCGCGTCGTCGAGCGCATCGAGCGTGCTCGGGCTCGCGACCTGCTTGAGATTGTCGAGGCTGCCGACAACGGTCTCGAGGTGGTCGGCGACCCGGGTGGTCCAGTAGTCCTGGTCCTGGCCATCCGCGACGTACGCCTGCTGGGCGCTCCTCAGCTCGGCAAGGGTGAGCGTGAGAGTCCAGCCGAGGTCGGTGAAGACCCGCTCTCTGCCCTGCTCGTCGGCGAGCGTGGCGTTCGAAAGCCGGATCTGGTTACCCGCGAAGCCCAGTGTCGCGAGTGCTAGAATGACGACGACGGTACGAACCCAGCGGCTCCCCATATTGGGCAGCCACTATAACACCGTTGGTCCGTAGTGTCGTCCGCGTTTCGTCGCCCGAGTGCGGCGGCGAGCGTTGCCTGCCGCGTTGCGGGACCGGTCCCGGCGCCGGCGCGGAAAAGACTGGTGGCGGTTCGGTCTCCGCTGGCGTTCATCATCAACCCGGTCGCGGGTTCGGCGTCCCGTGGTGCAAGGGTTGGCGGGCTGGTCGAGCTGGTCCGACAACGCTGCCGCGCCGCCGGCGTCACCAGCGAGGTGACGTTCACGGAGCGGCCCGGTCACGGTCGGGAGCTCGCGGCCGCCCTTGCGGGCCGAGGCTTCTCTCCGGTCGTGGCATGGGGAGGGGACGGCACCGTCAACGAAGTGGCCTCGGCGCTGATGCACCGGGACGCCGCGCTCGGTATCGTGCCGGCCGGGTCCGGGAACGGATTGGCGCGAGAGCTCGGCATCAGCCTCCAACCCGACCAGGCGATCGCAACGGCGGTGCACGGCCATGACCGCATCATCGACATGGGCGAGCTGGCCGGCCGGCCGTTCGTGAACCTCGCGGGTGTGGGGCTGGCGGCGTCGGTGGCCGAGCTCTTCGGTCGTCTCGCCGGCCGCGGGCTGCCCGGCTACGTGCGGGCCACGGCGCGGCAACTCGTCCGCTACCGAAGTGGGCGATACACCCTCGTGACAGAGGAGCAGACGCTCGAGCGGCCGGCCCTGCTCGTCGAGGTGGCGAACGGCCGGCAGTATGGCAACGGGGCGGTGATCGCGCCGCGCGCCCGCCTCGATGACGGCCTGCTCGAGCTCGTGTCGGTGGACCCCATCGGTCCGGCGAGAGCCTTGTGGGGCCTGTGGCGCCTGTTCAACGGCACCATCGACCGCCACCCCTACGTACACTGCTCACGGGTCGGCGGGGTGACGATCTCCGCCGACCGGCCGCTCCGGTTTCACGTCGACGGGGAAGCGGTGCAGGGCGGGCGGTCGCTGTCCGCCACGATCCATCCGAAGGCCCTGCGGGTCAGAGTGCCGCCGCGGTCAGGCGCATGAGCCGCCTTCGCGAAGGCCGCTACCAGTCCCAACGGTTCGAGTCCGCATCCCAGAGCGCGTAGCACTCCTGCGCGATGCCGGTGTCGAAAAACGCCTCCGGCAGCGTGTAGATCGTGCCGATCGGCTCGATCAGCTCTCCGTCTCGATACCAGGACGAGACCACGTGACCCTCGAGCGGCCGCCCGTCGCTCGAGACCAGCTCGGCCGACTCGATCCGTACCTGCCACGATGCGAGGCCGTCCTGGCCGTCCGGGCCCATGAACGTCAGCTCGTTGCCGTTTTGTTCGAAGTCGGTCACGCCTTCGACGGCCACGATCTGTTCTCCGAACGAGCTCACGAGGTTGACCTCGCCCGGTTGCATGGCGCACGCCGCCAGCACCGGGACCGCGACCACCAGGAAGCTCCTGAAACCTTGAATCACGGCTCTTTCCCTTCCTGACCCGCCGCGTCCTGCGCCCATTTCCGCTCGGAACCGTCTGTTTCTAGGAGCCGGCATCGGCGGTTCGAGCGTCCGATCGGGGACGCAGAATGGCATAGGTCGGCAACCCGATGCCGTCGAGATGCTTCAGCACGTCTCGGGCGGGAGAGGCATCGAGATCCTCCGCCTGGAACTTCACCTTCACATATCCATCGAGCCCGGCTTCGACCGCCGGGGCCTTCAGGGTGGTGCGGTCCATCGTGAGGCAGTTCTTGCACCAGGTGGCCCACATGTCGACGAGGACCAGCTTGTTCTCGGCTTTCGCCGCGGCCAAGCCCTGGCCGAGCGAGGCATGCCAACCCTCTTCCAGCAGTTCCTGGACGCTGCCCGCGACCTCGTCGGGATCGACCCAGCGTTGCGCGAACAGTCCGTAGCCCAGGTAGCCGTAGTAGACCGCGGTGCCGAGAATGAACACCCCGAAGGCATGCTTGACGTGGACCATCCAGGCGCCCGGCTTCGGCATCCACGACAGTCCGGCGCCCGCGAGCGGCCACGGCAGGGCCATCCCGATGCCCAGGACGAAGGGTAGCGCGAGCGCCACCGTCGTGCCGGTTCCGTACAGGTTGCTCGAGAACACGATGACCTGGATGACCACCGGCGCCACGCACGCGCCCGCCAGCAGGGCGGCGACCGCACCCATGCCGAACGCGACCAGAAACGACCCGGCCTGGTTGCTCCCCGCCGCGACCCGGGACTGCAGCCGTGAGAAGTCGATGACGAGGACGTCGAACATCGCGAGTCCGAGGACCACGAACAGCGCCGCGATCCCGACGTTGAACCAGGGCGACGCGTTGATCGTGCCGAACGAGCCCGCCGTCAGGATGACCACGAGCCCGAGAACGCCGTAGACGAGCGCCATCGCCGCCCCGTAGGCCCCGCCCAGCGCGAAGCCCCGGGTACGGGAGCCGGCCTTGGCGCCGGCGCCGATGATCGCCAGGTTGATGGGAATCATCGGCAACACGCAGGGAGTCAGATTCAGGGCGAGGCCGCCGACGAGAATCAGCAGCACGATCGCCAGCGGCCCACGGCCCTCGAACCAGCCGCGTTCGCCCTCACCCGACTCGGCGGCCTCCATGAAGCCGAGAAACGCCTCGGCGCCCAGATATCCGCCGGTGCTGCCGAGCACCTCGAAGTCCTCGAGCGCGGCCATCACCGACAGGTCGTCGAGCACCGGCGCGCTCGCCGGCGCGCCCACCGGCGCCGGGACGTCCCCGTCAGGGTCGACCATCGTCAGGCCCGCGAACAGGTTCGCCCGCACCGTCGCCAGCGGCTGACTGTCCGATGCCACCGTCACATCGAACTCGATGGGGGCGTTCGTCGGGTTGAAGCACATCCGGTCGTTGCAGGCCTGATAGCGCAACCTGCCGGGGACGGTATAGGTGCCGGGAGCCAGGGAGGCATCGACGCTCAGTGCCGCCCCGATCACGAACTCCTCCTCGAACACGGCGAGGGGCTCTTCCACGCCGACCTGATCGAGCAGGATGGCGTCCGGAAAGGCGATCCCTTCGAGGGTGAACCCGTCGGGCGGATCGAGCGTCAGCACCGTCGGAATCAGGAGATCGTCCAGCGGCGTGTTGGAATTGACGTGATACCCGGGGTCGAGGGTGACCTCGAGACCCACCCGCGCGGTCGTGTCGGCATGGACCGCGTCGGTCTCGCCGACCGGGTGGATTACCACGTCGGGCGGCTGGGCCAGACTGGACGTCGCCAATCCTGAGAGAATCAGCGTCCAGACGATCCGCGTCCATCCGCGGAACGGGGTTGTCGAACTCACGGTTGCCTCCAATTTGCGACTCGGGGCGCGCCTCATCATATCGCCCTGGTCAGCGCTGCGCCCGGTCTCCGGTGCGGGCGTCCGCAGAATCCGGACCGGGACTACCGGTCGATGTCCGCCAGCGCCATGCGGTCGCGGTTCACCGACACGCGGCGCACGCGTCCCTGCGCCGGCAGACGCCGCTCGGTCACCCGCTCGCTCACGGGAACCACCACGGATTCTTCCTCGCCCGACCGATAGTGCAGCGTCACGGTGATCGGGAGCTCGAAGAGCCGTTCGGTCAATTGTTCGAACCGGAGCACGACTTCTTCCCCGTCGCCGGTCCTGTCGGTACGCGACGAGAACCGCACGTCCGGCAGGGTTGACTCGTGGATCCACCGGTCGAAGAATCGGCTCAACGACCGTCCCGCCTCGATCTCGAACGCCAACTGAAGCGCATCGGTGCCCGCCTTCCGGAACCGCCACTCGTGGTAGAAGCGGCGCAATCCCGCGAAGAACGCGTCGTCTCCCACCAGCCGGCGCAGCATGTGCAGCACCATGGCGCCCTTGTTGTAGACCAGGGCCCGGAAAACGCGCGGCTCGCGTTCCAGATGTCCGAGGCGGTACCCCAGATAGACCGGTCCCTCGTCGGAGTGCCGCATCGCCCAGCTCCGCATCTGCTCGACGATGTCCCGAAAGACATCCGGTCCTTCGTCATGCTCCGCATAGAGTGCGGCGAAGTACTGGGCCAGCCCTTCACTCAGCCACTGCTCGTGGTAGTTCTTCCAGCCGACCGCCTGTCCCCACCACTGATGCGCAATCTCGTGGGCCAGAAAGAAGGACGGATAGCCGCTGAAGCTCACCGGATCGGTCTGCCAGGAGATGACGAGGCCCGGTTGCCGGGGCAGCTCGTGGTTGAGCAGGGCAAAGTACGCGGGGCTGTGCCCGCCGGGAAGGCGGCTGTCGGTGAGCGCCACGGTCATCGACGGGTACGGGATGTCTCCGAGGATCGACGCGTAGAACGAGGCGATGTCCGCGGTGCGTTCGGCGGTGGAGTCGATATCGTCCGTGCTTAGCGGCGTGCCGTAGGCGTTTATCGCGAGGGTGCCGTAGAACACGCCCCCGCCGGTCCGCGCGGACGGGGGTCGAGACGCGGGGGCGGCGAGCCGGATCTGCCGAACCGACGGGGGGTGATCGTCGAATCGGGAGATCACCGCGGACAGATAGCGGGCCGGCTGGAGTGCCGCGAACGAGAACTCACGGGGTTCCGAGCCGGAGGCCCCGGCCACCGGGGGGTTCGTGCTGACGGGGGCTCCGCTCGCGACGACGCCCCACCCGGCCGGAACCGACAGATTGATCGTCGCCGTGGCATAGTCGGTGACCAGCGCCTGTGGATACCAGTAGCTGCGGTTGCTGTAGACGTAGCGAGGCTCTCCGACGCCGAACAACCCCTCGGCTTCGAAGTTTCTGGGGTAGACGCGCTGCCGCCCGATCCAGTTCTCGTCGAGTTCCTGCGCCGCGAGGTCGCCTTCGTAGGTCACCGTCACCGTGAACTCGGTGCCGCCCGGAATCTCCGAAGGCAGGTGGACCACGACGCTGTTCTGTCCGTTCATCCGGAAGAAGAGCAGGGGGCCGAACTGGCTGGAAGTGACCGACCTGACCGCGAGTTCGTCGGCCAGACGCAGACTGAACGAGGTGATCGGAAGCCCCTTCACCCGCGCCGCGAGGCGGGTGGTGCCCACGATGCGGCATCCGACGAGCTCGCGGACATCGCTGAACCGCTGCTGGGTAAAGCCCAGGGGCTCGAACGATGCCGTGATCTCGTAGTCCAGGATGTCGAGCGACACCGCATCGTCGTCCCCGAAGTAGCGTCCCCGGGTCGCCCGTTTCCGGGCGGACGGGTACAGCGAGACGATCCGGTTCGTAGCCCGTTCGAACAGGGCGATGTCCTCCGGCTGCCGGACCGCATGCGTATAGGTCAGCGTGCCGTGCCGTTCGGTGCGGACCTCGGCGAGAAAGTCACCGCGCCCCGGCGGGAGCGACCAGACCCGGTCGCTGATGTCCGACAGGTCCAGGGTGAACGACAGCGGAACGAATTCGTCGAACACCGCCTGGGCGTTGCGCAGGGCGCGTTCGTCCACCCTTCGCGCCGTCAGGACGCCGGTCGAGACCCGGGTCCGGAACGCGTCCGGGTGCAGCCGGACGAACGCCGTCTCGAACTCCGCTTCCAGCGTGTCGTTTCCGCTGAAGATCTCCACCTGTCCGCGTTCCGCCTCCGGCTGCGGCGCGAAGCGCATGATGCCTTCGCCGACGAGCACGAGACTGGTGACCCCGTGCTCGGTCTCCGCCACGAACGCGGACCCCTCGATCAGTGTCAGCGTGAGGTCTTCACCCGTGACGACGAGGTTGTCGGCGGTGTACTGGGTCGTGGGGGTGAGACTCAGGTGGCGCAGATAGTCGATCGAGTCGATCGCATCCTGATCGAGGATGCGCCATCCCGGACCGCCCTCTTCGCGGACGATGTCGAGCTGCCACGTCTCGAGTCGGCCGCGCGCGCCGGACTCGGAAAACAGCTCGACCATCACCTGATAGCCGTCGCCCTCGGGGACCTCGTCGAGCGGGGTCTGGAAACGGGGCGTCACGGCGACCCGGTCCACGCCGGATCGCACGTGCTCGGCCGCGAACTGCACGGCGGCGTCGCGGTCGGCCCCCGGCGACGCGAGGGCCGCATAGGCGTCGCGATCGCCGCCCAGCATCGCCGCCTCCAGCTCCGCGATCAGTGCGTCGTACTCGCCCGGCGCGACGGCCCCGCCGTCGTCGGGCGGTTGGGCGCGGCCCGGATACGAGAACAGGAACAGGAGCGCCGCCGCGCCGAGCAGTCGACACAAGTTCATGGCTGGTTCACCCCGAGTCCATCTTAATCCGAATCGAACCGGGGCCGGGACCGGCGATCGTTCTGCGCCGCGATCACGGTGATATCCTCCCGGGCATGGCGATTCGTACCGAGCTCACCTTGCGGTTGGACAATACGCCCGGCGCACTCGCGCGGCTGTGCCAGGCGCTGCGCGACGAGAAGGTCAATATCCTCGCGCTGAGTCTCGACGCGTCCGGCCTCCTGCACGTCGTGCCCCACAATCCGCTCCACGCGGCCGGACTGCTGCGTGGCCGCGACTACGCGGTCGAGCAGCGGGAGGTGTTGTACGTCACGGTGCCCAACGGCCCCGGCGCGCTCGCTTCGGCCACCCGGATGTTGAGTGCGGCCGGCGTCAACATCGACTACGCCTTCGCGTCGGCCCTCGCCGATCACGACATGACCGCGATTGTGGTCGCCGTCGACGACGCCCAGCGCGCCGCGTCGGCGGCCGGCATGTGAATCCGAGCCGGGAAGCGGCGGCGCCCGCCCGGTGCCCGCCGGCCGGGAGCGGTTGAGAAATGCGCCTCTACATAGAGACGATGGATGCGGTGCTCGTCGACTACGACCCGGACGGACGGGTCGAGCTGGACGGCGAGGGCTGGTCGTCCCCGACCCTGCAGGAACGCCGGGCGATTCTCCATGCCGCGCAGATGGAGATCGAGCGGCTCCAGGACCTCGTGCTGGCGCTCGAGGGCGACACCGACGACTGATTTTCTCCTGGAGGTCCCGTGAGGCGTTCTATTCGTCCTCGTCCGGATCGTCGGCCGGCGGATTCGGCTCGACGTCGAAGTGCAGCGTGTCGCCGGCCAGACCGATCCGCACCGTCCCCCCGTGCTCCAGGCGGCCGAACAGAATCTCGTCGGTGAGCGGGTTGCGCACCTCGGCCTGGATGAGTCGGGCCAGCGGGCGGGCGCCGAAGGTCGGGTCGAAGCCCTTCTGCGCGAGCCAGTTTCGGGCATCGGGCTGCAGGGCGATGGCCACCCGGCGTTCGGCGAGCTGCGTCTCGAGCTGGAGGATGAACTTCTCGACGATCGTCTCCACGACGCCGGGCGCGAGAGTGTCGAAGGTAACGATGGCGTCGAGCCGGTTGCGGAACTCCGGGTTGAAGGCGCGCTCGATCGCCGCCTTCGTGCGCCCCTTGCCGCTGCTCGTCCGGTCTTCGCTGAACCCGATGGGCGCCGCGCTCGCCTCCCGTGATCCGGCGTTCGACGTCATGATGACCACGACTTGGCGGAAGTCCGCCTTGCGCCCGTTGTTGTCGGTCAGGGTCGCGTGGTCCATCACCTGCAGCAGGATGTTGTAGACGTCCGGATGGGCCTTCTCGATCTCGTCGAGCAGGAGCACCGCGTAGGGATGGGCCCGTACGGCGTCGACGAGCAGGCCCCCCTGCTCGAACCCGACATAGCCCGGCGGGGCGCCGATGAGCCTCGCCACGGCGTGCTTCTCCATGTACTCGCTCATGTCGTAGCGAACGAACTCGTTCCCCAAGTGAATGGCGAGCTGCTTCGCGAGCTCGGTCTTGCCGACCCCCGTGGGGCCGGTAAACAGGAAGCACCCGGCGGGGCGCTCGGGCTGCCCGAGCCCCGCCCTGGCCCGCTTGATGGCGGTCACCACCGCCGCGACCGCGTCGTCCTGACCGAACACCACCCGCCGGAGGGCCTCGTCGAGGGTGCGCAGCCGCTCCTTGTCCGACGCGGTCGCCTGCTTCTCGGGGATGCGCGCCATGCGCGCGAGCACGCGCTCGATGTCGGCCGCGGTTACGCGCGGGCGCGGCGCAGGGGTCTCCGAGGCGGTGTCCGCTGTCGGGGGCGCAGTGACGTCCCCCGCGTCGGGGGCTGCTTCGACCTCGGTCGGCGCGGTGACGCGGCGCGCGGCGGGCGCTGCTTCTGCGGCGAGCGCGCCGGCCGGCGCGTCGGTCCCGGTGACGGTGAAGCTTGCGCCCGCCTCGTCCAGCACGTCGATCGCGCTGTCCGGGAGGCGCGAGTCGCGCAGATGCCGCCGCGCCAGCTTCGCGGCCGCGCGCAGGGCGCGGTCGGTGAACCTGACCCGGTGATGCTCCTCGTACCGCGACCGCAGCCCGGTCAGGATCTCGATCGTCTCGTCGACGCTCGGCTCCTCGAGGACCACGCGCTGCAGCCGCCGCGCCAGCCCGCGGTCCCGCTCGATCTGCTTGAACTCGTCGAACGTCGTCGAGCCGATCAGCCTGAGGTCCCCGGCCGCCAGCAGGGGCTTGATCAGCATCGCGAGGTCCATGGTGCCGCCGGTGGTGGCGCCGGCCCCGACCGTCGCATGCACCTCGTCGATGAACAGAATGGGCATCGGGCGTCGGGCGAGGGCGTCGACCACCGCCTTGAAGCGCTCCTCGAAGTCGCCCCGGAACCGCGTGCCCGCGAGCAGCGCGGCCGTGTCGAGGGCGAAGATCTCGGCGCCCTGCAGGCGCGTGGGGATGTCGTCCTCCAGCAGCCGGCCGGCCAGGCCCTCGGCGAGGGCGGTCTTGCCCACCCCGGCGTCCCCGACGAACACCGGGTTGTTCTTGCGCCGGCGGCAGAGGATCTGCAGGGTGCGCTGCAGCTCCTTCCGGCGTCCGATCAGGGGGTCGAGCCGACCTTGCCGGGCGCGCTCGGTCAGGTTGACGGCGAAGGCGGTGAGCGGATCGCGCGCGGGGGCGGGACCATCCCCTTCCGGTCCCGCCGGCGCGGGCTCCTCCGGACGCGGCTCGGCCGACGCCGCCGGCGTCTTCGTGATCCCGTGCGAGATGTAGTTCAGGACGTCGAGGCGGGTGATGTCCTGCGACTGCAGCAGCTCGGCCGCGTAGGAGTTCGGCTGCTGCAGGATGGCGGCCAGCACGTCGCCGAAACGGACCTCGTCCTTCCCCGCGCTCTGCACATGGAGCACCGCGGTCTGCAGGACGCGCTGAAACGCCAGGGTCTGCTCCGGCTCGCGCTGCCTGCCCTTCTTCGACTGCTCGAGGTTGTCCAGGAACGTGTCGAGTGCGTGCCGCAGCGCTGGCAGGTCGCTGCCGCAGGCGGTGAGGATCTTCTCTCCCTCCGGGTCATGCGCCAGCACGTACAGCAGGTGCTCGAGGGTCAGGTGCGTGTGCCGGCGAACCGTCGCCTCGCGGTAGGCGACGTTCAGGATCAGCTCGATGGCGGCGCTGAACATGGGCGGGTCCCGTCACTCCTCTTCGAGAATCGCCTGAAGGGGGAACCCTTCGCGCTTGGCCAGGGCCCGTGTGGCGGCGACCTTGGTCTCGGCGATCTCGTGAGGATAGGCTCCGCACCGCCCGCGTCCCTCGGTGTGGACCCGCATCATGATTCCGTAGGCTTCCGCCGGAGACTTGTCGAAGACGGACTCGAGCACCTGGACGACGAACTCCATCGTCGTGTAGTCGTCGTTCAGCAGCGTGACGTGGTAGCGGGTCGGCTCCCGGGTCTTCTGGCGGGTCTCGTCGAGCACGCCGTGGCCGGTGCGCGGGTCGTGGACCATCCCTGCGATCAGACTATGGAGACGGCGGCGGCGTCAAGGCGGAACGGTGTCGAGGAGCCCGCCTGGCGGGCGCCCGCGTTCCAGCGAGAGCGACGGGCGAGGGCGCAAACACGCTGAAGGGCGCCCGAGCCCGACAGACGCGCGGCGAGGAGTCTGTCGGGTATGGCGCCACGGGCTCCGTGCCCGCGGGCATAGTAAGATCCCGCTCCCATGCCAACGATTGCGCGCGGCATCACCTATGCCGACCTGATGTTCCTCGGCCAGCCCAGGGTCATCGCGACCGCCGTCCTCGAGAACGCCGGCGGGGCCGCCCTCGTGGACCCGGGTCCGTCGACATGCCTCGACACGTTGCGCTCGTCGCTGCGTGATCAGGGCATCGCGCCGGCCGACGTGCGGACGATTCTCCTCACCCACATCCACCTCGATCACGCGGGGGCGACGGGCACGCTGGTTCGCGAGAACCCCGACATCCAGGTCTACGTGCACGAGCGGGGAGCGCCGCACATGGTCGACCCCGAGAAGCTGCTGAGCAGCGCGGCGCGGCTCTACGGCGATGACATGGACCGCCTCTGGGGCGAGTTCCTGCCGGTGCCCGAGCAGAACGTGCACATCCTCGCCGGCGGCGAGCGCCTCGCGGTGGGCGACCGCGAGCTGGAGGTCGCCTACACGCCGGGGCATGCGTCCCACCACGTCAGCTTCCTCGATCGGGCGAGCGGGGTGGCGTTCGTCGGGGACACCGCGGGGGTGCGGGTCGGCCCCGAGCGCTTCGCCCTGCCGCCGACGCCCCCGCCCGACATCGACCTCGACACCTGGAAGTCGAGCATCCGGCAGATCGAGGCCTGGCAGGCGGACACGTTGTTCATCACCCATTTCGGCCCCCACGAGGACGCCGCCGACCAGTTGGCGGGCTTCGCCGAGCATCTGGACGGGCTGGCGGCGATGGCGCGCGCCATCATCGAGGAGGACGTGCCCGCCGAGGAGCGCGCCGACCGGTTCGTGGCCGAGACCCGGCGCTATCTCCAGCGGCACATGCCGGAAGCGACCGCGGCGCTCTACGACATGGCCGCCCCGTTCTCGATGTGCTGGCTCGGGCTGGCGCGCTACTGGAAGAAGCAGGGCCTGGGCGCGCGCTGACGTCGCCGAACTCGCCGGCTGACCGGCTGGCGTATCTGCGGTTGGAGGCTGGCGCAGGCGATGGCGGGGGTGGGTTCACATTGTGTTCGTAGCCGCGGCGCTTGCGAGTAGGTGAGAGGAGTGGCGTGGACGACCGGCAGACTCCGGATGGCGCTGAAGGCGGACGACAGATGCAGCTCGGCTTCATCGGACTCGGGACCATGGGGCGCCCGATGGCGGGCCACCTGATGGACGGTGGCCATGCCATGGCGGTGTACGCCCGGCGCGCCGCGACGGCCCGGCCCCTCGCCGACGCAGGCGCCGGCGTCTGCGCCACCCCCGCCGCGGTGGCCGAGCGGAGCGAGGTGGTCTTCACCATGGTCACCGGCACCCGCGATGTCGAGCAGGTGGTGCTGGGACCCGACGGCGTCATCCACGGCGCGCGCCCCGGGACCCTCGTCATCGACATGAGCACCATCGACCCCACCGCGACCCGGGCCATCGCGGCGCGGCTCGCCGAGCGGGGCGTGGACATGCTGGACGCCCCGGTGTCCGGGGGGCCGCAGGGCGCCCGCGACGCGAAGCTCACCATGATGGTGGGGGGGAAGGCGGAGGCGGTCGAGCGCGCGAAGCCGCTCTTCTCGCGGCTGGGGCCGACCGTCATCCATCTCGGCGAATCGGGCACCGGCCAGACTACGAAGGCGTGTCACCAACTGGCGTTGCTGGTGACCGCGCAGGGCGCGGCCGAGGCGCTGGCCCTGGCCGGCCGCTGCGGGCTCGACGTCGAGCGGGTGCGCCAGGCGATGATGGGGGGGATGGCCTCGAGCCGGGTGCTCGACGTGTTCGGCGCCCGCATGGCGTCGCGCGACTTCCGCGCCGGCATCGAGTCGCGGCTCTATCACAAGGACCTCGACATCGCCCTCCGGCTCGCCCACGACCGCGGCGCCGCCCTGCCCGCCGCGTCCCTGACGATGCAGTTCATCAACGCCCTCATGGGACGGGAGCGGGGCCGCGACGACCTGTCGGCGCTGATCGCCGTCATCGAGGAGATGAGCGGCGACGGGCCCGACCCTGGGGCCGCTGCTGCCGATTGAGGGCGGGGGGCCGGCGGGTGGCGGCGCTGCACATCCCTCCCGGCGTCGCAGCCAGGGCCGGCCGGCGTAGCAGCCCGCCCGCCTGTAGTCGCGGCCACGTGAGGCCCGGCCGGCGGCGGCCCGGCCCGGCCCGCGCGGAGTCGCGGCAGGTGCGGGACGAGCCCGAATGGCGGCGGCGCCCATCGCCCGCCCCGGAGTCGCGGCCCGGCCGCGCCTGCGGTATCCTTGGGAGCCCATGACTACTCGATTCCTCTGCGCATTGCTGGCGGCGGGGGCTGCCGCCGTGCTCGCCGGCGCCGGCACCCCCGGGGCGGCGGCGGGAGCGCCCGCGGCGCGGCCGACCCAGGCGGCCGGCGCGTGCGCCCGCATCGCCGAGGCGTCCCTCGGCCTGCCGCACACCACGATCACCGTCGCCGAGGCGGTCACGCCGCCGTTCACCCCGCCCGAGACCTTCTCGTCGCGCGGCTTCACGGTCGACGACGTGTCGTTCTGCCGGGTCGCGGGGACGTCGCGTCCCGAGGCCGGCTCGGAGATCCGGTTCGAAGTGTGGCTGCCGCCGGCGGACGCCTGGAACGGGCGGTTCCAGGGCATCGGGTCCGGCGGCTCGGCCGGGGCCATCCGCTATCCCCAGCTCGCGGCCGCGGTCCGGAACGGCTACGCGGCGGTGGCCACCGACAACGGCCACACCAGCACCAGCGGTTTCGACGGGAGCTGGTCGTTGGGGCATCCCGTCCGCCTCGTCGACTTCGGCTACCGGGCCCAGCACGAGGCGACGGTGGCCGGCAAGGCGGTGACCCGCGCGTACTACGGCCGCCCCGCCGACTACGCCTATTTCGTCGGCTGCTCGCAGGGCGGCCACCACGCGCTCATGGAGGCGCAGCGGTATCCCGACGACTACGACGGCATCGTGGCCGGGGCTCCCGCCAACTACTGGCTCGGCCTGATGACCGGCGAGCTGTGGGCGGGGCTCGCCACCACGAAGCACCCCGGGCAGGACCTTCCGCGCGAGAAGCTGCCGCTGCTCGGCGCCGCGGTGCTCGCAGCTTGCGATGCGATCGACGGGCTCGAGGACGGGCTGATCGACGACCCGCGGGCCTGCGACTTCGACCCCGGCGTGCTTGAGTGCGCCGGCGGCGCGGACGGCGCCGATTGCCTGACCGCGGGACAGGTCGCGGCGGCCCGCGCGATCTACGCGGGGCCGGTGCGCCCGAGCACCGGGGAGCAGATCTTCCCCGGCTATCCGCCGGGCAGCGAGTGGTTCGAGGCGCCCGACGGCCGCGGCGGCTGGGGGCGGTACTGGTCGGGGATTACCCGGCCAGGCGGCAGCACCGCCGACTTCATGCGCTACAGCGTATTCGAGGATCCCGACCACGACCTCGCGCAGTTCGATTTCGACGACGACTGGGTGCTCGCCAACACCCGTCCCCTCGGGGCCGGCGCCGACGACACACTCGGCTCCGCGCTGAACGCCGTCGATCCCGATCTCTCGGCGTTCAAGGCCCGCGGGGGCAGGCTGATCAGTTATCACGGCTGGGCCGATGCGCTGATCACCGGCTACTACGCCGTCGAGTACTACGAGAGCGTGATGGCGGAACAGGGCGGCCGGGATGCGACCGCCGACTTCTACCGCCTGTTCATGGCGCCGGGCGTCGCCCACTGCCGCGGCGGCCCGGGGCCCGATCGGTTCGACGCGGTGACTGCGCTCGAACGGTGGGTCGAAGACGGCGTGGCCCCGGACCGGATGGTGGCGTCGAAGCTGGTCGACGGCGAAGTGACGCGCACGCGGCCGCTGTGCCCTTACCCGCAGGTGGCGCGGTACGCCGGCAGCGGCAGCATCGACGACGCCGCGAACTTCACGTGCGTCGCGCCGGACTGAGCGGCGCCCCGCGGCGATGCGGCGGGACGGGTTTCGAAGGCGCGAGTATCGGCAGTTAGGACAGTGATCGATATAAAGTTGCCATGTGCCCAGGCTCAGCCTGTTTTCTGAGGCTTGGCGCGCCTGGCGCACGGCAAGGTAATTTCCGTCAGCGTCCTTTGGTGAGGAGGTAGTCAGGAGTGTACGAGATGCAGAAGCGATCTTTCGGCGCCGTGCTGGTGTTGACCGCATTGGCCGTGGTCCTGTCCGTTCCCGCCGTCGCCCAGCCGGCGTCCGACGTGCCCCGCCTGGCGGACGGCACCCCGGACCTGCAGGGCGTCTGGGACTTCCGAACCCTGACCCCGCTGCAGCGCCCCGAGGACCGGGCGGACCAGGCCGAGCTGACGGCGGAGGAGGCGGCCGAACTCGAGGCCGCGGCCGTGCAGCGGGCCATCGAGGCGGACCGGCCGAGCGAGGTCCGCACCGAGCCGTTGCCGGCGGGCGGCGACGTGGGCGCCTACAACAACTTCTGGTTCGACCGGGGGGCCGGGGTCGTGGACGACCGCCGGACGTCGCTCATCGTCGATCCCCCCGACGGCCGGGTGCCGGAGGCGCAACCGGGCGTGGACCGGCAGGGCCCCGGCCCCGGGGCGTCCCGTCCGGTCCGGTTCCGCGTCGGCGGCGTCGGCACCGACGGTCCCGAGGATCGCGGCATCGCCGAGCGGTGCCTGCTCGGGTTCAACACCGGGCCGCCCATCGTGCCCGGCGGCTACAACCAGAACATCCAGATCTTCCAGACCGCGGACCACGTGGTCATCCTGAACGAAATGGTGCACGACTCGCGCATCGTGCCCCTCGACGGGCGCGCGCCGCTTCCCGGCGACCTGCGCCAGTGGCTGGGCAGTTCGCGCGGGCGCTGGGAGGGGGACACCCTCGTCGTCGAGACGTCCAACTTCACCGCCAACACCGCCAGCTTCAGCCCGTCCGTCGTGCAGTCCATCGGCTCGGGCGAGACGCTGAACCTGATCGAGCGGTTCAGCCGCATCGACGAGGCCACGCTGCTCTACGAGTTCACCGTCGACGACCCGGCCACCTTCACCCGCCCGTTCACGGCGGCGTTGCCGATGAAGCGCGGGTCCGCGATGTTCGAGTACGCCTGCCACGAGGGCAACTACGGCATGCAGAACCTGCTGTCGGGCGCCCGCGCGGAAGAGCTGGCGGAGTCCGGGCAGTAGCGATGGCCGCCGATCCGCATCCGCGCCGCGGGAGTCTGCGCCGCGGGCATCCGCGCTGCGGCAGGGCGCCAGCTTCCGGAGGGCCGGTCGCGCGGCGCGCGGCGCCGCCGGGCGGTGTTCGCCAGTAGTGAGAGACAGTCAGGAGAGTACGAGATGAAGAGACGATCTTGCGGCGCCGTGCTGGTGTTGACCGCGCTGGCCGTGGTCCTGTCGGTCCCCGCCGTCGCCCAGCCGGCGTTCGACGTGCCCCGCCTGGCGGACGGCGCCCCGGACCTGCAGGGCGTCTGGGACTTCCGGACCCTGACCCCGTTGCAGCGCCCCGAGGACCGGGCGGATCAGGCCGAGCTGACGGCCGAAGAGGCGGCCGAGCTCGAGGCCGCCGCCGTGCAGCGGGCGGTCGAGGCGGACCGGCCGAGCGAGATCCGCACCGAGCCGTTGCCGGTGGGCGGCAACGTGGGCGGCTACAACAACTTCTGGTTCGACCGCGGGGCCGGGGTCGTCGACGATCGCCGGACATCGCTCATCGTCGACCCGCCCGACGGCCGGGTGCCTGAGACGCGGCCGGGCGTGGAACGGCAGGGCGACGGCGCCGAGCCGGCGTGGCCGGTGCGGATCCGCGTCGGTGGCATCGGCGCCGACGGTCCCGAGGACCGCGGGGTCGCCGAGCGGTGCCTGCTCGGGTTCAATACCGGGCCCCCCATCGTGCCCGGCGGCTACAACCAGAACATCCAGATCTTTCAGACCGCGGACCACGTGGTCATCCTGAACGAGATGGTGCACGACTCGCGCATCGTGCCCCTCGACCGGCGCGCGCCGCTGCCCGACGATCTGCGCCAGTGGCTGGGCAGCTCGCGCGGGCGCTGGGAGGGCGATACGCTCGTCGTCGAGACCACCAACTTCACCGCCAACACCGCCAGCTTCAGCCCGTCCACCCGGTTGGCCATCGGCTCGGGCGAGACGCTGCACCTGATCGAGCGGTTCAGCCGCATCGACGGGGACACGCTGCTCTACGAGTTCACCGTCGACGACCCGGCCACGTTCACCCGGCCGTTCACGGCGGCGGTGCCGATGAAGCGAGGGTCCGCGATGTTCGAGTACGCCTGCCACGAGGGCAACTACGGCATGCAGAACCTGCTGTCGGGCGCCCGCGCGGAAGATCTGGCCGAGTCCGGGCAGTAGCGCCGGGCGGCCGGAGCACGGAGAAACCGGCGTCCCGTCGAGGGGCGTCACAAAAGTCAACAGGGAGACCATTCAATGACACGCACCTCTGCCTTCACGCTCGCACTCTTCACCGCCGCCGCCCTTGCGCTCGCCCCCGCCACCGCCCCGGCGCAGGACGCCGGCTGGACGACCCTGCTCGACGGATCGACCCTCGACGGCTGGAACCCGATCGGCGACGCCAACTGGGAGCTCGCCGACGGCGCGGTGCAGGCCGACAGCGGCAGCGGGTTCCTCGTGACCCCCGAGTCGTACGGCGACTTCGAGATGCTGGTGCAGTACTGGGTGGACGAGCCCGCCAACAGCGGCATCTTCATCCGCTGCGCCGACGCCATGAGCGTCAACGACCGCAACTCGTACGAGGTCAACATCTACGATACGCGCGCCGACCAGACCTACCGCACCGGCGGCATCGTCCACCTCGCCGCGCCGGCCAGCCACGTCGACAGCCCCGGCCGCTGGAACACCTACGAGATCATCGCCCAGGGCCCCCGGCTGCGCGTGTGGCTGAACGGCGAGCAGATGGTCGACATCGAAGACTCGCAGTTCGCCTCGGGCCCGATCGCCCTCCAGTACGGCGCGGGCGTCGTGAAGTTCCGCAACGTGCTGATCCGGGGGCTGTAGCCCCGCCTGCGAACCGACTGCGCGGTCCCGGTGGTTCGAGCGGTGGATCGCTCGGCAAGCCGGGGCCGCGGGGCCGTCCTGCATCCGACTTGCGCGCGACGACCACCCGAGCCGGCCGCGCGCTCTCGCGCTACTTCGATTTCCTTCCGCAACTAGACAAGATGGACGCGGCGAGGCGTCATGCCGCGGATCCCGGGTACGAGCACCGGCCGTAACTCCGGGTTGCGCCGACGCCCGCGACCCCGACAGCTCGCGGACCCGTCGAACGCCTGAACGGAACCCTGGGAGTGAGGACACAGTCATGCACATTCAGAATCGACGGCCGCCGTTCCGCGTCATCGCCGGCGCACTCGTCGTCACCGTACTGCTGGCCCTGACACAGGCCATGACCGCCACCGCCCAGGACCGCATGCCTCCGCTGACCGAGGCCCAGTTGACCCCCGAGCAGAAGGCCGCCGTCGACGTGTTCAAGGCGGCGCGGAACACCGACCGCGTCGGCGGGCCGTTCATGGTGCTGCTCCGGAGCCCCGAGATGATGAACCGCGCGCGCAACGTCGGCGACTACGTCCGCTTCCGGAGCGCCCTGCCGCCGCGCCTCAGCGAGTTCGTGATCCTGCTGACCGCGCGCCACTGGACGCAGAACTACGAGTGGTACGCGCACGCGGCGATCGCCGAGCGCGAGGGGCTGGACGCCGCCATCATCGAGGCGGTGGCCGACGGGCGCCGCCCGGCGGACCTCGCCGACGACGAGGCCGCAGTCTACGACTTTTGCATGGAGCTGCTGCGCACCCACGGCGTCAGCGACCCGACCTATGCGCGGATGGTGTCGCACCTGGGCGAGAAGGGCGTCATCGACGCCATCGGCATCCTGGGCTACTACCAGTTGCTGGCGATGGTGATGAACACCGCCCGGACCCCGCTCCCGGACGGGGAGGAACCGGGTCTGCCGGCGTTTCCGCGGTAGCGAACCGAACGCCGGCGCCGTCAGGCGTCCTGGAACTTCCGGCGGATCCAGTCGAGCGTCACGCGGTCGAACTCCTCGGGCTTCTCCTGCTGCGTCCAGTGGCCGCAGTCGGCGATGACGTGGCGCTCCAGGTCCGCGATGAACGACGGCATGCCGTCGGACGAGGACGGGCGCAGTATCGTGTCGTTTTCGGCCCCGACGTAGAGGCACGGCACCTCGATGTCGCCCACCGGGCGCGCGCCGCCGCCGCCCATGTTCGCCCGGTAGTAGCTGAAGCCGCCGGCTGGTAGTTGCCCTCCTCGATCATCCGCAACATGTCCATCGTCTTCTCGGCCGAGTCGGGGGGTACCGGCGCATGTTCTCGACGTCCCAGTACCATCCCCGCCGGAAGATCATCTCCAGCGCCCGCCGCACGTCGCGCGAGAAGACGGCCTCGGCGCGGCCCGGTTCCCGGAACGTCGCGGCGTAGTAGTTCTCGGTGAAGACGATCAGCGGCTCCTCGGCCGGCTCGCTCGGCGGCGGACCGCCGGACGCAGGCGTGTTCACGCCGATGACGCCGAGGACCCGATCGGGATAGAGCCGCGGCATCGTCCAGACCGCCGCCCCGCCCCAGTCGTGGCCGCAGAAGATCGCCTGCTCGATGTCGAGCGCGTCGAGCAGCCCGACGAGGTCGGCGCAGAGGTTCGGAATCGCGTAGCCCGCGACGTCCGCCGGACGGTCGGTCAGCCCGTAGCCGCGCATGTCGGGCGCGATGGCGCGCAGGCCCGCGGCCGGATACGAGCGCAGCTGGTTGCGCCACGAGTAGGCGAGCTCGGGAAAGCCGTGCACGAACACGACGGGCAGGCCCTCACCCCGCTCGTACACTGCCATCCGGATGCCGTTGGTGGTCACGAAGTGGGGCGCCGGCATGCCCGGCGCCGGCCGCACGGCCGGCTGCGCGAGCGCGGCCAGGGGTCGGACGAAGGGCGCCGCGGCGAGCGCTGCGGCGGTCCGGCCGAGAAAGCGGCGCCGCGAGGCCGATACGGGTGCGGCGGGCCAGGCGATGTGTGTGTGTGGCGCAGATCAGCCAAAGCGATGTACTCCTGTCTCCGTGTGGCGGGCTACCGCCATCGGGCGCTCTGGAACCCGCGGGTAGCATACCCCATGGCTCGTCGTGGTCCGGGCGGGGTGGCCGCCGGCTCGCGGCGTCCGGCGCAGCCCAGCGGCGACCTACTGGTTCAGCATCACCACGTCCTCGTCGAGCCCCTGCCGGCAGATTTCCAGCCGCGGGTTGCCGCTGATGTCCCGTCCAGACAGGGTCATGTCGAACGGATAGAAGGCGGCGCCGGCCGCGAGGGCGCGGAAGGGGTACTCCCGCCGGCCGCTGCTCACGAGGCCGGCTTCCAGCAGCCACGGACCGACCCCGGGGACTGCAATCTTCGCCGCCGGCGCGTAGGTCCCCCGGTCGCCGGTCTCGACCAGGACTCCCCACTCGACGAAGGAGCGGACGATGCGCTGCACGGCGCGCGTCGCCGTGGTCCGCTCGCCCCACGACTCGGCCATGCGCCGGACGATCTGCGACAGTGCCGCAGACCCCTGCAGGGCGAGGAGCCGCCCGGTGGTCGCAGCCACGTCGCGGAAGAAGGGATAGGTGGCCAGACACATGCCCCAGTGCAGCGGTAGCCGGTCGCGCCCGCCGCGGCCGCGCAGCAGGGCGAGCCCGTCGTCGCGGAGCGGCGCGACCGCGTCGGGCACGGCCGTCCAGACGTGCAGCAGCACGGTCATCGTCTTCCCGCGCGCGCTGTGGGAACCTTCCCCGGCGACCTGTCCGTCGAGGAGTCGTTCGAGTTGCCCCCGGATCGCAGGTGCGGCGAGTTCCTGCGCGGTCCACTCGGCCGTCGCGTCCAGCCAGCGCAGGCGGATCTTCCGGTCGAACCCGATGATGCGGCGCGTCCCGGCAGGCATCACTTCCGCCCGATCTCGACGGAGGGCACGACGGCTTCCTCCGGGCCGGCGGACGCGACCACGGCGGTCGACCCGGACTGCTCGATCGCGACGAAGGGAACGACGACCTCCTCCAGCGTGACGCCCCCGTGGGCCACCGGCCGCTCCGACTCGCGCACGAACGACCGGCGCGCGGGGGCCAGCAGGGCCAGGTAGTTCTCGGGCAGCCCGCTCGCGGGCCACTCCAGCGCGCCGGCAAACCGCTTCGCGACGCGTGCCCGCAGAGTCGGGTCGGAGAAGACGCGCGCGCGCCGTCCGGGCAGGTCCACAACCGAACCCTCCTGGGGGGCGCCGCACCCGGTGGTCTCGACGTTCCCGTGGTCCGAGGTCAGGAAGACTTCGAATCCGCGGTCGAAGAGGGTCTCGAGCAGCGTGGCCAGCATGCCCCCGCGTGTCCACTGGCGGACCTGATTGTGCATTCCGGCGCTTCCGAGCTCCATGCCGTGCATGATCCGATCCACCGCGTCGACCACCAGCCCCGCCACGCGGACCCTGGGGCGCGACACGAGTTCGACGACCGTCTCCAGGTCCGACGACTCGCGCAGGTTCTTCGCGTAGACCACCCGTGACGCGTCTAGCCCCTCGTCTCCCCAGAACCGCTTCCACGCCGTCGGTTCACGGGCGGTCGAGTCGATGCTGGTCGGGAAGTACCGCGGCAGCCGCCCCGCGAAACAGGCCTGCCGCGAGACCGTGGTCAGCGTGGGGATCCAGGCGAACAGGCTGTCCTCGCGAAACCGCAACCCCGGACGCTGCTCCGCGAGCACCGCACGGACCACCACCCACTGGTCGAGCGCGAGGCCGTCCATCACGACCAGCGCGACCTTGCGGTCCGTGGACTCGTGCAGGCGCCGCGCGAGCGACCTGGGAACGTGATGAATCATCACCGGCGTCGAGGGCGGCAGATTGTGCAACGCCTCGAAGCGCCGCCATATCCACGCCGTGAACCGTTCGTCGATCCGGTCGCGGATGCGCTCGTGCCGCACCCGTGCGTCTTCGTCGGCGACGTTGGCGTCGGCGTCGAAGATCAATGCGTTGACCTGCGCCCACCGCGGCGCGAAGGCTAACCAGTCGTGGTACCGCGCCCCGTCGTCGGGCATCGACGCCTCGACCGACTTCAGCAGCCCGTCGAGTCGGCGCCGCCGATCCGCCTGCGGGTCGACCGCGACGCCGGCCCGCGCCCACGACTCTGCGACCTCGCCTCCGCGAGGGTGCGCCACCGGCCGGAGCGCGCCTTCCAGGAACAGGTTATCGACGTAGACCCGCACATCGGGATGGTCGAACGGAACCTCGGCCGGGCCGGAGAACGCCGGCGCGTAGCCAGGCGGCGTCTCGCGCACAGCGACCGCCCCGGACGTCAGGCGATCCAGAAAGATCGGCCACCGTTCCTGCAGGAACGTGAAGAACGCCTCGCGGTCGGGAACGATCTGCGCCAGGGGCCACGGCCTGAACACGGGGTTCCGCCGGAGCATTCCGACGAGATGGCGTTCCAGGTGCCACGGCAGGCGCAGTCTGCCGTAGTGGAGACGCAGCAGGATGCGGAGCAGGTCCGGTGCCTGCCGGATCGTCTCCGGCGCGACCCCGAACACGTGCCGGAGCACGAATCTCCGGGTCCGTGACTCGCCGAGCGGCTGTTCGGGCGGCTCCCGGGCCTGGGCCGCATGCAGGGCGTCGAGATCGCTCCGGTCCAACGCGTTGACGACCGACCAGCTCAGCTTCGGAAACAGATCGCCGAGGGCGAACGACAACTTGCGGCCCGCCTGCCGCACGTCGTAGGGAATCGCCTGCTCGTGCGCTTCTCCGGTGGTGAGCACGCCCACCACGTCCGCGAGGTCGCCACGGGCTGGGCGCGATCGGTAGCGCGACTCGTAGAAGAAGCGGAACGCGATGCGGTCATCGAGCGAGATCACCTCGAAGCCACGAGCCCGGAGCTCCTCGACGATGCCCGCCTCCATGAGCAGGCCGTCGGGATCGTCCACGACGGTGATGCGCGCGACGCCCGGCGTGAACTCCCGCAGGATCTCGTCACGCCAGCCCGTCACCGCGGTGCCCGTCGATGTGCACGGCCCGTTCACGTCCCCAACACCCCTCATCTTGACCACGGCCTCGGTTGTCCAAAGACGGCCCGCGATGCTAGCATATTGATAGCAACCAGAATCCGGGAGACCTGCTCCAAATGGGCACACTGACCATCCGAAATCTCGACGATCGTGTCATCGAGCGCCTCAAGGCGCAGGCCCGCGAAAACGAGCGTTCGCTGGAAGGAGAGATTCGGTACATGTTGACCGAGCGGGCAGATCGTCGGCTCCGTATCGCCGAGTTTCGGGAGCGAACGCGCGAGCTGGCATCTGCGACCGCCGGCACGTCGCAAACGGACAGCGCCGTCCTCCTGCGCGCGGATCGGGACCGATGACGCTGACGGCCGACGCCAGCGTCGTCGTCAAGTGGTTCGTGAAGGAGCAGGGGTCCGAAGAAGCTCGTGGGTTGCTCGCCCATCGGATCCACCTGCACGCTCCCGACATCCTGCTCGCCGAGTTCGCCAACACCATCTGGAAGAAGGTCCGTCGACGTGAAATCGCCGACCCGCGGCCGTACTTCGACGAATTGGTCAACCTCCCCGAAATCGTCACGCTCCATCGTGGCGACGAGCTCATCGATCGCGCCGCCGAGATCGCAGTGGAGATCGATCATCCGGTCTACGACTGTCTCTACCTGGCATGTGCCGAGGCCACGGCTTCGGCCTTGATCACCGCTGATCGGCGATTCGCGACAAAGCTCGCTGGGCGCATCCCGGACGTGTGGTATCTCGGAGACCCGGCGACCGCGGACCGAATCGAGGCCGCTGCAACGGCGGTGGTCATCAGTCGAGAGAAGATCGATGAACTGGTCGCCGCCTACGAGGCAGTGTAGTACGGCGGGTCGGACAGCCGCAGGATGTCCTCGTCTTCCGCCACGGGGAAATCGGGCCGCTGGCGCAGCTCGGGGAGCTTCTCCTTCAGCCGCGCGAGGAAGTACTCCCGGCGCGCCTCCTCGGACTCGAACGTTGTCCCGAGGCACTCCACCCGCGTCGAGTCCTGCGTGGCCGCGGCCTGTCGGAACAGCCCGGGGTCGGGGTCACCTTTTGCCGCCACTGTCGTCCTCCCGCGGGTTGGCAATGCGGGCGGCCTGGAGGGCGACGCCGACATCGGTGAGGACGTAGCTCTGGTTGGCCGCGTTCTGGTGGTCGGGATTCGTCAGGCGGACGATGCCGGCGTCGATGAGGGGCTGCAGGTGGTTGCTGCGGAAGTGCGTCCGGTGCTTGGCTCCGGCGCGTGCCATCAGGTCGGCGAGGCTCCGAGGCACGTCGCAGGCGTCGATGATGCGGCGCTGATGTTCGGTCGGGTTTCGGGCGGCGACATGGTCAGTGACCAAGTCGGCGAGCCTGGCGCGGACTTGGTCACTGACTTGGTCACTGACTTGGTCACTGACTTGGTCACTCGAGGCGACTCGGTCGCGCAGATGTGGGGCAAGGGCGTATCGATCGGCGCCGACGCGCCGGATCAGGTTCTGGCCGACGAGCACGTCGGCGACGGCGACCGCCTCCGGGAGCGAAAGGCCGGTGACCGCCTTGATCTGCCACAGGGCCACGTCGTGCTCGCGGTGTACGAGCGCCAGGGTGCGAGCTTCCTCGTCCAGGAGGGTGAGGCCGAGCCGCCGCTGGAGAGCGCGTTGCGGACTCGAGAGCAGCGGCTCCTTCTTCAACACGAGTTCGAAAGTCTTGCGCCGCTTGTCGTTCGTGATCCGAGGCGGAACGTTCCCCAACTGCTGCCAGTTGCGGAAGACGTCGCGCAAGCCCCACCCCGCATGTTCGCTGAGACCGATGCGGCGGAACGCGAGCACGATCCTGGGGTTTCGAACGTCCTTTTCGCCGGGTTCGAGCAGGTCGGTGTCCCCGGCGAACGCGTCACCGGGGTTCCAGAAGACCGTCTGATCGGTGTAGTGCCGGATCACTGCCTTGCGCGAGTGGTCGGAGTAGTCCTGGTGCATGATCGTCGCTCGCCAGCGGTTCGGAGGCGCCTGGATTCATTCTACCCGCCGACAATCCGGCGCCGGGCCGCCGGCGACTCGATCGACACGAACGGACCTCCCGATCACCGGCAGCCCTGGCGGGCACCCGGATGACCTGTGCAGTGGAAGACATGTCCAAGTCCGCGTCACCCGGTCACTCGATCACGATCCGCACCTTCGCTTCGTCCAGTCCCTTCGCCTGCTCGTCGAGGTAGTCGCCGAAGCGCTTCTTCAGCTCGCGGGGCGTCGCCGGCGATCCGCCGGGGAAGAGCGCGCGGCGCAGGTCGTCGGCGGTGACGATCACCTTCGAGAGGCCGGACAGCACCTGTGCGACCGCGTCGATGAAGTCACGACCCGGCTGGGCCGGGAGCAGGCGGGAGGCCATGAACACCTGCACCGGAGCACGCTGGTCGGGTTGCAGCAGATCCAGTTTGCCGCGCGTGGCCGGGTCGTCGAGGTTGGACAGCAGGATGCCGGTCCACGTCGAGAGCAGTGCGTCCAGCTCGCCGTCCAGCCCCGCCAGAAGGCTGCCGGCCAGCGCCTCGACACGCTCGGCGGACGGCCGGAAGGCGCAGTGCGGGCATTCGGCGGCGGCGTCCAGATCGTGCTCGGTCAGCGCCGGGCAACTCTTCAGGGCGGTCACGCGCTCCAGAAAGTCGTCGAGTTGCTGCCGGGGCAGCAGGTCGATCGTCGCCAGCGCCTTGACCTGCTGCAGCCGGCCGTCAGCGAGAAGCCGGCCCTTGCGCCGGTCCTCGTCGACGCCGAGCCTGGCCCGCGTGTGCAGGGCCAGGTACGTCTCGATGTACGCGCGCTTCAGGTCCGCGAGCCTCCTCTGCGCCCGCTGGCGGAAGCCGGCCGCCGACCGCGCCGCCGGGGCGACGACCTGGGCGAGAAGATCTTGCCGAACCGCTCTCAGCCTTTCGATCCACTCGTGGTCCGGGGGCAGCGCGACCTCGGCGGCGGGGAAGTACGACGTGGCGTTCGTGAAGTTCCCCACCAGCGCGCAGAGGGCTTCGACCTCGCGGAGGGCGTCGAGGCCGGCGCGCTGCGCCTCGACCTGCGGGCGGCCGTGGCGGAAGTGTTTCAGCGCGCCGGGAGACGAGAAGGCCTGCAGCGCCTCGAGGAAGTCCTTGGCCGCGTCGAGCTTCCCCCGCAGGTCGTCGGTGGCCTGCTCGTCGAGGAGCCTGCGGCCCCAGAAGTGCAGCCCTTCCCCGAGCGCCTGCCGGGCCGTCACGAGCCGGTTCACCCGAGCGTCAACGGCCTTCTGCAGCTCGCGGACCGGCTCGTCCTTGCCCTGGGCCACGAGCTGCGCCATGCCCGGCGTCAGCTCCAGCAGCTCGAAGAGCGCGGCCAGCGCCGGGACGTCCCACGCCTTCGGCCGCTCGAGGTGCCTGAGGTCGACGAGGTCCGCGAGCGGCGCGGCGGCCAGCGCCGCGACGTCGGTCGCGTCGAACTTGCGGCCGGGGATCGCCAGCACCACGTGGCCCGAGTAGACGAGGCTCGCCAGCACGACGACCACCCACTCGGGCTCCAGGCGATACGTGTCCGGCGCCATGTACTCGACGTCGTGCACCGCCTGGATGAGCTCGCCGCGGGCGAGGACCTGTCCCCGCCCCTTCCGCTCCAGCAGCTCGACGACGTGCTGCGCGTAGCGTGACCGCGTGGGGTCGAGCCGGTCTCCGTCGAGCAGCTCCAGTGCGTCGAGCACCCGGCTGCCCTGCTGCGTCCTGCGCGGGCCGGCGATCCACCGCAGCGCGTCCTGCGCGGCCAAGGGGCGGCTCTTGCTGGTCCAGTAGACGGGGAAGGCGGGATACTCCGGCGCCTCGTCCTCGAAGCGCGCGGCCAGCGCGGCGGCGCCGACCGCGTTCACGACGTCGCGGACGTTGACCTGCGCGCCCTCGCCCGCCGGGCTCCCCGTCACCCACCCGGCGAGCGGCTTCTTCCGGCCCTGGTGGGTCACCTCGATCGCGGTGGTCATGTGCGCCTGGAGCCACGCCGTCAGGTCGCGCAGGAAGTCGTCCGCTTTCCCCTGGTAGACGGCCTTCGCGTGCCCCGACGCGCGCGAAGCGAGATCGAGCGCCGCCGCGCAGCCCTTGAGCGCCTCGTGGAAGGCATCGTCCCGCCCCGTCAGTCGAAAGAACACCTCGTCCGCCTTCTTCTCGTCCCGGAAGCGGGGCGGCTCGTACGGCTGGATGAAATAGAGGTAGAAGTCGCGCGGCGGCACCGCCGTCGACCGCTCGTTGGGGGCGCCGAAGAAGAGATAGCCCAGCCGCGAGGCACGGCGCTCGCGCCATTCGAGCTCGTGCTGCCAGATGCGGTAGCCGGTGAAGTCGGTAGTCTCCTTGCACTCCAGGACGCGGGTCAGCGCCCCGTAGTAGTAGCGGTCGAGCTGCGCGTCGTCGAGCGACTCGGCGCGTTTCTCGATGTGCGCGTCGTAGTCCTCCGTTTTCTTCAGGTCGAGGTAGTGCTGGCGGTTGTCCCGGTTGGACGAGATGAACTGGCCGTTGACGGTCCGGTGGATCTCGCGCAGGACCGTCTCGACCTGCGAGAGGAGGTCGTCGGCCGGCTCGCCGCCGAGGTTCTCGACGTCTGGCTGGTAGAGGCAGAGGGTGTCGCGGAGCTCGTCCGGGGTGGCGCCGAGGGGCGCGTGGATGTCGTTGTGGGCGAGGCGGTGCACCGACAGCGCGTGCACGATACGTAGCGCCATCGGCCTGTACGCCGGCCGCGTGAATGCCTGCGCGATGCGCGACTCCAGCACCTGGCTGCAGTCGATGACCGCCCTGATCTCCGGGACGGCGCGGAACGACGGGTTCTCGCGCAACGTGCGCCAGTACGAGTCGTAGGCGACGAGGCCGGGACTGTCCGCCGGCGGCTCGTCGTCGATGATCCGGTTCATGGCGAGCGAGAGGGTCTTCAGCACCTCGCGCTTCTCGACCACCGCGATCCGCTCGAAGGTGTCGATGAAGTCCGGATGCACCGGGAAGAGCCGAACGAATTCGTCCAGCCGCTCGTTCATGTTCCCGTAGAGCCGGGTGAATGGCGTCAGGTACTCCCGTATCCGCGTCTGCTGCGCGCCCGTCTTCCTAAACAGCCGCTCGGCCACGACGTGCTTGACGTCGGTCCGCGCAATGCGGATCTGCTCGAAGCGGTCCTTCACCCGCCGCAGGCTGTCGGCCACGTGATGGAAACGGGGACTGTCGAAGATCGCCTCCTGCACGCCGGCGACGAAACGGAAGCGCAGGTCCTTCGAGACCTCGCCGACCTCGCGCAGGAAGTTCAGATCGAGGACGAGTTCCTGGTCCTTCCGGCTCTTGAGGTAGTCGAGCAGCTCGTCCACGACGAGCAGCAGCCCCTGGTCGGCGTACCGCGCGTGGAACGCCGCCATCATGTCCTCGAAGGCCCGCTTGTGGTTCGGGATCGTGTCCCGGGCCGGGAAGCGGTACTCGATGCCCCATCGCGCCAGCGCCTCCTCGAGCTGGGAGCAGACGAACGCGCGGAAGTCCATCGTCGTGGCGCCGAGCTCGCTGCGGGCGACCTTGAACCTGCCGGCGATGCGCTGCGCCGGGCCGGCGATCCGCGGGTCGACCGAGCCGGCGAGATCCGCGCGCTCGGCGATGGCCGAGAGGACGGACATCAGGTGCGATTTGCCCGTGCCGTAGTTCCCGACGACGAGGAAGCCCTTGTTGTCGGCGGGCTCGTCGATCTGAATCTGCGGGATGACGACATCCGCGAGCCGCTCCGCCATCTCAGGGCTCACGACGTAGGTGGATACGAGCTGACGGGCTTCCGACTCGCGGTCGGCGTCCCGAAGCTGCACCACGGTCTCGATCGGCTCGAACTGGATCAGGTCGCCGTATCTCATCTTGGCTCTCGTGCGGTCACGATGCCCCAACCTCATGGGCTCACGGCGTCTGGATAGACGATCAGCAGGTCGCCGCGTGCATCCCGCGAGTACCGCCGGTACTCGGTGTGTTCCGGTGCAGCGTAGCTCAGGTAGTCGTGCTCCAGGGTCCCGTTCCAGGCCGCGACAATGGTACGGTTCCGCGACACGCCTTGCAGGAGGCGGAGCGGATCCTGCTCGAACGAGGCGTCGAACAGGATCTCGATGTTGTCGAGCAGCACCAGCGGCTCGTTCCTGCCCACGACCTCGTCGAGCAGGTCAGGCAACCGAAGCGCCCGCTCGCGCTCGGTGAGCTCGAGCATCCGGCGCGACAACTCCAGGTTGATGTTGACGAGCCGTGCGCCCGTTCTCTCCGCAACCACCCTCAGCGCCTCGGTCTTGCCCGCTCCGCTCGGAGCGGCAACGAGGATCAGCCGGTGGTACAGCGCCCCGGCGCCGTCGATTCGGGCAAGCACTTTCTCGGAGAGACCATCCGCCATGGCTTCTATCAAACCGCGCGTAGCCGCGGCTTCAATGCGGCTGAGCTGGAACTCGTTGCCATGGTCGACGACCCCGCCGTCATCCAGCCCAGCCTGGCCTCACCGACCGAGGTTCGCCAAGCCCGTCGAGTCCGGCCGTCGGCGGTGCTCGCGGGGCAGGTGTAGTCGGCCCGTCGGTGGGGCCTCCCTCTTGGGGGCGTAGGGTCGGGCAATGGACCCCCGTTCGACCGGGCGTGTCTTACTTGCCGTCCCTCACTGCCCGTCCGTCGTGGCGGGGGCGGTGCCGAGAAAGCGGATCAGCTCGGCGTTGACGATGTCCGGCACCTCTTCGTGGGGGTTGTGCCCCACGTTCGGGATGAGGAAGACCTCGCCGTTGGGGAGAATCTCTCCGGCCCGCCGCGCGTTGTCGGGGAAGTCCGGCCCGTCGACCTCGCCGCCGAGGATCAGCGTCTTCGTCTTGATGTGCGGCCAGTCGTCGACCACCGTGTCCATCGAGCGCAGGTTGCCGCCGAGCCGGCGCACGTACGCGAGCCGCGGCCAGTCGCCGCTCAGCCGCTGGCCGTGCCGGATGCGGATGTGGTCGATGAACTCCGGTTTCCACTCCACGTAGCGCCGGGTATCGGTCCGCACGTCCGCCTCGTAGGCGGCCTGCAAGTCCGGGTCGGCGTCGATCTCGCCGTCGAACGGACTGAACCCGCGCCCCGCGCGCCGGTCGGCCAAGCCGATCTGGTTGACGGTCACCAGATGCGTGGTCTTCTCGGGATAGAGGAAGGCGAACCGGGTCGCCATCTGCCCGCCGATGGAGTGACCGACGATGGCGGCCTCGGCGATGCCGAGGTGGTCCATGAGCCGGGCCGTGTTCGAGGCGTGCAGGCTCATGCTGTAGGGGAGGATCGGCTTGGACGACTTCCCCCAGCCGAGCCGGTCCTTGACGACGACCCGGTAGCCGGCGCCGGCGAGGGCCTCGATCTGGCTCTCCCAGTACCAGCCGTAGTAGCTGCCCCCGTGGTGGAGGACGACGGCGCGGCCGTTCGCCGGACCCGTCGGCGCGACGTCCATGTACGCGATGCGCACGTCCTGCCCGAAGACCCGGAAGTTCATGAACTCGACCGGGTGCGGGTACTCGTAACCCTCCAGGTTGATCGAGATCGGCCCCCAGTCGGCCGGCGGCTCTGGGGGCGGTTGATGGGATTGGGCCGAGACCGCGCCCGGCAGCACGAGGGCCAGCACGGCGGCGAGGGACAGCGCGATGCCTGCGCGCGGGGTGGGGCGTTCGATGGTCATGGGTTTTCTCCTATCGCTACGTGGTTGCCGATCCTAGCACCGAGGCCGTTCCCGCTGGGCCGGAGGGCGCCCCAGGCAGCCCGCGGAGAGCCGGCTCTCTCGTTGCCCCCCGTTGCCGGCGCCTCGCCGTTCCCGTGCCGAGCGGGTTCCGCCACGGACTGCCAGGGGCTTGCGAATGGCGGGAAACTGGGCGATCATGGGCGTCTTCCGGATGATAACGACGGCAGCCCCCCAGGGAGGGTTTTGAGATGAGTCATCTTCTTCGAGCGTTCGTCACGGTGCTCGCGGTCGGCCTGCTGGCGTCCGGGCCGGCCTTCGCCCAGAGCCAGTCCCAGAGCGCCCCGGACGCGGATCCGGGCTGGGAGATGCCTCGCCTGCCGGACGGCCAGCCCGACCTGCAGGGCTACTGGACCACCCAGACCTTCACGCCGATGGAACGTCCCGAGCATCTGGGCGACCAGGCGTTCTACACCGAGGAGGAGTTCGCGCAGCTCCAGTCGCAGTTGACGGTCGACGGGGCCGATCCGCTGGCCCGCTTCGTCATCGACCTCGCGGACCCGGATGAACGCTCGCGGGTTCTCGACCAGAACCACCGCGACGAGTCCTACGTCCACTACGACAACGCCATCTGGCTCGGCACCACGGTCCCGAAGGGGTTGTCGACGCGTCGCACCTCGCTGATTACCGACCCGCCGGACGGCCGGATTCCCCCGCGCACCGAGCCGGCCCAGGCGCGCGCGACGGAACGTCGCGCGGTGCGTGGCGACCGGGGACCCTTCGACAGCTATGAGTTGCGCCCGCACAGCGAGCGCTGCCTCAACTACGGCTACAATGCGCCGCCGCTGCAACCGCCCTCGTACAACGACATCCACCAGATCTTCCAGACGCCGACGCACATCGTCATCTTCACCGAGCAGACCACCAACCTGCCGCGGATCATCCCGGTCGACGGGCGGCCTGCCATCCCGGAGCAGATCCGCCAGTGGCCGGGCGACGGGCGCGGGCGCTGGGAGGGCGACACCCTGGTCGTCGAGAGCTCCCGCTTCAACGACAAGGCCGCGTGGCAGGGCGCCAGCCGCGACCTCAAGGTGGTCGAGCGGTTCACCCGGGTGGCCGACGACGGGATCCACTACACGTTCACGGTGGAGGACCCGGCGACCTGGGACCGTCCGTGGAGCGCCGAGATTCCGATGACGGCTACCGAGGGGCCGATGTACGAGTACGCCTGCCACGAGGGCAATCACGACATCCGGCACATCCAGGAGATCTACCGCAACATCGAGCTGCAGGAGGCTGCGCGCCCTTGACGGGCGCGTTAAGAAGTTTCGCTTGCGCGGAACTCCTGCGTCGCAAGTGGGCCGCCCTGACGGGGGCGTCTCGCTTGCGCGAGACTTCGGCGCCGCAGAGGCGCAGCCGGGTCGGTGGGGATTCTCTATCTGGGCGTCCAGTAGAACAGCCTACCTGGGCGTCCAGTAGAACACTTCCCACGTATGGAGGGGTTCGTTGACGCTGGGGACGATCTCGCCGTCGAAGTCGTACCCCATGCGCATCCCGTTCTTCGCGCCGTAGTTCTCGAGATACGGGATCCGCTCGTCGCCGACGATCTCAGTCGCCGTGAGCGCATAGGTTGCGTCGCCGAGCCGGATCCACCCGTCCCGCCGCCCGCCCCGTACCCGCCCGGCCCAGTAGCCGCCGTCGGGCCGGGTGGCCGTGATGATCCCCCCGTCGTCGGTCGAGTACACGATGCGGATGACGAACGGGGGGACCCCGGCGAGCTTGAGGAACACCACGCCGTGGTCGTTGACGGTGTTCCAGTCCGCGGGCGTCGGCGTCGGCTCGCCGCCGATCACCACGCCGGGGAACCGCTCGTAGGGCGCCGTGAAGACGTACGCCGCCGCCGCCGCCACGACGATCACCGCAACGAGAATGGAACACAGCGTCTTGTCTCTTGACATGCAGCCCTCGCGGGGGAATACGGACCGTCGATGCACCGGGCGCCGGACAGATTCGGAGATCCGGCCGCGGGCGCAAGCATGCCAGATCATACGCCAGAGGCTCCTGCTCTTCGTCGCGATGGTGCTGCTCGGCGTGCCCGCATCCTCGGCGGCCCAGGACCAGCCCCCCGACGAGGTCCGGGAGATCGTCGAAGGCACGTGGCGCCTCGTCGAGTGGCACGTCGGCGATCGCATTCTGCGTCCGCCGGAGATGGAAGGACGCTGGATGGTCCACGACGGCTGGGTGATGGCGATCCGACACCGCCGGGGCGCGGACGGCTACGAGTCGACGGCCGGCTACGGACCGTACCGCTGGGGGGCGACGAGCTGGACCTACGGCTACGAGCGCTCGGAGGACCGGCGGGGGCCGACCCCGGAGGAGGCGCCGCTCCGAGTGACCGAGATCCCGCTGCGCATCTTCGAGATCACCCCGGAAGGCGATCACCTGATCCTGGAGGACGCCGGCCAGACCCTGCGGTGGGACTACGACGTCGCCGGCCAACGGTTTACGCTGATGGGCCGCAACCGCCGCGTCATCCGCGTCTACGAACGCATCGCTCCGTAACGTCCCTGCCCCCCGCGTGCGGGCGTTCTTCGACGAACGGCCGCGGCGAGGCCAACCAGCCCAGCCCACACACCCCGCTACTCCGCGCGCAGCGTAAATCATCGGGTCGACCCGCGCGGCGCGGTGGGCCGGCACGTACGCCGCGCACACGGCGACGGCCACGAGCAGCAGGGCGACGCCCCCAAAGACGACGACGTCGTTCGGATGCGCATCGACGACGAGTCGAGCCATGAGATGGGCGAGCGGCACGGCCGCCGTCAAGCCGACGGCGAGCACGCAAGACCGCGTGGCGGCTCCCAACTCGAGGTCCGTGTCCCGCTCCTCGTCCCTGGACGAGTCACCGCCAACCTGCGAGGATGGGTGGCGTGGTGACCGCCGACGACTTCCGCCGGCTCGCGCTCAGCCTCGACGGGGCAGAGCAGCGCTCGCACATGGGCGCACTGGATTTCCGCTTCGGCGGCCGGATCTTCGCCACCCTCGCCTCCCAGGCGGAGGGCTACGGCAACCTCGTGCTCACGCCGGAGGTCCAGGCGATGTTCGTCGGCGAGGCGCCCGAGGTCTTCGTGCCGATCGCCGGCGGCTGGGGACGCATGGGCATGACGCACATCCGCCTGGCCGCGGCCGACGAGGAGACCCTTGCGGGCGCGCTTCGCACCGCGTGGAAGCTCCGCGTGGAGAAGAACGCGAAGGCCGGTCGCCGCCCGCGGCGGCGCGGGACGTGACCCGGACCGATCGCCGAGGCCTGCCCTTCATCAGGGACCCCCCGACGTCCCGCGGCCAGCCGGCCCGACACCTCGACGGAGGCACTCCGCTGACGGTGACGCACTTGGCGGGCTCGGCCGGGCTCGGTCGTCCGGCGAGCTTCACGTACTCTATGATCGGGTCAATAAAGGGGGAACCCCTTGGAGCGCACCCATGTGTGATCGTCGAATCGCTTCCTTCACCATCCCGCGTCCCGCGGCCGGCGTGCTGCTGGCCATCCTCTGCGCCGCTGGGGCGAGCGCGCCGGCGTTCGGCCAGCCGCCCGGCGAGACGACGGTGCTCCGCGCCGCCCGCATCCTCGACGGACGCGGGGCGGTGCTGGAGGACCGCGATCTGGTGGTGCGCGACGGGCGGATCGCCGAGATCGTTCCGCGCGGCGACGGCCGGGGCGACCGGGTCTACGACCTGACCGCCCTGACCGTGCTGCCGGGCTATATCGACACCCACGTGCACATCGGCGCCCACTTCGACGAGGACGGCAGGCTGCATTCGCCGTCGGCCGGGACCGGCATCGGCCACGTGACGCTCTACGGGGCCGAGAACGCGTACCGGACGCTGATGAACGGGGTGACCACCATGCAGAGCCTGGGCTCGCCGGAGGACGCCGAGCTCAAGGCGTGGATCGCCCGCGGCGAGATTCCCGGACCGCGGCTGCTGTCGTCCCTCGGATCGGTCGACGAAGGCACCGGCACGCCGGACGAGATTCGCGCGTACGTGCGCGACCGGGCCGCGGCCGGCGCCGACGTTATCAAGGTCTTCGCGTCGACGAGCATCCGGTTCGGCGGTGTCACCACGCTGTCGGCGGCTCAGCTCGAGGCCGCTTGCGGGGAGGCGCGCGCCCGGGGGCTGCAGTCGGTCGTCCACCTCCATCGGTCCGACGCGCTGCGGCTCGCCGCCGATGCCGGGTGCAACCAGGTCGAGCACGGCTGGCTGCTCGAGCCGGGAGACATCGACGTGTTCGTCGAGAGCGGCATGTACCTCGGCAACCAGATCGACCTGCTCTTCCGCAACTACGCCGAGCGCGGCGACCGCTTCGCCGGGGTGCGGGGCTACTCGATGGAAGGGTTCGCCAACCTCCAGGCGGCCCGGCCGGGCGCCCTCGAGGTGTTCCGGCAGGCGGCGGCCACGCCGGGCGTGCGCATCGTCTACAGCACCGACGCCAACGCCGGCAGCCACGGCGCGAACACCGACGAGCTGGTGGCCTACGTGCAGCAAGGCGGTCAGGACCCGATGGACGCGGTGGTCTCGGCGACCTCCCTCGCGGCCGAGTCGGTGGGCCTGGAGGACCGTATCGGCGCGATCGCCACCGGGTTCGAGGCCGACGTCATCGCGCTCGACGGCGACCCCCTCGCCGACCCCGCCGCGCTGGGCCGGGTCGTCTTCGTGATGCGCGCGGGACACGTCCATCGGAACGACCCGCCGGGGGCCTCCGATCGCTGAGTACGGTGGGCACGGCCGCTCCGCACGGCCGATCGGCACGGGTCGCCGGTCCCGGCCCGAGCGGCTCCGGCGGCTACCAGATCGACGAGGCAGGCGCTCCGGCGCCGGAGGACGACACGATGCCGATGAACCGACGCAGCTTCCTGACCACGATGACCGGCGCGGCCGCCGGCGGCGCCTTGGCACACGCTGACCTGCCCCGGCTGGCGACGATGGCCCACGCCCAGTCGGCGGCCGGCGACATCGTCGAGACGACCGCCGGCCGGGTGCGCGGGGCGGTCGAGAACGGCGTGCACGTGTTCAAGGGCATCCCCTACGGCGCCCCCACCGGCGGCCCGAACCGCTTCCGCGCCCCGCAGCCGCCCACCGCCTGGACCGGTGTCCGCGACGCCCTCGCCTACGGCTCGAGCGCGCCCCAGAATCGAGGGGGCACGGTCAGCGGCGATGAAGACTGTCTCGCGCTCAACGTGTGGACGCGGGGCCTCGACGACGGCGGGCGCCGGCCGGTCATGGTGTGGCTCCACGGCGGCGGGTTCCGGTCGGGCTCGGGGTCGAGCCCGCTCTACGACGGCGTGAACCTGGCGAACCGGGGCGACGTGGTCGTGGTGACGATCAACCACCGGCTCAACGTCTTCGGCCACCTCGAGCTCGGCGACCTCGTCGCCGAGGCGTTCGCCGACGCCGGCAACGCGGGCATGCTCGACATCATCCAGGCGCTGGCGTGGGTGCGCGACAACATCGCCCGCTTCGGCGGCGACCCGGCGGCGGTCACCATCTTCGGCGAGTCGGGCGGCGGCCGGAAGGTGTCGACGCTGCTCGCGATGCCCGACGCCACGGGCCTGTTCCACCGCGCGATCATCCAGAGCGGTCCGGGGCTGCACCTGCAACCGCGCGACAAGTCGACCGAGCTGGCGGTGGCGCTGTTCCGCGAGCTCGGGCTCGAGCCGACACGGATCGCCGCGCTTCAGGAAATGCCGATGGAGCGGGTGCTCGCGGCCTACGCCACGGTCGAGGGCCGGCTGGACGGCCTGGCGCGCCAGAAGGGCGTCTTCGAGCAACACGGCTTCGTGCCGACGGTCGGGGTGCCGACGCTGCCCGGGTACGCCTTCGACCCGGTCGCCACCGAGATCTCGGCCGACGTCCCGATCCTGATCGGGTCGAACCGGCACGAGATGGCGTTGTTCTCCAGGAACGACCCGGCGATCCACGGCCGCACGCTGACCGAGGCGCAGCTCCGGGAACGCGTGGAGGTGATGGTCGGCGGCGGCGCCGACCGCGTGCTGGACGTCTACGCCCGGGCCTATCCGGCCGAGCCGCCGGCCGTGCGGTGGATCCTGATCGCCTCGGACCGCACCTACCGGTTCGACTCGATCACCCTGGCCCAGCGCAAGGCGGCCGCCGGCCGGGCCCCGGTCCACATGTATCTGTTCGCCTGGGAGACGCCCGTCGAGGGCGGTCGCCTCCTGTCCCACCACGCGCTGGAGATCTCGTTCGTTTTCGACAACACGAGCAGGGCGCCCGGCATGTCGGGAGGCGGGCCGGCGGCGGCGGCTCTGGCCGCGAAGATGAGCGAGGCGTGGGTCGCCTTCGCGCGCACCGGCGACCCGAACACGCCGAACCTCCCGGCCTGGTCCGCCTACGAGCCGGTGACCCGCGCCACGATGGTATTCGACGACGAGCCCGCGGCCGTGAACGACCCGGGAGGCGAAGAACGCCATCTCTGGGCGACCGTCTGAGGAGCCGCGTGCCCGTGCACCCAGCGGCACGCCCTTTTGCTCGCGGTCGCGCACACCTTCGGCGTGGAGCAGACACTGCGTTCGCCGCTGCTCACCGGCTTCGAGCTTGACGTGGACGACGTCTTCTCTTCCTGAAATCGCGGCCCCGCCGGAAGACACCCGGCCCGAGCGGTTGCCCGGGATCACTCCGTCCAGCGCGCGCGCAGGGCCCCGCGGTCGACCTCGACGCCCCGTAGATACACCGCGGCGATCTGCCGCGTATGCATGATGTCGTCGAGCGGGTTGGCGTCGAGCACCATGAAGTCGGCGCTCCGTCCGGCCTCGATGCTCCCGGTGTCGGTCAGCCCGAACGCCCGCGCCGGCCGGGTCGTGGCCGCCACAATCGCCTCGGCCGGCGTCATGCCCAGCCGCACGAAGAGCTCCAGCTCCAGATGATCGGCGTAGCCGAAGAAGTCGCCCACCGCGCCGGCGTCGGTGCCCAGGATGACGTAGTCGCGCAGCCGCATGAAGTTGTCCCGGATGACCCGGGCCCGCGCCTCGGCGGCGGCGGTCGGAGGAGGGCCGGCGGGGTCACCGGCCGCGGCGTCCCGCAACATCGCGACGACCTCTTCCGGGACCTGCTCCTGGAAGAAGGGGTCCTCGTACACCGGTCGCCGGAACGGCTGGCCGCGGGTGACCATGCCGAGGGTCGGCACGATGAAGGCGTTGCGCGCCGCCACGAGCCCCAGATACTCGTCGTCGACGTCCACGTCGTAGGGCATGTGGATGAAGCGCCGGGCGCCGGCCTCGAGCAGCCGCTTGTGGTCCTCCAGGGTGGTCGCGTGCGCGATCACCCGGATGTCCTGCACCTGGGCCTCGTCGAGAGCGGCCGCATAGATGTCCGGCGTGAGCTTCACCCGCGCGCCCCGCCGCTCGTCGCGCGCGTCCACCCAGATCTTCAGGATGCGGATGCCGCGCGCGGCCTCGGCCCGCACCGCCTCGCGCGCCTCGGCGGGGGTGGCGACCCCGTGCAGCCCCCACCATCCGGCGTCGTCCGTGAACCGGGGGTTCGGTCCGCCGCCGGGCGTGCCGACGCCGGGCGACACCAGATAGCGGGCGCCCCCGACCTCGCCCACCCGTTGCGCCTGCCGCACCTCGAGGGCGATCTCCTCGAGGTCGCTGCCCGTAGAGATGATCGTGCCGACGCCGTAGTAGGCGTGGCGGTGCAGATGGTCGACGAGGTTCTCGCGGGTGAAGTTCTCCGAGGCCCAGCTCGTGTACCGCTCCCAGCCGAGATGCGCGTGGGTGTTGACGAGCGCCGGCATCACCGTGCGCCCGGTCAGGTCGACGACTGTCGCCTCGGGCGGCGCCGTCACCGCGCCGGCGCTCCCGACCCGCACGATCAGATCGCCGCGGACGAGGAACGCAGCGTCCTCGATGACGCGGCCGTCCCCGACGATCACGCGCGCGCCGGTGAACAGCCGGACGGCCGGGGTAGAGGCGGCGGGATCCGACGGTTGGCCGTCCGCGCCACCCGCGATGCCGGTCACGAGCGCGAGCACCGCCGGCCCGATGGCGCGCTGCCAAGCCCTGCCCGTGCCGATCGGTCGAGTCATCTTCTCAATCATGCCTTCACCTCCGGCCGTTAGTTTAGCGGTGGGCGCGGTCGCGCCCCGGCGGCTGGGCCCCCGCGCCACGTGCGCGACACGACGCGGAACCGAGGTCGACGCTCACCGATCGAAGGTCCACGTGCGGGGCTCGCGTCCCGGCTCGGTCCGCACCTCTTCGACCACGACGCGGGGCGTCTCGTCGTTCCGGTATCTCAGGACCCATCTCAGGCCGTCCCGGTTCGCCTCGGGCACCGGAATCTCGTGCGTTGCGTGCTCGGGCCCCTCGAAGACGTTGATCTCGCAGAAGTCCTCCCCGGCGCACAGCGCGATGGCCTGCTCGACCCAGTCCTCGACGGCGGCCCCGGGGGTGACCCACGCTCCCCAGGCGTGTGCGGTGGTCCCCACCCAGCGGAAGACCACCGGTTCGGCGCCCGCCGCCCCGCGGCCCTGCGCGGCTCGCACCGGACCCGCGAACCCGCGCTCGAGAACCGTCAGCGGCGCGGGGTCCGCTGCTCGACCCGTCCCGGTGGCGCCGAGCGGCCACCCGAGCCCCACCGCGACGACGAACAGCACGCCGCCGCCGATCTCTTCCGCCAGCTTCATGACGATCTCCTTCCGTGAGACCGGCCACTCGGGCCGAGCCGGACGCTCAGGGAGAATCCACGAGGTCGGCGACCCCGCACGCGGTCGGGGTTGCGGGCCGTGACGTCTCGTCATGGGGAGTTGTACCGCAACCGCGCACCGGAATGCACGCGTCTCTTGCGTGGCCGCGCCGCGCCAGGAGCGATTGCCTCTACACACTGTGAGCATGATCAGACGGCCGCCCGGCCGGTTCTGACTCCACCACACACCGACTTTGTGTCCTTGCAAGGATCGCCGGGCTGTTCCGCCGGCTCGGGGGCGGCCGGCGGGTCGGCCCCCGCGCGTCGCTCGACGGCCGCCGCGGGCGGGCCGCCGCGTGGGGTGCGCCAGAACATGGACCCGGCGGGGCGCCGGCTGACGGGCCGGGCGCTCGAGCGGCGGGTGGTCCTGGCGATGATCAAGCGGCGTGCCGCGGCCGCGGGGCTCCCGCCTTCGACGTGCTGCCACACGTTCCGGGCGACGGGAATCACGGCGTATCTGTCGAACGGGGGAACCCTGGAGCACGCCCAACAGATCGCCGGGCATGCCTCGCCGAAGACGACGAAGCTCTACGACCGGACGGCGGATACGGTGACGGTCGACGAGATCGAGCGTATCGTGATCTGAACTGCGGAAAGACCACGATGAGCGCCGGTCGTTTGCAAACAAAGGGGGAGAAGAGTTGCCTGTGCTCGCCGAAGCGAGAGATGGAACGTGGCAAATCGAGTTATTGAAAAGGCGACAGATGGGACGTGGGAGTTCAAGCTGCGGAATCTTGGACGTTTCGACGAGGTGTTTGGCCGAAACGTCCTAACCCGGATTATGCGTGAAGGTGTTGATTCTGGGAGAGACACAAGGGCCTCCGTGTGGTACAAACGTAGTGTATATAAACGTTTAGCCACGACGGAGGCCCCTGCGTGACACCTGACACGATACCACAGAGTGTTCTGTTTCCGGATCTGTTCGACAAGCCCCTCGTCGCCACGTTCAACCAGGAGCACGCGAGTTCCGACGGCGGCGCCGTCCTGCTCAAGGCGGCCGAGCGCGTGTACGGCTTGGTCAAGGCGTTCGCCCGGTGTCTGGCCGACAAACGCGCACCCGGGAAGATTCGGCACACGCTCGCGGACCTGATCGGCCAGCGGGTCTTCGGCATCGCGTGCGGTCATCCCGATGGCAACGATGCCGACCACTTGGCCGACGACCCCATCCACAAGCTGCTGCTCGGGCGGGACCCGGTGTCCGGCGCGCCCTTGGCGTCGCAACCCACGATCTCGCGATTCGAGAACGGCGCGCGCCGCACCGTGCTCTACCGGATGGGGCGCGAGTTGGCAGCGTGCGTCATCGAGCGTCATCGGCGCCGCCTGCACGGGCGGGCGCGCCGGATCACGATCGATCTGGACCCGACCGACGACCTGACGCACGGGGCCCAGCAGCTCACGTTCTTCAACGGGCACTATGGCGGCTGGTGTTATCTGCCGATGCTGGGGTTTCTGAGCTTCGACCGCGAGGCGGAGCAGTATCTGTGCGCGGCGGTGCTGCGGCCCGGGAAGGCAGTGGCCGCCGACGGGACCCTCGGCCTGCTGTGTCGGTTGCTCCCGCTGTTGCGGGCCGCGTTTCCGCGGGCGCGGTTTCTCGTCCGGCTCGACGGGGGCTTTGCGACCCCGGAGATCTTCGATTTCCTGGATGCGGAGCCCCGGCTCGACTATGTCGTGGCGATGGCGAAGAACGCGGTGTTGCAGCGGCATGCGGAGTCCGCCATGCAGGTGGCCCGCGCGCAGAGCGAGGTCGGTGGCGAGACCGCGCACGTCTATACCGACACCCGCTACGCCGCCGGCACGTGGGACCACGAGCGCCGGGTCGTGATCAAGGCCGAAGTCGTTCGCCTCGGAGACCGCGAGCCGCGGGACAACCCGCGGTTCGTGGTGACGAATCTGCGGCAGACGCCGCGCTTCATCTATGAGAAGGTCTACTGTGCTCGCGGGGACATCGAGAATCGGATCAAGGAACTGCTCGATGGGCTGCAGATCGACCGCACGAGCTGCTGTCTGTTCCCGGCGAACCAGTTGCGCGTCTTCCTGACCGCCGCGGCCTACGTGCTCATGCAGGAACTGCGATTGCGGGCGGCGCGTACTGCGTGTGCCCGCAGCCAGGTAACGTGGCTGCGCGACCGGCTGCTGAAGCTGGGGGTCCACGTCGTCCGCTCGGTCCGCCGCGTGGTTCTGCATCTGCCGCGCTCGACGCCGCACCTCGAGGCGTGGCGGCACATCGCACTCGCGCTAGGCGCGCGCGCCGGATAGCCCACCCGTTGCGCCGCGCCCACCTGCTTCCTGGGCGGCATGGGCCGCGCCGCCGGCGGGGCTGTCGCTGCCCAACCCTCGCGTCCGTCATGCCCCCCCCGGTCGGCTGCTCAACCCCGGCTCCGCTTGCAGGCGACGATGTCCGAGACCCATTCCTGCGCCGATCACGCCCTTTGGCGGTCGAATCTGGACCTTCGTGAATAATGCAGGCTAAGTTCTTTTTGTCGGTGTTTCGTCCATGTGGACCGCTTGAACAGCCTGATCAGCTGTATGCACGTGAGCGCGAAGTACCACGGACAAGACTCTGTCGCGTACACCCGAGACTTAAACACCCTGGTGTGGTTCACCGTTGGGACGCTCCGTGAGTTGGCGCGCGCGATTCAGGGTCTCCAAACCGCCCTCATGAAATGTGGCCGCCTGAACCCAAAGAGCGCTCCGTGGATCACGCTGCGCAAACTCGTCCGACGATGGGAGAACGACGACGATTACCGGAGGATGAGAGACAAAGTCGCCTTCCACGTTGACCAAGACGTGATTGAGAGCGGACTGAACGTTCTGATTGAGAACGAGGATGATGTGACGCTGGCAGAGGGTCGTGGTTCCAAGCACGTCGCTAGTCGCCTCACCCTCGGATTGCTGGCTCTGCACAATGGTCTGGATTTGGATCTTGACGGCTATCGCGAGTTCCTCGAAGCGGTTCTAGCCCGGATTATTCGTGGTAATTGGTTGCCGGGTCGGTTCAGTACGGCGGCGGACTGTCGAAACCGCGGGGCGAGACGGCGAACCGCGGTGGATGACGTCCGGGTGCACAAAAATGCACGTATTCGGTTACCGGGTGCGGGACTGATTTTCTCCAGTGGAAATGGGCGGAAATGAACCGAGCCGTCGGGGAAGTTGCTGCATGACGAGGTTGTCCCCGCGCAGATTTGTCGGCATCGCAGCGTCGGTCTCTGTGGCTGTGAGGAGGCCGGAAACGAGGGGCACGAGGGGCGACTCGCCGGCCGGCGGACCTGTGCAGAGCATGTCGCTGTTGAGAGCGCCCATGGCAGACTCGCAGTCCCATTGTCGCCAAGGCAGCTTGTCGGCGCGTCATCGGCAGCGACGGTCGGTCCGGCTGGTTCGCTCGCGGAGCGCTGGGTCTGGCGGCTCCGCGGCGCCCCGGTCCCCCGCGGCGGCGCGAGACCACGCGGGTCCCGGCGACGGCGCCGCCGCCATGAGGGACACGCGGCGGGGACCGACGCCGCGAACAGCGGCGAGCTGCCTGGTGGCGTTCCCGCCGCTGGCGGCGAAACCCACGGGTCGCGGGCTCGGGCGGCGGCGGGACGGCGCGGATTGAGTGCGGGCCGGGGGCGCGCAGGAGGACGGGAAGCGGATGAGCGGTTTCCACGCCGCCCGGCGTCAGGCGGGCGGCGGCAACGCAAGCGCTTCGGGCACGACGGGTTCGGGGGCGCACAGCATCGTCGTGATCAGCGAGCGCGGGTCGAGGTTGCGTTGGCGGGCGGTACGCACGACGCTGGCCAGCACCTGCTGGGTGTCGGCCCCGCGCCGGGTGCGGTTGCCGCCGCAGACCTTACGCGTGACCACTGCGGGTCGGATGGCCTGTTCGGCCCGCCAGTTGGTGGCGTCGATCGACGGGTCGCACAAGAAGAGGAACACCGCCGGGAATTCGTTGGCCAAGTGCTTGGCGAAGCGCTCGGCGGCGGCCAACGGCGGCGCGGTGTCGATCAGCCGGCCGAGCCGGGCGGCGAGCCGACCGCGGGCCGACGCCAGACCGTGCTCACTGATTTCGCCCGCGTTCGAGCGGGTCCGCAGGGCGAGGCCGTCCCGCAGGACCGCCTGCACCGCGCCCGCCCACGGGCTGTCGGGATGAGCGGCCTGCAAGTCCTTGCACCGTCTCAAGAGGTGGGCCAGGCACGTTTGATGCGGCGCCTTCTTGAAGCCGCGATAGGCCACCCACCCGTCCCGCACCAGCACGCCGGCGAAGTCGGGGCCGAGAACCGCCGCCGCCTCGGCGAACCCCCGGCCGTCGCAGATGGCATAGACCGTCGTCTCCGGGGTGGCGAACGCCCACAGCCAGTGGAGGATCGCGTTCACCCGCCAGCCGGTCTCATCCGGCGTGACCACCGGACTGCAGCGGACCTGCTCGCGCAGCGCCGCATACGCGGGCGCCGCCGCGTCGGCGGTGCGGTGCAGCAGTTGGACCAGGCCGCCCTTGGTCACCGACAGTCCGAACTGCGTCCGCAGAACGCGGACGACCTTCTCCAGCGGCATGCCCAGCTCGGTGTGCAACTCGACGACCAGCGCGGCGACGTTCGGGCCCAGTTGAGCGGCAGCCGCGCCCAACGCGTCGGAGGTCTGCAGCGCGTGCCGGCCCTGCACGCGCCGCTGACACTGCGAGCAGTGGCCCACCTCGATGTCGAAGCGCCGCACGAGGGGACGCACCTCGGGCAGGTCTTCCTGATACTGCGACGCCACACGGTCCAGCGCGACCGCGCCGCCGCAGTCCGGACAGCTCGTCGGGGCCGGCGCCACGTGGGTCTCGTCAGCCTGCGTCGGCGGCCGGCGGCGCCCCTGCCTGCCGTACTCCGCCCCGGCTCGCCGCCCGGGACGCCCGCCGCGTCCCTGCGGACGGTCCTTGGCGAAGGGGGCCGCTTGTCGGCGGCCGGCGCGCCGCGCCGCCTCGAGCTCCTTCTCCAGATGCTCGCTGCGGCGCTTCCAGTGATCCCGCTCCTCGATCAGCTTCGCCTTGTCTCGTTCGAGGCGCTCGATGCGCACGTCCCGAGGGTCTCGCTGAGGCCCAGGACCCTTCGAACCGCCGCGGTCATCGCTCTTGCGCGCCATACTTCACGTATCGGCACACGCCCGCCGTACCTGCACACCTTTTCGTGGATTTTCTCGCCACGACCCGCTAACCGAAGACCTCAACGCCACCGACGCCGCGGGGCAGGCGGCGCTGCACTGGGCGGCGTCGGAGGACGCCGTGGCGGCGGTCGAAGCCCTCCTGGACCGCGGGGCGAGCCTGCACACGCGTGCGGACGACGGCAGCAAGCCCCTGGACGTAGCGGTGCGCGCGCAAGCCTTGAAGGCGGCGACACTGTTGGTGGCGCGCGGAGCCGGCATCGAGGAGACGGACGACGACGGCGCCGGCTCCTTCCCGGATGCAGCGTCGGAAACGGTGCATTGAGACGCGCGCGGGCCGACGACGACGGGTGGTCTGTCGCGTGACGCTGTTCTTCCGGCCAGCAGCCGCGGAATCTACCTGGCTCGTGGGCGGGCTTCATGTTCGACAGCAGGTCTCGGGCGTAGAGCGACAGCCTCGCGTTTCACCCCGGGCTCGCCCTTGGACGGCGCCAACGTCACGCCCCCGCAGGGGCTCCCCGCTGCTGGCTGATCACGCCGGGCGGGGTCCGTCGCTGGCTTTCGGGACAAGGTGGAAGGTGACGGCCACACGCTGAGCTCGGATGGCAGCCGCATTCCTGCCCGCGCCATCGAGGCGGATGTCGCCGACGGCACTCAGGTCTGCATGCGAGAATCGTCGTTGGTGATGGACCCGCTGACCCTGAAGAAGCTCTACGAGTTCCAGCTCGACGGGGACCTGCAGCCTCCGGTGGCGCCACACGTGGACCGGCGGGAGACGTTCTACATGCTCCGTGTCTCGCGTGGGTTGGCTGCGGGCGCGTTGCGCGAGGACGAGCATGCGCGGATCTGGGCCTGGTCGGATCTCCACTTGGGCCACACCGAGACCCTCCGGGCTTTCGGGCGACCCTTCGCGAGCGCCGACGAGATGGACGACAAGATCTTCTGGAACTGGCGGCGGGTGATCGCTCCGGAGGACAGTCCTCATCCTCGGTGACGTGACCGTTCACGGCCGTGGGGCCGGCGGCTCAAGCGGGTGCGCCAAGCACCGGGGCGGAAGATCCTGGTGTACGGGAACCACGAGATCACCGGGGCCGGCTTGGTGGACAGCGACGGCTTCGACGAGGTCCACAGCACGTTGTACGTGGACGGCGACCCGTCGTTGCTGCTGACCCACGTACCGCTTCGAGTCGTTCCCGAAGGCTGCGTGAACGTTCACGGCCATCTCCACCAGGTGCGTGTGCAGGGAAGGACGCGGCATATCAGCGTCTGCGTCGAGCAGGTCCACTATCGGCCGCGGCCCTTGACGGCGATCCGCCGTCTTGCGGGGTGCTTGGTCCGAGGCGAGCGGGTGCCGGGGCGCACGACGGCCCAGCAGCTGACGCACGCCGGTGGGGAGGCGCCGACATCGTGACTGGGGAGCGGTTGCGTGAGCGGGGGTCCGAGTGACCGCGGCCGGGCTGCACGAGGCCTACCAGCGCCAGCTTCGGGAGAGCTTGGTGCCGCCTTGGGAGCCGGGCCTCGACCCCGGCGGGACGCGCTCGATGCTGCAGGCCTCGGTCGTCTTGCCGGCTGGCGAGATCGACGAGTCTGGCGGTGGTCGCGTCTTGGTCTGGAGTGATCTCCACCTGGGGGATTGGATGGGCCTGGGGTCGTTCGGGCGGCCGTTCGACAGCGTCCCGGAAATGGACGAGGCACTGCTCCGGGCGTGGCGCCGGGAGGTCGGCGACGAGGACACGGTGGTGGTGGTGGTCGGCGACGTCGCGCTGCCGGTTCTCGGGGGCGAGCGCCTCGAGCGGGTGGCAGAGCTTCCCGGGTGGAAGGTCCTGGTGTACGGCAACCATGAGCAGAACGGTCGCGGCGGGGTCGTCACCGACCCGTTCGACGAGGCGCACTTGGGGCTGTTGGCGCCGGGCGACCCCCCGCTGGCGCTCACGCACATGCCCCTCGAGGAGGTTCCCGAGGGCACGGTGAATCTCCACGGTCACATTCACCAGCACCGGCTGCCGGGTCGGCGCATCAACGTGAGCGTGGAGCAGCTGGAGTACCGGCCATGGCCGTTGACGGCGCTCCGCCGGCTCGCCGGGCGTCTGGTCCGGGGCGAGGCGGTCCCGGGCGAGACGGTGGCCGAGCAGCTGGCGCACGTCGGCTGACACCCTTGGGGCTTGTTTCATGACCCGGGCGAGGTTGCAGCAGAATCTATGAGGCCCAGCTTGCCGAGGCGCTCGAGCGCCGGAACGAGAAGGGTTTCGACGTGGCCGGGTTCCGGCTCCTGCTCTCCGTGAGCCGGGCTCGGGGGGCTGTTGAGCTGGAAGGAGCCGACAGCCGCGTCTGGATCTGGGCCGATCTGCACTTGGGCGACGTCGACGCGTTGACGTTCTTCGGTCGGCCGTTCCGTTCCGTGGACGACATGGACCACCTGCTCGTCGAGCGGTGGCAGTCCGTGATCGGTCGTAATGACCTCGTCGTCTGCCTGGGCGACGTCACCCGAGGAGCGACCTCGCTGCCGAGCCTCGAGCGACTCGGGGGTTGCCCGGGCGGAGGGTCCTCGTCTTCGGCAATCACGACCGGTCGGCCAAGGGCTTCGACGTCGTCTGCGGGTCGGTGTACACGCACGGCGACCCGCCCCTGCTGCTGACCCACGTGCCGCTTCGGCGGGTTCCCCCAGGGTGCGTGAACGTGCACGGGCACCTGCATGCCGGGAGGGTGAAGGGCTCGACGGCGCACGTCAACGTGTCGGTCGAGCAGATCGACTACCGGCCCAGGCGGTTGACGGACATCCGGCGCTTGGCGGGGGTTCTCGCCCGGGGGCGGTGGTTGCCGGGCCGGACGACGGCCGTGATCATCTTCATGGCCGTGGCGAACATGCCCGACGAACCCGCCAAGAAGCAGGAAGGCGCAGACGAGCCCCCCCAGAGCAGCCCGGCGGTTGATCCTCGGCGGTTGCTCAGCGGCGGCGGCCCCGACGGAAGGCTGGGAAAGACGTTTTCCGTTGGCGACCAGGGTCTGATAACGGGACGTTCGTTTAAGTTCCGGAGGCCAGATTCACCCAATGAATCCGGGGTCTTTCCCGGAAACCGACTCGTTATCGCTCCGGACCTTCGCCTCGAAGTCGGCTCGAAACGACCCCGCGGAACAGCTCCGGGAGCTCTCCCGCGATCCGCAGGGATTCCGTCTTCAGCCGTTCGACGTCGTAACCGTCGAGCGCCGCCTCGTCGCCGGTGCCGAGGGCATGCCAAGCTGCCGGCATGGTGGCCGTGGCGATGGCCTCGAAGATGCTCCGGAGCGTGGCTCGGTCGTCGTCAGTGTCAGCTCGATCCAAAACACGCGCCATGAAGAGCTCGACCTCGGCCCGCTGCGCTTCCGTCAGGGGGTCGCCGCTTGGCGACTTGCTCAGCGCGATCAACATACCCACGCGGTACGCGTCAGGGGTGAGGTGGCCGACTTCATCGCCCGGGCACTGGGTTGCCGCGCGCCTCCGGCGCCTGGGTCTCCTCATCGACCTGCGGGGGGTTCGGGCCATCACGGCCGCGTCAGGCCGGTCTGCCAGCCAGGAGAGCGTCGATCTGCTGGTCGAGCCGGTCGATCCGCTGGCCGAACCGGGCTTCCACCCGGTCGATCCGTGACCCGAGTCTGTCCTCCATCTTCACCATCATCCGCCAGAACTTCTGCACGAATCTGGTCGGTACCCGGTTATGAACGGGGCGCGCCGGCACCCGCGGTATCGTCGAACCGTGATGACCGTCGAGATCGTCACCACCGTCCTGTCCGCCGCCGCGGTCCTCGTCGGGTACACGGTAAGGGGGCTCGGCGGGGCGGGTCGTCGACATCGAACGCCGAACAGCCGCCCCGAGAAACCAGCCCCACCAGCACAGAGGCCTCACTGCTCAGAGGTACAGCGCCACGGCCCCGCGCTCGGCGGTCGCCCCGGCGCTGTAGTGGGCCACCATCCGGCTCATCTTCCAGCGGTCACGTGCTCGACGCCGGCCGGAGGTCGGTGGTCAGTAGCTCGCTGAGCCGGATCGGCTGGTACCCGGTGCGCTCGACGGAGAGGTTTCGGTGGTGCCGGGTCGGCGCCGGAGCGGCGTGGATGTGGCCGTGGAGGTTCACGGTGTCGGCCGGCACCCGCTGCAGGGGCGAGTGCGTCAGGATGAGCACCGGGCGGGTGTCGCAGACAGCTGCCGCGTATTGCTTGTCGAATCCCGCCAGGGCCAGTTCGTCACGCGTGTGGAAGTCGTGGTTGCCGAGGATGAGCATGCGTTCGCCCGGGCAGCCGGCGAGGTCGAGCTGCAGTCGGCTGTGTTCTCGCCAGGCGTCGGGATGGGCGACGTCGCCCAGGCAGATGATCGTGTCGCCGGGCCGAACCCGGCGGCGCCACTCGGCAAGGAGCTCCCGGTTCATGTGCGTGAGGTTTCGGAACGGCCGGCTCCACGCGTCGACCATCGCGCGGTCGCCGAGGTGGAGGTCCGACCAGATCCAGGTGTGTTCCGGGTCCGGTCGGAGAATCGGGATGGCGGCCGTGCCGAGCTCGCGCATCAGGGCCTGCAGTAGGGGTTCGCTGGCGGCGCCGTCGGCGCCGGCCACGGGTGGCGGGGTCAGCTCTGCGACCCAGTGGTCGCGCACCTTCTCTGCGTTCATACCTGTGAGCCGCTTGCGAAACTCGAGTCTCCTCAAATGCGTGTGGGTAGCGGCGGCGCCAGTTCTATGCCTCCACAGCAGAGGAACAGCATCGAGATCAACGCGCCGGGCGAGTGGAAGCCATAGGCGCGACGCGCGATCACCCGCAGCTTGTTGTTGATGCCCTCCACCGGACCGTTCGTCATCTTCGTGTCCAGGTACGCCAGGATGCCTTCAGCGTGTTTCCGAATCGTACGCCCCAGCTTCACGAACGGCGTCAGGCGGGACCGCGCAGCCCACTCCAGCCACTCATCGAGCAGCGCCGGCGCATCCTCGGGTGTCGCCTGCCCCAGGATCGTCGCCAGGTACTCCTTCAGTTCGTAGGCCCGGTCCAGCGCCCGGTTCTTACGACGCAACGTCTCCAGACGCCGGGCCTCACCAGGCCTCAGCCGCGCCGGGTGCTTCAGCAACGCATAGCGCGTCCCCTTGAGCGCCTTCGCATCCTCCGGCTCCGAGGCCAGCCGCCGCTGCTCCGAACGCCGCACCTCGTCAACCGCATCCGCCGCAAGCCGTTCAACGTGAAACCGGTCGAACACCACCCGCGCGTGCGGAACCCACGCCCGCAGCGCCTTCTGCCAGCTCGACGCCAGGTCCGCCGTCACCAACTCGATCCGCGCACAGCCACCAGGTCCCAACTGCTCGAAGAAGGCCCCCAGCGTCTCGGCGCTGCGCCCCCGCCCCGCCCAAACCACCCGACGCTCGTCATGGTCAACCACGATCGTCAGGTAGCGGTGACGCTTCCGGTAGCTGAACTCATCGACGCCGATTCGTCTCAGCTTGGCGAACCGAGCCCCGTCCAGCCGCCGCGCCACAACCCGTTCCACGATGCTGCCCACCGTCACCCACGATATCCCCAGCAGGCGGCTCACCGCCGTCCGGTCCGTCACCTGCGCCAGATACGCCGCCAATTCCTCGAACCCCGACGTGAACACGCTGCTGCCGCTCGCCCACGGCACCTGCTCCACCTTCACCCCGCGGCAACGCCGGCACGACACCCGCCACGGCGCATACCGCAGCCACGCCGGCATCCGGCCCCAGGACAGATGCCGCCACTCGCGCACCGGCTGCCGGTCATACCGCGGCGACCGCTTCCCGCACGTCCCGCACCGGGAACGCCGCCACGCCGGCTCCACCGACACCGTCAACGGACCGTCGGCGGCCATTTCCACCTGCTTGACGTACATCTGCGTGACACCCAACAGCCGCCGTAGTAACGTAGTCAGACGCATGGGGCTCTCCTCCTCGCGGGTCGTGGTGATACACGCCCATGAGACCAGGAAGCCCCTTGCGTTTGCAACCGCTTCCGCCAAGCGAGACGACGCACGCGGCCCCGACAACACCCTTGGCCCCGCCCAACGGGCGTCCGCCGCCGGCGCCGGGACCCGAGGTGGCCGTTGGGGCAATCAGCCAGCGTCTATCCCCGAACCGCCAGCCGTCGCGCTTTCCGCGTTGTCGTGGACGGCCGGGACGCCCCCGTCCAGGCCGGGCCGCAAGGCCCATATCTGCTGCTTGAGCGGAGGGACGGACGGTGTGTCACCCGAAGGGCCGCAGCGCAGCGAAGGACGCGCGTAGCGCGTTGACACGCCGGCCGGCCCGCAGCTACTCCGCTCCGACTATATCCCGCCACGGTGCGCCACGCCCGCCGCCGGTCAGGTGAACTGCCAGCACCCCTCGCCGACCCGCCGATCGCGCCTCAACCCACCCACACCCGTTTGAGGAGAGCCCGAAACTCCTGGGGCTGGCGGCTTGGCGCAGTCCTCAATTCTCCTGGTAAACACCCATTCGCCCTGGATCGCCGACTGGATGCCGGCTCCGGAGGACCGGCGGCACGCCGAGAGGTGGAAGTAGGGCTGTTTCGACGTGTCGCCGACCGAGCGTCGGAACACCGGTGGGTGACTGACGCCGGTCGGGCGCCGAGGGGCGTTGCCGGCGGTGCGCTGGTTATGTCACCAGGCGTACGAGCTGGTCGGCGATGAGTGCGAGCACGCCGAACATGCAGTGACACATCACTTTCGAGGCGCCACGGACCCGGACATGGCGACCGCCAAACTCGTCCTTGAGTCGGCCATTGACGCGCTCACCCGCCGTACGCTCGTTGTAGCGAACCTGCTCGGCAAGCTGAAAGCCGAGATTTTTCAGGCGCCGGGCTTCGGTTCGCAGTTCCTCCGCCAGCGTCTTGTCGCGGCGGGGGTTGGTGTCAATCAACGGGACGTGGCTGAGTGAGCGGCTGTGCTGCCGGATCGGTTCCGCGTCGTAGGCGGCGTCCATCAGGTCATACAGATTGGTCGTCCGCCCGGCCGACAACGTCGCCAGCGGAATGGCGGCTTGGCTGTCGTGCAGCGAGGCGGACGTCAGCAGGCAACTGATCGGAATCTGGCCGTCGGCCACGTCGATGTGCAGCTTGTAGCCGACCCAGGTGGACTTGTAGCCCTTGCTGTCCTTCTTCATGCCGACATCACAGGCGGTCGGCAGGTCGTCGAGCATCGCCGGCAGGCTCATGGTCGCCTGCCGGTCGAGGCGCTTGAGGACCTTCGGTCGTTCCTCACCCTTCTTCAGCCGTCCCCGTTTGCGCTTGGGCGGCGGAGGCGCCTTCTCCTTCGCGGCCGGCTTCTCGCGGGCCTCGATGGCCGTCGAGTCGCGGGAGAGGTGGCCCACCAGCCGGTCGCGGTGGGTGTTCCAGATCAGCGCTTCGTGCACGCGCTGGGCGGTCCAGCAGCACGCGCGTCGTCGGCATGTCGTAGACCGCCTTGGCCACCAAGGCCCGCGCCATCGCCGCACGGTCCTTGGGCGGACGCCCCGGCACTCGGAAGCGCCGGGGAATCATCTGCTCGATACGGATGACCTCCAGGGTCTGCACCAACTGCTGTTGTTTCTCGGTCAGCGGACCCAACACGCGCTCCAACTGCGGAAACAGGGCATGCTGGATCGACTGCCAGTAGGGGGCGAAGGCGACGCGCAGGTGATTCATTTCTTGACCACTCCTGTTGCCTACTGTACACTTACGAGCAAAGAGGATGTCAAGCAGCCAATCGATGGCCCACGACGAAGCGATGCATCGGTACGAGGAACAGTACGATGCGCTCAAGGCGAAACTACAAGCGGTCGGGTTCATCGGCCAGGGCAGCGTCCAGACCCGCCGTATAGCCTGTGGGTCGCCCACCTGCCGCTGCCATCACGACCCGGACGCCCGCCACGGCCCCTACCACTACTGGACGCGGAAGGCCCGCGGAAAAACCGTCGGCTTGAAGCTCACCGAAGACGAACTCGGCTTTTACCGGGAGTGGATCGAGAACAACCGTGAACTGGAACGGCTCGTGGAGGAAATGCGCCGCATCTCTTCGCGTGTGCTTGCCCTCATCACAGGCAGGCAGGCTCCATGAACCCCCGCGGCTCCGGCTCCCCGGCCACAGTGGCGGTCACTGTCATCCTGCGAACGCTGCGTCCCGTCCGCTGACCCTCGCTCGCCCCGCGGCCTCAGGCAAAAACTCGGCCGAACACGCTTTTCGCAAGAGGCTCATCGGATCGACTCGCGCCGCCCGGCGGGCGGGCAGCCAGCAGGCGACGAGGCCGACGGCGGCCAGCGAGAGGGACGCGCCGACAAAGGTCAGACCGTCGTACGCGGTGACCCCGAAGAGGAAGCTCTCAAGAATACGGCTCGCGGCGGCGGCGGCAAGCAGGCCCGCGGCGGCGCCGGCCACGACCAGGGCGGCGCCCTGCCGGACGACGAGGGCAAGAATGTCTCGGGCCTGCGCGCCGAGCGCCATCCGGACGCCGATCTCGCGCCGGCGCTGGACGACGGTGTAGCTGAACAGGCCGTAGAGGCCGGCCGCGGCGAGGAACAGGGCGAGGGCCGCGAAGGAGCCGGCGAAGACGGCGTAGAAACGTGGTTCCGCGACCGTCGCCGACAGGCGCGCATCCATCGTCATCACGCCCTCGATAGACGCGCGCGGGTGGGCGGCGGACGCCGCCTCGCGGAGGAGGGGGACGACCGCGGACGGATCGCCGGCGGTCCGGACGGAGATGAACGGACTGGATCCCAACAGCGGCGACCCCGTCTCGATCTGGTACACCGACAGGAACGCCTCCGCCTGTGATTCGAACGCCGCCAGGCCCGAGTACCTGATGTCGGCCACCACCCCGATCACCTCCAGCGGCTGCTCGCCGTCGCCGCGGCCGAGCAGCACCTGCTGCCCGACGGCCGGGGCGCCGCCGAAGACCTCGCGCGCGAGGGTCTCGTTGACCACGACGACCCGTGGGCTGCCTGCCCCGTCGAGGCGGGTGAACAGGCGTCCGCTGCGGAGGCGCAGTCGCATCACGTCGAAGTAGCCCGGGCTGACCACCTGGATCCACGACACCAGCGACTCGCTCGGGTCGCGCGCCGCCGGCCGGCCGGCGGCGCGCATCTCCATGCCCATGACGGTGTACCCGAGCGGCAGGCTGGACGAGAGGCCGACCGCGGCCACGCCGGGGAGGCGCGCCACCCCCTGCATTTCCGCGAGCAGCGCTTCGGAAAAGAGGCGACCCGGCGCCCCTTGATCGGGATTCCGGGCACGGGCGGCGATGACGTTGGCGGGGTCGTAGCCACGGTCGATCACGACGAGCCCCACGAAGGTGCGCAGGAGCAGCCCCGCGCCGACCAGTAGCACGATCGCGAGCGCCGCCTGGCCGGTCGCCAGCGCTGCCCGCGTGCGGCTCGAGCGCAGCAGCCGGAAGCCGCCGGTGGCGTGCGCGCTCTCCTCGTTCAACGCGCCCACGAGACCGGTCCCCGACCACTGGAACGCCGGCGCGGCGCCGAACGCCAGCCCGACGAGGACCGACAGCCCGAGGGTGAACGCGAGGACCACGCCGTCGACGCCCACCTCGTCCAGCCGCGCGACGTAGCCGGGGACCAGCGCGGGCACCGCACGGAGCACCCCGGTCGCCGCAGCCAGTCCGACCAAGCCGCCGCCCAGGCCCAGCACCAAGCTCTCGGTCAGGAGCTGGCGCACGACCCGCCCCCGCCCCGCCCCCAGGGCGGCGCGGAGGGCCAGCTCGCGACGGCGCGTCACCCCGCGCGCGAGCAGCAGCCCCGCCACGTTGCTGCACGCGATGAGCAGCACCAGCGTTACCGCGGCGGTCAGGGCCAGGAGCGCGGGACGGTACCCGCCGACCATCTGTTCCTGCAGGGGAACGACGCGGGCGTCGACCTGCGGGGGAGTCCCCGGGGCGTCGTTGTCGCTCCTGCGCAGGCCCCGCAGGAAGTCGTCATCGATGCGTCGCAGAATGGCGCCGACCTCGGTGGTCGCCTGCTCCGGCGAGACGCCGGGCCGGAGCCGCCCGAGCGCGGGGAAGACCTGCACGATCGGCGGGCCGGGCATGATCCAGGGGGTCCAGAGCTCCGCGTCGGGGTTCGGAAAGTGGAAGCCCTCGGCGAGCACGCCGACCACGGTGTGCGGCGTGTCGTTGAGGGTCAGGACCGTCCCGACGATGTCGGGACGCGACCCGAAGAGGCGGGTCCAGGCGCCGTGGCCGAGCAGCGCGACCCGCTCCGCCCCCGAGCGGGCGTCCGCCTCGGTGAAGAGCCGGCCGCGCCGCGGCGTCGCGCGCAGCACGGGGAACAGCGAGGGCGAGACCCACGCGCCGCTCAGGGCGATCCTGCCGTCGGGACCGTCCCAGTCGAAGGCACGCGTCCGATAGGCGGCGATCTGCTCGAACGACTCGGCCTCCGCCTGCAGCCGCGGCAGAGTGGTGCTGGTCAGCAGCACCCCCGATTGCAGCGACCCCCGGTCGGCCTCGCCAACCCGCACGATGGCGCCGGCGTCGGCATACGGCAGGGGCCGGATCAGCATGCCGTGGACGATGCCGAACATCGCGCTGTTGGCGCCGATGCCCGCCGCGAGGACGCACACCACCGTGGCGGTGAAGGCCACGTTGCGGCGCAGCCCGCGCAGGGCGTGCCGCACGTCGCGTCGGAGGTCGTCGAGCCAGCGCCAGCCCCAGACATCACGCGTGCGTTCCCGAATCAAGGTCGCATTGCCCAGCCTCCGGCGAGCGGCCCGCCCCGCCTCCTCGTCGGGAACGCCTGCGTCTCGCAGCCGCTCGCGTTCCAGCTCGACGTGGAGCCGCAACTCCTCCCGGAGCTCGTCGTCAGCCTGACGGCGGCCTGAATAGGGCCACAGGCGTCGGAACCAGTCTCGCGCGTGCATGGGTCGGCCCTCCCTTCGCGACGACGCCGGATGCGTGATTCGCCGGGCTGCACCCTTGGGTAGAACAGCTACGAGAGTAGCGCTGCTCGGGTAGAACGTAAACTAATCCGGCAGCCAACCAACCAGCAAACGACAGGGCCGCCGTCCTCGCCACCCGGCCGCGTGCGCGCGGGGCGCAGCGTCGAGGTTCAGACTGGAGGTTTACGCGACCGGAGCTGGTGGGCGTCCGGAACTGCGTGCGTCAGCCGATCTTGCGGTTGCTCGCATGTGGCCGAACGGGTCGTCGAACGGCGATTCCGGCCCGAACCGTCGAAACGCCTCGCAGATCCGATCCCGTACCGTCGGGTGTAGCGCCGTTAGAGGGGCTGACAGTAGACCCCCGCCTCGGCTGGGATGTCGACAGGACCGGCTATGCGAGAGTGCCCGCCAGCTCCTCCAGCTCGGCGATCTCCCCGCCGCAGCCACGGAATCCGGTGCAGCCGACCGGTAGGCCGAGAAGGACGCCAAGCCAAGGACGAGAGCAATGGGCAGCCATGCCGACCCGTTGCCGGCCCACCACCAGGCGGTCGCCAGGAAGATCCCGATCGGCCCGACCACCAGCTCGGCGAACCGGGCGGGTCGGCTGGCCCAGGCGTACAGCTCGACCGCGAGCAGCCTCTGACGGCCCCGGACCAGGGCGACCGGCGCGCCGGTCAGCAGCGCGTCCGTGGCGCGAACGGCAAGCCACTGGCGACGGAAGAACCGCAGGAACAGCAGGAGGCTGATGCCGACGACGGTCACACCCGTCCCGGACGCGCGGTAGCTGCCCGACGACTCCGGCGGCGCGGGGGCGGGGCTCGCCGCGGCCGGCGGTGGAATCCGGAACCCTCGTTTATCCGCCCCTCCACCAGCCGCGGCGGCCCGCGCAGGTCGTCGCGGCCGACGCCCGACCGGGTGGACCCCGACTCAGGCTGCCGTCGATCGACGGCAGCCGAGGGGCTCCTCGCGGATTGCCCGGCCGCGCCCCTCCGAGCTCGACCGTTCGTCAGCCGCTCCTGCCCGCGTTCGACTTCGAGCGCCGCGACTACCGGTCCGGCCGGGGGCTGTCGCGCCGTCCGCCCCCGATACAGGGGACGGCGGCAGCCAAGCCCAACCCGGCCCGGGCCCGGGCACAGCACAACCACCGAGCTGCTCTCCTGGCTCTTCTGGCGGGGGCGGTCCACAGCCGGACCCGCATCGACGTGGCGGACTCACGGGTTGCCCTGCAGTCGTAACACCCTCCGCCGGGCGTTCGCCGGGGCGCTCTGCGGCCTCAACGCCTGGCTCACCGGCCCGCTCGTCGCGTACCTCGCCGAGCTCGCGCTCGCCGAAGCGCACGACAGCGGCATCGCGGACGACCGGCGCCGGGAAATCGCGGCCGACCTGCACAACCTCACGATCGCGGACCCGCAGGTGAACCGGACCGAGAAGAGCGACCGGGACGCCGGCGAGTGGACGCCGGCCCGGCACGGCGCGTGGTTCGCCGAGCGCGTCATCGCCGTCAAGCTTGAATACGAGTTGTCGGTCGACCCGAGGGAACGGGATGCGCTGGAAGCATTGTTCGCCGCCGGTGGGGCGCAGCTGAGCTGCGTGGACGCGGACACCACGTCGCCGACGGTGGCCATCAGCAGCGACGCCGGCGCCCCGGTCACCGGCCCCTTCTCCATCACGGTCGCCTTCTCGGAGCCGGTGACCGGCTTCGAGCTCGAAGACCTGGTCGTCGGGAACGGCAGCGCGTCGGAGCTGCAGGGGAACAACGCGAGCTACATGGCGACGATCACGCCCGCGGCCTCGGGCACCGTGACGGTGGCCATCGCGGCCGGGGCCGCGCAGGACGCGGGCGGCAACCCGAGCGCGGCGGCGGTGCAGTTCTCGATCGTCGCGGACCTAACGCCGGTGCCGGCTCTGCCGGTGATCGGCGCGCTCGCGCTTGCGCTGCTGTTGCTGGGCGGAGGCGCTCGCCGACGGACGGCGAGCTGACACGGCCGCCCGGCGGCGACGGAAACCGCGGTTGCGTCCCGTCCGTTGCCACGGCGGCGGCCGCCCTCGTCGAGGACGACGTCCCGCCGTGCTCGCCCCGGTGCCTCGCCCCGCCGGGGCGAGCACGTGACCCGCCGTCGCACGCCGGACGCCCCACGGGGCAGTCCTGGAGTCCGCCCCCGGACGCGCGGTAGCTGCCGGGAACTTTGCGCCGACGGGGTCGGTGGTCGGCGTGGCCGATGTCGACTGCGTGCCGGAGACGGGACGGCTGAACGTCCGTCACCACCGGCGCATCCGCCTGGCGGCGCTCGCCTGCTCACGGCTCCCCCTCCGGCCGCGACTGGAAACACCCAGCGCACGTCAGCATGTTGAGCGGCCCCAGGATGACACGAGCCAGCGTCGCGGCGACTAGAGACCCCGGCAGGACGGCGACCCAGCGAAGGGCGGTACTCATCGTCCGGCGGCGTCGCCGGCCTTGATGGCGTTGCGTAGGTCTCGTAGCGCATCCACCCTCGCCCGCACCGCCGGATCGTCGTCAGGGCCGCACCCGCACTTCAGCGCGGCCAATAAGCGGTCGGCGTCGATCTCGACCCCCACCTCGAACAAGGCCTGTTTCGCCTGCTCGACCTCGGCCGCGGTCCACTGCTCGGCCTCGGCCGCGGTCCACGCCGAAACCCGCCGTTCTAGCTCACTCACCATGCTCGACCTCCCCTCAAGCTTGCCTTCCATCCCCGACCAGACGGTGGGGCGGTCACGTGCTCGACGCCGGCGCCCCGAGCTGCCGCCTGCTCCCCCGTTTTCTCCGCGCTAAGTCGTGGGTCCGATAAGGGGGCGTTCCGTTAACCTCCAGAGGGCGGATTAACCCAATGAATCCGGGCCTTCTTCGCGAATGAAACCGACTCGTTGTCGCCCCCGACCTTCGCCTCGAAGTCGGCTCGAATCGGTGCCTCGCGGGCCGCGCTCGGCGGCGAGCGCCGCGCCGCCGGCCGACACCGTCGTCCCGGTCCTGGCCCTCGAATCGCCCCCCCAACAACGGGAGCGGGTAGACTGTCCCATGCCCCGCACCGACACCCCCTCCGACCAGCCCGACCACACGGAGAAGCGCCGCGCCCGCAAGCGCGAGTTGAGCCAAGCCACCCTCGACCTGCGGCGCCGCCGACTCGGCGACAACACGCCCACGTCGACCACCCCGCAGGCCCTCTACCTGCAGGCCGAGTACGAGGCCTGGCGCGACCAGCTGCCCGAGTCCCGGACCGCCGAGCTCTTCGAGGGCGTCTGCGACGTCGACCTCGACGCCCTCGACGTCGAGCTGCCACGGGGGTTCGGACGCGACTGAGGCGCGCGGACGCCCACGCCGGGATCCCGGAGCCCAGGTCATGAGACTGCCGTACGACATGGGGAACGCCGGCGACCTGCTCAAGCACGGCGTGTTGGCTGAGTTCGTGCGTTGGCGATGCGAATCGGGCCGGCCGGGCCGGTTCTTCGATCTGTTCGGCGGCGAACCCGAAAGGCCCGCCGTTGCGGAAGTGGCGAGGCGAGTTCGAGCGTTGCCCGATGGAGCGTTGCGGGCGGCGCAGAAGGGCATCGACAGGGGGCGGTACTACGGCAGCGGCTTGGTCGCCCTGCACGCGGCCGGCATCGCGGCGCACGGCGGCATTTGCGTACTGACTGCCGATAGGTGCCTCGACCGTCTAGGACGGCTCCGGAAAGCGGGACTCTCCATGCTCGATGAGAAGTTCCCGCGATGCGGGGTCCGATCGGGCCAGTACGATGCCTGGACCGCGTTCGCGGAGATCACGCCCAACCTGAACGAGGACGATTTGGTGTTGCTGGATCCGTTCGGCGACTTCCTGCGCGCCAAGGTCCGGTCCGTAGTGCCGCAAATGGAGGAGGCGGCCAAGCGCGGGGCCGTTCTGTTGTTCGCTTTGAACTTGGATCCCGGAAACAGCAAGGGCCAGCAGTTCGATGCGCTTCTTGGGAAGCACCTGCCCGGCGCGTGGCGCATGACATGTCCGCCGCTTCACGGGGAGACCGGCGTCCGTGGTGAGTCGAAGTACTATGCGGACGTGGTGCTGGCCGCACGCCCACTCCGGGAAGGCGACGGCAGCCGCAACATCCGCCGCTTGCGAAAGAGACTTGCACATTTCACGAGACACCTCGCTGGAGTTCTCGGCCTGCACGCGGAAACGCTCGGCCCTCGCGACGTGCCGTCTCGACGGCTCCGGATCTGACGCGTTGCGAACCGAGCGGACATCTGAGCTCATCGAGTTGCTGTGCTACGTCGCCGTGTTCGGCCACGAGAACGGCGTGCTCGACGCCATCGAACACGTGTTCCGAACCCGGCACCACAACGGCGCCGCCAGTGCTGTCGAGAGGCAACCCCAGGCTCGACGTAGGGCCGTTGCGCTCAGGCGCTGAAGGCGTGAGGTAGTGGATCGCGCTGCCGTCGAAGTACGTGCGCCCGGGCGCGATCGCCGGCTCCGCGGCCGACAGCGTCAGAGCCTCCGTCGTCACCGTCACCAACCTCTCCCCCGCCGACTCAGCGACCGACGAGCTCCTCGTCGAACCGCACGTAATCGTTCCCGAGCGCCTGCGCCAGCGCGAAGAGCCGCTCCAGGACGTTCTCCGCCCCGTCGAACCGCACCTCAATCCGGCCGCGAGCAACGGAAACCCCTCGGGCAGGTTCGCCAGCTTCGCGCTCATGGTCGCGGCCGGCACCTTGAACCGGACCCCGGTCAGCCGGGCCTGCTGGAGCTCGGCGACCAAGCGCGCGCGTCTCTCTTCCTCGCCGCGGAAGGCGGCCCGTCCGCGGTGCTTCTTGAGCTGCTGCAGGAGCTTCGTGCGCGGCAGGGTCCTCTGGTTGCCGACGAGCTCGGCCCCGAAGGTCTTCATGAGCGCGGCGGGGCGCACCTTGCCGACGCCGAAGAGCGTCACCTCCACCGCCGCCCGCGCTGTCAGCCCCGATCCGTCGCCCACGACGTACGTGAACCGGTCGGTGCCGTGAAAGTCCGGCTCCGGCGTGTACTCCACCGTACCCGCCGCCGCCGCCACCGCCGTGCCGTGCGCCGGCGCCGATACCTCCACCACCGTCAGCGTGTCTCGGTTGGGGTCGCTGTCGTTGGCGAGCACGTCGATGAACACGGCCGTGCCCTCCACCGTCTCCGCTGCGTCGTCGACCGCCAGCGGCGGATCGTTACGGGCACCGCCACCACCACCGCCGATGCGCCCCGTCGGCGACCAAGGACCGTCGCCCTCGTCGTTGGTGGCCCGCACCTGCACCTGGTAGGCGGCGGGGTCGGCGGCCAGGCCCGCGATCGTGGTGCTGGTGCCGCTCACGTTCTGGGGGCCATCGGTCCAGGTCCCGGTGGTGACTTCCCGGTACTGCAGGTCGTAGCTGTCGATGGCGGGACGGCCGGTGTTCGATGGCGCGCTCCTGCTCACCGACAGGCTGTCGGTCGCGATGGGGGTCGCCGTGACCGTGGGCGCCGCGGGCGCCAGCGGCGGCTCGTCGACATCCGTGAGACTGATCGTCACCGCGCCGACACGCTCACCGTGCCGTCGTCTACCGCCACCGTCACCGCATAGCTCGGCTGCGCCTCGAAGTCGTAGCGCTCGTTCGCCTTCGTCCTGAGCTGTGCCGACGAGGCGAGGAAGTCGAACTTGCCAGCGTCCGTGCCTCCCAGCGAGTAGGTCAGCGGTTCGTCGTCGGCGTCCGTCGCCGCGACCGGGTCGCCGATGGCCGCCGCCGTTCCTGCCCTCGCACCGCCCATCGTCTCCGCCAAGGTGCGCGTCTGGGTCGTGCCGCCGGTGAACACCGGCGGGGTGTTGGATCGATCGTTGTCGTTCACCGTCACCGTCACGCGGCGATCGGGATCCCGTTGTAGACGGTGTCCGTACTCACCGCGCTGTGGGTCAGCGTGACCGGATCGTTCATCAGATCCGCATCGTCGCCGGCCGTCACCGTCACCGTCTGGGCCGTGTTCCAGTTCGTCGCGGTGAACGCCAGGAGGTTCGGGGTCGCGGTCACGTCCGTGCCCGCCTGCCCGGCGACCGTCACCACGACATCCGCCGGCGGCTGGGTGCCGAGGACCACCGTGTAGCTGTTCCCGGTTGTGTCCTGCTCGGTCACCGTCAGCGCCGTCTTCGACACCGTGACCCCCGGCGCAGTCGGCGCCGCCGGCGTGCCCGTCTTCTCCGCCGACGGCGGCCCGTCGTTGGCGTCGGTCCGGGTCGCGGTCACCCGCACCGTGTATTCGGTGCCGTTGACGAGGCTGGGGATCGTGTGGCTCGTCGTCGAACCCGACGCGAGGTTGGCCTGCCGGTCGGTGGCGTTGTAGCCCTGGCTGCCAGACTTCCACTGCACCTTGTAGCCGGTGGCGTTGCCCACCGCCGTCCACGCCACCACCAGCCGAGCGTTGCCCGCTGCGACCGTCACCCCGTCACCTGCGCGGTGTCGTTGTCGTTCACCGTCACCGTCACTTCGGTGATCGTGATCCCGCTGTAGACGGTGTCCGTACTCACCGCGCTGCGGGTCAGCGTGACCGTCTCGTTCATCAGATCCGCATCGTCGCCGACCGTCACCGTCACCGTCTGGGCCGTGTTCCAGTTCGTCGCGGTGAACGTCAGGAGGTTCGGGGTCGCGGTCACGTCCGTGCCCGCGTGCCCGGCGACCGTCACCACGACATCCGCCGTCGGCTGGGTGTCGAGGACCACCGTGTAGCTGTCCCCGGTTGTGTCCTCCTCGGTCACCGTCAGCGCCGTCTCCGACACCGTGACCCCCGGCGCGGTCGGCGCCGCCGGCGTGCCCGTCTTCTCTGCCGACGGCGGCCCGTCGTTGGCGTCGGTCCGGGTCGCGGTCACCCGCACCGTGTATTCGGTGCCGTTGACGAGGCTGGGGATCGTGTGGCTCGTCGTCGAACCCGACGCTCACTCACATCGAGGAGCGGATGGCGGCGCCTAGTGTTGTGTCCCAGAAATGACCTTGCGGTTGCTCGCATGTGGCCGAACGGGTCGTCGAACGGCGATTCCGGCCCGAACCGTCGAAACGCCCCGGACATCAAGCGTCAACTTGTTCAAGAGACACACCACTAGGATCATCCGCGTCAGACAGCTCACGGGGATTCCCGTCTTAGACGACGACCGGGCCAAGGCCTGGCCGGCACCGAGATCGAACTGGAGGCGCTGGACAGGTTGACGGCGTCCATCACGATCGCCGCCCCCGGGACGGCCCTGCACTGACCCTGACGGCGTCACGGGAATTGCTCCAGGCAACGGGCAGTCGTTCGGCCCGGCACGATCTTCCCGGTGACGAGGGCCGCCGCCAAGCGCCGGATATCCGTCAGCGACCCCGGCCGGTAGTCGAGCTGCTCGACGCTGACGTTGACGTGCGCCGTCGAGGCGCGCACGCGCGCAGCGTGCAGGTGCCCGTGGACATTCACGCACCCCGGCGGAACCTCCCGAAGCGGGACGTGCGTCAACAGCAACGGCGGGTCGCCGTGCGCGTACAGCGACGCGCACACCTCGTCGAAGCCCTGGACGGAACGGTCGTGATTGCCGAACACGAGAGCCTTCCGTCCAGGCAGCGCCACGAGGCGCTCGAGGTTCCCGGTCAAGCTCCCTCGGGCGACGTCCCCGAGGCAGACGACCAGATCATCAGGACCGACCCGGGCACGCCAGCGCCTCAGGATCACGTCGTCCATCTCCTCGACGGAGGCGAACGGCCGACCGAAGAAATCCAACGCGTCGATGTCGCCAAGATGCAGATCGGCCCACACCCACACGCGCCTGTCGTCGACCTGCAGCTCGCCACCTCCCCGGGCACCGCTCACAGACAGGAGGAGCCGGAAGCCGGCCACGTCGAAACCCTTCTCGTCCCGGCGCTCGAGGGCCTCGGCGAGCTCGGCCTCGTAAATCCGCTGCAGCTTCTCCCCGGTCATGACGTCAGTGGACAACCCCAGGTCCTCGAGTCGATGTTCGTCAGTTGCTTCCCATTGTCCACCCCGGCACCATCTCGCCCTGTAACAGGTGCGCCGCGAGGCGCCGAACCCATGCCAGAGACCGGGGCCGGTACTGCAACCGCCGACCCCGAGACGGCGTACACTGATCTCGCCGGATCGTGGCCGGTTGCCGACGGACCGCCAGCCAACGCGGCGAAGGAAGGACTCGGCCGGTGGATGTTCCGATTGGCTGCCCACTGCCAGCCGTACTGCCAGCCGTTTCGCGTTCGGTCAGGCGTTTTCTGACCCGTTCTGACCCGCAGAGCCCCTTGGTTTTCCCAACGAATGCGGGGTTTCTTGGGGATTTCGCAGAATCTGGAACGGGTTCGCAGCCCGGCACCCGCGGCACGTCAAGCCGTTCCTCGGCTCGCTACACGGGAGACAGCACCTCCGCCGGCGCGAACACACCACAGGATCCGCGGGACCGGAATCGCGCTTCACCCATCGTTCTCGTCCAACCTCGGCGTCCGCGCACCGCTCGCACGACGCGGTCCGACTGGACGTCCCGTTCCCGGACGAGAACCTGCCGGCCGTGGACCCCGCCCGACGCTACGGTCTACGCCGTCGAGCTGCGCGCCTGCTGATGGAGGCCATCGATGAGCTACCGCCGCCGATGTTGCCAGGAGATGGTCCGGCTGCGTTCAGGCTCTCTGAGCCCCCACTCGGGGTGCCTGGGCACGAGCTCGACGTCGACCTGGTCAGGGAACGCGAATACCGCCCTCGTCAGGTAAATCGGACCACCCTCCGGCGCAGCGCCGACACTCGGTCCTCCCCTCGCGGCGATCAGGGCGCCGGAGAACCAGCCGAGCGCCGCGCCGGTCCCGACGCTGTCCAGGATCCAGAGGGCCGACGCTGCCGATCTCCCGCTGGTGTCCGCCAGAGCGGGGGTCCACTGCCACGGGGCGCCCGAGCTGCTAACTTTGCTGCTAACTTTTGGCGCCCCATTGGGGCGTTTTGCGGCGGTTTCTGACCGTTTCTGACCCGGACCGGCACCAACGAGATCGGGGCGAGTAATCGAGAGAAATCCCAACAAAAATGGCCCTTTTCCGTGCAGAAAAGGGCCTGGAGAGTTGGCACGCCCGGCAGGACTCGAACCTGCGACCCTCGGCTTAGAAGTCCCGCTCGCTCCCCGGCTGCAGCTCCCGCCCCGCGACCGGCCCGGAAACCCCGCCGCCTAGGCGCCGCCATCCGCTGCTCGATGTGAGTGACCACCTGCTCGGCCGTCGCTCGCCCGAAGCGCGCCAGCGCCGCCGGCATCAGGTCTATGTTCTCGATCGTCCCCGTCGCCTCCCGGTGCACGTCGTCGACGATCCGGCCGCCCGTGGCGTTCGACAGCCGCAGCCTCATGGTCTCCTCGCCCTCGTCGTGGGGGTCATCAAGCACCGGCACCGACACCGTCCTCTTCCGCTCGCCGGGCTCGAACGCCAACGCGCCACTCATCGCTGTGTAGTCCTCGCCGGCCTTCGCCGTGTCGTCGGCGGTCGCGTACTCCACGGTCACGCGCCCTGTCGCCGGCTGCTCCATCCACACGACGAAGCCCAGACTCGCGCCGGCGCCTTCCTCGACGCCCGTCGGGGAGCCCGACGACGTCCTCGACCGAGTCAACCGCCTGACGGTCGACAACCAGCGGTTGATGGCCATCACCGAGGAGGACGACGACCCAGGTCAACGTCGTGTTCGACCTGTCGACGATCCCCGGCGGCGAGGTCGAAGGTCTGTGCGCGGCGCTCATCATCCGCCTCAGACAGCTCACGGGGATTCCCGTCTTAGACGACGACCGGGCCAAGGCCTGGCCGGCACCGAGATCGAACTGGAGGCGCTGGACAGGTTGACGGCGTCCATCACGATCGCCGCCCCCGGGACGGACCTGCACTGACCCTGACGGCGTCACGGGAATTGCTCCAGGCAACGGGCAGTCGTTCGGCCCGGCACGATCTTCCCAGTGACGAGGGCCGCCGCCAAGCGCCGGATATCCGTCAGCGACCCCGGCCGGTAGTCGAGCTGCTCGACGCTGACGTTGACGTGCGCCGTCGAGGCGCGCACGCGCGCAGCGTGCAGGTGCCCGTGGACATTCACGCACCCCGGCGGAACCTCCCGAAGCGGGACGTGCGTCAACAGCAACGGCGGGTCGCCGTGCGCGTACAGCGACGCGCACACCTCGTCGAAGCCCTGGACGGAACGGTCGTGATTGCCGAACACGAGAGCCTTCCGTCCAGGCAGCGCCACGAGGCGCTCGAGGTTCCCGGTCAAGCTCCCTCGGGCGACGTCCCCGAGGCAGACGACCAGATCATCAGGACCGACCCGGGCACGCCAGCGCCTCAGGATCACGTCGTCCATCTCCTCGACGGAGGCGAACGGCCGACCGAAGAAATCCAACGCGTCGATGTCGCCAAGATGCAGATCGGCCCACACCCACACGCGCCTGTCGTCGACCTGCAGCTCGCCACCTCCCCGGGCACCGCTCACAGACAGGAGGAGCCGGAAGCCGGCCACGTCGAAACCCTTCTCGTCCCGGCGCTCGAGGGCCTCGGCGAGCTCGGCCTCGTAGATCCGCTGCAGCTTCTCCCCGGTCATGACGTCAGTGGACAACCCCAGGTCCTCGAGTCGATGTTCGTCAGTTGCTTCCCATTATCCACCCCGGCACCATCTCGCCCTGTAACAGGTGCGCCGCGAGGCGCCGAACCCATGCCAGAGACCGGGGCCGGTACTGCAACCGCCGACCCCGAGACGGCGTGCACTGACCCCGACAGCGTCAGAATCCGAGCCGGGACGGCGGGGTCTCCCGGACCGTGAACGGCGCCGAGGCGACGCCCACGACCGAACTCCGGCGTGGCCCTCGGACAGCCGTCCGGCCGGCGCACGGGCCCCGAAGGAACGACGGCAGGGCACCGAACACGGTCGATACGACGGAGACGCAGACGCTCCTCAAGCGCATCGAGGCCCACGAGCCGCCGGGGCTCGGAAGGGGCCCTCGGGCTCGACGGGCTCAAGATCTGGCTCTAGCCCCGTCCGTACGCCGGCCCGATTGCGGCGTCCAGACGGGACTGGACAACGGCGCGCCTGTAACCTAACTCCCCCTGCAGAGCTCTGCATAAAGAGGAAGCTCAAGTCGACTACGGCGAGGGTCCGATGGTCCGTGACCCCGCTTCCGGCAAGTACAGGCGGACACGGCTCTTCGTCCTGACCCTGGGCTACTCGCGCAAGGCCGTCCGGCTGCTGGTCCACCGGTCGAGCGCGCAGATCTGGGCCGAGCTGCACGAGCGGGCGTTTCGGCGGCTGGGCGGCACCGTACGCGTCGTCGTGCTCGACAACCTCAAGGAGGGCGTCCTCACCCCGGACATCTACGACCCCACGCTCAATCCGCTCTACCGCGATGTGCTCGCCCACTACGGGGTCGTCGCCCTGCCGTGTCGCGTCCGAGACCCCGATCGCAAGGGCAAGGTCGAAGCCGCCGTCGGCCACGCCCAGAAGACGCCGCTGCGCGGACTCCGCTTCGGGCGCCTCGACGACGGCCAGGCGTATCTGGACCGCTGGGAGCAGCGCTGGGCCGACACCCGCGTCCACGGCACGACCAAGCGGCAGGTCGCCGCCATGTTCGCCGAGGAGCGGCCGGCCCTCGGCCCGTTGCCGCTCGAGCCGTTCCGCTACTACCAGTACGGCCACCGCACCGTGCATCTGGACGGCTGCGTCGAGGTTGCGTCTGCCTACTACGGGGCCCCGCCGGGCTGGATCGGCCGTAGCGTCCACGTCCAGTGGAACGCAGCTCACGTGCGGCTGCTCGATCCCCGCACCGGCCAGCTCCTCCGCGAGCACCTGCGCGCGCCGCGGGGCTGGCATCGCATCGAGGACCGAGACCGGCCCGCCCGCACCCCGCCGAAGACCCTCGCCCTGCTCGCCGCCGCCAAGCGGGCCGGCCCCGCCATCTCCACCATCTGCGACCACATCCACCGTCACGACGGCGCCGCCGGCGTCCGTCGCATCCTCGGCGTCCTCTCCCTCGCCAGGAAGCACGGTCCCGCCGTCGCCGAAGAGGCCGCCAACGCCGCGCTCGAGCTCGGCGTGCCCACCTACCGCTTCCTCCGGCGCTACCTCGACCGCCGGCCCGCGGCGCCCCTGTCGTTGCGCCAGGTCGACCCGCTCATCCGGCAACTGACCCTCTACCGCGATCTCATCGACCGCAGAACAGGAGACCCGTCATGAATCTCGTCGAACTCGACCAGGCGCTGCGCAAGCTCCGCCTCTCCGGCATGGCCGACGTCCTCGAAACGCGCCTGCTGCAGGCGCAGGCCGAGCAGATGGCCCCGATCGACCTCGTCGCCGCGCTCGTCACCGACGAGCTCCAGCGCCGCCAGGACCGCCTGCTCGCCCGACGACACAAGCAGGCCCGCTTCCGCGACCCCGAACGCTCGCTCGACGGCTTCGACTTCGCCTTCAACAAGAAGATCAACCGCGCCCTCGTCTTCGAGCTCGCCACCGCCCGCTTCGTCGCCCAGCGCGAGGACGCTCTGCTATTGGGCCCGCCCGGCACGGGCAAGAGCCATCTCGCCCAGGCCATCGGCCGCGCCGCGATCCAGCAGGGCTACCGCGTCATCTACCGCGAAGCCCACGCTTTCCTTGAGGAGCTCGCCGAGGCGACGCTCGCCGAGACCCGCAAGGACTATCTGACCGAGCTGACCCGGGTGCCCCTGCTCATCATCGACGACCTCGGCATGCGCAAGCTGCCCCACACCGCGGCCGAGGACCTGCTCGAGCTGATCATGCGCCGCTACGAGCGGGCCTCCACGGTCCTCACCTCGAACCGACCGGTCGAAGACTGGGGGAAGCTGCTCGGCGACACCGCCGCCGTCACGGCGCTGCTCGATCGCCTGCTCCATCACGCGCACGTGCTGAAGTGCGGCCCTCGCAGCTGGCGCACCAGGGTCCAGACCACCTTGCCAACACAGGGCGCCGTGAGGTAGAACTCAACTCCCGTCTCGGGACGCCGGAAATGGCCGGATTTGCGGTGTCCACTAATGGCCGGATTTGACCCGTCCACCGAGGTCTCGTTCGAGGCGTTCGATGCGCCCCACGTCCCGGGGGTCCCGCTGACGCCCAGGTCCGTTCGAGTCGTCGCGGTCGTCCTTCTTGCGCGCCATACTTCACGTATCGGCACACGCCCGCCGCACCTGCACACCTTTTCGTGGATTTTCTCGCCACGACCCGCTAACCGAATACGTCCACAGCACCTTGTACGTGGAGGGCGACCCGCCCCTCCTACTCACGCACGTGCCACTTCGAGTCGTGCCGGACGGTTGCGTGAACATTCACGGCCATCTGCATCAGAAGCGCGTGCCGGGGAGCACGAGGCACATCAACGTCTGCGTGGAACAACTGCAATACCAGCCGGAAGCCCTCACCGCGCTACGCGCACTCGCCCAGCACCTCCTAGTGGTGTGTCCCTTGAACAAGTTGACGCTTGATCTGCGAGGCGTTTCGACGGTTCGGGCCGGAATCGCCGTTCGACGACCCGTTCGGCCACGTGCGAGCAACCGCAAGATCATTTCTGGGACATACCACTAGAATCCCACGCCGTGCAGGGCGACACCACAGCTAACCGATTGGATCGGATGCGCTGACAACGGACTTCAGCGGAGCGCGCCGCGCGTCAAGACAGATCGAAAGCCAATCAAGACCGGACCAAATGTGGGGTCATTTGTGGTAATTGCGGACCCGTTAACTTTAAGTGGCTTTATTTCAACACTTTACAGACAGCACACTACATCATGGATACGCCTCGCGGCCATCGAAGCAAACCCCGTCGCAAGCACTGGTGGCGACATTCTCGGCCATATCCCGAGATGCGTCAGGCGCTCGACACCTTGTCACGCTTCATCGCAACGCCAACCGTCGCCAAGCACCGACTGTTCGTCTGGTGCGACGCCCGCATCTGCCCCGATCATCAACTGATCGCGATCGCGCGCGACGACGACACGACCTTCGGCATCCTCCACAGCAGGTTTCACGAGATCTGGTCTCTCCGGCGTGGCACGTGGCTCGGCAAGGGCAACGACCCGCGGTACACGCCGAGCACGACCTTCGAGACGTTCCCGTTCCCGCCCGGTCTGACGCCGAACGTGCGAGCCGCCGAGTACGCTGACGACCCCCGGGCGATCGCCGTGGCCGAGGCCGCCCAACGGCTCGTCGACCTGCGGGATCGGTGGCTCAACCCGCCAGAATGGGTCGAGTGGGTGGAGGAGCCGGTTCAGGGATACCCGCGACGGCCGGTTCCCCGTGACGAGGACGCCACGAAGGCGCTCAGGAAGCGCACGCTGACGAACCTCTACAACGCCCGCCCGCAGTGGCTCGCCGACGCACACGCAACACTCGATGCTGCGGTGGCCGCGGCCTACGGGTGGCCAACGGACATCACAGATGACAACGCGCTCCGCCACTTGCTCGCGCTAAACAAGAACCGGACATGAGGAGCGTCAGTGGATCGCAACATGGAGCCCGCGGAGACTCTCTGCGCCGCCGCCCGCCGCGGTTCCGGCGACGGCGCGCGGGCCGGTCCCCTCACGGTGTCCCGCCGTGGCCAGCGGGGCCGGCGGTTTCGCACCGGATAGAGGCCTGCCAAGTGCGGCCGACCAGGTTCAGGACTCATTGTCGGCATTGGAAAGACTGGCCCCGTTGCTCCCTCGGAGTCGGGCGGCCATTTCCGTCCGCAACGCGTGCATAAATGCGCTGCCTATATTCCAGTGGTTTATGAGGGCAAAATCTTTTGATTTGTCTATCGGAAAGTTAGCTAGTGTCCACTTTCTCAAAAACCCGGCGCCGTGTGCTTCGTGTGTCCTGACGGCGTCCACCATCGCGATTATTGTGTCTAGTATTTTCAAAAAGGGATACGGAAACTGAACACAGAGGTTCCGATTGTCAATATCTCTCACGGCTTCCCGTTGTCCCGAATGTATGAGCGATGTCCTTACAATATTCGTTAGGCACTTTCGGAGATGCACCGAAATTCCCGGCCACTCTCGGGCACGTCCCATAAAGAAGTTCTTTCTGCGTCGTCCGTCGACGTATTTGTCATAATTTTTGTGTTCATAAAGCAGAAACAGTACTCCCATGTACTTATCCCAAAAAGCGCGCATTCTGAAAGAGCAAGCCGACAAGACATATAGAATATCCACTTTCCCAGAGAATAGTTCGAAGTCATCTAGCACTGACCCCAACGTGGTTTTGCCTTTATCGTGCAGTCGATTATGCATGCCTCCCGCCAATAGCGAGTCCTTCATAATGAACAAGCAAGTCAATTCAAGATCGATATATGCATTCAATAGCTTGCCATTGATTCGATCATCTTTGGAATGGACACGCGAGTATTTGTAGATGTTGAGAATGGGGCCGCGCATGTCATGCCCAGAGGAGGAGGTCGCCTCTCCGTAGCGGCTGATGTATGCCGCAAAAGCCTCTGCATCTTGAAGAGATGAAATCTTAAACGTTTCTGTGTCCTTATGCATACGTGCTCCAGTCATGCATTATTTTCCCGCCTCGCTCCCGCGGCGTCAAGCGACACTCAAAACTGACCCCTGACGACACCGAGAACGCGCTGTCGCTCAACGGCGACGTGCGCACGACGATGCTCGGAGCCGACTACCGGCGAGGCCCGCTCACCGTCGGCCTCTCGGTCGGCCGCACCATGGGGCTCGGTGGCTACAGCGGCCCGAGCGCCGGGCAGATGACAACGTCGATGACCGGCTTCTACCCCCTGGGCGGGCTACCACATCAACGACCGCGTGTCCGTTTGGGGAGTCACCGGCTACGGCACCGGCGCGCTGAGCCTGACGCCGGGCAGCGCCATGGCCCTTGAGACCGACATGTCCATGGCGATGACCGCGGTCGGGACGCGGGGCGACCTCGTTGGGTCGAGACGGACCGGCGGCTTCGCGCTCGCGTTCATGGCCGACGCCCTGTGGGTCGGCGCATCCACCGACCAGGTCGAGGGCGCCGCTGGACGCCTGAACGCCTCCGAGGCGGGCGTGACCCGGCTGCGGACCGCGCTCGAGGGCTCCAGTGGATTCACCGTGGGCGGCCGGCTGTCGCTGACGCCGAGCCTCGAAGTCGGGCTGCGGCAGGACGGCGGGAACGCCGAGACGGGCACCGGCTTGAACATCGGCGGCGGTCTCGTCTTCTCGGACACCGTGACGGGGCTGTCGCTGGACGTTCAGGTGCGGACCCTGATGGTGCATCAGGCCGAGAAATTCCGCGAACGCGGGATGTCGCTCTCGTTCGGCTGGAACCCGACGCCGTCGAGCCCACTTGGGCTCACCGCGCGTATCGCCCCGTCGTGGGGCGGGCAGGCAACCGGTGGGGCCGAGGCGCTGTAGAACAGCCAGATGACCTACGGAAGCATGGGCTCGCACCAGATGTACGGGGCCGGCGGGCAGGTGAACGCCGAAGTCGGCTACGGCCTGCCGTGGGCGCCCGCCTCGTGGGAACGCCCCGGGTCGGCTACTCGGCTTCGCAGTACGGCCGTGACTACCGGATGGGGTACTGCCTAGAACTGCTCAACAGCGAGGACCTGCGGCTCGATCTCGGCGTGGACGCGCAGCGGCGCGAGAACCCGGAGATGGGGGACGTCAGGAACGGCGTGCTCGGGCAAGCGACCATCGGGTGGTGAGCGAGACGCTCAACGACCCACATGAGGGGGCAGCAACGCTTCAGGGAGAACGCCACGCCGAACGACGCATCCAAGCTGAACTCGCGAAAACGGGAGAACGCCCATGCTCGCCAGCGAACACGCGATTGTCATCGCAGCAGCGGCTGAGGACTGGCCGGACGACCGCACCCTGACGCCGCGCCAAGCCACGCGAGAGCCGAACGGAACCCTCTGGTTCGGGGCCGAACTCGATCCCGAAGGCAACCAAGTCTGGTTCCGGATCGAGGAGGACGCGATCCGCCGGATGCCCGACGCGACCCCCGAGGCCCGCGGCCGCCGCCTGCGGGACGCGCTCCACGTCTGGCTCGCGGCGTACCGCTCGCTCAGGTGCGGGATCAACCGCTTCGAGGTTCGCGTCGCGGAGAACGGCGACACGTGGATCGAACGGCTCCGCTGGTGACCCACCAGCGACCCCGACGGACGACCACAGCGGCGCCGAGACGCGCTATCATGATCCCCGCGACCATCCGGGCAAGGGAAGAGAGCACCCACGTGGCTACCGCGCAACCCGCTGTCAAGCTCACCTACGAGGACTACTGCGCCGCGCCGGCGGACAACCGCTACGAACTCCTGGGCGGCGAACTTATCATGGTCCCTGCCCCGAACATCAAGCACCAGACGGTGCAAGTGAAGCTGACAACGCGACTGGGCTTGTTCATCGAGGGCCGGGCCTTGGGAACGCTGTTGACAGCCCCCTGCGACGTGCTCCTGTCCGACAGCAACGTCGTCCAGCCGGACCTCCTGTTCGTCTCCCGGGAGCGCGAGCATCTGCTGAGCGACGGCGAGAAGGTGCGGGGTGCGCCCGATCTCGTGATCGAAATCTTGTCTCCATCGACCGCCGACAAGGACCGGGGCTCCAAGCGTGAACTCTACGACAGACACGGGGTGGCGGAGTACTGGTTGGTCGACCCGATCGCCGAAACCGTCTCGATCCATCGCCAACGCGGGGGCGTACTGGCAGCCACCGACACCTTCAGCCGGGGACAGACGCTACGCTCGCCGCTCCTCGCCGGCCTTGAACTCCGCCTGGACGACGTCTTCTCGTCTTGAGGCCGAGTGCCGCACCGATCCGTGGCGCGAGAGGCACGGCGCCTCGCAGCAAGCGGCGGCTGGATCTGGCCTCGATCGGCACCGTCAGCAGCGGCGGTTGCACCAAGAGAGCGCCCGCAAGGGCATGCACGTTCAACAACGGCACCGCTTGGGGCCCTCCGGGGCACCCGATGGACAGTCATCGCCGATGGATGCACTGACCCTCAAGGAACTCTACGAATCCCAGCTCCGGGAAGAGCTGAAGTGCCCGCCAACACCGGACTTCAACCGACGCGAGATGTCCTGCATGCTGCGTGTCTCGCGGGGGATGACTCCCGGGGGGCTGTACGGGCACGACCATGCCCGGACATCGGTCTGGTCGGACCTCCACCTGGGTCACACCAAAACCATCGAAGCCTTCCGCCGACCCTTCGGGACGGCTGACGAGATGAACGACACGATCTTCCGGAACTGGGAGCAGGTGGTCGCTCCCGCGGACACCATCCTGATCCTCGGTGACGTGACTGTCCACGGTCTCTGGGGCCGACGCCTCGCGCGCGTGCGTCAGGCCCCGGGACGGAAGATCCTCGTGTACGGGAACCACGAGATCACCAGCACCGGCTTGGTGGAAACCAACGGTTTCGACGAAGTGCACAGCAGCTTGTACGTGGACGGCGACCCGCCCCTGCTGCTCACGCACGTGCCGCTCCGAGTCGTCCCGGGAGGCTGCGTGAACATCCACGGCCATCTACATCACAAGCGCATACCGGGCAGGACGAGGCACATCAACGTCTGCGTGGAGCAACTTCAGTACCGGCCAAGAGCCCTCTCCACGCTTCGCAGGCTCGCCCGGCGCCTCGTGCAGCGCGAGACCGTGCGCGGGCGCACGACAGCAGACCAACAGGATTGGGTGGGCTAAAGAGACCCCACTGCCGCTAGCGCGAAGGCCACACGACAGCGAAAAACGGCAGCCCCTACATCCGTCAATTGTGGGATCAGACGTGGGATCATCCGGCGACAGCGACCGTAAACACCTGTTTTTCAGTATTTTACAGGCGTCCCCGGGCCAGCCCGGAACGAACCAGGTTGGCGAGCTTCGCAACCCGGTCACCGACTCAGAAGGGTCGGTTGACCAGGACGGTGAGCCGGCGAGCTGGTCGACCAGGGCTCAGAGATCGTCAAGGGCTAGGCGATGGTTCTCGGCGCCTTTCACGGCGCACTGCCACAGGCTGCTAACTAATGAAGGGGTCATCAGGTGCCGATACCATCCTTGGGCCTGTCAGGGAGCGTGGATCGACCGGGAAGACCTGGGTGGGCGAAACTCGAGCGTCTGTCATGATTGCTGATAGGACAACCCTCTCGATCGCGAAGGCGGGTGAGTTGGTGGGAGTCACCCGCCGCACGATCTACAACTGGATCGCCGGTGGCAAGGTCGAGTACGTGCGGACGGCCGGCGGTTCCGTGCGGATCTTCGTCGATACACTGTGGCGCGATCCGCATGCCGGCGTCACCCGGCCGGATACGCACGGAACCTGGGAAGACGTCTCAACACCCTCAGAGGTCTGAACGTCGCGCTGCCCCGGCTGCCGGCACCGCTGCGGCGCGCCTCACCCGTGCCCTGGTGTGGCGCGCCCCCGCAAGCCGCGACCGGGGCTTCCGCACCGTCCGCCCCTGGGCCGGCGTTGAGCCGGTGACCGCCCTCTCCGGCCGGGTGGGGCTGGCGTCGGAGCTGACGAGCCGGGGCCGATTGCCGCGGTCACTCCTTCGCGGTGGTCTGATCCGGCAGCGCGAAGGCGACCAGCGTGTCGCCCAGTTCCAGGCCCGTGATGCCGTTGCCCCCGGCGAAGATCACGACATACTGGCGCCCCTCCCACACGTATGTCATCGGCGTCGCGAGGCCGGGGGCCGGCAGGCTCCCCTTCCAGCGCTCCTCGCCGGTCGCGACGTCAAACGCTCGCAGAGAGTTGTCCATCGTGGCCCCGATGAAGACGAGGCCGCCGCCGGTGACGATCGGGCCACCGAGATTCGGCGTGCCGAGCTCCACGACGATCTCGCCCAGCGTCTTGCGCCAGACGATATCCCCGCGCGCGAGGTCCACCCCAGCCAGCACGCCCCAGGGCGGAGGGGTGCAGGGTATGCCAAGCGGTGACAGGAGCAGCTCGCGCTTCATGCCGAACGGAGCGCCCGCCTGTGTCGATACCTCCTCGTCGGGGAACACCTGCCGCATCGCATCGACTTGGCCGGCCGGAATGAGCTGGACGTGATGCGCGACGCTGCTCATGTTGATCACGAGCAGGTTGCGGGTCGGGTCGAACGCCGCTCCGCCCCAGTTCGCGCCGCCGCCGGTAAAGGGATACAGGAGGGTTCCCTGTTCGGACGGTGGGGTGAAGAGTCCCGCCGAGCGTGCGCCCGCGATCCGCTGGCGGCACGCGCGGCGATCGAACCACGTGATTCCGAAGGCGTCGTCCGGAGACAGTCGACTCGGCACCACAGGAGGCGTTGCCGCAGGAAACGGCTGGGTCGGCGAGAGCACCTCCCCCGGCGCTCCAGTCTGATTGACCGGGCGTTCCTCGATCGGCAGAAACGGCACGCCGGTCGCCCGGTCGAGGACGAATACGAAGCCGGTCTTGGTGACCTGGGCAACCACGTCGTGCAGTTGGCTGTCTCGCCAGACCGAGTACAAACCCGGTTGCGCCGGCACGTCGTAGTCCCAGACGTCGTGATGCACCGTCTGAAAGCTCCACCGGAGCTCACCGGTTGCGGCCTCGAGCGCCACAACGGCGTTCGCGTGACGGTTGTCACCTGGGCGCAGGCCGCCGAAGAAATCCGGACTTGGGCTAGTCGTCGGGACGAAGACCAACCCGCGCTGCTCGTCCACCGCGAGGGGCGCCCAGGCGTTGGCGTGCCCCTCGCGGGGGGGGTGTGTGCCCTGCCAGCTTGCGAGCGCCGTGTCGCCTGCCGTCCGCGGAATCGGATCCCACTCCCACCGAGGAGCGCCGCTTCGCGCGTCGAAGGCGCGCACCGAGCCATCCGGCGCCGCGACGCGGGCGTTGTCACCGATGGCCGACCCGATGACGATGGTGTCGTCGACGACGACCGGCGGCGAAGTCATCTGGAACTCACCGGGCCACAGCAACTCCATTCCAGGGTCGACGCGAACCTCGCCGTTAGAGCCGAAGCTGTCGCACGGCCGGCCGGTTGTCACATCGACGGCAACTAACCGCGCGTCGTTCGTCGCCATGAAAATGCGGCTGGCGCACGCCGCCGACGGGTTCGGATCGCGCCAATGGGTAACGCCGCGGCACACGAACTGATTGGCGGGACGCTGGTCGAGATCGATCTCCGGATCGAAGCGCCAGCGCTGGCTGCCGTTCCCAGGGTCGAGCGCGATGATCTCGTTGAACGGCGTGCAGAAGACCAGCGAGTCGTCGACCAGAATCGGCGTCGCCTGGCTGGCCGACTGGTCCATCAGCTCGGCTTTGGCGGTCAGATCGCCTGTCCGGTATTCCCAGACCGGCATGAGCGAGCCTACGTTGTCGAGAGTGATCTGGCTCGCGCGGCTGTACCGGTGCCCGCCCGGATCGCCGCCGTAATGCGACCAACCATTGCCAACGTCGATCGTGTGAGCCGGGCGACCGATCAGCCTGGCAGCGCCATCGATGTCTAGTCCGTGGGCGCCGCCGACGTACCAAATCATGGAGCCGCCGAGCAGTGGGACGATAGCCAGCGCGGCACACCCGATGGTGAGCCACAGCGCAGTGCGTCGTATCGACAATGTATCCTCAGCCATGGGGTCGCCAGCCGATCCTAGAGAACACGGAACGGCGACGTAGCCGTCCGCTCGCGGCGCTCGACAGGCGCGCCGCCGAGCAGCACGCCGCACTGCTCGGCCGCAGCGCGGTCCGGCGTGCACGTGGCACACATCGCCACGGGTCAGCAGCTCGCCAGGCCGCCGGGGCGACGGGGCAGCATCCCCAAGCCGCGGCCGTCATCGGGCCGGCCTCGAGTCCGTCAACGGCTCGCGAGCGGGGTGCGCTCAGCAGCGTTCATCCTCGCTCGGACAGGTCAGCATTGGTAGATCCTACTGGGCACCGGTCGGCGGAACCAACCGGCTGAAAGCAAGACCCCCGTTCAAACCGTGCATGCGGATTTCCCGCACACGGCTTACCAGGCGGACTTCAGTTCGCAGCATGCACCACCCCCGGATACCGAATCGTGCCGCGCAGGCGAGCGAGCCCCAAGGCCTCGAAGAACGGACGACGCCAAGCCTCCGCCCGACCAGCCGGCAGACGCGACCCCGCGCGCTTCCGGAGCAAGCCGCGCAGGCGCCCGACCACGTACCAGTCGAGTCGCTCGAAGTGGTTCGCCGCATTCCCGGTGCGGAAATACTGCCCCCACCCCCGCAGGACCCGGTTGACGTCCGCGATGACCAGACGGAGGTCCGTGTGACACCGACCTCGGGGGGTGAGCACCCGCACGCGAGCGCGCACCTGCTGCATCGCCCGCCGAGACGGCCATCGGTGCAGGTAGTAGACGCGTCGCCGCGACCGTACCCAGATGGGACCGCTCATGCGCTTGTGCAGATGACACCCCAGGAAATCGAAGCCCTCACGGCCACCCGTCAGGTCGACCACCCGCGTCTTCTCCGGATGCAGCTCCAGCCCGAGCCGGGCCAGCACCAGGCCCACCCGCTCTCGCGCCGCCTCGACCGCCGCCTTCGTGTCGCACATGACCACGAAGTCGTCGGCGTAACGCACCAGCGTCCCCAGGTGCGCCCACCGGTCCTCCCAGACCCGGTCGAGGACATGCAGGTAGATGTTCGACAGCAGCGGCGAGATTACTCCCCGAACGCAAAAGGTAACTTTCAGTTCGATCGGGTGATCACGGGCTGGCGGAACCGGCCGGTGCTTGACTTGAGTCACAAGAGGTAATATTCTTGTGACTCATGGCGCGGGCCACCAAGGCCGACAAGGCGCGGTTGCTCAACGTCGCATACCGTCTGCTCGGACAGCAGATGGAACGCGCCGAGGCGGCCCGGCATCTGGGTCGCGAGTTCGCGTTGTCGCGCCGGCAAGCCTACCGCTATCTCCAGGAAGCAGCCAGGCTGAGCGCTCCGGTGCCGGCCGTCGAGCCGACCGTCACGGTCACCTTCAAGCTGCCGGTCAGCACCGTACGCGCAATCCGCGCCTCCGCCCGACACAGCGGACTCTCCCTCGGCCAAGTCGTCACCCAGGCGGTGACGGCGTTCCTGGACTCCTTCCGCCAACGACGTGGGTGAACGACAACCACGGAATGCTCTGCGGCAGGTGCAGCTCGATTACACGTTCGATCGGCTCGGCGACAGCAAGCTCGCCCAGGTCTACACGTTGCTGGTGCCGGCCCAGATGCGTCCGGTTGCCTCTGGCGCAGCGTTACGTAACGCGCGGGCCTATGGAATGGAGGGTCCACATGCAGATGGCGGCGATATACACGCGCGTGTCCTCGAACCAGCAACGCGAAGCGCACACGATCGCGAGCCAGACGGCGGCACTGGTAGAGTGGGCCATGACGCTCGATCTCAGGGTGCCGCAGGAGTGGATCTTCGAAGACGACGGCTATAGCGGGGCGACGCTGGAACGGCCGGGATTGGAACGGGTGCGGGACTTGGCGGCCGCCGGTGACATCCAGGTGGTGCTCGTGCACAGTCCGGATCGGCTGAGCCGGAAGTACGCCTACCAGGTCCTGTTGATCGAAGAGTTCGGACGTCACGGGGTCGAGACCCGCTTCCACAACGGCCCGTCGAGCGCCACGGCCGAAGATCAGTTGCTGGTACAGTTTCAGGGCATGATCGCCGAGTACGAACGCGCTCAGATTCTCGAACGGTCCCGTCGGGGGAAGCTGCACCGCGCGCGGGCTGGTGAGATCAGCGTCCTGGGCGGTGCGCCCTATGGTTATCGCTACATTCGCAAGCGTGAGGACAGCCCCGCGGCGTACGTCGTGGTCGAGGCCGAAGCACGCGTTGTTCGCGACGTCTACGAGCACTACATCGTCACGGGCTGGAGCATCGCGGCGATCACTCGCTGGCTCAACGAGCAAGGGACGCCCACGCGGAAGGTCGGCACCCGGTGGGAACGCTCCACCGTCTGGGCGATGCTGCGCAACCCGGCCTATCGCGGCACGGCGTGCTTCGGCAAGACGCGGCGCGCCCGACGGCAGCGCGTGACGCGGCCGCTGCGGCAGCGCGGCGGCGCCGTGAGTCGTGACAGTGCCAGCCACGAGCGGCCGCGCGAGGAGTGGATTGAGATCCCGGTACCGGCGATCGTGGAGGAGTTGACCTTCGCGCGCGCACAGGAACTGCTGCATGAGAACAAGGTGCACGCTCGGCGGCGCACGATCGAACCGAGCCTCGTGCAGGGGCTGGTGAGTTGCCAGAGATGTGGCTACGCGCTCTCGCGCGCGTCGGCCCGGTCGAGCGCCCGGAAGATTCACTACTACCGCTGCATCGGATCCGACGGGTGGCGGCACCTGGGTGGTCCCCGATGCGACACGCGCCCCGTGCGACAGGACCTGCTGGACGAGGTCGTCTGGACCGAAGTGATACGGTTGCTTGAAGACCCGGCACTGATCCAACTGGAACTGGATCGCCGGCTGGCCGCGGCCCAAGCTGCTGACCCCACGAAGACTCGCAGGCAGGGGGTCGAACGGGACCTCGCGCGCGTCGGGAAGAGCATGGAGCGGCTGCTCACCGCCTATCAGGAGGAACTGGTGTCGCTCGACGAGCTGCGCGAGCGGATGCCGTTGCTGCGTCAACGCGAGCAGACGCTACGCCAGGAGTTGAACGCGTTGGTCGAGCAGACTCGCGAGCGCGCCGCCCATCTGCGCCTGGCCGAGACCCTGTCGGCGTTTCTCACGCGCCTGCGCGCGTCGGCCGAGACGCTCGACATCGCCGAACAGCAACGAATCGTGCGCCTCGTCGTCAAGGAGGTCCTCGTCAATGACGACACGATCGTGATCCGCCACTGCATTCCCGTGCCCTCGGGACCACCCCCAACGAACGGTCGCGGACCGAACAACCACGCCGATGACGCCGCGGACTCTCGAAGTTGCCTTTTGCGTTCGGGGAGTAATGACGCCCCCCTGCGGAGTCCCCGCAAGAGTCCGCTGCACCTGCCCGTCGTCCAACACCCCCGCCGCGAGCCACAGCCGTAGCAACCGAAGGACCCGCCGGTCCGAGATACGCTGGCGGACCAGCGTCAGCAGCTTCTCGTGGTCGATGCTACTGAAGTAGTCGCAGATGTCGGCGTCCAGCACGTGGCAGCCCCCCCGCGCCCCGCGGACGCGAAGGACCTCCAGCGCCTCCGTCGCGCTCCGCTTCGGTCGAAACCCAAACGACGAACGGCGGAAATCCGCCTCGAAGATGGGACTCAACACCAGCGTAGCGGCCATCTGCGCTACCCGGTCCCGGACCGTCGGTATCCCGAGCGGTCGCCGGCGGCCATCGGCCTTGGGGATATATCGCCGGAGGACCAGCTGCGGTCGATACGTCCCCGCGCGCAGCGCCGTGCCGAGTTCCTCGAGGAAGGCATCGACCCCGCGCTGCTCAATCTCCGCCAGCGTCTCCCTGTCGACGCCGGCCGAGCCACGATTCCGCTTGACGCGCCGCCACGCCTCCCGGAGGACGTCATCCCTCCAGATCCGGTCCATCAGGGCGTGGAAGCACCGTTTCCGGGACCGCTTGGCCGCGGCCCAAAGGCGTCGTTGCAATTGGCGCACTTGGTCGAGAGGCGCACGCCTCTCGGGGGAGTTGGGTCCGGTCTCGCCGGCCATGCCCTCGCGCGTCCTTGCGCTCACGCCGTGCCCACCGCAGGGGCCCTTCCCTCCGGCCGCGTTCTGCTTCACGGCCATCCGCAGTACTATGGCCCCCTCGGACTCCCGCTGCGCCGCTCCCGCTTTCACCTTCGGCTTATGCGGGCCGCGTTGCCCCGACTCGGGCTGCGCAGACGGGCCTCTCGTGTTCCGTCCCACTCCGTGTCCGCGTGCTGCGCCCCCTACCCCGCCGAGACCTCCCGCACGTGCACCGCCGGACCGGGGCGCGGAAGACGTGGCCTTCGCCGTGAAATGAGCGGCTCGGCTCTCGGGTTGTGAATGTGTCGAGGCTGCAGGCTTCACTTCATGTTGCGGCCCGCGGACTTGCTCCCTCCGAAGAGGCTCTTGACACCCCGCTCGGGCCACGGCCGTCTCCAGCCATGCCCGGGGTCTGCTACTCGGCGCTCCGGCGCTTACCGAGGCGGGACTTCCACCCGCTGGAGAGGAACAGCGTGACCCGGACGGTTTCCCGTCCGCGTCTTCACGACGCACCATCGGCCAATTCTACGTGACCGTCCCCCGCCCGGACACGGGGGCACGGCCGCAGTCATGTGGGGACCCCCGGGCTGATGCACCACCCCTGTGAAGTGCCACAGGTCGAGCCGCGGGGCGGACGCAGCCGGGGCGCGAGCGGCGTTGCTCGAACGCCGGGGCCCACCTCTGGGTCGGACACCCCGCGGGGGCAGCCCTGGAGTCCGCCCCCGGACGCACGCGCGGCCGTTCGGGGGCCGCCGGCGGCGGCCGACCGACGCGGTAGGATTCCGTCGCGGGGCGGGGCCAAGCGAGAGCACCAACCGGCCGCGGCGGGCTCGCCGATGCGGGTTGGGTGCCCCGATAGCGGCACGGTAGGCTCGTCGACATTCGACCGCCGGATCTCCAGGCCCCCCACGGCGGTCGCCGGCGATTTCAACCTAAAGGGCCGACTCCTCTCCTCGCTTGAAGCAGCACGTAGACGACAACGGCGATCGCGCCCGTTCCCTCGCTCCATATAACGGGATCGGTGAGGTTCTGCGAGACGAATAACGGATCGGAAACCGCCAGAACAGCGCTCGCAAGAACGACAACCAACAGGAACAAACCCGCGAGGGTGGCTCCCGTCTCAACCTTCCGGGCCGGCGCGATCCAAGAGCCCGCGAGGGTCAGCGCGAAGACCCACACCGCACCATTGAAGAATCCACCCCAGTACAACCCCAGAATGGAGTCTTCCATCGTCAGCATGTTGAGCGGCCCCGGATGATACGGGCCAGCGTCGCGGCGAGTAGAGACCCGGGCAGGACGGCGACCCAGCGTAGAGCGGTGCTCATCGTGGGTCCGGCGCGCTGTGCGCGATGCGATCGCAGAGGTTCCGGAGCATCTGACGTTCAGCAGTCGTCGCAATCTCGTTCATCGCCTCATCACTCCCGTGCGGCTCGACCGAGCGCGGAGAATACCACGGTGGTGCTGGGGAGGACGTGAGCCGCGGCGCTCCGTGGTTGGGGTCAGCCGCCGGAAACCCAGACGGGCCGTCGAACGGTGGGGCCGCGGCGCTCAGCTCGCTCCCCCGCATCCTGGCCATGAAGAGAAACCCGGGAGATCCACCGGCGGCGAGGCGGCCCGCGCTCGAAGGGCCGACCTCGTCGGACTCGAACGCCGCGACCGCGCCGCCGAGGGTCGGCAGAGGATCGCGGGGCGGTCCGCCGCACCCGAACGGCCTGCGCCTGCCCCTCGACCTCAATCGCCGGTCCCCTGTTGTCGGCCGTGTGGTCGCGGATGTTCCGGGGGGCGGCCAAATCTCGAAGTTCCGGCCCTTCGAGGCCCGCCCGGGCGTGCAGTTCGACGAGGTCGTGCTGCTGGGGCAGACGCACCGTCCGGCCCCGGGCTGAACGCCTCGAAGCTCGGCCGCCGCCGGGGGCTCGCCGGGGCCGCAAGGAAAGACAGGGCGGCGCGGCGGCGAGGGGCTCCGCCTATAATTTCCGTTATGGGCCGCGGCCGAAGCGGTGGGCCGACGCCGTCGGCCAGCTCCGCACCCTGCAGGCCGAGTACGAGGCCTGGCGCGACCAGCTGCCCGGGCGCCGCCGGGGAAGGGGTTCCCCATGATGCCGTTTGTGGGAGACCCCGCGGGGGCCGGGAGCCCGGCTCATCGGGAGGGCTGAATGGGTGCGTACGACGACTATCGGTCGGCCGTTGTTGAGCGCCTCTGGGACTATGCCGAGCGCGAGTTCGGGGATCGGCCAGAGCTCTTCGACAAGCCTGAGCGCTCGCCCAAGCGCCCGCCTGTGTTCGTCGACAAAGACGTAGCGGCCGAGCACAACTTGCTCTACCCGCCACGTACGGAGCCGCGGGTGCGTCGGCGACACCGCTACTTCGCCAGCATGCTGAGTTCGCAGGCTCTCGCGCAGAGCGTCTTCGGTTCACTTGCTGAACTAGGCAAGGAGGGCGTGCTGGCGCGCCTGACCACGGACGACGGACTGCCGACGGTGCGCAGCGGAGTGACCGTCCGGATGGAGTACCGCGTCGAACACCTGGGCGAGCGGAGGTCAAAAACGTCGGTCGACGTTTGGCTCGACGACGGGGACCAACGGGTTGCGGTCGAGTGCAAGTTCACGGAACCCCACTTTGGCCGGTGCTCCCGCCCCAAATTGCAGCCGGACAAGGACCGGAACTACGAGCGCGACCACTGCGACGGCTCCTACACCCGCCAGCGCGACCGGCGGACGCGCTGCTCGCTGACCGAGATCGGCGTCCGATACTGGCAGTACCTGCCGGAGCTGTTCGACTGGTCGGCGGACAGTGACATGAAGCCATGCCCGCTGCGCGATACCTACCAGCTGGCCAGGAATGTCCTCGCCGCTTGCGTCCGCCCCGATGGGACGGTCGACGACGCCGGTCACACCCTCGTCATCTACGATGACCGCAACCCGGCCTTTCAGCCTGGCGGCGAGGCTGCACGGCAGTGGGAGGCGGTAACCGGAGCGCTAGCCTGCATTATTCACGAAGGTCCAGATTCGACCGCCAAAGGGCGTGATCGGCGCAGGAATGGGTCTCGGACATCGTCGCCTGCAAGCGGAGCCGGGGTTGAGCAGCCGACCGGGGGGGGCATGACGGACGCGAGGGTTGGGCAGCGACAGCCCCGCCGGCGGAGCGGCCCATGCCGCCCAGGAAGCAGGTGGGCGCGGCGCAACGGGTGGGCTATCCGGCGCGCGCGCCCAGCGCGAGTGCGATGTGCCGCCACGCCTCGAGGTGCGGCGTCGAGCGCGGCAGATGCAGAACCACGCGGCGGACCGAGCGGACGACGTGGACCCCCAGCTTCAGCAGCCGGTCCCGCAGCCACGTCACCTGGCTGCGGGCACACGCAGTACGCGCCGCCCGCAATCGCAGTTCCTGCATGAGCACGTAGGCCGCGGCGGTCAGGAAGACGCGCAACTGGTTCGCCGGGAACAGACAGCAGCTCGTGCGGTCGATCTGCAGCCCATCGAGCAGTTCCTTGATCCGATTCTCGATGTCCCCGCGAGCACAGTAGACCTTCTCATAGATGAAGCGCGGCGTCTGCCGCAGATTCGTCACCACGAACCGCGGGTTGTCCCGCGGCTCGCGGTCTCCGAGGCGAACGACTTCGGCCTTGATCACGACCCGGCGCTCGTGGTCCCACGTGCGGGCGGCGTAGCGGGTGTCGGTATAGACGTGCGCGGTCTCGCCACCGACCTCGCTCTGCGCGCGGGCCACCTGCATGGCGGACTCCGCATGCCGCTGCAACACCGCGTTCTTAGCCATCGCCACGACATAGTCGAGCCGGGGCTCCGCATCCAGGAAATCGAAGATCTCCGGGGTCGCAAAGCCCCCGTCGAGCCGGACGAGAAACCGCGCCCGCGGAAACGCGGCCCGCAACAGCGGGAGCAACCGACACAGCAGGCCGAGGGTCCCGTCGGCGGCCACTGCCTTCCCGGGCCGCAGCACCGCCGCGCACAGATACTGCTCCGCCTCGCGGTCGAAGCTCAGAAACCCCAGCATCGGCAGATAACACCAGCCGCCATAGCTAGTGCGACGGCCGCTACTCCGCCGGTGCTCGTGGCAGAGGCTCGTGGCGCATCTCGCCAGCGATCCCGACTTGGCCTGGCTGGTGAACGGTCTCGCCGCCAAGTATGGGATCGAGCCCTCGGGTTCGTGAATCGTGACCATCAAGGACGAACGGCAGTCGAGAGCCGACGCCGCCCGCCCCGTCGGTCGTCAGGCGCGCAGGGGCGACACCTTGCGACTGGGCATCGGGGAGGACCGCCGGAGGGCGGCGGCTACCTCGTCACTCGCGCACCTCGAGCAGCCCGAGGGCGTACTCCGGCGGCACCTGCATGCCGCCGACCCGCATGCCGACGAGCCCTTCCTCGAAAGCCCGCAGTGTCTGGGTGACCCCCAGCACGAACTCGAACTCGCCAGAATCGACCTGCTGCCCCTTGCGGTCGCGCCCGTCCTCGTTCCACAGCCACGTGTGGCGTTTTGGCCCGCGGCGTCCGGCCCGGCGGGGGACCGGGCCACAGGAGGGTCCCTTCAATGGGTGAGCTGGAACCTCGCTGCCAGATCCTCGTCGAGTACGCGAAATGGACCGCGCTCTCGGCAGTCAAGAGCAGAGGTCCGATCAAGGCCCACAAACCCGTCTACCAGCTCCTCGGTGGGGTCGCGTTTTCGAAAGTGCTCAACCCGTCGCTAGGGCGGATTTCGTGCAAGGAGTTCAATGAGTGGCACCGGTGCGAGACCAACGCTCTGTCCGCCCGGGCACCGAAGTTGCCGGCCAGATGGGCCAAGGAACTCCCGGTCGGCTGGAGCGCGAAGCTGATCAACGTTTACCTCAAAACGGCAGCCTACGTCGGAGATCTCGGACGCGAGGGCCTTCGCGATGCGCTGCACCCACCGGTCGACAACCGACTCAAGGCTCACCTCGTGAAGTGCTTTCGGCGGCACTCAGAGATTCACGGCGCAGTGAATTTCCACTCAATCACGGCGATCGCAGAGTACGACGAGTACCAAAGAATCATCGACGGTTGCAGGGCCGCGGCTGAAGTCCTGGGGTGCTCTCTGTTCGAGGTCGAGCAGCTCTGGTCGACTGGCGCGCCCCCGGAGTCCCTGCCGGTGCGTTCGTGACCGGAGCCGGGAACCCTCACAACATCACGTCCGTCGTCGACGCTCCCCGGCTCGTCAGCTCGGAGGCCAGCCCGACGCTCCCCGAGCACTGGGTTCACGGCGACCCTGCAGGGCACGGATCACGCGGGCGACGCCGCCCCTTCACGAACCGGATGTCCCCCTTCTCGCCCTCCGGGTCCGTCTTGCTCTGGCGGACGGTGACGAGGACGCCGTCGCCGGCGGCCGCGTCGTCGACGTCGGCCCAGCGGAGGGCGCTCACCTCGCTCCGCCACATCCCCGCCAATGAACAGGAGTCCCGCGATCACGGCGTCGAGGCGGCCGGCGCGACCGCCTCGCACTCGCGACCGCGGACGCGCCGGCGCGGCTGGTGGCGAGGACGGCGAGGCCTGCTGCCCCGAACGGCCGCGCTTGCCCGCCGGCCTCGATTGCCGGCGGTCCGCCGGTAGCCGGCGATGACCCGAGCCGTCCGTTCCCCCGGCCGGGGTAGCCTCGCTGGCAAGGCGAGCCCGGAAGCACGCCGCGGCCACCGTCGTCGAGGCGCTCGGCCGGCGCCCGGCCCTGGTCGTGGAGCTCGCCGAGCTACGCGGCGAGGGTGCCGTCCTGCGGCCGGCGGTCGAGCCAGGCGTCGAGGCGGCGGAGCGCCCCGGTGTACGAGTTTCGGCCCACGCCTGGCCAGTCGCGCGCATATCGGGGCGGACGCGCCGTCCGCCCCCGGCCGCCAATAACCAGCCCAGCGCGGGCCGGCGAGGGTGAGCTGGTTCGGTTTCCACCCCCGGCCCCCCCTGGAGCCGAACCAGTCTGTGGCTCGCGAACGGGCACGCCCGGCCAGCGGCGGTCCGCCTGCCAACGGGACGGGTGGCCAGGCGTGGCCGTGCACCCCTCGCCGCCGAAGCGCTCCGGTTGACAGAATCACCCATTATCGGACCCTGGGCGGTGGTGCTATCCTGCCGGCATGTACCCAAATTTCTCCGCCACCCCAGACCGAAACGTGCTCACGTGGAAGTTCATCGCTACGGCTGTTGGCGCACCCTGCAAGCTGACGGGAACCGTTACCCGGCGCCGGTCGAAGCGGCCGAGCGGCGTCACGAAGGTGACTTCCTGGACCGCGACCTGCGACCAGTTCCCGGAGGTCTCTGCAAGGTCAAGCACCCAGCTCGGCGCCGTCTACTACGCGGCACGCAAGGCAACGGGAATCGAGCACTCGTGACGTGATACCGTCGACAGGGCGCTCACCGCATCGCCGCGATTCTGCGGTCTCGTCGATCTCGCTCCCGACAGCCCCATGTCCGCTCAACGATACGAACGCGCCATCAACGACCGCCGATATGTCGTCGAGGCGATCCTGGTCGATCCCGACCGGTGGCGCGCCTATCTCGTCGGCGTCCCCGGAGGCCCGACTGCGCTGATGCCGTTCTACGGCGAAACTCCCGAGCAGGCGGTCGAGCGGCTGGCCGACTGGTTGGCGCTGGCCTGAACCCCCTTGCGCCAGGACGACCGGGGGGGCAGCCTGGAGTTCCGCCCCCGGCACCCTCCGCGACGCCAACCGTGGGCGACACGTCGACGCGCGTGAGGCAGCCTACCTCGCCGAGCTCCGCTGTCCGGAAGAACACACCGCACCGGCGTATCCGACCCAAGGAGGACACCGGTTCCGCGCCAGCCGGTGGTGGTGGACTCACGGACTGCCCCCGCAGTCGGGACCGTGACCGCCGAAACGCCGCTCAGCGCCATCGCCGCGATCGACGGTGCCGCCCGGCACGACTTCCGCGCCGGCTGGCGGGACGACGGGCGGGACGACGGGCGCGACACGCTGTCCGTCCCGAGGCCTCGGCCTGCAGGTCATCGCGGCTCGAGCGGGCCGGAGCACCGTCGAGAACGCGGTCGGCCGCGCGGCCGCGGGCTTGGCCGTCGGACACGCTGACGGGCGGCCGCGTCTCGACCCAGCCGCCCCACGACCGCCTCCGCCAGCCCAGGCCGCTCGCCCAGGCCGCCCTCGAGCGGCAACCGGTTCCGCGCCGCCGCCTCCGGCCCGTGGCCGCCGTCGCATGGCGGACGCGCCGTCCCCCGCCGCGCCGTCCCCCGCCGCGCGAGAGCCAGGTCCGGCCGCCAACCCAGGACCTCACTGGTTACCCTGACGCCGCCTGGTTCGGGGGCAAGCTCGACCCGACGGCAGCCACATGTCGTTCCGGACCACGACTATCGTGAAGGCGGTCCCGGCCGGCGAGCGGGATGACCCCGCCCACCTGAGATGCCGGTCTATTTTCCTGTGCAGAGCCTTATTCTGCTACTCCGACGGTCCGATTATTGCCTGCGGCTGTGTGTCCTTGACTTGAGGGTATCGGTACTGCCGGTGTGCTGATGGATCCTTGTGTCTCTCCCAGAATCAACACCTTCACGCATAATCCGGGTTAGAATATGGCGGACGAATGGTAAAGGACCAGGACTCGCCGCCCAGTCTGGATTTCCCAGATCGATGCGAGCAGTCCCTCGAAACGGCCCGAGCAGTTTGCAGCGCTTCTTCGATAGCGCCCTGCGGCGTGAGTTTCCCGAGTCGCTGGATGTCGTTGAAGATCGCCCAGGTACCGTACCCTCCTGGGGTGCGCCTCAGAGGTCGAAGCTCGAAGAAGATGCGGCGAAGCGGCTCACTCACGCCGCACGAGCCGTATTCAATGACTGCTTGATCAGCCCCTGGTACTGAAGAGGCGCTCGTTTTCAGAGAGACAAGAGATGACCGCCGATTTCGACGACAATCTAGACGCCCGTCCCGCAAAGCTATGCCCAGGGGCCAGGGTCTTTGGATTGGGCCACACAGCCAAAGCCGTTTCGGCGGTATCAGGGGGCGCGGCTCGTATCTCTCGAGAAGTTCCCAGCCACAGACGAGCCGCTGTACTGTACGACGACGCTTTTGTTCGAGGCCGGATTCCCGCCGCTCCGGTGACCTTTCAGACGATCTCGCAACTCTTCTATGACAGTTTGGCAATCTCAGCTTGGAAGAGCACCGGCGAGCACAGTTGGGCACTCCGCGTGAATCCGTCGAGCGGCAATCTACATCCCACCGAGGGCTACTTGATCTGTGGTCCCATCGATGGGCTAGGCGATCGGCCTATGGTGTGTCACTACGCTCCGAAGGAGCATGGATTGGAGGTACGGGCGGAGTTCGAGCGGGGAATGTGGGACGCATTGTGGCTAGTAGCACCGGCGGACATATTTCTTGTCGGACTGACGTCCATTCATTGGCGAGAAGCCTGGAAATATGGCCAGCGGGCCTATCGCTACTGCCAGCACGATGTCGGGCACGCGATTGGCGCGATCGTTATTGCTGCGGCTGGCCTCGGGTGGCAGACACAGGTCTTAGACGACCTGGGCACAGAAGAATTGGCGCTGCTCATGGGCACAGGGAATGACGACGCCGAGTCGGAGGAGCCAGATGTGCTTATGGCTGTGGGTCCGCATGCCGAAGAGGCTATGGGGCTCCAGGAAGATCAGATACAAGCCTTGAGGTCTCTTACCTGGCAGGGCACTGCCAATCAGCTCAGCCCATCTCACCTCGACTGGGGTGTCGAGACCACGGCCGCCGCCGCCCGAAAGCCGCGAAGTCGGCAGCCGTACGAGCGACGCGAGAGTCCGCAGCCTTCGTGTTCTTACGACCATCGGTCCGTTTCTCTCCGGACAGTCGTTCGTCAGCGCCGCAGCGCGGTGGCGATGGATAGAAAAACTCACATCACCCGAGACACGTTCTATCGGATTCTTCAAAGAACGTTGGCGGTACCAGGAAGCATTCCGTTAAGCACGCTTCCGTGGGCGCCGCACATTCACTTGGCCATTTTTGTTCACCGCGTAAAGGATCTTCCCGCTGGCTTGTACATCTTCGTGCGCGACGCGTCACAGACACGCGCTCTTCGGGCAGCGTTCACCAAGGTGGATCAATGGCAGCGACCCGCCGAATGTCCGCCGCAACTGGAGCTGTACTGCCTCATCGAAGCTGAGGCCCAGCAATCCGCCCGGCAGGTCTCGTGTCACCAGGACATCGCAAGCGATGGGTGCTTCAGTCTTGGGATGATCGCGGAGTACGAGGCACCCATTGAACAGAATGGTCCGTGGTTCTATCCACGTCTGTTCTGGGAGGCCGGGATGATTGGCCAGGTGCTCTATCTAGAAGCCGAAGCTGCCGGGATTCGGAGCACTGGTATCGGGTGTTACTTCGACGACCCCATGCATCGTGTCCTTGGCCTCCAAGACCTCACCTACCAAGACCTCTACCATTTCACGGTGGGTGGGCCCATCGAGGACACCCGGCTCACCACTCTCCCCGCCTATGCGAATGAGTAACAGCGCCGGGTTGAGCTCAGCCATCGGATGAACGGTGTTCGCGTGGCAGCAGCCTACGTTCGTCGCCTCAGGCTCTCCCGATACCCCCGCAGGTCCGCGGCAGCGGGGGGGTCGGTGTCTTCTTCGAGGCCGAGGAGCAGATCTTCGCCACCGGGGCGTGGCGGAAGTACATCGGCACCCGCGGCTGGGGTTTCTAAATCGAGGGCCTGGGCGAGGCGCCACCGCGCGGTGGCGGCCGTCGCCCTCGGCGTCGAGTCGTCGGAGCGCGGTGGCGTCGGCCACACGCGCCCCGAAGTCAACATCCCCACGACCTTTCGTTAGCGGGTAGGGGTGAGAAAATCCGCGAAATGGTGTACAGGTTTGGTGCGCGTGTGCCGATACGTGGAGTGTGGCTCGCACGCGCACGCCGTCCGCCCGGTCGCTGACCGATGCTGAACCCCGGATCCGTGGGCGCACCCGGTCCGTCCGGGTCCGCGAGGCCGGGGGTTATGCTGGAGAGGGTTCCCGATGTCAAAGCAACCCCGAAACCTGAACGCTGTGTCCGGCCGGCTCCAGCGGCGGATGCTGGCCGCCCAACTGTCCACCGGGACGGTTGGCAACGCGTCGGGGCCCGCGTGCCGGACCATGCCGGCCACGCCCCCCGCGCCGCCGCCACTCCTGCCAGTCCGGGCGCTTGGCGAGTACGTCCCCGGCGGGCGCGTGGACGCCATGCGCCGTCTCATCAGAGGCCGTTGAACGCTCATGATTGCTGATAGGACAACCCTCTCGATCGCGAAGGCGGGTGAGTTGGTGGGAGTCACCCGCCGCACGATCTACAACTGGATCGCCGGTGGCAAGGTCGAGTACGTGCGGACGGCCGGCGGTTCCGTGCGGATCTTCGTCGATACACTGTGGCGCGATCCGCATGCCGGCGTCACCCGGCCGGATACGCCGCAGACGTCTTTGTTTACGGGCGCCGTGAGAAGGCGGCGTCATCCAGCAGGTGGGAGTCCTGGCCGGAGCTGGACCTATTCGGCAATGAGTTGAGCGAAGCGCTCGGGGCCCTCGCCAAACCTCAAGACGCTGGATGCTACCCCACGGTCACCCCTCGTTGAGCCCATCGATCCAGGGCCCAGCCCACCCACTCCTAGAAAGGGGGCGGCACCCGCGTGGTGCTCGCCCCCTTGGTCTTTCTGCCGACAACGGGCTTCCTAGTACATTCCGCCCATGCCGCCCATGCCGCCGTGGCCGCCGCCCGGCATCCCGGCATCCTTCTTTTCTTCAGGAATCTCGCTGACGAGGGCTTCCGTGGTGAGCAGCAGCGACGCGATCGAGCTCGCGTTCTGCAGCGCCGCCCGGACGACCTTGGTGGGATCGATGACGCCCGCCTCAATCAGGTTCTCGTAGGTCTCCGTCTGCGCGTTGAAGCCTTCTTCGTCGGTCTTCTGCTCGCGCACCTTCTGCACGACGATGGACGCTTCCTGACCGGCGTTGGCCGCGATCCAGCGCATCGGCTCCTCGAGCGCGCGCCGGATGATGTTCACGCCAATCTGCTGGTCGCCTTCGAGCTTGAGGTCCGCGAGAGCGGTCTGGCTGCGCAGCAGGGCCACGCCGCCGCCGGGCACGATGCCCTCCTCGACGGCCGCCTTGGTCGCATGCATGGCGTCCTCGACCCGCGCCTTCTTCTCCTTCATCTCGGTCTCGGTGGCGGCGCCGACCTTGATGATCGCCACGCCGCCGACCAGCTTGGCGAGCCGCTCCTGCAGCTTCTCGCGGTCGTAGTCCGAGGTGGTCTCGTCGATCTGCGTGCGGATCTGCTTGACCCGCCCCTCGATGGCCGCGTGGGTTCCCTCGCCTTCGATGATGGTCGTGTTGTCCTTGTCGATGGTGACCTTCTTCGCCTTGCCGAGATCCTCGATGCCGATGTTCTCGAGCTTCAGCCCGAGGTCCTCGGTGATCGCCTTGCCGCCGGTGAGCGTCGCGATGTCCTCGAGCATCGCCTTCCGCCGGTCACCGAAGCCCGGCGCCTTGACCGCGGCGCCCTGCAGCGTGCTGCGCAGCTTGTTCACCACCAGGGTGGCGAGCGCCTCGCCCTCGACGTCCTCCGCCACGATGAGCAGCGGCCGATTCAGGCGGGCCACCTGCTCGAGCAGCGGCAGCAGGTCCTTCATCGAGCTGATCTTCTTCTCGTTGATCAGGATGATCGGATTCTCGAGCACGACCTCCATCCGTTCGGCGTCGGTGACGAAGTACGGGGACAGGTAACCCCGGTCGAACTGCATCCCCTCGACCACTTCGAGCGAGGTCTCGAGGGTCCGGGCCTCTTCCACGGTGATGACGCCGTCCTTGCCGACCTTGTCCATCGCCTGTGCGATGATCCGGCCGATGGCGAGATCGTTGTTGGCCGAAATCTGTCCGACCTGGGCGATCATGTCGCCGCTGACGGCGCGCGAGAGCTTCTCGAGGTGCTCGACGACCGCGGCGCCGGCCGCTTCGATACCCCGCTTCACCTCCATCGGGTTGGCGCCGGCCACGACGTTCTTGGCGCCCTCACGGTAGATGGCCTGGGCGAGGACGGTCGCGGTGGTGGTGCCGTCACCGGCGATGTCGGACGTCTTGCTGGCGACCTCGCGAACCATCTGCGCGCCCATGTTCTCGAGGGCGTCCGTCAGCTCGATCTCCTTCGCGACCGTCACCCCGTCCTTGGTGATGGTGGGGGACCCGAACTTCTTGTCGAGGATTACGTTGCGGCCCTTGGGCCCCAGCGTCACCTTGACGCAGTTGGCCAACTGATCGACGCCGGCGAGGATCTTCTGCCTCGCTACTTCACTGTAGACAATCTGCTTTGCCATGTTGATGTGCTCCAAATCAGGTCGAATTCGACGTGACCGGCGCGGCCGCGCGGCCGGCCGCCTGCCGGGTGATATCGCGGCCGCCGGCTACTGCACGACGCCCAGGACCTCGTCTTCCCGCATGATGAGATACTCTTCGCCGTCCAGCTTGATCTCCTGTCCCGAGTACTTGCCGAACAGAATCTTGTCGCCTTCCGCGACGTCCATCGGCTGAAGGCCGCCGTCCTCCTTGACCTTGCCCTTGCCGACGGCGACGACCTTGCCCTGCTGCGGCTTCTCCTTGGCGGTGTCCGGAATGATGATGCCGCCGACTTGCTGCTCTTCCTCCTCGAGACGCTGCACGATGAGGCGGTCGTGAAGTGGTCGTACCTTGATTGCCATGGTGTGTCCGACTCCTTGGGTTGTTGAATGCGCATTCCGGTGAAGTTGAACGCCAGATCCGGGGATGGTGAACACGGAATCCGGCGAACGTGAACGGCTCGTCGGAGCACAACGACGTTTCCTCGGTCGGTTTCCTCCCATCGGCTTCGCAACGGGTGTTCGAGTCCTACCCGTGACGTCGTTTTCGAAGAGTACAACGATCTTGCCTGTGGAGCGTATGGGCGGCGTTCTGGGCTGTCCAAGGCGGTGTGGGAAACGCGCCTCGACGCGGGTGCAGTCAGCCGCCAGCGTATCGTGCGCGTTTTCCATACCGCCGGTGCGCTCCACGGGCCGGCCTGCCCCCGGCGGGGACCGGCGGCGTGCTGGACCGGGGCTGACCTCGGTAGTGCCGCGGTGGGGGCTGGCGTTGGGATGCTCATGTCGTCTGCCGGGTGCGGGTCTTCGGCGCGTCGTGCGTCCGTCGCATCGAGCGGCCCTTCAACTCGATGCGGTGCGCGTCGTGGAGCAGGCGGTCGCAGATGGCGTCGGCCTGGTTGGCGTCGCCGATGACGGCGTGCCAGTCGGCCACGGGCAACTGGCTGGCGATGAGGGTCGAGGCGCGTTCGGCCCGGTCCTCGATGACCTCGGTGAGGTCGCGCCGCTCGGCGTCGCGCAGCGGTGCGATCATCCAGTCGTCGATGGCGAGCAGGTCGAGCTTGGCGAGGCGAGTCAGGAGCCGGGCGTAGGACCCGTCGCCGCGGCCCACGGCGAGCTCGTGCAGCAGGCGCGGCATCCGGACGTAGCGTGCGGTGAAGCCGCGGCGGCAGGCCCGTTCGACGAACGCGCAACAGAGGAAGCTTTTTCCGATCCCGGTGGGACCGATCAGGACCAAGTTGTGACGCTCGGCGACCCACGCGCAGGCGCCGAGAGTCAGGACCTGCTGGCGGTTGAGCCGGCGCGGATGGGTGAAGTCGACGGCCTCGAGCGTGGCGGGATGGCGCAGCTTGGCGGCGCGGAGCCGCCGCTGGAGCTTGCGCTGCTCGCGGGCCGTCCATTCGGCGTCGACGAGCAGGCCGAAGCGTTCCTCGAAGCCGAGGGCGGCGGCCTCGGCGGTCTGGAGCTGGTGGTGGCAGGCGTCGGCCATCGCGCCGAGCTTCATGGCGTTGAGCTTGTCGAGGGTCTGTTCGATCAGCATGGGTCCTCCCCAGTGGTGGTCGCGGCGTAGTAGTCGGCGCCGCGGATGTTGGCGTGGGTGGGCGTCGGGGCGGTCTCGGCCGGCGGCTCCAGGGGCAGACGGTCCTGGCCGGTGGCGAGGATGTTCTTGACGGTGTGGAAGCGGCAGGAGCCGAGGGCCATGGCGCGGGCGCTCGCGGCGTCGAGCCGGGGGTTGCCGTGCTGCCGCCCCAACCGCATGAGCCCGAGCACGGCCTTGTATCCCTGCTCCGGATGGGGGCGGCTCTCGAGGATTCGAGCGACGAGCTCACCGGTCGCCGGTCCGACCTTCTCGGCCCAACGGATGAGACGCGACGGGGTCCACTCGGCGTGCGCGCGATGGGCGCTCGGCATGTGCTCGGCGACGGTGGACGGCTGTCCGTCGTAGCGGCGGGGGTGCGACGACACGCGGCGGCCTTTGAAGAAGACCTCGACGGTGGTCGTGGTGTAGCGGACCTCGACCTGCTCGCGGAGGAGCTGGAACGGCACGCTGTAGGCGTGCCGCTCGACGAGGACGTGGTAGTCGATGGAGACGCGGCACAGCTTCCAGTACGCGAGGACATAGCGCGTGGCCGGCAGGGGTCGTAGCGCCGGGCGGTCGAGCTGCTCGTAGAGGGCGCGGCGGCTGATGCCCAGCTTCTTCATCGGCCGGTCGTTGAGCGCGTCGAGGCGGACGCGGATCGCCAGGTTCAGGGCACCGAGGCTGAAGAACGTCTCGTCGCGGAGCCGGGCGAGTATCCACCGCTGGGCCAGGAGTACTGCGCCCTCCACGGCGGCTTTATCTCTTGGTTTCCTCGGCCGCGCCGGGACGACGACGGCGCCGTAGTGGGCGGCGAGGTCCTCGTAGGTGCGATTGACGCCCGGCTCGTAGCGGCAGGGACGCGTGATGGCGCTCTTGAGCTGGTCGGGGACCCACAAGGCCGTCGTGCCCCCGTAGTACCCGACCATGCGGGTGTGGGCGTCGACCCAGTCGGGCAACTGCTGGGTGGCGGTCGCCTCGGCGTAGGTTAAGCCGCTGGCGCCGAGCACGGCGACGAACAGCTCGACGCGTCGCAATTCTCCGGTGTGCCGGTCGACCAGCGCCGGACGTTTCCCCGAGAAGTCGATGAACGTCTTCTCGCCGGCGCGGTGGACCTGCCGCATCGACGGCCGCAGCCGTCGCGCCCACTGCCGGTAGAGCTCGCAGAACTGGGTGCGGCGGTAGCCGTGCGGATGAACCTGGGCGTACTCCTCCCAGAGGAGCTGCAGCGTGACGCCGTCGCGCTTGAGCTCGCGGTGGATGTACGCGCAGTCAGGCTGGCTCCGGTCGTGCACCGGGGCGGCGCGTGGGAACAACCGGGCCTCGAGGGCCGCGTCATCCAACTCGGCCGGCAGTGGCCAACCCAACCCTCGTTGTGCGGTCCGCTGCAGATACAGCGAGACCGTGCCCACGCCGATCGCGCAGGCTTGGGCTATCGCCCGGTGGGACAACCCCCGCTCGTGCTTGAGACGGAGAACCTCACGAATCTTCCTCACCAGTAGCCTCCGTGCCGGCATCGCCTCGCCCTCCTTTCGGAAGGCCAGCGTGCGGCGATCAGGCTACCGACGAGCGTTCACGATGACCGGATTCCGTGTTCAACTTCACCGGATCCCGTGTTCAACATCCCGGATCCGGTGTTCAACTTCCGCCGGATCCGGCGTTCAACTTCCGCCGGATTACGCATTGAAGGAAGCCCTCCCCGGATTTGGCGTAGAAATCGAGGACGGGTTAGCACTCTGTGCTAATTACTGCCAAAGATTAGCAGTCCACTTAGTAGAGTGTCAACCGTGGTCTTGGGAAGGCCGCGAATGCAGGGCGGTGTCTGACGGGTGATGTCGTGAAGCCCCGTGAGGAGGGAGGTGCGGGCTCGTCCCGGATGCTCCCCGTCAGCGGCGGCCTGCCGGTCGCGGAGCCAGCCATCCGGAGTGTCCAGGAGCGCGTGGTGAGCCCGGGGGGGCGAGGACCCTGACCGCGCGGGACCCCACCCGGGAACCAAACGGGACCTTCTGGTTCGGGGCCGAGCTCGGCCCCCCGCCGGCGACCAGGTCTGGTTCCGGATCGCCGAGGAGGCCATCGGCCGGATGCCGGAGAAGACGCCCCGCGCCCGCGGCGCCCGCCTGGTCGACGCCCTCATCGTCTGGATCACGCCGGACCGCCAGCTCGGGCCCGGCCTCAACCGCTTCGAGGTCCGGGTCTCCGAAGCGGGCGACACGTGGATCGAACGTCTGCGGTGGCGAGATGGATTCCCTCGCCCCGGCCTGTCCCGCCGTGGCGGCGCTCGAGCGCCGCCCGCCGCCGCCCGCCACGGGCCAGTTCAAGCGCGATTACCGGCGTGAGTCGCGGGGCCGGCATGGGGCGTTCCTCGATAGCAGCCTGGTCCCGGTGGTGGAGATACTGGCCAACGATCATCCTCTCGAAGCCCGGCATCACGACCATGGGTTGAGCGGCGAGTGGCGGGACCACCGCGACTGCCACGTGAAGCCGGACCTGGTGCTGACGAGGACGACCGCGAGGGGCAGCCTGGAGTTCCGCCCCGGCGCCCTCCGCGACGCCCGGCGAGGTCCTGGCCGTCGCTGTCGGCCCGAGCCGGACATCGAGGTCGTGGCCCGGCGGCCGACGGGCGCCACGCGCTGTCGCAGGCCCTCGACCTGGCCGGACAATCGTGCTGACCGACATCGAGATGCCGCGGATGACCGGCCTCGAGCTTGCGGCCGAACTGGCCCGCCAGGACCGGTCGATTCGCGTCATCGTGCTGACCACCTTCGGCCGCCCCAGAGGTACCTGCGCCGGGCGCTGGACGCCGCCGCAGCCGGCTACCCGCTGAAGGACGCTCCGTCGGCATCTCGCCGCCGAAGTCGGTCCGCTGTTCGCGTCGCAGGCGGGTCACGCACACGACAGACTGTGTGGACCCCCTCACCCTCGCTTTCGGTGGGTGCACGACAGATTTGTGAGATGCCTCTTCAGGCGGCGTTTGCGGACGGACCGACGGCCCCGGTGGACGATGCCGGGTTGGGGAAGCTGGCGGTGTTCGCGGGGGTCCGAGACTATCCGGCCCGCGTCAAGTGTGCGATCCTGGCGTGGCACACCCTGCGGGCCGCGGTGGGCGACCGACACGATGTCGTGTCGACGGAGTAGCCGCAATCCCCGCCGCGGGCGACGATTCGATTCCGGGAGACAGCGCCAGTGGGAATCTTCAACTTAGTTCTCCACCCGGCGGTGCCGGACCCGCGTATTCATGAAACAGGATATCGTGTAGGGGCTTGGCGCTGGCCCAGAGGTCGGTTTCTCTATGGTGCCAAGAGCCCGTTTTTTAGTTGGACCCGGAGTCCCGCGAGCACCCCGTATTGCGAGACCGGAGATTCTTCCGGTGAGCGCGCCCTGTAGATTTCGTACCGGCGGACTCCACGCCAGCGCCTTTGCGAGCAGGAGGTGACGGATGGAAGTCTTGTACCCCCGGTGCGCCGGGTTGGATGTCCACTCTCGGTGCGTGAACGCGTGCGTGCGCATCGCTGCGGGTCGGAAGGTCACGACCGAGCACCGGGAGTTTGCGACTACGACGGCGGGTCTGCTCGAACTGGCGGCCTGGCTGACCGAGGCGGGCTGCACGCACGTGGCGATGGAGGCGACCGGCGTGTACTGGAAGCCGGTGTGGCACGTCCTCGAAGACGAAGAGTCGTTCACGCTGGTGCTCGCCAACGCGCAGCACATCCGGAACGTTCCGGGCCGCAAGAGCGACCGGAACGACGCGGCCTGGATCGCCGACCTGTTGGCGCACGGGCTGATTCGGGGCAGCTTCGTGCCGCCGGCCCCGATCCAGGAGCTGCGCGACCTGACGCGGACCCGCAAGCAACTGGTCCGCGAGATCACGCGGCACACGCAACGCCTGCAGAAGACGCTCGAAGACGCGAACGTGAAGTTGACGCACGTGGTCACCGACATCCTGGGCGTCAGCGGCCGGGCGATCCTGGCGGCGCTCATCGCCGGGGAGACCGATCCCGAGCGGCTGGCCGATTGCACCACCGGGCGCCTGAAAGCCGACCGCGCGGACATCATCGCCGCGGTGCACGGCCGGGTGACGGCGCACCACCGTTTCCTGCTGGAGCTGCACCTGGGGCAGATCGACGCGTTGCGCGCCGCCGTGCAGAAACTGGAGCAGCAGGCCGACGAGGTGCTGCGCCCTTTTCGCGAGGCCGCCGAGCGGCTGACGACGATCCCCGGGGTCAGTGAGACCGTCGCGCGGGTGCTCGTCGCCGAGATCGGCGTGGACATGACGAGGTTTCCCGGTCCGGGACATCTGGTCTCGTGGGCGGGACTGTGCCCGCGCCTCGACGAGAGTGCGGGGAAGCGCCGCTCGACCCGGATCCGTCACGCGACGCCGTGGCTGAAGACAACGCTGGTCCAGGCCGCGTGGGCGGCAACCCGGAAGAACGGGAGCTATCTGCAGACGCAGTTTCGACGGCTCAAGGGCCGGCGCGGCCCGAAGAAGGCAATCGTGGCGGTCGCCGCTTCCATGCTGACCGCTGCTTACTTCATGCTCCGCGACGAGACGGACTACCACGACCTCGGCGGCCGGTACCTGGCGAACCGCGACAAGCACCGCGTTACCCAGCGCCTCCTCCGCCGTCTGCACGACCTTGGAGTGGAGGTCGAAGTGAAGGCCGCCTGAGTCAGTGGTCACCGTGAGTTTCTCTGTAGATACCTCGCCTCGGGGCGACCAGCCGGCCGGCGTTGCGAAGACGCCGGCGCCGTCCTCGGAGGCTGCGGCCGCCGCGAGCTCCGCGCGTCCGGACCCTTCCCGGCCCATTCCGCCGAGCGAGCCGCCCGTCCCGGCGCCGCCGGCCACCCACGACCCGATAGAGCGGGAACCGTTGAAGACGCTCGAGCTCAAGCCGAAGCTCATCGAGGCGTTGTCGACCGTCTATGACCCGGAGATCCCGGTCAACATCTACGAGCTGGGGCTCATCTACGACGTCGACGTGAATGCCGACGGGCTGGTGGGAATCCGCATGACCCTCACCTCGCCGGGATGTCCCGCCGCCCAGACCCTCCCGGTCGAAGTGAAGGCGAAGGCCCGGGCGGTGCCCGGGGTAAGCGATGCCTGGGTCGACGTCGTCTGGGAGCCGCAATGGGACATGAACAAGATGTCCGATGCGGCCAAGCTGCAGCTCGGACTCCTGTAGGAGCCCGCAGGCAGACGCGACCTCACCCCGGACCCCTTGCCGACGGCCTTCGTCTTGTTGTCGTCGGCGGTTCTCCGTGCTCCCCTTGCGCCGCGGGTGCACGACAGATTTGTGAGATGCCTCTTCAGGCGGCGTTTGCGGCTCGCCGCTCCCAGAAGTCCTCGAAGCGGCCGCTGAGCAGGCAGCAGCGCAGGGCGATGATGGCGTTGCCGCCGGCGCGACTCAAGCAGCGAACTCGTCGACAATCGCCTAGGAGTCTGCGCCGCAGGAGTTCGCGGAACCCCGGCGGTCTGCGTCGTGACGCACGGCGTCAGGGCGTAGGCCGCCGGCCGACGAGCAGGTGATTCTCGACCAACCGGCGGACGGAACCGAAGAACAGGCCGTACACCGCCCAAACGCCGCGATTCGTGACCGATTCTCGGTCAGTGGGGCCAGATCGGTCCCCGTTACGCCGCCATCAGCAGGTGCAGGCGCTTGGCGTTCACCGCCAGGCACACCAGGTCCCACTCGCCCCGCACCTTCGCCAGTCCACGCAGGCTGAAGCGCCGGAAGCCCAGCACGTGCTTGATCCAGCCGTACGGCGCCTCCGACAACCACTTCCGTTCCGCATACACCGCCCGGCCCGCCGGCGTCGACAGCTTCTCCACCATGCGACCCGTCGCCGGATGCTTCTTCAGATTACGGGCGGCGACCTTCTTGTCCTCCCGGCCCGTCGCCACATACCCGTCAACACCCCGCGTTTCGAGCTCCGTCAAGTCCCGCTCGTTGCAGTACCCCGCGTCGGCCAGCACCGTTTCCGGCTGCGCGTCGAACCGCTCCTGGACCGCGTCGAGCAACACCGGCAGACCGCCCTGGTCGCTCGCATTCGCCGTCACATCCGTCGCCACCACCAACTGGTGCTCCGCGTCCACCGCCGCCTGCGCGTTGTAGCACTGCTGGAAGCCCTCGTTGCTCGTCTTCATGATCCCGCTTTCCGGGTCCGTGAAGTTGCTCTGCGCCTTCTCCTCAGGCTCCCCATACGCTCGCTTGTACGGCCGGCCTCCCTTCGGGTTCCGTGTCTGCCCCGGCTGCCGGCCCCGCGCGTCGTCCGCCGCCCGCTGCGCCGCCTCCAACCGCGCCTTCGCCGCCCGGATCGCCGCCAAACGGTCCTCTCGGCGCTGCAACTCCGCCGGCAACTCGTCGCCCCGGACCTCCGGGCCCAAACGAACGTCCTCGGCCACGTCGGTCTCGTCCGCCGACCGCAACAGCGCGTCGATCTCGCCGGCCAGACGCCGCTCCTCCTCCTGCATCCGACCGTAGCTCATCGCCTTGCGCTTGCTCGCATTCGCCCGCACCTTCGTCCCGTCAATCGACAGCTTCCCGAATCGGGCCAGACCCAGTTCCCGCGCCAGACCGACCACCTCCACGAACAGCCGCTTGAAATCGGCCAAGTGCCGGCGTCGAAACTCGCAGATCGTCCGGTGCTGCGGGAAGTTGCCCGCCGCCAGCACCCGGAACGCCACGTCCTCTTCCAGCTTCTTCGCGACCCCCCGCGACGAAAACACCCCCGTCGCGTAGGCGTAAAACCAGCACCTTCACCATCATCCGAGGTGAATACGGCGCGTTGCGCCGGCCGTCCCCCTCGTACGGCGCGTAGAAGGCCGTCAGATCCAGACCGTCAACCAGATCGCTGATGTGGTGCGCCAAGTGACCTTCGGGCAGCCACTCCCGCACATCGGGCGGCAACAACAGCGACTGCTCCGGCACGTAGGGGCGAAACGTTGTCGACATCAAGTCCCCCTCTCGTCGTCGGCTCGTCTAACAATTGTCGCATCGATTTTCTGCGGCGCAGACTCCTAGCCTCGGCCGCCGACGGTCTCGCCGGTTCCCTCGGCTCGGAAACGGCCGTGCCGGCCGCCCCGAGCCAGTGGCAGACGCGCCGTCCGCCCCCGGCCGGCGCAACCACCCCAGCGATCGCCAGCAGATCGCTCCTGTTCGAGCAGATCCCTTCCGTTTTCGAGCAGGTCGCTTCGGCAGCCCTGGTGACCAGCTCGCCGGGACGCGGCGCTCGTCAGCTCGCCCGGCGACGCCCGTGTTTCCCGGAGCTGCAGGTTGAACTTTCAGGCGCGCGGCGTGTAGCCGTTGCTGCTGCCGCTGTCGGCGAGGGCTCTGGAGGCAATCGGCGTCGGGATAGCGCTTGCGTCCCTCGGTGCGCCACCACTTCTCGATGCAGGCGACCGCGAACGCCGGGGGTTGTCGGCGATAGCGACGAAGACGGTGCGACTTTGGTTAGTGCGCATTCCGGGGAAGTTGAACACGGATTCCGGCGAACGTGAACGCTCGTCGGAGCGTAGCGACGTTCCTCGGTCAGTTTCCTCCCATGGGTTTCGCAACGGGTGTTCGAGATCCAACCCGTGACGTCGTGTTCGGAGAGTACAACGATCTTGCCTGTGGAGCGTACGGGCGGCGTTCTGTGCCGTCCGAGACGGTGTGGGAAACGCGCCTCGACGCGGTTGCAATCAGCCGTGGCGTATCGTGCGCGTTTTCCATACCGCCGGTGCGATCCATAGGCCGTCCGGCCCCGGCGGGACGGCGGCGCGCGGGTCCGGGTCTGGCCCCCGGGGTGCTGGCCGGCGTTGGGATGCTCATGTCGTCTGCCGGGTGCGGGTCTTCGGCGCGTCGTGCGTCCGTCGCATCGAGCGCCCCTTCAACTCGATGCGGTGCGCGTCGTGGAGCAGGCGGTCGCAGATGGCGTCGGCCTGGTTGGCGTCGCCGATGACGGCGTGCCAGTCGGCCACGGGCAACTGGCTGGCGATGAGGGTCGAGGCGCGTTCGGCCCGGTCCTCGATGACCTCGGTGAGGTCGCGCCGCTCGGCGTCGCGCAGCGGTGCGATCATCCAGTCGTCGATGGCGAGCAGGTCGAGCTTGGCGAGGCGAGTCAGGAGCCGGGCGTAGGACCCGTCGCCGCGGCCCACGGCGAGCTCGTGCAGCAGGCGCGGCATCCGGACGTAGCGTGCGGTGAAGCCGCGGCGGCAGGCCCGTTCGACGAACGCGCAACAGAGGAAGCTTTTTCCGATCCCGGTGGGACCGATCAGGACCAAGTTGTGACGCTCGGCGACCCACGCGCAGGCGCCGAGAGTCAGGACCTGCTGGCGGTTGAGCCGGCGCGGATGGGTGAAGTCGACGGCCTCGAGCGTGGCGGGATGGCGCAGCTTGGCGGCGCGGAGCCGCCGCTGGAGCTTGCGCTGCTCGCGGGCCGTCCATTCGGCGTCGACGAGCAGGCCGAAGCGTTCCTCGAAGCCGAGGGCGGCGGCCTCGGCGGTCTGGAGCTGGTGGTGGCAGGCGTCGGCCATCGCGCCGAGCTTCATGGCGTTGAGCTTGTCGAGGGTCTGTTCGATCAGCATCGGTCCTCCTCGGTGGTCGCGGCGTAGTAGTCGGCGCCGCGGATGTTGGCGTGGGTGGGCGTCGGGGCGGTCTCGGCCGGCGGCTCCAGGGGCAGACGGTCCTGGCCGGTGGCGAGGATGTTCTTGACGGTGTGGAAGCGGCAGGAGCCGAGGGCCATGGCGCGGGCGCTCGCGGCGTCGAGCCGAGGGTTGCCGTGCTGCCGCCCCAACCGCATGAGCCCGAGCACGGCCTTGTATCCCTGCTCCGGATGGGGGCGGCTCTCGAGGATTCGAGCGACGAGCTCACCGGTCGCCGGTCCGACCTTCTCGGCCCAACGGATGAGACGCGACGGGGTCCACTCGGCGTGCGCGCGATGGGCGCTCGGCATGTGCTCGGCGACGGTGGACGGCTGTCCGTCGTAGCGGCGGGGGTGCGACGACACGCGGCGGCCTTTGAAGAAGACCTCGACGGTGGTCGTGGTGTAGCGGACCTCGACCTGCTCGCGGAGGAGCTGGAACGGCACGCTGTAGGCGTGCCGCTCGACGAGGACGTGGTAGTCGATGGAGACGCGGCACAGCTTCCAGTACGCGAGGACATAGCGCGTGGCCGGCAGGGGTCGTAGCGCCGGGCGGTCGAGCTGCTCGTAGAGGGCGCGGCGGCTGATGCCCAGCTTCTTCATCGGCCGGTCGTTGAGCGCGTCGAGGCGGACGCGGATCGCCAGGTTCAGGGCACCGAGGCTGAAGAACGTCTCGTCGCGGAGCCGGGCGAGTATCCACCGCTGGGCCAGGAGTACTGCGCCCTCCACGGCGGCTTTATCTCTTGGTTTCCTCGGTCGCGCCGGTACGACGACGGCGCCGTAGTGGGCGGCGAGGTCCTCGTAGGTACGATTGACGCCCGGCTCGTAGCGGCAGGGTCGGGTGATGGCGCTCTTGAGCTGGTCGGGGACCCACAAGGCGGTCGTGCCCCCGAAGTACTCGACCATGCGGGTGTGGGCGCCGACCCAGTCGGGCAGCTGCTGGGTGGCGGTCGCCTCGGTGTAGGTGAAGCCGCTGGCGCCGAGCACGGCGACGAACAGCTCGACGCGCCGCAGTTCCCCCGTGTGCCGGTCGACCAGCCCCGGTCGCTTCCCGGAGAAGTCGATGAACGTCTTCTCGCCGGCCCGGTGGACCTGCCGCATCGACGGCCGCAGCCGCCGCGCCCACTGGCGGTAGATCTCGCAGAACTGGCTGTAGCGGTAGCCGTGCGAATGGACCTGGGCGTACTCCTCCCAGAGGAGCTGCAGCGTGACGCCGTCGCGCTTGAGCTCGCGGTGGATGTACGCGCAGTCGGGCCGGACCCGGTCCTGCGCCGGGGCGGCGCGACGGAACAACCGCGCCTCAAGCGTCGCGTCGTCCAGCTCCGCCGGCAGCGGCCAACCCAGCCCTCCCTGGGCCGCCCTCTCCAGATACAGCGAGACCGTGCCCACGCCGATCGCGCAGGCTTGGGCTATCGCCCGATGGGACAACCCCCCCTCGTGCTTGAGACGGAGAATCTCACGAATCTTCCTCACCAGTAGCCTCCGTGCTGGCATCGCCTCGCCCTCCTTTCGGAAGACCAGCGTGCAGCGATCAGGCTACCGACGAGCGTTCACGATGACCGGATTCGGTGTTCAGCTTCCCCGGATTCGGTGTTCAGCTTCCGTCGGATTCAGCGTTCAGCTTCCGCCGGATTACGCAGTTAGCGGGGAGGGGTTAGAAAATCCGCGAAATGGTATGCAGGTTTGGTGCGCGTGTGCCGATACGTGGAGTTGTGGTTCGCACGCGCACGCCGTCCGCCCGGTCGCTGACCGGATGCTGAACCCCGCATCCGTGGCGCACCCGGTCCGTCCGGGTCCGCGAGGCCGGGGTTATGCTGGAGAGGGTTCCCCATGTCAAAGCAACCCCGAAACCTGAACGCTGTGCCCGGCCGGCTCCAGCGGCGGATGCTGGTCGCCCAACTGTCCACCGGGACGGTTGGCAACGCGTCGGAGCCCGCGCGCCGGACCGTGCCGGTCACGCCTCCCGAGCCGCCGTCACGCCTGCCAGTCCGGGCGCTTGGCGAGTACGTCCCCGGCGGGCGCTTGGACGCGATGCGCCGTCTCATCCGAGGCCGTTGAACGCTCACACGCGCCCCAAAGTTGACGGAAGAGCCGTTATCGGCACCCAACGTCCATCAGAACCAGCCCGTAGCTGCAGCTCTGAGGGCTGCTCCGTCCCGGAACGAACCAGGTTGGCGAGCTTCGCAACCCGGTCACCGACTCAGAAGGGTCGGTTGACCAGAACGGTGAGCCGGCGAGCTGGTCGACCAGGGCTCAGAGATCGTCAAGGGCTAGGCGATGGTTCTCGGCGCCTTTCACGGCGCACTGCCACAGGCTGCTAACTAATGAAGGGGTCATCAGGTGCCGATACCATCCTTGGGCCTGTCAGGGAGCGTGGATCGACCGGGAAGACCTGGGTGGGCGAAACTCGAGCGTCTCTCATGATTGCTGATAGGACAACCCTCTCGATCGCGAAGGCGGGTGAGTTGGTGGGAGTCACCCGCCGCACGATCTACAACTGGATCGCCGGTGGCAAGGTCGAGTACGTGCGGACGGCCGGCGGTTCCGTGCGGATCTTCGTCGATACACTGTGGCGCGATCCGCATGCCGGCGTCACCCGGCCGGATACGCACGGAACCTGGGAAGACGTCTCAACACCCTCAGAGGTCTGAACGTCGCGCTGCCCCGGCTGCCGGCACCGCTGCGGCGCGCCTCACCCGT
>CBDDJQ010000010.1:0-675988 GCA_965229825.1 Vicinamibacterales bacterium
TCGACGCCGGCACCGCCCTCCGCCGCCTCTGACCTTCCCGAGCGTTGTCGACCTAGAGGCCGCACCCCAGGTGTCCGAGTTATCGGCGTCACTCAGCCGCGCAGTGTGCGCCGCTGACGTAAGCGGACCAGTCGTCCATCAACGGCTGGCGGCGCTCAAAGAGATCGGAGCGCGCGTACGCCGCCTCGACCTTGTTGCGGACGACGTGAGCGAGTGCGGCTTCGACGGCTTCTCGCGGATGATCCGTCTCCTCGGCTGCCCAGTCCCGGAAGCTCGAGCGGAAACCATGCGGTACGGCTGCGATCTTGAGTTTCTTGAGCAGTGCAGACAGGGCCATGTCCTTGAGCAGCCCGCCGCGCGCCGTCGGGAACACCAGCGGGGTGGAGCCGTTGCCCAGCGTCCGCGCTATTTCGAGAATCTCCACGGCGCGCCCGCACAGGGGAACGCGGTGTTCGCGCTTCGCCTTCATGCGGAGGGCGGGAATTGTCCACACGCGATTCGCGAGATCGATCTCGGCCCACACCGCCCCCCGCGCTTCGCCCGACCGTGCCGCTGTCAGCACCAGGAACTCGAGCGCGAGCTTGACCACGGGTCTCGTCTGCGCTGCCCGTATCGTCTCGAGCGCCGTCGCGACCTCGCGATGCGGCAGCGCCCGCATGTGCGCCACGTTCTCCTGCTGGAGCCCGAGCACCCGTCCGATGCGATCGCAGGGGTTGTCCGTCCGGAACTCCATCGCCACGACCCATTCCAGCACGGAGTTGATGCGCTGGCGCACGCGCCGCGCCGTCGTCGGCGACGAGTGCCAGATGGGCTGGAGCACCTCGATGACGTCCGCGCTCGTGACTTCGGTGACCAGCTTCTTGCCGAGACGGGGAAAGGCCACGCGCTTGAGGCCCGAAATCCAGTTCTTGGCGTACTTCAGACTGCGCCAGCCGGGGCTCAACTGCGTCCAGACTTGCTGGGCTGCGGCGCTGAACATGGGCACCCCGGCGCGGCGCTTCTCGGCCAGCGGATCGCCGCCAGCGCGGGCTAGCTGACGATTGGCGAAGGCCTTGGCGCGCGCATCCTTGAGCGAGACCATGGGGTAGCCGCCGAGACCGAATTCCCGGCGGCGGCCGCCGATGACGAGTCTTTGGACCCAGCTTCGGCTGCCCGCCGGCTGTACGTCTAAGTACAATCCTTGCCCATCGCAGTACCGGCCGGCCTTGGTGACTGTGCGCACGAAGGCGGGGCTGAGGGCGTTCATCGGATGTCGCCCACGTGGTTTCGACCTGCGTTTCCTGTGGGGGTAAGGCAATCGGTCCCCTCCATGACTGTTCGGGAGCAGCGCGCAGAAAAAGCGTGACGACCTTGGCTCCGACGCCCCGACACTCCCTCAATGCAGCTCACGCTTAAAGGTAAGAGTATCTTACTATCACAGCGCCCCGCAACTCAACCAGCCGCGTGGGCGCGAATGAGCCCTGAATCCGATGCCCTTCACACAAGTTCGTCAGGAAGTGGCGTCTCCCGCCGCGACCTCCCCGGGCAGTGGGAGACCCTCGGCCCGGGAGCCGTACCGCTCTACGGCAGAGCGCGTCGATGCGGTGGCCGAGGACGCGCACGCCCGGTTCGCGCGCGTAGCCGTCGAAGTTTTGATCGTTTTTCCTTCGCCGCAGTAGAGGCCGTTCGGTCGGCGACTACCCCGGGCGCACATGCTCGTTCGTCTGAGGCGGAGCCTCGCTAGTCCTTTTCTCGGGCGCGGCCGACGTGTTCCCGGTCGAGCGTCCGCCGTAGCGGCGCCGGGGCGTCGAGCCGTTCCTCCGCCCGCCGCCACGGGATTCCTTCTACCTCCTCGATCCATGCCTGTGCGGCGACGGCCTCGGGGTCGGCGGGATGCAGGCCCATGACGCGGTCGCGCTCTCGCGAGAGCGCGTCCCGTACGCGGTCGGGCAGCGAGTCGAACCGGGGCGGCCCCAGGATCTCCCCCACGGTGAAGCGGCGACGAGCCGGGTCGAGGCGCGCGTCCTCGTCTGCGTCGGCGAAGACGGTGATCGGGGCGGTGTCGGCGGCTTCTACCCGGCGAAGGGCCAAGAACTGGCAGATCGCGCCCAGTTGCCGGGCGAGTTCCCGGACCCCCGCCTCGCAGGTATGGCCCCGGACTTCTTCCCCACGTCACCGTGATCCGGACCGTTCTGGTTGACGCCAGCGCCGCGTCGGCCAGCGTCAACAGCCGCCTCAGGTCGCCCTCCAAGAGGCGCCCTCGAGACCGGCTGGCGGCTTGGGCAGATCGACACGGACGCCTGCCGCCGCGCCGTCGACGTCCCCAGACCGGGGCGGTAGGCTGCCTGACCCGGCCGAGGCCTCGACCCCGGCCCCTCTTCCGCGGCCGGGGCCAGAGACGCGACCGCGCTCGGCCTCCTCTACGGCTGCCGGCTCCGGCGGGCCGATCGTCAACGTCGACGACGCCGATCTCGAGGCCGGATCGCCGCTACCGTGTTCCGACGCCGGGGCCGTGTCGTCAGCGGGCCTCCCACCCGCCTCCGTCGCCCGGCCTCCGCCGTCCGTCCCGCGCCGCGGGTTACGCCACGACGTCGGGCAACGCCACCGTGAGCACCTCGTCCATGATGCTGGCGTAGCGCACGCTGATGCCGGAAGGCAGCCCGCCGGGGAAGCTCTCGCCGACGTCGGCCTCGTTCGCGGCGGGCAGGACCACCGTCGCCATCCCGGACCGGCACGCTGCCAGCACCTTCTCCCGAATCCCGGCCACCGGCTCCACCTGTCCCCCGAGCGTCAACTCGCCGGTCATCGCCACATCGCGCCGTACCGGCCGGCCCGTCAACGCCGAGACGACGGCAACGGCAAGGGTGACGCCCGCCGAGGCGCCGTCCTTCGACCGCCCGGCGCGGGGCAGATGCACATGCAGGAGGTCGAACGCATCGTCGAGGCTGGCGTGGAGGGAGGCGAACCGGCCCGCGTTCGCGCGCACCCACGTCAGCGCGACCTGCGCCGACTCCGTGAGCTTCGGCCCGACCGTCCCGGTGACGCGCATCGACCCGCCCCCGGGGAGGCGCATCGCCTCGACGACCACAACGTCGCCGCCGCTGGGAGTTACGCCCAGACCCAGGGCGACGCCGGGCCGGCGGGTCCGGCCCGCGAGCTCCTCGTCGCGGAACCGCGGCGCGCCGAGCCACCGGGTCACCGTCTCCGGCTTCATCTCCCCGGGCGGTGAAGAACCGTCGGCCCGCAGACGCGCCGCCCGGCGGCAGAGCGTGTCGATGCGGTCGTCGAGGAGGCGCACCCCCGGTTCCCGCGCGTAGCCGCGGATCAGGAGTCGCAGGACGGCCGGGGAGAACGACAGCTCATCCGGGGACAGCCCGTGCTGCGCGAGCCGTTGCCGGATCAGGTGGAGGGTCGCGATGCGGTGCTTCTCCTCGTCGTCGTATCCGGCCAGCGGCAGCGGTTCGAGCCGTTCCCGCAGCAGCGGCGGAATCCGCCCGGGGTCGGTCGCTGCCGCGACGAACAGCACGCCGGTCAGATCCAGCGGCAGCCCGAGGTAGCGGTCCCGGAACGCGCGGTTGCGCGCCGGGTCGAGCGCCCCGAGCAGGGCGTCGGCCGCCGCCTCGCCCACCCGGTCGAGCTCGCCGAGGAGGACCAGCGGGTTGTCGCCGGCCCGGCCGGGCAGGGGGCCGAGCCGGCGCAGGGCGCTCACGAGCCGGCCCGGCCCCGCCTCGGGAGCGGTTCGGGCCGCCCCATGCACCGCCGCCGGGCTCTCGACCCCGGCCAGGGAGACCCGCAGGAACCGACGGCCGAGGGCCGCGGCCAGCGCCCGCGCGAACGCGGTTCTCCCGATGCCGGTTGGCCCGACGAGGCACAGGACCGTGGCCGCTCCGGCGGGGAGGCCGGCCGCGTGTCTCTCCGCCGCGGCGTGGCGAGACACCAGATGGTCGAGCGCCTGGTCCTTCTCATGGTCCCGGCCGACGTGTCCCCGGTCGAGCGTCCGCCGCAACACCCGCGGCGTGTCGAGCGGCCCCGCTGGCGCCCGCCGCCACGGCACCGCCTCCATCACCTCGATCCACGCCTGCGCGGTGATCGCCGCCGGGTCGGCCGGATGCAGGCCCAGGATGTGGTCGCGCTCGCGCGAGAGCGCGTCCCGGACGTGGTCGGGCAGCGAGTCGTACCGCGGCAGCCCCAGGACCTCCGTCACCGTGAGATGGCGGCGGGCCGGTTCCAGGCGCGCTCCCTCCTCGGCGTCGGCGACGATGGTGACCGGGGTGGTGTCGCCGGTCTCCACCCCGCGGCACGCCACGAACTGGCAGATGGCGCCCAGCCGCCGCGCGAGCTGACGGACACCCGCCTCGCAGGTATGGCCGCGGATCACGGCCAGGACCGCCGCATCCGTCATCTCGATGGAGCCCGGCCGCGACACCGCCGCCGTCTCCCCGTCGAGCACCTCGACGGTCACTCGCCTTCCGGTCTCCGGCCCCGCCCGATGCCCCGCCGTCGGGGGCCGGGTCCAGAAGCCGGTGGCGGACAGCCCGGCGACCTCGAGCTGGTCCCGCCACAGGGTCCGCCGGACGATGTCGACCTTCTCGTCGTCCGTGTATCCGGGCGCCTCGATCACCTCGAGGCGGTCCCGCAGCGGGGCGGGGACTGCCGCCAGGTCGTTGGCGGTCGCGATGAACAGGACCTCGGAGAGGTCGAAGGGGACATCCAGGTAGACGTCCCGGAAGCGGGTGTTCTGCTCGGGGTCGAGGAGCTCGAGCAGGGCCGCCGACGGGTCGCCGTGACTGTGCGTGCGGCCGCCGACCTTGTCGATCTCGTCGAGGATGATGACGGGGTTGCGGACCCCGGCCTCCTCAAGCGCTTGTACGATCCGGCCCGCCTCGGGCGTCCGGAACGTGGTCGGCAGCCCGCGGATGGCGGCCTCGTCCCAGACGCCGCCCAGGGCCACGAGCACCGCGGGGCGGCGCAGGGCCCGGGCGATCAGCTTGGCGAGAGAGGTCTTGCCGCCCCCGGGCGGACCGGCGAAGCAGAGGACGGGGGCCCTCTTGGCGGACCGGGGCGGGCGCACGACGAGGCGGCGCAGGGCCGCCGGGGCCGCAGGGTCCCGGACGCAGGACCCGCCGGCGCGGCCCTCCACCGTCCAGGTTGCCGAGTTCAGCTGGCGGGTGGCCAGGAACCGCCGGATGCGCGTCTTGGCCTCGGGGCGGCCGGCATGGGCCGCGTCCAGCTCGGCCATCGCCGCCTCGACGTCGACCCGCTCGGACGCCCGCGCGGTCCACGGCAGGGCCCCCAACAACCTCAGCCGTTCGAGAGACACGGCGCCGGCCTCGTTCCCCAGGGTCTGCGCCAGGCGAAGCTCGTCGAGCGCGCGGGTCAGCAGGTCGACCGGCAGGTCGGCCGCCTCGAGCCGCCCGAGCACATGCCGGGCCTCGGCCTCCAGCCGCCCGGCCGCGTGCTGTTCCTCTTCCTTCAAGCCCTCCCGGACGACCTCGACCTTCTCGTTCGGCAGGGTGTCGTCGTCCAGCGCCTGCTGCGCCTCCTCGACACGCTGCAGCACATGCCGGATCCGTCTGAGGGCGGTGTCGTTCCACGCGTCGCGCTCGACCTGGCGCCGGGCGTCAGCGACGGCGCGGATGCGGCGGACCGCGTCCCCGGCCGTCCGCTCGAACCCCCGCAGGGCCTCGTCGCACCTCGCGACCAGTCCCTCCTCGGGCATGTTCCCGGCCGGGTCCTCTTCGACCTGCTCCAGTAACCGCCGGAACGCGGACGGCGTGGTCTTCATGCCGGCGAAATCGAGCCACCCCAGAGCCTCGCCGACTTTCCGCAGGCGCCTCTGGATGGTCCAGCAGATCCTCGCGACGCGCTCGGTCAGCTCGTCGGCCGAGTCCGGGCCGCCGGTCTCGCCCAGCCGTTCCGGCGTGACCTCCCGCTCTCGCAAGGCGGTGACCTCCCGGCGGGCGGCCTCGAGGCCCGGCGCGACCGACCGCTCGAGCGGCTCGATGAGCTCGTCGAGCGACTCCAGCAGGTTGTGGATGCGCGGTTGGCGGCACCGCTCCCGGAAGGTCACGTGGACCGATGCGGGGATGGGACCGCGGTCGTGCTTCAAGTTCACGACCGGCCCCGGACCCGCCCGCCCGCGACGCCGGCCCTCGATGGCGTCCGCGAAGATCTCGCCGACAGCGCCGTTCACGAGGGCCGGGTCGGCGGCCGGACTCGCGCCGTCTCCGAAGAGCAGCTCGAGCGCTTCGTCGGGGTCCATCACCGGGACGGGGTCGGGTGTCTCCAGCGTGTCCGGATCCCCGGGAGCGGTGTCGGGGGCGGCTGCCTCGTTCTCCAGGTCCGGCAGGCTCCAGGCCCGCCGCTGCGCGGCGGTCGTCACCACGTAGTAGCCGCCGGCCGGCGGCTCCGCCGTTGCGGCTCGTTCTTCTCCGGCCGGAGTCACGCGCTCGTCTCCACCCCGATCGCCGGTTCTCGCTTCGGAGGCTGCCTGGGGACAGGACTCCACCTCGGCGCGCGCCTGCTTGTACTCGTCGCTGGTCGCCGGGAAGACCAGCGTCACGCGCCGGTCATCGGCGGCGCCGGAGTCCGACGCCGTTCGCTTGTCTTCGTTCTTCACCACGATCTTCTGCATCACTCACCGTCCCGAATTCCTGTTCCTGTGCGCGACAGACCACTCGTCGTCGGCCGCGCGCGTGTCAATGCACCGTCCCCGAACCTGTATCCAGGAAGGAGGCGGCGCCGTCGTCGTGCGTCGTCCCCGTACTGGCGCCGCTCGACAGCAACAGCGCGCCCCGCCCTCCAGGCGTGCCTGGCCGCCGCGGCATCCAACGGCTTGCTGCCATCGTCCGCTCGCGCATGGATGCTTGCCCCGTGGGACAGCAGCACTTCGACCGCGGCCACGGCGTCGCCCGACGCCGCCCAGTGCAGGTGGTGCGTGGCCCTCGGCGCAGCGATGTGCAGCGGGGGCGCGCCGGTACGGAGGCACCGGCTGAACCGGTCCTGGCCGCAGCGGCTCAGCGTGCTCAGCATCCCCGGGCCGAGCAGCACGCCGTCGGTCGGCAGCCGCGCGTTCAACGGCGCTCCGGCCCCGAGCAGCACCCGGGGCCACGCCGGCCAGTCCAGGGCCGCCGCGTAGTGCAGGTCCGTCCATCCGTTGTCGTCCACCGCCGACGCCGACAACTCGCGGCCGAGATGGACGGCGAGTTCGGCCGGCAACGTGATCGATGGCCGCTGCGGTCCGGCCGGCAGCGCCTCTCGCCCCGCGTTCCTGTTCCCGTCACTCATGGGGTGATCCCCCTCCCTTCTCCAGATCTGCACGGTGACGTCGAAGATTCCCGGGCGGGTCAGCAGCTCGTCCTCGACACGAGCGGCCGTGGCGCCGGTCGGCGCCACGGCCGAGTTTTTCGGGTCACCGCGTGTCAACCCTCGATGGGCTGCCCCGCTGTCGTAGGCGACGGCTGCGTGTCAGCGCTGTCTGCGCCTCGGCGTATCGTTCACCGCGGGACGCGACGGTCGTTCCGACCCGTCGTCACCACCGAGAAACGCTGGCCAGCACCATCGGCGGGGGCGGCTCCGCATCGCCTTCAGTGGGCAGCGCCAGCTGCTCGCAGAGCCAATACCGGCGTGCGGCCTCCCAGAGCCCCTGTCGTGACTGCTCTGCGCCGTAGCCGTGGTAGGCCCGAGCCTCCCAAACGAGCAAGACGTCGGGAGCCTCGGGCAAGGCCAGCGCGAACTCCACGTCGATCCGGATCCCCGTGCCCAGGCCTTGGTCCGGCATCGCCGAGTAGGTCAGCCCTCGATGCCGGATTTCCAATCCAACCCCGGCCACGACCTCGAACGCCTTCCGGTGGATGGGCGCCAGCGCCTCTCTCAACCCGCCGTCCCCCGAAAGCTCGTTTCGGGTGTCGCGCTCGATGAGCCGCACAGCGTCGGCGGTGAGCGACGAGCTGACCAGTTGGCGGGCTTCGAGAATCTTGCTCTGTGTGCGAGCGAACGGGTCATGGTGTCGGATGTGCTTGTCTGTCATTGGATTCTGTTCCTTTCACTCTCGAACAACGTGTTTACGGGGTCGTTGCGGATTCGGGAGATGGCTCCCCCGAGCCTCTCTCCGGGGGTGGCCGCGGGCGATGCGCGGGCCGCCAGCGAGAGGACGATGACGGTTCGCTCACGCGTACCTCCTTCTGATGTGGTTGTGAGCCGGAGCCTCTGTCTTGCGCAGGTGCACCTGCGCCACACAACGCCGCGTCCGTGAAATGGCGCAGCCCTGCATTCAACCTCGCGCTCTTCATTTACCCTTCTCTCTTCCCCCCTCGTCTGAACCGCCCGGCGGTTCCCCCGTTCGATGGACGTGGGGATCGATCGTGAGGACGACCCCTTCACACGCACATCGGGTGCGTTGTGCCGTAACCGTCTAATAGAAGGTGCGGGACTGCCCTCAGGATCCCGCGGACGGCGTTGCCGCCCACGGGCAAGTCGTCGGCGATGGCCGCTACAGGGAAGCGGCCGCAGCCTTCAGCCCCGGGTGGGCGCCGCGGGGTCGTCACCGCGGGGAGCCGCCCCAGGAGCCGCCCCCCGCCCTCGAATCCGTCGGTCGGGTGCGCATTGGCCTCGGTCGGCAGCAGCAGCTTGTCCGAGAGCCAGTACCGGCGCGCCTGGTCCAGGAGCACCTCCTCCGACGCCTCCGCGTCGGAGCCGATGTAGGCGCGGCGCTCCCATGCCCGGGCGGCCTCCGGGCCGTCGAGGGGCCCGGCCAGCGCGAACTCGACGATCCTGAGGCCGGCGTCACCCCCCGGCACGTTCGTCACGGTGTACTTCAACGTCAGACTTGCCGGTTGAGTCCCAGGCGGCGGTCTTGGCCGCCGGGCGTGCAACCACCGGCGAACGGGCGATGACTGCTTGTTCACGGTGTTGCCTCCTTTCTTGATGTTCCTGATGAGCCGGACAGGCTTCGTACGCAGGTCCCCCGGCACCTCGATAGACCAGCGTCCGAGAACTTGCCCTTCCGGTCCTTGGTGCGGCCCGGCAGGCCGCTCTGTTCCCGGGCGCTCCAGTTGGGTGGGCGGCCGGGAGGGGAGCCTCGGGCCGCGCGCTCTGAGAGGGGGGAAGCAACGTCGGAGAGCGCCGGGAGGTGCTCTCTCAGATCCTGATTGGCGACATCCCGAGCAGCGCCGGACCGACCTCGTGGGTGCGGAGGAACCGCCTGCGTACGCGAGATGCCGGTTGACCGCCGAGGACTTCGGTCACCGCAACGGCCCGCCGCTCATTCCTCGAATGCAGGGAAAGCGCAAAGACCTCGCCGACCTGTGGTCTCGAGGGACCGGTGACGGGCGCCGCCCAGCCCTCGGCCCACACGGAATTGCCCACGCCCATCCGCTTGGGCGGGTGCATGCCGCGCGGCAGGAGCGCCGCCGTGGCGGCCCGGAGGCGCCTCACGTCAGTCCGCGCTGACCCGGAGGCCGGACTGCGGTGGCCGCAGCTGATCCGCATTGGGCCCGAAGACTCCACCGGGACCCGGGAGCACCGGCATTCCCGCCGGAGGCCCGCCCTTGGGCGGGGGCGTCCACGCTGGCGCAGCCGCAGCCGCTCAGTGTGCTCAGCAGCCCCGGGCCGGCAGCATGCCGCCGGCCCGCAGCCGTGCATTCAACGGCGCTCCCGCTGCCACCAGGGCCGGGGCCACCACTGGCCGTTCCGCTCCCCGTTTCGCGCTCAGGCCGTGATCGTGTTCACGTACGACTGGCTGCCCGTGAACACCGCGGTCCGGGAGTTCCCGCGTACATTCCTGAATGCCATGGACCACTCTGGACCCTCCAGATGATGACCCGTGTTGACTCCGCGCGATCGTCCGGAATTGCGGTGCGGGCCCCCGAAACTGATGCCCCCGAAGAAACGGCGATGTTGCTGAAGTGGTGGGTATTTCGCTGAACGTGAGCACCGATTTCGGCGAACGTGAACGCTGATTCCGGCGAACGTGAACGCTCGTCGGAGCGTAGCGACGATGCTCTGTCAGTTCGGAACGCTGACGGCGAACCTCTTGCGGTGGCGTAACGTAACGGGTCTTCGAGATCCTATCTTGACGTCCTGATCGAGAGTACGGCGAAAGTGCCTGTGGAGCCTGTGGGCGCCGTCTGCGGCGTCCAAGGTGTTGTGGGAAACGCGCCTTCTGCAAGGCGTCAGTCGACACCGAGCGTATCGCGCGCGTTTTCCACGCCACGACAGAATCCACAGGCCACCCGGACCCGACTGGACGATCACGAGTAACGCCAGCGCAATGGCCGGTGTCCGAACTCGTCGCGATGCTGGCGGTCGCATACTCATGTCGTCTTCTGCGGCCGGTCGTGAGGCGTCGGCGCCGAGAGCCTGAGGACGCCCGCACGACGCTTCTCCCGCAATCGGAAGCTCTCTCCGGTAATCGTCAACACGTGACTGTGGTGCAGCAGCCGGTCGAGTATCGCCGTGGCGACCACCACGTCACCGAACACCTCGCCCCATTCGCCGACAGAACGGTTCGACGTGATCAGGATGCTGCCGCGCTCGTAGCGCCTCGAGACGAGCTGGAAGAACAGGTGCGCGGCGTGCGGCTCGAAGGGCAGGTAGCCCAGCTCGTCGACGATGAGAAGCTTCGGCTTGGCGTAGAAGGTCAGGCGGTCCTCCAGGCGGTCGGCGCTGTGCGCCTTGACCAACGCCGCCATCAGCGCCTGGGCCGTGGTGAACAGCGCCGAGTAGCGCTGCCGGATCGCCTCGCGCCCGAGTGCGATCGCCAAGTGCGTTTTCCCGACTCCTGGCGGACCGAGCAGGAGGGCCGCGTCCCCGTGCGCGATCCACCGCGACGTCGCCAGTTCCCGGACCTGACGCTCGTCGATGCTCGGCTGCGCCTTGAAGTCGAAGTCCGCCAGCTCGCGGACTGCCGGGAAGTGGGCGATCTTGAACGCCATCTCGATGCGCCGTTCGTCCTTGCGCGACACCTCGCGCTCGACGAGGAACGCGAGCGCCTCGCGCAGCGTCAGCTTCTTCTCCGCGGCCTCGTCGAGCAGGCTGTCGAGTTGGTCCCGGATGGCGGTCAGTTGCAGCCGCGTCAGCCAGCCGAGGAGCGTCTCATGGTCCACGATATCCATCTCAGAAGCTCCCGCCGGCGACGGCCGCATACGCGTCGAGCGGGCGCAGCAGCTCCGGCTTCGGCCGGTCCGTCTCGGCCGAAGCCGGGCGCGGACCGCGGTTGATGCCGACCAGGTGCGCGCGCTCGGTGATCCGCGTGTGCCGGCCGGTGTGCTCGATGTGCTCAGCGACGACGTCCGGCCCGTGATCAACGCGCACCCGACCGCCGCTGACCACCACCCGTACGCGCTCGCCGATCAGCCGCCACGGCACCGAATAGGCGTTGGTGTCGACCACCACCGCACAGTCGGCGTGGACCGTCCGGATCAGATCCCGCAACTGGCCGAACGGCGGCCGGTCCGCGCACGGGCGCAAGCACTTCGCTTCGCGCTCGAAGCGGACCAGCGGGACTTCACCGGTGGTGCCGTGCCGCCGCCGGTCCGCGATCTCGCGCTGCCACCACGCCAGATGCGCCTGCAGTCCCGCCCAGCTCTCGAAGCGGTGTCCTGCGATGGCGTTCCGCTTGACGTAGCCTACGCCGCGCTCGTCCTTCCCCTTCGTCCGAGCCCGGTATGGCGCGCAGGCCCGCGGACGGAACCCCCAATAGGCGGCGAACGCCTGGAACCGGTCGTTGAACTCGACCTCGCGCGTGGCCGCGTCGTGATGGATCACCAGCGCCCGCGGATTGTCGGTCAGCACCTCCTTCGTCACGCCGCCAAAGTGCCGGAACGTGCCTTCCAGGCCGCGGAACCACGACGATTGCCGCTCGTGCCTGAACGCCTCGACATGACAACGCCGCGAATAGCCCAGCGTCGCCACGAACAGGTACACGCGCACCCGCTCGTCCGCGATCGGCACCCGCAGCTCCCCGAAGTCGATCTGCAACTGATGCCCCGGGGCCGTTTCGAACCGCACCGTCGCCTTCGCCTCGGCCGTCAGCAGCCGCCGGAACGGCGCGACCGCGCGCTCGACCGTGCGCAGGCTCACGTCGATCGACAGCTCCCGCAGCAGGTCCTGGCGCACCACCTCCGCATTGCCACGGTGCCGAAAGAAGCACTCCTTCAACCAGGCCTCCTGAGCCTCGAGCTTGCCGCCGCGGACCGGCCGGCTGTAGGCCATCCAGCCGTCGGCCGCCACGTAGCGCCGCACCGTGTTCTTGCTGCACCCGAACTCCCTCGCGATGCGCTTCAACCCCCAACCGAGCGCATGCAGATGCAGCATCGCCTCCACCTCGTCGGATTTCATCATCTCTGCCCGTGGCCTCCCTGCCCACGGGCCGACATCCTCGCATCCATTCATCTGTCTGACTCCTCCTTGGCCAAGGGGGGTCAGTTTTCAATGTCGCCAGGGGGTCAGTTTCCCCTGTCGCGTGTTGACTCCGCGTTGATCGTCCTTCAAGCGGTGCGGGCCCCCGAGGGTGATGCCCTCGATGTCGTCGATCCGGTCCGTTGTCGTGTCCGTTGCGATCCCTGCCAGCCTCGTTCGAGGCAGGCTGTGCTGGCGGTCCTCCGCCAGCCCCCGTTCCTTTCGTTTGTGAAATCGCGGAGCGCTTGCTGAATACACCCCCGCCCTTGAACTGTCCGCGGCTCTTCCCCTCCCCGCGACTCGTCGCGGTCGCCGGCCACGGCGGGCTCAGGTTCCGGCCTTCGCCGACGCTCTCTCACCGCGTTCGGTCCACACCGCGTCGCCAGGTCTGGAAGCAGCTGCTTCAGGCCAGCGCCGGGCGGCGTCGCGTGGGGGCGACCCTGAGCGTTTCCTCGGCTGTCCTCGACGACTCGACCCTGCCCCCCCGGGGACCCCATTTCCGGGCGATCCCGATTCGGTGCCTCGCCCATTGGGATGTCGAACTGGTCGTCGGACCCGTGCGTCCCCATGCGGTCTCGGGACGCGTAGTCCAGCGGAGGCGAAGTGGGTCTCGGAGTGGACCGCCGTGCCGACAGCCTGGGGGTTCGCGGGGATCGCGGTCAGCACGATGATCGCTGTGCATCGTGCCTGGGCGTGGCTCGCCGACCCCCAGTTCCCACTATATATATAGGTAAGGCAAGACTTCGGACCGTCTTCGAGTCGTGCGCGCGGTCGATCCCCAGCAGGGAGTACTCCCGGGCTGTGCCCGAGGTCGGCGTTCGTGCTCGCCAGGAACGCCGGCACCTCGGTCACGAGTTCCTCGCGGATGTACTGCGCGGAGCCGAACCGGTTCTCGTCGAGGTGGCGGTCGAGCCGACTCTCGTGCTCCGTGGCGTGCGCCAGTTCGTGCAGCGCAGTCTGGTAGAACCCCACCGGCTCGTCGAACTGCTCGCGTCGCGGGAGCAGGACCTCGTCGCTCCGGCTGCGGTAGCACGCGTCGTTGCGCCGCCTGATGTCGACCCTCGCCGGCCAGGATGCGCCGGCGCTTGCCTTCATCGGTGGCCTCGGCCTCCTCGAGCGGTGCGATGTTCTCGCACTGGGACGCGTTCCATACCGGTCGGAACGTCGTGTACGTGTACCCGCGCGTCGTCCTCCGCCGCCCGGGCCCGGACAGCGAGCCGTCGCTCTCCTGGTCGAGGTCGACGTCGTTCTGCCCCGCTGCTCGCGCTGCGCCCACGGTGCGCATGATGCAGATCCAATGCCCGCGCTCGCCCCGGCGGACGTGGCCGCCGGCCGACTTGATCTGCTGGAATCCCGCCCACCGGTGATCGTCGTAGGCCTTGAGCGCCCGCACGGTCGCCAGCATCAGCAGGTTGCGTCCGGTGTAGACCTTGCCGGTGATCAGGTTCGTCGGCAGTCTCGCGTCGCACTTCCACGGTTTCTGCCACGGTGCCGACTGCGCTTCGATGGCTGTCGCCAGCATCTCGATCAGGTCGTCGGCGTGTTTCTTCGCGTGCTTCATGATCTCCTCGTCGTTCGAATCGCCCGCCGCTCGCGCGCCGCGCTTCGTCTGCGGCCCGGCGCGGTAGCGGGGCCCCGGCGGCGCCATCGATGAGCCGGTCGCTTTCGCCGGTGCGCCGCTGCGCATCCGGGGGGTGCGCGGCTCTCCCGCTACGCGCCCGCGAGCTTCGTGTTCCGTCGCGCCTCGCACTCGGCCAGCAGCTCCCGCACCGGGTGGCCGCGCTCCGCGGCGTGTTCCCCGCGTATTGCCCACGCCCATCCGCTTGGGCGGGTGCATGCCGCGCGGCAGGAGCGCCGCCGTGGCCTCCGACATGGCCTGCGGCGATTCGCCGGCGGCCCGGAGGCGCCTCACGTCAGTCCGCGCTCGACCGGAGGCCGGACTGCGGTGGCCGCAGCTGATCCGCATTGGGCCCGAAGACTCCACCGGAACCCGGGAGCACCGGCATTCCCGCCGGAGGCCCGCCCTTGGGCGGGGGCGTCCACGCTGGCGCAGCCGCAGCCGCTCCGTGTGCTCAGCAGCCCCGGGCCGGCAGCATGCCGCCGGCCCGCAGCCGTGCATTCAACGGGGCTCCCGCTGCCACCAGGGCCGGGGCCACCACTGGCCGTTCCGCTCCCCGTTTCGCGCTCATGCCGTGATCGTGTTCACGTACGACTGGCTGCCCGTGAACACCGCGGTCCGGGAGTTCCCGCGTACATTCCTGAATGCCATGGACCACCCTGGACCCTCCAGATGATGACCCGTGTTGACTCCGCGTTGATCGTCCTTCAAGCGATGCGGGCTCCCGAGGTGATGCCTTCGATGTCGTCGATCCGGCCCGTTGTCGTGTGCGTTGCGACTCCTGCCAGCCTCGTTCGAGGCAGGCTGTGCTGGCGGTCCTCCGCCAGCCCCCGTTCCTTTCGTTTGTGAAATCGCGGAGCGCTTGCTGAACATACCCCCGCCCTTGAACTGTCCGCGGCTCTTCCCCTCCCCGCGACTCGTCGCGGTCGCCGGCCACGGCGGGCTCAGGTTCCGGCCTTCGCCGACGCTCTCTCACCGCGTTCGGTCCACACCGCGTCGCCAGGTCTGGAAGCAGCTGCTTCAGGCCAGCGCCGGGCGGCGTCGCGTGGGGGCGACCCTGAGCGTTTCCTCGGCTGTCCTCGACGACTCGACCCCGCCCCCCCGGGGACCCCATTTCCGGGCGATCGTGGAGGTCGGCCGAGCCGGTATTCTGTACGACCTTACACTAACGTAGAGCAGAAGGGGCGTCCTCGAAGTTGTTCCAAGTGCCGCCCGGTCAGCGCGTTAACCGCTGCTGGCGGGCCCTGACCGGCCCTGTGACCGGGTCTGGATCCCTCCGACGGGCTCGCCCCGGCCCAGGACGACCATTCGCCGCCCTCCGTTCTGGGCTACGGCTGCTTGTCGCGGTCCGCAGGGTCAGTCTGTTCAGGTCGCCGGCGTGGTCGCGCCCCGACCTCGGAGTCCGCCTTGAGGGGGCGGTGGGCTTCTTGGCCCCGCTCCCGGTCGGGCGGCCCCGCCCCCGCAGGATGTCCGAGTTCTCCTCGACGACACGTGACCGACGCCACCGGCGCCGCGGCCGGCTCACCCTCGGGCCGTGTATAGAGTTGGGGTTTGGGCCGGGAGAGTGGAGGGCTTTGGCTCCGCGGTCGGCTCGGCCCGGTCAAGCCCGGACACGGGCGGCGGGGGCGTGCGCGATGATCGTGAATGTGGGTGGCCGGCCGCTAGGCAAGACTTCGGACCGTCCTCGAGCGGCGCGATGCCCTCGCACTGCGCTGCGTTCCACACCGGCCGGAACGTGGTGTACGTGTACTCCCGCGCCCTCTTTCGGGTTGCGGGATCGTCCGTGTCCTCGCGGGTTGTTCCGAGCGAGGTCCGCGTCGTCGCCGTCGTGCTAGCGGCCACCGCCGCCGCAGCTCCGCATGATGCAGATCCAGTGGCCGTGCTCCCCACGGCGCACGTGGCCCCCGGCCGCCTTGACCTGCTGGAACCCCGCCCACCGGTGGTCGTCGTAGCCGGCGATCGCCCCGACGGTGATCAGCATCATCAGGTTCCGGCCGGTGTAGGTCCTGCCGGTCACCAGGTTCGCTGGCAGCTTCGCATCGCACTTCCAGGGCTTCTGCCACGGCGCCGCCCGCGCCTCGATTGCCGTCGCGAGCATCTCGATCAGGTCGTCGGCGTGCTTGTTCAGGTGCTTCATCGTTTCCTCGTCGCTTGGTCGACCGGTTGCGCGTGCGGTCGTTGCGGGTTCCGCCCGAGCGTTGGTGGCGCTCCGGCGGCGCGCGCTGGTCCCGGTTGCCGAGGCCACCGGCGGTGCATCCTGGTGGTGCGCCGTTCTGTCGCTAGCGCCCCGTGAGGCTCGTCTCTCGCCGCGCCTCGCATTCAGCGAGCAGCTCCTGCAGGGGGTGGTCGCCGTCGGCGGCGTGTTCTCCGCGTTCTTTCTCGTGGTCGACGACGGCCTGCAGGAGCGGGCCGAGCACCCGCTTGCGGAGTTCGTCGTGCTCCGCTGCCGTGAGCACGTGGACGGTGACGGGCCCTGGCTGCTCGGGGTCGCCTCCGGTCGTCGCCATGTAGCTCAGCCGCGTCGTGCTCGGCAGCCGGCGGGTCTTCAGAATCCAGACGACGCCGTGTTGAGCCTCCTGGTGACCTTCGTCCCAAGCCATGCCGCGGAGCGTGTCGTCGAGCTTGATCGCTCGGCCATGGATCGGGCTCTCGGGCTCCCAGAGCGTTTCGCCGCGTTCGGCGTCGTGCATCGCGACGAGCTTTTGCCACAGCCCCGAGTGCAGTTCGACCGCCGTGCCGAGCAGGATTCCCCGGTGTCCGTCGAATGGTCCGCGTTCGTACCGCAGCCGGTTGGCGCGCTCGCGCCCCGGTCCCGGGTCGGTCTCGATCGGCTTCCGGAGCGGGTCCGTCCGGCGGTACGTCTCCGTCTTGACCGGCACGGTCCACTCGTCGTGAAGCAGGATTCGGATCCCTTGGGGCGGTGTTGCTTCGGCCGGGAGGCAAGGCAGTACTCTCTTGCGGACGAGGCGGTTGACGGCCGTCAGCCATCCGTCCCGCCCGTTCAGAGTGATGTCGGCTGTTGCCTCGGCGGTTGCCCGGTCCTCGGCGAGTTCCTCGCCGCTGGGCTCGTCGTTGCAAGCGCTGTAGGCGACGAGGATCAGCCGCTTGAGGGTCTCGCTCGTCAGTCTCGAGCCCGCGGTGACGAAGGGGTACGCGAACCGCGGGTTGCTGATGTCCGTGCGTCCGAACGCGAGATCGGTCGTCAACGTCTTGCGCGTCCTGGTCCCGTTGAGGTTCCAGAGCGTGTTCACCTCGATCCGCTCGGCTCTTGCCGGCGAGCGCCGGCCATCTCGGCGTCGGCGAGCGATCCGGTGGTCGTGCCCAGTAGGGTCCATGGCCCGTGGTGGTAGAGATTGATGCGCCAGGTGCTCGCGACTCGGCGGAGTTCGGGCTCGTCGTCTCGCGCGTTTTGAGCGCTTGGGTCTCCGTCTTCGGCGGCCGTTTCCGTGATCGCGATCTCCGCGATGGCGCTTCCGACGCGGCCCCGCAGGCGACCCCGGTACTCGGGGTGGCGTTCGACCCCGTCCTTTCCGAGCTGGTCGGCTTCGGCCCGCGTCCCGGGGTCCGATGATCCCCGTCGGCTGTAGGGCCGCCACCCGTCGTGGGCCGCGATGCTCGCGTCGAATCCGTTGACGGCTCGGATCGCCGCGTCCCGGATGTCGTTTCTGTCGGAGTCCTCGTCGTCCAGAGGCGCTTGAGTTCAGTCAGTGCCTCGATCTGATCGTGCCGGTCAGCGTCGTTCATCGTGTGCTCCTCGGTGACGTGTTGCCGCGGTCGTCCGCACTCTCGAGTGCGATTCCTGTTCCTCGTTCGTGCCGGTCCGCATCGCGGTGTCTGGCGTTTCCTGTTCTCCGACCACCCATCTATTGGCTCCGGCTCGTGCTCGAACCATCGGTTCTCGGTCGGGGTTGCGGTCCCCCGTCGGGGTCGTTGCTGCGCGGGCTTCACCCCCTGGAGGGGTTCGTGGCCGCCGGATTCCCGGCTCGCTTCGCGGCGGGGCGGAAGCGCTTGGCCGCTGGTTTCGTGCGCTCGTCGCTCGCGCTGGTTCTCGCCGCGTCGTCGCCGGATCGGATCTTTGGGGCTGTCCGACCGTCTGGACGTGACTCGCGTGATCGCGTTGGTCAACGCCGGGGGACATCTTGAAGGGTGGGGACTCGCGTGCGCGTGAACCTCGTTGACGCGGTCGGCGCGGTCGTCAGCGTTGATGCGCGTTGAACGCACTCGGCGTCCGCCGGGCGCTGATTCGGTTCGGAGTTCGCTTCGTCTCGATCGGTTCCGGGCCGCCGGATCGGTCGTCCAGGCCTTCGACCGTCGCGCGGTCGCGTCCGTTCGGTGGACGCTCTGCGTGCTCTCGCCGAGGTTGCGTCCGCCACGCGTCGCGTCGTCTCAGTCGCCTCGTCGGCCACCGGTCGCCGGTTTCGCCTCGACGCGTCGTTCGTCCGCCGAGCTGCTCGGGTGCTGCTCGGGTGCCGATCTAGTCAGCGGACGTGCTGCGTTTTCGTTTCGGTCTACCGCCTGGAGGCGGTCCTTGTCGTACTCGAGACAGTCCGCGTCCTCGCAGGCGGTGGCTGGCTTTTGGCTGCGGAGGATGTCGGTGGAGTTCCTCGTGGTCGACTCCGGCGCCGACGGATCGGAGCCCGTTGACGATCTCGGAGTTCGTCGTCGGTGTCGACGTCGTGGCGGTTTCGCCGGCCTGCGGCGAGTGATGCTGTTCGCAGACTCGAGCGAGTCGGTGCCCCCGTTCACGGGCTACGGGTGAGCCCTGCTGGTGCGGAGTCGCGCGCCTGATCGCGGGTTCAGCCGCTTCGCGCCGTTGCGTCTTGGCGCTGACCGAGCGGGCAGATTGGCCGATGTGCCGTCATCTTTCCGCGGTCATTTGGATCACGATCGCGTTCGCGTCGGCGACTTTGCTCGCTGCTGCTGGTGGCGTCAGCCGCTCGTCGCGTGTGTCGTGATCGCGTTGTCGCTTGGCCAATCCGTTCGCGGCTCTGTCGTAGTCCGGCGTGTTTGGAGCGCGTGGATCCGAGCAGCGGTTGGAGGATTCCGCGATGGTCCTGGCTCCGATTTCCCCGCGCCGGACCCGTTGTGCGGTAAAGAACGCGCTGTGTGATGCGTGGCTCCGCCTGCGATCCGCCGCGTTCTGGCGGCTGCGGTCTTGCCCGTTTTCGCTCCGCTTGTTGCTGCGGTCGGCTCTTCTGGCGCGTCGAGTTGGCGTTCGAACCTGGACGCTTTCGGTGCGTGGATCGGTCTGGCGGCGTCATGCTGGCCGGTCGGCGGTCGGCGCTCCGCGCGACTTTTCCGGATCGTTCTCGCGCTGGGTCGTCATCGGGTCGCGTCGTTTTCCGGCTCGGATTCTCGGCGCGGAGCCGGCGCGTCCCGCTTCGAGTTCTTCCTTGACGCCTCGAGTTTTCGCGGACTCGATCAGTCGAGGTCGGGCAGCCCGTCGTCGGGCAAGGGCTCGGCCACGGGCACGAGATCGGTGAGCCGTCGTCTTGATCTCGTGGTCCATGTCGGCCGGGTGGGCGACCTCCGGCTGGAGGCTGCCGGCGGTCGACAAGATGTCCTCGACGATGATCGTCCGGCTGATCTCCCGCTCACCCGATCGGCTTTGGTAGAACTCCTTCGTGACGTTTCTGGAGATCGCGACGAGCATTCCCTTCTCGCACTGCATCAGCAGGTGGCGCGTTCTCTCGGTGAATGCGATCACGTTCACCCACTCGGTCAGTGCGTTGTGATCCTCCCGCGGCGCCGAGGGCGCCGCCATCTTCACCGCGATGCGGCACGTGACCATCGGCGCCTTCTCGTCGGCCGGACACCGGCCTTTGGTCGTGTCTTGTCAGCTGCACGTTTAGTGCACCTGATGGCCTTTGGTCCGCCTCTGGGGCGGAACCCTCCTTGGTGCACGGACAGTGCCCTAGTGCACTATCAACTGCACCATCGGTGCACCCTTAAATCGCCTTCCCGCAGGGAAAAATCGTCCGTGGGAGCGACCCGAGGGGGGTCGCTCCCTTAACCCATGGGTTGGGGTCTTAATTAACGGAACGGAGTACACACATAGGTACTGATAAGGCAGTGAAATACACGTGAATTGGGGTCGTTAGAGAAATGGGGTTCATGTCGGGTTTCACTGCAGAAATGAGTGCAGTGATGATGTACATGTGACCGGATTGTGCAGTGGATTTCATGTAGTAGTCGTGGGCCCAGTTCACTCTATTTTGGTAGGACTTTTCGGGTACTGCACGTGGTGTGTACTATTCATGCAGCACGGTACACGTTCACGTGCATGGTCATTTCACTAGTGTAGTGGAAGGTTGGCTTTTGACGTGAGGTTGGGGTGAATCGGGCTTCTGGTCATCGGGATTTTGCTGGTCGGGTTGGCTTTGGTCAGTGCTTGGACGGGGAGGGTTTTTGATGGGTCGTGGTGCCAAGGTTCGGATTGTTGCGTTCATTCCGTCGACGCTCGCCGAGCAGTACACCGCTCTTTCGAAGCAGTCTGGACTCTCGAGGAGTGAACTGGTTCGGATGGCTTTGCAGCGTGCTCACCGGTCGATTGCTGTGTGGTGCGAGAAGCACCGGGACGAGTTTTCGGGTGATCAGCAGGGGGTTGTTGGTTCGGGTTCGGATCGGGAAGAGGTGCCGACTCCGTCGCCGGTCGCGCAGTTGACGACGTACTGTCGGGTATTGGTTGAGCAGGATCCGGACCTCGGGGTCGAGCAGGTTCGCGCAATGGCGATGGCCCAGGCGGCGGTCGTTGGCGTCTCGTCGGAGCAATGCGAGGAGGTGGTTGCGTCGGCGCTTGAGCAGCTTTTTCCGGCTGAGTTGGCGAATGGCGGGGATGAGTCTGGATCGGTTGGGGGGGATCTTGATTGACGTTTTGGTGTCGCGGGGTTGTCCTCTTTGGTTCCCCGATGGAGATGCATCTAGGGGATGGACCGGACCGGACCACATCCGATGAGAGGCCCCGCTTGTCGGGGATAGACCGCCGCACGATGTACGGTTGAAGCTTTTCTGTCAGAACCCCGCTTGTCGGGGATAGACCTCCATGTCTGTTGATCTTGAGGATCTGCTTGCCGCTTGGGAGCCGCACGACGTGCGCCTGAAGCTGAGTGTGACGCGGTCGTTCGCGGTCGCGCTGGATCGCGTGTGCGCGGATCTCAGACTCTCGAAGTCTTTGGTCCTTCGTGAGGCGGTGCGCCGGGGATTGCCGGCGCTGGTCAACGATGTCGTCTACTTGCGGTCGCAGGGGTACCGGTCGGGCGCTCATCTCGCGGGAAACCTGGCGTTGACGGGGAGGCGTGGCCCGAAGGGCGAGGGTGCGGTTTCGGCCCGTTGGTCGGAGCGTCCAGGCGACGTGTCGCCCGAGCCCGTGGTGCCTGAGGCCTTGGTTGATGAGGAGTGACGGTGACGGTGGTGGGTGGGTTGGGTGGTGTATCCCCGGGTACCGGGGTGCGCATCTTGCCGGTCGCCTGGCCGGTGTATCCACGCTTCTTCCTGTTCGCAGTCTGGTGTCGTGGATCCGTTGATGACTGTTTCGGCCGGCGAGGACCGGGCGGGCTTCGTCATTCCGCGCTGGCGCTTGAGCGGTGAGGAATGTCTTGATGCGCTCGAAGTGCCGACTGTCTGTCTCGCGCCGTGGCGCCCCGATCCAGGAATTGTCGTCGATCTTCTGATCGAAGGGGTTGGGGTCGAGAGGTCGGATCTCGTGGTTGACCTGGGGTCGGGTGATGGCCGTGTGCTGGTCGAGTTGGCGTCGAAGCGGGGCTGTCGGGGGATCGGCATCGAGGCGTCCGCTCGGCTGGTCGTGCGCGCACGGGCGATGGCTGGTGCTGCCGGGGTTGCCGACCGCGTGTTGTTCTTGCACGAGCTGATCGGCTGCAGGGGTCTGCGCGGAGCGTCGTTGGTGTACTGCTGGCTGCTCCCGGGCTCGTCGGATTTGGTGCGGGGATTGGTCGAGGAGGTGTTGGCTGGTGGCGGGGATTTCTACCGGGGATTGGTGGTGGTCGGTGAGATTGGCGATCTGCGGTCGCTCGGTTCCGGGCAGGTAATCGGGGAGATTCCCGATCGGGGTCGCATTCGAAGTTCGGCTGGAGTGGCGGTTAGATGGTTTCCAGCCCGTTTAGAAGCGTTGGGTTGAAAACCGCGTGATCGCTTGGACTGTCGGGTTTTCGCGAGAGGGGACTGCTCGGTGGTGATCACGGTGATCGCTTGGACGGTCGGGTTTTGGCCGGAGGGGATTGACTGGTGGTGATCGCGGTGATCGTGCTGAACGGGTTGATCGGGTGGATTTGGCTGGAGGGGTTTTCAAGGTGGCGATGGTCGGGGAGCGGGATTTTCGTCTCGCGACTGCGATCGGGTCGTTCGGGTTTGACGGGGATGAATCGGGTTGATCGGGTGTTGGGGTGTGTTCACGTCTTCACGCCTTGAGCGGTGTTCTCGCTCGGATCGGTGTATCCCCGGTTGCCGGGGTGTTCGACGGTGTTCGTTGTTGATCGCCCGATTCTGCGTCGGCACGCCGGTCGACCTCTTCGTTGTGTTCACGCCCTGCGTGTGAGGGGATCGGCCGTGGGAGAACGCGCCAGCCTGATGTACCGAACCCCGCGCGCGCGGGGATGTTCCGATCTGTTCGGCTGTGCTTCGTTGCGGTTCCGGAGTTTCGAGATCTTGGATTGGTTCCCCTGTTGGGGATAGTCCGGCGTTGTTGGGGAGCCTGTTCCTCGTTTCGGAGTTGCGGCTTGTCGAGGTGCTCCGCTCGTGGTCCGACGTGAATCGGTCGGGCTTGCCGCGGCCGGCCGGTGCCGGCTGCTTCGCCCTTGGCGGCGGTTGTCGCTTGCGTGTTCTCCCTCGGGGGATGAGGGGTTTTGGTGGAGGGGTGGGGTGGTGGCTGGTCCGGAACGGGCCCGGGATCGGCTCGTCGGTTCCCGCTCTAGCGGTTGTCGGGTTGATGGCCGTCGTTGGTTGTCGGTCTCGTGGTTGGTGCCGATCGCGCGTTGTCCGGCGGGTCCGGCGGTGACGTGGCGGTGGCTGGTTTTTCGGCGGGGTGTTGATGATGGCTGGTCGGAGGGGGTTGGGGGGATGGTCTAGGTTGATCGGGTTTGTCGACCGGTTCATCCCGATGAACGGGAAGATGGCGGTGGCCGTCGGCCTCGTTCATCTTGATGGGGGCTCTGTTCCTCGTTTCGGATGGCGTGTCGGTGGTCCGATCTCGTGGCGGCGGTGCGGTCGGGTTCGGTGGTGATTCCCCTGCAGGCGAGGGGTTGGTCCGGGTTGGTCCCAGCTTTCCGATTGGCTGCTTCTTGGGGATTTTTGTTGTTGTCGCCGCTGGCGGGCGCGTGAACCGATGTTCGTGATGGGGGCTCTGTTCCTCGTTTCGGATGCACTGCGTGTCGGTGGTCCGATCTCGTGGTCGGACGCGGTGCGGTCGGGTTTGGCGCGACCCGCGGGTCGCGGCTGTTCAACGCGTCGGTGGTGATTCCCCTGCAGGCGAGGGGTTGGTCCGGGTTGGTCCCAGCTTTCCGATTGGCTGCTCGATTCCCCTCTTGGGGATTTTTGTTGTTGTCGCCGCTGGCGGGCGCGTACCGATGTTCGTGACTTCGGGAGGTGTTGATGTTGATTCGTGGATCTCGTAGCCCGGTCGTTGCCGGGCTCGTCATGTACTGGCAGATGGGACTGGCGGTCTTGGCGTCGGTCGCGTTGGTGGCGGCCATGCTCCTCGTTCCGGAGTTGCCGCCGGTTCCCGAGGTGCCTCTGTCCTGGAGCGACTTGGTTCGGTCGGGTCTGCCTCGAGCGGCGGGCGTCGGCTGCGCGGCGAGTCCGTGGTGGTGACGGTTCGAGGCGGCGATCTCTGAGTCGGGCCTGGGTCGCGGCTTGTCGCTGCGGTCGTGGTTTTCGCGCTTCCGGTGGTCGGGGCGCTTCGTCGCGGTGACGGTGTTTTTCGGCAGGTTTCCCGGGGAGGGATGATGAAGCAGCTGACACGAGGTGTTCAGAGTGTGATGCGCATGGCGGAGCGCCAGTTGGGTGCCGAGCCCGGCGGTGCCCGGCCCGAGCTCGTCGGCCGGGACGCGGGCGGCCGCTTCGTGGGCGCCGGCGGCGCCGGCGGGAACGGTTCCGCCGAGGCGATGGCGCGCATGAAGATCGGGCTTTCTCCGGACCAGAAGCGCTGGGTGGAGAACGAGGCGGCTCGCCGGCATGTGCCGAAGACGGTGATCGTCCGCGAGCTGCTCGACCGGGCGCTGAGCGGCGGACTTCCGCAGACGGGTCCGGAGTCGGTCGGCGATTCGTCGGCGGCCGCCGGCGTCGTCCACGACGTCGAGGATCTCGAGGATGCGGCGACAGCTGGTGGTGCGTACCGCGCCGGCGGCGATCCAGGTGTTGGGTCTGATCGGGACGGCGTCCGCGTGCCGGAGGTAGAGGTGGTGGGGCCCGAGCCTGTTCCTGTTCATGCTGGGTGCGGCCACGCCGGTGTCCACGGCCGTCGCCCGCACTACCACGATCCCGCGCTCGCGGCTGCGCGCGCTGGGGCGCCGCCTCGCGGCGTGCGGCCGTACACGGACCCGTCGCGGCAGCACGTGGTTGAAGAGCGGGTGGCCGTCGAGTCGGTGAGGCAGGCGGTGGGCGACCCGTCCGCGGGGGACAGCTCGGCGCACACGTCGCAGCTGCCGCCGGGTGTCGGCGTCTCGCGCGCGCGGCAGGTTCCCGGGAGTCATGTGCCGGTCAGCGAGGCCCTCGAGGGTCTTCCGCCGGGGGTCACGCTTCCCGGGGGGATGCGCGCCGACATGGTGTCGGAGGGTGTGGACTCGAAGTCGCTCGTGGTTTCCGGCGGAGCGGTGGCGACGGAGTCGGGGGTGCTGGTCATGATGCCCGGGGCCGGGCCCGGCGGCACGGTCGGCGCGGTCCGGATTCCGCTCGCGTCGTACTTCAAGGGCCAGTACGGCGCGCCGCGTGCGGGGGGCTTCTTCTCCGGGCTGCCGCGGTTTCTGAAGTACTCGCTGATCGCGTTCGCGGTTGTCTCGGTGCTGCTCGGGTTCGTCTACCTGGGCTCGAGCTTCGTGGCGAGCCGCTACGAGTTCCGCGAGGTGCAGATTGCCCCGGGGCGGGTCATCTTCTACCGGGTGGACAGGTGGACCGGCGAGATGGAGCGTTGCCGGTCCGGCGTGAGCGGCTTCCGCGACGAGTCCGACGTGGCGTGCTGATGGCCGGGTGGCGGTCGATCCCCGTCTCGGCGGGGTGCGTGGTCCGGTGTCGGGTCGGGGTCGAGCCCCACGTGCGCGGGGTAGCTGACGGCAGTCGGTCCCTGGACGGTCGCGGAGACTGGTCGATCCCCGACAAGTCGGGGTGTCAAGGAGTGTGGCCGGTCCGCAGTCCGCCCTATAAGGGCTTGGGTCGATCCCCGCATGCGCGGGGTGGAGCTATCTAACCGCATTCTCCGCCGGGCTGAAGTCGGTCGATCCCCGTGTATTCGGGGTAGCCGGTCCAACGCCGCACCATGGCAGGTCGATCCCCGCAGGTGCGGGGTAGGTCGATTCCCGCAGGTGCGGGGTACAAGGTGGAATCGGTCCAGGACACCGGACAGGTGGATCCTCAAGAGGGCGATCCCCGCAAACGCGAGGTAGCAGAACGCGAGAACCTGTCAATCCCCGCAACCGCGGGGAACGCACCGAGCTGGCCGCGCGCACCAACAGCAGCCGATCTCCAGCCGCACAATGCGCAAGCCCAAGCCGCGGAACTGGACCCGCAGCGGTCGATCCCCGCGCGGGCGGGGTGCTGGTCAGTGGTCATCCGCGTCTCTGCGCGGTGTCTATGCAGTGTTTGTAGCGTGGGGTTTTCTTATGTCGATCCTGGTGCTGGAGCGCAGTTTCGAGGAGGTGTGAATTCACACCCGAAAATCGGCCGAATTGTTCTCGTCAAGCGAACCTGGGGACCCGAAACCGGCCGCGAGGCCGCTTTGGGGTCCCCAGGCTCGCTTTGAAATGCAGGGTTGGGTCCCCGTCGCGGCGGCTCGTTGTGCCTGTCTTGGTGCTGTCGGGCGCGGTCCCGAGGAGGTGTGAATTCACACCCGAAAATCGGCCGAATTGTTCTCGTCAAGCGAACCTGGGGACCCGAAACCGGCCGTGAGGCCGGTTTCGGGTCCCCAGACTCGCTTTGAAATGCAGTGGCATATCCCCGGCTCTGCGGGGGTTCAATCTGTAGAGTGCCCCGGTGCGGTCGATCCCCGCCCGTGCGGGGTCGAGATTGGAATGTCCTACAAGGTGCGGCAACACCGGGTCGATTCATCGCGTTCATTATAGCCCCTCTCTCTGTTCGTGTCCACGCTCGAATGCGCCTGTCGCCGTTGAAGTCGCTGGTGTCCCGGGGGTGATGCTGATCGGCTCAATATATTCGAGTCTGCCGTGCTCTGATGCTTGTTGGCTCAATATATGTGAGTGTGCTGTGCTATATGGCGTTTGAGGCAGTCGGTACGGGTTGAGACGGCCGGCACGGCCTCCGGGCCTGGGGCTCACGCTCGTCTCCATCTCACCATATTTTATAGCCGGCCTCAAAGGCCATGTCCCTCAGCTCGTCCGCGTCCTGGTACGTCTCCTCGGTGACCATCTCGTCGATCACCTCTGCCACGATGTCTTCGGGTATCTTGCGAAGCTGTTCGACTATTTCTCCTCGAGGGGAGCTGGCGTAGTACGTCGTGCGCACGGCGCTCTTTGCGGCCTGCCTGCGCGCTGCGCTCGTCTGGTTGCTGGTCACCGTCCCATGCGGCTTTGCCGGTGTTGTCGGCTCCGTCTCTTGTCTCGTGATGCGCTCGATTGTCAGTCGCAAGTCCAGCGCGTTGCAGATCTTCAGCAGCTTCTCGTAGGTTGGCGACTGGCCCCTCAGGACGCTCTTGATCGTGTCCGGCGGCACGCCGGCGGTCTTCTCCGCGGCTTTCGGCGAGAGCTTCAGCTGGTCGAGCCTGTCCTTGATGATCTTCTTCAGGTTGTTGGTGGCCAGCCGTTTCGGTGGGGTCTGGTTTTCCATGGGCGCGGCCGTGTGTGGGCTCACGTAGTGTCGCGGCTGTTGGTTAATCCCCGAAGATTCGGGGCGTTGTCGAATACGTCGGCCGCAGGTGAATCCGTGATCAACCTATGTGAGTCTGACCCGTTTCATGTTGCATGAGGCTGCTGGCTCGGGTCCGTTCGCCGCGGCTTTCCGTGTTGGTTTCGGCTCACCATATCTTGTATCCCGCCTGAAAGGCCATGCTCCTCAGCTCGTCGGCGTCGTTGTGCTCCTCCTCGTTGACCATTTCGTCGATCACCTCCGCGACGATGTCTTCGGGTATCTGGCGAAGACGGTCGACTATCTCTCCTCGAGGGGCGCTGGTGTAGTACGCCGCGAGGACGTCGGTCTTTGCGGCCTCTCTGCGCGTTGCGCGGCTTGCCAGGCTGTTCGGCGCCTGCATTGGCGGCAGCTCTGCCGGTATAGGCGGCGGCGGCGACTCTTCCATTTCGAGGCACTCGATCGTCAGTCGCAGGCGCAGCGCGTCGCAGATCTGCAGGAGCTTCTCGTAGGTCGGCGACCGGCCCCTGAGGACGTTTTGGATCGTGTCGCGTGGCACTCCCGCCATCCGCTCTGCGGTGCCTGGACTCTTCCCGAGCGTCTTGAGCCTCTGTCTGATGATCTGTCGCAGTTCTTGATCCCCGTCTTGGTCGGGGTGAGTGTCGAGGGACGGTCGGTTGATCCCCGTCTGTGCGGGGTCTCTTCGCATTTTTGGTCTGCTCGTCATGGCATTGTAGGGGGGGGTGATCGCAGTGTCTGCGGGGAAGCCTATCGGGCGATACCTGGCGTGTGCCTCTGGTCGGGTCGATCCCCGTTTGTACGGGGGTGGCTGGCGTGCTCGATCCCCTGTGTGCGGGGTGGCTGGAGACCAACTCGTTGTTCTGGTAAAGGGGCTGCGCGGTTCATCCCCGCGGGTGGCGGGGGGTCGGTCATGGTCGAGGCGTGGTTCAGTGCCTGGGGTCGATCCCCGCGTACCTGGGGTGGCGAGACCAGCCGAGAGAGTGTGTATCGTCATGAGCGGCTGGGGTTGCGTGTGGGGGGTTAATCCCACTTATGCGGTCGGTGTGGTGGATCCCCGTTCAGGGATTTCGGTGAGAGTGTTTTCTCCGGTTTCCGACCTGTCTGCTTGATCCCCGTCCGTTCGGGGTTAGGTCGCGGTCTCCTGACTGCGCGAGCTCGTTCAGGGGAGTGGACCCCCGCGTGCGTCCCCAGATGGGTTGATCCCCGTGAGCTCGCGGTAGGGTTCTCCGCCAGCCTGTCTCTTCCTGAAGCCCTCGGTCGATCCCCGCCTTTGCGGGGAAGCTTTCCGGAATGTCTCGTAGAGCGTGCTGCTGCGGGGTTGATTCCCGCGCGCGGGAGACCCTGGTGGTTTCTTCGAATGCTGCTGTCAGCTCAGGTCGATCCCCGGCCATTCGGGGTTGAGTCGGACGCATTGTCGATCTGCACGCTTGGTCGATCCCTGTCTGTACGTCAGCAGATGTGTCAGGGTGATGCGGGGCTTGGTTCGGATGCTCCGCGCTTCAGGGCTGGGCGGTTCCGTCACTGGTGGTTCCGGATTCCGGAGGTCCGGGGTTCGTGCCTTTGGCCTCGGTCGTGTCGCGGGATCGCTTTACCGTCGATCCGGGCCACCAGATCAGGCTCGAGCGGTGGATCGTTACGTGCTTCTTCACTACGACTCGCCGCGGTCGGTTGAGGTTCGTGCAGTGGGACTCCCACCCGCTGATGAGCTTCATCGGCAGTGTGTGGCGCCATGCACCAAGTGCCTGGTCTCGGGCGGCCTTGGCCGCTTCGTTCCGGATCCAGTCGCTGATGTTCCGGATGTGGTCTGACCGGAGCGCGTGCTTGCCGCCCAGAAGGCGGTTGATGAATGTCGTTGCCTTCTCGGGATCGACCCGGCAGAACTCCAGAAGCAGCGCCGTGGGGTGCATCTGGTACAGCTTGCGTTCGATTCGTATCCGGTCCTGATGGTCGTACGCGCTCTCGCATTGCGACGCCTCGGTCAGCGTTTTGATCGGTTCTCCGAGTACCGGGAGCACGTGCTCCCGCCACGTCTCGTAGGTCACCGGCCACGGATTCTGTCTCGTTCCGAACTCTGCCATGAGGCACATGGCTCCTGAGAAGATCGTCGGCACCATGCCCCCCGGGTTCTGCAGGCCGAGTTTCGGGATCGGTGTTCCGGCTGCGTCGGCCTGCATCATGATCGTGCGTTTTTTCACGAGCTGATCGTGCTGCTGCAGGCTCTGTCGGTACTCGTCCTCGGTCTTGTACTCCTTGAGCTTCATCAGCATTTCGACGGGGCCATTCATCGACGCTATGCTGCCCGCCCGCAGCCGGTGCTCCCCGTTCTCGATCCGCAGGCCCATCGGCCCGTTCGCGATGATCACGGGTCCGTGGTCCATTGGGTTCCACCGGTTCGTGGTCATCGACTGCAGCAGCCCGTGCGTGTGCCGTTCACGGTACCGCGTCGCCCCGTGTTGGCCGAGGTCCTCTGTGTTGCTCGGAGGCACCGTCTTGAGCAGTCGCTCGAAGTCGGCGCGGGTCATCTCGGTGGTGTTCGGCCAGCCGCAGATCTTCCGCAGCCAGTTGAGCACCGTCGTCCGCTGAACCTTCGTCCGGCCTCTGCTATTCATCGCGTGGTCATCCTCTCGTCGTCGCACGTTCTTCCGCGGTTCTGGTGTCGAATTCATGGGTGAAGTGTGAGATCGCTGGGTTTTTTCCAGCGCGGGGTCATGTCGTCCCGGCATTGTTCTGTCAGAGCGCTTTCGGTCGCCGCGTGTGCGGCGTGGCGCGTCCGCGAAACAGGCGAGGTTGGTTGAGCCCCGTGCGTCCGGGGGATGTCTGGATTGCATCTGGTCGTCGGTGACTCAGACGGGTTGAACCCCGCGGCTGCGGGGTGGTGTGGTCTGCTCGTTCCGTGTTCTCGTGGGGTGTTGCCTGTGCCCCATCGGTTCTTTGGTTGATCCCCGCACTGCGGGGTTGAGGGGTAACATCCGGTGGAGCCTCGGGCTTGGTGGATCCCGCGAGGGAATTGAGCTTTACGTCCCGGGTCGGTTTCCCCTGTCCAGGCATTTCGCCGCCCGCCCGTTCCCCGATGTTTATCTGCGGTCAATCCCCTTGCGTGCAGGGTCGCGTTACGTGCTTGAGGACGGTTGCGCCACGACGCCAATTTCCCCAAGTGCGGCCTCGTCGCGACTCGGGTCGATCCCCGCTTCGCACTCGCCTTTTCTTCCGGTGTCCACCAGATTCTCTTGTCGTTCTCTCTTCTCGCAGGCGTTTCCCGGCCGTTGTCTCGGTGTCTCCGGGTCAGCTGAGGCGTGTCGGCCTCCTGCGCTCGATCAGGACGTACGACCAGCCGTGACTATGCTTTCATGTGACCCGTTCGGGTGCCGGTCGCGACCCGAGCACAACGAGGAGACCTGATGAAGCGGAAGAAATTCGATGCGAGGCTCTGGCCCTTGAAGAAGGTGATCGAGAGGACGTCGATCAGTAAAAGCAAAATCTACGACCTGATAGCGCAGGGCCTATTTCCACGACAGGTCCGCGTCGGCCTGCGCACAGTGCGCTGGATCGCGAGTGAGGTGGAGCACTACATTTTGACAAGACCCCGCGTCGGCTCCGAGCGGTCCCGTCGGTAACGCGATGGCCAAGACCTACTCGTACGCCTGGGGAGGCTGGGGGGTCGGGCGACGGATCGACGGAGGGCCGCCCCGGCGCATGACTCCACGGCGCAGGGGTAGCGGCGTGAGCGCCGACGCGGAGTCGATGGACGAACTCCAGGTACCAGTCTCTGGCGCTTGTCGAGGAGGCCCAGGCGTTGGCGATCTCCCGCAGGAGGGTGTTGTCCGGTGTCGGAATCCTCGTTGCCAGGAGCCCCGTCACGGTGCCGCTCGCCGGTGACGACGGCCGTCGTGCGGGGCGACTCGCTCGTCGAATCGTTCAAGCGTTCAACCATTGTCGAGTACCCGTGCCGGAAACTCCGGTCCTCCGCTACGGACCGGATTCCGGGCTCGGGCTCCCCTGCGAGGCGGTGTCCGTTCTTCGAGAGGGCGGCGGCCGTGTGGGCGAGATTCGGTGTCGTGAAGCACCCCTGCAGCTTGTTCCGCAGGTTGACCTCGTTCTGATCTTCGGCGGACACCCAGTCGAGGCGCGACACCCCGTCGGTCCACATCCTCTGCATGATCTCGGTCGCCTCTGGGCAGGCGGTCCAGGAGGTACATGCTCTCTGCGCGTTTGTGGAAAGCCTGCGTTGCAGGTTCCGTTTACGCGGCACGCCTCTGCCGGTGCCGGGTCACGCCGCTTTGGGCGGTCTCTGTCATTGCGGGCCGTCGTGCGTAATCCGGTGAACGTGAACACCAGATCCGGTGAACGTGAACACGGATTCCGGCGAACGTGAACGCTCGTCGGAGCGTAGCGACGTTGCTCGGTCAGTTTCCTCCCATCGGTTTCGCAACGGGTGCTTGAGATTCTACCCGTGACGTCGTGTTCGAGAGTACAAACGAGAGTGCCTGTGGAGCGTATGGGCGGCGTTCTGTGCCGTCCAAGGCGGTGTGGAAAACGCGCCTCGGGGCCGGTGCATTCAGGCGCGAGCGTATCGTGCGCGTTTTCCATACCGCCGGTGCGATCCATAGGCCGGCCGTCCCCGGCGGGACTGGGGTCCCGTGAGACCGGGTCTGGCTCTGTGCCGGAGTACGAGCCGGCGTTGGGATGCTCATGCCGTCTCCGGCGTGCGGGTCTTCGGGGCGCCGTGTGTCCGTCGCATCGAGCGGCCCTTCAGCTCGATGCGGTGTGCGTCGTGAAGTAGGCGGTCGCAGATGGCGTCGGCCTGGTTGGAGTCGCCGATGGCAGCGTGCCAGTCGGTCACGGGCAACTGGCTGGCGATGAGGGTCGAGGCGCGTTCGGCCCGGTCCTCGATGACCTCGGTGAGATCGCGCCGCTCAGCGTCGCGCAGCGGTGCGATCATCCAGTCGTCGACGGCAAGCAAGTCGAACTTCGCGAGGCGGGCCAGCAGCCGAGCGTAGGAGCCGTCGCCGCGGCCGACGGCGAGCTCGTGCAGCAGGCGCGGCATGCGGACGTAGCGTGCGGTGAAGCCGCGGCGACAGGCCCGTTCGACGAACGCGCAACAGAGGAAGCTCTTTCCGATCCCGGTGGGACCGAGCAGGATCAAGTTGTGGCGTTCGGCGACCCATGCGCAGGTGCCGAGGGTCAGGAGGACCTGCTGGCGGTTGAGCCGGCGAGGATGGGTGAAGTCGACGGCCTCGAGAGTGGCCGGATGGCGCAGCTTGGCGGTGCGCAGGCGCCGCTGGAGCTTGCGCTGCTCGCGGGCCGTCCACTCGGCGTCGACGAGCAGGCCGAAGCGCTCCTCGAAGCTGAGCGGAGCGGCCTCGGCGGTCTGGATCTGCTGCTGGCAGGCGTCGGCCATCGCGCCGAGCTTCATGGTGTTCAGCTTGTCGAGGGTCTGTTCGATCAGCATCGGTCCTCCTCGTTGGTCGCGGCGTAGTAGTCGGCGCCGCGGATGTTGGCGTGGGTGGGCGTCGGGGCCGTCTCGGCCGGCGGCTCCAGGGGCAGACGGTCCTGGCCGGTGGCGAGGATGTTCTTGACGGTGTGGAAGCGGCAGGAGCCGAGGGCGATGGCGCGGGCGCTCGCGGCGTCGAGCCGGGGGTTGCCGTGCTGCCGCCCCAGCCGCATGAGTCCGAGCACGGCCTTGTACCCCTGCTCCGGGTGAGGGCGGCTCTCGAGGATTCGAGCGACGAGCTCACCGGTCGCCGGTCCGACCTTCTCGGCCCAGCGGATGAGGCGCGATGGTGTCCACTCGGCATGCGCGCGGTGGGCGCTCGGCATGTGCTCGGCCACGGTGGACGGTTGTCCGTCATAGCGGCGCCGGTGCGACGACACGCGGCGGCCCTTGAAGAAGACCTCGACGGTCGTCGTCGTGTAGCGGATCTCGACCTGCTCGCGGAGGAGCTGGAACGGCACGCTGTAGGCGTGTCGCTCGACGAGGACGTGGTAGTCGATGTTGAGGCGGCACAGCTTCCACTGCGCGAGGACGTAGCGCGTGGCCGGCAGGGGCTGGAGAGCCGGACGGTCGAGCTGCTCGTAGAGGGCGCGGCGGCTGACGCCCAGCTTCTTCATCGGCCGGTCGTTGAGCTCGTCGAGGAGGACGCGGATCGCCTGGTTCAGGGCGCCGAGGCTGAAGAACGTCTCGTCGCGGAGTCGGGCGAGTATCCAGCGCTGGGCCAGAAGTACAGCTCCCTCGACCGCAGCCTTGTCCCTTGGTTTCCTCGGTCGCGCGGGGACGACGACGGCGCCGTAGTGGGCGGCGAGGTCCTCGTAGGTGCGATTGACGCCAGGCTCGTAGCGGCAGGGACGGGTGATGGCGCTCTTGAGCTGGTCGGGGACCCACAAGGCGGTCGTGCCCCCGAAGTACTCGACCATGCGGGTGTGGGCGTCGACCCAGTCGGGCAGCTGCTGGGTCGCGGTCGCCTCGACGTAGGTGAGGCTGCTCGCGCCGAGCACGGCGACGAACAGCTCGACGCGCCGCACCTCGCCCGTGCGAGGGTCGACGAGGGTCGGCCGCTTCCCCGAGAAGTCGATGAACGTCTTCTCGCCGGCGCGGTGCACCTGCCGCATCGATGGCCGCAGCCGGCGCGCCCACTGCCGGTAGATCTCGCAGAACTGGGTGCGGCGATAGCCGTTCGGATGGACCTGGGCGTACTCCTCCCAGAGGAGCTGCAGCGTGACGCCGTCGCGCTTCAACTCGCGGTGGATGTACGCGCAGTCGGGCCGGACCCGGTCGTGCGCCGGGGCGGCGCGACGGAACAACCGCGCCTCGAGCACCGCATCGTCCAGCTCCGCGGGCAGCGGCCAGCCCAACCCTCGCTGCGCCGTCCTCTGCAGATACAGCGAGACCGTGCCCACGCCAATGGCGCAGGCCTGGGCTATCGCCCGGTGGGACAACCCCCGCTCGTGCTTGAGACGGAGAACCTCACGAATCTTCCTCACCAGTAGCCTCCGTGCTGGCATCGCCTCGCCCTCCTTTCGGAAGGCCAAGCGTGCAGTGATCAGGCTACCGACGAGCGTTCACGATGACCGGAATGGCTGTTCAACTTCCCCGGATTCGGTGTTCAACATCCCGGATTTGCTGTTCAACTTCCCCGGATTCAGTGTTCACCTTCCGCCGGATTGGGCGTTCAAGATCCTCCGGATTACGCACCGTCGCGGGTTTTTTTTATCCTGCGTGCTTTGGGCACCGGCTTTGGCGGCTGTCTTGTACCGACCTCTGATCGTGGCCTCGGTGCACGGACTGTCTCTTGTCTGAGCCGTTGTCCTCGTCGTACGCGAGACTGCGAGACTGCGAGACGGCAAGCTCAAGAGCAACCGAATCGAGATACGACTCCTGCGGGAGTTCACCGCGCTCGTAACCGCGCTCAGACAGCGCGAGATCATCTTCACACCGCGCAACGACCCGGCGCGGTACACCGTACGATCCACCCGTGAAGCCGCGTCGGACGCGCAGTCATGGATCTCGCGGTGAACGGCGAGCTGGCGCCACGTGCTTTCGCAGTGCACGCGGAAGATCTCAGAGCGCTGGTGAACGCGATGCCCGCGTGGCAGCCGAGCGTGTCCCTCAACACGCTTCTGAGCGACGACGGAGAGATCCAGGCGCTCATGATCTGGGCCGGCGAGCGAGTCACCACCGTAGACGCCTACAGCGTGGCGCGAACGCTCCCCCGCCGCGACTGAGCCGGCGCGGCACTGCAGTCGAAGACAGACGACGACGGCTCTGACGAGAGACAGAACGAGCGAGGCACGCGCTGCTTCCGCTGGTGGACACCGAGCAGAAAGCCTGCGCATGACGCGGAAGCACGACGGCGCGGGTCACGGTACAGTCGTGAGCGCAGAAACGAGGTGCCCGATCAACGGGAACGAGCACGTGACGCTGCGGATCCAAGCCGGAGCCGGCGGCGAAGAGGCCCGCAACTGGACCGAGAAGCTCGGTCGCATGTACATGAAGTACGCCGAGCGCCACGGCTGAAAGACAACCCGCCGATCGACACCCCCGGGACGCGTCGAACTCATCGTCGAGGGAGACGGCACCGGCGCGAGCCTGCAGCGAGAGAACGGCGCCCACCGACTGCTCGACCGCCCGCGCAGCCGGAAGCAGGACCGCCGACAGACCACGTTCGCAGGCGTGCTCGCGATCCCCGAAAACACCCCGCCGCGACCCCGTCCGAATAGACCGCCGCGACATCGAGATCAGAACCTCGAGATCCGGAGGTCCCGGCGCGCAGAACGTCAACAAGGTCGAGACCGCGGTCGAGATCAGACACCGACCGACGGGAAGGCGCGTGCGGAGCCGCGAGCACCGAACCCAGCGTGCGAACCGCAAGACGGCGATGCGGAAGCTCGCCAGCGCGCTGGAGACCGAGATCCAGGCGAGAGACCGGCCCGAACGACCGACTGATCAAGTCGTCTTCGGACGGCAGAGACGGTCGTACACCCTCTGGCCGTACGAGCTGGTGAAGGACGAGGTCACGGGAAAGAAGAAGACCCGCCGCGCGAGGGCAGTGCTCGAAGGCGGCCCCGAACTCGACGAGATCGCGCAGCCGTAGAAAGACCCTCCAGCGCGCGACGAGCCCGCCCCCGGACCGGAAATCATAGCCTTACGAGGACGACACCGCGCCGGGCCGACTCCGAGATCCCACGGACACAGTACACGTGATATCTCTCGCTGGATTGACCGGCGGTTTCTTTCCCGCCGTCCAGAACATCGCAAACGGGAACTCGTACGTCTTCAAGATCCGTCTAGGGTGCAAGGGGGATGGGGGACCCATCAGCCCCTGGTCCGAGGAGTCAGAGGTCGTGACCCCCCGGGGGACCATCAACGAGATCCCCGAGCCGCAGGGCCTCTCAGTAGTTCCGGTCCGCGTAGAAGGGCGAGACACCGCGGCACTCAGACTGAGCTGGAGCCATCCTTCGAGCGGTGCTCCCGACCGCTACCCCCTCCAGTACCGGCGATCCGACCTGAACATCGAAGACATCGCATCCCCATGGACATCCGTGACTCTGCCGGGCTCTTCCCTGAGCTACGACATCACCGGACTGCGCTTCAACACCGAGTACCAGATCTGGCTCCGGGCAGAGACCGAGGACGCTCGTCCCGACTGCGAGGACGAGCGCGGCAACGTCGACGAGTGCGGACCATGGGCGAAGACCTCCGGAAACACCAGTGACGCGAACCGACCGCCCGTGGCCGTGGATAACCTGGAGGCGATCATCCTGCAAGTCGGAGACACACGCGACATCGATGTCACACACTACTTCTCCGACCCGGACGGCGACGAGCTGGCGTTCTCGGCGTTCTCACAGAACGGACAAGTCGCGATGGTCGAGCCCACCGGACCGCCATCGGGTTTCAGAATCACGGCGGTCTCCGCAGGCACCGCCACCATATGGGTCTCCGCTACCGACTCCGGCGGACTCTCCGCCAGAGCCGGCATCGAGATCACCGTCCAGGAGGAGCCGCTGGCGGTTCTGCCGGGTGCTCTTCCGGTGTCCACCAGATTCTCTTGTCGTTCTCTCTTCTCGCAGGCGTTTCCCGGCCGTTGTCTCGGTGTCTCCGGGTCAGCTGAGGCGTGTCGGCCTCCTCCGCTCGATCAGGACGTACGACCATCTAGTGTGCGGTCGGTCGTACGGGGGTAGGCGACCCGCTCGATGTTGCTGAGAGCGCGGATCGATGCCGAACCGGACCAGCGGGTGTAGAATTTCCGGTCGCCCATGCCCGCGAGTCTGCTGACTCTCCAGGAACTCAAGGCCCACCTCTGGAACTGCGCGCAGATCCTGCGCGGCAGCGCCGTCGACCGGACGGACTGGAAGGGCTACATCCTCCCGCTCTACGCGGCCGGCACGTGGGGCCACCAACGCCGGGTCGTGATCAAGGCGGAAGTGGTCCGGCTCAAGGGTCGCGAGCCGCGGGACAATCCGCGCTTCGTCGTGACGAATCTCTTGGAGAGCTCGCGCTTCGTCTACGAGTGGGTCTACTGCGCCCGCGGGGACATCGAGAACCGGATCAAGGAGTTCCTGGACGGCCTGCAGATCGACCGCACGAGCTGCTGCAAGTTCCTGGCGAACCTGGTAGCCGCCGGGTCCGGGAACGATGGCCGCGTGCCGCTCGGCGAGATTGGAGCCATCACGTTCTTCGGCCTTGCGCCGGTTCTGCGGAACAAGAGCCTCGACCCATCGTCGGGTACGATATCACTCTGCCTGCATCGCGGGCACGGAGCGACGGCCTGGACGGTGTGTGCGGCCGGTCCTCGGCGGAAGGTGCCGCAGCCGGTTAGGGCCGGGCGTCAGGAGTCGGGAAGGTCGGGGCTGGCGAAAGGCCTTGACACCAGTATAATAATGGTCTACAACCACTATTATGCCTTGGTCGCGCAACCAGTGGACCTTGACGCAGGCGGCTCGCGCCCTCGGCCACCCTCAGCATCGGCTCATCTACCTCTGCGAGCAGGGGGTCGTGCATCCTGTCCGAGATGCAGACGGGAGGGGTACCAGTCGGCTTTTTTCGGCCGCAAATCTGTTGCAGTTCGCTATCGCTTTACACCTGCGGGATCTCGAAATCCCGGCGTCGATCCAACAGGCCGTCGTCGACGTTCTCCGCGTGTTCGAGAAGCGGTCCGGGTTCGGATTGCCGGAGAGCCTGCTGAAGAAGGACGCCCCGGATGTCCGAATCGTGATCCGCGACGGGGCGTCGCTCTACTTGTTGCTCCGAACGCCACCCGACAGGCCGCAGATACTCGGCGGCATCGATCTGCAGTGGCTTCGTGGCGAGGGCCGTGCCCTCGAGGATCTGGAGCTGCTGCCAAAAGTCGGTGGTGCTGTCGATGGAGACTCGGCTGCTTTTGGAGATCCGGAAGGAAGCCGGTACTGGAGGGTGGAGATTAGTGTCACCCGCGTCGCCCAGAACCTGGACTTCTAAAGGTGAGAGTCGTCACCGGTGAGCAATCCGAACACACGGCCGTCGAGAGGCTCGGTCCGTCCCGAGTCGAGCACCACCAGGTCGCCATCACCGACCGCCAGCGACATGGAATCACCCACCACCCGCGCGCATTTCAAGCGATCAACGTGTGCCCACGACGCCAGTGGCGACCGCTTGACCGAAACCTCCATCTCCTGAGTCTCATCCCATACGGGTTGGCCCGACCCCGCTGCCAGCCGAGCCTCCCGCGGTGGTCGTGGTCGTCGCCTGGACCCGGCCGTTCTGTACCGTGATCTCGACTTCGATCCATCTCGAGTCGTGGATGATTTGCCCGGCGCGCATGCCGCAGCCCTGCTGGTCTCGGGCGGGGCGGTCTGTCCAGTCGAGGATCGAGCTTTGCCCGGTGTCCATCCGCCCGGATTGAGGTTGCGTACACGATCTCGGCGCGTCTGATGTGTTCGGGCGTCAGGCTGTCCCCCGCGGTCTCGAGGGCCGAGGGGTCGGCCCGGTGGGCGTAGTTGACGTCGTACGCATCCCTGACCAGACCCATCTGGTCGCGCTGGAGCTTGCCGTGCATGATCTGCGCGACGGACAGCTTGTTGACAGGCGTTCCGGAGATCGGCTCGGGTCGTGCGGATCCCGGTAATCCGGGGTCGTGGACGAGGGCTGTCAGGGGATCGAAGAACGCATCCGGCGCTTCGTGGCCGTGCGCGCGTTGCGCCGGGCGGCGTGGACCTGGAAGGGAGCTGCTGCCTGGACGGCGAGCCGGACGGGGAGCCGGGCGAATTCCCCTGCACCGGGTCGTCGTGCGCATCTGAAAGCGCCGGCGCCGGTGCTCTGCTCTGTCGGCCGCCGGGCACCGGAAAAACACCGCTGGCCGAGCGGATCGCGAAGGCCCTCGGCCGCCCGGCGGTGAACATCGCCCTGGGCGGCGTGTGGGACGAGGCACAAGACCAGGGGGCTGTCAATCGCCTTCCGCTCGCCCGAGGCGGGCCGCATCGTCAAGGAGCTGCGGGAGGCCGGCGTCAGGAACCCAGTGTTCGTGCTCGACGAGGTCGACAAAAGCTGGGCGGGCGCAGCTCGTTCGGCGACCCTTCGGCGGCCCGACGTCGTGGTCTACCTAGCCAATCTAGAGGCCGCCTCCGGCCGCCATCCGCCGTTCACAACATCGAGGCCGTAGCCCACCAATGCGTAGGTCGCGGCCAGTGCCGGGCCGGTCCGTGGTTGCGGCCCGCGGAGTTCTTGTCTTTGCCTAGTCTTCTGGTATGCCTTTACCCGCCATTTTTTCCACCATCTTGTAGTGGAAGTCATGGCACTTAGTCGGATGGTGATGGACGACATGAGACTTCGGGCTATGCCGCATAAACCCTAGAAAACAGGCTGCTTGTGGACGTTATTGGACGACCTTGGATGTCCTTGTGCATATAGGTTGGGGCGGACTGATCCGATTCCCCCGTGGCCATGCGTTGGTTGAAGGACGGACTCACAAGGGAGATTGCGACATGCGTACGGGAGCGAATTTCGCGAGAGGTAGTTGCAGGGCGCTGAAGTGGATGTTGGTCTTGGGGGTGCTCTCGGTGATGGGGAGTGCCCAGGCGGCCGCCCAGGCGCCGACGATAGAAATAGAAAGGGTCGATTACGTCGGCAACACGGTGACAGTCACGTTGAGCGAAGAATCGTACCTCACTCTCGGTACAGGAGAAACGGCGTCGGTTGCAGGGCAGCTGGCCACCGACTTCGCCATTACAGGGGGCAACACGGGGGTCACGGATCTCACTGACACCGCCACTGCCGCCAAGGCGGTGAAGCCCCTCAGCGCTAGCGGCTTGTCTTCTACGAACCGCTATCCGGGCAGTTTAAAGATCACCCTTCGATTCGCAGTGGATATCAGCACGTTGCTGGTGGAGCGGGTAAACGATCCCGACCCTCTTCCCGACCTCATGCTGAACTACACGCCAGCGACCGATAACGACGCCCGCCGGATTCGGCCGACGTTCGGAGAGGATAACGCCGCCATGGGGGTCCAAGCTGTGAGGCTGGCAGTTCCTACGACCCCCACTGAACTGACGCTTAAGATCGAGTCGGCAGCCGAGACCGCTCTTGGTCGGCTGAAGGTAGGGGAGAAGCTTCCAACAAAGGGAATCGAACTGGGGAGAGCCACTCGCGCCGGCCTCGCCAGCCTCCCCAGCGACACTGGCGTCGTTTACGACCTCATCGGTGTTCTGCCCGCCGGAATCACAGAGGCCACCTCTATAGACGACGCCGTGACGGGCGCTAGTCGCGACAGAACGGTGAACGACCCGATAGCCCTGGTCGGAACGGCGCCGAACTTCCTTGCGACATCCAACTTGGTCTACACCGCGACCCTCGGCGAAGAGATGGATCGCGCCCCGGTCGTAATCACGGTCGGGAACGTGCCGGATCCGATAGCCGCTACGTCGGTGAGGGTGGACGCGGCCGGCCCCAGCAGCCTGAAGGTGACGTGGACAGCACCGCCGGCCAACTTATTCCCGATCCTCCGGTACCTGGTGCAGTACAAGGGCGTCGACGCGTCAGAGTCCGACTGGCGCGAGTCCATCTACACCCCGGGAATTGCCGCCGCCGCCGGCACCGCCCAGAGCTACACGATTTCAGGGCTGGCTCCTGGCAGTTACGACGTGCGGGTGAAGGCCGAGAATTACCACGGGCCGGCGGCCGACTGGGCGAAGGGCCAGGGCTCGACCGGCGCAGGACCAGGGAAGCCGACCGTGACCGTGACCCTGGACGAGACCGTGCCAGAGGGTCGAGGCGATATTCCGGTGACGGTTACGGCCGTCGTGCCGCCTTCTTCGGAGGCCTCGAGAACCCTCCTGATCACGCTGCAACTCAGGGCGACTTCTGGGGTTGCCGCGGAAGGTCAAGCCGAACTCCCGAACGTCGCCGGCCTTCCCGTTGACGTGAAATGGGCTGGTAATGCTGCGGGTGCTAGAACTACAGTGCTCTCGTTCATTTTCAACTCGAACCTGTCGAGTGAAGTGGAGGCAACTCTGGAAACCGTGGCGGACCCGGATGCGGAAGACGAGAACTTCAGCATCCGGTATTCGTCCGCAGCGGTAGTAGGCGGCCCTTTCGCGCGCATTCCAGGCTCAGGTGCCACCACCACGAAACACGTGATTGACGACGACGAGGTGCAGGAGTACACGTTGCGGCTTCCCAGTGCGCTGGAAAGCAGCGGACAGATCGACGAAGGATACAACGACGCTCCTGTGTCAATGGCGCTGATAGTGGATCCACCCAGAACCATTCCAAAGAGCTTCTTCGTGACTCTGGAGTCGGAACAGGATGCTTCGGACTACAGCCTGAGCCCTAGTGGTACGAGCAGTGGTGGTACGACCGCCGTCAGTCTGCGGGTCGATGTGGAGGCGGGTAAGGGTGCTAAGGATGCGGCGGCGGCGGACCGCGTTGGCGTTAGCCTCAGGGCAGCCTCAAACGACGGCGACCGGGCGGACGACAACATCGTCCTGCGACTGTTCGAGACGTCTGCCTCAAGTCCGACGACCGCGGGGGATCAGGTAGGCGACGACGTCATGCTGACGGTGGTGGATCAGCACAAGCTGCCCGAGGTCACGCTGGGTTCCATCATGGTGGACGGGGCGGCTGTGGACAGTCTGATGGAGGGCCAAACCGGTACGGTAACGCTGATGGCGGATCGCGGCACGGCCACGGACGACATCACCAATACCGAAGCCATCAAGGTCACGTTGACGCATGGGGCCGCCAGTTCGGCCAGCGCCGACGACTACAGCCTCTCGTCCGACGAGGTGACCATCGCCGCGAACGGGACGAGCGGCACGTTCATGCTGGAGGTGCTGGCAGACGACGTGATCGATGCAGAAGAGCTGGTGCTGCAGGCCGCGGTGACGGGTGTCGCGACGAATGGTGAGGCAGCCGACATGGTCGACTTCGGTCCCATCAGCTTCACGGACGGTACGACGAAGCTCGTCTATCCCAAGACGGATGAGGAGATACAGGCAGTCATCTACCCGGCGAAGGAAGCCGGGATGGGTGACGACATGATGTTCAACCCGGGCGAGATGATCGAGATTGCCTCGCCCGGCTCGCTGTTCAACAACGCGGAGGGAGTCACGCTCTCGTACACGGCCATGTCGGACATGGAGGACGTGGCGACCGTGGCGGTCAGCGGCGGCATGGTGACGGTGACGGCGCAAGACATGGCCGGGGTGGAGGCGAAAATCACCATCACCGCTCACGCGAGCATGGCGGCGGCGGGGGCGAAGGGTCTCCCGCAGACCGATCCGAGCGAGGCCAGCATCGTCTTCCCGGTTGATGTGGGCCTCGAGGCGCTGAGCTTCATGCTGTCCGGCCCCGAGGACATGAACCTCACCGAGGGCATGTCGGCCATGGTGACGGCGACCGCGAACCGGGCGGTGACCGAGGAAGTCACCGTGACGCTCATGCGTGACCGGTCCACGAGCACCGCCGGCGACGACGACTATACGGCGGATCCGATCACCATCGCGGCCGGCGAGATGATGGGCACCACCATGGTGATGGCCACCGCGGACGACATGGCGGAGGAGATGGAAGAGCTGGTGCTCTATGGCATGGCCGCTGACAATGCGGGTGAGGTCACGGGCGAAGTGAAGCTCTACCTGTGGGATACCGCGGTACCGGCCCTGCCGCTCATCGCTCAGCTTCTGCTGGGGATGTTCCTCGCCATCGGCGGATACCGTCGCTATCTGAGGCGGTAACGTTCGTTCGGCGTCGTTCGTAACTCTCCCTTGCCCCCTTCTCCCCCCGAACGCCCCGGGGGGGGAGGGGGGTTTTTCGGGTTCAGGACAGTGATCGATATAAGAGTTGCCAACTGCGCAGGCGGTCTCACAAATCTGACGTGCACCCAGGCCGCAGGCCGTCTCGCCTTCTCGCGCCGGATGAGGTAAAGTAACTGCGCAACCGCCCGCGGCAGGCGGGTAAGACATCACAGGAGTCCAGATGCCTCTCGAGAGCCCGAAATTGCCTGTCCAACGCCTCCACCACCGCGCTTCAGGATCCTCGATTCTGGGCGGGTTGCCAGTTTTGCTCGCCGTCGTCCTCGGGCTCTTCGCTCATTCGGACGCCCTGGCGCAGACCTCCGCCCTCACCGGCCTGAGCCTGTCCCCGGGTACGCTGGACCCGCCTTTCAACAGCGGCGCAGACCCAGAGCAGCGCACCTTCACGGCCGAGGTCGCGTTCAGTGTCACTCAGGTGACGGTGACCGCCGAGGCGATCGCCGACTGGTCCGTGACGTACCAGGGCGCTCCCGATGCGGACCTCAACACGGATGGCTACCAGCGCGACCTGCGGTTGGGGGCGAACAGCATCACGGTGAGGGCGACGCCGACGACCGGTTCGGCGCGCAACTACACCATCACCGTGACGCGGGCCAGGGAGATCGGCTCCGCCCTCACCGGCTTGACCGTGACCCAGAGCGGGGGTGGGGGTACCGTGGGTGCCCTGGACCCGGCCTTTAGTGCTGGCAACGCAGCAACTTCCCAAACCTTCACGGTCGACGCCGACCTCCTTGTCACTCAGGTGACGGTGAACGCGGAGGCGAAGGCCGGGTGGGAGGTGACGTACCATGACGATGCGGATGCGGAAGCCACGGCTAACTACCAGCGCAACCTGGCGGTGGGGCCGAACCGCATAACGGTGAGGGCGACGGCGAAGCCGACGAGCGCTTCGGGGAGGCGCAACTACACCATCACCGTGACGCGGACGACCACGCCTAGCGAGCCCCGGAACTTGAGGGCCACCACCCCCGACGCCAGCGCAGTGAGGCTGTCATGGACCGCGCCGTCCTCCGACGGTGGCCCGGACATCGAGAGCTACGAGCGCCGGCTGAAGGAGGCGGATGCGGACGATGGGCAGTGGCTGGATACGGCGGCGGATAGGGCCCTTTGGACGCCGGTGACCGTTCTCCGACAGGAGTCAACCACGTCGTTTTGGACTGACGTCTCCGATCTCACCAACGGCATCGCCTACATCTTTCAAGTACGAGCCAGGAACAGCAACGGCCCCGGCCGTGCGTCCAGCACGGTCGAGGCCACGCCGGCCGCCCCTCTGCCGGCGCCCGTCTGGCTGGACCCCGCAGTCGTAGCCGGCAACCGGCGGGTCGAACTGCGGTGGATGCGCATACCGGCGCTGGAAAATCCGACGGACGACGACGAATCGTCCGTCAGTGCCTACCAGTACCGGCGGAGAGTCGAGACAGGCTCCTATGGGGGCCCGACGACCATTGCCGACCGCGACCTGGTGGAGTCCGGCACCACCCGGTCCTACACCGTTACCCCCCTCACCAATGGCACGGAATACCGCTTTCAGGTACGAGCAATGAACAGCGTGGGCGGCGGCGCCTGGTCCATTGAGCGCGCAGGCACGCCGGAGGAGAAGGCGCCCGGCGCGCCCACGAATCTGGAGCCCACGGCGGGCGACCGGCAGGTGAGTCTGTCGTGGACCGCGTCCTCCGACACCGGCGGCGAGACCATCACCCGGTACGAGTACAGGCATCGCCCGGAGACCGCTGCCTACCCTGCTGCTGATGTTGGTGGTGGTTGGACCACCACCGGCGGCACGGGGAGGACAGTGACCGTCCACGGCCTCGACAACGGAACGACTTACTATTTCCAGGTGCGAGCGGTGAACGACTTGGGTTGTAATGCTGCCGAGATGGAGGTGGAGGGTTGCGGTCTGGAGTCCCTCGAAGTATCTGCCACGCCGTTCGGCACGCCCGTTACGCGCGTCTACCTCAATGTGCCCGACTCCGACAGGGATAGACAAGTCGAGCTGACGTGGGCCATCGAGATCGAGGACCCGGATCGGCACGGGGACGACAACCTTAGCGGGTTCCAGTATCAGCAGAAGGCTGGCGGCGACTATGGGAGCTGGATCGACGTTCGCAACAGCAACGCGTCCACCACGACCCATGTCGTCAGCGGTCTCAGGAACGGTACGCCCTACACGTTCCAGGTGCGAGCGGTGAACAGCTCGGGCGGCGGGTTGAGATCCAACGAGCGGTCAGCGATACCCTCCACCACACCGGGCCCGCCGACGTTGACGGCCACGGCGGGCGACGAGGAGGTGAGGCTGACGTGGACCCCCGCGGCCAGTGGCGGCAGGCGCATCATCAAGTACGAATGCGAACGGAGGATCGGCGCCGGACCTTACGAGGACTGCCCCGGCATATCGCTCGGCGCGTCCGCGACGTCCATCACCCTCACTGACGAGGATGGCGGCATCAGGAACGACACGACCTACACGTTCCGAGTGCGAGCCGTGAACGACCGCGAAAACACACTGGAAACAGACACAGGACTGGCAGACGGAGACGGAGACGGAGAGTGGTCCAACGATGCCAGCGCCAGGCCCACGGACAGTACCGGAAGAAGCTACACTATCTCCGCGACCATCGACGACGGCAAGTCGTCATGGGCCAGAGCTGACGTGGAGTCCGAGCTTCACGCGACGGTCGAGGTGAATCCGAGGTTCAGGGAGCAGAGCACCTTGCGGTGGGTGAAAGTGGACAATGGCACCGCCGTGTCAGTGACTTTTGGGTCGACGGACAGCAGCGGGGACGTCACGATCCGAGTCACGCCGTCGTACGACATGGCGTCGCCCTACCTCACTATCGCGCTATTGAGGAGTGCGGACGACGACCCTAACACCGCCTTGGCGGTCACCCGCGTGGAGGTCCGCCCCAACGGGACCCCCACCCCGCCGACGGGGCTGGAGGCGACGCGGGGCGACGGGGAAGTGACGCTGTCCTGGGCCAGCTACGACCCGACCGTCGCCGCCAACGCCAACGCCGGGAACTATGACTACGAGTACCGGCAGAAGCGGCAAGCGGGTTCCTATGGGCGCTGGACGAACTTTGCGGGAGACGAGTTCCAGCGCCCGCCGGACACGGCCGTGACCAGCAATACGGTCACCGGCCTCACCAACGGCGGGACGTACACCTTCCAGGTGCGGGCCCTGCTCTCCGACGAACCCGGGGCGGCGGCGAGCGACCCCTCCGACGAGGTCAGCGTCACGGCGTCGGGGACGACCGGTGGGCTCAGTGCCCCGCGCAACTTTGCCGCCGCCGCCGGCAACGGCCGGGTGACGCTGTCGTGGACCGCACCCGCTGCAGACGGCGGCGCAGCCATCAGCGGGTACGAGTACCAGCAGAAGGTGGGCGCGGGCGCTTATGGCGTCTGGACGCGCATCCCCGGCAGCGGTTCGTCCACCCGGTCCTACGCCGTCACCGGCCTCACGAACGGGACGGCCTACTTCTTCAGGGTCCGTGCCGTGAACAGTGATGGCGCCGGCCCCGCGTCGACCGAGGAGTCCGCCACGCCGTCGCTCACCGTCGACACGACCCTCCGCGCGTTGAGCCTGTCGACGGTTACGCTGGCGCCGGTCACGCTGGCGCCGGCCTTCACGCCGGCTACCCGCATCTACACGGCCGCCGTCGGCAGCAGCGTGACGCAGGTGACGGTGACGGCGACGCCGAACAAGGCGGGCGCGACGCGGACGATCACGCCGGCCAACGCGAACACCACCGTGGCCGGTCACCAGGTGGCCCTGGTGGTCGGTCCCAACCCCATCCGGGTGAGCGTGGCCGACGGCACGAACGCCGGCGTCTATACCATCACGGTGACGCGGGCCGGGAGCGTGCCGGGCGCGCCCACGGGCCTCACGGCGACGGCGGGCGAGGAGGGCGAGGTGACGCTGTCATGGACTGCGCCGGCGGGCGGCGGGGCCGTCAGCCGGTACGAGTACCAGCAGAAGGCGGGGGCGGGCGCTTATGGCGTCTGGACGCCCATCCCCAACAGCGGCCCGTCCACCACGTCGTACACCGTCCCGGGCCTCACCAACGGCACGGCCTACGCCTTCAGGGTCCGTGCCGTGAACAGCGCGGGCAACGGCGCGGCGTCGACCGAGGCCACCGCCACGCCGACCACGGCGAGGCTCGTCTGGGCGAAGTCGGAGCAGGAAGTCGCCGGCGTGATTGCCGCCGCGATGGCCGCCGGGTTGGGCGCCGACATGACCTTCTCCGCGGGCGAGCTGGTCGAGATCCTGGGGAGCGCCCTGTTCAACGCGGCCCCGGGCGTCACGCTCTCGTACAAGGCTGTGTCGAGCAATAGCGACGTAGCGTCCGCGGGCATCGTCGACACCCTCACGGTGACGGTGACGGCGAAAGCGGGAGGAATGGCGGATATCACCATCACCGCCATGGCCAGCCTGCCGTCGGGCTTGACGATCAACCCGCAGACGAATCCGCGCGAGGCCAGCATCACGTTCCCGGTCGAGGTGGACATCGCGGCGCTCGTGCTCGAGCTGAGCGGACCCACAGACATGAACCTCGTCGAGGGCGGCAGCAACCACGCCAACGGCACCGCGGGCCGCGCCACCGTGACGGTGAAGGCCAACCGCCCGGTCACCAGGGAGGTGACCGTGACGCTCCTGGCCGACCGCGAAACGAGCGACGCAACCGCCGCCGACTTCGAAGCGGACCCGATCGTGATCGCGGCTGGCGAGACCACGGGCTCGACCGTCGTGATTGCCCGCGAAGACGGCACGGCAGAGGACCGGGAAGCGCTGGTTCTCTTCGGCATGGCCGCTGACAATGCGGGAGAGGTCAAGGGCGAAGTCACGCTCTACCTCTGGGATGCCGCGGTGCCGGCCCTGCCGGTCATCGCCCAGCTCCTGCTGGCGGCCTTCCTCCTGTGGAGCGGTCGGCGCTACCTGCTGCGTCGGTAGCGTCGTTCGGCGTCGGCGTTCGTTGCTCTCCCTTGGCCCCTCCCCCCTCGAAGCCCCGAGGGAGGAGGGGCTTCTCACTTTCCGGACGCCAGGAGCGGCGGCTCGGGGAGCTGCGCTCCCGACACGGTGCGGGTCGAAACAGGCGCGGTCGCGCAGCGCTACGGCGCGAGCCCGAGCCGGCGTAGCGCGTCGGCGGCGGGGTTCTCGGGGTGCGGGTCGAGAGCTTGGGACTGCCGGTAGCGCGCCGTGGCGGTGGCGGTGTCGCCGGTCAGCTCGGCGAGGCGGCCCTGCTCGAAGGGAAGCTGCGCCGACTCGCTCTTGCTGAGGGCCTGGCCGTGCAGCGCCTCGGCCCGCGTCAGCCAGGCCGCGATGCGGTTCGCGTGGGCGGCGGCGGCGTTGTCCAGCAACGAGATCGCCATCCCCAGCAGGCACGTGTAGCAGTCTTGCGCCCGCTCGAACAGCGGCGCCAGCGGCTCGAGCAGCAGCGGCGAGCCCGACAGGACGACCAGCCCCAGATAGCGCCCGTAGTGCGACAGGAGCCCGTTGCGCCGCGTCTGCTCCCAGCCGTCGGCGGGCCGCCGGTCGAGCAGCTCGAGGAAATACCGCTCGCCGGGCGGATGGCGCGACAGGTCGACGGTGCCCGCGGTGCCCTCGCCGAGCACCTCGAGCAGGAAACCGTGGTGCCCGACGCCGCGCCCGCTCGGACGGACGTCGGCATCGGGAGACAGGAACACCGGCCGCCCGGTGGCGCCGACGAAGCGGTCGAGCACCCGCGCCCGCTCTTCCTCGGGCAGGCGGGGATCGAACAGGCGGTTGGCGAACACCAGGCCCTGAAGGCTGTACAGGGCGACGTCGGGCCGCCGTTCTTCGACGTAGCGGTAGTAGCCGAGGGGGCCGATGGCGGCGTCGCCGTAGCCGAACAGCACCGCATCGGGCGGCAGCAGGTCGAACACCGTCTCGGCGTGGCGCTCGGCGAAGTCGCTGCCGGAACGGTCGTTGGCCGGCCAGCCCGCCGACGCCGACGCGGCGACCATCGCCGCGCCGGCCAGCGCGGCCAGCGCCGTCGCCGCGCCGGCGAGCCGCGGCGCGCGCAGCCGGCCGGGCGCCCCCGCGGGCCGCCGGGCCGCCGCCCGGCCCGGCAGGCGGTCGAGCAGCCATTGCATGCCCACGGCCAGCCACAGGGCGGCCACCCCGTAACAGATCAGCGGATAGGGCCGGAACACGGCCACCCAGAGCACATCGAAATCGAACCCCAGCAGCAGTATCAGCACCACGCTGTTGCCGAGCCCGGCCACGACCCCCGAGCCCGCGGCGGCGACCGCGGCGAGCCCGCCGCGGCGGGCCAGCGCCACGAGGCCCACGAGAGCGAGGGCGGCCCCCGGCAGGGTCGTCTGGCGCACGAGGTCGGCCGTGAACCACCCCAGGAACGCGGCGCGGTCGCTCCAGCCGGCGCTGGGGCTGACGTCGACGCCGCTGTAGCCCTGCCGGCCGATGTAGAACCAGAACTCGCTCCACGTGTCGATGGGGCCGTAGAAGCTGACGAGGGGCGCCTGGTGCGACAGCCACACCATCCACCCGTAGGGCAGGGCCGCGGTCAGCAGGGCCGCCGCGAGCAGCCGCGGCAGACGGGGCAGCACCGCCCGCCACACCGGCAGCAGGGCCAGCACCAGGCCGGGGGTCGCCAGCACCATCAGCGGCCAGTGGTTGGCGAGGCCCGCCCCCCAGGCGACGGCGGCGCACCACAGGGGCCATCCGCGCCGCGGGTCCCGCGCCCCCAGCAGCACCAGTGCATAGGCGGCGAAGAACAGCAGCGCGTTCAGGGTGTACACCTCGGCGATGATCGCCTGCGCCCAGAACTGCTCCGACACCCCGAAGAGCCACGCCGCGGTCAGGGCCGGCGCCGGCGACGCCCGCAGCAGACGCGCGCAGGCGTACACCGCGCCGCACGCCAGGGCGCCGAGCACCGCGCTCGACAGGTGCCCGAGGAACGCGGCGTCCCCGAACGGCCACCGCGTGAACAGGTGGACGATCAGCGTGTAGAGCGGGTAGCCCGGCGGGTGGGCCACGCCCAGGTGCACGCCGGCCATCAGGAACAGGCCGTCGTCTTCGAGCACCACGGTCCGCGGCAGGGTCGCGGCATAGAGCGCGAGCGGGCCGAGCACCGCCGCGACCAGCGCCGCCGCGTCGGCCCGGCCCGCGGGCAACGGCGCCGGGCCGGCAGCCGCCGCATCGCCGGCCGCCGGCGGCACCGGGCCGGGGGAAGCGGCGCGAGCCCGCGAGGGTCCGCCGGGGCCGCGCTCGGGCCCCCTCCGCCGGGTCCTGGCCGTCATCGGCGCGGCCTCGACAGACGCGATGCCCGGGCCGTCGAGTGCGCGCTCCGCTCCCGCCGGGTCCCGGCCATCATCGCCGGGGCGTCCGCCGGCACGATGCTCGAGTCCATCGAGTACGCGCTCCGCTCCGCCCCGGTCCCGGCCGTCATCGCCGGGACTCCGGACGCACGGCCCGGGCGGCCACGTGCGCGTACAGCCGGCCGAGGTGGCGCAGGTAGTCGAGCTGCCGCCGCCAGTCGAGCTTGCTGCGGCCACGGCGGCGGTCCGCGAACGCGATCGGCACCTCGCGGACGCGCAGCCGGCCCCGCACCATCAGCTCGAGGCCGATCTTGTAGCCGATGGGCCGCAGGGTCGACAAGGGGGGCAGGGCGCGGCGGTCGACGGCGAAGAACCCCGCCATGGGGTCGGCGCACCCCGCCAGCGGCGCCGCCAGCAGGGTGGCAACGCGCGAGTTCAGCATGCGAGCCCGGCCCCAGTCCCCGGCCGTGGACGCGCCGCGGACGTAGCGGCTGCCCACCACCATGTCGCAGTCGCCGTCGAGCGCCGCCAGCAGGTCGGGAATGCGCTCGGGCGGGTGGGACAGGTCGGCGTCCATCACCACGACCCGGTCGAACCGGCACTTCGCGATGCCGTCGAGCACCGCGCGCGACAGGTCGGGCGCGGCGCCGCGACGCACCTCCATGCGCACCGGCAGCCGCCGGCCCAGCTCGGCCGCGACCGCCTCGCTGCCGTCGCCGGAATCGTCGTCGACGAGCAGCAGCTCCCACGCGAGGCCGCGGCCCGCCAGGGCGCCCGCGACGCGCTCGGCCAGCGGCCGCAGGTTCGCCGCCTCGCGCAGCGTCGGCGCCACAATCGACACCGCTCCGCCGCCTTCCATCGCCGGGTAGCCTATCAGGAATCGCCGGGCCGGGCGGCGCGGCGGCGGGGTCAGTTTGCGGCTGGGGTGGGCGTTCAGGGAGTGAGCCCGAGCCGACGGAGGGCGTCACCGGCCTCGCTCTCGGGGTGCGGATAGAGGGCATAGGCCCGCCGATATCGGGCGGCGGCGGTTGCGGCGTCGCCGGTCAGCTCGGAGAGACGGCCCTGCTCGAAAAAAAGCAGGGCGGATTCTTCCTTGCTGAGCGCCTGGTCGTGCAGCGCCTCGGCCCGCGCCAGCCAGGCGGCGATGCGGTTCGCGTGGGCGGCGGCGACGCCGCCATTCGACAGCATCATGGTCGCCATCCCGGTCAGACAGGCGTAGCAGTCCTGCGCACGCTCGAACAACGGCTCCAGCGGCTCCGGAAGGAGCGGGTCCACCAGGACGACCAGCCCGAGGTATTGCCCGTAGTATTTCAGATGGTTGTTGCGCTCCACTTGTTCCCATCGGTCGGTGGGCTGGCGGTCGAGCAGCTCCAGGAAGTACTGCTCCCCGCGCGGATCGCGTGTCAGCTGGACGCTCGACGTGCCCTCCCCGAGCACCTCCAACAGGAAGCCGTGGTGCCTGAAGCCGCGCTCGCTGGGGCGGATTCTGGACTCGGGGAACAGGAACACCGCCCTTTCGGTGGACCCGACGAAACGGTCCAGCGCTCTCGCTTTCTCTTCATCAGGCAGGCCGGGATCGAACAGGCGGTTGGCGAATACCAAGCCTTGCAGGTTGTACAGGGTGACGTCGGGCCGGCGCCCTTCGACGTAGCGGTAGTAGCCGACGGGTCCGCTGTAGTCGCCGTAACCGAACAGCACCGCGTCTTGCGGCAGAAGGTCGAACACCATCTCCGCATGCCGTTCGGCGAAGTCGCTGCCGGAGCGGTCGTTGGCCCGCCAGCTCGCGGACGCCGGCGAGACCCGCCCCCCAGGCGACCGCGGCAGCCACAAGCGGCCATCCGCGCCGCGGGTCCCGGGCGCCCTGCAGCACCAGGGCATAGGCGGCGAAGAACAGCAGGGCATTGAGGGTGTAGACCTCGGCGATGATCGCCTGCGACCAGAACTGCTCCGAGACGCCGAACAGCCAGGCCGCGGTCAGAGCCGGTACCGGCGAGACGCGCAGCAGACGCGCGCAACCGTAGACGCCGCCGCAGGCGAGAGCGCCGAGCACCGCGCTGGACAGGTGCCCGAGGAACGCCGGGTCCGCGAACGGCCATCGAGTGAACAGGTGGACGATCAACGTATAGAGCGGATAGCCCGGCGGGTGGGCGACGCCGAGGTGGACGCCGGCCATCAGGAACAGGCTGTCGTCTTCGGTCACGACGGTACGCGGCAGGGTCGAGACGTAGAGGGCAAGCGGGCCGAGCGCCGCCGCGGCCAGCGCCGCCACGTCGAGCCAGCCGGCGGGGAGCGGCACCGCCGGGCGCGCCAGCGGGCCGCCAGCCGGGACCCTGCCGCCAGACGCCGAGGGCGCATGCCGCGGTGCGCCCGCGACGCGCGCGGGCCTCCTCCGCTTTGCCTTGGCCATTATCGGCGTGGCGGCGACAGACGCAGTGCCCGGGCCATCAGGACGTGCGTGTACAGCCGGCCGAAGTGGCGCAGGTAGTCAAGCTGTTGCCGCTGCTTCCCGCCAGGGCGCCCGCGACGCGCTCGGCCAGCGGCCGCTGGTTCGCGGCCTCGCGCAGCGTCGGCGCCACAATCGACACCGCTCCGCCGCCTTCCATCGCCGAGTAGCCTATCAGGAATCGCCGGGCCGGGTGGCGCGGCGGCGGGGTCGACTTCGGCGATAATAGGGGCGTATGCTCGACGCGCACGCTGTCGCCCGCTCGCTCACCGACGCCGAGTTCACGCCGGCCCAGGCGGACGCCATCACGAACGCGGTCCGTCTGGCCGCTGAGCACGGCGACCACGTCACGCCCGATCAGTTCACGGCCGGCCTCGCCGAGGTGAGGGCAGAAATCGCCGAGGTACGGATGGAGATTGCCGGCCTCGACACGCGGCTCTCGACGCAGATCGCCAACTTGCGCACCGAGCAGCGGACAGACACTGCCGGCGTGCGCACCGAGATTGCGAACCTTGAGACCCGGCTCATCCGCTGGATGGTCGGCACGGTGCTCGCGACCGGTGCGCTGACCTTCGGAATCCTCCGTTTCCTCGGATAGAGCGGCCGCCGGCGACATGCGACCCATGGTGTCGCTTGTCGCACGCAACGACGTGCATGCCCGCATCGACGACGTGCACGCCCGCATCGACGACGTGCACGCCGACCTGACCGACCGGATTGACCGTATCGACGCCCGGATTGACCGTATCGAGACACGCCTCGACGGCTTCGACGAACGGCTGCGCAACGTCGAGATCGCTTTCGGCAAGGTCGACCAGAGACTCCTCACCCTCGAGCGCGTCATCCTGCCGCCGCAGCCGGGCCGGTAGGGGCGGTGACGGAAACGTGCGGCCGGCTGCGCGTCCGCGAGGTGCCGATCGCGTTCGCGGACCGCCGCCGCGGCCGCAGCAAGCTCGACTGGCGGCGGCAGCTCGACTACCTGCGGCACCTCGGCCGGCTGTACGCGCACGTGGCCGCCCGGGCATTGCGTCCGGGGCCCCGGCGATGATGGCCGGGACCCGGCCGGAGCGGAGCCCCGGCCTGCTGGCCCTGCTGCCGGTCTGGCGGGCGGTGTTGCCGCGGCTGCCGAGGCTGCTCGCGGCGGCCCTGCTGACCGCCGCCCTGCCCTACGGGTGGATGGTGTGGCTGTCGCACCAGGCGCCGGTCGTCAGCTTCTACGGCTCCATCGACACCTGGAGCGATTTCTGGTTCTACATCGGCCGGCAGGGCTACAGCGGCGTCGACGTCAGCCCCAGCGCCGGCTGGAGCGACCGCGCCGCGTTCCTGGGCTGGTTCGCGGCCGACCTCGTGCGCCAGACGACCCTGCCGGGGGCCGCCCTCGCCCTCGTGGGCCTCGGGGCGCTGGCCCGCCGCGGCGGCCTCGCCGCGGTCGCCGCCGCGGGCTCGGGGGTTCTGGCCGGGCTCGGCAACAGCGTGGTGCTGATCGTGCTGCTGGGGTTCGACTTCGATGTGCTCCGGGTGGCCGTGTTCCGGCCCTATCCGCTGATCTGTTACGGGGTGGCCGCCCTGTGGCTGGCCGTGGGGACGCAGTGGCTGCTCGACCGCCTGCCGGGCCGGGCGGCGGCCCGGCTGCCCGCGGGGGCGGCCGGCCTGCTGCGCGCGCCGCCTGCTGATGACCCTCGGCGAGAAGAACGTCCCCGGCTGCCCGCGGGGGCGGCCGGCCTGCTGCGCGCGCCGCGGCTCGGCGGCGCCGCGACCGCGCTGGCCGCCCTGGCCGGCGCGGCGATGGTCGCCGCGTCGGCGTCGGCGGGCTGGCCGGCCAACGACCGTTCCGGCAGCGACTTCGCCGAGCGGCACGCCGAGATGGTGTTCGACCTGCTGCCGCCCGATGCGGTGCTGTTCGGCTACGGCGACGCCGCCATCGGCCCCCTCGGCTATTACCGCTACGTCGAAGGACGGCGGCCCGACGTCGCCCTGTACAGCCTGCAGGGCCTGGTGTTCGCCAACCGCCTGTACGATCCCCGCCTGCCCGAGGAAGAGCGGGCGCGGGCGATCGACCGCTTCGTCGGCGCCACCGGGCGGCCGGTGTTCCTGTCTCCCGATGCCGACGTCCGTCCGAGCGGGCGCGGCGTCGGGCACCACGGCTTTCTGCTCGAGGTGCTCGGAGAGGGCACCGCGGGCACCGTCGACCTGTTGCGCCATCCGCCCGGCGAGCGGTACTTCCTCGAGCTGCTCGACCGGCGGCCCGCCGACGGCTGGGAGCAGACGCGGCGCAACGGGCTCCTGTCGCACTACGGGCGCTATCTGGGGCTGGTCGTCCTGTCGGGCTCGCCGCTGCTGCTCGAGCCGCTGGCGCTGCTGTTCGAGCGTGCGCAGGACTGCTACACGTGCCTGCTGGGGATGGCGATCGCGTTGCTGGACAACGACGCCGCACCCCATGCGAACCGCATCGCCGCCTGGCTGACGCGGGCCGAGGCGCTGCACGGCCAGGCCCTCAGCAAGAGCGAGTCGGCGCAGCTTCCCTTCGAGCAGGGCCGCCTCGCCGAGCTGACCGGCGACACCGCCACCGCCACGGCGCGCTACCGGCAGTCCCAAGCTCTCGACCCGCACCCCGAGAACCCCGCCGCCGGCGCCCTTCGCCGGCTCGGGCTCACGCCGTGACGCTCGCGGGACGCCGGTCCGAGAGCTCTCCAGCGCCAAGGCCATCTTCGCAGATACCCCCGCCCTTCCGTTCAGCACGCGAGACAGCGTCCCGCGCTCGCAATGCAGGTGGGCGGCTGTCTCGCTCACCGTCCACCCTGCCTCTTCCATCCTCGGCTGCGGGTCCGGAACGGGAGCCGCGGCGCCCGGCATTGGCCTTGTCCCGGGGGGATCTCTCGACCGGTCGCCTCACGACGGCCGCGGGGCCACGGCCGGATGCATGTTCTCGCTGCCGACAAGCTCCCTTATCGCCACGGCTACCGCGAGATCGTCCGCGGTGTACCCGAAAACGCCGCCGTGCGATTCGTCGTCATCGACGGGCAGATGCTCGACACGCACCGTGCCTGCTACGGCTCCCGAAATCGCTGCCTTGACGGTCCCGACGTTCAGGGCCGCAAACCTGCCATTCGGCCTGAGACCGAAACCCTTGGCGCGGAACGCGTTGCGGATGGACTCGATAGCCGCGTCGAGATTCGGCGCGCCAAAGTACTCGAGCCAGTTGACCGACAGGTAGTCCTCTCCGGGCCTGAGCTCGAACGCAGCCACCATGGGCAGGCCGTCCCGTGCGACGGCAGACGGCTTGCAGTACCTCGACAGGTGGTGGTCGTCAGGTAGCGCAACGGCACTCATTCAAGGCGTTCTCTGGGGAGTGAAAGCTTGTACGGCACGCAGAGCTTCGTCCTTCGGCAGCGTTCCGTGGACGCGGAGCGGCGGGTGGCCGCCTGCAGGCCTGGAGATCGCCGCGAACCGGATGAATCCGGCAGGCAGGAACTTCATGGCCACGATCCCGCCTCTGACCCGCCACTCGGCTTGCAGGAGTCCGTCCGGACTGATTCCGATCTCCGGATCGATCCATTGCGACTCCCTCACGAAGAAGAGAGCCAACTCCCGCAGCGAGTCCAGCGCCATCGGGGGCTCGTCGGGGTCGCCGTCGCGAGAAATCTCGTGGAGGTAGCCGAGGCGGTCGGCAATCGCGCGAATCCCCAGTAGAGGCAGGACGGCAATGATCTCGTTGTGCCGGGTGGCCGCCATGATTCGGTGAATCAGCCGTGAAGCAGGATCAGCGGGTGAGCTGTCGATGCTGCCGCCGAAGCACCCTGTCGCGAACTCGGAGAGAACTCCGAGACGGTAAGGCGGTCTGGAACCGGCACCTGACGATTCCGGACGAGACTCGGCGGGGTTCTCGTCACCAGGCGAGCCGGGCGCGAATTCGTCCCGAGCCAGAGCCTCCAGCACTGCCATCCGGCGGACATCCTCGAACGACGGGCTCGCCGTGACGTTGGACCAACGCATGTGTTTCAACTCCCGAAGAGTGTGGCGAGCGCTCCGCGGACGAACGTCTGGCTCTCGGGCCAGCGTTCAATCGCCGCGCACAACCCATCGACAGCTGATGGTGCCTGGTGATGCACATTGCAGTCCAGGATGATCCGTTCGCTGCTGTTCGGCGCGTCGACGAGACTGATGTGGCACACGCCATTTCCCGCGTCCAACGCGAACTTGGGTCTCATCTCCCGTATCATCGGTTCGTCGCCGAGCCAGCTCGCTCCGAATCGTTCAATGAGCCAGCGTTGGGGACTGGCCTGCCGCGCAGATACTTGGCAATTGAGCCCGAGGCTTCGATAGGGCACGTGCGGGAGTCGCCTCAAGTACCCGACCACAAGCTGGTGGATACGGTAGGTGTCGGCGAACCCCGGCCCGCTCTTTTCGGCGACTGTCAGCCGTGACTGATCCAGGGTCCACTCGACCCCATTGTTGTATTTCACGACCGAGACCGGCGGCGTGGTGAGCGCTTCCGCAACCGTCCAGTCTGCGGGGACGACCTCATGGATCTTCAGGAAGTCCGGGTTGAGAATCGACGGGTTGTGAAACTCGGCAGTCACGACGACGCTCACCGAGTGCAAAGCAAAACGTGGATTCTCGGGCATCTCTGCGCGCTGCGATTCGGGCGCCTCCCGCACGCGGCCCCATGTCACGGTCCCCGCGGGACCATCCCAACTGCACCGGTCCGTGAGTGAGAATAGTATAGCGCGCGGCCGCCGGCCAGCGCCGGCACCCGAACGACGTGAGCGAGCGAGTGCCGCTTCTTCGACGACCTCTCACGATTCCTGATAGGCTACGCGGCGATGGAAGGCGGCGGAGCGGTGTCGATTGTGGCGCCGACGCTGCGCGAGGCCGCGAACCTGCGGCCGCTGGCCGAGGGCGTCGCCGGCGCCCTGGCGGGCAGCGGCCTTGTGTGGGAGCTGCTGCTCGTCGACGACGACTCGGGCGACGGCATCGCGGCCGAGCTGGGCCGGCGGCTGCCGGTGCGCATGGAGGTGCGCCGCGGCGCCGCGCCCGACCTGTCGCGCGCGGTGCTCGACGGCATCGCGAAGAGCCGGTTCGACCGCGTCGTGGTGATGGACGCCGACCTGTCGCACCCGCCCGAGCGCATCCCCGATCTGCTCGCAGAACTCGACGGCGACTGCGACATGGTCGTGGGCAGCCGCTACGTCCCCGGCGCCACGGCCGGAGACTGGGGCCGGGCGCGCGTGTTGAACTCGCGCGTCGCCACCCTGCTGGCGGCGCCGCTGGCGGCGTGCGCCGACCCCATGGCGGGGTTCTTCGCCGTCGACCGCCGCGCCCTGCCGCCTGTGGCTGGCCGTGGGGACGCAGTGGCTGCTCGACGGCCTGCCGGGCCGGGCGGCGGCCCGGCTGCCCGCGGGGGCGGCCGGCCTGCTGCGCGCGCCGCCTGCTGATGACCCTCGGCGAGAAGAACGTCCCCGGCTGCCCGCGGGGGCGGCCGGCCTGCTGCGCGCGCCGCCTGCTGATGACCCTCGGCGAGAAGAACGTCCCCGGCTGCCCGCGGGGGCGGCCGGCATGCTGCGCGCGCCGCCTGCTGATGACCCTCGGCGAGAAGAACGTCCCCGGCTGCCCGCGGGGGCGGCCGGCCTGCTGCGCGGGCCGCGGCTCGCCGGCGCGGCGACCGCGCTGGCCGCCCTGGCCGGGGCGGCGATGGTCGCCGCGTCGGCGTCGGCGGGCTGGCCGGCCAACGACCGTTCCGGCAGCGACTTCGCCGAGCGGCACGCCGAGATGGTGTTCGACCTGCTGCCGCCCGATGCCGTGCTGTTCGGTTACGGCGACGCCGCCATCGGCCCCCTCGGCTATTACCGCTACGTCGAAGGACGGCGGCCCGACGTCGCCCTGTACAGCCTGCAGGGCCTGGTGTTCGCCAACCGCCTGTACGATCCCCGCCTGCCCGAGGAAGAGCGGGCGCGGGCGATCGACCGCTTCGTCGGCGCCACCGGGCGGCCGGTGTTCCTGTCTCCCGATGCCGACGTCCGTCCGAGCGGGCGCGGCGTCGGGCACCACGGCTTTCTGCTCGAGGTGCTCGGAGAGGGCACCGCGGGCACCGTCGACCTGTTGCGCCATCCGCCCGGCGAGCGGTACTTCCTCGAGCTGCTCGACCGGCGGCCCGCCGACGGCTGGGAGCAGACGCGGCGCAACGGGCTCCTGTCGCACTACGGGCGCTATCTGGGGCTGGTCGTCCTGTCGGGCTCGCCGCTGCTGCTCGAGCCGCTGGCGCCGCTGTTCGAGCGTGCGCAGGACTGCTACACGTGCCTGCTGGGGATGGCGATCTCGTTGCTGGACAACGCCGCCGCACCCCATGCGAACCGCATCGCCGCCTGGCTGACGCGGGCCAGGGCGCTGCACGGCCAAGCCATCAGCAAGAGCGAGTCGGCGCAGCTTCCCTTCGAGCAGGGCCGCCTCGCCGAATCGACGAGCGGATTGACCGTATCGAGACACGCCTCGACGGCTTCGACGAACGGCTGCGCAACGTCGAGATCGCTTTCGGCAAGGTCGACCAGAGACTCCTCACCCTCGAGCGCGTCATCCTGCCGCCGCAGGCGCCGGGCCGGTAAGGACGGTGACGGAAACGTCAGAAAACGCGCCGGGGTGGTCGTCCTGGCGGTCAGCCCCCGAGCTGCCGCCGCACGTCAGAAGCCGACGGTTGCCCGGATCGCCGCACCGCCGGGCTGCGGTTCGACGTTGACGGACCGGGCCGCCGGGGCGGTGGCCAGCACGGTCATCAGCAGCACGCCGACTGCGAGTCCCGCGGCGCCCGCCCCGCCGGCCCAGGCGCAACGCGTCCCCTCGGGCTCGCGGCAGTCCTTGTCCTCGATGCGGTACCAAACCAGCCGGCTGCCCACCACGGCCAGCGTCAGCCCGGTCATCATGCGCGGCAAGGACCGCTGCCGCGGCGGTGCTGCCTCCTGCTCCATTCCAAGCTCGAACGCCGCCGTCCTGGCCTGCTCCAGCACGTCTGCGCCCGACTCGACCGCCGGCAAGCCGGTCTTCTGCCGCCCGTGCGATGCGCCGGCGCCGGCCGTCACCCCGGCCCGGACCCAGTTAATCCGATGCAAGCCGCCGGTCTTCTGCCGCCCGTGCGATGCGCCGGCGCCGGGGTGCTGCGCCGAGGCCGGGGTGGCCAGCGCTACAGCGAGTCCGAGGATGGGCACAAGCCGCCGTATCGTCGAGGTTGGGGTGCGGATAGATGGCATTAGGTCTGGTGATTGGGGGTGGCGGCGGGTAAGGGCTCTGACGGAAATTACCTTGCAGTGTCCCAGGCGTTCCCCGGCCGGAATCATGGCTACGCCTTGCTGAAGTCTATACGCCTTGCTGAAGTCTACAAGTTGATATCGATCAAAGTCCTAAGTTCGGCGAGGCCGCTGTGCTGGAGCGGTCCTCCTTCGGGCCTCCCCAGCTCCAGCCGGCCGGTCAACCGCCGAGCTGCCGCCGCACGTAGCGCCGGTAGCCGCCGACGGCGAGGACCGCGGCCAGCAGGAGCGGCGCGGCGAAAGGCAGCGCGGGGACCGCGGCGTCCCAGAGGTGGAAGGTCACCGAGGCGTCGGGCATCTGCACGCCGTCGACCACCGCGAACAGCGTCAGCGCCTCGCCGCCTTCTTCCGCCATCCCATCTTCCACCGCCCTGACCAGGACGAGGCCGGACATCTGCCGGGCCTCGATGGTGACCGTCATCGGGTCGAGCTCGTAGTCGTCGTCGCCGGCCGGGCTGGCCCCGTCGCGCACGATCATCACTTCGGTGTCCACGGAGACCGGCCGGCTGGCCGACACCGTCAGCCTGGCCGACATGCCCTCCACGATGTTCATGTCGTCTGCCGACATCGTGAAGCCGGGCGGCGCCAGGGTCACCTCGACGGGGAACCGAATGCGGGCCACGTTCGCCTCGGTCTGCTCGATGATCTCCACACCCGACGCCATCGGCGCCGCGGTCGCGATGACCGTCACGTGGGCCGTGCCCTCCGCCGTCGGCATGACCGTTATCGCGCCGCCGCTGGCCGACGCGCGAACCACCGACTCGTCGTCCGACCCGGCCGAGTACAAGACCGTGACGTCGCCGGCGGCCTCGAACAGGTCGGCGCCCATCAGCTCGAAGTCCTCGCCCGGGTTCAGGCCGTGGCTGCCCGCCGCGGCGTCCTTCGCGGGGGTGAGGACCGCGTGGATGTCGTCTTCCGGCTTCGCCCGGACGAGCGTCGCGGTGGTGTCCTCGATGGCCAGCCACAGTATTCCCGGGCTCGCCCTCGTCTCGCTGCCGTAGGCCCGCTGGCCCGCGACCTCGGCGTCGAGCACGAGCGACTCGGCGTTGACCTCCTCGTTCTCCTGGACGGTCAGGTCCACCGTCGTGCTCTCCCCGTCGGCGGCGATGTCGACCGGGTGCATCGACAGCCCGTAGTCCCCGGAGCCGGCGGTCCCGGCCGGGGTCAACCTGATCGAGAGCTTCTCGCCGAACGCCAGGGCCTCGCCGTCTTCGTCGACCGAGGTCAGCTTGACCTTGATGGTCTCGCCTTCCTTCACCGACTCGGGCTGCGGGTCGAGAGCCCGCCCGTTCTCGCCGACCACCGCCGCCTCGACCGCCGGCAGCCCGTGGACGTCGGCCACCGTGATGGCCAGGGCGTCCTCCTCGACGAGGTCATCCCCGATTCCCAGGAACGCCCGCAGCGTGACCGTGTCGGGCTGCCGGTTCCCGTCGTTGTCGGGCGCCCCGAGGGTGACCGTGTGCGACACCGTGACGGTGGGGATGTCGTCGCTGCCGATCCGCACGCCGTCGCGGCTGGCCTCGTCGAGGCGGTAGCCGGGCGTGTCGACGCGCACCTTCACGGACGTTCTCGACGCGCCGTCCTCGTGCGCGGGGACGGCCCTGAGGGTCGCCTCGATCGTCTCTCCCTCGGTGGGCCGGCTGGTGACGAGGGACAGGTCGTAGCGCTGGATCTCGTCGTCGTCTATCAGGGCCGTCGAGTCTCGGGCGCCGGTCATGGCGCCGCTCAGGCGGGCCGTCACGTTGAACACCTCGTTCTCGGCGTCGGGGTCGTGGATGGTGTAACCGGTGAAGGTGGCCGACACCTCGACGAACCGCCCGTCCGTGTCGTCCGGAAACTCGATCGTCTTCTCGGACTCCGCCTCGTGGAAGGCGTAGTCGCTTGCTTCTGCCTGGTTCCGGGCGCTGTAGCCGTCGTCGTTGGGATCGAGCTGGCTCGCCCGCAGCTCCACCGTCACCGTCCTGCGGCCCGCCTGGTCGTCGGCGGGGTCGGCCGGCGGGTCCACCCTTGCCCGCACCGTCACCGTGACCGGCATCTCCTCGCCCTCGGCCGCAGCCGCGACGATGGTGACGCCGCCGTCGCCGAAGCTCTCGTCCACGCTGAAGGTCTGCGCGGCGGCCTGTCCGGCTCCCAGGACGAGCACGGCGCCCGAAGCCGCCGTCAACCGCAGCGCCCTGCAACTGATTCTCGCGAGAATCGCCCCTATGCGCATTGCAGCAAGTCTCCCTGGCCGGTTCCGCCTGTCGCGGCAACGGCTGAGCCGAAGAAGTCGGGTCACGTCTGGCAGCATCGAGGAGGGATGTCGCCGTTCGAAAACGTGAACGGGGCAAAGAGGATCGGAAGGGACAGCGAAACCAGCCAGGCCGTGCCGAGAGGGTGCAGAGTCGAAGGAAGGACGCGTTTACCGGCCCGGCCCGGGTTCCGCGCCGGCTGGCGGGCGCCGATCACCCCTGAGACGAAAAAGCGCCCCTCCCCCCCGGGGCTTCGGGGGAGAGGGGGCAAGGGAGAGTTACGAACGCCGCCGCCGCCGAACGTTACCGCCGCAGGTATCGGCGGTAGCCGCCGATGGCCAGGAACGCGGCGAGCAGGAGCTGCGCGATAAGCGGCAGCGCCGGCACCGCGGCATCCCAGAAGTAGAACATGACGGTGTTGGTCTTCATGTCGCCGACGCGTCCCTCGAGCGTCAGCATCTCCATGTCCTCCATCATCTCGTCTTCGACCGCCATCAGCATGGTGGTGCCTTCCATCATGCCGTCCATGATCATCAGCGGCTCGACCATGTAGTCGGCCGGGGAGGCCGTGCCTTCCGTCGCGATCAACTCGACCATGGTGTCACCCACGACCGGGCGGTTCGCCATCGCCGTAATCATGGCCGACATGCCCTCGGCGACGTTCATGTCCTCGGGCCCGGACAGCGTGACCATCAGGTCGGCCAGCTCGACGTCGACCGGGAAGACGACCTGGGCGACGTTCGGCGATGTCTGCGGCAGCCCCTTGGCGCCCGACATCATCGCGGTCGCGGTGGCCGTGACGGTGATGTGGACGCCCATGCCGGGCTCCATCGCCGTGACCGTCACCATGTTGCCGCCGGCGGACGCGGAGGCCGCCATCGCGTTGTCGGACATGGCCGCGTAGGTGAGGCTGTAGCCCTCGGCGGCCGTGAACAGCATGCTCGCGTCGACCTCGATCATCTCGCCCGGGCTGAACATCATGTCGTCGCCCGCCCCGGCTTCCTTGGCCGCGTAGACGACCTCCTGGATCATCTCGTCGGACACCGCCTCGACCGCCTTCATCGTGGTGTCCATGATGGCCACGGACAGCACGCCCATGCTCATGCTGGTCTCGCTGCCGTTCTTCGCCTCACCGGCCACGTCGGCGTCGAACGCCAGCGTCTCCATGCCGATGTCCTGGTCTTCCACCGCCGTCAGCCGCGCCGTCCCGGTCTTGTCGCCCGACTTGACGGCGACCGGGTGCATGTTCAGCCGGTAGTCCTGGCTGTTGGCGTCGCCCGTCGGCATCAGCGAGACCATGAGCGCCTCGCCGGCTGCCATGGCATCCCCGTCCTCGTCGACCACGGTGATCTCCACGTCGATCATCTGGCCTTCCATGATCGACATGACCCCGTCTTCGGGCTGGTTCTCGAGAGCCTTCCCATCGGCGTCGAGCATGATGGCCTTCGCGGTGACCGCGGGAAGCTTGTTGGCGTCCGTCAGCTTGATTTCCAGCGTGTCCTGGACCTCCGCATTCCCGGCCGTCCCCGAGTACGCGGTCAGCGTGATCGTGTCGTCCGACCGGTTCTCGTCGTTGGGATCCGTCGTGATCGTGATGGTGGCGAAATCTTCGTCGTCGCCACCACCACCGATCGAGACGCTGTTGCCCGTGATCGCGTTGGCGTCGTCACCCGCGATCGCGATGCTGAAGGGCGGCGTCTGATCAAGATGCAGCGTGACCAGCCCCGAACCCTGCGTGGTGTGTTCGGGCTTGGCCGTCAGCCGCGCGGTGACCGGGTCGCCCTCGCTGGGCTTCCGGGTCGCCGGATGCAGGGCCAGAACGTACTCCTGATCCTCGTCGTCATCGATGATGAGTGCGGCCGGGCTACCAGCCGCCTCGATGATGGCAGTCCCGCCAGACGCTACGTTGGTCGTGTTGAGCCCGCCAACGTCTACCGTCCACGTCAGCCCGAACCTCTCGTCCTCCGCGTCCACGTCGTCGTTCGTCGGAACACGGATGGTGCCGGAGCTGTTGAACGAAACGCCAACGACGCCGTCCCCGGGGGCTGGCCCATCCGGAACGTCGACACTGAATGTCAAGCCCAGATTGGCGGAGAGGTCGCCGTCCTCGCCCTCGGTAGCATCGGCGTTGCCAGCTCCATCAGGCATAACGGTCACCGTAACCTCGTCGCCGCCAGTATCACCATCGGGCTCGATAAAGCCCTTGACGGTCACGGTAGACACCGCGACCTCGCCCTCGGTCACCGTGTCCATTGTCGGCCCCTTGATGGTGACCTGCGCCGCAGCCGACCCGGCCCCCAGCGCGAACACGACACCGAACATCGCCATCCACTTCAACGCCCTGCAACTGCCTCTCGCGAAAATTTCGCCCGTACGCATTGCGCACTCTCCCTTTTGTGAATTAGCCTTCACACATGGCCACGGGGGAATCGGATCAGTCCGCCCCTTTCGGGCCGCAGAGGCCGGTTCACCGCCATTCCGGAGAGCCTGGTACGCTTTTTGAAACAGTGATCCTTGCTCGGTCGTCGGACGTGTGACTAGAATATTAATTTTTCGTGAATTTTCCGCCAATATTGCCGAGAGGCGGGGGGAAGGGACGGTAGCCGGTGCCAGATCCGGACAGACAGCAGTCGAAAACCCACGGACGACATCCTCGGAACGCGCTCTCGCCCGACTTCGTGCGCACCGTCGCCGAGGAGGGCCGCTACTGCGACGGCCACGGCCTGTATCTCGACGTGCAGCCGTCGGGCACCCGGAGCTGGGTGCAGCGCCTCGCCATCCGCGGCCGGCGCCGCGAGATGGGGCTCGGCAGCTTTCCGCTGGTCTCGCTCGAGGACGCGCGGTCCCAGGCCTTCGCCAACCGCCAGCTCGCCCGCGCCGGCGGCGATCCCCTGGCCGAGAGGCAGCAGATCAGGAGCGTGCCGACCTTCGCCGACGCGGCCGAGCGCGTCTGGAACCAGTTGCGGCCCGGCTGGCGCAGCCGGAAGTACACGCGCGACTGGATGTTGGGGGTGAGGCGGTTGGCCTTTCCGCGCCTCGGCCGGATGCGGGTGTCGCAGGTGACCCGCGCCGACGTCATCGAGACGCTCGGGCCGCTGTGGCACCGCTCGCCGACGACGGCGCGGCGGCTGCACCAGCGCATGAACGCGGTGATGGAGTGGGCGGTGGCGATGGAGTACCGCACCGACAACCCGTGCGAGCGCGTCGGGCGGGTGCTCGGCCGCCAGCGCGATAGCGTGCGGCATTTTCGGGCGCTGCCCCATCGCGAGGTGGCGGCGGCGCTCGAGACGGTGCGGGGGTCGGAGATGCGGCCCATCGTCAAGCTGGCGTTCGAGTTCCTGGTGCTGACGGCGGCGCGGTCGGGCGAGGTGCGGGGGGCGGGGTGGACGGAGATGAGCCCAACCGGCGGGGTGTGGAAGGTTCCCGCCGCGCGCATGAAAGGGAACCGCGAGCACCGGGTGCCGCTGTGCGGGCGCGCGGTCGAGGTGCTGGAGGCGGCGCGGGCGCACAGCGACGGCAACCCCCTGGTGTTCCCGGGGGCGCGCGGGAAGCAGATGAAGGACATGGCCCTGTCGGGGCCCCTCAACGACCTCGAGATCGGCGCCGTCCCCCACGGCTTCCGGTCGAGCTTCCGCGACTGGGCGGCCGAAGAGACGAACCACCCGCGAGAGGTCGTCGAGGCGGCCCTCGCCCACGCCGTGCGGAACCGGGTCGAGGCGGCCTACGCGCGGTCAGACCTGTTCGAGCGCCGCCGGCGGCTGATGGACGACTGGGCCGCCTACCTCGGCTGCGAACCCGGCCGCGCGGTCGCGCAGGCGGGGCGGACGCCGCCGACCGGGGAGGGCTGTTGAGCCAAGAAAGGGTGAGTCCGCCAAGGCTATCGGCGCGGCTGTGGGCGCGCTGATCGCCTGCTACGCAAAAGCTGTCACGGGTGTAGCGTGTCGCAGGGAGAAGGGCCCGCAGCGGGAACCGCTGACACTACTCGCCAGACGCCGCAGCGGGGAGCAGCACGCGCTCGATGGTCAGGAGACGCTGATCGACCTTCCCGAAGGCGACCTCGACGCTGCGCAACCGTTCGTCGAACCCGTCAAGGCGCAACTCGATACGGTCCATGCGGGTGTTCATGTCACCCATGGGTAGTGTATCAGTCTGACTTTCGCGGCTGGTACTTCGTGCCGGGCCTCGGGCCGGGCTTCGCGGGCGTTGGCGCGTTGGCGTCGATCAGGCCGACGATCCACTCCGCATCGTGCAGGGTGTCGGTCAGGCCAGCCGCCATCGCGGGCGAAGTCCGCAGCGTCTTGTGGATCCGGCAGAAGTTGTAGTGCACGAAGTATAGCGCCAGCGCGTGCATGTGGTTGTTGAACTTCTTAGAGAACGCGTTGGTCAGCCGCGTGAACCGGCGCATCGACATCCGCATGGTCAGGTTGTGGCGCTCGACGTAGGCGGTATTTACGTGCGCCGGGTCCGGTTCACCCTGCACCGTGTTCCTGATCGCGCCCTTGCACTGGCCGGGGCTGTAGCGGACGGCCTTCTCTCGGGTGTCGCCGAACACCTTGATGAGCTGGGCGTAGTCCACGTCCGCACCGAACGCATCCTCAACCGCGCCCTCGTAGAGCCGCAAGCCGTCCGACGTGAGCTGCACGCGGCCGGTCAGCCGACGGGCCAGATCGTGCATGACCGTGTAGGCGGCGATCCCGTCCCGTTGGCCGAGCAGCCACGAGACGATCAGCTTGGAGTCGGCATCGATCGCCGTCCACGTCCACGTGTCGCCCGCGCCCTCGGGAGCAGCCTTGGCCGTCTCGACGGTTCGCTGCTTGGCGTAGCAGAACTGCCAGATTTCGTCGACTTGGACGCGCGTGGCGGCGACACCGCGAACGTGCTCGTCGTGGTAGGTGATACAGGCTTCGCCGGCATCCACGAGCAGCTTGGTGACGGTGTTGATTGAGACGCCGGTGATGCGGGAGATCGAGCGGAGCGACGAACCCTCGACCAGCATGTTGAGGATCGTCGCCCGCTTCGCGGTGTCCAGCCTGTTCATTGTTGAAATGATACAGGCTGTAAGGATTTATGTCAAGGGATTAGCCATCTAAACACAGCCGAAATCACACTCACTCCGCCAAGGAATTTCCATGTCGCGGCGTTGATGGACTTCTGGATGTCAGTCGCGAGCTTCTGCAACTCCGAATTCGTGGCCAACGGCTCCAGATCGCGCTTCGTCGCTAGGCGTTGTGTCGCGGCAACAAGCGCACTGCCGATTGCACTCGCCTGCCCCATCTCAAACCCGCCCTCTTTGTGTAGACGCTCAACAACCTGCTGAGTGTCGAAGGGTGGCAGATCGGACGCCGTCATTCCGGCGCCGCCTTCGCTGCCATGCCCATGTGCGAAGACCGCCGCGTCGTCCCGATCTGCGGAGTGCCTTGGACCCCGCGTTGCTTGGCAACGTGGTTCACTACCTTCTCGACCTCGGTCATCCGGCTCTCAACCGCTGCAACTCGGATGTCGAGTTCACCAATCTGTGACGCCAAGTTGTCGAGCTTGGTGTCGACCTGGTTGAACCGACCCTCAAGCTGGTTGAACCGACCCTCAAGAAAAACCTCGAAGAACTCCTTCAGATCTTGCCGAGTCACCGGTCTCGTAGCGGTATCGGTCACGCCTTGGCCCCCCACCGAGCATCCGCCCCGCTCGCCGCGATCTCCCTGCGGCGCTCAGGCGTCAAGCTGGCGGCTCGCGCCTTGCCGGCCGCGCTCGCACGTCGGCTGTCCGCAGCCGGGTCCGCCCGGCGCGGAGCCTCGTGCGTCTCTTCGATTTCGCCCGTTGCGATGCGCCCGACGTGCACGGCGCACCCCACCGGATCAGCCGGCCGCCACTGGCCTTGCGGCCCCTTTGGCATGGTGCCTCCCCTCCGCTATGCTGTCGCTGTCGCCGGGTGCAGGCGCGTCTGCTGTCTGGGGTGGGCCAGCCGTAAGCGTGTGCGCGGCTGGATCGGATATTTGCGCCTGTTTGTTTCCTGCTCGTTGCAGTTTATTCCAGCACGGTTGGTCATGCAACAGCCTGCTGCACCGTGCATTCGCCGTGATGCACCAAATGTCAAACTGCGACACTACCCGATCGGGCGCTGGTCGCCCACTCCGCCGAGCCGTCACCGGCGTAGCTGGAGCGCCTGCCCGCCCAGTGGTTCGGGCGGGGACATGGCGCTGGAAGACCCGTTGGGGGCAGTGCGTTCGTGGTCCGAGGGCTACGGCTCACCTGGTTGGAGGATGTCCTATAATCGAAATCATGGGGTGCTTGCCGTGGCCGCGGAACATCCTGCGAACGGACCCGGACCTCGGGTGATGCGCTTGACCGCGATGAATAGCGACACGAAGTGGATCATCGGTACGGTCGTCGTGCTCGCCGGACTGTTGTCGGCGCAGATTGCCGGCGTGAACGCCCGCATCGACGACGTGCATGCCCGCATCGACGACGTGCATGCCGACCTGACCGCCCGGATTGACCGTATCGACGCCCGGATTGACCGTATCGAGACACGCCTCGACGGCTTCGACGAACGGCTGCGCAACGTCGAGATCGCTTTCGGCAAGGTCGACCAGAGACTCCTCACCCTCGAGCGCGTCATCCTGCCGCCGCAGGCGCCGGGCCAGTAGCCGGCTGGAATCGATCGAGAACATGCCAATGCTCTCGCCGCCGCCGTTCCTCGGGTCCTTGCCGGTCACCACGAGGTTCAGCATGAGGGCTGGGCCGCCTACCTCGGCTGCGAACCCGGCCGCGCGGTCGCGCAGGCGGGGCGGACGCCGCCGACCGGGGAGGGCTGTTGAGGTCAACGCTGCCGGGGCGCTTTGCGCAGGGTGTCGTCCGGGCTTCTGGTTTCCTGGATCAGTTCCCGGCTTATCCGTGCCAGTCCCTCGACCGCGTGCGCCTTCATCGGTTCTCCGGGGTACAGCCTCGCGTGGATGCCGGCTGCTTCCGCCGCGTCCGAGATTCCGAGCCGCTTCATCAGCACCTTTGCGTCCTCGATGTCTTGCGGTCGTCCGGCGTCGAGCTTCATCGCGAGCAGGTGTTTTGGTGATGCTCCCGTTATCGTGAGGTACGGGGAGTTGTACAGGACCCGGGCGGCCGCGTCGGCTTCACGCGGCATCCACGCGGTCGCCTGTTCGTTGAGCCAGTTGTCGCCGAGTCGGCGTTTTCGTCCGATTTTCCGGACCGCCTGCATCAGCTTGCCGTGTCCTGCTTCGATCTTGGCGTCCACGTCCCGCGTGGTCCGGTCGCGGTCGAAGCTCATGCTCATCGCAGCTCCGCCGATGACGTAGAGCTGGACTCGCGTTCGCGCGAACTCGAGTTCGTCTGCGAGTTCCCTGAAGAGCTTCTCGATTGTCGATCGGTCAAGCAGGGGCCCACTCATTGCTGTCTCCGCCGCGTTCATTGAATTCGCTCGGGTGCGGGACGGCGCCGTGCCGTAGAAACGGGGCCGGGGCATACATCAGGCACAGCCGCCGGTTTATCGGACCCTGGGCGAGCACCCACGTCTCGTCGAGGAATCGTTCGGGTTCGTTGATCCAGGTCGGTACGGGGAGGTCGTGGGTCAGCGCGAGCTGCTCGCTGACGGCGGCGATCAGCGCGTCCCAGCGTGTGCCGGTCACGTCGGCCCCCCGTTCCAGCTCGCGTCTCTGGAGGTCTCGGTCCAGCGCGTGGAACTGTCGTGGGAGGTCGCGCAGGATGAACCGTTCGAGTTCGTCGTCCGTCCATCCCGTTCTGACCATGTTCGTGTAGTTCGAGAGCTGAAACGGCGGGAGGCGCCAGTCGCCGGTGTCGCTTGCCGCACGCATGATCGTTCGATTCTACCCGCTTGGCGGGTTGCCGCCTTGGCAGCCTGCGAACGGGCGCAAGCACGCCGGGAGGAGCGGCGTGTGCCCACAGCGATGGGGCGCACGCTGTAGCTGCCGGGCGTGAAGGCCCGGGCGCGACCGGCGCGCCGAGGGTGGCTCATCGGAGGTAGTATCGCCGGCCGCGCGTTCGGCCCGCGGCCCGCGCCAGGCCGTCCCGTACGAGTTCGTTCAACAGCCCGCGGGCGACCGCGGGCGGCGTACCGAGCACAGTCGCCGCGTCGGCCGTCGAGAGGCTCCCGCGGCGCCGGATTTCATCGAGGAGAGTCTGACGACGCCGGTTGCGCTCGGCCATCCCGGGGTAGCCCGCGCGTCGCACCATGGCGTCCGACAGCACGTAGCGAGCCCCGCCGCGCCGGCCGGCGCGCGTCAACAGTCCCTTGGCCAGCAGTTCCCGGAACACGGCATCCACGTCCGCTGCCGGCAGCAGGGCTCGCAGCTCGCGGGGCGTGACGGCGCCGGTGCGCCGTGCCGCCACGACAGCCCGGCGTTCGTCGGCGGTCACGTCGCGCCCAAGCTGGTTCAGCCAGACCTGGTCTTCGACGTCGACGAGCATGCGATTGCGCAGGGTGACCGTCACCGAGCTCGTGGTGGCCTCGAAGACGGGAGGCTCCATCAGTCGAACCTCCATCTCGCGGTACATCCGATCGATGCCCTCGCCGTATTCCTCCACGAGCCCCAGGGTCTTCATGACCCGCATGATGCGCGGGTTGCGGCTGTAGTGTTCCGAGCGCATGTTGTCGAGGGTGATGTGTCCCGGGAGCGGCCCCGGACTGCGCACCTCGATTCGGTCGTCCCGGACGGTGATGTCCACCGTCGCGCCGGTGAGGCCGTAGTCGCGATGCGCCAGCGCGTTCACGATGGCCTCACGCAATACGGGTTCGGGGTACTCGGGCAGCACTTCTCGCCGCGACCCGGTGACGGTCTCGACCTGCCGGGTGTGCGCGGCCACGAAGCGCAGGCAGCAGTCCACGGTTGCCGCCAGTGGACCGGTGCACTCGTCGCGCGCGGAGGAGGGCCCGGGGCCGGGCTCGACGCCGGCGCGGCGCACGAGCTGCACCGCGGCTCCGCGAACGTACGCCCGCGGCTCGGACGCAAAGAGCACCAGGGCGGCGCGCAGCACGCGCGACCCCAGGGGCGGGCCCGCCGCGACGGCAACGCCGAGATCGGTCAGCGCCCGCTCGATGCCGTCCCGCGCCACTGCCGGCCGTCCATCAGCCGTGAGCGCCTGATTGACGGCCGCCAGATCGAACGCCGTCAGATCGACGACCGCGAGGGGTTCGTCTTCGCCTGCCCGATGCTCGCGCTCGCGAACGAACCGGGCCAGCGAGTCGCCGCGCAGGGGTTGCGAGTCGCCGCCCACCCGCCGTAGCAGCCGGCCGGCGGGTGTTGTGACGATGCGACCGCGTACCTCCGGCACGGCGCAGATCGTCAGTTCCTGGTCATCGACGGCGATCGCCAGAAGCAGCACGTCCACGCCGCACTCGGTAGCGATGCGCGTGATTCGATCCTGGGTGTTCCGGGAGAGCGGGCAACCGACGAGCGTGCGCCGATCGTCGACGCCGTGGACGATCAATCCACCACGGGTCATGGCCATGGCGGCGATCGCGTCTTGAACATCGGCGGGCACGCCGCGTTCGAAATCGAGCTCTGCGTGCTCCAGCCGCCCGAACAGGTCCCAGAACTCGTTTCGCGAGAGCTGCCGCGGGATATCGCCAACCCTGGGGACGCGGGCCACGTCCGCAAGTTTATCAAATCTTTGGCATGATAATAAATTGCCATTGATCTTGGAGCCAAGTTATTGCAAATGCCGCTTCGACTTGGCGCAAGCGAAACACGGCGGACGTGTCGACGAGGATCATCGCTGCGTCCCCGCATTTCTACGCTGGACGCGCGGGGCCCGTCGCGGGGCTCTTCTACGGCAGGCCGCCGATCAGGCCGCGCATGTGATCGGCCCGCTCGTCGATGATGCGGAAGAACTGGAGCATTTCGGCCGGGTCGAGGACCGGCGCGGCGCCCAGCACGGTGGCGGTCGAGCCCTTGATGGAGGTCAGCGGAACCCGCAGCTTCTGGAGCGCCATGCCCGGGAGCTCGGCCCGCAGCCGCTCGAGCTCCTCGATCGGCGCCAGGTCCTGCAGGGTGACGACCACCGACGCGACCGCGCCGTCCTCGGACCGGGTCGGCGTGGCGTTGACCAGCGTCGTGACGCTTCGGCCGTCGGGGACCGAGAGCACGATCTCTTCGGCGCGCACCGCCGCGGCGCTGCTCGACTGCCGTGACAGCGGCAACGCGTCGAGCGAGATCTCCCGCCCGTCGGCGAACCGGCACGTCATCACCTCCAGAAGCTGCTCGGGGGGGTGGCCCGGCGTGCGCAGGCCCTCGACGATTCGCTTCGCCTCCCGATTGAGCGACACCGGATTGCCGGTGCCGGCGTCGAAGACCGCCACCCCCACCGGCAAGGTCTCGGCCAGGGCCTCGAGGTCGGCCCGGGCCCGCTGCCCGCCGCGGCGGGTGCGGGGGTTGGCGATGGCCGTCGCCGCCTGCGACGCGAGCAGCACCAGTATCTCTTCGTCCTCGCGCGTGAACGCCTGTCCGCCCGCCTTCCCGGCGAGAAAGAAGGCGCCGACCTGCACGCCTCGATGACGCATCGGCGCGGCCTGCAGGGTCTTCGACGGTATCGGGTCCGAGCAACAGCCGAGCGACCGGACGTAGCCGGGCAGGTCTCGCAGCCTCGTCGGCCGCGGAAAGTCCCGGAAGTGCCCGAAGAGCCGCGGCCCGTCGGGCCATTCCGCCAGTTGCCGCCGCTCGTCGGGCGTGAAGCCCGAGGTGACGAAATCGCGGGGCTGCCCCGAGTCGTCGAGGGTCGCGACCGCTCCGTAGCGGGCGCCGGTCAGCGCACGGGCGCTCTCGGCGATCTCGTGCACGATGGTGTCGACGTCGAGGCTCGCGCCGGCGCGCCGCCCCGCCGCGCCGAGCCTCGACAGGCGGTCCCGAAGCGCCTCGTTCTCTCGCCGCAGCTCGTCGGCACTCTTCAAGGGTCCACCTCGCCGGGCCCGTCGCGAAACCCGCTCGAACCGCGCCGCGCGCCGGCCGCGTGGGTGTCAGAGCTCGCACGCAGGAACCCGAATACTACACTGAGAGGAGGAATTTTCTGCCGGAAAACAAGGTCGAGGGGGGGGCCGGGCGGTCCGACCTGCGGCGAGGGGGCCCTCACCGGTCGCCGGGGGCGGCCAGGCGGTAGCCGACGCCGCGCTCGGTGAAGATGTAGGCGGGGTTGACCGCGTCGTCGCCGAGCTTCCGGCGCAGCTTCTTGACGAAGGCGCGCAGCAGCTTGGGGTCGCCGGCGTTCCGCCCGCCCCACACCTGGCGCAGCAGCGAGTCGTAGGTCGATACCCGCCCCGCGTGGGCCGAGAGCACCCGGAGCAGTTGGTACTCGGTGGCCGTCAAATCCACCCGGCGGCCGGCCACGGTCACCCGGTGCAGCTCGTAGTGGATGGCGAGATCGCCCAGCAGGAAGGGGTCGGGCTCGGCGAGCCGGCGCAGGGCCGCCCGGACTCTCGCCGTCAGCTCCGTCGGCGAGAAGGGCTTGACGATATAGTCGGCGGCGCCGCTCTCGAGGGCCCTCGCGATCGTCTCGTCCCGGCCGTAGCCCGAGATGAAGATGACCGGCAGGTCGGCCAGCTCAGGGACGCGCCGCATCAGCTCGATGCCGTCGGTCCCGGGCAGCATCAGGTCGAGCAGGACCAAACCGGGCTTCTTCGTCCTGAGCAGATCGGGCAGCTCGCGCGGGTCGCCCGTCACGATCGGCGAGTACCCCGCCGCGGCCAGCGCGTCGCGAACGTAGCGCAGCGTCTGGGGGTCGTCGTCGACCACCAGGATGCGCGTCTCCTTCTGCCCTTCCCGGGGCGAGCCCGAACGGCTCGGGACGGACTCGGCCGCGAGGGCGTGCCGGGGCTCTTCGACCACCGGAACCGTGAAGGTGAACCGCGTGCCCTTGCCCCCCCCGCCGCTTTCGGCCCAGATGCGGCCGCCGTGCGCCTCTGCCAGCCCCTTGCAGATGGCCAGGCCCAGCCCGTATCTGCCGAGCCCGCGCTCCTGAACGCCGCCGCCGATGCCGTGCTTCCGGAAGAGGTGCGGCAGCACGTCGGCCGGCACGCCCTTTCCCTCGTCCGATACCGAGATCGCGACTTGAACGCCGTCCCGCACCGCGGTGACCTGGATTGGCGCCGACTCCGGCGAGTGCCTGGCCGCGTTCGAGAAGAGGTTGTTCAGAACCTGCACGATGCGCCGCCGGTCGGCCATCACCCGGGGCAGCTCCGGCGGAAGGTCCATGCGGACGGTGTGCCGGCCGCCTCCGCTGATGAACGTGTTCCTGGCCTGGTCGACCATGCCGGCCACCGCCGAGGGCTCGGGAGAGACCGACAACGTGCCGGTCTCGATGCGGCCCACGTCGAGCAGGTCGCCGATCAGGCCGCGCATGTGATCGGCCTGCTCGTCGATGATGCGGAAGAACTGAATCATCTCGGCCGGGTCGAGGACCGGCGAGGCGCCCAGCACGGTGGTGGCCGAGCCCTTGATGGAGGTCAGCGGAGCCCGCAGCTCGTGGCTCACCATGCCCACGAACTCGGCCCGCAACCGCTCCAGCTCTTCGAGCGGCGCCAGGTCCTGCAGGGTGACGACCACCGACTCGACCTCGCCGCCCCCGGTGGCATGGATCGGCGTGGCGTTGACCAGCGTCGTGACTTTTCGGCCGTCGGGCACCGAGAGCACGATCTCTTCGCCGCGCACCGTCGTGGCAGTGCTCAAGTGCCGTGACAGCGGGAACTCGTCGAGCGAGACCTCGCGCCCGTCGGCGAACCGGCACGTCATCACCTCCAGGAGCTGCTCGGCGGTCTGGTCCGGCATCAGCAGGCCCTCGACGATTCGCCTCGCCTCCCGGTTGACCGACATGGGCCGGCCGGTTCTCGCGTCGAAGACCGCCACCCCCACCGGCGAGGTCTCGACCAGGGCCTCCAGGTCGGCCCGGGCCCGCTGCTCGTTCCGGTGGGTGCGGGCGTTGGCGATGGCCGTCGCCGCCTGCGACGCGAACAGCAGCAGGACCTCTTCGTCCTCGCGCGTGAACTCCCGCCCGCCCTCCTTCTCGCCGAGAAAGAAGGTGCCGAGATGCACGCCCCGATGGCGCATCGGCGTGGCCTGCAGGGTCTTCGACGGCATCAGGTCCGAGGAAAAGCCGAGCGACCGGACGTAGCCGGGCAGGTCTCGCAGCCTCATCGGCCCCGGAAAGTCCCGGAAGTGCTCGAAGAGCCCCGGCCCGTCGGGCCATGCCGCCAGTCGCTGCTGTTCTTCCGGGGTGAGGCCGGAGGTGACGAACTCCTGGACCTGCCCCGAGTCGTCGAGGGTCGTGATCGCCCCGTAGCCGGCGTCGGTCAGCGCCCGCGCGCTCTCGACGACCTCGTGCAGGACGGTGTTGACGTCGAGGCTCGCGCTGATGCGCAGGACCGCCCCGTTCAGCCTGGACATGCGGTCGCGAAGCGCCTCGTTCTCTCGCCGCAGATCGTCGGCGCTCTTCACGGGGGCCACCATCTCGTCGGGCCGATTTTATATGCTTTTCACGTGGGGGTCACCATTCGAGGCCAGGCAGTCGCGTTAATTTCATCTTCACGATCAACGGCAGTCCGCCGGCGTGCTCGGGCGCGCGCGGGAAGCGGTTATCCGAGGTGGTAGCGCCGGGCGCGAGTGGCGCGGCGCGGGGCGCTATGCGCTACAGTGCGGATCAGGCACAAGGGACTGTGGACTTGATCGATTATCACTGATGACGGGAGCATGGTACTCATGATCGGCACCTATGACGAGCGGGGGATGCGGTTCGCTTTGCCGCGCTCAGTTATCCCGAGCTTTGGGCACACTGGGAGCAGCGCCTCGCCATGCCGCCATGGGAGGAGCGCATCTCGCCCGCCCACACCAGCGAGGGCCTCCTTGAGAGCCTGAACTGCTCGAACACGCACTTGTTCCAATGCAGGACCTCACGTCTCGGCAGCTTTACGCGAACCCGCCGATCTGGCCAGATCCGAAGGTGGCTGCCGACCGGGCTGTAGCCTCGGTTGTTGGACTCATGCGCCCGACCATGAATCAGACGGGCTGACCGCGACGCCGCACAGGGGAGCGGCGTTCCGTGTCGACCCGTGCAGCACCGGGGAGTCAGCCGAGCAACCGGAGGATGGCGACGACAGCCCCCACGATCGCGACGACCTGCAAGAGCATCGCACGGTAGATGTCCGCGCGGAGTGAGTTGATCGCACCGTGCAGCGTGGCGACTTCGGCGCGCAGTGTCTCCGGCGTCACGTGCTCACCATGCTCCGCTGCTTGGCGGATGGCATCCGCCAGCACGTCGGCTTGGGCGCGTTCGATGCCGGCGTCGGTCAACTGACGAGCGATGGTGAGTGAATCGAACATCAGGTCTACTTGGCCGCCCTTCGGTCACCCCGTCCTCAACGGCCTCCGGTGACGGTGTACAAAGGTGGGCGCGAACACGGCCCGCATGACCGTCCGCCAGCGCCGCCGTGCGACCGAGGACAGTATACCGTGTGGCGGTCCGTCCGGCGGCGTCTTCCAAAGGGCGCGATCTGCCGCGACAGTCGCCGCGGCGGAGGGGGCTTCACCCGCCGCGGTGCGCTAGGGGATGGAGGTTCTTTCTTGCCCTACGCATCCTCGGGGACCACCCCCGCGGCAGTCGCCCGCCGAGACTGCCAACGCGAACGCCCGCTTCGGTGACCGGATGTGTGTGATTCGTGACGACAGTCGACCGGTTCACGGTGCGCATACCGCGATGAACAGCGACGCGAAGTGGATCATCGGCACGGTGGTCGTCCTCGCCGGGCTGTTGTCGGCACAGATCGCCGGCGTGAACACCCGGATCGACGACCTCGATGCCAGCGTGAACGCCCGGATCGACGACCTCGATGCCAGCGTGAACGCCCGGATCGACGACCTCGATGCCAGCGTGAACGCCCGAATGGACCGTATCGAAGCCCGGATGGACCGCATCGACACGCGCCTCGACGGCTTCGACGAGCGACTGCGCAACGTCGAGATCGCCTTCGGCAAGGTCGACCAGAGGCTCCTGACCATCGAGCGCGTCCTGCTACCCCCGCAGGCCCCCGGCCAGTAGTCCCGGCCAGCTTCATCACGGGGGGCTGGGTCGGCACTGGCAGCTCCTCGCGGAAGCTGGACGAGAGGGTCTGGAAGCACCAGCAGACCTATGTGGTGTCCGCCGGCAACGATGGTCCTCGTCGTAAGCCGCTTCGACTTGGCGCAAGCGAAACACGGCTCCTCGCGCTGGAACCCCAGGGTACGCCTGGGACACTGCAACGTAATTTCCGTCAGAGTCCTTACAGTCCGGCCAGCTCACGCAGCACGTTCTGCCGGCTCGGGTGCAGCCGGCGGCCGTGGCGGCGAAGCTCCAGACTGGCGTTGATGGCCGTCAACACGTCGTTGTCGAACGACCCCGCCTCTTTCCCGAGACAGGTCGTGACCCAGCGTTCCACCTCGGACCAGCGCCAGAGCCGGTATCGACTGCGCGGATCCGTGACAGGCGGAGGAAACCCCCCGGGTCCCCGTGCGCCGGCGACCAGCAGCCGCACGCCCTCGCGGGTACGCCCGGTGCGGGCGGCGATGTCGGCCATCGAGACCAGACCGGCATCGGCGATTCGCGAGACCGTCACGCCGGGGACCTTCTCGACATCGGCTACCGCCGTCAGAATGGCGTCATCGAGATGGGCCGCTTCGCGGTCGAACTCGATGTACTGGATTCCCTCGGCGCGACCGACCAGCGCATCGTCGCAACCCGCCTCGAACAGCGCGTCTATCAGCGCCTCGTGCTGAACGTCCGGTCCATCGACGATCAACGTGAAATGGTGGAGCGGCATCCTACCCTTTCTCCTGCTTCCGGGGGTGCGGGCAGCGATGGAGCGCGCGCCGCAACTGCCGGGCATGAAGCCCCGGGCTGCGAGGTGTCGACCAGACGGAGACCTGACATCCCGAACGGCTGGATTCGCCGCACCGCATGACGCCCCAGCGATGCCCGGACCGAGTGGCCCGAACCGTCCAACCTGCCCTCTCAGCCGCAGCCAAGGCCTCCTCGACATCTTTCTTGGGATGCCGTGGCCTCGCCATGTTGACACGATACAACTCGCATGGCCTGGGAGTCAATCGCGGGCGCGCGCGGGCCGGATGTCGGTTGTCGGAGGAACCGCCGGCAACCCCGATTGACCGCAGAGACGGTGCGGATATATCGTTAACATCGGGCGCCGTCGAGATGGCTCGTCGTCCGGACGGGCCGAAAACGGCAACCGTCGAGCACGGCGCGCGTGGAGGCGCATGGTGGCCGAACGACCGATCGTCATTCTGCACGGGTGGAGCGACACGTCCGAGACCTTCGAGCCGCTGGCGCGGCTGCTCCGCGCCCGGCTGGGGCGTCAGGTCTCCATCGTCTCGCTGGCCGACTACGTCAGCATGGAGGACGAGGTGCGCTTCGACGACGTCGCCGAGGCGATGGACGTCGCGTGGCGCAGGCACGGGCTGCCGCGGGGGAAGGGCCGCGTCGACGCCGTCGTGCACAGCACCGGCGGCCTCGTGATTCGCGACTGGCTGCAGCGCCACTACCGGCCGGGGAACGCTCCCGTCAAGCGCCTGGTGATGCTGGCCCCCGCGAACTTCGGCTCGCACCTGGCCCACAAGGGCCGGTCGTTCATCGGCCGGGTCTACAAGGGCTTCATCGCCAAGAAGCCCGAGGGCAGGGCGTTCGAGACCGGCACGCACATTCTCAGGGGGCTGGAGCTGGCCAGCCCCTACACGTGGCAGTTGGCCGAACGCGACCGTTTCGGGCGGGGCGGCGCCATGTATCAGCCCGGGAACGTGCTGTGCACGGTGCTGGTCGGCAACAGCGGCTACCGCGGCATCTCGTCGATCGCGAACGAGGACGGCTCGGACGGGACGGTGCGCGCGTCGACGGCCAGCATGGACTGCGTGCGCATCAGCGCGGCGTTCCCGGCGCGGCCGGGCGACGGCGCCGCCGGACCCGGCGTCGAGTACGAGCTGGAAGAGTCGTCGGGGGAGACGGCGTTCGGCGTGGTCGAGGGCCACAACCACGGCACGATCACGCTGTCGCACCGCCGCCGCCCGATCGGCGAGGCCGCGCAGGCCACGCCCGACGGCGACCTGCTGGCAAAGATCGTCCGCGGGCTGACGGTCGCCGACGACGGGTTCGAGGCGTGGCGGCAGGAGCTGGAGGCGGGCAACCGGGCGCTGATGCCGAAGGCCCCGCGGCGCGACGGCAAGAACCACGGCTTTCAGAACACCGTCGTGCACGTGCGCGACCAGTACGGGGTCGGCGTCGACGACCACCTGCTCGAGTTCTACGAGGAGGACCACGACGGCGGGGACCGGGTTGCGAGGATGTTCCACGAGTCGGCCATCCGGAAGGTCCACAAGTACTCGGGCGACGCCTCGTATCGTAGCGTGTACGTCGACTGCACGCGCTTGGCTCGGACCATCGACAAGGTCCACGAGGCCCTGAGCCTCAGCATCACCGCCTATCCCGAGCTGGACGAGCGCACCCCGGTCGGGTTTACCACCCTCGGCAGCGTCGGCGTCGGCGGCGTGCGCATCCCGCGCGACCACATCGGCCGGTTCTTCGCGCCCCACCGGACCGCCCTCGTCACCCTGCAGCTCACGCGGCAGCAGTCGGAACGGACGTTCCGGTTCCGCGATCATCCGTAATGCGCCCGGGGTGCATGCACACCTATCTGCCGGACGGCAGCTCGCCGCCGATCGGCCGCATCCCTGCACGCCGGGCCCTTCGAAGCACGGCGCAGATCATCGATGCTCGGATAGAATCGTGGTGATGGACGCGGACCTGTCCCATCCCCCCGAGCGCCTACCTCGACGGCGGGCCGGGCTCGGGGTAGTTGACGCGCCAGGGTTAAGTCCATTACGCTCAACAAGTTGAACCAGAACAGGGACTCACGCCATGCAGGTTTTCATCAGCCACGCTCGCGCCGACTCGCCGCTCGCAGCCCGAGTGTCCAAGGCACTGGAGAAAACCGGACTGAGGGTATGGAATGAAGATGTCAACCTGCTGCCCGGCGACAACTGGGCGGCCCATGTGGCCCGCGCACTCGACGAGTCCGAGGCCATGGTTCTCCTCTTGACGCCCGACTGGCTCAGTTCGCCGTACGTCAGACGCGAGATGGAGTACGCGCTCGGCTCAAAGAACTACAGCAACCGGTTGATTCCCGTTGTAGTCGGTGGCCGCGAACAACTTGCCAATCCCGAGATTCCCTGGATACTCCGACAGTTGCCTTGGGTCGAGCTCGAAAACCCGGAAAGCGGGGATCGCGAACTCCAACCTATCGCCGATGCGATCCGCAGCCACGCATGACCACCCCGGGCAGCCGGCCTGCACACGTGCCCGACGAGGTCTTCATCTCCCATTGCAGCGAAGACAAAGCGTTCGTCGACCGGCTGGTCGACGTCCTGCGCAGCCATCAGATCCCGATCTGGTACAGCAGGACCGACATCCCGGGCACCCAGGAATGGCACGACGAGATCGGTAGAGCACTTCGGCGCTGCGACTGGTTCATCATCATCCTCTCGCCCGCCGCCGCTGATTCCATGTGGGTCAAAAGAGAGCTTCTGTACGCCCTTCAGCAAGAGCGCTTGGAGAAGCGCATCGCTCCGCTGTTGTATCGGTCCTGCGCCTACGAGCAGAAGCTGTCCTGGACACTTCTCCAGATGGAGACTATCGACTTCAGCCGGAGCTTCGACGACGGATGCCGGAATCTGCTTCGAGTCTGGGGCCTTGGTTACCGCCCAACCGATCGCGAATGACCCCCCGTCACGTGTTGGACGAACGCGAGCGACGTCGGGCAGAGAGCTGTCGTTCGACCCCGGTGACCCGTCGGCGGTAGTCCACCATGTCTGGGCTCAACACCCGCCTTTGGCCGATTGTCTTCGACTGCATGCCCTGGGTCAGGTCGTGGACCAGCGAGAACCGCGGAAGCAGCAGACATCCGGACAGCCAAGCTGCTTCCTCTTCCTGTTGCTTGTCGCAGGAGAGGAACGCGACGCCACCGAGCCGTTCGAGCCGCGAGAGGCGGTGATCGAGAAGGATGTGACTGACCTCGTGGGCGATGTCGCTGTTCCTCCTCGTCTCTGGCATCAACGGATTGAAGACGATGGCGTGGCCCGTGGGGAGCTTGAACGTGCAGGCGAAGAACGCATCGTCCTGGATCCGCTTGAGCTGCCTGAGCTTCGCGATGTCAACGAGCTCGTCTGCCCGACGAACTGTGCAACCTACGTGCGTGGCCAGCTCTACGCCGTCCATGCAGTCGCTGGGCGAGAGGCCCATCGCGCCCCAGACGTCTGTTGCGAGGCGCTCGGCCTCGGCCTTGAAACCACGGCGGAGAGCCACGGGCTAGTCCTCGTTGAGCAGAACGTCGTGCATCTGCTGCAGAAGTTCGGCGAACAGCGCGGATGCTTCGGGCTTGAACGTAGAAGCTGCCCGGAAGTGACAGGCAACCGCCACGTCCTTGGGTTGTGCGAGCAGATCGTAGGCCTCCCGAACGATCCCGGCGATTCGCCCTGCGGCATCGGCAGACAGCGCAGAGTCGCTACGGAGATGGGTCTCGATCACGTCGGGAGTGGACTCGGCGGTCGTGCTCCCTGTGCCGAAGAAGTCCGCGGGTGAACAGCCGACCCAGCGCGCCAAGCGGCTGAAGGTTTCGATGTCTGGCACATGACCGGCTTCGACGCGAGCCAAAGTGTTGAAGGACACGCGCGCCTCCGCGGCCGCGGCTCGGAGCCCGATTCCCCTCGTGTGTCTCCGATTCTTGAGCAGTTTCGCTAGATGTTCGATCCTCGGAGCCATCGTTGGGTACTTGTTCGGGAAGGACACGGTAGCGGACGACAACCACTCGTGAACCCGTAGACGTCGTGCGCAGGATGTGGCGGTGCCGGCGCCAAGCCGGAACCGCCACAAGTAGCGCTCAGGAAAATGCGAGGCACATCATGTCCAAGAACATCATCGTCTGTTGCGACGGTACCGGTAACGAGTTCGGTCCACACAACACCAACGTCGTGAAGCTGTATGAGGCGATCGACCGCAATGCGAACAGATCGCCTTCATACGACCCCGGCGTCGGAACCTTCAGTGTCTTCGGCCGGGTTCTTGGACGCCACGTGGGCATACTGCTGGGTCAGATGTTCGGCGCCGGGCTGCAACAGAACGTCGAGGATGCCTACCGATACCTCATGGACCGGTACGAGCCTGGCGACAAGCTGTTTCTGTTCGGCTTCAGCCGGGGCGCGTACACGGTTCGCGCCCTCGCTGGCATGCTGCGCATGTGCGGGCTGCTGCAGAAAGGCAGCGTCAACCTGATTCCGTACGCGACCAGGATCTACAACGATGGCGCTCGCCACCCTGTGGCGCCCGACTTCAAGCGAGCCTATTGCCACGATTGCCGACCGCACCTCATTGGTGTGTGGGACACGGTCGGATCGATGGGGTGGTTCTGGGGCCGGAAGTTCTTCGACACGACCCTGAGCGACAATGTCAGCCACGGCTATCACGCGGTGTCCATCGACGAGCGGCGCCGGAAGTTCCCCGTCAGCTTGTGGTGCGAAGCGAGAATGGCCGGCCACCAGAACATCGAGCAGGTCTGGTTCCCCGGGGTCCACTCCGACGTCGGAGGTTCGTACAACGAGACCGGACTCTCCGACCTCGCATTGGAGTGGATGCTGAAGAAGGCGGAGGCTCATGGCCTGCGTCTGAGATCGAATTGGACTCGAGCAATCAAGCCGAATCCCTCGGAGTGCATGCACGATTCCAGAACCGGCTTCTGGCGCCTGTGGCGGCCGGCGCCGCGAGTCATCCCACCCGGCGCCCAAGTGCACCAGAGCGTGCAGGCGCGCATGGACGACCCGAAGTTGGAGTACAACCCCCCGAATCTACCGGAAGAGTACCAGGTGGTAGGCGAGATCGACGCCAGAGTTGATGGAGAGTAGCCGCGGCATCTGCTCCTGGAATCAGACGGCGACCGCCGCTATGGACATCTCTCGAACGGTGACGGGCCCTCACGGGTCCTCCGGTGGTTCGAGGCGTGGCGGCGGGGGTAACCGGGCGCTGATGCCGAAGGCCCCGCGGCGCGATGACCGCCCTCGTCACCCTGCAGCTCACGCGGCAGCAGTCGGAACGGACGTTCCGGTTCCGCGATCATCCGTAACCCGATCCGCCGACGCGATTTGCGGAGGAGGGGGGGAGCGGTGGACCAGGCAAGACAAACGGGGCCGGCGTTGGAGGCGATGTACAGGTTCGTGCTGTGGCTGGTGCCGACGGTTGAGAAGTTCTCTCGCCGGCAGAAGTTCCTGCTCGGCGACCGCCCCGGCCCAGGGTGTCTGGCCCTGCCGGGCGACGCGCCTTTTCCCGGAACGGGGTGGCAGCCCGTTCCCCGCCTCATCGCGATGTTTCAACGTTGACATCAAGATGCGTCATGACTAACATCGCCTGCGTGAGGACGACGCTGAGCCTGGATGACGATGTCGCGGCGAAGCTCCAGGAGGAAACGCAGCGCAGTGGAACGACCTTCAAGGCGGTCGTCAACGACTGCCTGCGCCGAGGGCTCGAGGCGCCCTCGGAGGCGGAGCTTGCCGCGCCCTTCCCGGTCGAGCCGCGGCAGATGGGTCTCAGAGCGGGCCTCGACCTCGACGACGTCGGGGGGCTGCTCGATTTTCTCGACGGGCCGGTGCGGCGATGATGCTGGTCGACGCCAACGTGCTGCTCTATGCCTACGACGCCGAGAGCCCCCGTCACGCGTCGGCGCGGCGGTGGCTCGCCGCCGAGCTGTCCTCGGGCCGGCCGGTGCGGCTGGCCCTGATCACGCTGCTCGCGTTCGTGCGGATCGCCAGCGATCACCGCGTCTTCGCGCGCCCGCTGTACCCCGGCGATGCGTGCGCCCTGATCGAGTCGTGGCTCGACCAGCCCAACGTGCAACTCCTCCAGCCGGGCCGCCGGACGTGGCAGCTCCTGGGACGGATCTGCCAGGAGGGTCAGGCCAGGGGCGCGATGGTGATGGACGCGCATCTCGCGGCCCTCGCGCTCGAACATGGCGCCTCGATCGCCACCACGGACCGCGACTTCACCCGCTTTTCGGGCGTCGAGCTCGTGAATCCGGTCGAGGCCGCGGGCGGAGCCCGGCGAGACTGAGCCGGGTCGTGGCCACGGAAACGTTCAACGGGACGGCATGAGCCTGGTGGGAATCGCGCGATCCCTCGCTGCCGCGGAAAGATTTGGACATGGACGCTACCGCTTGGACAGTCGGCGGGTCCGCCAAGCTCGTCGCATCGACGGACGGCGGCCCCTCACAAAGGGGGACCGGCGACCGCGCCACCCGAGACCATCGGAAGTGATACACTATCGGCTTTGCCGAGCCCGCCGACGACACGGCCGGAGCATCGGCGCAGCCGCGCGGCGGGGGCGGACCGCCCCCCCGGAGCGCAGGCCGGCGGCGAGGAACAGCGCGTGACTGCACATCACTTCGTGGGGGAGGGCGGCTACTCCGAGGGCCTGCGGGTCGCCGTCGGCGACTCCGAGAGCCTGCTGGCGGCGGTCTCCGCCGAGGTGGCCGCGGCCGGCCTGCAGGTGATGGCCGAGCAGGCGGTGCCGTTTCCGGGCGGGGGCGCGACCCTGGTCTGGGTGCTCGCCGAGTCGCACCTGGTGCTGCACCTGTGGCCCGAAGAGGGCCACGCCACCCTCGATCTGCACATCTGCGACTATCGCGCCGAGAACGAGGCGCGGGCGCGCCGGCTGCGCGACGCCCTCGACAGCTTCTGTTTCGCGCCGGGGTCTTCGAGCTGGCGCGAGCTCGCGGTCGGCGGCCGGCAACTGATCAGTGCCTAGCGCGGCGCAGACGCCCGGCGGGCCGGCCGAGCCGGAAACGGAGCCGCGAGGCGACGATTTCCCGGCCGATGCCGTCGGCGACGAGCAGGCCGCCTACAAGGGCTTCTGGGCCGACGTCGGCGAGAACTTTCCCGACCTCGGCCGCGCCCGGTCGACCGCCCAGTACCGCTACGACGAGCGCTGGCTGCTGCGGACCTGTCTGCCCGCCCTGGCCGGGCAGCGCATCTTCAAGACCGATCTCTGGGACGAGGCCAAGAACACCCGCATTCTCCGCTGGGCCGCCGGCGAGGGGGCGCGGGCGTTCGGCGTCGACATCTCGCCGGCCATCGTCGCCGACGCCCGGCGGGGCTTTCGCGATGAAGGCCTCGAGCTGCAAGGGGTGCAGGGCGACGTTCGCACCCTGCCGTTCCGCGACGGCAGCTTCGACGCCGTCTACTCGATGGGCACTGTCGAGCACTTCGACGACACCGACGGCGCCCTTCGCGAGATCTGCCGGGTGCTGCGCCCCGGCGGCACCGCCATCATCGGCGTGCCCAACCGCCGCGACCCCTTTCTGCGCCCGCTCCTGGTGGCGCTGCTCTACCGCATCGGCCTCTACGGCTACGGCTTCGAGAAGTCGTACTCGCGGCCCGTCTTCCGCCGCATGCTCGAGCGGGCCGGCTTCCGGGTGACGGCCGAGACCGGCATCCTGTTCGTCCCCGGCTGGCTGCGCATGGCCGACCTCGCCTGCCACACCTCGACGCTGCCGCCCCTGCGCTGGTGCGCCAGGCTGACCGGCGCCCTCTGCGCCCCGTTCGACCGCGCGTCGCGCCGCTGGCCCCGCCTGCGCCGCCACGGCTACCTGCTCGCCACGGTGGCGGTGCGCCCCGAGACCCCGGCCGCGACCGCGGGCCGGGAAGTGACACCCTGACCTCGCCGGCGCTCAGCCGGTCCTGAACGACGTTGACGACCGAGAGATGGGGCGCATTGGTGTGCCCTTCGGTGCAACGCGGGGTTTCACCACGGGCGGCCGGTCAATCGGTTGTCACGCGGGGTCGGGCGGGTCCATGTACGGCATCGGCGGGGTCTTGCCGCGCAGTCGTGCGTAGACCGTCAAGGCTCCGCGATGATGGGCCGTGTGGTCGGTGATGCTTCCGAAAATCACCGCACGGGGCTGCCCGCCGTGGATGGGGCCGTCGGGCAACGGTTGTCCCCAGTCTTCGTCCGGCGTCGACTCGATCTGCCGCCGCGCGTTCTCGACCGCCCTGGCGAGCCACGCCCGCGCGTCGGCGAGCGACGTGACCGCGAGCACCTTCGCCTCCATGGCTTCGAAATCCAGGACGAAGCCCTCGGGCCGGAACGCGCCTTCGACGAACCAGTCGATGGTCTGAGCCGCGTGCGCCACCTGCTGCGCCACCGTGTACGTGCCTGCCGCCGGGGCGAAGTCGGAGTCGTCCTCGGTCAGTGCGCTCGTACTGCGGTTGAAGAACTCGATGTCGGCGGCCAGACCCGCCAAGAACTGCTGCTTCACGGTTTCCTCCCTTGGTTGAACCGCGCATTTTAACCGAAACCGAAGCCGCGCGGCGCACAATGCTCCCACCGCCGGGAGACCGCCATGGCCGCTGTTCAGCTTCGATGGCCGCGGCAACGCGGTGCTGAACCGATTCGAGGTCCCCCCCGAAGCACTCGACTTCGTGCGCGGCCGGATCGCGGAGATGTAACGCGGATCAGGTCCACGTCGGTCGTCGGTCGCATGCCGGCGGCCGCCGAGTCGGTGATCAAGAGTCCGGTCACGCATCCGCCCACGAACACGACCTCGTCGAGCAGCGGCTCCAGCAGACGTGCCGCGGCTTCGAGCAACTGGAGGTTGGGATCAGGCATGGTGACGTTCTCGCAGGCGCTGTTCGATCTCTCGCTCTGCGAGGCTCCTCTCGCGAGCGCGACCGTCCCGCAGGGCGTCCAGGAGAGCCAGCAGTTCGTAGAGGCGCGGGTCCGCGCGTGCAGCAAGCGGCACCATCTTGTGCAGCGGCTCGAGTGAGAAGCCGCGGTGCTGGCCGGTTGCGAGCGGCCAGACCGGCGGGAGATCGGGCCCACTGGAGACTTGGCGGTTCAGCGGCGGTGCAGCGTACGAGGTGAGCATCCCGCGAGTGACGGTGCCCCGTATTGCCGGAAACATGTACTTCGCCCCGTGCACGAGGAATTCCTCCGCCGCCCCAGGGTTCGGTCGGCTGTCGCGGGCGTCCTTGAAGACGAGCCGCGAGGCCGCCAGTCGGTTCAGAGCGGCGTGGACTTGGGACGCGCTGAGAAACAGATCGACCGCCATCCGCACGAGAGACGGGCGTCGTGCGGAGTAGCTCAAGAGCTTGGCCAGCACGACTACGTCTTGGGGAAGCAGGACCAATGGACTCATAAGCGTTCTACATTCCAGATTCTAAAATGTAGAATATCATCGCTGGACAGTTCCCGACCAGCCGGGCCGCCAATGCGGAACCGGATTGATCGGCAGGAGCAACGGTCCACCTGCCCGGGGCCTTTCGTTACCGGCAGCTCGGCGCGCTCGGCTCACGGCCGGCAATGAGGGAATACCACGGTAGGCGCATACCGCGGTAGTATTGCGGGTATGAAGGTAGACAAGATGAGCGTCTCGTTCGAAGCCGCTCTCGGAGATGAGATCCGCAGGGCCGCTCATGCGGCGGGCGTCGGCCTCTCGTCCTGGTTGGCGCAGGCTGCGGCCGCGAGGCTCCGCGCCGACGCGTTGCGTGAGTTTCTCGATACTTGGGAGACCGAGCAGGGCACGCTGACGCCGGACGAACTGGTCCGGGCCGAGGCTGAGCTCGGTCTTCGTGTCGGCGAGCCGGCTGCGTGAGTGCGCTGGTACTCGACGCCGGCGCGTTCTTCGCGGTGGAGCGCAACGACCGGGCAATGATGGCTCGTTTGCGGGCCGCCCAGCAACACCATCTCGACTTGCGTACGAGCGCCATCGTCCTGGGCCAGGTGTGGAGGAGCCACGAAGGTCGCCAGGTCCGGCTCGCGCGTTTCCTGCGCGCGGTCGATGTCCGCTCCGTGGACGAGAAGATGGGCCGCCGAGCCGGCGTCCTGCTCGCCCGAGCGGGAACGAGCGACCCGATCGATGCAACTGTCGTGCTGGTTGCCGAGAGCGGCGACCGGATTCTCACGAGCGATCAGGCCGACATCGGGCGTCTCATAGCCGCCTCCGGCACGCGCGCCGCCACGATCACTTGCTGGCGCGGCGGCGCTCTTCCGGGTGATCCGCGGAAACCGCTATACTGAATTGCTTTCAGGAAAGGAAACCGACCGAATGGAGACTGCCCGGCCCGATGCCACCGACCGCGCCCCCGCCGACCGCGCTCCCGCCCGATCCGGCGGCGTGCTGCGGTTCGCGCTGACCATCGGCGCGTGGTTCGTCGGGCTGTTCGGCCTGATGCGGCTCGGGTGGGTCGAGCACACCCTGCTGACGCCGTTCGCCCAGCTTCAGCAGCGGGTGGCGGAGCAGCTTACCGGGGTGACGTCGGGCCTGCTCTACGCCGACGCGAGCTGCAGCGGCGGCGACCCCATGGCCCTCTGCATGGGCGCGATCTTCGCGTACCCCGCCGCGTGGGGCTCGCGGCTGCGCGGCGCCGCGCTGGGGCTCGCCGCGATTACCGCGCTGAACGTGGCGCGGCTCGGTTCGCTGTCGATGGTGGCCGAGAACCGGGCCCTGCTCGACGCCCTGCACCTCTACGTGTGGCCCGGCATCCTGATTCTCGCCGCCGCCGCCTACGTCTACGGCTGGATGGACCGGCAGGGGAGCGGTCCCGGCCGGCCGCCCGCGGCGGGGGCCGCGGCGGGCGGGGCCGCGCACGCCGCCCCCGAGCCGGCGCTGCTGCTCGGCGGGGCGACCCGCCGGTTCCTGGTGCTGACGGCGGTGCTCGTCGCGGCGTACTTCGCGGCCGCGCCCTTCTTCTACCAGAGCAGCCTCGTGCGCGTGCTCGCCGGGTGGGTCGCGCTGACCGGCGGGGCCATTCTGACCGCCGCCGGCACCGAGACCACCGTCATCGGCGCCGGTCTCCACACCGCGCACGGCGGTTTCCTCGTCACCCAGGAGTGCGTCTTCACGCCGCTCATCCCGGTGTACCTGGCCGGCGTGCTGGCCGCGCCGCTCGTGCCGTGGCGCCGCGCCCTGGCCCTTGCCGCCGCCCCCGTCATCTTCTTGGCCATCGGCGTCTCCCGCGTCCTCGTGCTCGCGGCGCCGGCCGCCATCGTCGGCAACTACGAGGTGGCCATCCACGGCTTCTCGCAGACCCTCGTCGCCGTGCTGCTCGTCGCCGCGGCCGCGGTGTGGACCGCCGGCAACGGCCGGCAGGGTGCCGCGCGCGCCCTCATGGCGGTGGGCGTGGGTCTCGCCGCGGGCTTCGCCGCCGCCCCCGTGCTCGGCGCCCTGCTCGGCGGCGGCGCGGCCGGCCTGCAGGCCCTCGCCGGCCACGGCCACCCGTTCGTCGACGAGCAAGGGGCGGCCGCGGTGCTGCCCGCGTTCCAGGTCGGCCTCTTCGCCGCCCTCTGGGCCGCCGTCGCCGGCCGCACCGAGTGGCGCCGGGCCCTGCTCGGCCTCGGCATCCTCGCCGCCGCCCAGGTCGTTCTCGCCCTGCCCGTCGGCGAGCTGGCCTTCCACGTGGGGTTCAATCCCCACGTCAGCCTGATCCGCGCGTGGACCGTCGTCGTCCCCCTCGTCCTCGTCTGGTTCCTCGCCCGCCCCGAGGGCGCCGCCGTCTGGCGCGCTTCGGCCACGCCGGTGCCGGTGTCCGGGTGACGTTCGCCGGCTGAGCGTTGCCGCGAGCCGATCGCGCCAACGAGCGAGACCAGGACGTGAGCACCTGCAGCACGTCATGGCTCGAGGCCGTTGAGCCGATGAACCGGGTAGATGTTGATGACGCCTTGTCCGGCGCCGTGGCCAACCCCGGAAACGGTGACACGTTCACCCCTCGACAGGCTCCGAAGGTGCTCGAGCAACTCCGGCTTGACGGGGACATCGAGATACGCCCTCAAGTTCGGGCCGGAGGAGCGCTCCAGGCGGAGCGCCTTCACGTTCTCCGTAGTGTTCACGCCCGTTCCGGCGGGCCAGTAGTCGTATATCTCCATGAGACGCCCGCTTCCTTCGACGGGCGCCGGCAGAGGCGTTTCGTGGAGCGCGGGAAACTCGTGACGACGCTGAGCAACGAAAGCCTCGACGGTCTGATAGCCGTCAGGCGGCGGGGCGGGTTCGGCCACGTCGGCACGACGGCTCTGCTCCATCGGTCTACCTCCGCCACCGCAGTTGCACACGATCACCATCACGACCGCGATGGCCGAGGTCAGCGCACCGGCGAACCAGCGGTGTAGATTCATATACGGCGAACATAATGCTATATATGGCTAAAGTCAACGCCTGAGCCCATATCCTCGCTACGATTGGCGGCGTGACGCCTCAGGAAATCGCGATTGTGATCCGCCGAGCCCTCCGGACGCGCAACACGACGCCGTTTCGGGCCGCGCGAGACGCCGGACTGCCGGGCAACGCGATCCGCCACCTGCTCGAAGGACGCGATTCGAGAATCAGTCGCTTGGCCGAGATCTGTGACGCGCTGGGGCTCGAGCTCTACGTCGGCAGACCCCGCGACTACCCCGGCAACGCTTCGGCCGCCCGAGAGTCGGCGTCTCCCTACGGCGCCAGGAACAGAATCCCGAGCGATCGCTCAGCCAGCGGTACCCGCGGTGAACCGTCGCGCCCTCGCGATGCCCGCGAGGGCGACCGCGACTGGTTCGGGCAAACGATCGAGCCGCTGCGGGAGAAATACCGGGTCCTGGACAGGCACGATCGCGCGTTGCTGCTGCTTCGCCTGGTGACCGAGCTTCTGGAAATCGGGATCTCCCCCGACGATGGCAAGCGGGGCAGGTGACCGCGGTGACGACCATCGCGCTCAGCGACAGGTCTCTCTCCCAGCCGCTGTTCCTCGACCGCAAGTTGCCGGACAGGAATTCAACCGGGGCGTTGACAACCGGGGCGTTGACAACCGACCCGGTAGCCCGCGACGACCACCGGAGGTGCTATCCGCTGTTCCGCGCGAGGGCCCTTGCGATTTCACGCCGGCTGGTCGTGGCCGCGGATCTTCTCGACAAGAGACGAATAGAGGTTCCGAATCCGGGTGTCCCCAGGATCGGCCGTCAGGATGTCCGTTCGGCGCTTGATATGCACGAACGTGTTCGTGCGTCCTGACGAGGACAGTTGCGCCTCGCGGACCAGGTCGTGCTCTCTCAGCAAGTCGAGCACTTCGCTCCAACGCCGATTGCTGACGAACTTGGCGGATTGGTCGTCGTTGTCTCTGTCCCTGGGAATCCAGTACGCCCGGTTGCGGCAAGCGCGTTCGAGCAGCATCACCAACTGGTCGTCGCGCAGATCGCTGGGCACAAGCTCGGCATCGTCTTGCTGCGCGGCGGGTTGAATCCGTCCGTGCTGGTCAAGCCAGTCGTTGATTCCATCGGACCCTCCCAACACCGAGTCGTCTTTGGCGCCGACGTCCTGACGCCGAATGCGGTCGGGAACCGGACAGGTGGGCGACACCCGCGTAGTCTCGTCCACGATGAGTGTCCCAATCCAGCAGTTCTCGAACGTCACCGCCCGAAGGTCCGCGCCCTGGACATCGAGCTGGTTGATTGTGGCGTTCGCTATCGCGGCCTCTGGTGCGGTGCCCTGGATCAGCGACTCGTCCGTCGCGATTCCCTCTATCCGCAGGTCGGGTCCGCCGTTCATCGCGGGGAGCGCTGTCACGAGCAGCGCGCCGAGATTTCGCGCCCCTCGATCGACGCTCAGATAGGTTCGCGCCGTTCGGGACGCGGCCTGGAAGAACTCGTGAATGTGTTGCGGCTCCGCCGTCGCTGCAAGATCGCTGAACGCGGCGAGAAAGTCGGCGCCCAGGATGTTGCGTCTGATGAACTTCGGTATTTCGTCGTTCGAGACCGCGTCGACGGCCAACTCGGCGAGAAAATAGTTGAACAGTTGCGAGTGCGCGAACCGGCGATAGCGCGGGGCATCGTCATTCTCGAGAAAGGCGACGACGGCGGCCCGGTTTTTCAGGAGCGCGAGAGATTCCGGATCCAGATCTTGCGGTGCCGCGAACTCGACGAGCCACGCGATCGACACCTCGTCGATGGCTTCCGTCTGATCGTCGGCCATGTGGCGGGCGATCTCCCGGAGAAGACTCCGCAGGAAGTCCCGGCGTTGCTCGACGGACAGGATCCGGTCGAGCGCGGCGCCGAACTTGCCGACCTCGCGTTCTGTCATCATCTCGACGAGGAACGCGAGCGGATGACCGGCCGCGAGTTTGCGAATCGTCGAGACCACACCGGGGCGGCCGAGCTGGACCAGAAAAAAAGGCCGCAACGCGTAGGAACCAGGGTCGAAAAGCGCGTCGGCGGACGCAAGGTCGTCATCCGACCAGTGTCTGGCTCGCAGCCAGCCCTTGGCGACATTCGGATCGGGTGGCTGCAGGGACAATGTTTCAAGCAAGTCGTGTTGTCCCAGAGACGTGATCTTCCTCGATACGCGCTGGCGCCCGATGAACGTCTCTCGACCGGCGAGAATGAGCGTGCCCTTGCCGCGAATCTGAGTGACGAGCTCGTTCACCTGACCCCACGCGAGGTCGTATCCGTTCGGATCTCCGAGCTCGTCGAAACCGTCGATGGCAAGCGTCACGAGTCCATGGCGCACCAGCATGGGAAGCTGATCGAAAGTTACGGTCAGCCGCAACCGTTGCAGGCTGAACGCGATGAGATCCTGGAGGAACGTGAGTACGCGTCCCCGGCTCTGGACGTGGAGGACAAGGGGGCGGCGCGTGGTGAGGAACTTGTCGGTGCGCGAGGCGGCGAGAGACTCTATGAACTGGGTCTTCCCGATTCCGGCGGGGCCGTCGATCAGCATGACCCGGATTGACGGGTCGCTACAGTTCCCGGGCACGAGAAGGTCGTCGAGTGCGTCGATGTCGAGGGTATCCGCCGTTCCGGAGAGTACACCTTCGACATGAATGCGACCGTCGACGTTCTTCAACGTATTCCGCAGGACGGTCTTCTGGTGATCGGCCCAGAGTCGGAGATCACTGAACGTCTCCGACGCCAGCAGAGCCTTGTACGATGCATGGGTACGAGATCCGGCGCCGTTGGGCGGATGCTCGATCACCTTGCCATCGGGGCCGTCGAGGAACTCGAGCCGCAGCTCGTCACCGCCCCGAATCATCCGCACGATCAGGCGATCGTCGTGACGCATCGCCCGTGGCGGGTCCGTGCCGAGATCAGAGAAGACGGCCAGCTCGTCACAAAGCCGGGATGTGGGGTCGGTCATCCGTTCATGTCCATCAAGAGGCCGTCCAGCTTGAGAAAGCCGTCCGGCCGGGAAGCTCTCACGATGAACGCGCGACCTCCATGGGGCCGGATCCAGGCTTCGGCCGTGAAGAGCGGGGGGACGACATCGTCGTCCTCGGAGAGAACGAGCGCCCACTCGTTCGGATCGCGCCGTGCCCATTCCAGGAGATCGGCCGCGAGTGCCGTATCGACCATCTTCTCGGTCGGGGGTGCGTTCCTGGCCTGCCGTCGCAGCGTGTTCGGCAGGTGGATGGGAGGACGAGCGTGAGTCCGTTCGGGGAGAGCGGAAAGCAATGTGTGTCCGTACTGGACGTCCGGTGAGCAGACGACGTTCGGTTGGGCGGTCCGGTGACCGTCGGCACCATCATGCAACAGCAACCCGCGTGCCAATCGGCCTTGCCGTCCGCGCCGAGCATGGCGCGCCGGTAACGGCGCCCAACGCAACGGAGCCAGGATACCCCAGGTGGGCGATGCGAACGGCCTGCGCGGGCAGCACGGATGGAGACGGCTGTTGGGCGCGCTGGCATTCCATGCCGCCAACGGCGCGGGCCACGGAATGCAGGATCTGCGCCGGGAGACGCGCCGAAGGGTGGTAGTTGTTGCTGGGAAACGCGAGGGGGCGCCTGGAATCTTCGTTCGGAAGGCGGCCCGCGCCGCGCCGACGCCAAGTGGCGTCGACGCGGCCGGTCCGTTCGCTGCCCCGGCGCTTGACGCGCCGGGTTCATTGCTCCGTGCCGCCTACGCGAGGACGCCTTTGACGACCTCGCCGTGGACGTCGGTCAGGCGGAAGTCGCGGCCCTGGAACTGGTAGGTGAGCCGCGTGTGGTCGATGCCCAGCAGGTGCAGCATCGTCGCGTGCAGGTCGTGGATGTGCACGGGGTCCTTGGCGATGTTGAACGCGAAGTCGTCGGTCTCGCCGTAGACGGTGCCGGGCTTGACGCCGCCGCCCGCCATCCAGATGGTGAACGCCCGCGGATGGTGGTCGCGCCCGTAGGTCTCGTCGGTCAGCCGGCCCTGGCAGAAGATGGTGCGGCCGAACTCGCCGCCCCAGACGACCAGGGTGTCGTCGAGCATCCCGCGCTCCTTCAGGTCCATCACCAGGGCCGCCTGCGCCTGGTCGACGTCCTTGGCCTGGGTCTGGATGCGCCGCGGGAGCTGGGTGTGCATGTCCCAACCGCGGTGGAAGAGCTGGATGAAGCGCACGTCGCGCTCGGCCAGCCGCCGCGCGAGCAGGCAGTTGGCGGCGAAGGTGCCGGGGGTGCGCGAGTCGGGCCCGTAGCGCTCGAAGACGCTGTCGGGCTCGTTCGACATGTCGGTCAGACTGGGCACCGACGCCTGCATGCGATACGCCATCTCGTACTGGGCGATGCGCGTGGTGGTCTCGGGGTCGCCGAACGCCTCGCCGTCGAGCCGGTTCAGCTTGCCGAGGTCGTCGAGGAAGCGGCGCCGGACGCCGCGGTTGACCCCGGGGGGGTTCGACAGGTAGAGGACCGGGTCGCCGGTGGAGAGGAACTTGACGCCCTGGTTCTCCGAGGGGAGGAACCCGCTGCCCCACAGCCGATCGTAGATGGGGTTGCCGCCGCGGTTGGTGACCATGGCGACGAACGTCGGCAGGTCGCTGTTCATGCTGCCGAGGCCGTAGGACAGCCACGCCCCCACGCTGGGCCGGCCCGCGAGCTGGGCCCCGGTCTGGAAGAAGGTGACCCCGGGGTCGTGGTTGATCGCCTCGGTGTGCATGGTCTTGATGAAGCACAGCTCGTCGGCGATCTTGGCGGTGTGGGGCATCAGTTCGCTGATCCACGCCCCCGACTTGCCGTGCTGCGCGAACTTGAACACCGAGGGGACGACCGGGAAGCCCGCCTGGGTCGCGGTCATCGGGGTCAGGCGCTGTCCCTGCCGGACCGAGGGGGGAAGGTCGGTGCCGCGCAGGTCGGCGAGCTGCGGCTTGTGCTCCCACAGGTCGTGCTGCGAGGGCGCGCCCCCCTGGAACAGGTAGATGACCCGCTTGGCTTTGGGCGCGTAGTGCGGCAGGCCGGGCAGCCCGCCGCCCGCGGCCGACTGGGCTACCAGGTCTTCGCCGAACAGCGTCGCCAGCGCGGCGGTGCCGATGCCGGAGCCGGACAGCTCGAGAAACCGCCGCCGGGTGAGCAGATGCTGCAATGCGGATTGCGGTGCCATCGTTCAGTCCTTTGTTATGGTGCGGTCGAGGTTCATGATCATGCTCGCGACCATGGTGTACGAGGCCAGCTCCGCGATGTCGAGGGTCTCGTCGCGCGGGGAGTCCCCGACGTTGACGAGCTCGAGCGCCGCCTGCCGGTCTGCCCGATAGCCGTCCAGGTAGTTGTAGAAGCTGCCGGTCAGCACCTCCTCGGCGTCGGCCCGGGGGCGGTGCGCGGTGGCGAGGCGGTAGGCGTAGGCCACCCGGTCTTCAGGCGTCTCGCCGCCCTCGCGGATCATCCGCTCGGCCAAGTGCCGCGACGCTTCGACGTAGGTCGGGTCGTTCATCAGGTTCAGGGCCTGCAGCGGCGTGTTGGTGCTGTCGGTGCGGACGATGCACGTCTCGCGCGTCGGCGAGTCGAACGCGAGCATCGACGGCGGGGCCAGGGTGCGCTTCCAGTAGGTGTAGAGGCTGCGCCGGTAGAGGGCGTCGCCCTCCGACTGGATGTAGGTCTGGCTGGCCCCCGCCTCCCACAGGCCCGCGGGCTGGTAGGGCTTGACCGACGGCCCCCCGAGCTCGGCGACGAGGAGGCCGGACACGGCCAGGGCCTGGTCGCGGATGAGCTGGGCCGGCAGCCGCATGCGCGGTCCCCGCGCCAGCCGCCGGTTCTCGGGGTCGGCCTCGAAGGCCCCGGGGGCGATGGTCGAGTCCTGCCGGTAGGCGGCGCTGGTCACGATGGTCCGCATCAGCTGCTTCACGTCCCAGCCCGAGTCGACGAACGTCGTCGCCAGCCAGTCGAGCAGCTCGGGGTGGCTGGGGAAATCGCCCTGCAGGCCGAAGTTCTCGCTCGTCTTGACGATGCCGGTGCCGAACAGCATCTGCCACAGCCGGTTCACGGTGACCCGGGCGGTCAGCGGGTGCTCGGGGTCGACGAGCCAGCGCGCGAACCCCAGCCGGTTGGCCTCGGCGCCCTCGGGCAGTGGCGGCAGAATCGCCGGCACGCTCGGGGTGACCCGCTCGCCGGGCACGTCGTAGGCCCCGCGGATCAGCCGGAAGGTCTCGCGCGGCGGGTGCATCTCGTCCATCACCATGACCGTCGGGAAGCTCTCCCACATGGCCACCCGCTGGTCCTCGAGGTCGGCGACGTGACGCCACGCCTCCTGGACCTCCGGTGACGCGTACTGGTCGAGGAACGCGAGGCGGAGCTTCCCGGCCTGCCCGGCGGTCCGGTCGGCGGGCGCGATGCCGGCGATGTCGGCCAGCGGCTCGGCCGTCGCCACCACCGCCGCCTGCTCGGGGGTGAGGGCCGCGGTGTAGATGCGGACGTCGTCGATCCAGCCCCGGAACCGCGGCCGCGAGTCGGTGCCGCTGCCGGTGTCGGTGCCGCCGGAACCCTCGGGGGGCGGGCCGCTGGCCCCGATGCGCAGCGGCTCGTTGCGCGCCCGCATCGGGTTGTTGATGCCGTCGAGCAGGTGGGCCAGCTCTTGCGGCTCGCCGTTGAGGTAGACGCGGAAGCTGTCCGGAACGCGCTCGCCGGTGTAGGTCACCAGCACGTGCTGCCACTCGTTCAGGGGCAGGTCGTCGACGGTCTCGACCCGCACCCCGTCGTCGGCCCAGCGCTGGGACAGGTTGACCCGCACCTTGCCGTCGATGAGATAGAGCCCCCAGCCCCGCTCGCCCTGGTCGTCGGCCAGCGCCCGCGAGACGATGACCCCTTCAGGGGCGCTGGAATGGACCCACGCCGACACCGTGAACGGGTCGTCGTAGGTGAAGTTGGCGATGTCGCCGGCGTCGATGAACCGCTGGCCGTCGAAGCCGTGGGCCTCGCCGACCCGGCCCGGCACGAAGCGCGGCTGGCCGTCGACGAGCTTGACGTTCACCGGGAACTGAACCAGCTCGGGCTCGCCGACGCCGCGCAGCCCCGACGTCACGTTCGGGGAGACGTAGACGGGCTCGGAGGTGTAGATGCCGGCGAAGTCGCCGTCGAGCGGGTAGTGCACGAGCAGCTTGTCGCGCAGCACCCAGTCGACGCGTCCCGCGTCGGCCAGCGACGCCTCCCACTGCCGCCGGGCGTCCGCCGCCCCGGCCTCGAGGCCCGCGAACGTCTCGCGCGCCTCGGCGATCTCGACGTCGAGCCAGCCGAGCTCGGCCGACTGATCGTCGGTGGGCGCGGTGATCATCGGCGGCGAGTTGCCGTACTTGAACGCCTTGCCCCGCTCGGGCACGTTGTTGAAGTAGGAGAAGACCTCGTAGAACTCCTTCTGCGAGACGGGGTCGAACTTGTGGTCGTGGCAGCGGGCGCACCCCAGGGTCAGGCCCATCCACACCGTCCCCGTCGTCGACACCCGGTCGACCACGTTCTCGACCAGGAACTCCTCGGGGATGATGCCGCCCTCGCCGTTCTGGCTGTGGTTCCGGTTGAAGGCGGTGGCGATGCGTTGCTCGAGGGTGGCGTCGGGCAGCAGATCGCCGGCGATCTGCTCGATGGTGAACTGGTCGAACGGCATGTTCGCGTTGTAGGCGTCAATGACCCAGTCGCGGTAGCGCCACATCGACCGTTCGGCGTCGGTCTGATAGCCGCTCGAGTCGGCGTAGCGGGCCGCGTCGAGCCAGTCGACGGCCATGCGCTCGCCGTAGGCGGCCGACCCCAGCATCTTGTCGACGGCGTTCTCGAAGGCGTCGGGCGAGTCTTCGTTGAGGAACGCGGCCATGTCGGCCTCCAACGGCGGCAGGCCCGTCAGGTCGAAGCTCGCCCGGCGCAGCAGCGTCGCCCGGTCGGTCTCGTCCGCCGGTCCCAGCCCGCCCGCCTCGAGCCCGGCGAGCACGAAGTTGTCGATGGCGTTGCGCGGCCACTCTGCGTCGGCCACCGGGGGCACCGCCGGCCGCTCGGGCGCGATGAACGCCCAGTGCGACTGCCACTCGGCACCCTGGTCGATCCAGAGCCGCAGGGTCTCGATCTCGTCCGCGCTCAGCGCGTCCTCGTCGGAGCCCGGCATGACCGGGGTATTCAGGCCCAGCCGGTAGGGCATCCGCACCAGCGCGTCGTCGGAGCCGACCCGGTGGATGAGCAGGCTCTCGTCGGCGTTGCCGGCGATGACGACCGGCCCCCCGAACTCGCCGCGGTCCGCGAACGGCCCCTCTGCGACGTCGAGCCGCAGGCCGCGCTGTCGCCCCTGCCCGTCGGGCCCGTGGCACGTGAAGCAGTTCTGGGACAGGATCGGCCGGACCTCGCGGGCGAAGTCGACGACGCGCTCCGGAATCGCCGGCGCGTCGGCCTCCGCGAGCTCGCTTCCCCACGCCGCCCCGCCGTCGATCCACTGGCGCACGAGGTCGATCTGCTCGTCGGTCAGCGACCGCCCCGACGATACCGGCGGCATCTTCGCCACCTGGTCGCCGGTCGTCAGCCGCTGGAACAGCGGGCTCGCCTCGGCGTCACCGGGCACGATGACGCGGTCGATGAACGCGTCGGTGTCGAGCCGCAGATCGGCCTGCCGCGTGCCCTCGCTCGGGCCGTGGCACGCCAGGCACGCCTGGGCCAGCACCGGCCGGATGTCCTGGTTGTACTCGAGCGGCTCGTGCGCCGGCTCCTGGGCGGCCGCCTGCGCGGCGAGCCCGCCGAACACCACCGCGACGACGGCCAACGGAATCAGAACGCGAGGTACGGTCATCTTCATTATGGATATCCCCTCAATGCTTGCATGGTAGGACTCCGGCCCGCCGGTTGCAACCCTTTATTGCGCCTCGTCCGGGGCGCCGGCCGCCATGCTGCCAGACTGATGAATCGGGCTGGCCCGCGCCAACGGTGCGCCTTCCGGTCGGCCCGGCACGGACCATGAATGCCGTCGCCTTCGATGCCCACGCCGCCGTGCGGAAGCAGCGGGCCGCTGCCCTCAGCGAACAGCGAGGGCAGTAGCGCCAATCAGTCGCTGATCGTCCAGAACGGCGCCGAGGCGGGGTCTCGAATCACCGCCCGTCCAACCAGGTAGCAGTAGAGACTGCACGGTATGGCGTGCAGCGACCCGGAGCCCGGCCAGGGCGACACGAACCGCTCCAGGGTCCGGGTGGTCACCAGCATTGTGGCGTCCGGGTGCCGGCTCGCGAACTCTGCGAGGCTCGTCAGCTCTTCCGGTTTCCGGCCGGGTCGATCGGACCACTTGACGTCGAGACACCAGCGTGGCGCCTGCCGCCTGTCGAGGTGGACGATGTCCACTTCGCCTTCCGTTCGGCCCGTCCGCCAGCGCGCGTAGTGGAGGTCGACGCCGGCGTGGAACCACTGGGCGAAGACCGCTGTCTCGGCCAGGGCGCCCATCGCCGGGTCGTCGGCGGTGACGGGACCGAACAGCCCGCAGCGCAGGGCCGGGGTGGTGACGTAGACCTTGAAACGGGTGGCCCGCTTGAAGCGGCGGGCGGTGTGGTCGATGCGGCGGACCACCTTGATCAGGAACGCCGCCTCCAGATATTCCAGGTAGCGCCTGATCGTCGGCTTGGTCACGCCCGAACCCTGCGACAGCGTCTCCAGAGACACCTCATCGGCCGTGTTGTAGGCGAGCGTCATGAACAGGGCGTTCAGTTCCTGGATGTCCTGGATGCCGTACAGGCTGGGGAGGTCCCGCAACAGGACCTTCTCGACGATGTCCGCGCCGATGTAACGGCCGGGGTCGGCCCGTACGGTGCTGGACAGCGCCGCTTCCGGATAGCCGCCGAAGTTGACGTAGTCGACGAAGTGCCGGTTCAGCTCCGAGATGCCGCCGTGCGCGACCTCGGTCCGGCCATTGGGTGTGTCCTGGACGAGATCGGTGCTGTCCTGCAGATCGAGATACTCGTAGAACGTCAGCGGCGGCAGCAGGAAATCGGTGAACCGGCCGGCCCCCGACTCGACGCTCTTGAGCCGGAGCGCGGCGGCGGCCGAGCCGGACGCCACGCAGCGGACCTCGGGATGCGTGTCGACGAACACCTTGAGGTGGCGTTCCCAGTCGCGGAGATACTGGATCTCGTCGAGAACCAGTATCCGGGGAACATGGGCGCTTCCGCTCGCCTCGCAAAGCTCCTGGGCGAGTTCCTCGATCGACAGGCGGGTGTAGAGCGGCTGGTCGAGCGAGACGTAGGCGATGTCGAGGGGCTCGTACCGACCGCCGCCGAGCAGATGCGCGATGACGTGGTGCAGCAGCACCGTCTTGCCCACGCGGCGCGGACCCATGAGGACCACGGCGCGGCGGACATCGGTCTGCTCCACCAGGCGCCGGAAGCGCTCGAAGTACGCCCGCCGCTTCATGCCCGCGTAGTCGCCGCGGATGCCGCCGCCGTCCCACCACGGATTGTCGGCGCGCATGCGGTTGCGCACCTGCTCTTCGGGAATCCGGCGCATGCGCCAAGGCTAGCAGGGTGGGCCGAGGAGATCAACTAGAGAAAGTCGACTTTCCTTAATGCTTCTCGAGCAAGGCCCCGGGTGGATTTCCGGTAGCATCCTCACGCGGGAGAACCTGAGGCCTCAGCTACGGGCGCGCGGATTCGGCCTGAGGGTCTTCGACGCTTGCGTTCCGGTTGTTCCCGCGTTACGTTCCCCCTTTACGGAGGCAGCATGAAGGCCGTCAGTGTCCGCGAAGGGCGCCTCTCTCGAGGAGGCCCGACGGAACCTTCGCGAAGCCGTCGCCTTGATGGTCGAAGCCAACCGGACAATCGCCCGCGAGGATGACCCCGGCGGCGCGGTCATCCGAGAGCCGTTCAGCGTCACGGCGTGAAACGTCTGGATCTGCACCAGGGCCTCGCGAGAAAGATCTGCAAGGACTTGCAGGTGCCCCGGCCCGTCGTCATCGCGTCGCCGAAGTCGGGCGCCCGAACACCGGTCGAATCTCGATCTCGCTGGGGCCGGGCATCGGGTTGGGGCACCGCTTCACCCACGCCACGGCCTCGTCCATGTCGCGGACCTGCCAGAGCCAGAAGCCGGCGACACGGCGGTCTTTGCGGGCGGCCCCCGGGAACCCGCGGATGACGGTATCGGCTTCGTGGATGCCTTGGACTACCTCAGGTTTGGAAAAGACCGCGTGGGGGTCATAGTCGGCGCTGTGTCGTTTCTTCTGCATGTCGACGAACACGTTCGCGAGATCCTGGATTTCGACTGGAAACTGCCGGAGGTTCTGGTTCTCGCAGCGCTTTCGGGCGGTTCGGTGATCGAGCGCCCGGTATGTTTGACGCCAAGCTGGCCGACTGCGGTCAGAGCCGGTGCCGCCCACGACCATATCGGCGCAACAGTTGGCCAGGCAGTGGAACACCGCGTAACAGGGCGTGCTGACGGCCCGTCGGAGGTTGGTCTGGCGGGGCCGCCTCGTAGATGATGTCGTCAGGTCGAGGGCCGTCTTGAGGAAATCCAGCGGGTTCACGCCTTCAGGCTCCGCTCCAACTGGGGCCATTCGGACTTGCTGACGAACGAAAAGCTGGGAAACTCCTTCACGCCCGCATCCAAGAGCTTGGGACGAATGCGTCGAACCAGGGTGGATGTCCAGTGGGCATCCAGCGCCTCCTGGTCGCCGTCGAAGACGATCAGGATGCGGAGGTACTCCTCGCCGTCGCCGTCGCCGAACTCGTCGACGGCAGGAATGACCCGGATGGGTCCGAACGCGATACCGGCGAAGCGTTCGACCAACGTCTTTCTGACGATGTTGGCCACCCTCTCCTGGACTTCCATGCTCATCGCGCGCTGCCTCCGTCAGTTGTTCTGAGAGACATTGCATTGTACATCGGCCGTAGAGGGAGCCCCTGATGAGAGGCGGCAATGTCTGCGCTACTCCAGCAGTCCGGCCAGGGCCGACGCGGCCTCCAGGCCGGTGTCCGACTCGGAGAGCCGCTCGCGTTGCCGGTTCGTGAGCCACTCGGCGCGGGAGCCGGTGGCGCCGCGGGTCACCGCGAGGACGTGGTCGATCTGCTCCGCGACGGCCCGCACGTGGGAGATCACGCCGACCATGCGCCCGGCGGCGGCGACGGTTCCCAGGGCCTGGACGGCGGCGTCGAGGTTGTTGCGGTCGAGGGAGCCGAAGCCCTCGTCGAGGAAGAGGGATTCGAGGCGGCCGCCGCTGCGCGCCATCATCTCGACCATGCCGAGGGCGAGCGACAGCGAGGCGATGAACTGCTCGCCGCCGGAGAGGCTGGCCGGGGAGCGGGCCTGGCCGGAGTCCTGGTCGAGAACGCGCCACTGCTCTTCGGTTTCGCCGGGGTCCACGAACGCGTACTTGCCGCCGCTCATCTCGCCGAGCATGCGGGAGGCGTGGACGAGGAGGCGCCGGGAGCGGCGGAGGGTGAGCCACTTCAGGAACGCGCCGGGCTTCAGGGCGTCCTCGAGGTCGCCGAGGGCCCGCTCGCGGTCCTCGACCTCCTGGAGGAGCGCGTGAAGGGCCTGGACGTGCTCGACGATCGCGGCGAAGTCCTGCGCGGACTTCCGGGCGCGGCGCTCCTCGAAGCGGGCGTCCTCGGCTCGCGCGCGCGCCTGGTCCACGACGGCCTCAGTGCCGCGGGCGTCCTCGGCCTGCGCGCGCGCGCGGTCCACCACGGCATCGGCGCCGTGCGCGTCCTCGGCCTGCGCGCGCGCGCGGTCCACCACGGCATCGGCGCCGTGCGCGTGCAGGTCCGCGTCCAGCCGCGTTCCGATCGCGGCCATCTCGGCGCGGGCGGCGTCGGCCTTGGCGGCAGCCTCGCGGGCGTGCTCGTCCGCGGCGTGCGATACCTCGGCCGCCGTTGTTCGGAGCTCGCCGATGTGGGACTCCAGCGCGGCGGCGGCACGGGTGGAGATGGCGGCGGGGATTTTTGTGTCGAGGCCCAGTCGGCTGACGGACTCGACGAGGACGTCGCGGTGGGCATGGAGGTCGCGGACCAGCGCCTCGAGGGGCGCTTCGACCTCGCCGGCCCGGCGTCGAGCCAGGGCCGCGCCCGCTTCTCGCGAGCCTTCGATTGCACTGCGCAGGTGCCGTCGTTCTCGGTCTCGCGCCTCGAGGACCTGTGCCCGCTCCTGCGCCGACCTCGTCCGGTCGTCGACGGGACGGGTGTCCACCTCGTGGAGGTCCGCGGCGTCGGCGGGCAGATGCAGGCTCGGCCGGAACGGTTGCGGAATCACCCGAACCGCGGCCTCCAGGCGCTGCACGGCCTCGGAGGCGCCGCGGCGTGACCGGTCGGCCAGCACGCCGGCATGGGCGGCGGCCTCCCGGGCCACGCTGGCGGCCGTGTCCTGCCGCGCCGCGTCGTCCCGCAGCCCTTCGGCAACGCGGTCGTGGTTGGCGAGGAGCGCCGATGCCTCGGTGCACGCGGCTTCGAGGGGGGCGAGCAGGGCCTCTCGCTCGGGAAGCGGAGCATCCGCCGGGAGCTCGACGGCCCGCGCCGGCGCTTGCCGCGCCTCGTCTCGCTCGGGAAGCGGAGCATCCGCCGGGAGCTCGACGGCCCGCGCCAGCGCTTGCCGCGCCTCGTCGAACCTCGCTGCCGTCGCGGCGAGCCGCGCCTCGGCGTCGGTGGTCTGGCGCTGGAGGCCCTTTCGCTCGGTAGCGAGCGCGGTGACCGCGTTGACCGCATTCCTGGCGGCGTCGCGCGCGGCCCTGGCGACCTCCTCGGCGCCGGTGAGTCCGGCCCCGTCGCGTGCGTCCCAATCGGCGGGCAGGCCGCGGCGGCAGATCGGACAGGCGTCGCCGGGGTGGAGGCCGTGGGCGGCGGCGGCGGCCGATTCGGATCGCCGCGCGGCCTCCAGGTGGTCGTTGGCGGCGTCGGCCTCGTGCGCCGCGCGGTGGTCGGCCTCGTGCGCCGATTCCAGGTGCCGCGCGCACGCCGCGTCCTCTGCCCGGAGCGTGTCGAGTCGCTTGCGGCCCTCGGCGAGCTCGGCCGCCCGTTCCGCACACCGGGCGTGCTGCTGCCCGGCGGTGTCCCGGCGTTGCCGAGCCGTGCCGGCGGCCTCGTCGAGCGGGGCGCGCCTCGCGGCCTGCGCGGCGGCCTGCTTCCGGGCCGCGGCGGCGCTCTCGGCCCGGCGCTGCGCTTCCGCGTGCTTCCGGGACGCGTCCTCGACGCCGGCGCGGAGCGCGGCCGCCGCTTCCGCGCTGAAGGCCGCGAGGGCGCCCAGGCTCCGGAGCGTCGTCAGGGCCGCCGCGACCTCCCCGCCCGTGGGGCCGTCGTCGGTGGGGATGCCCGCGAGCTCCTTCTCCAGGTGCGCCAGGCGCTGCTGCAGGGCGGCGTCCTCTTCGCGAAGCTGCCGGTCGAGGGCGGCGAGAGGCGCTAGCCTGCCGGCTGCGCGCCCGGTATCCAGCGCGCGCAGCCTTTCGACGACGCCGGCCGCGGTCTGTCGAGCCTTGTCCCCGGCGAGCACGGCGTCACGGGCGGCGAGCGCCGCCGCTTCGTCGTCGGAGGCGGAAGCCGCGTACCGGGCCGCCGCCGCGCCGGCTTCCTGCAGGCCGGCGAGATGCGCCGCCGGGTCGTCGGGACAGGCGGAAGCCGCCTGCTCCAGTCGCACCCGCAGCATCTCGATTTCCTGGCGGGCGGTGGCGGCCGCCTCTCCCGCCGCCTCCAGCTCGTCCGTGCGCCACACCTGGCGCAGGATGCGGCCCCGGTCGGTCGGCTTGTCCTCGACCAGCAGCCGGGCGAAACGGCCCTGGGGCAGGACCACGGTGCGCAGGAACGCGTCGCTGTCGAGCCCGAGCAGGTGCTTGATGCGGTCGTTGACGAGCTTGACCTGCTCGACCTGCTCGACCGTCTCGCCGCCGTCGCCGACGCGGCGAAGCTGCGCGGTCGCGGGCCCGACCTTCCCCTGTGCGCCGCGGCGCAGCGTGCGCGCGACCTCCCACGTCTCGCCGGACACCCGGAACCGGAGCACGACCCGCAGATGCAGGGACGTGTCGTTCATCAGCTCCTGGTTCGCCTGAGCCGTGAACGTCGTCAGTCCGTACAGGGCGTAGGTGATCGCCTCGAGGATGGAGGACTTGCCGGCCCCGGTGTCTCCGACGATGGCCACGTGGTCGCGGCCGGTGAAGTCGATGTCCACCGGCGACCGGAACGACCGCAGCCCCGCGATTGTGAGGAGGACGGGGCGCATGTCAGCTCCGTCCTCCGTTGGGTTTCGCGGCGAGGAGGTCGAGCGTCACCTGCGCCCGCAACTTGAGCGCCGTCAGCCCGAAGTCGGCCGGGGCCTGCTGGCCGGCGCTGCCGAGGGCCTGCGCGAAGAGCGCGCCGACCGCCTCGTGGGGCGCCTTGACGCCGCGCGCCGCGCTCGTGCGCCACTCGCGGAACAGCGCGTCGAGGGCCGGCTCGGCGTCGCCTTCGCGGGCCGGGTCTATCGCCTTCACGGGCTGGTTCTCGAGCGCGTTGACGAGCTCGAACACGGCGCACGCGGGCGACCAGTCCGCGAGGCGGTCGGCGAGGTCGGGAATGGGATCGGCAGAGACCACCCGCGCCTTCAGGATGCAGCCGTCGAGCCCGCCGTTCGCGGCGCGGCGCTCCAGGTCGGCGAGGGTGCCGGCGAACTCGGTGAGGGGCCGGCCGCCCGGCAGGTCGCGCGTCTCGACCTGCACGCCGTCCCCGATCGTCACCAGCACGGTCTGCTTGTTCTGTTGGCGCTCTCCGAAGTCGAGCGGGATCAGGGAGCCGGCGTAGCGTCCCTGCGCCGCGCCGCCCGGCAGGAGCTGCGGGTCGTGGATGTGCCCGAAGGCGCAGTACAGGGCGCGCTGCAGTCCTTCCAGGTGGGTGGCGTAGTCCTCCCCCACGGTCATCCGCCGTTCCGACCGGCCCGGCCGGGCCCCCTGCACGTGGAGGTGCGCGGCGTAGAGGACGATGCCCCGCGCGCCCGCCTCCCGGTGCGCCTCGTCCAGCAGGCGCCGGTTGAGGGTCCGGACGCCGTCCGCGTAGTCGCCCTCGAACCGCGTCGGGTCGTCCGTTGCGTAGTCCGCGATCGCGCCCGGCGGGATGAACGGCACGCACGCCACCGCGACCGGGGCCTCCGCGATGCTCGAGAACGTCAGAACCCGCGGCGCGGTGACCAGCCACAGCCGGCGCGGGGTCGCGGCGCCGGCCATCTCGTCGAGCACGCGCAGCAGCATCGACGAGTCGTGGTTGCCGGCGATGACCACGGTCGGGGCCAGCTTCACGAGGCGGCCGAGGGCGCGCACGCCGAGCTGCAATGCCTCGTAGGGCGGCCGGGACGCGTCGAACAGATCGCCCGTGTGCAGGACCAGGTCGGGCCGTTCCGACTCGGCCACCGCCAGCAGCCCCCGCAGCGCGTCCAGGTGATCGGGCTTGCGGTCGTGCCGGCCGAGCTTCGCGCCAAGGTGCCAGTCCGAGGTGTGGAGCAGCTTCACAGGTCCACCTCGGGGGTGGTCAGCGGGGCGCTGGCGGGGAAGGCGGGCGACGTCGCCGCGCTGAGCCGCTTCACAGGTCCACCTCCGGGCCGGTCAGGGTGTCCATCGTGCTCAGGATCCGGTCGGTCTCTTCCTTGTCCGCGTCGTCGTCCGGCGCCGCCTCGTCGGGGTTGGTCGCGAACGGCGGCGGAAACGGGAAGCGGATGCCGCTTCACAGGTCCACCTCCGGGCCGGTCAGGGTGTCTATCGTGCTCAGGATCCGGTCGGTCTCTTCTTTGTCCGCGTCGTCGTCCGGCGCCGCCTCGTCGGGGTTGGTCGCGAACGGCGGGAACGGGAAGCGGATGGGGATCGGTTCGGGCACGATGGGCTGGGAGACGACCATGGTGCCGGGCATGAAGCGGGTCGCCCGCTCGCGCAGGGCCGGGGTCAGGAAGCGGTAGGCGTCGGACTCGCTGGCGTCGAGCCGGCCCGCCACCTTGAGCGACGCGTTGCGCGGCAGCGCCTGCGCGACGGCCGAGGCCGCCTGCTGCGCGCCGATGAGGAGCACGCCGAGCGACCGGCCGCGCTCGGCGATGTCCACCAGCAGGTCGCGGAGCGGCGAGAAGCCGTGGGCCGGCGCGTACTTATTGAGCTCGTCGAGCACGACGAAGCGCAGCGGGGTGCGGCCCGTCCCCTGCTTCTCGCGCCAGACGCGGTCGAGCAGGGCGCCGACCACGAAGCGCTGGGCGTCGTCGTGGAGGGTGGAGATGTCAACGACGTGGAGCTTCGCGTTCTCGGACGAGACCGGCTCGAGGCCGCAGCCTATCAGAGGGCCGAGGTGGCGGCGGAGCTTCAGCAGCCGGCGAAGGAACGCCTGCCGCGTGCCCGCCTGCGCGCGGCCGAACCACTCGTTCATCAGGCTCTCGTCGTCGGTGGAGACGATGCCTTCGAGCAGGTCGATGAGATCGCCGAAGTCGCGCAGGACGTGGCCCGCCCCGGCTGGCGCCTCGTCCGGCTCGCGCTCGGCCAGCCGGTCGGGGTTGTAGCCGGTCTTCGGGGGCACCGCCTCGACGATCACCACCGCCCCGGAGGCATCTCCCTCGAGCCGCCGCAGGCGCCGCAGGAGCTGAATGCGGACCTGCTGCTCGACGAAGCCGACCTGGGTCGTACGCTCGTCGTCGGCCGTGAAGCAGAACTGCAGGAGCTGCTCGCGGATGAACTGCTCCGGCGTCCAGCCGTAGGCGTTCACGTCGGCGGTCCGGCGGGTCTTCACGTCGGCGACGTTCTGCGATACGCCGGACCGGCGCGGCGCGTAGAGCCGGACGGATCGAAACGGTCCCGGATCGTCGATGCCCAGCGCCCGCCACTTCTCGATCGCGTCGGGCTTGCCGGCGAACTCGGCGTTGCGGCGGTCGACGTGCAGCAGGTCCTCGCCCTTGGTGTTGAAGACCAGCGCGCGCACGTTCTCGCGCCCCGCCCGCCCGCCCAGCAGGTCCATGCCCTGCGCGGTCTCCAGGAGCTGGTAGAGGAGGAACAGGGCGTAGGATGTCTTGGTGGCCACGCCGGAGATGCCGGAGATCGAGACGTGCCCGCCGGCGCGGCCGTCGACGAAGCGCATGTCCGCGTAGACGGGGGCGCCGCCGAGGTCGAGGCCCACCGCCAGCTTGCCGCGGGTCATCTCGTCCTCGAAGAGAGCGATCGCGCGGTGCTCTCCCGCCGCGCGCGCCGCGGGAGAGCCGGCGTGGGGGGAGACGAAGAGCTCGGGCACCACCCGCAGGACGCGGACCTCGGCCCGGCGGACGTGCTCGGCCGGCAGGGTCCGGCCGACCACCCGGCCGGTGTCCGAGGGCAGGTCCGCGCCCTCGAAGCGGGACCGCAGCTCGGTCACGATGCCGTAGTGGGTGACCTGCCGGCCGCCGGGCAGGTCGGTGGTGACCGCCACCAGCTCGTCGAGCTGGATCAGCACCTCGGGGTCGAGCACCACCTGGAAGGTGCGCGAGTCGCTCTCCACCGACCCGTCGACGAGCCCGATGCGTCCGCCGTCGTCGCTCATGCCTTCATGCCTCTACCAGGGCGTTCGCCCGATGCGCCCGCCGTCGTCGCCCATGCCGTCCATGCCGCGCGGTTGCGTTCGAGCGATGCCCGCGTCGTCTTCGCTCATGCCTTTCGTCCCTCGCGGTTGCGGTCGAGCACGGCCTCGCGCACCGCACGCAGGGCGAGGCGCGAGTCGCCCTGCAGGCGGTGCAGATGCCGCTCCAGACCCGCGATCGGCGTCAGGTTGACCGGGGCCCGGGCGTCCCGGTGGAGCGCCGACGCGAAGTCCGGCAGCCATCCCGCCGCCTCGTTCGCGGCGCCGGCGGCGGCCGCGAGGCCGACCCCGGTCGGCATCTCGATGCGCGCGATCCCCGCCCACGGGCTCGCCCACGGTCCGGGGTCGCCGACCCGCAGGTAGCAGCCGTACAGGTCGTCGCGCATCGCAAAGAGGCCGGATCGTTCGCCGGCCGCCAGCGCCGGCACCCGGGTCCAGTGCTCGTGGGCCAGCATGCGGCGGTGATGCGTCTTCACGTAGCCGATGACGGGCAGGCCGCGGCGGTGCCGGATGCCGTGCAGCGGACCGTCGAGCACCGTCAGCCACCCGCCGTTCGCGAGATCCTCGGCGACGTCCGCCTCGGCACCGCGCATCAGGCGCCGGAGCCGCTGCCGCGCCGCCTCGATGTCGCCGCCGTCGACCGCGTGCGGCTCCCAGCGCCAGCCGTCCCGGTGGTCGGGCAGGCGGACGGGGCGGCCGCCCGTGAAGATGGCGGCGCGCCCCACGGCCACCCGGTCGAAGCGGGCCGGCGCGTCCTCGGTGACGAGCACCGCCCCCGCGGCCCAGCTTCCCGCGAGCCCCGTGCTCACGTCGCCGTCCGGGCCGGTGCGGGTCAACCGCGCCTCGGTGCGCAGGGTCCCGTCCACGAACGCGACGCGGCGGGGGCGGCTCGCGGCGTCCGGGCGGTGCGCCGCGAACGCGCCGGCGTCCTCGACGAGTTTGCACTCCAAGGCGTGCGGCGAGTCGTCGTCCGCCTGGAAGCCGGCGCCATAGGCGGCGTCGAAGGCCTCGACGCCTATCGTGCCGGTCCGGTCCGGGTCGTTCGGGTCTCGCATGGGCCTCGCAGTCATTTCGATCACGGTCTCGACGCCTGCGAGCATACGACGGTGCCGTGACAGATCATGACACTGCCGGGCTCGATCGGTGTCTGACGGTCGCGAGACTTGAACAAGGAAAGGAGTATGGCCATACTTTCGGCTTGGCCACCACCGCCATCAAGTCGACGTATTCGCTCGACGCCGAGTCCCTGCGGGCGCTCGAGGACTTGGCCCGTCGCTGGCGGGTGTCGAAGTCGGAGGCCCTGCGGCGGGCCATCCGGAGCGAAGCCCGCCCGCAACCCGCCAGGGGCGGCGACCCGTTGGCGGCGCTCGACGAGCTTCAGGCTTCGCTGCGCTCGCGCAACGTCGACCTCGAGCAGTGGGCGCGGGAGGTAGAGTCCGGGCGGTGGGCGACCGGCCGGCCGCGAGCCCCGAAACCGCGATGATTCATCTGGTGTATTCGTCGACCTGGATCGCGTCCAACACCGCCTTCCGACGGTTGGCGCGAGCAGCACTTCAGGCGAAGAGCCTCAGCGCGGCAATGAGCAGGCCGAGTGCGGCCACCCCCCACGTGATCATGGTGCGCAGGGTGTCGATCTTGGACTCCAGGGCATAGAGGCGGGCTTCCACTCTGCGGCCGGTCATGTTGCGAAGTCCTTCCAACGCGTTGTAGGCGTCCTCGGAGCTGAGTCCTTCCCTCGACAGGGCGTGCAGGACGGCGAGACCGTCGGGATCGGTGGGGGGAGTGAACGTCGGCATCGGTCGGCGACGGTGCGCCGTGGCCGGATGCATCCAAACCCACGACCGTCCGGGCAGTTCGCGTTGCCCGCCATTTTAGCGCGCCCGGGCTGCCGCCGGTGACATAATCGGCGGGAACCGCCAACCGCCAACCCAGAGGAGGCGTCATGCCCGCATCCGGCCAGCCGTCGTTCCGCTCGGCGTTCGTCGCGTCGGTCGTCTTCGCCGCCCTGGCGGCTGTCGAGGCGGCTCCCGTCTTCGCCCAGCCGGACCGCATTCGGCCGGTCACCGACGCGGAGCTCGAGAACCCGAGCCCGGACGAGTGGCTGATGTGGCGCCGCACCCTGAACGGGTGGGGCTACAGCCCCCTCGACCAGATCGACCGCGGCAACGTCGATCAGCTCCGGATGGTGTGGTCGCGCGCACTCGGACCGGGCCGCCAGCAGGGGACGCCGCTGGTGCGCGGCGGGGTGATGTTCATGCCGAACCCGCGCGACATCATCCAGGCCATCGACGCGGTGACCGGCGACCTGATCTGGGAGTACCGGCGCGACCGCCCGGACGATCTGGGCGACTACATGATCGGCAGCCTGATCGACACCAACCGCAACATCGCCATCCACGGCGAGCTGATCATCGACACCACCATGGACGACCACATCGTCGCCCTGAACGCGGAGACCGGCGAGGTGGCGTGGGACACCGAGATCCTCGACTACAGGGTGAACCCCGCCAACCAGACCTCGGGGCCGATCACCGCCGGCGGCAAGGCGTTCTCCGGCCGGAGCTGCGACCCGCGCGGCGGGCCCGACGGCTGCGTCATCACCGCGCACGACGCGGCGACCGGCGAGGAGCTGTGGCGGCGGCGGCTGATTCCGGCCCCCGGCGAGCCGGGCGACGAGACCTGGGGCGACGTGCCGTTCGAGGAGCGCCGGCACGTCGGTTCGTGGATGGTGCCGAGCGTCGATCCCGAGCTGAACCTGGTCTACGTCGGCACGTCGGTCACCTCGCCGGCGCCGAAGTTCATGCTGGGCGGGGTCGACCTGACGCACCTCTACCACAACTCGACGCTGGCCCTGAACGGCGACACCGGCGAGATCGTCTGGCACTACCAGCACATGAACGACCACTGGGACCTCGACCATCCGTTCGAGCGGCTCCTGGTCGACACGGCGGTGCGCCCGAACCCCGCGGCGGTGAGCTGGATCAACCCGCGCATCGAGCCGGGCGAGCGGCGGCGGGTGCTGACCGGCATTCCCGGCAAGACGGGCATCGTCTACACCCTCGACCGGGAGACCGGGGAGTTTCTGTGGGCCACCCCGACGATCACCCAGAACGTGGTCAGCAGCATCGACGGCGCCACCGGCGTGGTGACCGAGAACGCCGAGCTGGTGTTCACCGCCAGCGGCCAGCAGGTGCTGGCCTGCCCCCACGCGAGCGGCGGCAAGGACTGGGAGGCGGGCGCCTACTCGCCCCTGACCAACACGATGTACATGCCCCTGCGCAACGTCTGCGCGCGGATGATGGCCGAGGACCCGGACAACCGGACGAACCGGCTCTACGCCATCGCGTGGAGGCCCGAGCTGGCCCCCGGCTACGACGACGTGGGGAGCGTGCAGGCGATCTCGGCCGAGACCGGCGAGGTGGTCTGGAACTACCAGCAGCGGGCCGCCACCATGGCTCTGGCCGCCACCGGCGGCGGGCTCGTCTTCGGCGGCGACGTCAACGGGCGGTTCCGCGCCTTCGACGACCGGACGGGGGACATTCTCTGGGAGATAAACCTCGGCTCGCCGGTCTCCGGCTTCCCGATCACCTTTGCGGTGGACGGCCGGCAGTACGTGGCGATCAGCACCGGCTACGGCCGCTTCCTGGACCTGACGCCCGAGCTGCGCCCGAGCAACGGCAACAACCTGTTCGTCTTCGCCCTGCCGAGTGACGAGTAGGCAGCAGACGACGCGGCGTTCGCGCCGTGCGAGCTTGTGAACTCTAGGGCAACGCGAACACGAAGACGCCGCTGCCGCCCCGCGGGTTGCGCTCTTCGGGAATGAGGTCGCCTGGGAGAATCGTCGCCCAGCTCGAGCCGCCGATCGACGGGCCGGCCACGAACGCGACGAACTGCTTCCCGTCGACGGCATAGGTGATCGGGAACCCGTTCGCCATCGTCGAGAGCCGACTCTGCCAGAGCCGCTCGCCGTTCCGCACGTCGTAGGCGAAGACGTGCCGCCCCCAGTCGCCGATGAACACCAGGCCTCCGCCGGTTGTCAGCGCCGACGTGTTGTAGGGCACGCGGAGGCGCTGGCGCCAGAGGGTCTCGCCGGTCCGCAGGTCCAGCGCCTGGAACTCGCCCAGTTGGCCCGGCGCCTGCGGATGAAAGTGATTCGTCCGGCCGCGCACGGCGCCTCCCCCGCCGCCCCCGGCGCGTCGCTCGACGGGAGCGAAGGCGGCGGTCTCGCAGCTGAGATTGAGCGGCACGTACAGCGCCTCGGTCCCGGGGTGATAGGCCATCGCCCGCAGGCTCTTGAAGCCGCCGGTGCTGGGGCAGAAGAAGAGCTCTTCGCCGACGTCGGACAGCATCCCGTCTCGATGGGTCATCTCACCGGTCTGCGGGTCGACATCCAGAATGTTCTGATAGCCGAGATCGATCGCGCGTCGGAACTCGCCCGTGACGCGGTCGAGTTCCCAGAGAATCCCGAGCTTGCCCATCGTGAACAGCGAGCGCTTGCCGTCGTAGTCGATCAGGATGCGCTCGAACGACTCGTCCATGTCGTGCGAATCGCCCGGGATGTGCTGGTAGTACCACTTCATCTCACCGGTCGCGGGGTCGAGCGCAAGCGTCGAGTTGCTGTAGAGCGCGTCACCGCCCGTGCCGCGTGCGTCGCGGTTGTGCGGCTTGGGCTGCGACGTACCCCAGTAGATGAGCCGGGTGACGGGGTCATAGCTCCCGGTCATCCAGGCGTCGCTTCCCGCGCGAAACAGGAGAGGCAAATCGCCCCAGGTGTCGCCGCCGCTCTCGCCGGGACGAGCGATGGTCGAGGTTCGCCAGAGCAACCGGCCGGTGCGGCCGTCGACGCCGACGATATAGCAGGTGTCGTCACGGTAACGCCCGCAGCCTGTCATCCCGGCGACGATCGTCCCATCGACGACGATCGGTCCGTTCGAAAAGGTGTAGCCTTCCTGGTCGCCGCCGACCGGCGTATCCCAGCGCGCCTCGCCCGTCCGGACATCCAGCCCGACGATGTGCGCATCGAAAGTGTTCAGGATGACCAGGTCCTGGTAGACGGCAAGGCTGCGCATCTGCGCCGCGCTTCGGCGCCGCTCGTCCATCTCGCGGCGATACTCCCAGATGAAGTCGCCCGTGCGCGCGTCGAGCGCCTGGACAACGTTGCCCGGGTTCGCGACATACATGACGCCGTCGTGCACGATCGGCGTCGTCTGCGACACCCCGGGTTCCAAGCCCCAGGACCAGGCGAGTCGGAGCTCATCCACGTTGCTCCGGTCGATCTGCTCGAGCGGGCTGTATCCCCATCCATCGAGGGTGCGCCGCCAGCTCAACCAGTCGGCAGGGTCGGGATCCTGCAGCATCGCATCGGTGACCGGGGTAGAGTCCTGGGAGCCCGTGGTGAAACCCCGCGTTGCACCGAGAGCGGCGGGGCCTTTCGCCGCCGGCTCCTGGGCTTGCGCCTGGCCGAGATACCCCGTCGCCATGGCGACGCCGGCGTATACGTACACTGCGAGCAATGCGCGACGCTTCATGTCAGTCTCCTGCGGAGCGTGAGGTCACAGGCCGGGCGCGATCTCGCCTGGCCGCGTTGTCCGGCGAATGGGCTGGCCGGCCAGCGCGCTCGTCGCGGCACCGTCCCGTATCGCGAAGCGGCCGTTGACGAGCACATGCACCGTCCCCTCGGCCGTCTGTCGCGGGTCGTCGTAGGTGGCGAGATCGCGGATGCGGTCGCGGTCGAACACCGCGATGTCGGCGATGGCGCCGGCCCGCAGGTACCCGCGGTCGTCCAGGTGCAGGAAATCGGCGGCCAGACCGGTCATGCTGCGGATGGCGAACGGCATCGTGATGATGCGCTCATCGAGCACGAACTGGCGAAGCTTGCGCGTGAAGGCGCCGAATACGCGCGGGTGCGTGACGTTCTGCGCGGGGGACGGGGTGCGGCCGTCCGTGCAGGTCATCATCCAGGGTTGCCGCGCCAGGTAGCGCGTGTTCTCGATGTCGTAGAGGTCGAGGTTCATCACCGCCGCGTTGCCGGCGGTGATGATGCGCCGCACCGCGGCGGGTACCGGCAGCTCCCACTCGGCCGCCACCGCGGCGAGCGTCCGGCCGTTCAGCTCCGGCCGCGGGTCGGCGAACAGGAGCTTGTCGGCGCCCCCGCGGATCGCCAGCATCTCCAGGGTCTCGACGTCGAGCCGGCGGACGGTCTCGGGGTCGCGAAACCGCTCGAGCATGTCCTCGCGGCCTCCGTTCGAGGCCCACCGCGGTATCGTATAGGCCGCCAGGCTCGACTGGGTTGCCGTGTAGACGTGCTGTGCCGCGGCCACCTCCACACCCCGCGCGCGCGCCTCTTCGATCAGGCGGGCGCCCTCGGGTGCGCGGCCGTAGTTGCTCGCGCCCTGCGCGTTGAAGTGGCTGAAGATGACGCGCGTCCCTGCGGCTTCACCGATCCGGATCGCCTCCCGTATCGAGTCGAGGTAGCCGACGCCCCGGTAGCTGGCGCCGAGGTCACGATCGTGCGTGTCGTAGATGCTGTCGAACGCCGCGGCGACCCGCGCCAGCTCGATGACCTCCTCGGTGGCCGCGTAGTATCCCGGCACGTAGAAGAGTCCGGTCGAGAGACCGACCGCCCCTTCGTTCATGGCCTGCCGGACCAGCGCGCGCATCTCGTTCAGCTCGGCCGGCGTCGGCGCGCGGTCGACCTCTCCGATCACCCGTTCCCGGATCTCGCCGTGGCCCACGTAGGCGAACGCGTTCACCCCGATGCGGCCCTCGAGCCCGGCGAACACCTCGGCGACGTCGGGCGTACCCCCACCGTCCACTCCAATCGCCACCGTGGTGATGCCCTGATGGAGGAACGGCAGCGCGTCCTGGCCGTAGTCTTCCGTCAGCTCAGCGTGCGAGTGCATGTCGATGAAGCCCGGCGTGACCATCAGCCCGTGGACGTCCACGACCACGGCAGCATCGAGGCCGGCTGCCGCCGCGTCACCGACAAAGCTGATGCGCTCGCCCACCACGCCGACGTCCTGCCGGCCCGGCGGCTGTCCCGAGCCGTCGTAGACGAAACCGCCGACCAGCAGGAGGTCCGCCGCCGGCTGGGAGCGAAGGTCGCCGATCCACAACGCGGCCACCGCGACGGCGGCCAGGAGGGGCCGGTACCGCCGGCGACTGTCACAGTCGGTCTTGATGGGCATGACGGAGTCCTCACGCAGGAAGTCTTCAGTTGAGCAGCCGGAGTGCGGCATTGAGCAGGCCCACCGCGGCCAGCCCCCACGTGATCAAGGTCCGAAGGGCGTCGATCCTGGACTCCAGGGCATCGAGGCGGGTTTGGACGTTGCGGCCAGTCATGTTGCGCGAGTCGTGAACGGGCCTCAGCGCCGTGGTCCGCCGAAGCGGCGCCAGAAGTCGGCCTCGTCGACGCAGGCGTACGCGGCCGCCATCACGGTGTCACGCGGCGTGTCGGCGAGGGCCGCGGCGCGTTCGGCGAAGAGCGGAGAGACCGGCAGTCCGCGCACCTGCAGCAGGCTCTCGACGGCCGCGGCCAGCTCCTGCGCGCGGCCTTCGGCGAGGAGGACGCGCGACATCGGATCGTCGGCGGGTCCGGTTCCCTCCCGCGCGCCGAGCGCCCGTCCCACGCGCTCCAGCACCCGGTAGGTCGCGGTCGTCGGCGTCGGCTCGGTCATCCCGTCGTAGATCTCCGCGGCCGTCCATCCGGGAAACGCGCCGCTCGCCGGCATCGAGCGATACCGCCCGTCGCGCAGGCGATGAATCGTCACGCCGGCCGGGCGGCGCGGCGACGCACCCGCCGGCGGCACGATCACCCACAGCTCGGGAAAGCCCCAGGCCTCGTACACGAGCAGCTTGCCCGGCCGCGCGTCGGTCGTGTGGTCCACTTCGAGCACGACGTCGGGAAGGTCCTGCTCGCCGATGACCAGGGACCGCTGCGGGGTCGCGGCGCGCGCCGGGTGCAGGTACAGCGTCTCGTCGGCCTCCATCGCGCGCCGGGGCCGGCCGTCGGCGCCCTGCCCGAGCAGGGTCACCGATCCGTACGAGGCGACCGGCGTGCCGCGGACCGAGGCGATCCGCTCGGCCAGATGAGGCAGCCGCCGCGAGGTCCCTTCGTGGATGCCGTGGTTGTCGGCGACTACCCAGGCGGTTTCGATGCGGGCGTCCCAGTACTCGATCCGGCCCTCGAAGTCCTCGAACCGATCCCGGAGAAGGGGCACGCGGCGGCAGCCGGGGAACCGCAGCGACGCGTAGCGCAGGGGCTCGCGGCGCTCCCCTGCCGGCACGGCGCTGCCGGCCGTTCCCGGTCCGCCGCCGCGTGCGGCACGCGCCTTCAGGTCCGCCTCGTCCATCGGTCCATCATAGCGTGCGGCATGGACGTGCGCCACACGTCCCGGCGTGCTCCCGAGGGCGACGCGGACTGCGGTGTCGCGCCGGCTGCTGGCTGCTAAGAGGGCGGGCGCGACGTCGGTGCGCGGGAAGTCGTCTCCCTTGACGCACAGCAGTCGCCCGGGTTCGAGCCGAAACTGTGTGACGCGCCGGCGGGCGGCCCTATACTTCGGTCGAGTCGCGTTGCGCGGTGCACGCGCGTCGGGGAGGGGTAGCATGAGCTGTCTCGTGACTGATGTTCTGCGGCCGATTTCGGGGCGCCGGCCTCGGGGGCCGGCGATCGGCGTCGCCGCCGTCCTCGCGATGGGGCTGGTGCCGGCCCTGGCCGCGGCTCCCGCGGCGGGTCAGTCGTCTCGGCCGCTGACGACGGCGGACGGCGAGTGGCCGAGCTACGGCGGCGACGCCGGGCATACGCGCTACTCGCCGCTCGACCGCATCGACGCGGCGAACTTCGGGGAGCTGGAGATCGCCTGGCGCTTCCGGACCGACAACCTGGGGCCGGGGCTCGAGTTCAAGCTGGAGGGCACGCCGCTGATGGCGGGGGGGAGGCTGTACGCCACCGCCGGCACGCGGCGCGCGGTCGTGGCGCTCGACCCGGTCACCGGCGAGCTGCTGTGGATGCACGGCGAGCGCGAGGGGGCGCGGGGGGATGCCGCGCCCCGCCGCCTGTCGGGCCGCGGGCTGGCGTACTGGACCGACGGGGCGGAGGCGCGCGTCCTGTACGTGACCCTCGGCTTCCGCCTGGTGGCCCTCGACGCGGCGACCGGCCGCCCCGTCCCCGGCTTCGGCGACGGCGGCCGGGTGGACCTGAAGGCGGCGGCGGTCGTCGGCGACGGCCGCCGCATCGACCTCGTCAGCGGCGAGATCGGGCTGCACGCGACCCCGACGGTGGCGCGGGACGTGGTGATCGTGGGCGGCACCTTCGCCGACGCCCCCGCCCCCCGGACCCACAACAACACCAAGGGGCTGGTGCAGGCGTTCGACGTCCGGACGGGCCGGCGCCTGTGGACCTTCAACACCGTCCCCGGCCCCGGCGAGCCCGGGGTCGAGACCTGGCTGAACGACTCGTGGGGCGTCAACGGGAACAACGGCGTCTGGACCCAGATCTCGGCCGATCCCGAGCTCGGCATCGCCTACCTGCCGGTGGAGACGCCGTCGGGCGACTACTACGGCGGCCACCGGCCGGGGAACAACCTGTTCGGCGAGAGCCTCGTCGCCGTCGACCTGCTGACCGGCGAACGGCGGTGGCACTTCCAGCTCGTGCACCACCCGATCTGGGGCTTCGACATGGCCAGCCCGCCGATTCTCGCCGACATCACGGTGGACGGGCGGCCGGTCAAGGCGGTGGCGCAGCCGGGGAAGCAGGCGTTCCTGTACGTCTTCGACCGGGTGACCGGCGAGCCGGTGTGGCCGATCGAGGAGCGGCCGGTGCCCGCGGGCGACGTGCCGGGCGAATGGTACGCGCCGACCCAGCCGTTTCCGACGAAGCCCCCGCCGTACGACCGGCAGGGTTCCTCCCTCGACGATCTGATCGACTTCACCCCCGAGCTGCGGGCCGAGGCGGTGGAACTGGTGTCGCGCTACCGGCTCGGGCCCCTCTTCACCCCGCCCGTCGTCAGCCGGCCCGACGGCCCCATCGCCACTCTCGGGCTGGGCGCGGGGAGCGGCGGCACGAACTGGCCGGGCGGCGGCTACGACCCCGAGACGCACGTGCTGTACGTGCCGTCGCGCACGGCGTTCTACTCCTGGGAGCTGATTCCGACCCCCGATTCCGCGGTGTCGGACATGCGCTACGTCAAGGGGACCGCGAAGTACGGCGTGGGGCACGGCGGCCTGCGCGATCTCAATGTCCGCGGCCTGCCCCTGGCGAAGCCGCCCTGGGGCCGCCTGTCGGCGATCGACCTCGACCGCGGCGAGATCCGGTGGCAGACGCCGCACGGCGAGACGCCGGACCGGGTGCGGAACCACCCCGCCCTCGCCGGCCTGGAGATTCCGCGCACCGGCGAGTCGTGCATCCACCTGATCGGTCCGCTCGTCACGAAGACGCTGGTGGTGATGGGCGAGTGCGGCTATCACCCCACCCCCTCGGGGCGCGGGGCGCGGCTCCGGGCCTACGACAAGGCGACCGGCCGGGAGGTGGGCGCGGTCGTCATGCCCGCGCCGCAGTCAGGGTCGCCGATGACCTACCTCGCCGGCGGCCGGCAGTACATCGTCCTCGCCGTCGGCGGGCGCATCCACCCCGGCGAGTACCTCGCCTTCCGCCTGCCGGAGTGAGTCTCGCAGGGGGCGTACCTCCGGCTCCTGCTGATCCGCCGCGTGGCAGTGGCAGGGTTGAGATCAACTCACGCTGCCTGCCGTCAGCCGGCCCGCTGCGTACTTGTGAAGCACGCTGGCGATCAGGGTCTGGTAGGGCAACCCTTCCTCGAGCGCCCGTTTCTGAATCGCGTCGAGGTCCCGGGTCGAGATTCGAATGTTGATTCGGCGATCTCTGCGAAACGTCGCCGCGGCATCGCGGGCATAGACGGATCGCTCCTGATCGAGGTCGCGCGTCGAGCGCCACTCTCCCCGCTCGACGGACTCCAGAATCGCCTGCTCGTCGGCGTCGAGTGTCATTGGTCAGGGCTCCTGGCCGAGGTAGTTCCGAGTAGCCTTCCGGCTGGGAATGATGGTCTTCAAGGCGATTGACCGCTCATCTTCCACGAATGGGACGATATAGGCGTAGGCGTTACGTTGCACGACGAAAACCCGCTGTCCAGCGTAGCGATCCGGGTTGGGGTGATCGAGAACGTCGAGCAGGTCGCCGTTTCTGATATGGAACACGATTTCCTCGAAGCTGATGTCGCGCTCGCGCTTCAGCTTTTCGTTCTTGGCTTCGTCCCACGTGAAGTACCTCACGGACGCAAAAAGTAGCACAACGTGTGCCGACTAGCAGCCCGTGGCGGAACCCCGCGTTGCACCGAGAGCGGCGAGGCGCCCGCCTGACAAGGCGTGAGGAGGGCGCATATTGGCCATATGGCAACCGCGGACTGCAAGCAGTCCGTCCGAACAACGCAGTCAGGCGGGATGCATCGTCGCTCGAATGCAGCGGGGACTTTCGCCACGGGCTGCTAAGCACGCACGTTGGGCTGAAGCTCCCCTATCCTCCTGACTGCGACCCGGCGGTTGCGCGGGCGGTCCGGAGCAGGGCCAGTCCGTAGGCGATCCCGACGGCCGGAACCACCGAGAAGGCCACCGCAAGCTCCCAGTCTCCGCGCACCACGCCGGCGGCGATCAGCTGCGCCATGCGCAGGTCGGCGATCACGGTCAGCGTCAGGAGGGCCACGGCGGCGAGGACCCTCGGGGTGGCGAGGCGGGGCCGCAACACCAGCAGGAGCACCGCCGCGGCGCCCAGGGGGTGCAGGAGGACCAGCAGCAGCCGTTGCCAGACGTCTCCGCCGTTCGCAAACGCGCCGACGAGGGCCGTGAATCCTGCGAAGAGCGCGTGAATCACCCCCAGAACCCCTACCGCAATCCTGAAGCCGGTCATGCGGACTCACCCGCCGGCAGCCGCTGCAGCGCGTCGATGCGCCGGAGCACCGGCGGGTGCGAGTAGTGGAGGAAGACGTCGAGGGGGTGCGGCGTCAGGTTGGCGAGGTTGTCGGCGGACAGCTTCTTCAGGGCGCTGACGAGCGGCGCCCCGCTGCCCGTGGTCTCGGCCGCGAACCGGTCGGCCTCGAACTCGTGCCGGCGCGAGTAGAGGTGCACGAGGACCGACAGGACGAGCTCGACCGGGGTGAAGAGCAGGCTGAAGAACAGGAGCCCGGCGTAGACCGACGGCTCGCTGACGTAGAACGCCGCGAACAGGCCCTCCTGCCCGAGGAAGAGCGACAGGACCCACAGCATCACCCCGAGGTGGCCGATGGACAGGGCCGTCTGCAGCCAGACGTGCCGCTTCTTGTAGTGGCCGATCTCGTGCGCCACGACCGCGACGAGCTCGGGGACGGTGTACTGGTCGACGAGGGTGTCGAACAGCCCGATGCGCTTGTGCTTGCCGAAGCCGGTGAAGAAGGCGTTGGCCTTCGACGACCGGCGCGAGCCGTCGACGACGAAGATGCCCCCCAGGGGGAAGCTCGCGGAGCGGGCGTAGCGCAGGATGGCGTCGTGGAGGTCGCCGCCGTCGAGGGGGGTGAAGGTGTTGAACAGCGGCATGATCCAGGTCGGGGCGATGAACTGCACCGCCAGCATGAACGCCGTCGCCGCCATCCAGCACCAGAGCCACGCCAGCGGCCCCGCCCATTCGAAGAACGCGAGGATGACGGCCAGCAGCAGGCCGCCGAGGACGACGGCGAGCCCCGCGCCCTTCAGCAGGTCGGCCGCGAACGTCCCCGCGGTGGTGCGGTTGAACCCGTACCGCGTCTCGATGACGAAGGTGGACCACAGCCGGAACGGGAGCCCGAGGAGGGTCGACCCGAGCGCGAGCGCCCCGATGTAGAGGAGCCCGGTGACCACCGGGCCCTGGCCGAGCCCGCGGATCAGCGTGTCGAGCCACGCGAAGCCGCCGCCGAACCAGAACGCGAGCACCACCGCGATGTCGAACGCCCCGCGGACGAGGCCGAAGCGGGTGCGGGTTCCCGTGTAGCGCCGGGCGCGGGCGTACTTCTCGTCGTCGAACACCCCGGCGAACTCGGCCGGCAGGGTCGGGCTGAACGCCCGGGTGCTGAGCAGTCCGGAGACCGCGCCGAGGAGGTATTCGCCGACGAGGGCGACGAGGATGACGAGGGCGAAAGTGTTCATGGTTTCAGGGGGAATCTCACCGCGGGCACCCCTCCATTATCGCCGATCGGCGCCGGCGGCGTTTGATCCGGCGGCCGGGTTCGATCCATGCTGGAGGGCCGAACACCGGATTGACGATCATTGGATTCTACGATCACTCGCGAGGAGGCAAGGCAATGCGGAAGGTTCTGACGGCAGCGGCGGCGGTGGCGGTGTTGACGGTTCCCCTCTTGGCCGGCGCCCAGGGCATCGAGGCGCCGGGCTGGGAGCACCGGCTCGATTTCGGGGGGGACGTCAACAGCGTGCTCCATTTCCAGACCATGGGTGACGGCGTGCACGCCACCACCACGGGCAGCGGGTTCGCCATCTTCTGGCAGCCGGAGAGCACGGCGTCGGGGGACTTCTCGATCAGCGCGACGTTCACGCAGATGGAGCGGTCGGGTCACGCCAACGCCTACGGGATGTTCCTCGGGGGCGCGGACCTCGACGGCGACGGCCAGCGGTACTCGTACTTCATGCTCCGGCAGGGCGGCGAGTTCCTGATCAAGAAGCGGATGGGCGAGGAGCTGCCGATCGTCGTCGACTGGACCGCCAGCGACGCCGTCAACGACCTCGATGCGAACGGCTCGTCGACGAACACCCTCACGGTGGAGGCGGGGGCCGACACGGTGCGCTTCCTCGTGAACGGCGCCGAGGTCTCGAGCCAGCCGCGGTCGGCCGTCGACACCGACGGCATCACCGGCCTGCGGGTCGCCCACCTGCTGAACATGCACATCAGCGACCTGAATCTCGGCAACTGACCGCCGCCGGTTCGCGCATTCGGCCGCCGGGGCGGGAGCGGAAGCTCCGGTCCCGGCACCGCTTCCCTTCCCGCCGGTTCCTGCCGGCGCGCCCCCTTCCGCCGGCGTCAGGCGGATACGGATTTCTCGACGTTCTTCATGAAGGCGCTGTCGATCGTGAGGCGGTCGTCGGCGAGGTCCCACAGCTCTTCCGCGTAGGTGAGCTGCGGGCCGTGCACCAGCCACACCAGCACCCCCTCCTGCTGCGCCGCTTCGACCGCCGGCAGGAGGTCGCCGTCGCCGGAGATGACCGCGGCATGGGAGATCTGCCGCTTGGCGGCGAGGCTGGCGATATCCAGGCCGACCATCAGGTCGACCCGCTTCTGCTGGAAGATCTGCTTCCCCTGGGCGTCGATGCCGCGCTGCATCAGGCGGCCTTCGCGCACCTTGTAGCGCGGCAGGCGCTGCAGCGCGTAGAAGAAGCGTTTCTTGCTGCTGAATCGCCGCTCCTCTTCCTCGGTCGGGGTGCTGCTCTGATACGGGAGGCAGTCGTAGAAGTAGGTGCGGAGCAGGTCGAGCGGTTCGTTGGTCCGTTCGCCGATGGTGTTTCTGACCTCGGTGCTGAGCTTTCCGAAGTCCACCCACGTGCGGAAATGATGCTCGGCGAGATAGGAGAGATAGCCGCCGTCTATGAATATCGCCAGTTTGGCCAAAGGATACGTCCGCTGAGAGGTCGAATCGATGCACATGGCCGGGCAGCGGGCAGCCCGCACCCGGCGCGGGTCGAAGCAGGACCCGGCGGGCCCCGCGACATGGTAACAAGCAATACTGAAAGCGACCGCAATCAGCTTACCTGCCTCTTGGCATGCCTTCGAGACGGCGGGACCGCCGCCGGCGGGTCACTTCGGACCAGCTCGGTCGGGACCCCGCGCTTCTTCAGGGACATGAACCATTTCTCGCTGTCGCCGATCGGGGTGAGGTACCGTGCGGCGGCGGGCGGCGCCGGGGCGGCGCGGCGGACGGCGGACGGCGCCGTGGCGGCCCGGCCGGGGCTGATACCATGGAGCCGCCGCTCCGTCGCGAGGAGGATTCCATGTCGCCCACGCTGAATCGCCGCGAGTTCGTGACCTCGGCCGCGGTGGGGATCGCCGCCGCCGCGCCCGCCCCGGCCTTCGGCCGGGCGCCTGCCGTCCAGGCCCCGCGGACCGTCCCTCCGGTGGTCGTCGCGTCCGCCAACGGCCACCGCTATACGAACGGGGGGACCGAGACCTGCGTGGAGACCGCGTTCCGCCGGATGACGTCCGGCGCCGACGTGCTCGACGCCCTCATCGCCGGGGTCAACCTCGTAGAGCTCGACCCCGAGGACGCCAGCGTCGGCTACGGCGGGCGTCCCAACGCCGAGGGAGTCGTGCAGCTCGACGCCTGCTGTATGCACGGACCGAAACGGCGGGCGGGTGGCGTCGCCGCTCTCGAAGGGGTGCGCACCCCTTCCCAGGTGGCCCGGATGGTCGCCGACCTCACCGACCACCATCTCCTCGTCGGCGCGGGGGCGCAGCGGTTCGCGCGGCAGCTCGGCTTCGCCATCGAGGACGACCTGAACACCGAGCGCTCGCGCCGCCTGTGGCTCGACTGGAAGCGCCGCATCGATCCCGGCCACTATCTCGATCCGGACCGGGGGCTCGATCCGGACCAGGGGCTCGATTCGGGACGTGGGCTGGATCCGGACCGGGGGCTCGATCCGGACGGTGGGCGCGACCCGGACGCCGACGCGCGGGGGCGCGGCGCCGGTCTCGACATGGTCGCCGAGGGGGTTCTGACCGAGGAGGAGCTGTACGGCACGATCAACTGCGACGGCATCAACCCCGCCGGCGAGGTCTGCGGCGTGACCACGACGAGCGGACTGGCGTGGAAGATCCCGGGGCGGGTCGGCGACTCGCCGATTCTCGGGGCGGGGCTCTATGTCGACGACGCGGTCGGGGCGGCGGGGTCCACCGGGCGCGGCGAGGCCAACCTGTACAACCTCGCGTCGTTCCTGATCGTCGAGCAGATGCGGGCGGGGCGGCATCCGCTCGACGCGGGGATGGAGGCCCTCCGCCGCGTCCGGTCGAATACCGTCGAGCCGCGCCTGCTCAACCGCCGCGGACTGCCCGCGTTCGGTCTCTCGTTCTACATCCTCGACAAGCAGGGACGCTATGCCGGGGTCTCGATGTACGGCGGCGAGCGCAGCCGGTACGCCGTGTGCACGGAGAACGGGGCCGAGCTGCCCCCGCTCGAGCCGCTGCTGGACGGATCGCCGGGCGACTGAGGACGGCCGGGATGGCCCGGGGGCAACCCGGCCGTCCTCAGTCTTCCCGGGGGCGAGCTACTGGCCTCCGCCCGCGTTCTCCTCGGCCCGCGAGCCAGTCATTATGTTCATCATCCCGTAGTTCCCCTCGTGGCACGCGAACTCGAACATCGGGCCGTCCGACCGCGCGTACGGCAGGGCCCCCGACCACGGCCGCGTCCACGTATCCGGGTCGTCGATGGTGAACTCGTAGTGGAGCGTGTCGGGGCCGGTCCGCGTGAAGCGCTCGGTCACCCGCGCCGCCTCGCTGAGGTTGCCGCGGGACAGCGAGTGCTCGGGCCGGGCCCACCGCCGGATGAACGGCTGGCGCAGGTTCGTGGTCTCGACGACGAGGGTGTCGCCGTCCCAGCGGCCGCGCGAGCTGCCCGCGAACTGCCGGACGCCGGGCGCGAGATGCGGGCGGTCGTCGAGGAAGATGACCCGCAGATCGTGGATGTGCTCCTGCAGGATGATCACCGAGTCGGGCGTCTGCAGAAAGTGGTAGTTGTTGTTGTACCCGGTCGGGATCGACGGGATCCCGCGGTACCAGAGACACCGCTCGCTCAGGCCCATCTGCTCCGGCCCGTCGGCGGGGACCCGGCCCTCGCGGATGTCGGCGATCCGGATCGACTCGGGTGACGTGATGCGCGCCAGGGCCTCCGGGGTCAGGGTCGGCAGCCGGCCGTCGGGCGGATCCGTGATCAGCGACGTGCGCCGGGTCCCGACCACCGACGTGCTCTGCTCCGTCCAGAAGCTGTTGTAGGCGCCGACGTTGCCGCCGGCCGGCAGCGGCTCGGTCCGCACCGGGCTCGGCGCGTTCTCCCGGTTCACGCGCTCGACGGCCCGCTGCTCGACGGCCGCCACCTCCTCGGCGCTCAGAAACGGCTGATCGGCGAGGTCCGCGGGGCGTTCGAGCGGGGTGATGGTGGCGTTGTTCCAGAGGCCCTGCAGGTCCGGATGGCCCCACGGCGTTCGCGGCGACGCGCCGTCCGCCGCCTGGGTCTGCGCGGCCGCCGCCGGCGCGGCCAGGAGCGCGGCCGCGAGTACCGCCGCGAGGGCGCCCGGCAACGTGAACAGTCGTTGGCTCATCTCGAAACCTCCTTGCAGTGCGATTCCCGCGGGACGGATCGATGACCAGAATATACCCCGGCGGGCCGCGCGTGAAGGCGCGAATGTCGCCGTAGAGTTTCGCGTCGGTGAAACTTCCAACGCGACCGCAAGACCGCGCGAGAAGTTCGCGTCAGCGAGACTTCCAACGCGACCGCAAGGTCGCGCGCTTGCTCTCGGTCTGCGACACTGCAATCATGAATGGATGCCCAGCAGCCCGTGGCGAAAGTCCCCACTGCATTCGAGCGGCGATGCATCCCGCCTGACTGCGTTGCTCGTCGGTTGCATAGGCCCGATATGCGCCCTCCTCACGCCTTGTCAGGCGGGCGCCTCGCCGCTCTCGGTGCAACGCGGGGTTCCCCCACGGGCTGCCAGGAGCCCGTGGCGCAAGCCCCGCTACGCTCGACCGGCGACGGTCTCGGTGCGACCCGCGGTTTCCCCACGGGCTCTCGGCACGCTGCGGCGCAGGGTCGCCGGCGCCGGGCTCGTCCTCGCCGCGTGGCTGGGGCTGGCCCCGGTCCTCGGCGGGAGCAGCCAGCCGATCCGCGCCCGGCAGGCGATGGTCGTCTCGCAGGACGCGGTCGCGTCGGCGGTCGGGGCCGAGGTGATGCGCGAGGGCGGGAACGCCGTCGATGCGGCGGTCGCCACCGCGTTCGCGCTGGCCGTCACCTATCCCACCGCCGGCAACATCGGCGGCGGCGGCTTCCTCGTCTATCGCCCCGCGGCGGGAGAGCCCGCCGCCTACGACTTCCGGGAGACCGCGCCGGGCGCGTCGTCGCCCACCATGTTCCTCCGGGACGGCGGCTACGACCCGGTGCTGCATCACAACTCGCATCTCGCGGTGGGGGTGCCGGGCACCGTCGCCGGGCTGCATCTGGCGTGGACCGAGCACGGGAGCCGGCCCTGGCCGTCGCTGGTCGAGCCGGCGGTGCGGCTGGCCCGCGACGGCTTCGAGGTGTCGGACGCCCTGGCCCGGTCGCTCGCCGGGGTGCTGCCGCGGATGGCCGCGTACGCGGCGTCGGTCGCCCAGTTCTCGAAGGACGGGGAGCCGTACCGGGCGGGGGAGGTGCTGCGCCAGCCGGACCTCGCCCGGACCCTCGAGCGCATCGCCGAGCAGGGGCCGGACGGCTTCTACCGGGGGGAGACGGCGGCCCTCGTCGAGCGCGAGATGACGGCGGGCGGCGGCATCATGACCCGCGAGGACCTCGCCGCCTACCGCGCCCTCCGCCGCACCCCGATCGCCGGCACGTATCGCGGCCACGAGGTGCTCTCGATGCCGCCCATCAGCTCGGGGGGCGCCGCGATCATCCAGATGCTCAACATCCTGGAGCACGACGACCTCGCGGCGTCGGGGTTCGGGTCGGCCGCCACCGTCCACCTGATGATCGAGGCGATGCGGCGCGCCTACGCCGACCGCGCTCGTCACCTCGGCGACCCCGCGTTCAACCCCGCGATGCCCGTCGAGCGCCTGACCTCGAAGGCCTACGCGGCGGAGCTGCGGCGGACCATCGACCCCGTCCGCGCGTCGGTGTCCTCGCCCAAGAGCTTCGATTGGCCTGGCGAGGGCGGCGAGACGACGCACCTCTCGGTGGTGGACGGCGCGCGCAACGCGGTGTCGCTGACCTACACCCTGGAGCAGGGCTACGGGTCGAAGATCACGGTGCCGGGCGCGGGATTCCTGCTGAACAACGAGATGGGCGACTTCAATGCCGGCCCCGGCATCACCACCGACTCGGGGCTCATCGGGACCGCGCCGAACCTCGCCGAGCCGGGCAAGCGCATGCTGTCGAGCATGTCGCCGACCATCGTGACCCGGGACGGGCGCCTCGTCCTGGTGACCGGGAGTCCGGGCGGGCGCACCATCATCAACACGGTGCTGCAGACCATTCTCAACGTCGTCGACTTCGGCATGAACGTGCAGGAGGCGGTGGACGCGCCCCGCATCCATCACCAGTGGCTGCCCGACGTGACGCGGTACGAACGGTGGGGGCTGTCGCCCGATACGCTCGCCCTGCTCGACCGGCGCGGCCACGCCATGGTCGAGACGCGGGTGCAGGGCGCGGTGTCGGCCATCTTCTACGACGCCGGGGAAGACGTGCTGGAGGGCGCCGAGGACCGCCGCCGCACCAGCGCCGCCGTCGGTTTCTGACGGATCGTGCCGGCGGGGACAGAGTCCGCGGCGGGGGAACGGTGCGATATCCTGAGACCGGCAGGGCGGAAGCGGAGCCGTGGGGCGACGTTACCCCGGGCAGGAGGCTGCGTGGACGTTGCCGAATCCTGCTGGGGGACTGATTCGGGCGCGAAAGCGGACTCGCGAGGCCGCGATTGTCGGAGCAGGAGTCTGCGCCGCGAGACGGCGCCGAATCCTGGAGGAATTGCTGCGTGGGGAGCGGAGCCGCAAGGCGACGGTTTTCGCGTTGGCGCAAAGGAGACAGGGAATGGCGATTGCCGAGGCGTTGTTGCCGGAGTTCGACCAGGAGGCGGCGGGGGTGCGGAGGACGTTGGAGCGGGTGCCCGCCGACAAGTTCGAGTGGCGGCCCCATGAGAAGTCGATGACGATGATCTCGCTCGCCGGACACTTGGCGAACCTGCCGCAGTGGGCCACGCTGACCATGGCGGCGGACGAGCTGGACACCACCCCCGGGGGAGAGCCGATGCCCCCGCCCCCGGTCCCGGCCTCGGTCGAGGAGCTCGTCGCCACGTTCGACCGCCACGCGGCCGAAGCGCGGGCCGCGATCGCGGGAGCGAGCGACGCCGAGTTCATGAAGCCGTGGTCGATGCTGAACAACGGCACGGTGATGATGACCCTGCCCAAGGCCGCCGTCATCCGCAGCTTCGTGATGAACCACCTGATCCACCACCGCGCCCAGCTCGGCGTCTATCTGCGGCTGAACGACGTCCCGGTCCCGTCCATCTACGGGCCGTCGGCCGACGAGACCCCGCCGGGGTTCTGAGCGGCGCAGGGCGACGGCGGGCGGCGCGTGGAGTACACCTACCATCCCCGGATTCTCGAGGAGCTGGCCGGGTTCGGCCTGCACCCCCGCCCGTCGACGCCGCCGTTGCTCGCCAAGGCGTTCGTGAACGACCTCTACCGCCACGAGCTGCGGCGGCTGCGCAAGCGGCTCCGGACCCGGGAGATCCCCAAGGAGGGCTACGCCGACCGGGTCGTGGCCCTCCGCAAGAAGTACTTCCTGCTGTCGATCCGGCTCGACCTCTGGGCGCGCCCCGCCGAGACCCGGAAGGCGTAGCCGCCCGCGACCGTCGAACGGAGGGCAGGGAAGCCGGTCTGCACCGGCGACCCGGGCGCAGAGGTTCACTGATGGACGGCAGGCCGGCGGGCTCGAATCAGGCGATGGTGACGCCGGGGGAGAGGTAGACGTCCTGAATCGCGTTGAGGAGGGCGACGCCGTCGGCCATCGGACGCTGGAACGCCTTGCGGCCGGAGATGAGCCCGGTGCCGCCGGCCCGCTTGTTGATGACCGCGGTCTTCACCGCTTCCTGCAGGTCGCTCTCGCCCGACGAGGCGCCGCCGGAGTTGATGAGCCCGGCCCGGCCGAGGTAGCAGTTGGCGACCTGGTAGCGGGTCAGGTCGATCGGATGGTCGGTGGTCAGGGTGTCGTAGACCCGCTTGTGCGTCTTGCCGAACCCGACGGCGGGATAGCCGCCGTTGGTCTCGGGCAGCTTCTGCTTGATGATGTCGGCCTCGATGGTCACCCCGAGGTGGTTGGCCTGCCCGGTCAGGTCCGCCGCCGCGTGGTAGTCGGCGTCGGCGGTCTTGAACGCCTCGTTGCGGAGATAGCACCACAGCACCGTGAACATCCCCAGGTCGTGGGCCTGGTGGAAGAGCTCGGACACCTCCTGGATCTGCCGACGGGACTCCTCCGACCCGAAGTAGATCGTGGCCCCGACCCCCATCGCGCCCATGTCGAACGCCTGCTCGATGCCCCCGAACCGGATCTGGTCGTAGGTGTTGGGATAGGAGAGGAACTCGTTGTGGTTGACCTTCAGGATGAAGGGGATCTTGTGCGCGTACCGGCGCGACACGGCCCCGAGCACGCCCAGGGTCGAAGCCACCGCGTTGCACCCGCCCTCGATGGCGAGCCGGACGATGTTCTCGGGGTCGAAGTAGGCCGGATTCGGCGCGAACGAAGCGCCGGCGGAGTGCTCGATGCCCTGATCGACGGGCAGAATCGAGACGTATCCGGTGTCCGCGAGCCGTCCCGCGCCGAACAGCGCCTGCAGGCTCGTCAACACCCGCGCCGGCCGGTCCGACGGGGCGTAGCAGCGGTCGACGAAGTCCGGACCCGGCAGATGCAGGTCGGTGGCCGGAATCGTCCGGCAGCGATGTTCCAGCAGGGCCGCATCGTCGCCGAGGAGGCTGACGATGGCGTCCAGTTCCGATCCCGCGCGTTCCAGGGTCCCAGTAGCCACGAGCGTATTTTCCGTTGCCCGGGGGGAAATTACAAGGCGGAGGGGGGCGAAGGCAGCGGGATTCTGCTGCCGCGGGCGGGTTGGCTGCCAGGAGCTTGCGCCGTAGAAGTCTCGCGCCAGCGAAACTTCCAACGCGACCGCAGGTCGCGCTAGCGCCCGACGATCCAGCCGAGGATGGATCCGAGGTCGGCGACCGGCACGCCGAACCCTTGCGGCGTCCAGTGGTTCATCATGTCGGCGTGGGTCGGGCTGCCGAACGGGACGAGTCCGGTATGGAGGTCGAAGCCTTCCAGGGGGTTGATTCGCGGCGTACGGCCGTAGACGTTGATGTAGAAGTCGAGTTTGAGACGCGAGCGCGCCTCCTCGCTGCTGGGCAGAACCTCGAGACTGCGCTTCACGCGCTCGAGGTTGATCGGCAGCTCGATGGCCGGCAGGGGAGCCGGCGGGCTGCCGTCCTGACCCGCCGCCGTCGCCGCGCCGAGCAGCAGGACCGCGATGGCCGTCGTCGCGCGCGTGAGCACCGGCGAAACCTCCCCGCGGCGCAAGCCTCGTCGTTGCCGCAGTTCCGACTGTACCACACCCCCCGGATCTCGCCGGCCCCGCCGCCCCGCCGCGCCCCGCCGCGGGCTCCTGTAGAATGATCGCCGGCAACGCCGAGGACCGACTTCCTATGACCGAGAAGACAGATACGCCGCCGGCGCCGGCCGGCCGACCGCCCGCGATGGCTTCCTTCGTGCCGGACCTCGTCGAGCACGGCGCGCCGGTGCGCGGCGTTCCGCAGACGCTGGACAAGCGGTTGTTCGTCCAGCTCCACGTGTTCACCGGCTGCGCCAGCACCGGCCCGGTCGTCAACCTGGTGCGGGACAGCGGTCTGGAAGCGGCCGTCTACGCCAACCTGAACGATCCGCGCGGGGTGGGCGTCGTGCTGATGTCCGAGGACCCCGCGCTGTTCGCGGAGGCGGCGCGGGGGCTGCTGAGCGGACCGTACTTCCAGACGTTGACGCCGCTGCCCGACTTCACCATGCTGGGCCGCACCTATGCGGGCGGGCGCGAGGCTGACCTTGAGGACTTCGTCCTGCACCGGGTCCGGCGGAACGTCCTGAATCCGGCGCATCCGTGGGGCATCTGGTATCCGCTGCGCCGCATCGGCGCCTTCAACCGGCTGCCGCGGGGCGACCAGGGCCGCATCCTGATGGAGCACGGGACCGTCGGGCGCGGCTACGGCGAGCTGGGCTTGGCCCTCGACGTGCGCCTCGAGTGCCACGGCCTCGACCGCGACGACAACGAGTTCGTGATCGGCCTGATCGGTCCCGAGCTCTATCCGCTGTCGAAGCTCGTCAAGGACATGCGGCCCACCGTTCAGACGTCGGAGTACATCCGCGACATGGGCCCGTTCTTCGTCGGCCGCGTCCTCTACCAGGCGCCGGTCCCCGAGTCGGCCCGGGCCGGCGACTCGGGATACTGACGGCGGCCTGCGAGAGCCCGGCCGGCGCCGGGGCGCGGGTCAGGGCCAGAGGTGTCCGGCGGCGGCGAAGCGGGGCGCGGGCCGGATCTCGATACCGACGCGGGAGCGGAAGGCCCGCGGGCCGGTGTAGACGGGCACCCGGCGCGCGAGCCCCGGCAGCGAGGGCACGCAGGCCCTTCAGCAGGCCGGCGGACGATGCCCGCCGCGGGAGGGCGTCTTGTCGCCGGGAGACATCGCGCCTCCAGGAGCCGGCCGTGCCGCCCCGGACCGCCCGGGAAACGGAGGTGTGGCCGGTGACGAACCTGTGAGATAATGCACGGTCACCGCCGTGGACGGCGCCGCCGATGCGGGCCGGCCCGCGCGGTCCGGATTTCAGACCGTGGTACCGCAGTGGGTTCGGCCGCCCCGTGCGGCTGTCGTCGACCGCCAGGAGGACTAGTAGTGAGAATCACCACACTCGTCGCCGCGTTCGTGTTGAGCTCGGCCGTGCTGGCGTTGCCGGGCGGCGCCGCGGCCCAGGGGACCGAAGCCGGTCCCACGTTTGCCAGCGACGTTGCGCCGATTCTGTACCGGTCGTGCGTGAACTGCCACCGGCCCGGCCAGATCGCGCCGATGTCGCTGATCAGCTACCAGGACGTGCGGCCCTGGGCGCGGTCGATCCGGAACAAGGTCGAGACCCGCGCCATGCCGCCGTGGCATCTCGATCGGCGCCTCGGGATCCAGGACTTCAAGAACGATCCGTCGCTGACCGACGCCGAGGTCGCCACCATCGTGGCCTGGGTCGACGCCGGGGCCCCGCAGGGCAACCCCGCGGACGCGCCGGCGCCGCCGGAGTTCGCGCCGGCCGATGCCTGGCAGATCGGTGAGCCCGACCTCGTCGTGCAGTTCCCGACCTACACGGTGCCGGCGGCCGGCCCCGACCTGTTCGGGAATCTGTTCACCGACATGGGGCTCGAGGAGGATCGCTACATCACCGCGATTCAGACCCGGCCGATCGGCGACAAGGCCCGGGAGGTGGTGCATCACGCGCTGTCCTACGCCGTCGAGCCGAGCGCGGACGAGGCCGACATGAGCGGCGGGCTGTTCCTCGTCGAGTACGCCTCCGGGAAGCAGGCCGAGATCTATCCGCCCGATTCCGGGCTGCTGCTGCCGGGAGGCAGTCAGGCGCGGCTCAGCTACCACCTCCACTCGGTCGGCGAGCCGGTCGACGCCGCCGTCGAGCTGGGCATCAACTTCCTGCCGAAGGACGAGACGCCCACCCACATCCGGTACTCGAAGCAGCTCGGCGGCTCGCAGGGAGTGACCACCGGGATCCTCGACATTCCGGCCGGCGAGGTGTCGCGCTCGGACGGCTACGCCCGCTTCAGCAAGGCGGCGCGCATCACGATGTTCCAGCCGCACATGCACATGCTGGGCATCTACCAGTGCATCGAGTTCATCTATCCGACCCAGCCGGTCCGGGCCGAGACGGTGAACTGCGCCGGCTTCGACTACAACTGGCACATGAACTACAACTACGAAGACGAAGTCGCGCCGCTGATTCCCGCCGGGACGATTCTGCACGTGTCGAGCTGGTTCGACAATTCGGCCGCCAACCGGGGCAACGTCGACCCGAGCAACTGGGTGGGCAACGGCGGGCGAACCATCGACGAGATGGGATTCGCCTGGATCGGGTGGCACGACCTGACGGAAGAGGAGTACGAAGCCGAGCTGGTGGAACGGCAGACGGCGCGTGAACGGACCGACGACAACTGATCGCGCCGCGTCGCCGTCAGGCAGCGAGAACCGCCCGCCAATGCCCGGCGGGCGCCCGCGGAGATGAAGCGGGTCGGGGGCGAGCGAGGACGTCTCGCCCCCGACCCGGTATTTCGAGACAGCCATGTTGAACCGGTCGAGACCGCTTACGCCGTTGCTGGTGCTGGCCGCCGTCCTGGGTGCCGCCGCCGAGGGGTGGGCCCAGGCCGACCCGCAGAACTTCCTGTTCAGCTCGGGGCAGACGATTCAGCCGTTCTTCGACGGCTGGTCGCATCATCCCGGCGGCGGTTTCGACATGCACTTCGGGTACCTGAACCGGAACTACGTCGAAGAGCAGCACGTGCCGGTCGGCGCCGCCAACCGGATGTCGCCGGGCGAGCCGGACCGGGGACAGCCGACCTTCTTCTATCCGCGCACCAACCGCCGGGTGTTCAGCGTGACGGTGCCGGCGGACTGGGGCGACCGGCAGCTGGAGTGGCAGGTCACCGTGAACGACGAGACCTACCGCGCCCTCGGCTGGTTGCAGCCCGAGTGGGAGATCTCCGCGGGGCGGGCCGGCGGACCGGCGGAGAACCAGCCCCCGGTGCTGACCGTCACTGCGCCGGCGAGCGCGGTCAGCGGTGAGGCGGTGACCCTGACCGCGGCGGTGACCGACGACGGCCTGCCGCCGGAGCGGCAGCGCGGCGGCGGCGGCCGCGGCACCCTCCCGACGTTCGAGCGAGACCCCGACGAGCCGACCTTGCCGGTCAACGTGCCGCAGCTTCGGGCCTCGGCCCGCAGGCGTCCCGTCCGCACCCCGGTGGAGCGGGTCGCCGTCACCTGGACGCAGTTGCGGGGGGCGGCCGCGGTGAGCCTGGAGCCGCAGGACGACGCCCCGGACGGCTCGGCCGTGCTGACCGCGATCTTCCCGGCCCCCGGCGAGTACCGGTTCCGGGTGCAGGCGTCCGACACCCTCGCCACCGTGACCGAAGAGGTCGCGGTCACCGTGCGGTAGCGCCTGAAGCGGGCGGGCGCGGCGCGGGGCTGCCCGCGATCCGCGCTCCCACGATGTCCTTCCCCGACCTGCGCGCATTCCTGGATCGCCTTCGCCGCGACGGGGACCTGATCGAGATATCGGTCCCTGTCGAGCGGTCGCTCGAGGCGGCCGAGATCCATCGCCGAGTGGTCGCCGGCGGCGGCCCCGCGCTGCTGTTCACCAACGTCGCGGACGCCGACTTTCCCGTTGTCACCAACCTGTTCGGCACCGCGCGCCGGGCCGAGCTGGCGTTCGGCGAGCGGCCCCAGCGCCTGATTCGGCGGCTCGTCGAGCTGCTGGAGACGATGATGCCCCCCACGCCGTCGCGGCTGTGGGCGGCCCGCGACGTCGGCGCCGAGCTGTTCCGGATAGGGCTGCGGCGGGGGCGGCGCGGGCTCGTGAGCGAGGTGGTGACGGACGACGTGCGCCTCGATCGCCTGCCCGCGCTGACGACCTGGCCGGAGGACGGCGGCCCGTTCATCACCCTGCCGGCGGTGTTCACCGAGCATCCTGACGGGCACGGCCACAACCTCGGGATGTACCGCCTGCAGATCCACGATGCGCGCACCACCGGCATGCACTGGCAGATCGGCAAGGGGGGCGGCTTCCACTACGCGGTGGCCGAGGGGCGGGGTGCCGCCCTGCCCGTCACCGTCTTCCTCGGTGGTCCGCCGGCGCTGATCCTGGCCGCGGTGGCCCCGCTGCCGGAGAACGTGCCCGAGCTGATGCTCGCCTCGCTGATCGCGGGCGAGCGCCTGCCCCTCGTCGAGGGCCTGGGGCCGCACCCGGTGCCGGCCGGGGCCGAGTTCGCCCTGGTCGGTTCGGTTCCCCCGGCGACCCGCCGCCCCGAGGGGCCGTTCGGCGACCACTACGGGTACTACTCGCTCCGCCACGACTACCCGGTCTTCGAGGTCGGCCGGGTGGCCCGCCGCCGGGACGCGATCTTTCCCGCCACCGTGGTCGGCAAGCCCCGCCAGGAGGACTTCTTCATCGGCGACCTCCTGCAGGACCTGCTGTCGCCGCTGTTCCCGGTCGTCATGCCCGCCGTCGAGCAGCTCTGGTCGTACGGCGAGACCGGCTACCATTCGCTGTCGGCGGCCGTCGTCAGGCAACGCTATGCCCGCGAAGCGATGGCCAGCGCGTTCCGGATTCTGGGTGAGGGGCAGCTCTCGCTCACGAAGTTCCTGCTGGTGACGGATAGTCCGGTCGACCTGCGCGATTTCCGGGCGACGCTCGAGCACGTTCTGGCCCGGACCCATCCGGAGACCGATCTGTACGTGTTCCCGAACCTGTCCATGGACACCCTCGACTACACCGGACCGGCCGTGAACCACGGCTCGAAGGGCGTCTGGCTGGGGCTCGGCGACCCGGTCCGCGAGCTTCCCGGCGCGTTCTCGGCGGCCGAGCTGCCGGCGGGCATCGACGACGTCCGGGTGTTCTGCCGCGGGTGTCTGGTGGCCGGGGGGGCGCCCGCGGGGGCCGAGCCGGACCTGCCGGCGCGGGTGGCGTCCCATCCCGCGTTCCGCGGCTGGCCGCTGGTGGTTCTGACCGACGACGCCGCCCGCGCGGCCCGCAGCGCCATGAACTTCCTGTGGACGACCTTCACCCGCTTCGAGCCGGCCGCCGACATCCACGCCGCGTCCACCCGGGTGGTGCGCAACCACCTGGTGCGCACCCCGCCCATCGTCATCGACGCGCGGCTGCCGCCGTCGTTTCCGGCCGAGCTCACCTGCCGGCCCGACGTGGCCGCGACGGTCTCCCGCCGCTGGCGCGAGTACTTCCCCGGCCGGACCGTCGAGATGGGCGACGCCGAGCGCGGTCATCTCGACTGAGAGGTTGGATCCCGATGATGCTCTCGCTGCCGAAGGAGCCCGCGCCCGTGGCGCGTGCGCCCCGGCCGGCTCTGGAGACTCCGTACCGGAAGGCCGGCTCGCCGGCTTCGATCTGATGCGCGTCAGTCGAGCTGCCCGCGCTCGGCTGGCGCGTCGTTCCGCGGTTGGCAGCCCGTGGTGAAACGTCGCTTGCACCGGGCTGCATCGACGCTCGAATGCAGCGGGGACTTTCGTCACAGGCTGCTCGGGAGGATCCCTCTTCGCTGGACAACGAAGAATGGCAGCGAGTACCCTCGCCGGAAGGTTGACGACACCGGGGAGGCGGCGAGCAATGCGTAGACCAACCTGTATAGCGGGGGTGGCCGGGCGCCTGTGTCTGTTGGCGGTCCTGGCCGCGCCGGCGGCGGGCCAGCAGGACGTCGAGCGCGAGAATCTCACCGACATTCGCGACGTGAACGTCGTCGTCGCCGATTTGCCCGACGACGTCGAGGCGGCCGGGCTCACGCGGCGCGGGCTGCTCGACGCGGTCGAGTTGCGCCTCGAGGTGTGCGGCGTCCGGCTGGGGAGCTCGCGGCAGGCGGCCGACCTGTACGTCGACATCACCACCCATCGCGGGGCCACCGGGCTCTACGCCTACTATGCCCGCGTGTCGGTGCAGCAGTTGGCCACCATCGAGGGGAACCAGCTCAGGGCGTACGTCGACACCTGGGACATGGCCAGCCTGGGAACGACCGGCGGCGCCAACCTGCCGCGGGTCGAAGAGGTCGTGCTGCAACTGGTGGACCTGTTCTGCGACGACTACTTCGAGGTGAACGAACCGTAGCCGCAGCCGTTGACCGCGAGCAGGTCCGGCCCGGCGTGTGCGGGGACCGTGGGGGCCGTGCGATCGACCGATCGCACGGCCCTCGTGCTTTTTGGCGAGCCCGGGAATCGTCGCCTGCGGCTCTGATTACCGCCCAACCAACCCGGCCGGAGTCTGCACCGTTCTACGGCGCAGACTCTTGGCGAAGGAGCTTCATGTTAACTATCGCACGGATGTGCTAGCCTATGGGCATGACGCCGGAGATCATCTCGGTGGTGCTGACTGGCGGCGGCGTGCTGCTCGGCGTGTGGCGGATGCTCGCTCACTACGAGGCCCGCAACGACACGGCGCACGCGGAGCTCGGGAAGCGTCTCGACACCGTGGGCTCCGAGCTGGGGCAGCGTCTCGACACCGTGAGCTCAGAGCTGGGGCAGCGTCTCGACACGGTGCGTTCAGAGCTGGGGCAGCGTATCGACACCGTACGTGCGGAGCTCGGCGCCCGTCTCGACTCGGGGCACGCGGAGCTGGGTGGCCGTATCGATGCCGTCAACGGGCGCATGGACACCGTCAACGGCCGCATGGACACCCTGCTGCACGAGTTGACCAAGCGGGGGTAGACCCCTCGTCCACACGTTGGGCGCTGTTCGCCCCGAATCACCCTCTCTTCGATTCGCCTTCAGTGCGGTCCGCGGCCGCTCGCGGGGAATAAGCGAGCGGGCTCGCCGGTCACTGTGATCAGCCAACCGGCGAGCCGCGGAGGGGCCGCCGGGCCGGGCCGCCGGCGCGAGCCGGCGGGGCATGCCGCCCGGTTTCCTTCGTAACCGCATGACGGGTCCGGCGCGCGCGGCGACGCGGGCCGAGACCGAGCAGGGAGACGACCGATGAGGACGCTGAACTTCAGAAAGACGACGTGGATGGTGGCGGCCGGCGTGCTGGTGACGGCCGGGATGTTCGCAGTCGCGGACGTGGCGTGGAGCCAGCCGGACGGCCGGCGCGGGCGGATCGGCCGCCGCGGACCGGGCGGATCGGGCGGGCCGGGAGGCGCGCTGGCCGTCCCGTTGCGCCAGCTCGGCCTCAGCGAGGAGCAGCGGGACGAGGTGCGCGGCGTGCTGGCCGAGAGCCGCGAGGCGCTGCGCGAGGCCGGGGAGCAGGTGCGGGCGTCACGGCAGGCGCTCCGCGATGCGGCTGGGACCGGCGGCGACGTCGACGAGGACGCGATCCGGGCCACGGCCGCCGGGCTGGGAACGGCCGAGGGGGCGGTGGTGCTCGCACGGGCGTCGGCGAGGGCACGGATCTGGCAGGTGCTGACGCCCGAGCAGCGGACCGCGGCCGACGTGATACGGGCGGCGCGCGAGCAGCGGATGGAGGAGCGCCGCGAGCGTCTCGCGGAGCGCCGCGAACGCTGGGAGGAACGCCGCGACGAGCCCCGGGAACGCCGCGACCGTCGGGAGGGACGCCGGGGACGCGGGCAGGACTAGCCCGGAGAGCGACGCCTGCGGCCCCGATTGCCGCCCAACCGACCTTGCCAGGAATCCGCCTGCGGTCTTCGGGCCTCGAACGGCGCAGTCCCTTACGGGGGCTGCGCCGTTCCTCTTTTCCGGGGGCTGGCGTTGGCGCGGGCGTGGGGCAGGGCGCCCGGCGCGGGCGTCGCTCCCCCTGCGCCGGCGCCGGGCGGGCATTGCTCCGCGTCGCGCGCGGCGATGATGCCGTTCGCGACGCCTCCCCCTGCGCCGGCGCCGGGCGGGCATTGCTCCCCCCGGCCGGGCGCGGGGGTCGGCCGCCCGGCGCAGGCCGCCGACCCGGCGCCGCCGCGGTCACTGGCCCGACCCGGCGAGGTCCGCCTTCATCTGCTGCCAGGCCTGCCGCGCTTCCTCCACCGAGCCTTCGTCCTCGATGGTGGTGATGTCGCCCGGGTCGCGGTCGAGAATGACCGCCCGCAGCACCCGGCGCATGATCTTGCCGCTGCGCGTCTTCGGGAGCATCGTCACGAAGTTGAGCTCGCCCACCACCGCGATCGGACCCAGCTCGCGTCGAATCGTCTCGATCAGCGCCCGCCGGAGATCGTCGGAGGGCGTCTCGTGCTGCTTGAGGAGGACGAAGGCGGAGATCACCTCGCCGCGGGTCTCGTCGGGCCGCCCCACGACGCCGCACTCGGTCACCGCGGGATGCTGCAGACAGGCGCTCTCGACCTCGATGGTCCCGATGCGGTGGGCGGCGATCTTGATGATCTCGTCCGCGCGGCCGCCGAACCACAGGTAGCCGTCCTCGTCGACGTGGGCGGAGTCTCCGCTGAAGTAGACCCCGGGGATCTTCTGCCAGTAGTCGCGGCCGTAGCGTTCCGGTTCGCCCCAGAGCGAGGCGGTCAGCCCCGGGAACGGGCGCTTGAGCACCATGATGCCCTTCTCGCCGGTCTCGCACGGGGCGCCGTCGCTGCTCACGATGGCCGCGTCGATGCCCGGCAGGGGCAGGGCGGCCGACCCCGGCTTGATCGGCAGCAGGCCGAGCCCGTAGGGGTTGCCGAAGACGGGACCGCTCGTTTCGGTCTGCCACATGTGGTCGATGACCGGGATCCGTCCCTTCAGGATGGTGTTCTGCAGCCAGTCCCACGCCGGGGGGTTGAGCACTTCGCCGGCCGAGAAGATGCGCTCGACCCGGGCGTGGTCGACGCCCCCGAGAGGACCGTCGCCGTAGCGCATCAGGGCCCGGATGGCGGTGGGCGACGTGAAGATGCCGGTGGCGCCGATCTCTTCCACCACCGCCCGCCACGTGCTCTCCGGCTCGGGATAGTCGAGGGCCCCCTCGAACACCACCGTCGTGCAGCCGACGAGCAGGGGGGCGTACACCATGTAGCTGTGGCCGACGATCCAGCCGATGTCCGACGTCGCCCACCAGACGTCGTTCGGCCGCATCCCGAAGCACCAGCGGGCCATGCTCGCGATGTGTACCTGGTAGCCGCCGTGAGTATGGACGGCGAGCTTCGGCTTGGCGGTGGTCCCCGACGTGGCGAGGATGAACGCCGGCTCGTTCGCCTCCATCGAGACCCAGTCGCCCGAATGCCCGGCGCCCCCCGCGAGGAAGTCGTTCCACGACAGGTCCCGCGCGGGGTCGAGGGGCGGCGTCGGGTCGGCGCGCTGCAGCACCACCACCCGTTCCACCGGGTGCCCCGGCCCGCGCAGCGCGTCGTCGACGATCGGCTTCAACGGCACGTCCCTGCCCTTCCGGTAGGTGACGTCGGCCGTGAACACGACGCGCGAGCCGCTGGCGGTGATGCGGTCGGCCAGCGCCCCGGCCCCGAACCCCGCGAACACCACGGAGTGGATGGCGCCGATGCGCGCGCACGCGAGCATCAGGAACACCGCCTCCGGACAGGTCGGCATGGAGAGGGTCACCCGGTCGCCCCGCTCCACGCCGAGGGCCCGCAACGCCGCCGCGATCCGGATCACGTGGTGCTGCAACTGCGCATAGGTGCAGACCCTCCGTTCGTTCCGCTCGTTCAGGTACACCAGGGCGGCGCGCCCGCCCTCGCCGGCCGCCACGTGGTGATCGATCGCGTTGTGAGCCAGGTTGGTCCGGGCGCCCACGAACCAGCGAAACGTCGGCGGGTCCGGCGCATAGACCTGGTCCCAGGTCCGGAACCACGGCAACTGGCGGGCGGCCCGTTCCCAGAAGCCTTCCGGGTCCCGGCGCCCGTCGTCAATCCAGCGCTGCACGATCGGGGGGATGAGCTGCATCGTTTCGTTCTCCGTTAGACTCGTTCGAATGCCACGCCACGTGACGGTCGGACTGCATGCCACCATTGTCGCAGTCACCGGCTCGGAGCCCCGGGTGCTGACGGTGTCGAGCGGCGGCCCGGACGACCCCTCGCCAGCCCTGCCGTTCGGTCCCCTCGACCCGGACCGCCACCGCACCCTCGAGCTCGGCCTGCGCGCCTGGGTCTGCGAGCAGACCGGCATGGACCTGGCGCACGTCGAACAACTGTACACGTTCGGCGACCGGGATCGCGCGGGCGCGTCGGACGGACGGTCCCTGGTGATCGCGGTGGCGTACCTGGCCCTGGTGCGCGAGCGCCATCTCGCGGAGGGCCATCCGGCCGCGTGGCAGGCCGTCTACCGCTTTCTGCCGTGGGAAGATCGCCGCGACGGCGAGTCGGCGCTGCTGCGCGACCGCATCCGGCCCGCCCTGGACGCCTGGATCGCGTCGGCGCCGGCGGGCGCCCCCCGCCGCGAGCGCCGGGGCCGCGCCGACATCACCTTCGGGTCGGGGGCCGCGCCGTGGGACGCCGAGCGGGTGCTCGACCGCTACGAGCTGCTCTACGAGGCGGGGCTGGTCACCGAGGCGTGGCGCGACCGGTCGGCGCGCCGGCCTGCGGCGGCCGGTCCGCCGGGGTTCGGGGCGCCGCTGGCCCTCGACCACCGGCGCATCCTCGCCACCGCGCTGGGACGGCTGCGCGGCAAGCTCAAGTACCGGCCGCTGGTGTTCGAGCTGCTGCCCGAGACCTTCACCCTGCTGCAACTGCAGCGAACGGTCGAGACCCTCGCCGGCGTCCGTCTCCACAAGCAGAACTTCCGGCGGCTCGTGGAGCGCGGCGCCCTCGTCGAGGGCACGGGGCAGGTCGAGCCCGCCACCGGCGGCCGGCCCGCCGAGCTCTTCCGTTTCCGCCGCGATGTGCAGCACGAACGCCCGGCGCCGGGGGTGGGCCTGCCGGGCCTGCCGGCCGCCCCGTAGCCCGGGAGTCGTCGCCCTGCGGCTCCGCTTGCCGTCGGACCCACCCGCCGGGCGTCCGCGCCCTTCCACGGCAGGCCTCCCCGGATTTGACAGATCTTTATGCTCACAGCTAGAATAACAGTCTGTAATTCTCATTGTGAGCATAATGGAAAGCAACCCTCCGACCGTTCCCGAATCCGACCCGCCGCGGCTCGACTACACGCCGGGGGTGGCGGCCCGCACCGCGGACGTGTACGAGCGGGTGCAGGCCGTGATTCCCCCGATGGAGTGGCCGGTGCACGCACCGTACGTCGACGCCATCCAGCGCCTGAAGGAGCGCCGGGGGGCGGTGGTGCTGGCCCACAACTACCAGACGCCGGAGATCTTCCACGGCGTCGCGGACCTGTGCGGCGACTCGCTCGCCCTGGCGCAGCAGGCGGCCGAGACCGACGCGGACGTCATCGTCGTCTGCGGCGTCCACTTCATGGCCGAGACCGCCAAGATTCTCAGCCCGGGCCGGACGGTGCTGATTCCGGACCTCGAGGCGGGCTGCTCGCTGGCGTCGTCGATTACCGCGGCCGACGTGGAGCGGCTGCGCGAGCGCCATCCCGGCGCGCCGGTGGTGACCTACGTCAACACGTCGGCGGACGTGAAGGCGGCGTCGGACATCTGCTGCACGTCGTCCAATGCCGTCGAGATCGTCGAGTCGCTCGGGGCCGAGCGCGTCATCTTCCTGCCGGACGAGTATCTCGGACGCTACGTGGCGAGCCGGACCGACGTCGAGATCGTCCTGTGGCAGGGCCACTGCGAGGTGCACGAGCGGTTCAGCGCCGAGGACCTGCGCGGCTACCGGTCGAGCTATCCGGGGGTGCAGATATACGCGCATCCGGAGTGCCCGCCGGACGTGCTGGCCGAGGCCGACTACGTCGGCTCGACGGCCGGCCTGCTGCGGCACGTCGACGCCGTGCGCCCCGAGCGGGTGGTGCTGGTCACCGAGTGCTCGATGAGCGACAACGTCGCGGTCGCGCACCCCGAGGTGGAGTTCATCCGGCCGTGCAACCTGTGTCCGCACATGAAGCGGATCACCCTGCCGAGGATCCTGACCTCGCTCGAACGGATGCAGCACGAGGTGACGGTGGACCCGGCCATCGCCGGCCGCGCCCGCCGGGCCGTCGAGCGCATGCTCGAGGTCGGCCGGGGGGCGGGAGGATGAGGCGCCGCGCCGGGCCTCTGGAGGGTTGGTTGGGGCGGCGAGGTGACGATTTCCGGGCTGGCGCGCCGATGAACCGAGACCTTCCGCGGCCCGGCGTTGCTCCGTTGCTCCCCCTGCACTACGAGGCGCTGGTGCGCCGCGAGCTCGCGGTCGATCTGGGGTCGGCCGGCGACATCACCACCGACGCCGTCGTGCCCGCGGACCGCCGCGCCGCCGCGCGGATCGCGGTCCGGCGCGCCGGGCGCGTGTGCGGGCTGCGGTGCGCCCTGTTCGCGTTCGAGGCCCTCGGCCCGGTGCGCCACGCCGTCGCGCACGACGACGGCGCGGACGTCCCGGCGGGCGCGGTGCTCGCGACGCTCGAGGGGCCCGCGCGGGCCCTCCTCTCGGCCGAGCGGACCGCCCTCAACCTGCTGGGCCACCTGTCGGGCATCGCCACCGCCGCGCGGGACCTCGTCGACGTCGTCGCGCGCGCCGGCCCCGCGCGCGTCGTCTGCACCCGCAAGACGACCCCCGGCCTGCGCGCGCTCGAGAAGTACGCGGTGCGGGTGGGCGGCGCCACCAACCACCGCTTCGGCCTCCACGACGCGGTCCTCATCAAGGACAACCACCGGCTGATCGCGGGCGGGGTCGCCGCCGCCATCGCCAGGGCGCGCGCCGCGCAGGGGCACCTGGTCCGGGTCGAGGTGGAGGTCGATACCCTGGAGCAGCTAGAGCAGGCGCTCGACGCCGGCGCCGACGCGGTGCTCCTCGACAACCTGTCGATTGCCGATCTGCGGCAGGCGGCGGCATCGGCCCGCGGCCGCGCGACGACCGAGGCATCCGGGGGCATCACCCCCGCGAACATCGGCGAGGTCGCCGCCACCGGCGTCGATCTGATCTCGGTCGGCTGGATCACTCACAGCGCCCCCGCCCTCGACGTGGGCCTGGACTTCACGGCGCCCTGACGGCCGGGGCGGTGGTCGACGCCGGCGAACGTGCCGAGGGATGTTGTCCGCTTCAGTCCCGCGACGGGGTCTGCCGCTCCGCGAGCTGCGCCCCCGCCCTCGACGTAGGTCTGGACTGCACGGCGCCCTGACGGCCGGGGCGGTGGTCGACGCCGGCGAGGGATGTTGTCCTCAGTCCCGCGACGGGGTCTGCCGCTCCGCGAGCTGCACGAAGCGGTCGGCCGCATCGACCGCGGCCGCCGCCTGCGACTCGCCGAACGCCTCGAACGGCACGCCGCCGGCGAGGCCGTTCGGGTAGCGGGTCGGCACGTAGTACTGATCGAGGATGCCGGCCAGCTCCCGCAGGTCGGCCAGTTCGGGCGCGCGATCCGCGTAGCGCGAGATCAGGGTTACCAGCGAATGGCCGAGCACCGTGCGCACGCCGAGCCCGTAGGCGATCGCCTTGACCGCCTTCTCGGACGCCTGCTGCGCGGTGAAGCACGCCTGCGCGTAGAACCGCTCGCGCAGGGCGACGCGGGCGAAGGCGAGGTCGTTGGCGGCCTGCCGCCGCCAGCGTTCAGCTTCCGCCTTCGCGTCCCACATGGACCTGCCTCGCGCCGGCGAGGGCGTCGACCAGGAACGGCCGCTCCTCGGCCTGCATTCGCGCGAACTCCTCGGGCGTATAGACCAGCATGTCGACCCCGACCCCCGCGTTCACGATCGCCGGCAGGTAGTCGCGGAACCGCTCCACGAACGGCCGCCCGGTCGGCGCCACCACGATGACGTCGATGTCGCTCTCGTCCTCCGCCGTCCCCCGGGCGTGCGACCCGAAGATCCATGCCGCGTGGGCGTCCTGCGCGTCGAGCAGCGGTCGGAGGGCGCCGAGGAATCCGTCAAGCTGAGTCACGGCGTCTCCATGCGGTCAGGCTCCCCGGCGGCCGGTGCATTCATGAGGACGTGGCGGCCCGTGGAGCAGCTACAAGCGAAAGAGCCGCCTGAACCACTCGACGAACGGTCCCGACCCGGGACGCGTGGCGTCCAGCACTCCGTGCTTCACGGCATCGTAGAGTCGAAGGCCGGGTTCATCCTGCCACGCGAGCCACGTGTGAACCTCAGCCTTTGTCCGGTGGACGGCTCTGAATGGAGCATCCTGTTCTTCCGCCTCCGAGACACACCTCCGGGCCAGTTGGTACAAGGGAAGCGACTCTTGCGGAATCAGCCCGACGAGCCAGTCCTCCAGCATCCCGGTGAACCGGTTGTTCGGCATGATCCAGACGCCGAATCGGGGACCGCCGGGGCGGACGACCTCCAAGCCTTGAGCGGGAATTTGCCGCGGCAGGTCCTTGAACTCAGTGCCGCACCACGCCCTGAGGTCATCCCAACGGCTGGCGGCGTTACCGTTCGCATCGACCACGACGCCCAGAGCCTCGAGGCCCGAGGCCCCCAGTTCGGCCTTGAGGATCTCCGGTTGCAGGATCTCGTCGACGCTGCCGCGCGCATCGACGAACACGGGGGACTCGGGAGGGTCGGGCCACGGAACACCGTTGGCTTCCATCAGGCTGGCGATTACGCCCCTGTCCGTTTTGCCCTCCACGAGGAGCTTCCTGGGATACCGTCTCGAACGTCTCGAAGGCAACTCACCTGACCTCGATACTCCGCTCGGCGGCGGCGACGATGGCCCGGTCGATGAAGCTGACCGCTTCTCCGCGGTCTCGTTCGATTCTCTGAATCGTGACGCCGTCCGCGCCGGAGTCCGCAATCACCGCCAGACTCTCGTAGCAGTCTTGGCTGTGCGTCGTCGCGAACACCTGCATTGACTGCGCCGCAGCCCGTTCGCCGACCATGCGCCACATGTCTTCCATGACGGAGTAGTGAAGACCGGTGTCGATTTCGTCGACTAGCAACACGCCGCCCTCGGCGTTCGCGATGGAGAGGGCTAAGCCGAGCATGCGCCACGCGCCGTCGCCCATGCTTCCTATCGGGACCCGGTCTGTCACGTCGCGAAGTCTGAGCACCACGCCGCCGGGCGCATCGCGGCTGAAGCGGCCGGGGTCGTCCAATTTGGGAGCGAGCTCTTCGATGGCCGGCTCGACGATGCGAAGCGCCTGCTTGATGTCCTCGTGTTTTGGGCCGAGGACGAACTTGCTGAAAGTCCGAGCGACATCCGCCGCCGTCACGCCGCCGGCCCTGACGAATTCCACGGGGGGGCTCGATCCGATTCGCGCGCGCATCGGCCGTCTCGGTCGCGATAGCACACCCTCGTCGGTCACGAGGGCCTTGGTCTTGTGGTTGCCTTCCGCATTCGACCACTCGACCCGAAGGACGAGGTCCGCATCGATGTCGCCCTCTAGTGCGGCGTCCCGTTCATCGTGCTCCGAAGCGGATGGGTCCCCGACGGAGACGGTCACCTTGTCGTACCCCGCGGCGGGGTCCACTTGGCCCGCACGGTCCGCCTCGACGCGTATGGCGCCTCCCATTTCGCGATTCGCGAACAGATGCGAGACATTCAGGGGATACGGACGAGCCCCGAAAGGAAGACGGGGATCTCCGTCTTCCGTGTGGCCCCACTCTCCCCGGCGGCCTGCAATGGTGGACAGTACGTGCGGGTCGCCCGCCGATCGGAGCAACTCGACGCACTCCAGGATCGACGTCTTGCCGCAGTTGTTCTTCCCCACGAGCAGGTTCACGCGGCCGAGTCCGTCCATCCGGAACGAGTCGAGGCCTCGGTAGCCCTGAATCCGTATCGATGAATACAACACGCTCTCCGTCAAGCTGCCAGCGTTTCCAGTATGACACGCCTAGTGATCCGGCCGCGCGCGGCGCTCGTCCGTTCGCCCCTCGTGAGTCGGTGCGGCGCGCGACGGCTGCCGACCAGGGTGTCTTGCCGACGCCGTCCCACGCCAAACCCCCCGGCCGTGGACCGCAAGAGGCGGCGGTCCGGACACCGATTCCCGCGGGCGCGCCTCGCGCTGCGGCGCGAGGGGACTTGCACGTCTCAAGGCGGCGATGGACACGCGCCGGTCCGCCCGGCCGTGCATATAGAATGGACTGATGCGTCTTGTCTTCGAGCAGGTTCGGACCGGCGGCGACCGGAACTTCGGCTATCTGATCGGCGACCGGGAGGCGGGGAAGGCGGTGCTCGTGGACCCCTCGTACTCGCCGGCGGTGCTCGTGGAGCGGGCGGCCGCGCAGGGGCTGACCGTGACCCACGTCGTCAACACGCACGGGCATCCGGACCACACCGAGGGTAACGCCGCCGCCGTCGAGCTGACGCGGGCGCCGGTGGCCGCCCACCCGGCGGCGCCGGAGCCGCCGGACGTGGCGCTCGCGGACGGGGGAGAGCTGGCGGTGGGGGCGCTGGCCCTGCGGTGCCTGCACACCCCCGGGCACTGCGACGACCACCTGGTGCTGTTCGAGCCGACGCACCGCCTGCTCGTCACCGGCGACCTGCTGTTCGTGGGCAAGGTCGGCGGCACGGAGACCGAGGCGGACGCCCGCACCGAGTGGGCGAGCCTGCAGCGCCTGCTCGCCGCCGTGCCGGACGACACCACCGTCTGGCCCGGGCACGACTACGGGGCGCGGCCCAGCTCGACCATCGGGCTGGAGCGGCAGACCAACCCGTTCCTCGTCTGTGCGGACGTCGACGCCTTTCTGCGCCTGCGCGTCGAGTGGCCGGAGTACAAGAAGCGCATGGGCCTGAAGTAGCGCCCGGCCGCCTTTCGCCGGCAGGTTCTCCGCCGCGGAGCGCCGGTTCGCGCATTCCGCCATGACCAACACCGATCGAGCGAACGTGAGGGCATGCCGGGCGTGGCTCTGGGGGGCGGTGCTGGCCGCCGCCGTCGCGTGCGGTCAGGACGGCGCCGGGTCCGGCGGCGGAGCCGTCTCCGCGCTCGAAGTGGGTCCGGCCGCGGCCGCCTCGGCGCAGTCGGCACGGGCCACGACCCCGAACGGAACGGGCGGCGTGAACGCGCCGGAGACCCTCGACAAGCCCTACCTCGTGCTGGTGTCGTTCGACGGGTTCCGACACGACTACCTGGCCCGCTACGCCACGCCGAACTTCGACCGGGTCGCGGCCCGCGGGGTGGTGGCCGAGGCGCTCGTTCCCGTCTATCCGTCGCTGACGTTCCCGGCCCACTACTCCATCGCCACCGGCCTGCATCCGGAACGCCACGGCCTGGTGGGCAACCGCTTCTACGACCCCGCCCGCGGCGAGGAGTACAACTACCGCGAGCGCACGAGCGTCGAGGACGGCACCTGGTACGGGGGCGAGCCCATCTGGGTGACGGCCGAGACCCAGGGCATGGTGTCGGCGGCGATGCTGTTCGTCGGCACCGAGGCGGATGTCGGCGGGGTGCGGCCGACCTTCTGGACCCGGTACGCCGACCGCGGCTCCCGCCGCGAACGGGTCGGCCAGGTTCTGGACTGGTTGGCCCTGCCGCCGGGACGCCGGCCTCACCTCGTCACGCTGTACTTCTCTTCGGTCGACGGCGCCGGGCATCGCGCGGGCCCGGCGACGCCCGCCGTCGCGGAGGCGGTGGAGGGGGTCGACGCGGCCCTGGGACGGCTGCTCGACGGCATCGACGCGCTTCCCCACGGCGAGGCGGTCTCCGTCGTGCTGGTCTCCGACCACGGCATGGCCGCAACCCGTCCCGACGCGGTGATCGACCTGCGAGCGATCGCCGACCTGCGCGATGCCCGCGTCCTGGCCGGGGGAACGGGCGCCAACCTGTTCGTCGCGGGGGGCGAGGCCCGGGCGCGGGCGGTACGCGACGACATCAACGACGGTACCGGCGGCAACGCCCTCGCGGGCGGGCGCGCCTACCTGCGGAACGAGGTGCCCGCCGCGCTGCACTACCGCGCCAACCCGCGGATCGGCGACGTCGTGGTCGTCGCCGACCCCGGCGTCATGATCCGCGAGGGCAACCCGCCGCCGCCCGGCATGCACGGGTGGGACCCCCGCCATCCGGACATGCACGGCATCTTCCTGGCGTCAGGACCGGATATCCGCCCCGGCCAGCGCATCGGACCGATCGAGAGCGTGCATGTGTACCCGTTCCTCGCCCGCCTGCTGCGGCTGGCCCCGAACCCCGACGTGGACGGCGACGCGGCGATCCTCGCGCCGGTGCTTGCGCGGGCAGGGCCGGCAGGGCTGGCAGAGCCGGCAGGGCTGGCAGAGCCGGCAGGGCTGGCAGAGCTGGCAGAGCCGGCAGGGCTGGCAGAGCCGGCAGGGCTGGCAGAGCCGGCAGGGCCGGAAGAGCCGGCAGCGCTGGAAGAGCGGGCAGCGCCGGAAGAGCCGGCGGGGCGGTGAGCGGAGCCGCCGGCGTGGATTCCTGACGTTGGGCCGGGCGGGAGCCGGAGTTGCCGGGCTGTCAGGCTAGGCCCGCTTGCGCCGGGGCTTGGCGGTCTTGCGTTCGGCGGTCGCCCGGGCCGGCTTCTTCTTCGCGGCGCTGACGCTGTCGAGGCTCTTCCTGAGCGCGGCCATGAGGTCGACGACCTTCGTCGGCGCCTCTTCTTCGCGCACCACGAACTCCTCGCCGGCGACCTTGGCGTCGATGATCGAGCGGAGCTGCGCGCGATACTGGTCTTCGAACTCGCCGAAGTCGATATTGCCCTCGAAGTTCCCGATGACCTGCCTGGCCAGAGCCACCTCGGCCTCGTTGGTCTCGTCCGGCACCCGGTCGAGCTCTTCGATGGCGCTCATCCGGCGCACTTCGTTGGCCCGGCGCAGGGTGAACATCACGAGCCCGTTCTCGCGGGGCTGAATCGCCACCGAGTACTCCCGGCCCGAGAGAGCCAGCTTGCCGATGCCCGCCTTGCCCCGCAGCGCTTCGCGGATCACCGCGAAGGCGCTCGACGCCACGTCGCCGTCGGGCGCCAGGTAGTACGGCTTCTCCACGTACATCGGGTCGATCGAGTCCATGTCGGCGAACCGCTCGAGGTTGATGATGCGGGTCGACTCGGGGCGGGCCTTGGCCAGATCGTCCTCGTCGAGCACCACGTAGCGGCCGCGCTCGAACTCGTAGCCCTTGACGATCTCGGTCTTGTCGATCTCGCGGTCGCAACTGGGGCACCAGCGCTTCTGCTGCAGCCGGGTCTGGCACTCGCCGTGGAGCTGGTTGAAGCGGAGGGCGGCGTCCGCGCTGGTGGCCGGGAACACTCGCACCGGCACCGTCACGAGACTGATCTTGATGTGGCCCTTCCAGGTGGGGCGTGCAGCCATGCTGATATCTCCCGGTTTGCCACGGACACCCGCGCCGGGGACTTCCATCTTATCGGTTCGGGGAGCCCGAGGCAGAACCCCCCGTTGCACCGGGACCGGCGAGGGGTCGTGAGGGCGGCAGCGGACGGTGAGACGCCCGCGCGGCAAGATCGTATCGGACCAGGAACGGCTTCGGGTTCGGGCGGCGGGCGGGTATGCTGGCGGCCGATGGGCGGACGAACCGGGTCTCGCGCGGCGGCCGCCGGCCGGTCCCGGCGTGGCGCGCCGCGGGCCGAGGCGGAGCGCGGACCGGCGTGGCGCGCCGACGTGGCGGCGCTGCGGCCGATGCTGGCGGTGGCGGCGGAGGAGTCGGCGCACGACCGGCTGCTCGGGCGGGGCGACCTCGTCTTCGAGCGGAAGTACGACGGCATCCGCGTCCTGATCGAGGTCTCGCCCGGCGCCGGACGGCGCGGCGGATCCGGCGCGCAGGAGGAGCCGCACGTCCGCATCTGGTCCCGCCTCGGAAACGACAAGACCGCGCAGTTTCCCGAGGTCGCCGGGGGGCTGGCCGCGCTCGCGCCCCGGCTCGCCGGCCCGATCGTGCTGGACGGCGAGATCGTGGCGGTGGACGCGGCCGGCGGTCCGTTGCCGTTCCAGCATCTCCAGGGCCGCATGCATCGGCGCGGCCGGCCCCGCGCGGCGGCGCCGCCCACCGACGCCGTCCTCGTCGCGTTCGACCTGCTTCGCGACGGTGACGAAGACCTGCGCCCCCGGCCGTTCACCGAGCGCCGGGCGCGGCTCGTCGAGCGCGTGGACCCGGAGGCCCGGGGGGCGGTGCGGCTCGTGCCCAGCCAGCACGGCGGCGGCGCCGATCTGCATGGCGAGGCGCTGGCCGGCGACTGGGAGGGGCTGATCGTCAAGGACCCGGCGTCCCGCTACCTGTCCGGGCGTCGCCACCCCGCCTGGCGGAAGCTGAAATTCGTCCGGCGGCAGGAGTTCGTCGTCGGGGGGTGGACCGAGGGCCGGTCGTCGCGCAAGGGGTTCGGCGCGCTGCTCGTCGGCTACTATCCCGGCGGGACGCCGGCGGCGCGGCCGGCGCGCGGGCGCACCGCCGCGGCCGGCGCCTCGGCCGCCGGCCGGCGGCGCGGGTCGGACGGACCGGACCGACTGATCTACGCCGGGCACGTCGGGTCCGGATTCAGCGAGGCGGATCTGGACGCCATCGGCGCCCACCTGCGGGCGATCGCGTCCGACGAGTCGCCGTTCTCGGCCGTCCCGCCGGCCAACGAGCCGGCCCACTGGGTCGACCCGAGCCTGGTCGTCGAGGTGAAGTTCACGCAGTGGACGACCGACGACGTGCTGCGCCATCCCGTGTACCTGGGGGTGCGCGCCGATGCCGCGCCGCGGGACGTGCGCCGCGAGGACGACCGCCGGCGGCGGGCGCCGGAGCCCGCCGAGACGCCGGCCGCAGGCCCCGCGCGGCCTCGGCGCTCCCGCGCCGGCGAGTCCCGCCGAATGTCTCCCTCGGCGCCGCCGTCGCCCCCCGCGCCCGCGCCGCCCGCCGACCCCGCCCTCGACGCGCTGTGCGAGCAGCTTCGCGCGCTGGAGGCGAGCCGGAAGCGCGGCGTCCTCGCGCTGCCCGACGGCAGCCGGGTCCCCGTCGGCAACCTGCACAAGGTCTTCTGGCCCGACCCGGGGCTGACCAAGGGCGACCTGGTGCGCTTCAACCTGCGCATGTCGCCGTACTTGCTGCCGGTGGTCGCCGACCGCCCCCTCGTCATGAAGCGCTTCCCGAACGGGATCGACGGCAAGTCGTTCTACCAGCATCGATCGCCGGACGAGATGCCCGACGGCATCCGCGTCGTCACGGTGCGCGAGAGCCCCGGGCGGGAGGACAGCGGAGTCCCCTATCTGATCGGCGGCACCCTGCAGACCCTGACCTGGATGGCGCAGCTCGCGGTGATCTCGCAGGACCCCTGGTTCTCGCGGCTTCCCGACATCGAGCAGGCCGACGTCGTCGCGCTCGACCTCGACCCGATGCCGGAGGCGCCGTTCAGCCGCGTCGTCGAGGTCGCGCGCTGGCTGCACGACGAGCTGGCGCGGCTCGGCGCACCCTGCATGGCCAAGACCTCCGGCGCGTCCGGGCTGCACATCTACATCCCCCTGGCCCCGGGGACGCCGTACGAGGCCGGGCTGATCCTGTGCCAGATTCTCGCCACCATCGTCGCCTCGCGCCACCCGCGGGCCGCCACCGTCGAACGGATGGTCAAGCGGCGCGCGGCCGACGCCGTCTACATCGACTATCTGCAGAACATCTACGGCAAGACCCTCGCGGCCGCCTACAGCGCCCGCGCCAGCCCCTTCGCGGGGGTGTCGACGCCGCTGACCTGGGACGAGGTCCACGACGGCCTCCGGACCGGCATGTCCCCGCAGGACTTCACCCTGCGCAACATCTTCGACCGGCTCGACGAGGTCGGCGACCTGTGGGCGGGGCTGCGGACCGGCGACCCCGCCGACCTGCGCGCGGTCCTCGCGGGTCTCGAGGCCCGCTGAGGCGGCGGCGAGTACCGCACTGTGACCGTCGATTACGGTGTACGGCGCCTTCCTGGGACGATCGCCTCCAGATCCCGAAGGATTCGAGGTCGCCGAGGGTGCGAGCCCAAGCCACCAGGGCAGCGTAGCCGCACCGTTCGCTGGTACGCGAAACATCGCGAGACGAGCCCCCAGGCTATCGATCGCGACCGCGACATGCTCGTGCTTGTGGGTGTCGACCCCGACGATCACCTTGACTGCGGGGTGGTCTCGGGCGATGCTGTCCGACATGTTGCTGGCCTCCTTCACAGGCTGGCGACGCCGTCTGGTCAGGTGGGCGGACAGGACTGTGAAGGGACTCTCCATGCCAGGCCCCTGTTCGGTCACTGCCTCCCGGCCAAACAACATCTGAATTGTGCTGCCCGCCGGGACGACAGAATCGGCACAGATGACACGAAGTCGGTCCAAAGCAGGGTCAGAGCTGCGAGGGATGATCCGGTCCGCCGGCGGCTTGGGCTTGCGGACCCTCGGCGTCCTGCTCGGCGTCCTGCTGGCGGCCCGGCCCGCGTGGGCCCAGCCGCAAGCCGGCCCGGCGGCCCCGCCGGCTGCCGCGCCCGCGTTCGCGGCCGTCGCGAGCGAGGACGCGCCGCGCCTGGACGGCGTGGTATTGGGCGACCCGGTCTGGGACCGGGCGGCGCCCGCCACCGGCTTCCGGCAGACCCAGCCCGACGAAGGGGCGCCGGCCTCCGAGCGCACCGAGGTCCGCGTCGTCTTCACCGAGAGCACGCTGTACATCGGCGTGGTCTGCTACGACCGCGACCCGGGGTCGATTGCCATCGCGGACAGCCGGCGGGACGCGTCGCTCGACGACGGCGACAGCGTGCAGTTCATCCTCGACACGTTCCTCGACCGCCAGAGCGGCTTCGTCTTCGGCACCAGCCCGGCGGGACAGGAGTACGACGGGCAGGTGGTGAACGCCGGAGAGGGCCGCCTCGGGCGCAGCACCACCACGTCGAGCGGCTCCGGCGCGGGGTTCAACGGTAACTGGGACGGCGTGTGGGACGTGCGTACGTCGCTGTCGGACGTCGGCTGGAGCGCCGAGTTCGCCATTCCGTTCCGGACCCTGAGCTATCCCCCCCGCGGCGTCCAGACGTGGGGGATGAACGTCCAGCGGAACATCCGCCGCCGCAACGAGATCGTCTACTGGGCGCCGTTGCCCCGCCAGTACAACCTGCTCCGGCTGTCGATGGCGGGGCAGGTGTCGGGGATCCGGCCGGCGCCGGCGAGACGCGACCTCAAGATCGTCCCCTACGTCGCCGTCGACCTGACGCGCAGCGACGAGCGCCGCCGCACGACGGCGCTGGGCGACGCCGGCGTCGATCTGAAGTACGCCCTGACCCCGGCCCTGACCCTCGACCTGACCTACGACACCGACTTCGCACAGGTCGAGGTGGACCAGCAGCAGATCAACCTCGACCGCTTCAACCTGTTCTTCCCCGAAAAGCGGCCGTTCTTTCTCGAGAACGCCGGCGTTTTCTCGGTCAGCAGCGTCCGCCAGGTGGCCGGCAACAACCCGGCTCAGACGGAGCTGTTCTTCAGCCGCGCTATCGGCATCGGTCCGGGCGGGCGGGAGATTCCGATTCTCGGGGGCGCCCGGCTCTCGGGCAAGGTCTCCGACGCGGTGTCGGTCGGCCTGCTCAACATGCAGACGGAGGCGGTGCCGGGCGTCGCTCCCGCGAACAACTTCACGGTGGCGCGGGCGTATCGCGACCTGCCGAACAGCTCGCAGATCGGCGCGATCTTCGTGAACCGCCAGGCGACGGGCGAGTTGGCCGGGAGCCGCGACCACAACCGGACCTACGGGGTGGACGGACGGGTGGGGCTCGGTCAGAACGGGCAGATCGCGGGGTTCGCGGCGGCCACCGACACCCCCGGGCTCGCGGGGGACGACCACGCCTACAACGTGGCCTGGGACCACAACTCCGAGCGCTGGCGCTTCACGCTGGGCTACGTCGAGGTGGCCGACAACTTCAACCCGGAGGTCGGGTACCTGCGCCGGCGGGGCTTCCGCAACCTCGATTCCGGCTTCTCGTTCATCACCCGGCCGAGCGACATCTCCTGGCTGCACGAGGTACGGCCCCACGCCACCTTCAACCGGTTCTGGAACTTCGCCGGGCTCCAGGAGAGCTCGTTCCTCCACATCGACAACGATCTCGAGTTCGCCGACAGCTCCCTCGTCAAGACCGCCTGGAACGTCACCGGCGAGGGGGTGACCGAGCCGTTCGAGATCTCGAACGGCGTGTTCGTGCCGGCCGGCGTGTACCACCACAACGAGGCCCAGCTCTCCTACCAGTCGAACCGCGGTGCGCCGGTCAGCCTCGGCCTGCGCGCCCGCATCGGGGGGTTCTTCGGCGGCCGCCGCGCCTCGGCGGGACCGACCCTCAGCGTGCGCACCGGCGACCGCTTCAACGCGTCGGTGCGGTGGAGCCGGAACGACGTCGAGCTGCCGGGCGGCCACTTCATCGCCAACCTGACCAGCGCCCAGATTGCCGTCAACTTCACGCCCCGCCGCTTCTTCATGGCCCTCGTGCAGTACAACGACGCCGCCGACCTCTGGTCGGCCAACCTGCGGGTAGGGCTGCTCGGACAGGCCAACACCGGGCTCTTCATCGTCTACAACGACACCCGCGGCCTGCACGACGCGATCCCCCTCGGCGGCGGGCGGAGCCTCATCCTGAAGTTCAGCCGGCTGTTCGACGTGTTCGACTGATCCGGCCGATCGTCCCGGCTCACCACGGTTCAGCCGGCTGTTCGACGTGTTCGACCGAGACGATTTTCGGCTCGAAGATGCGATCCCGTTCGTCGCTGTTCCGCGAGGTAAAGGGGGCCGATTGGCCGCGATGCCCCTGGTCGAGGAGGGTCTGCACGCGGTACGCGACTTCCTGGTGCGGGAGGCCTTCGGCTCCTGGTCCTGCCCCGGCGCGAACAAGGCTGGCTCGGGCGGCACGCCACGCACAGCGACCCGCGTTCACGGTGTATGCTATTCGGCACTCGTTCGGGGCAGGATTGCGACGCACGGGAGCGGAGGTTGCCGACATTCAGGATTTGCACGGGCATACGAACCCGAGCACGACGATGATTTGCGCACCGCCTCAACTCGTCAAGCACCAAGCTGCGATCGCGCGTTTGCGCGTGCTGGAGAGCGATGCGACGCGGAAACGGCTGGCAGTACCGGACGGGTCGCCGTAAGTCGTTGATTCCAAATGCGCGCCCGTAGCTCAGCTGGATAGAGCGCCGGGCTTCGAACCCGTTCCAGATTCTGCGAAATCCCCAAGAAACCCCGCATTCGTTGGGAAAACCGAGGGGCTCTGCGGGTCAGAACGGGTCAGAAAACGCCTGACCGAACGCGAAACGGCTGGCAGTACGGCTGGCAGTGGGCAGCCAAGCGGAACATCCACGGCCGAGTCCTTCCTTCGCCGCGTTGGCCGGCGGTCCGTCGGCAACCGGCCACGATCCGGCGAGATCAGGCCGACACCGAGACGGGCCAACCTCACTCGCACGATCTCGCTGACGAGGTGCGGTGGCTGGCTATGCCCCCGGTCGGTGAAATGGTGGACCGGGTGCCCCGGTGGAGAATCCCGGACCTCTTCGGCTCGCTCGCTGTTTGCTCTGAGCGTCGGTGCAGCCGCTGAAGCCCCTTGGGTCGGATAAGCGGAGTTCTGTCAACTCGGAGACAGACTCGTCCGCCTGACACTTGGTTGCGCCGGACGGGGGCGGACGGCTGACGACGGTCGGGGTCGAGGGACGCTGCCGACCGAACCCGAGACCAGCGCCACGGCGGCCGTCGCCGCGCCGTGGCGAGTGCGCCCGTCAACCGTGATCACCGCGGACATCGCCATCTCTCGGCCGCCGTCATGACTGGCCCCCGGCCCGGCGCCGGCGCAGATTGACGATATCGACACCGAGCGCATCCGCCGCGGCCCGGATCATGTCCGCGTCCGGCACCGCCCCCGCGGTCAGCCGAGGCGCGCCCGACGGTCCCGCTGACGCCGCCCCGGCCATCGGGCGCCGCAGCGCGCCGCCCGACGTGTCCGACAGGGACCACAGCACGCGGTACACCCGCTCGGAGTACTGCTCGAGCCTCACCAGGTCCGGCGCTCCCGGCTCCGCCGCACCGCACTGTTCGGCGCTGTCCCGGTCCGCGTGCAGGTGGCATACGTCGCCGCGCGTCAGCAGGTCGCCCGGCCGCCGCCGCGCCGTGGATACGCCCCACGTCATGACTCCGGCGCGCCCCCCGCGGTACGCCACGCCAATAGCAGGCAACAGAGAAACGCTCGCATTCTCAGCCCCTTTCCTCACCTAAACCTGGATTACGTCAACTGGGATCTACGGCCCGTGGGCCGCCTGGGCGCGACCGGCGTGTCCACGCCGATCACAGTCCGCCCACTCCTCTGCAGCGGTGGCTGAACCACGCCCCGGGGGCCAGCCTGCTGAACAGAGGTACCAACTCGGTTGGTGCAGCCCAGACTGCCGCCGTCAACTCCGGTAATCATACGGGTCGATACAGGTGTTGTAGAGCTCTTGGTCGATCCGGAACCACGTGGTCTTGTCGATCCCTCGGCAGCTCCGGTCTGCCGGATCGTAAGGGAAAGCTGAGATCATCTGGATCCAACGGCCCTGCTCTCTAGAGATCCGACGGAGCTCGATTGCGACTTCCGATAGGTCTTGGTCTTGGCTGAAGACCACGGCCACATCGTACTCGCGACGGTACGCCAACGTGATGAGATCTATCGCGATGCGGACGTCGATGCCCTTCTCTCTCGCTTGGCGACGCCTGAGCGTTCCACCGTCCAAGGGGATGGTCTCGTTGCGGTATCGAAGCGGGCGGCTGAAGGTACGAACACCTTGACGACTTATTGCCAGGAGCTTCTTTGACCAGAAGTTGTGCCACTTCGCATCGTCGCTGGCATCTGGAACGCCCGTGTAGAATCGAGCGCCACTGAGGAGCAACCCGGCCCTCTCGCAGACCACACGAGAGAGTTGCCCGACGTCGTAATTGGGATGTGAGCAGCCGAACGTATCCTTGACGCAGCGGTAGAGGTTCTGCCCGTCTACGAACGTGATGGCCCGTTTGGAGGCGGGCTCTGGAGGGCTGTTGGGTGGCACAGGCGAGGGCAAAAAAAACCCCGCCGGGGGCCTTGCGACCATGTCCAGCGGGGACCAATTTCAACTCCCAATTAGCGTACGGTGTGCCTGGGCGGCCTGTCAAGTGTTGCGGGCGCTCGAAGGCTTTCCAGGAACCCGGTAGCGCCGCGGGCACGGATCGACAGGTCGAGCGGCGCGTGGTGCGGTCAACCACGGGCTGCTCGTGTGGGGCGGCCACTCGGTCGCCGCCGCCTCACCCTCGCGTCGGGTTCGACGACGAGCCACACGATCCCCAGCCTCGTCAACGGCACCGAATACACGGTGCGGGTGACCGCGACCCGGACCGACGCCAACGACGGGCCGCCGTCGGCGGAGAAGACGGGCACGCCGGCGGCGCCGACCGCGCCGGGGGTCACGGTGTCGAAGACGGCGCTGACGGTGACCGAGCAGGACACAACCGGGAACAGCTACACGGTGGTCCTCGACACCCAGCCGACGGCGGATGTCGTGGTGACGGTCGCCGGGCACGCGGGCACGGACGTGACCGCGACCCCGAACCTCCTGACGTTCACCGCGACGAACTGGAACACGGCCCAGACGGTGACGGTGAAGGCCGGCGACGATGCGGACCTGGTGAACGAGACGGTCACGCTGACCCACAGCGCGGTGAGTACGGACACCGTCTACAACGGGATCCCGATCGCCGCCGTGACGGTGACGGTGAACGACAACGATCGATCCAACACCCCGCCGGTGTTCACCGGCGGCACGACCCAGACGCGCACCTTGGCGGAGACGATGGGCGGTGCGAGGGCAGGAACGGCGGCGGCCATCGGCGACCCGGTCGCGGCGACGGACGCCGACGACGAACCGCTGACCTACTCGCTGGGAGGCACGGACGCGGGCAAGTTCGACTTCCTCGCCTCGTCGGCACAGCTCAGGACGAAGGCGAACGAGCGCTACGACTTCGAGGCGCAGCCGAGCTATGCGGTGACGGTGACGGTGACGGTAGACGACGGCACGGTGAGCGTGTCGGCCGCGGTGACGATCAGTCTCACGGATGTCGACGAGCCGCCGCTGGCGCCCGCGGCGCCCACGGTCACGGCGACCCCCAACGCGACCGACAGCCTGTCGGTGAGCTGGAGCGCGCCATCGAACACCGGCCGTCCGGCCATCGACAGCTACGACCTGCAGTACCGGGAAGGCACCACCGGGACCTGGACCGATGGCCCCCAGAACGTGAGCGGCACCAGCACCACGATCGCGGGCTTGGCCGCCGACCCCGCCGCCTACCAGGTGCAGGTGCGGGCCACCAACGACGAGGGCGACGGTCCCTGGTCGCCGACGGGGCGCATCGGCGGTGGTGGTGGCGGTGCCCGTAACGATCCGCCGCTGGCGGTCGACGACGCAGCGGAGACGGTGGACGGCACGGCCGTGTTCATCGACGTGCTCGCCAACGACAGCGACCCCAACGGAGACACGCTGACGGTGGTGGAGGTATCGGCGCCGGCGCACGGCACGGCGGTGGTGGCGGCGGCGGCGGCGGGTACGGTGGAGTACACGCCGGAGGCGGACTTTCACGGCACCGACCGCTTCACGTACGTCGTGGGCGACGGATCGGGGCTGACAGCGCGGGCGGCGGTGGAGGTGACGGTGCTGCCAGTGAACGATCCGCCGCTGGCGGTCGACGACGCAGCGGAGACGGTGGAGGGCACGGCCGTGTTCATCGACGTGCTCGCCAACGACAGCGACCCCAACGGAGACACGCTGACGGTGGTGGAGGTATCGGCGCCGGCGCACGGCACGGCGGTGGCGGCGGCGGCGGGTACGGTGGAGTACACGCCGGAGGCGGACTTTCACGGCACCGACCGCTTCACGTACGTCGTGGGCGACGGATCGGGGCTGACAGCGCGGGCGGCGGTGGAGGTGACGGTGCTGCCAGTGAACGATCCGCCGCTGGCGGTCGACGACGTAGCGGAGACGGTGGAGGGCACGGCCGTGTTCATCGACGTGCTCGCCAACGACAGCGACCCCAACGGAGACACGCTGACGGTGGTGGAGGTATCGGCGCCGGCGCACGGCACGGCGGTGGTGGCGGCGGCGGGTACGGTGGAGTACACGCCGGGGCCGGACTTTCACGGCACCGACCGCTTGACGTACGTGGTGGGGGACGGATCGGGGCTGACGGCGCGGGCGGCGGTGGAGGTGACGGTGCTGCCGGTGAACGACCCGCCGCTGGCGGGCGACGACGCGGCGGACACACCCGAGGACACGTCGGTGACCATCGACGTGCTCGCCAACGACAGCGACCCCAACGGGGACACGCTGACGGTGGTGGAGGTATCGGCGCCGGTGCACGGCACGGCGGTGGTGGCGGCGGCGGGTACGGTGGAGTACACGCCGGAGCCGGACTTTCACGGCACCGACCGCTTGACGTACGTGGTGGGGGACGGATCGGGGCTGACGGCGCGGGCGGCGGTGGAGGTGACGGTGCTGCCGGTGAACGACCCGCCGCTGGCGGGCGACGACGCGGCGGACACGCCCGAGGACACGTCGGTGACCATCGCCGTGCTCGCCAACGACAGCGACCCCAACGGGGACACGCTGACGGTGGTGGAGGTATCGACGCCGGTGCACGGCACGGCGGTGGTGGCGGCGGCGGGTACGGTGGAGTACACGCTGGAGCCGGACTTTCACGGCACCGACCGCTTGACGTACGTGGTGGGGGACGGATCGGGGCTGACGGCGCGGGCGGCGGTGGAGGTGACGGTGCTGCCGGTGAACGACCCGCCGCTGGCGGGCGACGACGCGGCGGACACGCCCGAGGACACGTCGGTGACCATCGCCGTGCTCAGGAACGACAGCGACGGCGACGGGGACGCGCTGGCGCTGGTGGAGGCGTCGGCGCCGGCGCACGGCAGCGCGCGGCTGACCGACGCGGGCGCGGTGGAGTACACGCTGGAGCCGGACTTTCACGGCACCGACCGCTTGACGTACGTGGTGGGGGACGGATCGGGGCTGACGGCGCGGGCGGCGGTGGAGGTGACGGTGCTGCCGGTGAACGACCCGCCGCTGGCAACGGGCGTCATCCCCGACCAGACCCTGGATGTCGGAGACGGGCCGGCGGTGCTCGATCTGATCCCGTTCTTCGAGGACCGGGACGGCGATGCGCTCGGCTACACGGCCGTCGTGTCGGATCAGGCCGTGGCGGTGAGCCTCACCGGCGCGACGTTGACGCTGACCGCAACGCGTCTGGGTACGGCGACGGTGACGGTGACGGCACAGGATCCCGGCGGGCTGACGGCGACGCAGGCGTTCCTGGTCACGACGACCGACCACCAGGCGCGGGGCGTTGTGGAGGACACGCTGGCGGCGCTGGGCCGCGGGCATCTGGCGAGCGCGCGGGCGACGCTCGGTCGGCGCGTCGAGACGACGGGCCAGGAGGAGTCGCAGGTCACGGTGGCGGGGCTGCACGTGCCGCTGGGGACGGGCGTGGCCGCCGCCGGATGGGCCGTGGCGGAGCGCTGGATCACGGGCGTGGCGGGCGGCATGCCGCTGCAGTCCGGCGGCCGGACCGGGATGGACGCGGCGCCGGGGGCGGAAGCGGTCGGTGCGCCTGGTGCGCTGGGCGCTCCCGCTGCACGACTCGGCATGGCCGGCGGCGCGCCGTTCGGGGAGGGCGCCTCACCCACCCGCTCCAATTGGTCGCCGCTGAGCGCTGGCGGTCAGACGGAGTTCCTGTTGGCGCTCGGCCGCGGGCAGGCCGGCGGCGGCGCGGCGCCGGGGCCGCACTGGACGGTCTGGGGGGCAGCATGACCAGCAAGCGTTCGGCGGCGAGCGATCGCCGGCGGCGCGCTATGACGGGCACCTCCGGACGGCGTACGTGGGCTTCGACGGGCGGCTGAGCGAGCGCTGGCTGGCTGGCGTGGCCGTGTCGCGCAGCCGCGGGGACGGCGACTGGACCTTCGGTTCGTCGGCCGGCCGGCTGACGACGACCCTGACGTCGGTCCGTATCTGCGGTGGTCGGACGGCGGTACGACGATCTGGGCCACGGCCGGCAGCGGCCACGGGTCGGCGGAGAACGAGCGGGTGCGGTACGGGCTGCAGGAGGAGAGCGCCCTCGGGCTGCGGCTGGGCCTGGTGGAGGTGCGCCGGCGGCTGGCGACGGTCGGCGGCGGCGTGGAGCTGCAGCTCCGCGGCGACGCGTCATGGGCGCGGCTGACGACCGCCGCGGGCGACGAGCTGATCGACGCGCTCGGGGTGGACGTGCACCAGTTGCGTGTCGGGATCGACGTGAGCCGCACGGTGCGCACCGCGGGCGGGACGCTGGTGGAGCCGTTCGGCGAAGTCCATGCGCGGCGCGACGGCGGCTCGGGCCAGACCGGCGCCGGCCTGGAGGTGGCCGGCGGACTACGGGTGGCGCGTGGCGTGTTCCGCGTCGAAGGCATGGGCCGGCTGCTGGCGCTGCACGCGGCCGACGGCTACCGGGAGCACGGCGGCGCCGTGACGCTGAGCGTGGGTGACGGCGCGCGGCAGCCGGGCCTGACGCTCTCGCTCTCGCCGCGCTGGGGCGCGCGGGCGACGGCCAGCGACGCCCGCGGCGATCGGCGGCGGGGCCGCCATCGTCATCAGCACGACGAACGAGTGGACGGGGCTGGGCCTCCGGGTGGCCGAGACCCAGGCCCAGCGGGAGGCCCCAGCCACAGGCCCTCCCGGAGGGCACAGGGCCCTCGAGGGCCCTGGCGGACCGGAGAGGGCCCAAGGCAGGGGAGGCCCGGGGCCCTGGACGGGCTGGACGAGCCCCACGCCGCTGAGCTCGAGAGCCTACGGCGAGCTGAGCGGAGCGAAGCCCTGACCGCCCTCGCGGGGCTAAAAGCGGCCGGCGTGTGTTGGCGGCAATGGCCTGGTACATGGCCACGGGCGGCGGCCTGATCAGAGCACCGGCAACATCCCTCGTCACGGACAGCCTCACCGGCACAGCCCCGGCCAAGCCCGGGAGAACACCTGCTGACACAAGCCGGGGCCACGGCCCATCCACGAGGTCGACGAGCCAGCCCGAAGCCCCCCCGAGGCCGCAAAACGGGGCGACAGACCCCCAGGGCCCTGCGGCCCCGGGACAGGGCCCTACCCCCAGGGCCCTAGGGCCCAAGAGGGCCCTGACCCCCCCGGTCCAGGGGCCTGGGACCGGTCATCCGCCCGAGAGGCGTGAAGCGAAGAAAAAACGAATTTCGGGTCCCTGCGGGGACCCACCTTGGATGTCCCCGACGCCGAGACCAATCATGGAGCATGAAGCACAGAGTTTCGATCGGCGCGCGTTCCTGCTGGAAATGGGTGCCTACGACGGGGTGACTATGGCGTAACCCCCTTTATGGGACCCTCGGGCGGGCGGGACCCGGATCTTGCATTGCCCGGCCGCGATGTAAAACCTTCTACTAACATGTCCAAAGACATGCGCGCTCTGAATCGTCCCAACCCACACGAGCGCAACGGGTTGACCGGGATCTAGGATGCCCCCCAAGCCCCGATGGCTCCTCGCCATACCCGACGCCATCAGCCAGCTCGAAAAGCTCGACCGGACCCTCCTCACCCGCCGCGACATCGAGCGGCTCTTCGGCGTCTCGACCGCCCGGGCGGCGACCCTCATGCAGACCTTCGGCGCCGAGATGACCGGCTACCAGAGAACGCTGCCCCGGACGAAGCTCCTCCGCCAGCTCCGGAAACACCGGGCCCGGGCCGCCTTCCGCGGGGAAAGAGGAACGGCGGGCGCGGCTGGCGGCCGAGCTCCAGAAGGCCCGGCCTGACCGGGATCCGAGTGACCGTTCCCGTAGAGGCGCGGGGCGGCTCGCCAGCCTGCCCGAGGGCGTCTCGGTCGCGCGGGACCGGATCGAAGTACGTTGGGGCGAAGGAGGCCGTCGCGCGGCTCTTCGCCCTGGCCCAGGTCCTGACCAACGACTACGACCGCTTCGAAACGCTCGTCGGCAGGGAAGAGGTGTCCGAATGAGCGAAGCCCTGGTTCCGGAGTACTCCGGGCCGCCAGTCACGCGCAGGGGAGAGACCGCGGCCGTCGTGCTGCCGCAGCTGATCGTCGACGCCGGGCCGGCCGCCGTCGAACGGTTTCTGGAGTTCTTCGCGGCGGGGATCGCGAACGGGAGGACGCGGGCGGCGTACGGGCGGGCCGTGGGCCGTTTCTGGCGTGGTGCGAGGCGCGAGGCCTCGGCCTGGGCTCAGTCTCGCCGCTCCACGTCGCCGCCTACATTCGGAGATCGGTCCCCACGGTGAAGCAGCACCTGGCGGCGATCCGCATGCTGTGCGACTGGCTCGTCGTCAGCCAGGTCCTCCCCGCGAACCCGGCCTCGGCCGTCCGGGGGCCGAAGTACGTTGTCACCAAGGGCTCGACGCCGGTCCTCGCGCCGGCCGAAGCGCGGAAAGCTCCTCGACTGCATCCGACACCGGCTCTCTGGCCGTGGCTCCGAGACCGGGCCCTCCTCAGCGTCATGCCAGCTTCGCGCGGGTGAGCGCGGTCCTGGGGATGAGACGGTCCCGCCAGGACAAAGCAGGGGTTCCCGAGGGTGCCCAAGGCGCAACGGTCGCTCCGGTAGAATGGCAGGCCTCAGTCCCCGAGAGCCGAACCAAGAATCGGCCCGGACGCGGCCAGCCAGGCTAAGAAGCAACTCGACGCAATGAGGTGGCATGACGCTTGAGACGCGGAGTCCGAACTTGTCTCCTGGCGCCGTGGTCCGAGGACCGCTGCTCCCCGAGCCCGTCGAGGTCATCACCGCGATTCCGATGGGCGAATCGGTCAAGCTCATCGCGAAGGGTCTGAAGACCGGCAGGGTTCACGACCCAATCCTGAACGCGGACCAGCTTGCACAGCTCACGGTCTCCCCGGCCACCGAGCCTTTCGACGGGGATGCTGTCCGCTTCCGGCTCGGCATCGAGGCCGAACGCCTGGGACTCGCCTACGAGTATGACCCCTATTTCTCGCTCTCGATCGCGCGAGTGGACCCGCTGCCCCACCAGCTCGAGGCGGTCTACGAGTACTTCCTCCCGCTCCCGCGCATCCGCTTCCTGCTCGCCGACGACCCTGGCGCCGGCAAGACGATCATGGCTGGGCTGCTCCTTAAGGAGCTCAAGATCCGCGGTCTCGTCCAGCGCACGCTGATCGTTGCGCCCGCGAACCTCACGTTCCAGTGGCAGCGGGAGATGAAGGACAAGTTCCGGGAAACCTTCGAGGTGATGCGCGGCGAGATCCTCCGAAGCCAGTACGGCCAGAACCCCTGGCAGGAGAAGAACCAGGTCGTGACCTCGGTGTCGTGGATCTCGCGGATCGAGGACGCCAAGGAGAGCCTGCTCCGCAGCCGCTGGGATCTCGTCATCGTGGACGAGGCCCACAAGATGAGTGCCTACAGCCACGAGAAGAAGACGCTCGCCTTCCAGCTCGGCGAGGCGCTTTCCGAGCGCACCGACCACTACCTGCTAATGACGGCGACGCCCCACAAGGGCGACCCGGAGAACTTCCGCCTGTTTCTCTCGCTCCTCGACCGCGACGTCTACGGCGACGTGAAGAGCCTCGAGGAGGCGATGCGCCGGCACGAGGCGCCCTTCTACCTGCGCCGGACCAAGGAGGCGCTCGTCAGCTTCCCCGACGAGCAGGGCAACGTCCACCCGCTCTTCACCAACCGCGACGTCCGTACGGCCAAGTTCGACCTCGACGGCGAGGAGTACGACTTCTACGACGCCCTCACGCGCTACGTCGAGGACCAGTCGATGAAGGCAGCCGCAAGCGACTCGCCGCAGGCCCGCGCCCTCGGCTTCATCATGGCAATGCTGCAGCGGCGCTTCGCCTCCAGCGTTTACGCCGTGCGCCGCAGCCTCGAGCGCATGCGCGAGAAGCGGGAGAAGATCCTCGAGGATCCGGAGAAGTACCGCCGCGAGCAGATCGAGCGCAGGCTGCCCGACGACTTCGACGACCTGACCGAAGAAGAGCAGGACGAGATCCGCGACCGGCTCGAAGGCGTCGTCGTCTCGATCGACCCGGCGGCGCTGCGCGACGAGATCCAACGCCTCGCGAAGCTCATTGAGCGCGCCAAGACCCTCGAGGCACGGGAGGTCGAGTCGAAGCTCGCCAAGCTACGTGAGGTGCTGAACGAGCAGAACATCTTCGGCGACCAGCGCATGAAGCTGCTCGTGTTCACTGAGCACAAGGACACGCTCGACTACCTCGCCGGCGACGGCAGGGACGGGCGCCCGCTCGGAAAACTCCGGGAGTGGGGCCTCACCGTCACGCAGATCCACGGTGGCATGAAGATCGGCGACCGGGACAGGCCCGGCACCCGCATCCATGCCGAGCGCGAGTTCCGCGAAGACGCCCAGGTCCTGGTGGCGACCGAGGCCGCGGGCGAGGGGATCAACCTCCAGTTCTGCTGGTTCATGATCAACTACGACATCCCCTGGAACCCGGTGCGGCTTGAGCAGCGCATGGGCCGCATCCACCGCTATGGCCAGACCCACGACTGCCTGATTTTCAACTTCGTGGCGGTGAACACGCGCGAGGGACGCGTGCTGCAGAAGCTCCTGGCGCGCCTGCTGGAGATTAAGAACGAGCTCGGCACGGACAAGGTCTTCGACGTGGTCGGTGAAGTCTTCCCGTCGAACCTCCTGGAGAAGCTGTTCCGCGAGATGTACGCCCAGAGGCTCTCTGCACCGAGCATCGAAGAGCGTATCGTCCGCGAGATCAACCCCGAACGCTTCCGCGCGATCACGGAATCCACGCTGGAGGGACTCGCGAAGCGCGAGCTGAATCTTGGCACCCTGATCGGCAAGTCTGCCGAATCCAAAGAGCGCCGGCTCGTTCCCGAGGTCATCGAGGACTTCTTCGTCGCCGCCGGGCCGGTCGCCGGCGTGCATCCGGCCGCCCAGCGAGGAAGCCCGCATGTCTATCGCATCGGCAAGGTGCCCAGCACCCTCGTCACCCTCGGCGAAAGGCTGGAGCCGCGGTTTGGCCGGCTCGGCAAGACCTACCAACGCATCACATTCGACAAGGCTCGCCTCGGCGATGACCAGACCCTGGAATGGGTGACACCGGGCCATCCGCTCTTTGAGGTCGTTCGCGCCGACCTCCGCGAGAGAGTGGGCGACGATCTGCAGCGCGGGGCGGTCTTCTTCGACCTGCATTCCGGCGAGCCTTATCGGGTCGACGTCTTTGGCGCCTCCATCAAGGACGGCCGAGGCCTCACGCTGCACCGCCGGCTGTTCGTGATGCGCGCCGACGCCGCCGGCACGCTCTCCGTGCGCCAGCCTACGCTGCTCCTCGATGTGATCCCCGCCCCTAAGGGCACGGCTGTGCCGGCGGCGCCTGGCTTGCCCGACCGCCAAGCCGTCGAGCTGGCGCTCGTAACCCGAGCGCTCGAGCCCTTCCTCGCCGAGGTCTCCGAGCAGCGCGCACGAGAGAACCAAGTCGTCCGAGAGCACATCGAGATCTCGCTCGGCGAACTGACCCACCGCCAGAATCTCCAGCTCGCCGACTTCGTCTCGAAGCAGCAGGCCGGGGACACGACCCCGGGGCTCGCCGGCAACATCGCACAGGCGGAGCAGCACCTCGACGAGCTGAACCGGCGCCTCGAGACTCGGCGCGAGCAGCTCCAGATGGAGCGGCACTGCACGATCGGCGACATCGCGCACCTCGGCCGCACGTGGGTGCTGCCGCACCCCGACCGCACAAGCCCCGGCATCGCGCCGATGGTGCGCGACGAGGAGATTGAGCGGATCGCGGTTCACGAGGCGTTCAAGCACGAGGAGGCTCGCGGCTGGGTCGCCGAGAGCGTCGAGTCCGAGAACCGGGGCTTCGATCTGATTTCCCGCAAGCCGCACGCGCACGACCCGAAGACCTTCGTCGAGGTCCGCTTCATCGAGGTCAAGGGCCGCGCTGGTGTCGCCGAGGTCGCCCTGAGCGCGAACGAATACAAGACCGCTCGGCGGCTCGGCGCCGACTATTGGCTCTATGTCGTCTACAACTGCGCCGAGACGCCCGAGCTCCACGTAATCCACGAGCCCGCCCGGCTCGGCTGGAAGCCGGTCGTGCGGGTAGAGCACTACCATCTCGGGGCGACTGAGATCTTGAGAGGGCGCCGATGAGTCACGAGAGGCGATACCCGCGGCGTCTGATCGAGGTGGACCTGCCGATCAAGGAGATCTCGGCGCACGCGCGACGGGAGAAATCGATCCGGCACGGGCACATCTCGACGCTGCACATCTGGTGGGCCAGGCGGCCGCTGGCGGCGTGCCGGGCGGTGCTCTGCGCAGCGCTCTGGCCCGATCCGGCCGATCCGCTCTGCCCGGAGTGCTTCCGCAAGGAGGCAGCCGAGGCGATGCGGGCTTGGCGCGACCGGCGCGGCGGGAAAGCGCGCGACTGGGCGAAGCCAGTGAACGTGCGCGAGGCGCTGCTTGCGTTCATCGCGGAGTTCGCAAACTGGGACAACTCAACCGACAAGAGCTTCCTCGAGACCGCGCGGCATCTCACCCAGGCGGCGCATGAGTCGCTCGGTGGAGTGCCAGGGACGCGGCCGCTCGTCGTGGACCCGTTCGCCGGCGGAGGGGCGATCCCGCTTGAGGCGCTGCGCATCGGGGCCGACGCATACGCCTCGGACCTCAACCCCGTCGCGGTGCTGCTCAATAAGGTCGTGCTCGAATACATCCCGAAGCACGGCTCGCGGCTGGCTGAGGAGGTGCGGCGCCGGGGCGCGTGGGTGAAGGAGCAGGCGGAAGCGGAGCTCGGCCGGTTCTATCCCAAGGACGCCGACGGCGCGGGGCCGATCGCGTATCTCTGGGCGCGGACGATCCGCTGCGAGGGGCCGGGGTGCGGGGCCGAGGTGCCGCTCGTGCGCTCGTTGTGGCTGTCGAAGAAGCGGGGGCAGAGCGTCGGCATGCGGCTCGTGCCGCGCAGGGATCGGAGCGGCGTCGAGGTGGAGATCGTCGAGAACCCGAAGGTCGCCGAGGCCAACCAGGGCACGGTGCGCCGCGGCTCGGCGACCTGTCCGTGCTGCGGCTACACGACGCCCGTGGCCTCGGTCCGCACGCAATTCAAGGCGCGCCGGGGCGGCGCAGCCGATGCGAAGCTTCTGTGCGTGGTGACGACCCGTGCCGGGCAGCGGGGGCGTTCCTACCGGCTGCAGGAGGAGCGGGATCTGGCGGCGGTGCGGGCGGCGGCCGAGGAACTAGCGCAACGAGAACGGCACCATAGCGACCGCCTGTCCCTAGTGCCGAACGAAAAGATCTCCCTCAACGAGATTCGGCGTATCAGCGCTCCCATCTACGGCATGACGACGTGGGGCGACGTATTCAGCCCCCGCCAGTTGCTGGCGCTCGCGGCGCTGGCGCGGCTGGTGCGAGAGGCGGGCGAGCGGTGTCGCACGGAGTGCGACGCAGCCTTGGCCGAGGCGGTGGCGACGTGTCTGGCGCTGGTGGTGGACCGGCAGGCCAACGCAGCCACATCCCTTTCCCGTTGGCACATTGCTGGAGAGAAGATTGAAGGTGTCTTCGCTCGTCAAGCAATTCCTATGGTGTGGGACTTCGCCGAGGCGAACCCTTTTTCCGACGCAACGGGCGACTTCTCAGGCGCCCTCGAGTGGGTCGCCAAGGTCTGCGAGGCCAACGTACCGACCACCACGGTCCCGGGCCACGCCCAGCTCGCCTCCGCCACGGTGCACCCGCTGCCTGACGATGCTGCCCACGCCTTCGTCACCGACCCGCCCTACTACGACGCCGTACCATACGCGTACCTTTCGGACTTCTTCTACGTCTGGCTACGGCGCACACTCGGAAGCACGTTTCCGGCGCTGTTTCCGGGCGAGTCTGTGCCCAAAGACGAGGAGATTGTGGTCGATCGACCGCACGAGCTTTCCACGTCGACCAAAGACATCGCCTTCTACGAGGCGAATCTTCAGCGCGCGTTCGCGGATGGCCGCCGAGTGCTCATGCCAGAGGGCATCGGAACGATCGTTTTCGCCAGCAAGACGACGGCTTCCTGGGAGGCGATCCTCCAGGCGATGGTCGACGCAGGATGGGTCATTACGGCGTCGTGGCCTATCGACACGGAGATGGCTTCAAAGGTTGCAGCCATCGGCCAAGCCCGCCTGATGTCCTCTGTCCACCTCGTCTGCCGCCCGCGAGAGAACCCCGGCGGCTCGCTGCGCGAGGACGCCGTCGGCGACTGGCGGGCGGTGCTGCGCGAGCTGCCCGAGCGTATCCACGCCTGGATGCCGCGCCTCGCCAGGGAAGGCGTCGTCGGCGCCGACGCGATCTTCGCCTGCCTCGGCCCCGCACTGGAGATCTTCTCCCGCTACTCCCGCGTCGAAAAGGCCTCGGGCGAGGGCGTCGAGCTGCGGGATTACCTGGAGCAGGTCTGGGCCGTGGTGGCCCGCGAGGCGCTCTCGATGATCTTCGAGGACGCCGACGCGACGGGCCTCGAAGAGGACGCGCGCCTCACGGCCATGTGGCTGTGGACGCTCTCGACGAGCGCGAACGGCGGGAGCGGCACATCGAGCGCTGCTGGTGGGGACGAGGAAGGAGGCGACGCGGGCGACGACAAAGTGGAGAGCGCCCCGAAAGCCAAGACGGGTGCGGGGTTCACGCTCGAGTTCGACGCCGCGCGCAAGATCGCCCAGGGGCTCGGCGCCCACCTTGAGGACCTCGGCCGCGTGGTCGAGATCAAGGGCGGCCAAGCACGGCTCCTCTCCGTCGCCGAGCGGACCCGGCACCTCTTCGGCAAGGACACCGAGCGAGCGCCAGCCAGGCGCGTGAAGAAACAGCAGCTTATGCTGTTCGAGGAGCTGGAGGCGGCCGAGAAGGACGCCAGCTGGGGCGACGTCGGTCTGCCGCCAGCCGGCGAGACCACCCTCGACCGCGTGCACCAGGCCATGGTCCTCTTCGCCGCGGGCCGGAGCGAGGCACTCAAGCGCTTCCTGGTCCAGGAGGGCATCGGCCGCGACACGCGCTTCTGGAAGCTCGCACAGTCGCTCTCGGCGCTCTACCCGATCGGCACCGACGAGAAGCGCTGGGTCGACGGCGTGGTGGCGCGCAAGAAGGGATTGGGGTTCTGATGGCGGTGGACGCGCGCAAGTGGACCCGGTCGCTGTACGCGACGCTCGACGGCGGCCGCGCAACCACAGCCGAGCTGCGCCAGGCTTCGGTCGCTGGGGACCTCACTCGCTGGACGCAGGCCCTCACGGGTCTCGTGGCCCAGTCGCTGCGTGGCCTCGAGCTGGAAGTGGCGGCCAAGGGCCACCGGTGTACGGCACTGCCGGTGGAGCGGGAGGAGTATCTCGCCCTCGACGTGACCGCTTTCCCGGACACTGGAAGCGCTTGGCGTTTCCCGGTCGCCGTCTGCGAGCTCGAGAACTCGGCCCGCGACGAGGTGGTTGCGTACGCGCTCTGGAAGGTGCTCTGCATCCGGCACGCACTGCGGGTGGTTTTCTGCTACCGGAGCGCGCGCACCGATGCACCGAGGCTCATCGGGTTGCTCTCCGACCGAGTGGTCGGCGCGATGGCGCTTCCGGATCGTGAACGACTGAGCGCCGACACGCTCGTGTTCGTCGGATCGCGCAGCGAGTCGGACACGTTCCCGTACGGCTTCTTTCAGGCTTGGTGCCTGAATCGGAACCTCGGCCGATTCGAGACCTTCAGGTGGCAGGAATAGTCTGAGAGGAAGCACGCGATGGCATTGAAACCCTGGTACAAGGTCGTGACACCACGCGAGGACCTGCGCGAGGGGCGGCCGCTCGACGCCTCGGAGTTCGCGGTCCACCTGGACCAGGTGCGCGAGGGGCGGGCGCCGGCGGTCTATCAGCAGCCGGCCGACTTCTTCGAGCGCACCTACCTCACCAAGAACCTAGCAGGCCTCGCCGCCGAGGTCATCCGCCGGCTCTCCGGGATCAAGGTCGCGACCTCCGCGGTCTTCAACATGACCACCCAGTTCGGCGGCGGAAAGACGCACGCGCTGACGCTCCTCTACCACCTTGCGCGGGGCGGACCGGAGGCCGCCGGGTGGAAGGGCGTGCGGACGCTTCTCGAGATGGCCGGCGTGACTGAGATCCCCCGGGCCGCCATGGCGGTATTCGTCGGCACCGAGTTCGACTCCATCGCGGGCCGGGGCGGCGCGGACGGCACGCCCGTCCGCAAGACCCCCTGGGGCGAGATCGCCTGGCAGCTCGGCGGGGCGGAGGGACTCCGCGTCGTGGCAGAGCACGACGCGTCGCTCACGGCACCTGGTGGAGACGTCGTCGCGCGGATTCTGCCCGCGGATCGGCCCGTGCTGATCCTGCTCGACGAGCTAATGAACTACGTAAGCCGCAGTCGCAAGAGCGGCCTCGGCGGCCAGCTGTACAACTTCCTCCACAACCTGTCCGAGGTCGCCCGCTCGCGCGACAACGTGGTGCTCGCCGTCTCGATTCCAGCATCGGAGCTCGAGATGACGGCCGAGGACCAGTCCGACTACGAGCGCCTCAAGAAGCTCCTCGACCGGCTCGGCAAATCGGTGATCATGTCGGTCGAGGCGGAGACGTCGGAGATCATCCGGCGTCGGCTCTTCGAGTGGCACGGCCTGCCCGCGGACGCTTCGAAGACCGTCGGCGAGTACGCGGAGTGGATGACCGCGCACCGGCACCAGCTTCCGAGCTGGTTCCCCGTGGACAACGCCCGCGAGGCCCTGGCGGCGAGCTATCCCTTCCACCCGTCGGTGCTCTCGGTCTTCGAGCGTAAGTGGCAGGTGCTTCCACGCTTCCAGCAGACCCGCGGGACCCTGCGGCTCCTTGCCCTGTGGGTCTCGCATGCCTACGTCGAAGGCTTCAAGGGCGCCCACAAGGACCCGCTGATCACGCTCGGCACGGTACCCCTCGACAATCCGACGTTCCGGGCGGCGGTGTTCGAGCAGCTCGGCGAGTCGCGCCTCGAAGGGGCGGTGACGACCGACATCGTCGGCAAGGAGTACGCGCACGCGCTGCGCCTCGACAAGGAGGCGACAGCCGAGGTCAAGAAGGCTCGCCTTCACCGCAAGGTGGCGACGGCGATCTTCTTCGAGTCGAACGGCGGCCAGCAGCGCGGCGAGGCAACGCTACCCGAGGTTCGGCTCGCAGTGGCCGCGCCCGACCTCGACATCGGGAACGTCGAGCAGAGCCTCGAGGCGCTGGCGGACACTTGCTACTTTCTCTCGGCCGAGAAGAACCGCTACCGATTCAGCTTCCAGCCGAACCTCAACAAGCTCCTCGCCGATCGGCGTGCGAGCGTCCCTACGAACGCGACCCGCGACCGGGTACGCGCCGAGATCCAGAAGGTCTTCGCGGCCGCCAAGGGCGTCGACCGCATCTACTTCCCGGAGCGCCCGAACCAGCTGCCCGACCGCGCGGCACTCACGCTCGTCGTGCTTGCGCCGGAGAACGAAGCCGGCCCGGCCACGACACACCTCATGGAAACGATGGCGCGCGAGCACGGCTCGTCGTCGAGGACCTACAAGAGCGCGCTACTTTGGTGCGTGGCCGAGAACGGCGCGCTACTCCCCGACGAAGCGCGCAAGGTGCTCGCCTGGGAGGACATCGACGCCGAGTCGGAGACGCTCCGGATCGACGAATCGCAGCGCCGCCAGCTCGACGAGAACTTGAGGCGCGCTAAGCGGGACCTCCGGGAGGCTGTCTGGCGCACCTATAAGAACGTCTTCCTCCTCGACGACACGAACGCGCTCCACAGAATCGACCTCGGCCTCGTGCACTCGAGCGCCGCGGAGTCGCTCGTGGGCCTGATCCTCGACCGCCTCCAACAGGAAGACCTCGTCGTCGATGGCGTGAGCCCGAACTTTCTGGTCCGGAACTGGCCTCCGGCACTCCCGGAGTGGAGCACCAAGGCCGTCCGTGACGCCTTCTTCGCCTCCCCGAAGTTCCCGCGGCTGCTGAATGCCGACGCGGTCAAGCAGACCATCTGCCGTGGCGTCGAAGCTGGCATGATGGCCTACGTCGTAAAGGAGACGAGCGGCAAGTACGACCCGTTCATGTATCGCGAGTCCCTCAGTGAGGCCGACCTCGAGGTCGCCGACGATGTTTTCCTGATCTCGAAGGAAGCCGCCAACGCGTACATCGAGGGTCGGGTGGCCAGCGAGGACGGCCAGCCGTCTGTTTCCTCTCCAGACCAGCCCAAGCAGCCTGGGGGCGAACCACGCGAGGCCGGCATCACGGGTGGATCTACATCCGTGCCGCCAGCCGGGACGACGCCGGATGTTGTGCCCGGTTTCCGCTGGACCGGGAGCCTTGCGCCGCAGAAGTGGATGAACTTCTACACGAAGGTCCTGGCCCGCTTAGCCGACGCCAAGGGGCTCACGCTCTCGCTGACCGTCGACGTTCAGCCCGAGAGCGGTATCTCGAAGGCCAAGGTCACGGAGATGAAGGTCGCACTAAGAGAACTCGGGATGTCAGAGGACGTGCACATCGGCGACACTCACGATTCCGGGCGCACGGAGTGAATCGTGGATAGCGCTATAAAGCTCCGCCGGAACCACCCGGGAACGTGTCCGAACGTCGGGTCACTTCCGCGCTTAGGACAAGTGTCCCGCGCGGAGGCCCGCAGCGCATGACTGACAACATCCGAGGTCTTCGGTTAGCGGGTCGTGGCGAGAAAATCCACGAAAAGGTGTGCAGGTACGGCGGGCGTGTGCCGATACGTGAAGTATGGCGCGCAAGAGCGATGACCGCGGCGGTTCGAAGGGTCCTGGGCCTCAGCGAGACCCTCGGGACGTGCGCATCGAGCGCCTCGAACGAGACAAGGCGAAGCTGATCGAGGAGCGGGATCACTGGAAGCGCCGCAGCGAGCATCTGGAGAAGGAGCTCGAGGCGGCGCGGCGCGCCGGCCGCCGACAAGCGGCCCCCTTCGCCAAGGACCGTCCGCAGGGACGCGGCGGGCGTCCCGGGCGGCGAGCCGGGGCGGAGTACGGCAGGCAGGGGCGCCGCCGGCCGCCGACGCAGGCTGACGAGACCCACGTGGCGCCGGCCCCGACGAGCTGTCCGGACTGCGGCGGCGCGGTCGCGCTGGACCGTGTGGCGTCGCAGTATCAGGAAGACCTGCCCGAGGTGCGTCCCCTCGTGCGGCGCTTCGACATCGAGGTGGGCCACTGCTCGCAGTGTCAGCGGCGCGTGCAGGGCCGGCACGCGCTGCAGACCTCCGACGCGTTGGGCGCGGCTGCCGCTCAACTGGGCCCGAACGTCGCCGCGCTGGTCGTCGAGTTGCACACCGAGCTGGGCATGCCGCTGGAGAAGGTCGTCCGCGTTCTGCGGACGCAGTTCGGACTGTCGGTGACCAAGGGCGGCCTGGTCCAACTGCTGCACCGCACCGCCGACGCGGCGGCGCCCGCGTATGCGGCGCTGCGCGAGCAGGTCCGCTGCAGTCCGGTGGTCACGCCGGATGAGACCGGCTGGCGGGTGAACGCGATCCTCCACTGGCTGTGGGCGTTCGCCACCCCGGAGACGACGGTCTATGCCATCTGCGACGGCCGGGGGTTCGCCGAGGCGGCGGCGGTTCTCGGCCCCGACTTCGCCGGCGTGCTGGTGCGGGACGGGTGGGTGGCCTATCGCGGCTTCAAGAAGGCGCCGCATCAAACGTGCCTGGCCCACCTCTTGAGACGGTGCAAGGACTTGCAGGCCGCTCATCCCGACAGCCCGTGGGCGGGCGCGGTGCAGGCGGTCCTGCGGGACGGCCTCGCCCTGCGGACCCGCTCGAACGCGGGCGAAATCAGTGAGCACGGTCTGGCGTCGGCCCGCGGTCGGCTCGCCGCCCGGCTCGGCCGGCTGATCGACACCGCGCCGCCGTTGGCCGCCGCCGAGCGCTTCGCCAAGCACTTGGCCAACGAATTCCCGGCGGTGTTCCTCTTCTTGTGCGACCCGTCGATCGACGCCACCAACTGGCGGGCCGAACAGGCCATCCGACCCGCAGTGGTCACGCGTAAGGTCTGCGGCGGCAACCGCACCCGGCGCGGGGCCGACACCCAGCAGGTGCTGGCCAGCGTCGTGCGTACCGCCCGCCAACGCAACCTCGACCCGCGCTCGCTGATCACGACGATGCTGTGCGCCCCCGAACCCGTCGTGCCCGAAGCGCTTGCGTTGCCGCCGCCCGCCTGACGCCGGGCGGCGTGGAAACCGCTCATCCGCTTCCCGTCCTCCTGCGCGCCCCCGGCCCGCACTCAATCCGCGCCGTCCCGCCGCCGCCCGAGCCCGCGACCCGTGGGTTTCGCCGCCAGCGGCGGGAACGCCACCAGGCAGCTCGCCGCTGTTCGCGGCGTCGGTCCCCGCCGCGTGTCCCTCATGGCGGCGGCGCCGTCGCCGGGACCCGCGTGGTCTCGCGCCGCCGCGGGGGACCGGGGCGCCGCGGAGCCGCCAGACCCAGCGCTCCGCGAGCGAACCAGCCGGACCGACCGTCGCTGCCGATGACGCGCCGACAAGCTGCCTTGGCGACAATGGGACTGCGAGTCTGCCATGGGCGCTCTCAACAGCGACATGCTCTGCACAGGTCCGCCGGCCGGCGAGTCGCCCCTCGTGCCCCTCGTTTCCGGCCTCCTCACAGCCACAGAGACCGACGCTGCGATGCCGACAAATCTGCGCGGGGACAACCTCGTCATGCAGCAACTTCCCCGACGGCTCGGTTCATTTCCGCCCATTTCCACTGGAGAAAATCAGTCCCGCACCCGGTAACCGAATACCATCCGAGCTACAGGATCACGACGCGCTCGTGCCCTCATCGTGGGAGTGTGCGAGTACGCCAACGCAAGTTCCTTAGAGTTCAGCGTAGCCGATGCACAGGACGTCGCTGAGGTGTTGATGTTCGAGGAGTATGGCTTCACCGTCGAGACCTTATTCGACGAGCAAGCGACGCGGCCGCGGCTTCTTAAAGCACTGCATGAACTGCTAAATAGTGACGCCGATAACCTGCTATTCTACTTCTCGGGCCACGGGGCCGCACCCCCCTACGGCCCGTACCTCTGCACGACGGACGCCAGTCCCGACGACCTTGGAATAGATTTAGCGTTCCTCGCCAGGCTCGTTAGCGCCCGCGCGCGACCAGGACGGACAACGACTATCGTTTTGGATTGCTGTCATGCGGGCGCGATGACTTTCGCCACCGCACAGGGCGCGACGCCGTTGCTGCGGCCGCCGGAAGTCACTAACTCATTCATTTCACTTCCAGACGGCAATGTGTTGTTTGCCGCGTGTCGACCCGATGAGGCTGCGTATGAATGTACGGGATTAGCCTGCATTATTCACGAAGGTCCAGATTCGACCGCCAAAGGGCGTGATCGGCGCAGGAATGGGTCTCGGACATCGTCGCCTGCAAGCGGAGCCGGGGTTGAGCAGCCGACCGGGGGGGGCATGACGGACGCGAGGGTTGGGCAGCGACAGCCCCGCCGGCGGCGCGGCCCATGCCGCCCAGGAAGCAGGTGGGCGCGGCGCAACGGGTGGGCTATCCGGCGCGCGCGCCTAGCGCGAGTGCGATGTGCCGCCACGCCTCGAGGTGCGGCGTCGAGCGCGGCAGATGCAGAACCACGCGGCGGACCGAGCGGACGACGTGGACCCCCAGCTTCAGCAGCCGGTCGCGCAGCCACGTTACCTGGCTGCGGGCACACGCAGTACGCGCCGCCCGCAATCGCAGTTCCTGCATGAGCACGTAGGCCGCGGCGGTCAGGAAGACGCGCAACTGGTTCGCCGGGAACAGACAGCAGCTCGTGCGGTCGATCTGCAGCCCATCGAGCAGTTCCTTGATCCGATTCTCGATGTCCCCGCGAGCACAGTAGACCTTCTCATAGATGAAGCGCGGCGTCTGCCGCAGATTCGTCACCACGAACCGCGGGTTGTCCCGCGGCTCGCGGTCTCCGAGGCGAACGACTTCGGCCTTGATCACGACCCGGCGCTCGTGGTCCCACGTGCCGGCGGCGTAGCGGGTGTCGGTATAGACGTGCGCGGTCTCGCCACCGACCTCGCTCTGCGCGCGGGCCACCTGCATGGCGGACTCCGCATGCCGCTGCAACACCGCGTTCTTCGCCATCGCCACGACATAGTCGAGCCGGGGCTCCGCATCCAGGAAATCGAAGATCTCCGGGGTCGCAAAGCCCCCGTCGAGCCGGACGAGAAACCGCGCCCGCGGAAACGCGGCCCGCAACAGCGGGAGCAACCGACACAGCAGGCCGAGGGTCCCGTCGGCGGCCACTGCCTTCCCGGGCCGCAGCACCGCCGCGCACAGATACTGCTCCGCCTCGCGGTCGAAGCTCAGAAACCCCAGCATCGGCAGATAACACCAGCCGCCATAGTGCCCGTTGAAGAACGTGAGCTGCTGGGCCCCGTGCGTCAGGTCGTCGGTCGGGTCCAGATCGATCGTGATCCGGCGCGCCCGCCCGTGCAGGCGGCGCCGATGACGCTCGATGACGCACGCTGCCAACTCGCGCCCCATCCGGTAGAGCACGGTGCGGCGCGCGCCGTTCTCGAATCGCGAGATCGTGGGTTGCGACGCCAAGGGCGCGCCGGACACCGGGTCCCGCCCGAGCAGCAGCTTGTGGATGGGGTCGTCGGCCAAGTGGTCGGCATCGTTGCCATCGGGATGACCGCACGCGATGCCGAAGACCCGCTGGCCGATCAGGTCCGCGAGCGTGTGCCGAATCTTCCCGGGTGCGCGTTTGTCGGCCAGACACCGGGCGAACGCCTTGACCAAGCCGTACACGCGCTCGGCCGCCTTGAGCAGGACGGCGCCGCCGTCGGAACTCGCGTGCTCCTGGTTGAACGTGGCGACGAGGGGCTTGTCGAACAGATCCGGAAACAGAACACTCTGTGGTATCGTGTCAGGTGTCACGCAGGGGCCTCCGTCGTGGCTAAACGTTTATATACACTACGTTTGTACCACACGGAGGCCCTTGTGTCTCTCCCAGAATCAACACCTTCACGCATAATCCGGGTTAGGGCACAGCATATTCTCCTTTCACCTTCTTGAGGCGCTGATTGGGAACGCCGCAAACGAGGAAGGGCAAGTAACTGCATCCAGTCTGCACGACTACCTATCCAGGTCACTTCAAGGGCACGCCATGGCGCAGACGATGGTGTACCGAGGGGATATTGCCGGCGTGTTTCTGATTGGCGCAGGGTTCGCCCCGGTGCGGCGTGCGCCAGCCAGCGGGACACGATTGCATGCTATTGTGCGCGACGCACAGGAGCACCTGAACACGTTTCAGATGGAGACCGGTCGCGACTATGCCAATAGACAAGTGTGGTCGCGCACAGCCTACAAGGCTGCATGTCAGCGCCTGCGACCGATTGTTGCGTGGTTCGGCAAGAGAGAGAGTGAGTACCTGGAGCTAAAGAATCACAAGCCGTTTCAGATCTTAATGGATGAGATACGTGCTTGGCAGGCGCGACTGGGCGATATCGAGAATGTCTCCGAAACCCCGTGGGGCACCGTTGAACGACGTCTTGGGTACGGAACGTTCGGAACCGTGTGGCTTTTTCAGGGTAAACCTGGCGGTAGCGAAATAGCTCGGAGAGCGTTCAAGATATATCACGGTCAGGACATACGCCTGCGTGACAAAGTGAGTCGCTTCCGCCGTGGCTTTGAAGCAATGAAGATGCTAGATCATCCACTGGTGGTCAAGGTCGGAGAACTATATGAGTGCCCGCTGGGTTTTTCCATGGAGTACATCGATGGACCTAACTTTAGAGAGTTCACGGGAACACTCGATGTTCCAGAACAGTTACGCCTCCTCCTGACGGTTGCGGAAACGATTGCGCATGCCCACAGTAGAGGTGTGGTGCATCGAGACGTCAAACCCGAGAACATCCTGCTCCAAGAAACCAACGGCATCTGGCTGGCGCACCTTGCCGACTTTGACTTGGCGTGGTTTTCGACGGCGAGTATGGTTACAAGAGAAGCGATAGGTAGCGCATTCTATTGCGCACCTGAGCAGGTTCACAGGCCGCGCTCGCCGATGGCGCGAGACCCGCGGGTGGACCAGTACGCATTCGGTCAGCTACTATTTTTTGGGCTTACAGGGTCTGATCCACTCCAGAGCGCTGCGGACAACATGGATGAGTTGCGCGGCCGCCTACGCCAATGGGGCTCGGGCGATGCAGCGAGTGCAGTGTTGCGGCTATACGAGCGCGCAACCGCACTACGGCAAGGCGAGCGGTACTCAACTGTACGGGAAATCTGCGATGAGCTTCACAGAATTATATTACTTGCGGAGACGGATCCAGCCCAGGAGATATCGACGGAACGAATGATTAGGGAGTTGGTATTCGGACTTGTGGGAATAGCAGACTCCGCGGCCCGCAGCACAGGGGCATTTCGGTCATTGTCTGAAAGGACTATGGTGGGTGTTCAAACCGTAACAACCGGACCACACAAATTGTCCCTGCGCTTTCGGTTAGAACGCATTGGTGCGTTGACGATGGAGGGTCTTGACAATAGGATGGCCCGCCGAAGGCTCAATACGCGCGTTGATGAGGTGGTGCGCGAGTTTCCTAATACAACCCGGGAATCGGGGCGGCAGGGAACATATGAGTCTCCTCAAATGCGTGTGGGTAGCGGCGGCGCCAGTTCTATGCCTCCACAGCAGAGGAACAGCATCGAGATCAACGCGCCGGGCGAGTGGAAGCCATAGGCGCGACGCGCGATCACCCGCAGCTTGTTGTTGATGCCCTCCACCGGACCGTTCGTCATCTTCGTGTCCAGGTACGCCAGGATGCCTTCAGCGTGTTTCCGAATCGTACGCCCCAGCTTCACGAACGGCGTCAGGCGGGACCGCGCAGCCCACTCCAGCCACTCATCGAGCAGCGCCGGCGCATCCTCGGGTGTCGCCTGCCCCAGGATCGTCGCCAGGTACTCCTTCAGTTCGTAGGCCCGGTCCAGCGCCCGGTTCTTACGACGCAACGTCTCCAGACGCCGGGCCTCACCAGGCCTCAGCCGCGCCGGGTGCTTCAGCAACGCATAGCGCGTCCCCTTGAGCGCCTTCGCATCCTCCGGCTCCGAGGCCAGCCGCCGCTGCTCCGAACGCCGCACCTCGTCAACCGCATCCGCCGCAAGCCGTTCAACGTGAAACCGGTCGAACACCACCCGCGCGTGCGGAACCCACGCCCGCAGCGCCTTCTGCCAGCTCGACGCCAGGTCCGCCGTCACCAACTCGATCCGCGCACAGCCACCAGGTCCCAACTGCTCGAAGAAGGCCCCCAGCGTCTCGGCGCTGCGCCCCCGCCCCGCCCAAACCACCCGACGCTCGTCATGGTCAACCACGATCGTCAGGTAGCGGTGACGCTTCCGGTAGCTGAACTCATCGACGCCGATTCGTCTCAGCTTGGCGAACCGAGCCCCGTCCAGCCGCCGCGCCACAACCCGTTCCACGATGCTGCCCACCGTCACCCACGATATCCCCAGCAGGCGGCTCACCGCCGTCCGGTCCGTCACCTGCGCCAGATACGCCGCCAATTCCTCGAACCCCGACGTGAACACGCTGCTGCCGCTCGCCCACGGCACCTGCTCCACCTTCACCCCGCGGCAACGCCGGCACGACACCCGCCACGGCGCATACCGCAGCCACGCCGGCATCCGGCCCCAGGACAGATGCCGCCACTCGCGCACCGGCTGCCGGTCATACCGCGGCGACCGCTTCCCGCACGTCCCGCACCGGGAACGCCGCCACGCCGGCTCCACCGACACCGTCAACGGACCGTCGGCGGCCATTTCCACCTGCTTGACGTACATCTGCGTGACACCCAACAGCCGCCGTAGTAACGTAGTCAGACGCATGGGGCTCTCCTCCTCGCGGGTCGTGGTGATACACGCCCATGAGACCAGGAAGCCCCTTGCGTTTGCAACCGCTTCCGCCAAGCGAGACGACGCACGCGGCCCCGACAACACCCTTGGCCCCGCCCAACGGGCGTCCGCCGCCGGCGCCGGGACCCGAGGTGGCCGTTGGGGCAATCAGCCAGCGTCTATCCCCGAACCGCCAGCCGTCGCGCTTTCCGCGTTGTCGTGGACGGCCGGGACGCCCCCGTCCAGGCCGGGCCGCAAGGCCCATATCTGCTGCTTGAGCGGAGGGACGGACGGTGTGTCACCCGAAGGGCCGCAGCGCAGCGAAGGACGCGCGTAGCGCGTTGACACGCCGGCCGGCCCGCAGCTACTCCGCTCCGACTATATCCCGCCACGGTGCGCCACGCCCGCCGCCGGTCAGGTGAACTGCCAGCACCCCTCGCCGACCCGCCGATCGCGCCTCAACCCACCCACACCCGTTTGAGGAGAGCCCAAAAAGCACAATCAGTGGCAATGGGGGCGAGAAACCAGTCACTGGCAATCGCAGCGAGAGACGTAGCTCCGGTGAACGCGAAGACGGCGTTGGGAACGGTCCCAGCGTGTACATTAACCTGCAGTCTCATCGGATGCCACACCCGACCAGATAGACCAGATTTTCGAGAGCATGGCAAAGCACATTTATCGCGAGGGGTGATAGGTGAACACGACCAAAGCCCGTGAAGTGCTGCTTCTTGCCAAGAGTGTGCAGGCTGAAGCGCCGATTATCTTCGTACCGCCCTCCGCGGGCACGCGGCCCAATAGCCAAGGTGTGTTGCCGCATGCCTGTGTGTCGGGTACTCGTGGTTACATTGAGCGGGTTGTATTTCAGATCAATGGCTGCTACGAGAAGGGTTGGTTCGATGGATGTGCGGTCATGATGCGTCGGCTCTTGGAAACACTGATTATAGAGTGCTTCGAGGCGGCTGGCATCGCTAGCAAGATCAAGAATTCTCAGGGCGACTTCTTGATGCTCTCGGATTTGATCGTCGGGATGCTCTCGGAGACTAGCTGGAACCTTGGACGGATCACTCGACGGGCACTACCGAAACTAAAGAATATTGGCGATTGGTCGGCACACAGCCGGCGATACAATGCACATCGAGAGGACATTGAACGGCTTGCCACAGACTTCCGGGTGGTTTGCCAAGAGCTGGTTTACTTGGCGAGCCTCAAATAGGGATGTGTTGCACGTTCGCGAGCATCCTAATCCTAATTCAGAACGGAGGATCCAGATTGGTCAGTTGGCTGAATATGCATCGAGAAGCCCCCGAGCGGCGTCCATGGCCCTTTGGGGCGGCGTGACCTCGCCCATTGGGGGTGATGGCAAGCGACTCGGGAACGACTGCGACGCGCCTTCCAGTCGGGCCACGCTGAGGCTACATTGTGCGGATGAAGACGGTCGGAATCAGGACGCTGAAGAACCGCCTCAGCGAGTATCTTCGCGCCGCCCAGTCCGGCGAGCGGATTGCCGTTACCAGGCGGGGAGTGCCGGTGGGCGACGTGGTTCCCCAGGCGCCCCCCGGCCTGGACCCCGACGAGGAACTGCTGCGGTTGGCGCGGGCGGGCGAGGTCCGGCTCGGCAGGTCCGACTCCGACTCCGGCGTCCAGTACACGCGCCCTCCCAGGGAAAGGCGGTTGGCGCACGATGAGCTCATGGCGATACTGAGCGCGGTCGGCGGCGATCGGCAAGTAGATTCCGCGCGGCGCCCAGTGCCTCCTCCAGGGACGTGACTTCCCCGTCGAGCTGCCGTTCGTAGATGGCCTTGAGAATCCGCCCGATCTCGGGTCCGGGCGACAGGCCGAGCTGCAGCAGGTGGCGGCCGAGCAGGAGCGGCGCGGGGGCCTCGTGCTCGACGCCGAGGGCGCGGGCGCGGTCGAGGAACCAGTCCAGGGTCGCGGTGCAGTCGAAGTTGCCGGTGCGGCCCAGGCAGTCCGCTACGGACAGCCGGGCCAGCAAGTCCAGGTCGACCTTGCGGGCGAGGCGGCGGAAGGCGCCGTCGCCGACGGGGTCGGCGCCGCGGTGCCACATGCCCGGCTTCAGGTGCTGCGCGACGAGGTTGAACACTTGCTGCCGGACGTCGTAGCCGGCGAGGGTGTGGATGTCGAGACGGTCGAGGAACGCGCGGGTGGGCGGCACGCCGGCCTCTTCGTGGCCGCGCGAGCGGATGCGGCCGTCGATGAGCTCGGTGGTGGCGGGCTTGCCGAGGTCGTGGCAGACGGCGCCGAGCATCAGGGCGACCTGCTGGGGGTGGTCGAGGTCGTCGATGCGGGTGCGGGCCTGGTCGATGACCATCAGGGTGTGCACCCAGACGTCGCCTTCGGGGTGCCATTCGGGCTCCTGCTTGCAGTCGATCAGGGCTTCGAGCTCGGGGAAGAGCCGGGCGATGACCCCCAGGCGGAGGGCGAGGTCGAATCCGAGCGAGGGCCGCTGGGCCTGCAGCAGCAGCTTCTCGAGCTCGCCCCAGATGCGTTCGGCGGGAAGGTCGTCGAGGGCGATGCCGCGGCAGATGCGCGTGGTGGCGTCGTCCGGGGTGAGTTCGAAGCGGGCCGCGAGCTGCAGGGCGCGGAGGACCCGCAGGCTGTCGTCTGCGAAAGTGGTCGGGTCCACCACGCGCAGGCGGCGGCGCTCGAGGTCGGCGCGGCCGCCGAAGGGGTCGATGTACTCGTCGCGCCGGGGGTCCCAGGCGATGGCGTTGACGGTGAAGTCGCGGCGTCGCGCCGCCTCTTCTACCGGCATCCAGGGATCGCCGGTGACGATGAAGCCGCGGTGGCCGCGGCCCTGTTTCGATTCGGTGCGGGGCAGCGAGACGTCGATGCCGCCGATCTTGTAGACGGTGAAGCTCTGGCCGACGGTGTTGACGGGGCCAATCTGGCCGAGGAGCTCGCGAAGCCGGTCGGCCTCGATGCCGTACACCTCGAGGTCGATGTCCTTCGACTCGCGCCCGTCGAGGTCGATGTCCTTCGACTCGCGGCCGAGCAGGCGGTCGCGCACCCAGCCGCCGACGTACAGGGCCCGTCCGCCGGCGTCGCGCACGCGGTCTGCGACGGCCGCCGCAAGCTGGGAGTCGGTCATGGCGCGACGTTCCTTGTCGCGACGCGATTGGCGGTCGGCACCGTCGTAGCGTCGTTGAGGGAATCGCTCATGGCCCGAGGTTCTCGATCTCGACGGGTTCGATGACGCCGGCCGGGGTGAAGCCGAAGATGCGGCCGTAGAAGTAGAGCTCGGCCTCGGTCGCGCGCTCGATGTTCGCGGCCTGGCGGAAGCCGTGCTGCTCGCCCGCGAACGTCAGACAGGCGACGGGGAGCCCCTTCCTGCGCAGGGCGTCGACCATGCGCTCGGTCTGATCGGGCGGCACGATGGCATCTTCGAGGCCCTGCAGAAAGATGACGGGGCAGGAGAGGCGGTCGACGGCGTGGATCGGCGAACGCTGCTCGTACAGGTCGGCGCGTTCGGGGTAGGGGCCGATCAGCGAGTCGAGATAGCGCGACTCGAACTTGTGCGTGTCCTGCGCCAGGGCCGCCGCGTCGGAGACGCCGTAGTAGGACGCCCCGGCTGTGAACACGCCCCCGAACGCGAGCGCGCACAGCGTGGTGTAGCCGCCGGCCGAGCCGCCGCGAATCGCGAGCCGGGCCGGATCGACGTCCCCCCGCGCGACGAGGTAGCCCGCCGCCGCTTCGCAGTCTTCGCGATCGACGACGCCCCAGTTGCCGCGCAGCCGGCGGCGGTAGGCGGTGCCGTACCCGGTCGACCCGCCGTAGTTCACGTCGACGACCGCGAACCCGCGCGTCGTCCAGTACTGAATCGCCCGCTTGAACCCGGGGTCGGTGCTGCCGGTCGGCCCGCCGTGGGTGAACGTGAGCAGCGGCGGCCGCTCCCCCTCGGGGGCGCGGAATGCGGGATTGCGCGGCGCGTAGTAGTAGGCATGCGCGGTGCGTCCGCCCGTGCTCGGGCAGGCGATGGTCTCTGCGCGCGAGACGTACGAGGCATCGAGCCGCAGCTGCGAGCCGCGGCGCAGCGTCTCGCACGCTCCGCTCTCGGCGTCGATCGCGACGAGGGCCGCGCCGGCTTCCGCGCTCGCGGCCACGCACACGAGGCGGCCCTGCACCACGCCGGCAAAGAAGCCGAACGTCGTGAACGGCGTGGCAATCTCGCGCAACCTCCCCGTCGCCGCGTCTATCACCCCCAGCCGGCTCCCGTCCGCGTTCTCGTAGTGCGCGACGAGACGATTCGCATCGAGCACCGCGTAGCGGGACATGCCGAACACCCAGGGGGGCAATCCGAACTCGGCCTCCATCGGCAGCACGGGCGTCAGCCGGTCCTCGTCCCAACGCTGGAGGTTCCACCAGCCCGAGGCGTCCGAGACGCAGTACAGGGTTTCGTCGGGACCCCACGCGGGTTGAAGCACCGAGACGTCGCCGGCGGCGTCCCCGGCAATCCTGCGCGCCGACGACAGGGCGCCGCCGGCGGCCACGTCCGCGACCCAGAGCTCCGTCGCGTCCCACGGCATGTTGGGGTGGTTCCAGCAGACCCACGCCAGCCGGCGTCCGTCGGGACTGAGGCGCGGCGACGCATGGAAATCGAAGCCACGATGCACCGGCGCCGGTTCGCCCCCGGCGCTCGGGACGGCCACCAGCAGGTTCTGGGCCTCGACTCCCTGGCGGCGATGGTCCTCGGCGACGCAGATCAGCCGTCCTCGGGCATCGTCCACCGTCGCATCGGCATACCGAACCGCGATCTCCGGCGTGATCGCCGCCGGCGCCTCGGAGGCGTCCACCGGCCGCCGGTACAGGCGCTGATCGGAGAAGTTCGAGAAGTACGCCACGCCGTTCGACACCGCCAGCGCGCCGCCCCCGTACTCGTGCACCAGGGTCCGGGCGCTGTAGCCGGGCGCGGTCACCTCCGACAGCGTACCGTCCGCGGCCCGCCGCATCGCCGCGCACCGGCCGGCCTCGTCGGGACGCGACTCGACCCAGTACACGTCGCCGCCGTCGACGGCGATGCCTTCGAACCGCAACGCCCCCGCGGTCAGCATCTCCGTCGTGACCGGAGATTCCCACGACCCGTACGGCGCGAGCGTTCGTTCAGTCGTCATGGGTCTCCCTGGGCATGAAGGTCGGTGCGAGCGGCGCCGGCGCGAGTGTGTCCGCGCGATCTCGCGAGCCGGAACCCGTAGTCGGTGTAGCGCAGCGACGGGTCGAGGCTGCTGCGGGCGGCGGTCCGGTTCAGGGTCAGCGCGTGACGCCACGCGCCGCCCCGGGATGCGCGGCGCCGGCTTTCGTCCGGGCCCACCGGGTTGACGGCCGGCGTGCGCTGGTAGAAGTCGCGCGCATGCCAGTTGGCGCACCACTCGTGAATGTTGGCACCGATGCCGTAGAGCCCGAATCCGTTGGGCGTCCCCAGCGTGACCGGCCACGGACCCTCGAGCGGGCCCCGGCCGCGGTTCGGCACCCAGTCGGGAATCTCGTCGCCCCACGGATACCGCTGCCCGTCGGGTCCGCCGCGGGCCGCCCGCTCCCACTCCGCCTCGGTCGGCAGCCGAACCGCGGCGGCGCGGCGCGAACGCCAGGCGCAGAACGCGACCGCGTCGTGCCAGCTCACCCCGACCGCCGGCAGGTCTTCCGCCGCGAACGCAGGATTGTCCCACTCGCGCGGCAGCTCGTGACCGGTGGCGTCGAGAAACCCGGCGTACTCGGCCCGGGTCACGGGATGGACGGCCATCCGGAACCCGTCGACCCAGACCCGGTGGACGGGGCGCTCCGACGGCTGGCCCTCGTCGCTCCCCATGAGAAACCAGCCCGGCGGGATGCTGACGAACTCGGGCATGGGGGCAGGCCGGCGGCCGGCGAGGGAGGGCCGCGCCACGTCAGCGGGACGGCGATGTCAGCGGGACGACGAGGTCCTGCAACTCGCCGTCGCGCGAGACGGTCACTTCGACTTCGTCGCCCGGCTCGTACCGGTCGAGCACCAGGCGCAGATCGCGCAGCGACTGCACCGGTTCGCCGTCGATGCGGACGATGATGTCGCCGAGCTGGTTGGCGTCCGGTTCGGTGCCGCGCAGGCCGGCCCTGGCCGCCGGAAATCGCGGGTCGACCTCGGCGATGAGAATCCCGTTCACCCCCAGCCGCGCCGTGACGATCCGGTTCAGCCGCTGATTCGTCGTGATGCCGAGTCGCACCGGCGTGTACTCGCCGGTGGCGATCAATTGCGGCACGACCCGCATCACGGTATTGACGGGGATGGCGAAGCCGACGCCGGCCGAGGCGCCCGAGGGGCTGACGATCTGGCTGTTGATGCCGATCAACCGGCCGCGGCTGTCGAGCAGGGGGCCGCCGGAGTTGCCGGTGTTGATGGCCGCATCGATCTGAATGACGTCCTCGATGATGTCACCGGTCAGACCTTCGATCCGGCGATTGAGGGCCGAGATGATCCCGGTGGTCAGCGTGGCGCTCAGTCCGAACGGGTTCCCGATGGCGTACACGCTCTGCCCGACGCGCACCCGGTCGCTGTCGCCCAGTCGGACCTGCCGCAGCGAGTTGGCCGGGGCGTCGATCCGCAGCACCGCCAGATCGTGCCGGTCCGAGCCTCCGACGTAGTCGGCCAGGTAGCTGGTCTGATCGTGCATGACCACGCGCGCCGACGACGCACCCTGCAGGACATGGTAGTTGGTGACGACGTGGCCGTCCTGGTCCCAGACGAAGCCGGTCCCGGTGCCCAGCGGCACCTCGCCGGTGGCACGCCCGAAGAAGTCCCGGCGGCGCGTGACGGTGCTGATGTAAACGACCGACGGGCTGGTGTTCTCGAAAAGGTCGACGATCGCCTGCTCGTCCGGCCGGAGGTCGGCGTAGGGGTCGCGGGCCGGTCCGGGCTGAAGCAGGTGGACGGCCCGGGTCTCGGCGGGCGCGGCCGGGGCGGCCGGGGTTTCGGCGGGCGCGACGGCGGCCGGGGCCCACTCGATGGTGCATCCGCTCGCCGCGGCGGCGATCAGGAGGGTGACTGCGACCCGGGTTCGAGTCATGGAGCCGAAACGGCGCCGAACGGATCTGTGTGCCATCACCACATCCTCGGGAGCGGTGACCGGCCCGGGCCGGCCCGCGATCCGTCATCCACGCGGATGCAACGGCCGGCGCGGGATCATCGCCTTGCGGCTTCGGTTCCCGCCCAACCAACCCCGCAGGTGTCCGCGCCGTTGCTGCGGACGCCTCGGCGATTCGGGCCAGGAGCCCGTGGTGAAACCGCGCGTTGCACCTCGCCGGTCGAATGCAGCGGGGACTTTCGCCACGGTCTCCCGCTAGACGTGCTTGTCAAGCAGATCGGCCAACTGATCCTTGCCGGCCACGCCGACGGTCGACTCCACGACTTCGCCGCCCTTGAACAGCAGCAGCGTGGGAATGGAACGGACACTGTACTTCATGGGCGTGTCCGGGTTGTCGTCGATGTTCAGCTTGCCCACGACGACGCGGCCGGTGTACTCGTCGGCCAGCGCTTCGACCGCAGGGGCGATCATGCGGCATGGGCCGCACCACTCCGCCCAGAAGTCTACGAGCACCGGTTTGTCCGATTGTAGAACCGCCTGCTCGAAATCGCCGTCGGTGAGGGTCTTCGTGTGTTCCGAGGCCATTTTTGCTGTTCTTCCTCGTCTTTCTCCGGCTCGCGCCGCGATCGGCATTCAGGCACCGGGGATCCGGGCCGTGTGCACCCAGGATACAACCTCTCAGTATACTCCGCTGCGGCCCTCTTCGTTCGGGCCGCCGACTGCCGATGCGCCGCGTGGCCGGTCGCGGCGAGAATGCCGCGCCGTCCCGAGAGCGCCCCGGGCTCAGCCGTTGGGCCCGGGCTCTTCCGCCGGCTCGTCCGCCGACTCGTCGGTCTCCTCGAACGTGGCGAGACCCTCGACCTGCCACTCGGCCAGCGGCTGGGGCCCCGCGACGATCCCTTCCAGATCGCGGTCGCCGCCCGCGGATGTCTGCCCGGGGGCCTCCACGCGGCGGTCCTTCGCTTCCTGACGCCGCGCGTCCTTTATCTTGCGCTGCTCTTGCCGTGCACGTTCGCGCTGTCGCTTCTGCTGTGTCGGTCGTCCACGAGTTGCCAATCGTCACCTCCTCGGGCGGGGTGCGGATCGGCCTGAGCAGACGGACAGGTCTGTCGATAGTGACGCGCTCTGGGAAAGCGGTTGGAGACCTGTCGGCTCAACGGATGAGGATACCCACCCCCGGCCGATCTGTATCTAAAATCCGTCCACAGATCTTATCAGTGCCGGAGGCGAAAGGCAAAACCGGCGCTCGCACGCCATGCGCGGCGGGCGGGACTATAATCCCGATTCCGGCGGTTCGAATCGTGTCCTCCGGGACCTTGACGCCACTCATGGACGGATTCCGCGACAGTCTCCTGGCCCTGGGGATCCCGGGGCTGTTTCTCATCGCTCTTCTCGACTCGGCCGGGATTCCTCTGCCCGGCGGCGTTGACGTCGTGCTGCTGCTGCTGGCCTGGCAGCAGCCGTCGCAGTTCGTCTGGATTGCGCTGGCCGCGGCGACGGGGTCGACGCTGGGCTGCCTGGTGCTCTATCGGATTGGGCGCACCGGCGGAGACCGCGCCGTCCGCCGCCTCGACCCCGAAAAACGCGAGTGGGTCACCCGGAAGGTCCACGAGAACGATATCGCGGCGATGCTCGTCGCGGTCCTCGCCCCCCCGCCGTTCCCGACGAAAGTGTTCATGCTGGTCGCCGGGATCGTCGGCATGTCGTGGACCCGGTTCGCCGGCGTGATATTCGCCGGGCGGTTGGTTCGCTTCACCGCCGAGGCGTACCTGGCCGTCCGTCTCGGCGACCGCGCGTTCGAGACGCTGCAGCGGCACTATCCGACGATTGGCTTGATGCTGGTGCTGGCGGTGTTCCTGTTGCTCGCGGTGAAGTGGATCCTGAAGCGCCGCCGGCTCCCCGCCGCGGGCTGAGCCGGCGCTTGCGCTGGCGGGTGCAACGTCCTATCGTTGTCGATGTGGCGGGTTCGCGGGCGACCGCGGTTTTCCGGGAGGGGCCGATGAACGGGCGAAGCTTCACGGCGGCGGCGGTGACGGCGTTCGTGCTGGCCGGGCCGGTGGCGGTGACGGCACAGGGGCCGGCGCCGGAGGGCTGGAAGGCGCCTCGCACCGCGGATGGTCAGCCCGACCTGCAGGGGATCTGGGCGAGTGACTCGGCGACGCCGCTCGAACGGCCGGCCGAGCTCGCCGACAAGGCTTTTCTGACCGACGAGGAGGTCGCGACCCTGCGGACGCGCGCGTCCGAGCTGTTCAACGGAGAGACCGACGCGGCGTTCGGGGAGAGCGTGTTCCGGGCCGCGCTGACCGGCCGGGAGGACTATCAGTCCGGTGACGGGGTGACGGAGGAGAATCCCGAGGGGACCGGCAACTACAACCAGTTCTGGTTGATCGACCGCTGGTTCGACAACCGGACATCGCTCCTCGTCGATCCTCCGAACGGCCGCCTGCCCGCCCTGACCGCCGACGCCGAGCAGCGGCGAGCCGCGGCGCGCGGCGTGGAGCGCCCGCCCTTTCCGCGGGGACCCGAGGATCTCGGGGCCGGACTGCGGTGCAGCGGCGGACGCATTCCGATGACCGGCCGCGGCTACAACAGCAACTACCAGATTCTGCAGACGGCCGGCCACGTCGTGATTCAGATGGAGATGATGCACGATACCCGCATCATCCCGCTCGCAGAGGGGCCTTCGGCGACGTCGCTCCGGAGCAACCTGGGCGTGTCGCACGGCCATTGGGAGGGAGATACGCTGGTCGTGGAGACGACGAACCTGAAGCGCGGGTCTGGGGGATCGTCGCAGGATCTGCGCCTGATCGAGCGTTTCACGCGGGCGGGTCCCGAGACTCTCGCCTACGAGTACACCATGGACGACCCGAACACGTGGACGGAGCCTTGGACCGCACGGATCTACATGCGGCCCGCGCCGGGGACCGGGGTGATCTACGAGTTCGCCTGTCACGAGGGGAACTACGCGCTCGAGCATACGTTGCGGGGAGCCCGTCTCCAGGAAGCCGGCAAGATCGGCGCGCCGTAGACGGAACCGTCGGGGCGGGGTGAACTTACGTCGGGGCGCCGTACCGTCGAGGTGCCGTGCCGCCGGGGCGCCGTGCCGTCGCGACAGGGTCACCGGTGAGAGGGTCATGAGGCATTTCTGCAACGCGCGGATCCACCGCGGGCTCCTCGTGCTCGCGCTCTTCGCGGCCTCGGCAGCGGGCTGCGGCGGGTCGGCCCCCGGCGTCGACGTGCTGCGCGCCCCCGCCGGGGCCAGCCTGCCCCAGGCCGCGATCGACGGCGACGGGCGGCTGCATCTGATCTACTACACGGGGTCGATGAGCAGCGGCGACCTGTGGCACGTCACCCGGGCTCGGGGGGCGGCGGACTGGTCGGTGCCGCAGCGGGTCAACAGCCGGCCGCACTCGGTCACCGGCCTCGGGCCGGTCGACGGCGGGCAGCTCGCCATCGGACCCGACGACCGCCTGCACGTCACCTGGTTCCACCGCGACCCCACCCGGTTCTTCTACACGCGCACCGACGCGGCCGGGGCGTTCGAGCCCCAGCAGACGCTGTCGGCCAAGGAGGAAGGCGGCGTGGAGACCGGCTCGACGGTCGCGGTGGGCCCCGACGGCGACGTCTACGTCTTCTGGCACGCCGATCCGGTCCAGGACGCCGACCGCCGCGTCTACCTGGCGGCGTCGCGCGACCACGGGGAGCACTTCGACCCGCCGCGCACCGTCAGTCCCGCCCCCGCGGGGGCGTGCGGGTGCTGCGGGCTGCGGGCGGCGACCGACGGCGCGGGCGCGGTCCACGTGTCCTATCGCGGGGCGGGAGACAACGTGCATCGCGGCATGCGGCTGCTCACCAGCACCGATCGCGGGCATAGCTTCGACGACCAGCTCATCCAGCCGTGGGACATCGGCGCGTGCCCGGTCGCCACCACCACCCTGGGCGCCGGCCCGGACGGCACGGTGGTGGCGTGGGAGACCGAGGGGCAGGTCTATCTGGCGAACACCGAACGGCTGGACGAGCCGTGGTCCCCGCCGGGAGAGGCGGAGTTCCGGCGCAAGAACGCGACGGTGGCCGTCAACCACCGCGGCGACATCCTGCTGGCGTGGGGGGACGGTCCCGGGTGGCAGTCGGGAGGCAGCCTGCACTGGCAGGCGTTCGATGCAGGCGGTCGTCCCCGCGGCGATGCGGGCCGCGCGCCGGCGCCGATCCCGGCGCGTAGCGTGCCGACGGTCGTCACCGAAGCGGACGGCTCGTTCGTGATCGTCTACTGAGGAGCAGTTTACGGTGAATAGCATGTCGATTCGGTGGCGGTCGTTCCTGTTCGGGCTCGTCGCATTGGCGGCGCTCGTCGTCGTTTCGACCACGTTCCACGGCGCGCCGGCGGCCGCGGTCCGGGCCGAGGCGGCGCGCGACCTGGCCGTCGCCGACCCCGCGTCCGTCGGGGTGTCCGCCAAGCGCCTCGAGCGGCTGGACGCCGGCATGCAGGCGATGGTCGACGACGGGAAGCTGGCCGGCATCGTGACGATGCTGGCCCGGCACGGAAAGGTCGTGTTCACCGACACGGTGGGCAAGCTCGACGTCGGCAAGGACGACCCGGTCGAGCTCGACTCGATCTTCCGCATCTTCTCGATGACGAAGCCGGTGGTCGGCACCGCCCTCATGATGCTGCACGAGGAAGGCCGGTGGCAGCTCGACCATCCGGTGTCGATGTACATCCCCGCGTTCGCCGATCTGCAGGTCTACACCGGCTTGGACGGCGACGGCGCGATGAAGGTCGAGCCGGTCGAGCGCGGGCGGCGCATCACCATGCGCGACCTCATGCGGCACACCGCGGGGCTGGGCTACGTCCTCAACCCGCGCCACCCCGTGAACCGGGCCGTCATCGACGGCCGGGTCCTCGACACCGGGGCGCCGCTGCAGGCGATGATCGACAAGCTCGTGGCGATTCCGCTGTTGTCGCAGCCGGGGACGGCGTGGGCGTACAGCATCTCGGTCGACGTGCAGGGGTATCTGGTCGAGCAGATCTCCGGCCAGCCGCTGGGAGAGTTCCTCCGCGAGCGCATCTTCGAGCCGCTGGGCATGGTCGACACCGCGTTCCACGTGCCCCCGGACAAGATGCACCGGCTGGCCGCGCGTCACACGCCGGGTCCCGACGGTGCCCTCATGCCCCCGCCGGGGGGCGCGCAGGCGCCGAACGCGCCGCTCGCGGGGCCGTCGGGCGGCGGCGGGCTGTACGGGACGGCGCCCGACTACCTCCGGTTCGCGCAGATGCTGCTGAACGGCGGCGAGCTCGACGGGGTGCGCCTGCTGGCCCCTCGCTCGGTGGAGCTGATGTCCGCCAACCACCTGACCGGCGCTCAGCAGGCGACCTATCGGCGGCCGGGCCAGGGATGGGGGCTGAACTTCTCGGTCGTCACCGACGGCCCCGCGTCCGGCGAGTCCTGGTCCACCGGCTCCTACTACTGGATCGGCATCGCCGGAACCTGGTTCTGGGTCGATCCCGAGGAGGACCTGACATTCGTCGGGATGATTCAGAACAACGGCGGCGCGATCAACGAGGTGCAGCGGTTGTCGCGCAGTCTGGTGTATCAGGCGGTCGTCGGCGACTGATTCGAGGTCGGGAACCGCGGCCGGCGTTTCTGGCTGGACCGGCAAGGCCGGCCGTGATAAAACCGTCGGATAAACCGTCACTTCAACCCGGCGCGGCGTTCGCGCGGGGCAAGGAGCAAGCCATGCATGCGAAGTCGTACCGCCGGTGGGTCGGTGTCGGCGCGGCGCTGTGCGCGCTGATCGCCGCGCCCGGTCTGGCCGCGGCCAACGAGGCCGAGGCCGACTACCAGCCGACGTTCGCGAAGGACGTCGCGCCGATTCTGCAGCAGAAGTGCCAGGAGTGCCATCAGCCCAACTCCATCGCGCCGATGTCCCTGTTGACCTACGGGGAAGTGCGGCCCTGGGCACGGGCGATCAAGGACCGTGTGGTCTCGCTCGAGATGCCGCCCTGGCATATCGACCGGACCGTCGGCATTCAGACGTTCAAGAACGACCGGTCGTTGAGCCAGGAGCAGATCGACACCATCGTGAACTGGGTGGACGGCGGCGCCCCCCTGGGCGACCGCGCCGACCTGCCGCCCGCGGTCGAGTGGCCCGACCCCGAGTCGTGGCGTCTGTCGGACCGCTTCGGCGAGCCCGATCTCGTCGTGCCCTCGGCTCCCTTCGACGTGGCCGCCGACGGCCAGGACAAGTGGTGGCGGCCGCTGGCCGAGACCGGGCTGACCGACGAGCGTTGGGTGAAGGCGATCGAGATCAAGCCCTCGGTCCCCGGCGGCCGCAAGGTCGTGCATCACGCCATCGCGCGGCTCCTCCAGGAAGAGGAGGGGGTGACGGGGCTGGCCAACAGCGTGGACTTCGACGACGACATCGGTCCCGGCACGTTCATGGAGTGGGCGGTCGGCAAGGAAGGCGAGATCTTCCCCGACGACGCCGGCAAGCTGATGCTGCCGGGCGCGCAGATTCAGTGGGACATCCACTATCACGCGATCGGCGAAGAAGTGGCCGGCGACGTGGTCGAGCTCGGGGTCTACTTCCACGAGGCGGGATATACGCCGAAGTATCGGACCATCCTGCACGGCTTCCGCGGGCATCAGGGCGGCATCGACATTCCCCCCGGCGAGATCGGCATGAGCCAGGGCTTCACCATGCTCAAGGGGCCGGCCCGCCTCGAGAACTACCAGCCGCACATGCACATGCGCGGCAAGGCGATGTCGATGGAGGCGGTGCTGCCCGACGGTTCGCGCCGGATGCTCAACAACGTGGGCAACTTCCGGTGGAACTGGCACATCAACTACATCTACGACGAAGAGGTGGCCCCGCTGCTGCCCGGCGGCACGATGATCGTCGTCACCGCGTGGCACGACAACTCCACCGGGAACCGCGAGAATCCGGATCCGCGCCAGTGGGTCGGCAACGGCTCTCGCACCGTCGACGAGATGGCCCACGCCTGGGTCGACGTCACGTACCTCGAGCAGGACGAGTACGAGCAGTTGGTCGCCGACCGCGAGGAGCTGGCGAACGACGACTAGTTCTTGACCGGCCCCGGAATCATCGCCTTGCGGTTCCGGTACCGGCGCTGCCAACCTTGCAGGGGTCTGCGCCGTTCCACGGCGCGGACCCCTGCGCCGCGTCCTCCCCAAGAGCTGCCGTTCGAGCGGCCTTTCCTCTGGACTTCGTTCTCGCTCCAGTCCAGCCATGCCGCAGTTCCTCGCGGCGGACCCGACATCGATTCGCACGGGCGCCCGGCGACGCCCTCGACCCCGATGGCGGCGCGACGGCAGGTGACGCCGCTCTCATCGATGCACGTCGAAGCGCCCGTGGCATGAGGTATGATTTACGTATCCATGAATTCATATTCCGATCATGAGAATCTCTGAACGCGGGCAGATCACCATCCCGAAGCCTCTCCGGGATCGCTTCGGCATGAATCCCGATGTCGAGGTCGAGATCACGCCGACCGAGCAGGGGCTGCTCATTCAGAAGCGAACGGCAGCGCGGCACCCGGTGGACCGCGTGTACGCGGTGCTCGACCGGAGCGGCAACACGGACGACTACGTCGAGAAGATCCGCGGGCGATGATCACCGCCGTCGACACGAGCGTGCTGCTGGATGTGTTCCTGCCCGACGAGAACCATGGCCCGCGGTCGGCGCAGCGGCTTCGTACCGCCTACGATCGCGGGGCGATCCTCGTCTGCGACGTGGTCTACGCAGAGCTCGTGCCCGCCTTCGTTGACCGATCCGCGCTCGATCGGGTGCTTCGGGAGATCGGCGGGACCGCGTCCCCGATCGACACCGCCATCGCCTACGAGGCGGGGATGCGCTGGCGTCGATACCGCCAGGCCGGCGGTCCGCGAAAACGGATCATCACCGACTTCCTGATTGGCGCGCATGCGGTTGCGGCAGCCGATACCTTCCTGACTCGCGATCGCGGCTTCTACGCGACGTACTTCTCGGAGCTGGCGCTGGCGAGGGCGGAGGACTGACCCTCCAAGGCTGGCAGGATCTGCCTTCCCCCGACCCGCTGCCGCTGGCAGCAACTGCGGGCGGATCGCACCGGATCGAATGCGCTCGGCGGCCGGGGGTGCATTCGGCGCTGGCACGCGAGATGCAATGTGGCGTGGGCGGGGGACGATCATGACCACACGCCATTGGGGCGGCGCCTCGGATCGCCGGTACGTGCGACTCGTGCGCACCACCTTGAAGATCGACGACGACGTGCTGGAAGCGGCGCGGTGCATCGCCGACGACGAACACGTCAGCGTCGGCGAGGTCCTGTCGAGGCTCGCGCGCCGCGGGCTCGAACCGCGGCCCGACGAGCCGGCGTGGGCCCGGCTTCCGGCACCGATGGTCCCGCGTCCGCCCGCGCCGAGAGGCGCCCTGACCCGCCGTCTCGACGACTCGTAGCCCGGCGTGTCCGGCGGCATGGAGTACTCTGGAAAGATGTTCATGCGCCTGATTGCCTGGGTCGTATTCGTCGTCCTCCAGATCGTCTTCCTGCCGCTGCTGGTGCTGGGGACGCTGATGGTGACCTACAGGCAGCTCGTCATCAGCCGGCGCATGGGCGTCTCGCAGACGGCCATCGAGGTCATCAACGGACGCTGGACCATGGACTGGTTCGGCATGCGGCCGGACCCGGCGACGGCGCGGCTCGCCGGCGTCCTGCCCAATACGTCGATCCTGGGGTTGCAACTGGTCCTGTTCCCGCTGTGGGTCAAGTACAAGCTGAGCGGCGCCTACTTCGCGTATCCCCGGCTGCCGCCGCCGGGCGGGGCGGAGACCCTGGCGGACATCGTCGTCGCCCGGACGCTCTACTTCGACCGGATCCTCGAGCGGGTCCTGCGCGAGGTCGAGCAGTTCGTGCTGTTGGGGGCCGGGCACGACACCCGGGCATACGGCCCGCTGGTGCCGGAGGGCGTGGCCTGCTTCGAGCTGGACCAGCCGAGGAATCAGGAGCTGAAGCGGTCGAGCCTGCGCGTGGCGGGGATCGAGGCGCGGGGCGTCACCTTCGTCCCGGTGGACTTCAGCCGGGACGACGCGTTCGAGAAGCTGACCGCGAGCGGCTACGACCCGGGGAAGAAGACGGCGTTTCTTTGGGAAGGCGTGACGCTCTACCTGGGCGAGGACGACGTGCGGAAGACGCTGCGGGGCGTCCGGGAGCACGCCGCGCCGGGCAGCGTGGTGGTGGCGGACGTCTATGGCGAGCGGTTCGTGCGAGTGGCCCGCGGGAAGGCCGCGAGGAAGACACTCGAATACACGGACGAAGGCATCGCCTCCGGACTGCCCTTCGCGACGGACTGGGAGAAGACCCTGCGGGATTTCCTGAACAGCGAGGGGCTGGCCCTGGGCGAGTCGACCTTTCATGGGCCGGGCGAACCCCAAGGGGCCGTTCATGGTCGTGGCCGAGTGCATCAGCGGGTCGGCGGACCGCCGTCAAGGGGAAGGAAGCGGGTCCGGGAACCAGGAGTCTGCGTCGTAGATGGGTGCCGACTCCAGCCGGAGGCGCCGAGTCCTGGCAGGGTTGAATGGGGCGGCGGAGCCGCAAGGCGGCGATTTCCGGGCTGATGCGGATACCGGCGGGGTGCGGCGGGAGCGGGAGGGGAGTGGCCGGCGCAGGTCGCGCCGACCACTCGACTTCACTCGACGGTGACCGTGATCGTCGAGCAGAGCCCCTCGATGGTGCGGTGCTCGTCGTCGCCGACCTGCACGGCGAAGGTGTGCTCGCCCGGCGGCATCAGGCTCTCGAAGATGGAAGAGCCGTCGCCGAAGTGCACCCACGGACTCGACTGCGGAATGATCTCGCCGGCCGCGAGGCACTCGGTGTCGATGCCGATGTGGTAGTGGCCGGCCGCCCACCGGGGCTGCTCGACTTCCTCGGGGACCGGCAACAGGGAGAAGCCCTCGCTGCCGAACTCGAACGCGACCGGGCTCGACACGGTGGCGCCGTCGGCCGGAGACGTGAAGAATACGCGCGGCCCGTCCTGGGCTTGGCCGGTCATCGACCACGCCGCCACTGCGACCGCGCCGGCCAGCACCGCTACCCCGAGCGCCCTCGTCTTCCGTTCCTTCATGTTCAACACGACTGCTCCTTGATGACTGGTGGATGATGACCCGCCGCCGGTCGAGCGCCCGCGGCGCTTGTCGCCCGCGGAGTACCGGCGCCGAGCCGCGGATTACGGGAGCATCCTATTGTCCCCGGCCGGGTTTCGCAACCCATGGTCCTTTCCAATGAGAAGTGAGCCTGAACGGGGAGTTGATTCCAACGTGAGATGAGCCTGAAGGAACCTGGGTCCCGGATCATCGGAGGATCATGACGCTCGACACGCGGCGCCCGCCGACTCTGGACCCGGTTGGGGAGTTCCCGCCGGCAGCCGACCGCTCGACCTGCGGCGGCGGCAGGCTCCCGCGGCAAGACAGCGCCGCACGGAGTGTGCGACACTCAGGACAGGTCGCCCACCGGTGGTGGTCACCGCCTGCGCAGGCGCCCGCCGGCCGTCTCGACAGACGACCTCGACCCCGAAAGGAGCTTTCGTCGATGCCGCCTTCCTTTACGCGATTCTCTTCCACGGTGCAGCCCGAGGGGGCGTTCACGGTGCTGGCCGCCGCCCGGCGCCTCGCCGCCGCGGGGAAGGACGTCATCGAGCTCGAGATCGGAGACAGTCCGTTCCCGTCTCCCGACGCCGCCGTCGACGCCGGGATCGCGGCGATTCGGGCCGGCCGCACGACCTATGGCCCGTCGGCCGGACTGCCGGAGTTTCGCGCCGCCGCGGCGGCCTACGTCAGCGAGGAGCACGGGTTGCCGGTGACCGCCGACCAAGTGATCGCGGGTCCCGGCGCGAAGACGTTCGAGCAACTGTTCTGCGACGCGTTTCTCGAACCGGATGACGGCGTGCTCGTGTTCAGCCCGTACTTCCCGACCTACGCGGCGAACATCCGCCGGCGCGAAGCGCGGATGGTGGTGTCGAACCTGCGGGCGTCCCGGGCGTTTCGGCCGAATCTCGACGACGTGCGCCGGTTTCTCGTGGGGGACCCGCGGCCCAAGGCGATCTTCCTGAACAGCCCGCACAATCCCACCGGGGGGGTCGCGACCGAGGACGACCTTCGCGAGCTGGCCGACCTGATTCGGGGCCGCAACGTGGCGGTGTTCGCCGACGAGCCGTACGACTGCATGGCGTGGGACGGCCGGCATCTGTCGCTGCTGGCGCAGCCGGGCATGTTCGACCAGACCGTCGCCGCCTATACGTTCAGCAAGTCGTTCAGCATGAGCGGGTGGCGCCTGGGGTACGCGGTGTCGAACCCCGACACGATCAAGGTCTTCGACCTGCTGACGAACGTCGCGTTGTCGTGCGTGCCGCCGTTCACGCAGTTGGCCGGGGTGGCCGCCCTCGAGCGCGGCCGGCAGTACCGCGACGAGCGGATGCGCGACTTCCATCGCAAGGTCGAGCTGCTGGTGGCCGGCCTGAACACCGTCGACGGCGTGAGCTGTCTCATGCCCGGCGGCACCTTCTACGTCTTTCCGTCGGTGGCGGAGATCTGCAACCGCGCCCACATCTCGTCCCACGGGCTGGCGCTGTATCTGCTCGAAGGGGCCGACGACGCGGTCGGCGTCGCCTGTCTGGGCGGGGAGTGCTTCGGGGCGGCCGGCGGCGGCTTCCTGCGGTTGAGCTGCGCGCAGCCCGACGAACGGCTGATCGAAGCGGTGTCGTTCATCGCCGAAGCGGTGACCCGTCACGAACGCATCGCGGCGTACCTCGACGCCCATCCCGACCATCGACTCGGCGCGCCCTACGAGGTCGACGCGCCGGTGACGCCGTAGCCCTCCCCGGGGGAGCCGTCCCGTTCCCGAATCGGCGTGCAGGTCCGCGCCCTGCACGCCGGCGCCGTCAGCCTCCGAATCGATAGGTCAGCCCCACCTTGAACCGCCGGCCCTTCGGGTCGTGCGTGAAACCGTCGTACGCCTGCTCGACGTTGGCCCACGGCGGCTCTTCGTCGGTGATGTTCAATACGTAGAAGGTCAGGTCGATCCCGCTGCCGGGGAAGCGCCACAGGAAGCTCGCGTCCCAGGTGAGGAAGGGATCGATGACGGGAACCGTCGTGGTGCCCCGGTCCTCGTAGGAAGAGATGTAGCTCACGTAGGTCGCGAGGGTCTGGAGGTTCCGGGTGTAGGTGGTCGACCACCGGCTCTTCCAGCGGGGGATCGGCACCGAGATCGGGTGGGCGAAGTTCAGATAGCCGGCGGTCTCCTGGGCCGCGTAGAGTTCCACGCCGCTGCCTTCCAGCATCAGCGCCTTCGTCTCGTAGCCCAGCGTGTAGGTCGAGTCCCAGCTGATCGACAGCAGACCCGCGCCCGCCTGCGTCCGGGTGGCGAAGTGGGTGTCGATGCCGGTGGTCTTGAGCCCCGGCCAGTTCACGAGGTCGAGCTGGACGCGCTGGAGGGCCGAGGCGGCGCACCGGTCGGCCGGCATCAGCTCCGAGGCCCGGCCGCCGGGGCAGATGATGAACGGCGCCATGGCGTCCCGGACGGCGGGGTCCTCGCTGTTGTAGAGGGCGGTCACCGCGGTGTACGGCATCGACCCGATCGTGTTCTTGAAGTCGTAGCTCCAGAAGTCGACCGTCGCCTCGACCGCGTCCTCCACGAAGAGCACCGCGCCCGCGTTGTAGGTCAGCGCCCGCTCGGGGACGAGGTCGGTGCGCCCGAACCGGTCGACCGCCTGGTAGGCGCCGGTCTCGTTGATCCACTCGAGGGTGGTCAGCGGGCTCGTGTTCAGATCGTCGAGCGACGGGGTCCGGAAGGTCGTCTGCACCGAGCCGCGCAGCGACACGGAGGCGCGGTCGTTCTCGGCGAGCTGAAGGCGCGCGGCGATCTTGGGGTCGAAGCTGTTCACGCGGCTGCCGGCGACGTTGTAGAACTCGTAGTTGGCGGCGAGCTGCGTATCGATTCGCGGGCCGAGGGTGAACGCGAGCTCGCCGAAGAACCGCTGCACCTGCTGATCCGCCTGATAGGGGCGGTGGACGTTGGTGAACAGGTAGGGACCGAACCGCTCGCCGGCGGCGCACCCGAGGTCCCCGGTCACCGGACAGGGGTTCACGGTGACGTCGGCGGGGTCGTTCGGGTCGCCCGCGGCGTGCGTGCCGCGGTACTGATAGCCGACCGCGAAGTCGGCGACGTTCGGGACGATGTTGCCGCTCAGGGTGGCGTCGGCCACGAACAGGTGGGACGTGCTGACCAGGTCCACCTCCTCGTTGAGCCACAGGCGCAGATCCTCGGGGTTCGCGAGGTGGGCGGCGTAGTCCGGATTCGCCGTGTTCTGGAACTCCGACCCCTCCTGATCGGAGTACTGGATGGCGTTGCTGAACGGGTTGTAGTACTGGCACGGGCCCTGGCCCGCCACCGCGCCGTTCAGCGGTCCGAGCACCATGCCGGCCGGCGAGGTCGGGTCGGCCATCACGCCGACGCCGCAGTTCGTCCCTCCGAAGCCGCGGAACGCGCGGAACATGCGATCCCGGTAGACCGCCGGCAGATTCAGATTGCCCCGAGCCCGCGAGTAGCTGACGCCCACGTCCCAGTTGGTGTCCCGGTTTCCGGTTCGGAAGGCGCCGTCGAGGGAGGCGGCGACCCGCTGGGTGCGGGACTGTCGGCGCAGGGTGCGGCCGGGGCCCGAGTTGCCGTACGGCCGCCCGTTGAAGTACCAGTTCTCGAGACCGGCGCAGGAGGGGTCGGCGTAGTCGGCGCAGTAGGCCTGCCGGCCGGGGTGGTCCGCCGCCACCTCCATGACGGTGGTGCTCGTCAGCGGGAAGGGGGGATACGACGGCGTCGTGTACCAGTTGGGAATCACCGCGTCGGCCCACAGGGCCTCGACGTGGTAGTTCGTCCGGTCGTTCACGGGACCGTTGAGCTCGGTGAAGACCCGCGTCTGATGCTGTTCGTCGATGATGTTGTCGTACTGCGCGTAGCGGAACCGGCAGGTCCAGCCCTCGTCCTGGCCGCCGAACTCGTCGCACCGGGGGTCGAAGACGTCGGCCGTCCACGGCATCGGCGCGCCCACCGCGAACGTGCCGGGGTTCCCCAGGCTCGACCAGCCGGCGCGGTTGCCCGGCACGTGGGCTCCGAGGCGGTCGAGACTCCAGGAGCGGTCCGCCATCATCAGGTCCTGGCGGCTGACCCGCTCCGCCGCGACGATCGCGTTGGACGAGCCGATGCGGCCGCCCCAGATGCCCGCGACGGTCGTGTCGCCGGCGCTGCTGAAGTAGTCCTGCGACACGTTGAGCTCGAGTCCCCGGAAGTCCCCGCGCGTCACGAAGTTGGCGACGCCGGCGACCGCGTCCGAGCCGTACGTCGCCGACGCGCCCTCCTTCAGCACCTCGAGCCGGCCGATGGCGATCGCCGGGATGGTGTTGACGTCGACGAAGCGCCCGCCGATGAGGCGCGAGGGGACGGGGACGTGGCGCCGGCCGTTGATGAGCACCAGGGTCCGCGAGGCGCCGAGGCCGCGCAGGTTGACGTTGGCCACGTTCTCGGTGAGCGTGCTCGGCTGATTCGAGTTGTACCAACTGTTTCGCTCGCCGATGACGCCGTGGCTGATGCTGAGGTTCTTGAAGAGATCGACGAGCTGGGTCGACCCCTGCTGCTCCAGTGTCTCGCGGCTGACGACGGCGACCGCGTGCGGCATGTCGATGGCCGGCGCGGCAATCGCGGTGCCGGTCACCGCCACCGTCACCTGCTCGAAGATGCCGCCGACGGTCAGGCTCGCATCGGCCATCGTCGTCATGCCCGCGACGACCTCGACGACGCTCTGCTGCGCCCGCTCGAAACCGGGCATCGAGTAGGCGAGCTCATAGGCGCCCGGCGGCAGGGCCGTGAGGGTGTAGCGTCCGTCCAGGTCCGTCACGGCCGAGCGCCGGCCGCCGGGCAGGGCCGGGCCGGAGGCTTCGACGCTCGCCCCGGGCAGAACGCCGCCGGTGGAGTCGGTCACGGTGCCGGTGATCGCGCCCTCCTGCGCGAACGCGGCCCCGGTCATCGCCAACAGGCAGACCCCGATGTGCAACCCGAGCGTCGATATCACCTTCACGTTCACCTCCGCATGCGGCAAAAGGCGTCCCGCGCCCAGCGAGTACGAACTGCCGATGATGAATGTTAACCAAATCATTGCCCTTGCGTGGCAAGGGGGACACTCCCCCTTGCGGGCCTTGGAGCCCGTGGTGAAAGTCCCCGCTGCATTCGACCGGTGCAACGCGGGGTTTCACCACGGGCTCCCTTGGCAACGTCGGCGGTGCACGACGGCCGAGTGCGCGCCGCTCGATCTCCCGGTACGCGCACCCGTCGCGTCAATCGTGGATGAGCGCCAGTTGCCCCGCCCGGATCCACCCGACCGCGCCGTCTTCGAGAACGACTTCCGCCCATTCGTCGGAACGGCGATCCACGACGACCTTCGTGCCGGCGTACGCGACGAAGATCTGCAGGGCGGGATCGTCCGACGGCGCGCTCTGCACCTCGACCGCCTCGGCCATGACGATCGCCTCCTCGCCGGCGCCGAGTCCGAGCTCCTGGACGAGCAGGTTGATGCCGAAGACGAGGGTCATGGCCGAGGCGGTCAGCGCGGTGCGCCGCGCCCAGATCGCCGGGCGCGACGCCGGCCGGAGCACGACGAGGACGACGCCGGCGAGCGCCGTCACGTAGGCCAGGGCGACCAGCCAGATCAACGCGGCGCGCGGCAGCAGCCCGACCCACCAGTCGGCGGCGCGAAAGAGCCAGAACCGCGGCCGCGGGTCGATGTCGCCGGCGGTCATCGACCGGGCGAGGGCGAGGTTGGCGAGCAGATCGTCGTCGCCCGGCATCAGGCGCCGGGCGCGTTCGTAGTACAGGATGGCGGGGGCGAGTTCGCCCCGCTTGAAGTAGGTGTTCCCGAGGTTGTAGTAGAGCTCGCCGCTCTCGAGTCCTTCGTCGAGAATCCGCAGGTAGCGGCCGAGGGCGCCGTCGAAATCGCCGGCCTGATAGAGCCGGTTGCCCTCGTCGAAGAACGCGCTCTGGGCCCCCGCTGGCGCCGCCGCGAGCAGGGCCAGGCAGAGGCCGAGGGCCGCCGCGACGGGCGCCGGATGCTGTTCGGTCAAGAGGTGACGTACCCCCCCCGCCGTGTAGTCCTGGGCCAGGTTGCCGCGAAGGACGTCGGCTGCTTCTCGGTCATGAGGTGGGCAACGCCGCATCGAGCCCGGTCATCGCCCGTCCCGCCTCCGCGAGCATCGCGAGCATCGCCGCGGCATCCGGTTCGGTGGGGGCGAAGCGCTGGCGGTCGCAGCGTTCAAGACAGTCCAGACAGGCGTCGACGACCGCCGCCTCCACGCCGCGGGCGGCGAGGGCGGCGCGGATGTCGTCGTGGATCAGGCCGGCCTCGGCGACGTTCAGCTTGTCGCCGAGAAACCCCTGCATGGCGCGGCCCACCTCGGCGTGGAACTCCCGATGCCGGTCCGGCGAGCACAGTGACTCGGCGAGTGCGAGTCGGCGCCGGGCGACCCGGGATGCGCGCCGGCTGCGCGCGTAGGCGACGTCTCCCGCGAGCCGGTCCTGGTGACGGCGCACCGCGACGGCGCCGGCGAGCGCGAGCAGGGGCAGCACCACGACCGTCCAGAAGCCGGCGGTGCGGAAGAGCGAGCGTCCGATGACCCGGAAGGACGGGGGCGCGATGCGGATGAAGCGGATGTCCTGGCGCTGGAGGTCCGCTCCGGTGCGGGCGCGCCCGCCGGGGAGAACGGGGGCGGGGCCCGGATTTCCGGCGACGGTCAGGGTGATTGGGTCGGAGGACGCCACCGCGTAGGCGTCGCGGTCGACGTCGAAGTACGCGAGCTCGACCGGGGGAATCGTCATCCGGCCCGGCTCGCGCGGCACGACCACGTACTCGTAGACCCGGCTGCCGCGGACGCCGTCCACGGTCGGCTCCACCTGCTCGCGCATCTCCGGGGGATAGACCTCGAAGGCCGCCGGCAGGTTCAGGCTCGGCTCGGGCAGGGTCCGGATGTTGCCGGTGCCGGCGATGTCGAGACGCAGCGTCAGGGCGTCGTTGGTGTCCGCGGCGGTGCGGTCCACGGAGGCCGAGACCGCGAGCGACCCGACGAACCCGGAGAACGATTCGGGGGCGCCGGGCGGCGCCCGACGCACCTCGAGGTCGAGGGCGTTCGACGCGACCGAGACCGGCATCCGGCGCCCGAACAGGCTGTCGCCGAAGAATCCGCCGAACGGGTCGCCGAACGGATCGCGCCCGCGGCGGGACCGCCGCTGCACGCGCACCTGCGCCTCGAGCACCAGCGGCTCGAGCCGCTTCGACCCGGCGCTGGTCGGAAACAGGGCGACGCGCCGGATGACGCTGCTGGCGTACTGCACGCCGTCGCGGACGACCTGTTCCGCCCGCCGCTGCGGGGTGGCCAGCTCCTCGACCCAGAAGCCGGCCGTGCCCGGCTGCCGGACGATACTGACGCCGTCGATGTCGACCCGGGTGTAGATGCGGTACTCCACGACGACCGGCTGGTTGACGTAGACCTGCGCCTCGCTCGGGGTGGCGGTGACGAACAGGTCGTCGGGGCCGATGCCGCCGTCGGCGCCCGCACGGCCGCCCCCGCCGCCCCGCCCGCCCCCGCCGGCCGCGGGCGCGCCGGAGACCTCGATGGTCAAGGGGTCCGTGCGCAGGCTCTGTCCGCCGACCGTCACCGTCACCGGACCGATCTCGAATCGGCCCTCCTGCGTCGCCTGAAACCGGTACTGGATCGTGAACGTGGTCGACATCCGGCCGTTGACGATTTGCATCGACGTCGACGTGCCCGAACCGAGGTAGGCGGCGAACGCCGACAGGTCGGGCAGGGCGGGGTCCGCATCCCGGTCGCCGGAGATCTCCACGTTCAGGACGAACTGGCCGTTGAGCGGCACCGGGTTCTGACTGAGGAAGGCCCGCGCCGACTGGGCCAGGCCGGCGGCCGGCAGGGCCAGCGCCAGCACCGCCGCCGCGAGGCACCGTCGAGGGTTCACCAGGGCCTCCGCGGCGGCCGGGCCGGCGCGGTGGTCCGCCGGCGGCGCTGAATCTGGTCGGGGTCTTCGTTGATCGCTTCGAGCAGGCGCTCCGCGTCCTCCCGGCTCAGCTTGCCGGGCTCCGGCTGCGGTTCGGCCGGCGCTTCATCCGACGGCTCCCCGGATGGATCCGCTTCGGACGGGTCCGGTTCCGGCTGCTCTTGCGGCTGCTCCGACTGCTCCTGCTGGTTCTGTTCCTGCTCGTTCTGTTCCTGCTCCTGCTGGTTCTGTTCCTGCTGATTCTGTTCCTGGTCCTGCTGCTCCTGCTCGTCGGGCGGCTGCTCCTGCGGTTCGGACCGGTCGTTCTGTTCCTCGCTCTCGTCGTCGTTCGGGTCCTGCGGCTGGTCCGAGGGTTGTTGCTGCGGTTGCTGCTGCTCCTGGAGCTGCTCGAGGGCCAGCTCCAGGTTGTGCTTCGCGTCGGCGTCGGCGGGGTTGCGGCGCAGCGCCTGCTTGTAGGCCTCGAGGGCCGGTTCGAGCTGCTGCTGGCGGTACAAGGTGTTGCCGAGGTTGTACCAGGCTTGCGCCTCGACGGCGGGATCGCCGCTCTCGGCCGCCTGCCTGTAGGCTTCCATCGCGCGCTGGAACTCGTCGGTTCGGTACAACGCGTTCCCGTTGTTGAACGGGACGACCGATGAATCGGGGGCCGCCCGCAGGGCTTCCAGATACTGTTCGTGGGCTTCGTCGAACCGGCCCTCCGCGTAGAGCCGGTTGCCCGCCTCCACCGCGCTCCGGCCCGGTTGCGCGGCGGCGAGGGCCGGCAGCAGAAGACCGGCCAGACAGACAAGCCCGGCCGCCGCTTGACGGCGTTTCACTGGAACCTCCCGGACCATCCGGCCCGCGCCCGCCGGCGGTCCGGTATCAGGACCTCGGCGACGAGCAACGCCAGCGCGAGACCGAGAAAGAGCTGATACTGCTCGTCGAACACCGTCACCTGCTCCGCTTCGAACTCCTGCCCTTCGCCCCCGGTCACCTCGGCCGCCAACGCCTCGAGCTCGCCCCCGGCCGTCGAGGCGCGGTAGTAGAGGCCGCCGGTGCGTTCGGCCATCATCCGGAGGGTGGTCTCGTCGAGCTGCGTCGTCACGACCGTGCCGTCGTCGTCCCGCTTGAAGCCCCGGGCCCGGCCGGCCGCGTCGAACTCCGGAATCGGGACCCCGTCGGTCGAGCCGATGCCGACGGTGTAGATGCGGACCCCCGCCTCGACCGCCCGGCCGAGCGCGTCCTCGACCTCGCCTTCGTGGTCCTCGCCGTCGGTGATCAGGACGAGGACCCGGTGGCGCCGCTCGGTGTCCGCGAACGCGTCGAGGGCCACCGCGACGGCCTGGCCGAGGTTGGTGCCCTGCACCGAGATCATGTCCAGATCCATCGCGTTCAGGAACAGGGTGGCGGCCCCGTAGTCGCTGGTCAGGGGGCTCTGCACGAACGCCTCGCCCGCGAACGCGACCAGCCCGACCCGGTCGCCCTCCAGCCGGCCGATCAGATCCGCGATGGCGAACTTGGCCTTGTCGAGCCGGTTCGGCGCCATGTCCTCGGCGATCATCGAGGCCGACAGGTCCAGCGCCACCACGATGTCCTGCCCCTCGCGCCGCACCGTCTCGACCCGGCTGCCGAACTGCGGTCTGGCGAGGGCCGTGACCAGCAGGGCCACCGCGGCAAGAAGGGCCGCGTGCTTTGCCGCCCGGCCCCGCCGGTCCACGGTCGCCGTCAGTCGATCGAGGAGGTGCCGCTCGCCGACGAGGGCCAGCGCCCGCCGCGTGCGCGCGCGGGCCCACCACGCCAGCCCCGCGAGGGCCGGGACCAGCAGATAGGCGAGCAGCATGTCGGCCGCGGCGAACCTGAACACTACGGTATCTTCCTCAGTACGGTGCGGGCCAGCGCGATCTCGAGCAGCAGGAGCACCAGACCCGCCGCCAGAGGGACGTGGAACAGCTCGCCGTAGCGGGTGAACTGCTCGACGTCGATCTCGGTCGTTTCCAGCGCATCGATCTCCGCGTAGATCTCCTCGAGGCTCGCCCGGTCCGTCGCGCGGAAATAGCGGCCGTCGGTCAGTTCCGCGGTCTCCTGCAGCGTCGGTTCGTCGACGTCGACCCGCATCTGCGCGTACCGGCGGCCGAAGAGGGGGTCGTCGACCGGTACCCGCGCCACCCCCTGGGTGCCGGCCCCGATGGCGTAGATCCGGATGTCGAGCGCCTCGGCCATCTGGGCCGCGGTGACCGGATCGATCTCGCCCCGGTTGTTCCGCCCGTCCGTCAGCAGCACGATCACCTTCGACTCGGCGGACGAGTCCTGCAGCCGCTTGACCGCGGTGGCCAGCCCCATGCCGATCGCGGTGCCGTCTTCGAGGATACCGGTCTCGAGCTCGCCGAGCACGGTGGTCACGATGCCGTAGTCCAGGGTCAGCGGGACCTGCGTGAAGGCGTCGCCGGCGAATACCACCAGCCCGATCCGGTCGTTCTGCCGGCCGTTGACGAAGTCGGCGGCCACTGCCTTGGCCGCCTCGATCCGGTTCGGCTCCAGGTCTTCGGCCAGCATCGAGGTCGACAGATCGAGGGCGAGCACGATGTCGATGCCCTCGGTGGTGACGTTCTCGGCGGTGACCCCGGTCTGGGGCCGGGCGAACGCGACGATCAGGGCGGCGAGCCCGAGGCTGCGCAGGACGAAGAGGGCGTGGTGGTAGCGCCCGGTGCGCCGCCGGTCGGCGCGGGCGATCGAGGCCAGCGACGAGTAGCGCAGCGATCCGGTCCGGCTACGGCCGCGCACGACGTACCACCACGCGAGCAGCGGCACCCCGAGCAGCAGCAGGAGATACGCCGGATCGGCGAACCTGAGGAGGGTCATGTCGTCTGTTCCGCGGGGACCCCCGCCGGCTCGGCCGCTACCGGCTCGACGACGGTGGTGACGTCCACGACGCGGCGGGCGAGCGGAGCCAGCTCGCGGCACTCGGGGAGCGCGGGCCGGAGCTTCGCGAACTTCACGAGGTCGCATCGGTCGAGGAGGTGCCGGACGTCGGCGACGACCCCGCCGCCGGCATCGGTCCGGCGCAGGCCGTCGAGGACCTCGCCCGTGGTCATCTCCATCGCGTCGACGCCGAACCGGCCCTCGAGGTAGACCCGCAGGATGTCCGACAGCCGGATGTGGTAGGTCTTGATCTCGCCGCGCTCCAGCAGTCCCGCCGCCTCGAGCGCCGCCAGCGCCTCGCGGGCGACGACGTGCGCGGGCCGGGGCGGGCGCGTCGGCACCGGCGCTTCCGGCCGGACCCGCCGCTGATAGCGCCGGTAGAAGAAGGCGGCGGCCGCCGCGAGGGCCAGCAGCGCCGCGAGCCACGGCAGCAGGGTGACGACCGCGAACGGGATGGCCAGCGGCCCCTTGATGTCGCGGATGTCGCCGCCCTCGTCCCGCCCCACGCTCTCGATGGCGACCGGCACCGCCTCGGTCGCGAGGGCGGTGGCGCCGCCGCCCGCATCCACCACCTCCAGGTCGAGAGACGGAAAGGCCAGCTCGCCGAGCTCGAACGCGGCGACCCGCAGCTCGAGACGCGACTGCCGGCCCCCGTCCGTCGCCGCCGACTGCGTGACGGGCGGATCGAGGAGCTCGAACGGGGCGGCGTCGACGGGGTCGGGCCACCGCACCTCGGCGTCCGGGGCGTGGCGCACCGTCACGACGACGGTGATCGGGTCGCCCACCGCCGCCGTCGCGGCGGAGATGGCGATCTCGACGGCGGGCGCCACGGCCTGGCCGGCGGGCGCGGTCTCCTGGCCGGCAGTGGGCGTCGCCACGAGGAATGCCGTGAGCGCCGCCGCCAGTAATCGGGTTGTCATCGGAACAGTCTTGCGCGGCGCCGAAAGACCCGCGGCCGCAGCCGCCGCGCGGACCGCCGTGAGCGCCGCCGCCAGTGCTTGGGTCGTCATCGGAACCGTTTCGCGCGTTGCCGGAAGAAACGCATGAGTCGGTCGGCGTAGGGACGGTCGGTGGTGATCTCCACGACGTCGACGCCGGTCCGCCGGAACTCCCGCTCGCGGGTCGCCCGGGTCTCGGCCACCTCGCGGTCGAACGCCCGGCGGAAAACCGGGTCGGATACGTTCACCGTGAGCCGGGCGCCGGTCTCGACATCCTCGAGATCGATATAGCCGACCGGCGGCAGCTCCTGCTCGCGGGGGTCGCTGATGCGTATGACGACGGTATCGTGCCGGCGGCCGGCCACCGCGAGCGCCCGCTGGTAGCCGCTGGCGAGAAAGTCGGAGACCACGAACGTGACCGCCCGGCGCCGGACGACGCGGGCCAGGTACTCGAGAGCCCCGCCGATGTCGGTGCCGCGCCCCGCCGGCTCGAAGTAGAGCAGTTCGCGGAGCACCCGCAGCACGTGGCGGCGTCCCTTCCGGGGCGGAACGAACTTCTCGATCCGGTCGCTGAAGATGATCAGGCCGACCTTGTCGTTGTTGGTGATGGCCGAGAACGCCAGCACCGCACAGATCTCGACCGCGACCTCGCCCTTCATACGGCCCGACGAGCCGAACTCGCCGGACGCGCTGGCGTCGACGACGAGCATCACCGTCAACTCGCGCTCTTCGTCGAAGACCTTGACGAACGGGGCGCCGGTCCGCGCGGTCACGTTCCAGTCGATGTTGCGGATGTCGTCGCCGTAGTGATACTCGCGCACCTCGGCGAAGTTCATGCCGCGGCCCTTGAACACCGAGTGGTACTCGCCCGAGAAGACCTCGTTCACGAGACCCCGCGTCGCGATCTCGACCCGGCGGACCTGCTTGAGGATCTCTCGGGGGATCACGGTACCTCGATGCTGTTCAGGATACGGTCCACCACCGTCTCCGCCGTCACCTCCTCCGCCTCTGCCTCATAGGTCAGCAGCACGCGGTGCCGCAGCACGTCGGGACCGATCGAGCGGACGTCTTCCGGGGTGACGTAGCCGCGCCGGCGCAGGAAGGCGTGCGCGCGCGCCGCCTTGGCCAAGTTGATGGTCGCGCGCGGCGAGGCCCCGAACGCGATCAGGTCGGACAGGTCGCCGAGGTCGTAGTCCTTCGGCGTCCGCGTCGCGAAGACCAGATCGACGATGTACCGCTCGACCTGCGGATCCATGTAGATCAGCTCGACCGCCTTACGGGCCCGGAGAATCTCGTCCGGCTCCACGACCGCCTCGACCTCGGGCGCGGGCCCCCCGGCCATCCGCCGCAGAATCTCCAGCTCCTCGTCCTTGCTGGGGTAGGTGACGGCCAGCTTCAGCATGAACCGGTCGACCTGCGCCTCGGGCAGGGGATAGGTGCCTTCCTGCTCGATGGGGTTCTGGGTCGCGAGGACCAGAAACGGTGAATCCAGCGCGTAGCTGGTGTCGCCGATGGTGACGGTCCGCTCCTGCATCGCTTCCAGCAGCGCCGACTGTACCTTGGCCGGCGACCGGTTGATCTCGTCGGCGAGGATGATGTTCGCGAAGATCGGGCCCTTGCGGGTCTTGAACTCCGACTGCTGCGGGTCGTACACGAGGGTGCCGATCAGGTCCGCCGGCAGGAGGTCCGGCGTGAACTGAATCCGCCGGAACTTCGTGGCGATGGCGTCGGCCAGGGTCCGGACGGTCATGGTCTTGGCCAGGCCGGGCACGCCCTCCATCAGCACGTGCCCGTCTGCGAGCAGCCCGATGAGCAGCCGCTCGATCATGGTCCGCTGGCCGACGATGACCCGGCCCACCGCGTCGAGCAGCCGCTCGACGAAGGCGCTTTCTGTCTGGATGCGTTGCTGAATCGCTTCGATGTCGTGATGCATGGTCTCGTCGGGCGCGTTCTCCAATCAACCTTCTATTGTAAGGAACTGGCGCGCCGTTCCCTGCAAGAAACTGGCGCGCCGTCCCTTTAAAAAAACTGGCGCGCCGTCCCCAATCGTCGGGGCCGATCGGCCCCCGGTTCCCGCCGGGCCTTGCGTGGCCACGCCGGGCGCGCCGAGCGACGGCGCCCGCCCCGGAGGCGGCGCCGTGCCCGTTCGGCCCAGCTCGCCGCCAATCCGTCAGACGATCGCGGTGTGAAGATGGCCGGTGGGCGCGGGGAGCGATGTCCCGCCGCGTCGCCGCGGGCTCGGGGCGGCCGCCGCCGGATCAGCGAACCGGAAAGAAGATGTCGGTGCGCCACTTCGACTGGTCCGGCTCGGCGCCGGGGTCGGTGACGTAGACCTCCCACGGGGCTCCCGCGGCCTCGAGGCCCTGCGACTTCACCCACTCCGTCAGCGCCGCCCACGTCTGCCCAAGGTCGTCGTACGGACCCATGTGGGTGACGGTCGCGGCGGTCCCGCAGGGAAGCTCGCCGGCCCGGATGCGGTCCGTGCCTTCCATCGGCGAGGCGACGGGCATTCCGCACTCGATCTCGACGGTGCCGCCGTCCATCCCGTGGTAGATCGCGAAGGGCATGCCGGCCGGCGCCTGTCCGCTCTGTTGTATGTACGCGTACACCTCTCCGAAGAGCGGCCCCATGACCTCCCCGATCTTGTCCATGGTGATCGTCGTTCGGATGCCCACGATGGGCTGTGCGTCGATCTGTCTCGTCGCGAATTGCGGCGCCATCCGTCGTTCCTTCCGAATCTCTCGTCCCGCCGCGGGCTCGAGCGCCTCCCGCTTCCGCGGGCGTGCCCGCACCCCCGCGCCCGGTCCAGGCCCGCTGGGTCGTGCGACCGGGCCTTCACTCTACTCGGACACGAAGCTCTCGAGCACCCGCCAGAGCCGTGTCACCGCATCGGGCAGCGCCGACTCGATTCTGTCCTCCAGCACGATCTGCCTCGAGTCGAGCCGCTCTCCGTAGAACCGCTCGTTCGCATCGCGATCCGCCCGCATTGTCGCGCCGCCCAGCGACACCCCCGCGAATGCGCCGCGGGTTCGAGAATAGCTGAGAATCCCCGCCGTCATCTGCAGATCGGTCGACGCTTCGACGCTACGGCCGACCGGCCCCACCACCGCAGAAGCGTCTCCGCCCAGCTTGAACTGGTTGCCGAGCAGGCGAATCAGGCCCCGCTGGTTCTGGATCAGCAGAACCACGTCGGCCGACTGCGCGCCGACCTGCAGGCCGACGCTGGCGCCGGTCAGCGTCATGAAGGCGGGCGGCGACCAGTAGCCGGTGTCCGGGTCCTTCGCGGTGATGAACCCCCGCCCGCGCTGCGCTCCGAAGAAGAATCCCGCCTTGATGGTCGAGGGGAAGACCGCAATCGCGACAGCCCGCTCGAGAATCGCCTCGGGGATGGCGGAGTCGGGAGCGCCCATGATCTCTTCGAGGACGAAGGTCCCCTCGTGGAGGCGCGCCGCCTCGTCGTCGGCGCCGGCGACCGCCGGCGTCCAGAGCAGAGCCAGACCGGCGATCGCGATCACGGTTCTTGCAAGCCCGGCAACGCCGGCCGTCAACGCACTGTGGCAATTCGGCATGTCTCTACCAGTCCAGTCTCGTCATCACGCATCCGGACTCTTCGAATACCGGACCGCGCCCATACCGAGAGTATCGGCGCAGGCGACCCGCACCTGCATTGCGTTCGCGCGAAAAGCACCCGCCGAATCACGATCCTGGCTGCCTGCGGTACGCTGGTTCGATGCCCGTCAACATGGGGTAGTGTCTGACGTTGAGGGTCTTCAGGGCCGCGTTCTCCACGGTCGCGGTCGCCGCGATGATGGCGTCAGCCAGACCGACGCCATGCGACCTGCCGTAGTCGCGCTTGTACAGCCCTCCGAGCCGGGCGACGTCGCGGCTGACGGGAACGACGCGGAACAGCCCCAGGAGGTTTTCCAGGACGACCCGGTCGGCGCCATCGGGGCCGCCTCTCGCTCCGGCGTAGAGCTCGGCGACGACGATGGAGGACACCATGATGTCCTCCGAGTTGGCGGTGACGAAGGTCGTTGCCTCGTCATACCCGCGCAGGAAATCGATCAAAACGTCGGTGTCGACCAGGATCGGTCGCGGCATGGTTCAGTCCCGGTCCCATCCGCGTCGAAGCGCGTCCGTGTCGGGCAGGTCCGTTCGATCGCCCCAGATCCCGGCCGCCGCCCGGAGCGTCGCTTCCCGTCGGCTACGGCTCGCCTGCTCTATGAAACGGTCGACGGCCTCCCGGATGACCTCGCTCTGCCGCTTGCCGCTGTGGCCGGCGATGGCGGCGAGCTCGGCCCGCTGGTGTTCCGTCAGGTAGATCTGGGTCCGCACCATGAGTTGCTCCCGCGCTGTATATATCAGCAACATACACTATGCCGGCCAGCAGGCGGCACTCCGCCAGCTCGGTGGCGATCCGCGTGGTGCACCAAGCGGTCGATCGCCGCGGCCGTTGGCCTTCTCGTCGGGGCAGATCCGATCCCACTGGCTGAAGACCAAGTTGCTCACCATCTCCCGGCGGCGCTCGTAGCGCTCGGTGAGCAGCGTGAGCAGCACCTCGCGGTACGAAGAGGGCCGATACGTGCGACACTGAATCCCAACCTGGGCGGACATGCAAACGAGCAATCCGACGCAAGCACACACAGGCGTACGTGCGAGGGCCGCGGCGGCAAAGCTGAGCGAACTGGCCGCGGAAGTGCAGGCTGGCTGGGATGCGACCACCCTCGAACGGCTCATCGTCAAGGGCCTCACCCGCTACTACCACGGCATCGACGCCAAGGCGCGCGCGGCGCTGGTTGCGGCCGAGCCGCCGCTGACCGGCACCGTCTGGGACGCGGTCCTCGCGGCTACCGTCGAGCATGTGTGCACGACCCACGGCGCAGAGCCGCCAGCGTGGACCCAGGCGCCCGAGCGCTTCCTGAAACGGCCCTGGGTGTACAGACGAGGACCGATCGAGCGAGGCACGGCGCTGGCCAACGCGCCGGCCGCCTTCATCCGGCACAACACCTTCATCGAACCGCGGAACCTGGACGACCGCGGAGGAGAGCGCCATGTCTGGGCCGCTCACGAAAGCGCGGCTCCTCGAGCTGTTCGACCGGCTGAACGAGAAGCTGAAGCGGGCTGATCAGCCTGGCGAGGTGTACATCGTCGTCGGCGCGATGATGGCGCTGGCGCACGATGCCGAGCGGGTGACCGAGGACGTCGACTCGCACATCCGCCAGGGCCGCGAGGCGGTGACGCAGGCGGTCGCCGAGATCGCGGACGAGGAGGGCATGAGCAAGCACTGGCTGAACGAGGCCGTGACCATGCGGCACCTGCCCCAAGACCCGGACTCGGGCGAGCGGCGCGTCTACGCCAACTCGCACTTGGCGATCGAGGGCGCCTCGACCAGCCGGATGATCGCGATGAAGCTGCACGCGGGCCGGCCGCCCGACTTGGCGGACCTCGACATCCTGCTGGAGGAAGCTCGCGTGAAGACGAGGCAGGAAGCCGTACGGGTACACGCGCTGACCTACGGCACCGAGCCGATGGCGGCCGAAGCTGATCTGTACCTGATCGAACGCTACGGACGGCGGCAGCCGGATCGGCACGCCGGACCGACACCACCGGATCGGCACGCCGGACCGACACCATGAGCAGCCACGACGGCACGGCGTCGGCCGACAACAAGGAACAACCGTCGGCGCACGTGGTGACCAGCCGGCGAGACGAACGAGCCGAGGCCGTACTGGGCCGACTCGAGGCGCAGATGGTCAAGAGCAGGCTGCGCGGCCACATCTACCTGACCGAGCGAACCGTGGTCGAGTTCGCAACGCGCCAGAAGCGGGCCGACAGGCCGCTGGAACGGAACGTCGGGCCAGAACCGGTCAGACGCGCCCTGGGAGAGATACTCCGCGCGGAAGCAGAACCGGAGATCTGGCTCAGGCGCCTGCACGCCGAAGCGACCCAACGAATGCGAGTGCCGGCGCCGGCGCTGTGGAACAGCCCGACCCTGGTGGTTACCGGCGCAATGGGGAGCCGGGCTCTATGCGCCGCGCTCGAGCACGAAGCCGCCTATGCGGCCGAGACCATCGACCGGCTGATGAAGGAGGCCGACGTGGGCGAGAACGAGGCCGCGTCGATATTCGAGGAAGTGACGGGCAAGCCGCTGAAGCCACGATAACCCCGCGTGATCCGGAGACCGTCACTCTGGCCAAGCGAGGTCCGCCCCCATCGCGCGGTCCACCTCCACCCCGAACCGCCGAGACTCGGTGACGCTACAACCTTGGGCTCCCTCTTGTCCGGGCATCTCTTCCCTCGCGTTCGTCGCTCTCGCCAGCGTGGTCGCCGACAACCCGAACGGCTCCATGAAGCCGTGCTTCAGGACCTCGCCGGGGTGTACCGGCTGCAAACGCGTCACGCGTTCATTCCTTCAGTGGTAGTCGACGATCTCGGCTTCGATCCCCAGCGCGGCCATCAGCGCGGTGTCGAGCCGCAGCAGCTTGGCGGGACCGAGGCTTCCGACGTACCGCGTCAGTTGCGCCTTCGGCAGACTGACGAGCTCGTCGCAATGCACGCTGCTGTCGTGGAGAAGTCCTTCATCCGGTCCGACCTCGATCTGTGTCGTCAGTCCGTGGCGCGCCGAGTACACGGGTGCGCACACGATCGTCGAGAATCGGGAATCGATGAGCGCCTGCCGGCTGACGACCAGGAAGACCCGAAAGCGCTTCGGCTCACGCGCGTGAGGCCTCTCGACCCGGTAGAGCTCGCCGCGTCTCACGTCTCCACCTGGTAGCCGAGGACGTCGAGCGCCTCCTCGTTGAGCTCGTCGGCGTGCGCGTCGATGATGCCCCTGTCGCGTTCATCCAGCGCCGATCGCGTCCGTGCGGCGAGCCCCTGCCGCAGGAGCCGCTCGATGACCTGGGACCGGCTCTCTCCGCTCTGCGCGATCGCGTCGACGGCGGCAACGACCTCCCGGTCGAGTGTGACAGATGTCTTCAGCTTCATACCACGATCATACTCCGCACGGTCGTGGTTCGATTGCCGGGGTGTCCGGTCCTGACTGGATGGCAGCGGGAGATGTGGAGTCGGATGGCGATGTCGAGGAGGTGACCGTGAGGGCGTCAGTCAGCTGTTCGTCGACTGACGGGGCTGAGCGGCACCGTGGTCGTTCGCTTGTGCCGGGACGGCCGCCCGCATCAGGATGGCCCGCGTATAGAGCAGCTCGAAGCCCTGCCGCTGGACGTTCTGCTGAGACTTGGAGCCCGGCTGAGTGGTGACGATGGCGACGTCGCAACTCTGGCGCGCCGCGGCGGCCAGCCGGGCCGCGAGCAGCGCGCTCTGCACGCCGCGGCGACGATGGGCGGTCGCGGTCGCGGCGCCGCACAGTTGCGCGAACCAGGCGGCCCGTGTCGGGCAGGTGCCGCCGGAGCAACGCGAGGACCCTCTGGCGATCCGCGGTCGTGATGTCGATGGCTGCGTCTACTCCCACGGATGACGGATTCTGCGATGCCCTCGCGATCCAGGTCGGAGAGCGCGGGGTTGCCCCGCCGGTAGTTCCCGTGCTGCTCCTCGAGACGCTTCAGGGACGAGCGCAACCCGCTGTAGTCGATCATGCTGTGGCGGGTCCGATCGTCCGTTCGCGGACGATCATGAACGCGCCTCTCTGATGCGTCTTCGACCTCCGGCCCAAGCGTGCTTCACGCCGCCACGTCGACAACCGCCGCCGTGGAGCGGGGTGCCGGCACCGGCTCGCCATGCTCGCGCAGACTCTCGATATGGAACTGGATCGCCCGACGCATCTCGTCGACCGTCTCGTCCTGCGTGGCGCCCGTCGCGACGCAGCCGGGTAGATCCGGCACGTACGCGGCGTAGTTTTCCGGCGACTTCTCAATAACGATGGTGTACTGCATCTCGTTCGCTCAATCCTCCAGGCCGGCGTGCTTCGCGATGCTGGCCCACGTGCCGCTCGGCAGGTCATCGCTCAACTTGCCGGCGATGGTCACGGTTCCCGCCTTGTCTGGATGTCGATACTGGCGATGGCTTCCTCTGGTGCGGACCAGGACCCACCCCTGCTGTTCGACGAGGCGAATCGCATCCCGGACTTTTGGCATGACGAGGCGAGCTCGTCATCGGTTCGTGTTGTCCGGCAGGTCGAGCCCAGCGCCTCAGGTTCTCGGCGATGGCGGCGTTGAGCCGTGCGCCCTCGGCTTGCTGCGCCTGCAGTTCGGTGACGAGCCGGCGCATCTTGGTCTCGAACGGTTCCCCGTCGTCGGGCTGCGGCTCCGCCCCTACGTAGCGGCCGCTGCTTGTCGAGCGCGGGTCGGGCGTAGTCGCGGGGAAGCACGTCCTCGAGCACGGGGTTGTCGCGCTCGATCGCGGCCATGGCGGCGTCGACGGTCAGGCCGACGGTCGACTGCCTGGCCTGGGCCTTCAGATGCGCCCACCGGGCCTCGGGCGGCACCCAGAAGATGTTCTCGGCCGTGTACTCGTCCCGGTTCTCGGCGGCGTCCTCGCCCCACTCGGCGAGCACCGCCGCACGGCGTTCCTCGAACGCGTCGGAGATGTACTTCAGGAAGATCAGCCCGAGCACGACGTGCTTGTACTCGGCGGCATCCATCGAGCCGCGCAGGGCGTCGGCCATCGCCCACAGCTCGGCCTCGTGGCCGGTGGTGGCCCCGCCGTTCGGGGTCGACCCCGCGCCCTTTCGCCGTTCGCCGGATGTGCTTCGCGCCATCCCCGTGGTCCCTGTCGCCGAGAATCCAGCACTCGCGGGCCGACAGGCAGCCCCGTCACCGGATAGCGTACAACACCGCTCTACGTCGGCCGGACACGCGATGTGCGCGAACGGTTTGGCGTCGATTCAGGGGCGCAGGGTTCGTGTCCGCTCTGCCGGAGCGGATTTGGCCAGGAAAGGCATTTATTTTCAACGACTTGCTGGTGGGAGTGGCGGAGAGAGTGGGATTCGAACCCACGGTAGAGTTTCCCCTACACACGCTTTCCAAGCGTGCTCCTTCAACCGCTCGGACATCTCTCCGGAAACGAGGCGTGCACGGTCTCGCGAACAGTCTACCACGGGCGTTTCCGGGCCCGGTGCCGGCCTGCGGGCGGTGGCGCGGGACGCTTGATCGGGCTAAGGGGGGGCGATAGACTGAAGCTGCCGCCGGCCGATCGGGGCGGGCGGTCGCCGTCCAGGATGGTGACGGGTCGCAGCGCGGCTCGGAACCTGTGCAATCTCAGCCTACGAACCGCGTCAGGGCCGGAAGGCAGCAGCGCTAAGTAGTCACTGACATGTGCCGCAGGCTCTTCCGGGTCGCGGCTGGGGCCCGCCACCCCTCACCCGCATGGCCTATCAGGTTCTTGCCCGCAAGTGGCGGCCGCAACGGTTTGATGACGTCATCGGCCAGCGCGGCGTCACCCAGACCTTGCGCAACGCCATCGCCCGCGAGCGGGTCGCCCAGGCGTTCGTGTTCGCGGGGCCTCGGGGCGTCGGCAAGACGACGACGGCGCGGATTCTCGCCCGAGCCCTGAACTGCGTCGAGGGACCGACGGCCGACCCGTGCGGCGAATGCGACGCCTGCCGCGAGGTGGCCGAGGGCCGCAACATCGACGTGCTGGAGATCGACGCCGCCACCCACACCCAGGTCGACAACGTTCGCGAGGTGATCATCTCGGGGTTGTCCATCGCCCCGGTGCGCGACCGCTACAAGGTGTTCATCATCGACGAGGTGCACCAGCTCTCGTCGAGCTCGTTCAACGCCCTGCTGAAGTCCGTCGAGGAGCCGCCGCCGCACGTGGTCTTCATCATGGCGACGACGCTTCTCGACAAGATTCCCGACACGATTCTCTCGCGCGCGCAGGTCTTCGAGTTCCACACCATCGGCACCGCCGCGATTGCCGAGCAGCTTCGGATGATTATCGAGGCGGAGAAGGTGTCCATCGACGAGGCGGGTCTCGTCCTCATCGCCCGCACCGCCACCGGCAGCATGCGCGACGCCGAGAGCGCGCTCGATCAGGTGATTGCCTTCGCGGGAGACTCGGCCGGGGCCGACGACGTGTCCGCGGTGCTGGGCCTGGTGGGCCGCGATGCGGTCCTCGACATGGCGGAGACGGTGGCCGGCGAGGCGGCCGACCGCGTCTTCGATCTGGCCGGCCGGTTCGTCGAGGCGGGATACGACCTGCGCTCGGTCTGCCGCGAGCTCGCCCGGCTGGTTCGCGACCTGCTCGTGCTGAAGGTGGACCCGCGCCGCATCACCGACCCGGAGATCGCCGCCGACGCCGAGCGCGACCGCCTGCAGGCCCTGGCGAACCGGTTCTCGAGGGAGGACCTGCTGCGCGGATTCGACGTGCTGTCGCGGGCCGAGTTCGACATCCGCAACGCGACGCAGCCACGCTACCACTTCGAGATGGCGATGCTGCGCTGGATCCATCTGCGCGCGCTGGTGCCGCTGACCGACCTGCTCGCCGGAGCCGGCCAAGTCGAACCGTCGGCGCCGGCCGCCGCGCCGGCTCCTCGCCGCCCCACGCCGGCCGCCGCGCCGGCTCCTCGCCGCCCGGCGCCGGTCGAGTCGCCGCCGCGGCGCGCCACGCCGGCCGCGGAGGGGCGCCGGCCCGCGGCCCCGGCGGCGGCGCGTCCAGAGCCCCGTTCCACACCGGGGGCAGGCTCACCGGCGACGGCGGCCCCGGCGGCGGCCACCGGGTCGATGGCCGGCCTGAAGGAACGGTTTCTCGCCGAGTTGCAGGCCAAGAAGAAGTTCTTTCACGGGACGGTGGCCGCCCAGGCTCGGGAGATCGAGGTCGACAAGGGGCGGATCACCTTCGTCTTCACCACCGCCCAGCGCACGCTGGCCCAACAGGTGGAGAAGGGCCGCTCCTGGCTCGAACCGCTGGCCGGCCAGATGGCCGGGCAGAAGATGGCGGTGGCCGTTCGGCAGGTCGACGGGCCGGCGGCCCCGGGCCCCGGGACCGCGTCCGGAGAGCCCGAGACGGGACCCGGCCCGCACCAACCGGCCCTGACGGCGCTGCCGCCCGAGCCGCCGGCGCCGACCGAGCCGCCGGCCGATCTCGAGTCCGCGCCGCTCGGGTCGCCGGTGCAGTCCGCTTTCCGGTCATCGTCGCTCGAGCCGCAAGCCGGTTCTGCTCCCTCGCTGCTCGGGTCGCCGGTGCAGTCCGGGTCTTCGCCGCCCGCGGATGGCGCTGCCTCGCCGCTCGGGTCGCCGGTGCAGTCCGCTTTTCTGTCATCGTCGGGGAAGCCGGCGGCTGATTCTGCTCCCTCGCTGCTCGGGTCGCCGGTACAGTCCGAACCGCCCGCGGATGGCGCTCCCTCGCTGCTCGGGTCGCCGGTGCAGTCCGAACCGCCGGCGGATGGCGCCTCCTCGTCGCTCGGGTCGCCGGTCCGGTCGGGGGCCCCGTCGCCGCCGCCGGAGAAGACCGACGACCTGCTGTCGCAGGCGATGGACGATCCCGCGGTGCAGACCATGCTCGACGTGTTCCCGGCCGAGATCAAGGAAGTCGAAGAGATGTGACCGCCATGAACATTCAGAAAATGATGCAGCAGGCGCAGCAGATGCAGGACAATCTGCAGAAGCAGCTCAAGCAGGCCACGGTCGAGGCGACCGCGGGCGGCGGCATGGTGACCGTCGTCATGAACGGGGTCAAGGAGATCCAGAGTCTGAGCATCGACCCCGAGGTGGTGTCGCCCGACGACGTGGAGATGCTGCAGGACCTCATCGTGGCGGCGGTGGCCGATGCGCAGCGCCGCGCCGACGAACTCGTCTCCCAGCGGATGGGCGGCATGATGGGCGGGCTCAAGATTCCCGGGATGTCATGATCCGGCCCGAAACGCGATGATACGAATCGAGCCGCTCGTGCGGCTGACCGGGCAGCTCCAGAAGCTGCCGGGTATCGGGGCCAAGAGCGCCCAGCGGCTGGCCTTCCACCTCCTGAAGCAGCCACGCGAGGAGGCCGACCAGTTGTGCGACGCCATTCGCGACGTCAAGGATCGGGTCATCTACTGCTCGGTCTGCTCGAACATCACCGACTGCGACCCCTGCTTCTACTGCACCGACGCGGGGCGGGACCGGCGGCTAATGTGCGTGGTGGAAGACCCCCACAACGTCGCCGCGATCGAGAAGACCGGCGACTTCAGGGGCACCTACCACGTGCTGATGGGGGCGTTGTCGCCCCTGAGGGGGATCGGTCCCGACGATCTGCGGATCGCGGGGTTGCTGCAGCGGGTCGGCGGCGGCGAGGTGAGCGAAGTGATTCTCGCCACCAACCCGAACGTCGAGGGCGAGGCGACGGCCATCTATCTGGCGAAGCTGATCAAGCCGCTGGGGGTCCGGGTCAGCCGCATCGCGATGGGGGTGCCGGTGGGCAGCGACCTCGAGTACGCCGACGAGATCACCATGCTCAAGGCGATGGAGGGCCGGCGCGAGGTATGAGCGCGGGAGCCTGAGCCTCCAGTTCCTGCAACAGGGCCGCGGTGGCGGGCGCCCGGCCGGCGCCGCCGCCGGCCAGCGCGGTTCGGAGCCGGGCCAGATCCGCCGCGTCGTCGACGTCGCGCCACGGGTCGAGCAGCGCAACCTCGAGCCCGCACCGTTCGGCCGCGGCCACGGTGTCGGCGCGGGTCCAGGCGCTGCTCCAGCGAATGCCGGTGAACAGATCCGGCACCGGGCTTCCGGCCCGGCGTCGGGCCAGGCCGATCAGGTAGTAGCCGCCGTCGGCGGCGGGGCCCAGCACCACCGTGTCGCGTCCCGCCCCCAGCCGGGCGACCGCCTCGCCGATGCGCTCCGCCGGCAGCGCCGGCAGGTCGGATCCGATCAGGACCACCGGCGAGAACCCGTCCCGGAACAGGTCTTCGAAGACGTAGCGCTCGCGGTCGCCGAGGCCGGCGCCCCGCTGCGGCATCAGCTCTTCGTCAGCCACCCCGGCCGGGGCGAACCCGTGCGGCCCGCCGTCCGGGGTATACGCGACCCGGAGGGCGGCCCCCTCCACGGTGCGGCACGCCGAGACGACGTCGGTCAGGAAGGCGGTGTACAGCCGACGCCGGTCCTGCTCGTTCGGGAGCCCGCCGGCCAGCCGCGTCTTCGGCGCCCGCGCGCCGGGCGGCGAGCGCGCCATCACCACCACCGCCGCGCCGCGGGGTTCGGGCGCATCGGGGCCGGCCGCCGCCGGTGCCGTCTGCGCGCCGTCTCCGCTGGCGCCCTCTCCGCCGGCCGGGAGACCCCGGCGCACCAGCAGCAGGACCCCGACGGTCATCCACACCAGCATGCGCGCCTTGCGCACGATGGCCAGGGTGACCCCGGCGGTGCTGCCGACCGCCAGCAGCTCGGCCACGGCGGCGGTGCCCGCTTCGTCGACCCCGATGCGCAGCGGGACGACCTTGAACGCGGCGGCGAGGAGGCGGTTCGTCGATTCGAGTACCAACGCATCGAGGGGGGTCGGGGGCACGTCGCTGACGAACGCGAGAACGAGGTAGATCTCGAGGACGGCGAGGGTATGGAAGCCGAGCTCCCAGCCGGCCACGACGGCGAGCCGGCGGGGTGCACGGGGGTACAGGTCGTACACGCGATCCTCGATCCGGCGCACCCTCTCGGTCCAGCCCCTGAGCGCCTTTGCCGCCCGAACGCGTCGCGCGACCCCGGCCAGCAGGCCGCTGGCGGGATGCTGGCGCCGCCAGATGACCCCGTGGACGGCGGCGATCAGCAGAACGAGCGCCCCCACCAGCCCCGCGCCGGCGATCCACCACCGGTCGGCCGGGCCGAGCCGGAGCACCAGGGCGATCGCCCCGGCGGCGACGACGAGCGCCGCCGACAGCGTGAAGAAGAGGTTCTCGACGGCCAGGGCCGGCAGGGTACGTGACGCGGGCTCGCGGTCTCCCGCGAACAGCGTCTTCGCGGGCTCGCTGACGAGGAGGCCGAGGGGGGTCAGGTTCCCCAGCGTATCGCCCGCGACCATGGCGCAGAACGCGTGCCGGCGGGTCAGGCGGTGCCGGCCGTCGAGGCAACTGCGCCAGGCCAGGGCCCGCGCCGCGAGCCGCAGACCGCCGAGGGCCGCGACCACCAGGAAGACCCATCCGAGGCGGCTGGCGCCCGCCGCGATGTCCGCGACCCCGGCGCGCTCGACGAAGTAGACGAACAGCGCGACGCCCGCCGCGGCGGCGGCGAGGCCCGACGGGGAGAACGGTCTCGGTCGGCCGGCCGAGGTCGAAGGGTCGAGCATCGCGTGTTGCGGCGGTTCGGCGCGCCCCGTCATAATGCGGACATGGCCTTCGTGTCGCCGCAGGTCGTCGCGGCGATTATTCTACTTGCCGCCGGACTGGTGGCCTGTTTCCTGGGCTACAGACTGTTTCGTTGGCTGCTGGTGCTGTACGGGTTCGCCGGCGGCGCCTACGTCACGTCGCTGTTCGTCGGCACCCTGTCGCCGTGGGCCGCGGCCGGGGTGGTCATCGTGGGCGGCCTCGCCGGGGCCGCGGTGCTGCTGGTCGTCTATCTGGCGGCGGTGGCGGTGGCCGGCGCCGCCATCGCGGTGTTGGTCCTCAACCTGTCCTGGACCCCTGTCCGCGGCGAGCCCGAGGCATGGATGGTGATTCTCGCGTGCCTCGTCGGCGCGATCGTCGCCGTCAGCCTGCACCGCTACGTCATCATCGTGGGTACCGCGTTCGGCGGCGCGTGGACCGCGCTGGTCGGGGCGCTCGCGCTCGTGGGGCACCCGGGCGCGCTGGCGGTGACCGGCGGCGACCTGTGGGAGATGTATCCCCTGGCCCCGGCGCGCGGCCAGGTGTCGTTCGCGGTCGGATGGCTCAGTCTCGGACTGCTCGCCGCGCTGTGGCAGTTGCTGGGGGCGCGAGCGGCGAAATCGCCCCCGCCGGATGCCGATATTTGACGATGCGAGCCCGGGTCCTCTAAGATCAGAGTTTCGTCTGGCGCCTCGCCTCCTGCACAGGGGCGCCGGACCGCACGCGCTGCCACGTGTTCCTCAGTAGCTCAATTGGCAGAGCATCCGGCTGTTAACCGGAGGGTTGTTGGTTCGAGTCCAACCTGAGGAGCCACCCCCGCCTTTCACTCGATTTCAAGCAATCCCAATTCAGCCCGCCGGGCGCTGCTCGAACAGGACCTGATCGAGGCGGTGATCGGGCTCGCGCCGAACATCTTCTACGGTACCGGCCTCGCTCCGGCGGTCGTTACGCCAAGCGGCGCGGCCGGCGCGGGAAGGTCATCGTGATCGACGCGTCGAGCCTCTTCCGCAAGGGCCGGGCGCAGAACTTCCTCGACCCGGCGCACGCCGAGCAGATCGTCGGTTGGGTGCGTCGGTTCCGGGATGTCGAGGATCGGGCGAAGGTCGTTTCGACCGAGGAGCTCGAGCACGAGGAGTGGACGCTCAACATCTCGCGCTACGTGCTGCCGCCCATCGGGGAGGACGTCCCGCCGCTGCCCGAGGCGGTGGAGGCCTTCAAGCAGGCGCTGGCCGAGGCCCGGGCCGCCGAGGACCGCCTGCGGCGTGTGCTGGTCGAGGATGGCTGGCTGGAGTGACCGGCCCGGTCTGTTCACCACGTGGGCGAACGAAACGGATATGCTGAGACGATGTTGGCCAAGTCCGAGATCCAGAGAGAGGCACTCAGTCTTCCGGCACAGGAACGCATCGAGCTCGTCGTCGAGCTCTGGGACAGCTTGGCGCCGGGGGAGATTCCGGTCCTCGACTGGCAGCGGGACCTGATTCGTGACCGCCTTGCGGCGCTGGAGGACGTCCTGCCGGAGGAGCGTTCGGTGCCCTGGGACGCGGTCCGCAAGCGAATCTTCTCCGACAAGACGTGACTCTGCCCGTCCGGCTGACGTCTGCCGCGGTGCAGGATCTGGCACTTGCCGAGCGGTGGTATCTCGACGAGGCCCCGCACGTAATGGCGTCGTTCGAGGAGGAAATCGACAGAGCCTTCCGTCTGATCTCTGAGCGACCTGAGTTGTACCCGACCGTGGAGTCGACCGTCCGCCGCGCTCTGGTGCGGAAGTTTCCGTTCTTGGTCTTCTACCGCATCCTTCCCGAGTGGATCGAAGTCATCGCCGTCGTGCACCAATCGCGAGACCCGGGAACATGGCGACGGCGAGTCTGAGTACCGAGCGTGAGAACCAGGAAGATGGCTGACCGGAGCGCGCCCACTGAACACTTGGGCCAGCAGGCGCTAGTGGTATGTCCGCGAAATGATCTTACAGTTGCGCGCTTGTGGCCGAACGGGTGTTGGCCCCGGCGATTCCGGCCCGAAACATCGGGATGCTTCGTGGGTCAACCGTAAACTCATTACCGTGACACACCACTAGTGTAGTGTCCTGGACAAAAACTTGATTATAATCTCATGCGCGGATACACTGCCAGCACCGGACAAAAACGGAAGGAATCCATCCGATGAGGGTTGCTGCACAGGTGACGCTCACCCCCAACGAACGGCGGCTATTGGAGACGTGGGCGTCAGCCCGCAGCGCCGCGGTCCGGCTAGTTGAACGCTCCAAGATCGTGTTGATGGCGTGCACAGGCATGACGAATCAAGCCATTGCCGCGGCATTGGGGATCGACCAGAACACAGTGGGTCGGTGGCGCAACCGCTTCGTGAAGGAACGTGTGAAGGGGATCGAGAGCGAGCGGCCTCGCGGCGGCAATCACGGCGGCAAGAGTTCGGAGCGGCAAGCGGAGCTGCGGACCAGAATCATCGAGGCAACGACCCAGACGACGCCGACGGATGCAACGCACTGGTCGACGCGAACGATGGCCCGGGCGATGAAGACGACGCACAGCTTTGTCCACCGCGTCTGGCGATCTCATGGCCTGAAACCGCACCTGATTCGTACCTTCAAGCTTAGCAACGACCCACGATTTGAGGAAAAGCTACACGATGTGGTGGGGCTCTACCTGGATCCACCGGCGAACGCGGTAGTGTTCAGCTTGGACGAAAAGAGCTCCGTGCAGGCGTTGGACAGGACTCAGCCGGGTTTGCCAATCAAGAAGGGGCGCTGCGGCACGATGACCCACGACTATAAGCGTCATGGGACGACCACGTTGTTCGCGGCATTGGAAGTGGCGACGGGCGCGGTCATTGGGGAGTCGTGCCGGCGGCACCGTCATCAGGAAGTGCTACGTTTCCTGAAGAAGGTCGAGAAGGCGGTGTCGAAGGACCAGAAGATCCACATCATTCTCGACAACTACGCCACGCACAAGCATGAGACAGTGTTGCGTTGGATAGAGCAACAGAAGCGCATCTTCCTGCACTTCGTCCCCACGAGCTCGTCTTGGCTGAACGTGGTCGAGCGATTCTTCCGCACGTTGACGGACCGGCAGCTCCGACGCGGAGTGTTCACCTCGGTGGAGGAGCTCGAAGCCCGCTTGGCGGAATACATCGACAAGTACAATGAGAACCCGCAGCCGTTGGTGTGGACCAAATCGGCCGAGCAGATTATCGAGAAGGTGGGTCGTGCCCGCCAAGTGCTCGACAGCCACAGTTAATCAATCGTTTAACTAGGACACTACACTAGAGTCGTACCTCTGGGGGGCGCCGCAAACCTCCTGCGCGGCCTAATCGACGCTGGCGACAACAAGCAGTACGTCTTCCCGCTGCTCTTCTTCAAGCGCCTCTCCGACGTCTGGGACGAAGAATTCCGGAACGCCCTCGACGAGACCGGCGACGAGGGCTATGCGAAGGCGACCGCAGACGACCGGTTCATCATCCCGACCGGCGCGCACTGGTCCGATGTCCGCGTAGCGACAAGGGATGTCGGCCGGGCCCTGCGAGGCGCGCTCGGCGCGATCGAGACGGCCAACCCAGAACGCCTCACTGGGGTATTCGGCAACGCGCCGTGGACCGACAAGGCACAGATGCCGGACACGACGCTCAAGAACCTGATCGAGCGATTTTCGAAACACAGGCTCAGCCTCGCCGCCGTCCCCGAGGACGAGTTGGGCAACGCGTACGAGTACCTCATCAGGCAGTTCGCCGACGACAGTGGTCACACGGCGCAGGAGTTCTACACCAACCGGACGCTGGTGCAGCTGATGACCCAGATGATCGAGCCGCAGCCGGGTGAGAGGATCTACGACCCCACCGCCGGCACCGGGGGCATGCTCATCTCAGCGCTCGCCGAGGTCCGCAACGCAGGCGACGCGCGGACTCTCGGCCTCTACGGACAGGAGATCATCGCTACGACCGCCTCGATCGCACGCATGAACCTCGTTCTGCACCGCAACGCAGGCGACGCGCGGACTCTCGGCCTCTACGGACAGGAGATCATCGCTACGACCGCCTCGATCGCACGCATGAACCTCGTTCTGCACGGCGTCGAGGACTTCCGGATCGCGGTCGGCAACGCACTAACCTGCATTATTCACGAAGGTCCAGATTCGACCGCCAAAGGGCGTGATCGGCGCAGGAATGGGTCTCGGACATCGTCGCCTGCAAGCGGAGCCGGGGTTGAGCAGCCGACCGGGGGGGGCATGACGGACGCGAGGGTTGGGCAGCGACAGCCCCGCCGGCGGCGCGGCCCATGCCGCCCAGGAAGCAGGTGGGCGCGGCGCAACGGGTGGGCTATCCGGCGCGCGCGCCTAGCGCGAGTGCGATGTGCCGCCACGCCTCGAGGTGCGGCGTCGAGCGCGGCAGATGCAGAACCACGCGGCGGACCGAGCGGACGACGTGGACCCCCAGCTTCAGCAGCCGGTCGCGCAGCCACGTTACCTGGCTGCGGGCACACGCAGTACGCGCCGCCCGCAATCGCAGTTCCTGCATGAGCACGTAGGCCGCGGCGGTCAGGAAGACGCGCAACTGGTTCGCCGGGAACAGACAGCAGCTCGTGCGGTCGATCTGCAGCCCATCGAGCAGTTCCTTGATCCGATTCTCGATGTCCCCGCGAGCACAGTAGACCTTCTCATAGATGAAGCGCGGCGTCTGCCGCAGATTCGTCACCACGAACCGCGGGTTGTCCCGCGGCTCGCGGTCTCCGAGGCGAACGACTTCGGCCTTGATCACGACCCGGCGCTCGTGGTCCCACGTGCCGGCGGCGTAGCGGGTGTCGGTATAGACGTGCGCGGTCTCGCCACCGACCTCGCTCTGCGCGCGGGCCACCTGCATGGCGGACTCCGCATGCCGCTGCAACACCGCGTTCTTCGCCATCGCCACGACATAGTCGAGCCGGGGCTCCGCATCCAGGAAATCGAAGATCTCCGGGGTCGCAAAGCCCCCGTCGAGCCGGACGAGAAACCGCGCCCGCGGAAACGCGGCCCGCAACAGCGGGAGCAACCGACACAGCAGGCCGAGGGTCCCGTCGGCGGCCACTGCCTTCCCGGGCCGCAGCACCGCCGCGCACAGATACTGCTCCGCCTCGCGGTCGAAGCTCAGAAACCCCAGCATCGGCAGATAACACCAGCCGCCATAGTGCCCGTTGAAGAACGTGAGCTGCTGGGCCCCGTGCGTCAGGTCGTCGGTCGGGTCCAGATCGATCGTGATCCGGCGCGCCCGCCCGTGCAGGCGGCGCCGATGACGCTCGATGACGCACGCTGCCAACTCGCGCCCCATCCGGTAGAGCACGGTGCGGCGCGCGCCGTTCTCGAATCGCGAGATCGTGGGTTGCGACGCCAAGGGCGCGCCGGACACCGGGTCCCGCCCGAGCAGCAGCTTGTGGATGGGGTCGTCGGCCAAGTGGTCGGCATCGTTGCCATCGGGATGACCGCACGCGATGCCGAAGACCCGCTGGCCGATCAGGTCCGCGAGCGTGTGCCGAATCTTCCCGGGTGCGCGTTTGTCGGCCAGACACCGGGCGAACGCCTTGACCAAGCCGTACACGCGCTCGGCCGCCTTGAGCAGGACGGCGCCGCCGTCGGAACTCGCGTGCTCCTGGTTGAACGTGGCGACGAGGGGCTTGTCGAACAGATCCGGAAACAGAACACTCTGTGGTATCGTGTCAGGTGTCACGCAGGGGCCTCCGTCGTGGCTAAACGTTTATATACACTACGTTTGTACCACACGGAGGCCCTTGTGTCTCTCCCAGAATCAACACCTTCACGCATAATCCGGGCTAAGCGATCCCGCCTTCATCGAGCGCGACCGTCTGATGACCTCGACGAGACCACGATGAAATCATGAAGGCCGCCAGCCGGGCGGGGTGGGCGGCTCATCAACCTTCGTGGAGATTCATCGGATGAAGGTTCCAGGTGCTGATCGAGTGGGCAAGTTCGTGCGGAAGCAGAAGGGCGTGGCCGTGGAAGGCGCGAAGAAGGCGGACCCACACGGCGGCGGAGATGTCGGGTCGAGGGCTTGACGCCGCAGTGAGTGATTCGAAGAGGGGACTGACCGGGCTCAACGACCTGTCGTCGAGAACCGCGGCTGCAGCGGTCGAGGGGTCGAAGGCGGGCGCGACGGCCATTGCCGGCGCAACGGTGAAGGGTGTAGCCGTCGCAGCATCCGGCGCACAGACTGCTGCATCGGGCGTGGTTGAGGCTGCGGGGAAGGGTGCAGCGACGGCGATGTCGGGCGGCCAGTACGCCGCACGCGGGATCGTAAACACGTCGTCGCGCGGGCTGACCGCGGCATCCGAGGGCGGACGCAGGGCGATGGAGTTCGGCCGGAAGTTTGCGGCTGATCTGTTGTCGGTGTCGCAAGGGGTGCTCGCCAGCGGGCTGCTCGCCAGCGGGCTGGCCGTCGACCTGAATGCCATGCTGGCGAAGATCTCAGCGGGGCCGGCGACGATCTACGACAAGGCGATGGACGCCGAGTACCTCGCGACGTCCCTCGGCGGCGGGAATCATCGGATGTTCGACGGCGGCCACACGCTCACCGGCGCGTTCGAGGCGGTGCGCGGGGCATCGGCTGAAGACACGGTTCTGCAGGAGACCGTTGGCTACATGCAGGGTCTCTTCCGGGACTTGACGACGCCGATGGGGCTCCCGCTGGCGAACTGGGACAAGGGGACCTACGACCAGGTGTCCGGGTACCTGCAATCGCAGTTCAACATCCCGAAGGGCTGGTTCTACGACATCAACAGCTTCGACGCGGCCGAAGTGATCGGTGCAGGCGTGGGCGTGGTGGCGGTGTTCTTCTGCTGGAACCGTGCGGAGTCGGAGCAGTTCGCGCGGCTCGCAGGGGGCATGGGGCTCTCGGCTGCCCTCAGCGCGAACCCGCTGCTCTTGATCGTCACCATCGCGGCCCTGGCTCGGGCGTTCCAGGTGGCGCGGCTCGAAGGTCGGGCCGGCGACACTGTTGATGGGCTGTTTCGAGGTGCCGCGACGGCGGCAACGTCGCTCGTGCCGGTGTCCGCAGTGGCGGCTCTAGGCGGCCCCGCAGGGCTGGCGCTGTTGGTCGGGCTGATCGCCGGCATTCTGGCCGCGAAGGCTGTGTCGCGTGTGAGCGTCGTTGAGGTCGGACAGCTCGTAGCCGAACAGGCGAGAGCGAGCGCGAGGCTGCTCGGGCGCATCGGTACTGCCGAGACGTAGTGGCAAGCGGGGGCATCTGGCAGGCGGCACGGAAATTGCTTGCAGACAGAGAGATCGTAGGGCCGGAACAGTCCGCGCCCGACGAGCCCTGGCCGGAGAGGCCCAAGACAGCACAGGTCTCGGCCGAGGTCCTGATGAAGCGTGTCTTGACAACCATGAGCCGTGTCCGGCCATACTGACAGTTCCATGACTGCACCGACACAACTGGAGCCACCCGTTCATCGCACGGATCACTTGCGCTTGACGGCCTTCCCTTCGCCGCAACAGCCGACGACGCTAGCGCGGGACTGGTGGAACTTGCTCGCCCGTAACACGCCTGAGACTTGCACGGAGGAGCCGCGGACTGGCGTTGTCCGTGTGGCTGGTAAATCCGACGACGACGCCCCACTGCTCCTGGCCGCGGCCCCTGACAGGTTGGATATCATTCGGCCGTTCGCCTTCCCAGGACAGCCGACGGCGCTCAAGGCGCTCCCGACGCTCGACGATGCACTTCCGCCTTTTGTGAAGCTAGTGGGGCGCTGGCTGGAGCAGCGAACGGCCCCTGCGATCGGCAGGCTGGCTCTCGGTACCGACACGATCGAGCCTTGCTCTGGAATCGAGGATTGTCGTGAGCGGCTGGCCGACTACCTGCCGACGATCGACATGCAGGCGACGCCACCCTCGGACTTCGAATACCGGGTGAATCGACGGTTCACCGCAGCAGGGGACATCGCGGTAAACCGTATCGCGAAGTGGTCGACCCAACGGGTTCAAGACGTCGTCGTCGGCGTCGTGTACGGCATCCAGCTGGAGACCGACATCAACTCAGTCCTAGGGCGTACCGAGGCCTTGGGGGAGCCCGCGGCGCTGCTCAGAGAATTCGCCAGCTTCGCCCAGGAATTCGCGAGAAGGGGGGACCGGCTGTGACCTACAAGAGCGCGTCGAACGCGGTTGTCGAATCTGCGCCTAATCAGCTGCGCGCAAACAGCCCTGCGATCACGGGGTTTACCGGTCTGCAGGCCTCGCGCAGACCTTGGCAACCGCCCGGCGAGGAGCGGTCGCTTGAACTCGGAGCTCTCCATAGGGGAGTTCAAAACCACTTGGCCGTGCCCCGTGAGTACTTCGCGCAGTCGACATCGCCAGTGCCCCAGGGCGAAGAGCGAGCACCTTACGCCTCCGGCCTCGCTTCCACCGTGGTGGAGCTGTCCATAGACTTCGGAACGGCGTTCTCGTTCACAGGGTCGGGTCTTGCCTCGGGATCGAGCCCAGAAGATATCAGGCTCCCGTCGCTGAAGGAGTTTCGTGAAGACCTCCGCGCTGCCCTGCGCAGCTGCGGACATGAGGAGCTGGCAGATCGGGTGGTCGAGCTATCACGACTGCACAAGACGGATGACGACGAACCGGAGCTGAGTGTGGCCTCGCTCAGGGAGCTGATCAGAGCCATGGCCTTTAACCCGAAGCTCAAGGCTCCGGAGCTCACCCTGAGCGACGACGGCTTCATTCACGCGGAGTGGCGGACCTCCGACGGCGGCACTGTCGCAGCGACGTTCCACCCCGAGTCGCGGGTCGAGTTCGGGGCTATCTCCGCGCCTTTTTCCGGGGCGGCGCGTGGTACGGAGATCCTGCGCGTGGGAGGCTTCCACCACACGAAGGAGGCCATGAGCGCCTTGCGATGGCACATCGATCGGATCGTGAGCAGAGATGACAGGAACCCTGATACCAGATGACGATCATGTGTCCCGCTACTGCTCGCCGGGCAAAATCATGTCAGACGGACTGCCCTCTGCGGAAGGCTTCCGACCTCCGAAGGACCTCCGTCTGTCAGTCAACTGGCTTGAGTTCTTCCATGAGCTGGACTGCGCGCACGCCCTAGATCGTGTACGTCACGCGCTGCAGGAGACGCTCACGATCAAGCCGAACGGCCGATTGGCGGTTCTCAACGTCCTTGCTGCCAAGGTGGCTGCTGCCGAAGCGAGCAAGACAGCCGGTCTCGGCCAGCCCCTGAGTATCTGCATTGAGCATCAGCCTTTGCCGGGCAACCCGTCGCACGCAGAGATCGGCTACCCGTCGATCGCCCCCATGATCGTGGCCGCGGCTCTGCAGTCGCTGCTGCAGAGCGAGCACATGCACCCGTCGATCGCCACGGATGCAGCTTGAGGGTGAGTCCGAGTAGTCACTTGGGGAGGTTGCCATGGGTGCAGCTCTCGTTCTCGCATCGCTCGTCTTCGCTTGGGCGGTCCTCGGCTTTACCGTCCCAGCATGGCGCGCCTGCCACACCGCGGTTGGTCGGTAGCCGTGGGGCGTCGCGGCGGCACTGTTCCTCGCTGCAGGTGCGCTCCTTCCGCCTCCGGACGATGCTGAACGCGACCTCAACCCGGACCTGGATTTCGCCGGTGTCCTCTATTGCGGACACTTCAGCTCGTACACGGTGGTCATCGTCGAGCAGGCGGACGTCGCCATGAGAGCTTTCCGTGGTGGGCACTACCCGTCTGGGTTCGCCCTGGGGCGACCTGCCCTGGAGGGCTTGATCAAGCAGTTCCTGATCGGCGAGTACGCGGATGACGACGACGGGTGGCAGCGCATCGTCCGATCGCAGGAGCGGATCACCCCACGCAAGCTCCAGGAACTGGCAGAGCGCTTCCCTGAGCTCGCGGACATCGTGCCGGTGTGGAAGACCCTCGCCCCTATTCTCAACGACTTCGTCCACGGCGGAGTGGGGCAGCTCACGAGCAATCCCATCAACGCAGTCAGCGAGCCGCGGTACCCCGGGGCCTGGTTCTGGTCGACCGCGCTGGTCTACACCGTGTGCATGCTCGCCACGTCGGGCTGGTTTTGGGTGCACACATGGGCGACCAGGGACGCGCCAAGGCGCTTGTGGGCGCCGTCGGCGGAGAGGACTGGGAGTCCCTCACGACCATGCGCAACGGTCAGAACGTAAGGATCTTCGCGGCGCCGCCCTCCGCAGCCTCTTCTTGATGGCGGACGGCACGGGAGTTCCGTGCGCGGCTTGGAGGCCGATCTCCGGCGGGATTTCTGCGGCGGTGTCCGGCGGGCTGGTGATTCAGCGGCTTTGCGGTCCGACGGATACGTGAGGATGCTGAGAGTACAGATCGCTGTCGGAATCAGTGAGGATGGCCTGGGACGTCCGGTTCGCAGTTCGCGGAGATGATGACGCGCCGCCGATTCCACAACCCGACCCCGCCTAACGCGCCGATCTACTCACACGGGCCCTGTGGCGGCGTCCGGCGTGGTTGGTGTCGGAGGGGTGAGGCCAGCGAGACGAGCGCGGGGCGCCTTCCAACCTTCCACCATGGGATCCGGCCGGGCTTTTAGCGCATCTGGTGGTACGATTGCGGGGCAATGGTGGACTTGGAATCTGGCTCGACAGCGCGAATCGGTCCGTTGAAGGCGGCGATGACCCGACCCATACGTGGGTCTGAACGTGGGATATAGGTAGGCCTTGAGTCAGGTAAACTACTGAAAAATTGAGGCTTAAGTTTCTGCTATGGCTTCAACCTGAGGAGCCACTCCCACCTTTCGTCTGTTCCCGGACCTTCCCTAAATCTGCCCCGGTCGTGGCTGCCCCGGTCGGATCCGCCCGCTCGCAGGGCCGGAGTCCGATAGAATCCTATAGAGTTCTGTACGTTCGCAGGACGGATGCTGCTGCGCGGGAGGCTCAGTGGAATGAGCGGCTGGCAAGAGTGGTTCAAGGTGAAGGCGGCGCTTGATGACCCAGAATGGGACTTCAGGACGATCGGCGGAATCGCGAAGGAAACCGGACTGGACCCGCGGCAGGTGGAACAGCTGCTCGCACAACATCGACGCGAGATCCGACAGACCCTGCTGCGAGACGGACGGGTCATCTTATACGCTGAAGACCCGGCCGAAGACTCTTCGCGAGACCTTCGCCGAGATGCAGCTGTTTGCGAGACCGTAATGGTAGGACTCGTTCTCTGCGGGATCGGCGGTGGCTTTGCCGTAGAGGTGCGGGCTGTATGAGAGTTCCGGCGACGTGGAGTTGAACGGTCTCTTGGCGTTCAACATTGGTGCGTCTGCACCGCTGATCATAGCGACCCTATCGGATCGAGTGCCGTCAGGCCTCCGCGTCGACTGAACATCCGGACTGCGCGGCTGCCCCCCACGAGACGGCTGAGGAGCCACCCGTTTCACCCCCTCGTCGTTGCTCCGCACTCCAGTCGGCGCCGCACGCCGTTTATCATTCGCGGGTGATGCACATGGCCCCCACCCGTCCGCCGCGTCTCTGGGCGGCTGTCGTCGCGCTTCTGCTGTCGGCGCCGGCCGGGGCTGAGGCCCAGACCGAGTTCCACTACCAGTACGGGAACTTCGTCAACCCGTTCTCGGGAGCGCGGGCCTACGCGTCGGTCCTCACCGTGCAGATGGCGTCGCGCTGGTCGCTCGGCGACAGCTTCATCTTCATCGACTGGACCGACGACGGCAGCGGGGACGGATTCAACGAGAAGAGCGTCTACAGCGAGTGGTACCCGACCCTGAGTCTGGGTCGGGTGACGAACCGCACCATCGGCGCCGGGCCGATCCGGGACGTGGCGCTCATCAGCGGATTCAACTTCGGCAGCGACGCCGACATCTTCAAGGTGGTGCCCGGGGGGCGGCTCTCCTGGAACGTGCCCGGCTTCTTCTTTCTCAACACCGATTTCGGCGCCGCCATCGACAAGAGCAGCGGGGTTGCGCGAGGCGGGGCTCCGCGGACCGGCGTCAGCTTCATCATGGACGTCAACTGGGGCGCCGCGTTCGACGTCGGCACCCAGTCGTTCCTGTTCGCCGGCCACACGAAGTACATGGGCGCCGCGACCGACGAGCTGGGCCGGGCCGTGAAAGCTTCGCTCCTTGCGCAGCCGCAGCTCGGCTGGGACATCGGCAAGGCGATGACCGGCCACGCCGACCAGCTCTTCCTCGGCGTGGAGTACCAGTACTGGCGGAACAAGCTCGGCGTCGACGCCGGCGACAACGTCGCGCAGTTGTGGGTGATGTGGCGGCTGTGAAGCGGGCCTCGCTTTTTCTGAGTCTCGTCCTGTGGATCCTGGTTCCCGCATCGGGGCAGGCCCAGGAAACTCGCCCGCAACCGCCGGCCGGTGAGGGCCGGCTGGACGAACCGGACCGTACCGAACCGAGACCAGCGGGCGAGCGTTCCCAACCCGGCGATCCGGCGTGGCCGGCGTCGCCACAGTTCGGCGAGGAGGTCGTCGTTGTCGGGAGCCGCGCCCGGCCGCGGTCGGTCACCGACTCGACGGTGCCGATAGACGTCGTCCCCGTCGCCGATGTCGTCCGCCAGGGCGACTCCAATCTCGCCGATCAGCTGCGGGTGCTTCTCCCTTCCTTCCACGTCAACCCGCAGGAAGACGGGGACATGGCCGCCGTCGTCCGGCCCGCGAGCCTGCGGGGCCTGGCGCCCGACCATACGCTGGTGCTCGTGAACGGGAAGCGGCGCCACCGCGGGGCGGTCATCGCGTGGCAGGGCAACGGGGTGGCGGACGGCGCGCAGGGGCCGGACATCTCGACCATTCCGGCGATCGCGCTGCGGCAGATCGAGGTGCTGCGCGACGGCGCCGCAGCCCAGTACGGGTCGGACGCGATCGCCGGGGTGCTGAACTTCCTGCTCAAGGACGACCGCTCCGGCGGCGGCGTCGAGCTGCGCAGCGGGACGTACGGCGCGGGCGACGGCCGGCAGTACGCGGTCGCCGCCAACGCCGGCCTGCCCCTCGGCGGGACCGGCTTCGCCAACCTCAGCCTCGAGTACGGCAACACCGGCTCGACCGACCGCAGCGTGCAGCGGGCCGACGCGGTGGAGCTCATCGCGGCCGGGAACCGTCACGTTGCCGACCCCGCCCAGCAGTGGGGGTCTCCGGCGGTCGGCGACGACCTCAAGCTCTTCGCCAACGTCGGCCACCTGTTCGCCAACGGTGTGCAGGCGTACGGCCATGCGGGCTACGCGCACCGGGACGTGCTCACGTTCTTCTATTTCCGGAATCCGAACACCCGCGGCGGCGTGTTCAGCAACGACGGCGGCCGCACCCTGCTCGTCGGCGACGTGCTGGCGGCGCGCGGGGAGGGATCGGCGCATTGCCCTGCGGTGGCGATCAACGACAACGTGCCCGATTCGGCCGCGCTACGGGTGGTCCTGGACGACCCTCACTGCTTCTCCTTCCAGGAGCAGTTTCCCGGCGGGTTCACGCCGCGGTTCGGCGGCGTCGCGCGCGACGTCTCGGTGGTCGGCGGCGTGCGCGGGCGGCTCGCCGGCGACGTGCTCTGGGACGCAAGCGTCACCGCCGGCGCCAACACCGCGGACTTCTCCATCCGCAACACCGTCAACGCCTCGCTCGGTCCCGCGACCCCCACGGCGTTCGACGTCGGTCTCTATGGGCAGCGCGAGGTCGGCGTCAATCTCGACCTCAGCCGCGCCCTGAACGACCGGGTCCATGTCGCCGGCGGCGTTGAATGGCGGAACGAGCAGTTCCGAATCGGGCTCGGCGAACCGGAATCGTGGCGCCAGGGTCCCTACGCGGCCCAGGGCTTCAGCGTCGGCTCGAACGGGACGCCGGGATTCGGCCCGATTGCCGCCGGCACCTGGAACCGCGCCAACGCCGCCGTGTACGGCGACGTCGAGCTCCGGGGCTCGGGCCGCGACTGGATGGTCGGGACCGCCGCCCGCTACGAACACTTCGCGGACTTCGGCGCCACCGTGAACGGCAAGGTCTCCGCCCGGATCCCGCTCTCCGCCCGCGTCGCGCTGCGCGGCAGCCTCGGCACCGGGTTCCGGGCGCCGACCCCCGGCCAGCAGAACGCGTTCAACGTCTCGACCCAGTACGTGCTCGCGCTCGACGATCTGGTCAACAACGGCACCATTCCCTCGACCTCCGCCGTCGCCCGGCTGCGGGGCGGCCGGCCCCTCACGCCCGAGCGATCCGTCAACCTCAGCGTCGGCGCGGTCACCGGCGGCGGCCCGTTCACGCTGACCGCCGACTACTTCCGGATCGATCTCTCCGATCGGCTGACCCTGAGCCGATCGTTCGCGCTCGCCGCGGCGGAGGTCGACCGCCTGCTCGCGGAGGGGATCACCAGCGCCGGCGACCTCGCGAACTTCCGGTTCTTCACCAACGACCTGGAGACCCGGACCCAGGGCCTCGACCTCGTCGCCGCGTGGACCCCGCCCGCCCTCGGTGGCGCGACCGCCATCAGCGTGCTCTTCAACTACACCGACACCGCTGCCACCGACTTCAATCCGGCGCTGCTCAATCCCGATCGGATCGCGGATCGGATCCGGCTGCTGGAGGAGGCGCTGCCGGACACCCGCTGGAGCGCCGCCGTCGACCAGGCCGTCGGCCGCGGCGCCCTGCTCGCCCGCCTGAGCTACTACGGCGGCTGGTATGACAGGCGGGACGTGCGCCGCTACCGCGGCAAGCCGACCGTGGATCTGGAACTCACCTGGCCCGTCGGCGACGCCGTCGGGCTGGCGGTCGGCGCCCGGAACGTGCTGAGCACCCATCCGGCCATGAACCCCAACGCCGGCCGGCTGGGGAACCGCTATCCGCCCTCCACCCCGTTCGGCTTCAACGGCGGGTTCTACTACACGCGCCTCGATTACCGGTGGGGCACCGCCGATTGAGCGGGGTCGCCATCGGTCGCCCTTCGCCGCGTCGATCGCGAACCGTAGGTGTCGCGGGCGCAAGGCTGCTGCAAGCGGAGCCTTCTCAACCCCGGCTCCCACGCCCGCGGTCCGATGAGCCGGTTTCCCGACGCCCGACGCATTCCCCGACAGATACGGCAGAGCCCACGGGAAATCGACGAGCCCCGGCACCGGGCACCGAGTGCTCTTCGACCTCCCACAGCCAGGAGGGGAAGGAAATGACTCGAATCGCTCTCGCGCTCGTAGCGGCAACCGTGACGGCGTCGCTCACCGAGGCTCAGACCGCCTCGTTCGACCGGCTGGCGCTCCAACTCAATCAGGGAGACCGCATCACGGTCACCGACAGCGACGGTCAGGAACTTCAGGGGCGGATCGTCGATCTGTCCTCGTCCACGCTCTCCCTGCAGACCGACGGACTCCGCCGCGACCTGAACCGAGGCGACGTCTCCGTCATCCAGCGCCGGGAGCGCGATTCGCTCAAGGACGGCGCCGCGATCGGGTTCGCGTCCGGCGCGGCCATTGTCGTGGGGCTCTTCGCCAACCACGGAGCGCTCCACCACGCCGGATTCGTGTTCTTCTACTCGTCCCTGTTCGGAGCCGCCGGCGCCGGTATCGGCGCCGGCCTGGACGCCCTGCACCAGCCATCGCAGGTCGTCTACCGCACGGCGCCCTCGAACCGCCGTCTCGCGGTTTCCCCTGTGTTGTCGCGCGAACACCACGGTCTCTCGGTGACGTTCGGGTTCTGAGCAGTGTGCGGGCGGACAACGTCGTGCAGAGAATAGGACCGTGGGCGGTGAGGTCGCCCGGTCCTTCTCGATGCGGCACGGCGGCAGTTGGCCGCCGCCTACACGGCGGCGGCAGCTGCGGTAACGGGCGGCGACATCAGAATCGGGAGTACTTCGGCGCGGGTGAGCGGCAATTCGTCAAATCGGGGCAGCCGATTGCCGGCGGACAGCAGGCCCTACAGCGGCCAGTCGCGGAGGATGCGCTCGGTTTCCTCGAGATGAGTGCTCTCGTCGCGGATGAAGTCTTCGAGCTGGACCGCGAGGCCCTTGTCGCCGTAGGCCTCGGCTTCCTGGGCGCGCTTCGTGTAGCCCCGCACGGCGTGGCTCTCGGCCGTCACCACCGCTTCGAGCATCGCGCGGTCGCCTTCGGGCAGCGAGACCGGGCGCGGCACGGTGGTCGGCTGGCCGCCGAGCGAGACGATCTTGTTGGCGAGGAACTGGGCGTGCATCTGCTCGTCGGCGACTTCGGCCAGGAAGAACTGGGAGAGCTGGGGCCGGTACGGGCCGGTGGCGCGGGCGGCGTAGACGATGTACTGGATGATGGCGCCGAGCTCGTCGGCCAGATCCTCGTTGAGTTTGGTGATCAGTTCGTCCTTGGTCAACGGTTTCTCCTTCGCGCGGGGGTGTCGGGTTGGACCCGAGACACCCCCGTCTTCACGAGCGTTTCGAGGAGGCGGCGTCAGTCGACGATCGCCTGGTAGACCAGCGACCGCACCTTCTGCTGGTCGTCGAGGCCGATGGCCGGGATGATCTGGGTCAGGTAGACCACGACGAGATCTTCCTTCGGGTCGGCCCAGTAGGTGGAGTGGTAGGCGCCGCCCCAGCCGAACTCGCCGGCCGAGCCGGGCAGGCCGGCGGCGGCGGGGTCGTGGGTGATCGAGAATCCGAGGCCGAAGCCCTGGCCGGGGCGGAACGGGATGCCGCCGAGGTGGTCGCTGGTCATCGATTCGACGGTCTTGCGCGACAGGATGCGCGTGCCGTTCAGCTCGCCGCCGTTCAGCATCATCTGCAGGAACGTGGCGTAGTCGGTGGCGGTCGACAGCAGGCCGGCTCCGGCGGAGAAGGCCTTGCGCGGGCCGTTCACGTAGTGTCCCTGGCCCACCATGTGGCCCGGCTCGGGCGCCCGCTCGAAGCTGCTGCCGTCCCCGACGGACGAATAGACGGTCGCCAGCCGGCCGACCTTGTTCTCGGGCAGGAAGAAGTGCGTGTCGTTCATCCCGAGGGGGTCGAACAGCCGCTCCTTCAGGAAGGCGCCGAGCGTCTGGCCGCTGATCTTCTCGATCATCGCGCCCAGGATGTCGGTGTTGTAGCCGTAGATCCACCGCTCGCCGGGATGCGCGTCCATCGGCAGCTCTGCGAGGCGCGCCATCGTGTCGCCCACCGGCTCGTCGCGGTCGGCGAAGTACCAGCCGGTGATGCCCGCCTCTGCCCACGCGTCGGCGGCGGCCCCGCGGTTGGCCAGCAGGCCCATGCCGTAGCTGATGCCGGCGGTGTGGGTCAGCAGGTCGCGGATGGTGACGGGCCGGCGCGCGGGCACCACGTCGTAGCCGCCCTCGTCGTTCGTCTCGGCGACGTTCGTCTCGGCGAACGCCGGGAGGTACTTGCCGACCGGGTCGGTGACCAGCAGCTTGCCCTCCTCCTGCAGCAGCAGGACGCCGACGCTGGCGAGCGCCTTCGTCTGGGACGCGATGCGGAAGATGCCGTCGGACGGCATCGGCGCCTCGGCTTCGACGTCGCGGTAGCCGATGCCCTCGCGGTAGGCGATTTTGCCGTGCCGCACCACGATGGTGACGGCGCCGGCGAGCCGGCCCTCGTCGACGAGGCTCTCGAGGACCAGACTCAGGCGGTCGAGCCGCTCGGACGACATTCCCACCTCTTCCGCCTCGACGCGGACCAGACCCTGGGCGAGCAGCGTCTGCGGAACGAGCAGCAGCGCGAACACGACGGCGAGTGCCGACAGGCGAATGCGTGATCTCATGGCGTTACCTCGGTCTTCGTCAATTCCAGCGTGTGCGTATCAGATGGCGCGCGATGGCGCACCGGACAACTCCGGTCCCATGATATCCGTGACGGGGACCGCGTAGAAGAGCGGCCGGCCCTCCGGCAGCCGCGACGGCCTCATCGATCGGGTTCGCGGCCTGCCGCAGCCAGCCGCCGTGGTCGACGCCGCGCGCCTTCGGTCACCGCGAGCTGAACTCTGCTGCTGCCAGTCGAATACCACGCCGTCGGTGACCGGGACCCGAGGACCGATGCCCTCTATTCGGCTTGAGCCGCGGTCGGAAACCGCGTAGATTGGCTCCTTTCACGTCCGCGGACCCGCCACCGTCTTCCGAAAGCCCATGCCCATCAGCCCGACACGCCAAATCGGGTCCCCGCACGCTGCTTCTCCGTCCGCGGGCCGGGTGATACGGCTCTCTCCGGCGCGAGCGTGCGGCTTGGCGACGACCTTCGCGCTGGCCCTCGGCGCGTTCGGTCTCCTGGACGTCGTTCGGCAGAACCCGGCCTTCCAGTGGTCGTTTTTCGGCCCGTGCGCCGTGTTGCTCGCCTGGAGCGGTGTCGTCTTCGGATCGGCTCGGCGCACGGGTCGAATCCTGACGCTGGAGGTCGCGCTTCGGAAGCAGCACTTCGTGCAGGCGATTGCGCAGGCCGCGTTCTTCTTGTACTGGGGGTGGTATTGGCGCCCGGTCTACGACTCGGCCTTTCTCATCGCCGCCCAACTGGTCTTCGCCTACGCGTTCGACATGCTGCTCGGCTGGACACGCCGAGACGCCTACAGATTCGGGTTCGGTCCATTCCCCGTCATCTTCAGCATCAACCTGTTTCTCTGGTTCGGGGACGACTGGTTCTACCTGCAGTTTCTGCTGGTGGCGATCGGCTTCCTGGCCAAGGAGCTGCTCCAGTGGACCAAGGCCGGACGGCGTGTCCACATCTTCAACCCGTCGTCGTTCGCGCTCGCGATCTTCTCGATCGCCCTGATTCTCACCGGGACCAGCGACCTCACCTGGGCCCAGGACATCGCGACCAGTCAGTTCTATCCCCCCCACGCCTATCTTGTGCTGTTTCTGGTGGCGCTGCCCGGGCAGGTCCTCTTTGGCGTGGCGTCGATGACGATGTCCGCCGTGGTGGTCACCTATGCGTTCGGGCTCCTCTACTTCGCTGTGACCGGTGTCTATTTCTTCTACGATTCGTACATCCCGATTGCCGTGTTCCTCGGCATGCACCTCTTGTTCACGGACCCGTCCACCGCGCCGCGCACCGAGGTGGGACGCCTCATCTTCGGCGCGCTCTACGGCTTGAGCACCGTGGCCCTGTACGCGGCGCTCAGTCGTGCCGGTGTCCCGCCGTTCTACGACAAGCTGCTCCAGGTGCCCTTGCTGAACCTCTCGATTCAGTGGCTGGACCGCCTGGCGCACTCGCGCGGGCTTCGCGCGTTCGAACCCGCGGCGGGCGCCGGCGCCGCGGTCTCGCGCCGACGCCGTCTCGCCACCGTGGCGTGTTGGGCCGTCGTGTTTGCCGGCATGAGTGCCGTGCAGGGTGTGGGAGACCGTCATCCCGGTCAGTGGGTGCCGTTCTGGCAAGCGGCCTGCAGTGACGGGCGACGGAACGCGTGCCGGTATCTCGCGAGCATGCAGTTGATGTTCTGCGACAGCGGGTCGGCATGGGCCTGCGGCGAAGCGGAGTATCTGCTGAGCTCCGGGCCCGGGCCGCGCGAGTTCAACCGGGCACCGCCGACGGTCGACGATTATCCGATCATCCTCCGGGGCACCAAGGGACCGATCACGGACCGCTCGCCCGCGGCCCTCCATGCCCGGGCGTGCAGCCAGGGCTGGGTCGACGCGTGCCGCCGTCGCCCTGACGACGGCGGTGAATAGCAGCCCGCGGTGGTGCGACGCGTTGCACCGAGACCGGCGAGGCGCAGGATGCACCGCCGGTCGAATGCAGCGGGGATTTTCGCCACGGGCTGACAGGGCCGGATTGTCCGGCTCGACCCCGACGAATACGCTTTGACACGGCTCGGCGGCAGCCGTATAGTCAGCGTAGTTTCTGGAGGTATCGAGATGACGCGACGACTATTCGAGTCGCTCGGCGCGGCAGCGGCGCTCGCAGCCGTCATGATGCTCCTCACCACGGGTCGGGTGGTGGGGCAGGCGCCGGGCACGACTTCGTGGGGGCACCCGAACCTGGAGGGCATCTGGCTCGATGTTTACACGACGCCCTTCGAACGGTCGCCCGAACTCGGCGACCAAGAGCTGTTCACCGCCGAAGAGCGTGCCGAGCGGGACCAGGCCCGAATGGGGAACCAGGGCCGCAACCGACGCGGGGAGGATGGTCGGCGGGACGTCGCCGGGGCCTACAACGCGGTCTACACCTCGGCGAAGCCGGCGGGCCCACGCACGTCTCTCGTCGTCGATCCGCCGAACGGGAGAATCCCCGCCCTCACGACGGAAGCCCTGCGGGATATCGAAGCGCAGCGAGACTGGCGCCTCATGTTGCTGCGCAACACCGAGACCTGCCGGGCCGGCGCGCGAGGCTGCGCAGGCGGGGAGTACGGGCCGCCGTCGCCGCGCAGATTCGATGTCGCGCCCTTCTACAACACGGGCCGCATGAACCGTCATGACGGCCCGGAGGATCAGAGCTCGGGCGACCGGTGCATGTCGGGACGCACACCCGACTTCAACGGATTCCGCCGCATCGTCCAGGGTTCCGATTCCGTCGCGCTGGGCTATGACACCGGACAAGGTCAGGGGTTCCAGCGGATCGTCTACCTGAGCGGAAGCCATCCGGCGAGCCGGATCCGATTGCGGCACGGGGATTCACGGGGCCGCTGGGAGGGCGAGACGCTGGTCATCGAGACCACGAATTTCTCGCCGAAGTTCCCGTTCCGCGGCTCGGGCGAGAACCGCCGCCTCGTCGAACGGTATACGCGTGTCGACGCGGACACGCTCGAGTACGAGGCGACGATCGAGGATGCGACGGTGTGGACGGAACCGTGGACCATCCGGCAGGAACTGAAGCGTCAGAGCGATGAGCAGAACCGGATTTACTACGAGCCGAGGTGCCACGAGGGGAACTACGGCTTGCCCGCGTTGCTCATCGGCCGGCGTGTGGACGAGCAGTCGTTCGCGGACGGCAGCGGCCCGAATCCGTTCTCCAGAGACACCGCCACCTGCGTGCAAGGCTTGGAGGAGTGACCATGCGAAAGCGGTTCAGAGGCTCGACGCTCGTCACGGCACTGGCCGCCGCCACCGTGGGCGCGGTCATCTCGCTCTCGGTGACCGGCACCGCCGGCCAGGGTCAGGCGCCGCGTCCGGCGCAGACTCCCGATGGCAGACCGAACTTCAACGGTGTGTGGCAGGCCAACAACGAAGCGCATTGGGACCTGGAAGCCCACGAAGCGCGTTCGGGCATGGTGATGCAGGAAGGTGTCTACGCCTTCGAGTTCGCCAAGGTGCCCGCGGCGCCGGTGTTGGCGCTCGGCGCCGCCGCGGGTGTGCCCGGGTCGCTGGGGGTCGTGGGCGGTGACGGTCGGATCCCGTACCGACCGGATGCGCTCCGCATCAAGCAGGAGAACGCCGAGAACTGGATCGACCGCGATCCCGAGCTCAAGTGCTACCTGCCGGGTATTCCGCGCGCGATGTACATGCCCTATCCCTTCCAGATCGTGCAGGGCACGGACAAGATTCACATGACGTTCGGGTTTTCGAATGCCGCGCGCGTCATCCACCTCAACGACGTCACCGGCCCGCCGGACTACACCTACATGGGGCATTCGGTCGGACGGTGGGAAGGCGATACGCTGGTTGTCGAGGTGTCGGAGTTCAACGGCAAGACCTGGCTCGACAGGGCCGGAAATTTCCACAGCGAGGCCCTTCGGCTGACCGAGCGCTTTACGCCGATGTCGCCTGACGCCATTTGGTACGAAGCGACGATCACCGATCCGGAGACTTTCACCGAGCCCTGGACCATCGCCATGCCGCTCTATCGCCGGCTGGAGCCCAGTGCCACGGTGTTGGACTATCCCTGCATCGAGTTCGCCGAAGAGTTCATGTATGGGCACCTTCGCCGCGAGCAACTGGTCAGGCGATGGGAAGGCGAGACCATGATTGTAGAGATCACGCGCAAGGTTCCGCCGGGCGACAGTCTGCATGAGTGGTATCGGAGGTAGCGAGCGTTCGGCCTGAGAAAACACGAGCAGTGGGGAGGCTAAACCCATGAGGACGAAATCACTGGTTGTAGGCGTGGGTGCGGTCGTCGGGATCGGTATCTGGCTCGCGGGGACCGCCGTCCCGGTGACGGCGCATCACGCGTTCGCGGCCGAATTCGACGGCGACAGGCCGGTCGAATTCAGCGGTAAGGTCACGAAGGTGGAGTGGGTGAATCCCCACGTCTGGATTCACCTCGACGTGAACAAGGACGACGGCACGACCGAGACCTGGGCGTTCGAAGCCGGTACTCCGAACGTGCTGTTCAGACGGGGCTTCACGCGGAGGTCGCTCCTGCCCGGCACCGAAGTCCTCGTCGATGGATATCAGGCGAAGGACGGCACGAACCGCGCGAACGGTCGAGACATCACGTTGGCCGACGGGACCAAGCTGTTCCTCGGGTCGTCCGGCACCGGTGCACCCTGGGAGCTGGCGCGACCCGGTGTGGACACCGTAGCTTCGCCCCGGTGATGCGGGTAGCGCCGGCGCTGAGTTGTCTCAGCGCCGGCCGCGCCAGGCGGTAATCCGCCTCCCTCGGTCGCCACGAACGACATGCCGCCGACATGCCGCCCACCATGCCTTGGGGGGCGGCGGTCCGGTCGTCCCGGCATCCCGGGGTGGACCCTGCCGGATCCTTCGGTCCATAATTCCCGGATGCGCGTGACCCGACTCCTCGCCCTTGTTGCAACCCTGACCCTTCTGCCCGCGTCCGGCTTGGCCGGCGGCCAACCGGAGCCGTTGACGGACCCGATTCCGGCGGAGATCCGGAAAGGCGATCTCGTCCTCGGCGCCGAGGATTTCGTTCGGGTCCCGCGGACCTCGGACTCGAGCGAGGGCGGCGGCACCAACCGCGCCTACGCGCGCCTCCAGTTCATGGTGCCGGTGGGCGACGGGTCCGGCCGCCTGGTGTTGAACGACCTTCGCGGCCCGCTCTACCTGACCGACGAGACCGGGCGCACGCCGACGGTGTTCATGGACCTCCGGACGCGCGACGTGGGCTTCGACGACTCGATGTTTCCGAACGAGACGGGGGTGGTCAGCGTTGCCTTCCACCCCCAGTTCGGCGAGGCCGGGACGGCCGGATTCGGCAAGTTCTACACCGCCTACAGCGCCACCTCCGCCAGCGGCGTGGCCGACTACCTGGAGGACGCGGCCGAGAGCCACGAGAGCGTCATCCGCGAGTGGACGGCGAGCGACCCGAGCGCCGACGTCTTCAGCGGATCGTCCCGGGAGGTGTTTCGTATCGGCCAGTTCGCGCCGAATCACAACATCGGCACCATTGCGTTCAACCCGCACGTGGCGCCGGGATCGCCGGACTACGGGCTGCTGTACGTCTGTCTGGGAGACGGCGGGGCGGCCCACGATCCCCAGGACTTCGGCCAGTCGCTCGCGGTGCCGCAGGGCGGCATCATGCGGATCGATCCGCTCGGCGGGAACGCCGGCAAGGGCTATGGGATTCCTGAGGACAACCCCTTCGTCGGCAGGCCCGGCGTGGCTCCCGAAATCTGGGCCTACGGCCTCCGCCATCCCCAGGGGTTCTCCTGGGATACGGACGGCCGGATGTTCATCGGCGACATCGGTCAGAACCAGGTGGAAGAGGTGAATCTGGGCCGAGCGGGCGCCAACTACGGGTGGCGGCTGCGCGAGGGGACGTTCGCGAGCGGTTATGCGGTGGGCCGGGGACCCGGGCCGCTCTATCCGCTGCCGTCGCCGGACGACGGCGACTTCGTCTATCCGGTGGCGCAATACGACCATGACGAAGGCAATGCCATCGGCGGAGGATTCGTGTACCGAGGGCAGGCGATCCCCGAGCTGCGCGGCAAGTTCGTTTTTGCCGACTTCCCGCGGGGCCGTCTGCTCGTGATCGACGCCGACGGCCTCGACCCGGATGGGCTGGCCACGATCACCGAGGTGAGACTGGTGCTGGACGGCCGCGAGCAGGACCTCGTCGACGTGGCGGGTTTCCCGAACACCTACGGTCCGGGCAACCGGGTGGACCTGCGCCTTGGCACCGACTCGGCCGGCGAGTTGTATCTGCTGACCAAGGGAGACGGCGCGGTACGCAAGCTGGTCCCCGCACGGTAACGGCGGACCGGACGGCTCGGCTCACACCCACTCTGGCGGCGGTGTGATCGTTGCCGCCGGAGGCCCCCCTGGGTCGGGCCGGCCGGAACCCTCCAGTCGGCTGATGGCCCGGACGTTCATGTCCTGGTCGCACAGCACTTGGCACGACAGCCGAATGCCGCTGAGCTCCCTGGCCTCGAGCACCGACTTCTCGGCGGCGGTCATCTTCCCAGGCTCCCCACCGAGGAACTCCACACGGCACGTGGTGCAGCGGGCGTTCCCGCCACAGGCGTGCAGGACGTCGACTCCGGCATCTTCTTCGAGGGCGAGGACCAGCCGCTTGCTCTCGGCGACGTCAAATGTTCCGAATCCTTCAACGGTCAGCTTGGGCATGGGGACATTCTACGGTACGACGTGGGCCGGCGCGCGTGGGACCTGATCGGCCTGCGGAGCGCGGAGGGTGGCGGCGCGTGATACCGGTAGCCTGCAACAGAGGCCCGGGAGCCCCTTGACAGCCCGTGGTGGTGCGCCGTGAGAAGGCGCCGTTCCTCAGCGGGTGCGAATCCCGCCCGGCAACTGTCGCTCCAGCCGGTAGCAGTCGGAGCGGACGATGGAGGTAACGACATCGGCTGAAGCACTCCGACGACCAAGGGCCGCCCCTGGGTGGCTCAGCGACCATGCGGGCCGCAACGCGAGTGAACGCCGAGCAGACCCCGAAACCTGTGACGCGGAGGCCGACCCGCCCATCACACGGGGAAGGCTGCCAGCGGTTGGGAAGTGAGCGACACAAGCACCGACCGTTTCCGCCGGGGTATTGGCGGCGGCACGCATGGAAGAGGGGGATGGACGCAACACGGGAAGCCCTGGCGGTGGCGTGGCCACGCGCCAACCGACAGCCCGCGAGGGTGAGGTCGGGCCGTGCAGGGTGGCGGAGAGGCCCGTAGTACCGAGGAAGCCGGGTAACGCCGGTGGAGGGAAGGGGCCTCGGTTCGAGAGCAGCGCATGACGGAGGAAGGGACGTGGGGACTGGTGCGAACCTAACAGCCTCAGAACGAGTTCAGCGACTCCAGACGGCGCTACATGCGAAAGCGAAGGAAGCTCCGGGCCTCCGGTTCTACTCGCTGAGCGACAAGGTGTGGCGCGAGGACGTTCTCGCGGTCGCCTGGCAGGCCGTGCGTCGTAACGGCGGCGCGGCCGGGGTGGATGGCGAGACGGTCGCGGACATCGAGTCGTTCGGGGTGGACCGTTGGCTGGGAGCACTGGCGCGGGACCTGAAGGAGGGGACCTACCGTCCGCGAGCGGTTCGGCAGGTCCTCATCCCGAAGAAGCAACGTGGGAAGTTCCGGCCGTTGGGCATTCCGTGTCTCCGGGACCGGGTGGCGCAGACGGCGGCGATGTTGGTGTTGTCGCCGATCTTCGAAGCGGACCTGCAACCGGAGCAGTATGCGTACCGGCCGGGCCGAGACGCGCATGACGCGGTCAGGCGCGTGCATCGGCTGCTGACGTCGGGCCACCGGGAGGTGGTGGACGCCGACCTGTCGGACTACTTCGGTCAAATCCCGCACGCAGACCTGCTGAAGTCCATCGCCCGGCGCGTGAGCGACGGGCGGCTGTTGGGTTGGGTCAAGGCGTGGTTGGAGATGGCGGTGGAGGAGGACGACGGGCGCGGCGGTCGCCGCCGCACGAACCGGGCTCGTCGCGAACGGAAGGGGACCCCGCAGGGGTCTCCGATTTCGCCGCTGTTCAGCAACATCTACATGCGTCGCTTCATCTTGGGCTGGAAGGTGCTGGGCTACGCCCGGCGCTTCGAGGCGGAAATCGTCAACTACGCGGACGACTTCGCGGTTCTCGGCCGAGCACCGGCAGCGGAGATGCTGACGGCGGTTGAAGCTCTGATGAAGCGTCTGAAGTTGCCGATAAACGCCGAGAAGACCCGCTGCTGCCGGGTGCCGGAGGAACCGATGACGTTCCTCGGCTACCGGATTGGACGCAACTACCGGCAGGACACGGGAGCTGTCTACATCGGCACCCGTCCGAGCCCGGCGAGCGTCCAGAGCATCTGCCGACGCATGAGCGAGCTGACGACGCGGCGCAGCGGGCTCCTGTCGCCCGAGGTCGTGGTGGCGCGCCTGAACCGGCTCTTGACCGGCTGGGCGAACTACTTCACTCTGGGGCAGGTCAGCCCGGCCTACGCGGCGGTCGACCGGCACGCGACGCGGCGGCTGCGCCAGTGGCTCTGTCGGAAGCACAAGGTGCGGACCGGGAAAGAAGTGCGCTTCCCGGCCATGCGGCTCTGGTCCGACTACGGGCTCACGCGCCTTGCACCGCGCACGACGAGCTTTCCGTGGGCGAAGGCATGAATCTCGTCCGAGAGCCGGATGCGGGAAATCCGCATGTCCGGTTCGATGAGCGGCGACTGGAAACGGAGCAATGGCGAGGAGTGAGGCACCGGCACCGGCGAAAGCCGCCGGGAACAGCTACCCCCTGCGCCTACCGCCACCGCGCCAGTCGTCGACTCTACGAACCCCGCGTTGCACCGACAGCAGCGAGGGCGCCGGCGGGCTGAAGGGCGCCCGCGGGCAAAGAACGCCCTTGCCTGACAAGGCGCGAGGATGGCGCATATTGGGCATAGGCAACCGAGGACTGCTGGCAGTCCGTCCGAACAACGCAGATCAGGCGGGATGCATCGCCGCTCGAATGCAGCGGGGACTTTCACCACGGGCTGTTGACGCTGTCGCAGACCCGTGCGTCGCCCGATAATCCCGGCGGCGAGAGGGCGTGTCCGCTATAGTGGGGGGCAACGCGAGAGGGAGAGGACCGCCGAAGGCACGATGGACGGGCGGACACGCCCCGTTCGGTTGGACGCAGGGCTGTCGCCTGCGCGGCCGGCGGTACCGGCGGACGGGCACCGTCATCGCGCGCCGCCGGCAGGAACGGTAAAAGGGAGAACGCCATGCGCTGGAGAATCATCGCCGGGTTGTCGGTCGTTGCACTGGTCGTTACGCTCGGCGGCGGGCTGTCGAGCCTCGGGCACCGTCCGGCCGTCTTCGCGTCGGAGGCGCAGGGCGGCGGCGTGCCGGCGTTCGATGTCGATCCCGCGTGGCCGAGCATGCCCAACGACTGGGTGCTGGGGCAGGTGTCGTCGATCACGGTCGACGCGAACGACGTGATCTGGGTGCTGCACAGGCCCCGCACGGTGGGGGAGGACCAGGGGAGCCCGGCGCCGCCGGTGCTCGCGTTCGAGCAGGACGGGACGTTCGTCAGGGCCTGGGGCGGTTCGGCGGACGGCTACGACTGGCCGGCGAACGAGCACGGCATCCACGTGGATCCGGACGGCAACGTCTGGGTCGGCGGCAACGGCACGCAGCCGGAATCGGACGACATGCTGCTCAAGTTCACGTCCGAGGGCGAGTTCCTGCTGCAGATTGGCGGGCGGGCCCGGAGCAGCGGCAACGACGACACCGAGAACCCGATGCGGCCGGCGGAGTCGTTCGTGAACGCGGCCACGGGCGAGGTGTTCGTCGCCGACGGCTACGGCAACCGGCGCGTGATCGTGTTCGACGCCGCCACCGGTGAGTACAAGCGGATGTGGGGCGCCTTCGGCAACACGCCGCTCGCTCCGTCCGAGACGAGCGACGAGCCGGACGGCCGCGGGGGGCCAACGCAGTTCGGCATCGTGCACGGCATCGAGGTCTCGAACGACGGGCTGGTGTACCTGGCCGACCGCGGCAACAGCCGCGTGCAGGTGTTCGACACCGACGGCACCTACCGGACGCAGGGCTTCGTCAATCGGGGCGCGGAGAGCTCCTCGACGGTGGCCGGCCTGGCGTTCTCGCCCGATGCGGAGCAGCGGTTCATGTACTCGGCGGACCAGGGCAACTCGCACATCCACGTGATCGACCGGGCGACGCTCGAGGTGCTGGACACCTTCGGCAGCAACGGCGCGGCGCCGGGCGAGTTCCAGGCGCTGCATCATCTGGCCAGCGACAGCGACGGCAACCTCTACACGGCCGAGGCCCAGCGCGGCCGCCGCGTGCAGAAGTTCACGTACAGCGGCATGGGGCAGTGAGGTGACGCGCCGGGCTCCGTGGGTCGCCGCGGCCGGCACTGCCGCCGTCGCCGCGGCCCTCCTCGGCTATCGCATCGGCATCGCGCCGCTGGGGCTGGCGTTGCTGCTGCTTGTGGCCGGCCTGCTCGTGCTCGCCGCCGGCGCGGTGGTCCTCGGCGTGCGGATGGCGCGCGGGGGGCTCTGCGCGATCGGGCCGCCTGGGGGGCTCTCGCCGGCGCCGTCATCGTCGGCATCGTGCCCGTGAGCACCCTGGTCTCGGCCCGGGGGGCGCCGCCGATCCACGACGTCACCACCGATACCGACAACCCGCCGGCGTTCGTGGCGGCGGTGGCGCTGAACGCGCCGGGTCGCACCGACTAGGCAGGCCCGGCGCTCGCCGAGCAGCAACGGGCGGCCTATCCAGACGTGCGGCCGGCGATGCTGCCGGCCACGCCGGCCGAGGCGTTCGGCCGGGCTCTCGCGGTGGCGCGGCGGATGGAGTGGGAGCTCCTGACCGCCGATATCGAGACGTTCCGGATCGAGGCGACGGATCGCTCGTTCTGGTTCGGGTTCGAGGACGACGTCGTGATCCGGATAACGGCCGCCGGCGAGAACGGCAGCCGCGTCGACATCCGCTCGCTGTCGCGGGTCGGGGTCGGAACCTCGGGGCGAATGCGCGCCGCGTGCGGGCGTTCCTGGCCGCGCTGGCCCGGGAGTGAGACGGCCCGGACCCGCGCGGCGGTCGCCGGCCAGCGCTACTGTCGAGGTCAGTCGTTCGGGGGCGGGTCCTCACGCAGGGCGCGTTGAGGCTCGCCCAGGGTCCCGACAGCGGGCGTCGTGCAGGACCGCCGCGCCAGCGGCGCCGCCGACGATATCATTGCTCGCGGCATGGCCGATCCCTGTGACGTCTGCGGCGCCGCCGGCAAGATGAACCCGCTCGTTGAGGCGGGATTGCCCGGCGTCGGAGCGGTCTGGGTCCAGCGTTGCGCCGGCTGCGGCTTCCGGCAGGTCCGCCCCCGGATCGCGCCGGCCGCCATCGACGTGCTCTATGGCGCGGACTACTTCGACTCGACGGCTGCGCACGGCTTTGCGGGGTACGCCCGCCAGCGGCAGCGCTACGAGCGTGACGCGTTCTTTCTCGCCCGCGAGCTGCGGGGACTCGCGCCGGCGGGCCGGTTCCTGGAGGTGGGCAGCGCCCTGGGCTTTCTCCTCGCCGCTCTGAAGCCGATGACCGGTTGGGAGGTGGCAGGTATCGAGGTCTCGGCGTTCGGCGCCTGGTACGCCCGCGACCGGTTCGGGGCGACGGTGTACCGGGGAACCCTGGAGGCGGCCGACTTGCCGCCCGGGGCCTTCGACTACGTGCTGCAGAAGGACCTGCTGGAGCACGTCATCCACCCGCGGCGGCACCTGGAGGAGACGCAGCGGATCATGCGGCGGGGCGGACGGCTTCGCGTCATCACCCCGAACGGAGAAGCCGACCTGCGGCCCCTGCGCCGCGCCGCGGCGGAGCCGGAGAGCGACGGGCTGCCGGTCCTGGGCCAGGCGCACCTGTCGTTCTTCTCGCGGGCGCAGCTCGTCCGCCTCTTGGAGAGCGTCGGGTTCCGGGTCCTGCGCATCCGGTCCATCGGGGTGCGCCGCGGCCTGCGGGCGCTGGGCTTGGTGCCGGGGTGGCGCAGCCGTGCGCGCGTGGTGCCAGGCAGAGCGCTGGCGCCGCGAGCCCAGCCCGCTGGCGGCAGCAAGGGGCCGGTTCCGGAGCCGTGGGTGGAGCAGGCCGCGCGGATCGACGCGGAGGTCGCCGCCCATCACCGGCGCCTCCGGGCTTGGCGGCCGTACTTCCACTACCGCCGCTTCGTGAAGCGGCTCGATGCCCTGCCGGGTTCTCTGGCGGTGGGCCAGGACTTCGACGTCCTGGTCGAGAAGCGCTGAACCACCGAATCTCAAGGCTCCGACCGCGGGAATCCGCTTGACATGCTATAACTTCGTTTATATAGTCGCTATATCGTTCTTGATATAGAGACATGAGCCTCGATCACATTCTCCTCGGTCTGCTGCGCGAGCCGGCCACCGGCTACGACCTCAAGAACGCGTTCAGCGAGCACGTCCGGCATTTCTGGTCCGCCGAGCTGAGCCAGATCTACCCGGCCCTCAAGCGCCTGGAGCAGCGGCGGATGCTCCGCAGCCGGGTCGAGCCGTCGCCCAAGGGGCCGAACCGCAGGGTCTACTCGGTGACGGACGAGGGCCGCGAAGTGCTGCTCCGCTGGCTGCGCGGCGGTCCCGCCGTCGGCACGGAGCGGTTCGCGTATCTGGCCCAGCTCTACTTCATGGACGCGGTCGGCGACATGCATGAGACCCGCGCGTTCATGACCGCGCTCCGGGACCACCTGGCCCGCTGGCTGGCGCAGCTCCGGGCCGTCGAACAGGACGTCATCGCCACGCACGGCGACGACCCCGCGCGGTACGGCGATGCGGGTTTCCACCACTTCGCGGCGCTCCGGATGGGCATTCACTCTATCGGGTCGAAGGTGGCTTGGTGCGACGAGACGCTGGCCGCGATCGACCGGCGCCTGGCTCCCGTGCGCGGCGCGGGGGTCGCGGCGCACGACGAACCGTGGAAAGAAATGGAGCATCTGCTATGACGAGCATCGTGAACCTGGCGATGAACGCCCTGGTCCTGGCCCACGTCGCGACCGGGTTCGTCGGCCTCGCGGCGTTCTGGATCCCGGTGTTCGCCCGCAAGGGCGGGCGGGTGCACGTGCGGGCGGGCCGCGTCTACACCTGCTGCGCCTACGTCGTGACGCTGTCGGCGGTCACCGCGTCGGCCGGGCGGATCGCCTCGTACCAGTTCCAGGGCATCGGCGTCGTGGAACGGCCCGACCTCTACGGCTTCGCCGTCCTCCTCGGCTACCTCGGGGTCGCGACGTTCGCGACGGTGCGGCAGGCGATGCGCGTCGTGGCGACACGGAGAGCGCCCGAGACGCTGCGGACGCCGGCCCACGAGGTGCTCGCCTGGGCGTCGATCGCCGGGAGCGTCATCGTCGTCGTGTTCGCGTCCGCGGCCTGGTCCGGGGTTTCGCCGATTCTGCTGGGAATGAGTCCGATCGGCCTCTTCACGGGGTGGAGCATGCTGCGGCTGATGCGCAACCCGCGGGCCGGGCACATGGGTTGGTTCTACAGCCACCTCGGATCGATGCTCGGGGGCGGCATCGCCTTCCACACCGCGTTCATCGTCTTCGGGGCGCAACGGCTGTGGGCCTACGAGATCGCGGGACCGCTCGCCGTTGTGCCGTGGATCCTGCCGACGGTCATCGGCATTCCGGCCATAGTCGTCTGGACGCGCTACTACCGGCGCAAGTTCGACCCGGCGGCCCCAGCCGCGGCTTGAGAGCCCGTGGTGAAACCCCGCGTTGCACCGAGAGCGGCGAGGCGCGGGATGCATCGCCGATCGAATGCAGCGGGGACTTTCACCACGGGCTCTTGAGGACCGGCTGGCCGCCCGTGGCGGTGTCGCGGCAGGAGCGGCTCGCCTTGTACTCTTCGACCCAGCGGCGGGAGCTGCGCCATCTGGATGGCGAGCCGAGGGTACACGTCCGTCCGACGGGGACGACTGCGGCCCGGCCTGCCGCTGATGCGCCTTCTCGCGAGGCACCGCCGCGCTGCCCGGAACGCCCCGCGGAATGGTGCGAATCGCGTCAGATGAGGTGCCCGGTCCAGCGGCCGGCGACCACGATGCCGAACCAGAGCAGCAGCGATGCGCCGCCGGCGATCCGTGCGGCCACGGGCAACTCCTCTGCCGTGTCCCACTCGTCGATGGCGCGGAACGTGCGGAAGTGGAAGACGGCCATGTTGAGGCACGCCAGCGGCAACAACATGAACTTGATCTGGAAGGCCGAGTTTTCGACGTAGGCCGGCGCGCGCGTCACGAACATGCCGAAGCCGGTGATCGCGGCCACGACAAACGCCGCCCAGGTCCAGGGGAGCAGCTTGCCCGTGATCTGGCTGACCGGGTAGCGCAGCGCGGCGATGCCGAGCAGCCGGAGGTCGACGGTCAGGATTGTGCCGATCACCAAGCCGATTCCGATCACGTGGATCGATTCCAGCAGCGGGAACCACCACGTGAAGCCGATGTGCTGCGAGATGGGGTGGTCCTGCAGCCATTGCCAGATCGACGGGTACGCCTGCAACTCCTCCCAGGCGAACGGAAACGGGAAGGGATCGGTGATGTACTCGGAGTACGCGATCCAGCGTCCACCGAGCATGACGCCGACCCAGAGCAGGAGCGAGACGCCCGCGATGAGCCGAGCCACGAGCAGCCGATCGGCCGATTCCTCCCAGTAGCCGTGCTCCTTCCGGTTCATCCGGTAGACGACGAACGCCAGCGCGGCGGCCACCAGCAGCAGCGAGAACTTGAAGGTGGCGACCGGGTTGTAGAAATATCGGACGGGCCGCGCGAGGACGAAGATCAGTCCGGTGACCAGGTTGACGGCGAGGGCGCACCAGGTCCACGGCAGCAGCCGCTGGATCATCTCGCTGACGTTGTGACCCCGCAGCGCGAGTCCCAGGAACCTCAGGTCCACCATCACGATGGAGCCGACCACCGTCGCGATCCCCATGATGTGAAACGACTGGGCGATCGGAGGCAGACCCGGCACGTTGCCGAGCAGGTACACCATCCACTCGCGGGTCGGGCTCTCCTGGAGCGCCTGGGCCAGGAAGTCGCGCATGGGTCGGTCTCTCTCCTGGGCGGCCGGAAATCGACGGCCGGCTGCGAGATCCTATACCAGCCGGAGCGTCGAGGCGGTAAAGACTCTCTCGGTGGAGCCGTCCCTCGCAAGCCGTACCGCCTGAAACCCGTGGCCATGGGCGATGTTGCGGCGCCCCGGCCGTGCCGCGGTGGATTTCCGCGATGAACTCGCGGCCAGGTTGGTCCCTCTCCTCAACAGCCCGTGGTGGAACCCCGCGTTGCACCGAGAGCGGCGAGGCGCCCGCCTGACAAGGCGTGAGGAGGGCGCATATTGGGCATATGCAACCGACGAACAACGCAGTCAGGCGGGATGCATCGCCGCTCGAATGCAGCGGGGACTTTCGCCACGGGCTGTCAAGCAGCGAACGGGACGATTTCCAGCTCGATCGACCTGTCCACCCGGGACAGCAGTTCCTCGACTCTTGCCATGACGGCGTCGTCGACCAGATACTCGATGCATCCGTCACACTGCAGGACCGGCAGGTTCTTGACGATGACAATGGTGCGATCGCTGACTTTCAGTGGCAGATCGGTCGTGGTGCTGCGAAGCGCCGCGCCGCACACGACGCACTTCATGATTGCGGTCTCCTTGTTTTCAGGTCGGATTCCCAATGGTTCAGATCGGGGCGGTAGGCGGTGACGATGCGCACGTTGTCATCTTCTACGTCCGCCGCGAATAGTACGTGAAAGGCGTTCCCCGCCGTGCTCGCCTGCACGAGGTAACTTGGCAGGTACTTGTCATCCGGATACGTCTCGACGAGTTCGTACGTGTCGGTGGCGTCGTAGATGTCTCGTCGGGAAACGTGGCGCCCAGCCAGTCGCATGTTTACATGATACGTCCAGTAGACACGGCGCGCTCGGACGCATCGTACGATGAAGGCGAGCGGCTCTTCGGGAATCACGCGGGGTCGGACGGGAGGAGTCAAGACGACTCCGCGGAGAGTGTCGCCGGGGCGCAGCAGCATCGGGTTGACGAGCATTGCGGGTGGCAGACGAGTGGAATGCAGAATGCGCTGTAGCACATGCTATTGTCCAGGGGCCGGCGGGTCGCCGGCGATGGCGAAGGCTATTGAGGTCATCCCCGGCTGGCCGGTTTCCTGCTCTACGCGCTCGGTCAGCGGGTCTTCCACGTGACCCACGTCGATCGTCTGGCGAGCCGCTGCGACCGCCTCGGAGGCCGCGCCCTTGAAGCAGAGCGGACAGGGTGGGAAATCGTCACTGCCGATCCGCACCGGGGGGCCGTGGGTGCGACAGGCGATGGGGCGCCAGGCGTAGACGGTGCAGGCGCCGGTGCCGGGATCGAGGGCGGGGCACGGGTCCGACGCGAAGATCTCGTAGAAGCGCTCTTCTTCTGCTTGGGTGGCGAAGATTCCGGCGCGGCCGGGAAAGAACGCCGGGGTCTGCCGCGCCACCGCCGCCGCGGCTCGTCGGCGGACGGCGCCGGCCCGCTCGGGTTCGGTCTTCGCCAGCGAGTGCAGCCCCTCCCGGAGACGCCAGGCATCGAGCTGAGTGACGGCGAACGGGCCGAAGCAGCAGGGCGTGCAGCCGGACTGACAGACGAGGTGGGTCCCGGCCGCCGCCCGCGCCCGGTCCCGCGCGGCATCGACGAGAGCGAGCAGTCGGCGGTCTCCGGCCTTCAGCGACGCGGTGCGCGGGTCGGATGTCTCGACTCGCTCGATCACACGATGCGATACGTCGTCGCGGTTCGGCATGGTCTCGGCTTCCGGACCTGCGTCAGGAGTCTCGATCATCGAGTCTGCCGCGGCCACCGTGCCCGGCGCCCCCGGGGCTTATCGAAGTGCCGCCGCGTCGGCCTTCTTCGGTGCTTGTCGCTCCCGACGTGCCGGGCACACCGGCGGGCTCATCGCCCGGCCGCCGCGACCCGTTCGACCTCGCGCAGCACCCGCAGCAGGTTCCCGCCCCAGAGCTGGGCGATCTGGGCCTGGGTATAGCCGCCCCGTACGAGCTCGAGGGTGACGTTGAAGGTCTCGCCGGCGTGGTTCCACCCCTCGACGCCGCCGCCCCCGTCGAAGTCGGAGCTGATGCCGACGTGGTCGAGGCCGATCAGCTCGACCGCGTAGTCGATGTGGTCGACGAAGGTAGCGACGTCGGCGGCCGGCCACCGCCCATCGATCTCCGCCATCCGGCGGTCGTACTCCGCGCGCCGGGCCGCCTCCAGGTCGTCCGGATCCATGGGGCCGAACCGCGGCAGCCCGAGGTCCGCCCGCAGGGCCCGAATGGCGTCGCCGCGGGCCGCTGCCGCGCTGCTGACGAAGGCCCCCAGGGCGACTGTCTGCATGACCCCGCCGTTGCCGCGCAGGGCCAGGAGCTGCTCGTCGTCGAGGTTGCGCGGCGTGTCGGCGAGGGCCCGGACGCTGGAATGCGAGGCGATCACCGGTGCCCGCGACAAGCGGACCGCGTCGAGCATCGCCGTCTTGGAGGCATGCGAGACGTCGATCATCATGCCTAGCCGGTTCGCCTCGGCGATGACCTCGGCCCCGAAGGCGCTTACCCCGTCGTGCTCGGCGGGGTCGTCGCCCAGATTCGGCCGCGGGTTCGCGGAGTCGGCGATGTCATTGTGTCCGTTGTGGACGAGGCCGAAGTAGCGGGCGCCCAGATCGTAGTAGGTCTCCATGAGGGACAGGTCGCGCCCGATGACGTAACCGTTCTCGATGCCGATGGCGGCAATCGACTTGCCGCTCGCGGCGATGCGCTCGAAGTCGTCGGCGCTGTAGGCAATCTCGACCCGGTCCGGATGCATCTGCTCGGCCATCCGGTGAATGGCCTCGAACTTCGTCATCGCGTCGGCCTTCGCCTGGGCCTCGTTCTCCGGCGTCCGCGCGGTCTGACCGACGTAGACGACGAAGAAGCCGGCGTCCAGCCCGCCCTCTTCCATCTTCGGCAGATCGACCTGACGTGTCCCGCGCACCCCCGGGTCGACGTCCGCGGTGGCGAAGTCGAGCCCGATGTCGTCGTGGGTGTCGATGGTCAGCACCCGGTCGTGAATCGCGCGCGCCCGCGCAGCGAGAGCCGCCTCCGTCTCCTGGGCAGCCGTCGCCGCCGCCGCACCAGCCGCCGCCCCGGCGCCGAACTGCACCAGCGCCGCCAGTACCGCGCAGCAGTACCGTGCACCGCGTCCCCGACGAATGAACCTTCTCGCGCCCGTGGTCATCGACGTCTCCTCTCCGGCCGGACGGCGCCCTTGTGGCGGCCAGCCGGCCCTGTCTATACTGGTTTCAGTGCCGCCGACCGGCTAGGCGTCTGCGCCGCGGAACGGTGCGGACGCCTGGAGGGTAGGTTGGGCGGCAAGCGGAGCCGACAGGCGACGCTTTCCGGGCGACGCCATGCTCTCCTGCCAGCGCTCCCAGTTCGCTTTGCCCGCCACGGTACACTACCTGAACTGCGCGTACATGGCGCCGCTCGCCGCCGCCGTCCGCACCGCCGGCATTCAGGGTATCGACCGCCGGGCGGCGCCGCATCTGATCCGTCCCGAAGATTTCTTCGACGACAGCCACCATCTTCGCTGCCTGTTCTCCCGGCTCGTCAACGTTCCCGACCCGAACCGCGTGGCCATCGTCCCGTCGGCGTCGTACGGGCTGGCCAACGCCGCCGGGAACGTCCCGGCCGCGCCCGGCGACAACGTCGTCATCCTCGAAGAGCAGTTTCCCAGCAACGTCTACGTCTGGCGCCGGCTGTGCGCCGAGCGCGGTCTCGAGCTGCGAACGATCGAGGCGCCGGCGTGGGACAGCCCCGGCCGGGCCCTGGAGTGGAACATCCGGCTGCTGTCCCGGATAGACCGGCGCACCGCCGTGGTCGCCGTGCCCCACGTGCACTGGGCCGACGGCACGCTGTTCGACCTCGAGCGGGTCGGAGAACGCGCCAGAGACTGCGGCGCCCTGCTCGTCGTCGACGGGACGCAGTCGGTGGGGGCCCTGCCGTTCGACGTCCAGCGGGTCCGCCCCGATGCCCTCGTCTGCGCCGGCTACAAGTGGCTGCTCGGCCCGTATTCGATGGGGCTCGCCTACTACGGCCCCGCCTTCGACCAGGGTACGCCGATCGAGGAGAACTGGATCACCCGGCGCGGCAGCGAGGCGTTCGCCGAGCTCGTCCGCTACCGGGACGAGTACCAGTCGGCGGCCATCCGCTACGACGTCGGCGAACGCTCGAACTTCGTGCTCCTGCCCATGCTCGCGGCGGGCCTCGAGCTGGTCCTGGAGTGGACCGTCCCCGCGATCCAGGAGTACTGCCGCCGGCTCACCGGTGAGTTGACCCGGACCCTGCGCGAGCGCGGACACTGGGTCGAGGAGCCGCGCTGGCGCGGCGGCCACCTGTTCGGGGTGCGGGTGCGGGGCTCCGTCGATCGGACCCGGCTCGCCGAGCGCCTGCACGAGCGGCAGGTGACAGTATCGTTCCGCGGCGACGCCATCCGCGTCGCGCCGCACCTCTACAACGACGCCGACGACACTGCCGCCCTGCTCGACGCCGTCGAGTGACGGCGCGCCGAGCGGCACGGCGCGGGACACGGACGAGGCGGGAACCGATCGCGCAAGCCGGCAGAACCGGCCGGAGGACGCCGATGAGAGCCATGAGGGTCGTCCTGAAGACCGCGCTCGTGCTCGGCGTGCTCTTCGTCTGCGCGGTCGGACTACACGTCGCCACCTCCGGCGTCGAGGTGCCCGAGGGCCCGGCGAGCCGGGCCGTGATCGAGGCCGGTCCCTTCGAGGTCGGCACCCTGGAGGTCACGCTCGTCGACCAGAGCCGCACGACCCGGCCCAACAACGACTTCGCGGGTCTCGACGAGCGCCGGCTGGCGTGCACCATCTGGTTTCCGGCGGGAGAGGACGGTCGGGTCGCGCGCGGCGGCCGGCCTCGCGGCGGCTTCCCCCTGATCGTCTACAGCCACGGCTTTGCCTCCATGCGGAGCGATGGCGGCTACCTGGCGCGTCACTTCGCCAGCCACGGCTACGTCTTCCTCGCCGCCGACTACCCGCTGACCGGCCGAGGGAGCCCCGGGGGGCCGCGCTTCGACGACGTGGTGCGCCAACCCGAGGACGTGCGCTTCCTGATCGACCGGCTGCTCGGATGGAGCGCAGACGCCGCCCACGACTTCTCGGGCGCCGTCGACGGCGGGCGCATCGGCGCGATGGGGCTGTCGCTGGGCGGGATGACCAGCACCCTCGCCGCCTTTCACCCGCATCTGCGCGACCCCCGCATCGATGCGGTCGTGTCGATCGCCGGTCCCACCGTCATCTTCACCTCGACCTTCTTCCAGACCGCCGACGTGCCCTTTCTGATGATCGCCAGCGACAACGACGCCGTCGTCGACTACGAAGCGAACGCGGCTTCGCTCCTGGAGCGGGCGCCGGGCGCCGGGCTTGTCACCCTTCGCGCCGGCTCTCACATCGGCTACGCGGAGATCGCCCGGTATGTCTTCCGGTGGGCGAGGAACGGCGACGCCTTCGCGTGCCGTGCTCTCACCGGTCGGCTCCCCGACGGCGTCGACGAGGATGCGCTGGTGGGCCTCGGAGGTCTCGACGAGGGCGTGGACCGGAGCCGGGGAGGTTCGTTCTGTGACCCGCCTCCGACTGCGAGAGCGATGCGCCCTGCCCGCCAGCAGATGCTCGCCACCCTGGCCGCCTTCAGCTTCTTCCAGAGCCGGTTCGCCGAGGATGCGGCCGAGCGCCGGCGCGCCGCCCGCTATCTCGCCACGACGCTCGCCGAGGAGAACGGCGACGCCGCGGTGCGGCCGCCGAGTTCGTAGCCGCCGCCCCGCGTGGCGCGGCGCGCCGAGGATATTCGATCTAGTCCAATACTTGACTTAATCCAGAACAAATGATTGACTTTGCGCTGTGAACGAGGATCCCGAGCGGCTCCTGAGGCAGCAGGGGTTGCAGGTCACCGCCCAGCGGCTGGCCGTGCTGCGGGCAGTGTCGACCCACCCGCATGCCACTGCCGACGAGCTCGCCGACGACGTGCGGGGGAGCATCGGATCGATTTCCCGGCAGGCGGTATACGACACTTTGGGGACGCTGGTCGAAAGGGGCCTGGCCCGCAGGATTAAGCCTGCGGGGTCGCCCGCGCGATACGAGGATCGAGTCGGTGACAATCACCATCACCTCGTCTGTCGCACTTGTGGCGTTACGGTCGACATCGACTGCGCTGTCGGTGAGGCGCCTTGTCTCACTGCCGAGGACGATCACGGCTTCGAGATCGAGGAGGCCGAGGTCATCTACTGGGGGTACTGCCCCGACTGCCGCAAATCAGCCCGCGGGCAAGAACGGAACGGGCAAAAAAGAAAGGGTTGAAGGACATGCACGACACGGCTGAGGACCAGACGGCGAGCGAGAGCAAGTGCCCGGTCTTGGGGCACCGACACACCGCGGTCGGCACCACGGCGAACCAGCATTGGTGGCCGAATCAACTGAATCTGAAGATGCTCCACCAGAACTCGCCGTTGTCCGATCCCATGGGCGACGGATTCGACTACGTCGAGGAGTTCAAGACGCTCGACCTGGATGCCGTGAAGAAGGACATCGAGGCGGTGATGACGACGTCGCAGGACTGGTGGCCGGCCGACTTCGGCCATTACGGGCCGCTGTTCATTCGGATGGCGTGGCACAGCGCGGGCACGTACCGCATCCACGACGGCCGCGGCGGCGGCGCCTCCGGCACGCAACGCTTCGCGCCCCTCAACAGTTGGCCCGACAACGGGAACCTCGACAAGGCGCGCCGGTTGCTCTGGCCAATCAAGCAGAAGTACGGCCGGAAGATGTCGTGGGCCGATCTGATGATCCTCGCGGGCAATTGCGCCCTGGAGTCGATGGGTCTCGAGACGTTCGGTTTCGCCGGTGGGCGCGAGGACGTCTGGGAGCCTGAGGAGGACATCTACTGGGGGCCTGAGACCGAGTGGCTTGGCGACGAGCGCTACCGCGGCGACCGGGAGCTCGCGAACCCTCTCGGCGCCGTTCAGATGGGCCTGATCTACGTGAATCCCGAGGGGCCGAACGGTGAGCCGAATCCGCTTGCCGCGGCCAGGGACATTCGAGAGACGTTCGCCCGGATGGCGATGAACGACGAGGAGACGGTGGCCCTCATCGCCGGGGGGCACACGTTCGGCAAGACGCACGGCGCCGCCGATGCGGACCAGTACGTCGGTCCCGAGCCCGAGGGCGCCGCCATCGTGGCGCAGGGCCTCGGCTGGAAGAACACCTTCGGCAGCGGCAAGGCCGGCGACGCGATCACCAGCGGGCTGGAGGGTACCTGGACACCCACCCCGGTGACCTGGGACAACAGCTTCTTCGAGACCCTGTTCGGCTACGAGTGGAAGCTGACCAAGAGCCCCGCGGGGGCGCATCAATGGGTTCCGACGGACCCCGGGGCCGCGGACACCGTGCCGGATGCCCACGATCCATCGAAGAAGCACACCCCTGTAATGCTGACGACGGACCTCGCACTGCGGATGGACCCGATCTACGAACCGATTTCGAGGCGCTTCTTCGAGAGCCCGGACGAGTTCGCGGATGCCTTCGCCAGGGCGTGGTTCAAGCTGACGCACCGTGACATGGGGCCGATCTCGCGGTATCTCGGCCCGGAGGTTCCTGGCGAGCAGCTCTTGTGGCAGGACCCGGTGCCCGCCGTCGATCATGAGTTGATTGATGCGCAGGACATCGCCGTGCTCAAGAGCAGGATCCTCGACTCGGGGCTGTCCGTTTCCCAACTGGTCTCGACCGCCTGGGCGTCCGCCTCGACATTCCGCGGCAGCGACAAGCGCGGCGGGGCGAACGGGGCGCGCATTCGCCTCGCGCCGCAGAAGGACTGGGAAGTGAACCAGCCGGCCGGGTTGGGGGCTGTGCTGGGAGTCCTGGAGGGAATCCAGAGCGGCTTCAACAGCGCGCAGTCCGGCGGGAAGAAGGTCTCGCTCGCGGACGTGATCGTTCTGGGTGGGTGCGCAGCCGTCGAGCTGGCGGCGAAGAACGCCGGGCACGACGTGCAGGTGCCTTTCTCGCCGGGGCGCACCGACGCGGTGCAGGAACAGACGGACGTGGATTCGTTTGCCGTGCTGGAACCGACCGCGGACGGGTTCCGCAACTACCTCGGGAACGGACACCGCCGCTCCGCCGAAGAGTTGCTGGTGGACCGGGCGCAGTTGTTGACCTTGACCGCTCCCGAGATGACGGTGCTCGTCGGCGGCTTGCGCGCCCTGAACGCAAACGTCGGGCAGTCCGCACGCGGCGTCTTCACCACGCGGCCCGAGATGTTGACCAGTGATTTCTTTGGCAACCTGCTCGACATGAACACGACGTGGCAGGCGTCCTCTGCGTCCGAACACGTGTTCGAGGGACGCGATCGCGGGACGGGCGAGCTCAAGTGGACAGGTACCGCCGTCGATCTCGTCTTCGGTTCGAACTCCCAGCTCCGTGCCATCGCGGAAGTCTACGCCTGTGGCGACGCGCAGCCGGCGTTCGTGCGTGACTTCGTGGCTGCGTGGAACAAGGTGATGAATCTCGATCGCTTCGACCTGGCTTGAGTTCGGCGAGGTGATCACCCGCAGCGCACGTAGCGGACCTGGTGCCCGCACACCGCGCTCGGAGTCCGACCAACGTCACCGCCCTTCGCACACTTCGCGCAGCAGCCCGTGGCGGAACCCCGCGTTGCACCGGTCGAATGCAGCGGGGACTTTCGCCACGGGCTGTCAGGTCTCGGTGCAGCGGCGTAGTTCCTCGTCACACGTCCGACAGGTAGCCTAGGGCGCCGGTGCTGTCGCCGAAGGATTCCACCGGCAGCCCCAGCTTGTCGAGGACCGCGACGTGCAGGTTCGCGATGGGGGTGTCGGATGCATAGCGGAGATGCCGCCCGCCCTTGACGCGCCCTGCCGCCCCGCCGGCCAGCAGGGCCGGCAGGTCGAGGTGGAAATGGAGGTTGCCGTCGCTGATGCCCGACCCGTAGATGAACAGCGAGTGGTCGAGCAGCGAGCCGTCGCCGTCGGGAGTCGCCTGCATCCTCTCCAGGAAGTACGCGAACTGCCGGATGTGGTAGGTGTTGATGCGGGCCAGCATCGCGAGATTCTCGGGGTCGTTCTGGTGATGGGAGTACCCGTGATGGCTGCCGGGGACGCCGATCTCGGGGAACGACCGGCCGCTGACCTCCTTGCCGAACATGAACGTGCTCACCCGCGTCAGATCGGTCTGGTAGGCCAGGAGCAGCAGGTCGAACATCAGCCGGCAGTGCTCCTCGAACGTATCCGGAATGCCGACGGGCTGCTCGACGACCGGGATCTCGCGGTCGCTCTGTTCCTCGGCCTTCTGGATGCGCCGCTCGACGTCCCGCACCGCGTCGAGATACTGGTCCAGCTTGCGCTGATCGCCGGTGCCGAGCGTCCGGCCGAGGGCGTCGGCCTCGCCGGTGACGAAATCGAGGATGCTGCGGTCCTGCCGCAGGCGGGCGAGCCGCGCCTCCACGTCGGTGCTGTCGGCGGCGCCGAACAGGCGCTCGAAGACCGCGCGCGGGTTGTTCTCCATCGGCAGCGGAGTCGTCGGGGTGCGCCAGGCGATGGTGTTGACGTAGGCGCAGCTGTAGCCCTGGTCGCAGGCCCCGAGCACCTCCACCGAGTCGATGGCGAGCTCGAGCGACGTGAGCTGGGTCTCCTTGCCGAACTCGCGCGCCGCGATCTGGTCCACCGAGGTGCCGGCCTGGATGTCGGCGCCCTCGGTCTTCTTGACGTGCACCCCGGTCAGCCAGGTCGACGCGGCCCGGGCGTGGTCGCCGACCCCTTCGCCATCCCGGGGGATGGCGACCTTGTCGGCGAGGCCGCTCAGCACGTTCACGTGCTCTCGCACTCCGGCGAGCGGCTCGAGGACCGGGGTGAGCTCCAGCGCGCCGGCCTCGCCCGGCGGGGTCCACGCGCGCATCTCGACGCCGTTCGGGACGTAGACGGCGCCGAAGCGCCGGACCGGGTTCGCCGCGGTATTGCGGGTCGCCGCGAGGGCCGGCACCATGCCGTCGAGCAGCGGCAGCGAGAGCGAGGCGCCGAGGCCGCGGAGCACGGTGCGGCGCGGCAGCGTTTTCTTCGTGATGATCATGGTCCAGGCTCCCTACTGCGCGCGGTCGTTGCCGGTATCCGGCGCTCGTTGCATCTGAAACGGCAGGCTCTCGACGATTCCCAGAATCAGCGACGACCAGCGGTAGCCGCCGGCCTCGGCGTCCCGCAGGATTCGGCGGACCGCCGGCGCATCGTAGTGTTCCAGTCCCCGACCGAGCGCATAGGTCAGCAGCTTCTCGGTGACCGTGGTTGCGAACTCGGTGGCCCAGGGCTCGCGCAGCAGCGCCTCGCGGAACGCGGCGGGGCCGTCGAAGGAGGCGCCGTCCGGGAGCGCGCCGGAGGCGTCGATGGGGGTGCTCGCGCCGTCTTCGCGCGCGCGCCACCGCCCCACCGCGTCGAAGTTCTCGAGCGCGAATCCCAGCGGGTCGATCTTGGCGTGACAGGTCGCACAGGCGGGGCTCGCCCGATGCCGGGCCATGCGCTCGCGCATCGTCGCCGGCGCCGCCGCATCGCCGGGCTCGTCCAGCTCCGGAATGTCCGGGGGCGGCGGGGGCGGCGGCGCCCCCAGCAGATTCTCGAGCAGCCACTTCCCGCGGAGCACCGGCGAGGTGCGGTGGGGGTAGGAGGTCACCGTCAGCAGGCTGCCGTGCCCCAGCAGGCCGGCGCGCCGGTCGTCGCGATACGACACCCGTCTGAAATGGTTGCCGTAGACGTTGGGGATGCCGTAGTGCCGGGCCAGCCGTTCGTTGATGAACGTGTAGTCGGCGCGCAGCAGGTCGTGCACGCTCCGGTCTTCGCGGATCTGGCTGCCGATGAACAGCTCGGTCTCCTGTCGGAGGGCCTGCCGGAGGTTGTCGTCGAACTCGGGAAACCGGGTGGCGTCGGGGGCTACGCTGCCGAGGTTGCGCAGATAGAGCCACTGCCCGGCGAAGTTCTCCAGCAGCGCGTGCGCGCGCGGATCCGCGAGCATGCGGCGGACCTGCCGCTCGAGGACGCCCGCGTCGCGCAGTTCGCCGCGCGCGGCGAGATCGACGAGCTCGTCGTCCGGGATGCTGCTCCAGAGAAAGAACGACAGCCGCGAGGCGAGGTCCAGGTCGTCGATGCGGTACGGCGCACCCGGCGCCGCCCCCGCGGGGTCCTGCTCGACCCGGAACAGGAACTTCGGCGAGACCAGCAGCGCTTCGATTGCCCACCGGATGCCGTCCTCGAAGCCGGGGTTTTCGCGCCGTCCCGCCTCGTACGCGGCGAGCAGGGGGACGGTGTCGGAATCGGTCACCGGCCGCCGGTACGCGCGCCGCGCGAGCGAGGCGACGATGCGCTCGGCGCACGCCGTCTCGTCCCCGACGGTGTCCGGATAGCAGGTGAAGATTGCGCGCCGGCTCGGGGTGTCGTCCGGGGTTCGTCCGGCGAACGGCCCGACGACCTCGACGCGCTCCACCGCGGGATCGTTCGGATACAAGGTGAAGGCGAAGCTGGTGATCGGCGGGGGCGGCGGGCGCCCGTCCAGCGGCAGCGACCGTTCCAGCGTCTCGGCGAACGAGACCCCCAGCAGCCGGGTCCCGGCGGTGACCGGGACGCGGACCTCCAGCGGCGTCCTTTCTCCGAGATCGAATCGGTGCACTCTTTCCCGATCAAGCCGGATCTCGAGCGCGTGCCCGGCCCGCGCTCGGCCCCGTAGCGCGACCCGGATGACGTACTCCGCGTCGAGCGGGAAGTGGTGGCGCGCCGCCAGCCCGCCCCGCGACCCGAACGGCAGATCCTCGCTCACCCGCCCGTCCTGGGCCAGCAGCGGCGACGTCTTGTAGATGGCGGTGGTGGGGCGCAGCGTCGGATCCCCGATGGCCTGACGGCTGATCTTCGCGGCGGCCAGCAGGTAGCGTTCGAGCAGCCCCGGCGAGACGGTGAGGACGTCGCCGATGTTGTCGAAGCCGTACCCCGATTCGTCCGCCGGCAGCAGGGTCTGGCCGTCGACGTCGAGGGCGAGCAGATCGCGGATGGCGTTGGCGTACTCGGCGCGGTTCAACCGCTGCACCGCGGGCCGTCCGGGATCGGGATCGGCGTCGGCCGCGCGATCGAGCGCGGTCTCCAGATACGTGACGAGCGCGCCGTAGGTCGCGGCGTCGGGGCGCGGGCGCGGGGACGGCGGCATCATCCCGGTCCGGAGCTTTCTCAGCACCTTTTCCCAGACCGCGGGGTCGTCGCCGACGTGCGCCGGGTCGAGGCGGTCGAGGGCGAGGCCGGCGGTGAGGGTGCGGGCGTTGTGGCACGCGACGCAGTAGCGATCGAGCGCCGCGCGGGCGGAGACCGCCCCGGCCGGAGCGCCGGACGGGGGTTGCGCCCGGGCGCCGGCGCCGGCCGCCGCCACGGCGAGACCGACGAAGCCTGCGATGCCGATCATCCGTCTTGCGCTGCTGGTCATCGTCGTCCCGGCGTCAGGGCCGCGGCTCGGCCGCCGCCTGATCGCCGTAGTTGGTAAGCCCGAAGGTCAACTGCATGCCAGCGTCCGGGTCGGCGCCGAGCGCGCGAAGCCGCGCCGCCGCCTCGGGGTGGCGCACGAAGGTGGTGCAACAGATGAGGTGCCCCTCGGCGATGCGGATCGGCGTCTGCCCGGCCGCGTTCGGCGCGTCGGTGTCGGCGCCCCGGTCGACGAGAAACTCGATGACCCGGTTCGCGTTGTGATACGCCGCCGCGTGCAGGGCGGTCTCGCCGTGCGCGTTGGCCCCGTCGATGTCGATGCCGAGCTCCAGGCCGGCCGCGAGCGCCTCGATGGCCTTCTCTTCCGTCCAGTCGTAGTAGGTGATGTCGGTCGCGGCGCGCTTGCCGAGCCCGGCCGCAAGCATCAGGGCGGTGGTCCCGTCGTCCGTCGTCATCCGCGGGTCGGCGCCGGCCTCCGCCAGCAGCCGCATCAGGCGGGCGTCCGCGGACTTGGCGGCGACCATGAACGGGGTCGACCCGATCTGGGTCAGCCGGCCGGAGCCCGGCGATTGGAAGACGCCGATCTCGAACGCGTTCGTCAGGCGTTGCGGCCGCTCGAGACGGGCGTTCGGGTCCGCCCCCCGCGCCAGCAGCGCTTCCGCCACCGACGGCTGCCCGGTGGCCGCGGCCAGATGCAACGCCGAATATCCCGTCTCGGCCGGGTGCGGGTCGGCCCCCGCCTCCAGCAGGCGGAGGGCAATCGCGGTATGGCGCTTGGTCAGGGCCAGCATCACCGCGGTCACCCCGTCGGGGCCCGCGTCATCGACGTTCGCTCCCGCCGCCAGCAGGACCCCGACGGACTCCGCATCGCCGGCCAGGACCGCGTAGAGCAGGGGGGTGAACCCGCCCTCGGGCCGCGGCGGGTCCCGATCCCCGTCCCGGGGCAGGGACGCCGGATTGACCGCTTCGAGCCGGCTCAACACTCTCGGCTCGCGGACGATTGTCCGCGCCTGGCGGGTCAGGACCGCGGTGCGCGCCTCGACGTCCGCCCCGATCTCCGCCAGCACCGTCACGATGCGGGCATGTCCCTCCGCCGCCGCCCACATCAGCGCCGTCTGCCCGCCGCCGGCCGCGGCGTCGACGTCGGCGCCCGCGGCAATCAGTCGCCGGACCACCCCGACGCTGCCGGAGCGGGCGGCCATCATGAGGGCGGTGCCGCCGGCGGGGCGGGCCAGGTTCGGATTCGCCCCCGCCTGCAACAGCCGCTCCACCATCGGGGCGCGCCCGTTCAGGCTGGCGAGCATCAGCGGGGTCACGCCGAGATCGTTCGCGGCGTTCACGCCGGCGCCCGCCTGCAGCAGCAGGTCGGCCATCGCCGCATCGTCCCGGTGGACCGCCCACGCCAGGGCGGTCGCGCCGTCGGCCTGCGGCGCATCGACCTCGTGCCCCTCGGCGAGCAGGGCGCGGACCGTGTCCAGGTCGCGGCGCTGGGCGGCGTCGGCGAGTCGCCGGCCATCCCGAGCCGGGCTTTCGGCGGTCTGGGGGGGCGGGGCGGCAGTGACGGCCGGACGGCCGGCCGCGAAGGCAGGCGAAACCGCCAACGTGACGATCACGCCCAGTGCCGGCGCCAGTGCGTGGGGCCGTGTGCGCATGGGGTTTCCCGAATCCTACTGCACCCGGGACGCAAGCGCCAGCCGGAGGCCGGACTCTATTCGGCGGGCACGAACTTCTGAACCCGGCGCCCGTCGAGGGTCTCGCCGACGAACAGATGGCCCCGCGAATCGACGGCCAGGCTGTGGGGCGATTCGAACTGGCCGGCCCACCGCCCGCGGCGGCCGAACGTCGCCGCCACCTCGAGCGTGTCGCGGCGCAGCACGTGGACGGCGTGCGCCCCGCCGTCGGCGACGTACACGAGCCGCTGGGCGGGGTCGCGCGAGAACGCCAAGTCCCAGGGCGTCCCGCCGACCGTTCCGTCGGGCCGCGGGGCCGCGATCAACGCCTCGGTCACGAACGCGCCGTCCGGTCCGAACACCTGCAAGCGCTGGTTTCCGCGGTCGCAGACGTAGACGCGGCCGTCGGCCGCCCGTCCCACGCAATGCGGCGTGTTGAACTGCTGCGGCAGCGGATCGTCCCGCGTGAACGCCGGTTGGGGGGCGTCGTCGGGCGGGTTGCCGTAGGCGCCCCAGTGACGCCGGTACTCGCCGGTGTTCGCATCGAAGACGATCACCCGCCGGTTGGTGTAGCCGTCGCTGACGTAGACCTCGTCGGTCGCGGGGTCGACGAAGATGTCGGTCGGCTGGCCGAGGAACCGGGTGCTGCCGCTGCCCGCGGTGCCGCTGCCGAACTCGCCGATCTGCAGCAGGAAGTCGCCCTCCGGGGTGAATTTGAGGACGTGGGCGTTGTCGGTGGTGGCCCGGCTGGTCAGGTCGTACGGCAGCCCGCCCCCGAAGCCGACCCAGATGTTGTCCTGGTGGTCGACGTGAATGCCGTGCGTCTGGGTGCCCCACGCGTAGCCGTCGCCCGGTCCGCCCCAGCCGTGCACGACGCGGCCCTCCGGGTCGAAGGCGATGACCGGCGGCGTCGCCTCCGCACCCCGCTGGCTGTTCGGCCGGTGAATGATCCACACGTTGTCCTGCGAATCGGTGGCCACGCCGACGACGTTGCCGAGCAGCCAGTCGTCCGGGAGCGGCCGCGGCCAGTAGGGGTCGACCGCGAACGACGTTGCGGGGGCCGTCGTCTCGGGGGGCGCCGCCGCGGCGCCGGCGGCATCCGGGTCCTCGACCCGGTCGCACGCGATGAGCAGCAGGGCGAGTGCGGGCAGCACCGGAAGCAGTCGTTGTGGCATGATGCTTCGCAGTGTACGACACCCCTCTCGAACGCGAATCGGCGGCGGCGAAGGAGCCTCCCGACCCGTCCTCCGGTGACGCTTCCATGCTGACGTCGGACGCCGTCAAGGCTAAGGCCCGCGACCTCGGGTTCGATCTCTGCGGGGTCGCCCCGGCCGGCGCGTTCCCCGAGCTGGCGGCGCTGCGCGACTGGCTCGATCGGGGATACGCCGGCGACATGGCCTACTTGGCGCGCACCGCCGACCGCCGGGCCGACGTCCGCGCGGTGATGCCGTCGGCGCGGACGGTGGTGGCCCTGGGGACGCTCTACAACACCGACCGGCCCTATTCGACGGAGATCGACGAGCCCGATACGGCGCTGATCTCCCGGTACGCGTGGGGCGACGACTATCACGACGTTCTCGGCGAGCGCACCCGGGCGCTGAGCGCGTGGATGCGTCGGGCGCACGGGGAGCCTTGCGAGACCCGCGTCTACGTCGATACCGGGCCGGTGCAGGAGCGCGTGTACGCCCAGTACGCGGGCCTCGGGTGGATCGGCAAGAACACCTGTCTCATCAATCCCGACATCGGGTCGTGGCTGTTTCTGTCGGAGGTGCTCTGCAGCGTGGCCCTCGAACCGGACCCGCCGGCCGTCGATCAGTGCGGCGCCTGCACGCTGTGTCTCGAGGCGTGTCCGACCGGCGCCTTTCCCGAGCCGGGGGTGCTCGATTCCACTCGTTGCCTGTCCTACCTGACGATCGAAACGAAGGGCGCGATTCCGCCGGAGCACCGCGCCGATCTGGGGGCGCACGTCTACGGCTGCGACATCTGTCAGGAGGTGTGTCCCTACAACGCGGTCGCGCCGGTCAGTGACGACCCGGCGTGGCAGGCGCGGCCGGCCCTCGACCGGCCGGCTCTGGGGGAGCTGTGGTCCCGGTCGGACGCGGGGCTGCGGGAGGCGATTCGCAAGGGGCCGATGACCCGGGCGCGGGTGAAGCGGCTGCGCCGGAACGTGGCGGTGGCGATGGGGAACAGCGGCGCCGCCGGCGCCCGCGCCGCGCTGGCGCCGGACGGGGGCGCGCAACGCGCCGACGCCGACTCGATCCGCGAGCCGCTCGTGCAGGAACACGTCGAGTGGGCGCGGGGCGAGCTCGCGAGACGGCGCCGGTAGGCGCGGCGCTCCCGGCCGGGCTGCCGGCTCGATGGATCCGAAGTTGCCGCGAGCATCTTGACCTGCACTATGATCAGCGGGTGACGACAGAGAAGATCAAGTCTCTGGCGCCGAGGCTGTTGCTCTCGATGCCTCAACTCTCCGACCCGAACTTCCGGCGGACGGTGGTGCTGCTTTGCGAGCACGGGGAAGACGGCGCGTTCGGGCTCGTGCTGAACCGGCAGACCGATACGCCGGTGTCGTCGGTCGTGCGGTTGACCCCGCCGGTCGAGGTGGACAACGGTCTGCAACTGTGGATCGGCGGCCCCGTCGAGCCGGAGCGGGGCTGGATTCTCATGGGGCAGGAGCCGTCCGACGCCGAGTCGGTCGAGGTCTGCGAGGGCCTCTATCTGTCCACGTCCCCCAACCTGTTGCGGCGGCTCCTCGAAGATCGCCCCCCGGGCCGGACCCGGCTCCTGACCGGATACGCCGGATGGGGGGCCGGTCAGCTCGACGCCGAGCTGTCGGCCTCGGCGTGGTTGATCGCCGATGTCCAGCTCGACCTGATTTTCGACGTTCAGGCCACGCGGATGTGGGAGACGGCGATTCGCCGCCTCGGCGCCGACCCCTCCATGCTGCAGATGGGGAGCGGCGTTCACTAGCCCGGAAATCTGTCGCCCTGCGGCTCCGATTGCCGCCCAACCAACCCTCCAGGATTCTGCACGGTTCCACGGCGCAGACTCCTGGCCCCGGCAACCGTCGCCTTGCGGCTCCACCGACTCAGATGTCCGCGCCGTTTCTGCGATGCAGATCCCCCGGCGTCTGCGCCGCGGACGTCTACTGCGCGGGTCCGGCCGGATACCAGTCTCCGTCGCGCACCTCGATCGGCTCGCCGTCGAGGGCGTCCCGCAGGGCCTGAATCGTGGCTGCGATCTCCTGCGCGTTGTCCGGCCGGGGCTGGTCGGTGTCGCCGAACCAGCGTGCCGTCGCGTTGTCGTAGTGGATGAGGTAGACGAGCGACGGCCCGAAGGTCTTGACGCACTCCGCCAGCGGTATCGGGCGCATGCGGTCGACCGGCAGGTTCATCGGCATGAACGCCACGTCGATGTCCTCGAGGGCCTGGATCTCGGGCACGCATTCGCCCACCCCGGAGAAGAAGAGCCGCCGGCCCCCGAGGGTGATGACGTAGCCGTTCGCCTCGCCCTTCGGATGCCAGGGCTGCCCCGGGGTCATGTCGTAGGCGGGGATCGCTTCCACCGGCACCCCGGCAAAGACCCCCTGCTCGCCGTTCGCGAGCACCTCGCCGTCGGCGAATCGCGCGTGGGCCGTCGCCGTCAGCACGACCGGGGCGCCGGGCTTGCGGAGCTGCTCGATGGCCGCCGGATCGAGGTGGTGCGCCGGATCGTCGGTTACGAGAATCAGGTCGGCGGGCTTGGCGCTCGACAGGTCGGCGGCGGTCCACGGGTCGACGTGCACCACCGTGCCGGCATGTTCGATCTGCACACTCGAGTGGAGGATCGGTGTCAGGACGACGTCGCCGCCGTCGGCCGCGATCCGGTCCGACGATTGCGCCGAGGCGGAGACGGCGGCCGTCAGGAACGCCGCTGAGAATGCCGTGAGCAAGGAAAGGCGCATGGTGAACCTGCTTTCAGGGGGTTTCGTGACCCGTCCGCGGGCCACGCGATGACCGCGTGTTGAAAAGAAGACTGCCGAAGGCGCCGGCATCGCCGGCGAGGTTCGGGGCCAAGGCGTTCGCAACCGTCACGACCGCCATGCTATGGCCGTTGCACGAGCGCCGTCAACGCCCCCGAGGAAGCCGCGGGGCGGCGGCCCGTCCGGACCGGCCGGGTCCCGCGTTGACGACTCCGCCCCCTCCCCGCAACACTGGGGACGCTGACGGAAATTGCCTTGCCGTGTGCCAAGACCACCAAGCCGCAGAAAACGGGCTGCGCCTGGATCCAGTTGGCAAATCTATATCGATCACTGTCCCAGGAGTCGGCGGTGCCGTTGGAATATGTCGCAGCACCGGCTCCTTGGAAGCCTCGCTCGTTTCACTGCCTCGCCTGGGCTCCTGGGCCCCAGGGAGCTCGCATTTCAAGGCGCGGAGTTCCGGTAGACGACGCCGCCCTTCATGACGAACCGCACCGCGCGCGTGGCGGTGATGTCGTCGAGGGGGTTGCCGGCCACCGCCACGATGTCGGCCTCGTAGCCCGGCTGTATCCGGCCGATGGTGTCGGCGAGCCCGAGCGACTCGGCGGCGAGGGAGGTCGCCGAGACGATGGCGTCCATCGGGTCCTGGCCGCCGTCGCGGACCCGGTAGACGAGCTCGTCGGCGTTGCGGCCGTGCGCGCCGGCCACCGCGTCGGTGCCGAAGACCACCTTCACGCCGCCGTGGTCGAGGGTGCGCCGGAACGTCTCGTAGCCGGTGGTCCGCGCCTCCTGCATCAGCGCGAAGCCCTCCTCGGTGTAGTTGCCCCGGCCGATGAAGCGGTCCCGGTGCTCGAAGTAGTTGGCCCACAGCGAGCCGACGTGGGGGTCGAGGTAGGTGCCGCGCGCCGCCATCAGGTCGATGACCGCGTCGTCGTACCGGTTGCCGTGCTCGATGCCGCCGCAGCCCGCCTCGATCGTTGCCGTCACCCCGTCGGTGCCGTAGGCGTGGACCACCGTGCGCAGCCCGACCGCCTGCGCTTCCGTGCAGACCGCCTCGAGCTGCTCGGTGGTCATCACCAGTCCACCCCCCTCGCGGATGCTGGCCGAGGCGAACACCTTCACGACGTCCGCCCCGTCCTCCGCCAGTTGGCGCACGAACGCGCGGATGTCATCCGGAGATCCCGTGCCGGCGCGGACCGCGCGGAGGGCGGTGAGCACCCGGGGGCCGGGCAGGTCGCCGCGCGCGATTGCATCGCGCAGATCGCGGTCGGCGGGGCTGCCCAGGCTCTGCACGGTGGTGAAGCCGGCCATCAGGGTGGCGTAGGCGTTGCCGGCGCCGTAGAGGATCGCCTGGGCCGGTGTCTCGTCCGGATCCTGGTGGTTGCGCCCGTCCGGGTCGAAGTGCGCGGTCAGGTGCACGTGGGTATCGATCAGTCCCGGCATCAGCGTGAGCCCGGACAGGTCGTAGGTGACCGGGCCCCGCGCTTCGTCGACCGCGGCGATGCGCGACCCGGTGACGTGCAGCGTGACGTTCTCGCGCACGTTGCCGAGCCCATCGAGGAGCCGGCCGGCCCGGATGGTGACGGTGTCCTCCTGCGCCTGAGCGGTGACCGCCGCCAGAGCCATACCGATTGCCGCCAGTGCCGTTCTCATGCGATCTCCTCCGTGCGTTCTCGAATCCGACATGATGTCCCTTCAGGGGCGTGCGCACCCTCTCGCTACCGCTCGTCGGTCAGCTGGTTGGAGCGCAACGTCCGCATCGCGCGGTGCGCCGGCGTGACGCGTCGATGCTCTTCGAGCCGCGCCAACTCGTCGCGGCGCTGACTTACCGCCTGCCGTTCGTCTCGCAACCGGCGGTAGCTGCCGAGGCGGGCGGCGCTCAGGCGTCCCGTCTCGACCGCGCGCCGCACCGCGCACCCGGGTTCGAGATCGTGGCCGCAGTCCCGGAATCGGCACTCCGCGGCCAGCGCCTGAATGTCGTCGAACGCGTCGTCGAGCGCATTCGTGTCGTCCCACAACCGGAGCTCGCGCATTCCCGGCGTGTCGATGATCAGACCGCCGTCCGGCAAGAGAATCAGCTCGCGTTGGGTCGTCGTGTGCCGGCCGCGTCCGTCCCGGCGCCGTACCGCCGCGGTCCGCTGCCGTTCGCTGCCCAGCAGGCGGTTGATGATGGTCGACTTCCCGACGCCGGACGAGCCGACCAGCGCGCCGGTCCGCCCGGGGGGCAGATGCTGCCGCAGGGGCTCGGCCGCGCCGGGGAGCAGCGCGCCGATGACGTGCAGGGGGACCTCGGTTGCGAGGGCCGCGGCGGCCGCGCGCGCCGCCTCGGGCTCGGGGCAGAGGTCCGCCTTGTTGAGCACGAGCACCGGGGCCGCGCCGCTGTTCCGGATGGCGACGAGATACCGCTCGATCCGCCGGAGGTTGAAGTCGTCATCGAGACCGCATACCAGGAGCACCGTGTCGATGTTGGCGGCGATGAGCTGCCGGCGGGTCGGCTCGCCGGCCGCCTTGCGGGAGAAGCAGCAGCGGCGGGGCAGCACCGCCTCGATGGTCGCGGTGTTCCCGTTCGCGCCGGGTCTGATGGCGACCCAGTCGCCGACCACCGGCTGGGCGCCGTAGCCGACCGAGCGGTGCCGCAGCCGACCGGCCATCTCGGCCATCACCTCGCCGTCGGCCGTACTGAGCTGATAGAAGGCATTGTGGGCGATGGCCACGCGGGCCGGCCGCAGATCGCCGTGTCCGCCGGCCCGAAGCTGGGTCTCGAACCCGTCGTCCCACCCCAGGGTTTCTAGCGTCAACGTATCGACCCGCGCGGCCACCGGCTATGCGCTCCCTGTGTCGCGAGTGACACTGGTCACGCCGCCGAGGAGATACTCGAGGGTGATGCGGTCTCCCGGCTCCAGCGTTTGATCGACCGCTTCCGGTCCGACTCGCGCCATGTGCACCTGGCCATCCGGCTCTTCCGCATCGCTGAAGAACACGTCCCAGGACACCTGGCCGTGGACGCTGATGGGCTGGATCTTCCTGAGGATGCCTGGGCGTGTCCCTCTGAGCATGGCCGGATCTTACCGCGGGTTGGGTTCCAAGTGTTGTCCGGCGGAGCTCGGTTCCCGGGCGGTATCGCCGGGTGCCGCCGCCGGGAGCGCATCGTACAGCGGCAGGGTCGGATGTTCGGGGGCGAGTCCGGTATCCTCCTCCGCCGACAGGTTGTGCAGGGTGACCCCCAGCAGCCGCACGGGACGGGCGCCGGCCTCGGTCCGGTGCAGCAACCGCCTCGCCCGCGCGGCGGTCGCCTCGGCGTCACGGGTGGCGGGGTCCGCGCTGTGGCTGCGGGTGACGGTGGTGAAGTCCGAGTAGCGCACCTTGATGGTGACGGTGCGGGCCACGAGCCGCTTGCGTTCCAGCCACGCCGCACCGCGTTGCGCCAATCGATCGAGCTCTCGGCGGATCACGTCCGGATCGGTGAGATCGGTCGGATACGTGTGCTCCGAGCCGGATGACTTCACGGTGCGATTCGGGGTCACCGGACGGTCGTCCATCCCGTCGGCCAGCCGGCGCAGCCAGTCGGTCCGGCTTCCGACCGCGCGCTCGAGCACGCGGGGGTCGGCGGTGCGCACGTCGACGAGCCGGACGACCCCGGCCGCGCGGAGCCGTTTCGCGGTGACCGGGCCGACCCCCCAGAGCGCGTCGACCGGCAACTGGCGCAGAAAGGCATCGACCCGCTCGGCCGGGATGACGGTCAGGCCGTCCGGCTTGTCCCAGTCGGAGGCGATCTTCGCCAGGAACTTGTTGGGCGCGGCCCCCGCCGAGACGGTCAGCCCGACCTCGTCGCGCGTCCACTGCTTCAGCCGCCGGGCCACCGGGGTGGCCAGCGGTTCGCCCCAACTGTTCCGGGTCACGTCCAGATACGCTTCGTCGAGCGAGAGCGGTTCGACGAGCGGCGTGACCGAGCGGTACATGTCGAAGATCCGGGACGATATCTGTCGATAGCGGGCGAAATCGGGCGGCACGATGACCAGGTCCGGGCAGAGGCGCACGGCCCGGGCCATCGAGATCGCCGAGCGCACCCCGAACTTCCGGGCCTCGTAGCTCGCGGCGGCGACCACCCCGCGCTGGTCCGGCCTTCCCCCGACGGCCACCGGCCGGCCGCGCAACGAAGGGTCGTCGCGCTGTTCCACCGATGCGTAGAACGCATCCATGTCGAGGTGGAGGATGCGGCGCAAGGGAGAAGCCACGGCGAAAGTCTATACTTGTTCTCCACATGGCCGACGATAAACCGCAGCGGACCCCCGCGAAGAAGCCCTTCGCCTCCCCCGGAGCCTGGCAGGAGGCGCGGGCGCTGGTGCACGCCCATCGCTACCGGCTCGGGCTCGGGCTGGTGTTGATGCTGATCAGCCGGTTGGCCGGCCTGGTGCTTCCGTGGATGTCCGGCTACGTGGTCGACGACGTCATCGGACGCGACCGGGCCGACCTCCTGGTGCCGCTGGCCCTGCTCGCGGCCGCCGCGACGCTCGTGCAGTCCAGCACCGGGTTCGCGTTGTCGCAGGTGCTGGGGGTGGCGGCGCAGCGCGCCATCACCGAGATGCGCAAGCGGGTGCAGCGGCACGTGACGCGGCTGCCGATCGGCTATTTCGATTCGACGAAGACCGGTGTCCTCATCTCCCGGGTGATGACCGACGCCGAAGGCATCCGCAACCTCGTCGGGACCGGGCTGGCGCAGCTCACCGGCGGGTTCGTGACCGCCGTCCTCGGTCTCGGGGTGCTGTTCTACCTGAACTGGCGCCTGACCGCGGTCACCCTCTGCATTCTCGTGATCTTCGGGGTGGGGATGGCGATGGCGTTCTCGAGGCTGCGGCCCCTGTTCCGGGAGCGCGGGAAGATCAACGCCGAGGTGACCGGGCGGTTGGCCGAGACGTTGGGCGGCGTGCGGATCGTCAAGGCCTACAACGTCGAGAAACACGAGCAGCGGGTGTTCGCCCACGGCGTCCACCGGCTGTTGCGGAACGTGGCCAGGACGGTGACCGGGGTGTCCGCCACCACCTCGGCCGCCTCGCTCGCGATCGGCGGCATCGGAGCGCTGATGATCGTCATGGGCGGGCGGGCGATCATCGCCGATCAGTGGAGCGTCGGAGACCTGCTGCGGTATCTGCTGTTTACCGGGGTGGTGGTCGCGCCGGTCATGCAGATCGCCGCCATCGGCACCCAGATCACCGAGGCGTTCGCCGGGCTCGACCGCATTCGCGAGATTCTCGGCACCCCGACCGAGATGGACGAAGACGCCGAGCGCCGGCCGGTCGGGCGGCTCGCCGGCGACATCGCCCTGGATCGGGTCACGTTCGCCTACACCCCCGGGGTGCCGGTGCTCCGGGACGTCTCGCTGGAGGCGCCGGCCGGCAGCACCACCGCGCTGGTGGGATCGAGCGGGTCCGGCAAGAGCACCCTGGTCAGCCTGATCATCGCCTTCAACCGCCCCCAGGCGGGGCGGTTGCTGGTCGACGGCCACGACCTCGCCGCCCTGAAGCTGGCCGACTACCGCCGGCAGCTCGGTGTCGTGCTGCAGGAGAACTTTCTCTTCGACGGGTCGGTGGCCTCGAACATCAGCTTCGTCCGCCGCCACGCCACGCGGGCGGAGATCGAGGCGGTCAGCCGCATCGCGCATTGCGACGAGTTCATCCGCGGCTTCCCGGACGGATACGACACGATCGTCGGCGAGCGCGGCATCAAGCTGTCGGGGGGGCAGCGCCAGCGGGTGGCCATCGCCCGCGCGATTCTCGCCGACCCCCGCATCCTGATCCTCGACGAAGCGACCTCCAGCCTCGACAGCGAGAGCGAGGCGTTTATCCAGGACGGGTTGCGGGCGCTGCGGCAGGGCCGCACCACGTTCGTCATCGCCCACCGGTTGTCGACCATCCGGAGCGCCGACCAGATTCTGGTGCTCGAGCAGGGAGAGGTGGTCGAGCGGGGGACCCATGCCGAGCTGTTCGCGGCCGGCGGCCGCTATCGCGAGCTCCACGATACGCAGTACCGCTTCGAGCAGGACCGCTTCATCAATCCCGGCGAGGACTTCACGCCGGAGCCCGAGCTGGTGGGGGCATCCGGGGCCCATTCGGGGAGGGGGGCAGGAGCCGGCGCCGGCCGCGCATAGCCCGAGATCGATGTCAGCGGCTCCGTTTGGCGCCTGCCCAACCCTGCAGGCAGTCCGCACCGCTTCTGCGGCGCAGGCCCAACCCCGGGCGTGTCGCCTTGCCCCCCTGCGTGTCGCCCACGCAATCTTGCTGGGAGTCGGTGCGTCCTTGGAGGGAGGCGGCGCCGTCCTGCCGCGCAGACTTCCTGGTGGGGTACAGTAGAGCCATGAGGAGACGTGCGCTTGCATGGTGTCTCGCCTCCGTGGTCGCGCTCGGGCTTGCCGCGGCGGTCCAGACGTCCGGCCGCGCGCAGGGGACGGGCACGATTCGCGGGGTGGTGACGATGGCCGATCCGCCGCCGCCCGCGACCCTTGCGGTCAACGCCGACCAGGCCGTCTGCGGCGACACGGTGCCGGACGAGGTTGTCGTCGCCGATGCGGCCGGCCATGTCGCGAACGCCGTCGTGCGTCTGACCGGCGTGCCGTGGCCGGCGGAGCGGCCCGCGCCCCGTCTCGACAACGCCGGCTGCCTCTTCGTGCCGCGCGTGCAGGTCGCCCCCACCCGAAGCCAGGTCCTGGTGACGAGCCGGGACGACACGCTGCACTCGACCCATACCTACGACGACCGGAATCGGACCGGCTTCAACATCGCGATGCCGTTTCCCGGCCTGGAGATCAACCGCCCGTTGCGCCGCCCCGGCGTGGTGCGCATCGAGTGCGACTCGCACGGTTGGATGCGGGGCTGGATCGTGGTCAGCAACGATCGCGGCGCGGTGAGCGGTCTCGACGGCGGCTTCGTGCTCGAGGGGGTGCCGGCCGGGACCCACGAGCTGACGACCTGGCACGAGCGGCTGAGCGCCGCGCCGCGGACGGTGACCGTCCGCGGCGGCGAGACGACCGAGATCGCGATTGCCCTCGAACTGCCGTAAGGACGCTGACGGAAATTACCTTGCCGTGTGCCAGGCGCGCCAAGCCGCAGAAACAGACTGCGCCTGGGCGCCGTTGGCAACTTTATATCGATCGCTGTCCTAACGCGGCTCCCCCGCAGTATTCACCCGGCGACGAATCATCCTGCACGGAACTGATGCATGGCCCACCAATACGTCTACACGATGCACCGGCTCGGCAAGTCCTACGGTCCCGGACAGGAGGTGTTGAAGGACATCTCGCTGTCGTTTCTGCCCGGCGCCAAGATCGGGGTGCTGGGGTTGAACGGGGCGGGGAAGAGCACCCTGCTCCGGATCATGGCCGGCGAGCTCGGCGACCACACCGGCGACGCGTTCGTCTCCGACGGCCTCCGGGTCGGCTATCTGCCGCAGGAGCCGCGGCTCGACCCCGGCAAGACCGTCAAGGGCAACGTGGAAGAGGGCGTGGTCGAGCACAAGACCCTGTTGAAGCGCTACGACGCGGTGACCACCAGCTTCAACGAGGGGCTGACGGGGGACGAGCTGCAGGACGCGATGGACCAGCAGGGGCGCCTGCAGGACCAGATCGAGGCGGCCGGCGCCTGGGACGTCGATTCGCGGGTCGAGCAGGCGATGGACGCGTTGCGCCTGCCGCCGCCGCGGTCCGCCGTCACCCACCTGTCGGGCGGCGAGCGGCGCCGCGTCGCGCTGTGCCGCCTGATGTTGCAGGCCCCGGACCTGCTGCTGCTCGACGAGCCGACCAACCATCTCGACGCCGAGACCGTGGCGTGGCTCGAGCGGCATCTGCAGCAATACAAGGGCACGGTGGTCGCGATTACCCACGATCGCTACTTCCTCGACAACGTCGCCGGCTGGATTCTCGAGCTCGACCGCGGGGCCGGCATCCCGTGGGAGGGCAACTACTCCTCCTGGCTCGATCAGAAGCAGCAGCGGCTCGGGGTGGAGCAGAAGCAGGAGACGCGGCGCCGGCGCACCCTGGCCCGCGAGCTGGAGTGGATCCGGATGTCGCCGCGCGCCCGGCAGGCGAAGGGCAAGGCGCGGCTCAACGCCTACGAGGATCTCCTGCACCAGGACGCGGCGGAACGGATCGAATCGGCCCAGATCTACATCCCGCCCGGCCCCCGGCTCGGGGACGCGGTCGTCGAGGCGCGGAACCTGCGCAAGAGCTACGGCGATCGGTGCCTCATCCAGGACCTGAGCTTCACCCTGCCGCCGGCCGGCATCGTCGGGGTGATCGGCGCCAACGGGGCCGGTAAGACCACCCTGTTCCGGATGATCACCGGCGAGGAGACGCCCGATGCCGGCACGTTGACCCTGGGCGAGACCGTCAAGCCCGGCTACGTGGACCAGAGCCGCGAGCTCGACCCCGACAAGACCGTCTGGGAGACCGTCTCCGACGGAGACGACGAACTCCAGCTCGGGTCGAGGCGGGTGGCCTCGCGCGCCTACTGCTCGTGGTTCAACTTCAAGGGCCGCGACCAGCAGCGGACCGTTGGCGCCCTCTCGGGCGGCGAGCGCAACCGGGTGCATCTTGCCGGGCTGCTGCGCGGCGGCAGCAACCTGCTGCTGCTCGACGAGCCGACCAACGACCTCGACGTCGACACCCTCCGCGCCCTCGAGGACGCGCTGCTCGCGTTCGCCGGCTGCGTCGCCGTGATCAGCCACGACCGTTGGTTCCTCGACCGCATCGCCACCCACATCCTCGCCTTCGAGGGGGACAGCCAAGTGGTCTGGTTCCAGGGCAACTACCAGGACTACGAGGCCGACCGCCGCCGCCGCCTCGGCTCGGCCGCCGACCGGCCCCACCGCATCAAGTACCGCCGCATCGTGCGGGTCTGACGGTCAGGCTGGGCTCTCCGTCGCTCGGTGGCGCGCCGGTCAGTTCACCGCAACGCGTCGAAGATTGCGCGCCCGTCCACCGTGTGCCGGTCGCCGCCCGCGGCCGGTGCGCCCGTGGTTCGGGGCGCGAAGGTCGCGCGCACGACCTCCATGTCGTCGATGCCGGGCACCGGCGGCGTGCCCGGGGGCTGCCGAAGGGCTGCCGCACGCGCCGGCCGCGACGACCACTTGGCCTCGCCGACGAGCAGCCGCCGGCCGTCCACCGAGCGCGCCACCACGTCGTACTCCGGTTCGTTGCCGCGCCAGTAGCGTTGCGCCGGCTCCCACGGGCCGAGGCCGGCGAGGGTGGAGTCGGTGCGGTGCAGAAACGGCACGGCCGTGCGGCACAGCTCCTCCCAGGCCACGGCCTCGAGCCACGGCCGGTGGCGGCGCCAGTACTCCAGGCGCGTCTCGGGGGGCGCTTCCGCCAGCGCGGTCCGGTGCGGCGCCACGACGCGGAACCACAGCCGGAGGAACGGGTCGTCGATGCGGTAGAGGCTGCGCCGGCCGGACCGCGGATCGGCCCCGAACGGCGTCTCCCGGCGCACCAGCCCCATCTCGCCGAGCGCCGCCAGCGGCCGGGCCAGGCTGGAGGCGGGGCGGCCCAGGCGTCCGGCTATTTCGCTCACGCGGTGGGCGCCGGCCCCGATGACGTCCAGGAGCGGCCGGAGGGCGGTCGCCGGCGGCACTTCCTCCATGAGCAACCGGTCCGGCTCGAGGTGCAACGGGCCGGCGGGGTCGAGAACCAGCGCGTCCACCGCGCTGTCGGTGTCGCGACCGAACCGTTCGGCGAGCTCCCAGTAGCGCGGCATGCCGCCCCACAGGGCGTAAAGGGCGACGAGGTCGCGCACGCCGGCGCCGGGGACGAGTTCGGGGACGTATCCCGGCTTCAGGGGGCGCACGGCGAAAGCCTCCCGGGCGCGGCCGTAGAGCGGCGCGGCGGCGTCGAGCACCACGCCGTGCATCATGCGCTGGCTCGATCCGCTCACCACGACGGTGGGCCGCCCCGGGGCACCGTCGATCCAGGTCTGGAGGATGCCGGTCAGGGTCGGGTCGGCGGCGATCAGGTACGGCAGCTCGTCGAGGACGAACGGACCGGACCATGCGTCCCGGCCCGACTCGGCGGCGAGCCGCAGCAGGAACGAGCGCCAGTCCGGGTACTCGACATCGTCGAATCCGGGGAATCGCCGGGCCACCGCCGCGGCGAGGTAGCGCCGCTGCACGGCCGGCACCGATCGGTCGGCCGCCACGTACAGGCCGTCGTGGCGTCGCGACCACTCGATGAGCAGTCTGGTCTTGCCCACCCGCCGACGCCCCCAGATGACGGCGAAGGCGCCCGGCTCCTCCAGCACGTTGTCGAGACGCCGCATCTCTTCGACGCGGTCGATGAAGCGCATATTTATATTATGCGGGCAAGCATTATGTTTCGGTGAATAAACCGGTCCCGCCGCCGCTGCGCGCGGTCTCCCACGCGCCGTTGCAGCCTGGGCCTGTCCGTGTCAAGTCGGGTGACGCCCGTGGTTTGCGAGGATGCCGAACAGAACGCCGCCTGGCATCGGGAGAGCGTCACCTGTACACGATCCCTGCCGCCGGGACGATGACGCTGGTGGCCACCGAGACCGTCGGTAGCAGGCCGGATCAGGCGAGTCAGGCGCGGGTCCGCACGATGTGCATTCCGACTGCGGTGAGGAAGCAGGCGGCGCCGACGAGGTCGGTGGCGGTGGCCGCGTAGAAGAGCAGCAGCCCACCCACGACGGCCAGGATGCGTTCCGGCATCGTCGCCTCCTGCCGCAGCCACCCGCCGAGGCCCATGGCGAGGGCGACGACGCCGACCGCCGCGGTGAGGACGGTGGAGGCGATGTCGGCGAGCGGGGCCTGCAGCAGGACGCCCAGCCCCTCGGGGCTCAGGGTGAACGCGAACGGCACCAGGAAGGCGGGCAGGGTGTACTTCCAGGTCAGCATCATCGTCTTGAACGGGTTGCCGCCGGTAATCGCGGCCGCCGCGAACGGCGACAGCGCGGTCGGCGGGCTGACCTCGGAGAGCACCGCGTAGTAGAAGATGAACATGTGCGCGGCGACGTCCGGCACCCCGACGAGGGTCAGCGCCGGCGCAATCATGACCGCCGCGATGATGTACGAGGCGGTCACCGGGACGGCCAGCCCCAGCATCCAGACCGCCACCGCCGCATAGATGACGGTGAGGAACAGGTTGCCCCCGGCCAGATCGACGATGATGCTCGATATCTTCAGTCCGAGCCCGGTCAGGGTCACCACGCCGACGATGATGCCCGCCGTCGCGGTGGTGGCGGCGACCGCGAGCACCGCGCGGCCGCCGGTCTCGAGCGCGGCGATCAGGCGTGACGGCCGCAACGCGGTTTCGCGCCGGACGAAGCTCAGGACGATGGCCAGCATCGTGGCCCAGAACACCGCGCGGAACGGGGTCATGCCCGTCACCAGCAGCAGGACGATCGAGACGAGGGGCAGGAACTGGTAGCCCGACTGCCGGGTGAGCGTCCACACCGACGGCAGGTCCACGTCGACCGCCTTCGTCCCCAGCCGCCGGGCGTCGGCCTCGATCATCAGGATGATCGACAGGTAGTAGAGCAGCGCCGGCACGATCGCCATCGCGATCACCTGCAGGTACGTGATCTGCAGGAACTCGGCGATGAGAAACGCCGCCGCCCCCATGGTCGGCGGGGCAAGAATCGCGCCGATGCCGCTCGCCGAGAGGATGCCGGCGCCGACCTCGGGCGAGAATCCGGCCCGGCGCAGCATCGGCCAAGCCACCGCCCCCAGCGTGACGGTGGTCGCCACGCCGCTGCCCGAGACCGTGCCCAGCAGGAAGCCGGACATCGTGACGGTGCGTCCCGGCCCGGCGCCGCTGTTCGAGCGGCCGAACGCGGACATGGTCCAGGTGATGAAGAACTGGCCGGCCCCGGAGTGCTGCAGCATCGCGCCGAAGATGGTGAACAGCACGATGTAGCTGGAGGCGACGTTCAGCGGCACCCCGAAGATGCCTTCGAGCGTCATGTAGAGCGTCCCCACCAGTCGTTCCACCGAGTACCCGCGGTGCGCGAAGATATCGAGCCCCAGGAACTCCAGCAGCGGACCGTAGTAGCCGTACAGCAGGAAGGCGATGGCGGTGACGGGCAGAATCCAGCCCACCGTGCGCCGGGTCGCTTCGAGCACCACCAGCGTGGTGATTACGCCGAACAGGATGTCGAGCCCGTTGGGGGTCGCCGCCCGGTAGACGAACCGATCGAAGTCGACGATCGGCCAGGCCAGCACGATGACGGACACCGCCGCGAGGGCCCAGTCGAGCGCCGCCACCCGGCCGCGCCACGCCGGAACGGTAGGGTAGAGGACGAACGTCAGGACCAGGGTGATGAGGAGGAAGCTGACCCGATAGATCTGCGGCTGAACGATGCCGACCACCCAGTACAGCGCGTAGAGCGACAGGCCCGCGGCCAGCGCCGTCACCAGACGCGCCGGGAACCCGCTCAACTGCCGGGTCGGAACTTCGGCGTCGGGGTCGTCACGCAGGGCGGCCGGGGGGGCGACTGGGTCGGACAGGGGGATCTCCCGGTTTCGTGTCGTCGGTGGCGCCGCCCCCGCGATGGATGGTTCCGCACGCGTGACCGCGGGGATCTCGTGCGACCGGCAAGGTTACTCGCTAACGCGGCCGGTGAAAAGGGGGCGGCACCGGGTCTACGATTCGGGCCAGACCCCCTGCTCGCGATAGTACCGAATGGCGCCCGCGTGGAACGGGACCGTCGACCCGACCACCGCCGTCTCCGCCGACAGCTTCTCGGCTTCGGGATGGATCGCGGCCAGCTCGTCCTGGTGGTCGAACAGCGCCCGGGTGATGCGGTAGGCCATGTCCTCGGACATCTCCTCGTGCACCACCAGCACGTTGGCCACCCCGACGACCTCCACGTCCCCGCTCATGCCGGGATAGGTCACGCTCGGAATGTTGACGCCGTGATACACGCTGTCGCCGTAGTGTTCGTGCAGGAACGGCAGGGTGTCGGTGTTGGGCACCAGCTTGACGGTCCGGCCGGGGGTCGAGGCGAGGTCCAGGACGGACCCCGTGGGAACGCCGCCGCTCCAGAAGAACGCGTCGATCTTGTCGTCCTTGAGCGCGTCGACCGACTGCGCGGCCCCCAGGCTCTGCTTCCGGATGTCGCTGTCCGGGTTCAGGCCGACCGCCTCGAGCACGCGGAGCGCGGTGATCTCGGTGCCGCTGCCCGGCGCCCCCGTGGACACGACCCGGTCGCGGAGGTCGGCGACCGTCTCGATGCCCTTGCCTTCGAGGGTCACCAGTTGGTTCAGGTTGTCGTAGAGCACGGCGAGGGCCTGCGCCGGCACCGCGCCGAAATCGGCGAACGCGCCGCGCCCCTGCGCCGCGTCGTCGAGCGAGTCGGCGAGGACGAACGCCAGATCGGCGCCGCGGATGGAGATGAACTTCAGGTTGTCGACGGTCCCCGCGGTGACCTCCGCCGTGGCTTCGACGCCGTCGAGATTGTCGCTGATGACCTTGGCGACGCCGCCGCCGTACGGGTAGTAGACGCCGCCGGTGCCGCCGGTGGCGACCGACAGCCGTTCGGTGAGGCCGCTGCCCTGCGGGTTACAGGCGGCCAGGGCGCCGGCGGCGATCACCGCCAGCCCGGCGAGCACACGCAATACGGATCGAGACATGGTCATCGAGCGGTTCATCATCACAATGGCACCCCTGGCTGCCGGGACGGCGAGTGCCTTATTCTAACAGCCGGGGGCGGTGCGCCGTGAGAAGGCTTTTGGGCCTGACGACGGTCCGGTCCCGGTTGAAGCCATCCACCCGAGCGGGGTATCCTCGACTCATGGCAACCTTCGACGTCGTGGCGGGAATCGCGGCCGTGATCGGGGCGTGCGCCGGTCTGGTGGCCGCCACAGGCGTGCTGGTGGTCAACGGCAAGGTGGACAGGCTCACCGGTCGCGTGGACGAACTGAGCCGCGCCTTCAACAGTCACGTGAACGCCGCCGGCCACTGACCTCTTCTCTACTCCCCGCTCATGGCCCCCCGGAGATCGCCCTTGCCGTGGCGTTGCCTTGCAGCCAGTGGTGGAACCCCGCGTTGCACCGAGAGCGGCGGGATGCATTGCCGCTCGAATGCAGCGGGGACTTTCACCACGGGCTGCTTGGCCGTCGGTGCCGCGAGCCCTGGTGCTCTCGGGTCCGCCCGTCGGTGCCGGGAAGATCACCCGTGCGATCCTTGATGCGTTCGCGGGCCCCGGGCTGGGTGCTCGCCGCGGTGGCGCTGGCCGCGGCGGCGGCCGGGCTGGCCTCGGCGGGACAGGCGGGTCCTGTCCTGCGCTTCGTGGTCACCCTCGATCCGTCGCTGCCCGCACAGCCGCCGGGGCGCCTGCTCGTGGCGCTGGCGCCCATCGACCGGGGGGGCGTGGAGCCGAGGCTCCTCATCGGCGCGACCGGGCGCCGCGCCGTGCCCACCCTGGGGGTCGATGCCCCGTCGCTTGGCCCGGGAGACCGGGTCACCCTCGGGTCCGCCGCGGCTGCGTTCCCCCTCGAGACCCTGCGCGATCTTCCGGCCGGCGAGTATCGCGTGCAGGCGGTGCTGGCGACCAATCGCGACATCCGCCGCATCGATGCGCCGGGCAACCTCTACGGCGACGTCCGGCAGGTGGTCTTCGACCCGGAGGAGCCGACCCCGATCGCGCTTCGGCTTTCGCACCGCATTCCGGACGAGCGGCTGCCCGACGAGACGACGTTCCTGCGCTTCGTCAAGATCCGTTCCGAGCGCCTGTCCGCGTTTCACGGCCGCCCGATCCATCTGCGGGCCGGCGTGATTCTGCCGCCGGGCCACGACGAGGACGAGGCGCGGCGCTATCCGTTGCGGGTCCGCATCGGCGGGTACGGCGCGCGGTATACCCGGGTGCAGGCGATGATGCGGCCCGGGTCCCCGTTCAGGGCGGCGTGGCAGGATCCCGACGCCCCGCGGTTCGTGCTCCTGCACCTCGACGGGGCCGGACCCTACGGAGACCCGTATCAGGTCAACTCCGCCAACAACGGTCCCTACGGCGATGCGGTGACCGAAGAGCTGATTCCGCACGTCGAGGAGCGGTTCCGGGCCGGCGGCTCGCCGGGCGCCCGCGTGCTCGACGGCGGGTCGACGGGCGGATGGGTGGCGCTCGCCCTGCAGATCTTCTATCCGGACTTCTTCGGCGGCGCCTGGGCCTCGTGTCCCGACAGCGTCGACTTCCGCGCCTTCCAGCTCCTCGACATCTATCGGGGCGGCAACGCCTACGCGGACCCCGAGGGGCGCGAGCGCCCCAGCGCCAGGAATCTCGACGGGAGCATGCGGTTCAGCATGCGGCACGAGCTGCGGATGGAGAACGTGCTCGGCGCCGGCGACAACTGGGCCCTCTCGGGCCGCCAGTGGGGGGCGTGGAACGCGGTCTACGGCCCGCGGGGGGGCGACGCCCGCCCGGTGCCGCTCTGGGACCCCGAGTCCGGCGCCATCGATACCGAGGTGGCCGCCTACTGGCAACGGTACGACCTGCGCCTCGTGCTTGAGCGGGCCTGGGACACGCTGGCGCCGAAGCTGCGGGGCCGGCTGAACGTCTGGGTCGGAGAGATGGACGACTACTTCCTCGAGGGCGCCGTGCACCGGCTCGACGCCTTCCTGCAGGCTCGGCCGTCGATCGAGGCCCGCATCGCCTACGGCGCCAACCGCGGCCACTGCTGGACCGGCATCTCCCCCGGGGAGATGCTGCGTGAGATGGCGGCGCAGGTGGAGAGCGCCCGGGAATAGGTGCCGGTACCCGCCATGCGTTCACTTTTCCAGTTTCCGCGCCGGCCGCAGCCGCCGCGGCTGCCACGCCGGTTCACCGCGATCACGGCCGACTTTCCCGGCTCAGCCTGTCCGGTCGGGAGCCGCGTGCGATTTCGGTGGCGCGGTCAGGCGATTGAAGGGACCGTCGCCGAGCTGCAGCGCGCCCGCGCCGTCGTGGCGGCCGGTGACGACGTCCGGTGGAAGGTGCCCTACCCCCTCCTCACGGTCGTCGAACGGGTCAGCGAGCGGGAGTGCACGCTGGCCGACGTCGAGGCGTTGGCCGGCGGTCTCCTCGCCCGCCACCAGGCCGAGAGCGGGCTGGATGCGGACTGGAGCTTCGGCTTCGACCTGTCCACGGTGCGCGCCGGCGTCTGCCGTTACGTCGACAAGCGCATCGATCTGTCGGTGAGCTACTGTCACCGGGCGACCCGGGCCGAGATCGAGGACACGCTGCTGCACGAGATCGCCCACGCCATCGTCGGCCACGGGCACCACCACGACGCCGTCTGGAAAGCCGCGGCGCAGGCGATCGGCTGCACGGCCGAACGCTGCCACGAGGTCGACCACACGCTGCCCCGCTGGGTGGGCGAATGCGGCTGCGGGCAGCAGTGGCGGCGCCAGCGGCTGAGCCGCAGGCTGCGGCTGGGTGGCTTTTGCCGGAAGTGCGGCGGCAGGATCGCGTGGCGATTGAGCACCGGCGGCGAGGCTCTGCCGTCCTCCACGTAGTCGGGCTCGACGGTGTGCCGCGGAAACGACGAGACCCCCGGGGACGTAGAGGGTCGGGCGGATGTCGTCGAGGAATGCCGGGACCGCCGGCGTCGAGGCTCTCGACCCTCGGCGCGGCGTGTCGCTGCGGATTCCGCGCCGTCGGACAGGCGCGGGTCTTCGACGGATCGTAGCAATGCCACGCCGAGGGATTCTCAATGACCCAACCGTTCAGTCTGGAGCCGACCGCGGAAGAGCACGTCGAGGGGCTCTGTGCGGCCGTCGAGGCGGTGGCGCGCGAGCGGCGCTATCTGGCGAGCGTGCACGGCTTCGGGGTCGACGGGACCCGATCGTTCGTCGACGCTCTCGCGCGCGGCGGGGGCGTGCAGCTCGTCGTGCGGTCCGGGGGGCGGGTGGTCGGCTGGTGCGACGTGCAGCGCCACCCCTTCGAGGGGTTCCGGCACGGCGGCGTGCTCGGCATCGGCCTGCTGCCGGAGTGGCGTGCGCAGGGGGTGGGAGCGCCGCTTCTCGCGCGCACCCTGGAGGCGGCGGAAGCGGCCGGCATGACGCGGGTCGAGCTGGAGGTCTTCGCGTCGAACACGCGCGCGATCCACCTGTTCGAGCGCGCGGGCTTCGTGCGCGAGGGCGTCAAGCGGCGCGCCCGCCTCCTCGACGGGCGGGCCGACGACGTCGTGTGCATGGCCCGCCTCGCCTGCGCGCGGGCCCGCTAGCCGTCTACCAGCCAGCCGTCGCGGAGCTGAATGATGCGGCTCCCGTAGGCGGCGTTGACGTCCGAGTGGGTGACCTGGACGATGGTCGTCCCCTCGGCGTTGAGCTTCGTGAACAGCTCCATGATCTCCCGGCCCTGGCTGGAGTGCAGGTTGCCGGTCGGCTCGTCGGCCAGGATCAGCTTGGGCTTGGCGATGAGGGCGCGGGCCACGCCCACGAGCTGCTGCTGCCCGCCGGAGAGCTGGCTCGGGTAGAGGTCCTTCTTCCCCACGATCTGGAACCGGTCCAGCGTGTCGGCCACCAGACCCTGGCGCTCGGACCGGGGCACGTTCCGGTACGACAGCGGGACGTCGAGGTTCTCGGCGACGGTGAGGTCGTCGAGCAGGTGGTAGCTCTGGAAGACGAAGCCGATGTGGGTGGGCCGAGCGCCTGCCGGTGCTTTGTCCGCAGGCTGTGGACGGGCTGGCCGAGAAACTCGAAATCGCCGGTCCACGCCGCGTCGTGCATCCCGAGAATGTGCAGCAGGGTCGACTTGCCGGCGCCGGACGGCCCCATCACGGAGACGAACTCGCCCGGGGCGATGTCCAGGGTGACGCGGCGCAGGACGAACGTCCGGCTGACGCCGTGGCTGAAGCTCTTCTCAATGTTGCGCAGGGCAATCAGGGGTTCGAGCATGGCACGAGAGCTTACCGCACTGAGGGCAGAGTCACTGCGCGGGCCGCGGCTCGGAGGCCCGTTCACAGAACGCCTGCACCGCGTCCATGTCCTGTTCGATCGCCTTGCGAACGGCACCGGCGATGAGCGGTGTCGTGATCCGGGCGCGCAGCTTGTACGGTCGTGCCTCCATCACCAGCGTCAGCTCGGTCGAGCTTCCTGCCGGCAGGACCATGAAGACCGTATCCCATACCGTGCCCCCCGCGTCGGACACGATGCGCACCCGGTTGTTCTTGACGTAATCGGTGACCGCCAGCTCCGTCGACATTTCCTGCCCGTTCATCAGGCGGGTCTCGCGAAAACGCGTCCCGATGCCCGACCGTACGTCCGAGAGGAACTCGATCCGGACGATCTGCGGCACCACCTGCGAAAACCGATTGATATCGGCCACCGTCCGGAAAACGACGTCCATCGGAGCCGCGATCCGCCGGCTCACGGTCACACTGGTCATTTCATCATCGACCCGGTCCACGTCCCCACCGCACTCGCCGGTCCGAGGCTACCATACCGGAGCGGGACGGCCGCGGATCCACGATCGTGAGTGTCCGTCGTTCCGCGGAGCCATCGCTACCCTGCGCGTCACCCGACGCCGTCGCGGCGCGAGGGACTTGAGGGCTCTTGCTGGTTCTTGCGATGAAGCCCGGAGGCTGTATGCCAACCGTGTAGGTGAGTGCGCGTATCGACCGCGCGATCAAGGATGCGCTCGACAGATACTGTCGGACGCATGGTGTCGTCATGAACCACTTCATCCAGGAAGCGATCGTCGGTCGGCTGGAAGAGCTGGAAGACGTCGAGGACCTGCAGCGCATCCGTGACGAGCCGACCCGGCCACTCGCGGAGGTGCTTGCCGAGCTGAAGCGCGACGGACAGGGACAGGTCTAGGATTCACATCTCCGGCATGGACCCGTTCTACAATTCCCCGCATGAGAGCGATGCTGTGCAAGGCCTACGGGCCGCCGGAGAGCCTCGTCTGGGACGAGGTCGATCCGCCGGCCCTCGACCCTGAGGGAGTGCGCATCCGCGTCCGGGCGGCCGGCGTCAACTTCCCGGATCTGCTGATCATCGAGGGCAAGTACCAGTTCAAGCCGGACATGCCGTTCGCGCCGGGGGCCGAGGTCGCCGGCGAGGTGGTCGAGGTCGGCGCCGGCGTGACGCGGGTCGCGCCGGGCGACCGGGTGATCGGGATGACGCGCTGGAACGGCTACGCCGAGGAGGCGGTGGTGCCCGAGGCGCGGTGCCTCGGCCTGCCCGCCGGCATGTCCTTCGAAACCGGCGCCGGCTTTCCGATGACCTACGGCACCAGCTACCACGCCCTCGTGCAGCGCGCCCGACTGCAGGCGGGGGAGACGCTGCTCGTCCACGGCGCGTCGGGCGGCGTCGGCACCGCCGCGGTCGAGATCGGCGGCTGCCTCGGCGCCCGCGTCATCGCCGCCGGCGGCAGCGACGACAAGCTGCGCGCCGTCCAGGAGCGCTACGGCGTCGCCGAAGTCGTCAACTACCGGACCGACCCGGCGTGGAAGGATCGGGTGAAGGCGCTGACCGGCGGTGCCGGCGCCGACGTGATCTACGACCCGGTCGGCGGCGACGTCTTCGAGCAGTCGCTGCGCTGCATCAACTGGGACGGCCGCCTGCTGGTCGTCGGCTTCGCGGGCGGCACGATCCCGAGCGTGCGCGCGAACCTGGTGCTCCTCAAGGGCTGCCAGATCGTCGGAGTCTTCTGGGGCGCCTTCGTGCGTCGCGCGCCCGAGCTGAACCGCGCCAACTTCGATCAGCTCTTCGCCTGGTTCGAAGCGGGCCGGCTGCGGCCCCTGGTGTCGCGCACTCTGCCCCTCGAACGGGCGCCCGAGGCCCTGCGCATGCTCGAGCGCCGCGAGGTCGTCGGCAAGATCGTGCTGACGACCTGAGTCGCGCCATGCCAGCCGCAGCACCCGCGCCATCAGGTTCTCGAGGCGCTCCCTGTCGTCAGGACTTCACGCGCGACCTGGGCCATTTCCTTCTTGCTGCGCTGAAGCAATGCGATTTCGAATGGTGTCAACATCCGGGGCGCGAGCGAGGTACCGAGCTTCCGATTGAGTAAGGCAGTCGAAAGGCGTGACCGAACTCTTCCCGCCACCATTCCTCGAAGTTCCGGCCGTGCTTCTGTCTGAGCTCATTACCGCGTCACCTGCTCCGGCAGCGCGAAGACGTACAGCGCGTTCGGCGCCCCCGGCACCCGCCCCCCGCCGACGGGAATCGCCAGGTACTGCCGGCCGCCGGCCGCGTAGGTGATGGGGAACCCCTGCGGCGGCGACGGGAGGCGGGTCTGGAACAGCACGTCCCCGGTCTCGACGTCGTTGATGTAGAGATAGCGGTCGCCGTCGGCGGTCACGACGAGGCCGCCGGCGGTGGTGAGGGCGGCGGCGAGCGAACGCAGTCGGGTCGAGTGCCGCCAGCGGACCTCGCCGGTGTCGATGTCCACCGCCACGAGGTGGCCGTCGTGCTCGGGGCTCTTCGGGTGGGGGAGCCGCCCCGCCGACTGCCAGCCGGTCCACCGCGGGTTGCCGTAGTAGTAGAAGTCGCCCGTCGGGTGCGGCTCGCGCGCCACCTCGCTGAAGGTGCCCTTCACGCAGGTCGGGTGGATGGGGATGTAGAGCATCCCGGTGCCCGGGTGGTACGCCGACGCGCGCCAGTTCCGGATGCCCTGGAAGTCGGGGCAGAACTCCAGCTCCTCGCCCGGTTCCGGAATCGTGCCCGGCCGGTAGGTGGTCTTCCCGGTCTCCGGGTCGACGTCGACCAGGGTCTGATAGCCGAGGTCGTGGGCGGCGACGAACGCGCCGGTGGCCCGGTCGAGCTCCCACAGGATGCCGAGCTTGCCCATCTTGAACAGCGACTGCCGCCCGCGGTGATCGATGAGGACGCTCTCGAATACCTCGTCGAGATCGTGGGTCTCGCCCGGCACGAACTGGTAGTACCACGCGAGCTCGCCGGTCTCGGGATCGAGCGCGAGCGCGCTGTTGGTGTAGAGGGCGTCGCCGTCGGTGCCGCGCGACAGCCGCGCCCACGGCTTGGCCTGCGAGGTGGACCAGTAGGTGAGGCCGGTGGCGGGGTCGTAGCTGCCGGGAATCCACGCGTCGCCGCCGGACCGGAACGTCGCCGGGAGGTCGCCCCAGGTGTCGCCCCCCGGGTCCCCGGGCTGGGCAATCGTCGACGTGCGCCACAGCTCGGCCCCGCTGTGCGGGTCGTGGGCGGAGATGAAGCAGGTGCCGTCCTTGTACCGCTCGCAGCCGGTCATGCCGGCGATGATCCGGCCGTCGACGATAATCGGTCCGCTCGTGTACCGGTAGCCGAGCCGGGTGTCGGCGACGGTGTGATCCCAGACCACCTCGCCGTTCCGGGCGTCGAGGGCGACGATGTGGGCGTCGTTCGTGTTCACGTAGATCTTGTCGTCGTAGATCGCGATCGACCGCGTGCGGGCGCGGAACGAGTCGTCCGGCGACCCCTCGAACGTCTTGCGGTACTCCCAGATGAGGTCACCGGTGACGGCGTCGAGCGCCTGCACTACGTTCAGCGGACTGGGGAGATACATCACGCCGTCGTGGACGAGGGGGGTCGCCTGGGCGACACCCGGCGCCATCGTCCACGACCACACGAGCCCGAGCTGGTGCACGTTGTCCCGGTCGATCTGATCGAGGGGGCTGTAGCCCCAGCCGTCGAGCGTTCGCCGCCAGTGCAGCCAATCGGCCGGATCGGGGTCCGCGAGCATGGCGTCGGTGACCGGCTCGAAGGCCCGGTCCTGCGCCGCCGCGACGCCGCCCGAGGCGGCGACGGCCGCGAGCGCCAATGCGCCGACGCCTGCAAGAGTGGTTCTCGACCAAGTCTTCGGGTTCATGCCGGTCTCCTCGCTGTTCCCCGGTAAGAGTGGGGCTGCTGGAACCGCGGCGTCTCCGTTCCGTCCGGTCGGGCCGGACACCGCCGTTCCTTCCAGAAACGGATTGTATATCCGGAAGCCGCGGCAGCATGCCATCTTCGTCTTCGACGAGGCCGACCGGTTGCCGTTTCAGAGGCGCGCGAACGGCAAGTGCCACTCGGGCGGTCCGTGGTCTCAGGATGGGTCCGGGATGCTCTTCAGGGGCTTGTCCTTGCCCGGGTCCGGCGCCGTTACGGCGCGCGGCAGGCCGCGGGTGAACGTCTTGAAGAGGAACCGGAGCCCGACGTTCGACCGCACCAGGCCGCTCGTGACCACGGCGACCGCCCGCACGCTACGCCGCGATATCTTGACCTGCCGTCCGGTTCGAAACGCCGGCGTGGCGTGAATGCGGCGCAGCGTCAGCACGGCCATCCCCAACGACCACAGGCAGTGCCGGCGGATGCCGGTTTCGTGGGGCGGGATGAGCTGGACGTAGCGCAACGCGTTCGACAGGTGGCCGCGGGCGATCCCCAGCAGGGTGAACAGGCCGTCGGCGAAGCGCGGGTCGTGGCGGTCGGCCGACAGGGAGCGCAGGTCGAACCCCGCGTCCAGGAAGACGTCCCGCGGCAGCCAGCACGCGCCGCGGCGGCGGTCGTCCCATACATCCTTGAGGATGTTGGTCATCTGCAGCCCCTGGCCGAAAGACACCGACAACCGCAGCAGCGCTTCGCGGTGCGCGTCGATCTCGGCGGAATAGTCGCAGAACAGCTCGGTGAGCATCTCGCCGACCACGCCGGCGACGTGGTAGCAGTAGCGATCGAGGTGGGGCAGATCGTCCAGGCCGGCGGGCGTCGCCTTCAACTGAAACTCCGCCATGCCGTGCGCCATGATCCGCACGCAGCGCGCGAGCGCCTCGCGCTGCGCCGTTTCGAACCCGTGGGTGATGCGGATCACGCGGGCGGTGTTGGCGATCAGGTCGTGCTCGCTGGCCGTCGTCGAGGTCGAGAGTCCCGCACCCAGGTCGCGCGCGAACGGCTCAACCGCGGCCCGCCCGGCGACGACGTCGATGAACCGCTCGGCGAACGCCTGCTTCTGCCTGGCGGACAGCGCGGGCTCGTCTTCGATGGTGTCGGTAATCCGGCACAGGAGGTAAGCGTTGCCCACCACATCGCGGAGCCCCGCCGGAAGCTGCGGAATCGTGAGTGCGAAGGTGCGTGATACGCCCTGGAGGGTTGCGGTCTGGTAGGCGAGATCTCCATCCGTCATCCCGTCCAAGGAGGACGCGGTCATGCTACCCCCGATCCCGGCGGCTCGCGATTTTCCTGGCAGCCCGTGGCAAAAGCCCCCGCTGCATTCGATGGGCGATGCCGTCCGAGGCCGTCACGACCAGGTCAGCGTACCGGTGCTCTGTACTGCGACCGGTGAGCGTCGAGCAACGACAGGTACTCGGTCGCCTCGTAGCCGGCGCCACCCGAAACGACCCCCGCGAACAGCAGCCCGAGGCACACCGAGTAGGTTTTATTCATCCCTTCATCCATGGCAATGGCGTTTCCGGTTCGCAGTGCCGGTCAGCCCCCGCTCACGGGGGGCCGCCATCGGCCCGATATTGGCGCGCCCGACAGGATTCGAATCTGTGGCCTTCGGCTCCAGAGGCCCCAGGCCACAGGCGCAACTTCCCTATTTGCAACGATTTGCGATGGCTGCCAACTTGCGCTGCCAACTTTGTGCTCCGCCAGCCGCTCGCTTCCGCGCTCCCGACGGTGAGCTTGAACCCCCGAGGTGCTCCTCGAAACGGGACGTCGCCAAGCGCATCGCCTCCGACAGGTGGCCAAGAGTATACCGCTCCGTCATCCGCGTGTCCGCGTGTCCGAGTGGCCGAGCACGTCCTTGACCAGCCGCGTGTCCCCCGCGACGCGATACAGCGCGGTGCCGTAGCTGTGGCGGAGGTCGTAGGGTCGCACGCCGTGAATCCCGATGCGCTCCGCGGCCCGGATGAACGCGCGTCGGACGGTGGACGTCGAGAACGGTCCGATCGCGCCCACGGCTTCCAGATCGGCCGCGGCCGGTCGGCGATCTGCCGCAGGAAGGGCTCGATGTCGGCGGCCGGCGTGCCCCTGGGTCGCTGCGTCAACCGCAACGCGGCCCGAGTCCAGGCGCCCACGCCGAACGGTCTCCAGCGGCCTGTTGACCGGAAAGCGCCTGAAGTGCAACTGCCCGCCAGCGCGGACGTAGAGAGTCAGCGCGATGTCCTCCATCAGCTCCGCCCACGTCTCGGACTCGACGGCGAACTCGAACGGATCGCAGCCGCTGCCCTCGTCGAGTACGTCTGAATGATGACCTCAGCAACCGTATCCGCAACACCCGAGAAATTCAAAAGTCTCTCTCCGTTTCGTTGTCGGGGCCACATTTGTCACGACTCGCCGCAGAATCACTCCGTCAGCGCCTTCAGCAGCGCATCCGGTGTATCCGAGTAAAACTGAATGTTGATGCGCGTAGCCATGTCGTCGGAGAGCTCGAACAGCTGCTTGCGGGCGGAAACCGGCATCAGAACGGTGTCGGCTCCCTTCTCGACAGCCACTTCGACGACGCCAGCGGCATTCGCAACAGGCTCGACCGAGCCACCGAGATTCAGCGCGCCGACGACGATTAGGCCACCCTTTGTACTCTTTGCGAGCAATCCGCTGCAAAGCGCCATCAACGCCGGCAACCCAAGGGATGCGCCGGCTCTATCGTTGTCCAGCGCCCTGAGCTGTACCGAAAACTCATGAGCCCTCGGATCGCGGTCGCCGACAAGCTCCTTGGCCCGCGTGTATAGGTTCTGCTCTGCATACCGGATGCTCTCCCGGAATGCCGGCGGAACCGGGGCATTCAGGATCTTCACACCGCTGCCCCTGCCAACAGTCACCTCGAGGCGGTGCAGACTCGGTCCGGTTTCGGGGCCACCGGGGCTGATAGCCCACACCTGTCCAGGCGGCAATGGATCGAGCTCGATCGCCTCGTCGTTATGCAGCTCCGGGGCCGATACGAACTTCTCGACGCCGTCCTCACCCATCGCATAGCTGAAATGCGTGTTTCGGAACTCGCTCTTGAAGACCCGCTTCTGCTGCTCCTTGACCCGCCGGCGAACTTCCAGGCCGGCGCGAACCATCTCCTCCAGCTCCCCATCCGGCACCGGCATCTCCGGATCCGGGTACAGGAGCTTCAGAAGACCACTCACGGTCTTGTTGACCGCAGTGATGTCGCGACCGCTTAGCGCGCCGCCGTAGTTCACCCGCCCCTGCAGAACGGGGACACGGCTTCCGGTGCGCAACCGGCTCCAGCACTCGGACAGAAAGTCACTGACCAGGCCGAAGTGATCCGTGAAGTGCTCGTTGGGGTTGAGCTTCGGGAAGTCCCAGCCGGGAACATAGGCGTGAATTCGGTCCATGAACGCCGTGTCGTCCCGCATCTCGGGTGGCAACGGGCTCAGCAGATGGCCTACACGCTGCTGGTGTTCCACCTCGACATCGAGGTTGCCGACCATGACGATTCCGCCATCGGCCCGAATGCTTTCCTTGCCGCGGGAGAACTCGCCTGACTCCATGTAACCCTTCAGGATGTTGACGCCGTCTTTCTGGTCGAACGAGACGCCAGAGATTTCATCGAAGCAAACAACCTCGTACTGGCAGACCAGGCCCCGTTGGCCAGAGGCATTGTTGACGAACATTTTCGCCACGGTCGCCTTGCCCCCCGAGATCAGATGCGCGTAAGGGGAGATCTGTTGGAACAGATGGCTCTTGCCGGTGCCGCGTGGACCCAGCTCGACCATGTTGTAGTTGCGCTCTACGAACGGAACCATGCGCACGAGGCTGACCAGTTGGGCGCGGTCGGACAGCGCTGCCGGCTCAAGGCCAACGCTACGCAGCAGGAGTCGCTTCCATTCCTCGGCCCTGAAGTCGTGCCGACCTCGCTTGAGGGTGTCGAGCACATCGGCCTTGGAAAGCTGGATGGCGCGCAGGCTATCAATTGCGAAGTGTCGCCCACCCCTTTCCTGGGCGATCGCCGCGTCGTAGCTCAGGGTCACCTCCGCATAGAACCCGTCCGTCAGCATCCGCTCATGCTGCTTGACCAGGCTGTCATCGATGCGCACGTCCTTGATGGCAAGGCTCGGTAGCTCGGCGACGAATGAATCGGTTTTCGCATCGAGCCGAGCGCGGACGATGTCGATCAGCTTGATGGATCCCCGATCGCGTGCCCGAGCCTTGAACAGCTCCTCTTCGCCGGTGCGCACGGTGCGATCCGCCAACTGACGCTCGACGATCGCAAGCCCCTCCTCGATTTCCCCCTCGTCCGTCGTCGCGCAATAGCGCCCGAGCAGGAACTCGACCACATACGTCGGGACCGGATACTGGCGGCTGTACTTGCGCACCAAGTCCTTGCGGACCAGGTATCCTTCGAACGCCGTCGCCGCCAGGCGGTCGAGCGGGTCGAGTTCCACTTTCAATCGTCACCCCCGATGAGCGTGGGTTGTTTCGCAATCACGTGGCCGCTGGCGTCGAGCACGACCACCACCGCTGGCGAACCTTCCAATTCATCATCCGGAACCAGTACGCTCGCGGTGCCCTTCGCGTCGAGCACCCGCGCCCGGCTCACCGAAGAGCCTGCGTCGTTCACCTTCGTGCGCAGGTCGACCGACAGGCCCGGCTGGGCGGCCTCGACCCGGACGCGGCAACGCAATCCGGCCCAGTTGACCTCCGCTATCGCCGCCGTTGCGCTGGCCGCCGCTTTGCCCGCAGTGACCCGGATGACCGGGACAAGGCTCTCCTGGAGGCTCAATCCCCCGTGGGCGTATTCGTTGCCGGCACCGAAGCACGCGATGCCGGGCGCCACCGCGACCCGCTCGTGTGCGTTCCAATGCCAGCCCACAGTCGGTACCTGCACCTTTGAGCCGCCCTTGATCGCAGCGCAGCGCGCCCAGCGACTTGCCGTCAGGTACTTGGGGAGGTCGACCTTGGGGAGCCCGCCGGGTAGCCAGAGCCAACCGTGGTCAGTCACCACACGGATTTCGCGCCAACCGGCCTTGAGCGAGACCTCGATACGCTCGAGCAGGAGCTCGACCTGCTCTTCGACCCGGCCGGCGAGTTTGCCCTGCAACGAATGCCCCAATTTGTCGAGCTCGCCGTTCTCGGTCCAGCCGCGACCAGCGGGGTCGCCCGTTTCATCCGCACCGAGGTACTGATAGCCGGCTGACGCCAGCAGTTTTCGGAAGCGATCCGTCGTCAGCGGCTGTTCGCCCTCCGCCGTCACGGGGAGGAAGTCCTCTCCGAGCGACAGGCCCGCAATACTCTTCGACACCGGCGACACCGCAGGTTTGGCCGTCGCTGTCACCGTGGGAAGGCCAGCCCATCGCGTCGACAGAGTCACCGTCCAGCCCTTGTCCCGCATCCGGGAGGCCAGACGTTGAGACACGTCGAACCGGAGGCCATCGGCGAACAGACTCATGCCGCCCGGTTCGACAAGCAACTCCTCCAGCGTCTGCCCATCGTGTCCAGGCAGGGGCTCCCTCTCTGCGAGGCCCTGGAGATGCTCCGCAGCCGACTCGAGCCACGGCCGGTATACCGCATTCAGTGCCTTGCTTACCGCTTGCGCATCCGCGGTCGATTTCACCGCGGCCGCCGCGGCCAGTGCCGCCGCGTCAGCCTCCCAGGCGCCATCCGCATACAGCTTGGCCATCTCCGCCACCGATGCGCCGCCCAGCCTGGTTGCGGCAACCTCTACCAGCCGAGCGAGGTGCCCGATCGCGCGCGCGAGGACGGCTTGGCCGAGCTTTGCCCAGACCCAGCCGCGCCGTGGCCCATGGAACTTCTCCAGCTCGAGCACTCGCTCACGCGCCTTGTCCGGAGTCGATTTCTCCAGCCCGAGCAGCGCCTGCCGCAGTGTCTCCTCTTCCCTCTCGTTGTTCTGAGGCCAGGTCGAAGGCTCAACGAACAACTCGTGTGGCATGGCTCTGCGCAACAGCTCCGGCACGCCGGGATACAGCACCGGCGACTCGGTGAATCGCTCCCAAACCGTGGCCCAGGGTCCTTCCCCCTTGCCCAGCAGCTCCGCACCAACCAGCTCGCCATCCCTGTCGGGGTCGAAGTTGAAGTCTGCCTTGCAGCGCGATTTGAACGCGGCCCACCGGCCTCCGTTCCATCCGGATCTCACCGCGTCCGGGTCGCTCATCCAAAGCAGAAGGTCCTTCGCTGGGTCATCAGAGAAAAGCTTGTCGAAGTTCTCGGAATCGAGGTGCTTGCCTTTCAGCCGACCGACCGAGGTGGTGGCGAGCTCCGCCAATGCGCCCAGCATGGCGCGCCGTGTGGTCGCATCGCGTGCGATGTCGAGACCCAGTCCCCCTTCCCCGGAGACAAGGAACGCTTCTACGGTCCAGTCCTTGCCGTTCTTCTGCGTCCAGCAAACACCCCGATACTGCAGCTCGACCAGGGGCTTGAGGCTGTCCGGGCACTCCTGGACCGCTCGAAGCTCCTGCCGGCTCACGCCGGGCAGATAAATGATGGGTGTTACACCTTCCGGTAGCTCGACTTCCGGTAGCGCCCGATCGATGACGCTTCGCAACCAGATTGCCGGCCCGTTTCGGTGTTCCGGCTCATACTGACCGAAGGTCAGGAGCTGTGGGAGCAGCCGCCGAAGCCGCGCGATAATCGGTCGCCACTGGGCATCATGGTCCGTCCACAAGACCGCGTCAGGGTGAACGACATCGTTCGGATTGAACTTGCCGCTACGCTCAAGTGACAGCACCAGAGCCTCGACTACCGTCCGTTTGTTCTCAGCTTCCAGAATGTCCAACGTTGGCTCCACCTCAAGAAACAGCCGCGGCATGGATCGTGAGCAGCAGTTCCGATTCATCGATCAGGCGGTATTCCGGAGCCTTTCCCGAAAGCACTTCGCTTCGAGAAAGGATGATCGGTACTCCTTCTCCCCGTTTATCCATAATGTGGGTGCGATGAGCCTTGAAATCATTTCGCTGAACGGAGCAACGCGCCAGCAGACTGGTGATGGCCTCGTTTCGAGCGGCTTGCCGGTAGGGCAGGCTCTCTGGGGTCATGGTGTTCACCAGAAGTCCAGGCGTGTACAACTCCAGACGATCATCGAACAACCGAAGCCGCACCTTGCTCCCTGCCATCGAGTAGTCCCGATGTGCTACTGCATTGGTAACCGCTTCGAAGACTGCAAGCATGTCGAACTGCGGGATATCCTCACGTCCGCCCGCTGACGCTTTCCTGGCGGCCACCTGCATGTTCTTTCGAACGAAGTCGCATGCCTCGAAGATCTGTTGATCCAGCGGTCCGGTGATATCCCGCGCATCACGCTGGTACGCCGAATCGGTTTGCGGTGAGACCGCTATCCCCTGGTATGCGACGGCTTGAATGAATGCGCTGGAGAGAAACTGCTGAGGTTCCCGGCAGGCCAGCAGCACACCGACAACCGTGGGCCGCCAGGTTCCGGCATCGTCTTGCGAAGCCATGGCAAGTTTGGATAGAAGCTGTTCCGGCGTATCTGTTGAGCGTGCCGTACCGAAACGCCGCCACAGCGCTTCGTCAAGTTGCGAAAGTGTTGCTCTGGGAACCGGTGTCTCATCAAAACGAATCAACCGTGCTTGGCTACGTTGCTGGAACAGTCTTGCCAGTTGGTCTGGCGGGATCGGCCGCTTCGAGGACCCAACACGATGAAAGTATCCGCCGGGGCTCTGATGGACAAACAGACTGGGCGGAACCTCCACACGCATTACTGGCTGCTCGACCCCGGCGCTGTCCGGCAAGTTGATGCGTTCAATAACAGGCGCGCCAGGCGGCTTCATGGAATCTTCACAAGCTTGCCGAATCAGAGCTTCCGCAGCATCGAGTCGACCGACAGGAACCCCCAACACCTCGCGCGTCTTGTCATGCACCCCAAGGAGCAGCACGCCCCCGCGGCTGTTGGCGAAGGCCGCCAACTCATCGGCAAGATCGCCTTGCTCCGGCCCACGTATCCTGCCGCCGGCGAAACGCACCTCCTTGAGCTCCAGGAAGTTGTCTTCACCGAGCCGGATCTTCTCCAACAACTCGCTGCGCATCGCAAACATGTCAGACCTCTCGCCCCAAGCGTGCCCAGCGCCGGGAGAACGCCTCACGACCACCCTCCATGACCCGGCATACTTCTTCCCGCACCGCCTTCTCCTGCAATGCCCCGCGTTCCATCACCCGGCACTGGCCTCCACCAAAATCAAAGGCATGCACCATCTCCGCGTCGCCATTGACCACCACGTTGGGGTTATGCGTCACGATGATCAGTTGCCGGCGCCGTTTGTTCTCGCGGATCTGCCGAACAATCAATTCATAGATCAGATGGTTGTCCAAATCGTCCTCGGGTTGATCGAGGATCAGCGGTTCGTCACCGAACGCGAGCAGAAATGCGAGCAACGCCGCCGAGCGTTGACCCTGTGAGCCCTGGGTGATTGCCGACCAGTCGTGACCATCCCCCGCACGACTGTATTGGATGCGCAGGTCATCATCGGGGAACCAGCAGCGGATATGATCCGCGAATTCGGGCTTTTCCAGTTTGCGGTTAAGGTAATTCCGGAAATACCCGCCAACGCCTTCATCAGCGGCCATGAGCCGCCGCTTGACATCCTCCAACACAACGTCGCGATCATCGGCGACAGCCAGTTCCAAGGCCATACCGCCCGCAGGCTCGCCGCCATCAAACCGCAGGATGTCGTTTTCGAAGCGCTCATCTTGCACATCGAGCAGATCACGCAGACTGCGTTCGATGCTCCGTCCTTCGAAGCCGAATCCGATCACTTCCATGCGTACGAAGTTGTTCGCCGCCAACGTGGCCGTCACAAATCGTTCACGTGCTCGCGTGATGGCTTTTCGTGCATCCAAGACCCGCATCCACTGTGCCTGGTTCTCGGCTTCAAGGCTTTCCCGGTCCTTTCGAAGCTTCTCCAGTTGCTTCAACTGGCCTTCTAACTGCTGAGGCTCCCGCACCAAGCGCCGAAATGCCTGGGGGTCGGTAACCCCCTGCTCGGCAAGCGCGGCTTGTAGCGCCTGATAATCAGTCTGTGCCTGGTCTGCGCGTCGTCGCCATTCCGCCAGCCGACGGTCCGCGCCGAGCGTCTCCACCTTTTCCGCAAGGACGTGCGCAGCCCCTGCAAGTGCCTCTCGTGCTGCGCTCAATACCCGTTGCGCCTCGGCCCTCCACGCAATCGCGTCCTGATCCGTCGCAGGGTCGAAAGTACCCTCCGGCCAGTCGTCAAGCAGGAGGTCCTGTGCCAATGACTCGATCCGACCAGATGTCGTTTGCAGTTGTTCGAGTGTGGTCTCGACCTCTCGACGTTGACGTAATGCTTGCTGGTGCGCCTTCAAGACCTCGGCATGATGGGACTGCGCCAGGGCTTCCAGCTTTCGATTCAGATCAGCAAGCTTGCGCTCGAACTCCGGCCGGCCATCCAACCGCCCGTCCAGCTCGCGCAACCGCGCTCGCTGCGAGAACCAGGTACGCTTCGCCTCTTCGAAGCCACGGTGGAGATCGCCAACCTCCGCTGCTTCGTCGATGACGTCGAGAAGCGTTTGGCGGCTCTCTCCCGCCATGGCCGCGATCTGGCCCTGGGAGAACAAACGGACAGGAAACCGTTCCGCTGTCACAGCCTGGCTGGCCGAGGCGCGCCACTCGCCGCTCTCGCTCTGCTCCTCGACAACCACGCCCCGACCGCTCCGATGCCAACGCAGGCGGTGCACGGCTCCGTCTCGCATCAAATCGATGCGAATCTCTGTGTCATCGCGCAGTGCGCCGTCACCATCGCGACCTTTCGCGGGCTCAGCGAAACTGGTGAACTGCCGGTAGGGCTCCGTCTTCTCGCCCAAACGCCGCAACTCTTCGTCCCGTCGGTATGCCATCCGTATCGCATGGACAACGGTCGACTTCCCGGCACCTCGCCCACCAATCAGGGCGTTGTAGTAAGGGGTGAAGACGAGGCGTTCCGGCGCGCCATTGCCCATGAAGCGGGCCGACTCGATCTCGATGCCGGTAACGAAGTGTGTCGGCGTTTGAAATGGCTCGAACGCCCCTTCGTCGCTGCGCCGAACCGAGATGCCATTGCCGTCGAGGAGCGCCAGGCGTAGCCCCTCCAGAGTAGAACCCGCCATCTTGATCCACGTATATCGCGAACCCGGCACACCATTACCCTGGAAGCTGTGGCAATCGCTACCCAGCACCTTCGCCACCCGGTCGGACTCCTTTTCCACAAAGGCAGGCGCGGGAAGTGCAGTGTCCAGCCACTCGACCGAGAGCAGGCCCTCGATGTCCATGACCTGGCGTACCGTGTGCGAGTCCAAGGCACATTCCCGTGTTCCGGGGTTCACCCGAAGCAACCCCTTGTCCCGGTCTGAGTGAGCTGGAATGGGGATCCCGTTGGCATCCAGCACGGCTTGCACGACGTCCGCCGGACTCGCCCGCGTTACCCCGTCACTATCGCCATCGGTTCCCTGGTAGCGAACGGTCGCCAAAACGTCGCTGATGGTGCGGGCCGTCGCTGACGGATCGAAGATGGCGAGAAGGTGAAAGCCTCCATTGACAGAAATCTCTACCCCAGGGAACAGCGTCAACTCGCGAAAACCGTCGGGAGGTGTTCCCTCATCGGCCTGCTGCTTCATTCGGCTGTAATCAGCTTTGAGGCCGTCGATCCAGGCACCACTGTTATGGTCAGTCACCGCAACGCAGTCGATGCCTGTAGCCATGTATTTGAGCAACCAATCTTCGGGTGAAAGCGCGAGGTTCCGCGTTGCCCAGGGCGTATCGGTTGAGGCAGGCGTGTGAGTATGGAAGTCGAACTTCCACCAGCGCGAGCCGGGATAGGGCCAATCTTGATTCATGTGATCAGTCATCGGTGTTTGCCCCTGTCTCCGCGCGGGCTGCGCGCTTGTCGGCAATCCGCAAATGCACATCGTTGACCCGCTCGGCGGTGAACTTGCCGTTCATCCAGAACCAGGGGAACTGCGCTTGTGCCCGGATCGGTTCCTTGCCGCGGTCTTTCTTCCAGTGCATGTTCGGTTTGGTGCGCAGAATGCCGGCGCCCTTCTTGCCGCCGGGTAGATCCTGAGCCATGAAGGGGCGGATATTGAGTCGCACACCGTCGTTGATGTCCGGCTCCCAGCCGATGGACTGTTCCTCGATGGGCTTCCAGCGAACGAAGAGATCGAAAGGCGGCTCGCCTTCCAGAATGTCGACGAGACGTTTTTACAGCTCCAGCGCCGCGGCGAGGCAGACCCTCGGCGCCACCCTCTCCACGCTTCACGCCGTCATGTTGGCGGGAGATCCAGTCGCCGAGATAGCTGTAGGTGAGCGACTCCAGGAGCCGCCGGCCCTTGCCGTCGCCTTCCGCCAGCTTGTGGTAGTTGATCAGCGCGTGGAAGCCGTCGCGCTTGCGGCCGTCCCAGATGTGCCAGATGAAGGGACGGTGCTGGAACAGCTTGCAGTGCTCCTCGAAGAATTTATCGCGCAGCCAATCGTCGAGGGAGATGCCGCCGGGTTCGGCGAGCAGCTTGGCAAGGATACCGTCGTGCCAATCATCACCATAGGCGGCGTGCAGCAACTGCAGCAGCCGCTCGGCCGCCGGACGCTCACCGCGCACCGAGGGGATGCAGACGATACCGTCTTCGTCCTCGAAATGGTGCAGCACCTTGGCCTTCTGGACCCATTCGCGTTGCTCGTCGGCCAATTCCATCTTCGAATCGTTTTCCGCCGGCCAACGGTAGGCGAGCAGGCGGGCGCCGGCGACGTGCAGAACCATCGCATCGTCGCGGAGTGGGCCGCGGACAGTCCATTTCTGATTTTCATCCCAGATCACTGAACCGCACGGGTGGCCATGAAAGATCCACTGAGTAGGATTGTCTGAGTACGGCCTCGGAAGACCCCTCGGATACTCCATTGACGCAACCCGCGCCCAGTGGTCAAGATCGAAAGGAACTTTTACGAAAGACCCTACCGACGCCTTCAGAGTGCTATCGATTTTTCGTACCTCGTTGGCGAAGTCTTCCGAGGATGCGAAGCACCAGATTGCCGGAACATGTTCTTCGTTCTCGGGAACGATTGGCGCGACGTGATCGCCGAACACATCTCCCGAAAAAAACGTTCGGCATAGGTTCTGCATCCTCTGAAATGCGACTCCTGGACGGCCGAGCATTCGAGGTGACGGAAAGTTGTGCGCTCGTGAGTCGCGGTGTAGGGCGCCTTCTCCCCCTTCCCAAAGCACCACCGCAGAGCGGCCCGTGTATTCTTGACTGGACTGAGGTGGCAGTTGCAGCCACACCCACCTTCTATGAGCGGAATCAACCTCCCATATTTGAAAGATAAATTTGTTATCGTCAGTACTCACGAGTCCCTGCCAGCATCCGGCATAGTCACGCAGCAACTGGCCGGAGATCTCCTCGAAGGAGATTCGGTAGTCTGGATTGCTCAATAATGCCATTTGGCTGACTGTCATCACTGCACCAATGCGCAATGCTTCTTCCTTCGCTTTCGCCGTGCGCAAGGGGGCGGCGTCAATTCCGTGCAGATGCTGCTCAGCATTAGGGTGAATGCGCTCCAGCGTCAGGAGAATGACGTTGACCACTGCTCCGCTGATAGTCTCAAAGGCGCCCGTTCCCAATCGTCCAAGTAGATTCCAGTGCGCGCTCTCCAACAGCGCTTTGCGCTGCTCCCTGTAACTTGTCAGGAACAGCCAGTTCTGTGGCATTACGATTTGCGTAACACCCCCACCTTGATACGAAAACTCAAGGCACCTATCGAGAAAGATGTTTGCGAGATCATTCTTTGCCCTTGAATGTCGCGATTCGGCGAACTTGCGAAGTCGACCGTTTTGCCTACCACGTGCGAGGTATGGGACATTCGTGACAACCAAGTGGTAGTTTCCACATAGAAGACGTGTGGCCTCGGCGAGACCGAGTGCCGCAATTGCCGTCTCTTCCCACTCCTCCTCCCCGGCATGCTCCCGCAACGCCCTTTCGAGCAACGGCTGCAACTCCTCGAAACCGGCCGTGAACATGTCCTCGGGAATCGAGCGTGCCGGGTCGATCAGACTGCCCAGCGTCGGCGCGTCACGGAAGGTGTCGTAGAGCGCCGCCATGCCGGCTTCGAGGCGTTCGTGGCCAACGGCCAGAGCGAGCCATTGCTCCCGCTTGCCGGCCACAGGCTGACCGCACCAGGCCAGATTGAGCTTGGGCAGAGTCCGATAACCACCGGTCCCCGGATAACGCCAGGCCTCGATCGCGAGGGAAAAGGCAGCGATGGCCACACAGCGCTGGTCCAGCTCCAGGCCGTGGAGGTTCTCCCGCAGGACGGCATCCACCGCCGCGGCTGCGTTCAGACGTTCGAGCGCCATGCGCATGGGCACCAGCATCAGGAACGCAGCGACCAGGAAATGCCCCGAGCCACAGCACGGATCGAGCATGCGGAACTCCGAAAGGTCGTCCGGCCAGCCCTCGAACACGCCGGCGGCTGGAGTCCCATCCTCCGTTCGACGCAAATACGTCAGGTCGACCGGGCAAGCCTTGTCGGGATGACGGCTGACCCACCATCCTCCAAGGGCGTTGTGCAACAGAAACTGCACCATGTAGGGCTCAGTGAAGAGCTGGGTGACGGCCGGCAATTCATCGGCCCCGATCTTGACCTCGGAGCGGTTGACCTCATCCTTCTTCTTGGTCTGCCAGAACTGGTACACCCAGCCGAGCGCATCCGTAGCCGCGAACACGTCAGCGGGCAAACCTTCAACCAGTCCTTCGAGCCTCAGCCGGTATTCGCGGGCGAGCTGTACTTCGAAGACGGGGTGATCGGGCCGGAATACCTGCGGCAGCATGTAGTGCGCGAAGCGCGCGGCCAGCGCCCACTTGTCGACACCTTCTTCCTTCGCCAGCTCCTCACACTCGTTCAGCGTGATGGCGACCCCCATTTCGGGCTCGATCAGGAGGTGGTTCTCGGCGAGAAAGCGCGCGAACAGCATCCCGTGCCAGTGCTCGTAGGCGCATTCGTGGACCAGATGATCAATCGTGTGAGCACCAGACCGTGCATCGACGCGATCTCCCAGGTGTCGCGCGTGGGTCCGCAAGCGATTGCGCAGCGTGCGCTGCTCACCGCTCATGTGGCCGTAGGGCTCGTGGTGGTGTATCGCAAGCGCCTCCAACGCACCCCGGGCGCCAGCCTCGGCGACGTCGCGGGCCTCAACGACCGTCCGCTCTAGCCGCTTGCGATGTTCTGTCGAAAGCGTGTTCATACCTGACCCTACGACACCACGATGGGGCCTTGCGTGAGGTGTTCGACCAGTTCCCGCTCGGTCTTCGTCACCCAGGCATTGACCTCCTCGGGCGTGCGCAGCGTGGCGCTACCGAGCTTGACGTGCTGGGTCTTCGGCTCGACCAGCTTGTCGGCCTGGATGCGTGCCTCCGCGAATAGCTGCGGCAGCGCGGCCGTGCGGGTCCGCCAGGAGTCCAAAGAGATGCGCTCGAGCGACTCGAGCACTTCCTGCTCCGTTCCGGTGGCCCCTTTCGTTGCCTTGGCGATATTCAGGCCTTTCAGAATCCGGTCGGGATCGGACTGCTCGATCTTCTGCCAGCTCTCGGCGGACTCGAGCCGCGTGGATTCCTCGTCGAAGACCTCGGCGTAGTGCTTCTCGGCTGCCGTCAGCGCGGCGCGTAGCCCGTCGGCGAGCGCGTTGATGAGGTCCAGCACCGGGTCCGTGGCTTCCAGCAGGCTACGGTTGGCGCCGATTGCCTCGACTTGCGGCCGTACCTCGTCGGCGGCATCCAATCCGTTGGCGTAGCGAGCCAGAGCCTGCAGGCGCTGGTAGGCCGGCAGACGCTTCTCCGCCAGGTCACGCGCTCTGGTCCAGTCTTCGATGTTCTGCAGGAGATCATCGTGTCGATTAAGGATGCCCACCAACTGCTCGTTGCCGGCGAGCGACTGGAGATCCCGCAGGTGACTCGTGGCCGGGCACTCAGGGAGCGGCGCCTCGCCGCCAGCGCGGCGCGCCAGAGCGCCCAACTTGCTCAGTAACTCACCAGCCGCAGCCGCCTCCTCGTTCGGCTTGCAGGCCACTCCGGCCGTGGTGAACAGCTTGCGGACCTTGAGGCGCTGGCGAGTGTCGATGGTCGCGCTTTCGACCCGGAAGTCAGTGCCCGAGATCTTGGCCTGATCGAGCTGGCCGGGTTTGGACGGAGAGCCATTGGTGGTTGCCCGGAGATGACCGGTGCCGAACAGGCTGATGAGCGCGGCATCGACAGCGTCGCGCGACCAGCCATAAGGTGATTCGGAGAAATGGGCACGCACCTCCTTGCCCTTCTTGCCGGAGCCAACGAAAGACAGGACCGCCGAGCAAACCGGGTGATCCTCGGTCTTGCCGCTGTAATCCAGCGCCTCAAGAGGGTGCTCGGCACCCTTTCGCGCGCGCTCGATGGCCTTGGGCCAGCGGTGGTCATCGGCGTCCTTGAAATCGTAGAAGAGCCGGTCGAGAGAGGCGTTGGTCGCCTCCTTGACCTTGTCCAGCAGCGTCGCTTCGAGTCGCTCACTGCCGCCGCCCTGGTAGACCTTCGCGCCGTCGACCACCTCGGCAACCAGTGCTCGTAGACTGTTGCTGGCTTCGGTCAGCCGGGTTTCCATACCCTGTCGCGCCTCGATTCCTTCCGGTGTCGTGGGGACGCCCTTGTACTCGAGGGTGTCCTTCGCGGCGCTCTGCGCGGCGACCACGCGTGCCAGCGCGTCCGCGCGGCTCTTCGGGACAAAAACATGGATGATCGGGCTGTCGGATCCGGCCGTGCGTGCATCCGCGAGGACACTCTTCTCGTCAACACCCCAGCCATCGCGGATCCACACAGGAATCTCATGGGCAGGGCCTTGGGGCGGCTCGGCACCGAAGTGCAGCGCGAGCTTGCGGGGTTCCTTGCACTGGCCGTGGAGCAACTTCACGGAGCCAATGGAATCCTGCACCGCCGCCCCCAGCAACTGGGCGCGCTTGCTGCTCATCCTGGTCGGATCGTTGACCAGCTTCGTCTGCCGGTTTCGGAACTCCGCCTCCCACTCGCTGCTCTCCCGGGTCTGCAGGCTGTACTCGTCATCGAGCTTCATCAGCGTGCCGGCGGCGACGAGTTCATCGAGCAGCTTCGGCAACTGACCGCGCAAGGAAGCGCCATCCGTGGCGAGATCCTTCACCAGGAGATCAGCGAGCACTTCTGCCGTGGCTCGAACGCCGATGTCGACGCCAGCCTCACGGGGGAGCTTTCGAATCAGGAAGACCAGTGCGCACAAGCGCGACTTCAGACGACCATCCGGGGAACCATCGTCCTGGCCGGCGATGGTCTCGTTGACCTCACGCAGCAGAACGCCGGACTGGAGCAGGTTGGCCGAAATCTCCTCGAACAGAAAATCGGCAGGAACGACCGTGCCGAGCGGATCGTCGGCCGTGCGTCGGATGGCGTCGTAGACGATGCGCAATTGGGTGCGGAGCTGGCCAGCCATGCCTGCGCGGTCAACCGCCCGCAGGGCATGTTCCCAGAAGCGGCGGCGGACCGGCAGCAAGGGATAGTCGTATTCGGTTACCGGGTGCGGGACTGATTTTCTCCAGTGGAAATGGGCGGAAATGAACCGAGCCGTCGGGGAAGTTGCTGCATGACGAGGTTGTCCCCGCGCAGATTTGTCGGCATCGCAGCGTCGGTCTCTGTGGCTGTGAGGAGGCCGGAAACGAGGGGCACGAGGGGCGACTCGCCGGCCGGCGGACCTGTGCAGAGCATGTCGCTGTTGAGAGCGCCCATGGCAGACTCGCAGTCCCATTGTCGCCAAGGCAGCTTGTCGGCGCGTCATCGGCAGCGACGGTCGGTCCGGCTGGTTCGCTCGCGGAGCGCTGGGTCTGGCGGCTCCGCGGCGCCCCGGTCCCCCGCGGCGGCGCGAGACCACGCGGGTCCCGGCGACGGCGCCGCCGCCATGAGGGACACGCGGCGGGGACCGACGCCGCGAACAGCGGCGAGCTGCCTGGTGGCGTTCCCGCCGCTGGCGGCGAAACCCACGGGTCGCGGGCTCGGGCGGCGGCGGGACGGCGCGGATTGAGTGCGGGCCGGGGGCGCGCAGGAGGACGGGAAGCGGATGAGCGGTTTCCACGCCGCCCGGCGTCAGGCGGGCGGCGGCAACGCAAGCGCTTCGGGCACGACGGGTTCGGGGGCGCACAGCATCGTCGTGATCAGCGAGCGCGGGTCGAGGTTGCGTTGGCGGGCGGTACGCACGACGCTGGCCAGCACCTGCTGGGTGTCGGCCCCGCGCCGGGTGCGGTTGCCGCCGCAGACCTTACGCGTGACCACTGCGGGTCGGATGGCCTGTTCGGCCCGCCAGTTGGTGGCGTCGATCGACGGGTCGCACAAGAAGAGGAACACCGCCGGGAATTCGTTGGCCAAGTGCTTGGCGAAGCGCTCGGCGGCGGCCAACGGCGGCGCGGTGTCGATCAGCCGGCCGAGCCGGGCGGCGAGCCGACCGCGGGCCGACGCCAGACCGTGCTCACTGATTTCGCCCGCGTTCGAGCGGTCCCGCAGGGCGAGGCCGTCCCGCAGGACCGCCTGCACCGCGCCCGCCCACGGGCTGTCGGGATGAGCGGCCTGCAAGTCCTTGCACCGTCTCAAGAGGTGGGCCAGGCACGTTTGATGCGGCGCCTTCTTGAAGCCGCGATAGGCCACCCACCCGTCCCGCACCAGCACGCCGGCGAAGTCGGGGCCGAGAACCGCCGCCGCCTCGGCGAACCCCCGGCCGTCGCAGATGGCATAGACCGTCGTCTCCGGGGTGGCGAACGCCCACAGCCAGTGGAGGATCGCGTTCACCCGCCAGCCGGTCTCATCCGGCGTGACCACCGGACTGCAGCGGACCTGCTCGCGCAGCGCCGCATACGCGGGCGCCGCCGCGTCGGCGGTGCGGTGCAGCAGTTGGACCAGGCCGCCCTTGGTCACCGACAGTCCGAACTGCGTCCGCAGAACGCGGACGACCTTCTCCAGCGGCATGCCCAGCTCGGTGTGCAACTCGACGACCAGCGCGGCGACGTTCGGGCCCAGTTGAGCGGCAGCCGCGCCCAACGCGTCGGAGGTCTGCAGCGCGTGCCGGCCCTGCACGCGCCGCTGACACTGCGAGCAGTGGCCCACCTCGATGTCGAAGCGCCGCACGAGGGGACGCACCTCGGGCAGGTCTTCCTGATACTGCGACGCCACACGGTCCAGCGCGACCGCGCCGCCGCAGTCCGGACAGCTCGTCGGGGCCGGCGCCACGTGGGTCTCGTCAGCCTGCGTCGGCGGCCGGCGGCGCCCCTGCCTGCCGTACTCCGCCCCGGCTCGCCGCCCGGGACGCCCGCCGCGTCCCTGCGGACGGTCCTTGGCGAAGGGGGCCGCTTGTCGGCGGCCGGCGCGCCGCGCCGCCTCGAGCTCCTTCTCCAGATGCTCGCTGCGGCGCTTCCAGTGATCCCGCTCCTCGATCAGCTTCGCCTTGTCTCGTTCGAGGCGCTCGATGCGCACGTCCCGAGGGTCTCGCTGAGGCCCAGGACCCTTCGAACCGCCGCGGTCATCGCTCTTGCGCGCCATACTTCACGTATCGGCACACGCCCGCCGTACCTGCACACCTTTTCGTGGATTTTCTCGCCACGACCCGCTAACCGAAGACGGATAGTCTTCCACCAGGACGGACTTGTCCTCGCTGCGCGGGCCAATCTTCGTTCCGACCAGATGTCGGTCCAGTTCGCCGGCGTTGCCGTCCAGGGTCGCCCTGACGTGGTTGACGCGGTCCGGGCGTTTCGCCAGCACCACCCGCCGGGTCACGGTCTCGACATCGGTGTCGGAGAGCTCGACGTTCACGGTGAACCGGCCTTGCAGCCGCTGCAGCGCTGGCGTGCCGGATAGCGCCGTCTGGCCGGTCCCCACGAACAGGAGGCGGTCGCCGAATCGCTTGCTGCAGGCTTCTACCACCTCCTGCACGACATACGACCGGCTGGTGTCGTCGCCGATGTACTGCTGCACCTCGTCGAGAATGATGACCGTGCAGGGCATCTCGCCGTCGGGCGCCAGAGTGTCTTGAAGCGCGGTGGCGAATTCATCGGTCGTGATGTCCTTGGGCTTGGGGAACTGGGCCCGGAGCGCGGCCCGTGCATCTCTCTCGTTGCCGGCGAAGTCGGGGTCGGCTGCCAGCAGCCCCTTGGCGATCAGCGGGCTCACATACATGTCGTTCAGCTCGCGCCGAAAGTCGCGCCCCTCGGCCTCGACCACGGCGCAAACCTGCTCGTAGATGCTGTTCTTCTTGAGCCAGATGCAGAAACGCGCCTGCGGATAGCTCTCGGGAAGATCCGCGGACTTGAACACGATTCCGAGCAGCGCAAGCCGGACGCTATCGCCGGCGCCGGCGCCCAACGCGCCTGCCGCCGCATGAAGCCCGGCGGAGCGCTTGCCCAGTGTGGTGATCTCCTTGAGAACGTCCTGCACATCGGTCGGCAGTCGGGCGAGGCCCCGCGCACTCGCGCCGTCTTCCGGGAAGGTGTAGTCGGTCCACAGGAAACGCAGCATCTTCGCGAGGTGAGACTTGCCGCTGCCGAAGAAGCCGCTGATCCAGGCCGCCGGCTGCTCGGGTTGGCCCTGGTTACTCACGTAGGAATCGAGGATGCGAACGAGACCCCGCTGGTACTCGCCCTCGCAAACGAAGTACTCCAGCTCGAAGCGCAAGGTACGGCGCTCGTCGTCGGTCAGGGCGTCGGTCATCGTCGCGACGCCGTTGTTCAGCAAGGTGATCTTGCTGGGGTCCCGCTGGTAGATATCCCGGTTTTTCATACCTCGTACACTCCTCGATCTTCATGCAAGGTGATCGGGACTGCGAGGTAGTTCCACCCATCCCTTGCGTCCAGCAACCGATAGTTGCTGTTCTCGTACTCGCCGGGGAAGAACACCACCACGCGACCTCTGATATCTCGCTCGAATTCCTTCATGAGTTCGGACACGCGCACGAATCCGAACAGTGAAGCGATACCGTAAACGCCGACAACCGAATTCTCGCCGGCCTCCGAAGATGTCAGCACCTCGCGCACCCGCCCGGCTACGTGCTCGAGGAAGTCATCCTCGAGCTTGAGCTCGAGGTCCTCCGGCGACTCGAAATAACTGTCCCGGTATTCCGTAGTCGCCATCCATTGGGCGAAGACGCGGGTCAGGTCGCACTCGATCCAACCGTGGCCTGCCTCGGCCGTCGCCATGGCGAACAGATCCTTGCGCGCCCGCAGCCGCCGCTCGTCGGCCTTGTCGTACACAACGAATATGGCTCGCTCCGCCCCCGCCAGATCCTTCTGCCAGGGCAACGCGACGTAGCTCTTGTAGCGTTCAGCCAGCCTGTCGATGCGCCCCATGGATCAAATCCCGTTCCTTGTTGGTGAAGAGCGCCGGAAACGACACATCGATCATCGAGCCGGATTGTTTGAGATCGAGCAGCCCCAGCCGCTTGGCGTCGACCGCCACATCGATGAGGTCGTCAGGGCTCGTATCGAGTACGGCTGTCCAGGGCGTCTCGAACAACAGGCGACCGCGCCGCCCAACCGCGAAACCGAGAAGCAACGCGAACGCTGTCGAGGCAGGCGTCGCCTCGACTTGTTGACGGGTCTTCCGCCCTCTACCGCGAAAATGCCCGGACTGCGTCCAGGAGGACGAGGCATTTCGTACGACCTTATCCAGAGTCGCCGCATTGAGCCGTTCGCCGACGGCGTCGGTGAGCGCGTCTTTCATGGACTGGCGCGCGAATTCATTGCCGTAGGGTGTGCGCATGACAGCGGTCGCCGTAGGCCTGAGTAGTGGGTCCCGTGCCAAGGCCAGGAGCAAGGTGAGCATCGGTCGACTCGTCTCGTTTCTTGCCCAGAGATCCCTAAGCACCCGGAACAGAATCACCTGGAGGTCGAGGGCGTAGAGCTCGTTCAATCGTTGGTGAGAGAGTTTTCGCGTCGCCGCCGTCCGCTTGCCGAGACAGTTTTGCGCCATCACCGCGTCCGCGTAGTCTTCGCGGACGGCGTCCCGCGGAACGGCGTCCAGGAGGCGCGACAGCTCGTCGAGCATGATCGTGCGGCTGGTGTGGGTGCCTCGGTCACCAGAACGGAAGCCCCAAAGGGCCGCCTGACCAGCGGTTAGCCCGGCGATGCCTGACTCGAAATTCAGATCGGATATTGCGGCCACCGTGGAGCACTATATGGCCGAATCTTGAAAAGTGTCAAGTGGCGCCGGCAAACTAGCCGGCGAAATATCTGTTACCAATTCGCGCGTCATTGGATTTTGAATCCATAGGTTACGGCGCCATGGCGGGGTGACCCTGGAGACTCCCGTCGAGGGCTTCGAGCTGTTTGCCGGCTACGCCGAGAACTTCAAGTTTCTGGCCGACCCCCTGCTGGAGATGCCGGGCCGCAGTCTCGCCGCCCTCGGGCCCGATGACCGCCGGCAACGTCGATGTCGGCACGCGGTACTCGGGAGACCGCGTCGCCCTCGGCGCCACCGCCCGTGCAGACCAGGCTGCACCGAAAAACCCAATAAAAAAGGCCCTTTTCCGTGAAGAAAAGGGCCTGGAGAATTGGCGCGCCCGACAGGATTCGAACCTGTGGCCTTCGGCTCCGGAGGCCGACGCTCTATCCAGCTGAGCTACGGGCGCGTTCGGTCGTTGCGAGTGACGGCCGCAGGGCGTTCCACCCCTGAGGGCCGCTTCCGCCAGCGGATCTCCCGCGGAGCGGGCACCGGCGTCCAGACCATAAGCCTACTACGGTTCCCGACTCCGGCGTCAACGGCGCCGGCCGCAGAGCCCCGGCCGGCCGTTGCGCCGGCCGGGTTCTCCAGGAACGCCGGCGGCAGCATCTCAGGAACCCCCGTCTTCGGCGATCTTGTAGAGGTGGCGGTAGCCGCGCAGGTACAGCTCGTCGTCGACGAGCGCCGGCGAGGCGTCGAAGCCGTCGTCGAGAGTGTTGGTGGCGAGCACCTCGTAGCGGGGGCCGTGGCGGATGACGAGGGTCTCGCCGTCGCGGCCGGCGATGTAGACGCGCCCCGCGGCGCCGACGGGCGAGGCGAAGACGTTCGGTACGCCCCGCAGGCGCTGCAGCGCATAGTGCGGCTCGCCGGTCGCGGGGTGGAAGACGGACAGGATGCCGTCGTTGCTCTTGAGCAGGTAGAGGGCGTCGTCGTAGAGCAGCGGCGACGGTACGTACGGGGTGTCGCGGTCGAGCTGCCAGATGATGGCGCGGCTGTCCGCGACGTCGCCCCGCGCGTCGGCGAGTCGGATGGCCTGCAGGTTGCTGCCGCGGTAGCCGCTCGTGACGTAGACGATGCCGCCGGCGTGCACCGGCGAGGGGATGGCGTTCATGGTGGTGCCGCGGCTCTGCCAGATGGTCTCGCCGGTCTCGAGGTCGTAGCTGTAGACCTGGTTCATGGCCGGCGCGACGACCTGCGCCCGCCCATCGTGCTCGACGATGAGGGGCGTGGCCCATGTGTCGATCTCGTCGCGGTTCGACCGCCACCGCTCCTCGCCGGTGCGTGCGTCGAACGCCGCAACGAACGACTGGCCGCCGATGTGATCCCAGGTGACGACCAGGGTGTCGCCGTGCAAGGCCGGCGTCGTGCCTTCGCCGAACGCGTTGCGCATGAACCGGGTGCCGATATCGGCCTCCCACAGGAGCTCGCCCTCCAGGTCGTAGGCGTACAGCCCCCACGAGCCGAAGAACGCGTAGAGCCGCTCGCCGTCGGTGACCGCCGACCCCGACGCGTAGGTGCCGTTCGGCAACTGGTGCCCTTCGTGGGGCAGCGCCTCGCGGGCGACCCGCCGCCACGCGACATCGCCGGTTTCGCGGTCGAAAGCCATGACCACGAACTGGTGCCTCCGGAACTCCTGCGCGCCCCGTCGGCCCCGGCCGCCGCCTCGGCCGGCGCGGCCGCCTCGGCCGTTCGGTGCGCCGCGGCCGTCCCGCCCTGCGCGCCGCCCCGGCTGCGGCGGTCGCCGCGCCGTCTCGGGGGCGGCCGCCGGCACGGGGTCGCCGACGGGTACGGCCGTCAGCAGGAAGACCTTGTCGCCCCACACGATCGGCGACGCCGACCCGCGTCCCGGGACCGCCACCTTCCAGGCGACGTTCTCGGACTCGCTCCACGTGAGGGGCGGGTCGGCATGCCGGGCGACGCCGGTGGCCTCCGGCCCGCGCCACTGGCCCCAGTAGCGCTCGGCCCCGGCGGGTTGCGCGTCCGCCGGCGGGGTCCATCCGACCATCAGCCACAGAACCGCTGCCGTCGTCGTGACACATCGATGCATGGTGCGTCGTCTCCTGGTGCCTCGGTCCTGGTTGCGCGACGGTTCCGGTCCCGGCTCACGCTCTCTGACGATCATGACGCCTGCGCGGCCGATTCGTTGCTCGCGGTCTCCCGACGCACCCATTCTCGGCCGCCGTACGCGAGGCGAGAGGCCTTCACCCGTCCGCTCGGAACGAGATCTTCGTCGCAAGGCCGGAATTCCGCCGTACAGCGATAGGATACGCGGAGTTCGGCCGCCGCGTCTCTGCCCGGCCGGCACTCGACGGAGCATCGAGGAAAGGAAGTGACCCGTGCGCGCACCGATAACGGCAATCCGTTGGATCGCGGCCGGCCTCCTCGCGGCGAGCGTCGGCCTCGCCGCCGCGCAGACCGATTCAACCGCGCGGCGGCTGGCGGACTCTCTCACGTTCCACGCCTCGTTCGACAACGGCCTCGACGCGGACCGGGCCGGGGGCGACCCCCGGCTCTACACCGCGCCGTCCTACGAAGAGCAGGATCGGGCGGAGCCCGGACTCGGAGACTCGCCGGTGACGCTCGCCGACGGCGCGGGACGCCTCGGCCACGCCCTGCGCTTCACGGCGCGCAACCGGCACGCCGTCTTCTACAGGGCGGACGGCAATATCGGGTACTCGCCAGCGGGCTGGAGCGGAAGCGTGTCGTTCTGGCTGAGCCTGGATCCCGCCACCGACCTCGAGCCGGGCTTCTGCGACCCGATCCAGATCACCGACGCCGCGTACAACGACGCCGCGATCTGGGTCGACTTCACGGCCGAGAATCCCCGGCAGTTCCGCCTGGGGGTCTTCGGCGATCTGGAGGTGTGGAATCCGGACGAACTGGGCCCGAACGACAATCCCGCCTTCCTCGACCGGCTGACGGCCGTCGACGAGCCGCCGTTCGCGGGCGACCGCTGGACCCACGTGGTCATCACCTATGCCGGGCTCGGCCGACCGGGCGGCGCCGCCGCCCTCTATCTGGACGGCGAACCGATGCCGGGCGGGGCGGACGACATCGACGAGCCGTTCACCTGGGACGTCGAGCGGGGAGCGATTCGGCTCGGCGTGAACTACGTGGGGCTCTTCGACGAGCTGTCGCTGTTCGACCGTCCCCTGACCGATGACGAGGTCCGCGCCCTGCACGCGCTGGACGGCGGCGCGGCGGCGCTGGCGGCCCTCGCGCCGGGAAGCAATCGACCGGCGCGGGATGACCCTGGTCTCCATGCGGCCACGCACGGGCATGGGCAGGATCGCGCGACGCCCTGAACCATGACTCCACCGACGCCGGACCCTCGTTACCCTATCGGTCAGTTCTCGCCGGCAGGCCCGGTCACGCAGGAGCGCGTGCACGCCTGGATCGACGACATCGCGGCGCTGCCGGCCGACCTGCGGCGAACCGTCTCGCGGTTGACGGACGGCCAGCTCGACACGCCGTACCGCCCCGGAGGCTGGACGGTCCGGCAGGTCGTGCACCATCTGCCCGACAGCCACATGAACAGCCTCATCCGCTTCAAGTGGGCGCTGACCGAGGACCGCCCGGTCATCAAGGCCTATGACGAGAAGGGCTGGGCCGGGCTGCCGGACGCCCGGGGCTCGATCGGCCCTTCGCTCGACCTTCTCGACGCCCTCCACCGGCGCTGGGTGGACCTGCTGGGCAGCCTGAGCTGGCCACAACTGCAGCGCGAATTCGTGCACCCCGAGTCGGGTCCGGTCACGCTGGCCGTCACCGTGGGCGCCTATGCCTGGCACGGCCGCCATCATCTGGCGCACATCGAGCGGCTGATCGAACGCGAGGGCTGGGGTTGAAGGTGTAGGATGGGTTCTGGCTCTAGCGGGGGGGCGGCAGGATGAGGCGCTCGACCCCCGAGAGACGCTGCTCGACCCCCGAGAGACGCTGCTCGACCCCCGAGAGACGCTGCTCGACCCCCGAGAAACGCTGCTCAAGCGTCGAGAGACGCTGCTCGACCTTGCCCAAGGTGACTTCGACGGCATTGAGGCGGCGATCGAAGCCCTGCATCGTGGCGCGAATCTCACGCATGTCGGCCCGCATGTCGCGCATGTCGGCTCGCACGCCGCCGACCAGCGTGACCACAACGGCAATCACGGCCAAGCCGGTGCCGACGCTCGTACCGATGATCGCCTTCGTGTCGCTGCTCACACAGCAAGCCTACCATACGGCCGGGCGCCCGGGCGCTCCGCGGGCTGACGGCGCCGGCCGTCAGTACGCCAACGCCCAGCCTTCGCGGCGGCGGTCGGCGCCGGCCTGGCGGCGGCCGGCGATCTGGTCGACGAGCACGGCCTGGGCGCCGCCGAACTCGGCCGTCCATCCGCTGCGCGCGTGCACGGTGTAGCCGCGGGCGGTGAGGGCGTCCCGGACGGTCTGCGGGACCCGGTCCTCGATGGTGAGCGAGCCGTCCCCGCGCCGCCGCAGCCGGGGCGCGTCGATGGCCTCCTGCGGGGTCATGCCGAAGAGCTGCATGTTGTTGATGACCTGCACGAGGGTGTGCGTCTGTCCGTCGCCGCCGGGGGTGCCGACGGCGAGCCACGGCAGGTCGTTGCTGAGGATGATGACCGGGCAGAGCGTGTGGAACGGGCGCCGCCGCGGCGCGAACACGTTGGGATGGTCCTCTTGGAAGCGGAACAGCGACCCGCGGTTGTGCAGGACGATGCCGGTGTCGGGCACCACGAGCCCGGACCCGAAGGTGGCGAACAGGCTCTGTATCAGCGAGACGACGTTGCCGTACTGGTCGACGGCGATCACGTACACGGTGTTCGGATGGTCCTCGGCGGGCTCGACGTGGACCGCCGGCGCCGGGCCGGCGGGGTCGATGGTCGCGGCGAGCTGCCGGATGCGGCCCGGGTCGAGCAGCTCGTCGACGGAAACGCGCATGGCGGCGGGGTCGGCGACCTCGCGGTCGCGGTCGGCGAACGCCAGCCGGATCGCCTCGGACACCGTGTGCAGGTAGTCCGCGGAATTGTGGCCGAGGGCGGCAAGGTCGGTATCGACCTGTTGCAGCAGCGCCAGCTCTTCGAGCAGCGTCACCCCCTGCGTGTTCGGGGGGAACGCCTGCACTTCGAGGTTCTGGTAGCGCGTGCTGATGGGCTGGGTCCACTCCGGCAGATAGTCGGCGAGGTCGTTGGGCATGACGAGCCCGCCGCGCTCTTGCAGGAAGCGCACGATCTGCCGGCTGAGGGCCCCGGTGTAGAACTCCTCCCAGCCCAGCTCCTGCAGCGTCCGGAGGGTGCCGGCGAGGTCGGGGCGCGGCAGGACGTCGCCGGCCTGCGGGGGGGCGCCGCCGGGCAGAAAGAGGCGCGCCGCTTCCGGCTCCTGCCGCAGCTTCTCCGCCGCGCCGGCGATGTCTTCGGCGAGCCGGTCCGAGACCGGCAGCCCGGCCGTGGCGAGATCGACGGCCGGCTGCAGGGCCTGCTCGAAGCTGATCGTCCCGAAGCGGCGCAGGGCCTCCGCCCAGGTCCCGACCGTGCCGGGAACCGAGACGCTGAGGGGGCCGCTGCGCGGCATCCGCTCGAGGCCGTCCGCCTTCAGCTCCTCCAGCGTCCGGGCGCTGCCCGAGCGTCCCGAGCCGTTCAGGGCGTACGTCAGCTTCGTGGCCGAGTCCCAGTACAGCAGGAACGTGTCGCCGCCCACCCCGTTCATGTGGGGGCGCGCGACGGCGAGCACGGCGGCCGCGGTGATCGCGGCGTCGATGGCGAGCCCGCCGTTCCGCAGCACCTGCAGGCCGGCCTCCGCCGCGAGGGGATGCCCGGCGGTGACCGCGGCCTCGGTGCCCAGGGCGTCGCGTCCCGGCTCGGCGTTGCGGGAGAGGGGAGAGGAGCAGGTCGCCGCGGTCGCGATGATGCCGGCGACGACCGCCGCAACGGCTGGCCGCGCTGTTTCATGACGTGTGCGGTGTGCGGGCATGGCTTCCTCCCGAGGGGTCCGGTCACTTCGATTCTATCGCCTGCGCGTCCGGGCGTCTCTGGTAGGATGGCGCGCATGGCCGACAAACCCGACTCGTTCGACAAGCTGCCGTTGCCCGAGACCAGCCCCCGCGGGATGCTCCGGCACTTCGGTCCCGGTCTCATCCTGATGATGACCGGCATCGGCACGAGCCATCTGGTGACCGCCCCGGCGGCCGGCGGCCGGTTCGAGTATGCGCTGCTCTGGTGCATCCCCGTCGCCTACATCTTCAAGTACTACGGCTTCGAGATGGCGTTCCGGTTCACGAACGCCACCGGGCGCAGCATGCTCGACGCCTACACCACCGCGCCGGGCAAGTGGCCGGTCTGGTACGTGCTGGTCACGACCCTGGTTCAAAGCGCGCTGGGTCAGGCGGGCCGGCTCGCGGCGGCCGCCGCGGTGCTGTTCTTCGTGTTCTCGCAGTACCTCGGGTTGGGGCTGCCGAGCTGGGTGTACGGGCTGGGGCTGGGGGTGCTCGCGGTGAGCATCATCCTCTACGGACGCTACGCGGCGGTCGAGCTGGCCACCAAGGTGCTGGCCGGCATCCTGTTCGTGTCGACGGTGGGAGTCTACGTTTTCAACCCGGCGCCGTTGTCTGAGATGGGGCACTTCTTCACGGTCGAGATCCCCGGCGGGTCGTGGCTCATCATCGCGGCGTTTCTCGGGCTGCTGCCGACCGGCATCGACGTCTCGCTGCAGGCCTCGGAGTGGGGCAAGGCGAAGCGGGTGGGCATGGGGCGCATCCGGGAACAGCTCGAGCGCGAGGGCTACGCCCGTCCGTTCGACGCCTTCTCGTCCACCGCGGACGACCTGCGCGTCGAGGTCTCGAAGCTGCCGGCGCACGCGCAGGAGTACTGCCGCCGCTGGTTCCGCATCGGCATCCTGGACTTCACGATGGGACACATCGTGTCGTTCGTGCTCGCGACCATCTTCCTGTTGCTGGCCGCGGTCACGCTCTATCCGAGCGAGGTGGCCGGCAACGCGGTGATCGGCGAGATTGCCCTCATCTTCACCGAGAGCGCCGGCCCGGCCATGATGTTCGTGTTCCTCGGCGGCGCGTTCGCGGCCACCTTCTCGACCGCGTTCAACTACTTCGACGGCTGGCCGCGGGTGGTGGCGGCGTGCTGCCGGAACCTGTTCCGGGGCACCGCCGAGCTGTCCGGCGTGGCGGCCGAGGGGGTGACGGCGGCGCATCGGCGCGCCTGGTGGTCCGAGTACAACATCTACCGCATCACGATGTTCTACTCGCTCATCGCGGCGGTGCTGATCATCGCGGGGCTGCCGCGGCCGGTCTTCCTGGTGCTGGTGTCCTCGGCGCTCGCGTTCTTCGTCGCGCCGGTCATCTTTTTCCTGAACATCTACTACTGCGTGACCATCATTCCCAAGACCGAGAAGGGGTTCTATCCGTCCCAGCCGGTCATCTGGTTCAGTTGGTTCAGCCTCGCGGTGTTCACCGCGCTGACCCTCGTCATCATCCTGGCGCGGGTGTTCGGCGTGACCCTGTTCGGCGGATAGCGGGACCATGCAATCACCATTGCCGGCGTTCGTGAGGACCGTGGTGGGAGCCGCCTGCTGGGGGCTCGCGGTCTCGATGGCGACCGCGCAGCCTTTCGACGTCGACGTCGCCCATCATGCCCGCGGGGTGTTCCCCGGCGAGGCCGTCCTGGTCTCGGTCTCGTCGCCGGAACGGCTGGCCTCGGTCGAGGGGACGATCTTCGACCGCGCCGTCCACTTCCATCACGGGGAGGACGGGTCGTGGCGGGGGCTCGTGGGCATCGACCTGCTCGTCGAGCCCGGCGACCACGATCTCGCGCTGCGGATCACCGCGGTCGGCGGGGCGGCCCTTTCCCGCCCGTACACGCTGGCGGTGGCCGACAAGGCCTATCCCACCCGCCGTCTGACGGTGGAGCCGCGCTACGTCGAGCCGCCCCCGGAGGTCAGCGCCCGCATCGAGCGGGAGTTCCTGCAACAGACCGCGATCTTCGCGACCGATACGCCGGAGCGGTTCTGGCGCGGGGCGTGGATCCGCCCCGTCCCGGGGCGCGCGAACGGCAGGTTCGGCAGCCGCAGCGTGTTCAACGGCCAGCCCCGGAATCCGCACAGCGGCGCCGACTTCCTGGCCGGGGTGGGTACCCCCGTCGCGGCCCCCAACCGCGGGCGGGTGGTCCTGGCCGGCGACACCTATTTCTCGGGCGGATCCGTCATTCTCGACCACGGCTGGGGGCTCTACTCCTACCTGGCCCATCTTTCCGAGATCCTCGTGGAAGAGGGCGACCTGGTGCAGCAGGGCGACGTGGTCGGTCACTCGGGAGCCACCGGGCGGGTCACCGGACCGCACCTGCACTGGACCGTGCGCCTCGGCGGCGCGCGGGTCGATCCCCTGTCGGTGCTCGATATTCTGCAGGACTGAGCCGTCCGGCGTCTGCCCGGAAGCCTGGTACTACGGCGACTGGATGTGGCGTCTGCGCGGCCTCGCCGACCGGCTGCTGGGCGGCGTCGGCATGGGCCGCGGCCGGCGCGGTCACCCGGACCATGGATTGAAGAGTTGAACATCGGTGTTGCGGAAGTCGTGCTCGTTGCGCGTGCAGAGGGTCAGCGAATGCACGCGAGCGGTCGCCGCGATGAAGAGATCCGGCTGACTGAACGTGATGTTCCGTTCCCGGCCCTGAGCCACGAGGCGGCGCCATTCCAGGATCACGTCCTCGTCGACTGAGAGCACGCGTCCCTGGAACCATGGCCTCAGATCCTGATCGAGCCAGGTCTCGAGTGCCACTCGAAACACCGGGTCGGCCTGTCTCTCGATGCCATACCGGATCTCGGCCAGCGTGACGGTGCTGAGGAAGAGGCGGTCCGCGGCTTGAGCATCCGACCACGTCTTCACGCGGTGGTCGGGCTGGGCTTTGCGCAACTCCGACACGACGTTGGTGTCGAGCAGCCACCCGCTCAGAATTCGACCTCCCGAACGGGACTCCGCACGGAATCGCCGCCGAATTCCAAGCGGGCCAGCGGAGACTGCGACAGGAGACCGTGCAGGCTGGCCGCCGCCTTCCGTGCCCGGAGACGATCGAACTCGTCCGCGGCGAGCACGACGACCGCATTCCGGCCGCGGACCGTTACGCGCTGCGGCTGACCGGCCGCCGCAAGGCGCACGACCTTGCTCAACTGCGCCTTGGCTTCCCCCAGTTTCCAGATCGGCCGAGGCGGGTCTGTGCGCGGCGCGCGCCGCGGTTCGGGTACGCGATTTCTCGTTGTGACCATTTTGGTCAAGAATAGACGAGATTAGGAGCGTCTTCAAGGAGGCATGACCGAGATGAGCCCGACCTCTTCGCGCGGCATGTGGAGTTCCCGAGCCGGCTTCATTCTCGCGGCGGCCGGTTCGGCCGTCGGGCTGGGCAACATCTGGGGGTTCCCGACCCAGGTCGGACAGGGCGGCGGCGCCACGTTCGTGGTCATCTATCTCGCCTGCATCTTCCTGATCTGCGCGCCGATCATGGCCGGCGAGATCGCGCTCGGCCGCCGCACGCGGCAGAGCCCGGTCGGTGCGTTCACCGCGCTCGCACCCGGCCGCCGCTGGTGGCTGCTCGGCGGACTCGGGGTGTTGGCGGGCGTCGGCATCCTCTCGTTCTATTCCGTGATCGCCGGCTGGGCCGTCGCCTACGTCTGGTTCGCGGCGACCGGGGCGGTGACCGGAAGCCCGGACGACATCGGCCGCTTCTTCGCCGAGTTCACCGGGAACGGCCTCGTCAGCGCGGGGCTGGCCATCCTGGTGATCGGCATCACGGCGGCGGTCCTGCTCGGCGGAATCCGCACCGGCATCGAGCGGGTCACGAAGCTGCTGATGCCGCTGCTGATCCTGCTGCTCCTGGCGCTGGCGGTGCGGGCGGTCACGCTGCCCGGCGCGGGGGCGGGTCTGGCCTACTACCTGAGCCCGGACTGGAGCCGGCTCGCCGACGTGGGGGTCTACACGTCGGCCCTCGGCCAGGCGTTCTTCTCCCTCAGCCTCGGCATGGGATGCATCCTCACCTACGGGAGCTACTTCGGCCGCGCGGACGGCATCGCGGCCGCCGCGCTCTGGATAGTCGCCCTCGACACGTCGATCGCCCTGCTCGCCGGGTTCATCATCTTCCCGGTGGGGTTCTCCATCGCCGGGTTCGATCCCGCCTCCAGCGGACCGGGGCTCATCTTCACGGTGCTCCCGCGCCTTTTCGCCGAGATGCCCGGCGGACAATTGTTCGGCGGCGCGTTCTTCCTGCTGTTCAGCGTCGCGGCCCTCACCTCGACGATCTCGCTGCTCGAAGTGCCGGTGTCGCACTGCGTCGACGCCCTCGGCTGGTCGCGGCAGAAGGCCGTCGCCGTCGTCGCCGGCGCCGTCTCGGTGCTGGCCATTCCGTCGGCGCTGGGCAACGGCGCGGTCGCCGTGTTCACCAGCGTGCCCGGATTCGGCATGGGGTTCCTCGACCTGATGGTGAGCGCCTGGAACGAGTTCGCCCTGCCCGTCGGCGGGTGCCTCACCGCGATCTTCATCGGCCGCATCTGGGGCGTCGACCGTGCGCTCGAGGAGCTCCGGGCGGAAGGCGGTTGGTTGCCGGTGCCAGCGTTGTGGTCCTTCCTGATCCGCTGGGTGTGCCCGGCCGCCATCGCCTTGATCCTCGTCGCCACGCTGGCGGCGATGTTCTGAGGCGGGACCGGTCCCCGTCGCCACGGCGTCTCAGTGAGAGTGGTCGCGACCGGATTCCGGAAACGACACCCCGCCTCGGCATTCTGCCGGCGTGGACTGCGTTGACCAAGTCTGGATACAGGACTACTTTGACCAGTCATGACCGTGGGTGAACGTTCACGCGGGGCCAAAACCCAGCTCTCGCGGCTCCTCGAACGCGCGCACGTCGGCGAGGAAATCGTGATTGCGAAGGCGGGCAAACCGTGCGCTCGCCTGATGCCGTTGGAGCCACCGCCGGAGCGCGTGCCGGGACGCTATCGCGACCGCGACGGCGACGTGCCGGACTGGGTGTTCGAGCCGCTGACCGGAGCCGAGCTGGCGGCGTGGGAGAGTGACGGATGAACCTGCTGCTGAATACCTGCACACTGCTCCGACGGCGCCTTCGGGATGGGCGGCGGGTGAGGTGCCCTGGTTGACCAGACGGAAGCTTCCGATCGGAATCCAGACCTTCCGGAAGGTCCGTGAGGAGGGCTGCTACTACGTCGACAAGACGGCCTACCTGCGACGACTGGTCGACGAGGGCACGCACTACTTCCTGTCGCGGCCCCGGCGCTTCGGCAAGAGCCTGTTCCTGGACACGCTGAAGGAGGCGTTCGAGGGCAGTCAGGCGCTGTTCGAGGGGCTGGCCGTTCACGACGACTGGGACTGGTCGGTTCGTCATCCGGTGTTGCGCCTGAGCTTCGGCGGCGGCCAGTTTCGCGAACCCGGCCGGCTGCACACGAACGTCATGGCGCAACTCGATGCCCTCGAACGCGAGACGGGCGTGAAGTCCGGGTACGATACGGCGGCCGAGCGATTCGGCGATCTGCTGCGGGCCTTGCACCGGCACACGGGCCACCGCGTCGTGGTGCTGGTGGACGAGTACGACAAGCCGATTCTCGATGCACTGGACCTCGCCGAGGCGGCCCGCGCCAACCGGGACTTCCTCCGGGGCTTCTACGGGGTCATCAAGGACAGCGACGCGCACGTCCGGTTCACGTTTCTCACCGGCGTCAGCAGGTTCTCGAAGGTCAGCCTGTTCTCGGGCCTCAACAACCTCACCGACATCACCCTGGAGCCGGACTACTCGGCCGTCTGCGGCTACACCGACCGGGATCCTCTACCGGCTCGGCTACCCGAACCGGGAGGTCCGCCAGAGCCTGAACGAAAGCCTGCTGCGCGCCATGACCCCGGACGCGTCGCGGCAGGGAACCCGCGAGATCCAGCTCTACGCGCTGCTTCGGGCCAACGATTTCGCGGGGCTGCGGAAGCTGTTCGAGGCGTTCTTCGCGAGCATTCCCCACGACTGGCACCGAAAGAACCACATCGCCCGCTACGAGGGCTACTACGCCAGCGTCTTCTACTCGCACTTCGCGGCGCTGGGCTTGGACGTCGCGGTGGAGGACAGCACCAGCCGCGGCCGCCTGGACATGGCTCTGCGCTTCAACCGGAACCTGTACCTGTTCGAGTTCAAGGTGGTCGAGCTGGCGCCCGAGGGAGCGGCGATGGCGCAGTTGAAGGAGAAGGGGTACGCGGACAAGTACCGCGACCTGGGGCAGCCGATTCACCTGATCGGGGTGGAGTTCAGCCGGGATGAGCGCAACATCGTGGCGTTCGAGGTGGAGCGGGGGTGAGGGGCGGGGGACGCATGCGTGGGGCTCGGCGCCAAGCGGAGGTGGGAGCTGCGCCGCCGCACTACCGAGGTATGTGAACGACCAGAGACGTAGGGAGTTGGGCTCTCCTCAAACGGGTGTGGGTGGGTTGAGGCGCGATCGGCGGGTCGGCGAGGGGTGCTGGCAGTTCACCTGACCGGCGGCGGGCGTGGCGCACCGTGGCGGGATATAGTCGGAGCGGAGTAGCTGCGGGCCGGCCGGCGTGTCAACGCGCTACGCGCGTCCTTCGCTGCGCTGCGGCCCTTCGGGTGACACACCGTCCGTCCCTCCGCTCAAGCAGCAGATATGGGCCTTGCGGCCCGGCCTGGACGGGGGCGTCCCGGCCGTCCACGACAACGCGGAAAGCGCGACGGCTGGCGGTTCGGGGATAGACGCTGGCTGATTGCCCCAACGGCCACCTCGGGTCCCGGCGCCGGCGGCGGACGCCCGTTGGGCGGGGCCAAGGGTGTTGTCGGGGCCGCGTGCGTCGTCTCGCTTGGCGGAAGCGGTTGCAAACGCAAGGGGCTTCCTGGTCTCATGGGCGTGTATCACCACGACCCGCGAGGAGGAGAGCCCCATGCGTCTGACTACGTTACTACGGCGGCTGTTGGGTGTCACGCAGATGTACGTCAAGCAGGTGGAAATGGCCGCCGACGGTCCGTTGACGGTGTCGGTGGAGCCGGCGTGGCGGCGTTCCCGGTGCGGGACGTGCGGGAAGCGGTCGCCGCGGTATGACCGGCAGCCGGTGCGCGAGTGGCGGCATCTGTCCTGGGGCCGGATGCCGGCGTGGCTGCGGTATGCGCCGTGGCGGGTGTCGTGCCGGCGTTGCCGCGGGGTGAAGGTGGAGCAGGTGCCGTGGGCGAGCGGCAGCAGCGTGTTCACGTCGGGGTTCGAGGAATTGGCGGCGTATCTGGCGCAGGTGACGGACCGGACGGCGGTGAGCCGCCTGCTGGGGATATCGTGGGTGACGGTGGGCAGCATCGTGGAACGGGTTGTGGCGCGGCGGCTGGACGGGGCTCGGTTCGCCAAGCTGAGACGAATCGGCGTCGATGAGTTCAGCTACCGGAAGCGTCACCGCTACCTGACGATCGTGGTTGACCATGACGAGCGTCGGGTGGTTTGGGCGGGGCGGGGGCGCAGCGCCGAGACGCTGGGGGCCTTCTTCGAGCAGTTGGGACCTGGTGGCTGTGCGCGGATCGAGTTGGTGACGGCGGACCTGGCGTCGAGCTGGCAGAAGGCGCTGCGGGCGTGGGTTCCGCACGCGCGGGTGGTGTTCGACCGGTTTCACGTTGAACGGCTTGCGGCGGATGCGGTTGACGAGGTGCGGCGTTCGGAGCAGCGGCGGCTGGCCTCGGAGCCGGAGGATGCGAAGGCGCTCAAGGGGACGCGCTATGCGTTGCTGAAGCACCCGGCGCGGCTGAGGCCTGGTGAGGCCCGGCGTCTGGAGACGTTGCGTCGTAAGAACCGGGCGCTGGACCGGGCCTACGAACTGAAGGAGTACCTGGCGACGATCCTGGGGCAGGCGACACCCGAGGATGCGCCGGCGCTGCTCGATGAGTGGCTGGAGTGGGCTGCGCGGTCCCGCCTGACGCCGTTCGTGAAGCTGGGGCGTACGATTCGGAAACACGCTGAAGGCATCCTGGCGTACCTGGACACGAAGATGACGAACGGTCCGGTGGAGGGCATCAACAACAAGCTGCGGGTGATCGCGCGTCGCGCCTATGGCTTCCACTCGCCCGGCGCGTTGATCTCGATGCTGTTCCTCTGCTGTGGAGGCATAGAACTGGCGCCGCCGCTACCCACACGCATTTGAGGAGACTCAGAAACGGGCAGCCAACCTACCGTGCTGCTGCTTGGACGATATCATCGCGACCAGCCGGATCTCAGCGCCCTCGGGCGCAAGTACGGCGACAGGCTCAACTTGGCGTGGCGGACAATTCACGCGGCCAAGGGGCTGGAAGCCGACTACGCCGTTACGGTCGACGTCTCGGCCGGTACCTACGGTTTCCCGAGCGAGGTTGTTGATGACCCTCTGCTCGATTTGGTTCTCTCAGAACCCGAAAGCTACCCGCATGCGGAGGAGCGCCGACTGCTGTACGTCGCGCTGACGCGCGCGAAGCGACGGGCGTACTTGCTGGAAGCCGACAGCGGACCCCGATCAACGTTCATCACGGAACTGCTCAAGAGGCACCCTGCCGCGGGTGAAGACGCCGTAGGCGTTTTCGGACTGCCCACCGCCGGAAGCGGCTTCTGCCCGCAGTGCCACACAGGAGCCCTCCTGCCCCGAGAAAACAAGCGAGGATCGCGATTCTACGGTTGCTCGAACTACCCATACTGCGAACACAGCGAAGGGCCCTGCTCCAACTGCGAAAGAGGTTTGCCATTACGAAACGGGGATACCGTGGTCTGTCCGGCGTGCGGTGAGGGGCTGCCTGCCTGTCCGCGATGCACCGGGGGCTGGTTGGGTATCCGCAAGAGCGCCAATTCGCGGTTCTTGAGCTGCTCCAATTGGCGCAATTGCAGTTTCAGGCGTCCAATCTGAGGTATAGCCGAGAGCTCTGAATCTTCACCGAGAGTTCCTGGAGTCGGGATTGCGGCCGAACCTGTAGGCGCCGTGGTGTTGCGCCCGGGCTTCGGCGCGAGCTGCGGGCCTCGCGGCCGGCATGGAGGCCGCCGCCTCCCGTGGCCGATTCCCTCAGGGCGACCGGTAACGGTTGGTGATCGGAAGCCGGCGGTCGCGTCCGAACGCGCGGACGGAGATGCGCACTCCCGGCGGGGCCTGCCGGCGCTTGTACTCGGCGAGATCGACCATCGCGACGATCCGGTCGACCAGGGCCGGGTCGTAACCGGCGCCGGCGATGTCCTCGGGACTGCGGTCCTCTTCCACGTACGCCTCGAGCACCGCATCCAGCGTGTCGTAGGGGGGCAGGCTGTCGGTGTCCAACTGGTTCTCGCGCAGCTCGGCCGTCGGCGGCTTGTCGATGATGCTGACCGGAATCACCTCGCGTTCCCGGTTCCGCCACCGCGCCAGGCGGTACACCCAGCCCTTGAGCACGTCCTTCAGCACTGCGAAGCCGCCGGCCATGTCGCCGTACAGGGTGGCGTAGCCGACGCTCATCTCGCTCTTGTTCCCGGTGGTCAGCACGAGCCACCCGAACTTGTTGGAGAGCGCCATCAGCAGGTTGCCGCGAATGCGCGCCTGCAGGTTTTCCTCCGCCACGTTCGGCGCTACGTCGGCGAACGGCTCGGCGAGGGCCCGGTCGTAGGCCTCCGCGAGGTCCGCGATGGGCAGCTCGATCAGCTCGACGCCCAGGCGTTCCGCCAACTCGCGGGCGTCTTCCCGGTTCTCCGCGGCGGTGAACCGGGACGGCATCGAGACCGCGGTCACCGCGCCGGGGCCGAGGGCGTCGACCGCGAGGGTGAGGGCGAGGGCCGAGTCGATTCCCCCGGAGAGGCCCAGCACGCCATGCCGGAACCGGTTCTTGCGGAAGTAGTCGGCGGTGCCCAGGGTCAGGGCGCGATAGACCTCGGCCTCGGGCTCCAGCAGGGGCGGGACCCGCGGGGCCGGCTCCGGGGGTCGCGACGGTGCGGCGGTCTCGACCATTCGTAATCGCCGTTTGCCGAGGGCCGACCCCGCCGGGGGGGGCGGCGGTGCGGCGGTCGCGATCGCGACCGATCGCACGCGATTGCGGTCCGCGCCGGCTTGGCGCCACCGCGGGTCGTGGAGGCGGCGCCGGGTGGCGGAGACGGTGTCCAGATCGACCACCAGGAGGTCCTCTTCGAACTGGGCTCCGCGGGCCACGACCCGGCCGCCGGGGTCGATGACGAGGCTGTGGCCGTCGAAGACCAGCTCGTCCTGGCCGCCGACCGCGTTGCAGAAGGCCACGAAACAGCCGTAGTCGGCCGCGCGCTGCGCCAGCATCCGCTCCCGCTCGATGCCCTTGCCCCGGTGGTACGGTGAGCCGGAGAGGTTGATCAGGACCACCGCTCCGCCGTCGATCGCCGCCCACCGGCCGGGCCCTCCCGGGTACCACAGGTCTTCACAGATCGTGACGCCGACTCGAACGCCCCCGAGGTCGAGGGTCAGCGCGGCGTCGCCCCGCGCGAAGTACCGCTGTTCGTCGAAGACCGCGTAGTTCGGCAGGAAGTGCTTCCGGTAGGTGGCGGCCACCTCGCCGCCCGCGAGCACCGCGGCGGCGTTGTGCAGATCGCCGGCCAGGACCGGCAGCCCGACCACCGCGACGGTGTCGGTGACCGACGCCGCGAGACGGCGGACCCCGTCTGCCGCGGTCTCGGTGAACCGGGGATTCAGAAGCAGGTCTTCAGGCGGGTAGCCGGTGACCGACAGCTCCGGAAAGACGGTCAGGTCGGCGCCGCGGGCCGAGGCGCGGGCGATCAGCTCGCCGATCCGGTCGAGGTTCCCCGTCAGATCGCCGACCGGCAGATTGCACTGGCACAGGGCCACCCGCAGGGTGGAGCCGGTGACGGAGCTGGTCCGGTTCGGGTCGGTCGCCATGATGCCGCCGTTTCACGATATCACCCCGTCGACCCGAAGCCGTCCCGCGACCGGGGGGTCTCGGAGAGGGCGGTCGCCTCGACGACCTCGACCTCGACCACCGGCGTCACGACGAGCTGCGCCACCTTCATGCCCCGCCGCACGCGGAAGATCTCCCGGCCGTGGTTGATCAGGAGGATGCCGACCTCTCCGCGGTAGCCGGCATCGATGGTGCCCGGTGCGTTCAGCACGGTGATGCCGTGGCGGAGGGCGAGACCGCTGCGCGGCCGTATCTGGCCCTCGGTGCCCGGGGGCAGCTCGATGGCGAGGCCGGTGCCGACGAGCCGGGTCTCGCCGGCCGGAATATCGACGTCGACGGCCGCGAACAGATCGAGACCGGCATCGCCGGGGTGCGCGCGCGCGGGCAGGCAGGCGCCAACCGGATCGAGACGCTTGACGGTGAGCCGCATGACGGGGGCGTCGATGCCGAGCCCCCTATCGCAGGACCTGGGGCACCGGCAGGCTGGCGATGTCGAAACCGACCGCCTCTGCGATCTCCAGCAGGCTGGCCTGCACCGCCCGCACGTTGCGGGGGCCCATGCCCAGGAACTGCTTCTGGATGGGCAGGAGGTCTTCGAGCGCCGGATCAGCGAACTCGAAGAACGGGTCGCGGGGAATCAACCGGATGTCACGCTCCAGGACCGGCGTCTCGAGGAGGTTTCTCAGGGCGCGCAGCACCGTCGCATCGAATTCGTGGCCGGCCCGTCCCAGCTCGGCGTAGGCGGCTGCGATCAGCGGCTGGAACGTGTGATAGAGCTCGGCCGCCACGGCCGGGTCGATGGCCGCCACGATCTCTGCGTGGGTGTCGTAGCGGGCGTGGTTGAGCGGATCGACCTGGAGCCGCGGCGACGCGCCGAGGGTCTGGAAGCGCCGGGTCGGTCGCCAGGGCGGCAGGTGTTCGGCCGGCGTATGGCCATCGGCGACATTGTCGACCACCACGACGAAGATGCGAATCAGATCGTCGGGAATCAGCCAGGCCGCGAGACCGGGGTGGGACGACAGCGTGGTGACGAGATCCCGCACCATGCCGTCGCTCTCGTCGAGGGGCACGGGCGCGTCGGCCTCGTTGCGCGCGCCGGTATCCCGAACCACGGGAGCAGGCGCCGAGACGCCGGCGGAAGCCGCCTCCTCAAGCGGTGGGTCGGCGACGAAGAAATCGTACGAGGCGACCCCGGCGACAATCGCCAGCGCGACAACGCCGACAAACGGTCCGGTGGGTCGGCCGCTCGGACGTACCGCCATGCATGAGACCCCGATCTACAGAGAGTGCCGATGCACTCTTTACGCGACAAGGTCAATCATAGGACAGTTGCCGGCGTACGGCCAGCCACTCTCCCGGAGATCACGGGCCGATCGTTCCCTCGGAGGCCGCCGACAGCGCCGCGGCTCCGGCGCCCGCACCGTTCTGCTGCAGGACATAGGCAACGATGGCGATGAGGGTGTTCTCGTCGGGTTGGCGGCCGGCAGGCGGCATCGCCGCCTGGATGTAGCCGAGCAGCTCGCGTACCGGACGGCCGCCCCACATGCTGCGAAAAACCGATCCGGCCAGCTCCGGGGTGTCCAGGCCCCCGCTCAGGTCGCCCTGGTGGCACGAAGCGCAGACGTTGCGGTAGGCAACCGCGCCGGTCCCGGCCTGGCTGGCCAGATAGCTGGCCGGCGCTCGGGGTGCGGCCGCGGCCGAGGCCTCGGAACGCGGCAGCAGCCATCCGCGGATCTCTCCGTCGGGGTTGCTCCGGGTCCGAATCTGGACGTAGTACTCGCCCCGGCGCAACGCCTGTATCTGCAGGTCGTCGAGCTCGACCTCGCCCTCGACCCGCCCGGATGCGGCGGCGGTGACGTCGAGCGCGAACACCGCGGGACCCCGCCGGGCGGGCGGGGCCCGGTGGAGACGGGCCGCGGTGGCGGGAGAGCTCAGTCCCTCGAAGGCGCCGCTGATGGCGAGGGTGCGGCCCTCGAGCACCGCTTCGGCGTCACCCGAGCCCGACATCGTCGGCCGGGTGGCGAAATCGACCGGCAGGACCGAGAGGTGGCCGCCGAAGCGAGCGCCCTCCTGCGCATGCGCGGCGGGCCCGGCCGCCAGCGCTCCGGCGCAGACGAGCCCGGCGGCGAGCCCCGCCGCGCCTCGTTTGCGCCGCGCCGGTCCCGGCGTGTCCAGCGTCGTTCTGCGATGGTTCACCCTTCACTCCCCATGTCGGCGGTGACCGCGGAGGCCGGCGCCGTATCCGCCGCGGGCAGATCCGCCAGGATCTCCTCGGTATGCTGACCGAGCCCCGGCGGAGGTCGATCGATGACCGCCGGGGTGCGCGACAGCTTGATCGGATTCCCCAGCGCCTGAATGGCGCCGAGCTGCGGATGGTCGAGCTCGACCACCATGTCGCGGGCCGCCAACTGCGGGTCCGCCAAAGCCTCGGCCAGGGAGCGCACCTGGCCGCAGGGGACCGCATGCGCCCGCAGGCGCTCTATCAACGCATCGCGGGTCCAGGTTCCGAGCAGCGAGGCGAGCCGGGTCTTGAGCGCGCTCCGGTGCCGCATGCGTTCGGTATTGGTCACGAAACGGGGGTCCGTCTCGAGCTCCGGCTGGCCGATGGCCCGGCAGAACTGGCGCCAGAGCCGCTGGTTGCCGACCGCGATCATGACCAGCCCGTCGCTGACCTCCAACGCTTCGTACGGCGTGAGCGAATGATGGTCGTTGCCCTCGCGCCCCAGCTCTTCGCCGGTGGCGAAGAGGACGTTGGCGGGAAGCGCCAGCGTCGAGGTCATCGAGTCGAGGAGGGCGATGTCGACATGCTGCCCCAGCCCGGTCTCGTCCCGGTCGCGCAACGCCAGCAGGATGCCGTTCATCGCATAGAGCCCGGCCAGATAGTCGGTCATGGCGACGCCGACCCGCGTCGGGGGGCCGTCCCGGGCCCCGGTGACGTGCATGACCCCCGACTCGCCCTGGATGACCGCGTCGTATCCGGGGAGGGTGCGCTTGGGGCCCTGCTGCCCGTAGCCGGTGATCGAGCAGTAGACGAGCTGGGGACAGGCGCCGCGGACCGACTCGTAGTCGAACCCCAGCTTCTTCAGGCTGCCCGGCCTGAAGTTCTCGATCAGGACGTCGGCCTCGGCGAGCAGGGCTCGCAACGCGTCGGCGCCGGCCGGGGTCTTGAGGTCGAGACCGACGCTCCGCTTGCTGCGGTTCAGCCCCAGGAAGAAGGTGCTCACCCCGTCGCGGAACGGCGCCCACGCGCGCGTGTCGTCCCCGTGCGAGGGCTCCTCGACCTTGATGACGTCGGCCCCCATGTCGCCCAGCATCATGGCGCAGTAGGGCCCGGCAAGCACCCGGGTCAAGTCGAGGACACGCAGCCCGTGCAATGGCGGCATCGCAGGGACGGCATTATATCCTCACCGGCGCGGGTGCCGGCGCCGCCGCCGGTGAGGGTGGCGTCGCGGGGCCGCCGCCCGCACGCGGCCTCCGTGTGCCGCCGGCGCGGATCGAGTACGATCGGTGGATCTGCGCCCGTCCGCGGACCCAGCCGGGGCGACCCGCCCGGCGACCGGCGCCCTCGGCGCGCGCACGAGCTTTACCCACTGCCGGCCGGCTCTTCGCCCTGAACCTGCCGGCCACGGCCGGCCGGGAGCCCGCGGCGAGACCGCGCGGGCCTCTGCCTCGAACCACTCGACGTCGTACTCGGGGACACCATGTCATCTGCCACCATCATCTGGACGAAAATCGATGAAGCGCCGGCGCTGGCCAGCGGGTCGTTGCTGCCGATCGTGCGGGCGTTCGCCAAGGGGACGGGGGTCGAGCTCGAGACCCGCGACATCTCCCTCGCGGGACGCGTTCTCGCCACCTTTCCAGAGCGGCTGCGGAAGGATCAGCGGATTCCCGATCACTTGGCGGCACTCGGCGAGCTGGCCCGGACGCCGGCCGCCAACATCGTCAAGCTGCCCAACATCAGCGCCACCATCCCGCAGTTGCGGGTGGCCATCGCCGAGCTGCAGGGCCAGGGCTACGACGTTCCCGACTACCCGGAGGAGCCTGCCGGGGCGGATGAACGGGCGATACAGGCCCGGTACGCCGGGGTGCTGGGGTCGGCCGTGAATCCGGTCCTGCGGGAAGGGAACTCCGACCGCCGGCCCGCGGCCGCGGTGAAGCGGTTCGCGCAGAAGCATCCGCATCGGATGATGAAGGCGTGGCCGGCATCCGGGTCGAAGACCCGGGTCGCCCACATGCAGGAGGACGACTTCTTCGGAAGCGAGCGTTCCGTCACCGTCGAGCAGCCGTGCGACGTGCGCATCGAGTTCGTCGACGCCGGCGGGGCGGTCACCCTCCTGAAGGAGAGCGTGCCGCTCGAGGCGGGCGAGGTGGTCGATACGGCGGTCATGCACGTGGCCGCCCTGCGGGCCTTCTTCAGCCGGACCATCGAGGAGGCCGGCGAGGACGACGCCCTGCTGTCGCTGCACCTCAAGGCGACCATGATGAAGGTCTCCGACCCGATCATGTTCGGCCACTGCGTGTCGGTGTACTACGAGCCGGCCCTGCAGAAGCATGCCGAGACCCTGCGCGCGGTCGGCGCCAACGTCGACAACGGCCTGGCCGGGGTGCTGGAGAAGATCGCGACCCTGCCGGCGGCGCAGCGCGCCGCGATCGAGGCCGACATCGACGCGGTGTACGCGACGCGGCCGCCGCTCGCGATGGTCGATTCGCGCAAGGGGATCACCAACCTGCACGTACCCAACAACGTCATCGTCGATGCGTCGATGCCCAACGTCGTGCGTGACGGCGGCCGCATGTGGAACGCGGCCGGCGAGCTCCAGGACACGGTCGCGATGGTGCCCGACCGGTCCTACGCCACCATGTATCAGGCGATCGTCGAGGACTGCCAGCAGCATGGGCAGTTCGACCCCGCGACGATGGGCAGCGTGTCCAACGTCGGGCTGATGGCGCGCAAGGCGGAGGAGTACGGCTCGCACGACAAGACCTTCACGGGGCCCGGTCCGGGGACGATCCGCGTCGTCGCCGCCGGCGCCGTCCTCCTCGAGCAGCCGGTGAGCACCGGCGACATCTTCCGCATGTGTCAGACCAAGGACGAGCCGATCCGCGACTGGGTCCGGCTCGCCGTCAGCCGGGCGAGAGCGTCGGGTGCGCCGGCGGTGTTCTGGCTGGACGAGACGCGGGCGCACGACGCGGCGATCATCGCGAAGGTTCGCGCCTGCCTGCCCGGGCACGACACCACCGGACTGGACATCCGCATCCTGAAGCCGGTCGACGCCATGCGCTTCTCGCTGGCCCGCGTCCGGCGCGGCGAGGACGCCATCGCGGTGACCGGCAACGTGCTGCGTGACTATCTCACCGACCTGTTTCCCATTCTCGAGCTGGGAACGAGCGCCCGGATGCTGTCGATCGTGCCCCTGCTCAACGGCGGCGGACTCTTCGAGACCGGGGCCGGCGGCTCGGCCCCCAAGCACGTCGAGCAGATGCTGGAGGAAGGGCACCTGCGATGGGATTCGCTGGGTGAGTACTGCGCTCTCGTGCCGTCGCTCGAGCTGATCGCGGCCCGGACCGGCAACGCCCGGGCGGCGCTGCTGGCGAGAACGCTGGACCAGGCGATCGGCGCCTACCTGGAGAACGCCCGTTATCCGTCGCGGAAGGTCAACGAGATCGACAACCGGGGCAGCACCTTCTATCTCGCGCTCTACTGGGCGCAGGCCCTCGCGGCGCAGGACGAGGACGCCGAGCTGAAGGCGCGTTTCGCGGCGGCGGCGGCGCGTCTGGCCGAGAACGAGGCGGCGATCACCGCGGAGCTGCTGGCGGCCCAGGGGCGGCCGGTGGACATCGGCGGCTACTACCGCCCCGACGGCGAGCGGGTCGAGCGCGCCATGCGGCCGAGCGCGACCCTGAACCGCATCATCGACGGCCTGTGACTGCGGCGGCGAGGCCGGGCGCGGTCAGACCGTGACGGAGGCGCCGTCCCGCCGCGGGTCGCCGGCGCCGCCGAGCACGTCGGCGCGGCGCTCCGCGGTATGCGCGCCGCCGAAGAACACGTTGCGGTCGTCCCACACTTGGTGCTCCGGCCACTCGGCCAGCGCCTCCGAGATGGCGTCCCGGTCGTGGCCGCCCTCGACGCTGAGCAGGGAGCCTTCGACGTGGATGCGGGGCGCGCGCACCGCGGCGGCCACGTCCATCCCGTGGTCGACGAGATTGACGATCACCTGGAGGACCGCGCTGCGGATGCGGTTCGATCCGCCGGAGCCGGTCGCGACCTGGCGGCCGTCCGGCCACCGCAGCGCGCTCGGGGCCATCATCGAGGTCATGCGCTGATCGAGCGGCCAGCGGTGGAATCCGCCGAGATTGAGGTCCGCCTCGCCCAGCATGTTGTTCAGCACGATGCCGGTCCCCGGGACGACCTGTCCCGAGCCCGCGCCGTTCGACAGCGTGAGGCTCGCGAGGTTGCCCCGGGCGTCGATGACGCCGAGATGGGTCGTGCCCCGGACGGCCGGCGCCCGTCCCCGAATCTCGTTCTGCCACCGCGCCAGCAGCGCCGGATCGAGCATCCGCTCGTTTGACCGCGACGGTTCCTCGTCCTGCGTCTCGACGCGGGCGAACCGGGTGGCGCGCATCACGTCGGCGAGCATCGCGACCGCGCGGCCGCTCCCGGCCGGCGCCGCCGCGACCGGCAGGCCGCGCAGGAGGCCGAGCCCGAATCCGATCAGGGCGCCTCCCGAGGAGGGCGGCGGATTGGTCAGCACCTGCACGCCGCGGTAGTCGAGGGCGAGCGGCGTCCGGATTTCGGTGCGGTAGTCGGCCAGATCGTCGAGGCCGATGAGGCCGCCGTCCCGCAGGTGCTCCACGAGCGACCGCGCGATTTCGCCGCGGTAGAAGACGTCGTCCCCCTCGACGGCCATCGCTTCCAGCAGGCCCGCGAGGTCCGGATTGCGCAGGCGCTCGCCCGCGCCGATCAGCGTGCCGTCGCCGCGTCCGCTTTCGTAGAGCGCGAGCGACGCCGGGGTGGCGGCGAGAATCGGCCGCAACATGTGCAGGAGCCGGGCCTGCAGCGCGGTCATCTCCACGCCGTCGCGCAGCAGGCCGCAGGCGGGGGCGATGAGGTCGGCGACCCGCAGGGTGCAGAGATCGCGGTGGACGTCGAAGAATCCGCGGACCATTCCCGGCACCGCGACGGTGCCGCGGCCGATGTGGAACTCCTGCCGGGCGGGACCGAAGTCGATGAGGATCGGCTCGAACTCGATCCCGTCCTCCGGTACGCGCCGCTTCGGTGTCTGCACGAAGAAGTCGTAGACCCGGGGGCGGCCGCCGGCGGGCAGCGCGAGGAGGAATCCGCCCCCGCCGAAGGACGCGAGCGCCGGCTCGCAGGCGCAGGCGGCGCAGAGCGCGGCGAGCGCGGCGTCGAAGGCGTTGCCGCCGTCGCGCAGCACGTCGCCGGCTGCGCCTGCCGTCAGCGCATGCCCCGCCGCCACGACCCCGCGTCGTCCGTGCATGCGCGAGATGATACCCGATGCGTCTCGGTCCCCCGTTGCCGGGCCGCCCACGTATAATGAGGGACTTTTGGAATCGGAACGGTGCCCGCGACATGACAGACGCCTTCATCTACGACGGAGTTCGCACCCCGTTCGGCCGCCACGCCGGGGGTCTCGCCCCGGTGCGCCCGGACGATCTGCTGGCCGGCCCCATCGCCACGCTGATGGCGCGCAGCCCGTTCCGGCCCGAGGACGTGGAGGACGTCATCGCCGGCTGCACCAACCAGGCCGGCGAGGACTGCCGGAACGTCGCGCGGCGGGCCGGACTGCTGGCCGGGCTGCCGGTGGAGGTCGCCGGGATGACCGTCAACCGGCTGTGCGCGAGCGGGTTGGCGGCGGTGGTGGACGCGTCGCGGGCCGTCGCCTGCGGCCAAGGCGAGCTGTTCATCGCGGGCGGGGTCGAGAGCATGAGCCGGGCGCCGTTCGTGATGGCGAAATCCGAACGGGCCTTCGGGCGCCAGCTCACGGTGCACGACAGCACGCTGGGGTCCCGGTTCTCCAACCCGAAGACCACCGCGCAGTACGGCGATCACGCGATGCCGGTAACGGCCGACAACGTCGCCGCCGATCTGGGCATCAGCCGCGCCGACAGCGACCGTTTCGCCGTGGCGTCCCAGCAGCGGTTCGCCCGCGCCAAGGCCTCCTGCTTCTATAAGGACGAGCTGGACCCGGTGACGGTACCGGGGCGGAAGCGCGGCGAGCAGACGGTGGTGGCCGACGACGAGCATCCCCGGCCGGGCACCTCGGCGGAGAAGCTGGCGGCGCTGCGGCCCCTCTTCGAGGGCGGGGTCGTGACCGCCGGCAACGCCTCGGGCATCAACGACGGCGCGGCCGCGCTCGTTGTCGGGAGCCGCGCCGCCGGCGAGAAAGCGGGGGCGGAGCCGCTCGCCCGCGTGGTCTCGGCCGCGGCGGCGGGGGTCGAGCCGCGGGTCATGGGTCTGGGGCCGGTGCCGGCCAGCCGGAAGGCGCTGGCGCGGGCGGGGCTGTCGTTGTCGGACATGGACGTCATCGAGATCAACGAGGCGTTCGCCACGCAGGTGCTGGGGTGCCTGAAGCTGCTGGAGATCGCCCGGGACGACAGCCGCGTGAATCCGAACGGCGGCGCGATCGCCGTCGGCCATCCGCTGGGCGCGTCCGGCGCCCGGCTGACGCTGACGGCGACTCGGCAACTGCAGCGGTGCCGGGGACGTTACGCCCTGGTGACCCTCTGCATCGGCGTCGGTCAGGGGCTCGCGGCCGTGCTGGAGCGGGTTTCCTGAACCGGGCGCCCAGCCATGGCTGACGAATCGACCGGCGCTTCCTCCGCCTCCGCCGTCAGGTACTACCGGCTGCTGGCGCTGGTCGGCATCTATCTCGCCATCGTCTACGTGTTGCCGTCGCCCGACGGGATCGCCGCGCAGGACTGGCGCCGCGTCGGCGTGTTCTTCAGCACCATCGCCGGGCTGATGCTGCAGCCGATGCCCGGGTCCCAGATCGTGATGGTGGGCATCACCGCCATGATCGTCCTCGGCGGCCTGCCGATGGACCGGGCGTTGAGCGGCTACTCGGCCTCGTCCGTGTGGATGGTGCTGATGGCGATGCTCATGTCGCGCGCGCTGCGCGACTCGGGGCTGGCGCGCCGGATCGCGCTCTGGTTCATCCGGGCCATCGGAAGCACGTCGCTCGGGCTCGGCTACGCCATGCACCTGACCGATCTCACCCTGGCCACCGGGGTGCCTTCGATTACGGCGCGATCGGCCAGCATCGTCTTCCCCATCGCCCGCAGCATCAGCAGCCTCTACAAGTCGAACCCGGGCGCGTCGTCCGCGATTCTGGGGACGTTCCTGATGACCTGCCTGTATCAGGGCAGCGTCATCTCGTCCGCGATGTTCTTCTACAGCAGCGCCGCCAACCTGCTGCTGGGGGAACTGGCCGCGGAGTACGCCGGGGTGACCATCACCTGGGCGAGCTGGTTCACGGCCGGCCTCCTGCCGGGGCTCGTGTCCAGTGTCGTGGTGCCGTGGCTGGTCTATCGGGTGATACCGCCGTCGCTGAAGCAGACGCCGGCCGCCTCCGAGTTCGCCGCCGATCAGTTGGCCGCGCTCGGTCCGATCCGGGGCCGCGAGGCGGTGGTGGGTACCGTGTTCGTCGGGTTGATCGGCTTCTGGGTCGCGTCGTCCTACGTGAGCTGGCTCTCGCCGACGCTGGTCGCCCTGCTCGGCATCGCGGTGCTGTTCATCACCCAGGCCCTCACCTGGGACAGCGCGCTGAGCGAACGGTCCGCGTGGGACATCTTCGTGTGGTACGGCGGCCTGCTGATGTTGGGGGGGGTGCTGAACGACACGGGGGTGGCGACCCTCTTCGCCGAGTGGTTCGGCTCGTGGTTCATCGGCGTTCACTGGGCCGTGGTCTTCGTGGCGACCCTCGTCATCTACTTTTACGCGCACTACTTCTTCGCGAGCACCACCGTCCACGCCCTGGCGATGTACCCCCCCTTCCTGGCGCTGCTGGTCGGTCTCGGGGCGCCGGCCCCGGTGGTGGTCTACAGTCTGGTGTTCATCAACAACCTGACCGCCGGGCTGACCCATTACGGGACGACCACGTCGCCGATCATCTTCGTCGAGGGCTACGTCACCCTCAAGGACTGGTGGCGGGTCGGCTTCTATGCCTCGGTGGCCAACCTGGCGATCTGGATCCCGGTCGGGCTGTTCTGGTGGAAGATTCTCGGGCTGTGGTAAGAACAGCGATCGACATAAAGTTGCCAACTGCGCCCAGGGTCAGCCTGTTTTCTGCGGCTTGGCGCGTCTGGCACACGGCAAGGTAATTTCCGTCAGCGTCCTAAGAGGCGCGATCAGGTCGAACCGGCGGCAGTCTGAACCGCAGAGTCCTGTGTCGTAGCGGCGCAGGCCTCCCGGCAGCGTGGTTGGGGCGGCGGCGCGAGGCGGCGCGGAGCTCCAGCGACGGTTGCCGGGCGAGAACGGGGGAACCGCACCATGACCGGATGCAACTCGTGGCGGCGGCGGGCGGGACGGTGGGCGGGGTTGGCCGCCGCGTGGTGCCTCGTGGCGGCGGGCGGCGTCGGCACCGGGGTCGTGGCGGCGTGCGGCCCCGGCACCGGGGCCGGGCCGGTGGACCTGCTCGTGACTGGCGGGCGGGTCATGGACCCCGAGAGCGGTCTGGACGCGATCGCCAACGTCGCCGTGCGCGCCGGGGTCATCGTCGCGGTCGGCGACGAGCGGCCCGAGGCGTCGGAGGTGCTCGACGCGTCCGGCCTCGTCGTGGCGCCGGGGTTCGTCGACCTCCACGCCCACGGCCAGGACCTGGCGAGTCAGCGGTATCAGGTCCGGGACGGAGTGACCAGCGCGATGGAGCTGGAGATCGGCGTCTACCCGGTCGACGCCTGGTACGAGGACCGCGAGGGGGAGTCGCTGATCCACTACGGGGCGTCGGTCAGCCACCAGGGCGCCCGCCGGGAAGCGTTCGGCACCGTGGTGGTGACCGAACGGAATGACGAGGGGACCTTCACGCTGGGGCGCGGCGGCGCCTACCTCTACGACGCGGCCTCCGAAGAGGAGCTGCGCCGGACCGCCCGGTTGATGGAGGCGGGGCTCGACCAGGGCGCCCTCGGGTTCGGGTTCGGCATCACCTATACCCCGGGAGCGAGCCACGAGGAGATCTGGCGCCTGTTCGCAGCCGCCGCCGACCGGCAGGCTCCCGTGTTCATCCACCTCCGGTCGGCCCGCGCATTCGGCAGCCGCGAGGCCATCGCCCCGTTCCAGGAGGCCATCGCCAACGCCGCCGCCACCGGCGCCGCCCTGCACATCGTCCACATGAACAGCAGCGCCGGCGAGTCCGCCCCGGCCGCCCTCGAGCTGATCCGGGGGGCGCAGGCGCGCGGGGTCGACGTGACGACGGAGGCCTATCCGTACACCGCCAGCGCCAGCCGCATCGAGTCGGCCCTGTTCGACGGCTGGGCGGGCCGGACCCCGGAGAGCTACGAACGGCTGCAGTGGGTCGAGACCGGCGAGCGGCTGACCGAGGAGACGTTCCGACGCTATCGCGAGCAGGGCGGCTGGGTCATCACCCACGGCCGGTCCGAGACCACCAACGAGTGGATCGTCGCCCAGCCCGACGTCATCGCGGCCAGCGACGGCATCCCGTTCGCCGAGGGCCGCTCCCATCCCCGCGGCGCCGGCACCTTCGCCCGCATCCTCGGCCGCTACGTGCGCGAGCGCGCCACGCTGCCGCTGATGGACGCGCTGCGCAAGATGACCCTGCTGCCGGCGCAACGGCTGGAGACGGTGGCCCCCCAGATGGTGCGGAAGGGCCGCGTCCAGGCCGGCGCAGACGGCGACCTCACCCTGTTCGACCCCGACACCGTCATCGATCAGGCCACCTACGACGCGCCCGACCGCTACTCCGACGGCATCCGCCACGTCCTCGTCGCCGGCACCTTCGTCGTGCGCGACGGGGCCCTCGTGGAGGATGTCTTCCCGGGCCGGCCCATCCTGGGATCGGGGTCTCGGGAGTCTGCACCGTAGAACTCTGCGGACTCCGGGAGGGACTGAGCGGCCGGGAAGGCGCTTGAGCTGGCGCGCCGGTGGACGGTCTCGGCGGCACGCACCGCCCTGGGTTGCTGGCCGGCTGCCGGGCGACCACCGCCGGATCGCGGGCCGCCGCCAAGCCCCGCCTATTGGGGACCGGGCACGCGTTTCCACCACTACCTGGTCAGGGTCCCGGAGCCGCCGTCTCCGGAGCCAGCAGCGGCGCGAGCCGTGCGCTCGCGGCCACTGCGTCGGCGGCGCCGATCTCCAGCAGGCGCTGGATGTAGTCGGGTTGGAACATCAGCAGGCTCAGCAGGTCGGGGCTCGTCGTTTCGCGCGACCCGAGGCCGCGGGTCAGGTGCCGGAACATCCGCGGGAGCTCCGGCTCGAACTGGAGCGACAGCCGGCCGAGGTCCTGCGACGGCCGGATGACGACCAGATCGACGGGATGCAGGCCCTGCCGGCGGTCGGCGGGCAGGGCCCGGATCAGCGTGTTCAGGCGCTGCAGGGTCAGGCCGTCGTGGTCGAGATCGTCCAGGAACATCGCGTTGAGCAGTTGTCCGCCGATCTGCGCGGGCGGGGGGTAGTCCTGAATGACCGGTTGGCTCGCCTCCTGCGTGATGCCCCGGTGGCGGTTCGAGACGGCGAGAATGCGCCGGGCGCCGAGGTGGATGGGGGCCGAGCACGGGGCCATCATCCGGATGCCGCCGTCGCCGTGCCAGCCGTCGTCGAGCCGGACGGCGGGGAAGAACAGGGGGAGGGCGGCCGAGGCCATGATGTGCTCGACGGTGATCGGGCCCTGGCGGCCGCGCCGGTAGGGCCGGTTCCAGTCCGCGAGGTCCCCGCCCTGCACCCAGAGCACGGACTGCCCGGTGCTGTGGCTGCTGGTGGAGATGGCCAGCGCACGCAGTCGGCCCGCCGCGAGGTTGCGGGCGATGCCGACAATTTCGCCGTTGTGGTTGGGCTTCAACCGTTCGTGCAGGGACGCGCGGAGGGGCGCGGTGTCGAGCAGGCCCCGCACGTGCGGGGCGAACATCGATCCGCCCGACAGCAGGCGTACGCCCCAGCGCAGGACGAGACTGGCGAGCGAGCGGCTGTCGACGCGAAAGACCCGGTCGACCCGCTGATGCCGCCACAGATCGACGAGACCGGCGATCGCTTCGGCCGGCGAGCCCTCCTGCGCGGCCAGATAGGTTGCGTTGAGGGCTCCGGCGGAGGTGCCCATCAGGATGGGGAACCTCACCGTCGGGTGGCGCCGGATCAGCTCTCCGAGGAAGCCGACCTGGTAGGCGGCGCGGGCGCCCCCGCCGACGAGGACGAGCGCCAGATCGTCCCGCGCCGGCGCGGGCGTATCCGGCGGACCGGATGGGGAAGATGCATCCACGAGACGATTGACTGCAGGAGTGGGCTCGTCGGCGATGGAGCCTCGTCTCTGCGACCGCCCGGAGGAGCCTGCGCCGTTCTGTGGCGCAGGCTCCTCCGGGGTTGGTTGGCGGGAAGCGGACGACTAGTGCGCCAGCGGATCGGGGCGGATCTGGAACTTCACCAGGTTCCCCTGCGCGCCCTTGCCGCCCTCCGAATGCCAGACCGCGTTCGTGCCGTAGTCGGCCCAGACCGCGCGGCCCTTCCATCCCGCGTCGGGATCGTCGATGCGGCCGTCCATGCCCCGCGAGTAGAACCCCATCGGATACGGCACCCGCAGAACGACGAACTCCTCTTCGTCGGGAAGGAAGGCGAGCAGCGAGTCGGACGTGCTGCCGGTGGCGATGGGCACGTTGGGACCGAGCCCCAGCGTGTCGTGCTGGTCGACCCAGTTGTAATAGTGGAAATCGGCGCTGCCGTGGCCGGTGACCCCCTTCATCTGGGGCCCCGGGGTCGCATGCAGGGTCCACCCCTGGGGGCAGTGCTGCCCGGTGGCGGTGGGGCCGTTCAGGACGTCGCACCGGCTGCGGTCGAAGCTGGCCAGGTGCCCGCTGCCGGACAGGGCGGTCCAGACGATGCCGTCGGTGGTGATGTCGACGCCCCGCGGCGAGAATCCCTGAATCGGGGCGTCGGCGTTCTCGAACGGCGGCTGGTAGTACTCCGCGACGCACGTCTCGGGCGGATTGTCCCCCAGCTCCAGCCGCACGATCTGTCCCGGCACGCCCCCCGAGGCGGCCCAGACGACGCTGTCGGCCGTCGGGTCCGGGACGATGCCGTACCACCCGCCGCCCATCTCCTGGTCCTTCGCCGGGTCGAGGTCGCCGCCGCGGCCGACCCAGTCGGTGATGCGGCCGTCCCCGTTGGTGTCGACGATGATCGGGCACCAGCCCTGGGCGGCCCGGGCGTCGCCGGTCTCCTCGTAGACCTCGACGTCGAGCCAGCCGATGACGGGACCGACCGAGCTGAGATACAGGCGCTCGCTGTCTTCGTGGCCGAACTGCAGATGGTGGGTGTTGAAGCAGGTGTCGATCAGCTCGACGTCCTCGGTCGCGGGATCGTAGTAGGCGATGTGCCGCGCGGCCCGGTTCAGCGGATAGTGCTGCGCGTAGGGATTGTCGGACCCCTCGCGGCACCACGCGGGGTTGCCGGGACCGCGAATCTGGTGGGTCATCCAGACGCGTCCCTGCCCGTCCATCATCGGGTTGTGGGGATTGCCCGGGTTGTTCCAGATGAGCTCGTCGCCCCAGTAGATTGACGGCTCCAGGTTCGCCTGGTCGATGTAGGACCGGAAATCGCCTTCGCCGGCCGTGTCACGCACCGGCAGGGTCACCTCCCGCGCCTCGTGCGTACGCGGGTCGACCCACACCAGCTTGTCGTTGGCGAACTCCACGCCGTAGATGGGGCCGTCGGCATTGACCCGGGGGTCGCGCTTGTCGGTCGCGATCTCGTCGTGGATGTAGCCGGTCTCGCCGCCCCACTCCCACAGCGTCAGCACGACGTTGCGTTCGCGCCCCTGCGGGCGCGGCGGCGCCGGGGGTACCTCGCCGGCCCGGATCCGGTCGGTCCAGTCGGCGTACATCGCGATCGCGCGCTCCGCCCCGAAGCGGCGCAGCCCGCCGTTCATCAGGGCGCCCCGCTGGCCCGCCTGTACGCGATGGGCCCAGGCCGCCTCCGTCGAGTCGAAGTCCCCGGGGTTCAGGACCTCGCGGGTCGCCTGATTCCCGAGCTGGTGGCACAACTGGCAGCCCTGCTTCAGGCCGTCGATCCAGGCGGCCTGGTGCCGCATGCCCGGCGAGATCCCGTTGCCGGCGTCGCCGGTGCCGGGGAACTCGTTCTCGCCCGGCACCTCCACCAGCGAGTACCAGTAGTTGGCCGGATAGACCTCGGCCGCCTCGCGCGGGTTCGCGGCCGGCACCGCGTCCAGGTCGAGCGAGGCGCCCGGCCGCCCTGCGACCGGCTCGGAGTCCCTGAGACCGTAGCCGCGGACCCAGATCTCGTACGCGGCGTCGGGCAGGTCGGGGAGCACGTAGCGTCCGTCGTCCCCGGTCACCACGATCTTGCGGAACCGGGTGTCGAAGTCGTCGGTCTCGGCAATCACCCAGACCCCCGCCTCGGGCCCGTTCGGGCTCCGCACTACGCCCCCGATGTCGTCCCCGTCCAGGGGCCTCTGGGCGGTCGCGGTCAGTCCGAACCACAACAGCGTGGCGATCACGATCACGAGCGTGGCCATGAACGCCTGCGTTCCCCCGAAACCGCGAATCAGTCGCTCTTGCATCGTTTCGTCCCCCGTTGCGCGCAGACGACGTTGGGCGCCGGCCGTGATGGTCTGGGAAGGCCGCCGCACCGATCATCGGGTCTCCGAGAGCCGGCGGCGAAGGCCGCACTCGGCCGGCCCTCGATCTCCCTGGCTCCTGGCATCGTCCGTACGTTGTAACACCCCTTCCGCCGTGTCAATGGGGGAGTGCCCGGTTCCGAGGACGAGGTGGTCGCGGCGGTCGCCGCGGACCGGGGCTCAGGCCGCCGTCAGGAGCGGCGGCCGGCGGCTCCGGCAGTCGGTCGCCTGCTCGAAGGCGTGGGCAAGCTGCAACACCCCGAGATCGTCATAGGGACGCCCGACGATCTGCAGACCCACCGGAAGACCGGCGGGGGTGAACCCGCAGGGCACCGAAATCGCGGGATGGCCGGTCACGCTGATCTGGTAGCACGACTTCATCCAGTCGAGATAGGTGGGCAGGGCCTCGCCGTTGATCTCCGTCACATAGGGCCGGTCGACGTCGAACGGCGCGACCTGGACCACCGTCAGCACCAGGAAGTCGTGTTCCGAGAACCAGGCGCGCAGGCGGCCATGGAGGGCGGCGCGCAGGCGTTCCGCCTCGGCCAGTTGCGGTCCGCGGAGGGCGCGGCCGGCCTCGATGTTCCAGACCACGGTGTCCTTCAGCAGGCCGGGATGGCGGTCGAGGAGCGGGCCGAACGCCAGATCGAAGTACCAGGCCCGCCAGGTGGTGAAGATGTCATCGGCGCCCTGCAGGTCCGGGGCGCTCTCCTCGGTGATGCACCCGAGGTCCTCGAAGAGGGCCCGGCGGCCCTCGAGGACCGCCAGCACCTCCGGCTCCACCGGCAGGGTGCCGAGGTCGGGCGACCAGCCGATCCGGACACCGCTGAAGTCCCGCTCCAGGGTGTCGCGCGGCGCAAGGGGAGGCACCGTCAGCGACAGCGGCGCCCGCGGGTCGGGACCCGCGATGGCGTCGAACAGCAGAGCGGCGTCGGCCACCGTGCGGGCCATCGGCCCGTGGATGTTGAACGAGAACCACGGGGCGGCGCTGGGCCAGCGCGGCACCCGGCCGGACGACGGGCGGAACCCGACGACGTTGCAGAAGCTGGCGGGGTTGCGCAGGGAACCCCCGAAGTCGCTGCCGTCCGCGATCGGCACCATGCCGGTGGCGAGGGCGACGGCCGCTCCGCCGCTGCTGCCGCCGCAGGTCTTCGCCGGCGCATAGGGGTTGCGGGTCGCGCCGAACACCTCGTTGAAGGTCTGCGATCCGGCGCCGAGCTCCGGGGTGTTGGTCTTGCCGACGGTGATGGCGCCGGCCTGCCGCTCGCGCTCGACGATGAGGGCCGTCTCGTCCGGCACGTGGTGCTCGAAGACGCGGGACCCGAACGTGGTCCGGATGCCGGCGGTGACGAACAGGTCCTTGTGCGCGACGGGGAGGCCGTGCAGCGGGCCGAGCTCGCGGCCGGCCGCGAGGGCCGCGTCCGCGGCGTCGGCCGCCTCGAGCGCGGCGTCCGGCACGCGGGTGACGAGGGCGTTGACGTGGGGATTGATCCGGTCGACGCGGTCCAGATGCGCCTGCATCACCTCGCGCGCCGACACCGCCCGGCCGCGGATCAGCTCCGCCAGGCGGCCCGCCGTCAGGTCGCACAGGTCTTGGGGCCGTCCCGGTGCGTGGTCAGGCATCCGAAGGCAGTGTACACGCCCGGTGGGGGCGGAATCTCCGGTGGTCAGGATCGGCCGGCGCCGTTCGAGTCCGGCCGGTCCGGTTGTTCGTGCCACGCCGACACCCAGGCGGTGCCCAGCCGGGCCCACGCGCCGGTGGCGTGGGCGGCCCAGAGGGTCGGCTGCAGGGCCCAGTGGGCGACCCGGGCCGGGCCCGTCTCGCGCCGGGTGTAGGCGACGGCCTGCTTCGGCGGCGACAGCAGGGCCTCGCCGACCAGCACTTCCTGGTCCTCCTGGTTGACGCACACCGTCTTCAACCGCACCCGATTGCGGTCCGCCAGCCGCTCCACCACCTCGACCCGCGCGGTAATGCGGTCGCCGAAGTAGACCGGCCGGGTGAACGCGATCTGCTGGCCGACGTAGATGCAGCCGGGGCCGGGAAGCCGCGTGCCCAGCACGGCCGAGATCAGGGCGGCCGTCCACATGCCGGGCACGATCGGTTTCTCGAATCGGGTCGAGGCGGCGTACTCGTAGTCCTGGTGAATGGGGTTGTGGTCGCCGATGGAGTCGATGAACTCCGCCACGTCCCCGGGGGTGGCGACGCGCGTCAACTCCGCGACGTCACCGACGGCCATGTCTTGTAAGGGCAGTCCTCGCATCCGTCTCCGATCCGTCTCCGCCCGCGCCGTCCATGCGGGGCCGCGCGGACTGGTCGCAAAGCCTGGGGCGGCGGCTATGCCGAGCGCTTGGGTGTCTTCGCGGCGGCGGTTCCTGTCTTCCTGATGCTCGGCCGGCGAGGCCGGGGCCGGTCCTCCGTTGCCGCCGTCGGCGCCGGTGCCGCGGCGGGTGCCGGCGCCGGTGCCGCGGCGGGTGCCGGCGCCGGTGCCGCGGCGGGTGCCGGTGCCGGTGCCGGCGGGCGGCTCCCGAGGGCGTCGAGCTTGTCCTCCAGCCCCTCGAGCCGGTCTTCCAGGTCCATCATCTGTCGTGACAGGCCCACCACCTGGTCGCGGGACGGCATCCCGAGCGCGTCGATCGTGGCCTTGCTGGAGCGCTCCACAGCCTGCCGGGCCTTGCCCTGGATGGTCAGGAACTGGTCGAGGGTCTTGCCGAGGGCTTCCGCGAATGTCTCGGTGCCCATCGCCTGCTCGAGGGCCCGGCTCCACGCCGCGATCCAGTCGTCGAGGAACTTCTTCCACTGGGCGAGGGCCTGGGGATCGATCGGGCCCGTCCCCTGGAACGGGGTCGACGCCATCGGGCCGAGGTTCGAAAACTGACGCCAGAACTGCGTCGGATCCGGCGGGTGGGGGACCTGGCCCTGGCTCGCCATTTCCTGGACCGACTTGATCCACGCGTCGGTGCCGGCCTCTACCTGCTTGCGCCACACGGCGAACAGGTCGTCCGAGGTGGGGTCTGCCATCTCAAGCTCCTAGCTGGTGTCCTGTATCAATGGTTCGCAAAATATCCCAAGGTAGCCCTTCGTCCCGGTTCACGGGCCGGCGCGCCGGCAGATGTTTTTCGCGCAGTTCAGTAACGGGACACTAGGAGCGCGCCCCGAGCCAGCTCGCCACGTGCGGCCAGCAGTCGCGGGCTGCGCTCCGCCCGGCGATGAGCGAAATGTGTCCGCCGGGCAGTTCCATGTACTTCTTGTCCCGGCTCCCGACGAGATCCACGAGCGCCTTCACCGCCGGGGGCGGGGCGATGTTGTCTTCCCGCGCCCCGACCACCAGCAGGGGACACGTGATGCTCCCGAGGTCGACCGGCTGTCCGTTGAGCCGTAGCGTGCCCCGCGCCAGACGATTCTCCTGGTAGAAATCGGTGACCCACTGCCGGAAGAACTCGCCGGGAAACGGCACGTAGTCGGAGGCCCACTTCTGGAGCGCCTTGTAGCCTTCGAGATAGCGGTCGTTCCAGGCGTTCCACCACAGGTTCAGACCGGTGCTCAGGTCCATGGTGGGGCGGAGCAGCTTGAAGCCGAGCTGCACCATCTCGGCCGGCATCTGCCCCATGGTGTCGACCAGCTTGTCGACGTCGAAATACCTGGAGTCGAGCCAGCGGCCGAACAGGCCGCCGTGGGTGAAATCGATGGGGCCGGCGAGGTTGACGAGATTCCTGACCGGGAACTCGGGGTGGGTGCCGAGAAAGCTGACCGCGAGCGGGGTGCCCATGCAGTAGCCGACGACCGAGCAGGCCTCGGCGTCGGCGTGGGCCAGCAGCTTCTGCCCCATGCGGGGCAGGATGCGGGTGGCGCAATCCGCGAACGTCAGATGGTCGTCCTCGGGGCCGAAGACCCCCCAATCGAGCAGATAGAACGGGAATCCCTGCTCCACCATGTACGCGATGAAGCTGGCTTGGGGCAGCAGGTCGAAGACGGTGGGACGGCTGATGCCGAGGTTCGGCACGAAGAGCACCGGGGTATCGTAGCTGGCCGGGCCGTCGTAGCGGTACAGGCGCGCCTTGTGCTTGCGATAGATCTCCTGGCGGGGGCTCTGCGCGATGGCCGGCTCATTGGATTCCGCCACGAGCTCGCTGATGTTGCGGACGCGCTGAATCGTGCGCTCGATCTCGGTCTGCCAAGCCGACCAGGCATTCGCATCGCTGGGGGTGGACTGCACCGACATGCCGGTTATCTCCTCCACGGGAACGAACGCCGGCGCCGCTGAAGCGGCGCCGGCCGGATCCGTCATCGATCGGGAGCGCGGCGGCCCGCGCCGATCGGACGGCGCAGACTCCTACGCGGCGGTCTTGGCCGCCGGTCTCGCCTTCGCGGTGGTCCGGGTCCCCTTCGGCACCGCGTTGGCCGCGCGCTCGGTCCACATCTGCGCCCACGCCGACTGGGCCGTGCTGACCTTCTCCACCGACTCCTGCCACGCCGCGAACAGCTTCTGGTTCTCGTCGTCGATCGTGCCCAGCATCTTCACCGGCACCGCCTTGCGAACCATGCCGAAGTAGCTCTCCCACAGCTCGCTCTGGGCCTCGGTCCAGCGGGAGCTCAGGTCCTGGGTCTGCCCGGTCCAGTCCAGCATATCCTGGGGGATGCTGGGGACGGCCGATGCGCTGTCGGCGAGGCTGCGGATCACGGCCTTCTGCGTTTCGAGACCGTTCTTGACGGCCGCTTCCCACGTGTCGACGGCCTTCCGCCAGGTCTCGGCCAACTGGGCCTGGCTGGCCTGCTGCTCCGTCGCCTCGGTCCAACCGCTCCAGAGCTTCTTCTGGGTGTCTGTCCATGCCTGCAGCATGTCGTCGGTCTGTTTGGTCCAGTTGATCATGGGATTCTCCTCGGAAAACCGTGGGATGCGAGCCTGCGCCGGCGTCCATGTCCGGCCGCGCACGCTGGCGCCGCGGCCCGGCTCGCCGATCGATGCGAGGATGGTAACAAGGAACGCTAACTTTTGCAAGCAGTTTTCGAGGCGTCAGCGGGTGGCGTCGTTCACCTTGCGGAACGATTCGTACATGTCGACGAGCATTTCACGCTGGCGGGCCGACAGGTAGGGATCCTGGCGCACCGCCTCGACGACGCCGCTCGCCTCGCCCTCCGACGGATCGAGGATGCCGGCCTGGCCGTACAGCGTTTCGGCGGACATCTCCAGCCCGTCGGCGAGCGCCTTGAGGACGAAGCTGCTGGGGTTTCGGAGCCCGCGTTCGATCTGACTGAGGTAGGCGTTCGAGATGCCGCACACGTCGGCCAGTTGGCGGACCGACAGATGTCCCAGCTCGCGTTGGCGGCGGATGAACTCGCCCAGACCGACCTCTGGACCGGAGCGTTTGACGGACATTGCGTATTGTCGCCGGCCTACATTTCCAGACCGCCGTTGATGGCCAGGACGGCGCCGGTGATGTACCCCGCTTCGTCTTCGAGCAGGAACCGCACGCAGCGCGCCACCTCCGAGGCCTGCCCCAGGCGGCCCACCGGGATGCGGCCGACCACCGTCTCGATGACCGCCTTGGGGAGCGAGGCGACCATCTCGGTCTCGATGAACCCGGGCGCGATGCAGTTGACGGTGATCCCCTTGCGCGCCACTTCCAGCGCGAGGCTCTTGGTGAAGCCGAACTGACCGGATTTCGACGCCGCGTAGTTCGCCTGTCCGATATTGCCGCTCTGACCGATGACCGAGCTGATGTTGACGATGCGGCCGCTCTGGCGCTCGACCATGTGGTCGAGCACCGCCTTGATCATGTAGAACGCGCCGGAGAGGTTCACCCGAAGGACCGCGTGCCAGTCGTCGACCGACATCCTGCGCACCGTCTTGTCGACGTTGATGCCGGCGTTGTTGACCAGGAAATCGATGCGTCCGTGCTGGTCGAGCACCTCCTGGACCACGCGCGCGCAGGATTCGGGTTCGGCGACGTTGCCCTGATGCAGCGAGATCGAGCGACCCTGCGCCCGCAGGCCGGCCGCGAGCGCTTCCGCCGTCTCCGTCCCCCGGTTGTAGCCGGCCGCCACGTGCGCCCCGGCCTCGGCCAGACACTCCGTGATGGCCGCGCCGATGCCCCGGCAGCCGCCGGTGACGACGGCAACCTTCCCTGTGAACATCCTGGTTCCTCCACGCTCGGGCCGGTCTCCGCAAGCCGGCCTGAAGCGTAACACGGTCGTCGAAGGACCTCGCGGGGCGAGGAGAAGCCGGCGCCCGCCGCCGGCGGGTCGGAGGTCAGCTTCCGAAAGCCGCTTCGACGTCGGCCGATGACGACGTGTGGTGCGGCGCCGGCGACAGGCCGGCGTCCATCGCCGGCGGCGGCGCGGTCCGTTCCGGTGCGACGATGGCCGGATCGATGCGCAGCACCGCATAGCCGGCGACGGCGCCGGCCCCGAAGCCGGGCGTGAACACGCGCGTCTGGGTCGAGAGCACGCCCTCGCGGACCGCATCATGGATCGCCAGCGGAATGCTGGCGGCCGAAGTGTTGCCGACCTGGGCGATGTTGAAGTACATCCGTTCGCGTCCGATGCCTGCCTGCTCCGCCAGATCGATCACCATCCGTTTGTTGGCCTGGTGCGGGATGATCAGATCGATCGCGTCGATCAGGGTTCCGGGTTGGTCGTCGGGATGGGGCAGGGTCTGCAACTCCCCGATCATCTGTTCGAGATAGCGTTTCACGAGCGCCTTGACTTCAGGCCCATAGACGGTAATGTCGCAGCCGAACTCGAGGTTCGGCCAGATGATCGAGTTCACTTGGCTCTCGGGACCGCTGGCGTAGGTCTGCAGCACGTCCACGTCGCCGGGAACCCCGTCCCCGGCCGGAGCCACGACCATGGCGGCGGCGCCGTCGCCGAAGATCATGCGCGACGTGCGTACGCTGCCCACCTTGTCGGAGAACTTCTCGGCGCACACCAGCAGGATCGGGCGCCGGACTTCCTGCAGGATGCGGATGGCGTCCAGCAAGCCGTACGGGAAGCCGGCGCAGGCCGCGACCAGGTCGACCGAGGCATGGGTCTGGAACATGCCGAGCTGTCCGGAGAGCCAAGTCGCGGCCGACGGCAGGAGACGGGTGTTGGTGCAGGTGCAGAAAATGACCGCGCCTATCTCCTCCGGCGATCGGTTGGCCCGGTTCAGCGCGCTCACCGCCGCATCGAGAGCGAGCTGCTCGAGGCCCCCCGCGGTATAGCAGCGGCTCTCGATGCCGGTCTTGGCGGCGATCTCCGCCGCGCTCATGGGCGACCAGTTGGAGGCCGAATTGCGGATGATGTCGTCGTTGGTGCACAGGATCTCGCCGCGCCGGACGGCGAGGGCCTCGATACGGGGTTGCACCTGGAACTGGGACCGTACCTCCACCGGCGCGAGGGGGGTGACCGGCTGCCGCGCCGGCGAGGCCGGGGGGATGCGCGGCCGGCGCGGCTCGCCGTTCTTCACCCGCCGAAGGAAGTCCGTCACGTCCGGGCTGCGGGGCTCGTAGATGACCACGACGTCATCACTCTTCAGGGCACCCACCGGGGTCAGCCGGGTGTCCGAGCGGTCCCACGGATACTGGTTGTGCAGCGTCATCGTCCAGCGGCGCAGGGCCTCGAGCTCCGGCACGCTCTCATGGCAGTCGAGGATCTCGCCCAGGCTGAACCGGGGATAGTCCGGCTCGAACGATCCCAGTCGATACACCAGTTGAGAGCCGGTGGCGATCGCCTCGGCGACCGTCGGCTTGATCGGCGGCAGGTCGGTCGCATGGTGCCGCTTGTGACGAAACACGTCGAACAACATGCGGAACAGCTCGTGCTCGACCTCGCTCGACCACGCGGCGGGCAACCGGCGGTAGCAGGCATCGACGGCCGCGACCTTGCGTTCGCCGTCTTCCCAGGGGGTCAGTGCCGGGAGAAAGACGTCGTCGCGGCGCCGGGGCACGTCGCGCCATCGGGTCGGCCGTTTCTCGTACATCGTGATCACGTAGCGGTTCATCCAGAACAGGTGCAGCCCCAGATCCCGCAGCAGCTCGTAGCGGTTGGCGTACCCGTCCGATTCCGCCCGCGCCGCAATCTCCGAACCGGTCGGCGCCTTGACCTCGAAGTCGCGCCGCACGATCGCTTCGAGATCCTCGACGGTGTCGATGGACGAGAAGTCCGGTTCAGGAAAGAAGTTGGACGGGAAGACGAGCCGGTGGTGCGAGTTCACGACAAACGGTTTCATCTCGTTCCATCTCCGGTGCCCAATCCGGGTGGGGCCGCGGGCTCCCAGGCTCGGGTCGGGGGGGCAGGCCCGACGCCGGCGCTATCGGGCGAGTGATACCGAGGGGGTCAGCGCCCCTGATCGACGTCGGCGAGGATCTCCTCGATCCAGGTGAGGGTCTGTAGTCGCTGCGCGGTAGCGGAGGCGTCGTGCTCGGCCCACGGATAGTCGCTCCAGGCGCCATCGGGAACCGCGGCGTCGATACGCGCGGCGGTCGGCCGCACCGGCAGGGGCCCGTACTCTTCTACGAGGAAATCGTTGCGTGCTGCTGTCATCGGCGAGTGTCTCCGTGGCGTGGGTTCCTGCGGTGCCGGCATGCCGGATCGAAACGGCGTACCGTTCGCAGTAAGCTCATGCAATACGTGTTAAGCAAATATCGTGCCGTCTATTGGAACGGTCACGAAGCGCTTGAGAAACGGCAGTTGCCCGAGGGCCGGGCGCACGCGATCTACACCCTTGTTCGTGCCCGCCGGCCTGAATCCACAATTTTGTCGGAGCGTCGTCGTCGAAGGAGGGATAAGGGCCTTCACCGCCGCAACGTCCACCGGAGGGTTGTGACCCGCCAACGGACACCGTTAGTGCATCGGCGATCGATCTTATCAGTACCCGATGGCGAACAGCTCGTTCGCGGTCCGGATATACCAGATACCGTCGACCAGGGCCGGCGAGGCGAGGGTGCGGGCCCCGATGTCGTTGACGTGCAGGAGCTCGAAATCCGGACCGGTTCCGAGCACGAAGGTCAGGCCCTCGTCGTTGGTGACGAACAGCTTGTCGTCGACGACGATCGGCGACGCCGAGATACCCTCGCGCCGCGGGCGGCCGAGGCGTTCCTGCCACACGGTCTCGCCGGTCCGCGCGTTCAGGCAGGTGATGATGCTCGACATGTCGTTGATCTGGTACAGGTAGTCGCCGTACACCACCGGCGACGGGACGAACGGCGAGCCGCGGGTGGTGCTCCACTCGACGTGGGTGCGGGTGACGTCGCCGCGGCCGCCGGGGCGGATCGCCAGCGTCGGCCCCGCGCGGCCCGAGGCGCAGTAGATCAGCCCGTGTCCGACCGCGGGGGTCGGGATGACCTCCCGCAGCATGCCGCCGCAGCGCCACAGCTCTTCGCCGGTCGACGGATTGTAGGACTGGACGAGCCGCTGACTGCTGACGATCAGCTCGTCATGGTCGCCGAGGCTGATGGCGATCGGGGTGCCCCAGCCGACGCGCGCCGCCCGCTCGGTCCGCCACCGGGTCTCGCCGGTGCGCGCGTCGAGGGCGGTGACGAACGCGCCGCCGTTCTGATCCTGGTAGATGATGACGCTGTCGCGATAGAGCAACGGCGATCCGGCGGGACCGTGATAGTTGTCGATGCGGCCGAGGTCGCGGTGCCAGACGATGTTGCCGTCGAAGTCGACGGCCAGCATGCCGCGGCTGCCGAACGAGACGTACACCCGCTCGCCGTCGGTGGTCGCTGTCGCCGCCGCCGGACTGTTCTTGCCGTGGTGGCGTTCGGCCCGGCCGTTCGGGGCGTCGGCTTGCCACAGCAGCGCGCCGTCGGACCGGCGGAAGCTCAGAACCGACACGCGCTGGCCGCGGTCCCGCGACGTGGTCAGGAAGATGCGGTCGCCCCACACGATGGGCGACGAGTGTCCCTGCCCCGGTACCGGCCGCTTCCACAGGACATTGGCGGTGTCGGACCATCGGTCGGGGTATCCCGTGTCCTCGACCACGCCCTGGCCCGAGGGGCCCCGCCAGCGCGGCCAGTATCGGGCGCCGTCTCCCTCCGGGGGGACGATGCGGACACCGGCCGAATCCTGGGCGCCCGCCGCCGGCGTCACGGCGGCCAGCAGGCCGAGCGCGACGAGCGCCGCGAGGCAGCGGGGGGCTGCGATGCGCGTCGTGAGAGACATCGTGTCGATCCCTGGTCCTGGTCCTAGTGGCTCATGGCGTAGAGCAGGACGTTGATGCCCAGCCCGTAGCCGTCGGGCGAGAACTGCCGGAAGTACCGGGGGTCTTCGCCTTCCCGTTCCCACGCGTCGGCGACGTCGGTGTTGTGGGTCATCAGCACGAGGATGCGTCCATGCTCGTCGGTGATGGCGCGCAGGTGGGCCACTTCACTGTCGCGGCCCCGCTCCGACGTGGTGCCGCCGTTGCGCCACCAGAACTGGATCGCGGTGATCTGCGGGACTTCGTCGACGTACATCAGCGCGCGAAACACCGGATGGTCGAGCGGCAGGTCGCGGATGGGGTAGTCGGCCGGCGGCAGGACCCGGCTGATCTCCGACTGCCAATGCTGCCAGGCGGCGGTGCCCCAGAAGTCGTCGACCCACAGGAAGCCGCCCTTGAGCAGATAGTTGCGGAGCTGCTCGGCCTCCGACCCGCTCAGGCCGATGGTGCCGGCGTCGGCGGCCATGATGAACGGGCAGTTGAACAGCTCGCGGTCGGTGAGCGCGACCACCCAGTGGTTCGGCTCGCCCCGGCGGTCGCGGCTCACCTGGGCCGTCGTCAGATCCGAGAACCGGAACATCAGGTTGATGCCCGCATAGGGGTAGTCGGTGAGCCACCCCATGCCCAGCGCCTCGTAGCGGACGCTGCGGTACATCAGCTTGCAGAACGCGAAGTCGCGGTCCGGCATCGAGGGGGGCGGATAGCGCGGGGGCATGTTGCCCTCGCCGAAGAACCGCTGGGCGCCGGCCGCCGCCGCGAGGACGGCCACCAGCCCGACCGCGAGCAACAGGGCAACTCCCGCCGGGAGACGGCGCCGCGCGACACGCATGTGCGATCCTTCGTCGTATGCGTTCTTCCGCGTCTGGACCGGCCGTGTTCCGCAGTATCGCCCGGCCGGCGTGCCAACCGGACCCTTATACCACGGCGGCCGCTCGGCGTCGTCGGCGACGCGGCGGTTCCGCGGCGAAGGCGCAGGGCCGGCGGTCGAGATCCGCGTCGAAGAAGCAGCAGCTTCGGGCGGGCGGAACGCGTCCTGCCTGCTCCCCGTTCGCGCCGTCCCGCGGGCCGCGGTCGCGGTCGCCCGCGCAGAGGTCTCCGCGGGGGTCGTGCGGTTGTCCGCGTGTTGCGTGCCGGCTCCATTTGGGTCAGCATTGGGAAAAGGGGGCAACCATGGCGCTTCGAATCAACCAGCGGGACGAAGGTCAGGTCACGATTCTCGATCTCTCCGGTAAGTTGGCCGGGGACGCGGGAGAAACGCTCGCGGACCGAGTCGACGGTCTCATCGGCGCCGGGCGCAACCGGCTGATCCTGAATCTCGCCGCCGTGTCGCACATCGACAGCGCAGGGCTCAGTTGGCTGTTGTCGATGCGCTCCGCCGTCGTGGGTGCGGGCGGCCAGCTCAAGCTCCTCAGTCTCGCCGAGCGGGTCCAGGACCTGATAGTGACGACGAAGCTCGAGATGGTGTTCGAATCGTTCGGCTCGGAGGCGGACGCGATGCAGAGCTTCGCGTAGGATGCAGAGCCTTCGCGTAGGACGCCGAAGTACTCCGGCTCGCGCACGAGTGCGCCTCGTTCACGGAATCTTGCCGACATGCAGTCACGACACACCATGACACCGATACGACGCCGGATGCAGTGGAGCGCCCTTGCGATGATCGTTGCGGCGGCGGGCGCCGGGCTGGCCGCGCAGGACTGGCCGCAGTTTCTCGGGCCGGCGCGCGACGGCCGCTACACCGGTGCGCCGCTGGCCGCGAGCTGGCCCGACGGCGGCCCGCGCCGCTTGTGGGCCCGGCCGGTGGGGGCGGGTTTCGCCGGTCCGGCGGTTGCCGGCGACCGGGTCATCCTGTTCCACCGAGTGGGGAGGCGGGAAGTCGTCGAGGCCCTCGAGGCCGGAACCGGCGACACCCTGTGGCGTTACGACTACCCGACCAGCTACCGGGACGATTTCGGGTTCGACGAAGGACCGCGGTCGGTGCCCGTCGTGCAGGACGGGCGCGTGTACACGTTCGGCGCGCAGGGCCAGCTCCACGCCGTCGAGCTCGAGACCGGCGCCGGCGTCTGGCAGGTGGACACCCACGAGCGCTACGGCGTGCGCAAGGGGTTCTTCGGGGCCGCCGGAGCGCCCCTCGTCGAGGACGGACGGGTGATCGCCAACGTCGGCGGCCGCCAAGGCGGCATCGTCGCCTTCGATGCCGTCACCGGCGACGAGCTGTGGACCGCGACCACCGACGAAGCGAGCTACTCGTCGCCGGTCGGCGCCACCTTCGGGGGGCGGCGCCACGCCCTGGTCTTCACCCGCAACGGACTCGTCGGGCTCGACCCGGCATCGGGCGAGGTGCGGTTCGAGAAGCGGTGGCGCTCCCGCATGGGGGCCTCGGTGAACGCCGCCACGCCGCTGGTCATCGGCGACAGCGTGTTCATTTCGTCCAGCTACGGCACCGGCGCCGCCCTGCTGCGGGTGGAGGGCCGGGCGCTGGCCGAGGAGTGGACCGGCGACGACAGCATGACCAATCACTACGCCACCGCGGTGGAGCACGACGGCGTGCTGTACGGCTACCACGGCCGGCAGGAGTACAGTCCGAGCCTGCGGGCCGTCGACGTGCGGTCGGGCGCGGTGCGCTGGAGCGAAGACCGCTTCGGCGCCGGCACCGTCACCCTGGCCGGCGACGTCCTCGTGATCCTGCGCGAGAGCGGCGAGCTGATGCTGGCCGAGGCGACCCCCGACGCGTTGCGCCCGCTCGCCCGGGCCAGAATCCTGCCGGGCGTCGTGCGCGCCTACCCGGCCCTGGCTGCCGGCCGCCTCTACGCGAGAAACACCGACACCCTCGTCGCCGTCGATCTCCGGTGATCGGCGGCCGGGCGGCGGTCGGGAGGATTCCCTCTTGCGGGTCCGCCCTCAGTCGCGCAGGGCGAAGGTCGAGAGGCTGTGTCCGGCGATGATCGCCACGTACTGGCGGCCGTCCACCTCGTAGGTCATCGGGCCGTTGACGACCTGCCCGCCGAGGCTCGTCCTCCAGAGCAGGTCGCCGGTGCGCGCGTCCAGCGCCTGGAAATAGCCGGAGCGCGTCCCCGTGAACAGCAGGTCCGAGGCGGTGGTCAGAATGCCGCTGCTGGTGACGTCGGTCATCTCGAACTTCCACCGCGGCTCGCCGGTCAGCGCATCGAGCGCCACCACCGCCCCGCGCCCGGCCGCGTCGGTCCAGGTATTGATGGGACCCCGCGTCAGCCCCGGCACCGTGGGCGCGTCGGGCACCGGCTCGAGCGTCCTCGGCCGCCCGCCGACGAACGAAAGCCCCGGCTCGTACTCCTGCGGCTGTCCGTCGAAGACCGACGCATAATCTTCCCAGGCCGGAACGTAGAACAGCTCCGTGCGGGGACTGTAGGACGGCGAGTACCAGTTCGTCCCCCCCTGGACGCCGGGATAGGTCGGCGCCCCCGGAGGCTGGGGCGTCTCGACCGGATGCCCGGTGTCGTCGAGTCCTTCCGCCCAGTTGACGGTCACGAAAGGACTGCCGGTCAGAAACCGGCCCGTCGTCCGGTCCAGCACGTAGTAGAAGCCGTTGCGGTTGGCCCAGAGCATCGCCTTCAGCTCGACGCCGTTGCGTTCGAAGTCGGCCAGCACCGGGATCTGCACCGAGTCGTAGTCGTAGGGATCGTTCGGCGTGAACTGGAAGTACCACCGCAGCTCGCCGGTGTCGGCGTCGAGCGCGACGACCGAGTCCGAGTAGAGGTTGTCGCCGGGCCGCTGCTCGCGGTTGAAATCGGGTCCCGGATTGCCCAGGCCCCAGTACATCAGGTTGAGCTCCGGGTCGTACGACCCCGTCAGCCACGCCGAGGCGCCGCCGTGCCGCCAGGCCTCGGGATCGCAGTAGGTCTCCGGATTCGGCGGGCAGGCCTCCCACGTCTCGTGCCCCGGTTCTCCCGGCCCCGGGATGGTGTGGAAGCGCCAGACCTCCTCGCCGGTGGCCGCGTCCAGCGCCGAGATGAAGCCGCGGATTCCCCGGTCGCCGCCGGCGGAGCCCACGATGACCTTGTCCTTGACGACCATCGGCGCCAGGGTGAACGAATAGGCTAGGTGCCGGTCCGCCAGCTCGACGTTCCAGAGCTCGGTGCCGGTCGCCGCGTCGAGCGCCACCACGTGCGCGTCGAGCGTCGCCATGAACACCCGGTCGCCGAGGATCGCCACGCCGCGGTTGTTCGACCCGCAGCACGCCCGGTGGTCGGGCGGCGTCGGATACCGGTAGATCCAGAACACGCGGCCCGTCCGGGCGTCCAGCGCCACCACGTCGTTGGGCCGCTGCGTCACGTACATGACGCCGTCGACGACCAGCGGCGTCGCCTGCCACGGACCGAAGACCGGGGTCTGATAGACCCACTGCAACTGCAGGTCTCCGACGGTCGCCGGGCTCACCTCGTCCAGCTCGCTGTAGCGCTGGCTGAAGTAGCTGCCCGAATAGGTCAGCCAGTGCGCCGGCGTCTGCGCCGCCTCGCGGAGGCGTTCGAACGGCACCTGCGCCGACGCGGCGCCGGAGGTCAGTCCGCCCAGGAGCATCGCCAGCCCGATCCGCCGTATCGTCCGGTTGGTTCGCATCGTCCGCCTCAACCTTTCAGGGACACGAGATACGCCAGCAGATCGGCCAGCTCGTTCGCGTCGAGCCGGTCGCCGTACGCGGGCATCGGCGACGTCGTGAGGACCCGGAACTCGCGCAGGTCGGCCTTGTCGAACGACCGGAGGCGCTCCTGGTCGTCGATGATCTGAACCGTGTAGGTGTCCTCGTTGAGCCGCCGCCCGGCGACCCGTGCGCCGTCCGCCGTCACCAGCTCGACGGGGCGGTCGATGGGCCGCATCGTACCCGTCGGGTCGAGCAGCGACCGCCGCAGGGCGCTCGGCGGCCGCCGAGCGCCGACCGCCGTCAGATCCGGCGCCGCCCGGGGGCCCCGGTCCCGCAGGCGGTGGCAGTCGAGGCACGCGCCCCGGCCCTCGAAGAGGGTACGCCCGCGCGCCGCGTCTCCCAGCGTCACCGCGTCGACCTCGTAGGTCATGTTCCGCAGATAGGCCACGATGCCGGCCATCTCCGCGGTGTCGAGATCGAACGCGAGCATGCCGGTTCCGGGAATGCCGGTCCGGATGACCCCGATGAGGTCCCGGTCGGTCGCGGCGCGGCGTAGCGGGCCGCTGCGCAGATCGACGCCGGCGACCCCGTCCCCGGTCTCGCCGTGGCAGCTCGCGCATTGCGCCAGATACACGCCGAGGCCGTACGCGATGTCGGCCGGGTCGTGCTCGACATGATCCTGGGCGCGCCCCGCGCCGCTCGATGCGGCCAGCCCGACCGCCGCGGCGGCGATCCAGCGCCGCCCGAACACCCGTCGTTGCGTTCTCGAGGCGGAAGGCCGCGACAACGCGGACGACACGATCGCGATCCAGCCCCGCCCGAAGGCTCGTCGTTTCATGGGGACCGTCCTCTCTCCAGCGCCGGAGCTGCTCACTCCGGCAGGGCCAGCGCCACGTACTCGCTGGGCATGTCTTCCCAGCCGACGGTGACGACGATGTACTGCCGGCCGTCGACCTGGTAGGTCATCGGCGCCGCCGTCGTGCCGCCGGGCAGCTCCATCTCCCAGACCACGTCGCCGGTCAGCTTGTCGTAGGCGCGGAACGTCTTGCCGCCGGCGCCGCCCCAGATCGGTTGCAGCACCACCACGCCGGCGTTGCCGCCCTCGCCGAGGAAGACGAGCGACTTCGTCACCAGGGGCGACACCCGCCCCGGCTGTCCGAGCGGCGGCAGATCCAGGTCCTTCAGCATCGGATGGTCGCGCGGGCCGTCGCCGTTGGCCTTCGACCAGAGGATCTCTCCCTTGTTGAGGTCGATGGCGACCAGCCGTCCGTACGGCGGCTTGAAGAGGGGCAGCTCGTTCGGCCCCTCCAGGTTGGCCAGCGTCTGCACGACCAGCCGCATGTCCGAGCGGGGATGCTCGGACGGCACGATGCCGATGACCGCCTCGCTGTGCACCGACGGGACGTAGAGGATCCCGGTCTCCGGGTCGACGGCCGAGCCGCCCCAGTCGGCTCCGCCGACGACGCCGGGCATCTGCAGCGTGCCCTTGGTGCCGCCGGGGCTCTCGTCGACCAGCGCCGGCGCGGTGAAGAGCGGGCCGGTCACGTACTGCTCGAAGACCTCGAGCGCGTCCTGCCGGAGCGCCGGGGTGAAGTCGATGAGGTCGTCGACCGTCGTCCCCTGCTGGTCGAACGGCGGCGGCTTCGTCGGAAACGGTTGCGTCGCCGCGTACCATTCGCCCGGCACGTCGCCCGGCGGCACCGGACGCTCCTCGATCGGCCAGATCGGCTCGCCCGTCACGCGGTTGAAAACGTAGGTGAACGCCTGCTTGCTCACCGCCGCGAGCGCCTTGACCGGCTCGGCCCGCCCCTCGACCCGGATGTCGACGACGTTCGGCGCGGCGGGGAAGTCGTAGTCCCAGATGCCGTGGTGCACCGCCTGGAAGTGCCACACCCGCTCGCCGGTGCGCGCATCGAGACAGACGATGCTCTCGGCGAACAGGTTGTCACCGGGGCGGTACCCGCCGTAGTAGTCGTTGGTCGGGGTCGACAGCGGCACGTACACCAGGCCGAGCTCCTCGTCCGCGCTCGGCCACGCCCACATGTTGGTGTTGCCGCTGTACTCCCATGAGGGCCGGTCCTCGTTGATCGCGGTCAGCCACGTCTCGTTGCCCGGCTCCCCCTCCCGGGGGATGGTGTGGAAGATCCAGACCTGCTCGCCGGTCCTGACGTCGAAGCCGCGGACGTCGCCCGGCGGCATCTCCTTCATCGCCGGCATCGCCGGGTTGGTCACGTCGCTCATGGCCGAGCCGATGACCACGATGTCGCCGACGACGAGCGGCGGCGACCCCCAACTGAACGTGTCCACCGGGCGGTCGAACCCTTGCGTCAGGTCCACGTCTCCGCCGTCGCCGAAGTCGGGATAGCGCTCGCCGGTGCGGGCGTCGAGCGCCACCAGATGCGAGCCGACCACCGCGAGGACGCGGGCGTCGTCGCTCCCCGAGTCCTCCCAGTAGGCGACGCCGCGGGTCTGGCGCACGCGGGTGAACGGCTCGCCGTCGCGGTCCGGCGGCGTGTCGAACCAGAGCACCTCGCCGGTCTTCGCGTCGAGGGCCGCCACCGTGCCGAGGGCCGAGCTGATGTAGAGCCGGCCGTCCGCCATCAACGGCGTGTTCTGGGCGGCGACCGACGGGGTGAAGTCGCTGTCTCCCCGCATGGCGTCCGGCAGCACCGACTGCCGCCACGCGATCTCCAGGTCGCCGATCGTCTCCCGGTTGATCTGATCGAGCGGCGAGTACTTGGTGCCGGCGGCGTCCGACCCGTACGACCGCCACTCCACGTCCTGGGCCGCAGCCGATGATGGTACGGCCGCGATGACGGTGATTGTGGCGAGTGTCAGCGTGCAAGCAAGGATGTTCCGCATGTCAATCGTCTCTGCCTACCGGCGCGGGCGCCTGAAAATGACCACGTTACTCCCCCTCCTTGCTGTCGCTCGGTCGACGGAAGCGCCCGGAGGGGCGATGACGGGCGTGGAACCGACTGCGAGAGCTCCGGCAGCCGACCGGTCGTGCCTGGTTCCAAACCGTTCGATCGTGACACGATCCGCCGGCTCGATCGAGCTATTGCTCCGCCGCGACCTCGTCGTAGAAGCCCGGAATGCTCCGCCGCATGAACAGGCCGTTCTCGGCCGTCGTCCAGCTCAGCTCCGGCGTCACGATCCGCGCCGGCGCGTCCTCCTGGGCGAGGCCGCCGTCGATCAGCTCGCGCATCCGCGCGCGGACGGCCAGGAACTGCTCGCGGAAGGCCTCGACGTCGGCCCGCGTCATGATGCCGCCATGGCCGGGGATGGCGGTGTCGAAGTCGAGCGACAGGATGCCGTCGAGCGTCGTCACCCACGCCTTGCTGCTGCCGCCGTTGGCATAGTCGATGAACGGCGCCGTCCCGTGCAGCAGGTCTCCGCCGTGAACCGTCCGCAGGTCGGGGTAGTAGACGACCGAGTCGCCGTCGGTGTGTCCCTGACCGAAGAAGTGCGCCTGCACCTCGACCCCGCCGAGATGGACGGCGGTGCGGTCGGCAAAGACGATCCGCGGCGGCGCGTCCTGCTCGTTGCGGACCATGTTCGCGCGGGCGTTTTCGTGGGCGATGACCTCAGCCGTGTCGATGAACCCCGCGTTGCCGCCGGCGTGGTCCCCGTGGTGGTGGGTGTTGATGACGTACCGGATCGGCATGTCCGTCACCTCGGCGACGCGCGCCCTGATGGCGTCGACGTTGCGCGGGAACTTGTCGTCGCTCAGGATGACTCCCTCGGACGTCACCCGGACCCCGACGTTCCCGCCGACCCCGTTGACGTAGTACAACCCGTCCTTCACCGGCGTGATGCTCAGCGGCTCGGGCTGCTGCCCCGACGCCACGATCACCGCCGCCGCCGCCGCCAACCCCGCCGCCACGACCAATCTGGATATGCCGCGCATGTCGTCTCTCCTCTCCCAACGTCCGCCGCCCGCTACCGGCCACCCTCCGGGTTCCCGTCAGGAACCGGCGGCGTCCGCGTCCTTCCATCCCGCCAGATCGTCCAGCGTCACGTCCAGCGCGGCCGCAAGCCGGCGAATGAGATCCAGCGTACCCGACTTCCGGCCGTTCTCGATCTGCGACAGATACCCCTTCGAGACGCCTACTCGCGCCGCAAGCCCTTCCAGCGTCAACCGGCGGTGTTGCCGCCACGCCCGCAGGGACGGCGCGCCGTCCAGAATGGCGTGCACCACCTCGCCCGGAACCGTCTCGCCGGCTTCGTTCTCCCGCAAGGCCCGGTCGATGGCCGCGCGGTCCTCGGATTCCTCAAGCGATGCGATCATGTGGCGGTACTCGTCGATCGGCAGGACGCGCGCGGCGCGGCGACGTGCTGGTAGCAAGATCGATCACCGGTGGCGAGTGTACCGATGAACGGACTTTCGATCTATCACCGTTCCCTGCCCGCGCCGGAACGCGACAGGCGGGAGAGCAGGTCGAGGCCGTCGTCGCATTCGATGATCAGATCGCCGGCTTCGTCGAGGCGATGGGGGTCTTCGATTCCGGCCAGGGCCTCGGCAATCTGCTCGGCGGTGAGCGGACCGAACTTTCGCGCCGCCAGACGACGCAGGACGGCGCGCTCCCGGGCGATGCCTTCAGCCAGCCCCTCGGCGCGTCCTCGCGCGAGCCCCGTCCGGAGCCCGGCGTCGTGGGCCTGCCGGCGGTGGCGGCCGAGCTGCGGGTCGTTGTCAGGGGTGGTGCCTTCGTGCCGGCCGAGCCGCCGGCCCACCCGGGTCAGGTCGGCGAGGGTGCGCGGACTGAAGCGCGTCTCGTTCAGCGCCGCGTGGATCTGCGCGGCCGTCCAGGTGGGAAACGCGCGGCTCTCGTCCGCGATCCGGAAGCGGCCCTCCTCCAGCACGTAGATCGTCAGGCCCGGCCGAAGGCGCCGGGGCCGGCTCGGCGACGGCGCGTCGGGCGTGTCCACCCACACCTCGGGGAACCCCCAGGCTTCGTACACCGGCAGCTTGTTGCGCCGGACATCGGTGGTGTGATCCACTTCGAGAAGCACGTCCGGCAGGGGATCTTCGCCCTTCACGATGGCGGGATCGCGCGGTACCCAGGCCTCCCGGTCCAGGTAGATGGTCTGATCCGCCACCAGCACCTGCCACGGCCGGCCGTCCCGGTCCCGCTCCATCAGATAGACCGCCCCGGCGCACCGGATGCGCGACCCGCGCTCCAGGCCGAGGCGGGTCAGCAGCTCATTCAGAAGGTGCGGAGGAATCTCGTGAACGGGGCCGGCGTCGCGCAGGACCCACGCGGTCCCCGTCGCGGCCGCCCAGTACTCGATGCGCCCTTCGTAGGCCCACACGTCTTCCCACGTCGGCAGCGGAACGGGGTCGCAGCCGGGAAAGTCCGGGTCAGCCGGCGGCGTTGGCGCGTTCGGTCTGGCGACGCGTTCGGCGCGCGCGATTGCGGGGGGGATCGATGCGGCCATGTTGCCATTGTGTCATATTTAACCCACGAACGTGGGCGCACGTCCGTCACGTGGGTCGACCCTCCGCAGCCAGTCGTAGCCAGCCGGATCGGGGACGTGGCATCGTCTCCTGCGCCCCTCCTGCAACTCCAGCTCCACCGCTAGTACGAACGCACGTTTCGGGCGGTGAACGACAGGAGCGCACTCAGAGGAGGAGGCGAGCCGGTTTGGCTTTCCATTGTGGGTATTTTGCGGAAAAACCGTATGAAAAGCAAAATGAGGTTCAGAATCGCTGCACGTCGCACGTCTCCTCGTCTCGTACGCGACATCCCTGTCGCCATCCGCTGGTCGCCCTACCGCGGAGGTCAAGGCCGAAGTGTGGTGTCCCGAGTGTTTTCATGGCCCACGCGACCGGCGGCGCGAGCCCGAGGTCACGCGTTCGGCGGGCCGGATACAATGCCCTGGTGGGAGACAGGCGATGACCATTGACAGTGCCATGATCCGGAGACTCGCGTCGACGACCGCTTGGGTGGCGATCGCCGCGTTGACCGGCGCCGCCGCGCATGCCAGCGACTGGCCGCAGTTCCGAGGGCCGACGGGGCAGGGGCATGCACCGGACGCGGCGGTTCCGCTCGCCTGGAGCGAGACCGAGAACGTCACCTGGAAGACGCCGATCCCGGGTCTCGGGTGGTCGTCGCCGGTGGTGGCCGGCGGACGGCTGTGGCTCACCACGGCGCTGATCGACCCGGACGACGGCAGTTCGCTCCGGCTGCTCGCCTTCGATGTCGAGACGGGAAGCGCCGCGCTCGACGTGGAGGTCTTCGACAGCAGCGAGGTGTATCCGCTCAACCCGAAGAACAGCCTCGCCTCGCCGACGCCGGTCCTCGACCCGGACGGCGAGCGGGTCTACGTCCACTTCGGCGCCACCGGGACCGCCGCGCTCAGCACGACCGGCGAGATCCTGTGGCGCACCCGCTTTCCGTACGTCTCGCAGCACGGCAACGGGGGGTCGCCCATCCTCCATGACGGCAAGCTGATCGTCAGCATCGACGGCTACGACACCGCCTACCTCGTGGCCGTCGACGCGCGCACCGGCGAGGAACGCTGGCGCTCGGTCCGCCCCGATCCGGTGTCGCAGGCCTACTCCACGCCGATCGTGGTCCGGGTCGGCGGCCGCGAGCAGATTGTCAACGTCAGCGCGTTCCGGACCTCGGGACACGATCCGGCGTCGGGGCGGGAGATCTGGCGGGTCGGCTATCCGCGGGGGTTCTCGAACGTCCCGCGGCCGGTCTTCGGCCACGGGCTCGTCTACCTGTCGACCGGCTTCCAGCAGCCGACGCTGCTGGCGGTGCGGGCCGACGGCACGGGCGACGTCACCCGGTCGCACGTCGCCTGGCGCCTGCAGCGCGGCGCACCGCTGACCCCGTCGCCGATTCTCGTCGGCAACGAGCTCTACATCGTCACTGATTTCGGCATCGCGACCTGCGTCGATGCCCTGACCGGCGACATTCACTGGCAGGAACGGCTCGGCGGCCCCCACGCCGCGTCGCCGGTGTTCGCGGGCGGGCGGATCTACTTTCAGAACGAGACCGGTGTGACGACGGTGCTCGCGCCGGGCACGGAGTTCAACGTGCTGGCCCGGAACCGGCTCGACGGCTCGACGCTGGCGTCGATGGCGGTCTCCGACGGCGCGCTGTTCTTCCGCACCGACACCCACCTCTACCGTATCGACGAGCGGCCCTGACCTGCGTCATCGCCCGGCGCTGCATCCCGCGTGGGCCGCGGACTTGCTGCGCGGGCTGGGGCCGGCGGTCGGTGGCTGAACGGCCGCGTTCGGCGGTGTTCGCTCCCGGACGCGGGCACGACCGGGGCCGGTGGCCGAACGGCCGCGGTCGCTATTGAATGACCGGATTCACCCAGCCGGCCGGCAGCACCTTGTCGGGGTCGGGGCGGATGCTCAGATAGGTGACGTGGTCGGGAATCGCGGTCCAGCCGTGGAACAGGCCGCCCGGAATCACCACGATGTCGCCCTCCGACACCTCGCGGACCTCGCCGCCTTCCGCCGCGGCCCGGTAGCTCTCGCCCACCAGCACCGTCACGATGTGGCTGTCGGCGGGGATGTCCTGGCGCTCGCTGATCGTTCCGCCGGTCATCAGGGTGCCGCCCCCGGAGACGATGTAGTAGACCTCGGTCACCAGCGTGTGGACGATCCCGCGCGCCGGTCCCCCCGTCGCCTCGAGGGCGTCGCGGTGGAGGATGCCGACGGCCAGGTTCGACTTGCCGATGTCGACCACCTTCACCTGCCGGTCGACGCCGCCCTCCGGGGCGTTCCGGACCGCCATGTACTCTTCCACCGTCACGTCGGTCGCGGTCGCGGTCGTGACCTGACCGGCCGCCGTCGCCGCCGCCGTGATCAGCACGGCGGCGGCGAACCCGATCGAGCATCCGAGCGAGACCCTGGGCATGTCAGTTGCTCCGGATCAGCGGGCGCCACGCGAGCTCCCAGCTCAGCGGCGCCTCCGCCGGCAGGTAGCACACCTCGTGGTCGCAGGCCTGATACTCCAGCACGCCGTCGACCCGCAGAGTGGCGTTCGGCTCCGAGGCCAGCGCATCGGTTTCCTGGCTCATCGGGATCGTCACGTCCTGCACGAGCCGGAACGACTCCTCGTAGACCGGCACCGTCTCGTCGAGGGGCTCGAAGTGGTACGTCTGCGAGGGCGGGTAGCTCAGGTCGTGGCTCCGCAGGAAGTCCGGCCCCGTCAGGCGGAGGCGGATGACCCGATAGGTGTGGTCGCCGGGCGCGTAGACGTGCATGTCGGTCTTCGGTGTCACGTCGACCACGAAGGACAGGCGGTTGCCCGGCGCGACCACGTCGTCGGTGGCCCAGACGAGCGCCTCGAGGTGGTCGGTGGTGACGCGGGTCGCGGCCCGGTCGGCGGCGCCGGCAATCCCGTCGCCGAGGCGGACGGCGATGCTGGACACCGTGGAGCGCTCCTGGTACGCCGGCTCGAAGAACCGCGCCGTCACGCGGCCGGCCGTGTCCAGCATGAACGTGCCGGGATAGGGGATGCCGTAGAGCCGGCGCATGAACTCGCGGCGTTCTTCAGGCGCGCGGGCCGGGTCCATCTCGTGATTCAGCAGGTCGTAGGTCCGGATGGTCGCCGAGCCCTCGTCGGACAGCAGCGGGAACTCAATCCCGCGTGCATCCGCGAACCCGGCGAGCGTTCCGACCGGATCGTAGGTGATGACGGCAACGCCGAGGCCCTGGCCCCGGAGGTCCTGATAGCGGCTTTGCAGCTCCACGAGCTGCGTTTTGCAGTACGGTCACCAGTCGGCCGAGCGGCTGAACACCAGCATCAGCCCGTTCGGCCCCATCAGCGACGCGAGATCCCGTACGGCGCCGGTCTGATCGTTGAGCGAGAAGGACGGCACCGTATCGCCGACCTGCGGTCCGAGCCCGTCCACGTCCGGCAGCGGCGGCGCCTGCGCCGTCGCGGTCCATGCCGTCCCCAGTGCGAGCACCGAGCACAGCGTCAGAATACGCATGATCTTCATCGTTTCGAATCTCCGATCGTCATCGTGTGTCCGCCCCCGCCGGGCGTCATCGCACCGGCGGCAGGCGCCGGCCGTGTCCGTTCACGCTTCGCGCGCCAGCCTTGCGTACCCTAACCCGGATTATTCGTGAAGGTGCTGATTCTGGAGAGACACAGGAGCCTCCATGTGGTACAAACGCAGTGCTGACAAACGTTTAGCCACGATGGAGGCCCCTGCATGGCGGCTGACAAGATATCACAGACTGTCCTGTTCCCGGAGCTCTTCGACAAGCCCGTCGTCGCCACGTTCGACCGCGAGCAGGCGAGCTCGGATGGTGGCGCCGTCCTCCTCAAGGCGGCCGAGCGGGTGTACGGCCTCGTCAAGGCGTTTGCCGGGTGTCTCGCCGACAAGCGCGCGCCGGAGAAGATTCGGCACACGCTCGCGGAGCTGATCGGACAGCGGATCTTCGGCATCGCGTGCGGTCATCCCGACGGCAACGACGCCGACCACTTGGCGGAGGATCCCATCCACAAGCTGCTGCTCGGGCGGGACCCCGTGGCCGGCGCGCCCTTGGCGTCGCAACCAACGATTTCGCGGTTCGAGAACGGCCCGGGCCGCGGCGCGCTCTACCGAATGGCGCGGGAGTTGGCGGCGTGCGTGATCGAGCGGCATCGACGCCGCCTGCGGCGGCGGGTGTGGCGGGTCACCATCGATCTGGACCCGACCGACGACCGGACGCATGGCGCGCAACAACTGACGTTCTTCAACGGGCACTACGACAGTTGGTGCTATCTGCCGCTGCTCGCGTTCCTGACTTTCAACGACGAGAAGGAGCAGTATCTGTGCGCGGCGGTGCTGCGGCCGGGCAAGGCGGTGGCGGCCGACGGGACCCTGAGCTTGCTGTGTCGGCTGCTGCCGATGCTGCGGGCGGCGTTTCCGGCGACTCGGTTTCTCGTCCGGCTCGACGGGGGCTTTGCGACCCCGGAGATCCTCGATTTCCTGGATGCCGAACCTGGGCTCGACTACGTGGTCGCGATGGGGAAGAACGCGGTGTTGCAGCGGCATGCCGAATCCGCGATGGCCGTGGCCCGCGCGCAGAGCGAAGCCAGTGGCCGAACCGAGCACGTCTATACCGACACCCGCTACGCGGCCCGCACGTGGGGCCGCGAACGCCGGGTCGTGATCAAGGCGGAAGTGGTCCGGCTCAAGGGTCGCGAGCCGCGGGACAATCCGCGCTTCGTCGTGACGAATCTCTTGGAGAGCTCGCGCTTCGTCTACGAGAGGGTCTACTGCGCCCGCGGGGACATCGAGAACCGGATCAAGGAGTTGCTGGATGGCCTGCAGATCGACCGCACGAGCTGCTGCAAGTTCCTGGCGAACCAGTTGCGCGTGTTGCTGACCGCGGCGGCCTACGTACTCATGCAGGAGCTGCGGCTGCGGGCGGCGCGCACCGGCTGTGCCCGCACCCAAGTGACGTGGCTGCGCGACCGGCTGCTGAAGCTGGGGGTGCATGTCGTCGGCTCGGCGCGCCGCATCGTCCTGCATCTACCACGGGCGACGCCCCATCTCCACGCGTGGCGGCGCATCGCGCTCGCGCTCGGCGCCCGCGCGGGTTAGTCAGAGCCCGCGCGGGGGCTCGGCGCACGTCTCGGTCCCGGGCGGCACCGCCCGTTCCGGCAGAACCTTCCCCCCACTTGGCCTCCGCAACCGCCCGGTGCCCGTGAAGGGCCACTCCACGCCTCCTGCCGCGTCCGTCGCCGCGTCCGAGAGGCTCCGCTCGCGGTCAAGCAGGCCCGGCCCCAGCAGAGCCTTCCCTGCCGCCCGCCTCTCCGCCACCGCCCGACGGCACGACCGGCTACTCTACGCCGCGGTGCGCGCGCCACCACGTCCGAGGCCCTGCTCGCGGCCGATCATGCCCCGTCCGTGACGGACGCCCGAGCTTCATGAATAATGCAGGCTAAGGACGCTGACGGAAATTACCTTGCCGTGCGCCAAGCGCGCCAAGCCGCAGAAAAACAGGCTACGCCGGAGCGCAGTTGGCAACCTTATATCGATCACTGTCCTAATCATAGCGCCCCACCGGCCGCAGATTCTTGCGGCTACTCCGGCAGGGTGAACGCCACCAGCTCCGGCACGTCGCCGCCCACCGTCAGCGCGAAGTACTGCCGTCCCTCGTGCAGGTAGGTCATCGGCGTGCCGATGGGACCGGCCGGCAGGTCGACCGAGCCGACGATGGCGCCGGTCGCCTTGTTGCGCGCCACCAGCCGGGGGCCGTCATCGGTTCCGCCCGCGGCGAGGCCGCTGACGACCAGCGTCTTCGTCAGCACCACGCCGCCTCGGCCGTCGCCGCCGAGCGGAGGCAGGTCGAGATCCCGCAGCAGGGGATGCTGGCGGACGCTGTCGCCGTCGCCGTTCGGCTGCATCCACGCGTGCTCGCCCCGCGTCAGGTCGATCGCCGTCAGCCGCGAGTACGGCGGCTTCAGCAGCGGCAGGCCGTTCGGCATCCGCGGCTGCACGCCGGCGGCGAGTCCCCGCATCGTGTAGCGGAGGTTGCCGCCCTCGGCGGGATCCGGCGTGTAGTACTTGATGACCGAGAACCGGTTGACCGACGGCACGTAGAGCAGCCCCGTCTCCGGGTCGGCGGCCGAACCGGCCCAGCCCGCGCCGCCCCCGACGTGGGGGCGCTGAATCGTCCCCTGCAGACCGTCGTCATGGCTCAGCATCGGGGGCGTGAAGAGCGGCCCGAGCCGGAAGTTGCTCACCGCCTCGACGGCCATGGCGCGGATCTCGGGGGTGAAGTCGACCAGGTCGTCGATGGTCACCCCCTGGTACTCGAACGGCGGCGGCTTCGTCGGGAACGGCTGGGTCTGCGACAGCGCCTCGCCCTCCATGTCGGTGTCGGTCTCGACCGGGCGCTCCTCGATGGGCCAGACCGGCTCGCCCGTCACCCGGTCGAAGACGTAGGTGAACCCCTGCTTGCTCACCTGCGCGATCGCCCTGACCGGGCCGGGACGGCCTTCGACCGCGATGTCGATCAGGCTGGGCGCGGCGGGGAAGTCGTAGTCCCAGACCCCGTGGTGCACCGCCTGGAAGTGCCACATCCGCTGGCCGGTCTCGATGTCGAGGGCGACCAGGCTCTCGGCGAACAGGTTGTCGCCGGGCCGGTGGCCGCCGTAGTAGTCGCCGGTCGGCGTGCCCGTCGGCAAGTACACGTAGCCCAGCTCCTCGTCGGCGCTCATCGGCGGCCAGACGTTCGTGTTGCCCGAGTAGCGCCACGATTCGTTGCCCCACGTGTCGACGCCGAAGTCGTCGCCCCGCGGCACGGTGCGGAAGACCCACCGCACGTCGCCGGTGCGGGCGTCCACCCCCTTGATCCAGCCGGGGGGCGCCTCCTTGGCGATGGTCCCGTCGGAGATGACGTTCGGCGTGACGACCACGTCGCGGGCGACGATGGGCGGCGACGCCACCCCCATCAGGTTGCGGCCGCGGTGGTTCGTGCCCCCGCGGACGGCGCGCGGGATGCCCTCCATCAGGTCGACGCGCCCGTTGTCGCCGAAGCCGAGCACCGGCGCACCGGTCTCGGCGTCGAGGGCGATCAGATACCCCTCGTGGGTCCCGAAGAAGATTCGCGCATCGTCGCCGTCGTTCCACCAAGCGACCCCGCGCGAGTTGTAGAAGTGCGTGGGCTGCCCGCCCAGATAGACCTGCGGGTCGTGCACCCAGATCGTCTCGCCGGTCGCGGCGTCGACCGCCGCCACCTGGTGCAGCGCGGTCGAGATGTAGAGGACCCCGCCCACCATCAGCGGCGTTGCCTGGAACATCCGTATCCCGAGCCGCGGGAGCTGCTCGCGCAGCGCGTCGAGATCGAGCGACCCGTCGGCCGACTGCCAGCGCCAGGCGACTCGAAGATCGCCGAAGTTGCCGGCGTCGATCTGGTCGAGGGGCGAGTACTTGGTGCTGCCGGCGTCGCCGCCGTAGCTCCGCCATTCGCCATCCGCGGCGCCGTACTGGGCGCGCGCCTCGGCCGGGTAGAGCAGGGCCGCGCACCACGCCAGGATCATCACGGGGACGAGAACCGTCGAGCGACGCCACGTGCAGTGCATCGGCACCTCCAGCCTCCACTATACTCGTGGTGAATCCGAGAGGCGCCGCCCGTGATCGACTACGACGAGTTCCAGGCGGAGGTGCGACGGCTCAAGCGCGAGCGCTGGGCGAAGATCCTCGCGAGGGAGTCGCCGGGCCGGGCACCCGGGAGGCGTCCGCGGGATCCGGAACAGGAGCGGCTGCTGCTCAGGATGGACCGCGCCCGACTGCAACGGGAGCGGCCGTCGCTGCTGTCGGGGAAGGCGCACTCGGAATGAAGGCCGAACCGGTGCGGAGGCGACCGTTCCGGAGCATGCCGCTGCTGCAGGAGTAATTCTACGACGACTGGGAGAAGATCCGCCCGGTTCTGCACTACAACGGGCGTGCGATCATGGCGGCATGGAGGTCACCGCGCCGGTAGGGACGACGCGCCGCCAGCGCCGGCTCGTCGACGCGGCGGGGCTCGGCTGCACCCTGGGATACGGCGTCCTGGCGTGGGCCGCCCGGCAACCGGGGGAACCGTCGCTCACGGTCTTCCTGGCGATCGCGGGGTGGACGTCGCTGCTGACCTTCGGTCTCTACGCGGTTTGGCCGCGGTGGGGAGAGGCGCCGTTCCCGGTGGGCCGCCTGCTCGTCTGGGCGGTGGTCTTCCGCGCCTGCGGGCTGGTCGGCGGCCCGATCTTCGAGGACGACTTCTACCGGTATCTCTGGGACGCGTACCGCTTCGCGCAGGACGGCACGCCCTACGGGGTGGCGCCCGAGGCGTTCTTTGCCGATCCGGGGGTGCCGGCGGCGTTTCAGGCGGTCCTGGATCAGGTCAACTACCCGGAGCTGCCGACGATCTACGGGCCCGTGACCCAGCTCGTCTTCCTGGCGGCGTACGGGGTGCGCCCGGGCAGCGTGGCGGCGCTGCAGGCGGTCCTCGTCCTCTTCGATCTGCTCGCCATCGGACTGCTGCTCCGGATGGCGCCGGCCCGCGGCGTGCTGCTCTACGCCTGGTGTCCGCTCGTGGTCAAGGAGATCGCCTTCACCGCGCATCCGGACGGGGTCGCGATCTGCCTGCTGCTGGCGGCGATCCTGCTGGCGCGGGACGGCCGCCTGAAGGGCGCCGCCGCCTTCCTGGCCCTGGGCGCCGGGGCGAAGGTGCTGGCGCTGCTGCTGGTGCCTCTCGTCCTGGTGCGCGGGCGGCCGGCGCACTGGGCGGTCTTCGGCGGGGTGCTGGTGCTTCTATACCTCCCGTTCGTCTGGCAGGGGGGCACCGACTTGGCGACGCTGGCGGTGTTCGCGCGAGAGTGGGAGTTCAACGCCGCGTTGTACGGGCTGTTGACGCCGTGGATGCCCGGCGGCGCGGCCCGCCTGGCGTGCGGGCTGGCGCTGGCCGGCGGGTGGGGCTGGTACTATCTCAGCCACCGGCGGTCCGCGGCGGGCGCGGTTCCCCGCGGCGACTGGGTCTACGGCGGATTCCTCGCCCTGTCGCCGATCGTCAACCCCTGGTATCTGCTGTGGCTGCTGCCGTTCGCGGCGATCCGGCCCAGCGTGTGGGCGTGGACGGCGTCGGCGGCGGTGCTGCTCGCCTACGTGACCGGGCTCAACCTGAACGACCTGACCCTGCACCCCTTCGGCCATCCGCCGTGGGTGCGCCCGGTCGAGTACGGCCTGATTGCCGCGGCAATCGGCTGTGGCATGATCGGCCGGGCGCGGCGACCGGCCGCCCGGCGTAGTCCGGCCGACGGGGAAGAGCGGGTGCGGTGTACAAGGAGCTGACGGTCGGCGTGGTCGTGCCGGCGCGGGACGAGGAGCGCAACGTCGGCGTGGTCGTTCGCGACCTGCTGGCGTTGCGCGGCGATCGGGGGCGGCCGCTCGTCGACGATTTCGTCGTCTGCGACAACGGCTCGGTGGACGCCACGGCACCGCAGGCGCGCGCGGCGGGGGCGCGGGTGGTGCGCGAGGAGACGCCGGGCTACGGCATCGCCTGCCTGACCGCGCTCGGCGCGCTCCGCCCGGTGGACGTGGTGCTGTTCACCGATGGCGACCGCTCGTTCGTGGCCGAGCAGTGCGTCCGGCTCCTGGACGCGATCGCGGACGGCGCCGACTTTGCGGTCGGGTCCCGCGCGCTGGGCCGGATGGAGCCGGGGGCGTTGTCGCCGCCGCAGATCCTCGGTAACCGTCTGGCTGGTTTCCTGATCCGCGCGTTGTGGGGGCGCCGCGTGACCGACCTCGGTCCGTACCGCGCCGTCCGCGCCGCGGCGTTGCTGCGTCTCGACATGCGTGATACCGCCTACGGGTGGACGGTCGAGATGCAGGTCAAGGCGATCCAGCAGCGCCTGCGGATGGTCGAGGTGCCGGTGGACACCGTGCGGCGCCGTTTCGGCGTTTCGAAGGTGGGCGGTACCCTGCGGGGCGTCGTTGGCGCCGCCGGCGGCATTCTGTCGACGATCGCCAGGCTTCGCTGGCGGCAGGCGCGGGCGGCCCCCGGCGGCGGTGCCTGGCGGGAAGACTCCGAACCGCGGGAGAAGAGGGAGAACACAGCAGAATGATTCGAGTCATGCACGCACCGTGGAGACGCAGCCTGCGGCCGGTTCTGATCGGCCTGGCCGCCCTGTCGGTGCTGGCCGGCGTCACCTGTTCGGCGCCCCGGCCGGAGTCGGTTCCGTTCTGGGACGAACGGGACGATGCCAACCCCGAGCGGATCGACCACGACCGCTGGCAGGCGATTCTGGACGCCTACGTGAGTCCCGACGAGACCGGCGTCAACCTGTTCGACTACGCGGCCCTGCAGGCCAACGCGGCGGATCGGGAGCGGCTGACCGGCTACCTGGACGATCTCCAGGCCATCGACCCGCGGCGCCTCTCGGCGGCGCAGCAGATGGCGTACTGGATCAACCTGTACAACGCCATGACCGTGCAGGTGGTGCTCGGCGACTATCCGGTGGAGTCCGTCCGCGAGATTCACGAAGGTCTGATACCCGGGGTGGGGCCTTGGGGCGACGTCCATGCCACCGTCGCGGGGCAGGAACTGAGCCTGGACGACATCGAGCACCGTATTCTGCGGCCCATCTGGAAGGATGCCCGGATTCACTACGCCGTGAACTGCGCCGCCTACGGCTGTCCGCATCTGCTCGCGCGCGCCTTCACCGCCGACAACCTGGAAGAGCTGCTCGATCAGGGCGCGAGAGACTACGTGAACCACCTGCGCGGGGTCGACGTTCTCGACGAGGCTTTCGCCGTCGTCTCCAGCATCTACGCGCCCGACTGGTACCGTGAGGACTTCGGCGAGACCGACGGCGACGTGATCGCGCACTTTCTGCAGTACGCGGAGCCCGAGCTGGCGGAGCTGTTGCAGGGCTTCGACGGCATCATGGAGTTCGACTACGACTGGCGTCTCAACGCGCCACCCGCGGCCGCCGAAACCACGAACGAGTCCTGAGCAAGAAGGGCGCCGTCCCGGAAGTTCCGGGACGGCGCCTTGTCTTGTGATGAACCGCGGTGCGCTGTACCGGTTACCGGGAGCCCGGTGGAGGAACCGCGCGCTGCCCGAGACCGGCAGGGCACCCGGGCGGCAAGGCGCGATGAGGGCTGCTAGAACGAGCCGCCGAAGCCGAAGCTCAGGCCGGCGCCGAAGATTGCGCCCCTTGACCACCTGACCGAAGAACCCGTTCAGGCTGACGAGGTCGGTGACGTTCGCGATCAGCCGCGCGCCGACGATGTGGCCGTCCTCCTGCAATCCGGGGAACGCGCTCGGCGAGAAGCCCTCGCCGCCGATGTCGATGCCGGACAGAGCGTTGACCATCTGATAGTCGACGCCGAGGGTGACGGCGTCACCGGCCGGAATGAAGAGGCCGAGGTTCACGAACATGTCCGCGGGGATGTCGACCTGGGCTCCGGCCATGGCGCCCACGGCGTTCGGGTTGACCTCGGTGCTCGTGCGGGTGCGGTAGCCGATCTCTCCCGAGAATCCGGCCGCGCCGCCGAACTTGCCGATGATGAGCGACGTCTCGATGCCGTTGCCGCCGTCGCCCAGCGAGTTGATGTAGCCGGTGTCGTAGCCGCCGGCGACGATGGCGCCGATCCGCAACGCGACGCTCGGGGCATTGCTGACCAGCTCGTCGACGACGCGCCACGTCACCGCGACGTTGGAATCGACGATGCCGCTATAGCCCTCTTCGCCCCCGGAAGGGCCGACCGCGCCTGGCAGGGAGCTTCCCGCCCAGCCCGACTGCACGTCGATGGCCACCGCGTCCGTAAACGCGTAGTTGACGCCGAACCACATCGTGTTCTGCGAGAGGTGCGCGCCGGTCGCCTCGAGCGGACCCTGGGTTTTCTCGGTCTGACGGTAGAACTCGGCGGCGTTCTGGTTGACGTACGACAGGTTGACCGATCCGGTGCCCGGTTCCGCGATCCACGGCGTGCCCTGTGCGGATACGGGTTGCACCGGCAGGGCGGACAGCAGCGCCGAGCCGGCCAGAATCGTCAAGAGTGAGCCGCGTGGATTGCGCATGATTCGTCGATATGCTCCTGCGTTAATGTGTACGCCCATCGCCTAGAGCTTGTAGCGGCGGGTGAGAAAGTAGTGCACCAGCTCCATCTTGAGGTTGCAGTCGTCGGCGCCGGTGCAGAGAACCTGGACCGCCGCGTCGTCCGGCGAGCCCGCCTCGTTGCCTTCATAGGCCGCTTCGAGACTGGCCGTCAGGCTGCGCGCACGGTCCTGGTCGAGGTCGCCCTTCTGCAGCGGACACGAGTCGCAGACCAGCTCCCGGAACGTGAGCGCCTTGCCTTGCGAGTATGCGGCCCGGGGGCTCACCTTGCCGGGGCCGGGTCCGATGGATCCCGACGCCGAGACGGAAACCTGAAAGAGTCCGACCCCCGCGGCGAGCAGCACTCCGAGAAAAACGCAACGTTTCATTCCACCTCCTCCATGACACTCTTGCACATTTGCTACCAGTACTCAGCAGTTCCTGGGCAAAGGCTCCGCTACCGTCCATCGACGATGCACGTTGCCGGAACTGCGCTGTTCCCGGTCACACGAAGGCCCTGCAGGCTCGGGTGTTACGCCTTGTCAGGCAAGTGCTCACCGGCCTCGTTGCGACGGAAATCTTTGCAAGCTGTTAGCTATTGTATCAGGAAGCCACGGCAATTCGCGAGGCTGCCGCCGGTCGTTTTCGCCCGACGATCGTGCCGTTTTCTTTGCCGCCGGTGTCCCCTCTTGCCGGGCGATCCCGAAGCGACCGACACCGGCGGCGGCGTCGAGCCCGATGGCGGTTGTGCGCCCGGCGCGCCCGCCGAATCGGGCGATCAGGGAAACACGCCCAGCGACAGATAGGATCGAGCGACCTTCTCGATGGCGTTGGCCATGGCCGCGATGCGCAACGAGCCCATCTCCGGGCGCCGTTCCAGCGTCTCGCGGATACCGCGGTAGGCGACGGCCATGATCTCTTCGAGCCCGGAGTTGACGACCGTCAGCTCGTCAGGCCCCCTGATGACGGCGGCGCGTTCGTCCGGCGTGAGCCGGTCGCCGGTCGCGGTCTCGACGGTGGAGAGGATACGGCTGTAGGTGCTCTCCTGATACCGCTTCTCGATGCGGCCGAACCCGATGTGGGACAGGTTCTTGAGCCACTCGAAGTACGACACGATGACCCCGCCGGCGTTGGCGTAGATGTCTGGAATGACAAGGACCCCCTTTTCGTCGAGGATGGCGTCCGCCTCTGGCGTGGTCGGCCCGTTGGCGCCTTCGAGCACGATGCGGGCCTGGATGCGGGGGGCGTTCTCTTCCGTGATCTGGTGCTCCAGCGCGGCCGGAATCAGGACGTCGCACGGCAGCTCCAGGGCCGCGCGGGTATCCGGCAGGGTGGTGGCGCCGGGGCAGTCGAGGACAGAGCCGGTGGCGGCGAGGTGGCGTCGGACGGCGTCGGGGTCGAGCCCGCGCGGATTGGCGACGGCGCCGTCATGCTCGGCGATGCCGACGATGGTGGCGCCCGCCTCGTGGCAGAACCGCGCCGCCCAGTAGCCGACCTTTCCGAGTCCCTGCACGACGATGCGCTTGCCCGCGACGCCGGCGCCGAGGCCGATCCGCCGCATGTCGTCGGGCTGCTCGCAGGCTTCGCGCAGCGCGTAGTACAGCCCGCGCCCCGTCGCTTCGGTCCGCCCGTTGATTCCCCCCAGGTCGACCGGCTTCCCGGTCACGCAGCCGAGCGCGTCGATCTGGTCCGGGCGCAGGGCCGCGTAGGTGTCGGCTATCCAGGCCATCTCGCGGCTGCCGGTGCCGTAGTCGGGTGACGGCACGTCGACGGCCGGGCCGATGAAGTTCTTGCGCACCAGTTCGTGGGTATAGCGGCGGGTGATGCGTTCGAGCTGGTCGACGGTGCAGGCCCGGGCGCCGATTTGCACCGCGCCCTTGGCGCCGCCGAAGGGGATGTCGACGATGGCGCACTTGAAGGTCATGAGGGCCGCGAGGGCCATGACCTCGTCCTCGTCGACCTGCGCACTGTAGCGGATGCCGCCCTTCAGAGGCAGCCGGTGGTGGCTGTGCTCGGCCCGCCACGCCCGGACGACCTGGATCGCGCCGTCGGACTGCCGCACCGGAAAGTCGAAGCGATAGACCGCGTTGCAGGCCTTGATCTGGTCGAGCAGGCCGGAAGGGTGGTCGCCGAACGACGCGGCGCGGTCGAAGATGCGCGACAGGTCGGAGAAAAACCGGTGGCGCCTGGTCATCGCGGGCATCCGGACACGCCCCGCGCAGCACGGCGGGCTGCGCGGGGCGTACAACCGCTGGCTGCCCGTGGCAGAGGGCCCCGCTGCATTCGACCGGCGAGGCGCAGGATGCCTCGCCGGTCCCGGTGCAACGCGGGGTTCTCCCTCGGACCGCTGGCGCGACCGTGCGGTCGCGTTGGAAGTTTCGCTGGCGTGAAACTTCTACGGCGCAAGCTCCTAGTGTGCTGTCCCGGAAATATACAGTGCAATGCGTTCCACCTTGGCGAGGATCGATTGCGCCGTGGCAGTCCAAGCGAACGGCGAGGCATCCGTATTGTACCGCTCGACGAAGCGATTGATTCTCCCGATCAGTTCCCGCACGCTGCTGAAGGAGCCGCGGCGGATGGCCTGTTCGGTGATGATGCCGAACCACCGTTCCACTTGGTTGATCCAGGACGCGTAGGTCGGCGTGTAGTGGACGTGGTACCGTGGCCGGTTCGCCAACCACGCCTTCACGCGGGCATGCTTGTGCGTGGCGTAGTTGTCGACGATCAGATGCACGTCGAGGTCGGCGGGGACGTTCGCGTCGATGTGGCGCAGAAAGGCGAGGAACTCCTGATGCCGGTGGCGGGGTTTGCATTGCGTGAGCACCGTACCGGTAGCCACTGCCAAGGCCGCGAACAAGGTAGTGGTCCCGTGACGCCAGTAGTCGTGAGTAACCCCTTCCACGTACCCCAGGCCCATCGGCAGCACCGGCTGCGTCCGTTGCAGCGCCTGGATTTGGCTCTTCTCGTCGACGCACAGGACCACGGCGTGGTCCGGAGGGTTGAGGTAGAGCCCGACGATGTCGCGCACCTTCTCGACGAAAAACGGGTCGGTGGACAGCTTGAACGAGCCCTGCCGGTGCGGCTGGACTCCAAACAACTTGAACCACCGCTGCACCGTGCTCTTCGAGACGCCGCTGTGGCCGGCCATCGAGCGCACGCTCCAATGCGTCCGGTCTGGCGGTGTCGCCTGCAGGGCGTGGTTGATGACGGCGGCTACGCGCTCATCATCGTAGGTGCGCGGCCGCCCGGGGCGGAGTTCGTCGTGCAAGCCTTCCAGACCGCACTCGCGATACCGTCTACGCCACTTGCCGACGGTGGCGTTGCTCACGCCCAACCGCGCCGCGACGGCCGTGCTCGACCTGCCCTCGGCGCAGGCGAGCACGATCTGCGCCCGCTGGACCAACCCGCTCGGGAGCGATCGGGACCGGCTGATTTGAGTCAAATGAGCGTGCTCCGCCTCGCTGAGTTCGATGGGAGCAACCGGACGGCCTCGTGGCATGGGGACCCTCCTCCTGAGAGAGCCCCAATTTTACTCCATTACTTAAGGGACGGCACACTAGGGCAGCGCATAGGCCAGCAGAGTGCCCGACTGGCCGCTGCCGCTGGTCGCCAGCACGATGTACTGCCGGCCGTCGACCTCGTAGGTCATCGGCGAGCCGGTCTGCGGCGCGGTCATGTGCACCGCGCCCACTTCCTCGCCGGTGGCCTTGTCATAGGCGCGCAGCATCGCCCCGGTCTCGCCGGTCTCGGTGGTGTAGCTGCCCGATTCGCCGGCGACGATCAGGTTCTTCGTCACCAGCACGCCGACCCGGCCGGGCCAGCCGGTGCGGCCGATGTCCTGGCCGTCGAGCAGCGGGTGGTTCCGGATGTTGTCCGGCGCTTCGCCGTGGGGGATTTGCCAGGCGATGTCCCCGGTGTTCATGTCGATGGCGGTGATGCGCCCCCAGGGCGGCTTGATCATCGGGAATCCATCGATGCTCGTCGACGCATCGCGGAAGCTCACGCCGTCGGGCCGGCCGCGAATGTAGTCCATGTCCGACCGCTCGGGGTCGTTGACCAGCCCGAGGGCGCCGATCTGGGTCTTGGTGTAGACGTAGAAGAAGCCGGTCTCGGGGTCGGCCGACGCGCCGGGCCAGTTCACGCCGCCCGTCGAGTTGGGGAGCTGCAGGGTGCCGAGCATGTCCGGTTCGGCCACCGTCGGCGGGTCGTAGAGCCAGCCGATGGTGTGCCGGTTGTAGATCTCCATGGCGCGGGTCAGTAACTCGGGCGTGTAGTCGACGAGGTCGTCGGTGCTGAGGTCGACGTCGTCCACCGCGGGAGGCCTCATCGGAATCGGCTGGGTCGGGGCGTACCACTCGCCCGGGACGTTGCCCGCCCGCACCGGGACCTCGGGAATCGGCCACACCGGCTCGCCGGTCTCCCGGTCGAGCACGAACATGTAGGTCTGCTTGGTGGGCAGGATCAGGGCCTTTATGTCCCGTCCGTCGACGGTGATGTCCAGCAGCACGGGTGCGGCCGGCAGGTCCCAGTCCCAGATGTCGTGGTGCACCGTCTGGTAGTGCCACACCCGCTCGCCGGTGTCGAGGTCGACGGCGACGACGCTGCCCGAGTACAGGTTGTCCCCCGGCCGGTGTCCGCCGTAGTAGTCGCCGGTGGGCGCCTCGACCGGGAAGTACGCCATGTTGAGCTCGGGGTCGACGGTCCACTGCCCCCATACCCCGGTGTTGCCGGTATAGCGCCACGAGTCGTTCAGCCAGGTGTCGTTGCCGAACTCGTCGCCGCCGGGAATGGTGTGGAAGATCCACTTGCGATCGCCGGTGCGGGCGTCGAATCCGCGCACGTAGCCCTTGACGTTGGTCCGTGACGGCGGGGCGCCGCCGGGCCGGTGGGCGGCCCCGATGAGGATGGTGTCGCCGGCGACGATCGGCGCGGAGTGCAGGCCGATCTCGGCCGTCGGCTCCAGGTCCTGATCGATGTTCTGCTTCAGGTCGACGATGCCGCTGTTCCCGAAGCCCTCCACTTCGTACCCGGTGCGGGCGTTGAGGGCCGCGAGCTGGTAGCCGGGGGTCACGTAGAGCACGACCCCGTCTCCGCCGTCGTCCCAGTAGGCGAGTCCGCGGCCCGACAACCGGCGCGGCGCGGTCTCGCCGCGCTCCCCTTCCTCGATCCGGTGCATCCACAGCAGCTCGCCGGTCGCCGGGTCGAGGGCGACCACCGCGCGGCGCGACCCCGCGGTCACGTAGAGCACCCCGTTCACCATCAAGGGGGTCGACTGGTAGTTCGTCTCCGGCCGCGGGCCGAAGCTGTCGGTGTTGAACCGCCAGGCGACCTCGAGCTCGCTGAAGTTCTCGGCGGTTATCTCATCGAGAGGGGAGTAGCGGTCGTGCGAGAGGTTGCCGCCGTAGGACGGCCATTCGCCGTCGGCCGTCGACAGCTCCTGGGCCGTTGCGGCTCCCGGGACAGACAGCAGCGCGACCGCCGCGGCGGCCGCGATCGACATCGATCTCATGCTCATGAATCGTACCTCATCGGTCATCGGTCGCCACGCGCGATGGCACTCCATCGGGATACGGCAATCGGGTCGGTATGGCGACACGTGCACACGAATGATAGCGAAAATCGGCGCCGGGCGGGTCCGTCCGCCGTCTCGCGGCTGGGGTTCCGCGGCGCCGGCGCCGGCCAGCCCGCCGGGCGGCGCCGCTCAGCCCGCCCGCATGACGCTCAGCAGCTCGGGCAGGGTCGGCCGCTTGCCGTGCATCAGCAGGGCATAGCGGAAGATCTTCGCGGCCAGCCAGCCGGTGGCGACGATGCCCAGCCCGAGCAGGACGATGCCCAGCCAGATCTCCCAGAGGGGCGGACGGAGCACGTTCACGCGGGCCAGCATGACGAGCGGGGTGAACGGCGGCAGGAGGCTCAGAACCCGGGTCGCGGTGGTGCCGGGATTGCCGATGACGTAGAAGGTCGACATCAAGGCGATGACCATCGGCAGGACCGCCGCGAACATCGATTGCCCGAGTTCCTCGGTGCTGGTGCAGGTGGCGGCGATGGTCGCGAAGAAGATCGAGTAGAGGAAGTAGCCGAGTGAGAAGAAGATCGAGAAGTAGAAGATCAGCTCCAGACTGAGGATGGCGCCCAGATCGAAGGCACCCGCTTCCGCGCCCAGCGACAGCATCGGCGCCGCGTAGAGCAGGCCGAGCAGCAACGCGGCGACCCAGATGCCCAGTTGGGTCAGACCGGAACCGAGCACGCCGAGAATCTTGCCGGTCATGAACTCGGTGGCGGTGACCGCCCCGAGAATGACCTCGATGAGCCGCGACGACTTCTCCTCCACGATGGCCATCGCCATGCCCTGGCCGTTGATGAGCACGGCCATGTACAGCAGCATCGCGAGGGCGAACGTGCTGAAGAACGCGGCCTCGAAGCCGCCCGCCGACTCGCCCTCGTCCGATACCGTCACCGCCTCCAGATCGAAGCGCTGCCAGGCGCGAATGCGTTCGGTGTCGACACCGCTGCCGGCGACCAGGCGGTCGAGCAGGGTGGCCTCTATCGCCCGCTCGAGCTCGCGCAGCATCACGGGGTTTCCGGTCTCGCGGGCGTAATAGCGGCTGCGCGCCCCGATGACGGGGTCCTCCGTGAGCAGCAGATAGCCGTCGAGGCGCTCATCCCGGACCGCCTCGGTATAGGGCTGCCTGGCACTCTCCGAATCGTTCGGCAGTACGGCCTGCTCGGTGACGTCGAGCCGCGGCCGTTCGATGGCGGCGAGGTGCTCGCCGAGGGCGGGGGCGAGGCCGGTCTCCACGTCGACCACCGCGATGCGCAACTCGTCCACGCCGGACGACGTGAAGAGCAGCGGCATGATGAACATGTAGCCGCCCATCAGCAGCGGGATCATCACCGTCATGAAGATGAAGGCGCGGCTGCGCACGCGGGCGACATACTCGCGGCGCGCGATCTTGGCGATCTGGCTCGGGTTCACGACGCGACCTCCGCGGCCGGGGACGACGCCGCCCCGACCCGTTCGAGGTAGATGTCTTCGAGGCTCGGATGCTCGAGGCGCACCGCCCGGATCGCCACCCGGTTCACCACGGTCCGGATGACCGCCTGCGGGTCGGCCCCGGGCTCGAGCTCCAGCCGCGCCTCCCGTCCGGTGTCCTCGCCGCGGCGCACCCCCGGCAGGTCCGTCAGCGGTCCCGCGCCATTGCCCTCGTACTCCACGACCACCGTGTTCCACCCGTAGCCGGCCCGGATGTCGGCCAGGACGCCGTCGAGGACCGGCTCGCCCTTGTGAATCAGGCAGATCGACTCGCACAGGGCCTCGACCTGCTCCATCCGGTGGGTGGAGAGGACCACGGTCGCGCCGCGATCCCGCTGCTCGATGATGAGGTCCTTCAGGAGGCGGGTATTGATAGGGTCGAGCCCGGTGAAGGGTTCGTCGAGGACGATGAGGTCCGGGTCGTGGATGACGGCGGCGGCGAACTGCACCTTCTGTTGCATGCCCTTGGAGAGCTCGCCGGTGTTCGACCTGGCGTTGGCGGCGAGGCCGACGCGATCGAGCCAGGCATGCGCGCGCCGGGCCGCCTCGGCGTGGTCGAGCCCGCGAATCGCGGCCAGGAACGTCAACTGCTCCGCCACCTTCATCTTGGCGTAGAGCCCGCGTTCCTCCGGGAGATAGCCGACGCGATGCCGCACCGCCAGCGGGTCCCGCGAGCCGAGCAGCTCCACGGATCCGCCGTCGGGGACGTAGATGCCCAGGGTCGTCCGGATGGTGGACGTCTTGCCCGAGCCGTTGGGCCCCAGGAGCCCGAAGATCGTGCCGGCCGGCACGATCAGGTTCAGGCCGCGGACCGCGGTGGTCCCCGCGAACTTCTTGAGCAGGTTCTCGCAACGGAGAGCGGCGGTTGGCAAAGTCACCTCGATTCGGGGATGCGGATGGCCACGGCGATTCGGGGCGATCCGGCCGAGCCCGTCGTTTGCACATTACTAGGACGCTGCCGGTGGTACATTCGTTCCGCGGGCGGAATGCCCGATCATCGATGAAGCTCTACGCGCTCGGGGACCTGCATCTCGGCCACCGCGCCAACCGCGAGGCCCTCGCGGGCTGGCGCGCCCGGCCCGACGACTGGCTGATCCTGGCCGGTGACGTCGGCGAGTCGATGGCCCTGATCGAGCTCGGCCTGCGGGCCGCGGCCGAGCGGTTCGCCAAGGTCTTCTGGGTGCCCGGGAATCACGAGCTGTGGAGCCACGGCGGCGACGGTCCCCGCGGGGTGGCGAAGTACGAGGCGGTGGTCGACGCGTGCCGCCGCCTCGGGGTGGTGACCCCGGAGGATCCCTACGTCGTCTGGCCGGAGGCGCCCTGCTGCGTCATCGCCCCCCTGTTCCTGCTGTACGACTACAGCTTCGGGCCCGATTCGGTGCCGCCGGAGGGGGCCGCGGCGTGGGCGGCGGAGGCGGGGATCCGCTGCGCCGACGAGCGTTTTCTCGCCCCCGATCCGTATCCGTCGAGGGCCGCCTGGTGCCGGGCGCGGATTCGCGAGACGATGCCGCGGTTGGACGAGGCGGCGGCGCGGCATCCCCTCGTGCTCGTGAACCACTATCCCCTCCGGCGCGACCTCGTGCGGCTGCCTCGCATTCCACGGTTCTGCGTCTGGTGCGGCACCCGGCGCACCGAGTCGTGGCATCGGCGGTTTCGGGCCAAGGTGGTCGTGGCCGGGCACCTGCACGTGCGCACCACCGACTGGATCGACGGGGTTCGGTTCGAGGAGGTGTCCCTGGGCTATCCGCGGCACTGGCTCCGCGACCGCGGCGTCGACGGCTATCTGCGGGAGATTCTGCCGGGGCCGCCGGTGGTCCGGTGGCGGGATGGGCCGGTGCATCACCGATGACGACGAACCGCGCGGCGTCCGGTGACGGCGCGGGTTCCGGCGACGAGCCGAAGGGGGCGGCCGGCTCCGCCGCGGTCATGCCGCTTGCTGCCGCAGAGGCGCATCTGTGGTCGGCGCGTCCCGCCGCGTTCGCCGAGCCGGCGCAGCTCGCCCGGCTGCGGGCGATACTAACCGACGAGGAACGTGCGCGCGCCGACCGCTACCGGTTCGCGCGCGACCGCCGCGCGAGCCTCGTGACCCGTGCCCTCGTGCGGGCCACGCTGTCCCGCTACTGCAGCGTGCCGCCCGTCCGGTGGCGATTCCGCACCAACCGCCACGGCCGGCCCGAGATCGCCTTCCCGGACTCGCCGCTCCGGTTCAACGTGTCGCATACCGACGGGCTCGTCGTCTGTCTGGTCGGCCGGGGACGCGAGCTCGCGGTCGACGCGGAGAGCCTCGGCCGCGACCGCCGCTGGCTCGATCTCGCGGGGCGGTTCTTCGCGCCGCCCGAGGCGCGCGCGTTGCGCGGGGTTCCGGCGGACCGGCGGCCGCGGCGGTTTCTCGAGTACTGGACCTTGAAGGAGTCCTATGTCAAGGCGCGCGGGCGCGGCCTGACGCTACCGTTGTCGGGGTTCTGGTTCGACCTGCCGGCCCCGACGCCGGACGGCATCCGCATCCGCTTCACCCCTGTCGTCGACGACGACCCGGGGCGCTGGCAGTTCACGCTCGATCGTCTCGGGGCGAGCCACGTCGTGGCCACCGCAATCGACCGGACGGGAGCCGCGCGGGTGCGGGTCGCGCACTACGAGGCAGTGGCGACGCGGGACGACGCTTCGTCCGTCCCCCCGCCGGCGGCTGGTCGGATGGTGCTGGTTCCGGGGTCGGAGGAGGGAAGAGGCCGGGAGTCTGCGCCGTAGAACTCCGGCGCGCGTGGCCGGTGGTCGGGCGGCGACGGAGCCGCAAGGCGATGCTTCCGGGTGGGTCGCGCTACCGCCCGGGTGACGGAACACTCCAGCGGGAAACCCGGCCGGCATCGTGTTTTCGGTCGGTCGCCGGACTGCAGGGGTCGGCGCGGCCGGCCGCGATCACGGCCCGACGCGGCGGAACTTCTGGACGCGCCGGCCCTCCTGCTCGGCGACGTAGACGTGTCCGGCCGAGTCGACTCCGATCCCGTGGGGCAGCGTGAACTGGCCGCGATAGCGCCCCGGGCCGCCGCCGAAGCTGGAGACGACCTCCCCGGTGCGGCGATCCAGCACGTCGACCATGACCCGGTTCTGGTTCACGACGTACAGCCAGCGCTGCTCGGGGTCGGGCGAGAACGCCAGGACCACCGCCGTGCCCCGCGTGCCGCTGGGACGGCCGTCGGCGGGCGTCCGCGGCTGCCAGGGCACGTCGATGTTCCGGATGAACGCGCCGGAACGGTCGAACACCTGAATCCGGTCCGCCTCCCGATCGCAGACGTAGACCTGACCGTCGTCTGACACCCGCAGACAGTGCGGCAGGGGGGTGACGTCCCCTTCCGCGGCGGTGCGGTGCAGCGTCCACTGGCGCAGGAAGCGTCCGTCGGCGGACAGCACCGCGATGCGCTGGTTCCCGCCCGGGAGCTCGCCGTCCGCGACGTAGACCTCACCGGTCTCCGCATCGACGTCGATGCTGGAGGGGAGAAAGAACTGCGGGCGGTCGGAGTTCAGGGGGCGTCCGCTACGCGTGCCGTCCGACGAGTCGTAGCGGCCGGTCTCGCCGATCTGGAGCAGTAACTCGCCGTCGCGCGAGTACTTCTGCACCATCCCGGTGCCGGCGGCGACGATCCACAGGTCGCCGTTGGCGTCGGCCTGGCAATCGTGGAGGCGGCTGCCCAGCAGCTCGGGGTCTCCCCACGACCCGACGACGTTGCCGTCGGGGTCGAACTCGATGATGGGCGGAGCCAGCGTCGAGGCGTCGAGGTCCTCGGGGACGACGTTCTGCCGGTTGAGGACGAAGACGTGGTCGCGGCCGTCCACGCACATCCCGCCCAGCCCGCCCGTCAGCCCGCGATCCGGCAGGGGCAGCTTCGGCCACGCCGGGTCCAGCTCGTGCCGCGGGATCTCCTGTCCGACGGCCGCGGCCGGCAAGCCGAGGCAGAGGACGCAGAAGACCCACGGCGCAACCGCCCGCACGATGCGGCGTCCTCGGTCCGACCCGTTCCGGCGTAGTGTGCTCGATGGCATTGCAGGCTCCTGCGCGGGCCAGCTTCCCTCAGCCCGTGGCGAAAGTCCCCGCTGCCTCGCCGCTCTCGGTGCAACGCGGGGTTCCGCCCCGGGCGGCTAGGCGGCGGCCAGTTGCAGCAGGATCAGCTCGCCGACCCGGCCGACGACCAGGGCCGCGAGCCCGAAGAACATGGCCGCAAGCAGTAGTACCGCCAGAGACCGGCTGAACGATACCGAGAACAGATTGCTGACGTAGGAGATGGCCGTCACCGCCATCCACGCCGGCAGGAACAGAAAGATCCACGAGGCGTGGTCGATCACCGCGACGGTCGTGAGAACGACGAAGAGGCTCAGGATGAGCACGCCCATGGCGTTCGTGAAGGCATGCCTGAACGTCACGTGCTGGACGTCCATCGCGGTGCAGGCGAAGTAGAGAGTCGAGCCGTAGACGAGCTGGGCCACCACGGTGGCCACGAACAGGCTCAACGTCATGAGAACAGGTGTCATGTGCGTTCCTCCAGCCCGGAATCGGCGCGGCGATGCTCCCGCGGCGTCGGAGCCGCAACCTTACCACAAGGCGGACGGTCGACACGGGGACCGGGAGGCGGCCGGCTGGAGCGGAGTCGGGCCTCGGGCGGTCCCGCGACCGTCTCCACCGGCCGGCGCGGCCCGTCCGGTGCCGCCAGCCCCGTGGCGGGACGGGCGGTCAGGGACCGCCGGCGCGTTCCCCGGCGCGCCACGATCGGAGCGCGGCGGCAATCTCGCGGCGCGCCGCGGCCGGCCGCCGGTGGTGATTGACGAAGTAGCAGAAGACCACCGGGGCGTCCGATCCGGGATCGAGGATGCCGGCCAGCGCGACGGTGTGGCGCAACGTGCCGGTCTTGGCTGCGATCGGGGGCATGCGCGGCCACGCGGCCAGGGTGCCTTCGCCCGGTCCCGCCAGCGCTTCGATCAGCCTCCCGCCCCAGGGCTGGCCGGCCGCGTGCGCGAGCACCTGCACGACGGTCGCGGGCGTGACGAGGTTGGCGGCGGAGAGTCCGGAGCCGTCCCGGATCGACGGATCGTGGGGTGCAAGCCCGCGGTCGTCCGGGAGATCGGCGGCGAAGTCGGCGATGACGTCGACCCCGTCGTCGAAGCGGCCGCTGCCGGCCACTTCCAGTCCCAGGGTCAGGGCCAGGGTGTCGGCGTACCAGTTGTGGCTGTTGGTGAGGATGCGGTCCAGCAGATCGTCCAGCGGGGGAGAGCGGAGCTCGGCCAGCACCGAAGCCTGGTCCGCTGCGCCCGCCCGCGCCCTCTGCACCCGCACCCCGCCGTCGACGGCCACCCCCGCCTCGTCCAGGGCCGCCCGCAGCCGGCGGGCCGCGCGCAGCCCCGGCGCCGGGTCGCTGGCGGGCACCACGAACGAAGGTTCGCCGAGGGGGTACTCGCCGCGGAGCAGGAGGGTGTCGGTGCCCCACACCGGCAGGAAATCGAGGGTGCCGGCCCCGCGGCGGTCGCGGCCCGCGGTGGTCGTCAGGTTGATCAGGGTCACGCCGTCGGGTGCCTGCGCCCGGGCCGGCGCGCCGATCGAGGGACCCGGCCCCACCCGCACGGTTATCGTCGCCTCGTCGACCGCGAGGGAGGCCGGCGGCGTGCCGTGACGGTAGGGCAGATCGCCGAAGGCGCGATCGAGCGGGTGCGGGCGGCCGGGAAACCGGCTGGCGTCGACCACGAGATCGCCGCGGACGCGGGTGATCCCGTGCGCGCGCACCTGACCCGCCAGCGCCGCCAGCGGTTCGGCCGCGCCCCCCGGGAACCGGTCCCGGCTCCAGGTCGGGTCGGCGCCCGGTTCGATGACGAGGTCGCCGTCGAGGACCGCGCCGCCGACCGTCGCCGGTGACGTCAGACGGGTGCGCCAGCGATACCCGGTCCCCAGGTGTTCGAGCGCGGCCGCCACCGTCACCACCTTGAGCACCGATGCAGGCACGAAGAAGCGGCCGGCGTCCAGCTCGTCGATCACCTCGAGCCCGCCGTCGACCGTCATCCGCGCGGCGAGATAGCCGCGGTGCGCGCCGTCGCCGGCAACGGCGCGCTGGGCCGCCGCGCCGCCGACCGCGGCCAGGGCGAGGCAGGCGGCGGCGAGACCGACCAGGACCGGGCGGAGCGTGTTCAGGGTGCCGCGCGCTATCATCTCAGGCATGGTTCCGGGGCTCGAGACGGTTCGGAGCCGGCGCGGTGTCGAGAGCCGCGGGACACATCGAACGGACGACCATGCCGAGGTGGCGAAACTGGCAGACGCACGAGACTTAAAATCTCGTGACCTTCGGGTCGTGCGGGTTCGATCCCCGCCCTCGGCACTTCCGCCTGTTCCGGCCGGTGCGTTCGACTACCGCGGAGTTTCCCGCAGGATGTCGCCCAGCACCGGTATGTCCTCGGCCTCGGGCGATGTGGACGGCAGGGACAACAGATAGGCGTAGATGTCGGCCAGCTTCCGGTCCGACACCTCCGCCTGCCGGTACGGGGGCATCCGCCGCGGATTCGGCGGGTTCCGCAGGTAGGCGATGAACTGCTCCCGTCGCAGCCGGGGCGGGTTCAGCCGCGGGCCCCGGCCGGTCTCGCCGGTGTAGCCGTGGCAGCCGTAGCAGGTGTAGTCCCTGAAGAGCTGCGCGCCGGCGTCGGCGTCGCCCTGCAGCGCCGCCGAATCCTGTCCGGCCGCGGTTGCCGGGCCGGCGCCGCCGGCGACTGTTCCCGCGGCCAGCAACAGCGCCAGAAGCGCGGCCGGGATCCGCGACGGACCCTGTGCTCGGGGCTTCACAGCCCGTGGTGAAACCCCGCGTTGCACCGAGACCGGCGAGGCGCAGGATGCATCGCCGGTCGAATGCAGCGGGGACTTTCGCCATGGGCTGTTCACCTCGCACCTCCTCACCGCGGTTGACTCACGACGTCGATCAGGGCCGGCTCGCCCGCCTTGACCCGCTCTATGCCGCGCCGGAGCGCGGGGCCGAGGTCGGCGGGGTGCTCGATGGGGCCCTGGGCGTGCATGCCGTAGGCCTTCGCCATCTGCGCGTAGTCGATGTTCGGATCCGTGATCGTCGTGCCGAGCGCGGCGCGGTCCACGCCGCGGTTGCGCGCGGCGCACTGCTGCTGCAGGTACATGACTTCCTGATGGTACGCGCGGTTGTTGTGCACGATGGTCAGCAGCGGGATCTGGTGATGCACCGCCGTCCACAGCACCCCTGGTGCGTAGTTCAGGTCGCCGTCGCCGTTGATGTTGATCGTGATCCGTCCGTGCTCCCGGTTGGCGAGCGCCGCTCCGACGGAGGCCGGGAGGGAATAGCCGATGCCGCCTCCCCCCTGCGATCCGATCGCGTGGTACGAGCGTTTCATGTCCCACAGTCGGCCGGGCCACCCGCCGATGAAGCCCTGGGGGGACGAGAAGGACCAGTCTTCGTCCTTGATCAGGGGCCACAGCTCGGCGGCGATGCGGGCCAGACTGACGGGGCTGGCGTCCCAGCCGTAGCGGGCGTTCCGGATGGCTTGGCGGCGGCGCTCGGCGTGGGCCGCGGCGATGGCGGCGCCCCGCTCTTCGAAGAATCGCCGCCGGTCGTCCGTCAGTAGTCGCCGGACCTCCTCGATCAGCGCCGGCAGGGTCGCCTGCGCGTCGGCGGCGACCAGCAGATCGGCCGTTCCCGAGCCCGTCTGGTGGATGTTGAAGTTGCTGCTGACGAGGAACTCGGCCGAGCTGATCGTGATCGTCAGGGCCCCCGAGGCCCCGCCGGCCGGTCCACCACGGCTGACCGGCTCCAGGTTCAGGATGACGTCCGGCTGCCCGGTCCCGGCGCCCGCCAGGGGATGGCGGGACGGGAAGTTGAGCCGCGCGCTGCCGCCGTCGACCGGTGCCTGCAGCAGCTCGGCGAGCTCCACGAGGCGGTCGATGCCGTCCTGCGTGCGCGCCGCGAGGCCGGCGGTGATGCGGGGATTCTCCGCCTCGACCAGCAGCCGCGCGATCTCCCGGACAGATCCGGCATCGGCGCTCGGAAACCGCGGCGGGGAGATGGGAGGGAGCCCCGGAGCGCCGTCCATGGGAGCCTTCTGGAGCTTTGCGTCGAGCACCACGAGCACCGGCGCCATCGGCGGCGTCGTCGCCACCCGGTACGCCCGCACCGCGGATTGCCCGAGCTCCGCCAGCGAGTCGGGCTGGTGGTCCCACTTCACGAAGTGCCGCACCAGCGCGGCCATGTCGGTGGCGTTGTGGGCCGCCACCGGACCGTCGTAGTCGAGGCCGGCCATCAGGTAGACGGGCACGCGGTCGCAGTAGGCGTTGTAGATCGCCATCGAGGCGTGCTGGATGCCGATCGTCCCGTGCAGCAGCGCCATCATCGGCTTGCCGGCGATCTTGGCGTAGCCGTGCGCCATCGCCACCGCCGACTCCTCGTGCAGGCAGGTCAGGAACTCGGGCCTCCGGTTGCCGCCGTGGTTGACGATCGACTCCTGCAGCCCTTCGAAGCTCGACCCGCAGTTGGAGGCGCAGTACTCGATGTCGAGCGCCCGCAGCACGTCGACGAGGTAGTCCGATCCCGGGTGCTCCACGATGTAGGCGTCGACGGCCCGCGAACGGGGCGCCTGCGTCTCGCGTGCAAGCTGCGCCCCGGTCGGAGGCGGCGCCGCCGGACGCGCCGGGGTCGCCGGCTCCGCGCGCACCGCGCCGTCCGCCAGCGTGGCCACGCTGGCCGCGGCGCCGGCCGCCGCCCCCGTCAGGAAACCGCGGCGGTTCATCGGCGCCGCCTTCGGGTTCGGTGCCTTCTTCATGGTTCGGCCTCCACCTTGCGTTGTGCTGGATCTTGCCGCAATAATAGCGCACGTAATAGCAGATTTGATTCTGTCCGGGCGATTTTATGAGAACTGGATTCCTCGCGGCCGTCTGCGTGGCGGCGCTCACGGCGGGTGTCTGGGCCCAGACATCCGAACCGGGCGCGTCGCGCTCCACACCCGCCGCCGGCATGTCGCGCGAGACCGCACGCGGGCTCCTCGACGACTACTGCGTGCGCTGCCACAACCAGCGGGCTCCGGTTGGCCGCAGCACCGGCGTGATGTGGGACACCGTGGATCTGGCCCGCGTGGCCGATCACGCCGAGGTCCTGGAACGGGCCGTCCGGCGGCTGCGGGCGGGCATGATGCCGCCGGCCGGTGCGCCGCGTCCCGACCCCGCGGCCTACACCGCGCTGACCGAGTGGCTCGAGACCGAGCTGGACCGCCACGCGATTCCCCGCCTCCCGCCACCGGGACTCCATCGCCTGAACCGCAGCGAGTACGCCAACGTCGTGCAGGATCTGCTGGCGGTCGAGGTGGACGCGGCGCGGCTCCTGCCATCCGACGATGCGAGCCGCGGTTTCGACAACCAGGCCGGTACGTTGAGCCTGTCGCCGGCGCTGCTCGAGGCCTACCTGTCGGCGGCGGCCCGGATCAGCCGGCTGGCCGTCGGCAACGTTACGGCGCCGGCCCAGACGGTCTATCGCGTCGCGGGGGACGCGACCCAGAACGAACACGTCGACGGGCTGCCGTTCGTACCCGCGGCGGGCTCCAGGTTCGGCATCTGTTTGCCGCCGCCGGCGAGTACGCCCTCAGGGTGGTGCCGGTGAACATGGGCAACATGGGCAACACCCGGCCCTTCGGCGAGGTGCGCGGCGAGCGGCTCGAGGTCCTGCTGGACGGAGAACGGGTGGCGCTCATCGACTGGGACGAGGCGCTGGGGGTCGGGAGACGCGGTCGCGGCGCGAGCGAGCTGGCGATCGACCTCCGCCTTCCCGTCGAGGCCGGTCCGCACACGGTCGGCGTCACGTTCCTCGCCACCAACCTCGCGCCGGGCCTCGATCTGAACGACGCGTTCCTGCGCAGCACCATCGAGACGGGTGGGCTTCCGGGCTTCACGTTCTATCCGCACGTCGGCAGCCTCCGCATCGACGGCCCGTACGGCGCCGCCGGCGCCGGGGACACCCCGAGCCGCCGGCGGATCTTCGTCTGCCGTCCGGCCGGCGCCGCCGACGAGGAACGTTGCGCGCAGGAGATCCTGTCGACGCTCGCGCGCCGGGCCTACCGGCAGCCGGTGACCGGCGCCGATCTCGACACGGTGATGCGCTTCTACCGGATGGGGCGCGAGAGCGGAGGCTTCGCAGGCGGGATCGAGATGGGCCTGCAGCGGGTGCTTGCCGACCCGCGTTTCATCTATCGCGTGGAGGTCGAGCCGCCCGGCTTGGCGCCCGGCGCCGTCTATCCCGTCAGCGACCTCGAGCTGGCCTCGCGTCTCTCGTTCTTCCTCTGGAGCAGCAGCCCGGACGACGGCCTGCTCGACCTCGCCGTGCGGGGGCGGCTGCGCGAGCCCGCGGTGCTGGAGGGGGAGGTGCGGCGGATGCTTGCCGACCCCCGGTCGACGTCGCTGGCGGCCAACTTCGCCGGCCAGTGGCTGACCTTGCGGAGTCTCGAGAGCCAGGTTCCGGTCGTCGAGCGGTTTCCCGACTTCGACGACAACCTGCGGCAGGCGCTCCGCCGCGAGACCGAGCTGTTCTTCGCGAGTCTCGTGGCCGAGGATCGCAGTGTGCTCGATCTGCTCGCGGCCGACTATACCTTCGTCAACGAGCGGCTGGCCCGGCACTACGGGATTCCGAACGTGTACGGCAGCCGGTTCCGCCGTGTCGCGCTCGGCGCGGGCCACGACGCCCGGCGGGGCCTGTTGGGCAAGGGCGGCGTCCTGACCGTCTCGTCGCAGCCCGGCCGCACGTCTCCGGTGCAGCGGGGTAAGTGGGTTCTGCAGAACCTGCTGGGCGTCTCGCCGCCCGACCCGCCGCCCGACGTGCCCGATCTGCCGCCGCCGGCAAACGACCCCGCGGGCAACGCTCGCGAGCCGTCGATGCGCGAGCAGATGGAGCGGCACCGGGGGAATCCGGCCTGCGCCGGATGCCACCGCTTGATGGATCCGATCGGCTTCTCGCTGGAGCACTTCGACGCGATCGGCCGGTGGCGCGACGACGAGAACGGCACGCCGATCGACGCCTCGGACGTCCTGTACGACGGCAGCGCCATCGACGGCCCGGCCGGTCTCCGAGGGTTCCTGCTGCGCTACTCGGATCAGTTCGTACGGACCGTGACCGAGAAGCTGCTGACCTACGCGCTCGGCCGCGGGGTCGAGCACTACGACATGCCGGCGGTGCGGGCGATCGTGCGCGCGGCGGCGGCCGACGACTACCGCTTCACGGCGCTGATCATGGGCGTGGTGCGCAGCGAGGCGTTCCAGATGAACATGAAGGTCGATGGCGCCGCGTCCGTGGCGCAGGAGTAGGGGGGCTGACGATGTTCATCGCGAAGCGGCACCTGCCGCGCCGGACGTTTCTGCGCGGGATGGGTGCGACGGTCGCGTTGCCGCTGCTCGAGTCGATGGTGCCCGCGGCGACGCGGCTGCACGCCGCCGCGCCGGCGCCCACCCGATTCGCCGGCATCTTCATTCCGCACGGCGCGGCGCCCGGGTACTGGATTCCCGAGACGGGTGGCCGGCACTTCACGTATCCGTACATCTGGGAGCCGCTCGAACCGTTCCGGAACCGGGTGGTGCTCACGAGCGGGCTCTGGTCCCGGTCGGCCGAGTCGCCGCCGGGGGTGACCGGCGCCGACCATTTCGTCGCGGCGGCGTATCTCAGCGCCGAGAAACCGAAGAAGACGACCGGCGCCGACATCGACGCCGGGACGACCATCGACCAGCTCATCGCGCGGCAGGTCGGCCAGGACACGCTGCTGCCGTCGCTGCAGCTTGCGGTCGAAGACCCGGGCGCCAACTCGAGCAACTGTGGCGAGGGCTACAGCTGCGCCTACACGAACTCCATCTCCTGGCAGACGCCGACCCGGCCGCTCCCGATGGAGATCAACCCGCAGGTGGTGTTCGAGCGGATGTTCGGCGACGGGAGCACGGCCGAGGAGCGGTTCCGGCGGCGCGAGCAGCAGCGCAGCATTCTCGACTCGGTCACCGAGAGCTTGGCCCGCCTGCGGGTCGACGTGGGCGCCGGGGACCGCATCCGGCTGGATCAGTACCTCTCCGACGTGCGCGAGATCGAACGGCGGTTGCAGATCGCGGCGCAGGCGTCCATCGCGACGCCGGACGTTGCGGCGCCCTACGGCGTGCCGGCGTCTTTCGACGAGCACATCGAGCTGCAGTTCAATCTGTTGGCGCTCGCGTTCCAGGCAGACATCACCCGCGTCTCGACGCTCCTCTATGCTCGCGACCTCACCGGCCGCGTCTACCCCGAGAGCGGCACCAGCGTGAGCTTTCACGGGGCGTCGCACCACGCCGAAGAGCCGAGCCGGGTGCGGGAATACGCCAAGATCAACCGCTACCACGTCGGGACGCTGGCCCGTTTCGTGGAGAAGCTGCAGTCGATCCCGGACGGTGACGGCACGTTGCTCGACCACTCGCTCCTGCTCTACGGCTCGAACATGGGGAACTCCAATCAGCATCTGCACTACGACGTGCCGCACGTGCTGATCGGAGGCGCCTCGGGGCGCCTCGAGGGTGGGCGTCACCTGGTCTACCCCCAGCGCAGCGTGACCACCGGGAATCTGCTGCTTAGCGTCATGGACATGTTCGGCGTGCACCGCGACCGCATCGGCGACAGCACGGGCCGGCTGGTGGGTCTGTAAACGGGGGAGCGATCATGCGCCTGCGATATTTCCATCTCCTTCGGACGCTGCTGGCGGTCCTGCTTGCGTGCGTCCCGTGCTCCTCTGCGGCGGCGGCCGACACGCCACTGATCGAGGCCGTTCGCGGCGGCGACGTCGCGGCCCTGCGGACGCTTCTCGACCGGGGCGCCGACGTCGACGAGCGGGCGGGAGACGGAGCGACGGCGCTCCACTGGGCCGCGTATCTGGACGACCCGGCGGCGGCCGGGCTGCTGCTCGACGCGGGAGCCGACGTGACGGTCGCGAACCGGGCCGGCGTCACGCCGCTGTCGCTCGCCTGCGTCGGTGCGGGCGCTGCGCTGGTGGCGCGGCTGCTCGAGGCCGGCGCCGACCCGAACGAGCGAATGGCCGGTGGCGAGACCGCCCTGATGATGGCGGCGCGGACCGGCCGCGTCGAGGTGCTCGACGTGCTGCTGGACCGGGGCGCGGCCGTGAATGCCGCCGAGGACCTGCGCGGCACGACCGCGTTGATGTGGGCCGCGGCGAACGAGCATCCGGACGCCGTGCGCCTCCTCGTCGACCGCGGGGCGGACGTCTCTGCCCGGTCGAAGGCGATACCGATGGGCCGGGGTCCGTATCTGGCCCCGATCGCGCGCGATCGCATCGAGGACGCACGGCGGGGGGTGGGGCAGGCGGGCGCCCCGGCCCGCACCGCGGATCTCAGCGACGTGCCGGCGCCGACCCGGCCGGGTCGGGACACGGCCACCGGGCGCGGCGTTGCGGATGCAGAGCCGGCGGGCGAGACGCGGGCCGGGGATGAGCTCGGCCGTGGACCGGCCGGCGCCGAGGCCGCCGGGTCGCCGTCACCGCCCGCCCCGCGCCGTCCCGCCCGCCCGCTCACCGGCGGCCTGACGGCGCTGGTCTTCGCCGCGCGGCAGGGCGACGTCGAGTCCGCCCGGGTGCTGCTCGACGCGGGAGCCGACGTCAACCAGACCACCGAGTACGGCTGGACACCGCTCCTGACCGCCGTCCACAACCGCTACTACCGGCTGGCGACGCTGTTCCTCGAGCGCGGCGCGGACCCGAACCTCGCCAACAAGGGCGGGTGGACGCCGCTATATCTCGCGACGGACAACCGCAACATCGAGGCCGGGGACTACCCGACCCGCAGGCCCGACCTGGACCATCTGGAGTTGATCGCCACGCTCCTGGCCCGCGGTGCGGACCCGAACCCGCGGATGGCGTCGAGCACCGAGACCCGGACGATCTTCACCCATCAGTGGCTGTACGAGCCGGGCGCCACCCCGTTCCTGCGCGCCGCGCAGTCCGGCGACCTGACCCTGCTGCGGCTGCTGCTGGAGCAGGGCGCGGACCCGTCGATCACGACCACGAACGGCACGACTCCCCTGATGGTCGCAGCCGGGATCGGCTGGGTCGAGGGTGTGACCTACGAGTGGTCCGCGGAAGACACCCTCGACACGGTGACGCTGCTGCTCGCGCTGGGCGCCGACGTGAACGCGGCCGATGACGATGGACGCACCGCCTTGCACGGCGCGGCGCACAAGGGCCGCAACGACATCGTCCGGGTCCTGGTCGGTCACGGCGCCGATCTCGCTGCCCGCGACTACGGCAGTCGAGACAGCATCCACGCCCTGGAAGGCGTCACCTGGCAGGCGATCGACTATGCCGACGGCCTGGTCCGCATCGGGGTCCAGTCTTCCATTGCCCATCCCGCGACCGCCGCGCTGCTGCGCGAACTGATGACCGCCTCTGGGCTGCCGGTTCCCCCCGCGGACCGGACGCTGGATTCCATCTGCGTGACCGCGGCCTGCCAGTAGCAAGCGGTATCAGCGTGCGCCGCGTTGGGGTTCGTTCCCATCAGGCTCGCCGACTCTTTTCGCGCGCTTCACGATATGAGCATCAGCGAGAAGATCGAAGCGGTTCCACCCAGCCAAGACGAGCCCGCGGTGTCGGAGCAATACTTGAGGCCGCAAGAGACGAGATCGCTCTGAACTCTCGCGACAAGCATCATCTGCGAGACGCGGGCAATTTCGTTCCCAATCAGTCGAATCCCGCCGCCGCTTCCGCCTGCTGCATCACGCGAAGCATGTTGCTGCCCATGATCTTGCCGACCTCGTCGTCCGAGAAGCCGCGGTCCTCGAGGGCCGCGACGAGGTTGGGGGTGTTGCCGATATGGTTCAGCCCTTCCGGGACCCGCAACCCGACGCTGTCGTAGTCGCACCCGATGCCCACGTGGTCGATGCCGGCCACCGTTGCGGCGTGCTCGATATGGTCGACGAGACGGCTCAGTGGAATCTGTCCGATCAGCTCGACGCCCGCCAGCTCAATCTCCCACAGGGCCTCCGACATCCGCCGCCGGTCGTCGGCGAACCGCTCGCGAACCGCGCCCCGCCTGCGGTTGAGGGCGGAGAGCTCCGACATGCGGCCCCGGAAGTCGTCGTCGAGCATGCCGGCGTAGTACGCCACCCCCAGCACGCCGCCGTTCCCGGCCAGGGCGCGGAGCATGTCGTCGGTCAGGTTCCGCGGATGATCCGCGATCGAGCGACAGGCGGCGTGGGTATTCAGGATCGGGGCGCGAGAGACCTCGGTGGAGTCGTAGAACGCCTGGTCCGAGGCATGTGACAGATCGACCAGCATGCCGAGCCGGTTCATCTCGCGCACCACCTCCTTCCCGAATTCGGTGAGTCCGGCGGGACCATCGTCGTACTCGGCGGCGCCGACCCACGGCGTGTTGCCGCTGTGGGTCAGTCCCATGTAGCGCGCCCCGAGTCGGTACAGTTGGCGAAGCACCGCGAGGCTGGAGTCGATCATGTGGCCTCCCTCGATGCCGATCAGTATGGCGACCCTGCCCGCCTGCCGCGCGCCCAGCACGCCGTCCGAGGTGGTCGCCAGAGAGAGGTCCGCGGGGTGGCGTCCGACTTCCTCGACGATGACGTCGATGAGACGCAGGGCGTTCTTGACCGCGGACAGCGGCGTCTGGCCGCGGGCCGAGGTCGACACGGCAAAAAACCCCGCGTTCAGGCCGCCCTGGCGCATCTTGGGAATGTCGACATGCGTATACTCCAGGCTCTCCGCGAGGTCGAGGCCCTCGTTGAGCAGTCTGGCCGGCGTATCGATATGGAGGTCGAAGTACAGGGGACCCGCGGGCTGGGCCTGCACCGGCGCCGCCCGCAGGCTCACCGCCGACGTGCCGAGGATGCCGGCCGTGGACAATCCGAACTCGCGCCGGGTCAACCGCGTCGTCATGTCGTGCGCTCCCCCTGTCGGTCGGCGTCGCCGGGTCCGCCGGCGCCCTGCCCGGGGCGCGGTGCGAACGACCCACCGCCCGGAGCCCCTCTCGGGCGCATTATATCGGGGTCCGATTCCGGCTCTCCCTGGTGCGGGGTTCGCGGGCCGCGGGATTGAAGGAGAAACTCCATGCAGGAACCTTTGCGAGTCCTTGCGTTCGCGGGCAGCCCGCGGCGCGCATCGTTCAACCGGGCCCTCGTCGGGATCGCCGCCGCCGCGGCTCGCGACGCGGGCGCGGCGGTCACCGAGATCGATCTGCGGGACTATCGCCTGCCGGTCTTCGACGCGGACGACGAAGCGGCGCAGGGCAAGCCGGAGCCGGCGAGGGCGCTGAAGCAGCAGTTGATCGACCACGACGCATGGCTCATCGCGGCGCCCGAGTACAACAGCTCGATCACCGCGGTGCTCAAGAACAGCATCGATTGGGCGTCGCGCGCCGACCCGGGCGACGCCGGTCCCCTGGTGGCGTTTCGCGGGAAGCTGATCGTACTGATGAGCGCCTCGCCCGGCGTGCTGGGCGGGTTGCGGGGGCTGGTGCACGTGCGCGCGATCCTCGGCAACCTCGGATGCGTCGTTCTGCCCGATCAGGTGGCTGTCCCCAAGGCGCACGAGGCCTTCGACGCCGACGGTCGGCTCATCGACCGGGAACAGCATGAGCGGGTTCAGGGGCTCGGCCGCACCCTGGTGGCGCACGGAACGAAGCTGTTCGGATGACCGGGCGGCGGCCTGCGCACGATCCGGCGCGCGCACGGCGGTCTTCCGGTTTCGTCAGGCAAGAGGCGTGGACCGCGCGCCGCGATCGGGCGTTGTCGTCCGGCCTGCGCGACCGGTGCCCGGCCCCGCGTCTCGATGACCGCGTCGGAACCCGAGGGGCGCGAAGCCGGCACGATCCGACGATCGCACCGCTTGCATTGGCAGCCGGTGTTCATTAGGATTCCGCGCGGGGGGTGCGCCGGAAGCGGCTTGGTTGCGACGTCGATTGCCGCCGGCGGCGCGCGCCCGCGCTTGCGCGGCAGCGGAATCGCGCGAGCGTTTCGGCGTCACGGGGATTCCCCGGGACGTTTCGCCCATCGATCGACGGTCGCACGTCGAGTCAATGCCGCTCGGGAGGAGAAGCTTCAATGGTCACGAGAATTCGAGTCCGCAAGGGCGACACCGAAGTCGAGTACGAAGGGAGCGAGCAGTTTCTCCGGACCGAGCTCTCCAGCTTGCTGCAAGCCGCCTCGACGTTCCCCGTGGGTTCCGGCAGCCAGGCGCAGCCGGCGGCCCCCGGCGCCGCGCCCGACAAGAAGACCTCGGGCAGAAAGAGCTCCGACAGAAAGAGCTCGGGCGGAAAGAGCTCGGGCGGAAAAGCGCCCGCCGCCCCGGCGTCCGATAGCGCCGCGTCCGATAGCGCCGCGTCCGATAGCGCCGCGTCCGATAGCGCCGCGTCCGATAGCGCCGCGTCGGCCAGCCGGGAGACGAAGGCCCCCGCGGCTCCCACCACTGCCGATATCGCGCGGAAGATCGGTTGCAAGCACGGTACCGATTTGGTGCTCGCCGCGTCTGCGCAACTGACTCTCTGCGCCGGGCAGAAATCTTTTTCGCGCGCCGCGTTGCTTGCCGAGATGAAGGCCGCGGCCCGGTACTACAATCCGGTCCACGGGAAGAACTTGAGCAGATACCTGAAGAATCTGATCAAGGACCGGCAGATGAATCAGCCCCGTCCGAACGTCTTTGGCCTGACGGCGGCGGCGCGCAGAGAGATAGAAAAGATCCTGGCGGACTAGTCGGCGGAACGCTCCGCGCGTCACGGGGCGACCCGCCACGGCGAGACGTGCGGCCACGTGCGCAGCTCCTCGAGGGCCCACTCGTTGGTCTCGTCGGTGTGGCACGAGGTGCACGGGTTGGGGACCCCGTAGCGCTCGGTGTCGGCCGGCGAGACGAAGCGGAACGTGTGACTGCGCACGTTGACGTCGCCGACGGTGCGGGCGATGCGCGGCATGTGGCAGGCGGCGCACGCGCTGCCCTCGCTGTCCGGCGCGTGGCGCGTGTGGTGCTCGATCGATCCGGCCGGCCCCGGCTGAAGCTGAGGCTGGTGGCACGACGTGCAGACCTCGTTGCCGGGGGCGATCAGGTCGGCGTCGTGCGCGGTGCCGTGGACGTCGTGGCAGCCCGAGCAGGTGACGCCCTTCACGTACATCAGGCTCTGCACGTAGTCGTTGCCCTGCATGCGGTTCTTGTGGGCGGAGCCCTCGGGCCAGTGCGTGAAGGTCTCCTCGCCAAGGTGCGGGGCGTCGAGCTCCCAGACGTCGCTCAGGCGGTCGCCCGGCGCGTAGCCGACGGGCCAGTCGAAGTGGCGGCCCTCGATGGGGTTGTCGAGCGGCACCCCCTGCGAGTGGCACTGGATGCAGACGTCGGTGGCGCGGATCGTATCGAGCCGCGCCGGATTCACGACGGTCTCCGCCACCGGATCGAGCACGTGCGCGCGGCCCGCGCCGTGGCACGCCTCGCAGCCGACGTTCCATTCCGTGACCGTCTTCGCGCGGACGTCGTAGTTCACCGAGTGGCAGCCGTCGCACAGCGGCCCCGTCGGCCGCTGCATCTGGTCTTCCGGGTAGTGCTCCACCCACCATTCGGTACCGGGGCGGGCGCCGTAGCGGCGCCATTCCCGGTTCTGCACGTCCCATTGCGCGGGGAACACGAACAGGTCGTCGCCGCGCCGCGTGAAGTAGCGCTGCTTCCACTTGCGGCCGTACGTGAACGTCACGTCCTCGGGCCGGAAGGTGACGAGGGGGTTCGGCGTCTCGAAGTCCGCGAGGATGGCGTCCGGCCGCTCGCGCGGGTCGAGCAGGACGTTCGCCATCAGGGTCTCCCGCCACCGGTCGTGGATCTCCAGGTGGCAGTCGCGGCACGCGGCCGAGCCGGTGAACGGGCCCGGGAAGTCGGCGGCGTCGGGCGGAGCCGGCGACCCGGAGCAGCCCGCGGCCAGCGCGGCCGCGAGGACCACGAGCGCGTGGCAGAGTCCCCGCCGTACTCGAGCGGCGATGCATTCCGCCCGGATCGCGTTGCTCCGCGGAGCTGCGTTGCTCGGCGGCCACCGACGCCCGACTGGCCCCCTCGTCGCGCCCTGCCAGACGGGCGCCTCGCCGGTCTCGGTGCGCGGCGGGGTTTCACCACGGGGCCCTGACGGTCCAGGGTCGTGCAGCCGGCGCCGTGGTCGGGTTGCCGCAACGGTCATCGACGATCAGTGTATAACTGCCTGGGTGACGATCCACATCGCCGATCGCATAAAGCGGGGCGGTCGCCGCGGGCTCCGGGCGGCGGCCGCGGCGATTCTGCTCGCGCTCGCTCCGCCGGCCCTTGCCCAGGACGGGGACGAGCCGCGGTGCCGCATCCTGTGCGCCCCCGACTTCAAGGTCGAGCCGACCGTCACCTTCGAGAACCTCGTGAACCGCGCCCGGGTCGAGACGCTCGATGGCGACGGCGCGGCGCCGGCGGGTCGGCAGGAACGCGAGTCGGTGTTCGAGCTGATACTCGCCCTGGGGATTCCGACCGAGATTCCGCGCGTCGGCTTCACGATCGAGACCATCCTCGTGCCGTGGGGCGAGACCGACCGGCATCCGTTCACCGGCGTGACGTCGGGCCAGCTCGGCGGCGCCGCGATCCGCGACAACGGGATCGAGTTCGAGTTCGAGCTGAACCTCGACTGGCTGACCGGCGGGCAGACCGGCGGCTGGGTCGAGAGCCACGTCGACGTCGTCGACAAGTTCAGCCCCGCCGAACGGCCGACGGATACGAGCGTCTACACCCACAAGCTCAACTTCGAGCTCGATACCGCGTTCCTGGTGTTCAACTGGCTGCCGGACGACAACTGGCTGAAGCACGTCGAGCTCGAGGGCTCGCTCGACTACGTCGCCACGGGCCTGCCCCGGGCCGGAGACGTGATCGGCGGCGAACGCTACCTCGACGATGCCAGCCGCTGGGGGTTCTCGGTCGTCGTCGTCCTGCCGATGGCGCCTCTCGCGCCGTGAAGTTCGGCCATGCCCGACAGGCTTGCTCGTCACGGTTCGTCGGGCGGGCGCCCCGCCCGTGTCGGTGCGATGCGCGATTCCCCACGGGGGCCAGTGACCCGAGCCCGCCGCCTTCGGCACGATTTCCGATTGACGTGCAGGACTGGTAAGGTTGTGGGCATCCGGCTAAGGTGGCGCGGCGTGGACCGTCGTGTGACCGGCCCGGGGTTCGCTGGTTCCGGCAGCGACAGGTGGCTGGTTCCGGCAGCGACAGGTGAGCGATCTGGCAGGCGGCGGGTGCCGGATGCGTATGCCGGATGTAGTGGGGACCGGCCCGGGGTTCGCTGGTCTCGGCAGTGGCGGAGGTGACGCGATGAGACTCGAACGGAACGTCCTCGTGGCCGGGCTCGTGGGGTTCGTCGTGGCGCTCGTCGTGGCGTATTCGCTGGGTATGGGCGGTGAGTCCGGCACCGACCTCGCCGCGGAGGCGATGGACGACGCGGCGCCGGCGGCCTACGTACCGCCGGCCTTCACCCCGGAGTCGCGCGAGCTCGACCAGGCCGACATCGAGCGCCTGATGGACGAGTTGTCCAACTGGGGCCGCTGGGGAGCGGACGACCAGCTCGGGGCGGCGAACCTGATCACGCCTGAGAAGCGGCTGGAAGCGATGGGGTTGGCTACCGAGGGCATCACCGTATCGCTCGCGCACCGCGTGCTGCAGGACGAGGCGGACGACGTGCCGCTGCCGTTCGGGCGCCGCATGCTGGGCGTGCCCGACGAGGCCGTCGCGTCGGCGTTCTTCGGCGGCGTCAGCGACAACTATCAGGTCAGCTACCACGGCTATTCCCACAGCCACATCGACTCGCTGTGCCACATCCTCCACAAGGGGCAGATGTACAACGGCGTTTCACAGGACACGATCACCGAGGCGGGGTGCTCCAACGCGTCGATCGTCAACCTGCAGGGCGGCATCGTGACGCGCGGCGTGCTGCTCGACATCCCGCGCCTGAAGGGGGTGCCGTATCTCGAGCCGGGGACCCCGATCTACACCGAGGACCTCGACGCCTGGGAGGAGATGGCGGGGGTCACGGTGCAGCCGGGCGACGCGATCTTCATCCGCACCGGCCGGTGGGCGCGCCGCGCCGACGTCGGTCCGTGGACGATCTCGGAGAACGCGGCGGGGCTCCACGCCTCGACGATGCCGTGGTTCAAGTCGCGCGACGTCTCGTTCCTGGGCAGCGATGCGGCCCTCGACGTCGTGCCGTCGCTGGTCGAAGACGTCCGCCTGCCGGTGCACTTGCTGACGATCGTGGCGATGGGGGTCGACCTGTTCGACAACCAGGACCTGGAGGCGCTCGCGGAGACCGCGGCGTCGTTGAATCGCTGGGAGTTCACGCTGGTCGCGTCGCCGCTGGCGGTGGAGACCGGCACCGGTTCGCCGATCAACGCGCTGGCGATTTTCTGATTTCGGGACGGTTCGCATCGGCGCCGGCGTTTCCGTCGTCACCGTGACGGACTGGCAGCCCGTGGCGAGACCGCCGGGCTGCTTCGAGGGACTTCTGGCGGGTTTCCGGCGAATTGAACTGGAGCGAAAGACCCTGGGGAGGAAGACGATGAGCGGCACACACCCGAGCCGGCGGCGGTTTCTGCAGAAGGGCGCGGTCGCGGCCGGCCTCGTCGCGTCGTCCCCGGCCCTGGAGCTGGCCGGCGGCTCGGCCGCGGCGGCGGCACAGGCGCCGGTGGCCGCCGACAGCAACGCCCTCGGAAGCGTGCTCTACGGCCAGCGCTCCCGGTTCGTCACGACCACGCGCGAGATCGAGGGGCGGAGCCACAGCGAAACCCCGCGCATCCGGCCCAACCCGCAGCGGCCGAGCGCCAAGACCCCGCTGGCCGAGCTGACCGGCACCATCACGCCGACCTCGCTGCACTTCACGACGCAGCACTACTACGGCATTCCCGACATCAATCCGGCCGAGCACACCCTGATGGTCGAGGGGATGGTCGACCGGCCGCTGGTGTTCACCATGGACGAGCTGCGCCGGCTGCCGTTCGTCTCGCGCGTGCACTTCCTGGAATGCGTCGGCAACCGGCCGAGTCCCCGGGGCGCGACGGTGACGGCGACGCACGGCCGCATGGGGTGCAGCGAGTGGACCGGGGTGCCGCTGTCGGTTCTGCTCGACGAGGTCGGCCTGCGCGACGGCGCGTCGTGGATCATCGCGGAGGCGGCCGACGGCGGGCGGCACACCAAGAGCCTTCCCCTCGCCAAGGCCCTCGACGACGTGCTCGTCGCCTACGGGCAGAACGGCGAGCCGGTGCGGCCCGACCACGGCTTCCCGTTGCGGCTCCTGGTGCCCGGGTTCGAGGGCATCTACAACGTGAAGTGGCTCAAGCGCATCAAGGTCGTCGACCAGCCGTACCTGTCGTTCCAGGAGCATTCGCGCTTCCTGACGCCGGACCCGAAGACGCAGCGCGACGCCTACGACTTCGGGCCGAACTCGGTGATCACCCAGCCGTCGGGCAACCAGCGGCTGCCCGCGCACGGCGCCCAGGTCATCAGCGGGCTGGCGTGGTCGGGTAGCGGCAAGGTCAGCCGGGTCGAGGTGTCGACCGATGGCGGCGCCACGTACCAGGAGGCGGAGCTGGTGGGACCGGTGCTGCCGAAGGCGCACACGCGCTTCTGCCTGCCGTGGCGCTGGAACGGGGAGGAGGCGGTGCTGCAGTCGCGCTGTCTCGACGAGCGGGGACAGCTTCAGCCCACGGAGGCCGAGTACGCGGAGTACTGGGGTCTCACGCGAGGGCAGTTGTACGGGACGATCCAGAGTCAGCTCGGGCACTGCAACTGGATTCAGCCGTGGAAGGTGGGTTCCGATGGCAAGGTCACGAACGGGCTGGAGCCCGTCGACGTCGTGGTCGACGTCCATGCGTAGCGGGATGGGCCGGGCGTGCCTGCAGATTGCGGGCGCGCTCGCGGCGGCCGGCCTGCTGAGTACGGCGGTTCAGGCGCAAGAGGCCGCGTCTCCTTCCGGCCTCGGCCGTCCTCTCACCGGGGCCGAGCGGAGCGATCGCATCGTCGGACCCGACGGTGCGAACCTGCCCGAGGGGAGCGGCAACGCCGCCGAGGGCGCAATGGTGTTCGCGCGCCGCGGCTGCTCGACGTGCCACGGTCCGACCGGGGAGGAGGGCCCCTCCATCGCCCTGGTCGGCGGTGACGTCAGCACGCGCACCAACTACTGGCCGATCCGCCACTGGCCGTTCGCGCCGAGCATCTGGGACTACGTGCGCCGCGTCATGCCCTACGACCGGCCGGGCATCCTCACCGACGACGAGGCCTACGCGGTAACCGCGTTCCTCCTCTATCGGAACGACATCATCGCCGAGGAGGATGTCCTGGATGCGGACACCCTGCCGCAGATCAGGATGCCGCGCCGCGACGACTACGTGATGCCCGGCACCTGGACGCCGGAGACGCGGCGCGGGTTCCGGCTCGACCCGGACCGGTAAGCGCCTCGGCGGCGCTCCGGCACTCGCGCCGGTGAGCCGAAGACAGCGGCGGTACAAATCGGCGTCATAGTTGCTGGATTTCATGTAAATCAGCAATAATGTCGCTGATATGTACCGCCGGGTTCTGGACTTGCAGGCTCTTGTCCGAGACCGTTCCGTTTTTCTGCTCGGACCCCGCCAGACCGGCAAGAGCACGCTCGTCCGCCATACGTTCCCCGATGCGGCGATCTACGACCTCCTCGAAGCCGACACGTTCCGGCAACTGAGCACCCATCCCGAGCATCTGCGGCAGACCCTGGACCCGCGTCGCGAGATCGTGGTGATCGACGAGATCCAGAAGTGCCCGCCGCTGCTGGACGAGATTCATCTGCTGATCGAACGTAACCGGTCGCTCCGATTCGTGCTGACCGGCAGCAGTGCACGCAAGCTCAAGCGGGGCGGCGCGAACCTGCTCGCCGGCCGTGCGCGCATGGCGCGGCTGCACCCGCTCGTGTCCCCGGAAGTCGGGGACGACCGACTTCTGGATCGCGTGAACCGCGGCGGCCTGCCGGCGTTTTTCGATGCGTCGGCGCCGCGGGACGATCTTCGGGCGTACGTCGGGACGTACTTGAAGGAGGAGGTGCAAGCCGAGGGGCTGACCCGCTCGATCGGCAACTTCGGCCGCTTTCTCGACGTGGCGGGCCTGACCAACGGCGAGCAGGTCAACTTCGCGAAGATCGCCTCGGATACGGGACTGGCGCCGAGCACCGTACGCGAGCACTACCGGATTCTCGAGGATACCCTCGTCGGCGATCAGCTTCCGGCGTTTCGCGGGACACGCACCCGAAAGCCGGTGACGACGGCCAAGTTCTATTTCTTCGACGTCGGCGTCGCCAACACCCTGCGCCGCACCGGCGTCATCGAGCCCGGATCGGATGCCTACGGCCGTGCGCTGGAGCATCTGGTGTTCCTGGAGGTGCGAAGCTGGCTCGACTATCGCGGCCGCGATGACCCCTTGACCTATTGGCGCAGCCGGTCGCAGCTCGAGGTCGACCTCGTCATCGACGATGCGGTTGCCATCGAGGTCAAGGCCAAGTCGCGCGTCTCGATCCGCGACTACCGGGGCCTGCTCGCCCTCGCCGAGGAGATTCCGCTCCAGCGGAAGCTGGTGGTCTGCCACGAGCCGCGTCGCCGGCGGGACGACCACGGGGTCGAGATCGTGCCGGTGCAGCGGTTCCTTCAAGAGCTCTGGGACGGCGCCATCCTCAAGTGACGCCGTGTTCGCGCGTGCCGTCCCGGTGAACGGGCCACCGAACTCACCGAGCCCTCGCGACATCAGGTCCGCATCACGCCCAGCACCTGGACGGCCGGGTCGACGGCTTCCTCGTAGAGGAGCGGGGAGGCGGACGCGGGGGCGCGCCGGCGGCGGGCGATGGTGGTGAGAACCGCCGCCGCCGCGAACCAGCGTTCCTTGATCAGCAGCCGCACCGCGAACCGCAGGTCCTGCCACGTCTCGCCCAGCCACCGTGTGCCGCGGACGTCGCGGCGCATCTCCTTGACTTGGTCGAGGCCCCCGAACTCGAGGCGCGCACGACGGTGCGCCTCCCCGGGGACATCTCGGCCCGGACGTGGTCGGCCACCTGCCGCTCGACGTGGTCGCGCAACTCGGCGTCGAGCTCCCCTTCGAGCCGGTCGCGGCCCCGTAGCCGCCGCCACCAGCTCATCGCGCACCTGCGCCGGATCTACCGCGATTCCCGCCCGCGGATGGAGCGTGCGGTGCCTGCTCCTCCGTCCACTCGTAGTCGATCCACCGCCGGATCGATGCCCGTCGAGAGCGCTTGAAGAAGAAACGGATGTCGGCGTAGTTCTCGTCCTGGAGATTCGCCCAGATGTCGTTCAGCACCGGTCCGCGGTCCATGGAGTCGCGGAAATGGTGAATTGCAGCCCAGTGTCCATGCGTTCGAGCGCCTCGACGACGATCGCGCGAACGTCGTCTTCCGCGTCCTGCTTCTCGACGGCCTCGACGCCGATGGCCGCGCTGGCGCAGAACGCGGCCATCACGTGCAGCAACGCCCAGCGTGAGCCGGACCTCACTTCACGGCATGAAGAACCCCCACGAGACCGGACGTGCATGATGCGACTCTCCTCCTGCGCGAAGGCAGGCTGAACGTTGTGCGCCGCTGCGCTGCGAGTTCATTCGAAACGGAGCACATCTGACGGATCGAGTGAGACCGCCCGGCGTACCGGTCCCGCGCACGCCACAGCGACCAGCACGGCAAAGACCAGCGGCACGAGCGCGAGGGTCAGTGGATCGATGGGAGGGACTTGAACCAGCAGGCTCTCGATCACGCGACCAATGGCCACGGCACCCGCCAATCCGAGGATCAGGCCGACGCCGACGTAGGCAAGGACTCGACCGAGAACAGCCCGGATTATCTGATGCGCCTGTGCCCCGAGCGCGATCCGAATCCCGATCTCTCGCTTTCGCTGCGCCACGGAACATGCCGTGACCGCGTAGATCCCCACCCCGGCCAGGAGGGCAGCGAACGCTGCGAATACACCGAGGGTGCCGCTCAGCACGACGAACCACCAGCGCGCGTCTTCGAGCAGGGTCGCCATCGACTGCGCGCGGTACACCGGCAGGTCCTGGTCGAGCGCGCGCACCGCGGCCCGTAGCTGCGGAACGAACGTGGCCGGGGGGCTCTCAGTCAGGATCTGGAGACCGAACCCGAGCCCGGCTTCGATGCGGTACGGCACGTGCACGGCCGGGGGTGGATCGCGTTTCCGAAGGTCTCCCGTGCGGATGTTCGAACCGATGCCGACGATCGTCAGCCAGGGGCTCATCGATTCGTCAGGCGTCTGCATCCGGATCCGCCGGCCGAGCGCATCCTCGCCATCGAAGAACAGCCCCGCGAATCTCGCGTTCACGACGGCTGCTTCCGATCCGGCACGCCCGTCGTCCTCCGTCAGCGCGCGCCCTCGGAGGATCGGCGCGTCGAGCGACTCGAAGTAGCGCGAGCCTACGTTCAGCACGAACACGTCGGTCCGCAGATCCTCGGGGGTCGGTCGGCCGTCTACTTGGAGCACCGCTGTCGACCGGTTGCTCACCACGCTGGCCGCGCGGACGCCGGGCGACGCATTCAGACGCTGCTCGAGTTGCGTGAGGAACCGGACGCGCTCTTCCGGCTCCGGATACTTCCGGGAGGGCAGCGAGATCGTTCCGTACAGGACGCGATCGGGATCGAAGCCCAAGTCGATCCGATAGATTTTGTCGAGGCTCCGCAGCATCAACCCGGTTCCGCTCAGCAGAACGAGCGCGAGCGTTGCCTGGACGACAATCATCGCGGAACTCAAGCGACGGGCGCGGATGCCGTAGCTTCCCGACCGCTTGCTCTCCTGCAGGAGCCTTGCGACCGGCGCCCCCGCCAGGTGCAGCAGCGGTGCGCAACCGAACAGCAGCGTTGTCATGACGCACAGCCCGATAAAGAACGCGATGGTCGGTGCGTCGATCGTGAACGTAATCCATGCCGGGATTCCCATGTCCCGGGTCAGGAAGTCGGCCAGTCGCACGCCGCCCGCTGCGACTCCAAGCCCGGCGACGCCACCTGCACTCCCCAGGACGAGGCTCTCGACCGACAACTGCCGAACGATTTGCCACCGGGTGGCGCCCTGCGCGAGTCTGATGGCTACCTCGTGCGCCCGCTGCGCCGACCGCGCGATCAGGAGGTTGGCGACGTTCGCGCAGGCGATGAGCAGGACGAACGCCACGGCGCCCATCAACGTGAGGTAGATCAACTTGACGGACCCTCCGGTGGCCCAGTCGTTGAACGTCTGCAAGATCACGCCGGTGCTCTCGTTGGTCTCGGGATGCTGCAACCGGAGTCGTCCGGCGATGGCGCTCAGCTCGGCCTGTGCCTCCTCGAGATCCACGCCTGGGCGCAGGCGTCCGACCGTTGCGAGCGCGCGGGCATCACGGCGATCGAGCGCCTCGGTCGGTTGAAGCGCCTGCCAGAGTTCCGCGCGGAACGGAAACTGCACATCCTCGGGCATCACGCCGACGACCGTCGACGACTCGCCGTCGACGCGCACGACGCGTCCGACGACAGAGGGGTCCGCCCTATACCGATTCCGCCACACGTGGAAACCGAGGATCACCGTTCTGCCCGCACCGCGCTGGCCGTCCGCGGGCAGGAAATCGCGCCCGATCAGAACCGGCTGGCCGAGCAGGCGGAATGTGTTCGGGGTGACGAGCGAGCCGTTCAGCGGCAGCGGTGCGTGTTCACCGTCGCTCAGGCTCATGCGGCCGTCGACCGTGAACGCGGCCAGGCCGCTGAGCGAGGTCGCATCGCGCCGGTAGTCCTCGAAGTCCGGGAGCGACATGCGCTGGTACTGACTGCTCAGGTCGGTGCTCGACCAGACGTTGACGATGCGGGCGGGGTCGTCATAGGGCAGGCCGCGAACGAAGATGGCGTGGACCATCGTGAAGACCGTCACGTTGAGCCCGATGCCCAGCCCCAGAGTCGAGACGGTCAGCGTCACCAGGGACCGGTCCCTCGCCAGCCGACGGCACGCGTACCGAACGTCGCGTCCAAGATTCTCGATCCACCGCATGCCGCGCGCGTCCCGGCACATCTCCTTGACCTGATCGAGCCCGCCGAACTCGAGGCGCGCGCGCCGGCGCGCCTCGCCTTCGGGCAGGCCGGCCCGGAGGTGGTCGGCCACCTGCCGCTCGACGTGGTCGTGCAGCTCGGCGTCCAGCTCCGTTTCCGCGCGGTCGCGATGCCGCAGGCGCCGCCACCAGCTCATCGCGCACCCCCGTCCGCGGTCCCGAGGATCAGACCGACGGCCTCGGCGAGCCGCGCCCAGCTCTCGGTCTGTACCTGCAGTCGCGCCCGGCCCTTCGGCGTCAGCCGGTAGAACTTTGCGTCGCGGCCAGTATCCGACGGCTTCCACGTCGCGGCGAGGAGCTTCCGGTTCTCCATCCGGTGGAGTGCGGGGTAGAGCGATCCCTGCGGCACCTGGAGCACGTCGCGCGAGACTTGCTTGATGCGTTGGGCGATGCCATAGCCGTGGATCGGTCCGGCGGCGGCCACCTGCAGAATCAGCAGGTCGAGGGTGCCCTGCGGCAGATCAGTCCTGGGTTCGTTCATCGCTTCATGCCTCTGCCTTCTACATGTACAGGATCACGTGTAGAAGGTCAAGGCATTGAGGCGCCCGGAATCCGCTCGGGGTCAGTCGAGGGCAAGCGAGCGCGCGAGCGCGTTGGCGACGGCTTCGCCATCGCGTTTCGACAACCTGCCGAGCTTGCGGAGGATCAGGGCGCCGTCGAGCGTGAAGAGCTTGAGGCGAACCTTGCAGGGGACCTGGAGACCGGCCTTGCGCCAGTCCTGGATCGCCACGTCGCTCGGCCAGTCGCTCCGCGCCGACGTGATCATCGCCAGGATCGACTGCGCATGCGCGTGGTTGAACGCCGCCGAGGATATGACCAGCGCCGGCCGGCGCTTCACGGCGGGTCGGTCGGTGAATGGGAACGGCACGGCGACGACGTCGAGCGGCTCACAGGTCACGCCAGGCGTCCTCGTCCTCCGGCGAGGCCCACTCGCTCAGGGTCGCTGACAGACCCTGCAGGTAGTCGTCCCAGCCTCTCGCGACCTTTCGCACGATCACGTGGTCGCCCTCGATCGCGAAGGCGACCACGTCGCCTTCGTGCAGGCCGGCAACCTCCCGGATCCGTTTGGGAATGGTCGTCTGGCCGCGCGCCGTAATCCGCGCTACCTCCATGCCTTGAATATTAGCGTGATTTCTTTAATGTCATTAAAACGTACTTCTGAAATACCTGAAATTCGGAATTCAGGTCGTCCGACGGTGCGGCAGTACGACCGGCGAAGTCAGCCGTCGACGTCGACGGTGCGGCAGTACGACCGGCGAAGTCAGCCGTCGACGTCGACGGTGCGGCAGCACGACCGGCGGAGTCAGCCGTCGCGGCCGCGGTTCGTGAACGGGGTCTTGCGGCACCGGCGGTCCGTGCTGATGCGAGGTATTGACGCGATGTACCCGCGTCAATACCATCCTGCCATGATTGTCACCATCGACTGCGCCGGGCGGATCGTCGTGCCGAAGAGCCTGCGCGAGCGCTTCAACCTGGTCGCGGGCACCGGGTGCCGGCGTCGACGTAGTCTCGTACTGACCGTGGAGTAGCCGATGTCTGACCGTCATTTTCCGACCCGGACGACCATCGCGATCGCGTGTGCGGTCGTCTGCCTCGCAACGATCGGCGTCAAGGCCCAGGACTGGCCGCAATGGCGCGGCGTCAACCGGGACGCGGTGTGGGGCGATACCGGCATCGTCGAGCGCTTCGCCGACGACGGGCTGGTCGTGAAGTGGCGGACGCCGATTCGCGGCGGCTTCGCGGGGCCGGCGGTGGCCGGCGGCCGCGTCTTCGTCCTCGACTACGAGGAGACGCCGGGCAGCCGCACCATGGATGGCCACGAGCGGTTGCTGGTCCTCGACGAGGAGACCGGCGAGGTCCTCTGGACGCGGGAGTGGCCGGCCGCCTACCGCAACATCCACTTCAAGTTCGCGATCGGCCCGCGGGCGACGCCGACGGTGGACGGCGACCGCGTCTACATCCTCGGGGCGGCAGGGACGCTGTCGTGCTTCGACGTCGCGACCGGCGAGCTCTTCTGGCGGGTCGACACCGCCCTCGACTACGGGGTGACGGTGCCGGTTTTCGGGGTGTCGCAGTCGCCGCTGGTGGAGGGCGGCCACCTGATCGCGCTCCTCGGCGGCGAGCCGGACGCGATGGTGGTGGCGTTCGACAAGATGACCGGCGCCGAGGCGTGGCGCGCGATAGAGACGACCTCGGAGCCGGGCTACTCGTCACCGATCGTGATTACCGCGGGCGGCGTGCGCCAACTGATCGTCTGGCACGCGGCGGCGGTGACGTCGCTCGATCCGGTCACCGGCGCCACTTGGTGGCAGCACGACTTCGTGGTCCCGAGCGGGCTGACGATCGGGACGCCGGTGCGGAGCGGGCGGTACCTGCTCGTGACCCAGGTGGAGAACGGCGGTCTGATGATGGCCCTGAACGCGGATCGGCCGGCGGCGCGCCCCCTGTGGAGCGGCGAGAATCTCAGCCGGACCGATCGTCCGCCGCAGGGGGCGACGCTGTCGACGCCGGTGGTCGCGGGCGACGCGCTGTACGGCCTCAGCAGCTACGGCGAGTTCCGCGGCCTCGACGCGGCGACCGGCGAGCGGCTCTGGTCGACCGATCGGCTTACGCCGCACGAGCGGTGGGCGAACTCGTACCTGGTGCAGAACGGCGACCGCTGGTTCGTCGTCAACGAGACGGGCGAGCTCGTCATGGCCCGATTCACCCCGGCGGGGTACGAGGAGATCGACCGGACGCTGTTGCTGACGCCGACCACCCGCACCCGCGGCGGCGCCTCCGGCCGCTGGGACGACCGGGCAGTCCTGTGGGCCCACCCGGCGTTCGCGAACCGGCACGTCGTGGCGCGCAACGACGCCGAGGTAGTACGCCTGTCGCTCGCCGCGGCCGACTACGAATAGAGCCCCCGGCGATGCGTGCTGAACGGATGCGCGGCCGATGCGTGCCGGCCCGCAACCAGGAGCGATACCGTGCCCTCAGAGACATCGGAAAGCCCCGGCTCGCTCGAACAGGCGCGAGCCTATCGCGAACGGATGCGTGCCCGGGGGTTCAGGCCGGTCCAGTTCTGGGTGCCCGATACCAGAACGGCGGACTTCCGCACCGAGGCTCACCGCCAGTCCTGCGCCGTGGCCCACAGTGCGCGTGAACGCGAAGATCAAGCGTTCATCGACGCGACTTCGGACCGCGGATCGGTATGACGCGCGGTGAAATCTGGACAGTGTCCGGCGCCGGCTATGCGGGCAAACCGCGACCGGCCGTTATCGTTCAGGGTGATCGTTTAGACGGCACCGCATCCGTCACGGTCTGCGTCTTCACGACGGACAAAACCGAAGCGCCCCTGTTCAGGCTGCCGATCGCTCCAAGCACAAGCAGCGGCCTGCGCAACGTCTCTCGCGTCGTTCGTCTGCCCGCGCCGAGCGCGCTCGCGGAGCGTCACACGGGGAAGAGGCCGACCCGAGACGGCGGGCCGTTCAGACTGCCTACTGGACGCGCAACGCCTCGAGCGGATCGGCGCCCGCGGCGCGCCGGGCAGGAAGATACGTCGCCAGGATGGCGACAGCCGCGAGCAGCAGCGCGCTCACCAGGAAGCTCGCCCCGTCGAGGGCGGAGACCTGATACAGCGCCGGCTCGATCAGTGACGCGGCCAACAGCGCCACGGCGGATCCGACCGCGAGGCCGATGATCAGCGTCAGCAGCATCTCGCGCATGACGATCCCCACGACACGCGAGCGCTCCGCCCCCAGAGCGATGCGGATCCCGATTTCCGACGAGCGGCGCGCGACCGAAAACGACACGACGGCATAGAGGCCCAGACTGGCCAGTAGCATGGCCAGGAGCGAGAACCCGCTCAACAGACCAGCCGAGACCCGGGCCAGCAGCAGCGAATCGTCGAGCCGCGCCGCCAGAGTCCCCAAGGCCGAGAGCGGGAGATCCGCGCTCACCGCCCGGAGTTGCGCGCGAAGGCCGACCAGCAACGTTGCCGGGTCGGCGTCGGTGCGCACGAGCACGTATCCCTGAGATGGACTCTGACGGATGGGATAGAACAGCATGGGGGTCGGCGGTTCGTTCAAGCTCGACACCTTGATGTCCTCGACGACACCGACGACTTCGGTCCAGGCATCGGGTGTCGCCTGCGGGCGAATGCGGCGGCCCACCGGATCAGCCTCGCCCCAGAAGCGTCGAGCCGCGGCTTCGTTCACGATCGCCACCGGCGTCGTGCCGAGAGTGTCGTCAGGGCCGAACGCCCGTCCGGCCGTCACGCGGACACCGACCGTGCCGAAGTAGTCGTCGCTCACCAACGCGAACGGCAACTCCACCGAGTCGGATCCGGATGGCGGCGCGTATCCTTCGACGCTCGTCGTCGTGCTCGGTCCCGGCATCACCGGCAGTCGCGTGGTGAAGGCAACCGAGGTCACCCCCGGCAGCGTGGCTGCCCGGTCCATCAGCTCTTGCAATCGCACCGCCTGTTCCTCGGGCGAGACATCCCCGGGTCCGAAATTGGTCGCGACGTACGCCAGCCGGTCGGCATCGACACCGGGGTCCACGCGTTGGACGTTGGCCAAGCTTCGCGTGAGGAGGCTTGTCCCGACGATCAGCACGAGGCACGCCGCCAACTGCACCACGACGAGTGTGTTGCGCAGGAGCGTCGCCCGTCGGCCCGGACTGGCGCCGCGTCCCTCAGCGCGAAGAACGCCCTCCGCGTCCGATCGTGCGGATCGGAGAGCCGGCGCGAGACCGAAGAGCGTCCCGGTGACCAGCGTGACGGCGAGTGTGTAGAGCAGCACGGCGCGGTCGATGGAGAGCGCCACGTCGGCCGTCACGCCAAAAGCCGCGGCGGCGGGACCGACGACCAGCGGCACGAAACGGAGGACCCACCACCCGAGCAGGATCCCGACGGCGCCTCCCATGAGCGACAGCAGGATGGACTCGCTCAGGAACAGCCGGGCCACGCGCGACCGGCTCGCCCCGAGCGCCCGCCGCACGGCGACCTCATGGCCCCTGAAGAATCCCCGCACGATCAGGAGGTTCGCCAAGTTGGCGCAGGCCAGGGCCAGGACGAGACCCACGATGCCCAGCAGCGCCACCGCCACCGGTAGCAGGACGCCGTCGAGGGCCGGGTGCACACGGACCTCCCCGGTGCCGAAGACGGTGATCCCGCGCCCGCGGTTCAGACTCGGATACTCGGCCGCCAGCCGCGTGGCGAGCGTATCCATGGCGCCTTGGGCCTGCGCCACCGTCACGCCCGTGGCCAGGCGCGCGCGGACATCGTACCAATGATCCTCCCTGCGCTCGAGATTCGCGATCCGGAATGCGCCCCCGACCCCCACCGAGGAGATCGAGAGCCAGAAATCGGTCACGAGCGGTTCACGGTTGCCGTTGAACCCTTCGGGGCCCACCCCAATCACCGTGACCAGTTGACCTCCCATCCGAAGCGCCCGGCCGATGACATCGGGGTCGGCTCCGAGCTGTGTCCGCCACGTTCGATGACTGGCGACGGCGAAGTTGCCGGCGCCGACCGCGTCCTCAGCGGGCTCGAACCACCGACCGAGGCTCGGCTCGACGCCGAGCACCGGGAAGTAACTGGCAGTGACGTACTCGACCAGCGCTTGCCGGGGGCCGTCGTCGGCCTCCCACGTGAGTGTGGAGGCCGAGATAGCGGCAACACCCGAGAACACATCCGTATACGTGGCCATGTCACGGGTCGCGGGGAAGGAGCTGGACATGGGAACCCTGGAGCCTCCGTCCGAATCCTGGTAGACGTAGACGACGCGGCCCGGCTCCGCATACGGAGGCGGCTTCAGGAGCACCGCGTTCACGACGGTGAAGACGGCGGCGTTCGCCCCGATGCCGAGCGCCAGCACCATCACCGCGCTCAGGGTGAAGCCCGGGGTTCGCCTGAGGCTCCGCTGTGCGTGGCGCACGTCCTGGATTACGTCGTCCACCAGACGCCCACCACGCTGTTGGCGCACCCACTCCTTCGTCGGCTCGACCCCCCCGAGGCGCCGCAGGGCCTCGCGACGCGCCGGTTGCCGTTCCCAGCCCCGACGGACCAGCTCCGCAGTCTCCATCTCGACATGGAAGGCAACTTCCTCTGCCAGCGCCGCGTCCGCCACCTCCTTCCGAAAGAGGAGCCACAGCCGACGTCCGATCCAACCGATCCACCTCATGGCCGTGCTCCCTTCCTGCGAAGCCCCGGCCTCAGCTCGCGCGCCCGAGCATCCGGGCGACCAGGCGTTACCGCGGAGGAGTTCGCGCAGCTCCAGGCGCGGGGGTCGGCTGCGCCGCCGCGCTTTGCGAGAGCGGTCCGATCACGCTTATCATGGCACCGGCGCGCCGGAGGATCATGATGGCCGACATCGACGATAGATCCTGGGCACCGACGGACGAGTGACCTGGTAGCCACCGGCTTCCGGTCGTGAGAGGAGCGGCTCCGGACTGGCCGTGGAGTAGTCGATGTCTGATCATCATGCACGCAGCCGGATGGCGGTTGCGATGGGCTGCGTTGCCGTCTGCCTGACCGCGGTCTCGCTCGGCGCCGAGGACTGGCCGCAGTGGCGCGGCGTCGACCGCGACGCAGTGTGGCGCGACACCGGCCTCGTCGAGCGGTTCGCCGACGACGGTCTGGTCGTGAAGTGGCGGGTTCCCGTGCGCGGCGGCTTCGCGGGGCCGGCGGTGGCCGGCGGCCGCGTCTTCGTCCTCGACTACGAAGAGACGCCGGGCAGCCGCACCATGGACGGCCGCGAGCGGCTGGTGGTCCTCGACGAGGAGACCGGCGAGCGTCTGTGGACGCAGGAGTGGCCGGCCACTTACCGCAACATCCACTTCAAGTTCGCGACGGGGCCGCGGGCGACGCCCACGGTGGACGGCGACCGCGTGTACATCCTCGGGGCGGCGGGGATGCTGTCGTGCTTCGACACCGCGACCGGCGACCTCGTCTGGCGCATCGACACCCAGGACGAGTACGGCGTCACGGTGCCGGTGTACGGGGTGTCGCAGTCGCCGCTCGTCGAGGGCGATCTGCTGATCGTGGTGCTCGGGGGCGAGCCGGACGCGAAGGTCGCCGCCTTCGACAAGGCCACCGGGGAAGAGGTGTGGCGGGCGCTGGAGAACAGCTCCGAGACCGGCTACGCGTCGCCCGTCATCGACGCGGGCGGCGCGCGGCAGTTGATCGTCTGGCATGCGACGGCGATCACGTCGCTCGACCCCGCGACCGGCGACGTCTACTGGGAGCAGCCTTTCGAGATCGGAGGCGGGCTGTCGATCGCGACGCCGGTGCGCAGCGGGCGCTATCTCGTGGTCAGCCAGTTCTTCAACGGCGCGATGATGTTGGCGCTGAACCCGGACCGGCCGGCGGCGCGGGTGCTGTGGCGGGGGCGCAACCGGGGCGAGCTGCCGGAGCAGACCGACACGCTGCACGCGATCATCTCGACCCCGATCGTCGTCGGCGACCATCTCTACGGCGTCGGGAGCTACGGCGAACTGCGGGGCATCGACGCCACCGACGGCGCGCGGCTGTGGCAGAGCGATCGCATGAACGCCCAGGACCGCTGGGCGACCGCCTACTTTGTCCGTAACCGCGACCGCTGGTTCGTGACCAACGACTCGGGCGACCTGATGATCGCGCGCTTCTCGCCCGAGGGGTACGAGGAGATCGACCGGACGCATCTGCTGACGCCGACCACCCGCACGCAGGGCGGCGCCACCGGCCGCTGGGGTGACCGCGCCGTGCTGTGGGCGCATCCGGCGTTCGCGAACCGGCATGTCGTCGTGCGGAACGACGCCGAAATCGTGCGCCTGTCCCTTGCCGCCGCCGACTACGAATAGAGTCCCCGCCCTGAAGCGAAACCCATGCTGGACACGCTGACACGGGACGTCCGATACGGCCTGCGCTCGCTGCTCGGATCGCGGGGGTACGCCCTGACGGTGGTGCTGACCCTCGGGCTCGGCATCGGCGCCAACACCGCGATCTTCAGCCTGGTCAACGGGGTGCTGCTGCGGCCGCTGCCGTATGCCGACGGACACGAGCTGGTGCTCGCCCGGCAGCAGGCGCCGCGGGCCGGCACCGCCAACATCCCCTTCTCGGTCAAGGAGATCAGCGACTATCGGGAGCAGCTCCCGACGCTCGACGGCTTCGTCGAGTACCACGGGATGTCGTTCACGCTGCTCGACCGCGGCGAGCCGGACCGCGTGCTGACCGGGGTGGTGTCGGCGAACTTCTTCGACGTGCTGGGCGTGCAGCCGCTCCACGGCAGGACGTTCCGCGACGGCGACGACGATCTCGGGGCCGAGGCGGTGCTGGTCCTCAGCTACCCGTACTGGCAGCAGCGCTTCGGGGGCGATCCGGACATCGTCGGGCAGGCCTTCGAGATGAACGACCGGCCGCACACCGTGGTCGGGGTGCTGCCGCCGGTTCCGCAGTATCCGCGGGAGAACGACGTCTACATGCCGACGTCGGCATGTCCGTTCCGCGCCCGCGCCGAGGCCCGGATGGAGGAGGATCGCACCGCGTTCCGCGGCATGACCGCCTTCGGCCGGCTCGCGCCGGGGGTTGGAGTCGACCGCTTCGGGGCGGAGCTGGCCACCGTGGCCGGCCGGCTGCAGCGCGACCATCCGGCGACCTATCCGGACGATTCGGGATACACCGCGGTCACGATGCCGCTCGCCGACGAGCTGACGCGCGAGGCGCGTCCCACCCTCCTGATTCTGCTGGCCACCACCGTGCTGGTGCTGCTCATCGCCTGCGCCAACGTCGCCAACCTCACGATCGCGCGGATGAGCCGGCGCGAGCGCGAGTTCGCCCTCCGGTCGGCCCTCGGCGCGGGCCGCGCGCGCCTGCTGCGGCAGTTGCTGACCGAGTCGAGCCTGCTCGCCGTCGCCGCCGGCGCCTTCGGACTGCTGATCGCGTGGCTGAGCCTCGACCTGCTCGTGGCGTTCGCGGCGCTGTTCACGACCCGGACGACGGAGGTGGCGATCGACGGCTGGGTACTGGCGTTCACCCTCGGGCTGTCGCTGCTGACCGGGGTCGCGTTCGGCGCGGCCCCCGCCCTGGGGGCGCGGCGCGACGTGGCGGTGGCGCTCAAGGAGGCCGGCGCACAGACCACCGACACCCGCGCGCGGCACCGCGTGCGGGGGCTGCTGACGGCATCGCAGGTCGCGGCCGCCTTCGTGCTGCTGATCGCCACCGGGCTGCTGCTGACCAGCTTCTACCGCCTGCAGCAGGTGGATGCCGGATTCGATCCGGCACGCGTGCTGACCGCCGAGGTCTTCCCCAACTGGTCGAAGTACACGACGCCGGAGAGTCGCCGCCAGCTCTTCACCGATATCCTGCAGCGCCTGCAGGACCGGCCGGGGCTGATCGCGGCGGCGGTCGCCAACGGCTTTCCGATGGCCAGCGAGGTGGGACAGCAGCAGCGGTTCGCCATCGAGGGCCGCACCTACGAGGACCCGGACCTGCGTCCGGAGCTGGAGACGCGCGTCGTCAGCCCCGGCTACTTTGCGACCATCGGCGTCCCCCTGCTCGCCGGCCGGACGTTCGCTCGGCTCGACGACGACGCCACGACGCCGGTGGCGGTCATCAGCCGGTCGCTGGCCGAGCGGCACTGGCGCGCCGGCGAGAACCCCCTCCAGCAGCGCGTCAGTCTGGACGACGGCGAGACCTGGGTGACCATCGTCGGCGTCGTCGGCGACGTGCGCGACCACGGGCTCGACCGCGAGCCGCCGGATCAGCTCTACCGGCCGTTCCTGCAGGGCGCCGGCTCGCCGACCCGCGTCCTGGCGCGGGCGCGGGCGGATCCCCGGGCCCTGAGTGGCCAGGTGCGGGACGCGGTCCACGCCGTCGATCCGGAGCAGCCGGTGGAGAACTTCCGGACGCTGGAGGAGACCCGCGCCGGCATGACGACGACGCGGCGCCTCTCCGTGGTCCTGCTGGGCCTCTTCGCCGCGCTGGCCTTCTTCATCACCGTGACCGGCATCGCCGCGGTCATCGCCACCTCCGTCAGCCACCGGACCCGCGAGTTCGGCCTGCGGCTGGCCCTCGGCGCAGAGCGCAGGTCGATCCTGGCCATGGTGCTGCGGCAGGGGCTGGTCCTCGTGCTGGTGGGGCTCGCGATCGGCACGGCGGTCGCGGTGGTGCTCTCGCGGACGCTGTCCAGCTTTCTCTTCGAGACCGCGCCCACCGACGTCGGCATCTTCGCGGGCGTGGCGTTCGTGTTCGTCCTGACCGGGCTCGCGGCGTGCTACCTGCCGGCGCGCCGGGCGATGGGGGTCGATCCCCTCGTGGCCCTGCGGGAGGAGTAGCGCGGAGCACCCGCCGTCTCGAGTGTCCAGGTCGCTTGCGGTCGGCCATCCTCGACTTCCTAGGGCGACAAGTCAGCCGCATGGCTTCGCGCCGACCACGCCTGAGCGATCGACGTAAGCCGCGTCGACCCCGCGGCGGCGAGGACCTGAGCGCCACAGTGGCCCGCGCAACACCTTCGATGAGGCGCGGCCGCGTCGACCCCGCGGCGGCGAGGACCTGAGCGTGGGCAAGATCGAAGATCTGGCGGCGGGCTACGAACGGCACGTCAGCGTTCCGTGGCCGCGCAGCGTGGCCGGTGCGCAGCGGGTGATGCTGGTCGTCTACGAGAAGGAGCTCGAACGCACCCTGCGGGCGCGGATCGGCGAGTTCGAGCAGGCAACGCGACGCAGTGGGCACGACTGGACGCTGGTCGACTGCACGCGTTGGTTCGCCGAATGGATGGCCGCCGACGAGTATCGGGAATCGTGGTTCGAGGATCCGGAGCTGCTCGGGATGAAGCTGGAAGGCGAGTTCCGCGAACATGTCGCCAACCGGCTGCGGGCTGAGCTTGAGGCGGTCGGCGAGAACAGCGTCGTGGCACTGCTCGGTGTCGCCTCGCTGTACGGCTTTCTGAGAGTGTCCGAGGTAATCCGCACGGTCGAGCAGTCGATTCGCGGGAGGCTGGTGGTGTTCTTCCCCGGCACCAAGAACGAGAGCAACTATCGGCTGCTCGACGCCCGCGACGGCTGGAACTACCTGGCGCAGGGGATCACGCTGCACGGTGGGGGACCTATTCCGTGAAGATTCACGATGTACTCGATCGCGATCCGCGCACGGCGCGGCTCGCCAACGGCGGACAGGCGCGCATCGCAGACAACGCCGACGAGCCGGCGATGAAGGAGCTGCGGGCCGAGCTCGAGACGTTCGTCTGCGACGGGCAGTTCGGCGACGCGCTCCAACGCATTCTCGACCGCTATCTCGCAAACCTCGGGACCCCGAAGCAGGAGTCTGCGTGGGTCAGCGGCTTCTTCGGCAGCGGCAAGTCGCACCTCATCAAGATGCTCACCCACCTGTGGGTGAACACGGAGTTCTCCGACGGGGCGACCGCCCGTGGTCTCGTTCGTGGCGGGCTGCCCGACGAGGTTCGGGCCCAGCTTCGCGAGCTCGACACCCACGCGCACCGGGCGGGGCGGTCTCCCGTGGCCGCCGCCGGCACCATGCTCGGGGGCAGCGTCGATCACGTCCGGCACACCGTGCTGTCGATTCTGCTCCGTGCCCGTGGCTGGCCCGCTCAGTATCCCCAGGCGCGCTTCTGCTTCTGGCTGCGCGAGCGGGGGCTGCTCGACGGCGTCCGGGCGGCGGTCGAGACGGAAGGGAAGGACTGGCTGAGCGAGCTCCACAACCTCTACGTCAGCCCCGTCATCGCCAAGGCGTTGATCGCGGCGGACGCCAGCTTCGCGGCCGACGTCAGGTCGGCTCGGCAACTGCTGACGCAACAGTTCCCGCCGTTGAGGACCGACATCTCGACCGAGCAGTTCATCGAGGCCGCGCGGCAGGCGCTGTCCCCGAACGGCGAGCTGCCGCACACCGTCGTCGTGCTCGACGAGGTGCAGCAGTACATCAACGAGGCTCAGGATCGCTCGGCCGCTCTGACGGAGGTGGCCGAGGCGGTGCAGACCCAGCTCGACAGCCGCGTCATGCTCGTGGGCGCCGGGCAGTCGGCGCTCTCGGCCGGCACCCCGGCGCTGCTGTGGCTCCGAGACCGCTTCCGGATCGCGGTCGAGCTGACCGATGCCGACGTCGAGGCGGTTACGCGCAAGGTGCTCCTGCACAAGCGGCCGAGCGCGGGCCCCGAGATCGACCGGATGTTCGAGGCGCATGGGGGCGAGGTCGCCCGTCACCTGCAGGGCACCCGGGTGGCGTCGCGGCCCGAGGACGCGGGCGACCGCGTCGCCGACTATCCGTTGCTCTGTACGCGGCGGCGCTTCTGGGAGGCGTGCTTCCAGGCCGTCGATGCCGCCGGCAGCCACAGCCAGCTCCGGTCGCAACTGCGCATCCTGCACGACTCGCTCGCGAGCGTGGCCGACCGCCCGCTCGGGGCGACCATTCCCGCCAGCGATCTCTTCGACGCGCTGGCGCCGAGCCTGGTCAGCACCAACGTGCTGCTGAACGAGCTCAATACCCGCATCCAGAAGCTGGACGACGACAGCGAGCAGGGGCGACTGCGGCGCGACCTCTGCGGGCTGGTCTTCCTGATCGGGAAGCTGCCGCGGCAGGAAGGCACGGATCTCGGCGTCCGCGCCAACGCGAACACGCTGGCCGATCTGCTGATCGACGACATCACGACCGATTCCGGTCCCCGGCGTCACGCCATCGTCGGCACGCTGGAGGTGCTGGCCGGGGACGGCGTGCTCATGAAGGTCGGCGACGAGTACCGGCTGCAGACGACCGAGGGCGCCGAGTGGGACCGCGCGTTCCGCGAGCGCCGGCAGGCCCTGACCGAGGTCGAGATTGCCACCCGCCGCGAACACCTGTTCGCGCAAGCCGTCCAGGAGGCGCTGGACGAAATCAGGCTCCAGCACGGTCAGGCCAAACTGCGCCGCAAGCTCGCGCTGCACAACGGGACCGAGCCGCCCGCCGCGAACGGCGACGTCGTCAGCGTCTGGCTGCGCGACGGCTGGTCGTGCGGGCGGAAGGAGGTCGACAACGAGGCGCGGCGGCTGGGGGCCGGTGACCCGACGCTGCACGTCCATCTGCCGCAGAGAAGCGCCGACATCCTCCGGGGCCACGTCCTCGACGCCGAGGCGGCCCGGCAGGTGCTCGACCACCACGGCGTGCCCGCTTCGCCCGAGGGTCAGGAGGCCCGCGAGAGCATGGAGAGCCGGCGGGTGCGCGCCGCACAGGAGCGGGACGCCATCGTCCGCGACGTGTTGCGCGCCGCGATGGTTCTCCAGGGCGGCGGCACCGAGATCTTCGGCGACAGCCTGACCGAGAAGCTCAAGACCGGCGCCGACGCTTCCCTCGCGCGCCTCTTTCCCCGCTTCGACGACGGCGACCACCGTGGGTGGGAGGGGGCGGTGACCCGCGCCCGCCAGGGGTCGGACCAGCCTCTCAAGGTGGTCGGCTGGGACGGCGCCACCGACGCCCACCCGGTGGCCAAGGAGGTGCTCGGCGCCGTCGGAACCGGCGCCCGTGGCACGGCGCTCCACAAGGCCCTGAAGGCCGCCCCCTACGGCTGGCCGCAGGACGCCGTCGACGCCGTGCTCATCGCCCTGCACCGCGCCGGTCATCTGCGCGCCACGCGGAACGGACGGCCGGTGCCCGCGGGCGCGCTCGACCAGGCCGGAGTCAAGGCGGCGGAGTTCCGTCCCGAGAAGGTCCGGCTGACCACCAGCCAGCGGATCGCGTTGCGCGGGCTGTTCGGAAGGCTGGGAATCGCCACGAAGAGCGGGGACGAAGAGGCTCGGGCGCCCGAGTTCCTGGGCGCCCTCGAAGCGCTCGCGAGCCGCGCCGGCGGGTCGGCCCCGCTGCCCCCGGTTCCCGACGCCGCGGCCATCGACGAGCTCAAGCGGCTTGCCGGCTCCGAGCAGCTTGCGGAGATCCATGCACGAAAGGACGAGTTGGAGGGCTGCATCGACGACTGGACCCGCCTTGCCGGCCGCGCCGAGGCTCGGATGCCCGGCTGGAAGCGGGCGGGGGCGTTTCGCCGTCACGCCGAGGGGCTGCCCGTCGTCGCGGGTGCTGCGGCCGACATGGACGCCGTCGTCACGCAACGTTCGTTGCTGACGGAGACCGACCAGGTCGGCCCGATCGTTGCCGCGCTGGCGGCCGCGCTGCGCGAAGCGATCGTCGACAAGCACCGGGAGCTGACCGGAGCGATCGAGGCGGCCGGCGCCACACTCGCGGGAGACGCCACGTGGTCGAGGCTCGTCGCCGTGGATCAGGAGGAGATTCGCCGGCGACTGGGCCTTCACGCGCCGCCACCCCTCGCCGTGACGACGCACGACGATCTCCGTCGGACGCGACGCTCGATCTCTCGCCGCGTGGCGATCCGAGATCGACGCGGTGGACACGCGGGTCGGGCGGGCGTTGCAGGAAGCGGCGAAGTTGATCGACGCGAATTCGCCGTCCGCCGGCGAAGAGCCGGCGTCCGGCCCGCGTCCGCCGACTCCGTCGCGCACGACGACGATCTGCGTGCGCCGTGGTACCTTGCCCGACGAGGCGGCCGTGCGGGAATGGTTGCGCGAGCAGGAAGAGCAACTGCGCGACGCCGTGCGGCACGGGCCGGTGATCGTCCGTTGACGGCGCCGGATAGACACGAGGACCGCACATGCTTGGCACGCTCCAACTGAAAGGGTTCCGTGGGTTCGAGACGTACTCGTTGAACGAGCTCACTCGCGTGAATCTGCTGGTCGGCAAGAACAACTGCGGCAAGACGTCGATTCTCGAGGCGATCCACTTTCTGGTTTCGGGAGGAGATCCCCTCGTACTCACGCGAGCGGCGAATCGGCGAGGTGAGATGACCGAGACCGGTACGCCACCCGCGCGAGGCTCGCGGCTCGACATTTCCCATTTCTTCTTCGGCCATCTTGCCGATCCAGGAGCTTGTTTTCGCCTGTCGGGTGACGGCTACGGACAGATCTCCGTCGATGTCAGTCTCGTGGACGATGATGACAATCCTCGGTACTTCGGCGGCGATTCGGGAGAAGCCGTCCCGTTCGCTCTCGAGATCACGGGCGAAGCGTTCAAGGGGGCTAGGCGTCTTCCGCTCGCCGAGAACGGCGCGTTGCTCACGTCCAGAATCCCTCTCCGAGCGTTGCGACAACCCCCCACCGGTCCCGTCGCGGCAGGGTCGGAGATCCCGACCCCGCCGGTCGAGCTGGTCACGCCTGACTCGCTCGATCCCGATCGCATGCGGGTCCTGTGGGACCGAGTGCTGACCGAGGACCGGGAATCCGAGGTCGTCGACGCCATGAAGCTGCTTGAAGGCGACCTCAAGTCGATCCGCTTCCTGACCAGTGACGCTTCGCGGATGCGGTCCGACCGAGCCGGCGTGCTGCTGGGCTTCCAGGGCGGCGGCCGACGCGTGCCCCTCGGGAGCTACGGGGACGGGATGCGGCGGCTTCTCGCGCTGTCGCTAGCTCTCACGCAGACGGCATATGGCGTGCTGCTGGTCGACGAGATCGACACCGGCCTGCACTGGACGGTGATGGAAGACATGTGGCGGCTGGTCGTCGACACTGCGCGCAAGTCTTCCGTGCAGGTGTTCGCCACGACGCACAGCCTCGACTGCATCCGCGGGCTCGCGGCGCTGGTCGAATCGTGTCCGCATGTCGCCGGGGAGGTGTCCATCCACAAGATCGAGCCTGCGCTGCCCAAGGCGGTGCGCTTCGCCGACGACGACATTCCGGCGATCGTCGAACAGAACATCGAGGTCCGTTGACGATGGCGCTAGAGCGATCCAGCTTGCGGGTGGAAGGCCGCGATGACCTGCATGCGATCTTGCACCTGCTCATCCGAAATGGTTTCGATTACGAGCAGCAGCGGCAGTCGCCATGGCTTCCGTCGATCGATGGAATAAAGGGCGGAAAGACGGGGGTCCTCGACAACTTGGAGCGACTTGTGCGTGCCAGCGCCAACTCGCGAGTGGGCTTTGTGTTGGACGCGGACGATTCCGTCGAGAATACTTGGCGTGCGATTTCACACCGCCTTGAGATGGCCGGGGTTGCACCTCCGCGGGCCGTACCGGCCGACGGCTTCGTGGGCGAGTCGGGTGAGTTTCGCGCGCGCGTCGGCGTATGGCTGATGCCCGACAACCAACAGGAGGGCGAGCGGGGTGAGGGGACGCTGGAGCGCTTTCTCGAGACTCTCGTCCAGGAAGCGGATCCCCTGCTTCCACACGCACGAGAGGCTACGGCGCGAGCGAAGTCCGAGCACGGAGCGAGCTATCCCGAGGGCGACGTCAAGAAGGCGGTGCTGCATGCGTGGCTCGCCTGGCAGGAAGAGCCGGGTCTGCCGTACGGCACAGCCATCAAGGCGCGGTACTTTCGCCATGACAGCCCGACGGCAGGGCGCTTCGTCGGCTGGTTCCGTCGCGTGTTCGAGGTTGATTGAGGGATCCGATGCGGTTCATCCAGCGACTGCGCATGCCCGGGCTGCTGTCGTTTCCGCCAGACATGGGCTTCTTTGACCTCCGGTCACTGAACGTACTCATCGGCCCGAACGGGTCGGGCAAGTCGAACTTCATCGAGACCCTGGAACTCCTGCGCGCCACACCCTCGGACTTCGCGGCCGCCATTCGGGACGGCGGCGGCGCGGGCGAGTGGCTGTGGAAGGGCGCGGATCCGAGGAAGCCGGCGGAAATCGTCGCCGTGCTGGACGAGGGGACGCCGACGAGAAGGCCACTGAGCTATCGGCTCGAGTTCACGGACGTGAAGAGCCGCGTCGAGGTGGTCGACGAGGCGATCGAGGAGCTCGAAACGCAGCCCGGCAAGTCGGACGTGTTCTTCTACTACCGCTTCCAGGGGGGACATCCCGCCATCAACATCCGGGATCACCAGGGGAGCGCGACGCCGCGGCGTCTGCAGCGGGAGAGCCTCCGCCCCGACCAATCGGTCCTGGCGCAACGCAAGGATCCGGACCTTTACCCCGAGGTCACGTGGGTGGGCAGGAGCTTCGGAGATGTTCAGACTTTCAGGGAATGGAGTTTCGGCCGGTACGTGCCGCTTCGACAGCCGCAGCCGGCGGACCTGCCTGAAGGCCGCCTGACCCCCGACGGCCGCAACCTCGCGTTGGTGCTGAACCACATCGTGCACACCGGGGGCGCGCGCTTCGACGAGCTGTTGATGAAGTTCTTTCCGCGGTTCGGCAGGATGTCGACGACAGTGTCGGGGGGCGCCGTGCAGTTTTACCTGCACGAGTCCGGCTTCGGCGCACCGATTCCCGCGACCCGGCTGTCTGACGGCACTATTCGATTTGTCGCGTTGCTGGCGACCCTGCTGACCCCGGACCCACCGCCCCTGGTCTGCATCGAGGAGCCGGAGCTCGGATTGCATCCCGACGCTGTGGCGCTGCTCGCGGACGTGCTCGTCGAGGCGTCTGATCGGATGCAGCTCGTGGTCACGACGCATTCTGACGCGCTGGTGTCGGCGTTGAGCAACCAGCCCGAGGCGATCGTCGCCTGCGAGCGACCCGGCCCCGGGACTGAGCTGCGCCGCCTCGATCCGCAGCAGCTCGCCTCGTGGCTCCAAGACTATCGGCTGGGCGACCTGTGGCGCATGGGCGAACTGGGGGCGAACCCGTGAGCGGCGTGGCGATCTACATGGAGGGCGGGGGCAGCGGCGCCGACACGAAGGCGGCGCTTCGTCAGGGGATGGACGCGCTGTTGGGTCCGCTCAAGCAGGCGGCCCGGAACAAGTCGATGCGTTGGAAGCTGGTCCCTTGCGGCCCGCGGGGCGAGGCGTTCCGCAGGTTCCGACACGCCGCGCGGAATACGGACGGCGCCGTCGTGTTGCTCCTGGTGGATGCGGAGGGGCCGGTCGCCATGGAGCCCGGCGCGCACCTGAAAGCCCGGGACGGGTGGGACATGGCGGACGTCGGAGCGGGGTCGGTGCACCTGATGGCCCAAACGATGGAGGCGTGGATCGTCGCTGACGCGGACGCGCTGAACCGGTACTACGGTCAGGGCTTCAGGGCCGGGCTGCTGCCGAAGGCGGCGGATCTGGAGAGCGTGGCCAAGAGTGAGATCGAGCGCTCCCTGCACCGGGCGACGGAACACACGAGCAAGCGGAGGTACCACAAGATCAAGCACGCGAGCGACCTGCTGCAGCGGGTCGATGCCGAGAAGGTGAAGGCGCGGTGCCGTCACTGCCGGCGGCTGTTCGACGAGCTCGGGCGAATGATCGATGAGTCCCAGGGGAAGGCGGCAGCGCGATGACGCCGAGACTCTGCGGGGCGGAGTACCTCGGCGAGTACAGGATCTTCTTGACGTTCGCGTACACGGACCACGGCGAGGCGCGGATGCACTCCATGAAGCGCTACCCGATTCTGACCGCGGGCAGCGGCGGGGGCCGGATGAAGACGGGCCTCCACGTCGCGGCGGAGGGCGACGCGGCCACCCGCGTCGGGTTCACCGTCCAGCAGGCGCTGGGGGTGGTGAGCGGCCAGTGGGGCACCGAGTCCAACCAGGTGACGCGGCCGTTCAGCGAGGTGCTGGCCTGACGTCGCGCAGGCGGTCGAGTCGGGTCGTCGACGACCGCGCACGACGGCTGGAGCGAAGGGAATCGCCTGGCTGCGTTCCTGGGCGCGGACCGGGAGCGCGCACGAGGGCGGGAGAGTTGCCATGATGCGTTCGCGATGGTGTCGGTCGGCGGTCTCGGGCGTGGTCGCTGCCGCGGTGTCCACGGCGTTCGTTCTCGGCGCGCCATCGTCCGCGCCGGCGGAGGAGAAGACGGCGCCGCCGACCGTGCCGCCCGGCGTGACCCTGGTGGAGGTGGTCCGCGAGCTGCAGGCATCGGCCGCGCAGGTGCTCTGGACGCGGCTCGGGGACGCGAAGGGCCGCACCCTGCTGTTCCGCGACGAGGGTGCGCCCGACGCCGCCGACTGCACGGATGCGTGCGCGGACGAGTTCCCCGCCCTGTCGGCGCCCGCGGACGCCGAGCCGTTCGGCGACTGGTCCCCGGTGCGCCGCGCGGATGGCCGGCTGCAATGGGCCTACCAGTCGCGTCCCCTGCACACCTGGTCGCGGGAGGAGGAGCCAGGTGACGTGGCCACCAACGTCGGCCTCACGGAGACCGCGAACCTGAAGCTCGCCGACCCGGCGGCGGCTGCGGGGGGGTTGATGCCGCCCGCGGGATGGCGGGTCGCCCGTTTCGAGCCCGACCGGTCCCTCGCCACGCCGGCCGGCATCGAGGCCCGGCTGGTGCCATCGGCGCAGGCTGTCGTCCTGACCGATTTCGACGGGTTCACGCTGTACGCGTTCGACGGCGACGCCGCGAATGACGGTCAGATCTGCTCCGATAGCGGGTGCGAGATGCACTGGCTTCCCGTGCCGGCGCCCGCGCTCGCCTTCGACATCGGCGATTTTTCGGTCGTGAGCCGCGTGGACGGATCCCGGCAGTGGGCCTACCGGGGCCGGCCCCTCTATCGCTACCCCGGGGATCTGCTGCCCGGGGACACGCACGGCCGGGCGGCGGACGCGCGGTGGAGCGTGGCCGCGCTGGCGGAGAGCTTCCGCCCGGCGGGGGTGGCGGTGACCGCGCTGGCGGGGTACGGCGATGCCCTGTCGATCGAGGGCATGACCCTGTACTCCGGTTCCGCGTTCCAGAAGTACTGGGGCGGGCGCAACCTGCGCGACAGCTTCAAGAATGCCTACAGCCGGGGGAAGCGGCTGGGCGGCGACGCGTGCGCGGACGCGGAGTGCCTGCTGACGTGGCGCCCGTTCCGGGCCGCCGCCGACGCCAAGTCGACCGGCTTCTGGGAGGTCGTCGCGCGCCGCGACGGCACCCGGCAGTGGGCTTACAAGGGCTACGCGCTCTACACGCACGCCGCCGATGAGGCGCCCGGCCAGAACCGGGGACAGGCCACCTACGCCTTCGCGAAGCTGGACGGGAGCCCCGACGAGCTCGAACGGGCCGTCCGGCTGGCCGACCTGGGAACGACCTACGGCGGGGCGGGAGTGTACTGGAACGTCGCCAAGCCGTGAGCAAACCGCCTGCCGTCGAGCGTGATGCTCCCGGCGCTCACTCGGCGGCGGGCCCCGCCGGCATCTCGAATGCGTGCCCCGGCTGCCTGACGGTGAGCACGGGACAGGGCGCCTTGCGCACCACTTTCTCGGCCACGCTGCCGAGCAGCAGGTGCTTCACGGGGCCGCGGCCGTGGGTTCCCATCACGATCAGGTCGATCGTGTTGTCCGTGGCGTAGCGCACGATCTCGACGAACGCGTGGCCGATGCGGATCGCCCGCACGGTCTCGATGCCGTCCAGCGCGATCTCCCCGAGACGCCGCTCGGCGTCGACCTCCCACTTCTCGAGCAGATCGGAAACGACCGGCGCCGCCGCCCCGACGGCCCAGTCCTGCGGCGCCGGGTCGGGCACGACGTACAGCACGTGCACCTCGGCGCCGAACCGCTCGGCCATCTCTCGGGCGTAGCCGAGCGCGTGCTGGGCGGTGTCGCTGAAATCGGTCGGCAGCAGGATTCGCTTCAAGGTCATTGGATTCTCCGTTCTCGGCGAGCGTACCCGGCGCGGTTCCCTGCCGTCGCGGCACCTTCCCGAGGTCTACAACCCTGTTCTATCGGTCGTTGCGCCGGGCGGGTTATGGCCGGCGACCGTCTTGTGGAGCTGGCCGGCGTCCCCCGACTTGACGTACCACTCCCAGCGCGCACCGTCGGGGTCGGCGATCCAGGTCTCCGTCTTCTCGGCATAGCAGCAGACCGTGTCGTCGACGCCGGTCGTCTCGATCCCGGCCGCGCTCAGGCGCCTTTCCGCCGCCGCGACCTCCTCGGCCGTCTCCACTTCGACCCCGAGATGGTTGAGCGTCGCCCCCTCCGGCCCTTCGAACAGGACCAGTTTCAACGGCGGATCGGCGATCGCGAAGTTCGCGTAGCCGGGCTTCACCTTCGCGGGGGCGGTGCCGAACAGGCGGGTATAGAACGCGATCGCCTTGTCGAGATCGGTCACGTTGATCGCAAGCTGTACTCGGGACACGGTGTCCTCCTTGAGGTCGCGCCCAGAGCCTTGCCGGCGCAATCGGCGCAGGATATCGATGTACCCGGTGACCACCGACATCGATCCCGCGGGAGCGTCGCTTGCCTTGGGCCGCGACGCCGTCCGGCCAGTCACGTTGGTCGTCGGAGAGGCCATTGTACCAATCGCCTGCCCTTGCCGGATCGAACCGGCTGGAGAGTTTGGATCTCCGACGGTCAACTCGGCCCTGTCACTGCGTAGTTGCGGAGACGCCTCCACCATGTCCGTAGCGATCGGGCAACGGCCCGCCACCGCGGGTGTTTCGCCCTCGCGGGATCGCCGGCCAAACTGATGAGGACCATCGCAACGGTTTCGGGCCGAAGCGTGCCTGATTTGTGGCGCAGTGGTAGATTCCGTCGGGTCAGCGTCGGCGCGGCGCTGCCGCGGGCCGTCGTACCGGCGCGAACGGCTCGGCGACGGGGGCGCCAGCCATCGGCCTGGGCCAGGAGCACGATTCGTGCGCACGCCGTTGCGTCCGCACCCGCGTCGTGGTGTCGCAAGGGAATGCGCAGCCGGCGACAGACATCGGGCAACTTCGTCGGGCGGATTCCCCATTGCGCACGGGCGAGTTGCACCGTGCAGGTGAACGGCGTCCGAGGCGGGCACAGCCGGTACCGGGCGCAGCAGGCGTGCAGAACGCTCCGGTCGAAAGGCGCGTTGTGGGCGGCTACGAACGTCGCATCGTCGATCCAGGCGCGGAGTACCGGCCACAGCTCGGCGAAGGTCGGCGCGTCCCGTACGTCCTCCCAGCCCAGGCCGTGAAGATCCGTGAACGTGAACCGTGGGCTGGGCGGTCGGATCAGGTACGTTTGCGAGAGCACGACCCGGCCGCTGCAACACGCCGCCAGGCCGACCGCGCAAGCGCTGTCGCGGCGGGCGGTTGCCGTTTCGAAGTCGATGGCGACGAATGCGCCCATGGTGTCGGATACGATCACTCGCTGCGGATGGCGCTGACGCTCTGTGGGTCCGGAGTTGTGAAACCTTGGAGAACATCGTCGCGGTGAAGCGCACCCCGGACCCCGCAGAGGGCGACATCGTGGTGGCCAGGATCGGCACCGACATCACGCTGAAGTGCTTCCACCGCCCAAGCGACGATCGAGTCGAGCTGCGGCCGTGCAGCAAGAACCCCGAGCACTGCGCCATCGTGATCGACGAACAGACCGAGGACTGGGAGATCACGTGACACCGGAGGGGCTACGCGCCGAAGTTGCCAGCCTTGAGGCTCGCCTGACGTGGCGCTTCGCCAGCGCGATGCTCGCACAGACGCTCGCGATCCTCGGCGGCGTACTCGCGATGCTGCGCCTATTGCAGTGACACACACCGGCCAGCGCGGCGATGACGCTCTCCTGGAACCAAATCCGAACGGGAACCGCTGGCTGCCTGCCTCGACGTCCTGCGCGGGCTGGATTCCGAGAGCATCGACCTCGTCTACGCCGACCCGCCGTTCAACTCGAACAAGAACTCCGAGGCACCGATCACAGCCTTCTCCCTTACTAGCGATAGTCCACAATCTCGACGTCGCGCGGACCGTCGGAGGTCTCGGTCCTTGAAGTGCGAACTGCCGGCCGACGCTTGCCCGGAGCGCCGGCTTGGCGGCCGCCGGCGCTACCTGGAGGGCGTCACCTGGTTGCCGGTGATGATGGCGTCGCGCAACTGCGCGGAGATGTCGCCGACGTGGCCCGGGGAGTGGGGAAGCAGGATGGTGTTGGTCTTCGACGACTGGCCGATGTCCTTGAGCATGTCGAAGTACTGCGTCATCAGGATCAGGTTCATGACGTCCTGTGGGGACGTCCCGGGAACGGTCCGCTGGAACTCGTCCACCGACTCGCGGAGCCCTTCGACGATCGCCTGCCGTTGATCGGCCACGCCCTTGCCCGACAGGGCCTTCGCCTCGGCGTCGGCCTCGGCCGCCTTGACCTGCATGATCTTCTCGGCCTCGCCCTTCTCCGTGGCGGCCGCGCGCATCCGCTGCGCGGCGTTGATCTCGTTCATGGCCGCCTTGACCTTGGCGTCGGGATCGATGTCGGTCACCAGGGTCTTGACGATGCCGTAGCCGAAGTCGTTCATCACCTGCGACAGCTCGGCCTTGACGGCGCCGGCGATCTCGTCCTTCTTCTCGAAGACGTCGTCGAGCTTGATTTTGGGCACCCGCGCCCGCACGACGTCGAAGACGAACGCCTTGATCTGGTTGACGGGGTCGTCCAGCTTGTAGAACGCGTCGTACACCTTCTCGGCCAGCACGAAGTACTGCACGGACACGACCACGCGGACGAACACGTTGTCACGGGTCTTGGTCTCGACCTCGACGTCCATCTGCTGCACCCGCAGGTTGACGGTGCCGGCCACCTTTTCGATGAACGGCACCCTCATGTGCAGGCCGGCCTGGGCGAGGCGGTCGAACTTGCCCAGCCGCTGCACGACCGCGACGGTCTGCTGCTGAACGATGAAGAAGAACGGTCCGACGGTGGCGCTGAACCGGTCGCGGTGCTGTGTCAGGCTGGGCATGTGCGTGTCTCCTGTAGAACGTGACGGTTGTCGTGAGGCGGCCCGGCTTGGTCCGTCCCCGGGGTCATCGGCGGCCCGCCGATGATGCGCCACCCTGGGCGGCGCGGGGTCCGCGGGAACGGCGGTCCGGTCTGTCGCACCCCGGATGACATATATGCCGTCGAGCGGCGTTTTATTCAGTGGTGGCGGAACTCGGCGACCGGCGGTCGCGCGCGGCCGAGCGCCCGTGGTGCCAAGGCGCCAGTCTACCCCTTCCGGGTGTCCGGGCTCGCGTGCCCGGTTCTGGGAAACCCGGCGGATTGCGTCTCGGCCGGCGTGGGTGTAACCTGCGGTGGACGAGTCGGTTTTCTCGGGACGGCAGGAGGTCAGGGCATGAGAATGCTGTCTGTCGGCGTCGTGGGTTTCTGTTTGCTGCTGGCGGGGCCGGTGGTGTCGGCGCATCACTCGTTCTCGGCCGAGTTCGACATCGACCAGCCGGTCACGCTGAAAGGCACGTTGACCGAGCTCGAATGGGTGAACCCGCACGGGTGGATTCACATGGAGGTCACCGCAGCCGACGGGGCGGCGGTGAACTGGGCGGTCGAGATGGGGAATCCCACCGCGCTGCTGCGGCGCGGACTGCGGAGGAGCGACTTCCCGCCGGGCATGGAGATCGTGGTGGAAGGCTACAAGGCCAAGGACGCGACGCCGACCGCCAACGGCATCACCATCACGTTCCCCGACGGCCGCAACGTGTTCGCGGGCTCCTCGGGAACGGGCGCTCCCGAGCCGACGCCGCGCTAGGCGTCTGCGCCGTAGAACGGTGCAGACTCCTGGCAGGGTTGGTTGGGCGGCAATCGGAGCCGCGACGATTTCCGGGCTGGAAGCCCGTGGTGAAACCCGGCGTTGCACCGGTCGAATGCAGCGGGGACTTTCACGACGGGCTTCCAGGCGTCTGCGCCGCAGCAGCGCGGACCCTCGGATGGCTGGCCGGGCGGGAAGCGAGCCGCAAGGCGGCGACTCGCCGGGCCAGTTGTGCGCCGAAGCGGCGGACGGCGGGGATTGGTCGGGCGGGAAGCGAAGCCGCACGGCGGCGATTCTCGGGCCGGACGCTTGCGCTGCGCCGGGAGGCCGCGGCCGCGCGTCTCGAGCGTGGTGGTGGGCGCCCGTCGGCGGCGCTCAGGCGGCGAAAGTGTGGAGATTCTGAATCGGTGTGCCCGAGCGCGCCGAGCGGTCCGTGGCGGGAGCTGCTGATGACTACTACCGGCTGGTGGATGCGAAGGTGCGGTCACGCGGTCTTGGCGCTGAGCCTGTTCGTCGTTTCGGCGGCGGCCGGTCAGGCCCAGTCGGGGGAGCCCGAGGCCTACGTCCCGCCGAGGACCAGCGACGGCCAGCCCGACCTGCAGGGCATCTGGCAGGCGTTGAACACCGCCGCCTGGGATATCCAGGACCACGGGGGCAGCCGGGACATCCCCGCCGGTCAGGGGGTCGTGGTGGGCAACGAGATCCCCTATCAGCCGTGGGCCCTCGAGCAGAAGCAGCAGAACTTCGAGAACCGGGCGGCGGCCGATCCGGAGACCCGGTGCGCCATGCCGGGGGTGCCGCGCATCACCTACATGCCGTACCCGTTCCAGATTCTGCAGTTCTCGGACCGGGTGCTGATTCTCTACGAGTACGTCCACGCCACCCGGACGGTGTACATGGACGGGACGGAGCATCCCGAGGGACACATCGATTTCTGGATGGGCGACTCCCGCGGCCGGTGGGAGGGGGATACCCTGGTAGTCGACCTGATTCACTTCAACGCCGCGACCTGGTTCGACCGGGCCGGCAACTTCCACAGCGACGCGCTGCACGTCGTGGAGCGCTACACCCCAACCGGTCCCGATCACCTGCTGTACGAGGTCACGATCGAGGACCCGGAGGTGTTCACGGGGCCGTGGACGATGCGTATGCCGCTCTACCGCCGGCAGGAGGCGGACGTCCAGCTTCTCGAGTACGAGTGCTACGCCTATGTGGAGGAAGATCTGGCGGTCGGGGCGCGATGAGAGCCCGCGGCGTTTTCGGGACGCCGGCGGCAGTGATGATAGACCGAGATGAGCTCCGGGAGGAGCCCAGGGAGAGGCGCCGATGATGCCGATGATGAAGAGCAGACACGCTGTCTGGGCCGTCCTGGTTGTCGCCGGTCTGATCGCGGGCGGCCTGCTGCCGTCCCGCGCGCTGGGGCAATCGACCTCCGCGCCGCCGCGATCCGGGGCGGAAGCCGCGTCCGAGACCGCCACGGCCAGCCAGGCGGCGTCGGCCGAGTGGTCGCCGCGGCGTACGGCTGACGGTCATCCCGATATGCAGGGGTACTGGGACGGGGGACCGGCCAACGCCTCGCACAGCATCGAAGATGGGTGCTGCGATCCGGTGCACGCGCGCATGCAGAGCCGCGGGCCGGAGCGACTGGGCCTGCCCGAGCAGGTGGTCATCGACCCGCCCGACGGGCGCATACCCTATCAGTCGTGGGCGGCCGAGCGGCGCACCGAGCTGCTCTACGACATGGAAACGCCGACGGAGCTGGCCCATATCGATCCGGAAGACCGGTGTCTGCTCCTGGGGGCGCCGCGCAGCAACTACCGCGGCGACCTGGAGATTCGCCAGAACGGCGGCCATGTGGTGGTTCAGTACGAATGGGCCCATGCCTATCGCGTCATCCCGATCGACGCGCGCCCGCACGTCGGCGCCGGCATCGCGATGTACAACGGCGACTCCCGCGGCCACTGGGAGGGCGACACGCTGGTCGTCGAGGTGACCAACTTCAACGACGAGCCGTGGCTCGATTCCCACGGCAGCTTCTACAGCGAGAATCTGCGGGTGGTCGAGCGCTGGACCCTCCTCGATGACGACACCCTGCGCTACGAAGCGACCCTCGAGGACCCCACCGTCTTCACGAGCCCGTGGACGCTGGCCTTCAACATGGGCCGCGTCGGGGGCGCCGCCGGGTACGAGTTCTTCGAAGAGGCCTGTTCCGAGGGCGTGACCAACGAACACCGACTGGCCGCCGGCCGGCAGGCGGTGGCGGCCGGCGAACGGTATCTGCACACGCACGAGGGGCCTTGAGACGTGTTTCACGCCGCCTTGACCGGGTGTCCCGGCTTTCTGCCGGGACCGCCCGCCGTCTCCATCGTGGTCGAGGACCATTGGAGTGAGGTGGCGGAGGTCGTACCGCGGGAGCGGTTCTCGCCGGTGCGGATTGCCGCCGGTCTCGAGGTGGGACCGGTGCCCCCGCCGCGGGCGGTCCGGCGCGAGTACGCCACGCCGTTGCTCGGCACGAGCAGCGTCGTCGTCGACGAGTCGGTCGCGGGCCGCCGGTGAGCCGGTTTTGCTCTCCGCTCCGCGATGTCCGGCTGCGCCCCTCCGGTCCTACGCAAAGGAATGTCCATGCTGAGACAGATGCAGGCTGGCTTGGCCGGGTCGCTGGCGCTGGCGGCCGCGGCGGCGGGCGTCCCGTCGGCCGTCGGCGCGCAGCCCGCTGATGCGGGCGGGTTCACGGATGCTCAGGCCGCGGCCGGTCGCTCCGTCTATGCGAGCGCCTGCTCCGAGTGTCACGGGGCGGCCCTCGAGGGCGGGTCGCACGGGCCTGCGCTGACCGGCGCCGGCTTTGCGAGCGGGTGGGGCGAGCGGACCGCCGGCGAGCTCTTCGACTACATTCGCGTCGAGATGCCGCCGGGGTTGGGCGGTTCGCTGAGCGACGAGGCCTATCTGAACGTCGTGGCCCTCGCGCTGCAATCGAACGGACGTTCCGCCGGAGCCGCCCGGCTTACCGCCGATGCCGCGATCACCCTCGGCGTCAATCCCGGTTCGGCCGCTGCGCGGGCGCCCCGGGCGGCGCAGGCCCCGGCAGGCGGCGCCGAGGTCGAGGAGGACGTCTCGTCCCGAACCACGCGGTACGGCCGCCCGCGCGCGCTGGGACTGTCCCCGGTCACCGACGCGCTGCTGCAGCAGCCGCCGCCGGGGGACTGGCCGAGCTGGCGGCGGACCCTCGACAACCACGGCTACAGCCCGCTCGATCAGATCGACCGCGACACCGTCGGCGGCCTGCGGCTCGCCTGGGCCATCACGATGCAGGACGGAAACAGCCAGACCACCCCCCTGGTGCACGACGGGGTGATGTTTCTCGCCCATCCGGGCAACGTGGTCCAGGCCCTCGACGCGAGCTCGGGCGACGTGCTGTGGGAGTATCGCCATCCGGTGCCCGAGGGGGCCGCGCGCTACGGGGCAACCCGCACCCTGGCGCTCTATGAGGACAAGGTGTTCCTGGCCACCTACGACGCGCGGCTGGTGGCCCTCGACGCCCGCACCGGCGAGCGGGCGTGGGAGACCGTGAAGGCCGACTACACCCAGGGATTCATGCATTTCGGCGGCCCGATCGTCGCGAACGGCGTGGTGGTGAGCGGCATCAACGGGTGCCAGCGCTACAAGGACGAGACCTGCTTCATCACCGGCCACGACCCCGCCACCGGCCGCGAGCTGTGGCGCACCTCGACCATCGCCCTGCCCGGCGATCCGAACAGTGGTTCGTGGGGAGACGTGCCGCCCCATCTGCGGGCCGGCGGCGACACGTGGATCCCCGGCAGCTACGATCCGGGCCTCGACCTCTTCTACATCGGCACCGCGCAGGCGAAACCGTGGGTGGCCGCGAGCCGGGGCATGTCGACCCGGAACGACGCGCTGTACACCAACTCGACCCTCGCCCTCAATCCGCGCAGCGGACAGGTCGAGTGGTACTTCCAGCACGTGCCGGGCGAGACGCTGGACATGGACAGCGTCTACGAGCGGGTGCTGATCGACGTCGACGGGCGGGAGCTGCTGTTCACCATCGGGAAGGACGGCATTCTCTGGAAGCTCGACCGCCGGACCGGCGGCTTCGTCGACCTGCGGGAGACCGTGTTTCAGGACATCTTCGAGTCGATCGACCGCGAGACGGGGCGGGTGACCTACCGGCAGGACATCCGCGAGGCCGGCGTGGGCGACACCGTCCCGGCGTGTCCGGGGCTGTACGGGGGCCACAACTGGCAGGCCACGGCCTATCATCCGGAGACCGGCGCGCTGGTCATCCCCCTGCACCAGATGTGCATGACCTTGACCGGCCGTCCGGTGGAGATGGTGGACGGCGGCGGCGGCGAGGCGGGGTTGCCGGAGATTCTCGAGATGCCGGGCACCGGCGGCAACATCGGCAAGCTCGCGGCGTTCGACGTCCGCACGATGGACGAGCTGTGGAGCCGCGAGCAGCGCGCGGTGTTCCTGACGTCGGCCCTGACCACCGGCGGGGGGCTGGTCTTCGCCGGCGACGCCGACCGCTACATCCGCGCGCTGGACGTGCGCACCGGCGAGGTGCTGTGGGAGACCCGTCTCGGGCACGCGGTGCACGGCTACCCGATCACCTATTCGGCGGGCGGCCGGCAGTTCCTCGCGGTGCCGACCGGGCTGGGTATTTTCAGGGGACTGACCGCCACGTTGAACCCGGAGATTCATCAGGCCCGGACCGGCAACGCGCTCTACGTCTTCGCGCTTCCGGAGTGACCGCGTCCGGCCCGGACTTTCGTCAAGGAGCAGCCATGTACGCACGCCGCCTCGTCTCTTCGTCAATCGTCGCCCTGGGGCTGCTGGCGCCGCCCGCATTCCCCGCTGCCGTCCACGCCCAGGCCCCGGCCGACTTCGTCCCGGTCACCGACGCCATGCTGCAGGATCCGGATCCGGCCGACTGGCTGATGTGGCGGCGCACCCTCGACACGTGGGGCTACAGCCCCCTCGACCAGATCGACCGCGACAACATCGGCGACATCCGCATGGTGTGGACGCGGGCGTTGGGGCCGGGGCTGCAGCAGGGGACCCCGCTCGTCCACGACGGCGTGATGTACATGCCGAATCCGCGGGACGTCATCCAGGCCCTCGACGCGGTGACCGGCGACCTGATCTGGGAGTACCGCCGCGACCGGCCCGACGACCTCGCCGAGTACATGATCGGCAGCCTCACCGACACCAACCGCAACCTCGCGATCCACGGCAACCTGATCATCGACACCAGCGGCGACGACTACGTCTTCGCCCTCGACGCGGTCACCGGCGAGCTGGTGTGGGAGACGCAGGTCCTCGACTACCGGGTGCATCCCGCCAACCAGACCTCGGGGCCCATCGTGGCCGACGGCAAGGTCGTGTCGGGCCGGAGCTGCGCGCCGAAGGGCGGCCCCCACGCCTGCGTCATCGTGGCCCACGACGCCGGCACCGGCGAGGAGCTGTGGCGACGCCGGCTGATCCCCGGTCCCGGCGAGCCCGGCAACGAGAGCTGGGGCAGCGTGCCCTTCGAAGAGCGGAAGCACGTCGGCTCGTGGATGGTTCCGAGCTTCGATCCCGAGCTGAATCTCGTCTACGTGGGCACGTCGGTCACCTCGCCGGCGCCGAAGTTCATGATCGGCGGGATCGACCTGAAGCACCTGTACCACAACTCGACCCTGGCCCTCGACGCCGACACCGGCGAGATCGTGTGGTACTACCAGCACCTGAACGACCACTGGGACCTCGATCACCCGTTCGAGCGCCTGCTCGTCGATACCGCGGTGGCGCCGGACCCCGCCACGGTGCCCTGGATCAACCCGCGGCTGCAGTCGGGCGAAGTGCGGAAGGTCATCACCGGCATTCCCGGCAAGACGGGCATCGTCTACACCCTCGACCGGGCGACCGGCGAGTTTCTCTGGGCCATGCCGACCACCGCCCAGAACGTGGTCAGCGCCATCGACGGCGCGACCGGCGCGGTCACCGAGAACGCCGAGCTCGTCTTCGAGCGCGAGGGGCAGGAGATGCTGATCTGCCCGAGCTTCGTGACCGGCGGCAAGGACCACGAGGCCGGCGCCTACAGTCCCCTGACGGGCCTGATGTACTACCCGTTGCGCAACGTGTGCGCGCGCATGATGGCGACCACCGAGGGCGGGCTGACGCTCTACAACCTCGCCCAGCGCCCGCAAATCGCGCCGGGCACCGAGCAGGTCGGGGCGGTCTACGCGATCTCGGTCGAGACCGGGAACACCGCGTGGATCTACGAGCAGCGGGCCGGCACCACCTCGCTCATCGCGACCGGCGGCGGGCTCGTCTTCGGCGGCGACGGCAACGGCCGGTTCCGGGCCCTTGACCAGGAGACCGGCGAGCCGCTCTGGGAGATCAACCTCGGGACGTCGGTCACCGGCTTCCCGATTACCTACGCGGTCGACGGCAAGCAGTACGTCGTTGCGAGCACCGGATCGTCGCTGAGCTCGCGCGACAACATGCGCCTGACTCCGGAGCTGCAGCCGAGCAACGGCAACAACATCTTCGTGTTCGCGTTGCCGTAGCCCGGAAAGCGTCGCCTTGCGGCTGCGCCGCCGCGTTGCGGCGCAGTCGCCCCAACCAACCCTCCAGGAGTCAGCGCCTCCCGCGGGAGGCGCTGACTCCCGACACCGGGGGCACCGGTCCCGTGACGTCCTGCTGGGCCCTTTTCAAGCTGATCGGCGGAGGAATCATCGTCTTCACCTTCGCGTTCTGGCAGATCTTCGGGATCTGCCTCGGGCGGTGGTTTCCCCTTGCCGCCCGGCGCTACGCCAACCGGGTCACGTCCCTCGGCTGCCGAATGTTCCTGCGCCAATGGGGTATCGCCGTCACGCTGAGGAACGCCGGTCGCATCACGCCCGGCCGGACGTATCTCTACGCCGTCAATCACCTGTCCTATCTGGACATCCTCGTTCACGGGGCCCTGTTCCCCTCGACGTTCATCACGTCGCGGGAGATGCATGGGACCCCCTTTCTGGGACACATCTGCCGGTTCGCCCAGTGCTTCTTCGTGGACCGGATCAGCCGGAGACGGCTGGCGCGGGAGATCCGGGGCGTCGCCGTGCTCCTCGACAGCGGGATTCCCGTGACCCTGTTCCCGGAGGGCGCGGCCGGCGACGGGGCCGGGGTCCAGCCCTTGAAGAGCCCCCTGTTCAAGGCGTGCACCGCGGCGGGGACGCCGGTCCTGCCCCTGGCCCTGAACTACCGGACCCTGGATGGCGTTCCCGTCGGTCCCGGGAACCGGGACCGCATCTGCTGGTACGGCGACATGGCGTTCTTCCCCCACGTCTGGCGGCTTCTCCATCACCGGCGAATGGAGGTCGACGTCGTGGTGTCTCCGTCTCTCTCCGAGACCGACTACCGGGTGCTGGCCGAGAAGACGCGCGAGGCGGTGGCCGGTTCCTTTACTCCCCTCGCGTAGCTGCGGCGTTCGAATCGGCCGCGTCGCCCTGCTCGGGGCCCACGAACCCGGCCGTTGCTCCCGGTCATGGGTGGTGTCACCACGTCGGCACTTCCGGGACGCCGATGCCGGTCGGGCTGTACTCCAGGGAGTTCCCGGCTTCCGAGGACAGCAGACTCAACAGGAACGGATAGAGAGCCTCCATCCGGAACTCCGTCGCCGCGCCGGGCTCCCAGCCGGCCTTACCTCCGACTGCGAAACCCCCCGTTGCGAGCGGCCCGGAAAGAGCGGGAATGTCCGTCACCACATGAAAGGCGACGTCGTTGCCGCCCTGCCCGTCCGCGATGAACGGCGGTTGGTGGTCGCCGAAGACCAGCGCGATGAATCCGGGTTCGACGAGATCCCGGAACGCCGCGAGCAAGAGCTCCCATTCATAGGCGACGGTTATGAAGTAGCTGCGCTTCCAGCCCTGGGGGATCGTCAGCGCGAGTTCCACGTAGTCCGGCCGGGTCTCGATGAACGGGGGTTGCGGGTCTTCGAGCTCCGCGACATCCTCCGTGATCCGCGGAGGAGGTTCCCAGGCATAGTGCGTGGACACGCTCGAGAAGTGAAAGAGCCGGGGCCGCGGGCGCTGGCTCCAGTAGTTGGCGAACGCGTATTCCAGAGCCCACTGATCCGGCACGTGACCGAACCCGTACAGGAAACCGTCGTACGAGAAGTCCTGCCGAAGGATCACGTCGTCGTAGCCGTACACGTCCTCCGCCCACGTGGCGCCGGGCTGAACGGCCAGCGTGTAATAGCCGTGGCGTTCGAGGTACGAGATCAGGTGAGGATAGCCACTGGCCATCCGCTTCCACGCCCAGTACGTCGAATGGCTGTCGATTCGTATCCCGCTCAACGCCGACGCCGTGCTCATCCAGGACCCGCCGCCGCTCACCGGAGCGGCCGCGAAGCGCGTGAATATCGGGAGGCCCAACGCGTCCAGCTCGCTCTGCACCCGTTCCATCAGCCCCCGTCGCGCGACGAGGTAGTCGTCGTCGGCCCACAGTGTCGCGCCATACGACTCGACACCGAAGAGGAAGATGTCGGGCCGGCGGACGGGGATCGCTTCGGCCAGACCGGCCGCCTCCTGCAAGGCGGAACCGTTCAGCGCCTCGACGGTGGCCAGCACGTCGCGCGATCGCTGCCAATTGGCGGAGGCATGCTTTGCCTGGAGTTGGATGATCGGGTCGTTTCGCTCTACGCCGAACCACGACAGGGACAGCACGCAGTAGGCGTTGACGATCACCCACCCGGCGGCCACGGGCCGCGGGTCGAGACCGGCGCCCCAGCGCCACGCGGCCCTGAGATACCGCGCCACCAGCATCCCGAATCCGGCGCTCGCGGCCAGGAATGCGATGGCGTACAGGGCGTCCGTCCATCCCCACGTGTCGCGCACGAAAATCCACGCGCTCTCGAGCATGAGAACGTCGTCGAGAAGTGTGCCCGGGCGGTCGAAGAGGGCGTGGACGAAGCCGGTGTACGCCATGAACGCGAGGAGCGCGACGTAGGCGAACCACGCGAGCGGCACCGCGGCCGCCCGCCATCTGCCAGCGAATCGGCTGGCGAGAATCAACGACGACAGAATGAAGACCCAGTCCGCGCTGATCCGAAAAATGTCCATGTTGCCGCGTCGGAGGAACAGCTGCATGACGTATTCGTAGGTGCTGCGCGCGAGTCCCGACCCTCCCCAGTCGTACGGTCCCCGAGGATGCTCCAACGGGAAGAAAGGCCAGAAGTCGTGCTCCTGCAAGACGAGCAGATAGAGCGGAACGAACAACAGCAGATCGAGCGCGACGAACCCCGCGGCGATACCCGCGCCGGCTGGGAGCGGCCTTCCGCACATCCACGCCGGGACGCGGATGGTCAGGCGAATCTCAGGCATGCGCGCGCTCCCTGGAACGGATCACGGATGGCTGGCCGGGTGGAAACGGGCCGCGAGGCGAACGCGCGGCCCGCGCCGAGCGTCGGGGCGCTACCGATAGTCAGTTCGCGTCGATCCGGCGGATCTTGAGGTTGCGGAACGCGACGGGGTCGCCGTGGTCCTGGATGGCGATATGCCCGCGGGGCTCGCGGCCGTAGCGGGGAATCGATGCGAACTTGCTGGCCATCATGCGCCGCTCCCAGTCGGGGCTGCCGAGGTCGTAATCGAGCAGCTTCTCGCCGTTCATCCAGTGCTCGACGTGGGCGCCGCGGACGACGAGGCGGGCGGTGTTCCATTCGCCGACGGGCCGGGTGACGTCGCGGGCCGGGGGGTGGACGGCGTAGTCGCTGCCGGCCGAGGTGATGGGGGCGCGCCCGTCCCGGTGGCCGGCGTTGTGCAGAATCTGGAACTCGGGTCCGGTGTGCCACGGCGGGCCGTCGCCTTCCGCGACCCGGAACATCACGCCGCTGTTGCCGCCCTCCTCCACTTTCCAGTCGAAGCGCAGCTCGAAGTCGGCGAACTGTTCGACGGTGACGAGGTCGCCCCCGCGGCCCACCCGGGCGAGGGCGCCGTCCACCGCCTGCCAGCCCGCGGGCACGGCATCCCGCTTGTATCCGCGCCACGCCGCGAGGCTCTTGCCGTCGAACAGGAGCTCCCAGCCGTCGGCCCGCTCCTGCGGGGTCAGGGTGTTGGCGGCGGCGTCGTCGGTAGCGGGCGCGGGGTTGCCGATGGCCCACGCGAGCCCTCGCAGCAGGTGGGTCTGGAAGCGGGGGTCGTCCCACACTTCGGGGCGGTGGCCCAGCGCGGTGTAGAAGACGCGGCCGGCGCCTTCCTGCCGCGTCCACGCGAGGGCGAAGTCGCCGTCGGCGCGCCGGATGTTGCGCGCGTTCATGTCCACGGAGCCGGTGTCGAGGCTCAGCAGCACGTCGACGTTGCCGCGCGACCACTCGCGGTGCTGGTAGATCTCGTCGTGCAGGCGGAACGACTCGCCGAGGTGCCGGGTGGCGGGGTGCTCCGGGTTCTCGACCCGCACCGTGACCTCCTGATGCCAGGGATGGCCGTCGAAGTAGCCGCCGATCAACGCGAGATAGCCCGGCCACTCGTAGAACGTGTCGGTGGCGCTGTGCACGCCGACGAAGGCGCCGCCGCCGCGTATCCAGGCCAGCAGCGCCGCTTTCTGCGCCTCGTCCAGGGGCAGCTCACCGGTCGTGAAGAAGACGACCGCGTGGTACTCGGCGAGGGTCGCCGCGGTCAGGGTCGAGGCGTCGTGGGAGATGGTCAGGTCGAGACGTCCCGACTCTTTCGCGATGCGGGTGAAGACGGCCTCGGAATGCGGAAGGACGGGATGCGCGAACGCGGCGGACTGCGTGAGATAGAGGACCCGGGCCGGGGCGGTCTGCGCCGCGGCGGACGGCGGTCCGGCGAGGAGCGAGAAGGCTGCTGCTGCGAGGACGACCAGCGCATCTGCGTGTCGCACGGTCCACTTCCTTTCCGCGGTTGGCGTCATGCTTTGCCCTCATGGTACCGCGTTTTCTCGCCGGGGAGAGCGATGAGGCACGATCGCCCTCGGCAGAGCGACGAGGGCGATCGACCCTGGCAGAGCGATGAGGCGCGATCGACCCTGGCGCTGCCTGGCCGGCCCGGCGGCCGGGGTATCCTACGTGACCGATGGCGGTGCTGGGGCTTGATGTCGGAACCGGCGGGTCGCGCGCGACGATCGTCGAGGCGGACGGGTCCGTGACGGCGACGGCCACCGAGCCGCACGCGGCCTTCGACTCGCCCCGGACCGGCTGGGCCGAGCAGCATCCCGAAGACTGGTGGCGCGCGTCGCGGGCGGCCATCAGGGCGGCCCTGGCGGCCGGGGGGACGGCGCCCGGCGCCATCCGGGCCGTCGGACTGTCCGGACAGATGCACGGCGCGGTGCTGCTCGACGCGGCGGGAGCGGTGGTGCGGCCCGCTATCATCTGGTGCGACCAGCGGACCGGCGCCCAGTGCCGGCGGCTCACCGACGAGGTCGGGGCGGCGCGCCTGATCGAGCTGGTCAGCAATCCCGCCCTCACCGGGTTCACCCTGCCGAAACTGCTGTGGGTGCGCGACGAGGAGCCGGCGCAGTGGGCGCGGGTGCGTACGGTGCTGCTGCCCAAGGACTACGTCCGGTGGCGGCTCACCGGAGAGCGCGCGACCGACGTGGCGGACGCCTCGGGGACCCTGCTCTTCGACGTGGCCCGCCGGCGCTGGTCGGCGGAGCTGCTCTCGCAGGTGGGGATCGACGCGGCGAGCCTGCCCGCGGCCCACGAAGGACCGGCGGTCACCGGCCGTCTCGTCCGCGCGGGCGCCGCGGCCACCGGGCTCGCGGTCGGGACCCCGGTCGTGGCCGGCGGGGGCGATCAGGCGGCGGGGGCGGTGGGGATGGGCATCGTGCATCCCGGCGCGGTCAGCGCCACCATCGGGACTTCCGGCGTGGTGTTCGCGGCCACGGACCGGCCGGCCCGCGATCCCCGCGGGCGGGTGCACACCTTACTGTCACGCGGTACCGGATCGCTGGCACGTCATGGGGGTCACCCAGGGCGCGGGGCTGTCGCTGCGCTGGCTGCGCGACACCCTCGGCGCGGGCGCCGGCGGCCCCGACGCGCCGGGCGACCCCTACGACCGTCTGTGCGCCGAGGCGGCCGAGGCGCCGCCGGGTGCCGACGGGGTCCTGTGGGCGCCCTACCTGATGGGCGAGCGGACGCCGCATCTCGACCCGGCGGCGCGAGCGGCCTTGGTGGGGCTGTCCGCCGCGCACGGCCGACCCCACGTGATTCGCGCGGTGCTGGAGGGCGTGGCCTTCAGCCTGCGCGACAGCCTGACCATCTTCGACGAGATGGGGGTGCCGGCGACACGCATCCGGCTCGGCGGGGGCGGTGCGCGTTCGCCGCTGTGGCGCCAGATTCAGGCCGACGCGTACCGCCAGCCCGTGGACGTGCTGGCGGCGGAAGAGGGCGCGGCCTACGGGGCGGCGCTGCTCGCCGGGGTCGGGGCCGGGGTCTGGGGCTCGGTGGACGAGGCGTGCGCGGCCGCGGTGCGGGTGGCGGGGACGGTCTCGCCGGACCCCGGCGCGATGGAGGCCCTCGACCGACAGTACCGCCGCTTCCGCACGCTGTACGGCGCCCTGCACCCGCCGGCCGGCCGGTGAGCGCGGCGGTGCAGGAGTTTCCGCGGGTTGCCGGGTCGGCCCGCAACGGTTGACGGTGGCGAGGGGAATCATGTCTGACGGTGCCTACGCTCCGCGTCCGGAGCACAAGTTCTCGTTCGGTCTGTGGACGGTCGGCAACCCCGGCCGCGACCCCTTCGGCGAGCCGGTCCGGCCGCGGCTCACCCCCGTGCAGCTCGTGGAGCTGATCGGCGAGGTGGGGGCCTGGGGGGTGAACCTGCACGACAACGACCTCGTGCCCATCGACGCCGCCGCGGCCGAGCGGGACCGTATCGTGCGAGAGTTCCGGCAGGCGTGCGGGGACCACGGCATCGTCGTGCCCATGGTCACCACGAACCTGTTCACCGACCCCGCCTTCAAGGACGGCGCGTTCACCGCCAACGACCCCGCGGTGCGGGCCTTCGCGGTCCAGAAAGCAATGGGCGCGATGGACCTCGGGGCCGAGCTGGCGGCGAAGATCTTCGTCATGTGGGGCGGGCGCGAGGGGACCGAGACGGACGGCTGCCGGCGCCCCGACGTCGCGGTCCAGCGGTTTCGCGAGGCGCTGAACTTCCTGTGCGAGTACTCGATCGCCAACCGCTACGACTACCGCTTCGCGCTCGAGGCGAAACCGAACGAGCCGCGCGGCGACCTCTACTTCGCGACCACCGGCGCCTATCTCGGGTTCATCCCGACCCTCGACCATCCGGAGCTGGTGGGAGTCAACCCCGAGGTCGCCCACGAGCACATGGCGGGGCTGAACATGACCCACGCGGTGGCGCAGGCGTGGGAGGCGGGCAAGCTCTTCCACATCGACCTGAACGACCAGGTAATCGGCCGCTACGACCAGGACTTCCGGTTCGGGGCGGCGAACCCGAAGGCGGCGTTCTGGCTGGTGAAGTTTCTGGAGGACGTCGGCTACGGCGGCCCGCGGCACTTCGACGCCCACGCCTACCGCACCGAGGGCATCGAGGGCGTCAAGGACTTCGCGCTCGGTTGCATGCGTACGTACCTCATCCTCAAGGAGAAGGCGGCGCGGTGGAACGCCGACTCCGAGATCGAGGCCCTGGTCGGCGAGACCACCGAGGCCTCCCAGCCCGCGCCCGGGTTCGGGGCGTTCAGCCCGGCCGCCGCGGCCGCTCTCAGGACCCACCGGTTCGACCGGGCGGCGCTGGGCGCCCGGGAGCTGCGTTACGAGCGCCTGGACCAGTTGACGACGGAGATCCTGCTCGGCGTGCGGTAGTCTCCGCCGCCGTCCGGCGGGCCAAGCGCCGTCGCGCGGATCGCGGGCGACTGGAGGGCGTCGTCCTCCTCGTCGTTTCGCCGCGGCAGTTCCTGGATCGGTACCAGGCTGAACTCCCGGACGAAGCGTGACGGATGGGGGAACGCACGTGGCGTCCCGCGCCGTCAGGGGGTACCATGCGCAGGCTGGACGAGAGGCGTGCAGCGAGGATCGGTTCCAGGGCGGAACTCGACGCGAAAGAGGGGGCGTTCATGATTCGTCAATGCGCAGGTAACGCGGTCGGGCTCGCGGGGCTCGTTGCGGCTGCGGCGTTCGCGCTGGCGGTGTTCGCGCCGACGGCGCTCGCGCAGCCGTCCGCCCCGGACGACGCCGGACTCCCGGACGCGAGCCCCGGCTCGGTCGGGATGTCGGAGGATGCGCTGGCCCGCATCGCGCCGGCGATGCAGGCCTATGTCGACGACGGCCGGCTGGCCGGCGTGATGACGATGGTGGCGCGCCGGGGGAAGGTCGTCCACTGGGCGGCGGTCGGGACGCGCGACACCGCGGCCGGCGACTCCCTGGAGCGCAGCGACATCTTCCGCATCTACTCGATGACCAAGCCGGTGACCAGCGTCGCGGTGATGATCCTGGTCGAGGAAGGCAAGGTCGCGCTCGACGACCCGGTCTCGAAGTTCGTGCCCGAGTTCGCCGACGTGACGGTCCTGACCGACGGCGGAGACCGCGTGCCGGCGGCGGGTCCGATCACCGTCGAGCACCTGCTGACCCACACCTCGGGTCTCACCTACGGGCTCTTCGGCGACTCGGCCGTCGATCGCCTCTACAACGAGGCGAATCCGCTCCGCCGGGCCGAGGGCCTCGACGACTTCGCGCGCCGCGTGGCCGAGCTCCCGCTGCTCGCGAGTCCGGGAACGCGGTGGAACTACAGCGTGTCGACCGACATCCTGGGGCGCGTCGTCGAGGTCGCCTCCGGCCAGGCGTTCGACGCCTTCGTCGAAGAGCGCATCCTGGATCCGCTCGGCATGGACGACACCGCGTTCTGGGTGCCCGAGGAGAAGCGCAGCCGGTTCATGGCCAACTACGCGAAGCTGGGCGGCGCGCTCGTCGTCGCCGACTCTCCGGTGGACGGCCAGTACACGCGTCCGCCGGCGTTCCCCTCCGGCGGCGGCGGCCTGGCCTCGACCGCGTCCGACTACATCCGGTTCGCCCAGATGCTGCTCGAAGGGGGCAGCCTCGGCGACGTCCGCATCCTCGCCCCGGAGACCATCGAGCAGATGCGCACGAACCACCTCCCGGACGCGCTGGTCCCCATCGAGCTCGGGACGTTTCTCAGCCCCGGCTACGGCTTCGGCCTCGGATTCGCGGTCATGGTCGACGCCGACGCCTCGCCCGAGCCCGACCACAACGGCGTCTTCCGCTGGGCCGGCGCCGCCAACACGTTCTTCTGGATCGATCCGGAGGCCGAGCTCATCGGCATGGTCTGGACCCAGTTCACGCCGTTCGCCGCCTACAACCTGGAACGCGAGTTCCAGACCCTCGTCTACGGGGCCATCGAGTAGCCGGGCTCCCAGGACAGCGATCGATACAGAGTCGCCAACCGCACCCGGGCGGCCCGCCCGGGTGACGTTCAACACGGGCAGCGGAATGAAGGAGATCGAATCATGAACAGACGACGCTTTCTCGCAATGACGGGTATGACGGTGACGGCGGCCGCGCTCAGGGATGTGCCGCTCGCCGGATTCCAGCAGCTCACCACCTCGTTCGTGGACCTGCGGCGGGGCGTGGGCATCTTCAACGGCCAGGGGGGCACGATCGGCTGGCTGGTGAACGCGGACGGGATTCTGATCATCGACAGCCAGAACGCGGCCGCGGCGGCGGCGTGCATCGACGGGATCGGGGAGCGGTCGTCGAATGCGATCGACATCCTGATCAACACGCACCACCACGGTGACCACGTCGGCGGCAACCAGACGTTTCGCCCGGCGGTCGGCACGATCGTCGCCCACGACAACAGCGCGGCGTGGCAGCGGCGGACGGCCGAAGAGGCCGGGAACGAGGACTCGCAGGCCTATCCGGACGAGACCTTCACCGATGAGTGGCGGACCACGATCGGGGACGAGACGGTCGTGGCGCGGTATCACGGCGCCGGTCATACGAGCGGCGATTGCGTGGTGACCTTCGAGCAGGCCAACGTCGTGCACATGGGCGACCTGATGTTCAATCGCCTTCACCCGTTCGTCGACCGCGCCTCGGGCGCCCGGATTGGGAGCTGGATCGAGGCGCTGGAGCGGGTGTCGGCGGAGAACGCGGCCGACACCATCTACATCTTCGGGCACGGCACCCCGGGCGCCGGCGTCACGGGCGACCGGGCGGAGCTGGCGCACCTGCGCGACTACTTCACCGCGGCCCTCGAGCTGACGCGCCGCGAAATGCAGGCGGGCCGGTCGAGGGAGGAAATCACCGGCACCGAGGCGCTGCCCGGGTTCGAGGACCACTTGTCGCCGTTCGCGCTGCTCAGCCTGGAAGGCGTGCTCGGCGTGGCCTACGACGAGCTCAGCGAGGGGTAGCGCATACAATCGGGGAAGTCTCTACCTGTGGCGCAACGAGGAGGGAGGAACGACCATGATGGAAAGCCTGCAGTTCATCTTCCGATGGCTCCACGTGTTCGTGGGGATCATCTGGATCGGGCACCTCTACTTCTTCAACTTCGTGAACGGCCAAATGGCCGCGAAGCTGGACGGGCCGACGAAGCAGAAGGTGGTGCCGGAGCTGATGCCCCGGGCGCTCTACTGGTTCCGCTGGGGCGCCGCCTGGACCTGGGTCACGGGGGTCCTCCTGCTGCTGCTGATCTTCTACCACGGCGGCTTGGCGATCGAGGTCGACGCGAGTTGGGGGGCGGGCCCGATCGCGATGATCGCGGTGACCTTCCTGGCCGTCTTCGGCTACGACGCGCTCTGGAAGAGCGGACTCAAGTCGAACGTCCGCGCCGCCACCATCGTCTCCTTCGTGCTGCTCGCGATCGTCGTCTGGATGTTCGTGGAGGTCGGCGGGTTCCTGCCGCGCTCGGTCCTGATCCACACCGGCGCGATGTTCGGGACCATGATGGCCTTCAACGTGTGGTTCCGCATCTGGCCGGCGCAGCAGCGGATCATCGCCGCGGTGAAGGCCGGCAAGGCCCCGGACGCGGCCGACCCGGCCCTCGCCGGGCTGCGCTCAAAGCACAACACCTACATGTCGCTGCCGCTGCTGTGGGCGATGCTCAACGAGCACGCGACGCCCTTCTACGGCGGCAACCTCGGGATTCCCGGCGACTACTACTGGGTGGCGTGGCTCGCGGTGGTGGCGCTGGGGTGGTACATCATCTTCCACTGCTACCGCATCGCCGGCCGCGTTTCCGGGATGTGAGGCCCGCCGCCGGGGCGGGTTCGAGCCGTTGCCGCGGGGTCCGCCGAGCCTTCTTGGCGGACCTCGCGGGTGGTTCGGGTTCGCGCTGTTCGGAGAGCCCGCGGTGAGACCCCGGGCGGGGCCCTTCCCACGGGCTCCCAGCGCGCCTACTACTGGTCGCGCAGCGCGAACACCCAGACGACGCCGCCCTGCGGCACCTGGATGTTCCGTTCGAGGTGCTGGTTGACCGCCCGCTGCATGCCCTGGGCGTCGACCCCCCAACCCGACTGGACGGCGATGTACTGGACCCCGTCGACCGAGTAGGACGACGGGACGCCGATGACCCCCGAGTTCGTGCGCCGCTCCCACAGCTTCTCGCCGGTGGCCGCGTCGAAGGCCCGGAAGTACCGGTCGTGGGTGCCGCCGGCGAAGACGAGGCCGCCGGCGGTGGTCATGATCGGGCCCCAGTTCTGCGATTCGGGGTACTCGTGGGTCCAGACCTGCTCGCCGGTCGAGAGGTCCCAGGCCTGCAGCTCGCCGAGGTGGTCGGCGCCGTCCGCCACGAAGACCTGGGACGTCGCGCCGGTGAACCCCTGGCCGGGGACGTACTCGACCTCACGGCCGACCATGGTGGAGCAGAGGTTCTCGTTGGCGGGGATGTAGAGGTAGCCGGTCTGCGGGCTGTAGGCGGCCGGGGGCCAGTCCTTGCCGCCCCACAACGAGGGGCAGAAGGTGGCCGGCTTGTTGGTGCCGGGCTTCCGTTCCTGATCGTACTCGGGCCGGCCGGTCACCGGGTCGATCGCCGTGAACACGTTCTGATCGACGTAGGGCTGGGCGTCGACGAAGGTGATGGCGTCCGGTCCGCGTTCGAGCATCCACAGATAGCCGTTGCGGGCCGGGTGCACCAGCGCCTTGATGGTGCGGCCGCCGCGCGGAACGTCGATCAGCAGCGGCGCCGAGACCTCGTCCCAGTCCCACGAGCCGTTCCAGTGGTACTGGTGATACCCCTTCAGCTCGCCGGTGTCGGCGTCGAAGGCGACGACCGAGTTGGTGTAGAGGTTGTCGCCCGGCCGCTGGTCGCCGATCCAGGGGCCGGGGTTGCCCGTCCCCCAGTAGGTGAGGTTGAGCTCGGGGTCGAACGAACCGGTGATCCAGATCGAGGCGCCGCCGGTCCGCCACGTATCGCCCGGCCACGTCTCGTTGCCGGGCTCGCCCGGACCCGGAATGGTGTGCGACCGCCACACCTCCTCGCCCGATTCGGGGTCGTAGGCGGCCACGAACCCGCGGATGCCCCGTTCGCCGCCGGACGCACCGACCAGGATCTTGCCGTTGGCGACGAGCGGGGCCATGGTCATGTAGTACCCCGTGCGGTAGTCGGCGACGACGGTCTCCCAGACGAGCTCGCCGGTCATCGCGTCGAGCGCGACGACGAACGCGTCGTGCGTCGTGTAGTAGACCTTGTCGCCGTAGAGGCCGACCCCGCGGTTGGTCCGGTGGGGATGGCTCATGTCCTCGGGGAACTGCCGCTGGTACAGCCAGAGCTGGTCTCCGGTCCGGGCGTCCACGGCCAGGACCCGATCTTCAGGGGTGGTGACGAACATGATGCCGTCGTTGACGACCGGCGGCGACTCGTGGCCCGACGTGACGCCGGTCGACAACGACCACACGGGTTCCAGGTTGGCCACGTTGTCGGTCGTGATCTGGTCGAGGGGGCTGTAGCCCCAACTGTCGTAGGTGCGGCGGTACATCAGCCAGTCGCCGTCGGCGGGCGATTGCAGCCGCTCGTCGGTGACCGGGGAATAGACCGGTTCCTGCGCCGCCGCTCCCGGCGGAACGGCCAGCCCGAGCGCGCCGATCGCGGCGCTCGCGATAACGAGTCGTAACGGTAGTCTTGCCATGTCGTCCTCTCCTCGGTGTCCTGCGTGCTTCGTGCTTCGGATGATGGTGCTGCGCCCGTCGCGTGCGAGTAACCCGGTGCAAGATGCCCTGCGCATTCGACCGGCGATGCATCGAGCCTGAACCGCGTCATTCCGCGGAGCCGCATTGCTCCACGGTCACTCATGCCCACGGCCGCCGTCGTCACGCCCTGCCCGCCGGGCGCCCTCGCGGGTCTGGGCGGGGCGCCGGGTGTTGCACGGACTGGCGGAGGTGCGGATGCCGGGACCCGTGAGCCCGACGTCGCCCGGTGACGGGCGTCCGCCCCGGCATTATGACGCGAACGACACGCCCGGCGCACCGCCGGTTCGCCGGCGGGTAGCTGGAGATCGGCCGCTCGAATCAGCCGCGGTCCGTCTGATTCCCCGGCGGATGGGGCGCCCGGGGGTAGCCTGTCAACGAAACCCGGGTTTCGAACGTCCTGTATCGGTATGCGACAATTGCGGGATGGGTTACAGGGAGCCGGGACGATGAGACGCTGGATGTCCACGGCGTGGGCGGCCGGCTGCGCTTTGAAGTGGGACCGGGGCGGGCGGAGAGTCGGCGGCGAGAGCTCCGGCGGCGGGTCGCTCGGCGGCGCCGGGCTTCGACGCGGGTCTCTGGCGATGCTGCTCCTGCTCGTGCCGATGTCGGCGCAGGCGCGGCAGGCTCCGGCACCTGCCGACGACACCGTGGCCGTCGTGGCGTTCGCGAACATCACGGGAGCGGCCGAGGACGAGTGGATCGGCTTCGGCATTGCGGAGACGATTACCGCGGATCTGGCCGGTCTCGGTACGGTGGCGGTGGTGGGGAACGATGCCGTGCAGGCGGCGCTGCGGGGAGTGCGCGTCGATCCGGGGGCGGCGGTGGACCTGAGCGACACGCCGGCGGTGCAGGCCGGACGTGCCCTGGGCGCGCGGTGGGTGGTCAGCGGCGGCTTCCAGCGGCTGGGACAACAGGTGCGGCTGACCGCGCGGATCGTCGACGTGGCGACGGCGGCGGTCCGGCATGCGACCACCCTCGACGGCGTGCTGGCGGATCTCTTCGACCTGCAGGATCGCTTGTCGGCCGACCTGCGCCGGGGGCTGTCGGATCCCCGTCCCGCGATGGCCGCGAACGTGCCGTCGGCCGCCGCGCCGGCTCCGCCGATGCGCCGGCCGGAGCCGCCCGCGGACCGGCTGCGGCCTGCTCCCGGCCAGCGGCCCGCGCCGGGGATGCGGCCCCCGTCCCGGCCGGGCGGTCCGCTGGGCGGTCCGGGGCGCGGACCGCTGGGCGGCGCCCCGCCGGCGGGGCGGCCTCCCTTCAGCCCGCCGCCGAGCCCCGGGGCGGCCCCGGTGCGTCCGGCCGGCCTCGCGCCGGCGGGCGGCTCCCGCATCATCAGCGGTCCCCCGCCGCCGATCGCCCCCGAGACGCTGGCGCGCGATGCGGCGGGACGGGTGACGATTCGCGCGGTGCCCATCGACCAGTCGCTCGACGTCGACGGCGTCCTCGACGAAGGCGTGTACGAGCTCGTGCAGCCGCTGACCGGTTTCGTGCAGCAGCAGCCGGACGAGGGAGCGCCGGCGACCGAGCGCACCGAGGCCTGGGTCTTCTATGACGACCGGAGCATCTACGTGTCGGCGCGCAACTGGGATTCGGCGCCGGAGTCGCGCTGGGTCGCCAACGAGATGCAGCGCGACTCGTTTCAGATCATTCAGAACGACTCGTTCAGCGCCGCCTTCGACACCTTCTACGACCGGCGCAACGGATTCGCGTTCATGGTCAACCCGATCGGGGGGTTCTTCGACTACCAGATCACCGACGAAGGCAATCCCAACAGCGACTGGAACCCCATCTGGGACGTCCGTACCGGGCGCTTCGAGGGCGGCTGGACCGTCGAGATGGAGATTCCCTTCAAGTCGATCCGATTCCGGGGCGGGGAATCGCAGGTGTGGGGCATCCAGCTCGGCCGCAACGTCCGCTGGAAGAACGAGTGGAACTACATTACTCCCGTCGCCATCTCCGCCGGACCGGGGATGTTCCGGTTGTCGGCGGCGGCCACCCTGGCCGGGCTGGACGTGCCGTCGGGCAACCGGACGTTCGAGATCAAGCCGTATGCGATCGGGTCGACGGCCACCGACGTCAATTCGGACGTCTACAACGACGGGGACGGCGACTTCGGGGTCGACGTCAAGTACGGCTTGACCGAGAACCTGACCGCGGACTTCACCTACAACACCGACTTCGCCCAGGTCGAGGTCGACGAGGCCCAGGTCAACCTGACGCGCTTCAGCCTGTTCTTTCCCGAGAAGCGCGAGTTCTTTCTCGAGGGGCGCGGCATCTTCGACTTCGGCCGCGGGGTACAGTTCGGCGGCGGCGGCGGGCCCATGGGGAGCGGGAGACCCACGTCCGGCGGGTTCTTCGGCGGCGGCGACGTGCCCACGGTCTTCTTCAGCCGTAGGATCGGTCTGGAATCGGGAGACACGGTGCCGATTCAGGCCGGGGGGCGGCTGACCGGCAAGGTCGGCGATTTCACCGTGGGAGCCCTCAACATCCAGACCGAAGATGTCCTGGGCAGTGCGGTCTCGACCAATTTCACGGCCCTCCGGGTGAAGCGGGACCTCCTGCGCCGGAGCTCCGTGGGCGCCCTCTTCACGGGCCGGTCGGTGGCCCTCAACGGTGACGGGTCGAACGAGGCGTTCGGCGTTGACGGCATCTTCTCGTTCTACGACAACGTGAACTTCAACGGGTACTACGCCAAGACCCGGACCCCCGGGCTCGTCGGCGAGGACGAGAGCTACCAGGCCGCGTTCACCTACAACGGTGACCTCTACGCGCTCAGCGTCGACCACCTGCTGGTCGGCGACAACTTCAACCCGGAGGTGGGGTACCTGCGCCGCGCCGATTTCCGGCGCACGTTCGCGCAGGCGAAGTTCAGCCCCCGCCCGCGCGGGCTCCCGGCGGTGCGCCAGTTCACGTTCGGGGGCACCTACGACTACTTCGAGACGGTGGCCGGCGTCCGCGAATCGGAAATCGCACAGGTCAACTTCCAGACCGAGTTCGAGAACAGCGACCGGTTCACCGCCGACATGCAGCAGAGCTACGAGTTCCTCGATCAACCGTGGGAGCGGGTCCTGGGCACCGACTACACGATTCCGGCCGGCGTCTACGAGTTCCGGGACTATTACATGTCGTACGGGATGGGTGCGCAGCGCCGCGTCTCCGGCACCTTGACGCTGCAGCACGGCCAGTTCTACAACGGCGAGATTACCTCGGTGGGCTATTCGCGCGGCCGGATCGAGGTCACCCCCCAGTTCTCGTTCGAGCCCAGCGTGTCGGTCAACAAGGTCAAGCTCCAGACCGGGACCTTCACGGCGCCGCTGGCGATCACGCGGCTGACCTATACGTTCACCCCGCGGATCTTCTTCAGCGGTCTGATGCAGTACAACTCGACGGCGCAGGCCCTCAGCACCAATCTGCGGCTGCGGTGGGAGTACCGCCCCGGCAGCGAGCTGTTCGTCGTCTACAACGATCAGCGCGACACCTTGCTGATGCCGGACCAGCGGTTTCCCTTGGTCCAGAACCGCGCTTTCGTTGTAAAGTTCACCCGGCTGTTTCGCTACTGATTGGCAGCGTCCGGCGACTCGCAACGGCCGGAGGGCCGGGCCGTCGATGGCGCGGCCGCGACCGTGTGCCCGGGCACTGGCGGCTGGAATCGCGCGGCGCTTCGGCGACTGAGGGGTCGGTCCGCCTCGCGGGCGCGGAGCGATACGTTCACGGGTGTCCGATACCTCGCATGCGGAGTGCTCACACCATGTCCATTCGTCGCTCGGTTCTCGCCCTGACCGTGGCCGGCGGCGCGGTGGCGCTGCTGCCGGCGGCCCCGGTCGGCCTCGTCGCACAGGGTCCGCCGACGGCCGCCACCGTCGACTTCCAGCGCGATGTGCGGCCGATCCTGGCCGACAACTGTTTCTCGTGCCACGGTCCGGATCGGAGCACCCGCCGCGCGGGCCTGCGGCTCGATACGCAGGAGGGGGCGCTGGGGGCGCGCCCGCGGGGCGCCGCCGTGGTGCCCGCGGACCCCGAGGCCAGCCTGCTGTACCAGCGCGTCACCCACGGCGAAGAACGCCTGCGGATGCCGCCGCCGGCGTTGTCCAACAAGACCCTGTCGGCCGAGCAGATCGACGTGCTGACCCGCTGGATCGAGGAGGGTGCCTCCTGGGATCAGCATTGGTCGTTCGAGGCCGTCGCGGAGCAGGCGCCCCCCGTCGTGACCGGCGAGGCGTGGGTGCGCAACCCGATCGACCGCTTCGTGCTCGCGCGGCTCGAGGCGGAGGGACTGACCCCCGCAACCGAGGCGGACAAGCCCACGCTGGCCCGCCGGGTGGCCCTGGATCTGACGGGGTTGCCCCCGGATCCCGGTCTCCTGGCGTCCTATCTGAACGACACCTCCGAGACGGCCTATGAGACCCTCGTCGACCGCTTGCTGCAATCGAGCCACTGGGGCGAGCATCGCGCCCGCTACTGGCTGGACGCGGCGCGGTACGGCGACACCCACGGCATTCATATCGACAACTACCGCGAGATGTTCGCCTGGCGCGACTGGGTGATCCGGGCGTTCAACCGGAACAAGCCGTTCGACGACTTCATCGTCGAGCAGGTGGCCGGCGACCTGCTGCCGGAACCGAGTCTGGACCAGCTCGTAGCCACCGGCTTTCAGCGCAACAACATCACCACCAACGAGGGCGGCGTGGTGCCTGAGGAGTACGAGGCGATCTACGCCAAGGACCGGGCCGAGACGATCGGCAACGTCTTTCTCGGGCTGACCGTCGGATGCGCCACCTGCCACGATCACAAGTTCGATCCGATCGCCCAGAGCGAGTTCTACGCGATGACCGCGTTCTTCCGGAACACGACCCAGTACGTCATGGACGGCAACGTCTCCGATCCGCCGCCCATCCTGGTGGTGCCCGACGACGCGGACCGTGACCTCTGGCGTCAGCTTCGCGAAGAGGCGTCGGGGCTCGACGCGAGACTCGATGCGCGGCTGGCGTCGGTGAACCCCGACTTCATCGAGTGGCTGACCCGCGGCGAGCACCGCGAGGTCGAGACGCCGCTCGAGCCGTCGGCCGAGCTGCTGACGCTGGTGCTCGACGATCCGGCCGGTCCCGCCGTCGTCCACGAGGGCGAGCGGCGTCCTGTCACCCTCCAGCCCGGCGCCGTGGTCGAGGACGGCCCCGACGGCCATCCCGCCATCCGGTTCGATGCCGAGTCCTGGGCCGAGCTGCCGTCCCTGGCTCTCGACGGCGACACGCCGTTCTCGATCGCGATGTGGATCTATCAGCCGGAAGGCGAAGGGGATTTCGTCGTGGCCGGCCAGTACGATCAGCAGGACGGCGGGCGCGGTTGGTCGGTGACGCTGGGCTCCCGGCAGTTGAACTTCCGGCTGACCGGCGAACGGAACGCGCGCGGCGCGGCCACCACCGCCCGCGTCGGGCCGATCAACACGAAGCGGATGCCGGCCGGCGAGTGGACCCATATCGTGCTCACCCACGACGGGTCCGGCGAGCGCGGCGGGTTGCACGTGTATCGGAACGGCGAGCGCGTGGAGGAGCAGGGCAGCGAGTTCTTCGCGAAGGCGGAGGGCAGCATCGTCACCGACCAGCCGTTCTACCTGGGACGGGGCGACGCCACCAACCGCGGGGTGCTCGAGACCCGCCATTTCGGCGGCGGGGGCATCGCCGATCTCCGCGTGTTCAATCGGGCCCTCACGGTGCAGGAAGCCAAGGTGGTGTCCGAGTGGCGGACCCTGCGGGGGGCGACGGTCAAGTCGCCGGAGGGCCTGACCCTGCCGGAGCGCGACGCCCTGCGGCTGCGCTATCTCAGCATTCAGGACGAGCCGTACCGCCGGCTGCGCGCCCGGCGCCAGGGGGTGGACGACGAGTGGCGCGAGGTCCGGCGGCGCGGCAGCGCCACTCACGTGATGCAGGAGCGGCCGGACAGCGAGGCGGCGGCCCACGTGCTGAATCGCGGGATGTACGACCAGCCGCTCGAGCGGGTCGTCGCGGGCACGCCGGCGGCGCTGCCGCCGATGGCGGAGTCGCTGCCCCGCAATCGTCTCGGCTTGGCGCAATGGCTCGTCGACGAGGCGAATCCCCTGACCGGCCGGGTGACCGTGAACCGGTTCTGGCAGCAGGTGTTCGGCACCGGGCTGGTGGCGACCAGCGAGGACTTCGGGGCGCAGGGGGAGACCCCCTCGCACCCCGAGCTGCTGGACCATCTGGCCGCCGGGTTCCGCGAGTCGGGGTGGGACGTCAAGCAGTTCTTCCGCGCCCTGGTGACTTCGGCCACCTACCGGCAGGCCGCGGCCATGACTCCCGAAAAGCTCGAGCAGGACCCGCAGAACCGGCTGCTGTCGCGCGGGCCCCGGTTCCGGATGGACGCCGAAATGGTCCGCGACCAGGCCCTCGCCGCGAGCGGGTTGCTCGTGCGCGCGATCGGCGGCCCGAGCGTGAAGCCGTACCAGCCCGAGGGGGTCTGGTCGACGGTGGCCATGCCGCAGAGCAATACCCGGGTCTACGAGCAGGACAGCGGCGACAAGCTGTACCGGCGCAGTCTCTACACGTTCTGGAAGCGGTCGGCGCCGCCGGCGTCGATGGACATCTTCAACGCGCCGACGCGCGAGCATTCGACGGTGCGCCGCGAGCGGACCAACACCCCGCTCCAGGCCCTGGTGACGATGAACGACACGCAGTTCGTCGAGGCGTCGCGGCATCTGGCGCAGCGGGCGATGCGCGAAGCCGGGTACGACTTCGACCCGCGGCTCGACTACATGACGACCCGCCTGCTGGCGCGCAACTTCACCGCGCCCGAGCGGGCGGTGGCGCGGCGGACCTATGACCGGTTCGTCGATCTGTATCGAACCGACGCCGACGGGGCGCGGAGTCTGCTGGACGTCGGAGAGTCGGCGCCCGACGCCGCGCTGCCGATGACGGAGTCGGCGGCGTGGACGATGCTGGCCAGCCAGTTGATGAATCTGGACGAGGTCCTGAACAAGTAGGGCGCGAGCTTCAGCCCTGGGTGACCCCACGTTGCATCGGTCGAATGCAGCGGGGTCTTCCGCCACGGGCTGCTCACGGCGAGAGGATACCGATGCATCCATTCAAGGAAGCCGTTCGAGCCGAGACGCGGCGTCAGTTCTTCAGCCGCACCGCCAGGGGGATCGGCGGGCTGGCGCTGGCCAATCTGTTGGCGGACGATGCGTTCGCGCTGCCGGGACAGGACCGCGCGGCGGTGGGGGGGCTGCCGTCCCTGCCGCACTTCGCGCCCAAGGCGAAGCGCTGCATCTACCTGCACATGATGGGCGCGCCGCCGCAGATGGACCTGCTCGACTACAAGCCGAAGATGCGGGACTGGTACGACAAGGACCTGCCCGAGTCCATCCGTCAGGGACAGCGGTTGACGACGATGACCTCGGGTCAGTCCCGCTTCCCGATCGCTCCGTCGGTGTTCGAGTTCTCGCAGCACGGGCAGGGCGGCGCGTGGTTCTCCGAGCTGCTGCCGCACACCGCGAGCATGGCCGACGACCTGGCGGTCATCCGGTCGATGCACACCGACGCCATCAACCACGAGCCGGGCATCACCTTCATCCAGACCGGCCAGCAGATTCCGGGGCGGCCGTGCATCGGGGCGTGGTTCGCCTACGGCCTCGGCAGCATGAACGAGGACCTGCCGACGTTCGTGGTCATGAACGCCGAGCGCAGCCATCCGCGCGCCGGCGTGCAGGCGATCTCCGCCAAGCTCTGGAGCGCCGGGTTCCTGTCGCCCGAGTACGCCGGGGTGGGGCTGCGCACCGGGGCCGACCCCGTGCTCTATCTGCGGGACCCGGACGGCGTGTCGCCGGGCGTGCGGCGCGAGATGCTCGACGGGCTCGGCGAGCTGAACCGGCTGCGGCACGAGCAGGTCGGCGACCCCGAGACGCTGGCCCGCATCGAGCAGTACGAGATGGCTTTCCGCATGCAGTCGTCGGTGCCCGAGATGGCCGACCTCTCGAGCGAGCCGGACAGCACGTTCGAACGCTGGGGCGAGGAAGCGAAGCAGGCCGGCAAGTTCCAGAACGCCGCGCTGATGGCGCGGCGGCTCGTGGAGCGGGGCGTGCGGTTCGTCCAGATCTATCACCGCGGCTGGGACGTGCACTCGTTCGCCCCCCAGGTGCTGCCGGCGCAGGCGCGTGACGTCGACCGCGCCGCGTGGGCCCTCATCCAGGATTTGAAGGAACGCGGGCTCTTCGACGAGACCCTCGTCATCTGGGGCGGCGAGTTCGGCCGCACCATCTATTCACAGGGCCGGCTGACCCCCACCGACTACGGCCGCGATCACCATCCGCGCTGCTACAGCCTGTGGATGGCCGGCGGCGGCGTGCAGGGCGGGGTAGTGCATGGCGAGACCGACGACTTCTCGTACAACATCGTCAAGGAACCGGTCCACATCCGGGACTTCCAGGCGACCATCCTCCACCTCTTCGGCATCGACCACGAGCGGTTCACCCACAAGCACCGCGGTCTCGACGCGCGGTTGACCGGTGTCGAGCCGGCCCGGGTGGTGCACGAAGTCCTCGCGTGATCTCTCCAGTGGCCGGGCCCTCGGGGCTCGGCCACCCGCATCCTTGCGTGGCAACCCGCGAAACTGTCGCCCCGTCCACGCGCTCGTGCGTGCAACGTGGCGTCTCGTCGCCGTAGGCGTTGCCCCCTCCCACGGCGGCACGGTCCGTTTCTCCGGTTCAGCGCCGGTACGACTACAATCAAGACGTATGCCACGGAAGAAGCGCGCTGGAACAGCCAGCCCGAACGAGTCCCGTGCGGCCGTCACGTCGATTACATATTCCGCCAAACGGAAGAACATCCCGCCGGCCGGAATCGAAGCGCATGGCGTCGTCCGCGAGGCGCCGGCCGTGCAGTACGCGTACAACCCCCATCTGCCGCCGGTCCTGCGGTCGTCGCCCGAGCCGGCAGTGGCCGACCAGCTTCCCGAGCTTCTGGCGACGGCCCGGGAGAGAGCGTTGACGGCGGAGGAAGCCGACGTCCTCGCGGACGCCCTGCGCCGGCACGAGCCGTGGCTGGAATGGAGCGGCAAGCGCGAGAAGCCGTGGTTCGCGGTGGAGCCGGTTGCGCTCCACATGCACGAGCGGGTCTCGACGCAGGCGATCCTGCGGGTGCTGGCGCGGCAGGACGTGCAGCGGAATCTGTTCGCCGACCCGCAACTCGACTACGCCGAAGCGGTGCAGTTCTACCGGCACGACGTCGACTGGGCGAACCGGATGATCCTGGGCGACTCGCTCCAGGTGATGGCCAGCCTGGCCCAACGAGAGAACCTTGCCGGCAAGGTCCAGATGATCTACGTCGACCCGCCCTACGGCATAAAGTTCGCCTCGAACTTCCAGCCGCAGCTCGGCCAGCGCGACGTGAAGGACCGGCAGCAGGACCTCACCCGCGAGCCCGAGATGGTCAAGGCGTACCGGGACACGTGGACGCTCGGCATTCATTCCTACCTCGCCTACCTCCGCGACCGACTGGCCATGGCGCGGGAGCTATTGGCGGATGCCGGCAGTATCTTCGTGCAAATCAGCGACGAGAATCTGCACCGCGTGCGCTGCGTGATGGATGAGGTGTTCGGTGGCGAGAACGTATTCGGTTACCGGGTGCGGGACTGATTTTCTCCAGTGGAAATGGGCGGAAATGAACCGAGCCGTCGGGGAAGTTGCTGCATGACGAGGTTGTCCCCGCGCAGATTTGTCGGCATCGCAGCGTCGGTCTCTGTGGCTGTGAGGAGGCCGGAAACGAGGGGCACGAGGGGCGACTCGCCGGCCGGCGGACCTGTGCAGAGCATGTCGCTGTTGAGAGCGCCCATGGCAGACTCGCAGTCCCATTGTCGCCAAGGCAGCTTGTCGGCGCGTCATCGGCAGCGACGGTCGGTCCGGCTGGTTCGCTCGCGGAGCGCTGGGTCTGGCGGCTCCGCGGCGCCCCGGTCCCCCGCGGCGGCGCGAGACCACGCGGGTCCCGGCGACGGCGCCGCCGCCATGAGGGACACGCGGCGGGGACCGACGCCGCGAACAGCGGCGAGCTGCCTGGTGGCGTTCCCGCCGCTGGCGGCGAAACCCACGGGTCGCGGGCTCGGGCGGCGGCGGGACGGCGCGGATTGAGTGCGGGCCGGGGGCGCGCAGGAGGACGGGAAGCGGATGAGCGGTTTCCACGCCGCCCGGCGTCAGGCGGGCGGCGGCAACGCAAGCGCTTCGGGCACGACGGGTTCGGGGGCGCACAGCATCGTCGTGATCAGCGAGCGCGGGTCGAGGTTGCGTTGGCGGGCGGTACGCACGACGCTGGCCAGCACCTGCTGGGTGTCGGCCCCGCGCCGGGTGCGGTTGCCGCCGCAGACCTTACGCGTGACCACTGCGGGTCGGATGGCCTGTTCGGCCCGCCAGTTGGTGGCGTCGATCGACGGGTCGCACAAGAAGAGGAACACCGCCGGGAATTCGTTGGCCAAGTGCTTGGCGAAGCGCTCGGCGGCGGCCAACGGCGGCGCGGTGTCGATCAGCCGGCCGAGCCGGGCGGCGAGCCGACCGCGGGCCGACGCCAGACCGTGCTCACTGATTTCGCCCGCGTTCGAGCGGTCCCGCAGGGCGAGGCCGTCCCGCAGGACCGCCTGCACCGCGCCCGCCCACGGGCTGTCGGGATGAGCGGCCTGCAAGTCCTTGCACCGTCTCAAGAGGTGGGCCAGGCACGTTTGATGCGGCGCCTTCTTGAAGCCGCGATAGGCCACCCACCCGTCCCGCACCAGCACGCCGGCGAAGTCGGGGCCGAGAACCGCCGCCGCCTCGGCGAACCCCCGGCCGTCGCAGATGGCATAGACCGTCGTCTCCGGGGTGGCGAACGCCCACAGCCAGTGGAGGATCGCGTTCACCCGCCAGCCGGTCTCATCCGGCGTGACCACCGGACTGCAGCGGACCTGCTCGCGCAGCGCCGCATACGCGGGCGCCGCCGCGTCGGCGGTGCGGTGCAGCAGTTGGACCAGGCCGCCCTTGGTCACCGACAGTCCGAACTGCGTCCGCAGAACGCGGACGACCTTCTCCAGCGGCATGCCCAGCTCGGTGTGCAACTCGACGACCAGCGCGGCGACGTTCGGGCCCAGTTGAGCGGCAGCCGCGCCCAACGCGTCGGAGGTCTGCAGCGCGTGCCGGCCCTGCACGCGCCGCTGACACTGCGAGCAGTGGCCCACCTCGATGTCGAAGCGCCGCACGAGGGGACGCACCTCGGGCAGGTCTTCCTGATACTGCGACGCCACACGGTCCAGCGCGACCGCGCCGCCGCAGTCCGGACAGCTCGTCGGGGCCGGCGCCACGTGGGTCTCGTCAGCCTGCGTCGGCGGCCGGCGGCGCCCCTGCCTGCCGTACTCCGCCCCGGCTCGCCGCCCGGGACGCCCGCCGCGTCCCTGCGGACGGTCCTTGGCGAAGGGGGCCGCTTGTCGGCGGCCGGCGCGCCGCGCCGCCTCGAGCTCCTTCTCCAGATGCTCGCTGCGGCGCTTCCAGTGATCCCGCTCCTCGATCAGCTTCGCCTTGTCTCGTTCGAGGCGCTCGATGCGCACGTCCCGAGGGTCTCGCTGAGGCCCAGGACCCTTCGAACCGCCGCGGTCATCGCTCTTGCGCGCCATACTTCACGTATCGGCACACGCCCGCCGTACCTGCACACCTTTTCGTGGATTTTCTCGCCACGACCCGCTAACCGAAGACGCGAGAACTTCTGCGCCCTGATTGGCTACCAGAAGACCGGGGGCTTCGCAACGGATCTGTTGCAGCGGAATTTTGACTACGTCATCTGGTACGCAAAGAAAAAGACGAGCGCTAAATTCAACAAGCTCTTCGCGGTAGCGGAACCAGCCGCTGACGACGCGACATTTTTTGATGCTATCGAAAAAACCTCGGGAGAGGTCGAGCTGGTAACGTCTTCCCAATCGCACCGAATCACGGCACTTGAGCCAAGCGAAAGGCTCTTTGCCCGCAACCCCTGCAACTCTGATGGCTACACCGAATCTCTTGGCTATGATTTCGAATTCGAGGGAACGAACTATACGCCACCGCCAACCAGACACTGGACAACCGTTAAGGAGGGTATGGAGCGCCTGAAGCGCGCTGGCCGTCTCATTCGCAAAGGAAACACTGTTCGTTTTCGTCGGTATTGGAACGACTACCCCGCTTCGGTAATCGGAATTAACTGGACTGATACCGGAACCGGAGGGTTCGTTGGTGACGAGAAGATCTACGTAGTGCAGACGGACAGTCGCGTTGTCGAACGCTGCTTGCTGATGACTACCGACCCGGGCGACCTCGTCCTTGACCCGACCTGCGGCAGCGGCACGACCGCCTGCGTTGCCGAACAATGGGGCCGGCGCTGGATCACAATCGACACGAGCCGAGTGGCGCTGGCGCTGGCCAAGCACCGGCTCCTGACGGCGAAATTCGACTACTACCGGCTCCGCGACCTGAGTGCGGAGGACGTGGCGCGCAACCCCGACGGCACGTGGATCGCGGATGTGGACGATGACGGCAAGCCCACGGGGAAGCGCCTGACGTTCGATTGCGGGACGGTGCCTCACGTCACGCTCCGGAGCATCGCGCGAAACACGTCTCTGGACCCGATCTTTGCCCGGCACGAACGGATCCTGAATGACGCGCTGGCGGTGTTGAACCGCAAGGCAGACACCGTGGACGCCAAGCTCAAGGAGAAGCTGGCCGGAAGGCTCGTCGCGAAGCACCGCGAGGAGGGAGTGAAGGCCGTCACCGACGCGGACGTGCGCCGCTGGCTGCTGCCGGGCGCGGATTCCGCGTGGATCAAGCCGATTCCCGCCCGCAAGCCGCTCAAGGGGATCACGCCGCGACAAGCCGGCAGCTACCGGGACAGGATTCCGGCGGGCGCTTGGCGGGCGTGGCAGGTGCCGTTCGACATCGATCCCGACTGGCCGCGACCCTTGCAGGAGGCGCTCACCACCTACCGCGCCGCGTGGCGGGCGAAGATGGACGAGGTGAACGCGTGCATCGCGGCGAATGCCGAGACCGAGGAGCTGGTCGACAAGCCGGCGATCCGCAACGACACGGTGCGCGTCGCAGGACCGTTCACCATCGAGGCGGTGATCGCGCGCGAAGAGGGGCCGGACTCACCCATCGGCGGCGGCCCGGATGCGCTGGAGACGTTCGAGTCGGAGGACGCCGGCGATCTGGCCGTCGCCGACGCCGAGGCGCATCTCGACAAGATGATCCGACTCCTGAGGACGAGCGGCGTCGATTTTGCGGACAACCGGAACATCAAGTTCTCGCGGCTGGACCCCGTCACCGGCGCGACGCTCGTGCAGGCCGAGGGCGAGTGGCTGGACGGGAACGGTCCCGACCGTCGTGTCGCGGTCAGCATCGGCCCGGAAGTGGGCAACGTCACCGGCATGCAGGTGGAGGATGCGATCCGCGGCGCCAACCGCAAGGGTTACGACGAGGTGGTGTTCGCCGGATTCGGCTTCGACTCGGCGGCGCAGGCAGCGATCGATGAAGCGTCGCATCCCCGGTTGCGCCTGCACATGGCGCTGATCAGTCCCGACGTGGCGATGGGCGACCTGCTCAAGGACCAGCCGGGCAGTCAACTGTTCCGGGTCTTCAGCGCCCCGCGTGTAACGGGTTTGACGGCGCGGGAAGACGGCGACTACGTGGTCGAGGTCGAAGGCATGGACGTCTACGACCCGGTGAGCAACGCCCTCTATCCCAGCGATAGGACGCGCATCGCGGGGTGGTTCCTCGATTCCGACTACGACGGCCGGACGTTCTGCATCTGCCAGGCGTTCTTTCCCGACCGGGCGAAGTGGGACAAGCTGGCGCGCGCCCTCGGCAACGTCGGCGCCGTCGATCCGGCCGCCTTCGAGGCCCTGAGCGGCTTCCGTAGCCTTTCCTTCGCGCGCCCGGCCCGGCTCGGCGAAGGGGCGAGACGTGGAAGGTGGCGGTCAAGGTCATCGACCCGCGAGGCAACGAAGGCCTGCGGGTGCTGACCGAAGGGGGGCGGTGGGTGTGATCGACCGCATCGTCATCGAAAACTTCAAGAGCCTGCGCCGGGTCGATCTGTCGCTGGGCCGGATGAACCTGTTCATCGGCGCGAACGCCAGCGGGAAGTCGAACTTCCTCGATGCGCTCCGCGTGCTGCAGGGAATCGGGAATGGCTTCACCATCAGCGAGATCCTGGACGGCAAGCCGAAGAGCGCGGCCAGCGAGGTGTGGGGCGGCATCCGCGGCGGAAGCTCCTGTCTGTACTTCGAGGCCGACCGGGCCGACAGCTCGGCCGCGCTATCGGACGCGGTTCCTGACGAGGTGACCATCAAGGTCCACGGCTCCTCCGAGGGGAGACCTGAACGGGTTTGGGAGTACGTGATCGCATTCCTGCCAGCGGCCGGACGGGTGTCTCGCGAACGTCTCGAAGTCGGAACGGTCATCTACGACTACGATCACGCGATAGGCCCGTACTCACCACGGGCCGCCAGGACTATTCGGGTACGCTGCTACCCGAAAGGAACAGGTGAACCGACGATCGAGCACTTCGAGAGTGCGCGACCGGTGCTTGGACAGATTGCCCGCGGCAGTCTGTTGGAGACTGTGACCATAAGCAACCTGGCAAAGTCGGTCGACGTCCAATGGCAGGCCGACCTCGCGAGCGGTGTCGTTGCATTACTCACGAACATGCAGCGGTTGCATCCCGAGCCCCCACTTCTGCGAAGCTATTCGGGAGCTTCTGCTCACGTGGCACGCATGGGTGAACATGGAGAGAACTTCGCGAGCCTCATCGCCGCGGTGTGTCGGGACCCGGGGAGGAAGGACGCGTATCTCTCGTGGCTTCGGGAGCTTCGTCCGGAGGAAGTGAACGATGTTGGCGTGGTGCGCGGGGCGCTCGGCGAGCCTCTGTTCATGCTCGAGGAGGGCGGGCGGAAGTTTCCGGCGCCCGCCTTGAGTGACGGCACCCTGCGGTTCGCGGCGCTCGCCGCGGCGTTCTTTCAGCCGGACATGCCGAAGGTGATGACGATCGAGGAGATCGAGAACGGCGTGCACCCTGGTCGTCTGCGTCTGCTCATGGAGTTGTTGCGGAGTCAATCGGAACGAACCGACACGCAGATCATCGCCACCACGCATTCGCCTCTGCTGATCGAGTGGCTTCAGCCGGAAGAACACAAGACGACGTTCTTCTGCAAACGAAGCGAAGCAACGGGCGAATCGGAAATCCGGCCCTTGACGGAAGTGCCCCACTTCGTGGACACGCTGAAGAAGCGGGGACAGAAGATATCCGATCTCTTTTCCGAGGGCTGGCTGGAAGCGGCGCTGTGAGCTTCAGGGTGCTCGTCATCCCGGAGGACCCCACGAACAACGGGTACATCCTGAAACCCTTGACGAAGGCGCTCGTGGCCGACGCGGGGAAGCCGGCGGCGGTCGTGAAGGTGGTGGATAACCCGCGGCTCCGCGGCTACGGCGGGGCCGTGCACGCGATTCGGCACGAGCTCGCCGACAGATACGCGATGCAGGATCTCTGGTTGTTCTTTCCGGACGCGGACCGCGCAAAGCCCGATGCGATGCGGAGACTGGAAGAAGACCGGCTCTCCTCAAACGGGTGTGGGTGGGTTGAGGCGCGATCGGCGGGTCGGCGAGGGGTGCTGGCAGTTCACCTGACCGGCGGCGGGCGTGGCGCACCGTGGCGGGATATAGTCGGAGCGGAGTAGCTGCGGGCCGGCCGGCGTGTCAACGCGCTACGCGCGTCCTTCGCTGCGCTGCGGCCCTTCGGGTGACACACCGTCCGTCCCTCCGCTCAAGCAGCAGATATGGGCCTTGCGGCCCGGCCTGGACGGGGGCGTCCCGGCCGTCCACGACAACGCGGAAAGCGCGACGGCTGGCGGTTCGGGGATAGACGCTGGCTGATTGCCCCAACGGCCACCTCGGGTCCCGGCGCCGGCGGCGGACGCCCGTTGGGCGGGGCCAAGGGTGTTGTCGGGGCCGCGTGCGTCGTCTCGCTTGGCGGAAGCGGTTGCAAACGCAAGGGGCTTCCTGGTCTCATGGGCGTGTATCACCACGACCCGCGAGGAGGAGAGCCCCATGCGTCTGACTACGTTACTACGGCGGCTGTTGGGTGTCACGCAGATGTACGTCAAGCAGGTGGAAATGGCCGCCGACGGTCCGTTGACGGTGTCGGTGGAGCCGGCGTGGCGGCGTTCCCGGTGCGGGACGTGCGGGAAGCGGTCGCCGCGGTATGACCGGCAGCCGGTGCGCGAGTGGCGGCATCTGTCCTGGGGCCGGATGCCGGCGTGGCTGCGGTATGCGCCGTGGCGGGTGTCGTGCCGGCGTTGCCGCGGGGTGAAGGTGGAGCAGGTGCCGTGGGCGAGCGGCAGCAGCGTGTTCACGTCGGGGTTCGAGGAATTGGCGGCGTATCTGGCGCAGGTGACGGACCGGACGGCGGTGAGCCGCCTGCTGGGGATATCGTGGGTGACGGTGGGCAGCATCGTGGAACGGGTTGTGGCGCGGCGGCTGGACGGGGCTCGGTTCGCCAAGCTGAGACGAATCGGCGTCGATGAGTTCAGCTACCGGAAGCGTCACCGCTACCTGACGATCGTGGTTGACCATGACGAGCGTCGGGTGGTTTGGGCGGGGCGGGGGCGCAGCGCCGAGACGCTGGGGGCCTTCTTCGAGCAGTTGGGACCTGGTGGCTGTGCGCGGATCGAGTTGGTGACGGCGGACCTGGCGTCGAGCTGGCAGAAGGCGCTGCGGGCGTGGGTTCCGCACGCGCGGGTGGTGTTCGACCGGTTTCACGTTGAACGGCTTGCGGCGGATGCGGTTGACGAGGTGCGGCGTTCGGAGCAGCGGCGGCTGGCCTCGGAGCCGGAGGATGCGAAGGCGCTCAAGGGGACGCGCTATGCGTTGCTGAAGCACCCGGCGCGGCTGAGGCCTGGTGAGGCCCGGCGTCTGGAGACGTTGCGTCGTAAGAACCGGGCGCTGGACCGGGCCTACGAACTGAAGGAGTACCTGGCGACGATCCTGGGGCAGGCGACACCCGAGGATGCGCCGGCGCTGCTCGATGAGTGGCTGGAGTGGGCTGCGCGGTCCCGCCTGACGCCGTTCGTGAAGCTGGGGCGTACGATTCGGAAACACGCTGAAGGCATCCTGGCGTACCTGGACACGAAGATGACGAACGGTCCGGTGGAGGGCATCAACAACAAGCTGCGGGTGATCGCGCGTCGCGCCTATGGCTTCCACTCGCCCGGCGCGTTGATCTCGATGCTGTTCCTCTGCTGTGGAGGCATAGAACTGGCGCCGCCGCTACCCACACGCATTTGAGGAGACTCAGAAGACCTTGCAGGACGGCAGATCACGTTGTTCTGTTGCATTGCGAAACCGGAGGTGGAGATCTTCGCCTGCGTCCCGTTCCGAGAGGACATGAGCGAATCCTGGGACAGCGTCCGCGCGCATCCACGGATGAAGGAAGAGATCTTCCAGCCGCTACTGGACAGGCATGGTGCCCGGGAGCAGGCGGGAGGGGGCCGGAGATCGATGATCAGGAAATCGCTTCAGCATCTCCCCCTGCTGTTTCAACTGTGCCCGGAAACGAGGGCTCTTCGCGATCGAATCGCGGCTCATCTGCGGGAACTTGGGTCTGCCGGGTAGCCCATGTCACGAGGCCCGGAGCCCATGCCCGCAATGGGAGCATCGATGACCCGGTCGAACGATCAAGTCCCGGTCCAACCGGTCGAAGATCCAATTCTGTGTTCCCCGTACACGGAGCCGGATCGCCACTGGCTGTACGACAGGAAGACCGGCATCCCGTCAAGGGAGCCGGGACGCCGCGAAGCGGCCTACTGGTACAAGAGCGAACGCACCGGCAGCGCCCAGATGTCGTTGCTGGCGGACGAAGAGCAGGACGACCTGCCCCTCGTCAACTCGCTGCGCGCCGACGTGAAGCGATGGCGAGAATCCCGCTGGCCGGGCGCATCGGAGACGACGAAGCGGCTGCTGCGGCACTGGTGGCGCGCCGACCGCTCGCGGCGGCTGTTCTTCTGTCAGGTCGAGGCGGTGGAGACGGTCATCTATCTTCGCGAGCTGCTGGCCCGTGGCCGCAAGCCGCGCTGGAACCCGCGGCTCGGGCTGGCGGATTTCGAGGCGCTGAACCGGGGCGAGAACCCGCGGCCCGAGGAGTGGCTGGCAAAAGTGGCCCAGCCGCCGAAGCTGGCCGACGTACCGGGAAAGAACGGCGGAAAGCCCATCCCCCGCTATGCGTGCAAGATGGCGACCGGCAGCGGGAAGACGGTGGTCATGGCGATGCTGATCGCCTGGGCGTTCTGCAACCGCGGCACGAAGCCGGGCGACCCGCGCTACCCGCGCCGCGTGCTGGTGGTGTGCCCCAACCTGACCATCAAGGAGCGCCTCCGCGTGCTGCGGCCGGGCGACGCGCACAACTACTACGAGGCGTTCGACATCGTGCCCTCGCCGCTCCGCCCGGAGCTGGCCAAGGGCATGGTGCTGGTGACCAACTGGCATCGCCTCGGGCCGGAACGCGAGGAGGTCAAGGTCGGGAAGGTCACGGTGAGCCGGCTCGGCAAGGAAACGCCCGAGGCGTTCGCGCGCAACCGCCTCGGCGACCTGTGGGACGACGAGGCGTTGATGGTCCTGAACGACGAGGGACACCACGCGTACCGTCCTGCGCCGGTCGGCAACGACGTCGGCATCTCGGCGGGTGCGAAGGCCGACCGCAAGGAGGCGACCGTCTGGATTGAGGGGCTCGACACGATCAACGCCGCCTGCGGCATCGAGCTGTGCGTCGATCTGTCCGCCACGCCGTTCTACATCCAGGGCAGCGGCTATCCGGAGGGATCGCCGTTCCCCTGGATCGTCAGCGACTTCAGCCTGGTCGACGCCATCGAGAGCGGAATCACGAAGATCCCCCGCCTGCCCGCCATCGACAACACCGGGCGGCCGGACCCGAAGTACTTCAAGCTCTGGCACCACGTCACCCGCGACCTGCGCCCCGGCGACCGCCTCACCGGTGGACGGCCGAAGCCCGAGGTCGTCTACCGCAAGGCGGAGGACGCGCTCCTCACGCTGGTCGGCGAGTGGAAGGAGAAGTTCGAGCAGGTGCGCGACGCGGCTCCGGGTCAGGACGGGACGCCGCCGGTGTTGATCGTCGTCTGCGACAACACCGACGTAGCAACGCACCTGCACCGGATGATCTCCGGTGAGGAACTGGTCGATGGCGACCGGGTGGATGAACCGGACGACAACGGAGACGGCTCGACCTTGCGGAAAAGACGGAAGCCGGTGAAGCACTACGGCCCCGGCCTGCGCGGGTTCCGCGAGTTGTGGAATCGCGAAGGCGAAGCGGTCACGTTGCGCATCGACTCCAGGCTCCTGGAGGCGGCAGAGAGCGACGACCCGACGGCGACGCAGAAGGAGGCGGCCGAGGAGCTCCGGCAGATTGTCTCCACCGTCGGCAAGCCGGGCGAGCCGGGCGGCAGCGTCCGCTGCGTCGTCAGCGTGAACATGCTGAGTGAAGGGTGGGACGCCAACAACGTGACCCACATTCTCGGCCTGCGCGCCTTTCACAGCCAGTTGCTCTGCGAGCAGGTGGTCGGCCGGGGTCTTCGCCGCATGGACTACGCGCCCGACCCGGAGACCGGTCTCCTGACGCCCGAGTACGTCGACATCTTCGGCGTCCCGTTCTCGCTGATTCCGTTCAAGGGACGGCAGCCTCGGAGCGGGCCGCCGCCGGAAGAGCTGCCGAAGCACGAGGTGATGGCGCTCCCCGAGCGGCGGGCGCTCGAGATCAGGTTCCCCGTCGTCGAAGGCTACGTCGTGCATCTGACCCGGAACCGGGTGAAGTGCGACGTGCGGGCGGTTGAGCCGCTGACGCTCGATCCGACGAAGACGCCCACTGCCGCCTTCATCCGGCCGCAGGTCGGTTACCAGATCGGCCACCCGGGGACCCACGGGGGCTTCGGCTTCGAGACCGTCGACCGGCAGGAGTACTACGACTCCACGCACCCGCAGGAGATCGCGTTCGAGATCGCTCGCGAGATCGTGAACCGGCTGACCGAGGTGGCGCGCCAGTCGAATGCCGGCCCGGCCGCCGTCCGGGATGACGTCGGTCGACGGCCGAGGACGGGGAACGGTGGCGGCAACGGACGCTCGGCCCCGCGGAGCGGCAGCCGTGCGGCGCTGTTTCCGCAGGTTCTCGCGATCGTTCGGGACTACGTCCGCGATCGCGTCGACCTTCGCGGACTGCACCCCTGCGAAATCGGCCTGCAGACCTACGCCGAGCAGATCGTCGGCCGGCTGCTCGACGCGATCACGCCGGACGACGTGCACGGCGAACCACCGGTGCTGCCCAGAATGAACCGCTATCGCCCGATCGGCAGTACGAGCAGCGTGCACTTCAAGACGGTGCGCCCGGTCCAGCCCGCCGAAGCCAGCCACCTGAACTACGTCGCCTGCCACACGGTGAGCTGGGAGCAGGCCGCAATGTATCGGATCGAACAGCTTGCGAAAGACGGTTTCGTGCAGTGCTACGCGCGGAACTACCGGCTGGAGTTCACGATTCCCTACGAGCTCTACGGCGAGCCGCGCGCGTACGAACCCGACTTCATCGTCCGCCTGCGCAACGGCGTCAGCGTCGTTCTGGAGATCAAGGGCGCGCCGGACCCCGACGCTGACGCGAAACACCAAGCCGCCCGCCGCTGGATTCACGCCGTGAACAACTGGAACGGGCTCGGCGAATGGGAGTTTCTCGTCTGCCGCGACCCCCAGCAGCTCGGGCGAGAAATGGAGAAACTGATCGCGGCGCGCGACACACGCCTCGGCGCCGCCGCCAAGCTCCGTCGCGAAGCCTCTCGTGACGCCGAACGGTTGCGGTCTCGCGGCTGGACACAGGCCGACTTCGCCCGGGCCCTCCGCGAGACGCTTGGCTCAGGCGAGGCCGGCTCGGCGTGACGGCGGTCGTGTACCGAGTCGTCCTCGACACGAACGAGATCGTCGCCGCCGGTTCCCGTTGGCTCGACACCGGTCTGCCGTCCTCCGGCTACAACGCGCATCTACGTCTGCTGATCGTCGTGGCCACAAGGCACCGCGGGCTCCACTGCGACGAGATCCTTGAGGAGTACGCGCGCGTCCTGCTCGAACGCCGCCATCCACCCGACAGGGTGCGGCTCCTGCTCACCTATTTCATCCAAGGTGCGTTCACACCCGTCGAAATCACGTCGTCCGCCGCACCGACGCCTCCCGTGGATCCCGACGACGAGGTCTTTCTCCTCTGTGCGCATTCCGGTGAAGTTGAACGCCAGATCCGGGGATGGTGAACACGGAATCCGGCGAACGTGAACGGCTCGTCGGAGCACAGCGACGTTCCTCGGTCAGTTCCTCCCATCGGCTTCGCAACGGGTGTTCGAGTCCTACCCGTGACGTCGTTTTCGAAGAGTACAACGATCTTGCCTGTGGAGCGTATGGGCGGCGTTCTGGGCCGATCATGCTCACAGTCCAAGGCGGTGTGGGAAACGCGCCTCGACGCGGGTGCAGTCAGCCGCCAGCGTATCGTGCGCGTTTTCCATACCGCCGGTGCGCTCCACAGGCCGGCCTGCCCCCGGCGGGGACCGGCGGCGTGCTGGACCGGGGCTGACCTCGGTAGTGCCGCGGTGGGGGCTGGCGTTGGGATGCTCATGTCGTCTGCCGGGTGCGGGTCTTCGGCGCGTCGTGCGTCCGTCGCATCGAGCGCCCCTTCAACTCGATGCGGTGCGCGTCGTGAAGCAGGCGGTCGCAGATGGCGTCGGCCTGGTTGGCGTCGCCGATGACGGCGTGCCAGTCGGTCACGGGCAACTGGCTGGCGATGAGGGTCGAGGCGCGCTCGGCCCGGTCCTCGATGACCTCGGTGAGGTCGCGCCGCTCGGCGTCGCGCAGCGGCGCGATCATCCAGTCGTCGATGGCGAGCAGGTCGAGCTTCGCGAGGCGAGTCAGGAGCCGGGCGTAGGACCCGTCGCCGCGGCCGACGGCGAGCTCGTGCAGCAGGCGCGGCATGCGGACGTAGCGTGCGGTGAAGCCGCGGCGGCAGGCCCGTTCGACGAAGGCGCACGAGAGGAAGCTCTTGCCGATGCCGGTCGGGCCAGCGACATACTGCTACGTATCAGGGTGAACTGAGGACGGTTCACTACCGCTTTCACCCACGCGCGGGCGCCCAAGTTGAAGTGGTGCGCCGGCGTGGTCCGGCCTATCTGGTGGTCCGACAACCAGACGGAACACTCACCTGTCTTCCGGAGTGGATGACTTGCCCGGCAGCTTCTGCCGTGGACGTTCGAGACGTGCCGGTACTGCCGCGACAGGCGCTCGCCGCGTTGCGTGCCGTTGTCGATGCATTCTTCTCCTCGGAAACGGAACCGATGGAGGGACAACGCAGCGATGCGATGGCAACGAAGGTCGAGGCAGGCGGTGCTGTTCGAACCGGACACCCCCGCACTGCCACCAACGGGGGAGCAGCGCAAGGAGCTGGTCAGGCTTCTCGGCGCTCTGATATCGGAGGTGATCCCGAACCGGGACCCGGCACGGGCAGGAGATGAGCATGAATCGGATCAAGCCTGAGCACCTGTCGCGTGCGGCCTGGGTCTACGTTCGGCAATCCACGCCCGGCCAGGTCCGACACAATCACGAGAGCCAGGGCCGGCAGTACGCACTCCGGGACCGCGCCCGCCAACTGGGTTGGCAGCAGATCGTGGTGGTCGATGACGATCTCGGGCGTTCGGGCGCGGGAACGGCGCGTCCGGGCTATGACCGGCTGTTGGCGGCCGTGTGCCGGAGCGACGTCGGAGTGGTGCTGTCTCTGGAGGCGTCCCGGCTGGCTCGCAACGGACGCGAATGGCATACCCTGATCGACTACTGCGGTCTGGTCGGCTGCCTGATTGCCGACGAGGCCAGTGTCTACGACCCGCGGTTGCCGGACGACCGCCTGCTGCTCGGCATGAAGGGTACGATGTCGGAGATGGAACTCTCGATGCTGCGCCACCGCTCGGATGTCAACGGTCGTCGAAAACTGACGAATTCTCGACACTCGTCGGCCTGATCGGCCTGGGCACCGTTCTTCGTGGATCTTGATGGGGAGGAAGATGCTGGCTGTGGGCGCTGTGGGAAACCGCGTTCTTGGCGGTTTTCCAAGCTCCCTGTGGGCGCGCTCTTTGCGTCCATGGGGAGCGTCGGCGTCCACGGCCCCGGCGCTAGCGGCCGGCACGGCGTTCGGGTAGCGTAGAGAGCGGACTCAGACGTGGGGTGAGGGCCCGGTTGTTCCCCAACCGGACCCTCGTGACCGCCCCGAGCTCCGACAGACCGAGCCGGTCCCTGCTGTTGTGCCACGGTCCAGGTTCGTTGTCCAGTCGGAGATCGTCCCGCGCGCTCCGACGCCGTGGACCAGCCCCTCCGACAGAGAGCCTGTCGTCACTGCAGCCGTCCCTTCGCCCTCTGCGCGGCGTGTGACCGCGGCCATGCCTACTGCACGCCGACATGCCGGACAGCCGGCCGTCGCCGGTCGGTTCGAGCCGCCGGGGCCCGGCATCAGCACAGCCCCGAAGGGCGCCTTGACCACCGCGACCGGCAACGCGCCTACCGCGCCCGCCGCCGCGTGACGGATCACACTTCCCCCGCCCCCCGGCCATCGGACTCCCCATCCCTGCCGCCGCCCCGGTTCCCGCACCCGCGCGGTGCGTGGTCTGCGGCCGGTCGAGCCGGTGGCTGACCCCGATGCGGGAGCCTCGCGCCGTGCGGGGAAGGAGGGATGATGATCACGCCCGCGCAACGCGCCGAGATCCGGCGCCTGTACTACGGTGAGCACTGGAAGATCGGGACCATCGCCGCCCAACTCGGCCTCCACCGTGAGACGGTTCGCGCCGCCGTCGAGCACGAGTCGGGAGCCGGCCGCCCCGGCGTGTATCGACCCAGCGCCCTCGACCCCTACCTGCCGTTCATCCGCGACACCCTGGCCCAATACCCCCGCCTCCGCGCCACCCGCATCCACGAGATGGTCCGCCAGCGCGGCTATCCCGGTTCGGTCAACCAACTCCGACGCATCGTCAAGCGCCTGCGGCCCGAGACCGGCCGGACCGTCTACCGTCGGGTCGTCACCTTGGCCGGCGAGTCGGCGCAGGTCGACTGGGGCTCCTTCGGCAAGGTCCGCATCGGACACGGCACTCGCGCCGTTTCCGGATTCGTCATGGTCCTCGGCTACTCGCGCGCCATCGCCGCCCTCTTCACCCTCGACCAGACCCTCGAGAGCTTCCTCCGCGGACACGTCGACGCCTTCCAGGCCCTGGGCGGCGTCGCCCGCACCCTCGTCTACGACAACCTCCGCAGCGCCGTCCTCGACCGCCGCGGCGCCGCCATCCAGTTCCACCCCCGCCTGCTCGAGCTGGCCGGCCACTACCACTTCGCCCCCCGACCCTGCACGCCGGGACGCGGAAATGAAAAGGGGAAAGTCGAGCGGCAGATCCAATACCTACGCCACGCCTTCTTCGCCGCCCGGCCCTTCCGCGACCTCAACGACCTCAACGCCCAGTTCCGGCGCTGGCGAGACGACATCGCCCACCGACGACGCCACCCCGAGCTGCCCGACCGCACCGTCGCCGAAGTCTGGGCCGACGAAAAGCCCCGGCTGCTGCCGCTGCCCGCGCATCCCTTCGAAACCGACCTCGTGCGCGTCGTCCGCTCCGGCAAGACACCCTACGTCCGCTTCGACCGCAATCTCTACTCCATTCCCCACACCCACGTCCGCAAGCCCCTGACCCTGCTCGCCAGCGACACCCGTGTCCGCATCCTCGACCAGCAGACCGAGCTCGCCCGCCATCGCCGCAGCTACGACACCGGACAGACCATCGAGGACCCCGCGCATCTCGAAGGGCTGCTCGCCGCCACCCGACAGGCCAACGTCCACACCACCCGCGACCGGCTCCGCGCCACCGTCCCCGCCACCGCCGCCCTCTTCGAGCGACTCGCAGAGCGCGGCGAGGCGCTGCGACCGCACGCCACCAGGCTGCTCGCCCTGCTCGACGACTACGGGCCGCAGGAACTGGCCGCCGCCGTCGCTGATGCGCTGCAACGAGACGCCCTCGGTGCCGGCTCCATCACCCACATCCTCGAAACCCGCCGCCGAAAGCGCGGACTCAAACCGCCCCTCCGACTCACCCTGCCCGACCGCCCGGGACTGCGAGACCTCGACATCCGGCCCCACGACCTGGAGACCTACGATGCCCTCGGACGAAACACCGACGACGACGCTGCAGACTGACCTTCGACGACTCGGATTCAATCGCACCGCCGACGACCTCAACGACCTTGTCGCCACAGCCACCCGCAAACGCTGGAGCACGACCGTGATGCTCGAACACATCGTCACCGCCGAGCTCGAAGACCGACAGCGCCGCAGCGTCGAGCGCCGACTCACCTGCGCACGCCTCGGACGCTTCAAGCCCCTCGCCGACTGGGACTGGGACTGGCCCACCGCCTTCGACCGCCCAGCCCTCGAACGCATCCTCACCCTCGACTTCCTCGCTCGCGGCGAGAACGTGATCCTGGTCGGGGCCCAGGGCCTCGGCAAGACCATGCTCGCCAAGAACATCGCCCATCAAGCCATCCTCGCCGGACACTCCGCCCTCTTCACCACCGCCGCCGACCTCCTGCTCGACCTCAACGGACAGGAGACCGCCCGAGCCCTCGAACGACGCCTCCGACACTACACGCGGCCATCACTACTTGTGGTCGATGAGGTAGGCTTTCTCGCCTACGACGCACGGGCCGCCGACCTGCTCTTTCAACTCGTCAGCCGCCGCTACGAGCACCGGTCCCTGCTCATCACCACCAACCTGCCGTTCAAGCACTGGGACACCGTCTTCCCCAACGCCTCGTGCGCCGTAGCTCTGATCGATCGCCTGACCCACCACGTCGAGATCCTCGTCGTCGAAGGCCGCAGCTATCGCCGGCGCGAGGCCGAGCTCACCCAGCAGCAGCGCAAACGCCGTCGCCGCTCAGACCCCAGCCATGACGACGACCCGCCACCGCGTCGTCGTCAACGGGGTCCGTCGACGAGTGTCGAGAAATGATCAATTCTTGAGGGTGGCCAACACACGGGGGGGTCCGGGGGTGGAAACCGAACCAGCTCACCCTCGCCGGCCCGCGCTGGGCTGGTTGTGCCGGCCGGGGGCGGACGGCGCGTCTGCCACGGCGCTCCAGCCACCTCCGCACCTGTTGACCACGCTTCCCGCACGGGGGCGGACGGTGCGTCTGCCCCGGTCGCGGCTTGCGGGGGCGCGCCAGACCAGGGCACGGGTGAGGCGCGCCGCAGCGGTGCCGGCAGCCGGGGCAGCGCGACGTTCAGACCTCTGAGGGTGTTGAGACGTCTTCCCAGGTTCCGTGCGTATCCGGCCGGGTGACGCCGGCATGCGGATCGCGCCACAGTGTATCGACGAAGATCCGCACGGAACCGCCGGCCGTCCGCACGTACTCGACCTTGCCACCGGCGATCCAGTTGTAGATCGTGCGGCGGGTGACTCCCACCAACTCACCCGCCTTCGCGATCGAGAGGGTTGTCCTATCAGCAATCATGACAGACGCTCGAGTTTCGCCCACCCAGGTCTTCCCGGTCGATCCACGCTCCCTGACAGGCCCAAGGATGGTATCGGCACCTGATGACCCCTTCATTAGTTAGCAGCCTGTGGCAGTGCGCCGTGAAAGGCGCCGAGAACCATCGCCTGGCCCTTGACGATCTCTGAGCCCTGGTCGACCAGCTCGCCGGCTCACCGTCCTGGTCAACCGACCCTTCTGAGTCGGTGACCGGGTTGCGAAGCTCGCCAACCTGGTTCGTTCCGGGACGGAGCAGCCCTCAGAGCTGCAGCTACGGGCTGGTTCTGATGGACGTTGGGTGCCGATAACGGCTCTTCCGTCAACTTTGGGGCGCGTGTGAGCGTTCAACGGCCTCGGATGAGACGGCGCATCGCGTCCACGCGCCCGCCGGGGACGTACTCGCCAAGCGCCCGGACTGGCAGGCGTGACGGCGGCTCGGGAGGCGTGACCGGCACGGTCCGGCGCGCGGGCTCCGACGCGTTGCCAACCGTCCCGGTGGACAGTTGGGCGACCAGCATCCGCCGCTGGAGCCGGCCGGACACAGCGTTCAGGTTTCGGGGTTGCTTTGACATGGGGAACCCTCTCCGGCATAACCCTGGCCTCGCGGACCCGGACGGACCGGGTGCGCCCACGGATCCGGGGTTCAGCATCCGGTCAGCGACCGGGCGGACGGCGTGCGCGTGCGAACCACAACTCCACGTATCGGCACACGCGCACCAAACCTGCATACCATTTCGCGGATTTTCTCACCCCTACCCGCTAACCAAAGTCGCACCGTCTTCGTCGCTATCGCCGACAACCCCCGGCGTTCGCGGTCGCCTGCATCGAGAAGTGGTGGCGCACCGAGGGACGCAAGCGCTATCCCGACGCCGATTGCCTCCAGAGCCCTCGCCGACAGCGGCAGCAGCAACGGCTACACGCCGCGCGCCTGAAAGTTCAACCTGCAGCTCCGGGAAACACGGGCGTCGCCGGGCGAGCTGACGAGCGCCGCGTCCCGGCGAGCTGGTCACCAGGGCTGCCGAAGCGACCTGCTCGAAAACGGAAGGGATCTGCTCGAACAGGAGCGATCTGCTGGCGATCGCTGGGGTGGTTGCGCCGGCCGGGGGCGGACGGCGCGTCCGCCCCCGGCGCGGGCCACGAGGCCGCGCGGGATCGACGCTTGGCTCGACGCGCCGCGTGGCGGGAACGACCTCGGAAGATCTGCGGTCAGAAGGATACACCGACCGCGGACGGGGCACGTACTCGCCGCGGCCCCGGCGGGCTACTTCGCGGCTTTCTTTCTGCGCTCGGCCCAAGAGGCTGTCATCCGCTCGGAAACCGCCTTCTTCTCTTCGGCCGTCATCGGTCGGCGCTTCCTCGTCGGCTTGGCGTCGGACGCGGTCTCCGCGACCGGGGTGGCCGCAGCCGCCGGCCGCCGCGAGGAGGAGCGCCGAGCCGCGGGCTTCGACGGAGCGGAGGTCACGAGCATCTTGTCGACGTCGTTCAACGCCTGGATCTCCCCCTGTAAGCGCTCGATCTCACTTTGGCGGTCGGCGATTGCCTTTGCTATGACACTCATAAGTTTTCCCAGGGGCTGTATCGTCCGTCGCTCGACGCGCTCTGGGCTCCGGCCCGGGCGCGTTCCAATGGGTTGCGATTCTAGACACTCGAACCCCGATGGCCTTATGGTCACCGGGGGTTCGAGTGTGTGGAGCCGGCTAGGCTGGCTAGGCGGGTGAGACGTTCTCGGCGCGGGGGCCCTTCGGGCCATGGCCGAGCGTAAACGTCACGTTGTCGCCTTCGCGCATCGAGTCGAATGGCGTCCGCGTGCACGCGGACTGGTGGAAGAAGTATTCGACGCCGTCGGGCGCGGCGATGAAGCCGTAGCCCTTGTCCGTCCCCCTGTAAGCGCTCGATCTCACTTTGGCGGTGATTGCGCTTGATCGTGCCGGTCATAGATTCCATGCGTGAGTCCTTTGAGTGTAGTCGGCCCGAAACAGGCCGTGAACGCGCCGAGGGGTTCTCGTCGAGGCACTGTCAAGTTGACGACGAGAAGTGCGCTCTGCCTCCTCATGAAGGCCGCGCGCCCCAACCCCGGCCGCCGACAATCCCGAAGGGAGAGCTTCGAGAATGCACGATAATTGAGTCTCCTCAAATGCGTGTGGGTAGCGGCGGCGCCAGTTCTATGCCTCCACAGCAGAGGAACAGCATCGAGATCAACGCGCCGGGCGAGTGGAAGCCATAGGCGCGACGCGCGATCACCCGCAGCTTGTTGTTGATGCCCTCCACCGGACCGTTCGTCATCTTCGTGTCCAGGTACGCCAGGATGCCTTCAGCGTGTTTCCGAATCGTACGCCCCAGCTTCACGAACGGCGTCAGGCGGGACCGCGCAGCCCACTCCAGCCACTCATCGAGCAGCGCCGGCGCATCCTCGGGTGTCGCCTGCCCCAGGATCGTCGCCAGGTACTCCTTCAGTTCGTAGGCCCGGTCCAGCGCCCGGTTCTTACGACGCAACGTCTCCAGACGCCGGGCCTCACCAGGCCTCAGCCGCGCCGGGTGCTTCAGCAACGCATAGCGCGTCCCCTTGAGCGCCTTCGCATCCTCCGGCTCCGAGGCCAGCCGCCGCTGCTCCGAACGCCGCACCTCGTCAACCGCATCCGCCGCAAGCCGTTCAACGTGAAACCGGTCGAACACCACCCGCGCGTGCGGAACCCACGCCCGCAGCGCCTTCTGCCAGCTCGACGCCAGGTCCGCCGTCACCAACTCGATCCGCGCACAGCCACCAGGTCCCAACTGCTCGAAGAAGGCCCCCAGCGTCTCGGCGCTGCGCCCCCGCCCCGCCCAAACCACCCGACGCTCGTCATGGTCAACCACGATCGTCAGGTAGCGGTGACGCTTCCGGTAGCTGAACTCATCGACGCCGATTCGTCTCAGCTTGGCGAACCGAGCCCCGTCCAGCCGCCGCGCCACAACCCGTTCCACGATGCTGCCCACCGTCACCCACGATATCCCCAGCAGGCGGCTCACCGCCGTCCGGTCCGTCACCTGCGCCAGATACGCCGCCAATTCCTCGAACCCCGACGTGAACACGCTGCTGCCGCTCGCCCACGGCACCTGCTCCACCTTCACCCCGCGGCAACGCCGGCACGACACCCGCCACGGCGCATACCGCAGCCACGCCGGCATCCGGCCCCAGGACAGATGCCGCCACTCGCGCACCGGCTGCCGGTCATACCGCGGCGACCGCTTCCCGCACGTCCCGCACCGGGAACGCCGCCACGCCGGCTCCACCGACACCGTCAACGGACCGTCGGCGGCCATTTCCACCTGCTTGACGTACATCTGCGTGACACCCAACAGCCGCCGTAGTAACGTAGTCAGACGCATGGGGCTCTCCTCCTCGCGGGTCGTGGTGATACACGCCCATGAGACCAGGAAGCCCCTTGCGTTTGCAACCGCTTCCGCCAAGCGAGACGACGCACGCGGCCCCGACAACACCCTTGGCCCCGCCCAACGGGCGTCCGCCGCCGGCGCCGGGACCCGAGGTGGCCGTTGGGGCAATCAGCCAGCGTCTATCCCCGAACCGCCAGCCGTCGCGCTTTCCGCGTTGTCGTGGACGGCCGGGACGCCCCCGTCCAGGCCGGGCCGCAAGGCCCATATCTGCTGCTTGAGCGGAGGGACGGACGGTGTGTCACCCGAAGGGCCGCAGCGCAGCGAAGGACGCGCGTAGCGCGTTGACACGCCGGCCGGCCCGCAGCTACTCCGCTCCGACTATATCCCGCCACGGTGCGCCACGCCCGCCGCCGGTCAGGTGAACTGCCAGCACCCCTCGCCGACCCGCCGATCGCGCCTCAACCCACCCACACCCGTTTGAGGAGAGCCCGATAATTCTACCCTGAACACCCACACGAGCGCGCCCGTCGCATCGTCGAGGCGCTCAAGGCTCGCGGGGTTGTGGCCGTCGAACGGCGCCGGCGTCGAACTCCCTCCCGCGCGAGAGCCAGGTCCGGACGCGGCATCGGTTCACTGAAATCCGCCGTTATCCGACCCAACCCCCGCACCGCGGCGGCGCCGCTGCTGCTGCTCGGCGTGCTCGTCAAGGTGCCGCCGACACTTCCGCCGGCCGGGTTCGGCCGCGGTCACACACCCATTGCGGACGCACTGCCCCACCGCTATGGACGTTGCGACCTGGCGCCGCTGCCGGTCGCGGTCGCGACCGTGGCAGACCGGACACAGACGATACCCAGGCGCCCGCTCGGCCCCGCAGCTACACAACCCTGCCGCCCGGGCGCGGTCGCGTCGCTCGTGAAGGTCCGTTATGCACCGGACGATGAAACCCTCGTTATCGCTCTCATAGAAGATATGGTCCGGCCCGCCCCCGGCGATGCGACGCGCCCAGAGGATGGATTCGAGCCGGCACTTTTCGATTGCGAGGGGATCGCGGAACATGACCGTGGGTGAAGGTGCCGGGGCAGCGGGACGGTCGGGAGCTTTCTGTCAGTCATCGTCGCCGGTCAGTTCCGTCACGCCCGTCCGGTCGCGTTGCACTCCGATCCAGGGCGGTGTCGCGGGGGCCGCGTGGACGACGGCCAGGGGTTGTTTCCCGGCCGTTCCGAGGGCGGCTAGGTATTCCAGAAACGTCCTGGGGTTGCTGTCCGGCGCGGGGTCGGCGGTGGCGGTCAGCTCGTGGAGCTCGCCCTGCTGGTCGATTATCACTGTGCGGCTCCCCGGCGGTGTCTCCTCGAGTCCTCTGGGGTCGTAGGTCTCCGGGCCCGGGGTCGTCCAGTCGGTGACGACTCGCCAGTTGCGGGCGGAGACCGTCGTCCCCTTGTGGCCCTCTCCCGGTGTCCCCGGTGTCGTCGCGGCTAACGCGACTTGCGCCAGGGCGGTTCTGCGGCCGTGGGTCTGCACGGCTTCGAGCCATCGGCGGGCTTCGGTCCCGGTGGCCGCCAGTCCCCGGACGATCGTTCCGTCGGAGCGCACGGCCAGGGTCCTGATCGGGCAGGGTACGTCCGTCTTGTCGTCGGTCATCGTTTGGGGTCCAGAGGGCGCTGGCGGCTGCCGGTCTCGTCGGGCTGCGGCGGCACTCGTTCGGTGGCCCGCTGCGGTATGACCGGACGAACCCGCGCGGGTGTGGCGGCATCTGCCGTGGGGCCGGATGCGGTGAGGCTGCAGTATACGCCGTGGCGGGTGTCGTGCGCGCGGTGCGAGGTGAAGGTTCGAGCGGGTGCCGTGGCGGATGGCAGCAGCGTATTCACGGCGGCGGTCGAAGAGTTGGCGGCGTATCTGGCGCAGGTGACGGACCCGACGACGGTGAGCCGCCTGCTCGGGATTCCACCCGACGAGCACGTCGCCCTTTCCGGAGGGAGCGCAAGCAGCTGTCGAGTCCCGGCCGGTCGTCGCGTACGCCGGAGGCGAAGTCATGGTACAGTCGGCGGCTCTCGGGTGTATAAAGAGGCCATCCGGGGCAGGCAACACGGAAATCCCGGCTCAAAAGGAGAACCGAACACAATGGCGACAGCGGCAGACGCAGAGATCGTGATGCGGCTCTATGACCTCCGACGCGAAGAAACACTCCGCAAGGCTCGACACTTCATGGGTTTTGCTTTCAACCCGAAGAACCTGGATGAGTTGCGGGCGGTCTCACGGGACATGACAGCCGCAGACAACGTGCTGTGGAGGCAGGCGCTGAGCTTCTGGGAAATGGCGGCCTCGCTCGTGCTGCGGGGAGCGGTCGATGCGGACCTGTTTCTCGATTCCAACGGAGAAGGCATCCTGATATACGCGAAGTTTCATCACTTCCACGCGGAGACTGAGAAGGAGTCTGGCAATATCTTCATGAAGAACACGGCGGAACTAATCCAGAAGTATCCGGCGGCGAAGGCTCTGTATGACATGTTCCTGCCGATGTTTGGACCCAAGTCGTAGCACCGAGATGCACCACCGGTCGCTGTGGTGCGAACCCTGCCATGTCCGGCTCGGGATTATGGACGGGACGGCTGCGTTTTCCGATGCAATGGCGCGGCTCGGGGAGTCCGCATCGTGACCTGGGGGATATCCCGTAACCCGCTACGGCCGGGCGCGCTGGTGACGGCTGGCGACGTGTGCCACCTGCACCCGGACCGCGCCGCGGCCGAACGGTGCGGCGCGTTGATGGGCGGCGCCCCGGATCTGGTGAGGCTCGAGAACCACACGGCGCGGGTTTACCGGGTGCTGTGGTCCCTTTCGGACGTGGCCGGGGGCGAGCTACGGAAACCGGCGCCCCCGCCGGCACCGCCACCAGAGAAGCGCCCCGGCGCCGTTGGGAGCTGGCCGGGGAACGTCCGCATAAGCGGCCCTGTGGCGGCGCGCGCCGCCTGGGAGCGGCTGACGGGGGGAGATCCATGACGGCGACCTTGGGCGGATGTTGAGCGGGCGGTGTCCGGCCGGCCGGGCCGGGGCCCCCGAAACGGCCGGGTCTGGGACGGCGACGTCCGCGCGCGGTCACGCCGCTGGTTCAAGGCTTGCGTTCCCGACGACGAGATTCCGGGCCTGGGGGGGCAGCCCGTGAGTCCACCATCGTCCCCGAGCGTGGGACGGTGCTCGAGCCGCGGCCCGCCGGCGTCCGGGCCGTCGGTGTCCGGCTCGGGCGCCGGCCGCGCCGGATCATCCCGGCGCCGACCCGCCCAGCTCCCGGGCCCAGCTCGACGAATGCGGTCTCTGCCGCCTGTATCGCGCCCTCGTTTGTTGCGAACGTGACCGACAGTGGTAACCGGGCCGCGACACTGGTAACCTGTCCGCGCGAGGGGCCGACCGAGGTCCCGCGTCAGGAGTCGGTCCGATGGCTACCCATTCCGTTAGACGTCACCTGCGGGTCGAGATTGCGGCCTACGACGCAATGATCCGCCGGTTCACTCCAGGCTACGAGACGATGCTCGAGGTCATCACCGGCGCTCTCACTGCTTCCGGTCCGGACCACGTGCTCGATCTCGGGGCGGGAACCGGTGCGCTGTCCGAGGCAATCCTCGCGCACGACGGCGCGCAAACGGTGGAGCTGATCGACCTGGATCCGGAAATGCTCGATCAGGCCCGCCGGCGGCTCGAACGGTTTGATGGAGGCGTCCGGTTCCGGGAGATGTCGTTTCTAGCCGCGCTGCCGCAAGTGCGATGGGGCCGCGGCGTCGCTGTCGCTGCATCATGTTCCGACGATGGACAAAAAGCGCGCCCTGTACAACCGGATTCGCGCGGCGATCCGGCCGGGCGGCATCTTCGTGAACGGCGATGCGATGATGCTGGCGGACCCGGCCGGACGGCAGGCGACGTACCGCGTATGGGCCGACCACATGATGGCGTGCGGGATCGACGAGGCGCGGGCGTTCGAGCACATCGAGGAATGGGAGGAAGAGGATACCTGCTTCCCCCTCGACGAGGAGTTGACGGCGATGCGGGACGCGGGGTTCGAGGCCGAGTGCATCTGGCACGAGAGAACGATTGCCGTGGTGGTCGGACGGACGGGATGAGCACAGGCTACCTCCACCTCGGCCGACCATTGCCACCGTCTTTTAGCCCACCGCTTCGGCTCCGGTCCCCGCTCCATCCGCGAGGTCACGAGCGCTCGTTCGGTGGCCCGCTGCGGTATGACCGGGCGACCCGCGCGGGCGGCATCGGCCGTAGGGCCGGATGCGAGTGTGGCTGCCGTATACGCCGTGGCGGGTGTCGTGCGCGCGGTGCGGGGTGAAGGTTCGGGCGGGTGCCGTGGCGGATGGCAGCAGCGTGTTCACGGCGGCTACCGTGCGTCCGGGGGCGGACTCCAGGGCTGCCCCCGCAGGGTGTGGCACTTCATTGCGGGAAGTCCGTCTGGAGCCGGAGACGCGGAACTCGCGGGGGCGGACGGCGCGGCCTGCCCCGATCGGTGCACAAGCTCCTTCGACTGTCGATGGCGGGGGTGCCTTCGGCGGGCCGGACTCGTTCACCTCGCTGTGACGCAATCCTGACCATGAAAGAGGACGCTCTTGGAGGATTCCATGCGTAGGTATCTATTGGCAGCCGTCTCCGTGCTGGTCGTCAGCAACTCCTTGGCGGCTCAGGAGTCGTTGTGGTCAGGAACGATGACCGCAGGCAAGGACGAGATCAACGGAAACAGGGTCGTCGGCTACAACAGGAGTCCGGCAGCGCCGGTCATGGGCGAACTCAGCGACGCCGAATTCTACTTCCGTGGGATCACGTACAGGGTCTATTCCCTGCTTCAGGCCGAGAACAATCCACTACTGGGGGAATGGGCTGTCCTTCTCGCGTTCTCGCCGCTCCTCGATCATCAGGACCTGGAATCCATGATGCTTACCGTGGACGGGACGGTGCTGCACGCGAGCGATTCAGTGGCGGTGGCCGACGAAGCTTCCGACGATCCCCCATGGACAGCGCTCTACTGGGGCGACCCCGGATTCCGGTGGACGGACGGCCAACGCATCGACGCCGAGTTGACCCTGGCTCAGCCGGTGCCGGCATTTCCGCTTGCCGCAGCCGGGTTGCTGGCATTGCTGCTTGGGGTTGGCGCGTACCGCAACGTCGCCAGTCGGAAATTGACGGAGGACTGATCGCGCGACCTTGCTTCAGACCGACCGTCGACCGACAGTCGGGAGCCGACGCAAGCGAGTGGTGGGTGGGCTACGCCGGCAGCTCGGCCACCCCCAACGCCAAGGAGGCCGCGAACGCCTGCCGGCGGCCGGCGTCGACGAAGTTCGCCCCGCCGCGGTGAGGGGGGGTTCGAGGTCCCGGCCGCGGCAGCCCAAGCCAGAGCGTTCACGCCGTCGCCGGGAGGTCTGGCCGCCAGCGGGTGGACACGATGCCCGCGAAGCCCCCCTCGCCATCCCCGACGCCATCAGCCAGCTCGAGGCACTCAACCGGACCCTGCTCACCCGGCCGGGCGTGGAACGGCTCCTGGGCGTCTCGGGGTCCCGGCGGCGACGTTGATGCAGACCTTCGGGCGGAGCTCACCGGCAACCAGAGAACGCTCCCGAAGCCCCAGTTCCTGCGCCAGCTCCCGAAACACCGGGCCCGGGCCGCCTTTCGCGGCGAGGGGGAGAGACGGGCGCGGCTGGTGGCCGAACTCCGGAAGGCGCGGGTGACCGGGATCCGGGTGACGCTTCCCGTCGAGACCCTCGACGCGAAGTTGGCGAGCTTGCCCGAGGGGGTGTCGGTTTTTCGGGACCGGATCGAGGTGCGGTTCAACGGGGCGAAGGAGGCGGTGGAACGGCTCTACGCGCTGGCCTATGCGCTCGTGAACGATTACGAGCGGTTCGAGGGGCTCGTCGACGGGGGAGTCGGCGGTGGGGAGAGGTGTCCGAGTGCCGGCGGCCGCGGAGCCGGTGGTCGTCGCAGACGGGGAAGCCGACGTCGTTCTGCGAACGAGAGGACGCGCGCCGCGTACGCGCAGGCGGTGGGGCAGCGATCCCGTCGGTCGCGGCGGCGACTCCGGGCACATCCAGGCCATGAAGGAGCAGCCCGGCGGTCACGGCGTCGAGGCGGTTGCGCCCGAGGGCGACCCCGCTGGACCTCGACGCCGCGACCGCGCGGCCGGGGGCGGACGGCGCGGAAGCCCCGGTCGGAGGCCCTGCAGATCCGGACCCGGGTCCGCGTGCACGTGGTGCGGGATCGGCCGGCGAGGATCACTCAGAGCGACGAAGGGTACCGACCAGATTCCTCCGAAATACGCAGGAAGGCGCTTTCATCACGCGGGGAGGGGCGGCCACGCGCCCGCACTGGAGTTCGTGCGGAAATACACGCTAACGGAAGAACGACACGACTCCGAACGCGACGGGTACTACCGCCGGGCGTCCGCCGAGGAGGGGATAGGCGACGAGCCCGGCCTTGATGCGCAGGCGCGGCGTGATCCGCTTGCCGACGAGTACCTCGCTCGCGAGCCCTCCAATGTAGGAGGGCTGACTTCTCGGCCGCGGACTTACCCGCGGGCCATGATGCCAGGTGAGATGGTCGTAGGCGCCGATCGTCAGGCCGAGAGCGACGTTCAGCTCCAGTCCCGGATCCAGGGCGTGCAGGGCGTGACGGTAGCGCAGCGTCCCGGTCCAGTGGCGGAAACTGCGTCCGCCGGTCCGCGTACCGCCGCGGTAGTTGTACGACGCCATGTGCTCCCCGACGGTCGTCGAGCGCCGCAACGAAACCCCCCACGACTCGCTCCACCAAAGGACGACACCGACCTCCACGCTCGGCAAGGACGCCAGGTCGCCGTTGCGGAAGAGGTACCCGCCGCCGAACTGCAACTCCAGCACCTCGCCGAACTGTGCAGGCGCCCGACGGGGTACGTCGCTCTCCTGGGCGCGCGCCGGTGTGGAGACTGCGATGACCGCCAGTGCCGCGTAGGTCGCCGCGGCCCGCGAGGAACGTCCCCATCCCATCCTTTGCAACCTCCCGAACCCAACCAAGGGGTTCCAGTGGGAGAATGCGTAGTTGAGCACGGGATCGGCTCATGCTGCGGAAGTCGCCCTTGGATGGCGCGCCGTGACCGAGTCGACTAGATTGGGCCACTCAGAGGTTACCGCGCCACGGCTCCACGCTCGGCGGTTGCCCCGGTCGAGTAGTGCGCGACCATCCGGCTCGTCTTCCAGTTCCCGGCGAGCATCACGTCGGTGGTCGACGCGCCCCGGCTCGTCAGCTCCGACGCCAGCCCGACGCGCCCTGTAGTGGAGCGGTCACGTGCTCGACGCCGGCGGCGCGGGCCGCCGTCGTGGAGTTTGGCGAGGTAGGCGTCGAGGGTCGCCGCCTCGGGCGGACCGTCCGTCGAGTCCGGCGTCCGAGGGTCGGCGTCCCGTACGTGACGGCTGCATCCCTGGGGCGTAGTCTGGGACCTGGTCGGTGGCCGCCTGCGCCGGAATCGGGAGCAGGGCCGAGCTATTTTCCACCGCACCAAGCTCGCCCCACGCGGGATCATACACACGGCAGCAATATTTGGCGGGCCATCATTCACCTTCCGTCGTCCAGCAGTTCACAGCCGTGAAAAGCCACCACCTCATGTTTCTTCAGTAATACCTGTGGGCAGGTAATTGTGTATTGACCGGAGTCCAGCGCACGTACTAACTGCCCGTCTGAGGTGTTGGTCCTATCGGCCGAAAGCGACGCTGCCCAGGACGCTCATTCGGTAGTCGTCGCGGCCCGGGTGGGGCAGGGCATGGCGTTCGCCCGACACCTACGCTCAACGTTCACCGCGGCGCTGTGCTCGCGGTAACCTTCCGCCGCGTGCAGCCCCAGCAGCCGGCCCATGCCTCGACGCGGAACACACCGCGCGCCACCCGCAATCCACCGACCACTTCGAGGCCGGCGCTGGTCTGCCCCGGTTCACGGCCGCGGTCCCGGCGGTAAGCCGACGAGGATCCGAGAGGTGCGTTCCACGGCCGGGGCTCGTCGCGCCGGCGACGGAGGTCCAGAGGGTCGGGCAGCAATCTCGGTCCAGACCTCGGCAAGGCCGGCCTTAAACTGATCGGACGTGACTTGGTCGCCGTGCTCGGCGGCCAGACGGACCGCGTTCGTGATGGCGTCGACCTGGGCCGAGGGGCGGGCGCCGGGGTTTCGGGGGAGATTCCCCCCCGGCCCCGGCGCCCCTTGCGATCCGGGGGGCCGGTTCCCCGGTTCCCGAGGGAGAGAGCGGGAAACCCCCGCGGGTGGCGTAATCCCGCGGGAAAAGGGGAACATGACCGACGAACGAATCGACCCGATCGGCAGTGTAACACCGGGACCGACCTGTACCGAGTGCCGGCGCCGGCCGCGGTGGGCCGGATCGCTGTGGTGCGAACCCTGCTATGTCCGGCTCGGGATTATGGACGGGACGGCTGCGTTTTCCGATGTAATGGCGCGGCTCGGGGAGTCGGCATCGTGACCTGGGCGATATCCCGTAACCCGCTACGGCCGGGCGCGCTGGTGACGGCTGGCGACGTGTGCCACCTGCTGCACCCGGACCGCGCCGCGGCCGAACGGTGCGGCGCGTTGATGGGCGGTGCCCCGGATCTGGTGAGGCTCGAGAACCACACGGCGCGGGTTTACCGGGTGCTGTGGTCCCTTTCGGACGTGGCCGGGGGCGAGCTACGGAAACCGGCGCCCCCGACGGCACCGCCACCAGAGAAGCGCCCGGGCGCCGTTCGGAGCTGGCCGGAGAACGTCCGCATAAGCGGCCCTGTGGCGGCGCGTGCCGCCTGGGAGCGGCTGACGGGGGGAGATCCATGACGGCGACCTTGGGCGGATGTTGAGCGGGCGGTGTCCGGCTGAGCGCGGCCGCGGCCGCGGCGAGGGGAATCTCATTTTCACCACCGCAGAAGTTCGATCCACGTGTCGCCGTCATCGGAGACCTGGACCTCGAAGCGGTTGAGCTCGCGCTTCAGTCCTCGGTCCGGCGTCAGCCAGGCGAGGAGGGCGTCGATGAGGCGCTCGCCGCGGGCGAGGGGCGTCTTCTCCCGCATCCGACAGACGGCCTCCGCCGTGATCCGGAACCACACCTGGCGGCCGTCGGGGTTGAGCTCGGCCCCGTACCAGAGGGTCCGCCCGTTGGGTTCCCGGCCGGAGGCGCGCGGCGTCAGAGTCCGTGGGCCGCCAGGCCAGTCCTCGCGCTTCCCTTCGATAATGATCGCCAGCCCGTCGTCGGTACACATGTTCCGCCCCAAATCATTCACTTCGAGCAGGTCAGGACGAGCCGATCGGCGACGTCGGGCCGGAGCCGGCGGGCGGCCTTGGTGGCCGTGTGGCGGGAGTCGAAGATTCGCGGACGCATCGAGAAGATGCGGCCGCTGCGGGTCCAAACGGGGAAAAGTGGGCCATGCCCGAGATATCGGCAGATGGCGCAATTGCGCTATCGCTGGCCGCAGGTTGCGATTCCGAGACCAGCGCCGGACACTTGCTCCGGATCGCCGTACAAGTGCGCAATCCGGAGGATCTTGAACACCCCAATGCGGGGAAGTTGAACAGCAAATCCGGTCATCGTGAACGCTCGTCGGTAGCCTGATCACCGCACGCTTGGCCTTTCCGAAAGGAGGGCAAGGCGATGTTGGTACGGAGGGGGCGGACGGCGCGTCCACCCCGGCGCTCCACGCACCGACCGGGCACCATCACTGCGTCCGCCGTCAGGGTCGTCTTCGGAACTCGCGTCGTCGGTGTCACCCTCGTCGACTGCCCTTGTCGGGTCATCGGGCCCGCTTCAGGCTCGCGGCCAAGGCGCTTGCGCCGGCCAGCGTCGGGGTCGCCCACACCATTTCGCCAAGGCGGCCGCCGTGTACGAGGGGATCAGCATGATCGCGACGCGCGCGCACGCAAGGCTGTCAACGGCGAAGGGCAGGCGCATGGGTGAGTCGCCCAGGGTCTGCTGTCAGCTCGCCGCCCACCGGCGCACGCCGCCGACCAGCAACAACACCGCAAGCGCGATCGCGCCGGCTATCGGCAGAGCCGGCACCGGGGTCAGGTCCGCGACGATTTTGAACTGGTCGGCCGCCGCGCTCGGGTTGCCGGCGCTGTCCTGGGACGCGCCGGCCGCGATGTCCACCGTTACGGTGCCGGAGGCCGCGGGCGTGATCGTCACGGTGTAGGTCGCGTTGTTCCCCTGCAGCTCTGACGCGCTGCCGTTCCCGACGACGAGGTCCTCGAGCTCGAAGCCGGTCACCGGTTCCGAGAAGGCGATCGCGATGGAGAACGGGCCGGTCACCGGGGGCTGGCGTCGCTGCTGATGGCCACTGCCGGCGACGTGGTGTCCGCGTCCACGCAGCTCAGTTGCGCCCCGCCGCCGTCGAGCAATGCCTCCAGCGCATCTCGTTCCGCTGGGTCGACCGACAACCCGTATTCCAACTTGACGGCGATGACCTGTGCCGCGAACCACGCGCCGTGCCGGGCCGGCGTCCACTGTCCGGCGTCGCGGTCACTCTTCTCGGTCCGGTTCACTCGCGAATCCGCGATCGTGAGGTTGTCCAGGTCAGCCGCGATGTCCCGGCGCCGGTCGTCAGCGATTCTGCTGTCGTGCGCCTCGGCGAGCGCCAGGATGTGCTCGATGTCCGTCGCCGCGGTCCCGTCCGCCCTGATCTCGAACGCAAGGCAGGAGTCGCTCGACCGCAGGTAGAGGGTAGTTGTTCGTTCCGCCGGCAGTCACTAAGCCAATCGAGGGGACTTGTCGTGATCGGCGCGGCCGCGAGGGCCTGCGCGGCGATGGAGCCGCCGCTGGCCGGTGAGTCCGATAACCGGGTTCCGTCCCAGCCAGGTCCCCAGTGCGCGGGTGGGGCTACTTCTTGGCCGCCTTCTTCCTCCGTTCGGCCCAGTAGGCGGTCATGCGCTCCGATACCGCCTTCTTCTCCGCGGCCGACATCTCCCGGCGCTTCCTCGCCGGCTTGGCCTCGGGCTGGCTGTCGGCTGCGGCAGCCGCCTTCGTCGGCGAGGAAGAGCGCCGCGACCTGGAGCGTGCCGTCGGCGCTGACGCAGCGAGGATCTGCTCGACGTCGGTCAACGCCTTGATCTCGGCCTGGAGGCGGTCGATTTCGCTTTGGCGGTTGGCGAGTGCCTGTGCGATCTCACTCATGGCGCTGGAGAGCCCTGCGATGAAGATGTCAAGACGCGGAAGTGGACGGCGGGTCCGCCCGTGTGCGGCACGAACGCACCGCCCGGGTCCTCGTCGGCTACCGGCGGACCTGGCCGCCGTCCTCGCCACCTGCCCGCGGCCGCGCCGTCGAGGCCGGCTAGGTCGCCCTCGAGCGCGGCCGGCTCGACGCCGTGATCGCGGGGCTCCTCTTCATGGCCGGGATGCGCCGGAGCGAGGTGGGCGCCCTCCGCTGGGCCCGACGCGGCCGATGGCGACGGGGTCCTCGTCACGGTCCGCCGCGGCAAGACCAACCAGGAGGGTGAGACGGAGAGACGTGCGGTTCGTGAAGGACGGCGTCGCCCGCGCCCTGCGGACGCTCCGGGCCGCCGCGGGCCCGGTGCCGGAGGACCAGGTCGTGCCGCTCTCGCCGCAGATGGTGGGGCTGCGGTTCGCCGCTGCGGCCCGGGCCGCCGGCGTCGAGGCGCGGGTGACCGCCCACTCGCGACGGGTGGGGCTGGCGTTGGAGGTGACGAGCCGGGGCGCGTCGACTACCGACGTGATGCTCGCCGGGAACTGGAAGACGACACCGGGCCGACCGCGATGTTACACTTCATGGATGCGCCCCAACCCGACATCGCCCCTGCTCCCGCTCTTTGACGACAGCGACAGTCCTCCCCAGTCGCCGGGCGCGCGCCGCTCACCCACAGCGTTCATCTGCTACGCACACGAAACGCGGACCCACAACCAACACGTGGAAGACTTGGCCCACAAGTTGCGGGCCCAGGGCGTCGACTGTAACGCTGACATATTTGAAGTGTCCCCGCCCGAGGGGTGGTTCCGTTGGATGTTGACGCAAGTCAAGGACTCTGACTTTGTTATCGTTGTATGCACCGAAACACACGCACGACGCATCACGGCCAGTCCCACCTCAAAAACTGGACGGGGTGTGCGCTGGGAGGAGGGCGCCATACTTCAGTGCCTGTTCGAGGAAGGAGAAAACCGCCGTTTCATTCCAGTGGCATTTGATCAGGCGGGACTCGACCACATTCCCCAAGCGCTCAAGAGTGCCACCTACTACGACCTCAGCACAGACGCCGGCTACCCGGCACTCCATCGGGCTCTCACGAATCAACCTCGGGTGGAAAAGCCCCCTCTTGGCGAGTTGACCACGCGGGTGCCCTTGCTTGGTCCTCTCGAGTCCACAGTAAGCGCGCTGTTGGTCGCGTGTCCCGACCCCCTGCCTCTGGAACTGGTTGCTCGTGTGGCGGGCCAAGATGCTACGCGGGTTTCGCCAACGCTTCAGCGGCTGCGCAACACAGGGGTTCTCGCGATTGCTGACAACGCCATACTACTCAAGACCCGCAATGTGGACGGCATCCGCAGTCTCTCAGACGACGAAGTAGGTGTGGCGCTCGGTGCCGTACTGGATTTCCTGAAGAAACACCCGAAGGCGGCCGCCGGCCGTGCGCAGCTACGGAACGTGGTGACACTTTCACGGGCGGCCAGCATGAATACCGCGGCAGCGGTAGTGTCCCACACATTTCGAACGATTCAATCCTTTCTGAAGTCGTCCGGCAATAAGCGCCTGGTACTGGAGATCGCTCGTCGCAGCATTGAGGCGTCAAAGCAGCCGGGCCGCGGCCGAGAGCAAACTAAGGACGAGGCCGTTGCGACGATTTGTGGTGTCTCCTGGGTCTACCAACGGACCGGCCGTTTGTCCGAAGCTCTCGCGAAGGCCGAACGCAGTCTGGAGTTGGGCGAGGACATTGCCTGGCGCAAAAACACTGCCTTTTGCCACAAGTGTCTTGGACGCCTGAAACGGATGGAAGCGGAAGCTGTTCAGAAGGAACCCGGTCGACGAGCGGCTCTACTTCAAGATAGTGTCTCCTACTTGCGCGAGGCGATTCAAGACTTTACGGACCTGAAATTAGCGGCCGAGGTGGGAGATTGTTACAGCCTGTTAGCACGTACATATCTAGCGGCCCGTGATCGCGAACGGGCGCGGGCCGCCATTGAGGAGGCTACCCAGAGGGTGGTCGACCCCACCAACAAGGACTATCTAGACCTTCAGATCGTGAAGGGCGACTTAATGTTGGGTGTTAATCGTCGACGCGCAAAGGATCTCTATTCTGAGGTGATTGCGGCAGCCAAAGATGGTGGAGACGACGCACAGCAATCAGAAATCACGGCTCGTGCGTACCTGCAACGTGGCCGAGTGCGACGAGTTCTTAGCGACGACGGAGCTCGGACCGACTTCGAAGCTGCTGCGGAGATCTGGGACCTTCTTGAGGACCCCATGGCTAGCGTCGCACATTGGGAGAGCCGGCGAGTGGCGACGTGGATGGACAGGGAAGTAAAAGCGATGTTGGACCGTGAACCTGTCGGCGTCAGGGTCCGCGCGGCGCAGATCGTCGACGATGAGACTGCACGGCGACCGCCGGCAAGGGCACATCGACAGAAAGTGACGCGGCAGTACTTGCAGGATGCCATCAATCGGGCGAGGGAGCAATTGGCGGTGGAACGACCGGCATGGTGAAGAAGCGCAAGAAAAAGAACATCAGTGCGGCGGAGCGCCGCATACGGGCGTTGGCACCTGATGCTCCTACGTTGGTGGAGGCGGTGAGGGAGGTGATTGGGAAACTCTTAAGGGGTGTGGTGTGTCCGCCAACCAATCTCGCGGACGTTGCGAGCAGGGTCGGCGTGCGGGAGATATCGTATGAGAGCTTTCCGGGGTCCGGAGAATTGCACAAGGAGCGGGATGGATATCGCATTGTCTGTTCGGTAGATCAACCGCACAGTCGACAACGGTTTACTATCGCACACGAACTAGCTCACGTGATACTGGAACGCACAGGAAGGAACGCGCCTCGCATCGGAGACAGTGTGGAACGTGTTTGCGACATGCTAGCGGCCGAGTGTCTGATGCCTACGTCTGTGTTTAGGGCGAGACTTGCGGTGGCCCCGGGGCTCGGCGATGTAGCGGAATTGGCGCGGATCTTCGAAACGTCTATAACCGCTACCGCGATACGATGCGCACAATTGCGGCCACTCTGTATATTCGGCGTGACCGGGGAGCGCGTGACCTGGGGGTACGACGGGATTCGACCCGGGGCGGTAGAGTTCTTGCTGGACGAGGTACGAGACGCGGTGCGGACGGTCATGGCCGGCAAACAGCCGGCAGATAGAGTGTACTTCTACGCCAACGGTTATAGAGAGGGCTATCGGCGTTTCGAGTGGATGCGTTCGGGCGCCGATAGCGCGGTGTTTATGTTGCGGCGGCAAGAATCCGGTCGGCAGGGGTTGTAGGCCGCCCTCACTCCAGCGCCACTAGCGCGGCCCGCAGCTCCATCAGGTGCGCCTCCCTGAGCGATCTTGTCGACGTCGTTCAACGCCTTGATCTCCGCCTGCAGGGCGGTCTTTCCGGAGCTGTATCGTTAACCGCTCGACGCGCCCGGCGCGGCCGAGCGCGTCCATGGGTGCGGATTCTAGCCCAACGCGGGCTCGCCGGCCAGACGGAGCCCGTTCGCCTTCGACTCTCTGGCGGCAGCGGTGTTGGCCCTGGGTCTAATGACCGGGGATTCTGTCAACCTGCGCCGCGGCCGGACCTGGCTCTCGCGGGGGGCGGACGGCGCGTCGCCCCCCGGCCGGACCGGCAAGCGTAGCGCCGCCCTCGGTCGCGATGTCCACCGCCATGGATGCGCGAGGCCGCAGGCGTGATCGTCGCGGTGTAGTTCGCGGGTGTTCCGCCTGCAGCCGCGGTGGGGCGCGAGCGGCCGCGACAGTCGCCGAGGCGGTGCCCGTCTTCGGGATCGTCCAGCGGTGGTGGTCGAGGGGAAGGGGGTGAGGTCTGGGGGGAGGGTGGGGGAAGGTGCCACCGCGGATCGGCTGGGGCAGAGCGAGGGGAGTGGGCACCAGGGCCGGCACAGCCGGCACCCATTCCCCCGTCGACTCCACGCTCTTCGGCGGCCGCGCCGGCAGGGCGCTCGACTGAGCGCCAGCGGTCCTCGCGGCCGTCGTGAGGCGACCGGTCGAGAGATCCCCCGTCAGGAGCGGAGCCGAGGCCGGGGGGGGTGAGTGGCCGGGAACGCGGCGGCCTGCGCGACGTTGCCGTTTCGCGACGACCAGGTCCTCGAGCGGGAAGCCAGCTCGAGATCAGAGCAGGTCACCGGAAGGGACTTGTCAACACCGAAGACCGCCAGGAAAGCGACCATGAGCGACACACTAGAGATAGTCCACGTCACCGCGATCACGCTCCTGGGAATCATGAGCATGACGACGCTGGCTGGAGCCGAGCTCCTGCACCGATCCGAAACCAGGAAGCCGGACTTCAAGATCGCCACGCACACACACCCGGTAGTTGCGCAGCACGGGCTGCTCCTGACACTCGCGATCCTGACCGGCGGCATCGCCGTGGTGTACGGTGGATTGTTCCTGACTTTGCGGTGGCACTTCGGTTAGACGGAAGTTTCAAAGCGAATCTTCTCGTCGTCCCGGCGAAACGTGGACGAAGCCGGGACGTCCATCGTCGAACGGTTCAACTTGACCCTGCGGCAGTGGAACGCCCGATACGGCCGGAAGACGCTGGCTCACTCAAAGGGGTTGGAACAGCACGTGAACTCGCTGTCGCTTTCGATGCTGCACTACAACTGGGTGTCGCGGCACTCTTCGCTCAAGACTACGCCGGCGGTTGCAGCCGGTCTCGCGAAGCACCCGTGGCCGATCCACTGGATCGCCGAGCTAGCAGAGCTGTACCACGAGTCGGCCAAGGACGTGGCCGCGCGGGCGAGAGTTCAGCGAGAGTCGATCCACTAGATTGGATCGTCTGGGCAAATTGATACAGCACCCGACAGCCAGCACGACGGCCACGACGGCGGCGGTGGTGGTGATCTTCATCGAACCCTCCCTCTATAGGCAGGGTCGAAACATACCGACCGGCGGACCCGCGGTCAGCGGCCCCACGGCGACGGCGGGTTACTCACCCCCCCGCCTGTCGCCGCAACCACCACGACCGGCCCAGCGCGTTCAGCCACTTGATCCGCCAGTAGCAGGGCAGTCCGGTCTCGTTGATCCACCACGCGAGGTCCTGCAGGCTGAAGGCGCCGGCCGCATCCGCGTGCGCGATGCATCCCGTGTCGGCCTCGGTCAGCACGACCTGGGCGAGACAGCGCGCCCTCCGGATCGACCGTCTGCTCCTGATCGCCGCCTCCATTTCCAAGGCGGTCGGTCTCTTGACCCATCCGTTGCACGAGCCCGCGATCAGCCCCTCAAGCGCTTCGCACGGCTCTCCAGGCTCGCGCTTCTGCGCACGGTCCCCCAGGACCTCGGCGAACACCGACGTCGTCGGGAACTGTTCCAGTGGCAGGAGGTCCCGCGGGGCGTCGCGGTCCTCATCGGCGAGGCGGCGCCTGGCCTCACGGTCGACCCATGTCTCGCGGTCGCGTTCCATCCCTTGGGTCCGATAACGAGCGCTCTGTTAACTACCCGGGCAGGAGCTGTTCGCCTGGTGGGTCGGTGGCGGTCTAGGGGCCGGTGGCGGCGACGAGGCTCGCAACCTGGGACGACAGACCCGCAACCTGGAAAGCCAGCGCAATCAACGCCGACAGGATGACGGCAGCGATTCCTAATGCCGTCCCAACCGTCCAGCGACTGATACGGTCGGCATCGCGGGCGCGCCGGTCGGCGAGGTCGGCGGCTCGTTCGGTTCGCTCGACGGGGTTCACGTCCAACATGTGTCTCCAATTCTACAGCACGTCCCGCACAACCCGACCGCATGACGCTTCTGGAGCGAAATGCGACGCATTTCGAGGTCGGCGTCGATGCCGCCCGACGCGAGAGCCGACTGCAGAACGCACCAGACCACGGCGTGTTCGCACGGGCAACGCTGGGCTGGTAGAACCCCGAGCACTGCTGCATCGTGATCGATGAACAGACCGACGACTGGGAGATCGTGGGCGTGGTCGTCGGCGCGATAAGCCGAACACCACGATGAGGTTTTCCAGAGCTCCCGCACCTGCCGTGGCACTTGAATACCAATGTCTGCAGCGGCCCCAGAGCGGGCAAGCGGAGCAACAGGATCGTGGGCTTGACGGCCACATTGACATATCCTTACGCGACCGCGGGGCCCGACGACCATGCAGATTCAGCCAAGACTCGACGAACTCAACGCCTCGATCGAGCGCCACGACTCCGACGGCGACCTGCTCGAGCAGCTCGTGGAGGATGCAGCAACGAGAATTCCCAGCTGGGAGCTGCGTCGCTGCTGGAGCTTCGCGGCGTGGCCGGCACGGTCAGATTTCAACCTGCCTGCGGACGAGGACGGCATTGATCACGTCGCCGAGAAAACCGACGGCGACCTCGTCGCCATCCAGTGCAAGGCAAGGAGCGCTGGCAGCGTTAAACCCCGCGACATCCAGAAGTTCGCCGGGAAGGCCAACCCCAAAATCTTCAACGAGCGATGGCTCGTCGCGACCACCGAGCTGACCAGCGGGAACGAACGCGCACTCGTTGAATGCGACGTCATCTGGAAAAACGCACTTGTCGAGCTGAGACAGGCCAGCGACGAAGAAGCCGAAGCACGAGAACCGGACCCTCGAACGGCGATGCAGGACGAGGCCGTCAGGGACTGCATCAGCGTGCTGCGCCGACCCCCGTCGGAGCTGGCCGAACTCTGGCGCGACCAAGGCGCCAGCCTGGAGTACCTGCCCTCGAACATCGGCCGAACCAAACTCGTGCTGCCCTGCGGCACCGGCAAGACCCGCGTGTCGATGCGAATCGTCAACGAACTGTGTCCCGATGGCACGCTGGCTGTTGTACTCGTACCGAGCATCGCTCTGATCGGACAGGTACGCCGCGCGTACCTTGAAGGGCTGCAAGCCGCCGGACGGGCGACCACAACCATCGCGGTTTGCAGCGACAAGACGGCGAACGCCGTACCGCCTTCCGATGAAGAGAAAGGCACCGACGACATCACCCGGGACACGAGCCACACCCATGCGATCGAAATCAGCTGCAAGGTGGCCAGCGACACCGAGAACATCGTTGAATTCCTGACCAGCGCCAGCGTGCCCGACCGGCTCGCAGTGATCTTCTCGACCTACCAGTCAGCGCACCACGTCGCGGCAGCGCTCACGCAGACCGAACGCTACGCCGAGGTTCTGGTCTGCGACGAAGCCCACCGGACCGCGCAGATCAAGCAGGTCAGCAACAAGAAGCTGGCGGAAAGAATCCGAAACTTCACGCTGTGCCACGACCAGACGGTGTTTCCTTCCCGGTACCGGCTCTACCAGACAGCGACCCCGAAGGTCTACTCGGCCGAGAACACCCGGGTTCAACGGCTCGACCGAGCGCGCTACACCGTCGCCGACATGAACGACCACAAAATCTTCGGACCCACAGGGTACCGACGGTCGTACGTCCATGCCGTCGAAAACGACCTCTTGACGGACTACCGGATCATCGCGTTCGCCGTCGACGAGAAGATGTGGATCGCAGCCGAACGGATCTGCATGAACGTCGACGAGAAGCGCGCCTCACAGAAGAAGAAGCAGGTTCAGCTGACCGTGACGGAAGCCGTAGGCTGGCTGGTCTACGGCATCGTGCTCTACGGCGGGGCGCCCGAGGCGACCGACGGGCAACCCATCCGGACATCGATCGCCTTCTTGAACCTGATCGCCCGGTCGAAAGCAATGGCAGCCTGGCTACGCAGCGACGAGGGCTACGAAGAGGTCTGCCAGTACTTCCAGGAGAAGGGGCTACCAGCACCCTCGCGAGAGGCCGCCATCAATCACCTCGACGCCGGCCACCGAGCGGCCGAACGCCGGAACCAGCTGGACCATCTGGAGAACGCCCCGTACAACGCCGGGATCACGAACGTCGGGATCTTCGGGGAAGGGACAGACACGCCATCCCTGGACGCGGTGGCCATCCTGGCCCCACGGAAGAGTCCGACCGATGTCATCCAGATCGTCGGCCGGTGCATGCGCCGCTCTCCAGCCAAGACCAACGGCTACGTGATCGTCCCGGTTCCCCTGCCGCGGGGGATCGACGCCGAGACGAGCCTGGGCATGGACAATCTGGACGACGCGTGGAAACCGCTCGGGCAGATCCTGACCGCCCTGCGGGCCCACGACGGCCGAATCGAGGACCGGGTTCAGGATCTGATGGACGTCTACGTTCCGCCCGACGCTCCCACGGACGTGGAGATCGCGGTGGTCGTCAAGGACGGCGAGATCACCCGAACGGGTATCTGGAAGGGATCCACGGCGAAACGACTCGAGGACGAGGTCGCACGCATAGAACCACCAGCGTGGACAGAAAAGCACGACGATGTCAGAGATTACCTGAACGACAAGCGCGGTTTCACCTGGAGCGAGCAGCAGCTGGCAGGTGACCGGGCCACCGAAAAACTCACCGATCGGGGAACGGGAGCCGACCAGGGAACGCTGTCCAAACGGCCGCAGATCTGCGTGCTACGAAGGGACCGCGGAGGCGTCAAGCTCGTAGACACGACGCCGATCTCCCACGAGGATCCGAGCAAGACCGGGTTCGACATCGGCGGGACCGTCCGCAAAGCACAGAACCTCGCCGGCAACCGAGCGGGCCTCCGAAACCCGCGTATACGCCGGACGACAAGAGGGAAGCCAACAATCGACCAACATCAGGCCCCGAAGCTGTGGGAAAAGCTCGAATCGATCGATCCGAGCCACAGCATCGCGGTCGAAATCATGGAGAAGTCGGGGCTGAAAGGCAACGACACGCGCGACTTCAACCTCTTGCAGGAAATCATCCACTACACCGGAGCCGAACTGGACTCGGAGATCGGCCTGGAGCAGCGTCTCCGCATGCACCTGGGCATGCCGGAAAAGCCGCAGAACGCGGCCGACAGCCGCGCGGCGAGCGCCACGAAGGTCGCCACACTCATCCTGCTGAATGCGCTCATGCTCCACTCGCGGATCGAGCGAGCTGGCGGCCGAATCGCCCGCGAACTCAGGACGAAGCTGGAACGCATAGGCCGAGAAGACGACCCTCTGTCAGCACTGGTCAACAGCTGGACCACGATTCTCGACCACGACTACAAACCGGTCTTCCAGCCCGCACGCCGCGTGGCGACCGTCATCCGCGACAGCGAGTACCGAACGGCGGGCTGGCGGGCCGTTCGACGGCTCATCGAATGGGCCCGGGAAAACACCGACTACTACCAACAGATGGGCATGGAGTACGCCGGGCAGCTCTTCAGCCGAGTGATGGGGCACCAAGCCGCCGACGGGGCGTACTTCACGCGACCTGAAGCCGCACGGCTGCTGGCCGAGCTGGCCCTCGACCAAGTGCCCGTCAAGAGCTTCGCCAACCCCCAGGAGTGGCTGAAGCTCAAGGCGACGGATCTAGCCTGCGGGAGTGGAACGCTACTGGACGCCTGGATCGAGACCGTGAAAGACCGGATCCGCGCCGAAGGCGGCGACGAGAACCAGTGCGCCACGTGGCACAAGAAGGCCGTCGAACAGCTCACCACCGGACTCGACATCAACCCTGTGTCACTGCAGATGGCGGCCGGCCGGTTCATCCTGGGAAACCTGTCCGTAGACTACCGGAAAATCGGACTCTACGAACTGGCCCACGGTCGAACAAGCGACGGCAAGGTCCGGCTTGGGCACGCTCGAACTCCTGGGCGACGACGAAATCGCGAAGCCAGCACCGGACACGTTCGTCTGGGACGACGACGATGTCGTTGATCCTGACACCAAGGCAGCTCTCGCGAACACGAAGATCGTGCTCACGAACCCGCCGTTCAGCGACAACACGAAACGCAATCGAAACGTCGACGACGGCACGAAGCGAGCGATGCAGCAGCGGGAGATGGCTCTCCGTGACCGGATGCTCGCGAGCGACAGAGCGGCAGGGCAACTGATCGACATCAACAGCATCAGCACCTTCTTCACCCCATTGATCGACTGTGTGGTGGACCAAGACGACGGCGTGCTCGCGAAAATCCTGCCGATGACCGCCTGCACCGCCACATCCGGAAAGGATGAGCGACAGTTCCTCGCATCGCGGTTCTGGATCAAGTACATCGTGATGTGCCACGACCCGAAGAACATCAACCTGTCGCAGGAGACCAACATCAACGAATGCCTGCTAATCGGAACACGCCGCGGCGCTGGCGAAGGAAAACCCACGACATTCGTGAACCTGTCGCGGTATCCGCTGAACAGCGATGACGCACGGGCGATCGTCGCCGCGATCCGCACAGGAACCTATGGGCCTGTTGGCCGCGCGATAGATTGGCCATCAGAAAGGATCGATGCTGGTGATTGGACGGCCGTCCAATGGTACAACGGCGAACTCGCACTTGCAGCGGCAACACTCGCGGAACGGGCAGACCTCCCTGTTGCAAAAGAGCTATATGAGTTCGGGCCTCCGACCCAAAAGATGGGCTTGGCGTTCGAACCCATTGACGGGAACGCGCGAACCCGCGACGAAGTCTGGATGTTCCGGTTTATCAAAGAAGAGCTTCGCCAGCGACTGACGGGTGAGCCAGAGGAAAGGTGGCAGACCATTCCACTTGAACGGCGCGACAAGAACGTGCGTCAGGAGGAGCGCCCCAGCTACCTGGATGAACAGGGCTGGGGGATTGTCCCGTTCGTTGTTGAACTTCGCGAGTGGCGGACTCCCTGTTTCCGCACCGAGGTCGTCTATTCTACGCCACGTCAGCAACCGCACCGTCGGGCGGGGCCAGCGCGTCCAAGGCGCCGACCAGGTAGCGTAGGTCGCGGTAGCCCCGCACCCGCCGGAAGCGCGGCTCCGCCTCCACCAGCGCGCTCGCCACCCACCGTTGAATCATCTGTCCGCCGCGCCACCGCTTGACCCGCCGCGTGTAGCCCTCGACGCTGCCCATCAGGTTCTCGATGATGTTCGTCGTGCGCAGAGTACGTTCGAGCGCCCCCGTCAGACCAAGCCGCTGCACCGTCAGCGTCTCCTCGAGGCCCTCGCGGATGGACGCCGCCGCGCCGGGGTGGTCGCGCTCCAGTGACCCCGCCAACCGCGCCAGCACCCGCGCCGCGCGGTCGGCCGAATCGAGGTCCCAGGCATCCCGCAACGCCTTGCCGACCGAAGCGTGCAGCCGTTCGGGCAGATGGCCGAGCACGTTGCGCAGCTTGTGTACTTGGCACCGTTGCACCACCCCGAGGGAACCGAAGACATTGCTGATGGCCCGGCGCAGCCCCGGCGCGCCGTCGATGACGAACAGCAACGTCCGGTCCGTCGGCAGGCCGCGCGTCACCAGGTCGCTGAGCAGGCCGCTGGCGACGGCCGCCGTCTCGGTGGCCCCTTCGCGCAGTCCCAGGACGTGCTTGCAGCCCTGCGTGTCGATCCCCAACGCCACCACCATGCAATGCTCCCGGAAGACCTTGCCGTCGATGCAGACCACCCGCAGGTCCAGCTCGCCCAACGGCCGGCTGAGAAACGACCGCAGGCGCTTGGCCGACAGCGCCACGAACCGTCGAGACACCGCGCTGCTCGACGTCCCCCGCTCCGTCACCTCGGCCGGCGCCGGGTCCAACGTGCCCGCATACCGCCGCGTCGACACCCCGGCGGCGACCGCCGAGAGCGTGTGCTCGTCCAGCGGGTCGGTGGCCGCCGCCCATTGGAAGCTCGGCAGCGGCGCCTCGCCGTCGGCGCGCCGAACGCGCAGCCGCGGCACGGCAACTTGGCGCCCGCCAAGCGTTACTTGACTGGCCACGCTCCCGCCCCGCCACGCCGGCCGCTCGGCCTGATGGCGCCCCTTCGGGCCGCACAGGTCTTCTCGATCCCCCTCCATCATCGCCTCCAGGACCTGCATCCCGGTCGTGATGCACAAGCCATGGAACGCTTCCCTGACACCGTTCAGCACGCCGAGCACCGGCAGCGGCACCTGAATCGAGACCGTTCGCGAGCTTCGGGGTTGGCTGGAACGCTTCCGCCTGTCATGCTTCGCCATGGGTGGCTCTCCTCCTGTTGTTTGCACCCCTGTCCTACCACAGAACAGGGGCGAGGAGTCGCCACCCGCTTCACCTCAGTTCAACAGCATCCGGGACATCCCCAGGGCTGGACGCTGGCCGCACAGCGGATGAGTACAACCAGCTCGCGGACAACCAGCCAGTACTGTTCCCGGCAATGCCTCGGAACCGCGTACATCGCGATCCGAACCAAGACGAAGGACGAGGCCAAAGCGCTGAACCTCTTGTGGAATAGCACGCCGGTGCTGATTCAGTTGCTGAGCCTGCGGTCGAAGAAGGCGGCGTACCCGAAGTGGTCCATTAACCAGCTCCAAAGCGTCAGGCTACCCGCGGATGCCCGCGAACCCGACCTCGTCCGGACGCTCGCGGCGGTACACAACGAACTAGCCGAGCTAGAGATCGGCCGGCTGCAGTACGCAGCAGACGACCCCGTCCGCGCCACCATCGACGACGCGACAGCGGAGCTATTCGGCCTTGAACGAAAAACCGTCGCGGAATGGCGGAACCTGCTGAGTCAAGAGCCATTCATGCACAACACATCGCCGCTAGACGATTGACCCCAACTCGCTGGCGACCCCGACCACGAGCCCCCACCGCCCCAGGGACCGAATCCTCAAGATCGAGGCGAGCCGAGCAACTCTCAAAATCGGGAGAGGGCACCGAAACCCACCAAGAGGATGGACCAAGCGAACCCGAATGTGGGACCGAACGTGGAACCGCCAAAACCGGAGACCGTAAAGCCCGTATTATCAACGGTTTACAGTCCACCCCGCAGAAACACCGACGTGTCGCGGTGCGCCATCGCGGACTGGGCCAGCCTCACCTGGGCTTTCGACAGCGCGAACTTCCTGCCGCCCTTCCGTCCGCGAGCCCGCGCGGCCTCGAGCCCGGCCATGGTGCGTTCGCGGATCAGCTCCCGCTCGAACTCCGCCAGCGCCGCGAAGATGCCGAACACGAGGCGGCCGGCCGCGGTCGTGGTATCGACCTGCGCGCCCTGAGCGGCGAGCACCCGCAGGCCCACGCCGCGGCCCGACAGGTCCTGCACGGTGTTGACCAGGTGGGCGAGGTTCCGGCCGAGGCGGTCGAGCTTCCAGACGACGAGCACGTCGTCCTTCCGCAGGGCGCGCAGGCAGCTGTCGAGACCCGGCCGGTCGTCCCCGGACGCCGGACGCGAGGTCGTGGTAGACGTTGACCGCGTCGACGCCGACTGCGAGCCGTCGGTCTTCGAGACGCGGGCGTAGCCGATCAGCATGTGTCGCAAACGAACGTTTGGGACATCACGGCGCGGGCCGCTTCCGGCGCCTCCGTGTATCTTATGCCATGTCTCATTCAACGTTTTGCATACGTGCACGGAGAACCGTCCTGACCAGCCGGCAGAGATCAGCAGCTCCCAGGAACCGGTGCGCGGCGGCCACCCTGGGGCGCGGCTGGATCTCGTCGGATGCGCACCTGTTGACCACCGACCACCTCCCCGGAAACTCCGTGGCGTGCCGCCGCCGCCAGCTTCTCAGAACCCAAGGGCCTCACCCCGCCAGCCCGCCAAGCCAAACTCCCGGCGGACCCACGCGGCCGCGAGTCGCGGCTGTCGTCGAGCGCCGCGTGGGGGCTGACGCGCCGTCCGCCCCCTGGCGCAACACCCCAGCGGATAAGTCGCCGCGTCCGCGAGATCGTCGGATGTCACGCCTTTTCGCGAGCTGCCACACGACCTAAACTAATAGATGAACTGACTCAATCGATGCCTAAGATGTGCGCCAAGAACGGCTCCAATCGTTTCGCAACGACCCGCGCAAATCGCGCAGCCTGCTCGTCGGACAAGATGTCTCCTTCCTCAATTCCGCCCTCGTCGCATGCGAACTTCAACGCGTCTTCGATAGCATGGGCGCGCGCCCGTTCCAGGTCCATCTGTCTCCACGCTCTTATAACCGCACCCAAAGCACGTCTAACCTCGTTATAGTTCACCTTCCTGTCGTCATATATTTTCGGAATGTCGGCAGGTTTTATCACAAGTTCGATATCCAGGTGCAGTTCCTTTCCCGCAACCGGATCGATCGCGTAGCAATGGGAGAATGCTATTCCTTCATAGTTGTTGGACAGGCATGCGACCATTCTCAGCCATCCGAAATACTCCACATACGCCAACAACTGCCTCTCGTTTGGATCTCCGCAAACATGAACGCAATGAAAGAATGTCTCCTCCGGCCGGTTCTTCACCACATCGCGTTCGTTATAGTGCCCGAAACACGGCGTCCCTTCTTTTAGTAGATAGCTTTCTGCTTCCTTACAGTGGCCGATGTCTAAACCCGCGTCGTATACCATCGCGAGACAGGACTTGATCATCGCTCGACCCGCAAGAGACCCTCCGACGTTAGGTGCAATGGCGTAAGGCTCTCTCAAATACTCCCGTTTGCGGTCCGCCCTCTTTATAACCTCGTCGATATCGATTTGCGGGTGCTTTTTCTTCAACCCGGCTACCATACTCTTGAATTCACGCATCGTTCTAGCATGAATCGTGACTTCAGACTTACCGTCAAGTTCTCGCTTCTCGCATACTGGTTGCGCGATTGTCATTGAGCCGTCTGGATTCACCTCGAGTTTTCTGCCGCTGATTGTCTCCACAACGAATCGGCGATTGCCGCCACGTGGTCGATTGACGTTCAGCATGGTGCACAGCGGTCGCAGCTGTTCAACTAGTGTTGCATCCCAATCCGCTCCGGTTTTGTTATTGCAGTCGGAACAAATAAAGGTCTTCGGTTAGCGGGTCGTGGCGAGAAAATCCACGAAAAGGTGTGCAGGTACGGCGGGCGTGTGCCGATACGTGAAGTATGGCGCGCAAGAGCGATGACCGCGGCGGTTCGAAGGGTCCTGGGCCTCAGCGAGACCCTCGGGACGTGCGCATCGAGCGCCTCGAACGAGACAAGGCGAAGCTGATCGAGGAGCGGGATCACTGGAAGCGCCGCAGCGAGCATCTGGAGAAGGAGCTCGAGGCGGCGCGGCGCGCCGGCCGCCGACAAGCGGCCCCCTTCGCCAAGGACCGTCCGCAGGGACGCGGCGGGCGTCCCGGGCGGCGAGCCGGGGCGGAGTACGGCAGGCAGGGGCGCCGCCGGCCGCCGACGCAGGCTGACGAGACCCACGTGGCGCCGGCCCCGACGAGCTGTCCGGACTGCGGCGGCGCGGTCGCGCTGGACCGTGTGGCGTCGCAGTATCAGGAAGACCTGCCCGAGGTGCGTCCCCTCGTGCGGCGCTTCGACATCGAGGTGGGCCACTGCTCGCAGTGTCAGCGGCGCGTGCAGGGCCGGCACGCGCTGCAGACCTCCGACGCGTTGGGCGCGGCTGCCGCTCAACTGGGCCCGAACGTCGCCGCGCTGGTCGTCGAGTTGCACACCGAGCTGGGCATGCCGCTGGAGAAGGTCGTCCGCGTTCTGCGGACGCAGTTCGGACTGTCGGTGACCAAGGGCGGCCTGGTCCAACTGCTGCACCGCACCGCCGACGCGGCGGCGCCCGCGTATGCGGCGCTGCGCGAGCAGGTCCGCTGCAGTCCGGTGGTCACGCCGGATGAGACCGGCTGGCGGGTGAACGCGATCCTCCACTGGCTGTGGGCGTTCGCCACCCCGGAGACGACGGTCTATGCCATCTGCGACGGCCGGGGGTTCGCCGAGGCGGCGGCGGTTCTCGGCCCCGACTTCGCCGGCGTGCTGGTGCGGGACGGGTGGGTGGCCTATCGCGGCTTCAAGAAGGCGCCGCATCAAACGTGCCTGGCCCACCTCTTGAGACGGTGCAAGGACTTGCAGGCCGCTCATCCCGACAGCCCGTGGGCGGGCGCGGTGCAGGCGGTCCTGCGGGACGGCCTCGCCCTGCGGACCCGCTCGAACGCGGGCGAAATCAGTGAGCACGGTCTGGCGTCGGCCCGCGGTCGGCTCGCCGCCCGGCTCGGCCGGCTGATCGACACCGCGCCGCCGTTGGCCGCCGCCGAGCGCTTCGCCAAGCACTTGGCCAACGAATTCCCGGCGGTGTTCCTCTTCTTGTGCGACCCGTCGATCGACGCCACCAACTGGCGGGCCGAACAGGCCATCCGACCCGCAGTGGTCACGCGTAAGGTCTGCGGCGGCAACCGCACCCGGCGCGGGGCCGACACCCAGCAGGTGCTGGCCAGCGTCGTGCGTACCGCCCGCCAACGCAACCTCGACCCGCGCTCGCTGATCACGACGATGCTGTGCGCCCCCGAACCCGTCGTGCCCGAAGCGCTTGCGTTGCCGCCGCCCGCCTGACGCCGGGCGGCGTGGAAACCGCTCATCCGCTTCCCGTCCTCCTGCGCGCCCCCGGCCCGCACTCAATCCGCGCCGTCCCGCCGCCGCCCGAGCCCGCGACCCGTGGGTTTCGCCGCCAGCGGCGGGAACGCCACCAGGCAGCTCGCCGCTGTTCGCGGCGTCGGTCCCCGCCGCGTGTCCCTCATGGCGGCGGCGCCGTCGCCGGGACCCGCGTGGTCTCGCGCCGCCGCGGGGGACCGGGGCGCCGCGGAGCCGCCAGACCCAGCGCTCCGCGAGCGAACCAGCCGGACCGACCGTCGCTGCCGATGACGCGCCGACAAGCTGCCTTGGCGACAATGGGACTGCGAGTCTGCCATGGGCGCTCTCAACAGCGACATGCTCTGCACAGGTCCGCCGGCCGGCGAGTCGCCCCTCGTGCCCCTCGTTTCCGGCCTCCTCACAGCCACAGAGACCGACGCTGCGATGCCGACAAATCTGCGCGGGGACAACCTCGTCATGCAGCAACTTCCCCGACGGCTCGGTTCATTTCCGCCCATTTCCACTGGAGAAAATCAGTCCCGCACCCGGTAACCGAATACAAATAAAGTTGTCTACCGTCTTACGACCGCCGATCGCATTTTGGAAGACGTGTTCTCTGTGGGTGTTGCTGTTTGTAAGCGTTGCTCCACAAAACGCACACGGCATAGTGCGCGCGTCGCGTTCCCGGATGTGATGTGCAAAGGGCACGGTGGTTCTATCCGTTATCGTTGGTGGATCCTCGTCGTCGATGAGCCGTCGGGCCCCCTCCGGGAACACCGCCGCCAACCAGTCGGTCTGCGGATAGGGCCGATTCACCCGTCACGTGAAAGCCCTGGATGCTTGTATCGTGAAAGTGCCACTGCATTCTCCACCTCATCGCGGAAGACCTCCATAAGCGACAGAATATTAGTTGCTAGCGCGAGAGCGTCCTCCGCATCAAGAGACAAGTAATGCCCGTGAGCGATACGGTTTCTATTCCAAAGAAGTCGCTCATCAATCAGGACCGCCTTCGACTCAAAGGCTCTGTAGTCAAGGCCCAACGCTGTCGTCAGGTTACGCAGGACTCGTGACGAGAGATTGGATTCCGCGTCCACGCCGTCCTTCGAGAATTGGCTTCGTCTACCCATGTCCTCCCGGAGGAATCGCACTACATCGATCATATCCCCTAGCAGCCCGAGGTAGAAGTCCCCGGTGTTCAAATGGATGGCTGAAGGGGCCGGTAGCGCGATAACGCGGCGATCCGCGCCGAATGGAGCTGGAATCGCGTCAAGACCGGCTCCAGCCGCTCCAGAACGTCCCACAGACCCACAAACAGGCCGATCAGCGCGCATACGCCGGCTACCGCCCGGCCCTGCAGGCCACGGGGCGTGCCGACACCGATCGCATGACGCAGAAGCAGCCCGAGGTTGAGGCCCGCGACGTGCACCAGCAGTCGCTTCAGAATGTTCGAATGCCCCCGCAGGTGCACCCGCCGCATCCCTCCCGTCTCATACAGATGCGCAAACGGCCGCTCCACCAGCTCGCTACGACTCCGCTGCAAACGCCGGCCCCGCTTGCCCCGTATCCGACGCCGGTTCCCATGCACCGGATCCCGAGCCTCCGGCGCGTCCTTCCAGCACCGCTTGCCCCGCGCCGGCTCCGCAATGTAACTCCGAATATCGACCGCCGCCAGACCCACCAACGTCTCGTTGCTGTGGTAGCCCTTGTCCGCAACCACCTCCGCAACCCCCGCCTCCCCCGCCAGCACCGCCTCCACCTCCTCGGCCGCCGTGATCAGGGTCTCGACTATCGTCGTTGTATCCCCTTCGTCCGCGCCCTGAACCGTCACACCCACCACCGCACCTGTCTCCATATCCACCGCATGCTCCACCTTGTGGGCCATGTGGGTGCTGCCGTCCTTCATCTTCGCGACTTTCGCATCCGGGTCGTGAGGGTGAGTCCACTCCTTGTTCGACGTCTTCTTCTTCCGCTTCCGGTCAAACCGCGCCAGGTCCTCCGCCGTCGGGGTCTCAATGCCGGAAGCCTTCGCCAAACCGGTCAGGAACGCCGTGTAGCCTTCACCCGTGTCACGTCGAACGATACTCCGCAGCGCCGCGTTGGCTTCCAGCATCGTCGCATCAATGCCCAACGTCTTCCCCCCGACCAAGCCCGTCTCCGCCAACTGCTGCAACACCCACGTGAAGACCGCCTGATGAGTCTCGACCGAAAACAGGCGCCGCGTCCGCGAGATCGTCGAATGGTCGGGAGGCGCCACCGGTGTCGCCAAATGCAGAAACGCCCGCAGGCTCAGCGAATCGGCCGCGCGCCACGCGATGGCCCGCTCCGAGTCCAACCCTTCGAAGTACCCGATAAGCAGCAATCGGAAATAGCGGCCCGGAGCCAGACTCGGCCGTCCCATCGTCGCGTAGAACGGCGCGCACAGTCCTTCGACGAACGCGTCGAAGCCTGCCGCCTCGAGAATCCGGTTCAGTCGCTCATAGAACGGATGCCCCGCGCTCTGAGGCAGATCCGTCGTCGCTACCCACATCGATTGCTGCGACCCGTCGTCGCGCGTCAAGCCCATCGCCATGCGCACCAGTGTAGAACATAGGACCCGTCAGATCGATCCCTGGATGCCGACTTTTACCACGGGCTGCTAGGTTTCTCTGCTTTGCCGCCGCACGAACCCGTGGAAGAAGAGCGTAGGCGACGAAGTTCGTAGACAACTCCGAATAGGGCAGCCGTCTGGCCCCAACATATTCCAGGTAAGACGCCGCCGTGTTCTTAAGAAAACCCTCCCAATGAGCATAGAGGATTGCTACCAATGACCGGACAAGTACGTCCTTTCGGTCCGTGGAGGCGGTCGACACAAGCTTGCGGAGTACAGTCAGCTCCTTCTTCCGCCACACGAGGTCCTCTGCCAAGCTGTCGGCAAGTCCTTCGGATGTACGTACGCTCACGTCCTAAACCGTGTCCTTCCGTACGGAACGATCTTCGGGATGCGGCTCGACGCACGAATACCGGAACCCGAGTTGGCAGTAAACTCGTCGTCCGCCCAAATCCCGTGAATCAACTCACCCAACGTCCCGTGGTCATGCAGGGCCTCAGCCGGTTGGTAGCCAATGCCAAGAGCCACGGCTTCAAAAGCCGAGACGGAGAAGCCGCCTACAGACTTCCGCCGTTTCTCATCCCATTTGCGGAACGCTTCGCCCCCGAGACAGTCGTTTAGCAAGTGGAAAGTGTCGTCAAAGGCTTGTGCCTCGTCATTCCGGCAAAAGTCGGGGTTGTCAGCCATCTTCCTCATCTCCCGAGTGAGAAAGTCTCCCAGATCGCCAATATCTTTAAGGTCTGCATTACTAGCTCTGCGGAGCGTCAGGAAACGGAGAACCAACTCCATGTCATACCGGAGATCAGTCGACCGATCAGAGAGAGCGATGCACTCAAGGAAGTGGGAGCGTTTAGCGAGGTCTTCGAGCCAGCGATATAGCCCTGGGTTGAGCATGACCAAGATCGCGTTGCGCACCTCTTGGTCTGAGAGTTGGGAGCCGCCCGTGTTTAGGCGCTGGAACAGCTCGTACTTCGTCCGTTCCTCGCTTTCGCGCAGAATGATCGACACTTCAAGTTTCGCGCGCTTGATCAACAACCTTTGCGCGCTTGTTAACGAACGCTCCGACTCCGAGCCCCAGAGCCGGCCTTCTAGTGAAGGTAGGTACTCCGTCTTGGTGAGCACGAGTGGGTCCAGTGCGTTGCCATCTACGTCACGCAGGATGCCGACCAGCTGATATACAGTCGAGAGACGTTGAAGTCCATCAACGACGTCCCATACGCCATCTGGGCGCTGCGCAACGAAAATCTGAGGGACCGGTATCCCGAGCAGTATCGACTCCACCAGGCGCGATTTCTGCTCCGGTGTCCACCGAAAGAAACGCTGAAATTCCGGGTGAATGTCCAGCTCGTTCTTCTCGTAAAGGCTGATCCACTCACCAATCGAGACAGCATAGCTGTCCGTTCTGATTTCTGCACGCGCTTCGTCAATCTCGACCTGTAAACTCACAATCTCTCCAATAGTTCAGAATTGGGCTTCTGGTTCCGGACACAACCTACTAATCCGCATTATTCCTGAAGCTCGAGCGGGGGGCAACAGCCGAACAACCCGCGATCCTCTCGGGATCAGTCCCAGGCCGACCGTAAATGGCCGGCCTCCGGGCGCGTCAGATCACGATGCGCTCGATCTCATCGACGGGTCGCCCACCCACATGGGCCGCTCCCTGCGGCGACGGGACGCAGATCACGATGCGTCCGACCTCATCGCTTGATCATGGCCAGTACGACCCGCGGCGTCAACGCCCGCCCCGTCAGCCTCTCCCGCGGGCGGTCCACGCTCCGAAACAGCGTTTCTCTCACGGCCTCGAGCACGGCGGCCGAGAGGTAAGGCGTCGAGGCCCTCGGCCGCCGGCGGCTGGGCCGGGACGACACCCCGCACCCCTGCGGCCAGGACCTCGACCCAGCGCCGGATCCGCGTGCCGGCCTTCGTGGTTGGGTCGTCCATCCGGCTCTACGTAGAGCGCCGCTGACGATGGGTCGCCGGTTGCGGATCGGCCTGGAGGACCTCCGCCCCCGACGCTCGTCGGCGGCGGCGGCGGGCAGACGCGCCGTCTGCCCCCCAAGCTGGCTGCAGGACTCCGCCGCGCCCATCAGACGGGCAGGAGGTGATCCGTGTGATTCACCTGACCCGAGAATGTCGAGTCCGTGGCTCCGGCCTGCCCGTTGCGGGGATCCCATCAGCGGGCATCTGTCCAATTATCTGTGGGGAAGGAGTACTCGCGCGACAGGTCCACCTTCATAGAATCACCCCGCTAAACAACTACGCTTTGTCATGGGCTGAGCGACAAGGGAACCGGCTCCTCGGATGGGCGCCCGGCCGGCGGTTGGGCGGAAGGCGCAAGGTAATTGGTTACCGGGTCGGTTCAGTACGCGCGGCGGACTTGTCGAAACCGCGGGGCGAGACGTCGAAGGACCGCGGTGGCTGACGTCCGGGTGCACAAAAATGCACAAGTGCCGATAAGCCGGGTATGCGCCCGACCCGCAGCGAGCAGGACGCGCCCCGGCCGATGCAGGAGGAGCACGCGCGCGTGAAGCGCGAGCTCGAAGAGGCGGAGCCGTGGACGCCAACGGCTGCAACGGCGTATCGAACGGCTCGAGAAGCAGAACACCCGCCTGAGACGACAGCTCGATGCGGCGAGACGCGCCGGGTATCGCCAGGCCGCTCCCTTCGCCAAGGCCCTCACCTGCGGACCCAAACGCCCAGGCCGACGAGCCGGCGCCCAGTACGGCCAGCCGGCACGCCGGTGCAGGCCAACCCGGGTCGATGTCCGCCACGACGCACCGCTGCCGCCGAGCTGTCCGGCTTGCGGCGGACAAGTCCGCTCGACAGGCGTGGCCACCCAGCTCCAGGAAGAACTGCCGGTCCCGCGGGTCGTCGTCCGCGAGTTTCGGGTCGCACTCGGCGCCTGTCAGGACTGCGGCCGGCGGGTGCAGGGCCGCCATCGGCTGCAGACCTCCGACGCCCTCGGGGCCGCCGCCGTACAACTGGGCCCCGGGTTGGTGGCGTCGGTGGTCATCCTCAACAAGCAGATGGGGTTGTCGTTCGGCAAGATCGCCACGCTACTGCGGCAACACTACGACATCCGTGTCAGTCCGAGCGGCCTGGTCCGCGCCGTGCACCGGGCCGCCCGCCGTGCCGAGCTGACCTATTCCGAACTGCTGCGCCAGATCCGCAACAGCCCGGTCGTCACCCCGGACGAAACCGGGTGGAAGGTGGGCGGCCACCTGCAGTGGCTCTGGGCTGCCGTCGCGCCGAAGACGACCGTCTACGCGATTCAGCCCGGACGAGGCTACGAGGAGGCCGCCAACCTGTTGGGGCCGGACTTCGACGGCGTGCTCATCCGCGACGGCTGGGCGCCGTATCGACGCTTCACCCAAGCCACCCATCAGACGTGCCTGGCGCACCTCCTCCGACGGGGACGGACCTTGTGCAGCGACCATCCCCGCAGTCGCGCCGCCGCCGATATCCACGCCTTGTTGAAGCACGCGCTACGCCTGCGCGATGATGCCCGTGCGAGGCCCTGGCCGCCCGACTCGCCCGACGACTGACCCGCCCCGGCTCTCTCGCCGACGTTCAGCGCTTCGCGGCGCATCTAACCACGGAATGGACGGCGCTGTTCCACTTCCTGCGCGACCCCGCCATCGACGCCACCAACTGGCGCGCCGAACAAGCCATTCGCCCCGCCGTCGTCACCCGCAAGGTTTGTGGAGGCAATCGTTCCTGGCGCGGCGCGGCCACGCAACAGACGCTGGCCTCGGTCATCCGCACCGCCTGCCAACGCCAGTGCAATCCGCACGCCGTGATCGTGGGTCTACTTCGAGCACCTTCACCTATTGTTGCACCCGACCTGCAAGGCCCCGCACCGTAGAACCCTCCACCCGGTAACCAATTACGCACGGCAATACCGTGCGCTACCAGTGTCAGGGAGGTCATATCAATCATGGGACCGAACGCTGCATTTCGTTTGGTGGACTACGCGTGGACCAAGCGGTCGGGGAAGCCGTGCTGAGGGTCTTGGGTCCGTTGGGAATCGACGCGGCGCTGCATGGGATCGAGGAGCGGCAACGGGCGTCGCGTGAGGTGCTGCGCCAAGCGGAGCTGGCGCTCGAGGCCGCTCGCTTCGAGGAGCGGCGCGCGCGTCGGCAGTACGACGCCGTGGATCCGGACAACCGACTGGTCGCCGGCGAGCTGGAACGGCGTTGGAATGAACGCCTGGAGGTCGTGCGGCAACGAGAGGAGGCCGTGTCGGCGGTGTTCGCGAGCCGGGAGCACGACGCGCTCGGCGAGGAGGAACGCGAGGAGTATCTCGCGCTGGGAGCCGACCTCGACCGCGTCTGGCACCATGAGCGAGCGACTCAGGAGAGCCGGAAGCGTATTCTGAGGGCGCTGCTCGTGGAGGTCGTGGTGAACGTCGAGGGCGACCGCATCAAGCTGCGGCTGCACTGGCAAGGCGGCGATCACACCGAGTTGACGGTGCGCAAGAATCGAAGCGGCCGGCACCGATGGACGACGGACGTCGAGACCGGCGACCTCGTCAGGGAACTGGCTCGGCTGATGCCGGACCGCTCGATCGCGAGCTTCCTCAATCGCGTCGGAAAGCGGACCGGAAAGAACAACCCGTGGACTGAAGCGCGCGTGCGCTCATTCAGAGCGTACCACCGGATCGCCGTGTATCGAGAGGGTGAACGCCAGGAGCGCAATGAGTTGACCCTGCAGGAGGCTGCGGAACGTCTTCGGGTCAGCAAGATGACGGTTCTTCGTCAGATCCGACGTGGTGCGATTCCTGCACGTCAAGCCTGCAAGGGAGCTCCGTGGGTGATCTCGGTCGATGCTCTGGAGCACGCACAACTTCCAGAGGCGGCTTCGGAACAGGGTCCGGTAACAGCAGGGCCACGTCAACAAACCCTTGAAATATAGGCACGTAGAGAGGTAGGCATTATGAATCGGGACCGGTTGGGCCGATCAGCAGCAGGTTGTGTCGCTCGGCGGACCCAGGCGCAGGCGCCCAGCGTCAGGACCTGCTGGCGGTTGAGCCGCCGCGGGTGGGTGAAGTCGACGGCCTCGAGCGTGGCGGGATGGCGCAGCTTGGCGGCGCGGAGCCGCCGTTGGAGCTTGCGCTGCTCGCGGGCCGTCCATTCGGCATCGACGAGCAGGCCGAAGCGTTCCTCGAAGCCGAGGGCGGCGGCCTCGGCGGTCTGGAGCTGGTGGTGGCAGGCGTCGGCCATCGCGCCGAGCTTCATGGCGTTCAGCTTGTCGAGGGTCTGTTCGATCAGCATGGGTCCTCCCCAGTGGTGGTCGCGGCGTAGTAGTCGGCGCCGCGGATGTTGGCGTGGGTGGGCGTCGGGGCGGTCTCACCCGGCGGCTCCAGGGGCAGACGGTCCTGGCCGGTGGCGAGGATGTTCTTGACGGTGTGGAAGCGGCAGGAGCCGAGGGCGATGGCGCGGGCGCTCGCGGCGTCGAGCCGGGGGTTGCCGTGCTGCCGCCCCAACCGCATGAGCCCGAGCACGGCCTTGTATCCCTGCTCCGGATGGGGGCGGCTCTCGAGGATTCGAGCGACGAGCTCACCGGTCGCCGGTCCGACCTTCTCGGCCCAGCGGATGAGACGCGACGGGGTCCACTCGGCGTGTGCGCGATGGGCGCTCGGCATGTGCTCGGCGACGGTGGACGGCTGTCCGTCGTAGCGGCGGGGGTGCGACGACACGCGGCGGCCCTTGAAGAAGACCTCGACCGTGGTCGTGGTGTAGCGGACCTCGACCTGCTCGCGGAGGAGCTGGAACGGCACGCTGTAGGCGTGCCGCTCGACGAGGACGTGGTAGTCGATGGAGACGCGGCACAGCTTCCAGTACGCGAGGACATAGCGCGTGGCCGGCAGGGGTCGTAGCGCCGGACGGTCGAGCTGCTCGTAGAGGGCGCGGCGGCTGATGCCCAGCTTCTTCATCGGCCGGTCGTTGAGCGCGTCGAGGCGGACGCGGATCGCCAGGTTCAGGGCACCGAGACTGAAGAACGTCTCGTCGCGGAGCCGGGCGAGTATCCACCGCTGGGCCAGGAGTACTGCGCCCTCCACGGCGGCTTTATCTCTTGGTTTCCTCGGCCGCGCCGGGACGACGACGGCGCCGTAGTGGGCGGCGAGGTCCTCGTAGGTGCGATTGACGCCCGGCTCGTAGCGGCAGGGACGCGTGATGGCGCTCTTGAGCTGGTCGGGGACCCACAAGGCCGTCGTGCCCCCGTAGTACCCGACCATGCGGGTGTGGGCGTCGACCCAGTCGGGCAACTGCTGGGTGGCGGTCGCCTCGGCGTAGGTTAAGCCGCTGGCTCCGAGCACGGCGACGAACAGCTCGACGCGTCGCAATTCTCCGGTGTGCCGGTCGACCAGCGCCGGACGTTTCCCCGAGAAGTCGATGAACGTCTTCTCGCCGGCGCGGTGGACCTGCCGCATCGACGGCCGCAGCCGTCGCGCCCACTGCCGGTAGAGCTCGCAGAACTGCGTGCGGCGGTAGCCGTGCGGATGAACCTGGGCGTACTCCTCCCAGAGGAGCTGCAGCGTGACGCCGTCGCGCTTGAGCTCGCGGTGGATGTACGCGCAGTCAGGCTGGCTCCGGTCGTGCACCGGGGCGGCGCGTGGGAACAACCGGGCCTCGAGGGCCGCGTCATCCAACTCGGCCGGCAGTGGCCAGCCCAACCCTCGTTGTGCGGTCCGCTGCAGATACAGCGAGACCGTGCCCACGTCGATCGCGCAGGCTTGGGCTATCGCCCGGTGGGACAACCCCCGCTCGTGCTTGAGACGCAGAATCTCACGAATCTTCCTCACCAGTAGCCTCCGTGCCGGCATCACCTCGCCCTCCTTTCGGAAGGCCAGCGTGCGGCGATCAGGCTACCGACGAGCGTTCACGATGACCGGATTCCGTGTTCAACTTCACCGGATCCCGTGTTCAACATCCCGGATCCCGTGTTCAACATCCGCCGGATCCGGCGTTCAACATCCGCCGGATTACGCACCTCTGCGCGCTTGACGGCGATGCGGACTATCTGGTGTCTGAAGACAGGCATCTGCTGGATCTGCGGCCGCACTACCAGCGCCCGGTGATTTCGACGTGCTCAGGATTCGGTCTTCCTTGAGAGCAGCTGTTGGCGGGTTGAAGGGCGGAGCTGATCCGCCGGTGGCCATCGCCGCGGTTCGGGGCACGCGCTGAACGACTGCCGCTGCGCGCTGCGTTCGACCGGCTCGGCACCCCGGTGCGAGCGACGCCTCGGACGCCGGCCGCGGGGGCGAGCTTCTGCCTACGGCCCCTCTTCGGCTTCGACTTCGGGTTGGAAGCTCACGTCGGACAGGTGACGGACGAGCCACTGTTCGCTCCGGAGCACGACCCCCGACAGCTTCGCCATCACCTCCAGCGCCCCCGGCGCGCCGAGGGCGCGGGCCAGCGGCGACCCCTGGTCGAGGGCGGCGAAGTTGTCGACGTGGAAGACGTGGACGTACCCGCCCTCGCCCCCGAACGTCAGGGCGCCGGTGGTGTGGTGCATCTCCGCCTCGTCGAAGTGCGGAAGGACGTCTTCGGCCATCACCCGCAGGTAGTCCTGCTCGCGACCGGGGGCGACGGAGACGATCTGCACGAGCATCAGGGCCGGCGCCTCGCCCTCCGGGAGCGGGTTGTCGAGGGTCGGCGCGGTCCGGACCGCGTAGGTGGCGCGGCTCGTGATGACGTTCCGAATTCGGCTGACGATGCCGGCGCGGGCGCCGTCGTCGTCAACGGCGCGGTCGAGACGGGCGAAGTTGGCGAGCGGGGTGGTGATGACGAACCGGTAGGTGTCGCCGAAGACGGCGGTCCGGCCGACGCTGCGCCACGGCGTGCCCGCGTCCTTCTCGAGGGCCGAGATCTCCCGCTGCGCGGCCAGGAACTCGTCGACGCGGCCCGGGTCGACCTGCACGATGGTCATCTCGAGCCAGGGCGGCGGGTCCTGCGCCCGCGTTGTCGAGGCGGCGGCTGCCAGCACGAGGGAGAGCAGCACCCGCGACATTGCGTGCGCACGGCCTGAAACATCAACTCTCTCGGGCATTCGAATCTCTGTTCCCCTCCCTGCGCCTTCTTGCTGGCCACTGCCCGGAGCCTGCAAGCTCTATGGGGGGACATTGTCGCCCCCTTTCAATTCCTTTGGTGGACCTGCGGTCCGCGCGACCGCTGCGTTACATCGACTGCGATTCTGCGTGGTTCTGCAACACGGTGCGGGACGGGGGTCATGGCAGCGGCCGGTGGATCAGCAGGTCACGCAGTTGTGGTTGTTCTTCGAGCCGAGGCTCTCGAGCAGCGCCACCGTGCGGGGGATCGGCGACACCCGCTGCACCGGACCGTTGGCCATGTCGGCCGTCGTCTGCCCGCGCCGGCTCACCGCGGTGACGTCGGCGCCCTTCTCGACCAGGTAGAGAATGAGCTCGTCGTCCCCGCGCGCGGCGGCGTGGTGGATGGCGTTGTAGCCGTTGTGATCCCGCTGGTTCACGTCGGCGCCGAGCTCCACCAGGTAGCGGACGGTGTCCAGCCAGGCGTCCGGGGCGTGGCGGTGGGCGTTGCCGGCGAACCCCTCGCCGTAGCCCACGCCGGACGCGGCGTGAATTGGATACACCCCCGGATCGCCGGCCTTGTGGGGCGGCAGTCCCGACGGGTCCGGACCCATGGTCGAGAGATCCGTCGCCACCCAGAAGCCCGGCGCGGCCGGTAGCACCGCCGGCACGTCCGGCTCGTCGTCGTTCTGCGCGGTGGTGCCCCCGCGCGCACGGCGCGGCGGCGGGGCCAGGGTGGGGAGGTGGGGGTCGGCGCCGTGGTCGACGAGCAGGCGCATCGCGGGCACGTCGGTCGCGTAGGCGGCGCGCCAGAAGGCGGTCGAGCCCTCGGTGTCCGCAAGGCCGCAGTTGCGGTTGCCGCAGCCGCTGTAGACCATGTACCAGGGATGCCGGGTCAGCCGGGCGTCCGGATCGGCGCCGGCCTCGAGCAGCGCCGCCATGACGTCCAGATAGGTGGCCTGCTGCAGGCCGTGCTGTTGCGGCTGAGGATACCGGGTCCTCGGCTGCCACTCGGCGTTCACGGTCGCCCACAGCGGAGTGACCCCGTTGAGGCCGGAGGCGAGGTTGGGGTCGGCGCCCCGGTCGATGAGCATCAGGGCCAGATCGAACTGCGCGTTGATCGCGGCCATCAGGAGGGGGCTGGTGGCGTCGCCGCCTCCGACCTGGTTGACGTCGGCGCCGCCGTCGAGGAGGGCCATCGCTGCCCCGACGTGTCCCTGACGCACCGCATGGAGCAGCGCCGTCAGCCCGCCCATGGTCTCGATGGCGGGCGGCCGCGCGTTGGTGTTCTCCTCGGCCGGCGGCACCTCGCCGGAGAGGTACCGGGTGCGCCCCGCCAGCACCGCGGCCTGGACCTGGCTCGACGTTGCGGTGGCGTCTCCCGCCTCGAAGGCGTCGAGCACCGCCTGCTGCCGCCGCCTGGCCTCGCCGGCGAGCCGGCCGTCCGCGACGAGATCGACGGTCTTCGAGGTGATGGCGGGGTCGGCGCCGCGTTCGAGCAGGATGCGGATGGCCTCGGCGCGATCGCGCGCCGCCGCGAACAGCAACGGCGTCTGTCCCCACGCCCGTTCGCGGGCGTCGACGTCGGCGCCGTGGTCGAGCAGGGCGGCCGCCGCGGCTGCGCTCCCCGCCGCGGCCGCAAGATGCAGCGGGGTCACCCCGGTGGTGCTGGCGGTGGCCGACACCCCGGCGCCCGCCTCGATGAGCCGCTCGATGACCGGGGCGTGTCCCCCGGTGCTCGCCACGTGGAGCGGCGTGTAGTGCCCGATGCGGGTCAACGCGTCGACGACCGCGCCGGCCTGGACGAGGGCCTCGACCATGCCGGCGTCGCCCCGTTCGGCCGCCCAGTGCAGCGCCGACATGCCGTCCCCGTGCGCGGCGTTCACGTCCGCGCCTGCCTGGAGCAGCGCGCGGACCGCCTCCGGGTCTCCGCGCCGCGCCGCGTCGGCGACGGGTGTGGCGCCCGGCGCCGCGCCGAGCCCGGCGGCCCCGGTCAGCCCGCCCCCGGCCGCCGCGGCGACGAGCAGCGCGCCGGCGACGGTGCTCCCGACACGACCCATCGTGCGTTGCAGATCCACCCCGCTACCCTCCCGCCTCCGTCGTGTCCGGCGCGGTCGGCCCGGACAGCGAGAACGTCCCGGTGCTGTCGCCGAAGTGGTCCATTTCGAGCCCCAGCGACTGCATGAGCGTCAGCATCGCGTTCGCCATCGGGGTTCCGTCGGCCGCCCGCAGATGCAGATTGCCGGTGAGATGGCCATTGGCCCCGCCGAGCAGGAGCAGCGGGCACCGCCGGTGGTTGTGGATGTTGGAGTCGGCCATCGGCGAGCCCCAGATGATCGCGGTCTTGTCGAGCAGCGACGCGTCCCCTTCCATCGCCTGCTGCAGCCGTTCGAGGAAGTACGGGAGCTGCCCGACCCGATACTGGCAGATCGTGTTGAAATCCATGATCCGCGCTTCGTTGTTCCCGTGGTGGGACGCGGGATGGAACGGCCGGCTGCTGCCGCTCTCGGGGAACACCCGGTTCTGGGCGTCGCGTCCGGTCTTGAACGAGATCACCCGCGTCATGTCGGTCTCCATCGCCAGCACCTGGAGATCGAACAGAAGCTGCATGTGCTCCGAGAACGAGTCCGGCACCCCGGGCGGGGCGTCGGGCAGCTCCCGCGGCTCGGCGCCGTCGTTGCGGCCCTCCACCATCTGGATGCGGCGCTCGACCTCGCGGACGTCGTCGAGATAGCGGTCCATCCGGCGCCGGTCGACGGAACCCAGCTCGTTGCGCACCTCGGCCACGTCGTTCAGGATCCAGTCGAGGATGCTGCGCCGCGTCGCCCGGCGCTCGGCCCGCTCCTCGGGGGTGCCGCCGGCCCCGAACAGCATCTCGAACGCGACGCGCGGGTCGCGAATCATCGGGAGCGGCTCGCTCGGCGACGACCAACTGATGGAGTCGGTGTAGGCGCACGAATAGTTGTAGGTGCATCCACCCGCCTGATCGAGGTTCTCGATGCAGAACTGCATCGACGGCATCGGCGTCGACTGGCCGAACCGCCGCGCGTAGAGCTGATCGAGCGACGTGCCGACGAAGAGGTCCGAGCCCTGGGTCTGCTTGGGGTGGGCCTGGGTCAGGAAGACCGCGGAGGACCGGAAGTGGTCGCCGCCGATCTCCGGCGGGCTGAACGCCTCGGCCATCCGCACGTCGGTGTTGCTGATGATCGTGAGGTGGTTCCGAAACGGCTCCAGCGACTTGAGCGCGTTGTCGGGCAGCAGCTCGAAATCGGACCCCACCGCCGCCGGTGCGAACAGGTGCCGGCTCGCGCCCCATTCGTTGCAGCCGGGCAGCCCGTGCACCTCCTCGATGCACACGAGGCGGGTCACGTCGGTGACCGCCGCCGCGGCGGCTCGCCCGAAGCGCCCCGCCGGCGCCATCGCATCGAGGAACGGCAGGGCCACCGTGGCTCCCATGCCGCGCAGGAACGTCCGCCGGGGCAGGTGCTTTCCGGTAATGAACGCCATTGAAGTCTCCTCTGACCGGCTGGACCGAGCCGGGCCGGGGTCTATTGGCCCCGCTTTCGTTGAAACGCGTCGCTGCCGACCACGCCGAGGACGAACGACGCCATCCGGTAGTCGTTCGCCTCGGCCGCGCGCGCGATGGCGCGGACGGCCGGCTGATCGAAGTGCTCGACCCGCCGGCCGATGGCGAACGCCAGCAGGTTCTCGGTGAAGGTGCGGACCAGCGGAATCGGCCGCGCGAGCAGGGCGTCGACCAGCTCCCGCGGCGTCGACACCGGGGTGCCGTCGTAGTAGTCGCCGCGCGTATCGAGCGGGACCCCGTGCTCGCGCACCCGCCACTTTGCGGTGACGTCGAAGTTGTCGAGGGCCAGTCCGATCGGGTCGATCAGCCGGTGGCACGAGCTGCAGGCGGGGTTCGCCCGGTGCAGCTCCATGCGCTCGCGGGTCGTCAGGCGCCGGCCGTCCCGGGATTCGTCGGTATCTTCCAGGGCCGGAATGTCGGGCGGCGGCGGGGGAGGCGGGGTGCCGAGCAGTACCTCCATGACCCATTTACCCCGCAGCACCGGCGAGGTGCGGTTGGCGAGCGACGTCAGCACGAGGATGCTGCCGTGTCCGAGCACGCCGCGGCGGGTGTCGTCGGGATAGGCGACCCGCCGGAAGTGGCGGCCCGCCACCCCGGGCATGCCGTAGTGCCGGGCCAGCCGCTCGTCGACGAACGTGTAGTCGGCCCGATAGAGGTCGAGCAGGCTGCGGTTCTCCTGCACGAGGTCGGCGAAGAACAGCTCGGTCTCGCGCCGCATCGCGCGGGCGAGGTTCTCGTCGTAGTTCGGATAGAAGTTCGGGTCCGGCCGGACCTTGTCCATGTCCTGCAGGCGGAACCACTGCGCCGCGAACCGGGTGCCCAGCGCCTCGGCCCGGGGATCGGCGAGCATGCGCAGCGCCTGCCGCTCCAGCTCCTCCGGCGACAGGCGGCCCGCGTCCGACAGCGTCCGGAGCTCCTCGTCGGGCGGCGTCCCCCAGAGGAAGAACGACAGGCGCGAGGCGAGGGCGGCGTCGCTCAGGCGGTAGCCCCGCTGCGGCGCGTCGACCGGCGCGCGTTCCAGCCGCAGCACGAAGTGGGGACTGGCCAGCATCGCCTCGAGCGCGGTCCGCACCCCGACCTCGAAGCCGCCCGCGGCCGCGCCGTCGTCGAAGAACGACAGCAGCCCGTCGACGTCGCGCGGGGTGAGGGCCCGGCGGTACGCCTCGCGGGCCAGGCGCGTGACGATGCGGCGCGCGCAGGGGCGCGCCTCGCCGGGATCGGTCGGACGGCACGTGAAGATGCGCTGCCGGCTCGGCGTCTCGGACAGCCCCGTGACCTGATAGGGCCCACTGACGATCAGGTCGCGCACGTGCGGGAGCGTCGTGACGCCGGCCCCGCCCGAGCCGCCGCCGGCGAACGACCAGTCGTGGGGGCGGATCAGGTCCTCGTAGGGGCCGTGGGCCCGCCGGATGAACGCGGCCGCCACCCGGTGCGGTCCCGCCCGCACGAAGACCGGCTGCGTTGCGGTGACCGCGCCGCCCCGGCCGTCGGCGCCGACGCGCCGGTCGGTGTTGTAGTGCAGCAGCGTCACCCGCTCGCCGTCGATCGAGACGTCGACGTCCTCGATCCGCGTGTTCGCCCCGGACGTGAACGTCAGCCCGAGGACATACTCGGCGTCGGCCGGGAACACGTGGTCGACGACGAGGCCGCCGCGGGTGCCGTAGGGTGCGCCCTCGACGTGGTCCCACGGGTGCTGCGACACGTACTCCGAGTTGGAGTAGGTGTGATCGACGGTCCGGCTGCCGGGCTCGCCGACAGCGAGCCGGCTGATGGCGCTCGCCGCGTTGAGATACGCCTCGAGCAACGTCGGGGACAAGGTTTGCGCGTCGGCGATGTTGTCGAAGTTGGCGCTCAGTTGATCGAGCGGCAGCCAGTCGCCGGCGTCGACGTCGAGGGCCAGCAGGTCGCGGATGGCCTGGGCGTACTCGGCGCGGTTGAGACGCTGGAAAGGCCGGCCGCCGGGGTCGGGGGCGATTCCGGCCGCCTCGTCGAGGCGATGCTCGAGGGTCTCGACCAGGGTGCGGAGGGCGGCGTCGTCCGGCCGGCGCGGGCCGGGCGGCGGCATCATGCCCGCCCGCAGCTTGCGGATCATCCGCTCGGCGACGTCGGGATCGTCGGCCGCCGCGGTTACGTCGAAGCGTTCGAGAGACAGGTTGCCGCGCAGCGAGCGGTCGTTGTGACAGCCGACGCAGGTGCCGCGCACCACGCGGTCGGGGGCGCCGCCGCTCGGCGCGGGCTGGGCCGAGGCGCGTTCTGCCGCGCCGCCCGCCGCCGCGAACAGGACGCACAACCCGGCGGAGAGGACCGTAGCTCGTGCCTGCATGGATATGCGTAGACATAGACAGTCTAGTCCCGTATTCCCCCCCGATTCAAGGGCCCTTGGGTTCGACGAGGGGTCCGGGGCAGACGGCGAGTCGGCGCGGCGGTGCTGGCGGCCGCCGATGGCGTACGGACGCTGACGGAAATTACCTTGCCGTGTGCCAGGCGCGCCAAGCCGCAGAAAACAGGCTGAGCCCGGGCGCAGTTGGCAACTCTATATCGATCACTGTCCTAAAGACGCTGACGGAAATTACCTTGCCGTGTGCCAGGGCGCCGGCAAGGGAATCCACGGGCAGGTCCTCGATGAAGTTGGCAACTCTATATCGATCACTGTCCTGATCCTGTCGTTTTTCTTCTATCGCGTACGCCCGCGGGTCCTGGGATCGTCCTCACGACAGAAGGGGTGCGGGCATGAGAGGGCAGGACCGCGAATCGTCGCCGGCGGGCGGGGTCCCGACGTCAGCTCCAGCCGTCGATCGCGTAGCGGGACACCGCGCGGTCTTCCAGGGCTATCCCGAGTCCCGGACCGGACGGCAGGGCCACCCCGCCGGGGACGACCTGCAGGGCGGTGGAGAACAGCACGCCGAGGTTGAGCACGCTGAAGTCGGTGAAGTACTCGATCCACGACGCGTTGGGGGTCGCCGCGACGAGGTGCACGTGCAGGTCGGCGAGCCAGTGGGGGGCGACGGCAAGGTCGTGAGCCGCGGCCAGCGCCGCGATGCGGCGCCATTCGGTGATGCCGCCGCAGACCCCGGCGTCGGGCTGGAGGACGGCGGCGGCGCGCCGGTCGACCAGTTGGAGGAAGTCCCACCGGGTCGCGTGGATCTCGCCGGTCGCGACCGGCGTCGCCACCGCCGCGGCGACCCGGGCGTGCCCGTCGATGTCGTCGGGCATCAGCGGTTCCTCGATCCAGCCGGGATTCCACTCCTCCCACGCGCGCACCGCCCGGATCGCGCTCGCCGCGTCGCGCCAGGCGTTGTTGGCGTCCAGGAAGAGCTCGACGCCGGGACCGACGGCCTCCCGGGCGGCCGCTATCCGTACCGCGTCTTCCGTGGTCGACACCCCGCCGACCTTGATCTTGACGGCGGTGAAACCCCTGTCCACGTAGCCGCGCACTTCCTCGGCGAGATCGCCGGGGGTCTTGCCGTCGGCGTAGTAGCCGCCGCTGGCGTAGGCCGGCGCCATCGCGGTGCGGTAACCGCCCAGGTAGCGGTGCAGAGGCAGATTCGCCTCGCGGGACACGACGTCCCACAGGGCCTGGTCGATGGCACTGATGGCGCGCAGCACCGCGCCCCGCCGGCCCTGGAGCAGGGCCTCGCGGAACATCGCCTCCCAGATCGCCTCGACCTGGTGGGGGTCGCGCCCCACCACGAGGTCCCTGAGCAACTCGCGCACCGCCAGCGTGGCGAGCCGGCCGGCGCGCGTGCCCCCGTAGCAGAAGCCGATGCCCTCGGCCCCGGTGTCGGTCCGCACCCGGACCAGCGTGTAGTGGCGCTCGGCCACGGCCCGGGTGGCGAACGCGATGCCGCGGTCCAGCGGCACGATGCACGTGGTCGCCTCGACGGCGGTGACCTTCACGTGGGTGTCTCCCTTCCGCATCCGACCCTGCGCTGCCGGCGCGTCCGCCGGGCGCCGTCCAGCCCGACCACACTTCCCGAACCCGCGGAGTCAGCGCTTTGGTCAAGGGCGCCGACTTCCGGCAGGGTCGGTTGCGCGGCAGGCAGAACCGGACGCGACGATTTCCGGCGTCAGAACATCGCGATCGGATTGACCGGCGACCCGGTGCCGTTGGGAATCGGCAGGGGGGCGATGGTCACCATGAACTCCCACCGGTTGCGTTCGGCGGCGGCGTTGGCCAGCGCCTGGAAGTCGACCCGGTCGAGAATCTGGATGCCGAGAATGGTCAGCGCGAAGTTGTGCAGGGCGGTGCGGGGCAGGTCGCCCTCCGGCTGCGGCGCGTAGCCGGGCGTCTCCCATCCGGCAATCGCCACGTCCCGTTCCTTCAGCCACGCCATGACGTTGTTGTCCAGGCCCGCCGACTCGAGACCGGTGTCGAACGGGCCCAGGGCGTCCTGCCGGGCCCACCGGCCCCACCGGATGAAGAAGGCGTCGCCGGGACCGGCGCGCACGCCGGTCTGCGCCTCCCACGCCTCGAGATCCTCGACGGTGATGCGGGTCCCCGGCTCGAGCCACGGCACGCCCTTGAGCCGCGGGATGTCGTAGAGCACGCCCCGCGTCACGAGGCCGTTCTTCACGGCCATGATGGAGTTCTTCAGCGCGCCGCCGTCCATCGTGACGAGGCCGTCCACGTCGTAGCCGTTCCACATCTTGCCGCCGAAGAAGACGTGCGCGAAGGCGTCCAGGTGGGTGGTGCCGGGGCCGTGAATGCACGGATAGGCGATGGTGTCGCTGGCCCCGGTGCGGGTCGCCCGCGACATCGACCACTCGACCGGGCACGGCACGTCGACCGAGCGGTAGTTCTGCGCGTTCGACGACAGCGAGACGGTGTAGCCCTCGGTGACCAGGGCCGCCGCCTCCGCTTTCTTGGCGGCGGTGATCAGATTGGCCATGCCCAACTCGTCGTCGGGACCCCAGCGGCCCCAGTTCGAGAGCTCGGTCTGCCACCGCTCGAACTGTTCGGCGCTCACGAGCGGGGCCGCGGCATCCGGCTCCTGTGCCTGGGATCCGGTCGAGAGAACCGCCGCGCAGGCGGCGGCTCCCAGAAGCAGCGACAGTCGGCGAGATACGGTCATGGGTCGATCTCCCTCTGATGTGCGGTACGTCCCCGGGTCGTGGCGGTCGAGCGCGGCGCGCGCGCCGAACGGGAATGCGGCCATTATAGGGCCGGCGCGGAGGCCCCGGGCGCGGTCCGCCACTATATAATCTCTGCCGGAGTCGAAAGAACGGATGCGGGTGCGCCCGGCCGTCCGGGGCGGATGTCGGGTCGAAGCGCCGCGGCGGCGTCCTGCCGCCACGCCGGCAGGTGTCGGTGATCGGCCCTCCGGCCGTGCCCTTTGGGATCGGGAACGCGAGGAGACGAGATGCGAACGAGGACCGCGATAGTCGCCGCCGCCGCGCTGCTTGCGGCGTCGTGCGGAGGAGGAGAGGCGCCCGCGGGGCCGCCGTTCCGGACGGATACGTCCGTCAGTGCGCTGATGGCGAACATGCTGGACCCGGCCGCCGATCTCCTGTGGGACGCCGTCGGAACCGTGCTCGACGAAAACGGCGAGACGTCCTGGGAGCCGGAGACCGAGGAGGAATGGCTGCAGGTGCGGTTGGGGGCGATGGCCCTCGCCGAGTCGGCTAACCTGCTCATGATGGAGAACCGCGCCCGCGACCAGGATCAGTGGATCCGCCTGTCCGAGGACATGCACGACGCGGCCATGCAGGCGTTCGCGGCGGCCGAGGCGGAGGATCCCCAGCGGATATTCGATCTCGGCGAGGTCGTCTACCAGTCGTGCAACAACTGCCACACCCTGTATTGGGTGGACGATCTCGATCGGGGCCGGACTATCGAGCCGGGGGCCTGAATTCCGGAGGGCGGCTCCGGTAGACGCGGAGGCGATCGGTGTCGAGCCCATCGACGATCTGGCGCCGGGCTCTCAGCTACAGCCATCGTTGGCTGGGCATCGCCGGCAGCCTGCTCTTCATCGTCTGGTTCGCCTCCGGCATCGTCCTGATGTACGCCGGCATGCCGGCCCTCGATCCCGGCGAGCGGCTCGCGCGGGCGCCGGTCCTCGACCTGTCCACGGCCCGCCTCGATATCGGCGAGGCGGCGGTCCGGGCGGGGTTCACCCCGGTGCGCATCGTCGTCGGCATGCACGGCGACCGGCCCGTCTATCGGTTCGCCGGCGCCGGCGGCTGGACCACGATCTACGCCGATACCGGCGAGGCGGCGGGGGTGTTGCAGCCGGAGCAGGCCCTGGAGATTGCGCGGGGGTTCGCGCCGGAACACGCCGGCACCGCCCGCCATGACGCGCGGTTGACGGCGCCCGACCAGTGGACGCTGCAGAGCCAAGTCTTCTTTCCCCTCCATCGCGTGCGCCTCGGCGACGACGGCGCCACCGTCCTGTACGTATCCGACCGCACCGTCGAGCCTGTTCTCGAGACCACCCGCCGGAGCCGCGGATGGGCCTATCTGGGGGCGGTGCCGCACTGGTTGTATTTCACCCCCCTGCGGTCCCGTGCCTCCGTCTGGTCCGATCTGGTGATCGGGCTGTCGATGCTCGGCTGCCTGCTGGCGCTGTGGGGGATCGCCTGGGGACTGTGGCGGGTGTCGGTCTCGGCCGTGTATCGATTGCGGGAGGGCCCTTCGCATTCGCCCTACGCCGGATTGATGCGGTGGCACCACTACGCCGGGCTCGTCTTCGGTGTGTTCACCTTTACCTGGGTGTTCAGCGGCGGGCTGTCGATGGACCCGTGGAGCTGGCACCCGGGAACCGGCGCGACGGCCGCGCAGCGCCGGGCGTTGACCGGAGGGCCGCCGCGTCTCGGTCCCCTCACCGCCGACCGGCTTCGCGCCGCGGTGCACGAGATCGGCGAATCGTTCCCGCCCAAGGAGCTGGAAGTCCTGCAGCTCGCGAACGAGCCGCACGTGCTGGCGGTCGACCCCGCCGGGGCGCCGCCCGAGAGCCTGACGTTGCCGACGACGCTGGCCACCCTTCGCTCCCAGGCTCCGGAGCAGCGGCTCGTCTCGATGCTGCACCCGGAACGCGGCGCCTTCGCCCGGTTCAGCGACGAACGGATCGAGGCGATGGCGGCCGCCGCCATGCCCGGTGCGGCGATCGAGGAGGCGGCTTGGCTTCGGGCCTACGACGCGTACTACTACGATCGCAGCCGGCGCCGGTCGTTGCCCGTTCTCAGGGCCACGTACGACGACGCCGACGCGACGTGGCTCTACTTCGACCCGTATCGCGGCGCCATCGCCCGGAAGGAGGAACGCCTCACCCGGGTCAACCGTTGGTTGTACCGCGGCCTGCACGGTCTGGACTTTCCGTCCCTGTATACGCGGCGGCCGCTGTGGGACGTGATCGTGATCGGGTTGAGCGTCGGGGGCATTCTCCTGAGCGTGACGTCGGTCGCCCAGGGGTGGCGGCGGCTGCGCCGCCACGCCCGCCGCCTGCGCCCGCGGTCCTGACGCTCCGCGGGCCTGTCTTCGGTTTTCTTGACAGCCCGTGTTGACCTTGACAAAGCTGCGAGGTACACTCCGCGCCTGCCGTGACGGTTCGTGCCGGCTGCATCGGGTTCTGCAGCTCGATGGCGGTCGGGCGGTGGCGGAGACGGATGTGGTGGCGGTGCAGTTCGGGGCGCGGAGCCGCGTGGCGCGGCGGTGCGAACCGGCGGAGGTGGTCGCCGCCATCCCGAGGAGAATCGCTGCACCGCGCCCTGACGTCGCAATTGTGGCGGGCGTCTTGTTGCCCCTCCCGGGCCGGTTCGGAGGAGGGCGAGCATGCGGATCGGCGTCGCGCGGCCATGGACGGGAGTAGCAGCGTATGATCACCAGCCTGTTTGAGTTGATCCGGCCCCTGTTCGAATGGGTCGATGCGCTGCCGAGCAGCGTCGCGGCGCGGGAGTCGCTGAACGGCTATGTCTACATGCTGACGCTCCACGTGGTCAGCATGGGGCTGGTGGCGGGCGTCATCGCCTACTGGGACATGCGGCTGGCGGGCATGGCGCTGAAGTGGATTCCGGTTTCGAAGGTGAAGTCGGCCCTGTTTCCCTGGCTGTACCTCGGCGTGGTTGTCAACGCGGGCACCGGCTTCGTCATGCTCTACAGCCAGCCGATGCGGTACTATCCGAACTTCTGGTTCTGGTTCAAGATGGGAATGCTGGTCATTCTGGCTCTCAATGCCGCCTACTTCCATCTGAGCATCGAGAAGACGGTCGATCGATGGGAGCACGATCCGGCGGGGCCGCTCAAGGCCCGGCTGGCCGGCTACTTGTCTCTGGCGTTCTGGGTCGGGGTTATCGTGACCGGGCGGATGACCGCTTACAGCGGCTTGGTGCCTCAGTGGTGGATCGATCTGGGGCTGGGGTAACGCGATGCTGCAACCGTTTTTTCAATGGATGGGGGGTTGGGGGTTCAGCGCCTACTTCCTCAACTCCGTCTGGCCCACCCCGATCATCCAGTGTATCCACCTGGTGGCGGTGTCGGTTTTCGCCGGTGCGCTGCTGATCGTCGATCTGCGGCTGCTCGGGCGGGGGCTGACCTCGTCGTCGATTCCGCAGTTGGCGCGGTCGGCGCAGCCGTGGCTCGTGTGGAGCTTCGTGGCGCTGGTGCTCACCGGCATTCCGCAGATGGCGTCGACCGCGTTGAAGCAGTACTACAGCCCCTTCTTCTGGTGGAAGATGGAGGCGGTGTTCGTGGGCGTCGTGGTGACGTTCGTGATTCGTCGAATCATCGCATCGAAGGAGGAGGGGCACTTCGGGCCGGTCTGGCCCAAGGTGGTGGGGGTGACGTCGATCGCGCTCTGGACGAGCGTGACGATCGGCGCGCGCCTCATCGGATTGCTGTCGTAGGAGTAGTGTTGTCGTAGTTCGGGAACGTCGTGGTGGCTTGGGCGCTGCGGTGGAGCAGGGTCCCGCCAAGTCAGACACGCAGTTGGCGTATGTATCCAAGGAGACACAAGCAAATGCGAAATCGGCTCAGAACCGCAATGATTGCCGGACTGACGGCTGCCGTGATGGTCTTCGGCCTGACGGTCGCCGTCCAACCGGCTCAGGCGCAGGACGGGGAATACATGGCTCCTCGCACTGCCGACGGCAACCCGGATCTGAACGGCATCTGGCAGGCCATGGGAGCGCACCACTGGGACATCGAGCCGCATGCGGCTCGACTGGGTCCGGTCGTCGAGATGGCGGCCCTGGGTGCGATTCCGGGCGGGCTCGGCATCGTCGAGGGGGGCGAGATTCCCTATCGGCCCGAGGCGCGGGCGCAGCAGCAGGAGAACCTGCAGTACTGGCTCGAGCGCGATCCGGCGGCGAAGTGCTACATGCCGGGCGTGCCGCGGGCGACCTACATGCCGTATCCGTTCCAGCTCGTGCAGACGCCCGAGTACGTGCTCCTGGCCTACGAGTTCGCCAGCGCCAGCCGCATCGTCTACATGGATCGCCCCGATTTCGAGGCGCCGGTCGACTCGTGGATGGGCCACAACATCGGCCGCTGGGACGGTGAGGCCCTGGTCATCGACGTGACCGCGCAGTTGCCTGACACTTGGCTCGACAGCTCGGGCAACCACCACAGCGTTGCGCTGCACGTCGAGGAGCGGTACACCGCCCTCAGCGAGAACCACCTCATGTACGAGGCGACCATCACCGATCCGGAGACCTATACGCGCCCCTGGACGATCAAGCTGCCGCTGTATCGGCGCATCGACGACAACATGCAGCTCCTCGAGTACAAGTGCGTCGAGTTCGCCGAGGAGCTGATGTACGGGCACCTGCGCAAGGATCCGGATCTGACCCCGGTCTTCCGGGCTTCCGGTCAGGGCTCCGACCGTCAGATGGTGCTTGAGCCGCCCCAATAGGCGGTCGATACGGGCGTCGCGAAGTCGTCGTTCACGGTATTGACACGGACACGGGGAATGTCGATAATCACCGGAGTTTGAGCTTACACAGCGAGGAGGCGTACGAGATGCGAAGAATGCTAGTCGTCGTGGCGGTCGGGGCTTTTGTAGCGCTGGCCACGGTGCCTGGGGACGCCCACCATGCGTTCTCGGCTGAGTTCGACGCCAACCGGCCCATCCACTTGGAGGGCACGGTTGTGAGGATGGAGTGGATCAACCCGCACGCGTGGGTCCATCTTGAACTCGAAGACGGAACCGTGTGGATGGTCGAGGGCGGCACCCCGAATACGCTGCTCCGGCGGGGCTTCAACAAGCGGTCGTTGCTTCCGGGCACCGAGATCATCGTTGACGGCTACCAGGCCAAGGACGGTTCGAACAAGGGCAACGGCCGCGACCTGACCTTCAAGGACGGCCGCAAGCTGTTCATGGGTTCGTCGGGCACCGGCGCGCCGACCGACGGTCGCGACCCGACCGAGCCGCCGGAATAGGCGATAGCTGCCAGACAGCTTCGGAAAAGGCCCGGGTGCATCTGCATCCGGGCCTTTTCGTTGTACGCCGCCTCACAGCTTGCCCTGGTCGTTCCGCATTTGGGCGGAGGCGCACGCTGCGTCTGGAACCTCGTGCACGGCTCGCGTAGAATGGAGGTTGCCGCCATGTGTCGCCGCGAACTTCCCCGGATACTGCTCGCGCCGCTCGCCGCGGCCGCGGTGTCGATTGCCGTGTCCGGCCAGCAGGTCGACCGCGGCGACGACTTCTTCCGCACCGGGGTCGAGATCGTGCAGATGGCGGCTACCGTCGTCGACGCGGACGGTCGTCTCGTGGGCGACCTCGGGCGGGACGATTTCGAGATCTCCGAAGACGGCCAGCCGCAGCCCCTCACCCATTTCACGCGCGCCCGCGTGCCGCTTAGTCTGGGCGTGGTGCTCGACATCAGCCAGAGCATGTTCGGCCAGCGGATCGACGACGCGCGGCTCGCCCTCGATCAGTTTCTGACGGATCGGTTGGACGTGGACGACGAGGTCTTCATCAGCGTATTCAATCACGAGCCCAGCGTGAGCGTCCCCTGGACCGTGGGGCCGCGGCAACTCCGCAACCGGCTCGACGACATCCGTCCGTGGGGCGGCACGAGCATCTATGACGCGATGATGAACGCGTTGCCGCTGTTCGAGGCCCGCAAGCATCCCCGCGCGGCGGTGGTGCTGATATCGGACGGCTCGGATACCGGCAGTCTCGCCGACGTGCGGGACGTCCGCCGCCAGCTTCGCCGCAACTCCGCGTTCGTCTATGCCATCGCCATCGATGCGCCGGATACGCGCGCCATCAACGACCGGGTCAATCCGTACGCGCTGCGGGAGATCACGACCGAGAGCGGCGGCTATACCGAGGTGGTGCACGACAGCCCCGAGCTGGGGCCGGCGACGGCGCGGATAGCGGAAGAGCTGAATCACCAGTACATGCTCGGCTACCGGCCCACTCGGCCCGCCGATGGCACCTACCGGTCGATCCGGGTTCGCATCACGGGACGGGACTACACGGTACGCACCCGCCGCGGCTACGTCGCCGACCCGCTCCGCCGCAATTGACGGCGCCCGCAGGTATCACCCAAAGGACCATGCCTGTACAGCCCGTGGCGAGAGTCCCCGCCGCATTCGACCGGCGATGCATCTTGCGCCTCGCCGGTCTCGGTGCAACGCGGGGTTTCACCACGGGGTGTGTACTCCTGAGACGATTCCTGCCGGTGCTGTTCGCGGCGCTGGCGTCCTGGCCCATGCCCGGCCTGACCCAGGAGCCCGTGGCGTCCATCGCCGAGCGGACGGCGGGCATGGAGCGGCTGCCCGGGCTGCTCCCCCTGCACTGGGACGCGGGAACCGGCAAGCTGTGGATGGAGATCGCCCGGTTCGACCACGAGCTGCTCTACGTGCGGTCGTTGGCCGCCGGGGTGGGGTCGAACGACATCGGGCTCGACCGCGGGCAACTCGGGGCCACCGCGATCGTCCGGTTCGAGCGCGTCGGCCCGAAGGTGCTCGTGGTCCAGCCCAACCAGCGCTACCGGGTCGACACCACGAACCCCGCCGAGGCGCGAGCGCTGGACGAGGCGTTCGCCACCTCGGTGTTGTGGGGGTTCACGGTCGAAGCGGAGACGGACGGTACGGTGCTGGTCGACGTCACGCCGTTTCTCCTTCGTGACGCCCACGGCGTAGCGGATCGGCTGCCCGGCACCTACCGGCTCGACGAGAGCCGCAGCGCCGTCCATCTGCCGCGCACCCGCGGGTTTCCCCGGAACACCGAGCTCGAGGCGAGGCTGACGTTTACCGGCGACCCGCGCGGCGGCGGGCCGGGGTTCGGGCGCGGCTCGCTCGCGGCGGTGGCGCCCACCGCGCGGGCGGTGACGGTGCGCCAGCACCATTCGTTCGTCGAGCTGCCCGACGACGGCTACAGCCCCCGCCGCTACGATCCGCGGGCCGGTTTCGGCGCCCTGACCTACGAAGACTACAGCGCGCGGCTGGGGCAGCCGATGACGCAGCGGTTCCTGCGGCGTCATCGGCTCGAAAAGCGGGACCCCGCGGCCGCGGTCAGCGAGCCGGTCGAGCCCATCGTGTACTACCTCGACCGGGGGACCCCGGAGCCCATCCGGTCCGCCCTCCTCGAGGGCGCACGGTGGTGGAATCAGGCGTTCGAGGCGGCCGGGTATAGCGGCGCGTTCGAGGTCCGGGTGATGCCGGAAGGCGCCGACAGCCTGGACGTCCGCTACAACGTCATCCAGTGGGTGCATCGCTCGACCCGGGGCTGGAGCTACGGCTCGTCGGTGACCGACCCCCGCACCGGCGAGATCATCAAGGGGCACGTCACCCTCGGCTCGCTACGGGTCCGCCAGGACTACCGGCTGGCCGAGGGGCTGTTGTCGCCCTATGTCAACGGCGACGAGGAGCCGGCCGGGCTGTCGGAGATGGCTCTGGCGCGCCTGCGTCAGCTCTCCGCCCACGAGGTCGGGCACACGATCGGGCTGAGCCACAACTACTACGCCAGCGCGCAGGGGCGCATTTCGGTCATGGACTATCCCCATCCGCTGGTGACCGTCAACCGGGACGGGCGCATCGATCTGTCCGACGCCTACGATGTCGGGATCGGCGCCTGGGACGAGGTGGCGATTCGCTACGGCTATCAGGACTTCCCGGCCGGAGAGGACGCGCCCGCGGCGCTCGCAGGGGTGCTCGACGCCGCGTGGGACGAGGACCTGCGCTTCATGACCGGGCAGGACACCGGCGCCAACCCCCGCGTGCACATCTGGGCCAACGGCACCGACCCGGCGGCGGAGCTGCTCCGCATGCTCGAGGTGCGGCGCACCGCGCTGGATCGGTTCGGGGAGACCGCGGTGCGGAACGGCACCCCGCTGGCGCTGCTCGAAGAGGCGCTGGTGCCGCTGTTTTTGCACCATCGCTACCAGATCGAGGCGGCTGCGTCGGCGCTCGGCGGCATCGACTACACCTATGCGCTCCGGGGGGATGGGCGCGAGCCGCTCGACGCTGTCCCGGCGGCTGACCAGCGGGCGGCGCTGAATGCGCTGATGCAGGCGCTGCAGGTCGACGAGCTCACCATTCCCGGCGCGGTCATCGACCTGATCCCGCCCCGTCCCGCCGGGTACGGACGCCACCGCGAGCTGTTCCCCCGTTACACCGGTTCGATGTTCGACCGCATCACCCCGGCTGTCGTCGCCGCCGACCTCACGGTATCGGCGCTGCTGCGGCCCGACCGCGCCGCCCGGCTGGTCGAGCAGCACGCGCTGGACGGCGATCTTCCGGGGCTCGTCGAGGTCATCGACTCCCTCTGGGAGACGGCCTTCGGGGAGATGTCCGCCGATGGATATCCGGTGGAAGTGCAACGGGCGGTGCAGCGCGTGGTCGTGGATCGGCTGATTCGGCTGGCATCGGCGGCGCCCATGGCGCAGGTGCGCGCGGTCGCCGCCTACCTGCTCGAACAGCGTTCCCTCGGGATGGACGACGGGGTGCTCAGCGAGGCCCCCGAGGGGAGCGGCAGCGTCGCCGCGCGGGCGCATGCAGTCGCCCTGCGGCGTGACGTCACCCGGTTTCTCGACGCCCCCGCCGACGGCGCCGAGGTCTGGGATCCCCCGGCGGTTCCCCCCGGCAGTCCGATCGGGGATCCGGGGTTCCACTGGTTGCCGGAGCCGTTCTGCTCGCAGTGGTTCGAGCCCGCCCGGTGGTAGCGTCCCAGGCAGCCGGCGGTCCTGGACCGAGGCCGGTGCTCCAGGCTCGAGACCTGCGCAAGCGCTACGGGGACGGGGAGAGCGCGGTGGACGCCGTGCGCGGGGTCAGCCTGGAGCTCGCGGCCGGTGAGTTCGTGGCGGTCACCGGACCGTCCGGATGCGGCAAGTCGACCCTGCTGCATCTGTGCGGGGGGATGGACCGGCCGACCGCGGGGACGGTGGTCATCGACGGCGTCGACCTCGCCGAGCTGGACGACGAGGCCCTGACCGTGCTGCGGCGCGACCGGGTCGGTTTCGTCTTCCAGTTCTTCAATCTCCTCCCCACCCTCACCCTCGCCGAGAATATCGCGCTGCCGTTGCTGCTGGCCGGCGTCCCCAACCGGGTCGGTCTGGCTCGCGCCGGGGAGGGGGCGGGACGGGTGGGGCTGGGCCATCGCCTGGAGCACTATCCGGCGCGGGTCTCCGGGGGAGAGCTGCAGCGGGCGGCGGTCGCGCGGGCCCTCGTCCATCAGCCGGCGCTGATCATCGCCGACGAGCCCACCGGCAACCTCGACACCGACAACGGCCGGCGCGTGCTCTCCCTGCTGCGGGCCCTGAACCGCGAGACCGGCGTCGCGGTGCTGCTGGCCACCCACGATCGCACTCTCGCCGCCGCCGCCGACCGCGTGCTCCGCCTGCGGGACGGCGCCGAGGAGGGCGAACCCGCTGCCGGTCTGCGCGCACCGGCGCCGATCGAGACCGGGGAGCCGCGGTGACCCTGTTCCGCCAGTTCATCGTGCGGGCGTTGCGGCGGGACCCGGTGCGCGGTGCCGTCACCGTGGCCGGGCTGACCCTCGGGGTGGCGGTGGTGGTGGCCATCCGCCTCGCCAACACCGCCTCGGTGCGGGGCTTCGAGACCGCGCTCGACGTTGTCGCCGGCCGGACGTCGCTGGAGATTGTCGGGGCCGGGGTCGGCGTGCCGGAGGCGCAGTTGGCCGGCATGGAGTGGCTGCGCGAGTACGGGCGCGTCAGTCCCGTCATCGATCGTACCGCCCGGTTGGAGACGGCCGACGGCGCCGGGCACCGGCTCCGGGTGCTGGGGGTCGACGTGCTGCGCGAGCGGCCGTTCCGGGACTACCAGCTGCTGCGGTTCTCGCGGCAGGGGCGGGCCCCGCGGCCCCAGGAGCTGCTCGACGTCCTGCTGGATTCCGCGTCGATCGTGCTGACCGAACGGTTTGCGCGGCGTCACGGCATCGACGTCGACACTCCGGTGCGGGTCGTCGTCGGCGACGCGGTGCACGAGATGGTGGTGCGCGGCCTGCTGCTCGACCAGGGCCCCGCGCGGGTGGTGGACGGCCGGCTCGCGTTGCTGGACATCGCGGCCGCGCAATGGCGGTTCGATCGCCTCGGCTGGGTCGATCGGGTCGAGATTCAACTGTTCGACGCGTCCGCCGCCGACGACGTCGAGCGCGAGATCGCGGCGCGGCTGCCGGCCGGTCTGCAGGTGCAGCGCCCGGCCGAGCGGGGGCGGCAGGTCGAACGGATGCTGGCCGCGTTTCACTTCAACCTGACCGCGTTGTCCTACATCGCGCTGGTCGTCGGACTGTTCCTGGTCTACAACGCGGTGGCCGTCTCGGTCATCTCGCGCCGCACCGAGATCGGGGTCCTGCGCGCCCTCGGCGCGACCCGCCGTCTCGTGCTCGGGCTGTTCCTGGGCGAGGCGGCGGTGCTGGCGGCTCTCGGCGCGGCGCTGGGCGCCCCCGCCGGATGGGGGCTGGCCCGCGCCGCGGTGGGGCTGACCTCGACCACCGTCAATACGCTCTACGTGACCTCGCAGGCCACGGTGCCGCCGTTGGGAGCGGCGGATCTGCTGCTGGCGGGCGCCGTCGCGATTCCGCTGGCCCTGGTCGCGGCGGTGATGCCGGCGGCGGAGGCGGCCGGGGTCACCCCGATCGCCGCGGTGCGCGCGGCCGACGGCGAGACCCGTCACCGGCGGTTCCCGCGGCGTGCGGCCCTGCTGGCGGCGGGGCTGTTCGGCGCCGGCGGCTGGCTGTCGACGCTGGAGGCGGTCGGGGGGCTTCCGGTGTTCGGTCTGGGGGCGGCGCTGGCCGTGGTCTTCGGGGCCGCGGCCCTCGTGCCGGTGCTGCTCGAGTGGCTTCGCCGGCGGGGCCGCGCGGTGCTCGCGAGCCGGTTTCGCATCGAGGGTCTGCTGGCGCACGCGAACCTGTCCGCGGCGGTGTCGCGGCTGGCCGTCTCGATCGCGGCGCTGGTCGTCAGTCTGGCGATGCTCGCGGCCATCGCGATCATGGTCGGCAGCTTTCGCGAGACCGTCGCGTACTGGGTGGGGCAGACCCTGCAGGCGGATCTCTTTGTGGCGGCCGCGGATCGGGCGCCGGTCGGCGCCTCCGGGGGCATCTCGGAAGCGGCGGAGCGTCGGATAGCGTCGCACCAGGCGGTCGTCGCGGTGGACGGATTTCGCACCGTCGACCTGCCCTACGGCCCGGACCGGGATCTGATCGTTCTGGGGGCGGGCCGTTTCGACGTGCTGCTCGATCACGGGGCACTGCTGTTCAAGGCTCCGGCGGACGGGCCCGAGGCGTTGCGGCAGGCGATCGGGGCCGACGCGGTGATCGTGTCGGAGAGCTTTGCGATCAAGCACCGCGCGGCGGTCGGCGACTATATCGAGCTCGCCACGCCGCAAGGGCCGCGGCCGTTTCGGGTGGCCGCCGTCTACTACGACTATTCGAGCGATCGGGGCATCGTGGTGATGGAAGAGAAGACGTTCGCCGACCACTACGGCGCCCGGCGCCCGAGCGGTCTCACCCTCTATCTGGCGCCGGACGCGGACCCGGACACGGTGCGTGAGGAGCTGTTGGCGGCGGCCGGTGCGGACCACCGCGTCTTCATCCGCACGAACAGGACCCTCCGAGCCGAGGTGCTGCGCATCTTCGATGCCACGTTCGCCATCACCTATGCGCTTCAGGCCATCGCGATCGTCGTCGCGATCATGGGCGTCGCCGCCACCCTGCTGACCCTGGTGCTGGAACGCCGCCGCGAGCTGGCGATGTTGCGGCTGGTCGGGGCCGGCCGCCGGCAGATCCGGCGCATGGTGGTCATCGAGGCCGCGCTGATCGGCCTCGTCAGCCAGGGGCTGGGACTCGCCGTGGGCGTGGCGCTGTCGCTGATCCTGATCTACGTCATCAACGTGCAGAGCTTCGGCTGGACCATCCAGTTCCATTTGCCGCTCGGATTCCTCCTGCAGTCGACGGTCCTCATCGCGGTGACGACGGCGCTGGCCGGCCTGTATCCGGCCCGGGTCGCCTCGCAGGTGGCGGCGGGGGCGGAGCGATGATCGGTGTCCGCGACGGCGCGGGCCGGCGGCGCGCGACCCGGTCCGTCCCCGGTCCCACGGCTCGCAGACCCGCGGTCCCCGGACCCGGGACGCGAGCCGCTGCCGTCGTCCTGCTGTGCGGTGTGTTGCCCGCGATCCCCCCTGCACCGCGGGATGCGGCGGGGGGCAACGAGAGGTCCGGGAGCGTGGCGGTCTCACCCGCGGCACCGCAGTTCGGGACCGCCCCCGGCCAGGAGGCCGGCGGCGCGACGACCCCCGAGGGCTGGCGTCAGGCCGAGCCCGGCTACGCCTGGCAGTTTCCGCGGGACCATGGCAGCCACCCGGAGTACCGCATCGAGTGGTGGTACTACACCGGCAATCTCGAGTCGGACCGCGGCCGCCGGTTCGGCTACCAGGTCACCTTCTTTCGCGTCGGCGTGGACCCGGCGCCCGAGAACCCGTCGCGGTGGACGGTCCGCGATCTGTTCATGGCGCATCTGGCGGTGACGGATCTGCGGTCCGGCCGGCATCTCGTCGGCGAGAGGCTCGATCGCGGCGGCCTCGGATGGGCCGGCGCGCGGCCGGGGACCCTCGACGTCTGGAACGGCGGCTGGCGGGCGTCTCTCGACGGCGGCCGCCACCGGCTGGAGGTGGTCGACCGCTCGTTCGGGGTCGAGCTCCGCCTGGAGCCCGGCCCGGGGCCGACCCGCCACGGCGAGAACGGTCTCAGCCGGAAGGGGGCGTCGGCGGGCAACGCCTCGCAGTACTATTCGATGACCCGGATGCCGACGACGGGTCGGGTGCGGATCGACGGCGAGTGGGTCGACGTGACCGGCGCGAGCTGGATGGACCACGAGTTCGGCACGACGTTTCTAGAACCGGGTCAGGTCGGATGGGACTGGTTCTCGCTCCAGCTCGACGACGGCGCCGACCTTATGGTCTTCCAACTGCGCCGCGCGGACGGGCGGCCCGACGACCACTCCGCCGGCACCTGGGTGGACGGTGAAGGAACGGCGACGCCGCTCGATCGGGACGATGTGCGGCTCGTGCCCGGACGCCGGTGGTCGTCCCCGGCCAGCGGTGCCGCCTACCCGGTCGAGTGGCGGGTCGAGCTGCCGGGGCGGCAGGCCAGCTTCGAGGTCGCCGCCGCCCTTGATGCCCAGGAGCTGGACACCGGCGCCTCGACCGGCGTGACCTACTGGGAAGGTGCGGTGACGGTGACCGGCCGGGTCGGCGACCGCCCGGTCCGGGGACGCGGATACCTGGAGATGACCGGGTACGCCGGCCGCCCGATGAGCGAGGTTTTTCGATAGAATTGGTGAGGAAGCGCGGTCGAAGGTCTCCTGGACCTGCGTGCCGCACCCGGCAAGCTCGGGGGTATATGTTGCCGAACGGCCGGTAGTGCAGACGGTTCGGCGATAGACTTATCGCTGGCGCGACCGCTATGCTATTCAGCTTGCACCTTGAGGGAGGATAGGGCCAGGATGGCGATGCGAACGTGGCCGCTGTGGCTTACGCATCGGGGTGTCACGGTTGGGCGAGGCTTCATTGCCAACGTCGAGCTCACCGGTCGGCTTGTGGCGCATCAGGATTCAACGGGAATCTGGCTGGAAGGCGTGACACCTGCAGGGCTCGTGATAGATTCCGGGGCTTCCATGATCGACGAGGTGCAACCGTTCGTTCGTGAGACGCTGGTTGGCGCTCTCAACGTTCTTGCGGAGGACGCTGGGACATTCCATGAATTTCGGGATGCCGTGTACACGCATTTCTGGGCACGACGGATGAGCAGGCAATCCAGGAATGGCGCGATGCGGTCGAGCGCGTTCGGAGCACGCGTGAGCGGCTCGACGGTCTCGACGTCTGGTCGGCTGACCGCGAGACGTCCGTCACCGTTGCCGAGATGGCTGTAGAAGACCTCACCCCTGTGGAGACGACTCTGCCAACGGACTATCTCCGAACGGCAGCGTAGTGGCGGCGGAGATCCGAATCCTCGACCTCCTCCAGATGCTGGGAGCGTGTGCCCCGACGCATCGCGTAGTGGAGACGACGCATTCCTTTCTCGTCAAACCTCCAACAGGTACTGGAGTCGTCACGGCCGTGTTCCCGTCGGGACCGCATCTGAGGCTCGAACGTCGCAGGATAAGAAGCAGCGCCGTCAAGTCTCTCGCAAGAAAGCTCGGCATTCTCGATTGTGCGAGGCAGCATCTGTCCCTCTGAGCCCCATCGCACTCGAGCCGCCGTGCTGCTCGCCGACAGCGCAAGCCGGCCGGTTCGATGGACTCGTCTTGTGGGTATGCCCGATCTCCCTTCCGCCCCGTGTCGGTGTTGACCTTGCATCTGCCCGTACGCAGCCAGTCGGTGCTCCGATGCGGTCTCGTCACGCTGGCGTTCCTGGCGATCGTGTCCACGCTGTTTCTTGCGGGCATTCCGGTATCGGTTTCGGCTCAGAGTTCATCCCGGGGAGATGGACCGACCGGGACGGCGCCGGTGCCGGGCACCCCTGCGGCAATGGCCGGGGCTCCCGATCCGCAAGAGGCACCTGAGGCCGCCGCCGGCGCCGGCGGATTCGCGCTGGCCGGTCTGCCCGACCGGCCGGAGCCGCCGAGGCCGCCGGCGGTAATCACGCGTGATGCGAGCGGCCGGGCGTCGGTCCGGGCGGTCCGCCTCGCCACCGGCATCCGGCTGGACGGCCGGCTCGACGAGCCGGTGTACGGCGCCGTCCCCGCCATCACCGACTTCGTCCAGCAGATGCCGGTGGAAGGCGGGTCGGCGAGCGAGAAGACCGAGGCGTGGATCCTGTTCGACGAGACGAACATCTACGTCAGCGGGCGGGTGTGGGATTCGGCGCCGCCCGGCGAGTGGGTGGCCAACGAGATGCGGCGGGATACCCCGCAGCTTCGCGAGAACGACTCGTTCTGGGTCGCGTTCGACACCTTCAACGATCGGCGCAACGGGGTCACCTTCCACACCAACCCGCTTGGGGCGCTCGGCGATTTCGGGATCACGAACGAAGGCAATCCGAACTCCGACTGGAATCCGGTCTGGGACGTGCGTACCGGACGGTTCGAGGGCGGTTGGACGGTGGAGATGGAGATCCCGTTCAAGTCCCTGCGCTACCGGCCGGGGCCGGTCCAGCGCTGGGGGGTGCAGATCCGCCGCGTGGTGCGCCGTCGGAACGAGACGTCGTACATCACGTCGGTGCCGATCGCGGCAGGGCGCCGGGGCATCTTTCGCATGTCCGACGCCGCGCTGCTGGTGGGTCTCGAAGTGCCGAACAGCGGCCCCAACCTCGAGATCAAGCCGTACGGCATCGCCGGGCTCGCGACCGACCTCACGCTGGACACGCCGCGCCGAAACGCCGGCCACCGCGATGCCGGGCTCGACGTCAAGTACGGCATCACCCGGAACCTGACCGCGGACCTGACCTGGAACACCGACTTCGCCCAGGTCGAGGTGGACGAGCAGCAGGTGAACCTGACCCGGTTCAGCCTGTTCTTTCCCGAAAAGCGGGAGTTCTTTCTCGAAGGCCGCGGCATATTCGACTTCGCCCGCGGTGGCGGTCCCAGCAGTCGCGACGGCGCGCTGCGGCAACTCGGCGGCGCGTCCTTCGAGGAGAGCAACGCGCCGACGCTGTTCTATTCCCGCCAGATCGGGCTCCAGAATGGAGCCGTCGTCCCCATCACCGGCGGCGGGCGGGTCACCGGCAAGGTGGGCGCCTTCGACGTCGGGGCGCTGAACATCCACGCCGGCGAGGCACCGAACGCCGACGTGGAGTCGACCAACTTCACCGTCGCGCGGGTCAAGCGGGACATTCTGCGCCGCAGCTCCATCGGCGCCCTCGTCACCAGCCGCTCGGTGTCGCTCGGGGGCGACGGCTCCAGCCAGACGTACGGCGCCGACGGCACGTTCTCGTTCTACGACAACGTCAACGCCGTCGCGTATTTGGCGCGGACCCGGACGCCGGGCCTGGCCGGCCGCGACCGGAGCTACCAGGGGCAGCTCACCTACAACGGGGACCGATACGGACTTCAGGCCGAGCACCTGACGGTCGAAGACAACTTCCGGCCGGAGGTTGGTTTCTGGCGGCGCGACAACTTCCGGCGCTCGTTCGGATCCGCGCGGTTCAGCCCCCGGCCCGCCTCGATCGAGGCGATCCGCCAGTTCCGGCTCGAAGGCAGCTTCGACTACGTCGAGACCGCGGATACCCGAGTGGTCGAGACCCGGCAGACGCAGCTGGCGTTCTCGACCGAGTTCGAGAACAGCGACCGGATCGGGGTGTCGGCGGTAGAGAACTACGAGTTTCTCGTGGAGCCGTTCGAGCCTGGAGAGGGTGTGGTGCTGCCGGTCGGCGGCTACCGCTTCCGCGACGTGGAGACCACCTATACCCTCGGCGGGCAGCGTCGCCTGAGCGGCATCCTCACGGTCCGGACGGGCGAGTACTTCAGCGGCACCATCCGGTCCATCGGCTTCCGGCGCGCCCGGCTCGTCCTGATGCCGCGGCTGGCCGTCGAGCCGACGGTCTCGATCAACTGGATCGAGACGCCGCAGGGCTCGTTCCGCACCGATCTGCTCGTGTCGCGCGTCACCTGGACCCTTTCACCGCGCATGTTCTTCAGTGGCCTGATCCAGTACAACTCGGGCACCCGTACCGTCAGCAACAACCTCCGGCTGCGGTGGGAGTACAGTCCCGGGAGCGAGCTGTTCGTCGTCTACACCGAGGACCGGGACAGCGACCCGCTGAGGCCGGACCGGTTCTCGGGGCTTCGCAATCGCGGGTTGGTGGTGAAGGTGAACCGGCTGTTCCGCTTCTGACGGCGGGCCGGCTGACTCCCAATCGCCCCGATTTTGCGGTATAACGACCTATAGAGGAGCGTATCGATGACCCATCCCCTGTCTCGTCGTCACTTTCTGAACGCAGCGGGCGCCGGCGCGGCGTCGGTCTGGATTCCCAAGCCGGTCAAGGGCTACAGCGCGGCCGAGATGCGGCAGCAGGCGGTCGGCGGCCGGATCGAGGCGGGCATCTCCAAGTGGGACCTCGACACGCCCTGTCTCTGCGTCGATCTGGACCGCCTGGAAGGCAATCTCGACCGGATGCAGACCACCGTCACCCGCAACGGCATCGCCAGCCGCCCCCATGCCAAGACCCACAAGTGCCCGGCCATCGCGCGGTTGCAGATCGCCACGGGGTCGGTGGGCATCTGTACCGCGAAGATCTCCGAGGCGGAGGTGATGTTCGAGCATGGCGTGGAGCAGATCCTGATGACCACGGTGAACGTGACGCCGCGCAAGATCCGCCGCGCGATGTATCTGAAGAAATGGTGCGACGGTTTCATTCAGGCCGTCGACACCGCCGCCAACGCGCGCGATCTCTCGGACGCCGCGGCGGAAGCGGGCGTGGTCGCCGATATCGTGGTCGACATCGACCCCGGCGGACACCGCACCGGCATCACGCCGGGCGCCCCCGCCCTCGAGTTGGCCCAGCTCGTGGACAAGCTGCCGGGGCTGCGCCTGCGGGGCATGCTGTGCTACGACGGCGGCTCGCAGCATGTGACCGGGTTCGACGAGCGGCGCCGGCGCACGCTGGCCAACCTCGAGCTGGCCGCGGACACCGCGGGCCGGATGAAGCGGTCGGGGCTGGACACCGGCGTCTTCAGCGGCGGCGGCACCGGGACCTACAACATCGACCACGAGACGCCGGGCCTGACCGACGTGCAGGTCGGCAGCTACGTGTTCATGGACGCGCAGTATCTGGCCATCGGCGGCGAGGAGGACGCCGAGGTCTACAGCGACTTCGCACCGGCGCTGACGGTGCTGACCACGGTGCTGAACGCCCAGTACGAGGGCCGCGCCACGACCGATGCCGGCGCGAAGGCGAATACCATCAACCGGCCCTGGCCTATCATCGCCGGCGAGACCGGGATGAGCTATACGTCCGGATCGGACGAGTTCGGGACGATCCGCTACGAGGACAACGCCAGCCGGACCTACCGGGTGGGCGACAAGCTCGACCTGATCGTGTCGCACTGCGACCCGGTGGTGAATCTCTACGACCAGCTCTACGGCGTCAGGGGCGATCGCGTCGAGGTGGTATGGCCCGTCGCCGGGCGCGGGATGTCCATCTGAGGGGCCTGCGGTATAATCACCACCTATGTGGACGAAGCTTCAGAACACTCCCCGCAAGCGGGCGCCGCGCAAGATAGCGGTGATAGACCCCGACAGCTGCTTCGGCGCGTTCGCGTGCTCGATCTGTCAGGCCGCCTGTCCCGTCGAGGACTGCATCGTCGAGGAGAAGGACGCGAACGGTCGCTGGGTCTGCGCGGTGCTGATCGACAAGTGCATCGGCTGTGGGCTGTGCGTCACCATCGGCAACCCGACGGCGCCCGGCAAGCGGGACTTCGGCTGTCCGGCCGACTACGACGCGATCGACATGGCCGCCTATACGGACGTGGTCGAAGCGGTCGAGTCGGAGTCGGTGGCGGGGTCTGATCAGCCGGCCGAGCCCGAACCTGCGACTGCCTGAGGGGGTCGGCGAGGACCCTTCGGACCCGGGAGGCCGCGGCAGGCGTCCAGCTTCACCACGGGTTCCTGGTCGCCGATTTCTGCCGCGGCGCCAAGGGTCGGCTTTCGGACGCGGCTCTTCAGTTCTCTGGAGGTTCGCCCGCGTCCACCTCTACCAGGGACGTATCGGGGTCGACGCGGTCACCCACCGCGCATCGGACGGCGGTGACCCGGCCATCCCGCGGCGCCTTCAACGGCAGCTCCATCTTCATCGCTTCGAGCGTCACCAGGGTTTCGCCCCGCGCCACCGCCTGACCGGGGGCGACCGCGACCGCGGTGACGATGGCGGGCATCGGGGCGCGGATCGCTCCCGTGTCGCCGGCCGGTTCGTGCCTGCGGCCTGCGGCGTCCACGGCGCGGGTCCAGCGAAAGGCGCGGCCGTCGGCCCAGCCCCATTCGATGTCCGGCTCGCGGGCGATGACGACCTCGAACCGTCGTTCCCCCAGCGAGACCCGGTAGCTGTTCCCGTCGATCCGTTCCACCTCCACCGGTTCGTCGAGCCCCGCGATGCGGACCCGGCCGCCCGCCGCGTCCCGGTCGCGGACGATCGTCTCCACGGTCACCGGCCGGCGGGGACGGGTCATGAGAGCCGCCAGCCCCCGAGGGTTGTCCAGGGATCGTTCGCGGCGTCCGGGGACGCCGGCCGCCCTTCGGTGCCGGCCGGCGAAAGCCGCGCGTCGACGGCCAGCGCCGCGGCCAGGGCCAGGGCGGGACCTTCGTCGCCCTCCGCCAGCAGGTCGTCGAGCGCGGTTTCCAGAAACCCGGTGTCGACCGGTCCCTCGACGACCCGCGGGTGGCGCAGGATGCGCGACAGGAGGCCGATGTTGGTGCGCACGCCGAGGACGACGTACCGGGCGAGGGCGGCCCGGGCGCGCGCCAGCGCCTGCGCGCGCGTTTCCCCGTGGACGACGAGCTTGCCGAGGAGGGCGTCGTAGGCGGGGGAAACGACGCTGCCCTCGACGACCCCGGCGTCGACGCGGATGCCGGGGCCGGCGGGTTCCCGGTAGCGGAGCAGGGCGCCGGCGTCCGGGAGAAAGCCTTCCGCGGGCCGTTCGGCGTAGACCCGGCACTCGATGGCGTGCCCGCGCACCGCGATCTCGTCCTGCGACCACGGCAGGGCGGCGCCGCCGGCCACCGCGAGCTGGGCGTGCACGAGGTCCCGGCCCGTCACGAGCTCGGTCACGGGATGCTCGACCTGGAGCCGGGTGTTCATCTCCAGAAACGCGACGGTCGCGTCGTCGCCGGCGCCGTCGACGAGAAACTCCACCGTCCCGGCGTTGCGATAGCCGGCCGCCCGGGCGGCGGAGACGGCGGCCGCCGTCAGGCGTGCGCGCACCGCCGGCGTCAGGCGGGGCGCCGGGCTCTCCTCGACGACCTTCTGGTGCCGGCGCTGAATCGAGCAGTCCCGCTCGTGCAGATGGACGACGCGCCCCGCGTCGTCGGCCATGATCTGGACCTCGACGTGCCGGGGGCGGACGAGCAGCCGCTCGACGTACAACGTACCGTCGCCGAAGGCCGACGCCGCCTCGCGGCGCGCCTCGCCGATGGCCTCGGGCAGGCGGCCGGGCGTGCCCACCGTGCGCATCCCGCGCCCGCCGCCGCCCGCCGATGCCTTCAGCAGCACGGGGTAGCCGACCCGCTCGGCCGCAGCGGCGAGACCGGCGTCGGTCTGATCGGCGGGGGTCTCGCCGGGGACGATCGGCACCCCCGCCTCGTGCATCAGGCGCCGGGCCTCGATCTTCGAGCCGAGGCGCGCGATGACGTCGGCCGGGGGCCCGACCCACACCAAGCCGGCGTCGGCGCAGGCGGCGGCCATCTCCGGGTCCTCGGACAGAAAGCCGTAGCCGGGATGGATGGCGCCGGCGCCGGCCCCGCGGGCGGCGTCGATGATCGCACCGGCGTTCAGATAGCTCTCGCGCGGATGCGGCGGGCCGATGGTGACGGCGCGGTCGGCCGCGCGCACGTGCGGCGCCCGGACGTCGGCGGTGGAGCAGATCGCCACCGATTCGATGCCGAGCTCCCGGCAGGCTCGGATGATGCGCAGAGCTATCTCGCCGCGGTTCGCGACGAGCAGCCGGGAAATGGACGTCGCCATGGGCATCACATCCGGAAGACACCGAACTTCGGGTCGGCCAGGGGGGCGTTGGCGGCCATCGAGAGGCCGAGGGCGAGGGCGGGCCGGGTCTCGGCCGGGGTGATTACCCCGTCGTCCCACAACCGGGCGGTCGCGTACCAGGGAGATCCTTCGTGGTCGTAGCGGGCGAGGATCGGGTCGCGGATCGCCGCCTCGTCGTCCGGTGCGAGCCGGCCGCCCCGGCGCGCCTGCTGGTCCCGCTTCACCGTCACGAGCACGCTGGCCGCCTGGGGGCCGCCCATCACCGAGATGCGCCCGTTGGGCCACATCCAGAGCAGGCGCGGATCGTAGGCGCGGCCGCACATGCCGTAGTTGCCGGCGCCGAAAGACCCGCCGATGATCACGCTGAACCGGGGCACGACGGCGTTCGCCACCGCGTGCACCATCTTGGCCCCGTGCTTGGCGATCCCGTCCCGTTCGTACTCCCGGCCGACCATGAATCCCGTGATGTTCTGCAGGAAGATCAGCGGGACCCCCCGCAGGTTGCACAGTTGGATGAAATGGGTCGCCTTGAGGGCCGATTCCGAGAAGAGGACGCCGTTGTTGGCGATGATGCCGACGAGAAAGCCGTGGAGGCGTGCGAACCCGGTGACCAGGGTCGGGCCGTAGCGGGCCTTGAACTCGTCGAAGCGGGAGCCGTCGACGAGCCGGGCGATCACCTCGCGCACGTCGTACTGGCGTCGGAGATCGGCGCCGACGACGCCGCCGATCTCTCCCGGATCGTACCGCGGGTCCTCGGGAGTGGTGACGTCGCCGGCCGGCGGCTTGACGGTGTGCAGGGTCGAGACGACGGTGCGGGTCATCTCGAGCGCCTCGACGTCGTTCCGGGCGAGGTAGTCGGCGACGCCCGACAGCCGCGTATGGACGTCGGCGCCCCCGAGCGCCTCGGCGGGAACGTCCTCGCCGGTCGCCGCCTTCACGAGCGGCGGCCCGGCGAGAAAGATGGTGCCGGTGTTCTCGACGATGATCGTCTCGTCGGCCATCGCCGGCACGTAGGCGCCGCCGGCGGTGCACGAGCCCATGACCACGGCGATCTGCGGGATTCCCGCCGCCGACAACCGGGCCTGGTTGAAGAAGATGCGTCCGAAGTGCTCCCGGTCCGGGAACACCTCCGCCTGCATCGGGAGGTAGGCGCCGCCGGAGTCGACCAGATAGACGCACGGCAGCCGGTTCTCGAGCGCGATCCGTTGCGCCCGCAGATGCTTCTTGACGGTGACGGGAAAGTAGGTGCCGCCCTTGACCGTGGCATCGTTGGCCACGACCATCACCTCGCGGCCGCTCACGCGTCCGATGCCGGTGACGAGCCCGGCCCCCGGCGCCCGGTCGTCGTACATGCCCCCGGCGGCCAGCGCCGACAGTTCGAGAAAGGGCGTGTCGGGGTCGAGCAGATGGCGCAGCCGGACGCGCACCGGCAGCTTGCCCTGCTCGGAATGCCGGCGGGTCGCCGCCTCGCCGCCGCCTTCCCGCGCCCGCGCCCGCCGGGTTTCGAGATCGCGCTCCAGCGTCTCCATCGTGCGCAGATTGGCGCGGAACTCCTCGCTGCGGGTATCGATGCTAGTCGGCAGGATACGCATGGAGAGGGCGCCGGGCGGGGCGGGACGGTGCGCCGGAGCCGGCCGGCGCGGGCCACTGGGAGGGCATCGCCCGGATTATAGTCCCCGCCGCCCCGCCGGCCGGCCGGCTGGCGACCGTCTCTACTGATATTCTTTAGTGATGCGTATCGCCTACCAGGGTGAACCCGGCGCCTATTCCGAAGCGGCCGCCCTGCGGTTCAAGCCGTCTGCCGACCTGTTGCCGTGCGAGACCTTCGAGGCGGTGTTCGTGGCCGTCGGGCGGGGAGTGGCGACCCATGGGATCCTCCCCATCGAGAACTCCAGCCACGGGACGATTCACGGCAACTACGATCTCCTGCTGAAACACGAGCTGCCGATCGTCGGCGAGGTGAAGCAGCCGATCATGCACAACCTGCTCGTGCTCGAAGGGACCACCCGCGATCAGTTGCGGCGGGTGTTCTCGCACCCGCAGGGCCTGGGGCAGTGCGAACGGTTTCTCCGCACGCTCGACGTGGAGCTCGTGCCCACCTACGACACCGCGGGCAGCGCCAAGCTGATTCGCGACGGCGGGCTCCGCGATACCGGCGCGATCGCCTCCGAGCGCGCGGCCGAGGTGTTCGGGTTGTCGATACTGATGGCCGGGGTGCAGGACTTCGCCGACAACACCACCCGGTTTCTGCTGGTCGGGCGCGACCCGGCGCCCCTCGCCGCCGCCAACAAGACGACGATCGTCTTCACCGTGACCAACGACGCCGGGGCGTTGTTCAAGGCGCTGAGCGTTTTCGCGTTGCGTGACATCGACCTGACGAAGCTCGAGTCGCGGCCGATCCCGCAGCGGCCGTTCGAGTACCTGTTCTATGCCGACCTCTCGGCGACGCGCGACGACCTGCCCTGCGCGCGCGCCCTGATGCACCTGGCCGAGTTCGCCCCGTCGCTCAGGACGCTGGGGTCGTATCCGCGCTGGGAAGAACCCGAGTCCGAATAGATGCCAAACCGTCTCGCCGGCGAACCCAGTCCGTATCTTCTCCAGCACTGCAACAACCCCGTCGACTGGTACCCCTGGGGGGACGAGGCGTTTGCCCGCGCCCGCGCCCGGGACCTGCCGATCTTTCTGTCGATCGGCTACTCGACGTGCCACTGGTGTCACGTCATGGAGCACGAGTCCTTCGAGAACGATGACATCGCCGGGGTTCTGAACGAGAGCTTTGTCCCGATCAAGGTCGATCGCGAGGAGCGTCCGGACATCGATCGGGTGTACATGACGTTCGTGCAGGCGACGACCGGTTCGGGAGGTTGGCCGATGAGCGTCTGGCTCACCCCGGACCTGAAGCCGTTCTACGGCGGCACCTACTTCCCGCCGTCCGCCCGATTGGGACGTCCCGGGTTCGTGGAGATCCTGACCGAGATCGCCAAGCGCTGGAGCGAGTCGCGCGCGGAGCTGGTGGCGTCGGCGGACGGCGTGATCGAACGGCTGCAGGAGGCTCAGCAGAACCGGCGGCCGGCCGAGGGACGGATGCCGGAGGGCGAGCTGCTGGCGGGCGGGGTGAGCGAATACGCCAGCGTATTCGATACGCGCGCCGGCGGGTTCGGCAGCGCGCCGAAGTTTCCCCGGCCGGCGGAGCTGTTCTTTCTGTTGCGCGAGCATGCCCGTACGGGGGACGTCGAGGCCCGGCACATGGTGCTCGAGACGCTCCGCGCGATGGCCCTCGGCGGCATGCGCGACCATCTGGGCGGCGGGTTTCATCGGTATTCGGTGGATGCCGGGTGGCGGGTGCCCCACTTCGAGAAGATGCTCTACGACCAGGCCCAACTGGTGATCGCGTTCCTGGAAACCGCGCAGGCGGCCGGTGAACCGTCGTTCGCCGAAGTGGCCCACGACACGCTGGCCTATGTCCGCCGTGACCTGCGTCACGCCCAGGGCGGGTTCTTCTCCGCCGAGGATGCGGACAGCCTGCCGGCGGACGAAGGCCCGGCGGCGGCGAAGCGGGAGGGGGCGTTCTATGTCTGGGCCCAGCCGGAGATCGCGGCGCTGTTCGGAGACGACGCCGACGTCGTCCGGTTTCGGTACGGGATCGAGCCGGAAGGCAACGCCCCCCAGGACCCGCACGGCGAGTTCACCCGGAAGAATCTGCTCTACGTGGCGCGCGGGGTCGACGACGTCGCGCGCTTGAGCGGCCGGTCCGTCGAATCGGTCACGGCGGTGCTCGATCGCGCCAGGCCGCGGCTGTTCGAGGCGCGCGGCGTGCGTCCCCGTCCGTCCCTGGACGACAAGGTGCTGGCCGGCTGGAACGGGATGATGATCGCGGCGTTCGCCCGCGCCGCGCGGGTCACCCCGCTCGGCGAGACCCCGTCGTCCCGCCCGCTCGAGACCGCGGCGGGCGCGGCCCGGTTCCTGCGCGACCACTTGTGGGATGGAGAGCGGGGGGTGCTGCTGCGGCGGTTCCGTGACGGGCGGGCGGGCATCGACGGCTACGCCGAGGACTATGCCTGCGTCGTGTGGGGGCTGCTCGAGCTGTTTCAGGCCGGCGGCGACCCGGAATGGCTCGACTGGGCGAAGCAGCTCCACGCGGCCCAGAGCCGGCTGTTCCGGGACGGCGCGGACGGGGGATGGTTCAGCACCAGCGGCGACGACTCCAGCGTGCTGCTCCGGCTCAAGGAGGACTACGACGGGGCCGAGCCGTCGGCCGGATCGGTGACGGTGTGGAACCTTCTGAGCCTGATGCACCTGTCCGGCGGCGCGGAGACGGGGGCTTATCGGGATCAGCTCGAACAGACCCTGCGCCGGGTTCCGGCATCGGCGCAGCTCGCGCGGGTGGTGCCCATGATGATGGCGGCCGCGTCCGCGTGGCGCGCCGGGGTGACGCAGGTAATCCTTCTCGGTCCGCGTGAGGCCGCGGGAACCGCGGCGTTGCACCGGGTGTTCACCGAGTGCTTTCTGCCCGGGGCGGTCAGCCTGGTGGTCGAGCCCGGTGCGCACCAGCACGAGATCGCCGCGCGGCTGCCGTGGGTCGAATCCATGCAGATGCTGAACGGTCAACCGACGGCGTATCTCTGCCGGAATGACGCCTGTGAACATCCGGTGACCGACCCCGAGGGGTTGCGCGCGCAGCTCGCCGCGTTGACCGCCCACCGGTCGCGGTCGGGCCAGGCCTGATGGCGGCGGGAAGGAGCCACCGTATGAACTTCGACGTCGAGGTGCTGCTGAAGGGGACCGACGAGGTGGTCACCGAGACGGTGACCCATGCCGGTCCCGAGCCGCCGGGCTGGACCGACACCGACGTGCGCGAGGTGTTGCTGTCCATCCTCCGGGTGTTCGACCGGGTCAACCGCCAGGAGGCGGCGGAGCCCGACGACGTCTCCCTGCGCGGACTGAGCTGGATCGTCACCGCGGTCGACGCCGGGGTGGCGATCGCCATCGAGATCCCGAGCGGCGCCATCGCCGCCGGTCCCTTCGACCTGCCGGCCGACGAGTTGACCCAGATGATCACCCGGGTCATTTCGTCGAGCGTCCAGTCGTCTCCGGTGCACTGACTTCCACCGGGCACCGCGCCGCGCGGTCAGGTTGTCGGCCGGGGCGTGGGAGACGAAGGGGATGGTGCCGGAGGTGGGGGTCGAACCCACACGGGCCGTAAAGCCCACGGGATTTTGAGTCCCGCGCGTCTGCCAGTTTCACCACTCCGGCATGGAGGGTTCGGAGCTCGTCGGCAGGAGCTCCGGTAGTTCTCTAGGGGCGCACGGTGCCGTCGGTGCGCCACAAGTGCAGCGTACGCGTCGTGCCGCGCTCGTCCTGAAACTCTCGTGTCACATCCGGTTGCCAGTCGCCCATCCGAAAGGCGTGCGACACGATGCGCGCGCCGGGCCTGAGCTGTCTCGTCAGGATCGGACGCAGCTTCCGGTTGGACGACGACAACAGGTAGAGAGTGACGACGGTGGCCTCCGACACGTCGGCTTGCATCGCATCCTGCTGGATGAAGGTCACGAGGTCCTGCACGCCCCGGCGCGCCGCGTTGGCGTTCGCTTCTGCGATCCGTTCCGGGTCGTAGTCGATGCCGACGCCGCGGGCGCCGAAGCGCTCGGCGGCGGTGATGACGATGCGGCCGTCGCCGCAGCCGAGGTCGTAGACGACGTCGTCGCGGGTCACTTCGGCCAGCTCGAGCATCCGGTTGACCACGTCGTACGGCGTGGGGACGTAGGGTGCCAGACTCGCCTCCGGTTGGCGAGCGGTCACGGCCGGCGGGGCGATCTGCGCCAAAACGATGATCGCCGCCACTGCTGCAAGTATCGCGGCTCGTCTACGCATGAGAGTCTCCTGATCGAACCACAGTCGTACGCGCCGCTGCCTACTCTACAGTACTTTCGATCCGGCTCCGGCGTCCTCCGCCCGGCGGCGGCGGGTGCCGCGGGCCGTCCGGACCGTCTCCAACCGAAGGCCGGAGATTCCGTAACCGTCGAGAAATGATAGGTTTGCCGTTGATTCAGGGGGGGAAATGGGCTAAAATAGGTAACTTTGAGCGCCATAGCTGGATTCCAACTGGGGGGTTACGTGAAGTTCGAAGTTGGAGACAAGGTCATTTACCCGAACCATGGTCTGGGGGTCGTGCGCTGTATCGAGACCCGGACGATCATGGGGACGACCTGCGGGTTCTATTCGTTGCGTATGGCGGACAGTGATACTACCGTGCTCGTCCCGCTCGACAATGTCGATGGGGTCGGTTTGCGTCGTGCGATCTGTGATAAAGAGGTCAAGAAGCTGTTCACGCTGCTCGGGAACGGCAAGATCGACAATCACCAGAACTGGAAGGGACGTTTCAAGGAGAATTCGGACAAGATGCGCACCGGCTCGATCTACGACGTGGTGGACGTGCTCAAGAATCTCGCGTTCCTGACCAAGTCGAAGAACCTGTCGTTCCGCGAGAAACGGATGCTCGACCGGGCGAAGTTCCTGGTCGTGTCCGAGATTTCGGAAGTCGTGGGCGACAGCGCCGAGGCCATCGACGACAAGGTGAACAAGGCGCTCGACCGCTGCTTCGTCAATCGGGATCGGGCCATGGCTCGAGCCATGGCGGCGAAGACGAAGACGACCGCCGCGAAAGCGGCGAAGACGCCTGCCGCCTCGACCGAGGAAGCCCGTGCGTCCTGAAGGTTGATCAGGGTCTTTGTCGAGCCCGATCCGGCGCCGCCGGATCGGGCTCTTTTCGTATGCGCCGGACCCTCATTCCCTCAATAATGCGCTTCCCGTGGCCCACCGTCGTCGCCGCCGTGCGGTCCGTTGCCGCCTACGTGATCGTCTCCGCCTACGTGGCGGTGACCGCGCCGGTGGGCATGCTGATTGCGTTGAGTGTCCGGCATCCGGGTGTGCTCTACTGGTTCGGCCGTCAGGGTGTGCGGCTCGGGCTCGCCACCGTCGGCATTCGCTATCGGGTCGCCGGCGCCGAGCACGTCCGGGGCACTCGTCCCGCCGTCTATTGCGTCAATCACACCAGCAATCTGGAGCCGCCGATCGTCTACATGGCGCTTCGCGCCGTGCACCCGAAGCTGCGCATTCTGTACAAGGCCGAGCTGCAAAAGCTGCCGCTGCTGCCCGCCGCCTTCGGGATCGCCGGATTCGTCCCGATTGAACGGCGCAATCGCGAGCGGAGCCGCGCCGCGATAGACACCGCGGCTGCCGCGTTGAAAGCGGGCTTCTCGTTCCTCGTCTTCCCCGAAGGCACCCGCAGTCGGCGCGGAGAGCTCTTGCCGTTCAAGAAAGGCGGGTTCGTGATGGCGATCCGGGGAGGCGCCGCCATCGTGCCGTTGACCATTCTCGGCGCCGGCCAGGCGATGCGCAGGGGCAGCCCCATCATCCGTCCGGTGACCGTCAGCGTCCGGATCGGTCCTCCCATCGAGTCCCGGCAGTTCGGCTTCGCCCAGCGCGACGCGCTGAGCGCGGCCACCCGGTCGGCGATGGAAGGGTTGCTGGCGGCCGGTCCCATTCGCTGACAAGGAGGCGGAGAGTCGCCTCGTTGTCGAACAACGGCACGGTTCGCCGAAGTTCTGCGCCGCGGTTTCTACGAGCCGCCGGTGGCGAATCGCAGGGTGTAGGGGACCAGCGCGGCGCCGTCGACGGCCTCGATGCCGTCGCCGAGCGTCACTGCGACGGGCCGGTAGGGGAGGAGCGGCTCGACGAGTCGCACGTCCAGGACCCGGTTCCGGGGACGATACTCCGCCGTGAGCTCCAACGCGCCGACGTCGGGGTTGCCGGCTGCGGCCGCGCCGACGTAGACCGCCCGGACGTTGCCCGCGAACGAATCGGGGGCCATGTCGCGCGAGAACTGGAAGCGAACGAGCGCGTCGATGGCCACTCCATTGTCGTCCTGGGTCGGGGCCGAGAAGATCACCTCGGCCGGGAGCCCTTGCTCGGGCCGGGGAGCCTCGCGTCGGGCGGCGGTGGGCTCGGGTCGTTCCACCGAGGCCAGACTCTCGGCCTCGATGGTGGTCAGCCGGTCGCCGCCGCCGACGACACCGGTCACCTGCAGCCACCGGTTGGTGTCGAGCCTGGCCATGATGTCGAAATCGAAGCCGTCGCCCTTGGGCTCCATGCCCACGATCCAGATGGAGGCGTCACCGGACCGCAGCACGAAGTCGTCGCGGGTGTTGCCCGGCGCCTCCGGGAGGTCGCCGAAAAGGTTGCGGGCGCGGAACCGGCCGGTCACGGTGACCGTCCGGTCGCGATAGCGGGCCGGTTCCAGCGAGATGGTCCGGATGGTGGCGCTATCGGGTTCGTCCGCCCGCCGGGTGTCGTCGGCTATCAGCAGGCGAAGCTCGCCGCTCGACGGCCAGGGCTTGCCGAGCAGGCGTTCCGACAGCGCCGCAATGCCATGGTCCGCCACGCGCGGGTCGTTCGGCTGGAGCCGGCCCACGTCCCAGTACGTGCCCTCGATTTCGAGGAGATCCCGTTCGTCGGCGATCGGCGGGGCGACGTAGAGCGCGCGGAGGCGCCGGTCGCCGTCGCTGAGGAACACGTCCAGCAGGTCGCCCTCCGGTGTGGCGCGCACCACGATCGGCTGCCGATGAAAGAAGCTGGGATAGGCGTCGAGCGCGGCCAACGTGGTCGGCCGGTAACGGACCGGCTGGGCGGAGAGGACCGCCGGGTGGATGACGCCGGCGAACGACAGGATGGTCACGGCGGCCGCAAATAGCCTCGACGTGCGGTGCGGCGCCGGCCGGTGTGGCGCGGAGAGACGGCGTCTGTCGCCGGTTGACCTGACCCGCACGCCCGTATCCTAACATATACTCTTTCAGGCAGTTGCGGCGACAGAGAGGCTGGCGGCGGCCGGCTGGCCATAGCAGCCCGTGGTGGAACCCCCGCGTTGCACCGTAGAGTGGCGAAGCGCCCGCCTGACAAGGCGTGAGGACGGCGCATATTGGGCATATGGCAACCGCGGATTGCAAGCAGTCCGTCCGAACAACGCAGTCAGGCGGGATGCATCGCCGCTCGAATGCAGCGGGGACTTCCACCACGGGCTGATGGGCGATGGCAGAGCAGGTTTCCGAACAGACCACCAATCGGTTGTCGCTGTATCTTCGATTCCTGAACGAACTCGATGCCGGCGGTGTGCGCACCGTGTCGTCCAAGGTGCTCGCGGCGCAGTTCGATCTGAACGCCGCGCTCATTCGCAAGGACCTGTCGTACTTCGGCGACCTCGGGGTTCGGGGAGTGGGATACGTGGTCGCGGATCTCCGACAGCGTCTGCGGCAGATCCTGGGGCTCGACCGGCGCCTGAACGTCACGATTATCGGCGCCGGCAATCTGGGGTTCGCCCTGGCCGACTACCCGGGGTTTCGCAAGGAAGGGTTCCGTATCGTCGCGCTGTTCGATACGCTTCGAGAGAAAGTGGGACGCCGGTCGCGGAGCGGCGTGCCCATCCACGACATCCGCAACCTGAAGCAGGTGGCGCAGCGGGAGCAGATCACCATCGCGGTGGTCGCGGTGCCGGCGGCATCGGCCCAAGTGGTGGTGAACACCGTCGTCGAGGCGGGCATCAAGGCGTTGCTCAACTTTTCGCCGGGGGCCCTCCGCGTGCCGCCGGACGTCAAGCTGAAGAGCGTCGATTTGACGGTGTCGCTCGAGAGTCTGTCCTTTCATCTGGCGCGCGGCGACGGCCCGCCGGTCCGCCGTTAGGATTCATGGTGTCTGTGACCAAATCGCCCGCGCCGGCCGGGGAGACGGGGACGCGCCTGTCGCACGTGGATGCCGAGGGCCGCGTTCGGATGGTCGACGTCGGCGACAAGGCGATCACGCGCCGCGAGGCGGTGGCGCGCGGCTCGATCACCATCGCGGCGGATGCGCTGGCGTTGATTCGCGACGGGCGGATAGCCAAGGGCGACCCGTTGCAGGCGGCGCGGCTGGCGGGGATCATGGCCGCGAAGCGGACCGCGGACCTCATCCCACTGTGCCATCCGTTGCCGCTCTCGCACGTGGAGGTCGATCTGCGGGAACGGCCGGGCGGGTACGACATCGAAGCGATGGCGCGCACGACCGCGCAGACGGGCGTCGAGATGGAGGCGTTGACCGCGGTCGCGGCGGCCGCGCTGACGGTCTACGACATGGTGAAGGCGGTAGACAAGACCATGGTCATCGGCGAGATTCGGCTCGTGCGGAAGACGGGCGGCCGGAGTGGCGACTATCGCCGGGAATGACGGGGCCGGTTGCGACCGGACAGGAGAGACGACATGACCGAGCAGAACATCCGGACCCTGGCGGAGCTGCCGTTCCACGTGTCCGGGCGCTTTTCCAAGCCGGTGCTCACCGGGCGTTGCGTGGGCGACCAGATCCGCGAATGGTCGAACCGCCAGTTCTTCGACGAGGTGCGGGACCTGAGTCTGGGGCTGGAGGCGCTCGGGGTCCGGCGGCGCGACCGCGTGGCGATTCTGTCGGACAGCCGTCCGGAGTGGGCCATCACCGACCTCGCCGTTCTGACCGCGGGGGCCGTGACGGTGCCGGTCTACGCCACCCTGCCCGCCCACCAGGTCGGCTACATCCTGGCCCACTGCGGAGCCCGGGTGGTGGTGGTCGCCGACGAGGACCAAGCCGCGAAGGTCCGCGCGGCGCGCAAGGAGGCGCCGGCGGTCGAGACCGTCGTGGTCTTCGACCCCGGTGCTCCCGAACCGGATGCTCCCGTGGTGGATGCCCCCGAGGCCGGCGCGGCCGAGCCGAGCGCTGCCGACGCGAGCGAGTCCGAACCGGGCGCCGCCGAAGCGGGGGCTGCCGAGGCGGATGCCGAAGCGGCTTTGAGAGAGTACTCGCTGGCCGAGATCATCGAACGCGGGCACCACCGATTGATGACCGAGGACGGTCTGGGGCGCAGGTTCGAGGAGCGGGCGCATGCGGTCGAGCCCGATGCGCTGGCGACCATCATCTATACGTCGGGCACGACCGGACACCCCAAGGGCGTCATGCTCTCGCACCGCAACTTCCTGTCCAACATCGCCGATGTCAACCAAGTGATCGGCATTTCCGAAGACGACACCGCGTTGTCGTTCCTGCCGATGAGCCACGCGTTCGAACGGACGACCGTCTATCTCTACCTGTACAGCGGCGCCACGTTCATATTCGCCGAGTCCCTCGATACGCTGGCGCGGGACGTGCAAAGGGTACGTCCGACGGTGATGACCGGCGTCCCGCGGGTCTACGAGAAGCTCCGGGCGCGGGTAGTCGGGGCCGTCGCGGAGGCGCCGCGGCTGCGGCAGGCGCTGTTCGCGTGGGCCGTCGGCGTTGGACACGCCGGGGCCAGCGCGCAGTTGTCGGGCCGGAAGCCCGGCCTGCTGACCCGGCTTCAGCGGCCTCTCGCCGACCGCATCGTGCTCTCCAAGATTCGGGCGCGGACCGGTGGGCGCCTGCGGTTCGTCGTTTCCGGCAGCGCGCCGCTGAGCCGGGAGGTCGGCGAGTTCCTGTACGCGGTGGGAATGCCGGTGATCGAAGGGTACGGCTTGACGGAAACCGCGCCGGTGCTCACCGTCAATCCGCTCGGGAAGGCGCGGCTCGGTTCCGTCGGGCAGGCGTTGGCCCGGGTGAAGCTGCGCATCGCCGACGACGGCGAGGTGCTGGCGCGGGGTCCGAACGTGATGATGGGTTACTACGACAACCCCGAGGCGACGGCCGAGTGCATCCGGGAGGGGTGGTTTCACACCGGTGACATCGGCCGTCTCGACGAAGACGGGTATTTGTCGATCACCGATCGCAAGAAGGAGATCATCGTCACCGCCGGTGGCAAGAACGTCGCGCCGCAGCCGATAGAGGCGCTGTTGAAACGCGACCCGATCGTCGCCGAGGCGATGCTGATCGGCGACCGGCGTCCCTACGTGTCCGCGGTGCTGGTGCCGGACGCGCCGATCCTGGAGCAGCGCCTGGCGGGGACGGGTCCGGCGTCCGGCGGTCTCGATGACCTCGTGCAGCGCGAGGACGTGCGCGCGTTGTTCCAACCCATCGTCGACCAGGCCAACGCCGAGCTGGCGAAATACGAGCAGGTCAAACGGTTCGCGCTCCTGCCCACGCAGTTCTCGATCGACACCGGCGAGCTGACCCCCACGCTCAAGGTCAAGCGCCGCGTGGTGGCCGAGCGATGGCAGGACGTCATCGAGGGGATCTACCAGGACGCCTGACGCGCGTCGGTGACAGCCTCCTGTCCGAGCGCCGCCGGTCCACCGGGGCCGGGCAGTTCCGCCCGCCCCCTCCATGGGGCGATGGTGTTTTCCGGGTTAGACTGGGTTGCAGGGATGGTCCCCAGCGCCATCGAAATCATCGACATCTACCACGCCAAGGGGCATCTGTGCGATGTCGCCAAGGCCATCTACGCGCCGGCACGGACTTGGCCGCCCGGTGGGGCACTTTTCCAAGGAGGACCCATGCACACAGGGCTTGTACGACGTAGCCTTGGCTGGCGCGCCTGGATCGCCGTTCTGGCGATTGCGCTGGTCAGTGCCGCGTCCGCCGCGACCCACTGGCACGAGGGCCATGCCGGCGACCAGGACTGTGCGGTCTGCCAGCTACGGCACCAGCCTGCCGCCGAGTTGTCCGGCAGTCCGGAGATCGGACCGGCGGACGTCGCGGAGCTGATCGAACAGCTTCCTCGTGACGGATGGATCGCATCCGATCGATTCTCCCGTCTCCCCGCTCGCGCCCCACCCGTCCAGCTCTAGCCCGTCACCGGTTGCATTCGTTGGTCGTGCAGCGGTCGCCGCCCATGCGGTGCGCGCCCGTGGTGCAGGTTCGTCCTGCCCCGGGGGCCGTTGCGGAACGCCCCGCGGGGAGGGAAGAGCCGTTTCCCGCGGGGTGCGGCCGCCCGCCCGATCATGACAGGCGCGTTGGGTGAACAGGCATATCGAGATAGAGGGGATTCCATGTATGGTTCGACTACGACACGGCTCGCGGCTGCCCTCGCGGCGGCCGCCTTCCTGGCGATGCCGGTCCGGGCGCAGGAGACCGGCGCCGTCGGCGGCACGGTCACGTTGACCGAGAACGGCGGGGTGGTCCACGGCGCGGTGATCCTGGTGGTCGGCGCGGGTGCGGTCGGCCTGACCGACGAACAGGGCGCGTTCGAGATCGACGGCGTGCCGCCCGGCTCGTACGAGGTCGTCGCCCAGCGCGAGCACCTCAGCGCCGCCCGCCGGATGGTCACCGTCGCCGCCGGCGAGACCGCGACCATCGACTTCGTGCTCGGGCTGTCGGCGGTCCACGAGGAGCTGACCGTCACCGCCTCGGCCGGCGGAGCCCAAACGACGCTCGAGGCCTTCAACGCGGTGACCACCCTCGATTCGTTCGACATCGCGGTGGAGGGCACCAATACGCTTGGCGAAGCGCTCCAGAAGGAGCCGGGCATCGCGAGCCGCAGCTTCGGGCCGGGCACGAGCCGGCCGGTCATTCGCGGCTTCGACGGCGACCGGGTGCTCATTCTCGAAGACGGCGTGCGCACCGGCGATCTCTCCAGCCAGTCGGGCGATCACGGCGTAACCATCGACCCCAACGGCGCCGAGCGAATCGAGATCGTCCGCGGGCCTGCGACGCTGCTCTACGGTTCGAACGCCGTCGGCGGCCTCGTCAACGTGATCACGCCGCACGAGAGCTACCGCGACTCGTTGTTCCAGGGCACGCGGGGGCAGTTCAGCACCGATGCCGGGAGCGCGAACCGGCAGGCGGGCACCGCGGCCAGCCTGCAGCATGCGCAGGGCGAACTCCTCTTCTGGGGCGGCGGCAGTCTGCGGCGGACGGGTGACTACGAGACTCCCGAGGGGGTCGTCGAGAACTCCGCGACGGAGCTGATGAACGCGCGGGCCGGCGTCGGCTGGTTCGGCGCTCGGGCGTTCGCCAGCGCCGGGCTCACGACGGAGGATGGCCGGCACGGCGTTCCGTTCGCAGGCGTGTTTCATGGGGCGCACAGCGCCGAAGACCGCGATGACGAGGCCGGACACGAAGAGGAGCTGGAGGTCGACCTGGACTCACGGCGCCGCGCCGGCCGCTTCGACATCGGTCTGCGCAACCTCTCCAACCGAGCCGTCGAGGGGGTCCGTTTCACGGCGAACGTCATCGACTGGAGCCACGACGAGCTGGAGATCGCGGACGGGATCGAGAGCGTAGGCACGCGGTTCAACAACCGGACCTACATCCTGCGCGCCGAGGCGGACCAGCGGCAAACGGCGCGCGCGTCGGGCAGGTTCGGGGCGTGGGCGCAGGTGCGCAACTTCGAGGCGGTCGGGCTCGAGGCGCTCGCGCCGGAGACGGACCAGACCTCGTTCGCTGCCTTCGCCTACGAGGAGATCGACTTCGGACGCTACCGGCTGCAGTTCGGCGGCCGGGTCGAGCGGAACGACTACCGGACGGGCGAGCGGCCGCTCGGTCATGACGCCGACGACCACGACGACGCCGACGACCACGACGACGATGGCGAGGACGACGATGGCCACGACGACGATGGCCACGACGACGACGGCCAGGACGCCGATGGCCACGACGACGACGGCCAGGACGACGCGCTGGAGGCACCCGACCCCCGGAATCGCCACTTCCTGGGGAGCTCGGCGTCTGTCGGCCTGCACGCCGATCTGGGCGCGAGCAGCGCGTTCGTCGCTAACGTAACGTCGTCGCACCGCGCCCCGGCCCTCGAGGAGCTGTACAACTTCGGCCCGCACGTCGGGAACCTCGCCTTCGAGGTCGGCAATCCGAACCTCGACGCCGAGACGACGCTCGGCCTCGACCTGAGCCTGCGGCACCAGTCCGAGCGGGTCCGAAGCAACCTGAACGTCTATGTCTACGAGATCGACGACTTCATCTTCGGCGAACGCACCGGCGCGATTGCCGATGGTCTCCCTGTCCTCGACTTCCAGCAGGGAGACAGCCGGTTCGTCGGGTGGGACGCCCGCGGGAGCGTGCGGCTGGGGAGCCAGGTGTGGACGACGCTCGGCATCGGCTACGTCAACGCCAAGCTCACCACGACCAACGAACCGCTGCCGCGCATCCCGCCGCTACGGGCGACGTTGAGCCTCGACCTGCCGTACCGCGGGTTCACGGTCAGCCCGGAGCTGGAGTTCGCGGGCGCCCAGGACCGTTTGTTCCGCGGAGAGACCGAGACGGAGGGCTACTCGGTGGTCAACTTGCGCGCGTCCCACGTCTGGCCGCGGCAGCACGCGGCCCACATCCTGACCTTCACGGGGTACAACCTGACCAACGCGCTCTACCGGAACCACACGTCCTTCATCAAGGACCTGGCTCCGGAGATGGGCCGCGGCATCAAGGTGGGCTATTCGGTGCGGTTCTTCTAGTGTGCTGTCCCGGAAATATACAGTGCAATGCGTTCCACCTTGGCGAGGATCGATTGCGCCGTGGCAGTCCAAGCGAACGGCGAGGCATCCGTATTGTACCGCTCGACGAAGCGATTGATTCTCCCGATCAGTTCCCGCACGCTGCTGAAGGAGCCGCGGCGGATGGCCTGTTCGGTGATGATGCCGAACCACCGTTCCACTTGGTTGATCCAGGACGCGTAGGTCGGCGTGTAGTGGACGTGGTACCGTGGCCGGTTCGCCAACCACGCCTTCACGCGGGCATGCTTGTGCGTGGCGTAGTTGTCGACGATCAGATGCACGTCGAGGTCGGCGGGGACGTTCGCGTCGATGTGGCGCAGAAAGGCGAGGAACTCCTGATGCCGGTGGCGGGGTTTGCATTGCGTGAGCACCGTACCGGTAGCCACTGCCAAGGCCGCGAACAAGGTAGTGGTCCCGTGACGCCAGTAGTCGTGAGTAACCCCTTCCACGTACCCCAGGCCCATCGGCAGCACCGGCTGCGTCCGTTGCAGCGCCTGGATTTGGCTCTTCTCGTCGACGCACAGGACCACGGCGTGGTCCGGAGGGTTGAGGTAGAGCCCGACGATGTCGCGCACCTTCTCGACGAAAAACGGGTCGGTGGACAGCTTGAACGAGCCCTGCCGGTGCGGCTGGACTCCAAACAACTTGAACCACCGCTGCACCGTGCTCTTCGAGACGCCGCTGTGGCCGGCCATCGAGCGCACGCTCCAATGCGTCCGGTCTGGCGGTGTCGCCTGCAGGGCGTGGTTGATGACGGCGGCTACGCGCTCATCATCGTAGGTGCGCGGCCGCCCGGGGCGGAGTTCGTCGTGCAAGCCTTCCAGACCGCACTCGCGATACCGTCTACGCCACTTGCCGACGGTGGCGTTGCTCACGCCCAACCGCGCCGCGACGGCCGTGCTCGACCTGCCCTCGGCGCAGGCGAGCACGATCTGCGCCCGCTGGACCAACCCGCTCGGGAGCGATCGGGACCGGCTGATTTGAGTCAAATGAGCGTGCTCCGCCTCGCTGAGTTCGATGGGAGCAACCGGACGGCCTCGTGGCATGGGGACCCTCCTCCTGAGAGAGCCCCAATTTTACTCCATTACTTAAGGGACGGCACACTAGATCCGGCCGCCGTGGCGAAACCTCGCACTTGCGGGCCGCTCACCGGATGGGCCGGTAGGCGGCCACTGCCGGGCATCGCTTCGGTCAGAATATCGTCGCGTTCGACAGCGGCCACCAGCGGAGATGCACCTTGCCGATGACGTAGCGTTCGGGCACCTGACCCCAGTGGCGGCTGTCGGAGCTGCTGTTCCGGTGGTCGCCCATCACGAAGTAGTGGGCGTCTTCGACCCGCTCCGGACCGAGGTTCTCGTGGCTCCGGAATCTGGGCGGCACGTACTCGTCCGGCAAGAGGACATCGTTGACGTAGACGTTCCCGTCCTCGATCCGCACCTCGTCGCCCTCCTGCGCGATGACCCGTTTGACGAACGACTGGTCGGGGTTGCGCGGGTAGTAGAGCATGACGATGTCACCAGGTGCGGGAGCAGCGAAGAACCGGTAGAGCGCCTTGTTGACGATCAGCCGGTCCTGGTCCTCCAGCGTCGGTTCCATGCTGCGGCCCTCGACCCGGGCGACCTGGAACCCGAAGGTGACGATGAGCGTCGCGTAGACGGCGGCGGAAGCAAAGGTCTTGATCCACGCCGTGACTTCCTCGCCGGCCTGCGCCGCGATGGCCGAGCGCCGTGCCTTCCGCTCGGCATCGTAGGCCTGGCTGGGAGAGAGCAGATGGGGCGGTGGGCCTTCCGATCCGTCCGCCGTGCCCGAGGCTTGGGCCTGGGGCGGGGCGGCGGATGCCGGCGCAGCCGCTAGAGGCTCAGATACTCCCGGAGACGCTTGGTCTGGGTGCGGCTGACCGGAATCTCCGTACCTTTCCCGTCCTTCATCCTCAGGATGTAGTTGCGGCTGAACCAGGGCACTATCTCCTTGATTTTGTTGATGTTGACAACATGAGATCGATGCACGCGCCAGAACACCGCGGGGTCCAGATGCGAATGCAGCTCATCGAGCGTGCGATAGTTCGATGTGCCGGATACGGTTCCGGCCACGATCGTGATGACATCGTCGGCCAGCGAGGCATACACGATGTCGTCCGCCTGAACGAGCAGGAAGCGGTCGCCCGCCTTGACGGCCAGACGTTCCCGCCGGTGCTGCCGTTCCGCTACATATTGGACGATCCGTTCGAGTTCCTTGTTTGCAACCGATTCATCCGGGTGTTCCGGCGGCGTCACCAGCAGACGCCGAACCCGCTGTATCGATTCGGCGAGCCGAGCCGACTCGACCGGTTTCAGGAGATAGTCGACCGCGCTGACTTCGAACGCCTCGATCGCGTACTGATCGTAGGCAGTCACGAAGACGACCCGGCTCCTGACGCCGCGCTCTAGTAGCCGGCGGGCCACTTCGAACCCGGTCATCCCCGGCATCTGGATGTCGAGCAGCACCAGATCGGGATTCAGCGCCTCGGCCAACGACACCGCCTGCGGCCCGTCGGCCGCCTGATCGACCACCTCGACGTCGTCGAACTGATCGAGCTGAAAGCACAACTCGTTCCGTGCAAGCCGCTCGTCGTCGGCAACCAGAATTCGCAGAGGCATTCTATCAGGACCGCCCGCCACGGGCCACCGCGCGACCTGCGGTCGCGTTTGAAGTTTCGCTGGCGCAAAACTTCTGCGGCGCAAGCGCCTGTCTAGGCGGTGGCGGTTCGAGGCAACGCCAGCTCCGGAATCTCGATGCGGGCGCGCGTTCCTTCGCCGGGCGCGCTGTTCAGCTTCAGATGATAGTTGGCGCCGTAGATGACCCGGAGGCGCTCGTCGACGTTCTTCAGGCCGATCCCGCCCCGCCCGCCGGGGTCGGGGACGTCGGTCACCATTCCCAGGCCGTCGTCGATGATCTCGATCACGGTATGCCCGCAGACGCGTCCGCTCGAGATGGTGATCCGGCCGCCGCCCACCTTGCGGGAGATGCCGTGCTTGATGGCGTTTTCCACCAGGGGTTGCAGCAACATGCTGGGCACCATCTGATCGAGAGTCTCCGGGGCGATCTGCTTCTCGACGATCAGCGTCGGACCGAAGCGGATGGTTTCGATGTCGAGATACTCGTCGATCGACTCGATTTCTTCGCGCAGGGTGACGAAGTGCTCCTGGCTTCGCAGCAACCGGCGCAGCAGCCCCGACAGTTTGCCGATCAGCATGCGGGCGGTTTCAGGCTGCGAGCGGATGAGCGACGAGATCGACGTCAGCGTATTGAACAGAAAGTGGGGGTTGATCTGACTGGCGAGCGCTTCGACCCGGGCCTGCATGAGCAGCTTTTCCTGCTCCTGCAGCCGGTGCTCGATGCGGGCGGTGTTCCAGATCTTGATGGGAATGGCGACCGACATGACGGTCGTCAGCACAGTCATCACCACCAGCCACGCGTTGGCCGGTTCGAGGGCGACCGGTTCGAGGGCGAACAGCCGGTTGGTTCCGAACCGGAGCGCGAGCCCTTGCCGGAGCAGCTCGAGGCAGATCGGTCCGGCCATCAGGGTGAGCTGCCAGTCGATCGGGAACCGTCCCGCCAGCCGCCAAGTGTGCCGCCGCAGGGCGGTCACCAGCAACGGGCTGACGTGCCAGATCGCCTCTTTCGGACACAGCTCGCGCAGTCCGCCGCCGGCGAACCCGCAGCCGACCATGACGATAATCGCGATCCATTCGCCGGCCATCAGGGCCGGGAGTCCGACCAGAGCGCCGACGATGGCCCCGGCGTAGGGACCCGCGATGAGTCCGGCCAGGAACGAGCCGGCGAGGGACAGATCCGCCGCGGCGTAGTTCAGCAGCAGCCGGGAGATGACTCCGATGCTGACGGGGATGCCGAACGCGAACGCGAACGTCAGCCGCTCGCGCCAGGCGCGTTTCTCGGTGAGCAGGATCCGGCGGAACTGCCCGAACCGGACCAGCATGGTGGCGAGCGCCGCCACGAGGGCGATCTTGACCACCAAGGTGGTCAAGATCGCCTGTTCCGTGAGGACTTCCTGCGGCATGGCCAGCGGGGATGGCGACGACCGGCACCCGATTCGTCGCAGGATGACCGGCTCGGGCCACTATACCGGCGCCGTCTCCGGCCTGTCAAACCTCGCGATGGCGGTCAAAGCACTACAAGTAAATGAGTTACCGTCCTGCCGGCCCGTGCCGCGCCTCGAGCGCGAACCGGTGCGGCCCCGGTTCTTTCCTTGCCCCTCGGTCAGTGAAAACGGTATAGTCACTCGATCGTCTTCTCTTGGGGTTCCGTGCATCGCAATCGCACGGGTGTCCTCGAGACCTCCGGCCGACCGCCAAGCGGAGCGCAAACCACATGCCCCTACAGTCGCAGGAGTCCGACCCCAAGAAGGCCGTTGCGCCTCCGGATGCCGCGACGCGCGCGCTGTCCGTCGCGTCCGTGGACACCGACTTCGTCGAAGAGGTCTACGAGAAGATCGCCTCCGTGTACGACTTCACCTTCGGTCCGACGCTGCATGCGGGTCGGCTCGAATCGATCGGGCTGCTCGGGATCTCGCCGGGGGACCGCGTGCTCGAAGTCGGGGTCGGCACCGGAATCAACGCGGTGCTCTACCCGCGCGACTGTCAGGTCACCGGCATCGACCTGTCCGCATCGATGCTCGAGAAGGCGGAGGGGCGCATCGCCCGGCGCCGGCTGACCAACGTCCGGCTGCTGCAGATGGACGCCGAGGCGCTGACGTTTCCCGACGATTCGTTCGACATCGTCTATGCGCCGTACACCATCAGCGTGGTCTCCGATCCCATCCAGACGGTGCATGAGATGCGGCGCGTCTGCCGGCCCGGTGGTCGGTTCGTGTTCCTCAATCACTTCATGAGCAGGAGCAGGCTGGGGGCGAAAATAGAACGCCTGATCTCTCCGGTTACCGTGCATCTCGGCTTCAAGGCGGATCTCGATCTGCCGGCGTTCCTGGCCCAGGCCGGTCTCGAGCCGATCTCGATCGAGAAAGTCAACATCCCGCGCATCTGGTCCCTCGTCACCTGCATCAAGGACGCCTGAATCCCCCGGCCTCCGAGGGGTGGGCATGCGCGTATCGGATGCCGCGGGTATGATCATCCCATGGCACGCCATGAGCGCGATTTCTTCAACGAACGGGAGGAGCTGAAACCAGCTACCTTCACCTGTCCCAAGTGTCGGCACCGGGGGGAGTTTCAGGTGCGATGGATCCGGCGTCTCAAGAAGGACCAGCCGCCGCGCGGGGCCGACGCCGAGGACCGCGAGATGTATCGCAAACTCCGCGATTACATGGTGCGGGTCGACGACATGCTGTCCTGCCCCCGGTGCCGCCGCCGGTTCGAGATTCCCTCGCACCAGTCGGTCGCCTTCCTGTGAGTGGCATGGGTACTCTCGCGACAGGAAAAGGCCGGCGAGCCCGGCAGCGCGGCGGTAAGGCCCCGCTGCATTCGCCCGATCCGGCCTGACGCATTGTTTCTCGGACTGCGTTCAGTCCGCGGTTCACCTGGGCCCGATAGGCCCGCTCTTCACGCCTTTGCAGGGCAGGCGCCACCGCGGGCCTCGGGGAGCCCGTTCCAAGAGCCCGCGGTTCACCACGGGCTCCGGGCGCCCGTCGCGCGATCATTCCGCCCGCAGGGCGGTCATCGGGTCGAGCCGGGCGGCCCGGCGCGCCGGAATCGCGGAAGCGGCGAGCGCGGCCAGGACGACGCCGGCCGCGAACGTGGCCGGGTCGTACGGACTGACGCCGTAGAGCAGGTGGGCTAGAGCCAGACTCCGGCCGGCCAAGGCCGCCGCCAGCAGTCCCGCCGTCACTCCGGCCCCGGTGACGGCGACAGCGCTCCTGCGCAGGGTGGCGGCGCCCGAACAGATCCGGTCCACGGGGGAACGAAGTCCCGCAAGGATCCGCCGACTGTCAACAGGACGCGTGCGGCGCGGGGTTCTGCCGCGGACGCCGGTCGCTGCCTGACCTGGATATAATCGCACCATTGGTGATCTGATCCAGAGGGGAGATGCAGTGGTGACCAGCAGACGTCCCGGCTCCGGCGTGCTTTGCGCCGCGGTCGTCGTCGGCCTCGCGTGTGTGTGGCCGGCCGCGGCGTCGGCCCAGGGCCGATACACGCGGACGGAGGAGGATGAGTTTCACCGCGCGGCCACCCGTGCGCTGGCCCATGGCGCCTACGACGAGGCACGCGCCCTGGCCGAGGACCGGGATGCCGCCGACCCGTCGGCGGCGGCGCTGCTGGCGCGTCTCGACGTCCGCCGGGGCGAGTACGCCGCGGCGGAGGAACGGCTCGGGCCGGTCGCGGACGCCAATCCGATCAGCGCGGCGGGGCTGGAGTTGGCGTTGCTTCACCAGTATCTGGGCCGGCGGGACGAGGCGGCGGCCCGGCTGCGGGTGCTCGTCGACCGGTTGCAGCGTTCGCCGGCCGTCGCCGACCTGTATCGGGCGGCCCGCGCCGCGCGGGCCCTCGGCCGCTACCGGCAGGCCAACGGGCTGCTGCGGAACGCGGCGGGGGTGGCTCCCGACGACCCCGCGATCCAGACCCTCTGGGGCGACCTGTTCGGGGAGAAGTACGATCAGGCGGAGGCCTCGCAGTCCTACATCGCGGCGCTGGAGATCGACGAGGACTGGGCGCCGGCGCTTCTGGGGATGGCCCGCGCCCTGGCGGACACCAACCCCCCGCAAGCGAGCGCGGCCGCGGGCCGGGCCATCGAGATCGATCCGGACTATCTGGACGCGCATCTGTTCCTGGCCCAGCGCAGTCTCGACGACCGCGACCACGAAGCCGGCCGCGCGTCGCTCGATCGAGCCCTGGCCATCAACGACCGGAGCCTCGAAGCGCGGTCGCTGGTGGCCGCGGTGGCCTACGTCGAGGACCGGCTGGAGGACTTCGAGACCGAGGTCCGACGGGTGCTCGAGATCAATCCGACCTATGGCGAGGTCTACCGGGTCGCCGGCAACCTGACCGCCCGGAACTACCGGTTCGAGGAGGCGGCTTCGCTGGTGCGCCGGGGTCTGGAGCTCGATCCGTCCAACACGCGCAGCCACGCCGAGCTGGGCATGCATCTGCTCCGGACCGGTGACGAACCGGGGGCGCGGCAGGCCCTCGAACGATCGTTCGAGGAGGATCCGTACGACGTCATCACCTTCAACCTGCTGGAGATGCTCGACACCCTCGACGAGTTCGAGACGTTCGAGGAGGGCGACCTGATCGTACGGCTCCATCCGGATGAAGCCCCGGTGCTGAAGGACTACGTGATCGATCTCGGCCAGCGGGCGCTGGACGACCTCTCGGCACGCTACGGCATGGAGCCCGAGGTGCCAATCCTGATCGAGGTGTTCCCGCAACACGACCACTTCGCGGTGCGGACGCTGGGCCTGCCCGGCATGATCGGGGCGCTGGGGGCCTGCTTCGGCAAGGTGGTGACGCTCGACTCGCCCCGGGCCCGCAGTCCGGGCGAGTTCAACTGGGAGTCGACGCTGTGGCACGAGATGGCGCACGTCATCGCCCTGCAGATGTCGAACCAGCGCGTCCCGCGGTGGCTGACCGAGGGGCTCTCGACGTTCGAAGAAAAACGGGCGCGAGGCGACTGGGCTCGCGATCAGGATCTGGAGTTCGCGACGAATCTCAACCGGGACGACGTGCTGTCGCTCCGCGATCTCAACGGCGGCTTCTCGCGGCCCGAGACCATCTCCATCGCGTACTTCCAGGCCTCGGTGCTCGTCGAGCACATCATCGAGGCGTATGGCGAGTCGACGATCTACGACCTCCTGCGGGCCTACGGGGACGGGCTCGACACCGAGGCTGCCCTCGACCGGGTCGGACTGGATTTCGACACGTTGCAGGCGTCGTTCGACGTCGCCGTCGAGGCGCGATTCGGCGCGCTGCGTCAGGCGATGGCGGGGCCGGAACAGTGGAATCGGGAGCTGGAGGGCGAGGCCCGGCTCGCGCACCTGCGGGAGCTGAACGACCAGTATCCGGAGAGCTTTCCCGTCCAGATGTCGCTGGGTCACGCCCTGCGGGCGACCGGCGATACCGGGGCGGCGCAGGCGGCGTTCGAGAAGGCGGCGGCCCTCGCGCCGATGGCCACCGGCGACAACAGCGCCCATCTGCCGCTGGCCGCCATCGCCATGGAGGCGGCGGATCGGGAACGGGCGATGGCGCATCTGGAGGCCCACCTCGAACACGACCATCGGGCCCTCGACGCGGCCCGGCAGTTGGCGGCGCTGGCCGAGGAGGCCGGGGACGATCCGCGGCGGCGTCGCGCCTACGAGCTCGTCGTCGCGCTCGACCCGTTCGATGCCGAGCCCCATCAGGCCCTCGGCCGTCTCGCGATGGCCGGCGGCGAGGCTGCGGTCGCGGTGCGGGAATTCGGGATTGCCCTGGCCGTCGGGCCCATCGATCGGGTGTCGGCCCACGTCGACCTCGCGGACAGCTACCTCGCGACCGGCGAGCCGGACGCGGCGAAGCGCGAGGTGATCGCCGCGCTCGAGATCGCGCCGACCTACGAGCGCGCCCAGGAGCTGCTGCTGGAGATCGTGGGGGCGGGTCTGTGACACCGGGCCGGTTTCGGTGCAACCCGCGGTTCCGCTACGGGCTCCTGATCCTGCTCGCGATGTTCTTCGGCGGGGCGTCCCCGGCCGCCGCGCAGCCGCCGGGCGCGCTGATCACCGATATCGACGCGGCCCCGCCGACGCCCCAGCTCGACGGTCTGGAGTGGACCTTCGTGCGGATTCGGTACACTTCGTGGGAGGAGCAGTTGCGCGCCTTCCGGGCGCGGTACTGGAGCGATCCGTGGGCGATCGACGGCCCGGCGGCAGAGCAGAATCTGTCGCGCCGGCTCGGGCGGGTCACCTCGATCCGGGTCAAGGACCCGGTGGTGCTGACCCTCGCCGACGAGCGGTTGTGGGAGTACCCCTGGATCTACTTCGTCGAGCCGGGAAATCTGCGGCTCAAGCCCGACGAGGTCGATGTCCTGCGGGAATTCCTGCTGCGGGGCGGCACCGCGACCTTCGACGATTTCCACGGGCCGGTCGAGCTCGGCGTCGTCCGGCAGGAGCTCGAAAGGGTGTTTCCGGATCGGGAGATCGTCAAGCTCCCGCTCGACCACCCGGTGTTCAGCGCGTTCTACCGCCTGACCGAGTATCCGCAGATCCCGGGGCTCGGGTCCTTCTTCAACGGGGTCACCTGGGAAAAGGGTGGATACGAGGCGGGGCTGCATGCGATTCTGGACGATGACGGCCGCGCCATGGTCCTCCTCAACTTCAACACCGACATGGGCGACGGATGGGAGTGGTCGAATGCGGAAGACTACCCCGGCTACATCAAGTACACCGCGCAGGCCTACCGCATGATGATCAACGAGGTCGTTTATGCGCTCACGCACTGAGTCGATGCTCCGCATCGGAGCGGCGCCGGTCCGGGCTCATGGCTGACGTGTCGACCGAAGGCCTCGACGTCGTTTCGACGCCCCCGGGTCCGCCGGCCGGTCTCTCCGCCTCGGCGGAGGCGGCGGCGGCCGGGGCCCGCGACCTCGCCCGCAGCCGCGAGCGGATTCTCGGCGAGCTCCGCCGGGTGATCGTCGGCCAGGACGAGGCGATCGACCTCGTCCTGACGGCGCTGGTCACCGGGGGGCACTGCCTGATCACCGGCGTGCCGGGGCTGGCCAAGACCCGGCTCATCAAGGCCCTCGCCGACATCCTGGATCTGCCGTTCAAGCGGATCCAGTTCACGCCGGACCTGATGCCGGCGGACATCACCGGGACCGAGATTCTGGACGAGTCGGGCGCCCATCGCACCCTGACCTTCAGCGAGGGGCCGATCTTCGCCCAGATCATCCTCGCCGACGAGATCAACCGGACGCCGCCGAAGACGCAGTCGGCGCTGCTCGAGGCGATGCAGGAATACCAGGTCACGGTGGCGGGGCACAGCTATCCGTTGCGCCGCCCGTTCTTCGTGCTGGCCACCCAGAATCCGATCGAGCTCGAGGGGACCTATCCGCTGCCCGAGGCGCAGCTCGATCGCTTCATGTTCAACGTGGTCGTCCGGTATCTCTCCGAGGACGATGAAGTCAGCGTGGTGACCGCGACGACCGGCGACGACGAGCCCGTTCTGGCGCGGGTGCTGAACGGGGACGACATCCTGGCCGCGCAGCAGCTGGTGCGGAAGGTGCCGCTGGCCGAAGCGGTGGCGCGCTACGCGGTCCGTCTCGTCGATGCGACCCGGCCCGGACAACCCAATACGCCGCCCTTCGTCGAGAAGTGGGTTCGGTGGGGTGCGAGCCTCCGGGCGTCTCAGGCCCTTGTCCTCGGCGGCAAGGCCCGGGCCCTGGTGCGGGGGCGCTACCACGTCTCGGTGGATGACGTGCGGGCGCTCGCCCACCCCATTCTCAGACACCGCGTCATCACCAACTTCTACGCGGAATCGGACGGCGTCGATGCCGACGGGGTCATCGCCCGTCTGCTCGAGACGGTGCCGGCGCCGGCCAGCGGGATGTGAGCGCACGAGATGCCCCCCGCGGCCGCCGACCAACGGTCGTTCCTCGACCCCGCCATCGTGGCTCGCATCGGGTCGCTCGAGCTGATCGCCCGCACCATCGTCGAGGGGTTTCTCGTCGGCCTCCACCGCAGCCCGTTCAAGGGATTCAGCGTCGAGTTCAGCGAGTTCCGCCCGTATGTGCCGGGCGATGACCCGGCCACCATCGACTGGAAGCTCGCGGCGCGCCGTGACCGGTACTACGTCAAGAAGTTCGAGGAGGAGACCAACCTCGAGTGCCACCTGCTCCTCGACGTCAGCGCCTCGATGGCCTACGGCTCGCAGACGGTCGACAAGCTCCAGTACGGGTCCTTCGTGCTGGCCGCGCTCGCCTACCTGATGCACCGCCAGCGGGACGGGGTCGCGCTGACGCTCTTCGACCACCAGGTGGTCGACGCGGTGCCGGCGGGCGCCCGGAGCGGCCATCTGCGCCGGCTGCTCGCGCGGCTGAGCCGGGCCGAGGCGGGGACCCGGTCCGACGTGGCCATGCCCCTCCATCGGCTCGCCGCGCGCATGCAGCGCCGCGGGCTCGTCGTGCTGGTCTCTGACCTCCTCGACGACCCCGCGGGCATCATCGAGGGGTTGAAGCACCTGCGGTTCCGCGGGTCGGACGTCCTGGTGTTCCAGGTCCTCGATCCGGCAGAGCTGACCTTCCCGTTCGAGCAGGCGGCGAGGTTCCGGGATCTGGAATCGGCCGACGAAGTGCCGGTGGTGCCGGCCCGGGTGCGCCGGCACTACCTGGCGCAGATCGATGCCCTCGTCGAACGCTATCGCGAGGCGCTCCGTCCCGCCGGCATCGACTATCACCTCCTGCGTACGGACCGTCCCCTGGACACGGCGCTGCTCGCGTATCTCGCGGCGCGCGGGCGGAGGCGGTGAATGTCGTTTCTCACGCCGGCGTTCCTGTTCGGCGCCCTGGCCATCGCGGTTCCCATCGTCCTGCACTTCCTGCGGCGCGAGCGTCTGCCGCGCGTGCCGTTCAGCGACGTGCGCCTCCTGCGCGGCGCGCGGCTCGAGCAGACCCGCCGGCAGCGCTTGCGCGAGCTCCTGCTCCTCGCGCTTCGCGTGGCCGCGGTGCTGCTGCTCGCGTTGGCGTTCGCGCGCCCGTTCATCGCGGACCCGGCCGAGCCCGGCGAGCGCGCGACGGTGGTGCTCGCCGACACGTCCTTCAGCGTGTCCGCGCCCGGGCAGGCGGCCGAGGCGCGGGCGCTGGCCCACGCGGTCATCGATGCGATTCCGGCGGAGCAACTGGTGGGGGTGGTGGCGTTCGACGACGTCGCGCGGGTGGTGGCCCCCCTCGCCCGCGCGCGCAGCGGGGCTCATGCCGCGGTCGACGGGCTGTCGCCGCGCCCGCGCGGCACCCGCTACCGTGATGGGCTCGCCGCCGCCTCGGCCCTGATCGGAGACCGGCCGGGGCGGGTGGTGGTGGTGACCGACCTGCAGGCCGGCGGCTGGGAGGTAGGGACCGGCGGTCTCTCGCCGCACGTCGAGGTGGAGACCCGGCGGGTGGCCGCGCCCGCCGGCAACCTCGCGGTCGTCGGCGTCGACCGGGAACCGTCGCAGACCGCGGTCCGGTTGTGGCGCTGGGGGACCTCCGAGGAGGACACCCGGCTCTCGATCGAGGTGAACGGCGTGGTGGTGGACGACAGCGTCCAGCGGGTGGAGCCCGGCGGATCGACGATCAGGCGTCCCCTGGAGCTGCCGGCCTCGGGACTCGTGACCGCGGTGGTCTCGGATCCGGTGGGGTATCCGGCCGACGATCGCCGCTACCGGCGGCTGGACGCGGCAGACGCCGTCGCGGTACTTCTGGTCACGGAAGACCGGCGGGCCCGCGAGCTCTATCTGGAACGGGCCCTCGCCCCCGGCGGGGCGGTGGACGGGTTCACCCTCACCACGGCGGAGGCGGCGGACCTGGAGCGGCAGCCGGACCTGCTGGCGGAGGCGGTGGTGGTGGTGCTGGCGGGCGCCCGCGGTCTCGGCCGCATCGGGCGCGAGCGGCTCGCCTCGTTCGTGCGCGGCGGCGGCGGACTGCTGGCGGTCGGCGAAACGGCGGCGGCGGCCGCGGCCAGGGCCGGTCTCCTGGGCGCCGGCGCCGCGCGCGATCCGGACGCGACCCGCACGCACGCCGCGCCGGTGACCCTGGTGCCGACCGATCTGCGCCATCCGGTGGTTCGGGTGCTGGCGGGGTTGGCAAGCCGGCTCGGCGAGTCCCGCTTCGCGCGGACGGTCGGGATCGACGCGGCGGCCGGGGCGGTGGTGCTCTCGTTCACCGACGGCACCCCGGCGCTGGTCGATCATGCGGCCGGCGCGGGCCGAGTCCTGGTGTTCGCCTCCGACCTGCGCAACGAGGGAAACGATCTGCCCCGGCGAGCGGTGTTCGTTCCGTTGCTTCATGAAATGGTCGGCTATCTCGCGGTCCGGTCGCCGCCGTCCCGGGAGTTCGTGGTCGGCGCGGCCCCGCCGGGGGCGCCGGGTGAGCCGGGGCCCGCGCGGCTGCCCGACCCCACCGGACCCATCGTGCTGAACGTGGATACCGGGGAGTCGACCTTCACCCCCCTCACCAACGAGGCCTTCCAGGCGTCGGTCGACCGTCTCGCCCGAGTGGCGGAACTCGAGGCGGCGGAATCGGCCGACCCCCGGGAGTCGGCGTCTACTCAGGAGTCGGCGCAGAATCTGTGGCGCTACCTGCTGATCGGCATGGCCCTCGTGCTCGTCGGCGAAGGCTTGCTGGCCGCCCGGACGCCCTGACCGCTGGCGCGGTCGGCGTCCACTCTACGCGGCCCGATCTCCATCCGTCCGCGGGAAGGCGCGGCGGGAAGGTTGGGGCGGGCAGGGCGATGGCGTTGTCAGGCGTCCGTTCCCGCAGGCTTGCGTTCCAGCAGGTGTTTGATGAGCATCCGGACATCCTGCTTGACGTCGTCGATGTTCTTCGTGATGGCGCGATGCGCGTTGGTGTTCTCGGATCGCATCCATTCCAGCCTCACCACCAGCCACACCAGCACCAGCAGCACGCCGGCGCCCTCCAGTGTCATCAGCCTGACCAAGTCCCCCATGTCCGCATCGTATCACATTCGTACTGAATGAATACCGCCCGCCGCGGAGCCCGGCTGCGGACCCGGTCGTCCCCGACGACGCGCGACCGGGGACGGTCCGCGGTCGTTGCGCAGGCTGCCTGCGCTACTGCTCCGTGGGCGGTTGCCGCGGCCCCGGACGGGTGAGACAATTGGCGCCATGGCTGAGGGGCACAGGACCGAGCTGCGGATCGCCTTGACCCGGGTCCGGCGCCGTTGGCTGGCCGCCCGGTGGCTGCACGGTCTGGCCCGCGTCGCGCGGGGCGCCTGCATCGGCCTGCTGGCGGTCATCGCGGTGGAGCTGCTTCTCGCGCCGCCGGACGTTCCGCTGCTGGTGGCCGCCGGGGCCGCACTTCTGGCGACGCTGGCGTTCGGCGCGCGCGTGCTGTGGCCGCTGCGCCGGCCGCCCTCCGACGAGCGGGTGGCCCGCTTCGTCGAGGAGCGGTGTCCCGAGTTGGAAGATCGGGTGGCCAGCGCGGCCGCCCTCGCGGCGTCGCGGTCGGCTGCCGGCTTTCCCGAGCTGGTGATTGCCGATGCCGCCCAACGCCTCCGCGGGATCGAGCTCACCCGGGTGGTCGCTCCCGCGCGCCTGCGCCGCGCCGCCGTGCGGGGCCTGTCGGCCTTGGCGGTGCTCGCCGCGGTGGTGGCCTTCGGGTTCACCCCGCTGAGCCGGATCGCCCGGACGGCTTGGCTGCACGCGTTGCCGTCGGGGGTGGAGCTCCGGGTGGACCCGGGCGACACCCGGCTCGTGGCCGGCCAGCCTCTCCGCATCCGCGCCCGATTCACCGGCGGCAGCAGCGCGCCGGCGCGGACCCCGCCCATCCTGTCGGTGCTCGACGGCATGACCCCGCGCGAGATTCGCATGCATCCGGCCGGTGACGGCTATCTCGCGGAGTTCCCCTCGGTCACCCGCAGCTTCCGGTACCGGGTCGGCGCCGCCGCGCTCACGTCCCCGGACTATCGGGTCGAGGCGATGTCGCCGCCGCGGGTGACGCGGATCGACGTCGAATATACGTATCCGTCGTTCACCGGCCTCGCCCTGCGGGTCGAGGAGGACGGCGGCGATCTGTTCGCCCCCGCCGGCACCGCCGCGAGGCTGGTCGTGCATACCGACAAGCCGGTCGCGGACGGGGCGCTGGTGTTGTCCGACGGCCGGCGGGTGGCGCTGTCCGACGCCGGGGACGCCGGCCGCACCGCGACGCTGGTGGTCGACGGGAACGGGCACTACTCGGTGCGGGTCGTCGACGCCCACGGATTGTCGAACCGGGACGCGGCCGACTACCTCATTCGCGCTACGACCGACCGGCCCCCGACGGTGCGGGTGCTGCGGCCCGGCGGCGACCGGGAGATTACCCCGCTCGAAGAGGTCACCATCGAGGTGGAGGCCGACGACGACCACGCCGTCGACCGCCTGGATCTGGTGTATACGGTCGCGGGCAGAGCCGATCGGGCGCTGCCGTTCGACATCCCCGAGCAAACCGCGGCGGTGACCGGGGTCCGTACGCTCCTCGTCGAGGACCTGGAGGTCGAGCCGGGCGACGTCATCACCTATTTCGCGCGGGTGCGCGACGCGGGTCGCGGCGGCGTCTCGACCGAGGCGCGCTCCGACCTGTACTTCCTGGAGATCCGGCCCTTCGACAACGCGTTCGAGGAAGCGCTCAGCCAGGGCGGTCTGGGGCCGCAGGCGGCCGAGATCGGCAGGCTGGCGGCGTTGCAGAAGCAGATCGTCGTGGCCACGTGGCGGCTCGATCAACAGCCGGCGGGCGGCACCGCGGACGACGTCCGCGCGGTGGCGGAGGTGCAGGGCGACGTGCGCGACACGGCGGCGGGAGCGGCGGGGCAGATGCTCGGGCCCGGCGGCGGGGGCGCGCCCGGCGGCACCGGTCGGGCGGAACAGCGCCGGGCGATGTACGCCGCGGTCGAGGCGATGACCGCGGCCGAGGCGGCGCTGGCGGCGCTGGACACGGAATCGGCGATGCCGCACGAGACCGAGGCGCTGAACCAGTTGTTGACGGCCCAGGCGGCCGTGCGGCGCCGGCAGGTCTCGATGCAGCCGAGCCCGGGGTCGCCGGGCTATCAGGCGCAACAGGACCTTTCGGCGCTGTTCGATCGGGAGTTGCGGCGCGAGCAGGAGACCAGTTACGAGACCGGCCGGCAACCCGGTGAATCGGGGAGCGGCGAGGAAGACGAGGCGCTCCGCCGACTGGAAGAGCTCGCCCGCCGGCAGGAGCGCATCAATCGGGACTTGCGCCAATCCGCAGAGACAGGAACGGAGGAGGAGCGGCGGCGGGTGCTGGAACGGTTGAGACGGGAGCAACAGACGCTCCGGGCCGAGCTCGAGAACCTGGCCGAACAGCTCGGCCGGCAGCGCGGCGCGGACGGGCAGCCCGGGTCGGGGGGAACCGCCCGCGAGGAGCTGCGCCGGGCGGCCGAGCAGATGCAGCGTGCCGCGAACGGCCTGCGCCGGGAGGACGGCGGCGCCGCGCGCGAGCACGGGGACCAGGCCGAGGATGCCCTGCGGCGGCTCGCGGATCGCCTGGGGGAGGCCAGCCCGGCGGAGCGGGCGGGAGCACTGGGCGACCTGCAGCTCGAAGCGCAGCAGCTTGCCCAGGCCCAGCGCCGGGTAGCCGGCGAAATGGAGCGGGCGGCAGAGGGGGATGGCAGCTCCCGCTATCGCGGCTCGATCGCCGGTGAGAAAGACGACCTGGCCGGCCGGACCGAGGCGCTCGAGCAGGGGCTGTCTGCGTTGCGCGGGGGCGCCGACCCCGTCGTCGAGCCGCTGGCGTCGAACGAGCCCGCGGCCGATCCGTCAGTGGCGGAGGCGCACCGGACCCTCGTTCGCGAACAGGTGGCGGAACGGATGCGGGCCGGCGCCGAGCGCCTGCGAGCCGCCGGCGAGCGTCCCGCCGGCGAGTCGCGGTCGGGGGAGGACCTGCACGCGGAAGAGACGGCGCTGGCGGATCTGCTGGGGACGGTGGCCGGCCTGCTGCAGCGGGGCATGATGCAGGACGAGGCGCAACGGCGATTGGTGGCCGAGCTGGAGACCGCCCGGCGGTTGCGCCAGAGCCTCGAGGAGCCGCCGGCAGAGGGTGGCGCGCCGCCCTCGGCGCGTGGCGGCGAGCCCGATCCCGACGCCTCGTCCGCGGAGGAGGCGGGGATGGCGTCCCCGTCGGGGAGCGATGCCCGCCCGGCCGGCGAAGGCTCGGGCGAGGAGGGGGGTTCGCCCGAACGCCGCGCCGAACGATCGGAACGGCCGGGTAGCGACGGCGCCGGGGGGACGGCGGGTGCAGGACAGGAGGCGGCGGGCGAGTTGGCCCGGCATCCTCAATTGCTCCGGGCGCTCGGAGAGGTCAATCCCGGGTTGGTCGCCGACCTCGAGCGCTGGGCGCAGCAGTGGCGCAGCCGATCCGCGCCCGGCACCGACCGGGCAAGACTGGACTTCGCCCACTGGAGCTCGCTGCGCCGCGATCTGGTCACCGCCTTGCAGCGGTTCGAGAGGGATCGCTCGCAGGAGCTGGCGGACCGGGCGCTTCGGGGCCGGTACGCGGCGGGACCGGACGACGCGGTGCCGGAGCGCTATCGGCGTCTGGTGGATGAGTACTATCGGTCGCTGGCCGGCGCCCGGCGAGCGGTTCCGTGATGCGCCTCGCTGCCTTATGGCCGTGGTGGGTGACGCTGGGACTGGTCGCGGCCTTCGCCGTCGCCGCCGGTTGCGGCTATCTGCGGCCCCTCGCGCGGCTGTCACGGTGGCGCCGGGGACTGTTGATCGGGCTCCGATTCGCCGTCTTCCTGTTGATCCTCCTGCTGCTCGCCCGGCCGACACGGGTGGAGCCGGCGCTCGCGGATCGCCCGGTGCTTCCGATCCTGCTCGATCAGTCGCGCAGCATGGGTATCGTCGATGCGGGCGGCGTGCCGCGGCTCGATGCGGCGGTGGCGGTGATCCGCGATGACCTGATCCCCGCCCTCGCCGGCGATGTGCAGGTCGAGCTGTGGGGGGTCGGCGAGCGGCTCGAACCGCTGGATCTCGCCGCGGTGCGGCCCGAGGCCCGCTGGAGCGATCTGACGGGCGCCCTCGGTGAGGTCGTGAGGCACTACGGGGAGCGCCGGATGGCGGGCATCGTGCTCGTGTCCGATGGTGCCGACACCGGGTCCGGGGCTCCCGCCGCACCGGCCGGCCCGCCCGTCTTCACGGTGGGTGTCGGCGCCCTCGAGGCGGCCCGCGACCGCGAAGTGATCGACCTCGTCGCCGGCCGTCCGGTCGTCGCCGAGTCGGCGATCGACCTCGCGTTCTCCACCGTGAGTCACGGGTTCGGCGCGGAGCCGTTCGAGGTCCGGGTGCTGGAGGACGGCCGCGCGATACGGGCGGTGACGGTGAATCCGCCGGGGGACGGCGCCGTCACCCGGACCGTCGTGCCGGTGTCGCCCAAGCCGGATGGCGCCACCCTCTACACGGTCGAGATTCCCGTCGACGCCGGCGAGCTGGTGGCCGCGAACAACGTCCGCCGCGTGCTGGTGCCGCCCCCCGGCCGGCGCCGCCGCGTCCTGCTCGTCGAGGGCGGACCCGGTTACGAGCACAGCTTCCTGAAGCGGGTCCTGCGCAGCGACCCCGGTGTCGTCATCGATGCGGTGATCGACAAGGGCCGGAACGATCTGGGCGAGCGCACCTTCTATATCCAGGGTGCGGCCGACCGCACCCCCGCGCTGGCCGGCGGATATCCCGCGACGCGTGAGGCGTTGTTCCGGTATGACGCGGTCATTCTGGGGAACGTCGAGCCGGAACGGCTGCGCCCGCCGCAGATCGAGAACACGGCGGCGTTCGTGTCCGAGCGGGGCGGAGGCCTGCTGGTCATGGGCGCGCGTTCGTTCGAGGGGCGCGGGTTCCAGGCCACCCCCCTCGAGGCCCTGCTGCCGTTGGCGCTGCGGGAAGAGGATCGCCCCGGCGTCCTCGGCTCGGGCGATGCCGCCGGCCCGCCGCGCATGGTCCTGACCCCGGACGGAGAGCGCCACCCGATCATGCGCCTGGGGGCCAGCGTCGAGGAGACGACCGGGGGGTGGGCGGCGATGCCGGCGCTGGGACGCATCGTGCCGATGGGACCGCCCCGCCCCGGTGCGGCGGTGCTCGCCGTCGCGGCCGGCGCATCGGCGTCCCTGCCGGTCGTCGCGGTGCAGCGCTTCGGAGGCGGCCGCGCCATGGTGTTCGCGGGCGAGGCGTCCTGGCGCTGGCAGATGCTGGCGCCCTCGACCGACCGGACCTACGAACGGTTCTGGCGTCAGACGGTTCGCTGGCTGGGCGCCGGCGCGCCTGATCGTGTTACGCTCCGGGTCGACGGCGGGCGATCCGAGGGTGAGGCGTTGCGTATCGAGATCGTGGCGGCCGACGAACGGTTCGCGCCGCTGACCGATGCCCGGATCCGCGTTCGGGTGCGGGACCCGAACGGCACGGAACAGGAGCTTGCCGCGTTGCCGCGCCCGGGCGAGCCCGGACGCTACGCGGTGGAGGTTGCGCCGGGGGGACGGGGCGTGCACCGGGTGACGGCGGTCGTCGAACACGGCGGCGACACCCTCGAACCCGCGAACGCCGCCCTGCTGGTGGGGGGCTCGGATCCGGAGTTGAGCGAGCCCCGCCGCCACGACCGCGTGCTGCGGCAGCTCGCGCAGGCCACCGGCGGTGAGGCCGTCGACCTCGCTGGCGCCGGCCGGCTTGCAGACGCCGTGCGCGCCGGGCTCGGCCCGCCGCCCGCCCCGGTCCTGCGTGATGCCTGGGATACCGTCTGGGGGTTCCTCCTGATTGTCGGGCTGCTCGCGGCGGAATGGGGATTGCGGCGCCAGTGGGGGCTTCGGTGAATCGCGCCCATTCGCTAGCAGCCCGTGGTGGAACCCCGCGTTGCACCGAGAGCGGCGAGGCGCGGGATGGATCGCCGCTCGAATGCAGCGGGGACTTTCACCACGGGCTGCTCGCCGCCGCGGTCCTGCTCGCGGCCATCCTCGCCGGCGGGCCGGGGCTGGCGACCCTGTCGGCCCAGGATCAGTACGTGCTGGTGGTCAGCGGCGCCTCGGGCGGGGCCGCGTTTCGCCAGAAGCACGCGCAGTGGCGCACCGCGCTGGTCACCGCGCTGCGCAATCGGCCGGGGTTCGACGAGACCCGCCTGATCGTGCTGGCGGAGACTCCCGGTCCCGGCGTGGGGCGTGCGTCGCGCGCCGGAATCCGGCAGGCGGTGGACCAGTTGGCCGGCCGTATGGGGGACGACGCCGTCCTGTACGTCGTCCTCATCGGCCATGGCTCGTTCGACGGGGTGGACGCCAAGTTCAACCTGGTCGGACCCGACCTCGAGGCGGGGGAGTGGGACCGGTGGCTGGGGGCGCTGCCGGGCCGGCTCGTCTTCGTCAACACCAGCAGTACGAGCTTTCCGTTTCTCCGCCGGTTGTCGGCCCCGGGCCGCACCATCGTCACCGCGACCGAGTCGGCGGTGCAGCGCTACGACACGGTGTTCCCGCAGTTCTTCATCGACTCGCTGACCGACGCCGCGGCCGATGAAGACAAGGACGGCCGCGTCTCGGTGCTCGAGGCCTTCGAGTTCGCCAGCTTCGGCGTTCGTCAGTGGTATCGGCAACGGGGCCGACTGGCGACGGAACGCGCGCTGATCGACGACAACGGCGACGGCCGCGGCCGGGAGGCGGGCCAGCCGGGTCCGGACGGCCCGGCGGCGGCCCGGCTCCATGTCGGCGCTGGTTCCGGAGAACCGCTTGCCGCGGTGACCGATCCGGCGGTGGCGTCGTTGATGGCGCGGCGGGCGGCGCTGGAGGACGCGGTTCACGAGCTGAAGGCGGCCCGACCGCGCATGCCGGAGGCGGCCTATCTCGACGACCTCGAACGCACGCTGATCGATCTGGCGCGCGTCTCCCGGCAGATCCGGCGTCTGGCGCCGAACCATCAGGATTCCTGTTCCCCATGCACTGTGCAGCCTGCGACACCGAGATAGCCGACAATGCGCTAATCTGTTTCCGATGCGGCGCCGCGACCGCCCGTCGGCGCCGGGAGCCGGCGCGGGTCGGCCGCCGCCGGCGGTGGCCCTGGGTCGTGTTGCTCGGATTCGTCGTCCTGGGGCTGATCGGCTGGATGCTGTTCGGGGAAGGATGGGTGGAGCGGTTCCGGGAGCCGGAACCGGCTTCTTTCGACCGCATCCGAAATGATCCCCGGCTCCCGGCGGTGATCTCAGGATTCGAAGGGTTCTATGGCCTCGCCTCGCCTCGACGTCAGTGATCCGCAGGGCCCGCGGGTCGTCCCCGTGGACAGGGACCCGTTCACCATCGGCCGGCGGATCGGAAGCGATCTGCATCTGACGCACGGCGACGTGTCGCGCGTACATGCCGAGATAACCGCGGTCGAGGGCGGCTTCCGCCTCTGCGATCGCGGGTCGCGCCATGGCACCTTCGTCAACGGCGAGGCGGTCACCGAGCATCGGCTCGTCCATGGCGACCGGGTCAAGCTCGGCCATGGGGACGGGGCTGAGTTCGTCTTTCTGTCCGATGACGATGCCTCGGTCGAGCCGCCTGCCGAGCGCGCCGCCGTCAACGAGTTGCACCAGGTGGCGGTGTTGCTGGAGGGGCTGAGGGCGCTGAGCTCGGGCAAGGTGCTGAACGACGTGCTGGCGCTGGTCTTGGACTCCGCGATTGCCGTCAGCCGGGCCGAACGCGGCTTCATCATGCTGGCCGGCGACGACGACCGGCTCGAGTTCAAGCTGGGCCGCTCGCGGGATCAGGCCACCCTGCCCGGGGATACCTTCCAGACCAGCCGGAAGATTCCCGAGGAGGTCTTTCGCGCAGGGCAGTCACGCATCGAGACCGATCTCCTCGACGGCGACCTCGCCGGCCAGCACATGGGCACGGTCGCACTCGGGATTCGCAACGTCCTGTGCGTGCCGTTGCGGCTGGTGCGCTACGTCGATTCGAAAGAAGCGATCACCGAGGATCGGCGGGTCGGCGTGCTCTATCTCGACAGCCGCACGAAGGGGACGTTGCTGGCTCCCGAGACCGGCGCAACCCTCGATGCGCTGGCGGCCGAGGCGGCGGTGGCCATCGACAACGCTCGGCTCTATCGGGCCGCGGTGGAGAAGGCGCGGCTAGACCAGGAGATGGCCACGGCGGCGCAGATACAGCAGGCCCTGCTTCCGACTCGCAGCCGGACCGGACCCTACTTCGACGCCGCGGCCGAGATGCTGCCGTGCCACTCGATCGGCGGTGACTTCTTCGAGTACATCGATCTGCCGGGCGACCGGTTCGGGTTCGCGCTCGGGGACGTCTCCGGCAAGGGGCCGCCAGCCGCCCTGCTCGGCGCCCTGACGCAGGGCAGTCTGGCCGCGCACGCCGGCATCGCCTCCGGTCCCGCGGACGCCCTGCGCCGGCTCAACTCCGCCCTCGTGCGGCGGGCCATCGCGGCCAGGTTCGTCACGCTGTTCTACGCCCAGCTCGACCCCGACGGCACGTTGACTTTCTGCAACGGCGGACACAATCCGCCGTTCCTGGTCGACGGGCGCGGCGAGGTGCGCAGGCTCGAGGTCGGCGGCCTGCCGATGGGATTGTTCGACGGCCGGCCGTTCACCGAGGAGTCGGTCAAGATGGAGCCGGGCGACTTCCTCGTCCTGTTCTCCGACGGGGTGTCCGAGGCGTTCGACCCCGACGGTGCCGAGTTCGAGGACGCGCGCATCCTCGAGAGCATCGCCGGGGCGCCGTCGCGGGAGGCGCCGGTCCAACTCGAGCATCTGCTCTCGAACGTGAGGAAGTTCACCGCCGGGGCGCCGCAGAGCGACGACGTGACGGTGCTCGTGGTCGCCTATCGAGGGCGCCCGGCGTAACAGCCATCGACTGCTGGGACTCGCGGAGTCTACGCCGTTCTACGGCTCCCCGCCTCCCGGGAATCAGCGGCCCGCCATCGGCACGTAGTCGCGCCGCGACTCGCCGACGTAGATCTGCCGGGGCCGGGCGATCTTCCGGCTCTTGTCCGACAGCAGTTCCTCCCACTGGGCGACCCAGCCGGCGGTGCGGCCGATGGCGAACAGCACCGGGAACATCGCGGGGTCGAAACCCATCGCCTGGTAGATGAGCCCCGAGTAGAAGTCGACGTTCGGGTAGAGCTTGCGCGAGACGAAGTAGTCGTCCTCGAGCGCGATCCGCTCGAGCTCGAGGGCGACGTCGAGGAGAGGATTGCGGCCGGTCACCTCGAAGACCTGGTTGGCGGTGGCCTTGATGACCTTGGCGCGCGGGTCGTAGGACTTGTACACCCGGTGGCCGAACCCCATGAGCCGCCCCGCGCCGGTCTTGACGCTTTCGACGAAGGCGGGCACCTTGTCGGCGGTTCCGATCTTCGTCAGCATGCGCAGGACCGCCTCGTTGGCCCCGCCGTGGAGCGGTCCGTAGAGCGCCGCCGCGGCGCCGGCCATCGAGGCGTACGGATCGGCGTTCGAGCTGCCGATGCTGCGCATCGCGCTCGTGCTGCAGTTCTGCTCGTGGTCGGCGTGCAGGATGAACAGCACGTCGAGGGCCCGCTCCAGCACCGGGTCGGGCCGGTAGATATGCTCCGTCCGCTTGAAGAGCTGACTCAGGAAGTTGCCGGTGTAGCTGATGTCGCTGTCCGGATAGACGTACGGCTTGCCGACGCTGTGCCGGTAGGCGTAGGCGGCAATGCTCGGCACCTTCGCGATGAGCCGAATCGTCTGCAGGCGCCGCGACGCGGGATCGTCGATATCCTTGGCGAGGGGATAGAACGTCGACAGGGCGCCGACGGTGCTCAGGAAGATGCCCATGGGGTGGGCGTCGTAGCGAAAGCCCTCCACGAACTTCTTGATGCTCTCGTGAAGCATCGCGTGCTGGGACAGGTCCTCCCGCCAGTCCGCCAGCTCGGCCTCGGCAGGCAGATCGCCGTGGACGAGCAGATAGGCGGTCTCGACGAAGGTCCCGTGTTCCGCGAGCTGCTCGATCGGATAGCCCCGATACCGCAGAATGCCCTTCTCGCCGTCGATGAACGTGACCGCGCTCCGGCAGCAGGCGGTGTTCAGGAACGCCGGGTCGTAGGACATCATCCCGAAGTCGTCCGGGTTGATCCTGATCTGCCGGAGATCCGTGGCGCGAATGGTGTCGTCGGTCACCGGAATCTCGTACTGCTTTCCGGTCCGGTTGTCGGTGATCGTCAGCGTATCAGCCATAGTGTCTGTTCGCGGTTGTTCCGGTTTTCGAGGAATCGGAAAGCGCGGGCGAGCCGGCTCCGGCGGTGGCGGACGCCCCCGTCGTCAGGGCTGTCGGTCCGAGTCGTCCTCGCCCGCCGCGGCTGCATCTTCGCCGGGGATCCGGTACCGGCCGTCCACCCAGTTCCCGAGATCCAGCAGCTTGCAGCGCTCGCCGCAGAATGGCGCCCATTCCGGAACAGCGGGCCGTTTCCGGCAGTACACGCAGACCGTCTGGCCCATTCTCTTCGTCCCGGCGATAGCGTGCGGCGGCGCCCGTTCGACGAGCCCGCACAATTCTAGTGCCGGAGTCCCGGCCTGCGCCACATAAATCCGGGCCGCTGGTGGTGACCGGCGGGCCGGGTCGCTCGTGGCAAAAGGCCCGCTGCATGCGCCGCGCGGCGGGGGTAGCAGCCCGTGGTGGTGCGCCGTGAGAAGGCGCCATTCCTCAGCGGGTGCGAATCCCGCCCGGCAACTGTCGTTCCAGCCGGTAGCAGTCGGAGCGGACGATGGAGGTAACGACATCGGCTGAAGCACTCCGACGACCAAGGGCCGCCCTGGGTGGCTCAGCGACCATGCGGGCCGCAACGCGAGTGAACGCCGAGCAGGCCCCGAAACCTGTGACGCGGAGGCCGACCCGCCCATCACACGGGGAAGGCTGCCAACGGTCGGGAAGCGAGCGACACAGGCACCGACCGTATCCGCCGGGGTATTGGCGGCGGCACGCATGGAAGAGGGGGATGGACGCAACACGGGAAGCCCTGGCGGTGGCGTGGCACGCGTCAACCGACAGCCCGCGAGGGTGCGGTCGGGCCGTGCAGGGTGGCGGAGAGGCCCGCAGTACCGAGGAAGCCGGGTAACGCCGGTGGAGGGAAGGGGCCTCGGTTCGAGAGCAGCGCATGACGGAGGGAAGGGACGTGGGGACTGGTGCGAACCTAACAGCCTCAGAACGAGTTCAGCGACTCCAGACGGCGCTACATGCGAAAGCGAAGGAAGCTCCGGGCCTCCGGTTCTACTCGCTGAGCGACAAGGTGTGGCGCGAGGACGTTCTCGCGGTCGCCTGGCAGGCCGTGCGTCGTAACGGCGGCGCGGCCGGGGTGGATGGCGAGACGGTCGCGGACATCGAGTCGTTCGGGGTGGACCGTTGGCTGGGAGCACTGGCGCGGGACCTGAAGGAGGGGACCTACCGTCCGCGAGCGGTTCGGCAGGTCCTCATCCCGAAGAAGCAACGTGGGAAGTTCCGGCCGTTGGGCATTCCGTGTCTCCGGGACCGGGTGGCGCAGACGGCGGCGATGTTGGTGTTGTCGCCGATCTTCGAAGCGGACCTGCAACCGGAGCAGTATGCGTACCGGCCGGGCCGAGACGCGCATGACGCGGTCAGGCGCGTGCATCGGCTGCTGACGTCGGGCCACCGGGAGGTGGTGGACGCCGACCTGTCGGACTACTTCGGTCAAATCCCGCACGCAGACCTGCTGAAGTCCATCGCCCGGCGCGTGAGCGACGGGCGGCTGTTGGGTTGGGTCAAGGCGTGGTTGGAGATGGCGGTGGAGGAGGACGACGGGCGCGGCGGTCGCCGCCGCACGAACCGGGCTCGTCGCGAACGGAAGGGGACCCCGCAGGGGTCTCCGATTTCGCCGCTGTTCAGCAACATCTACATGCGTCGCTTCATCTTGGGCTGGAAGGTGCTGGGCTACGCCCGGCGCTTCGAGGCGGAAATCGTCAACTACGCGGACGACTTCGCGGTTCTCGGCCGAGCACCGGCAGCGGAGATGCTGACGGCGGTTGAAGCTCTGATGAAGCGTCTGAAGCTGCCGATAAACGCCGAGAAGACCCGCTGCTGCCGGGTGCCGGAGGAACCGATGACGTTCCTCGGCTACCGGATTGGACGCAACTACCGGCAGGACACGGGAGCTGTCTACATCGGCACCCGTCCGAGCCCGGCGAGCGTCCAGAGCATCTGCCGACGCATGAGCGAGCTGACGACGCGGCGCAGCGGGCTCCTGTCGCCCGAGGTCGTGGTGGCGCGCCTGAACCGGCTCTTGACCGGCTGGGCGAACTACTTCACTCTGGGGCAGGTCAGCCCGGCCTACGCGGCGGTCGACCGGCACGCGACGCGGCGGCTGCGCCAGTGGCTCTGTCGGAAGCACAAGGTGCGGACCGGGAAAGAAGTGCGCTTCCCGGCCATGCGGCTCTGGTCCGACTACGGGCTCACGCGCCTTGCACCGCGCACGACGAGCTTTCCGTGGGCGAAGGCATGAATCTCGTCCGAGAGCCGGATGCGGGAAATCCGCATGTCCGGTTCGATGAGCGGCGACTGGAAACGGAGCAATGGCGAGGAGTGAGGCACCGGCACCGGCGAAAGCCGCCGGGAACAGCTACCCCCTGCGCCTACCGCCACCGCGCCAGTCGTCGACTCTACAAACCCGGCGTTGCACCGAGACCGGCAGGGCGCCTGCCTGACAAGGCGTGACGAGGGAGCATATTGGGCATATGTGACCGAGGAACAACGCAGTCAGGCAGGATGCGTCGCCGGTCGAATGCAGCGGGGACTTTCGCCACGGGCTGTCAGGCCACGGGCTGCCGGCGCTGGAGACGCCGTTGCCATCAGGCGCCGCCCCGCAGGATTGCGCCCGCGACCCCGCCTCCCAGGACCAGCCAGGTGGAGTTGAGGCGGGTGGTGAACAGCAGGAGGGCCGCGGCCGCGGCGAGCAACGCGGCGGACGGGTCCACGATCGTCGACCGGAAGAGGCTCCAGGTGACCGCCGCCATCAGCCCGAGCGATGCGACGACGACGCCGTCGAGGACGGCGCTGGTGACCGCAGAGGCCCGCAGGCGGGGAATGAGCGGCTGAGAGCAGGCCACGAACAGGAACCCCCGCGCGAAGATGCCGAACGTGGCGAGCAGCGCGCCGCTCCACCCGTGCAGCACGTAGCCGATGAACGTGGCGGTCGTGAAGACCGGTCCCGGGGTCACCTGGCCAATGGTGATGGCGTCGATCAACTGTGCGTCGCTCAGCCAGCTCCAGCGGTCGACGAGGTCCGCCCGGAGGAAGGCGAGCAGGACGTAGCCGCTGCCGAACAGGACCGACCCGACCTTCAGGAAAAAGAGGGTCAGGCGGGTGAGGGTGATCGGCGCCGCGAGCGCGGAGCCTGCCGCCAGCGTGACCGTCGCCGGCAGGAACGCCGCGGCGAGCGCGGCGATGCCGGGGCGGCCCAGCCGAGCCCCGGCCATCACGATGCCGCCGATGGCGAGCAGCCCGAGCTCGTTCCATCCCCGCAGCGCCAGCGCCGCCGCGGCCAGACCGATCAGCAGGGTCAGCGGCCCCTTGACCGCGGCGGTTCCGAGCTTCCACAGGGCCTGGGCGACGATGGCGATGATGACCGGACCGACGCCGTACATCACCCAGCCGAGCTGCGGCGTGTCGCCCACCCGGACGTAGGTCCAGGCCAGACCCCCGACGATGAGGGTGGCGGGCAGGATGAAGCAGGCGCCGGCGAGGAGCAGCCCGAGAGCGCCGCCGCGTCGATACCCGAGATGAATCGCCATCTCGGTCGAGTTGGGGCCGGGAATCAGGTGGGTCGCGGCGAGCAGATCGAGAAAGTCGGCGTCGGTCAGCCACCGCCGCCGCTCGACGACCTCGTCCCGCATCATCGCGATGTGCGCGGCCGGTCCGCCGAAGGCGGTCACCCCCAGGCGCAGAAACAGGCCGGCCAGCTCGCGGATGGCGTCAGGCTTCGTCACGCGGGGATTCTATCCCCCACTGGGGTGCGGCGGTTGGTCGGGTCGGGCTGTCAGGGGCCGATCTGGGGGGTCTCGACGATGCGGGCGTTCACGATGCCGAGCTCGACCCGCCGGTTCCGGGCATGCGCCTCGTCGCTGTCGCCGGTGTCGAGGGGGTAGGCCTGGCCCAGGCCCTCCACGCTGAAGCGCTCGCTGGCGAGTCCGGCCTCGATCAGGTAGTCGGCGACGGCCTGGGCCCGTCGTTCCGAGAGCCGCTGGTTGTATTCGTCGTTGCCGCGGGCGTCGGTATGGCCGGTGATGGTGATGGCGAAATCCTCCGACGTGAACAGGATGCCGGCGATTCGGGAGAGGATCTCCCGGCTCTCCGGCCGCAGGTCCGTCCGGTCGAAATCGAACTTCAGATAGCCTTCGTCCAGGCTCATCACCAGGCCGAGGGCCGTGCGTCGGGTTTCGGCGATCCTGCCCAGCGCCTCGCTCAGGCGGTTCATCTCCGCCTCGGCGGCCTGGCGGGTGGCTTCCGCCTGTTCCTGGACCCGGCGGGCCTCCGCCTGCACCGCCAGCGACGCGGTCTGGGCGTCGGCGGCCTGCTCGATAGCCGTCGCGGCGCGCTGGTCCGCGTTCGCGGCCACTTCCCGCGCCTGCTCGGCTTCCGCGTCGGACTGCTCCCGCGCCGCGAGCGCGTCGCGGGCGGACCGTTCCGCCCGTGCCGCCCGGTCGGCCTCTCTGCGGGCCTCGGCGGCCGAGCGTTCTCCGGTGACCTCCAGCGTGGCGATCCGATCGTTCAACTGATTGATGTGGTCGATCACCCAACTGGCCAGCAACCCGCCGCCGCCGCCGATCGCCAGAGCGACGACGATGAGTGGCAATCGCGTGCCGGTGCGCGGTTTCCGGCGAGATCCGGGCGTGCGGGGTGCGGAAGTCTTGGACATGATCGCCCTCAATGTGCCGACGCCCTCATTGTCGCGCAGCGGGACGAGAAATCAAGAGGCGGCGCAGACTCCTACAGCTCCCGCACCTCCCGGTGGCCGAGCAGAAACAGGGCCGCCACCAGCGACAGCAGGCATCCGTTCACGGCTATCACCGCCGGCGCCGAGTACTGCGTAATGAGCGTCCCGCTCACCAGGCTGCCCAGGGGCATCCCGCCGCGAAACGCCACCAGATAGATGCTGATGACCCTGCCGCGCAGCTCGTCGGGAACGGTGAGCTGCACCAGCGAGTTGGTCAGCGAGAAGATCATCAGCAGGGCCATGCCGCCGAGGAACAGCAGCAGATAGCTGGGGCCGCCGATCGGCAGCAGGGCGAACGCCGCCACGATGCCGCCGAAGACGATCTGGATCTGCAGGAGCGACCGGCCCATGCCGTCGAACCGGCCCAGCCAGGCGACGATCAGCGCTCCGACCACCGCGCCGGCGCCGAACGTTGTCATCATGCGGCTGAGCAGCAGGATGTCGCCGTCGGCGAAAACCGGCAGGAACGCCCGGATCGGCAGGGCCAGCGACGTCGTCGCGAACGCCAGCGCCGTCAACCCGAGCAGGGCGCGGCTGCGCCGCACGTACTGCAGGCCGCTTCCCAGCTCGGTCAGAATCCGTTGGCGCGTGGCCGGCGCCGGCGGCGGGACCCGCATCAGTCCGAGGACCACGATAACGGCCAGGAACGACAGGCTGTTGAGGCCGAAGCAGGCAGCCATGCCGAGCCCCACCATGATCACCCCGCCGATGGCGGGCCCGACCATCTGGGCCAGGTTGAACTGAATCGAGTTGAGGGCGACGGCATTGGGCAGATGCTGCCGGGGCACGAGGGACGGAATCAGGGACTGGAACGCCGGTCCGCCGAAGGCCTGGGCGAGGCCCGACATGAACGACAGCATCAGGATGTACTGCACGCGGACGACGTCGAAGAACACCAGCGCGGTGAGGGCGAGGGCGGAGGCCATCTGCAGGGCCTGCGAGCCCATCAGCAGGTGCCGGCGATCGTGGCGGTCGGCGATGACCCCGCCGATCAGGGTGAAGAGCAACAGCGGCAGCTCGGCGAGGAACGTGTCGAGGCCGAGGAAGAACGCGGACCCCGTCAGGCTCAGAATCAGCCACTGCTGGGCGATGCGCTGCACCCACGTTCCGATGGCCGACGTGAACGCGGCCAGCCACATGTTCCGGAACAACGTAAAGGTGAACGCCATGGTCAGCCGCCGGAACAACCCTGAACCGGCTGACGGCGTGGCGGGGGGGGCGGGGCGGGACGGGTCGCGGGGGGCGTCGGTTACCGGTTCGGCCACTGAATGTAGAGTCCTTCGCCCAGGAAGATGATGCTGGTCCAGAGACCCGTGGCCAGACGGAAAAAGAGAAACGGGCCAAGGGCGGCGACGGGGAGCAGGAGGCTGAACTGCTGCGACATCGGCAAGGCGGTGAAGGTGTTGATGATCAGATACCCGCCGGCCGGGAGGATGCCGGAGAGCCCGAGGTTGATGTAGATGGCTCCGAACCACTGTCCGGGCTCGCGTTCGAAGCGCTCACCGCACGACAGGCAGTGGTCATAGGTGCGGAACCTCGTCCGGAAGAGGCGTCCGTGCCCGCAACACGGGCATCGCAGCTTCATGCCGCGGCCGAGGATGTCGAGGATTTCGAAGAACAACCTGCGCCCCCGCCAATCGTCATCCGCATGGTAACACCGTCCGTACCGGCGCATCGGCCGGCGCACCGGGGGGCACGGCCCGGGCGCCGGCAGGTTCCGCGGCGCAGCGCCTGACGATATAAAAGTTGCCAACTGTGCCCGGGCGCAGCTTGTTTTTCTGCGGCTTGGCGCGCCTGGCACACGGCAACGTAATTTCCGTCAGCGTCCTAACGCGAGAACCCCGCCGCCGCGACGAGCGGGGCGTTGAGGAACTCGACGAACGGCGCCAGGGCCTTGAAGCGCCGCAGCAGGGTGCCGTAGAACCGGGGACTGAGGCCGACCGCCGGGTCGGGCTCGTCACCCCCCGCCAGATACTGCTTCAGCTTCAGGTACTCGGCCGCCTCGTGGTCGGCGGGGAAGCCGCGGGGCATCCGCTGCAGCCTCTCGCCGTGTACGCCCCCCCGGCGCCGGAACGCCGGTGACTCCACCAGGCGCCGAAAGCGGTCGGGGTCGGCCGCGATATGTTGGCGGATGCGGTTCAACCGGGGGGTCGCGGGGGCGTACAACCCACCGCCGATCCACAACTGACCGGGCGCGAAGTGGAAGTACAGGGCCGCGCTCTCGGTCTTCGGCAGGGTCCGGTGCGTGAACGCCGCCGCCACGTGGGTCTTGTACGGGGTCTTGTCGGGAGAGAACCGCGTATCGCGATAAATCCGGTACATCGACCGGGGCGAGGCGACGAAGTCCGGGGCGATGCGGGGAAAGTCCTGCGCAAGCCGCTCGATGATCGCCAGCATCGGGGTGCGGACGTGGGTCTCGTAGTCGTCCTTGTGCGCCTTGAACCACTCCCGGTCGTTGTTCTGCTTCAGGGTCTCAAGAAATACGACGGTCTCGTCCGTGAACCGGAGGGCGGCGGCGCTCATCGGCCGGAGTATATAGCAGCCGTACCCCGCCGCCCGGCGCCGTCTCAGGGGGTATTCCCGGACCTCCGGCCGGAGCCGGCCCACCTCACCGTCGGGGCGAGCGACCAGTCGAAGGCATCGAGCCGGTCCGGACCGAGAACGTCCACCGCCTGCCGCACCCGCGCCGCGCCGGCGATCAGAGCCGCCACGTCGACGCCCTGACAGATCGGCGCGAACGGGCGCAGATGGTTCGTTCCGCGCGCGATCATGGTCACCACGCCATGATGGTTGCCGCGTTGCAGGTGGTACATCGCGACGCCGACTTGCAGAATGCCCTGATAGAGGCGGCGAATCGGCCGGGTTTCCGCCCGCCAGAGATCTTCGAGGGTCTCGTGCTGGTCGAAGAACTCGCCGTTGTTGAACTGGTCGATTCCCCGTCGCAACAGCGGCGGCGCCGGCTCGTGGCAGGGGTGGGTCACCGGGCCGGATTATAGAGGCGCAGCGGGAAGATGGTAGGGTAGACCGGTTCCGGCGCCCGGATTCCCGCGACCCGGACAGTGGTCATGCCGGCGGTCGATCTCCAGCCATCAATCGCGTCTTCGATATCGGTGATCATTCCGGTGCTGCACGATGCGGCGCAGCTTGCGGCGCTCCTGACGCGATTGCCGGGCCGGCCGGGGTGCGAGGTTATCGTCGCCAACGGCGACGCCGGGGACGCCGCCGTCGGCGGAATGCGCCGGACGCGGCCGGACGTCGTCTGGGTCGAGAGCGAACCGGGGCGGGCGCGGCAGATGAATGCCGGCGCGGCGCGGGCGGCCGGCGCCTGGCTGCTCTTTCTCCACGCCGATGCGTTGCCCGACCCGGGATGGGTCGACGAAATCGGGAGAGCCGAGGCGGCCGGCGCGGTCGGGGGCTGCTTCCGGCTGCGGATCGATGCCCGCCGGTGGCAGGCGCGCGTGATCGAGGCGGGGGTGCGCTGGCGGGTGCGCTGCATCGGGGTCGCCTATGGCGATCAGGCCCTCTTCATCCGGCGGGACGTGTTCCGGCGCCTCGGAGGCTACCGGCCGATACCCGTGATGGAAGACGCCGACCTCGTGGGGCGGATGCGGTCTCTGGGACCGTTCTGGCCGTCTTCCCTCGGGGTCACGGTGTCGGCGAGACGCTGGGAGCAGGATGGCTGGTGGCGGCGTACGGCCGCCAACCTGCGCATCCTCGGTCTGCATCTGGCCGGCCGGTCTCCGGAGCGTCTGGCCGCGATGTACCCGGCGTGGCGGGATTCGGGCGGGGACCGCCGTTGACAAGCCGCCGCGTTGGAGCGAACATGGCTAGGTAACGTGTGTGGTGACCTGTGGTCGCCCGACTGGAGCAGGAGCATGTTGATCAAGCAGGCACCGGATATCCGATCGTCCGAGATTACCCCCGAGCGGGTGTACCGCAACCGGCGAGAGTTCATCCGGACCGCGACGGGTGCGGTGGCCGGGGCGATGGCGGTGGGGACCGGGTTCGGACCGGAGACCGGCCGACTGCAGGCGCAGGAGCCGATCCCGAACCTGCTGAAGTCCCCGCTGAGCACCGACGAACCGCCGAATGCGTTCGACGACATCACGACCTACAACAACTTCTATGAGTTCGGGCTCGACAAGGGCGATCCGGCGCGCTACTCGCATGAGATGAGCATCGATCCCTGGTCGGTCCGGGTCGAAGGGGAGATGAACAAGCCGGCCGCCGACGTGCCCCTCGATGCGTTGCTGCGCCCGCATCCCCTCGAGGAGCGCATCTACCGGTTGCGCTGCGTCGAAGCGTGGTCGATGGTGGTGCCGTGGGTGGGCTTCCCGCTCGGGGACCTCATCAAGCGGTTCGAGCCGACTTCCAAGGCGAAGTACGTCCGGTTCGAGACCCTCTATCGTCCGTCCGAGATGCGCGGCCAGCGCGGGCGCTCGCTCGACTGGCCGTATGTCGAGGGGCTGCGCATGGACGAGGCGATGAACCCCCTGGCGATTCTCGCGGTGGGCGTCTACGGCAAGACCCTGCTGAACCAGCAGGGCGCCCCGTTGCGGCTGGTCGTGCCGTGGAAGTACGGCTTCAAGAGCATCAAGTCCATCGTCAAGATCCAGTTCGTCGAGGACCAGCCGCGGAACTCCTGGAACGTGGCGATCCCGAACGAGTACGGTTTCTATTCGAACGTGAATCCCGAGGTGAATCACCCGCGGTGGAGTCAGGCGAGCGAGCGCCGGATCGGCAGCTTCTTCCGGATGCAGACGCAGATGTTCAACGGCTACGCCGATCAGGTCGCCAACCTCTACGACGGGATGGATCTGCGCCGGAACTACTAGGAGCCGGCGCGACCTTGCGGTTGCGTTGGAAGTTTCGCGGGCGCGAAACTGCTACGGCGCAAGCGTCTGGCGCGACCTTGCGGTCGCGTTGGAAGTTTCGCTGGCGCGAAACTGCTACGGCGCAAGCGCTTGGCGCCACAGAATGAGAATGTCGGTACGTCGTGTGAAGCCGTGGGTGTTTGCCGCGTGTCTGATTCCGCTGGGCATGCTGGTCTGGCGCGCGTTCACCGGCGGTCTGTCCGCCAATCCCATCGAGTTCATCACCCACCGGACCGGTGACTGGACGCTGCGGTTCCTCCTGATCGCGCTGGCCGTGACACCGGTGCGGCGGCTCTTCGGCTGGTCGCCGGTTGCGGCTTTTCGCCGGATGTTCGGGCTGTTCGCCTTCTTCTACGCGCTGCTGCACTTCAGCACCTACCTGGTGCTGGACTTCTTCTTCGCGCTGGACCTCATCCTCGACGACATCGTGGAGCGCCGCTACGTGACGGCGGGATTCGCGGGGTTCGTCCTGCTCGTGCCCCTGGCCGTCACCTCGACCAACGCGATGATCCGGCGTCTGGGAGGCGAGCGGTGGCGGCGGCTGCACCGGTTGGCGTACGTCGCGGCGGTCGCCGGGGTCGTGCACTACCTGTGGCTGGTCAAGATCGACATCCGGCCGCCCCTCGTTTACGCGGCGGTGCTGGTCCTGCTGCTCGGCGTCCGGCTCTGGTTCCGGTTCCGTCCCCGGCTCGTGGCGGCAGGGGCGAATCACGGGGCGGTGCGGCCGCGCATCGCGTCCTGACCCGGAAACGCCGCCTTGCGGCTCCGCTTGCCGCCCAGGCAACCCTCCTCCTGCCCGGACCGCGTCAGAAGATATCCCGTTTCCGCGGTTGCCGGTGTCCGGCGAGGGTGAGCCGCGGTTCCGGGTCTTCGGTTCCGTTGATCTGCGAGGTCACGTAGTTGCCGACGGCGGGGCCGTGCTTGAAGCCGTGGCCGGATCCGGCGCCGACCAGCCACACGTTGGCGATGTCCGGGTGGCGATCGATCAGGAAGTCGCCGTTCCAACTGTTCGAATAGGCGCAGACCCGTGCGTCGAGCAGCGGCGCTTCGCGCAGGGCGGGCATGCGCCGGGTCAGAATCATGCGGGCGATCTGCAGGCCGTCTTCCGAGGTGGTACGATCCTCGCGGGTGGTCGGATCGAACGCCTCGCCGTGGTGGTCGAGACCGATCTTGAACCCCCGGCCTTCGATGTCGGGGACTCCGTACACCCCGCCCGAGGGATCGATCCAGGCCGGCATCGACGGGGCGGCGAACCGCCGGTCACCCGGGTCGGGTCCGAAGAAGAACACCTCCTGCCGGGTGGGATGAATCCGCTCGCCGAGCACGCCGGGGAAGACCTGGGGGAGCCAGGGGCCGCAGGCGAAGACGAACGTGTCCGCCACGATGTTGTCGCCGGTGTTCGTCTGCAGCGACTCGATGCGATCGACGTTCGCGGGCGGGGGCAACACTCTCGCGATCAGGTAGTCGACGCTCCGCTTGACGGCCTGGCGAACGACGCTCTGTACCGCCCGCCGCGCCAGGATCACCCCGGCCGTCGGCTCGAGCAGACCGCGCGCGACCGGTCCCAACGTGAACTGGGGGTATCGGCGCTCGATCTCCGAGCGATCGAGCGTTTCGAACGGGATGTGCAGCCGTTCCAGGTTGCCGGCGGTCTCGTCGAGGGCGGTATCGTCCGGTCGGGCCATCCACAGCACGCCGGTGCGAATGAAGAGATCCTCGCGCCAGTCGCGAAGCAGCTCCTGCCACGCGTGGGCCGAGTATTGGGCCCAGTGCGTATAGAACGAATGTTTGCCGTACCCGAAGCGGATGAGACGCGATTCTCCACTCGAGCTCGCCCGGGTGTTGCCCGCGCCGAAGGCGTCGATCAGCACGACGGACCGGCCGGTACCCCGGAGCTGCAGCGCGGTCCAGGCGCCGAACACGCCGGCTCCGATGACCGCGATGTCAGCCGAGTGTCGCGTTTTCCAGGAAGTGGTCAAGATTCGAGGATCCTCGGTCGGGACTGTCGTGCGCCGGGACGCCGATCCGGGCGCGGTTCAAACCCTTAAAATAGCACTGATGCCGGCTGGATGTATCGAGGTCTATCCCGACGCAGTGCACCTGCCCGCGGTGCTGGCCCCGGACGAGCAGCGCCGGCTCGCCGCGCAGTGTCTGGCGATCGGCAACGGACCGGCCGGTTGGTACGTCCCCCGGGTGCGGGGCGGCGGCCTGATGCGGGTGCGAATGGTCTGTCTGGGCCGGCACTGGAATGCCCGGACCTACCGCTACGAGGCGGCGCGGAGCGATCACGACGGCCGGACCGTCCTTCCCCTGCCCGCCAATCTGGCGGACCTGGCGTCGCGGGTGGCGGCGGCCGTGGGCATGCAGCTCGTGCCCGACGTGTGCATCCTCAACTACTACGAGGCCGGCGGCAGGATGGGACTGCATCAGGACAAGGACGAGCGTCCCGAGACCCTCGACGCGGGCGTGCCCATCGTGTCGCTGTCCATCGGCGACACCGCGAAGTTCGTCATCGGCGGGCTCACGCGGACGGAACCGAAGACCCCGGTGCGGTTGGGGTCGGGAGACGGGTTCGTCTTCGGCGGCCGCAGCCGGCTGCGTTATCACGGGGTGGCGTCCATTCTCCCGGGAACGGGTCCGTCGGGGCACGGTTTCGCGGGGCGGCTCAACCTTACGTTCCGCCAGGGCGCGGCGTGATCGCTTCGCTGCCGAGCCGGGGCGCGGCCGGTCCCGCCCCGCCGGGTGCGCCAAATCAGCGCCACGGATGCCCGTTCAACGCGCCAAAACGCCATCCCGGAGAAAGTTGCGAGAGTTTCCACGCCGGTTCGCGCTACGGTACGGTAAACACAGGATGCGGGACAACCCGGCGAGACCGCGCGTCCCGGTCGGGTGCGGCCGGTCGGCGCCGCAGGTTCGACATCATCGCCGATCTGCAGGAGCAACGATGCATAAACCGATCAAGTACGCCGAGAAGAGTCTGACCCTGGCGGCCGATGCCGGCTTCCGGGTTTTCGATTTCGTGAACCGGTTCAACCAGCGGCCGTCGTTCACGCCGGCGTGGGCCGATAAGCCTCTGCTGAAATCGCACGAGAAGGTGAAGCCGCCCCTGGGGTGGCCCCGCGAGACCGATTCACTCTGCCCGAAGTGCGTCCGCGAGGCGCGGCAGGAGATTCTCGACGGCAAGAGGGACTACAAGATCCTGCTGAACGAGAAGGTCGGCGAGATCAAGGCGACCATCATCGAGCGCGACGGCAAGATCCTGATGGTGAAGGACTGCCCGATCCATGGCCACTTCGAGGACGTGATGGCCATGGACACCGAGTTCTTCAAGCACCTCGAAGAGTCGTTCCCCGGCAGCGACATGCGGGCGCACAACGACGAGAAGCTGCACAACCACGGCAGCAGCACCATCAAGTACGGCCGCGGCTCGGTGCTGACCATCGACCTGACCAACCGCTGCAACATGATGTGCGACCCCTGCTTCATGGACGCGAACCAGGTCGGGTTCGTCCACGAGCTCGGGTGGGACGACATCAAGACCCTGCTCGACAACGCGATCTCGATCAAGCCGAAGCGGCAGATGTCGGTGCAGTTCTCCGGGGGCGAGCCGACCATCTCGCCGTACTTCCTCGACGCCGTGCGCTACGCGCGCAAGGTCGGCTACAACAGCGTGCAGGCGGCCACCAACGGCATCGAGTTCGCCAAGAGCGCGGACTTCGCGCGGGCTGCGGCAGACGCCGGCCTGCGCTACGCCTACCTGCAGTTCGACGGCATCGGCAACGCCGCCAACTCGCACCGGCTCGTCGGCAACCTGTTCGACGTCAAGCTGCGGGCCATCGAGAACCTGCACAACGCCGGGGTCGACATCGTCCCCGTCATCACCATTCTCAACGGCATCAACAACGAGCAGGTCGGCCGGGTCGTGCAGTTCGCGCTCGACAACCCGAAGAAGATCAACTTCCTGTCGTTCCAGCCGGTGTCGTTCACGGGGCGGGACGAGGAGATCACCGACGAGCGGCGGCATGCCCAGCGCTACACCTTGTCGCATTTGGCCCACGACGTGAAGGACCAGACCGGCATCGGCGAGCCGATCCGCGACTGGTTCCCGATCTCGTTCATGGGCACCTTCACCGACTCGGCCGACTTCGTCCATGGGCCGCAGGCCGACTGGGGCCAGCTCAACTGCGGGTGCCACCCCAACTGCGGCATCGGCATGGCGGTGATGATCGACAAGGAGACGAAGGAGTCGGTGCCGGTCACCGCGTTCCTGAAGGCGGAGCGGCTGGCCAAGGATCTCGGCCGGGTGAACGACGGCGGCCGCGGCCGCCGGACCTCCGTCCTGGGCATGGCCCTCGCCCTGATACGGAACTACGATCCGTTCAAGGCGCCGACGCACTTCCAGCTCTGGGACCTGCTGCAGAAGTTCGACAAGACGTTCGGCGCATCCAAGAAGGACTACGGCAAGGTGAGCGGCGACCGGACCCAGGGCGACATCACCATGCGGCGGGCCGACCGCTGGAACTTCCTGTTCATCGCCGGCATGTGGTTCCAGGACCTCTTCAACTACGACTTCCGCCGCACCGAGCGCTGCATCATCCCCTACGCCACCCAGGAGGGGGAGATCTCCTTCTGCGCCTACAACACCGGCATCGGCTGGCGCAACATCATCGAGAAGATGCACATGACGGCCACCCTCACCAAGTGGTACGACGAGCACGGCCGCCACGAGATCTTCGCCGGCGGCAAGGAGGTCGGCATGGCCAGCGCCGAGCACCACCTGGTGCTCGACCCCGAGGCGGTGGCGGCGGGCGAGCAGACCGACCTCGACGAGAAGGGCATCGCCAAGAACGCCCGGCAGGAGAAGATCGAGGCCCGCGATCGGATGAAGCAGGAAGCCGAGAACAAGCGGATGGCCGAGCTCTACCGCCAGCACATCCTGAAGGAAGAGGCGCCCCAGGAGAGCGGCGTCATTCAGATTCAGGGCCTCGGCAGCCCCAAGACGAAGACCGAAGACCACCAGCCGGTCGGCGTCGGCTAGCCGGGGGCTGCCGCCGCCGGGGTGGCCATCGTCAACGAACACCAAAGGGCCGCACGGCATCTGCCGAGCGGCCCTTTCCGTTGTACGAAGGAAGCCGGCGAGGTAGCGCCCAGATGACCTCGATGGAGCCTTCGGGAATGATGTCTCGGTATCTCATCCTGATGCTATGGTGGCACCCATGCGCAGCACGGTACGGATCGACGACGATCTGATGGTCGAGCTTGAGCGGCGTACCCACGATGCCAGCGTCTCTCTGACGCGTATGCTGAACCATACGCTCCGCGTAGGGCTGGCCGCCCCTGAACGGCCGATGCGTGCACGACCCTACAAGCAGCATACCTTCGCGATGGGCCGTCCCCTGGCTGACCTCGACAAGGCCTTGGCCTTGGCCGCCCACCTCGAAGACGAGGAAGTTGGCGCATCGGGCGCGACACACCTGTTCCGCGGGGCGTGCGACCACTGTGTCCAACTCGGCGCTGGCGAGCTGCCCCAATGGACGGCGGCGAAGCAGGACAGGGCGGCCGGGCGCTGACAAGGCGTTGACGGTCGCCCGGCGGGCGCCCCCGCACGCCGACGAGCCAGGGGAGTTCTGCATGCACGGCGTGACAGGCTCGGAGCCTTTGCCATATGCTTTCGAGCTTTGGGACGCCGACTGACCGGGAGACACTGCGGGGGTGCGGGGCGAGATGACGATTGCGGACGAGCCGGAGGAAGAGGTGGTGGCGGGTTGGGAGCAGGCCTTCGACAATGCCGAACGCGCCGCGGACTCGACGCTCAGGGCAGCCCATGCACTGGTGTCGGAGACGAAGAAGATGCAGAAGGCGGCCCAGGTCGGGAATATCGCCGGCATCAAGCGCAGCCAGAGCGCGATCGACGCCGCCCTGGCGGGCGTGCGGCAGGCGGTAGCCGAGGCCGCCAACGCGTGGCCGTTTGCCGAAGACGACGAGGAGCGGCATCTGGAGAGCAGCTACACAGCCGAGCTGAGCCGTACCGCCAGGGAGTGCGGTCTGGAGATCCACGAGCGCGACGGCCAGCTGATCTCCCATCCGTCCATCGTGCGCCTCCTGCCTGGCGCCCGGGCGGTCCGGGTGGACCGGAAGAAGGTGTCCAACATCCGACCGTCCCATCTGGCCCGCCTGCTGCTGGACAACCAGAAGAAGCGCAGCAGCTACAACTCGGCTGGCTTTCTGGAGTCGCTCTACAAGGTCTACTCCGAGCTCGTGCGTGAACAACCGCCACGCGGGGAGGCTCACGGTCAGGGACCGATGGTGAAGCTGGCGAGAATCTACGACCTGTTCGTCGTCCGGCCTGGGAGCAAGCGCGAGTACGACAAGACCGACTTCGCGCGGGATCTGTACATACTCCAGGAGCACGGTCCCCGCCAGACCAGGACGGGCGCTACGGTTTCCTTCCACACCACGCGCTCCCCGTCCTTCATGTTCGTCGGACCGGATGGTCAGGTGGTCAGTTACTACGGGATCCGGTTCACCGAGGACAGTTGATGGCCAACACCCTCTCGCTGCGGGACTGGCTGAGCCGAATCGACGAGGAGTACCTCTCGTCGTTCATCCGGGACGGCGGTGCTTCGGTCAAGTTCGTCGTCACTCCGGACGTCCTGCAGACGGATCTGGAGGCAGCGCTGAGCCGCTGCTGCCGGGAACTGGACTACCTTTTCGTGAAGTTCGATGCGTCGACGATGCGAGCGTACATGCCGCAGGACCTCTTCTTCGCGCTGGCCCGGCAGATCGACTGGAGACGCACGGCGCGCCGGTTGATCCTGCGTCTGGCCGCCGACGCGCACTACCGGACCGAGGGCCTCGACGCCGCCGCCGAGGGCAACGTCTTCGACGCCATCGCTGCGGCCAACGGGGAACTCGAACGGCAGTTTGTCCTCCAGGCGCTCCGTCCGGCGGTGCAGGGGGGCGTCTTCCGAAACCGAAAGCTGGTCAGGGACTTCCGGGTGGCCATGACCGCGCTCTGCCGGCAGGAGGAGAGCTGCGACGGCGCGGAATACGCAGGCCAACCCCTGCTGAACTGGCTCACGGGTCACAATCCGCGCGTCAGCAGCATCCGGCCCATCCCGATCTACACCAGCATCAACCGCACCACCGCCCGGTACTTCGTCGAGTCGGCTCTGCACTGGGTGCGGGACGCGGGGTACTCGGGGACGGTGCTGGTGCTGAACAACCGACGCGTCACCGTGGCTCGCAATCCCAGGGACGGCGCCCGGTACTACACCCGTGCCATGGCGATGGATCACTACGAGTTGCTGCGGGAGTTCGTCGATGACGTCGACCGGCTGGCCGGGACCTTGATGCTGGTGACGACCGGCGAGGCCTTTCTCGACGACGACCCGCGTGGACGAGGTTTCGGAATCTACGAGGCCTTGAAGACCCGGGTGATGGACGACGTGTACGACCGGAACCTGGTCAATCCGGTGGCGTCCCTGGTGCGCCTGTCACAGGAGAGTCAACATGGCGGATCGGGATGACCTGAAGCTGATCCGTAGGCGCGCCCTCGAGGCGTTACGCAACGGGGTTCCCAACCAGGCGGCGGTGGAGATACTGGGCTGTCGGCAGCCGGCGGCGGAAGCCGCGTTCACCGAACGGCTGACGCGAGCCGCGGAGAACGACAGTCGCTCGGGTGACGTGTCCGGAGTCCTGTTCTCCGGGAACTTCGGTTCGGGCAAGTCCCATCTCTTGACCCATCTGGAGCGCCTCGCGTTGTCGCAGGGTTTCGTGTGCAGCAGGGTGGCCATCAGTAAGGAGACGCCGCTCTACGACCTCGGCAAGGTCTTCAAGTCTGCGGTCGAGAACGCGCGGATGCCCGCCCGGCAGGGGAGGATGATCGAGGAATTGCTGTCCGCCGTCGACTGGAAGTGCGAACAGTCGGCCCGCTTCTTCCAGTGGGCCGACGCCGCGTCCGGGACGGGCGAGCTCAGTCGCCTGTTCCCGGCGACTCTGCTGGTGTACGAGCGGCTGGGAGATCCGGAGATCAACAGCCGAATCGAGTCGTTCTGGGCGGGAGACCGGATCAGGATGGCGGACATCAAGGAAGGGTTGCGACAGGTCGGGCAGAAGAAGAACTACTCCTTCCGCGCCCCGACCGCCGCGGAGTTGCCACCGCAGCGGCTACGCTTCGCGACCGCGTTGATCCGCGCCGCGGGCTATCGAGGCTGGGTGATCCTGCTCGACGAGATAGAGGTGGTCGGGTACTACTCGCTCCTGCAGCGCGGCCGATCGTACGCGGAGCTGGCCCGCTGGCTGGAACCTGCGGCCGGCGATGTCTGTCCGGGACTGGTCGCCGCGGGCACCGTCATCGACGCGTTCTACCTGGAGGTCATCAGTCCGGATGGAAAGCAGGATGGCGACTACGTCAGACCGAAGATGGAGGCGAGCCGGCATGCGGATCTCGCCGCGCGCGCCGAGGCTGGCATGCGCTTACTGGACGACCGGCGATGCATCCCCCTGGAGGTTCCCACCGACGAGGATATCAGGGGGACCATCGAGAAACTACGCCGGATCTACAGCGAGGCGTACGATTGGGAGGCGCCGGCCGTGACGGTGACGAGTGGCGGTACAGGGACCCGAGATCGGATGCGCTACTGGGTTCGCGCATCCATTATCGAGTGGGATCTCATGCGCATCTACCCGGGGGCGCGTCCTGAAACGGTGGACGGCGGCTTTCGCCACACGTACAAGGAGAACACCGACCTGGAACGGGCATCCCAGGATGATCCCGTGGACGTCGGATAGTGGGCCGACCCCGGTTTGACGCGATGGGGATCCTGTCTGCGGTCCGGCGCGTCTGGAGAGACGGTTTTCTTCGCAGGCATCGGGATGCCCCGTCTTTGCACCCGAGTACCGCGGACTCCCCGACAGCCGCGCCGCCGGAAGCGGAGCGTCGGGCTGCCATCGAGCCCTCCGCGGACCGCGCCGGGTCCCATGCGGCGGCGTGGTTGCGAATCGTCGAGGAAGACGGCGGCGCGGGCGTTCGCGCCGCGCTGTTTTTGACATCCGGCTGCGGCGAGCCGGTCGGATTCTACTTCACTCGCGGAGCGCGGAACGGGTCGGAGTCCGCGCCGCCGCAGGCGGCCGTGCGCGGTGATTTCGCGTCTCTCGCGGGATCGTTGCTGCGGGCTGCCGTTCCCCCGCCGGTGCTGGTGCTCGCTCTGGCGAGCGAGGCGGCGGGAGCCTTCCCGGAAGACGTTGCCTTCGCGTTGCCGTGCGGGTGCGTCGATCCGGCTGGCGCCGACGGTGATTTCCGGGGCGCCGACGGAACCGCCGGTGACGTCGTCGAGTGGAACCGAGAGCCGAACAGCGAATCGGCTGCCCGCCGGCTCTTCGACGAGCTCTCGCGGCGCACTGCCCCGTTCGAGCCGCTGGAGCGGGCGGGCCGCGCCCTGGCGGAAGCGTTCGCGGACCGGAGGGTCGAAGACATGACGACGGTGGGAGGGCTGACGACCGTCGTCGCTCTCTCGGTTCCGCCGCGCCGGGCGGACCAACCGGAGGTCGCCGGTCAGCGCGCGTCCTCTTTTGCGGGTCTCGCCGAGCGGCTGTGGGCGACTCTTGCCGCGCGCCGCGATGGCGCCAGCTTCGACGAAGCGGCCCCGCTGGACTGGCCCGGCACGTTGATGCCGTTCCAGCAGGATGGCGTGCGGGCGTTGCTGGTCAGCGAACGTCTGCTGCTGGCCGACGACATGGGGCTGGGCAAGACCGTGCAGGCGATCGCCGCCGTGCGGATCCTCTTTGCGAAGAAGACGATCACGTCCTGTCTCGTCGCGGCGCCGGCCAGCTTGCTGGATCAATGGCGGCGGGAGATCGACAAGTGGGCGCCGGAGCTCTCCGCCATCATCATTCGCGGTCCGGCCGCCGACCGGGCTTGGCAGTGGGCGGCGCGAGTGAATGTGACCCTGGTCAGCTATGACACGTTGCGCTCGGACGTTTCCCGTGGCGCTCAGGCGTCGGTGGGGACGAAGCGCTGGGGCGTGGTCATCGCCGACGAGGCGCAGCGGATCAAGAATCGCAACGACACCAGCGATGCGCTAAAGGGACTGCGGCGAACCCGTTCGTGGGCGCTGACTGGGACGCCCATAGAGAATCACGAAGAAGAGCTGGCCTCGATACTGGAGTTCGTCGACCACGATGACTCCGGTACGCGGAGGAGGTACCGACAGGGCGTGGAAATGCTGGCGCGGCACCGCGAGCTGCAGCTCCGGCGCCGGAAGGCCGATGTCCTCGACGACCTTCCACCGAAGCAGGTAACCAAAGTGCCTATCGCGCTGGGCTCCCATCAGCGCACCAGCTATGACCGGGCCGAACGGGATGGCATCATCTACCTGAAGTCTCTCGGGGTCGAGATCGGTGTCCGGCACGTGCTGGAGCTCATCACCCGCCTGAAGCAGATCTGTAACGCCGATCCTCAGACCGGCGAGTCGAGCAAGCTGGAGGACGTCAAGGACCGGCTGGCGCAACTGACGGCCCAGGGGCACCGGGCGCTGGTGTTCTCGCAGTACACCAGCGATGCCTCAGGTGTGGGTGCCGCCGTCAGCCAACTGCGGGAGTTCAACCCGCTGGCGTTTACAGGCGAACTGACCCGGGAAGAACGTACGGCCGTCATCGATCGTTTCCGGGCCGACGAGGCGCACAAGGTGCTCGTGCTGTCGTTGCGGGCCGGCGGTCTTGGCCTCAATCTTCAGGAGGCGTCCTACGTGTTCCATCTGGACCGCTGGTGGAATCCCGCGGTGGAGCGCCAAGCGGAAGACCGGAGTCATCGCATCGGCCAAACCGTCAAGGTCAACGTAATCGCGTATTCCTGCGCAGGGACCATCGAGGAACGTATCGATGCCATCCTGGAAAGCAAACAGGAGCTGTTCGACGAACTCGTCGACGACGTGTCGCTGGACCTGTCTGCGCGAATGAACCGCGAGGAGCTCCTCGGGCTGTTCGGCCTCGAGTGACGTCGTAGCGTCCGCGCGCTCCGATCCGGCCGCGGGGCGCGACTCTATTCCGGCGGCTCGCTCCCGCCTGACGCATCGTCGTCTTCGGTCCGCCACCGCAGGAACCGCACGTCCATCCTGTCGGAGTCCCGGACGGTGTCCTTCATGCGCATCAGCAATCGCTTTCCGGCCAGGGGGATGACGACGTCCTCGATACGGCGTTCCTCGATGTCCTGCTCGATCGCGTCATCGTAGGTGATGCCGCAGGCCGAGGCCATGAGATCCACTACGATCTCGTCGGCGATCCGAACCACGGTGTGGCGCCGCACGTCCTCGTCTTCGAGCTGCGAGACCGCATTATCGGGAAGCGTTCCCAACGCTTTCTTGATGGCCGCGACGTTCTCGTCCGAGGCGTCCACAAGCAGGTCGATGTCCTTCGTGGTACGGACGAAGCCGTGGAGAATGACCGCGAATCCGCCAATCAGGAGGTAGCGGACTCCTTCCGCGCGGAGCGCGCGGCAGAGGGCGAGGAGGTCTTCGAGTTCAGGTGCGCGGCTGAACGCGCGATCTGACTCATCATCCATCGGTCCGCCTCTTCGAAAGAGGAAAAACGGTACACACCGCGCGGCACGAGTCCGTGTCCCCGCAGCCGGTTGAGCGTGCGTTGCAGACGCGCCACGTCGTCGAGGACGCGTGCCCCCGGTGCCCGTTTGGACACGACCTTCATGTGACCGATTCTAGCGCATCGACACGAGCGATCGCGTGGGCGACGTCCGTTGCGCAATCTGGAGCGACACTGGGAGCCGAGCCGACTCCGCCTTCAGGCCAGGCGCGAGAGCAGGTCATCGCCGTCGTCGCAGTCGATGATCAGTTCGCCGATGCCGGCGAGTCGCGCGGGACCCGCGATGCCGGCGATCAGGCCGGCGAGGCGATCGGCGGCCTGAGTCCCTGGCCAAGCGTTCCCACAGCCCTCAACCCGACGCAGCCTGTAAACGCACAAGTGCCGGCGCGCGTGTTAACGTAGACGCCAGTCCGTCTCGTTCCATCAGCCCTCGTCAAGAGGACACGAGGCCACCTCACGGAGCCTCGGTGTCCGGGATCGGGGCAATGGTGAGGAGATGACTCACTGTCCGGATCGGATTTGAGGAGGTGCGCGTATGAGACTCGGAAGGTTCTTGCAAGCGCGGTAGCGGTCCTGCTGCTGGCTCCCGCTGTTGCCGTAGCGCAGAGCTCGATCGCGGGCTCGGTCACGGACGACACCGGGGGCGTGCTCCCCGGTGTGGCGGTCGAGGCGTCCAGCCCCGTCCTGATCGAAGGCTCGCGTGTCGTCTTCACCGGCGGCACCGGCAACTACAGCCTCGTCGACCTGCGGCCGGGCGTGTACGCTGTCACGTTCACCCTGCCGGGTTTCGGCACGCAGGTGCGTGACCAGCTCATCCTCGGGGCCGACGTGTCGTTGCCGATCAACGCGGTGATGTCGGTCGGGTCGGTGGAAGAGACGATCACGGTCTCGGGCGAGACACCGGTGGTCGACGTGCAACAGGTGCAGCGCATCGAGGTGATGACGCGGGAGACGCAGGAGGCGATTCCGACCGGGCGCAGCATGTGGTCGTATGCACTGCTGATTCCGGGGGTCAAGGTGCACAAGCCCGACGTGGGGGGCACCGCGGGCGCGCAGCAGTCCGAGATGATGGGCCGCGGGCTGGACGCCGCGCACACCACCGTCGAGATCGATGGGATGATGATCAACTCGATGGTCAGCGACGGCCGCTACCAGGCGTACCTGAACCCGATGCTGTCGGCGGAGACGTCGTACACGACCTCGGGGCAGGGGGCCGAGACGCAGACCGGCGGCCTGCGCATCAACATGATCCCGAACGAGGGCGGCAACCTTTTCAGCGGCAACTTCTTCGGGGGCGGGACGCCGGGCGGCTGGCAGGCCGAGAACATCAACCAGCGGGTCCGCGACCTGGGCGTCAGCGAGGTGCCGAAGGCCGACCTCATTTACGACTTCAACACGGCGATCGGGGGCCCGGTGGTCCGCGACAAGCTGTGGTTCTTCGCGACGGCGCGGCGGAACGTCGTCAACGCCGGGGTGCTCAACAGCATCAACCGGGACGGGACCGCGGCCCTCGACCGGAACAGCATCACGAACGGCAACGCTCGGCTGACGTGGCAGATGACGTCGCAGCACAAGATCTCGGCGATGTTCGACAAGGTGCGGAAGCGCCGCTTCAGCGAGCACAGCCCTGGTGAGGACCTGGAGACGGCGGCGTCGACGTGGAACTCGCCGCACTACGACGTCGGGACCGCGAAGTGGACGGGGACGCTGTCGAACCGGATGCTGGCCGAGTTCGGCTTTTCTCTCCACTTCGGGGACTGGGACCCCAGCTACTACCAGTACAGCTCGCTGGGGTCGATCTACCAGCAGCGGCCCGCCAACGTGGGGCTGTGCTCAGCGACCCCCTGCGACTGGGGCGTGGGCTCGCCGGAGGCCACGCTGCAGATGCCGGTGTCGATGGGCGGCGACCGCTGGTTCAGCCAGGTCGCCAGGAACGACACTTATCTGGGCCTGGTGTACGGCGCCAAGAACGACGGCGAGGTCAACAATTACACGCACCGCTGGGCGTACCAGAGCGCGTTGTCGTACGTCACCGGGTCGCACAGCTTCAAGTTCGGGATGAACTTCACCAAGGGCCACAACCGGTTCACGCGGTCGAGCAACGGCAACATCTATCAGATTTACGATGCGGCCCCGAACCCGCGCGGACGCATCCTCGACTTCGTCGGCTGCGACCACTTCGCCGCGGAAGCGAACATCAGCGCCGGGCTGCCCTGTGGCCAGACCGGGCTCCCCGACCGCGTGAATGTCTTCAGCCACCCCACCTACACCGCGCTCAAGCTGAACTACAACGGGGGCTTCTATGCGCAAGACTCGTGGACCATCGACCGCCTGACCCTCAACTACGGGCTGCGACTGGACTTCGCGGCCGTCTCCGTGCCGGCGACGCCGAAGGGGCAGGGCCGGTTCGTGGACTCCTACATCCTGACCGGGCGCGACTCGTCGGAGCTGCCCAGGTTCGGACCGGACTTCTCGCCGCGGCTGAGCGTGGCCTACGACGTGTTCGGGGACGCCCGGACGGCGTTGAAGTTCGGCTTCAACAAGTACGTGCGCGACGTCGGCGGCAACCTGCCGGGCCGCTACTCCTACGGGGCGAGCACCAGCGACACGCGGGACTGGTTCGACTGTCACATGAGCCTGGACGCCAGCGGCAACGGCGTCTGCTCGGGGCTCGATCCCTATGGAAGCAACCACGACGACATCGCCCAGGACTGGGAGATCGGACCGCGGTCGTCCGCGACCTTCGGCGTGCCCACCAGCCCGACGCGGAATCCCGATCTGAACAACTTCCCCCGCGAGTACAACCGGATCTGGACCGTCGGCATCCAGCAGGAGATCATCCCGGGACTGTCGATCAGCAGCGAGTACCGGCAGCGGACGTACCACAACACGTTCGCGCAGGACAACCGGTCTCACTCCTTCGCGGACTTCGGGGCCCTGCCGGACGGCACCCCGGACCCGGCGTACGCCGGCACCGGCCGCTACGTCGACGTGCTGCGGCCGTATCCCCTCGTGGGGTCGGTCACCCTCTTCAACATCGATCCTGCCGTCCGTACGCAAGCGGACCTCTGGGATGCGGGAAGAGGTGAAGGCTACTCGAACGTCTACCGCGGCTTCGAGTTGAGCGTCCAGGGCCGGCTGCCGGGCGGCGGCGCCCTGTTCGGCGGCTGGTCGCTGGAGGACACCGGTCGGGTGAGCATCTACAACTACGACCAGGGCGCCGGGAGCCGTTACGGCGGCGAGGTCAACAACTGCTCGGACATCATGCAACGCGGCGACAACCCGAACGAGCTGCGGTTCTGCGACAGCAGCGCCTACCCGCGGCCCCTCCGCAACGAGTTCAAGCTGTCGGGCACGCAGCCGTTCTCGCTGCCGGGCATCGGGGAGATGCAGTTCGGCGCGTCGCTGCAGGCGTATCCGGGCGGCGCGGGCGACTGGGGCGGCTTGCAGGAGGGGCTCAACGTCCACCGCACGTCGTCCAATGGGCTGCTGGGTACCTACTCGGACACGCTCTTCGGGCAGCCGGGCCACTGCGTGGCGCCGTGTGCGCTGGGGGCGCGGCTCTCGGACACGCCCACGGTGTCGACGGGCACCGGCGGCTACTGGATCCCGATGGTTCCGTTGAACAGCGTGAAGTTCGAGCCGTACTGGACGCAGCTCGACATGAACTTCCAGAAGGTGTTCAACATCGGCACTTGGCGTTACGACGCCCGCTTCGAGTTCTTCAACGCGTTGAACAACGTGGTGGAGATCTGGCACAGCGGCTCGCGGAACGCCTGGGGCAGTAGCGCGGCAGGCTACCAGAGCCTCTCGCAATGGGAGCGGGCCGCGCGCGTGCTCGAAGGCCGCGTGATCCGCTTCGCGGTCACCGCCCGCTTCTAGCCGCTCGCGCGGCCCGCCTTCGGTCAGAGCCGGGAGAGAACCCTCTCTCCCGGCTCCATTTCTTTGTGTCCACTCCCAGCTTGCCGCTCGCGTTGGACGGTCGGTTCTGCCGCGACGCGCTCGGGCAGGCGCTGGCCACGGGGCGGCCGGCGATCTTCACACCGATCAGGAAGACGAGAAGACGAGAACGACGTTGGTAGCGCATCGACACGTCGGCCGGGACGACATCGGCGGAAGCCGTCGGCGATGGGTCGGAGCCGATTCGCCTTTTCAGGCTAGGCGGGAGTTCCATGCGCACAACACCGATTCTGCCCTGCACGAATCGTTGAGAGGGTGTGGCGCGCGCTGTCCGTTGCGCTGCCAGGCCTGCAGGCTGTTGAAGAGATCGCGGAGGCTTCGGGTGTCACGGTTCGTCGTGGGCGCATTGCGAGCCCGCTCATCCCACCGTCGTCCTCGGCGCTATGAGCGCATCGAGGGCCACCACGCCGTGTCCCGCGGCGCGCACCACCACCGGATTCAGCTCGGCGCTGTCGAGGTGTCCGGCGTGGGCGGCGGCGAAGCGGGAGAGGGCGGCGAGGGCTGCGGCCAGGGCGTCGACGTCGGCCGGGGGGCGCCCCCGCACGCCGGCGAGCAGCGGGAATCCCTGCAGCTCGCGCAGCATGCGATGCGCCTCGGCAGGGTCGAAGGGGGCGGCGCGGAACGTGACGTCCTCGAGCACTTCGACGAATATGCCGCCGAGGCCGCACATCACCACGGGACCGAAGGTGGGGTCGTTCTGGACGCCGAGGATTATCTCGACGCCGCCGCGGACCATGGGGGAGACGAGGACGCCGTCGAGGCGGGCGTCGGGGTGAGCCGATCGCGCGGTGGCGGTGACGGCGGCGAAGGCCTCGACGATGGCGTCCGCGGTGGCGAGGTCGAGGGCAACACCGCCGGCCTCGCTCTTGTGCGCTATATCGGGTGAGGCGATCTTGAGGGCGACGGGGAAGCGGAGCTCGGCCGCGGCCTGGGCGGCGTCGTGGGCGTTGGCGCACAGTCGCGACTCGATCATGGGCAGCCCGGCATCGGCGAAGATGCGGTGGGCGGCGACCTCTCCGATCGGCGGGGGCGGCAGCGGGGCGGCGGCCGGCGGGACGGCCGGCGCGGCAATCGTCCGCTCGAAGCTCTCGGCGAGGCGGGCCAGGGCGGCGACGGTGCGGACGGCGCGCGAGGGGTCTTCGAACACGGGGCAGCCCGCGGCTTCGTAGCGTTGCACGATGTCTGGCGGGCCGACGATGGACAGCACGAGCAGGCGATCGGGGTGGCGGCGCCGGGCGTCGTGCAGCATCTCGCGGATGGGGGTGACCATGCCCTCGGCGGCGGCGACGAACGTGAAGAAGGCGACGATCGCGTCGTAGGTGCCTTCGTCGAGCATGACGTCGAGATTCGACCGAATGAGGTCGAGGTTGTTGAACGCCTGCGCGGTGATGTCGACGGGGTTGCGGGGCGAGGCGTAGGGCAGCAGCGCCTTCAGCCGGGCCTGCGCGTGGTCGCTCATCGGGGTGACCTCGAGCCCGCAGGTGACCGCCTCGTCCGCCATCTGCACCCCGACGCCTCCGGAGATGCTCATGAGCCCGACCCGGCGGCTGGCCGGGAAGGCGCCGAAGGTGGCGGCGTACGCGACGTCGAGCATCTCTTCGGCGTCGCGGGCGCGGTGGACGCCGAACTGGCGGAACACACCCTCGTACACCGCGTCGCTTCCCGCGAGGGTGGCGGTGTGAGACCGGACCGCATCCGCGCCGATTCGGGTGCGGCCCACCTTCTGCAGGATCACCGGCTTGCGGTGCTTGCGGGCGAGCGCGAGCGACGCGAACAGCCGGTCGCGGTCGGCGACGCCCTCGACGTAGGCGACGATCACGGAGATGTCGGGATGGCGGGCGAGCCAGCCGATGGTCTCGGCGACGTCGACGTCGCATTCGTTGCCGGTCGTGACCCAGAACCGGATGCCGATGCGGCGGCGGGTGGCGAGCAGCGACAGATGGCTGCCGTACGCTCCGCTCTGGCTGACCAGGCCGACCCCGCCGGGCACGGGGTGCTGCGCCTCGAGAGTCGTCGTGAACGTGCCGTAGAAGCCGGTCTCGGAGTTGTAGACCCCGAGGCAGTTGGGGCCGACGATGCGCATGCCGGACGCGCCGGCGATGGCGGTCAGCGCATCCTGCCGCCGCCGGCCGTCGTCGCCCGTCTCCGCGAACCCCGCGCTGAAGATGACCGCGGCCTTCACGCCGGCCGCCGCGCAGGCCTCGGCGGTCTCGACCACCACGGGGGCGGGCACCGCGATGATGGCGGTGTCGACGGGCTCGGGTACGTCGGCGATGGTCGGGAACGCCGGCAGGTTCTGGACGGAGGCGCGCCGCGGATTCACGGGGAAGATGCGCCCGGCGAATCCGGCGTCGCGCGTGTATGCCAGCGGCCTGCCACCGATGCGGGCGGGGTCGTCCGACGCGCCGATGATGGCGATGGAGCGCGGATGGAGGAGGGCGGTGAGCGAATCGTCCGGCGTGGGGGGCGAAGTGGCGGCCATGTCGGTCTCGACGCATCAAGCCGGGGATGGTGGTGCGGCTGCTGAACGCGCCGGTCCGCTTCGAGACCACCCTCGGGGAGCTGCCGGCGCAGGCGAGAGTCACCCGGCGCGGCGGGGAGCCCGGTGATCTCACCCTCTGGTTCGTGCCGCGCCGCCGCGAGCTGGAGGAGGACATCGAGCGCGTGGCGGGCGGGGTGACCACGGACAAGCTGTGGATCATCTGGCCGAAAAAGACCTCCCCGCTCGCATCCGACGTCTCGCAGGGTGACGTGCGCGCGGCCGGTCTTCACCAGGGACTGGTCGATTTCAAGATCTGCGCCGTCGACGAGGACTGGTCGGGCCTCTTGTTCTCGCGCCGGAAGCAGGGCCTCGGCCGCTGACGGGCAGCCGGCCCCTCTCGTCTCGACGACGCCTCGATACGCCCCGGGCCGAACGTTCGCGACGCTACGCCGACGGCGGGACGAAGGCAAGGAACCGTAGCGGGTTGTCGACGGTCATGATGCGGACCTGGTCCTCGGTCACCCCCGCCTCGAGCAGCATCGGGACGAACCGCGTGATCGTCTTGGCGTAGCCCGGTCCCCCGTTGCGCTGGATGTCCCCGGCGGCGGCGAAGTCCGACGCGAGCAGCACGCGGTCCACGTGGCCCGCCTCGATCAACGCCCGGATCATCGGCACCTTGTGCCCGTCCGCGTCGGGTCCGCCGCCGAGCCGGTCGAAGCCGACGAACGCGCCCCGCGCGGCGATGCGGGCATGGACCGCCGCCTCCGGGTCGTCGAGCCCGCCCAGGTGGCCGATCGCGACGTGCCGGGGCGGGACGCCGAGCGACTCGAACAGGTCGAGCTGCTCCTCGGCGGCGAGACCGTTCGCGGTGTGGGTGAAGATCGGCAGGTTGGTCAGGAGGTGGGCCTTGCCGACGGCGGCGAAGGTCTTGCGCTCCGACGGCGTGATCTCCGCCGAGCTGCCGATCTCGCCGAACGCACCCCACCGCTCCGCCGCCGCGGCCTCGGCGAGCGCCTCCGCGATCTCGTCCTCGCTCCGGCTCGCCACGTCCGGCGGGTGGAACGGGTCGGTGTAGTATCCGCCGCTCGCCACGATGGGCAGGCCCGAGCGCTCTGAGACCTCGCGCAGGAACGCCACGTCGCGGCCCATGTCGTCGTGGCCGCCGTCGACGATCGCGGCGACGCCCTCCCGGGCCGCCGCCTGCAGCTCGGCCGCCATGACCTCGACGTCCTGCATGAAGTAGGGTGCGTCCGGCGACCCGATGAACCGCTCGCGCCCGGGGCTCTCGGGTCCCAGCAGCGTGTCCCAGAACGGCAGGTCCAGCGACAGGTGCTCGTGGAAGAGCACCGCGCCCTGACCCAGCCGGTCGGGGGAGACGTCTTCGAGAATCGTGCGGATGATCGCCCCCTCCGGAAAGGACGATTCGGCGGGTGCCGGCGATTCCGCCGCCGGCTCGGTCTCCTCCGGCGCGCGCCCGCACGCCGCCGCGAGGCCGACGCCGCCCGCACCGAGAATCCGCATCGCCTCGCGGCGACTCCACACCACGGCGCGACCGTGTCGTCGTCCTGTCATGTCGTCCTCGCTCCGTCCCGACCGCCCTCGTGGGGGGGTGAGGTCTCCCAGGTGAACGGCCCCCATGATGACACGATTGGGGTGACGGCGGAGGCTGACGGCGAACGGCGGCGGGCCGGGCGGCCGGCTAGCCGCCGCGGGTGTGCATTTCGAGGTGCGGCTGGTCCTGCAGCGCCTCGATGGGGATGAGAGTGGAGCGGTCGGTCGCGGTCAGGCGCTCTTCCGCGCCCCGGTCGGCGCGCTGCCGCCAGATGGTCGCGATCAGATCCTGGAGGGCCTCGCGGCTCGCGCCGTCCCGCAACGGCCGGCGCAGGTCGGTGCCGGTGCGGGCGTAGAGACAGCGATACCACAGCCCGTCGGCGGTGAGGCGGCTGCGGTCGCATTCCCGGCAGAAGGGCTGGGTCGTCGACGAGATGATGCCGAACACCATGCCGTCGGGCACGGTGAAGCGGTCGGCGGGTGCGGCGGTGGTCTCGTCGACCGCCTCGATCGGTCCATAGTGGGCCGACAACCGGTCCAGCATGTCCCGGCGCGACACGACGTCTTCCATCGACCAGCGGGTGGCGCCGCCGACGTCCATGTACTCGATGAAGCGGACCTCGGCGTTCATCCGCCGGCCGAACTCCAGCATCGGGACGAGCTCGTCGTCGTTGACGCCGCGGATCACCACCGTATCGATCTTGACGCTCTCGAACCCGGCGCCGGCCGCCTCTTCCAGTCCCCGGAGGACGTCCCGGTGGCGGTCGAAGCGCGTCAGGGCTTTGAAGCGGTCCGGGTGCAGCGTATCGAGGCTCACCGTGATGCGCGGCAGGCCCGCATCCCGCAATGCGCTGACCTGCTGGGCGAGCAGGATGCCGTTGGTGGTCAGGGCCAGGTCCCGCAGCGCGGCCTTGCCGGCGAGCAGCGCCACGAGGTCGGGCAGATCGGTGCGGAGGAGGGGCTCGCCGCCGGTGATCCGGACCTTATTGGTCCCCAGCGCCGCGAAGACGTCGACCAGACGCTCGATCTCTTCGAAGGTCAGGATGTCGTTGCGGGGCAGCCAGACGTAGTCCGCCTCGGGCATGCAGTACTCGCACCGCAGGTTGCAGCGGTCGGTCACCGAGACCCGCAGGTTGGCGAGCGGCCGGCCAAGCCGATCCTGAACCTCCATCGCCCTCCATTATGCCACCATGGTCCGGTTTCCGGCGTCCGCGGCCCGACCGCAGGGTGTTCGACATATAATTCACGCTGTGCTTCGGTCCCACCGCGCCGGTTTCCCGCGAGTCGCGTCCTCGGCGTTCGTAGACGACAGCGCCCAGGTGATCGGCGATGTCGAGATCGGGGAGGACAGCAGCGTCTGGATGAACGCGGTGCTGCGCGGGGACGTCAATCGGATCCGCATCGGCGACCGCACCAACATCCAGGACGCCAGCGTGCTCCACGGCATGGGCGAGATACATGCGACCCTGATCGGGGACGAGGTGACGGTGGGGCACGCGGCGATCCTCCATGGATGCGTCGTCGAAGATCGGTGCCTCATCGGGATGGGGGCGATCGTGCTGAACGGAGCGGTCGTCGGCGCCGGCTCGATCGTCGCGGCCGGCACCCTCGTGGCCGAGGGAACCGCCATTCCGCCGGGGTCGCTGGTCATGGGCAGCCCCGGCCGGGTGCGGCGGGCGACCACGGACGACGAGGCGGCGTCGATTCGGCGCTACGCCGACCACTACGTCGTCTACCAGCGCGAGTTCCGGATGCCCGCGCAGGCTCCCGAGGAGAAACAGGGCACGCCATGACGATGCGGTCTGCGGCTGAACGAAGGGACCCCCCCTCACGGTGATTGCGGGTATTCGCGGCACGCGGGACATCCTGCCTGACGAGGTCGGACGGTGGCAGCGCGTCGAGCGCGCGGCGGCGGAGGTCTGCGCGCGTTACGGGTACGTCGAGGTGCGGACCCCGGTCATCGAGCGCGAGGAGCTCTTCGCGAAGGGGACCGGCGAGTCGACGGACATCGTGCAGAAGGAGATGTACGCCTTCACCGACAAGGGCGGCGAGCGCATCACCCTGCGGCCCGAGGCGACTCCCAGCCTCGTCCGCGCCTTCGTGGAACACGGTCTGGAGCAGACCCTGCCCTTCGCCAAGCTGTACAGCGTGGGGCCGATGTTCCGCTACGAACGCCCGCAGAAGGGGCGGTACCGGCAGTTTCACCAGCTCGACGTCGAGGTGTTCGGGATTGCCGATCCGGCCATCGACGGGGAAGTGATCGAGATGGCCTCGGCCTTCGTGACCGAGCTCGGTATCGAGGGCGCCGAGCTCGTCATCAACTCCGTCGGGTGCGACGCCTGCCGGCCCGCGTTCAGCGCGGCGCTGCTCGCCGCCCTCGGCGAGCGGGTGTCCGACCTGTGCGCCGACTGCGGGCGCCGGGCCCGGATGAACCCGTTGCGGATCTTCGACTGCAAGGTGCCGGCGGACCAGCCCATCATCGATGCGCTTCCGCATTCGGAAGACTATCTGTGCGACGCCTGCCGGGATCACTTCGTCGAGGTGCGGCGTCATCTCGACGCCTACGGGCTGTCGTATCGGGTGTCGCACCGGCTGGTGCGGGGCCTCGACTACTACACCCGCACCACCTTCGAGATTCTCGGGGCCGGGCTCGGGGCGCAGAACGCGTTGCTCGGGGGCGGCCGCTACGACCGCCTGGTGAAGCAGCTCGGCGGACCGGACCGTCCGGGCATCGGTTTCGCGGCGGGGCTCGAACGGCTGGTGCTCGCGCTACCCGAAGGCGCGGGTGACGCGGCGTCGGTCGATGCGTTCGTGGTGGCCCTCGGCGACGGGACGTGGGAGTCGGCCCGACTGCTGGCCCGCGACCTGCGCCGGGCCGGCCTGCGGGTGCTGATCGACTACGGGGGCCGTTCCTCAAAGTCGCAGATGAAGCGGGCCAACCGCAGCGGGGCCCGGCACATGCTGATTCTCGGCGAGGACGAGCTGGCCGGCGGTCAGGTGACGATCAAGGAAATGAAGACGAGCGAGCAGAGGCGGGTGGCCCGCGGCGCGGTCGCGGGGGTACTCGGGGCTGGCGCCGCCGCGCCGGGTCAGGGTCGACAGACCAGTCAGCCAGCGTTGGAGAATCGGGGCTTGGTGGACGATTCGGGAACGCGCACGGTGCGGGTCGAGTGAAGCGAGTCGGTCGACGACTCCCTTGCGGACGTTGACGGAGACGATCGCATAGCGGCGGACGGCCCGGCGCGGCATCCTCTCCGGGTTGCGGCACCGGCATGCGGGGGTCCGGCGACGCCGCGGACACCGGCCGCCAGCGACAGGATGTGAAACCAGTGCGGACACATACATGCGGCGCGTTGCGCCCGAGCGACATGGGGCAGGAGGCGACCCTCCTGGGGTGGGTGCACCGGGTGCGCGACCTCGGCTCCCTCATCTTCGTCGACGTGCGCGACCGCTACGGGGTCACCCAGGTCGTGGCGCGCGACGACGAGGCGCTGCTCGCCCAGGCGAAGCGGCTGCGGCCCGAGTTCGTGGTGGCGGTCGCCGGGACCGTCGAGCGCCGATCCGACGACACCCTCAACCCGAAGATCGCCACCGGCGAGGTCGAGATCGCGGTGCGGTCCATCGAGGTGCTGAACGAGTCGAAGCGCCCGCCCTTCCACATTTCCGAGGAAACCCCGGTCTCCGAGGACCTCCGGCTGAAGTATCGGTATCTCGACCTGCGGCGGCAGCGGATGCAGCGAAACCTGCAGCTCCGCCATCGGGTCGTGCTGGCGGTCCGGCGTGCTCTGGACGAGCAGGGGTTCCTGGAGATCGAGACCCCGGTGCTGGCGAAGTCGACGCCGGAGGGCGCGCGCGACTATCTGGTCCCCAGCCGGGTGCATCCGGGCGAGTTCTTCGCCCTGCCGCAGTCGCCGCAGATCTTCAAGCAGATCCTGATGATCTCGGGCATGGACCGCTACTTCCAGATCGCGCGCTGCTTCCGCGACGAAGACCTGCGCGCCGACCGGCAGCCGGAGTTCACGCAGATCGACATGGAGGTGTCGTTCGCCACGCCGGACATCGTCTTCGCCATCGTCGAGCGTCTGATGCAGGCGGTGGGCGCCGCCGCCGATCTGACCATCGAGACGCCGTTTCCCCGCCTGTCATACGCCGACGCGATGGCGAAGTACGGATCCGACAAGCCCGACCTGCGCATCGCGATGGAGATTGCCGACGTGTCCGCGGTCTTCGCCGATTCGAGCTTCCGGGTCTTCCGCGAGTGCGTGGCCGAGGGCGGGGTCATCCGCGCCCTGGTCGTGCCGGGGGCGGGGCAGTACTCGCGCAGTCAGGTGGACAAGCTCGTCGACGAGGCGATCGCGCTGGGAGCCTCCGGCCTCGTGTGGGCGCGGCGCGGACCGGACGGCGATGTCCAGAGCTCGATTCTCAAGGTGGCGGGAGCCGACACCCTGGGCCGCCTCCTCACGGTGGCGGACGCCGGCGATTCCGACCTCGTGCTGGTCGCGGCGGGGACGGGGGAAGAGCCGTCCCGGCTGCTCGGGCAGATGCGTCTTCAGCTTGCCCGGCGCGAGGGGCTCGTCGACGAGTCCCGCCCCGCGCTGGCGTGGGTGGTCGACTTCCCGATGTTCGAGTGGAACGAGACCGAGGGACGCCACGTGTCCCGGCACCATCCGTTCACGTCGCCCCACGACGACGACCGCCATCGCCTCGACGGCGATGACCTCGGCGGCATTTGCGCCAAGGCCTACGACCTGGTGTTCAACGGCTGGGAGATCGGCGGCGGCAGCATCCGGATCCACGAGCAGGCGTTGCAGCGGCGCATCTTCAAGCTGCTGAAGATCAGCGACGAGGACGCCCGCTCGCGGTTCGGGTTCTTCCTCGATGCCCTCGAGTACGGGACGCCGCCGCACGGCGGCATCGCCTTCGGGGTCGATCGCATCGTGGCCCTGCTCGCTGGCGAGTCGTCCATCCGGGACGTCATGGCGTTTCCCAAGACCGCCGCCGCCGTCGACCTGATGACCGGCGCCCCGTCGACGGTGAGCCCGCACCAGTTGCGCGAGCTGCACCTGCAGACCGGCGGCTGAGGGGGCTCGGCCGCAGTCCCGCGCCGCGCCGGGACCGGCGAAGGGCCCGGCGCCGGCAGGGTGCGGCGAGCCGGGATGCGGGCAGCGGGCGGCCGGGAAACGCCGCCGCGGCCGGGATGCGCCGCCGGTCAGTTGCGGGGGGACGGCGGGCACTTGCGATAGCAGGTCACTTGGTGTCACGATCGCAGACGCACGTGTCCGAAGAACCCAGCCCATCCGGTACTGCCGCGGCCACGCGGATTTCCGTACCCGACGACGGGATCGAACAGCTGTTCGGCGCTCACGATTCCCATCTCAAGACGTTCGAAGAGCTGTTCGGGGTGCGGGTCCGCACCGACGGCAACCAGTTGCTGGTCGAGGGCGAGGCGCCGGCCGTCGCGGGGTTGGAGCGGACCGTCCGGCAGTTGTCGGGGCTGGTCGGCGACGGCTACCGGTTGTCGCCGGACGATGTGCGCCAGGCGGCGCAGCTCGTGATGCAGGATGCGTCGGTCCGGCTTCGCGACTACTTCGTCAAGACCACCGTCAAGGCGTCGAGCAAGCGGCAGGTCGCCCCCAAGAGCCTGAACCAGCGGCGGTATCTGGAGGCCATCGATCGGTACGACGTGGTGTTCGGGGTCGGACCGGCGGGGACCGGGAAGACCTATCTGGCGATGGCCCAGGCCGTCGCGTACCTGACCGCGAAGAAGGTCACCCGCATCATCCTCGCGCGCCCCGCCGTCGAAGCCGGCGAGCGTCTCGGATTCCTGCCCGGGGACATGCAGGAGAAGGTGGACCCCTACCTGCGGCCGCTCTACGACGCGCTCCACGACATGCTCGACCTCGATCGGGTCGATCGGCTGCTCGACCGCCGGACCATCGAGATCGCCCCCCTCGCCTTCATGCGCGGGCGGACCCTCAACGACGCGTTCGTGATTCTCGACGAAGCGCAGAACACCACCGCCGAGCAGATGAAGATGTTCCTCACCCGGCTGGGGTTCGGGTCGAAGGCGGTCATCACGGGCGACATCACCCAGATCGACCTGCCGTCGGGGCGGGTGTCCGGCCTCGTCGAGGTCCTGCACATCCTGGAGCACGTGGACGGCATCGCGTTCACCCGGTTCGACGATCGCGACGTCGTCCGCCACCACCTCGTTCGCAGGATCGTCCGGGCCTACGAGACGTACGCCGACCGTCCCCCCGCGCCGGCGGCCCCGTCCGGAACCGGGCCGATCGATTCCGCGCCATGACCCCGTTCGATCTCCCATGACTGCGGACGACCCCGACCCTGGCCCGGTTCACCCGCCGCCCCGGCTGGAGGTGATGGTGACCGACGGGCGCGGCCGGCCCAAGTCGTCCGGCGACCTGCCGGCGTGGCTCGCAGGGGTGGCGCCCGCCTCCGCGGCCGGCCAGGCGGTGGTCGCGCTGGTCTGCGATCGAAAGATGCGGGATCTCAACCACCGGTTCCGCGCCGTCGATGCGGTGACCGACGTCCTGTCCTTCCCGGGCGAGGCCGGCGACACCGGCCCGCCCGGCGCCGGGCGGGCCGGCGGCGCGCGATGGCTGGGCGACATCGTGATCGCCACGGGGCGGGCGGCGCGGCAGGCGCGCGAGGCCGGGCTCACCGAATCGCAGGAGTGGCGCCGCCTCGCCCTGCATGGCTTGCTGCACCTACTGGGATACGACCACGAGACGGACGATGGCCGCATGCGGCGGCTGGAGCGGCGGCTTCAGCGGCGCGGCGGGCTGCCGGTAGACGACTCATGATGCCCCTCGCGTTGTTCCTCCTCGGGTGCGCCGTGGTGTACGTCGCGACCATCGAGTCGGCGTTCGGGGCGATGGTCCGTCTGCCCGAACGGCTGATCGCGGAGCGGGCCGCCCGCAACGAATCCCTGGTGACCCATCTCGAGGATCCGCTCCGGTTGTACGCGATCACCCGCCTGCTTCGGGGCGGGTTGTTCGCCCTCGCCGCCGTGATCCTGGCGCAGTTGATCGGGGTGGCGACGGTCCGGGCGGTGGGGGTGCTGCTGTTGAGCATCGTGGGGTTCGTCGTCGTCTGCGAGCAGGTGGTGCCGTCCGCTCTGGCGCGGCGCAACGCCGGCCGGGTGCTCGATCTGCTGTTGCCGTCGTTCGACCAGGCGCTTCGAATCCTGGCGCCGGTGACCGGCTGGCTGCTGCGGCTGGCGCGGCCCCCGCGCGGGCGGACCGACGGGCGCGGCAACGGCGGTCCGGACGATGCGGCGGGTGAGGACGAGGAGGTGCGGGCCGACGCGGTCGACACCGAGGAACGGCGTCTGCTGCAGTCGGTGGTGGATTTCGGGGGGACGCTCGTGCGCGAGGTGATGACTCCCCGGCCGGACATCGTGGCGATCGCCCACGATGCGACGGTGGACGAGCTGCGGGCCCTGTTCGCGGAGGAGGAGTACTCGCGCATCCCGGTGTTCGAGAACGACCTCGACAATATCCTGGGCTTCGTCTTCGCGAAGGACCTGGTGACGCTCGACGGGGTCTCCGGGGGCTCGCCCATCGTCCCGCGCCTGCTGCGGCCGGCCTGTGTCGTGCCCGAGGGCCGGCGGGTGGCCGACCTGTTGCGCGAACTGCAGGTCAAGCACGCGCAGAGCGCCATGGTCGTCGACGAGTACGGGGGCACCGCGGGACTGGTGACCATCGAGGATCTGCTCGAGGAGATCGTCGGCGAGATACGCGACGAGTACGACGGCGACGAGTCCGAGCCCGTCGTCGAAGAGGACGGCGGGCGCTTCGTGTTCGTCGCCACGGTCGGGGTCGGCGAGCTGGCCGAACGTCTCGGGGTGTCGGTCGAGCGGGACGGTTTCGAGACCGTGGGGGGCTATCTGCTGGCCCGGCTGGGACGGGTGCCGGCGGTCGGAGAGACGGTCGACGTCGACGAGCTCGTCGTCGAGGTGCTCGAGGCCGAACGCCGGCGGGTGCGGAAGGTGCGGGTCAGCCGCCGGCCGGCGGCGGAAACGGTGGAGGAATAGCAGTGCCAGAGACGGAGCAGTTGGTCGTGCGCACCGGCTTCGTGTCGCTGATTGGGCGCCCCAATGCGGGCAAGTCCACCCTCCTCAACCGGATCGTCGGCACGAAGCTGGCCATCGTCTCGAACAAGCCGCAGACCACCCGAAACCGCATCCGGGCGGTCCGGAACTATACGGGCAAGACCCCCGCGCAGGTCATCTTCGTGGACACCCCAGGCATCCATCGGCCGCTGCATAGGATGAACGTGCGCATGGTCGCCATGGCCCTCGATTCGATCGGCGAGGTGGACCTGATCGGGCTGGTGCGGGACGTCACCGATGGCATAGGCGCCGGCGATCGGTTCGTCATCGACGCCCTGAAACGGGCGCCGGCGCCGGTGCTGCTGATCCTCAACAAGATCGATCTCGCCAAGAAGCCGCGTCTGCTGCCGATCATCGACTGGTACCGCCGGCAGCTCGAGTTCGCCGCCATCGTCCCGGTGTCGGCGGAGACCGGCGACGGGGTCGACATTCTCGAGCGGGAGATCATCGAACGACTCCCCGCCGGTGAGCCGCTCTATCCCGACGACTTTCTCACCGATCAGCCGGAGCGCCTGCTGGCGGCCGAGACGGTGCGCGAGAAGGTGTTGCGCCATACGCACGCGGAGCTGCCGTTCGTGACCGCGGTGGTCGTCGATCGCTTCGACGACGAGAGCGAGCCGGGACGTCTGAACCTGTTCTGTTCGATCCTGGTGGAACGCAAGTCGCAGAAGCCGATCGTCATCGGTCCCGGCGGGGCGCGCATCCGGGACATCGGGACCGAGGCCAGACAAGATCTCGAAGTGTTCTTCGGCACCCCGGTCTATCTCGATCTGCACGTGAAGGTGCGGGCCGACTGGCGCGACAACGACCGGATCCTGGATCAGGCGGGCGTGGCGCCGACCGGGCAGCGATGAGGGACGACACGCGGCGCCGTCAGGCCAACTAAGGACAGTGATCGATATAAAGTTGCCAACCGCGCCCAGACTCAACCTGTTTTCTGCGGCTTGGCGCGCTTGGCACATGGCAAGGTAATTTCCGTCAGCGTCCTAACGCGCCATCCGCGCGGCGAAATTGCGCAGGAAATTGACGATGTGCCAGATCTCCTCGTCCGTGATGCGGCCCTCCCAGGCTTCCATGTCGTACTGCGGCGGGACGCCGTTGCGAATCACCAGGTAGATGTCGCCGTCACTGTCGCCGTGCACCCACTCGTCGTCGATCAGGTTCGCCGGCCTCGACCCCGGCGGCGCGGTCGTGCCCTGGCCGTCGGCCCGCGGCCCGTGGCACGAACGGCAGAAACGGCCGAAGACCCGCAGGCCGGCCCTCACCGATTCCTCGGTCGCCTCGATCCGGTTTGCGGGCGCCTCGGCGGCAGCCTCCTGCACGGGTTCGGCTGCGATCAGCGGAGCTGGCTCGGCGGCCATGAACGGGGCGAAGGCGAAAGCGGTCAGGACGGGCACGACTCGGGCAAGACTGGACATGACTACGCATCCTCCTCAATGTGGAAATCTCACCATGAGTCTATACCGCGCTGCCGCGGTTCGGTTCGGCCCGGCGACCCTTCGCGGTTGACCGTTCGCCGACGACGGGATAAACTGCCTGTTCTTGATCCGGGCAAATCTAATCGGAGGGATGAGCGAATGCGTGCATTGAGCGGTTTTTTCATGGTGATCTTGCTGACCGCGGGCACGGCTGGGGCTCAGCAGGAGGAGCCGCAGGCGTTCGGCGATCTGGCCGAGGTGATGCGCGGCATTCTCTTCCCCAACTCGAACGTGATCTTCGACGCGCAGACGAACAACCCCGACGATCCGATCGAGTCGGCCGAGGGTGACTCCACCACCGCGCGCTTCGCCAACATCTACACCGGGTGGGAGGCTCTCGAGAACGCGGCCGTCGCGCTCGTGGAGGCCGCCAACCTGATCGAGATTCCGCGCCTGTGCGAGAACCTCGAGGACGACCCCGCGCGCAACGGCGTGCCGACCCCGGTCGAACGCGACGATTGGAAGCAGTATGTCGCCGGGCTGCGGGCGGCGGGTCAGACCGCCTACGAATGGGCGCAAGCCCGCGTCTACGACGATTTCGACGTGATCATCATGACCGGCGAGATCGCCGAGGCCTGCTCGAACTGCCACGGCGTCTACCGCGACAGCTACACCGATCCGCCGACCCCGCGTTGCACGCCCCCCAGCGCGGACGACTGAGCGCGCCCGCCCGGTTGCTCGGGGTCGGTGGCGCTCGACCCCGTCGAGCGACTGCAGCGGATTGGTGCGTCCGGAGACTCTTCCGGACGCACCAATCCGCTGTGCTACACTGAAATGATCTTGGTACTCGCTGTGGACTATCCAGAGGAACCCGACTTGTCGCGGCCTTCGGTCGCGTCCGCCCCCCGGACGACGGGACGATGCCCTTCCACCGCCGCATCGATGTCGTGCTTGACTCGGTCAAGCGACTGCAACGGATTGGTGCGTCCGCCAATCTCCTGAATCTCCTCCAGAAACAGCGTCCCGCCGACCTCGCCGAGGTCCTGAACGAGCTCTCCGACAAGAGCCGCCACGACGCGTTCAACCTGCTGCTCGACCGCGACAGCCGCCTCGCGATGGAGGCGCTGATGGAGTACGGGCCAGAGCCCGGCGCCCGGCTGCTGGAGGACCAGCCGCCGGAACGCATCGCCCTGTGGCTGCTGGACCTGCCGTCGGACGATGCGGCGGCGCTGATCGACGAGCTGCCCGAGGAAGTGTCGGTCGCGGTGCTCGACCGGATGCGCCCGCACGAGTCGGGCGAGGTCGAGAATCTGCTCGAGTATCGCGAGCAGACCGCCGGCCGCATCATGAACCCGACGGTGTTCGCGCTGTCGGAGGACCTGACGGCGGGCGAGGCGATCCACGCCTTGCAGGGGTCGCGCAAGGTGGAGATGGTCTTCTACCTCTACGTGGTCGACGAACGCCGGCATCTGGTGGGTGTCGTGTCGCTGCGCCGGTTGCTGCTCGTGGCGCCGGAGACCCCCCTGCAGCGGATCATGACCACCGACCTGATCAGCGCGCGGGTCGAAACCGACCAGGAAGAGGTGGCGCAGCACGTCGCGAACTACAACCTGCTGGCGATCCCGGTGGTCGACGAGGGGAACAAGCTCGTCGGCATCATCACCGTCGACGACGTCATCGACATCATCAAGGACGAGGCGACGGAGGACCTCTACCGGCTGGCCGGGGTCAGCGGCGACGAGCACGTGTTCACCCCCGCCCGCGAGTCGGCACGGAAGCGGTTGCCGTGGTTGGCGATGAACCTCGTCACCGCCACGCTCGCCGCGGTCGTGGTGCGGGCGTTTCAGGCGACCATCGATCAGGTCGTGGTGCTGGCGGTCCTCATGACCATCGTCGCCAGCATGGGGGGCAACGCCGCGACCCAGACCCTGACCGTGATCGTGCGGGCCATCGCGCTGGGAGAGCTCACCTGGGGCAACTCGCGCAAGGCGGTGTGGAAGGAGGCGGTGGTCGGGCTGGGCAATGGTCTGGTTCTCGGCACGGTGGGGGCCCTGGTGGCCTGGTGGCTGTCGGGGAACGTCTACCTGGGGGTGATCCTGGGTCTCGCGATGGTGATCAACCTGCTGGTCGCGGCGGTGGCCGCGACCGTGATTCCGATCGCCCTGCGGGCCCTCAAGGTGGATCCGGCGCTGGCGTCCGCCGTGTTCATCACGACGTTGACGGACGTCTTCGGGTTCTTTGCCTTTCTCGGTCTGGCCACCGTCTTCCTGCGCTATATCGACCAGCTGGCGTGACCGCGCCGGTCCGCCGTGGTCTCGGCGGCGGCGGGACGCTACAATGTTGGCCAGCCGGTGTCCCGGGTGGGATGCGGCGCACTACGCGCTCGCGATGCCAGTCCTGACGACCGACGCGCTGATCCTGCGCACCTACCAGCTTGGTGAAGCGGACCGCATCGTCGTGTTCCTGACGCCCGAGCGGGGCAAGAAGCGTGGCGTGGCCAACGGTGCGCGCAGCCCGCGCTCGCGGCGGTTCGCCGGCGGCCTCGAGCCGTTGACCTCGGTGCGGCTCGCCTACTATGAGCGGGAGCATCGCGACCTGGTCCGGCTGCGCTACGTCGAGCCGGTGCGGTCTCCGATGCTGGCGCGTGACGGAGAGCGGCTCGGCCACGTCGAGTATTTCGCGGAGATCCTCGACGAGTGTGCGCAGGAGGCGGAGCCGAATGCGCCGTTGTATCGTCTCGGGTCGGCGGTGGGGGCGTTGCTGGTGGGGGAGATCCCGATCGCCCGTCTCGCGCGCTACTTCGAGTACTGGGTGCTTCGATTGCAGGGGGTCTATCCCTCGCTGACCGCCTGCGGGCGCTGCGGCCGCCGCCCCGACCGCGGGGGCCGCATTGATGCGGCGGACGGCGGCTTCCGGTGCGCGGCGTGCGCCGGCGATCGGGGGCTTCCGTTGTCGGCCGAGGCGGTGCGGTTTCTCCGCGACGCCGCCACGACGCCGCCGGACGCATTGTCCGAGGTCGGGTTGCCGGCGCGCGCGGACCAGGAGCTCGAGCGGGCGCATCGGCGCCTGCTCGAGCTGCATCTGGAGAAGGAGCTGCGGGCCGCCAAGGTGTTGGAGGCGATAGCGCGGACGACGGGGGTGACGCCATCATGACGAAGACACGAGACCGCACGGTTGGGAGCCCATGGGCTCTTCGGGTCGCGGCCGCCGCCGCGGGCCGCCGCGCCGCGGCGATCCCCGCCGCGCCGCCGGAAGGCTCCTGCCGGGTGGTGGCGCCGTGACCCTCCAGGATCTGATCGCGTCGCTGTCGCGCTTCTGGTCGTCGCGCGGATGTCTGATTCACCAGCCCCTCGACACCGAGGTGGGGGCCGGCACGATGCATCCGGAGACGTTTCTGCGGGTGCTCGGGCCCCGGCCCTGGCGGGTCGCGTACGTGCAGCCGTCCCGGCGCCCCGCCGACGGCCGATTCGGCGAGAACCCCAACCGGCTGTTCAAGCACCACCAGTTCCAGGTCATCCTGAAGCCGTCGCCGGACGCCGCGCAGGACCTCTATCTCGACAGTCTGCGGGTGTGCGGCATCGACCCCGCCCGCCACGACGTACGTTTCGAGGAGGACAACTGGGAGTCTCCGACTCTCGGCGCGTGGGGCATCGGGTGGCAGGTCCTGCTCGACGGGATGGAGATCACCCAGTTCACCTATTTTCAGCAGGCGGGCGGCCTCGAGCTCGCCCCGGTGTCGGTCGAGCTGACCTACGGGCTCGAACGCATCGCGATGCACCTGCAGGGGGTGGACGACGTCTACGACCTCGAGTGGGCGCCGGGGGTGACGTACCGCACGGTGCGGCACCAGGACGAAGTGGAGCAGACGAAGTACGCCTTCGGCATGATCGACATGCCGGAGGCGGAGTTCGCCGCCTGGCATCGTGATCTCTTCGAGCAGTATCACCGCATGGCCCGGACCCTGGTGCGCTCGGGCCTGGTGTTGCCGGCGCTCGACGCCTGTCTCAAGTGCTCGCACGCCTTCAACATCCTGGACGCCAGCGGCGGGATCGGGGTGACCGAGCGGGCCGCGTACATCCTGCGGGTACGGGAGCTGGCGGTGGCGGTGGCCAAGGCCCACGCGGGCGGGGAGGGCCCCGCAGAGGCGGCGGCTTCGTAGCGGTTGACGTCCCGGAGCGTCGGCAGGGCCGGTGGGGCGGGAAGCGGCGCCGCGGGGCGGCGGTTCCCGGGTCGGGAGATCGGATTCGGACATCATGTATCGAGAGCTGCTGATTGAGATCGGGTGCGAGGAGCTGCCCGCGAGCTGGTTGCCGCCGCTGGTACGACAACTCGGCGCCTGCGTGGGCGCCCGGCTCGAGGCCGCGCGGCTCGGGTGCCCGGCCCCGCCGGAGGCGTTCGCGACGCCGCGCCGCCTCGTGGTTCGCGCGGTCCGGGTGGCGGAGCGCCAGCCGGATCTCGAGGAGACCCTCACCGGACCACCCGTCCGGGCCGCGGTGACGGCCGGGGGCGAGCCGACCCCTGCCGCTCTCGGGTTCGCCCGCAAGCAGGGCGTTCCCGTGGACCGGCTGATCCGGATCGACACGCCCAAGGGGACCTATCTGGCCCACCGGCGCCGGCAGCGGGGGCAGGCCGCCCGGACGGTGCTGGGCGGAGTGCTGGCCGCCGTCCTGCGCGATCTCGCCTTTCCGAAACAGATGCACTGGGACGCCCGGCTCGATGACGGCCGGGGCGACCTGCTGTTCGGGCGTCCCATTCGCTGGCTGGTGTTTCTGTTCGGGGGTCGGGTCGTGCCCTTCGTCATCGGGCGCACGCTCGAGGCGGCGGCGCGGGGCGTGGCGCCCGTTCGCGCCGGCTCGAAGACCCGCGGGCACCGGTTCTTCGCCCGGGAGGGGCGGCCGGGACGCGCGGTGCGGGTGGGCTCGTTCGACGAGTACCGCAAGACCCTGAAGCGGCACTACGTGTTGCTGTCCCGCGAGGAGCGCCGCACCCGCATCGCGAAGAAGCTCGAGACCCAGGCGGAACGGGTGGGGGGCGTGGTCGGCGGCGCCGGCGGTGCGACGTCGCTGCTCGACGAAGTGCCCGATCTGGTCGAGTACCCGTCGGTCGTCACCGGCCGTTTTCCCGAGGAGTTTCTCGCGCTGCCGGACGAAGTGCTGAAGACGACGATGATTCACCACCAGCACTATTTTCCGGTGGCGACGCGCGACGGCCGCCTCACCGAGCACTTCCTGGCGGTGACCAACGTCCCGGAGGACAACGTGCGGGCGATTGCCCGCAACTCCGAGCGGGTGCTGATTGCGCGGTTGCGGGATGCCCGGTTCTTCTGGGAGGCGGACCGCCGCGCGCCGCTGGCCTCGCGTCTCGACCGCCTCGATACGCTCCGGTTTCACGCGAAGCTCGGCAGCTACCGGGACAAGGCCCGGCGAATCGAAAGGTTGGCCGCAGTCGTGGCCGGCGATGCGTTCGCCGCGCCCGCGCAGGTCGACCACGCGGCCCGCGCCGCCCGCCTCGCCAAGGCGGATCTGACCACCGACATGGTCGGCGAGTTCCCCGAGCTGCAGGGGGTGATGGGAGGGATCTACGCCCGCGAAGACGGTGAGCCGGAAGAGGTCTGGCGCGCCATCTACCACCACTACCTGCCGGTCGGCGTCACCGCCGACGCCCCGCCGCAGCCGGAGGATCTGGGCCGGGCCGGCATCAGTTGGGCCGCAACCGCGCTCGCCGACAAGCTCGACACGCTGGTCGGGCTGTTTCAGGCCGGCGAACGGCCGCGGGGGGCGCGGGACCCGTTCGGGCTGCGGCGGCAGGCCCACGGCGTCTTCGGGATTCTCGTGGACCTGCCGGAGCTGACCGGACTGACGGCCCGCCCGGACCTGGGCCGTCTCGTGTCGGCGGCGGAAGCAGCGCACGGAGCGGTTACCGCACCCGAGGTGATGGAGCGGCTGCAACAGTTCCTGCTGGAGCGGCTGCGGTTCGTGTTGGAGCAGCGCGGCCACGACGTGCGGAACGTGCGGGCGGTGACCCAGCCGTGGCCGTCCTGGCGCGCGGTCACCCCGCTCGATGCGCGGCGCAAGCTCGAGGCGCTGCCCGGGTTCACCGGGTCGACCGGGTTCCTGCAGCTCGCGGCGCTGTTCAAGCGGGTCCGCAACATCGCCAGAGAGCTCTCCGACGCCGAGTTCGGCGACGTGGAGGCGGGGCGGGCGGCGGTGTCGGATGATTCTCCGGAGCCGGCGGAGCGGGCGCTGTGGGACGAGCTCGAACTCCGCGGGCCGACCATCGCGGCGGCGGTGGCCGCCGGGACCGACTACCACGGTGCCTTCGCGGAGGCGGCGGCGTTCGGTCCCGCCGTCGATCGCTTCTTCACCGACGTGCTCGTGATGGCCGGCGATCCGGATGTGCGGCGCCGGCGCCTAGCGCTCTTGAAGCGGCTCGAACGCCTGATTCTCCAGCTCGCGGACGTGTCCGCGCTCGTGAAGGACGCGGACTAGCACTAGACACGGCGGCGCGCCCGGCTCATGACCGACCAGATGCCATCGGAAGAACGCGGGCCGCGCATCGTGCGGCTGCCGGCCGAGCTGGCGAATCAGATTGCCGCCGGCGAGGTGGTCGAGCGTCCCGCGTCGGTGGTCAAGGAGCTGGTCGAGAACGCTCTCGATGCCGGGGCGTCCCGGGTAGCGGTGACCGTCGAGCTGGGCGGGAAGCGTCTCGTGCGGGTCGAGGACGACGGCGAGGGGATGACCGCCGACGAGGCGCTGCTCGCCCTCGAGAGGCATGCTACCAGCAAGATCCGGCGGGTCGAGGACCTGGCCGCGATCACCTCGCTGGGGTTCCGCGGCGAAGCGCTGCCGAGCATCGCCTCGGTGTCGCATCTGCTGCTGCGCACCCGGGCTCGCGGCGCCTCCCGCGGGGTCGAGGTGCGCGTGTCCGGCGGGGCGATCGATTCCAAGCGCGAGACCGGCGCCGCGGAAGGCACGATCATCGAGGTGACGGACCTGTTCTACAACGTGCCCGCGCGCCGGAAGTTCCTGAAGTCGGACAGCGCGGAGACAACGCAGGTCTCGCGGCTGGTCACGCAACTGGCCCTGGGGCAGCACCGGGTCGGCTTCACGTTGACCAGCGGGACTCGCCGGCTGGCGCAATGGCCGCCGGTCGAGAGCCTGGAGGACCGCCTGTTCCAGATCTACAAGGACCGTACCGACCTGGTCGAGGTCGGAAAGCGGGCGGCCGGGGTCACCGTGACGGGGTTCGCGGCGGGACTCACCGGCGGGAGCGCCGGGCCCGCGCGCGGGCCGCAGAACATCTTCGTGAACCGCCGCGTCGTGAAGGACCGCACCATCGCCCACGCGATCACCCACGCCTACGGCGCCGCCACCATCAAGGAACGCCGTCCCGAGGTGCATCTCTTCATCGATGTGCCCCCCGACCGGGTCGACGTCAACGTGCACCCGACGAAGGCCGAGGTCCGTTTTCTCGAGTCGTCCCTGGTCCACGAAGTGTTGCGCCGCGCCCTCCTCGAGGCGCTGGGCGCCACCGCCGCGCCCGCGGTGACCCTGGGAGAGTCGGTCCCCGCGCCCGCCGCGGCACCGGCCTCCGGGCTGGCGCCGGCGCCCGCGGCGGGAACCGCCGGCGGCTGGCAACCCGTCTCGCAACCGGTCTCGGACGGCGCTTCAGCCGGATCGGACGGCACGACCGCGTCGGACGGACGCGACGCAGGAGGGCCCGCCGTTTCCGCCGGCGCCGCGATGTCGACGGGCCGCGCCGGCGGACCGACGCTGGCCGACGCCGTCCGCGAGCTGCGCCCGGCCGCAATCCCGGTGCGGCCGGCAGCGGCAGGGGTCGTGGACCGGCCGATGCAGCCGCTCGGGCAGTTCCGCGATACCTTCATCATCGCCATCGACGAAGACGGCATCGCCATCATCGACCAGCACGTGGCTCACGAGCGGGTGCTGTTCGAACAGGTGATGGAACGGCTCACCGCGGGGGTTCTCGAGAGCCAGCGGCTGTTGCAGCCGATGGTGCTGGAGCTGCCCCCGGCCGAGCGCCACGCGCTGGCCGCCCACGAGGCCGCGCTGCAGCGGCTCGGTTTCGAGGTGGAGGAGTTCGGCGGCGAGAGCGTCCGGATCGCCGCGGTGCCGGCGATCGTGTCCCTGGCCGCGTGCGAAGCCGCGGTGCGCGGGTTGGCCCAGGACCTCGACGGTCTCGACCAGGGCGCGGCCATCGACGAGGCGCTGCGGCGCAGCGCCGCCACCACCGCCTGCCACGCCGCCGTCAAGGCGCACGACCGGCTGACGCCCGAGAAGATGATCTGGATTCTCGACGCGCTCCGACGCACCGCCCACTCGTCGGTCTGCCCCCACGGCCGCCCCGTCGTCCTGCGCCTCTCGGGCCGGGAGATCGAGAAACGGTTCGAGCGAATCTAGGAGTCTGCGCCGCAGGAGATTTACGGCTCGACGCTGACTCGGCCATGCCGGACGGTCGATTTACGGCATGAGATGGAGCGCCGTCCCGCGACCTGACTCACCCATGCCGGGGCAACTCGACAACTCGGCCGTTTCCCGGTGAATTGCGAACAAACAGCAAAATCATGCCCTGATCGGCCGGAGGGTCCGCCGGAGAGCACGATTCGGACCGATTGGCCGCCGTGACGAGCCCCATAATCTGTGCGACTACGCCGCCATCAGCGCGTGCAGGCGCTTGGCGTTCAGCGCCAGGCACACCAAGTCCCACTCGCAACGCACCTTGGCCAGTCCCCGCAGGCTGAAACGCCGGAATCCCAACACGTGCTTGATCCAGCCGTACGGGGCCTCCGACAACCACTTGCGTTCCGCATACGCCGCCCGGCCCGCCGACGTGGCCAGCTTCTTCAGCATGCGACCCGTCGCCGGATGCTTGTCCAAGTCTCGGCCGGCATTTGTCTTGCCCTCCCGGCCCAGCGACACATACCCGTCAACGCCCCGCTCTTCCAGCTCCACCAAGTCCCGCTCGTTGCAGTACCCCGCGTCGGCCAACACCTTCTCCGGCTGAGTGTCGAACGTCTTCTTCACTTCATCCAGCAACACCGGCAGGGCGCCCTGGTCGCTCGCGTTCGCCGTCAGCTCCGTCGACACCACCAACTGGTGGTCACCGTCCACCGCCGCCTGCGCGTTGTAGCACTGCTGGAATCCATCGTTGCTCGTCTTCATGATCCCGCTTTCCGGGTCCGTGAAATTGCTCTGGGCCTTCTCCTCAGGCTCGCCATACGCCCGCTTGTAGGGCCGACCCCCCTTCGGGTTGCGGGCCTGACCCGGCTGACGACCCCGCGTGTCGTCCGCCGACCGAGCCGCTGCCTCCAGACGCGCCTTCGCCGCCCGGATCGCGGCCAGACGCTCCTCGCGCCGGCGCAACTCCGCCGGCAACTCGTCCCCCCGCACATCCGCTCCCAAGCGAACGTCCTCGGCCGTGTCGACTGCATCCGCCGACCGCAACAACGTCTCGATCTCCTCGACCAGACGCCGTTCCTCCTCCTGCATCCGGCCGTAGCTCATCGCCTTGTGCTTGCTCGCGTTCGCGCGAACCTTCGTCCCGTCAATCGACAGCTTCCCAAAGCTCGCCAGCCCCAACTCCCGCGCCAGACGAACCACCTCCACGAACAGCGCCTTGAAATCCTCCAGATGACGACGACGAAACTCGCACACCGTACGGTGCTGCGGAAAGTTGCCCGCCGCCAGCACCCGGAACGCCACGTCCTCCTCCAGCTTCCTCGCGATTCCACGCGACGAGAACACCCCCGTCGCATACGCGTAGAGCAGAATCTTCACCATCATCCGGGGCTCATACGGCGCGTTGCGACGACCGTCCCCTTCGTACGGGGCGTAGAACGCCGTCAGATCCAGACCGTCCACCAGATCGCTGATGTGGTGCGCCAAGTGGCCCTCGGACAGCCAATCACGCAGGTCGGGCGGCAACAGCAGCGACTGCTCCGGCACGTAGCGGCGAAAAGTCGTCGACATCAAGTCCTTCCAGCGTTGGATTCTCGCCTACAATTTTCGCATCGATTTTTCTGCGGCGCAGACTCCTAGCCGGGTTTGACGAGCGCATGAGCACCTCCTCCGAAGGCTGGCACGGGTGGGACGCGTACGCGCGCTTCTACGACTGGGAGAACGCCCAGACCGTCGGCCGCCGCGACGTCCGGTTCTGGGCCGATCTGGCGGGCCGCGCGGAGGGGACGGTCCTGGAGCTCGGCTGCGGCACCGGGCGGCTGTCGGTCCCGGTCGCGCGGAAGGCGCGCCGCTTCGTGGGCATCGACCGGTCCGCGTCGATGTTGCGGCGGTTGCGCGCGCGTCTGCGGCGCGCGCGCCTGACCGGCCGCGCATCGATCGTGCGCGGCGACATCCGCGCGCTGCCCTTCCGCCGGGACTGGCGCTGCCGGCTCGTCATGGCGCCCTACGGCATGCTGCAGTCGCTCCTCTCCGACGACGATCTGGCCGCGACCCTCGACGCCGTCGCCGGGGTGCTGGCGCCCGGCGGCACGTTCGGCATCGATCTGGCGCCCGGTCTGCCGCGCTGGGGCGAGTATGCCCGGCGGGTCAGCCTGCGCGGGCCGATGAGCGGGGGGCGCCGGGTGACGCTGATCGAATCGGTCCGCCAGGTGCCTCGCCACGGTCTGACCGTCTTCGACCAGGAGTTCGTCGAAACGCGCCAGGGAGGACGACGGGCGAGCCACTCCATCTCGATCGCGTTCCGGACTCTGACCGTCCCGCAGATGGTCGAGCGCGTCGAGGGCGCGGGGTTCGCCGTCGAGGCGGTCCTCGGCGGCTATCGGGATGAAGCCTGGTCGCCCGACGCCGAGATCTGGATCATCATCGCGCGGCGAAGCTGACCGCGGAAGCGGGCGACCGATGGCGCGCTCCTACCCGGTGGTGCGCTTGACGATCAGGTGACCGACCAGAAAGGCGGCGACTCCGAACCCGAAGATGCGGGGGCTGGGGCCGAGGGGGCCGGCGATGAGAATCGCTTCGAGGAGGGCTGCCATCCCCAGTAACTGGAGTCCGCGGCCGATGTAATAGAGTGCGCCGGGCATGGTTCAATGCTCTTCTGCGTCGGGCGGCGGGGGAGCGGCGCCGGTCCGGCCGCCCGCGGCGCCCGCGGCGGCCCGACGCTCGGCCTTGATGCGCCGCCATGCCTCCAGCCGGCGGCCGATTTCCTTCTCGAAGCCGCGCGCCGTCGGCGCGTAGTACCGGCGTCCCTGCAACGACGCCGGCAGGCAGCTCATCGCCGCCACCGCCTCCGGTTCGTCGTGCGCGTAGCGATATCCCTTGCCGTACTCCAGGTCCTTCATCAAGCGCGTCGGCGCATTGCGCAGATGCAGCGGCACCGGGTCGGCGACCTCGCGATGGGCGTCGGCCGCGGCCTGCGCATAGGCCCGATAGACGGCGTTGCTCTTCGGTGCGGTCGCCAGGTACACGGCGGCCTGGGCGAGGGCGGTATTGCCTTCCGGCATGCCGATGAAGTGTACCGCCTCCTTGGCCGCCACCGCCAAGGCGAGCGCCTGCGGGTCGGCGTTGCCGACGTCCTCCGATGCGAACCGGACCAGTCGGCGAGCGATGTAGAGGGGGTCCTCGCCGGCCTCGACCATGCGCGCGAGCCAGTAGACCGTCGCGTCGGGGTCGCTGTTGCGCATCGACTTGTGGAGCGCGGAGATCAGATTGAAGTGCTCCTCGCCGCTCTTGTCATACAGCAGGGCGCGCCGCTGCATGGCATCGGAGGCGAGCTCCAGGGTGAGCCGGGCATCGCCGGTCTTGCCGGTCTCGGCCGCGTGGGCCAGGGCCGCGGCGGCGCCGAGCTCGAGCCGGTTCAGGGCGACCCGGGCATCCCCGCTGGCATGGCGGGCGATCGCGGCCAGGGCCTCGGGGTCGGCCTGCAACGCCTCCGCGCCCAACCCGCGCCGGGTATCGGCGAGGGCGCGCGCGAGCAGGGTGGCGAGGGCCTCGCGGGGCAGCGCCTTCAGCACGTACACCTGCGAGCGCGAGAGCAGCGCCGCGTTGACCTCGAACGAGGGGTTCTCCGTCGTCGCCCCGATCAGGACGATGTCGCCCGCTTCGACGCGGGGTAAAAAGGCGTCCTGCTGGGCCTTGTTGAAGCGGTGGATCTCGTCGACGAACAGAATCGTCCTCCGGCCCCCGTGCCCCCGCGCCGCCTCCGCCGCCGCCAGCACCGCCCGAATCTCCTTGATGCCCGAGAGGACCGCGCTGAAGGCGACGAACTTCGAGGTCGTGACGTCGGCGATGAGCCGGGCCAGGGTCGTCTTCCCGCTGCCCGGGGGACCCCACAGGATGATCGACCGCAACGTGTCGCGTTCGATCGCCTGCCGCAAGGGGCGGCCTCGACCGATGAGATCGTCCTGACCGACCAACTCGTCGAAGCTCCCCGGGCGCATCCGCTCCGCCAGCGGGGTGTCCGCGGTCCCGGCGTCGCCGGGAGGTTCGTCGAAGAGGGATGGGGAAGTCATGCCGGTCGTGGTCCGCTACGCGCGGAAGCGGCGGCGGCCGGGGTCACGCCGCCCCGCTGTCTGGCCGCTTCATAGATGATGAGCGCCGCCGCCACCGCGATGTTGAGGGATTCGACGGGACGGTGCATCGGAACCGACACGATCTCGTCGGCCGTTTCGACCGCGTCCCCGTCGAGACCGGACCCTTCGGCGCCCAGCCAGACCAGACAGGGGTCCGTCAGGTCGGTCTCGGCCGGCGGGATTCCCCCGTGCGGGACCGCCGCAATCACCCGCAAGCCGTGAGACGACGCGTGGCTCCGGACGGCGGCGGGGTCGTCGGCGCGCGCGACCGGCAGCCGGAACGCGCTGCCCATCGCTCCCCGGAGCGATTTCCATCCGAGCGGATCGGCTCCGCCGACGGTGACGACGCCGGAGGCTCCCCCCGCCTCGACGGCGCGAATCACCGCCCCGGTGTTGCCGGGATCCTGTACGCCGCTCAGTCCGACGACGAACGGCCGCGGGACCTGCATGGTGTCCACCACCCGGGCGGGGTGGTGGGTGGCCAGGGCCACGAGACCGCTCGGCGTCGAGGCCGGGCTCAGCGCGTCCATGACCGCCGCGGTCACCCGAACCACGCGGGCGACCGGCTCGAGCCGGCGCGCCAACCCCGCGACCCGGTGGCCGGCGGGCGTGGCGCAGATCGCCGCGAGGTCCACGCGCACGCCCGCTGCCAGGGCGTCCTCCACCAGTCTGGGACCTTCCAGGAGTACCGTCGAGCCGCGCCCCGCGTCGTGACGCGCGGCGCGCCGGAACCGGGCCACGAGGGGGTTGCGCCGGCTGGTGATCGGTTCCACTAGATCGCGCCGGCAGCGCGTCGAGGCTGCGGAAGAGAGGACGACCGGGTGCAGGACGCGGCCGCGGTCTTCGGTGGCATGTCTCGTGCGGCGCCGCATCCGGCGGTGGCGCCGGGCCGAGCCGAGCCGAGCATAGCAGATGTGCTATCGTAACCTGTTGGTGGACACGCCATTCGTGCCGGCAGGTGGCAGCCGGCGATGGAAGTCCTGCGGCGGCGGGTCGGAGGATGCGGCGGCCCGGTTCAAGGGTCGGCCGGGTGGGTGTGGTGCTTCTGTGGGAGATGACGCCGGAATGAAGGCGGAGCTGCTCAAGCGATTCGAGGACGACATTCGAGAGCTTGAGCGGGAGCTCAACCGGGAGCTGCCCCAGGAGATCAAACGCGCCCGCGAGCTCGGTGATCTGCGTGAGAACGCCGAATACCAGGCCGCGAAAGAGCGGCAGGTCTTCGTGCAGGCGCGCCTGGCCATGCTGCGCAAACGGGTGGCCGAGCTGTCGCTGCTGAACCTCGACCGCATTCCCGCCGATCGCGCCGGCTTCGGTTCCACCGTGCATCTGCACGAGGTGGACGGCGACATGATCGTCTACCGGCTCGTCATGCCCGAAGACGCCGACCCGACGAAGGGATGGATCTCCACCGCGTCACCCATCGGACGCGCGCTGATGGGGAAGGAAGAGGGAGACGAGGTGGCGGTGCCGACCCCGAGCGGCATACGCGAGTTCGAACTGCTCAAGCTCGTCACGATTCATGGCGAGTAGACCGCCCGCCCGGGGATTCCATGACCCCGTCGAGTAACGCGGCGGCCCCGCCGCCATCCGGCTCCAGAGCGCGATATTCTCCGCACCGGCGTACCGCGGTGGTGTTGACCGGCACCGGTACCGCTGGCGCCTATCATGCCGGGGTGCTGCGGGCGTTGCACGAGGCCGGCGTCAAGGTCGATCTGATGGCCGGGCGCGGCGTCGGCACCGTCGGCGCGCTGTTCGGGGCGGTGGACGGTGCCGATCAGCTCTGGGAACGGTCCGGGTTGTGGGCAGCGCCCGGTGCGACCCGGTTGTATCGCTGGCGTCCGGCGCTGTTCGCCGCGTTCGCGGTTCTCGGCGTGGCCCTCGGTACGTTGCTGCTCCCGCTCGGGGTGGTGGTTCTGGCCACCCTGGTCTACGCGATAGCCTACTTCGCCCAGATTGCGGGATTGAACGGGGCCTGGTTCACGAGCGGGTTCGGGCGACTCGTCGAGTGGATCTTCGCCCCGGGCATGTTGCCGGTTTGGCTGCCGAGAGTCACGGTGTTCGCGCTGGTCCTGTTGTTGGCCGCGTTGGGTTGGTCGGCGGTGATGACGTGGTACCGGACACGTCCCGGGCGGCGCGGGCGCGGCGCGCTCTGGTGGCTGCTGGTGGGCGCGCCGCTCGATGCCGACTACGGCCAGCGATGGTTCGGCAACGGACTGTGGAAATCGGTGCGGGGAGCGTCGGCGATGGCGCGCCCGAGCCCCGAGCAGCTCGGGCTCCGGTATACGCGTCTGCTCTCGGACAGCCTCGGCCAGCCTGGATTCTGCGAGCTTCTGGTTACCGTGCACGACCTGGACGGCTCCCGCGATCTGGTTCTGGCCATGCTGACGAAGAAGTTCAGGGGGCCGTTCTTCCGGCGCCGGGGCGCCGCCGGCGGCGACCGGCCTCTCGAGGCATTGGACCTGAGCGGGTGGGCCGCACGCCACGGATTCGACGCCCTCGCCGCCTCCCTCGGCCTGCCGGTGGTGACGGAGCCGTGGTTCGTGCAGTTTCCCGCCAGCAGCGGTTGGCGGGGTGAGACGCATCGGCTGTGCGATCGGCCGGACGCCCTCGGGCGGTTGCTCGACGAGGTGGCCCTCGCCGGGGTTCAGCAGGTCATCCTCGTGTCCGCGCAGCCCCCGCTGTCCGGTCCCCACGCGCTGGGGGGGCAACGGCGCGACGGCCGCGGCCGGATCGGGGAGTCGCTGCACTCGCTCGAGGCCGCGGCGGCGCGTGATGCGGTCGGCGGCCGGGCTCGACTGTTTCAGGCGTTCTTCGAGATACGTCCCATCCACAATCCCTTGGGGCCGTTCGATTTTGCCGGTGCCTACGACGAGAGTTCCGATCGGGCGTGGACCCTCACCGATCTCATGGACCGCGGCTTCGACGACGGGTACCGACAGTTCGTCAATCCGGTGATGGCCCCCAGCGGCGAGGAGATGGAGCCGACGCCTCGACCCCGTCCGCCGACCCCGGTGTCACCGTTGGCGTGACCGGGCAGGGCGGGGCGGGGCGCCTTGCCGAACCCCCCTCGGCGGCCGCCGCAGGCTTCTCGGCTCACACCGGTGGTTCTACCTCGCCGGGCGCGTCCGCGCCCCGGCGCCGCTCGGCGGGCAGCGGCGTATGCAGGAACGCATCGGCCAGCGCATGGGTGACGGCGAGTACGCGATCCGGCTCTGCCGGTCCGAATTTCTGGGCGAACCGCTCGATGGGCGCGACCGCCTTGGCCATGACGCGATGGCCGCCGGCGCTGCCGATGTCGCCGAACGACTGCCTCACGAACTTGCCGGCATCGGCTGAGTCGCCGAGATTGCGGGCGGAAATAACGACGTTCCGTTGCACGATGCCCGACACCACCGAAAAGGAGACTTCTTCCACCTGGAGGAGGAAGTCGGCCGCGAACGTGATCAGGTCCTCGCGCGCGACCTCGCCCAAATGCGAGGTGTACAGCGACCCGCTGATCTCGCTGCATTGCATTGCCCGGGACAGGCACGCCAGGCGCTCGAGGTTCGTTTCCGACCCTTCCATCTTGCGGACGAGCGCCGCGTTGGCCAGGGGATACAGGAAACGGAACGCGTCGAGGTCCGATTCGTCGGTATGGCGCGACAGGAACAGGGTGTCGGACTTGATCGCGTAGAGCATCGCGGTGGCGGTGCGTTCCGAAATATTGGCGTCGACAGCGCGAAGATGCTCGGTGAGGATGGTGCAGGTGGAACCGTAGTCGGGCCTGATGTCCTTGAAGGCCGCGCTGTACCTGGCGCGCGTGGGGTGATGGTCGATGACGAGGTCCACGCGGTTGATCAGCCCGCCGAAGTAGTGCGGTTGGACGTCGACGGTGGCGATTCGGGCAAATTGGGTCAGGGAGCGGCGGCTGAGCAGTTCGATCTCGATGTCGAGCAGGTTCGCCATCCGGATATTCTCGGGTCGGGTGACCCCCTGGAACGCCCCGATGATGGCGGTCGCCTTCGTGCGGTGGAGCAGCGTGCGCAGGGCGAGACCGCTGGCCATCGCGTCGGGGTCCGGGTCGTTGTGCAACAGAATCAGGATACGGTCGGCGTCCGCGAGATACCGCTGGTACTGTTCGACCCGCGCGCGGATGATGGACCGTTCCAGCGCCGCCCCCAGGGCGCCCCGGAGCAGGTCGGCGAGGGCCAGCCGGGTGACCCCGGACGCGGTCAGTTGCCGTTGCCGCTCCTGCTGCTTCGGGCTCCGGGGCTGTTCGGTGTCGAGCAGGTACACGAGCGTGGCGCCCGCGTCCTGGATCGTCTCGATCGTCCGCCCCTGACTCCGGCGGGGGGAGTCCTCCACGAGGACGCAGGTGGCGGGGCTGATGTCGGCCTTGAGGTAGGTGTCGACCCGGCGCGGATTCCCGACGTGGATGGCAAGGCCGGCATCGTCCAGACGCCGCCCCAGGACCGGGTCTTCGACGATGAATTCGATGTCCAGGCGCGACTTGAGCGTCCGGGCCAGGAGTCGAATGATCCGTTCGTCCTGGCAGACCGCGAGGCACTTCATGCTGCTGACCGTTCGAGCCGCGTCCAATCGGCCCGAGCCTCCTATTATAGTCGGCGCGGCTCGCGCACCGCCGGTCTGCGGGAGCCGGGAATCGGATAAGATGCCGCCATACGCCCGTGCGCCGGCGATTCGCCGCCGGCCGCGAGCCCATTCGGCTCGCGCGGCACGGGGACTTTCGCGGCCTCGTTCGGGCGGAAGTGGGAGCCCTGGAAGCAGGAGAGTGCGATGCGCCGCTATGTGACGTCGGTCGTTCTGGTCCTCGCGGGGGTGGTTGCGGCTTCCGGGCAGCCGGTGTTTCGAAGCGGTGTGGATCTGGTTCGGTTCGGGGTCACCGTCCTCGACGAGGACGGTGACCTGATCTCCGGGTTGACGGCCGACGACTTCCGGTTGGAGGAGGAAGGGCGAGAGCAGCGCATCGCCTATTTCTCGCGCGGAATCGAGCTCGATCGCGATCAGTTGCCGTTGCATCTCGGGGTGCTGTTCGATGTCAGCGGCAGCATGACGGTCGATGCGTCCTTCGCCAAGACGGCGGCCCTCCGGTTCCTGCGGGGGTTGGACTTCGCGGCCGACATGACGCTGGTCGAGTTCGATACCCAGGTGCGGGTGAGCCGGTTCACCCAGGCGGACTTTCCCCGGCTCGTGGAGCGGTTGCGCGAGCAGGAGGCCGAGGGGATGACCGCGCTCTACGACGCGCTCGGGGTCTATCTCGACGGCGCCTTCTCCCAGGACGGTCGAAAGCTGCTGCTGCTCTACACCGACGGCGCCGACACGCGCAGCCGGCTGCGGTTGAGCGAGTTGCAGGATCTGCTGCGTGCCTCCGACGTGACCGTCTATGCGATCGGGTTTCAGGCCCAGCGCCGGAACATGGCGCAGATGCGCCAACGCCTGCGGCTGCAGCAGATGGCCGGATTGACGGGAGGGCGCGCCTTCTTCCCGACGTCGCAGGACGATCTGGAAGAGATCTATGGGCAGATTCGCGAGGAGCTGGAGGCGCGGTACACGCTCGGCTACGTGTCGACCGATCCGACCACCGACGGCGCCTGGCGCCGGGTGACCGTGAGTCTGCGGGGAGAGCGGCCGGAGTTCGACGACGCCGGCATCCGCACGCGCGAAGGCTACTTCGCGCCCTATATCGAAGCAACCGAGCTGCGGGGCCGCTAGCCGGCCCGCCGCGCGGCGAAACCGCGCGTTCGCATGCGGCACGGGTTTCCCGGGGTCAGGTGCGCGCGCCTCGGCGACTTGCCGCGGACGCCGCGTCGGGCCGGTGCCGATCGAGAGTCCCTCGTGCCATCCGCCTACGATCGGTTCAACCTCGTGAGCGACTTCGAGCTGCGCGGCGATCAGCCCCGTGCGGTGCAGGAGTTGACCGGCGGTCTGCAGCGCGGCGACCCGCACCAGGTCCTGCTGGGCGTGACCGGTTCTGGCAAGACGTTCACGATGGCCCGCACCATCGCCGAGGTGAACCGCCCGGCCCTCGTGATGGTGCACAACAAGACCCTGGCCGCCCAGTTGTTTCTCGAGTTCCGGCGGTTCTTTCCGGAGAACGCGGTCGAGTACTTCGTCAGCTACTACGACTACTACCAGCCGGAGGCCTACGTTCCCGCCACCGACTCGTACATCGAGAAGGAGGCGACGATCAACGACGAGATCGACCGCATGCGGCTGTCCGCCACCCGGTCCCTCTTCGAACGGCGGGATGTCGTCATCGTGGCCAGCGTGTCGTGCATCTACGGGCTCGGGTCGCCCGAGGCGTACTACGGGCTGATGTTGCCGCTCGAGCGGGGGCAGCGCGTCGAACGCGACTGGATCCTGCGGAAGCTGGTGGAGATCCAGTACGAACGGAACGACCACGACTTCGACCGCGGCACCTTCCGGGTGCGCGGCGACATCGTCGAGGTGCATCCTTCCTACGAGAACATCGGCCTGCGGATCGAGCTCTTCGGCGACGAGGTCGACGAGTTGATCAGCTTCGACCCCGTCACCGGCCAGACCCTCCGGCACCACGACAAGATCGCGGTGTATCCGAAGTCGCACTTCGTGACCCCGAAGGCGCGGATCCTGGAGGCGGTCGAGGCGATCAAGGCGGAGCTCGTCGAGCGCCGCGGCCAGCTCGAATCGATGGGCAAGGTGCTCGAGGCGCAGCGGCTGCACCAGCGGACGATGTTCGACCTCGAGATGATGCGCGAGATCGGCTACTGCCACGGCATCGAGAACTACGCCCGGCATCTGACGGGCCGGGCCCCCGGCGAGCCGCCTCCGACCCTGTTCGACTATGTGCCGCCGGACGCCCTGACCATCGTGGACGAGAGCCACCAGACGGTCCCGCAGGTGCGCGGCATGTATCACGGGGACCGCTCGCGGAAGCAGATGCTGGTGGAGCACGGGTTCCGCCTGCCGTCGGCCCTCGACAACCGCCCGCTGACCTTCGACGAATGGAAGAACCGTGTGGGCCAGGTGGTCTTCGTGTCCGCCACGCCCGGACCGTACGAGCTCGCCGAGAGCCAGGGGGTGGTGGTCGAGCAGATCATTCGTCCCACCGGGTTGATCGACCCGGTGGTCGACGTCCGCCCGGTCAAGGGGCAGGTCGACGACCTGTTGCACGAGATCCGGCAGCGGGCCGAGCGCCGGGAGCGGGTGCTCGTCACCACCCTCACCAAGCGGATGGCGGAAGACCTGACGCAGTTCTACCAGGAGCTCGGGGTCAAGGTGCGGTATCTGCACTCGGAGGTGGAGACCCTCGAGCGGGTGCAGATCCTGCGGGACCTGCGGCGCGGGGTGTTCGACGTGCTCGTCGGCATCAACCTGCTGCGAGAGGGCCTCGACCTGCCGGAGGTGTCGCTGGTGGCGATTCTCGACGCCGACAAGGAGGGCTTCCTGCGGTCGTCCGGCTCGCTGATCCAGACCTCGGGCCGGGCCGCCCGCAACGTGAACGGAATCGTCATCATGTACGCGGACGTCGTCACCGATTCGATGCGGACCGCGCTCGACGAGATGCAGCGCCGCCGGGTGCTGCAGGAGGCGTTCAACCGGGAGCACGGGCTGACGCCGAAATCGATCGTGAAAGACATCGACGGCGTCCTGTCCGGGGTCTACGAACGGGACTACGTCACGGTGCCGGCGGTCCGTGAGACCGCGGAGACGTTCACCACCCAGGCCGAGCTCGATGCCCGTCTGCAGTCGCTGGAGAAGGAGATGCGGGCGGCGGCCGCGAACCTCGAGTTCGAGCGCGCGGCAGCGCTGCGCGACAAGATTCGGACGTTGCGCAGTCCCGGTTACGCGCTGTCCTGACGGGCTCGTTTCCGGGTAGCGAGTGTGCAAGAATGAGGCGACGAGCCCGTGGCAAAAGCCCCGCTGCATTCGACCGGCGATGCAGGTGCAGCGCGCGGTTTCACGACGGGCTCGTAGCGTCGCGGCCGGAGTCGACGGAGGAGGACGAGAGACTGTTCATGGCATAGGAGGAGGGCACAATGCTGAGATGCGTTCGGTGCGTAGCGAGACCCGCGGTGGTTGCGGCGGTCACGGTGCTCATCGTGGGTGCCGCGTCCGGGGCGCAAGGTCCGGAGTCGGCGTCGCTGGCAGGGCAGTTGGCGGCCGCCCTCGAAGGCGCGCAACTCGACAGCATTGCGGCCCGGGACCCGGAGGGACCGGAAGGCGCCGACCGGTTCGTGGCGGCCCTCCGCTTTCCGGGACAGTTGATGGTCGTCTCCGCCCGCATGGACCCCCCGATCTACGTCGAGGAGAAGCTGGCCGCCGGCAGCTATCGGGACGTCTACATGGACCTCAACATGGCGTCGATAGCAGCCAGCAAGGTCCTGGTGACCGACATCGGCGCCGACGGCCTGCTGGCGGGGGCGGCGGGTGACAGCGCGAACGTCTCCGGGAGCATCGTGCGGTTCAGCGACGCGGCGACGGCAGAGCACGCGGAGGCCGACGCGGGCTACGCCCGCATGTTGCGGGCGCTCCTGGACGCCGTGCCCTGATGCGACGGGGCGGCTGGGGCGACGACGCCACGAGGTGGGGGCGGAGGCGCGAGGCGGCGATTTGCCGGGGCGGGAGTCGACGCCGTAAGGCCTTGCCGGGCCAGGGGGCTGCGCCGTAGAACGGCGCGGACTCCTGGAGGGTTGGTTGGGCGGCAATCGCAGTCGCAAGGCGACGATTTCCGGGCGGTCGCCGGTGTAAGGTAAAATGGGCCGCCGGCCTCGGAGTGGGCGCTTGGCTCAGTGGTAGAGCATCGCCTTCACACGGCGGGGGTCAGTGGTTCGAATCCACTAGCGCCCACCACTTCCTCGACGCGGGCAGCCCGGGGGCTGCCTGGTCGATCGGCCGTTTCGGTCATCGGTACGTACCTCGCTTCCCGTGAATCGCACCGCGCATGATCCACGGACCGGCCCCGGCCGTCCTGTTCTCGCCCGACCGCATCCACGAGCGGGTCAGGCAGCTCGGGACGGAGGTGTGCGCGGGCTACCCGGAGGGGTGCGAGGTGCACCTGGTGTCGGTCCTCAAGGGCGGAGTGGTCTTTCTCGCGGACCTGATGCGAGCGCTCGCCCGGCCGGCTACCGTCGACTTCGTCAGACTGGCGAGCTACGGGTTCGGCACGCGCCCGTCGACTTCTCCACGGCTGGTGAAGGATCTCGACGACGACGTCGCGGGCCGCGACGTGCTCATCGTCGAGGACATCGTCGACACCGGGCGGACCCTGGCTCTGCTCATCGATATGGTGCGAGCCCGGGAGCCCCGCTCGCTGCGCACCGTCACCCTGCTGGATAAACCGTCACGCCGTCGGGTCGAGGTCGGCGTCGAGCACGTCGGGTTCACCATTCCAGACCGGTTCGTGGTCGGCTACGGTCTCGACTATGCCGAGCGCTACCGGGATCTTCCGTACATCGGGGTGCTCGACCCCCCGACCGCCGCCGGGCCGGTCTCCCCGGCGCCGCGCGTGAACCGGACGTGATAGGATGCCGCGTCGGTCGCGCAAGCGTCGTCAACCGGAGGAGCAGGAGAGAATGAAAATGTTCGTCGCATTCTGCGTCATGGTCGTGGTAGCCGTGGCCGCGGTGGGCGTCGGGGGAGCGGCCGCCCAGCCGTTGAAGGTCGGCGACATCGCGCCGGCGTTCAATCTGCTGGGCACCGACGGCAAGACCCACCGCCTGTCCGACTATGCGGGCACGCCGGTGGTGCTGGCCTGGTTCCCCATGGCGTTCACCGGTGGTTGAACGGCCCAGTGCAAGTCGCTGCGTGAATCCAGCGACGCGTTGAACGCCATCGACATGGCGTACTTCATGATCAGCGTCGACGACCCCGAGACGAACCGGCAGTTCGCGGAGTCGCTCGATTCCGGTTTTCCCTTGTTGAGCAATCCCACCAGAGAGGTCGCCGAGGCCTACGGGGTCGTGCGCCCCGGCGGACGCGGGTTCCCGTCCCGCTGGACCTTCATCATCGGCGGCGACGGCAGAATCCTGCGTATCGACAAGCGGGTCAACCCGTCGACGGCGGGGCGGGACCTAGTGGCGCACATGCGGGATCTCGGTCTCGACTAGAACGCGATCCCAAGCGCCTGCCGGTTTCCGGTGGGCCTGGAGAGAAGTTCAAGGGCCGGCGTGCCCCGCAGGGTACGCCGGCCCTCTTGCTTGCGTACGGAGCGCCCGAACGCTGCGACAGCCGGCGGGTCAAGCGTCGCGCGGGGGGTCGGCTTCGGCCGCCTTTTCCTTCGAGCCCATTTCATCCTTGAACCCGCGGATGGCCTGGCCCATGCCGCGACCGAGCCCGGACAGGCGGTTGGCGCCGAAGATGAGCATCAGGATCAGAAAAATGATGATCAACTCGGGAATACCAAGCGTGCCGATGAAAGCGAACACCGTATGATCCATCACAAGGCACCTTCCTCGTCAAAGCCAGAACATTGCGCACCAAGAATATCACGTCCGAGCGCGGCTCGCCGATCGCGTGTCGCCGCGGCCCTGTCCGAAGCACTCCGGCCGGGGCGCGTCCGGGGGCGGAATGGCTTTGACGCGGCCTCGAAGTGTGATAGATCGAACAGCCTATGACATCAGACCAGCCGTCGTCGCCCGCCATCCGGCCCGAGAAGACCGGCGCGGAAATCCAGTTCGACGAGAAACGGCGGAAGATCGGCTTGGTGGTCGGACCGCTGGCGTTCCTGCTGGTCCTGGCGTGGCCGTTCGAATCCCTGACTCCCGAGGGGCACCGGCTCGCGGCGGTCATGGCCCTGGTCATCGTGTTCTGGATTACCGAGGCGGTGCCGTTGGCCGTCACCGCCCTCCTCGGACCGGCGCTGGCCATCTTCCTCCAGGTGGCGACGGCCGGCGCCACGTTCAGGCCGTTCGCCAGCACCACCATCTTCCTGTTCATCGGCAGCTTCATTCTGGCCCAGGCCCTCTTCGTCCACCGGGTGAACGAGCGGGTGGCGTTCGGGGTCCTCTCGCTACGGATCATCGGGGCCCGGCCGACCCGCATCCTGTTCGCCTACGGGTTGCTGGCGGCCGGCCTGTCGGCGTGGATGAGCAACACCGCGACGGCGGCGATGCTCGTGCCCCTGGGGGTATCGCTGATCCGGTTCATGGAGTCGACGGCGAACGTCCCGAAGAAGTACGGGACGGCGCTGATGCTGATGACGACGTACTGCTGCTCGCGCGGCGGCATGGCCACGCCGGTCGGCACGCCGCCGAACCTGATCGCGGTGGGCATGCTCAGCGAGCAGTTGGACGTCCGGATCACGTTCGTGCAGTGGATGCTGTTCTCGGTGCCCATCGTGTGCGTGCTGATGGCGATCGTCTTCGTCTACCTCAACTGGGTCGGACAGACCGGCATGAAGGAGATTCCGGGCGTCGACCGGATCATCGCCGAACGCAAGGCCGCCCTCGGGCCGTGGCGCCGCGGGGAGATCAACGCGGTGATCGCGTTCGGGGTCACCGTCTGCCTGTGGGTGGGGCCGGGACTGCTCGCCCTCGTGCTGGGCGTCGACCATCCGGTGGCGAGCTCGGTGCTGGCCAGCGTGCCGGAAGCGGTGGCCGCGCTCGCCGGCGTGGTGCTTCTGTTCCTGCTGCCCATCAGCCCGACCCAGCCCACCACCATCACCTGGAAGCAGGCGGCCCAGATCGACTGGGGGACCATCCTGCTGTTCGGCGGCGGACTCGCCATGGGTGGGCTCGCGGCGTCGACGGGCCTGGCCCAGGTCGTGGGCGAGGGCATCACCGGCCTGGTGCCGACCAACGAGCTGGTGACGTTGACGTTCGCGGCCGCCCTGTTCACGGTGGTGCTGTCCGAGACGATGTCGAACACCGCGGCGACGAACATCGCGGTGCCGATCGTCATCTCTATCGCGGCGGCGTCCGGGGTCACCCCCATCATCCCGTGCGTCGCGGCAGCGTTGTCCGCGTCGGTGGCCGACGCCCTGCCGGTGTCGACTCCGCCCAACGCCATCGTCTATGCCTCGGGCCGCGTGCGCATCACCGACATGATCCGCTACGGCGTGCTGATGGACTTGATCGCGGTCACCGTCGTCCCGGCCATGGTGCTGTTGATCGCCCCGTTCTTCATCGGGTGATTCACGGCATCCGCCTGTAGTCGAGGATGTCTTGACTCGTCCAGGACTGAGTCACTACAGCTCCTGCATTCGAGTCCGCCGGTGGCCCCCCCGGCAATGGCGACGCTGCCAACCGCCTCGACCGGGCCCGTCGTCAACCGTGCACGGCGTCGAGGAGGCGGTTGCAGCGGGCGGTGCTCTGGCCGCGGGCCACCGAGCCGAAGAGCACGAGCGAGCGCAGGCGGGGTCCGAGGAGCGCGCACCAGGCTTCGGCTGCTGTGGCGATCGCCGTGTGGAAGGGCTCCGGCACCGACGCCGGAAGGTTCACGGCCGAAGGAGCTACGGGTATCGGACCCGGCAAGGCTGTCGTGTACGGAACGTTCGCCCCGACGTCATGGGCATGTTCCGGCCCCTTGGGACCGCGATAGCCGTGGATTCGTCGACTTCACCGAAGCGCGGCCCGTCTTTCGCGTCTGGCACGCCCGGGACACGGGAACGCGAATCCCGTCACTGTCCCTGGTTCGGGACGAGGAACAGGTTTGTCATGTCGCCGTCGAGGCTGATGGAGCGGAGATAGCGGTAGGTGGACGCCTCGTAGAGGTCGATGGTTTCGCCCGCTTGATGGACGTAGAGGAGCTGGCCGTTGGTGCTCACGCGCAGCGCCATGCGCGGGCGTCCCTCGATGACCTGGCGCCTCTCGATGCGCCGCTCTTCGAGGTCGAAGGTCCAGAACTCGTAGTGGCCGATGCGGCTTAGAATGGCGTAGGCCTTGCGCCGGTCCGGCGCGAGGGTGAACGAGGACAGCGGCTGGTCCGGGCCGAGGGTGTAGAAGTCGACGTCGCGCTCGGCGAGGTTGATGCGCGCCACCCCCATCAGCCGCCGGTTCTGCACGGGGTCCTGCACGCGGAAGAGGCTGGTGAAGTAGCCCGGCTCCTCGTTCGCGTCGACGCGGAAGCCGAAGCTGAACCGCTCGAGTGCCGGCGCCTCGATCCGCGACAGCTCCCATCGGTCGACCTCCTCGAACGAGTCGGTGTCGAGCGCGATGATCTCTTCGCCGAACAGGTAGAGCAACCCGCCGTCCGGCGAGAACATCATGCTCACGCCGGTCCGTTCCTCGCCGTCCGGCCACGGGATCTCCCGCATGATCTCGTGCGAGGCCAGATCCACCTGCAGGAGCCGCCGCGGGGCGATCTCGAACCGGTCGATCTGCTTGGTCGCGGTGTCGGCGAGCAGGATGGCGTAGCGGTCGTCCGGCGAGACCACCATGCTGCGGATGCGCAGGTGGGTCGAGCCCTCGCTCAGCGTGAAGGTGTCGATGGTGCTTCTCGTCGCCAGATCGATCACCTCGACCTGCTCGAACGTCCGGTCCCGCATGTACATCCGGGAGCCGTCCGCCGACATCCGCATGTCGTTGGGCGGTCCCCCGAGGGTCATCTCGATCGTGTCGACCACCTGCTCGGTCGCCTCGTCGATGACGTAGATGCGGTTGGGGAACGCGCCGACGTAGAAGGTGCCGTCGCCGCCGCCCGGCTCGCCGGCCGGCTGGGCCAGCGCGCTGCCGGACAGGACGATCAGGATCGCGATTGTGCGGGCCAGTTCACGCATGGGTCGAGGTCTCCCGAAAGAGGCACGGGCTCCTGGCCCGAAAATCGCCGCCTGCGGCTCCGATGGCCGCCCAATGAAGCCTCGCAGGGAGTCGGCGCCGCCAGCGGAAAGGGGCGCCGTTGCACGGCGCAGACTCCTACGGAAAGATCAGGTCGATGTTGCGCCAGTCCTTCTGGGCGGCGGCGCACTTGCCGGTCCAGTCGGGGGTGTGGTTGAGCTGGTCGGGCACATGCGCGGGCCAGAAGCAGCCGCGGTGGCAGTCGAACAGATCGCGCTCCACCGGCTGGCACAGCCCGGCCGTGCCGCCGTTGCGGTCGGCTTCCCAGCCCGGCTGGAAGACCAGCGAGCAGCCCAGCGGGATGTGCGGCCCTTCCGGCTGCTGGGGCAGGCCCGATCCCTGTTGCAGCGCGACGACGTCACCGGCCGGCGGCGCGGCGACGGTCTGCTCGACGCGGGAAGCCTTCTGGTTGATCGCTCTCAGGTGTCTCATGTCTCACCGCCCGCTCAGTCGAACCGCCGCAGGTATTGGGGGTTCCGTTCGGCCAGCTCGCCGTAGACCCGCAGGCAGACATCGGTCCACCCGCGAATCCACTCGCAGTAGTGCAGATTCGCGTGTTCGCTCGTGCCGTACCGGGTGTGCGCCTCGTGATAGCACCCGCCTGAGCACAGCGGACGCGCCCAGCACGTGTGGCAGTCGGTCTTGTTCGCCAGATGGTGACGTTCCAGAAACGCGTTCTGGGCTTCGCGGTCGAGGCCTTCGGTGACGGTGCCCAGCTTGTGCTCGTCCGAGCCCGCGAACCGGTGGCACAGGGCGACGTCGCCGCCGGTGGCGACCCCCACCAGACCCAGCCCGGCCCCGCACGGATAGGCCTTGCTGGCGCCCTTGTGAATCTCTTCCAGCGTTTCGCTCATGTTCGAGAACCCGTGGTGCCGCCCGGCCACCGCCGCCTCGAGGAACTCGTCGGCGAGCGCCGTGAACTGCTCCACCATCCGGTCGAACCCGGTTCCGTCGAGCGCGTAGTCGCGGCCGGGCGAGGTCGTCACCGGGGCGAACCCCACCTCCTGGAACCCGATCTCCTCGGTCAGATGCCGGTAGATGGTCGCGACGTCGCTGACCTGCGACGTCAGGGTCACCCGAGCCCCGATGGGCCGGCTCGTGTGGCGCCGCAGCAGCTCGCGCACCCGCGGGAGCAGCACGTCGTAGCTGCCGCCGCCGTCGTGGAACACGCGGAAGCGGTTCTGCATCTCGGGGGGGCCGTCAATCGATACCGTCACGGAGATGTCGTGCTCGGCCAGGAACCCGATCATCTCGCTGGTCAGCAGCGTGGCGTTCGTCGTGAGGTTGAACTCGACGTGTTTGCCCCGGGCCTGCGCCTGCTCGCGGGCGTAGGGCACGACGCGGCTCAGGACCGGGTAGTTCATCAGCGTCTCGCCGCCGAAAAAGCTCACGTGCACCACCCGGTTGTCGCCCGACTCCTTGAGCAGCAGGTCGACGCTCTGGCGGGCGGTCTCCTCGCTCATGAACTTGGGCTGGGCGCCGTTTTTGGTGTCGACGATCTTGTCTTCGCTGTACTCGTAGCAGTAGGTGCAACTGAGGTTGCACTGGTTGGTGACGTTCAGGACCGCGGTCGTCAGCGGGAACGGCGTCAACGGGATGATCGCCGGCGCCGGAGGCGGCGGGGCGGCGACGGTGCGGACCGCGTGGACCTGCTCGAGCTCGACCAGCGTCTGTTCGAGGTCGGCGTCGGGAAACTGCGAACCGAGGTCGGCGAGAAGATCCTGGCGCGGCACCTGACGCTCGGCGAGGCCGTCGATGAGCGCCGCCGCCGGATCGTCGAGCGCGAACACCGCCGCGCTCGGCACCAGATAGAGGAACCGGCGGCCGGCCGCGGTGAACGGATGAAACTCTCCCTGTACCAGCAGGCTCATGGTTGCTCCACGGCGGCGGGGTCCCAGCGCAGGTAGAGCGGCACGGTGACGAGGAGATGGGCGCGGCCCCGCAGCCCGCCGCCGTCGCTCGCATCCGCCGGCCACGTCGCCACGACCCAGACGTCGCCGATGTTGTTCCGGCTGCCGCTGCGTTCCACGTTCGGCCCGTCGATCGCCGGAATGAACAGTCCGTCGGACCCGACGTCGCCCACGTAGCGGATGTCGTCGTCGCCGAAGGTCACCGCGTACTCCTCGATCGACCAGCGGGCATCGACCATCCCCAGATCGAGGTCGTCCTCCGTCGCCGGTTCCCCGTCCGGCCCGTTGTGCCAAGCCCGCGCCTCGAACTGCTGGAACTGCTTCGGGAAACGGACCCCGCCGATCCGGGCCATGCCCGCGTTCGGGGTCACCTCGATGCGGTGCACTTCGTCATAGACCGCGAGCGCGCCGGTCACCGCGGTCTGATCGAGCGCCAGATCGCGGCCGCCGGTGGCCGCGTCCGGGTCGACCCGCACCTGCACGTCCAGCCAGTCGCCGGTCGTCCCCGTCACCTCCAACACCGAAATGCCGGGGCCGAGGTCGATGGTGTCCGACGCCGGCAGGGCGGTGAGATTCTGGCCATGGATCCGGATCGTCCCGGTGGTGCCGGCTGCCAGCGCCGGAGGATGCACCCCCGCCACCGCGGGCGCGCCGCCGAGGCGCTCGAGGGTGACGTCGATCCCGGTTTCGTCGTAGCCGCCGGTGAACCACCGGCCCTGAATCGTGCGCCAGTCGCGCTCGACGAACATCACCTCGCGGAACTCGCCCTCGTCGGGGTCTCCCGGAATGGACCGGCCCCGCCACTGGAAGCCGGTGTAGATGATGGAGCGGCCGGTGCGCTCGACCTGCCGGCCGGTGTGCGCATACGTGTAGCTCGCTTCGGTCGTGAACTCGTCTTCGGCGCCGGCCACCGGCGTGATCGTCATGCGCCCGTAGACCGGGCCGCGGCCGGGCGCGTGCCCGCGCAGCAGCCACGTGCCGCCGACGCGCGGCGGCCGCATCGTCGCCGACCACCCCGCCCACTCCGCGGTGTCGAACGGAAACCGCTCCGAGAGGTGGGCCACCGCCCGGTCGACCGCCTGCGGCTCGCCCTCGCCGGGGTTGCCGCGCCGGAACGACTGGAAGTCGGTGAACGGGTAGTAGCCGCGATGCATCGCCATCAGAAGCGACCATTCATCCTCGGTCCGTCGCTGGCTGATGACGCGCCCCATCGAATGGCACTGCGTGCAGGTCTCTTGGATGTCCGGATCGTCGTAGGGCTGGTCGTCGCTGCGGCGCTCCGCCTCGTAGGCGGCGGCGTGCGCCTCGGCCGGGGCGAGGCCCAGGTTGGTCGCGAGATAGCGCACGACCTCGCGGGCCGTCTCCGGGGTCAACGTCACGTTGTTCAGGGTGACCATGCGGCGGATCGTCTGCTGCCACCCTTCGGGCGTCGTGCGCCGGAACGAGATACGCGACAGCCGCCCCGCGTCGTCGGGGCGGTGGCACGAGCCGCAGGCCTGCCGCACCGTTTCGTTGTCGATGGGGATGCCCGGGCTGCCGGACTGCGCCGGCCGGGCGTCGGCGCCGGCCGTCACGAGCAGCGAGAAGAGCAGTACGCCGGACAAGAGCTTCAGACGAGGCAATGGCATCGGTCGACTCCGCTGACCGCCCTTTGTAACACATGCCGGGGCGTCTGTCAGCCCGGCAGCCCGCTGCCAAAGGCTCCGGCAGCCGTTTGTGCAGCGCCGCCGCGGATGCCTGGCGCCCGCTGATTGTCCCTTCCGGGCCCACCCGCCGATGTACTCTGCAGTTGGAGCTGGGTCGTGCTGACAACGGATCGATTGCGCGCGTTGATTGCCGATGGGGAGTCCGACCGCGTCGAGCTCACGGTCTCGACGGCGAATACGGACAAGTACGGGCAGGCGATCTGCGCCTTCGCGAATGACTTTCCCAATCACAGACAGCCGGGCCATCTCATCGTCGGGGTCGACGACGACGGAACGGTCAGCGGCCTCACCGTCACCGACGATTTGCTGCGACGATTGGGCGAGCTGCGCTCGAACGTCAACATCGAACCGCTCCCGGCCATGACCGTCCAGAAGTACACGTTGCCGGACGGCGAGGTGGCCGTCGTTGAAGTCGTGCCGTCCGATCTGCCGCCCGTTCGATACAAGGGCCGAGTCTGGATTCGCGTCGGTCCGTCCCGTCGCGGCGCGAATCGTCAGGAAGAGCGAATTCTGATCGAGAAGCGGACCGCTCTGCAGCGGACCTTCGATGTCCGCCCGTGCAACGGGTGCACGGTCGACGACCTCGTCCTGGACCTGTTTCTGGTCACCTACCTGCCGGCCGCCGTCGATCGCTCCGTCATCGCGGAAAACAACCGTGCCGATGCAGAACAGATGGCGTCGCTGCGGTTCTATGACTTGGCCGCCGACTGTCCCACGAACGCGGGAGCGTTGTTGTTCGCCCGCGATCCTCTGCGCTGGGCGCCCGGCGCCTGGATTCAGTTCGTCCGCTGGGCAGGGACGACGATGGTGGACGCCCCGATCGGCGAGAAACGATTCAGCGGTGATCTGATTACGGTTCTGAGGGAAGTCGAGGCATTCATTTCATTTCCCGCTCAGGCGCGACCCGTGGCGGACTCTGCCCTGCGCGAGAGAACGGTGAGCGATTACCCGCCGGTCGCGATTCGCGAGCTGCTGTTGAACGCGATAATGCACCGCTCCTACGAGTCGAATGCCCCCGTCCGGTTCTACTGGTACGACGACCGCATAGAAATCCAGAACCCGGGCGGGCTGTACGGCATGGCCTCGCGCGAGAACTTCCCGCGGCAGACGGACTACCGCAATCCGGTCCTGTCCGCGGCCCTGGCGACGCTGGGGTACGTCAACGCCTTCGGGCGCGGCGTCATCCGCGCGCAGGAGGCTCTGCGCAGGAACGGCAATCCGGAGGCGGAATTCACGTTCGAGCCCTCCCACGTGCTGGCGACCATTCGGAGGGCGCCGTGAAGACGATCGCCTTCTTCAACAACAAGGGCGGCGTCGGCAAGACGACGCTGGTGTACCACTTGGCTTGGATGTACGCCGAGCTCGGAATCTCGGTGGTTGCCGCGGACCTCGACCCGCAGGCGAACCTGAGCGCCGTGTTCCTCGATGAGGAGCGGCTTGAGCAATTGTGGCCTGACGGTACGCATCACCACAGCGTTCTCGGTGCAGTATCACCTATCCTGCGTGGTCTCGGGGACATCAAGGCACCACACGTCGAGCGGATCGCCGACAACCTGGGCCTGGTGGTCGGCGATCTCGGATTGTCCAGCTTCGAGGCAAAGCTGTCTTCAGCGTGGCCGGAGTGCCTGGGACGCGACGAGGCGGCGTTTCGCGCCGAGTCGGCGTTCCATCGGACGATTCTCATGGCTGCCGAGCGGCAGAAAGCCGACTTGGCGTTGATCGACGTCGGTCCGAATCTCGGGGCCATCAACCGAGCGGCGATAATTGCGGCGAACTTCGTCGTCTTTCCGCTCGCCCCGGATCTGTTCTCCCTGCAGGCCCTCCGGAACGTCGGGCCGACGCTGCGCGATTGGCGCCGCGAATGGCAGGATCGCCTGGAGCGCCGTCCGGAGGTTGAGGAACTTCAGTTGCCGTCGGCCGATATCGTACCGGGCGGCTACATCGTGATGCAGCATGCGGTGCGCGCGGGTCGTCCCGTTCAGGCGTACCAGAAGTGGATCGAGCGGATTCCGGAGGTGTATCGCAGGCAGGTAGTACCGGATCTGCATGGCGGCGGCGGCTCCTCAACGGAAGACGACACGGAATGCCTGGCTACACTGAAGCACTACCGCAGCCTCATGGCCATGGCGCATGAGGCCCGCAAGCCGATGTTTCATCTCAAGGCGGCGGACGGCGCGCTTGGCGGTCACATCCATGCCGTACAGGATTGCTACAGGGATTTCGAGAGGCTTGCGAGGGCGATGGCCGCCAAGTGTGACGTGAGTATCGGTTGAAGGAGGCGTTCGGACGTCTTCTCGGCCCGTCTCTCTGCCTCAGCAGCCCGTGGCGAAAGTCCCCGCTGCATTCGAGCGGCGATGCATCCCGCCTGACTGCGTTGTTCGGACGGACTGCTTGCAGTCCGCGGTTGCGATATGCCCAATATGCGCCCTCCTCACACCTTGTCAGGCGGGCGCCTCGCCGCTCTCGGTGCAACGCGGGGTTCCACCACGGGCTGCTCAGGTTCAATCTGGCGGCGGATCGGCGGCCTCCTGCAGCGCGCCCTTCGCGATGAGCACTGACAGCGCGCCCAGAAAGTCGGGCAGCGGCGCCGGGGGACAGACGCGGTTGTAGGCCTCGTACAGATCCGGGACCTGCCGGTGGAGCGGCGCTAGCTCCACCACGCGGACCAGATCGATCTCGCGGAGGAATCGGAGGCCCCGATCGGCGTCGGCATCCGGCCAGCCGGGGACGACGAGCCGGTCTTCCAGGATGATTCGCCGGGCGGTGATGGCGGGGCGCCGGACGACCTCGAGCCGGTCGCCGCGCCCGAGACGCAGCGACGGGGCCCGCCGGAGCGTCTCGAAGGCGGCGAGGACGCCGGGGTCCCGGCGCAGGGTGTCGACGGCCGGCTCGGGGGGCGACAGGGGCGCCGCCTCCGGCATGCCGGAGGCGGCGCGATCGGTCCAGAACGGATGGAGATGCCGGTCGGCCGCCTCCGCGAAGAACTGCGCCGACTGCCGCTCGAGCGCGGCATGCATCTCCCGTTCCCGCTGGGTGAACAGGTCGAGCGCGACGCCCGCCAGCCCCGGGTCGGTCAACGCGGTATGCACCACGACGGCGGCGAGCCACCCCGACGCCAGGGCCTTCTTGACGCCGTAGGAAGACAGCGGATCGATGAACGATCCGGCGTCGCCGACGAGCAGCATGCCGGGGGCCCCGTACGTATGCGCGTGGTAGACGGAGGCGTCGCATCCCCAGGGCCCGGCGTCGCGGGCGGCCCCGGCGGTCAGGGGGCCGAGCACCGCGGTCTTGGCGAGCTCCGCGTCGTAGCAGGGCGCGAGGGTCCCGCCGCGCTCCAGATGCGTGACCCGGGGGTCCACCATCAACGTGAAGTAGCGCTGCTCGGAGGTCACCGGTACCGACCACGCCCAGCCGTCCCCGTAGCTTTCGACCAGGGTGTGCGATTCGTCGTCGAGGCCCCACCCGCCGGGCCGGGACCAGATGGCGGTGAGGGCCAGCGTGGTGCGCTCCGCCGCGTGCCGGCGAAATCCGCGCCGCGCGACGATGCCGGTGCGGCCCGAGCAGTCGAGCACGAACCGCGCCGTCAGCGACCGGGCGGCGCCGCCGGCCGCGTAGCGTATCGTGGACTCCGCCGCTTCCGGCGGGGCGGCCGGGGGCGCGAGATCCACCTGGCGTACGGCGGCATCGGACTGCACGTCGGCGCCGGCGTGCGCCGCGAGCCGCAGCAGCAGGCGGTCGAAGTCGCGCCGCCGCACCTGCCATCCGATTCCGCCGCCCGCGAACCGCACCGCCCGCGGACCCTGTCCGCCCCACCACACGGTGTTCCCGGTGCTGCGCAGGAAGCCCGCCGCCTCGACGTCCCCGCTCACGCCGATCAGGTCGAACAGCTTGAGGCAGCTCGGCGGCAGGGATTCGCCCAGGGAGCGGTCGTCGGCCGCCGGCTTCGCCAGCACCTGCACCGAGTGGCCCCAGGCCGCGAGCAGGCGGGCCGAGGCCGCGCCGGCCGGGCCGCCTCCGATGACGACGACGTCGAGCGGCGCCGCACTCATCCCGTCATTGTGTCCGAATCGAGCCGCCCGTGGTAGAACCCCGCGTCGAATGCAGCGGGGCCTTTTGCCAGGGGCCACCCGGCTTCTCCGTCCCGCGGGCGCGGTCGGTTGGTCGACGTGATCGTGGCCGCGGGCGCCGGTTCGGCATATTCTGTCACCCGTGCTTGACCCGCATTTTCGCCGCGCGCTGTCCTATCTGAAGCCCTACCGGGGGCGGTTGACCCTGGTAATGGTGCTCAGCCTCGTCTCCACCGCCTTCTCGCTCCTGGTGCCGCTGCTGTCCCGCACGCTGGTCGACGGCGCGATTCTCGCCGGTGACGCCGGCGCCCTGCGCATGGTCGTGCTGCTGTTCGCGGCGGTCACCGCGGCCGGGTTCGGGCTGAACGTCTGGAGCGGGCTGCGCTACACCCGGGTGTCGGCCGACATCCTCTTCGACATGCGTCTGGCCCTCTACCGCCATCTGCAGCAGTTGTCGCCGCGGTTCCATGCGCGGACCCGGTTCGGCGACATCATGTCGCGGCTGAACAACGATATCGGCGAGATTCAGCGCGTGGCGTCCGAGGTGGTGCTGGCGTGGGTGGGGAACGTGCTGTTCCTGATCGGGGCGGTCGGCATGCTGGCGTACCTGGACCTGCGGCTGCTGCTGCTCGGCACCGCGGCCCTTCCCGTCAGCATCTGGGCCCTCGTGCACTACCGGCGCCGGCTCGAGAAGCGGGTCGCGGTGCTGCGCGAGCGGAGCGCCGACATCGGCAGCTTCCTCATCGAGACCCTGCAGGGAATCCGGCTGGTCGTCGCCGCCAACGCGCAGGAACGCGAGGTGCAGCGTTTCCGCGCCCGGAACGGCCGGTTCATCGACGCCCTGATGGCCATGCAGTGGACCACCTATCTGTCGGGCGGCCTGCCCGGGCTGGTGCTGTCGGGCAGCACCGCGCTGGTGTTTCTGTACGGGGGCCAGCGAGTCATCGACGGGACGTTGACGTTGGGCACGCTCGTGGCGTTCATGGCCTATCAACTGCGGCTGTTCGGTCCGGTGCAGGCCCTGATGGGGTTGTACGCCAGCCTCGCGACGGTGCGGGTGTCGCTGGGACGGGTGCACGAGATCCTGGACGTCGAGCCGGAGGTGGTCGAGTCGCCGGCGGCGGCGGCGCTGCCCGCGGTGCGCGGCGAGCTGGAGCTGGACGACGTCACCGTGTCGTTCGATCGCGGCGCGCCCGTGCTCGAGCACGTCACGCTGACGGTGCCGGCCGGCGCCTGTCTCGCCATCGTCGGTCCGAGCGGCGGCGGAAAGAGCACCATCGCCGACCTCGTGCTGCGGTTCCTCGACCCCGACGCGGGGACCGTACGCCTCGACGGGCACGATCTGCGGACGCTCCGGCTGCGCGATCTGCGCGCGCGGGTCGCCCTCGTGGAGCAGGAGCCGGCGATGTTCCATGCCTCGATCGCCGACAACGTCCGGTATGCGCGGCCCGGCGCGACCGACGAGGAGGTCCGGGCCGCGGCCGGCGCGGCGGGGTTGGCGGCCTTCGTGGCGTCGTTGCCGGAGGGTTACGAGACGGTGGTCGGAGAGCGCGGGGCGGCGCTGTCCGCGGGCGAGCGGCAGCGGGTGGCGGTGGCGCGGGCGTTGCTCGTGGCCCCGTCGGTGCTGGTGCTCGACGAGCCGACGGCGGCCCTCGATCCGGAGTCGGAGCAGCAGGTGGCCGAGGGGTTCGAGGCGGTGATGCGGGGGCGCACCACCGTTCTCATCACCCATCGACCGGCCCTGGCGCGGCGGGCGGATCGGGTCGCGGTCCTCGACGGTGCGCGCGTCGTCGAGCACGGCGCGCCCGACGAGCTGATGGCGCGCGGCGGACGGTTCGCCCGGTTGTTCGGGGCAGACCGCGAGCCCTCGATCGGGTCGCGGGCGGCGCCGGCGCCCGACGAGTCGGGCATATCGGCATGACGGGACGGACGGACCCGAGTCGGGCGGGAGCGGCGGAGACTGCCCTGCGTGCGCCGCGGCCGGTGCGGGTGGCGGTGGTGGACAGCGGGGTCAACCCGTCGCATCCGCACGTGGGGCGGGTCGCGGGCGGCGTGACCGTCGTGCCTGGCGCCGTCGACGGCGACTATCTGGACCGCCTCGGTCACGGCACCGCGGTGGCCGCGGCCATCCGGGAGCGCGCGCCCGGGGCCGAGCTGTTCATCGTGAGGGTCTTCGACCGGGCGCTCTCGGCGTCCATCGACACTCTGATCGCGGGCATCGACGCCGCGGGGCGCGCGGGCGCCGACCTCGTCAATCTCAGCCTGGGCACCGCGAACCGCGCGCACGCCGCCGCGCTGCGCGCCGCCGCCGACCGGGCGATGGCGGCGGGCGCGCTGATCGTCAGCGCAGGGCGTCACGAGGGGGCCGGATACCTGCCCGGAACCCTGGATGGCGTCCTGCCGGTCGAGCTGGACTGGGTCTGCCCGCGGTTGTCGGTAGAGGTTGGAACCGACGCGGAACAGCGGCCGGTCTGCCGGGCGTCCGGCTATCCGCGGCCGGCGCCGGGCATCCCGCCGGAGCGGAATCTCAAGGGCCTGAGCTTCGCGGTGGCCAACGTCACCGGCGTGCTGGCCCGGACCTTGACGGGCGGGTGCCGTCCCACCCCGGACACCGCGCTGGCCGTCCTGCGCCACGAGGGCGACGGTCCGCGCCGTTGACCGGTTCGCGCCGTTGACCGGTTCGTGCCGTTGACCGGTTCGCGCCGTTGACCGGTTCGTGCCGTTGACCGGCTCGGGCCGTCCGGAGCCGGTGCGCCGACCTGTCGACGCGGCGCCGCGGGTGCGCGTCTGTCTCGCCTCGATCGGTGGACCTCGGTGATGGGAAACGAACGGCCGGCCGTGTCCTGGCGGGGCAGTCCGAACGCCCTGCCGCGCTGGCGGGCGCTATCGCGGTGGACGGGGGGTTTGCTGAGCCTCCCGTTTCTTGCCGGACAGGTCTGGTTCGTCACTCTCGCGGTCGTCGTCGGCGCGCTCACCGGCTGGGGTGCGGCCGGCTGCATCCTGCTGCTCGATGGAATCGCGGCGTTCGCCCGCGGCGCCGTTGCTTCGGTCCTCGCGGGGCTCGGTTCCGCCCGCCTGGTGCTGCTCCCGGTGCTCGGGGGCCTCCTCGCCGGTCCGTTGATTTACCGGGTCGCCCGGGAGGCGCGCGGGCACTCGGTGCCCCTGGTGATGATGGCGCTGGTGCGGCGCAAGGGGAGGGTCCTCAAGCGGGTGGCGTCGGTCGACCTCGCCGCGGCCTTGCTGACCATCGGCTTCGGGGGCGCAGCCGGCCGGGTGGGCCCGCTCGTGCAGATGGGTTCCGCCTTGGGCTCGGCAATAGGGCTGCTCGCGAAGCTGGCGTCCTCGCGGGTGCGGACCCTGGTGGCCTGCGGCGCCGCCGGCGGGGTGGCCGCGGTGTTCGACGCCCCGATGGCCGGCGCCGTCTTCTCCCTGGAGGTCGTCGTGGGACGGGTCCGGAGCGACCTCCCGCTGGTCCTGCTGACCGCGTGGATCTCGAGTCTGGCCGCGCGGCAGATCGTCGGGAACGCCCCGGCGTT
>CBDDJQ010000011.1:0-1244311 GCA_965229825.1 Vicinamibacterales bacterium
ACCGGCGGGTGATGCAGCTCGAGCTCGGTCTCGAGCACCCGGCCCGACCCCGGTTCGAGACAGAAACGGCCGCGGGCCGGCAGACTGATGCCCTCGAAGCCGCGCGCCATCGTGGGATACACGACCTCCTCGAAGCGTACGTTCCACGCCGTGTCCCACGCCGGCGCAGCCCGCCCGTCCCGTCCGCATCCGTTCGAAGTCGAAGCGATCGACATTGGCGGGGTGAAGGAAGAACAAGGAGTAGGTCGGCACGTTGAAGGTGCGGTCCCCCGAGCCCAGGTTGTAGCGTGCGCTCTCTTCGCTGATGCGGCGGGCCTGGGCGAGGGCCTCGGTCCGGTCATTGAGGAACAGCGACGCCAGCCGGTTCCCCCGATCGTCCAACTGCCGGCCGTTGAGCTCGACGACGTCGCGGAAACCGACCCACTGGCCGTCCTCGTCCGCTCGCATCAACAGGAACTCCGACACGAGCTGCGAGCGCGCCGGCGCGGCGTTGTAGTCCCGGTAGTAGACCTGCCGGTAGTCCTCCTCCATCACCACGTTCGACAGCTCGTCGACGTACGCCGCCACGTAGGCCGCGGCCCGGCCGATGACGTCGTCGAGCCCGGGTGCATCCTGCGCCTCGGGCAGCGCCGTGTGCAGGCTGAGGCCCAGCGCCGCCGCCAGCAGACCGGCCCGGAACCGCCGCCGGCCTGCGACTCCGACGCGGCGAGGGGCGGCGCTGCCGCACGTCCCCGGCGCCCCGTGCGGCGACGACGCCTTCCGGTGACGCTCGATCCCGCCGAGCCCGTTCCGCGGATGCCGTGTCTTGTCCATCGTGGTGATCAAGTTGCAGTGGATTATAGTGCCGGGCTCGGATGCCGGTGGTGCAACGCGATGCGATCGCGGCGGCCCGGGCAATCGCGATGAACGACGGCTCGCAGGCGGTTGTCGTCCGACTACGGCGCCGGGCCGGCCTGGCAGCCCGTGGTGAAAGTCCCCGCTGCATTCGAGCGGCGATGCATCCCGCCTGACTGCGTTGTTCGGACGGACTGCTTGCAGTCCGCGGTTGCGATATGTCCAATATGCGCCCTCCTCACGCCTGGTCAGGCGGGCGCCTCGCCGCTCTCGGTGCAACGCGGGGTTCCACCACGGGCTGCTGGGGGCGTTCGGGGGCGGCGTCGGTTTCCGGGACGTCGAGGCCGACGGCGCGCATGATCGCCAGGGCGTTGCTGCGCGTCACCGGGCCGGGCTTGAGGCGGTAGTCGAAGCGCAGCTCGCCGCCGACTACGTGGTCGTCGAAGTGCATGTTGCGGGTCACCGGCGCCAGCCCATCCGCGATCTCGGCCAGCGCCAAGTCATGGGTGGTTACGAGGCCGAGGGTGGGCAGCTCGAGCAGCGAGCGCAGCAGGCCGCGCGCACCGTCGCGGCGATCGTGGGAGTTCGTGCCGTGGAACAGCTCGTCGAGCAGGAACAGCGTGGGGCCGTTGCGCGCGGCGGCGACGATCTGGCCCAGCCGGAGCACCTCGGCGTAGAAGCGGGACCGGCCCGCCTGCAGGGAGTCCTCGATGCGCAGCGTGGCCCCCGGGGTCAGCGGCGACAGGCGCAGGCGAGCGGCGCGCACCGGCGCGCCCATCAGCGCGAGGACCGCGTTGATGCCGATCGAGCGCAGCAGCGTCGTCTTCCCCGACATGTTGGAGCCGCTGACGATCAGCACCCGGGGGGCCGGTCCGAGGGCGACGTCGTTCGGGACCGCGGCGGCGGCCGGCAGCAGGGGGTGCGACAGCCGCTCGGCTTCGTAGACGGTCGGGTCGGTTGCGCCGGCGATCTCCGGAAACGGGTCGGCGGGATGCTCCCAGGCGAAGGTGCCGAGCGCCGCAAGGGCCTCGAACTCGCCGGTCTCGCGGAGCCAGCCGGCGACGCGGGGGCCGTGCTGCCGCCGCCAGGCCTCGACCGCGAACGCGCAGTGCAGATCCCAGAACAGGATCGCGGCGAGCGGCAGGAACATGATGTTGTGCTGCCAGTCGTGCCGTTCGACCACCCGGCGAAGCTGCCGGGCGGCGTCGTACGCCTCGCCGTCCGGCGCGCCGAGGGCGGCGTGCAACGCCTGCAGCCTCGCCGTCCGGTACGACTCACGACGGAGCACGCGGCACACCTGTCCGAGGACGAGCAGCTCGCGCGACGGCTCGTCCGCGCCGTGCATGATCGCTGTCGTGCGCGCGTGAAAGCGATACCGGAAGAGGGCGGCGGCGACCAGTGCCGCGAGCAGCGGTCCGAGCGGGAGCGCGCCGCCGAACCAGGCGAGCAGCGACCCGGCGATCAGTCCGGTGAACCCGATCGCCGCGACCCGCGGCCAGACGCCTTGCAGTTGGCTCTCGCCCGCGGCCCACGCGGTCAGGCGCGCCGGCCGCACGGCGGTCCGCACCTCCGCGGCCGAGGCGTTGAGCTCTTCCCGCAGCGCAACGCGCGGCTGCAGCTCGCGGACGGCCGCCTGCCGCTCGGCGACCTCGGCGGCGCCGGCGGGGGTCTTGAGCCAGGCGGCCAGCGTCTCTTCGCCGGCCTGGGTCCGCGCGGTGCACAGAAGCTGGAACAGCGAGCCGTCGCCAAAAAGATCGAGATCCTGGGCGTACAGGTGCTCGGGGTCGGCGAAGCGGGCGCCGGTGGGCCCCAGGCCCGGCCACCGGTCTTCGATTCGCGCGATGCCGTGCTCGTACCAGGCGACGGCGCGCGTCGTGCGCGCCTGGGCCTGGAGTACCCGGTCGTGCCAGACGACGAGCCCGGCGAAGAGACCGGCCGGCAGGCCGAGCCACCACGAGGACAGCCAGCCGCCGAACACGGCGCCCCCGGCGATCGCCGCGCCCGACGCGAAGGCGAGCAGGCGCGCGTGGCTCAGCCGGTCGGCCTGTCGCCGGCACGCCGCCGCGGCGCGGCGGCGTGCGGCGAGCAGGCGCCGGCAGGTGGTCAGCGGGTCCACCATCTACGGGCGATGTGGCAGATGGCGGTCGAACCACTCCACCATGGCGCCGATGTAGTCGGGCGGATTCGTCGCGCCGGGAAAGGTCGGTCCGTGACCGGCGCCGGGGATGCGCAGCAGGTCCACGGGAACACCGGCCTTCTCGAGCGCGGCCTGCATGACCTCGGCGTTGCGGTAGGCCACCACGGCATCCGCGTCGCCGTGGATGAGCAGCACCGGGGGATCGTCGGCGGTGACGTGGGTCACCGGCGACGCCGCGACGAAACGTCGGTACTCGACGGAGTCGGCGCGGTCGGAGCGGCGGAATCCGAACAGCGGGTGGTTGGTCCCCGCCGGCGCCAGGGTCAGATCGGTCGGCGCGGCCCGCGCCACGACCGTCTGCACCTTCGCGCTCTCCCGATTCACCGGACTGGCGTCGCCGGCGTCGCCGTGTCCGTCGAGCACCCCGAGCATGCTCACGAGGTGGCCGCCGGAGGAGCCCCCCATCGCCCCGATGCGGTCGGGATCGATGCCGAGCTCGGCCGCGTGGTGGCGCACGAAGCGGACCGCCCGCTGTGCGTCCTCGAGATGGGCGGGATGCCGGAACCGTGGCGAGGCGCGGTGGTTGATGGCGAACACCGTGTAGCCGGCGGCGGCCAGGGGGACGGCGTAGATCTCCTCCTGTCCGGTCTCCTTCAACGGCGTCGCGTCCGGACCCAGCTCGCGGGTCCATCCGCTCCCCGAGATGAACACGATGCCGTACCCGTTCGGCTGCGCCGGATGGTAGACGTCCATCAGCAGCGCGAGCCCGGAGTACATGCCGAAGACCACGTTGCGCTCCACGCGCTCCTCGGCGCCGGCGCGGACGGCGCCGCCGGTCAGGACCATCGCGACGACGGCGGTTGCGATCGCTTGTCTCATGAGTCGGCTCCTTCCAGGTCGAGTCCTCTTGCGTTCCGATGTTCCCCGTCCGGCGGGCCTTACAAGCCCGTGGTGGAAGTCCCCGCTGCATTCGAGCGGCGAGGCATCCCGCCTCGCCACTCTCGGTGCAACGCGGGGCTTCACCACGGGCTCCCGGGCACCGAGCGGCTGGCCTGGAGTCGGCGCCATTCTACCTACGGCGCAGACTCCGGGGGCTCGGCGTCGGCCAGCGTGAACACGAAGATCCCGTGGCCCCCGGCGTCGGGGCGGCGCTTGTCGGGCGTCAACTGCGCGGAGATGCCGCTCCACAGCGAGGGATCCGTTCCGACCGGAATCGCCAGGTATTGCCGCCCGTCGACGGCGTAGGTGACGGGGAACCCGGACACCGAGCTCGGCATCCGCGTCTGGAACAGAATCTCCCCGGACCGCGCATCGTGCACGTACAGGTTCCGGTCCCAGTCCCCGACGACCACCAGACCGCCCCCGGTCGTCAGCGCCGCGCTGTCGATCGCGGTGCGGGTCCGGTGCCGCCACAGCACGTTGCCGTCCACGCCGATCGCGACGAACTCGCCGACTCCGTCGGGCCGGGCCGGGTGCATCAGGTGGGTGCGGCGCGACAGGCCCACCCCGCCCCCGCCTTCGACGAGCTCCGGTCCCGGACCGAACGTGGTGCGTTCGCAGCTCACGAGCAGCGGCACGTAGAACGCCCGGGTATCGGGGTGGTAGGCCATGGACCGCCAGCTCTTGAAGCCGGCCACGCTCGGACAGAACTCCAGCTCCGCGCCTTCCTCGGGGATCATGCCGGGCCGGTACGCGATCTCGCCGGTCTGGGGATGGACGTCGAGAATGGTCTGATACCCGAGGTCGTGGGCGGCCAGGAACCGCCCGGTCGTGCGGTCGAGCTCCCAGAGAATCCCCAGCTTGCCCATCTTGAAGAGCGAACGCCTCCCGTCGTGGTCGACGAGGAGGTTCTCGAACGTCTCGTCCATGTCGTGGGTCTCGCCGGGCAGGAGCTGGTTGTACCAGACGATGTCGCCGCTGTTCGGGTCGAGCGCGAGCACGCTGTTCGTGTACAGCGCATCCCCCGAGTGTCTCCGCTGGAACCGCGCCCAGGGCTTCGCCTGCGCCGTCGCCCAGTAGATGAGGTTGGTGCCCGGATCGTAGCTGCCGGCGGTCCAACTGTCGCCGCCGATGCGGAACATCAGCGGCGTATCGCCCCAGGTGTCGCCGCCCGGCTCGCCCGGCCGCGCCACCGTCGACGTGCGCCAGACTTCCTCACCGGTCTGCGCGTCCCGCGCCGAGATGAAGCAGGGGGCTTCCTTGGCCTCGTGGTACCGTTCGCAGCCGTTCGTGCTCGCCACCACCTTCCCCTGGACGACGATGGGCCCGGCCGTGTAACGGAACCCGAGCCGATGGTCGGCTCCGGCGACGTTCCACACGATGTCGCCGGTCCGCGCGTCGAGGGCGACGATGTGCGCGTCGAACGTCGTGAGATAGACCTTGTCGTCGTAGAGGGCGAGGTTCCGGGTGGTGACGATGCCGCCGAGGTCGTCGGACTCGTGCTCATGCCGGTAGCGCCAGCGCAGCTCGCCGGTGACCGCGTCGAGCGCCTCGACGATGCCGAACGGACTGGCGATGTAGAGCACGCCGTCGTAGACCAGCGGATTCGGCTCGGGCCGTCCCTCGGACCCGAGGGCCCACGACCACGCGAGCCGAAGCCGATGCACGTTGCCGGTATCGATCTGGTCCAGCGGGCTGTAGCCCCACCCGTCGAGGGTGCGCCGCCAGTTGATCCAGTCGGCGGGATCCGGATCGAGCAGCATCGCCTCGGTCACCGGCGTGAACGACGGCTCCTGCGCCTGCGCCTGCAGTCCGTAGGCGGCGACGGCGACGGCGATGCCCACCACGAGCGACTGTGCAGCGATTCGCATCTGTCCTCCCCGTGGACGCGGGTTGATCATCCTCCCGGGAACGTCTCGGTCATCCTCCCGGGAACGTCTCGGTTCCCGCCCCGGAGGCGGTTCCGGAGCCTCGACGTTCGCTCCTCGCGCATTATGTCCCGGGTCGCAATCCCAAGGGGCTGGTCTCTGCGGTTGACGCGGTTTGCACTCGGCGTCCGCGAAGTCGAGGTGCTGCAGAATCTGAGCCTCGGAGTCTATCGTTCATGTTGCGTGCATCGCCGAGAACACCCGCCGTCGCCGACTACAAGGGGTTCGGCGTCACTTGCGGTTGAATCCCGAGACGCTGTCGGACCTCCTGGTACACCGGAACACCCTCGCCGGCCTCGATCGTCACGGCCAATCCGTATCGGATCGCCTGATCCAGCGCGCCGCCCTGCTCTCGGCAGAACACGCGGAATCGAATGTGTCCGTCGTCGACGAACGAAACGGCAGCATCTCCGTCGTAGCGGACATGGAAGAGCGAGCCGCGCGGCGCGGACTTGTCCGACGGCTGCTCCGTGACGCGGCGGACGCCAGCGCTGGCCTTGAAGTCGTCGGGCTGGAGCTCGAGTTTTGCGCGACGGTACGCACGATGCCGAATATTCACGGGCGAGAACCAGGCGAGCGTCAGCGTGATCGAGCGAGGCTCGGTAACGTGCTCCAGGCTTGTTGGCAACGGCACACGATACAGGACCGCGGACTCGTCCGGAGCTACCCAGCCGTGACCCGCCAAGACCGCGCGGTTTGCCGCGCAGGTCATTGCTTCTTCGACGAGCGGCCGTCCGTAGCCGAGAACGCGGGCGACGTTGTCCTTGCGGGCAACGTGTTGCCCTCGGCCCTTCGGCCCGTACAGCTCATCGAGCAAGGCTCCTTTCGCACCCCAGTACGCGCGGTGTGCGAGGGGTGCACGTCAGATTTGTGAGATGCCTCTCAGGCGGCGTTTGCGGCTCGTCGCTCCCAGAAATCTTCGAAGCGCCCGCTGAGCAGGCAGCATCGGAGGGCGATGATGGCGTTGGCGCCGGCCACGGTCCAGCGCATGCCGGCGCGCTTGAGCCGTGCGCCGATCTGCTTGCATCCGGCCTCGACGACGCCCGAGGCGACGCACAGTCCCCTGGCGCGGAACTGCGGATAGCGCATCCGGTGGCGGTTGCCGAACACATAGTGGATGCACCTTCGCGCCTCTGGCGTGGTCTTGGCATGGGTGCGCAGCGCGGCGACGAGCGCACGGCGCCGGCCGGCGTCCAACTCGGCATGCCGGCCCTTGGCCCACGCGTCGGCCAACTCGGTCCCGGCGCCGTAGATGGCCTTGGCCACGTCGCACAGATGCTGCTTGGCATGGTAGATATCGACGATTTCGATGGCGCCAGGAAACTGCTCGGCCGACAGATGCCAGATCCAGGCGGCGCCGTCGCCCAGGACGACACGACGGGCCGCGGTGTCGAAGCCGCGCCGTTGCGCCTCGCGATAGACGCGTTGCGCGAAGGCGGATGGCAACGGGTCGGTGTCGCGGCTGGCCGCGCTCTCGACCGCAGCGTTGTAGCTGACCGACCCGGGGTCGCGCACGGGTTTGCCCGCCTTGTCGCGCGTTTCGGCCGTCCACACGGTGGCCAGCTTGACCTCGCGGGTCTTGGCCGAACCGTCGGGCTGCTTGCCGCGGCGGCCTTCCACCTCGGCGGGGCGCACCGGCACCCCGGTGCCGTCCAACCCCAGGTACATCGTCGGCGCGGAGCCGGGTGCGGGCTCGGTCACGGCGCGTTCGTCGGCGGCGACCTCGCGTCCCAGTGCCTCGGCGGTCCGCTCGACCTGCTTGGTTGTGACACGCACCCCGGCCATCTCCCACAGTAGGTCGCTGGCCGCGGCGAAGCTGAAGTCCGCTGCCACTAGCCCCACCATCCGCAGAGCGCCGGGCGACAGCGACGTGTCGTGCAAGCCCAACGCCCGGTCGCGCGAACACATTCCCGCGCGGCAGGCGTCGCAGTGGTAGTAGGCGCGTTCGAGTGTCAGCGGCCCCAGGACAGTCGTGAACGTCTTGCGCCGGCGGCCAGCGTAGCGCGCCGCCTGTCCGCAAGCGCATGACGCCGTCGGGCCCGCATAGTCGGACCGGTCCGCGTTCAGCCGGCGCTCCACCATCCGGGCGACGACATCGAGCGCCCGGCGGCGGGCGCCTTGCTCAAGGGCCTCGAAGTCCAGCGCGTCGGCCGCTCCCGGACTTACGAGCGCGTCGATTTCAGCCCCGATCTCGGCCCCGAACGCTTCAGCGAAGCCCCCTTTTTCTCCTCGCCGCCGCGCTCGCCCCCGGCCCTCAGCCGGGCTTCACTCAGTGCGTCGTTGACCTCGATCAGCGCCTGCGACAATTGCCGGAAACGCCGATACGCCGCGTTCTGCGCCCGCACTTGCGCCGCCGCATGCGCTAGCTAGGGCTGCCCGTGCCCCATAACTTTTCGCTGGACTTCATGAAGCCACTTCGCTACGGTGGCCGGCATGGAGATTCAGAATCAGGTTGGGCGCAGCCTGCGGGGCAACCTCACGCGACTGCGCGAGGTGCTGGAGGGGGCGGTATCGCAGGGCATTCACGGCCTCGGGCAGGTTGCCGATCGGGTCTGTGAAGCGTTCGATTTTCGCGATGGCCGCGGCCGGTGGCAGCGCGCGAGCTGCTGCGCGGCGTTGGCCGACCTCGAAGCGGCAGGCCACGTCTCGCTGCCTCGGGGGCGGCCCGCTCGCGGCGGTGTGTGGCGCCCGCGTGTGCTCCCGCACCCGGTGGCGCCAGCGGTTGACGTGCCCGGCACGGTCGGCGAGGTTCGGGACTTGGCGCTGGTGCGGGTGGAGACCGGCGACCAGCGCCGGGTCTGGAACACGCTGATGGCGCATGAGCACCCGCGCGGCGCCGGACCCTTTGTCGGCCCTCAACTGCGGTATCTGGTGGGCTCCGGGCATGGCTGGCTGGGCGGGGTGGGGTTGGCGGCCTGTGCGCGGCGCCTGCGGTCCCGCGACGCCTGGATCGGCTGGGACGACACGCGCCGGCGCGCTCACCTGCACCGGGTGCTGGGACTGTGCCGGCTGCTGATACGTCCCGACATTTCGTGCCGCAACTTGGCCTCCCACGTGTTGGGACGGGCCGCTCGGGCGGTCGGCGACGACTGCGAGCGCCTCTACGGCTATCGGCCCTGGCTGCTGGAGACGTTCGTCGACGAGACCGAACACACCGGGGCGAGCGTGCGTGCGGCGAACTGGGTGCGAGTAGGTGAGACCCGCGGACGCGGGCGCCAGGACCGTACGCACGCGGCGCGGGAAACGTGCAAGGCGGTGTATATGTACGCGTTGGAGCCGGCGTGGCGCGATACCCTCCAGGCGCCCGCACCGAGGGTGGCGCCGCTGGCGGTCGGCGACGGGCTCGACGCCGAGTCCTGGGCGGGCCGCGAGTTCGGCGGGGCGCGGCTGGGCGACGCGCGGCTGAGCGCACGCTTGGTGTTGAGCGCCCATCAGATGGCCGAGTCTCCGATGCGCGCCATCACGGGCGCCGCGACCGGCGGGAGAGCGTTGGTGAAGGGACATTACCGGCTGATCGATCAGCCCGCGGAGAGCGCGGTGACGGTCGAGAACATTCTCGCTCCCCATCGCGAGCGCACGCTGCGACGGATGCGGACGCATGACACGGTGCTGTGCCTCCAGGACGGCACCCGCCTGAGCTTCACCGGGCGCAGCCAGACCGAGGGGCTTGGGGTGATCGGCTCGAATCAGACCGGCGCCGTGGCCCGCGGCCTTGACCTGCACACCACGCTGGCGGTCAATCCGGACGGGGTGGCCTTGGGCGTCCTGCGGGCGGCGTTCGACGCGCCCGCGCCCCCGAATCCCGAGGAGAAAGGCCAGCCGAAGCCGCGCGAGGCGCGGAAGTCGTTCCGCTGGGTCGAGGGGCTGCGCGACTGCGCGGCGGCGGCCGAGCGGCTGGGTGAGACGCGGGTGGTGTGCACGATGGACCGTGAGGCCGACTTTCTCGACCTGTTCATCGAGCGCCGGGCGCACGCCCCGCGGGTCGACCTGCTGGTCCGGGCGAAGGTCGACCGCGTCCTCGGCCGGGAGAAGACGGCCGACGGGCAGACGGTCTCGCGCCGTCTGTTCGAGGAGGTGCGCAACGCGCCGGCCCGCGGCGCCGCCCTGGTCGAGGTGCGGCGGCTGAGCGCGCGGGTGAAGGCCAGCAAACAGCCCCGCAAGGACGGCCGGGCCGCTCGCGTCGCCGAGGTGACCCTGCGCTACCGGCAGGTGTCGCTGCCGTGCCCCGGCGCCGAGCCGGTCGAGCTGTTTGTCGTCCATGCGCGCGAGGAACAGCCGCCGCCCGCGGTCAAGCCGCTGGAGTGGTTTGTGCTGACCACGCTGCCGGTGACCAGCGCCGATGACGCCACGCGCATCCTGGGCTGGTACGCCCTGCGGTGGCGCATCGAAGAGTACTTCCGGGTCATCAAGTCCGGCTGCAAGGTCGAGGAGTTGCAGCACCACACGGCGGAGCGGCTCGAGCGGGCCATTGCCATCAAGATGGTCGTGGGGTGGCGGATCCAGTTGATGGTCCAGCTCGGGCGCGAGACGCCCGACTTGCCGGGGGACCTGCTGTTTTCCGACGGCGAGTTGCGCGTGCTGGCCACCTTCGCCCGCTCCCGCAATCTGCCGGCACCCACGCGCCTCGGGGACGCCGTCGGTCTGGTGGCCCGCCTCGGCGGGTGGCTGGGGCGCAAGCGCGCCCCGCCCGGCGCGCAGCTCCTGTGGTATGGCTACGCCAAGCTCGTCGCCATGAGCTTCGCCTTCGAGCTGCGGGACGAGTACGGATGAGTTCACATGCATTACGAGTCCAGCCGGAGAGATCCGGGGCACGGGCAGAGCTAGGGCGGTGCGTTCGCCGGCTGGGCTTAGGTTCGCCGTTGAGGGGAGCCCGCGGGAAGAGAGCGAGGCCTCGACGAGACGGTGGGGCGGTCGGCGGCGGGCGCTCGAACGCGGCGCGCCTAGCCGAGGAAACGCAGGATACCGAAGGTCAGCCCGCCGGTCGCGAGCACGGTGCCGACCATCCAGCGGATGAGCCGGGTCTCGAGGCTCGCAATCTCGGTACGCACGCCGGCAATCTGGACCGAGAGCCGCGTGTCGAGAGCGCCGATCTCAGCGCACGCGTCGAGGCCGTCGCCTCGATGAAGTCGTCGATGCGGAATCGTGCCGATCGCGCTCGGAGAGGCCCCAATTCCACGCGAGGCGGGCGGCCTTGCACCACCGGCGAGCGTACGCGCCTGATGGTCAAGTGTCGGCGAGACGGATCCGCACTCCGCCAGCGCCGGCCCCTCCGCCGAAGCGGGAGGATTTCGCCCAGCCCACCGCCGAGCTAAATCCGCGTCCTGGTCGGCCCGCGTAGGCCCCGCAACCGCGGGAACGTCAGCACCACCCCGCATCCAGGACCGCACTCTTCGCCGGGCCACATCGCGGGGCGCGGCCGCGTTCCCGTTTGTCGCTGGATGTTCTCGACGACGATGATGGCGGTGTTAACAAGCAAGCCGATGCCGAGCGCCAGCCCGCTGAGCGAGATGAGGTTGATCGAGACGGCCAGCCATTCCATCCCGGCCAGCCCGCCGAGCACCGCCACCGGAACCACGACGCCGATCACCACCGGCTGCCGTTGACGCCCGGGCAGGCGGAGCACGCTTCTCGCGGCCGTCGCCGAAGCATCGCCTCGAAGCCCTGATCATGGTCGCGATCGGCCTTGGGTTGCGGCAGGGTGAAGCCCTCGGGCTGCGGTCGTCTGCGTAACCCCGGCTGGGCTCGAACCAGCGACCCTTGGTTCAGTCTTCGTTCCATCCGGCCGGGGGTGACAGAAGCAAGGAAGTTCCTTACAATGGGAACCCTACCCACACCAAGACCGAGGGGGATTCGTGATCGTCAGCAAGCTGACATCCAAGGCCCAGACCACCATCCCGCAGCCGATCCGCGCGGCGCTCGGGCTGCAGCCGGGGGACGAGCTGTTATACGAGGTCCTTGATGGGCGCGTCATGCTCACCAAGGCGCGGCGAGGTACCACGACGGACGATCCGTTCCGGACCTTCGAGGAATGGCGCTCGGCGGCCGATACCAAAGCCTATGCGGACCTTTGAGCGCGGTGACGTGGTCAAGGTGCCGTTCCCGTACACGGACCGCGCAACACGGCAATCACGACCGGCCCTGGTGGTCTCGACGGCTCGACTCAAGGACCTGCACGGACTGTTGTGGGTCGTCATGATTACCAGCGCCGAGAACCGAGGCTGGCCCGACGACGTGCCGGTTGCCAACCTGAAGATGGCGGGTCTGCCCGTCCCGTCCCTCATCCGGTGCGCCAAGATCGCGACGATTGACGCGTCTGACGCCTCGAAGCTGGGGCAGGTGTCGACAGCCCAGGTCAGACGGGTCACGGGAAGGCTCGTGCAAGGGCTGGGGGCCGTGTGAACGGTGCTCGACGAGGGCGTGACCGCTATCGGCGTCGACCGTCCCGTCGGGGGCGGACGCAAGCGGCGAGGATGTTCCTGGCCAGCTGGTAGGTACCGCGTAGCGGGCACGGCTTCCTGTGCCCTCGGGTGCTCATGAAGCTGTAGAGGGCGGTACGGGACACGCCCGTGATCGACGTCCGATACTTGGCAGTACTTGCCGGAGCTGTTCGGCGGCGATGGGCGTTATCGGGCGTACGTCGGCGGCGAGTCCGGCCGGGCGCTTGAGGGTTCCTGGGCCACGGCGGCCGAAGCTGAGGCGGCGCTGATTGCCGCGACGGCGGACGGCGGCGACGGGGGCCAGTCGTGACCGGGCCGAAGTATCCGAACGTCCACGGTGCAACTGACCGACCGTGCGAGGGGGACAGCGGTGGGCTCCGGCAGCGCGGGTTTTCGCGGTCGCCGAAGACGACGAGGCAAGTAGTCAACCGAGATGTGGCGCTGCTAGTAATATTCCACGTATTCCAGGCGAGCTTCGCAGCACTCCGAGCTGTTCAGCCGCAAACGCTCGATGGTGCCCATCTACCGCCACCGCGCGACTTCAGGTAGCAGATCTCTGCGTCGCCTTGGAACGCGACCAGTTCCAGGCCGCACCTGGCCGCACCAACTTTTCGGAGTCTCCTCAAATGCGTGTGGGTAGCGGCGGCGCCAGTTCTATGCCTCCACAGCAGAGGAACAGCATCGAGATCAACGCGCCGGGCGAGTGGAAGCCATAGGCGCGACGCGCGATCACCCGCAGCTTGTTGTTGATGCCCTCCACCGGACCGTTCGTCATCTTCGTGTCCAGGTACGCCAGGATGCCTTCAGCGTGTTTCCGAATCGTACGCCCCAGCTTCACGAACGGCGTCAGGCGGGACCGCGCAGCCCACTCCAGCCACTCATCGAGCAGCGCCGGCGCATCCTCGGGTGTCGCCTGCCCCAGGATCGTCGCCAGGTACTCCTTCAGTTCGTAGGCCCGGTCCAGCGCCCGGTTCTTACGACGCAACGTCTCCAGACGCCGGGCCTCACCAGGCCTCAGCCGCGCCGGGTGCTTCAGCAACGCATAGCGCGTCCCCTTGAGCGCCTTCGCATCCTCCGGCTCCGAGGCCAGCCGCCGCTGCTCCGAACGCCGCACCTCGTCAACCGCATCCGCCGCAAGCCGTTCAACGTGAAACCGGTCGAACACCACCCGCGCGTGCGGAACCCACGCCCGCAGCGCCTTCTGCCAGCTCGACGCCAGGTCCGCCGTCACCAACTCGATCCGCGCACAGCCACCAGGTCCCAACTGCTCGAAGAAGGCCCCCAGCGTCTCGGCGCTGCGCCCCCGCCCCGCCCAAACCACCCGACGCTCGTCATGGTCAACCACGATCGTCAGGTAGCGGTGACGCTTCCGGTAGCTGAACTCATCGACGCCGATTCGTCTCAGCTTGGCGAACCGAGCCCCGTCCAGCCGCCGCGCCACAACCCGTTCCACGATGCTGCCCACCGTCACCCACGATATCCCCAGCAGGCGGCTCACCGCCGTCCGGTCCGTCACCTGCGCCAGATACGCCGCCAATTCCTCGAACCCCGACGTGAACACGCTGCTGCCGCTCGCCCACGGCACCTGCTCCACCTTCACCCCGCGGCAACGCCGGCACGACACCCGCCACGGCGCATACCGCAGCCACGCCGGCATCCGGCCCCAGGACAGATGCCGCCACTCGCGCACCGGCTGCCGGTCATACCGCGGCGACCGCTTCCCGCACGTCCCGCACCGGGAACGCCGCCACGCCGGCTCCACCGACACCGTCAACGGACCGTCGGCGGCCATTTCCACCTGCTTGACGTACATCTGCGTGACACCCAACAGCCGCCGTAGTAACGTAGTCAGACGCATGGGGCTCTCCTCCTCGCGGGTCGTGGTGATACACGCCCATGAGACCAGGAAGCCCCTTGCGTTTGCAACCGCTTCCGCCAAGCGAGACGACGCACGCGGCCCCGACAACACCCTTGGCCCCGCCCAACGGGCGTCCGCCGCCGGCGCCGGGACCCGAGGTGGCCGTTGGGGCAATCAGCCAGCGTCTATCCCCGAACCGCCAGCCGTCGCGCTTTCCGCGTTGTCGTGGACGGCCGGGACGCCCCCGTCCAGGCCGGGCCGCAAGGCCCATATCTGCTGCTTGAGCGGAGGGACGGACGGTGTGTCACCCGAAGGGCCGCAGCGCAGCGAAGGACGCGCGTAGCGCGTTGACACGCCGGCCGGCCCGCAGCTACTCCGCTCCGACTATATCCCGCCACGGTGCGCCACGCCCGCCGCCGGTCAGGTGAACTGCCAGCACCCCTCGCCGACCCGCCGATCGCGCCTCAACCCACCCACACCCGTTTGAGGAGAGCCGGAACATTCCGAAGAGCGACACGCAACATAGACACAGCACTGGGAGAGTTGCTCGAGACTTTCAAGCAATGGTGAATCATGGACTCTAATCTCCTGCAAACGCTTCGTTACAAGCTTCAGAAACGCCTGAAACGGATCAACACTGCCGACTACCAAATCTACCACAGCATCGTCGGCCAAACGGTTCGTTTCCTGACCGAAATCAAGGCAGTCCAAGGCATTCTCGCCGACCTGGAACGGCGCGTTCCCTCGGCCGACGCCGACAGCGAAAGGCTCGCAGCAGGGGAGCTATTGGCGAGCGACACTGAACTTGAACGAGTTGCACTCGCGTATGCGCTGCTGAAGCGAATGGTGGCGAGCGACGACCCAAATGCAGAAGCCCTCGTCGGGCTCAATTTCAGCCACAGTTCGAAGTTCACAGAAGGTGCGCAGTTTTTCACAGAGCAGTTCATCGAACCATTATTCGACTATATCGACGAGACGCTGGACGATCAACACACGATCCTCGGTCTACTGCTGAAGTACAAACATCATGTTGAGTGGTTCCGTCGGGACGACTTGCGCACCAAGTTCAGCGCTGATACAAAAAAGGGCGAAAAGACCCTGGCATGCGACCTCTACTCCTATCTGCACGATCAAGGTCTGGAGTTTTCTATCGAACCGGCGTCGATTTCCGGAAGAGCCGACTTGGTGTCAGCCCAGAATGGGCCGGACAGGTTGGTTGCCGACGTGAAGGTATTCGAGCCCCAGAGGAGCAAGGGAATGGAATACCTGCGTTCAGGCTTCAACCAAGTTTATCAATACATCAAGGATTTCAACGACTCCTTCGGCTATCTGGTCGTCTTCAAGACATGCCACGACGACTTGAGCATCAATGCACGCGTTCAGGACGCCGGTATCCCGTTTTTCACACATAACAACAAAACGATATTCGTCCTGGTGATCGACATCTTCGACTACGCGGAACCAGCGTCGAAACGCGGTCGACTGAAGTCATACGAACTACTGGAGGAGGATGTCGTCAGGACGATATCTGAGTCCAACGAGTAGAGCATCGGCGGGCCGCTGAGCATACTCCCCGTTCGTGGCCCGGCTGCCGGTAGCACGACCACCCCTTCATCGAATGCGGTAGGAACCGAGCGCCGGAGCTAGGGCCCGGGCGCGTCGACCAGGCGGCCGTCGGTGACGAACCTCCGGTAGTTCGAGAACCGCTGGGTGCGGAAGTACCTGGGAATGAACCCCCCGCCCTCGATGGCCCAGTTGCGCTCGATCGACCGGGGGAGCATCAACGTCTCGTTGGGATCCTCGAACGCGATGCGCTCGTAGCGCGTGCTGGTGTCGTCCCGCTCCAGCCGGCTCCAGCGCCGGCTGCCCCGCGGGCGATCGATCGGCTCGCGGAACTCGAACGGCCGAGTCAGATGCTCGTCGAGGCGCAGCACGTCGCCCGAGTCCACGTCCACCCAGGCGTCGCCGCCGTACCAGCCCTCGAGCTCGATGCGGGCGCAGTCGCCTTCCCACTCGACCTCACCCGGCTGCACGTCGATCGGCGTGAACGACAGTCTCGCGATGGGGCGCCCGTCGACGATCTCCACGTCGCGCAACCGGAAGTCGAACTCGACCTGCCGGGTGGGCAGCAGCACCGACAGGGGGTCGTCGCCCTCCGCTTCGGGGGCCAGGCACGCGTCCTCGTCCTCGGGACCGGGGGGACGGCCGTTCACCGATCGGAGCTCGCGAATGACCCGCACCGACGGCACGCCGTCGGCACCCGCGGCGTCCCACTCGACGCGCCGCTCGTACTCGAGCCGCCGCGGCCGCCCGCGCGGCTGCATTGCCCGGTCGAAGGACCGCACCGATACCGTCTCGGAGGACACGATGCTCCGGGCACGCTGGAAGTAGCGCTCGAGCTGGCCGCCGACCCGCGCGAGCAGCGCGTCGAGGTCGACCGCAGGCGTCTGGGCGGACACCACCACGGAGGCCGCCAGCAGGAGCCCGGCCCACGGGAGGGCCGGCAAGGGCCGATGCGCGGGCATCACAACCGTGATCCTGCGCACAATCCGGCCCGGCGTCAATGACGCGGGTCGCGTCGGCCCAGGGCCGCCCTGGCCGGCGCCGCCACCCACCAGCCCGCCTCGACGTTCGGCGGTAGAATCAAGACATGGCTGATTTCGAGCCCCGCTCGCACGTTCCGCGCGCCGGCGCGCCAGCGGCCCCCGCACCGGAGTCGGCGCTGCCGGTGGACGCGTTCCCCGGCTGCACGGCCAGGCGCGTGCCGCGGAGCGAGATCGACACCTGGGAAGGCCGGCTGGAGTACTGGGACGCCGCCACCGAGATCGCGTGGGTCGCCGAGCCGACGACCCCGTATCACGAGAGGCCGTCGCGCCGGCTGACGGCGCTGATGGACCGGATTGCTGCCGAACGCGGGTCGGCCATCGTGTGCTACGGGTCGATGGACCTGATGCAGCGCGACGAGCACGGCGCCCCGCGGCGCATCCTGCAGGCCGACGAGTCCGTGTACGTGCATCCCCGGCGCGCGCGCCTGCCGGGCTCCAAGGCGATGATGGCGGGGGAGGACGACTTCCCGGACGTCGTGCTGGAGGTCGATCACACGACGGACGTGCGGCGGGCCAAGCTGGGGCTGTACGAAGTGTGGGGCTTCCCCGAGGTGTGGGTGGAGGTGCCGGAGCAGGGGGCGGCGGGCCGGCCGCGCCGGCGGCGGCCGGGACTGACGATCCACCGGCGGGTGGCGGGCGCGTTCCAGGCGTCGGCCGCGAGTAGCGCGTTTCCGGGCTGGACGGCGGCCGAGATCCACACGGCCCTCAACGAGACGGAGCTGTCGGAACGGACGTTCGCGGTGCTGCACCGGGTCGGCGCGGCGCTCGGGGCGCAGGACGGCACCGGCCCGGACGACGATCCGATGCTCGGCTGGCATCGGCGTCAGGGCCGGGCGGAAGGCCGGACGGAGGGTGTGGCCCTGGGCCGGGCGGCAGCCCGGCTGGAGATGGTCCGCGAGGTCCTGCGGGCGCGGGGCATCGCGGTCTCGGACCAGGGTCTCGCCGGCGTGTCGGAGATCGACGTGACGTCGGATGACGCCGTCGTCCGCGCGGCGCTCGCTTGCAACGGCGAGGCCGACTTCCTGGCGCGGCTCCGGCGGCGCCGCTGACCCATCAGGCCGCGAGGCCGCGGGAAGCCCTCGAGCGCGCCTTCGAGCTTCGCCATCCGCTCGCGATTGTCGGCGAGTTCACGGTTGACTTGGTCGAACCGCTGGTTCATTTCGCTGCCGAGGTGCTCGAAACGCCTGTTCATCTCTGCGAACCGGCTGTAGTTCCTCCATGCTCGCTTCAGCGTGGCACGTGGTCGGTGTGCCGGGGCGCGATCCTCAACGGGAGCCGTCAGCGGAAAGCGATCGAAACGGCATCAGCCGCAGCGGCCGGGGCTGCGGTCTACACGCCGCTCAGACGCTCGACGCTGAGCCTGCCGTCGCTCTTGCCCAGCCGCTCGACGGGGACGCCGAGCTTGTCCATCAGGGTCACCAGAAGGTTCGGCATCAGCGGATCGCCCTCGTAGCGGAGGTGGCGTCCGCCTTCGAGCTGTCCCGCGCAGCCCCCGAGCAAGAGGACCGGCAGATCGAGCGGGCTGTGCGAGTTGCTGTCGGACATGCCGCACCCGTAGAGGAGCAGCATGTTGTCGAGCAGCGATCCGTCGCCGTCCGGCGTCGACCGGAGCTTCGCGAGGTAGTCGGCGAACATCGACGCGTGATACGCGTTGATCTTGGACATCAACGCGATCTTCTCCGGCTTGTACTCGTGGTGGGAGAGCGGGTGGTGCGCGTCGGGAATGCCGATCTCGGTGTAGGTCCTCGAGCTGACCTCGCGGCCCAGCATGAACGAGGTCACGCGGGTCAGGTCTGTCTGATGGGCCAGGAGCTGCAGGTCGAACATCAGCGCGACGTGCTCGGCGAACGTGGGGGGAATGCCCTCGGGCTGGGCCAAGTCCGGGACGTCGTAGCGCTCCCGCTGTTCGGCCCGCTCGATGCGCCGTTCGATGTCGCGCACGCCCTCGAGATACTCGTCGACCTTGAGGCTGTCGGCCTGCCCGACTTCGCGCTTGAGATCGGCCACCTTCCCGGTCACGGAGTCGAGAATCGAGCGGTCGCGCTGCATCCGGGCGCGGCGGACGGCGGGATCGGTGCTGCCGCTGTCGCCGAACATCTGCTCGAACACCACGCGCGGGTTGTTCTCCATGGGCAGCGGCGTCGTCCGGCTGCGCCAGCTGATGGTGTTGGTGTAGACGCAACTGTGACCGCCGCTGCATTGACCGGCGTTGGCCCGGCTGTCGATGGACAACTGCAGCGACGCGAGCTCGGTGTGCCGGCCGTACTCCCGGGCCAGGAGCTGGTCCATCGAGGTGTCGGCCACCGGCGCGGTCTCGCCGGCGACGCCCGCGGCCCCGGTCAGGAACGTCGTCGACGCGCCGGCGTGGGCCGGGGTCCAGTACCCCCGGAGGCCCGAGACCACCGTCAACTGGTCCTTGAACGGTTCCAGGGGCTGGAGAATCGGCGTGAGCCCGAACCCGCGGCCCTCGTCGGCCGGCGTCCAGTACTCCATCGCGATGCCGTTGGGCACGTAGACCACACCGAAGCGGCGGGTGGGCGCGGCGGCCGTTCGCGACAACGCCGACGCGGCGGGGACCATGGCGTCCAGCAGCGGCAGGGCCACCGCGGCGCCCAAACCGCGCAGCACGGTGCGCCGGGGCAGCGACATCTTCGTGATGATCATGATCGGAACCTGCTCGTCGTAGCGGTAACGGTAGCCCGGAAATCGTCGTCTGCGGCTCCGGCTGCCGCCCAACCAACCCTGCCAGGAGCCTACACCGTTCTACGGCGCGGCCTCGTTGCCCCGGAAATCGTCGTCTGCGGCTCCGATCGCCGCTCAACCAACCCTGCCAGGAGCCGCACCGTTCTATGGCGCAGCCACCGGGCCGTCAGCGACCCTGAGGGGCCAAGCCCCCGGCGGCCAGCGCCGACTCGTCCGAACGAGAGGCGCTGAAGTTTCGCGACAGCGAAACTTCCGACGCGACCGCAAGGTCGCGCGAGCGGCGCCATTGAAACGGCGTGCTCTTCACGATGCCGAGGACGATCGAGGACCAGCTGTAGTCGTCAGCCGCGGCGTCGCGCAGGATCCGGCGCACGGCGGGACGGTCGTGGTACTCGAGCCCGCGGCCGAGCGCATACGCCAGCAGCTTCTCGGTGACGGCGCTGGCGAAATCCTCGCCTCGGCTCAACAGCACGCGCCGCAGGCCGGCGGGTCCCTCGAAGTCCACGCCGCTGGGCATCGTCGCCGACGCGTCGATCGGCAGCCCGGCCTCGCTGGCGGCGCGCCAACTGCCGATCGCATCGAAGTTCTCGAGGGCGAAGCCGAGGGGATCCATCGGCGCGTGACAGCCCGCGCAGGCCGGATTGGCGCGATGCCGCTCGAGCCGATCGCGGACCGACGCCGGCTCGCCGCCCTCGCCGCGGTCCGGCAGCCCCGGCACGTTCGGCGGCGGCTCGGGCGGCGGCGCCCCCAGGATGGTCTCGAGTAGCCACTTGCCGCGCACCACCGGCGACGTCCGGTTGGGATAGGAGGTCACCATCAGGAGGCCGCCGTGACCGAGCAGGCCGCCGCGCGGATGATCGGGGTCGAGCGTCACCCGCCGGAAGCGGTCTCCGTAGACCCCGGGAATGCCGTAGTGCCGCGCGAGCCGTTCGTTGACGAACGTGTAGTTCGCGCTGAGCAGCTCGAGGAGGCTCCGGTCCTCGCGGATGTTGCTCTCGACGAACAGCTCGGTCTCGCGCCGGAACGCCTCGCGCAGGTTCTCGTCGAACTCCGGATAGTCGGCCGACTCGCGCTCCTGGGATTCGAGATTGCGCAGGCGCAGCCACTGGCTCGCGAAGTTGTCGACGAGGGCCTTCGAGCGGGCGTCGGCCAGCAGCCGGCGCGTCTGCCGCTCCAGCTCCGCGGGGTCGCCGAGCTGCCCGTCGCCCGCGGCCGCCAGCAGCTCGTCGTCCGGGATGCTGCTCCACAGGAAGAACGACAACCGGGACGCCAGGTCGAGATCGCCGAGGCGATAGGGCGTCGCCGGCGCGACGTCCCGTGGATCGCGCTCGATCCGGAACAGGAACTCGGGGTCGACCAGCATCCGTTCCAGCGCGAACTGGATGCCGGCGTCGAAGTCGCCGTCGCGCCGCCCGGTGCGGAAGAAGTCCAGCAGCGCCTCGACATCCCCGCCGTCGACGGGCCGGCGATACGCCCGGCGGGCGAGCCTGGCGAGAATCCGACCGGCGCAGGCCACCTCTTCGTCGGCGGTGGTGGTCGCGGCCGGGCGACAGGCGAAGATCTCACGACGGCTCGGCGTGTCGCCGGGACCCTCGACGGCGTAGGGGCCGCCAATCGCCACCTGCTCCACCGCCGCGTCCTCGTCGTACCGTTCGTCGACGAAGCGGCCGTAGCCCCGGTTGCGCGGCTGCAGCACCCCCTCCGTCTCCGACAACCGTCTCACGAAGGAGACGCCCACGGTCCGCTGGCCCGCCCGCGCCGGGAAGCGCACCTCGAGGCCGGCATCCCCCGTGTTCATGTAGTACTCCCACTCGGGAGCCCCGGCGATGTTCCCCGAGAAGCTCAGCGGGGCCATCTGCCCCACCGAATCGGCATCGCCGACCTTGAACCGCGTGACGAGCGCGCCGTCCACCCGCACGTCGAGCTCCTGCGGCGCCGAGAAACCGAGGATGTAGTCGGAGAAGTTCCGGTGGAGGCGGACCTTGATCGTGTACTCGCCGTCGACCGGGAAGTAGTGCTGAATCGCGATGCCGCCGCGAGAGCCGAACGACAGACCGTCGTCCTGCGGTCGTCCTGCACCAGGCCGGGATGCACCCGGTAGGTCGCGACGGCGGGACCGACGGGGGGAATGCCGACCGCGCGGCGGCTGATCCGGCGCGCGGCCGAGAGGTATCGCGCCACCAGGTCCGGCGAGATCGAGAGCACGTCGCCGTTGTTGTCGAAGCCGTGCTCGTAGGTGTCGTCCGCCGGCAGCAGCTCGGCGACGTCGACCTCGACCGCGAGCAGATCGCGGACGGCGGCGTGATACTCGGCTCGATTGAGGCGATGGAACGTCTCGCCGCGGCCCGGGTCCGGACTGGCCAGGGCCACCGTGTCGATCTCCGTCTCGAGCCAGGAGGCGACGGCGCGATACGTGGCCTCGGCGGGCCGCGGGCTGCCCGCCGGCGGCATCGTCCGCGCCCGAAGCTTGACGATCACCCGCTCCCAGGTCTCGGCGTCGGCGCCGACGCTCGCCAAGTCATGCGTGTCGAGGGCCAAGTCGGCCGTGCGCAGGCGATCGTTGTGGCAGCGCACGCAGAACTGGTCGAGAGCCGCGCGAGCCGACTCTGCGGATGCGGGCGCCGCGGGTTCCGGCGTCTGGGCGGCAGCGATCTGCGGGCGACCTGAAACCGCCAGCAGGCCGATCAGGACCACCAGGACTCGGACTATCGAACCGGCTCTGGCCACCATCAACGTCTCCATGCGCCCCATGATAATGCGGAACGCCGCGCTCGCGGCCCTCCCCCCATGCTTTTTTCCAAGTCACGCACGCGTCGGTGGCTATCATGATCGGCCGAGGAGCCAACTGTCCGACCCTGGCGATCCGGGACACGGGTGCGACCCACACCACCGTCAAGACGAAGGTCGTGAGAGGAAGGCCGTGAGAGAATGCGGACTCACTCCGACCTCCGTAGCGGAAGTCAGCGGCGTACACGGCAGCCAGCTATCGAACGTCTACTCGATCGACAACGATGCGCGGTGTGGCGATGCCCTGGCTCGTCGGTTACTACGGCGTCTTCCAGGCCGGGCACGTCGTCTTGAATGTCCTGTATTTCAGCGGGCTCCGGCCGATCCAGGACTTTCCGCCGCCGCCGGCCGAGGGCTGGCATCCGCAGGCGACCGCGTTCTGGACCGCCGGCGGCCTGATCGACACGGCGATCGCCCTGCTGGCGCTCTACTTCGTGGCGGCGTTCTTTGGCGGACGGCGCCAAGCGCTGTGGGCGGGGCTCGTCTCGCTGACGACGTACATGTACAACACGTTCACCTTCAACTACACGGTGGTCGCCACCGGGGCCTGGGCACAGCATCCCGTCGAGTACGTCGTGCTGAACGCCGCGTCGATTCCGCTGGTCCTCCTGTTCGCGGTGGTCGTTCGCGACGTGCGGGAGGCGGCCGGCGCAGGGGGGCAACGAGAGACATCATGGCGATGAGACGCCTGACCTCGTGGTTGTCGGTGGCGTTGAAGCCGTTGAATCGCTCATTGGCTTGGCCCGTAAACAGGTCTGCGGTACACTGCCGCGGTCAGTCATGCCTACGGATTCACGGGCGCTGCCGTATCGAAATGCCACGGTCCGGATCGGCTTCCTGATCGCCGTCCTGGTGCTGGCCGCCGGCGTTGCCGCGCCGGCGCGTGCGCAGGAAATCCCGCCCGAAGACCTCGATCACTTCGAATCGAAGATCCGCCCGGTGCTCGCCGAGCGCTGCTACCCGTGTCACGGCGCGAACCCGGAGCGGATCCAGGGCGGCCTGGCGCTGGTCGACGCGGCCGGGGTCCGGGCGGGCGGGGACAGCGGCGCCGCCGTCGTGCCCGGCTCGCCGGACGACAGCCGGCTGATCGACGCCATCCGCTACGGCGGACCCATCAAGATGCCGCCCGACGGCCGGTTGCCGGCCGCCGTCATCGCCGACTTCGAGCGCTGGGTGGCGCGCGGCGCGGTGGACCCGCGGACCTCCGCGACCGCGGTCGTAGCCGCCCGGGCCGACAGCGGCGCCGCCTACGACTTCGGTCCGGGCCGCGAGCACTGGGCATTCCGGCCGATGGCCCGTCCCGAGCCGCCCGCCGTCGACGACGGGACCTGGGTGCGCGGCGCGATCGACCGGTTCATCCTCGCCCGGCTCGAGGCGCAGGGGCTGACCCCGGTCGCCCCCGCCGGCAAGCGGCAACTGCTGCGGCGGGTCACGTTCGACCTGACCGGCCTGCCGCCGACCCCGGCCGAGATCGACGCGTTCCTCGCCGACGAGCGGCCCGACGCCTACCAACGGGTGGTCGAGCGGCTGCTGGCGTCGCCGCGCTACGGTGAGCGCTGGGGCCGGCACTGGCTCGACGTCGCTCGCTACGCCGACTCGAACGGGCTCGACGAGAACATCGCGCACCCGAACGCGTTCCGTTATCGCGACTGGGTCATCGAGGCGTTCAACCGCGACAAGCCCTACGACCAATTCGTGCAGGAGCAGATTGCCGGCGACCTGATGCCGGCGGCCGGCGACGACGAGCGGTTCGCGCGTCTCACCGCGACCGGATTCCTGACCCTCGGCGCAAAGGTGCTGGCCGAGCAGGACGTCGACAAGATGCTCATCGACATCGTCGACGAGCAGGTGAACATCGTCGGGCGGGCCTTCCTGGCCGAGCCGGTCGGCTGCGCCCGCTGTCACGACCACAAGTTCGACCCGATTCCGACCGCCGACTACTACGCGCTGGCCGGCATCATGCGCTCGACCAAGACGATGGGCGGCGAACGCATGCGGTGGGTGGAGCGGCCCCTCGCCGACGAGGCGACGGTGGCCCGGTACGAGGCGGCGCAGGAACAGGTGGAAGAGGCGCAGCAGGCGGTCGACGATCTCGTCGACGGGCAGAACGAGATTCTGCGGCGGCCGCGGCGGCAGGCGCTGGCCCGCTATCTCCTCGCCGCGGAAGAAGCCTACCCGGCCTGGGGCGGCGACGAGGCGGCCGAGCGCCGGGGGGCCGAGGCGATCGCCGGAATCGCCAGCCGCGACGGCCTCGACGCGGCGGTGCTCGAGCGCTGGGTCCGGGCCTTCTTCCGCTATCGCGAGGGTCCCCCGGTACAGGGTGACGCGCCCAACGCGAGCGTCGTCTTCCAGATCTGGAATGCCTACGCGGCGGCGCCGGCGGCACGCTATCAAGAGGTGACCGACGAGCTGCGGGCGCAGATCGCCTCCGAGAAGGTCCTGATCGCGCCGCTGACCCGGAGCCTGGTCCGGGGGCCGGCGCCCGGGAGCCTCGACGAGGTCGCCTGGCGCTACGCCAGCCTGTTCGCGGTGATCGAGATCGCCTGGGACGAGCACCTCCAGCGGCTGGGCCTCAAGGACCCCGAGGACCTCACCCCCGGCGACTTCAGGCTCCCCCGCGAACAGGAAGAGCTGCGCCGGCTCGTCTACGACGGCCGGCTGTGCATCCTGTGTCTCGACCAGGAGGCGGAGGAGGCGCTCTACCCGGCCGACGCGGTCGCCGAGCTCGCCCGGCTGCGGGCCGTCGTCGAGGAACGCGAGGCGGCCTTGCCGCCCGAGCCTCCCTATGCCATGTCGGTCGAGGAAGCCGAGATCGTCGATCTCCCCGTCCACATCCGCGGCAGTCATCTGAACCTCGCCGACCGCCCGCAGCCGCGCGGGTTCCTCCGCGTCACCGATCACCTCGTGCCGCCGCCGCCGATCCCTGACGACTCCAGCGGACGGCTTGAGCTGGCCCGCTGGATCACCGACCCCGAGCACCCGCTCACCGCGCGGGTCATGGCCAACCGCATCTGGCACTGGCACTTCGGACGCGGTCTCGTCGACACGCCGAGCAACTTCGGCACGACCGGCTCGGCCCCCACCCATCCGGAGCTGCTCGACTGGCTGGCGCGGCGGTTCATCGGCAGCGGCTGGTCGGTCAAGGCGCTGCACCGGGACATTCTCCTGTCCAGCACCTACCGGCTCGGCGCCGGCTACGACGAAGCGAACGCGGCGGTCGACCAGGGCAACCTGCTGCTCTGGCGGATGAACCGCCGCCGGCTCGAGGCCGAGCCCATCCGCGACGCGTTGCTGCAACTGGCGGGCACCCTCGACCTGACGATGGGGGGCCGCGTAGAGGAATACAACTCGCGCGGCTACGTCTTCAGCGAGGGCAACACGTTCGGGCGGTTCGACTTCTACGCGGCGCCGCGCCGCTCGGTCTACATGCCGGTGGTGCGCAACGCCATCTACGACATCTTCGCCGGCTTCGACTTCGGCAACGCCAGCGATTCGGTCGGCTATCGTCCCGCGACGGTGGTGCCGTCCCAGGCGCTGCTCATGATGAACAGCGCGTTCGTCGAGCAGCGGGCGGGCGAGTTCGCCGAGCGGCTGCTGGCGATGCCCGCGCCGAGCGAGGCGGCGCGGGTCGACAGGGCGTTCGTCGAGGCCTATGGGCGGCCGGCCACCGACGTCGAGATCGAGGAGAGTCTGGCCTTCCTGGCCGACATGCGCGAGACCGCGCCCGGCGGCGGGGAGGAGCGCTCTGCCTGGACGCGCCTGTGCCACGTCATCGTGGGCGCCAGCGAGTTCATCTACGTCGACTGAGGCAGATCGTGGGGTCCTCAGCCCGTGGTGGCACCCCGCGTCGCACCGAGAGCTGCTGGTGTCCTGTATCAATGGTTCGCGAAATACCCCCAGGTAGCCCTTCGTCCCGGTTCACGGGACAGCGCGACGGCAGATGCATTTCGCGCAGTTCAGTAGCCGGACATTAGTCCCTCAACGGGAGAACCGATGCGCCATCCCCACTACCAGGCACCGGCGACGACCCGCCGGGACATGCTCAAGACCTGTGGCTGCGGCTTCGGGGGGCTGGCCCTGTCGTCGCTGCTCCAGCAGGACCTGCTGGCGGCGCAGGACAATCCGCTGGCCCCGAGGGAGCCCCACTTCGCGCCGCGCGCCAAACGCATCATCTTCCTGCACATGCACGGCGGCCCGTCGCAGCACGACCTGTTCGAGTACAAGCCGCTGCTCATCCGCGACGACAACAAGCCGCTCCCGTTCGCCAAGCCCGACGTGCAGTTCAACGAGACCGGCAACCTCTTCAAGAGCCCCTGGGAGTTCAGGCAGCGCGGGCAGTCGGGGGCCTGGGTCAGCGAGCTGCTGCCCCACCTTGCCGGGGTGGCCGACGACCTCTGCTTCGTGCGTTCGATGTACGGCACCAACGCCGCGCACGGCGGCGCCATCCTGGCCATGAACACGGGCAGCGACCGCTTCGTGCGGCCCTCGATGGGGTCGTGGATCTCGTACGGGCTCGGCACCGAGAACGAGAATCTCCCGGCCTTCGTCACCGTCTGTCCCTCGTATCAGCACGGCGGCGTGCAGAACTACTCGGCCGCGTTCCTCCCGGCCGCCTACAACGGCACCGCCATCGGCAACACGCGGATGAACACCGCCGAGGCCACCATCGACTTCCTCGAGAACCAGGCCGTCGGCCCCGCCGTGCAGCGGGCCGAGGTCGACCTGCTGCAGCGCTGGCAGCGCCGCCAGCTCGAATCGACGGGGCCCGACCTCGCCCTCGAGGGCCGCATCGAGTCGTACGAGCTCGCGTTCCGCATGCAGACCGAGGCGCCCGAGCTGATGAGCGTCGAGGGCGAGTCCGAGGCCACCCGGCGGCTGTACGGCCTGGACGACGCGGTGACGAGCGACTTCGGCCTGCGCTGCCTCCTCGCCCGGCGGTTCTCCGAGTCGGGGGTGCGGTTCGTGCAGGCCACCCACGGGCCCGACACGAAGTGGGACCACCACTCCGGGCTGATCACGGGGCTGCCCCGAAGCTGCGCCGAGATCGACAGGCCCGTGGCCGGGCTGATCACCGACCTCAAGTCACGGGGCCTGCTCGATGAGACCCTGGTGCTGTGGGGCGGCGAGTTCGGACGCACGCCGGGCGCCGAGGCGGGCGCCCGCAACGGCCGCGACCACAACCCCCACGGCTACACCATGTTCATGGCCGGCGGCGGCGTGAAGCCGGGCCACAGCTACGGCCGCACCGACGACTACGGCTACTACGCCATCGAGAACAAGGTCCACATTCACGATCTGCACGCGACCATCCTGCATCTGCTCGGCCTCGACCACGAACGCCTGACCTACCAGAGCCAGGGACGCGATTTCCGGCTCACCGACGTGGCTGGCGTCGTCGTCGACGACCTGCTGGCCTGAGATCGGACGCACGTCAATCCACGGGCCGGTCAGGCCGGCCGCCACCGCGCGTGGTCGGTGGCGAAGGTGTCGGTGGCGCCCTGAGGCGCGCGATTCCGCGACGGTGAACGGCACCGACGTTATCCTCGTGTTTCAGTGTCGCCCGACACTCAAAGGAGAAGACCGGCCGTGGATGGAGCGGGGTCTCCGCCGGCGCTGAGCCTCATGTTGCGCTGGCAGCAAGACAACGCAATAACATTGGAGCCCCAGGGGGGAGCGGCCATGGCGACTGACACGGGCGGACGAGTCCACGTAGAGAGGGCAGGCATGGTGGGCATGGCCCTATCGGCCGCGGAGGCGTTCCCGCTGTTCAGTGCCGAGGGCGAGCGACGGTGGGTGGCAGGGTGGGATCCGTGCTACGTGCATCCGGTCGAGCCCGGCGCCGGAGAGGGTGTCGTATTCCAGACCATCAACAAGGGTGTAGGAACCGCGACGTGGGTCCAGACGCGGCATGAGCCCGCCACAGGCGTCGCGTCGTTCGTGTACATGGTTCCGGGCCACCACGCTGCCATGGTGGACGTTGGTGTGACCCCCGACGGCGAGGGGCGAAGCCGCGCGTCGGTGAAGTATCGTATGACGTCCCTCTCATCCGATGCGGACGACTTCGTTCGAGCGTTCGGCGAGGCGTTCGAGGATTACATGGTCCATTGGGCGGAGGCTATTCAGCGACACATCGTGGAGGGGGCGCCACTTGCCGAAGGGTGAAGGAACCGTCTCGGGTCGGGGTCGACGACCGGCGGCAACATCGCCCTCTTCATCGCCGAAAACGGCGTGGTGCTGGTGGACACCAAGAACGAAGGCTACGGCGCGGACATCCTCGAACACGTGCGACGGCTCACCGACAAGCCGGTGACCACCATCATCAACACGCACGTCCACTTCGATCACAGCGGCTCGAACACCGAGTTCCCGGACACGGTCCAATTCGTGGCCCACGAGAACATCAGACGCCACATGGCGCGCACCGACTGTCAGCCGATACCGACGAACTGCGACGACTTCCAGGGCGAGAACGCGAAGTACCTGCCGTCGACCACCTTCTCCGACCGCCTGACGCTGTTCGCCGGGGGGCCGGACCAGATCGACCTCCACTACTTCGGCCGCGGCCACACCGACGGCGACACCTTCGTCGTCTTCAAGGCGGCGCGCACCATGCACACCGGCGACATGTTCCTCGGCAAGCTGCTCCCGTTCATCGACGCCGCGAACGGCAACGGCGGCAGCGCCGTCGAGTTCGGCCGCACCCTGACCCGGGTCGTCAACACCGTCCCCGACGTCGACACCATCATCACCGGCCACTGGGACACCCTGCTCGCGTGGAGCGACCTCGTGGAGTACCGGGCGTTCTACATGGATCTGTACGAGCAGACCCGGCGGAGCATCGACGCGGGCCTCAGCGCCGACGAGGCGATCGCCGCCTACGCCAAGCCGGCGCGGTTCGCCGACTACGCGGCGCCCCTGGAGGGCACGTTCAGCGTGACCGCCATCGTGAACCACATCTACGAGGGGCGCTGACGGGGGACCGGGCGTCGGCGCCGGGCGGGTTCACTACGGGGAACGAGGCGTGTCGTCCTGCCAACTTGCGCAGATGCGGTGGCGCCGCGTCGTGGGGACGAGAGCGGACCGATTGGCCAATTGCCACGGGTTCTTTCGAGGTGACCGGCTTGACAATGCACGGTGCGGGCGGACGACACCCGGTCGAATGCCTGTTCGACAGGCTGAGTGACATCGAGTACCCGAAGGGAGTCGTCCCCGTTCCGGAAATGGTCTCCGGAACGGCCTTCTTTCCGGGCGGTGCCGGCCTGTGGAGAGAACCACCGGCCGACACCCTGCCGCCGATGCCGTTCGGGAAGGTAATGGTGCTCGGGCATAACTTCGGCAAGGAGGGCGACTACCTGAGGGCTCGGCGTGTCGGTCATGAACGGAATACTGACACCTGGAGGGGCCTGCTTCGACTCTTGGATAACGTGGGGATTCGACCCGAGCATTGCTTCTTCACGAACGTGTACATGGGACTGAAGCTCGGCAAGAGCAACCTGGGCCGGTTCCCAAGCACGGAGGCATTCCAGCGAGGCTGCAAGTCGTTCCTCGAGGAACAGATTGGCGAGCTGAAGCCGCGACTCATCCTGGCTTTGGGGCGCTTCGTTCCGGGACCGCTCGCAGCGCTCTCGGCGGACTTGGTTACATGGGCGCAGTGCCCCGAGAACAAGGAGGGGGCTCGCGAGTTCAGGGATCTCGACGCGGCAGTTCCGGTGAAGCACGGTGTGCACTTCCGCGAGCTGGCGACGACCGTTGTTGTGTTGCTTCATCCCAGCAAGCGAGAGTTGAACCTCAGGACGAACCCACAGTTGCGGCGCTACAAGGGGCTTACCGGGGATCATGCGGAGCGGAGAATGCTGGAGGAGGCTACTGAGGTAGTGCGGCGTCACATGCCCCAGACGGTGACCGGCGCGCCACTGGACGCCGCCGGGGCCTCGCGGCGGAACAGCTTCTCCTCCCATGTGCGGTCCGGCGCGCGGTCGAAGACGATCAGGTGGCCCGCCTCGGCGCCGCAGCGGTCCATGTAGCCGCGCGTCTGCGCCAGCCCATCCGCGACGGTGCGCTCCGGGTCCTTGTGGAGCACCTTGCACTCGACCACGAACTTTCGGGTGCGCCCGCCCTGGCGCCACAGGATCAGCAGGTCCACGCGCCCGCGGCCGAGGGCGTACTCCCGCTCGAGGCGGCCCCCGCCGTTCACGATCCGTTGCAGGTACGCCTGCAGGAGTAGCTGTGGACCCGCCTCGTGGTACCGCTCGAAGCGCTGTACCCAGTGTTCCGAGTGCTCGCGGAAGAACGTCTGGAACGCCGCGATCATTCCCTCCAGGTTGAGGCCGCCGTTGGCGTCGACGTACCACGCCATCCGTTGCGGCAGTCCCATCTGCACCGCGTGGTTCAGATGCCGCGGCACTACCTCGGCGTAGATCGGGTTGGCGATGCGCGGCGTGCCGTCGGCGTCGAACGCCACCAGCCCCAGGTCGTGGGCATAGGCCACGTCTTCGGTCGACCAGGAGGACTCCGACGCGCCGGCCAGGATAGGCTGGACGACCCGCCGCACCCGTTCCTCGCGCAGCTTGTCGGCCAGATTGTCGAGGTGGGTCACCCGGGCCAGGATCAGCCGCTCCTGGGCGTCCAGGATGTCGCTTTCCGTGATCGCGCGGGATCGGTCGCGGCCCGCCTCGCTGTCGAAGCAGGCTTCCCGGCAGAGCGCGTTCACCAGCCATGGCTGGCCGGCCGAGCGCGTCAGCACCAGGTCGACCGCCCCCTCGGTGAACCCCTGCCCGGTCTCCTCGGTGTGCTGGGCGAGCAGGGCTCGCGTCTCGGCCTCGGTGAAATCGCCCAAGCGTAGCGACTTCGACTTGACGTTGAAGGCGCTGCCGCCGAGCACCAGGGCGTTCTGCGCGGTGGAGTGGATGCGGTAGTCCCGCACGTCGCGCACCCCGCACAGGATCGCGCTCTGCGGGAAGCGGGCCGGGCGGCCCGGATAGCCGGCCCGGAGCTGCCGCAACACCGACAGCAGGGTATCGCCCACCAGCGCGTCGATCTCGTCGATCAGCAGCACCAGCGGCTTCGGGTCGGCAATGCACCAGCGCTCGAGCGACGCTCGCAACGCGCCGAGGGGTCCGGCCCCCTGCAGGACGTCCGGCCAGATGTCGGCGAGGATGCGGCTGCCCAGCGTCGCCTGCTCTTCCGACGCCAACTGGTAGAGAGTGACGCGCATGGCCTCCGCGACGTTCTCCCGCGCCGCCTGGGCGGCCTCCACGTTGATGTACACACACCGGTGGTCGCCGTGGGTGTTCAACAAATCGCGCAGCGCCAGCAGCGCCGAGGTCTTGCCGGTCTGCCGCGGCGCGTGCAGCACGAAGTAACGCTTGTCGCGGACGAGAGCGAGCATCTCGTCGAGGTTCACCCGGTCGAGGGGCGGTATGTGGTAGTGGTCATCCGGGCGGATGGGGCCCTCGGTGTTGAAGAAACGCATGATCGGATTGTCGCACCGGGCGCCGCCGCTGTCAGCAGGAGGCCGGTCATGGCGCGTGAAGGTCGGGTCCGGAGGCTCATCTTGACAAGGCCGGAGATCTTGAGGACAGTTCGGATCGACATGGACAGATTCAAGCGTGGAGTCGTCGTCGCACTGGCTGTCGTCGCCGCGGCCTTGGCCGGAATCGCACAGGGGCAGCCGCCCGAGCCCGGGAGTCGCTTCGCGGCCGAGGACTGGCCGCTGGCCGGAGGGGACTGGACGAGCTCGCGCTACTCGACGCTGGACCAGATCTCCACCGACACGATCGACAGGCTGGGCGGCGCCTGGGTCACCCGGCTTGACGGCGGCGGGTCGTCGCGATCGACGCCCGTGGTGAAGGGCGGCGCGCTCTATCTGACCGCGGGCGCCAGCGTGCTGGCCGTCGACGGCGCCACCGGCGAGACGCGGTGGCGCTGGCAGGCCGAGGACGCCGAGTCGCAGATGGCGCCGTCGTGGCAGGGCGTCGGGCTGAACGACGACCTCGTGTTCGTCGGCCTGCGGAGCGTGCAGGTGGCGGCGCTCCGGCAGGACACCGGCGAGTTGGTCTGGGCGACGACGGTCGGGAGCACCCCGGCGGTGGCGGGGGAGACGGTCACCACGGCGCCCATCCATGCCGCCGGCAAGGTGTTCGTGGGCGTGGCCAACGGCGACAGCGGGGGCCAGGGACGGATCGTGGCGGTCGACGCGGCGACCGGCGAGGTGGCCTGGACCTTCTTCGTCATCCCGCGCCCCGGCGAGTTCGGCCACGACACGTGGCCGCAGGACTCCGACATCTGGGAGGTCGGGGGCGGTGGTGTGTGGCTGGTGGGGACGGTCGATCCGGAGCTGGGACTGGTCTACTTCGCGACCGGGAATCCGGTGCCGATGTTCGGCGGCGAGATCCGGGAGGGCGACAATCTCTTCTCGGCCGCGGTGCTGGCCCTCGACATGGAGACCGGCGAACGCCGCTGGCACTTCCAGGTGGTGCGGCACGACATCTGGGACGCCGACATCGCCACGCCGATGCTGCTCTACGACGTGGAGATGGACGGCCGGATGCGAAAGGGCGTGGCCGCCATCCGGGCCGACGGGTACCTGTTCCTGTTCGACCGGGAAACCGGCGAGCCGCTGATCCCGATCGAGCAACGGCCGGTGCCGCAGGACCCGGGCCAGCGCACTGCCGACACCCAGCCCTTCCCGGTGGGCGCCGAGCGGATCATTCCCGACTGCTCGTTCTGGCGCGATCGGGTCCCGCCGCCGTTCGAGCTGAGCTGCAGCTTCTTCACGCCGCCCACGGTCGGCCAGCAGCACGTGATTGGGCTCGGCTCGCCGATTCCGATGGTGCGGGTGACGCCGATGTCGTTCAGCCCGCAGACCGGTCTGATCTATGCGCAGGGCCGGGGTCACGTGGGACTCGCCAAGCGGTTCGAGGATCCGTGGATTTCGGACAACCGCCCGGCCGGCTATCTGCGGCTCGGTCTCCCCGAGTCGACCGGGGTGCTGGCCGCCGTCGACCCGCGCACCAACACCGTGACCTGGAAGCAGGAGCTGGCGGGCGGGCGGCTGGCCACGAGCGGTCCGATGTCGACCGCCGGCGGGCTGGTGTTCTGGGGCTCGGCCGACGGACAGCTCGACGCCTATGACGCCGGCACCGGCGAGCGGCTGTGGGCGTTTCAGGCCGCCCCGGCCGGGTTGCGGATGCGGCCTGGACCGGTGTCCACCTACGCGATCGACGGGCGGCAATACCTGACCCTGCCGATGGGGAGCGAGCTCTGGGCGTTCGCGCTCGACGGTGAGATACCGCCACGCGACGAGCCGGTGGCCGACCCGCCCGACCTGGTCCGGTGGACGGGCCCGGCGCCGACCGAGACCAATGAGATTCAGACCGGCACCGTGCGCGAGAACCCGTCCTGGTCGCTGGGCGGCAGCCGGAGCGCGATCGACGAGCATGCGTTCAACCCGCAACGGACACAGGTGAGCGCCGGCACGCGGGTGCGGTTCGTCAACAACGGCGAGGTGCAGCACACCATCGAGGCCCAGGACGGGAGCTGGACCACCGGCGGCATCGAGCCGGGGCTGTTCGAGTATGTCGCCTTCGAGTCGCCCGGGACGTTCCGGTTCCACTGTACCGACCACCCCTGGGCGCTGGGCGAGATCACGGTCGTGCCGTGAGGCGAAGGCGAGCCGCCGGACCGCGGAATCGAGGAGGCGGGGTTGATCAGCGTCCGGGATCGGCGGGAGGGCCCCGTCACATGCCCCACACGGTGACCGGCGCCTGGCCGGCGGCGGCCGGGGCGTTGCGGCGGAACAGCTTGTCCTCCCACGTCCGGCCCGGCGCGCGGTCGAAGACGATGAGGTGGCCGGCCTCGGCGCCGCAACGGTCCATGTAGCCGCGCGTCTGTGCCAGCCCGTCTGCGATGGTCCGCTCCGGGTCCTTGTGCAGCACCTTGCACTCGATCACGAACTTGCGGATGCGCCCGTCCTGCCGCCACAGGATCAGCAGGTCCACGCGCCCGCGGCCGAGGGCGTATTCGCGCTCGAGGCGGCCTCCGCCGTTCACGATCCGTTGCAGGTACGCCTGCAGCAGCAACTGCGGACCCGCCTCGTGGTACTGCTCGAAGCGCTGCACCCAGTGTTCCGAGTGCTCGCGGAAGAACGTCTGGAACGCCGCGATCAGCCCGTCCACGTCGAGTCCGCCGTCCGCGTCGACGTACCACGCCATCCGTTGCGGCAGCCCCATCTGCACCGCGTGGTTCAGGTGCCGCGGCACGACCTCGGCGTAGATCGGGTTGGCGATGCGCGGCGTGCCGTCGGTGTCGAGCGCAACCAGGCCGAGGTCGTGGACGTAGGCCACGTCCTCGGCCGACCAGGCCGACTCCGACGCCCCGGACAGGAGCGGCTCGACCACCCGCCGCACCCGTTCCTCGCGCAGCTTGTCGGCGAGATTGTCGAGGTGGGTCACGCGGGCCAAAATCAGCCGCTCCTGGGCGTCCAGAACGTCGTCTTCCGTGATCGCGCGAGAGCGGTCGCGGCCCGCCTGGCTGTCGAAGCAAGCTTCCCGGCAGAGCGCGTTCACCAGCCACGGCTGACCGGCCGAGCGTGTCAGGATCAGCTCCAGCGCCCGCTCGGTGAACGCCTGCCCGGTCTCCTCGTTGTGCTGGGCGAGCAGCGCCTGCGTCTCGGCCTCGGTGAAGTCGTCCAGGCGCAGCGACTTCGACTTGACGTTGAAGGCGCTGCCGCCGAGCACCAGGGCGTTCTGCGCGGTGGAGTGGATGCGATAGTCGCGAACATCCCGGACCCCGCACAGGGCCACGCTCTGCGGGAAGCGTCCGGGCCGGCCCGGGTAGCCGGCGCGGAGCTGCCGCAGCACCGACAACAGCGTGTCGCCCACCAGCGCGTCGATCTCGTCGATCAGCAGCACCAACGGCTTCGGGTCCCCCATCGACCAGCGCTCGAGCGAAGCCTGCAACGCGCCCAGCGGTCCCGCCCGCTCGAGCGCGTCCGGCCAGATGCCGGCCAGGGTGCGGCTGCCCAGCGTCGCCTCCTCTTCCGACTCCAGCTGGTAGAGGATGACCCGCATGGCCTCCGCGACCTTCTCCCGGGCCGCCTGGGCGGGCTCCACGTTGATGTACACGCAACGGCAGTCGCCGCCGGCGTTCAGCAGGTCGCGCAGCGCCAGCAGCACCGACGTCTTGCCGGTCTGCCGGGGCGCGTGGAGCACGAAGTACCGCTCGTCGCGGATCAGGCCGAGCAGCTCGTCGAGGTCGACGCGGTCGAGGGGCGGAATGTGGTAGTGGTTGCCCGGACGGATGGGGCCCTCGGTGTTGAAGAAACGCACCCTCGGATTGTCGCACCCGGGGGCGCCGTTGTCAGCACGACGCTCCGGAGGACGAGAGACCAGACGCTGGTGTCGACGAGGAGAGTCAGCTCCGCGAGCGCTCCGCCTTGTAGTCGAACGTGGGATCCCAGTCGAGGGAGTCGAACAGCTCGAGCGACCGGCGTTGCTCCCGCCGCGCAATGAACTCCTGCAGCGCGAGGGTCACGGCGGCGGTCTTGGTTCTCTTTCCGCTGACCTTCAGGGCGCGCTCCAAGCAGATCGGGGCTGATGGCCAGGTTCGTTGCCACGTGCGCATTGTCGCACGGCCCTCCGCACAAGGCGTGAGGGCCCGCGGATGGAGGGCAGTCCGTCGGGGCCGTTCCGATACGGCTTTGCCCCGGACAGGGTGATTAATTTCCTGGAGATGCCATAATTGCTCTCATTGTGGCGATAGAGAGGGCATTTTTTCGCCCGCCGCCGGGACACTTCTTCCTGTTCGGCCCGCGGGGAACCGGCAAGAGCACGTGGCTGCAGGCGGCGTTCCCGAAGGCCGTCCGGGTCGATCTGCTGGCGCCGGCGCAGCAGCGCCAGTACGCGGCGCGGCCGGAACGACTGCGGGAGCTGGCGGGCGCGCCAGGGGCGACCGACATCGTGATCGACGAGGTACAGCGGGTTCCGGAGCTGCTCACCGTCGTCCACCAACTGATGGAGGAGCCCGGCAGCCCGCGTTTCGTGCTCACCGGATCGAGCGCGCGCAAGCTCAAGCGCACCGGCGTCGATCTCCTCGCCGGCCGCGCGGTCGTGCGGTCGATGCACCCGTTCATGGCGGCCGAGCTCGGCCCGCGTTTCGACCTGGAGGCGGCGCTCGACCAGGGATTGCTGCCGTTGATCTGGGACGCCGACGATCCCGCCGATACGTTGAGCGCCTACGCGGGGCTGTACGTCCAGCAGGAGGTTCAGTCGGAAGGGCTGGTGCGCGATCTGGGCGCATTCCACCGGTTTCTCGAGGCCATCAGCTTCTCGCACGCGGCCGAGCTCAACACCAGCGACGTGGCGCGAGAGTGCTCAGTGCGCCGCAAGACGGTGGAGGGGTTCATCGAGATCGTGGAAGACCTGCTGCTGGCGTTCCGGCTTCCTGTCTTCGCCCGCCGCGCGCGTCGGCAGGTTACGGCGCATCCGAAGTTCTTCTTCGCCGACGCCGGCGTGTTTCGCTCGCTGCGCCCGGCCGGGCCGTTGGATCGGCCGGAGGAGGCCCGCGGCGCGGCCCTGGAGGGACTGGTCGCGCAGCACCTGCGGGCGTGGGTCGACTATTCCGGAGCCGCCGCCACGCTCGCGTTCTGGCGCACGCGGGCCGGCAGCGAGGTCGACTTCGTGCTCTACGGCCGCGACGTGTTCTGGGCGCTCGAGGTCAAGCATGCCGCGCGTATTCGGCCGGCGGACCTCAGGTCGCTGAAGAGCTTCGCGCAGGACTATCCCGACGCGCAGGCCCGGCTGGCCTACCTCGGCGACGAACGCCTGCAGATCGACGGCATCCTGTGCCTGCCCGTGACCGAGCTGCTGCACGGCATCGTCCCGGGGACTCCGCTGCCGTGAACACGAGCCCGAGGCGTTCGGTCATCACGGCGAGGGTCAATCCTTCGGCCGTTGGCGAGATCGCGGTCGACCCGTAGCGGCGTCCGGCGGTATGCTGGTCGCAACTCGACTTCAGCAACTCGCGGCCGCCTTGCAGGATATGACATGCCAACAGCCATTGCCCGACGCGACTTCCTGACGACGAGCGCAGCCGCGGCCGCCTTCCTGGCGAGCCGTTCCGCGTTCACGCAGACCACCGATCCGACCGACCTGGGCATCGCCGAGGCGCAGCGCCTCATTCGCAGCCGTGACCTCTCGCCGCTGGATCTCGTGGAGGCCTACGTCGCGCGCATCCGGCGCCTGGACCCTCAGCTCAACGCCTTCGTGACGGTGACCGAGGAGCGCGCGGTCGAGCGCGCGCGAGCGCTCGAAACGGAGCTGACGGGCGGCCGGTGGCGCGGTCCGCTGCACGGCATTCCGATTGCGCTGAAGGACAACATCGATACGGCCGGCGTGCGGACGACGGCGGGGAGCGAGGTGTTCGCGGACCGCGTCCCGGATGAGGACGCCGAGATGGTGACGCGGCTCGAGGCGGCGGGCGCGATCGTCCTCGGCAAGCTCAACATGCACGAGTTCGCCTATGGTGGCACGTCGGCGTTCGCCTGGTCCGGTCCCGTGCGCAACCCGTGGGACACGGATCGCATCCCGGGCGGGTCGTCCGGCGGCTCCGGCGCGGCGGTCGCGGCACGGTTGTGCGCCGGCGCCCTCGGCACCGACACGGGGGGATCGGTCCGCATCCCCGCCGCGCACTGCGGCATCGTCGGTCTCAAGGCGACCTATGGGCTGGCGAGCATCCGCGGCATCATCCCGCTCGGCGTCTCCCTCGACCACGTCGGCCCGATGTGCCGGTCGGTCGCCGATGCCGCGCTGATGCTGCAGGCGATGGCCGGCTACGACCCGCGGGGCATCGCCAGCATCGAGGCGGAGATCCCCGACTACGCGAGCGCGCTCCGGCGCCCGACGTCGGCGCTGCGTCTCGGCGTGCCGCGCGCGTTCTACGAAGACGTGGACCCGCAGGTGCTGGCCGCCGTCGAGCGGGCGCTCGGCGTCCTCGGCGATCTCACGGCGGGCACGCGGGACGTGGAGCTGCCGGCGCTGCCTCAGGCGCGCACGGTCGGGGTGGAAGCGTACGCCTATCACGCCGATCTCCTCGAGGAGCGGCGCGGCCTGTACGACCCGAGCACGCTGGAGCGCATCGAGGGTGGCGCCGAGATGTCCGCGGCCGACTATGCCGAGGCGCGCTATCAGCTCACGCTGGTAAGGAAGGCGATCGCCGCGGTGTTCGAGGACGTCGACGTCCTGGTCACGCCGACGCTGGTGCAGCTTCCCGTCAGCATCGAGGAGGCGCGGGCGTCGCCGCTCGAGGTGACCGGGATCCTGATTCGCAACACGGCGCCCTTCAACGGGTACGGCATTCCGGCGATCACCGTCCCGTGCGGCTTCAGCCGCGAAGGCCTGCCCATCGGGTTGCAGCTGTGCGGCCCCGCCCTCGGCGAGGTCGACGTGCTCGCGCTCGCGCACGCGTACGAGCAGGCGACGGCGTGGCACGAGCGGACGCCGCCGCTGGGATAGGTGTCTCGGCGACGGCGCTACCGGCGCGCGACCGGTTCGAGCCGGACGACCTGGCTCGGCTGGCCGCGTTGCTCGACCGCGAGGTAGATGTAGCCGTCCGGCCCCTGCCGGACGTCCCGCACCCTGCCGATGCCGTAGGCCAGCGTCTCTTCCTGCTCGATCCGTCCCGGCCGGTCGACGCTCGGGGTGAGGCGCGCAAGCTGCTGTCCGGCCATTCCGCCCACGAAGAAGCTGCCCTCCCAGGCCGGGAACCGGTCGCCGGTGTACAGCATCAGACCGGACGTGGCGATCGAGGGCACCCAGAAGTGCGCCGGCGACTCGATGTCCTCGCCGCGCGTTCCGGCGTGGATCGCCGTCCCGCTCCCGTAGTTCACGCCGTAGCCGAAGACCGGCCAGCCGTAGTTCCGGCCGGGCTGTATCAGGTTGAGCTCGTCGCCGCCCTGCGGTCCATGCTCGTCGGCCCACAGTTCGCCGGTCTCCGGGTGCACGAGCAGCCCCTGCGGATTCCGGTGCCCGTAGCTCCAGATCTCGGGCAGGGCGCCCTCCTGACCGACGAAGGGATTGTCGTCCGGCACGCGGCCGTCGTCATGGAGGCGAACCGTGACCCCGTGGTGGTTCGACCGGTCCTGCGCGGGGTGCGCCGACAGATCGCCCCGCGTGCGCGCCATCCGATCGCCCACCGAGGCGAAGAGGTATCCGTCGCGGTCCCAGGCGAGCCGCCCCCCGTAGTGACCGCCGCCCGCCGACCGCGCCACGAAGACGTCCTCGACGCCGGTGAAGCGATCGTCCTCGAACCGCCCTCTGACGACCGCGGTCGTCGAGCCCTCGTCCTGCGGCCGCGCATAGCTCAGGTACAACAGCCGGTTGGTCGCGAAATCCGGGTGCGGGAGCACCTCGAACAGTCCGCCCTGCCCCTGGGCGAACACCTCCGGCACGCCGGGGACCGGATCGGGCAGCAACGTCCCGTCCCGCACGATGCGCAGGCGTCCCGGGCGTTCGGTGACCAGCATGTCCCCGTCAGGCAGCCACGCGACCGACCAGGGGACATCGAGGCCGTCAGCCACGGTCACCGCGCGGAAATCGTGATAGGCCGACCGGTGCACGTCCTGGGCGGCGGTCTGCACGTCCTGGGCGGCGGCCTGGTTTCCGGCGAGCATCCAACCCGCGGCGGCGCAAGCGACGGCAGTGCGAATCATCGTCAAACTCCTGGGACCGCGCGCGTCCGGGCACGCGGTGGAATGCGAAACTCATGCCCGGATCGAGCCTGCGGCGCAGACTCCCCACAGGCCCTCGGACGCTCGATTCGGCCTGTGCCGTCGCCGACTCGATCGCGGTGGGAGCCCGGCTCGTCCCGCCGCGTGGTGCGTCCCCGACCTGCCGTCAGCATAGCGCAGGTGTCTTGGGTCGCGGACGCCATCGGGCTAGAATGGCCGCACCGTGACTGAGGAGCCTGCGGCGACCCCCGCGGTGTCAGGATGCAGGTGAAGATGCCGAGTATAGCGGCAGGCGCATGAGCGCTTGCAGGGAGAACCCCATGTCGAGACTACGAGCCGTCGTTGCCGTCGTCGCCGTGTTCACGGCGGGCGCGGCGTTCGCTCAGGACGTCACCGTCACGCCGGACGTGGTGTATGGCCACAAGTACGGCATGGCGTTGACGTTCGACGTGTTCACCCCGGCCAACGCCAACGGGGCCGGCGTGCTGAACATGGTCAGTGGCGGCTGGCGCTCGGCGTGGCGGCCGCACGCGGCGTCGCAAGGGCGGTATCAGGCGCTGCTCGACGCCGGATTCACGGTGTTCGCGGTCCGGCACGGCAGCAGCCCGAAGTTCATCCTGCCCGAGATCGTCCCCGACGTGCGCCGGGCGGTGCGCTACGTCAAGCTCAATGCCCGGCGGCTGGGCGTCGATGCGAACCGCCTCGGGGTCTGGGGAGGGAGCGCCGGCGGACACCTCTCGCTGATGCTCGGGACGGCGTCCGACGAGGGGGACCCGTCTGCCGAAGATGCGGTGCTCCGGACCGGCAATCGGGTGGCGGCGGTGGTGGCCTACTATCCGCCGGTCGACCTGCGCCCGCTGGCGCGTGGAGTCGACGTGCCGAACCCGAGCACCCGGTTCCCCGCGCTGAATTTCGATCCCTCCCACGGCTCGTCCGTGTCTCCGATCGTTCACGTGTCGGGGGACGATCCCCCCACGCTGCTGATCCACGGAGACGCCGACCGCCTGGTGCCGGTGAGCAACAGCCACGACATGTACGCCGCGCTGCAGGAGCATGGGGTCGAGTCGAAGGTGATCATCATTCCGGGCGCCGGTCACGGATTTCGCGACGCCGATGCCGAACACGCGATGACCGCGCTGGTCGACTGGTTCGTGCAGCATCTCGCGCACTGACCGGCAGGGCGCGGGCGCCGCGACCGCCCGCGCCCGCTCCTCGTCGTAACGCGTAGCGTCCAACCAGGCTCTCGATGTTGCGGTCGAAGACCGGTCCCACCAGTGCGTCCTCGCGGTTGACGACCGGTGAGCCCGAGTTCGCACCGATGATGTCGGCGGTCGTCACGAAGTTGGCCGATCCAGCGCGTCCCGCCGACCTGGACGCGGCCGCGTAGAGCGAATACCGTCTAACCACCGTCCCGGGACTCCGGGGCGGTGCGCAAGTCTGGCCGGGAGCCTTCGACTCATGACAATCAGCTCGACGATACGTCACCACGCCGCGCGGCATTCTCTGTGGTTGCTGCTATTGGCGGGCATCGCCGCGCCGCCGCTCCACGCGCAGGACGGCTGGCCCACCTGGGGGCGGGACGGCGGCAACCAGCGCCACTCCCCGTTGACGCAGATCGACACCGGCAACGTCTCGACCCTGGTGCCGGCGTGGCGGTACGAGATGACGAAGCCGGGCGTTCCGTCCCGGCCGAGCCAGTCGACCCCGCTCATGGTCGACGGCGTTCTGTACCTGTCGTTCCCGTACTACCGCGTGGTGGCCCTGGAGCCGGAGACCGGTGACGTCATCTGGGATTACACGGCGCCCGGGGACTGGAACTCACCGGAGCACCAGCTGCACTGGACGGGCGGTTCGATGCGGGGACTGGCCTACTGGGAAGGCGACGACGCCACGCCCCCGCAGATCGTGTTCGCCACCGAGGAGGGCGAGTTGATCTCGCTGAACGCGGCGACCGGCATCCCCAACGGCCGGTTCGGCAACGACGGTTACGTCGACCTGAAGACCCCGGACGTGATGAACGGCTTTCCGAACATGCACTACGGGATCTCGTCCGGGGTCGCCGTGTTCAAGCACCTGGTGTTCACCGGTGTCCACAACGCGGACGAGACGGGTTCGAAGGGCCCGGCGGGCGACGTGCGCGCGTGGGATCTGCGGACGGGCGAGCTGGTCTGGACATTTCACACCGTGCCCCGGCCCGGCGAGGTCGGCAACGAGACCTGGCTCGACGACTCCTGGCGCAACGTCAGCGGCGCCAACACCTGGACCTTCTTCACCGTCGACGAGGAGCGCGGCATTCTGTACATGCCGCTCGGGTCCGCCCTTAACGATTTCTATGGCACCGACCGCCCCGGGGACAACCTCTTTGCGAACTCGATCGTCGCCGTCGACGCCCTGACGGGGGAGCTGAAGTGGTACTTCCAGGCCGTCCATCACGACCTGTGGGACCTGGACATGCCGGTGCCGCCGATCCTGTTCGACGTCGAGCGGGACGGCGAGACGATTCCCGCCGTCGGCGTCATGACGAAGTATCCGGTGTTGTTCATCTTCGACCGGGTCACCGGCGAGCCGATCTACGAGATCGAGGAACGCCCTGTCCCGCAGGGGAATCTGCCCGGGGAGTACTACTCGCCGACACAGCCGTTCCCGGTGAAGCCGCCGCCCTTCGGGCGCACCAGCTTCACGATGGACGACATCGCGACGGTGACGCCAGAGCACGAGGCGGCGTGCCGCGAGCTGTTGATGGGCTTCGACGGCGGGCGCAACCGCGGCCCCTATACGCCGCCGTCCCTGGAGGGCGCGCTCGTGTTTCCGTCGACCGGCGGCGGGACGGAGTTCACCGGCGGGACCTTCGATCCGAGCCTGGGGTACTACATCATCAACTACGCGGACACCGGACACATCAGTGAACTAAGAAGAGTGGACGACGACCCCGATCGTCGCGGCTATGCGGGGCCTCCCGAGTCGCGCAGAATCTACTGGCACGTCGTCACCCGGTTGTCCGTCGACGGCTGGCCCTGCTGGCAGCCGCCCTGGTCGCGGCTGACTGCCGTGGACGTGAACACGGGTGAGATCGCGTGGCAGATCCCGTTCGGCACGGTCGAAGGCGCACCCGCCGGCGTTGAGACCGGCGCCCCGAATTCCCAAAATGGCGGGCCGACCTCGACCGCGGGGGGCGTGCTCTTCATCGGGGGGGCCACCGATCGACGGTTCCGCGCCTACGAGACAAGGACCGGACGGGAGCTGTGGAGCGTCGCGACCGAGCAGTTGATCAGCGGCGCCAATCCCATCACCTACATGGGAAAAGATGGAAAGCAGTATGTGGCGGTGGCCGCGGGGACGACGCTGCTGACCTACACCCTGCCGTGACGGATCGCCGTCCAGCGGCGCGACGGAATCGAGGCACGCAGGCCTCCCGAGCAGCGAGCCGCGGTCCAGCGCCTCGCCCGTGACGGTCGTGTCGCAACCATTCGAGTACGCCCGGCAGATCGTCGCTGAGGGGTCCACTCACTACCGGACTCGCTACGCCGAGCCTGAATCGCATCTGGCATTGCGGTGTCGCGAGACGTTCGACTTCGTGCTGGTCGTGCCGGTCTATGGCGAGTCGCCGGCCTTCCTGGACGGGTACTACGCCGCCGCTCGGCATGCGGGCCGCCTCCTTGTCATCGTGGTGCTCAACGGGCGGGCGGGGGCCGCCCCGTCCGTTCATGCGTCGAATGCGGCGTGCTTTCGTGAGCTCGGCACCCGGTTCTCGCTGCGTGAGCTCGCGCGCGGCGGCTGGCTGGGTCACGACGGGCGTCTCAGCGTGCTCGTGGTCGATCGGTTCAACGCGGATCGCCATTTGCCGTCGCGGCAGGGTGTCGGTCTGGCTCGCAAGATCGGCGCAGATGTGGCCCTCGAGCTCATCGCGGCGGGACAGGTTGTCCACCCGTTCGTCGCGATGACGGATGCCGATGCGCGCTTGCCGGCAGATTACTTCTTGCGCATCGCGAAGCTGGCGCCCACCTGCTCCGCGGCGGTGTTTCCGTTCTGGCACGCACCTGGCGGGCAGGCGGACATCGATCGCGCCACGGCGCTCTACGAGCTCCGTCTCCGCTACTTCCAGCGCGGTCTCACCTGGGCGCGGTCGCCCTACGCGTTTCACACCGTCGGCAGCACGATGGTGGTGCATGCGCTCTGTTACGCGCAGGTCCGGGGAGTGCCCAGGCGCCGGGCGGGAGAGGACTTCTACCTACTGGGCAAGCTGAGCAAGCTGCGTCCGCTTGTGCGTCTCGGCGGCGCCCCCGTCCGCCTTCGCAGCCGCCTGTCCGAGCGGGTGCCGTTCGGCACGGGTTCCGAAAGCGCGAAGCTGGCTCGCGGCGGCGAGCTCGTGCTGTACCATCCCGAGTGTTTCGCGGCCGTGCGGGAGATGACCCACGGGCTGGCGCGTCTGGCGAGTGAGTGGCGTGGTGTGGGGCGGTCGGCGCCCGATCCGGCGGCCGCGGAGTTCATGTCGCGTATGAGCGCTCCCGTCAGGGGCTTCCTCGAGTCACAGGGAGCCCTCCCGGCCTGGCAGCAGCTGGGCGACCAGGCGCCGAACCCGGTGGCGCGTCTTCGTCGTCTGCACGACTGGTTCGACGGATTTCGGACACTCAAGCTGATTCACCACGTGCGGGATCGACTGCCGCCGCCCGCGCCATGGCCGGAGGTGATCCGAGTTGCACCCTTCATGGACGAGGTCGCCGATGACGGGGCGTGTCTGAAGAAAGACCGCATGGCGTTGCTGCGCCTCGAGCAGGCGCTCCCGTGCTTGGCCGGTCCCAGCGTGTATCAATGAGCTGGGGCGACACGCGATGCCGCTTGATGGTGTCCGGGGTGCGCCGGCTCTCGCGTGGACGCCCCGGTGTCATCCGCGGCCGCGGCGTGTGGTGTCACCGCCGGCTCCCGGGCGCGGACCGCGCCGCTCATCGCTGCGGGCTGGCGTCGGGCCGCACCCGCTGTATGTTCAGGCGCCGGGCGCCGGCGAGAATACCGGCCAGGCCGATATTGCCTTCATGGCAGGCGTATTCGAACATCGGGCCGTCGGTGCGGCGCAGCGGCATGCGCGCGGTCCAGGGCTGCGTATAGCCGTTCGCATCTTCGACGGTGAACTCGTACATCACGGTATCCGCGTCCATGCGTCGAAACCGCTCGACCAGGGTGGTGTCCCGACTCGAACCGCCGAGGCTGGTCTCGCGCAGGAAGTGCGTCGTGTCGACCACCAGCGTGTCACCGTCCCAGTGTCCGCGAGAGTCCCCCGAGTATTGATCGAGGCGGCCGTGGGGACGGCCGTCGAGCGGGATGATACGTGCGTTGTGCACCATCTCGTTCACAATCACGACGTGATCCGGCGTCTGCAGAATCAACACGTTGTTGTTGTACGCGCTGGACACCATCGGCGGACCGGCATTGAACCCCAGGAGACATCGGTCGGAAAGGCTGCGATCGGTGTAGGAGTCGGCGAATCCGTTGCTGATGTTCGCCCCCCGGACCCGCGCCTCGGCCTGAAACGCCTCGCGGTAGGGGATCCGACCGTCCGGAGGATCCACGATCAGCGATGTGCGCCTGTCTCGGGTCAGTTCGATGCCGCGCTCGTACCAGAACTCGTTGTATCCACCGACACCGCCTTCCGCGAGTGACTGATATCGCACACCCGGTGCGTGGACAGTGAGATCCTGCGTGTCACGATTCAGCTCGCGGCGCCGCGATGCCTCGTACTCGGCCGCCTGCTCGGCCGTCAGCGTCTCCTGGCCCGCCAGGAGCGCCGACGCGCCGGCATCGATGACGGGACGCTGAAGCGGGGTCAGCGTCCGAAACGTAAACAGCCCCTGGATGTCGGGATCGCCGTGCGCGGTGCGCGGCGCCGTCGACGCGAATTGTTGTCCCATCGCCGGTGTTGACAGCGCGATGCAGACGATGGCCAGGAGCCCGTTGCGGGACGTGTGATTCATCGCCGCATTCTACCAGCCCGGATTCGATCCGCTGAGGAATGGTCCGACGCAGGCCTTCGCGGGATGCATGGCCGCCGACCCGCAGACACCCCACCCGCACCGCTCGGAGGGGACCCAGCTCCACCGCGGGGGGCGTGCTCTTCATCGGGGGGGCCACCGACCAACGGTTCCGCGCCTACGAGACGAAGTCCCGGCGGGTCTTGACATTCCATGAAACGAGAAGTCAGATCGTTCGATGCGTGCAGGAGATGCCACGATGCCGACGCGCCGGAAATTCGCGACCCAGGTGGACAGCGCCCTCCTCGACGAATTGCGGACCCTGGCGAGGGACGAGGGCCGCCAGATTCAGGCGTTGGTCGACGAAGCGATCGCCGCGCTGCTCGAGCAGCGCAGGCAGGGCACGGCCCGCCCGCATGTGATGGCCGCCTATCAGCGCAGCCACGCCCGGTTCGCACAACTCTACGAGAAGCTCGCGAAGTGAAGCGAGACCACCTGACCCTGGGCGATGTTCTCGCCATCCACGCCGACCAGATCACGACGTACGGCGGCGCGGGCGGTATTCGAGACCCCGGCCAGCTCGACGCCGCCCTGTTCCGGCCGCAGACCGGCTACTACGCCGACATCATCGCCGAGGCGGCCGCGCTCTGGGAGAGCCTCTCGCAGAACCATCCCTTCGTGGACGGAAACAAGCGCACGGCGTTTGCGGCGATGTTCACGTTTCTGTCGATCAACGGCGTCGACGTCACGGCCGACGCCGACCAGGCGTGGGCTTTCGTGTCTCACCTCCGCTGGCCCGGCTCCAGCAGTGACGCACACGATCCGTGGGCTCTCGGCGAGCCCCGAGACCGGCGCTTTCAGCCGACGTCCGCGAGGCGCTCGGGGCGAAGGGTCTTCAACTTCTCGAAGATCCCCTCGATGACGTTGCTCTTGCCGGCGAACAACGCCTCGGGGCCGCCGGCGTGCACGCTGCTGAACGGCGCCTCGTAGAGCGCGGATGGCTCCATGACACCCCGCGCCGTGAGTTGGTCGATCACCATCTCGATGAAACGGATTTGCGGCGTGGTCAGGCTTCGGTTGGAGAGGAACTCCGAGAAGGATTCCTGTGCGGCGGCGCGGTCCATCCCCACCAGGCTCCGCACGAAATGGGCCAGTGAGGGGGCGTCGTTGCGGGCCAGGAGGCTCGTCAACAGCGTCAGGCCGTCGCCCTCGCCGATCTCGACGAGCGTCTGTTCGAGCCCCCGCAGGTCGGTAGCCGTGAGCGGCTGGTTGGTCCGGAGGCGATGGATCACGATGTGGTCGAGATGGTTCTTCAGGTACTCCTGCACCTTTTTCTCGTACTGGACCCCGGTCATCTTCGGCAGGTAGACGGCGGCGTCCTCGCGCACGGCCGTGATCTCGTCCTGGAAGTCGGTGTAGACGACCTTGCGCGTCTTCTTGTCCAGGAAGGGCACCAGGCCCCGCAGGCGCATGCGCAGTTCCTCGAGACCGTTCAAGGCGATGCCTTCCCAGAAGGCGTTCTCCTGCACCGAGGCCAGGTAGGTGAGTTGTGCCGTCACCACGGGAATCGCGCTCTTTTCTTCGAGCAGCATGGCGATCTCCACCACCCGCCGGCGGTGCCGCTCGAATGTGCCGGTGTCGCCCTCGGCGAGGGCCAGTTGCATCTTCAGCGCCGTGAGATCGAACAGGCGCGACTCGATGTCGTCGGTCTCGATCTCGCTGGGCAGCCCGGCAACCTCACTCTGCAGGGTCTCGACGTCGGACGCGCTGAGCCGCTCCCATGACTCCCGCTGCTGGAAACGCTCTACCGCCTCGAGCTGCATCCGCACGATGAAGTTCTCGCGGTTCATCGCCGTCACTTCCCGGTGGAGTTCCGTCGTCAACGCCCCGGCCAGCGACGCCTCCGGGTCCAGGTCCGGCGTCGCCTGGACGTCGGACAGCAACTGCACCCGCGACCGAAAGAGCCGGGCGCGGAGGGAAACGCCGCCACTGTCCTCGATCCCCTCCGGATGCTCGCGGAAAAAGTCGAAGTTGAAGCAGAAGTCGAAGACGCGGAAGTCGTGCTTGTCGTTCCCGGGTCCGAACAGATCGGGGCACAGCCGCGTGCCGCGCCCGATCATCTGCCAGAACTTGATCCGCGAGTAGACCGGCTTGAAGAAGACCAGGTTGGCCACCTCGGGCACGTCGATGCCGGTATCGAGCATGTCCACGGAGATCGCGATGTGCGGCGCTTTGTCCTTCCGTGCGAAGTCGTCGAGCAGGCTCTGCGGATACGTGGCGTAGTGATCGATGATGCGGGCGAAGTGCCCGGCGTACCGCGGGTAGTGGCGATTGAACCGCTCTTCGATGAACGTCGCATGCGCGTGATTGCGCGCGAAGATGATCGTCTTGGCCAGTCGGTCGCCACCGTCGACCGTGTGGCCCTGTTCCATGAGATGCTGCAGCACCTTGTCGACCGTGTCGTTGTTGAAGAGCCAACTGTTGATGGCGGACGCGTTGACCCGTTCCGGCAGCCCGCGATCGTCTTCGTCGTCGCCCCAGTCGAGGCTCTCCCACTGCGCCTGCTCTTCCTCGCTGAGCGAGTCGTAGTCGATGCCGTCGCGTGGAAACCGGAGATCCACCTGCTGAACCTTCGGTGGTACGAGAAAGCCGTCCGCCACCGCGGTCGCGAGCTCGTACACGTCGGTGGGCACGCCCGGCTCCAGGTCGAAGAGTTCGTAGGTGTTCCGGTCGACCTGATCCCGAGGCGTCGCGGTCAGGCCCACCAGCAGCGAGTCGAAGTACCGAAAGATGGCCCCGAACTTCTGATACACCGACCGGTGCGCTTCGTCGATGATCACGACGTCGAAATGCCCGACCCCGAAGCGGGCCTCGGTGCCCGTCGTCTCGTCGATCAGCCCCATCATCGTCGGATAGGTGCAGACGTAGACCCGGCCCGCCTTGTCCTTCTCCGTCACCAGGTTCACCGGGCTCGACTCCGGCAGGTGGGCCTTGAACGCCCCTACTGCCTGGTTCACGAGCGACACCCGGTCGGCCAGAAACAGCGCCCGCTTCACCCAGCCCGCCCGCTGCAGCAGGTCGACCAGCGCGACCGCCACGCGGGTCTTGCCGCTGCCGGTCGCCATCACCAGCAGCGCCTTGCGCCGCGCCTGTCCGAACTGCTCGCCGATGCTCCCGATGGCCCGCTTCTGGTAGTACCGCTCGACGATGGCGTTCTTCACCCGCGCCACGTCCAGCGGCTCGCGGTGGACTCGGCGATGGAGCAGTGACGCCAGCTCGTCCTTCTTGTGGAAGCCGGCCACGGCTCGCGGTGCGTAGGCCTGGTCGTCCCACAGATAGGTCTCGTACCCGTTCGTGTAGAAGATGATCGGGCGCTGGCCGTGCATGGCCTCCAGGCAGTCCGCGTAGAGCTTGGCCTGCTGTCGACCCTTCGCCGCATCGACGGTGGTCTTCTTCGCCTCCACCACCGCCAGCGGCTTGCCGTCATCTCCCCACAGGACGTAATCGGCGTAACCGACCCCCGAGGCGTTCGGCATGCCCGTGACTTTGTATTCACGGTCGTGTTCCTGGTCGAGCGGCCAGCCGGCACGCTGCAAGGCCTGGTCGACAATCAGCCTGCGGGTCCTGCTCTCGTTCCAGTCATGGGATTCGGGGACGGTCTCGTTCTCCGCCCTGATGGCGGCGAGCCGTTCACGCAGCGCCTCCAACTCGCCTTCGACCTCCTTGCGCGCGTCTTCGGCCGCGTCCAGGTCGCGCTTGAGGGCGTCCAGTTCCTCGACGCTGGCCGGCGCGGCGCCCGGTTCCCGTGTGGGGACCAGGGACCCGTCGAAGGTCTTCCCGTGAAGGCTCTCCGCTCCTTTCCGCAGATAGGTGCGGCCCGCCCAGTAGAGGACGTGCGCCAGCTCCCGCACCACGTTCAACGCCTGCTCCGGCACGGGCGTCTTGTTGCCGTGCACCGCCAGGTTGCCCGCCTGCCGGATGTACTCCGCCTTCTGCCACACCACCTCGGGCACGACCGCACGGAAGGCGGGCTCGCTGAGGTAGGCGTCCAGGTTCGTGACCTTCGGCGGCGTCAGGGTCTTCTCGACCTTGTAGACACGCTTGACCAGACGCTCCAGCGCATGCCGTGCATGGAAGCAGGAGGCTCGCGGGTCGCCGTAGACGTGGCGCTCCGCATAACTCGCGCTCTCCGCCGCATGCGGGAATTCCTGCTTCAGGAACGCGAAGTTGGCGGAGATTTCCATCGAGGCTCAGAGGTCTCCTCGAAAGGCGCGGTATTGCAGGGAGGTGAAGAGGGTGTCGAGTTCGGCGAGGTGGGCTCGCTGGCGCGTCCTTTGTTGTTCGACGGATTGGACGATAGCCGCGAAGCCTTGCTGGAGGTCAAGGGGGGGAAGTGTGATGCGAAGTCGCTTTAGATGAGTCGGGCCGAAGTTCTTCTGTGCGCTGCCGGTCACCTCCCGGGTGATCTGTCTTCTAAATTCGTGCGATTGAAGCCACTGCTGAAGAAACCGAAGGTGTGAGACTCCATCCGTAGCTTTGAATCGTACGGTGCTCGTGTTCATGCACAAGGGGAGATGCTCGTTTCCGACGAACGCACTTCGCGTTCGAAGAAGGTCGTCGTCGTCGATAGATATGCCTGAGCTGGCAGCGACAAGGTCGCCTGCATCTACCAGGAAGTGCGAATATTTCTCCTGTGCCTCGTCTGTCGAAAGATGACGATCCGTCTTGGAAAGATCGAGCTCTCCAGACTTGAGTATGTTTGATACATTTAGAAGTTTTATTCCGGACTCTTTGAACTGCCAATTTCGAACTCCAGGACCTTCCTGAAGCCAGAACACATCCGCAAACCTTTGGACCTCCCACCCCATCGGATTGGTGACGGGGTCGCCGAACATGTCGAGGAAGGTGGATTGGAGGAGGGTGTCGAGCTGGGCGAGGGCCTCGCGGCGCTTGACCCGCAAGGCGTCCGCCGCATCCAGAATTCCCGCAATCCGCTTCTGCTCGGCGAGCGGTGGGAGGGGGATCTGGAAAGAAGCAAGCTGTTTCGGGCTCAGACGAGGAAGGTTCGCGCCGGAGCAGCGACTCGTCGCCAAATTAACGGTGTCCGGAGTCCGTAAGAAGTAAAACAAGTAATCTCGTGACACTCCATCCTTGGGCAGGATCGGAATAATGTCCGTGCTACATACGCCTGAGAACTCCGGCCTGGCGATCTTTCGAAGGTACGGCCGGAGCTTGCCGAATAGGACGTGACGGTCGGAGAACTGAAATTTATTGCTCTTGAGTCCGGCTGAGCCGACCGTCTGAATGCAGTTGATTCCACCATCGCCGTCGAGATGTTCGAGCCCGAGGTATGGAGTCGCTGCCTCGGCCTGCGAAGGATGGATCGACTGACGATCAAGAATCGCAATCGAGTCCAAAGCGCCGGTCGGCCACTTCATCCCAGCAACCCCTTCAACTCCGCAAACCCTTTCGCGATCTCCGTCTCCAGGGCAGCCAAGCGCTCCATGATCGCCATCGGTGGGTCGTACTCCAAGGTCTCGTAATCGACCTCCTTGTAGCGGTTGATGGAGAGGTCGTAATCGTTGCCCGCGATCTCGGCCTTGGGCACGAGGAAACTCCGGTCCGTCCGCGCCCGCTTGTGCTCCGCCTCGCGGTTCCGCCAGCGGGCGAGGATGTCGGCAAGGTCGCTCTTCTCCGGCTGCGGGGTGCGTTTGTCGTCCAGCGAGTAGCCGTCAGCCTGCATGTCGTAGAACCAGACGTCGTCCGTGCCGCCGGAGTTGGTCTTGGTGAAGAGCAGGATGGCAGTGGAAACCCCGGCGTAGGGTCTGAAGACGCCGGAGGGCATGGAGACGATGGCGTCGAGCTTCTGCTCCTCGACCAGGATCCTGCGCAGGGTCCGGTGGGCTTTGCTCGACCCGAAGAGTACGCCGTCGGGCACGATGACGGCGGCGCGGCCGCCGGTCTGGAGCAGGCGCAGGAACAGGGCAAGGAACAGTAGCTCGGTCTTCTTCGTCTTGACGACCTGCTGCAGGTCCTTGGCGGTGGACTCGTAGTCGAGACTGCCCGCAAACGGCGGATTGGCGAGGACGAGAGAGTACCGCTCGGCGTCGTCCCCTGCGGCCGTCAGGTCGGTCTGGGCGAGCGAGTCCCTGTAACGGATGTCGGGATTCTCCACGCCGTGCAGCAGCATGTTCATGCTGCCGATGCGCAGCATGGTGGTGTCGAAGTCGTAGCCGTGGAAGGTGCCCTCGTTGAACCGGCGGCGGGCCTCGGCGTTCTTGTAGATGCGGTCGCCGTGGTGCTCGACGAGATGCTCGGAGGCCGCGACGAGGAAGCCGGCCGTGCCGCAGGCCGGATCGCAGATGACGTCCTTCGGGGCGGGCGCGGTCATGTCCACCATCAGCCGGATGATGTGGCGCGGCGTGCGGAACTGCCCGTTCTGCCCGGCGGTGGCGATCTTGCCGAGCATGTACTCGTAGAGGTCACCCTTGGTGTCGCGGTCGGCCATGTCGATGTCGTCGAGCTGGTCGACCACGTTGGCCAGCACCCGGGCCGTGGGCATCATGAAGAGGGCGTCCTTCATGTGATGGGTGTAGGTTGATCCCTCGTCCGAGTCGCGCGTCTGGCCCAGCGATTTGATGAACGGGAACACCCGGTCCCGCACTGTCTCGAACATCCGCTCGGGCGCAAGCTCCTTGAGATGCGACCAGCGCAGAGCGCCCTGGCGGGCGGTGAACAGCGGCTCCTCGATCGGCTGGCCGGTGCGGGCGGCTTTGTGCTCCTCGCGCGTGTGCAGCTCGTCCAGACGCTTGATGAAGAGCAGGTAGGTGAGCTGCTCGATGACGGAGAGCGGGTTCGAGATGCCGCCGGACCACATGGTGTCCCAGATTCGGTCGACCTTGGACTTCAGCTCACCGGTGATCATGATTCCATCTCGCCTGTCTCGATCGAGTCATCGAATCCACCTGGACCTCGAGGTGAAACCCCTGCTGGGATGTCGCGCTCGCTGCTGGTCGCCATGAGAGCGGCGGCTCCTTCGGACACGATCGTATCAGGCGACTTGTCGCCGCTGCTTCGAGGGGCGGGTCATGGCGCGCCGATGAAGGGCTTGGGTCAGGGCTGGCAACTGGCGGAATCCTCGGACGCGACGAGACTGGAGTCTGAGCAAACAGGTATGGGCAGAGCGGGGCCAGTTCGTTGCCTCCGGCGGCACAGGGAATCGCGGGACCACTTGCACCGGCTTGCCCGCAAGGGTCGTGGACCCGCAAGCCCGGCCGGCGGGTCAGGTCGACACCATGCACCGGCGCGGTTCATTGCGCGGGCGCCTCGCGGCGTGGCCGCCACAGCACGTGCATCGCGTAGTCGAGGTCGAGCCGCTCGCCGCGCCAGGACGGCGTCGCGGTATCGGCGTCGATCTCGATGCCCGCCGCCGCCAGGCCGTCGTTCGTGGGCTCCAGCGCCGGGCCCGTCCACGCCGGCGCCGGCGGCGCCTCCGGCAGCGGGCGGCCGTCCGGCCGCAGGAACTTCACGTCACCGGCCGCGTCGATCGTGACCCGGTACCCCTCTTCGTGCACCGCCCGGTGGTGCCGGCGGCACAGCAGCACCAGGTTGTCGAGCGCGGTCCGGCCGCCGTCGGTCCAGTGCTCGATATGGTGACCATCGCAGCGGCGATTGCCGCACCCCGGGAACCGGCACTGCCGGTCGCGGGCCGCGAGGGCCCGGCGCAGGGCCGGCGAGATGGTCCGGGTGCGGCGGCCGACGTCGAGGATCTCGCCGCCGGGGCCGTGGTGCATGGTGACCGTGGCCGCGTCGCAGGCCAAGCGCCGGGCGGTTTCCGCGGAGACGTGGATGCCGCCCGCCTCGTCCAGCACGGTCTGGCGGGCGTGGGGCGATGTCGGCCGTGCCCCCGGGCACGGGCCGGATGTGCGGCGCCGCCGTTGTGGGGCGCGTCCTGCCCGGCCCGGCATTTCCGTGGGTATCGGCGATTCGCCGCCGGGACCGCACGCCGCCGGGCGCGCCGTCGCAGGCGTTCCCGCGGGAACGCGGTCGTCGCCGGCGCGCGGCTCCGACCCGGACGCCGCGGCCCCGGACGTTCCCGCGGGAACGCGGTGGCCGCCTGCCCGCGGCTGCGGCTCGGACGCCAAGCCCCCGGCCGTTCCCGCGGGAACGCGATCGCCGTTTGCCCGCGGCTCCGACCCGGACGCCGCGCCCCGGGACGTTCCCGCGGGAACGTCCCGGGGTTCCGCCAGCGCCTCGGCGTCCACGTGCAGCACCACCTGATACCGGTCGCCGGCCGTCCCCCGGTCGAGCCCGCCCGCCAACGCCGCCTCCGCCACCGTCCCGATGGCATCCGCCTGCCGTTGCCCGAGCGTCGGCTCGGCCGCGTCCGTCGCCGCGCCGGCCGCTTCCTTTCCCGCGGCCGCGGCCGCGTCAGCCGACGCGTCAACCGCATCCTCTCCGGCGCCCGCCGGCGAGTTGGCGGCTTCCCCGTCCGCGCCGCCGCCTGACGCCGCCGCGCGCCGCGTCTGATCGCACGCCGCCTCCAGCGCCCGCCGCAGCACCGCCCCGACCTCAGGCGTCAACCGCCCCCGGACAACCACCATCCCGTCCTCGTCTACCCACGTCCGCAGTTCGCGGCTCGCGTTCTGCCGCCGTTCCTCCGCCTGCTCCACGTTGCGGTCGATGCGCCGCCACGCGCGGGTGATCCGCTCCACGTGCGCCGCCGTGCCCGCCAGCGCCACGTAGAGAAGGTCCTCCTCGTTCTCCGGCGTGGCCACCCGCGTGACCGCGCGCACCTTCGAGTAGGAGACCTTGCCGCGGCGCATGGCGTCGCTCAGCTTGGGCAGCTCGCCGAGGGCGCGGGCCACGCGCACGTGCTCGCGGGCGGCCCCCGGTGAGAGTCCGGCCCGCCAACTCAGCCATTGCGCGCACGACAGGCAACCGTCCCAGCCCTCCCGCTCGTCGAACTCTCGGATGAGGACGAGCAGCTCGTGGGTGGCGGCCTGGATGCGGGCGGACAGCTCGGCGATGCGGTCGCCGAGCCGGGCGAGTTGCGCGCCACGGTTGGCGGGCGCGGTCGCCGGCCCGCGGGGCGGCGCCTCGTCGGGGGGCTCGACGGGAGGTGGAAGATGCGTGGCGGATGTCGACGGGGCGCGGCCGTTGTCAGCGAGCATGAATCATTTTAACCCTCTATATTTCAACGGCTTGAGGCGTCCTTCAGTGGCCGATCGGCAGTTGGATCGAGGTTTGTCGCGTCTCGGGGTCGAGAACGCGCGGCCTGCCGCCGGAGAGACGGTCAGAAGGGTGATTCTGGCGGCATGCCGGACTCGCGCCGACGCGCCCCGAAGAGGCTGTCAAGTACAAATTGCAGGGTGGGACAAAAAATGCACTCGCCTCGTCCATTCTCGTTTGAGCAAGGATGATCCCGCAGGATGGCAACCGCCTCGGGGGGACCGAGTCCAGCGAAAGGAAGGACCGATCGAAGAGCTCAGCGGCGTGCTTGTCGTGCCTGGCCGAGTCGCCAGCTGCTTGTGATGTACAATTGGGCCGCCTACCTCTGAGACGCGCGGACATGTGCTCCTACTACGCCGGTAACTCCACAGTGCGTTGCCATGCGCGCCGAGTTGCCGATGCGTTGACACCGAACATCGGCTCGGTGGCATCATGGATTCATGCCTGACATGCGGAAGCTACTGCTGCCCATCGTCTGCACCGCTACATTGGTTGCCCTGGGTGTCCTCGGGTGCTCAGGCAGTCCGACCGAGCCGAGCGGCGAAGGGCATGGACTCGAAGGACAAGGGGGCGAGTCAGGCGAATCCGGTACGCGGTACACGCCTTCGGAGACCGCCAGGGAAGTCCGCAATGGGGTCGAGCTGATCGTCAACTACGACAGCACGCGCCAAAGGTTCACCGGTACCGTCAGGAACACGACGAGCGCGACGGTCACGCAGGTTCGTGTCGAAGTCCATCTATCGAACGGGGTCGAGCTCGGCCCCACGCCCCGAGTGGATCTGGCGGCGGGAGAGACGAGGTCCATCGAACTCGATGCTGGTGGGCAGACCTTCTCCTGGTTCACCATTCACGTCGAGATCGGTTCTGGCACGGCGTAGGTTCCCCCGCGGTCCGGAATGGGTAGGCCCGTCCGAGCGACCGAAGGATAGACCAGCGTCTAAGGCGTTCGCTGTCGTCCAGCTTGTGTGCGAGTTCTGCGTGCTCACGGCGGGGCGGTCGGCTGGCAGCGCCGGATCGCTCGAGCGGCGACCAGGGAAAGGGGACTCCCAGGGACTCGCCGCCGGGAACGCGGTGGCCGCCGGCCCGCGGCTCCGGCTCGGACGCCAAGCCCCCGGACAACCACCATCCCGTCCTCGTCCACCCAGGTCCGCAGCCCGCGGCTCGCGTCCCCCCGCCGGTCCTCCGCCTGCTCCACGTTCCGGTCGATGCGCCGCCACGCGCGGGCGATCCGTTCCACGTGCGCCGCCGTGCCCGCGAGCGCCACGTCGAGCGGGAGAGACGGTCAGAAGGGCGATTCTGGCGGCATGCCAGACTCGCGCCCGGCGCGCCCCGAAGAGGTTGTCAAGTACAAATTGCAGGGTGGGACAAGAAAAATGCACTCGCGGCGACCGCCGTCGCCGGAACGCCGGTCCGGATCACCCGAAGGGCGCGAGCGAAGCGGAGGACAGTAGAATGATCTCGGGCTACGAGGGCGGCGCGCCTCCAGTGCCGGCAGACAACCATAGGAGAATTTCATGCCTACTGCTCGGGGAACTCTCGACGTCACCACAGAGGCCGAGCCTCCATTTTTCGAGCAGGACGGCATCTCGGGCACGCTCGAGATCGACAACGACGAGAGACAGCACTCCTGCGTCCTCGAGTACGAGTATCGATGACCGTGCGCTATCTCGTGATGCCGCGGGGCATCAACGTCGGGACCCGCAATCGGGTACCGATGGCGGAGTTCAGGTCGAAGTTGACCGACGAGGGCTACTCCGACGTTGCCACCGTCCTGCAGAGCGGGAACGTGATCGTTTCCGCCGAATCGGATCGTCCCGACGAGGTCGTCGGCGCCATGCAGCGGTTGCTCAGCGAACAGTTCGACGTCAACGTTCCCTGTGTCGTCCGCACGGTGAGCCAGGTTCGGGGCGTGCTCGAGCGCAATCCGTTGCAGGAGGTCGTCTCCGACCCGTCGCGCTACCTGGTGAACTTCCTCTCGGAGAAGCCGGACCCCGAGGCGGTAGGGGCGCTGCTGGAGGAGGACCACAGCCCCGAGGTCATTGCGATCAAAGGTACCGAGGCGTACATCTGGACTCCGGATGGCGTCCAGGCAATGACCCTTTCGAATGCGTACCTCGAAAAGCGGTTCGGCGTCGTCGCCACGGCGCGCAACTGGAACACCCTGGAGAGGATCGCTGCCAAGTTCTGATCACTGGCAGCTCGACCTGATGTCCTGTCGGCCCAGGGGCAGCCTGTCTCGCCCCGGCTGAGAGCCAGAGGGTCACACCGCCTCGCCCCACGAAAGCCCGCGCGTATGCTGACCCATGGCGCAAGTGGTACGTGGTCGTGTATTTCAGGTGCCCCCTCGAATGCACGGCTGACTTGTGCGACACTCGCCGCCGGAGAGGCCCGCGGTGCCGCGACCGCCGCTGAGGTTGCGGCGGCAACGACCTGCACCGACACTCCCAGGTCGACCGTCTCGCGGCGGATTTCCTTGCATCGCCGGCGCCGAGTGCGCGATGCGAGCGTTCCTCGTTGGAGAGCTGCCACCCATGTCCACGGACCTCGCCAACCTGGAATTCACGGCCGACGAGATGCGGCGGATGGGGCACGCCACCATCGAGCGGCTGGTGGACCACGTCCTGAGCCTCGAGACGCAGCCGGCCGGAGGCGATGTGACCGCGGCCGATTTCTGCCGCCGCCTCCGTGAGGCGGCACCCGAACGGGGCGTCGCGTACGAGCCGCTGCTCGACCGGCTGCTCACCGAGTGGGTGCCTCGGTCGTTTACGTCGTCGGGGCCCGGCTATCTCGCCTACATTCCGGGCGGCGGGCTGTATCCCGCGGGGCTGGCGGACCTGATTGCCGACGTGGTCAATCGTTACACGGGGGTGCGGCTGGCGGCGCCGGCGCTCGTTCAGCTCGAGTCCAACGCGCTCGACTGGCTGCGCGAGTGGATGGAGTTTCCAGCCGAGGCCCGCGGGCTGTTCACGACCGGCGGGTCGATGGCGCATTTCAACGCCGTGCTGTGCGCGCGCGAGCGGCATCTGGGTCCGGAGATCCGCCCGGGCGTGCTGTACGGTTCGACGCAGATGCATCACTCGATGGCCAAGTCCGCCCGGCTGGCCGGCATCATGCCGGACCGGATCAGGGCAATCGCGGTCGATGAGCAGTTCCGGATGGATGTGGGGGCGCTGGCCGACACCATCGCCGCGGATCGCCGGGCCGGTCTCCGGCCGTTCTGCGTCGCGTCGGCGGCCGGCACCACGAATACGGGTGCGGTCGATCCGTTGAATGCGATCGCGGACCTGTGCGCCCGCGAAGCACTCTGGCACCACGTGGACGGCGCCTACGGAGCGTTCTTCTACATGTGTCCGGAGCTTCGGGACCTCATGCCCGGGCTCTCGCGGGCCGATTCGCTCACGCTCGATCCGCACAAGGGATTGTTCCTGCCGTACGGCACCGGAGCCCTGCTCGTGCGCGACGGCGCCGCGCTGCGGCGGGCGCACGAGGCGACCGCGGGCTACCTGCCCGACCAGACCGATGGCGACGATGTCTACGACCCTCATCAGTACGGGCCGGAGCTCTCGCGTGGGTTCCCGGGCCTTCGCGTCTGGCTCTGCGTAAAGCTGTACGGCGCAGGGCGGTTCCGGGCCGCCCTGGAAGAGAAGCGGGCCCTCGCCCTGGAGGCGGCAGCGCGCGTGGCCGCGGTCCCGGGGATCGTGATGGTGGCGCCGCCGCAGGTGTCGCTGTTCGCGTTCCACCTGCGCTGGCCCGGCTCCAGCCTGGCGGAGGAGAACGAGGCCACCCGGCTCCTGCTGGAGCGTGTGAACCTTCGGAACCGCGTGATGCTGTCGGGCGCCGTCGTGGAGGGGAGGTTCCTGGCCCGGGTCTGCGTCCTGAGCTTCCGGACCCGCGCCCGTCACATGGAGGCTTGCGTGACGGATCTGGCGGAAGAGGCGGCTGCCGTCCTGGCGACCGCCTCGGCATGAGAAGGCAGGGCCTCCGCTCACCCACGCATACTGGGCATGCAGGCCGAGGGTTGCCGGCGCTCAGGCACCCGCGGCCCCGGCAATCCGATAGAAGCGAACAGACCAAGGGACGAGCGGCGGTGCCGTGCCATCCTGGTCTAGTTCTAGTCCGAGTTCTCTGTTGACAGCTCCGCCTGCCGCAAAACGAGTTGCGTCGCGTTTTCGGCTAGATCTGGAGGGTAGCCGTACCTTGCGAGCAGTCGGCGAACATTGCGGCGCAGGCTCGCCCGTACCGACTCGCGCTGTGTCCAGTCAAGCTTGGGCATGTTCTTGACCATTTCAGTCAGCTTCCGAGCCATGAGTCGAAGCGTATCGCTCTGCATCGCTTCTCTGGCTGACTGGTTCTCCGCCAGGGCGTCGTAGAAGGCAGTTTCCGCGCTGCCCAGCCCGAGTTCATCGCCGCGCCGCTGCGCGTCTCGAAGGCTCTTCGCCAAGTCGATCAGTTGCGAGATCATCTCCGCGGTCGTGATCGCCCTGTTCGTATAGCGCAGCATCGCGTCTTCGAGCGCCTCGCGAAACTTGCGGCTCCGGACAATGTTCGTGCGCTCGGTGATACGAATCTGGTCGTTGAGCAGCTTGCGCAGCGTCTCCAAGGCCAGATTCTTCTGCTCCAGCGCCGCCACCCGACCGAGGAACTCATCGCTGAGGATGTCGAGGCTGGCGTCCGACAGCCCCGCAACGGCGAACAGGTCGATCGCCTCGCCGGCATCGATCGCGCCGCCGATCACCTGGCGCACGGCGGCGTCGATGTCGCGTTGCCGAGCGTGACTGGCACCACCGTCGGTATCGTCGGCCAGTCGTTTTCGAATCATCGCCACCACGCGCTGGAAGAATGCGAGGTGCGGCGCGATGGCCTCGGTCTCCGGGCGCGGAACCGCCAGGGCGAAGGCTGCCGACAGTTCCTTGACCAGCCTGCGCAGGCGTTTCCAGCCATCGTCCTGCCCGAAGACGTGATCGATCGCGAGTAGATACACCTGCAGCACGGCTTGCGGTCTTGCGTCGAGCGCCTGCTCGTAGTCGCAACCGTGGAAGAAGCCGCGTAGCTTCTCGAAGGTCGCCTGCATGGCAGGCACAGCCTCGTTTTGCACCTTCCTGACGGCTTCGCCCGTGCCGCCGGCCTGGGTGTAAGTCGCGAGCGCATCTGCCAACTGGTCGGCCAGGCCCAGCAGGTCCACGATCAATCCGCCGGGCTTGTCGCCGTAGACGCGATTCACGCGCGCTATGGCCTGCATCAGGTTGTGCTCGGCCAGCGGCTTATCCAGATACATGGTGTGCGCCGGCGGGCAGTCGAAGCCGGTCAGCCACATGTCACAGACGATCACCAGGCGTAGGTCGTCGTGGGGGGCCTTGAAGCGCTCCGCCAGACGCTTGCGGGCGGCCTTCGTGCGCACGTGGTTCCTGAGCGGCTCGGGATCTTCGTTGGTGCCGGTCACGACCACCTTCATCGCGCCCCGTTCGTCGTCGCCGTCGTGCCAGTCCGGGCGCAGCGAGCGGATCGCCTCGTAGAGCCGCGCGGCGATGTCGCGGCTCATGGTCACCACCATCGCCTTGCCCTCCATCGCGGCGCGGCGCTTCTCCCAGTGGTCGACGATGAATGCTGCTAGGCGTTCGATGCGTTCCTGGGCGCCGACCAGGGACTCCGGCGGTACTCGGATACCATCCTCCGTCCCTTCTCCGACGCAGTCGGCGTTGGCAACGTACTCAACGTGCTCCTCGGCGACGCGCGTGCCGTCCTCGTCCACCTTCAGTTTGACGATGCAAGATTCGTAGTAGAGTGGCCGCGTGGCGCCGTCCTCGACGGCCTGGCGGATGTCGTAGACGTCCGCGTATTCGCCGAAGACGTGGATCGTGTTTCTGTCGTCGTGCTCTAGCGGCGTTCCGGTGAAGCCGACGAAGGTGGCGTTCGGCAACGCCTCGCGCATCCAGCGCGCGCCGCCCTCGACGAAGCCGTACTGGCTGCGGTGGGCCTCGTCGGCCATAACGACCACGTTCGAGCGCTCCGAGACCACGCCGTGCGCCTCGGCGAACTTCTGGATCGTCGTGAACACCACCCCGCCCACCGCGCGGTCGAGCAGCGCCTTGAGGTGCTCCCGGCTCACGGCCTGAACCGGGTCCTGCCGAAGCAGCGCGCGCCCGGCGGCGAAGGTGTCGAAGAGCTGATCGTCCAGATCGTTACGGTCGGTGATCATGACGATCGTTGGGTTGGTCATGCGCAACTCGCGGATCAGCCCACCGGCCAGCATCAGCATCGTCAGCGACTTTCCCGAGCCCTGGGTGTGCCAGATCACGCCCCCGCGACCGTCGCCCGTGCCGGACGGCGGCTTGAGACGCGCAAGCACGCTGGCGCGCGCCTTGCGCACCGCGCGGAACTGGTGGTAGCCCGCGATCTTTTTGGTGATCTCGCCACGCTCGTCCTCCTCGAAGGTGACGCAGGTCCGCAGGTAGTCGACCAACGTCCGCGGATCGAACAGGACCCGGATCAGCGCCTCCAGGGTCGGCGCGCCTCCACCCTCACGATCGTCGATCGGGCGCCAGGGCATGAAGCGGCTGCGCCCGCTGGTGATCGAGCCGACGCGGGTCAGCATGCCGTCCGACACCACCAGCGCCAGGTTCGACACGAACAGGTCGGGGGCGGTCTGCATGTAGCGGTCGAGCTGGTCGATGGCGACGCCCAGGTGGGTCTGGGTGTCGGTCGGGTCCTTCAGCTCGATCAGCGCGACCGGCAGCCCGTTCAGGAACACTGTCAGGTCCGGGCGGATCACCTTGCCCGACGCTCCGGCGACGCTGAGCTGGCGCAGTACCAGTAGATCGTTCGCGGCCGGGTTGTCGAAATCGACCAGCCGCGCGCGGTCGCCGCGCGTCTCGCCGCTGGTCGATTCTCGGTACTCGATCTCGACGCCGTCGGTGACCAGCGCGTGGAACCAACGGTTGTTCTGAATCAGCGTCGGGTGCGGCGGGCGCGACAGGATGCGCACGACCTCCTCGATGGTGTCGTGCGGTAGATCGGGGTTGAGACGACGAATAACACTGCTCAGTACCGTGGTCAGAATCACGCTTCCCGGTCCGAACTGACGCTCTTCGGTCAGTTCGGATGCCGACATGACCGGAATCCTTACAGACTCAAACCACGCAGCGGCGGCGAGTTCTGCCGTCAGTTCATCCACCGGAGTCCTCCGACAAGCTCTCGCCTTCCGCTATCTCCTCGTTCTCCGCTTCGGATCGGTTTCTGAACTCCACAAGGCTCTTGCGATAGGCCAAGCGATCTTGGTGATGAAGCGCCTGACTCGCACTGATCGGAACCTCTTCGATCTCGATGTCTGAGTACTTGGCGTCAAGAAAGCTATCGAACTCTGCGTGAACTCCGAATCTCAAATGGTTGATCGGATCGCGGCCGATTTGCTCTCGATGTAGCCGGAACACAAGCCCGACAGCCGCATCGACCGCTGTTGCGGTCAGCATTGCATAATCAACGGAAAGCACAGGTTCCAGCGCGTCCCGACCATGTGGCCCGACACCTTGGCTGTTGCGCAAGGCCACGACACCGTCAACCAGTGAGTTCAGTCCCCGCAGGATACTAGCAACGCCTCTTTCAGCTTCCTTGTCGTCGGGATTCAGGGCTGTCAGTTGCAACGTCGTGATTGCCTGCCTCATGAGCCAGTTCGGCTTTGGATTCGGCGGGATCTCGTTGCCGCGGTCCGCGAGTATCGTGACGCAGACGGTTTCCAGTAAGCCTCGGCAATGTGTGAATGCAATACCGGGTTCACTCTGGATTGTGGCTCTCCTGAAACAGGTGTGGGTAGACTGAGCCCGACCGATGGGCTCAACGAAGGTCGTGAGTAGCTACGGGACGGCCGGCATGTCAACGCGCTGCGCGCGTCCTCCGCTCCGCTACGGCCCTGTCGGGTGACACGCCGGCCGTCCCTTCGCTCAGACAGCGGCTATGGGCCTTGCGGCCCGGCCTGGACGGTGACGTCCCGGCCGTCCATCAGGATTGGCGCCGGGGGGGGCGTCGTCAGGGCGTTGGGCTTGCGCGTAGGGTCTGGTTCGGCTCCAGGGGGTTGCAAACGCAGGGGGCTTCCGGGTCTCATTGGCGTGTACCACCACAACCAACGAGGAGGAGAGCCCCCATGCGTCTGAACACGGTACTACGTCGGCTGTTGGGTGTCACGAAGATGCACGTCGAGGATGCACACGTCGCGGTCGATGGCCCGTTGGCGGTCTGGGTACGACCGTCGTGGCGGCGGTCGAGGTGTGGGACGTGCGGCCGTCGGGGGCCGCGGTATGACCGGCGACCGATGCGGCAGTGGCGTCACCTCCCGTGGGGGCGGACGCCGGTGTGGTTGCAGTATGCGCCGTGGCGGGTGTCGTGCCGGCGGTGCGGGGTGCTGCGGGTGGAGCGGGTGTCGTGGGCGACGGGCAACAGCGTGTTCACGTCGGCGTTCGAAGAGCTGACCGCGTATCTGGCGCAGGTGACGGACCGGACGACGGTCACCCGGGTGCTGGGGATTTCGTGGCCGGCGGTCGGGAGCGTTGTCGAGCGGGTGGTGGCGCGGCGGCTGGACTCGAGTCGGCTCGTCGGGCTGCGGCGCATCGGTATCGACGAGTTCAGCTATCGCAAGCGGCATCACTACTTGACCCTCGTCGTCGATCACGACACCCGGCGGGTGGTGTGGGCCGGCAAGGGGCGCAGTGCCGAGACGCTGGACGCGTTCTTCGACCTACTGGGACCGTCGGGGTGCGCCCGGGTCGCGTTGGTGACGGCGGACCTGGCCGCGAGTTGGCAGAAGGCGTTGCGGGCGCGGGTGCCTCACGCGCGGGTCGTCTTCGACCGGTTTCACGTTGAACGCCTCGCCTCGGACGCGGTGGACGAGGTTCGACGGGCGGAGCAACGGCGGGTGGGGGCGAAGGCGGCCAAGACGCTCAAGGGGACGCGCTTTTGCCTGCTGAAACACCCGGCGCGGCTGAAGCCCGGCGAGAAGCGGCGGCTGGAGAAGCTACGCCGGGAGAATCGCGCTCTCGACCGCGCCTATGAGCTGAAGGAGTATCTGGCGACGATCCTGGAGCGGGTCAAGTCTGACGAGGCGCCCGACCTGCTCGACGAGTGGCTGGCGTGGGCTGCGCGGTCCCGCCGGGCCCCATTCGTCAAGCTGGCGCGGACGGTCCGCAAGCACGCCACCGGCATCCTGGCCTACGTCGACACGAAGATGACCAATGGGGTGGTGGAAGGTATCAACAACAAGCTGCGGGTGATTGCCCGCCGCGCCTACGGTTTCCACTCTCACAACGCGCTCATCTCGATGCTGTTCCTTTGCTGCGGCGGCATCGAACTGGTGCCGCATCTACCCACACGTGTTTGAGGAGACTCAGAGTTTCTGGGTGGACTGTCCGACGACAGCGCCGCGGAAGCCGAGGCCTTGGTGGAGATGCTGGAGGAGCACGGCAACAAGCTTCGGCTGCCAATCTCCAAGCCCCTCGGCAATGGACTTTTTGAGGCCCGAGGGCTCACGACCGGAGTTCGGTTGTTCTTTGTGTTCGCGCCAGGGAATCGGATCGTCGTGCTCGACGGATACGTGAAGAAGCGTACGAGCATTCCCGCCCGAATCATGGCCCGAATCCGAAGACTCCAGGCAAACGCCGAAAAGGCGCTGCGCAACGAGCAAGGCAAGAACAGCTAGCCAGCAGGATCATGCGACGCACGCTCACCAACGCAGACAGTCCGGAAGAGCCAGCCGCCCGGGCAACGACCATCAGCGGACCTGTCCTGCCAACCCTGCAAGGACGGCGGAGCCCGGAGCAAGCTGCGCGCATCGCGACGAAACGTCATCTTCTCGAGTTCGTCCAGATGCTCGAGACGAGGCGGGCCGAACTCGGCCTCTCCAGGTCAGCCATCGCGCGGCAGTTGGGCGTGACCCAACCGACGATTTCCCGACTGTTCTCCGGTCAGGTCCAGAATATCGAGTTGAAAACGATGGTGCGCGTGGCCGAGGTGCTGGACTCCGACCTGGAGCTCGTGATCAAGCCGCGATCCCCTCTGCGCTCCGGCATGTGACCGGCCGCCGCGGCGCGCAAGGCGGCCGCGCTCGGCGTCGAGTCCGACGCATAACCGTGACGGGCCTGGGGGGGGCGGACGGCGCGGCGCCCCCCAGGCCCGGACCGGCAAGCGCGTCGCCGCCCCGGCCGCGATGTCCACCGTCATGGTGCGCGAGGACCGCAGGCTGATCGTCGCGGTGTAGTTCGCGTTGTTCCGAGTCTCCTCAAATGCGTGTGGGTAGCGGCGGCGCCAGTTCTATGCCTCCACAGCAGAGGAACAGCATCGAGATCAACGCGCCGGGCGAGTGGAAGCCATAGGCGCGACGCGCGATCACCCGCAGCTTGTTGTTGATGCCCTCCACCGGACCGTTCGTCATCTTCGTGTCCAGGTACGCCAGGATGCCTTCAGCGTGTTTCCGAATCGTACGCCCCAGCTTCACGAACGGCGTCAGGCGGGACCGCGCAGCCCACTCCAGCCACTCATCGAGCAGCGCCGGCGCATCCTCGGGTGTCGCCTGCCCCAGGATCGTCGCCAGGTACTCCTTCAGTTCGTAGGCCCGGTCCAGCGCCCGGTTCTTACGACGCAACGTCTCCAGACGCCGGGCCTCACCAGGCCTCAGCCGCGCCGGGTGCTTCAGCAACGCATAGCGCGTCCCCTTGAGCGCCTTCGCATCCTCCGGCTCCGAGGCCAGCCGCCGCTGCTCCGAACGCCGCACCTCGTCAACCGCATCCGCCGCAAGCCGTTCAACGTGAAACCGGTCGAACACCACCCGCGCGTGCGGAACCCACGCCCGCAGCGCCTTCTGCCAGCTCGACGCCAGGTCCGCCGTCACCAACTCGATCCGCGCACAGCCACCAGGTCCCAACTGCTCGAAGAAGGCCCCCAGCGTCTCGGCGCTGCGCCCCCGCCCCGCCCAAACCACCCGACGCTCGTCATGGTCAACCACGATCGTCAGGTAGCGGTGACGCTTCCGGTAGCTGAACTCATCGACGCCGATTCGTCTCAGCTTGGCGAACCGAGCCCCGTCCAGCCGCCGCGCCACAACCCGTTCCACGATGCTGCCCACCGTCACCCACGATATCCCCAGCAGGCGGCTCACCGCCGTCCGGTCCGTCACCTGCGCCAGATACGCCGCCAATTCCTCGAACCCCGACGTGAACACGCTGCTGCCGCTCGCCCACGGCACCTGCTCCACCTTCACCCCGCGGCAACGCCGGCACGACACCCGCCACGGCGCATACCGCAGCCACGCCGGCATCCGGCCCCAGGACAGATGCCGCCACTCGCGCACCGGCTGCCGGTCATACCGCGGCGACCGCTTCCCGCACGTCCCGCACCGGGAACGCCGCCACGCCGGCTCCACCGACACCGTCAACGGACCGTCGGCGGCCATTTCCACCTGCTTGACGTACATCTGCGTGACACCCAACAGCCGCCGTAGTAACGTAGTCAGACGCATGGGGCTCTCCTCCTCGCGGGTCGTGGTGATACACGCCCATGAGACCAGGAAGCCCCTTGCGTTTGCAACCGCTTCCGCCAAGCGAGACGACGCACGCGGCCCCGACAACACCCTTGGCCCCGCCCAACGGGCGTCCGCCGCCGGCGCCGGGACCCGAGGTGGCCGTTGGGGCAATCAGCCAGCGTCTATCCCCGAACCGCCAGCCGTCGCGCTTTCCGCGTTGTCGTGGACGGCCGGGACGCCCCCGTCCAGGCCGGGCCGCAAGGCCCATATCTGCTGCTTGAGCGGAGGGACGGACGGTGTGTCACCCGAAGGGCCGCAGCGCAGCGAAGGACGCGCGTAGCGCGTTGACACGCCGGCCGGCCCGCAGCTACTCCGCTCCGACTATATCCCGCCACGGTGCGCCACGCCCGCCGCCGGTCAGGTGAACTGCCAGCACCCCTCGCCGACCCGCCGATCGCGCCTCAACCCACCCACACCCGTTTGAGGAGAGCCCCATTTCCACCTGCTTGACGTACATCTGCGTGACACCCAACAGCCGCCGTAGTAACGTAGTCAGACGCATGGGGCTCTCCTCCTCGCGGGTCGTGGTGATACACGCCCATGAGACCAGGAAGCCCCTTGCGTTTGCAACCGCTTCCGCCAAGCGAGACGACGCACGCGGCCCCGACAACACCCTTGGCCCCGCCCAACGGGCGTCCGCCGCCGGCGCCGGGACCCGAGGTGGCCGTTGGGGCAATCAGCCAGCGTCTATCCCCGAACCGCCAGCCGTCGCGCTTTCCGCGTTGTCGTGGACGGCCGGGACGCCCCCGTCCAGGCCGGGCCGCAAGGCCCATATCTGCTGCTTGAGCGGAGGGACGGACGGTGTGTCACCCGAAGGGCCGCAGCGCAGCGAAGGACGCGCGTAGCGCGTTGACACGCCGGCCGGCCCGCAGCTACTCCGCTCCGACTATATCCCGCCACGGTGCGCCACGCCCGCCGCCGGTCAGGTGAACTGCCAGCACCCCTCGCCGACCCGCCGATCGCGCCTCAACCCACCCACACCCGTTTGAGGAGAGCCTGGATTGTGCGTTCGATGACCTCGACTGCAGGCCTCAACGATGTTGAAGCTGGATACAGTTCGAAGAGTTGGCGACAGCTATGGAGTTCGAAGGGTCGGTCAGGACTCACCTTCGGCTCCTCCACCCACCCGTACCCGCACTTCGCCGGACAGCAATTTCGGAAGGAGCACGTCGCGAATCGCCGCGAGCTTCCGCGATTCGATCATTAGCTGGCCGAACAGATCGTAAATCGGGCCAATCACTTCGTTCGCTTCATGAAGAACCTCATTCGGAGGCACGACGACCGGCGTTTCTTGAAGGTGTCCACGCTTGATGTGCCCCATCGTTGTTGCCTTACTTGACGCGATGGCACGGAACCACGGTAGATGCTGCCGAATCCAAAGGGAGCAAAACCAACTCGGGAAGCGCGACGACGTGACCTTGAACAGGTGCTGATTCAGCGCGCCCTTGCCGCCGAACCAGAACTCGGCTTCGAGGGTGCCGGACCACGAGAACAATAGATCACCATCGCCGATCACATACTGCTCAGCCACACCGCCGTTCGCCCAGGCGGCACCTTCTGCTGAACCCTTGCGGAGTTCGGCGATCTTGATCACGCGCAAGTCTTCGCCATCACCGCGAGGCGGGTACTTCTGAAGTGCCAGTCCGTTCAGGAAGGTCGCAATCGTTGCGATCGGCTTCAGCTCCCACCCCTCCGGAACGGCGCCGATCTCGGAATCGACAAAATGGATGGGTAGGGCGTCGAAGACGGGCTGGGGCACAGAGGGGAAGGAGGTCGCGCCGGCGGCCTTGGCCTTCACCGGCTCGAAGTCTACGAACCACGCCTGGAAGATCGCCTGGGCCAGCCGGTCCAGCGCCGGCGTCGTCCGCCGGTTCTGTTCAATCTTGTCGTCCAGTGCACCGAGGACACCGGCGATGGCGCGTTGGTCGTCGATTTCGGGTAGAGCAACATTTAACTGCCGTTGCGCCGTGAGGCTTACGTAAGCCGCCATATCGGTCTCATTACTTCGCGCCATCCACTGATTTGCGAATACGCTGGAGCGCATGAAGTAGTACAGGTATCGCCGATCAAGACGTCCCTCGTCGAGCGTCCTCCAGAATGTGGTCTGAGGCGAACAGACGAAGGGAGGGGCGTCGAGCGGAACGAGTGCAAGCTTCCCAACCGTGCCCTTGTGGGAGAAGAGGACGTCGCCGCCTTGACCAACGCCCTTGCGGATCCGCGCCAGGGCTTGGTCGTTTATCCGCTGCGCTGAGTCGAAGAGCACTCTTCCGTCATCCATGTCTGCTGCCCGAATGAACGCATACTCTCCTCGACCGAACTCATCACTGCGCGGACGGTACTCACCGTGATTGCCGTCCGCGATGAGCAAGATCCCATCATTCTGGAGTTCGAGGACTGAGCGCATGGGTGACATAGTCGGCATCATTCCTTAACCCGTAGCACCTGTTCACGGGCAACAGCCACCAGTCGCTCCCCTTTCCTAAAACACTCCTCTAACTCCCCCAGCAGCCGTGGGTACTTCTTCGCGAACGGTTCGCCATCGTCCTCTTGCTCCTGGGCGCCGACGTAGCGGCCCGGGGTGAGTACGAAGCCGTGCTTGCTGATTCCCTCGATCGTATTTGCTTTGCAAAAGCCGGGAATGTCGCTGTACGCCCACTTGCCATGCTGCGCCTCGATCCACCACTCCGGCGCGAATTCGCCCCGCCACTGGCGGAAGGCGTAGACGATGCGGCCGAGGTCGGAATCGAAGTTCGGGTCACCCATGCCGGCGGCCAGCATGCTTTCGCCGTCGTCGCCGCCGGTGAGCACGCGCAGCGTGCGGGTTCGCATCGTGCCGAGCTTGCGAGCGTCGATAAAGAGCGTCTCGCCCTTGCGGTCACGTCCACCGTGCTTGAGGTTCCTGCCGGTCTTGTCGCGGGTGAGGAACCAGAGACAGGCGGGGATGCCGGTGGTCAGGAAGAGCTGGGCCGGCAGCGCGACGATGCAGTCCACCAGGTCGGCTTCGACGATGCGCTGACGGATTTCGCCCTCGCCGCCGGAGCCGGTGGAGAGCGAACCGTTGGCCATGACGAAGCCGGCGACTCCGCCACCGTGGCCGTTGGCCGGAGCCATGTGGTGGATGAAGTGCTGAGTCCAGGCGTAGTTGGCGTTGCCGACGGGCGGCGTGCCGTAGCGCCAGCGCACGTCGTCGGCCAGCAGCTTGCCTGACCAGTCGGAGATGTTGAACGGCGGATTGGCGAGGATGTAGTCGGCCTTGAGGTCGGGGTGCAGGTTGCGCAGGAAGCTGTCGGCGGGCTGGGAGCCAAGGTTGGCCTCGATGCCGCGGATGGCCAGGTTCATGTGCGCCAGCCGCCAAGTGGTGGGATTGGACTCCTGGCCGAAGATGGAGATGTCGGTCTTCTGCCCGCCGTGGGCTTCCACGAACCGCTCGGACTGCACGAACATGCCGGCCGAGCCGCAGCAGGGGTCGTAGACGCGGCCCTCGTACGGCTCGAGCATCTCGACCAGCAGCCGTACGATGCAGCGCGGCGTGAAGAACTCGCCGCCGAGCTTGCCCTCGGCTTGGGCAAACTTGCCGAGGAAGTACTCGTAAACGCGGCCGAGCGTGTCGCGAGCTCTGGCACGATCGTCCCTGAAGCCGATGTCGGCGATCAGGTCGATCAGCCCCTTCATCTTCTGCGGCGCGATGCCGCGACGGGCGTAATCGCGCGGGAGCTTGCTCTTGAGGTTGGGGTTGTCACGCTCGACGGCGAGGATGGCGTCGTCGAGCAGTGTGGCGATGTCGGGGCGTGCGGCCTGGTTCTGGAGGTTCTGCCAGCGTGCCTCGGGTGGCACCCAGAAGACCCGCTCGGCGGTGTACTCGTCGCGGTTCTCCAGCAGGCTTTCGATCTGAGGCCCGCGGATGCCGTCGGCTTCCAGTTCCCGCTGGAGCTGGCCGCGCCGCGCCTCAAAGGAGTCGGAAATGTACTTCAGGAAGAGCAAGCCGAGGACGACGTGCTTGTACTCGGCAGCGTCGATCTGACCGCGCAGGGCGTCGGCCGACTTCCAGAGGATTTCGGCGGAGGCCCAGTCGGTAGTGGCTACGTCCTTGCTCGTCATGCCGGGTTCAGCCCTCCTTTTGTTCGGCTGTCAGACTGCGGGTCACAGACGTCGGTACATGGACGACGGGGACTACTGCATTCTAGCTTTGGTCAACCCGCAGTTGGGGCAGCGCACCGGGCTCGACGGTCCGACCTCCGGAACCGGCTCCACGCTGCCAGGGACCACAACCTCGCCAAGCGTCTCCACGACCTCGGATTGTTGCATGAGGAGGGGTCCTCTCGCCGCGGATGGCGGTTTGCCGCCGGAGCGGCGCAACCGCGCAATCAGCGGGGCACGCCGTTCCCTCGGGCGCAGGCCGAGGGACGGCCTATCGGCGCTCAGGGAGCCGCGGCCTCGGCAATCCGATAGAGCTTCGACCGCGTCCGGATGAACAGGCTGCCGTGGGCAATGGCAGGTGTGGCCATCGTGAACTCGTCGAGCGGGTTGCGGCCGATGACCTCGAAGGTCCGGCCGGCGCGGATCACGTAGGCGTCGCCGTCTTCGCTCAGCGCGAAGATCTTGTCGTCGTAGGCCCAGGGCGATGCGGTGAACGCCGCGCCGACCGCGATGCGTTGTCGAGAGTAGATCTCCTGGCCGGTTCGTGCGTCGTGGGCGGTGAAGAACCCCCGGTCGAGGAGCGTGTACAGCGCGTCGCCGTAGAGGATCTGCGAAGGGTTGTAGGGGGCGGCCTGCGGCTGCGACCACGCGATGAACCGGTTGGCCGTCTCCGACCCGCGAAGCGAGATGTCGCCGCTGGCGCCGGGGCGAATGGCGAAGACGGGGCGCTGCTGATCGCCGAGATAGCCCGAGCCGAGATAGAGCAGGCCGAACTCGGCGAAGGGCGTGGGAACGGTGATCGACGACATGCCGGTGAGCTCCCAGAGCGGGTTGCCGTCGAGGTCGTAGGAGCGCACCCGGTCGGTTCCGGTGGTGACGAGCTCGGTCCTCTGCTCGTTCGCCCAGACGAAGGGGGTCGACCAATTGGTGCCTTCGTCCCTCGGCGTGCGCCAGACCTCGTTGCCGGTCTCCGCGCTGAGGGCGAGCAGATACGACTGCTGGTCGTTGTCATTGACGATATAGAGGCGGCCGTCATGGAGCACCGGCGACGCGGCGGTGCCCCAATCGAGCCGGGTCGCCGAGGGCTCCATGTCGTGCGACCAGCGCAACCGGCCATCCGTGGTGTCGAGACAGAAGACACCGAGATTGCCGAAGTAGACGAACACCGAGTCGCCATCGGTAACCGGCGTCTCGCTCGCCAGGGTGTTCTTCATGTGGTAGCCGCGGGCCGGCGCGCCGCGATGCAGTTCGCGTTCCCATCGCACGGCTCCGGTGTCGACGTCCAGCGCGTAGACGACCCACCGGTGGTCCGCTGCCGAGGGGCTCCAGGTCTCGCGTCCGCGATAGAGGCCGCCCAGAGGCTCTTCGATCGGCTCGGTGCTGACGACGGTCGTGACGTAGACCGTGTCGTCCCAGACGACCGGCGAGCTCCATCCGAGGCCCGGGAGGTCGGTAACCCAGGCGACGTTCTCGGTGGTGCTCCAAGTGGTCGGCAGCCCCGAGGCCGCGGAGACGCCTCGGGCGCCCGGTCCCCGGAACTGCGGCCATCGATCCTGGGCGCTGGCGGGTGTACACCAGACCACCACGAGCAGCAGCACGAACGTGTATCGACTCATCTGGTTTCCCCTTCGCTAGTCGGGCAGCGCGAACGAGAAGATCGCGTTCCCGGCCGCGATCGCCACGTACTGCTTCCCGTCGACCGCATACCCCATCGGTCCGGCGTGGACCCGCCCGCCGACCGTCTTGTGCCACAGCTCTTCGCCGGTCAGGGCGTCCAGGGCGAAGAAGTACCCGTCGGCCGTGCCGCCGAAGACGAGATCCCCGCCAGTCGACAGCAGGCCCGACGTGGTGCCCGAATCGACCGGGAACTCCCAGCGCAGTTCGCCGGTCTGCGGCGAGATGGCGCGGACGGCGCGGTGATACGCCTCCCTCGGTTCCGGGCTCTCACCGCCGCCGGCACGAAAGCTCTGGCCCTCCTGGTACTCCTCCGGGCGGATGAAGTATCTCGTCTCGGCGTCGTAGGCCATCACGTAGATCAGGTCGGTGCGCGGACTGTAGCTCGGGGACCACCAGTTGGAGCCGCCGGTGATGGCGGGGGAGACGACGGTGCCTTCGGTCGAGGGCTCCATGCCCGGAACCAGGATGGGGCGTCCGTTCTCGTCGAGCCCCTCGGCCCATGTCTGCTTCGCGTACGGTTCGCCCAGGAGGAACTCGCCCGTCTCGCGGTCCAGTACATAGAAGAACGCGTTCCGGTTGGGGAAGAGCATCAGCTTTCGGGGCTCGCCGTTGAAGGACGTGTCGGCCAGCACCGGAATCTGGGTCGAGTCCCAGTCGTGGATGTCGTGCGGCGTGAACTGGAAGTACCACTTCATCTCGCCCGTGTCGGCGTCGAGCGCGACCACCGAGTCGGAGTAGAGGTTGTCGCCCACGCGCACGGTCCCGTCATAGTCGGGCCCCGGGTTGCCGGTGCCCCAGTAGACGAGGTTCAGCTCGGGGTCGTAGGAGCCGGTCATCCAGGTGGCCGACCCGCCGGTCCGCCAGGAGTCGCCGGACCACGTCCGGCTGTCCGGGTTGTCGGGGCCGGGGGTCGTGAAGAAGCGCCACTCGCGGGTGCCGGTGTCGATGTCGTACGCATCGACCACACCGCGAATGCCGTACTCGCCGCCGGCGACGCCGGTGAACACCCGGTCACCGACGACGAGCGGCGCCGCGGTCTTGCTGTAGCCTGCCGCGGCTTCCTGGACCTCGGTCTCCCAGACCACGCTGCCGGTCTTTGCGTCGAGGGCCACGAGGTGGGCGTCGAGCGTGCTCATGAGGATGCGGTCGCCCTGCACGGCGACGCCGCGGTTGTTTCGGCCGCAGCAGAACACCATGTCGTCGGGCAGCGGGTGCACGTAGCGCCAGTAGGGTCGCCCGGTCGCGGCGTCGACCGCGATGACGGTGCTGGGAGACTCGGTGATGTACATCACGCCGTCGACGACCAGCGGCGTGGTCTCGGCGCGGTCCAGTACCCCGAGCTGGTAGACCCACTGGATCTGGAGGCCGGCGGCGTTGCCCGGGTCGATCTGGTCGAGCGCGCTGTAGCGCTGACTCTTGTAGTTGCCGGAGTACATCAACCAGTTGTGCGGCTCGGCCTCGGCGTTGAGGAGTCGTTCCGGCGTGACCGGAGTGAACGGGAGGGGCGGGGCGCCGGTGGACGGGGCCTGCGCGTGCGCGCCGCCGGCGGCCGCCAGCACTATCGCCGCAACGAGCACGGAACGTTGCATCATCATGGGGTCTCTCTCGGGCGCCGCGCCGGCTCGAAACCGGACACCAGCAGGGCATCGCCCGCTTGTCGTCGTCGCATCCGACGAGTCGGGTCTTTATACACCGGCCCTTGTCGCGACGGTCGGATTTCTTCACGGCGGATGCGACATGCGATCAACCGATTGTGCGCGGTCATGACGGTGGACCGGCGTCGAGGCGAGAGCAACGCCGACGGCTTGCCGCTCACGTGCGCTCGATGCAGGTTGTCGCTCATTTCTATCCCTGCCCTCCGCGATGTTCAGCAGGATCGTCCGCGACAAGCCGCTCATCGTCCGCGCTCGGCCAGGCCCACAGGTCGACGGTCGCCTGGCGGACGCCGATCCGGTCCGGGTTCGCCGGTCCGGGACTGTCGTGGCGCCCGGCGCCTGCGTCTCACCCCCAGAATCCGACGACCCGATCGATGACCCAGAAGCTTGCGACGGCGCCCAGGCCATACGCGGCGGCGTGATCGAGCCGGGCGCGCCGGGCCGGCGTGTCGAGGAGCCGGTAGCAACCCCACAGCACGAGGCCGCACGCGGCGGCGAACGCGATCTGTCCGAGCTCGATGCCCACGTTGAAGAGCAACAACGTCATCGGGATGTCGCTGCTCGCCAACCCGGTGTCCAGCAGGGCGCCGGCGAAGCCGAACCCGTGCATCAGCCCGAACGCGAACGCCATGGTCCACGGTTTGACCGAACCGACGTTCGCGTCGTCACGCCGCAGGATCTCGAACGCCAGATAGACGATCGACAGGGCGATGAACGCCTCGACGGGTGGGCCCGGCACGCGCACCACGTCGAGCACGGTCATCCCGAGGGTGATGGAGTGCGCGATGGTGAACGCCGTGATGGTGGCGGCGATTCGGCGCCACCCGCGCACGAGCAGGATCATGCCGGCGACGAACAACAGGTGATCGATGCCGCCCAGGATGTGCTCGACCCCGAGCACGAGCCGGTCCCAGGTCCCCGCGGAGCCCGGACTCAACGGGAGCTCGGTCAGCGCGCCAGACGCCACTCGCGTCAACCGGTTGCCGTGCTCATCCTCGATACGCACGAGGACGTCGACGAAGCCGCCCGCGAGGCCCGCGAGCCCCATGACCGGCGCGGTGTCGGTCACGTCGCAGGAAAACCGCTGCTCGACGACGAGGCTGTCCGATTGACGGAAGCGGCGGTCGGGGCCGTGCGGCGCGCAGGTCGCGGGCAGCCGCACCTCGATCGGCCACGCCGTCGCACCCGTCATCGGAATCTTCAGCACGGACACGAAGTCGCCGGACCCCAGCGCGCGCACTTCCAGGAACGCCATGCGCGTCTCGTGGCCGTGCGCCGGCGATGCGAACGACCACAGCGCCATCGCCGTCAACACGCGGACCGCCAGGAGCCCGTGGTGAAACCCCGCGTTGCACCGAGACCGGCGAGGCGCGGGATGCATCGCCGGTCGAATGCAGCGGGTACTCTCGCCACCGGCTCCCAGGCTCATGGTTGCACCAGGTCGCCGATCGAGGCGAACGCCGCCACGGCGACCTCATAGCGGGCGCGCATCTCGGCGTAGCGCTCGGACTCGCGCGCGGCGACATGGTCGCGGCGCCAGTCGTCGAGCACCGTTTCGCGGACCTCGTCCAGCGTCCGTCGGCGCGCCTCCCTGTAGGCGTCCACCCGCACCGCGTGCACCCCGTACGCCGAGCGAACCGGTCCGAACCACGCGTGGCGCGACCGGGGCCGGCCCGCGTGCTCGACCACGGCGTCGCGAAACGCGGTGCCGAAGATTTGCTCCAGCCGGCCGGCGTCCTGCAGCGTCAGCGTCTTGGCCGCGTGAAAGCTGTCGTCGTCGATGGTCCCGCCGGCGGCCAGCGCTTCGAGGGCCGCGCGGGCGTCCGCTTCAGCCGAGTCACCTCGGCGGTCGCGGCTGAAGAACCGGTGGGTCAGGGTCAACCCGGCCGGTTCGACATACAGATCGGCGTGCGACTCGAAGTACCGCCGGAGGTCGTCGGCGCCCGGTTCGGCCGTCGCCGCGACATCGTTCAGCGCCATCTCGAGCTTCTCCGCGAGCCGGCGGCGCACCAGGACGTCGTTCTCGTCGAGGTTGAGCGCGAGGGCTTCGCGATACAGGACCTCCTCGCGCACACGGTCGACGACGAGCCGTGTCAGCTCGTCCTGGGTCGGCGGACGCCTCCACTGGGACTGCCACAGGGCGGCCAGCGCCTGCAGCTCGTACTGGTCGATGATGATGCGGCGGTCGTCGGTCGGCGCCCGGCTCCCCACCAGTGCGTACACCACGAAGAGCCCGGCCCCTGCCGCAAGGAACCGTGTCAGGGGTTCACGCCAGAACCGTCGCCACAGGGATGCGTTCATGAACCGTCCGGCGGGGTGCTGCAAAGGGAATCGGGGGAGCCCGCGGTGATACCGCGTGTTGCACCGGGACCCGCGAACGCGCCAGCGGACTGTAAGGCGTCCGCGCGCGGCAAGGCGCGACGAGGGCTCATATTGGGCATAGGCAACCGAGGAGCGACGCCGTCCACGCGGGAGGCATCGCCCGTCGAATGTGCTCTCCCGCGCTAGTTGTCCGGCATGTACCAGATCGGGGACGTGTACGCGCGCTCCTGCAACGTCGGCGCCACGTCGCCGCGCGGGGGGAGGCCGGCGGCCGCGGTGTCGTAGGTCGACCAGCGCGGTGTGGGGATTTCGATCACGCGCACGTAGTAGACCGCGTGCACGTCCGGGTCGAAATCGGGGTCCTGCCAGACCGCCTGCAACGACGTCGCGCCGATGTCGTTGGTGTAGGTCGCCCGCATGACGTCGACCGTGCTGCCGACCGGCGGCGCCTTCCCGGTGGGGCCGACGCGCCGGCCGTCGGACAGCGCGACATCGTAGATGCGCTCGAACGTCTCGCCCCCCGCGCTCCAGCCCTTGATGACCTGGATACGGTCGAGATTGGCCGCGACCGGGTCTTTCGCCGCCCGGATGACGAATGTCGGCGCATCGCCCTCGGCTCCGCGCAGCACCCCGCCCATCGGGACGCCGCCGGCGTACCCCTGCGCAACCCAGTCGTCGTCGTCCAGCAGGCCCTCGGCATAGTTCCAACCCGCAAAGAAACGCACTGTGATGCGGGTCCCGGTCGTGGCGTAGGTTTCGCGGCGGCGAAGCGCGCCGTAGATCTGATCACGGGTGTTCGCGTTGGCCCAGGCCGCGGTCAGCCCGGCGGCGCTGCGCGCCACGAACGGCAGGCGGCTCCAGGTGTTCGTGACCAGCCGCTCTTCGAGCGTCCCGTCGACCCCGTCGCCGGACATGCTCGTCATGTTGTTCTCTTCCACGGCCGAGGTGCCGGAATGGAAGTCGGTTCCGCCGACGAAGCCGAACTGAAACGGATTGAACCCCTGCTCGGCCCGCATCCGCACGCCGTTGACGAGCGCCTCGCGCGCGTAGCTCCCGGGCACGAGCCCGTCGACGCGGACCACCCCGGGGTTGGCCGCCGTCCCGCCGATTGCACGGTTCGCGGTGAGGAGCTCGGGGAACAGCTCGAAGTCGGCGAACTCGTCGTTCGGGGACATGACCGGATGCGTCTCCGATGTGCCCTTGGCCTGCGTGATCTCCACCACCGGCTCGTTTCGCAGGCGTTGCACCGCATAGTCGGCGGTCATCGGCGCGCCCGCGAAGTCGACCAGCGCGAACATCTTGCCGTTGCTGACGTTCATGTTGTGGGGGATCGCCAGCGCCTCGACGCCGTTGGCGCGCTGGGTGTCCAGATAGTCCCAGAGGTCTTCCGGGTTCTGCGAATCGAGTCGCGAAAACGGGAAGGGCAGGTCGTCCGTGCCCGCGAAGATCACGTTGCGGTGCAGGTTGCCCGCACGGGTCCCGACCGTCCACTCATAGGCGGCAAACGTGGTGAACTCGCCCGGCGCGTAGTGCCTGACCGCCGCCTCGACGATCTCCGCCCAGACTGCGCGCCCGAGGTCCGGGTCGGGATTGGGGCCCGCCTGCACGCGGCCGATGTTCTCCGCGTGGTCCGTCACCGCCAGGAAATCGAGCGGGGTCCGGAGTTGAATCTCGATGCCTCCCAGATGCGGAATCGCCTCGCCCTTTGCGTAGCGGTAGGCATCGTCCGGCGTGCGCGTCGTGCCGAACGTCGCGGCGTCGTTCGAGTAGCGCGTATGCAGATGGAGGTCGCCGAAGTAGACGTTCTCCGACACGGTCGTGGTCTGAGCCGCGAGCCCCCCCACGAGCAAAGTCACCGGCCACAGCTTCGCAGCGGCTCTCATCATGTCTCTCGCTCCCCGTGGACGACAACGGCCTGGTTTCTTCGCGCACTCGACATTTCAGCTCGTATGAGACTGCCCATCGTAGTCCGCGCCGGAGGCGGTCCGCAAGAAGCCGCCACATGGTGATCCCTCTTCCCCCTGGCATCGGCCGGCAGAGTCGCGCCGGCTCTCTGGTAGCCTGTCAGACAGAACGCAGGCCGCGACAAAGGCTCGCTGCCCCCGCGGCCGACTCGGTTCGACCACCGGCGCGCGGGCGTGCTACTCTCCGCCGGCCGGTCCCGGTCCTCCGCCCCCCAACGAGACGTTCAGGAGCCAGTGATGTCCATCGCCGCACGACGCATGAGCCGCATCAAGGCCTCGCCCGCCGCCATGATCTCCGCGAAGGCGATGGAGATGGCGAGGGCGGGCCGCGACGTCATCGCCCTCTCCGCGGGCGAGCCGGACTTCGACACGCCTGACCCCATCAAGATCGCGGCGATACGCGCCATCGTCGAAGGGAAGACGAAGTACCCGCCGCTCACGGGCATCCCCGAGCTGCGCGAGGCGATCTGCCGCAAGCTCGAGCGCGAGAACGGACTACGCTACGCCCCCGACCAGGTGCTCGTCTGCAACGGCGGCAAGCAGGTCATCTACAACGCCCTCGCCGCCACCCTCGACCCGGAGGACGAGGTCGTCGTCCCCGCCCCGTTCTGGGTGAGCTATCCGGACATGACCCTGCTCGCGGGCGGGACCCCGGTGGTGGTCGCGGCCGACGCCGCGAACGGGTTCCGACTGACGGCGGAGCAGCTCGAAGGCGCGATCACCGCGCAGACGAAGTGGCTGATCCTCAACAACCCCGGCAACCCGTCCGGCGCGGTCTACTCGGCCGAGGATCTGGAGGGGCTCGCCGAGGTGCTGCGCCGGCATCCCCACGTGTGGGTGCTCACCGACGACATCTACGAGCACATCATCTACAGCGGCGAGCCGTTCTCGACGATGGCCCAGATCGCGCCCGATCTGCACGAACGCACCCTGACCATGAACGGGCTCTCCAAGGCCTACTGCATGACGGGATGGCGCATCGGCTACGGGGCGGGGCCGCAGGCCCTGATCGCGGCGATGTCGAAGGTCCAGTCCCAGACCACGAGCGGAGCGTCGAGCATCAGCCAGTGGGCCGGGGTCGAGGCGCTCGACGGCGATCAGACGTTCATCCGGGACAACGTGGCGGTGTTCGAGGAGCGGCGCGACCTCGGGGTCTCGATGCTCGACCAGGCCGACGGACTCTCCTGCAACGCGCCGCCCGGCGCGTTCTACCTCTACGTCGACTGCGCGGAGACCGTCGGGAAGCGGACCCCGGACGGCGGCGCCATCGAGAACGACGCCGACTTCGCGAAGTATCTCCTCGACCGCGAGGAGGTCGCGGTGGTGCACGGCGAGGCGTTCGGCCTCTCGCCGTACTTCCGCGTTTCCTACGCGCTTGCGACGGACCGGCTCGCGGAAGCCTGCCGGCGGATCCAGCGCGCGTGCGCTTCGCTCTCGGGCTGATCGGCAGGCTGCAGCCTGCGGTGCTCTCCCGTCACCACCGAAACTGCGCGTTGCTGCCAACCATTTCACCGGCGGCGGTCGAGGCGCCCGGTCGGGGAGCCGGACGAGCTCGATGTCGCGCGCCTGGGCGGCCGACAGCGCGAAGCTGGCGACTCCGCCGCGGGCTCGAGGTGATCCGCGAGACTGGTCGGACGGCGCCGAGTCGAGGATCTATCTGGCGCTCGGCGACGCCCACGACAAGGCGACCGGACACATCGTGCACGCCATCGACGTGCCCGCCATCCTGACGGGGACGCCGATGACCTACGTGGCCGGCGGAAAACAGTACATCGTGGCCGCCTACGGCGCCGGCCCCACGACCGGGCTCGTCGCCCTGGCGCTGCCCTGAGCGCCGTTTCCGGTTACGAACGGGTCTCGGTGCAGCGCGGGATCCTGCGGCGCTAGCGCGCCACCCGGCCACGCGACGACGCGGCGCCGGCGCCGCGGCCGGCCGGGCGGCTGGGCGCCGGCGCGGATCGGACGCGGTGTCCACCATGGGGCCGGGACGAATGGGACCGCGGTCGCGGGGCGCTGCGCGGTGGGGCCGGTGCGTCGCCGGGTGCGAACTCCGGCACGATCTCCCTCGGGATCGCTTTCCCCACGAGCCGCTCGATGGCGGCAAGCTGCGACCGTTCCTCGGGGGCCGCCAGCGAGATCGCGTGGCCGCTCGCCCCGGCCCGGGCCGTGCGCCCGATGCGGTGCACGTAGTCTTCAGGTACGGACGGCAGGTCGTAGTTCACCACGTGGCTGATGCCGTCGACGTCGATCCCGCGCGCCGCAATGTCGGTGGCGATGAGCGTGTCGATGTGCCCGGTGCGGAAGCCGGCCAGCGCGCGCGTCCGGGCGCTCTGACTCTTGTTCCCGTGAATGGCCGCGACCCGGCGCCCCGATTGGTCGAGACGCTTCGCCAACTGGTTGGCCCGTGCCTTCGTGCGGGTGAAGACCAGGGTCTGTTTCATTTCCGGCTTTCGGAGCAGCCACGCCAAGAGGTCCTTCTTGCTGGTCATCACCACGGGGTGGACGAGCTGGCTGACCGCGCTGACCGGCGTCGCCCGGCGCGTGACCTCCAGCATCGCGGGGTTGTTCGTCGTGCGCCGGATCAGATCCTCGATTTCGTCCGGCATCGTGGCGGAGAAGAACAGATTCTGGCGCGTGGCGCGGAGCGCGCCGAGGATCCGTCGCACATCGGGCAGGAAGCCCATGTCGAGCATGCGGTCCGCTTCGTCGAGCACGACGATCTCCACCTGACCGAGCTGCGCGTGTCCCTGGCGCAGATGGTCGAGCAGCCGGCCCGGCGTCGCGATCACCAGGTCCAGCCCGCGGCGCAGGTTGCGTGTCTGCGGCTCAAAGCCCACGCCCCCGAAGATGACGGTGCTGCGCAGGCGCAGGTGCGCCCCGTACTGCGCGGCCATCTCTCCGATCTGCGCGGCCAGCTCGCGGGTCGGCGTGACGACGAGCGCGCGCGGGCCCCGTGTCGGTCGGCCGGCGGCGAGCCGGTGCAGGATCGGCAGGAGAAAGGCGGCGGTCTTGCCGGTGCCGGTCTGGGCGCAGGCGATGAGGTCCCGCCCCTCCAGCACCAGGGGGATGCCGCGTTCCTGTATCGGGGTGGGCGCGGTGTAGCCGGCGGCGTCAACGGCGCGAAGGAGTTCCGGGCGGAGGCCCAGATCGGCAAACGTCATGTGTATCGGTACTCCTGAGCCCGCGCTCTCACCCTGCGCGGAACCCCAGTCGGTTATCGCCCACCTGCATCGGGGGCGGATTTCAAGAGAATCCAGGAGGAGGGAGGCTTGGCGGTCGCCAAGCGATACCCGCTGCTCTGAGCGGGGCTTCTGGGTGGGAGAAAACCTGCTCGCGATTCGGCGACTATGATAGCACGGGTGCAGACCGCGAGGCGAGTGAAGGATTATTGCATCGTCGGCGCGCGGGTGCGGGCAACACCATCGGCAGTGGAGACATCGACATGAGCATCGTCACCAAGGGAGGCGACGGCGGTGAGACCGGGCTCGTCGGCGGCGTGCGGGTTTCGAAAGGGTCGCTGCGGGTCGAAGCGTACGGCGCGGTCGACGAGCTGACCAGCCAGATCGGTTTCGCCCGGGCCATCTGCCCCGACGCCGCGTCGGGGGAGCTGCTCAAGGACATCCAGCGCGATCTGTTCGCCGTCGGCGGCGAGCTGGCGACGCCCGCGGCGCGCGCCGGCAAGGCGCCCGCGGTGGCGGCCGCGATGGTCGAACGGCTCACGGCCGAGGTTCGGCGCATCGAGGCGATCGACGGCGTGCTGGGCGACTGGGTGATTCCCGGAGAGCACGCGGCGTCCGCTGCGCTCGACGTCGCGCGGACGGTGTGCCGCCGGGCGGAACGGCGGGTGGTGCAGCTCGCCGAATCGGGCGCGGAAGTCAGCGCAGACTTGCTGGCGTATCTCAACCGCCTCTCCGACCTGCTGTGGATTCTCGGCCGGCAGATCGAAACCGAGGCGGGGGTCGACGCGGCGCTGCGGAGTCCGGAGACAGGCGGCTCGAAGTGGTCGCGCGCGTGGTGAGCCGATGAGTCGCGACCGCGAAGGTCGTCGACGCACCCGGCCCGGCGGCTGGCGTCCCGCCGGCCCTATCAGCCCGATGCAACGCGGGGTTCCACCACGGGCTGCTATCGCGGCAATCGAAAGCTGAGCCCCGTGCCGACGAACAGATCGTCGGCCGGACCGTGCAGCCCGCGGCCGACGGAGACGTCCAGTTGGAGGACGTCGGTCAGCAGAAGCGTCAGCCCGCCGTCCACGGACGCGCTGCTTGCGATCGCGCCGGTGACCTGCCGGTCGCCGAAGAGTTCGAGGAACGTCCCCAGACGATCCGTCAGGCCGACACCGAGCGCCAGCGAGTACACGATGAACGCGTCGCGATCCGGTTGATCGGCCGACGACTCCCACGCCGCCCCGGCGTTGTAGCCCAGCGACAGTCTCGGCAGGAGTTCGTGGGCGAAGGCGACCAGGAACGACGGGTCGGCGCCGTCGCTCGAGAACCCGCGGTCGCCGGTCGGGAGCGACAGGCCGCCCAGGAGCGCGAACTCGGGCCGCCAGCCATCTGCGCGCGGGATGAGATTGATCTTGGCGCCGAGCTCGCTGTCGCCCGCGCCGCGGCCGCCCGCTCCGCCCACGATGCCGGCGTGGCCGAGGCGGAGCTCCGCCCGCCCGCCGAGACCGATGCGGAACAGCGTGCCGGGCGCCGCATGGTCATCCACGCCGCCTTCGCGGGTGAACACGTAGCCCGTCTCGACCTGGAACAGGCCCCGCGGCACGACCGTGGCCGACTCGGTTCGATCGGGACGATCGGTCACCAGCTCCGGCGTCTGCGCGCTCGCGGTGCCGGTCCCCGCCAGTGCCGCCGCCCCGAGGAGCAGGGCCCTGACAGCCCGTGGCAGAAGGCCCCGCTGCATTCGACCTCGCCGATCTCGGTGCAACGCGGGGTTCTGCCACGGGCTGCTCGCGACCCGGCCCGCTCCCACTACCGGTCCCGAGCGCTTGTCTCGGAAGCGCGCGAGCCGGCGAGGATGTTCGTCATCCCGTAGTTGCCCTCGTGGCAGGCGTACTCGTACAGGGGTCCCTCGCCGCGCGCCCACGGCGACGAGCCGGTCCACGGGCCGGTCCAGACGTTCGGATCGTTCACCGTGAACTCGTAGTCGAGCGTCCGCGGGCCCACCCGGGTGAACCGTTCCACGACCCGCAGGGCCGGGCTGAGGTCCCAGTTGGTGCCGCCCTGCGGTCCCGGGCCGGACGCGAACAGGTAGGCCCGTTCGCCGAAGTTGGTCGTCTCGACCACGAGCGTGTCGCCCTCCCAGTGCCCCCGCGAATGGCCGCCGAACTGGCTGACGCGCTCGTCGATCCGCGGACGGCCGTCGAGGTGGATGAAGCGCACGTCGTGGATGTGCTCCTGCACGATCGCGACCACATCCTGCGTCTGCACGATGTGATAGTTGTTGTTGTAGGCGGTGGGCAGCGAGGGGACGCCGCGATACCAGATGCACCGGTCGCCGTAGTCGAACTGCTCGTAGGAATCGGCCGGAACCAGCCCCTCGCGCACATCCTTCAACCGTCGCCGCTCGGGTGACGTGACGTACGCTTCCGCCTCCGGCGTGAGCGCGGGCAGGCGCCCGTTCGGCGGGTCGATGACGAGCGAGGTGCGCCGCGTCGGGACGACGGTGGTCCCGCGATCCAGCCAGAAGCTGTTGTAGGCGCCTACGTTGCCGCCCACCGGCAGGGGCTCGGTGCGAACGGTGCTCGGCGCGTTGGCGCGGGCGTTGGCGTCGACCACGCGCTGCTCGATGGACGCCGCTTCCTCCTCGGTCAGGAACTCCTTGCCGGCCTGCGCCTCCGGACGTTCGAGCGGTGTCACCGTGGAGCTGTTCCAGACGCCCCCGATGTCAGGGTCGCCCCAGGCGGTCCGTGGCGATGCCCAACCCTCGGGCGACGCGGGCTGAGCCCAGCCCGCGGCCGGGGCAAGGGCGACGCCCGCGGCCAGCACGAGCGCGCCGATGCCGGCGTGTATACGAGAAAAGCGACTCATCGCTCACTCCTTCGCGCGGACCGACCATGCCGGACCGCTGGGCAAGTTGTTGTTCGTCTACCGTTCCCACCCCATAGCCGGTGAGGCGTCACGAGAACAGGTCTGCGGATTCGATTCTCGCACGGTAGCGATCGAGCAATCGGCGACATCGATGGCTCCACAGGTTCTCCGGCGCCGACGGCACGAGCGGAGCCGACGCCGGCATCGGCACGACGGGAACGATCAGGACGCGGAGCCCGACAGGCTCAGGGACGCAGTTCGCGCCCCTGACGCTCGAGGTTCCGCGCCCCCGCCAGAATGCCGTGGAGCCCGATGTTGCCCTCGTGGCAGGCATACTCGAAGATCTCGCCGTCGGTGCGCCGGAACGGCATCATGACCGTATAGGGCGCGGTGTACGTGGACGGGTCGGTCACCGTGTACTCGTAGGCGACGTTATCGGGATCGACCCGGGTCAGCCGCTCGACCAGGTGCAGGTTGGGGCCGATTCTCCCGTTTCCCCAATCGCGGAACTGCGTGGTCTCGATGACCAGCGTCTCGCCGTCCCAGCGCCCGCGCGACACGCCCGCGAACTGCTCGACGCGTGGCGTCTCCGTGTCCTCGAGCGGGATGATCCGGTGTTGACGCGCCTGCTCGGTGAGAATCACCACGTGGTCGGCGGTCTGGAAGATCATCAGGTTGTTGTTGTACGCACCGGGCCGGATGGGCGGCCCCGACTTGCCGAACGCGATGCAGCGGTCGCCCAGGCCCCGGTTCTCGTAGGAGTCGTACATGTGCTCGCGCCGGTAGGCGGCCCGCTCCGCGTCTGCCTGCCGGGCCGCCTCCGTCCGCGGGGGGTACCGCCCGTCGGGCGGATCGATGATGAGCGACGTCCGCTTGTCCGAGGTCAGCTCGATGCCCCGCTCGTACCAGAACTCGTTGTAGGAGAGCACGCCCCCGGCGGCGCGCGACTGGTATCCCGCGTTCGGCGCCCCCGTCTCGGGGTCGAAGAGATCGCGATTCTGACGCGTCCTCTCCGACGCCTCGAACGCCGCGGCGGTCTCCGGATCCAGTGTCTCGCGGTCCGCGAACCGGGCCGGCCGCTGCAGCGGCGTCAGCGTCCTGAAGGTGAACGTGCCGGAGATGTGCGGATGCCCGTCGGGCGTTCGCATCGGCATGTCGCCGCCAGCGGATTGGGCCATGGCCGGCAGGGCCGAGAACGCGAGCACGAGCGCCGCCGCCAAGCATGTGTTGCGCATCTGCTACCTCCGGTTCGAGAGGCGTTGCTGGACGAGATTCTGCTGATTATACCGTCCCGGGCGGCACCAGGCGGCGTGCTCGGCCGTCACCGGCGATCCGCCACTGGGCGTGAGCCGCCCGTGCCTCTACCCACTGTCTGACAGGGCGAGCCCGGGCTACCTGCGCCCCCCGGTGGAACGGGGAAGAGGCACTTCACGTGCGCTTCCAGACCGGCCTATTCCGCCATCTGATACTCGATCTTCCGCGCATCGCTCACCCGCGTCGACGCGTCCAGGACCTCGAGCGATACCAGATTGCCCTCCGTGTCGTAGTCGAGGATCACGCCCGGTTTGTCCTCGTCGCTCTCGGCGATGGCCCGGTTGTCACGGAGGACGATGCTCAGGATGTCCGTCTTCGGGTCGTAGGAGACTTTCATTGCGCACGCCTCCAGTACTTCTCCACTCTGCTCGTTCGATACGCCGTGACGACGGCCGGTGGCCGGCGATCGACATCGACGAAGACACGGACCAGATACTCCCTCGCCGGTGTTCCCAACATGAGCTGCGATTGTACGACTACTCGCCCGGTCCGGATCTCGTGTCGCTGACCGGGTTCGGCCAGTACGCGTGCGACGATGTCGCGAGTCAGTCCGCGGCGTGCCATCTGGAACATCGCATGGGGTGTGATGGTGAAGTCGGCGATTGGTTCAGGTGCCATCGTGAGGCCACCGGTACAGTACTCCCAGGTGCGGCGGGCGCCTGCCACGAGGGGCACCACTCGATGCCCCTGATGCTGGGCGGGGCTCGCGTGCTCGAGGCGGGCGTCCTGCAGGATTACGTGCAGGTGCGCGTCGGGCTCATCCAACAGGAGCACGGCGCCCTGCCTTGTGTTCAGAAACGCGAGCAGCATCAGTACTTGCTGAAACCCGCTTCCGGCGCTCGCGACATCCAGCGGTGGTCCGCCCACGGCTGTTGTAACCCGCGAATACGGACCACGCGGATCATGCCTGCTCGCCTCGTGCAGGTGGACTTCCACCCGGCGGCGCGCTTGCGCCGGAAACGAGTCGCAGGTGCTTCTCGCCCCTGAGCGTGTTGATCCACCGCGACGCCATCTGGTGGCGATTGATCGTCTGGATCTCGACGATCCCGCTTGGCCAGATCGTCACCGAGGTCTTCATCATCCGGCCGCGCACGTAGTCCGTGTCCAGGTGCAGCGTGCCCCCCTCGAAATGGAGGTGGCGGCACAGATCGTCCACCGTCCACTCGTCCCGTTCGACGTAGTCCAAGTCCGACCTTCCCCGGGGACGGGCATCGTCGAACGACAGAGCGGCGACGGCGAAGATCAACGCGAGGGAGCCGTCGGCGACGTCGTTCCGCAGGATCTTGCAACGCAGCCGTTGCGTCGAGAAGTCCGGCTCCTCGGTCGCTTCCACAGTGAGGATGCGAATCGGCTGGGTCGCCGACCGGACCAGAAGCTCATTGGCGGTCGAGCGGGGCACGCCCGATTCTATCGCGACTCCGCGTGGGCGCCGTTCCCGCGCGGCGCCGGTCCCGGGAGCTTGGCGGCGAGGGGTCGACGTGGCTGTTCAACAGGCGTGGGCGCCCTTCCCGGGCGGCGCCGGTCCTGGGAGAACCGGGTCGCGGTGATCGCACCGGTCCGTGTTCCGGGGCAGGGCTCCGTATCGACTATCATCTGTCGGTTGTCCCGCGTTCGTGACCGGACCGGGACACACGGGTCGGCCGGCGGTGATTGTCGTCGCGCGGATCGTGAATCCAGGCAGGCGCCGCGGCCCGCGGGAGGGTGATCATGGTTGCATGGCGTGTTCCGATGCTGTTCCTGGCGGTGGCTCTGCTGGCGGCGCCCGCGTCCGCGCAGGAGGCTGAGCGCTTCGATCTGATCGTGCGGGGCGGCCGGGTCGTCGACGGGACCGGGAATCCGTGGATTCGCGCCGACGTCGGGGTCCGCGGGGACCGTATCGCCGCCGTCGGGGATCTGTCCGACGCGGCGGCGGATCGGGTCGTCGAGGCGGCCGGACTGGTGGTGGCGCCGGGCTTCATCGATCCGCACACCCACGCCGTGCGCGGCATCTTCGACGTGCCGACCGCCGACAACTACCTGCTGCAGGGGGTCACCACGCTGACCGAGGGCAACGACGGCAGTTCACCGTGGCCGATCGGTTCGCACCTGGAGGAGATGGCCGCGACCGGCATCAGTCCGAACTGGGCGGTCTTCGCCGGCCAGGGCACGATTCGCCAAGAGGTGATGGGCAGCGACGACCGTGAACCGACGCGCGACGAGCTCGACCGCATGCGCACCCTCGTCGCCGAAGCCATGGAGGCCGGCGCCCTGGGGCTCTCGACGGGGCTGTTCTACGTGCCGGGGAGCTTCACGCCGACCGACGAGGTGATCGCGCTCTCCACGGTGGCGGCGGCCTACGGCGGCATCTACATCTCGCACATGCGCGACGAAGCCCAGGGGCTGCTCGACTCGGTGCGCGAGACGATCCGCATCGGGGAGGAGGCGGGCCTCCCGGTGCAGATGACCCACCACAAGGCGATCAGCCGCGACATGTGGGGGCAGAGCGTGGAGAGTCTCGCCCTCGTCGACGCGGCGCGGGCGCGCGGCGTCGACATCACCATCGACCAGTACCCGTACACCGCGTCGCAGACCTCGATCACCGCGGTGGTCCCGCAGTGGGCCCAGGCCGGCGGCACGAGCGAGCTCGTCGCGCGTCTCGAGGACCCGGAGACCCGCCGGCGCATCCGCGAGGAGATCGTCTACCGCATCGAGCACGACCGCGGCGGCGGCGACCCCGCGAACATCGTCATCGGGCTGTGCGAGTGGGACCGGTCGCTCGAGGGCAAGAGCCTCGCCGACATCCTCGCGGACCGCGGGGACGAGGTGACGATGGCCGCCGCCGCCGACCTCGTGATGGAGATCATCGTGCGCGGCGGGGCCCGGGCCATCTACCACGCGATGGACGAGGCGGACGTCGAGCGCATCATGCAGCATCCGGCCACCGCCATCGGGTCGGACGGCGGGGTGTCGGTCTTCGGTGAGAGCGTGCCCCACCCGCGCGAGTACGGCACCTTCGCCCGTGTCCTCGGCCGCTACGTGCGGGAACGCGGGGTGCTGACCCTTGAAGCGGCGGTCCGCAAGATGAGCGGCGCGACCGCCCAGCGGCTCGGCCTGCGCGACCGCGGGCTGGTGCGCGAGGGGTTCTTCGCCGACCTCGCCGTCTTCGATCCGGCCCGAATCGTCGATCGCGCCACGTTCGAGGACCCGCACCAGTACGCCGAAGGGGTCGAGTACGTGCTGGTGAACGGGACCCTGGTCGTCGACGGCGGGGAGCACACCGGCGAGCGTCCGGGGCGCGTGCTCTACGGTCCCGGCCGGCGCTGAACGGGTGCCGGCCTGCCCGACCTGGATCGGCGGCAAGGACCGGGGCGGCCGGCGGCTACAGCCCGCGCACCAACACCTCGGAGATCCTCGCGGACGGCGCGGAGCGACGACTGGATGTCCACGTGCCGCTCGATGGTGGAGATCTTCAGAGCGCCCCAGTCCTGAGTCCCGGGCCGGAGCCGGCCCTCTTGCACCAGGCGGTCGCGCCAGGAAAGCGGCTCGGCGTGGGCGGGCCCCAACTCGGCAATCGGGTCGTCCCGATCCCGGACGGTTATCCTCTCTCCACGGGAAGCCTGCCTCAGATAGCGGCTCAAGTGGGACTTGAGCTCGGTTACCTTGATGGACTCCATTGGCCACATTTTAGGGCCATCATGGTCTCGGCCACAAGGCGTTGACGAACCTCCTCACCGACGCGACCGCCGCCCGGCCGGCGGGAACACGCACAGTCGCTTCAGGACGCCAAAGCTGCTCGACCCCGTCTCGACTTGCCTTCGGATGGCTCGACCATCAAGATGTGACGATGACACGACATACGGCAGATCTCATGGGTACGCGCGGCGTCCTCGGCCTCGGGGAAGCAGCACCGCTCGACAGGCGGTCGGAGCCGACCGGGGCTGCGGCGCGGGCTCGCCGCGGCCGGGCGCTGCCGGCGCTCCTCGCCGTCGTCTCGGCCGCCGCTTGGGCTCTGGGACCCGCCGCGCCGGCCTACGCCCAAGAGGCGTCCGGCGTTCCGCCGGTGGTCTGGGTGCTCGCGACCGGGGGCACGATCTCGGGCGGGGGCGCGTCGTCGACCAGCCTGACGGAGTATCGGGCGGGAGCCTACTCGGGCGAGGAGCTCGTCGCGGCGGTGCCGGCCATCGCGGAACACGCCACCATCCGGGTCGAGCAGGTCGCCAACATCGGCAGCCCCAACATCACCTTCGACGACTGGCTGACCCTGGCCCGCCGCATCGACGAGATCTTCCGCGGCGATCCGGAGGCGGCCGGGGTGGTCATCACCCACGGCACCAACACCCTCGAGGAGACCGCCTACTTCCTCAACCTGACGGTCCGGCACGACCGGCCGGTGGTCCTCGTCGGCGCCCAGCGGCCGGCCACCGCGATCAGCACCGACGGGCCCCTCAACCTGCTGAACGCGGTGCGGACCGCCGCCGCCCCCGAGGCGCGGGGCAAGGGGGTGCTGGTGGTCATGAACGACGAGATCAACGCGGCCCGCGACGTCACCAAGACCAGCACCTACCGGGTCGAGACGTTCCGCTCGCGCGACCTCGGGTTCCTCGGCTACGTCGACGGCGACCGGGTCAGCTTCTACCGCGCGCCGACGAAGCGGCACACCGCCGATTCGGAGTTCGATCTGACCGGCGTCGCGGAGTTCCCGACCGTCGACATCGTCTACCCGTCGTACGTCGAGCCGAACCCGGTGTTGATCGAGACCCTGATCGACGAGGGGGTCGACGGCCTCGTGCTCGCCGGCACCGGCGCGGGGCTCGTCTCGGGCGTCGAACGCACCGCGCTCGAACGCGCGGCCCGGCTGCCGGCGGCCGAGCGCCCGGTCGTCGTCCGGTCGAACCGGACCGGGAGCGGCCGCGTCCTTCCGCTCCCCGCCTACGACGAGCGGGGCATGGTCGCGGGCGACACCCTCAACCCGCAGAAGGCGCGCATCCTGCTGATGCTCGCCCTCACGAAGACCCGCGATCTCGACGAGATCCGGCGCATCTTCCGAGAGTACTGACGCGAAACGGCCGCCCCGCATTTCCGCCGCTGGCGCGACCTTGCGGTCGCGTTGGAAGTTTCGCTGGCGCGAAACTTCTACGGCGCAAGCTCCTGGTGCCGAGCCGGAGTTCAGGGCTTCGTCCCGGGGGTGCACGACAGATTTGTGAGACAACGGCCCCTGGCGCGGTCAGACTCGGCGATTTCGGTGCCGCCGTCGGGCGCACGGCCCGCGCCCCACTTTGTTGTCGTGCACCCTCGTCCCGGCGAAACATGGACAGGGGCGCGGGTGAAGAGATACGCTGAGGCGACGACGGATGGCAGGAGGTCCTGGATGTCAATCACCGACCGGAACATGAGACGGCGAGAGTTTTTCGCGAACGGTTCGGCCGCGCTGGTGGCGACGGCTTTCACGCGTAGGTCGGTGTTCGCCGCGCTCCCCGCCCGGCAGGCCCTGAGCGAGCGGGTCCAGGGCGTGCGGGCGATGACCTTCGACGTCTTCGGCACGGTGGTCGACTGGCGGACGAGCATCACCCGGGAGGGCGAGGCGGTCGGGCGCCGCAAGGGGATCGAGGCCGATTGGGCCGCGTTCGCCGACGACTGGCGGGGCGGCTACGGCCCCGCGATGGGCCGCGTGCGGCGCGGCGAGCTGGGGTGGACGAAGATCGACGTCCTGCACCGGATGATCCTCGACGAGCTGGTCCCGAAGTACGGGCTCGAGAGCCTGACCGAGGAAGAGCTCGACGATCTGAACCGCGCCTGGCACCGCCTGACCCCGTGGCCGGACACCGTTGAGGGGCTCACCCGGCTGAAGACGCGCTACGTGCTGGCGTCGCTGTCGAACGGGAACGTCGCCCTGCTCGTCAACATGGCCAAGAACGCCGGCATTCCGTGGGACGCGGTGCTGTCGGCGGAGCTGGCGCGGCACTACAAGCCCGCCCCGGAAGCCTATCTGACCGCGGCGGATCTGCTGGGCCTCGAGCCCGAGCAGGTGATGATGGTCGCGGCCCACAAGGGCGACCTCCGGGCGTCGGCCCGAATCGGGTTCCGGACCGGCTACGTCCCCCGGCCGACGGAGATGGGACCCGACGTAGAGCGGGATCTGACGCCGGATCCCGACTTCGACGTCGTCGCCACCGACTTCAACGACATGGCGAGCCAGCTCGGCCTCTGACGGCGCCGCTTGACAGCCCGTGGCGAAAGTTGACCTCTTGTAGGCGGCCTCCACCTTGCCCTTGAACTGGGTGCGCGAGCGCCGCCCCGGCCACTGCTCCGGGATGATTGGTTTCCTCCGCCGCTGACCGTGCGCCGGCCGCCGCGCCCGATGCGGTACACCGCTTCGCCGTGGCGCGCCAGGTCATGCCCGATGCCGAACAGCGCCGAGGGCGTCACCGATCGCCGCGCCGACTCTGGGCCCCGGACGGTTGCCGTCGCCAGAGCGCGGCCCCACACACCGGCCGCAGACGCCACGGCCCCCGCGCCCGTCAGCAGCGCAGACGTGATCTCCCGAACGCCGGCCGTGTAGCGTTGCCGGCGCGCCCGGAACTCCACCGAGACCCCGCCCAGCGTCCCGTCCCGCACCATCGTCGCCGCGTCCCGGCCCCTTTGGGTGTCCGGCAGCGCCGCGTCGATCACGACCTCGCTTCCCCGGACCTCGGGCGTTACCCGCATGACGGGTTGCGCCCGGTCATGCTGGAGACGCAAGACGATGCCGCCCTCGGGCCACTCCAGCCCGCGGTTGTATCTGCATCGACTGGCTCGCCACGGTCACCGCTGCCATGGCATCGACTTCTCGCCGGCCGCCATCCGCCATGCGCACTCGGTGGCCGATACCGAGCGCCTCGACTGTCGGTTCGACCAGGTGGACCTGCGGACTGTCGACTTCGGCACCGGATTCGACGTGGTCATGTTGCTCTTCGGGTAGCTCAACGTGTTCCCTCGGTCGGTCGCTCGAGACCTGCCGGAACGCGCGCACGCGGCGCTCGCTCCAGGCGGGAAGCTCATCCTCGAGCCGCAGCTCGCAGATACGGTCCACGATACCGGACAGGGCATTGCCACCTGGCGGTCGCTGGACAACTGCCCCTTCTCGGCCGGCCCACATCTACTGCTCGACGAACCGTTCTGGGACGAGCCCGCCCGGACAGCCACCGAGCGCTCGCACGTAGTGGACACCGAGTCGGCGGCGGCCGAACGCTATGCGATGTCCACCTGCAGCTACGAGGCGTCCGAGCTCGGGGACCTGCTGGGTGAGATCAGCTTCGAGCGTGTAGAGGTCCACACCTCGGTGGCCGCCGGCGAAGAAGGTGCGACGCCGGACCTGTTCGGACTGACCGCCTCGCGGGAACTAGACGCAGCCTGATGGGATTCCGTGGCCGCAACCGCGACAGCATCGTACGGGGCATACGAATCGCGACCGATTGGGACACGTCGCCGCCGGAAGAGCTGTGGCGCCGGCCCGTCGGCCCGGGGGTGGGCTCGTTCTCGGTCCGGGGGCATCAGGTCTTCACCCAGGAGCAACGGGGCGATCAGGAAATGGTCTCGAGCTATCTGCTGGCGACCGGTGAGCCGGTCTGGCGACACGCCGATTCGGTACGGTTCTGGGACTCGCACGCCGGCGCCGGGCCCCGCGGCACCCCGACGGTAGCGGGCGATCGGCTGTATACGTTGGGTGGCACCGGACTGCTGACAGCGCTGGACGCGCAGACCGGCCGGCGTTTGTGGGCACGCGACGTGGCCACCGAACACGACGTGACCTCGTCGGGGTGGGGCTTCGCCGGCTCGCCACTGGTAGTCGATCAGGTCGTGATCGTCGCCGCCATCGGCACCCTGGCTGCGTATGACGCCGAGACCGGCAGCCCGCGGTGGGCCGCGCCGGACGGGGGCGACAGCTACAGCTCTCCGCATCTGGTGACCATCGAGGGGGTCCCACAAGTACTGCTGCTCACCTCCGACGGTGTCACCAGCGTTGCGCCGGCCGACGGCAGGGTGCTGTGGACCCACGACTGGGCCACCTCCAGCCGCATCGTGCAGCCGGCGATGACCGCCGGTGGCGATGTCCTGGTCGGCGCGGCCGGCTTCTCCGGGCTACAGCGCGTGTCGGCGACGCGGGCGGCCGGCAAGCACGGTGGCTGGACGACCGAAGTGCGGTGGACGACGACAGGTCTGAAGCCGTACTTCAACGACTTCGTGGCACACGAGGGCCACGCCTACGGCTTCGACGGCAGCATCCTGGCCAGCGTCGACCTGGAGACGGGTGAGCGTGCCTGGAAGGGTGGCCGCTACGGCCACGGGCAGCTCCTGCTGCTCGCGGACCAGGACCTGTTGCTCGTCCTGAGCGAGCGGGGAGACCTAGCGCTGGTGGACGCGACGCCCACGGGGTTCACGGAGCGGGCGCGGGTGCCGGCAATAGAGGGCAAGACCTGGAACCACCCGGTGCTGGTCGACGACATCCTGCTAGTGCGCAACACCGAGGAGATGGCGGCGTTTCGGCTCTCCCGCCAGGCGGCAGAGAGCGAGCCCGCTCAACCGCGATAGCGGCGAAACCCGTCATCGCCGTGCCAGAGTCGCAGCATGGCAGGGGTGTTCAACGTCGACTACTTTGGCCGGTTCGGAGCAACTATTCTGGCCGATTCGGAGCAACGATGGCCTTGCGTTTACCGGAGTTCGAGTGTGGAGGAGGCTAGCAGCCCGTGGCGGAAGTCCCCACATTACGTATGGATGGGCGGCTACAGTGATCGCGCCGTCGAGAGGCCATGCGCGACCAACTCGGCATGAAGAGCGCGCAAAGCGCCCCAGAACACCCCACAGGCCGCGCAACAGCCTGAGAAAGGCGCGAAACAGGGCCCGGGCCCTGAAGGCTCCGCGACGTCCCAACGCCGATCACGTGCCGCAGCAGCAGCCCGAGGTTGCACCCGGGGACATGCACGAGCAGCCGCTTCAGAATGTTGCGATGCCCTCGAAGATGGACCCGCCGCATCCCCCCGTGCGGCCGTCCTTCATCTTCGTGACCCGCGCGTCTTGCCCCGGAGCAAACCCGCGTCCGCGAGTTGCTGTAACACCCAGGTGAAGACCGCCTGATGGGCCTCCACGCTCAACAGGCGGCGCGTCCGCGAGATCGTCGAGTGGTCGGGCGGCGGCGACGGCGGCGCCAGATGCAGAAACGACCGCAGGCTCAGCGAATCGGCCGCCCGCCACGCGATCGCACGCTCCGAGTCCAGTCCCTCGAAGTATCCGACGAGCAGCAAGCGGAAATAGCGACCCGGCGCGAGACTCGGCCGCCCCATCCGCGCATAGAACGGAGCGCATAGCTTCTCAACGAAAGCATCGAAGCCCGCCGCGTTCAGAATCTGGTTCAGCCGCTAGTAGAACGGATGCCCCGCGCCCCGCGGCAGGTCCGCGGTCGCCACCCACATCGACTCCTGGGACCCGCCGTCGCGGGTTGTGCCCATCGCCATGTCCGCCAGTGTAGGACACGGGCTCGATCCTGTCGATCCCTGTTGGACCGACTTTTACCACGGCCTGCTAGGCGGGTGTGACGTTCTCGGCGCGAGGGCCCTTCGGGCCATCGCCGAGTGTAAACGTCACGTTGTCGCCTTCGCGCAATGAGTCGAATGGCGTGCTCGTGCACGCGGTCTGGTGGAAGAAGTATTCGACGCCGTCGGGCGCAGCGATGAAGCCAAAACCCTTGTCCGTGATGCGCTTGATCGTGCCGCTGGTAGATGTCGTCATACGTAAGTCCTTCGAGTCTGATTGGCCGAAATAGGCCGTCAACGCGCCGAGTGGTTCCCGTCGAGGCACTGTCACATTAACGACGACAAGTGCGCCGCTGTCTCCTCTGAGGCCGCGCGTCGTGTTGTGGCTGCTTTAGTGAGAATTGGAGCTTCGGGCTCGGCAGAAAACCGAGAGACGAAAACAGCGAATCTCAGGAAAGCAGTTGCGTAAGTTTAGCACGTTCACGCTCCGACGTCAGCTGGTCGGATATTGGGGTAGTGGGCTCCTTTCAGAAAGGACTTAGCGACCATGGCTGGTGGAGGCGGCGGGAGTCGAACCCGCGTCCGAGAATACGTCCCCACGAGACTCTACATGCGTATCCGCGCCTGTTGTTTCACCACCCGTGTGAGAGCGCGGCTAAAACCGCGGGCGGCTAAGCGTCAAAAAATCTCGCTACGGCCCGTCGTCGCCCCGGGTCGCGGCCAAGCCTGCTGAATGACGTTCCGTCCCACCCCGCAGGCGAAGGCGAGGGGAACGTCGTCGCCTGTTTAGGCGGCGAGAGCGAGCTGCGTATTCGCAGTTATGGTTTTTTCCATCGGATTAACGAGTCGATGGTGCTCGGCATGCATCCCGTGTTCGCCTATCCCCGTCGAAGCCGTGTCGCCCCCTCGTCGACTAGCGCCGCGCCGCCGGAATCCGTCTGGTCCGGCCGCGCCTGAAACCGTGGATCGATTATACCCGTACGACGGGTCGTCTCGGACGGCAAAGTGAGGGCGCCGTCGATCGTGGCGCTGCCGCTGGTTCGGCGAGGACCGGTCCCGGCGCTGAACGATCCCGCGTATAATTCCTGTTACGACGATGGTCCTCGAAGACGCGGTGCAACGGTCGGGCGAGAAGCTGCTCCGGAGAATTCGCGAGCAATCGGAACCGGAGGTCCGCGGATTCATCGGCGAGCTGCTGACGGCGGCCGCCAAGGAGCGGGCGGCGGCGCTGGAGGATGTTCGGCGGCATGCCGACGCGGACCGCGAGAAGGCGGTGCGCGACGAGATCGTCGGCGTGAGGGCCGAAGCGCAGCGGGCCCTGGACGCGGCGCTGGCGGCGGCGCGCGAGGAGTCGGACCGCGAGCTGGCCCAGCGCGTCGAGGAGGTCAAGGCGGACGCCGAACGGACCCTGGCGGAGCTGGCCGCCCTCGAGGAGAGTCTGGCCGCGGTTCCCAAGCCCGAGGAGGTTCTGGGCCGCGTGGTCGACGGTGTGCGCCGGCTCGATCGGGCGTCGAGCCTGACCGACGTGCTGAACGCGCTGGCCGAGGTCGCCGGGGGCGAGGCGCAGCGGGCCGGTGTGGTCATCGTGGAGGGTGAACGCATCCGCGGCTGGCGCTTCGTGGGGTTCGAACCGATGTTGGCCTCGGCGCGCCAGATCGATCTGGCCCTCGCCGACGCGGGCATAGTAGGCGAGGCGGCGTCGTCGGCGGCGGCACGATCCGTCGAGGCCGGTGCGGAAGCGGCGGCGAGCGGCGCGGTGCCGGCGTTCATGACCCTGCCGTCCGGCGCGAACGCGGTGGCGGTGCCGGTGATGGTCGGCGGGGATGTGAGCGCCATCGTCTACGGCGATGACGGCGGGGGAGAACCGCCGGCCGGCTGGCGGGAATCGATCGAGATCCTGGCGCGGCACGCGGGACACTGTCTCGAGGGGTTGACCGCCACCCGTGTGGCCCAACTGGCGCGTCTGGAGGCGGCGGGAGGCGTGAGTTCCGACCGGCCGAGGCTTCCGTTCGACCCGGATCACCGCCCGGGAAAGGCCGCCCTGGCCTCCGGCGGTGACAGTCCTGCCTGATTTTCGCGCGAACCGGCGTCCTTCGAGGTCCTCGGGCTCGTACGCCTGCGCGGCACGATTCGGTATCCGGGGATGGTGCATGCTGCGACCCGAAGTCCACCTGGTAAGCCGTGTGCGGGAAATCCGCACCAAGTAGGATCTACCCATGGCCACGACCACCGGTTCGCGCAAGGCGGCCCGGTTCACCGAGTCGGTGATTCGCGAGATGACCCGTCTGGCGCAGCAGCACGGGGCGGTGAATCTGTCGCAGGGGTTCCCGGACTTTGCCGCGCCCGCCGCGTTGAAGGCGGCGGCCCAGGAGGCGATAGCCGCCGACATCAATCAGTATGCGGTGACGTGGGGCGCGAAGCCGCTGCGCGCGGCGGTGGCGCGCGAGTTCACGCGCCGGCATGGCGTGGGGGTCGACGCCGAGACGCAGGTGACCGTCTGCTGCGGCTCGACCGAGGCGATGATGTCGACGCTGTTGGCGACGGTCGACCCGGGCGACGAGGTGGTCGTATTCGAGCCGTTCTACGAGAACTACGGGCCGGATACGATTCTGTCGGGGGCGACACCGCGGTACGTCACGCTGCAGGCGCCGGACTGGACGTTCGATCCTGACGCGCTGGCCTCCGCGTTCAATGCCCGGACGCGGGCCGTCATCATCAACACGCCGAACAATCCGACCGGCAAGGTCTTCAGCCGCGAGGAGCTGGAGACGATTGCCGGGCTGTGCCGCCGCTGGGACGTCCTGGCGATCACGGACGAGATCTACGAGCACATCCTCTACGACGGCGCCCGGCACGTGCCGATGGCGGCCATCGACGGGATGGCGGATCGGACCGTCACCATCAACAGCCTGTCCAAGACCTACAGCGTGACCGGTTGGCGTGTGGGGTGGGCCATCGCCTCGCCTCGGCTCACCGGGGCGATTCGCAAGGTGCACGATTTTCTGACCGTGGGGGCGGCGGCGCCGCTGCAGGAAGCGGGGGCGGCGGCGCTGTCGCTGCCCGACGCCTACTATGCGGAGCTGGCCGCGGGATACGAGCGGCGGCGCGACATGCTGCTCGGGCTGCTCGAGCCGCGCGGGTTCACGTGCTTCAAGCCGCGCGGCGCCTACTACATCATGACCGACGTCGGCGGGTTCGGATTCGCTGACGACGTGGAGTTCGCCCGCTATCTAGTGGCGGACGTGGGGGTCGCGGTGGTCCCCGGCAGCAGCTTCTATCACCGCCCGGACCTGGGCCGGACGCAGGTCCGTTTCACCTTCTGCAAGCGCGACGAGACGTTGCAGGCGGCGGCCCGCCGGCTCGCCGCGATAACCGTCCCGGCGTAGCCCGGCAATCGTCGCTTGCGGCTCCGATTGCCGCCCAACCAACCCTCCCGGAATCCGCGCCGTTCTACGGCGCCGACTCCTGGCCCGGCTAGAACCGTAACAGGGCGCCCGCGTACACGCCTTGCAGCTTCAGCTCGGCGGCCTGTTCGGTCGTCTCCAGGCTCAGGTTCAGCGACCGGTAGCCGACTTGCAGCCCGAACGGTTCGAGGAAGTTCAACGTCGCGTACACGTCGTAGGAGAGATGCCTGCCGGGATGGCCGAGCAGGTCGTCGACCCCGGGGGGCATCCGGAGCAGGCTCGCCTCTGCGGCCAGCCCGATCACCGGTGACGGATACAGCCGCACCACGCCGCCGACGGCCGGGGCCAGCCTGCGCCTGCGCGTGAAGTCGCAGACCGATGACGCGGCGTCGCAGGCGCGGTCGAGCGCGACCTCGATGTCGGTGTATCTGACCTCGCCCAAGAGGCCCAGATAGCCGCGCGCCAGGTGGATGACGTCGTACTCCGTAGGCCAGCCGCCAAGTGTTCCAGGTGAGGGTCGAATCGACCGGGACCCCGGGCTCGAAGTCGATGCCACCCAGGACCAGCCGGCCGTCGAGGGTGGTGTCGGCGGCGTAGCGGATCGGCAGATAGTCGAGATGGATCCGGTGCTGGCGGCGCAGGCGCAGCCGTATCCGCACGTCCGCGAACCGCGGGGCGGCGGCGCCCGGATCGCCGCTCGCGTCGAGGGTGGTGCCGGAAACGCCCGACGTCTGGCTCGCGACGGTCAGGTCCCGCGCAGGGGACCACAGCGTGCCCAGCATCTCGACGCGGTACAGCTCGCCGACGGGGTAGTCCGCCGGGGCCGGGGCGAACTGGGCCGCGGCCGGATGGGGGAGGAGGACCAGACCGATCAGCAGGCATCCCAGGGCGACGGCGCGGGGGAGGGACGCGTCTGCCGCGGTTCGAGCCATGGTGGAGCCAAGCGGCGCAACGGAGGCGCGGTCGCCTCGAACAACGGGGACCCCGCCAGGACGTGAGACCGTTCACCGGGGTTATCGACACTTCCGGATTGCGGCTGCAGGGGTGCCGCGGGGGTACCGGGCCGTTCCTCAAGGACTGGGATCGATATGGGGTTGCCCACTGCGCCCAGGCGCAGCCTGTTTCTGCGGCTTGGCGCGCCTGGCACACGGCAAGGTGATTTCCGTCAGCGTCCTAACGGCGAGCACGGCGGTGCGACGCCTGTCGGGCGAGCCGTCGGATGAACGGAGGGGCCCCGCGCCGCGAGTCCGGAAGCTGGTATCCTGGATGTCCTGGTACCGCCGCCCGGCTCGCCGTTTGCCGCGGGGCCGGGCTCGCCTGCGACCCGCCGTTCCCCCATGTCTCCTTTTGCGCGACTCGTTCCCTTTGTCCTGCGGTATCGGCGGCAGTTCCTGCTCGGTCTGCTGTGCCTGGTGCTCACCACCGGGTTCTCGCTGCTCGGGCCCTGGGTGCTGCGCTACGCCGTCGACGACCTGACGGCGGGCGTCACCCGGGACAAGCTCGCCCTGCACGCGGCGACGCTGCTCGGCCTTGCGGTCGCCGGCGGCGGGTTCCGGTTTCTCATGCGGCGGATTCTCGTCGGCGTCTCGCGGGCCATCGAGTACGACCTGCGCAACGCCTTCGTCGCCCACCTGCAGCGGTTGCCGTTGGCGTACTTCCACGGCACCCGCACCGGCGATCTCATGTCCCGCGCGACGAACGATCTGAACGCGGTACGCATGATGGTCGGTCCCGCCATCATGTACATGGCCAACACGGGCATGGTGTTCGTTATCTCGGTCGCCCTGATGTTGTCCATCGATCCCGTCCTGACGCTGGCCGCGCTGGCGTGCCTGCCGCTGGTGTCGCTGGCCGTGAAGTTCTTCGGGAGCGCCGTGTACCGCCAGACCGAGCAGATTCAGGCCCAGTTGTCGACGCTGAGCGCGGTGGTGCAGGAGGGGCTGGCCGGCGTGCGGGTGGTGCGCGCGTACTGCCGCGAGGCGGTGGAAGAGGAACGGTTCCGCCGCGAGAACCAGGAGTACTTCGCCCGCAACGCCCGGCTCATCCGGGTTCAGGCGGTGTTCTATCCGAGCCTCGGCTTCATTCTGGGGTTGGCCGGGGTGCTGGTGCTGTGGCTCGGCGCGCGGCACGTCATCGACGGGCGGATCACGGTGGGGCAGTTCGTCGCCTTCAACGCGTATCTGCTCATGTTGAGCTGGCCGATGATCGCGTTCGGGTTCGTGACCAATCTGTTTCAGCGGGGGATGGCGGCCTGGCGGCGGATGTGCGACGTCCTCGACGCGCACCCGGCGGAGCCCGAACCCGCGGACGCCGCCGCGCCGCCGGCGCCGATGCCTGGAGCCTGGGGTGAGATCGCGCGTCGCACCGAGACCGCTGGTCCAATGCAGCGGGGCTCTCACCACGGGCTCTCTGGCGGCATCGAGTTCCGCGACCTGTCGTTCGCCTACAACGGCAAGCCGGTGCTGCAGGGAGTGTCCGCCCGCGTCGAGCCCGGCCGCGTGCTCGGGGTGATCGGTTCCACCGGTTCGGGCAAGTCCACGCTCCTCGCCCTGCTGCCGCGGCTGTTCAACCCCCCGCGCGGGACCGTCTTCATCGACGGCATCGACGTGCGGGACCTCCCGTTGCCGGTGCTGCGTCGGCAGATCGCCATGGTTCAGCAGGAGCCGTTCCTGTTCTCGGACACCATCGCCGGGAACGTGTCGTTCGGGGTCGAGGCGGCGGGCGCGCCCGATGCCGATGACGGCGGCGCCGTGCGGCACGCCGAGGGGGTGGTGACCGGGGCCCTGGCGCTGGCGCGGCTCGACGAGGATATCGCGGGGTTTCCCGACGGGGCGGGGACGCGGGTGGGCGAGCGCGGCGTCACGTTGTCCGGCGGGCAGAAACAGCGGACGGCGCTGGCTCGGGCGATCTCCGCGGATGCGCGGATCCTCCTGCTCGACGACGCCCTGTCGGCCGTCGACGCCCGCACGGAAGCGGATATCCTGGCCGGCCTCCGCCGCGTCCTGTGCGGGCGCACGTCGATCATCGTGTCGCACCGCATCTCGACGGTGCGGGCCGCCGACCAGATCCTCGTGCTCGATGATGAAGGCCGCGTCGCCGAGCGCGGGGCCCACGACGAGCTGGTGGCGCGCAACGGGCTGTATGCGGGGCTGCACCGCAAGCAACTGATCGAACAGGCGCTGGAGCAGGGATGATCGAGCCCGACGACGAGGTTCTCGGCAAGGCCTACGACGCCCGCCTGATGCGCCGGCTGCTGGGCTACATGCGGCCCTACCGCGCCAGCATCGGACTGGCGTTCTTCGCGATTCTGGGGCTCTCGATCCTGCAGCTCGTGCCGCCGTATCTGACCAAGGTGGCGATCGACACCCATATCGCGGCGGGAGACGTCGACGGCCTGACCCCGCTGGCCCTGCTGCTGCTCGGGGTCCTGGTGCTGTCCTACGTGCTGGAGTCGGTGCAGACCTACGCGCTGCAGGTCACCGGCCAGCGCATCATCTTCGACCTGCGGATGCAGATTCACGCGCATCTGCAGCGTCTCGACGTGGCGTTCTTCGATCGCAACCCGGTCGGCCGCCTGATGACCCGCGTGACCACCGACGTCGATGCCCTGAACGACCTGTTTGCGTCGGGCGTGGTGTCGGTCTTCCGCGATGTCTTCATGCTGACGGGCATCGCGATCGTGCTGTTCGTCATGGACTGGCGCCTCGCCCTCGTCGCCCTCTCCGTGCTCCCGCTGATCGCGGCGGTGACGCAGTGGTTCCGCCGTCACGCCCGGCAGTCGTATCGCGAGGTGCGGGGCTGGATCGCCCGGATCAACGCCTTCCTGCAGGAGAACGTCACGGGAATGGCGACGGTGCAGCTCTTCCGGCGCGAGGCGCGGCAGTACGAGCGGTTCGACGCGATCAACCTCGCCTGCCGGGACGCGCATCTCGCGTCCATCTTCTTCTACGCGGTGTTCTATCCCGCCATCGAGGTGCTCGGGGCGCTGGCCGTCGCCGCGATCATCTGGTTCGGCGGCGGGTGGACGCTGCAGGGCAGCCTCGAGCTCGGGTCCCTGGTGGCGTTCGTGCTGTACTCGCAGCGCTTCTTCCGTCCGATCAGCGATCTGTCCGAGAAGTTCAACGTCCTGCAGGCGGCGATGGCGTCGTCCGAGCGGATCTTCGCGTTGCTCGACACCCCGGTGGCGGTCACCGACCCCGCGGCCCCGTCCGCCGCGTTGCGGGAGCCCGCGCGGCATGACGAGAGAGACCACGGCGATGCGGTCGCCGACCCCGCGGCCCCGGCTGCCGCGGCGCGCGCGGGTGAACACATCCGGTTCGAGAACGTGTGGTTCGCGTATCGCGGCGACCACTACGTCCTCGAAGACGTCACCTTCGACGTCGCGCCCGGCCAGCGGGTCGGCGTGGTCGGGGCGACGGGCGCGGGGAAGAGCACCCTGATCAACCTGCTGATGCGGTTCTACGACGTCGACCGCGGGCGAATCACCATCGACGGCGTCGACATCCGCGACCTCCCGCTCCACGACCTGCGGTCGCGGTTCGGCCTCGTGCTGCAGGACGTCTACCTGTTCTCGGGGACCGTGGCCGACAACATCCGTCTCGGCAACGAGTCCATCACCGACGACGACGTGCGCCGGGCGGCGCGAGGGGTGCATGCCGACCGATTCATCGCGTCACTGTCCGACGGACTCGAGACGGCGGTGGCCGAGCGGGGAGCCACGTTCTCGGTGGGGCAGCGTCAACTGCTGTCGTTCGCGCGCGCCCTCGCCTGCCGACCGCCGGTGCTGCTGCTCGACGAGGCCACGTCGAGCGTCGATACCGACACCGAGCGGCTCATCCAGGACGCCCTGCACGTGCTCATGTCCGGCCGCACGACCATCGCCATCGCCCACCGCCTGTCGACGGTGCAGGACATGGACACGATTCTCGTCTTCCACAAGGGCCGGCTGCGGGAGCAGGGCAGCCATCAGCAGCTGCTCGCCGAGCGGGGCCTGTACCACACGCTCTACCAGTTGCAGTACCGCGACCAGGAAGTCGAGATGGCGCCGGTGGCGCCGTAGGCGAGGATGCCCGAGAGCCCCAAGCGGGGCGGTTTCCCCGGCTGGCGGCGTGTCGCGGGCAGGGGTGGCCGGGACGTGGCGCGGCGGTGCCCGTTGGACGCCACCCCACGCCCGGCCTCGAAACGACTAGAGCCCTTCCGCCTGCTTCATCAGGTTGGCGTGCGTCGCGGCCACTTCCAGGCCGCCTTCGCCTTCCTGCCAGCCGGTGCGCCCGTCGCCGTTGGCGTCAACGCCCGACAGCAGCGCCTGCGCGAGGGTGTTCAGCTCGGCGACGAGGCCCGAGGCGTCGGCCGCGGTGGTGGTCCGGGCGATGCGCTTCGCCAGCATGACGATCTCGTCGGCCCGCGCCACCGTGTTCTGCGCCGAGGTCGCGACGTGGTTGGCGTGGGTCTTCACCGCGCCCGACGCGCCGTCAGAGTTGGCGGCGGCGGTGATGTGCTGCGCCGCGCCGGCCGCCCCCCGCTTCACGCCGTAGCCCAGACCGGGGCCGTTCTCGATCTGCTCGGGATCGACCGCGTGCAGCACGTGGGTGGTGTGCCGCTTCATGGAGGCGAAGTTGCTCGGGTCGCTGGCCGCCAGGCCCGCGTGCCGCGCGGCGATCTCGGCCTCGGCGATGGCCGCCGGCAGCAGGCCCTGCCCGTCCGGCGTGTCGCGCCAAGCGTCGGTGACGTGGCCGATGTGGTTGTGCGCGGCGTTCTGCTGGGCGACGAGGCTGGTCCCGGCCAGGACCGCCACTGCGAACAGGCCGGCGAGAGCGGCGTAGCTGGATCGTTTCATGGGTTTCCTCCGGATTCGTGACTGGGGGCGTGGCCCGTCGGGATCCGCGGCGGCTGCGGTTCGCCCGGCCGCCCCGGATCCCGCTCCGGGACATCACCCGGACGTGCCATTGACGATCTATCTTATACCGTGGCGGCCGTCTGGCGGCAAGTCGCCTCCCCGGTAGTGTCCGAGTCTGCTTGTGGAGGGAGCGGGTCGGCTTCGCGTGACCGATCAGGATTGATCTTGCCGGGTGGACAGGGTGGTCCGGTGGTCTTGCCCGCCGGTGATCCGCCCTTCCAGCGTTGCGAGGCGGCAATCGATGTCACCAACCGTCGCGGCCAAGGAGGCGATGCGGCCGTTGGTGTCACGCCACAGCAACACCACCACGGCGACCACGATGGCCGGCGAGAGAATATCCGTCCACGGCATACAACAACGATATCACTTGCACAGTGACAGTCCACGGTCGATCAGGGTTGTGATGCGGCGCTCGGCCGGGTGAAGGGTCAGGTTTGGCGCTCCCCGGCCGGCGGCGCCTGCCGAAAGTGCTCGTATCCCGGCGGGAGCGCACGGTCGCCGTCGGGGGTGCGCAGCACGAGATCCGGGGTCTTCGTCAGCTCGCCGATGCGGGTGACGGGGACGCCCTGGAACAGGCGCGCGAGCGTGCGGAGCCCGCGCCGGTTGCGGCGGGGCACGGCAATCAGCAGCTCGTAGTCGTCCCCCCCGCGCAGGGCCGCCTCGACCGGGTCGCTCCCGTCCCGGACGAACCACCGTCGCGCCCCGGGATGCACGGGTATCGTGGCCGCGTCCACGACCGCGCCGACGCCGGAGGCGCGGGTGAGCTGGCGGAGCCCGTCCGCCAATCCGTCGCTCAGGTCGATGCCGGCGCGCGCCACGCGGTTCCGGCCGAGCAGGGCGCCGATGCGGACCCGCGGCTCCGGCCGCCGGTAGCGCTCGATGCAGTCGTCGAGATGGGGCTCGGAGGCCGGGTCCACCGCCGGCATCCGGCGGAGCGCGTCGAGCCCGGCCGCGGCGGCCCCGACGGTGCCGGTCACCCAGAGCTCGTCTCCCGGCCGGCCGCCGTCCCGGGTCACCACCCGCCGGCGCCGGACCGCGCCGATCGCGGTCAGTCCCAGCACCAGGGGGCCGCGCGTGCGGGTGACGTTGCCGCCGACGAGGGCGATCCGGTGCCGGGCCGCCAGCCCGAGCAGGCCCTCGATCACCGCGTCGAGATCGACCACGGTCATCGCCCCGGGCAGGACCAGGGCCAGCACCGCCACCCGCGGCGCGGCGCCCATGGCGGCCAGATCGCTCAGGTTCACCGCGAGCGTCCGGTGACCGATATCGGCCGCCGAGACGAACGACTGATCGAAGTGGATGCCTTCGACGAGGGTGTCGGTGGTCACGACGTCGAGGGTGCCGCGGGCCGGCTCCACGACCGCCGCATCGTCGCCGATGCCGGTGGGGACCCAGTCCGGCGGCGCCGGCGTCCGGCGGCGTATCCGCTCGATGATGGCCGCCTCGCCCAGGTCGCCGACGGTCGTCGCGGGGCCGGCGGCGACGTTATCTGGCGTAGTCCACCGCCCGGGTTTCGCGAATGACCGTCACCTTTATCTGGCCGGGATATTGAAGCTCGTTCTCGACCCGCTTCGCAATGTCCTTCGACAGCCAGATCGCCTCTTCGTCGGTCACCTTCTCGCTCTCGACCATGATGCGGACCTCGCGTCCCGCCTGCAGCGCGTACGCCTTCGAGACCCCGTCGAACGAGTCGGCAATGCTCTCGAGTTGCTTGAGACGCTTGATGTACGACTCGAGGATATCCCGCCGGGCGCCGGGGCGGGCGGCCGAGATGGCGTCCGCGGCCTGCACCAGCATCGACTCCAGCGACGGCCAGTCGATGTCCATGTGATGGGCGGCCATGGCGTCTATGACCGCCTCGCTCTCGCCGTGCTGGCGCAGGAAGTCGATACCGAGCGTGAGATGGGTTCCCTGCAGGTTCCGGTCGATGGCCTTCCCGATGTCGTGCACGAACGCGCCGCGTATCGTCGTGTGCGCGTCGAGTCCCACCTCGCGGGCCATGATGCCGGCCAGGTAGGCGACCTCCTTCGAATGCCGCAGCACGTTCTGGCCGTAGCTGGTGCGGAACTTCAGCTTCCCCATCAGCCGGTGGATTTCCGGCTGCATGTCGAAGAGCCCCAGCTCGAACGCCGCCGCCTCGCCCTCCTTGAGGGCCAGTTCGTCCTGCTCGACCTTGACCTTTTCGACGACTTCTTCGATGCGGGCGGGATGGATCCGGCCGTCCGCGATCAACCGCTCGATGGCCTGTTTCGCCACTTCGCGGCGGAAGGGATCGAAGCTCGACAGAATGATCGCGCCGGGGGTGTCGTCGACGATCAGCTCGACGCCGGTGGCCTGCTCGAGGGCCCGGATGTTTCGGCCTTCGCGGCCGATGATGCGTCCCTTGAGATCGTCGCTGGGCAGGTCGACGACCGAGACCGTGGTCTCGATGGCATGCTCGGGGGCGCTACGCTGGATGGCCTGGGTGATGATCTGCTTCGCCTTCTCCGCCGCCATTTCCCGGGCTTCCGCTTCGAGCCGCTTGACGAGGTTGGCGGCGTCGCGGCGAGCCTCCTGTTCGATCTGCTTGATGACGAGATCCTTCGCCTCGTCGGCGGTGAGACCGGAGACGCGTTGCAGGGCCTGCTGCTGCTCGCGGATCAACTCGTCGCAGCGGTTGCGCTCCTCGGCGAGGACGCGGTCCCGGTCGTCGAGCTGCCGTTGCCGTTCATCGAGCAGGACTTCGGTGCGTTTGGCCTCGCGATCCTGATCCGTCAGCTCCTGGGTCCTGCGGGTGAGCTGCCGCTCGATGGACGCCAGCTGGTCCCGTCGCTCCTGGCTCTGATGTTCACTGTCCTGCAACAGGGTGTGGGCCTGCTCCTTGGCGGCGAACTCCGTCTCCTTCCGGTAGGCGTCAGCCTCCCGGCGGGCGTCATGCAGGAGCCGTTCAGCCGCTTCCGCCGCCCGAACGGTGGTGCGGGCGGCGCGTTCGCGGGTGACGACCCACACGAGGCACACGACGAGCACGGCCAGGAGGATGCCCGCGGTCGAGACAAGGTCCATGGGTGATCCCTCGGACCCCGCGGCTGGCGTAGCCGGGGGTCGCGGGGAGCGCCAGACAACCGGCGTGGCGGGCAGCCCCTCGACGGGAGGCGCCGGTTCGGCGGCCCGTGGCAGTCACGACGGGCCGGCGAACGGCGACGCCTGGAGAGGTAAGGTGTAAAGCCCCGCATTGCCGTGTGGGGAGGTCGAATGAACCTGCCAACAAAGCAGGTGGAGCCGCTGCTGTAGTACCCAGCTTCGCTTTGCGCTACCTCGCGCGGAGGCCTGCACGCTACGAAACGTCGCGGCTCTCTTGAATATAGCGTTGGCTCAAACGAGCCTCCAGAACCATCACGAACACTGCAGGGATCTCTTGAATCCAAATGGCTGCCAACTGCCGACACATGCGGCAGAGCGTGACCGCCTGTCTGAGTCGCTCTCGATAAGCCGATCTTAGAACGAACCCGCACCGCCTGCAAGGCCCGGTTCCGGGATGCCGCGATCCGGCCGTCCGAAGGCTCAGTTCTCGGTCGCCGGCTCGTCACCCGCGAGCGCGATGTCGACCATCCGTTCGATTTCACTCGCCCGGGTCTTCACCGCCCGCTCGAGCGAAGTCTCCGTGTCGCGGCTGCGGAAGTACTCGTCGGCGATGTTCATCGCCGCCAGCACCGCGATGCGGACCGTGTCTCCGCCGGTCGAATGCTCGGTCGCGGCCTGAATCTTGCGGTCGACGTAGCTGGCCAGCCGGTTGATGTACTCGATGTCGAGCGAGCTCCGGAGCAAGAAGCGCTGCCCCATGATCTCCACGGTCACGACCTGCGGCGCATCGCCGGTCACGGGTCCGTCTTCAATCTCGGTCACGGTGACAGCTCTCGGATGCGTGGAGATTCTTCCCTACAGGCTGAGCTCTTCGATCTGCTCCAGCATTTGCGTGATGCGCTCCCGGATTTCGTCGCGCTCGGACTGGAACTCCCGGGTCTGCGACGCCTGTTGTTCCTCGGCGGCCTGCAGCTTGCCGCCGAGCTCTTCGACTTCGCCCGACAGGCGGGTGTTGTCATCAAGGGCCATCTTCAACTCCGCGCGAGTGGTCTCGAGCAGGTCAATCAGGGTCTGAATCCGCTCGGCCAACTGTTCGATGGGCCTCACTTCGACGGAGGCTTCCGTTTTCGCCATGAGCAACTCCTCGCAGCGCGAGCGGCCGTTGTTCCGTGACACGTGACGGCCGTCGTGCCAAGCGGTCCGGGTGACCGCCGTCGTATGGGCTAACGCTGTCTCGCGTGATGGGTTTCCGTGAGCGCCTGCAGCACCGTGTCGGTGCTTCGTTGGACTTCGGTGTCGGTCAGCGTGCGATCGGGGGCTCGGAACGTCAAACGAACCGACAGGCTGACGGCGCCCGCGGCCACTCCCGATCCCGTATAGCGGTCGACTTCGACGACCTCGACCAGGGTTGGCCCGGCCGCCGCCCGGATCGTGCCACGAACCTGTGCGGCAGGCAAGGCTTCGTCGACTTCGACCGAGATATCACGCGTGATCGACGGATATCGGGGCACCGGCGCCGCCCGCAGGCGATCGAAGGCGCCGAGGTGCAGCGGCCGCAGGTCGAGCTCGGCCACGTACACCGGATCGAGTCCGGTCATGCCGCGCGTCGCGGCGAATGCCGGATCGAGCTGGCCGGCCTCTCCCAGGACGACGCGGGTGCCGCCGGTCTGCAGATGCACGCGGGCGCTCTGTCCCGGCACCAGATGGCCGGCGGTCATCGGCTCGAACGTCGCCTGCATGCCGAACCCGGCGCACAACCGGGCGACGACTCCGGTCAGGTCGAACAGGTCCGCCCGGCGGGCGGGGGCGCTCCAGTGGACCGCGACGGCCGAGCCGGTGATCGCGATCCCGAGGGCCGGTATCTCTCCATCCCCCTGGCGGAAGCGGCTGCCGATTTCGAACAGCCGGACGTCGTGCCGCTCGCGGCGCCGATTGTGGACCACGGAATCGACGAGACCGGGGAGCAGCGAGGGCCTGAGCACGGCGCCGCGTTCCGACAGCGGGTTGCGCAGGGCCACGACGTCCTGCGGGTCCGCGTGGACGGCGCGTGCGGCAGCCTGTTCGATGAAGCCGTAGGTGACCGCCTCCGAGAAGCCGCTGCCGGTCAGGAGGCGGCGCGCGAGGCGGTCGCGGTCCCGCCAGGGGCCCGGCGCCGCCGCGGGCCGGGTCAGAGCCGGGAACGTGGTCGGAATCTCGTCATAGCCGTGGTGGCGCGCGATTTCCTCGATCAGGTCCTCTTCCCGGCTGACGTCCACCCGGAACGTCGGAACCCGGACGCGCCAGACGGCGCCGTCGTCCTCCTCGGCAGGCGTCGGCTCGAAGCCGAGACGCGTCAGGGCCGGGGCCACGAAGCCTTCGTCGATGGACTGACCGAGCACACGTCCGATCCGGGAGTGCCGGAGCCGTACCTCGATCGGTGCGGGGGGGGCCGGAAAGCGGTCGACGAGCGCGCCGCGGGGCGTTCCCGCCGCGATGTCGGCCAGCAACCGGCGAGCCCGGTGGATCGCGGCGGGCGGCGCCGCCACGTCGGCGCCGCGCTCGAATCGGTAGGAGGCGTCGCTGGCGAGACCCAGCCGCCGGCTGGTGCGCCGTACCGAGATCGGATCGAACCAGGCGGCCTCGAGCACGATCGTGCGCGTGGCCGCGCTGACCTCCGAGGCGGCGCCGCCCATGATCCCGGCCACCGCCTGCGGGCGTTCGGCATCGGCGATCGCCAGCATCTCGGGGTCGAGGGTCCGGTTCACGCCGTCGAGGGTCGTCACGGTCTCCCCGGCGCGCGCCCGGCGTACGCGGATCTCCGGGCCGGCCAGCCGGTCCAGATCGAACGCGTGCAGGGGATGTCCGAGCTCGATCATGACGTAGTTCGTGACGTCGACGACGTTGTTGATGGGCCGCACGTCGGCCGCTTCCAGCCGCCGGGCGAGCCACGGCGGCGACGGTCCCACCGCCACCTGCGCGAGCGCGCCCGCGTACCGGGGACAGAGGTCCGGGTCGTCGATGGTGATGGAGACGGCGGCCCCCGGCTCGGCATCGGAGGGCGGCGCCGCCGCCGGCGTCCGCAGGTCGGTGTCGTACGCCGTGGCGACCTCGCGCGCGATGCCGAGCACCGACAGACAGTCGGGACGGTTCGTCGTGATTTCGAGATCGAGCACCGCATCCGGTGCGTCGTCCGGCGCTTCGGGGTCGTTCGGCCAGGGCTCGACCGCCCCGACCTCGAACCCGCACATGGTCAGCTTGTCAGCCAGCTCGTCGATATCGACCGGAATGTCGACGAGCTCCCGCAGCCACGACGCGAGGATTCTCAATGGGGAAACTGCTCCAGCAGGCGCAAGTCGTTGTCGTAGAAGAGCCGGATGTCCTCGACCCGGTACTTGAGCAGGGCGACCCGGTCGATGCCGAGACCGAATGCCCATCCGGTATAGCGCTCCGGGTCGTATCCCACCGCCTCGAAGACCGCCGGGTGCACCATGCCGCAGCCCAGAATCTCGAGCCAGCCGGTCTGCTTGCAGATCGCACACCCGTCACCGCTGCAGAACACGCAGCTTATGAAGACCTCGGCGCTCGGTTCGGTATAGGGGAAGAAGCTCGGCCGGAACATGACCCGGGTGCCGGGGTCGAAGAACGCCTGGAGAAAGCCGACGAGGGTCCCCTTGAGGTCCGCCATCGTGATCCCCTCGTCGACCAGGAGCCCCTCCACCTGCATGAACATGGGCGAGTGGGTCAGATCGGGGGTGTCGCGGCGGTAGACCAGCCCGGGCGCGATGATCCGCACCGGCGGCTGGTGTTGCTCCATGTAGCGGATCTGCATCCCCGACGTGTGGGTGCGGAGCAGGGTCGCCGGTGCGCCTCCGCCGGGCATCGAGCCGTCGAGATAGAACGTGTCCTGCATGTCGCGGGCCGGGTGGTCCGGCGGCATGTTGAGGGCCTCGAAGTTGTGGTAGTCGTCTTCGACCTGCGGCCCTTGGAGAATCTCGAACCCCCGCGCCTCGAAGATCGATTCGACCTGCTCGCGAATCAGGGTCAGCGGGTGGCGCCGCCCGAACGGCATCTCGCGGCCCGGCAGGGTGACGTCGACGCCTCCGGCCGGTCTCGCCGCGGCGCGCAGCGTCTTCCGCCGCTCCGCCAGCGCGTGCTCGATTTCCCGTTTCAGGACGTTGGCGCCCTTGCCCAGTGCGGGTCGGGCCTCGGGGGGTGCGCCGGCCACACCCTGCATCAGCGCCGCGATGGCGCCTCGTTTGCGGCCCAGATACCGGTCCCGCATCGCCTGCAGGTCAGGCTCGGACGCGACCGCCGCGAGATCGGCCTGGAAGGCGGCGCGAATACCGTCGATATCGTTCGTGGCACTCATGATGGGCAGTACCAAGGTGAGCAGTCGCCGCGCGGCCGGGCGGCGGCCGGGCCATCGGTTCGACCGCGGGAAGCGTCGTGACGCTTCCCGCTCGGCGCCGCCGCTACGCTGCCGGCTGCGCGTCGTTGTCTTGTGCCGCGGCCTGGGCCGCGAGATGGGCGAAGGCGGTGGGTTCGGTCGCCGCGAGGTCCGCGAGACTCTTGCGGTCGAGGGTGACCCCGGCCTCGCTCAGACCGTGCATGAACCGGCTGTAGCTGAGCCCATGCTCGCGCGCGCCGGCGTTGATCCGCAGGATCCACAGGCGGCGGAAGTCCCGCTTCTTCAGGCGGCGCCCGACGTATGCGTACTCGGCGGCCTTGTCGCCCGCTTCCTTGGCGGCCCGGTACAGCTTGCTCTTGGTGCCGAAGAAACCCTTGGTGCGCGCCAGCAGCTTCTTGCGTTTCGCGCGCCGCACCGGTCCACGTTTTACTCGTGGCATCTATGAAACTCCCTCAATCCGTCGGTTGGGGGGCGGAGCACCCGCCCGGTCCATGAGCCCGTGGTGAACGCGCGGTTTCACCGCGGGCTCCTATCCGTTCGGCAGCAGCCGCTGAACCCGGCGGGTGTCGGCGGCCGAAATCAGGGTCGATTTCCGGAGATTCCGCTTCCGTTTGGTCGACTTGCTCGTCAGGATATGCTGCTTCAGCGACTTGCTGCGCTTGATCTTCCCGCTGGCTGTCAGCTTGAAGCGCTTCGCGGCACCGCGGTGTGTCTTCATCTTCGGCATTCGAATCTAGCTCCCCTGTCCCTTCTTGGCGCCACCGACGCCGGACAGGATGATGTGCATCTGGTTGCCCTGCATGCTCGGGCGCATCTCGGCCGCGGCCACGCCCTCGAGGTCCACGATCAGGCGGTCGAGAATGCGGCGCCCGAAATCGGGGTGCGCCATTTCCCGCCCGCGGAAGAAGATCGTGGCCTTCACCTTGTCGCCTTCCTTGACGATGCGCTCGATGTGCCTTTTCTTGAAGTTGTAGTCGTGCTCGTCCACCTTGGGCCGGAACTTGATCTCCTTGAGCTCGATCGACTTCTGGTTCTTGCGCGCTTCCCGGGTGCGTTTCTGCTCCTGGTAGTGATACCGCCCGTAGTCCATGATGCGGCACACGGGCGGTGACGCCGTCGGGGAGATCTCGACCAGGTCGAGCCCCTTCTCCCGGGCGATGGCCAGCGCCTGCTGGGGCGACATGATGCCGAGTTGCTGACCCGTGTCGTCGATGACCCGGATCTCCCGCACGCGTATCCGTTCGTTGGTACGCGTCCGAGTCTCACGCCGTTGAGTACGAACAAAAGCGATAGCGTCCCCCTTGTGAAAGTGGTGAGGGTGCGGACGGCGTCACTGGTGCGCCGCCTGGTCGCCGTGGGCTCTCCGCCTCTGCACTTCGTCGAGCGCCGCCGCGATGAAGTCCTCGACCCGGCTGGCCCCGCGGTCGCCGTCCCGCCGGTGTCGGACGGCCACTGCGCCGTCGTCCGCCTCTCGATCGCCGGTCACCAGCATGTAAGGAATCTTTCGGAGCTGCGCCGAGCGGATCTTATACCCCATTTTCTCATGCCGGGCATCGACTTCGACCCGCAGGCCGGCCGCGCGCAGACGGGCCGCCACCGACTCGGCGTAGTCGAGGTGGCGATCGGCGATGGGCACGACGACCGTCTGCACCGGCGCCAGCCAGAGCGGGAAAGCACCGGCATAGTGCTCGATGAGCAGGGCGATGAACCGCTCGAAGCTGCCGAAGATCGCCCGATGGATGACCACCGGACGATGCTCGGCGTTGTCCTCGCCGATGTACTTGAGCTGAAACCGCTCCGGAAGCTGGTAGTCGAGTTGAATCGTGGCGCACTGCCAGTTTCGGCCGATGGCGTCGACGACGTGGAAATCGATCTTGGGGCCGTAGAAATTGCCCTCGCCTTCCGCGATGCGGTAGTCCTGGCCGGCCGCCTCGAGAGCCTGCTCGAGCTGGGCCTCGGCTTGGTCCCAGGTGGCGGTCTCGCCCAGGAACGTGTCGGGCCGCGTCGACAGCTCCACCGAGAACTCGAGCTCGAAGTCGGCGTAGACCCGCTGCACGAGGCGCAGCAGGCGCTCGACTTCGCCGCTGATCTGATTCGGGGCGACGAAGCAGTGCGCGTCGTCCTGGCAGAACTGGCGGGCCCGGGTCAGCCCCGCGAGCACCCCGGACGCCTCGTCCCGATGCAGCACGCTCTGGTCGTGGTAGCGAATCGGCAGGTCGCGATAGCTCCGGACCTCGCTCGCGAAGACCAGCATGTGCCCCGGGCAGTTCATCGGCTTGAGACTGTAGGTCTCGCCCTCCGACTCCACCCGCAGCATGTTTTCTTCGTAGTGCGCCCAGTGCCCCGAGGTTTCCCAGAGCTGCTTGTTGTAGACCAGCGGCGTGCGGAGCTCGACGTAGCCTTCCGGGAACAGGGTCGCCCGCATGTACTCGGCCAGCAGATTCCACAACGTGGTGCCGTGGCCCAGCCAGAACGCGGCGCCCGGCGCCCAGTGATGGAACGTGAACAGCCCGAGCTCGCGTCCGAGCTTGCGGTGATCGCGTTTCTTGGCTTCCTCGATCCGCCGTACGTGTTCTCCGAGGGCCTTGCCGGTAAAGAAGGCGGTGCCGTAGATCCGCTGCATCGGCTGGTTGCGGGCATCCCCCTTCCAGTAGGCGTTCGAGCTGGTCAGCACGCGGAACGCCTTGAGGACGCCGCTCGAGGGCACGTGGGGACCGGTGCAGAAGTCCATGAACACGCCGTCGATGGTGTAGCACGAGACGACAGGTCCGCCCTTTTCTTCGATGAGCTGGACCTTGAGCGGCTCCCCGCGGTCGGCGAAGTAGCGCTTGGCCTCCTCCTTCGGCATCATCTTGCGTTCGTAGGCCCGGTCCTGCTGCGCCAACTCGCGCATCTTGGCCTCGATCGCTTCGAGATCTTCGGGCACGAACGGACGATGCACGACGAAGTCGTAGAAGAAGCCCTCCTCGGTCGGCGGTCCGATGCCGCACTGGGCCTCCGGGAACAGGCTGGTGACGGCGGCGGCCAGCAGATGCGCGGTGCTGTGCCGATAGAGCTTCAGCGCCTCCGGTCCGTCCCGGGTCACGATGCGAACCGGCGCATCTTCCTCGAGCGGATGGCTCAGGTCGACCAGGCGGTCACCGACGGTGGCCGCCAGCGCGGCCTTCGCGAGCCGCGGTGAAATGCTCTCGGCAACGTTGCGCACGGGGGTTCCGGCCGGCACGTGCCGCGCGGACCCGTCCGGCAGGGTAACGGTCACCTGGTTCATGGTTGTCTTGCGTGGTGGTACTGGTACTTCTACTTCTTGTAAGGTGGTAGGCACGGGCGGACTCGAACCGCCGACCTCCTGCGTGTCAAGCAGGCGCTCTAACCAAGCTGAGCTACGCGCCTAGAGATACGGGACAATCCCCAAGCATAACAATATAGCAACCCCCGGATGAATCAGTCAAACGGATGACGGCCGGGCCGGCGGGGACGAAAACGCCGCGCCTACGGCGCCGACTCCTGCTCCGACATCCCGGCGAGATGCTCCAGAGCCCGGTCGAGCGCGGGATCCTCCGGCGCCTCGTCCGGCGCCTCGGCCGGCGACGGCGACAGTTCGACCGCCGGTTCCTGGACCGGGACCACCGCCTCCACCCCTTGCCGGTGGATCGGTTCGCCCGACGCCGTCAGATAGCGTGTCGACGACAGCAGGAGGCCGCCGCCGTCGGGCAGCCGAACCAATGTCTGCTCCGCCGTCCGGCCGGCGGTGCGGATTCCTACCGTGTCGGCCCGTCCGGCGTCGGTGAGGGCCGCCGCGAACAGCTCTGCGGCTCCGGCCGTGCCGAAGTTGGTCAGCAGCGCCACCGGCTGCGCGATCGACGGTTGCCGGGGGCTGCGGGCGACGGGTTGCCGCTCGGTCGACGATTCGCGGAGCACCAGCGGAGCGGCGTCCGTGAACATCTCCGCCGCGGCGATTCCGGTCTCGAAGGACCCGTTCGCGGTGCCGCGGAGATCGATGACCAGGCGCTCGGCGCCCTGGGCGGTCAGGCTGTCGTTCGCGGCGCCGATCGCACCCACGGTGGTGGCGTCGAATTCGGCGATGCGGAGATAGCCGATACCCGGCGCCGCGATCCGGCTCGTGACGTTGGCGGACCGACCGTCGCCTCGCACCAGCTCTATCGTCACCGGTTCGGCCGCGTTGCCGCGAATGATCTCCAGGCTCACCGCCGACCCCGCGGCGCCGCGCAGGAGCCGGTGTGCGCCGACAATCGACATCATCCTCGTCGGATTCCCGTCGATCTGGCGGAGGTAGTCGCCGGGCCGGAGACCGGCCAGGGCGGCGGGCGAACCGTCCCGCGCCGCTACGACCTGAATGTAGTACTGGCGCGTGAGGGTGAGACCGACGCCGGCTTCCGCGTCGTCGGGTCCGGCGTCATGGATCAGGATTTCGTCGGGGGTCAGGTACGAGCTCTCCGGGTCGAGCCCTTCCGCCAGCCCCCACAGCGCGCCGTGAATGATGCGCTCGGCATCGACCTCCTCCACGTAGTTGCTGGTGACCAGCGACACCACCTCTTCGAAGATCCGCAGGTGCCGGTAGGCGCCTTCCTGAGCGCCCACGCCCCCGAGCATGCTCCCCACCAACGTGTAGGCCATGATCGGAAACGTCAACGCGAGGACGATGAAACGGGTGCGATCGGTCACTGGCAACCTCAATGCTGTGGTCCTGCCGGGCACGGACCCATTGCCTCTACCAGCCGTCATTCTATCGAATCCGCCGGACGATCGTCGATTCCAAACCGAAGCCGGAGGGGGTCGCCCCTGCCCGCGGGATGCTACTCTGGAGAGGATGGTTGTCCGACGGTCGCGCGGGCCTGCGGTGTGAGAGTGCTCGGACTGGATCTCGGACGGCGCCGCATCGGGATCGCGGTGAGTGATCCGTCGGGCACGCTCGCGACCCCGTGGCGGACGGTGAGCGGCGCAGGGTCGGCGGGCGCGGTCACCGGACGGATCGCGGCGTTGCTCGGGGAGTTGGCGCAGGACGATGCTCCGGTGGCCCACGTCGTGGTCGGGCTTCCGTCCCACCTCGATGGTCGTCCCCACGAGGAAGGCGCCCGGGTGACCGCGGTCGCCCGGGCCCTTGAGCAACGGACCAGCCTGCCGGTCACCCTGCAGGACGAGCGGCTCACGAGCGTGGAGGCCGAGCAGCGGCTCGCGCTGCGCGAGCGCGACTGGCGCCGGCGCAAGGCGCGGCTGGATGCCGCGGCCGCCGCGATCATCCTGCAGGACTATCTCGACGGGCGGGACGGGGAGGAAGGCGGATGAAGAAGTTCCTCGCGGCCGCCGCCGTCGTCGTGCTGGTCGTGGCCGGACTGGCCGCCTGGGGCGCCCGGCGGCTCTACGACCGGGCGGACGAGGCGTATCGCGGGTACGAGAACGCGGAGGTCTTCGTGGACATCCGGCCGGGGACGTCGACCTTGGCGATCGGCCGCCAGCTCGTGGCCTCCGGCGTCGTTCGCGACGAGATCACCTACCGGATAGCGGTGTGGCGCAGCGGGCGGGACCGCGGGTTGCAGGCCGGGGAGTACCGGTTCGCGGCGCCGTTGCCCGCGGTGGCGGTCGTCGAGACGATCGCGCAGGGCAAGGTCCACTTGCTGCCGATCACCTTCCCCGAAGGGCTCACCCGGCACGAGATGGCCGACCTCTTCGGCCGTTCCGGGTTCGGGTCCGCCGAGGCGTTTCTGGCCGCCGGCACGCGTGTCGATCTCGTTGCCGACCTCGACCCGGAGGCGGCCGATCTCGAAGGGTACCTGTTTCCGGAGACCTACTCGCTGCCGCGCGGCGCCACCGCCGACGACCTCGTCGAAGCGATGGTCGCGCAGTTCCGCCAGGCGTTCGACGCCGACCTGCGGGCACGGGCGGCGGCGCGCGGCCTCAGCGTCCGCGAGGTGGTGACGCTGGCGTCGCTCATTCGACGGGAGACCGGGCTCGACGAGGAGCGGCCGACAGTTTCGGGGGTCTACACCAACCGTCTCCGCCGGCGGATGCCGCTGCAGTGCGACCCGACCGTCATCTACGCCTTGCAGCTCGCCGGGCTCTACGACGGAAATCTCACCCGTGAGAATCTCCGGTTCGACTCGCCCTACAACACGTACGTCTATCCGGGATTGCCCCCCGGTCCGATCGCCGCCCCCGGTGCGGCCGACCTCCGGGCCGCGGTCGAGCCGGCGGACGTGGGCCATCTGTACTTCGTCAGCCGGAACGACGGCTCGCATGTGTTCGCCGATACGCTGCGGGAACACAACCGCAACGTGCGCGAGTATCAGATCGAGTACTTCCGGCGCCGCCAGGGGCGCTGACACGCCGCTGCCGCGGCTCCGCCCATGCAAGATCTCGCCGTACTCCGCAATCTGGCCCTGATCGTCGGTCTCGCGATTCCCGTCGCCGCCCTCGCGCACCGCCTGCGGGTTCCGACGCTGGTGGGTTTCCTGCTGGTCGGCGTCGCCATCGGTCCCCACGGCGCCGCGCTCATCCCCGAGCCGGACGCGGTGGCGGCGCTGGCCGAGATCGGGGTGGTGCTGCTGCTGTTCGAGATCGGGCTTGAGCTCTCGCTGTCGCAGGTGCTGGGCTGGGGGGCGTCCATTCTGCTGGCGGGCGGCCTGCAGGTGTCGGGCATCCTCGCGCTTGCGGCGGCGGCCGGTCCGCTGTTCGGCCTTCCGGTGGGGCAGAGCCTGTTCTACGGCGCCCTCGCCGCGCTGTCGTCCACCGCCATCGTCACCAAGACCCTCGCGGACCGCGGCGAGCTGGATGCGCCGCACGGCCGGGAAGCCATCGCCATCCTGCTGTTTCAGGATCTGGCCATCGTGCCGCTCATGCTCGTGGTGCCGTTGTTCGGCACCGACCCCTTCGGCGCCGACGGCGCCGTCGGCGGCGTCCTGCTCCGCCTCGGACTGGGGCTCGCCGCGATGGTCGCGCTCGTCGCCGGCGGGCGGCTGGTGGTCCGCTGGACGCTGGACCGGATCGTCGAGACCCGCGACCGGGACCTGTTCACCCTGTGCGTCGGGTTCTTCGCGATCGGGACCGCCCTCGTGGCGTCGACCGCCGGGTTCTCGCTCGCGGTGGGGGCGTTCCTGGCCGGCTTGATCATCTCCGAGTCGGAGTACGGCCTGCAGGCGCTCGACGACGTCATGCCGTTTCGCGCCCTGTTCAGCGGGGTGTTCTTCACCTCGATCGGCATGCTGCTCGACCTGAAGGTGGTGGGCGCGCAACTGCCGCTGCTCGCGGGGGGCACGGTGCTGCTGCTGGCGGTGAAGACGATGGTGGCGGCGGGGGCGGTGATGGTGCGCGGGCGGCGGTTCGACACCGCGCTCGCGACCGGGTTGAGCCTGGCCCAGATCGGGGAGTTCTCGTTCGTCCTCGCGGCGGCCGGCCTCCCGCTGGGGCTGTTCGGGGCCGGCCACTATCAGGTGTTTCTGGCCGTCGCCGCGTTGTCCATGATGGTCGCGCCGTTCCTGGTGATGGTCTCCCGGTCCTGGGCGGTCCGGTTGGGGGCGCGGTCAGGTCCCGGACCGGCCGCGGACGAGCCGGCTTCCACCCCGAGGGACCATGCCATCGTCGTCGGCTACGGTCTGGCCGGGCGCTATCTGGCGCGGATGCTGCAGGCGGCCGGAATCGACTCCGTGGTCATCGACCAGAACGCCGAGCTGGTGGAGGCGGCGCGGCGCGACGGGTTCACGACGCTGTACGGCGACGGCGCCGGCCACCCCGTGCTGGAGCGCGCCGGCGCCGCCGGGGCGAGGCTGGTGGTCTTCGCGATCTCCTCCCCGTTCGACGAGCGCCGGGGGGTGGCGATGGCCCGCCGCGCGGCGCCGTTGGCGGCGGTCGTCGTGCGGACGCGCTACGTGCAGGCCATCGACGAGTTGATGCGGCTCGGCGCCACCGAGGTGGTGGTCGAGGAGTTCGAAGCCTCGCTGGAGCTGTTCGCCCGGGCCCTGGAGCGCTACGAGATTCCGGCCGCCCGGATCGCCCACGAGCTCGACGCCGTGCGCGACGAGCACTACGGTCTGCTCCGGGGGCGCGCCCAGCCCAACTTGCACCTCGACGCGTTGAAGCACCTGGGCATTCACAATGCCCTCGAGCTGGTGGAGGTCGAAGCGGGCGCGGCGGCCGTGGGCGGGAGCGCCGCCTCGCTCGACCTGCGCCGGGCCACCGGCGCCGTGCAGATTGCCGTGATCAGGGCCGGCCGGCCGCACTACCAGCGCGAGGCCGCCTTCGCGTATCGCGCGGGAGACACCGCGGTGCTGGTGGGCGAGCGCGACGCCCTCGACCGGGCGGCGGCGCTGTTTCGGGCGTGACGGCGCGACCTTCGGTCGCGTTGGACCGTCCCCGGAGCGCGCGGGCTGCCGCCCCGCCGGGCATGCGACCGTTTCCGCTGCCGCTGGTCATGCCACCGGGTCGAACAGGATGCCGCCGAACGCGAGCCAGGCCGCGATCAGGGTCAGCACCAGGTTGAAGGCCTGGCCCACGACGTACAGCTGAATGGGCCGGCCCCCGGCCACCTGACCGGCGAGGGCGCGGAAGTTGGACTCGAGCCCGATGCTGACGAACGCGAGACAGAAGAGCCAGCCGCGGAAGTCGGACGTGAGATCGAGGATGCCGGCGACCGCCTCGTCCCCCAGGGCCGGCGTGAGCACGAACGAGAACAGAAGCGACGCTCCGAGGAAGCCGAGGATGAACTTGGGAAAGCGGGTCCAGATCTCGGCCGCGGAGGGGCGGGTCGAGGCGCCCGTCTCCTCGATGCGGGTCACCCGGCAGACGGCCACCAGTAACGCGACGATCCCGATCAGGATGTTCTGGATCATCTTGACGGCCGCGGCCACCTGCCCCGCCTCTTCTCCCAGCATCGCCCCGGCCGCCGCGACGGCCCCGGTGGCGTCCACGGTGCCGCCGATCCAGGCCGCCCCGATCGTCGGATCCATGCCGATCGCCCGGATTCCGAGCGGCATGACGATCATCATGACGACGGTGAAGATCAGGGTCATGCCGACCGCGAGGGTCAGCTCGTCCCTCTTCGCCCGGGCCGCCGCGGCGGTCGCGATCGCGGCCGAGACCCCGCCGACGGACGTGGCGGCGGCGATGACGATGACCAGCGAGGGGCTGGGGATCTTCAGCACCCGGGTGCCGAAGCGGTACATGAAGAGGATGACGAGCGGCGTCACCAGCCAGGCGACGAAGAGCCCCGGCGGGCCGAGGGCGAGGACGCGGTTGAAGAGGATCTCCGCCCCGAGCAGCACGAGTCCGGTCTTGATGTACAGCTCGCTGCGCAGCGCTGGCTTCAGCCAGCCGGGGACGCCGGCGGTGTTCGAGACGACGAGGCCCAGCAGGAGGGCCCAGAAGGCGTATCCGACTCCCGCCGCCCGGATCCCGGTCTGGTTGGCGAGGGTGTAGGACAGGACGGCGAGCCCGAACAGCCCGAAGAACCCGGCCTGGTGCTGAATGAGCCGCCCGCCCATGGCCTGCACGGCCAGCGCGGTGACGAGGGCCAGCCCCATTCCCAGCATCGCCAGTCCCGCCACGCGGCCGTCGAATGCCGCCAACGGATTGCCGGTCCAGCGGCCGACCCCGGCCACCGCCGTCAGCAGTCCCAGGGCGGCGACGGCGATCAGGAGTCCACCGAGCCAGATGGCCCACCAGTCTTCGGAGGCCAGGCGAGAAGACCGGCCCGCGGCCGGCGAGACGTCGTCAGGCATGATTCGATTCGGAAGCGGTTCCACGAGGCGCGGGGATCTATGAGGCGCGGGGATTATGAAGCACGGGGATTATAATGCGACTCGATCCATTGATGGCCGACATCCGAACGGAGGAAGCTACCCGCCATGACCTGCAGCACTCGCGTACGGATGGCCGCGTTGGCCGCTTTGACGTTGAGTATCACGAGCCACGGCGCGGCCGTGGGGGCGCAGTCCGAGCGCCTGGAGCTCGCCGGGCTTCAGGCCCCGGTGGAGATCGTCACCGACCGCTGGGGCCTCAACCACATCTACGCCGAGAGCGAGGCGGACCTCTTCTTCGCCCAGGGCTACGCGGCGGCCCGCGACCGGCTGTTCCAGTTCGAGATCTGGCGGCGGCGGGCGACGGGCACGGTGGCGGAGATTCTCGGGCCCCGCGAGCTGCAGCGCGACATCGGGGCGCGGCTGCACCGGTTCCGCGGCGACATGACCACCGAGATGAACCACTATCACGACCGGGGCGACCAGATCATCCCGGCCTTCGTGAGGGGGATCAACGCGTACGTCGACCGGACCGCGGCCGACCCGTCGCTGCTGCCAATCGAGTTCGAGCTGCTGGGGATCACGCCCGGGCACTGGACCCCGGAGGTGGTCGTCTCGCGCCATCAGGGGCTGGTGGGGAACGTCGGCGCCGAGATCGGCAACGCGCGCGCGGTGGCCCTGCTCGGCGCCGACGCCGTCAAGGAGCTGAACTACTACTACGGCGACCCCGACCTGACGATCGATCCGGCGGTTGACGCGTCCCTGCTGCACGACGGCATCCTCGACCTGTATCGCGCGCATCGGCGCCCGGTGCGGTTCGAACCGGAGGACGTGGCCCGGGCCCACCGCGGCGACGAAGCCACGTTCGATCGGCTCGCCGCCGCCCTGCCGAGCGAGATCGACCTCGAGCGGCAGGACTACGAGGCCATCGGCAGCAACAACTGGGTGGTCGCGGGCAGCCGCACCCTGACGGGCTACCCGCTCATGGTCAACGACCCCCACCGCGCGCAGGGCGCGCCGTCGCTCCGCTACTGGGTCCATCTGGTGGCGCCGGGGTGGAACGTCATCGGGGGCGGCGAGCCGGTGCTGCCGGGGGTGTCGATCGGGCACAACGAGCACGGGGCGTGGGGCCTGACCGTCTTCGGGCAGGACAACGAAGATCTCTACGTGTACGACACCAATCCCGCGGATCCGAACCAGTATCGGCACCTGGGCCGCTGGGAGACGATGACCGTCATCGAGGACCGCGTCCCCGTGAAGGGCGAGGCCGCGGTCGACGTCGAGCTGAAGTACACCCGTCACGGTCCGGTGCTCTTCGAGGATCGCGAGAACCACAAGGCGTATGCGCTGCGCGCGGCCTGGCTGGACTACGGCGCCGCCCCCTACCTCGCCAGCCTGCGCATGGACCAGGCCCGCACCTGGGAAGAGTTCGTCGAGGCGTGCAGCTACAGCCGGATCCCGTCCGAGAACATGATCTGGGCCGACCGCAACCGGAACATCGGCTACCAGGCGGTGGGCGTGTCCCCGATCCGGCCGTACCACAGCGGTCTCGTGCCGGTACCGGGGGACGGCCGCTACGAGTGGGACGGCTTTCTGCCGATCACCGCCCTGCCCAGCGTCGTCAACCCCGAGAAGGGGTTCTACGGGACCGCGAACAACTACACGGTGCCCGACGGCTATCCCTACTGGGAGGCGCTGCACTACACCTGGGGCGACCAGATGCGGGCGGCGCGGGTGGAGGAGATGCTGGACGCGAGCCGGCACATGACGGTCGTCGACATGATGCGCATGCAGCATGACGACCTGACCGTCGCGGGTCGGAACATCGTCCCCCTGCTGCGCGAGATCGCACTTGACGATCCGCGGGTCGCCGAGCTGCGCGACCGGCTGCGCCACTGGGATTTCGTGCTCGACAAGGACTCGGTCGAGGCGGCGATCTACGTCAGCTTCGAGCGCCGCCTGCGGACCAACCTTCGCGACCTGATCGTGCCCGAGGTGGCGCGCGACGTCATCGGTGGCCTGAACACCAAGCGCCTCATCGACTGGCTCGCCGCGCCGGACGGCCGGTTCGGAGACGACCCGGTGGCCGGCCGCGACGCGGTGCTCGCCCGCAGCCTGACGCAGGCGCTCGCCGATCTCGAGGAGCGGCTCGGTCCCGATCAGTCCACGTGGCGGTACGGGCAGGCGCGCTTCAAGCACGCTCTGATCCGCCATCCGATGACCGCGGCGGTCACGTCCGAGATGCGGAGCCGGCTCGACGTGGGGCCGCTGCCGCGCGGCGGGTACGGCGGGACCGTGCACAACACCGGCAACGGCGACAATCAGACGTCCGGCGCGTCGTTCATGATCGTCGCGGACACCGCGAACTGGGACAACTCGGTCGGGCTGAACGCCCCCGGCCAGTCCGGCGATCCGGACAGCCCGCATTACCGCGACCTGTTCGAGCTGTGGGCGCGCGGCAAGTACTTCCCGATCTTCTACAGCCGCACCAAGATCGATTCGGTCACCGAGAAGGTGACCATGCTGCATCCGGCGGCCGCGTCGACCGAGGCGGGGGGGCGGCCGTAGGAGCTACCGTTAAGGACCGCGGGCCGGGAGTCCGGTGAACCGCGCACGGGACCGGGGAGGGCGCCGGCGGGCCACGGGAGGCCAGCCGGCGGGGAAGGGCGTCAGCCGGCGGCAGGAAGCGAGGGCGGCGCCTGCTCGCGGACGACCGAGGAGCAACGCCGTCGACCCGGATGGCCGGGCCAGCGTCCGGCGGTCCGGCGAGGACGCGTTGGCGGCAGCGGAGAGAGCGCCAGCCGGCCCGGCCGGCGACGTTAAACGCGGCGGTCGGAGGACCGCGGCGGAGAAGCATGAGGGACATGATGCAGAGACGAAGACTGGCGGCGGTGATCGTGGCGATGGCGGTGGCGGCGGCGCTCGGTGCGCCGGCGACCGCCGAGGCGCAGTTGGACTCGACGGCGGCGTGGGCGTCGCACGTGTCGAACACCTATCGCGTGGTGCCGAACGTCACGTATCACACCGCGAACAATCGCGACAACAAGGTCGATCTCTATCTGCCGCGGGGCGCCGAGGGGCCGACCCCGGTGCTGATGTACATCCACGGCGGCGGCTGGCGCGCCGGCTCGAAGGAAGGCAACGTCCTGCGGCTGCTGCCCTGGCTGGAGAAGGGCTGGGCGGTCGTGAACGTGCAGTATCGACTGGCCCAGGTATCGCTCGCTCCGGCCGCGGTCGAAGACTGCCTGTGCGCGCTGCGCTGGGTGATTCGCAACGCCGAGCAGTACAACATCGATGCCTCGCGCATCGTGGTTACGGGCAACTCCGCCGGCGGGCACCTCGCTCTGACGACCGGGATGGTCCCGGCCTCGGCCGGGCTCGACCGCGAGTGTCCGGGGGCGGAAGACCTGTCGGTGGCCGCGGTCATCAACTGGTACGGCATCACCGACGTCGGCGACCTGCTCGACGGACCCAACATGAAGACCTACGCGGTGACCTGGCTGGGCAGCCTGCCCGACCGTTTCGAAGTGGCCGAGCGCGTCTCGCCGCTGACCTACGTGCGCTCCGGACTGCCCCCGATCCTGACGATCCACGGCGACGCGGATCCGGTGGTGCCCTATCAGCATGCGACCCAGCTCCATGAACAGCTCGGCAGTGCCGGCGTCGAGACCGAACTCCACACCGTGCCCGGCGGTGGGCACGGCGGCTTCAACCGCGAGGAGACGGTGGCGATCTTCGAGACCATTCAGAAGTTCCTCGCCACCCACGGCCTGACCGCGGCCGGGGCGGGCAACACGACCGGCGGGCAGTAGCAGGACGTCGGAAGCCCATGGCGAGAAGACCGGCCGTGATCGACCGGCGCCGGAACCCCTCGTCATGGGCTTCTCCTACCCGTGGCCGGCGGCGATGAACGCCGGGTTTCCCGGCCCTCGGCTTCGGTCGTGCATCGGCGGTCGGCGAAGGCGTCCGGCGGGTTGGGCGTTCGAGCGTTGCGCAGGGCGGGTGTACCCACCACGGGCTGCCAGGGAGACAGGAACGTCAAGTGTCATCACTCATCACGACGTCGCTGGTGCGTCGCTTGCTTGCGTCGCTTGGCGTGGCGCCGGTCGCCATGGCGTTCGCCATCGGTACGCCGGCGCTGCTCTCCGCGCAGGGCCTCCAGCCGGCGGTCGGCGACTTCTGGGCCGCCGGCTCGCCCGAGGAGATCGATCGGGCCGTCGAACGGGTTCTCGCGCTCGATCCCGGCATCGAGTCGCTGTGGCCTCTCGTGCGGGCGGGGGCGGTCTACGACGCGGACGTGCCGCGGGGACGCCGCCTGTTGACACGGCGCAATGCCGAAGGCGTCGAGTATCGCACCGTCGCCTGGATTCCCCCCGACTACGACCCCGTCCGCCGCTATCCGGTGCGGGTCTATCTCCACGGCGGCGTCAGCCGGCCGCGCCGCGACGAGGCGGCCTGGTGGCGGAACCAGGAGCGCTACGCCCGGGACGACGCGATCGTCCTGTTCCCCGAGTCGTGGAGCGAGACCATGTGGTGGCAGGCGAGCCAGATCGAGAACCTCGCCGGCGTGGTCAACGACCTCAAACGGACCTACAACGTCGACGAGAACCAGGTCCACCTGCTGGGGGTGTCGGACGGGGCGACGGGAGCGTTCTACCACGCGTTCAAGGCGCCCACGCCGTGGGCCGGGTTCCTGTCGTTCAACGGCCACCCCGTGGTGCTGGCCAATCCATCGACCTCCGCCGACGGCCAGATGTACGTCACCAACCTCCGGAACAAGCCGTTCTTCGCGATCAACGGCGGTGAGGATCGGCTCTACCCGATCGCCTCGGTGGTTCCGTTCCTGCAGCTCTTCGTGGACGCCGGGGTCTACGTCGATTTCCGGCCGAGACCCGAGGCGGGCCACAACATGCAGTGGTGGGATGAGGAGAGCCCGCGGATCGACGCGTTCATCCTGGCTCAGCCCCGCCGGCCGCTGCCCGACCGGCTGGTCTGGGAAACCGAATCCACCGAGCGGTTCAACCGCGCGCACTGGCTCGTGATCACCGAGCTGGGGCCCGTGGACGGCGAGACCGGCTTCGACGACTTCAACGAGATCGTCCCGCGCGCGCCCAGCGTGCCGATCGGCTTCAACCAGCTTGGCGAGCTCGATACCGGCGGCATTCTGCTCGTCGACATCGTGGCGGGGTCGATCGCCGAGTCCGCCGGGGTTCGCGCCGGCGACGTGCTCGTCGGGGTGAACGGCACGGCGGTGGCGACGGTGGACGACCTCCGCTCGGCGGTGCAGGCGCCGCGGGACGCCCCCGGGCTCGACGTCGAGGTCGAGCGGGAGGGCGAGCGCCTCGCCTTCGTCCTCATGCCCCCCGACGACATCCCCGCCCCGCCGGGCCGGACCGCGTTTCCCCGTCCCGCCCCGGCCGGCCGGGTGCAGTTGCTGCGCAACGGCAACGAGATTGCGGTGGCGACGCGCGGCGTCCGCCGCTACACGCTGCTCCTGTCACCCGAGCAGTTCGATTTCAGTCAGCCGATCCGGGTGACCACCAACGACCTGCCGTCGTTCGAGGGCGTCGTCGAGCCCGATCCGGCGGTGCTGCTCCGGTGGGCGGCCCGCGACCGCGACCGCACGATGCTGTTCGGCGCCGAACTCGACGTCGAAGTGCGCGCGCCCTGAGGGCTGCTAGAACCTGATCCGCAGTCCGCCGCCGATATGGAACCCGCCGGCATCGACCGGGACCATGCCCTCGTTCTCGGACGGCAGCTCGACCGTTGCCTTGGAGTAGCGCACCATCGCGCCCACCCCGACCACCTCGGAGAAGAAGAACCCGATGTCGGCGCCGGCGTGGAACCCGATCGCCGAGGCGGACTGCGTCGCCGTGGACGCGGAGACGAAGCTGGCCCCGGTGTAGGGATACTCGTGGCCGTACTCGATGGCGGTCGCGAGATCCTGCTTGACGTCGAAGAAGGTCGGCCCGCCGAACACCGCCAGATCCACCGTCTCACCTGCCCGCTCGAACCAGCGGATCTCCAGGTGCACCGCGGTTTCCATGCGCGCCAGATCGGACTCGCTGCCGTTCAGCGACCGGGGCTGGTTGAAGAAGAACGGATGCGGGACGCGCGCGTCTATCGACACGGGATCGAGCTTGTCGAAACGGCTGACGCCGACTCCGAAGCCGAGGCCGGACGGCAGGCGGACGCCGCCGCTGGCGTCGTAGACGACGCCGGTACCGACCCCGTAGGCGGCGTTGAAGTCCGCGTCCTCGTGAAACTCGGGGTACACGATGTTGTCGCTGAAGCTGGTGGACGTCGCCTGGGTCCCGCCGTTGAAGCTGATGTAGCCTCCCGTCTGGGCGGTGACCGTCGCCGGCAGGAGAACCGCCCCGGCGAGGGCGGCGGCGATGAACGAAGGCGTCCACCCGCGGCGCGCTCCGGCCAGGCACGGAGATTCCGCCGCGAGGCGACCGTCCGGCGCACCGGATACCGCGGCGCATGCGCGGGCGGGAGCGAACCAGTGGGTGGAGGCATGCAGGCGCGGCATCATTGACTGTCTCCCGAACTGTGGAGAATCTCGTTGTTCATGGCAGAATTCCGACCGCCCGGAGGGCGTCAGTGATCGCCCGGGTGGAGGCGGCGTCCGTCCCGAACAGATCGACGGCCGACTGCACCAGCGCCCGCGCCAGAATCGCGTGGTCGGCGAACGACGGCACCAGATTGACCCAGGCGTTGAAGAAAATCCGTTCGATATCCTGGCGCTGCTCGTGGCCGACCCCGGTCACCGTCATGCCGGAGGTGCGATTGGTGCCGCCCTCGATGGCCAGAAAGTAGGCGTGCCCGAGTATGGTGGCGTTGACGTGGACGCCGTCCTCTTCGCCACGGTTCAGATTGTCGTAGTGGTCGGGGTACGGACGATCGAGGAACTCGATGAACAGCTCCTGCGGGTCCCGCAGGGAGCGGATGGCGAATCCCGTATCCTCGCCCATGAGATAGTCGGCGCGTAGCGGTCCGTCACCGGCTTCCTGGACGTAGAACTCGGTGGCGGTGCCGATGATGTCCGAGAACGCCTCGTTGATCGCACCGGGCTCGTTGGGAGGTGGCGTATCCCCCAGTCGGGCCGTGAAGTAGGTGACGCCGTGGGCCATCTCGTGCGCAACGACGTCAAGCGCCGTCAGCGGATTTGGGAAGTCGAGCGGCTCGCCGAAGACCATGAGGCCGGTCGATCCCGGAGCGCCCGGAAAAGGTGCGAGATAGACGGCGTTGTCGATCATGCCCGCAAGGATCACGTAGACGATGCACTCCTCGAACGGGTTCGTGGCCGTCGCGAGACACTGCTGTGCGTCGCGCAGGACCCTCTCGGGGGTCAGGGGGTGGACGAAGGCGGTGATGGCGTTCCCGGCGCCGTCGATGCCGTTCCAGTCGAGTTGGGTGGCGAGATAGTCGTAGGACCACCCCATGCCGGCATGGACGTCGACGACGGTGCCGTCCTCCCACTGGTTGTCTTCGTCGTCGGCGAGATCTCCGAGCGACGAGGGCACGCCGTTGAACGAGGCAAGCAGGCTGTTCAGGAACCTGTTTTCGTCGTACTCCATGTCGAGGGTCCGGATCAGCGCCGGCCGGGCTTGGTCTTGCGTCCGGTACGTCCCGCCGATGGACTCCGTGGACATCTTGCGCGTGTCGCCGAGCAGTCCGGTGCCGACGCCGATGGTCTGCTCGCGAATCCCGGAGACCTCGAACAGCTCTTCGCCGGTGCCGGCGTCGATGAAGACGCTGCGGAAGCTCGACAGGGCGCCCCGGTAGGCCAGCGTGTATTCCCCGTCGCCGACGGGGAATACCCACAGGCTCGGCGTGTCGAGCAACTCGCCCGCCATCTCGTCGAACACCGCGCGCGCCGCGGACATCGACAGGCCCGGCGTCGTGTCCACGTCGATTCCCGCGAGCAGCGTGCCGAAGATCGCGGTGGTGACGCCGGCGTCGGTCTGTCGGATCAGATCGGCTCCGTAGACCGGGACCCCCTCGTGGTACTGGGCGAAGCGCTCGGTCTGCAGGCCCGGCAGATAGAGACTCGGCTGCGTGTCGTACCGCCGCAGGTCGCCGTCCCGGAGCTCGCGATCGAGGACGGTGTCCCAGTCGCGGAGGGCCGATGCGTCTACCGCGGCGACCGCTTGGAGATCGTTCCGCGGCTGTGCAGCCGCCGGTGAAAAGCCGAGCAGCAGGAGCAGCGCGGCGAGGGCGGGAACCCAGGCGCGCCGCCGGCGGGTGTCCGTCCCGCCTGGGCGTGAGCCCGCGCTCCGCCATCGATTTTCGATAGGTTGCAGATGTGACATGTGTGTGTGCCGTCCGTCGGCCGGCCTGCTCTCTAAACGAGCACGCTTTCTTGTCGCCGGGTACGCGTTTCCTGCATACCTCGGTTTCCTGCGTTACACGATACGAGTACGTCTTTCGTCACCGGGTACGCGTTTCCTGCGTACACGTACTAGCTTAGCGTACCGTCCTGACCCGCATGGCGCCGCGTCCCCGCCCTGAGTCGCGTGGTGCGAATGTTCGCCTGCCGCGTCCCTTCCTTTCCCGGTCGTCCGGCCGACACGGTCGGTGGCGCCCGTGGTTGAACTCCGCTTCGCCCCGAGACCGGCGGGGCGCAACGGGGCCTCTTGCCAGGGGCTCCCAGACCGGTGCCCTTGCAGCCCGTAGCGAAAGTCCCCGCTGCATTCGACCGGCGGCGCATCCTGCCTGACTGCGTTGTTCCTCGGTCACATATGCCCAATATGCTCCCTACGTCACGCCTTGTCAGGCAGGCGCGTCCCGCCGGTCTCGGTGCAACGCGGGGTTTCACCACGGGCTGCTTGGCCGGTGGCGCGGCGGGCGGGTGGAGGCGCATCCCGCGCGGGTGCCGCCGCCGGAGCGGACCGCGAGACCCGCCGCGGGCACCGGATGAGTCGAGGCGCCGGTGTAGAATCACGCGATGATGCTGCCGCCCACTCGCCGCGCGTTTCTCGGCGCCCTTTCCGCGTGCGCCGCCGCGCCCTCACTGCGGGCGTTCGTGCCCGCGTTGCGGGCTTCCGCTTTCGCACCGGCGCATGCGGTGCCCGCGTCTTCGGCCTTGCCGTTCGGTCAGGCGGAGCGCCGGCTGCGGATCACCGGCCTGGAACTCGTCGTCGTCCGCGTCACCGGACGCACCAACTGGATCTTCGTGCGGCTCGCCACCAACGACGGGATCACCGGACTGGGAGAGGCCTCGATGGGGCGCCGGACGGAGTTTCCGGAGATCGCGCCGTTCTTCGATCTGATCCGGGATCGGTCGCCGTTCGAGGTCGAGCGCTATCGACAGCGCGGCCGGGCCGCGGCCGCCGGCGGGCGGGTACCGGCCACCGCGTTCAGCGCCCTCGAGCAGGCGCAGTGGGATCTGGCCGGCAAGGCCCTCGGGGTACCGGTCTACGAGCTCGCCGGCGGCGCGGTGCGGCGCGAGCTGCCGGCTTATGCGAACATCAACCGGGCCACCGCCGACCGGACGCCCGCGGGGTTCGCGGCGAATGCGCGGCAGGCGGTCGCCGACGGCTTCCGCGCCATCAAGGCCGCTCCGTTCGACGGTTTTCCCGCCCTCGACCGGCCGGCGGGCGAGGTGGAAGCGGCGACCGAGCTGGGCATCGGGTGCATCGAGGCGATGCGGGCGGCCATCGGCCCCGATGTCGACCTGAAGATCGACGTCCACAGCAACTTCGACGTCCCGCTCGCGATCGAGGTCGCGCGGCGGCTCGAGCCGCAGGCGCTGTCGTGGTACGAAGAGCCGGTGCCGCCGACCGACCTCGAGTCCACCAAGGCGATCAAGGACGGCATCAGCCAGACGATGGCGGGCGGCGAGTTCCTCTTCGGCATCGAGGGGTTCGCGCCGCTGTGCCGCGAGCGGGCGGTCGACATCATCATGCCCGACGTCAAGCACTGCGGCGGCATCGCCGAGCTGGGCAAGATCGCGACCGTCGCCGAACTCGACGGCGTGCTGGTCTCGCCGCACAACCCGAGCGGTCCGGTGAGCACGATGGCGTCGGCGCAGGTCTGCGCCCGCCTGTCCAACTTCGACATTCTCGAGTACCAGTGGAACGAGGCGCCCTGGCGGGGCGACCTGGTCGACCCGCCGGAGCGGTTCGAGAGCGGGATCCTGCAGGTACCGGACGGCCCCGGCATCGGCGTCACCCTCAACGACGCCCTTGTCCGGGAACATGCGTGACCCGTAACCGGCTCGCTCCCCACCTGCAGCGCGGGCCGGTGTGCCGGCCGGGCCGGGTCGACGGCTTGGCGCGGGGGGTGCGTGCGCGCGGGGTGACGATGTCCGGTAGCGGTGGAGCACGCCGTTCCTGTTCAGGTGGCGGATGGCGCGGGCGAGAGATACCCGGGCCGACGGCTTGTCGCGGGCGCGGAGACGAGAGCGGATGAAGATACGCGAGATCGACGCCCTGGAGGTGCTGGATTCCCGCGGCAATCCCACGGTGGAGGCTCGCGTGCGCCTCGACGACGGGACGGTCGCCGAGGCGCGGGTGCCGTCCGGCGCCTCGACCGGCGAGCGGGAGGCGGCCGAGCTGCGGGACGGCGGGCCGCGCTACGGCGGCAAGGGGGTGCGGCAGGCGGTCGCGCACGTCAATGGCGAGATCGCGGCCGCGCTGATCGGCCACGATGCCGGTGACCAGTCCGGCATCGACCGGCGGCTGATCGCGCTCGACGGCACACCGAACAAGGCGCGGCTCGGCGCCAACGCCATCCTCGGCGTCTCGATGGCGGCGGCGCGCGCGGCGGCGGCGGCGGCCGGCGTGCCGCTGTACCGGCATCTCGGCGGCGCGGATGCGGTGATCCTGCCGGTCCCGTGCCTCAACGTCATCAACGGCGGGCGCCACGCCGACAACACCGTCGATTTCCAGGAGTTCAAGATCGTCCCCCACCATGCGCCGTCGTTCGCCGAGGCGCTTCGCATGGGCGTCGAGACCTTCCACGTCCTGCGCGGATTGCTCAAGGCCCGCGGCAAGTCGACCGGGATCGGCGACGAGGGGGGCTTCGCGCCCGACCTCGCGAGCAACGAGGAGGCGGTGGCGCTGATCCTCGAGGCCATCGAGCAGGCCGGGTACCGTCCCGGCGCCGATATCGCCCTCGCGCTCGATCCGGCTACCAGCGAGATGTGGCAGGACGGCCGGTACGTCGCGTTCAAGTCGGACCGCGCGGCCCGGACGACGGCCGAGATGATCGAGCTCTGGCGGGGGTGGATCGACCGCTATCCGATCGTCCTGATCGAGGACGCCCTCGCCGAGAACGACTGGGACGGCTGGGCCGATCTGACCCGCGCGCTCGGCGAGCGGATCGAGCTGGTCGGCGACGATGTCTTCTGCACCAATCCGGCGATCCTGCAGCAGGCCATCGACCGCGGCGTCGGCAACTCGATCCTGATCAAGCTGAACCAGATCGGGACGGTCTCCGAGACGCTCGAGACGGTCCGCCTCGCGCAGCGGCATGGCTACGGCGCCTACATGTCCCACCGTTCCGGCGAGACCGAGGACACCTTCATCGCGGATCTCGCGGTCGCCACCGGCTGCGGCCACATCAAGACCGGCTCCGGGTGCCGCGGGGAGCGGACCGCCAAGTTCAACCGCCTGCTGCGCATTGAGCACGAGCTGGGCGGCCGGGCGGTGTTCGCCGGCCTCGGTGGGTTCCGCCAGACGCGGGTCGGGCCCCGGGAGTCCGTGCCGTAGACCCGGCGCGGGCGCACTTCGAACACGTTCAACCCGCTCGATATACGTCCGCCCCCGGCAATCGAGGCCCTCGGTTGGCGCGGCGCGGCGGCCGACCGGACATGTCTACCCTGAAACGGCTCTACGTGGCGGCGAATGCGGTGGAGGCGCACATGCTCAAGGACCTCCTCGTGCAGGAGGCGATCGAGGCGGTGGTGCGCGGCGACGACTTCGTGCCGCTGCAGGGGGGCGGTCTGTTCAGGATGGAGACCCGCCCGTCGGTCTGGGTGTTCGATGACGAACGGCTGGCGCGCGCTCGCGAGCTGGCGGCCGAGTTCGGGAGTGGTCCGTTGCCGGCGGGTCGGGGGCCGGAGGTTTGGCGCTGCCGGTGCGGCGAGACGATCGAGGCGCAGTTCACCGAGTGCTGGAGCTGTGGGCGTGCGCGACCCGAAGAGGCGTAGGCGCGGCGGCCCTGCCCGAATCGAGGGGGCAGAGCCGCCGCGCGCACCGGGCAGGACCGTCAGAACGGTTCGAGAAGGCCGTCGTAGGTAATCGTTTCTCCCGGCAGGATCATGACCTCGAACTCGAGCGGCAGATAGCCGGGGTGGCGTATCTCGATGTGATGCGGCCCCTCCTCGAGACGCAACCGCTGGAAGATGCCGTCGTAGTTGTCGACCTGGCCGGTGTAGTAGCCGTCGACGTACACCTCGGCGAAGCGGGGCTGAATCTTCAGGCGCAGGCTGCCGGTGTAGTCGTAGCGGGGCCCCCACTCATAGGCGCTGTATCCGTACCGATGGCCGTAGTAGCCGTTCCAGTACGGATCGTAGTACCCCCCCAGGCCGGACCCCACCCCCACACCGAGGCCGAACGTGTTGTAGCCCGGGAAGTAGTAGTAGCTCCCGTAGAGGTGCGGGACGCCGTAGCGGTGCCGGCCGCGGTAGCGGCGGAATCCCCGGTGGCCCTGCCGCCCGCCGTCGACGTAGTTGTTGATCACGATCGGCCGTGACGACAGCGGCGCGCGCGCCGCTCCCCGCCTGACCGCGTTGCCGCGCGGCGCACGCCGGTCGACGACCGCCGGGCCGCGGCCCCCGGTCCTGGCGGCTGGAATCGCACCCATGGTTCGGCCGCCGCGCCGGCCGTTGCCGGCCGTGCCGATGCCCGGGGTCCCGCGCGGCCGTGCGCCGCCGCGCCGGCCGTTGCCGGCCGCGCCGATGCCCGGCGCCTCGCGCCGCCGTGCGCCGCCGCGCCGCGACGTGTCGGGGGGGGCGACCCGGGCGGTGGCGCGGTCCACGGCTCGGGTGCGGTCACCGTCCCGCGGTGCGGTTCCGCCGACGCGGCGAGCGGGCGTGCGCACCACGGCTCGGGTGCGGCCGGCGTCCCGCGGGGCCGTCCCGCCGGCGCGGCGGCGGGGGGTGGTGCGCTCGGTGGCGGTGCGCGGGGCCGTGCCGCCAGCGCCGCGGCCTCCGGCCCGTGCCGGCCCGGATGTCGTCGGTGCGGCACGCCGTACCGCTCCGCGCCGGGCGGGGGGAGCCGCGGTGGGGCGTCCGGCCCCCGCCGCCCGGCGCGGCTGGCTCGCCCGCCGAGGCGCGGTGGCCCGCGGCTGGCTGGCCCGACGCGGCTGGCTGGCCCGCTGGGGCGCGGTGGCCCGGCGCGGCTGGCTGGCCCGCTGGGGCGCGGTGGTCCGGCGCGGCTGGCTGGCCCGCTGGGGCGCGGTGGCCCGACGCGGCTGGCTGGCCCGCTGGGGCGCGCGTTGCGCCTGCGCCGGCCGGGCGCTACGCTGTCTGGCGCGGTCCTGGCCCGCCGCCGCGCCGGCCGGGACCGACCAGGCGGCGGCCAGAGCCAGGATGCAGAGCGCAGGTGCGAGACGTCTCATGGCGATTCCCTCCCTCCCGGCGACCCGCTCGGGCCTCGATCCGGGATTCTCACCAGAATGACAAGCATGTTGTGTGCCAACTCCCGATTCGCCCGGACTCCGCAGAAGGCTTCCCGGCAGGAAGCCGACCGCGCGGTCGGCGCCGCTCCCGGTGTCACTGCCAAGTGGCAGGGTGTCCCTTCGGGAGCACGGTCACCGGGAGTCCGTGGTGAAACCCGCACCGAGCCCGGCGCTGGCGGCGCAGACGCCAGCGCGGACTGCCCCCGCCGGTCCGGGCGGGGCCGTGCCGTCGACTCCGGCGCGGGCGTCTTCCGGCCACTGTACCACGCGCAGGACGTCGTGTCCGGTCCGGTAATTCTGCTGCCGCGGTGTGGTTTTGTGCTATCGTTTGGTGGGCGTCCGGCCGCCCATGGTGGAAGTCCCGCGAGGCATGGGCAATCCAGACTGCCGGACTATCCGACCGGTCGGAGCGACGACGAAAGGGACAACCAGCCATGGGTTTCTGCGAGCATTGTGAGGGCCAGCGATTCGATCGGGCACAGGTGCTCCGCCAACTCAGGCAGACGCGTGCCCGGCTCCGCGACAACGCGGTGTCCTGGACGGCCGACGAGGCCTTGATGATCGCCATCAAGGCGGTGCGCGCCCTCGAGATTCCCCATCTCGAGCCGGTCGACGACCTGCTGGACGAGACGATCGACGATCAGGTCATTCACTGATCCCGATCCGCGGCGCGGCCGCCTCGAACACCTGCCATTGCGAGCCCGGGAGCCCGCGGCAATAGCGCGTGGTATCGCCTCGGGCTTTCGGTGCCGGTCCGGTCAGCGGGCGCCGGCCATCTCCGTAACGACCCGGTACACGTATTCGACGAAGACGCCCAAGGCTTCAATCGAGACCCGTTCGTCCGTCCCGTGGACGCCGCTGCGGTCGTCCCGGACCATACCGATCCCGTAGGTCTGCACCCCCCGGGCGCGAAGCTGGGCCGAGTCGGTGGCGGCCACCAGCATCGTCGGCAGGGTTGTCGCGCGCGGGAACATCCTGCGTTGCACCCGTTCCAGGGCGAGAAACATCTCGCTGTCGAGGCGCGAGGGCGGCGCCGCCGGCCGCATGCTCGTGGGGGCGGTGACCTCGACCGCCGGGTCGTCGATGAGCTCGCGAAGCGCGGCCAGGAAGCTGTCCAGGTCTTCGTCGGGCAACGCGCGGACATCGAGCTCCGCCTCGGCCTCGGCAGGAATCACGTTTCGGCGAAACCCGCCGCGGATGACGTTGGGCGAGATGGTGGTCTGGAGCATCGCGCTGACGCCGATGTCCGTTTCGCGCAGCGTCTGGCGGATGGACCCGCTCAGCCGGGAATTTTCGAGATTTCTGTACCGGAACGCCACGTCCGGGGGGCTGATGTCGGCCAGTCGGTCCAGGTAGGCGCGGGAGGTCTCGTTCAACCGCATCGGCGGCTGGTAGGCGCCCACCTTGGCCACCGCCGCGGCCAGCCGCACGATCGGGTTGTCGAGTCTGGGGGCCGAGCCGTGCCCGGCGGTGCCGCGGGCCACTAGGCGGATGCCGCGCCAGGGCACCTTCTCCGTGGTGGCGATGCTCACGACGTCGACCGCTCCGTCCGACACCGTCATGCGCCCCCCTTCGTTCAGGGCGAACTCGGCGTCGATGGCGTCGAAGTGCCGGTCGACCATGAAGTCGATCCCGACCTCGGTCGTCCCCTCTTCACCCGCCGCGGCCAGCAGGATGACGTCGCGGGCAAGTGGCACCCGGTGACGCTGCAGCAGCAGCAGCACCTGCACCATCGCCGCCAGTTGGCCCTTGTCGTCCGAGGCACCGCGGCCGTAGAGATGGCCGTTGCGGATAATCCCCCCAAAGGGGTCGACGGTCCAGTCGGCCCGTTCGACGCCGACCACGTCGGTATGGGCCATCAGCAGGAGCGGACGTTTCGAACCGTCGCCGCGCAGGTGGGCGACGAGGTTCGCGCGCGCGGGGTCGAGGGCGAGAACCGTCGAGGCGATGCCCGCCTCGTCGAGCGCCGTTTCGACGACGTCGACGACCAGCGTCTCGTTCCCCGGCGGGTTGCTGGTGTCGACGCGGACCAGCGCCTGAAGCAGGGCCGCCGCGTCGTTCCGCGCGCGCTCGAAGTCCGGTTCCTGGGCGGCGAGGCCGGCCGCGCAGGCCGCCGACCACACGGCGAACGTGGTCGCCGCCCGCCGCAGGGGGAACATCGACGTCGATGGTGTCGGCAGGGCGGGGTTCGGGCGGAGAAGTCGGCTGGCGATGGACATGAAATGCTATTGTGACGTGGTTCTGCACCGTGCCACAACCGCGGGGGCATCACGACCCGCCGCTTGCGCCGCGCCCGCGGCCCGTATCGAGAGCATCAGTGGTCACGTTCCAGCCCGCCGCCGAGCCCCGCGCGACCATCGTGGCGACGCCGCACCGGCTGCTGCGGGCAAGCGCGCTGGTCCTGGGACTGTTCCTCGCCGGCGCCGCCGGCTATCGCCTGGTCGAGGGGGCGCCCTGGTGGGACGCCTTCTACATGACCGTCATCACCATCACCACCGTCGGGTTCGGCGAGGTGTTTCCGCTGTCGCCGGCCGGCGAGGCGCTCACCCTGGCGTTGCTCGCGGCCGGTCTCGGCCTCTTCTTCTACGTGGCGTCCGAGGTCGGCCGGTCGATCATGCAGGGCGAGCTGCGACGCTATCTGGGGCATGTACGGAGGGTCCGCATGATCGGACGGATGAACGGTCACGACATCGTCTGCGGTTACGGACGCATGGGCCGCGCGGCGGTCGACGCGCTGCGGGGGGGCGGCCGGCAGGTCGTGGTGATCGAGGCCCGAGTCGAGCAGGCCGAGGAGCTGGCCGCGGCGGGGTGCCCGGTGGTGACCGGGGACGCCACCCGCGAGGCGTCACTGCGGGCCGCGAACGTCGAGCATGCCCGCGGGCTCGTCTGCTGTCTCGCCGACGACGCCCACAACCTCTACGCGGTGCTCACCGCACGATCGCTGAACCCCGGCCTCTCCATCGTGGCCCGGGCCGCCGGCGAGGGCGCCGAACAGCGGATTCTGCAGGCCGGCGCCGACCAGGTCGTGAACCCCTATCGGCTCGGGGGGGCGCGCCTGGCGCATCTGCTGGTCGAGCCGGCGGCCTCTCAGGGCGCCGCGTCGAGCGCGCCGCTCCCCGCGGCCGACTCGAGCGGGCCGGCCGGCGGCGTGGCCGGCGCCTCCCCGCCCACCCCGGAGACCTCCTCGTTGAGCGAGCCCTGACGGTAGCCCCGCGGGTCGACGGTCACCTCGGCGAAGCCGGCGTCCCGGAACCGCCGTGCGACCTCGGCGCGAACGCCGGCGCTCTGCAGCCGCGGGATCTCGTGCGGCTCGACCTCAATGCGGGCGGTGGCGTCGTGGAACCGCACCCGGCACACCCGGAACCCCAGCTCGCGCAGCACCCGCTCGCCGGCCGCCACCCGCGCCAGCCGCTCGGGCGTGATCTCGGTGCCGTAGGGGAAGCGGCTCGACAGGCAGGCGAGGGCCGGCTTGTCCCACACCGGGAGGTTCAGCCGCCGAGCCGCCTCGCGGATGTCCGCCTTGCCGAAGCCGGTTTCGTCCAGGGGCGAGCGGACCCCCTGCTCCTGCGCGGCCCGGCGGCCGGGCCGGTGGTCTCCGCGGTCGTCGGCGTTGAAGCCGTCCAGGACGTGGGCCGCCCCGAGGCGGGCGGCTTCCCTCACCGCCACCCCGTACACCTCGTGCTTGCAGAAATAGCAGCGGTTGACGGGGTTCGACGTGTACCGCGCGTCGTCCAGCTCGTGGCTCGCCACCAGCACGTGGCGGACCCCGAGATGGCGCGCCAGACGCTCGGCGCCGGCCCGCTCCTCGGGGGGCAGGCTCGGAGAGACGGCGGTGAGGGCGGTCGCCCGGTCTCCCAGGGCGCCGGCCGCTTCCGCCAGCAGGTAGCCGGAGTCGACGCCGCCCGAGAAGCAGACCACCGTGCTATCGAGCTCCGCCAGTCGCGCACGCAGCTTGGCGATCCGGTCATCGAGGCTCGCTGCCGCCGAATCGAGCTGGACCGTCGTCGATCCGTTCGAACGCGGTCGGGAGTCGCTGTTACCCATGATGTCCAGTATAGCTCCGGGAGTTTGCCCGGCACGACGGGCGCGGAGTGCCGGAGGCCTGGTGTCCCGGCAGGTGGGTCGGGCGGCAGGCGGAGCCGCAGTGCGACCGGCGTCCGGGCTGGCGTGGACTCGGGGGCGCGAAGCGGTCGCCGGGTGGAGGGTCGATCGGTCTCGACTATAATCAGGGCCGTCCGGCGGGAGCTTCACCGCGGCGTCGCGGCGGTGGTCACGCCGCCGCCGATGCCCACGAGGCCATCGGCGCTTCATCCGTCCCGCCCGTTCCCAATCGGCCTGTCTGCCCCGTGGCAGGGAGGCCTTGCCAGCCTGTGCTCTACGACATCGTCCTCATAGTCATCGGTCTCGGTCTCGTCGCCAAGGGCGGCGATCTGTTCGTCGACTCGAGCATCTACATCGGGCAGGCGCTGCGCATCCCCCGGTTCGTCATCGGCGGGACGCTGGTCAGCCTGGCGACCACCACCCCGGAGTTGGTGGTTTCGGCGATGGCGAGCAGCGTCGGCGATACCGGGATCGCGCTCGGGAACGCGGTCGGGTCGTGCATCTGCAATATCGGGCTGATCGTCGGCACCGTCTCCCTGCTGACCCCGGTGGAGGTCGAGAAGCGCGACTTCATCCCGCGGGCGGCGTGGATGGTCTCGGCCGGGGTGCTCGTCGTCGTCTTCACCTGGGACCGGACGTTGAGCCGTCCGCTGGCCGCGGTTCTTCTGGCGCTGGCGTTCGCCTACCTGGCCTGGGATTTTCTCGGCATCCGGCGGCGGCGGGCCGAGGCCGCGGGCGGTCCCGAGCCGGAGACGAGCGGCCTGACCCGGGCGATCGGCATGTTCGCGCTGGGGGCGGCCCTCATCGTCGTCGGCAGCCGTTTCCTCGTGGATTCCGGGCAGTCGCTGGCGGCGGCCCTCGGGGTGCCGTCGGTCATCATCGGGCTCTCGGTGGTGGCCATCGGGACGTCGCTGCCCGAGCTGGTCACCGGCGTCTCCGCGGCTCGCAAGGGGGTCCCGGACCTCTCGCTCGGCAACATCCTCGGCGCCAACGTCCTCAACCTCTATCTCATCGTCGGCCTGTCCGGCACCATCAACCCGCTGAACCTCGATCTCTTCACCCAGGTGTACTCGTACGGCTGGCTCGGCGTGTTCTTCGCCGCCGTCCTCGTCCTGGCCGCGCGAACCGGCCACTTCCACCGCCGCGGCGGCCTGCTCCTGCTGGCCCTCTACGCGGTCTATCTGACGGGGCTCGTCCTCGTGCCGGTGCTGGCGCCCGGGGCCTGACCGGCGCTTTGCGCTTCCCCGGCGTCCGTATCGTCGGCCCGGTGGCGGATGTGACGGGCGGCGCCCTGCGGCTTCAATGGCTCCGGATCTGGCGGATCCCATGCCGCTGGGCCGCCGGCGATTCCGCTGGGCCGCCGACGATCCCGGCGCGCGCGGGAGCCGGCACCCTGCGGCACCGGACCCGGCTCTACGGTGCAGGCTCCAGCGGCAGTGCGCTCGCGGTGGCCGGCCGGCGGAGGATGGGGTAGACCGAACCCGCGGCGCCCACCTGGTCGTCGACCAGGTTCCAGTTAACGACGCCGTCGTCGGACCGCGGCTCGAGCAGGGTGAACACGAGCCGTCCCAGCGGCTGGTCCAGGGGCAGGACGAGGGTGCCGGCGGGCACCCGGCGTCGCGCCGGAGTCCAGTCGCCGGTGACGGTGCGTTCGCGGTGACCCTGCAACGGGCGGTCGGCGAGCGACGAGGTCCGCACCCTGAACTCCTGGACGTCGAGCGCCGCGCCGGCGGCGAGGGGGGCGCCGTCGACGCCGTGGGCGGCGAGGAGGTCGACAACGGCCGTCAGATCCGCGGGCACGTAGTAGGCGGCGGGCGCGAGCTCGTCCCCGTCCTCGGCGGCCGCGAACGTGCCGTACTCGTCCATCAGCGTCGGCTCCGCCACGTCGAGGCGGCGGCGCATCGGGGCCCGGGTGTACGGGTTCTGGACCTCCTCGGTGCGCCCCAGCAGGATCTCGACCGGACCGGGCGACGGCGCCGGCACGGCGCGGGTCGCGAGGCGGGCGCCGGCGACGGGCCCGGCGTCGGCCGTCTCGACGAGGGCCGCGATGGTCTCGGCGTTGTCGTGGGCGAAGTCCAGCGCCTCCTCCACGAACCGCAGCGAGGCCCCGATACGCTCGTCGAACGGCGCATAGGCGTAGGCTTCGCCGAGCAGGGCGACCCGGTTGCGGAGCCCGACGTAGTTGTTGTTGAACCGGGGGCGGTGGTCGAAGGTCCGCCAGCTCGGCTCGGCGCCGGCCGCGAACGGCAGGTTGCCGTAGTAGTAGAAGCGCCATCCGTCGGACTGCTCGACGGCGCGGGTGATCGCGGGCAGCCACTCGTCGCGGAGCAGGGCGTCGATGCCGGGATGGGTGTTCGGGTGGAGCGGCGGCGAGTAGGTCAGGTGATAGGCGTGCTCGGTGCCGTTGGTGGTGTGCAGATCGATGACGACGTGCGGGTCGTAGGCCTGGTATGCCTGGACCAGCGCCCGCGCCTCGGGCGATTCCAGCTTCATGTGGTCGCGGTTGAGGTCGAGGCCCTGGGCGTTGGTCCGTTCGCCCTGGCCAGCGAACGGTCCGAGCTGATAGGGGCGGGTGTCCGGCCCCATGCGTTCGTGGCCGTCGGCGTTGTAGATGGGGGCGATGAGCAGGATCAGCGACGACGACCACTCGGCGTGGCCGCCCGTCGCGAGGTCCCGCAACAGCATCAGCAGGGCCTCCTTGCCGGCGATCTCGCCGCCGTGGATGGCCCCCTGCAGCCAGACGCGGAGGCGGCCGGCGTCAAGAACCGAGGCGGGCCGGGCGTCGGCCGCGTCCCCGACCACGGCGAGGGGCAGCGGGCGCCCTTCCACGGTCGACCCGAAGGTGGTGGCGTGGATGCGCGCGGACCGACTCGCGGCCAACGTCACGAACTGCACGACCTCGCCGTGGCCGGTGGTCTGCTCCCAGCCGGTGCGCTCCGCGCGCGTGGGCGGAAGGGCCCCTGCTTCCCGGTCTCCCGGCGCGCACCCCGCCAGCAGGGCCGCCGCCAGCAGGAGGAGCCACCCCGGAGCCGGCGCCCGACCGCCGCGGTCCACCTGGACCGGTCGAGCGTCGCGGGACTCTCCCCAGAGGCGGCTGGAAAGGGCCATAACAGGCACTCCGCAGTTCGTTCGACGGCTCCGACGATGTCCGCCGCGCCGTTCCGGGACGGGTCGAACACCGTCCTGCACCGGGGCCGGTCGCACGCCGTGGCTGCAAATGGCGCTCACAGGCACCCCGCAATCCGTTCGACGGCTGCGTCGACGTCCGCCTGGGTGGTCCCGCGGCCCACGCTGAGCCGGACGGCGCCGTGGCCGACGGCCGGCGGCACCCCCATGGCCGCCAGCACCGGCGACAGCGTGCGGCCGCCGGTATGGCAGGCAGACCCGGTGGAGGCCGCGATCTCCGGCATCCGCGCGAGAAGGTCGTCGCCGTAGCGGCCGGTAAAGCCGACGTTGAGGGTATTGGGCAGCCGCCGGGCGGGGTGGCCGTTCAGGACGATCCGGTCGCCGAGCCGCGCGCGGAGCCCGTTCCACAGGCGGTCCCGCAGGCCGCGCAGACGGTCTCCGCAGGGGTCGGTCTCGGCGAGGTGACAGGCTGCCCCGAGGCCGACCGCGAGCAGGGCGCTCTCCGTCCCGGCCCGCCGCCCGTCCTCGTGGCCGCCGCCGTGCACGAGCGGGGGCAGCGTCACCCCGCGCCGGACGAACAGGGCGCCGACGCCCTTGGGGGCGTACAGCTTGTGTCCGGCCAGGCTCAGCAGGTCGACGCCGAGATCGCGCACCCGCACGGGAATCTTGCCGGCCGACTGGGCCGCGTCGGTGTGAAAGAGCACGCCGTGTTCGCGCGCGATGCCCGCGATCTCGGCAATCGGCTGGAGGGTCCCGACCTCGTTGTTGGCGTGCATCACGCTGACGAGGGCGGTGTCGGGGGCAATCGCCCGCCGGACGGCGTCGGGGTCGACGAGGCCGTGACGGTCCACCGGCAAGACGGTGACCCGTGCGCCCAGGGTCTCGACGAAACGGCAGGGCTCGAGGATGGCGGGATGCTCCACCGCGGTGGTGACGATGTGGGGGGCGGACCCGGCGCCCAGGACCACGCCCTTGATGACCTGGTTGTTGGCCTCGCTGCCGCCGCTGGTGAGCACGATCTCGCCGTCGTCGCACCCGAGCAGCGACGCGACCTGGCGGCGGGCGGCGCCGACCGCGTCACGGGCCGGGCGGCCGGCCCAGTGTCCGCTCGACGGGTTTCCGAAGCCGCGTTCGAGCAACGGCCGCATCGCAGCCGAGACGGCCGGCGCGATCGGGGTGCTCGCGTTGTAGTCGAGATAGATCGGCGTCCGTTCGTCTGCCACCCGGTGTCTCTCTTTCATGGAACTTCGGTACGGCGCCGACCGTCATGACCGGATGAGGCCCGGTACGACTCCGCACGGGCCGGAACCGCATGGCCGGCGGCCGGTGGCTATTGTATCGGCAAGCACGACCCCACCGGCCGGCGCGCGGCCAGCGCACGGGAGGGTTGCGGAATGAGGGTCGAATCCCGCCGGAGATGCGCGTGTGCGTTGGGTCCGAGCCCGGCTCCGGGAGCCCGAAGTGCGTCTCCGTCCCCGCCTGCCGCGCGGGCGTCCTGTGCCCGCCGACGCCCGCGCCGGGGCTGGTCGAACCCGGGGTCTCTCCGCCGATTCGTCGTCGCCGCCGCGGTGCTCGCCGCCGCGGCAGCATCGCTCCCGCGCGCCGACGCCGGGCAGACCACTCCCGCCCGCGCCGAACAGGCCGCTCCGGCCGGCGCGCCGCAGTCCGGGAACGAGATCGACCGGTTCATGGAGCGCGTGCTCGAGAACCGCGACGCCTCGTGGCGCCGGGTCGGCGACTTCGTCCTGCGGGAGGTCGAGACGCTGGCCATCGACGGTCCGGCGGGCCTGCCGATCGCCGGATTCCGGCGCGAGTACGAATGGTACGTCCGCGAAGACGTCGTCGTGCGGAGTCCGCGGCGCTTCGACGGTGTCGACATCGGCGAAGCCGACCGCCGCGAGTACGAGGCGCGCTGGCTGCGGCGGCGGCGCGACCGGCTCGACGCGCAGCGCCGGGAGGCGAGCCGCGAGGGTGGGGAAGACGCCGGCGCCGGGCAGGCCCCCGAGCCGGAGGAGACCGGCGCGTCGGACGTGGCGCGGCTGGAGCCGGAGTTCATCTCCGATGCCTACTACTTCCTGGAGTTCGAGTTCGAGCCGGGGAACTACTATCTGGCCGGATACGAGACCCTGGCGGATCGAGAGGTCGTGAAGGTCGAGTACTACCCCACCGATCTCTTCGACGACGCGGATCCGGACGATTCGGAGCGCGGCCGGCGCATCGCGCAAGGGTTCAACAAGACCTCTCTCGTGACGCTCTGGATCGACCCCGAGGTCCATCAGGTCGTCCAGTACACCTTCGACAACATCGGGCTCGACTTTCTGCCCGGCCGCTGGCTCGTGCGCGTGGAGGAAATGCGGGCGTCGATCGAGATGGGACAGCCCATCGGCGGCGTCTGGCTGCCCCGCCGGGGCACCCTGTCCGCCCGCGCCACGACGGCTCTGGGGGCATTCGAGCTGCAGTTCACCCGCGAGTACGCCGACTACCGCGAGGCGCTCACGGGCGGGCGTCTGGTCGGCGTTGGCGATGCGCCCGGAGACGGGCGATGACCGGCGGCCGCGCCGTGTTCGGCGCGGCCCTGCTCGCGGTTTCGCCGGCCTTGGCGCAGCCCCCGCTGGCGCCGTCCGCGGGGCCGGAGGTGGTTGCTGAGCTACGGGTGCACGGCAACTACTCGATCCCCGACGCGGAGATCCTGCAGATGGCCGGGGTCGCACCCGGCGACCCGGTGGAGCCGGAGACGCCGGACCGGATCGAGGCGCGGTTGCGGGCGAGCGACCGGTTCGAGTCGGTCGAGGTCCGGAAGCGCTACACGTCGCTCGTCCGGCGCGAGGCGGTGGCGCTGATCCTGTTGGTCCGCGAACGCCCCGGCGCTTCGGACCCGGCGCGCCGGGCAGTGGCCCGCGCACTGGGCTTCCTGACCCGGCGGACCCTGTTCCTGCCGATGCTGGACTATGCCGAGGGGCACGGATTCAGCTACGGCGCCCGGTTCAGGCTGGTCGACGTGATCGGCGAGCGGAGCAGCCTGTCGGTTCCGCTGACTTGGGGCGGGACGCGACAGGCCGGTCTGGCGCTCGAGAAGCGGTTCGAGACCGGTGTCCTGCACACGCTGCGGGGCGGGGTCGCAGCGACGCGGCAGGAGAACCAGCACTATCGGGAGTTCGACCGGCGGCTGTCGGTGTGGGCCGGGGCCGACCGCCGGCTCGTGGGTCCGCTGGGAGTGGCGGCGCGGGCCGAGTGGAGCGACGTCGGCTTCGGGGCCATCGCCGAGACGGTGGCGACCTACCGGGTCGGCGTCGAGCTGGATACGCGGCGGAATGCGGGATTCCCGCGCGACGCGATCCTGGCGCACGCCGGATGGCAGTGGCTCGACCGCGCCGGCGGGAACGGCGTCGTCACGCAGCCCCAGGCCGACGTGCGCGGGTTCGTCGGGCTGTGGGGGCAGACGGTGCTGGGGCTTCGCGCCCGCTACCAGGGGGCGAGCGGTCCGCTCCCCGCGTATGCCCGGCCACTGCTCGGCGGCGCTGCAACGGTGCGTGGGCATCGGTTCGGGCACCGCGCCGGCGACCGTCTGGCGGCCGCCTCGGCCGAGCTTCGGTTCCCGGTGAGCTCGCCCCTGAGCTCCGGCAGGGTCGGTGTGCGGCTGTTCTTCGACACCGGGGCCGTCTACGCCGCCGGCGACGATATCTATCGCACCCGGTTCAGCCAGGGCGCCGGCGCCGGCGTCTTCCTCAACGCGGCGTTCGTCAACCTGCAGGTCGACCTGGCCCACGACCTCGATGGCGGCCTCCGGCTCCACTTCGGGACCGCCGCGAGCTTCTGACCGCCGCGCTGCAACCTGCGGATCGACCCGGCGCGCGACTTCGATGGCGGTGCCGGGCTCCATGCCGGCGCCGTTCGGCGAACCGGTCTCGGCTCTGACCGCCGCGCCGCCCGGGTTGGAGTGGGAGGGACGCCGCCGGCAAGTGCCGCGCGCGGCCCGCCGCGGACGGTGGGGCGGCTGGCCGCGCTCGGACGGGACCGACCCCGTTGGGGGAGGCCGTCGGCGTTGCGTGTTTCCGCCGTCCACACGGTGACGAGCTTGACCTCGCCTTGGAGCGACCTCGCGGCCGACCGCCACGCCGGCCAGTTCCCCCATCCACTCGCTCGCTTCGGCGAAGCTGAGGTATAATCCGCCGGCACGATGGCGCCGCTCTCAACCTTTCTGTTCGATCTCGACGGGACGCTGATCGATTCTATCGAGTTGATCATGTCCTCGTTCCGCCACACCATGCTGACCCATCGCGGCGCCGTGCCTCCCGACGACGATTGGCGCGCCGGTTTCGGCCGGCCGCTTCGGCCGCAGCTCGCCTGTTATGCGCGGGATGCCGACGAGGTCACGCGGATGGCCGCCACCTACCGCGCCCACAACCTCGAGCACCACGACCGGCTCGTGAGACCGTACGCGGGCATCCCTGCCGTCGTCGCGGAGCTGTTCGAGGGCGGCGCGCGGCTGGGCATCGTCACCAGCAAGAACCGGACGGCGGCCGAGCGGGGCCTGCGTCACTGTGCGCTGGATCGCTTCTTCGACATGCTCGTGACGTCGGACGACGTCACCGAGCACAAGCCGCATCCGGCGCCGGTGATCGCGGCGCTGGCGCGTCTGGAGGCGCGACCGGCGGAGACGGTCTTCATCGGCGACTCGCCCCACGATTGCGAAGCGGGCAGGGCGGCGGGGGTGTCGACGGCGGCGGCGCTGTGGGGCCCGTTCTCGCGCGCGTCGCTCGATCCGCATCGTCCGGACCACTGGCTGGAACGTCCCGAAGCGATCCTGGGGCTCCGGTGAGAGGCCGGCGCCGGCGCCGGGCGTTCCGTACGGGCGCGAGGGAATCATGACAGGTGTCCCGCAGGGCTATCGGTTGTTCGAGTACGTCGACCCGTTCGAGGAGCTCGTCGGGCCGCTCTGCTATAGGGATGACGAGGACGGCCGGCTGCGGTTCGCGTTCGAGGCGCAGCCGAAGCACGCCAATACCGCCGGACAGCTCCACGGCGGCATCCTCATGACTTTCGCCGACTACGCGCTGTGCCTGACCGCGATTCACGGCCTGCCGGGCGAGCGGTGCGTCACCGTTTCGCTCAGTTGCGAGTTCACCGCGCCCGGCGAGGTCGGCGATTTCGTCGAATCGGCCGCGGAGGTCGTCCGGCGCACGCGCTCGCTGACCTTCGTCCGCGGGCAGGTCGTGGCGGGGGAGCGCACGCTGCTGAACTACAGCGCGATCGTGAAACGCCTGCCGCGCTCGGCCGGCACCACCCGCGGCGAGACGGAGTAGCCAGAGGGTCGCGGCCTGCCGATCCTTGTTGCCGCCCGGCTTGTCGGCTGACCAGGGCCTCCTGGACCCTGGCGGGTTGCGCGCCGTGCTGCTACCAGCTCGACCACCGACCATCGTGTGGACCGGCGCCGGGATGGTTCGCGCGGGCAGGAGCTTACGCCGTAGGAGTTTCGCGCTAGCGAAACTCCCAACGCGACCGTTAGTGTTAGTAGGACAGTGATCGATATAAAGTTGCCAACTGCGCCCAGGCTCAGCCTGTTTTCTGCGGCTTGGCGCGCCTGGCACACGGCAAGGTAATTTCCGTCAGCGTCCTTAGGTCGCGCGGCGGCTATAATCGAACCTCACCGTGACGGAGACCTGTTCTCGAAGGAGGCTCTGCAGATGCGTCCTCGTGCGACCTTGTGGATGACCGTGACCGCGCTGGTGGCGGCGACCGCCGCCGCTCTTGCCCAGCAGGGGGCGGCGGACGGCGAATGGCGAAGCTTCGGAGCCGATCTGGGCAGCACCAAGTACTCGGCCCTCGACCAAATCTCGGCCGACAACGTCGGACAGCTCGAGGTTGCCTGGCGCCGCCCGATCGTCGATCCGTCCTATCTGGAGATGGATCCGGAGCTCCGGTTCTCGAACATCTCCACCGCGGCCCCGCTGATCGTGGGAGGCACCGGCTACGTGCCGAACGCGGTCGGTCTCGTCGAGGCCTACGACGTGACCACCGGCGAGACCCGCTGGGCCCAGCCGCCGTTCGGCGGCGCCGAGGACCTGCGCGGCACCGGCACCCGCGGCGTCGCCTACTGGACCGACGGGACCGAGGCGCGCATTCTCGCCCAGCGCGGCGAGTATCTCTACGCCCTGCATCCAGACACGGGCGCGTTGTTCCCCGATTTCGGGGACGGCGGGCGCGTGCATCTGACCATCGGGCTCACCGAGGGGGCCCGCTACCGGTGGGGCGGCGCGCCGACGGTGGTGCGGGACGTGGTGGTCGTCGGCCAGTCGATGTCCGATACGTTCGAGACCAAGGAGGCGATCCGCGGCGATGTGCGGGCGTTCGACGTGCGGACCGGCGCGCTGCGCTGGGTGTTCCACACCGTCCCCCAGGCCGGCGAGTTCGGGACCGATACCTGGACGGAAGACTCGTGGCAGTACTCGGGGCATGCGCCGGTGTGGTCGCTGTTCAGCGTCGACGAGGAGCTCGGATACCTCTACATGCCGGTCACCTCACCGACCAACGACATGTACGGCGGACACCGCGGCGGCGACAACCTGTACGGCCAGAGCATCGTCTGCGTCGATGCCGAGACCGGCGAGCGCATCTGGCACTTCCAGACCGTGCACCACGGCCTCTGGGACTACGACCCGCCCGCCGCGCCGATTCTGATGGACATCACCGTCGACGGCCGCGAGATCGCGGCGGTGGCGCAGCTCACCAAGCAGGCGTTCGTCTTCGTCTTCGACCGGGCCACCGGCGAGCCGGTCTGGCCGATCGAGGAACGGGCGGTGCCGCAGTCGGCGACCCCGGGCGAGCTGACCTCGCTCACCCAGCCGTTCCCGACCAAGCCTCCGGCGTTCGACCGGCAGGGGGCCACCATCGACAATCTGATCGACTTCACCCCCGAGCTGCGCGCCGAGGCGATCGCCATCACCGACCGCTACGTCATCGGTCCGATGTTCACGCCGCCGTCGATACGGGGCGACGGCCCGAACGACAGGCAGGGGACGATTCAGCTTCCGGGGTCGCAGGGCGGCTCCGACGTGCAGGGCGGCGCGTTCGACCCGGAAACCGACATGCTCTACATCCCCTCGATCACGTCGCCGTTCGTGGCCGACATCCAGGAGGGGAACCCGGATCGCACCAATCTCGCCTACATCAAGGGGAGTCGCCAGTGGATTGGCGGCCCGCAGGGGCTGCCGCTGTTCAAGCCGCCCTACGGGCGTATCACCGCGATCGACATGAATCGCGGCGAAATCGTCTGGATGACGCCCAACGGCGAGGGCCCGCGGAATCATCCCGCGATTCGGCACCTCGATCTCGGGTGGCTGGGCGTTCCGGGGCGTCCCGCGCCGCTGCTGACGAAGACGCTGCTGTTTCTGGGGGAGGGCTCGACCAATCTGCCGGGCGGTGCGCGCGTGCCGGACGGCATGCCTCCGCAGATCGTGACCAACTACGGCGGACGCATCTTCCGGGCCTATGACAAGGCTACGGGCGAGGTCGTCTGGGAGACCGAGCTGCCAGCCGGCACGATCGCGCCGCCGGTCACCTATCTAGCGGGCGGGAAGCAGTACGTGCTGGTGACTTCGGGGGATGTCGAAACCCCTGGCGAGACGCTGGCCTTCGCGCTACCGTGACCGCTGGCGGCCGTCGCGTCCGTCGGCGCCAGGAGCCCGTGGTGAACCGCGGGCTCCTGCCGCTGGCTCCTAGAACCCGCGTTTGCGGCCACGAAGGCCCCGCCGGCTGCCCTTGGGCTTTGCGGGGCGCCGTCCGAAGTCCATCTGGGGCGGGCCGTCGTCCATGAAGCTCGGTCCCATCGGAGGCCGCGGTGCCCGGTCCCGGGCTTCGCTGACCCGGAGATTCCGGCCGTTGAGTTCCTTGCCGTCCAGCTTCTCGATGGCTTGGGACACCGTGGCGGCGTCCCCGAACTCGACAAAGGCGAAACCCCGCGGCTTGTCGGTGGCGCGGTCGACCGGGAGGAACACTTCCGTCACCTGACCCACCTCCCCGAAAAGCGTTTCCAGGTCTGTCTGTGACGTTTCGTAGCTGAGGTTACCGACGAAAATTCGTGAAGAAATGGTGTGCCTCCCTTGTCAAGCGGCGCCGTTCACTTGCGGTACCGCAACCGATGCCGGCGCCGCCTCGTCGTTGCGCGGTGTCCGCCGATCGTATCGCCCGTCCTGTTGTGATGCGGAAATGTAACACGAAACGACTGCCGATTCCGGTGGCGCGCGCAACCTGCTCGACACGCTCAGCATACTCCGTCACTGCCGGAAACGCAAAGCCGGTTGGGGTCGGCGGCGACGGGGTGCAGTATCATCGGGAGGCAGCGACGGAGAAGCGCGACGATGATCACTATTCTCAACCAGACCTCCCAGTTTCTCAGAATCCATCTTTCTCACGGGAAGGTGTTGCGGCTCGGGCCCCGGAAGGAAGGCCAGATCTCGACCCAGGCCGCGGCCAGCGACACCGTGAAGCAGCTTGTGTCCGATGGCGCGGTGAAGATCATGGGGGCGGGGCCGCAGGCCGGCGGCTCGTCTCCCGCCAACCCCGCGGCGCGGACCGACGTGCATGGGCATCACCCCCGCCCTGCAGGCGGCCGGCGTGGCGACCGATAGGTATAATCTGGCGGTTTCTCTGATTCGGGAGAGCCGAGGGAGGTTCAGTCGATGGCGCAGATGCCGACATGTCTGGCGGCCGGGCTCGTCAGTCTTGTGCTTGCCTCGTCGCCCGGGGCCGCCCGGGCGCAGCAGGATGGCCCGTGGCAGACCTATGGCACCGAGAATGGCGAATGGCGCAGCTATGCGGGCAATATAGCGGGCCAGAAGTACTCGCCGCTCGACCAGATCGACGCGGCCAACTTCAGCGATCTGGAGATCGCATGGCGCTGGCGGTCGGTCGATGCCATGGTCAGCCGTACGATGCCGGACGGCAGCGAGTGGTGGGCGCCGCTCGAGACGATTGTCGCCTCGCTCGAAGAAGACAATCCGAATCTCTATCGCCGCGGGCATCTCCCGCGCCCCGGCGGGATGCAGGCGACGCCGCTCATGGTCGGGGGGGTGCTCTACTTCAATACCGCGCTCTCGCAGGGGGTCGCGGTCGATGCGGAGACCGGCGAGACCCTGTGGGTCTTCAACCCGAAGAGCTACGAGGAGGGAACCACCCCGATGAGCGGCACGTTCCGCCAGCGGGGGGTGGCTTACTGGACCGACGGCGAGGGAGACGAGCGCATTTTCTGGGGCACCGGCGCCGGCTATCTGGTCTGCGTCGACGCCGGCACCGGACAGCCCTGTCCGGACTTCGGTCCCGGCGGCAGCGGGCTGGTCGATGCGATGGTCGGTCTCCCGCGGGCCGACCGTGATGAACGCGACTACCTCAATGCGATGCTCTACGGCATCCACTCGCCGCCGATCGTGGTGCGCGACCGGGTGATCCACGGCTCGCAGGTCGCCGATCGGCGGATCACGAAGGAAGCGGTGCCCGGCTGGGTGCGGGCCTGGGACGTCAAGACCGGGGCCCACGCGTGGGATTTCCATACCGTTCCCGACAGCGCCGACGAGTTCGGCGCCGACACCTGGCTGAACGAGTCGTGGCGGTACTCGGGCAACGCCAACGTCTGGTCGATGCTGGCCGGCGACAACGAGCTGGGGCACGTCTACCTGCCGACGGGCACCGCCACCAACGACTACTACGGCGCCGATCGGCCCGGCGACAACCTGTTCTCCGAGACGATCATCGCCGTCGACGTCGAGACCGGGCAGCGGGTCTGGCATTTCCAGGCGGTGCATCACGGCCTGTGGGACTACGACTTTCCGACCCATCCCAACCTGGTGGACATCACCGTGGACGGGCGCGACATCAAGGCGCTGGTGCAGGTCAGCAAGCAGGGCTTCGTCTACACGTTCGATCGGGTGACCGGCGAGCCGGTCTGGCCGATCGAGGAACGTGCCGTGTCGACCGAGACCAACATGCCCGGCGAGTACGTCTCGCCGACCCAGCCGTTTCCGACCCGGCCCGCGCCGTTCGAGTATCAGGGCGTGACGATCGACGATCTCGTCGACTTCACCCCCGAGATACGCGAAATGGCCCTCGCGGCGGTGGAGCCGTTCCGGCTCGGGCCGCTGTTCACGCCGATTTCCCGGCCGGTCGAGGGCGGCTGGCAGGGAACCCTGATGCGCCCGCCGGATGCCGGCGCCGCGACCTGGGCCGGGGCCGCCGTCGACCCGGAGAGCGGGGTGCTCTACGTGCCGTCGAGGAATAATGCGGTCGTCATCACGATGTACGAGCCGGATCCCGAGCTGGGCGCCAGCGTGGCCTACACGCATGGCGCCCCCGAGGTGGATCAGCTGGCCGGCCGCGGCCTGGGGCCGTCCCGGAGCGGCGCCCTCATGCCACAGGGGTTGCCGCTGCTCAAGCCGCCCTATTCGCGGATGACCGCGATCGACATGAATACGGGGGACCACGTGTGGATGGCGCCGCTCGGGGACGGCGACCGGTATCGCAACCATCCGAGGCTCCGAGACCTGGATCTGCCGCCCCTGGGCGGCGATGGGTGGGGCGGCCCGGTGCTCACCGGCACGCTGGTGATCAGCGCCCTCTCGGCCGGCAGCAGCACCGGGGGGCCGCGCCTCGTCGCGCGGTCGAAGGAGACCGGCGAAGAGGTCGGCTCGGTGGATCTGCCTACCGGGGCCCTTGGTACGCCGATGACCTACATGGTCGACGGGCGCCAGTACATCGCACTCGCGATCGGCGGGCGCCCGCCCGAGATGATTGCCTTGCGGCTGCCGGATTAACCGTACGACTTCACACCTCAGACCGAGGAGCTATTGCATGAAGAGATCTGCTATCGGGGTGATCGCGGTTCTACTGCCTGTCCTGTCGGCGTGCGGCGGCTCCGATCCGCAGTTCGTGGGTACCGCCCACGTCCTGCGGGTGCTAGAGAGCCTGGAGACCCAGCAGGCAGCCACCGCCGAGAGCATCGCGGCCCTGCAGGACAGTGTGGGGGCCCTGGACGAGACCCTGAGCGGCGGCGGGGGGATGCCGGCCTCGGATGCCGCGGCCCCCGCCGACGCCGCGCCGGCCCGGGCGCTCACGGTGGAGACCACGGTCGCGTTCACCGAAGGCCCGACGGTGGCCGAGGACGGCGCCGTCTACTTCACCGACCTCGGCAACAACCGCATCATGCGGTGGGCCGACGGCCAGCTCTCCACGTTCCGCCAGCCCAGCAACCGCGCCAACGGGTTGATCTTCGACAGCCAGTGGCGCCTGCTGGCGTGCGAGGGCGGGGACGGCGAGACCGCGCTGCCGCGCATCACCCGCACCGACCTGGCGACCGGCGAGGTCGAGGTGCTGGCCGATGCATTCGAGGGCAGGGAGCTGCATCAGCCCAACGATCTGACCATCGACGGGCAGGGGCGCATCTACTTCACGGACCGGCCCGGTCCGAATCCGACCCCGAACCAGACCGGGGTGCACGGGGTGTACCGCATCGACCCGGACGGCACGATCGCGCGCATTCTGACCGAGCCCGAGGTGGTGCGCCCCAACGGCATCGTGATCTCGCCGGACGACACCACGCTGTACGTCATCGAGACCGAGCAGGCCGAAGGCGGACCCCGTTTGATCCGGGCCTACGATCTGAGCGCCGAGGGCACGGCCGGCAACATGCGCATCTTCCACGATTTTCACCCGGGCCGCAGCGGCGACGGGATGACCATCGACAGCGCCGGCAACCTCTACGTGGCGGCGGGGCTGAACCGGACGCGCGGGACGAGCGAGACGCTCGACACCGTGGCCGGCATCCATGTGTTCTCGCCGGCCGGCGAGCTGATCGAGCATATCCCGGTGCCGGAAGATTCGATTACCAACGCCGCCTTCGGCGGGCCGGATCTGCGCACGTTGTACGTCACCGCGGGCAAGACGCTGTTCAGCGTCCGTACCGACGTCGACGGAACCCGCCGTTGAGGGGTGGAGGTTAGGAGCCCGTGATCGAGTCGGACTCGGCGGACGCCCCGCGATTCCAGCTCTGGGGGTGGGAGTCGATCAACCGGCACGAGGGTGAGCTGTACCTGCGGCGCCTGCGCGTGGTCTCCTGCCGGTGGTTCGGCGTCTACGTCCACTGGTTCCATGCCAGCGACGACGATTCGCTGCACGATCACCCGTGGCCGTTCCTGACCGTCATCCTCCGGGGCGGCTACTGGGAGCATACCCCCGGGCCGGACGACAAGCCGGTGCGGCGGTGGCACCCGCCGGGGGCGGTCCGGGTTCGTCCCGCCCGTTGGCTGCACCGCGTGGAGATCGACCCGGCGCGGCGGCCGATGACCGTCGTGGTGCGCGGCCGGCGGATTCGCCGGTGGGGGTTCCAGACCCGGTCCGGATGGATGCCGTGGTCCGAATATAAGGAACAGCGGCCCGAATCGCCGTGATCGGCGGAAATCGGAGCTGCCGCCGGAACCGCGGCGGCGCCGCAGGTTGACGACGGCGGCGGGCCCAGGAGGTATACCGATGCGGATGAAGACACGGTGGGCAATCGGCGTCGGTGCGGCGTTCGTCGTGACCCTGGCGGCGGTGGCTCCCGCCGCCGGGCAGTGGGTCCCGAAACGCGTCGAGTCGGACGGCTCCGCCATTCCGCTGACCCCTTGGGGAGACCCGGACCTGCAGGGGCTGTGGAACAACTCGACGACCACGCCGCTGGAACGGTTGACGGAAGAGGAGTGGGCGCAGAGCCGCCGCGCGCAGCAGGCGGTGATCGAGGCGACCGGCGGCACCGGCGCGGGTTGGCTGGAACAGGCCGGCCGGCTCGATCGCGAGGCGTTGATCGTGGACCCGCCGGACGGCCGCATCCGGATGGCCGACAAGGGCGTCGAGCGCCTGATTGTCCGCGAGCAGGCGCGCGCCGGCCGCGGCGAGGCCGACTCCTGGCTCGACCGGAACAACTGGGAGCGCTGTATTTCCAGGACCCTGCCGACGGCGATGATCCCGACCCTGTACAACGCCAACTATCAGATATTCCAGACGCAGGACCACGTGGTGCTGCTGATGGAGATGATCCACGAGGCGCGCATCGTGCCGCTGGACGGGCGGGCCCACGTTCCCGAGGCCATTCGCCAATGGCTGGGCGACGCGCGCGGGTACTGGGACGGCGACACCCTCGTCGTCGAGACCCGGCACTTCAACGGCAAGCTGGACGGCGGCGACTACCAGCCGTCGCACGTGACTCCGACCGGTCCCCGCGGGTCGGGCGAGACCCTGACCCTCGTCGAGCGGTTCACCCTCGTCGACGCCAACACCATCGACTATCGGGTGACGGTTGAGGACCCCGAGATCTTCGCGGTGCCGTACACGGCAGCCATTCCCATGCAACGTTCCGCGCCCGACGTGACTCTCTTCGAGTACGCCTGCCACGAGGGCAACCACGCCATGGTGAACCTGCTTCACGCGGGCCGGGCCGACGAGCAACTGTCGCTCGACGCGGCGGCCCTCGTCTCGCGGCAGCGGACCGAGGCCGGACACCCCGGCGTGCGCGAGCCGGCGGTGCCGTTCGCGCCGATCCGGTAAGCCTGGGAGCCTGGGGTGAAACCCCGCGTTGCACCGAGAGCGCCGCTCGAATGCAGCGGAGCGGGACGCTTCGCCGCGGGCCAGGCTAGGCGTGCCGCGCCATGTGGCAGACCGAGCACACGAACTCCGGTTGGCCGTCGGGTGACTCGTCCAGCTTGAGCCACGCTTCGTCCATCGCCTGCTGACAGTCGCAGCAACGCCCGTCCTGCCGGTGGTAGACTCGCTGGCGGATGTCCCGCGGTCCTTTTCGACGGACGGCAACCAGACAAAGCGTTGCCAGGATGCCGAGCCCGAGCGCCAGCGCAATCATGTCTGCCTCTGTCGAATCCGAGGCCGGGCCGGCTCGCCCACCCGTGCCGACTATATCTCAGACGTTAGGATGCAATAGTGCATATTGGGTCACTGCTGTCCCACAGACCTTCAAATGAAGGCGGCTTGAACCTTCCATGTCTGGTAGAATGATTTGTGCCGCAAATCATTCAAAAGACGGGAGATCCAAGCCGTGGCTCATCATAACACAGTCTTTGTGCAGCTTCTCAGGTTCCTTCCGAGACATGAATTCGAAGCCGAGGCCCGCCAGCACCAGCGAGGTCAGGGGTTGCGCGTCATGAGCCGCTGGGCGCAGTTCGTGGCCCTTGGCTTGGCGCAACTGACGGGCCGACAGAGCTTGCGTGACATCGTGAGCAACCTGAGCACCCAAGGGCGCAAGCTCTATCACTTGGGCGTAGGGACGACGGTCAGCCGCTCGTCGCTGGCGCGCGTCAATGCCGAGCAGCCGTACACTCTCTACGAGACGCTGTTCGGACGCCTGCTGAGCCGCTGTCAGCAGTGCGCGCCGAGGCACGGCTTTCGGTTCAAGAACAAGTTGTACGCGGTCGATGCGACGACCATCGATTTGTGTCTGGCGGTCTTCCCGTGGGCGTCTTTTCGACGCACGAAGGCTGCGATCAAGCTTCGGGCTGGATCAGGCGGGCCATCTGCCGAGCTTCGTCAGTGTGACCGAGGGCAAGACCGGTGACGTCAAGGTCGCCCGCACCTGGACGTTTCCAGCCGGCAGCGTGGTCGTGGCGGACCGCGCGTATCTTGACTTCAAGTGGTTCCATCAGTTGCAGGCGCGGGGCGTGACCTTCGTGACGCGCCTGAAGCGGGGCGTGCGATATCGGGTCACGCGCGAGCATGACGTCCGACGCGGGACCGGCGTCCTCAGCGATCAGACGATCGAGCTGACCAGCGCTCGCAGTCGGAAGGCGTATGCCGCGCCGCTGCGGCGAGTGGCGTACCAGGATCCGGTGACGAAGAACCGCTATGTGTTCGTGACCAACAACACAACGTGGGTGGCCCAGACGATTGCGGATATATACAAATCGCGGTGGCAGATCGAGCTGTTTTTCAAGTGGATAAAGCAGCATCTGAAAGTGAAGCGCTTCGTGGGCCGGTCGAAGAACGCCGTCATGACGCAGCTGTGGGTGGCGATGTGCATGTACCTGCTGTTGGCGTACCTGAAGTTCGTCATGCGGTTGCGCTGGAGCCTTCACCAGATGCTGCAGGTGCTCCAGCTCAACATGTTTGAACGTCGGCCACTCCAGGACCTGTTCACGACGCCGTCGCTACCGGCCCCCTCTGGCCCCCAATTGTCGCTGGCGTGGTCCTGAAAATGTGGGACACTAGTGATATTGGGTATGCTGTGCATCAAGCGGCGCTTCGGTCGTCTCGACGGCTGATGCCGGCCAACGGCGATGCTGCTTCCGGACGTCAACGTGCTGATAGACGCGCACCGGAGAAATTCGACGCCGGCCCGCGAGCGATCCAGGGGAGAGACGATCATGGCACAACCAAGACTCGTATCCGTTACTGCTTTTGCCGGTCTGGTGTGGCTGGCGTGCGGCGCGTTTCCGGCGCCGGCCGCGGCCGGCCAGCCGGAGGACTTCGCGCCCATCACCGACGAGATGCTCCGTGACCCGGACCCCGCGGACTGGTTGATGGCGTATCGCACCTACGACTTCCAGGCCTTCAGCCCGCTCGATCAGATCACCCGCGAGAACGTCGGCCAGCTCCGGCTCGCCTGGATGCGTGCGATGGACGAGGGGGATCAGGAGATCCGGCCCCTGGTCTACGACGGCGTGATGTACATCGCCAACCCGGGCTCCGACCATCTCCAGGCGATCGACGCCACCACCGGCGACCTGATCTGGGATTTCGAGCGCGAGCTGCCGGCCGACCTGCGCCAGTACGCGCAGCTCGGGGCCCGCACGCGCAACCTCGCGCTCTACGGCAACCACGTCTATCACCTGACCCAGGACGCCCACATCATCGCGGTCGACGCCCGCACCGGCGAGCTGGCCTGGGAGTCGCAGACGGCTGACTACCGCGACGGCATCACCCACTCGTCCGGCGCGGTGATCATCAACGGGATGGTGGTCAGCGGGCGGACGTGCAGCCCCGGCAGCCTCGAAGCTCGCTGCTTCGTCGCGGCCCACGACGCCGGCACCGGCGTCGAGCGCTGGCGGACCTACACGGCGGCCGGCGCCGACGATCCCGGCGGCGAGACCTGGGGCACGCTGCCGACGGGCCGCCGCGTCCACGTCTCGCCGTGGGGCGTCCCGGGCAGCTACGACCCGGAGCTGAACCGGGTGTTCTGGGGCGTCGCGGTGCCGTTGCCCTATACCCGCCTCGTGCGCCGCGGGACCTGGGACGTCGGCGACCGCACGCCGTGCGAGCTGTACTCCAACTCGACCCTGGCGATGAACGCCGACACCGGCGCCATCGACTGGTACTACCAGTACCTCCCGTGCGACGACTGGGACCAGGACTTCGTGCAGGAGCGCACGCTCATCGACACCGTGGTCAACCCGGACCCGGAGGCGGTGCGCTGGATCAACCCGAAGCTGGCCGGCACCGCCGAGGAGCGCAAGGTCGTGGTGGTCCTCGGCGAGCCCGGCGGCCTGTTCGTCAACGACCGGGAGACCGGGGAGTTCCTCTGGGCCAACCCGCTCCCGTTCACGAGCACCGAGCGCTTCGTCATCTCGGACATCGACGTGGAGACCGGCGAGGTCACCATCAACATGGACCTCGTGGCGCGCGAGGCCGGCGACCAGTTCATCATCTGCGGCCACAACGTGAAGGGCTGGTGGTCGTGGTCGTACAGCCCGGTGACCGGGATGCTCTACATCCCGTTCAATCGCTCCTGCCTGAACCAGACCCTCAATCCCCGGACCGTCTCGGGAACCGGCCCCCGGTTCTCGATTCCCGACCCCGACATCGGGCCGGACGGCGACCTGACCGAGGTGCGGGCCATCGACATCTCCACCGGCCGCGAGGTCTGGCGCTACAGCCAGCGGGCGCCGAACGCCGGCACGACCCTCGCCACCGCCGGCAACGTCGTCTTCTTCGGCGACTCGAACCGGCGGTTCCGGGCCTTCGACGCCGAGAACGGCGACGTCCTCTGGGAGACGATCCTCGGCAGCCAGATCAGCGGCTACCCGGTGACCTACGAAGCCGGCGGCCGGCAGTACGTGACGGTGCCGGTCGGCGGGGTCGGCAACCGGCTGCGCACCTACGCGCCGGAGCTGGAGGCGCCGGTCGGGAGCAACATGCTCGTGACGTTCACGCTGCCGTAGCTTGCAGGGAGGCGGCCGGCTTAGTCGGAAATGCGTCTCCAGCCGTTCCGCCTGAGCCAGAAGACCCTGCGCCACCGCCTGGCGTCGGCGGGCCTCAGGCGGATTCTGCGGTTCCCGGAAGCGGGACCATCAGGATGGTCCGATGCCTGCTGTGGCGTGGCGTCCAGACGATGACCGCCCTATTGCCCATCAAGAGCGGTCGGACCCCATCACCCCGGCGGCATGCCGTAGCCAAGGGCGCGGGCGGCCTTGCGAAACGCCCTCTCGGAGGTCGCCGGCACCACGAGGCGGCGCTCGCCGGCGCGGAGGCAGAGGCTGGCCGTGCGCTTGTCCGTGGTGAGCCGGGCGGCGATCTCGGCGTCCGCGCACTCGATGAGCAGCGCGGTGCCCTGCACCTTCAGGGCGCGCGCGCAGCGTTCCGCCTCGCGCAGGAAACCGTCGACGGTTTCGGGCAGGGGCTGATCGTCTCGCGCGTCGAGGAACTTGCGGATTTCGTCCGGGTCGTGGCCGCTCTCGATGGCGGCCTGCGCCTTGTCGCGGTCCAGGCGCCAGATGCCGTCCGTACCGGCGTTGGCGTACGCCTCCAGCATCGTCCGCTCGTCTGGTGACAAGGGCGCGGCGGCCTGCAGCCGGAGGTCTGGATAGACGGACAGCGCGGCTCGCGCCGATGGCGTGCTCGGCTCGTAGGCGGCGGCGATGCCGAGGCAGTACGCGCCCAGCGGATTCAGCCGGAAGTAGTGCAGGCCGTCGTAGCGGCTCAGATATAGCAGGCCCTCAGCGCCCCACAGGTGCGTGAAGTCCGGTCTTGCGTTGCGGGGCTCGGTGTAGGCGACGTCGATCAGGCCCAGCGTCGCGGCGTACTCGAACAGCAGGCAGAGGACGTACCGGCCCTCGAGGATGGACCAGTGGTGGCCGCCGTTGTATCCCAGGCTGCCGTGTCCCGGTTCCAGGATGTACAGATCCCACGGGTCGCGGGTCACGTCGAAATCGAAGCAGGCCGCCTGCATGAACTGCGCGAAGTCGTCGAAGCGCACCCACCGGCCGACGGGACATTCCGCCAGGGCGTCGGCGATGACCGGCCGGCGGCCCGACGCGGCCGTCATCGTTCGCCGGCCCTTGCCGCGGGTCTGCCCCTTGATGGCGTCCACGCGGCTGAACTCGTCCAGCAGCGTGTTGTCGAGCCACCGCTTCCAGAGGCGGAGCAGCGTCTCCGCCGCCGGCGCGTTCAGGGCGTCCCGTCCGGCTCTCGTCAACGCCAGCCTGGAGCCACGAAGCTCGGCCAGTCTGGCCGCCTGCACCAGGGACGGCCAGGCGAACGCCCTGATCGGACCGATCTGCCGAACCCATTGGGGCGCCCGGCGCGCGCTCGAGTCGAAGAAGTCGCCGCCGGCAAGCACCTCGGCGACGCGCTGGCTCGCCGCGGCCGACGGCCGCCGCGTGCTGGCGCCCACGGCGACGCGGCCGCCATCGATCAGGCGCAGTACGGCGAACAGGTCGTGCCGGGCGGTCCGTTCCATGTCGCGCCGCGTGAGCTGCATCGGAGCGAATGCCCGCTTGTCACCGGGGTCGCGCACTTCGACCGCGTCGGGCAGTTCGTCCGCGGCGGCCACCTCGGCCTCCGGCGGCGGCGGCACGAAAGCCTGCAGGCGCTGCGCCAGATCCGCCGGAATCATCGTCGGCTGCGTGAGGTGGCGGCGCGGCGCGTACAGGAAGAAGTGCAGGAGGGAGGCGCTCGCGCGTACAGTGGCCGTGCCGAAGCCGGACGGCAACCTTCCGTACTTCGCGTTGAACTGGTGTTGATCGAAGACGGCGCGCGGCGTGTGCAGGGCTTCGCGCACGGCGAGCTGCTGGATCTCGTTGAGCCTCGCCCAGATCTTCCGCAGGGAGTCGCCGGAGAGACGGCGCTCGATCGCTGCCACCATGTCCGCCTTCCGCGTGGGCTGCGGCGTGGCTATCGGCACCAGGGCCATCATCGGCCGGAGGATGTCGGTGCTCAGAAGCGAGAGCGCTTCGGATACCGTCGCCGGGGGCGGATCGACGGCGCGAGCCATTGGTCTGCCTCTGCGTGCGGGCCGTTTCGCAGCATGACCGGGGTGCGAGCGACGCTGCGGCTAGTCGGGAAGTGCCTGTAGCCACTGCGTACACGCGGGGCGCTCTCTTCGATCAAGCGTTGCGTCTGGCGCGCGCCTGTAGCCACTGCGTACACGAGAGGCGCTCTCCGGCGACCGCCTGGGCGTGGCGATGGTCACCGTGACGGTTCGACCGGCGGCATCACTCCTGTCCTCCACCGTCGTCCGCGGCCAGCTCCTCGGCGCGGGCGCCGCGGAGGACGTTGGCGATGCTGTAGTTGCCCTCGTGGCAGGCGTACTCGTACAGCGGACCCTGGGTGACGCCGCGCGACGCCTGGTTGGTCGTCAGCGGGATGCGGACGCTCCACGGGCTGGTGAACTTCGCGGGGTCGGTCAGGGTGAACTCGTACTCCAGGGTGTCGGCGTCCACGCGGGTGAAGTGCTCGACGAGGTGCATCGTGTGGGTCGGCATCCGCCACGTGGCCGCCCAACGGTCGGCGCTGCCGTCGATGAAGTGCGTCGACTCGACGACGAGGGTGTCGCCGTCCCAGCGCCCGTGCATGTCGCCGTTCCACTGGCGGATGCCGTTGCGCGGCCGGTCGGCGAGCGGGATGATGCGCCGGTCGCGGAACATCTCGTGCACGATGACGACGTGGTCGGGAGTTTGGACGATCTGGTGGTTCGGGTTGTAGCCGAGCCAGAACATCGGCAGTCCGTCCGACATGCAGCGTTCGCCGGTATCGACGTCCACCCACGAGTTGCGGGCGCCGTTCACGCGGTACGCCCCCTGCGCCCGGTCGCGCTCGCGCATCTCCGGCGTGTACGGAACGCGTCCGTCCGGCGGGTCGACGATCAGGGCCGTACGCCGATCGGGCACGAGGCGGGTGCCGGGGTCGAACCATGTCTGGTTGTAGGTGCCGGGGTCGCCGGCGCTGGGGACGCGCTCGACGAACCGTCGCTCGTCGGCATTCCGTTCCAGGCTCGCCGCCTCTTCCTCGGTCAGGAATTCCTTGCCGGCGAGCCCTGTCGGCCGTTCCAGCGGCGTCAGGGTCGAGCCGGTCCAGATGCCCTGCAGGTCCGGATCGCCCCACGGCGTTCGCAGGGTCGCCGACTGGGCGCCGGCGAGCGGCGCGAGACACACGACGCCGAGCAGCGTCACGATCGCGGCGGTCTTGACTGACATCTCGAACCTCCCTGTCCGTGCAGCGCGCACGGGTATCCGGTCGCAGGGCAACCCCCCGACCCCCAACGTGATGACACTCGACATGTTAGCGCGTCCCGGGCCGTATTGCATCCTGGATGTCGCCGCCGCGGCAGGCCCCGCCGGGCCATCGCGTCGAACCGCCGGCTCGGGGGCGCGCCGCCGTCACCTGGTTCACAGGTAGACCGCGGAGCCCGCGCCGTCCCGCGGTCGCGCCGCCCGTCACCTGGTTCACGGATAGATCGACCGAGCCTGCCCGCACCGGCTCGCGGTCGCGCCGCCGTCACCCGGTTCACGGATAGACCGACCGAGCCCGCCCGCGCCGGCTCCCGGCCGCGCCGCCGTCACTGCTCGCCGGAGGCTGCATTCGGGTCGGAGGCGCCCTCAATCTGCTGCTGCAGCGTCTCGGCGGTGATCTCGTTGTGGGAGCCGTGCCACCGGATGTCCCCCTGGTGGATGACGAACGCCTGCGGCGATTCGTGCCGGACCCCCAGCCGTTCCGTCGCCGCGTTCGACAGCGTGCGCTGCTCGATCACCTTGAGGACGTACACCGGCCAGTCGGGGTGGGTCTCGGCGAAATCGAAGACCTCGTCGATGACGTACGCGGAGACCGGACAACGGGTGCTGTGCTTGAACAGCACCGCCCGCGGGCTGCCGAGGACCGCCTCCAATGCGGCGGCATCGGAGAGCTCGTGGACGGAGCGCGGTGTCGTGGTCTGTGGATTCGAAGACATGCTCTCTCACCGTGCGGCCGCCGAGGCGACCTGCCCGGCCACCGGACCAACCTCTACCCGAGTATAAGATCGGATGGGATACCGGTGGTGCCGGAGCCGGGAATCTGCGCCTCCTCGGAGGGTTGGTGGGGCGGAAGCGGAGCCGCAAGGCGGCGGCTTCCGGGCTGGGAGCTGGACATGCGAAACAGGGGCCCGCGGGCGGTCGGGAGTCTGGGAGTTCGTGGTGAGACCGCGAACCGACGCGAAGAGCCCGCGGCGGCCGGCAGGGTCAGGGATACAGCTCGGTGCCGGGCGCGGTGCCGGCGATGAACGCTTCCCGAATGGCGTTGCCGGCCCAGGGCGCCACCTCGCCGGTATCCGGATCCACCGACGCGAACACGATGTTGTCCGGTGCCGCGAAACCGTCATCGGGGCCGGCTTCGCGTTCGTCGATGTGGGCCCGCATGAAGTCGATCCAGATCGGCAGCGCGACCCGCGCGCCCTGCTCGTCGTAGCCGAGCGTGACCTTCTCGTCGTAGCCGACCCAGACCCCCACCGTGATCTCCGGATCGAAGCCGACGAACCACGCGTCCGTATAGTCGTCCATCGTGCCGGTCTTGCCGCCCAGCGGCCACCCCAGGCGGCTCGCCCGGACGCCGGTGCCGCGCCGGACCACGCCTTCCATCAGGCTGGTCATGATGTAGGCGGTGTCGGCGGGAACCGCGTCCTGCGGCACCGGCCGGTTCTCTTCCAGCGCCTCGCCCTCGCGGTCGACGATGCGGTCGATCTGATAGGGGACCATCCGCACGCCCCGGTTGGGAAAGACCGAGTACGCGCTGGTCACCTCCTGCAGCGTCGCTTCCGCCGACCCCAGGGCCACCGAGAGGTACGGCGGCGCCTCCGAGGTGAATCCGAGCCGCCGCGCGAAGTCGAGCACGACCGGCGGACCGATCTCGTTCATGATCCAGACGGCGGGGACGTTGCGCGACTTCTCCAACGCCCGCCGGAGCGTGATCGGCCCCTCGTAGGTGTGATCGTAGTTGGTGGGGGAGTAGAGCGGCTGCCCCGGCCCCACGTCGTAGGCGATCGGCTCGTCTTGCACGATCGACGTGGTGGTGTACCCCTGGTCGATGGCGGCGGCGTAGAGCACGCCCTTGAAGAGCGAGCCGAGCTGCCGGTAGGCCTGCGTTGAGCGATTGAACTTGCTGCGATCGAAGTCGTAGCCGCCCACCATCGCGAGAACGCGGCCGGTCCGGTTCTCGATGGCGAAGAGCGCGGCTTCTGCCAGCGGTTCCTGCTCGAGCTCGGCTTCGACCACCGGCCGGTCGCCGGTGGTGTCGAGCGCCGTGATCTCGACCTCGACGAGGTCGCCCCGGGTGACCAGCTCGTCGGCACGCTTCCCGCCGAGGCCCCGGAACCCTTCGAACGCCCCCGCCTCGGTCATGCGGTACCCCTTGGGCGCGACCCGCGCCGCGTACCGCCCGAACCGCACCTCCATCGCTTCCCGATCGGCGCCGGTGACGAGGGCCGGCACGATGTCCCCCGCGCGCATCGGCAGCCGCCAGCGGTAGGTCTCGTAGGCCGAGAGGATCTCGGCCGGCTCGCGGCCATCGCCGTTCTCGGCGGCCGCGGTGAGAATGTTGTGCGCGGGGGGTCTGAACCCGCGGCGCTTGTCGTGGGCGCGCAATCCCGTCTCGACGGCCCGGTTGGCCGCCTGCTGCAGACGGACATCCAGCGTGGTATGGACGGCCAGCCCCTCCTCGTAGAGCCGCTCCGCCCCGTACTCCTGCTCGAGGTGCTTCCGGACCTCCTCGATGAAGTAGGGCGCGATGGAGTTGCTCCGCTCCGTCCGTTCGGCCAGCACGATCGGCTGGGCCATGACCGCATCCGCTTCCGCCTGGGTGACGTAGCCTTCGTCGACCATCCGTTGCAGGGTGCGGTTGCGGCGGTTCAGGGCCAGATCCATGTTGACGAGCGGGCTCCACCGCGCCGGCGTCGGGAAGGTGCCGACGATCGTGGCCGCCTCGCCGAGATCGAGTTCCGTCGCGGGCTTGTCGAAGTAGAGGCGGGAAGCCGCTTCGACCCCGAACGCACTGTGCCGGGCCGTGCCCAGCCAGATCTGGTTGGCGTAGAGGGTGAGGATCTCGCGCTTCGTGTAGCGTTTCTCGATGTTGACGGTGTAGAAGGCCTCGACGATCTTGCGCTGCCAGGTCTTCTGCAGGCCGAGGCTCTGGCCGCCCAGGGTGACGTTGCGGGCGAGCTGCATGGTGATGGTGCTGGCGCCCGCCGCCGTCAGATCGCCTTCCAGGATGTTCGACAAGAGCGTGAGGAAGATGCGGGGGATGTTGAAGCCGACGTGACTGAAGAAGTCGCCGTCCTCGGCCGCGATGATCGCGTTGCGCAGCACGTCCGGAATCTCGTCGTAGGCGAGGATGACCCGCCGCTCGGTGGCGAACTCTCCGATGAGCTGGCCGTCGCGGGCGTGAATCCGGGTGATCGTGCCGGGCGCGTAGTCGTCGAGCTCGGCGATGATCGCCAGATCCGGCGCATAGGCGAAGATCGCGCCGGAGACGAGACCCAGGGTGGCGACGAGGGTCAAGCCGACGACGGTTGCCACGCGTCCGGCGTAGAGCTTCCTGATTCGGGCCATCCTGCCCCCTGTTCCTTCTTGAAGCAATTATAACCGCGGGCCGGCGGACACCGGCCGCAGTGTCCTGTTTCCTTTTTCGGATCATCGGCGCCGGACGGCCAGTCGCGCTGGTTCGCTCCTCTCGTCGATGACCGCCGCATCCGTTGCGCCACCCTCGGGGCCCCGCCCCCGGGGCCGGATCAGCGCCCGGCGATCAGTTGCCGCAGCCGGGCGACTCCCGCGCTGGCGGGGCCGACGACCGGGGCGGGGTGCACGGCCGCGCTGCCGGGCAGGATCCGCTCCATCGAGAACTGCGCGAAGAAGATGGCGGTGCCGGCGTCCACGGCGCCGACCGCGTCGAGGACGAGACGGTCGTGGCTCTCCGGGTCGCCGCCGATCAGCGCGTCCATCGCGCCGTCCACCGCCTGGCGGGAGATCGACAGCTCCCGGCCCCGGTCCGCCGCCTCCCGCGCCAGCTCTTCGGCCAGCAGTGTCGCCGAATCGGGGGCGGTAGCCAGGATGTGCAGCGGGCGCTCCATCTCGAACGCCCGCTCGACGATGCCGTCGAACGACGTGGCCACCGGGATGTCCATGCCCACCCGGGCCCGCTCGACCGCGTCACCGAAGAACGACCCGGTCATGATGATGCCGTCTGCGCCGGTCGCCGCGCTGTACCGGACCAGGCGCTCGATGCGGGAGGCCAGCTCGGCGTCGTCGGCGGTGCCGAGGCTGCGGTCGAGATACAGCGACCCGTCGAGCAGGTGCGCGACGTCGGCGCCCGGCCATCCGCGGTCGAACGCGAGCTGGGTGGTGGGGATGGCGTTCATGAGGGCGTGGATCGCCCCGATCCGATAGCGCTGCTGCATGGTGGAGACTCCTTCATCGAGCTCGAGTGCGGGTCGCGGCGCGCCGCCGCCGAGCGGCGTTCCCCTCCCGGTGTCCGACGGGATACCATTGAAGTATTCGGGACACTCAGGAGGAATCGATGAACCGACCCAGAATAGCGTTGTTGGCCGTCGCGCTCGGCCTCAGCGGCACCGTCACCCTGCAGACGCTCCAGAGCGGGCACGACGTCGAGATGATGACCACCGCCGCCGGTGATTTTCTCGCGTCGCTCTCCGACGCGCAACAGGCGCAGGCGACCTTCGCGTTCGATTCGGAGGAGCGCTCGCGGCACCACTTCATTCCGCCCGAGGTTTTCGAGCGCCACGGCGTGTCCTACGCGGACCTGGGCTTCGAGCAGAAGGTACGGGCCCAGGACCTGCTCCGATCCGGGCTGAGTGAGCAGGGATACCTGACCGCCCAGCAGATCATGGAGGTCGAGGGCATTCTCGGCGTCCTCGTGGAAGGCGAAGGCCGGCAATTCTCGCGCAACCCGGAGGCCTACTGGGTGTCCGTGTTCGGGACGCCGTCGACCACCGGCACGTGGGGATGGCGGTGGGAGGGGCACCATCTCTCGCTGCACCTCACGGTCGTGGACGGGGCGACCACCGTGAGCACGCCGACCTTCCTGGGCGCGAATCCCGCCACCGTGCCCTCGGGCGCGCGGAAGGGGCTGCGGGCGATGAAGGCGCAGGAGGACAGCGCGCGTGACCTGCTCGCGTCCCTCGGCGCCAGCCAGCGCGAGGCGGCGATCTTCGACGACGTCGCGCCCGCCAACGTGGTGACGGGGGCGGACCTCGTGGTCGATCCGCTCGAGCCGATCGGCGTCAAGGGCGCCGACCTCTCGACCGGGCAGCGAGAGATGCTGATGGCGGTCATCGAGTCGTGGGTCGGGCTGATGGCCGACGACATCGCCGAGCTTCGCCGAGCCGCGATCCACGAGGGGGGCATCGAGAACACCTGGTTCGCGTGGGCCGGTCCGGCCGAACGGGGCGAGGTGGCCTACTACCGCGTGCAGGGGCCGAACTTCCTGATCGAGTTCGACAACACCCAGGAGGACCCGAACCACATCCACGCGGCGTTCCGCGATTTCGACGGCGACCTCGGCCGCGACCTCCTGCGCGAGCACGTGGCGCAAGACCACTGATTCGGACTACTCCGAGCCGGCGCGTGCGCGCGTCGGCTCGGGGCCTCGTCGGCCAGCTCGAGAGATTCAACTTGTCCTCGGTTGCCCGCGACCGTTCTCCCAGGCGCTCCGCCTCGATGGGCGCTCCCTCAGCCGAGAACTTCCCCCTTGGGTCGGATAACCGGGGATACGTTAACCTTCCCCCAGGCAACACGCCCGGCAAAAGTAGTTGACGCTGAACACCCTCGCCCCGGCGCGCTCTCCGGCTGGTGGCATGACCTAGTGTAGTGTCCTAGTTAAACGATTGATTAACTGTGGCTGTCGAGCACTTGGCGGGCACGACCCACCTTCTCGATAATCTGCTCGGCCGATTTGGTCCACACCAACGGCTGCGGGTTCTCATTGTACTTGTCGATGTATTCCGCCAAGCGGGCTTCGAGCTCCTCCACCGAGGTGAACACTCCGCGTCGGAGCTGCCGGTCCGTCAACGTGCGGAAGAATCGCTCGACCACGTTCAGCCAAGACGAGCTCGTGGGGACGAAGTGCAGGAAGATGCGCTTCTGTTGCTCTATCCAACGCAACACTGTCTCATGCTTGTGCGTGGCGTAGTTGTCGAGAATGATGTGGATCTTCTGGTCCTTCGACACCGCCTTCTTGACCTTCTTCAGGAAACGTAGCACTTCCTGATGACGGTGCCGCCGGCACGACTCCCCAATGACCGCGCCCGTCGCCACTTCCAATGCCGCGAACAACGTGGTCGTCCCATGACGCTTATAGTCGTGGGTCATCGTGCCGCAGCGCCCCTTCTTGATTGGCAAACCCGGCTGAGTCCTGTCCAACGCCTGCACGGAGCTCTTTTCGTCCAAGCTGAACACTACCGCGTTCGCCGGTGGATCCAGGTAGAGCCCCACCACATCGTGTAGCTTTTCCTCAAATCGTGGGTCGTTGCTAAGCTTGAAGGTACGAATCAGGTGCGGTTTCAGGCCATGAGATCGCCAGACGCGGTGGACAAAGCTGTGCGTCGTCTTCATCGCCCGGGCCATCGTTCGCGTCGACCAGTGCGTTGCATCCGTCGGCGTCGTCTGGGTCGTTGCCTCGATGATTCTGGTCCGCAGCTCCGCTTGCCGCTCCGAACTCTTGCCGCCGTGATTGCCGCCGCGAGGCCGCTCGCTCTCGATCCCCTTCACACGTTCCTTCACGAAGCGGTTGCGCCACCGACCCACTGTGTTCTGGTCGATCCCCAATGCCGCGGCAATGGCTTGATTCGTCATGCCTGTGCACGCCATCAACACGATCTTGGAGCGTTCAACTAGCCGGACCGCGGCGCTGCGGGCTGACGCCCACGTCTCCAATAGCCGCCGTTCGTTGGGGGTGAGCGTCACCTGTGCAGCAACCCTCATCGGATGGATTCCTTCCGTTTTTGTCCGGTGCTGGCAGTGTATCCGCGCATGAGATTATAATCAAGTTTTTGTCCAGGACACTACACTAGTCGCGGCCGTGCCGGGGCCTGGTCAGCACGTCGAGGTCCTGCAGGGCCGATCCGGGCGAAGGTGGGAACTGCTGGCCGGAGATTCGGCGCGTCAACCCGCTGATGGCGCGGTTCCCCCGAGTCGCGGCGCCGCCGCGGCCGGGCCGGCTGGAGGTCCATCACGCGGTCCCGGTCGTGGGCGGCGGCACGTCTGACCCTGACAACCTGGTCGTCCTGTGCGTCGGCTTTGTCACGTCCGCCTGCACCGGGAGGAACGCATCGGGGCCCTTGGGTCGGATAAAAGGGGGACTACGTTAACCTTTACTGCCGGTGTCGCTGTCGGCGCGCCGGGCGCGGGTGTAGCGGTCGCGAGCCGACGAGGGCTCCTTCGTCGGACTCCTGGCGGGACAGGGGGCCGCGAGGCAGCAGCGGGTTCGTGGCCCTGGGGGCGGCGCACGCTCCGACACCGGCGGGGCAGGAGCCTCCTGCCGGCGCCCAAGAGCCCCTCGGCCCCGGCCAGCACGACGGTTATCCAGCCCCCCGACACCGTTTTCCCTGCGGAGCCCTGACGAGGTCGCTGTCATGGATGATGTCGTTGCTGCTGTTGCCCTTGCTGTTTTTGTCGGTGGCGTCGCGTGTCTGCTCCTTGTGCGGCTACTGGTGCCTCGGAAGGACAGCGAGAGACCCTCCCCGTCCAAGAAGGATCAACCCGCGGCCACAGTCGCGGAGTCGCAATCACTGGAGCCGCCACCAGCACAGCGGCCTGTTTATCGCGTGACTCGTCGAAGCCGATGGACGGACCAGTCGCGGACTGACAACTGGTGGTCGGGTGGGGAATGAGACCCCCGGCTCACCACCGTGGCGCGGTGGGCGCGCCAGCCAGCCACCTGCGGTCGCGGCCGGCCGCGGAGACAGCGGCCGAACCCGCCGTTGTGCGGGGAGGCCGGCGAAGGCTGGAAATGGCGGGGAGCCGTCTGGCGCCTGAACCGGCCCCCGGCCGTCGTGTTCTGCGCGGTGGCTTCTTGGCACACCCCTTATGCCGAGGGCTCCGGCCGCTGGTTTCCGAGATTCTCTGCGCCTGCGCATTCCGGTGAAGTTGAACGCCAGATCCGGGGATGGTGAACACGGAATCCGGCGAACGTGAACGGCTCGTCGGAGCACAACGACGTTTCCTCGGTCGGTTTCCTCCCATCGGCTTCGCAACGGGTGTTCGAGTCCTACCCGTGACGTCGTTTTCGAAGAGTACAACGATCTTGCCTGTGGAGCGTATGGGCGGCGTTCTGGGCTGTCCAAGGCGGTGTGGGAAACGCGCCTCGACGCGGGTGCAGTCAGCCGCCAGCGTATCGTGCGCGTTTTCCATACCGCCGGTGCGCTCCACGGGCCGGCCTGCCCCCGGCGGGGACCGGCGGCGTGCTGGACCGGGGCTGACCTCGGTAGTGCCGCGGTGGGGGCTGGCGTTGGGATGCTCATGTCGTCTGCCGGGTGCGGGTCTTCGGCGCGTCGTGCGTCCGTCGCATCGAGCGGCCCTTCAACTCGATGCGGTGCGCGTCGTGGAGCAGGCGGTCGCAGATGGCGTCGGCCTGGTTGGCGTCGCCGATGACGGCGTGCCAGTCGGCCACGGGCAACTGGCTGGCGATGAGGGTCGAGGCGCGTTCGGCCCGGTCCTCGATGACCTCGGTGAGGTCGCGCCGCTCGGCGTCGCGCAGCGGTGCGATCATCCAGTCGTCGATGGCGAGCAGGTCGAGCTTGGCGAGGCGAGTCAGGAGCCGGGCGTAGGACCCGTCGCCGCGGCCCACGGCGAGCTCGTGCAGCAGGCGCGGCATCCGGACGTAGCGTGCGGTGAAGCCGCGGCGGCAGGCCCGTTCGACGAACGCGCAACAGAGGAAGCTTTTTCCGATCCCGGTGGGACCGATCAGGACCAAGTTGTGACGCTCGGCGACCCACGCGCAGGCGCCGAGAGTCAGGACCTGCTGGCGGTTGAGCCGGCGCGGATGGGTGAAGTCGACGGCCTCGAGCGTGGCGGGATGGCGCAGCTTGGCGGCGCGGAGCCGCCGCTGGAGCTTGCGCTGCTCGCGGGCCGTCCATTCGGCGTCGACGAGCAGGCCGAAGCGTTCCTCGAAGCCGAGGGCGGCGGCCTCGGCGGTCTGGAGCTGGTGGTGGCAGGCGTCGGCCATCGCGCCGAGCTTCATGGCGTTGAGCTTGTCGAGGGTCTGTTCGATCAGCATGGGTCCTCCCCAGTGGTGGTCGCGGCGTAGTAGTCGGCGCCGCGGATGTTGGCGTGGGTGGGCGTCGGGGCGGTCTCGGCCGGCGGCTCCAGGGGCAGACGGTCCTGGCCGGTGGCGAGGATGTTCTTGACGGTGTGGAAGCGGCAGGAGCCGAGGGCCATGGCGCGGGCGCTCGCGGCGTCGAGCCGGGGGTTGCCGTGCTGCCGCCCCAACCGCATGAGCCCGAGCACGGCCTTGTATCCCTGCTCCGGATGGGGGCGGCTCTCGAGGATTCGAGCGACGAGCTCACCGGTCGCCGGTCCGACCTTCTCGGCCCAACGGATGAGACGCGACGGGGTCCACTCGGCGTGCGCGCGATGGGCGCTCGGCATGTGCTCGGCGACGGTGGACGGCTGTCCGTCGTAGCGGCGGGGGTGCGACGACACGCGGCGGCCTTTGAAGAAGACCTCGACGGTGGTCGTGGTGTAGCGGACCTCGACCTGCTCGCGGAGGAGCTGGAACGGCACGCTGTAGGCGTGCCGCTCGACGAGGACGTGGTAGTCGATGGAGACGCGGCACAGCTTCCAGTACGCGAGGACATAGCGCGTGGCCGGCAGGGGTCGTAGCGCCGGGCGGTCGAGCTGCTCGTAGAGGGCGCGGCGGCTGATGCCCAGCTTCTTCATCGGCCGGTCGTTGAGCGCGTCGAGGCGGACGCGGATCGCCAGGTTCAGGGCACCGAGGCTGAAGAACGTCTCGTCGCGGAGCCGGGCGAGTATCCACCGCTGGGCCAGGAGTACTGCGCCCTCCACGGCGGCTTTATCTCTTGGTTTCCTCGGCCGCGCCGGGACGACGACGGCGCCGTAGTGGGCGGCGAGGTCCTCGTAGGTGCGATTGACGCCCGGCTCGTAGCGGCAGGGACGCGTGATGGCGCTCTTGAGCTGGTCGGGGACCCACAAGGCCGTCGTGCCCCCGTAGTACCCGACCATGCGGGTGTGGGCGTCGACCCAGTCGGGCAACTGCTGGGTGGCGGTCGCCTCGGCGTAGGTTAAGCCGCTGGCGCCGAGCACGGCGACGAACAGCTCGACGCGTCGCAATTCTCCGGTGTGCCGGTCGACCAGCGCCGGACGTTTCCCCGAGAAGTCGATGAACGTCTTCTCGCCGGCGCGGTGGACCTGCCGCATCGACGGCCGCAGCCGTCGCGCCCACTGCCGGTAGAGCTCGCAGAACTGGGTGCGGCGGTAGCCGTGCGGATGAACCTGGGCGTACTCCTCCCAGAGGAGCTGCAGCGTGACGCCGTCGCGCTTGAGCTCGCGGTGGATGTACGCGCAGTCAGGCTGGCTCCGGTCGTGCACCGGGGCGGCGCGTGGGAACAACCGGGCCTCGAGGGCCGCGTCATCCAACTCGGCCGGCAGTGGCCAACCCAACCCTCGTTGTGCGGTCCGCTGCAGATACAGCGAGACCGTGCCCACGCCGATCGCGCAGGCTTGGGCTATCGCCCGGTGGGACAACCCCCGCTCGTGCTTGAGACGGAGAACCTCACGAATCTTCCTCACCAGTAGCCTCCGTGCCGGCATCGCCTCGCCCTCCTTTCGGAAGGCCAGCGTGCGGCGATCAGGCTACCGACGAGCGTTCACGATGACCGGATTCCGTGTTCAACTTCACCGGATCCCGTGTTCAACATCCCGGATCCGGTGTTCAACTTCCGCCGGATCCGGCGTTCAACTTCCGCCGGATTACGCACTGCTCGCGGCCGATCATGCCCCGTCCGTGACGGACGCCCGAGCTTCATGAATAATGCAGGCTAGTTGAACGCTCCAAGATCGTGTTGATGGCGTGCACAGGCATGACGAATCAAGCCATTGCCGCGGCATTGGGGATCGACCAGAACACAGTGGGTCGGTGGCGCAACCGCTTCGTGAAGGAACGTGTGAAGGGGATCGAGAGCGAGCGGCCTCGCGGCGGCAATCACGGCGGCAAGAGTTCGGAGCGGCAAGCGGAGCTGCGGACCAGAATCATCGAGGCAACGACCCAGACGACGCCGACGGATGCACGCACTGGTGCAACGCACTGGTCGACGCGAACGATGGCCCGGGCGATGAAGACGACGCACAGCTTTGTCCACCGCGTCTGGCGATCTCATGGCCTGAAACCGCACCTGATTCGTACCTTCAAGCTTAGCAACGACCCACGATTTGAGGAAAAGCTACACGATGTGGTGGGGCTCTACCTGGATCCACCGGCGAACGCGGTAGTGTTCAGCTTGGACGAAAAGAGCTCCGTGCAGGCGTTGGACAGGACTCAGCCGGGTTTGCCAATCAAGAAGGGGCGCTGCGGCACGATGACCCACGACTATAAGCGTCATGGGACGACCACGTTGTTCGCGGCATTGGAAGTGGCGACGGGCGCGGTCATTGGGGAGTCGTGCCGGCGGCACCGTCATCAGGAAGTGCTACGTTTCCTGAAGAAGGTCGAGAAGGCGGTGTCGAAGGACCAGAAGATCCACATCATTCTCGACAACTACGCCACGCACAAGCATGAGACAGTGTTGCGTTGGATAGAGCAACAGAAGCGCATCTTCCTGCACTTCGTCCCCACGAGCTCGTCTTGGCTGAACGTGGTCGAGCGATTCTTCCGCACGTTGACGGACCGGCAGCTCCGACGCGGAGTGTTCACCTCGGTGGAGGAGCTCGAAGCCCGCTTGGCGGAATACATCGACAAGTACAATGAGAACCCGCAGCCGTTGGTGTGGACCAAATCGGCCGAGCAGATTATCGAGAAGGTGGGTCGTGCCCGCCAAGTGCTCGACAGCCACAGTTAATCAATCGTTTAACTAGGACACTACACTAGTATGCCGGGCCGCAGCCCGGCGAATCTGGCGTCCTGGCCACGGTCGAGGGGCAAGCCGCCCTTCCTGAACCCTCTGCCCTTCAACGGGACTGTCACCGCGATCCGTCGGGGTACGGCGGCATCTCCGGCTCGAGCTCGACGTGGACCGCGTCGGCGACGCGGTTGATGTAGTTGAAGAAGGCGATCACCTGGACGGCGTTGTGGATCGCCCGGTCGTCGAGGCCGGCGGCGCGCAGCGGCTGCAGGTCCGCCTCGGTCATCGCCGCCGGCTCACGCGTGAGCTTCTCGGCATAGGCGCAGAGCGCCGCGTCGACGGGATCGAGCGGGGCGCCGCGCCAGTCGGCGAGCACCGCGTCCGCCAGCCCCGTGTCGCCGCCGGTCCGTGCGATCTCGACCCGGAGATCGTCCGCGTGCTGCAGCATTCAATAGTGGCAGTCGTTGGCGCGGCTCACCACCGTCGCCAGCATCTCCCGCTGCCGCAGGGACAGATCGCCAGGGTCCTTCATGATGCCCACGTAGAGCCTGACCGAGGCGTCCAGCACTGCCGGCTGCACGCTCATGGCGCGCAGGATGCCGAACACGCGCCCGGCGCGCTCCACCGCGGCGCGGTAGCTTTCGGCGTCTTCGGTTAGCGGGTCGTGGCGAGAAAATCCACGAAAAGGTGTGCAGGTACGGCGGGCGTGTGCCGATACGTGAAGTATGGCGCGCAAGAGCGATGACCGCGGCGGTTCGAAGGGTCCTGGGCCTCAGCGAGACCCTCGGGACGTGCGCATCGAGCGCCTCGAACGAGACAAGGCGAAGCTGATCGAGGAGCGGGATCACTGGAAGCGCCGCAGCGAGCATCTGGAGAAGGAGCTCGAGGCGGCGCGGCGCGCCGGCCGCCGACAAGCGGCCCCCTTCGCCAAGGACCGTCCGCAGGGACGCGGCGGGCGTCCCGGGCGGCGAGCCGGGGCGGAGTACGGCAGGCAGGGGCGCCGCCGGCCGCCGACGCAGGCTGACGAGACCCACGTGGCGCCGGCCCCGACGAGCTGTCCGGACTGCGGCGGCGCGGTCGCGCTGGACCGTGTGGCGTCGCAGTATCAGGAAGACCTGCCCGAGGTGCGTCCCCTCGTGCGGCGCTTCGACATCGAGGTGGGCCACTGCTCGCAGTGTCAGCGGCGCGTGCAGGGCCGGCACGCGCTGCAGACCTCCGACGCGTTGGGCGCGGCTGCCGCTCAACTGGGCCCGAACGTCGCCGCGCTGGTCGTCGAGTTGCACACCGAGCTGGGCATGCCGCTGGAGAAGGTCGTCCGCGTTCTGCGGACGCAGTTCGGACTGTCGGTGACCAAGGGCGGCCTGGTCCAACTGCTGCACCGCACCGCCGACGCGGCGGCGCCCGCGTATGCGGCGCTGCGCGAGCAGGTCCGCTGCAGTCCGGTGGTCACGCCGGATGAGACCGGCTGGCGGGTGAACGCGATCCTCCACTGGCTGTGGGCGTTCGCCACCCCGGAGACGACGGTCTATGCCATCTGCGACGGCCGGGGGTTCGCCGAGGCGGCGGCGGTTCTCGGCCCCGACTTCGCCGGCGTGCTGGTGCGGGACGGGTGGGTGGCCTATCGCGGCTTCAAGAAGGCGCCGCATCAAACGTGCCTGGCCCACCTCTTGAGACGGTGCAAGGACTTGCAGGCCGCTCATCCCGACAGCCCGTGGGCGGGCGCGGTGCAGGCGGTCCTGCGGGACGGCCTCGCCCTGCGGGACCGCTCGAACGCGGGCGAAATCAGTGAGCACGGTCTGGCGTCGGCCCGCGGTCGGCTCGCCGCCCGGCTCGGCCGGCTGATCGACACCGCGCCGCCGTTGGCCGCCGCCGAGCGCTTCGCCAAGCACTTGGCCAACGAATTCCCGGCGGTGTTCCTCTTCTTGTGCGACCCGTCGATCGACGCCACCAACTGGCGGGCCGAACAGGCCATCCGACCCGCAGTGGTCACGCGTAAGGTCTGCGGCGGCAACCGCACCCGGCGCGGGGCCGACACCCAGCAGGTGCTGGCCAGCGTCGTGCGTACCGCCCGCCAACGCAACCTCGACCCGCGCTCGCTGATCACGACGATGCTGTGCGCCCCCGAACCCGTCGTGCCCGAAGCGCTTGCGTTGCCGCCGCCCGCCTGACGCCGGGCGGCGTGGAAACCGCTCATCCGCTTCCCGTCCTCCTGCGCGCCCCCGGCCCGCACTCAATCCGCGCCGTCCCGCCGCCGCCCGAGCCCGCGACCCGTGGGTTTCGCCGCCAGCGGCGGGAACGCCACCAGGCAGCTCGCCGCTGTTCGCGGCGTCGGTCCCCGCCGCGTGTCCCTCATGGCGGCGGCGCCGTCGCCGGGACCCGCGTGGTCTCGCGCCGCCGCGGGGGACCGGGGCGCCGCGGAGCCGCCAGACCCAGCGCTCCGCGAGCGAACCAGCCGGACCGACCGTCGCTGCCGATGACGCGCCGACAAGCTGCCTTGGCGACAATGGGACTGCGAGTCTGCCATGGGCGCTCTCAACAGCGACATGCTCTGCACAGGTCCGCCGGCCGGCGAGTCGCCCCTCGTGCCCCTCGTTTCCGGCCTCCTCACAGCCACAGAGACCGACGCTGCGATGCCGACAAATCTGCGCGGGGACAACCTCGTCATGCAGCAACTTCCCCGACGGCTCGGTTCATTTCCGCCCATTTCCACTGGAGAAAATCAGTCCCGCACCCGGTAACCGAATACACTTTCGGCGAGACGTCCGGTGGCCGCTTCGGCGCTGATGGTTCGAATCCAGGGCATGGCGCCAATCCAGCCTTTCCATCTGTTACCAGACATTCCCAGCATAACACCTGGATTGACGCGTTGGTCGAAGCCGCGCCGAAGACGCGGACGAAGGGCCGGCCATTGTCTAGCCGGCTCCGCGAAGTCGCCAAGCTGACCGACCGGACCTATTCCGCAGTTCGGAACATGGCAGTCAAGGTTCAAGCCTACTCGTTCCCCGTCACGGTCCACTCAAAGGCCATGCTCCGGGGGGCGACGTTGCCTGTTCGCTGTTCCGCTTGCGGCGTGCTGTGGACCGTCAAGGCGCGTTACCTCCGCATGGCCGGGGTTCGCTGCCCGCGGCGAGGTTGCGACGGAACGCCACGGCCGTCATTTTCGCGAGATGCGCAGCGTAGGGATGGCGAGGATGCGCTGTGATAGGCTTTCGCGGGCTCGGGCATGGGAAACATCGTCCGGGCCTGCGAACGGCGCTCAGACAGGACGAAAGGAAAGGAGAGCGGCATATCTATGACGGATGACAGGCTCGTGAAGTTCTGGCTCAAGGAGACAGAGGACGGTCCGGAACTGGCGACGCACGCAGAGCAATCAGCGCGCGATCTTCGCCGGGAGGCATTGAAAGGAGTCGTCAGGCGAGCCCGCAACGGCGAGACTGACGCGGTGCGCTGGCTGGAGGAGCACAAGTTGCTATCGTTTAGCGATGTAGGTGAGCACTGACGGGGATCCCCTGCGGCGAATTGCGCTCTTGGAGACAGCGTGCGCAAGGTGGGTCTTCTGTGTAAGGGAGTGACTTCGATGGACCCGAGATGGTTGACGTCGATTGGACTGGGTATGGACATCCTGGGGATGGTGCTCTTGTTCTTTTGCGGGGCCATTGGGGGCAAGTGGATCGATCGACAGAGGCCAAACGCTGATCCTATTGCCTGAAGGCGACGATGATCGGACACCCCGGATGGGCGTGAGTTGCGAGGGCGTCTTGTCGAGGAACCCGGGCCGGTCGTTGCAGTCGATACCGGCGCCCGGCCTGCGCGCCGGCGCGGCGGTACAATTCCCGACCATGGGCAACCCGGCACGCGGGGAACGGCGGCGTCACCGGCTCGGCGACCTCCGGCAGGACCTGCGGCTGGCCGGCCGCGCCCTGGCCCGCAAGCCCGGGTGGACGGCGGCCGGCGTGCTCACCCTCGCCCTCGGTGTGGCCGGCTCGACCCTCGTCCTCGGCCTGCTCGACCAGGCCTTCGTGCGTCCCCTGCGATTCGCGGCGGGCCACGAGCTGGTCACGCTGCGCCGCGCCCTGGGCGCGTCGTGGGCCGACCTGGTGCGGCGGCTCGGCATGGAGGTCGCCGTGCTCGTGGCGGCCGGCGGCTTCGGCGCGGCTGTGCTCGTCGTCTGGTCGAGCGCGCTCGCGCCGCTGCTGCCCCTGACGGTGCCCTATCAGCTCGACCTCTTGCCGGACCTGCGCGTGCTGGGCATCGGGCTGGCCGTGACCGCGGTGACCGGATGCACGTTCGCCGTGCCCGCGGTGTGGCGGGTCCTCCGCGGCCTGCCCGGCCTCGCGGCGCTGTCCCGCACCTGTAGCGTCGCTGGCCGGTCCACTGCGATGAGCGGGCTCGTGGTCACCCAGGTGGCGGTCTCGACGGTGCTGGTCGTCGCGTGCGGCCTCCTCGTAAGGAGCGCCTGGAATACGCAGCAGATCGACCAGGGGTTCGACGCGCCCCACGGCGCGAGCCTGCGGCTCGCATTCCCCCAGGCCTGGCGGGACGATGCCGATCTCGCCGGCGCCGCGGTGGACTGGCTCCTCGACGACCTGCGGGCCGAGAGCTTCGTCACCGCTGTGAGCGCCTCGTCCCGCCGCCCGGGGTCGGGGCCCGGGCGTGTCGAGGTGCGGTTGGCCGATTCGGAACGCGTGGGGCCCGAGACTCCGGTGGAGACGCAGCTCAACGCGGTCAGCGGCGGCTACTTCGAGACCTTCGGCATCCCGGTGCGTGGCGGGCGCGCATTCGGCCGGGCTGACGCGGCGGCGGGTGCGCCGGTGGCGGTGATCAGCACGCCGCCAAGGATGGCGAGCGTCCGTGCGAGCATCGCGTCGGCAAATGCCGCGTCGTGCGGACCTTCTGGACCGCGCCGGGTGCGGCCCGTATAGTGGACCGGGTCATCGTCGCGACCCGCGGTCGCCCGTTCGCGCCCCGATGCCGGCGCGGCCGGGCACGCCAGCAAGGAGGCCCCGATGCATACGAGATTCCGTCGTGCATGCCGCGTCGTTGCGGCCGTCGTTCTGATCGCTGGCGCCGACCCGGCCCCGGCGCAGGACCAGGAGTTCGCGCCCGTCACCGACGCGATGCTCCAGAACCCCGAACCGGCCGACTGGCTGAACTGGCGGCGCACGCTCGACGGGTGGGGCTACAGCCCGCTGGACCAGATCGACCGCGGCAACGTCCACCGGCTGCAGCTCGCGTGGGCATGGTCGATGCCGGCGGGGGTCAACCAGCCGACGCCGCTCGTGCACGGCGGCGTGATGTACCTAGCCGGCCCGGCCAACGTCGTGCAGGCGGTCGACGCCGCGAGCGGGGACCGCCTCTGGGAGTACCGGCGGAACCTCGAGGGGACGCAGGAGACGGTGCTCAGCCCGCGCAGCCGGTCGATCGCGATCTACGGCGACAAGGTGTATCTGAACGCGGCCGACGCCCACATCGTCGCCCTCGACGCCCGGACCGGCGAGGTGGCGTGGGACCACGAGGTGGCCGACGACGCGCTCGGCTACCGGTACACGAGCGGCCCCATCGTCGCCAACGGGAAGGTCGTGGCCGGCATGACCGGGTGCGAGCGCTTCAAGGAGGACGTCTGCTTCATCTCGGCCCACGACGCGGAGACCGGGGAGGAGCTGTGGCGGACATCGACCATCGCGCGCCCCGGCGAGCCGGGCGGGGACACGTGGGGCGATCTGCCGCTGCTCTATCGCGCCGGAGCCGACTCGTGGATTCCCGGCAGCTTCGACCCGGACAGCAACCTCACCTACTGGTCGACGTCGCAGGCGAAGCCGTGGGCCAGCCTCACCCGCGGGACCGATGGCGACGCGCTCTACAGCAACAGCGTGCTCGCCCTCGACGCCGACACCGGCGAACTCTCGTGGTACTTCCAGTTCTCGCCGGCCGAGACCCACGACCTCGACGACGTGTTCGAGAGCGTGCTCATCGACCACGACGGGCGCCGGTCGCTGTTCAAGATGGGAAAGCTCGGCATCCTCTGGCAGCTCGACCGCGACACCGGCGCGTTCGTCGCCGCCCACGATCTCGGCTACCAGGATGTGCTCGACATCGATCCGGAGACGGGGAGAGCGACCTACCGGCCGGAGATGGTCCCGGTGAAGGACGTCGAGCTCGCGTTCTGTCCCGACTTCGGCGGCATCCGGAACTGGCGCGCCTCTGCCTACCACCCCGAGACGCAGGCGCTCTACATCCCCATCCACCCGACGTGCGTCAGCGGCGCCTTCACCGAGATCGAGAAGGTGCCCGGCGCGAGGTACTACTCGAACTCGGGATGGCTGTCGCGCGGCAGCACCGTCCATCCCGACAGCGCTCCCTACCGCGGCCACCTCATCGCGATGGAGATCGGGACCGGGCGCATCCTGTGGCGCCACTCGATGATGACGCGCCCCGGCGCCGCGGCGTTGACGACGGCCGGCGGCCTCGTGGTCAGCGCCGACACCGACCGCAACCTCTCCGTCCACGACGTCGCGAACGGGGATGTCCTGTTCCACACGCGTCTGCCCGGCTCCGTGTCGGGGTTCCCGATCACCTACGCGGTCGGGGGGCGGCAGCACTTGGCGGTGCCGGTGGGAGGGGATCGAACCAACGCGATCTACGTCTTCGCGCTGCCGGTGGAAGCGCCGGCCGGCGCGGCGCCGTGACGCCGGCCAGCCGCCCATGGACCCTGAGCTCGGGGACCCGCCTCTGCCCGCCGCGGGGGCTCGCCAGGGTGTCGAACAGGGCGAACATCTCAGGCGTTCCCGTGCCGGCCTACTCCCCGACGGGCCAATGCTCGACCCTGATCTCGGTCATCGGGAAGTGCCGCGGATTTCCGGTGGCGAGCACCGCCGATGCGGCGTGCGTCACCGCCGCGATGAGGCAGTCGGCCTGTGACAGCGTGGTCCCCTGCGCGGCGAAGCGCCGCCGCCATTCGCCGGCCTGCTGCCCGTCCGCCTGCCCGATCGGGGGGATATGCAGACCCTCGAAGAGATGTCCCGCGGCCTTGGCTTCGGGCGGACGGAGCCCGCGGAAGACCTCCTCGACGTTGATGGGCGTTGTACACGGCACATCGCCCCGATCGACCACCGCGTTGACCCGTTTGACGGCGGGGCGGCCCCGAAGATAATCGATCAACACCGTCGTGTCGAGGAACACGTACACGGCATCATCCGACCCGCTGCGGGTCACCGAAACGCTGGCGGCTCACCCACGCGGCGGGGTCGTCGTCCCACTCGTGTCCGGTATCGCGAAGAATGCCGGCGGCCCGGCGAAGGTGGCTTCCGCGACGATGCCGGTCCACCGCGGTGCGCACCGCGTCACGCACGAACGCGCTCCGGCGCCGGGGTCCGGCGATGCCGTCGACTTCGGAGATGAGCGCGTCGTCGAGATCTATGTGCATTCTCATGGGTATCGTTATGGGGTTTAAGATAACACACTACGAGAGGAGCGGGTCGGTCGGGGGACGTGGCGGCGACCCTGCGAATCGACGCGGCCTGCCCCCGGTATCCGGGGTAGACTCTCGGTAGAGCCGGTGGTGCGGCGGGCGCTCCGGGCGCGTGCGCCGCGCCGCCGTCCCGATGGAGGCAAACGATGGTGGGCAGAGCAACGACCTTGAGTTGTGCGGGTTCGCTCGCACTGGTGCTGATGGCGGCGACGGCGTTCGCGCAGTCGGGCTCGGATATTCCGCGCCGGGCCGACGGCCGGCCGGATCTGTCCGGCACCTATGACGTTGCCACCTTGACGCCGCTGCAGCGGCCGGCGGAGTACGGCGACAAGCTGACCCTGACCGAGGAAGAGGCCGCCGCGCTCGCGGCCGGCGCCGGTTCGCTCGAGGGGATCTTCAACATTCCCGACGAGCGGAACGTGGTGGCCGAGGCGCCGCGCGAGGCGCCGCCGGTGGGCGGCGACGGGTCGACTGGGGCGGCCGGCAACGTGGGCGGCTACAACTCGTTCTGGATGGACCGGGGTGCCGGGGGGTTCCGGATCGACGGGCAGTGGCGCACCTCCATCATCACCGATCCGCCCAACGGGCGGCAGCCCCCGATGACCTCCGAGGCGCAGGCCGCGCGGGCGGCCCTCGCCGCGGCCTACGTGCGGCCGAACACCGGTACCGCCTGGTGGCTCGAGAACGATCTGGATGCGCCGGGCCCCTACGACGATCCCGAGCAGCGCCCGCTCGCCGAGCGGTGCCTGATGGGATTCGGCTCGACCGCGGGGCCGCCGATGCTGCCGGTGCTCTACAACAACCTGAAGCGGATCGTGCAGTCCGACGACACGGTCATGATTCTGGTCGAGATGGTCCACGATGCGCGCGTGGTGCGGATGAACCAGGAGCACGCCCCGCCCGAGATCCGGAGCTGGCTCGGCGATTCCGTCGGACACTGGGAGGGAGATACCCTGGTCGTCGACACCACCAACTTCACCGACCGTCCGGCTCTCGGCGGGGCCTCGCGGAACCTGCGCGTGGTGGAGCGGTTCAGCCGAATCGATGCCCAAACCCTGCTGTATCAGTTCACCGTCGACGACCCGACGATCTGGACCGGCCCTTGGAGCGGCGAGTACGTCTGGCCCGCGAGCGAGGACCGGGTCTACGAGTACGCCTGCCACGAGGCGAACTACTCGTTCGGCGGCATCCTGCGCGGCGCCCGGATTCTCGAGGCGGATGCGCGCGAGGAGGCGCGCTAGCAGCCCGTGGCGGAAACGGGGCAGACTCCTGGCAAGGCAGGCCGGGCGGCAATCGGAGCCGCGGGCGGCGATTGGCGGGCCGGGTGACCTTCGACGGGTACGCGACCGGCGACTTCTACGATGAGTTGTTCTTCGAGGACGGCACGCCCCGGCCCGAGGCGCGCCCGCTCGTCGAGCGCATCAAGGGGCTCGCCGACGGCGAGTTGGTGCGCAGTCACCACGCCGCGGCGCGCGCCCTCCTGCGGATGGGGATCACGTTCAACGTCTACGACGACGGGCATGGCACGGAACGCATCTTCCCTTCGACCTCGTTCCCCGCATCGTCGCCCGGGACGCCTGGATCGATATCGAGCGCGGCCTGCAACAGCGCATCACCGCCCTGAACCGCTTCATCGACGACGTCTATCACGACCGCCGCATCGTGACCGACGGGGTGGTGCCGGCCGAGGTGGTGCAGACCTCGCAGGGCTACCGCGAGGAGTGCGTCGGTCTCGACCCGCCGGGGGGCGTCTGGTGCCACATCACCGGCACCGACCTCGTTCGCGACCGCGACGGCACCGTCTACGTGCTCGAAGACAATCTCCGCTGCCCGTCCGGGGTCTCCTACGTGCTGGAGAACCGGGCGGTCATGAAGCAGACGTTCTCGAAGGTCTTCGACGGTCTCTCGGTGCGTCCGGTCAGCGACTATCCGAGCCGGCTGCTCGGCACCCTCGAAGGGGTGGCGCCCCGGGGCGCCACCCCTTCGAGCGTCGCCGTGCTGACCCCGGGCATCTACAACGCGGCCTATTTCGAACACTCGTTCCTCGCCCAGCAGATGGGGGTCGAGCTCGTCGAGGGCCGCGACCTCGTCGTGAACGACGGGGCGCTGTTCATGCGCACGACCCGGGGCCTGGAGCGGGTCGACGTGCTGTGCCGGCGCATCGACGACGATTTTCTCGACCCCACCTGCTTCCGGTCCGACTCGGTGCTCGGGGTTCCGGGGCTGATGGACGCCTACCGCGGCGGACAGGTCACGGTGGTGAATGCGCCGGGGACGGGGGTGGCCGACGACAAGGTGGTCTACGCCTACGTGCCGGAGATGATCCGGTACTACCTCGGCGAGGAGGCGATACTGCCCAACGTGCCGACGTACCTGTGCTGGCGCGACGCGGACCGGGCCTACGTGCTCGACCATCTGGACGACCTGGTGGTGAAGCCGGCCAACGAGTCCGGCGGCTACGGCATGCTGATCGGTCCGCGGTCCACCGCGGCCGAGCGGTCCGACTTCGCCGGCCGCATCACCGCCGCCCCGCGCAATTACATCGCGCAGCCGACCCTGTCCCTGTCGCAGGTGCCGACGCTGATCGACGACCGGTTCGAGGGGCGTCACGTCGATCTGCGCCCCTACATCCTCTTCGGGAGCGAGCCGTTCGTCCTCCCCGGCGGGCTGACCCGCGTCGCCCTGGCGAAGGGCTCGCTGGTGGTGAACTCGTCCCAGGGCGGCGGCAGCAAGGATACGTGGGTCCTGGAATAGACCGGCCTCATGCTCAGCCGCACCGCCGAGTCGGTCTACTGGATGAGCCGCTACCTCGAGCGGGCGGCCAACGTCGCCCGCGTCGTCGGGGTGAACCTCAACCTCGAGATCGATCTGTCCGGTCTCGCGGAGGAGCAGTGGTTCCCGATGGTGCAGGTCGGCGGGGACGAGACCGCCTTCGCCAAGCGGTACCGAGCGCCGACGCGGTCGAACGTGATCGAGTTTCTGACCGTCGACCGCACCAATCCGAACTCCATCGCTTCCTGCGTGGCGACCGCGCGCGAGAATGCGCGGACCGTGCGCGAGATCATCTCGTCGGAGATGTGGCAGGAGATCAACGAGTTCTATCTCGATGTCACCGCGCCCGAGGCGAGACAGTTCGCCCTGCAGGACGCGCTTCATTTCTTCGGGTCGGTGACCCGGGCCAGCCACGTCATCACCGGCACCAAGAGCGAGACGATGGAGCATGGCGAAGCCTGGAACTTCGCCCGCCTGGGCCGCTTCATCGAGCGCGCCGACCAGACCAGCCGCATCCTCGACGTCAAGTACTTCCTCCTGTTGCCTTCGACCGCCGACGTCGGCAAGCCCGTCGACGATCTGCAATGGAGCGCCCTGCTGCGTTCCGCCAGCGGGTTCGAAGCCTATCGCCGCACCTTCGGGCTCGTGTCGCGCGAGTCGGTGGTGGCCTTCCTGCTCTTCGATCGGGCCTTTCCGCGCTCGGTAAGCTATTGTGTGACGCAGGCCCAGGCCTCGCTGCACGGGGTCACCGGCACCCCCATGCGCCGTTTCGCCAATCGGGCCGAGCAGTGGCTGGGCCGTCTGGCGTCGGAGTTCGACTATACCGACGCCGACGAGGTGATCAGCGAGGGACTCCATGAGTTCATCGATGTCTTGCAGGACCGTTTCAACCAGATCGGCGACACGATCACGGCGACGTTCTTCCGGCAGGGGTAGCCCCCGACGCGGGGGAGCGCCGCTTGCCGGCTTGGTGTGCATGGCGATCGTACTGGGCGGTGCGTTTGCGCCGGCGGCGTTCGCGGGTGCGCAGGACGCGGTCCGGGACGCGCAGATCGGGGTCCAGGTCAAGACGGCGCTGATCAACGACGTGGTGTTGGGCACGGCGCCGATCGACGTCGCGGTGCAGGGCGGCGTGGTGACGCTGCGCGGTCCCGTGCCCTCGTTCGAGGATGCGGACCGGGCGGTGGCGCTGGCCCGCGGCGTCGAGGGGGTCGCCGGCGTGCGGTCCGAGCTCGCCGTCGACGCCGCCCGCCCGCCGCCCCGGGAGCGCCCGGAGAGGCCCGGCCTGCCGGCCCTTGCGCCCCGTCCGAGCGATGCTCCGCTGCGGCTCATCGGGGTCGGGGTTTCGGGAACGGGGATGTTCCCGGCGCACGACAGTCTGACCGGCGCGACAAGTCTCGGCCCGATGCTGCGGCTCAGGCCCGGAACGGGGCTGGGTCCGACCATCGCCTTCAGTTGGACGCGGGCGCGGTTCGCGGCCGGCCCCGGGGTGTCGTCGGGGACCGGCCTGCGCGTGCGCCCGGTTATGGCCGGCCTCCAGTACGGTCTGGGCGGCGGCCGGACCTCCGCCGCAGCGTCCGTCGTGGCCGGTTACGCGTTCAACGGGCTTCAGGCCGACACCGGGCACGCGGGGGCGGAGCGGGCGATCGCGGTGGGCAACAGCCTCGCCTTGCGCGTGGGTGGATCGCTGTGGGTCGACGTCCTACCCCGGATCGGGATCAACGTGTTCGGCGGCTATCTGTTCACGCGGCCCGAGCTGACCCTGGTGAGCGGCGGGTCGGTGGTCACCCGGCGGGTGACCGCCGATACCGCCCTGTTCAGCGTCGGCGTCGCCTACTGGGTCTTCTGACGGATTCGTACGACGAGCTTTGCGCGACGGCGCCGGTTTCGGGGCACCGTCGGGAACGGAACGCGGCATGTCCGATCTCTTTGGCGGGTTCGTGGTGGCTCCTCTCGCGCGGGCCGGCGACGCCGTGGTGTTCGCGGCGCGGGCCGTGCGCGAGGCGCTCCGGCCCCCGTTCGAGTTCAGGGAGACGGCGCGGCAGCTCTACGAGATCGGCTGGCTGTCGGTGCCCCTCATCGCGGCCGCGGGGTTCGCGGTCGGCATCGTCCTGTCCATGCACACCCGCGCCTCGCTCCAGCGCTTCGGGGCCGAGGCGCTGATTCCCGCCGCGCTGACTCTCGCCCTCGTACGCGAGACCGGTCCCCTCGTGGTCGGTCTGCTCGTTTCGGGACGGGTAGGCGCCGGGATCGGGGCCGAGCTGGGCGCGATGAAGGTGACCGAGCAGGTCGATGCGCTCGAGGCCAGCGCCGTCGACTCGTTCAAGTTCCTGGTGGTCACTCGCATGGTGGCCTGCGTGGTGGCGATGCCCATCCTGACGACGGTGATGAACTTCACCGGGATCGTCGGCGGGTGGGTGGCCGAGACGGCGATATCCGGTATGGGGTTCCGGACCTACTTCGATGCCGCGTTCTCGATCGTCCAGTTCACCGACTACCTGCCCGGCACCCTCAAGACGACGGTCTTCGGGTTCATCATCTCGATCACCGCCTCGTATCTCGGCATGCACACGTCGCACGGCACGCAGGGGGTGGGCCGGTCGGCGACCCGCAGCGTCGTCCTTTCCTCGATGCTGATGATTGCCGCCAACGTCGTGCTGGTGCGGCTGATCTTCTTCGTGTTTCCGGAGACGGCGGAGTGACCGGCGAAGTCGTACCGATTCGTCTGGACCGCGTCTCGAAGCGCTTCGGGCCGTTGACGGTGCTGGACGGCGTCTCGCTCGACATGCCGCGCGGCGAGGCCACCGTGGTGCTCGGGCGCAGCGGCACCGGGAAGAGCGTGATGCTCCGGCACATCGTCGGCCTGCTCGCCCCCGATGCCGGGCGGGTGCTGGTGCAGGGGCAGGACCTGACGGGGCTGTCGCCGCCGGCGATGGCCGCGGTGCGCCGGCAGGTGGGCTTTCTGTTCCAGAACGCGGCCCTGTTCGATTCGCTGACCGTCGGCGAGAACGTCGCCTTCCCGCTGCGGCGGCACACCCGGCTGCCGGAGCCCGAGATTCGGGCGCTGGCGCTCGATAAGCTGGCCCTGGTGGGGCTGGGCCGCGACTACGAGAAGATGCCCGCGGCCCTGTCGGGGGGCATGCGCAAGCGGGCCGGTCTGGCTCGGGCGATGGCGCTCGACCCCGCGATCCTGCTCGTCGACGAGCCGAGTGCCGGTCTCGACCCGATCACCTCGGAGGAGATCGACGACCTGCTCGTGCGGGTCAAGGAAGAGCTCGGCACGACCCTGGTGGTCGTGACCCACAACATTCCGAGCGCGCGGCGCCTCGGCGACACCCTGGTCTTCCTGTACGAAGGGCGCGTGCTCGAACGCGGGGACACGGCCCGGCTCGAGCGCAGCGAGCATCCCATCGTGCGGCAGTTCCTGGCGTCGGAATCGGGTGGTTGATCCGCCGCTCTCACGGTGAGGGCGGGGGTGGAGGGAGGTTGCGTATGGGTTCCCCACGGTTGGCCTTGGTCGGAACGTTCGTGGTCGGCGGGCTTCTGCTGTTCGCGGTGGGGCTCTTCATGATCGGCGACCGGCGGCTGCTGTTCACCGACCGCTTCGAGATGGAGGCCGACTTCGGCAACGTCACCGGCATCGCCATCGGCACCGGGGTTCGCCTTGCCGGCTTCGACGCGGGCGAGGTGCTCGGCGTCGAGATCCCGCTGAACCCCGGCGAGCGGTTCCTGGTGCGCATGCGGGTGCGCGAGGACCTGCGGTCGCTGGTGCGCACCGACTCGGTGGCCGCGGTGCTGAGCGACGGGCTGCTGGGGTCGGTGTTCATCCAGATCAGGTCGGGCACCGCCGACGCGCCGGCGGTCGACGACGGCGGCCGGATTCGCGGGATCGACGCGGTCGAGATTGCCGATCTGATCGAGGAGGGGCGCGACACCTTCCGGACCGTCGCCGGCGAGTTCCTCGGGCTTCGCACCCAGATGTCCGACACCCTGGGGGACCTGGGCGCGACCATCGAGACGACGACCGAGCTCGTCACCGGTATCGGAGAGGACGTCCGGACCATCACCGGCGCCAGCGCCGAGCTCATGGACGACGCGCGCTCGGTGCTGGCCGACACGCGGGGCCTCGTCGCCGCCCTCGCGGCCGGCGACGGCACGGTGGGCCGGCTGCTCGGGGACGACGCCCTCTACACGCACCTCGTGGGCACCGTGCAGGAGACCGAGGCCACCATGCACTCGGTCCGGCGCAGCGCCGAGCGGGTCGAGCAGGCCATCGACCGGTTCGGCGGCCCCGACAGCGAGACGGTGCGGATGCTCGCCGACGCCGGCGAGGCGGTGGGCCACGCCCGCGACGCGATGTCCGACCTCGCCGAGAACACCGAGGCGCTGAAGCGCAACTGGCTCTTCAGCCGCTTCTTCGGCGAGCGCGGGTTCTATAACCTCGACCAGCTCACCCGCGACGAGTATCGCGAGCTGTTCCGCGACGACCGCTACACGCCGCTGCGCATCTGGGTCGACGGGGACCTGCTGTTCGAGGCCGCCGCCACGGGAGGGGTCACCCTGGGGCCGGACGCCGTCCGGCGGCTCGACGAGGCGATGGCCGAGCTGCTCGACTATCCCCGAGACAGCCCCCTCGTGGTCGAAGGCTACGCCGTCGGCGGCAACCCCGGCGAGGAGTTCAGGCAGGCGCAGGAGCACGCCGATGTCGTGCGCGCCTATCTGGTGCAGGCGTATCGCCGGGTGGCGACGCTGACCGGCACGATGCCCATCGGGTCCGCGGCCGCGGGAAGCCCGTCCGGCGACGGCCGCTGGAACGGCGTCGCCCTGACGATGTTCGTCGCCACCGACCGCCTGACCGCCGGCGCGCCCGCGGCCGCCGGCGCGCCGTGAGGCCGCGGCGCTACGCGTGGTTGTAATACTGAGCACGGCGGCGTTAACCCGTTGAACGTCGAGGGTAGGCATGTCTCAACCCGCATCGCTCCCGCCCCCGGCGGCGCCCGCGGCCGGCCGGGTCATGACCGCGGAGGAGTTGTTCCGCCTGCCGGACGACGGTTGGCGTTACGCGCTGGTCCGAGGGGAGCTGCAGAGGATGACGCCCGCCGGTTTTCGGCACGGCACGGTCATCATGAATGTCGCCGTCCCGCTGGCACACCACGTGAAGACCCACCGACTGGGCGTGGTCTGCGGCGCCGAGACCGGCTTCGTGCTGGCGCGGCGTCCCGACACCGTGCTCGCGCCGGATGCCGCTTTCGTACGGCGCGAGCGGATCGCCGCCGCGGGCCAGCCGGTTGCCTTCTGGGAGGGAGCACCCGACCTTGCGGTGGAGGTGACCTCGCCCGGCGACACCCGCCCCGAGGTGGCGGAGAAGGTGACGTCGTGGCTCGCGGCCGGGACCCGCGCCGTCTGGGTCGTGGACCCCGGCCGCGCGTCGGTCACGATCCACGAGCCGGGTGCGGCTCCCCGGCGCCTCGCCGCCACCGACGTGCTCGACGGCGCCCCCCTGTTCCCCGGGTTCCGCCTTCCCGTCGCCGACATTTTCGCGTAGGAGTCTGCGACCGTAGGGACGGTGCAGCAGATCCTGAGCGGCCCGCTCTTCAACGAGTTTATGCGCGTGGAAACCGTCGCCGAGACGGGGCTGGGGAGCTGGACGCTCGGCCTCGTGGGCGCGCGGTCGGAACGCTTCCGGAGGATCTCGCTCGGCGCGGCGGCGGCGCGGCCGACGGGTGACCTCGGAGGCCGGTGGACGGCTCCCGGGCAGGCATACTTCCCTGTTCCACGGGAGGGCGACACGGTTGAGCCGCAGGGCCGCTGTGCCGAAGCTGATCATCGTCATCGGCTCCCGGCTCCCGCTGACGCTTTAGCGAATCAGCGCGGCCGCGCGCGGTACCGCTCGTACAGCGACCGGTGCCGGTTGTCGGTGCTCACGCGGCGGCCCAGGATGAACAGCTCGGTGACGCGGGTGCGGATGGCGAGGGGGTCGCCGTCGGTGACGATGACGTTGGCGATGCGGCCCTCCTGGATCGTCCCAAGCCGGTCGTCGAAGCCCAACATCTCGGCCGCGTTCTTGGTGACCGCGGCCAGCGCCGCTTCCCGCGGCAGCCCGTAGGGGACTGCCTGCGCTGCCTCGTAGGGCAGGGTCCGCGAATCGGACGCGGTGAACGTGGCGAAGGCGATGCGGACGCCGGCCGCGTGCAGCCGGCCCGGGTTCGCGTACGCCTCGTCGTAGGACTCGTCGGAGCCCGACGGCATCGACTGCGTCGGCCCGAGGATGACGGGGACGTCGTGCTCGGCCAGCCAGTCGGCGATCTTCCACGCTTCGCGCCCGCCGGCGATCACGAAGTCCAACCCCTGACCGCGCGCCCACTCGACCGCGTTGCGGATGTCCCGCTCGCCGTTGGCGGCGAGGAGGACCGGCATTCCGCCCTCCACGATCTGCGCCGCCGCCTCGAGCTTGAGGTCGCGGCGCACGCCGGCCCCGGCCTCGACCGCCCGGTGGTAGTCGCGCGCCGCGTCGAGCCACTCGTCGAGACGGGCGACCCCTTCGTCGTAGCGCTCCTGCCGCTCGGACCAGTCGCCGCGTGCGCCGAAGCCGCCGGCTAGCGAAGGGTAGTTGACGACCATCGCGGCTCCGGGGTCGATCAGCATCTCCTCGACGGTCCAGCCGTCGAGCCCTACCAGCGACGCCTGGCCCGCGATGGCGCCGCCCTGCGGCACGCTCAGGGTCGCCGCGATCCCGTTGGCGCGCGCCACCGGGATGTGCTCGCTGGCGGGATGGAGGGCCGTCGCCGCCTGCAGGTGGGGGTTGAAGCCGCCCTGCTCGCGGGCGTCGTTGGTCTCGCTGACGGCGCCGATCTCGGTGAGCCCGAGCCGCGAGACGGCGTCGAAGAGCCCCGGATAGACGTGCCGGCCGGCCGCGTCCACGACCTCGGCGTCGGCCGGCGCCTCGACGTCCGGCCCGACCGCGGCGATGCGCCCGTCCCGGATGACGACGGTCCCCACGAACGGCTCGCCGGCCAGGGTGTGCACGGTCCCGCCCTGGATCGCGTAGGTCTGTGCGGCGGGCTCGGCGGCGCCGAGGGTCACGGCGGCGACGAGGACGACGGCGGCCCGGAGGGCGACAGTTGCGCCGAGGGTCCCGGGGGCGCCCGGGGAGCCGGAGCCGCCCGGGCCGCCGACATCGCCGAGGAAGCCGTCGGCGCCGAGGGAGCCGCGGGCGGGAAGAGGCCCGGCGGTCCCGATTCTGCCGAAGTCGGTCGTGCGTCTCATCGGTCTTCCTCCAGCTTCGGCTTCAGGCCGAGCTTCGAGAGGTGGGCCTGCTTCTCTGCGTCGACGGCGGCCTGGCGCTCGCGGTCGAGCTCGACGTCGAAGTACAGCTTGCCGTCCACGTAGGTCTGCACCGGCTTGCCGAACATGCTCAGCGGGTGGCCCTCCCAGATCGTCAGGTCGGCGTCCTTGCCCTCGTCTATCGAGCCGACCCGGTCGTCGATGCCGAGCTGGATCGCGGGGTTCAGGGTCACCAGGCGCAACGCCGCTTCCTCGTCGAGCCCGCCCCACTTCATCGTCTTGGCCGCCTCCTGGTTCAGATGGCGCATCTCCTCGCCCGAGTCGGAGTTGATCGAGACCAGCACGCCGCGCTCGGTCATCAGGGCCGCGTTGTAGGGGATGGCGTCGAACGCCTCGACCTTGTACGCCCACCAGTCCGAGAAGGTGGAGGCCCCGGCCCCGTGCGCGGCAATCTCGTCGGCGACCTTGTAGCCCTCGAGGACGTGCTGGAGAGTGCGGACGGTGAAGCCGAACTCCTCGGCCAGCCGCAGCAACTGCAGGATCTCGTCGGCGCGGTAGCTGTGGGCATGCACCCAGCGGTCGCCGCGCAGGACCTCGCCGAGCCGCTCGAGCTTCAGGTCGCGGCGCGGGGCGGGTTCCTGGCCGTCGCCGGCCCGGTACGCGTCCCACTCGGCGAGATAGGCGCCGGCGTCGATGAACGCCTGCCGGATCACGTCCTGCACCCCCATGCGGCTGGCGGGGTAGCGGTCGGGGTTGCGGTCGCGGGTGGTGTTCTCGCCGAGCGCGAACTTGATGCCGGGGTGCGCGCCCATCAGCAGGTCGCCGGCGTCGGCGCCCCAGCGCAGCTTCAGCACCGCGTTGCCGCCCCCGATCGGGTTGGCCGAGCCGTGCAGGACGTTGATGGTGGTGACCCCGCCCGCGAGCGCCCGGTACATCCCGACGTCCTCGGGGCGGATCACGTCCTCGATGGTGACCATCGAGGAGATGTTCACCGAGCCTTCGTTGATGCTGAGCGCGGCCACGTGCGAGTGCGCGTCGATGATGCCGGGGGTGACGAACTTGCCGGCCGCGTCGACCACGGTGGCCCCCGGGGGCGGGTCGAGGCCGGCCCCGACGGCCGCGATCCGGCCGTCGCGGACGACGATGTCGCCGTTCTCGAGGGTCCCCCGCGAGGCGGTGAGGAGGGTCGCGCCGGTGATGAAGGTCACCGGGTCGTCGCGGTACGGCCCGCGGTCGGCCGCCGTCGGGATCGGCGGGGCGGCGGGATCGCTGTCCGGGCCGCTACGCTCTTGGCCCTCGCCTTCGTCTTCTTCCGTCGATGCGTCGGGGCCGCCCGATGCCTCGAACATCTCGCCATCGACGAAGACCGTCTCGATGGTCGTGCCCTCGTCGAAGAGCGCGCCGTCGGCGACGATCAGGTTGGCGATCTTGCCCGTCTCGATCGACCCGAGCCGGTCGTCGACGCCGAATATCTCGGCCGCCGACAGCGTGAACGCCCGGACCGCGTCGTCGGCCGAGAGCCCCTGCAGCACCGCCCGCCGCGCCGCCGGCAGCGCCTCCGCCGGATCGTCGAGCCCGCCTGAGTAGAACGCGAACCGCACCCCGGCCGCCGCGAGCGCGGCGGGTGAAGTCGGCGCGCGATCGTACCGCCGCAGCTCGGCGAGGGTCGGAACCTCGTCCGGGTCCCCGTCGCGCGGCGGCGCCGGCCAGTCCAGGCTCACCAGGGCCGGCACGCCGTCCTCGGCCAGCAGGTCGGCCGCCGCCCAGGCTTCGTGCGCGCCGTAGACGACCGGCCGGACCCCCATCTCCGACGTGGTGGCGAGGGCGCGGGCCACGTCGGAGCGGCTCGACACCGGGAACAGGGTCGGCCAGCCCTCGCGGAGTTGACGCCGGATCGGCTCGAGGGCCCCGTCCCACTCGGGCCGCGGCCGGCCGCGGGGGGTCTCCTCGTACGCCGCCCACACGTCCTCGTGGTGCGCGGCGTCGTAGTAGAGCTGCTTGAGGTAGGCGAAGACGCCCATCGCGCTGCCCGGAAAGCCGGTGTAGGTGCGGCTTCGGTCCTGCAGGTTCACCCGCATCGCCACCGGGCTCGCGACCACCAGCTCCCGCGGGCGCTCGAACGACCCCAGGTTGAGCACCGCGGCCTGGCCGGGGACCAGCCCCTCGTGGCGAGTGCTCACGACGGAGGTGAAGCCCGCCTCGCGCCAGCGCTCGAAGCGCTCGTCGCCGGGGTCGATGCCGTCGGCCGCGGTCAGCCACGTGGTCGTCCCCGGCCGGTCCTCCGGTCCCCACGCGTGGGGCCGGTCGCCGTCTCCGCCCCCGCCGCCGCGGCCTCCTCCGGGCTCGGGCTCCCGTCCGTGGCCCAGGGTGGTGAGGGCGTCGATCAGCCCCGGATAGACGGTCTTGCCGGTGCCGTCGATCACGCGGGCCGCCGCGGGCACGTCGACGGCCGCGCCGACCGCGGTGATGATCCCGTCCTCCATGACCACCGTGCCGTTCTCGAGGGTGGCGTCCGACACCGTCACCACGCGCGCGTTCGTGATCGCGTAGAGGCCGAGGGCTTCGGGCCGCGTCGGGCGGGGTTGCGCATCGAGCGCCGCGGGGGCGACGGCCAGCCCGGCCAGCAGCGCGAGGGTGCGAATCTTCATCCTTCGATCTCCAGGGTGCCGGTCGGGCGTTCCAGGGGCGTTCGAGCCTCCATTATAGGGAGGAGTGCGCCGGGGGGGTCGCCCCTGCGTCTGTTGCCGGGATCAGCCGGCGGTGGCACAATGCCGCCCGCCGGTCCAGGTCGCCGACGACGCGTGCGCGGACCGGAGATGGACAGGCGGATCCGCGGAACCCTCGCCATCTCGCCGACGACGCGCGCGGGGGGCCGGGTCAGACCCGCTGCCATCGGCGGCAGGGAGGCGGTCGCCGACGAGCCGTGCGGGTCCGGGGCCTGCGTCGTGCGGTGACGAACGCCGGCGCCCATCGACAGGTGCTGCTCCGCCGCCCGCAAGCCAGCTTGAGGATCGTTGATGCGGCAAGTCATCGAGATCGCTTTCGACCCGCAATTCCTCCCGTCGCTCGACAGACTCGATCCGGGCGATTCGCAACGCGTGCTCAAGACGATCTCCAGATACCAGCAGGAGCCCGAGGCGCCGGGACTCAACCTGGAGCAGCTCAAGCGGGGCCGAGGCCGCCGCCGACTGTGGTCCATCCGCGCCTCGCAGGAGCTGCGCGTACTGCTCGCCCGCGAAGGGGCGACGTCGGTGTTGCTGCGGGCGGGCCATCACGACGCCATCTACGACTTGGCGCAGCGCGTGGCGTTCGCGGCGCCGCTCGTGGGACGCCCCGGTCTGATTCCCCTTCGACCGAATGCGCTCGATCTCGACGGGTCGGTGCTGGCCCCGGCGCCCGCGCGAGCAGCGCGGACGGCGGACACCGAGCCGTCGTTCTTCGATCACTGGAGCGACCGGGAACTCGCCGACGCGGGATTCGATGCCGATGCCATCCGCCGGCTGCGGCGGGCGACCCAGGACACGCTACTCGATGTATGGCCGGAACTCATCGAGGACGAGGCGCTATTCGACAAGATCTGTGCGTGTTCCGAGCAGTCGCCCGAAGCATGGGTCAACCGCCGCCTCATCGACGACGAGGAAACCGAGCACCGGCGCTTTCGTGACGCCATCGTGGAGCGCGGCGCGATGGCCGGTCTGTCGTCGCTGCTGGGTCCGGACGAGCTCGAACGCCTACTGGCGGCGCCCATCGAGGAGTGGATGATCTTCCTTCACCCCGATCAGCGCACCCTCGTGGGCCGCCGTTTCGCCGGACCGGCGCGGGTCAGCGGGTCGGCCGGCACCGGCAAGACGGTGGTCGCCCTGCACCGCGCGGCCGCGCTCGCGAAGCGCTTCAGGAACTCACCCAGGCCGGCCGGGTCGCCGCCGCCGGTGCTCTTTACGACCTTCATCAAGAACCTGCCGCCGGTGTTCGAGAACCTTTATCGGCGCCTTCCGACCGCCGTGGAGGGCACCGTCGAGTTCATCAACGTCGACAGGCTGGCCGCCCGCTTCTGTCGCGAGGCGGAGGCGCGGCCCGCCTTGAACCTCGACGCGGTCGATGCCGCCTTCGATGACGCGTTGGCGGCGGTCATCCGGCTGGGGACGCCGCTGCATCGCGCCGGGCTGACGCGCGGCTACCTGCGCGACGAAGTTACGGCGGTGTTGAAAGGACGCGGCATCGATACGCTGAACGAGTATCAGAACGTGGAGCGGACCGGCCGCCGGACCCGCTTCACCGCGGCGATGCGGGAGCAGACCTGGGCGTTGCGCGAAGCGTGGGACGAGCGCCTCGCGGAGCGCGGTGTCGAGGACTTCCCCGATGTGGTGCGCCGCGCTCGCGACCTCGCGCGCGACCGGTCGGAGCCCCGTTACCGGGCGGCCATCGTGGACGAGTCGCAGGACCTGACCCTGGTGGGCCTGCAGTTCATCCGGGCGCTGGTGAACGGCGCGGGGCCGGAAGGGCGGGATGCGCTCCTCCTGGTGGGCGACCATGCCCAGAAGATCTATCCCGGCGGGTTCACCTTGGTCCAGGCGGGGGTGGACATCCGCGGGAGGAGCGCGGTGCTCCGAGTCAACTACCGCAACACCCGGCCGATCATCGATGCTGCCATGGCGTGTGCGGGATCGGAACAGATCGACGACGACGAGGGAATGGGCCGTGCGCGTGCCGATGCGGCTCACGAGGCGTTGCGGGGTGGTCCCAGACCGGTGCTGGTGCGGGTCGGGGATGCGGCCGCGCAGGTCGCGTTCGTCGTCGATGAGGTGAGGAGGCTGACGAGCGCCGGCAACGTCGCCGAGGGCGACATCGGGGTGTTTGCGCCGGACCGCTACCGCGCCCAACAAGCGCTGAAGGGGTTGCGGGAGGCGGACCTTCGCTGTCAGTCGTTGAACCAGTTCGACGGCCGGCCCAACGACGCCATCAAGGTGGATACCTTCCACCGCGCCAAGGGCCTCGAGTTCAAGGCCGTGTTCCTGCTGGGCACCGCCGCCTTCCCTCGACCGCGCACCGCGCAGCAGACCGACGCCGAGTACGACGAACAGCGCGCGATGCAGGTCAGCCAGTTGTTCGTGGCCATGACGCGGGCACGGGATCGGCTCTTCGTGCTCTGCAAGCACCACCCGAGCGAAGTCGTTTCCAGGGCGCTCGCGTACTTCGAGGAAGCCGTAGCGCTTCCTTGATTTTAGTCCCCGGGGCGTGTCGGTCCCGCGGCCGGTGGGCCTGCACCGCCGCGCCGGCGGCCTACCGCAAAGTACCGATCGGTCTGGTAGACGCCGAGGGGACCGGGTTGGCCCGTTCCGAGCGCCGCCGGGCGAGGCGAGCAACACCTGCGGACGCAGGTCGATTGAACGACGCGTCCAGCTATGTGAAACTGTGAATATGAAAAATATCACAGTTTCGATAGACGACGACGTCCACCGGCGGGCCCGCATCAGGGCGGCGGAGTGCGGCACCTCGGTGTCGGCGGCGGTTCGCGAGTTTCTGATCCGTTGGTCGGGAGAGGAGACCGAGTTCGACCGGCGCAAGCGCCTGCAGCACGAGACCCTGCGCGGCATCGACACGTTCCGCGCCGGTGACCGGCTGCCGCGCGAGGAGATCCACCGCCGTGGCCGACTTCGTTGACACCAACGTGCTCCTGTACGCGGTCAGCACCGTCGTCGAGGAGCGGGGCAAGCGGGAGGCGGCGCGGGCGATCCTGGAGCGGGACGATCTCGTGCTGTCGGCCCAGGTGCTGCAGGAGTTCTACGTGCAGGCTACCCGCTCCTCGAAGCCGGACCGTCTCGCGCACCAGTCCGCGGTCGCGTTGATAGAGTCCTGGCTGCGCTTCCGAGTCGTCGAGACCACGGTGCCGCTCGTACAGCAGGCGCTGGCGACGGTCGCGCGCTGGCGGATATCGTACTGGGACGCCGCGATCGTCGAAGCCGCCCGGATCGGGCGCTGCCCGACGGTGCTGTCCGAGGATCTGCAGTCCGGCATGAACTTCGCGGGCGTGGTGGTTCGGAATCCGTTCGCCTGAGCCGGGTCTCGGACGAGAGGGTTCCCTCCCCGGGCCGGGCGACCCGCAATTCGCGTTGCGAAGTTGGAACCGATGGAGCACAATGGACCGGCCCGAATGTGCCCGCGGATTGTCGTAAGGACAGTGATCGATATAGAGTGGCTAACTGCGCCCCGGCGCAGCCTGTTTTCTGCGGCTTGGCGCGCCTGGTACACGGCAAGGTAATTTCCGTCAGCGTCCTAAGCACGGTCTGGATGCGGAACGGGGAGATGCATGCGGCTATTTCCTGACGGCGGTCGGATCGGTGGCTGGTGGCGCATCGGGATGTCGTCGGTGGCCGGGGCCGCCTGTCTCGTCGCGATATCGGCCGGGAGTCTGTCGGCGCAGGCGCCCGCGACCCCGGTGACCGAGGTCGGCGTGCGCGCGATGCTCGACGACTACTGCGTCGCGTGCCACAACGACCGGCTGCGCACGGCGGAGCTGAGCTTCGACGGGGTCGACGCCGCGCATCCCGAAGCCGATCCCGAGCTCTGGGAGAAGGTGATCGCGAAGCTGCGGGCGGGGTCGATGCCCCCACCGCGGCGGCCGCGGCCCGATCCGGCGACGTACACCGCGCTGGCCGCCCATCTGGAAGGGGTGCTCGACGCGGCCTGGGCCGCCGCTCCCTATCCCGGCCGGGGCAGCGCCGTCCATCGGATCAACCGGACCGAGTACACCAACGTCGTCCGCGACCTGTTCGCCCTCGACATCGACGTGTCCTCGCTCCTGCCGGGGGACGAGACGGCCGACGGCAGCTTCGACAACTTCGCGGACGTCCTGACCATCTCCCGCGCCCATCTCGAGCGGTATCTGTCGGTGGCCCGGCAGGTCACCCGGCTCGCGGTCGGACTGCCGCCGCCGGCGCCCGGTTTCGACACCTTCGAGGTGCCCCTGCACATCGTCCAGGACGGACGGCAGAGCGAGGATCTGCCGCTCGGCTCGCGGGGCGGCCTCGCGGTTCCGTACCAGTTTCCCGTCGACGGCGAGTACGTCATCCGGGTGCAGCTGCGCCGTCAGTATCAGGCCTATCTCATGGGGATGGGCTGGTCGCAGCAGCTCGACGTCCGCCTCGACGGCCGGCTGGTGAAGCGCTTCACCGTCGGCGGCAACGCCCCCGGACTCCCGGTCGCGGCCAGCTATGCCGGCGCCGGCGAGCCGGGCTTCGTGAAGGACCCCGAGTGGGAAGCGTTCATGCAGCTCACCGGCGACGATCACCTGACCATCCAGGTGCCGGTCGAGGCGGGTCCCCACACCGTCGGGGTGTCCTTCGTTCGCGAGCTGTGGGAGCCCGAGGGCCTGCCGCAGCCGTTGCAGCGCGGCCGGGTGCTCACCAACGACCAGATCTACATGGGCTTCGCGGCGGTCGGCGCGGTCGAGATCGGCGGGCCGTACGAGGTGGCCGACTCGATCTCGGACACCCCCAGCCGGCGGGCGATCTTCAGTTGCCGGCCCGAGGCGGCGGCGGACGAGCGCGCCTGCGCCCGCGAGATCCTGTCCAGGCTGGCCCGGCGGGCGTACCGCCGGCCCGTCACCGACACCGATGTCGTGGTGCTGCTCGATTTCTACGACCAGGGCCGGGCCGCGGCGGACAGCTTCGAGCACGGCGTCCAGTTCGCGCTCGAGCGCCTGCTTATCGATCCCGACTTCCTGCTGCGGGTGCACCGCGATCCGATCGACCTGCCGGCGGCGCAGGCCGCGTATCCTCTCGACGACTTCGAGCTCGCGTCGCGGCTGTCCTTCTTCCTATGGAGCAGCGCCCCCGACGACGAGCTCCTGGCCCTCGCGGAGCAGGGCGCGCTGTCGGACCCCGCGGTCCTCGAGGGGCAGGCGCGGCGCATGCTCGCGGACCCGCGCGCGACCGAGGCGCTGGTGGACGACTTCACCGCCCAGTGGCTGAATCTGCGCCGGGTGAGCGAGGTCGTCGTCGACCCGATCCGCTATCCCAACTACGACGAGACGTTGCTGGAGGCGTTCAGGGAGGAGACCGAGCTGTTCGTGGCCGGCACCCTGCGCGGCGATCGCAGCGTCCACGAGCTGCTCGACGCCGACTACACGTTCGTCAACGAGCGGCTGGCCCGGCACTACGGCATTCCCGGGATCTACGGCAGCCGGCTGCGCCGGGTCCCGTTGCCGAACCCCCTCGAGCGCGGCGGGCTGCTCGCGAACGGCGCCCTGCTCGCCACCACGTCCTATCCCGATCGCACCTCGCCCGTGCTGCGCGGCAAGTGGTTGCTCGACAACATCTTCGGACTGCCGGTGCCGCCGCCCCCGCCCGGCGTCGACACGACCCTCGAGGAGGAGCCCGGCGTCCGGCCGCCGTCGATTCGCGAGCGGTTGGCCCAGCATCGGCGGAGCCCGGCGTGCGCGAGCTGTCACTCGGTGATCGATCCGCTCGGGTTCGCCCTCGAGAACTTCGACGTCATCGGCGGCTGGCGCACCATCGACGAGGCGGGCGAGCCTGTCGACGCGACCGGCACGACCCTCGCCGGCGACCGCATCGACGGCCTGGCGGGTCTGCGAGCCCTCCTGCTCGACGATCCGCAGAAGTTCCCGCGGACGGTGACCGAGAAGCTGCTGGCCTATGCGCTGGGTCGTCCGCTGGAGTACTACGACCGGCCGGCGGTCCGCCGGATCGTACGGGAGGCGGCCGATGACGGCTATCGCTGGTCGTCGCTGATCGTCGGCATCGTGAAGAGTCCCACGTTCCGGATGCGGGGCGTCCGGATACCGGAATCGGCGAACTGAAGCGCCGGAGAGCAGGAGAGAGGCTTCCATGACCTTCTTGACGAAGACGTTGCCGCGGCGGACGGTCCTGCGCGGGTTGGGCGCCACGGTGGCGTTGCCGTTTCTCGATGCGATGCACCCGGCCCTCTCGTTGCGGGGACACGCGGCGGCGAGGCCCGTGCATCGCTTCCAGGCGTTCTACGTGCCCAACGGCATGGCGATCCCGTACTGGACCCCGAAGGGCGAGGGCCCCGGCTTCGAGCTGTCGCCGATTCTGGCCCCGCTGGCCTCGTTCAAGGACCAGCTCATCGTGCTCTCCGGGCTCAACGCGAGCTGGAACTACATTCACGCGGGGGCGTCGGGGTCGTTCCTGACCGGCACCACCCGCGGCGGGACGAACGAGATCGAGATCATCGCCGACGTGTCGATGGACCAGTTGCTGGCGCGGCACTTCGCGAGCGAGACGCAGGTACCCTCGCTCGAGCTGTCGCTCGACCCGCCGAACAACGCCGGCGCGTGCACCGGCAACCTCAGTTGCGTCTATACCCATACGCTGTCGTGGCGCAGTCCCACCCAGCCGTTGCCGACCCAGTCGAACCCGCGGGCGGTGTTCGAGACGCTCTTCGGCGACAGCGGCACCACCGACCGCAAGGCGCGCGCGGCGCGGCTGCAGCAGCACAAGAGCCTGCTCGACTCGGTGGGGGACAAGCTGGCCGCCCTGCGCCGCGAGCTCGGGCCGCACGACCAGGTCAAGATGGAGGAGTACACCGAGGCCATCCGCGACGTCGAGCGCCGCATAGAGAAGGCCGAGGAGCAGAGCGACCTCGAGCTGCCGACTCTGGAGCAGCCCCAGGGGGCCCCGTCCGAGTTCGAGGACCACTACGACCTGATGATGGACCTGCAGGTGCTCGCCCTGCAGTCGGACCTGACCCGGGTGATCTCGTTCATGATCGGCAAGGAGCAGAGCGCGCGGCCCTATCCGCAGATTGGCGTGCCCGAGGCGCACCATCCGCTGTCGCACCACAACGACGATCCCACGCTGGTCGCCCACATGTCGAAGATCAACGCGTATCACACCGCGCTCTTCTCGCGCTACCTCGAGAAGCTGCGCGCGACGCCCGACGGGGACGGCTCGCTGCTCGACCACATGACGATCCTGTACGGGTCGGGCCTCTCGAACAGCACCCGCCACTCGGGCATCGGTCTGCCGCTGATGCTGGCCGGCGGCGGGGCCGGCCGGTTGCCGAGCGGACGCCATATCCGCTACAACGACGAGCCGTCGATGGCGAACCTGCTCGTCACCCTGATGGATAAGATGGACGTGCCGGTCGAACGGATTGGCGGCAGCACCGGTGCGCTGCCCGTCGACACCTTGACCGGACTGTTGTAGGGACGCCGAGCGATATCGATTGCGAAGTTCAACGAGGGCCTGCACGGGTTTTCTTGCCGCGTCCCGGGGCGCGGCAAGCTGATCCGTCGGCGCCCTGACCGACGGGCGGGGTACCCACCATGCGCCAGCTGAGAGTTCGTGTCGTCGTCGCTGCGGCGGTGCTGTCCGTCGCGGGCACCGTTGCGTTCGCGGAGACGCCGCCCCTCGTCGACGCCGCCAAACAGGACGACGCGGCGGCGGTCGCAGCGCTGCTCGACGGCGGCGCGAGCGTCACCGCCGCCGCGCCCGATGGGGCGACGGCGCTGCACTGGGCGAGCCACCACGACGCCGCGGAGACCGTTGCGCGTCTGCTGGACGCCGGGGCCGACGTGAACGCGCCGACCGACCTCGGGGTGACGCCGCTGTGGGCGGCCAGCCAGAACGGCAGCGCCGCGATGGTCGCGACGCTGCTCGAGGCGGGGGCCGACCCCAACCCCGTGCTCCTCGCGGGCGAGACCGCGCTGATGGTGGCGGCGCGGGCCGGCGCTCCCGACGTGGCGCGCCTGCTCCTGGCCTTCGGGGCCGACACCGCGGCTAGCGGCCCCCGCGGCCAGACCGCCATGATGTGGGCGGTCGGGCAGCACCACGCCGACGTGGTAGCGGTGCTGCTGGCCCACGGGGCGGCGGTCGACGCGCGCTCCGACGTGTGGAGCCAGATGATGGCGGTGCCGCCGCACGGCCAGCCCGAGTACAACGCCGACATCCCCCACGGCGGCAACACCGCGCTGATGTTCGCGGCGCGCTCCGGCGACATCGCCTCGGCCCGTCTCCTCATCGCGGCCGGTGCCGATGTCGACGACACCGACGCGTGGGGCGTAAGCGCCGTCACCATGGCCGCGCACGCCGGATACGGCTCGCTGATGGCCCTCCTGCTCGAGGCCGGCGCCGACCCCGACGCGGCCGAGGCGGGGTTCGCCGCGATCCACCCCGCGGTCATGCGCCGCGACGCGAAGATGGTGGCGACCCTGCTCGACCACGGGGCCGACCCCAACGCGGTGCTGCGCACCTGGACCCCCACCCGGCGCGCCTCCCGCGACTTCAACTTCCGGCCTGCCCTCATCGGGGCAACCCCCTTCTGGCTCGCCGCGCGGTTCGCCGCCCCCGACGTCATGCGCCTGCTCGCCGACCACGGGGCCGACCCCCTGGTCGTGCACGACGCGCGCTACAAGCAGCGGTACACCCAGGTCCTCACCGAGTCGACGACCGCGCTGATGGCCGCCGCCGGCATGGGCGGCGGGCGGTTGCAGGCGTGGGCGCCCCCGGATCCCGCCGAGGCCGAGCTGCTCGCCCTCGACGCCGTCCAGGTCGCCTTGGAGCTGGGCGCTGACCTCAACGCCACCGACGCCGGCGGCCGCACCGCCCTCGACGGCGCCCGCATGGCCCGCATGCGCACGGTCGCCTCGTTCCTCGAGTCGCGCGGCGCGCGGCCGGGGGGCGGGCGGTAGTAGATCCGACGCCGGTGGCTCGCGCTGGCCGCGTACTCCAGCGTCTCCTGCAGATGGTGGCAACTGGCGAGTTGAATCGCATCGGACGCGCGCAGCGCGTACGCGTTCAGTAGCGTGCGCGCGCGCAATGCGATGTCCGGCACCAACTCCACAACCACGAACGATGCCAGATCTCACTCCAGTGTGGCGATTGCCACATCGCGCTCTTCGGCCGTGGTGTCACCGACGCGCGGCCGGCGGGCAAGCGCCGATGCGACCTCCACCTCCGACAATCGACTGATGGCGGCGGCGCCGTCGAATGTCAGCAATCGCTGGACGGTATCGCTCCCGCGTTCGCGGACGTACCGCTTGACCAGGGCGCTGGCGTCGAAGAACCGGATCAGAATCGATCCTTGCGATCGTCGGTGAGGGTCTCGGAGAAGAGTGCGCCGCGTCCGGCGATCGGAGCGGCGACACGAGGCAGGGGTCTACCGGTACCGGTCACGACACCCTCCGCACGCAGCCGATCCAGTCGCGCCGCGATGGACTGTCCGGTCATGTCGACTGGCGTGACCTTGGCGACCGGTCGGCCACGGTCGGTCAAGGTCCGCCCCGCGCGGACCTGCCGGAGGTACGTGCCGAGACGCGTCTTGAATTCTCAAGCTCCGACCACGAACGGCTCGGACATGTAGTCATCGTGACTGCATGGATTCGGCGTGTCAATCCATCCGACCAGTCGTCTCTTCGTCACGCGGTTGGTGGCTCCGGCGACGTTCCTCGATCGCGGCTATCGGGGCGCTGACCAGACCCCGGTTCGTCGGCCAACTCCGGTTCCGCCGGCGGTGAGAGGCGGGTCGGGCGATCCGGGTTCCCCGACCACGACGAGCGGCTTGATCATCTGTCCGGAGGACCGCCCGCCAGCCACGTCAGGAATACCTGAATCTGCATGCGGAACGTCGCGAGCACGACCGGGAGCCGTTCTTCGAGCGGGCGCATGCGCTCCGGATCCAGCACGAAGCCGTAGACGTTGCGGAAAACGTGTCTAAACCGGAGAAACTCTCCGAGCCCGTCCGCGAGCGCCGCGTCGATCACCGCGGGACGAACCCCGGGAATCGCGATGCTCATGTCCGTGACGAGCTGCCGGTGCCACTGGTCGCCCTGCGGCACGCCGCCGTTGAGCTCCTCGGCGATGCGTACGAACACGCGTTCGATGCCGTTGTAGAAGTCGTGCAGAATCGACCCGCGCGCCCGCAACGTGAAGATCGCGTCGTCCCGAGGCGCCGCCGCGTTCTGATCGCGAATCTGGTCGAGACTGTCGAGCTCGTGGCGGATCTCCGCCGCCAGCCGTCGGGCGAACGCTTCGTCCGGTGTCACAACTCGACACCTTCTTCGCGGACGATCCGGCGGAACGTAGCGGAAGCCGCCTCGATGGGGATCAGGTCGAGCGGAAAGTCGGTCAGGGCGCAGGCATGGGCCGATACCCGGAAGAAGCAGTCCGGGCGAAGCCCCTCGACGGCGAGATCGATGTCCGAGCGTGGCGTGAACCGGCGGTCGGGCGCGAACACGGAGCCGATGCCGACGACGCGGCGCGCGCCGTGGCGCCTGAGCAGGCGGGCGATACGTTGCGCATCCCCCAGGGCCGCCGCGCGGCCGTCGGACGCGAAGCGGGTCCGGCGGACGTACTCGAGAAAAACGCCGCGGTCCATCTACGGCAGTATACCCTCGGCGCTTCGCCACTCTGCACCCACCCCGTCGAGGTCGCCGGGCTCGCGCCTGATGCGACGCTTCATCTCCTCGATGCCGTGGAACCTGCCAACGGGCTCGCGGTCCATGAGGCGCGTGGGTTGCGTTTCGAGCGTGCCCTATCGGCTCAGGATCTGCCGGGCGATGGTCTGCAACTGGATGTTCGACGTGCCCTCGTAGATCTGGCCGATCTTGGCGTCGCGATACAGCTTCTCGACGGGGTAGTCCTTCGTGTAGCCGACCCCGCCGAAGAGCTGCACGGCGAGGGACGTGGCCCGCTCGGCGACCTGGGAGGAGAAGAGCTTGGCCATCGCCCCCTCGGTCAGGAACGGCCGGCCGGCGTCGCGCAGGCGCGCGGCGTTGTACACGCCGAGCCGCGCCATCTCGACCTCGGTCTGGGCCTGCGCGATCTGGAACTGGACTGCCTGGAACCCGGCTATCGGCTGGCCGAACTGCGTGCGTTCCTGCACGTAGCGGATGGTGTGGTCGAGCGCACCCTGCGCCACCCCCACCATCTGCGCCCCGATGCCGATGCGGCCCTCGTTCAGGGTCTCGATGGCGACCTTGTAGCCGCGGCCCCGCTCGCCGAGGATGTGGGCTTTCGGGACGCGGCACCCGTCGAGCAGGAGCTCGCAGGTGCTGCTGGCCCGGATGCCGAGCTTGTCCTCCTTCTTGCCGATCTGCAGGCCGGGGCGGTCGTGCTCGACGACGAACGCGGTGATGCCTCGATGTCCGGCGGCCGGATCGACGTTGGCCATCACGATGAAGAGCCCGGCTTCCCGTGCATTCGTGATCCAGAGCTTGCGGCCGGTGATGACGTAGTCGCCGCCGTCCTCCACCGCGCGGGTCCTGAGGGCGAAGGCGTCGCTGCCGGAGCCGGACTCGGACAGCGCGTAGGCTCCGATCGTGCCGCTGGCGAGGCGGGGGAGGAAACGCTGTTTCAGATCCGCGGAGCCCCAGCGCAGCAGGGCGTTGATGACGAGGGTGTTCTGGACGTCGACCACCACCGCGACCGACGGGTCGACGCGGGACAGCTCTTCGACCGCCAGCACCGACAGAAAGAACGGGGCGCCGGTGCCGCCGAACGACTCGGGGATCTCGATGCCCATCAGCCCGAGCCCGAACAGCTTGTCGATCAGCGAGCGGGGGATGGCCGCCTGCTCGTCCATCTCCCGGACCTGCGGGGCGATCTCCGCTTCGGCGAACGTGCGGACGCTGGCGCGGAACAGGTCTTCTTCCTCGGAGAGCCGGGTCAGGGGAGAGGGGGCAGGGGCAATGGTATCGGTGGTCATGGGGGTCTTCCGCGGCAGATGGGCAGTAATCGTGTGACGCCTGCGCGCCGTTCGAGCGGCAGTCAGGCGAGTATCATGGGCGGGGCGGGGGCGCGTCAAGGCGGCTCGCGATCCATCGCGCGGGCGGAAATGGAACGGCGCGGACGAGTGCTTCATGCGCCGCAATACAGGGTCGCGCCTCGCGGGTCGCGATGGGGGAGCCGACGCCCGACGGCCGGATGGAGGTCCCGCAGTTCGAGGCGGCAGCGGACTGGCGTCCGCCATTGGGCGTATCGGTCGTTGGAACCCGGCCAGGGCATCATCTACGGTCGGCAGCCCAACGCCGAAGAGTTTCTGACGGGGAAGGTCGCGGGTAGCCAGACTCTCAAGAGGACCACGACCCGCGGTGCTGGAGGTCAGGACGTGAGGAAGAGGTCGAATCCGGTCGTCGTCGCCTTTGCCGCCGCCGCGCTTGCGGCGTGCGCTCCCGGGCTCGCGGCCGCCCAGGCCGCGGACGTGATATTCGTCGGCGGCCACATCGTCACCATGGATCCGGATCGGCCGTCCGTCGACGCGGTGGCGGTGCGGGACGGCGTCATCACCGCGGCGGGGGGCCGCGACGCCGTCTTGGCGCGGCGCGGAGAGGCGACCCGCGTCGTCGAGCTGGGCGACCGCGCTCTCCTGCCCGGCTTCATCGACACCCACGGCCATCTCCTCGCGGTGGGCCGCGGGCTCGACACCCTGTCGCTGCACTCGCCGCCGGTGGGCGATGTCACCGACATCGACGGTCTCGTGCGCAAGATCCGGGCCTGGATCGCCGAGCGGGACATCCCGCCCGGAGACGTGGTGCTGGGGAGCGGCTACGACGATTCGCTGCTGGCGGAGCGCCGCCATCCGACGCGCGACGATCTTGATCGGGCCTCGACCCGCCACCGCATCGTGCTGACCCACGTCTCGGGGCATCTGCGGGCCGCCAATTCCGCCGCCCTGAATGCGAGCGGCATCACCGCCGACACCGCGGATCCGCCCGGCGGGCACATTCGCCGCCGGCCGGGGTCGACCGAGCCCGACGGCGTGCTCGAAGAACGGGCCGGGGGGCTCGTGGCGGCGGGCGGTTCGGCGCCGGCCCCCGGCGACCTCGAGGTCCTGGCGCGGCGGGCCATCGAGGTCTACGCCGGCTACGGCACCACCACGGTGCAGGACGGCTCGACCAGCCCCGCGGTCGCGCGGGCGCTCGGTGACGCGGCGGAGCGCGAGCCGTTTGCGGTCGACGTCGCGGTGTTCCCGCGGTTCGGGACGGTGGTGGATGCCGAGCGCGCGACCTACGAGCGGACCTACCGCGGTGGATTCCGCATTGCCGGCGTCAAGTTCAGTCTGGATGGATCGCCGCAGGGGCGCACCGCCTGGGTCACCGAGCCCTACACGGAGGGGCCGCCGGGGGCGGCGCCCGACTATCGGGCCTACGGCACCCTCGACCCGGACGCCTACCGCGCCGGCGCCGCGCATCTCATCGGCCGCGGCGTGCCCATCCTCGTCCACGCCAACGGCGACGCCGCGATCGATCTGATGCTGGACGGGGTCGGCGCGGCGGTGGCGGGCCGGGACCCGATGCCGGACCACCGGGCCGTGATCATCCACGCCCAGCTCATGCGCGCCGACCAGCTCGACCGGGCCGCCGCCCTCGGGGTGGTCCCCTCGTTCTTCTCGGCCCACGCCTTCTTCTGGGGCGACTGGCACCGGCGCAGCTTCGGCGAGGAGCGCGGCAACAACGTCAGCCCCGTGCGCTGGGCGATCGAGCGGGGCGTGCCCTTCACCGTGCACAACGACGCTCCCATCGTGCCCCCGGACATCCTGCGGCTGGTCTCCATCACCGTGAACCGGACGACCCGCAGCGGGCGCGTGCTCGGGCCGCACCAGCGTGCCACGGTCCGCGAGGCGCTGCACGCGGTCACCCTCGGGGCGGCCTACCAGTACTTCGAGGAAGAGACCAAGGGCTCGATCACGGTGGGAAAACAGGCCGACCTCGTGCTCCTCGACCGGAACCCGTTGACGGCCGACCCGGCGGACCTCGAGCACATCGCGGTTCTGGAGACGTTCTCGCGGGGGCGATCGGTGTACGCGCGGCCGTCGGCAACGGCTACCCGGTGAGCGCGGGCGCAGCGACGTATCTTGCCGACCCCGCCAGACATATGAGTACCACCCTGGATCTCCCGGCGGATCTGCTTGAGGAAGCGCAGCGGTTGCTCGGATTCAAGTCGAAGACCGATACGGTCGTGTTCTCGCTGCGGGAGCTGATACGCCGAAAACGAATAGATGAGCTGCGCGATCTCCTGGGGTCCGCGACTCTGGACGTCGACACCGCTGCGTCCCGCCGTCGCCCCCGCCGATGATCTGCGTCGATACCTCGGTCAGCCCGGCGGTTCCAAGCAGCAGCGACGCGACCGCGAAGCGAAGACGAAGGGGCCGACCGCAATTGGCGGAGCAGCGCCCTTCAGCTCAGCGTGTCGACGAGCGCCGCGTCGAGGATCCTGCGATCCTGCGTCAGCAGCGTTGCGCCGAGCACTCGGGCGGTCGCCACGAGGATTCGGTCCGCCGGAGCCCGGTGAAACGAATCGGACAACGCGGCCAGCGCGGCCGCGATTGCCGGGGAGATGCCGTGCCGCCGCACGAGCGGTGGGGCCGTCGCCTTGTCGAGCCACTCTCGTAACGGGATCGTCAAGGCGATACGGCCCAGGTTGTGGAGCATCGCCACTTCCCAGAGCGAGATGTCGGAGACCAGCAGCGGCGACTCGGGGCTGGCCGCCTCGACCACCCCGCGTTGCGCTGTCGAAAGTCGGTCGGGGTCATCCAGCCACCAGATCAGCACGTGTGTGTCCAGGAGCGCCTTCATCGCCGGAGACTGTCCCAGTGCTCCTCCGGGACCACCGGCCCGACGATGTCGCCGATCGTGGAGACCGTTCCCTTCAACTCCAACTGGGGATACTCGGCCTCGGTTTGGGAAGCGGGGGACAGCTCGGCTACGGGCCGGCCGCGCTTCAGGATGACGACGCGCTCGCCGGTCGCCTGCACCCTGTCGAGGATGGCCAGACAGCGGGCCTTGAAGTCGGATGCGTTGATGGTCTCCATGGCGTACTAGTTTTTTTGACTAGTCAGATCGTTGTCAAGTCTCTTCTACCGTGTTGACCGAGTCGAGACCAGACGGCGCCGATCCAGCGACCGCATTTGCTCTTGGGGCAGAGGTCGAACCTGGCGGGCCAGGAATCCGCGCCGTTCTACGGCGCGGATTCCTGGAGGGTTGGTTGGGCGGAAGTCGGAGCCGCAGGCGACGATTTCCGGGCCAGGAGCTTGCGCCGTAGAAGTTTTGCGGCAGCGAACTTCCAACGCGACCGCAAGGTCGCGCTAGATCGACGCCGATTCTTCGTATTCGCCCCAGACGTCCCGGAGCGCGTCGCACATCTCGCCGAGGGTGGCGTAGGCGCGCACGGCGTCGAGGAGCGGCGGCATCAGGTTGTCGGGGCCGAGGGCGGTCTGGCGCAGGCGGTTCAGGGCGCGGGAGACGGCGCCGTCGTCCCGGCTCGCCCGCAGGGCCGCGAGCCGATCGGCTTGCGCAGCCGCGGCCGCCTCGTCGATGTAGAGAGTCTCGACGCCGGCGCCGGTCTCGGCGGTGCGGTCGTTGACGCCGACGACCTTCCGCGCGCCCGACTCGACCTCGCGCTGAAACCGGTAGGCGCTCTCGCCGATCTCGCGCTGCGGATATCCCGCCTCGATGGCTTCGACCATGCCGCCGAGGTCGTCGATGTGCCGCCAGTACTCGCGCGCGCCCTCCTCCAGATCGCGGGTCAGCCGCTCCACGAAGAACGATCCGGCCAGCGGGTCCACGCAGGCGGTCACCCCGCTCTCGTGGGCGATGACCTGCTGGGTCCGGAGGGCGAGCAGCGCCGCCTCGCGCGTCGGCAGCGACAGCGCTTCGTCGAGCGAGTTGGTGTGCAGCGAGTTGGTGCCTCCGAGGACCGCGGCCATCGCCTGCACCGCGGTGCGGACCACGTTGTTGTAGGGCTCCTGGGCGGTCAGCGACACGCCGGCGGTCTGGGTGTGGAAACGGAGCTTCCACGACCGTTCGTCCCGCGCCCCGAAACGGTCGCGCATCGCCGTCGCCCACAGGGTGCGCGCGGCGCGGTACTTCGCGATCTCCTCGAAGAAGTCGTTGTGGGCGTTGAAGAAGAACGAGATGCGGGGCGCGAAGCGGTCGACCTCGAGACCGGCGTCCACCCCGTACTGCACGTACTCGATGCCGTCCCGCAGCGTGAACGCCAACTCCTGCAGGGCCGTCGACCCGGCCTCGCGGATGTGGTAGCCGCTGACCGAGATGGAGTTCCAGCGGGGTACATCCCGGGCGCAGAAGGCGAACGTGTCGACGACCAGGCGCATCGACGGCGCCGGCGGATAGATGTACTCCTTCTGCGCGATGTACTCCTTCAGGATGTCGTTCTGAAGGGTGCCGGACAGCGCGGTCCAGGGGACCCCCTGCCGTTCGGCGACGACGAGATACATCGCGAAGATGATCGCGGCCGGCGAGTTGATGGTCATCGACGTGGTGACGTCGCCGAGGGCGATTCCGTCGAAGAGCCGCTCCATGTCGGCCAGCGAGGCCACGCTGACCCCGCACTTGCCCACCTCGCCCTGCGAGAGCGCATGGTCGGGGTCGCGGCCCATCAGCGTCGGCAGGTCGAAGGCCACGCTGAGCCCGGTGCCGCCGGCCGCGAGGAGATCCTTGTACCGCTGATTGGTTTCCTCCGGGGTGCCGTAGCCGGCGAACTGACGCATCGTCCACAGCTTGCCGGCATAGCCGCTGGCATGAATGCCGCGGGTGTACGGGAAATCGCCGGGCGGCGCCGGCGGCGCGAACCCCTGGATGTCGTCGGCGGTGTACAGCCGGTCGATGGGCCGCCCCGACACGGTGGTATGGGCGGACGGCGCGGGCGGGGCCGGCGCCCCGGTCGTCTTCGTCATCGGCGGGAAGGTTGGACGGACGGTGACATCAACGCCGGTATCTTACCGCGCCGCGCCGGCGTTTGACACGATTCCGGTCCTGGTTCAAACTCTCATCCACCGTGAACAAGTCTGTACACTACGGCATACGAGGACGGATGGCCGGCTTGGCGGCCTTGATGCTGCTGGCCGGGGCATCCGGGGCAGCCGCGCAGGACGTGAGGGTGGATGCTCCGATCCCCCACGTGCGGGGGCAGAGCGTGTCGCCGTCGTTCGAGGGCTGGTATCGCAATCCGGACGGGACCCGCAGCCTGATGTTCGGGTATTTCAACCGGAACTACGACGAGCGTCTCGACATCCCCGTCGGCCCCGGCAATCGTTTCGAGCCCGGTCCCGCCGACCGGGGGCAGCCCACCCACTTCCTGCCGCGTCGGCAGACGGGCGTGTTCGCGGTTGTCGTACCGGCCGATTTCGAGGGACGGCTCACCTGGTCGCTGACCGCGTACGGCGAGACCATCGCGATTCCGGGGCACGTACGCCCCGAGTGGGAGATCGACGCGCTCCAGGAGGTGACGAGCGGCAACACGCCGCCCGTCGTCCGGTTCGGTTCGCCGGACGGCGAGCCGGGGCAGGGGCAGTACGGGGTCCGCTCGTCGGCGCGGGCGGTCGTGTCGGAGCCGGCGCCGATCGCGGTGTGGGCGACCGACGACGCCGTCCGCAAGGCGCGGTCGGCCGGGCGGCCCACCCGTTTCGGGCTGGTCTGGAGCAAGTACCGCGGGCCTGGGGCGGTGGCCTTCGACAGCACCGAGCCGGAGGTCGGCAACGCCGGGAGGGCGGTGACGACGGCGACGTTCGACACGCCGGGCCGCTACGTCCTGCGCGTGCTCGCGTGGGACGACTCGGGGGGACAGGCTGCGATCATGGCCGGCGGCTTCTTCTGCTGCTGGACCAACGCCTACCTGACGGTCGACGTCGAAGAATAGGGAACCGCAACGTGAGGCCCGACGGCGCGTCGGACGGCGCCCGGGAGCGAACTGGAGACGGAACGGAATAAGCCTGGAGACAGATGATGACGCAGATCATGAGACGCCGCCTTTCGCGGCTTGCTCTGTCGGCCGCCGCGTTCGTGTTGGCCACCGGCGCCGCCGTGGCGCAGACCGCGGAGGTCACCTTCAACCGCGACGTGGCCCCGATTCTCCAGCGGAGCTGTGAGGGCTGCCATCGGACCGGACAGATGGGGCCGATGTCGCTGACGACCTACGAGGAGGTCCGTCCCTGGGCCCGCGCCATCCGGAGCAAGGTGGTCGAGCGGCTCATGCCGCCCTGGCATCTCGACAAGACGGTCGGCATCCAGGAGTTCGAGAACGACATCTCGCTGAGCGATGCGGAGGTCGACACCATCGCGCGGTGGGTGGACGCCGGCGCCCCGCGGGGCAATCCGGCCGACCTGCCGGCGCGGCTCGTCTGGCCCGACGAGGACATCTGGCGCCTCGCCGACCGCTACGGCCGCGAGCCCGATCTGGTGGTCAGCTCCAAGCCCTGGACCCAGACCGCCGAGGGGCAGGACCAGTGGTGGCAGCCGATCATCGAGACCGGGTTGACCGAAGATCGCTGGGTGACCGGCATCGAGGTGCGGCCGTCGGAGCGGCGCATCACCCATCACGCGGTCGTCTATCTGCAGCAGGAAGAGCAGCCGGGCGACCACGAGGCGGTGGTGGACGTGCCGGGACGGGGCAGCTACCTGACCGAGTTCGCGGTGGGCAAGATCGGCGACGTGTTCCGCGAGAACACCGGCAAGCTGATGAAGGTGGGGTCGCGCATCGCCTTCGACAATCACTACCACTCGGTGGGCGAGGAGCTGGTCGATTCGACCGACGTCGGCATCTGGTTCCACGAGCAGGGGTACGTGCCCAAGTACCGCGTCCATGGCGGCGCGCTGGGGGTCCGGCAGGCGATGGACACCCTCGACATCCCGCCGGGCAAGGTGACCGTCCACCACGCCTACGTGCCGCTGGCCCTGCCCGCGCGGCTCGAGAACTACCAGCCGCACATGCACATTCGGGGCAAGGCGATGTCGATGGAGGCGATCTATCCGGACGGCCGGGTGGAGATGCTGAACCACGTGGGCAACTTCGACTTCAACTGGCACGTGAACTACGTGTACACCGATGATTCGGCGCCGGTGCTGCCGCGGGGCACCGTCATCCATCTGACCGCCTGGCACGACAACACCGAGGCGAATCGGGCGAATCCGGACCACACGCAGTGGGTAGGGTGGGGCCAGCGCAGCTACGACGACATGTATCACGCGCACGTGAACGTCACCTACCTCACGGACGAGGACTACGAGCAGATCGTCGCCGACCGGCGCGCCAGCCGGACCGACGACTGAGGGCCCCGGCGGAACGTGGAGACACCGCTCACGCCGCTCGAGTTCCAGCGCCGCTCGCGGTCGCTCTATCCCGACCGCGAGTGCGTCGTCGACGGCGGCAGCCGCCTGACCTACGCGCAGTTCTTCGACCGGTGCGACCGGTGGTCGGCGGCGCTGCAACGGCTGGGGGTCCGCAAGGGCGACCGCGTCGCGTACCTCTCGCTGAACACCGCCTCGCATCTCGAATCTTTCTATTCGGTGCCGCAGATCGGGGCGGTCCTCGTCCCGATCAACTTCCGGCTCAGGCCGCAGGAGATCGCCTACATCGTCCAGCACTCCGGGGCGAGGGTGGTCTGCGCGCACGCCGAGTTTCTCGAGAGCGTCGACGCGATTCGCGAGGCGTGCCCGGACGTCGAGCACTACGTGGCCCTGGAGGGCGCCCGCGACGGGTGGCTCGATCACCGGGAGTTGCGCGACGCGGAGTCGGGGGCGGTGGACCGCCCGCCGATCGACGAGCGGGACCTGCTGACCATCAACTACACGAGCGGCACGACCTCGCGGCCCAAGGGCGTGATGATCACCCACCGCAACGCGTACATGAACGCGGTGGGGACGCTGGTGCACCTCCCGATGACCTGCGCCGACCGGTACCTGTGGACGTTGCCGATGTTCCATGCGAACGGTTGGACGTTCGTGTGGATCGTCACCGCCGTCGGCGGCGCTCACGTCTGTCTCCCCAAGGTCGATCCGGTCCAGGCATTCGACTTGATCCGGGACGAGGGCGTGACCATGCTGTGCGCGGCGCCGACGGTGCTCATCGGTCTGGCCGGGTGCCCGCCCGAGCAGCGGGGGGCGGTGCCGGCCGGCGTGAGGGTGGTGACGGCCGGCGCGCCCCCGGCCGCGGCGACGATTCAGCGGGTCGAGGGCGAGTTCGGGTGGGACCTGACTCACGTCTACGGCCTGACCGAGACCGCGCCGTTCATCACCGTGTGCGAGCCGCGGCCCGAGCACGCCGCGTTGTCGCCGGCCGAGCGCTCGGTGGTCAAGGCGCGCCAGGGGGTGGAGCTGATCACGTCGGGCGAGCTGGAGGTCTTCGACGAGGCGGACTGCCCGGTCCCGCATGACGCGCAGACCCTGGGGGAGATCGTCGTGCGCGGCAACGTGGTCATGGAGGGTTACTACAACGACCCGGAGGCCACCGCGAAGGCGATGCGGGGCGGGTGGTTCCACAGCGGCGACGCCGCCGTCGTGCATCCCGACGGGTATCTCGAGATTCGCGACCGGTTCAAGGACGTCATCATCAGCGGGGGCGAGAACATCTCCTCGGTCGAGGTCGAGGGCATCCTGATGCGTCATCCGGGCATTCAGGAGGTCGCGGTCGTCGGCATGCCCGACGAGAAGTGGGGCGAGACCCCCCATGCGTTCGTGGTGCCCGTGCCGGGGTCGGCGGTCAGCGAGGCCGATCTGCTCGGCTATGCGCGCGAACAGATGGCCCACTTCAAGGTGCCCCGCAAGGTCCGGTTCGTGGAAGAGCTGCCCAAGACCGCCACCGGCAAGATCCAGAAGTACGTCCTGCGGAGCGGCCGCACCGCCATTGCGACGCAGTAGGAGCCTGCGCCGTGGAACGATGACCGCCTCCCCCTCGTTCCGCCGGCCTCCAGCCCCTCTGTCCGGGGCGCCCGGGCTCGACGCCGACCCGTGTCTGGCCGCCATCGAGCGCAAGGTGCTGTGGCTCAGTACCTGGATGATCCATCACGCGAACCACCTGCGGGCCAGCCGCGACGGGCTGAAGGTCGGCGGTCACCAGGCGTCGTGCGCGTCGATGGTGACGTTGATGACCGCGCTCTACTTCGACGTTCTGCGCCCGGCCGACCGGGTGGCGGTCAAGCCCCACGGGAGTCCGGTCTTTCACGCGATTCAGTATCTGCTCGGCAACCAGACCCGCGACCAGCTCGAACGGTTTCGGGCGTTCGGCGGCGCCCAGTCCTATCCCTCCCGCACCAAGGACCAGGATGACGTGGACATCTCGACCGGATCGGTCGGGATGGGGGTGGCGATGACGAGCTTCGCGGCGCTGGCCCAGCAGTTCCTGCGGGCGCGCGGGCTGGCGCCGGACGACGCCCCGCCGGGGCGGATGATCGCGATTGCCGGCGACGCGGAGTTCGACGAGGGCAACGTCTTCGAGGCGTTGCTCGAGGCCTGGAAGCATCACGTCACCAACGTCTGGTGGATCATCGACTACAACCGCCAGAGTCTCGACGCCATCGTCGCGGACCGGTTCTTTCACCGTCTCGACACGATCTTCGAGACGATGGAGTGGCGGGTCGTCACCCTGAAGTACGGCAAGCGGCTCGAGGCGGCGTTCGTGCGGCGGGGGGGTGAGGCGTTGCGCCGGTGGATCGACGACTGTCCGAACTCGTCCTATTCGGCCCTCGCGTATCAGGGGGGCGCCGCCTGGCGGAGCCGGTTGCTGCGCGACCTCGGGGACACCGCGGGGATCCGCGAGCTGCTCGACGAGCACGACGACGACGCCCTCCACGGTTTGATGACCAACCTCGCCGGACACGACCTCCACGCGGTGCGCGAGGCGTTTCACGTCGCGGCGTGCGACGACGTTCCGACCTGTTTCATCGCCTATACCATCAAGGGGCACGGGCTGCCGTTCGAGGGGCACAAGGACAACCACTCGGGCCTGACCAATCCCGCGCAGATCGCGACCCTCCGGGACGGCATGGGCATCGCCGAGGGCGACGAATGGGATCCGTTCGCGGGTCTCGACGTTCCGCCGGAGGCGCTTCGGTCGTTTCTCGACGCGGTGCCGTTCAATCAGGCGTCGACGCGCCGGCACGATGCCCCGCGCATCCCGGTGCCGGCCGAAATCCAGGTGCCGCCCGGGGACCCGCTGTCGACCCAGGCCGGCTTCGGCCGCGTGCTGGCGGATATCGCCCGGCGGCACCCTGACCTCGCCGACCGCATCGTGACCACCTCGCCCGACGTGACGGTGTCCACGAATCTCGGCGGCTGGGTCAACCGCCGCGGGGTCTTCGCCCGGTCCGCGCAGGCGGACGTGTTCCGGGGCGACCGGCCGCTGTCGGCCCAGGACTGGTCGATGGGGCCGACGGGCCAGCATCTCGAGCTGGGAATCGCCGAGAACAACCTGTTCGTGCTGCTCGCCGCGCTGGGGTTGACGGGGCCCCTGTTCGGGACCCGGCTGCTGCCGGTGGGCACGCTGTACGATCCGTTCATCAGCCGCGGTCTCGACGCCCTCAACTACGCCTGCTATCAGGACGCACGCTTCATCCTGGTCGCCACCCCGTCCGGCGTCAGCCTCGCCCCCGAGGGGGGCGCCCACCAGTCGGTGATGACCCCCCTCATCGGCATGGGGCAGCCCGGCCTCACCGCGTTCGAGCCGGCCTACGTGGACGAGCTGGCCGAGATCCTGCGCTGGAGCTTCGAGCACATCCAGGCCGACGCCGGCGGCGCCGTCTACCTGCGGTTGTCGACCCGGCCGCTGGACCAGCCGCAACGCGATCTCACCCCCGACGTGCGGGCCGACATCGTGGACGGCGGGTACTGGCTGATACCCCCCGCGGCGGGGGCCGAGCTCGCCATCGTGGTCTCCGGGCCGGTCGTCGTCGAGGCGGCCGAGGCGCGCCGGCAGATCGCCGAGGACGTGCCGGGCGCGGGGTTGCTGGTGGTCACCTCCGCCGATCGTCTGCAGCAGGGATGGTTGCAGGCGGTGAAGGCGGGACGGCCCGAGCGCGCCCGGGTGTGGCGGCTGTTGCAGCCGCTGGCGCCGACGGCGGGGCTCGTGACGGTGCTCGACGGGCATCCCGCGGCGCTGTCCTGGCTGGGATCGGTCCGGCAGCACCGGGTGCAGCCGCTCGGGGTCACGCAGTTCGGGCAGTCGGGCGACATTCCGGACCTCTACCGGGCATGCGGACTCGATGTCGACGCCATTCTGCACGCCGCGGCGCGGTTGTGCGTGGGGGAGCCTGCGCTGTAGTAACGGCACGGACTCCCGGCGGGTTGGTTGGGCGGGAAGCGGCGCCGAAGGCGACGATTTCCGGGTGAGGAGGGGATGGCCGAGACGACCGAGATTCGACTTCCCCGGCTGGCCGACTCCGTCACGTCGGTCAAGTTCGGCGCGTGGCTGAAGCAGGAGGGCGACCGCGTCGAAGCCGGTGAGCCGATCGCCGAGGTCGAGACCGACAAGACCACGGTCGAGCTGGAGGCCCCCGCTACCGGGGTGCTCTGCGACCTCCGCATCGCCCCGGGCACGGACGGCCTGCAGGTCGGCGTGGTGCTCGCGCGGATTGCCCCCGCCGCCGCGGATCCCGCGGATGCGCCGCCGGTCCCGCCGCCGGCGGTGGCGATGTCATCCCCGGACGACGAGGCTCGTCCTGTGACGCCGCCCTCGGTGGCGATGTCGTCCCCTGTAGACGCGGCTCGGCCCGTGCCGGGCGGCGAGGCCCCGCCGGGCCGCCCCGAGCCCCCGAGTGGGGCGGCGCCAGAGCCTGGGGTGCCGGGCGGAGCGGTTCCGAGCGAGACGCCGGCGGCAGGGGCCGAGGCGCCGTCGGGGCCGGAGGCGGTTCCCGACGCCACGCCCCTGGCGCTCAGGATGGTTGCCGCCGCCGGGCTCGACCTGTCGGCCGTGCGGGCCGCCGGCGCCGACGGCCGCATCCGCAAGGCGGATGTCGACCGGGCGCTCGCCCAGCGGCGGGGCGCGCCCGGCGAAGCGGGCGGGGGTCCTCTTTCGCCGGCGCCCCCCGGACCGATCTCGTCGCGCGCCCCGGCGGCGCCGGCGTCCGCAGACCCGCCGGCGTCCGCAGACCCGCCCCACCGCGAGCAACCGTTGACGCCCATGCGCCGGGTGACCGCCACCCGCATGCAGCAGGCCAAGCAGACGGTTCCGCATTTCTATCTGCGTACGGAGTGCCGGGTCGATGCGGCGCTGCGGCTTCTCGCCGCCGCCAAGCGCCACTTGCCCGACGCTCCGCCCACCCTCACCGATCTGGTCGTCCGGGCCGGCGCCTGCGCGCTCCGCACCGTACCCCAGGCCAACTCCGCGTGGGTGGACGGCGCGATTCGCGTCTACGATCGCGTCGACATCGCGGTCGCCGTCAACACCCCCCAAGGCCTCGTGGCGCCGGTCGTTCGCGGTGCGGAAGGGAAAGACCTCGGGGCCATCGCCCGCGAGACCCGGGACCTCGCGACGCGGGCGCGCGAGGGGCGGCTCGCTCCCGCCGAGTACGCGGGGGGCACGTTCACCATTTCCAACCTGGGGATGTACGGCGTCGAAAGCCTCTATGCGATCGTGAATCCGCCCCAGAGCTGCATTCTCGGCGTGGGAGCCGCGTCGAGACGCCCGGTGGCGGACGGCGACGGGGTCGGCGTGGGCACGGTCATGGCCTGCACCCTGTCGGCCGACCATCGGGTCATCGACGGCGCGGCGGGGGCCGAGCTGCTGGAGGCGATCAAGTCCTGCCTGGAGCAGCCCGGCTTGATGCTGCTCCGGACCGAAGCCTCTCCGCCGTCGGATCGGCGCGGCGAGGCCCGCTGACGTTCATGAGCGTCCTGGCCAGCCTGCTGCACGCGGCCTTTCACCAGCCCGGGACGCGCACGTACCGGTACGTCCAGGGCGCGGTCTGGACGTTGATCCTGGTCTCCGTCCTGCTGCTCGTCGTCGAGGCCCTGCTGCCGGTCGGCAGCCCGGCCGGCCCCGTGGTGGAGGCCGTCGACCGCGTGTTGTTGTCGATCTTCGCGGTCGAGATTCTGCTTCGGGTCGGGTCGTACCGGCCGGCGGCCCTGAGCGTCTTCCGGCGTCCGCCCATGGGGACGCTCCGGACCCACCTGGTGGGGCGGCTCCAGTATCTGATGCGGCCCATCATGCTGGTCGACGTCCTGGCGGTGCTGGCGCTGTTTCCGGAGCTGCGGGGGCTGCGGGCGCTGCGGCTGTTGCGGCTCCTGCGCTCGAGCCGGCTGTTTCGCTACCAGAATCCGTTCGCCATCGTCCTGCAGGCGTTCGAGGAGAACGGCGTTCTGTTCGTCCTCGCTTTCGGGGTCCTGGGGGTGGCGACGCTGCTGGGCGGGTCCAGCATGTATCTGGTGGAGGTTCGGGAGAACCCCGGCATCGCCACCATCCTGGATGGAATGTGGTGGGCGCTGGTCACCACGACGACCGTCGGGTTCGGCGACATCGCCCCGGTGACCGGGCTCGGACGCATCATCGGCGCGGTGATGATGGTGGCCGGCATGTTCACCCTGGCGTTGTTCGCCGGCATCGTCGGGTCGAGTCTCGTCAGCAGCGTCGTCAGCGTCCGGGAGGAGCAGTTCCGCATGAGCGACTACGTCAACCACATCGTCGTGTGCGGGTACGACCAGAGCACCCATCTGATGCTGGAGGCGCTGCGGGCCGAGCTCGACCTCGCCGCGACCCGCGTGGTGCTGTTCGACACCCACGAGCGCCCGCGCGACGTGCCGCCCGAGTTCCTGTGGGTGCAGGGAGACCCGACCAAGGAGAGCGAGCTGGACAAGGTGCGGCTGACGCACGCGGGGGCGGTGATCGTGCCGGGCGAACGGGACACCTCGCCGCAGGCCGCCGACGCCCGCACGATTCTCATCACGTTCACCATCCGGTCCTACCTCGAGCGCCAGCGGAGCGATGTTCGCCACCGCCGGTTCCCGCTGTACGTCGTGGTCGAGATCCTCGATTCGGAGAATGTCGGCCACGCGCGCCAGGCGGGCGCCGACGAGGTGCTGGAGACCCGCAAGATCGGCTACTCGATGATCGCTCACGCCGTGGGATACCACGGCACTGCCACCGCCATGAGCCGGGTGCTGCTGTCGGGCGCCCACAACGTGTACATCGGGGTGCTCCCCGGCGAGCGCAGGGAGCCGGTGGCGTTCGGCGAGCTGTTGGCGCAGATGCAGCTCTCCAAGCGCGGCGGTCTCGTGGTGGGGCTGCGCACGCCGGCCGGCGAAGAGGTGATCAACCCCCCCAAGCACTACATGCTGCAACCGGATACGCACCTGCTCTATCTGGCCGAGGAGCCGTTGCTGGACCCGCCCGGCTGATGAGGTCGGCGCCGCCGGCGCGCGGCGGACGCGCTATACTGCATCGTTTCACCACGCAAAGATCGGCTGCCCGCCATCGCGCGGCGGCCCCGAGGAGGACCCATGACCATGAAGCGCGCGTTGGCGGCGCTGATTCTGTCGGCGCTGATGACGCCGGTGTCCGCGGCGGCCCAGCAGGAAGAGACGTACGACTACTGGAAGTTCCAGCGGGAGATGGTCCGGTACGGACAGCAGGCCGTCTTCATGTGCAACGGGCTGTTCACGTCGAACCGCAGCCTGGAGAACGTCTTTGCCCAGGAGCTCGCGTTCCTGGCCCGGCCGGTGGGGACGGCGCGCGGCGGCGACTACGTCATCGACGAGGCGCGCATGGCGGTGGCCATCGGGTCGCCGGGGGGCACCCCGGTCATGCGGGCGGCGTTCCGCGAGGGCGTCGGCTGCGTGATTCTGCCGCCGGACCAGACGTTCGAGGACATCGGTCGGTTGCCGGCGCTCGACCTGCCGTATCCGTCGGGCGACCCGGCCGGGGTCGCGTGGCCGGACGGGGATCTGGTCACCGAGGCGGCCCCCTCGGACGCCATCGACCCGGGTGCGATTCAGGCCGCCTCCGACTGGGCCTTCGATCGCGGTACGCCGGAACAGGTCACGCTGAGCCTGCTCATCGTGCACGAGGGGCAGATCCTCCACGAGCGGTACGCGCCCGGCGTCGACATGACCACCCGCACCCGAACCTGGTCGACCGCCAAGAGCATCGCCGCGACCTTGATCGGGATGCTCGTCGACGAAGGTCGGATGCAGCTCGACGAGCCGCTCGGCTTCGACTGGCTGCCGCCCGCCGCGTCGCCGGAGACGGATCCGCGCAACGCCATCACCCTGCGCCACGTCCTGAACATGTCGAGCGGTCTCGACACCGTCGACAACGGCGGCCGCGAGTACGCCACCGGCTCCGGGCTCTCGTACTGGGCCGGCTCCAGCTCGGTGCGCGGTGCGTTGCGGCAGGCGCTGATTCGCGAGCCCGGCACGAGCTGGGACTACGAGAACTACGACACGCTGCTGGCGGTCTACAAGATGAAGCAGGTCCTGGGCGACGAGAAGACCTACCGCGAGTTCCCGCGGCGCGCCCTGCTCGACCGCATCGGCATGCGCAACACCCTCGTCAGCACCGATCGGTTCGGCGACTTCATCCTCAGCAGCCAGGTCTACACCAACGCCCGCGACCTCGCCCGCTTCGGTCTGCTGTATCTCCAGAACGGGGTGTGGAACGGCGAGCGGCTGATCTCCGAGGACTGGATCGACTTCGTGCGCACCCCGGCCCCGGCCACGGTCGGACGCGGCGGCCACTACGGCGGCCAGTGGTGGCTGGTGCCCGAGAACCGCAACGACGTGCCCAGGGACGCCTACTCGACCTCGGGCAACCGCGGCCAGTACGCCGTCGTGGTGCCGTCGCACGATCTCGTCATCGTGCGCCGCGGCCTCGACTGGGGGCGGCAGGGCTTCGACCGCTGGGGGCTGACCCGCGAGGTGCTGAAGGCGGTCCGGGTCCCGACCAACGACGGGCAGTAGCCCCGAGAGCATCACCGGGCGGCTCCGTTTGCCGCCCAGCCGACCGTCCAGGAGTCTGCGCCGCTTCCGCGGGTTGCGCCGTTCCGCGGCGCGGACTCCTGGCCCGGCAATCCCGCTCGGCGGCTGTGCTTCCCGCCTGACCAAGCCCGCAGGAGTCTGCGCTGTTGCCACGGCGCGGACTCACGCGCAGGCTCAACCACCCGTGCGGCGGCCGAGGCGGACGACGATGTCGTACTCCGCCTTCACGACCGGCTGCACGGACAGCCGGCTGCCCTTCTGGACCACCTTCATCGCTTCCAGCCCGCCGGTGGTCTTGAGGGTGGCGAGCGGTACGGTGTCCGGAAACCGCTCCACGAACGCCAAGTCCACCATGTACCAGACCGGGGCGTCCGGCTTGCTGCGGGCGTCGAAGTACTTGTGGCCGGGTTCCCACGCGTAGTGGTCCGGATAGCCGGTCCGGGAGATCTTCGCGAGCCCGGAGACGCCCGCCGGCTCGGCGTTCGACGCGTAGAACAGCACCCCGTCGCCCGACCGCATCTCGTCTCGCATGAAGTTCCTGGCCTGGAAGTTGCGCACCCCTTCCCAGCAGGTCTCCCCGTCCCGCGCCAGATCGTCGATGCTGTAGGCGCTCGGCTCGCACTTCATCAACCAGTAGCGTTTCGGCATGCCGCTATTGTCCGCGGGGGCAGGGCCGCGGGACAAGCCGCCGGCGGCGAGCGTCGCGTTTGCACGTAGGCCCCTGGACGAAACGACCGAGCCGACAGGACCGTTGATCGCCGCTTCGACCGCCTCCGCCTCCGCCCGCTCCGCCGCGATCAGACCCACGCCGTGAACGATGGGCAGGGTCGCCTCTGTGCCGCGGGGACTCCCGCTGCGGGCGGCAGACCACCCCGCTGAACTTCGTCCGGCGGGCGTCCGTCAAATATCGGGCAGGAGGACTCATGTCAACGCAGACTTGGTGGGAGACGGTAGGGGGCACCGGCAGCGCGGTGCTCGATCAACTCAGAAAGCTGCTGGCCGAAGGCAACATCCGGCGGGTGCGGGTACGACAGAAGGCGCAGGTCATCGCGGAGTTCCCGCTGACGGTGGGCCTGGTCGGCGCGGTGTTCGCGCCGCTGCTGGCCGCCATCGGCGCGATTACCGCGCTGGTCACCGGGTGCACGATCGACGTGGAGCGCGAAGGGGCTCGCGGAGCGGAGGACCCGCCGCCGCCTCCTCCCGCCGACTGAGCGACGCGCCGCATCCATGTCCTGGATTGCCCTGAGCCCCCGCCGGCTGGAATCGCTCCGCCTGCCGAACGCAGCCGTGGGTCATGCTACGGCCTGTTCCTGGCGGATGCGCTCTTGCGCTAAGTCGTACTGCGCCTGCCGCCGCACCCAGAACGCAGCGTTGCTCCAACCGATGCGTTCCAGCGCCAGCGCCATCGCCGGCGAGATGCCGGTACGACCGTTCAGCAGCCGTGACAGGGTCTGCCGCGTGCAGCCCAGCTTCGCGGCCGCCTCGGTCACCGTCCAGCCCTCGGCCTCCAGCGCGTCCCTGAGGCTCTCGCCGGGGTGCGCCGGGTCGTGCATCGTCGGCATCGGTGGATCCCTGGTCTTCTAGTGGTAGTCGGTCAACGTCACGTCAACCGCCACGCCGTCCTCGAATCGGAAGACGATTCGCCAGTTTCCGGAAACCCGCACGCTCCACTGGCCCCGACGGTCGCCGCTCAATGGGTGCAGACGGTAGCCGGGCAGGCGCATATCGCCCGGCTGCACCGCGGCGTCCAGGTCCGACAGGATGCGCCGAATCCGCGGTGCGAGCGAAGCGGGAACGCGGCGGGCGTCTCCCCGCTCGAAGAAGGCCAGCAGCCCCTTGTGCGCGATCTCGATATCCCGACTGTAGCACGCCGCATGACGGCCGCGGTCGGAGTACGTGCGCGTCGGGCTGGACCCTGCCGCTCGTCGCCGCCGAGCGAAGTCCGCCCGCGGGGCGCGGCCGCAAGCGTGGCCGTCAGGTGCGGTATCATCGCCTGATGGCTAGTTCGTCCGGCAGCGGGCAGGGCGGCGGATCGCCGCGGCGCGCCGGCGAACCGAGCAGCCGGGGAGGAGCATCGTGAGAGCACGAACATTGCTGGTCGCCTGCGTCGCCGTGGTGCTGTCCGGAGCCGGGGGGCTCGCGGGGCAGGCGCCGCCCGGGTGCGAGCCGGTGGGGGAGATCCGGTTCATCTGCGATCTGATCGGTCCCGAGGATCTGGCGGTGGTGCCCGGTGCGGAGTGGGTCATCGCGTCGGGAAACCAGGAGGGGGGCCGGATTCACCTCGTGGACGTGGACGAGAAGACCACGTCCGTCCTCTTTCCGACCCCGACCCGCACCGAGCGGCTCGACGGGACGACCTATCCGACCTGTCCCGGTCGCCTCGATCCGGCCGAGCTGGACGGGAACGAGTTCCGGGCCCACGGCCTCTATCTCGCGCCCGGTGAGGGCGGCGTCCACACCCTGTACGTGGTGCATCACGGCCGGCGGGAGTCGATCGAGGTCTTCGAGGTGAACGCCGCGGCGGCGCCGATCTCGCTGGCGTGGGTCGGGTGCGCGGTGGCGCCGGAGGCGTTGCGCTTCAACTCGGTGGTGGCCTTGCCGGAAGGCGGTTTCGCGGCGACGAGCACGTCCACCGGCGATGTGTGGGAGTGGCACACCGAGGGCGGCTGGTCGCTGATTGCCGGCACCGAGGACACGACGCCGAACGGTCTCGAGATCTCCCCGGACGGGCAGTGGCTCTACGTTGCGGGGTGGCAGGGGGAGAAGCTCACGCGCCTGTCGCGCGGGCGGACGCCGCTCGAGAAGGACGTGGTGCCGGTCGGGTTCCGGCCGGACAACCTCCGGTCGGTGGACGGCGGCGCGGTCATCCTGGCCGCGGGCCACGGCAACTACGGGACGCCGGAGGAGACCTCGAACGTGGCGGTCATCGATCCCGAGACCCTGGAGGTCCGGCGGATCTTCCAGCATCCGCGCATGGAAGGATTCGCATCGTCCACCGCGGCCATACGCATCGGCGGCGAGATCTGGCTGGGGACGAACCGCGGAGGGATGATCGCGTACTTTCCGGCGCCGGACGATGAGGCGGCGCGATAGAAGCCGCGCGGAGGTGACGCTCGCGCGAGGCACGCGAGGCATCAGTAGCGCTCCATCACCAGGATCAGCTCGTCGCGCGGTCATGATCAGCTCGTCGCGCGGTAGTAAGGCCGCGCGGACGGGACGCCGGGCCGGGGCGAGGAGACCGGCACGCGCAACATGACTCTTCACCGTCGTTTTCTTGGGGCGTTCGCCGCCGCGGGTCTCGCCGCCCTTGCGGCCTTCGGCGTCGCCGGTGGCGCTGCCGTCGGCTCGGCGGCGGGCCAGCCCACCGGCGCCGGCGCGTGGTTCAACGACCGGGCGGCGGCGTCGGGGCTCGACTTCGTCCACTTCAACGGGATGTCCGGCGAGTACTACTCGGCCGAGATCATGGGGCCGGGCGGGGCTCTGCTCGACTTCGACAACGACGGCGACCTCGACGTCTACCTCGTGCAGGGTCAGATGCTGGGTTCGGGCAAGACGCTGGACCAGGCGCTGGTCGAGCTGTCCCGGGCCGGGCTGCGGCTGACCGATCGGCTGTATCGGAACGATCTCGAGATCCACCCGGACGGAACCCGCACCCTCCGTTTCACCGACGTCACCGCGGGGAGCGGGCTCGGCGTGGCATCGTACGGCATGGGAGCAGCGACGGGGGACGTCGACAACGACGGCTGGATGGACGTCTATCGCATCGGGCTCGGCGACAACCACCTTTTCCACAACAACGGCGACGGGACGTTCACCGACGTCACCGGGCGGACCGGCTCGAACGACGCCCGGTGGACGGCAGCGGCGTCGTTCGTCGACTTCGACCGGGACGGCTGGCTCGATCTCTACGTCGGCAACTACGTGGACCCGCGTCTCGACGACGATCTGGAGTGCTTCAGCCGGACCGGCGAGAAGGACTACTGCGGGCCCAACCGCTACCCGCCGGCGCCGGACCGGCTGTATCGCAACCGGGGCGACGGGACGTTCGCCGACGTCACCGGCGAGGCGCTCAGGGGCGGCGAGTTCGGTCCGGCCCTCGGGGCCGTGGCGGCCGACGTCGACGGTGACGGGTGGATGGACATCTACGTCGCCAACGACGGCGAGCCGAACCAGTTGTGGATGAACCAACGGGACGGCAGCTTCGAGAACGCGGCCTGGCTCGCGGGGGCCGCGGTCAATCGCGACGGGCAGGCGGAAGGGAGCATGGGGGTCGACGCCGGCGATTTCGACGCCGACGGCGACGACGACCTGTTCATGACCCACATCGCCACCGAGACGAATACGCTCTACGTCAACGACGGCCTGGGGCTGTTCGAGGATCGGACGGTGCGGGTCGGTCTCGGTCCGCCCAGCCTGCCCTACACCGGGTTCGGGACCGGCTGGTTCGACTTCGACAACGACGGCTGGCTGGACCTGCTGATCGCGAACGGCGAGATCAGGACCATGGAGGCCCTCGCGCGGGTGAACGATCCGTTTCCCCTGCACCAGCGGAACCAGCTGTTCCGCAACCTGGGGAACGGGCGCTTCGCCGAGGTGAGCGGCGAGGCCGGGGGGGTCTTCGAGCTTTCGGAGGTCAGCCGCGGCGCGGCTTTCGGCGACGTGGACAACGACGGTGACGTCGACGTGCTGCTGACGAACAACAACGGGCCGGTGCGTCTGCTGATCAACGACGTGGGCCGCCGCAACGGATGGGTCGGGCTGCGGCTGCTCGGGGCGGCCTCGGGCCGGGACATGCTGGGGGCTCGGGTGGGGGTGTTCCGCGATGCGGGGCCGGCGCTGTGGCGTCGCGCGCGCACCGACGGCAGCTACGTCTCGGCGAACGACCCGCGGGTGCTCGTCGGTCTGGGCCCCGCCGCCGCCATCGACCGGGTCCAGGTCGTCTGGCCGGACGGCGCGTTCGAGGAGTGGGGCGACGTCGCCATCGGCCGGTGGACGACGTTGACCGAGGGCAGCGGCCGGCCCGTCGAATGAGCGAGTGAGCCCGGCACACCGGATGCATCCCGACCCCGGAAGCTCCACCCCGTGAGGCCGACGTTTCGTCGGCGGCCCTCGGCTTGAAGCAATAGGCGCCCCCCGCGGATAATTGACGACATGCTCTGGACGGTCCGGGATTTCCGGTCGGGGGTGGCGGCGGCCGGTCTGCTGCTTCTCGCGGGGGCCGTGGGTTGCCGTTCCGCCGAATCGGTCTCGCCGGGGGCGGAAGGCGAAGGCCCCGCGGGCGATGTGGCAGTTCCTTCCCCCGCCGATGCGGCCGGCGGGATCCGGTTCACCGACCGCGCCCGCGAGGTCGGACTCGACTTCGAGCACTTCAACGGGATGTCCGGGGAGTTCTATTTCAGCGAGATGATGGGGCCGGGCGCCGCCCTGTTCGACATGGACGATGACGGCGACCTCGATGCGTACTTCGTCCAGGGGCAGATGCTCGGTGCGGGCCGGACCCTCGACGACGCCCTGACGCCTCCCTCGCCGAACGTGCCCCTGCCGCTGACGGATCGCCTCTACCGCAACGACCTCGAGGTGCACGCCGACCGCACGCGGTCCCTGCGGTTCACCGACGTGACCGCGGGCAGCGGCCTCGATGTCCGCTCCTATGGCATGGGGGTCGCGGCCGGCGACTTCGACAACGACGGCCGGGTCGACCTGTACCGCACCCGTATCGGCGCCAATCAGCTCTTTCGCAACAACGGCGACGGTACCTTCACCGACGTCACCGAGCGGTCGGGCACCGGCGACTCGTCCTGGAGCGTATCGGCCTCGTTCGCCGACGTCGACGGGGACGGCTGGCTCGACCTCTATGTCGGCAACTATGTCGATTACGACCTCGAGAACGAGACGCCCTGCTACACGGTGACCGGCGAGCGGGACTACTGCGCGCCGAAGAGCTACCCGCCGGCGCCCGACCGGTTGTATCGCAACGACGGCGACGGCACGTTCACCGACGTGACGGCCGCGTCCGGCATCGGGGTCCGCTACGGCCCCGCCCTCGGGGTGCTGACCGCCGACTTCGATGCGGACGGCTGGATGGACATCTATGTCGCGAACGACGGCGAGCCGAACCAGCTCTGGGTCAATCGGCAGGACGGCACCTTCGAGGACCGGGCCCTGCTGGCGGGCGTGGCGGTGGATCTCGCCGGGGACGTCGAGGCGAGCATGGGGGTCGATGCCGGCGACTTCGATGCCGATGGGGACGACGACCTGTTCATGACCCACGTCTCGGCCGAGACGAATACGCTGTACGTGAACGACGGCGCCGGCTTCTTCGAGGACCGGAGCGCCATGGCCGGCGTGGGAGCGCCCAGCCTGCCTTATACCGGGTTCGGGACCGCGTGGGTCGACTTCGACAACGACGGCTGGCTGGACCTGCTGGCGGTCAACGGCGACGTGCAGGTGATCGAGAGTCTGGTCCGGGCCGGGGACCCGTTCCCCCTGCACCAGCGCAATCAGGTGTTTCGCAATCGCGGGGGCGAGGCGTTCGACGACGTCACCGCGGGGGGCGGTCCGGTGTTCGAGTTGTCCGAGGTGGGCCGGGGGGCGGCGTTCGGCGACGTGGACAACGACGGCGACGTCGACGTGCTGGTGGTGAACAACAATGGTCCGGTCCGCCTGCTGATCAACGACGCGGGGCACCGGAACCGGTGGGTCGGCCTGCGGCTGGTCGGCGGCCGGGGGCGCGATGCGCTCGGCGCCCGGGTCGGCGTCTCGCGAGAGTCCGGTCCGGTGCTGTGGCGTCGGGCGCGTGCCGACGGAAGCTACGCCTCGGCCAACGATCCGCGGGTGGTCGTCGGCCTCGGGACGGCCCGTGCGGTGACCCGCGTCCGGGTCGAATGGCCGGGCGGCCGAGTCGAGGACTGGATCGATGTGCAGGTCGACGGCTGGACGACCCTGACCGAGGGGACCGGCCGGCCGGCGGACGCCGATCGCGAGTGAGGGACATGCGGGTGCGGCAGCTTCGTGCCATCGCCAAGGGAGACTCGAGCCGGCGGCGCCGCGCGGCCGGGCGGTTCGTCCTGGGCGTCCTCGCGGCCGCGGCCTGCACCCTGCCGGCCTGCGGTCCGGCGGGCGGCGCCGACGCGCCGGGCCTGCTGCCGGTCGAGCTGCCCGATCTGGACGGTGCGCATCCGTCGGTCCGGACGCAGGTGCAAGAGGCGCAGGCCGCCCTTGCGGCCGGGCGCGGCTCGGCGCAGCGGGCCGCCGGCTACGGCCGGCTGGGCCTGCTGCTGATGGCCGGCGAGTATCTGGATTCGGCCGAGGCGTGCCTGAGAAACGCGGTGCAGCTCCTCCCGGAGGAGTTCCGCTGGACGTACTATCTGGCGCATCTCTACCGGCAGCAGGGCGACCTCGCGCAGGCGGCCGAGTACTTCGAGCGGGCCCACGACCAGCGGCCGGACGACTTTCCGGCGCTCATCCGGCTGGTCGGCACCTACCTGAACCTGGGGCAGCCGGAGGCGGCCGAAACGTGGCTGGCGAAGGCGCGGGCGCTGCGCCCGGGCTCGGCGGTGGTCCGTTTTCAGGAGGGCCGGACGGCCGCCGCGACCCGCGACTACGCGAGCGCGGTAGAGCATCTGACCGCGGTGCTGCGGCTCGATCCGAACGCCTCCGTCGTGCACTATCCGCTGGCGATGGCCCATCGCGCCCTCGGTGACCTCGAGGCGGCCGAGTATCATCTGGGCCGCGCCGGGGGGCAGGACGACGGAGTTGGGACGCTGGGCCTGTCCGACCCGCTGATGGCGGATCTCGCCACCCTGCTGCGCACCCCGCAGGCGCATCGCGCGCGCGCCCTCGAGGCGGACGCGAACGGCGACCGGCCGGAGGCGGTGCGGCAGTTCCGGATGGCGGTCGAGCTCGATCCGGCGGACTCGCTGATGCGTCTGAGCCTGGCGATGGCGCAGGACCGCGCCGGGAATCCGCGGGCCGCGCTGCCGGAGCTCGAAGCGGCCCTGCGGCTCGACCCGGACCTGACCCAGGCCCACTACGTCATGGGCACGCTGCTCGAACGGAGCGGACGGGACGCGGAGGCCATCGATCGGTTCACAGCCGCCGTCGCGCAGGACCCGCGGTCGGCCGAGGCGCAGCTCCGGCTCGCCAACGCCCTGCGCCGCACCGGTCGAGTCGAGGCGTCGCTGGTGTCCTACCGGCAGGCGCTGGAGCTCGACGCTGGGGCGGAGGAGGCCCGGTTCGGCGAGGCGATGGCCCTCGTGCGGCTCGGACGCCACCCGGAGGCACGCGAGCGCCTGGAGGCCGCGTTGCGCGGCGCCCCGGGCCATCCGCTGTTCGCGACCGCGCTGGCGCGTCTGTTGGCGGCATCGCCCGATGCCCGGGTTCGAGACGGGCGGCGGGCGTTCGAGATCGTCGAGGCGGCGGTGGCCGACCACAAGACCACCGACGTGGCCGAAACCATGGCGATGGCCCTTGCCGAGCTCGGCGAGTTCCGCGGGGCGATGGAGTGGCAGCAGTTGGCCATGGACGTGGCGACCGACGCCGGCCGGCCCGACCTCGCGGCCCGGATGGCCGACAACCTCGCACGCTATCGCCGGGGCGAACCCTGCCGCACTCCCTGGCGCGATGATGCGCCCGAACACCGTCCGGGTCCGGTGGTGGAGACGGGCCTGCTCGGCGCCGTCCCCGAACCGTGATCAAGCGGTGACAGGAGGTTGGATGGCTTGGCTGCCGGCCGTGGTCCCTTGCCGACTTCGGGGTGTTCCCGGATGGGGAGCGCCTCGGGGGGCGACCGGTGGATCGGGTCACCATCGAAGTGTCATGACCCGAGTCGGCTTGGCTTGCTGGATCGTCGCAGCGCTCGTCCCGGGCGGTGCCCGCGCGGTGCCTGCGTGGCCCGGCGGGACGCAGGCGCCGGCGGAGGCATCGGATCCCGCGTCGTGCGCGCTGCCCGACCTGAGCCGCATGCACGCGTCGGTCCGGACGCAACTGGGCGATGCCTTTCGAGCGCTGCAGTCGCTGGAATCCGCGAGCGGGGGTGGCGCGCCGGCCGCGCCTGACCCCCGGCTCGGCGAGGCCTACGGTGCGCTGGGGATGCTACTGCTCGCCGCCGACTATCCGGACGCGGCAGGGCGGTGCCTGCGGCAAGCGGCGCGTCGGGCTCAGGACGAGTTCCGCTGGCCTTACTATCTCGGGCACGTCTCCATCCGGATCGGGGATCTGAACCAGGCCGTCGAGTCCTTCGAGCGCGCGCTGCGGCTCGAACCCGCCGATTTCGCGGCCCTGGTCTGGCTGGTGCACGTGCAGGTCGATCTGGACCAGCCCGACGAGGCAGAGCGGCTGCTGGCCCGCGCGTGGGCGATCCATCCGAACACCCAGGCTCTCTTGTATCAGGGGGGGAGGGCGGCTCTCGCGGCGCGGGACTACGCCGAGGCGGCGCGCCGCCTGGAGGCGGCCCTGCAGTTGAACCCGGCCGCGACGGTGATGCACTATCCCTTGGCAATGGCCTACCGGGGCCTCGGCGATCTCGATCGGGCGCGGGAGCATCTGCAGCAGAGCGGCGCCCGCGGCGGCGCCGGCTACGCGGCGGGGGGCGCCGTGTCCTTTTCCGATCCCCTGATGGCCGAGGTGTACACCCTGCTCCGAAGCCCGCAGGCCCATCGGGATCTCGGCCTGCAGGCCGCCGAGCGGGGAGACTGGCCGGAGGCGGCGCGGCAGTTCACCCTCGGCGCGCGGATGGCGCCGGACAACCCGGTGATGCGGCTGAACCTCGGCACCGCCCTGATTCGCGCCGGCGACGCCCCCGCCGCGCTGGTCCAGCTCGAGGCCGCGTTGAGTCTCGATCCCGGCTTCGCGGCGGCGCACTTTCTGATCGGCACCCTCCTCGAGCGCAGCGGGCGCGACCAGGAGGCCATCGACCGATTCACGGCGGCGGCGCGTGGCGATGCGAGCATGAGCGCCGCCCATCTCCGGCTCGGCGATGCCTTGCGCCGGACCGGCCGGTTCGAGGCCGCGTTGCCCCGCTACCGGCAGATTCAGGGCGAGCAGGCCCGGTTCGGCGAGGCGATGGCGCTGGTGCGGCTCGGCCGGTACGGAGAGGCTCTGCAGGTGCTCGGCGCGGCCAGGGAGCGCTACCCGGCGGAGCCGTCCTTCGCGCACGCGCAGGCCCGGGTGCTTGCCACCGCGCCCGACGTCGGCGTGCGCGACGGGGCGCTGGCGCTGGCGTTCGTGCAGGAGCTGGTGGCCGAAGGGTACAGGACCGCCGGGGTGGCGGAAACGATGGCGATGGCGATGGCCGAGCTGGGCCGCTTCGCCGAGGCGGTCGAGTGGCAGGGGCGCGCGATGCAGATCGCCGCCGACGCGGCCCGGTCCGACGTGGCTCGGGGAATGACCGCCAACCTGGCGCGCTATCAGCGGAACGAACCGTGCCGGACGCCGTGGCGGGACGACGAGCCGGAGTACAACCCCGGTCCGGCCGTCGACCCGGACCTCCTGCCGCCGGGTCCTGACGACTGACACCACGGAGCCCGTGGCGAAACCGCCTGTTGCGGGGCTTTCGCCGCTGGCTCCCAGCCGCATCGTGGAGACGGGAGATCTCGACATGAAACTGGGTCGTTGCAGTGTTACCGCCGGTCTCGCCGGCGTCCTCGCCCTGGCCGCCGCCGCGGCGGCGGGCGCGAACGGCGCCCCCGGCCGGCAGGGTCAGCCGCCGCCGGAGCAGCAAATCGTGCACATTCCGCCGGTGCTGGTCGACGAGAGCTGGGTGCAGCCGCGCCGGGAGGCGCAGTTGCGGACGACCGACGATTTCGACGTGTTCCACGACTTCCAGTTCGTTGATCGGGTGGCCGAGAGCGGCATCACGTTCGTGCATCGGATCGTCAGCGACGCCGGCCGGACCTACAAGGCGGTGCACTACGACCACGGCAACGGGGTGGCGGTGGCGGACGTCGACGGGGACGGTCTGGACGATCTGTACTTCGTGACCCAGGTCGGCGCCAACGAGCTGTGGCGGAATCTCGGCGGCGGGCGGTTCGAGGACGTCACCGAGGCGGCGGGGGTCGGCGTCGCCGATGCGATCGGCGTCACCGCCTCGTTCGCCGACATCGACAACGACGGAGACCCTGACCTCTACGTCACCACCGTCCGCGGCGGGAACGTGCTCTTCGAGAACGACGGCAGCGGCACCTTTCGGGACATCTCGGCCGCTTCAGGGCTCGGTCACGTGGGCCACTCGTCGGGCGCGGTGTTCTTCGACTACGACCGCGACGGCCGGCTGGACCTGTTCCTGACCAACGTGGGCCGCTACACCACGGACGAGGTCGGGGGCGACGGCTACCGCTACTACGTCGGGTTCGAGGAGGATGCGTTCTCCGGGCATCTGTTTCCGGAACGGACCGAGCAGAGCCTGCTGTTCCGGAACGAGGGCGGGAACCGGTTCGCCGACGTCTCCGAAGCGACCGGCCTCGTAGACGGGCGGTGGTCCGGCGACGCCAGCCCGCTCGACGTGAACGGCGACGGCTGGACCGACCTGTACGTGCTGAACATGCAGGGCGAGGACGAGTACTACGAGAACGTCGGGGGGACCCGCTTCGTGGCGCGGGGCCGCGAGGTGTTCCCCAGAACCTCGTGGGGCGCCATGGGCATCGCGGTCCTCGACTTCAACAACGACGGCCGGATGGACATCTACATCACCGACATGCACTCCGACATGAGTCAGGAGGTGGGACCGGCCGACGAGAAGCGGAAGGCGGACATGATCTGGGAACCCTCCATCGTGGGCGACGGGACCACGAGCATCTGGGGCAACGCCTTCTTCCTGAACCTCGGGTCCGGCCAGTTCCGGGAGGTGTCCGACGAGATCGGGGCCGAGAACTACTGGCCCTGGGGACCCAGCGCCGGCGACCTGAACGCCGACGGCTACGAAGACCTGTTCGTGGCGTCGAGCATGAACTTCCCGTTCCGCTACGGCGTCAACTCGGTGCTGCTGAACAACGGCGGCACCCGTTTCCTGGATGCCGAGTTCATCCTGGGGGTCGAGCCCCGCCAGGGGGGGCTGACCACGCCGTGGTTCGTGCTGGGCGTGGCGGACCGCCTGCCGACCTTTACCGGCACCCCGGGCGACGTGACGGTCCGGGCCGCGCGCGGCTCCCGCTCGGCCGTGATCTTCGACCTCGACGACGACGGCGACCTCGACGTCGTGACCTCCGAGTTCAACGCCGCCCCCATGGTGCTGGTCAGCGACCTCGCCGGCCGGCAGGGGATCCGCTATCTCAAGGTGCGGCTCGCCGGTACTGCCTCGAACCGGGACGGACTGGGCGCGCTGGTGCGGGTGACGGCCGGCGGCCGGACCTATACGCAGCTCCACGACGGGAAGTCCGGATATCTGTCGCAGAGCTCCATGCCGCTGTACTTCGGTCTCGGCGCCGCCGACTCGGTCGAGCGCATCGACGTGCGGTGGCCGTCGGGGGCCGAGCAGACGATCGCGGGGCCGCTCGACGTCAACACGCTGATCGAGGTGACCGAGGAGTAGCCGCCCGCCGCCGTACCCGGTTGGCCCGCGCGGTCTCGGGGCGGGTGCGCGCTCGCGCGTGGGCGCGCCGCCGGCTCCGATCGCGCCACGATTCTGGTAAGCTGGCGCAGGAGCCTGCTTCGCGGAACCGCGCGGCATCCGGAAGGGTTGGTTGGGGCGGCGGCGCCGGAGCCGCAAGGCGACGGTTGCCGGGCTGGGAGGTATGACATGCTATCGACACGGGTCAAGGGCGGGGGACGTTTCCTGCTCGCGGCGGCGTGCGGCGTACTGCTCGCGGCGACCGCGGTCCGCGGTCAGGCGCCGGCCGGGCAGCCAGTGGACGTCGACGAGCTGAAGGCGGCGCTCGACGGCGGCGCCACCATGCTGCTCATCGACGTGCGCGAGGACTACGAGGTGGAGAGCGGGTCGATGCCGGGGTCGATCCACATCCCGGTGGCCGAGCTCGAGCGCCGGATGCCGGACATCCCGAAGGACGTGCGGCTCGTCTTCTTTTGAAACGGCGGCAGCCGAGCCTCCCGTGCAGCGGAGCTCTTCACCGAGAACGGATACCGGACGGTCGAATTCTGCGGCCTGAACGACTGGAAGTCGAAAGGCTATGCGCTGGGCGAGACCGAGAAGCCCGCGCCCGGGCCGATCACGCCGAAGTAGGAACGTGGCGCCGCCGGACGGCGCGGACGTTTCGAAGGCCGGTGGGGGTGGCAAGCCGACGGGCGACGATCACCCGGTGACCGGCCACTCCCGGGGACATACAGGCGATCACCGGCACCCGCCGGTGATCGCCCCCGTGGCGGGCGTCACTCCGTCGCCGGCTTCGACAGATCCTGACTGTCGATCGAGTACTTGATCCACCCCTCGAACATCTCGTCCCAGCTCTGCTCGCCCCAGTAGACCTCCCGGTGCGGGGCCGGGTTGTACCGGTTTCGGGCCGAGTTGTCGTAGTGGCCCTCGACGATCAACCGGCTGCCGGCGGGGACGTGCAGGGGGTCGACGAACTCGAACTCCGTCTGCCAGTTGAAGTCGTAGCGGGGGACGTCGAGCAGGATCTCGTCGCGGCCGTCCGGCCAGACCAGGCGGAAACGCATGTCCTTGCCCCGCAGGTGCATATGCGGCGAGATGGCATAGAAGGTGATGGGTTCGGCGACGTCGGTCTGCATCGTGATCGCCCAGTCGTTGGCGAAGGGCGGGATGACCGGGACCTCGCGCCGGGGCACCTCCTCGCCGTTGACCATCACCGGCAGGGTCCGGTCCGGCGTCGTCGGCAGCGGGCTGCCGATGGTGCGGGACAGCATCTCGTGGGTCACCGGCGTTTCCGAGAGCCAGATGCCGATGCGCGACAGGTCGGTCTCGGGCCGGCCCGTCACGTTGTAGTGCAGGCTCCATTGCAGCACTTTGCCGGCCGGCACCCGCTTGGCGACCCCGGCGCGGAACATCTCGAACCCCCGCCCGGGCACGAAGCAGATCAGCTTGGTGGCGCCGCCGAGCGCATTCGAGTCGCTGCCGCGGGCGGCGCGCAGCGCCTCGTCGGTCAGAGGCGCTCCCTGCGCATCGTAGGGCTGCCCGTCCACGAGGACAGTGCCCGCGGGCAGGGTGGTGACGTTCACCGAGAGGTGATGCACCACGCTACGATTCGACGGCAGCATCTCGATGGCGTTCGCGAAGACGTCCTCGTCGAACGGAATCTCGGAGTACAACGTGATGTACGGCAGCTCGCCCTGGGCGGGAATCTGCATCTCGATCGGAATCGGCAGGATGTAGTCGGGCGGCCGGCCGCTCGGATGATGCCACGCGTCGTCCGAGAACGTCGGCATCGGCGGCAGCGCCGTCTCGTCGCCCAGCGGCGCACCCCCGTCGACCCAGGCGACGAGGGTGTCGATCTCGTCCTGGGTCAGCCCGCGGGCATTGCGTATCGGCACCCCGCCGGGCGCCGCGTGCCAGGGCGGCATCTCGCGCGACACCACCTTGTCCTTGATCGAGCGGCTCCAGGGGCGCACGTCGCGATAGGTCAGCAGCGACATCGGCGCGATGTCGCCCGGTCGGTGGCAGCTTGCGCACGCGTCGAACAGGATCGGCGCGACGTCCGCTGCGAAGGTCGGCACTTCCGCGGCGCGGGCCGCGGTGCCGACCGAAACGAGCGCGATGGAAACGATCGTCAGGTTCAGCCGGTTCTGCATGCCGCGTCTCCGTGAATCGAGCCAGTGGTCGCTGCCCGGATCGTAGCAGCTCGCAGCCCGTGGTAGAACCCCGCGTTGCACCGAGACCAGCGAAGCGCCTGCCTGACAAGGCGTGACGAGGGGCTTTCACCACGGGCTGTGAAGGGCGACCGGGTCGGGTGCCATAGCGTACGGGAGTTCTGGATGGGTATCCAGGCTGACTGGGATCTCTGGCAGACGGTCGCCGTGTTTACGCAAGGCGGGGTAGCCACGCCCGCGCCGTTCTACGGCGCAGACGCCTATCCGAGCACGTCCCGGATCGCGTCGGCGAGGATGTCGACGGTGCGGTCGATCTGATCGTCGGTGATGACCGCGGCGGGGGCGAGCACGTAGGTGTCGGCCTTGACCCGGCTGAACAGGCCCCGGTCCGCCGCCCGCTGTTGAACGCGGGGACCGACCTTGTCACCGGTGGGGAACGGTTTCTTCGTGGCGCGGTCGGCGACGAGCTCGACCGCGCACATCAGGCCCTTGCCGCGGATGTCGCCGGCGTGCGGGTGGTCGCCGAGCGCCGCCCGGAGCCGGGCGAGCAGCCGGTCTCCCTTGATCGCGCACTGGCCGGGCAGGTCTTCGTCGCGGATGATCTGCAGGTTGCGCGCGGCGACGGCGCACCCGACGGGGTGGGACGAATAGGTATAGGCGTGCATCCACACGCGCTCGTCGTCGTCGAGGGTCGCGGCAATCGCATCGCTGATGCCGATGCCGCCGAACGGTACGTAGCCCGACGTGATCGCCTTCGCGAACTGCACGATGTCCGGCTCGACGTCCCAGTGGTCAAGGGCAAAGAGGGTGCCGGTGCGGCCGAACCCGGTGATCACCTCGTCGGCGACGAGCAGCACGTCGTGGCGGTCGCAGATCTCGCGGATGCGGGGGAAGTAGTCGTCCTGCGGCACGAGGACCCCGCCCGCGCCCTGCACCGGCTCGGCGAGGAACATGGCGACGGTGTCCGCGCCCTCCCGCTCGATCGCCCGCTCCAGCTCGTCGGCGGCCGCGATGCCCTGGCTCACGCCGGGCGGCGCCTGGTAGCGGTAGGGGTACGGCGAGGGGATGTGGATGAACCCGGGCACGCGCGGCTCGAACAGCGGCCAGTAGGCGCTCAGCCCGGTGGCGCTCATGGCGGCCAGGGTGACGCCGTGGTAGCCCTCGATGCGGGAGATGACCTGGGTCTTGCCGGGGCGGCCGCGCAGCTTCCAGTAGGCGCGCGCCATCTTGATGCTGCTCTCGGTCGCCTCGCCGCCCCCGCTCGTGAAGAAGAACCGGTTGATCGACGGGTAGGTCATCCCCGCGAGCTGCTCGGCCAGCTCGATCGCCGGCCGGTTCGAGCTGCCGGTGTACCCCGAGGCGTAGGCCAGGGTCTCCATCTGGGCCCGCGCCGCCTCGGCGAGTTCGCGCCGTCCGTGACCGGCCAGCACGTTCCACAGCCCGGCGAGACCGTCGATGTACTCCCGGCCGTCGGCGTCGAACAGCAGCGCCCCCTCGCCCCTGACCCAGACCCGCGCCGTCCGGTGGGCCGCGGCGTCGTGCAGGGGATGAATCAGGTGGGCGGCGTCGCGGCCGACGAGCTCGGCGTTGGTCATCGTCGTGGTCGTCAGGGTCATCGTCAGCGTCCTCAGCGGGCATCGGGGTCGGCGCCGCCGGTGCGAAGATACGAGCCGTCGCCGAGGCGGCGGAAGGGCCCGCCGTCCACGGAGAACTCGTCGACCACCGAGAAGGCGGTGTCCGATGTGGTCCGAACGACGCGTCTCAGTACATGGACGCGGCCGTCCGCCTCCATCGGGGCGGTCAGAAACGTGATGGCGATCGGGCTCGTCCAGTTGCCCAGCGCGGTCAGGGTGCGGCCGTCCGGCCGCTGTTCCTGCCAGACGACGGCCCGGGTGGTCTCGTCGAACCCGATGGTCCACGTCTCCTCGTACGGCTCGCCGTACAGGTCGCTTTCGGCCCGTCCGCGGACGAACGGCCCCGGGGGCAGCGGCTCGAAGGAGACGGTGCCCTCGCGGGTCCCGACGCTCAAAGGGGGGAACTCGCCCCCGGTGTACTCGAAGCGCCACCTCCCGCTGAAGTAGCCGATCCGCGGCTCGATTTGCGGTTGCGGCACGTCGGCCCGCCGTGCGCGGTTCAACGCGAGCGAGACGTCGAACCCGTGGCCGCCCGCGGAGACGCGGCCGATTCCCGACAGATCCCGGCTGTTGCGGGTCAGGGTATAGACGAAGGACAGGGGGCCGAAATCGGTTTCCGTGGCCGCCTCCACCGTCACCTGCTCGCCGTCGACGACGACCCGATCGAGCCGTATCTCGCGGTTGGGCGAGAGCCCGTTCACGAGCCCGGTGTAGCCGCCGCCGGCGCCGGCGACGAGGGTCAGGGACACCGGGCTGCCGGCGTCGGGCGCCGAGGTCAGCTCGCCGCGCCACGTGCCCGCCCAAGGATCGGGCTGCGCCAGCGCCGGAGCGGCGAACCCGACGGCCAGCGTGGCCATCATCCAGCCCAGGAGTCGTCCTGACATCGGCATCCTCCCGCCGTGGACCTCGCGTCGTCGGCCGCGCACGAATCCACTATACGCGCCGGTTCCGCGAAAAATCAAAGGCGAGACCGGTGGGGCGGACCGCCGCCGCGGGTCCGGCCGCCCCGCCCGGTTCTGGTATGATGCCGGCCGCAGCCATTCGGGGCCGGATTTGCCGGCTCGAATATCGGAAGGCGGACAGCCCAACCAGAGGAGTCGACCCGTGTCTATCCCGACCCTGACTTTCACCGAGATGCGGCGACCGCGGGTGGCGGCCCTGCTCGTTCTGGTTCTGGCGGCGGCCGGCGCCGTCACCTTCGCCGAAGCCCAGACCGCCGGCGACGCCGCGCAGATCACGACGTTGTCCGCCCGTCCCGACATGGTGACCGGCGGGGACGTCCTGGTGCGGGTGACGCCCGCGCCGGGAGCGCCGGACGATGCGGTGACGGTGCACGCGGCCGGCCGCGACGTGACCGGCGACTTTCGCCGGCTCGACGGCGGGGTGCTGGAGGGGCTCGTCCGCGGTCTCGAGCCGGGGACCCATCCGATCGAGGTTCGCACCGCCGGCGGATCGACGTCGCGGATCGACGTCGTCAACCATTCGGTCGCCGGGCCGGTCTTCTCCGGTCCGCACGAGCGCCCGTTCATCTGCGAGACCGACCGGTTCGAGCTGGTTTCCGGCGACAACCTCGGGGGCGCGCTCGACGAAGACTGCTCGATCGCCCGGCGGGTCGACTACGCCTACCGGTCGGTGGAGGACGGCGCCCTGAAGCCGCTGGCGGACCCCGCGGTCCGGCCGGCCGACCTCGCCCATGCGACCACCCTCGGCGGTGACGAGGCGCCCTACATCGTGCGCATCGAGACCGGCACCATCAACCGCGCGGTCTACCAGATCGCGATGCTCCACGACCCCGCGGGCGAACCCGAACCCGATCCCTGGCTGGCGCCGGCGGGCTGGAACGGACGGCTCGTGTACACGTTCGGCGGCGGCTGCGTGAACGGCTGGTACCGCCAGGGGGCGAGCACCGGCGGCGTGACCGACGACGTCATGCTGCGCCAGGGGTACGCGGTGGCGTCGGCGACCCTCAACGTCTTCGGCAACAACTGCAACGATCTGCTCGCGGCCGAGACGATGATGATGGTCAAGGAGCGGTTCATCGAGGCCTACGGTGCTCCGCGGTTCACCATTGGGTGGGGGTGCTCGGGCGGCTCCTATCAGAACCACCAGATCGCCGACAACTATCCCGGGTTGCTCGACGGCATCATTCCCGGGTGCAGCTTTCCCGACGTCATCTCCGGGACGGTCCCGTTCGTGACCGACGCCCGCCTGTTGAACCACTACTTCCGGGAGAACGCGGCGGTTCCGTTCACCGAGGAGGAGCAGCGCGCGGTGACCGGCTTCCTCGTGCTGAACACCATGCCCAACGTATCGCGCAACGCCGGCCGGATCACCGTCGGCGAGTTCTGTCCGGACGTGTTGCCGGAGGAACTGCGGTACGACCCCGAGACCAATCCGGGGGGCGCGCGGTGCGACGTCTTCGACCACGCCGTCAACGTGTTGGGCCGCGATCCGGAGACCGGCTTCGCGCGGCGCCCCCTCGACAACGTCGGAGTGCAGTACGGGCTGGGGGCGCTGAACGCCGGCGTCATCAACCCCGAGCAGTTTCTCGATCTCAACGCGCGCGTCGGCGGATACGACCGCGACGGCAACTTCCAGGGGGACCGGACGGAGGGCGACCCCGAGGCCATGCGCGCCGCCTACGAGACCGGTCGGGTGACCCACGGCGGCGGCGGGCTCGCCACGACCCCGATCATCGACTACCGGGCCTACAGCGATGATCGAGACGGCGGCGACGTGCACGTGCGGTACCACTCGTTCTCGATGCGCGACCGGCTCCGCCGCGCCAACGGGCGGACCGACAACCACGTCATGCTGGTCGAGGACGACCGCTACGGGCTGTATTCGACGGCCAGTCCGGTCGCGCAGGAGGCGTTGCGCCAGATGGACGCGTGGCTGGGCGCGCTGGCTGCCGATGCGTCGTCCGATCCGGTGATCGAGCGGGTCGCGCGCGCCAAGCCGGCCGACCTCGTCGACGCCTGCTGGAGCCGGGACGACGATCCGGTCAAGATCGCCGAGACGATGGTGCGGGGCAGCGGCCGGTGCGAGGAGCTGTATCCGTCGGCGCCGGGGCCGCGCGAGGTGGCCGGCTCGCCCATCGGCAGCGACGTCCTCAAGTGCCAGGTCAAGCCGGTCGATCCGGACGACTACGACGTGACCCTGACGGCGGAGCAGCGCGCGACGCTCGAGCAGGTCTTCTCGACCGGGGTCTGCGACTGGTCGCAGCCCGGCGTCGGCCAGACCGCCCCGCCGGACACCTGGCTCCGGGTCGGCGGCGCAAGCGCCGGGCAGTGACGCCCCGGGGTTGAAGGGTTCATGCAGACCGTCGCTTTCGTATTGGCCCTGTCGGTGGCGCTGGGCTCCGCCGCTCAGGCACCCTCGCTCGCCCGGGTCGGGTCCGTTTCCGTGCCCGGTCCGGTGACCGCGCTGGCCGCCGGCGAGCGGCATCTGGTCGTGGCCAGCGGGTCGACGGTCCATGTCATCGACCTCTCCCGGCCAGAATCGCCGGAGGTCGTGGGCCGCCACGACTTCGATCAGCCGGCGTTGGGGGTGGTCCTCGACGGGCTTCTGGCATACGTCGCCAACAGCCACGACGGGCTCCGCCGGCTGGATTTGTCGGATCCCGCCGTCCCGGCGCTGACCGGCACCGCCGCCACGCGCGGCCAGGCGGTGGGGGTGGCGGGCTCGGGCCGGTACCTGTTCGCGGCCGACAACTCCATCGGCTTCGACGTCGTCGACGGAGCCGGTGTCCTCACCCGCGCCGGGGAGTATCTCGGCGACGGCTTTCCCCGGGGCATCGCGGCGGCCGGCTCGCGGGTCTTCGTCGCCGACCAGCCCGCGGGGTTGATCGTCGTCGACGTGTCGGCCCCGGCCTCGCCCGTGGTCGCGGGCCGGCTGTCGCTCGGACGCGATCCGGTCACCCAGGTGTTCGCGCCGGACGTTCGCTCGACCGGCGGCGCGCCGCCGGCGATCGTCTGCATCGTCAGCGGGCGCGGCGGGCTGCAGGTGGTCGACGTCTCCGATCCGTCCGCGCCGCGCGTCACCGCGGCGGTGCCCGCCGGCGGGCTGTCGAGCGGGGTGGCGCTGTGGGGCCGCCGGCTCTACGCGGCCGGCGGCGGCGCGCTGCAGGCGTTCGACCTGACCGACCCGGCGCGGCCCGTGATCGTCGGATCATCCGACGTCGGCGAGCCGACCGGTCCGGTGGCCGTCAACGCGACGCACGTCTTCGTGGCGAGCGGGGACGGGATCGCCGTTTATCGGCGCGAGTAGGAGCGCGATGACCGCGGACGCCGGCGGTGCGAGCCCCGAGAGAGACTACGGTTCGGAGTACAGCGAAGAGTCGCTCTGGCAGAAGATCGGCGCTTTCGCCGGGCGGGCGGGGCGGGAGACCATCGAGCAGGTCCTCGTGCTGTACTACTGTTGTCTGGACAGCGATACGCCGGTGTGGGCAAAGACGGTCATCGTAAGCGCGCTCGGCTACTTCATTGCTCCTCTGGACGCCATTCCCGACCTGATACCGGGTGTCGGATTCGCCGATGATCTGGGCGCGGTCGCCATGGCGATGGCTACGGTCCTGGCGCATGTCAAGCCGGAACACCGGCGTCGGGCGGCAGAAAAAGTGACGACATGGTTCTGATGGTGATCGCCGGAATCCGGCTTGGCGCCCGCTTCGCTGCGCGCGTACCCAGCGCGCTGCTGCTCGCGGCCCTCGTGGTTCTGCCGGCGGACCGTGCCGCGGCCCAGGAATGGGCCCAGTTCCGCGGCCCGGACGCGTCCGGCGTCGTCGCCGACAATCCGAATCTGCCGGAGCGGTGGAGCCCGGCCGAGAACGTCGCTTGGCGCACCCCGATTCCGGGCCTCGGGTGGAGCTCGCCGATCGTCGCCGGCGGCCTGGTGTTCGTCACCACCGTCGCCAGCGACGGTGACGTCGAAGCGCCCGAGGGCGGGTGGTTCCGCGGCGGCGAGCGTAGCGCCCCGGGCGATGTCCACCACTGGCTGGTGTACGCGATCGACCTCGAGACCGGCGCGCCGCGCTGGCGGACCGAAGTCCACGCCGGCGTACCCGCGACGTCGCACCATCTCAAGAACACCTTCGCTTCGGAGACCCCGGTCACCGACGGGGAGCATGTCTACGTGCTGTTCGGCAACGTCGGCCTCTATGCCCTCGGTTTCGACGGGACCGTGCGCTGGTCGCGCGACCTGCCGCCGGCGGAGACCCGCAACGGATGGGGCACCGCGGCGTCGCCGGTGCTGCACGGCGGCCGCGTCTATCTGGTCGTCGACAACGAGGAGCAGTCGCATCTCATGGCCCTGAGCGCCGAAACCGGCGCCGAGCTGTGGCGCACCGACCGCGACGAAGGGAGCAACTGGTCGACGCCCTATGTCTGGGAGCACGACGGGCGCACGGAGATCGTGACCACCGGCACCGACAAGATTCGTTCCTACGACCTCGCCGGCCGGGAGCTGTGGGAGCTGTCGGGCATGTCGTCCATCGTGATCCCGACCCCGACCGCCGCTCACGGGCTCCTCTATATCGAGTCGGGCTACATCGCCGATTTCTTTCGCCCGGTCTACGCGATTCGGCCCGGCGCCGCCGGGGACATCTCGCTGGCGGAGGGCGACACCGCCAACGAGTACGTGGCGTGGTCGCTTGAGCAGGGCGGCTCCTACCATCCCTCGCCGCTGGTCTACGGCGACTACTACTACACGCTGCTCGACCGCGGGATGATGACCGCCCACGACGCCCGGACCGGGGCGGAGGTCTACGGACGGCAGCGGATCGACGTCGGTCAGGCGTTCACCGCATCGCCCTGGGCCTACAACGGCAAGCTCTTCGCCCTCAGCGAGCAGGGGACGACCTACGTCATCGAGGCGGGGCCCGAGTTCCGGATCCTGGCGGAGAACCCCCTCGACGAGTTCACGATGGCGACCCCCGCCATCCTCGACGACAGCCTGATCATCCGCACCGCCGAGGCCGTCTACCGGATCGCCGAGCCGTAGGACCCGGTTCGGGGCGTCGCGCCGAACGCAGATACATCAATGCATCAACGATGCTAAGATGTCTCTGGCATGCGGACGACCATCGACATTCCCGACGATCTTCTCCGGCGCACGAAGGCCGAGGCGGCCCTGCGCGGTCTGCGCCTCAAGGACCTGGTGCGTGATGCGCTGCAACGCCTGCTTCAGGAAACCGACGGTTCGCCGGAGCCGGCTGATCGAAGAGGCCTCGACGAGCAGACGCTGGCGCCGGGCTGTGTCTTTCCGCTCATTTCCGGAACGGCCGGACCGGTGATGCGGGATCTCGAGGGAGGCGGCGCCCAGCGGTTACTCGACCGCGAGGATATCGACCGTGACGCCCATCCTCGCTGACGTCAACCTGTGGCTGGCCACCCTCGTCACCGAGCATCCGCACCACCCGGCCGCCACCCGGTGGTGGCGGGACGACGTCCTGCCGGCCGGCCACCGCACCGGCTTCTGTCGGTTGACGCAGCTCGGCCTGCTGCGGTTGCTGTCGAACGAGCGTGTCATGGGCTCGCGCCGCCTGGACCACTCGCGGGCGTGGGAGGTCGTGACGCGGGTGACCGCTCAACCCGGCGTCAGCTTTCTCCCTGAGCCCCCGGGCATCGACCAGCACCTCGCCGGCGCCTGCCGCCGAGGGCGTTTCTCGACGGGCTTCTGGACCGACGCCTATCTCGCTGCGTTCGCGCGCGCCGGCCGCTACCGTCTCGCGACGTTCGACCCCGGCTTCCGCCGATTCGATGGACTCGATCTGATCCTGCTGGCCGGTTGAGGTCCAGGGTCGACGAGTTCGGCCGTCCCGAAAGAGGTCATTCACGTCAGTGCGAACCCGAAGTACGGCTCGGAGAAGGGGGCCGTGGTATGACCGGCGACCGATGCGGCAGTGGCGTCACCTCCCGTGGTCGCCGGCGGGTGAGGATTCAGGGTGCCCGCCAAGCCGCGGTGGCTCCTCGCCATCCCCGACGCCATCAGCCAGCTCGAACAGCTCGCCCGGACCCTCCTCACGCGCCGCGACGTGGAACGGCTCTTCGGCGTCTCGACCGCCCGGGCGGCCACGCTGATGCAGACCTTCGGGGCCGAGATGACCGGCAACCAGAGAACTCTGCCCCGGACGAAGCTCCTGCGCCAGCTCAAGAAGCACCGTGCCCGGGCCGCCTTCCGCCACGAGGAGGAACGCCGCGAACGGCTCGTCACCGAACTCCGAAAAGCCCGGCTTACCGGGATCCGCGTGAAGCTCCCCGCCGAAACCCTCGACACGAGACTGGCGAGTCTGCCCCCCGGGGTCTCGGTCACCCGCGTCGGGATCGAAGTGCGGTTCGACGGAGCGAAGGAGGCGGTGGAGCGGCTCTACGCGCTGGCCTACGCGCTGATCAACGATTACGAGCGGTTCGAGGCGCTCGTCGACGGCGGGCGAGAGGTGGTGAACGAATGAGCGAAGCCTTGGTGCCGACCGCGGCCGTGCTGGAGACCGACGCGCCGCCGGGCGCGGAGCCGACGTCGGCCGTGACGGGCGCGAGCTCGGCCGCGATCGTGTTGCCGCAGATGATCGTCGACGCGGGGCCCGCGGCCGCTGAGAGGTTCCTGGAGTTCTTCGCGGGGCGGATCGCGAACGAGAGGACGCGGTCGGCGTACGCGAGGGCGGCAGGGCAGTTTCTCGGGTGGTGCGAGGCCCGAGGCCTCCGGCTCGAAGCGATCGCGCCGCTCCACGTCGCGGCCTACATCCGGACCCACCCCAGGTCGGCCCCGACCGTGAAGCAGCACCTGGCCGCGATCCGCATGCTCTGCGACTGGCTCGTCGTCAACCAAGTCCTCCCGGTCAACCCCGCAGCCGCTGTTCGCGGGCCCAAGCACGTGGTCACCAGGGGCGCAACGCCGGTCCTCTCGCCGGCCGAGGTGCGAAAGCTCCTCGAGCACATCGACACGGGCTCCCTAGCCGGACTCCGCGACCGGGCGCTCCTCTCGGTCATGCTCTACAGCTTCGCCAGGGTGAGCGCGGTCCTGGGGATGCGGAGGCAGGACTACTTCCACCAGGGGAGCCGGGGGTGGCTCAGGCTCCACGAAAAGGGCGGGAAGCGGCACGACGTGCCGGCGCACCATCGGGCGGCGGAGGCCCTCGACGAGTATCTCGCGGCGTCCGAGCTCGAGGAGCCGAAGGCGGCTCTCTTCCAGAGCGTGGACCCGGTGGGACGCCGGCTGAAGGGACGGGCGTTGCAGCGGCGCGTCGTCCTGGCGATGATCAAGCGGCGGGCGGCCGCGGCCGGGCTGCCGTCGTCGACGTGCTGCCACACGTTCCGGGGGACGGGGATCACGGCGTATCTGTCGAACGGAGGGACGTTGGAGCACGCGCAGCAGATCGCGGGGCACGCGTCGCCCAAGACGACGAAGCTCTACGACCGGACGGCGGACACTATCACCGTCGACGAGATCGAGCGTATCGTGATTTGAGCAGGGGAGACCCCGACTCCAGAGAGCAGGCCGTGAGCGCAGCATCAGTCATCCGAGCGGCGCGCACACGTCGAGCCGCCGCGGTCAGCACCCGGCGCATGACGACGGAGGGGGTTCCGACCGGCGACGGGTTGGCGGACTGTGAACGGCCGGCCGTGGACCCGGCGCGGTGCCGACTCACGGGACGGGTGCTGCAGCGCCGCGAAGTCGAGCGGTGCGTCGGGCGGCACGTCGGCAACAGGCCCGAACTGGCTCAGCCCGGCGTGGCGCTCGTGACGAATCGCGATCGCAGACCACGGGTACCGCCATCGTGGATGGGCGCCGCGCCAGCGGACCCAACGCCGTCCGTCGCAGGCCATCAATCGACTGCCCGTTCAGCACTTTACGCAGCACAGGTCGCCGATCCTGTGCCACCCGCATTGAGCGTGCCTGTGGCTCCTTGTCACTAATGCGCCTTCGACCCGACGTGCTGGTCGAGGAGTTGCGGCACATGATGCCGGAGTGCCGGGTCGCGGGCGGATCGTTCTCGCACTGGCTGCCGCACCCTCGTGATGTTCCGCGCACCGACCGTCAGCGCGTACTGTTGGAAACCCAGCGTGAGGCGACCGGGAGTTGTCTGACAGATCTCGTCGCAAGCGCTGGCCTGCCGGCCGTCGAGCCGTCGCGACGGGCCTCCGGGGCTCGCAAGTGGCCAGCAGGCTACACCGGCAGTGTGACCCACAAGGGTACTACTGTCTTGGCGGCGATCGCGCCGCCCGACGAGATGATGTCGATCGGCATTGACGTAGAGCGGTTGGAAGCGCAGGACGTCCCACCGATCCACGGACTGGACGCAGCGGAGCAGCCGTGGCCGCTCGCTGACAGCGGAGCGCGGACCATCCTCTTCTCCGTCAAGGAAGCCGCGTACAAGGCCCTGCACCCGATTCTCGGAGGGCCGCTGCATTTCGCGGACGTCGCGGTATTCTGGCTCGCGCCTGACCCAGTTCGCCGCCGTGGTCTCGCTCGCGCATGCGGCGTCACTCTTGATGTCCGTTGCTCCATCGCCGTTGCTTCTTGGGTCCTTTCGGTAGCCCTGTGGCCAGACGACAACGCGCAATTTCGTGCCAACCCGTGAGCGCGTTGGCGGCCAGGATCGAATCCTCATTGGTTCGACTATCGAACATGTGTGTTATTATATCAAACACATGCCATCCCAGATGCCGGCACCGAAACTCGCGATCCGACGGCCATTGAGCAACGTGGACACAGGCACGCGGCTTGCCGGGGCACTGCGAGCGCGGCTGGAGGAGGAACAGGAGAACTGGGACGGGCTGGTCACCGGACGCGAGATGACTGGAGTCGATCTCTGGGCATCCATGCCAGCCGTAGATTCCAAGACCGTCGCGCGGATGGCGCCGATCTTCGAGGAACATGAGGGATGCCCTTTCAACGTCCGGCGCATTCGCGCTGGCGGATACGCAAGCATCGACGAAGCGGTCCAGCATCTCGTTTATGGGAAATGACGGGCTTTCCGAGCCGGCGAAACGCACTGCAGGAGGTCGAGTCATGAACGACGAACGGAAAATCCAGGCGATACTCAGCGAACGCCTCAAGGAAGAGCGGGAGTACCGCGGGTTCTCGCAGGACGAGGTTGCCCGCCATCTCGGAGTGCCGCGCCCTGCGATCTCACTGATCGAGAACGGATCACGGCGCGTCAGTGCCGCCGAGCTCAGCAGACTCGCCAAGCTGTACCAGACTACGATGGAGAGCCTCACCGGCCACGATGAGGAGGCTTCCGAACCGGATTCGGTTCGCCTAGTGGCGCGCGCCACCGCCGATCTCTCACTGACGGACCGTGACGAAGTGCTGCGTTTCGCCCAGTTCCTGCGCTCGAGGAGATCACGATGACTAGGCGCAGCGAAATACTGCGTGCGGTCAGCGAGGCCGCGAACGTGCTCGCCGCATCGCCGACAGGTACACGCACCAGCTTCGATGTCATCGGCACGGTCGCCGAACGGAACATCCCGCTTCTGTTCCGGCCTCTGGACGGGCTGTGGGGCGCATTCATCACCATCAACCAGCAAGAGCGCGGAATCATCGTGACCACCAAGCTCGGACTGCCGGTCCAACGCTTCACGGTCGCCCATGAACTCGGCCACCTCTTGCTCGGACACGGAATGAGCCTCGACAGGACAGTCGGATTCGCAGGGCGAAACGCACCAGCGTCACGGCCTATACAGGAGGCGGCGGCGGACACCTTTGCCGCCGAGCTCCTGGCTCCCAAGAACCTCCTGCTTGCATCGGCACGGCGCCACGGATGGACCGAAGCCAAGCTCCATCAACCCGACAATATCTACCAACTCTCCCTTCGTCTCGGCATCAGCTACCAAGCTGCGTGCTGGGGTTTGGCGACGTGCGGGGTGCTAACGCGTCCCGAGGCCACCCGGCTCCAGGCCAAAACAGTCAAGGAGCTGAAACGCGCTCTTGCGCCGGCACCGTTGATCACGAACTCGTGGGCAGACGTCTGGGGGCTGACGGCGGCCGACAGCGATACGTTCCTCGAAGCCGGCTCCGACGATCTTTTCGCGGTTCAGGTTCAGGACCATGCCTCCGCCGGTTACGTCTGGCGCCTTGTCGAGACCAACGCCGAGGCCGAAGTCGTCGATGAACGACCACCCGATCTCGAGCACGGCTATGGCGCGAGATCCGCGCGAGTGTTGTTCGTCAGGTTCAGGTCTCCAGGCGTGCACCATCTCGTCTTCGAGCACATCCGGCCGTGGAGCCGAACAACTCTGGCCCGGATCGAGATCGACATCGACGGTCACGGAAAAGAACGTGACGGTTGGGCGCGCCGCACGAAAACCGCAGCCCTCGGCCAAGTCGCATGAGAGTTACCGTCCGTCTCGATTTCCGTCCGCTGCTCGGTCCGGTCCGTGACCAGGGCGCGCGACCCACATGCCTGGCACACGCGTCCACGACCGCGCACGAACATGCGCGTGGGTCCATAGCGCCTCTGTCACCGGAATACCTACACTACTTCGCGTCTGGCGATGACAGCTCCCTTGACGGCGTCGACTTCCGCGAGGTATCCCACGCACTGCTGGACCCGGGACAGTCAACCGAGGCTGATTGTCCTTACCTCGAGAACAATCCGCCCGCCCGATGGTCGCCACCCTCTGGCGTGACTCTCTATCGGCGACACAGCACCTCGCCGGAGCAGAGTCCGGATCGCATCGAAGCACTGCTGCAGGCCGGTCATACCCCTGTCCTGGGCATCTCGACGACCGACGCCTTCCACGCTCCCGCCCCACCGTGGGTCATCGCTCCAACGGGTCCCGTTCGAGGCCTCCACGCCGTCGTGGCCGTCGGAATCGGCATCATGCAATCGACACGTCGGTTCCTCATCCGCAATAGCTGGGGCACTGCGTGGGCGGACGCCGGCCATGCATGGCTCGACGATAATTTCAGGCTCTCCTCAAACGGGTGTGGGTGGGTTGAGGCGCGATCGGCGGGTCGGCGAGGGGTGCTGGCAGTTCACCTGACCGGCGGCGGGCGTGGCGCACCGTGGCGGGATATAGTCGGAGCGGAGTAGCTGCGGGCCGGCCGGCGTGTCAACGCGCTACGCGCGTCCTTCGCTGCGCTGCGGCCCTTCGGGTGACACACCGTCCGTCCCTCCGCTCAAGCAGCAGATATGGGCCTTGCGGCCCGGCCTGGACGGGGGCGTCCCGGCCGTCCACGACAACGCGGAAAGCGCGACGGCTGGCGGTTCGGGGATAGACGCTGGCTGATTGCCCCAACGGCCACCTCGGGTCCCGGCGCCGGCGGCGGACGCCCGTTGGGCGGGGCCAAGGGTGTTGTCGGGGCCGCGTGCGTCGTCTCGCTTGGCGGAAGCGGTTGCAAACGCAAGGGGCTTCCTGGTCTCATGGGCGTGTATCACCACGACCCGCGAGGAGGAGAGCCCCATGCGTCTGACTACGTTACTACGGCGGCTGTTGGGTGTCACGCAGATGTACGTCAAGCAGGTGGAAATGGCCGCCGACGGTCCGTTGACGGTGTCGGTGGAGCCGGCGTGGCGGCGTTCCCGGTGCGGGACGTGCGGGAAGCGGTCGCCGCGGTATGACCGGCAGCCGGTGCGCGAGTGGCGGCATCTGTCCTGGGGCCGGATGCCGGCGTGGCTGCGGTATGCGCCGTGGCGGGTGTCGTGCCGGCGTTGCCGCGGGGTGAAGGTGGAGCAGGTGCCGTGGGCGAGCGGCAGCAGCGTGTTCACGTCGGGGTTCGAGGAATTGGCGGCGTATCTGGCGCAGGTGACGGACCGGACGGCGGTGAGCCGCCTGCTGGGGATATCGTGGGTGACGGTGGGCAGCATCGTGGAACGGGTTGTGGCGCGGCGGCTGGACGGGGCTCGGTTCGCCAAGCTGAGACGAATCGGCGTCGATGAGTTCAGCTACCGGAAGCGTCACCGCTACCTGACGATCGTGGTTGACCATGACGAGCGTCGGGTGGTTTGGGCGGGGCGGGGGCGCAGCGCCGAGACGCTGGGGGCCTTCTTCGAGCAGTTGGGACCTGGTGGCTGTGCGCGGATCGAGTTGGTGACGGCGGACCTGGCGTCGAGCTGGCAGAAGGCGCTGCGGGCGTGGGTTCCGCACGCGCGGGTGGTGTTCGACCGGTTTCACGTTGAACGGCTTGCGGCGGATGCGGTTGACGAGGTGCGGCGTTCGGAGCAGCGGCGGCTGGCCTCGGAGCCGGAGGATGCGAAGGCGCTCAAGGGGACGCGCTATGCGTTGCTGAAGCACCCGGCGCGGCTGAGGCCTGGTGAGGCCCGGCGTCTGGAGACGTTGCGTCGTAAGAACCGGGCGCTGGACCGGGCCTACGAACTGAAGGAGTACCTGGCGACGATCCTGGGGCAGGCGACACCCGAGGATGCGCCGGCGCTGCTCGATGAGTGGCTGGAGTGGGCTGCGCGGTCCCGCCTGACGCCGTTCGTGAAGCTGGGGCGTACGATTCGGAAACACGCTGAAGGCATCCTGGCGTACCTGGACACGAAGATGACGAACGGTCCGGTGGAGGGCATCAACAACAAGCTGCGGGTGATCGCGCGTCGCGCCTATGGCTTCCACTCGCCCGGCGCGTTGATCTCGATGCTGTTCCTCTGCTGTGGAGGCATAGAACTGGCGCCGCCGCTACCCACACGCATTTGAGGAGACTCCGAATTGGTGCGGGGAGAGATACGCAGAGGATATTGTATAGCTCGCACGAACAAACTCGCGCTCCAGGTCCCGCCATGTCTCACCCTCGTTATGGCGCTTTAAGTTCGGCACATTCTCTAGGAGCAAATACTGCGGCGAGCGTGCCCGAACAATTCGCAGAACATGGTCCAGCAGATCGCCCCATTTTGGGCAATTCAGGCCCTGCTGGGTTCCGGCCTTGGAGAACGGTTGACAGGGAGAGCCTGCGCAGAGAATCTCGTGGTCCGGGACTTCAGAGATCGGGACGCGCCGGATATCGCCGCTCGGTCGCACGCCGAAGTTCTTCTCGTAGAGGTTGGCGAGCCCATCGTCGATTTCGGATGCAAACACGCAACGACACCCGAGTCGGTCAAGTGCGAGATGGAAACCGCCTAGGCCGGCAAACAGGTCGATGAATCTCATGGATTTAGCCCAACTCAACACACCCGCCGCGGCTGCGGAAGGCACAGGGGACGCGCAACGCGCGCGGAACGCTTGCGACGGGCCCGATGGGCAAGTTCCGGGTCATGTGCACGGACACTAGAAACCCCAGCACGGTCGACACGGACGGCTCTCAACCTCAGGAGGCGGCACGACCATCGGTCGCCGGTCGTACCAGTTGCGGCGGGGACTCATCAGGGGCATCTAGCATCAGGCGCAGGGCCTCGCGGATGATGCTCACTGCAGTCCGGCCCTCAGCATCCGCTCGAGCGTGGAGGCGCTGGTGGTCGTGCCGGCTGAGACGGATGGTGACGCGCATCTCGGCGTCCGGTGTTCTCCGTCGAACGACCCTCATGGGTGTCGGTGTAGACATCGGTAGCGACATCATATCAGACGACCGTCCGGAGGCGTCCGCTGGAAAGCCGATCGGTCGCGGCGGTGGGCGGTTCGAACGGCGGCCGACCGACTCGGACCGCCCCCGCCGCGTCGCCTTCGTCGACGGCACCCCACGCACGGAGGCGCGGCTGGCCCGCACCGGCGCCGACGGCGACGTCCGCATGGGCGTAGCGGGAAGCTGGGCGGCGGGGGCGGTGCTCGTCGATGGGGACGAACCGGCCCGCTTCGACTAGGTGACAACGGGGCGCGCCGCCATCTTCACGGGCGGCGCCCAGCCCGTCCGGCTGCCCGACTACCGCGACGGCTGGCGCTGGGAGCCGTACGCGGTGGACGGCGTCCGGCGACGACGACGTCGCACTCCAAGACCTGGCCGGCAACGACCTGAGCCGGGGCGCTCCGCCACTTCGACGCTTGGCTCGATGGCCGGCGACGATCCGGAACCCGCCTACGTTGTCCAACTCCACGACCGGGGACGGCGAGCGGCCGGCCGGGGTCCGGCCGGCTACGCCGGACCGCCTCAGACCGCGGGCGCCTGTCCCGGGTTGCTGCTGATGACGTCGGTCCGGCCGCCGGCCCTCACGGGGGCGCGCCGGTGCCCCGGGTGACGGAGGTCTTCGTGGCGGTGCTCGGGGCCTTGAGGACCGTCCCCGCTACCCACGCCGAGCACGACGTTTCGAGACGTTCGCGTTCCCGACCGGCCTGACGCCGACAGTGTCGGCCCCCAGCTACGCGGCCGAGCCGCGGACAAGCGCAGGGGTCCCCGCCGGCCCGACGACCAGAACCTCGCCGATCTCCACGAGAACAGGGGGGAGCTGGCTCGAAGCGCCCCGCCCCGCGGGGCAGCCCTGGAGTCCGCCCCCGGACGCGCGCTAGCTGCCCGACGATTTCCGCCGCCCGAGCTGGCGGGTTGACGCTCGACGCACCGGGTCCGGCCCGGGCCGGACCCCGCCCGCGGCGTCGGGATGTCCGTGCAGGTTGAGGGCGCGTGTGTCGATACTTGAAGTGTGGCTCCCAAGAACGACAGTTCGACCGCGCCCCAGCCGGAGCACGCCTCTCGGGACGTGCGCATCGACGAACTCCAGCAGGAGCACGAACGTCAGAACCGCGAGGTCGACCCCGCCGACCTGTCCACCGGCGCGGATGAGCGCAGAGACCTCGGCCATGCGTCGCAGCCCGCGTGCCGGACCATGCCGCCCACGCCCCCAGACCCCTCGCTACGCCTGCCAGTTCGGGCGCTTGGCGAGTACGTCTTCGGTGGGCGCGTGGACGCCATGCGCCGCCTCCTCCGCGGCCGTTGACGCTTTGGGCTTGGGTCCGTCGTCCGCCAAACACGCCCGCCAGCCCTACCGCACGTCGCCCTCGAACCGGGGCGAGTTCGACGCCGTGTGTGGCGGACGCACCGTCCGCCCCCGCGACCGGCCGTCCGCGGGCGCCCTTTACTTGGCCGTGTGGCGGGAGGCACGGCCGCTGCACCCTGGGCCCGGCCCGGCGATCCCTGCGGACGGTGTGCCGAAGCGGCCGTCCGCAAGGTCTGCTTGCCTCGCCGTCGGCGCTCCGAACGCGCAGCCGCGGAGGAGTCGCCACCCGCTTCACATCAGATTGCCGACGTGGCATAGAATAGGCGACTCGGAGCGGAAACAGGGAGTCCGCTACCCGCGAAGTTCAACAACGAAAGAGACAATCCCCCAGTACGAGCGCCGACAGGACGCTCCCTTCTCGATTTCGTTCGATTCGGTCAGGATGAGCCGGCAGTCCGTCTTTTGAAACACGCCACCTCCATTGAGTCCGGTGACGTCAGTACCAGCGACGCGGAGGTTTGGAGTCGAGACGTAAACCCTGTTGTTCTTGCCGGCTTTCCGGAAACACCCGTTCAGGTGCGGATGATCCGAGAGCCACGGATATCTGCCCAGTTCGCGGTCGTAGTCCGTATCTGTGTCGAGCTTCAGAACCTCATCAACCTGGAGCCAACCGAAAAACAAATCCACTACCGGGGCGGTCCTGACGTAGCGCCAACCGCAACTGTCGTCTTCCTCGACCCGCCGGAATGACCCGAAGAACAAGAACAGGTCATCCCGACCGACACCCTGATTCGCCAGGTAGGTTTGAGAGCCATCAACCTGTCCGAACGCTGCCCGCCAACCAGGTTGCCGTGGGAGCGCCTCGGCTCGAAGGTCGGGATCCAGGTGACACCACTGCTCTCCCCGCACGTCGTCGCTCAGACATTCCACGAGCGGTTCCAGCGAGCAACCCGCCCACATGACATCTCGAAACCGCTTTGAAGAAACCGAGTACGTCGTCGGCGCTGGGATGGGCAAGGAAAGGATTTTCCAGTCGGGAGGAAAAATGGGACTGGGTGTCCTCCCGGTTTTTGAGTCGAATCCCTTACGACTGAGCACGATCTTCATCGCGTCATGACCCTGATTCCCCGTCGAACGGCTCGGACCGACCCCAGCGTATGCCCAGGCACGCCCCAACGCGCTGCAGAGCAAGGAACGGGAGCGGCCGGCGGCCACCCAGGTCCGGCCAACTCAGTCCGGAAGTCCGCGGGGCGGGTCTTGAACTGGTCGGACGTGACCTGGTCAACGTGCTCGGCAGCCTGCGGCACCCGCAGCCGTGATGGCATCGGCCAGGGCGGCGAGAGGGGGCGACGGCGTACGTGTCGAGCATGTGCCCCCTATTATCGCCGAAGACACCGACACCGAAGGGGCGGGCCGACTGCGATCCCCGGCGGGCGCGAGCTGATGCGGGCGCCGGGGTCGACCCGGAGGGCAACGAGGTCTGGTTCCGGGAGCGCCGGGCTGTTGCGCCGGCTCGGGGGTGGGCGGCGCGTCTACCCCTTCGACGGGGACCGGTCAGGGTCCGCGGCGCTGGCGCGGAACGGGCGAACCCAGAGAACCGCGGTAGCCCCCTGGGTCACCAGGGTGCCGACGACCTCGTCGGACAGGCGGGCCGGGCGCGCTTGCACGTTCACCGCGGCGACACGCACGGTGGAGGTGTTGGCGTTGGTCGGACCGGTGGTGTCGTGCGAGGTGACACCCGAGCCGCCGGGTTCCTGCGCCCCGACCTGTTGGAACGCGCCGGGCTGCCCGGTCCCTTGGGAACCCGGCGGCGGGGGGCGTCGCGGCCGGCGTACATGGCTCGGCTGCGAGACGCAGCCGCCCCGGCGGTCAGCCGGGCTCACTCGTGTCCGGTTGCCCGCCGTCGGGACACTGCTTCCCGTTCGCGGGGGGCTTGGTGTGCGAGCTCTGGTCGTCACGGTGGGAGTCTTCGTCGCCCTTCCGGGGGCGGCGGCCGCCCAGCTTGCGCCGCGGGATCAAGCGCAATTCGAGCAACGGTTCACGGGCTGGACCCTGGTGTCGGACGCCCCGGACTGCAACGAGGGCAACGGCCTCGACCCCGTCAGGTTCATCGGCCCGGGCCGGTTCGAGACGGGCGGGCTCGAGGGCAGCTACGAGTATCAGGGTGCCGGCGCGGACACGGGGACCCTCACGTTGACGGTCGACCTGTTCCCGATTCCCCAGATGGCCGATCTGACGTTCGACTCGCGGACGACGGGCACCTTCACGGCAGGGGCGGGTGGCGTGGTGCTCTGTGGAGGCAGCTTCGAGTTCGTCGACACGACGATGCCCGACACGACGCCGCCCTCCCTCGTCGGCGCCGAGGTGACGGCCGGCGGCGACGAGGTGACCCTCGCCTTCGACGAGGACCTCGCCGGGGTCGATTCCCTTCTCGGCCTGCTCGCGTCGGCGCTCGCTGTCACCGCCGACGGGCAACCCGTCTCCGTCGACGGGTACGCCTACGGGGCCTTCGGGCGCATCGGCCGCCGCCTGCAGCTCTACCTGTCGGGCGTCGTCACTCGGGGTCAGGAGGTCGTGGTCTCCTACACCGATCCCACCCCCGGCGACGACGACGTCGCGCTCCAGGACTTGGCCGGTAACGACATGGCCTCCTTCACCGAGACCGCGACCAATAACTCCGCCGTGGAGCCCGTGCCCGCGCTGCCGCTGGCCGGCCTCGGCCTGCTCGGTGTGCTGCTGGTTCTCCTCGGCCGACGGCGGCAGGGCGGCTGAGTGCTGTCGGCCTGAAGGCGGAGTCTCGAGCCACTCGTAGATGATGCCGGTGCCGTCGCGGTCGTCCTGGTACGCGGGCAGCAGTTGCTCAGAGGCCCGGGCGCACGGGATCGCACCGGTAACGCTCGATCACCCTGCGTATCCGTTCATGCGCGACGGCGATGGAGACGGCGTGGTCTGTGAAAACGGGCGAACGTCCCCCTGCGCGCCGGCATCGCCCAGCGCGTCCGGAGCGGGGTGCGGGTCGGACCGCAACTGTACAGCACTGGCGGTTCTCCGCCGTTGGCGACCGGGAAGAGCAACGCTACTTCGCGCGCCACGTGGCCCATGAAATAGGCGACCGCCATCTCGCCGCTGGCGATGAACGCCGCCAAGCGCGTGAACAAGCCAAGGACAATGAAGGCGCCACCGAGGATTTCGATGAGCGCCGCGGCGCCGAGGAGCGACACGAGTTCGACCGGCTCCCCTCCAAGGGCGCCGAACAGCTGTACGCCGTGCAGCATGAACCCGTATCCGGCGAGATTCCAACTGGTCCTGCTCCACAACATATCGGTCCTCTTTCTTGACGCTTGCATCGGGCGTCAGTGCGAGCCGGACCAGGGTCTGGCGCGCCATGTGTATCGCATATCAACGTCAGATTTATGAGTTAATTATGATCACCTTCCTATAAAGGCAATACGCCAACCGGCCCCGAAAAGTGTATAAACGGTAGGGGAACGGACCAGAGCTTCTTCGGCGGGGCTGGGGAGATCCGGCTGTGCCCGCCGCTGCAACCGCGTCGGGGCGCAGAACCGGCTGCGCCGGCTCCCGAAGCCGTCGCCCGGAGCCCGCGACGAGGGCGACGGAATCGCTCGGATCTCCAAGGACGACCTGTTCGCCCGCGGCCGCGAATTGCTCGAGGAGCTCATCGCCGGCCCCGTCAAGAAGGCCGTGTAGCGCAGCTTGCGGAAGCTCGCTACACGCCCGCGCCCTGGACGAGGGAAATGCCTCACTGGAGCCGGCCGGCGGTGTCACCGGGGCCGGTCGGGGATGAGGGGGCGGACGGCGTCGGGCAGGTCCTGCCGGGCCAGCGCGTCGCCGGAAACCGGCCGGTACATCGGGTGCCCGAACGCCAGCAGGAGCACGACGACCACCTCCAGCAGGATGAACGACGCGGCGGCCGCCCGCGGCAGGAAAGTCCGAGTCGTGAACGCGGCGTGCATCCAGGCCGCCACCGGCAGGCAGGCGGCATGAAGCGCGATCACGACGTGCCATCCCTGCACGGGAACGGGAGACAGGGTCGCCGCCGCGCACAGGGCGGCCAGACACCACCCGGCGTAGGCTCGCAGCCACGCCGCCGGCGACCCCCGGCGGTCGAGGTCGTCGAGGTCGAAGGACGGATGGCGCCGGAAGTAGCGCCAGGACGCGAACACCGCGACCGCCACGGACACGGTGCTCACCGCGATGACGACGCTGGTCAGCCCAGCAGCGAATGCGGTCTCCGCTTCCGATGCCGCTGCTCCCGCGTCGGCGTAGACCGTCTGCTCCAACCGCCGTCCTATGTACAGTGAGCCGAGGCGCCACCAGTAGGCCAGGCTCTTCGGCAGGTTCACGAGACCGACGAGCGCCCGCGGCAGCTCCTCGGTGACCCCGGGCAGTATCCTCGGCAGGCTGCCGGCGACGAGCGCCTGCACGGTGGGAACGAGGGTGAGCCCCCCCGCCAGCACGCCGAGGAGGCTTCCCCGGACGTCCAGGCGGATGTGCCGGGCGGCCGCGAGCCCCGCGGTCAGGAGCACGAGCACGAGGAACGATCCATGGAGCTGCAGCGCCAGCGTCAGGGCGGCGGCATGCAGCAGGCTCCACCCCGGATGCGCCCTTTCGCGCAGCCGGTACGCGGTGGCCAGATGCAGCGCCGCCGGCAGGAACACGTAGGCCGGTTCCCAGACGAAGCCGGCGTGGTAGAGGCGCCAGGGGGACAGCCAGTACACGGCGAGATAGGCGGTGAGGAACCGCGCCCCCAGCGCCCGCCCGATGCAGATCGACAGGAGCGCGACGGCGGCGAGGTGGGACAGGCCGATGAGCAGTCCCGGGGCCCGGTAGTCGGCCCATACCTGAAGCGGCGCGGCGACGAGGAGCGGCAACAGGGCGCCGGGGATGCGTCCGCCGCCGCTCATGGTCTTCGCGAATGGCGGCAGGTCGCCGGTCTCGAGGATCCCGATCCCGGACAGCAGCAGGGCGTACTGGTCGCCGTAGATCCACTGGCGCGACCAGAGCAGCGCCTGCAGCGCTGCACCGGCGAACAGAATCGCAGTGATGAGGGGAAGGGGTCGAGTCATCCGGGCGGCGCCGGCGCGAGACTTGGCGACGCTCGGCGCTGTCGAACGCTCCGCGGACGACGCGGACGCCGGGGCATCCCTGCCGAGTTCGTGGCCGAATCTATCATGCCGGTTGCGGGCGTCAAGATCCGGGGCCGACCGGCGGGTGTGTACGGCTACAGCTTCGTGCGTTTGAAAACACGCTCGGGGAGCGCGCGGACGACCATCATGATCACGCGCCAGATGCGCCGGACGTACACCACGTCCCGCCGCCGGCGGATCGCTCGGACCACCGCCTGCGCCACTTCGCCCGGCTCGGCCGTCAGCCGCGCCGGCAGGTCCATGCCGTCGGTCATGCGGGTGCGGACGTAGCCCGGCTTGACGGTGACGACGTGGACACCGGAGCCGGCCAGGCGGTTGCGCAGGCCGGACAGGAACGCGGAGAAGCCGGCCTTGGCCGAGCCGTAGACGTAATTCGAGGCGCGACCGCGCTCGCCGGCGACGGAGCTCACGCCAGCCAATACGCCGCTGCCGCGCTGCTCGAACCGTTCCGCCAACGCCGCCATCAGCAGGGCGGGGCCGACGTAGTTGGTTCGCATGACGCGTTGGGCCACCGCGCCGTCGCGTTCGGCGGCCTTCTGGTCGCCGGCCAGTCCGACGACGCACACGGCGACGTCGGGAAGCACCTCGAGCCCGTCCAGCAACGAGACGCCGCCGTCCGCATCGAGCAGGTCGCAATGGTGCGCGGTCACCGCGCCGGTGGTTCTCGGTCGCATGTCCTGAACCTCCCGGGCGAGGTCCTCGGCATGGCGGGCCGCGAGTTGCAGCGCGCAACCGTCCCGGGCCAGGCGGCGGGCGATGGCGCGGCCGATGTCCGACGTGGCGCCGATGATCAGCGCGGTCTCGCGGTTCTTCACAGCGCGAGCCTCCGCGACAATGCCGAGGCGAACCGGTGCGCGCCGCGGTTCGCCTCGGTCCGGACGGCATTGAACTCCGCGAGGCGAGGATAGCCCTGCCGCACGCGTTCCGGTGCGCAGCACGCGTCCTTGGCGAGATAGACGCGCCCGCCGTGGGCATGGGTGATGTCGTCGAGGCGGTTCAGCAACGCCGGTGTGTCGGAGCGCATCGGGAAGTCCAGGGCCAGGGTATAACCCTCCAGGGGGAAGGACATCATCCCCTCGCCGGCTGGCCCGAACAGCTTAAGGACCGTGAGGAACGGGCTCTGTTCGGCCGCCGCGACGCATTCCAGCAGCGCCGCGACGCCGCGACGGCTCTCCGCCTTCGGCAGCACGCACTGATACTGCACGAAGCCGCGCCGCCCGTACAGGCGGTTCCAGGCCTCGATGCGGTCGAGGGGAAAGAAGAACGACCCGTAGTGGACCGGGCGCTCGCCCCCGAGCACGCGGCCCCGTCGATAGTGCAGCGCGTTGAACAGGCGGATCGACGTTCGGTTGAGCAGCGCGGACGGCGCATCGACGGGAACCGCGAGCTTCGACGGAGCCGTCGGGCGCAAGGGGTTCGATGCGAGGCGGGCGGGCAGCGAACCCCGCGCCAGCCAGGCGCCGCGGGACACCAGCGAGCGCCCCAGCTCGGCCCCGCGCGCCAGGCAATCGATCCAGGCGACGCTGTAGGGCCGGTCGCGGGACGCCTCGAACAACGCCATGGTGTCGTCGAGGTCCCGCGTGGCGACGGTCTCCGCCAGAATGAACGCGGAGTCGACGGGCCGCAGGCGGAAGCTCGCGGACAGGATCACGCCGGTGAGGCCCATGCCGCCCAACGTGGCGCGAAAGAGGTCCGTATTCTCCGAGCGGCTGCATCGCCGGGTTTCGCCGTCCGCCGTCGCCAGCGTCAGGGACTCCACATGGGCGCCGAACGCGCCGTCCCGGTGATGGTTCTTGCCATGCACGTCGGCCGCGATCATGCCGCCGACGGTGACGAGTTCGGTGCCGGGAACCACCGGGGGAAACCAGCCCCGGGGGACGAACGTCGCCAGGATGTCCGACAGCCGCACCCCCGCTTCGCACGTCAGCAACCCCGTTTCCGGGTCGAACGACTGCAGCCTGTCCATCGCCAGCATGGACAGCGTCAGCCCCGGGTTCAGCGCGGCGTCGCCGTAGGAACGCCCGTTGCCCCGCGCAATCACGCTGCGGTTCCGCGCCAGCAGGTCGCCGAGCTCCTCGCATCGGCGAAGCCGCGCGACCTCGCAATCCAGCACCGGATAACGGCCCCATCCCGACAGTTCCATCGGCCTCGATCGCGTGACCAGGAGCCCTGGTCCCGGATGCATTAAGAAGCTGATTCTGGGAGGGACACAAGGGCTTCCGTGTGGTACAAACGTAGTGGACACAACCGTTTAGCCACAACGGAGGTCCCTGCGTGGCCTGACACGATACCATAGGCTGTCCTGTTTCCGGATCTGTTCGACAAGTCCCTCGTCCCACGTTCGACCGCGAGCAGGCGAGTTCCGATGGCGGTGCCGTCCTGCTCGAGCGGCGGAGCGGGAGTACGGCTTGGTCAAGGCGTTCGTCCGGTGTCTGGCCGATTCTCGGCACGAGTTGGCGGCGTGCGTCATCGAGCGGCATCGGCGCCGCCTGCACGGGCGGGGGCGCATCGCTGGCGTTGCGGTGGCGGGCGGTCGCGATTAATATGTAGCGGATATTAGGCATCTGAATTGTTGTCGTGCCCCGTTTTGCAAGATCGGCCAGGACCTGACCGGCGCCGGTCCGAGGGAACCCCGAGGTGGATATGTCAGAACCAGAAGTCGTTGTTGGTATCGGAGGCGCAGCCGGCGACGGCACGGCTTCCGCGGGCAATACCCTGGTGTTGTCCATGGCCAGGCAGGGCATCGCCGGGTACAGCTACAACAGCTACCAGTCGGTCATCCGCGGCGGGCATTCCTGGCTGCGTCTGCGTTTTTCGGCCAAGAAACCGCTCAACCAGGGCGACCAGGTCGACGTGGTGATCGCCCTCAACCAGGACTCGCTCGATCGGCACCTGCAGGAGCTGCAGCCTGGCGGCGTTTGTCTCTACAACGGCGCCAAGTTCCAGCCCAGCTATGACCCGCCGGCCGGAGTCCAACTGTGCGGGCTGCCGGTGCCCGACCTGGCCCCCGACTCGGTCAAGCTACCCGTCATGCAGAACACCGTTGCGGTCGGGGCGGCTGTGCAGATGATGGGTCTGGGGTTCGAGACGCTCGCATCCGTGTTCGAGACGACGTTCGCCAAGAAGCCGGCGGTCGTCCAGAAGAACGTCGAGGCCGCCCGGAACGGCTACGACTACGCGGCCAAGAACTTCCAGCCGCTCGCGACCCCACTCCATCCGACCGACCAGAAGTGGGCGCAGTCCTCTGGCAACGACCTCCTGGCGATGGGCGCCGCCCTGGCCGGGTGCAAGTTCTACGTCGCCTATCCGATGAGCCCCGCCACGCACATCCTGGAGTGGTTCGCGAATCACGCAAAGCGGCTCAGTATCTGTGTGCGGCAGGTCGAGGACGAGATCTCGGTCGTGAATATGTGCATCGGGGCCAACCACATGGGGGTGCGCGCAATGTGCGCCACCTCGGGTGGGGGGTTTGCGCTGATGACCGAGGCGATCGGCATGTCGGCCATGTTCGAGACCCCGGCGGTCATCATCAACGTCATGCGGGCTGGACCCTCCACCGGGGTGCCCACCAAAACCGAGCAGGCCGACTTGAACCAGGCCTTCGGCGCCAGCCAGGGCGACTTTGAGCGCGTCGTCCTTGCCCCGCTCAGCATGGGGGACTGCTTTGTGACTCCGGCAGTGGCGTTCGACGTCGCGGACAAGTATCAGCTTCCGGTCCTGATCCTGGGGGATCTGCTGCTCTGCGAGGGGAGCGAGACAGTCGCCACCGAGGTCCTGGACGTCGAGTTCCCGATTGATCGCGGCGAGCTGATCACCACCGCCGACGGGTCGCGGCAGGAGCCGTATCTGCGATACAAGGACACGCCCTCCGGTATTTCACCTCGAGTGATTCCGGGTGTCCCGGGGCATCTGTATACATCCGGCACGGACGAGCACGACGAGGACGGCGTGCTGTTGAGTGACGTCTTCACCGACCCGATCCGGCGAAAGAAGATGGTCGACAAGCGGCACCGCAAGCTGTCGACGATTCTCCATGACCTGCCGGCCCCGATCCTGGAGGGACCGGTCGACGCCGAGACCACCTTGCTCGGGTGGGGCTCGACGTGGGGCGTCATCAAGGAAGCTGCCGAGCGACTCACGGCCGCCGGTGTTTCGGTGAACCACCTCCAGATCAAGACGATGATCCCGCTGCATTGCGACGACATCGCGGCCGTCGTGGAGAAGAGCCAGCGGCTCATCATCATCGAGAACAACCGCAGCGGTCAGTTCGCCCGGCATTTGCGGGCGGAGACCGGCATCGTGGCGGACGGGCACATCCGGAAGTACGACGGGGAGCCGTTCGAGCCGAAGCACATCGTGTCCGCGGTCAACGACATCATCGACGGTCAGACGATCGTCACCGTCCTGTCAACCGAGCCCGGTTGGCGAACCGACCATCCCACCGGGACCAGTGGTCCATGGGAGGGGTTGAAACAGGTCGCGAGGCCTGGTGTGCCGGCCAAGGCGTGAGGAAACAACGATGACACCTTCTGCAACCCTCGTAGAAGTCAAGGATTTCAAATCCGAGATTCACCCCGACTGGTGTCCTGGCTGTGGCGACTTCGGTGTGCTCACGTCGCTCTATAAGGCCTGCGTCGAACTGCAGATACCGCCTCACGAGTTGATGGTGGTCTCCGGCATCGGGTGTTCCTCCAACCTGCCCGGTTTCATCCGGTCGTATGGCGCCCACACCCTGCACGGACGGCTGCTGCCGTTCGCGACCGGCTGCAAGCTCGCGAACCAGAACATGACCGTCATCGGCACCGGCGGTGACGGTGACGGGTATGGCATCGGTCTCAACCACTTCATCCAGGGGATGCGTCGGAACATCGATGTGACCTACATCGTGATGAACAACGAGATCTATGGGCTGACGACCGGCCAGGTCTCGCCGACCAGCGAGACCGGCATGAAGACCAAGACCAGTCCGTTCGGCAACCTGGAGGGGATGCTCAACCCGATGGCGCTGGCGCTGGCGGCCGGGTGCGGGTTTGTCGCTCGCGGGTTCAGCGGCCAGCCCAAGCATCTGATGGAGCTGTACAAGGCGGGCATCCAGCATAAGGGGTTTGCCCTGATCGACGTGTTCAGCCCGTGCGTGACCTTCAACAAGCTCAACACCTATCAGTATTTCCGCGACCGGATCTACAAGCTCGAAGACGAAGCGCACGACACGAGCAGCTTCCACGCTGCCATGGACAAGGCGTTGGAGTGGGACCCGAAGATCCCGATCGGGCTCTTCTACAAGAATCCTGAGCCGCAGCCGTCGCTGGACACGCTCGACCCGGCCCTGACCACGGGCGTGCCGCTCGTGCACCAGAACTGCACGGTCGACGCCGAGACGCGTGGGGATCTGATTCGCGAGTTCATGTAGGGTCAGACGAGAACTGTCAAGTTGGCGGTGCAGGCATTGTTCCGAAGAAATCAGTCGAAGTCGTTGTACTGCAGGATGTTGTTGAACAGCATCCTGAGCTCGCCGTGGTCCTGTCAGCGCTAGCACGGGTTCGTGGCGAACAGCCACGACCCGTCCTTCCCCGCGCGGCACGTCCACGGTCGCCGGTTTGGTACTTCGTGTGTTCCCCGCCGCGCAGGTGACCACTCATAGTCCGGCCGGGAAGCGCATCAGGATCCAGTTGTCCCGCTTGCTAGGGTTCCCGGAGCGCCGCCAGGACGGCGGCCACGATGGCCAGACCGGTCAGCCAGCTCGTCCGGTCGCGCATCGCGAACACCACCGGGTCGTCGTCCACCGCGCCGCGGCCGGCGAGCAGCGTCAGCCGGCCCAGCCAGTGGATCAGCAGGGGACAGACCAGCCACAGCAGCTCGTGCTGCGCGTAGCGGGCGCTCACCTCCGGACTCTGGATGTAGAGCGTCAGCACCACCACCGTCGCGAATCCGCTGCCGGCCCCGAGCGCGGCCATCGCGGGGCCGTCCTCGGCGTGGTAGGCGCGCCCGTCGACGCCTTCCCCGGCGGCCAGCTCGGTCTGCCGCTTGGCGATGGCGATCGCGAGAAAGATGAACAGCGAGAACGCCAGCAGCCACGGCGAAGGCACGACCGAGACGGCGACCGCGCCGATGAGCACGCGAATCGCGTAGAGCAGAGCGAGGACGATGACGTCGATGAACGTCTTGCGCTTCAGCCACAGGGAGTAGGCGAACGTCGCCGCCAAGTAAAGCAAGACGCCGTAGCCCGCGGTCACCGACAGCCGGAACGCGGCCGCGAGCCCGGCCGCCACCAGCGCGAAACCGAGGCCGACCGACGGCAGCAGCGCCGCCCTGCCCGCGGCCAGCGGACGATGCCGCTTGCGGCCGTGCCTGCGGTCGTGGGGAAGATCGAGCACGTCGTTTAGCAGGTAGGTGCCCGACGCGCAGGCCGACAGCGCCGCGAATATGCCGAGCAGCCTCAGGTACAGCCCCGCATCGGTGCCGTGATCTGCCAGCAGCGGCACGAACACCATCACGTTCTTTATCCACTGGTGGGGACGCAGGGCCCGGACATAGTCGAGCGGGGTGCCGCCGGAACCCGGTAGCAGCTTGGCGCCGGGGTCGATCGCCCGCACCTGGCGGGCCAGACCCGCGGAGAGCCCCACGCCGATGGCGAGCCGGGCGCTTCGCCAGACCGCCAGATCGCGTCGCGAGCGGCCCAGGTAGTCGAATCCGTTCTCGCCGAAACGCGCCACGAGCGCGGCCGCCCTGGTCTCGCCGGTGAGTTTGGCGTCTCCATCGGAAGCGATGCAGCCCGCGGCGCCGACGGCTTCGGCCAGCGGCTCTACCGCGCGCTCGTCGGCGCCGGACGCCAGCCACACCTCGCGCCCGGCGGCCTTGGCCGCGTCGATTTCCCGCAGCACGACCGGGTTCAGCACCAGCGTCGACGGGGGCAGCGGAACCGCCTCGGCCACTTGGCGCTTCAGGGAGGCGCTGCCTCGCAGGAGCCAGAACGGGAGAGCGAAGATCTTCAGCGGGAACCGCGCGACCAGCCGCGCCACGCCTTCGATGAACAGATCGGTGCTGGTCAGGGCGCCGTCCGCGTCCACCACCAGCGGGGTAGCGGCATCGTTCTCGAGGGGCGGTCCGGGTGGGGCGGTGGGCATCGTTCCTCGTCTGCGCCGCTACCCGCCCGCGGCGGGCCAGCGGCCCGGCACCCGCCGCGCCTCCTGCGCGCCGGGCCAGGGCGGCATGGTCACGATGACGACACAGAGATCGTCATCGCCGGTGTTGCGGAACTGGAAGCGGCATCCCGTCTTGATGCTCAGGGCGACGCCGGGCGTGACGTCGACGACCGACTCGGCCGTCTCGTGCGCGCGCCAGACCTGTCCGCGTCCCTCGATGACGTACCAGACCTCCTCGACCGTCGCGTGCACGACCGCGGTTGACATCGCTCCGGGCGGCAGCCGGCAATGCACCAGGCTGCCGCGTTGGACGTCGACCAGCTCGCGAATCTGCGACCCGTCGGGCGCGAGGACTGTGTACTCGTCCGGGAGCTTCCTGGTCTGCATTGGGCGGCGCCTATAATAGCCGAATCGACCCCCGCCGGTCCGGCCATGAACCAGCTCAAGCGCACCGAGATCTTCACCCGGCTGCGGGCCGGCAACCCGGAGCCCACCACCGAGCTGAACTTCGGCACCCCGTTCGAGTTGCTCGTCGCCGTCGTGCTGTCCGCCCAGGCGACCGATGTCAGCGTCAATCAGGCCACCGGTCCGCTGTACGCGGTTGCCAACACCCCCGAAGCGATTCTCGATCTGGGCCTCGACGGGCTCCGGGACTTCATCAAGTCCATCGGCCTCTTCAACACCAAGGCGGCCAACGTTCTGAAGACCTGCCGCATTCTCGTCGACGAGCACGGCGGCGAGGTTCCCCGCCGCCGGGAGGCGCTCGAGGCCCTGCCCGGCGTCGGCCGCAAGACCGCCAACGTGGTGCTCAACACCGCGTTCGGCGAACCCACCATCGCCGTCGACACCCATATCTTCCGGGTCTCGAACCGCACCGGGATCGCCCGCGGCAAGACCCCCCGGCAGGTCGAGGACGCGCTGGTGCGCCGGGTGCCGAAGGACTTCAAGCGCGGCGCCCACCACTGGCTGATCCTGCACGGCCGCTACACCTGCACGGCGCGCAAGCCCCGTTGCGGGACGTGCGCGATCGCGGATCTCTGCGAGTTCGAGGACAAGACCGAGTACACCGAGGGCCGATCCACCACCGGCTCCTAGAACGTTTGGCCGAGGGAGAAGAACCAGCGGGCCACCGGGTCATCCCCGGTGCGTGACAGGGGAAAGCCGACGTCGACGCGGAACAGTCCGACGGGGGTCTCGGCGCGCAGCCCGACCCCGGTACCCACCCGCAGCTTCCGAAGCGACACCGCACTCGGCGTCGAGAACACGTTCCCGGCATCCAGGAACCCGACGCCGCCGAAGATGCTCCACAACGGGAACCGGATTTCCTGGTTGAGCACGACCGACGCGTTGCCGCCCGCCGGTTCGCCGGAGAAGGAGTCGACCGGGCCCAGCCCGTGCTGCACGTAGCCGCGGACCGTGTTGCCCCCGCCGGCAAAGAGCCGTTCGGAGACGAGCACGTCCTGGCGGAATCCCTGCCCCAGACCGACCCGCGCCGCGGAGGCGAGCACGATCCCGCGCGGCATCGGCCGGGAATAGTACTGCTGCACCAGATACTTCAAGAACCGCAGGTCGGAACCGAGCGTCTCGACACCCCACTCGAGCGTCGAGGCGTGGAACCAGCCGCGGGTCGCGTTGAACAGGTCGTCCCTGCGCTCGACGATCAGACTGGCGTTGAGCCGCGCGATGTCCGCCGTTCGGTCGACCCGAAACCGCGGCCTCGGGCCTGCGCCGACGCCGTGATTCTGTTCGAAGTTGTAGCTGTACGAGAACGTGATCCCGTCGCGCGGCCGCACCTGCTGTTCCAGCGTCAGCCGGTGAACGTCCCGGGTCAGGAGACCCTGTGTCTCCCGCAGCCGCGCCCCGAACACGTTGGAGGTCACCGTGCGGCCGAAGAACGACGGCAGGCTCATGAACCCCCGGACGGTCTGCTGCGCCCGGTCGAAGCGGACCGCGGTGCCCAGGCTGATCGCCCGCCCGAAGAGGTTCCGGCGCGTCAGGTCCGCCACCGCCCCGATCTGGCCCCACCGGTTGGCGACCTCGCTTGCCGGCGCCCGTTCGTCGATCATCTGCAACCCGTAACGGAGCTCATAGTCCGGCCACTCCTCCAGCGTGACCCGGGCCGTCACCGCCTCGTCCTCGCCTTCGCTCGGGGCCCTCGGCGCGGGCTCCAGCGGTACCGCGGTGATGTCGACGCTGCGGAAGACGCCGAGGTCGTAGAGCCGTTTCCGGGCCCCGTTCCACACCGCCGGGTCCACCGGCGAGCCGGGCGGAAGTTGCAGCGCCCGGTCGATCAGGCCGGCGTGGGTGCGGGACGCGCCCGCCACCTCCACGGTCCGCAACACCCGGCGGCGGCCTTCTTCCACGGCGATCAGCAGCGCCACGCCGCCCTCGGCCCGGTCGATCGTCGGCTCGACGCGGACCCGGGCCGTGTTGAACCCGGCGCCGCGATACGCCACCAGGACACCCGTCCGCACCGTGTCGGCCAGATCGGCGGAATAGACGGCGCCGGCGTCGACTGCGGCGGCGGCGCGCACCTGTGCCGCGGTCCACGCGACCGCGCCCGCGACGTGGATGTCCGTGACCCGGAACACCGGACCCTCGGTGACCGCCACCTCCAGCGCTGCCGCGGCGTCGTCGAACACCGGCGGCAGCAGGCGCGCATCCACCGCCAGCAGCCCCGCCGCGTGACCTGTCGCGAGGACCGCGTCGACCAACTGGTTGCCGCCGGCCCAGGCGTCGGAGTCCCGGTTCGGCGTTACCAGCGACCGGAGCCCCTCGTCCGTCAGCCGGTCGTTGCCCGAGAAGCGGATGGTGCGCTCGGCGGTGGGGGACCCCGGTTCGATGTCGAGGGTGATCCGCTTCTCGCCGGTCTCGTTCCCGGCGCCGGGCACGCCGGCGCCGCCTTCGACGGCGCCGGCCACGACGACAATCACGTCAGATTGCAGATAGCCCTGCGCCACCAGATGCCGTCGCGCGATCCGTTCCAGCTCCTCGCTCAGGAACGTGTCGAACACCGAGGCTCGCCAGGCCGCCTCCATCTCCCGACGGGGCGCGTCGGGGAGCACATACCCCCGCACGTCGAGCACCGAGCGCGGGCCCGGGTCGACGTCGAAGCGCAGCGCGACCGAGGTCCCGGCCTCATCGACGTCCCGGCGCGTTCGCACGACCGCTTCCTGGAACCCCCGTTGCCAGAGCGCCCGTTCGATCCGGGCGCGGCTGTCCTGCCAGCGAAGAAAGTCGAAACGATCGCCTTCCTTCAGGAGTACCAGCCGCCGCAGGTCCGGTTCGGGCAGACCGGGGAAACTCGTGAACTGCACCGCCGTCACCCGCGGCTCGGCCCGCGGGGCGGCCGGCTGCCGCGGCGCTCCGGGCTCTCCGAACGACAGGGCATGCCGAAGCTCGTACGAGCGGTCGGCCTCGTCGTCGACCACCAGCCGCAGCTCGACGTTCCGTTGGGGCAGGTAGTTGACGATCCAGGTAATCAATCCGGTTTCACGAAGATTCTGCGAGGCGACGAGCTCCACCTGCCGGTTCAGGTTCTTGCCGACCGTCAGCCGGGTGCCGGGGTCGGTATCGCCCGCGACGAGACTCGGGTCGAACCGGACGTTCCCCTGGCCCCGATCGAGGCGGACGGTGTCGAGACCGACGGAACGGCCGGCAACCCCCAGCACCCCGCCCGACACCAGCCCCAGCGCCTGGTCACGGGCGACGGCTCCCGGCGCGCTGCCGGCCTGGTCCAGCGTGCGTCCGGTGAGCAACAACGACACGATGTCGCTCTCGGGCAGTCCCGAGGTCGACTGCATAGTGGTCGTCAGGGTCTCGGCCGTACCGGCGAGGGTGATCGTGATCTCCTCGTTCCCCACCTGCGTCCGGGCCGTCAGGTCGATCTCGGGTGCAATGCCGTCCGGATCGACGAAGTCGACGGTGCCGGTCTCGATCTCGAAGACGTTGCCCCCGAGAAAGACCTGTCCTCCGTCGCCGATCGTCGCCCGCCCGGTCACCGCCGGCCGGGCGATGGTGCCGCCCACCCGGGTGTCGGCGGCGAGCGTGCCGGCGCCGTAGTTGTTGCTGACGACGATCTCCTCCTCGGTCAGGACCCGGATATCGAGCCGCAGCCGGTCGAGCCCGGACGGTCCGGTGTCCAGGCCGACCGGTTCGGCCCGTGCCTCGAGCAACGCGACCAGACCACCGGCGGTGTTCACCCGCTCGCGATAGTCGCCGCGCAGCACCGAGACGGTACCGGACAGCACGGCGTCGTCCGGCGTCACCTCCATCTGCAGATCGGTGGCGAGCTCGGTGCGAATCCCCGGCGGCAGGACCATGGCGATCTTCCGGCCCGTCAGCGTGAGCGTCCCTTCCGGCCGCAGTCCCGGAAAGCGCATGAGGCCGTCGAGCCGGACGGGGCCGCCGTTGGCGATGCCGGCCAGCTCGACCGTCCGCATCTCGGTCCCGTCGAGCACGAGGGCGCCGGAGAGATCGGAAACCAGCAGGCGCGGGTCCCGCACCCGGAGCTCGACGTCCTCGAACTCCACGACCCCGTCGACCCGCGGCGCCGCACGCGTGCCGGCAAGACGGGCGGTCAGGAAGGCGTCACCCGACAACCCCGCCGCGCTCGTGAACGCGTTCAGCACGCGCAGGTCGGCCACGCCGGTGAGCGTGAGGTCGGCGGTCGGCTCGGGGACCAGATCGACCCCGCCGCCCACCGTCAACACGGTCTCGGCATCACCCACCTGCCAGGCGAGGCTGTTCACGGTGACACGCTCGTCCGCCAGCGACACCCGGGTCGGGCGCTGCTGGGTGATCGGCAGCCCCGCGACCACGAGATCGAGCGCGGTCAGGCCGAGCGACCCGCGGACCCCGGTCAGCGCCAGTTGGTCTGCCTCGAGCTCCATCTCCAGGTCGACCGCGCCGGCCACGTCGTCGAGGGTCCCCTCGTCGAAGAACGCGGCGAAGCCCGCCGGCCGCAGCCCCTCCACCGTCGCGCGAACCCGGGCCGCCGCGTCGCCGGCGCCCGCCGGCGCGAGCCCGGCCGGAAGATAGGGCGCCAGCAGCGGCGCCGGGATCGTTCCCGACGCGGTGACCACCGCCTCCGCCCACCTGCCGCTGAGCTCGGTGAGCCGGGCGCCGGCGGAATCGTAAACGGCGTGCGCCTTGAGATCGGTCAGCGGAGGCACGTGGTCGACCCCGGCGGCCTCGCCGATACCGACCACGCCGCCGTCGAGCGCCAGCTCGGCGGTCAGGTCAGGCCCTGCGATCGAGCCGGCGAGGCCGGCCTTGATCCGAAAGGGTCCGGCCAGCGCCGGCGGCGCCCCGCCCGGCTCCGTTTGCCGGCCGCCGGGCCACAGCAGCGCGGCCACGTCGCGAAGGTCGCCCTGCAGCTCTGCCGTCAGTGCCGAGCCGGGGGTCTCCGTCAGGCCCCCCGATGCGGTCAGCCGTGTCTCACCGACGCGGAGGTCCAGCGCGCCCAGCGCGATCCGACCGGGGGCGTATCGCAACTGCACCGGCGTGACGAGACGAACCCGGGTCTCGTCGACGCGCGCCGCGAACCGGTCCAGGTCGACCACGACGGTCGAGGCGCCCGGTTCGGTGAGCGTGCCGTCGGCGCGCACCCGCAAGCTGAGGTCGCCTTCCAGCGCCGGCTCCGGGGTGTCGGCGGCCAGCGGGCCGTCGGCCGCCAGCGTGCTCAGATGGGCCAGGTTCGTCCCGTCGAGCGCACCCTCGAAGGAGTATCGCCACCCGTCCGCGGGATGCACCGTCGCATTCGCTACGGTCGCCAACGCCGGGACGGCGGCGCGCACACGCCAAGAGTCCGGGTCGGCCGTCAGGTCGAGATCGACCCGATCGAGCGTGTAGTCCTGGATGACCAGGTCGCGGAGCCGCACGGTCCCCGCGCCCTGCGGATCGTCGATCGATCCGGCGCCGGTCACGTCCAGATCCACCGCCGCCCGGACCGCCAGGGGATCCGCCTCCTCCCCCCGGCGCCACGGCGCCAGCCGCAGGTCCCGGCCGGTCGCACGCAGTGAGTAGTCGCCGTTCCGCGCCAGCCGTCCCGTCGCCTCTAGGCGGCCGTCGTCCTGCCGGACGGACAACTGTTCGACGACCAAATCGTCCGGACCGACCTGGAAACGACCCTGCACCGACGAGAGGTGCTGTCCCGCGAACGCCAGATCGCGGCCGGCGATCGCGGCATCCAGCCGCGGGACCGGCCACTTGCCCCCGAGCGCCCCCTCGACCTCGACCGAACCGCCGACCCGCCAGCCGTCCGGCATGAACGAGTCGACACGCGCGAGATCCGTCAGCCGCAGCCTCACGCGGCCGTCCACCGCCCCGCTCTCGCGCCGAACCGCCACGCGCCCCTGCAGCTCGTTTCCGGAGACCCGCAGATCGAGCGGGTCGATCCGCCACCGCTCCCCGGTGGCGGACAGCCCGGCGCGCAGCGTCAGGCCGTCGGTCTCTCCGAGGGCTCCGCCGGTCGCGAGCAGTTCGCCGGTCACCAGCGGCGCGGCGGCGACACCGGAGACATCCAGGGCAAGCGACGCGGATCCGGACACGTCCGCGGCACGCAGCGCTCCGGTCAGCCCCAGGCGGTCGAGATCGTCCCCCAGCCGCCGCAGGTCGGACACCTGGCCTTCGAGGGCGCCTTCGATCGGCGTCGCCCCGATCTCGGACAGGACCGACGGCGCGGTGCCGGTCATCTCGCCGGTCAGCGTGAGCGCGCCGACGGAGAGCCCCCCAACCTCGGCTCGCCAGACGCCGTCATCGCTTTCGAATCGCCACGCGCCGTCCAAGGGCAGACCGGCGCCCGGCGCCGCCCGATGGCGGTTTTCGAGACCGACCACCCACGCACGCGGGTCGAACGACGTCCACGACGCGGCCAGCGTTCCGGTCAGGCTCGACGCCAGCTCCACCGGCGCCGTCGGCCAGGTCGACGCGGCCAGCCGGCCGGCGTCGAGATCCGTCCAGGAGAGGCCGATCCGCCCGCCCGGCGTATCACCGGTCAACGTCACCGTCCCTTCGCCCCCGAGCACACCCCCGGCCACCGTCGCCCGGAGATCGCTCACCGAAACGCGGCCACCGGCGATGCGGGCCGACCCCGCGACCCCGTCGGCGGTCAGGCCGTCCCAGCCGATGCGCTCGCTCTCGAGCGTTGCCGTGACCGTGGGGTCGGCCGGCGGCCCGTCCACCCGGCCCGTGATCCGAACCGCCCCGGTCAGGCCGTCGGTGTCTTCGAGCCACGCCGCGAGACGCGTCAGGTCGAGGTCGACGCCATAGTCGAACCCGAGCCCGACCCCCGTCTCCGGGGTCTCGAGTGCGATCTCGCCGCCGAGCACAATCCGTCCCTCGGGCGCTTCCATCACGAGGCCCTCGACGACGAGCCGCGAGGCGTCGAGGGTCAGCCGCGCCTCCAGCGGAGTGATGGCGGTCTCGTGGCCGCCCCACGTGACCCGGGTCGGGCTCGACAGCGTGAGCACACCGGCGGTGGACCCGTCGTCTCCCGCCGGGTTCAACCGCAGATCGGCCCCGTCGACCGTGACGCCGAGCTGCCGGGCCTCATCCACCCAGGACAGCGACGCGCGATTCAGGCGGACAACGCCGAGCCGCCACGGCTCACCGGCCGGGTCCGATGTAGGGGCATCGTTCGGGTCGGAAGCAGGGTCGCCGTTCGGGTCCGACGCCAGGGCATCGTTCGGGTGCGATGCCGGGACATCGTTCGGGTCCGACGCCGGGTCGCCATTCGGGTCCGACGCCGGGTCGTCGTTCGGGAACACGGGCAGGTTCGACGCCGGGTCGCCGGGCGGGAAGACGGGAAGGTTCGATGCCGGGTCGCCGGGCGGGAAGACGGGAAGGTTCGATGCCGGGTCGCCGGGCGGGAAGACGGGAAGGTTCGATGCCGGGTCGCCGGGCGGGAAGACGGGCAGGTTCGACGTCCCGTCGGCGAACATCCGCAACGAGACCGCCGGTGCATCGATGTCGATCAGGTCGACCGCGCGCGCCCCGAACACCACCGACCACGGCAGATCGACGGTAGCGTTCTTAAGGGTCAGGAAGGGGGACTCCTCGGCGCCGACGACCGCCAGGGTCAGATCGCGGACGCGCGCTTCGAGCGTCAAGAGGTCGAGGTCGACACGGCCCGCGTCGGCCGTCACGCCCCAGTGGGTCTCGATCGCCGCGAATGCCCAGCGGGTCGCCAGACCGGGCAGCAGGGACCACCCCAGCCACCCGACCCCGACGGACAGGACGGCGACACCGCCCCACCACGCCAGATGGCCGCGACTCTTCATGCTGATTCGATGGTAATACGAGCCTGTCGGAGGTCCTGCCCGGGTTGTTCTCTCGGGACGTACATGCCCGGACGGCACCGTTGCTGGCGAGTATTCCGGTTCGGGAAATACCGGCTTGATCCCACGGACCGCGCTCGGCGACTCGCGCTGACCGCCTGACGAAGCCGTTGCGTGCGCCAAGACCGAGACGTTTGATCAGCGAGGGTGCTGGACTTTCCGTGACCGTTTCAGGCGCCTGGCGTCCGGAGGAGATCGCCGGTGCTGGAACGAGTCGTGGTCGTGGAAACTGGGGCGGTTCCTTCGCGCGGACGTTGCGTCTCGCGCGGGTCGCGGTCATGGCTGCACCGTTGCCGTGCCGCAGCAGGAAGCGGCGTATGGACGCACATGCCCGGACGGCACCCTTGTTGGGCGGGTATTCCGGTTCGGCGAATACCGGCTTGATCTCACGGAGTGCGCTTGGCGACTCGCGCTGACCGCCGGACGAAGCCGTTGCGTGCGCCAAGAACGAGACGTTTCATCAGCGAGGTGCTGGACTTTCCGTGGCCTGGCGTCCGGAGGAGATCGCCGGTGCTGGAACGAGTCGTGGTCGTGGAAACTGCCGGCATGCGACTGCCGGCCGATTCGGTGATGTGCAGGCGAGACAGGGGCTTCCCAGCCGCCGCCCTCGACCCGTGTCGGAGTGCGATTCCCCGGGTCAGCCGAGGGCGGCGTCGGAGGACGCAAACGGCCGCTGTCCGCTACGGCGCCGGGAAGCGCGCGATCCGATCCCCCCCGGCGACCTGGCCGACCCAGATCTCGTCTCCCACCTGGATGGCGGCGGTGCCGAGGAGCAGCAGGTCGTTCGACGGGTAGTTGACGATCTCCTCGGCGGTGAAGTCATCGAGGTCGATGCGCGTGACGCGGGAGCTGACCCCGTCGCAGTTGCCCTCGCGGATGCACTCGCCGATCGCGGCCCGGGTCGGGCCGACGTGGCCGGCCGCGAGCAGCGTGTTGCCCGCCCCCCAGCGCACGTTGTCGATGTGGTGACTGACCGGGATCGGATGCTGCTCGGGTGGGGTGCGGTTGCGCGAGAGACGGATGAGCGACTGGGCGCCGTAGCCGCCGACGTAGTACCACTCGCCGTCGCGGGAGAGCTCGATGCCGTTGGGCCCGATATCCTCGCTGCCGGGGACGCGGCTCCAGCCGTCGCCGGACTGCCACTCCCAGATGTCGCCCGTGGCGGGACTCGTGGCGGTGAAGCCGCCCTCCGGAAGCGCGACCACCGAGTTCAGCGCGAGCGGCTCGGGCGCGACCGCGCAGCCGATCCACGTGAGCGCCGGCATCTCGCCGGTCACGTCCAGCTCGAACACCTCGATCGCTTCGCGGTCGCCGTGGCCGACCACGTACAGGGTGTGACGGCCCGCGTCGCCCACGCGCAGATTGAGGCCGTGCGGCCGGATCTGGCGCGTCACCGGGCCGGGGCACGCGCCGTACAGGGCGGTGTCGTGCCGGGCGCCGGACGCTTCGATCGGGAAGATGACGGTTGCGCTGCGGTCGCGGGTGTCGGCCGCGTAGATGTGGCCCTCGTCGACCATGCTGGCGACGATGACCCAGGGGGACTCCGGCACCGGCGCGAAGTCTTCCGGGCTGACGGGGCCGCAGATGAACTGCACGTCGCCGTCCGGCGCGCAGTCCTGCGCCCGGGCGGCAACGGGGGCCGCGGCGCCCCACCACAGAAGAACGATGAAGGCCGCGCCGATGGTCGTGAATCTGGTCATGGTCTCTTCTCTCCTGATTCTCGTTATGTTCGGTATCCCGGCACGCCCGACTGTCCAACACCTTCTCGAAGAAGCTGGAGAAACCACGCGGCGGCGACCGTGATCCGCTTCGTGCACTACAACTTACTGCCTCGGGACACTTCTCCGGCAGATCGGCCCGCGACGAATCTCGTTCCAGGACAGGCGCCTCGTGAGCGTAAGTCCTACGCTGCTGTGTGTCGCGGCTGCACGCACTCCGCGATCCGTCGCCCCACCGCGATCTCCGCGCGGCGCAAGTCGTAGGTCTGCTGCAAGTTCAGCCAGACCTGTGGAGTCGTCCCGAAGTAGCGCGCCAGTCGGAGCGCCGTGTCGGCGGTGACGCCGCGTTGCCCGTGCAGGATCGCGGTGATGCGGTTCACCGGCACGCCGAGCGCCTTGGACAGCGCGTTGGCCGACAAGTCGAGCGTCTCGAGTTCTTCACGCAGGATCTCGCCCGGATGCACCGGCCGCATGCCGTTCTTGGGATGCATCGTCTTCTCCGTTCGCTAGTGATAACCCCGGGCGTCAAGGCAGGGCGAAGACGAACAGATTGTTGCCGGTGCTCGGGCGCAGCTCGGGCGTCAGGTCCAGGAAGCGGCCGAAGCCGGTGCTGATCGCCACGTACTGCCGGCCGTCCACCGCGTAGGTGACCGGGAAGCCGGAGACCGGCGAGCCGAGGTTGATCTCCCAGAGGATCTCTCCCGTCTCGTGGTCGAAGGCCCGGAAGCGCCCGTTCACGTCGCCGCCGAAGATCAGCCCGCCGCCGGTGGCAGCCAGCGCCATGGTGGCGGCCCGCTGCTGGTAGTTCCAGACGATCTGGCCGGTCTCGGCCGAGATCGCCTGCACGCTCCCCACTTGGTCGGTCCCCGGCGCGATCTCGGGGCGCCAGGCGATGGCGTAGAGCCGTCTCGCTTCGTCCTGCTCGTCGGGTTCGGCCATCGCGCGCATCCGCGAGCAGACGTTGCGCAGCGGCATGTACATCGTGTTGGTCAGCGGACTGTAGGCCCCGGCCTCCCAGTCCTTCCCGCCGCTGGCGTGCGGGCAGGCCAGCACCGTCTGCCCCTGCGCGGTGAAGACCAGCTCCGCGTTCTCGGACACCGCCCCCGTCGCCCCGTCGATGCCGCTGATGACGTTCTGGACGATGGTCGGCGTGGCCCACAGGAACTCGCCGGTCTCCCGGTCGAGGGTGTAGACGATGCCCGTCTTGCCCGGGATGCCGGTCAGCACGCGGCGCTCTTCGCCCGGATTCAGCCGCGGGTTGATCCAGCTCACCGCCGCCGGATCCGGGCGGACGACGGTGTCGACAAGCAGACGCTCGAAGGGGTGGTCGAGGTCCCAGTGGTCGTTCAGGTGCTGGTAGTACCAGACGATCTCGCCCGTGTCCGCATTCAGCGCCAGCGTCGAGTTGTGGTACAGGTGGGCCTTGTCGATGCCGCCGAGCATGTACTTCGGCGCCGGCGACGTGACCGAAGTGCCGACGTAGACCAGGTTCAACTCGGGATCGACGCTCGGCACCATCCACGAGCCGACGTGCGCCCGCTCCTCGAACGGCACGTCGCCCCATGTCTCGTCACCCGGCTCCCCGGGGGCGGGGATCAGCCGCCGCCGCCACAGCTCTTCGCCGGTCGCCGCGTCGTGGGCGGTGATTACGCAGCCGTTCGGGCCGCCGCGCGGATCGCAGCTCCGCCCCGAGAACGCCTTCCCGCCGGCAACGATCGGCCCGGAGGTCTGGTTGGCCGGGTTCACCCGGTAGTCGAGGATCTCGGTGTCCCAGACCACCTCGCCGGTCTCCGCGTGCAGCGCGAAGATGTGGTCGTCCATGCTGGTGTCGATGATCAGCTCGCCGTGGATGGCGATGTTCCGGTTGGTGTCGGTCAGGGTGCCGATCATGTAGTCGCCCAGGTCGTCCGGGCGGTCCCGCCGGTGCTCCCAGATCAGGTCGCCGCTCACCGCGTCGATCGCCTGGATGATGTCGCGCGGGTTCGGCATGAACAGCACGCCGTCCCGGACCAGCGGCGTCCCCTGCTGGCGGCCCGGTCCGAGTGCGCGCGACCACACCATCCGGAGCTGATCGACGTTGTCGCGGTTGACCTGGTCGAGCGGGCTGTAGCCCCAGCCGTCGAGCGTCCGCCGCCACATCAGCCAGTCGTCGGGATCCGGATCCTGCAGCTCCGCGTCGGTGACCGGCCGGATGCGGTCCTCTTCCTGTGCGAAGGCCGCTGGCCCCGTCAGCATCGCCACAGCGGCGACGAGACCCCACGCGATGAACGCCAATCGGAACCGGAACGACGGCCAACCGGATGCAAGCATGACACCTCCTCTGGGTTCGATATTCCCGATGATTATGTCACCTGGCCTGCACCCTAGCTAGCGTCCACCGCCGGATCGTCCTGTTGGATACCCGGCCGCGGGCGGGCGCCCATATAATGGCGGCAGGATGGTCATGGCCGTGAACCTGCACCCGGTCGGCGCGGGCACGTATCGGGTCGGGGTACCGCGATGACAAAGTCGGCCGTCTACGACGCGATCGCCGAGCGGTACCGCGAGTCGAAGTGGCTGCTGTTCCGTCATTACATCGAGCGCTACACGCTCATCGAAGTGCTGGGGGACCTGCGGGATCGGACGGTACTGGACCTCGCCTGCGGCGACGGCGTCTATGCACGCGAGTTCAAGCGGTCCGGCGCCGCTGCCGTGACCGGCGTAGATGTCTCGGAGCAGATGATCGCACTGGCGGAGGCGGAAGAACATAAGGAGCCGCTCGGTTGCCGCTACGTCTGCGAGGATGCCGCGACGTTCACGCCGTCGGCGCAGGTCGACATCGTAGTCGCGATCTATTTGCTGAACTACGCGCGAACCCGGATCGACCTCCATCGGTTCTTCCGCGCGTGCTACCGCGGGCTGCGGCCGGGCGGGCGGCTCGTCGGCTTCAACGACAACGTCCGGCGCCCGCCGCAGCCGGGAGTCTCCCTGGCGAAGTACGGATTCGAGAGAACCTGTAGCCACCCCGCGAGCGAAGGCGACCCCATCCGGTACCGGATCACCAATCACGACGGCCAGACGTTCGAATTCGAGAACTACTATCTGAAACCCGCCACTTACGTGGCTGCGGCGCGCGACGCGGGGTTCCAGGATTTCCGCTGGGTCGATGCCCGGCTCGCACCATCCGAGCGGGGCGATTCGTACTGGGACGACTTCATGGCCCACGCGCCCCTGACCGTCCTTACAGCGTCCAAACGATCGGAACCTGAGGCGTAGGCCAGCGCAGCTGCGCGCCGATCTCGGCGTGCGCCATCACGCCGCGCGCCTGCGCGCGCCGCAGCTCGGCGAGCGCGTCGCAACAGCTCAGGTGCAAGTTGCAGACGGGTGCGCGGGCGACCTCGGCGATGGTGCGGGAGTCTGGGTCGCCGTGTTCGCGGGGGTCCTCCTGGTGCTGCCCGAGCCGGCGCCCTCGGAGGCCGCGGAGGGCCGCCGCTCCGGCGCTGCGCGGTACCCGATGGGGTGTTGCCATCCAGGCCGTCGGGAACCGGCGATTCCGGGGTGAGCCAGTGGTCGCAGGTCTGCCGACGTCGGGGGTATCGGCGCAACGCACGTTGTCCTGACGTCAAATGCCAGCCAGGCCTTTCACTCCGTCGCGAAACACCTGGAAGCTCTTCGACCGGTTGAGGTTCACGTCCATGCGGGGGGTGATTCTCCGAGCCCAGGCGCACTTGGCCTTGCCCGCGGTTGGATATCCTGCGTTCTTGAGCTGTGCGGATCCGCCCGGATGAACAGCGTCCGCAAGTACCTCCCACGTGCCGCAAATACTGGCTCTCCTCAAACGGGTGTGGGTGGGTTGAGGCGCGATCGGCGGGTCGGCGAGGGGTGCTGGCAGTTCACCTGACCGGCGGCGGGCGTGGCGCACCGTGGCGGGATATAGTCGGAGCGGAGTAGCTGCGGGCCGGCCGGCGTGTCAACGCGCTACGCGCGTCCTTCGCTGCGCTGCGGCCCTTCGGGTGACACACCGTCCGTCCCTCCGCTCAAGCAGCAGATATGGGCCTTGCGGCCCGGCCTGGACGGGGGCGTCCCGGCCGTCCACGACAACGCGGAAAGCGCGACGGCTGGCGGTTCGGGGATAGACGCTGGCTGATTGCCCCAACGGCCACCTCGGGTCCCGGCGCCGGCGGCGGACGCCCGTTGGGCGGGGCCAAGGGTGTTGTCGGGGCCGCGTGCGTCGTCTCGCTTGGCGGAAGCGGTTGCAAACGCAAGGGGCTTCCTGGTCTCATGGGCGTGTATCACCACGACCCGCGAGGAGGAGAGCCCCATGCGTCTGACTACGTTACTACGGCGGCTGTTGGGTGTCACGCAGATGTACGTCAAGCAGGTGGAAATGGCCGCCGACGGTCCGTTGACGGTGTCGGTGGAGCCGGCGTGGCGGCGTTCCCGGTGCGGGACGTGCGGGAAGCGGTCGCCGCGGTATGACCGGCAGCCGGTGCGCGAGTGGCGGCATCTGTCCTGGGGCCGGATGCCGGCGTGGCTGCGGTATGCGCCGTGGCGGGTGTCGTGCCGGCGTTGCCGCGGGGTGAAGGTGGAGCAGGTGCCGTGGGCGAGCGGCAGCAGCGTGTTCACGTCGGGGTTCGAGGAATTGGCGGCGTATCTGGCGCAGGTGACGGACCGGACGGCGGTGAGCCGCCTGCTGGGGATATCGTGGGTGACGGTGGGCAGCATCGTGGAACGGGTTGTGGCGCGGCGGCTGGACGGGGCTCGGTTCGCCAAGCTGAGACGAATCGGCGTCGATGAGTTCAGCTACCGGAAGCGTCACCGCTACCTGACGATCGTGGTTGACCATGACGAGCGTCGGGTGGTTTGGGCGGGGCGGGGGCGCAGCGCCGAGACGCTGGGGGCCTTCTTCGAGCAGTTGGGACCTGGTGGCTGTGCGCGGATCGAGTTGGTGACGGCGGACCTGGCGTCGAGCTGGCAGAAGGCGCTGCGGGCGTGGGTTCCGCACGCGCGGGTGGTGTTCGACCGGTTTCACGTTGAACGGCTTGCGGCGGATGCGGTTGACGAGGTGCGGCGTTCGGAGCAGCGGCGGCTGGCCTCGGAGCCGGAGGATGCGAAGGCGCTCAAGGGGACGCGCTATGCGTTGCTGAAGCACCCGGCGCGGCTGAGGCCTGGTGAGGCCCGGCGTCTGGAGACGTTGCGTCGTAAGAACCGGGCGCTGGACCGGGCCTACGAACTGAAGGAGTACCTGGCGACGATCCTGGGGCAGGCGACACCCGAGGATGCGCCGGCGCTGCTCGATGAGTGGCTGGAGTGGGCTGCGCGGTCCCGCCTGACGCCGTTCGTGAAGCTGGGGCGTACGATTCGGAAACACGCTGAAGGCATCCTGGCGTACCTGGACACGAAGATGACGAACGGTCCGGTGGAGGGCATCAACAACAAGCTGCGGGTGATCGCGCGTCGCGCCTATGGCTTCCACTCGCCCGGCGCGTTGATCTCGATGCTGTTCCTCTGCTGTGGAGGCATAGAACTGGCGCCGCCGCTACCCACACGCATTTGAGGAGACTCCAAATACTGTCCTGCTTGTAGCCGCTGAGAACCGGGTCCTTGGCCTTCGGGTAGGCCGCCTTCACGGCGTCCCGATCGCCGAGCAACCATGCCTCGCTCTCCTCGATGGCAATCCTGAACAGAGTTGTCGGAGGTGGTCTGCAGGTTGCCAGTACTCCAAGCAGCTCCTGCTTGAACGCCACGCAGTCCTCCGTGTCGAGGTCCACGACGACGACTACGCAGCCGTGCCCGAGCCGGAGACTCTGCCCATACCCCCGCAGCAGCATGGGCAGATGATTCAGCAGAAATTTCTTCTTCGGATTCGGTAGAGCATGCAAGTTCTTCGGTATACGACCGATGCCCTTGTAGGGATGCAGTTTCCAGGAATGGTCGTGCCCGTTCAAGCCGAGGATCATCTTCAGGAGGACGTCGAGTGCAATGCTCCCAGACTTGTCCTCTACCAATACCTCGAAGTGCATACGTTTACTTCCGATCCAGGTAGTCGCTGTACCAGAGACCACCGAGCAGCAATCCTTCGTTCACCATGGCCTTGACTATCTCGTCGTCGCTGGCTCGTGAGATCTTGGCGCCATCTTCTTCCTTCTCCGAATCCCGGTCCGGTTTCAACGCGTCGACGAAATACGGTTGATGCGTGGTGACAAAAATCTGTGGCGGGTTCCTTCCCGTCGTGGCATGCTCGCGAAGCTCGGCGGCCAGAACTTCCAGCAGCTTGTGATAGAGACCGTTCTCCGGCTCCTCTATGCAGATGAATGGCGGCGGCTGCGGATCCTCCAGCATGAGTAGGTAGGCGAAGACTTTCAACGTACCGTCGGACATCTGCTGGGCGTAGAAGGGATCACCGAAACCCCTGTCGTTGAACCGGAGCAACAGCCTCCCATCCGGACTCTGCTCGGTATCGATCCGGTCTATGCCTGGAATCCTGTCGGCGATACGATCCAGGATGTCTGTGAATCTGTCGCGGTGTTCCCGCTCCATGAACTGCACGACGTTGCCGAGGTTGTCGCCATGAATGTTCAGGTGCTTCTGCGGCCCGGCCAACGGGAGGCTTCGGGCAGCATCGGGAGTGAAGTAGCTCAGGTACCATCCTTCCACGAACTGCCGGAAGGACGATATCCTGGGATGCCGCTTCAACTCCCCGAGGGTGGCGATGCCGAGCTTACGCTTGTCCTCAAGCTCGACGATCTCGGTTTCGGCACTCTCCTCTCCGGGTGCCCCTCTCTCTATTAGATCTATTAACGATTCCAGCTCGGCTACGCTTCCATGAGCCTCGTCGAATCGTCGGCCCTGCGCGTCTCCTTTCCAGGCCAAACCTCTGCCGTCGTGCATCATCAAGAAAGAGAAGGGCCGTCCATGGCTTTGTCCCTTGCGACGTTGGCGAAGGCGTTCACGGGAGACGTACGGCCGTTCGGAAGAGTCCGTGTCGATCTCTAGCTCGTACGTGATGGGACGGGCTTTCGCTTCCTGTCGGTAGTAGAGCTCGAATCGGATCGGCTCGTCACTACCTATGGAGCGGATCCGCTGGAATCCGCCACGCCCTCGAGCGTCGCACGCGTCCTCGACGCCCAGCTTCAGGCAGTCAGCGAGGAAACCGAAGGCATCGAAGAGCGAACTCTTGCCGACACCGTTCTTCCCGATTACGACGGACATCGGCGTCAGGGACTCAAAGTGCTGCGTATTCCACAGCTTTCCGAGCCGCAGGTTCTTCAGCACCCGGTAGTTCGCGATCCGGATTCCTTCTATCTTCGCCATAGCTTCGATTCCTCGCGTCGACCGTGTGCCGCAGGGCACGATGGCCCGAGAGCCCTGTCGTCGCCCGTTGAAGGGTACAGATCAACGTTGGCGTTCGCAAGACGGCGAGAAGATCGACGCGAAGCACAGCGAAGGCTCAAGCGGGCGACGGAGCGGCCGGACGAGGCGCGCGAGGCTGGTAGCATCGCGGACGAGGAGGCCGTCGCACCGTGCCGGCCGGAGGCATCTCAGCCATCATCGCCGGACCGGCGCGAGACCGGGTTGTTGGGGTGCGTCGTCCAGTTGGCGTAGCCCTTCACGACCTCGCCGGTGCGTGTGTCGACCGCGCCGACAGGGAGCGTTTCCATCGTGATGCAGTTCTCGACCGGACAGGTGACGACACACAGGTTGCAGGCCACGCATTCTTCGTCGATCACCTCGAAGACGCGTCCGTCGCGGATTGCGATCGCCTGGTGCGACGTGTCCTCGCAGGCTGCGTAGCAGCGCCCGCACCGGATGCAGAGCTGCTGGTCGATCCGCGCCTTGGCGACGTAGTTCAGGTTGAGGTGCTGCCAGTCGGTGACGTTTCCGACGGCGCGCCCCTGGAAGTCGGACAAGCGCTCGAACCCCTTGTCCTCCATCCAGAGGCGCAGCCCCGCGATCATCTCCTCGACGATGCGGAAGCCGTAGGTCATGGCGGCGGTGCAAACCTGCACGTTGCCGCAGCCGAGTGCGATGTACTCCGCCGCGTCGCGCCAGGTGGTGATGCCGCCGATGCCGGAGAGCGGCACGCTCGCGGTGTCGGGGTCGCGGGCGATCTCGGCGACCATGTGAAGCCCGATCGTCTTCGGTTAGCGGGTCGTGGCGAGAAAATCCACGAAAAGGTGTGCAGGTACGGCGGGCGTGTGCCGATACGTGAAGTATGGCGCGCAAGAGCGATGACCGCGGCGGTTCGAAGGGTCCTGGGCCTCAGCGAGACCCTCGGGACGTGCGCATCGAGCGCCTCGAACGAGACAAGGCGAAGCTGATCGAGGAGCGGGATCACTGGAAGCGCCGCAGCGAGCATCTGGAGAAGGAGCTCGAGGCGGCGCGGCGCGCCGGCCGCCGACAAGCGGCCCCCTTCGCCAAGGACCGTCCGCAGGGACGCGGCGGGCGTCCCGGGCGGCGAGCCGGGGCGGAGTACGGCAGGCAGGGGCGCCGCCGGCCGCCGACGCAGGCTGACGAGACCCACGTGGCGCCGGCCCCGACGAGCTGTCCGGACTGCGGCGGCGCGGTCGCGCTGGACCGTGTGGCGTCGCAGTATCAGGAAGACCTGCCCGAGGTGCGTCCCCTCGTGCGGCGCTTCGACATCGAGGTGGGCCACTGCTCGCAGTGTCAGCGGCGCGTGCAGGGCCGGCACGCGCTGCAGACCTCCGACGCGTTGGGCGCGGCTGCCGCTCAACTGGGCCCGAACGTCGCCGCGCTGGTCGTCGAGTTGCACACCGAGCTGGGCATGCCGCTGGAGAAGGTCGTCCGCGTTCTGCGGACGCAGTTCGGACTGTCGGTGACCAAGGGCGGCCTGGTCCAACTGCTGCACCGCACCGCCGACGCGGCGGCGCCCGCGTATGCGGCGCTGCGCGAGCAGGTCCGCTGCAGTCCGGTGGTCACGCCGGATGAGACCGGCTGGCGGGTGAACGCGATCCTCCACTGGCTGTGGGCGTTCGCCACCCCGGAGACGACGGTCTATGCCATCTGCGACGGCCGGGGGTTCGCCGAGGCGGCGGCGGTTCTCGGCCCCGACTTCGCCGGCGTGCTGGTGCGGGACGGGTGGGTGGCCTATCGCGGCTTCAAGAAGGCGCCGCATCAAACGTGCCTGGCCCACCTCTTGAGACGGTGCAAGGACTTGCAGGCCGCTCATCCCGACAGCCCGTGGGCGGGCGCGGTGCAGGCGGTCCTGCGGGACGGCCTCGCCCTGCGGGACCGCTCGAACGCGGGCGAAATCAGTGAGCACGGTCTGGCGTCGGCCCGCGGTCGGCTCGCCGCCCGGCTCGGCCGGCTGATCGACACCGCGCCGCCGTTGGCCGCCGCCGAGCGCTTCGCCAAGCACTTGGCCAACGAATTCCCGGCGGTGTTCCTCTTCTTGTGCGACCCGTCGATCGACGCCACCAACTGGCGGGCCGAACAGGCCATCCGACCCGCAGTGGTCACGCGTAAGGTCTGCGGCGGCAACCGCACCCGGCGCGGGGCCGACACCCAGCAGGTGCTGGCCAGCGTCGTGCGTACCGCCCGCCAACGCAACCTCGACCCGCGCTCGCTGATCACGACGATGCTGTGCGCCCCCGAACCCGTCGTGCCCGAAGCGCTTGCGTTGCCGCCGCCCGCCTGACGCCGGGCGGCGTGGAAACCGCTCATCCGCTTCCCGTCCTCCTGCGCGCCCCCGGCCCGCACTCAATCCGCGCCGTCCCGCCGCCGCCCGAGCCCGCGACCCGTGGGTTTCGCCGCCAGCGGCGGGAACGCCACCAGGCAGCTCGCCGCTGTTCGCGGCGTCGGTCCCCGCCGCGTGTCCCTCATGGCGGCGGCGCCGTCGCCGGGACCCGCGTGGTCTCGCGCCGCCGCGGGGGACCGGGGCGCCGCGGAGCCGCCAGACCCAGCGCTCCGCGAGCGAACCAGCCGGACCGACCGTCGCTGCCGATGACGCGCCGACAAGCTGCCTTGGCGACAATGGGACTGCGAGTCTGCCATGGGCGCTCTCAACAGCGACATGCTCTGCACAGGTCCGCCGGCCGGCGAGTCGCCCCTCGTGCCCCTCGTTTCCGGCCTCCTCACAGCCACAGAGACCGACGCTGCGATGCCGACAAATCTGCGCGGGGACAACCTCGTCATGCAGCAACTTCCCCGACGGCTCGGTTCATTTCCGCCCATTTCCACTGGAGAAAATCAGTCCCGCACCCGGTAACCGAATACGCCCGATCGGCTTCACGGCCGGGCCGGCGTAGCCGCCGTGGCTGCCCTTGCCGTCAATCGAGGGCTCGGGGCTGAAGGTGTCGAGATTGACCGAGGTGATCGAGTTCACGGTGTTGATCAGGCTGACGGCGTCGCCGTCGCGCCGCGCGCGGCGCGACGAATGTCGGCGACGTTGGGCGTGAGCTTGACGATGACGGGCATCCGCGTGGCCGCCTTCACCCAGCGCGTCACCATCTCGATATATTCCGGCACCTGGCCCACGGCAGAGCCCATGCCGCGCTCGTTCATGCCGTGGGGACAGCCGAAGTTCAGCTCGACCGCGTCGGCACCCGTCTCCTCGACCCTCCGCAGGATGCGCTTCCAGGCCTCTTCCTCGCAGGGCACCATCAGCGAGACGACCACCGCGCGGTCGGGATAGTCCCGCTTCACCGCCTTGATCTCGCGCAGGTTCAGCTCGAGGGGCCGGTCGGTGATCAGCTCGATGTTGTTGAGGCCCAGCAGTCGCCGGTCCGCGCCCCAGACGGCGCCATAGCGCGGTCCGTTGACGTTGACGAGCGGCGGTCCTTCCTCTCCCAGCGTCTTCCAGACCACGCCGCCCCAACCCGCCTCGAAGGCGCGGCGGACGTTGTACTCCTTGTTGGTCGGCGGTCCCGAGGCCAGCCAGAACGGATTGGGGGACCTTATGCCGAGAAAGTCGGTTGCGAGTGTCGCCATGTCGTTGCCCCGTCCCCGTCATCCCGTCAGGGCGGCGTGGATGTCCTCGGCGGCGTCGCGTCCCTGCGCAACCGCCGTCACGACCAGGTCGTCACCGTCCGCCACGCAGTCGCCGCCGGCCCAGACGCCCGCGCGGCTCGTGCGTCCCGGACCCGTCACCCGGATCTTGCGGCCGGCGAGAGCCAGACCGTTCGCGGTCTCGTCGAGCTTCTGCCCGATCGCCCTGAACACTTCGTCGGCCGGCAGCCGGAAGGTCTCCCCGATGTCCTCGAAGCCGTCGGGGCGATCCACCGTCCGCACGAACTCCACTTCGCGCACGGCACCGTCGCCCAGCAGCCGCGCCGGCCGGGCGTTGGTGACGATGCGCACGCCCTTCGACGCGGCGAGATCAAGCTCGAACGCCGAGGCGCTCATCCTGTCGCGCCCGCCGCGATAGACCATCGCGACGTCCTCGGCGCCGAGCAGCCTTGCCTGCACCGCGGCGTCGACGGCCGTCATGCCGCCGCCGATGACGACCACGCGCCGGCCCACCGGCAGCGTGGATAGATCCGCCGCCTGGCGCAGCTCGGCGATGAAATCGACCGCGTCGTCGACATTGTCGGCGGCGTCACCCTCCACCGCGAGCGCGTTGACACCGCCCAGGCCGATGCCCAGAAAGACCGCGTCGTACTCGTGCGCGAGTCCGTCGAGCGTCAGATGATCGCCGAGTCGCCGGCCCAGCTCCACCGTGATGCCGCCGATGCCGAGCAGCCAGTCGACCTCCCGCGCCGCGAAGTCGTCGACGGTCTTGTAGCTGGCGATGCCGAACTCGTTGAGACCGCCGGCCTTGGCGCGCGCATCGAACAGCGTGACGGCGTGTCCCTTCAGGGCCAGCCGGTGGGAGCACGCCAGCCCCGCGGGCCCCGCCCCCACGACGCCGGCGCGCTTTCCGGTGGGCGCGGCGCGCCGGTAGGGGTGCCCGTCGCGCGCCATGAGCGCGTCGGTGGCAAAGCGTTGCAGCCGGCCTATCTCCACCGGCTTGCCCTCGGCCGCTTCCCTGACGCACGCCTGTTCGCAGAGCGTCTCGGTGGGGCAGGCCCGTGCGCACATCCCGCCCAGGATGTTCCGGTCGAAGATGGTCTTGGCCGCGGCTCTCGGGCTGCCCGCCGCGATCTGGCGAACGAAGAGCGGAATGTCGATGGCAGTCGGGCAGGCGGCGACGCAGGGCGCATCGTGGCAAAAGTAGCAGCGATCCGCCGCGACGACGGCCTCGTGCGTGCCGTACGGCGGATGCAGGTCGGCGAAGTTCCTGACGTAGGCCGGGGCCGGCAGGCGGCCGGCCGCGACGCCGGGGGTCGCAGTCGAGTTCGGCAATTCAGTCTCCGCGAGCGCCAGGGGCTCCGATTCGGAGGTCGTCCGCCGTTCGCCGCGAGGCGGCGGGCGCGTACGCGCCTCCGTAGGGACCGCGCCGGATGAACTGCCCGTCTCCGGGCCGCCCGACCTACTCTCCGTCGTCGACGATGACGCGGCCTCGCGACAGCACCGTTTGCGCGTAGCCCCGTACCCGGAACCCCTCGTAGGGGCTGTAGTCGACGTTCATGTGGTGGGTGCGCGGGTCGCTGCTGCTGATGGTCACCTCGCGTTCCGGATCGAAGATGACGATGTCCGCGTCCGAGCCCACCGCGAGGGTGCCCTTGCGCGGGAACATCCCGAAGATACGGGCCGGCGTCGTCGAGGTGAGGTCCACGAACCGGTTGACGTCGATGCGGCCGGCATTGACCCCGTGGTGAAAGATGAGGCTCATGAGGTTCTCGACGCCGGGTCCGCCGTTCGGGATGCGGCTGAAGTCGTCGCGCCCGAGTTCTTTCTGCTCGCGCAGGCAGAAGGGGCAGTGGTCGGTGGAGATGACGTCGAGATCGCGGCTTCGGAGGCCGCGCCACAGCTCGTCCTGGTTCCACTTTTCCCGCAGGGGCGGCGTGAGAACGTACTTGGCGCCGCCGAAGCCCGGCTCGTCGTAGGCCTCGACGTCGAGCAGCAGGTACTGCGGGCAGGTTTCGGCGTGCGCCATCACCCCGCGCGCCTGCGCGCGCCGCAGCTCGGTGAGCGCGTCGTAACAGCTCAGGTGCACGATGTAGACGGGCGCGCGGGCGACCTCGGCGATGGCGAGCGCGCGGTGCGCGCCCTCGGCTTCGAGGCGCGTCGGCCGCGTCTGCGCGTGGTACTTCGGCTCGACGTGACCCGCCGCCAGCGCCGACTTGACCAGCTCGTCGATGACGACGCCGTTCTCCGCGTGCATGCAGACGAGCGTGCCCTCCTCTCCCGCCTTGCGCATGGCCCGGAAGATCGTGGCGTCATCGGAGAGCAGCACCCCGGGGTAGGCCATGAACAGCTTGTAGCTGGTGACCCCCTCGTCCGCGAGCCGGCGCATCTCCGGCACGCGGCGGTCGGGCAGGTCGGTGATGATCATGTGGAACGCGTAGTCGATGGCCGCCTTTCCGGCGGCCTTGGCGTGCCACGTGTCCAGGCCCTCGAGGGTGGATGCGCCGCGGTTCTGAATCGCGAAATCGACGATGGTCGTCGTGCCGCCGAACGCCGCCGCGCGGGTGCCGGTCTCGAACGTATCGGACGACTCGGTACCGCCGAACGGCATCTCCATGTGGGTGTGGGGATCGACCCCGCCCGGCAGCACGAGCCGCCCCGCGGCGTCGATGATCCGGTCGGCGGGCAGCGTGAGGTCGCGGCCGATCAACGCCACCGTCTCGCCGTCCACGAAAATGTCGGCGCGATAGTCGTCGGCCGCGGTCACCACCCGGCCGTTCCTGATCAGTACGCTCATCCATCCTCCCGAGGCGGCCCCGGCCAGAGCCGGAGGAAGACGAGTCTACTGTATCCAGTCCCCTTGCCAGGCACAGGCGCCGGATGACCTTTGTCACGACCCGGCGGTGACGGTTTGCACTACCGGCGCCCTCTCCGGGTTCGTACCATCGGTTTCGGAATCGCAACGGACGGTAACGGGGGATCGCACATGCTGAACGGGCGCCTCGCGACATTGTCGGCGGTGAGTCATCGCTATGGAGATGTCGTCGCCCTGGACGGACTGGACCTGGACGTCTGGTCTTCCCGCTCATGTTCTACGTCTTCTTCGGCGTGGTGATGGGCTTCTCGCCGGTCGCGCCGACCTGTCTGCTGGCCACCTACGGGGTGTTCGGGCTCATCGGGCCCTCCCTGTTCGGGTTCGGGGTCGGTTTCGCGACCGAGCGCGACAGCGGCGCCTTGTTGCTCGAGCAGACCACGCCGATGCCGGTGGCCGCCTACCTGCTGGCTCGGGTGACGACGGCGCTGCTCTTCGGCATGGCCGTCGTGCTCGGCCTTTTCCTGCTCGGGGCGTTCGCGGGCGGGGTGACCCTGTACCGCGGGCAGTGGTTCGCTCTGGCGGGAACGGTGCTCGCGGGCGTTGTTCCGTTCTGCGCGCTCGGCCTGGCGATCGGCGCCTGGGTCAAGGCGCAGTCGGCGGTGGCGAGATCGTGAACCTCGTCTACCTGCCGATTTCACGGTGGTCTTTCTGATCTCCGTCCGCTCGTCGGCGTGGAGATGCTCGGGCTCTTCGGCCGGGGTCCGAAGCTGTCCTGCCCTCCCCCTCAGTAATCGAGGCGAGGAGTTTTCAGTGACCACGGTGGGCAGCACGCGCCGCTCGAATGCAGCGGGGACTTTCGCCACGGCTTCTAAGGTTCGGTGGCCTCCGCTACCGGCTCGAGCCGGAGCAGGGCCGCCTCGTCCTCGTCGGTCAGCACGTACAGGAAGCCGTCCGGGCCCTGGCGCACGTCGCGAATCCGCTGCCTGAGATCGGTCAGGATCCACTCCCGGGCCAGCTCCTCTCCCACGTCGTTGAAGACGATCCGCTCGAGGTGTCCGGTCCCGCGGATCCGGCCCGTCATCATCGCCCCGACGAACAGGTTCCCTTTCCAAGCGGGGAATCGGTCACCCGTGTAGAAGGTCAGGCCGCCCGGGGCGATGGACGGCGACCAGAAGACGAGCGGCTCTTCCATGCCCGGCGCCCAGAACCGGCCGGACACCCGCGCGCCGTCGTACTGCCGCCCGTAGGACACGATCGGCCACCCATAGTTCTTCCCGGCCTCGATGACGTTCAGCTCGTCCCCGCCCTGCACGGCGTGCTCGGTCGTCAGCGGGGCGAACGTTTCCGGATGCAGCGTCAGTCCCTGGTGGTTCCGGTGCCCCAACGAGAAGATCTCCGGCTTGTAGCCCTCCCGGCCGACGAACGGGTTGTCCTCCGGCACGGAGCCGTCGTCCCTCAGCCGCAGCACCTTGCCCGCGTGGCTGCCCGGATCCTGGGCGCGCGACTCGGCCGGGTCGGTGCGGAAGGCGCCGCCGACCGTCAGGTACAGGGTGCCGTCGGGAGCGAACCCCATGCGGGCCCCGGCCGTCGTCCCCCCGAACGGCTCGGCCACGAACACGTCCTCGACGCCGCGCAGCGTCATGCCGTCGAGCTGCCCCCGCACCAGGGCGACGGTCGCGGCGTCGTCCGGCAACGGTCGGGTGTAGGTGAGATAGACGAGCCGGTTCTCGTCGAAGGCGGGATGCAGCGCCACGTCCATCAAGCCGGCGAGACCCCCGGTGAATACAGCCGGGACCCCGGCGACGGGCTCCGGGTCGAGCACCCCGTCGCGGATCATCCGGAGCCGCCCGCGGTCGCGCTCGGTGACCAGGATGCCCCCATCGGGCAGGAACGCCATCCCCCACGGATGCGACAGCCCCTTCGTCACGACGACCACGCGGACCTCCTCGATCGCATGGGTGTTGATGACGAACGGATCGTCCGGCACGGAGACGTCGGGGAGACCGGGAGGCTCGCGGTCCGCCTGTTCCTCCTGGGCGGCGACGACCGGCAAGATGAGGAGCAGGACGCCGGCTAGTGCGAACCAGGGGGCGACACGACGGTACGCCGCAGAGTTGCTGCCCATGTTGTGACCTCCGGATGACGTGACGCGATCGCGTCCCATTCTATTTCGGATCGAGACTCCCGCAGGGTCGCGAACGGGGCAAGCGCTGGGCTCGTAAGGTACTTTGTCGACCGTAGCGCAGAACGAGCGCCGCCGGCTGGTCCTTCGCGCCCGGCGCGATTTGAGAGCTCCGAGCGCCTCACCCGACCCCGCGATGCGCCAAGACCTGCCGCCCGCCATGGCGGACCTGCTCGCACGCGTCCGCGCCACGCCCCTGCTGAGGCGGTTCACGCTGATGAACCGCCTCCTCCTCGCGATGGCCTTCCTGCCCACGGGCCTCGTCAAGCTGACCGGGCAGCGGTTCACGATCCTGCCGGTCGACAACCCCGTCGGCTTCTTCTTCGAGGCGATGTACCGCACCGGCCCCTGGTGGCGCTTCATCGGCCTCGTGCAGGTGCTCGCGGCGATGCTGCTGCTCGTTCCCCGCACCGCGACGCTGGGCGCGGCGCTGTTCCTTCCGGTGGTCGCCAGCATCCTGCTGATCACCATCGGCGTCGGCTTCGGCCTGACCGCCGTCATCGTCGCGGGCATGCTGCTCGCGGTCGTCTACCTGCTCTGCTGGGACGCGGACCGGGTCTGGGCCGCAGCGGCTGCCCTGTGGGGACCCGGCCGAGAACTGCATCCGTTTCGCGACATGCACTGGCTGGAGGGAGCCGGCTGGCTCCTCGGCGGCGCCGCGGGGATGGGGCTGTTTCTCGCGATCCGCGGCTTCCTGCCGATGTCGGCCGCACCCGCGCTCCTCGGAACCGGAGCGCTCGCCATCGCCCTGGTCATCGGCGGGGGGATTACCGGTATGGTGCAAGCGCGCCGGACACGGGACGGGTGACGCGGCCCGCTATCGATACACGTCGCGGCGGTTGCCGATCACCGGCGACTGACGCATCAACTGCAGGGCCGGAGCGCTCGCGCGCGGGCGCTCCGGCGCTCCTCGTCGTCTTGGCTCGACGGAGAGAATCGAGGTCCGTCGCCTGCAGTGGACATCACCGAGCTCTCCGCGGTATGCTGATTCACTAAGGACATCGTCCCAAGCTAAATCGTATCGCCCAAGCCAAAGCGCATCGTCCCAAGCCAAAGCGTATCGTCCCAGCCAAAGCGCATCGTCCCAAGCCAAAGCGTATCGTCCCAAGCCAAAGCGCATCGTCTCAAGCCAAAGCGCATCGTCTCAAGCCAAGCGCATTTCGTTCTCGAAGCCACGTGCAGCCGTCGTCGTCGCCCCGCTGCCGCGTCAGCCCCGAGGTGCAGATGTTCGCGCTCTCGTCGAGGACGTGAGCGGCCTGAACGGGGCGGATTGCCACATCGGACGTACACGCGTACGGACTTTCGAGGGCTTCGGCGAGGCGTGTCCCCGCCGAGGCCCTCGGAGGGACACTTCGTCGGCCTGAGACTGGTTGCTCCTGCCAGGGGGGACCACGAGGCCACCGTGATCACTGGCACGCAAGGGCCGCCAGCGCGATGACCGAATCGAAGCCCCAGAAGACCGCGGAGATCCACGAGTTCAAGCCGTGGGACTGCGAGCGGATGTTCCGGCTGGTCGGGCGACTGTGGCAGCGACCGGAGAGGCCGGATCCGGAAGCAGCAGGAGTGAACGACGTGGCGGGGGCCATGTGCTACCTGCTGTGCCGGGCGATGGAGTCCGGAGCGCCGGCACCGACCTGTCCGCGCTGCCTGGACGAGTTGACCCGATCCCTCGACTGGCGGGCACCACCCATGGAACTGCGCGAAATGGTCGAGAGCGGGAACCGGCGCTTGTGCGGGACCTGTCGCCGAGAGATGCTCCAAGAACTCGGGCTGGACGGCGTTGACACCGACGCCCCGGGGCCAGCCTGAATTCGGGCTCTATCCTACCCTCCGCCCGCGTCAGTCCGCGAGCTCGAACTCGCTCCACTGCGTCGTCGTGTTCCGGCGGGTGGTCCGGAACAGCACCCGCACGTGGAAGTAGACCTCGAATTCGGTGTCCAGCCAGCCGTCGCCGGCGACGGGCCGGCGTTCGAGGCGCCCGGTAGCGTCGGAGATGGAGCCGATGATGCCCCACCAGAGGCGCACGCGATCCATCAGCTGAAAGCTGATCTGGGCGATCTCGTAGGTCTCCGTGTCGATCCAGACCTCGCCCCGCGACTTGTTCAGGGCGTGGTCGATCCGCCTGCGCACAGGGAGCTTCCCCGGCCGGGGCTCGAACGAGATGACGTAGCTGGGGCGGCCCCGCAGATCCCGCACCCCGTCCAGCCTGGCCGTGAACCGGCCGACCAGCTCTTCGTCGAACTTGATCTCGTTCTCCTCTGCTTCCCGCTCGCGCTCCGCCCGCTTCCCCGGGTCGTCGATCTCGGCCTGGAATTCCTCCCAGTGTCGCTCCTGCTCGCGCCGGCCGCCCGCGTCGATCGGTTCGCCGTCCCTGGCCGTCAGCCGGCTGAACAGGGCGCCCTGGCAAGGTTCCACTTGGTAGAGCAGCGTCTCGTCGTCGGTGACCTCGCCGTCCCCGTCGAACCGCTGGACCCGCTGTGTCATCGCGCGCCGGTAGCGCGTCTCGAAGCCCTCCTCCTCGGCCATCATGTACGGGACGTAGAACGTCGGCGTAAGGCCGCGGACGGTGCCCGCGAAGTCGGGCGGCCCCGCTCCGATCACGGTGTACGCGCGGCCGCCGACGCGCATCTTGTGTCCGACGACCTCCGGGTCGCCGGCGAATGCGTTCTTCCAGTATCGATAGTCGAGCATCACGACCGGATGCCCGGCGCGCGAGACGTCGTCGCTCGGCAGCAGGGTGCGTCCGACCGCCGCCTCGATTCCCAGCATCGGGAAGTAGCTGCCGGTGACCGCCTCCGCAGGCGCCAGGCCGACGCCTCCACCCTCCCCGCGGTCGATCGTCAACGGTACGAAATGGGAGGCCGCGATGTCGCTGAACGCCTCGGCGGTGCCGTCGCGGACATCCTCGAAATCGGGGTAGGACAACGTGCCGAACTCGAACGATGCCTGGTGCAGATAGATAGAGGTTGACTACCTCTTCCGGCCGCTCGATCGGCGAATCGCGAAGGATCACCGCGTTGACGAGGCTGAAGATGGCGGTGTTGGCGCCGATGCCGAGCGCCAGCGAGAGAACGGCAACCGCCGTGAACGCCGGGTGCTTGGCCAGGGACCGAATGCCGTCGCGGATGTCGCGACCGAGCCAGGCCCAACCGCCGCGGCCGTCACGCACCGCGTCCTTGTGCGCTTCGACGCCGCCGAAGGCGGCGCGCGCCCGTCGACGCGCTTCCCGCGGGTTGACTCCCGCCTCGCGCACCAATCGCTCCGTTTTCCATGTCCAGATGGAAGCGGAACTCCTCGTCCATCCGCTGCTCGACCTCTTCACGGAAGAGCAGAAGGCGGAGACGGGCGCGGGCGGCGTATACCCACCGCATCAAGTGCTCCGCAACACCGCGCCGAGACCTTCGGCGAAGCGCTGCCAACTGTCGATCTCCTCGCCGAGCGCTCCCCGACCCGACGGCGTCAGCCGGTAGTAGCGCGCCCGCCTGTTGTTGTCGGTCGTTCCCCAGTCGCTGCGAATCAGCCCCTGCTTCTCAAGGCGTTGGAGGGCCGGATACAGCGAGCCCTGGTTGACCTCCAGCACTCCCGAGGACATCTGCTGGATCCGTAGGCCAATGCCCCAACCGTGCATCGGCGCAAGCGAGAGCGTTTTCAGGATTACCAGATCGAGCGAGCCTCGAAGGTCGTCTCTCGCAGGCCGAGGTGCGCCGGCTCCGGCCTCCGGCGCGGGTCGCCGAGGATCAGGCACTGGTGCTGGGGGCGCTCTGCGCCCTTCTCGACCTCGAGGACGACATCGAGGTGGTCGCCCGGGCGCGGGACGGCGCCGAGGCCTTGCGGCTCGCCGAGCGCCTCGAGCCGGACGTCGTGCTCACCGACATCGAGATGCCGCGGGTCACCGGGCTGGAGTTCGCGGCAAAGCTGGTCGAGCGCGGCATGCGCGTGATCATCCTCACCACCTTCGCCCGCCCCGGCTACCTGCGCCGGGCGCTGGACACCGGCGTGCGCGGCTATCTGCTGAAGGACGCGCCCGCCGAGGAGCTGGCGCGAGCCGTCCGGGAGGTCCACGCGGTCGGTCGATCCATCGCACCCGAACTGGCCGCCGACGCGTGGGGCAAGGCCGACCCGCTGACGGACCGCGAGTGCCAGGTGCTGCGACTCGCCGGCGAGGGAGTCTCGGGCGCCCGCATCGCGGCGGACCTGCATCTGTCGGAGGGCACCATCCGGAACTACCTGTCCGAGGCCATCAGCAAGCTCGGCGCGTCGAACCGGGTCGAAGCCGCCCGCATCGCCCGCCAGCGGGGATGGCTTTGAAGTTCATCACGGTTGCCCCGGACCGAGTCCGCGCTGGCAGGAGTCCGCGCCGTTCAACGGCACAGACTCCTACCGATCAGGGCGGGAGTTCGCAAGACACGGACGAGAGTGCGGGCGGGTGGGGTCCAGAATGGTCGGCGCGGACCGGCGAGCGCTCACTCCGGCGGTTGATCGGCTGGAACGAGGCGCGCGAGGCCGGTCGCATCGCGGACGAGCAGGCCATCGGACAGGGGGACCGGCACCGCCCAGGTGGCGCCGTCCGCGACCTCGTAGTGGTGGGCGACGGCGAAACCGGCCGGGCTCGGCGCCGCCACCAGCAGCTCGGCGTCGGCGGTCAGCAGCAGAAGGTCGTCGCCGGCGATCAGCACCGACGCGTATTCGCCCTCGCGTCCCTCGCTCGACCACCGCACGGCCCCCGTCGCCGCGTCGAGAGCCACGAACTGGCCCGCGCGGGTGGAAGAGTGCCCGTAGAGGATGCCGTCGGCGAGCACCGGCGAGCTCATGTACATCGTCACGCGCGTGTTGCTCCAGGCGCGCGCGGCCCGCCAGCCGTCTCCCTGCCGGCGGATCGCGAAGGCGTGCGTCCCCTGGCGGGGGCCGGAGACCACAAGGTGGGCGCCGGTCCAGACGGGGGTCATGATGTTCTCCTGCCACTCGTCGGTGAACGGCACGCTCCAGAGCAGGGCGCCGTGCGCGGCGTCGAGCCCGACCACCGACGACTCGGTCAGGGTCACGAGCTGGCGGTGGCCGTCGACCTCGATCAGGATCGGCGACGCGTATCCGGGTCCCACGCCGCGCCACGACCAGATCTCCGCGCCCGTCGCGGGGTCGAGGGCGAGCACACGGCCGCCCGCGGGGTCGCTGCCGACCTGTACGATCAGCGCGCCGCCGGCGAGGAGCGGCGAGGCCGAGGTGCCGCAGAACAGGTCAGTCACGAGCACCGTCGCCGAGTAGTCGTTCCGCCAGAGCAGGGCGCCGGTCTTGGCGTCCCAGCTCGACAGGATCCCGCCCGACCCGAGCGTGAAGACGCGCCCGCCGTCGACGAGCGGGGTCGCGAACGGACCCGGCAGGTCGATGGGGACGATGGTGTTCTGAACGAAGCGCGCCGGGTAGTCGTGCCGCCACAGCCGCGCGCCGCTCGCCAAGTCGAGCGCGGTCACCATCTCGAGATCGCCGCGCCGGCTGTGGACGAAGACCCGCCCCCCGGAGACCACCGGCGAGGAGTAGCCCTCGCCGACCTCGACCCGCCAAGCGCGGGCGAACGCCTCCGGCCAGACAGCCGGCGTCTGCGCGGCCGGCACGGTCCCGTCGCGCTCGGGCCCGCGCCATCCGGGCCACTCCTGGGCCTGGGCGTGGCTCCCGGCCACCAGGAGGGCCAGCGCGATCGTCAGGTTCATGGAGCGATTGCCAGTCACGGGGTTCAGTGTAGACCGGATTCGAGCATTCCAGGTCGGCGCCCGGTCCGATTGTCCGCTCGGTCGGCGACCGCCACACACACACACTCGCGATCAGCGTGGCTGACGCGTCGTCGCCGGCAGGATCATTTCTTGGCCTCCTGATACCATCAACCGGGTCGGTAACCTCCGGTTCGAAGGTGTAAAGCATGCAGAGACGCCCAATGGTCACGCTCCTTCTCGTCCTGGCGGCCGCCACCGCCGCCTGTGCGCCACCCTCGGGCAGCACGGCGGCGGACGGCGGAGCGGACGCGCTACACGAAGTCGCGGTGGTGACCTCGGGCGGTCTCGCCGCCGCCTACGACGCGCTCGCGCCGCGGTTCGAGGACGAGACGGGCATCCGGCTGCTGACGGCGTACGGGGCGTCGACGGGCGGCGCGCCCGACTCGATCCCGGCCAGGCTCGAGGGCGGGGAACGCTTCGATGTCCTGATCATGTCGCAGGCCGGGCTGGACGAGCTCATCGCGCGGGGCCTCGTCCGGCCGGAGACGCGAGTGGACTTGGCCAGCTCGTCGATCGGGATGGCGGTGCGCGAGGGATCACCCCTGCCGGACATCAGCACGCCCGAGGCGTTCGCCGAGACGCTGCTCGCGGCCGAGTCCATCGGCTACTCGGCGAGCGTGAGCGGGACCTACGTCTCGACCGAGCTGTTTCCCAGGCTCGGTCTGGCCGAGCAGCTCGCGCCGAAGAGCCGCCGCATCGTCAGCGAACGCGTGGCGGCGGTCGTGGCGCGCGGCGAGATCGAGATCGGCTTTCAGCAGGTCAGCGAGATACTCTCGATCGACGGTGCGGCGTACGCCGGCCCCCTTCCCGCCGAGTACCAGCGGGTCACGACGTTCTCGGCAGGGATCGCGACGGAGGCCGGGAACCCGGACCGCGCCCAGCAGCTCTTGGATTTCCTGTCGTCCGGCGAGGCGGCCCCGACGATCGCCGAGACGGGGCTGGAGCCGGTGGCGAGCGTGGACTGAGGGCTCCCGCATCGAGTTCCGCCTTCCGGACCGCCGGCACTGCGACTGGGACTTCGCCAAGGTCCAGGAGAAGGACAACGTCGAGGCGCCGTTCAACCTCGATACGCTCGGCGACTACGGACCCTTCTTCGAGAACGCCGCCTCGCTGGTGAACTGCTCCATCGGCGAGCCGTTCATGATGAAGGACTTCGACGCCCTGCTGGACGCGTTCGGCGACGGGAACAAGGCGGGCCGGGGAGAGACTCCCCGAGATTCAGGCCCCCAGCAGCAACGCCGCCAGGGCGGCGGCCGTCGCCAACTGCCACCAGAGCTGGGTCTGCTCCTTGAGCAGCAGCGTGCCGAGACCCACGAGCCCCGCCGCGGCGGCGAGCAGATACCAGTACAGCTCGGTGAACGTCTCTTCGCGGTGGGTCGCCTGGGCGCGGCGCTCGACGTCGCCGAGGATCTGCAGCGCGATGTCCTGCCCGGCGTCCACCCCGAGCTCGTAGTACGCGCCGTCTCCGGCTTCGGCGATGGCGCGCAGGGACTGCCGGTCGAGAACCGAGTGGATGGGGGCCTCGGGGGCATCGTAGGGGCCGGCGGGGAGCTGGGGGATGAGCCCGCCGGCGGTGGTGCCGACCCCCACGGCGTACACCCGGATGCCGCGATCCCGGGCAAGCTGGAGCGCGTCGTCGACCTCGCCGCTCCAGGCCTGACCGTCCGACAGCACGATGAACGCCTTGGCGCTGAGGCGTTCGCCGTTGAGCTGGGCGTCGCGCTCGAATATCTGCACGCCCCAGTAGATGCCTTCCTCGATGTTGGTGTCCCAGCTTGTGTCGTCCTCGAGGCGGAACGGGGGCTCGTCGCCGAGGTGGTCGAGGAAGAAGAACAGGGCGTTGGGGTCGCTGGTCAGTCGAATCTGCGGCGCCGCGCGGTGGGCGAAAAGGGCGAGGGCGACCCGCTGATCCTGCCAGCCGAGGAGCTCGGTGAACGTGCGGATCCACGCTACTGAGCGCTGCCAGCGGTCCGGCGCGACGTCGCTGACGCGCATCGACGCTGAGCCGTCCTGCAGAAGGATGAAGTCGGCGCCGGCGCTTCGGGTGACGGGGACGAGGGCCTGCGGGCGCGCGAGCGCGAGGACCAGCGCCGCGACCGCCAGCAGCAGACAGAGCCAGAATGAGAGTCCGCCGGCGAGGGCGAAGCGTTCGCGCACCGGCGTCGTGCGCCCGCGCCGCGCCTCGCGGGCGTCCTGCCGCCGGCGCGTGAACTGCCACAGCCACATCAGGCCCAGGCCCGCCGGCACCGCGAGCAGCCACAAGTACAGCGGATCCTCGAACTGGAGCGCGGGAAGCTCGGTCGGGGGCACGGCCGGTCCTCGTGTCGCGCCGGTCTTCGCCCGCGCGCTAGCCGCGCTTGCGAATCGGCGCCCCTTCGCCGATGGTGGGGTCGTCGGTTTCTTCGGGCTCGACGATCCGGTCGCGCGGCACGTAGATCTCGATGTCTTCCATGTCCGCCTCCTCCGGAACCGCTCCTTCGTTGCCCGGCACGCTGGGTGGCTGCACGTCCGGCATCGGCCCCCCGGCGGCGATTCGGTTCCGCAGGCGCACCGTCAACTCGTAGTTGAACGCCGCGTCGAGATGCCCGTCGTTGGCTTCGAGCAGGCGGCGATAGACGCCGATCGCCTGATCGAGCGCGCCCAGCGCCATCTCGCGGCCGGCGTCCGGGCGTTGGGCCGCGCGGTAGCCGGCGTTGGCGACCAGAAACTGCAGATCGACGTTGCCGGCGATGCTGGGACTGTCGGGCGAGGCGTAGTGCGTGACGATCGGGGCGTACTCGCCGCGCCAGTATCGCACCGCGGCCTGCTTCACCGCCACCGTGTCGCGCAGGCCGCGCAGCAGCCAGGGCACGCGCGCGGTGGCCGCCAGCGACCCTGCGACGCGGTCGTATCCCGCCGCCGCGCCATCGATGTCGAGGGTGGCGAGGGCGCGGTCGGCCGCCGCGAGGCGCTGCTCGAGACGACTGCCGGCCAGCAGCGCGAGGGCCGCGCCGGCGAGCAGCAGGGCGGGCACGAGGTGGCGCAACACGGTCTTCACGGAAACCTCCTGAACGGCTTCAGGCCCAGCCCCAGGACCAGGGCCAGGCTCCACAAACCCACCGCGGTCAGCGCGAACGGCGAGAAGCGCGGCTGGTGCGCGACGTACTGGGTGACCTCGATCTGTCCCGCCGACAGCTCGTCGATCTCGTGCACCGCCTGCAGGATCGCGGCCTCGTCGGCGGCGGGATAGAAGCGGCCGCCGGTCTTCTCGACGGCCAGCTTCCAGGTGATGTCCGGCAGGACGTCGCCGAGCCCGCGATCGTACGCGGTCCGGATGAAGTACACGGGAATCGAGTTGTCCGCCGCCTCCTGCAGAATCTCGTCCAGCGACTGTCCCTCGTAGACGGCGTGGGTGTCCTGTCCGTCACTGAAGACGACCATCAGGTTGCCCTGCGCCCGGAGGAAGTCGAAGGTGCGGAAGAGCTGCACGCCGCGGCTGATCGCGCGCATGATCAGGGTGCCGTGGTCCGGGAAGCGGTCGTACTCCTCGGGCGTGCCGATGAGGCCGATGCTGAGCAGGACGTTTTCGTAGTCGTTGGTGAACGGCGTGACGACGTAGGCCTCGCCCCCGAACTGCACCAGCGACACCAGATCGCGGTGAGACCCTTCCATGCGGCGCCGTACGAAGTACTCGGCGGCGGCGACGTTGGCGAGGAACGTGTTGCCCCAGCCGAGCTGGTCGGTGGCGAACGAGGTGTCCATGCTGAGCGAGGCGTCGATCAGAATGGCGATACGGTGCCCGGGGAACGTCGCGCGTTCCTGAACCAGGGCGGTGTGGGGGTCGGCGAGGGCGACGGCGAAGAACGGCAGGCCGGCCAGGACCAGCAGAAACGGACCGTGGCGGAGCGGCGCGAGGGCCGAGCGCCGGGTGATGGCCGACGGGAGCAGCGTCGGCAGGATGAGCTGGGTGCGGCCGGCCCGTGTGCGGACGACGGAGCGGACGAGGAGCGCGGCCAGCGCGAGCAGCGCCAGCACCCCCAACGCGATCACCGTGTCGTCGCGCCGCGGCAACGGCAACGTGGCCAGCGATATCTCGTCCAGCTCGGCGAGCGTGAGCCGCAGGCGCGCGATGACCGCGGTCACCGTCTCCACGCGACCCCCGCCGTCAGTCGCGTCCACGCCCGCCGGGCGGCGTCGGCCCAACGGTCGGCGTGGCGTACCGGCGCCAGCACGCGCCACCGCAGGCGGCCGACGTGGTCGATGCAGGCGTCGAGGCCCCGCGTGAGGGCGTCGGGTTCGAGACCGGGACCCGCCAGCTCGTCGCCGCGCCCGTAGCGGACGGTCGTGAGCTGGGTCATCGCCCGATCGAGGTCGGCGACTGCGGCAGCGCCGGCGAGATGGCCGGTAGCGCCGGCGAGATGGCCAGCGGCGCCGACGAGATGGCCGGCGGCGCCGGACCGGGACGGTTCGCCCCAGGCGGCCGCGGTGAGGCCGGAAGAGATGGTGGCGGTGCGGTGGCCGAGCAGCCCGTGGCGCACCCGCAATTGTCCTTCGCGCGGCGTCTCGTCGGCGGTGATCGTCGACTGGGTGACCGGCCGCGAGAGCGCGACCGCGCTTGCGATGCGCAGCGCCGTCAGCGCGCGTCCCGCTGCGTCCCGCGTCCAACCGCTTCCCGCCGTCGCGCGGCGCACCTGGGTCAGCTCTTCGAGCGCCCGGCGCGCGGCGAGCGCGGGTGAGAGCCGCTTCTCCGTCACTGTCGCCGCTCCCGTGCGGTCACGCGCGAGCCGCATCGCGCCCAGTGCGACGAGGCCGAGCGCGGCGACCCCGAAGAGCGCGGACAGCAGCCCCAGCAGGCTGGCCCGCAGGGCGCGCGCCTGCGCCGCTCCGAGACCGGCCGGCGGAAGGTCTCGAATGTCGTCCGCCGATTCGGGGGCCAGCGACAGGACCCGCACCGATTCGGCCGGCAGGACGTACGTCAGCTCGCGTCCCGCGAGCGCCGGATTGTCGCCCACGGTCCGTTCGATCCGGTAGGACAGATCGATGGCCGGAATGTCCACGTCCGCGCCGAAGGCGGACTCGGTGATCAGACGCAGGGTGTAGTCGTACTGCGAGAACCGGTAGGGTCCGGTCCGAATGTCGTCGTGCCGTTCACCGGAGAGGACCTCGAAGGGCGCGACGTCGATGGTCGCCGGTTCGAGCGCGATTTCGTCGGGCCGCGTCCGTGCTGTATCCGTCTCGACGACCCGGCAGGTCACCGTCATCGTGAACCGTTCGCCGACGAAGACGGCGTTCCGGCTCACTCGCCGCCAGCAGCGCAACGCCTCAACCGCCGTCTCGCCGGCATCCGGTTGCGCGCTGGCCGCGGGCGCCGCCAGCGTTGCGACGGCCAGCGCCAGAAGGAGCATCGAGGCCCGGAAGCGGCGGGATCGGAGCATGCGGAATTCCCCTGCGTGAACGGTGCATTAGACCACGGAACCGGCCGTCGCTATAACGTGCTCGGCGCCACGAGTCGAGTCGAGCGGGCTCGCGAGGACCGGCCGAAGTCGGCACCCGAGCCCGGCCCGCCCCGACCGGGTCCCGACAGGGCGGGGAGGCCGCGGATCCGTCGTTTGAACCCCCCGATGACTTGCGGTAGGCTGGCCGCCTCTCGTTCCTCGTGAATTGGAGGGCGGCTGCGCCCGCCCGTCGGGAGTCAGACCATGCAGACGACAACTCGCGCCTCACGACTGGGGCTCGTCCTCGCGGCCGCGGTCGCCGCGTCTCCGGCCGCCCACGCGCAGCCCCCGGCAGAGTTCGTTCCCGTGACCGACGCGATGCTGCAGGCGCCCGCGCCCGGCGACTGGCCGATGTGGCGCCGCACCCTCGACGGGTGGGGCTACAGCCCCCTCGACCAGATCGATCGGGACAACGTCGGCGACCTGCGTCTGGTCTGGTCGCGCGCGCTCACCGCCGGCGGCCGGCAGCAGGGCACGCCGCTGGTCTACGACGGCGTCCTGTACATGCCGAACCCGAGCGACGTCATCCAGGCCATCGACGCCGCGACCGGGGACCTCCTGTGGGAGTACCGCCGGGATCTGCCCGACGACGCGTGCGAGCGCATCATGCCCGGCGTCTGCACGACGAACCGGAACCTCGCGATCTACGACGACCTCATCATCGACACCAGCGTCGACGAGTACGTCTTCGCCCTGAACGCGCAGACCGGAGAGCTGGTGTGGGAGACCCGGGTCCTCGACTACCAGGTCCATCCCGCGAACCAGAGCACGGGACCGATCATCGCGAACGGCAAGGTCATCTCGGGCCGGAGCTGCATGCCGGCGGCGGGCCCGGAGGCCTGCGTCATCACCGCGCACGACGCGCGGACGGGGGAGGAGCTGTGGCGGCGCCGCACCACCCCCGCCCCCGGCGAGCCGGGCGACGAGACGTGGGGCGGCGTGCCCGACGAGGATCGCCGGCACGTCGGCACGTGGATGGCCCCGAGCTTCGACCCCGAGCTGAACCTGCTCTACATCGGCACCTCGGTCACATCGCCGGCCCCGAAGTTCCTGGTCGGCGGCGCCGACCTCAAGCACCTCTACCACAACTCGACTCTCGCGCTCGACGCCGACACCGGCGAGATCGTCTGGTACTACCAGCACCTGAACGACCACTGGGACCTCGACCATCCCTTCGAGCGGCTGCTCGTCGACACCGTGGTCCGCCCGGATCCGGCGGTGGTGAGCTGGATCAACCCGCGGCTGCAGTCGGGGCAGACGCGCCGGGTGATGACCGGCATCCCCGGCAAGACCGGCATCGTATACACCCTCGACCGGGCGACCGGCGAGTTCCTGTGGGCGACCCCGACGGTGGCTCAGAACGTGGTCAACCGCATCGACGGGGCGACCGGCGCGGTGACCGAGAACCCCGAAGCGGTCTTCCGCGGCTTCGGCCAGGAGGTCTTCACCTGTCCCACCGCGATGGGCGGCAAGGACTGGGAGGCGGGCGCCTACAGCCCGCGGACCAACACCATGTACATGCCTCTCAGGAACGCCTGCGCGCGGATGGCCCCGCTCGACGATGGGGGACGGTCGCTGTACAGCCTCAGCATGAGGAACGAGCTGGCCCCCGGCACGGATAGCCTGGGCGCGGTCTGGGCCATCTCGGCCGAGACCGGCGCGACCGCGTGGACCCACGAGCAGCGCGCCGCCACCATGTCGCTGGCCGCCACCGGCGGCGGCCTCGTGTTCGTGGGCGACATCAACGGCCGGTTCAAGGCCCTCGACGACGAGACCGGCGCGGTGCTGTGGGAGATCAACCTCGGGTCGCCGGTGAGCGGGTTCCCGGTGACCTACGCCGTCAACGGCCGCCAGTACGTCATTGCCGGCACCGGCACCGGCGGCAACGCCTCGCGTTGGAGCGCGATGACCCCCGAGCTGCGGCCGAGCAGCGGCAACAACATCTTCGTGTTCGCGCTGCCTTGACATCATGCCCGGCAGTCCCCTCGGTGGCTCCACAAGCGCCGGGCGATTCTATCAGCGGGTGATCAGGAAGGCGGTGAGTCGGAGTTGACCTCCCCTCGGGCGTTGAACTGCGCCGGGCGGTTGCAGGCCGAGGGCTGTGTACCGATGGGCGCGAGCACCTCGAATGCGCGCAATGGGCGTCAGCGAGTCCGGAATCGAAAGCGGAATCGTGGGGAGAACTCCCTCAGCAGGGTGTCAGCGATGCCGTGCATCTGTTGAACTGCGTCATCGACCACGCGATCCCGTTCGACGCCGGTCGTGAGGCGAATTGGAACATAGAGCCGGCCGTCTGCCTCTTGCGCGTCGTCGAACAGCTTCTTGACCTTGCGAATCCTGCCCTCGACGCCCGAAAAGCTGCTGGTGGTATTGAGTCTCGCCCAGATCGGTGTGATGCCCACGCGCGCCACGCCTTGAGATCTACACCCAGCCACAGACCGAACGTCTTGTGTAGGCGGAGGTAGCTTCCTGCCGTGTAGTAGTCGCCTGTGGCTCGCAAGCGCTTCTTGTCAGCGATGTCGTGGCCCTGAAGAGCGTTGACGATCTCCCTGGCCAAGTCGCCGTAGTTGATGAGGCGGAGCGCGACGTTCACGTCGGTGACCTCATCCTGGCGCAGCGGCAGGCACTCCTCATCTCTCATCCGGTTGGTCACTTCGCGAAGCCGAGCGACGTCCTGCTGAAGGGCCGAGGCCTCGACGGCGGCGGCCCGCTCCAGCGTCTCGAGGACGTGCTTCCAGCTCGCAATTGCCAGCGTGCGCCGGCCATTCCGCGCCCACGTGATGGCATCTTCGCTGTATTCGTTCCCGAGCGCGATCCCCTTGCGGCCACACCGCTGCTTCATCTCTCTCCAGATACCGTACATTCGCTGGTGCGGCACGATGAAGAGGAGCACGGCCGGCGTGTCGTCGGGCAGCGCATCCAGATAGGCGACCGGCTGTGCGTCAGTCAGCTCCGCCCAGAACTTGTTCTCGACGAGGATCCGGATCACTTCGTTCTTGTCACGGATCGTCAAGTCTGGAGCGTGTTTTCCGTGTCTTTCTTCGGCTGCTATCGGTCCTGGTGTGAACGACGCGATACCGGTCCGGCTCACTACGTGCACGAACGCCCGGGCGATGTCCGTCGAGTTCCCAAGGAGACAGGCGAGCCACTGGGTCGCCGCCGGTTCGTTATCACTCAACTCGATGCGGCGAATGAGACGTGAGAGTTCGCGGCGGGCGCGGTGAAGCCTCTGCCGTTCTCTGACGCCCGAGGCGATACGGGGACCGAGATGATCCAGCAGATTCACGAGCGTTGCGTCCCTGCGTGACGACGTGGCCTCTGCGACAGCCCAAGAACCGTGACCGATGCCGACCCACGCGAAGGTTCGGCTGTCACCCCCGACGGAGGTCGCAACGGGCCTTCATCAAGGGAAGAACACGAGCTTGATCAGCAAGCCGAGGATGGCCGGTCCGTACCCGAATTTCAGCAACTTCATGTCGGCCTTCAGGTCGCCGATTGCCGCCTTGATGTCGTTGTCGACCCGACCGATCTCGGTGTGCATGCGGTTGACGTCACGCTCCAGGTCGAGTTTGGTCACTAGGTCTTCACGACCAGCGATGGCGCCCGCGGCGGCCTTGGCGAGGTCTTCCTGGACGTTGGCTGCCCGGAACGCGTCATAGACCTCGGTGACGATCTGGCTCATGCGTGTTCCTTGCGGTGCGGCTTCCCGTTCGAGGCCGAACAACTCTCGGTCACGGCCGAACGACAGGCCGGAGGCGGCGATCCTGGACCGTCGCTACGAGCACGATCATGCTTCGATCATGCTACCACGGTCTACAGCAGGTGAAACGAACGGGCGGGTCAAGCCGCTGGTGCCGGGACGGAGAGCGGTGGTGCCCTCCAAGCAACGGAGTCGGGTGCGCCTCAAAGCCGCCGCTACGGGCGGCGGCCTCGTGTTCGCGGGCGATGTCAACCTCCGGTGCAAGGCCCTCCACGACGAGACCGGCGCGGCGCTCTGGGAGATCAACCTGGACTTGCCGGTGAGCCGGTTCCGCCGACCTACGCGGTCGACGGGTACCGGTACGTGGTCGCGGGCACTGGCACGGGCGACAACGGGTCGCGCTGGAGCACGATGACCCCATCGATGTTCCGGGGCAGCGCAACAACCTCTTCGTTTTCGCGCTGCCGTGAAGCCTGGGTCCATTGGGGAGAATCTGCGGACTTCAGGAGCTCTCTTCGCGCTTGCGTATGACCGCTCCCCGCAGAGTTCCTCGCGGGTCGGCGGGCCGCGGCAGGTCCCAGAAGTCCACGGGCAGGGGTTTTCGTCCTCGCTTGAGCAGACCCCCTCGCCTCCAGGTTTCTCACATGCTCGGGTACGGGCGCAGCGCTCGCGAGGGGAAGCAGGCGCGCAATGGGACGACCGTGCTCGGTAATGACGACCTCCTCGCCGGTCTTGACGTGGCGCAAGTAAGTGCTCAACGACGTCTTGAGCTGTGAGACAGAGTCGTGCGCATGGTCCCTGTGCCGGCGTGGCACGCGTTCTCAATTTTCGCCGCATTGGCCCAGGCGGCCCAAGCTGTGCCGCACGGCGAGCCGTTACGCGGTGCTACGCCTGCCGAACATGCGGTGCAGGTCCCAGTCCGCCTGCAGCCGCATCCAGAACTGTGGGGCGACGTATTCAACATCCGCGACAGCCGCAGCGCCGTGTCCGCCGTGATCCGGCGCTTGCCGAGCGCGACTTCGTTGAGACGGTTCGCGGAAATCCCCAGCCGCTCCGCCGCCTCGGCCTGCCGGAGTCCCAGCGGCTTCAGGAACTCCTCGAGCAACATCTCGCCGGGCAAGACAGCCGGTCCCAGCCAGTCCCGCGTTCTAGTGACAGTCTTCGATGCCGACCTTGTAGGCATGGCCGTTCTCCCACCGACACGTCACTCGATACTGCTCGTTGATCCGTATGCCGTGCTGCCCGGATCGGGCGCCCTTCAGCGCCCTCTCCTCATTCTCTAGGGTCTGGGTTCCAGAACCCCGGCAGCTCGTTGTGCTCCTCTTGCCAGCCAAGCCGCTCGCGGAGTTCTTTCCCTTCTTCGATGATATCGGGTGTGCGGCGGAGTTTCGGATGGAGCTGCTCCTCCGCATAAGTGGTCGGCAGCTTCGTGTCCTTGTTGACGACCCAGGAGGCCCTGGGACTGCGCGGCGGTAGCCACTTATGGACGTTCTGGGGGATCTTCCCGATGATCTCCCCAACGGCCCCGTAGGTCGCCCTGACCTCCTCCCGGTTGAGGAAATCCAGGATCAAGCCGACGAGAATGTAGCGTTGTCGTTGTTCGATATCGCTCAGACGCTCCTCGACACTCGCCATCTGCCCTCCTCACTTTCTTTCCCGCAAAGACGTCCGCCACAGGCTCCGTGACCAGAACGAGGCTGACGGCCGCCGTGTCCACGGCTCCAGGTCCGCGGCGGCGAAGATGCCCGGTCAGGCCGCGGCTACCGCCGCTTCATCTGCTTGCGTTCCAGCAGAAACGCGACCACGGCGTCGTGGAAGTGTCGGCCGGCGCCGCCGAGCCGCAGGACGTCGAGCCCCCGGTCGCGTGCCTGGTGCGCCACCGAGTCCTGCCACTCGCCGACCCGGCGCGCGAGGTGCCGCACGTCGTCCGCCGCGAGGAGGCGGGTGCGGCCCGTCTCCACGTCGGCGGCCTCGATCCAGCCGGCGGACAGGGGCGGGAGCTCGAACGCGAACGCGCTGTCGATCAGCACGATGAACACGTCGTGGGCGCTGTTCAGGTCGGCCAGTTCGGCCAGGAAGCGCTCGGGATCCTCGAACAGGAAGTCGGAGATCACCGGCACGAGCGACCGGGTGCGCAGGAGCCCCGCGAAGCTCGCGTGCGAGACGGATTCGGTGTCGTCGCGCCGCCGGAGCTGGTCCTGGTAGACATCGACGCAGTGGATGGCGTGGTTCCGTCCGGCCTGGGGGCGCACCGCGATGCGCCGCACGGCGTGGTCGAAGGTGACGAGGCCGGCCCGGTCCTGGAAGAAGGCGGCGGCCATGGCGAAAGTCGCGACGGTGCGGGCGATGACCCGCGCGATCGACTCGCCGCCCGCCCCGCACCGGGTGGAGTCGGAGACATCGGCCGCAATCATCACCGACGTGCTGCTCTCCTGGTCGAACTCGCGGATCACGAGGGGGCTGAAGTTGGTGAGCGTCGACTGCGCCCAGTCGATGGTCGACAGCCGATCCCCGGGCTGCCAGTCGCGCAGGCCGGCGAGGTCGTGGCCGGTGCCGTGGACGAGGCTCGGATGGATGCCGCTGGCCAGCTCCTGCATCCGCCGCCTGACCACGAGCTCGACGTCCCTGATTTCCTCCCAGGACACCAGCGAGTCTTCGGCGTCGAGGCTCATGGAATCGGAACCCGGTCGATGATTTCCTCGATGACGTCGTCGACCCGCACGCTGTGGCTGGCCGCGTGGGGCGCCAGCCAGATCCGATGGCCCAGCACGTAGGGGGCCAGCGCCTGCACGTCCTCGGGGTAGACCTCGGCCCGGCGGCCGGACAGCAGGGCCCAGACCTTGACCAGCCGGCCCCAGCAGATGGTGGCGCGGGGCGAGCCCCCGAGATCCACGAACTGCTCCACCAGAGGCGAGGGCGAACGGTGCCGCCACTCGGTCTCCGGGCTGTAGGGCCGGGTTGCCGCCACGAGCCGGCGGATGTACTTCGCGAGCGCTTCGTGCAGGAACACCTGCTCGCCGATCCGCGCCCGCAGCTCCAGCACCCGCGCCTTGGACATCAGGCCCTGGAGGTGCACCTTCTTGAAGTCGAAGGCCACCAGCTTCTGCTCCTCCTCGGGAGGCAGATAGCCGATGTTGACGATGATCGCGAACCGGTCGGTGGCCGCCTCCGACAGGGGGAAGGTGCCCTGGCCGAGCTCGATCGGGTTCATGGTGGCGATGGCGAAGCTGAAGGCCGGAAGCTGGTAGGTCTGCTTGCCGACGGTGACCGACCGATCCTGCAGGCCCTCGAGGAACGCGCTCTGCGACTTCAGGGGGATGCGGTTGATCTCGTCGAGCAGGATCACCTCGGCCGAGGCGAGGGGACCGAACTCGGTCATGAACTCGCCGGACGCCGGGTTGATCATCTGAAACCCGACGACCTCGGTCGGCTGCAGGTCGGCCCGGCCCTGCAGGCGTGCGAACTTGGCCCCGCTGATGGCAGCCAGGATGACCCCGAAGAAGGTCTTTCCGACGCCGGGCACGCCGCGCAGCAACAGGTTGCCGGCGTTGACCTGACGCTGTTCCTCCCGGTCATAGGTCGTGGGAATCTCCGCCAGCAGCACCATGTTGGCGAGGGCTTTCTCCCGCTCGTAGCCGACCAGGGCCTTCCCGCCCTCGGCGATGATGGCGTCGTGAAAGTCGACGGCGTCCTGCAGGTCGGCGTGCATGGCTCTACGGTCGCGCGCGGCTGAACATGGCGTCGTGAAAGTCGACGGCGTCCTGCAGGTCGGCGTGCATGGCTCTACGGTCGCGCGCGGCTGAACATGGCGTCGTGGAAGTCGACGGCGTCCTGCAGGTCGGCGTGCATGGCGTCCAGCGGTGCGCGGCTACGGCTACGGCGCCGGCGCCAGCAGGGTCCTCAGCTCGCCCCACACGTCCGGGTCGAGCGCGAGCAGGGTCGCGAGGTACAGCTCCACCTCGGGGGCGTCGAAGCGTTCGTGGAGGGTATCCACCGCCGGGGCGAGCCGGACCGCCGAGACCGGTTCCGGCTCGTGGTCCGGCGGGATGAGGCCGCCGTCGTTCGGGATGCCCAGCGCATCGAGGAAGGCGCCGAGCAGGCTTTTCCGGTGGGCGAAATGCAGCGTGATCAGGAGCGACGAGGCCAGCGTGTTGTCCGGATGGACGCGGCGCAGGAAGTAGTCGATCCGTCTGTCGACCGACAGCTTGCGGACGCCCGCGGGCCGGAAGCGCAGGGCGCTGGCCAGGGCGTGATCGGCCTGGGCGCGCAGCTCCGGATCGTCGCCGTACATCGCGAGGACGGCGAGCCGGCGGACCGGTTCGTCGAGGGCCGACCACAGGCGGGCCGGTGTCAGCTTGTCCAACGGGAGGTTCTGCAGCAGAGACACGATAGTTGGGTGAAGATGGGGCAACGTGGCGGCGGATGCGGCTCCAGGTAGTATGTGCTGGACGAGCCCGGCTTGTCACCCTGTCGGCACCGACGGCATGCGCCTTCGGGGTGCCGGAGCTGTTCGCGACGTCAACCGGCGGTGGTCAAGGTGGCTGCCACCGCAACTCGCGGCTGCGCGGTTCCGGGCGCTACCGTCAAGACGCGGTCTCGGAGTCCGACGACTGGTCGGTTCCCACCAGGAGCGCTATGCCGCGCAGGATGTCTCGGATTCTCTTGTCATCCACTACGCCGATCCGTTCCCCGAGTCGCTGCCGGTCGACAGTTCCGAGCTGCGAGACGTTCACGACGCTCGCGCGGGGAAGCCCGCCCTCTCCGCGGCGCAGACGGACGTTGCCGGGCATGTCTGCGAGCCGCAGGTTCGACGTGATCGCAGCCACCACCATCGTCGAGATCGCGCTTCGATTGAAGCGGTCGTGCTGCACGACCACCGCGGGTCGGCGACCCGCCGGCGCAGAGCCCTCCGGCGCGCCGAAGTGCAGCCAGTAGATGGCTCCCTGACGGATCACCAGCGCTCGTCACCCCAGTTCGTGCCGGCAGCATCCAGCTCGGCCGCCGTTCGGAGCTGCTCCCGACGCACTTCAGGGTCCGCGAACAGCTCGTTCAGGCGTCGGGTGACGTCCGTGCCCACCTCGGCCCATCCTATCAGTCTGGCCTGGAAGCTCCCGCCCTTCGGCACGAGGCCGCGATGCTGCATTTCCCGCTGGAGCATGGGTTCCAGGACATCGTGCAAAAGTTCGCGGCGTCGCTCGGGCGAGAAGCAGGTTCCGTTCGGCGGCCGCCGCAGAAGCTCTGGGCCTTCGCGTTCCAGCTTGGGCACGCGCGAGCCGTCGGCGTTCACAGCAAGCGGTCGGACGAAGGTGTGCTGGCTGTTCTCGTCCATGGAGTGAACGAGCCACCACGAAAGGGCCGCCGGCCCATCATCGCCGTCCACCGCGACGCCCAGCATCTCCGGTTCGAGATCCTGCCAGCGTTTCAGCGTGTCGACCACGAGCGGATGGTCGAGGCCGGTCAGTTCGATCCCCTCCTGCGCGCGGGCGATTTCCCGGTCAGTGGTGAACCGCCGCTCGGAGCCGCCGTCGGCCGAAGAAATGGTGAACGTGCGCTCGTCGATGCGCTGCAGGCGCTGGCCGTCTTCCCGCAGGGCGGCGTCGAGAAACCGCACGATCCGGTCGAACCCCACGCCCACGTCGGCGAGCGGCTGATAGTCGTCGAGCGTGAAGCGGTCCAGATCCTGGAACAACTCGAACACCACCTTGCGCGCTTCGGTGGCGTTCGACGTCGCGGCCTCCAGTTCCTCCTTCGTGCGGCGCAGTTCCGGGTCGGAGAGCGCCTCCCGGTAGAGCGTGTCATAGCTCAACCGCTCCGAGAGCTGCCCCAGGATCTGCGTGTGGAGGTCTTCGGCGACGTTGCCCCGTTCGTCCACCTTGCCCAGCGTGCTGGCGATCTCCTCGAGCTTGTCCGTGAGCAGCAGGAAGATGCGGCCCTCGATGGTGTCCGACAGCACCAGGTTGTACACCTGCGCCGTGTGCGTCTGGCCATAGCGGTGGATGCGTCCGATGCGCTGCTCCACATCCATCGGGTTCCAGGGCAGATCGAAGTTGAAGAGTATGCGGGCGGCCTGCAGGTTGATGCCCTCTCGTCCGGCCGCGGTGCAGACCAGCACGCGCGGACCGTCCGCCTTCTTGAAGCGGCGTTCCGCGGCCAGCTTCGCGCCGTGGTCGCCGCCGCGAAGCACCACGACGCCCTGCCCGGGATACGCGTGCTCGATCTCTCGTCCGATCAGATCGACGGTGCCCAGATAGGTCGCGAAGACGACGACCCTCTCCGCCGGGTTCTGTTCCCACAGCGATCCCAGCGCGCGCAGCAACTTCTCGACCTTGGTCTCGCGGGTGTCGGGAAAGTGCGCGAGCAGATCCCGGATCCGGAGCCGTTCTTCAGGCAGCGCCAGACTGACCGCCGTTGTGGCCGCGTCTTCACCGGCGGCTGCGGCGTGCTCGCCGGCGCTGGCGTCCGACGCCGTGGCGAGTTCATCCTCCTTCAGGTGCTTGAGCAGGTGGACCCTCAGGTCGGCAAGGAGGGCGTCGACACGACCTCTGGAAACGGCGTCGTCCCGCGGAATCCCGCGCTCGTCGTGGATGAGATCGCGGACCTCGTTGTGGAGCCGATCGCGGGCTTCAATATCGAGCGCCTGGTCGGCGATGACCGCTTCGTGCAGCGTCAGCATCATCAGGCGGCGCCGCAGCGTCCGGCGCACGGCCGCGAAACTCGATGCCGCGATCTTCTGGAAGATCGTCATCACGAATCCGAGCGCGCGGCCCTGGTTCCCGCGCCGTTTCGCGAGGGCGAAGCCCTCCTGCAGATACTCCCGCAGCGCGGCGTAGAAGGCGCGTTCTTCGTCCTTCATGGTGAACGACTCGGTGTGCACCCAGCGGCGGGCGAAAAGCGGCGCACCGTCCGGCGTGCATGCATCCGCCTTGGTGCGGCGGTACACCACCGTGTTGAGGCGGTGTCGGTTCGAGGTCATCTCCTCGGGGCCTGCGAACAGCGTCGGATTCAGCAGTTGCACCAGCATCCAGAAGCGGAAGTGGTCGCCCTGGTGCGGCGTGCCGGAGAGCAGGATCAGGTCGCGTGTGTGGTCACGCAGCGCCTCGGCCAGCTTGTAGTTTTCCGTCCGGCGCACCTTGCTGCCCGAACGGCTCGCCGTCAGGTGGTGCGCCTCGTCGAAGACCACCAGGTCCCAGCGCGGGGCTTCGAGCAGGCGCCTGACGCGGGCTCGGCGCTTGAGCGTGTCGATGCTGGCGATAAGCCGGTCGTGCTTCGCGAAAGCGTTCGACTTGCGGTCCGTGACGTCGCCCTCGCTGCCGAAGACCTCGAAGCCGAGATGGAAGACATCGTTGATTTCCCGGTGCCAGTTGTTCACGAGGCCAGCGGGCACCACCATCAGTGCGCGCCGCAACTCGCCGCGGCTCTCGAGTTCGCGCAGCAGCAGCGCCGTCTCGATGGTCTTGCCGAGTCCAACCTCGTCGGCGACCAGGAAACGGCGGGGCGCAGCGGTCGCGATTCGGTGCGTGAGGACGACCTGATGCGGCAGCAGGTCGATGGGGGCCGCCGTCAACGCCGCGGCGCTGTCGATGAGCGGCAGCGCATGTGCCTCGCGCGCCAGCCAAGCGCGTCGCAGGCGGGTCGGGCTGCCTTCGACGCGGGACAGCACGCGGTCGTTCCACGAGACGAGCGGTTGGACCGCGTGTGCGGGAACCTGTCGTTCGCCGTCGGGGAAGAAAGCGCGCAGATACCCGTCGCGCGCCGTTCCGATAACGACGCCCTCGCCGAAATCGGCGTGCCGGATGCGCTGACCCGGCTGGAACTGCCCAGGCATCGCCGTCAGGAGATCCTTGGGTGGTAGAGGCCGACCCAAGCGTCGCCATCGGGATTCGGCTGCGCGGCGTCCGAGATGAGGATGCGCGCCACGTCCGATTCGGCGCCCGCCCACAGGCAGCGGCCGATGGGTAACCTGCGCTCCGTTCCCGTCGCGCTGCCCCAGAAATACTCCTCGGTCGCCGTCGCCATGCCAATCCGTTTCCACCCGGTGGGCAGCCACAGAATCAGCGCAGCCTGACCGTCATAGTGGTCTTGGAATGCCAGAACGGCATGCTTCAGATCGGTCTCCAGCCACACCGTCGCATCGTCGACGCTGAGCACGTCCAGGCACCCTTCCACACCTGCGACGATGAGGGCGTCACCGCCGGGGCCCGGCAGATCCTCCGGCCAGTCGTCGGCCATGGCGAAGAACTCCCGCAGCGACAGAACGTCGGACGGCGTCGCCACGGTGGACAGGGCGGCGGAGTCCCAAAGCAGCGAGCATCCTCGCCGTCTCCAGACTGAATCCCGTTGCAGGTTCATCCCTCTATGGTCTGTGTCGTCTCGTCCCCGTCCAGGAAGAGCTCCATCTGCCGCTGGACCCGCCGCGGGTGTCTGGTTCGCCAGTCGTGCAGGATGCGTCGCGCTCTGCCCGCCGCCTTCTGAATCTCGCCGGAGCCGCCGCGGCGGGAGAACCAGTCGAGCAGGCCGTCCAGCGCCGGGTGCGGTGCGAAATTGCTGCTGTTCAGCGTGTCAACCGCGTTGATGCCGCTGTGGTCGAAGCACGCTCCCACGAGAAGCGTCGCCTGATCGTAGTCGCTGGGGCGGCCACGCTGCCGCCTGTCGCTCCAGGCCCGCGCGAGCGTCAGCGGCGGCGTCAGGTGGTAGGTCTTCTTCTCGACGCGGCACCAGCCGCGGTTCTCGAAGTCCTGCGGCGCGATGCCCGTACCGCGCAGGTGCTTCTGCACCTGATCGCGCGGCATCGTCGTCCGTCCGTCGAACACCCGCAGGAACTGCCGAGTGAACGGTTCGGCGTTCGCCGGTGGGGGATCAGGCAGGACGCCGAGATCCTCGTCGAGGAGCTGGTTGATGCCGAGAAGCGCCGCCTCCACGGACATCGACCGGTCTTCGTCGACGTACACCTTCCCGTAGTGGCGGCTGAAGTACTCCAGCGCCTTGCCCCGCCGGATCACCCGCAGATCCGCGGCGGACAGACCCTCTCTCTCATGATGCTCGAGCAGCGTCCGCAGCCGCCGCACGTCGGCGAGCACCTGTCGCCGCATGCGGGCCCAACTGACCGGCTGCGGCTCTTCGCGCCGCTTGCGGCAGACGTGGATGATGTCGTACTCGATCTGCCGGGAGCCGAATTCGCCCTTCCCCTTAGTCTCGTCGCCGCGGATCGGGTACGTCGCCTCCAAGTAGAAGCCGGCCTCGAACAGACTCTCCAGCACCGACACCCATGGTGCGTCCTGGCTGTGATGGAAGGTGAAGGCCAGCATACCGCCCGGCTTAAGGATGCGGTGGCCCTCGCGCCAGCAGGCGGTCAGGATGCGCTGGTAGAAGGCGTCGGGGTCGTCGGGGTGACGGGCACGGTTCGAGACGGCTTCCAGGGTCTTGGGCGTGTACTCCGGTGCGAACTGATCCGGGTGATGGTCGCAGAGCGCTAGGCGCAGCCAGACGTAGAAGAAGTCGGCGAGCTCCGAGTAGTGGAGCAAGCCGCCGAAGGGCGGGTCGGTGACGATCAGGTCGTAGGTACCGTCGTTGATATTCGACAGGTCCGTCGCCGAGACGCATTCTACCGCCGCTCTGCGGCGCCGGACCGGGTCGGCCGGGAACACCTTCTCACTCTTGCCCGTGAGATCCTTCGACAATTCCGGCACCAGTGATCGCAGGCGCTCGTTGGTCACCGCTTCCCATGGCGCGTCGGCCCAGTCCCGCCCCCTGAGAATCTGTTTTGCAGATGACGCCCAGTTGCCTCTTCCCAGCGAAGCAAAGACACTGTTTTCGACGAAGGTCGACTTCGGGTGGTAGTTGCTGTTGGCGAACATCGGCTCCAAACTGTCTCTCTGAATGTTCCAGATCGTGAACTTGCTCTGATTCCGCAGATATTGTTGAAAGGCGCCAAGCACGTACTCACGGGATTCCCAACGGTGGGTTGCGGCCGGTTGTCCGGTCGCGACGATTGCGCGGAGCAACTGAGTGTGTCCCAGTAGTTGCCGAGCATTGAACATGGTCCACCAGTGCGTGAACCCATGGTTGGGAATCCCGCCGTTCAACTTGTGGGTCATGAAGCCATACGGCAGGACAGACTCCGGCCGCCATGCGGACAGGTCCGAGGCCTGTCGCTGCTCCCATTCCGCCGCGGCCGCATCGAAGTGCCGCGTATCCGTCACCGGCGCGAAGAAGCGACCGCCGTACGGCTGCTTCTCGGCGTCGCAGGCGTGGCAGTACCCCTGCACGCCGTAGGCCGCCACCGGCCCGGTCTTCCCTGTGGCCTTCACCGCCGTCAGCACGTCCTGAACCGTGCCGCAGGCGCCGCACGCGAATGCAGACTTCTTCGGGACGGTGCCGCCGCCTTTATCTGTGCGGACCCTCGCGCCGGTGTAGGGGCAAGTTACCTCTTCGGGAAGCGCGCCTCGCACTTCGAACAGCGCGTTCGTGGCGGCCCGCACCCGGTTCCAGCGCGCTGTGGCGTCAGCCGTATCGGTCGCGCTGCCGCCGAGCGCGCCACCGTCCTCGGTCGCGCTGGAAGCCCCGGCGAGCCATTGCGGCGAGACGACCAGGGAGAGCGTGATGGGCTTGCGCCACGGGCGCCGGCTCTGCAGGGACGGCATCGATTCGTGGCCGTCACAGTGCGGACAACGGATGGAGGCGTCCGGGGCGAGGGCCGCGTAGGGCGCTTCGCCGACCGCGATGATCTGCGCCACGCCCGGCGCCATGCGGGCGTCTCGCTCCTCGATATCGAAGTCCCCGCCGCATCCCGCACACCGATGGGACCACGCCCGGACCGTGAGCGTCTTCACCGCCATAACCGGACTAGACATCAACGGGGTGCAGTGGCCGCAGCCGGTAACCTGACAGGGACCGTGCTTCGCCCAGAAGACGTAGATCGTCTCCGGCCCGCGATAGTCGTACTCCGTCCGCTGTTCCGGCGTCAGCGTCAAGGAGTCGAAGTTCGCGCTCATCTCCTCGCCGGTCGACCGCCGTGTCCACACGCCGCGATGGCCCCGCGGACAGTCGCAGGCGTAGAACGGCATGATCTGCGGGCGGACCTCGGCTTCGACGTCGGCGAGCAACGCTTCCACCTCGGAGCGCGCCACGTCGGACAATGCGTTCCTGACGATGAACCACGCAACCGGATTCAGGTCGGCGCCGTACATCTGCATCCCGAGACGGGAGCCTTCGACGATCGTCGTGCCGCCGCCCATGAACATGTCGGCGACCTTGAGACCGGAGAACGCCGCCTTCGTCTGGTGGTTGGCGTAGTAGGCGTCCCAGACCGTCTTGGCCGCCGCGGCGGGATCGGCCGGGGCGCGAGTGGCCGCCGCGATGAGCAGAGAGCGGAAGACGCTCGACCGCCGGCGCGCCCACCACTTGGACATCTGGTAGATAGGCTTGCCCGCGTTGCCCTCGATAGTGGCGATCTGGTTCACGGGGAGAATGGGGAAGTCCACCTCCAGGCAGGTTTTCGGTCGGTTCGGATCCGAGAAGTCCACGGTGTCGAGCGCCACGACGGCACCGGCGTTCACCGCCCGCGCGACGGCTTCCGCGACCCGCTCGGCCTTCGTCGTCCGGGCGTGGCGCTTCGCCATCTCAGTGTCCAGCAGATCGGGACAGTTCCAGGAAGGGAACCGCGACCTCGAGCAGAGACAGACCGCCGTGCGTCAGCGTGGGGTACCCGCCCGGGCTCCTCCACTTCCGGCGACCCAGCACGAAGGCGTACCGGCCGCGCGGGTTATCGAGCGCCACGTCGATGGGCGGCGTCCATCTGCTCGGCGACCCGTCGCAGGACGCAGTTCGTCCGCTCTTGAAACGGGCCTTGAGGTGCGCGGCCTGCTCCGCGTCCACGGTGTCGGGAAAGAGGCCGCTCGCGGCATATCCGTGGTCGCCGGTCACGACGAGCCGCCGGCCGGTCGTCAACCGCTCGACCAGCGCCCAGAAGTCGTCGCCAGTGAGCGCCACTGCTGTTTCCTTGGCGAGTGCGGACAGTCCGCGCCCCGGCGCGCTGAGCGCGTGCAACCGTGTATCGGGCCAGTGGTGCCACAGCACCCAATCGGGTGATGCGTCGATCACTTCGACGCATTCCCGCCATGGGAGATCCACGCTGTCCGTTCGTGCGTCGGAGAGAACGTGCGTGTCGCCCGCACCGTTGTTCTCCAGCGCCGAGCGCTGGCTGAAGCCGAGAGCCTGTGCGAATGGTGTCGTATCCGCTGGCAGTTCGGCGCCTGAGGCTTCGGCAGAATGCACGGTGTAACCGCGCTCCGTTGCGCCGTACAGCAGCCACGGCGCTTCGCGCAGCGACAGGCCGTCGAGAATCAGTACTGCCCTGCCCGGCGCGCGCCCGCGCCACCAGGCCGCCAGCCGATCGGCGATCCTGGGCGCGCTGGCGTGGTACTGCGTCCACAGGTCCCAGCCCGCCGTCGCCAGGAACAGGTCGGCCGGGGCCAGGACGCTGTCGCGGCGGCTGGTCTCGTTCGCGGCTTCAGCGATGGACATCTTTGGCCGGCAGGTTTCCCACGCCCATTCGAACAACGCCCGCCACGCCTCGTCCGGCGGCGCCTGTTGGAGCGTCCGCAGCAGGCCGAGCGGCAGGGTCGTCACTTTTCCTCCCGCTTCAGGCGCAGTTCGTACTCGATCCCGTCGGGCAATGTCCGGATCAGCGCCTCGAGCTGCGCGCCGGTGAGAGCGGAGACCTGCAGCGACACCTCGCGGATCTGGGTGCCGGCGCCGATGCCCCACGACTCCATCTTCCCCAAGAGATTCAGGGGCGACGTAACGGGGGATTCATGGGGTACGAGTTCGGCGCCGCTCTGGAAGAGCGTGGTTCCCTGCGCCGGCGGCGTCGAGCCGGTCGTTTCCTTCACGCCGTGTGCCCCGGTCTGGCGCCCAGTGGAGATGGGAAGCCGCGGTGTACCCCCTCCGGGAGGGGACGGGACGCCGCCATCGATCGGCTGCACGGAAGGCGCAGATCCGCCGCCGTAGGTGGCGTTGCCCGGTGCCGGGGCCGCTGCCGTTCCCGAGAGGCCGCTCGTCTGCGCGACCGCCTGAGGCCGCAGCAGGCGGGTCTCGTCGAGATGTTTGCCGGCGCCTAGCCGCCCACGCATCCGCCGCCACGCCGTTTCCTCGTCCTCTCCGGCTCGGATCTGCAGGTGTTCGGCACCGCGCAGGTCGATCGCGATCTCGCCGCGCGCACAGAGGCGGAGGATACGTTCCTTCACATGGATCTCACCGATCCAGGGAATGCACGGTTCGCCGCCCGGCCGTGGTTCCTGAAGCTCGCGTAGCAGCTTGCCCACGGGGTCGTGATGATCCGCCGCGGCCAGCACTCGCTCTTCGAACTCCTCGGGGACGAAGAGGTGAGTGCGGATGTGATCCTCGACAGCCTGCGGAATCTTGGAGCCTTCCTCCCGGTGGGGTTCGACGTGGAACGCGCTGTGGGCTGGCTCCTGGTAGCTCCACGTGTCGAGGATCGCGAAGCGGTCAAAGTGCTCGGTCAGTTTGGCCCGCAGATCATGCTCGTAGCGTGTGCGCAGCTTGCGGTACGCAGGGTCTTCGGCACCCCAGCGTTGTGCGAGCGTCACGGCGCGGGCGAGGACCAGCAGGTCACGGTCCTCGAACAGGTCGCGGCCACCCGCGCCGGGCATGAGGAAGCGCACGGCGTTGCGGCGGGCGTCCAGGTGGTCACGCAGCCACGGTCCCAGCGTGGCGCCGATATCCTCCGGGGAGACGGGCAGCACCAGCAGCGGCAGGCGTTCGTCCCACTGCTCCGGCCGATCAGCGTCGTCGACGGCCTCCCACGGCCCTGACTCCCAGCCTGACCGCAGAACCACGACGCGGAACGCCTGCGTCACGTGATCGCCGCCGCCGATGACGTAACGCACTTCCATGGCCAACTGATCACGATCGGAACCGTCCTCGAAGAGCCTATCGTTGCGGGCGCTTGCAATCAGTCTGGCCTGCGGGTTCTCTTCCTCGCGAAAGACAAGGCGGGGACCATCGCGGTGGATGTTGAAGCTGTTCTCGACGATGGTCGACAGCTCGTCCTGGAAGGCGTTGTCGTCGATGCGCTTGCCACGGGTAATGTCGATCTGGAGCGTCTCCGGCTCCGCGCCGGCCAGGTTGCCCACCGCGAGCGAGCGCAACCAGAGCGCGCCGATGATCTCGGACAGGTGAGGTGTGTTCTCGTCGGGCCCTGTCGTCGCCTCATGCACGGCAGATACGTTGCGCAGCGCCTTCTCGCGGAGATTGGCGTGATGCTGGTTCGACACCGAGTCGAGCAGCGCCACGACACCGCTGTGGTCGTCGTCGAGCCGGAAGTCCGCCGCCGTGACGATGGGGCTGTCGGCGTGGCGCTTGAACAGATGCGCGAGGACGCGTATGAGGTCGCGCGTCTCCTGCGCCTGCGTGGCCACGAGGACCTGATCCTCCAGCAGTTGCAGCAGGTGGGGTGCGAACGGCCAGCAGGCGATGAACTCGCGTCGGACCCGATCGTGCTCGGAAGAAGGCGTCCGGCTCAGCCGCAGGTATTCGGCGACGTGGACCTGGGTGGCCAGCTCGATCTGTTCGTCCGGGATCTGCAGGCGGTTCTCGAACAGACGGTGGAGCAGCAGCTTCTTGCGGTCGCGCCTGGCCGTCGGGCTCTTGAAGTCGGCCTCGACCGGCCCGACGCGGCGGATCTGCTGAAAGGCGTCGGTGTTGCCGTTCCGCACCGATACGACCAGCACGAGCAGCTCGGGGTGGGCCTTGGCGATCTCGGAGAGGATCTGCACGAAGTTGAACGCCCAGTTCCGCCACGGTAACTGCTTGGTGTTCGTCAGGCCGTCGAACCAAGTCTGGTACTCGTCGAGAATCAGCGCCGTCGGCGTACGCCGGAACAGTTCAAGCAGATGATCGGAGCTCGGCACCTCGGTCTGCCGGTCCCCGAGTCCCTGCCACATGCCGCGTACCTCCGCCCCATGCGGGTGGCGGTCGAACAACAGATCCCACAGGAACTTGAAGCGCTGGCGGTGCAGGCTCTCGCTGATGACGTGCATCCCGTCACGCAGCGGGAGCGCGGCGAGCTTCTGGTCGTCGAAACGCTCCGACCAAGCCGCCAGCCAGGCGCGGGTGGCGGCGGCGGCGGTGAAGGCATGGTGCAGTAGCGCCAAGAGGTGGGACTTGCCCTGCCCGCGTTCCCCGATGAGGACGAGTGGTCGGCCGCGGTCCGTACCCACGGCTTCGAGAGACGTGAGCGCGTCGGCGGAGGGGTAGGTGATATCGAGGAAGTCCGCTGCCGCCATCTGCGTGGCGCCGGTGTTACTCGTGTTCGCGAGCTCGATGGCGGTGCCCCCGAGGCGGCGTCCACGGAACTCACTTCGCAGCGTCAGTTGCAGCAACTGTTTATCCTGTCAGCGCGCGGCCCCAGGGCGGCCCGGGTTCGAGAGCCTCCTGGTCGTCTCAGCGAAGTTGGGAGAGTGATCGATATAAAGTTGCCAACTGCGCCCAGGCGCAGCCTGTTTCTGCGGCTTGGCGCGCCTGGTACACGGCAAGGCAATTTCCGTCAGCGTCGTTACTTCCGGCGCTCGGCGAGGAACTCGCGAGCCATGCGGCGGGCGCTGTCGCGGATGGCGCGCACCGCCGCGTTGTTGGTGATGGTGGCCCGGGAAACCGCGTCGATGTCCTCGCCGACGGTCATCGGGGCCAGCACGCTCTTGCCCTGGAACTGCTCGATGAACTCGGGGAGATCGATCGAGAAGTAGCCGAACGGCTCGCTGTGGTACACCATGCTGACGTCGAGCAGGGCGCCGCTCGGCGCCAGGCCCACCAGCATCCAGATCTCGCCCTTGTAGCCGCGGATGTTCCGCGCGAAGTCGACGGTGAAGAATCCGAGACCGACGAGGGTGTCCTCGCCGTTCGGCCCGGGCCGGTAGCCGCGGTAGTGGGGCGTGCCGCGGTCGACGAAGCGGAAGGTCTCCGCGCCGGGCAACGCCTCGCGCAGGTAGCGTTCATAGCGCGGGATGTCGTCGGTGGCTCGCCACCGCTGCGCAAGGGCCGCCGCGGGAATGCCGGCGAGCACGAGAATCACCGCCAGCCATGCGCCTGGTTTCACGTTGTCTCCTCCGCCTTCGCCGGCCCCACGGCGCGGGGCGCCGAGAGGCGCCGCTGTTGGCGACCGCTACCCGCCACGCGGGCGAAAAACACGACCACCGCACCGACCGCCATGATCACCAGCCCATGCTTCCACAGCACGAACGCGATCACAACCGCCCAGTACAACAATAGCCGCGGACCGGCTGTCAGAACAAGCAGGCATCCGATGCCCGCCACGAGCGCCGCGATGCCCAACGCCAGCGTCAGGTCCCTGCCCCTGCGCGTCATCGTTGCCGCCCCGTTCACCGCCGACGACGGTTCGCCGGCACCCGAGCGACCCGGCCACCGGAAGTTGCGCCGGTGACCGGTGAACCCGTTCACCCCACCGAAGCCGCGATCAGTCGGCCAACGGGTGCGGCCGCAACTGGAAGTGCACCATCTTGCTCGGGGTGCCCTTGCCCCCCTCGATGTGCCAGTTGAAGTTGCCGCCGTAGTTGGCCCAGAGGCCGCGCCCCTTCCAGCCCGCGTCCGGATCGTCGATGCGGCCGTCCAGGCCCCGCGAGAAGAACCCCAGCGGGTAGGGGATGCGCAGCACCACCCACTCGCCGGTGTCCGGGTCGAGGGCCAGCAGCGAGTCCGAGCCCGAGCCGTTCGCGATCGGGATGTTCTCGCCGAGCCCCAGCGTGTCGAACTGGTCGACCCAGTTGTAGTAGTGGAAGTCGCCGCTCCCGGGGTCGGTGACCCCCTTCATCTGCGGGCCCGGGGTCGGATAGAGGGTCCAGCCTTCGGGGCAGTGCTGCCCGGTCGCCTCCGGTCCGTTCAGCACGCGGCACTGGTTGCGGTCGAAGCTCGCGAGGTGGCCGCTCCCCGACAACGCGGTCCAGATGACGCCGTTGCGGTCGACGTCGATGCCGCGGGGCGCGTGACCGGTCCTGGCCGGATCCACATCCGGGTTCTCGATCGACGGCGGCTCGTAGACCTCGGCGATGCAGGTCTCCGGCGGGTTGTCGCCGCGATCGACGCGTACGAGCCGTCCCGGGAACGGCCCGGTCTCGGCTCCCCACACGGTGTGGTCGACGGGGTTGGCGATGACGCCGTAGAAGCCGCCGCCGATGCGCGTGTCCCGGGTCGGATCGATCGCTTCGCCGGGCTCGTTCCAGGGCCGCGTGATCCGTCCGTCGGCGTTGCTGTCGAGCACCTTGGGGCACCAGCCCTGGGCCGCCTGCTCGTCACCCGTCTCGTCGTAGAGCCGGGTATTGATCCACGACACCACGTTGCCGCTGCCGCTGAACCAGAGGGTGTCGTCGGGGTCCTCTCCGAACTGCAGGTGGTGGGTGCCGAAGCAGGTGTCGATCAGCGCGAACTCTCCGGTGGCGGGGTCGTAGTACGACGCGTGGCGGCGGCCGGTGCGCGCGAGCGGGAACCAGCGCGCGGACGGGTGGTCCGAGCCTGCGCCGCACCAGTCCGGCGCCTGCCGGCCGCGGACGGTGGAGGTCATCCAGACCCGTCCCTTCCCGTCCATCATGGGGTTGTGCGGGTCGGCCCGCCCGTCAGGGTCGACGCCCCACAGGATCTCGTCGCCATAGTAGTACGAGGGCTGCAGCTGGACCTGGGGGAACCGCGACACGATGGTCTCGGGATCGACCCGCACCGGGATGGTGATCTCGGTCGAGGTGTGGGCGTCGGGATCGGTGACGACCAGGGTGCCGTGCCCCGCGTCGACCGAGTAGACCGGACCGTTCGCATTCACGCGCGGGTTCCGCTTGTCGGTCACGATTTCGTCGTGGATGTAGGCGGTCGGCGTCCCCCAGTCCCACATCGTCAGCACGAGGTTGCGTTCCACGCCCGCCGGCCGCGGCGGCGCCGGAGGAAGCTCGCCGGCCGCGATGCGTTCCGTCCACTCGGCATACATCTGCAGACCGCGCTCCCGGCCGAACCGGTTCATGCCCGCGTTCATCGAGGCGCCGCGCTGTCCCGTCCGGACCCGATGGTCCCAGGCCGCGATGGCCGAGTCGAAGTCGTCCAGATGATCGACGTCGCGGGTGATGCGGCTGCCGATCTGGTGGCACAACTGGCACCCCTGCTTCATCCGGTCGACCCAGACCGCCTGGCTGGTCATCGACGGCGAGATCCCGTTGCCGTCGGGGCCGGTACCGGGGAACTCGCTCTTGTCCGGCACCTCGACCAGCGAGTACCAGTAGTTCGCCGGGTAGATCTGCGCCGCATCGCGGGGTGTCGGGGCCAGGACCGCACGCAGGGCGACCTCGTCTCCGGGACGCCCGCTGACCTTGTCGGAGTCCACCAGCCCGTACCCGCGGACCCAGAGGTCGTAGGTCGCCTCGGGGAGCTGGGGCAGCAGAAAGCGCCCCTCGTCGTCGGTGACGACGATCTTCACGAGCTTCGTCTGCAGGTCGTCGGTCTCGGCGATTACCCAGACCCCCGCTTCCGGGCCGGTGTCGCTGCGGACCACCCCGGTGATCGTCCCGTCGTCCGCCATCTGCCGGGCGCCGGCCGGTTCCGTCGTCCAGGTCAGCGAGACCGCCAGCGTGCAGGCTGCCGCCGCGATACCGAGCGCGCCGTGTCGCATGCTCATGTTCTTCCCCTTGGAAGTGGTCGACGGTCGACGTGTCGAGTCGGTGTGCTCCGCCGCCCATCATAGCGGGTATCGAGGACGGCGGGGAAGTCCGTTCCCGGGCCGGCTATAATCCCCTGAGACTGTCAGGAACGCGGTTCCGGGAGGTTCCCATGCCCATTCGTTTTGCCAAGTGTCTCGCGCCGCTCGTCGCCGTCGTCGTTCCGGTCCTCTTGCCCGCGCCGGCCGACGCGGAGGAGCGTCTGGTGACCCTCGAACGATTCGTGCCGCACACGTCGACGGTGCCGGCTAACAAGGGCCAGCGCGTCGGTCTGTACGTGCGCGAGAAGGCGGGGGACGAGGCGATCGCCGGGTTCGAGTCGGGCGCGGCGCCGGAGGGCCGCGTGGTGCTGTTCGTGCACGGCGGCTCGGTGTCGTCCGTGCCCGACTACGATCTCGACTACAAGGACTACAGCTGGATGGGCTACCTGGCCGCCGCGGGGTTCGACACCTTCGCGATGGACCAGACCGGGTACGGCCGATCGCCGCGCCCGATGATGGACGACGCGTGCAACATGAGCGAGGCGGATCAGGCGCTCGTGACGCCGCATCCGCTGGCCGCGACGTGCGATCCCAGCTACCCGTTCGGGTCGACCACGGTGCAGTCGGACTGGGACGAAATCGACACCGTCGTGGACTACATCCGCGAGCTGCGGGGCGTGGAGCGGGTCAGCCTCGTCGGGTGGTCGGCGGGCGGCCGCCGCACCGGCGGCTACGCGGCGCGGCACCCGGAAAAGGTCGACCGGCTCTTCCTGTTCGCGCCGGGGTACAGCCCGGACGGGCCGTCGGAGGCGCCGGCCGAGCTGCCGCAACCCGGCGTGCCGATGCGGTTGCAGACGCACGAGACGTTGACCCAGGGACGGTGGCAGGACAACGTCGTGTGCGAAAACCAGGTCGATCCCGGCATCCGCGACGTCGTCTGGGACACCATCCTGTCTTTCGACCCGCTCGGGTCGGTCTGGGGTCCGCCCGAGGGCGTCATGCGGGTGCGGGCCGGCAATCCGTCCTGGGGATGGAACCGGGAGTACGCCGCCAAGGTGACCGCTCCCACGATGATCGTGGTCGGCGAGCAGGACAACCCGGACGCGCGCGGCGTGCTGCACACCGATCTGACCGGGACCGACTCCCGGGTCCTGGTGACGATGGCGTGCTCGACCCATTTCGCGGTCTGGGAGACCACCCAATACAAGTTCATGCACCGGGCGTCACTCGAGTGGCTGACCGAGGGGACCTTCCGCGGACATCGCAATGGCGTTTACAGAGTGGGCGTCGACGGCGCCGATCCGACGGGCGAGTGACCGCCCGCCGTCGGGCCTTCTCGGGTCCGCGGTCGCGGCCGCCCGCGGCGGAACCCGGCGTCGCATAGAGACCCGCGAAGCCAGCGGGGCCTTCCGCCGCGGGCGGCTGGTCCTGCTACTGGTGCTGGCGGCGGGAACGGCGGCCTTCGCGCAGGCGCTGGTCTCCCCGGCGGACGGAGCCGCGTTGCGCCGTCTCCTGCCCGAGGCGGACCACTTCGAGCTGCACGAGGGCGGTACCCGGCACTTCCGCGCGTTCGCCGCGCCGGCCGCCGGGGCCGCCCCTCGCTTGATCGGCCTGGCCTTCTTCACGACCGATGTCACGCCCCGCATCTATGCCTACAAGGGGCGCATCACGAGCTTGGTGGCGATGGACCCGGGCGGCCGCCTGATCGGGGTGCAGGTGGTGCACCACTACGAACCGTTCGGCTACTTCTCGATCGATCTGCCCCGATTTCCCCGCCAGTTCGCCGGCAGGAGCATCCTCGATCCGCTCGAAGTGGGACGAGACGTCGACGCCGTCTCCCGCGCCACGATTACCATGGAGGCGGCGACCCGCGCGATCCGTCAGGGCGCGAGGCGGCTCGCCCGCGATTTTCTCGCCGAGCAACAGGCAGACCGTTGACCGGTGGGGTCCGGTCCGGCGTGCCGTCGGCGCGGCCCGCGTGGTCGCCCGCCCCTTGCAGGCGCTCCGGCCGTCGCCGGGTTGCCCCTGCTTGCGCCCCGATAGCGGCAGAACCGGCCTCCGTGGTATCGTCTCCGCCGCTCCGTGCAGCCTCGGTTTTGCGGAAGGCCGTGTCCGCCATGTCCTACTTCTCTTCCTGGCGCGCCGTCGTTCCCCTCGCGCTCCTGCTCGCGCTGGTGGTCGTTCCCGTGGCGGCCGTGCAGCCGGACCAGGCCGACCCGCCGCCGCTGTCGCTCGACGATCTGGCCGCGCTCGACGCGCTGCTCGACGAGGACGAGGCAGAGGCCGCGGCGCTGTTCGATGCGGGCACGGTCGTCGATGTCGCGCTGCTGGGGCTCGTCCTGGCGTTCGCGGTGTTCAGCTTCGTGAGAAAGGACGATCGGCTCAAGGTCGTCAGTCTCGTGCTGTCGGTCGCCTATCTGGGGTTCGTCAAGGCCAGCCTGGTGTCGGTCGTCGACATCTTCGGGGCGATTCGCGGGAGCCTGCCGGCGTGGCAGGACGGGCAGGCTTACTATCTGCTTGTCGGGTTCACGCTGGTGTCGACGGTGCTCTGGGGGCGTCTGTACTGCGGGCGAATCTGCGCGTTCGGGGCCCTCACCCAGTTGATGGACCGGGTGGTGCCGGCGCGCCTGCGGGTCGAGCCGCCGGCGTGGCTCGACCGACGCCTCGTCTATCTCAAGTACGGGGTGCTCGCGGCCGCGGTGCTGTACGTCCTCGCGAGCGGAGACACCCTCGTGTACCGCTACATCGAGCCGTTCTGGATGTTCACGCTGAGCGGCAATACGGTGATGTGGACGCTGCTCGCGCTGCTGCTGCTGGCGACCGTGTTCGTGCGCAACCTCTACTGCCGCTATCTGTGCGCGGTCGGGGCGGGTCTCGGGCTGCTGTCCAATCTCACCGTGTTTCGCATCAAGCGCTGGGGCGAGTGCTCGACCTGCAAGCTCTGCGAGAAGACCTGCGAGTGGGGCGCCATCGACGGCCCGAAGATTCTCGTCAGCGAATGCGTGCGGTGCGACGACTGCGAGCGGCTGTACGCCGACGAGGACCGTTGTCCGCACTGGTTGATTCAGAAGCACGCCGCCGCCCGCGCGGCCCGGGGGTGAGGAGCACACCGTGAGGCTGACGAATCGCATCGCCGCCGCGCTGCTGTTTGCGGGGACCGCGGTCGTGATCGGCGCCGGTGCCGGCGCCATGCAGGGCCGGACGGTGTGGGACGGCGTCTTCACCGCCGATCAGGCCCGCCGCGGCGCCGAGGCCTACGAGCGGTCCTGCGCCGAGTGCCACGGGCCGGATCTCGGCGGCGGCGACATGGCGCCGAGCCTGACCGGGGTGGAGTTCGTCTACAACTGGCACGGGTTCTCGGCCGGCGATCTGTTCGAGCGGCTGCGGGTGTCGATGCCCCCGGCCCAGCCGAACCGCGTGAGCCGGCAGGAGAAGGCCGACATTCTCGCCTTCATCTTCGAGCAGAACGGATTTCCCGCCGGGGAGACGGAGTTGGCCAGCCGGGCCGGCCCGCTCGCAGCGATTCAGTTCCTCGCGGAGCCGTAGCCTCAGTCGTATCCCGGGAACTGCGGCCGGCCGTGGAGCCCGGGTGCGTTCACGCGCGCGGTCTGCGCCGCTTCGATAGCATGCACCTTGCCGGCGAGGTTGTCCCGCCCGCGCTGCAGGCGATCGACGCCCAGCGCGGCATGGGCCGCGCAGAGCGCCGTCAGGACGTCAATCGCGATTCGCCGGTCATGCCTCGGCGATCCTCCGACAACGCCGCTCGACGCAGGTCCCACCACGAGAGTGAACCGTCAGTCGGCGGCCGCCGCGCGGGGCGGGGGAGACTGAATCGCCTTGGCGCCCGCCCAGAGCGCGCCGGCCATCAGCAGCAGGAGCAACAGCCACCCCATCGCACCGGTGAACATCGCCCGGCTGAACGCCTCCCAGGTGATCGGGAACTGGGCGAGCGTGCCCCACCGCTCGGTCATCCAGTGCCAGCTCGTGTGCGCTATCAGCGCGGACAGCAGAATGGTGCCGACCCGTTCGGCCACCACGTACCGGAAGAGCAGGTGGAGCGCCGGCACCAGCACCACCAGGACGAGCAATTGGCCGAGCTCGACGCCGATGTTGAACGACAGCAGCGACGTGAGCAGGTGCGAACCGGCGAACTGCAAGGTCTCGCGCAATGCGAACGAGAATCCGAACCCGTGCACCAGCCCGAAGATGAACGTGATGGCCCACCGGCGCTGCACGTTGGCGCCGACGACGTTCTCGAGCGCCATGTAGACGATCGAGGTCGCGATCAGGGTCTCGACCATCGGCGGGAACCACAGCGCGTCGGGCGCCAGATCGTAGGCCGAGGCGATCAGCGTCACCGAGTGGGCGACGGTGAAGGCGGTGACGATGACCGCCAGGGCCCGGAACCGCCGGAACGGGATGACCAGGCAGGCGAGAAACAGCAGATGGTCGGTGCCGTCGAGGATGTGCTCGAAACCCATGGCCACGAATCGGAAGGCGGCCTGGTGCCAGCGCGGGTCGAGTCGGACGACACCCGGATCGCCCCGCAGCTCGAACGCCCGCTCGGCGCCGCCCGGCGGCAGGAACCTGAGGACGGTGATAACCCGCAGGCCCATTCGTTCGAGACTGGGGCGGATCGAGAAGTCGGACTGATCCGACTGGATCTCGTAGTCGAACAGGACGTCGAGCATCGCCTGTTGCCAGACGATCTGGGTGGTGGCGGGGAGCAGGGGACCCTGGACGTCGGCCAGCGCGCCCTCCCAGGTCTCGAACGAGCGGTTCGACGGCAGCGAGATCTTGATCGCGGCGATCGCGGGCTCGGCGAGCGGCGTGTCGTTCTCGAAGATCCGGACTTCCTGTCCCATCCAGATCATCGCGGCTTCGGTGAACTCGTCTCGCTCGCGCGCCCGCTCGAAGTTCAGATAGCCCGGCCCATAGGTCGGGAACGCCATGTCCGACAGCGCCTCGAGCGGCACCCGCACGAGCAGGCGCAAGCGTTGTCCCTCCGGCTTGACGAAGGCCTGTACCGTCACGTCGCCTGGAATGTCGTGGGCCGACTGGGTGACGGGGAACGCCAGGAGCAGACCGATGATCGCGGCCCCGCGGGCCAGGAACCCGCGGGGGCGGCACGGTCGCCGACCGGTGGTTCCGGGGTCGGCAACGTCCGGCCGTGGGCCGCCGCCGGCGGACCGGTGCGGGTGGGCGGTAGGGGTGGAACGGCCCGACGGGGAGCGTTCGCTGATCGGCATCGAAAAGATAGCGCAATTCATGAGGTTTACAAGTATACTGGCGTTTCCCAGCAGGGGTCATGGCGCCCCCGGCCTGTACGCGGGTGGCGCTGGTCTCGTTTCGAGCGGCTGGGCTCGGGTTGTGGTTCTGTCGTATCGCGTTGCGGGCCTGACGGTCCTTGCTACACGAGGTAGCCGGCGCAGATCGGCGCAGGGCGCCGGGTTCAAGGGAGGAATGCCGATGAATCGGAAGCAGCATCTTTTGTTTGCAGGCGCGCTGGCGGCGGCCGCGCTGGTCGTGGTGACCGCCACCGGAGCCCAGGAGCAGGGCGGCGGGAGCGCCGCGCTCTCGATGGATCCCAACGACGGCGTGCCGACGTTCGAGGTCGACCCGTTGTTTCCCAAGAACCTGCCGAACCACTGGCTGATGGGGCCGACCATCGGGGTCGACGTGGATGCGGACGATCACATCTGGGTCGTGCATCGGAACACCACCAATCAGTTCGTGCTGAACACCGAGATCGGCATGACCACCGACCCGCCGGTCGCCGAGTGCTGCCAGCCCGGTCCCCCCGTCCTCGAGTTCGACCAGGAGGGGAACCTTCTGCAGGCCTGGGGCGGCCCCGGCACGGAGACGGGTGACTACAGCTGGCCGTTGTCGAATCACGGGCTTGCCATCGACGGCATGAACAACGTCTGGATCGGCGGCAACGGCGGCCCCGACTCGCACGTGGTGAAGTTCGACCACCAGGGCAACTTCCTGATGCAGGTCGGGATTGCCGGCGCCCGCATGACCGGCCCCGTCAGCGAGCGCACGGGTGAGCCGACCCCGCAGCGCGGCAGCAACGCCACCGACAGCTTCGGCCGGGTCGCCGAGATCGGCATCGACAACGAGGCCGGCGAGGCGTACTTCGCCGACGGCTACTTCAACCGCCGGGTCGCGGTCGTCGACATGGCCAGCGGCGAACTCAAGCGGCACTGGGGCGCGTACGGCAACGTTCCCGACGACAGCGTCGACCTCGGCCGCTACGAGCCCGGCGGCGACCCCACCTCGCAGTTCCGCGGTCCCGTGCACTGCGCCGTGATCGCCGACGACGGCCTCGTGTACGTCTGCGACCGGGCGGAAGACCGCATCCAGATCTTCCAGAAGGACGGGACGTTCGTGTCCGAGCACATCGTGGCCCCGCTCACCCGCTCGCAGGGGTCGACCTGGGACCTCGCCTTCTCGCACGATCCCGAGCAGCGCTGGATGTACCTGGCCGACGGCCAGAACATGAAGGTCTACATCATCGAGCGCGAGACGATGGAAGTGCTGACCGCGTTCGGCGACGGCGGGCGCCAGCCCGGCATGTTCTTCGCGGTGCACAGCATCGCCACCGACTCGGACGGCAACATCTACACCACCGAGACCTACGAGGGGTCGCGGCTGCAGAAGTTCGTGTTCAAGGGCTACGGGCCGGTGCCGGAAGGCGCGGAAGGCATCAAGAGCCAGGGCGTGCTCTGGCCGACCGGTAACTAGGATTCTGCGCCTTGGAACGGCGCCGACTCCTGCAGAGTCGGTCCGGCGGTGGACGCGGCCGCGAGGCCGCGACTCTCCGGGCCGGCTCTGCGCCGTTCATGAAGTCGTGGTGACGAGGCCGGTCCCCGCATGCGCGGCGGGCCGGCCTTTCCTGTTCAGGGACGCCGCGCCGGCATGCCCGGTCCGGCTCCAGGGGAGAAGGTCGATGATTCGGTGGTCTGGTGCGAAGGCGGTTCTGGTGTCCGGTGTCTGCGCCGCGGCGATTGTGGCCGGCGGCCCTGCGATCGCGGCAGCGCAGGAGGCGCTGACGGAAGAGACCTACGGTCCGACGATGAGCGAGATCCGGCTCATCGTGGGCGATGCGGAGTTGCACGTCGACGCGCGGTACTGGCCCGAGCTGGGAGAGGATCTCGACAAGCTGTTCCCGATGTTCCGGCAGATCGAGGCGTTCTGGGCGGCGCGCGGGAACGACGATGCGGTGGCCAAGGCCCTGGTTACGATCGAGGCGCTCCGGGAGATCGGCGCCGCCGGGGTCGCGATGGAACAGGGCCGGGCGCGGACCGGCATCAGGGCCCTTCGCGGCACCTGCCAGTCGTGCCACGACGCGCATCGGGAGGAGACCGCGGACGGCTACCGGATCAAGCCGGGGTCGTAGCGGGCCGCCGTGGGATGGTGTTCGCGCGACGTCGCAGGGAGCACGTTCCGGGGTTGTGCCGGCGGCGTCGCGTGAACGGTTGACGGTCGGGTTTCCCGGCGAAAGGAGTCGAAGATGAGACGACCGTTCTCGCGTATCGCGATGGCGGTGGTGACTTTGGGCATTGTCCTGGGCGCGGCGGCGCGCTCCGAAGCCCAGGGCGCGAAGCGGGGACAGGTCACCGATGAATGGGACAACCCGCTCGAAGGCGCCTCCGTGCTGGCCGAGCCCGCCGGTGCCGACGGGGCGCCGCAGAACGCGACGACCGACGACGACGGCAACTTCTCGTTCATCGGGTTGGGGTCGGGAGACTGGGCGTTCACCGTGCTCCTCGATGGCTACCAGGGCCTGCAGCAGGTCGCCAACGTCCGGCGGACCGGGCGGACCCGCCCGTTGAGCTTCGAGATGCCGGCCCGCCCCGGCGGCGGCCGCTTCCGCGAGCGCACCGAGTTCCGGGCCGAGGGCGGCACGCCGAGATTCCGCTTCGAGGAGGACGGGAATTTCGAGTTCGAGGACGAGGACGGCGAGGGCGAAGGCACCTACGGCATCGTCGAGCTCACCGCGGTCCTCGTCGTGCGCGAGTACGACGGCCCGGACGACAGGTTCAGCTTTCGGACCCCCGTGGTGGTCGAGTTCCCGAGCAACCAGTTCAACTCGATGATGTACAACGGTGTTCAACTGGCGAAGCGGTAGAAGCGAGCCCGGCGCGGCCGCGTGCGCGACCCGCTGCGGGCGGTCGTGGCTGGCGTTGGCGGCGTGGGGGGCGATGACGTCGACGGCGGCCGCCGAGGTCGTCCGGCTCGACATCACGTCGCGCGTCCCGTTCGGTGAGGAGGTCGAGTCGAAGATCGGCGCCTACGAGCGGCTTCGCGGGCGCGTCGTCTACTCACTCGACCCGGACGCCGCCGCGAACCGGGGCATCGTCGACCTGGCCCTCGCGATTCCCGACGATCGGGGCCGTGTCCTGTTCTACGGCGACATCGAGATCATCGCGCCGGTCGACCGCGCCCTCGCCCGACCGACGGTGCTCTACGTCGTGAACAACCGCGGGCGGCGGACCTGGGGCGGCGAGCCGTTCTTTCTCGAGCGCGGGTACGTCACGGTGTCGAGCGGCTGGATCGCCCAGGTGCCGCCGACCCCGGACCTGCTCCGGCTCGAGGCGCCGGTGGCCTTTGATCGGGACGACGGGGTGCGGGTCCTCGGCACGGTCCGCGCCGAGTTGTCGACGGACGCCGCCGCCGACCGCCTGTCGGTCGGCGACCGGAACCAGCTCGCGTTCGAGCCGCTCATCACGGGTCTGCTGGCCGCGACCCTGACCCGCCGGCTGCGCGAGCAGGACCCGCGGGAGCCGGTGCTGCGCGACCGGTGGCGCCTCGGGGCCCGCTACGACGGCCTGGACGAGGGCAGCGGGCTGGTCGAGCTCGACATGACCCTCGAGGGCGGCTTCGAGCCCGGGGTCATCTACGAGCTCATCTACGAGGCGCGGGGATCGGTGGTCCAGGGCGCCGGGTTTGCGGCCATCCGGGACATCGTCTCGTTCCTCAGGCACGATCGGTCCGACATGAATCCCCTGCGGCGGCCGAACGGCCCCCCGCTCGCCGAGCGGGTGATCGGCCAGGGGCGTTCGCAGAGCGGCCGGGCCCTGCGCGCGTTCCTCTACGAAGGATTCAACGCGGACGAGCGGGGCCGGCAGGTGTTCGACGGGGTCATGCCGACGGTGGCCGGCGGCGGGCGCGGATTCTTCAACCATCGTTTCGCGTCGCCGACCCGGACGGCGACCCAGCACCTCGGCCACCTGTATCCGGTCGACCTCTTCCCGTTCACTTATGGCGACGAGACCGACCCGTTCACCGGTCGGACCGACGGGCTGCTGCGCCGCGCCCGAGCGAGCGGGACGGTGCCCCGGGTCATGCATCTCGACACCTCCTCCGAGTACTGGCATCGCAGCGGCTCGCTGGTGGTGACCGATCCCCTGGGCGAGCGGGACACCCTGCTGCCGCCGGAGGTGCGGGTCTACGTGGTCGGCGGCGCCCAGCACCGCCCGGCCCGAGCCCCGTCCGACCGCGGGCAGTTGCCGGTGAACCCGAACGACTATGCGCCGATACGGGAGGCGCTGTTCCTGGCCCTGGATCGGTGGCTGACCGACGGGGTCGAGCCGCCGCCGAGCGTGCATCCCCGCATCGCGGACGGGACGCTGGCGGGATGGACGGCGTCGGCCGCAGGATGGCGGGCCCTGCCCGGGGTCTCGTATCCCGCTGTCATCCAGCAGCCGGAACGGGTCGAGTACGGGGAGCGGTTCGAGCGCCTGCGCCGGATCGACATCCACCCGCCCCGCCGGACCGGGGAGCGCTACGGGGTGCGGGTGCCGGCCCTCGATGCCGACAACAACGAGCGGGGGGTGCTGCGTCTCCCGCGGATCGCGGTGCCGGTGGCGACCTATACCGGGTGGAATCTCCGCAAACCGGCGATCGGCGCGCCCACCGAGCTGCTCGATCTGCAGGGGGGACGCATTCCGTTTCCGATCACGGCGCAAGAGCGGCAGCGAACCGGAGACTCGCGACAGGCGGTGACGGAGCGGTATGCCGGCTTCGCCGAGTACCGGACCCGCTACTTGGCCGCGGCCGAGCCGTTGATCGCCGCTCGCTATCTGCTGCCGGAGCATCGCGGTCCGGTGGAGGCGATTGCCGAGGAGCACCGGTCGCTGTTCGCGCCTTGAGTGGGTATCCCTGGCGGCCGGACGGAGACCACGCCAGGCGCCTGCGCCCGTCGAAGCGGCGCGGATTCCGGCATGGATGGGTTGGGCGGTAGGCGGCGCCGCCGCGCAGCGGCGATTTCCGGGCCGGGTCGGAATCGCCGGCATCATCGGGAGAGAGATTGCATGTCGGGACGAGTGATGCGCGTGACGCGATGGTTGTGGCTCTTGCTGCTGGTGGCGGCGGGGCCGGCGGTCGGGCAGGATCTGCCGGTCACACGGCCCGTCCAGCTCGGTCTGGCTCCGGATCGTCTCGAGCGGATCGTGACGCTCGTCGAGGAGGCGGTGGATCGGCAGGAGATTGCCGGTGCGGTCACCCTTGTGGCTCGCCTGGGCCGCATCGGACATCTCGAAGCGGTCGGCTGGCGCGACATCGAACGCGATGCCCCGATGGAGACCGACACCCTGTTCCGGATCGCATCGATGACCAAGGCGGTCACGAGCGTCGCGGTGATGCAGCTCTACGAGTCGGGCGCGCTCCTGCTGGACGACCCGGTATCCCGGTATCTGCCGGCGTTCGGGGCGGTCGAAGTGCTCACGCCCGGCGACGGGGCCGCGTATGGACTCGCGCCCCTCGCCCGGCCGATCACGATTCGGCATCTGCTGACCCACACGTCCGGCCTGAGCTATCGCTTTCTCGCGCCGCCGCACCTCGCGCCGCGCTACATCGAGGCCGGCATCACCGACGGGCTCGCGCAGACCCCCGGCACCATCGGGGAGATGGTCGACCGACTGGCGACCCTGCCCCTCCTGCATCAGCCGGGGGAGCGGTTCACCTACAGCCTGGGGGTCGACGTGCTGGGGCGGGTCGTCGAGGTCGTCACCGGCCAGTCGCTCGCCGACTACATGCGGGAGGCGATCTTCGAGCCGCTGGGGATGGTCGACACCGGCTTCTACCGTGACCCGGCGGATGCCGGGCGCTATGCGTCGATCTACGCGCCGGCGGCGGACGGTCTCGTCGAGGTGCCCGATGCTCCGACGTCGAGCGGCGATGGTCGAACCGTCTACTCCGCCGGCTATCCCTACGACGGTCCCCGGACCTACTATTCCGGCGGGGCCGGGTTGACCTCTACCATCTCCGACTACGCGCGGTTTCTCCTCGCGCTCCTCAACGGCGGCGAGTTCGAGGGCACCCGCATTCTGGGGCGCCGCGCCGTGCAACTCATGACCCGCGACCATCTGGCCGGGCTCGGGGTGCCGGACACCGGCCAGCGGTTCGGGCTCGGGTTCGCGATCTCGGGCGACCCCGGCGTGACCGGCGGCCCCCGGTCGGAAGGGGCGTTCGGGTGGCTGGGTTTCTTCAACACCGTCTACTGGGTCGATCCCGAAGAACAGCTCGTGGCGATCATCATGACCCAGCTCTATCCCAACAACCAGTCGCGGCTGACGGATCGGTTCGAGGTGGCGGTCTACAGCGCCATCGTCAACTGAGGAGCGGGATATTCGGCCTCCGCCGCCGGTTCGGCGCGGGGTGAGGACATCATCGGTGTCGCTGCAGCCGGCGTCGCGACCGGCGGTCCGCTCGCGCTCGAGGCATCTGCTCCAAGGACATTCGCGGTAGCATACCGGCGTGGATGACGGAACCCACCGGGCAGGATCGGTCTACGGTCGGAAGACCATCCAGCAATTGGCGCGCGGCCTGGACATCGACGTGCGTGACGTTTCGAAGGCGGCGCGGCGGGTGCTCGGCCTGGACCCCGGTAGTGCGCGTAATCGCCGGTTCACGCTTTCCTCCAACCAATGCCGGCAGGTCGCCGACGCGCTTGGCAAGAAGCCGCAGCCGTCGCTCCTCCGTCTCGCCGAGGTCGATGACGCCCCGACACCCGGACCGCGCGGTCGAGCCGGGCTGCGGTTTCGACCCGATCCGCCGGCCGACCCGGCCGGCCTGAAGCTCCGGGACCTGCATCACGGGCTCTGGGTGCATCCGGATGTCTCCGATCGCCTGCGCGACTGGAAACACCTCTACAAGCGGCTGGGCATCGTGCTCCAGCATCTTGCGGCGCACGGCCGATCGACCGTGGTCAAGGGATGCAGGGACGCGAACCGCGGCTGGCGTCGATCGCCGCTGGGCGGCAACAACGGCATGCAGTACTACTTGTGGTGGACGCCGTTCGGCAGCCCGGCGGCCCAGACCCGGGACCTGCCGGATCGCGCCATCCTGGTGCGGGACGTCAGACATCACGACGACCACTCCCCGCTGGCGGCGGGCGGACTTGGCGACTACGTGCAGGTGACGACGCCCGAACATTTGAACGAGGACTACGGGATCGCCGGTTGTCCCTGGACGGACGAGCAGATCGATTTCGTCGAGGACGACAGCCCGGTTCGCCTGATCCTCGGCCGCCCGGGATCCGGAAAGACGACCGTGCTCTGGAAGGCGGTCGAGGCCCGGAGCCGCGAGCGCGTGCTGTATCTCACGTGGTCGAGCGCGCTCACGCGTCACGCCGAAGAGCGCTTCGCGTCGTTCGCGCCGGCTGACGTACAGGTGGTCGCCCGCGACTTCACGACGTTCCTCGGCGAGGTCTGCGGTGCCGACGTCGAGAGGCAGCCGCTGAGCGCCAGCCGCGCGAGGTTCGACCAGGTGCTCACGCGGCTCGGGCGCGACATGGCGGGACCCTGGGCGCGGCGGCAGCATGCGTTGCACGCCGAGCTGCGCGCCGTGTTCTTCGGCCGGGCGATTCCCGGCGACGGCGGAACCGACACCGACTACGGCATCGCATGTCTTGACGACGAGACCTACGGCGCCATGCGGGGCGACGACGTCGGCGTCGGCGTCGGCGTCAAGGCGGTCAAGGCGCTGCTGAAGGTTGCCCAGCGCCTCGCGCGGGACCGCGATCGGGTCGGGGCGGTCTTTCCTGAGCTCGTCGCGGCGACGCGGGCCATCGAACGACTGCGCAGCGACGAGGTGCCGGAGGGGTTCGAAGGATTCAATCGCATCGTGGTCGACGAGGTCCAGGACCTGACGCTGCTCGAGACCGCGGTCGTGGTGGAGTTCTGCCGCGCGCTCGCCCGTGCGCGCGGGCACGCCCCCTGGTTGCTGATGGCGGGCGACGCCGGGCAGACCGTGCGGCCCACCGGCTTCGAGTGGGGACCGCTGAACGACCTGCTGGCCCGCCGGGTGCGACGGCCGGAGGAGTTCCATCTGGAGGAGCACCTTCGCTGTCCCAGCCGGATCGCCGAGGTGGTCGACCGGGCGTCCCGGCGCTACACCGCCATCGAGAAGGAGGCGCGTCCGACGAGGCAGCGGCGCCAGCGGGGCGGACAGCATGTCGACGCGCAGCTCGTCCACGTGCAGCTCTCCGAGCGATCCGAGGCGGTCCGGCTGCTGGAGCGGCTCGACGAAACGGACGACGTGGTCGTCGTTTCGCCGCGGAACGATCCGCCCGACTGGGTGCCGGCGGAGCTGCGCGGCGTCGTGCTGACGCCGGCGGAGACCAAGGGGCTGGAGTACCAGTCGGTCTGCGTCCTCGATCCGGGCCGCCTGTTGTCGAGCCTGACGCCGGAGAACATGCCGTACGGGCTCGATGCGGAGCTCGACGAGCCGGCGCGCCGGACGACCATCGACCATCTGCGCGTGACGTTGAGCCGGGCGACGGAGACGCTGGTCTTCGTGGACGTCGAGGCCGGCGACGGCGATCTGCACGAGAGCCGGGAGCTGCTGGGCGATGCGGCGCCGTACAGCGCGGAAGATCTGCTCGACCATCTCGCCCATTCCGATGCGTCCGCGGAAGAGCGGGTGTCGGCGCGGACGAACGACGCCCGGGCGCTGATCGACGCGGCGCCGCGCCGGGCATGGCAGCGCGCCTGTCAGGCGGTGCGTCTGCTTGGGGAGCCGGATCTGCCGAACGGCGTGTCCGACCCCGTCGTCCGCGGGGATGCCCGATCCACCCTGCTCGCGACCGCGGCCCGCCTGTTGGTCGAGGGCGTGCCCGAGGGGGTGGACCGCCGGGACGTGGTCAGGATGGCCGTGACCCTCGCCAGGACGCAGGAGGCACCCGAGGACGTTGCCGCCGAACGCGGGGAGGAGGACGCCGGCGGAGGGGGCGCCACGGAGGGCGGCCCCGTCCGCGAGCGGGAGCCACCGCCCGTACTGGCGGCGTACGAGGCGGTTGCGTTCCGGGAACTGGACTTCTGGTCGAGGGACCGGCAGGCGCCGCCTTTCGGCCTGCTGGAGGCCGCCCGTCAGTTGGGTGCGTTGTCGGGGGGCGCCGGCGGCTGGCTGCGGGGGGCGCTGCTGTCGGCGGCCCAGGCGCTGCGCGACGGGCTGAGCGCGAGCGCCGCGGACCCCGCGTCGGCGGTTGCGTTCGCCGACGCCGACGTCGAAGAGTGGCTGCGGCTGACCGGTTATGCCGGAGATCCGGCGGCCAGGACCCACGCTCTCCGCGGCAAGGCGTTCGATGCGCTGCTCAAGGACCGTGGCGTGGACGAGTCGCGGTCGGAGCGCAGGACGCGGCTTATCCAGGCGGAGTCGGTGCTGGAGAGGATCGCACCCGATGCGGTTCGGCTCGGCCGGCTGCGGGAGGCGCAGGGGCGGCCTGAGGACGCGGTCGGCGCGTACGAGCGCGCCGGCCGGCACAAGGACGCGTTGCGGGTGTTGCGGAACTTCGGCCGGTGGGAGAGTGCCGTCGAGTTGGCGGACGGCGAGGCCCGGGCCGATCTCGACTGGCTGCTCGAGCTGAAGGCGCTCGTCGAACGCCGGCCGCCGCAGCAGAACCGGCGTTTGCGCAACGGCGAGCGCGATCGCCTCGAGAAGCTGCTCGACGAGATCCAGAAGCGGCCGCCGAGGAAGTCCGGAAGCGGCTGACGTCGGTCTCTACCGGCGGCCCGACGGACCGCCGGTGCTCGAATCAAGGTGGAGCCGAATGTTGCGAACGAACAGCGGTGGGGTGGCACGGGTCTGTGCCGCGGCGGTCTGCCTGGCGACGGCCACGGTTTCCTTGCAGAGCGGTCAGGAGCCCGCCGGCGACGCGGCCCGGTTCTGGCCGGAGTGGCGCGGGCCGCTGCATACCGGGGTCGCACCGGAAGGGGATCCGCCCCTCGAGTGGAGCGAGTCTTCGAACGTGCGGTGGAAGGTGGCGCTGCCGGGGCTCGGTTCGGCGACGCCGGTCATCTGGGACGACCGGCTGTTCGTGCTGACCGCGGTGGCGACCGACGAGCGGTCGCGCTCCGGACCGGGGTTCTTTTCGCGCCTCGCCGACCGGTTCATGCGCAGGGCGTCCGCGTCCCATGTGCAGCAGTTCGTCGTCCTGGCGATCGACCGGCGGGATGGACGGGTGCTGTGGGAGCGCGTGGCCCGCGAAGCGGTGCCGCATCAGGGTACGCACGGCACCAATACCTGGGCCTCGCCGTCGGCCGTCACCGACGGCGACGTGGTCTGCGCGTTCTTCGGGTCGAGCGGGCTGTACTGTTACGACCTCGACGGTCGTCCCCTCTGGGAGACCGACCTGGGCGACATGCGGTCGAAGATGAGCTTCGGGGAGGGGGCGTCGCCCACCCTCTATCGGGACCTGCTGATCGTGCCCTGGGACCACGAGGGGCAGTCGTTCATCGCGGCGTTCGACAAGCGGACCGGCGCCGAGCGCTGGCGGACGCCTCGGGACGAGGAGACTTCCTGGAGCAGCCCGCTGGTCGTCGAGGGCGAGGACGGAGCCCAGGTGGTGACGAGCGCGACGGGGGCGGTGCGCAGCTACGACGCGGCCACCGGGGAGTTGCGGTGGTGGGACGAAGGGGTGACCGAGAACGCCATCCCCTCGCCGGTGGCGGCCGGCGGGCTGGTCTTCGTCACCAGCGGTTATCGCGGGAACCGGCTGGCCGCGATCGATCTGTCCGCGGCGGCCGGCGATATCCGCGGGTCCGATGCGGTGGTGTGGTCCGTGGACCGGGACACGCCGTACGTGCCCTCGCCGCTGCTCCTGGACGGCCAGCTCTATGTCCTCAAGAGCAACTCGGGGGTGCTGACGGCCTATGACGCCAGCACCGGCGCGCGGCGCTACGGGCCCGAACGGCTGCCGGGCATCCGCAACGTCTACGCCTCGCCGGTGGCGGCGGCGGGACGGCTGTATGTGACGAGCCGCGAGGGCGCGACCATCGTCTTGCGTACCGGACCGGCGTTCGAGGTGCTGGCCACCAACGTCCTCGATGACGGGTTCGATGCCTCGCCGGCCATCGTCGGCCGCGAGATCTACCTGCGAGGACGGCAGTTCCTGTACTGCATCGCGGCAGACTGAGCAGGAGTCCGCGGCGTCACCACGGCGCAGATTCCTGGAGGGTTGGTTGCAGCGCCGCAAGGCGGCGGCGGAGCCGCAGGCGGCGATTTCCGGGGCAGGAGTCCGCGGCGTGGAACGGTCGGATTCCTGGAAGGTTGGTTGGGGCGGTAGCGCCGCAAGGTGGCGGCGGAGCCGCAGGCGACGATTTCCGGGGCAGGAGTCCGCGGCGTGGAACGGTCGGATTCCTGGAGGGTTGGTTGGGGCGGTAGCGCCGCAAGGCGGCGGCGGAGCCGCAGGCGACGATTTCCGGGCTACGAGCGGACGGGCGATACGTGAGAATCACCAGCATCACGGCCGGCGCGAGCGGTATGTACTGCGGAAGCTGCATCCGCGACAATGCGTTGGCGGCGGCCCTGACCCGCCGCGGGCACGACGTCACCCTGCTGCCGCTGTACACCCCGACCCGGACCGACGAAGAGAACGTCAGCCAGGATCGCGTCTTCTTCAGCGGCATCAGCGTGTATCTGGAGGAGTACGTCTCGCTGTTCCGCTGGACTCCGTGGCGGCTCGACCGGCTCTGGGAATCGCCCTGGCTGCTCAGGCTCGTCTCGGGACGCATGCAGACCGACCCCGGGCAGCTCGGCGGGCTGACCGTGTCGATGCTCGAGGGTACGCACGGACACCAGCGGAAGGAGCTCGACAAGCTCCTGTACTGGCTGCGCGATCAGCCCCGCCCGGACGTGATCGACATCTCGAACTCGATGCTGATCGCCATCGCCGAGCCGCTCAAGCAGGCGCTGGGGTGTCCCGTCAACTGCACCCTGCAGGGCGAGAACATCTTTCTGAGCCACCTGCCCGAGCCGTACCGGTCCCGGGCCCTCGCCCTCATCCGCGCCCAGGTCGCGCACGTCGATTCGTTCGTCGCGGTCAGCGACTACTACGCCGAGTGCATGAGCCGGTACCTCGAGATTCCCGGGGCGAGGATGCACGTCGTGCCCCTGGGGGTGGACGTCGATCGCTTCCGGCCGGGTCCGGACCGCGCCACCGGCCCGCTGACCATCGGCTACTTCGGCCGCATCGCCCCCGAGAAGGGGGTCCACCGATTGTGCGACGCCTACGCGGCGCTGCGCGAGCGGGGCGGGCTCGCGGGGTGCCGGGTCGAGCTGGCGGGCTATCTCGGCCCCGAGCACGCCGACTACTGGCGGTCGATCGAACGCCGGAACGCCGGCCGGGGGCTGGCCGCGGACATCCGCTACCGCGGAGAGCTGGATCTGGACGACAAGGTCGCTTTCCTGCAGGCCCTCGATCTGTTCGTCGTGCCGGCGGAGTACGATGATCCCAAGGGGATGTCGCTGATCGAGGCGATGGCCTGCGGGGTACCGGTGGTGGCGCCGCGCCGCGGCACCTACACCGAGCTGATCGAGCGCACCGGCGGCGGGGTGCTCGTCGAACCGGAAGACACCGCCGGGCTGGAGCAGGCGCTCGCCGCGCTGGCCTCCGACCCCGCCCGGCGGGCGGAGTACGGACGACGCGCGGCCGAAGGGGTGCGAACGCGCTACAGCACGGACGAGATGACCACGCGCGCGCTCGATGTCTACGCGCGGTTGACCGAGGGAGCGAGAGAATAGATGTCCAGATACCTGCCGACCCTGTTGGTGGCGACGATCGTCGCCGCCGCCTTCTCCTGTTCCGGTGGCGAGCCCGCGGGCGATGCCGAGCCGGAGGTTTCCGAGGCGGGGATTACCTCGCCCCGTCTGTACGTCTTCGACTGCGGGCTCCTGCGGGTCGGCGACCCGGGACGGTTCTCGCTGACGATGGACGAGGTCTCGACCCTCGAGCTCTCGGTGCCGTGCTACCTGATCGAGCATCCCGAGGGGACCCTGCTGTGGGACGCCGGGCTGTCGGACAGCCTGGCCGGCGACTCGGAGAGCCCGCAGTCGAGCGGCAGCTTCGCTCGCGTCACCACCACCCTTCGGGCGCAGCTCACGGAGCTCGGCTACCAACCCGCGCACATCACCTACATTGCCCTGTCGCACCTGCACTACGACCATGCCGGCAACGCCAACGACTTCGCGGCGTCGACCTGGCTCGTGCAGCGGCCCGAGCACGAGGCGGCGTTCAGCGACGACCCCGCCGCGTTCCGCTTCGACCCGCAGTACTACGGCGCCCTCGAGACGGCCGAGACCGTGATTCTCGACGGCGACCACGACGTCTTCGGTGACGGCGCCGTCGTCATCAAGTCGGCCCCCGGACACACCCCCGGACACCAGGTGCTGTTCGTCGATCTGGCCGAGTACGGTCCCGTCGTGCTCAGCGGCGACCTGTACCACTTCCCGGAGAACCGGTCGCTGAAGCGGGTGCCCACCTTCAACTTCGACGCCGAGATGACCCTCGCCTCGATGGACCTGGTCGAGGACTTCCTGATCGAGTCCGGCGCCCGGCTCTGGATCGAGCATGACATCGCGGAGAACGCGCTGCTCGACAAGTCCCCGGCGTACTACGAGTAGGCGTGAGCCGCGACGGTAGCCTTGCGGTCGGCGCCGTCGGTGACCGAGGAGGATTTCGATGCTCCAGCTCACCGGCGAGCTGCCGCAGACCCTGATGAGCCTGTAGCAGACACTCCAAGTGAGATACGCCGGTGCGGAATCACGGCGTGCGTGGTCCAGGCGGCGGCATACTCAGGTCGGAGCGCTCGTCGGCGGCGTGAAGGAGTACGTCCGTGAGGCCGATCGCCGCGTGGAAGGGCGGCAGGCGCTGCACGAGGAACAGGTCGGACAGCAGGTCGACGTATCGGGCCACGGGTCTTGCCGTCGACGGCCAGCGAGCGTGCCAGCGCTTCGCGCAGGCGTCGCGTCACTGAATCGTCGAGGTTGAGCATCAAGTCAGGGACGATAACTTTGCCCGCTCGGCGGGACGACCGCCCTTTTGGCCGTTGCGACGGGCCGCCTCGGCCTTCGCCGCGGTCGTCTTCTTGCCCATGAGCGCTCCCGGTCCGACGAAGCGAAGACGCTCGCGGCGAGTGCGAGCCCGTCCGTCATAGCGGAGGACGAGCAGGTCGGCCTGTGGCTTCACGTCGTGGCCAAGCGCGGTCAACATGTCGAGGTGTGCGGCAAGAGCGGACCTGATGGCGCGTTTCGCGGCCGCCGCGGTGTCCGCGGCCGCATACACGCCGGGCAGTCCCGCCACCCAGGCGCTGAAGGTTCCGTTGCTCTCGCGCTCGACGACCACCGGATAGTGCTCGGTCACAACCCCGCCTCCTTGATGATGCGATGCGCCAATCCGGTGCCCACTTCCTTGCTGGTGTGCACGGAGACGGTGATCACCTTCTTCGTCTCCGGGTGCACGAGCTGCCGGTGACTGCCCTTGCCGGTTCGTTGTTCCACGAAACCGGCAGTACGCAGCCGGCGAATCAGCTCACTCCAGGTCACGGAGCATTTTAACCCAACGTTCGGTTCTGGCGGCGGCGGGCGCCGTCACGTTTCGTCACGGCGTCGCGAACGCGACAGGCTCCTGGCTCGCCCCGGAGGCGGTCGCGATGAGCACGAACTGGCGGCCGGAGGCCTGCAACCGACGAACAACGCAGTCAGGCGGAATGCCTCGCCGCTGGAATGCAGCGGGGACTTCCGTCACGGGCTGCTACCGCCCCTCGTACATGAGCCCCACGATCTGCGCGACCCGGTCCGCCGGAGCCTGGAAATCGCTGTACTCCTCCGGCACGGAGTACGCGGCCACCGTCTCCTCGACGCTCTGCCCGGCCGCCGCTCCCGCCCGGGTGCGGGTCAGCAGGTCGTCGTAGAACGCGGCGTAGTCGACGAGGTCGTCCCAGGCCAGCAGGTCGTCGTTGTGCCCGGGGATGATGGTGTCGACGTTCTCGATGGCGTCGACGGCGTTCTGCAGGGTCTGGCCGAACTCGGTGGCGCTGCCGTTGGTGTTGTCGGCGTCGATGAACGGGAGCCCCTTGCGCGCCATCATGTCGCCGGTGTGCATCGCCCGGGCCTCGCGGAAAACGACCCAGGTGTCGCCGTCGGTGTGGCCCCGCCCGAAGTAGTACAGGTCGATCTGGTCCGCCCCGCTGAACAGCGAGGTCCGGGTCGCGAAGGTGATCCTCGGCAGGAACCGGTTGTTGTCGCCGGTGAACGCCTCGCAGTTCTTGATCGACCCGCCCTGGAACCCCGCGCCGTCGTCGCAGTCGGTGCTCGCCATGTGCCCCGCGGTGTTCTCGTGCACCACGAAGTCGACGGTGTCGGGGAACTCGGTGTTGGCGCCGCTGTGGTCCCAGTGGGTATGGGTGTTGATGATGGTGGTCACCGGGTTGTCGGTGATGCGCGCCACCTCGGCCAGGATGTCCTCGCCGTAGCCGCGGATCTTCGTGTCGACCAGGGTCACCCCCGACGCGGTCACGAACACCGCGGTGTTCCCGCCGGTGCGCATGCCCTGCTCGGCCGGGTCCGACGTCAGCACGTAGAGGTTGTCCGCGAGCTGCAGCTGGCGAATGCCGAAGCGTTCCTGCCGCGCCTCGTTGGCGGCGACCGCGGTCAGGACGGCAACCGCCGTCAGTGTCGTCAGGCAAATCGTGCGTCTCATCTCGATCTCCTCCGGACCGGCCGCGCCACGGTTCGACTCGACGCCGGCGGCGCCTCCGGCCGTATTGAGTCCCCGAACGGTCTCCCGCGCAGGGCGACTGCGAATTCTGGGCCGCCCCCACCTCCCTCGACCGCTGATGCCTGTCCGTCCGGCCGCGTGGTGGAGGCGGAACGGCGCTGGTCAAGAGATTATCGCAGGCAGGGGCGGTTTGGCAGCCTATCGTGCGGAAGGGCGCGTCCTGCCGGCGGTGACCGCATCGGCACCCGTCAATGGTAGGATGGCTCCCGGTTGCGTCGACCGGCTGTTGCCCCGGCCGCCGCGCTCCCGGCGGTTCTCCTGCCGGTCGGAACGCGAAGGCGCGGAGCACGGTCCGGGGGAGGAAGTCTTGTTCTGGGAGGGGCGCGCCGGACGGTCCGGCCGTGGTTCGGCCGGCGAAACGGATTGAGCTTCATGCACCACGGGCGAGGCAGGTTGCGGCATCTCCGTTGGTACGCGGCGTGCGCGGCGGTGGCCGCGTGTCTGGCGCTGCTCGGCCCGGTCCGCGCTGGAAGCGTCGGCGGCGTCGAGCCGGACGCGGCGTTCGAGCCGGTCCTGGCGCAGGTGGCAGAGCTGCCGCGCATGCGGTCGCTGCTCGTCTCGGTCGACGGGTCGCTCGTGGTCGAGCGCTACTTCAACGGCGCGCGGCCGAACCGGGCCGCCAACCTGAAGTCCGCGTCCAAGAGCCTGATCTCGTTGTTGGTCGGCATCGCGGTCGACCGCGGAGACCTGGGCGTCGACGACACCGTCGATCGCTTCTTCCCCGACCTCATCGACGACCCCGCGAAGCGCGGCATCACCGTCGAGGACCTGCTCACCATGCGGTCGGGGCTCGAGACCACGAGCAACCGGAACTACGGCCGGTGGGTGCAGAGCCGGCACTGGGTGCGCCACGTCCTGACCCGGCCGCTCGTGGCCGAGCCGGGGACGCGGATGATCTACAGCACCGGCAACACCCATCTGCTGTCGGCGATCGTCGCGAAGGCGTCCGGCATGAACACCCACCGGTTCGCCCGCCGCTACCTCGGCGAGCCGATGGGCATCTCGGTGCCCCGTTGGACCACCGATCCGCAGGGGGTGTACTTCGGCGGGAACGAGATGTCGATGCTGCCGCGCGACATGCTGGCGATCGGCGAGATGTATCTCAACTGCGGGCGCGTCGGCGTCCGGCAGATCGTCTCCGAGGACTGGGTGCACACGTCGATCGCGCCGCATGCGACGAGGACCCGGAGCCCGGACCGCGCCTACGGCTACGGCTGGTGGGTGCGCGACCTCGCCGGCTACGATGCCTTCTACGCCTGGGGCTACGGCGGACAGTTCATCTACGTGGTGCCCGATCTGCGTCTGGTCACCGTGATGACCTCGTCGCCCAACCCGGGGGCGACGCTGCGCGCGCACCGGCGGTCGCTGTACAGCCTGATGGAGGACGAGATAGTGCCGGCCGTCGGCGGCGCCGGGTAGCCGGGGCGTCGCGGCGTCGATGGTCCGCGTGCACGAGATGTGGGTGAACCGGTTTCACCGCAGAATGGGCTCCCGAATTGCACTCGCACGAGCACCCGTTTTCACGGGGGCTCGTGTGGAAGTTGCGAGTTGAACCGGCCCGAACGGATCGGACGGGAGAGAAGACGCCGGGAGAGGAGCCGGCAGGCCCGCCTGCTTCGGCGATCGACGCGCGGTGAGCGGCGACGGGCACGCCGACGAGCCGCTGGCGTATCACGTGTCGGATCGAGAGCCGCGCGAACCAGGTCGCGTGGTCGATGGTCGGTTGAGCGCGGGCGGACAGACGCCTCGCGCGAGGAGTCCTGCAGACATGATCCCAAGCAACCATCGTTTCCCGGGGACGAAGAGGGATGGGCACGGCGCCGCGCGCCGGTGCATCGCGTGCCTGATCGCCGCTGTCCTGCTGGCCGCGCCGGCGGCCTGGGGGCAGACCGGCGCCGGCGCCCAGGACGGTGAATGGCGCCACTATGGGGGCGACGAGGCGAATACGCGCTATTCGCCGCTCGATCAGATCGATCGGGAGAACTTCAGCGACCTCGAGCTGGTGTGGCGGTTGAAGACCGACAACTTCGGTCCCGAGCCGGAGTACAACTTCCAGTCGACGCCGCTGATGGTCGGCGGGGTCATCTATACGACCGCCGGCACCCGCCGGGCGGTGGTCGCGGCCGACGCGGCCACCGGCGAGTACCTGTGGATGCACCGCCTCGACGAGGGCGAGCGGGCGGACGTGTCGCCGCGCCGCCGGTCGGGCCGCGGGCTGTCCTACCGGGACGACGGCGGCGACGGGCAGATCATCTACGTGACTCCCGGCTACCGCATGGTCGCGCTGAACGCGGCGACCGGTCAACGCATCGCGGGCTTCGGCGAGGACGGCATCGTCGACCTGATGCAGAACATGGACCAGGAGATCGACCCGCTGGGCGGCTCCATCGGTCTGCACTCCGCGCCGCTGGTGGCCGGCGACACGATTGTCGTCGGGGCCGCCCACGTGCCCGGCAGCGCCCCGGTGTCCATGCGTAACACGAAGGGCTACGTCCGCGGGTTCGACGCCGACACCGGCGAGCGGAAGTGGATCTTCCACACCCTGCCGGGCGCCGACGAGTTCGGGAACGACACCTGGCTCAACGACTCGTGGCGGTATACCGGCAACACCGGGGTGTGGGGGCAGATCAGCGTCGACCTGGAGCTGGGCATCGTGTACATGGCGACGGAGATGCCGACCAACGACTACTACGGGGGGCATCGGCACGGCGACAACCTGTTCTCGGACAGCATCGTGGCGGTGGATCTGGCGACCGGCGACCGGCTGTGGCACTTCCAGGCCATTCACCACGACGTGTGGGACTGGGACTTCCCGTGCGCGCCGGTGCTGGCCGACGTGGTGATCGACGGGGTGGAGCGCAAGATCGTGGCCCAGCCGAGCAAGCAGTCGTGGCTGTACGTGCTCGACCGCGAGACCGGCGAGCCGATCTGGCCGATCGAGGAGCGGCCGATGGAGCAGTCCGACGTGCCGGGCGAGCTGCTGGCCCCGACCCAGCCGTTCCCCACGCGGCCGGCCGCCTACGACCGGCAGGGGGTCGGGGAAGAGGACCTGATCGACTTCACGCCGGAGCTGCACGCCGAGGCGCTGGCGCGGGTCGCCAACTTTCGGATGGGCCCGATCTTCACGCCGCCGGTGGCCGCCGACCCCGACGGGCCGTACGGGACCCTGATGCTGCCGTCGGCCGGCGGCGGCACCAACTGGCCGGGCGGCTCGATCGATCCGGAGACCGGCATCTTCTACCAGTACTCCTTCACCAACGTCACCTCGCTCGGGCTGGTCAACGATCCGGCGCGCTCGGACATGGACTTCATTCGCGGCAATCCGGCGGGGGTGGCGCCGCGCGACCGGGCCCTGACCATCCGCGGGCTGCCGCTGATCAAGCCGCCGTGGGGGCGCATCACCGCGATCGATCTGAAGACCGGCGACCACCTCTGGCAGATACCGCACGGCGAGACGCCCGACAACGTCCGCAACCATCCGGACCTGCAGGGGGTGGAAATTCCGCGCACCGGCCGCAGCGGGCGGGTCGGCACCCTCATCACGAAGACGCTGGTGATCGCGGGTGAGCCTGGAACCTTCACCACGTCGTCGGGCGAGGTCGGCGCGATGCTGCGGGCCTACGACAAGGCCACCGGTGAAGAGGTCGGCGAGGTCTACATGCCGGTCGGGGTGTCCGGGTCGCCGATGACGTACATGCACGAGGGGGCGCAGTACATCGTCGTCGCCGTCAGCGGCGGCGGCGCCGCCGGCGAGCTGCTCGCGTATCGGCTGCTGGACTGACCGGGGCGGGGACGCTTCTCCGGGAGCCCGCGGTGGAGCTGGAGGGCTCTGCCGCGGGCTCCTGCGTCTCTACGCGATGGACGTCCCGCCGTCCACCGGAATCACCGCGCCGGTGGTGTAGGCGCCGGCCCGCGACGCCAGGTAGATGGTGGCGCCGGCCATGTCCTCGGGGCGGCCGATCCGGTGCAGGGGGCAGCGGCGCTCGATCTCGGGGCCGAACCGTTCCAGCGACTTCTCGGTCATCTTGCTGGGGAAGAACCCCGGCGCCACCGCGTTGACGGTGATGTGGCGGGGGGCCAGCTCGAGGGCCAGCGACCGCGTCAGGTGGTGGACCGCCGCCTTGCTGGCCGAGTACGGGAACGTGCCGTTCTCAAGCATCGTCGGCGCCCTGAGGCCGTCCATCGAGCCGATGTTGATGACCCGGGCGGGGTCCTCCGGGGTGGCCGCGGCGGCGAGCCGCGGAGTCAGGTCGCGGGTCAGGAAGAACAAGGCCGTCACGTTCAGTTCAAGCACCTTGCGGAAACCCGACTCGGGAAACGTCTCGTAGGGGGCGCCCCACGCCGCGCCGGCATTGTTCACCAGGATGTCGAGCCGGGGGGTCCGCTCGCCGAGCGCCCGCACCAGCCGGCTGCGGTCCGCGTCGTCGGAGATGTCGGCGGGGAGGGCGTGACACGGACCCGCCGCCGACATCTCCGCCGACGCCTGCTCGCAGGCGTCGGCTTTCCGCGCCGAAATGTAGACGGTCGCGCCGGCCTGCAGGAAGCCTTCGGCGATCATCCGGCCGATGCCGCGCGAGCCGCCGGTGACAAGCGCCGTCTTGCCGGTCAGGTCGAAGAGCGTGGCGGCGTCGATGCCGGTCGGGGACGCTGTGCCGGTCAAGGACGACGCTCGCTGAATGAACGGGGCCATGAGCTTGCGCCGCAGGAGTTTCGCGCCAGCGAAACTCCTGACGCGGCCGCTCTAGGCCGCGCCGCTTCGCACGAGTGCCGCGGCGCGGCCTCCGGGCGTCTCATTGCTCCGCGAGCGGCAGGAACAGGGAGATCCGATCCTCGGTGCCGACGGCCCGCGAGATGTGTCCCTGGCCGGTGAGGTCATCCGCCAGCAGAATATGCCCCGGGTGCAGTCGGATCGACGTGCCGTCGCCGATCACCACCTCGCTCTCGCCGCTCAGGGTGATGACGTACTGCTTCCGCGGCGCGGTGTGCCAGTCGATGAAGTAGTCCGTCGAGGTCCGCCGGAACTGCACGCTCGTCACGTCGACCGGCTCCGAGACCTCCGTCGCGCCGCGCGGCGCCCCCAGCGGCACGTCGTACTCCTCCGCGTGGGTCTTGCCGTCCGGCCCGGTGTAGATGCGGGTCACCTTGATCGGCGTCCGCTCCTGCGCGGCGGCGTGGGTCTCGCCGGTCCAGTGCACGGCCACAAGGGCCACGGTCGGCACCCAGCCGAGGGCCGCGGCGACGACGGCGATTCTGCGGAATGATGGCATGTCTCTGCTCACTGCGGCGGTCCCGCCGCGATTCGGACGTTGGAACGAGCCCCCTATATACCACGCTCCCGGCGTGCGGCTCCCTTGCCACGCTGACGGAAGCTACGTTGCGGTGTGCCAAGCGCGGGAAAACCACAAAGACGGGCTGCGCCCGGGTGCAGTTCGCAACTCGGCATGGATCGCTGTTCTCGACCGGCTGCCGGCGCGTACTTCGGGCGGCGGTGTGGTAGCTTCCGACGATGCCTGCCACCTCCATCCTCGAACGCCTCGGGCTGCACCGCCCGGAGCTGCGCGCGTGGGCGATGTACGACTGGGCCAACTCCGCGTTCATGGTCACCATCGTGACCGCGGTCTTCCCGATCTACTTCTCGTCCGTCGCGGCCGCCGACCTGGACCCGGCGACGGCCAGCTTTCGATTCGCAGTCACGACGACCGTCGCGCTGGCGTTCGTAGCGGTCCTGGCGCCGGTGCTGGGGGCGGTGGCCGACTTCGCCGGCATCAAGAAGAAGATGCTGGGCGCCTGCGTGGGGCTCGGGGTGGTTGCGACCGCCTGCATGTTCTTCATCCAGCGCGGGGACTGGGTGCTGGCCGCCTTGCTGTTCGCGGTGGCCAACATCGGGGTCGCGGCGAGCCTCGTGTTCTCCGATTCGTTGCTCCCGCACATCGCTCGCCCCGACGAGCTGGATCGGGTGTCGACGGCCGGCTATGCCCTGGGCTACCTGGGGGGAGGCCTCCTCCTGCTCGTGAACCTGGCCTGGATCCAGCGTCCCGAGCTGTTCGGGCTGAGCGGCGCGGCGCTGGCCAGCCGGCTGTCCTTTCTGAGCGCGGCGGTCTGGTGGGCGGGGTTCTCCATTCCCCTGTTCCGGACGGTGCCGGAGCCGGTGCGGACCCTCGAGGGGGATGAGCAGGCGGGGGAGAGTCCCGTTCGGGCGTCGCTCGTCCGGCTTCGGGAGACGTTGCGCGAGCTGCGCGGGCACCGGCAGGCGTTCCTGATGCTGCTGGCGTTTCTCATCTACAACGACGGCATCGGCACCATCATCCGGATGGCGACCACCTTCGGGACGGAGATCGGGCTCGAACAGGGGGATCTGATCACCGCGGTGGTGCTGGTGCAATTCGTCGGGGTGCCGTTCGCCTTCGTGTTCGGACAGTTGGCGGGGCGTATCGGGGCGAAGCGCGCCATCTTTCTGTCGCTGGCGGTGTATACCCTGATCAGCGTGCTGGCCTACGGCATGACGACGGCGACCGGGTTCTATGTCCTGGCCCTGCTCGTGGGGATGGTGCAGGGCGGGAGTCAGGCCCTGAGCCGATCCCTCTTCGCGAGCATGGTGCCCCGTCACAAGTCCGCGGAGTTCTTCGGTTTCTTCGGCGTGTTCGAGAAGTTCGCGGGCATCGTCGGGCCCGCCGTGTTCGCGGTCATGATTCTCGTGACCGGATCCAGCCGCGGCGCGATTCTCTCCATCATCGCGTTCTTCGTCGTCGGCGGCTTCCTGCTGTCTCGGGTGGACGTCGAGGCGGGTCAGCAGGCGGCGCGCCGCGCCGAGGCGGACCTCAGCCCCACCGGAGACGCCTCGGCCTGACCCGATACAAGCGCTCGTGCTGGTGTTCCCCCCCGAATGACTCGCATCCGGGCGGTGGCGCTACCAGCCCCGGAAGTCGCTGTCTCGCGGGTCGACCCCGCGCCTGGAGGGTGCGCGCGGCCCGGTGTGCGTCGAAGCGGCCGGTGTTCACCCCGTCTCGTCGGGACCCGGCGTGACCCCTTCCTCGTCGAACACCTGGCGGGCCAGCCGGAACGCCTCCACCCCGGCCGGGATGCCGCAGTACACCGCGACCTGCAACAGGGTGTCCCGAATCTCCTCCACCGTGCATCCGTTGCGCAGGGCGCCCCGGACGTGGGTCTTGAACTCGCCGCTGCGATTGAGCGCGGCGATCATGCCGAGATTGATCAGGCTCCGCTGGCGGTCGTCGAGCGTCGTTCTGGTCCAGACCCGGCCCCAACAGTACTCCGTCACGAGCTGCTGAAACTCGGCGTTGAACGCGTCGAGTCCCTCGAGCGCCCGATCGACGTACTCGTCGCCGAGGACCCGCCGCCGGGCCTTGAGACCGCCGTCGTGGAGTGGTGTGGGCATCGGAGGCGCCTTCGTCTGGGAACTGGACATCGGGCGCGAGTGTACCATTCGGGTCCACCAGCGCTTGGCGGAGCCCCGGGGGCGAATGCAGCGGGGCTTTGCCTTGCCACAAGCTGCTGGAAAGCGGAGGGTGCCGGATGGATTTCACGTTGACCGAAGAACAGCAGGCCCTGCAGGCGGCGGCGCGGTCCTTCGCCCGCGGAGAGATGACCGCCGTCGCCGAGCAGACCGAGCGCGAGGCGGCGCCGCTGTCCCGGGCCTGGGTGGGGCGCTATGCCGAGATGGGGTTCCTCGGGGTGAACATTTCCCCCGTCCATGGCGGTCTGGGTCTGGGGAACGTCGAGGCGTTTCTGGTTCTGGAGGAGTTCGCCAAGGTGTCGTCGGCGGTGGCGTTTCCCATTTTCGAGTCGGTGGCCGGTCCGGTCCGTGCGATCGAGCACTTCGCCGATGAGGCCCTGAAGCGTCGGGTGATTCCGGCGGTCTGCCGCGGCGAGCTGATCGTGGCAGTGGCGATGTCGGAACCGGACGCGGGGACCGCCCTCACCGACCTGCGCACGCGGGCCGAGGTCCGCGGCGACCGCGTCGTGTTGAACGGCGCCAAGCGCTGGTGTTCCGGCGGGGGGCATTCGGACGCCTATCTGGTCTATTGCCGCCTGTCGGATGCGCCGGGCTCCAAGGGCATTGGGGCGGTCTACGTCGAGAAGGAAACACCGGGACTGACGTTCGGCGAACAGGAACGGCTCATGGGGTTCCGCGGCATTCCCGAGTCGGATCTCTATTTCGACGACGTGTCGGTGCCGCTGGACCAGCTCGTGGTGCCGGCCGGCGGGTTCCCGAAGCTGATGCGGGCGTTCGATCTCGAACGGTGCGGGAACGCGACGATGGCGCTGGGACAGGCGTCCGGAGCGTTGGAGGACGCGCTCGTCTGGGTGCAGGATCGCCGGCAGTTCGGCAAGCCGATCGTCGAGTTCCAGGCGGTGCAACTGAAGCTGGCGGAGATGGCGATGCGCGTCGAGGCGTCCCGGTTGCTGATTTACCGCGCGGCCCGGAACGCCGACGGCGGACTGCCGTCGATACTCGAGTCCAGCATCGCCAAGTGTTTCGCGAACGAGGCGGCGCGGGAGGTGACCGGCGCCGCGGTGCAGCTGATGGGGGGGTACGGCTACTCCCGCGAGTACCCGATGGAACGGCGCATGCGCGATGCTTGGGGATGGGGCATCGCCGGTGGCACCATCGACATTCAGAAGGTGAACATCGCCTCGGCCCTCACCGGCCGGCGATTCGACCAGCGGCGCTGACCGGCGCCGGGAGGGGGCGGGACCGACTGCAGCGGCTCGCGAGCCGGTCGATACGAAGAAAGACCCCCGGATACACGGGGTTCTCGTGGAGAACGGCCGGAGGGCACGGCGCCGACCGGCGCACATCCGCGCCCGCCCGCGCCGGCGTCAGCCCGGAAAGGGAACGAGCGCGGGGTTCATGTCCTCGCGGAGCGGCGTGCGGGCGGTGTTCATCACCATGGCCAGCAGCGAGTAGTAGCCGAGCAGGCCGACGGTGTCGGTGACCCCCGGTTCGCCGACCTGGTTCAGAGCGCTCGCATAGGTGGCGTCGCTCACGCGCTGGTTGTGCAGCAGCTCCAGGCAGAAGTCGTGCAGGGCGCTCTCGTCCTCGGCCATGTTCGCCGGACGCCGTCCGTCGGCGATCGCGTCGATGACGGTGGGAGACAGGCCGGCGGCGCGGGCATCCGCGGCGTGGATGCTCCATTCGAACTGCTGGGACCAGTGGCGGGCCGTGATCAGGATGACCATCTCCCGCAGGCGCGGGGGCACCGCGCTTCGATAGCGGAGATACGCTCCCACCCGCTGGACGTGCCGGAGCAGCTCGGGGCTGCGCACCAGGGGCACGAACGGACCTTCGATCCGTGCGCCGGCGCGGGTTCGCTCGTAGTCGGCGACCGCATCACGTTGCTCCGGCGTCATCGCGGCGTCGGGTATCGGGGGCATGCGGTCGGGACGAGTCAACGGCGCTCCTTTCCATCGGCGGCGGCGCGCTCTCCGCACCCGCCGAATTCGGTAGTCAGGATGAAGCGCCATTCTACCCGTCGAGCGGAGCGCAGGCCGCCGGCCCGGCGGCCCGTGGCAGAACCCGCCTTGCCACGGGCTGCCAGGCGGAGTTGACGCTCCGTATCCGGTTTGACACACTCTCGTTGCGCTGGCGCCCGGTGCCGGGCGTCGCCGATTCGCAAGCACACGCCGCCGTGGCGGTCTGCATCGCGGGCCTGTCCCGGTCCTGGGGTGGACGGTTGCGTGCCGTCCGACGGCCGCCAGGCGCCGATCCGGGAGCGACAAGCCGCATGGGGTATCGGGATCTGTTCGACCTGCGTGGTCAGGTCGCGGTCGTGACGGGGTCCTCCAAGGGGATCGGACGGGCCATCGCGGAGACGCTGGCGGAAGCCGGGGCCCGGGTGGTCGTCTCGAGCCGCCGGCTCGAGAGCTGCCGGCCGGTGGCCGACGCCATCAACGCGGCGGGCGGCGAGGCGGTGGCGATTCCGTGCCACATGTCCCATCTCGACCAGGTGCGGGCGCTCGTCGATGCCGCACTGGAGCACTGGGGTCGCATCGACGTGCTGGTCTGCAACGCGGCCGTGAACCCGCACTTCGGTCCGATGGCGGACGTGAGCGAGCCGGCGTACGACAAGATCATGGCCACCAACGTGAAGCACAACCTGTGGCTGTGCAACCTCGTGTTGCCGCAAATGGCCGCCCGCGGGGACGGGGCGGTGATCATCGTGTCGAGCATCGGCGGGCTCAAGGGTCACGACACCCTCGGGATCTACGCCATCTCGAAGGCGGCCGACTTTCAGTTGGCCCGTAATCTGGCGGTCGAGTGGGGGCGCAGCAACATTCGGGTCAACTGCATCGCGCCGGGGCTGGTGCGGACCGACTTCGCCCGGATGCTGTGGGAAGATCCCGACCGCCTGCGGGAAGCGGTCTCCACCTATCCCCTGGGACGTATCGGCGAGCCGGAAGACGTGGCCGGCGCGGCGCTGTTGCTGGCCGCGCCGGCGGGTCGTTTCATCACCGGTCAGGTGCTGGTCGTCGATGGCGGAGCCACGATCTCGTCCACCCGTTACCATTGAGCGGAGAAACCCGGAGTCTCTTTCGACCGTACTGCCCGCGGGCGTACGGGTCGGCGCCGATGTTTCGGCAGCCTTGCGCGGAGCGAATCCCATGAGCCACCAGATGTTCCTGACCCTGCACCTGATCTCGGTCCTGCTGATGACCGGCGTGACGTTCGCCGCCTTCGCGGCGCCGCATCCCGACAACCGCCGGCCCCTGTTGATGGCCTCCGGCACCCTCAGCCTGCTGGTCTTCCTGAGCGGCTTCGGGGTCATGGGGATGTTGGGTCTCGGATTCCCGGGGTGGGCCCTCGTCAAGGTCGTCTGCTGGCTGGTGCTGTCCGGCCTGACCGGGATGGCGTTCCGGATGACGGATCGAATCCCGATGCTGCAGGCGGTGGCGGCGGTCGCCATCGTCATCGCCGTCGTGATGGTCACCTACCGGCCGTTCTGACGCGGGACTTCAGCCACCCGCGGCCGTCGCCGGCCGTGCTCGCGCCGGCAGGGGTTCCGCCCCATGCAACGCGGTCGCGTTGCGGGCCGCCGACCACGACCGGGCGACGGCCCGCCGGCGATCGCGGCTGCGCCGCCGCCGTGGAACCCGCCGTCGACCCTGCCGACCAAGAGTCTGTCGCACCACTTCGACCAGGTCGACCGTCGACAACGACGGTCACGAGTCGGATTCGAGACGCGCTGAAGCGGGCCGGACTGTTCCGTCGGGGGTTCGGGGGGTTCGGCCAGAAATCGCGGGCGCTACCGATTCCGCAACCGGGCGAGGGTCCCATCGCGGCTGTCACCGAACCAGTTGCCGATCGGGCCGAGGACGAACCCGCTGGATCCTGAATTGGTGCGGAAGGGGGGACTTGAACCCCCATGGGACTAGGTCCCACAGGCTCCTGAGGCCTGCGCGTCTGCCAATTCCGCCACTTCCGCAGTTGGGGGGGGAACCGTCTCGCAGGTCATCCAGTATACCCAAGACACCCACGCTGGCGCCAGCCGGAGATGGCGGCCGCCGTTCCGCCGTCACGTATACTCGTGATGATCGGCGGCCGGCACCCCGCCCGCGAGGAGGGGATTCAGGGCATGCAGCTGATCGGTGCGGCGGGAGCGCCGCCCGAAGACGTATCAAGGAGGCACTGTGGGGGTCAATCGCGGCGTTCGGTTCATCGTGGTCTTTCTGTTGCTGGCGGTCTTCGCATCGATGGCCGGTATCGCCGCCCTGTACTTCATGGTGTCGCGCGCGCCGGCGGTGGCCGCCGACTCGGTGCTTCTGTTGCCGGTGCCCGGCGGCCTGACCGAGCACCGGCAGAATCCCCTGTTGACGTCGCTCGTCGGAGGGGGGGTGACGGTGCGGTCGGTGATCGACAGCCTGCGCAAGGCCAAGGTGGACAGCCGCATCAGCGGGGTGATCCTGAAGCCGCTGGGTCCGCAGCTCTACTGGGGAAAGCTGCAGGAGATCCGGGACGCGGTGCTCGACTATCGCGAATCCGGCAAGCCGATTGCGGCGTTTCTCGAGTACGGCGGCGCGCAGGAGTACTACCTGGCGTCGGCGGCGGACAAGGTCTACTTGATGCCGGGCAGTCCGTTGGACATCGTGGGGTTGGCGCAGTACGAGATGTTCGTCCGCACGGCGCTGGACAGGATTGGGGCCTATCCCGACATCGTGTCGGCCGGCGACTACAAGACGGCGGCCAATTTCTATACCGAGACCACGATGACTCCGGCCCATCGCGAGATGGCCGAATCGCTCAACCGGGATCTCTACGAGCAGTTGATCGAGGGCATCGCCGAGGCACGGAGCCTGACGAGCGACGAGGTACGCCGGCTCGTGGACGACGGACCGTTCCTGCCGGAGGATGCGCTGGCCGCCGGGTTGGTCGACGGGCTGGCGTACGCGGACGAGCTGCAACACCGGGAACCGTTCGACGAGGCCGACTGGCGGGAAATCTCCGACAGCGACTACCGGCAGATCGGCCTCCAGGCGGTGGGGCTGAACCAGGGGCAGCGCATTGCCCTGATCTATGCCGTCGGGACCATCAATTCGGGATCCAGCGGCGTCGACGTCATGGGTGGGGAAGTGTTGGGTTCCGACACCCTGGCGAGTGCCATTCGCACCGCCCGGAACGACGACTCGGTGCAAGCGATCGTGCTGCGCATCGACAGCCCCGGCGGGTCGGCGGTCGCGTCCGATGCCCTGTGGCGCGAGGTCGGACTGACCCGGGAAAGCGACAAGCCGATCATCGCCTCGATGTCCGACCTGGGAGCCTCCGGGGGCTACTACATCGCCATGAACGCCGATGCGATCGTCGCGCAACCGGCCACGTTGACCGGCTCCATCGGGGTCGTGGCCGGCAAGTTCACGACGGGAGGCACCTACGAGAAGCTCGGGGTCGCGATCGAGCCGGTGAGTCAGGGCCGATTCGCCGAGATCTACTCCCCGGTGACCCGATTCTCGGACGCCGAGCGGGCCAAGATGCAGGAGCACGTGGATGCCATCTACGAGCAGTTCCTCGAAAAGGCGGCCGAGGGGCGCCAGACGACGCGAGACGTCATCCACGCGGTGGCCCAGGGCCGCGTCTGGACCGGCCGCCAAGCGTTGGAGCATGGTCTGATCGACGAGCTCGGCGGTCTGAGCCGGGCCATTGGGCTGGCCAAGGAACAGGCCGGCATCGATGGGGCCGACGAAGTGGAGCTCGTGATCTACCCGCGCCCGAAGAGTCTGCTCGAGTTGCTCAACGACGGGTTCCCGATGGCTCGGGCGCTCGCGACGCTGGCGGGGTTGGCGTCACCCGAGGCTGCGGTGGTGGGGAGGGCGACTGCGCCGGCACGGCTGTTCCGTGCCGGCGAGCCGTTGGCGATCATGCCCGGCGCGCTCGTGCCCTGAGCGCAGGGAGCCAGGGAGCTAGGCCGTCGCCTGGGCGAAGGCGCCCATGTCGATGTCGATAGGGATGCGGGTCTTGGCGTTCTCCATGTACGCGCCGAAGAACTGGTTCTGCTGTTGCAGGATCATCTCGCTGCGCAACCGCTCGCGATTGGCCTGGAAATCGGCCGGGTCGGCGTCCTGACGTTCGTGGACGTGAACGATCACGGCCGAGTTGCCGGTCAGGATCGGGTCGCTGGTTTCACCTGGGTTCAGTGAGAAGGCGACTTCCTCCACCTGGGGGTTGGCGCCCACGCCCGGAACCGCGGCGCCGCGGGCAATCAGGCCGCTCTCGTTAACCTGCAGGTCGTCGGCTTCGGCCGCCGCACTGAAGTCATCGGCGTCCTGCAGGAGCGCGGCCACCGCATCGGCGCGTTCCTGGGCCATGACGAACGCCTTGCGTCGAATCACGTCGTCCCGGACCCGCGGCTCGACCTCCTCGAGGGGCGGCACGTACGGAGCCTGGATGCCGGTGACGGTCACGAACGCCGGCCCCGTCGGCGTCGGAATCGGACCGGCCACCTGGCCTTCTTCGAGCTGAAAAGCCTGCGTGGTCACGTCGGACGAGAAACCCAGTCCGAGAATCGGTTCGCCGAGCGCCGCGAAGCCGCTTTCCTGCGCTTCGAGACCGCGCCGCGCAGCGGCCGCCGCGAGATCGTCCGCTTCGGTGATTTCCGCCGCCATGGCCTCGGCCAGTGCGCCGGCCCGCGCATTGGCGGTTTCCTGCTGAAGCAGATCGACGATGCTGTCTCGGACTTCGTCGAGGGTCTGGGTCGTGCCGCCGGTCTTCTCGGTCGCCTTGATGACGTGTACCCCGAACATGCTCGTGACCGGACCGCTGACCTCGCCCTGCTCGAGCGCGAAGGCGGCGCCTTCGAATTCGGGCACCATCTGCCCGCGGGCGATCTGTCCGAGGTCGCCGCCGGCTTCCCGCGTGCCCTCGTCTTCGGAGTGTTGCCTCGCCAGCTCCGCGAAATCGGCGCCATTCCGCGCTTCGGCCGCGATCGATTCCGCCTGCGCCTGCACGTCCGCTACCTCCTGGTCCTGCGTCCGGAGCAGGACATGGCTGACGCGCAGGCTGACCTCCTCGGTATAGCGATCCAGATTGTTGTCGTAGTACGACTGGACCTCGACGTCGCTCGGGGTGAACGAGGCCTTCAGCGCGGGCACGTCGATGAGCACGAAGCGGAGCCGGCGTTTCTCGGGCACGAGGTAGTCGTTGGCGTTCTGTTCGAAGAGGGAGGCCACGTCGTCGTCCGTCGCTTCGATGCCCTCCCGGAAATCGTCGGCCCGGAACGAGATCGCGCTGAGGCGGACTCGCTGGTTGCGGCGGACGTGTTCCTGCTCCACGTCCTCGTCGCTGACCGTGATCCAATCGGTGACCGCCGCCTGCAGCCGCTGAAGCATCAACGACCGCCGCACCTCTTCCTCGAACTGGGACGGCGTCATCGGCGGCTGCTGCATCCGGAGCATCTGGAGATAGCCGGCCTCGCCGATGAACTGTCCGTTCTGCTGGAACGCGGGGAGGGACAGGATGCTCTCCCGCACTTCGGCGTCGGTGACCGTCACGCCGAGTCGCGTGGCCTCCTGGAGCGCCGCGTACTCGTCGATCACCTGTTGCAGCAGCTGTCGATCGATGCCCATGGAACGCAGGATCTCGGAGGTGATCCCGCCGCCGGATTGGACCTGGTAGCTCTGCAGTTGGCGCCGGTACAACGTCTGGAACTCGCCGACGGTGATCTCCTGGTCGCCGACGTGGGCCAGGACGTCGGTCAGCGCACCGGTCGTTGCCGGGGGAGACTGCAACAGAGAAGGGAACCCGAGGACCAGCAGGGCGAAACCGGCGAGGGCAAGGGTCCACTTCAGCCACGCCTTGTGGCGTCGCATCCGATCCAGCATCGTCATCGTTGGGTCAACTCCCTGATACGGTGTTCGTCGTCGTCCCGGCGGTCTCGTGAAGTCCCGGGGGGCCGATGCTTCCGGTTCGGCACCGGGCCGGCGGTCCCATGACGGGTCACCGGCGGCAAGGGTCGATACATTTTATGACACGACGCATGCGAGCACCATCGGGGGCGGTATCGGACCGCCCGATATGCTATAGTTTCCCCAATCCGGCGGGTCATTTAAGAAGTGTTTCCGATATCGGAGGAATCCATGTTGCCCTTGCTGGAGGGGCGCTCCCGGGGTCGGATGTTCCTCTGGCGGTCGACCGGATCGGCAACCCGCACCAGTATCGCTCCGGGCGGCTTCGGCCCCGTCCCTCATGTCCATCCGGTTCGTTCCCCCGGGGCGCCGCCGCCAGATTCCTTCCCGGACCCTCCACGGGCCTTTCGGTACGCCGTCAGCGGCTCATCGTTCAGGCGCCGAGCCTGACTCGTGCCGCCGATCACGCGACACCGTTCGATGCCGTCCGCCGGTCCGGCCTGCTTCGGCCGGCAAGCGGCGGATCGTGCGGGTGATGGCGGGGACGGCTCTCTGGAAAACACCGGAGCAAATTCTCAAGACCTGCCGATATGGGTGTTTCGGGCCGATAGTGCCATTGGTGCCCGTGTGTCCGGTCGGCGCCCGGCGCGAGGAGGGCACGTCCCGGGGTCTGCAGCGGGGCTTTCGCCACGGGCTCCCGGATCACCGTCCGCCGTTGCTTTTGGAGGAATGTCCCTCTTGAGTGTCCGCTCTCTGTTTGCGTTGTTTTCCAGTGATCTCGCCATCGATCTCGGTACTGCCAACACGTGCGTCTACGCGCGGGGCAAGGGGATCGTATTGAACGAACCGTCGATCGTGGCCATCAACAAGGTCACCGGTCGTACCGAGGCCGTAGGACGTGAAGCGAAGGAGATGCTGGGGCGTACGCCCGGCAATATCGTCGCCATCAGGCCGATGCGGGACGGGGTCATCGCCGATTTCGAGATCGCCGAGAAGATGTTGACCTATTTCATCAAGAAGGCCCACAACCGCACCGTCTGGGTTCGACCCCGGATCGTGATCGGCGTGCCGTCCGAAATCACGCAAGTCGAGAAACGGGCCGTCAAGGACAGCGCCTATCGCGCCAAGGCCAGCGAGGTGCATCTCGTCGAGGAGGCGATGGCGGCCGCCATCGGCGCGGGAATGCCGGTCACGGAGCCGTCCGCCAACATGATCGTCGACATCGGCGGCGGCACCACCGACATCGCGGTGATATCGCTTGCCGGCATCGTCTACAGCAAGGCGGTGCGGGTTGCCGGCAACGAGATGGACGAGGCGATCATTCAGTACATCAAGAAGACCTACAACCTGCTGATCGGGGAGCGCACCTCGGAGGCCATCAAGATGAAGATCGGGTCCGCGTCCGGGCTCGACGGCCGCATCACGATGGAGATCAAGGGACGACACCTCATCGAGGGCGTACCGAAGACGATTACCATCACCGACGAAGAAATACGCGAGGCGCTCGCGGACACGGTTCGCGTGATCGTCGAAGCGGTGCGGGTGGCGCTCGAGCGGACACCGCCCGAGTTGTCCGCCGATATCGTCGATCGGGGGATCGTGCTGACGGGCGGCGGAGCTCTGCTGAAGAACCTGGACAAGCGGCTGCGGGAGGAAACCGGCCTCCCCCTGGCCATGGCCGAGGATCCCCTGGCATCGGTGGTGCTGGGCGCGGGTCGAATGCTGTCGGACTTCGGCCTGTTGCGGAAGATCTCTATTGATTGATCTCACGCGTCGCACCGGCGTTTCCCTGCTGGTGGCCGTGGTCGGCCATATCGTGCTGCTGTCGACCCAGGCCAATACCGCCTCCGGTGTGCCCGTGTTCCAGGCCATCACGTTCGCCGTGTTTTCGGAGGTGCAACGCGCGGTGAGCGGCACCGCGGCGGGGGCAAGCGGGCTGTGGAACGCCTATTTCGAGTTGCGGACGGTTCGGACCGAGAACGAATCCCTGCGTCGCGAGCTCGACGCGGTGCGGTTGCAGTGGCAGATGGACCGGGCCGGCGCGCAACGGGTTCGAGGTCTCGAAGCGTTGCTCGGTCTGCGGGACAGCGCCGGTCTGGCGACGATCGGCGCCAGGATTATCGCCGGCGACGCCACGCCCTATTTCCGAACCGTGACGATCGATCGCGGGCGGCGTGACGGTGTTCGCCGGGACTCGGCGGTCCTGTCCGCGACCGGGGTGGTGGGTCGTGTCGTCGGCGAGCCCGGTTCCCGGGCGTCGCGGGTCCAGCTTCTGCTCGACCGGAACGCGGCGGCAGGGGCGCTCATCGAGAGGACCCGGGTGGCCGGATTGGTGATGGGCAGCGAGGATGATCAACTGCTCCGAATGGCCTACGTGTCGAATCTCGAGGACGTCGAGGTCGGTGACACCGTCGTGACGTCCGGAGTCGACGGAATCTACCCCAAGGGGTTCGTCATCGGCGACGTCACCCTCGTTCAGCGCGGACCCGGACTGTATCGGACCATTCTCGTGCGTCCCCGGATCAGGTTCGCCGACCTCGATGAGGTGCTGGTCGCCGTGTCCGAGTCGCCGCCGCCGGTATCTCTGGCGGCGGGCGGTGGGGAATGAGGGTTGCATGGATCGGGCTCGGTCTTGCTGTCGCATTGGCGATGCAGACGACGCTGGTGCAGATGATTGCCGGGACCGGAGCTCCGCTCGACCTCGTGCTCATGGTGGTCATCGTCGTCGCCATTGCCTACGGGCCCCGGGCCGGGCTGTGGACCGGTACGGTCGGCGGGCTGCTTCAGGACGCCCTGTCCGGGGGAGTCATCGGGATGGGCGCTCTGGCGAAGACGTTGGTGGGATATCTCGGTGGTCAGTTCGCAGCGCAGTTCATGGTGACGCGCCTGTGGCACAAGGGGCTGGTGTTCGTCGGCGGTTCGCTGCTGCACGCCGGGTTGTTCGCGGGGGGTTACAGCTTGTTGTTCGATGACCGCATGGTGATCGGGCGCCGCGACCTGCTGGTGCAGGCGGTCGCCAATACCGTCGTTGGCTTGGTGGTGGCGGTGGGGCTGCACACGATTCCGGACGAGATCGAGCGGCAGCGTCTACGGGGGCGCTGGCCGGGCGGCCCCCAGACCGAATAGACGATGGGTATGTCCATGCATAACGCACCGGCGGGACGGGAGCGGGCACGCGACAGTCTCGCCGCGCTACTGGTACTGTGGCGGTGGGGCATGGTGCTGGTGTTCGTGGGGCTCGGGGTCGGATTCTGGCTGTTGCAAGTCGTACAGTACGACAAGTATCGCCAACTCGCCGAGAACAATCACCAGCGAACGCTGGTCCTGAACGCCCCGCGCGGCGCGGTCCTCGACCGTGACGGCCGCGTGCTGATCGAGAACCGCAATTCGCTCAACATCACCCTGTCTCGCGAGCAGGCCGAGGACCTCGACGACACCCTCGCCCTGCTGGCCGAGCTGTCCGGCGTACCGTTGGCGGAGTTCCAGTCCACGCTGGAACGCCATCGTCGAGACCCGCTCTACCGGCCGGTGGTCCTGATTCGGGATGCGGCGTTCGACCAGGTGGCGGCGGTGGCCGCGCATGCCCGGGAGTTGCCGGGAATCTACGTCGATCAGCTTCCGATCCGGTTCTATCCGGCGGGAGAGGTGGCCTCCCATATCTTCGGTTACGTGGGCGAGGTCAGCGAGGCCCAGTTGGCGACCCCGGAGTTCGAGGGCGTGCGTGCCGGCGCGGTCGTCGGCAAGTCCGGCATCGAACGGACCTACAATCGACTGCTGATGGGCCGCGACGGCGCGCGGCGGGTCGTGGTCGACAACATCGGTCGCGAAATCCAGACGCTCGATGAGAGGTTGCCCCTCGAAGGCGGGCAGATCCAGCTCACCCTCGACTATGACCTGCAGGAGGCGGCTGAAGATGCGTTTCGTACCGCCGGTTTCAACGGATCGGCGGTGTTTCTCGATCCGCGGTCCGGCGCGATCCTGGCCCTGGTCAGCCTTCCGGGGTACGACCCGAACCTCTTCGCCCGCGGCATCGACAGCGAGACGTGGGGACGGCTCAATCGAGATCCCCACCGTCCGTTGAATCATCGGGCGCTGCAGGGGCGGTACTCGCCGGGGTCGACGTTCAAGGTGGTGATGGCGGTGGCGGCGTTGCAGGAGGGGGTCGTCACCCCCGACTTCCGGGTGTCCTGCGGAGGCGGACGCGTTGTTCACGGGCGCTTTTTCCAATGCCACTCGACGCACGGCTCGGTCGACATGCGCGAGGCGCTCGAGAAGTCGTGCAACTCCTACTTCTATGCGCTCGGCGAGAAAATGGAGATCGATCAGATCCACAAGTGGGGGACGGCCCTGGGTCTGGGCGAGCTCTCCGGTGTCGATCTGCCGCATGAAGTGAGAGGGCTGATGCCGTCCACCGCCTGGAAACGGGAGCGGCGCGGCGAGCGGTGGTATCCCGGTGAGACCATCTCCGTCGCCATCGGACAGGGGGCGGTATCGGTCACGCCGATCTCGCAGGCGGTCATGATGGCGACCGTCGCCAACGGCGGCACACGGGTCACGCCGCATCTGCTCAAGGCGGTCAACGAAGGGGAGGGGTTCATGCCGGTGCGTCGTCCCGTGCCGCAGTCGCGGGTGGCCATCGACAGGTCCACGCTGGACGCGGTCACCGAGGGGCTCTGGTTTGTCGTGAACCGGGCCGGAACCGGCCGGCGGGGCCGGATCAACGGGCATGACGTGTTCGGAAAAACCGGTACGGCCCAGGTCATTTCGTTGCAGGGCCGGGCGGCGGCGCGTGGTTCCGGGCAGAATTTTCGGGATCACGGATGGTTCGTCTTTGCGGCGCCGGTCGGTGCACCGGAGATAGCCGGCGCCGTGTTCGGAGAGCACAACGACCACGGATATCTCTCGGCTCCGATCGCGAGGCACGTCCTCGAGACCTACTTCGCCAAGCAGGAAAGGCAACAGCGGCTGGTGCTTCCGGTTCCACCAGCGCCGGGTACGGCCCCGGCCGCGGTGGCGGCGGATCAGTAGAGCCATCGACGAGGCGTGTCAGGCGGGCATCAATGCTGGAGCAACGACTGTATCGTCATATCGATTGGCTGCTGCTGGGAGCGTTGCTGCTGTTGAGCTTCGTCGGCGTGGCGATGATCTACAGCACCACGTACAATCCCACGACGGGCGGCGTCAGCCCTCTGGTCTCCACCCAGTTGTGGGCGCTGGCCCTCGGTCTCCTGGCTTTCGGCATCACGCTGTCGATCGACTACCGGTGGTTCGCCGATCTGTCGGGGGTGATTTTCGCCGGATTGATCGGTCTGGTCGCCTATGCCTCGATGTTCGGAACCGAGGGCGGCGGGGCTCGCCGGTGGATCGATCTGGGCGTGTTCAACCTCCAACCCTCGGAATTCGCACGCATCGTGGTGGCGCTGACGCTGGCCACGTTGCTCGCACGCCACCGGCGGCGGGGGCGAACCCCCCTCGGGTGGCTGGCGGCGGTGTTCATCATCGGACTTCCGTTCGTGTTGATCTCGCAGCAGCCCGATCTCGGCACCGCCGTGACCCTGTTGCCGGTCGCGTTGGCGATTCTCGTTTTTGCCGGGCTCCCGCTGCGGTACGTGGGCATGCTGATGGTGCTGGGGACCCTGAGCGCCCCGGCGGTATGGGCCTACGGCCTGGAGGACTATCAGCGGGAGCGGATCCTCAGTTTCCTGGATCCCGAAAAGGATCCTCGCGGGGCGGGGTATCAGCAGCTTCAGGCGAAAATCACGACCGGGTCGGGGGGAGCGACGGGCAAGGGGTTCCTCAAGGGGACGCAGAGCCAGTACAACTTTCTGCCGGTTGCGCACAACGATTTCGTTTTCTCGGTACTTGCGGAAGAACAAGGGTTTCTGGGCGTGGTGGTTGCGCTCGGTTTGTATCTGTTCGTCATCCTGCGTGGGATGGATGCCGCTCGACTGGCCAAGGACCGTCTGGGCATGTATCTCGTCGTCGGGATCATGGCCGGGTTCACTTTTCAGGTGATCTACAACATTGCCATGTCGGCCGGACTGGCGCCCGTGAAGGGGCTCACCTTGCCACTGATGAGCTACGGCGGCTCATCCGCGATTGCCACGCTGGCGGCCTTCGGATTCGTGCTCAACGTGCGAATGCGCAGGTTCACGAACTGAGCGCAGTTCTCCCACCGTCTCCCGACGTTCGGAAACCCGCCTACTAGAGGTGGCCGGGCATGCGGCCCGGTACACCCGTCTGGTCGACACGCCGGTTGGATGGCGCTGGAAACAGGCAGCCATGCCGGCCGGCAGGGACGCTGTCGAGAGCCAATGCGTGTCGCCCGCGGCCGATCGTTCGTCGATGCCCGCGCATCCCGCCGGGGCGTGCTCGCGTGTCCGAGCGCGGGTCGGGACACCGCGGCGTCCCCCATTTGGAGCAGCAGTGATGAACAAGGAGATGATCATCTCCGCCAGCGGCCACGAGACGATGGCCGCGATTCTCGAAGACGACGAGGTCGTCGAGATCTCCGTCGAACGTGAGAAGTCGCGCGGCGTCGCCGGCAACATCTACAAGGGGCGCGTCTCGAAGGTGTTGCCCGGCATGCAGGCGGCCTTCGTCGATCTCGGACTGGATCGCGACGGCTTCCTCTATGTGTCCGACGTCATCGATCCCATGGCGTCCATGGAAGGCATCGACGCTACCGATACCGAGGGTGTCGGCGGAGAGCCGCCGGCCCCTGCCAACGGCCAGGGCAACGGCGCCGGTCGCGGGCGCGGGCGCGACCGCAACGCCAGCGACCAGCCGATCGACAAGTTGCTGACCGCCGGTCAGGAGATCGTGGTTCAGGTGGTCAAGGAGCCGTTGGGGACGAAGGGGGCGCGCATCACCTCGCACGTCACGATTCCCGGCCGGTTCCTGGTGTTCATGCCGACGGTCGAGCACATCGGCGTGTCGCGCAAGATCGTCTCGCGCGAGCAGCGCGGCCGTTTGCGGCGCATCGTCCGCGATTTCCGGGCCGAGCACGAGATGCCCGGCGGCGTGATCATCCGGACGGCTGCCGCGGATCGGCCCGAAGAAGACATCCTCAGCGACCTCACCTACTTCCACGAGCTGTGGTCGGACACGCTCCAGAAGAGCGAGTCCCGTCGGGCTCCCGCGGTCATCCACCGCGAAGAGAGTCTGGTCGCCAAGTTGCTTCGCGATCTGCTGACGGAGGACTTTTCGGCGATTCGCATCGACCAGCGCGGCGAGTATCGGAAAGCCGTGAAGCTGGTGCAGCGGATCATGCCGGACCTGGTGTCCCGCATACATCACTACGACAAGAACTTTCCGATCTTCGAGGAATACGGGGTCCAATCGGAGATCGACAAGGCGCTTCGGAGCAAGGTCTGGTTGAAGTCCGGCGGCTACCTGGTCATCAACCAGACCGAGGCGCTGGTGGCGATCGACGTCAACACCGGGCGGTACGTCGGCAAGAAGACGGGACGGCTGGAAGACACGATCGTGAAGACCAATCTCGAAGCGGCGAAGGAGATCGTCAGGCAGATCCGGCTCCGCGACCTCGGCGGCATCATCGTGCTCGACTTCATCGACATGGAGGAGCGCAAGAACCGCCAGAAGGTGTACCAACTGTTCGAGCAGGAGATCCGCCGGGATCGGTCGCCGTCCAAGGCGGTACAGGTGACCGAGTTCGGGCTCATCATCACCACCCGCAAACGCGTCAAGCAGAGTCTCGAACGGCTGTTGACGGAACCCTGCCCGTATTGCTCCGGGAGTGCCGTGGTCAAGTCCACGTCGACGATCTGTTTCGAGATTCTCGCCGAGCTGCGAAAGGTCAGCGGCGATCTCAACGGGCATCACATCCAGCTCCGGGTCAACCCGGATGTAGCGCGCGCGCTGAACTCGGAGGAGCGCGGGGTGCTGAAGGAGATCGAGCGGACCCTCGATCGCTCGGTCACGCTGCGTCCGGATGCGATTCTGCACCACGAGCAGTTCGACGTGACGGCGATGTAGCCGGGCGGCGGCTCAACAGCCCGTGGCGAAAGTCCCCGCTGCATTCGACGTGATGGAGCTATAGCTGGGGGGCGCCGGGTCACCGGCCTGCGGAGCGGGGTGCCGTCCAGCGAACCGCGTCGAACTGTTGGATCGTGCGGCGCCCGACGACGATCCCTTCGTCCTGGAGGAGCCGTCGTTTTCGAAGCGGATCGCTGTAGCCCCCCAATCGACCGCCGGCGCCTACCACCCGGTGACAGGGCACGCTGGGGCTGCGGCAGGTGCGCATGATGGTGCCGACCGCGCGCCAGGCCCGGGGGCGTCCGGCCAGGGCCGCCACGTCTCCGTAGGTGGCCACCCGCCCCCGGGGAATCCGGCGGACGATCGCGATCACGCGGATGTGAAACGAACCGTCCGGAGATGGCATCGAGACGGTCACCGGCTCTGCAGCAGGTCGCGGCCGGCTATTCCATCGGGGTCGTCTTCCAGACCTCGTGGATCACGCCGGCCTGGATCAGCTTCGTCGCGAAGACGATCTGTCCGGCGTGGGTCGTGAAGTGGAGCACCTGGTTCAGGATGAGCTCGCCGTAGGTGAGGAGCTTGCCGGTCCGGTCGGTCGTGTCGTCGAGCCGTTCCGCGTCGAAAGCCGAGAGCACCCGGTCCGCCTCGGCCACGGCGAAGTCGAACCGGGCCAGCAGGTCTTCCTTCTGCACCGGTCCCTGCTCCGTGAACTCCGCCTCGCGGTCGCGCCGGTAGCCGTTGTCGCCCACGCCGTGACCGATATGGAGGCGCGTGGAGCCGCACAGATGCAGCACCAGGTTGCCGATGGCGTTCGAGTCCTCGTTCGCGCGCCACCAGATCTGGCCGTCGTTCAAGGCCTCGATGCAGGTCCGCACCTGGCCCGCCTGGTGAGCCACCAGGCGTTTGCGGGCCGTATCCAACAGCAGTCGGTTTCCAGCGTCACTCATGGTCGAATCCTTGTCCGCGCCGCCGGCCGGAAATAGAGCCGGCATCCGTCCAGCTTATCGATACACGATCGGAAAATAGCATACGCCAGCGACGCCGACATCGTATACGGCGCAGGCCGTCGCATACCAGGGCGGCATCGATTCGGGGGGCAGCATCCCGGCGCCGTGAAGCAGATCGACGCCGGCGTGACCGGCGAACGCCAGCGCCAGCAGGGTCAGGGCCAGCCGGGGATCCCGGGTGACCGCGATGGAGGCGAGGGCCAGGAAGCCGACGGCGAGCGCCACGTCCAGTCCGCTGCCGGTGGTCCATTCCTGCGCCAGCGCGAATCCGATGTACGCCCCGGCGCTGAGCATCAGCATCATCGCCGCAAACTGCGCCAGGCGAAGCTCGGCCACCAGCCGGGCCGCCGAGCTCGGATCCGCTCTGACCGCCGCGAGAGCCAGTCGGGTCAGGATGATCGCGAGGGCGATCCCGGCGACGAGCAGAGCGCGCGCGCTGTCGGACATGGTGGTTGCACGACCCGTACCGGTGACGACGAAGCTGCCGGCGTACCGGCGGCCGGACTGCACCGGCCGGGCGCTCATCATGATAGCGGGATTCGTCGGATGGAGGTGCCGGATGTTCTCCGATCCGGACCGGACCCGCGTATGATCAGCGCGCCATGACCTGGAACCGGCTCGAACGTCTGGTGCCGTCCGACTGGCGCGCACGACTCGGTCCGGTTCTCGTCGCCGTCGCGCTCGGCGGCGGGGCGCTCTGGTTGCGCGACGTCGTCGACCCCCGGTTGCGCGCGCTCGCCGGCATCGTCGCGTTTCTCGCGGTCGCCACGGCTTGCTCGGCGCGGGTGGCCGACGTGAACTGGCGGCTCGTCGCGCGTGGATTCCTGCTCCAGATCGGGCTCGCGGTGCTCATCCTGAACGTGGAGATCGCCGGCGTGCGCCCGGGGTACGCGGTGTTCTCGGCGCTCGCGGCGGTCGCGACCCGGTTTCTCGAATTCACCAATGCCGGCTCGCGATTCGTGTTCGGGGTGCTGGCCGACCCCGAGCAGATGTCCACGCTCTTTCCGGACGGATTCGTGCTCGCCTTCGCGTCGCTTCCGATTCTCATCTTCATGTCGGCGGTGTTCACGGTGCTCTACCACCTCGGCATCCTGCAGATGGCCGTGAAGGTGATGGCGCGGGTGATGGCGCGGGTCATGGGCACGAGCGGGGCGGAGAGCCTGTCGGCGGCCGCCAACGTCTTTCTCGGGGTGACCGAGGCGCCGCTGATCATTCGGCCCTATATCGCCGGGATGACGCAGTCGGAGCTGCTGGCCCTGATGACCGGCGGCCTGGCGACCATCGCGGGCACTGTCATGGCGATCTACATCGGTTTGGGCGCCGACCCCGTCGGGGTTTTGACCACCAGTGTGATGGCGGCGCCGTGCGGCCTCTATCTGTCGAAGATCCTGCTGCCGGAGACCGGCGTTCCCGCCACTGCCGGTACCGTGCGGGTGGCGGTGGAGCGCCAGTACGTGAACGTGATCGACGCGCTGGCAGCCGGCGCGTCGGACGGCATGCGGCTGGCGATGAACGTGGCGGCGATGCTGATCGCCTTTCTCGCCTGCATCGCGATGATCGACTACGGCCTGGGGATCGTCAGCCCGGGGCTGTCCCTGGCGGTCATCTTCGGGTGGTTGTTCTTGCCGGTGGCCGCGTTGCTGGGAGTGGCGTCGACGGATCTGCCGGTCGTGGCCGACCTGCTCGGCACCAAGCTCGCCACCAACGAGTTCGTGGCCTTCGTCAAGCTCAATACGAGCTACCTGGACACGGTGACGGACCATACCCGCATGGTCGTGACGTTCGCCTTGACGGGGTTCGCGAACTTCGGCTCGATCGGGATTCTGCTCGGCGGCATCGGCGGCCTCGCCCCGGAACGGCGCCCCGATCTGGCGCGTCTGGGGCCGGTGGCGTTGCTGGGCGGGTTTCTGGCAACATTGATCAACGCCGCCATCGCGTCGGTGTTGTTGTAGCGGCGGCGCCGCCGATGCGGCGGCGGAGAGGGAGCCACCGGGCTCACGGTGGAGGACCGGGCCGGATGTTGCCGACAATCGGATGGGAAGACGGCGAAGTCGTGATGATCGATCAGCGCAAGCTGCCGGCCCGGGAGGTGTACGTACGGTGCCGCACCGCGCGAGAGGTGGCCCGGGCGATTCGGACGATGGTGATTCGCGGGGCGCCCGCGATTGGCGTCACCGCCGCGATGGGACTGGTGTTGGAGCTGCGCCGCAGCACCGCCTCCGGCACCACGCAACTGGCCGGCGAGTTCTATCGGACGTGCGATCTGCTGGCCGCCACCCGGCCCACCGCCGTCAACCTGTTCTGGGCCATCGCCCGGATGAAGCAGGTGTTCGCGGGCGCGATGCGGGCCGGGCGGTCGGCGGACGAGATCCGGGAGGCCATGGATGCGGAGGCTGCGCGCATTCACGATGAGGACGTGGCCAGTTGCCGGGCCCTCGGGCGCCATGGCGCAGGCGTCGTGCCGCCGGATGCCCGGGTGCTGACCCATTGCAACGCGGGGGCGCTGGCTACCGGAGGTTACGGCACCGCCCTCGGCGTGGTCCGGGCCGCGGTGGAGGCGGGAAAGCGGGTCGCGGTATACGCCGACGAGACCCGGCCCTTCCTGCAGGGTGCCCGTCTCACCGCCTGGGAGCTCGTTCGTGACGGCATCGAGACGACGGTCATCGCCGAAGGCATGGCCGGATCCCTTATGCGCGCGGGCCGGGTCGACGTCGTGGTGGTGGGAGCCGATCGCGTCGCCGCCAACGGCGACGTCGCCAACAAGATCGGGACCTACACGGTGGCGGTGCTCGCCAAGGAGCACGGCGTGCCGTTCTACGTGGCGGCGCCGGTGTCGACGATCGATCTCGAGACGCCGGACGGGGCCGGAATTCCGATTGAAGAGCGTGACGCCCGGGAAATGACCCACCTGGGTTCGGCGCAACTCACGCCCGAGGGGGCCGCGGTCTGGAATCCGGCGTTCGATGTCACCCCGGCGCGTTTCGTGACCGGCATCATCACCGAGCGGGGCATCTGCCGGGCGCCGCTCGCCGACAGCCTGAAGGCGGTCTGTGCCCTCGCTCCAACGCCAGCATGACCAGTACAACCGTACTCGCGATCGAGACGTCCTGCGACGAGACGGCTGCCGCGGTCGCCACCGGCGACGAGACCGGGCCGGGGTCGTGGACGATCCTGTCCAGCGTGATCGCCTCCCAGGTCGAGATCCACCGCGAGTGGGGCGGCGTGGTGCCGGAGCTGGCTTCGCGCCAGCATCTGCGCGACCTGTGCGGGGTCGCGGAGCGGGCGCTCGGCGACGGCCGCGTCGCCTGGGGCGATCTGGATGCGATCGCGGTCACCCAGGGGCCGGGTCTGGTCGGCTCGCTCCTGGTGGGGGTGGCGTTCGCGAAGGCCCTGGCCCTGGCCCTGGCGCGGCCCCTGATCCCGGTGCACCATCTCGCCGGACATATCGAATCGTTGTTTCTCTGCCGGCCCGATCTTCCGTTGCCGGCAATCGTCCTGGTCGTATCCGGCGGCCACACGAATCTGTATCACCTGCCGGAGGCGGGCCGGTACGAACTGGTCGGCCGCACCCGCGACGACGCGGCCGGCGAGGCGTTCGACAAGGTCGCCAAGCTGCTGGGACTGACCTATCCCGGCGGGCCGGTGATCGACCGGATCGCGCGCGCCGGCGATGAACGGGCGGTCCGGTTTCCGGTGGCGCGGATGACCCACGACGATCGCGTGGCGGGGCCGGCGACGGTCGCGCCCCCCGGCCGTCCCCGGCGGGGGGACGGGCGCATGGATTTCAGCTTCAGCGGACTGAAGACGGCGGTCGCACGGCATTTGCAGCGCCGCCGCGCCGAGGATACGGGTCCGGTATCGGAGTCCGAGCTGGCGGACATCTGCGCCAGCTTCCAGCGTGCGGTCATCGACGCCCTGCTCGACCGCACCTTCGAGGCGGTTCGCCGATTCGGCGCCCGCAGCCTGGGCATCGCCGGGGGGGTCTCCGCCAACAGTCGCTTGCGGGAGCTGGCCCGAGCCCGCGGCGAAGCGACGGGCCTGCCCGTGGTGCTTCCGACGCTGCATCTGTCCACCGACAATGCCGCGATGATCGCGGCCGCCGGTCTCAGACAGATGGTGGCCGGGGTGACCGCGCCGCTGGACCTGAACGCAGACCCGGCGCTTCCGCTGGCAGTTCGTGGCGGAACCCCGCGTGGCGCCGAGACCGGCGAGGGCGCCCGTGGGCGGAATACGCCCGGCTGACGCCCGTGGGCGGAATACGCCCGGCTGACGCCCGTGGGCGGAATACGCCCGGCTGACGCCCGTGGGCGGAATACGCCCGGCTGACAAGGGCGGCGAGGGAGCCGAATCATGACACCGACTCGCGACCAGGCGTGGCGCCTGTTGAGCGAATACACGCAGAACGACCGCCTGCTGAAGCATGGTCTGGCCGTCGAAGCCGCGGTGCGCGGGTACGCGCGGCAGTTCGGCGAGGACGAAGAGTCGTGGGGCATCGTGGCCCTGCTGCACGACTTCGACTACGAGCGCTGGCCGAGCCCCGAGGACCATCCGTATCGCGGCTGCGAGATCCTGCGGGCGCAGGGCTATCCCGAGCCTGTGATGCGCGCCATCCTCTCGCACGCGGACTATACCGGCGTGACCCGGGAGTCGTTGCTCGAACATACCCTGTTCGCGTGTGACGAGATGGCCGGTTTCGTGACCGCGGCGGCGCTCGTGCGGCCGTCGCGGAGCGTGCTGGACCTCGAAGCGAAGTCGGTCCGGAAGCGCATGAAGGACAAGGCCTTCGCCCGGGCCGTCTCCCGGGACGATCTGCGCCAGGGCGCCGAAGAGCTGGGTCTGCCGCTCGACGAGCATATCGCCAACGTCATTCGCTTCCTGCGGGCCGCCGCCGACGATCTCGGACTCCGGGGCACCCTCTGATCGGCGCACCGATTTCCGGGCCGGCCGAACCTGACGGCGGCGTTCTACGTATCGCCACCTAGAACATGACGATCCCTTCAGCGGAAGCCCCGCCCGTGGCCCGCCTCGATCGGGTGTCGGTGCAGTACGGCGACCAGGTCGCCCTGCGTGACGTCGCCGCGACGTTCCCCGCCGGGGCGGTCGGCCTGCTCGGGCCCAACGGGGCGGGGAAGAGCACTCTGCTCAAGGCGCTGCTGGGCTTCGTGACCCCCACGGCGGGCCACATGCAGGTGCTGGGGCTCGACGTGGCGACGAGCCCGATGCAGATCCGGGCGCGTCTCGGATACATGCCCGAGTCGGATGGCCACATCACCGGCATGAACGCGGTCTCGTTCGTGGCCTACTGCGGACAATTGGCGGGTCTGCCGCGCAGCGATGCGATGCAGCGCGCCCACGAGGTGCTGTACTACGTCGGGCTCGGCGAGGCGCGCTATCGCAACCTCGAGACGTATTCCACCGGCATGAAGCAACGGATCAAGCTGGCGCAGGCGCTGGTCCACGACCCGGACCTCCTGTTTCTGGACGAGCCGACCAACGGCATGGATCCGAAAGGACGCGACGAGATGCTGGAGCTGGTGAAGGATCTGGCGACCCGCAAGGGGGTCAACCTGATTCTGTCGTCCCACCTGCTGCCGGATGTCGAAGCGACCTGCGCGCGGGTCATCGTGATGCATCGCGGAACCGTGGCCACCCAGGGGGAGATCGCCGGCTTGAAGGCAGGTCGCCGCCAGGTCTTCGAGGTACGGGTCAAGGGGGATGTCGACACCTTTGTCCGGGGGCTGGAGGCCGACGGAATGGAATGCCGCGGGTCCGGGGAAGCGGTGATGCGGGTCTTCGTCAAGCCCGGCCAGGGACCTCGCGACCTGTTCGACGCGGCCGTGCGCCACCAGGTGCAGGTGCGTCACCTGCGACCCAGCGTGCCCACGCTCGAGGATGTCTTCGCCGAGGCCGTCGGGGAAGAATGATGCCGATTCACGATCAGAGCTATCGCCGGTACGCCGGACCCCGGAACGAGCCGGGGGCGGCGTGGCTGGTCATCACCACCGCCGGCGTTCGCTCGCTGCTCGGCCGGAAGCTGTTTCTCGCGGTGATGCTGGCCGCCTGGGGGCAGTTCTTCGTCCGGGCGGTCATCTTCTACCTGTCGGCGAACTTCCCGACCCTGAACGTGCTGGCGCCGTCGGTCGAGACCTTCCGGCAGTTCTTCGAGATGCAGGAGATCTTCGTGCTGTTCGTGACCGTCTACGTCGGTTCGGGCCTCATCGCCAACGACCGGCGCTCGAACGCCCTGCAGATCTATCTGTCGAAACCGCTCAGCCGCACCGAGTACGTGGCCGGCAAGCTGGGCATTCTCGCGTTTTTTCTCCTGATGGTGACCCTCGTGCCCGCGCTGGCGTTGCTGTTGCTGGAGGTGATGTTCTCGGCCAGCCTGACCTTCCTGGGCGAAAATCTGTTCCTGCTGCCGGCCATCACGTTGTACGCCCTGGTGGAGGTGCTGCTGGCCTCCTTCACGATGCTGGCCCTGTCGTCGTTGTCGACCAGCGCCCGCTACACGGGGGTGCTCTACGCCGGGGTGCTGTTCTTCACCGGGGCGGTGTTCGCGATTCTGCGCGGCGCCACGAGCAGCTCGATGCTGGCGTGGCTGTCGATGCGGGCCAATCTCGAGCAGATCGGCGACGTCATCTTCCAGCTTCCGCCTCGATTCGAGTCGCCCTGGCTTCTGTCCGTGCTCGTGGTGCTGCTGCTGATCGGTCTATCGGTCCTGGTGCTCGACCGTCGGGTGCGCGGGGTGGAGGTGGTGACGTGAGCGCCCCGGTGGTGGCGACCGACCACCTGTCGAAGTGGTACGGGCAGGTCATCGGGCTCAACGACATCTCCGTCGAGGTCGGTACCGGCATCACCGGACTGCTCGGCCCGAACGGCGCCGGAAAATCCACCTTTCTCAAGTTGATCACCGGCCAGCTCAGACCCAGCAAGGGAGGCGTCGAGGTGCTGGGCGAGCCGATCTGGGACAATCCGCCGCTCTTCTTTCGGCTGGGGTTCTGTCCGGAGCAGGATGCGTTCTACGAGCGGATGACCGGGCTCGAGTGGGTGACGGCGCTGGTGCGGCTCAACGGGTTGTCGGAGACCCGGGCCGCCGAGGCGGCCCGGAGCGCGCTCGAGACGGTCGACCTGCTCGATGCCGCCGACAAGAAGATCGGGGCCTACAGCAAGGGGATGCGCCAGCGGGTCAAGTTGGCTCAGGCGATCGTGCACGACCCCGAGCTGCTGGTGCTGGACGAGCCGCTGGCCGGTATGGACCCGATTGCGCGGCGCAAGGTGATACGGCTGGTCAAGGACTGGGCCGCGCAGGGGAAGAGCATCCTCGTTTCGAGTCATATCCTGCACGAGATCGAGGCAATGACCGCGACGATCCTCCTGATGCACAATGGCCGGATTCTCGCCGAAGGCAACATTCACACGATTCGTGGCCTGATTGACGAGCATCCTCACAAGGTGCGGATTCGCGCCGGTGACCCGCGGGCGTTGGCGCGCGGCCTGATCGGTCATGACGACGTGATCAGTCTGCAGTTCGAGGATGCCGCGGTGGTGCTGGAGACCACCAGGCCCGACGCCTTCTATGGCCGATTGACGGAAGCGGCGGCGACCGGCGCCCTGGGTGATATCCACGAGGTCAGCTCGCCGGACGACAACCTGCAGGCAGTGTTCGACTATCTCGTGAAGTAGGCCCTCGACATGTCCAACCCGCACGAGTCGCCGTCACCCCCGTCGACCCCGGTCAGACCCTCCTTTCCGGGGTCGGTGTCACGAATCTACGACCTGTCGTTCGGCCAGATGCTGTGGTCGCGGCGGACGGTTTTCATGGCGCTGGTGGTTGCGGGACCGGTGGCGGTGGCCCTGATTCTGCGCCTGCTGGTGTCGATGGATCTGCTCGACGCCAGCGGCGTCATCGACGGCCGGCCGGTGACCACCGACGGCCCGGTCATCTTCGGGTTGATGATCTGGGGCTTCTATCTGAGCTTTTCGGTTCCGTTGCTGGGGGTGTTCTACGGGACGTCGTTGATCGCGGACGAGGTCGAGGACAAGACCATCACGTATCTCTTCACCCGTCCCTTGCCGCGCGGCGCGGTCCTCGTCGGCAAGTATCTGGCCTATCTGGTGTGCACCGGCCTGCTGGTGCTGCCTTCGGTGATGCTGGTGTTCTTCCTCGTCGTGCCGCTCCTCGGCGGGAGCATCGGCGCCGGCTTCCCCGATCTGCTGAAGGACCTCGCCCTGCTGGCGGTCGGGCTAGCCGTCTACGGTGCGTTGTTCGCTCTCGTCGGCACCCTGTTCAAGCGGCCTCTCCTGACCGGCCTCGTGTTCATCTTCGGCTGGGAGCCGATCGTCGTCGTCCTGCCCGGCTACATGAAGCTGTTCACCGCGTCGTATTACCTGCAGGGGCTGGTCCCGCACGCGATGCCGCAGGACGGCACGGTGACCGCCCTCGTGCTCCAGGCGCTGCAGGCGAACGAGATCCTGCCGTCGGCGACGGTCAGCCTCATCGGGCTCGGTGTGATCGTGACCGGGGGACTGGGCCTCGCGGTCCGGCTCGTCGAACGTCGCGAGTACGTGCTCGAGCAATGAGCCCGGCCGCGCGCCGTCATCATCGCCGCGGCGGTATCATAGGGGCCGCTGGTGAACCGCGGGGCTCTTGCCGCGGGCTCCCGGGGCAACAGTCGTGCCAGCGGGCTGGCGGGTGATCGATGATGGCCTCCATGTCGCGTCGGACGCGTTACGTCGCGCTCGCTTCCGGCGGGGTGCTCGCAGTCGGGCTCTGCGGCGGGCTGGTCGCGTATCTGAACCGCGGGGTCACGCGCGGGGTGGCGGCCGACGTGCCCGCCGAGCTGGCATTCGTGCCGTCGAACGCGACGGCCATTGCCTATGCCGACATGCGCGCGGTGATGTCCTCGGAGTTCAGGGCGCGGATCCGGCAGATCGAGCCGGACGGCGTTGGCCGCGAACAGCTCGAACGACATCTGGGCCTGAATATCGAAGAGGACATCGATCGGGCACTGGTTTTCTGGGCGCCGAAGCCGGACGCGGATCGCGGGTCCGGGGACCCTGCGTCCGGACTGGCGTTGTTCAACGGGCGGTTCGACGCCGCCCGGCTCGAGACGGTGGCCCGCGACGGCGGCGCCGAGGTCAGCGAGGAGGGCGGCACCCGCATCGTCAGTCTCGAAGTCGAAGGCATCGGGTCGCTGGCGATGGCGTTTCTGAAGCCGGGACTGGTGGCGGTGGGGGATCTGGCCACGGTTCGGTCAGCCGCGGGTCGGGAATTTGGGGAGGCTGACGTCCTCTCCAACGCGCGGATGATGCAGCTTCTGGGCCGGGTCGACACCCGGAGCAGCGTCTGGGCGGTGGGGCGGATCGTCGATTCGGGACTGTTCGGGTTGGTGCCGGAACGGGTGTCGGAGCAACTGCCTCCGGTGACCGCGTTTGTGGTGCAGGGTCGGGTCAACGGCGGGCTCGGCGTGTCGCTGGCGCTCGAGGGCCGCGACGACGAGGCGGCGCAGAACCTGCGCGACGTGGTCCGAGGCTTCGTGGCGTTGGCGCACATGCAGACGATCGGAGTGCCGGAGCTGCAGGCGATCCTGGACTCGCTGGAGACCGGCGGGACCGGGACGGCGGTGACGTTGTCCTTCCATTTGCCGGCCGATGCGCTCGATCTCCTGTTGTCGATGGCGTCCCCCGCCGGCGCCTCCTGATCGCTTCCAGGCGCCGATCCGGGCGGTGCCGGCCGGTCCACGATCGAACCGTCGTTTGCTATGATTTGATTTCCGCGGTGAACGACCCGCGCGGCACGGTCCCTGCCGCGGCGACGGTGGCCGCCGGCTGTCGAGGACTTGCTGTCCGGACCGGGGAGCCCGCGGTGAGACCGCGGGGCTCTTTTTGCCACGGGGTCCCAAGCTCCTGGACAACCTGCGGTCGGCCCGTACGTCAGACCAAGGGAGTGGTGTGACAGACAACACGGAAGTGAAGGTCGTCGGCGTGCTGGGATGCGGACTGATGGGCTCCGGTATCGCCCAGGTCTGTGCGCAGGCGGGCTATCGGACCGTCGTGCGGGAGGTGGATCAGGCCACCGTCGACGCCGGGCTGGGCCGGATCGAGCGGTTTCTCGACAACGGGGTCGCTCGCGGCAAGATGACGCGCGAAGCGCGGGATGCGGCGATGGGGCATCTCGGCGGGACCACCCGCTTCGAGGGGTTGGCCGAGAGCGACCTGATCATCGAGGCGATCGTCGAGAACGTCGACGCCAAGCGGGCGGCGTTCGCGGCGGTCGAAACGGTGGTCGGTCCCGAGACGCTGTTCTGCTCGAACACCTCCTCCGTCTGCATTACCGAGCTGGCGGCGGCGACCGCCCGGCCGGACAAGTTCATCGGGTTGCATTTCTTCAGTCCGGTGCCAATCATGTCGCTGGTCGAGGTCATTCGCGGACTGTCGACGGCCGACGCCACGTACGAGCGGGTCTTCGCCTTCGCGAAATCGCTCGGCAAGCAGCCGGTGACCGCGCCCGATCGGCCCGGATTCATCGTCAATCGGTTGCTCATTCCCTATCTGCTCAGCGCGGTGCGGGCCTACGAGCAGGGATGCGGCACGCTGGAGGACATCGACACCGCCATGAAGCAGGGGTGCAGTCACCCGATGGGCCCGTTCGCGTTGGCCGATTTCATCGGCCTCGACACGACCTACTACATCGCAAACATCATGTTCGAGGAGTTCCGGGACCCGGCGTACGCTCCTCCGCCGTTGTTGAAGCGTCTGGTGCTGGCGGGTCGGCTCGGACGCAAGACTGGTCATGGCTTTTTCAAGTATTGAGGCGTCGGCGACCACCGTCTGTCCACCGGAAGGCAACGACGAGGGTATCGCGGAAACGGTTCGGGCCCTGCTGGCCGGGCTGGGCGAGGATCTGACGCGCGAGGGCCTGGTCAAGACCCCCGAGCGGGTGGCGAAGGCGCTGCGCTTTCTGACCAGCGGCTATGATCAGGACGTGGACAGCGTCATCAACGACGCCCTCTTCACGGTGGACTACAGCGAGATGGTCATCGTGAAGGACATCGACTTCTACAGCCTGTGCGAGCACCATCTGCTGCCCTTCTTCGGCCGGTGCCACGTCGCCTACGTGCCCGACGGGAAGGTCATCGGATTGAGCAAGCTGCCTCGGCTGGTCGAAGTGTTCAGCCGCCGGTTGCAGGTGCAGGAGCGGCTGACGAGTCAGATTGCCGAGACCATCGCCGCCAAGGCGAGCCCTCTGGGCGTCGCCGTCGTGGTGGAGGCCACCCATCTGTGCATGGCGATGCGCGGTGTGGAGAAGCAGAACTCGGTGGCGCTGACCAGCGCCATGCACGGTGTGTTTCGCACCGACGCCCGCACGCGGATGGAGTTTCTCAACCTGTTGCGGACGGGGAGCGGCTCTGCCGTCCTCCGGGACGTCACGGAATACGCGATCGATGCCGAACACAGATGAACGTCGTCGCCGGCGGTCTTTGCGGACGGCGGCGATCGTGACCGCCGTGGCAGGTGCAACCATCGTCTCCGCGGGCGCACAGTCACGTCGCATCGAACCCGCCGAGGTGGAATGTCCGTCCGTGCTCGGGGTCGGGGTCGATACCGATCGCACCTACTGCGACGTGCAGATCGGCGACGAGATCGCCGACGGCATCCTCGTCCGGATTCCCCCGCATCGCGGCCCGGCGACGGTGACGTTCACCCTGCACGGCCGGCACACCTACTCGGAAGAAGAGGTGGCGCGGGGCCGGGGGTACGCCAGATATCTGGCGACCGCCGCGGTGGCGAGCTCCGAGGAGGTGCTGGCGCGCCCTGTCGTCCTGGCAGAGTTTCACGGCGTCCGCGATCTGGTCGATCGGGTGCGCGGCGGGGCCGGACCCGGCGGCATCAAGGCGATTGCACCGGTGGGGGCCGAAGCCATCCGGGTGATCGTGCCCTCCAACGTCACCGAAATCAGCGTCGTCGGGCTCGAGCTCGAGGTTCGCCGCGTCGACAGCCGGGAAACCCATACCGCGCTGGATCGCGCCATCGCGGTGATCAGCGACGTACACGTGGAGTACCGCGCACGCTAGCCAGACCATGGGGCATCAACGAAGCGATCCGGATCGCGTACGGGACGTCATCGTCATCGGGGCGGGGCCGGCGGGGCTCGCCAGCGCCATCGCCGCACACCGCGAACGGCTCGACTGCGAGGTGTTCGAGCGGAGCGCGCTGGTCAATTCCATCCTCAAGTTCCCGACCAACATGGTTTTCTTCACGACCCCCGAGCTGCTCGAGATAGGGGACCTGCCGTTCGTCACCCCCTATGCGAAGCCGACGCGTGACGAAGCCCTGCGCTACTACCGGCGTACCGTGGACGCCTTCGATCTCACCGTACGGCTGGGCTACGAAGTGGCCGCGATTCGGGGGCAGCCCGGGCCGGACGGCGCTCGGGTGCTGGCCGTCGACGTCGACCATCCGCACGAGGGCTCGTTTCGGCGGCTCGCCCGCACTGTCGTCGTGGCGGTCGGGGCGTACGATTGTCCCAACATGCTGGGGATTCCGGGCGAGGATCTGCCGCACGTCGCGCACTACTACACCGAGGCGCATCCCTGCTACCGGAAGCACGTCGTGGTGGTCGGCGGCAAGAACTCGGCGGCGGAAACGGCCCTCGAGCTGTATCGCGCCGGCGCGCACGTCACGCTGGTGCACCGGCACGCCGAGTTGGGAGACGGCATCAAGTACTGGGTCCGGCCGGATATCGAGAACCGTATCGCGGAAGGCTCGGTAACCGCGCACTTCGAAACCCGCGTCGTCGAGATACGGTCGCGGGACGTGGTCGTCGAGTCGGCGGCGGGGCGGCAGGTGCTGCCGGCCGACGCCGTCTTCCTGCTGACCGGCTATCATCCCGACACCACGATGTTGCGGCGCTTTGGCGTCGACGTCGACGCCGCCACGATGGTGCCCGCCCACGATTCCGAAACCTACGAGACCAACGTCCCCAACCTGTTCCTGGCCGGGCAGGTCATTTCCGGCATCCACAGCGGACAGATCTTCATCGAGAACGGCCGTTTCCACGGCCAGCGGGTGATCCGGGAGATCGCCCGCCGCCTGGCGAACGCCGGGGACGCGGTGCCTGCGTAGCGCCCCGGGCTTCCAGGGCGCGGACGATCATGACGGCCGGCGGCACCGACACCGAGCCCGAATGCACATCATCATCGTCGGCGGCGGGGCGATCGGGTATCCGCTCGCCCGGGGGCTCGCGGAGCACCACGACGTCTTCGTGGTCGACGTCGATCCGGTGCGGACGGCCCGCTTCGCCGATCTCGACGTCGAGTTCGTCACCGGCCGGGGCACCAATCCCGACGTGCTGCGGCGCGCCGGCGCCGAGCGCTGCGACCTCTTCATCGGCGCCACCCGCCTCGACGAGATCAACATGGTCGCCTGCTCGCTCGGCAGTCAGTTGGGCGCCCGCCGGACGATCTGCTTCGTCACCAAGGAGGACTTCCTCGACCCGCACAGCGACGCCGGCAGCCTGCGCCGCCACTTCGGGATCGATCAGGTCGTCTGGCCGGAGGCGGAGCTCGCGGCCGACATCGAGCGGATCATCAGGGAGCCGGACGCGACGGACGCCGCGGTGTTCGCGGGCGGCCGCATACAGCTCCTGGAGTTCCGGCTCGCCGCCGGCTCGCCGCTGGCGGATCGCGACGTGGCGTCACTCGAGCTGCCGCCGGGCGTCGTCATCGTCGCCCTGAAGCACGAGGACTCGACGTCGATTCCGCGCGGCCCCACCCGGCTCGCGGCCGGCGACAGGGTGGTCCTGATGGGCACTCGGGAAGGGATGGCGCAGTCGCGCCTGTGGGTGTCGCCGGGCGTCCGCCCCCGCTCGCAGCTCGTCACGATCATCGGCGGCGGGGACGTCGGCTACCGGCTGGCGCAACGGCTCGACGGCGCCGACGGCATCCGGCTGCGCGTCATCGAGCGGGACTGCGAGCGGGGAGAGCTGCTGGCGTCGAACCTCCGGAAGGGGCTCGTTCTGTGCGGCGACGGGACCGATTTGGAGCTCCTCGAATCGGAGGACATCGGTCGCAGCGACGTGCTGGTCTCGGTCATCGACAACGACGAGCGCAACCTGTTCGCCTCCATCCTGGGGCGGCAGCTCGGGGTCCGAAAGGTGATCACCCGTGTCTCCAACTGGCCCAATCACCGCCTGTTCGAGCGGGTCGGGGTCGACGTGGCGCTCTCCGCCCGCGGCTCGGCGGTGACGTCGGTCGTTCATCAGATCGACGGCGGGCGGGCGGTCCTGCTCGCGGTCCTGCAGGAAGGGCAGGCCCGGGTGCTGGAGTTGACCGTTCCCGACGGGTTCGCCGCCACCCCCGTCATGCACCTCGGGCTTCCGGAGGAATCCATCATCGGCACGGTGCTGCGCGGCATGGATGTCATCGTCCCCCGCGGAAACGACCAAGTGGAGGGGGGAGACCGCCTCCTGATCTGCTGCACCGAGGCCGCGGTCGGCGGCGTGCGCGACCTGTTCGCGCACGGTTAGAGCCGGTCCGGAGCGTCCATGCGCCTCAGCATCGTCGCCCAGGTCGCGGGTCGAATCATCCGGTTGTTCGGCGCGGCGTTCGTGCTTCCGGCCGCCGTCGCGGCGGGCTACGGCGAATGGTCCGACGTGGGCGGCTTCCTCGCGGGCGGTGGCGCCGCCGCCGCCGCCGGGCAGTTACTCGCCGGCGTCTCCGGCGGCGCGGGGGGCGACCTCCGCCGGATCGAGGCGCTGGCGGTGGTCGCGAGCGTCTGGCTGCTGCTCGCGCCGCTGTGCGCGGTGCCGTTCCTCTGGGCGGGGCTCGGTGTGGTGGACGCACTCTTCGAGGCGATGTCCGGCATCACCACGACGGGCGCGACGATCCTGACCGACTTCGAAGCGCTCGGCCGGGGACTGTTCTTCTGGCGGTCGCTGACGCAGTGGCTCGGGGGGATGGGCGTCATCGCCCTCGTGGTCGCGGTCCTCCCGCGGCTGGCCGACGGGGTCCGGCAGTTGTTCTTCACCGAGGTGCCCGGCCCGGCGGAAGACAAGCTGGGGCCGCACATCCGCAAGACCGCCGCCGCGCTCTGGTACCTCTACGCCGGCCTGACCGCGGCGGCGGCGACGGCCCTGACCCTGGCCGGCATGCCGCTCTTCGATGCGGTCTGTCACGCGATGACGACGCTCTCGGCGGGCGGCTTCTCGCCGCACCCGCAGTCGATCATGGGCTACGACAGCGCGGCCGTCGAGTGGACCGTCTGCGCCTTCATGTTCCTGGCCGGTGCGAACTTCGCGCTGCAGTACCGTGCGCTGCGCGGCGCTCCCGGCGTGCTGTTCCGCGACGACGAGTTTCGGGTCTACGCCGGCATCGTCGCCGCCGCCGCCGCGCTGCTCGCCGTGCTGCTGTGGCGGGTCGAGGGCGGCGGCGCTCCGGTGCGGACGGCGCTGTTCCAGGTGCTGTCCATTCTGACCACCACCGGCTACTCCAGCACCGATTTCGCCCTGTGGGGCGACCAGGTGAAGGTGGTGCTGCTCGCCCTGATGTTCATCGGCGGCTGCGCGGGGTCGGCGGCGGGCGGACCCAAGGTGCTCCGGCACATGCTGGCGGGCCGGTTCACGCTGATCGAGCTGCGGCGCACCTTCCACCCCCACGGCGTGATGCCGGTGAAGCTCGGCGGCAGGGTGGTGCCCGAGGTCGTGATCCGCTCCGTCCTCGTTTTCTTCGTCTTCTACGTCGTGACGTTCGCGGTCTGCGTGGCGATCGTCATCGAGTTCGGCGCCGACCTCGAGACCGCGATAACCGCCGGCGCCGCGACCCTCGGCAACATCGGGCCGGGGTTCGGCGAGGTCGGGCCGCTGGCGAGCTACGGCGAGCTGCACCCGGTGTCCAAGCTCACGCTGACCGCCGCCATGTGGATCGGCCGCCTCGAGGTGGTGACGGTGCTCGCCCTGCTCCGCCTCGAGGTATGGACCAGCGCGCACTGGCGGAGTCGTGGCTGAGCCGGACGGCGGGTGCGATGCATCGACGGCCGACGGCGGATTGGGGGCAGAGCGACGGGATCTGTCCGAGCGCGATCTGTCCGAGCGGGGTCTATCCGAGCAGGCGGAGGATGGCGATTCCGACGCCGGCGATCCCGAGCGCGCGCCAAGTGAGGCTGGCCTCCAGGCCCTTGAGTTCGGCGCGGAGCATGTCCCGGGTCACCGGATCGCCATGCTCGGCTGCCTGCTTCACGGCGTCCGTGATCGCGTCAGCGAGCTTGGTGTCCGCACCGGCGTCGGTCAACGCGCGGGCGATCGCGTGAGTATCGAACATCGTAGAAGCGAGCATAGCACGAGGAGCCCCGTGCCGGCTCCGCTGGCGGCCGGCTCTCGAACTCGCCTATTGCGGTCCGAGTCTGCCCGACCGCGCGGCGAACGCGTGCATCTCGATCAGGTCGATCAGGGCGCGCGAGCGGCCGGCGATGTCGTTCCGTTCGAGGAGGGCCTGCTTCTCCACCGGTTCCAGGTCGAGGTACTGCGCCAGCGTGTTGACGAGATCGCCGTCCCCCATGTCCGCCGGCACCATCCGGCGCCATTCCGCATTGTCGAACTGACCGGCGAGGAGGGGGTCGAGGCGCGCCCGCAACCGGCGGAGCTCGTCACGGATGCGGTTGGTGTCCGTTTCCGGCAGAGGGGTGACCTGCGCCCGGCGATAGGAGCGGCCGCCGACTTCCAGGGCGATCCGGAAGCGTTCGATGCCGCGCAGAACGATGTTGGAGCGGCCGTCCTGCAGGCGTTCGGCATGACTGATCAGACCGGCGCATCCGATGTCGTAGACCGGCGGCGGTTCTTTCACGACGTCGCGCCCGTCCTTCAGGAGCACCATGCCGATGATGCGATCCCCCGACAGGGCGTCGGCCAGCATCTGCCGATACCGCGGTTCGAAGATGTGCAGGGGCAGGAACACCGACGGAAACAGGACGACGTTCGGCAGGGGAAAGATCGGGATCGTCGATGGCAGCATCATGACGTCGAGATGCGGTCAATGCACGGTCCGGGTTTTCTTGTCGAGAAAATCCATCAGGACGTAGCGGCCCAGCGTGTGGGGGGTCGTGAAGTACGCCTTGCCGTGACAGATCGCGGTCACCCGCTTGACGAAGCTCACCAGCTCGTAGTCGCGCGCGAGCATGAAGGTGTTGATCATGATGCCGGCCTTGCGGCAGGTGGCGACCTCGGCGAACGTCTCCGAGATGACCCAGGGGTCGAGACCGAAGGCGTTGCGGTAGATCTTGCCGTCGGGACGGGTCAGGGCCGACGGCTTGCCGTCGGTGATCATCACGATCTGACGCATCTCGCGGGGCTGCCGCTCGAGCAGGCGGCGGGCCAGCCGAAGGCCCTCGCGGGTATTGGTGTAGTGGGGGCCGACGCGCGCCCGCGCCAGTTGACGGAGCGGGATCTCTTCCGCCGAGTCGTGAAACAGGACGACTCGCAACGTGTCGCCGGGATACTGGCGCCGAATGAGGTTCGCCAGGGCCAGGGCGACCTGCTTGGCCGGCGTGAACCGATCCTCGCCGTAGAGAATCATGCTATGGCTGCAGTCGAGCATGAGGACGGTCGCACAGGCGCTGTGATACTCGCCCTGGGCCACCATGAGATCCGGGTAGTCGACGTCGATGCCGGGGCCGGCGATCGCATCCGGCCCCATCCGTTTGACCGCGTTCAGGATGGTCGCGGCGGCGTCCATGTTCATGGTGTCGCCGAACTCGTACGGCTTGGGCGCCCCGCCGGCTTCCACGCCGGCCGCGAAGTCGCGCGTATCGTGCCGGCCGATGCTGCTGTGGCCCACCGAACCGAGCAGATCCCGCAAGGCGCGATACCCCAGGAAGTCGAGCCCCTTGTCGGTCACCTCGAACCGCATCGGCGGCGCCTGCCCGTCGCCTTCGCCGCCGCCCTCGCGATCGCGGGCCGCCGCGTCGAGGTTGGGGTGGCGGGTGATGTAGCCCTGTTGCGCCATCTGGTCGATGAGCCGGTCGATCAGTGCCTCGAGACGCGATGCTCCGTCGGGGTCCGCGTCCGCCGCGTCGCCCAGTAGCCGCAGGATCGTCTCGTCGGACAGGATCCCGCCGTTCAGCAACGCTTCGAGGATCGCGTCGCGCAGCGCCTGTTCCGAACGCTGCTCGTCGTCCGCTGCCGGATCGTCGGGGTCGCCCGACGCGCTGCCGAATCCGCTGTCGAGGAGCAGGCGCGAGAGCTTCGACACCAGTTCCTCGATATCGATCCCGTCGAGAGCGTCGCCGGTGTAACGCGTGTATCGATACTTCATGGTTGGCTGCACACGCGGATCCGCCCCGTGCAGGTCGTCCTAGTTGTAGTACTTCTTCTTGCCGGGCGGGATGCGGACATCGGTCTCGAACACCTGCTCCGGGGTCATGGCGGTTCGTCGTTGGGTCTTGACCGCGCTGTACTGCCACGTGTCGTTCCGGCTGATCTTCTTTTGGGCGTACAGCCCCTCGACGATGAACTCGACGGCGGAGGCGAGCACCGGCGCCGGCTCGGCCGGATCGACCCGGAGATGACCGGCCAGCTCGTGCAATCCGTGAATCTGGCCGGTCTGCTCGAGGAACTCGGCGGCAGATGTCGCGTCACCGAGATCCAGGGTGCCCCCCAGGTCGAACCATTCGACCACCGCGCCGGTGTCGACGGTGCTGAACCACCCTTCGAATACCCGGGCGACGGCGGTGCGGATCACGTCGCGGGCCACCTGGTCGGCGCCGCGCAGCTCACCCTCGTACTCCAGCTCGAACTTGCCGGTGATCGAGGGCAGGGCGGCATAGACATCGGCGATGCGGACCGCCGCGGAGGGCTCCGCGTTGGTCAGCGCCCGCCGCTCGGCGTTCGACACCGCGTTCTCCAGGCAGGTGATCGGCATGCGTTGACTGACGCCGGAACGCTTGTCGATCTTGGCGTGGCTGCGGGCGACGAACGCGACCTCTTCGACGATCTCGCTGATGTACGGCGGGATGGCCGGCGTCCCCGTCGAGTCGCCGGCCCGCGATGTCCAGGCTTCCTGGCTCGTGATCAGCATGCCGGCCTGGCGTGTCTCCGGATAGTGGGTGCGGATCTCGGATCCGATGCGATCCTTCAGCGGAGTGATGATCTTGCCGCGGGCCGTATAGTCCTCCGGATTCGCGGTGAACGTCATGACCACGTCCAGCGGCAACCGGACCGGGTAGCCCTTGATCTGGACGTCGCCCTCCTGAAGGATGTTGAACAGGCCGACCTGAATCTTGCCGGCGAGATCCGGCAGCTCGTTGATGGCGAAAATGCTCCGATGGGCCCGGGGAAGCAGCCCGTAGTGCATCGTGAGCTCGTCGGACAGCTCGAGCCCGGCGCGGGCCGCCTTGATGGGGTCGACGTCGCCGATCATGTCGGCGATCGTGACGTCCGGGGTCGCCAGCTTTTCCACCAGCCGGCGCTTCCGCGGGAGCCAGGCGATCGGGAGGTCGTCGCCGGCCTCCGACACCCGGGTGCGGCACGCGCGGCACAGCGGCGCGAGCGGGTCGTCGTTGATCTGGCATCCCGGTATCACCGCCACCGCCTCGTCGAGCAGGGAGACCAGGGCTCGGAGCAGGCGGGTCTTGGCCTGTCCCCGCAGGCCCAGCAGCACGAAGTCGTGCTGCGACAGGACCGCATTGACGATCTGCGGAATCACCGACTCGTCGTAGCCGACGATGCCGGGGAACAGGGGTGCCCGCTCGCCCAGCCGGCGGGCCAGATTCTCCCGCATTTCGAGCCTGACGCTGCGGTGCGGAAGGCGGCCGGCTTCGACCGCCTCGCGAAGGTCTCCGAGACGTTCCGGTAACGGCATGATGATGCGATTCTAGATGGAAAACCGGTTTTCGCGGTGCCTATTCGTTCAGGGCGCGGCCGCGGCCAGCGCCTCCGCGGTGACGAAGCGCGGCTGGATGTCGATCGGGATATGCTCGAGCCGATCCAGCGCCCGTTGCACCGCCGGGGCCACAATCCCGCGGGTGTCCAGAATCCGTTGCGCGGCGTCGAAGTCGCCGGTGGCCTGCACCGTCATCAGTTCGCGGGTCAGGGCGGTGACGGTCTCCCGGATACGGCCGTGGTCGACCGCGAAGCGTCCGTCTGAATCGATGGTCACCGCGCCCGCGTCGAGGAACGTGTTGAGTTGAATGGCCACCCCTCGGCCGTGCGCTTCGTTGATGCCGAAACGGATCGAGCGGAACGTCGAGGCGAGGAACGTCGTGTACATGCTGCGTTCCAGCGACCGGTCGACGACCCCGCTGTCGATCAACTGGTGCATGGCCCAGAGGCCGGCGATGTCCGCCTTGGCTTCTTCGAGGGTGCTGTGGGTCTCCCTGAGCTCCTGCCGGACGGTGGTCTGCCGGCCGTCCACGGTGATCGTGCCGGGACCCAGCCCGTGCATCAGCTCGTGCATCAGGATATGGGTGAAGAACGCCTCGAACGAGACTTCCGCCTGCTCGGCGGGCCGCAGCGTCACCTGTGAGATGGGGGTCAGAACGCGCTGGAACTTTGCTTCCTGGACGTTCTTCAGCATGACCCGCTTGGAGCCCTTCTCGCGAACCACCCGCTCGTCGTTGGGCAGATTGAAGGCCGCCGTCTGGACGCCGCTGTTGGCGTCGCCGGCGGTGAAGACGACGTTGACGACGCGAATCGGGGCGAGCGCGCCGAGGGCCGGATTCCGGAACCGCGGGTCGATCGGCAACGCATCCTCCAGTCCCTGGAGGTGGGCGCCGAAGCGGTCCAGCATGGCCGTTTCGGTGGCGTCGCGGATGGTGACGAACGCTTCGAACGCCGCCTTGTAGTTGAACCACGCGTCCTCGTAGACCTCGTACGGCCCGATTGTCGGCTCGATCGTCGAGTCGAGCTCCATCCACGCCACGTCGCTCTCGTAGTAGTCGTTGGTCGCGAACGCCGCCGCGCGGCTCTCCAGATAGCGCCGCAACGTCGGTTCAGCGGTCGCGCGGGCGGCGGCGCGCAGGTGTTCCGCGGCGACGGCGAGCGGACCCTGATACTCCATGCTGTAGGGCACGCTGGTGAACTCGCCGGCCGGATCGCGCCGGATGGCCGTGAAGAACCCGACGGCGGCGTCGCGAGCCCCGCCCTCGAGGGCGTCCAGCCACGCGGCGACTTCGGCTCTCGTCGCGCCGGCCGGGTAGAAATTGGCGCCTTCGGGCTTGGGAGGGGCGCCGGCAACGAACGGCCGGTCGTCGTCGATGCGCGACCATGGACCCTTGTTGAGCAGGAAGAAGTCGAGCGCGGCCCGTCCCGCGGCGCTCCGGTTATTCGTCAGCGAGAGCAGCATCGCGGGGTTGCCGGCCCACACCTGCTGCAGAAAAATCGCATCCATCACGCGGGCGGCGTCGATGATGTGGTTCAGCGCGCGGCGCTCCGAATCGGGCAGTGCGGACAGATCCGCCCCGATGTCGACTCGTGTAAATAATCGCGTCATCGTGGTTCCCTGGCCGCCCGCGGCGGCCGTCGTACCGGTGAGCGCGCAGACTGCTGCGACACCGGCGGCCAGCAGGACGGTTCTGGCGCCGCCGAAAGGGCTCCCCATCGTCATCATTCTCTTGACCTCCAGCGTCCGTCCGGACCGCTACCATCATGGAACGGTCGGCCGGGCCGAGGCAAGGCGCGAGATTGCTACACTGTAGACGGCCGTCCGGAGCGTGGTCCGGGCGGTCTTCGGAGTATTCGGCGCGCCGGCGGCAGGAGCGTACATGACCAGTTCGACGCAGGTGGCGGTGATCGGCGGGGGGCCGGGCGGGTACGCGGCCGCGTTCCTGGCCGCGGACCTGGGTAGGCGGGTGGTCTTGATCGACGAGGCCCCCAACCCCGGCGGGGTGTGCCTGTACCGGGGATGCATGCCGTCGAAGGCGCTGTTGCACGTGGCGAAGGTCGTGACGGAGGCCCGCGAGGCCCGCAACTGGGGCGTCGATTTCGGGGAACCGGCGCTGGATATCGATCGGCTGCGGAGTTGGAAGGACCAGGCGGTGGCGCGGTTGACGGGAGGCCTGGGCCAGCTCTCGACGCAGCGGGGGGTGACCTACCTCCACGGGCGCGCGGCGCTGTCCGGACCGACTTCGGCGCGGGTGACGGCGGCCGACGGCAGGGTCACCGCGCTGGAGTTCGAGCATGCGATTCTCGCCACCGGGTCGAGACCGGCGGTGCCCGCCGCGCTGTCTCTGGCCAGCGACCGGGTCTGGGATTCGACCCGGGCGCTGGAGATTCCGTCGGTGCCCGGGTCCCTGCTCGTGGTCGGCGGCGGCTATATCGGGCTCGAGCTGGGGTCGGTCTATGCCGCGCTCGGCTCGAAGGTGACGGTGGTCGAGATGACCGGCGGGCTGTTGCCGGGTGCCGACCGCGACCTCGTGGCGGTGGTGGCGCGCCGCATCGCCTCGGTGTGCGAGGCGGTGCTGCTGGAAACCACGGTGACGGCGCTGGCCGAGGAGGGTGACGGTGTCTCGGTGACGCTGCGGGCGGCGGCCGGCGAGTCGACGCAGCGGTTCGACCGGGTGCTGGTGGCTGTGGGCCGGGTGCCGAACTCGGACGTTCCCGGACTGGACCGGACCGCGGTGCGCCGCGACCCGCGCGGGTTCGTGGCGGTCGACGGCCAACGCCGGACCGCCGAGCCGACGATCTTCGCGGTGGGCGACCTCGTCGGCGAGCCGATGCTCGCGCACAAGGCGAGCCACGAAGCGCGGACCGCGGTCGAGGCAATCGCGGGCCACAAGGCGGTGTTCGAGCCGGCCGCCATCCCGGCGGTGGTCTTCACGGACCCGGAGGTCGCCTGGTGCGGTCTCACCGAGACCCGGGCCAGGGCCGAGGGACGGGCGGTGGCGGTGGCGAAGTATCCCTGGGCCGCCTCCGGCCGGGCCGTCACCCTCGACCGGCCGGCCGGCGTGACCAAGCTCGTCATCGACCCCGAGTCGGAGACCATCCTGGGGGTCGGTATCGCGGGAAGCGGGGCGGGCGAGTTGATCGCCGAAGGGGTGGTGGCCATCGAGATGGGAGCCACCGCGTCGGATCTGCGGCTGTGCATCCATCCCCATCCGACCCTGTCCGAGACGCTGATGGAGTCGGCGGAGGTGTTCTTCGGCCAGAGCACCCACGTCTACCGGCCGAAGCGGCGGCGGTGACGCGTCATCCGGTGACGCCGCTCACCGCGGCTATCGCATCCGCCTGTTCGTGGGCATGGTAGGAGCTGCGCACCAGCGGCCCCGACTCGACGTGGCCGAAGCCGAGGTTCAGGGCCACCTGCTTGAGAGACGCGAACTCGTCGGGGTGGTAGTAGCGTGCGACCGGCAGGTGGGCAAGTGACGGCCGCAGATACTGTCCGATCGTGACGATGTCGCATCCCGCCTGCCGCAGGTCGGCCAGCGCCGCGGCGAGCTCGTCCCGGGTCTCGCCGAGGCCCACCATGAGTCCCGATTTCGTCGCGACCGCGGGGCGGTGGCGCCGGGCATGCTGCAGAAGCCGGAGGGCGCGGTCGTAGCTGCCCCCGGGGCGCGCCCGCCGGTACTGCCCGCGGACCGTTTCCAGATTGTGGTTCAGGACGTCGGGTCTCGCGGCCAGCACGGTATCGAGGGCAGCGGTGCTCCCGCCGAAATCGGGGACCAGGGTCTCGATCCGACAGGCCGGCGACCGGGAACGGATTGCGGTGATCGTGTCGGCGAAGATCGCGGCGCCTCCGTCCTCGAGATCATCCCGGTCTACCGACGTGACGACCGCGTAGTCGAGATCGAGGGTTCGCACCGCTTCCGCGACCCGAGCCGGCTCCGCCGGGTCGACCGGGCCGGGCCGGCCGTGCTCCACGTTGCAATAGGCGCATGCCCGCGTGCAGACACCGCCCAGAATCATGAAGGTTGCGGTCCCGTGGTGCCAGCACTCCCCGATGTTGGGACAGTTGGCTTCCTCGCAGACCGTGTGCAGTCCCTGTTCCCGGACCAGTCGCTTGAGGTGTCGATAGCCCGCGCTGCCCGGCGCGCGCACCTTCAGCCACTTGGGTTTGCCGCCCGCCGGCGCCGGTTCGGCGCGGACCCGGCGTCCCCGGAAGAAGGTGGCCGGTTCGGCGCGGGGGACCCCCTGTACATCCTCCAAGGTCGCCATGCCGCGGATGGTAGCGCGTCGCCGCGCCCCGGCGCAACGCGGGGCGGTCTGACGGCAGCCCGGCGGCACGCGGCTGGTGGGACCCCGGTCGAAGGCAGCGTGGCCTCTTGCCACGGGCGGCCAGGGCGGGACGCGGCCACGGGCCACCGGGATGTCGGGACGAGCCGGCGCGGGCGGGGAAGGACCTCCGTTAAGGTCCGGCCGCCCGCCGGCGTCCGTGGCATCGGCCCGAGCCGGGAGTTGCATTCGCCGGGCCGACGAAAATCGTGTACACTTCGCCGGTGCTGCGCGGGCACCGTCACGCTGCCCAATATGGCGATGCGGCTTCGGGTCGATCGCTCCCGTTCGATGTCGGGACGGTGCTTCGGGCCGGCAAGCGGGATGGGGGGCGGCAGGACGGGGCGTGGCGCCGCAATATCGAGGTTGACGAAAGGCACCGTCAGGCCGGGATACGCACCGGTCCACTCAGACTGACACGCTCACCGGCCGATCAGTCCGTGAGCCACGGTGCCGCGGCCGGTGAACGACACGGAGGAGTCGATGGCGTACAGCATTTGCGAACCATGCGTCGGGACCAAGGACACCGCCTGCGTGGATGTGTGTCCGGTGGACTGTATCCACCCGCGCAAGGACGAGGAAGAGTTCGAAGCCGAGACGATGCTCTATATCCATCCGGAAGAGTGCATCGATTGCGGCGCCTGTGTGCCGGCGTGCCCGGTGGAGGCGATATTCGCCAACGATGAAGTGCCCGATCAGTGGGAGAGCTTCATCGAGACCAACGCCAACTGGTTCGAAGGCAAGTAGACCGAGCGAGCCTCCCATGGGTTTGATTGACCATCGTTTCGAAGACAACTTCATCACGACGAATCTTGACAAGGTTCTCAACTGGGCGCGTCAGTCTTCGTTGTGGCCGATGGGGTTCGGGCTCGCCTGCTGCGCCATCGAGATGATGGCCACGTCGGCGTCCCGGTTCGACATCGCCCGGTTCGGGGCGGAGGTCTTTCGGGCGTCGCCCCGTCAGGCCGACCTGATGATCGTCGCCGGCACCGTGACCAAGAAAATGGCCCCGGTTCTGCGGCGGCTCTACGACCAGATGCCCGAACCGAAGTGGGTCATCTCGATGGGGAGCTGCTCGAACGCAGGGGGGCCGTTTCCCACCTATTCGGTCTTGCAGGGCGTCGACAAGGTGGTACCGGTCGACGTCTACGTGTCGGGATGTCCACCCCGTCCCGAGGCGCTGCTCTATGGGCTGTTGCGCCTGCAGGACAAGATTCGGCGAGAGAATACGGTGTTGCGGAAAGAACGGGTGATCATGGCTGGACAGACCGATCCGATTCTGGTCGAGGACCGGGGGTAGCGGCCGTGCAGCAGTTGTCGAAGTTCTTTCGGATGGTGTTCCTGGTCGATCTGATCAAGGGGCTGCTGGTCACGCTCAAGTACACCCCGCAACCCGCATTCACGTTCCAATACCCGGCGGAGCGGCGGCCCGTCGCGCCCCGCTTTCGGGGCGTGCTCAGACTGCAGGTCGAGCCGGAGACGGGTGCGCAAACCTGCATCGTTTGCGATCAGTGCGCAAAGGTCTGTCCCGACGAGCTCATCTTCCTGGGCGGACACCGGGAGCCCGGTCACAAGATCAAGGTGCTGGACTTCTTCGATTTCAATCTGTCGCGTTGCAGCTTCTGCGGTCTCTGCGCCGAGGTGTGCCCGACCAAACCGGTCAAGGCGCTGATCATGAGCGAAGACTACGAGCTCGGCAGCTACGATCGCCAGAAGCAGATTCTGCGCGTCGACGACATGTACGACGGCGTCGCGATCGAGCAGTACACGCGCTAGCGCGACCATGCGGTCGCGTCTGAAGTTTCGCTGGTGCGAAACTTCCTGCGGTGCAGGCCCCTGGAGACCGCCTAAGGCGTACCGCGTTGCCTGGGGGAAGCCTCGGATATCGGCGAAGGCTTCGTTCCGCCGTGTCCCGGTGGAGGTGATATGAGACTCGCGTCACGCGCCCTGATGTTCGGGGCGGCGCTGGTGGCTCTGTCGGTCGTCCTCGGCGCGCAGTCGACGCCGACCGCGGCGAGAGTCGAGACCCGCATTCAACTCGGCAATCTGCTCCTCGACGATCTGCGGTACTGGGAGGCGATCCGCGCTTTCGAAGAGGCGCAGGAGGGGGCAACCGACGAACAGCGCGCGCGGTCTTCCGTCGGCATGTTGAAGGCGTTGCTGCCGGTCGCTGAATTCACACGCGCGCAGATCGAGGCGCAGGTTCTGCGAGAGCTCGCCCCGGGCGACCCCGAGATCACCGCCCTGATCGGTGACGCATCGTGGGGCGGTGGATTGTTCGACGAGGCGGAGCAACTGTATCGTGACGCGCTGGCCCTGGATCCGGGGTCCGGCGCCGCCCGTCACGGCGTGGCCAGAAGCCTCACGACGCGCCAGCAGTACGACGAGGCGCTCGACTGGGTCCAGGCGGCTCTCGAGGTGAATCCCGATTCCGCCGCCGCGCATCACACCCTGGGGTACATCCACCAGCGCATGCGTCGCTTCGGTGACGCCGCCGACGCCTACGAGCGCTATGCGCAGCTGCTCCCCGATTGGATCGACAGCGAGAAGGGTGACTGGGCGCGTGCGCAAGTGCAGTTCCTGCGGTCGTTCGGCGAACGCCCCGCGGTCGAGCTGTTGGCGCCGGGCCAGCTCCATACGATTCCGTTCAGACTGATCGGCGACAAGGTCGTCGTCCAGGGGCGGGTCAACGGTAGCGACATGGTCGACTTCGTCGTGGACACCGGCGCCGAGCAGACGGTGTTGTCCCAGCCCGTCGCCCGGCGGCTCGGCGTGCGTCCCCTCAGCACGACCCTGACCGCCGGTGTCGGCGAAATGGGTTTTCGAGGCTTGCAGTCCGGCCGGCTGGAGTCGCTCGAGTTCGGCTCCCTCGGCATCCGGAATCTTCCCGTGTTGATCAAGAGCCCCCCGCTCGGCGGTCTGCCGACGCCGGAGGCGGAGGCGTTCTCGCCGCTCGCGGTCGGGTTGTCGATGATCGTCGACTACGCCCGCAGGGAGGTCATCATCGGCGAGGAGCTTCCGGACGAGCCGTTCGAGATCTCGATGCCGCTCAGACAGCACCGGCTGACGGTGGTGCGCGGGATCGTCAACGGCCAGATTCCCCGGAGCTTCGTGGTCGACACCGGCGGCGAGGTCATCTCGATCAGCCTCGGTACCGCGAACCTCCTGCCGCCGCTCGAAGTGCGGCAGGTGCCGGTCAACGTGTACGGGACGTCCGGTTGGGATGAGCAGGCGTATCTGCGTCCGGGTACCTCGCTCGCATTCGACCAGTTGCTGTATCCCAACTACTCCGTGGTGGTCCTGAACCTGCACCGTCCCAGCGCCCTGCTGGGTTTCCACATCGGCGGCACCGTCGGCCACCATTTCCTCCGCGACTACCGGGTTGTGCTCGATCTGGGCCGCAGCGAAATGCGGCTGACGCGCCTCTGACCGGTTCGGCCTTTCTCCTGCTTCTTCCTCGCCCGTGACCGCAGCCGCCCCGGTATACCGGGGCGGCTCTCGGGTCAGAAGTCGTACCCGATCCAGAAGTCGAAGCGCGGATTGCGGAAGACGGCGCTTCCCCCCCGGGCGGCGAAGATGATGTCCTCCCAGTCCTTGTTGAACAGCGTCCGCCAAGACCAATCGAAGTGCATCGGGATGCCGATGACCGCGGTCGTCAGACCGAGGCCATAGGAGGCCCGTCCATCCACGAGTCTGAATCCGGACACCTCCGTCTCATCGCCGAACACCTCGAAGAAATCTGTGGTCCCGGGGGTCTGACCGAAGCCGATGGTCGGGGCCACGGTCTCGGTGCCTCGGGCCAGCCACTGGAACGGCTGGTTGTTCAGGCTGGCTCCACCCAAGTTGAAGAAGAAGGTCCCGCGGATGCCTCCCATCAGGCCGATAGGGGTGAGCATCGCCTCGATGAGGGGGAAGCGCAGCTCGGCGTTGAAGAATGCGGCGTCGTGCCCGATGAACTCCAGATACTCGTAGCCGCGCATCTCCGAGTTTCCGCCGAAGTAGAGGAAGTCCGGAAAGTCGCCGAAGCTCTTGAGGGCACGACCGCGCAGGGCCAGCACCCCGGTTTCTCCGATCCGCCGGTAGTACCGGGCGTCGGCGTCGAGAGTCTGCTTGCCGAGAAACGTGGTGCCCACCGTCGGCGCATACTGAAAGGCGAAGCGCATCGTGTTGCCGGATACCGGTCCGAACTCACGGAAGACGGTGGTCTCCTGGATGAACGACACCCCCAGCGGTATCTGCGAGCCGTTGCGGAACAGCCTGGTGCCGAATTGCTGCTGTTGGTAGCTATCGGATTGCTGCTGGAGAAACGGATCGTTGAACCGCTCGTTGAAATGGAACATCCCGCCGGTGAACTCGATGCGGCGGTAGCGGTCGAACGGATAGATGCCGAAGGCGCTTCCCCCCCGTACCGTTTGCACCGCGAGCGCCTCGTCACGGCTGAGGAAGGCGAGCGACGGGGCGTAGAAACCGGCCGCGCCATAGAAGAACATCTCCTGCGAGAATCCCTGCAGGGCGTACTGAAAGCGGCCGCTCACGTTGAAGTACGAGCCCGAGAAGGTCCTGTACTGGGCGATGGAGTAGGCCATGAGGCTGAAGCTCTGATCGCCGAGGACGTCGGAGAACGAGACGGCGGTGCCGCCGAGAAAGTCGCCGCTGTTGGTCATGCCGACGTTGATCGGCGGGGTCCCGTCGAGGAACATCTTCTCGAACCGCCCCTTGCGACGGTTGTTGGCGGTCACGAGGGTGTGGGTCAACGGCGCCTGGAAGTCGATGTTGGGACCGGGAGCCCCGAAATCGGATGTCGACGCGGTATACAGCGGCTCGTTCCGCTCGATGGTGTGGATTCCGTACTCGCCCTTGAAGTAGGTGACGAAGGCGATGCGCGACTGGGGGTCGCCCGGCAGAACGATGGTCGAGACGTTGCCGGTCGCGGTGTCGGTGTACTGGCGGAGCTCGCCGTTGTTCAGGTCGAGCGTCCACACGTTGTAGATGTCGGCGTTCGCGGCCACGTCCGGGTCGACCGGCGCCAGCGGGTCGGTGGCGGTCGAGGCGAAGACCAGGGTGTTCTCGTCCAGGAACTGGGCGCTCGCCTCACTGAACGTGCCGAACGTCAACTGCGTCTTTTCCCGGGTGGCGAGGTCGAGCTTGAACAGCTTGTTGTTCCCGCTGATCCGCGCCACGTAGACGACGTAGGAGCCGTCGGGCGAAAACGTCGGCGCATAGTCGGCGAACTCGTCTTCGGTCAGGTTGGTGACCTCCTCGGTTTCGAGGTCCACGAGGTAGATGTCGCCCACCGCGTTCCGCAGCGCCGAGAAAACGACATGGCGTCCATCCGGCGAGAAGTCCGGTGATTCCGGTGCGTCGACCGTCGGGAGGTCGATCATCTCTTCGGTCTCGCGGGTCACCACGTTCTGGAGCATCAGCGATCGGTACTTCCCCTTGCGAACGAAGTACGCCAAGCGGTCGTCGACCTCCGACCAGGACATCCACGGCACCGCGTTCCACCGGGCGCCCGGAAGCTGAATCGATTCGAACCCGAGCTCCTGGTTGAAGCCCGCGGTCAGGTTGCCCACCACCTCGCCGTCTTCGGTCGACAGCAGGATGATGTCGATCTCCCGATCCTTGCGATTGACCGCATAGGCGGCGAGGAGGTCCCCGGACGGCGACGGCTCGATCGAGTAGACCGCCAGATACCGCGTCTCGAACGGGTCGGGAGCCAGGTCGCGGCCGTAGTCGTCGGGCCGTTCCTTGTCGCGGAAGGCCTGGAACCGGCGGCGGATGTAGGACGCGAACTCGATATCGAACTCGTCGGCGGGGATGTTGAACGCGTCCTCGTAGATGTCGCTGGCGCCGCCGATCACCGACTTCCGCAGGGAGAACAGGAACTCCCGGACGCCGGCCATGCCCCAGCGATCTTCGATGAACTCGAAGGCGGCATGTCCGAGGTTGTAGACCAGCCGCGGGCTCGCGTTTATCCCCCCGCCCTGGAAATCGCTCATCTCCGGCAGGATGTCCGAGAGGGCGGCGTCGCGGACCGTCATCAGGTCGAGGGGCCGCCAGACCCCGCCCATGTAGTCGGCGAGTCCCTCGTCCACCCACAACGGGATGTTGCGCCGGATGACCGAGCGCGGGATGATGTCGAACGCGAACTGGTGGGTCAGTTCGTGGGCGATCAGCCGATAGAGCTGGTCCGGCGGCTCGTCGATCGGGAGCACGATCCGCTGCCGGAACGGTTCGGCGAACGCCCCGACGCCGTCGGACACCGCACCCGGAATGATGTTCTGCTGCTCGAACTCACTGTGCGTCTTGAAGATGACGAGCGGAACGGGGTTCGCGAGGTCGTGGGTCAAATCGGCGCTGATCTGCGCATACGTGCTCTCGGCGTAGCTGGCGATGCGTTCCAGGTGCTCTTCCACGTCGGGGTAGTAGAAGATCTCGAAGTGGTCGGTGTTGTAGATATGCCACTGGAAGTCGTCGTACTTGACCCGGTTCTTGCCGTAGTACGGGTTGAACTGGGTCGCAGCCTGGCCCATCGCATCGACGGTCCAGCCGAGGGCCAGTGCAGCGATCAGACCGGCACGGACCACCCGGCTCCGGATGGCGCGCCCGCAAGGGGTGCAACTCATGATTCACCTCGTGAGTGGCCAGCGGCGTGTGGCGGGAGCTGGCGAAGAATACGTTTTCATCTTACTGTAGCGGTGGGGCAGTCGCAAAGCTGCGAACGCCTCTCCGCTCCTCGCGGAATCCATCCTGGTCCGGAAAGCGCCTTGCGGCTCAGCTTGGCGCCCCAGCGACCTCCAGGCGTCCGCGCTGTCCTCGGTGCAGATCGGTGCAAGAACCGCGCCCGCCCCGCTTTTCACCCCGGATTGGAGCGGCGCGGGCCCGCACCCGGGGTGTCGCGACGGGTGTCGGACAAGCGGGCTCCTTCACGTCCGTCCGGCCGGCAGCCGGCGGCAACGACAGTCACGGCGCGGTGGCTCCTTGCCCGTGTGTGCGCTCCGTTGCTGGTCGAAGAAGATGCGGAAGGGTGTCCCCCGTGGGCGAGAGATCGACCCCGACAGAGGACATGGACAAGTCCGCTCGCTAGACATGGACAAGTCCGCTCGCTATATGCAACGCTATGGATGGGAGGCGGCGCCCAGTCGCCACGGATTCGGCGGCGTTCGGACGAGAGGAGCGAGTCATCATGAGGTTGCGTTGGATGGTCGCGGGTGCAGGCGCGTTGGCGTTGGCGATGTCGACACTGCCGGTGGGCCTCGTGTCGTCCCATGCGCACCCCCACGCGAGTGCCGCGCCCGGCGTCGGCGCCGCCGCGGTTCGCGGAGAGGCGGTCGCCCCGGCCTGCGATGCGGGGGCCAAGCCGGCGAACTACGATTTCGTGCTGCAGGACCACAACGGACAGGACGTCGACTTCGAGTCGTTGCGCGGCAAGGTCGTGCTGCTGAACTTCTGGGCGACGTGGTGCGGTCCCTGCAAGATCGAAGTGCCCTGGTTCGTCGAGTTCGCCGAGCAGTATGCCGACGACGGGTTGGTGGTGCTCGGCCTGTCGGTCGACGACACGGCCGACAAGATCCAGACGTTTGCCGACGAGTACGACGTGAACTACCCGATGCTCGTGGGTTTGGGGCGAGAAGACTTCCAGGAGGCCTATGGGCCTATCTGGGGCGTGCCGATGACGTTCCTCATCGATCGCGAAGGCACGGTCTGCCGCACGCATGCCGGTATCGCGACCCGGGACGAGTTCGAGAAGGACATCGAGGATCTTCTGTAGCCGGCTCCGGTGACACCGTTCGGCGGTGGGACGCGGGGCTTCGACTGGTGTATGATTCGGATGAGGGTTGTCGATGCTGAAAGGGTTCGTCCACGCCGAGTTGTCCTGTGGTTGCAGACTTGCATTCCGTGAAGGGGTCGAGGGCAGTCCGGTCACCGTTGTCGTAGATCGTAAGGCGCCCGGCTGCGTCCTTGCGCTGCATGTGCAGGATTTGCCGGTCTACGACTATCGGGAGGCGCTTCGACCTCCGACCCGCATCAGCCCGATGGAGGAAGAGGGCTACGAAGAAGAAGGGTGACGGCCGGGGATCGTCACATGACCACGCTGCTGTCGTCGGAGTTCGATGTCGTCTGCCCGTGCTGCGGCGCGGTGCAGACCGTCGATTCGCGATTGAAGCGGGTTGTGGCCCATCGCGAGCCGGAGCCCGAGGATAAGCCTGAGCTTGACCAGGCCCAGCGGATTCTCGCGGAGGAGGCGGCCCGCCGCGAAGCCCTGTTCCAGCAGTCCGTGAACGACGAGCGGACCCGCGGCGATGTCCTCTCGAAGCGTTTCGACGAAGCCCTCGAGCGGGCTCGCGACGAGCCCGTCACGCGTCCTGCCCGCGACTTCGATCTCGACTGAGGGGCGCCGGCCGGAACCAGCCTTCCCGCCTTCGCGAAACACGAGAGCCAACGAGCGCATCGGGTACACTTCCGCCGATGCAGACCCCCGTATCAGCACCGGACGGCGCCGGGCCGGCTGGCGGCGAGAACGCGGCGCCGCGAATCCTCGTGGGCACCTCCGGGTACAACTATTCGGCCTGGAAAGGCAGCTTCTATCCCGACAAGCTGTCGTCCAAGAAGATGTTGCCCTACTACGCGGAACGGTTGCCGACCGTCGAGATCAACTACACCTTCTATCGCATGCCGACCGAGCGCCTGCTGTCCGGGTGGTCCGACCTGACCCCCGAGCACTTCCGCTTCACCCTCAAGGCGCCGCGGCGCATCACCCACGAGGCCCGGTTGCAGCACACCGAGGACCCCACCGCCGCTTTCTGCGGGGCGGCGCGATCGCTGGGGCCGAAGCTCGGCGTCCTGCTGTTCCAGTTGCCGCCGTCGTTCCGGAAGAACCTGACCGTCTTCGACGACTTTCTCGCCGTGCTCCCGCCCGGCGTTCGGGCCGCGTTCGAGTTCCGTCATGCGTCGTGGCACGACCCCGCGGTGTTCGAACGGTTGCGGTCCCGGCGGTTGGCGCTGTGCATCGCCGACAGCGAGCGGATGAAGACCCCGATGGAGGTGACGGCCGACTACGCCTACTTCCGACTGCGGGACGAGGGGTATCGGCCGGAAGACATCGTCCGCTGGGCGGAGACGATTGCCGCGACCACCCGCGGCTGCCGGGAGGTGTTCGTCTACTTCAAGCACGAGGACAAGGGGAAGGGGCCCGAGTTCGCCCGGCAGTTCGTCGAAGCGCTGCCCGCCGCGGGGTGATCGCCGGCCCGGCCAGCGCCGCCGCCAGCGCCGATTGCTCCCTGACCAGCCCGCCCCGCCGCCTCTATGCCGCCGACTCCCGGATCGAGGTCCGTTCCCGCACGACCTCGATGACCCGCCGTTCGGCCCAATAGCCATCGAAATCCGGCGCCCCGCGCGCATAGAACCCGCAGTGGCCTCCGTGGGGCGTGACCTGCACGGTGACTCGGGGGTTCGCGGTGATCCCCGGGTCGTCGAACTGTTCCGGCGGGATGAAGGGATCGTCGGCTGCGCTCACCACGAGCGTCGGCACCTGCACACGACCGACGACCCGGAGGCTGCTCGCCCGGTGGTAGTAGTCGTCGGCGTCCCGGAATCCGTGGTGCGGCGCCGTGAACTGCGTGTCGAAGTCTCGCACCGTCCGTACCGAACCGAGCCGGCTCAGATCGAAGCGGCCCGGCCACGCCCGGGCCTTCCGCTTCATCCGGCGCTTCAGGTTGCGTACGAAGTTCCACTGGTAGAGGCGGTTCGACCGGCGCTCGAGCGCCTCGACGCACATCGCCAGGTGCATCGTGGGCGAGACCGCGATGATCGCCCGGAGCTGGGGCGGCGCCTCCGGTCCGTAGTCTCCGGCGATACGCACGGCGACGTTGCCCCCGAGCGAATAGCCGGCGACCGCGATCGCAGGCAGCCGGTCGAGCGCGATCAGCTCCTCGATGACCGCCCGCGGGTCGGCGGAGAGTCCCGAGTGGTACAGCCCCGCCGACAGCGCCTCGGTGCCGCCGCAATTGCGCTGATTCAGCAGCACCGCGTTCATGCCCGCGGCCCCGGCCTTGTCGGCGAGACCGCGCATGTAGTGCGCCTGGCTCGAGCCTTCGAGGCCGTGGAGGGCGATCAACGTCGGGTGCCGGCGCGGCTCCGGTTGCCAGTGGCAGTGGGCGAGCACGCGTGCATCGGGGGCGACGTCGAAGTAGCGGGGCACCGGCGGCGGCAGGCGCGGGAAGTACCGCGTGCGCCCCCAGGTGAACAGCGTCATCCGATGCCCGCCCCTGAGGCGCGGGTGGGGGAGGTAGCGCGCGCCGGGACCGTCGCAGGTGATGGCTCTCGTCATCGTCGGGGTTTCACCAGGGCTCCCGGGTGTCGGCGGTGGGGCCGTATATCGGCGGGACCCCGACTCCCAGCAGGCGCAGATAGACGCTGAGCTGACCCCGGTGATGGACCAGGTGGTTCAGCACCAGCACCTGCAGCATCGCTATGCGGGGCAGCGAGAACAGCACCCGGCTCCGGCGCCGCAGGGTCCAGGCCGCGACCAGCTCGGCGTCGAGGCGTCCGGCCAGGGCGCGGCGCCCCGCGGCCGCACCGGTGTCGAACCGCTCCAGCCCTCGCGCGACCGACGTGACCGTGACCGCGTCCGGGGCCGCCGCCAGATCGTAGCCGTCCTCGTTCATGATGCCGCAGGTCCAGGCCGGAATGTCCGCGAGATGGCTCACCAACTGGGCCGCGGTCCGGGTCTTCCCGCCCGGCGCCCACGTCAGATCCGCCTCCGGTACGACGTCGAGGAGACGCCGGGTGGTTCCGAGCTCCCGGTCGAACTGGGGCAACAGCATGTCGATGAGTGGCATGACCCTGACGGACGCGCGGCGATTGTACCCGTGAATCCGGATCGAGCGGATACCGGCACGGGGCCGTCTGGACCGCGCGCCGGAGAATCCGGGACAATACGCGCATGCGGCTCCGGCGCCTCAACATCGGCTGTTTCGGCGGAGGGACGGGGTTGCCGAGTCTGCTCGGCGGCCTCAAGCAGAATCCCTGGCTGCGCGTCAACGCGGTCGTCACCATGTTCGACAGCGGCGGCAGCTCCGGGCTGTTGCGCGATCAGCTCGGCGTGCTGCCCCCGGGCGATGTCCTCCGGTGCGCGTTGGCCCTGGCGCGCAACGAGACCGAGGCGAGACGGATTCTGCTGACCCGGCTGTCCGGTTTCGAGCACGACCGGCTCGGCGGCCATACCGGCGGCAACCTGCTGCTGTCGATGATGGAGCAGTACACCGGCGACTTTCTCGCCGCCGTCGACGGCCTGCGCACGCTGCTCGACTGCGTCGGGCTGGTGTGGCCCATCAGCGTCGAGCAGGCGGCGGTCTGCGCCGAGTACGAGGACGGATCGATCACCCGCGGCGAGGTCGAGGTCGATGCCGAGCAGCGTCAGGGACGCCGCGTCCGCCGCATCTGGCTCGACCCGCAGGTCGCGATTCATCCTGCCGCGGCCGCCGCCATTCCGAGCTTCGACGCGGTCATCATCGGTCCCGGCAGCTTCCATACGAGCCTGGTGCCGACCTTTCTCCCGGGCGGGGTGCGCGAAGCGGTGGCCGAGGTCGACGGGCCCATCGTGCTGGTCGCCAACCTGCTCACCGAAGGGCGCGGCATGGAGGGCTTCACCGCCGCGACGGCGGTCGCGCGCATCAGCGAGGTGATCGGCCGCCGGGTCGATGCGGTCATCGTGAACACCGGGTGTCCCGATGACGAGACCGTCGGCCGCTACGCCGCCGAGCACAAGCGGCCCCTGCAGATCGGCCGGATCCCGGACGACTGCGAAGTCGTCAGCGGCGAGTTCTGGCAGGGGACGTTCGCCCGGCATGCCCGCCGGCGCCTCGCCTACGCGGTGTGGGGCGTCCTTTCCCGGCGGCTCCTGTACGACGGCACCGGCCAGGGCTCTGGTCCCCCTCGGCCGGCTGAGCGGTAGCCCCGGCGCTCACGAACTCACGCCGGCTTTCCCGTGTCCGCCGCGCCCTCGCGGTGACCCTCTTCCTCGGCCTGCAACCGCGTCCGGGACGGCTCAGCCCCTTGTCGGTGGCTGCAGCCCGGGAGGGTATCCCGGAACCCGTGACAGACACGGCCTGCCTATAGGACTAGTGTCCCTGTCGCGCCAGCTTCTTGGCCGCCGCCTTCTCGATGATCTCCTGCAACGTCTCGCCAGTGGCGCCGCCCCGCCCGGCCGCCGGGCGCCCCGTTACCCAGAGGTCCGGCAGGTCGCCGGCGAGGATGTCATCGAAGTCGCCTTCGCTCTTCACGCTGAGCGGTGCGAAGGTCGTGATGTCGAGAGCGCCGGACCAGAAGTCGCGGTGCTTGATCAGCAGCCAGCTCCTGCCCTGCTGCGAAGGGTCGGGACGGTCGCGGGTTCGCACGAGCACCCACGATCCCTTGAGCTTGTACCCGTCGAGGGCGAACTTCAGATCGCCCTTGCGGAGGGCTTCGGCGACGTCGTCGACCTCCGGCTGCCAGGTGCCGTAGTCCCAGAGCATGCGGAGGGCTTCGGCGACGTCGTCGACCTCCGGCTGCCAGGTGCCGTCCCAGAGCATCACGATGCCCTGGCCGTAGCCTTCCGGGATGACGCCCTCGAAGTCGCCGTAGTCGCGGGGATGGTCCTCGGTCCGCACCGCCAGATGCCGGTCCCGATGGTCGAGCGAGGGTCCCTTGGGCACCGCCCAGGACAGCAGGACGCCGTCGTGCTCGAGCCGCAGGTCGTAGTGCAACCGGCTGGCGAGGTGCTTCTGCACGCAGAAGTACAGCGGTTTCGGCTTGCGGCTCCTGCGCGCACCCGGCTTGCGCTCGCCGCGTGGTTCCGGCGTCTTCGAGAAATCGCGTTTGCGGCGGTACTCCTCCAGAGGCATGGCGGGGAGAATAACAGCCGGGAGTCCGCGCCGTAGCACGGCACGAATTCCTGGAGGGTTGGTCGGGCGGTCGTCGGAGCCGTCAGGCGACGATTTCCGGGTCAGGAGTCTGCGGAGCCGCGGGCGACGCTTTCCGGGCTGCGGCTCGGGGTTCGGTACATAATGCACGCGGGGACAGACCCATGCTGACGGCCGTCTTGCTGTATCTCTCCGCACTCGTCCTGGTCGGCGCGTACCGCAGCCGCCGGGTGCAGACCGGTGACGACTTTCTCGTGGCCGGCCGGGCGTTGCCGGCGCGGGTGCTGGTGTTCACGCTGCTGGCGACCTGGATCGGGTCGGGCAGCCTCTTCGCCGGGGCCGGGCTCGGCTACCGGGCCGGTTTCCCGGCCTTGTGGCAGTCCGCGGGGGCCTGGGTGGGCATCGCCCTCGTCTATTTCATCGCGCCGCGGGTGCGCCGCATCGCCCAGTACACCGTGCCCGACATCCTCGAGCTGCGCTACGGGCCGGCTGCGAGGGTGCTGGGCACCATCACCACGGTGCTCGCCTACTCGACGATTGCCGCGTATCAGTTCAGAGGCGGCGGCCGCCTCCTGGCGCTGGTCGCGGGGGTCGATCCGGATACCGGCGCCCTGATCACGATGGTGTTCTGCGTCCTGTTCACCGGGCTCGCGGGGATGCTGTCCATCGCCTACCTGGACATCGGCAACGGCCTGTTGATGACCATCGGGGTGCTGCTGGGTGTCGCGTTCATCGTCGGCGACGCCGGCGGGCTTGGCGCCGCGCTGGGGGCGCTCCGGCCCGATCAGGTGTCGCTGTTCGGCACCCTGGGCCCGCAGGCGTCGCTCGCGCTGTTCCTGCCGACGATGTTCCTGCTGCTCGGCGAAGCGAACATGTACCAGAAGTTCTTCTCGGCCCGCGACGAGCGGGCGGCGCGGCTGGCCGTCGTGGGGTGGATCGTCGGGACGGTGGTGGTCGAGACGCTGATCGACTCTACCGGGGTGCTGGCCAGCACCCTCGTGCCGGGGTTGACCGAGCCGCAGTCGGAAGAGATCGTCATCCGGGTCGCGACCGATGTGCTGCCGCCGTTCCTGGGGGTGATCCTCGTGTGCGGGTCGGCCGCGATCATCGTCTCGACCGCGAACAGCTTCCTGTTGACGCCGGCGACGAACCTGATTCGGGACGTGTATCAGCGCTTCGTCAATCCGTCCGTCACCGGGGCGCAGGTCATCGTCTACACGCGGATCATCGTCGCGGTGCTCGGCGTATTCGGCTACGTGGCCGGGAAGTTCTTTCCGACCATCCTGGCGATGGCCCTGTGGGCGTACACGATGTACGGTGCGGGCATCACTCCGGCCCTCCTTGGCGCCCTGCTCTGGCGCCGTGCGACCCCGGCGGGAGGCGTGGCGTCGATTCTCGCCGGCATGACCACGACGCTCGCGTGGGAGATCGTCGGGCTCGCCCGCAGCGTCGACGGAGCGCCCGTCTATCCGCTGGGTCTGGAGACCGCGTACCCGGCCCTGGTGCTGTCGATCGGCACGTTGATCGTGGTCAGCCTCGCGACTCCGCCGCCGCCCGCCGATGGGATGGCGGCCCTCGACGGCCCCGGGACATCGTGAGCCCGCCGTCCGTCCCCGCCGCGCCGATCCGGGTCACGTTGGCCGCCACCTACGAGATCGGTCGGCAGCCGTTCGGTCTCGCCTCGCCCGCCGCTTGGTTGCGCGAGGCGGGCATCGCGGTGACCACCATCGACCTGTCCCGAGAGCCGTTTCACGCCGATCGGTTCGATGGCGACCTGATTGCGTTTCACCTCCCGATGCACACCGCGACCCGGCTGGCCCTCCCGGTGATCCGGCGGGTGCACGCGCTGTTTCCGGATGCGTCGCTGTGCTGCTACGGGATGTACGCCCCCCTCAACGAACCGCTGCTGCGCGGGCTGGGGGTCGACCATGTGCTCGGCGGTGAGTTCGAGCAGGCGTTGCTGGATCTGGCGCGCGGCGGCGCGCCGCCGGCCCCGGCTCCCGGCGGGCAGCCGCGGCTGCGGTTTCGCGTGCCCGATCGGACCGGTCTGCCCGCGCTCGACCGGTATGCATCGCTGCAACTGCCGTCCGGCGGACGGCGGGTCGCGGGCTATACCGAGGCCAGCCGGGGGTGCAAGCACCTGTGCCGCCACTGTCCGGTGGTGCCGGTGTACCAGGGGCAGTTTCGCATCGTGCCCCGCGACGTCGTGCTGGCCGACGTGCAGGCCCAGGTCGATGCCGGCGCACGCCATGTCACGTTCGGCGATCCCGACTTCTTCAACGGGGTGGGCCACGCCATCGCGATCGTCGAAGCGTTCGGCCGGAAATTTCCCGGCGTCACCTACGACGTGACGATCAAGATCGAGCATCTGCTGCGGCACGACGCGGCGCTGCCGGTCCTCCGCGATACCGGGTGCCTCTTCGTGGTCAGTGCCGTCGAATCGATTGACGACGCGGTGCTGTCGCGGCTCGACAAGGGACATACCCGCGACGATTTCGAGCGGGTGGCGGCGCGCTGCCGTCAGCTCGGGCTGACCCTGGCGCCGACGTTCATTCCGTTCACGCCGTGGACGACGGCGGCGGGGTACTGCGAGCTGCTCCGGACCATCGATCGGCTCGATATGGTCCACCAGGTCGCGCCGATTCAATTGACCCTGAGGCTGCTGATTCCCCGGGGGTCGCGGCTCCTGCCCCCGGACGGACCGCCGCTGCCGGTCCCGCTCGGTCCGTTCGACGAGCACCGGCTCGTGTACCCCTGGCGGCATGCGGATCCGGGGGTCGACGAGCTCCAGATGGCGGCGGCGGATCTCGTCGGCCGCCGATTGAATGCGCCCAGATCCGGGGTGTTCGACGAGCTGTGGTCGCTGGCCTCCCGGTTCCTCGGGCGGACGGGGGTGGAAAGACGCCGGTCCGGCGCCCGCGCCCGGGCGGCGGTGCCGTATCTGAACGAACCGTGGTACTGCTGAGCGGAGCCGAGTCCGGAGCAGGTCGCTCTGGTCTGAGGTCGGGCGGCGGAGAGCGGGTGTGCCGATGCGTCGAGTGCTGTTGATTGCAACCACGACCGGCTACCAGACGCGCGCGTTCTCCGCCGCGGCCGGGCGCCTCGGCGTGGAATTGCTGCTTGCGACCGACCGCTGTCATCAACTGGCGGACCCGTGGCGGGATGCAGCGCTGCCGGTCCGCTTCCATGACGAGCCGGCGTTTCTCCGCGCCGTCCGTGATGCGCACGCGAACCGGTCCATCGACGGGGTGCTGGCGGTCGGCGACCGGCCGGCGATCTTCGCGGCGCTGGCCTGCGAAGCCCTGGGGCTGGCCGGACACCCGGCGGCGGCGGCGCGGGCCAGCGGCAACAAGCTCGAGACACGTCGTCTCTTCGCCGCGGCGGGGCTGCCGTGCCCCGCGTTCCGCGCGTTGCCGCTGGAGGACGGCTCGAGCTCCCGGCGCCCGCCGCCCCTCTTCCCCTGCGTCGTCAAGCCGCTGTCGTTGTCGGGCAGCCGGGGCGTCATTCGCGCCGACAATCCCCGCGAGCTCGAGGCGGCCATCCGGCGGGTCAGGCGCCTGCTGTCCGGGAGCGACGTCCGGGCCCTCCGTGACGGCGCCGATACCGCGGTGCTGGTAGAGACGTTCATTCCCGGCCGCGAGTACGCCGTCGAGGGCCTCGTCGACCGCGGTCGGCTGCAGGTGCTCGCGATCTTCGACAAGCCGGACCCGCTCGACGGGCCGTTCTTCGAAGAATCGATCTACGTCACCCCGCCGGCGGCATCCGGTTCGGCCGAGCGCCGGATCGTCCGCGCGGTCGAGGACGCCGCACGGGCCCTCGGTCTCGAGCACGGGCCGGTGCACGCCGAATGCCGGGTCAACGTGGACGGGGTGTTCGTGCTCGAGGCGGCGGCGCGGCCCATCGGCGGGCTGTGCGCGCGGGCGCTGCGGTTCCAGGGCCCCGATGGGCCGGAGGTGTCGCTCGAGGAACTGTTGCTGCGGCAGGCGCTCGGCGAGCCGACGGACCGGTATCGCCGCGAGCCGGACGCCTCGGCGGTGATGATGATTCCGATCCCCGGCGAGGGCCGGTATCGCCGCACCGAGCATCTTGCCTCGGCGCGCGCCGTGCCGGGGATTGTCGACGTGGTGATGACCGCCAAGCCCGGCCAGCGGCTCGAACCGCTGCCGGAGGGCGCCAGCTATCCGGGTTTCATTTTTGCGCGGACGGCAGGGCCCGACGAGGCGGTGACGGCCTTGCGGGCCGCCCATGCGCAACTGCAGATCGTTGTCGACCGGTCGCTCGCCACCGTGCAGGAGCCTGCGCCGCCGTAGAATGGCGGATCACCCGGAGGGCCGCCGTCACTTCTCTTGCGCCGGCACGTAGTCCGGGGGTAGCGCCGACCCTTCGCCGAAGAAGAACTCCTCCATGTATTTCGCCACCAGGTCCTGGGCCTCCTTCTGCCAGGGCATGAGGCGGTACTCGTTGAGGATCATCTTCATCCGTTCTTCCCACAGGTGCCAAGCCTCGACCGAGACTTGCTCGTAGATGCGTTGGCCCAGATCGCCGGGCCAGGGGGGCTCGTCGAGTCCCGGCAGGTCCTTCTGGAGCTTCACGCACTTGACGGTACGGACGGAGTTGTTGGAATCAGGCATGGCGGTGGTCCGGCTGGCGGTGCTGGTCGGTCCGATCGTAACATGGGAAGGTTGGACGCGGGCCCGGTGCGGTCGCCGCGGGTTGCGGGGATTGCGAACGCGACGGAGCCGCGGTTTTCACCACGGGCTCGTGGAACGGATTGACGACGCATGACCGAGCAGGAACGCATCGGGGGAGCCCGCCGGGCGGCGGCGACGGCCGGCGTGCTGGCGGGCACCTTCCTCGCGGCCATCGAGATGACCGTGGTGGCGGCGGCGATGCCGACGGTCGCCGGCCAGCTCGGCGGGCTGTCCTGGTACAGTTGGGTCTTCTCCTCCTACCTGCTGGCGTCGACGGTCTCGATTCCGTTGTGGGGCAAGCTATCCGACCTGTACGGACGCCGCCGCTTCTACCTGTGGTGCATCGGCATCTTTCTGGTGGGTTCCGCCCTCTCCGGGGCCGCCCGCTCCATGCCGGAGCTCATTCTGTTCCGGACGATACAGGGATTCGGCGCCGGTGGTCTCATGCCCCTGGGGATGAGCATTCTCGCGGACCACTACACGCTGGAACAGCGGGGCCGGATGCAGGGGCTGCTGAGTGCGGTGTGGGGAATCGCCTCCGTCGTGGGGCCGCTCGCCGGGGGCTACATCACCGCGCTGCTCTCGTGGCGCTGGGTGTTCTATCTCAACATCCCGTTCGGCATCCTCGCCGCGGTCGCGGTGGGCGCCGCCCTGCGGGACCCCGCGCCCGGTGTCCGGCGAACCGTCGACTACGCCGGTGCGGTCCTGCTGATGATCTCGGTCACGCTGCTGATGCTCGCCCTCGGTCAGACCGGAGCGGCCGGCCGCGCGGTCTGGGCGGGGCTCGCCTACGCGGCCGCGGCCGGGGTCGGATGGTGGCTGGTGCGGGTCGAGCGGCGTGCGGCCGAGCCGATGGTGCCCCTCGATCTGCTCGCGGACCGGATGGTGGCGTCCATCGCGGGCATCGGGCTGCTCGTCGGCGCGGCGATGTTCAGCGCAATCTCATACGTGCCGCTGCTGGTGCAGGAGGGGCTCGGCGGCACCGCGGTCGAAGCGGGCCGCGCCCTGACCCCGCTCGTTCTCGGCTGGGTCGTGGTGTCGATGATCGCCGGCCGGCTGGTGCACAGGACCGGCTACCGGCCGATGGTGCTCGGCGGCCTGAGCCTCGTCACCGTCGCCTTCGCCGGACTGGCCTCCATCACCGCGGATGCGCCCGGCTGGGTGCTTCGGGTCGAGCTCGCCCTGATGGGCATGGGGATGGGGATGGCCATGCTGTCGCTGGTGCTCGCCATGCAGAGCGCGGTCGCGCGGCGGCACCTCGGGGTCGCGACGTCGTTCGGCCAGTTCACCCGCAGCATCGGCGGGGCAGTGGGCGTCGCCCTGTTCGGCGCGGTGATTGTCGGCATGCTCGCCTCGAGCGGGGACCCGTCGCCGGCCCGGATGCTCGAGGCGATTCACCGGGTCTTCGGGCTGGCCGCGATCGTCACCGGTTTCGGGGTGCTCGCGGCCATCCGGATGCCCGGCGGGCGGGCCTCCGAGCTTACCCATCCCGACCACGCACCCCCCGCCCGGGCGGCGCCACGGGAGGCCTGACCATTCGGGTGCTCATCCCCGGCTCGGGTCGCGCGATGCCCACGGTCCAGGAACGCCGAGATCTCGGCAGATCTTGCGAGCCAGATGTTCGTCGACTTCACGGTGTCACGGGATGGCAGAACGCTTGTTCAGCAGGGGATTGTGCCACCAGGAATGTCTGGCCCCTTCTCGAAGCAACTGGCAGCCATGCCTTGTGAAGTGTCGAAGGAGCGCGCTCCGCTTCATACGGAGACGGACTTCTCCTCGAATCCGTCCCCTGCTGCCTCCAGCGCTTCCTGACGATTGAGCGCGAGCACCTCGCGCAACGTCACCTTCAGGGTTTCAAGAAGTTCGGCCTTGGATGCTTCCTGGCAATTCACCCCGGGCACTTCCTCGATCCACCCGATCCACCAGGGACCCGACCGCTTGATGACCGCCGTGCAGGTGTCCTTCATGGCGTTCTTCCGGGGACGATTCCACGGGCTGCTAGTGGACCGATGTGTCCGTGACGGCGTCGGGAGACTGCGGCTCCGCCTCGTCCAGCTTCAGGGTCGCGGTGACGACGCGCGCCACCTGCACACGGGCGTCGTTGAAGACGGCGCCGCCGCCGATGTCCGTCAGCTCGTCGGGGACGAGGGCGTTGGCGGTCGCGCCGTTGAGGGTGCTCATGCGCCACAGGCCCTTGGGCAGACCGACGGTGCCCCGCCGCATGCCGGCGTCGAGGACCACCGGACAGTGCACCTCGCCGAGGGCGTTGAAGACGCGCGCGGTGTCGCCGTTGCCGAGGCCGCGGGGCTGGGCGTCGTCGGGGTGGATCTGCAGGTCGGCCACCCGCGCGCGCAGCTCGCCGAGGGTGGAGTTGACGGTCTTTTCGGTGGACGGGGAGATCAGGGCGAGCGGATAGTCGGGGGTTGCGGGGTCCTGCCGATACCGGTAGATGCCCTCGGGGCTCTCCCGCTCGAGCTCCTCGGGGAACAGCCGCACCTTGCGGTTCGGGGTTCGGGGATGCACGTCGACGAACTGGATCGGCGCGCCCTCCGCCACCCCGGCGGCGATGCCCGCGTCCATGAGCGGGCCGCGAGCTTCCTCGGGCAGGGCGGCAGTGAGCTGGAGCAGAGCCTCCACGTCGCTGGCGGATCCGGTCCCCGCGTCCAGGCCCAGCCGGTCCGCGAGCTCGGCGAACACCTCCACGTTGGGTCTGGCCGCGCCCACGGGTTCGATCACCGGGCGGGCGAGCTGCAGGTTGGTCGACCCGTAGCTCCTGGCCACGTCGTAGGATTCGAGGAACGTGGTCGCGGGCAGGATGACGTCGGCGAACTTTGCGGTGTCGGTCATCACCTGATCGAAGACCACGGTGAAGAGATCGTCGCGGGAGAGCCCTTCGATCACCCGATTCTGGTTCGGCATCGTCGCGACCGGGTTGCAGTTGTACACGAACAGCATCTTGATGGGCGGGTCGCGCATCTCGAGCAGCGTCCGGCCCAGCTGGTTCATGTTGACCACCCGGGTGTCCGGCGCGGGGCTCCCGATCCAGGACTCGGACGACAGGTTCCAGGCGGCGCTGTTGCTCATCGAGTAGCCGCCGCCGCGCACGCCGAACTTGCCGCCGACGGCGGGCAGGGCGAGCACCGCCAGCGCGGCGTTGCCGCCGTTGCGGTTGCGTTCGAGCCCCCACCCGCAGCGGATGATCGCCGGCGAGATGTCGGCGTACATCTCGGCGAAGTTCTCGAGCAGCTCGGGGTCGAGCCCGGCGACCTCGGCGGCCCGGTCGAAGGTCCATTCGGCGCAGCGTTCCCGCAACCGATCCGCGCCCTCGGCATGGGCGGCGAGAAACTGCTCGTCGGCCAGGTCGTGCTCGAAGAGGAACCGGTGCACGGCCAGCGCGACCACGACGTCGGTCCCCGGTTTCACGGCGAGGTGGAGATCGGCGCGGCGGGCGAGGTTCGTCCGGCGGGGATCGATGACCACCAGCGCCGCCCCGGCGCTCTGCGCCGCCTTGATGTGGGGTATCAGGTGGATGCCGGAGCTCGACGGGTTGGCGCCCCACACGACGATGAGCCGGGCGTGGCGATAGTCGGGATAGGTCACGCTCGGCATCTTGCCGTAGAGGGCCTGGTTGGCGGTGCTCGTCGGGACGGCGCAGACCGTGCGGGCCAGCCGCGACGCGCCGAACTGCCGGAACAGCCGGGCATCGACGGTGTCCTGGGTCAGCAGGCCGTTCGACCCCCCGTACGAGAACGGGAGGACTGCGTCGGCGCCCCACGTGTCGCGAATCTCGATCATCCGGCTGGCGATCGCCTCGAGAGCGTCGTCCCAGGTGGTGGGGGTGAACTGGCCGTCGCCCTGGCGGACGAGGGGTTCGGTCAGACGGGCGTCGCCGTACACCCGTTCGCCGAACCGGCTGACTTTGCCGCAGATGTAGCCGTCGGTGACCGCGTGCTTGCGGGAACCGCCGATGGACACGATTGCTCCCTGTTCGACGGTGACTTCGAGGCTGCAGGTATCCGGGCAGTCGAGGGGGCACACGGTGTCGACGGTCGACCGGCCCCAGGTCGAATCGTCGTCGGCTTTGGACATCGGCCCAGTGTATCACCGGGATTTGGCGCCGTTGCCCCGTCAACAGGGCGTCGCGGCCGCCCCGATCTGCAGGGCGCGTCGCCGCCGCCCCGGTCTGCAGGCGTTGCGGCTGGCCCGGTCTGGAGGGCGTCGCCGCCGCCCCGTCAACAGGGCGTCGCGGCCGCCCCGATCTGCAGGGCGCCACCGCCGAGGTCCGCCGGGATTCGGCGGGGCCGGCGAGTCGACGGCGTGGTGTAGGGTACGCGCATGGCGCCGAGGCGAACCCGACCCGAACCCACCCGCCGCGGGACGGGCTGGCTGCATGCCGCGCTCGTCGGCGCCGCGATTCTGATGGCGGCGCTGCCGATGTCGCGTTCCGCGGTCGAGTCGGGGTACTCGCGCGGGGTGTATCCGATCGTGCGGCAGCTCGTGACGGCAGGGACGAGCCGGATTCCGCTGGTGCTGTTCGACTGGCTGCTGCTCGGCGGGGCGGCGGGAATCCTCGGTTGGTGCGCGTGGCGCCTGTGGCGTCCGGGGCGGCAGCGCCGGCTTCGCGTGCTCGGAACCCTGGCGGCCCGGCTCACCGTCCTCGCCGCCGCGATCTACCTGGTGTTTCTCGTCACCTGGGGGCTGAACTACCGCCGGGAGACGCTGGCCGCAAAGCTCGGCTACGCGGAAGATCGGGTGACCGCCGCGGTCCTGGACGAGCTGGCGGCGGCCGGCGTGGCGCATCTCAACCGGTTGTTCGAGGCCATCGAGACACAGGCGTGGCCGCAGCTCGAGGAGCTGCCGGCCGATCTCGGTCCCGCGTTCGAGCGCGTGCAGCGCGAACTGGGCGCGTCGCGTCCCGCCACTGCCCTCGTACCGCGGCGCTCGGTGTTGACCCCGTACTTCCGGCGCGCCGGCATCGACGGGATGTTCGACCCGTTCTCGCTCCAGGTGCTGGTCAACGACACCGTGCTGCCGTTCGAGCGGCCGTTCGTCACCGCGCACGAGTGGGCGCACGCGGCCGGTTTCGCCCACGAGGCGGAAGCCAACTTCGTGTCGTGGCTGACCTGCCTCGAGGGAGACGAGCGCATGCAGTACAGCGGCTGGCTGTACCTGGTGGGACGGCTCCTCGGCGCGGTCTCCGAATCGTCTCGGGCGGCCCTCGGCGCGCAGCTCGCTCCGGGCCCCCGCGCCGACTATGCCGCGGTTCGCGCGCGAACCAGCCGGGCGGTGCCGGTCATCCGGCGGAACGCCCGTCGACTCAACGACGGGTATCTCCGGGCGAACCGGGTGGCCGGCGGCGTGAGGAGCTACGGGGAGGTTCTGCAACTGGCGGCGGGCACCGACCTCGGACGCCGGAGGTGGCCCGCGCCGGATGCCGGGGGGCGGCCCCGGTCGGAGTGACGCGGGGGCGGAGGAGACGCCGCCGGTCTTCGCGGATGCCATTCTCGCGGCCGTTGGGACGGGGTGGAGGAGACGCCGCCGGCGTCGCTCTGGCCGCGGGTCCGGCCGGTCCCGGCGGATGTCCAGGCCCCGGGAGCGCCCCGGGTTTCGCCCCGGGCAGGGTATGATCTCCCGGCCATGTTCAAGCTGATTCCCACCGTGCGCGGCGGCACTGCCAACTCGCCGCTCCTGTTCACCCGCTACGCCAGTCTCGACGAGGCCCGCGACGCCACCAAGGCGTTGATTCACGAGAACGCCCGGGTGACCCGGGTCATGATTGTCGACGCCTCCGTCGACGGTTCGAAGTTCGTCGAGTGGATCGAGCGGTCCTGACGCCGCGGCGCGGGGCGCGGGCTCAGCCGCGCAGTCCGAGATTGTCGACGATGCTCCCGACGGCGCGAGCCCGGTTCAGGGAGTAGACGTGGAGGCCCGGCGCCCCGCCGGCCAGCAGGGCCTCGCACTGGCGGGTCGCGAACTCGATGCCGAAGTCGGCGACCGCCTCGGCGTCGTCACCGAACCCTTCCAGCGTCTCGAGCAGCCCCGCCGGCAGCGTCGCCCCGCAGATCGCGGTGAACCGCTTGATTTGCCGGGTGCTCAGGATCGGCAGCACCCCCGGGGTCAGCGGCACCTGCACCCCGAGGGTGTCCACCAGATAGTCCCGGAACGCGAAATAGTCGTCGTTGTCGAAGAAGAGCTGCGTCAGCACGAGGTCGGCGCCCGCGTCGATCTTGGCTTTCAGCCGGCGCCAGTCGACGTGCTTCCCCTCGGTGCAGGCGATGTGGCTCTCGGGGAAGCCGGCGGTCCCGATCGAGAAACCCCCGAGCTGCTTGATGAACGTCACGAGTTGGTACGAGTACTCGAACCCGCTCTCCAGCTCGGCCAGCTCGTCGGCATTCTGCGGCGCATCTCCCCGGAGCGCGAGGATGTTCCGGATGCCGCGCCGGCGCGCCTCCAGCAGATACCGCTCTATCTCCGGGCGCGGCGTGCTGATGCACGTGAGATGGGCCATGGCGGTGGCGTGGTGCTCCCGCTGGATCCGGTCCGCGATGTCGAGGGTCTTGTCCCGGGTGCTGCCGCCGGCGCCGTAGGTGACCGAATAGAAGTGCGGCCGGATCGCCTGCATCGCCGGCAGGGTCCGCTCGAACAACGTGGCGTGCCCCTCGGGGGTCCGGGGCGGGAAGAGCTCGATCGAGAGGACGGGCCGGCCGGCCCGCCGCTCGTCGGCGTAGATGTCGCGAACGAGCTGCACGGCGGGGAGGAGGGCGCCGGCGCTCGCCGATTCGCGCTCCGATCCCCGGTCTGTCGTCAAGGTCATACGAACCACTCGGAGGTTGTCACTGCAGGGGACAGTACCATCCGGCTTCGCGGCCTGACAAGGCGGCCGGTGGTTGCGTCCCGCGCCGGTTGCCCGTATAAAGGCGGCCAACAGAGGATTCCCGACCGGTACCGCGGCGCGTCGACGGCGTCGCTCGCGGGCGATGTCGACCCCACCGTGACTTGCGGCCTGTGGTGAGAGCGCCGGGCGACTCCTCCACGGGACGTTACAGGGAGAACAGGCAGCCATGAGCGCACCCGACCCGTCGTCGTCACGGTTCACGCCGTTCGTGCCCGAAGAGACCGATCTGCCGGAACTGACGGTTCGGGCGGTGGTTCTGGGCGTCCTCATGGCCATCGTGCTCGGGGCCGCCAACGCCTATCTGGGCATGCGGGCCGGCCTGACCGTCGCCGCGACGTTTCCGGCCGCGGTGGTGGCGATGGCGGCGCTGCGCGGGGTCGGGGGATCGGTGCTCGAGGAGAACATCTCCCGCACCACCGCCTCGGTCGGCGAGGCCCTCGTGGCGGGGGCGATCTTCACGATACCCGCCTTCGTGATCAGCGGGGTCTGGGACGAGCTCCGCTACTGGGAGAGCACCGCGATCATGCTGATCGGCGGGCTCCTCGGGGTGCTGTTCATCATCGTCCTGCGCCGTACCATGGTCGTCGAGGCGGACCTGCCGTTCCCCGAGAGCGTGGCCGCGGCAGAGCTGGTCAAGGCGGGTCAGGGCGGCCAGACCGGCGCCAAGTACGTCTTCCAGGCGATGGGGATCGCCGGCGCGTGGGAGTTCATCAAGAACTCCAACGGTGTCCAGATCGTGTCGAGCTCGGCGACGACCTTCGTCAACCTGGGGCGTTCGACCATCGAGATGCTCGGCCAGCAGGTGAGCTACGTCGGCGGGTTCCTCCTGCAATCGCCGGAGGCCTCGCCGGCCCTCGTCGGGGTCGGGTTCATCGTGGGCCCGACCATCGCCTCGACCCTGTTCGCCGGGGCGGTGCTGGGCTGGCTCCTGCTGGTGCCGCTGGGGCTGTTCCTGAATCCCGAGACGGCGGCGTCGGCGACCGACTCGGCGGCCCTGATGGCCCTCGGCGAGGAGGTCTGGCTGAAGCAGATCCGGCCGCTGGCGGTGGGGACGATGATCGTGGCCGCGTTCTATACGCTGTTCAATCTGCGGACGGCGCTGATCGAAGGGATCAGTCGGGCGTTCACCGACATTCGGAAGGCGCAGACCGGCGCGGGGACCGTCACCCGCCAGAATCTCGATCTGGACTTCACCAAGGTCGGCATCGCGATCGCCGGACTGTCGCTGCCGCTGCTCGGGCTCTACTGGTTCTTCAGCCGCAGCATTCCCGGCGCGCTCCTGCTCACCGTGGTCATGGTCATTCTCGGGTTCCTGTTCGCGGCGGTGGCGGGATATCTGGTGGGGCTCCTCGGCAGCTCCAACAACCCGATCAGCGGCCTGACCCTTAGCACCCTCCTGATCGCGGCGATTCTGATGGTCGGGATCGGGGTGACCGGCCCGGCCGGCATCCTCGGCGTGCTCGGGGTGGCGGGCGTGGTCTGCTGTGCGGCGGGCATCGCCGGCGACATGCTGCAGGACCTGAAGGTCGGTCATATCCTCGGCGGGACTCCCTGGAAGATGGAGGTCGGCGAGATCATCGGCGTGATCGTCGCCGCGCTGGTCCTCATCCTGCCGATGATGGTGATGGATCAGGTCTACGAGATCGGCAGCGCCGCGTTGCCCGCGCCCCAGGCCGGGCTGATGGCCCTGATGGCGCAAGGGATCGTCGGCGGCGAGATGGCCTGGCCGCTGGTGATGACCGGGATGTTCCTCGCCCTCGGGCTCATTCTCATCAACTCGCCCTCGCCGATGCTGATCGCGGTCGGCATGTATCTGCCGTTCTCGTCGACCGCCGCCATCTTCGTCGGCGGGCTCATCGCCTGGATGCTGTCGCGCGCGCTCGCGGCCCGCAACGCCGGAGAGACCTCCGTGACCCGGGCGAAGAACACCGGCGTGCTGCTGGCGTCGGGGTTCATCGCGGGCGAGGCGCTGATGGCGGTGCTGCTGGCGTTCGTGGTCGCCGGGGGCACCTATGTCGGGGTGGAGGGAGGGGTCCTGCCGTCGATCGCTCAGAGCGCCCCGCTGGGCGCCCTCGTGTTCATTCTGCTCTACTACCTGCTGGTCCGGGTGCCGCTCGCCGCGAGCGAGGACGAGCAGGCGCCGAATGTTCCGTCGTCGTGAAATCCTTCGAGAGCGTCCGGCCGCGGCGGCTGCTCGATTGGCGCGAGGAGGACGGGCGCTGCGTCCTGCTGCGGCCGCGCCTGGGCAAGAGCCGGCTGGGGCGGTGGCTGGCCGGGCTCGCCGGGGATCCGTACTACCGGGTCCGGCTGGACGAGGTCGGGACGCTCGTCTGGAAGGCGTGCGACGGCCGCACCTCGCTGGCCGAGATCGCGCAGTCGATGCGGTCGGCGTTCGGGGCGCGGATCGAACCCGTCGACGAGCGGTTGGCCCGGTTCGTGCGCCGGATGCTGAAAGGCAGGATGATGGCCGTCGAGGAGCCGGACGGACCTGATTGACGGGGTCCGACGCTCCTGCAGGAAAGATACTGATGGAAGCGCACTGCGCAGAACCGCCGGCGCTTTCGCACCGAGGGACGCCGAAGATCGGCAGTTCCGTAATGCCCCCTACAGTGATCTCAAGGCCCCCCGGCTTCGCATCGTTCCTCTACCGCCTCCTCTTTCCCCATGACGCGTACGCCGCCGAAGTCGGCAGCGAAACCGTGAGTCTCTGCACACCCCGCGCGGCTCGCGTCATCTACCTGAAGGACATTACGGAAGTCTCGCTCTCCACAGGTCACTTGCGGACAACCGTCCATATGCACGGACCCTCCTGGCGCATCGCCGTATCCGGCCTGCCCCGGTCCGACGCGACCACGCTCGCCGAAGCCCTCAAGACCGCCCAGATCGCGCAGCAGCACGAGGCCCGCGCGCGCGCCGAAGCCAGAAGGTTGGCCAGGATCGAGCAGCAGCGCGAGGACCTCGCACGACACGCCGACGCAGCCGCTAGCCTGACTGCGCTGCTCGACGACATCGCAGAACCGACCCGCTATCTCCGCCGAAGCGCTTTCCGCACCCTTGTCAAGACCCTCGAAGAGACCCTGAACCGGCTGCCGGATTCATGGCCGGCAGCACTCGAGAACGAACCGGTAACGGCTTCGATCCGCCGCGCTCGGACGTGCCTCGACCATCCCGAACGAGCGCGCGAATCCGCCAACGAGGTGTTCATCGCCGTCGAGCTTGAGCGGGCCCGTCAGTTCCTCGACACCGTCGAAGCACGACCGCTGACGGACGAGCAGCGCCGCGCGGTCGTCGTGGACGACGACCGCAACCTGATCACGGCCGCAGCCGGAAGCGGCAAGACTTCCGTGATGGTCGCCAAGGCCGGCTGGATACTGAACCGGGGCGACCGCCGTCCAGCCGACCTCCTGTTCCTCGCATTCGCGCGAGACGCCCGCGACGAACTCGCGGGACGCATTCACGAACGCCTCGGCGTAGAGGCCGCCGCTACCAACATCCACACGTTTCATTCCCTCGGTCTCTCGATTACGGCGGAAGCCGAAGGCCGCCAACCGTCGGTCGCCAGGGTCGATGGCGCCGATCTCATCACGGAGATCATCACCGACCTCCTGGAACAGAAACGAGCCGGCGACGACCTCGTCAAGTGGTGGGCGTACGACTCGATGCCGTACCACGCCATACACAAGTTCGAGACCCCCGGCGACTACTGGGAGTACCTTCGAAACAACGAAATCCGAACGCTCCAAGGTGAAATGGTGAAGAGCTTCGAAGAGTGCTTCATCGCCAACTTTCTTTACCTCAACGGCATCCAGTACGACTACGAGCGACAGTACGAACACGACACCGCGACACGCAAGAGACGGCAGTACCGACCCGACTTCTACCTGAAGGACTACCGCATATATATCGAGCACTTCGCGCTCAACGAGGTCAACGAAACACCACCGTTCATCGACGGACCTCAATACCGAGCGTCGCGCGAGTGGAAGCTGCAGCTCCACGAGAAGCACAACACGATTCTGGTTGAGACCTTCAGTTGGGAGCAAGCCAAGGGTCACCTCCTGAAACGACTGCGGGCCAAGCTCTCCAAGCACGGCGTCACCTTCACGCCCCGCCGGAAGGACGAGGTATTTGCAGTACTGAACGAAAAACGCCGGATCGGACCGTTCGTCAAACTTGTCTCGACGTTCCTGAAACACTTCAAGGGCTCCCGTCTGTCGTTCGACGAGCTGAAGGAGAAGACACTCGGCCCACCCAAGGATCAGCGCGCCGCGTCCTTCTTGAGAGTTTTCCGGCCAATCCTCAGGCACTACCAAGCCACGCTGGAAAGGAGCGAGGAGATCGATTTCGAGGACATGATCAACCGCGCGACGGGTCACGTACGATCTGGGCTTTACCGGCATTCATTCGGATACATCTTGGTTGACGAGTTTCAGGATATCTCACCCGGCCGAGCCGCCCTCCTTCAGGCCCTGCTCAGGCAAAACCCGGACTCACAGCTCTTCGCCGTCGGCGACGATTGGCAGGCCATCTACCGTTTTTCGGGTACCGACATTGATGTCATGCGCCGATTTGACCGCTACTTCGAGAGCCATACGCGGACCGATCTGGAAACAACCTTCCGTTGTTCCAGCGGACTGGCGGACACAGCCACGAAGTTCATTCTCAAGAACCCAAGCCAAATCGTCAAACGAGGAGTCTCCTCAAACACGTGTGGGTAGATGCGGCACCAGTTCGATACCTCCGCAGCAGAGGAACAGCATCGAGATGAGCGCGTTGTGAGAGTGGAAACCGTAGGCGCGGCGGGCAATCACCCGCAGCTTGTTGTTGATACCTTCCACCACCCCATTGGTCATCTTCGTGTCGAGGTAGGCCAGGATGCCGGTGGCGTGCTTCCGGACCGTCCGCGCCAGCTTGACGAACGGGCCCAAGCGGGACCGCGCAGCCCACGCCAGCCACTCGTCGAGCAGGTCGGGCGCCTCGTCAGGCTTGACCCGCTCCAGGATCGTCGCCAGATACTCCTTCAGCTCATAGGCGCGGTCGAGAGCACGATTCTCCCGGCGTAGCTTCTCCAGTCGCCGCTTCTCGCCGGGCTTCAGCCGCGCCGGGTGTTTCAGCAGGCAAAAGCGCGTCCCCTTGAGCGTCTTGGCCGCCTTCGCCCCCACCCGCCGTTGCTCCGCCCGCCGAACCTCGTCCACCGCGTCCGAGGCGAGGCGTTCAACGTGAAACCGGTCGAAGACGACCCGCGCGTGAGGCACCCGCGCCCGCAACGCCTTCTGCCAACTCGCGGCCAGGTCCGCCGTCACCAAGGCGACCCGGGCGCACCCCGACGGTCCCAGCAGGTCGAAGAACGCGTCCAGCGTCTCGGCACTGCGCCCCTTGCCGGCCCACACCACCCGCCGGGTGTCGTGATCGACGACGAGGGTCAAGTAGTGATGCCGCTTGCGATAGCTGAACTCGTCGATACCGATGCGCCGCAGCCCGACGAGCCGACTCGAGTCCAGCCGCCGCGCCACCACCCGCTCGACAACGCTCCCGACCGCCGGCCACGAAATCCCCAGCACCCGGGTGACCGTCGTCCGGTCCGTCACCTGCGCCAGATACGCGGTCAGCTCTTCGAACGCCGACGTGAACACGCTGTTGCCCGTCGCCCACGACACCCGCTCCACCCGCACCCCGCACCGCCGGCACGACACCCGCCACGGCGCATACTGCAACCACACCGGCGTCCGCCCCCACGGGAGGTGACGCCACTGCCGCATCGGTCGCCGGTCATACCGCGGCCCCCGACGACCGCACGTTCCACACCTCGACCGCCGCCACGACGGTCGTACCCAGACCACCAACGGGCCATCCGTCGCGACGTGTGCATCCTCGACGTGCATCTGCGTGACACCCAACAGCCGCCGTAGTACCGGTGTTCAGACGCATGGGGGCTCTCCTCCTCGTTGGTTGTGGTGGTACACGCCAATGAGACCCGGAAGCCCCCTGCGTTTGCAACCCCCTTTGAGCCGAACCACACCCTACGCGCAAGGTCAACGCCCTGACGCTGCCGCCCCGGCGCCAATCCTGGTGGACGGCCGGGACGTCACCGTCCAGGCCGGGCCGCAAGGCCCATAACCGCTGTCTGAGCGAAGGGACGGCCGGCGTGTCACCCGACAGGGCCGGAGCGGAGCGGAGGACGCGCGCAGCGCGTTGACATGCCGGCCGTCCCGTAGCTACTCACGGCCCCTCGTTGAGCCCATCGGTCGGGCTCAACCCACCCACACCTGTTTCAGGAGAGCCACACATAGCGGTTCTTCGTCACCGGATCCTGGTACGCCACTCGCCGCAGCGGCGCGGCATACGCCTTCCGACTGCGAGCGCTGGTCAGCTCGATCGTCTGATCGCTGAGGACGCCGGTCCCGCGTCGGACGTCATGCTCGCGCGTGACCCGATATCGCACGCCCCGCTTCAGGCGCGTCACGAAGGTCACGCCCCGCGCCTGCAACTGATGGAACCACTTGAAGTCAAGATACGCGCGGTCCGCCACGACCACGCTGCCGGCTGGAAACGTCCAGGTGCGGGCGACCTTGACGTCACCGGTCTTGCCCTCGGTCACACTGACGAAGCTCGGCAGATGGCCCGCCTGATCCAGCCCGACGTGCAGCTTGATCGCAGCCTTCGTGCGTCGAAAAGACGCCCACGGGAAGACCGCCAGACACAAATCGATGGTCGTCGCATCGACCGCGTACAACTTGTTCTTGAACCGAAAGCCGTGCCTCGGCGCGCACTGCTGACAGCGGCTCAGCAGGCGTCCGAACAGCGTCTCGTAGAGAGTGTACGGCTGCTCGGCATTGACGCGCGCCAGCGACGAGCGGCTGACCGTCGTCCCTACGCCCAAGTGATAGAGCTTGCGCCCTTGGGTGCTCAGGTTGCTCACGATGTCACGCAAGCTCTGTCGGCCCGTCAGTTGCGCCAAGCCAAGGGCCACGAACTGCGCCCAGCGGCTCATGACGCGCAACCCCTGACCTCGCTGGTGCTGGCGGGCCTCGGCTTCGAATTCATGTCTCGGAAGGAACCTGAGAAGCTGCACAAAGACTGTGTTATGATGAGCCACGGCTTGGATCTCCCGTCTTTTGAATGATTTGCGGCACAAATCATTCTACCAGACATGGAAGGTTCAAGCCGCCTTCATTTGAAGGTCTGTGGGACAGCAGTGATCACCGGCAGATCCAGCCGGTACAACAGCTCGATGAGGAACAGGCGGGAAACACGGCCGTTGAAATCCTCGAACGGGTGAACGTGCAGCAGGCGCCCTTCGGCGAACGCGAGGTCATCGATAAGCTGTTCGCCGGAATCGCGGTCCAGGCCCGCCAATCGGGCATCGAGATCGGCGGCATAGTTGTGCATCAGCATCGGGACGTACCAATGCGGCGGCGCTTGATGCTCGCCAACCCGAACATCTCGAACACGCCAGCGACCCGCCGTGTCCGGTGTCAAGTCCGCGCAGATGCAGCGGTGCAGCTCGAGCAGGAGGTCACAAAAGGGCAGGTCCGCAAACCGCCGGTCGGAAATTGCCAGCTCGGTGTCGGCGACGCGCTCCGCCAACAACGGCGCGAACTCGCGATAGCTCAGGATGCCGGCGGACGTTTCGATGTAGCGAGTGGCGGAATGCGACGGGCGAGTCGTTCCCGAATCCACGCTTCGTCCACCGGCTCGCCCTCCATCGCCATCGAGTTGGCGACGTGGCGGGGAATCGCCTCCAGGTGGCGGCTCCGGCGCTCCTCGCGGGGTAGGCTGCGCCACCTTGCGATGGCCTTCATCCATAGGGTGTCCGGCATCGTCATTCTCCGATCCTTGCAGCAGTCTATCCGGAATCGTCAGCCTTGATGCACGCTGGTCCGCGGAGCGTAGCAGGGCTTCCAACCAGGCCAGAGTGAACGGTCCCAGGCGATCGATGAGGTTCAACACACGCTCGGTCCAACTCCTGCCGGTTCGGGGATTCAATCCCGTCTCCGAAGGCGAGAGGTCGAGCGCGGTGGCCGGCAGTTGACAGGGGCGGCCGTCAGCGGCGGCCAGCAGCAGACGCGGCAGCACGTCGCCTTCGCGTACGCCGCGAATGCGCAGCAGGCGATCATCTGCCTTCTGATCGGCCGGGCTTGCGTGCCACGCCATCCGGACCTTGCCGTGGTGGGCGCAGACGAGATAAGCCAGCAGGTCGAAGTCGTCGGCACCGAGAGCGAGCACCTCCTGTTCGATGGCCGTGGGATCGGTCGCGTCGGTACCGCCGGCAGGGTCGGCATTGCTCTCTCGCATGGCCTCGAACCACTCGCCCCAAGGGCCAAGCAGTGCCTGATGCCGAGGCTCGTGCCGCTGGAGCACGGCGAACAGGGCGAGCGTGCTCGCCAGCTCATGGCGGAAACCGCGCCGCTGCTCGATTGCGTCCATGCGATACATGTTGCTCGCGCGGCACGGCCACGCGATGTCCGGCGCCTTGGCAATATCGTCGCGGTCCGGGCGGTCGTCGGCCTGCATGGAACCCTGAAACGCGGGATGCGCCTTGCCGAGATCGTGCCAGCGCCCGGCCAAGTGCAGCAGTCGTGTCTTGGTCGGAGCGACCTCGCCCGTGATGCTCGCAACTTCCGCGCCGACCTGCAGGCCGTGGCTGGCGATGGTCTGCCAGCGCTCGGTAACGCTCAGGGATTCGTCTTCTTCGGCTGCATCGGCATGATCCTCGGGCTGGAACCTGCGAACCCGTCGCTCGCCGGGACGCCAGCCGTCGCCGTCACGTGTCCAGCAAGCGCGGCTCATATACCGGCGCTCGTCATCGATCGGCAGGGGTTCAACCGGTTCACGGGACGTGGGGTCCCATCCGGAATCGTAGCGATAGCCGCCGGCGCCAGCCTCCACCAGCACCGTCTGTCCCGGATAGATGTCGCGGCGCGTGACCGTGCGCCAATCACGAGTCAACCAATCCCAAACCCACGCTCGAATATCAGGCTTCAGGCTCTCCGATCCCGATCCGCATAGCCAGCCGCGCGCGTCCAGGAAGGGCACGCTGCAAAGCTCGTCTCGTGTCGGTTTCATGCTCGACAGCGGGCCGCTTTGGTCTACTACGCCCCAGAACACTTGAACGTCACGTTCGTCGCCAGAACGGATGAAGCGGCTGATGTCGACGTCCGTCCCCGACAGGTCAGGCGAGGTGTCGAACAACTCGTTCAACTCGTGCTGCAGCAACAGGTGTGCGGGTTCATAGGGGTAGAGGCGCGGCAGCAACGCATCGTTCTCTTCCTCGAACCGCTCCAGGTGGCTCGGCCCCACATCCGATAGCGCACCACAGGCCTCGCGCGAGGCATCGAGTCCATCCACCGGGTAGGGGGCGGCCTTCTTGTCGGTGTCGTGGCCGAAGTCCGCAACGATGACGTGGCCCCTGCCACCCCATCGCGCGCATCGACCAAACCGCTGCACCAGGCTGGGCCACGGCGCGAGCTCGGTGATCAGAAGAGGCGCGGACATGTCCACGCCGGCCTCGACCACCTGTGTGGAAACGATGATGCGGTTCGTGTCCGGGCCGCAAACCTCGCGGTTGAGGAATTCTTCGCGCCAAGCTTGTCGTTCAGACGGGCGGAACCGACTATGAGCCAAACGAATGTCCGTACCCGCGCCCTTGAGTGTCTGGTCTCGCCGAAGCGCCTTGGATACTTCTACGGCCCGCCTCACCGTGTTGAGCACAACCAGTGTCGGGCCTTCCTTTCCGTCGCCGCGATCCCGATGGCATTCGGATACATGTCGAGCAAGCGCGTTCGCATTGGCAAGTTGAACGATTTCCAGAGATTTCGTGACGTCCCATAGATGACCCACCCGATGCTCGGATCCGATTCGGTATGTGTTGCGCGAGAGCTCTCCGGTCAAGCCAGCCGTGTCCGGGCTCTGCTCCAACCAGGCGCGCTGCAGAGTCGCACTCATCCACCACGTGAAGCAGGGGCGTAGCGACTTCCCGGCGACTTGATCCTCGCTCCGAAACACCTGGAGTTGTCCGGAGGTCGCAAGGCCCACATCCATCAACTGCACTTCGTCCATCACCCAAAGGGCGTCGTGGTTCAGCAGGCCGAACTCCATGGGCCACCGCGCTCGCGGACTCGCGTAGCCACGGTTCAAGGCGCGGGAGAGAAGCATGTCCTGCGTGCCGATCAGCACGGCGTCGCGTTCGGGGTAAAGGTGCCATCGGCCGGCGTCGGCGCCACCCATGAGCAGGTGGACGCCAACTTTGCCTGCGTGATCTCCCTGGCCGTCCCACAGCAGGTCGAGGCGTTCGAGCGCCAATCGAACTTCGCTCTGCATCTGTTCAACGAGCACACGCATCGGCAAGCACCACACCAACCGGCGCGGCCAATCGTCGTCTCGTCGGCGTACGCGATGCCAGCTCCAGGCTGCAAGCACTCCCAAGGTCTTGCCGAATCCGGTGGGTATGCGGATCAGGCGGTTTCCGCACGTGGTCGGTCGTGAGAGCTCCCGTTGCCAGTGATGTGGCTCCTTGACGCCTCCCAACTCGGTGAAGAACCGTTCGGAATCGTGGTTGTTGGACTCGTTCATGGCAGACGCATCGCATGTTCATGGGCGCCAGTGCACGGGGCCGCCGCGCTGTCAGGACGCGGCAGGATGGCCGACGGGAGCGTAACGGCGGTGATGCTCGTGCCCGTCGGCGCGACCGGTACGGACCGCTACGCATCGGTCGTCAGCGGGAGCTGCCATCATGGGGGCGGCATGGCCTCCCGGAGCACGACGATGGCGAGGCGTTGCATTCGGACGTCTGCCGGCGGCGGCCGGGACAAGCCGCAAGATGATACCGCAACACACTTCCGTGTGCGAGTCGACATGCGGAAGCGCAGCTCGTGTCGATGGCAGCACGCGGTCCATCGGATGCTGTGTCGACTGGCGTGCATCGGCAAGTGTCGCCGGGCAGACTGTCAGAACCTGTCAGTGGGAGTACGCTCCGGTCGATTCTCGGCAATCTGGGCGAATCGCGGCACTTGTCGGGCGGCGAACGACCCGGCGTCGGCGGCGGGCGCGCCCTGTGCAATACTGCCCGACGGGTCCCGCGCAACGCGACGCCCAGGCAGGGGCAGCCGGACCGTCACCAGCGGGAGCGACTTCGGCGTCTGGGCCATCGCGCAACGCGACGCCCAGGCAGGGGCAGCCGGACCTGCTCCGGACGCCCTGGAGGCCTGCGCGGGCGCCTGTCACCTCCAAAGGAGGGTGTGACGGCGCTCTCGTGGGTTGTGCAGGGCTCGACGAGCGAGCGTTAGCAGGGGCAGAGGCGGTGAACTCGCTCATTGACGTGTTGCGATCGACTCTCGGTGGCCGCTGAGTGACGGGGCGGTGCTCAGGCTCGGCCCCGACGACTGACGGATTCTGTCACTGTAAGGACGTACGGTGCCGATCCGTCCACCTCCGACATGTGGGGATCTGCGTGAACTCGTTCCATTTCGATTCGGCGTTCAAGGCGTTGACCGTCCACGACCCGTTTCCGTGGCAGCGCCGGCTGTTCCACGAGCTGCGCGCCGGAGACCTGCCGCCGGCCGTGGACATCCCGACCGGGCTCGGCAAGACCGCGGTCATGGCCATCTGGTTGCTGGCGCGTGCTGCCGGAGCCCCGTTGCCCCGCCGGCTCGTCTACGTCGTCGACCGGCGAGCGGTGGTCGATCAGGCCACCGATTTCGCTGAGGAGATCCGTGAGAGTCTGCAGAAACCGGCACTCGAAGCGGTGCGCCGCGACCTGGGGCTCGCGGGCCGGGAACTGCCCATCTCCACGCTTCGCGGCCAGCACGTGGACAACCGTAAGTGGATGGAAGATCCTGCGGCGCCGGCGATCATCGTCGGCACCGTCGACATGATCGGCTCTCGCCTGTTGTTCGAGGGGTACGGTGTCTCGCGGCGCATGCGTCCCTATCAGGCGGGACTGATGGGCTGCGACACCCTCGTGCTGTTGGACGAGGCGCACCTGTCGCGGCCGTTCGCGCGACTTCTGCAGACCATCGAGCAGGAGCGGCGGGCGCGCGTGGAGAACGACGCGGGGTCGGTGCCCGGAATATTCGCTGGCCCCTGCGTCAGTGCCGGCCTTCCACCGCCCTTCCGTCTGTTGCCGCTGTCGGCGACGCTGGGTTCGGATTCGTCTTTGCAGTCCGCTCCATTCACCCTCGACAACGAAGACCGGGAGAACGAGATCGTCCGGGAGAGGCTCGACGCCTCGAAGACGCTCACCATCGAGAATCTCGGTGCGAACGCGTCCGTCGAAGACGTGCTCGCCGAGCGGGCCTGGGAGCTCGCGCGGCAGAGAACCGAGGCCGCCGGCAAGCCGGTTCGCATGCTCGTCTATTGCGACAGGCGGAAGGTGGCGGAGAGCGTCGCGGCGGATCTTCGTCGACGAGACAAGCTGGCCAAGAGCGGAGCGGCGGTGATCTTGTTCGTCGGCGGCCGGCGCGTGCGCGAACGACAGGAGGCGGCGGATGAGCTGCGGCGGCATGGTCTGCTCGCGGGCGGCGACGTTCCAATGAACGCGTCGGTCTTCGTGGTGGCGACGTCGGCCGGCGAGGTCGGGGTCGATCTCGACGCGGACCACCTGGTCTGCGACCTGGTCGCCTGGGAGCGCATGGTGCAGAGGCTTGGCCGCGTGAACCGGCGCGGATCGGGGGCGGCCCGCATACTCGTCGTCGATCCGGGTCCGCCCGAGAAGTCAGCGGAGGATGTCGCTCGCCATGAGGCCGCGAAGGGATTGCTGAAGAGCCTGCCACTGGCCGGGGACGGCCATCAGGCCGGCCCGGCCGCGCTCGAGAAGGCGGCCAGGTCTTCGGCGGAACGGACAACGGAGGCCTGCTCCTCGATGCCGCTCCATCCCGCCCTGACGCGGCCATTGATCGACGCGTGGGCGATGACTTCGCTGGGCGACCACAGCGGGCGTCCCGAGGTTGAGCCTTGGCTGCGCGGCTGGGTAGAGCAGCTTCCGCAGACCACGGTGGTATGGCGGCGCTGCCTCCCGGTACGCGTCGACTCGGAGGGTTCCCGTTCTCGAACCGTCCCCCTCGATGGCAAGGCGGTCGAGGCGTTTTTCGACATCGCGGGGCCGCACGCCGCAGAGCGACTCGAGACCGAGACGTGGCGGGTCGTGGAATGGCTGCGGAAGCGCGCTCGAAAGTTGACGAGGACGCTGGATGCGTTACGGCGGGGCGAACGCGACCCCGGAGTCGCACGTGATAGCGAAGGCGCGGAGACCGATGGTGGCGGAAGCCCGGCGGCCACCGCCGGTGCCGAGTTGACTGCTCCGTTGCATCCCGAGGCGCCGTTCGCGTTCGTGCTCGACAGAGGGGGAAGGCCGGCCGATCGTGACGGCGAGATGGACTCCGTGCTCCGATTGAGGGAGGCTGCAAGCGGTCTGACGGTCAAGGAACTGGAACGGAGACTGGCCGGCCGCCTGTTGGTGGTAGACGCCAGGATCTGCGGCCTCAACGACGGGTTGCTCGATGCCGGTGACGGCGGGCCGGTGCCGACCGCCGAGGACAACTGGGGCAAGCCGCACGAGTGGGACCAGGATGCACGGAACGGTGCCGACGCGGCAGGACTGCCGGCGATTCGCGTGCGCCTGCTGAGTGACGACGAGCACGACAGGCTGTCGGCAGAGCCGGAAGCTGCGCGCGAGAAGGATGACCAGCCATCCACTGCATGGCGCGAGTCGTGGGCCGAGCCGTACCGGGTGTCGGCGGCAGACCGGCCCAAGACGTTTTTGATCGTGGAGAAGCGGCGCGGTGCGGCGCCGGACGAAGACTCGCGCGCAATGGCGCCGCTTCAACGACTGGAGGAACACCAGGAGCTCGCCGCGCAGAAAGCCGATCGGATCGCAGAGGATCTTGGTCTCGAGAAGGAAGACCGGGCAATGCTCGTCGCCGCCGCGCGGCGCCATGACGAGGGCAAACGGGCGCCGCGCTGGCAACGGGCGTTCAACGCGCCGCGCAAGGACGGACCGTACGCCAAGACGCCCGGACCGCTGAACCGGCATGTCCTGGACGGCTACCGCCACGAGTTTCAGTCGATGCTCGATGCAGAGGCGAACGGTCTCGATGGACTCGATCGATCCGATCCGCGGTTCGAGCTCGCTCTGCACATGATCGCAGCCCACCATGGCCATGCCCGGCCGGCCGTCGGCATCGGTGGCTGCGACAGGTTGCCGCCGACTGCGGCAGCACGGAGAGCCTACGCGGTCGGGCTGCGCTTCGCCCGGCTGCAGCGGCAGTGGGGGCCCTGGGGACTCGCCTGGTGGGAGGCGCTGCTGCGGGCCGCCGATCAGCGCGCATCCCGGGAACTGGACGAGGCCGCCCGGCACGCGCGAAAAAAGCCGGCCGCCAGGACTTCGCAGACCGCTCCGCGTGACGATGAGCCGGGGGCGCTCGCGGCGCCCACGGGAGGTGCTCGCTGATGGCCACCGGAATGGTCCCCGTCGACTTGACCAACCCCGGGCAGGTGTTCGCCTGCATCGGCTTCACAGAGGCTGCCGATGTGCTGCTGGGCGAGTCCAAGGGTGCGTTCGATTGGTGCGAGTCGGACAGCGCACAGTTCCGGCTCGCGGCGGCCGGCGACGAGGATCCGGTCGTGCGCGTGCTCCGTTTCCTCGACGAGGCCACCGTCACCTCTTGGGCGCCGCCCAACTCGGAGAACAGCACCGAGAAGTGGGATATCGACACCATCCGTGATTCATCTGCATACGCGTTCCCGTTCCCCGATCCCGAGAGCCCTGCGAAGTTGCCGGCGCGGCTCACGGATGGCGAAGGGCGCGTCATCGACATCGACTACTGGGGCGACGCGACTCGGCGCGACAACGTCAAGTTCTGGGCCGGCGCCGGCGGATACCCTGGCGCCGCACTGGCGCGTGACGCGCTCAAACTCGTGCGCGGGCGCGTCATGAGCCACGCGGGCGATCCCTTCGCCGTCGATGCGCTCCAGAGCGGGAGTTTCCGCTTCGACTGGCGCCGCGACTACGTACCGATTGACGCGGGGTTTTCCCCCAACCTTCACGGCGACATCGTGATGCGCGGCTACCCCGTCGTGGAGCTGCTGGCTGCCATCGGACTGACCCACGCGCGCCCGATGCGCCACAACAAGTTGACCTACAGCTACGGCGTGGCCGGCCTTTCCGGGGCCGACCTGTACGATCCGACCTTCCTGCGAGCCGCACTCGGCGCCCGGCAGCCTTCCTTCCCGGGGATGCCTTTTCGCAGGTTTCGCATGCAGCTCGATTGGCCCGGACAGGAGAACCAGGCCCGCTGCATCACCAGCGTCATCGAGGAGAGACTGCAGACATGACCGAATTCGACGACGGTTTCGCCGAGCGTTGCGCCAATGATCAAGCTGGACCCGTGGCACTGACTCTGCGCCAGAAGCTGCTGCCGGTGGAGGGGCCGGACTCGGTGATCTTTCCCCCGACCTATGCCGGCATCGGTTACAACGTCGATATCTTGTCGGACGGCGCCAAGGTTGCGACCATCGACAGCGTCGGCGCACAGGCCAATCGGCTGGAGCCGCTGTTCAAGACCGGCGCAAACGGAGCTGCCGTTTATCCGCTCGCCAGGTTGGTGCCGCAGGTGACGATTACCTACGGTGAAGGCGGATCGGTCTCCATTCTCGACGCGGGACATCGCCTGGGGGACGCCCTCATCCGGTCCACGGCGCTTGCGTCGGAGGCGAGCGAGGCCTTTCGCGCCTATCAGGACACCGGCGATGCGTCCGCCATTGCGAGGGTGGCTCCGACATCGCTCGTGTTCGGCGCCTGGGATTCGCGCGACACGCAGGCAAAAGTGCCGCGTATCCTGCAGTCGGTGATCCGCGCCTGGGACATCGACGAGTTGAAGCGCTCGGCCCAATACAACCCACCTGTCGACTACGCCGCGCTGGACGTGTTCAGCGAAGACGAGAAGAAGAAGCAGGAGGGGAGCGCCAAGAGCCAGTTGGCGCAGCGCGGCTTCGTGCACGTGCCGGCAACCGAGGCGCATGGCGGCATCCTGGTCCGCGGCGAGATCCGGCGTGACGTGACGATCAACCTGATCGCGCTGCGGCGCCTGCACGGCGATGATGGCGCGGTACTGCGACGCTACGTGCTGGGACTGACCCTCGCGGCTGCGACCGCGCCACTGGACGGGTTCCTGCGCCAGGGTTGCCTCATCACGCCGGACCCGGAGGCGCCGGCAACCTGGGAGGCCGTCGAACGCGACGGCGTGAGAGCGCAGTTGGCGCTCGACGAGAAGGATGCGCTGGCTTTCGCGCAGCAGGCGGCGACGAAGTTCGGCGTTGCCGCCGATCGGACGGTGGCGTTCGACAAGGCGCTCGCGAAGAGCGACGCGAAGAAGGCCTGATCGATGCCACGTGCCCTGCTCGTGACCGTTCGGTTGCACGAGGGCCGTTACCACGGTCTCGACAACCGCCACGCGTGCGAGTGGCCGCCCGCGCCGGCGCGTCTTTTTCAGGCGCTGCTGGCCGGAGTGGCCCGCGGCGCCACGGTGCCGGCGGCGGCGCAGGCCGCGCTCGACTGGCTGCAGACGCTGCCGCCGCCCGTGATCGCGGCGCCCCGCGGCATGCCCGGCCAAGCCTATCTGAGCTACGTTCCCAACAACGATCTCGACGCCGTACTGCCCGGAAAGCGCTACGAGGACGCGGTGGCGAGGACGCGGGTCGGCAAACGTATCCGCCCCACCTTGTTCGATGCCGCGGCGCCGATCGTCTATTGCTGGTCGGTCCGCAACGATGACGACGACCATGCGCCGGCGCTGTGCGCCGCGGCCGACGGGCTCTATCAGCTCGGCCGGGGCCTGGACATGGCCTGGGCGGATGCGGTCCTGGTCGATGCCGACGAAGCGGAGCGGCGGGTCCTGGGCCATGGCGGGATCGTGTACCGGCCGACGGGCGACGGCGCCCGCGGCGAACACCTGCTCTGTCCGCGAGCGGGTCTGCGGCAGAGTCTCACGGCTCGATTCGAGGGCATGCGCACGCGCTTTCAAATGGGCGGGACCAGGCGCAAGCCGGTTCGTGCCTTTGTCCAGCCTCCGAAGCCGCGGCTCCGGAGGGTCGCCTACGGGGCGGCCCCGCATCGCTTCGTCTTCGAGTTGCGAGAGCCCGACGCGCGACCGGCCTATGCGGGCTGGGTCTTGAGCGGCGCGGCGGAGCTCGTGCAGAGCGCCCGCGACAAGGCCGCCGGCCATCTGCGGGCCGCAGTGCCCGACCTTGGCGATTCGGTCGAGCGCTACCTGATTGGCCGCGATGCAGGCGAGGCTGACAAGGTCCTGCGGGTACGCATCGTGCCAATCCCATCGATTGGCCATGAGCACACGGACCTGTTAATCCGCCGGCTGGAAATTCTGGTACCGCAAGCGTGCCCGCTCGCGCCGGAGGACGTTGCCTGGGCCTTCTCACAGGTCGCCTGGCCGAATGATGACGGCGAAATCGTGCGCGAGCTGCACCGGGCCGAAGCCGATCGCATGGCGCCGCGTTTCGAGCGGCGCGCCCGGCATTGGCGGAGCGTCACGCCGCTTGCGCTGTCTTTGGCCCGGCGCCGGCGGATCGATCCGGGTCGCCAGGCCGAGGAAGCGAAGGGCGGCGCCGAGAGGGCCGCCGAGGAGGCGCGTGCGGTTGCGGCCGTTCATCACGCGCTCAGGCATGCCGGCGTTGCCGTCCCGGTCGCGAGGGTGCTGGTGCGGCGCGAGCCCTTCGAGCGTCACGGCGCTCGCGCGGAACGGTTCGCGCCGGGCACACGCTTTCCCAAGGAAGCGCTCTGGCACGCGGCGATCACCTTTACCGAGTCCGTCTCCGGTCCGCTTCTGTTGGGCGACGGTCGGTTCATCGGTCTCGGGCTCATGCAACCGGACGATGAGCAAGTGCGTGGCGTGATGGCGTTCGCCATTGCCGGCGGCCTTGTGTCCGGCGCAGAACCGCCGGTCGTCGCACGCGCCGGCCGGCGCGCGATGATGGCGCGGGTACAGGCCGGAATGCGCCGAGGGAGCAAGATACCGGAGTACGTGAGCGGGCATCGACCGGATGGAAGTCCGGCCGCCGATGAAAGGCACCGCCACGTGGCGGTCGTCGCCGACCTGCCGCGCGGGCGCCTGCTCTATGTCGCGCCCAGCGAGATGCAGCGGGGCGGCGTGCGCTGGCGCGATATAGAGGCGCAACATCGGCGGCTCGCCGGCGCGCTCGAAGGCATGGACGTGCTTCGTGCGGGTCTCGCCGGCCGCCTGACGCTCGTTCCGGCGGCCGTTGATCGGGACAGTGACGCTCTGTTCGCGCCGGCGCGGGTATGGGAGAGCGTGACGGTCTACGACGTGACGCGTCATCATCGCGGCCCGAGCGCCGAGGATGCGCTCAGGCTCGACGTTGGTGCAGAGCTCGAGCGCTGCGGCTGGCCGAGGCTTCACCCCGAGGCCATCGACGTGCTCGCCGTTCGGCGCGGACCGCGCGGAGGGCTGTCCGGTCGCTTGCGGCTGAGGTTCCCGACGGCGCAGGTCGGCCCGCTGTTGATAGGTCGGACCGCGCACAAGGGGGGAGGGCTTTTCGCCGGCCGTCTTCACGCGCAGCAGGAAACGGTCGATTCGACGGTTCGATCGGCGGGTGAGGTGCGTCGATGACCAGACGGAAACTCCCGATCGGCATCCAGACCTTCCGCAAGGTCAGGGAGGATGGCTGCTACTACGTAGACAAGACGGTCTACGTGCGACGGCTGGTCGAGGAGGGCGCCCACTATTTCCTGTCGCGCCCCCGCCGTTTCGGCAAGAGCCTGTTCCTGGATACGTTGAAGGAGGCGTTCGAGGGCAACGAGTCACTGTTCGAGGGGCTGGCCATCCAGACTGACTGGGACTGGTCGGTTCGTCATCCGGTGGTGCGTCTGAGTTTCGGCGGCGGCACGTTTCGTGAACCCGGACTCCTGCACACGAACGTGATGGCGCAGCTCGACGCCGTCGAACGCGAGACCGGCGTGGCGTCCGACTACTCCACGGCCGCGGAGCGATTCCGTGATCTGCTGGGTGCTCTGCACCGGCGCACCGGTCAGCGAGTCGTGGTGCTGGTGGACGAGTACGACAAGCCGATTCTGGATGCGCTGGACATTGCCGACATGGCCCGCGCCAACCGCGACTTCCTGCGCGGCTTCTACGCGGTGATCAAGGACAGCGACGCGCACGTCCGGTTCACGTTTCTCACCGGCGTCAGCAAGTTCTCCAAGGTCAGCCTGTTCTCCGGTCTTAACAACCTCACGGACATCACTCTCGAACCGGACTACTCGGCCATCTGCGGCTACACCGACCGGGATCTCGACACGGTGTTCGCGCCGGAACTTGCCGGGCTGGATCGCGAGGCCATCCGCGACTGGTACAACGGCTACAGTTGGCTCGGGGCCGAGCGGGTCTACAACCCCTTCGACATCCTCCTGCTCTTTCGGCGCCGGAAGTTCGACGCCTACTGGTTCGAGTCGGGCACGCCGACCTTTCTCGTCGAGACGCTGTTCGAGCGGCGGGTGAGCTCGCTGGCCCTGGAGGACATGGTCGGCGGCAGCGACCTGCTGTCCACGTTCGACGTGGACGACATGGCCACCGAGGCGTTGCTGTTCCAGACCGGCTACCTGACCATCAAGGGCGAGGAGGACCTGGGCGGCGAGCCGCTCTACCGCCTCGGCTACCCGAACCGGGAGGTGCGGCAGAGCCTGAACCGGAGCCTGCTGCGCCATCTGGTTCGCGACTCGTCGAGCCAGACGGCGAACGGCGCCCGGCTCTACCGGCTGTTGGAGCAGCATGACACGGCGGGGCTCAGGACCCTGTTCCACGCCTTCTTCGACAGCATTCCGTACGAGGGGTACACGAACAACGACATCGCCCGCTACGAGGGGTACTACGCCAGCGTGTTCTATTCCTACTTCGCGGCGCTGAGACTGGACGTCACGGTGGAGGACAGCAGCAACCGCGGCCGCGTGGACATGGCCGTGCGCTGCGGCGGACACGTGTACCTGTTCGAGTTCAAGGTGGTCGAGCTGGCGCCCGCGGGTGCGGCGATGGCGCAGTTGAAGGAGAAGGGGTACGCGGACAAGTACCGCGACCTGGGCCAGCCGATCCATCTTGTCGCAGTGGAGTTCAGCCGGGAGACGCGCAACATCGTGGCGTTCGAGGTCGAGCGGGCGTGACCGGAAGCGGCTGCCGTCGCGAAACCGGGCGCCGTTGACGGGTTCCGTTTCGCGGGGACGACTACTTCCGTCCGTGAAGCTGGCATCGCCAAGGGACGCCTGAGAGGCCGCGCGAACCCCCGGGGGTGAATCCCACCACGGTAAATCTCTGCATCCCCTACGGCGGGCCGCCGGAATTGCCGAAACAACATAGTGCCGAAACACCCGACAACGGGAGGTCGCCGCCGTGCCAGTTCCGCAACATCCGGCGCCGCTGTCGACTCCGCTCGCATCCGACCCGCCGCCGCTCGTGCCGGCGCGCATGGTCAACGAGTACGTCTACTGCCCGCGGCTCGCCTATCTGGAGTGGGTACAGGGCGAATGGGCCGAATCGTCGGACACCGTCGAAGGCCAGCACGCCCACCGGCGGGTGAATCGCGACGGCGGGGCGCTGCCGGCGCCGGCCGCCGTTGAAGAGTCTCCCAGGCTGCACGCGCGATCGGTCACGTTGTCGTCCGACCGCCTGGGACTGATCGCCCGGCTCGACCTCATCGAATCGGACGGCGGCCGCGTCACTCCGGTCGACTACAAGCGCGGCAAGCGGCCCCATGCCGGCAGCGGGGCCCACGAGCCCGAACGGGTGCAGCTCTGCGTGCAGGGGCTTCTGCTGCGCGAGCACGGCTACGACTGTGTCGAGGGCGTGCTCTACTTCGTCGGGAGCCGCGAACGGGTCCGGGTTCCATTCGACGACGAGCTCGTCGCCAGCGCGCACGGGGCCGTCGAGGGGTTGCGCCGCCTCGCCGCCGACGGCGCCATCCCGCCGCCGCTCGAGGACAGCCCGAAGTGCCCGCGCTGCTCGCTCGTCGAGATCTGCCTGCCGGACGAGGTCAACCAACTCACGCGAAGGACGGTCACTCCGCGGCCGATCGCGGTGCCGTGCACCGAGGCCCTGCCGCTCTACGTGCAGGCCCAGCGCGCCAAGGTGGCGAAGTCGGGGGAGACCCTGGTCGTGACCCTCGACGACGAGAAGGTGGCGACCGCGCGCCTGGACGAGACCTCGCAGGTCATCCTGATGGGGAACATCTACGTCACCACGCCGTGCCTGCACGAGCTGATGTGGCGCCAGATTCCCGTGACGTGGCACAGCTACGGGGGGTGGTTCTTCGGACACACCGCCGGCAACGGCCACAAGAACGTCGAGTTGCGGACGGCACAGTACCGGGCGAGCTTCGACGAGACCACCTGCCTGCAATTCGCCAGGGGACTGGTGAGTGCGAAGATCCAGAACTGCCGGACCCTGCTGCGGCGAAACTGGAAGCGTGTCGGCAGCAGCCAGCCCGTCCTGATCGACCTGAAGAGCGACAGCCGCCGCCCCGCCCGCGCAGGTTCGCTGGCCGAGCTGCTCGGCGTCGAGGGCACGGCCGCGGCCCGCTACTTCGGCGCCTTCAACGCCATGTTGCAGGATGAGGAAGCCACCGCCGGCGCACTCGGTTTCGATTTCCAGAAACGAAACCGCCGCCCGCCGACCGACCCCGTCAACGCGCTCCTCTCGTTCGCCTACTCGCTGCTGACGCGATCATGGACCGTGGTTCTCGCCGCGGTCGGGCTCGATCCCTTCCGGGGCCTCTACCACCAGCCCCGCTACGGTCGACCCGCACTCGCCCTCGATCTCATGGAGCCGTTCCGCCCGTTGATCGCCGATTCCGTCGTGGTCCAGGCAATCAACAACGGCGAGGTCCGGCCGACCGATTTCAAGTCTGCGGGCGGTAGCGTCAACCTGACCGCCCACGGCCGCCGCCGTTTCATCGCCACCTACGAGCGCCGCCTCGGCCACGAGGTCGTCCATCCCCTGTTCGGCTACCGGGTCAGCTATCGCCGGCTGATGGAGATGCAGGCCCGGCTCTTCGGCCGGTTCCTGCTTGGAGAGCTGCCCGAGTACCCGAACTTCACCACCCGATGAGCCCGTGGAACATCTCTACATCGTCGTCTACGACATCGCCGACCCCAAACGGTGGCGGCGTGTGTTCAAGCTGATGCAGGGCTACGGAGAATGGGTTCAGCTCTCCGTCTTCCAATGCCGCCTGAGCCGGCGCCGACACGCCGCGCTGGTTGCGCGCATCGACGATCTGATCGATCATGGCGCAGACCATGTCGTGGTGGTCGACGTCGGCGTCGCCGACGGCATCGAACCCCGCGTCGTCAGCCTGGGGAAAGCGTTTCAAGCCGTGCGGAGAGAACCCGTTATCGTGTGATGCGCATTTCGCCGCCATGGATCGAGCGCTTCGGTGCCGTCGTTCCCCCAGGGAGCGCTCGCAGAGCCCGTGGATCCTTGATAATTGAATACTTTTGGCCCATAAACTCACCAGATGCCGCCGTATTTTCTGCTGTCGCAACGCATCGTCGGCTCACCGCTCGCGATTGCCATGGCAATCCCTTCATACACAACGGCTTGCGAGCGGTCCGTTTTCCGCGGGGTATTCCCCGCGGCCTCATTGAAGCTCGTCAGCCCGGTCGAGCCGGACGTCAACCACTATCTCAGCGAGTTTTCCGCGGGGTATTCCCCGCGGCCTCATTGAAGCTGCCGCTATTCGGGACCTGGTTGAAGGGTTCGGTATCGCGTTTTCCGCGGGGTATTCCCCGCGGCCTCATTGAAGCGACACGAGATCGCCATCCCATGTGCGCCGCCGGAGAAGTTTTCCGCGGGGTATTCCCCGCGGCCTCATTGAAGCGCCGTGGACCTCTGCGACCCGTGAGAAGTCGTGATCGTTTTCCGCGGGGTATTCCCCGCGGCCTCATTGAAGCGGAAGTAGGGATACTAATTCCATGAATAGAGGAGTTTTCCGCGGGGTATTCCCCGCGGCCTCATTGAAGCCAGGCGCGCAGGTCGGGATTGCTGACGGACGTTGGCGTTTTCCGCGGGGTATTCCCCGCGGCCTCATTGAAGCAATCAGCCCTGAACGCCTGCTAGACGGCTTGGTGCGTTGTTTTCCGCGGGGTATTCCCCGCGGCCTCATTGAAGCGCTGAAGCACTGCCAGATCCCATCGACACCGCGCCCATGTTTTCCGCGGGGTATTCCCCGCGGCCTCATTGAAGCACCAGCACCTCGAACTCGCCGTTGCGGAACGCTTCAGTTTTCCGCGGGGTATTCCCCGCGGCCTCATTGAAGCGATGACTGGGAGGCTGAACCCGTTCCGGTGACTAGCGGGTTTTCCGCGGGGTATTCCCCGCGGCCTCATTGAAGCGGCCTGCCGCCGCGGTCGGAATGATCGTGGCTCCAGACGTTTTCCGCGGGGTATTCCCCGCGGCCTCATTGAAGCCGGCCGTGGCAGGGTTCTACGGAGACCAGTGAGGAACCACAGCACGGTTTTCCGCGGGGTATTCCCCGCGGCCTCATTGAAGCATGCCGCGGAGGTTCAGCGACCGCCCGTCGCCGACGTCGTTTTCCGCGGGGTATTCCCCGCGGCCTCATTGAAGCGTCCAGAGCACGGATGTCCTGACGCTGCCGACCGGATGTTTTCCGCGGGGTATTCCCCGCGGCCTCATTGAAGCCCACCGTAACGGTGGTCTTCATGCTCAGCCGCCCAGGGGTTTTCCGCGGGGTATTCCCCGCGGCCTCATTGAAGCAGCTCGCCGCCGGTGTCGACTTTCAGCGGAGCGGAGTGTTTTCCGCGGGGTATTCCCCGCGGCCTCATTGAAGCCTGGCCGCCGCCGGCACGGAAGCGCAGGGAATCAGGGAGTTTTCCGCGGGGTATTCCCCGCGGCCTCATTGAAGCACGTCGGACGGCCAGCTTGCCGCCTCTTCCATGAACTGTTTTCCGCGGGGTATTCCCCGCGGCCTCATTGAAGCCCCGCGCTTCACGCCCGCGAAAGCCTCCGTCGGGCGGTTTTCCGCGGGGTATTCCCCGCGGCCTCATTGAAGCGGCTCGGCGGCCGGCTTCGGTCGATTCTGCCACTCGGGTTTTCCGCGGGGTATTCCCCGCGGCCTCATTGAAGCACCGAGTACACCGAGCCCGGCACGGCGATCAATAAGTTTTCCGCGGGGTATTCCCCGCGGCCTCATTGAAGCCCGCAGCTCGCGCGGTCCATCGGCCAGGTCGTGCCGAGTTTTCCGCGGGGTATTCCCCGCGGCCTCATTGAAGCGCTCCAGAACGCGCCATGGTCGCCCGCCTGCGGCCGTTTTCCGCGGGGTATTCCCCGCGGCCTCATTGAAGCGCGGTGGACGGGGCGAGCGTCACGCACGGCTCGACGAGTTTTCCGCGGGGTATTCCCCGCGGCCTCATTGAAGCATCTGGGAGGCGGAGGCACCGAAGACGAACCGCGGTTGTTTTCCGCGGGGTATTCCCCGCGGCCTCATTGAAGCCCGGTAATCCACTCCGCCGCCGCGCCGAGCAGCGGGGTTTTCCGCGGGGTATTCCCCGCGGCCTCATTGAAGCGTGGTCGCGGCCCAAACGTCGAGGCCGCGCACGCCGGTTTTCCGCGGGGTATTCCCCGCGGCCTCATTGAAGCCAAGTAACCCCCGGCGGTAGCGGCGAGTACGAGCCGGTGTTTTCCGCGGGGTATTCCCCGCGGCCTCATTGAAGCAAGGCGCTGTTCGACAGCGACGTGGCGTTCACGCTGACGTTTTCCGCGGGGTATTCCCCGCGGCCTCATTGAAGCATCAGGCCATCTCCGGGTAGGCAGCTGCGGCCCGGTCGTTTTCCGCGGGGTATTCCCCGCGGCCTCATTGAAGCATCGGCCGGACGATGGGGGCTCCCTCGGTGGCGCGGGTTTTCCGCGGGGTATTCCCCGCGGCCTCATTGAAGCGTGGTAGGAGAAGGCCCCGATGAACACGTAGGCCTCGTTTTCCGCGGGGTATTCCCCGCGGCCTCATTGAAGCGCCACGCCGGCCGGGCTCGGGGGCGGGCCGGCGAGTTTTCCGCGGGGTATTCCCCGCGGCCTCATTGAAGCTGGAACTCGCCGCCCTGCACCTTGACGCCGGTCGTGTCGTTTTCCGCGGGGTATTCCCCGCGGCCTCATTGAAGCATGTCGTTTACGGTCATTCCGGCGACTACAGATGCTCGTTTTCCGCGGGGTATTCCCCGCGGCCTCATTGAAGCGCCGCCGGCCGCAGGTCTCCCGTCTTCCCAGGCCACCGGTTTTCCGCGGGGTATTCCCCGCGGCCTCATTGAAGCACGCCGACGCGCATCTACTGGCGCTCCCCGCTGGAGGTTTTCCGCGGGGTATTCCCCGCGGCCTCATTGAAGCCCGTCGCGATGCTGGCATCCCACCGTCCGTGAATCGTGTTTTCCGCGGGGTATTCCCCGCGGCCTCATTGAAGCTGGATGCTCGGCGCCAGCTTCCGGCCGGACCGCAGCGGGGTTTTCCGCGGGGTATTCCCCGCGGCCTCATTGAAGCGTGCGAGAGGGCGGGGCCTACCTCGCCGCCCCCCTCGTCGTTTTCCGCGGGGTATTCCCCGCGGCCTCATTGAAGCATCGATGCCGACGTGCGTATCCAGCGAACCTCCCCCGTTTTCCGCGGGGTATTCCCCGCGGCCTCATTGAAGCGGCCGCGGCTGCCGGACGGGGCGGCCGGGGCGCTGCTCGTTTTCCGCGGGGTATTCCCCGCGGCCTCATTGAAGCGTATCGTCTGGCGCGGACCACGTCAGCGTCGCGGAGGTTTTCCGCGGGGTATTCCCCGCGGCCTCATTGAAGCATGTCGGGTCGGTCTCCTGTGTGGTGGTGGTTTCCGTGGTTTTCCGCGGGGTATTCCCCGCGGCCTCATTGAAGCTCGGTGCGTTGGCCGTGACCGGAGTGGCAACCGCGGGTTTTCCGCGGGGTATTCCCCGCGGCCTCATTGAAGCGTCAAGGGGCGGGACCAGCCGTATCTCCAGCAGATGGTTTTCCGCGGGGTATTCCCCGCGGCCTCATTGAAGCCGACCCGTTCGACGTCAACAAACTCACCGGACGTCAAGTTTTCCGCGGGGTATTCCCCGCGGCCTCATTGAAGCTATTCGACCTTGCGCGGGCCGATACCCTCGCTCGACGGTTTTCCGCGGGGTATTCCCCGCGGCCTCATTGAAGCCCGAGCGCGACATGCGGATCGTACAACGCATCCAGGTTTTCCGCGGGGTATTCCCCGCGGCCTCATTGAAGCGCCCCGCGATGGCCTTCAAGCGGGCGATGCGGACGGCGTTTTCCGCGGGGTATTCCCCGCGGCCTCATTGAAGCAACGTGCTGCGGCCGGTCGGAACCTCTGTGAACCAGCTCGTTTTCCGCGGGGTATTCCCCGCGGCCTCATTGAAGCTAATAGAGCCCCGCTCAGTAAGAATCGAACATCCTCGTTTTCCGCGGGGTATTCCCCGCGGCCTCATTGAAGCGCTGCCATCCCGGAATCGGCGACAGTCGAGGACTTGTTTTCCGCGGGGTATTCCCCGCGGCCTCATTGAAGCGCGTCGTCGATGGCGTCCTCGAACATGTCGCCGATGTGTTTTCCGCGGGGTATTCCCCGCGGCCTCATTGAAGCGCCGCCGAGGGCGAGTCCGTCGGCGAGGGTATCGTCGTTTTCCGCGGGGTATTCCCCGCGGCCTCATTGAAGCGCCGATGTCGATTGTGAGGTAGGGCGTATATTGACCTTGTTTTCCGCGGGGTATTCCCCGCGGCCTCATTGAAGCCTCGCGTTGACAACCTCGGCGCACCGCTTCACGCGAGTTTTCCGCGGGGTATTCCCCGCGGCCTCATTGAAGCCAGACCGTCCATAGCAGCCCGTGGTAAAAGTCGGCATCCAGGGATCGATCTGACGGGTCCTATGTTCTACACTGGTGCGCATGGCGATGGGCTTGACGCGCGACGACGGGTCGCAGCAATCGATGTGGGTAGCGACGACGGATCTGCCTCAGAGCGCGGGGCATCCGTTCTATGAGCGACTGAACCGGATTCTCGAGGCGGCAGGCTTCGACGCGTTCGTCGAAGGACTGTGCGCGCCGTTCTACGCGACGATGGGACGGCCGAGTCTGGCTCCGGGCCGCTATTTCCGATTGCTGCTTATCGGGTACTTCGAAGGGTTGGACTCGGAGCGGGCCATCGCGTGGCGCGCGGCCGATTCGCTGAGCCTGCGGGCGTTTCTGCATTTGGCGACACCGGTGGCGCCTCCCGACCATTCGACGATCTCGCGGACGCGGCGCCTGTTTTCGGTCGAGACTCATCAGGCGGTCTTCACGTGGGTGTTGCAGCAGTTGGCGGAGACGGGCTTGGTCGGGGGGAAGACGTTGGGCATTGATGCGACGATGCTGGAAGCCAACGCGGCGCTGCGGAGTATCGTTCGACGTGACACGGGTGAAGGCTACACGGCGTTCCTGACCGGTTTGGCGAAGGCTTCCGGCATTGAGACCCCGACGGCGGAGGACCTGGCGCGGTTTGACCGGAAGCGGAAGAAGAAGACGTCGAACAAGGAGTGGACTCACCCTCACGACCCGGATGCGAAAGTCGCGAAGATGAAGGACGGCAGCACCCACATGGCCCACAAGGTGGAGCATGCGGTGGATATGGAGACAGGTGCGGTGGTGGGTGTGACGGTTCAGGGCGCGGACGAAGGGGATACAACGACGATAGTCGAGACCCTGATCACGGCGGCCGAGGAGGTGGAGGCGGTGCTGGCGGGGGAGGCGGGGGTTGCGGAGGTGGTTGCGGACAAGGGCTACCACAGCAACGAGACGTTGGTGGGTCTGGCGGCGGTCGATATTCGGAGTTACATTGCGGAGCCGGCGCGGGGCAAGCGGTGCTGGAAGGACGCGCCGGAGGCTCGGGATCCGGTGCATGGGAACCGGCGTCGGATACGGGGCAAGCGGGGCCGGCGTTTGCAGCGGAGTCGTAGCGAGCTGGTGGAGCGGCCGTTTGCGCATCTGTATGAGACGGGAGGGATGCGGCGGGTGCACCTGCGGGGGCATTCGAACATTCTGAAGCGACTGCTGGTGCACGTCGCGGGCCTCAACCTCGGGCTGCTTCTGCGTCATGCGATCGGTGTCGGCACGCCCCGTGGCCTGCAGGGCCGGGCGGTAGCCGGCGTATGCGCGCTGATCGGCCTGTTTGTGGGTCTGTGGGACGTTCTGGAGCGGCTGGAGCCGGTCTTGACGCGATTCCAGCTCCATTCGGCGCGGATCGCCGCGTTATCGCGCTACCGGCCCCTTCAGCCATCCATTTGAACACCGGGGACTTCTACCTCGGGCTGATAGGCCCCACGCTCGAATGGGCCGGTTTTCCGCGGGGTATTCCCCGCGGCCTCATTGAAGCTCCGCGACCACCGCGAGCTCGAAGGGCATCCAGCTCTCGTTTTCCGCGGGGTATTCCCCGCGGCCTCATTGAAGCGTGGCGCTCAAGACGCAGAAGGATGTCGGCGGCCACGGGTTTTCCGCGGGGTATTCCCCGCGGCCTCATTGAAGCGAGTGGTTGTTCGACCCGGAACGGCGAGAGATCGAAGTTTTCCGCGGGGTATTCCCCGCGGCCTCATTGAAGCATCAGGGACAACGGGGCTGACGCGCTGGCCGCCGCCGGGTTTTCCGCGGGGTATTCCCCGCGGCCTCATTGAAGCCATCTCGGTCTGGCGCGTGTGCCACAACGGATGGAAGTTTTCCGCGGGGTATTCCCCGCGGCCTCATTGAAGCGTCGGCGGCCACTCCACCACCGTCCTCATGCCGTTTGTTTTCCGCGGGGTATTCCCCGCGGCCTCATTGAAGCGTGTGCTGCTGGAGCCAGCCCGTCATCCGCACGTTGTTTTCCGCGGGGTATTCCCCGCGGCCTCATTGAAGCACCTGCAGCGCGTTTCCGTTGTTTTCGTCGATCGTGGTTTTCCGCGGGGTATTCCCCGCGGCCTCATTGAAGCTCGCAGCTAACCTCCGGCCTTCTGGGCGGTGTCACGGGTTTTCCGCGGGGTATTCCCCGCGGCCTCATTGAAGCGGTGTGTCGACGTCGTCGTACCGGCCGAGCACGCACAGGTTTTCCGCGGGGTATTCCCCGCGGCCTCATTGAAGCGTCAGTCCCGGGGCGTGGTATCACCTGGGGCATAGGGGTTTTCCGCGGGGTATTCCCCGCGGCCTCATTGAAGCTCCTCGATGAGCTGCAGGACCTCGCGCTGGTAGCTGGTTTTCCGCGGGGTATTCCCCGCGGCCTCATTGAAGCATCCAGATGTCCGCAGTGCAAGGCCGGCCGCGATGAGGTTTTCCGCGGGGTATTCCCCGCGGCCTCATTGAAGCCGTCGCCATCACAGCCGGCTCACCGACGGTCTCCGCGGGTTTTCCGCGGGGTATTCCCCGCGGCCTCATTGAAGCATCGTCGGGCCGGTGCGGGCTCGGTACATCCTGGGGTTTTCCGCGGGGTATTCCCCGCGGCCTCATTGAAGCGGAAGATACCGGCCTGGATGTCGTCGCGAAGGCGCTGGTTTTCCGCGGGGTATTCCCCGCGGCCTCATTGAAGCAGCTCGACGACCTACCTGCGGGGCGACGGCTCGTGGGTTTTCCGCGGGGTATTCCCCGCGGCCTCATTGAAGCTCAGCGAGACCGGTGTCACGACCATCGAGGAGCCGTTGTTTTCCGCGGGGTATTCCCCGCGGCCTCATTGAAGCGCCTCCAATGCTACCCCGCCCTCCATGAGCTGGCGCACGTTTTCCGCGGGGTATTCCCCGCGGCCTCATTGAAGCGTGGCCGGGGACGCCAACGACTGCGTCGCCATCAAGGTTTTCCGCGGGGTATTCCCCGCGGCCTCATTGAAGCTCGGGTGGTCCACCCATACTTCAGGCCCTTCCAGTGGGTTTTCCGCGGGGTATTCCCCGCGGCCTCATTGAAGCCGCGGCGGCTGTTCCAAGCAGAAGTCGATATCCGAGTCGTTTTCCGCGGGGTATTCCCCGCGGCCTCATTGAAGCCAGGCGACCGAGCCGTCTATCCTTCGCGGTGTTACGCGTTTTCCGCGGGGTATTCCCCGCGGCCTCATTGAAGCCGCCCAAGGTCATCAGGCGGATACAGGAATTGCGCGCGTTTTCCGCGGGGTATTCCCCGCGGCCTCATTGAAGCGGTGGATGGCGACAAGGCGTGGAGCTCCTACAGCGACGTTTTCCGCGGGGTATTCCCCGCGGCCTCATTGAAGCGGCTTGTGCCAGACGATCTCGCTGCGGAGCCACCAGCGTTTTCCGCGGGGTATTCCCCGCGGCCTCATTGAAGCAGGCCCTGCGAGACGCGCCGGCGCCACTCGTGGCCGAGTTTTCCGCGGGGTATTCCCCGCGGCCTCATTGAAGCCTACGCCGACGAGGTGGGCACGAAGGTTCCCAGCGCGGGTTTTCCGCGGGGTATTCCCCGCGGCCTCATTGAAGCGTCGCCGTCGCGTCCGCCCATGCCTTTTCCGATTCAGGTTTTCCGCGGGGTATTCCCCGCGGCCTCATTGAAGCCCTGTTGAGGTGTCTGGGGCGGACGGTAACGGTAGGTTTTCCGCGGGGTATTCCCCGCGGCCTCATTGAAGCGTTCCAGACTTTCGCGAGAACGTCATCCCCCGACTTGCCGTTTTCCGCGGGGTATTCCCCGCGGCCTCATTGAAGCATACAGCCAACCTCGACGCCTTCTTCGGAAACCTGAGGTTTTCCGCGGGGTATTCCCCGCGGCCTCATTGAAGCCGCTCGCGCGATGCCGGGTCAGCCGAGTGGGCGTTGTTTTCCGCGGGGTATTCCCCGCGGCCTCATTGAAGCATACCCATTGCGCTATCGCCTGGGATGCTGTTACGATAGTTTTCCGCGGGGTATTCCCCGCGGCCTCATTGAAGCCCCGCGAGACCCTTGACGCCTGCGTGCGCGCGTGGAAGTTTTCCGCGGGGTATTCCCCGCGGCCTCATTGAAGCGACGTGAAGGCGGCGTACCACCGCGAGGCGAAGCGGCACGTGTTTTCCGGCTCTCCTCAAACGGGTGTGGGTGGGTTGAGGCGCGATCGGCGGGTCGGCGAGGGGTGCTGGCAGTTCACCTGACCGGCGGCGGGCGTGGCGCACCGTGGCGGGATATAGTCGGAGCGGAGTAGCTGCGGGCCGGCCGGCGTGTCAACGCGCTACGCGCGTCCTTCGCTGCGCTGCGGCCCTTCGGGTGACACACCGTCCGTCCCTCCGCTCAAGCAGCAGATATGGGCCTTGCGGCCCGGCCTGGACGGGGGCGTCCCGGCCGTCCACGACAACGCGGAAAGCGCGACGGCTGGCGGTTCGGGGATAGACGCTGGCTGATTGCCCCAACGGCCACCTCGGGTCCCGGCGCCGGCGGCGGACGCCCGTTGGGCGGGGCCAAGGGTGTTGTCGGGGCCGCGTGCGTCGTCTCGCTTGGCGGAAGCGGTTGCAAACGCAAGGGGCTTCCTGGTCTCATGGGCGTGTATCACCACGACCCGCGAGGAGGAGAGCCCCATGCGTCTGACTACGTTACTACGGCGGCTGTTGGGTGTCACGCAGATGTACGTCAAGCAGGTGGAAATGGCCGCCGACGGTCCGTTGACGGTGTCGGTGGAGCCGGCGTGGCGGCGTTCCCGGTGCGGGACGTGCGGGAAGCGGTCGCCGCGGTATGACCGGCAGCCGGTGCGCGAGTGGCGGCATCTGTCCTGGGGCCGGATGCCGGCGTGGCTGCGGTATGCGCCGTGGCGGGTGTCGTGCCGGCGTTGCCGCGGGGTGAAGGTGGAGCAGGTGCCGTGGGCGAGCGGCAGCAGCGTGTTCACGTCGGGGTTCGAGGAATTGGCGGCGTATCTGGCGCAGGTGACGGACCGGACGGCGGTGAGCCGCCTGCTGGGGATATCGTGGGTGACGGTGGGCAGCATCGTGGAACGGGTTGTGGCGCGGCGGCTGGACGGGGCTCGGTTCGCCAAGCTGAGACGAATCGGCGTCGATGAGTTCAGCTACCGGAAGCGTCACCGCTACCTGACGATCGTGGTTGACCATGACGAGCGTCGGGTGGTTTGGGCGGGGCGGGGGCGCAGCGCCGAGACGCTGGGGGCCTTCTTCGAGCAGTTGGGACCTGGTGGCTGTGCGCGGATCGAGTTGGTGACGGCGGACCTGGCGTCGAGCTGGCAGAAGGCGCTGCGGGCGTGGGTTCCGCACGCGCGGGTGGTGTTCGACCGGTTTCACGTTGAACGGCTTGCGGCGGATGCGGTTGACGAGGTGCGGCGTTCGGAGCAGCGGCGGCTGGCCTCGGAGCCGGAGGATGCGAAGGCGCTCAAGGGGACGCGCTATGCGTTGCTGAAGCACCCGGCGCGGCTGAGGCCTGGTGAGGCCCGGCGTCTGGAGACGTTGCGTCGTAAGAACCGGGCGCTGGACCGGGCCTACGAACTGAAGGAGTACCTGGCGACGATCCTGGGGCAGGCGACACCCGAGGATGCGCCGGCGCTGCTCGATGAGTGGCTGGAGTGGGCTGCGCGGTCCCGCCTGACGCCGTTCGTGAAGCTGGGGCGTACGATTCGGAAACACGCTGAAGGCATCCTGGCGTACCTGGACACGAAGATGACGAACGGTCCGGTGGAGGGCATCAACAACAAGCTGCGGGTGATCGCGCGTCGCGCCTATGGCTTCCACTCGCCCGGCGCGTTGATCTCGATGCTGTTCCTCTGCTGTGGAGGCATAGAACTGGCGCCGCCGCTACCCACACGCATTTGAGGAGACTGTTTTCCGCGGGGTATTCCCCGCGGCCTCATTGAAGCCCTGGCGGCAAGGTGGACGCCGACGCCATCGCCCGGGTTTTCCGCGGGGTATTCCCCGCGGCCTCATTGAAGCGGGAAGATCGCACCTGCCTGCGTCCGATAGTAGACCGGTTTTCCGCGGGGTATTCCCCGCGGCCTCATTGAAGCGGCCGGATCTCGTACATCTCCAATCCGAATCCAGAAGCGTTTTCCGCGGGGTATTCCCCGCGGCCTCATTGAAGCGGCGCGGGGTAGATGCTGCCCCCGTCGATCGGCAGCGGGGTTTTCCGCGGGGTATTCCCCGCGGCCTCATTGAAGCAGTCAGCCCGAGGCCCGCGATCCCGCTCCACTGACTTGTTTTCCGCGGGGTATTCCCCGCGGCCTCATTGAAGCGGTATTGCTCAGGCGTTTCCCTGGGACTACGACCGGCGTTTTCCGCGGGGTATTCCCCGCGGCCTCATTGAAGCTACAACGAGCACGACGCATACGCGGGGGCGTGGTTGCGTTTTCCGCGGGGTATTCCCCGCGGCCTCATTGAAGCAATGCCACCGACCATAGCGTCCCCGCGCCGCTTGTCGGGTTTTCCGCGGGGTATTCCCCGCGGCCTCATTGAAGCGGAGTGTCATCTGCTCTTCCTCCGGGGCTTGTGGGTTTTCCGCGGGGTATTCCCCGCGGCCTCATTGAAGCCCTATGGTGATCCGATGCGGGGTTCTGTTGACCAGCTTGTTTTCCGCGGGGTATTCCCCGCGGCCTCATTGAAGCGCTTCGTCCGGCTTGCAAGGAGGGCGCTGCGGCGGCGTTTTCCGCGGGGTATTCCCCGCGGCCTCATTGAAGCACTGACCACCACGTGCGGCAGCCAGCGCGCACGATCGTGTTTTCCGCGGGGTATTCCCCGCGGCCTCATTGAAGCGCCACCACCGCCGCCCACCACGCCCTCGCCGCGCAGTTTTCCGCGGGGTATTCCCCGCGGCCTCATTGAAGCGTCCAGCTGGACACCGACGACTACGACGAGCTCCACGGTTTTCCGCGGGGTATTCCCCGCGGCCTCATTGAAGCGAGCGGTGGGCGTCCAGTGAAGACGGGCTGATCGTCGTTTTCCGCGGGGTATTCCCCGCGGCCTCATTGAAGCGGCTTGCGCGGCTTCCTCCACCCGAGCACCACGCGGGCGTTTTCCGCGGGGTATTCCCCGCGGCCTCATTGAAGCGTCTGGCGGTCGTCGCAGGATGAGCGGGTGCGGACCGGTTTTCCGCGGGGTATTCCCCGCGGCCTCATTGAAGCGAAGTAGAACTCGACCGGCTCGCCGACTCGATCGGCGGTTTTCCGCGGGGTATTCCCCGCGGCCTCATTGAAGCGAGGAGACTCGCTTTGGCTCTCCTCAAACGGGTGTGGGTGTTTTCCGCGGGGTATTCCCCGCGGCCTCATTGAAGCCAGGCGATGCTGCGGGACGAATACCAGTCGTCGGGCTGTTTTCCGCGGGGTATTCCCCGCGGCCTCATTGAAGCGCGACCATGCCATCCTCGATGACGATCCCGATCTTGTTTTCCGCGGGGTATTCCCCGCGGCCTCATTGAAGCGCTGTCTCCAGCACCGGCGACCCGAGCGGCCCGGTGTTTTCCGCGGGGTATTCCCCGCGGCCTCATTGAAGCCCAGTTGCGGCCGGGACGGTGAGCGTGGCGATCGCTGTTTTCCGCGGGGTATTCCCCGCGGCCTCATTGAAGCATGTCGTCTCCTGTTGGCCGGCCCGCTCAGCAAGCGTTTTCCGCGGGGTATTCCCCGCGGCCTCATTGAAGCAAGGCGTCAGCGAGGGTAAGGGGTTCGGCGACCGGGGGTTTTCCGCGGGGTATTCCCCGCGGCCTCATTGAAGCGCTGCAGTCAAGGGGCCGCTCGCGGGCCTATGGTTTTCCGCGGGGTATTCCCCGCGGCCTCATTGAAGCAGCCTGACACGACAGGCCATCTACTACATCCTCAACGTTTTCCGCGGGGTATTCCCCGCGGCCTCATTGAAGCGCCTTGCAGCGCACGGCGGCTAGTCCGGCTTCGGGGTCGTTTTCCGCGGGGTATTCCCCGCGGCCTCATTGAAGCCGCGAGTGGCATGCGGAGATGGTGCGGATGGAGGTGCGTTTTCCGCGGGGTATTCCCCGCGGCCTCATTGAAGCCGCGTAGGAGAGGATCATGGGCCGATTCCAAACGGGAGTTTTCCGCGGGGTATTCCCCGCGGCCTCATTGAAGCCACCCACGAGCAAATGCCGTTGTCCCACAGCTCGCAGGTTTTCCGCGGGGTATTCCCCGCGGCCTCATTGAAGCATCCAACTAGCCGCGTCAATGTCGAGCAAGCCAGACTTGTTTTCCGCGGGGTATTCCCCGCGGCCTCATTGAAGCATTGCTGCCCCTCAATCCTCACGCCGACGCACTCGCGTTTTCCGCGGGGTATTCCCCGCGGCCTCATTGAAGCGCAGGTTGAACCTCGCTGTTGGGTCACCCGCCGCCGGTTTTCCGCGGGGTATTCCCCGCGGCCTCATTGAAGCTCCGCGGTCGGCTCGCGCTCCCTGCGGCACGGCGGGCGTTTTCCGCGGGGTATTCCCCGCGGCCTCATTGAAGCAGCAGCGCGCGCAACCCGACCGCGGACTGATCGGACCAGTTTTCCGCGGGGTATTCCCCGCGGCCTCATTGAAGCTCGTGGCTCATCTCGCCTCCCTGATGGTGATGCCGTGTTTTCCGCGGGGTATTCCCCGCGGCCTCATTGAAGCGAAGTCGAATGCATCTGGTTCGACGGTGCGGGCGCGCGGTTTTCCCGGGGTATTCCCCGCGGCCTCATTGAAGCGCCTGACGCTTGAACCATCCGCCCACGCTCATCAGCGTTTTCCGCGGGGTATTCCCCGCGGCCTCATTGAAGCGTCGCGCGTCCGCATCCTGAAAGGCATTCGTCGCGGCTTGTTTTCCGCGGGGTATTCCCCGCGGCCTCATTGAAGCGATTTTGAAGCCCTGCCCGCTACACTCCACGGGTATTCGGTTACCGGGTGCGGGACTGATTTTCTCCAGTGGAAATGGGCGGAAATGAACCGAGCCGTCGGGGAAGTTGCTGCATGACGAGGTTGTCCCCGCGCAGATTTGTCGGCATCGCAGCGTCGGTCTCTGTGGCTGTGAGGAGGCCGGAAACGAGGGGCACGAGGGGCGACTCGCCGGCCGGCGGACCTGTGCAGAGCATGTCGCTGTTGAGAGCGCCCATGGCAGACTCGCAGTCCCATTGTCGCCAAGGCAGCTTGTCGGCGCGTCATCGGCAGCGACGGTCGGTCCGGCTGGTTCGCTCGCGGAGCGCTGGGTCTGGCGGCTCCGCGGCGCCCCGGTCCCCCGCGGCGGCGCGAGACCACGCGGGTCCCGGCGACGGCGCCGCCGCCATGAGGGACACGCGGCGGGGACCGACGCCGCGAACAGCGGCGAGCTGCCTGGTGGCGTTCCCGCCGCTGGCGGCGAAACCCACGGGTCGCGGGCTCGGGCGGCGGCGGGACGGCGCGGATTGAGTGCGGGCCGGGGGCGCGCAGGAGGACGGGAAGCGGATGAGCGGTTTCCACGCCGCCCGGCGTCAGGCGGGCGGCGGCAACGCAAGCGCTTCGGGCACGACGGGTTCGGGGGCGCACAGCATCGTCGTGATCAGCGAGCGCGGGTCGAGGTTGCGTTGGCGGGCGGTACGCACGACGCTGGCCAGCACCTGCTGGGTGTCGGCCCCGCGCCGGGTGCGGTTGCCGCCGCAGACCTTACGCGTGACCACTGCGGGTCGGATGGCCTGTTCGGCCCGCCAGTTGGTGGCGTCGATCGACGGGTCGCACAAGAAGAGGAACACCGCCGGGAATTCGTTGGCCAAGTGCTTGGCGAAGCGCTCGGCGGCGGCCAACGGCGGCGCGGTGTCGATCAGCCGGCCGAGCCGGGCGGCGAGCCGACCGCGGGCCGACGCCAGACCGTGCTCACTGATTTCGCCCGCGTTCGAGCGGTCCCGCAGGGCGAGGCCGTCCCGCAGGACCGCCTGCACCGCGCCCGCCCACGGGCTGTCGGGATGAGCGGCCTGCAAGTCCTTGCACCGTCTCAAGAGGTGGGCCAGGCACGTTTGATGCGGCGCCTTCTTGAAGCCGCGATAGGCCACCCACCCGTCCCGCACCAGCACGCCGGCGAAGTCGGGGCCGAGAACCGCCGCCGCCTCGGCGAACCCCCGGCCGTCGCAGATGGCATAGACCGTCGTCTCCGGGGTGGCGAACGCCCACAGCCAGTGGAGGATCGCGTTCACCCGCCAGCCGGTCTCATCCGGCGTGACCACCGGACTGCAGCGGACCTGCTCGCGCAGCGCCGCATACGCGGGCGCCGCCGCGTCGGCGGTGCGGTGCAGCAGTTGGACCAGGCCGCCCTTGGTCACCGACAGTCCGAACTGCGTCCGCAGAACGCGGACGACCTTCTCCAGCGGCATGCCCAGCTCGGTGTGCAACTCGACGACCAGCGCGGCGACGTTCGGGCCCAGTTGAGCGGCAGCCGCGCCCAACGCGTCGGAGGTCTGCAGCGCGTGCCGGCCCTGCACGCGCCGCTGACACTGCGAGCAGTGGCCCACCTCGATGTCGAAGCGCCGCACGAGGGGACGCACCTCGGGCAGGTCTTCCTGATACTGCGACGCCACACGGTCCAGCGCGACCGCGCCGCCGCAGTCCGGACAGCTCGTCGGGGCCGGCGCCACGTGGGTCTCGTCAGCCTGCGTCGGCGGCCGGCGGCGCCCCTGCCTGCCGTACTCCGCCCCGGCTCGCCGCCCGGGACGCCCGCCGCGTCCCTGCGGACGGTCCTTGGCGAAGGGGGCCGCTTGTCGGCGGCCGGCGCGCCGCGCCGCCTCGAGCTCCTTCTCCAGATGCTCGCTGCGGCGCTTCCAGTGATCCCGCTCCTCGATCAGCTTCGCCTTGTCTCGTTCGAGGCGCTCGATGCGCACGTCCCGAGGGTCTCGCTGAGGCCCAGGACCCTTCGAACCGCCGCGGTCATCGCTCTTGCGCGCCATACTTCACGTATCGGCACACGCCCGCCGTACCTGCACACCTTTTCGTGGATTTTCTCGCCACGACCCGCTAACCGAAGACCTCCACGGTATCGTTTTCCGCGGGGTATTCCCCGCGGCCTCATTGAAGCCGCTTTCTCGAGGTCGACCTGCGCCAGAGCCAAGTCGGTTTTCCGCGGGGTATTCCCCGCGGCCTCATTGAAGCGCGATCGACGCCGTGAATAGACTTCGGCCTTCAGACATGTTTTCCGCGGGGTATTCCCCGCGGCCTCATTGAAGCGGGATGTTACGGGGGCGTTGTTCACCAGTAATCTTGGCGTTTTCCGCGGGGTATTCCCCGCGGCCTCATTGAAGCTCCAGCCGGGCTGCCTTCTTGATCTCCGAGTGGACGGTTTTCCGCGGGGTATTCCCCGCGGCCTCATTGAAGCGGGTAGAATTACTGCAGCGTGTTGATCACCATCGGACGTTTTCCGCGGGGTATTCCCCGCGGCCTCATTGAAGCCCTGCTACTATCACTCGGGACTAGTGGAATCATGAGTTTTCCGCGGGGTATTCCCCGCGGCCTCATTGAAGCGCAACAGAGATAGAGTCTGGAGATCCTACATTCACGGCGTTTTCCGCGGGGTATTCCCCGCGGCCTCATTGAAGCGCATGCCCCCGACACACATGGCGACATACAGAGCTGGTTTTCCGCGGGGTATTCCCCGCGGCCTCATTGAAGCGCCACCGCGCCCGGCCGCGCCCCCAGCCGATCCAAGGTTTTCCGCGGGGTATTCCCCGCGGCCTCATTGAAGCGCTGCCGCGGCCCGGTCGCCGATGGACAGCGCGGCGTGTTTTCCGCGGGGTATTCCCCGCGGCCTCATTGAAGCAGGGGAAGCCCGCCGACCGGCATGGACGCGACCGGCGAAAGTTTTCCGCGGGGTATTCCCCGCGGCCTCATTGAAGCAGGTATGGTCCAGAGCGCGATCCTCGTGGCAATACGCCTATGTTTTCCGCGGGGTATTCCCCGCGGCCTCATTGAAGCGGCTCGGTTCGCATTTCAGACGCCGACAATCGAGATCACATGTTTTCCGCGGGGTATTCCCCGCGGCCTCATTGAAGCTACAGTTAAGATTCCCTGTTCTTGCTAGCTAGGGCGGTTGGTTTTCCGCGGGGTATTCCCCGCGGCCTCATTGAAGCTGGACAGCGAAAGGACCGTTTCCGCTGGCAGCATAGGTTTTCCGCGGGGTATTCCCCGCGGCCTCATTGAAGCACCGACGTGACCGGGCCGATCGGGAGCGCTCTGTCTCTGCCGTTTTCCGCGGGGTATTCCCCGCGGCCTCATTGAAGCAGCGCGCCGGGCGCCGACGCCCACACGTTCCCGAGGATGTGTTTTCCGCGGGGTATTCCCCGCGGCCTCATTGAAGCGGACTGAACAGCTTGGCTTCCTCGCCGCACGTTCCGTAGTTTTCCGCGGGGTATTCCCCGCGGCCTCATTGAAGCAGCGGGGGCCAGGCGCTCCGGCCGGTCGTCGAGCCAGGTTTTCCGCGGGGTATTCCCCGCGGCCTCATTGAAGCAACCAAGTCGCGAAGGTGAAGCGGGCCGCTGCGGAGTGTTTTCCGCGGGGTCTTGACGGCGGTAAGGGGCGTCAGGTTGGGATTCCCCGCGGCCTCATTGAAGCAGCTTGACGGCGGTAAGGGGCGTCAGGTTGGGACCAGATGTTTTCCGCGGGGTATTCCCCGCGGCCTCATTGAAGCATCGAGGCGGCCGTCATGGGCTCGCTGGAGACGATGGTTTTCCGCGGGGTATTCCCCGCGGCCTCATTGAAGCGTGGCGTGCGACGGCGGCGTTGACATGCTCGGCCCGTTTTCCGCGGGGTATTCCCCGCGGCCTCATTGAAGCGTGCGCCAGTCGGGCGCGGCGATGAACACGATGCGGGTTTTCCGCGGGGTATTCCCCGCGGCCTCATTGAAGCGATGGCGGCTTGGGCGGCCGTTGCCCCTGCCGGTAGTGTTTTCCGCGGGGTATTCCCCGCGGCCTCATTGAAGCGGATCTGGCGGCGGTAGAGAAGTGGCATGGCTTAGGTTTTCCGCGGGGTATTCCCCGCGGCCTCATTGAAGCCGCATCGTTCCCGGCTTCCTCCCAGCGGCCAGTGCGCGTTTTCCGCGGGGTATTCCCCGCGGCCTCATTGAAGCTCATCCGCAGGAATCTCTATCGGCGATCCGTCGCCTGTTTTCCGCGGGCGCGGAAGCGATGTGGCGGTCTCTTTTCGCCGGTAGGGGCAGCGTGGTGTTGCGGCTGCGGTGGTTCCGGCGCACAGGTGGGGGCGAGTCAGGCGTCGCGGGGAACGCGTTGCGGCGTTCGGGAACTGCAGCCTCGGAGGGGATTGACGATAATGCGGCGCGAGAGCGCGTAGTTCGATGACCTGTCCGGTGGTGGACGGCAGGCAGTACGGGGCGGTGGCGGCCACAGGCGCCCTCGTCGTAGTGGGGGTTGCTGGGAACGGGCGGCGGGCTATTCGTTCGAATGGTCGCCGCGCTCCTCGATGAGCGCTTCCAGCTCGGCGAGGGCGTCGAGGTCCTTCGGACGCCCCGCATAGTGGCCGCGAGACCGCCGACGATCACGCAGTCGATCCCGGAGCCGCTGAAGAGCGGATGATCGCCTTGAAGTCGGTCACCCGCTACGCTCCCGGGCAAGTGGCGTCCCCGACTCGGCCAATCGGGTATCATCGGAAACCGCTTCCCGAAATCGCAGCCGGCGCATGCACGCGATCCGCCGAGTTGGCGAGGGGTGGTCGGGCGGTGAGCGGCACCGCGACACGATGAGTTCCTGGCGGGTCAGGCTGAGGAGGGACGACATGACTCCAGCGACAAGGTGGGCGGCGGCGGTCGGGACAGCAATGTTCGTCATCGGGGTCGCGGCGGGGACGGGGCTGGCCCAGACCAGCCGTCTGGACCCGGACGGCAACGTCCGAGAGGACGCGTACATCCGGATTCCGCTGTCCGACGCGGATCAGCGCTACGCGTCGATCGACGGCGCGCGCATGAAGGGGCTCGTGCGCGAGGTCGCCGACATTTCCGTCGCCAACCGCGACGACCGGACGAAGTACTGGGGCCGGATAGCCGGCACCCGCGGCGAGGAGATGGCGCGCGAGTACGTCGAGGGGAAGTTTCGGGAGCTGGGGCTCGGTGACATCCGAAACCAGGAGTTCGACCTGCCGACCCAGTGGTTCCCGGCCGGCTACGACGTCCGCGTCGAGGCGGGCGGCCATACCTACCGGTTCGACTCGGTGGTGCCGGCGCTGCGCTCGAACCCGACCGACGGCACGCTCGACCTCGAGGCGGTGTGGGTGGGCACCGGCTCCACCGCAGACTTCCACGGGCGGGACGTCGCCGGCAAGGCGGTCTTCATCCACAGCATCCCCGCCCCCGGGTCGATGGGACACTCGGCCGGCGCGAGCTGGGAAGGGGCCATCCGGCGCGCGCAGGACCGGGGCGCCGCCGCCGTCGTCGTCATCTACGGCATCTCGGACAACTTCACCATCTGGCAGGGCCTCGGCGGGGAGATCACCATTCCCGGCGCCTTCATGGGCTACCGGGACGGCAATATCGTCAAGGAGCTGATCGGCCGCGGCGAGGCGGTGCGGGTCGCGATGCGGGTCGACGTCGACTACCGGGACGGCCTGAAGACCTCCAGCGTCTTCGGGACGCTCCCGGGCACGACCGACGAGGACATCTACGTGCTCGCGCATCTCGACGGGTACTTCGAGGCGGCCCTCGACAACGCGTCCGGCATCTCGGTCATGCTGGCGCTGGCCGAGCACTTCGCGGCGCGGCCCGCGTCCGAGCGCCGGCGCAACCTCGTCTTCGTCGGCACCGCCGGCCATCACGTGGGGTCGCCAGGCTCGCGCTGGATGCACGATCACCGCGAGACGGCGCTGGCCGACGCCGCGTTGATGATCAACTGCGAGCACGTCTCGGTGAAGCAGACCGTGTACTGGGGCCCCTCGATGCGGAAGACCGACATACCGTCTCCGCGCCGGTGGTGGGTGAACGGCAGCGACCGCCTGACGGACCTCGTCCTCGACGCGTACCGCACCTTTGGGGTGGCGGTCTGGGACCGCATGGAAGATCGGGCCGCCGGCGAGATGGGCAGCGTCGCGCGCGACCTGCCGTCGATCCAGATCATCCGGTCGCCCGAGATCAAGCACACCGACCAGGACATTCCCGAGTGGGTGCCCGAGGCCGGCCTCGAGGCGGTGGCCCGCGCCTATGCCCGCATCATCGACGACGTGAACGAGCTCGACCGCACGGCCCTGCGGCCGGAGCCGACGACCGACGGTCAGTAGGACGCTCCGGGACGATTCGAAGCTCGCGCAAGGAGCCCGTGGTGAAACCGCGGGGTTTTTCCCAGGGGTTCCCAGGGCTGCCAATGCCGCCGCGGATCGAGTTGAGAGATTGCGCCGGCGGAGGAATTCGCCGCCGCGGTCAGCGCGCTCATCTGGCCGAGTGGTAGTGGCATCAGATGCTGACCAGGCTCGTCATCCGGAACTTCAAGCGCTTCGGCGAGGTCGAGATCGATCTCGGCAGTCCGGTGGTCTTCATCGGTCCCAACAACTCGGGGAAGACCTCGGCCATGCAGGCGTTGGCGCTCTGGGACGTCGGTCTCAAGCGCTGGAACGAGAAGAGGGCCGGAAAGAGCACGCCGGAGAAGCGGCCCGGGGTGACCGTCAACCCGCGGGACCTCGTGGCGATTCCCATCCCCGACGCCAACCTGCTGTGGCGGGACCTGCACGTGCGGGACGTGCATCGCGTCGACGGCCGGCAACGCACCAGCAACGTCCGCATCGATCTCGTCGTCGAGGGCGTGACCCGCGGCCGGCGCTGGACGTGCGGGCTGGAGTTCGATTACGCGAACGAGGAGTCCTTCTACTGCCGGCCGCTTCGTCTGTCCGAGGACGGCACGGCGGGCCGCATGCCGGTGCCGGACGAGGCGGGAGACGCCCGGGTCGCCTTGCTGCCGCCGATGTCGGGGCTGGCCGCCACCGAGACGCGTCTCGATCAGGGCGCCGTCAACGTCCGCATCGGAGAGGGCCGCACGGCCGAGGTGCTGCGCAACCTCTGCTTCCGGATTCGCGAAGCGGAACCTTCACCCTGGAACGTGCTGGTCGACCACATCGGGAGCCTGTTCGGCGCGGAGCTGGACCCGCCGCGCTACGTTGCCGAGCGCGGCGAGATCGTGATGACCTACCGTGAACACGGCGCCAAGCTCGATCTGTCGTCATCCGGCCGGGGCCTGCAGCAGACGTTGCTCCTGCTGGCCTACATGTACGGGAATCCGGGCGCGGTGCTGCTTCTCGACGAGCCCGACGCGCACTTGGAGATTCTCCGCCAGCGCCAGATCTACCGACTGCTCACTGACGTGGCGCGCGAGACCGGCAGTCAGATCATCGCCGCCAGTCATTCCGAGGTGCTGCTGAACGAGGCGGCGGGCCGGGATCTGGTGGTGGCGTTCGTAGGCCGGCCCCATCGCATCGACGATCGCGGCAGCCAAGTCCTCAAAGCGCTGCGCGAGATCGGATTCGACCAGTACTACCAGGCGGAACAGACCGGTTGGGTGCTCTACCTGGAGGGGTCGACGGATTTGTCGATCCTCGTTGCCTTCGCCAAGCGACTGGGGCACGAACGCGCGCTCCGGGCTCTGGAGCGACCGTTCGTGCACTACGTGGGGAATCAGGCGCGGGCCGTCCAGAGCCACTACCACGGCCTGCGCGAAGCGCTTCCGACGCTCTGCGGGGTCGCCCTCTTCGATCGTCTCGGATCGGAGCAGCCCGACATCGCACCGGTCGAGTGTCTGATGTGGACGCGCCGGGAAATCGAGAACTACATCTGTACGCGGGCCGCGCTGGAAGCCTACGCCACCGCGTCGGCGACGGACGCCGGTCCGGGGCCGCTGTTCACGGTGGCCGACGCCGACCGGCGCCTGCAGGCGATGCGCGAGTCCATCGACGAGATAGAGTCGGCACTGAAGACGTTGGGCAAGGGGTCGCCCTGGGATGTCGATGTCAAGGCGAGCGACGAGTTTCTCGATCCGCTCTTCGAGTCGTACTTCAGAAAGCTCGGCCTGCCGAACCTGATGGCCAAGAAGAACTTCCACGAGCTGGCCCAACACGTGCCCGACAGCGAGATCGATCCCGAGATTCGCGAGAAGCTAGATGCCATCGCGCGGGTCGCGGAGCGCGCGGCGCCCGCGGACGACGGCGAAACCGAATGGCCGTGACCCGGCGGGCCGCGTGCTATCGTTTGGAGGCGCCGAAAGCGCGGACAGGCGGGAGCGGGGCGGGAGCGCACTATGAGGCGCAGGATCATCGCAGGTGTAACGACCGGGGCCATCGTCCCGATCGCCGCCCTCGGCTACGTCTCCGGGCCAGGGACACGTGGATAGCGCGCGCATTGCGGTCATCGGCGCCAACAGCGCGGTCGGCGCGGCGTTGCTGGCGCAGGTCGCGGGCGGGGATACGCTGCACGCGGTCGCCGCGGCGCGGCGCCCGGAGGCGCTCGAGGGGCTGCCGCGGTCGCCGCGCATCACGCCCCGGGTCGTCGACTACGGCCGGTCCGACAGCCTGATTGCCGCGTTCGCCGGCGCCGGCGCCGTCGTGCATCTCGCGGGCATCCTCTTCGAGAGCCGGACGTCCGACTACCGGTCCGGCAACGTCGGCGTCACCCGCGCGGTGGTCGAGGCGGCGCAGGCGGCGGCGGTGCGCCACCTCGTCTTCGTCAGCTCGCTGGGCGCCGACCCGCGGTCGCCGAACGGCTACTTCCGTTCCAAGGGCGAGGCGGAGCGCATCGTGGCCGACTCGGGCATCGACGCCACGATCATCCGGACCCCGCTGCTGCTGGGTCCCGGCACGGCCGGCGGGCGTTCGCTGCTGCACGCCGCGTCGGGACCGTCGGCCCGCGTCCTCGGCGGCGGCGCCCATCGGCTGCGCCCGCTCGACGTCGACGATCTGTGCCGCGCCATCCTGGGGTGCTGCGAGCAGCCGGCCGCCGGGGTGCGGACCTGCGAGCTGGTCGGACCGACGGCCCTAACCCATCGCGAGCTGCTGGAGCGCACCGCGAGTTGCCTGGGCCGCGAGCTCTCGGTCCGCTCGACCCCGGTATGGCTGGCCAGACTGGGCGCCGGCCTGACCGGCCTCGTCCGCACGCGGCGGTCTGACGCCGGCGGTGATCGACGTCATCACCTCCGACGAGGCCGCCGACCGGAATGCCGACGGCGAGCTGGGCATCCGCCTCACCCCGTTGTCCGATACCCTGGCCAAGCTATGTCAGACACCCCCGCGATGACCTCCGCGTCAGAAACCGAGATCCGCGGCCGGCGAGCCCGCGTCCGCCGCGGCCGGAGACCGCGCCCGTCGCGTCCGGCGAGCCCCCCCCGGGGCCGCCCCCGACCCGCAGCCGGGCCGGCCGCGCTCGCCTTTCTGCTTCTGGGCGTCGTTTGCTTCGCCTACCTGTACACCCGCCTGAACGGCGCGGCGGCGCGCGAGGGGCTGTCGCTCGTCGACTACATGTCGCGCGTCTTCGAGAACGTCCAGTGGGGGGCCTGGATCGCGCTGATGGTCGCCTACTCAGGCTTCTATTTCCTTGTCGACACGCTGGTCGTGACCCGCGCCCTCAACTGGTTCGTCACCCCCATCCGCTACCGCGACATCCTGCCCATCCGCGCCAGCGCCTACATCATCTCGGTCTTCAACGAGCAGATCGGCAAGGGCGCGATGGCCTACTACCTGAACCGGCGCTATCGCGTGCCGGGGTGGGAAGTGGGCTCGGTGATGCTGTTCGTGATGTTCTGCGAGGTGTTCTATCTGCTGTTCTGGGCGACCGTCGGCTATCTCGTCAGCGGATCCGCGCTGCCGCCGGCGTTCGCGGCGGTGCCGTGGCTCGCCCTGGGGGCGGTGCCGGTCTTCGCGGCGTGGGTGCTGTACTTCCGCGGCGCCATCCTGCCCGGCAGCCGCCTGCGGGATCAGCCGATCTTCCACGCGTTCAGAACCGCCGCCCTCCGGCACTACGCGCTGTTCCTGGTGCTGCGCTCGCCGGCCCTGCTGGCCGCGGTGGTCGTGTACACGACGGCGCTGAACCTGTTCGGCATCGACGTCTCCTTCCTGGCGCTGCTCGGCTACCTGCCGGTCGTCTTCTTCGCCGCCGCCGTTCCGACCCCGATGCGGGCCGCCGCGATCACGTTCTGGGTGGTGCTGTTCCCCGAGAACGAGGGGCAGATGGCCGCGTTCGGGTTCGTCCAGCACAACTTCTTCATCCTGTTCAACGCCCTCATCGGGGCCGCGTTCTGGCCGCGGGCGCAGCGCGAGCTGTTTGGCTAGCGGTCATTCCTGCTGTGGCACCGAGCCGGGCGAGGGGGCCAGCGGGCCGTAAGGCGCCCGTCCGGCAAGGCGCGACGATGGGGCGTGCAGCGGGATTCCTCCGCGGCGAGAGCCCTGTCCTTTTTTGGTGCAGGGCTGTCTTCTTTACGGTCCGGGCCGTCTTCCGGGGGATGACGCCGAGGATTCTCCTCGGCCGCTCATGAGGAGGCGGCTGCCTGGCATGGTCATTGCTGGATATCGACACTGGTAGGGGATTTGCGTCGTGGATGGCGTCGAGTGCAGATCGAAAGTGCGGGTTGGCGACCAGCCGCGACCGTTCATGCGCGTTGGCTCTCAGGAGGCATCATGCGAATTCTCTTCGTGCTCGTGGCCGTCGTGGTGACGGTCGGTCCGGCGACTGCGCAGCCTGCGGCCGCGATTGCCGTCGATGGTGGCTTCTCGTACTGGATGGATAGGGGATCGGATGAATGTGACGAGTGCACCTCGCTGATGCGGGAGTTCGGCGGCGAGGTCGCGATCTTTGCGACCGATTCGCTGGCCGTGCTCGCCGGTGTTGGACTGGGTTTCTTCAGCATCGACTTGTCGGAACAGGACCTTCGATTCAAGGCGGATTTCAGGGAGCTTACCGTCAGTTCCGGGTTGCGGTACTACGGGCCGCCGGGCCGGGCGCGGTTCTTCGGGGAGGTCGGGGTTGGCGTCGGCCGTTTGTCCAGCAAGGTCGAGCTGTTGGAGCTTCGGGAGTCCGTTTCGGTCAGGGTGCGCCACATCACGCCGGGTGTCGGTGTGGACATCGCCGTGAACGACAGGACGGCGGTGCGGATTTCCGGTAGCTGGGACATCGCACAGGCCGAGGGCACGACTCTCCAGAGCGTGGGCGTCGGCGCGGGGCTCGTCTTCAACGTCGGGCGGCGGTAGGAGGCGAGTGGCGGCATGGCCCACCTGCTGACCGCGTTACGGCTGGGGCTGGCCCTGCCGCTGGCCCTCGCCTTCGCGCGGCCGGACTTCCTGGGCGCCGGCCTCGTTGCGGTGCTCCTGGCCGTAGCTCTCGCCAGCGATTATGCCGACGGGGTCGTCGCCCGCCGCCGGGGCACGGCGTCCGCCGCCGGCCAACTGTTCGACCACGGGACGGACTGCCTCTTCGTGACGGCCGGGCTCACCGGGGCCGCGCTCGCCGACCGGGTCCCGCTCGTGCTGCCGTTCCTGATCGCGGTCGCGTTCGGCCAGTACGTCTTCGATTCCTACCTGGTGCACCGGCAGAAACGGCTGCGCATGAGCACCATCGGGCGGTGGAACGGCATCGGCTACTTCGTCCCGCTCGTCGTGATCGCGGCGGCGCGGTTGGAGGCTGTGCCGGGCCTGACGGCGACGCTGCTGCTGGGTGCCCGCCTGACCGCGTACGTGCTGGTCGTTTCGACCATCGTCTCCATCGTCGACCGCGCGACCGCCGCCCGCGTGGCGCGCCGGTAGTTGCCTCCGATTCCGCAGCCCGTCGCATCTGCCGTGCGTCTCGATCCTGTAACGGCGTGCCAGGGGGTGGCCGGCCGGTGCCGGCTTGTTGCGTCGTGGATCCTGTAACGGCGTGCCAGGGGGTGGCCGGCCGGTGCCGGCTTGTTGCGTCGTCGACATGCAAAGTGCATGCATGTACCATGAGTGCATGCCAACGCTCCAGGTACGGAACGTTCCCATGGAAATCCACCGAGTCCTCAAGGCGAAGGCGGCCATCGAGGGAGCATCCTTGTCCGATTTCGTGCTCGCCGAGTTGGAGAAGCTGGCGATGCGACCGACCCCGCGCGAGCTTCGTGAGCGCCTACGGACGAGAGAGCCGGTCCATCTGGACCCGCCCGCGGCTCGGGTCATCCGCCAGCTGCGCGAGCGCGAATAGCCCGTCCGCCATCGCCGACTCGATTGCCATGGTGGTCGCGGATGCCTCTGCAGTCGTTGAGATGCTCATGGCGACGCCGAGCGGGTTCGCCATCCAGCAGTACCTGTTCGGGCTTGGAAGACCTGTCGCGGCGCCCCACCTGCTCGATGTCGAGGTGCTTCAGGTGATTCGGCGGTTCAACCGGACGAAGCGGCTGACGGCCGCTCGATCCGAACAGGCGCTGGCGGACCTCGGCGCGCTCGCGATCACGCGCTACGGTCACGAGCTGCTGCGTCCTGCGATATGGCGGCTGCGAAACGCCCTGACCGCGTACGACGCCGCGTACGTGGCCCTGGCCGAGGTCCTCGACGCGCCGGTTGTCACCTGTGACGCCAAGCTGGCGCGGTCGAGTGGCCACGCCGTTGTCTTCCGACTCTTCTGAACTGGGGTACGTCGGAGTTGTCGGATGCGACGGTGGTTCAGACATCGACGCCCTGATCGACGAGCGCATCGAGGTCGGCGCGGAACCGGCCGGCGTCGATCCGCGGCGCGGTGGCGGCGGACTGTGCGATGGCGCTACGGGACACGAACCGGCGCGGGGACACGGGCCTCAGTTCGGTCACCGGTGTGCCGTTGTGTGTCACGATCATGCGCTGACCAGACTGGACGTCGCGCAGGATGGCCGCGGCTCTATTGCGGAGCTGGTTCTGAGTGATGTTACGCATCGGGTCCCGAACTAGGGGTTCGTGTAGCTCAAGGCGCGCCGCTTCGACCCCAAGGTGACAACGCGCCGCGGACAACCACGGCGGCCGCTCACGGCGAGACGTTCTCGTACCACTTGAGGTTGGCGGTGCCGCCGCCGATGCAGACGAGGTCGGTGCGGTCGTCTCCATTGAGGTCCTCGGCCACGCAGGCCGAGGGCGACATGTCGCCCTCGTCGAGCACCTGGCGGGACCACGCGGCGCCGTCCGGACCCGCCGCGTACAGATACAGGTTCCGCGGCTCACCGCGGTCGCCGGTGACGATCTCGTCGCGGCCGTCGCCGTCGAAGTCGGCGGTCACGATGGTGTGGCTGCTGCCGATGCGGTCGATGACCTGCCGCGTCCACGACTCGCCGTCCTCGCGGTACACGACGACCTGATCGCCGTGCCAGGGCTCGATGGTCGTGACGAAGGTGCGGTCGCCGAGACGTCCGGTCTCGACCTCGCTCGCGCCGCTGCGGGGCCACGGTGCGGGGTCGCCGTCGGCGATGGTGCTGCCGATCCACTCGCCGTCGATGAATCGATGGAGGTGCACGCCCGCGAAGCTGGTGCTGAGCACGGCCTCGCGATCGGTGTCGTCCCACGGCTTCACCAGCAGTCCGTGCACCACCCCCTGGCCGGCGTCCGGCACGGTGCGGCGCTCCCAGTCGTCGGGTCGGTACCAGAAGAGGGGCACCGCGTCGCGATACTCGGGCGCAGAGGCGGCCGGGCCGGACAGGGGGGCGCTGATCAGCACGTCGCGCCCCGAGCCGTCGATGTCCGCCCACCGTATCCGGTGCACCGTCGGGGTGCGGTCGATCTCGCGTATGCGCCAGGGCCGGGTCGGGTCTTCCTGATGGGTCAGCAGGGACAGGACGCCGAGGCTGTTCTCGTGCGTCGTGCCGAACTCGTGGGCGACCACCAGCTCGGGAATCCCGTCGTCGTCGAGGTCCCGCGCGGCCGCGTTGATGGCTCGGTTCAGCCCGGTGGTCAGGACATGCCGCTCCCACCCGGGGTTCTCGTACCAGGCCAGCTCGTCTGCGCGGGTCGACAACGCGATCACGTCGGGCCGGCCGTCGCGATTCAGGTCCACCACCACCGGCTGGTAGCCGTTCGTCAGCTCCGTGGCGATTGCATGGGTCTCGAATTGCGGCCCGCCGGCCGCGGCTTCCTGCGCGCCGGCCGACCACCATCCGGCCGTTCCCGGCACGAGAGACGAGGCCAGCAGCGCGGCGCCCGCCCACGCCGCGGTTTCGACGCGAGTGCGTTGTGTCATCTCTTCACCCTCCCCTGCGGGTCGGCGTCTTCGGTGTCTCGAAGAATCTCGACCCTTGCGGACGTATCGGTCGAATCACGTCGAACGACCGGTCCGCATCTCGTCGAGGTCGCCATCCCCGCCGGATCCACGACGGGCGAGCTTCATCGATGTCAAGGGGTTCCGGCGCAAGGGCTCGAAGCGCGAGTCGACCGCCGCGCGTGTTGTCGTCAGAGTCGTCAGACAGTAACGGCGCATGACCGCCGCGCACCCCTCAATCGTCGATATCCAGGTTCGCGTGACGTACGCCAAGCATACACCTGGCGAGACGATGGATGAGGGGCTCCCGCTTTGCTCCGGGCGGGTCGAAGAAGCGGCTCAATCGGTTCCGGCGCTTGCAGTCGCGCCGAACCCCGTTGAACCGTCCGCCGCGCGCGGCTACGCTATAGGCCGGCAAACGACACAGAAAGGACAGGCATGAGAAAAGCAATCTTCGCCGTCGTCATCAGCATCGCTCTCAGCGGCATGGCATACGCGCAGGACGATCCGGCGCCCTGCGGCCCGGCCAGCAACCTGGCGGGGGAGTTCTCCAAGAACGTCGCGGCAGATTCCCGGTGCTTCGAGCTGCGCATGTACACGGCCGAGCCGGCGCAGGACGGCCAGGGCGGCATCGACAATCTGCACCAGCGCTTCCGTGAGGGTGAAGTCGCACTGTTCGAGAAGCACGGCGCCGAGATCGTCGCGGCGTGGCAGAGCCTGGAAAACCCGAACACCCTGGTCTGGATGCTGGCGTATCGCGACCGGGCCCATCGCGAGCAGGTGTTTGCCGATTTCCGCGCCGATCCCGACTGGCTGGAGCTCCGTGCGAAGTACGACGTGCCGCTGGAGATCCAGGCGTTCATGATGAGCGCCTCCGACTACTCGGCGTTGAAGTAGCCGTCCGGAGCGTCACCCGGCGTTCCCCGGCACAAGCCGGGCGATCGACGGGTGACGCCACCTGCCCGGCCATCGGCTGCGGGTTCCGCCCGACAGAACGGCATCGGGCCGGTCGCCCCGGGCTGCTAGGAGTCTGCGCCGCAGGAGATTTACGGCATGAGATGGAGCGCCGTCCCGCGACCTGACTCACCCATGCCGGGGCAACTCGACAACTCGGCCGTTTCCCGGTGAATTGCGAACAAACAGCAAAATCATGCCCTGATCGGCCGGAGGGTCCGCCGGAGAGCACGATTCGGACCGATTGGCCGCCGTGACGAGCCCCATAATCTGTGCGACTACGCCGCCATCAGCGCGTGCAGGCGCTTGGCGTTCAGCGCCAGGCACACCAAGTCCCACTCGCAACGCACCTTGGCCAGTCCCCGCAGGCTGAAACGCCGGAATCCCAACACGTGCTTGATCCAGCCGTACGGGGCCTCCGACAACCACTTGCGTTCCGCATACGCCGCCCGGCCCGCCGACGTGGCCAGCTTCTTCAGCATGCGACCCGTCGCCGGATGCTTGTCCAAGTCTCGGCCGGCATTTGTCTTGCCCTCCCGGCCCAGCGACACATACCCGTCAACGCCCCGCTCTTCCAGCTCCACCAAGTCCCGCTCGTTGCAGTACCCCGCGTCGGCCAACACCTTCTCCGGCTGAGTGTCGAACGTCTTCTTCACTTCATCCAGCAACACCGGCAGGGCGCCCTGGTCGCTCGCGTTCGCCGTCAGCTCCGTCGACACCACCAACTGGTGGTCACCGTCCACCGCCGCCTGCGCGTTGTAGCACTGCTGGAATCCATCGTTGCTCGTCTTCATGATCCCGCTTTCCGGGTCCGTGAAATTGCTCTGGGCCTTCTCCTCAGGCTCGCCATACGCCCGCTTGTAGGGCCGACCCCCCTTCGGGTTGCGGGCCTGACCCGGCTGACGACCCCGCGTGTCGTCCGCCGACCGAGCCGCTGCCTCCAGACGCGCCTTCGCCGCCCGGATCGCGGCCAGACGCTCCTCGCGCCGGCGCAACTCCGCCGGCAACTCGTCCCCCCGCACATCCGCTCCCAAGCGAACGTCCTCGGCCGTGTCGACTGCATCCGCCGACCGCAACAACGTCTCGATCTCCTCGACCAGACGCCGTTCCTCCTCCTGCATCCGGCCGTAGCTCATCGCCTTGTGCTTGCTCGCGTTCGCGCGAACCTTCGTCCCGTCAATCGACAGCTTCCCAAAGCTCGCCAGCCCCAACTCCCGCGCCAGACGAACCACCTCCACGAACAGCGCCTTGAAATCCTCCAGATGACGACGACGAAACTCGCACACCGTACGGTGCTGCGGAAAGTTGCCCGCCGCCAGCACCCGGAACGCCACGTCCTCCTCCAGCTTCCTCGCGATTCCACGCGACGAGAACACCCCCGTCGCATACGCGTAGAGCAGAATCTTCACCATCATCCGGGGCTCATACGGCGCGTTGCGACGACCGTCCCCTTCGTACGGGGCGTAGAACGCCGTCAGATCCAGACCGTCCACCAGATCGCTGATGTGGTGCGCCAAGTGGCCCTCGGACAGCCAATCACGCAGGTCGGGCGGCAACAGCAGCGACTGCTCCGGCACGTAGCGGCGAAAAGTCGTCGACATCAAGTCCTTCCAGCGTTGGATTCTCGCCTACAATTTCCGCATCGATTTTTCTGCGGCGCAGACTCCTAGGAGACGCCTCAGTCGAGCGGCACGCCCATTTCCCGCAGGGGCGCTTGGTCCTGTTCTGCTTGACCCGCAGCCCTGGTGGTCCTACCGGGGCCCGCAACGGGTTCTGATCCTCGTTCACGGGATGGGTCGCGCGTTACCCGCCCCCGCAGATTCGGCGCGCGGCGGCGTGAGGCAGTCCCCTCAGTCGACTGTCCTGCAGGACATCCGGGAGTTCGGCCCGTAGCCGAACGGGCCTTGGCCCGGCACCCGAACGTCCCGTCCGAGAACGCTGGAGCCGGTCCGCTCCGCCGGCCGCCCGGAGGCCGAGCCGTGTAGTAGACGACTGGTCCGGGCCATCGCCCCAGCATTCGATCTCAAGCGTGTCCGCGTCGAACCTCCAAGCGTTCTCGACCGCCAGGCGCCTCAGCTCGGGAGTGTCGAGCGTGAGCGGCGCCGCCTCAGCCTCGCCACCAGTTCGGCCCGGCTGATTTCCCCGCAGCCGGTCGGTTCCGGAGAACCCCCGCACGCCGCCGCGGCTGCGCCCGAGGCGCACGCCGCGACTATCGTGAATGTGCTCCGGATCGTCCTCATGTCCGTCTCCTCTGGTTCTCTTCGCCTGTTCGCGTCGCGCCTGCGACAGTGACCAGCGGAAGGGCGAAGGGAACTCGAATACCGATCGGCCGGAGATCGCGATTCTGCTGGTAGAATGAGTCCGTACACGCGAACGCCCTGAACCGGGGCGTCCCCGTTGCGTGATCGGCTCCAAGCAATCATCCTGGCCGGGAGACCTCAAGAGCCATCGCGAGGAGTCTTGACGTGGCGAACGCGGCTTCCCGCAGATCGGGGCCACCACTGCACAGGCCGAGAAGCCGTCGAACGCGACCCGAGCCGCTGAACGGCTCGCGATCGCTCGGCGCCGACCGACCGCATTCAGATTTCTTGAGGGACTGGGTGCCCGTGACTAGAGAGAAGAAAAATCAAAACTCCAGAATACCGGGCTTCCGGCTCGGGCCATACGGAGTCCATCCACCGTGCGGTGCGGCAGGGTAGCCCCAGCGGCCATCGCGCTTCGCGAAGACACGCTCGTACCACCCCGAGAGCCACGCCCCCCGTGCAGGCGTTCGCGCGCGAGTTGGCGAAGTAACGCCCGTACCCTCCTCACGCCCTGTCAGGCGGGCGCCTCGCTGCTCGCGGTGCAACGCGGGGTTTCCACCACGGGCCGCCAGGCGCGAATCGTGGTGATGCGGAAGGTGCCCGCGAGCGGACGCGACGGCGACTCGCCAGAGAGCTGCCGGCCGGCAGTCGAGGATGCCCGACATCGCGCCCAGATCGAGGACGCTTCCCGCTACTGATCCGGCGTGACGCCGGCCGCGCGCATGGCGTGGCGGATGGTCTCGGCGGTCTGCGGCGAGCTGAGGAGGTTCATGCCGCGGTGCATGCCGACGGCGATGCCCAGCGGCGTGGCCCCGCGCTGGTTGGCGCGGTTCCAGACGGCGACGTCGGCCCCCGCCTCGGCGAGCAGGGTCGCCACCTGCGGCAGGTGCTTGTAGGCGGCGCCGTGCATCGCGGTCTCGCCCTTGGCGTCGACGGCATCGATATCCAGGCCCAGATCGAGGGCCAGCTGCACCGCCTCCACGACCTCGGCCTCGGTGCCGGGGTCCTCGCCGGGCGACGAGGTGCCGAGGCCGGCTGCGACCATCAGCGCGGTCGAGTTGTCCTCGTTGGTGAGGAACAGGTCCGCGCCCAGTCCCGCCAGGAGCTCCATGTACTCGGCGTCGGCGGTCCGCGCCGCGAGCAGGAACGGCGTGCCGCCGATGAAGTTCATCGCGGTGATGCCGGCGGGGGGCCGCGTGGTGACGCGGGCGTTCAAGTCGGCGCCGTGGGCGATCAGCTTGCGCGCGAAGTCGAGGCTGGTCATGTCGCCGGACCCGCGCGGGGCGGGGTTGTTGCTGCCGGCGATGCCTGCCTTGCGGACCCAGCTCAACTGGTGGAGGGCGGTCCAGCCCCGGGGCGCGGCGTTGGGGTCGGCGCCTCGGTCCAGCAGGTAGGCGGCCAGCTCGAAGTGGGCGCTCCCCGCTGCGAGCAGGAACGCGTTCAGTCCGGCGTCCGACGCGCGCCGCCGCTCGACTCCACCCGCGGTCAGGGTCGAGTTGATCGAGATCTGCTGATCGAGGTCCGCCCCCGCTTCGAGCAGGGTCTGCACGACGTCGGTACGTCCCTCCCGCGCCGCGAACAGCAGGGCGGTGAACCCCCGTTTCGACCGGGCGCCGACATCGGCGCCATAGCGCACGAGCGCCGGGATGACTGCGGCGTGTCCCTCGGCCGCCGCCCACATCAACGCCGTTTGCCCCTTCCAGTGCTCCTGCGCGTTGACGTGGGCGCCGGCGTCCAGCAGCAGCTCGACCACGTCCGCGTTGCCCGAGCGGGCCGCGGTCATCAACGCCGTCTCGCCTTCGGTCAGGGTGCTGTTCGGGTTGGCGCCAGCGTCGAGCAGCGCCTCGACCACGCCGGAGCTGCCGGAGACGCACGCGAGCGACAACGGCCGGACGCCGTACCGGTTGCCGGTGTTGGCGACGGCGCCCGCCTCGAGGAGCAGCCGGGTCACTTCGACGTCGCCGCCGTACGCCGCCCAGTGGAGCGGGGTGGTGCCGTCCGGCCCCGACTCGTTCACGTCGGCTCCGGCATCGACGAGGGTTCGTATCCGTGCCGCATCGCCCGCCTTGACGGCATCGACGAGCGGCAGGTCGGCCGGGGCGGCGGTCGACGTGGCCGCCGCCAGCAGCACTGCGAACGCGAGGCCGATCAGTCTGACCCGAGTCATGCGGTTGTCTCCCGAGTTGAGCCCGGCACGCCGTCGCCGGGGGTGTCGAGCGGCTACACGGATGGATGACGCCCGGCATTTCGGGCAGGGGGCTGATCCTCGCTGGGACCTGAGGATCAGCCCGAACCCGATGCCGAGGGGAGCCGATCCCCTCAGAGCGACAGCGGCTCCAGGACCTCGGCGGCGTGCCCGGTGCTGTCGACGAACCGGTCGAGATGCACGCCCGCGTCGTCGAGCAGCGCGAGGTGCAGGTTCGCCAGCGGCGTCCCCTTGTCGTACTTGACGTGGCGGCCGCCCCACGGCTTGTCGCCGCCGCCGCGCGCCACCACGATCGGCAGGTTGCGGTGGTCGTGCACGTCGGGGTTGCCCATGCCGCTGCCGAGCATGAAGGTCGAATGGTCGAGCAGCGAGCCGTCGCCGTCCGCGGTGGACTTCAACTGATCGACCATGTACGCGAAGAGCGACACGTGATACGCGTTGATCTTTGCCAGCTTGGCCAGCTTCTCGGGGTCGTTCACGTGATGGGATATCGGGTGGTGCGGCTCCGGGACCCCGATCTGCGGATAGGTGCGGGTGCTTGCCTCGCGCGCGAGCTGGAACGTGATCACCCGCGTCAGATCCGCCTGCAGGGCGAGCACCTGGAGGTCGAACATCAGCTTGACGTGGTCTTCCCATTCGACGGGAACGCTGGTGGGGCGGGTCAGATCCGGCAGCGGCGAGCTCGCCGCCTGCTCCTCGGCGAGCTGGATGCGGCGCTCGACCTCGCGCACGGTGCTGACGTACTCGTCGACCCGGACGCGGTCAGTGTGGCCCACCCGGTGCTGCAGCTTCGCCATGTCGTCGAGCACCCAGTCGAGGATGCTGGCGTTCTTGCGCATCTCCGCCTGCCGCTGCTCGGTGGTTCCGCCGTCGCCGAAGAGCCGCTCGAAGACCACCCGCGGGTCCGCCTCGGTCGGCAGCGGCGAGGTCGGCGAGGCCCAGGACAGGCTGTTCTGATACACGCAGGCGTAGCCGTTGTCGCAGGAGCCGACCTGCACGATCAGGTCGGTGCCCAGCTCCAGCGACGGAATCGGCGTGTCCGCGCCGATCTGGCGGGCCGCGATCTGGTCCACGGTGATGCCCAGTTCGTAGTCGCTGCCCTCGGTCCGCTTGCCTCTGAGGCAACTCAGGAACGCCGCGTTCGACGAGGCGTGGTTGCCGGTGGTGTGGGCGTTCTCGAGGTCCAGGTTCGTGACCACGGTCACGTCGTCGAGGTGCGGCGTCAGCGCCGCCAGCGATGGCGAGAGCCCCTGCAGGCGGCCTACTTCTCGCGGCGTCCACGGCGCGGGGTTCATCCCCATCGGGATGAACACGAACCCGAGCCGCCGCGGGGCGTTGGCGGCGGTGGCCGCCTGCGCGGTGAATGCCGGCACCATCGCATCGAGCAACGGCAGCGCCACCGTGGCGCCCAGACCCTTGAGGAACGTCCGGCGCGGTAGCGCCAACTTGCTGATCATCATGATTGCGACCTCCGCATCTGAAACGGGATGCTCTCGACGATGCCGAGCACCAGAGACGAGAACCGGTAATCGTCGCCGGCGGCGTCGCGGACGATCCGCCGCACCGCCGGGCCATCGTTGTAGTCCAGCCCGCGCCCGAGGGCATAGGTGAGGAGCTTCTCGGTCACCGTGCCCGCAAAAACAGGAGGATGCGCGAGCACCGCGTCGCGAAGCTCGGCCACGCCGTCGAAGTCACCGCCGCCGGGGATGCTCCCGCGGGCGTCGATTGGGTTCCAGTCGTCGCCGCGGTCGCGCCACCGGCCGATGGCGTCGAAATTCTCCATCGAGAGCCCCGCCGGGTCCATGAGCCGGTGACAGGCGGCGCACGCGGGATTCACACGGTGCGCCTCCATCCGCTCGCGCATCGATTGCGCGGCCACCCCCGGTGCGGGTTCCTCGAGCGGCGGTACGCTCGCCGGCGGGGGAGGCGGGGGCATGCCGAGCAGGTTGTCGAGAATCCACTTGCCGCGCAGCACCGGGGACGTGCGGGTCGCGTACGAGGTGACGGTCAGGATGCTGCCGTGTCCCAGCAACCCCCCGCGCGGGCTGCCGTCCGGCAGCTCGACCCGCCGGAACCGGCTGCCGTAGACCCCGGGAATGCCGTAGTGTCGGGCGAGGCGCTCGTTGAGGAAGGTGTACCCCGCCTGCAGGAGGTCGAGGACGCTACGGTCTTCCTCGACGAGGCTGCCGAACAGCATCTCCGTTTCCTGCCGGAACGCGCGGCGCAGGTTGTCGTCGAAGTCGGGGAACCGGCGGAGGTTCGGCGCCGCCGTCTCCAGATTGCGGAGGTGGAGCCACTGGCCGGCGAAGTTGGTGGTCAGGGTACCCGCCCGCGGGTCGGCGAGCATCCGCCGCACCTGCGCCTCGCGCACCGCCGGGTCGCGCAGCTTCCCGGCCTCGGCGAGGTCGAGGAGCTCGTCGTCCGGGATGCTGCTCCAGAGGAAGAACGACAGGCGCGAGGCGAGCGCGAAGTCCCCCAGCCGATAGGGCGTCCCCGGGGCGGCGTCCTCCGGGTCCGGTTCGATCCGGAAGAGGAACTCAGGGGTCGTCAACAGCGCACGCAACGCGAGCTCGACCCCGGCCTCGAACCCGCCGTCGGCGCGGCCCCGTTCATAGAACGAGAGCGGCATCTCGATGTCGTCGTAGGACACCGGCCGCCGGTAGGCCCGCCGGGCCAGCGTCGAGATGATGCGGGCCGCGCAGTCCGCTTCGTCGGCCGCGGTCGCCGGCCGGCACGTGAAGACGCGGTCACGGCTCGGCGTGTCGCCGGCGCCGCTGGGGTTGAACGGGCCGCTGATCGATACCGAATACACCGCCGGCTGCTGGCGCGGATGCCGGTCCTGGTTGAACTGCGCCTGATAGGGCTGCCGCTCGGTCTCGATCAGCGCCGCGTTCTTGCGCAGGAAGGCGGCACCGACGGTGTGCGGGCCGGCGGCGACGTGCAGCCGCAGATTGAGGTGCTTGTCGACCCCTTCGTCGGCGTAGTAGCCGCCGAGCCGGTTGCGGTCGGGGACCACCGTGAAGAGCTTCAGGCGCTCGCCGTCGAGCAGCATCTCGACCACGTGGGGATCGCGAAGCCCTTCGACGTTCTCGTTCCGGTTGCGGGCCAGCCGCACCTCGATCTCGTACTCGCCGTCGACGGGAAACGTATGCTCGACCGTGGTGCCGCCGCGGGTGCCGAACGGCAATCCCGCGAGGTGTCCCTCCTGGGTCAGATCCGGCCGCAGGGTGACGACCCGGCTGCCCGGCACGACGGCGAGGCTGCCGACGGCCAAGCGGCTGATCTTCTGCGCGGCCGCGAGATACCGCTCCATCAGGGTGGGCGACAGCTCGACGACCCCGACGTTGTCGAAGCCGTAGCTCGCGTCGTCGCGGGGGAGCAGGGCGGCCGCGTCGACGTCGAGGGCCAGCAGGTCGCGGATGGCGTTGCGGTACTCGGTGCGGTTCAGACGCCGGAAAGTATCCGTCCGTCCCGGATTGGGGGCGGCGGCGGCTCGGGCGTCGAGCTCGGTCTCGACATAGGCCAGCAGTCCCTGATAGGTGGCGGCATCCGGCCGCGGCGACCCCGCCGGGGGCATGGCGCCGGCGCGGAGCTTCCGGACCACCCGCTCCCACACCTCCGCATGGCCGGCGACGTCGTCGAGGGGTGCGGCCTCGAGCGACAGCCCGCCCTGCAACGCTTGGTCGTTGTGGCAGCCGAGACAATACCGGTTGACGAGCGACTGCTCCGGGCCGCGCGTCTGGGCGCCCGCGGCCTGCGCGAGCCCCACCCAGGCCAGCGCGAGTCCGGCCGCCAGGGCGGCTCTCTTCTGTATGCGCATGTCGACCCTCGCCGCGTTCCGTCGCCGTGGCTAACGCAAGTGCGCAACCCCGCGTGCAGGGCCACGCGTACAGGTACAGGCGGGTATCTTACACGCGGTCGCGTCGAGAGTCGAGCCGGCCGGCGGTCTCAGCATGTACGACGCAGCCTACCTGGCGCTGGCGGCACGACGCGGCGCAAAGCTGGCGACCTTCGACGGCGCCCTTGGCAAGGCTGCCGCCCAGGAGGGAATCGAGAATCCGGTGGTGGGGAGAGGCTGAGCTGGCTCTGGCGGTTGCCGGTGTCGACGAAGGGTCCAAGACGAGGACGAGTCAGAACAGCGACAGCTGCTCGTCGTCGCCCGCTGGTGGCGGTAGAATCGTTCGAATCCCGGGCGGGTAAACTAGTCCCTGGCGGCCCGTGGCAGAACCCCGGGAGCCCCTGACAAAACCCCGCGCTGCACCGAGGCCGCCCGCGCGCCTGCCAGACTGAGGGCGTGACGAGGGAGCATACCGGGGATATCGGACAGAGGAACAACACATCAGGCAGGATGCACCGCCGGTCGCATGCATTGAGGCCCTTCGAGGCCCTTCGTTGCGAGCTCGCGGCGTCGCCAGCCGATTGCAGCGGGGCTTCTTTGCCAGGAGCGGCTGAACCGTTCCGGGACCAACTCGTTACAGGAGAGAGACATGCGCACAAGGCTGTTCATGGTGGTGGTCGCGGCGGGGCTGTGTCTGGCGGCGGGGGCCGGTTCGAGTGCGGCGCAGTGCCGGCCCGACGGTGACGTCGAGTTCGTCTGCGGTCCGGTGAGCCCGGAGGATCTGGTGGCGGTGCCGGAAACGCCCTGGGTGATCGTCGCGGGCATGGAGGACGACGGCTACCTCTATGCGACCGATACCCGGGATCGCCGCTCGACGGTGCTGTTTCCGACGCCGACGTTCCGATCCCGGCCGGATTCCTCGTTCAGTGACTGCGGGGGTCCCCTCGCCGGCGGATTCCGGCCGCACGGCCTCAACCTGCGGCCGGGGCCCGGCGGGCGGCACACCCTCTATGTCGTGCGGCACGGGGCGCGCGAAGCCATCGAGGTCTTCGAGCTCGACGCCCGCGGACCGCGGCCGGTATTGACCTGGACGGGCTGTGCGGCGGCCCCCGACGGGGTCACGTTCAACTCGGTGGCGGCGCTGCCCGGCGGCGGATTCGCGGCGACCCACTTCGCCCGGCCGGTGGGCCGCGTCTGGGAGTGGGCTCCGAACGCCGGCTGGACCGCGATTCCCGGCACCGAGACGAACGGGCCGAACGGGATCGTCGCGTCGGCGGACGGGCGGTGGCTGTACATCGGCGGCTGGGGCACCCGGTCGTTGATCCGGGTGTCGCGCGGAGAGACCCCGGTCCGGCAGGACGCGGTCGAGGTCGGGTTCCACATCGACAACGTGCGGTGGGCGCCCGACGGCTCCCTGCTCGCGGCCGGGCACCTGGGGGAGACGCCCGAGTCCATCTTCCAGTGCCTGGGCGAGCGGCGCTGCGACGGAGTGACGTCGCGCGTGGCGCGGGTCGACCCGGACGCGCTGACGGCCGAAGAGATCGTGCGCTATCCGTCGAACGAGCACTTCATTCTGGGGACCGTCGGCCTGCAGGTCGGGGACGAAATCTGGCTCGGCGGCATCGCCGGATCGGACCGCATCGCACGTTTTCCAGCTCCGTGACCGTACGCCGGAGGCCGCGGCGACTGGCCGTGAGCATGGCTGACGTATCGACGCCGCCATGATCGGCAAGGGATCCGTCCGTCCGAACCGCCTCGGGGCGATCCCGGAAAGCGGCAGCAGGCTGCGGCGAACGGCGCCGTCGCCGCGCGCGCCGGAGCCGCCGCTACGAAGCGGTCTCCCCCCCGGTGCCGGAGGGGTCGGTAAAGCGGTCGTTGAGAAGCTGGACGTAGCCGTTGGCTTCCACCAGCACGTCGCCGACCCGGCGCTTGGCACGGCCCTCCCAGCCGACGGGGCGGCGCCAGAAGATGCTGCGCCAGTCGCTCGAGCTGTTGAGGAACGCGCGGGGCAGGCTGTCGGCGAACCGGGTGCCGTGGGCGTCCTGCGGCTGCTTGGCGAGTCTGGCGAGCACCGCCCGGGCCGCCCGGCCGCGGAGCCGCGCGTGCACGTAGCCGCCGGCCAGCAGCACAACCGCCAGCAGCACGACCTGCCACAGCGGGTCCACATCGGAGAGGCTGGCCCAGGTGGGGTGCGAGAAGCTCAGACCGTCCCACGTGCCGGTCCACAGGGTCCAGCCGCCGACGGCGGCGATGACGAGGCCGAAGACGACGGCGTCGAGTCGCAGCACCCCGCGCCGCCATTCCGCCAGCAGCGCCTCCAGCCGCGGGACGAACAGGTCCTTGATGTCCTGCGCCGTCTGCTCCAGCGCGCCGACCACGCGATAGGCGCGATCCACGCCCACCTGCTCCATGCGGTCGTGGATCTCCTTCATGTCGACGTCGCGCTTCGACTCGAACCGCTGGCGCAGGGTGTCGTCCTCGATGGCCACGGCGGCGGTGGGATTGTAGATGCGGTAGAAGCGGCCGGCGGTCAGTCCCTTCTGGGCGAGCGCGCGCTGCCACGAGGCGATGACGTCCTCGGGATTGTCCTCGCGGGCGGTGGTGTCGATCTGGTTCAGCACGTACAGGAACTTGGTGGAGTCGGGGCGGCTGATGGTCTGGGCCACCAGGTGGTCCAGGGTGTCCCGCATGGTGCCGGCCTCGGGATGGCGGGCGTCGAAGAACACCAGCACGAGGTCCGAGAGGTCGATGATGTGGTCCGTGATGCGGAGGATGGACGTGCGTTGCGCATCGGCGTCGAAACCCGGTGAATCGATGATGATCTTGCCCCGCACCTTCGCGCCGCCGCAGGTCTTCAGCTGCAGGTAGGCGTCGATGCGCCGGCCCTCGCCGGTCGCCAGCTCCTCGATGGAGCGGCTCAGCCGGTAGAACGGGAAGCGCGGATCGGCGTCGAGGGCGAGGCCCGGCAGCACCCGGCCCTCGTCTCCATGGGTGTAGCAGATCACCGTGAAGCGGTCGTCGACGGCCTGATTTCCCGTGAGTTGCAGATTCTCCCCGATGTAGTGGTTGATGAACGTGGACTTGCCGGAAGAGTAGGTTCCCAGCAGCGAGATCATGGGCCACCAGGAGATGCGGGTCGCGAACGATTCCCCCGGCTCGAGAACGCCGAGGCGGTAGCACACCCGGTCGAGCTTGCGGAAGCTCGCGACGGTCTGCAGCAGGATCGGGTTCTCCTGGAACAGGTGCTTTTCCAGGTTGCGCAGGCGCTTCTTCAGCTCGTGTGATTGCGACATGCCGGTGTCCTCGCCGATCGCCATCCGCAGGCCGCCGGGGCGCCCTTCGCGGTCGTCGGCTCGCCGTCGAGCAGAGGCGGCGCGACCGGCCCGGGAGCCCTTGGAAGGAGCGGTGCGCAGGTTCACCACGGGGTCCGTGGCGAAGGCTTCCACCCCGCCACGGGCTCCCGGGCCATTATCCCCGGTCCGCGCGGGTGCGTCCAATCGGGTGGATCATCCCCGGAGGTATCTGGAGGTTGCGGCGGCGAGGACGGCGCCGAGGAAGGGCGCGGTCAGATAGATCCACAGATGCTCGAGGTCCGCGCCGACCAGGGCCGGTCCCAGGGAACGCGCGGGATTCATAGACGACGATCGCGCTCGTGCCGGCGAAGACCAGGGCGAAGGTGCCCACGACTTCGGCGGCGATGCGCCGCCCGCGGCTGAACGTCACCGAACCCTCCACGCGTCGCAACCTGCTCACGGCATGAGAGCGTATGTCTTGGATGTGTCGATTGCGTAACGAACAGGTAAAAACCGTCGTTTCCCGGCGACTGACCTTGTCCCGCCGGGTGTGCCCCGCGGCAAAGGCGGTACCATGCTCGGCGGCAGGCGCGCCTGCCGTCACGAAGGGTGGTGCATGGTTCAAGACCTTGGCACGGACGCCGGGACATCGGAGAAGTCCGCCCCACGCCCGGTTGCGGCGTGGGGCGTCGTCGCGGCCATGGTCTATCTGCTCCTCGTCGCGGTGGGGGTCGTGGGCGACGGCTTCGGTCTGGCGGTCGGCGGGCGGTCCGGCGCCGAGCGGCTCTTCGCCTTCGCGACGAACCCCTTCGTCGGGGTGCTCCTCGGCACCCTCACCACCGCCCTCGTGCAATCGTCGAGCACCGTGACGTCGATCATCGTCGGCCTGGTGGCCGGCGGGTTGCCGGTCGCGGTCGCGATTCCGATGGTCATGGGCGCCAACATGGGCACGACCGTCACCAATACCCTGGTCAGCCTCGGCCACATGGGCCGTCCGGACGAGTTCAAGCGGGCGTTCGCGGCGGCGACCGTGCACGACTGGTTCAATCTGCTCGGCATCGTCATCTTCTTGCCGGTCGAGGTCTTCTTCGGCCTCATCGAACGGGCGAGCGCGGCGCTGCTGACCGTCTTCGCCTCCCTGGGGTCCTACTCGACGGGGGGATGGGACGTGCTGGGCAGTGCGGTATGGCCGGGCCGGGCGATCGCCGGCATGCTGGCCGATCCGTTGCCGGAGCGTGGGGGCGGCGTCGTGCTGATCGGCCTGGGGGTCCTGCTCATCCTGGTGTCGATTACGTATCTGGGCAGGGCGCTGAAGACGGTCATGGTGGGCAATGCCCGACGGCTCCTGCATGCCGCGATCGGCCGGGGCCCCGCCGCCGGCATTCTGTCGGGAACGGTGGTGACGGTCCTCGTGCAATCGTCTTCGACCACCACCAGTCTGATGGTGCCGCTGGCCGCCGGCGGCGTGTTCACCCTGAGGGAGGTATATCCCTTCACGCTCGGCGCCAACATCGGCACCACGATTACGGCCCTGATGGCGGCGACCGCGGTGACGGGCGGCAACCGGGAGCCGGCGCTGCAAATCGCCCTGGCCCACTTTCTCTTCAACGTGTTCGCGGTGACCGTCGTCTACGGCGTGCCGTGGCTCCGCCGGATGCCGCTCCGGGGCGCGGACTGGATCGCGGAGCTCGGGGCGGAGCGCAAGGGGCTGGCGATCGCCTACGTCCTCGCGGTGTTCTTCGCGGTTCCCGCCATCCTCACCGCCCTGACTCTGCGTCTCTTCTGAGTCCCGCCGGTCCGATCCTGCTTCGCGCGGGGCTCACTACCGCCGCGATGCTGCGTCTCTTCTGAGTCCCGCCGGTCCGATCCTGCTTCGCGCGCGGCTCACTCCATCGTGCGTACCTGGATGGCGTTCACGAAGCCATGGCGGCTGGCGACGTTGGCGACGATCACCACCGGCTCGCCGCTCTCCAGCCGGTCGTGCGCCTTCAGGCGTTCGAGGGCGTCGACCACCGTCTCGTCCGGCTCCCCGGACACGTCGATGGTGAACGGCACGATGGAACGCGAGAGCCAGAGCCGCCTGCGGACGACCTCGGTGGAGGTGAAGGCGTAGATGATGGCGCCCCGCGGGCGAAAGCTGCTGACGAGATGACCCAGCAGGCCGCGCATCGTGATGACGACGATCGCCCGGGACCCGAGCGAATCGGCGAGAAGGCAGGCGCTGCGGGCCAACTGCTCGCGGATCGATTTCGGTTCCCGGTCGCGGTGGAGCTCGAACCCGCGTTCCTTCTCGATGCCTCGGGCAATGCGGTCGAGCACCGAGACGCAACGCACCGGGTACTTCCCGGTCGCGGTTTCCCCGCTGAGCATCACCGCATCCACCTGTTCGTACACCGCGTTGGCGACGTCGGTGACCTCGGCCCGCGTCGGCATCGGGTTGTCGATCATCGATTCCAGCAGATGGGTCGCCACGATCACCGCCTTGCCGGCGAGTGCGCAGCGCCGCACCATGTCGCGCTGGGCCACCGGGAGCTTCTCGAATTGCACCTCGACGCCGAGGTCGCCGCGAGCCACCATGATGCCGTCGGCCGCGTCGATGATCTCCTCGAGATTGTCGAGGCCCTCCTGGTTCTCGATCTTCGCGACGATGCGCATGGGATGCCCGCCGGCCTCGTCGATGATTCTCCGCGCGTCGCGCACCGCCTCGGCGCTGCGCACGAACGACACCGCGAGGAAATCGATGTCGTGCTCCATGGCGAAACGGATGTCCGCCACGTCCTGCTCGGTAATCGACGGCAGGTTGATGCGGATGCCGGGGAGATTGATGTGCTTGCGCGACCCCAGGACCCCGCCGTCCAGCACCCGGCAACGCAGGTCGTCCTCGCGCGTTTCCAGCACCTCCAGGTTGATCAGTCCGTTGTCGACGGTGATGCGATCGCCCGTCTTCAGCTGATGCACCATGTCCTGGTAGTCGACGTGGATGCTCCGCTCCTCGGGGTCCTCGGTGGGGCCGACGGTGACGTGGAACTCCTGACCGACCTCCAGGGCCAGGTGGCCGAGGCGGTCGCCGGTGCGGATGGCCGGTCCCTGGAGGTCGAGCAGCAGGGCGATCGGGTGGTTCAGGCGCTGGTTGAGGTTCTGGACGGCCCGGATCACCTCCAGGTGGCTGGCGTGGCTGCCGTGCGACATGTTGAGCCGCGCGATGTTCATGCCCGCCCGGGCGAGCTGCTCGATCTGCTCCGACGACGAGCTGGACGGGCCCAGCGTGCACACGATCTTGGTGACCCGGAAGTCGCGTCGTGGTGCCATGGTGCTTCCTTCTCTGTCGTTTCAGGACGGGCTCGCGCGAGGGGCCGACGTGCGTCGGAGAGGCCGGTCCGGAGTCGGTTGCGGGAGCGGCGACCGCTCCGGCGCGGCGTTCCCGGCGTGTGCGGGAGATCGCCGCCTCGCGATCCGTCCGAACGACTATAGCCCGGAAACCGTCGCCTTGCGTCTCCGCCTCGCTTGCGGCGGTTCCGCTTCGGACCAGCCGCGGGGCGCGGTCAGTCGACCACGAAGCTGAAGACCTTGTGCTCGTCGCCGCGCACGAGGGTCGACCCGTAGAAATGCATCTCCATTTCCCGGCCGGCCTCGTCCAGCACCCGCAGGCGGGTTTCCCGATGCACGAGGAAGGCGCCGTAGTCGGTGGTCTCGCCATCGTAGGCGACGGCGAGCAGCGTGAAGCGGTGTCCGCCCCAGCGCGCGACGAGTCGGCGCAGGGCGTTCGAGCTCTTCTGGCGCAGGTCGCCCCAGGCGTACGACACGGGTACGCCGCGTTCCGGCCGACTCGCCGGGAGCTCCGGCCAGACGACGTCACGGAACTCCTGACCGTTGAGGGCGAGCGTGGCGAGTCGGTCCGCGTCACCCGCGGCCAGGGCGTCCAGCACGGCGCCGGCCAGCGCTTCCGATGAAGGTTCGGGGTTGGTGAGCGGCGGCGGCGCCGTATCGCATCCGGAGAGGGCCAGGGTGAGGACGAACGCGTACACGGCACCCTCCGCCGCGCGGCGGAGGGTGCCGTGACGGAGGGTCTCGGCGAACGTCGTCAGTTGGTCGCGAAGTCGGTCCACCCCTGCCACCAGGTGTCCTGTCCGCCGCCGGCCGGTCCGAGTCAGTTGGTTGCGAAGTCGGTCCACCCCTGCCACCAGGTGTCCTGTCCGCCGCCGGCCGGTCCGACCGCGCCGATGAAGTTGGCGACGTCGAAGAAGCCGTCGCTGGGCGGCACGGACCAGGACACCGCCCCGGTCAGGGCCGGTGACGACGCGGCCGGCTGATAGTTCGGGCTCGACAGGTTGTAGGGATCGGTGAGCATCGGGTCGGCGAACGAGACGTTGGAGCTGCCGGTGACGAAGTCCTTCGTCGTGGTCGAAGCCTCGGCGTCGTCGCTGTCGGGCCGGAATTGACCGTCGCATCCGATCACCGAGCAGTTGCCGAAGATGATGCCGCTCGCGAGCGTCAGGTTCCCTTTCTCGACCTGCTCGAACGTCACCGTGTGGTCGATGTCCACTGACGCCTCCTTGAAGCCGGTGATGATGAAGTTCCGGATCGTGGCGGAGGTGCCCTCCCGCAGCAGCATCCCGATGTCGCTCTCGCTGCCCTGGTCGGTGTCGGGGTCGCCGATCAGGGTCAGGTTGTACAGGGTCGGGTTGGAGCGCGGCGTCAGGGTGTTGTTGTCGCCGTTGTTGTCCGCCTCGATGCCCTGGTCGGCGTCGTCCCCGCTCTGCATGACGATGATGAACTGGCCCTTGCCGGTCCAGCCGTCGGTCCAGTCGACGCTGTCGTCGGCGATGCCCTGCAGCACCACGTGCTTCACCGCGACGGTGCCGCCGAAGAATTCCAGGCCGTCGTCCTTGTTGTACTTCACCATGATGTTGTCGACCTCGGTCCCGCTGCCGACGCCCTGGAAGGCGATGCCGTTCAGCTCGTTGTCGGGGCTGAACTCGGTGCCCGCGAACTCCACGCGGACGTACTTCAGGTGCCCGCTGTCGTCCGTAGCGTTGGTGCCGCCGTAGTTGCCGGTGTCGCCCTCGCCCACGCTCTCGCTGCCCGGCACGTTGAGCGGCGCGCCGCCGTTGATGATCAGCCCGCCCCAGTCGGCGCGCCCCCGCTCGCCGATGGGCTGGTCGCTGCTGAACACGATCGGGGCGCTGGCGGTGCCGTTGGCGAGGATCTGGGCGCCGCGGGCGATGATGAGGGTGCCGTTGGTGGCGAACTCCCCGAAGATCTCGGTGCCGGCGTCGATGGTGAGCCGGGCCGGCGAGTTGACGAACACGGCGCCGCGCAGCACCCAGTAGCTGTTGCTGTCCCAGGTCGTGTCGCTCGTGATGCTTCCGCTGACGACACAGACCTCCTTGTCGATGCCGTCGACGTTCCGGCACGAGGTCGTCGACTGGGTGAATGCCGGTTCTCCGGTCAGCAGGATGCCGGCGCCGGCGAGCAGCAGCGCCGCCGCGGCGCCGCCGAGGAGCCCGTGGTGAAACCCCGCGTTGCACCGAGACCGGCGAGGCGCGGGATGCATCGCCGGTCGATTGCAGCGGGGACTTTCACTACGGGCTCCCGGGGTCGTGCTGTGCGTATTGGTCCACATGCTGGTCTGTCCTGGTTCGGATGATTCGAATCTCTGCTCTGTTCTCTGTTGCGTCCCGGACGGTGTCTACGGATGCACCGACAGGCCGAAGGCCATGGTGCGGCCGAGCTTGTACACCCGCTGGTCCTGTCCGCCCTGCTGGAAGACGTAGGGTTCGTCGGTCAGGTTGGTGACCGCGAATCTGAAGCTCACCTGACTGAATCGCTTCGAGAAGACGAAGTCGAGCGAGTTCCGCCCATCCTGGACGATGTCGGGCAGACCGAGCGAGCCGACGTCGCTGATGCGGTCGTCGAAGAAGTTCAGGAGCAGGCGGCCGGAGTAGCCCCCGTTCCTCACTTCCAGCATCGTGTTGAAGAGGTTCTTCGAGGTGCCGGCGAGCGGACGCACCAGCGACGTCTGCACCTGCCGAGAGGCGGCGTCGAGGGTGACCTCGGAGTCGACGTAGGTGTAGTTGGCGCCGACGAACAGATACTCGCCGATCGACTTGCGTCCCTCGATTTCGAAGCCGGCGTTGCGGGCGGAGTCGGCGTTGGTGAACGAGGTCCGGAGCTGGGCCGTCGGCTCGACGATCCGCTCGATCGGGTTGTCGAAGTTCTTGTAGAAGAAGCTGGCCGCGACCACTTCCTCCCCGGCACCGGGAAACAGCTCCCAGCGCACGTCGAAGTTCTGAATCAGCGACTGCTCCAGATCGGGGTTGCCCACGGTGGCCCGCCCGCCGACGACGTCGGTGAACTCGAACGGCGCGACCTCCCGGAACTCGGGGCGGTTGACGGTCTGGCTGAACCCGACCCGCAGGTTCTGATTGTTCCGGACGGAGTACACCATGTTGACCGCCGGGAAGATGTCGGTCTCGTTGAGCTCGGCCCGGATGACGTCCGCATCGCCGAAGACGGCGCGCGCGAACGGGTCGAAGGTGTCGACCTGCTGCCGGAAGTTCTCGACCCGGGCCCCCGCCACGAGGCGAAGCCGAACGGCCAGCGGAAGGTCGACCATGCCGTAGGCCGAAACCGTCTCCTGGGCCGCGTCGTACTGGTCGGTCGGCCGCGTTTCCTCCTTGAGCTGGAAGTTCCGGCCGATGTGGCTCGGCGTGAACAGGTCCTCGGCCGGCAACGAGAGGTCGAGTCCGCTGGTGCTCGTCGGCACGAACCGGAGCCGCCGAGAGAGGAAGTCCCGGCTGCGATCGATGTAGCTGGTGCCGAACTTGAACTGGGTCGGGAGCCCCGCCCAGTTCTCCACCAGCGTCGACCAGTTGAGGTTGAACTCCACGCTGTCGTCCACGAGGTCGTTGAACTGCCGCAATCCGCTCTGGGACTCGTCGGCGAGCACGAACGCTTCGCGAGCGGGGTCGAACTCGTACAGCACCTCGCGCAGGTCCGGTTCCGCGCGATCCGCCTGCGAGAACGCGACCTTCCAGTCGAGCCGGCTGTTCGAGGCGTTCGGGAACAGATGGTCGCCGCCCACGTGGTGCGCCCGAATCTGCTCCTCGACGAAGAAGAGCCGCTGGTTGCGGATGTCGTTGTCCGCGTCGCTGTTGAATCCCTCGAAGATGCGGGTCTGGTCGGTGCCGACGTGCGTATGGAAGTTGTCGACCGACAGCCGATGGTTCGGGTTGAACTGGTAGGCGAGGTTGCCGACGCCGCCCACCGTCGACACGAACCGGGTCTCGTTGAAGTCGTAGGGGCCGTTGAACCGCTCGATGCCGCCGCCCGAGCCGACCTTGTAGAACGTCTGCCGCTCGTTGGTGTTCTGCGAGTTCTGCGAGTGCCGCATCGTGGCGACGACGCCCAGCTTGCCGAAGCGGCCGCCGAACAGCCCGCTGTAGGACTGATCCATCGGCTGGTCCTTCGCCACCGGGTCCCAGACGTTGTTGAACGATTCTCCCAGCCGTTCCAGGTCGCTCCGCAGGAATCCCAGCTCGTCGCTCGTGAACCGGCCGCCGCGAATGACCTTGCGATCGGGGAAGCCGGCGGGAAGCTCGCGGGTTCCGTCGTCGAACCCGCTCCACGCGCGGCCCCCGTTGTAGTCGAGACCGCTCCGGCCCGTCGTGATGCTGTTGTGGGCGCCGCCGAGCGAGAACTCGTAGGCGGTCTCGTTCGGCAGCTTCAGCGGAATGATCTCGACGAGCCCGCCCGCGAACTGCGACGGCTTGTCGGGGGTGTAGGTCTTGCTGACCTGGACGCTGTCGATGAGGCCGGCCGGGAACAGGTCGAGGGGCACCACCCGGCGGTCCGGCTCGGTGGTGGGCAGGGTCGTGCCGTTCAGGGTCGTGTTGCTGTAGCGCTCGCCGAGACCCCGCACGAAGACCGACTGGTTGTCGACGACCGAGACCCCGGTGACCCGGCTCATGGCGTCCGCCGCGTCCGAGTCGTTGTTCGATCGCATTTCCGCCGCGCCGATGTTGTCCTGTACCGCCGGCGCGCGCATCCGCAGCATCATTTGCGCCGACGCGGTGGAGCTTTGCGCTTCGAGGGTGGCGGCGATGACGGCCACCTCTTCCGCGAAGACGTTGGTGGTCAGCGAGACCTGGACCTCGGTGATCTGTCCCGGGACGATCTCGATGTTGACGAGCTGCTCGGCATATCCGCCGAGCGAGATTCGCAACTGCTGCTCGCCGGCCGGCAGCTCCAGGTTGTAGCGGCCGTCGAGGTCGGTATAGGTGATGCAGGTGGTGCCGACCGCTTCGACCGGCACGCCGGGGAGGGTGATCGCATTCGTCTGGTCGATGACCACCCCGGCCACCCGTCCCATGTCCTGCGCCGCGGCCGGGGCGGCGCCGAGCAGCAGGGCTGCCGCCATCCAGATTCGGAACCGTGTTCGTATGCCGTCGTCTCCACGCAGTCGGTCCCGTCCGGCGCGCGACGGGCGGGCGGGGGGACCGCTGTTTTCCCGATTTGTCATGCATGCAATGGTATAGAGCGGCTGTGACAGAGAGATTACGGGACGATTACGCTCGCGTTAATTTCGGAGTGTCCAATCCCGATTCGGCCGGCTGCATCCGGATCCGATCGGTGATCGGGGATGAACGCGGTGGGTTGGTGCACCTGGGCCGATTGCGGGCCAGGCTGGGACCGGCCGGCGGGCAGATTGAAACGGTGTTCGGTCTCGGCTACCGGTTTGCCGAGAATCTGTAACCCAGAATTTACACCTTCTTAACAGTGGTGGGCCTGACTGACGCTAGTGTACGAACATCGTAGGCGGACTCCGCTGTGGTTTGTTGGCGGCGTCCCGGCGGTTCCCGGTCCTGCCGGTGGCCGGCATCGGGGTTCTGGCCGCGCTTGCGGGGATGGCCGCGTGCAGCGGGTGGAGCGACCGTGCCTGGTGCGGCGACGGGTGGACGACCGGGTCCTCGGTACGATGTGCGGCGGCCCGGGCGAGGGTGACCAGATCGCTTCGCTGGAAGCGTTGCTGACCCGGTCGCGATGACGGGGGGCCGCGTCGTTTCTTCACACCTGCCCGCCGGGCCGCGCCCGGGGGCCGTCACTCGGCACTGCGAACATGGCGCGGACATCACAGGACCGCATCGAGGGCGTCATCGAATGGGTGCTCCGCGCCTGCGCGGGGGTGTCGGTGCTCGCGACCGTCGGCATCGTGTCCATCCTGTCCATCGAGACCATTCAGTTCTTCCGTGAGGTGTCGCCGTTCGAGTTCCTGTTCGGGACGGTGTGGACCCAGCAGTCCTTCGGTGTGTTGCCGCTGGTGGTGGGCACTCTGCTCGTGTCGGCCATCGCCCTCGCGGTGGCGCTGCCGGCCGGGCTGCTGACCGCCATCTATCTCAGCGAGTACGCGCCGTCGAAGGTGCGCCGAAGCGTCAGGCCGGTGCTGGAAGTCCTCGCGGGCCTGCCGACCGTCGTGTACGGCTACTTCGCGCTGCTCGTCGTCACCCCCTTCCTGCAGCAGTTGATCCCGGGCCTGTCCGGGTTCAACGCGCTGAGTCCCGGTCTGGTGATGGGCGTCATGATCCTGCCGATGGTGTCCTCCCTGTCGGAAGACGCCCTGCAGGGGGTTCCGCGGGGTCTCAGAGACGCGTCCCGGGCGTTGGGGGCCACCCGCATGCAGACCACGCTCGGCGTGGTTCTGCCGGCCGCGTGGTCGGGGGTCTCGGCCGCCGCGGTCCTGGCCGTCTCGCGCGCCATCGGCGAGACGATGATCGTGGCCATCGCGGCCGGACAGCAACCGCGGCTCACCCTCAATCCGTTGGTGCCGATCGAGACGATGACCGCGTACATCGTGCAGGTCAGTCTCGGCGATACTCCGGCCGGGACCCTGGCCTACCGGACGATTTTCGCGGTCGGCATGCTGCTCTTCATCAGCACGCTGCTTCTGAACCTCGTCAGCACCTGGCTGCGCGGGCGGTATCGGGAGACGTACACGTGACCCGGCAGTTGCGGAACCGGCTGTCCGACCTGGCCCTGCACGGTCTGGGGTTGGGCGCCACCCTGATCGGGTTGCTGGTGCTTGCGATCCTGCTGGCCGACATCTTTCGCGAGGGGCTGGGGCGGCTGTCCTGGGACTTCCTGACGAGCCTTCCATCGCGTCGCGCCGAGAACGCCGGCATCTTCGCGGCCCTCACCGGCACGGTGTGGGTGATCACCCTGACCATCGTGCTGGCGGTGCCGATCGGGGTGGGGGCGGCGGTCTATCTGGAAGAATACGGCGAGCGCGGGTGGCGGGCCCGTCTGATCGAGATCAATATCGCCAACCTCGCGGGGGTGCCGTCGGTGATCTACGGGCTCCTGGGGTTGGGGCTCTTCGTGCGCACCCTGGGGTTCGGCCGGAGCGTCCTGGCCGGTGCCGCCACCCTCGCCCTGCTGGTGCTGCCGGTGGTGATTCTGTCCTCGCGCGAAGCGCTCCGGGCGGTGTCGCCGTCGTTGCGGGAGGCGTCGTACGCCCTCGGGGCGACGCGGTGGCAGACCGTCTGGCATCAGGTGCTGCCGGTCGCCCTGCCCGGCATGCTCACGGGGATGATACTGGCGTTGTCGCGGGCGATCGGGGAGACGGCGCCCCTGATCGCGATCGGGGCCCTGACCTACGTGCCGTTTGCGCCGGACGGCGTCTGGTCGCCGTTCACGGTGCTGCCGATTCAGGTGTTCAACTGGGTGTCCCGGCCGCAGGAGGCGTTTCTCGAGAACGCGGCTGCCGGTATCATTGTGTTGCTGGTCCTGCTGTTCGCGATGAACGGCTTTGCCGCCTGGTTGCGGGACCGATATCAGCGGTGACGACCGTGGCGCGGCCGGCCGCTCGAGACAATGGCCTCACGCAGCACGGCGATACCGTCCCTGGCCGACGTCGCGGCGCGCGGCGGCGATCGCGAGGTTGCCGACATCGGGACGAAGGTCGACGTCAGAAGCCTGAGTTGCTTCTACGGTGAGACGCGGGCCCTCGACAACGTGTCGATGCGCATCCCCGCGAACCAGGTTACGGCGTGCATAGGTCCCTCCGGATGCGGCAAGAGCACGTTTCTCCGGGCGCTGAACCGGATGAACGAGATCATTCCGGCGACCCGCGTGACCGGATCGGTCACCATCGACGGACAGGACATCTACGCCTCCGATACGGATCCGGTGCAGGTGCGCCGCCGTGTCGGCATGGTGTTCCAGAAATCGAATCCGTTCCCCAAGTCGGTTTTCGAGAACGTCGCGTACGGATTGCGTATCAACGGCCTGACCGAATCACGGACCGAGCTGGAGGATCGGGTCGAAGCCAGCCTGATGGCCGCCGCCCTGTGGGACGAAGTGCACGACCGGCTGGGGGAGTCGGCGCTCACCCTGTCCGGCGGCCAGCAGCAGCGGTTGTGCATCGCGCGGGCGCTGGCCGTCGAGCCGGACATCCTGCTGATGGACGAACCGGCGTCGGCCCTCGATCCCATTGCGACGCAGCGCATCGAGGAGCTGCTCTATCAGCTCAAGCGCCGCTACACGATCGTTATCGTGACGCACAACATGCAGCAGGCCGCGCGCGTCTCGGACCGCACCGCGTTCTTCTGGCTGGGCAAGCTGGTGGAGCATGATCTGACGAGCCGGATCTTCATGGCTCCGGCCCGGAAGCTGACCGAAGACTACGTCACCGGTCGGCTGGGGTAGCCCACGAATCGTCGAGAGGTCGATGCCGCACTTCCAGGATGATCTCGACCACCTCAAGGAGCGGCTGCTGGTGATGGCCGGCGCCGCCGAGGAGCAGGTGCGCGCCTCGGTGCAGTCGCTGGTCGACCGCGATCACGCGGGGGCCGAGCAGGTGCTGGCCGGCGACGATCCGATCAACCGATTGCACATCGAAATCGACGAGCGGTGCTTCCAGTTGCTCGCGTTGCATCAGCCGGTGGCGACGGATCTGCGGGTGGTGGTGTCCGGCGTCAAGATAAACAGCGATCTCGAGCGCGTCGGCGACTTCGCGATCAACGTCGCCGAAGCGACCCTCCGGTATCTGGAGCATCCGGCGGTCAAGCCCCTGATCGACGTCCCCCGGATGGCGGACATCGCCCAGGGCATGCTGCGCGACGCCCTCGACGCCTTCGTCCGGCAGGACAGCCGGCTGGCGCAGGAGGTCCTCGACCGCGATGACTCCGTCGACCGCCTCAAGGATCGCGTGTTCCGCGAGCTGATCGGGATCATGTGCGCCGATACCGGGGTGACCCAGTCCGCGCTCGAGCTCCTGCTCATTTCGCGACATCTCGAGCGGATAGGCGATCACGCCACGAACATCGCCGAAGAGGCGATCTTCATCGTGTCCGGGCGCGACGTCCGCCACCACGGACGCGAAGGCGGCGCACACGGCGCCGACCCGGCGCCGCGCCGGGAGCGGTGAGCGAGCCGGTGGTTGTCTGAGCCCATTGCAGATGCCTAGTCGCATACTCGTCGTCGAGGATGATCCGGATATCGCGGAGCTGGTCGAACACCACCTGTCGCGAGCCGGTTTCAGCACCAACGTCGTCGGAACCGGTACCGACGCCCTGGAGCAAATACGCCAGCTCCCCGATCTGGTCGTGCTCGACTTGATGCTGCCGGGGCTCAGCGGCTTCGAGATCTGCCGGATGATGCGCAGCGATCCGAAGACCGCGGCGGTGCCGATCATCATGCTGACGGCGCGGGCGGAAGAAGAGGACCGGGTAAAGGGGCTCGAGCTCGGCGCCGACGACTACGTGACGAAACCGTTCAGCCCGAGAGAGCTGGTGGCGCGGCTGCGGGCCGTCCTGCGCCGCACCCAGCCCTACGGACCGGACAAGATCCTCCGGTTCGGTTCGCTGGTGATCGATCTCGATCGGCACGAAATCAGCGAGGACGGACGACCGGTGCGGTTGACGGCCAAGGAGTTCCTGCTGCTGCAGTACCTGGTCGAGCACGGCGGCCGGGTGCTGTCGCGCGATCTGCTGCTCTCCGACGTTTGGGGGTACCAGTACACCGGAGGCACCCGCACCGTCGACGTGCACATCCGGCGGCTGCGCGAGAAGCTGCCCACGCTGGTCGAACACATCGTGACCATCAAGCAGTTCGGATACAAGTTCATCGAGACCCCGTGACGGTCCCCGAACCGCCGGCGACGGCCGCCGCACCGCGGACGCTGCCGCCGGCCCGCTCCGTCCACTTGCCCAAGCAGCCCGTGGCGAAAGTCCCCGCTGCATTCGACCGGCGGCGCATCCTGCCTGACTGCGTTGTTCCTCGGAGCTGCCCTCTGCTCCGCGGTCACCATATGCCCAATATGCTCCCTCGTCACGCCTTGTCAGGCACGGACGTCTTCCAGTCCGCTGGCACGGACGTCTTCCAGTCCGCTGGCGCCCCCGCCGGTCTCGGTGCAACGCGGGGTTTCACCACGGGCTGCAAGGTCCCGTGAGGCTGCCGACCCGCCTGTTCCTGACGTCGATGGCCGTCGCCGCCGCGGCCCTGGTGACCGTCGCGCTGATCGTCTGGTCGGCGCGCACGTCGTCGACGGGCGTCGAAGATCGGTTCGGTCCCCTCGTCCCGGCGCTCGCCGTCGGGTTCCTGGTGGCGGTGGGGGCGGCGCTGGCGGTCGCCCGGGTCGCGTCGATCCGGCTCCAGCGGCGGGTCCGGGCGCTCACCGAAATGGCCCGGCGCTATTCGGCTGGGGCGCCGTTTCCGGTCGGGCGCGAGCACGGCGACGACGAGCTGGGGGTGATGGCGCGGGCCCTCGATCAGGCGGCGCTCGAGCTGGCCCGCCAAGTGAAGGATCTGTCCGGCCAGCAGACGCGAACCGACGCCATTCTGGGGGGGATGGTCGAGGGGGTCCTGGTGATCGACGAGCAGGGCCGGGTGCAGATCGCCAACGAATCCGTCAAGCGTATGCTCGGTATCGGCAGCGACCCGACCGGCCGCTTCCACGTGGAGTTGATCCGGCATCCGGAGGTGGCCCGGGTGATTGCGTCGGCGGTGGCGGGTGATGCCGGGCCGGGGAACGAGGTGACGTTGAATACCGACCCCCCCAAGGTGCTGTTGGCCAATGCGCGACCCTTCGCCGCCAACGGCGAGCGGGGCGTGGCCCTCGTTCTCCACGACGTCACGGAGTTCAGGCGGGCGGATCAGGTCCGGCAGGACTTCGTCGCCAATGTGTCGCATGAGCTGCGGACGCCGCTCACCGCGATCCGGGGCGGGGTCGAAGCCCTCCTCGAGGAGGTTCGTCCCGAGGAACGCCGATTCGTGGCGATTATCGCCAGGAACAGCGCGAGGATGGAGCGTCTGGTCAGTGACCTGTTGCGGCTGGCCCGCCTCGATGCGGGACAGGAGGAACTGGTGCTGACGCCCTGTGTCCTGGAGGCGACGTTCGATTCGGTGGTCGGCGAGCTGGCGCCGCTGGTCGAGAGCAAGCATCTGGACGTCAGGACCTCCATCGCTTCGGACGCGGGCACGGTCCTGGCCGACCCTCTCAAGCTCCACGACGCCATCCGCAATCTCGTCGAGAACGCCGTCAACTACTCCCCGGCCGACAGCGCCATCGAGCTCGGCGCAACCGGTCGGGACGGCCACATCCGCATCACCGTCGCCGACCGCGGCCCGGGGATTCCGGACACGGATCTGACCCGGATCTTCGAGCGGTTCTATCGGGTGGACGCTGCGCGGCCCCGCGACCCGGGGGGCACCGGGCTCGGGCTGGCCATCGCCAAGCACCTGATTGGTCTGCACGAGGGATCGGTGCGGGCGGCCAACCGGGACGGCGGCGGGACGACGTTCACCATCGAGCTGCCTCAGGCGAGGTCGTCAGGTATCGGCGGAGCTGCCGGAACGCCTGCCCGCGATGGCTGACCGCCGCCTTTTCGTCCGGCGTCACCTCGGCCAGCGTGCGCCCATAGGAGGGGTAGTGGAAGATGGGGTCGTATCCGAACCCCCCGCTGCCGCGGGGGGGCAGTTGCAGGCGCCCCTCGACGATGCCCGCGGCCTCCCAGAGGATGCCGTCGGCGCGGGCGCGCGCGAGGGCGAGGGCGCAGACGAAACGCGCGGTACTGGTGTCCGTCCCCCGTTCGGCGAGCATCCGCCGTATCGCTGCGAACTTGTCCGCATACGATTCGCCGTTGAATCGCGCCGAGCGCACACCCGGCTCTCCGTTCAGCGCGTCGATTTCGAGTCCCGAATCCTCGGCGACGGTGAGCTCTCCGGTCGCCCCGGCGTAGTAGCGCGCCTTCAGGCGGGCGTTGGCCGCGAACGTCGTACCGGTCTCCTCCGGCTCGGAAAGTCCGGCATGCTCGTCGAGCGCCGCCAGGGCCAGCGGCATCCCGCCGAGGATGTCCCGAATCTCCGCGAGCTTGCCCGGATTGGTGGTGGCGACGAGCAACCGGGACGGCCGGACGCCGGTCACGGCTGCGTCAGCGCTCCGACCAGATCGCGCTGCATCTCGACCAGCCGGCGGATGCCGGTCTCGGCCAACGCGAGCAGCGCATCGTGCGAAGTACGGGAAAAGGGCGCGCCTTCGGCCGTTCCCTGCACCTCGATGAAGCGGCCGTCCCCGGTCATGACCACGTTCATGTCGACCTCCGCGTTCGAGTCTTCCTCGTAGGCGAGGTCGAGCAACGGGCTGCCGCCGACGACTCCGACGCTGATCGCGGCGACGTGATCGGTCAGCGGCAGACGGGCGATCGCGCCGCGGTCCCGAAGCCCCCGCAACGCGAACACGAGTGCGACGAAACTTCCGGTGATCGCCGCGGTGCGGGTTCCGCCGTCGGCCTGGATGACGTCGCAGTCGATCCAGACGGTGCGTTCCCCGAGGGCTTCGAGGGTCGTGACCGCGCGCAGCGAGCGGCCGATCAGCCGTTGGATCTCCTGGGTGCGTCCGCTCGGCCTGCCGCGACTCGCCTCACGGGTCGTGCGCGTCGACGTGGCGCGCGGCAGCATCCCGTACTCGGCGGTCACCCAGCCCTTGCCGGAGCCGCGGAGGAACGGAGGCACCTTGTCTTCGATGCTCGCGGTGCAGATGACCCGGGTGCGCCCGGCTTCCATGAGGACCGACCCTTCGGGGTGTTCGAGATAGTGGGGCGTCAAAAGGGTCGGCCGGAGCTGATCGGGAGGTCGCGCATCGTTGCGGGTGGTAGGGGTCATGACGAACGGTCCGGGTCGGATGACGAGCCGTCGGCCGGCATCCGGTCGGTGCTCGGGGCTTCGAGCACATCGAGGTTCTGTTTCAGGGGTCGCTGCAAGTCCACGTGTCCGACGAGCGTGTCGATCTCGACGCCGTCGACCAGGATCTGCACGGCGTCGATGGCGGCGACATTCATGGTCAGGGCGTTCACGATGGCGTACACCGTGAACAGCTCTTCCCGCGACCCGCCGGAGTGACCGAGCGCGACCTCCTCGGTGAGATCGACGAACGCATCGCCGTCCTCGGTGAGATAGACCGCGCGCAGGGCGGTGCCGGGGGGAATCGGCGAGAGGAGCGGCGCCGGCGGTTCGTCGAGCTGGGCCTCAAGAATGACGCGGGCCTGCGCGGTCGGGTCCGCCTGGCGCGCCAGTTGGAGCGGGACTCCGACGAGCCGCATGCCGTCGTCGGAGATGTAGAACAGCGTCGAGACGGTGCGCGCGCCTGCCGTCGGTTCATTCGACGCGGCGCCGATCGGGGCCGTGGATTCTTCGGCCGGGTACCATCCAGGCAGCCCGACGAACAGCACCCAGGCGCCGCCCAGCGCGGCGGCGCCGAACGCGATTCTTGCCAGCGAGGTGCGGTTCACGGGGCCGGCCTCCCGGTCTCCTCCGAATCGTCCGCCGGCGGTTCCCCGGCGAGCGGATCGTCGACGGGAAAGCCCTGTTCCAGCAGGTCCCGGTATCGCATGATGCTGCGCAGCAGTGCGTCGACGACGGCGTTCTGAAAGGCCGGGGAGATGAGCTGGGCTTCCTGGTCGGGATTCGAGATGAACCCCATTTCGACCAGGGCGGCCGGCATGTTGGCCCCGACGAGCACTCGGAGCGGTGCCTGCTGCACGTCCCGCGGGCTCATGGGCAGTCGAGCCCGCAGCTCTTCGGCGACCGTCTGCGCCCATCGGGCGGACCGATCGACGAAGCGGAGCTGCGCCCGTTCCCAGCGCACGATGTCGAGCATCCGGGTTCCGCCGCCGACCACCGGAATCCGTTCGCCGCCGGCCGGTACGTCCCCCGGGTCGTAGGCGTATTCGGTCGGGCTGAGATAGAAGACCTCGGCCCCGGCGGCGGTCTCCCGCACCGACGCGTTCGCGTGCAGACTGATGAACAGGTCGGCGCGGTTGTTGTTCGCGATGGCTGCGCGCTCGTCCAGCGTCACGGTGGTGTCGCCCGAGCGGGTCAGCACCACCCGCAGCCCCAGCCGGCGTTGAATAGCGGCTTGCAGCCGGCGCGCGACACTGAGGGTGACGTCCTTTTCCAGCGTGCCCTCGGGACCCCGCGTCCCGGATTCGGCGCCGCCGTGTCCCGGATCGATGGCGATGGCGCGAAGCGTCGACGGCAGTGCGAGGTCCGCCAGGTCCGGAAGCCCGGCATCTTCTTCCGTCCCGCCGGCTTCTTCCGTCCCGCGGGCCGGACGCGGATCGGGCGCCGCCGGGGCGGCAGACGTCGTCGTCGCCGCCGGTCTCAGATCGATGACCACGTCCAGACTGTCGCCGAGCGCCGGCGCGCTGGCCGCCGAATAGCTGCCGAAAGCGTCGCCGAGCTCGACTTCCAACCGGGCGCGCCGGTCGTCCACGAGCACCCGCCGGAGCAGGTCGTCGGCAGAAAAGTCGCGCAGCACGAGGTCGACGGCATCGGCGTCGAAGGTGACGAAGAGTCGGCCGGCCGCCTGTTCGATGCGAGGTTCGAGGGTCGGGGTGACCATGAGACGCAGCCGCGACTGCCGCCCGGTGCGCTGATATCGGGCGACCACCTGGGGGACCCGGACGTCACCGAGGAGCACCAGCCCCGAGCGGGCTCTCAGCTCGACCGGCTGATCGGATACAAGGGGAAGCACTCTTCCGATGAAGTCGGTCGGTACGAACCAGACGCCCCCGCGCTCTACCGGAGGGGCGCTGAGCGACTCGAGGCGCCCCGCGACGGACACGATCCCGTCGTCCGCCGTCAGCACCATCACCGTCGTCCCGCGCAGGAGCGTCAACCGGCCGGGTTGCCGGTCGTCGCCCAGCCGGAGACCGAACGGTTCCAGGAGCTCGGTCAGGGCGACCATGGTGCGACCGCCGATGGTGACCGTGGGCAGGGGGCGGCGGCCGTCGCGCGAGATGACCGTCAACCGGTCCGGGGCGGGCTGACCGCCGCCCGCGAGGGCGGCGCCGAGCAGGATGCAAAGCGCCCACCCGATCCGCCGCGTTCGTCTCGCCCGGGCGCCGGTCGCCGAATGTCCGGTGCAACGGTCGACCGGGCGGATGGGGTGTGACCACGCGGACATGATGCTCGGCGGGTGCGGGCTCTGCCGGCCGGGCGCCGGCCGAAGATCCTGGCAGCATCATAGCGTACGGACCGGTTCCGTTCGACCGGCGCACCCCGGCCGCTCGTGGTAGAAGATCCGCGTGCGGATCGACGGCCTCGAGTCGGAGGAGTACGCGCGGCTGCTGCAGCCGATCTGGAGCGACCTGTGTTCGACGCAGGCGCCGGTGGCCAGCGACGTCATCTTCGTATTCGGCAGCCGGGGACTGGAGGTTCCCCGGCGGGCGGCGCAGCTCTACGCCGCGGGATGGGCGCCGCGCATACTCGTGTCGGGACGCGCCGGTCCGATGACCGAGCACGTATTCGACAAGCCGGAGGCCCTCGTCTTCAAGGATGAGCTGATGCGCCGGGGGGTGCCGGCCTCGGCCGTCACGACCGAGGTCGACGCGCGCAACACCTTGGAGAACGTACGGTTCGGCATGACGATCCTCGAGGCCGCGGGGCAGAAGCCGCGGTCTGCGCTGCTGGTCGCCAAGGCCTTCGCGATGCGCCGGTGTCTTGCGACGTTCGCCCGGCAGCACCCCGGCGTGGAGGTGCGCGGGTGTCCCCCGGCCGGGTCCCTGATAGAGCATCTGGACCGGAGCCGGGCCGCCTTCGCCGCGAGGCTGGTGGCGGAGGTCCGCCGGCTGGAGGTGTACGCGGCGGCCGGCGACATCGAACCGTGCACGATTTCCCCTGCCGCGCGCGCGGCGTCGCGCGAGATAGCACGGCTCCTGGAACCGGCCGGGCTGCCCTGATTCCGGCCCCGGGCCCCTCGGCCGCGGCGGGCCGGCCCGCGCTTCCCGCCAACTTTCCCGCCGCATCACCGCCGGCGACCGATATCGCGTGTGCACAACCGGCGCGAAAGCCTTAAAATCAGTGTCAGGGACCCGATTGTTCACATGTCCGGCGTACACCTCTCGATAATCGGAGTGTTGTTGCTGTCCGCCCCGGCGCTGGCGGGGCAGCGCACGGGCGCCGCGGTGACGCGGGATGCGGCGCCGGTGTTCAGCTCCGGTGTCGACATGGTGACGGTCCAGGTCTCCGTTCGCGACCCCCGGGGGCGCATCGTACGCGGTCTTGCCTGCCCGGACTTTCGGCTCGTCGACAGCGGGTACGGACGCCCCATCCGCAGTGTCTTCGAGAGCCATGCGCCGCTCCGCATCGCGGTCCTGCTCGACATGAGCGGGAGCATGGCGATCGATGGCAACATCGCCCGCGCCCGGCGCGCCGTCAGGTTGCTCATCGGTTCTTTGCAGCAGGGCCGTGACGAGGCCGCACTGTTCTCGTTCGACAGCGCGCTGCGCGAGGTCGTTCCGTTCACCGAGGATCTGGATCGATTGGACGTGGTGCGCCTGACGGGCCGGCCGTATGGCCGGACGTCACTCTATGACGCGGTGGCCGACACGGCGACTCTCGTGGGCGGGAGCGGCAATCGCCACCGGGCGCTGCTCGTGGTGACCGATGGCGTGGATACCGGCAGCCGTCGCACCGTGGAAGAGGTGTCCGGGGTGGCCAGCGCCATCGCGGTGCCGGTACATCTGCTCACGGTCGGCGGCCTGCTGGATCGGCGCGACGGGCCCGGCGGTGCGGGCGGGGCCGACAGCGCTGCCCTGTCGGCAACGCTCGCGGATCTCGCGCGGTGGACCGGCGGCAGCGTGCGCGTGACCGGCACCGAAGAGGATATGCTTGAAGCTCTCGGAGATTTGGTGCCGGGCCTGCGGTATCAGTACGTGCTGACGTTCCGGCCCGGTTTCCGGCGGGGGTGGCACCCCATCAAGGTTCTGACGGCGGATGATCAACTGGCGGTTCATGCCCGCCACGGCTACGTGGCGGGACGGGCTAAACTGGATCGACGACCTGTAGCGAGGGAGAGACCATGCGAGTGAAGATGTTCAAAGTGGTGACGTTGGCAGCAGTTGTTGCGGTGGTTGCGCCGGCCTGCGCGACCCGGGGATTCGTACGCACCGAAACCGCCGTGGTCGACGTGAAGATCGATACGGTGGCGGAAACGGTCGAGGAGACCCAGGAGCGGACCATCCAGAACGGGGAGCGGATCGGCGAGGTCGACCAGCGCGCGATGGAGGCCGGACAGGCGGCCCAGATGTCGCAGGCGGCGGCGGACGGGGCGGCCATGGCGGCGCAGGACGTCGACGCGCGCGTGGATGAGATGGCGGTGATGGCCGGCCGGTTGATCTTCGAGGTCACCCTCAGCGAGGACGAAGGGAACTTCGAGTCCGGCGGGGCCGATCTGCCGGACGCGGCGCGGGCCAGAATCGACCAGTTGATCGGACAGCTCCAGGCCGATGCGCAGAACGAGTTCCTCGAAATCGAGGGGCATACGGATGCGACCGGTGGCGAGAACAACAACCTGGAGTTGGGCATGCAGCGCGCCGAGGCGGTGAAGCGGTATCTGTACGAGCAGCACAACGTGCCGCTGCACAAGATGAACGTGTTCAGCTACGGGGAGGCGAATCCCGTGGCATCGAACGACACGCCGGAGGGCCGGGCGCAGAATCGCCGGGTCGTCATCAGGGTGCGGACGTAACCGTGCCGTGCGGGGACGGGGCGGACGGTATTCGCCGTCCCGTCCCCGCGCATTCGCCAGCCGCGGGCACCCGTGCACGGCCCGACCGGGGCCCGGCAAAATAGTCGCGTTGCGGGCTCCGCTTCCGTCCGACCGACCCTGACCCGGGGATCGGCGCCTCGCGGCTCCGCTTGCCGCCCAACCAACCCTCCAGCAGTCCGCGCCGTTCTACGGCGCAAGCCCCTGGCCGCTAGCGGATGACTACCCGCATCGCCGCCTGCACCACGACCTCTTCCTGCCCGTGGTCATTGAGCAGGATTCCGACGACTTCATAGTCACCCGCGGGGAATCCGCGCCAGACGAAGCTGTGCAGCGGTTCCGAATCGATGCCCCGCAGGCCGATGGTCGTGCTCCGATAGTACGAGCCGGAATCGGCGAAGATGCGAAGCTCCTTGGAGTTTTCGGTCGGTTGTATCAGGATGCTGATCTCGACTTCGCCCGGCGCGGCAAGGAGCAATGTCGGTTGGGGTTCGGAGAACGCCGGCGGTTCCACCGGGGTTCCGGTCCCGCCCGTCGTCGGTCGTTGGGTCGAGGTCGCGGCCGCCTGCAGGCCGGCGGTCAGGATGACGATGACGAAGCTGACAAGTCCTATCCGTCGTATGGTCTTCATCAGCGTGCCCTCCCGGCCGGCGGCGGGGTGCTTGCCGGCCATGCAATGTTAAATATGTGTTAATTGTAGGTTGCATAGACGTTAATCTCAACCGTTCCTTTGCAGCCCCGCCAATCCGTCCATGGTGATCCACTCCACCGCGCGGCAAGCCTTGGTGCTGTATTTCCTCTTCTGCGGGAGCGGATGCGCCGCGCTGATCTACGAGATCGCCTGGTTCCAGATCCTGCAGCTCGTGATCGGGTCGTCGCCGATCTCGGTCGCCGCCCTCCTGGCGAGCTTCATGGGCGGGATGGGGCTGGGGTGCATCGCGCTGCCGCGATTCGTGCCGCGGTCCTGGCACCCCCTGCGGGTCTATGCCGGGCTCGAGCTGGCCATCGGGGTCATCGGAGGCATTCTGCTCCTGGTGCTCCCTTCCGTTGGGGTCGTTTATCTGGCGGCGGTGGGATACGGTCTCGGAGGGGTCCTGCTGCGGGCGGCGGTCTGTGTGGCCTGTCTGCTGCCGCCGACGGTGCTGATGGGCGCGACGTTGCCGGCCGCCGCGCGCTGGGTGGGAACCTCACGCGCCGGGGTGGGACGGATCGGCCGGTTCTATGCGGCCAACACCGCCGGAGCCGTGCTCGGCGTACTGCTGGCCAGCTTCTACCTGCTGCGGGTGCATGACACGGTGGTGGCGACGTTCGCCGCGGTCGCCGTGAACGCCGTCGTCGCGGCGGCGGCCCTGGGCATGGCGGCGTCGAGCGGTCCCGTTCGGCGCCCGGCGGCGGATGGCGCGGCGCAACGGGCCGCGAAATCCCCGGTACCGAACGCGGCGGACGGCTCCAACGCAGGCGAAGCGGCTGCTACCCCGGCCGTCTCCGCGGTTCCGGCGGCGCTGGTGGTCATCTTCCTGTCGGGATTCGCCGCCCTCGGCGCCGAAGTGGTGTGGACGCGGCAGCTCTCGTTGCTCTTCGGCGCGACCGTCTACAACTTCTCGTTGATTCTCGCGGTCTTCCTGGCGGGCATCGGGCTCGGCAGTGCCGGGGGCGCTCGCCTCGCGGCCCGGACCCTCCGTCCCGGCGCGGCGCTGGGGTGGTGTCAGATCGGCCTGCTGGCGTTCATTCCCTATGCCGCCGGCATGATCGGATACCGGCTCCCGCTCTGGCTGCCGGGAGCGGACGTCCTCTCGTGGGAGGCCGGGTTCCCCTGGTACCGGTTCCTGTACGACCTCGCGCGCTGCGCGGCCGCAATCGGTCCCGCCACCCTCTGCTGGGGGGCGAGCTTTCCGCTGGCCCTGGCCGCCGCCAACACCGGCGATGCCGACGCCGGCCGCCTGGTGGCCCGGGTGTCGGTCTGGCATACCGCGGGCGCGCTGGCCGGCGCCGTCCTCTTCAGCCTCGTGGTCATTCCCGGGCTGGGTACCCGACAGGCGCAGCAGGTGCTGGTCCTGCTCGCGGCGGCCGGGGCGGGGCTGCTGTTCCTGACGGCCGGGGCCGGCGGCTCGACGGCCGACCCGGTCCGGGGGCGATCGCCGCGGGGTGCCCCGGGGGCCCGCAGGACTCCGCGTTCGACCGGGGTCGGTGAGGCGCCCGCGTGGCAGGGCGCGGCGCGGGCGCCGGCCGGGCCCGGGCAACGCAGGCGCTTTCGCCATCGGCTCCTGGCGGCCGGGTTGGTGAGCGGGGTGGCGGTAATCGGTCTGCTGGCGGTGCCGGCGTCGCCGCCCGGACTGATCGCCTTCGGGCGCGACGTCGACGGATGGGGGACGATCGAACGGTATCTGTTCGTCGAGGAGGGCGTGAACGCCTCGGTCGCGGTCAGCGACAGCGACATGGGATATCGCCAGCTCCACATCAGCGGAAAGGTGGTGGCGTCGACCATGGATCTCGACCTGCGGGTCGAGCGGATGCTCGGACATCTCCCGGCCCTGGTCCAGGGTGCGCCCCGCAGCGTCCTCGTCGTCGGGCTGGGGGCCGGGATTACCGCCGGAGCCTTCACCCGATACCCGGAGGTCGAACGGATCGTCATCTGCGAAATCGAGCCGCGGGTGTCCGAGGCGTCGGACCGTTTCGCGATCGAGAACCACGGGGTTCGCCTCGATCCCCGCACGGAGCTCATCTACGACGATGCCCGCCACTTCCTGGCCACGACCGAGGAGCGGTTCGACGTCATCACGTCGGATCCGATTCATCCCTGGGTCCGGGGGGCGGCCAGCCTGTACTCCGCCGAGTACCACGATCTCGTCCTGCGACGGCTGCGCCCCGGCGGCGTCGTCGCGCAGTGGGTGCCGCTGTACGAGACCGACGAGGCGTCGGCCAAGAGTCAGATCGCGACTTTCGCGCGTGCCTATCCCGACACTACCCTGTGGAGCAGCGGTCTTTTCGATGAGGGGTACGACCTGGTGTTGCTCGGCCACCCGGGTCCGGCGCGGGTCGATGGGCGGGAGATCACCCGGCGGCTCGCCGGTGATCCGGAGCTGCGGGCCTCGCTTGACGAGGTCGAGTTGGGCTCTACCGTCGACCTGCTGCGCACCTACGCCGGCCGGGCCTCGGACCTGGAGCCGTGGCTGCAGGATGCCGAGATCAACCGCGACCGCAATCTCCGCCTGCAGTATCTCGCGGGGTTGGCCCTGGATCTGCAGGATGCGTCCGGCATCTATCGCTCCATCATCCGATATCGGCGCTATCCCCTGGGTCTTTTCGAGGTGCCGGCGGATGACGAGGCGGCGATCCGGCGAGCCTTCTGACGGGTTCGATTCCCCGTTGCCGGGCCGGCCCGGAAATCGTCGCCCGGCGGCTTCGATTGCCGCCCCGAACAACCCTCCGGAGTCGCGGTTCTGCGGCGCAAGCTCCTATTCGGGCTCGGAAGGCTCCCCGCGATAGTCGCGGATCACGTCGAGCACGATGGGGCCCAGATCTTCGGCCTTCCGGGCGCCGATGCCGTAGACCTGCAGGAGCTCGGCCGCCGTCGTCGGCCGCCGCCGGGCGAGGTCGCGCAACGTGTTGTCGTGGAAGACGACGTAGGGCGGAACGCCCCGGGCTCGCGCGACTTCGAGCCGGCACTGCCGCAGGGCGTCGAACAGCTCGCGATCGACCCCTTCCCACGTGGCGGGGTCGTGCGTGGGCCGGCGCGTGCGCTGGCCGGGCGCCGGCCGCGGCTGGCGGTAGAGCTCGACTGCCCCCTCGCCCTTCAGGGCGGCCACCCCGTCGCCGGTGAGCTGGAGCACGGGATAGGACCCCGGCGTGCGCAGCAGCAGATGCTGTTCGGTGAGCTGGTCGAGATAGCCGCGCAATTCGGCGATCGGGACGTCGGCAAGCAGCCCGAAGGTACTGAGCTCCCGATGGCGTTCCCGCGTGACCGCTTCGGTGGTGCGGCCGCGCAGCACGTCGATGACATGGCCGCCCCCCCACCGCTGCCCCAGCCGGGCCACCGTCGAGAGGATCTTCTGGCACAGGACCAGCGCCTCTTCGACGCGCTCCAACTCCTTGAGGCACCAGTCGCAGGCGTCGCAGGTGTCGCGCGCGTAGGGCTGGTCGAAGTACTCGACGAGGGTGCGGTGCCGGCAGCGGGTGCCCGCCGCGTAGCGCTCCATGCCCGTCAGCAGCCGCCGCGCCGTGTCCGACAGTTCGCCGCTCTGCTCGAGCATCTGACGCCATCGGGCGAAGTCGCCGCCCGAGTAGAACAAAATGCACTCCGCCTCGAGGCCGTCCCGGCCCGCCCGGCCCGACTCCTGCTGGTAGTGCTCGAGCGATCGCGGCGACCCCGCGTGGATCACGTAGCGGATGTTCGAGCGATCGATCCCCATGCCGAAGGCCACGGTGGCGGCCATGATGTCCACGCGCTCCTGGAGGAACTCCTCCTGGTGCCGCCGCCGCTTCTCGTCCGGCAGGCCCGCGTGATAGGGGAGGGCGCGATGGCCCTGCGCCTCCAGCCATTCGGCGATCGATTCGACCTCGCGCCGCGAGAGGCAGTAGACGATGCCCGCCTCTCCGGCGTGGCGGTCCAGCACCCGGCCGATCTGGTCCCTGAGACCGATCCGGCTTCGCACCCGGTAGATCAGGTTGGGCCGGTCGAACGAGCCGACGAGCACCTCTGGATCGCGCAGGGCGAGCTGCGCGATGATGTCCTCGCGCACCTGCCGGGTGGCGGTGGCCGTGAACGCGTGCAGCGCCACGCCGGGGAAGTCGTCCCTGAGCCGCGCGAGCTGTCGATACTCGGGGCGGAACTCATGCCCCCACTGGCTGATGCAATGCGCCTCGTCGACCGCGACGAAGCGGACGCCCCAGGTCCGGAGCCGCGCCCGGAACGGTTCGCCACCCTCGCCCACGAGGCGCTCCGGGGTGACGTAGAGCAGCCGGCAGCGCCCCTCGTCGAGGTCGGAGTACACCCGGCGCCGTTCGTCCGGGGTGATCGAGGCGTTGAGGGCGGCGGCCGACACCCCGTTCTCCACCAGGCCGTCCACCTGGTCCTTCATCAGCGATATGAGCGGTGACACGACGAGTCCGAGCCCCCCGTCGGGCTCGACGAGGGCCGGCATCTGGAAGCACAGCGACTTGCCGCCCCCCGTCGGCAGCACGACCACGCTGTCGCGGCCCTGCAGGTTGGCGGCGATCGCCTCCCGTTGCAGGGGGCGGAACTCCCGGTAGCCCCAGTAGTTCGCGAGGGTGTCGAGCAGGACCGATTCGTCCACCTCTCGGGCTACCGGGCGGGGCGTTTCAGGCCGAATCGGCACACCTGAAGAGATGCAAGGGGTTGGCCGTGCCGAGCCACGGAGTGGCCTGGCGGATTCTGCCGCATCGAGCGGTCGATCCCCCGGCGCCCCCGGTCGGTCGGGGGTGCGCCGGGGAACCGCGGCGGTTCGCTCGACTCCTATTGCGCCGGTCCGCGTCCGGCCGCGCGCCGCCACGCCGCGATCTGACCCAGATGGTCCATTTCGTGCGAGGTCATCATGAAGGCCACCATCGACCCGACGGTGGGGAAATAGGCCCGCATCTGCTCGTTGGGATGTTCGGCGTCGAGCACCGCGGCATCGATGCCGGCCAGGGCCGCCTTCCAGCGGTCGTGCACCGCTTCGAGCTCTGCGAGCAGGGCGTCCTTGTCCGGATAGCCGGTCGGGTCGCCGCTCGGCGTGCCGCCGGTCTTGAATACGTCGCGCCATGTCTCCGGCGCCTGCGGCTCGATGCCGAGCACCTTCCCGGCGCCGTCCGCCGACATCACCACGTGTCCGAGGCTCCAGGCCGGATGGTTGACCAGGCCGTTGGGCTGGGCGCACATCTGATCGTCGGGGATGTCCTTGACGAGCCGTTTCGCGATGTTCAATTGCATATCGTAGGCGTGCAGCAGGTGCGTGAGCATGAAAAAGTCGTTCTCCCGAGGGTAAGGGCGGGGCAGCCCGCGGACCGGTTCGTCGGCCGCTCGGCCGTCCCCGGCCGATGGCCGGTGGTGCGCGAACCCTCGCCGGTTCGCTACAGGAACGATTATAGTGCGCTTGCGGAACGGCGTCGCAAGGATCACACTGAGCGGATGGCTGGCCGGTGGAGGTGGGTGTGAAGGGTGGCAGATGCGGTTTGTCGGTAGCGGGGATGCTCCTGGTCGCGGGGCTCGCGGCCGCGCAGCGCCCCGATTTTTCCGGGATGTGGACGCTCGACCGCGCGGCGAGCGATTTTACGGCGCCGGCGTTCAGCGGCGGCCGCGGCGGGGACGACGTCGGCCGTCTGTTCATCACCCATGCCGCCAACGGCACGGTGGTCGTCGGCTCGGAGACCAACGGCGTCAAGGCTTGGTCCTATACGCCCGGACGCGAGCTCACCATTCCCGTCGGCCGCGACACCACGATGCAGGCCACGTCGCGGTGGGAGGGCGAGCGGCTGGTGGCGGAAGGGACGCAGGGCGACATGACGATGCACGAGGTGATGTCGCTGAGTCCGGACGGCGGGACCCTGACCATCGAGGTGACCACCGGGACGCCGGCGGGGGAGACCCGCAACCGGCTGGTCTATCGGGCGAATGGCCCCGTCGGGGCGTGCGAGACCTGGGCGATGCCGTGCAAGGAGTTCCCGCAGGACGTGCCCTCGTCCGCGGCGCACGAGGTATCACCGCGATGACGAGATACGAGACACCGATCACGATCGCCCTGGCCGCGATCCTCTTGCAGGCCGCCGCGGCGGCCGGTGCGCAGGAAGGGGAGTGGCGCCAGTGGGCGGGGCGGAACCGCGATTTCACGGCCGACTCGACGGGCCTTGCCGAGAGCTGGCCGGCTTCGGGACCGCCCGAGATCTGGAGTCGGCCCCTGGGGGCCGGGCATTCCTCCATCCTCGTTTCCGGAGGCCGGTTGTTCACCATGTACCGCGTCTCGCACGCCGACGGCGGCGGCGCGCCCTGGACGCCGCGCGAAGCGGTCGTCGCCCTCGACGCGGCGACCGGCGCGACGCTGTGGGAGTACGAGTACGCGTCCAAGAACCAGGACTTCGACCAGGGGGCGGGGCCGCACGCGACGCCGCTGCTGGCCGGCGGCCGCCTGTTCACCGTCGGCAGTAACAAGGAGCTGCACGTCTTCGAGCCCGAGACCGGCGAGCTGCTGTGGTCGAAGAACCTCATCACCGACTTCGGCGCGCCGCCGTTGCTGATCCGCTCGATGATCAAGCCGGGGTCGGGGATGAGTCCGACTCCCTACCAGGACACCATCCTTCTGCAGGTCGGCGGACCCGGCCAGTCGGTGATCGCGTTGCGGCAGCGTGACGGCGAGGTGGTCTGGAAGAGCGGCAGCTTCCTCGTATCGCATGCCGCGGTGGGGCTGATTCCCGTCGACGGCCGGACCCACGCGGTGGTATTCGCGGGTCAGGCGGTGGTCGGCATGGATCCCGACACCGGCGAGGTGCTCTGGGCCCACCCCCACGACGCCGGCAACGACTTCAACTTCCAGATTCCCCATTACGACCCCGAGCGCCGGGTACTGTTCTTCTCGTCCGGCTACATCGGCGGCAGCCAGGCGATTCGCCTCGTGCCCGACGGGGACATCGTGCACACCGAGGCGTTGTGGGCCGATCGCCTCCTGCGGTTCACCTTTCTCAACGTGCTGAAGATCGGCGGCTTCATCTACGGCACGAGCGGCCAGGGCGCGACCGCGGTGCTGACCGCCACCCACATGGAAACGGGCGAGACCGCGTGGCGCGAGCGCGGCTTCAGCCGCGCGACCATGGTCTACGGGGACGGGAAGGCGATCATCCTGGAAGAGGACGGCGACCTCTCGCTCGTCCGGCTGAGCCCGAACGGCCTTGAGCGCTTGGCCGGCACGCAACTGTTCGACACACGTTCGTGGACGGTGCCGACCCTCGTGGGGACCACCCTCTATGCCCGCGACCGCGCCCGCATCGTCGCCCTCGACCTGGGAGCCCGCGGGGAGCGCGCGGGGGGTCGGTAGGACGAACCCCTCAGCCCTCAGCCGAAGGACCAAACGCCGAGACCCATCGGCGTGGACGAGCCCGCATCCGGCGCCCGCCGGTCAGGGAATCCGGCGCTATTCGTCGTCCGACGCCTCGCTGTCCGCAATCGCCGGCGCCGTCCGTTCCGCAGGCAGACTCACGCGCCGTTGCAGCATGAAGTCCCGCTCGCCCTCGATCAGGGTAGCCAGCCGTGCGTTCAGCAGACCGGCCCGGTCATCGTCTCGCAGCCGGCCAATGCAGTCGGCCGGGAAGCCGTGTGTCGGCAGCAGCCTCCTCAGCGCGTCGTCGTCCAGCGCGGACAGCGCGCCCCACGCCTGTCCGACATGATCTTCGTCCACGAACAATCGGTTCGCCGGACTGGAAACCAGCTCGGGCGGGTCGGGGTTGGACCACACGTAACCCACCGCGTCGGTTCCCAGCAGGGACAGAAGCGGACCCGGATCCAGATCGGCGCCGCCTCGGAGCGACCGAGGACGAAGGGACACCAGGTACAGCAGGAATGCGCGTACGCGGGCGCTTCGCGCGTCGAAACGGTCGGGAAACGGCTGCGCCGGCATGTCCAGATCGACCACGTTGAACGTCTCGCTCTTCCCCTGTGCAAGGTTGCGGACTTCCTCCAAGGCGCGCTTGGCCTGCGCCGTGTTGACGCCGCCGAACCAGCCCGTGAACGACGTCACCCAGAACCAGCGCCTCAGCAGCTTGACTGTTCCTGCTGCCGGCTGCGGGCAGATGCGATGGAACTCGCCGAGCAGCACGAGTTGCAGTCCGTAAGGAAGCAGGCGGTCGGAAGTGACGCCGAGACCCTGGAGCATCTCTAGCGCCAGTCTGATGCCTTGCGTGGCGGCGTCGAACCCTTCCGGGAGTCTCTTGCGGACTTCCGGCTTGACCATGAGGTCCGCCCAGTCCTTGGCATAGATGTCCAGTTCGAGCGCCGCGAGCACCGACCTGAGAAGAAAGACGCGATCGAGGTTTCCGAAGCCCTTCTTCTTCAGCTCGGCCTTGAACTCGCTGAGCATGCTGGCGAGATGGAACTCTCCCTCCTGGTAGGTCAGTGCGGAAACCAGCTCGTCCGCAGCCATCTTGCGTCCGGTGCGGTTCAGGCGAGCGAAGACCGTGACAGCGCTCTCCAGGTCCGCCTCGCGGATGTGAATAAGCGGGAGCTGATAGTCCCGAAAGGCGCTCGAGAGGCGGTCCGCCTCGTCGAGCCAGTGCTGGGCGCGACGCTCGTCGTCGACCTGGTCTTGTATCCGACGGCAGGCCTCGAAGAATCCCGCCGTGTTGAGCAGGCTGCGCACGGGAAAGTACCGTGGGTCCGAGTCCTTCAGCAGCTTGCGGTGGTCGATGAATGCCTGCTCTTCAAGGTCGTAGTACACGCGCCAGTCGATGTGGTCCACGATCGGGTCCATGTCGTCGGTCAGCCGTAGCGTCCCTGCAAGGGTCGAGACGCGTTGCTGGCCGTCGAGCAGGTACCCAACTGAGCCGTCCGGACTCGGACTGATTTCCAACGGGCCGATGCGCGGGGTGGACTGGATCCCCTTCTCCGTATCCCAGACGAGGATCGAGCCGATGGGAAAACCGCGCCGAACGCTGTCGAGCAGTGCGATCAGGTCAGGCTGATTCCACACGAAGGCACGCTGGAACCTCGGGACGCGAACCTTGCCGGCAGCGACGCGTTCCACGAGCTTGCCCAGAAAGACGACTTCCGGAACGACTTCGGTGTGCTTCTCGATGTCGGACATGCCTACAGTTCCTGGCGGATCAACTCGATGCCGTGCTCGATGTCGCCTCGTCCGCGAGCCAGCAGTTCGTTCCTGACCTCCCGCACGTGCCACACGCTCCAGCATTCGTGCACGTTCCGTCCGAATCCCTTGGCGAGAGTCTCCCGGTCGTCGTCAGGCAGGTCGGCGAACAGGTCCTCCTCGATCGGCGTGGGTGTCTCCGGGAAGCCACGCTTCATGTCGAAGAAGTCCTTCTGTTCATTGCTGAGTCTCTCCCTTGCGTCGACTATTCTTGCGCGTTCGGTCCCTGCGTGTTCGGCGTGGACGTTGGGTCTCGCGCGGAGGAGGACTCGGGGCAGATAGTTCTCCGCTTCCCGCTTGGCGAGCACCCAGCAGGGAAGTCCATGCCTGTCGCAGGTCTTGAGGAGGCGTCGGGCGTCTCCGCTCTCCGAGTCTCCCGGACCCTTCCGGTCGCTGTCGATGACGGCGACGAGCCGCGGACGATACGTCACTGCGCCAGTCCGCTTCTCGACTTCCTGCGGCATCTGGCCTTTGCCGCCCACGCTGTCGAATCGGATCGGTTCACCCTCGCGTCGCCACACGCCATGAAGGGGCTTGTCGAGCTCTGTCACGATCCGTGCGACGAACGCGCCGTCGCTGCCCCTGTTCTCGACGAGGATCACGAGCGGCTCGTCGGCCAGGCGGCTTGCCTCCTCGGGCGCGAGCTCATCCGGCGCGGCCGGAAGCGCAGTCACTCGCAAGCGCCGGGTGTGCGGGGTCAGCGTCCAAGCGCCGCGCCCAGCCGACTTGACGAGCAGCTCGCGCAGTCGCTCGCCCTGCCTGCCGGGGTCGCTGACCCACGTCGTGGCCTCGATGGCGTCGGCATCCGGCGTATCGGTCAGGTCCCAGACGTGCCAGCCGTCGTCGATCCTGCGCACGATGCGGTCAAGCCACTGGTGCGCGTCCGGATCATTCGCCACGCTGATGTCGATCGTGATGCGCACGGCCGTCTATCCCTGGACCTTGCCCCTGGCGGCCCGCCTGATGGCCAGGATCTCCTCGTAGTCCTCGATGAAGACGCCGTCCGGCCAGGTTTCCATCTCGCCGTTGTCCCGTATTCCGATCTTCTCCAGCAAAGATCCGTGCCCCGGTTCCGTGTGGACCCAATAGACCAACACGTGCTCGGCCGGCAACCGTCCCTCCGCGATCCAGCGTCGCGCGCGGAGGAGAATCATCTCCGAATGTGTCTCGACGACCAGAGGTCGTGCGGGTCCGGCGAGGTTCTTGATCAGGAGCTCGGCGATGTTCGCGTGGGCCGCCGGATGGAGCTCGGCCTCGGGATGTTCGATGACGTCGACGCCGGGACCCGCTTGGCGCGCCGACAGCGCCATGACAACGACCGGCAGCACATGGGAGAGTCCACGGCCCGCCTGCTCGATGCGCACGTAGGTGTTCCTGAACGGCGTTCCTGTCCCCAAGTCGAAGTACCTGCCCTGCGCAACGAAGTCGATTGGCACCCCGAAGGTCTTGCGGTACCAGTCCTGAACCGATTCGAGCAACGTCTCATCCGCGGCCAAAGCCAGCGGCGAATCTCGTCCGTCGGGTCCAATGCTCGCGGGTGCGCGTTCCGACGCGTGAAGCGCCGACGCGCGGAGATGCCGCGGGCATCGCAGGTGACGAACACCCGCGGCCCAGGCCCTCAGGGCGTCGGCCTGCGGGCCTATCCAATCAGCGAGCGCGTGGGGTTGCGCGGGTAGCAACCCCCGCCAGATCAAGGGACGAAGGTCCGGTGAATCCCCCGGGACCGAAATGCGGTAGTCGGCGGCTTTGTTGAATCCCTGCCTTTCCGCAACGATCTCCCTGTCGCCGCTCTGCAGCCGCCAGTCGGAGATCTGCCGCTCGGACGTTCGTCCCGGCGCCATGACGTTCGTGACGGTGGCGGAGAGCGACGATTCGCCGCTCTCGCCGGCCAGGGTGATGGAGAGTTGCAGTCGACCGTGCACGGGGCGCCCCGTCACGAGATCCTCGAAGGTCTCTCCGTGCCGGAGCCCGCCGGACTCCAGCGGAAGCGGTTCCCGCACGACGCCGTCCGGGGGAGCCAGCCCGCCCGCCAGCAACTGGATCGCCTGGGCGAGCGCGGTTTTCCCGGAGTTGTTGGGCCCCACCAGGATGGTCAGCGGAGCCAGCTCCACCTCGGCCCGCTGTGCGTAGCCCTTGTACCGTTCGAGACTGAAATGTCGGAGCTCCACGCCGACTACATGATAACCACTGCCGGTCACGGAATCCTGAGCTTGGTCGTCGGGTGACGCCGCCTCGGGTGCGCCCGCGGCGGCGCTTTCGCTCTGACCGGGTCGGCCAACTCGCGGGTCGCCGCTCCGAGTGCCCCCAAGCCGATCGTGTGGGATCGAGCAGGAGATCGCGCTGGTGTCGTGCTGCTCCAGGGGCAGCACGAAGCCGGGCGCTTTCGCTCCGATCTGCGGTCCCAGCGATGCGACATGGGGGTTCTGTCAACCGGATGGGGCGAGGGAAGTCCTGCTCGGAGTCGTCCTGCTCGACTGGCGGAGTACTTGCGGCGTGCGCTTCCTGATGCCGTTCGACGGCACTTGGTTCTACGGCGACGCGGCGCGGAGGCTCGCGCCGGCGGTCGGCCGGCGCACCGAGTCGCCGAGGCGGCCGGCGGAGCGCCCGGTTCGGTATAGACTTGCTGTATGGTGCCGAGTTCCCGCAGCCTGCTCGACCCGGTCACCGAGGCCTACAAGAAGGACATCGACCGGACCCTGCTGCGCGAGAACCTCGAGCTGAGCGTCGAGGGCCGGCTGCGCCAGCTGATGGAGCTTCAGCGGCTCGCCGAAGAGCTGCAAAGGGCCGGGCGGGCCGCGCGGCGCGCACCGTGACCGACTTCGCCGCCCTCCTCCGCACGCTCGGCGACCACGGCGTCGCGTACATCCTCGTCGGCGGGGCGGCGGCCACCGTGCACGGATCGGCGAGACTGACGCTGGACGTGGACGTCGTCTACCGGCGCACACCCGACAACCTGGAACGGCTCGCTACCGCGCTGGCTCCCTACGAGCCCCGCCTGCGCGGCGCCCCGCCCGGGCTTCCCTTCCGGTGGGATGCGGACACTCTCGGCCGCGGGCTCAACTTCACGCTGGCCACTTCCCTCGGCCCTATCGATCTGCTGGGAGAGATCGTCGGCGCGGGCTCGTACGAGCAGCTCTTCCCTGACACCACCGAGGTGACGGCGTTCGGCGTCAGTTGCCGCTGCGTGACCCTCGATGGCCTGATTCACCTGAAGCGGTCGGCCGGACGCGTCCGGGACCTCGAGGCGGTCGCCGAGCTGGAAGCTCTGCGCGAAGAGCGAGGCTGAACCGGCCGGCACCGACTTCTTCCAGCTCCGGCGGTTCGTCCACCCCCGCGGTGACGCCGGTCGAAGCGGTCCACTTCACGGAGCTGCGGACGCGCATAGACGCCCTGCGCACGGGAGGCGAAGGCCGCAGCGTCGGTGAGACTGGGTCGATGGCAGCGAGGGTTTCGCCAAGGCCGGCGGGCGACGATTGGCCAAGCATCTGCGCTGCGGAACCGCGCAGATGCTTGGCCGTCGGTTGGGGCGAGGAGCCGGCTGTCAGGCTACCGGTCTGCCCGCTGCCGGTCGAGCAGGTCGATCTCGAAGGTGAAGGACAGCGGCACCGACACCGGGTCGTAGCAAAGCCGGTCGTCGCACGCCTGGTAGTCGAGCGTCCCCGACAACGTCACCGCGTCGGTCTCGGCGAGTGCCTCCTCCACGCCCGGGGCACCGGACACCACCGCCTCCTGCAGCAGGGTGAACGGGGCCTGATAGACGGGCACCCGCTCGTCGAGCGGTTCGAAGTGGTAGATCTCCGACGCCGGGAACACCACCGGCTCGAACCGGGTGTGCGGCAGCGGGGCCAGGGACAGCCCGAGCACGCGATAGCCGAGCTGCTCGGCCCCCGGGGCATAGAGGTGCATGCCCGGGTTCGGCTCGATCTCGACGGCGACGGAGAAGCGGGTGCCCACGGTGATGGTCGGATCGCTGGCGTACGCGGTGAACTTCAGGTGCGCGGTCGATCCTTCGATGGCCGCGATGGGCGACAATCCTTCGCCGAGCCGGAGCATCACGTTCGCGGTCGTGTTCCGTTCCCGATAGAACTCCTCGAAGAACCGCGCCGTCACGCGTCCCTCGCGATCGAGCATGAAGGTCCCCGGGAACGGCGTGCCGACGATGTTCGAGCCCGCGCCGAACACCGACACGTACTTCGCGACATCCGCCACGACGTCCGGGTCGTCGCCGTTGGGGCCCTGGGCCTCGATGGCGACGGTGTTCAGGATGCCGAAGTCGGTGATGACCGCGGAGTCGTCATCGGCGAGGAGCGGGAAGCTGATGCCGCGCCGGCGGCTGAAGTCGGCGAGCACTTCCTGCGAGTCGTAGCTGATGGCCGCGACCCCGAGGCCTCTCCCCCGCAGTTCTTCGATACGGTCTTGCAGCTCCACGAGCTGCGCTTTGCAGTAGGGTCACCAGTCGGCGGAGCGGTGGAACAGCAGGATCGCGCCGTTGGGTCCCAGAATCGACTCCCGTGTCCGGGTGCGTCCGTTCTGGTCGGTCAGGGCGAAATCGGGGACCAGGTCTCCGATCTGCGGTCCCAGCGATGCAACGTTCACCGGTGTTCTCTCCTGCATGGCCTGGGATGGGACGCCGAGCGACAGGGCGCAGAGCGCCGCCGCAAGAGCGACTTGACGCAGTTTGACTTTCATGACGCCGAATCCTATCACGGGCGGGGGCGCCATCTATCACGGGCGGGGGCGCCATCCCGAGCCTGACCCCGCGGGATTCGCGCCAGCGGCCGGCGGCCGACCGTGCCGCCGGTTTCGTCGCCGGCTGGGCGCCATGCCGAGCGCGCCCGGCGGACGGACCGAGCCACGGGCGCCCGGCGCCGCCTGACTATAATGCGCGGCGGGAGGACGAGACTTCATGCGAACAGCTCAGAAGCTGACACTCGAGGACGCGCGGGTCATGATGGCCGGGGCCGAGGCCAAGGCGCGGGAGATCGGCGTCGACATGGACATCGCGATCACCGACGACAGCGGTAGCCTGCTCATGTTCCACCGGATGGACGGCGGCCGCATCACGAGCATCGACGTAGCCATCTGCAAGGCGTTCACCGCCGCCGCGGCGCGGCGCTCGACGCGGTCCTACGGCGAGGTGAGCGGGCCGGGCGGCCCCGCGTTCGGTATCCACGTCAGCAACCAGGGCCGCTTCATGATCGTGGCCGGCGGCCTGCCGGTGTTCGTGAACGAGGAGATCGTCGCGGGTATCGGCTGCAGCTCCGGCTCCCCCGATCAGGACGAAGTCGTGGCCCAGGCCGGCCTGGACGCGCTGCTGGCGAGTCTGGCCGGCCAGTAGCCCGCACCGCGGACCGGCGCTCCTGGCGGCGGGTCGGGCGGAAATCTGGGGCCGCGGCGATTCCGGACCGGCCGTGGGAGCGCGGCCAGCGAGTCAGGGCTGCTGCTCGCGCGCAGCCAGGACGTCCCGGAAGTTGGGTCCCAGATCCTCGCCCAGGGAGGTGTCGGCGCCGAGCTGCTCGAGGACCTCGCCCGTCTCCTGGTGGGTGTAGAACGATCCGGATCGGTACTCGCCTTCGGCCGCGATCATCCAGGGTGTCTGGCCGCGGACGTTGACGACGTCTATCTCGGCCCCCTGCTCGACCAGGTACGGCACCAGCAGCGTGCCGCCGAGATAGACGGCGCCGTGCAGCGTGGTCTGCTCGTGGACGTTGGTGGCGTTGACGTCGAGACCGAGCTCGAGCAGGTACTCCACCGCCGCGAGCGCCGATTGCTGCAGCGGCAGGTTGTCGCCGAACCACCGGACGCCGTACTTGTCCGCGCCCTCCACGTAGTCGCCCCCCGCCGCCACCATCAGCGCGGTGGTCTCGTCGTCCGCCCGCAGCATCGGGTCGGCGCCGCCTGCCACGAGGATCCTCATGCTCTCGAGGTCGTTGTAGCTCGCGGCCAGGAAGAACGGGGTGGCTCCGATGTTGGAGGGCGACAGCCCGTGGCCCTGCGTGATGCGCCGCGAGACGAACGGCAGGCGCTTCGTCATCCGGGGGTCGGGGTCGGCGCCGTGCTCGAGGAGAGCCGCGACCACCTCCGGCATCTTCCGCTGCACGGCGGCGTGCAGGGCAGTGCGCCCCGCGCCGTCGTGGTCGGGGTCCGCGCCCCGCGCCAGCAGGAAGCGCGCCAGCTCGGAATGGCCGCTGTCGATGGCCACGAGCAGGGCGGCGGCGTCGGTGCCGGCCACGAAGCGCGAGCGGGCGTTGGTGTTGCCGCCGATGCCGTCGGGCGCCGACTCGTCGACGTCGGCCCCGGCCGACAGCAGCAGGTCGGCTGCCTCGAGATTGCCCTGCTGGGCCGCGAACAGCAGCGGGGTGAACCGGTTCTTCGACCGGGCCGAGACGACGGCGCCGGTCTCCAGCAGCAGGCGCGCCACCGGGGTGTGGTTCTCGGCCACCGCCAGCATCAGCGCGGTCTGGCCGAGGGTGGTTTCCGTGGCGTCCGGGTCCGCTCCTGCCGCGAGCAGGCTCCGGACCACGTCGAGGCTGCCGACCCGCGCGGCCGTCATCAGCGGCGTCTCGCCGTTGCCGCGCGCCGCGTTCGCATCCGCCCCGGCCGCGAGCAGGGTGCCGACGATGGAAAGGCTGCCGTTCAGGCTGGCCAGCGCCAGCGGGGTGACCCCGTGATCGTCCGCGGCGTCGACGTTGGCGCCGGCCGCGAGCAGGTCGGTCGCCATGGCGTGCGAGTCGCGGTGCGCCGCCCAGTGGAGGGCGGTGGTGCCGTCGCCGTAAGCCGCGTCGGGGTCCGCGCCTCCCTCGAGCAGGGCCCGGACCGCCGGGTGGTCGCTGCTTCTCACCGCCGCGACCAGATCCGGCGGATCGAAGGCCGGCTGGGCGTGGGACGTGATGGAGAGCGCGGTCGCGAGGACGCCGGTTGCGATTGCGGTCACCGTCGATGCCTGTACCTGCATGGTTCTCGGTCTCATTTGCCGTCCGCCTGACCCGGCGCACAGCCCACGCCTGAACGCGGCGGGCCGCCGCTCCTTCGCTTGACTGCCGCCATCGCCTTCATGATAATGCAGCGGCGGGCTTCGAATACAACTCCATCAACGGTTGAGCATGGCAAACGGTCACGTACGTACACCGGGCTTCGCGGCGGTACTGGCTTGGACGGCGCTGTCGTTCTGGGGGGGCGGGACGGACGCCGCGCTGGCGCAGTCCGTGCCGGACGATCGTGCCTTGCTGACGCGCTACTGCGTCGGGTGCCACAACGATCGTACCCTGACCGCGGGCGTCTCCCTGCAGACCGTCGACTTCGATCGGGTCGGCGAGCACGCGGGCGAGGTCGAGCTGTGGGAGATGGTGGTGCGCAAGCTCCGCGGGCGGTTGATGCCCCCGGCCGGCCGGCCGCGTCCGAGCGAGGCGCAGTACGACGGGGTCGCCGCCCGCCTCGAAGCGGCGCTCGATGCGGCGGTGGCGGCCGCTCCGAACCCCGGCCGGCGTCCCGCCGTCCACCGCCTCAACCGCGCCGAGTACGCCAACGCCGTCCGCGACCTGCTCGCGCTTGAGATCGACCCCCGGGCGCTGCTGCCGGCCGACGACTCCGGCTACGGCTTCGACAACATCGCCGACGTGCTGTCGGTGTCGCCGATGCTCACCGAGCGCTATCTGTCGGCGGCGCGGAAGATCAGCCGGCTGGCCGTGGGAGACCCGAGCCTGGCGCCGGCCACCGAGATTTTCGCCGTCGACAAGTATCTGAAGCAGGATGCGCGGGTCAGTGACGACCTGCCGTTCGGCTCGCGGGGCGGGCTCGCGGTGCCGCACACCTTCCCCGTGGACGGCGAGTACGTCGTCAAGATCTATCTGGCCCGCACCTACGATGGACGATTGCGCGGCCTCGCCGACCGGCACGAGCTCGAGGTGCGGCTCGACGGCGCCCTCGTGCGAACTCTGACCGTCGGCGGTCCCTTGCACGACGCGGCGGGCGTCGAGCAGCGGCGGGACTATCGGAACTCCGCCGATGACGGGCAGGAGGTGCGCTTCACGGTTCCCGCCGGCCCGCATCTGCTCGCGGTGACCTTCGTCGATCAGTCGGCGGTGCTGGAAGGCATGCGCCGGCCGCACTACGCGGTGACCAGCTACGAGTACGCGGGCGACCAGACCCTCGATCCGGGCATCGGCCGGGTCGAGCTGCGGGGGCCGTACAACGTCACCGGCCGCGGCGATACCCCCAGCCGGCGCGTCCTCTTCGTCTGCCGTCCCCCCGCCGGGGCGGCCCCATCGGGCCCCGAGGAAGCGGCCTGCGCCCGGCAGATTCTCGAGGCGCTGGGACGCCGGGCGTTCCGGCGGTCGCTCGACGACCGCGACCTCGACATGCTGCTGGGTTTCTTCCATCTCGGGCGCGAGAGCGGCGACTTCGACGCGGGCATCGAGATGGCCCTCCGCCGGGTGCTCGTGAGCCCCGACTTCCTGTTCCGGCGCGAGCGGGATCCGGACGGGGCGGCTCCCGGGGCGCCGTATCTCATCGGCGAGCACGAGCTCGCGGCGCGGCTGTCCTTCTTCCTGTGGAGCAGCATTCCCGACGACGAGCTGCTCGACCTCGCCGATCGCGGCGCGTTGCGCGAACCGGGCGTGCTCGAGGCCCAGGTGGCGCGGATGATGGCGGATCCGCGGGCCGCGTCGCTGGTCGACAATTTCGGCGGGCAGTGGCTGTACCTCCGCAACATGGCCCTGGTGGCGCCCGATCCGTACGCCTTCGCCGACTTCGACGCCAACCTCCGGGGGGCGATGGCCCGCGAGATGGAGCTGTTTCTCGACCGCCAGATTCGCCGCGACCACAGTGTCCTCGAGCTGCTGACGTCGGACGAGACGTTCGTCAATCAGCGGCTGGCCGAGCACTACGGCATCCCGAACGTCTACGGGAATCACTTCCGGCCCGTCTCCCTCGTCGGCGGGCTGTCGCCCCGGCGGGGTCTGCTGGGCAAGGGCAGCCTGCTGACGGTGACCTCCTACGCGCATCGGACGTCCCCGGTGGTCCGCGGCAAGTGGCTGCTCGAGAACATTCTCGGTGCGCCGCCTCCGCCGCCCCCGCCGGATGTGCCCGCCCTGGCGGAGAACGACGACAGCGCCGAGGCGCCCCGCTCGGTGCGGGAGCGGCTCGAGGTGCACCGCGAGAATCCGGCGTGCGCGGCTTGCCACCGGGTCATGGATCCCCTGGGCTTCGCGCTGGAGAATTTCGACGCCATCGGTCGCTGGCGGACGGTGACGGCGGCGGGGACCCCGGTGGATGCGGCCGGCGAGCTGGCGGACGGGACCCCGGTGGACGGACCCGAATCGCTGGCCGCGGCGCTGCTCAAGCGGCCGGACAGTTTCGTGACCACCGTGACCGAGAAGTTGCTGACCTATGGACTCGGGCGCGGTGTAGAGTATTACGACGCTCCGGCGGTGCGCCGGATCGTCCGTGAGGCGAACGAGCACGACTACCGCTGGTCCGCGATCATCGCGGGCATCGCCCGCAGTGTGCCGTTTCAGATGAGGAGAGGTCCCGCGTCATGATTGTCACCAAGATGGCCCTGCCCCGGCGAACCTTCCTGCGGGGCGTCGGCGCGACGCTGGCCCTGCCCTTGCTCGACGGGATGGTGCCGGCCCTGTCGGCGATGCGCAACACCGCGGCGTGGCCCCGGGCTCGGCTGTACGTCGGCTACGTGCCCAACGGGATGATCATGGACAAGTGGACTCCGGCCGCCGAGGGCCGGGACTTCACCCTGCCGCAGACCCTTGCCCCGCTGAAGCCGTTCCAGGATCGGGTGACGGTGGTGAGCGGGCTGGCCAGCGAGCCGATGTTCCCGTTGCCGGGTGAAGGTACCGGAGACCATGTCCGCGCCGCCTCGGCGTTCCTGACCGGTGTGCATCCGAAGAAGACCGAGGGACCGGACATCCGCGGCGGGACCTCGATGGACCAGATCGCGGCGGCGAAGATCGGCCAGGATACGCAACTGACGTCGCTGGAGCTCAGCCTGGATCCGAACGAGCTGATCGGCGCGTGCGAGGCGGGCTGGAGCTGTGCGTACGCCAACACGCTGTCCTGGCGCAACCCGACCACCCCGCTGCCGATGGAGAACCAGCCGCGGGCGGTCTTCGAGCGGTTGTTCGGCGATGCCGACGACACCAGTCAGGCGGCCCGGCTGGCGCGCATCCGCGAGGACCGCAGCATTCTCGATTCACTGGTGCACGAGGTCGACAGCTTCCGGCACACCCTGGCCCCGGGCGACCGCGACAAGGTGAACCAGTATCTCGACGCGATCCGCGACATCGAGCGGCGCATCCAGCTCGCCGAGGCGCAGAGCCATGTCGAGCTGCCAGAGCTCGCCCGGCCCACCGGGGGCATCCCGGACACCTTCGCCGAGCATGCGCGGTTGATGTTCGACCTGCAGGTGCTGGCGTTGCAGACCGACATGACCCGCATCATCACCTTCATGATGTCGCGCGAGGTCAGCCCGCGGACCTATCCGGAGCTCGGCATTCCCGACCCCCACCACGGTCTGTCGCACCACCAGAACCGCCCGGTGCAGATGGAGAAGCTGGCCAAGCTGAACCTGCACCACATCGAGCAGTTCGCCTATTTCGTCGAGCGTCTGGAGTCGACGCCGGACGGAGACGGCACCCTGCTCGACCACATGATGATGCTCTACGGCTGCGGTATCAGCGACGGCAACCAGCACCTGCACGTGAATCTGCCGATCCTGCTCGTCGGCGGCGCGGCCGGCCGCATGCGCGGCGGCCGCCACGTGCGCGCTGCCGAGGAGACCCCGCTGACCAACCTGCAGCTCAGCCTGCTCGACAAGGTCGGGGTGCCGACCGAGCAGCTCGGCGACAGCAGCGGCCAACTGAAGCACCTGACGGACGTGTAGTAGTCGGGCGCCTCCCGCGGGAGGCGCCCGACTACTGTAGGGTTTTGTTGGGGCGGCGGGGAGCCGCAGGCGGCGCTTTCCGGGGCTCGGAGCCTGCGGAGGCCTGCCGTGGGCTCCCGATTCCAGACGTACAGACGCGGAGTTCCGCGCGGTGGGCCGAAGCCCGGCCGAGAAACGCCGGTGTGGCCGGCGCGTTGCGCCGTCCCCGCTCAGTGGTGATGATGGTGATACGCCTCGTGCTCGGCGTGCGCCTTGTCGCGCTGGGTCTTCTTCGCGGCCTGACGGGCGACCCCCAGATTGCGCTGTCGCGTCCCGTCCGAGCTGACCGACGAGATCGACAACAGCTTCTCGAGCTCGGCGCTCTGGCACGAGGGGCAGGCGGGGTCGGTGCCGGGCAGCACGAGCAACTCGAACTGTTTCCGGCAGCCGCGGCATTCGTATTCGTAGATCGGCATCGGTTTCCTCGCTTCGGCAATCAGGTTGATGCAACCGGCCGGACCGGGATGGACGGCGCCGCCGTCCGCTTCTGTCGCAGCTTGGCGCGCATCAGCAGCAGCCAGTGCGGGCACTTCTTCGTGTCCGCGTAGAGCCGCTCGCAGTCGTCGCAGCGGACGCACTCGGTCATCACGATCCGCGGTCCGCGGATCGCGCCCCACTCGCACGCTTTCTCGCAGATCTTGCAGGTGTCGCATTCCTTCCACCGCTTGATGCGGAAGACCGTCAGCTTCGACAGCAGCCCCAGGAACGCGCCCACCGGGCACAGGAACCGGCAGTAGAGATTGCGGACGAACACGGTGGCCGCGAGCAGAACGGCGAGCCCGATCCACATCGCGGCCGTGCCCCGCCGGGTGAACATCCAGAACGGCTCGACCCAGCGGTACGCGGGGATGTCCGCGGTCGCCAGGAAGTACAGCAGCGTCGCCGTCAGCAGGCCGTACTTGATCCAGGCGGCGCGTTGTTCGAGCCAGGGCGGCACCTCGACCCGCAGCCGCGCCGGGACGACCCGGTCCATCAACTGGGTGAGGGCCCCGAAGGCGCATACGCGCCCGCAGTAGAGCCGTCCCCAGAGCACCGTGGTGACGACCGTGAACACCGCGAAGAGATACCAGGCCAGACTGTAGCGGAAGACCGGCATGTTCCCGGTCACCAGGCCGTAGACGTTGACCACCGAGATGAGCTGGCTCTTCGTGAACCCCAGGTAGGCGACCGCGGCGGCCAGGGTCACGTACTTCATCCAGACGCTCTTTCTGAAGAACCCGACGAGCACCAGCGTCGCGAAGCCGGTGAAGAACGCGAGATCGCCGGCCTGGTCGCGGAGCAGCATGCCCCACGTCTCGGCCGCCGCCTCGTCGTCGTCGAAGCTCCAGGGATCGGCGCCCGCGTCGTCGTCCTCGAAGTCCCAGGCGTCGTCGTCCTCGAAGTCCCTTCCGTCGTCGGCCGGCTGCCCGTCGATGCCGGAGGCTTCGGATGCCTCCGCCGTGGGGGCGGCTCCGGGCTCCGGCTGCGCCGCGGGGGCGGCCGGCACGAGCCCCGCGAGCAGCAGTGCCGCGACGGCTCCCGGGATTCCCGCGGTACGGGTCACCGCAGGCCCCCCTCCGGACTCAGGAACTGTCGTGCGATGCGCCGCGCTCCGTTGCGCACCGCCCGGGTCGCGCTCCGGACGGTGATGGTCGCGGTGGCCACCGCATCGACGTCGGCGCCGACCCGGAACCGGTCTCGCACGCTCTTCCGCACGAACTGCGCGGCGTACTCGGGGGTGTCCACCGAGAAGTACCCGTAGGGTTCGTGGTGTCGGACGATGACGATGCCGGTCAGCTCGGCGTCGAGATCGACACCGACGAGTACCTGAATGGGGCCGTCGTACCCGCGCTCCAAGGGTTCGAGCTCGGTGGTCCAGAAGGCGAAACCGATGATGTCGCCGCTGGCCGCAAGCGCCTTGAAATGCGGCGGTGATCCTTCCTTCGGAGAGAACGAGGCCGCCTTCGGGAACAACCGGGCGAGCCGCTCCTGCATCAACGGATCGAAGGGCGACTGTCCTTCCAGGACCACGACACCGGCCAAGAGCAGCGCAAGGATGGGAATTCTCATAGAATGCCTGAAGTGTACCCTAACGGAGGACCCATGCAGCGCATCAGACCCGGCACGATCACCGTCGTGCTGTTCCTTGCCGTGAGCGCCGTGTTCCAGAGCGCGTTCGCACAGGGCCGGCTGGCCGACGCCACCGGCCTCGATTGTTCGTTCACGGTGCTCGCGACCGCCGGCTGGTCCGGCGTTGACGCCGAGGCCGGCATCGATTCCTCGACGCTGTCGTTGCGCTTCGTGGAGATCGACACCGACGGCGCGACGGCCGAGATCGTCGGTCCCTACGGGGCCTCGCACATCATCGTGCGTCAGACCGGCGACTACCTCCATCTCGTCCAGATGTTCACGGTCGGCCCGTTGTACACGACGACCGTGATCGATCGGGAGACGACGGAGGGGCGGATGATGGCGGTGCATACGCGGCACGAGTACACCGACACCCAGCTCGTCGGCTTCACCTCGAGACCGGAGCTGTACATCGGCGACTGTGCGGTAGAGCCCTGATTCCGCGGCGGCAGACGCCCCCGCCGCCGCGCGCGGTCCTGCCCGCCGGGCGGAGACGAAGCCGCGCCGAGCGAGGGGCGCGGTTGAGCCGCCGGCGACTGTGCGGCAGGGCGCGGAGGCCGGCGAGCGGGGCGGGGGAGAACGGATGACGCTGATGCCAGGGAGTTGCGCGGCGCGGGGCCTCGCGCTCGCCCTCGCGTTCGGGGTGTGCGCCGCCCCGGGCGCGTCCGGGGAGCAGGCGATGCCGGTGATCGAGATCGACGAAGGGGTGTCCTGGACCCTGGCCGAGCACCGGGCCGCGACGCTGTCCGACGTCCGCTACCGCTACCGCCTCCGGGTCCCGCGCGCGCGGGATCTGCCCGTCGCGGGGACGGTCGAGGTGGGCTTCGCGTGGTCCGATCCCCGGACCCGCGATCTGGTGCTGGATTTCAAGGATCCGTTGCGGCGGGTGACGGCGGTGCGGGCCAACGGCGCGGCCGTCGACTGGGCGGCCCGGCACGACCACGTCGTCGTGCCCGCCGGTGCCCTGCGTCCGGATGGTCAGAACCGGGTCGAGCTCGACTTCGAAGCCGGAGACGAGGCCCTCAACCGGAACGACGACTTTCTCTATACGCTCTTCGTGCCCGACCGGGCCCACTTCTCGCTGCCCCTCTTCGATCAACCCAATCTGAAGGCGCGCTTCGCGCTCACCCTGGAGGTGCCTCGCGGCTGGGCCGCGGTGGCCAACGGCGCCGTCGTCGAGGGGCCGGGCCCGGCCGGTGGGGACGGGCGGGCCGCCTGGCGCTTCGCCGAAACGCAGCCGATTCCGACGTACCTGTTCGCGTTCGCGGCCGGGAGCTTCCAGATCGAAACGGGGGAGCGGTCCGGCCGCAGGCTGCGGATGTTCCATCGCGAGACCGATGCCGCGAAGGTCGCGCGCAACCGGGAGGCGATCTTCGATCTGCACGCCGCCGCCCTCGACTGGCTCGAGGACTACACCGGGATTCCCTATCCGTTCGGCAAGTTCGATTTCGTGTTGATCCCGCCCTTTCAGTACGGCGGGATGGAGCATCCCGGCTCGATCTTCTACCGCGCGTCCAGCCTCATGCTGGACGAATCGGCGACCCAGGCCGCGTACCTCGGGCGGGCCAGTCTCATCGCTCACGAGACCGCCCACATGTGGTTCGGCGACCTCGTCACGATGAACTGGTTCGACGATGTCTGGACGAAGGAGGTGTTCGCCAACTTTCTCGCCGCCAAGATCGTCCATCCCTCGTTTCCCGAGGTGGACCACGACCTCCGGTTCTTTCTCGCGCATCACCACGCCGCCTACGGCGTGGACCGGACCGCGGGCGCCAACCCCATCCGGCAGCCGCTCGAGAACCTGAAGGAGGCGGGGGCCCTCTACGGGCCGGTCATCTACCAGAAGGCCCCGATCGTGATGCGGCACCTGGAACGGCTCGTGGGGGAGGCGCGGTTCCGCGACGGCCTGCGCGAGTATCTGCGGGCGTTCCGGTACGGCAACGCAACCTGGCCGGATCTCATCGACATCCTCGATCGGCGCACCGAAACCGACCTGCGATCGTGGAGCGCGGTGTGGGTGGAAGAGCCCGGCCGCCCGACCATCACCGTCCGGCGCGGGTTCGGCGGCGACGCCCCGGCGGGACGGCTCACGGTGGCGCAGTCGGACCCGGCCGGCCTTGCGCGCCTCTGGCCGCAGGAGATCGAGCTGCTGCTGGCCTACGACGACGCGGAGGTCCGAATGCCGCTGCTGCTCGCCGGCAGCAGGGCTTCGGTCGACCCCGAGCGGCCGGCGCCCCGCTTCATCCTGCCGAATGCGAGTGGGGTGGAGTACGGCCGTTTCCGGCTCGATGCGGCCAGCACCGGGTTCCTGATGACGGCGCTTCCGGACATCTCGGACCCGCTGACCCGCGGCATCGCCTGGGGCACGCTGTGGGACGCGGTGCTGGAGGGGGAGATCCCCGTCGGGGACTGGTTCGAGTTGCTGCTGCGCGGTCTCGCGGCCGAATCGGTCGAACAGAACGCCCAGCGGTTGCTCGGCTACCTTTCGACTACCTGCTGGTCGCTCATGAGCGATGCGGCGCGCCTGGCGGCGGCGCCGCGGGTCGAAGCGCTCCTCTGGGCCGGCGTGGAGAACAGTGCGGAGTCCACGCGCAAGGCCGCCTATTTTCGCGCCTGGCACGGTCTGGTCCGGACCCCTGACGGGGTGGCGCGGCTGCGGCGCATCTGGGCGGAGGACGAAACGGTGCCGGGGGTGACGCTCTCGGAGCGGGACTTCACCGCCCTCAGCGCCGCCCTGGCGGTTCGCGCCGTGCCCGGATCGGCGGAGATCCTGGCGCAGCAGGCCGCCCGCGTCGAGAACCCGGATCGGCGGGCCCGTTTCGATTTCCTGCGGCCCGCGCTGTCCGCGGATCCGGGGGTTCGGGAGCGGTTCTTCACCGGGTTGCGCGAGGCTTCGAACCGGGAAAGGGAGCCCTGGGTGCTGGCCGCGTTGGGGTATCTGCACCATCCTCTCCGGGCCGCGCATGCCCGGCAGTTCATCCGCCCCGCCCTCGATCTGCTGGTGGAGATCCAGCGCACCGGCGACATCTTCTTTCCCGCCGGCTGGCTCGACGCCACCTTCGGCGGGCACAACTCCGCCGCCGCCGCCGGCGTCGTCCGCGGGTTTCTCGAACGGCTCGAGGCCGGCTATCCGCCCCGCCTGCGAGCGAAGATCCTGCAGTCGGCGGACCCGCTGTTCCGGGCCGCGCGCATCGTCGAGCCGGATACCGAACCCGGTGCGTGACCGGTCGGGCCTGCCATGATCACACCCGTCGGATGGCCGAGCCGCGACTCGACGGGCTGTACATCGTCCGGTCCGACGGCGAGTCGGACGCAGCCGCGACCGCAAGGCCGGCGGGGACGAGCGCGGGCGGCTAATATACAATACGGCGTTTGTCCGACAGGGCGTTCGTCCGACGCCGGGCTGGCCCGCCCAGCCGCACAAGGAGATCTGAAATGCGTAGCTGGTTGCCGTTCGTCCTGCTGACCGTACTGAGCTGGGGCACCTATATTCCGACGTTGCACAAGGGTCAGGTTGCGCTGGGCGGCAGCGGCGTGCACGCCTTCCTGATGGTGGGCTTGGCGTACCTGGTCGTCGCGATTCTGGTACCCGGGACGATTATCGCCCGGGCCGGGAGCTGGGATCTGTTCAGCTCCGGCGGCGCTACGTTCACGTTCGCGGCCGGCGTGCTCGGCGCCCTGGGGGCGCTCGGCATCGTGTTCGCCCTCGTCAACGGCGGCCGTCCCAACGTGGTGCCCCCTCTCGTCTTCGCGGGGGCGCCGGTCGTCAGCGTGTTCGTGGCCATGCTGTACAACCCGCCGGAGAACCTTCCGTCGCCGATCTTCTTTCTGGGGATCGTCATGGCCGCGGCCGGGGCCGGACTCGTGCTGGCCTATCGGCCGAGTTGATCGGCCGCCGCTGGTGAACGATATCGCGTGGTCGCGGGATGGCCGGGGCAGGCACCGACGGACGGGCGTCCGATGGGTGCGAGACCGGTCGACAGCCCGTGGTGCACGGCCAGGAGTCTGCGCCGTAGAACGGCGCGGACTGCTGGAGGGTTGGTTGGGCGGCAATCGGAGCCGCAGGCGACGATTTCCGGGCCAGGCGCAGGGTACACGCCGGTCGAAAGCAGCGGGGGGCTCGCCGCGGCTGTTAAGATTGCGCAAGAGCGTCAATTGTCAATGAAGGGGGAGAGCGTGCACGTGGAGATGTCACTGAAGTTGAAGGGAATGCTGGCTATCGCGGTTTTGGCCGCGGCCGGAGCGGCGGCCTGTGGCGGCGGCATGGAGGAGGCCGCGCCGGAGAGCGCCGCGGAACCGATGGAAGAGGCGGCGGTCGATTCGATGGCCGAGCCGCGGGCATTCTTCGTCGCCCCGCGGGACGAGACCGACCATGCGACCGAGATTCCGCTGGGTCTGACGTTCGGGGTCGAGAACTACGAGATCAGCCCGGTGCCCGAGGAAGTGACCACGGTGCGAGAGGGTGTGGGGCACTACCATCTCGGGGTGAACGCCGAGTGTCTGCCCGCCGGCGAGATCATCCCGGCCGCCGACCCCTGGGTGCATTTCGGCGACGGTTCCGACGGCATGGAGATGCAGCTCGAGGGCGGCGAGTACCGCATGACGGTGCAGGTTGCCGACGACGAGCACCGGACCCTCGACGGGCTGTGCGAGACCATCACCGTCCGCATGGAAGACGGAATATAGCTCTAGCCCCGGCCGGGGCACCACACCGTCGTTCCGCGTCCGACCGCAGGAAGCCGCCGCCCTCCGGGGTGGCGGCGCCCGCCCGGCTCCCGAGCCTCAGCGGTCGAACTCCAGGGCGCGTCCGCTGGCGCCGGGGAGAAACCGGCCGTCGCGATACCGCAGCTCGCCGTTCACCCAGGTCGCCCGGACCCGCGAGTTGAACCGGAACCCGCTGAACGGGCTCCACCCGCACTTCGCGTGAATCGGTTCGTCGCAACTCGCCGCCGACGGGTCCATCAGGACCAGATCGGCCCAGTACCCGTCCCGGATGAACCCGCGTTCGCGGATGCCGAACAGGTGCGCCGGGGCGTGGGCGGTCTTCTCGACCAGCGTGGCGACCGTGCATCGGCCCGACCGTACCTGCTCGAACAGGGCGAGCAGGGCGTGCTGCACCATGGGCAGGCCGGCCGGGGCGGCGGTGTAGGGACGCGCCTTCTCGTCCGCCGTATGGGGCGCGTGGTCGGTGGCGATGACGTCGATCCGGCCGTCGTTGACGGCCGTCCACAGGGCGTCCCGGTCCGCCGCCGACTTGATGGCGGGATTGCACTTGATGCGGGCGCCGTGGGTCGGGTAGGCGGTGTCGTCAAAGAACAGATGGTGCACGCACGCCTCCGCCGTGATCCGCTTCCCGCCGGGGTCGCCGGGTTCGAACAGTCCGAGCTCTCGGGCCGTGGTGATGTGCAGGATGTGCAGGCGCGTACCGTGGCGCCGGGCCAGCTCGACGGCAAGGCTCGACGACCGGTAGCAGGCCTCGGCGGAGCGAATGTGCGGGTGCTCGCTGAACGGTATCCGATCCCCGTATCGGGCCCGCGCACGGGTTTCGTTCGCCAGAATGGTCGGTGTGTGCTCGCAGTGGGTGGCCACCAGCAGGGGCGCAACCGCGAAGATGGCGTCGAGGGTCCCCTCGTCGTCCACCAGCATGTTCCCGGTGCTCGAGCCCATGAACACCTTGATGCCGCACGCACGCTGCCGGTCGACGGCCTTCACCGCGTCGAGGTTGTCGTTGGTGGCGCCGAGGTAGAACCCGTAGTTCGCCATCGAGCCGGCGGCCGCGCGGGCGTGCTTGTCTTCCAGCGCCGCCGCGGTCACCGTCTGCGGCTTGCAGTTCGGCATCTCCAGATAGCTGGTGACGCCGCCCGCGACCGCCGCCCGCGACTCGGTGGCAATCGTGCCCTTGTGTTCCAGTCCCGGTTCCCGAAAATGCACCTGATCGTCGATCATCCCCGGCAGGAGCCAGGCGCCGGCGGCATCGATCACGGTGGCGCCGGCGGAGCCGCCCGCATCGATTCCGGCGATGCGCCCCCCCGCGATCGAGAGGTCTCCCTCAATGACGGCGCCTTCGTTGACGATCCGGGCGTTGACGATGCGGTAGCTCACGGTACGGACCGGCGGGGCGCGCGGGGTCGACTAGGGACTGCGATCGTTATGAAGTTGCCAACTGCGGCTTGGCGCAGCCTGTTTTCTGCGGCTTGGCGCGCTTGGCACACGGCAAGGTAATTTCCGTCAGCGTACTAACCGGCTAGCAGCAGCCGAATCTCGGCCTCGGTCGCCTCCCGGCTCACGAGACCGACGTGCTCGGCCGCGATTCGGCCCTGCTTGTCGATGAGCCAGGTCGTGGGCAGCACGTTCGTGGGGCCGAACGGAGCGAGTCGCGCCGCCGTGTCGGCCAGGGCGATCCGGTAGTTGACCGGTGATCGTTCGAGGAACGGCTGGACGATGTCCCGGCCCGTCTCGTCCACCGAGACCCCGAGCACGGCGAAGCCGTCGTCGCCGAAAGCCGTCTCGAACTCGACGAACCAGGGCATTTCCGCCCGGCAGGGCAGGCACCAGGTCGCCCAGAAGTTCAGAAGCAGGACCCGTCCCGTGTAGTCGGCCAGCGTCGCGGTGCCCCCGTCCATGTCCGGCAGGGCGAAGCCCGGCGCCGGATCGCGCTGTGAGACGGGAATCAGGCGCGGATCGGCGGATCGGCGGGAAGACGAGCCCGCCGCGCCCGCATCGACCGGAGCGGGTGAGGTTCCGAGCGCAGCCCCCAGGGTGCCCTGCGGGCCGCCGACCGGTTCCTCCGCCGGGCTCCCCGGCGAGAAGGGACCCACCATGAACAGCATCACGCCGAGCCACAGGCCGAGCGCGGCCATGACCAGCCACAGGCCGATAGACCGGTGCCGCGTCGTGACCGGATCGGTTCGCGTGTCCGGGGAATCGTCGAGCCCGGGCGCGGGTTCGGCGTCGATGTTGCGTTCAGCCATGGCGGGTCCGGGAGCCCGTGGCGAGAATCAGCCTATCGATGAAGGCCTGGAGTGCTGACGTGCCTGGTCGAAGGTGCGGCTGACTTCGTCGACGCGTCCCTTGATCTCTCCGATGTCTCGTCCGTTGACATACCCGAAAACGGCTGCAAGGAAAGCTGCGACTGCACCGACGAAATCCATGATCTACATCGGATTGTGGCCATGCTATCACACTGGTTGGAGGAGGAGCCGGCATACCCGATGCCCTCCGTGACCTGCCGATCTCGAGGACCATTCCGCCAGATTCCCCCCCATGGTTCGCCCCACCGCCCCTCTTCAGCCGGTAGTGAATCCCCGCGTTGCACCGAGACCGGCGAGGCGGGATGCATCGCCGGTCGAATGCAGCGGGGACTTTCGCCACGGGCTGTCTGGCCGCGCCTTTGCCGCGCGGGCGACTCCAGCTCATTCGGCGGCGCGCGCCGGCCGGTATCGGCGGAACGGCGGCGGGGCCGCAGCCCCCGCGGCGACCAGATCTTCGAGGCGGTCGAGCCTGAAGCAGGACGATATTCGGGAATCGAGCGCAGCCCGGGTCGGGGTTTCCTTCTCGATGTGGTCGAGCAGGCGGGGACCCAGGAAGACCTGGGCGAGCCAATCGAGGCTCGGGTCGGGTGAACCGGCAGGGCGGGTGCCGAGCGACGCGGTGAAGACCGACACCGTTCGCGACAGCCGCCGGACGCTGTCGAGCAGGCTGCGCCGAAACCACCGGTCGTCGGGAATCGATTCGAACGGAACGAGGGTGAAGAGGTCCGCGAACCCGCCGTCGATGCAGGCATTTGCGGCGTCCACGCAGGAGCCGCGGCCGGCGTTCCAGGGCGCGAACGGCATGAACCCCAGGTGCAGCAGCCGGGCGAACTGTCGGCACCAGCCCTCAATCGTCTCTTCGCCGGCCGCCGGGGCCGCCCGCAGGTGCGGGTCGTCGGCGGCCAGGACCCGCAGGTCGTCGACGCGGATCGGCGCCGTGGGGTAGTACCACACCGATACTCCGCATCCCGTGCCCACGCGGGCCGCGGCCCGCTCGAAGGCGTGCCGGGGCAGGCGCCAGCGCAGAATCTCGACGTAGCGCGCGGTATCTTCCGACGAGCATCGGTGCACCGCCAGCGGTACCGGCGCCTGCGCCAACTCGCCATAGCGGGTCAGATGGCGTTCGTGCAGCACCGCCGACAGCCGTTGGGCCTGCTCGCATTCGTCCAGCGGCGCGGCGCCGGGCGGGATGTCCGCAACGAGTGGGAAGTGCAGCCCGATGGGGAGATCGCTGTCCCGGAACGGCGCCGTCATCATCCAGCCCAGGTAGTCGTCGAAGTCGGCCATCAATGGCTCGGTGCCCTCGAGGGCGATGACGTCGCCTTCCCACAGGCGTTCCGGTCCGCCCAGCTCGGGGATGGCGCAGTAGACGCTCCGGTAGTGGCCGGGCAGCCGGTAGAACTGTCCGGTGATCCCCTCGCCGGCGTTTCGCGCGATGGGCAGCCGCCGCCGCAGGCCGGCCAGGATCGCGCGAATGGGCGGGCACCGGTGCGCGATCGCGCCGACGAGCCGGGGACGGTCGCGTTCGGCGTCGAAGGTGAGGTCGGCCCGCACCTGGGCGAACCCGGCGCGTTCGGCATGGTGCCGGAGCAGGTCGGTCATTGCAGGGTTTCCAGCACCAGGTTGAAGATCGGCCCCGCCATACAGATGAAGAACAGGACCGTCGCGACCGCGACGGTGGCGCGGACGGACAGCGAGCCGACCACCTTGAGGGCGATGGCGAGCAACGCCGAGAGCCAGAGCAGGGAAAAGTGCTGCAGAAGTTCTCCCGTCGACATCAGCGGCCCGGAGTGGATGGATGCCGAGTAGCGGGTCAGCTGCTGCAGAATCTCGGTGTCGGACAGGCCCGGTGCCAAGCGCAACGGCTCGGGTGTCCAGTAGTGGGCGATGACGATCATCGCGATGCAACAGGGCACTTGGCTGTACAGGCTGACCGCCGTGAACCGGGCCAGCAGGCTTGGCTGTTGCGACCCGCTGGCCAGCACGTCCAGGGCCAGCACGGCGAGAAACAGGATGCCGAAGAACATCGGGTAGCCCAGCAGGCTCGCGGTAATCGTCAGGCCGCGCACGGGAAACTCGGGGAGCGAAGCGTCCAGCGCGGTCATTGCGGTCGCCATCGCCGGGCCCGTCTTGGCGCTGATCATCGAGGAGCTGATGGCCTGCAGGCCGGCGCACAGGGCCGGCGCGCCGGCGGCCGCGAACCACGGCAGGCCGTTCGCCCGGCGGGTCTCGAAGAAGCGAATCGGACTCCAGAACAGCATGTACATGGCGGGCCTCCTGTCGCGAATCAGTCGACGAGCTCGAACGTGTCGGCGCGCTCGACCCAACGTACGGTGCTCCAGACGACCGCCAGGTAGAGCAGCAGCAGACCGGCGGCTGCGAGCGGGCGGCCATAGGGTGCGTCCCACTGCGCGGTCAGCGCGGCTTGCCGCGTGTCGTCGTCGCCCACCAACGCCATCAACAGCACCGCCGGGGCGGCAAAGGCAGCCACGGCGACCAGTTGGGCGTAGTGCCAGTTGATGCGCCATCGCGCCCCCAGGCACATGGCGCCGAGCACCAGCAGGCTGCACTGCAGCACCACTCCGGTGCCCCAGGGTGACCACAGCGCGGGGGCGAACAGTCCGGAGGACGCCGTCCACAGGACCACGCAGAACACCGCCGCGAGCAGGAACTTGCCGCCGGCCAGGGCGCCATCGTCCAGGGGCAGCGTGCGCAGCCACGCGAAGGAGCGCGCCGCCCGCTCGCGTGCGATGAGCCACTCGGTCAGGGGCAACGCCATGAACATGTTCACGTTGAACACGAACCCTGCGACCACGTCGGGATCCGGCGCAAAGTACGCCGTCAGGGCGCAGCTCGCGAGCACGCTGGCCATGAGCAGAACCAGCGGCAGGCCGTGCAATCGGAGGTCCTTGGCGACCAGGGTCCAGAGCGTCTTGTTCATCTGCCGTCTCCACCGTGTTCCGTGCCGTGATACACCGTGGCGAGCAGACTGGCCGGTTGCTCTTCGACGCAGTCCGCGCGCCGTGCCAGGTCGGCGTGCAGCCGGCTGTCCCGGCGCACGAGAAGCCACTCGGCGCCATCGCGCGTCCAGCGGACCAGAAGGTCCGGCGAGGACACCGCGGCGTTCTCGCCGGTCGTGCGGTACAGGACCGCCGCCCGCAGGGCGTCCGCTGACGCGTCGAAGGCGAACCGGCCGCGCCGCAGCACCAGGATATCGGTGGCGGTTTCTTCGATGTCTTCGAAGATGTGCGACGAGAGCACGACGCACATCTTCGGGTACTCCGCGACAAGATCGCGAAGGATGGTGTGGACGCCGGCGCGAACCGTCGGGTCCAGACCGGCGGTCGGCTCGTCGAGCAGCAGCAGGTCGGCGTGGTGGGCCAGCGCGCTCGCAATGCCCAGCTTGACCTTCGTGCCCTTGGACAGGTTGCCGACGGGGCGGTCCAGGGGCAGCTCCAGGGTGTCGGCGAGCCGAGCCGCCAGGGCTGCGTCCCAGTGATCGTAGAGTCGCGACGCCAGCCGGAGCGTCTCGGCCACCGTCAGCTCGTTGTAGAACGGAACCGCCTCGCGGACGTAGCTGATCCGCGCCTTCCAGTTGCGCGACCCCCAGCGCAGGGGCGCGCCACCCGCCCGGAGGGCGCCGGCGGTGGGCTTGAGCTGCAGGGCCGCGAGGTCGAGCAGCGTGGTCTTCCCGGCGCCGTTCGGACCCAGGAGACCGTAGACGCGCCCCGGTCGCAGTTTCAGCGACAGGGGACCCAGCTCGAAGGCGGGAAACCGGCGCTGGATGTCGATCAGCTCGAGAATGACGTCGTTGTTCACCGAATACCTCCCGTGGGCAGCGCCTGCCCGGCGACCGCCGCAATCGCCGGTATCACGCTAGCCTCGACGACGGCCGCGACCACCAGCAGCGCACCGGCCGCGACCAGGCTGACGACGCCGGCCCGGGGTCGCACCGGCTCGCCCGTCGCCAGGCAGCGGACGACTCCGAACGACAGATGCTGCGCGGCGGTGACGACGAGAATGAACGCCAGGAACTCCAGCGGCACGTAGCTGGCCAGAAACGGCAGAACCTCGGCCGCACCGCGCGTCAGCGCGGACAGGCCGTACCCCAGCACGAATCCGTTGTAGAGCAGTCCGAAGAGGGAGAACAGCCCCAGCGTGCACGCCCCCGCCAGCATGCCGGCGGCGACCCGCAGGTTGCTGCGCAGGATGTAGGCGGCGTCCGAGTGGATGCGGTCGCCGGTCACGCCGGCGAGAGGCTGCACCTGAAGCTGTTCTCCCTGCAGGTTGGCGCTGACCCAGCCGGCGCCGACGGTGAGGCCGAAGAGGAGGACGTTGGTCGCGAGCAACACGGACCATGATCGTGACCATCTGGCGAGTTTGCCCATGTCCCTTTTCCCTCGTCCTCGACACTCACCACCCGGCGTGCGTGGCTAAGCCGCCCCGGCTATGCCGCACGCGATAGCGCCCGGTCCCGCGAACCCTGCGCAGAGGACTGCGCTGAAGGCACCCCAGGCAAAGGCCGCCGTCTGCCTGAAACCGTACGCGGCGCCCCATTGCGGGGTGGCCGCGCCATCCGCCGACTGCAGCACGGCCGGCGCTGCCGCCTGCGCGTGGGGTGCAAGTTCCGCGGACGCTCCGATCGGGGCCGTCTGCAGGGTCCCGACCGAGAGCAGGAGCGCGGTCAACGTTGCGGTGGCCAGTAGTCTTCGTTTCTGCACGATTGTCTCCTATGTTATAAGCGACACACTGTCGCGCGTTCGAGTGCCTCGAGTTTCTGGTTCGACGGCGGGTTCGGGGTCGCCTCGTGCCGGCAGGTCGTTGCTCTCGCCCGTGCCGGCCCGTCCGTTCGGCGCCTGTCCCGCCGCGTTGTCGCAGCTACGTTGTCGCAGCTACGTTGTCGCAGCTACGTTGTCGCAGCTACGTTGTCGCAGCTACGTTGTCGCAGCTACGTTGTCGCAGCTACGTTGTCGCAGCTACGTTGTCGCAGCTACGTTGTCGCAGCTAGAGTGCCCGGAGTGCGCAGGTGGTGGTGCCCCACCCGCCCTGGAGAACGCACCCGAGCAGTGCCCCGTCCCACCCCTCCCCCGTCACGTAGGCCCACTGCGGTGCGCTTGGGCGTTCGGTGACGCTCCGCGTGCGGGCGGCGTCGCCCGTCGTCGCCCGCGTGGGGCCGGGCTGCAGGGCTCCGGCGAAGAGCGGCAGCGCGGTAAGCGTCGCCGCCGCCAGTACCTTCCGTGTCGTCATGTCTACCTCCTGGGTTCCGCGCGACGCCATGTCGCGCTTCCGGGGGCCGAATCGGTCCGACCGCCCGTGCCTTCAACTACTACAAGGGCCGTGCCACAAAGCGCGAGGACGCGAAAACAGGCGGAACCGGGCTGCGGGAACGGTTCCGGGCCGGCGGCTGACCCCCGTGCGCCGGGGCCGCGGGCAACTACGGGCGTCGAAGCGCAGGCGCCGCCCGCCATGTCCGGGGCGAATGATGCCCGGTGAACCGCGCCGGTTCCGGGCCGAGGCCGGAAGTCAACCCGGGTTGACGCGAGGTGAGCTTGGTTACCCGGCGGGCCGGCGCCCTCCCGGCATCGGCGCGACACTCGCCGCCCGCCGGCCCGGGTCGAGCAGCCCGTGGCAGAACCCCGCGTCGCGCCGGTCGAATGCAGCGGGGGGCGGGCTGCCAGGCCGCCCCGAGACGCGCGGCCGGGAGCGGTGGTATTCTCCAGAGGGGGACGGTCATGACCGAGATGAACCCGGCCTGGAAGAAATCACCGGAGGAATGGTGCGCGCTGCTGCCGGCAGAGTCCTTCGCGGTCCTGTTCAAGGAGGCGACCGAGCCGCCCGGGTCCAGCGCGCTGAATCACGAAACGCGCTCCGGGACGTTCGTGTGCGCCGCCTGCCATCTGCCGTTGTTCGAGTCGGCGAGCAAGTACGAGAGCGGGACCGGCTGGCCGAGCTTCTTCGTGCCGATCGAAGGCAGCCTCGGCACCAGGCGCGACTTCAAGATGATCCTGCCGCGGACCGAGTATCACTGCGCCCGCTGCGGGGGGCATCAGGGGCACGTCTTTCCCGACGGGCCGCAGCCCACCGGCAAGCGCTACTGCAACAACGGCGTCGCCCTGCGCTTCGTGCCCGAGGGCGAGCCCCTGCCGGAACGGCGAGAAACAGGGTCTTGAGACCGGTTCCAGGCCCGCGTTAGAATGAAGCACGCTTTGAATCGGTGTGTCCATGGATTGCGCGTCCCGTTCCGTCCCGGTTGGGGTTCACGGTGTCGGCGTCCTGATTGCGCCGGCGGCCGGTGGGTGATGCGCTCGACGGACGCAGCAGATTCGCGGGCCATCATCCACAGTCGGGTGATGGCCCTTTTTTTGTCGGAAGGTATCCGCTCATGACCGGCATGCCAGGCAAGACCCGCAGCGGCGCGATTACCGATGGTCCGTCCCGGGCCCCGGCCCGATCGATGTTGAAGGCGGTCGGGTTCGACGACGATGCGCTGCGCCGGCCGATCATCGGCGTCGCGAATACGTGGATCGAGATAGGGCCGTGCAATTTCCATCTGCGGCAGCTCGGGGAGCGGATCAAGGAAGGGATTCGCGCCGCCGGCGGCACGCCGATGGAGTTCAACACGGTGTCCATCTCCGACGGCATCACGATGGGCAGCGACGGGATGCGCGCCTCGTTGGTCAGCCGCGAGGTGATCGCCGATTCCATCGAGCTCGTCGCCCGCGGCAACCTGTTCGACGGTCTCGTGGTGCTGGTGGGCTGCGACAAGACCATCCCCGGCGGGGTGATGGCGGTGGCGCGGCTCGACATTCCGGGCCTCGTGCTCTACGGCGGCTCCATTGCGCCGGGCCGGTGGGAGGGCCGCGACGTCACCATCCAGGACGTCTTCGAGGCGGTGGGGACGCACGCGGCCGGCAAGATGACCGATGCGCAGTTGAAGGCCCTCGAGGACGCGGCGTGTCCCGGTCCGGGCGCGTGCGGCGGCCAGTTTACCGCCAACACCATGGCGACCGTGTGCGAGCTGATCGGCATCTCGCCGATGAGCCACAACGGCGTGCCGGCGATGAACGAGGAGAAGGACGTCGTGGCCGTCGAATCGGGGCGTCTGATCATGGACCTGGTCCACGCGGACCGGCGGCCACGGCAGATCATGACCCGGGCCGCGCTCGAGAACGGCATCGCGTCGGTGGCCGCCACCGGCGGTTCGACCAACGCCGTGCTGCATCTGCTGGCGATTGCGCGCGAAGCCGGGGTCGACATCACCATCGACGATTTCGACCGAATCAGTCGCGTGACGCCGCTGCTGGCCGACCTGAAGCCGGGAGGGCGTTTCGTGGCCACGGATCTGTATCGGGCCGGCGGGAACCGCCTGCTCGCGCACCGGCTGCAGGAGGCGGGCGTGCTGCGGTCCGATGAGGTCACCGTCACCGGCCGCACGATCGGTCAGGAGGCGCAGGCAGCGACCGAGGCCGCCGGCCAGGAGGTGGTGCGGCCGGTTGCCGATCCGATAACCCCTACAGGCGGGCTCATCATATTGAAGGGCAATCTGGCTCCCGACGGATGTGTCGTCAAGGTGGCCGGCGGCTACGGCACCCGGAAGCATCGCGGACCGGCGCGGGTGTTCGACAGCGAGGAGGCCTGCTTCGAAGCGGTAGAGAAAGGTACGCTGCAACCGGGGGACGTGGTCGTGATTCGTTACGAAGGACCGCGCGGGGGGCCCGGCATGCGCGAGATGCTGGCGGTGACCGCGGCCATTGTCGGGGCCGGCCTCGGCGATTCGGTCGCGCTGTTGACCGATGGCCGCTTCTCCGGCGCCACCCGCGGGCTCATGGCCGGGCACGTGGCGCCGGAAGCGGCGCAGGGGGGACCCATCGCGGCGCTGCGCGACGGCGATATCATCGCATTCGACCTCGAGGGGCGTGAGCTGCGGGTCGAGATCGACGAGGCGGAGATCGCCGAGCGCATGCGGGGCTGGCAGGCGCCTCCGCCGCGGTACGCGACCGGCGTGATGGCGAAGTACAGCCGTCTCGTGGGGTCGGCGGCCCAAGGCGCGGTGACGATGGCGTGAGGGGACCGCGGGTCTCCGTCCAGGACGGGTACGGGTTATGGGAAACATGAGAACCGGCGCGCAGATTCTGTGGGAATCCCTCGTTCGCGAGGGGGTGACCACGGTGTTCGGGTACCCGGGCGGTGCGATTCTGCCCGCCTACGACGCCATGCTCGAATACCCGATCCGGCACGTCCTGGTGCGGCACGAGCAGGGGGCGACCCACATGGCCGACGGCTATGCGCGGGCCAGCGGCGAGGTCGGGGTGGCCGTGGCCACGTCCGGGCCCGGCGCCACGAACATGGTCACCGGCATCGCCACCGCGATGCTCGATTCGTCGCCCATCGTCTGCATCACCGGGCAGGTGGGCAGCCGGCTGATCGGGTCGGATGCATTTCAGGAAACCGACGTCACCGGCGTCACGTTGCCGATCACCAAGCACAACTATCTGGTGTCTCAGGTCTCCGAGGTGGCGCCGACCATCCATGAGGCGTTCTACGTCGCGCGATCCGGCCGTCCCGGCCCGGTGCTCGTGGACATCACGAAGGACGCGCAGCAGGCCTCGGCGGAGTTCGTCTGGGACGGCAGCCCGGTTTGTCTGCCCGGTTATCGACCGGATCTGAGGGCGTCGGAGGACGAGCGCCGGCAGGCGGTCGAGCTGATCAACAGCGCGAAACGTCCGGTCATCTTCGCCGGGCACGGGGTGATGTTGTCGGGCGCGATGGACCTGGTCCGCGAGCTCGCCGAGCGGGCCAACATTCCCGTTGCGATGACCCTGCTCGGCATCGGATCGTTCCCGGCGCTGCATCCGCTGAATCTGGGCATGATGGGCATGCATGGGGAAGCGTGGGTGAACCAAGCCATTCAGGAGGCCGACCTCCTGCTCGCCTTCGGCATGCGCTTCGACGATCGGGTCACCGGCAACATCAGGACGTATGCGCCCAACGCACGGAAGATTCATATAGACATCGATCCGGCCGAGTTCAACAAGAACGTCATCGTGGACGTCACCCTGGCCGGCGATCTGTCGAACGTGTTGCGGGATCTGCTGCCGCGCATCGAGTCCGGCGACCGCAGCGCGTGGCTCGGGGCCATCGCCGAGATGAAGGGCGATTCGGCGGTCCGCGACGTGCAGAACCTGCCGGACAGCGGGCATTTGTATGCCGCGCACGTCATCAACGACATCTGGCGGATGACCGGCGGTAAGGCGGTCGTGGTGACCGACGTCGGCCAGCACCAGATGTGGGAGGCGCAGTACTATCACCATCAGGAACCCCGGTCGCTCATTACGTCGGGCGGGTTGGGGACGATGGGGTTCGCCCTGCCGGCCGCGCTCGGCGCGAAGCTCGCGCGGCCCGATGCCGAGGTGTGGGTCATCGTGGGTGACGGCGGATTCCAGATGACGATGTGCGAGCTGGCCACCATCGCGCAAGAGAAGGTGAAGGTCAACGTGGCCATCATCAACAACGGCTATCTGGGCATGGTGCGCCAGTGGCAGGAGTTCTTTTACGAGCGGCGATACGCGGCCACGCCGCTGCTCAGTCCCGACTTCGCCAAACTGGGCGAAGCCTTCGGTCTGCGCAGCGCGAGGGTCTCGCGGCGTCAGGACGTCGAGCCGACCGTGGCGATGGCGCGGGCCGAGTCCGGTGCGGTGGTCATCGACTTCCAGGTCGAGCAGGAAGATACCGTCTATCCGATGGTGCCGGCCGGCGCCGACCTGAATGCCATGATCCGGCGGCCGAGCCCCAGTCCCATCGTCGAGACGGCGGACGACTAGCATGCGGCGTACCTTTGTCGTGCACGTCGAGGACAAACCGGGAGTTCTGAACCGGGTGGCGTCGCTGTTTCGCCGCCGGGCGTTCAATATCGAGTCGTTGACGGTCGGCCGCACCGAGGTGGCCGGCGTGTCTCGCATGACGATTGCCGTCGATACCGACGACAACGGCGCGAGGCGGCTCGAAGCCAACCTGTACAAGCTCGTGAACGTCTTGCGGGTGACCGATTTGACCGGCGCCGCGGCCGTCATCCGGGACCTGACGCTCATCAGGGTGGCGGCGACCCAGGAGACCCGCACGCAGGTGATGCAGCTTGTGGATACGTTCCGAGGCCGCGTCGTCGACGTGGCGCCCGATTCGTTGATCGTCGAGGCGACCGGCACCGAGGACAAGATCGACGGGCTGTTGGGCGTCCTGCAGCCCTACGGCGTGCTCGAAATCGTGCGAACCGGGCGGGTCGCCATGTCCCGGGGGCAGCAGAGCGTGGCGACCGAGCCTTCCGACGGCCCGGCCGAGGTCGAGCCGGGCGACCACGTTTCCTACTCCGTATGATTTGCGAACCGCGCAATCCCCATCCCGAGCACCTCGGGATCATCCCGACTGACGAGGCGGAACCAGAATGGCAACGATTCACTATGACGACTCGGCGGATCTCTCACTCATACAGGGCAGGAAGGTCGCCATCTTCGGCTACGGCTCCCAGGGTCACGCCCATGCGCTGAATCTGAAGGACAGCGGGGTTTCCGTGCAGGTGGCGCTGGCCGACGGCAGCCGTTCTCGCGCCCGGGCGGAAGCGGACGGGCTCCCGGTGAAGAGCGGGGCCGAGGCGGCGGCGTGGGCCGACGTGATAATGATTCTCGCGCCCGATACCAGGCAGCGGGGCATCTACGATCAATCGATTGCCCCGAATCTCGCGCCCGGCGACATGCTGATGTTCGCTCACGGCTTCAATATCCGGTTCAAGACCATCAGCCCGCCGCCCGACGTCGACGTGACGTTGATTGCCCCCAAGGCGCCGGGTCACCGCGTGCGCGAGGTGTTTCTCGAGGGAGGCGGAACGCCGGCGTTGATCGCGGTGGAGCAGGATGCCACGGGGAGCGCCAAACCCCTGGCGCTGTCCTATGCGAAGGGGCTCGGGGTCACGCGGGCCGGCGTCATCGAGACGACGTTCGCGGAAGAGACCGAAACGGACCTGTTCGGCGAGCAGACGGTCCTGTGCGGAGGCGTCAGCGCGCTGATCAAGGCGGGTTTCGAAACCCTGGTGGAAGCCGGCTACCAGCCGGAAGTGGCGTACTTCGAGTGCATGCACGAGCTGAAGCTCATCGTCGACCTCATCTATCGCGGTGGTCTCAACTACATGCGCTACTCGGTCAGCGACACTGCCGAGCACGGCGACTACACCGGCGGTCCGCGGGTCGTGACGGACGCCACCCGCGAGGCGATGCGGAGTATTCTCAAGGACATTCAGGACGGGGCCTACGCCGAGAAGTGGATCGCGGAGGACAAGGTCGGCCGGACCTGGTTCATGGCGCAGCGGCGGGCCGAGCAGGAACATCAAATCGAGAAGGTCGGAGCCGAGCTCCGGGGAATGATGCCGTTCCTCGATGCCGTTACCGTAAAAGAGCCGGTATAGGAGGTTTGCGCCATGCCACGTGTCACCTTTGATGCCTTGTCGTCGGACGCCCGCCTCTGGATTTTCGCGGCCGAGCGTCCGTTGGCCGGCGAAGAACGCGCGCGTGTGACCCGGGAGGTGGATGCCTTCATCGACCAGTGGGCCGCGCACGATGTTCCCCTGACCGCAGCTCGTGACGTGCGGTACGATCAGTTCATTTTCGTGGCCGTCGACGAGCGGGCCGCCGGCGCGTCCGGTTGCTCCGTGGATGCGCTCGTACGCCGTATGAAGGGGTTGCAGGTCGAGATGGGCGTCGAGCTCGTGAACCAGGCGCCGGTGCTGTATCGCGATGAAGCCGGTATCGCGAGGGTGTCCCGCGAACGGTTCGCCGACCTGGTGGAGAGCGGGGCGATCGGTCCCCGAACGGTGGTGTTCGACAACACGCTGACGAAGGTGGAGCAGGTTCGAGCCGGCCGCTGGGAGCTGCCTGCCGGCGAGTCGTGGCACGGGGTCGCCTTCTTCCCCCAGTCTGCGCCGTAGACAGCCCGTGGCGGAACCCCGCGTGTTGCACCGAGAGCGGCCGAGGGCGCCAGCGGGCTGAAGGGCGCCCTCGGGCAAAGAAGGTGGTCGGGGCGCCCGGGTTCGAACCGGGGGCCTCCTGCTCCCAAAGCAGGCGCGCTACCAGGCTGCGCCACGCCCCGACGGGTACGGCAGTCCGGAACAAGTTACCACAATCACCCCGGTTTCACATCCCGGCCGAAGGCCGCCCGCGCTCGCGGCGCACGTCACGACGCCCGCGCCGCGTTTGACATTCCTATTGCACGCCACTACTCTTTATCGTCATGAGTGTCATAGCACAGGCAATTGCCGACCGGCAAAGCGAGATCGATCGCCTTCAGGCGGAGATCAAGGCGTTGAGCGACGTCGAGAAACTCCTGGGGCCCTCCGCGCCGCAAGCGCGGCCCGCCAGGGCTCGGCGATCTTCCCCGCCGAGGAAGGCGGCTGCCGCTGCCCCTGCCGCTGCTCCTGCGGCTGCCGCGGAGAGTAAGTCCGAGGCCACGCCGAGAAAGCGCCGTGAGATGACGGCCGACGAGAAAAGGGCGGTATCCGCGCGTATGACTGCCTACTGGGCCGCGCGGAGAAAGAAAGGCGCGAAGAAGTAGCCGCCGGTCTCGGTCGAGCGCGGGGTTCACGACGGGCTCCCGGGTAGGACGTTTGCCGTGATCCCGGCGTTTGCCAGCGTCTGTCTGACCGCGGCGAGCTCGACGCATGCCACGAATACCCGCATCGCCTGATCCAGATCCGTGAGTTCCGGGAACGTCGGCGCCAGCCGGATGTTGGTGTCGTCAGGGTCCCGTCTATACGGGAACGTGGCGCCGGCCGGCGTGAGCTTCACGCCCGCCCGGGCCGCAAGTTGGACAATCTCGCGGGCCAGACCGGGGCGGGCGTCGAACGAAAGGAAGTAGCCCCCACGGGGGGTCGTCCAGGAACCGGTTCCGGTTCCGCCCAGCGCCTCCGACAGCCGGCGGAATACCAGATCGAATTTGGGACGCAGGATCGCGGCGTGTCTCCGCATGTGCGCCCGGACGTGGTCGAGGTCGCGGAGGAAACGGACGTGCCGCAACTGGTTCACCTTGTCGGGTCCGATGGTCACCACCTGCATCCGCCGCTGAAACCAGTCCAGGGTGGCGGGTGAACCGCCCATGAAGCAGATGCCGGCTCCGGCTCGGGTGACCTTGGACGTCGACGCGAACAGCACGAGACCGTCTTCCGTGTGGTGGCGCCGGCACGCATCCATGACGTTGGCCGACCGTGGTGGTTCGTCGTCCATGTCGTGGAACGCGTACGCGTTGTCGCACAGGATGCGGAAGTGCGGGCCGGCGAAGGCGGCGAGCCGGGCCAGGCGATCGATGGTGGCCTCGGAATAGACCTGTCCACCGGGGTTGGAGTACTTCGGCACGCACCAGATGCCCCGGATCGAGGCATCGGAGCGCACCTGCTCTTCGACCAGATCCATATCCGGACCGTCGTCCCGCATCGGCACGTTGATCATCTCGATGCCGAGGTCCTCGAGAATCGCGAAATGCCGGTCATAGCCGGGCACCGGGCAGAGGAACCGCACCGGTCCCGATTCCCGCCACGCGGTGCCGGGCCCGGCCGGGCCGTGAAGCCATGCATTCAGCAGGTAGAGATACATCAGCGTGAGACTGCTGTTGCCCCCGGCGATAACTTCGTCGGGACGCACGCCGAGCCACGCCGCGCCGAGTCGCCGGGCCTCCGGCAGGCCGTCGAGTCCACCATAGTTTCGAACGTCGGTCCCGTCGGCGGCCGCGAGCGGGCCGTTCGCGGCGTCGAGGTCGTCGGACAGCGCGAGCTGGGCCGGACTCGGCTTGCCGCGGGTCAGGTCCAGGGACAAACCGGCGGAGCGGAAACCCGCGTGAACGGCAGTCAGTTCCCGTTCGCGGGAGCGTAGAGCCTCGAGATTGAAACCGTCACGCGTCATCGTGGTCACGTAGAGCCTCCGTTGCCTTTCATGTTACAGGACCCGGCGTTGCCGCCTTGCAGCCCGTGGTGGAACCCCGCGTTGCACCGAGAGCGGCGAGGCGCCCGCCTGACAAGGCGTGAGGAGGGCGCATATTGGGCATATGCAACCGACGAACAACGCAGTCAGGCGGGATGCATCGCCGCTCGAATGCAGCGGGGACTTTCACCACGGGCTGCCAGGCCCGCGTCCGTCTTGCAGGGGTCCGGGGGGCGGTGGGATAATCGACCCACGCCGTGACAGCCCGTGTGGAACCCCGCGTTGCACCGAGAGCGGCGAGTGCGCCAGCGGGCTGAAGGGCGCCCTCGGGCAAAGAACGCCCGTGCCTGACAAGGCGTGAGGAGGGCATATTGGGCATATTGGCAACCGCGGACTGCAAGCAGTCCGTCCGAACAACGCAGTCAGGCGGGATGCCTCGCGGCTCGAATGCAGCGGGGACTTTCACCACGGGCTGTTGACCCTGGCTCCCCCCTGCCGATCTGATGGGAGTGTGATGCGCGTGGCCCTGCGACAGTCGACCCGGACAGCCGTCGGCGCGAGGCTGCTGTCCCTGGCGATGGTATGCGCGGCCGGGAGCTGCACGCCGCCGGTCGATTCCACCCCGGGCGGCGCGCCGTCGGGATCGGAGTCCGCCGCCGGGCCTGCGCCGGGTGAGTGGTTCACGGATCGCGCGGCGGCGGCGGGGTTGAACTTCGTGCACTTCAACGGCATGTCGGGCAATTTCCATCAGACCGAAATCATGGGACCCGGCGTGGCGTTGTTCGACTATGACAACGATGGCGACCTCGACGTCTATCTCGTGCAGGGGCGGACCCTCGGGAGCGGCGAACCCCTGATATCGCCGCCGGACGGACCCCTCACCGACCGGCTCTACCGCAACGACCTGCAGCCGTCGCCGGATGGCGAGCCCCGGCTGCGATTCACGGATGTGACGGCCGAGAGCGGGCTGAATCCGGGCGGGCACGGCATGGGGGTCGCGTCCGGCGATGTCGACAACGACGGCTGGGTCGACCTCTACCTGACCGGATTCGACCGGAACCGGATGTTCCGGAACAACGGCGACGGGACGTTCGCCGACGTGTCGGCCGAGAGCGGCACGCACGACCCCGGCCGATGGGGGGTGCCGGCCTCCTTTCTCGACTACGACCGCGACGGCTGGCTCGACCTCTTCGTGGGCAACTACCTGAGTTTCGATCTGGACACGCACATCCCCTGCTTCAACCGGTCCGGACCGCCCGACTATTGTCCCCCCGAGGTGTACCGCGCCCAACCGGACCGGTTGTATCGGAATCGCGGCGACGGCACGTTCGTCGACGCGACGGCGGAGGCCGGCGTCGCCTACGAGTTCGGACCGGCGCTCGGCGTGTCGACGGCCGATTTCGACAACGACGGCTGGATCGACATCTTCGTCGCCAACGACCAGCAGGAGAACCAGTTGTGGATCAACCGGCACGACGGTACCTTCACCAACCAGGCGCCGTTGTGGGGGGCGGCGGTGGGCGCCGGCGGCGAAGCGAAAGCGGACATGGGCGTCGATGCCGGCGACTTCGACAACGACGGTGACGAGGACCTTTTCGTCACCGAGCTCATCGGCCAGGGCAGCACCCTCTATGTCAACGACGGCTCCGGGCTGTTCGAAGAGCAGAGCATGCAGACCTTCATCCGCCTGTCCAGTCTGCCCTATACCGGCTTCGGGACGGCCTGGTTCGACTTCGACAACGACGGCTGGCTGGATCTGCTCTCCGTCAACGGCCACGTCACCCGGACCATGGAAGCCCTCGGGCCGGACAACCCGTTTCCGTTGCAGCAGCGCAATCTGCTGTTTCGCAACCGGGGGGATCGGCGGTTCGAGGACGTGACGGACCGCGCCGGAGAGGTGTTCCGGCTGTCGGAGGTGAGCCGCGGCGCCGCGTTCGGCGATATCGACAACGACGGCGACGTGGACGTGCTGGTCGGCAACGGGGCGGGTCCGGTGCGTCTGCTCGTCAACCGAATCGGCGACCGCAACCGATGGCTGGGCCTGCGGCTCGTCGGCGGGGCCCCGCCCCGGGATATGATCGGCGCCCGGGTGGAGATCGTTCGCGAGGACGGATCGCGAATATGGCGCCGTGCGAGATCCGACGGCAGCTATGCCTCGGCGCAGGATCCGCGCGTCCTTGTCGGGCTGGGTACGTCGGCGGCGCCGGTCCAGGTGCGGGTCACGTGGCCGAGCGGGCGCACCGAAGAGTGGCGCGACGTCCCTCCCGGCCGCTATACGACGTTGCGCGAAGGCGAAGGCGGCTGAATCATGACGGGATACCGGCTGGGAACGGCCCTCCTGGCGTGCGTCATGGCCCTTGCGGGGGGCTGCGCGGCGCCGGAGGACGGCGCCTCCGGGCCGCTGCGGACGAGCGCGGGGGCGATGCGCGCGGGCGGCCCGCGGCAGCCGATCGCCCTGCCCGATCTTTCCGGCGTGGCCGTATCGGTCCAGCGCCAGGTGCGCGAACACCACGCGCGCCTGACCGCGAAGCTCGCCGAGCCGCGGACCCCGCCGATCGAGCTCGGCAACGCCTTCGGCGAGCTCGGCCTGGTGCTCATGGCCGCCGAATACCACGACGCGGCCGCAGACTGTTTCAGAAGCGCGATCGACCTCGCGCCCGACGCGATGCGGTGGCCGTACTATCTCGGCCATCTCCGCGGCGTCCAGGGCCAGCGCGCGGCAGCGGCCGAGCTCTACGCCCGCGCGCACGAGCTGCGGCCATCGGATCTGCCCACGCTGGTTCGGCTGGGCGACGCGTTGCTCGACCAGAGCCGCCCCGAAGCGGCCGAGGAGGCGTTCGCGCGGGCCCTGGCGCTCGATCCCGGGGCGGCCGCCGCGCTGGCCGGCATGGGACGCGCCGCGCTGGTGCGCCGGGACGCGGCGCGCGCGGTGGACTACCTGGGGCGCGCGCTGTCGGCCGACGAGCGCGCGACCAGCCTGCACTATCCGCTCGCGATGGCCTATCGGCAGCTTGGCGACCTCGACGCCGCCGAGGCGCATCTCCGCCGGCGCGGCGGCGGCGCGCCGGCGGTGCCGGATCCGCTGATGGACGTCTATTCGGGGGTGCTGGAGAGCGCGATCACCTATGAGACCCGCGGGGTGCGGGCGCTCCAGGACGGGCAGTTGGCGGCGGCGGAAGACCTGTTCCGCCGGGGGCTCGAGCTGGTCCCGGACGACCCCGCGCTGCGGCATCGGTTGGGCACGGTGCTGATGATGGCGGGAGACCCGGGCGGCGCGGTCGAGCAGTTCGAAGAGACCATCCGCCGGTCTCCCGACTTCGCCAAGGCGCACTTCGGCCTCGGCATGGTGGCGATGTTCAACGGCCGCTATCCCGAGGCGGTCGAACGGTTCTCGGATGCGGTCGGGCGTCAGCCGGACTATCTGGAGGCGCGAATAGGCCTCGCCGACGGGTTGCGGGTGACGGGACGGGCGGAGGCGTCACTCGAGCACTACCGGCAGGTGGTGGTGGCCGATCCGCGTTTCGTCGATGCCTGGATGGGATACGTGCTGGCCCTCGCCGACCTCGGCCGCGGCGACGAGGCGCGCGAGCGGCTCGGCGAGGCGCAGGCGATTCTGCCCGGCCACCCGAGCCTCGCCCGGTTGCGGGCGCAGTTGCCATGACCGCCGGTCCCGGCGGGGGAGGCGGCGCGCGGCCGGGCGCATCCGCGCGAAGGACGGGTGTGCGGGGTGAGACATCCGTGACGGGGCGGATACGCCGTCGCCCGGGGGGCGGCGGCGGAACCGCGCCGCGGCGTTCTTGCCACCGGCTCCTCGGGCTCCTGGCGGCCGCGGTGGTTCTCGGGGTGAGCCCGGCGGCCGCCCAGGAGGAGGCGCGCGAGTCCGGCACCGCCGCCATGGTGGCGCGTCTCGCGGCGATCGCCGCGACCGCGGCGCAGACGAATCCCTACGCCGGTTCGATAAGGGCCGAGACCCTCGCGGCGGTCATCCCGCCGCCCGCGCTGTCCGATCGGCTGCGGTACCGCTCGGAGATCGCGCGGTACCTGCTCTACGCCGGCCGGAGTGAGGAGGCCGCGGCGGCGTTCGAGGACATCCTGCGCGAGGCGGCCGGCGAGCCGTCGGTCTCGCCCACGTTCGTGAGCGCGGTGCGGCAGCTCGTGGCCCTGTCCCAACTGCGGCTGGCCATGCAACGCAACTGCGTATCCGGTCCCGCCGCGGCCCGCTGCTCGGTGCCGGTGAACCGGGGGGCGGTGCACCCGGACGACCGCGCGGCCCGGCGGGCCATCGAGGAGTACAGCCGCATTCTGGGCGATCCCCCGGACCCGTCGACGGCCTTCGCCGCGCAGTGGCTGCTGAATCTCGCCTACATGACCGTCGGCGAGTATCCGTTCCATGTGCCGGAGCCGTGGCTGGTGCCGCCGGACGCGTTTCGCCCGGAGCACGACGTCGGCTGGTTCCCCGACGTGGCGGGGCGGCTCGGCGTCGACGTTGCGGGCCGGAAGGGCGGCAGCGTCATGGACGATTTCGACGGCGACGGGCGCCTCGACATCGTCGCGTCGTCGGCCGGGTTGTTCACGGTCGCGGCCGGGGAGAATCCCAACCAGTTGCGGTACTTCCGCAACACCGGCGACGGCACGTTCTCGGACCGGACCACGGAGGCCGGGCTCGACGGCCTCGTCAGCGGCCTGCACGTCATCCACGCCGACTACGACAACGACGGATTTCTCGATCTGCTGGTCCTGCGCGGCGCGTGGCTGGACACCGGGCACCCGAACTCGCTCCTGCGGAACAACGGCGACGGCACGTTCACCGACGTCACCGAGGCGGCCGGTCTGCTGATGCCGGCGCCGACCCAGGCCGCGGCGTGGGGCGACTACGACAACGACGGCTGGATCGATCTGTTCATCGGCAACGAATCCCAGGGCGGCGCCGCCTATCCGTCCCGCCTGTTCCACAACAACGGCGACGGGACGTTCAGCGACGTCGCGGCCGAGGCCGGGGTGGCGGTGGTGGGATTCGTCAAGGGGGTGGTCTGGGGCGACTACGACAACGACGGCCGGCTCGATCTCTATGTGACCCGGCTCCGGCCCGATCAACCGAACCGGCTCTTTCACAACGACGGTCCCGGCGCCGGCGGGGCGTGGACGTTCCGCGACGTGGCGGCCGAGGCGGGGGTCGAGGGGCCGCCGGTGAGCTTTCCGACTTGGTTCTTCGACTACGACAACGACGGGTGGGACGATCTCTTCGTCAGCGGATTCAGCGGGGGGCTGGCCGACGTGGTCCTCGAGCGTCTGGGACAGCCGCACCGCGGGCAGTTGCCGCGCCTCTATCGCAACGACCGCGACGGCACGTTCACCGACGTCACGCAGGCGATGGGGCTCGGCCGGATCATGGTCGGCATGGGGTCGAACTTCGGCGACCTGGACAACGACGGATTCCTCGACCTGTACCTGGGCACCGGTGACCCCGACTACCGAATGCTCATCCCCAACCTCGTGTTTCGCAACGCGGGGGGGGAGCGCTTCCAGGACGTCACCTCCTCCGGTGGCTTCGGTCACCTCCAGAAGGGGCACGGGGTGTCGTTCGGCGACGTCGATGCCGACGGCGATCAGGACCTGTACCACGTTTCCGGCGGCGCCTTCGAAGGCGATACCTTCCCGAACGCCCTCTATCTGAATCCCGGCCACGGCAACCGCTGGTTGACCCTGCGGCTGGAGGGGGTGGCCTCGAATCGGGCCGCCATCGGCGCCCGGATCAAGGTCACCGCGGTCACCCCGGACGGCGACCGCGAGATCCACGTCACCGTCGGGGCCGGCGGCAGCTTCGGGGGGTCGAGCCTGCAGCAGGAGATAGGCCTCGGCGCGGCGCACGAGATACGGACGGTGGAAGTCACCTGGCCGGTCACCGGCGAGACGGACGTGTACGCCGAGGTCGGTCCGGACCGCGCGTTTCGCCTTCGGGAAGGTGACGCGGCGCTCACCCCGGTCGCCCTCGACCCGCTCGATCTGCAAGCCGCCGCCCGCGAGTCCGGCGGTGGCCCGGCGGACCCGCAGGACCACCGGGCTCGGGGCCTCGACGCCAGCGCCGTCGGCGACTGGCCGGAGGCCCTCGCCCGGTTCCGGCAGGGGCTCGCGCTCGCCCCGGACGACCCGATGCTGAACTGGTATCTGGGGATGGCCCTGCATCTGTCGGGTGACGATGCGGAAGCGGCGGTGGCGTACCTCGCGGAAGCGGCGCGGCTCGATCCGGCGTTGACCGCGCAGGCGCACCTCACCATCGGCGGGGTGCGCGAGCGGAGCGGCCGCGGCCAGGAAGCCCTCGGCCACTTCACGCTGGCCGCGGAGCACTCCCCGGACGGCAGCGAGGCGCACTTTCGGCTCGCCGAGGCCCTGCGCCGATCCGGCCGGGTGGAGGCGTCGCTGGCCTACTACGAGCAGAACCTCGACCGCCGCGACGCCCGGCTCGGCCTGTCTCTGGCCCTCGTGAAGCTGGGGCGCTACCGCGAGGCGCACGACCGCCTGCTTGCCGGCGTCGAGCGCCATCCGTGGGAGCCCGCGTTTCCTCTCGCGCTGGCCCGTCTGCTCGCCGCCGCCCCCGACGATGCCTTACGCGACGGCCGGCGGGCGCTGGAGCTGGCGGAGGCCCTGGCCGAGAGGCTGCGCACGACGGCCGTCGCCGAGACGGTGGCGATGGCCCACGCCGAGCTGGGGCAGTTCGCCGGGGCGGTCGAGTGGCAGCGTCTCGCGATGTCCGTCGCGGCCGAGGCGGGGCAGTCGGCGGCGGTGCAACGCATGTCCGCCAACCTCGCGGGCTATCTCCGCGGCGAACCCTGCCGCATCCCGTGGCGGGACGACGAGCTGGAGTAGCGTCGGGCCGTAAGAGCTCAACGCCCGGTGAGCTCGGCGAGCGCGGCGTCGAGTCTGGCCTGCAGGTCGGGATGATCCGGCGCGATCCGCATCGCTTCCCGGTATCGTGCGACGGCCTCGTCCAGCCGGCCCTGCATCTGGAGCGCGGTGCCCAGATTGACGTGGGCGTCGAGGTGGTCCGGGGCGAGATCGACAGCCTGGCGAAACTGGACCGCCGCCTCGTCGAGCCGGTCCCGGGACCCGAGCACGATGCCGAGCAGGTTGTGGAGCTCGGCGGAGGCGGCGCCGAGATCGATCGCGCGGCGCAGATGCACGATGGCGTCGTCGAGTTCGCCGCCGGCGTGCAGGGCGATGCCGAGGGCCGCGTGGGCCTCGGCCGAGCTCGGGTCGATGTCGAGGGCCCGCCGGAGGCTCGCGATGCCCTCGTCGGTCCGGTCCAGCGAGAGCAGGGCGTTGCCCAGGTTGGAATGCGCGTCGGCATCTCCCGGCGCCCCCGCCAGCGCCTGTCGGTAGTGCCCGATCGCCTCGTCGGGGCGGCCCTGGGCCGCGAGCGCGGTGCCGAGATTGCTGTGGGCGAGGGCGTCGTCCGGGGTCAGCGCGAGCACCTGCCGATACTGTTCGATCGCCTCGTCGAGCCGTCCCTCCGCCTGCAGCTCGGTCCCCAGATTCAGCGCGGTGACGGCGCGCATGTCGCCCATCGAGAGCACCGGCCAGTTGCAGAAGACCAGGAGGCCCGCGGCGGCCGCTCCCGCCCGGGCCGTCTGCCGGGTCCATCCGGTCCGGGTCCTGACCAGTTGCCAGACCGCCACCCCCCCGGCCGCCGCGAACAGCATCAGGAGCGGCGCCAGGGGGTAGCGGTATCGCCCCATGACCGCGAACAGCACCACGCTGGCCGCATAGGCGGCGAGCATCAGGTGGAACGGCCGCAACTGCCGGCGCCGGCTCCACGTCAGACAGAGGCCGGCGACCCCCAGCGGCGCGAGCAGGCCGAAGTGCCACCCGTAGCCGGCGAGCCGGAGCGGGACCGACCAGTCGGCGTGGCTGAGCTGATCTTCGGTGTCGGCGACCTCCGCCGCGTTCAACGCCAGCATCGCCTTGCGGCCGGTGAGTCGCAGCCAGTCCCCCGGTTGGGTGCGGATGTACTCCAGCGCCCGGCCTGTCCAGTAGCGCGAGACCTGTCCGGGAGTCAGCGGCGCGCCGACCTCGCGCTCGGCAATCTGCGTCGCATCCCGGCGTTCGTACCGGGGATCGCCGCGCCCGAACACGAGGGGGCGATAGGTGCCGTCGGCGTCGGGGTTGTTGCCTATATAGAAGTTCGGTCCGAACTGGGCCGTCGTCAGCAGAAACTCGCCGCCGGCGACCTGGTTCCGCACCGCCGCCGGCAGGAGCACGAGGGCCAGTCCGAGCGCCAGCGCCCCCGCCCGCGCAAGATGCCGCCGGCCCGCTTCGCGCGACAGCACCAGCCATCCCAGCAGAGCGACCGCGAAGACCAGGGCGTTCTCGCGGGTCAGCACCAGGGCGCCGAGCACCACGCCGGGCCCGATCCAGGCCCGGGGGCGGCCGGGCTCGGTGACGAGCCGGCCGAGCAGGGCGAGGAGCAGGCACAGCAGGAACAGGCCCAGCGCGGTCTTCTGGACCAGGCCGTCGAAGAAAATCGCCGGCGCATAGACGGCCAGCATCAGGCCCGCGACGATGCCCGCCGGCCCCGAGAAGAGCCGGCGCCCGGCGACCGCCAGCAGGACGCAGGAGGCCGAGCCGAGCACGATCTGGCTCAGGCGCACCGCGAGCAGGTCCGGACCGAAGAGCGTGTACACGAGCCCGAGGAAATACGGATACAGCGGCGCCTGGTAGAAGGTCTCGCGGCCGAGCCAGTCCCCGGCCGCGATCTCCAGTCCCCACGCGTGGTAGCTCTGCGCGTCGCCCATCGCGAGGCCGAAGAACGGGGCCGACCGGAGCTGCCACACGTGGACGAGGCGGATGACCAAGGCGAGGCCGAAGATGCCGAGCGCGGCGTGGCCGAAGATGCCGGCCGATGCGCCCTCGCGTGGACGGGCCGGTCCCGCCGGGGACGATCCGCGTCGAGGCCCGGGTGCGGGGGGGCGGCGTCGGCGGCGACCGGAAGACATGCTGGAATCGGATGGCCGGGATGAAACGGCTCTACCGGCCCGGCCCGGTCCCTTCCGCCCGGGCGCGGCGGTACCGGTCGAGCCGCTCGCGGATGACCGCGGCCATGTCGTCGCGGCCGGCGGGCACCAAGCCGAGGGCCGTCTCCGCGGTGGCGACGGCGCGATCCATCCGCCCGGCGGCGGCGTAGGCGGCGGCCACCACGTCGAGCACCGCGGGTTGCGCACGACCGGTCAGGGCGGCGGCCCGCTCCGCGAGCTCGACGGCGCGGGCGGGGTCGCGCCGCCCGGGGTCCGGGTGGGCGGCGAGCAGCAACGCGAGTTCGGCGGACGGCTCCGGCGCGTCGGGCTGCACGTCGATCGCCCGTCCGTACAGCGTGACCGCTTCGTCCAGCGCACCCTGCATCATCAGCGTGTTCGCCAGGTTGTAGAGCGCCTCCCCGTCGTCGGGGCGGATCTCGAGCGACTGCCGAAAGTGCCGCACCGCATCCCCCAGCCGGCCCTGCAGCCGGAAGACGGCGCCGAGATTGTTGTGGGCGATGGCGTACGCGGGATTCAGCCGAAGCGCCCGTTCGAGATGGACGACCGCCGCGTCGAGCCTGCCCGACTGCAGGAGCGTCGTGCCCAGGTTGTAGGCGGCGGCCGGCGACTCCGGTTCGAGGCGCGCCGATTCCCGGTAGTGGGCCACCGCCTCCTCGGTCTTCCCGAACTGCATGTACAGGGATGCGACGTCGTCGTGCATCATCACCTGGTCGGGGTCGGCCGCCAGCTCCATCTCGAATCCCACGATGTCTTCGGCGAGCTCCATCGGCCGCCGGTCGCGGGTCAGCGGCTCGAGGTCGGCGCGGCGGCGGGGCACCACCTGAATCCAGAGATCCCCCATCTCGTTCGAGGAATCCTGCCCCCAGGTCACCCGGCGCGGCGGCGCGAACCGGTTGTCGGGGTTGCCGGTGGAGTTGTCGTAGGTGAACTCCATCGTCAGCTCGGTGCCCCGGGGCAGGACGAACGGCGTCACGTAACGGTAGAAGTCCTGCCAGTGGAAATCCCAGTCCTCGATGCGGATGAGCGGCCGGCGGGTCCCGTCCGGCAGCGTGGCGTACCCCTGCACCCCCTCGGCCAGGTAGTGCGCATGCGGTTGAACCCCGTGCACCTCGACATCGACCGGCAGCATGTACCGATCCACGCTCCGGTAGTCGCTCGACCCGGGGGGAATGTCCAGATCCTGCTTGCCGAGCCGGATCGTGAACGGGACCTTCGTCGGAGCCTCGTCCGTGAAGAAGAAGCCGATGCGGGACTGTACCGGCTCGGGCTCGCTCCTCGGCGTCAGATGCAGCTCGAGCAGCAGATCCGAGCCGGGGTCGAGACGCCACGCCATGCCGTCGGCGGCCAGCGGGCGCGCCTGCCCCGGCGTCCAGCCGAGGAACCAGCCGAACGGGAACCGCGCGTCGAACGGCGTGACTCCCTCGTAGCCGGGTTCGGGGTCCTCTGCGTCGAGCCGCCGGGACGCCGGGGTCGCGTCGATCTTGAGGTTGGCGTGATGGACGACCCCGGGGTTCCCCGGCTGGAACTCCACGCCTCTCACGTACCGCATCTCCCGAATCGGGATCGGGATCGCGAACTTGCGGAGGATGTCGTCTCCCTCGCCGCCGGCGCGAAGCGTGTAGGGCTCCGGCATCTCGATCACGAGATCGGGGGTGCCGAGCCGCCATCCCGCGGGCCGGGCCTCGTGCATCGGGGGGAGATCGGCCCGATTCCCCTCCGGCGCGCCGCCGTCGACCCAGCGTGCGATCAGGTCGATCTCCGCGTCGCTCAGCCGCCGCTCGGCCACGAACGGACCCCCGTACCCCGGCGCCGGCTTCCACGGCGGCATCGACCGGGTCCGGGCCGCCTGCCTGATCGCCCGCGCCCATGGCCGGACCTCGCGGTAGGTGAGCACGCTGAACGGGGCAACGCCGCCGGGCTGGTGGCACGCGGCGCAATGCGTCAGAAACAGGGGAGCAATCTCGTTCGCGAACGTGACCGCCCCGAGAGGGGGCGCGGGCTGGGCCTGTGCGGTACCGGCGCCGATCCCCGCGCCACCGGCCAGTCCAAGCCAGACGACGAGGGTCGCGCCGGCCACCCGGCGCCGGGCGCTGTTGCGGACACGGGCGGTGCGCACCCACTGGAGCATGCAGCGCCCAGTGTAGCAAACCCGACCTGTCGGCACCTGTCGGAACCCGGGCCGGCACTTGCGGATCGAGATTCTTGTTGACCAGCGGGCCCAAACCCGTTACGGTGCACGGTCACTCGTACTTTGGGAGTCTGCGTCTTGGAACGGCGCGGATCCCTGCAGGGTTGGCCGGGCAGGGAGCGGCGCCGGAAGGCGGCGGTTCCCGGGTCGGTAGTTTGTGGCGTGGAACGGCGCGAAACTCCCGCAAGATTCACCAAATCGTTGGATGCCGCCCCCAATATTTTGGATTAAATGGAAGGGTGCAGCGTCCGGAAATGATGGAAACATACGTGAATCGAGCGGCTCGGGTTCCGGCACATAGACGGCATGGTGCTTGCTTATAGTTTCGGCAGCACTGGCCTTGCTGGCGCTCCGCGTCGGTATTCGGTCGCGTCGTGGAGTCCCAGCTCGGCGTCCGGCTGGGTGCGAACGGTGGATACGGCTCTACGGAGCTCGGAGGAGGTTGTGGACAATGCGTAAGCGTCTTGTATTCGGTTGTGTTCTGGCCGCCGCGGCGGTCTGCCTGCCCCAGCCGGCGGCGGCGCAGACCGGCGGGGACATCGCCATCGGGTATTCTTTCCTGACGAACAAGGAACTGGCGGCGAACGCCGGCAGCCTGCCCTTGGGCTGGTTCGCCGATACGTCGATGGAGGTGAACGAGTCCGTCTCGATCGCCTTGGACATTAACGGGCACTACCGCCGGGGGATCGAGCCCAGTTCCATGTACTCCGGGGGGCCGAACGACATGCCGGTGCGGCCCGACCCGAACCAGGACTTCCAGGCTTTCTCGTTCAACCGGCCCGAGAACGAGTACTGCTCGCCGGTTCTGACGGTCTGCCAAGTGCACATCCAGACCGCCAGCATCGTCGGCGGTCCGCGGTTCCATTTCCAGACCGGCGGCGTCCGGCCCTACTTCCACGGGCTGTTCGGGATCGCGCGGTCGCTGCGCAAGATCGGGTTCTTCGCCCACACCGCGACCCATTGGGCGATCCAGCCGGGGGGTGGGGTCGACATCGACATGACGCCGAACACCGCGTTCCGCATCCAGGCCGACTACCGCCTGACGCTGTACCCCACGCCGGACCAGTCCGATCCGGGGTCGAACTCGTCGCTGGTGAACCCGGACGGGGCCGACTTCAACGAGTTGTCGTTCTCGATGGGCGTGGTCGTCAAGCTCGGCTCCCGGCGCAACTGACCGCCGCCGGGTCGCGTGTGCGGCGGGCAAGGCAGTACGGCGTTCGGCACGGAATTCGGTCCGCGTTACAGAGTTGAATGGGAAGAGAGAGAGATGTCTCACTGGTTGTATCGGTTACAGGAGGTGCGCGCATGAGGTTTGGAAGGTTTCTGGCGGTTGCGGCAGCGGTTCTGCTGCTGGCGCCCGCGGTTGCCGTGGCGCAGAGCTTGATTGCGGGCGCGGTTACGGACGACACCGGGGGCGTGCTGCCCGGTGTGACGGTCGAGGCGTCGAGCGACGTCCTGATCGAAGGGTCGCGTGTCGTCTTCACGGACGGCACCGGCAGCTACACCATCATCGACCTGCGGCCGGGAGAATACGCCGTCACTTTCACCCTGCCGGGCTTCGGCTCGCTGGTGCGTGACGAGCTCATCCTGGGCGCCGACGTGGCCCTGCCCCTCGACGCGGTGCTGTCCGTCGGCTCGGTCGAGGAGACCATCACGGTGTCCGGCGAGACGCCGGTGGTCGACGTGCAGCAGGTGCAGCGCATCGAGGTGCTCACGCGCGAGACGCAGGAAGCCATTCCGACCGGGCGCAGCATGTGGTCGTATGCGCTGCTGATTCCGGGCGTCAAGGTCCACAAGCCGGACGTGGGCGGCACCGCCGGGGTGCAGCAGTCCGAAATGTTGGGCCGCGGGCTCGACGCTGCGCACACGACGATCGAAGTCGACGGGATGATGATCAACACGATGATCAGCGACGGCCGTTATCAGGCCTACCTGAACCCGATGCTCGCGGCCGAGACGTCGTATACGACGACGGGGCAGGGGGCCGAGACGCAGACCGGCGGCCTGCGCATCAACATGATCCCGAACGAGGGCGGCAACCAGCTCAGCGGGAACTTCTTCGGCGGCCAGACGCCGTCTTCGTTGCAGTCCGACAATCTGACCACGCGGCTGCAGGACCTCGGCATCACCCGGGCGCCGAGCGTCGACCTGATTTACGACCTCAACGGGGCGATCGGCGGCCCGGTGTTCCGCGACAAGCTGTGGTTCTTCTCGACCGCGCGTCGCAACGCCATCAACCAGGGCGTGACCAACAGCGTCCTCCCCGACGGCTCGGAGGGCTTCGACAACAACAGCATCACGAGCGCGAACGTGCGGCTGACGTGGCAGGCGACCCAGCAGCACAAGTTCTCGGCCATGTTCGACAAGGTGCGGAAGCGCCGGTTCAGCCAGCACGGCCAGGGCGTCGACCTGGAGACGGCGTCGTCGTCGTGGACCTCGCCGCATTACGACACGGGGACCGCGAAGTGGACGGGCACGCTGAGCAACCGGATGCTGGCCGAGTTCGGGTTCTCGCTGATCTACGAGGACTGGGACCCCGGCTACTACCGGTTCCGCGAGGACGGCCAGTTGATCACCCAGACGAAGCCGGATGCCGCATCCCTTGCGACCTGCTTCGAGACGCCGTGCTTCCCCGCTGTCGGCTCGGCCCGGCACATGACGCAGTTGTCGCCGCTCGTGGGCGGCGACCCCTGGTACAGCCAGGTCGCTACCCGTGACGACCGGATTGGCCTGCTGTACGGCGCGAAGGAGAGCGGCGAGGACAACAACTACTCGCACCGCTGGGCGTATCAGGGCGCTCTGTCCTACGTCACCGGGTCGCACAGCTTCAAGTTCGGGATGAACTTCTCCAAGGGGCACAACCGGCACACCAACAGCAGCAACGGCAACGTTTATCTGCAGTACGACGAAGCCGCGAACCCCCAAGGGAGCCTCATCAACAACCAGTACCAGGGCCTCGACTGGTTCACCTGCGACCATCCCCAGGCGATCGCGAACATCGAATCAGGCCAGCCCTGCGGCCTGCTCGGTTCGCCCGAGTACGCCCACGTCCGCAACCACCCCTCCAACCGGGGATACAAGCTCGACTACAACGGCGGCATCTACGCGCAGGACTCGTGGACCGTCGACCGGCTGACCCTCAACTACGGGTTGCGGATGGACTTCGCCGCGATCTCGATTCCCGAGACCCCGAAAGACGGCGGCCGGTTCGTCCCCGCGCAGCTCCAGCCGGGGGTTCTGCGGAATGAACTGCCCAAGTTCGGCCCGGACATCTCGCCCCGACTGAGCGTCGCCTATGACTTGTTCGGCGACGCCCGGACGGCGCTGAAGTTCGGCTGGAACAAGTATGTGCGAGATGTCGGCGGCAACCTCGCAAACCGCTACTCGTACACGGCGTCCGGCAGCGACCGCCGCGACTGGTTCGACTGCCAGATGAACGCGGCGGGGGACGCCTGTTCGGGGCTCGATGCTTACGGGAGCAACCACGACGGCATCGCCCAGAACTGGGAGATCGGTGGGCGCGAGTCGCAAACCTTCGGGTCGCTCGCTTTTCCCAACCGCACGCCCGACCTGAACAACTTCGCCCGTGAGTACAACCGCATCTGGACCGCCGGGATCCAGCAGGAGCTCTTCCCGGGTCTGTCCCTCAGCGGAGAGTTCCGCCGGCGGTCGTACCAGAACACGTGGTCCGAGGACAACCCGAACTGGAACTTCTCCGACTACGGCGCGGACGCGAACGGCAATCCGCTGCCGGAGTTCGCGGGCATCCGGCACTTCCAGGTGGCGCGGCCGTACCCGATGGTCGGAGACATCACCGTCTTCAGCATCGACCCGGACGTGCGCACCAACACCGAGGGCTACCTGGATCGAAGCCGGGGTCCGGGCTTCAGCAACATCTACCGGGGCTTCGAGCTGAGCGTGCAGGGGCGGCTGCGGGGCGGCGGCACCCTCTTCGGCGGCTGGTCCGTCGAGGACACCGGACGCACCACGCTCTACGGCTACGACCAGCTCAGCGGGGCCGGGAGCCGGTACGGCGGCGAGGTCAACGGCTGCCAGGACCTCGTCGATACGGGCGACGCGCCGCATCAGCTCCGGTTCTGCGACGCCTCCCAGTACCCGCGGCCGTACCGGCACGAGTTCAAGATATCGGGCGCGCAGCCGTTCTCGCTGCCGGGCGTCGGCGACCTGCAGTTCGGCGCGTCGCTCCAGGCGTACCCGGGCGGTCTGGGTACGTGGGGCGGCCTGCAGGAGGGGCTCTACGTTCATCGCAGCTCCACCGACCCGCTGCTCTCTACCTACTCCGAGGGGCTGTATGGGCAGCCCGGCCACTGCGTGGCGCCGTGCGTGCTCGGCGGCCGGTTGGTGCCCGAGGGCGTAGCCACCGTCGCCCGCAACACCACCGGCGACTGGTACCCGAATATTCCCCTGAGCAGCGTGAAGTTCCTGCCCTACTGGACGCAGCTCGACATGAACGTCCAGAAGGTGTTCAACATCGGGACCTGGCGTTACGACGCCCGGCTCGAGTTCTTCAACGCCCTCAACAACTCCATAGACCTCGAGCACACCGGCTCGCGGAACGCGAGGGGTAGCACGGGGGCGACCTACCAGGCCCTGAGTTCCTGGGAGCGCGCGAGGCGCGTGCTCGAAGGCCGCGTCATCCGCTTCGCAATCACCGCCCGCTTCTAGCGCGCGGTCAGTCCTGCCTTCGTTGCGGAGCCGGGAGAGAGCCCTCTCTCCCGGCTCCGTTTTTTGTACGCCGGCCTCGACTTGGAGTGTCTGCCGCCGGCGTTCGCCCCCCCTGTTCCGTTCCCGGCCTTCGCGTCGCCGCGTGTGCTAAGCTGGCTGCGTGAGCAACCGGGATCGCGATCATGCGGGTCCGGGCGCCGACGGGGTTTACGCGCGTTCCAGGCGAAACGGAATGCTCCCGGCGCCTTTGTGCGGGGGCGGAGAAGCCGGGCGAGGATGTCGTCTGAATCGGCTGCCGGCTGTTCGATGGGGACTGCCCGTCTGCGGACTTGCCGTGCTCGCGGCGGCTTGCGGGCAGCCCGCCGGATCCGCACCGAGCGCCTCGGTCGATGCGACCGGCGGAACGGTAGCCGTGGCCGGAGAGACGTGGTTCACGGATCGCGCGGCGGCGGCGGGCATCGACTTCGTCCACTTCAACGGCATGTCCGGCGAGTACTACTTCAACGAGGTCCTCGGGTCGGGCGGAGCCCTGTTCGACTTCGACAACGACGGCGACCTCGACGTCTATCTGCTGCAGGGACAGATGCTCGGATCCGGCAGGACGCTGGCCGACGCCCTGTTTCCGCCGGCGGCCGGGCGGCCCCTGACCGACCGCCTCTACCGCAACGACCTCGAAATTGACCCGGGCGGCACCCGCGCGCTGCACTTCACGGACGTGACCGGGGACCGCGGTCTCGATGTCGGCTCGTATGGCATGGGCGTGGCCGCGGGCGACTTCGACAACGACGGCTGGACCGACCTCTACCGCACGCGGCAGGGGCCGAACCAGTTGTTCCGCAACAACGGCGACGGCACCTTCACCGACGTCAGTGACGTCAGCGGCGCGGACGACCCGCTCTGGAGCGTGGCCGCCTCCTTCGTCGACGTCGACCACGACGGCTGGCTCGATCTCTACGTCGCCAACTACGTCGACTACGAACCGGGAGACGGCGACCGGTGCCGGACGCCGACCGACGAGCCGAGCTATTGTGCGCCGCAGAGCTACCCGTATCAGCCGGATCGCCTCTATCGGAACCGCGGGGACGGTACGTTCGCCGACGTCACGGCCGCAGCGGGCATCGACACGACCTACGGCCCGGCCCTCGGCGTGGTTGCCGCGGACCTCGACGCGGACGGCCTGGTCGACCTCTACGTGGCCAACGACGGCGAACCGAACCAGTTGTGGATGAACCAGGGTGAGTGGCGCTTCCGGGACGATGGGCTGCTGGCCGGCGTGGCCGTCAACGCAGTCGGAGCGGCCGAGGCGAGCATGGGCGTCGACGTGGGCGACGTCGACGGCGACGGCGACGGCGATCTGTTCATGACCCACGTCAGCGCCGAGACGAACACGTTCTACGTCAACGACGGCTCCGGGTTCTTCGACGATCGGAGCGCCGAGGCCGGGCTCGGGGCGCCCAGCCTGCCGCACACCGGTTTCGGTGCGGCATGGTTCGACGCCGACAACGACACCTGGCTCGATGCCCTGGTCGTCAACGGCGCGGTGCGGACCATCGAGGCGCTCGCTCGCATCGGCGACCCCTTTCCGCTGCACGAACCCAATCAACTGTTCCGCAACCTGGGCGGCAGCCGTTTCGAGGACATCTCCGGCCGGGCGGGCGAAGCGTTCGCGCTCTCGGAGGTGAGTCGCGGGGCCGCCTTCGGCGACGTCGACAACGACGGCGACGTCGACGTGCTGGTGACCAACAACAACGGACCGCCGCGTCTCCTGATCAACGAGGTCGGCCACCGCCGCCATTGGTTGGGGCTGCGCCTGGTCGGCGGGCCGGAGGCCCCGCGGGACATGCTCGGCGCGCGGGTCGGGGTCTTCCGGGCCGGCGGCGGGCCGGCTCTCTGGCGCCGCGCGCGCGCCGACGGGAGCTACGCTTCGGCCAACGATCCGCGCGTGCTGGTCGGCCTCGGTACGGCAACCGCGGTGGAGCGGGTGCGGGCGATCTGGCCGAGCGGCCGGGTCGAGGAATGGACCGGCGTCGAGGTCGACCGCTGGACGACGCTGGCGGAAGGCACGGGCACAGCTCGGCAATGACCATCTGGCGCACGATTCTGCCCTGCGGCGTGCTCGCTGCCTGCATCCTGGCTGGATGCGAATCGCCCCGTGACGCCGTCGACGACGCCGGGATTCTGCCGGCAACGCTGCCCGACCTGTCGGGTATGCACGAATCGGTCCAGGCCCAGCTTCGCGACGCCCACCGGGCGTTGGAGTCCGGCGCCTCGTCCCGGCCGGACGAGCTCGCAAACGCCTACGGTCACCTGGGCATGCTCCTGATGGCCGGCGAGTACTTCGATGCCGCGGAGGTCTGCCTGCTGAATGCCCGGCAACTGGCTCCGGAGAGATTTCGCTGGGCCTACTACCTGGGACATCTCTACCAGGGGCGCGGAGACCTTGAAGAGGCCGCCGAGGTCTTCGAGCAGGCGCACCACCAGCGACCGGGCGATTTCGCCGCGCTCATCTGGCTGATCGACGTCAACGTCGATCTGGGCCGGCGCGATGCCGTGCAACCGCTCCTCGAGCAGGCGCGTGCGCTCCAACCAGGCTCCGAGGTAGTGCAGTTTCAGCTCGGCCGGGCGGCGGTGGCGGCCGGGGACCACGCGGCCGCCGTCGATCACCTGGAAGCGGCCCTGCGCCAGAATCCCGCCGCGACGATCGTGCACTACCCGCTCGGCATGGCCTACCGCGGCCTGGGCGACCTGGAGAAGGCCCGGCATCACCTCGATCAGAGCGGCGGGCGCGTCGACGGCGGCTTCTCCGCCGGGGTCGGGCTCCATTTGCCGGATCCCCTGATGGAAGAACTGCAGATGGCGCTTCGCAGTCCGCAGCGCCATCGGACCCTGGCGCTGCAGGCCGACGCCAACGGCGACCGGGGGGAAGCGGTCCGGCAGTTCCGCTACGCGGTCGAGCTGGAACCCGGCGATCCCGACCTGCAGCTCAGTCTCGGCATGGCGCTGAACCGGGCCGGGCGTCCCCGTGAGGCTCTCGTCGAGCTCGAGGCCGCCCTCCGACTCGATACGCAGTCGGCCCGGGCGCACTACGTGGTCGGCACCATCCTCGAACGGGCGGGAAGGGACGCGGAGGCGATCGGACGCTACGCCTCTGCCGCCGAACAGGCTCCGGAGTCCATCGAGGCGCATCTGCGTCTGGCCGACGCCTACAGTCGGGCGTCGCGAGTGAACGAAGCGCTTTCGCATTACAGGCAGGTGCTCGCATTCGCTCCGGACTCTGTCGCGGCCCGTTTCGGCGAAGCCATGGCCCTGGCCCGCCTCGGCCGCCACCGCGAGGCGCGGGATCGGTTCGGGGCGGCGCACGAGCGCCATCCCGATCAACCGGCTTTCGCGAACGCCCTGGCCCGCCTGCTCGCCGCGTCTCCCGACGCCGGGGTGCGGAACGGGCGCCTGGCGGTCGGCTTGGCGGAGACCCTGGTCGCCACGGTGAAGACGACCGGTGCCGCGGAAACCATGGCCATGGCGCTGGCCGAGATCGGACAGTTCGCCGGCGCGATGGAGTGGCAACGCCTGGCCATCGACGTGGCGCGCGACGCCGGGCGCCCGGACCTGGCGCAACCGATGTCCGCCAACCTGGCACGGTACAGCCGTGGAGCGCCCTGCCGGACCCCCTGGCGCGACGACGAGCCCGAATACCGTCCAGGTCTTCCCGTGGAGCCAGGTCTGTTGGCCCCGTGACGCCCTCGCAACGACGTGCCGGCGCGCCTTTCTGAGCTTCAAGACATCGGGCGCTGCCCCGTCCCGTCTGCGCTCGGTTTGAGCCCGTGCAGCGCGGGTGATCGAGGTGATATCATCCTGCTTTACATATTTTGATATCACCCGGTCCAGTCAGATGACATCTCGCTCGCCCGTCGCGAAGTCGGGTCGATTCGTGTTGCGGATGACGGGCTCGGCGCATGCGATGCTGGAGGCTGCGGCCCGCGCATCCGAGTTGTCGCTCAATGCGTATTGCGTTCGGAGGCTCACCGGCGCGGGCCCGGACGGTGTCTTCGACGAGCCGGCGGCAGCGTTGATCTCCCGGGCCGCCGCGATCGCCGGCGAAGCCCTGGTGGCCGTGGTCCTGCATGGCTCGTGGGTCCGGGGTGACGCGACGCCCGGCTCCGACGTCGACCTGCTCGTCGTTGTCGAGCCGCCTGCCGTGCCGAGCCGCGAGTGGTACCGGGCGTGGGACGCGCATCCGGAGACCTGGCAGGGCCGCGCCGTTGACCCGCACTTCGTGCAGCTTCCGGCGAAGGAGGCGCTCAGCGGGTTGTGGGCCGAGGTGGCTATCGACGGCTTGGTGCTCTTCGAGCGGGATCGGCGGATTTCTGCTGCCCTGGCACGTATCCGGCGAGCGATTGCCAGCGGCCGGTTCGTGCGGCGAGTCGTGCACGGACAGCCCTACTGGACCGAGACCGTGTGATGCGCAACCGGACGCTGGCGTTCGACTACGTACAGCGCGCCGACGTTCGCCTGCGGGCGCTCGACGTCTTGTACGAGGCCGAGAGTTGGGCCGATGTCGTGCGGGAATCGCAGGAGGTGGTCGAGCTGGCGCTGAAGGGGTTGCTGCGCGCCGCCGGCATCGATCCGCCGCGTGTGCACGACGTCGCGGATGTGCTGGCGGCGGAACGCGGGCGGTTGCCGGCGGCGCTGGCGGACGACGATGTGGCCCGGCTCGCCGCCGCGTCCCGCGATCTGCGCCGCGACCGCGAGCTTGCCTTCTACGGCGCGGAGGATCTGACGCCGTCCGAGTTCTACCGGGAGACCGACGCGGCCGGCGCCCGCGATGCCGCGCGCCGGGTCGTCGGACTCGTGCGTCCTCACGTGGTTCGAGAGGGGTAGGATCGCCCGGAGGGCTTCACCGCAGCTCGATGTCCCGCAGTCCGGCGGTCGCGCCCGCGTGGGACGGATCGAGGCGCAGCGCTTCGCGGAGCGCGCTTGCCGCCCGACCGGGCGCGCCCATCGCCGCGAGGGCGAGGCCGAGGTTCGCGTGGGCATCGGCGTTCCCGGGATCGACGGCGATCAGGCGTTCGAAGTGGCGGGCCGCCTCGTCCATCCGACCCTGGCCCGCCAACGCCACCCCGAGGTTGTTGAGCGCTTCGAGATGGTTCGGGTTGCGGTCGAGGGCGCGCCCATATTCGGCGATGGCCTCGCTCCGCCGCCCGGCCCCGTCGAGCACCACCCCGAGCTCGTAGCGGGTGGGAGCGTTGTCGAGGCCCTCGATCGCGCGCCGCAGCAGGGGCTCGGCCTCCCCGTAGCGCCGCAGGCCGGACAGGCAGCGGCCGATGTCGGCGAGCACGCCGAAGTCGTCGGGCCGCAGGCGCCGCTGGCGCTCGAGCAGCTCCAGCGCCTCTTCGTAGCGCCGGAGCACCCGGAACAGGGTGGTCAGCTCGGCAAGGGCGACAGGGTGGTCGGGGTCGAACTCCAAGGCACGTCGAATCAGGTACTCGCGCCAGGCGGCGTTCGTCGCGAGGTCGGCGGTGGCGGCCTGCTGGAGCAGAAACGTCGTGCTCCGCGATTCCCGGACGAGCGCGTCGGACAGCGGGTCGGGGTAGGGTTCGTACTTCGGCAGCCGATCCGCGGTGCGAACCGCCCGCGCCGCGTCCTCGACCCGGTCGAGGGTCGCGTACGCGGCGCCGAGCAGCCGGAACGCGGGGCCGAACCCGGGCGCCGCGGACGTCACGTCCTCCAGCCGCCCGGCCGCGCGCTCCGCGTCCCCCTCGACCAGGGCGACGCGGGCGAGGCCGAGCGCCGCGTAAGCGGACACCGGCGCCCCCGGAGCGCGGTCCGCCGGTCCGGAAGGCTCTGCCGCCGGCGCCGGCTCGCCCAGGGGCAGGGCGCGGCGCCACGCCTCGGCGGCACCGTCGTAGCGCCCCGCCTTGAACTCCGCCTCCCCGAGCCGCCACCACGCCGGGCCGAAGTCCGGGGCGGCGGCCACCACCTGACGCAGTGCGCCGGCCAGCCCCTCGGTATCGCCCCGCATGCCGTGCGCCAGCGCGCGGTAGTACGTCCAGCGCCACGCGCCGCCGCCGAGCGCCTCGGCCAGCGCATAGACGCGGTCGGCGTGGTCCAGGAACAGGTCGGCGTGGTAGGCGAAGCCGAGCGCCCCCACCGCCTCGGGGGACGTGGGCTGGTCTCTCGCGGCCCGATCCGCGGCCTCCAGGTGTTCGCGCAGCGCCGCCGGCTGGCCCGAGAGCTCGGGGAGCGCGGGCAGCCGCGCCGCGTACGCCGCCCGCCTCGCCTGGGAGACGCCGGCATAGAGCACGACGCCGGTGATGGCCGCGGCGGCGGCCCAGATGAGCCACCGGCGACCTCGGGGCGCGGGATGCCCGACCGCGGCGGACGGCCGGGCGGGCGCCGCCGCCTCCCGGTGCGCGTCCCGGCGCGGGGGGCGATCCGCGGTTGCCCTGGTGGCCGGTTCGGCCGGCGCGGCCGGCTGGCTCGCGTCCTCGCGAGGGGGCCGGTCCGCGGTTGCCCGGGGCGGCGATTCGGCGGGCGCAGTCGCCTCCGGGCGCGCAGCCTTGCGGGGGCGCCGGCCCGCGGTTGCCCCGTCCGCCGGTCCGGCCGGCGCGGCTACGCGGCGCCGGTCACGGCGACGGCGAGCCACCATTGCTCCAGACCGTCACCCGCGACATCCGGTCGAAGGGGCCGCTGATGTGCATGCCGCCGGTGACGAGATCGACGGTTCCGTCGTTGTCGAGGTCGCCGGCGGCGAGCGTGATGAGGTGGGTCGGCGAGCGCGCGATGCGGTGCATCGTGAACTGCATCTGCCCATTGTTCTCCAGCCAGACGAGGCTGTGAGCGGCCTCGTTGTCCCATTGGTTGTAGGCGCTGGCCACCGCCACGTCGAGATCGCCGTCGCCGTCGAGATCGGCGGCCTGGGGGCTCGACGCCCCCGACAGGTCCGCGATGCGGTGCGGTTCGAACGCCAAGTCGCCGCGGTTCTCCAGCCACTGCACGCCGTGCCAGGGCCGGCTGTTGGCCGGCGCGTAGTCGAACGCGTCGCCGTTGCTGTGCAGGATGTCCGGGTCGCCGTCCTGGTCGAGATCGACGAGGGTGATCCAGCTCGAGCCGTAGTCGGGGTTCGTCGTGCCCCAGAGCAGCTGCGGCCTCAGCTCCTCGCCGGTGAACGCCCAGATCTCCTCCCATTCCTGGCTGACCAGCGTCACGATCTCGAGGGCGTCGTCGCCGTCGAGGTCGGCCGCGATCGTGTTGATGGCGCCGGAGAACCGTTGCAGGACCCGGGCCTCGAACTCCCATCCGCCGAGGTTCTCGAGCCAGAGCGTTTCGCCGTGGTCGTAGCCGAAGGCGGCCACCGCGAGGTCGCGGTCGCCGTCGCGGTCGAGATCGCCCGCCCGCACGTCGGCGACCCGGGGGATTCCCTCGGCCGCCACGTGGCTCGTGAAGCGTTGATCCCCGTCGTTCTCGAGAACGACGACGGAGCCGATCCGCAGATCGCTCGGGAAGAGCTCTCCGAGGCTCGCGACCAGCAGGTCGAGGTCGCCGTCGCCGTCGAAATCGGTCGGCTCCACGTGCGCCGGCGCGCGGATGTCGTCGGTGATGGGCCGTTCGGTCCAGGTCCCCGCCGGGAACTGGCGGATCCAGGTGACCCGGTTCCGGATCGCGTCGCAGGCCAGGATGTCCGGGAGCCCGTCGGCGTCGAGGTCGACGATCTCGACGTGCGCGATCTGGGGCCGCTCGTTGTCACCGCGCGGGTCGCCGACCGGCTGCGCCGTGAAGAAGTCCGACGGCGGCCCGTCGGGCAGGATCGCGCGGCGCTCGTCGGCCGGCACCTCGCGGCCGGGCGCCGCTCCGCACGCCCAGGCCAGGGTGCACAGCAGACCGGCCCCCACTCCGCGGACGACGGTCGGCGGGACGATCGATCCCGCCCAGGCTCGATAGCGTGACACCGCGTCGACTATACCAGACCGGACAGGCGGCGACGCCCCCCACCGCTGGCCCGGAAATCGTCGGGTTGCGGCTCCGCTTTCCGGCGAAGGACAGTGATTGATATAAGGTCGCCAACTGCGCCAGGCGCAGCCTGTTTTCTGCGGCTTGGCTCGCCTGGCACACGGCAAGGCATTTTTCGTGAGCGTCCCAAGCGACTCTCCAGGAGTTCGCGCCGTTCTACGGCGCAGAGCTCCTGTCGTATAATCGCCGAAATACTCCCTCTCCACCATGCCCTCGAGTCCAGGTACCCGCCTCGGGCGCTCCTGCGTGACCGCGCGACCCTGCTGATGCCCTTCATCGCCATGGCCGGCCGGCGCCTGTCCTCGGCCGTCGCCTGCGGGCTGCTCGTCGGTCTCTGGGCATGCTCCCCGGTCCGCGACGTCGGCGCTCTCCGCCAGGCCGCCGAGCAGGGCGACGTCGACGCGCAGCTCGACCTCGGATCGCGGTACGGCGAGGGCCGGGGGGTTCCCCAGGACGATGCGGAGGCCGCGCGGTGGCTTCGGCTTGCGGCCGAGCAGGGGCTCGCCGCGGCGCAGGGCCGACTCGGGGAGATGTACGCCGAGGGGCGCGGGGTCCCGCGGAGCGATGCGGAGGCCGCGCGGTGGCTTCGGCTCGCGGCCGAGCAGGGGCTCGCCGCGGCGCAGGGGCAGCTCGGGGCGCTGTATGCCGACGGCCGCGGGGTTCGGCGGGACGGCGCCGAGGCGGTGCGATGGCTGCGGCTCGCGGCCGATCAGGAGGACGCCAGGGCGCGGGGCCAGCTCGGGGCGCTGTACGCGGGTGGGCGCGGGGTCCCGCAGGACGATGCCGAGGCGGCCCGGTGGATTCGGTTGGCGGCGGACCAGGGGCTCGCCGAGGCGCAGAGCCGGCTCGGGATGCTGTACGCGGGGGGGCGCGGGGTTCCGCAGGACGATGCGGAGGCGCTGCGGTGGATCCGGTTGGCGGCCGAGCAGGGGCTCGCCGAGGCGCAGGGCCAGCTCGGCATGCTGCACGCGGAGGGTCGCGGGGTCGCGCGGGACTATGCCGAAGCCGTCCGGTGGTACCGGCTGGCCGCCGAGCAGGGGGACGCTCAGGCGCAGGTCAACCTCGGGTTCGCGTACGGCGAGGGGCGCGGCGTGCCCCAGGACGACGCGGAGGCAGTGGGGTGGATTCGGCTGGCGGCGGAGCAGGGACACCCCATCGCGCAGGGCCAGCTCGCGATGATGTACCTGGTCGGCGGCGGGGTGGCGCCGGACGACGCGGAGGCGGCGCGGTGGTTTCGTCTCGCGGCCCAACAGGGGCTCCCCGAGGCGCAGTTCCAGCTCGGGATCCTGCATGCCCGGGGCGGTGGGGTCGGGCAGGACTATGCCGAGGCGGCGCGGTGGTTCGGCCTGGCCGCCGAGCAGGGCCACCCCCAGGCGCAGGCCAGCCTCGGGGCGCTGCATGCCGGGGGCCTCGGCGTTCCGCAGGACGATGCCGAGGCGGTGCGGTGGTTCCGCCGCGCCGCCGAGCAGGGGGACCCCCAGGCGCAGGCCCATCTCGGAGCGATGTACGCCGGCGGACGCGGCGTGCCGCAGGACCATGCCGAAGCGGTGCGGTGGTTCCGCCGAGCCAGCGACCAGGGCCATCCCCAGGGCCAGTACTACCTCGGGTTCGCCTATATCGAAGGCAGCGGGGTCGGGCAGGATGCAGAAGAGGCGGTGCGGTGGATTCGGCTGGCCGCGGACCAGGGATACCCCGACGCGCAGTACTACCTCGGGTTCGCCCATGGCGAGGGCCGCGGGGTTCCGCAGGACGATGCCGCGGCGGCGCGGTGGGTGCGGCTGGCGGCCGACCAGGGACACCCCTACGCGCAGAGCCACCTCGGCCGCCTGTATGCCGAGGGCCGCGGCGTCGGGCGAGACCTCGTGGCCGCCCACACGTGGCTCAGCCTCGCCGCCCTGCAGGTTTCCCCGGCGGAGCGCGCCCCCATCGTCCAGGCGCGCGATGCCGTCGCGGGCCAGATGACCGCCGACGAGATCGCCCGGGCCCAGGCCAACCTGCAGACGATGATCGGCGCGAGCCGCGCCGGCCCGTAGCACGCAGAATCAGCGCTACGGGCTCGGCCTCGAGCCGGGTCGGATATTGGACGACTACTCCGGCAGCGCGAAGACGAAGAGGTTGTTGCCGTTGCCCGGGCGCAGCTCGGGCGTCAGGCGCAGGAACGTGGGGGTGGTCGCGGCGCCGCCGGTGGTCACGGCCAGGTACTGGAGTCCGTCCACCGCGTAGCTGACGGGAAGCCGCCGCCGTATGCCAGCGGCGTGCCTTCTACCTGCCGCCCCGGCGCAAGCGCGCGCGACCAGACCATCCGCAGGTCGCCGACGTTGCCGCGGTCGACCTGGTCCAGCGGGCTGTAGCCCCACCCGTCGAGGGTGCGGCGCCACATCAGCCAGTCACCGGGCGCGGCGGCGAGGGCGGCGAGGATCAGGCGGTCGAACCGTGCGACAGGCGATTCGGGCTTTCCCCGGCGCAGATTCCGGGTCGACGGAGTCCCGCGGGTGGTCGTTGTCGTGGCCATGGCCGTCAACCGTGACACGATCCCGAGTCGGGCAGTCTGCTCCAGGGTCTACAATGGTTCGACGCGGTTCGAGATCGCCGACTCGTCGCCGGCATCGAGATCCCGGAGCATGCAGCGTCCCCGACCGCTTGGCCGAACCGCCAGGGGAGCGATTAGCATTGCTGCAGAGGTTCTCGTACGCGGAAGGAGTGGTCACGTGGGTCTGACAGATCGGCTGTTCGGCCGGAAACCGGCGGAAGACGCCCCCGATCCCCTCGCCGATCTGGTCCTCGAGAAGCTCAAGGTCGGCTATCTGATCGACTACGACCTCCACACCTGGAAGGTGACCGGCTACTGCCGCTACCGGTTCTCGGGCCGGGACGACGACATCGAGGAGTGGGAGCTCACGATGAGCGGAGAGCAGCGCTATCTCGAGCGGGCGGACGACGCCTGGTCGCTGTCGAGCCGGATCGCCATCGGTGATATCGCCGGCGATGTCCGGCAGCACATCCTCGACCACGACGATCCGCCGGAGAGCATCGTCTTCAAGGGCGCTGCGTACCGTCTCGATGCCTCCTTGGCCGGGCACCAGTTTCCCGACGGCGCCGGCGCCGGCGAGTCGGTGATCCGCTGGGAGTACGTAGACGAGGCCGAGACCGCCTTCGTCGGCATCGAGCAATGGAGCGAGACGGAGTTCACGGCCGCCGTCGGCCGCGTCGTCGAGGACTACCAGTTCACGCACATTCTCCCCGGGAGTCCGGAATGAACCGCCGCCTCTGTCCCGCGTTGCCTCCGTGGATGAGTGGCGGCCGCCCTGCGCCGGGCGGCCGCGGTGAGAGAGCGCGGCGCGGCTTCCGGCACGCGCTGCTCGCCGTCGCCCTGCTCGCGGCCGCGTCCTGCGATACGCAGACGCCTCTCGATCGGATCGAGCAGCAGCTCGAACGGTATCCGGAGTACTCGGTGGTGCTCCAGGACATGACCGACGAAGGATTCGGATACGCCCACCAGTACCGGGTCGTCGTCGGCGAGCCGCAGGCCGGTTCGGAGGAACCGGTCTACCGCGAAGCGGTCCTCGACTGGCTGGACGTCAATTCCAGGACCTACGAGCGCTACCGGTCGTCGCTCGGCATGGTCGTCCTGTCGAAGGGCGCCGACGGGATCGTCGATCAGGGTGAGCATCCCCCCGGCTACCAGCAGGTGGGAGACGAGCGGTACGGACAATGGCGCAACGACGGAGGCGGCCGGTCGTTCTGGGAGTTCTACGGCCAGTACGCCCTGCTCAGCCACATCATCGGCGGCTTCGGGCGTCCCATCTACCGGGGCGACTGGAACGGCTATCGGGACGCGCGGGGCCGCGGCCAGACCTACTACGGACCCGGCGGCGGCGTGTACGGCACCAACGGGTCCACCACCCGGCAGACCAGCCCCGACTTCTTCCGCCGGCAACAGGCGCGCCAGACCGCGCAGAGCCGGTCGTTCGGCCAGCGGGTCAGCAGCCGCATGGCGGGAGGCGTCCGCAGCTTCGGTAAATAGCAGCCCGTGGCAGAACCCCGCGTCGCACCGAGACCGGCGAGGCGCCTGCCTGACAAGGCGTGACGAGGGAGCATATTGGGCATATGTGACCGCGGATCAACGCAGTTCAGGCAGGATGCATCGCCGGTCGAATGCAGCGGAGTTTTCTGCCACGGGCTGCTCTAGGCCCCTGGAGGCGTGTGATGTCCCTGGATCAGATCCTGGCCGGCTTCGTCTACCTGCTCGTCGTTCTCGGCCTGCTGGCCATCGGGAAGTGGGCGTACGACGGGCTCCACCGGCGTTTCGTGCTCCGGGTCGAGCTGCTCGAGAAGGACAATCTGGCGCTGGCCGTCACCGTCGCCGGCTACTATCTGGGGCTGGTCATCGTGCTGGGCGGGGTCGTGTCCGGGCCCGCCTCCATCAGTCTCCTCGACGACGTCATCGGTCTGGCGATCTACGGCGGGCTGGCCATCGTGCTGCTCAACCTCTCGGCCTGGGTCAACGACCGGCTCGTGTTCTCGAAATTCGACAACGAGCGCGAGATCGTCGAGGACCGAAACGTCGGCGTGGGCATCATCGAAGGGGCCAACTACGCCGCGGTGGGCCTGATCACCGCCGGGGCGTTGTCCGGCGAGGGGGGATTGCTGCCGGCGTTGGCGTTCTGGGTCACCGGTCTCGCCGCCCTCGTCGTCGCCGGGGTCCTGTACGACCGAATCACGTCCTACGACCTCCACGACCAGATCGAGCGGAACAACGTCGCGGTTGCGGTCGCCTGCGCCGGGGTCCTCGTCGGGTTCGGCAACGTCATCCGCCTCGCCGGCGAGGGAGACTTCGTGTCCTGGAACGAGAGCCTGACCGAGTTCGGGTACTACCTCGTGGTGGGGTTGATTCTGCTGCCGCTCGTCCGGCTCTTTGCCGACAAGGTGCTGCTGCCCGGCGCGCGATTGGCCGACGAGCTGGTGGGAGAGCGGCCCAATCTGGGCGCCGGCGTCATCGAGGGCGTGAGCTATCTCGCCGCTTCCATGCTGATTGGATTGACGTTGTAGGAGCCGTGGCGAAACCGCGGAGCTCGCCGCCGCCGGGCCGGCGGGTGGTCCCCGCGGCGGGGCAGACGCCGGCCCGTGGTCGCAACCCCGGGGGTCTAGCCACGGGCTCCCGGCCCGCGCCGCCGACGGCGCCGGAGCCTCCGGCTGACGGCGGGTGCCGGTTGGCGGGCGGCGCCCGTCCCCGTCGAGGCCGGCGGCGCAGCCGCATTCGCACATGAGCATCCTCACGTCCGCGGTGGCGCAGACCCTGGGGCGGTTTCTCGGCTTCCTGCACCGCGAGAACCTGTTCCGGCTCATGGCGGTCGTCGCGGTGCTGGTCCTGGGCGGGACGGCCGGCTTCGCGTTCTTCGAGGGCCGGCCGCTGCCCGACGCGCTCTGGTGGTCCGTCGTCACCCTGACCACCGTGGGCTTCGGCGACATCTTTCCCGTCTCCCTCGGCGGCCGCCTGATCGGCGTGGTGCTGATGTTCTTCGGCATCGGCGTGCTCGGCATGTTCACCGCCACCATCGCCGGGGTCTTCGTCGAGCAGCGCATGAGGAAGGATCGGGGCATGGACTCGTACGCGTTCGAAGGGCACATCATTCTGTGCGGCTGGAACGGCCGGATGAAGGAGATCCTGGCCGACCTGCGGGCCGATGCTCGCTCCGCCGGCGACGACATCGTGCTGGTGGCGGACATCGACGCGAAGCCCGTCGCCGACGACAAGCTCCACTTCGTGCGCGGCGACGTGACCGAGGAGAACCTGAAGCGGGCCGGCATCGAGACCGCCAAGACGGCCGTCATCGTGGGGGACCGTTCGCTGGACTACAGCGCCCGGGATGCCAAGACGGTGCTGGCCACGTTGACCGTCGAGTGTCTCAATCCGGACGTTTACTCCATCGTCGAGCTCGCCAGCGAGGCGAACGTGCGCCACTGCGAGCGGGCCAAGGCCGACGAGATCGTCGTGGGGGCCGAGCTGTGCAGCCGGGTCATGTCGACCGCCGCCCTCGACCACGGCATCTCCACCGTGTTGCGCGAGCTGCTGAGCGCTCGGGTCGGGCAGAACCTGGTCACCATGGCGGTGCCGCCGGCGCAGGCCGGCCGGTCGTTCTTCGAGGTCTTCGCCTCCCTGAAGCGGGAGAAGGACATGATCGCGGTGGCGCTCCAGCGCCAGGGGACCGGAGCCATCGAGACCAACCCCGATGCGGATGCGGTGGTCGCGGCCGCGGATCGCCTGGTGGTGATCTCCGCCCGCGAATCCAGGAGGCCGTCGTAACAGCTCGTGGGGCTCTTGCGATGGGTTCCCAGAGCGGCCGTCGCGCGGTGAACTTGGCGGACGGACGGATCGTCAATCAGTAGAGAATCCCGGCGCGGCCACGGTGCCGAGCGGTGGGCGCGAGGACGGAAGCGCACGGGACAGGCGCGCAAGGAGGCGCGATGGATGTCTGAGCATCTCGATACGGTCAAGGGCCATCTGCTCGATCTCGGGCTCACGATCGTGGCGGAGAACGAAGCGGATGATCTGGTGGTGGTCGACGACGAGGACAACGGCATCAAGCAGTTGGTCATCGACTGCGAGCCGCCCATCGTCATTCTCGAACAGTTGATCGGTGAAGTGCCGCCGGAGCCCGGCGACCTCTTCACCCGGCTCCTGCAGATGAACAACACGCTGGTGCATGGCGCGTTCGCCCTCGACGAGTCGGCCGGGCGCATCTTCTACCGCGACACGCTGCAGCTCGCCAACCTCGACCTGAACGAGCTCGAAGGTTCGATCCGGGCTCTCTCCCTGGCGCTGGCCGAGTACGGCGCTGAACTGATCACCTACTGGAAGAAGTAGCCATGAGTATCTTTCGCAGAATGTTCAAGGTCGCGCAGTCGAACGCCCACACCGCGGTGGACCAACTGGAGGATCCGATCAAGATGACCGAGCAGGGCATCCGCGATCTCAAGAAGAACCTCCAGGCCGCGATGGTCAGTCTCGCGCAGGTGAAGTCGCTGGCCATTCGCCTGCACAAGGAGAGCGACGACCACAAGAAGCGGGCGGCGGAGTACGAGCGCAAGGCGATGCTCCTGATCCGCCGGGCGGAGGCCGGCGAGATGGCCGCGGACGAGGCGGAGCGCCTGGCCACCTCGGCGCTCGAGAAGAAGGACGACTCGGTGCAGCAGGCGGCCCAGGTGGGCGGCGATCACCAGACCCAGCAGCGGATGGCCGACCAGCTCCAGGCCAAGGTCGAAGACCTCAAGCGGCAGATCGCCAAGTACGAGAACGAGGTGATCACCCTGCGCGCCCGCGCCCGCACCGCCTCGTCGATGCGCAAGATCAACCAGCAGCTCGCCGGCGCCGACGCCTCCGGCACCGTCGCCATGCTCGAGAAGATGAAGCACAAGGTGCAGGAGGAGGAGTCGCTCGCCGAGGCCTACGACCAACTCGCCGACGTCGGCGGCGCCATCGACGAGGACATCGATCGGGCCCTCGCCGCGCCCTCTCCCGCCGCCGGCGCCGACTCTCTCGCCGAGCTGAAGAAGAAGATGGGCATCGCGGCGACGTAGCCGCGCTGCGGGGGCGGACGGCGGGCTCGCCCGCGTCAAGCCGCGAGGACGGTAAAGCGAGCTGTCCGCCCCCGGCACCCCCCCCTACCGGATAACACGGGAGAAAGTGACGTTGGCTACCGCAGATAACTGTCCGACGTAGCTGGAGAAGCACCGATGAACAGAAAGCTGACCGCGATCATCGAGCGTGAGGACGACGGCTACGTGACCCTGTGCCCGGAAGTGGATGTCGTCAGCCAGGGAGAGACCGTCGCTGATGCGCGGGATAGCCTCAAGGAAGCGCTCACGCTAACAAGCGCGAGATCGCCGCGAGTCGATGAGCCGGAACAAGACCGCGCGGAGAGCGATCCGAGAGGACGGACAGGTGTTGCGACCACCCGAACAGAGGAGTAGAGTCAAGCCCATGGCGAAGGACACGAAGGCGATCATCGGCACGATCGTCGCAACGGCGGTCGCGCTGGGCGGGCTGCTCGGCGGGCTGCTGGTGAACCGGATCGGCAACGTCGAAACCGAGGTCCGGGCCGTGCGAACCGAACTGGGCGACGTGCGAACCGAACTGGGCGGCGTGCGAACCGAACTGGGCGACGTGCGAACCGAACTGGGCGGCCGCATCGACCGGCTTCACGACGAGATGCAGGACAACTACCACCGGCTCGACGAACGGATGCGAACGATCGAACAGGGCTTCGCCCGGATCGACCAGCGTCTGGACACGCTCGAACGAGCGATAATCCCCTCCGCAGAACCGGGCGAATAACCCCCGCCTCCCGCTCGACTCCGACCACCCGGATCCACCCCGGTACGGTAACTGATTCGCTCGCCACGACCCGGCTCCGCCGAGGCCGCGCTCGAGCGGGAGCCAAGCTCGACACCGTGATCGCCCCGGGCTGTTCCGCCGGCTCGGGGGCGGACGGCGCCCTCTTGGGCGATGCGACGCGCCATCCAATCCACGAACGCTGTTCGCGTCACGTTGCGCCTGCGCGCCTCGCCGTCGATGAACGCGGCGACGCCCTCGTCGAGGGCCATCGATCGACACAGGCTATCTGGCCATGGATAGTCGGCGTGCTTTTCCCCAACCCGCCTTTGTCCGATGTCGCCGACGCGGCCATCGGGCGACAGAACGACTTCGACGGGCCGGGAACGGAATTGCTAGAGCGAGCTCGCATGGGCGTGGCTCAGCGCCCGCATCACCTCCTCGGCCGCGTTCACGCCGTGGTACTGCGCTTCCTCGAAGACCGAGATGCCGCTCATGTCGGAGTGGGCGAAGCGGACCGCGCCGTGCGGCTCGGCGGCTCGGCGCCGCGCTTCTCCCCAGATGAAGCCGGGCGCCGGCCGGATCATCGCGTGCCCCCAGAGCATGACGTCGATGCGGGTCACCCGGGACTCGATGTCGGGGTGGGCCTGCACGAGGTCGGCGAGAATCAGCGAGGCCCAGTCGCGCCATTCCTGTTCGAGCATCCACGCGCGGGCGGCGTCGGGGTTCGGGACGGCGAGGGGCAGGTACCAGGTGAGGACGCTCGGCCCCGGCGCCGTCCGCAGGTTTTGGTGGGTCGCGACGACGTAGCCGAGCGACGGGCTGTCGAAGAGCACGTTGTCCCAGGCCGCGCCGTCCGGCGCCCGGTCAACGGTCAGGTTCGCGACCACCCACGGGCTGTAGGTGAACGACTCCAGGCCGGGCAGGGCGTAGCCGTCGATCACGTAGGGCGCCGTGAAACGGGGCAGGGCGTAGATGCAGTGGCGCGCCCGGAAGCGAATCGCGGTCTCGGTGCGGCGGTCTAGCGCGTCCACCTCCACGCCGCCGCCCGGGACCCCTCCCTCGCCGGCGTTCCCGGTCGGACGCAAGCGATAGACCAGCATCCCGGGGTGGACGTTTCCGCCCACCCGCTCCAGGAAGTGCCGGACGATGCGGCCGTTGCCCTCGGGCCAGGTCAGGTACTCGGCGTCGTCGGGGCGCGAGCAGAAGTAGTGCCACCCTGCCCAGGCGGAGGTCGTCTCCAGCGCGCAGCCGTAGTCGTCGCGGCAGCAGTAGTCCACGTACCAGCGCAGGCGGGGCGAGGACCAGCCGGCGCGGTCGAAGTACTCGCGCATCGACATCCGGTCGAGCTCGATGATCGCGGCGTCGCCGGTGCCGGCCGCGATGGGGAGGGCGAAGGCGCGCCGGCCCTCCGCGTCCCGGTAGGCCCGGTAGCGCCGTGCCTCGGCCTCGAACGCCGCGAGCTGCGCCGCGGCGGGGGAGCCGGCGGCGGGGGCAACCACGTCCCGCGCCGACAGCCCCTCGCGCCACCCGCCGTCGACGAACAGGCGCTCCTGGGGGGCGTGACACAGATGGCGCGGGTCGTAGACCGGCTCGCCGTCCGGGCCGGTGTCCAGGATCAGGCCCATCTCGGCGACCAGCTCCCGGGTCGCGGTCGCCTCGGCGGTGGGGACCGGCAGGTAGTGCGCGCCCCAGGGATAGGCCGAGACGTCGTTCTCCCCCCATCGCGCGTTGCCCCCCGCGTCGGGCTCGAGCTCGAGCACCACGAAGTCGCGCATGCCGCTCCGCGCGAGCTTCCACGCCGCCGAGAGCCCCGCGATGCCCGCCCCCACGATGACCACGGGGACGTCCCGGACCTGTTGCGGCTCGGGCCGGGCGCCGTCCCGCAGCCGATGCCCCAGCCGGTGAGAAGCACCCACGATCGAGCCGGCGATGCGCCCCGCGTCGAGGGCCCTCTCGACAGAGGCGGGCGGGCGAGGCGAGCACCCGAGGGCCATCGCCGCCGCCGCGCCGGGACCGATTCGCAGGAGGTCCCGGCGCGTCAGCCCGCGGCTCGGAGAGATTCGTGGTCCCGTCATGGATGGTCCTGCCCGCAGGTGGCCGCCGTGCGGCTGCGCTCGGGCGTGCTCGAAATCGCTGTCCTCGCCGCCGGCCGACCCTCCGGGGGTCGGCATCGTTCTACGGCGGGGAGTTCCCGACAGGTCGGCTTTCCGAGTACCGCCCCCAGCCCTCCGCGTGGTACTGCACCAGGATCTGGTTGTTCAGTTGGTTCACCTCCACCGGCACCGCCGCCATATCGGCCGGGAACTCGAACAGCGACCGCGCGATCGCCGGGGTCAGGAACCGCAGGTCCGGCGGGAAAGCGTCGGACAACGCCAGCGGTTCCGGCGACGCCAGCACGTAGCCCCATTCCCCGAAGGTCGGGACCGGCGCGTGGTAGGGCCTGACGTGCAGCCCGACCGCCCGGACGGTCTCGACGACGCACCAGAACGCCCGGCGGGAGACGAGCGGCGAGGTGCTCTGAATCGCGGCCGCGCCACCGGCGTTCAGGTGCGCCGCGAGCCGCCGGTAGAAGGTGGTCGTGTACAGCTTGCCGAGCGAGTAGGTGCGGGGGTCGGGAAAGTCGACGACGATGAAGTCGTAGCGGGCGGGGTTCGACTCGAGCCAGACGAAGGCGTCGGCGTTGATCACCTCGACCCGGGGCGAGCGCAGCGCGTAGCCGTTGAGGGCGGCGAACGTCTCGTGGGTCCGGAAGATCTCGGTCATCATCGGATCGAGATCCACGAGCGTGACCTCCTGGACGCGATCGTCCTTCAGGATCTCGCGGACCGCCATGCCGTCGCCCCCGCCCAGCACCAGCACGCGGCGGGGCGCGGCGACCGCGGCCAGTCCGGGATGGACGAGCGCCTCGTGATAGCGGTACTCGTCGAGGGTCGAGAACTGCAGGTTGCCGTTCAGGAACAGGCGGACGCCGTCGCCGCCCCGAGTCAGCACGATCCGCTGATAGGGAGACGACCGCGACAGGATGACCGGATCGTCGTAGAGCCGCCGCTCCGACCAGGTCGTCAGGTCGTCCGCGAACACCGCCCCGAGCCCGAGCACCGCGAGCGCGCCGCAGGCCTGCGCGGTGAGCCACGGCCGGCGGTGGTGCCGGCGGAAGCAGTGGGAGGTCCACACCGCGACCAGCACGTTGAGCCCGCCGAACACGAACGACGACCGCATCAGTCCGACCTGCGGCACGAGCCACAGCGGAAACAGCAGCGCCGCCGCCAGCGCGCCCAGGTAGTCGAGCGACAGGACGCGCGAGACAAGGTCGTGCAGCGGAAACTCGTCCTGGAGAATGCGGATCAGGAACGGGATCTCCAGCCCGACCAGCACTCCGGTGGCGGTCACCCAACCGTAGAGCACGACGCGAAAGGCGTCGATCTCGGAGAACGCGAAGAACAGGACGGGCGAGGAGAGGCCGCCGACGAGGCCCACCAGGATCTCGATCTCGATGAACCGCGTGATCAGGTCGCGCCGGACATGGCGTGACAGATACGATCCCACGCCCATCGCGAACAGATAGACGCCGATGACCGTCGAGAACTGCGTGACGCTGTCGCCCAAGAGGTAGCTGGCGATGGTGCCCGCGAGCAGCTCGTAGATCAGGCCGCAGGTGGCGATGGTGAAGACCGAGATCAGCAGGACGCCGGTCCCGGCGCCGATGGGGCCGGCCGGCGCGTCGCGCGGGTCTTCCCGGGGGCGGTCGTGCTGTACGTCCGTGGAGGCCACACCCTAACCATACCGCGGCGGCGCCGGGTTCGCCGCCTCACCGGCGTCCGAACGAGTATCGCACCCCGGTCTGCGCCTGCCACCGGCTCCGCAGGTCGTCGCGGGTGAACCGGCCGCCCTCGAAGTCCGATCGCGCGGGCGAGTTCAGGTCGTAGACGTACCCGCCGGTGGCGGCATCGACGCTGGAACGGACCGGCTGGAGGTTTTGGAAGAAGGCGAACTCGACGAGGCCGTTCGCACGGTCGAAGGCGTTGGTCAGGTTTTGGACGTCGAAGAAGAACTCCATCTCGCTGCTGCCCGCGGGCACGTCGATGCCCACGCGGAAGTCGAGCACGGAGACCCACGGTCCCCGGCAGGCGTTCCGCGGCACGATCGCGCCCGCGGTGACGCCGCAGCCGCCGGTCAGAAACCGGATCAGGTCGTCGTAGGAGCCGTTCTCGACGATGATCTCCTCGGCGCGGCCCGGCACGTAGAGCAGATCGTTGCCCCGGGTTCCGTCGCGGTTGGCGTCGCTTCCGTCGAGATAGCTGTAGGGGCGGCCCTGCCCGAGGTCGTAGTACGCGGCCAGAGTCACGCCGGCCGGTCCGGCCGGAATCCGATACGAGCCCGACAGGCTGAAACGGTGTCCCGGCGAGAAGTCCGACACCGCCGCCGGTACCGCGTTCGGGTCGCCGTCGTTGTAGTTGTACCGCCAGTTCGAGGTCGCCTGGCTCGACCCGCCGTCGTTGACGGTCCGCGACTCGCCGTACAGATACGAGCCGCTCATGAACCAGTTGTCGCGGAAGCGCTTTTCCAGCTTCGTGGCGATGGTCCAACTGCTGCCATCGCCGGTGTTGGTCAACAGGATGACGTTGCTGAAGTCCCGATTCAGGCGCGCATGGGTCGGGCGCCCGTCCGGCGCGGTCCCCGTCTCGACGAGGTTGAGGTTCCGGTAGTCGATGTCCCGGACCGTCCGCGAGAACAGCAGCTCGACGCTGCCGACGAGGTCGAACACCCCGAGATCCCGGTCGTAGGCGAGGTTGCCGCGCAGAAGCTGCGGGAACCGGTACCCGGGATCGACGAGATTGATCTCGTTGGTGGACGCCGAGCCGATGTCGGTGGGCTGGGCGTTCGGATCGGGAGAGAACGGAATCCGGTTGTCGGGGTCGAAGAACACCCGGATGCGCGTGAACTCGTTCCCGGTGTTGGAGTACTGGTTGGACAGCCAGACGTACGGCGTCCGGCCGTGGAACAGGCCGAGCCCGCCGCGCACCTGCTGGCGGATCTGCCGGCTCGGGCTCAGGTCGTAGTTGAACCCGACCCGGGGCGACCAGTTCCGGGTGGCGGGCACCACGTCGGTCCGGCGGCCGTAGAGCGTTTCGACCAGCGGGTTGGCGGCCGGCCGGTCCGGAAAGAGGGGTGCATCGAGCCGCAACCCGTAGGTCAGCGTCAGATCGTCGCGGACCCGCCACTGATCGCCGGCGTAGAAGCCGAGCTGATACACGCGGAACGCGGCTGCCTGCCGCGGGTCGTCGGTCCGCGAAAAGCTGTAGCTGTACGACTGGGCGAGCCCCTGCTCGAAGAGCGCGGGGCTCGCGAACTCGTAGACGCCGAAGTTGTCCCGGATGAACAGATTGCGGAACTCGAACAGCTCGTTGTGGGTGCCGACGGTGAACTGGTGCCGGCCGCGCACCCAGGTCAGGTCGTCGTGGATCTCGATGATGGTCTGGTCGAGTGCGTTCGCGGCCGAGAACTGCTCGGTGCCGAAACGAATCTCCTCGCCCCCGTCGAGAGATATGGTGACCTGCGGAAACGGGCCGGTACGCGGCCCGCGGCGGTCGCGAATCCGCTGGTAGCTGATCCGGGCCTGATTCACGGCCTTTCCCAGCGTGCTGTCGAGCTGGCCGACCGTCGAGTTCGTGGCGCTCCGGAACCGGTAGTAGTTGTCGGCGAAGCGGTATCGGAAGTTCGATTGCGTCCCGACGTCCGCGTCGCCGCCCACGTAGTTGTGTCGTACCGACAACCGATGCCGGGGTGACAGGTTGACGTCCGCGCGCACGAAGAACTTGTCGTTCGGGTTCCCGCGGATGATCTCGCCGTAGCCGCCCGGAATGTCGTAGCCGTAGCGGCGGCTGGCCGCCTGTGCTATCCCTTGCGCCGCCGCCAGGTTGCCGAAATCGACGCCCGACGAGCCGTCGAGGGAGTAGCCCACCGGGGTCTCGCGGCGCTGCACGTCGACGTTCGTGAAGAAGAACGCGCGGTTTCTGGCGAGCGGTCCGCCCACGCTGGCCCCGTACTGCCGGTCGAAGAAGGTCGCGATCGGCACATCGTCGACGCCGGCGCCGACGAGCGCCTCGTTGCGGCTGTAGAGATAGGTGGTCCCGCTGAAGGTGTTCGAGCCGCTGCGGGTGATGACGTTGATGCCGCCGCCCGAGAAGCCGCTCTGCCGTACGTCGTAGGGGGCGACCACCAACTGCAGCTCGCTGACCGCATCGAGGCTGATGGGCTGGGTGTTGGCCTGGCCGCCCGGCGTCCCCTGCCCGGCGAGGCCGAACACGTCGTTGTTCACGGCCCCGTCGATCTGGATGTTGTTGTACCGCCCGCTGCGGCCGGCCACGCTGAGGAAGCTCTCGGAGTCGGCATTCCGGCTCGTCTTGACGAAGAACGGATTCGTTCGCGCGAAGTCCTGCAGGCTCCGTTCGAGGGTCGGCAGGGTCTCGATGACGCCGGCGGCGATGCTCGCGGTGGTTCCCGACCGCGCCGGCGAGAACAGCGTGCTCGCATCCGCGGTGACCACCACCGCCTCGGTCACCGTCGCGAGCTGCATCGTGATCGGCACCTCGGTCGTCTCTCCGAGGGTGACGACGACGCCGGACAGCGTCTGGGGCCGGAAGCCGTTCATGCCGACCTCGAGGGTGTAGGGCCCGACCGGGACGTTGAGCAGGTCGAAGCGGCCGTCGACCCGGGCGAACGCTTCAAGGGTGGTGCCGGTCGGCCCATGAACCGCGGTGACGCCCGCCCCGGGCAGCACGCCTTGCTGCGAGTCCATGACGACGCCGCCCAATCGATTCTCCTCGCGGGAATACGTGGCGGTTGGTGTGCGCACGATGGGATTGCCGGACCGCCGCCGCCGTTCGGGCCGCGATGCCGCCCGGACGGCGGAATTCCCACGGTATCACGGTCGGCCCGCCGGTCGGTTTCCAGCCCCACGGCCGCGGCCGTCAGCCGGTCAGTACCGGAAGAGGTACTGCAGCTTCAGAAAGACCGCGCGGTTCGTGCGCTGGCCCCCGGTCGTGCGCAGGCGCCCGCCGCCGACGTCGTACCAGTCCAGGAGATCCCCCTCGATGCGATCGGCCTGCTGATAGTGGTCGTCGTAGCCGGCGTAGAAGACGGTGCCCGCGTTGACGCGGTAGGTGAGGAGAAAGTTCAGGTCCAGGGTTCCGTCCAGCGAGTGGTACTCGCTGATGTTGCGGAAGAGGAGGCGATTGCTGAACTGGTACGTGGTGAGGGCCCGGTAGATCCGGACGTCGAAGACGGCGCGGCCCCCGCGGCGGGGATCGGTGAACCGGTTCGTGGTGATGGCGACCGCCGATCGGAGGCGTGGGACGGGACGCAGGTTGATGGAGGCGGTAATCCCGCGCTCCCGGCCGAGGTAGGGCGCTTCCTCGTCGAAGCGGATCTGCTCGCCCCGCCGGTACTCCAGGGACACCCCGACCCGCCGGCTGGTGTCGACCCGGCCGAAGACCCGTGCGCGGGTCTTGTGGAAGTCGATGCCGCCGAACCGCTCCAGCTCCCGCCGGACGTTGCTGGCCACGAACATGTTCCGGGCCAGGGCCAGATTGAGGCCGGCGTCGGCGACCTCGTCCTGCAGGACGCCCGCGAAGTCGTAGTTCCGCCCGTAGACGAACTCGGGCCCCCAGTTGCGGAGCCAGTGCTCCGGCCACCAGCGATAGCCCCCCGTCACCGACGTGTAGCGCTGGTCGGTGCGGCGGACGAACCCCACGTCGGTCTTGAACTCGGGCGACAGCGCGTAAGAGGACACCGCGTAGCGCAGGTTGCGGCCGCTCTTGCTGAACCTCGCGTCGACCAGGGAGCCCTCGGTTTGCACGCCCAGACGGTCCTGGTGGTCGGTCTGCATGGCGCGGAACGCGACCGCGTGGGTGTCGCCGAGGCGGAAGTTCGAGTCGATGCCGGCGAGCCGGCTGTAGCCGTCGAGCAGCTCCCGGTCGGTGAAGATGGCCCCGACGTGCGACTCGGTGTAGAGGTCGTAGCGCGCCCGGCCCACGAACGTGTGCGCGGCCTTCCCGAAGGCCGGATCCGCGGCATCGTCGACGTTTCCCGGCGCCGCGTCGTTGGCGTACATCACCCCGAGGGTGGTCCGTCCCGCCTTGCCGGTCAGCTTGGCGCCGTACGCGGGATCGACGATGGTGCGGGTGTGGACCGCGGTGATCGGCGCCCGGATGTTGAAGATCTCGGCGCCTTCCAGGAAGAAGGGGCGCAGCTCGGGGTAGAACAGCGCGAACCGCTGGTTGACCTCGATCTGCGGCAGGTCCGACTCGATCTGCGAGAAGTCGGGGTTGAACGTGACGTCGGCGGTGAGATTGGACGTGACGCCGTACTTCACGTTGACGCCGCCCTCGGGGGACACATCCCCCTCGTCGAACCGGCCGGTGCCGCGGTCGAGCGAGCCGAACCGGGTCGCGGTGACGGTGGGCAGGATCTCGAGGTTGTGGCTGCGCGAGAGGTCCGTCATGCCGTCGAGAAGGCCCATCTGGGGCAGAAAGCCCGCGATGTCGCGCGACGTGGGCGACCAGACGTCGGCCTCGTCCCTGCCGCCGATGATGCGCGCGATCTGCAGCCCCCACTGGTGCGGAGCCCCGGCTTCACGTTGCGGATACCGGAGGCTCTTGAACGGAATGGCCATCTCCGCGACGAAGCCGTCGCCGACGATCTCGGCCGCGGCCTCGAACAGCACGTCCCAGGAGGCGTCGCCGCGCGGGACGCCGAAGCGGCCGCCCCCGAGGGCCCCCGCCCGCAGAATCGCATCCCCCTGCACCCCATAGCCGTTCACGGTGAAGACGTAGGCCCGCTGCTGGTCGAGGAACGGGTCGAAGTAGACCAGGAACAGATCGTCCTCGACGGTCTGGTCGCGGTCCCGCCGGTTCGCTCGCATCATGCCGGGATCGGTGTAGTGCGCGTGCAGGCCGAGGTAGAGGTGGGCGCTGTCGTAGGCGACGTAGACGTCGCTCGCTTCGCTGGCCGGCACGCCGTCGAACGGCCGGCGCTGGACGAGGTCGGTGATGTGGGCGGCGCGGCCCCAGACCGGATCGTCGAGCCGGCCGTCGATGACCGGCGGGGTCGGCACCCGCGGCGGCCGGACGACGGGACGCCCCGTGGAGGCCGGGGGCTCGGAAGGCGGCGTTTGCGGCGGCGGCTGGGCATGCGCGGCCGGTCCGGCCCCGGCGAACAGGAGCACGAGCAAAATCAGCAGAAACCGCGGGGCATGGGGCGGCGGCGTATGAAGTTCCGGGTGTACGGGGCCGATACAGTCAGTAATCCCACCGCGTGGGATGCGTCCCGGTGCAAACCCCTGCCGTCGGCGATGCCGGAGGGGCATGGCGGAGGGACATGGGCAAGACGGAACGGACTTGGCAGGGAGGACCCTCATGCGAGTAACGGCATCGGTAGCGGCGGCGGTGGGCGCGGCGCTGCTCGGCGGCTGCGCCACGACCGGCTTCGTGGAAGAGACCGCCGCGACGCTTCAGGCGCAGGTCGGCGCGCAGGTCTCGGAACTCCGCCGCGAGCTGGACGACTCGGAGACGATGGTACAGCAACAGGCGGCCCGGATTGACGCGGTCGAGCAGACCGCCCAGAACGCGTTCGCCGTCGCCAGTGCGGCGGATCAGGCGGCGGGTATGGCGCAACGGACCGCCGACGAGCTGGGCAACACGTTCGAGAACGTGAATCGTCGCCTCGTGTACGAGATGGTGATCGACGAGAACGTCGCCGGGTTCGCGAGCTCGAACGCCACGCTGCCCGACGAGGTCCGCGCGTATCTGGACCGGTTCGTCAACGACCTTCGGCAATTGCCGATCGCCTCGCACGTGGAGATCGAAGGGCACACCGACTCGACCGGCTCGCCCGACAACAATGCGCGTCTGGGTATGGAGCGGGCCGACAACACCCGTCGGTATCTCCACGAGATGCATCAGCTGCCTCTCCACAAGTTGAGCATCATCAGCTACGGACAGGACCAGCCGGTGGCGCCCAACGACACGGCGGAGGGACGGGCGATGAACCGGCGCGTCGTGATCCGCGTGCTCGCGTAGCCTTCCGCCGCCGGGCGTGCGGGCGAAGGCGAATCGATCGAACACAATCGCGCCTGCGCCCGCACGCCGGCTGGTCCGGCCCGGAGACGTCGCCCGGCGGTTCCGCCTGCCGCCTGACGCCTCGCGGGGAATAGACTCGCGGCTCCCTGCCGGTCCTCCAGGACTACTCCACGATCGAACGCCAGTTGTTCGCCAAGTGCTCGGCGGTGCGCCATGCGAGGGCCTGCGCCGTCAGCGTGGGGTTCCGGGCGCCGCTCGTCCCCATGACCGAGGCGCCGAGGATGCCGAGGTTCGGCACCTCGTGCGACAGTCCGTAGCGGTCGACCACGTTGGTCTCCGGATTGTCGCCCATGCGGGTCCCGCCGTAGGCGTGGGTGGAGACCCCCATCTGACCGCCCAGCCCCCCGCGCAGCACCTCGACGGCGCCCGCCGCGCGATACCACCGCTCCATCCTGTCCTGCAGGAACTCGGCGATCGCCAGCTCGTTCCGCTTGTACTCGGCCGTCACCCGGATCACCGGATCGCCGATCGGGTCCGTGACCCCGGGGTCCAGGTCGAGGTAGTTGGATTCGTAAGGCAGCGTGGACTTCTGTATGTAGGCGCTGTTCGTCCGGTCGGCGTTCTCCCGGATGAACGCCTTCCAGGCCGATCCCCACGCGGGGGCGCGCCCGAAGGTGCTCATGCCCGCGGCGGCGATCGGACGCCGGTCGGAGTAGACCCAGAGATTGCCGCCGCCGATGAAGTCGAGGTCCCCGTGATCGAAGTTGTCGTCGGCCCAGTCGTCGATGGCGACCCCCTGCGCGGGCAGGCCGTACCAGGCGTGCAGGTCGTAGGGGAACAACGCGGTGACTCCCGCCCCCTGATGATGACTGAGATAGTGCCGGCCGACCTGCGCGTGGTTGTTCGAGAGGCCGAGCGGCCAGGCGCGTGACTTCGACAGCAACAGCAGGCGCACGTTCTCGTAGGTGTAGCTGGCGGTCAGGACGAACCGGGCCGGCTGGAAGAACTCTTCCCGATCCTGCAGATAGGTGACGCCGGTCACCCGGCCCTGGTTGTCGGTCTCGATGCGCCGGACGTGGGCATGGGTGACGACCTTGAGCCGTCCCGTGGCCTCGGCGCGGGGAATCGTCGTCACCGCGGGCGAGTTCTTGGCGTCGACATGGCACCCGCCGCGGTTGCAGAAGCCGTGATACATGCATCCCGAGCGCCCCTGGTAGGCGCGGGAGTTGATGGCGGCGGGCCCGGGAAACGGCTGCCACCCCAGCGAGCGGGCCGCACCCGCCATCCGGTCCAGGAAGCCGGTCCAGCGCAGCGCGGGCATCGGATAGTCGCGGGCGCGGGAACCCTCGAACGGGTTGCCCCGCTCGTCGCGCCGGCCGTCGACGTTGCCCGCCTGTCCCGAGACGCCGATCTCGTGCTCGACCCGGTCGTAGTAGGGCTCGAGCTCCGCGTAGCCGAACGGCCAGTCCTCGACCGTCGACCCTTCGGGCAGGCGTGACTGGCCGTACCGCCGGGTGGTTGCCGAGACGACCTCGAAGTCCCACGGGTTGAGCCGCCAGCTCTGCGCCCAGTAGTGCAGCGTCGTGCCGCCCACCGCGTTCATCATCGGGTGGCCGCCGCCCTGGGTCGCGGTGTCCGACCGGGTGCGGCGGAGGGTCGGCACTTCGTTGGCGCACTTCTGGACCGAGAACGGCCAGGCGCGCACGTTGTTCCGGATCTCGTCGGGGGCGAAGTCGCGCCGCGTGAGGCGCCCGCCGGCTTCGAGCCCGATCACGTCGAGTCCGGCCTCGGCCAGCGGGAGGGCGGCCACGCCGCCGGCCGCGCCGAGACCCACGATGACGACGTCGGTCCCCGGCAGTCTAGTCGCCATGGCGCGTCTCCTCGTTCGCGGCGCTGACGACCGCCTTGTCGAAATACTCGGAGTCGTAGGCGGAGCGATGATTCGGCTCGAGCTCGCCGGCCTCGAGCTGGGTCTGCAGGCGGGGCCACACCGCCGTCCGCACGCCGGGATAGTCGATCAGGTCCCAGCCGACCTGATTCCGGTTGCCGCCGTAGTACGGGTCCCCGAACGTGCCCTGCAGGACATGGCTGCGCACGAGGTTGAAGAACGCGGCGGAGCTGCCCGCGAAGCCGGTGCGGGCCCCGGTCGCAGCGCCGGTCTCGACGTCGATGAGGGCCGAGACCTGGTCGACGTGCGACAGCTCGCGGAACGGCGCGCCGCGCGAGGTCCGGCAGTAGCGGTCGAAGGCGGCCAGGCCCGCGCGATAGGCGTCGCGCGACTCGGACAGCGCGCCGCCGAGGGCCCGATCGATATAGACCACCGCGCCCGCCGCGACCGCGCCCGGTCCGAGGTCGTCGCTCGGGATCAACTGGTCGGCGATTGCTTCGAGCAGGTCCGCTTCTTCCGCCGTCAACTGTTCGTAGGCGGCGGGCGGCGGTGCCGGGGACGGGGCCTGGACCGAGCCGGGGGCCGGCGCGGCCGGTGGGGCCGCCGTGGCGACCTCGGGCGGCGTCTCGGGGCCGGCCGCGCCCGCGGCTGCGCCTGCGCCGGCCGCCGCCGCGGCGCCGGCCGCGCCCGCGCGGCGCAGCAGTGCGCGCCGGGACATGAGCTGTGGACCCTTGTGCTTCATCGGTTGCTCCTCTTCCTGTGGCGCAGACGCCTGGCGGCCCTTGGCCGCGCCAGGAGCTTGCGCCGTAGAAGTTTCGCGCCAGCGGAACTTCCAACGCGACCGCGAGGTCGCGCTAGGAGTCTGCGCCGCAGAAAAATCGATGCGAAAATTGTAGGCGAGAATCCAACGCTGGAAGGACTTGATGTCGACGACTTTTCGCCGCTACGTGCCGGAGCAGTCGCTGCTGTTGCCGCCCGACCTGCGTGATTGGCTGTCCGAGGGCCACTTGGCGCACCACATCAGCGATCTGGTGGACGGTCTGGATCTGACGGCGTTCTACGCCCCGTACGAAGGGGACGGTCGTCGCAACGCGCCGTATGAGCCCCGGATGATGGTGAAGATTCTGCTCTACGCGTATGCGACGGGGGTGTTCTCGTCGCGTGGAATCGCGAGGAAGCTGGAGGAGGACGTGGCGTTCCGGGTGCTGGCGGCGGGCAACTTTTCGCAGCACCGTACGGTGTGCGAGTTTCGTCGTCGTCATCTGGAGGATTTCAAGGCGCTGTTCGTGGAGGTGGTTCGTCTGGCGCGGGAGTTGGGGCTGGCGAGCTTTGGGAAGCTGTCGATTGACGGGACGAAGGTTCGCGCGAACGCGAGCAAGCACAAGGCGATGAGCTACGGCCGGATGCAGGAGGAGGAACGGCGTCTGGTCGAGGAGATCGAGACGTTGTTGCGGTCGGCGGATGCAGTCGACACGGCCGAGGACGTTCGCTTGGGAGCGGATGTGCGGGGGGACGAGTTGCCGGCGGAGTTGCGCCGGCGCGAGGAGCGTCTGGCCGCGATCCGGGCGGCGAAGGCGCGTCTGGAGGCAGCGGCTCGGTCGGCGGACGACACGCGGGGTCGTCAGCCGGGTCAGGCCCGCAACCCGAAGGGGGGTCGGCCCTACAAGCGGGCGTATGGCGAGCCTGAGGAGAAGGCCCAGAGCAATTTCACGGACCCGGAAAGCGGGATCATGAAGACGAGCAACGATGGATTCCAGCAGTGCTACAACGCGCAGGCGGCGGTGGACGGTGACCACCAGTTGGTGGTGTCGACGGAGCTGACGGCGAACGCGAGCGACCAGGGCGCCCTGCCGGTGTTGCTGGATGAAGTGAAGAAGACGTTCGACACTCAGCCGGAGAAGGTGTTGGCCGACGCGGGGTACTGCAACGAGCGGGACTTGGTGGAGCTGGAAGAGCGGGGCGTTGACGGGTATGTGTCGCTGGGCCGGGAGGGCAAGACAAATGCCGGCCGAGACTTGGACAAGCATCCGGCGACGGGTCGCATGCTGAAGAAGCTGGCCACGTCGGCGGGCCGGGCGGCGTATGCGGAACGCAAGTGGTTGTCGGAGGCCCCGTACGGCTGGATCAAGCACGTGTTGGGATTCCGGCGTTTCAGCCTGCGGGGACTGGCCAAGGTGCGTTGCGAGTGGGACTTGGTGTGCCTGGCGCTGAACGCCAAGCGCCTGCACGCGCTGATGGCGGCGTAGTCGCACAGATTATGGGGCTCGTCACGGCGGCCAATCGGTCCGAATCGTGCTCTCCGGCGGACCCTCCGGCCGATCAGGGCATGATTTTGCTGTTTGTTCGCAATTCACCGGGAAACGGCCGAGTTGTCGAGTTGCCCCGGCATGGGTGAGTCAGGTCGCGGGACGGCGCTCCATCTCATGCCGTAAATCTCCTGCGGCGCAGACTCCTAGTCCTCGCGTACTTGACCTGGCTTCCCGATACGAACATGCTCGACACCATGTTCCGGGTCCATCGCCCAAGGAGTAGGAAGAAATGATTCAAACAAGGACGAGCGTCGCCCTGCGGCACGGCGCCGGGCTGCTGGCCGCGGCAATGATGGTGGCGGTTCTGGCGGGGGCCGGTCTGCAGGCGGCGGTGCCGGGAACCGGCACCGTGTCGGGGACGGTCACCGCCTCGCAGCCGTTCCAGGCGGCCCAGGTCTACCTGCGCAACGTCGACAAGCGGGTCGTGTACATGGTGTACACCCAGGACGGGCGTTTCCGCGCCGTGGCCCTGTTTCCGGGCACCTACGAGATCAGCGCCAGCACCAGGCATCTCGAGTCGGACCCGCAGACCCTCGTCGTCGAGGCGGGGGGCGCGGCCGAGGTCGGCCTCGCTCTGCGGGCGCTCGACGGGGATGCGCCGCCGCTGGTCATCCCGGCCGGCCGGACCGCGATGGAGAGCGGTGCGTCGGGCCAGTTCGAGTTCGCGAGCTACGACGAGATCTACCCGCCGGGACCGGGCCGGGAGGTCGCCGAGCAGGTGTGCATGGTCTGCCACGGCGAGAACTTCTTCCCATCGCGTCCGGGCACCGAGCGCCAGTGGATGTCCTGGATCGACCACATGGTCGGCAGCACCCTCGGGGAAGAGGATCCCACCCGATACGGGCAGGGGCTGCTCTCGTTCCGGGCGTCGACGTTCCGCTTCGGGCGGCAGGATCGGGACGACCTGCTGGCGTACGCGGTCGAGAACTTCGGCGCCGACAGCAAGTCGCGCCGCGTTCGCATCGAGCAGCAGACGCCCATCGACGAAGAGGCCCTCGGCAAGGCGATGTACATCGAGTACTACCTGCCCACGGACGGTCCGGGAGAGGGGAACAACGACCCGGCATGGGCCCGGGATCGGGTCAGCCGCTACGGGCAGGATCCCCGTTTCGACGCCGACGGCAACGTCTGGCTCGTGGATCGCGGGATTCCGCACCGGCTCGTCAAGCTCGATCCCCGCACGGGTGCGCAGAAGGAGTGGCTCTACCCCGATCCTCGGAACGGGAACCACGAGATTCTCATCGATCCGACGGGGATGATCTGGCTGCCTGAGCACCGGGGCCGGACCGGAGACAAGGAGAAGCGGCTCCTGGGGTTCAACCCCGAGACGGAAGAGTTCGAATACCAGATCCCGATGGATCCGGACGACGTGGTGCGCAACCCGACGAAGTTCATGCAGTCGCTGGCCATGGACTCGAAGGGCAACCTCTACGTGGGCTGGATCATGGGGGGCGCCCTGAGCAAGTGGGATCGGGCCACGGGGGAGGTGTCGGTGTTCCGGATTCCGACGCCGCACGCGGTTCCCTACGGCGTGGTCGCCGACCGCAACGACAATATCTGGATCGCGCTCTGGAGCGGGGGCAAGATCGTCAAGTTCGATACCTCGAACAACTCGTGGACCGAGTTCACCGCGCCCACCTACCCGGCGCATACGCGGCGGCTGAACGTGGACCCGGACAACAACATCTGGTGGGGCATCTATTCCGCGGGCAAGCGGTCCGGAAAGCTCGTCAAGCTGGACCAGGCCACCGGGAAGATGACCGAATGGTCGATCCCGCAGCAGAACGCGGAGCCCTATGACGTCGCCCCCGATCCGGAGGGCAACATCTGGGCGGCCGACGTGGGGCAGCGCACCGACGGCGAGTCCGGCGCCACGTTGTGGAGATTCAATCCGAGCACGGAGGCGTTCACGTTCTATCCGAAGCCGCAGCGGCACGCCGATTCGCCGAAGATCCAGGTGACCAGCGAAGGAGCCGTCTGGTACTCGCCGCGCGGCAGCCGCGAGGCGCCCGCCTTCGGCGTGCTGTATCCGGACATGGACAAGATCGACTCGCTGGGCGCGTACTACACGTACGGGCCGCCGGGGTATCCGTTCGAGTCGCCGCCCCGCACCTCGGATGGGCAGTAGCACCCAATCGCGGTCCCCGTGCGTGGACGCGCCGTCGTCCACCGCGGGGGCCGCTCTTTCGGACATCTCGCCGGCGGGGAATGTGCGTGGTCGTCGTCGTAGCGCACTAAGGAGGTTGGACATGGCGCGCAGTGTGTTGTCTTCGAGCAGGGTCGGGGTCGCGGGAGTTGTGGTCGTCACCGTGTCGCTGGCCGCGGTGCTTGCCGGTCAGGCGCCCGGCGAGGCGATTCCGATGGACGGCGACGACATCGCCGGTGTGGTCACCGGACCCGACGGGCCCGAGGCCGGGGTCTGGGTGATCGCGGAAACCCGTGATCTGCCCACCCGTCACGCCAAGATCGTCGTGACGGACGACGAGGGACGCTACCTCCTCCCCGATCTGCCGCAGGCCGCCTACGACGTGTGGGTGCGCGGCTATGGGCTGGTGGACTCGGAGAAGGTGCAGGCAAGGCCGGGCGAGGCGCTCGATCTCACGGCGGTCGTTGCCCCCGACGCGGCGTCGGCGGCCGAGTACTACCCGGCCCAGGACTGGTTCGCCCTGCTCGAGGTTCCGGGACCGGACGAGTTCCCGGGCACGGGGGCGGCCGGGAACGGCATCTCGCCGGACATCGAGTCCCAGGGCGAGTGGATCCGCTCGGTGGTCAGCACGGACGGCTGCACCGGATGCCACGCGCTGGGGAACAAGGCCACCCGGGAGATTCCCGAGGCGCTCGGCGACTTCGATTCGCATCTCGCGGCCTGGGACCGCCGCGTGCAGTCCGGGCAGGCGGGCGCCAACATGGACGCGCGGTTGGCCGTCGTGGGGCGCGACCGCGCGCTGGCGATGTACGCCGACTGGACCGACCGCATCCAGGCCGGCGAGTACCCGGCGACGGCGCCGCCCCGGCCCCAGGACGTGGAGCGGAACGTCGTCGTGAGTCTGTGGGACTGGTCGGATCCGCAGGCGTACATGCACGACCTGATCTCCGCCGACAAGCGGGACCCGACGGTCAACGCGAACGGTCCGGTCTACGGCGCCCCCGAGAACAGCACGGACGACATGCCCGTCGTGGACCCGAACACGCACGTGGCCAGCGTGGTGCCGTTGCAGGTTCGCGATCCGAACACGCCGAGCTCGGCGTCGACCCCGCCCAAGATGCCGTCGCCCTACTGGGGCGAGGAGCTCATCTGGCACAGCCGCAGCGTCGCCCACAGCTTCGCCATGGACAGCCGGGCGCGCGTCTGGATCGCCGCCCGGATGCGTACGGCCGAGACCCCGGCTTTCTGCCAGGTGGGGTCGAGCCATCCGTCCGCGCAGGCGTTTCCCATCGATCGGAGCAACCGCCAGGTCCAGATGTGGGACCCCGAGACGCAGGAGGTCACCACCGTCAACACCTGCTTCGGGACGCACCACCTGAACTTCGCGGTCGACGACAAGCTGTGGTTCTGCGGCAGCGGGCCGGTGGTCGCCTGGTTCGACACGAAGGTGTTCGACGAGACCGGCGACGAAGAGCTGGCGCAGGGCTGGACGGTGCAGGTGCTGGACACCAACGGCAACGGCCGGCGGGACGAGTACGTCGAGCCGGGCGAGCCGCTCGATCCCACGAAGGACACGCGGATCGAGCGCGGCTACTACGGCGTCGCGCCGAGTCCGCTGGACGGATCGATCTGGGGCTCGACCCTGGGGTTTCCGGGCGGGCTCGTGAGGCTCGTGCCGGGTGACGATCCGGTCAATACCGCGCTGGCGGAGTTCTACGAGGTGCCGTGGAACGACCCGGACGCGCCGGTGCAGGGGTTCTCGCCGCGCGGCATGGACGTCGACAGTGACGGCGTCGTGTGGACGGTCTTGTCGAGCGGTCATTTCGCGAGCTTCGACCGCACGAAGTGCTCGGGTCCGCTCAACGGGCCCGCGGCCACCGGCCGGCATTGCGCGGAAGGCTGGACGCTCCATCAGTTCCCGGGGCCGAACTTCAAGGGAGCGGTCGATTCCGGGAGCGCCGAATCGGCGTATTACAACTTCACCGATCGGTTCGACCTGATGGGACTCGGCGAGAACATCCCGCTGGCGACCGGCAACCTGTCCGAGGGCGTGCTGGCGCTGGTGGACGGCGAGTTCCGGAACTTCCGGGTGCCCTACCCGCTGGGGAGCTTCTTCGGCAAGGGTCTGGACGGTCGGATCGACGACCCCGATACCGGCTGGAAGGGGCGCGGGATCTGGACGACGTCGGGGAGCCGGGCTCCGTTCCACGCCGAAGGCGGGACAGACCGCGTGGCGCCGGTGTTCAAGTTCCAGGTGCGGCCGGACCCGTTGGCCCATTAGCCGTTGAATGCTCCTGGCAGCCCGTGGTGAACCCCGCGGTGCACCGAGGCCGGCGAGGCGCACGATGCACCGCCGGCCGAATGCAGCGGGGACTTTCGCCACGGGCTGCCGGCGCTTCGGGAGGTTGGCATGCATGGATTGACAACGGCTCGGAAGCGATCGCGCCGGTTGCTGACCGGAGCGCTGGGGGCGGGGACCTTGTTCCTGCTGTTGCCTGGAATCGCCGTCTCGCAGCCAGAGACGAGCCGGTCCGACCCGTTCCATCTCGAGGAAGCGACCATCCCGGAGATTCACGAGGCCATCCGGGACGGACAGATCAGTTGCCGAGGGCTGGTGCAGGCCTACGTCGACCGGGCCGCGGCCTACAACGGCGCCTGCACGCAACTGGTCACCCGCGACGGTGCGTCCATCGCGCCGGCGAGCGGCCCGATTCGCGCCGGTTCGGCGGTCAGTTTTCCCACGTCCACCGTCCCCGTCTCGAGCATCCTGCCGGATTTCGACCGGTATGCCGGCATCCCCCTGGACCTGGGGAGAATGGAGCCCACGATCTCCGACCCCGCCGTGCAGGCCCAGTTCGGCATGGTCGCCGGGGTCCCGAATGCGGGTCAGGTCAACGCGCTCAGCACGCTCAACCTGCGCGGCGAGCGCTCGGTGACCTGCCGGGGCGGCTGCGACGCGCATCCCTCGACGGGGGCGCTTCCGGCGGACTGTCCCGCGGCCTGCGACGTGTTCCGGCAGCAACCCGACGCCCTCGAGCGGGCGGCGGAGCTGGACGCGGAGTACGGCGACGATCCCGATCTGGCGGGGATGCCGATGTACTGCATTCCCCTCGCCTTCAAGGACGTCTTCGACACCCGGGACATGCGGACCACGACGGCGGCGGACATCGACTTCGCCATGGATGCGCCCCCCGCCGACGCGACCCTCGTCGACCGGCTGCGGACGAAGGGAGCGATCATCTACGCCAAGACCAACGCGACCGAGTTCAACGGCGGCATCGGGAATCCCGGCGGGCCGGCCGCCCCGGCCTCCCGGTACCTGGGATACGCCGAGCGGAGCACGTGGGGGGGCCAAGCCTGCAACCCCTATGACACCGAGCGCTCGCCCAGGGGCTCGAGCAGCGGGTCCGGCGTCGCGGTTTCCGCGAACCTCGTCACCTGCGCCTTCTGCGAGCAGACGGGGGGATCCTGCAAGGGGCCGGCGTCGCGCAACGGCGTGGCCAGCCTGCTGACGACCAAGGGGTTGATCCCGTACGGAGGAGCCGTCGGATCGAACCCGTTGGTGGACCGTGCGGGCATCAGTTGCCGCACCGTCGGGGATGCCGCTCTCGTTCTGGACGCCCTCACCGACCCCGAGCTCGGCCACTTCGATCCCCGGGACATCTACACGGCGGTGCCGGACGCCCTGGTGTCCACCGAACCCTACGCCGGCTTCGTCGTCGACGGTGTCGCCGGCGACCGGGGCGAGCAGCCTCTGGCCGGCATGCGCATCGGGGTCGTCCGCGAGTACATGGTCGAGCACACGCAGAACGATGCGGCGATCGGCGACCGGATCGACAACGAGATCAAGACCGTCCTCCGCGACCGGCTCGGGGCGAGCCTGGTCGAGTCGGTCGATCCGCTCTATCCCGACGATCCCGCCGTGCCGAACATGGCCTACACGTTCCAGGATGCGCTGGCCGAGATCCTGCCGATCCACATGCCGGAGTACTTCTCCAAGACGACCCGCGCCGGCGCCCTGGAGTTCGCCGTGCCCGGCCACGACGTGACGACGAAGCGGTACCTGGTCCAGGTGGCGGAAGGCGCCGCGCCGCTCGCGCCCAACCTGAACCTGCGCCGCGTGACCCTCTCGCCCCCGAGCCGGAGCTTTGCCTTCCACATCGATCAGTACCTGTACCGGCGCGGCGACGAGCGGGTCACGGACATGGCGAGCCTGGACGCCAACGCGAAGTACTTCTCCGCCGCCGCGGAGGCGGGCTCGGCGAACTGGGCCGCGCTCGACGACGTGCGCGCCTACGGCAACACCGAGCGGATGCAGATGCGCGCGGTGATGCAAATGGTGCTGGCCAAGGTGATGCGCGAGAACCGGCTCGACGTGCTCGTGAATCCCGAGAACACCCTGCCCCACCAGAAGGTCGGCGGGCCCAGCGAGCCCACCGTCAACGGCCGGGGCGCGTCGGGGGCGACCCAGACCATCACCGCGCTCCTGGGAGCCCCCGAGATCGCGGTGCCCGCGGGGTTCAACGACGTCGTCTACGAGCCCCGGTTCGTCCTGAACGCGGCCGGCGACCGGTACGACGCCGTCCCCGGCTACGAACCGTCGACGCTGGACACGCCGCTGCCGATCAGCCTGATGTTCTGGGCCGGCCCCGGTGAGGAAGCCGTGGTGTTGAAGGCGGCGTCCGCCTACGAGGCGGCGACCCGGCACCGGGTGCCGCCCCCCGCCTTTGGTCCGCTCCCCGAAGAACCGTAGAGCCTGGCGGGCGCCCGGCGAGAGATCCCCGCTGCATTCGACCGACGATGCATTCCGCGTCGCTCCGTTGCGCGACGGTCAGGTGCGACCCGGCCGGTCGCCTCGTCCCGCCGCATCACGCCGGCGCCTTGCCGGCCGGTCGGCCCGTCCTGCCGCGTCATGCGGGCGCCTTGCCGGCGGAAACGCGACGCGCGGCTTCGTCGCCGGTTTGCGGCCTGGTCCTCTCCCTCGCGATGGCCGCCTTGGGCTTGGCCGCCGTCCCCGGCGCCGCGCAGCCGCCAACGGCCGAAGCGAGGCCCGCCCGGACATCGGCGGCGCCGGGGCTCCCGGTCGCGCGCGCCTGGCGGGTCGAGCGGGGACCGGAGGTCGACGGCGACGTGCTGGGCGAGGCGGTCTGGACGGCCGCGGGTCCCCTGACGGGGTTCCGCCAGAACACCCCGGACGAGGGCGAGCCGGCGTCGGAGCGCACCGAGGTGCGCATCGTCTACACCGACGACGCGATCTACTTCGGCGTGGTCTGCTACGTCCGCGACCCCGCGACGATCATTATCTCGGACGCGCGGCGCGACTCGTCGCTGGTCGAGACCGACAGCTTCCAGATCGTCCTCGACACCTACCGGGACCAGCAGAACGGGTTCGTGTTCGGGACGAACCCGGCCGGGCTCGAGTACGACGGGCAGCTCACGAACGAGGGGGAGGGGAGCGGCGGTATCGGCGGCGGCCTCGTGCAGCGGTCCGGGAGCCAGCAGCAGCGCGGCTCGGGGGGTGGGTTCAACCTGAACTGGGACGGCGTCTGGCAGGTGGCAGCCGAGGTCACCGACGTCGGCTGGACCGCGGAGTTCGCGATTCCGTTCCGGACCCTGCGCTACGCGTCGGGACCCCTGCAGACGTGGGGGCTCAACTTCCAGCGCAACATCCGGCACCGGAACGAGCAGTCGTACTGGGCGCCGCTGCCTCGCCAATACAACCTGAACCGGCTGTCGCTGGCGGGTGAGCTACGCGGGTTGGAGGTTCCGCCGCCGCGGAATCTTCAGCTGAACCCGTACGTGCTCGGGAAGGCGCTCCGGCGCGACGTGGACACCGGCACCACGCGGCTGGGAGACGTGGGGGCCGACCTGAAGTACAGCGTGACCCCGAGCCTCACCCTCGACCTGACCTACAACACCGACTTCGCGCAGGTCGAGGTGGACGACCAGCAGATCAACCTCGATCGGTTCAACCTGTTCTTCCCCGAGAAGCGGCCGTTCTTCCTCGAGAACGCGGGGCTGTTCTCGGTGGGGCAGCCGGGCGAGCTGGCGCTGTTCTTCAGCCGTCGGATCGGGATCGGGGACGAAGGGGAGCAGATACCCATCCGGGGCGGCGGCCGCCTGACCGGCCAGGTCGGGGCCAACACGAACATCGGCGTGCTGAACATGCAGACCGCGCCGGACCACGAGCGCGGGACGCCGTCGAACAACTACACGGTGGCCCGGGTCCGGCAGGACCTCCCGAACCGGTCGAACCTGGGCGCGATGGTGGTCAACCGCAGCGCCACCGGCGAGCTCGCCGCGGCTGGCGACGTCAACCGGAGCTACGCCGTGGACGGGCGGTGGGGAATCGGGGAAACGGTGACGCTGTCGGGCTTCGGGGCGGGGACCGAGACGCCCGGCGTGGCCGGGGACACCCATGCGTACAACTTCGCGGCCAGCTACGAGTCCGAGCGGTACCGCTACGGCGGCGGCCTCACCGAGGTCGCGCCCGGGTTCAACCCCGAGGCGGGGTTCTATGGCCGGCGGGGCTACCGCCGCGTCGACGGCGCCTTCCGCACCGCGTTCCGTCCCGAGAACTCCATCGGGTTCCACGAGTGGACGCCGCATGCCGCCGTCTTCCTCATCCGCGACTTCGACACCGGCCGGGTCGAGTCGGACTGGATTCATCTCGACAACACGATGGAGTGGCGCAACGGTTTCTGGGCGAGCACCGCGCTGAACCTGACGACCGAAGGGGTGCTCGAGCCGTTCGAGATCTACCCCGACGTCTGGGTCCCCGCCGACCGCTACGACCACGCCGAGGCCCAGTTGCGGTTCAGGACCGACCAGGGCGCTCCCCTCAGCCTCGAGTTCTTCTCGGTGTTCGGCGGGCTCTTCGGCGGCCGGCGGTCGACGGTGAGCCCGCGGCTCAGCCTGCGTCTCGGCGAGCGGTTCAACACCCAGGTCTCGTGGGAACGCAACGACCTCCATCTGCCGGTCGGCGCGTTCGTGACGAACCTCGCCCGGCTCCGACTGAACTACTCCTTCACGCCCCGGGTGTTCGTCCAGGCGCTGGTGCAGTACAACGACCGCCGTCGGCTCTGGTCGTCGAACGTGCGGTTCGGCATGTTGTCCGACGCCAACACCGGGCTCTTCATCGTCTACGACGACATCGAGGGGTTCGATCGGTTCCGTCCCCTCGGCGCGGGGCGGAGCCTGACGGTGAAGTACAGCCATCTGCTCGATCTGCTGAACTGAGTCGGCTCGCGCGGGCCGGGCGACGCCGCGGCGGGGGGCCGCCGCCCGCGCGGGCCGGGCGACTCCGCAGCGGCCGTGGTATAACGGCGGCACGGGCGAGCGTGCGGCGCGGGCGCGCCGTGGCGGCACCGAGGAGTTGCGGATCATGTCGACGAGAGCTGACGTCGAAGTCGGCGGAGCGCGTTGGCGGGCGGCCGTGCTGGTGGCGGCCGCCGGACTGATCGCGGCGGGCGGCTTGACCGGCGGGCCGGGCGTCGTCGTCGCGGCGGCGCAAGCCCCGGCGGCCGAGGGGGGCTTCACGGCGGACCAAGCCTCGGCCGGTTGGGCGGTGTACGCGCGGCAGTGCGGCGAGTGCCACGGGACGGGTCTGGACGGGGCGGAAGCGCCGCCGCTGCGCGGGGTCGACTTCCTGAACGGCTGGGCGGGGCAGACGACGGACGAGCTGTTCGCGTACGTGCGCGACGAGATGCCGCCCGGCCTCGGGGGTTCGCTCGGCGATCGGGTCTACCTGGACCTGGTCGCGCATATCCTGGACATGAACGGCGCCCGGCCCGGCGCCGCGCCGCTGACCGCCGACGCGGCGGTCGCGATCGGCGACGCGGCGGACGTGGCGGAGGCGCGGCGGGCGGCGCGGGAGGGCGAGCGGCCCCGGCGGCGGCCGACGCGGTTCGTCAACCGGGAGGTGCCGCACGATCTGACCCCGGTCACCGAGGCGCTGCTCGCGGACCCGCCGCCGGGCGACTGGCTGAACTGGCGCCGGACGCGCAACGGGCATGGCTACAGTCCATTGGATCAAGTGACGCGCGACAACGTCGACGAGCTGCGGCTGGCCTGGGTGCTCGCGATTCGCGAGGGGAACCACCAGACGGCGCCGCTTGTGCACGACGGCGTGATGTTCCTGGCCAGTCCCGGGGACGTCGTGCAGGCGATAGACGCGGTCACCGGCGACGTCATCTGGCAGTACCGGTCGCCGTTGCCCGAGGACGCGCCGCAGCGGGCGCCGACCCGCACCCTGGCCATCCACGGCGACAAGGTGTTCCTGGCCACGGCCGACGCGGCCATCGTCGCCCTCGACGCCCGGACCGGCGAGGTGGTGTGGCGGACGGTCAAGGACGACTACACGCAGGGCTTCCGCCAGAACGCCGGCCCCGTCATCGCCGACGGCGTCGTCGTCACCGGCACCAACGGGTGCCAGCGCTACAAGGCGCAGACCTGCTTCATCACCGGGCACGACCCCGACACCGGCGAGGAGCTGTGGCGCACGTCCACCATCGCCCTGCCCGGCGATCCGAACGACGCGTCGTGGGGCGACACGCCGCCGTATCTGCGCGCGGGCGGCGACCAGTGGATTCCCGGCAGCTACGACCCGGACCTCGGCCTCTTCTTCATCGGGACCGCGCAAGCCAAGCCGTGGGTGGCGGCGAGCCGCGGCATGACCACGCGGCAGGACGCGCTCTACACGAACTCGACGCTGGCGTTGAACCCGCGAACCGGGCAGGTGGAGTGGTACTTCCAGCACGCGCCGGGCGAGACGCTCGACCTCGATATCGTGTACGAGCGAGTCCTCGTCGACGCCGACGACGCGAAGTGGCTCTTCACGATCGGGAAGGACGGCATCTTGTGGAAGCTCGACCGGCGGACCGGCGCGTTCGTCGACCTGCGCGAGACGGTCTACCAGGACGTCTTCGAGTCGATCGACCGGGCCACCGGCGAGCTGATCTACCGGCAGGACATCCGTGACGCCGACATCGGCGACCGCGTGCCCGCCTGTCCCAGTCTGCTCGGCGGCCACAACTGGCAGGCGTCCGCGTATCACCCCGGCACCGGCGCGCTCGTGATTCCGCTCCACCAGGCGTGCATGTACCTGACCGGCCGCGAGGTGGAGTTCGTCGAGGGCGGCGGCGGCACCGCGGGCCGGTCCGAGTACCGGGAGATGCCCGGCACGAACGGCAACGTGGGGAAGCTGGCCGCCTACGACGTCCGGACGATGGAGGAGCTGTGGAGCCGGGAGCAGCGAGCCGCGTTCCTCACGTCGACGCTGACGACGGCGGGCGGCCTCGTCTTCGCGGGCGATGCCGACCGCTACTACCGGGCGTTCGACGTGCGGACCGGCGACGTCCTCTGGGAGGCTCGCCTCGGCGCCAAGGCGCACGGCTATCCCATCACCTACGAGGCGGCCGGGCGGCAGTTCATCGCCGTCCCTGCCGCGCTGGGGGGCGCGTTCCGGAGCCTCACCGCGCAGCTCACCCCGGAGATCTACCAGCCCGAGGGGGGCAACGCGCTCTACGTCTTCGCCCTGCCGGAGTGACGCGGCGCAATCCGGCGGTGCCGCTGGCGGCGGCGGAAATGGAGGCCGAATCTCATGCAGGTCTTCAAGGACATCGCGGCGCGCGGGAGCGTGCCGCGCTTAAGAGGTTGCACTTGGTCGAGGGCCATACACGTAGCGCCACCTTGCAGCCCGTGGTGGAACCCCGCGTTGCACCGAGAGCGGCGAGGCGGGATGCATCGCCGCTCGAATGCAGCGGGGACTTTCACCACCGGCTGATGAGGGCGGGACGGGCGGCCGGCGGTGCAGCAGGCATCGAGAAGCAGGACGATGACGACGGCGAGCGACCGGGAACTGGTGTGGGCGAACCGGTCGGGGATGGATGCCGGAACGCGGGAATGGCGGGAACGGCGGTGGGAGCACCTGAAGCGGTACCACCTCGATCTCCGTCCATGCGTTCTGGGACCGGCGAAAGCGTTCTCGGACGAGCTGGCGCCGCTCGACCTGGGGCACTGGTACTGGCCGAAGATCGATCCGAGGAGAACGCGGGAAAACAGCCGCGCGGTCGAATTCCGACTCGGACTGAGCTTCGCGGGTTCGAGAGAACAGCCGTCGACGCGGGACTTCTATCAAGCAGTCCACGCGAAGGAGCTGAGCGAACGACAGCAGGCGATCGTGTACGCCTTCGTGCTGCAGGCCACCGAGCGGGACCTGATCCGCGCCTGGGCCGAGCAGGCCTACAGTTGGAGGGTACTGGTCTGCGCCTTGCACAAGGCAGGATTCGACGTCTACCAGCAGATCCGGATCATCAACGAGTTCGCGGAGGTCGGCGAGTACGGGGGCGTGACGCTGTGGGAACGGTGATGAGCGCCGAGGAAGAAGGACTGCATCTGACGGAGCCGGCGAAGTCCCTCTGGGCGGCGATCCGGAATCGGCTCGCGGAGCTCCGACACGAACACGAGGAGACGCCCGAGGCCTGGATGATGGGCGGCGGTTCGGTGCTGGCGGCACGATGGCGGCACCGGAAGAGCACGGACATCGACCTGATTACGTCCGCCGGCTGGCAGATCCGGGGGCTGGAAACGACCGGGCGCAACGATTTCACCAAGTCCATGAAGTCAGTGGGAGGAAGGCTCGACGGCTACAACCAGGCGGTAGTCGAGATGACGTTTCCGGGCAGGAAGCGCCTTCACGTGTTCCGGAGCGATCCATCGCCGGCGTCGGGGCACTCCAGCAAGGCGATCGACGGGCATCCGTTCGACGCGTTGTCGACGACTCAGATTCTGGCCGGGAAGCTGCTGAACCGGTCGCTGCGTGCGCCCGCAAGGGACCTGTACGACATCATTGTCGCGAGCGAGCGGGAGCCGTCGAGGCTGCACCATGCCGTCAACATGCTGTCACCTGGCATGCAGGGGGACGTCGCGGTCATGTGGCACGTGCGACGCGAGAAGATCGAGCAGGACGCACGCTGGAACCTGAAGCCGCTGTCGACGAACGAACCCCTGCTGGTCAGACCCGAGGAACTGGTAGACCGGGCGGGGGAAGCGCTGCAAGGCGCGCGCTACCAGCGGATCGAGATCGAACCGGCGAAACCCGGCCGACCGGCGAGAGTCATCACGACGACCGAAGACGGGAAGAGTGAACCGATCATCGTTCCGAGAGCGCGAATCGAGGGGACTCTCGAGCAGACGGGGGTCAACGCGTGCCTCCGGGTCCGGCAACTCGACAGAAACAGCTTCGTTGGAGCGCTCCACGCCGAGCGCGAGTAGCTCGGATCCTGGTCGATCTTCCGTGCTTGGAGTGCGTCTACACAGGCGGGATGCATCGCCGCTCGAATGCAGCGGGATCTCGCCACGGGCTGCCAGGTTGGGCCGGGCGACGTGGCGGTGCCGCCGGGTTGGTGGTTTGGTGGTATAAGGGCGGCACGGGCGGCCACGCGGTGTGCAGGTGCCGTCCGACGGCATTGAGGAGTGCGGACCATGTTGAAGGTTGCTTGCGTTGGAGTCGGCGGGTCGGGTTGGCAAGGAGAGAGTCTCGCCGCAGTCGTGGCCCGTGCGGCCGCGGCCGCACTGATCGTGGCCGGCGGCCTGACCGCCGGACCGGGCGCCGCCGCAGCGGCGCAGGCTCCGGCGTCGGACGGGGCCTTCACCGTGGACCAGGCGGCCAGCGGCTGGTCGGTCTACGGCGTGCAGTGCGGCGACTGTCACGGACCGAGCCTGGAGGGAATGGTGCACGCTCCGCCCCTCGCGGGCGTGGAGTTCCTGAACGGTTGGGTGGGGCAGACGACCGACGAGCTGTTCGGCTACCTGCGCGACGAGATGCCCCCGGGGCAGGCCGGCGTGCTCAGCGATCAGTCCTACGTGAATCTCGTGGCGTACCTGCTCGAGTCGAACGGCGCCGTGCCGGGCGAGCGTACCCTGACGGCGGAGGCGGGGGTCATGATCGGCGACGCGGCGGACATCGCCGAGGTGCGCCGCGCGGCGGGGGCGGGCGAGCGGCCGCGGCGGCGGTCGTCGCGGTTCGTCAACCGGGAGGTGCCGCACGATCTGACCCCGGTGACCGACGCGCTGCTCGCGGACCCGCCGCCGGAGGACTGGCTGAGCTGGCGGCGGACGCGCAACGGTCACGGCTACAGTCCGCTCGATCAGGTGACCCGCGACAACGTCGCCGGCCTGCAGCTCGAATGGTCGATCGCGGTCCGGCCGGGCAACCACCAGACGACGCCGCTCGTGCACGACGGCGTGATGTTCCTCGCCAGTCCGGGCAACGTCGTCCAGGCGATCGATGCGGCGACCGGCGACGTCATCTGGGTGTACCGCGCGCGGCTGCCGGAGGACGTGGTTGCCGGCGCCACCCGCACGCTGGCCCTCTACGGCGACAAGCTGTTTCTCGCCAGGGCCGACGCGGTCCTCGTTGCGCTCGACACGCGAACCGGCGAGGAGGCGTGGCGGACGGTCAAGACCGACTACACGCAGGGCTTCCGCCAGAACGGCGGCCCGGTCGTCGCCAATGGCGTCGTCATCACCGGCACCAACGGCTGCGACCGCTACACGGAGCAGACCTGCTTCATCACCGGCCACGATCCCGACACCGGGGACGAGCTCTGGCGCACGTCCACCGTCGCGCTGCCCGGCGATCCGAACAACGCGTCGTGGGGCGATACGCCGCCGTATCTGCGCGCGGGCGGCGACGCCTGGATCCCGGGAAGCTACGACGCGGATCTGGGTCTCTTCTACATCGGCACGGCGCAGGCGAAGCCGTGGGTGGCGGCGAGCCGCGGCATGACGACGCGGCAGGACGCGCTGTACACCAACTCGACGCTCGCCCTGAACCCGCGCACGGGACAGGTGGAATGGTATTTCCAGCACGCGCCGGGCGAGACGCTCGACCTCGACATCGTCTACGAGCGGGTGCTGGTCGACGCCGACGGCGCGCAGTGGCTGTTCACGATCGGGAAGGACGGCATCCTCTGGAAGCTCGACCGGCGGACCGGTGCGTTCGTCGACCTGCGCGAGACGGTCCACCAGGACGTCTTCGGGTCGATCGACCGGACCACCGGCGAGCTGACCTACCGGCAGGACCTGCAGGACATCGCGATCGGCGATCGGGTGTTCGCCTGTCCCAGCCTGCTCGGCGGACACAACTGGCAGGCGTCGGCGTACCATCCCGGCGCCGGCGCGCTCGTGATTCCGCTCCACCAAGCGTGCATGCACCTGACCGGCCGCGAGGTGGAGTTCGTCGAGGGCGGCGGCGGGACGGCCGGCCGCTACGAGCTGCTCGAGATGCCGGGCAGCGGCGGCAACGTCGGAAAGCTGGCCGCCTACGACGTCCGCACGATGGAGGAGCTCTGGAGCCACGAGCAGCGGGCGCCGTTCCTGACGTCGGCGCTCACGACGGCGGGCGGATTGGTCTTCGCCGGCGACGGCGCCCGCTACTACCGGGCGTTCGACGTCGAGACGGGCGACGTGCGCTGGGAGACGCGTCTCCCAGCGTCGGCGCACGGTTACCCCATCACCTACGAGGTGGGCGGGCGGCAGTTCATCGCCGTCCCCGCCGCCCTGGGGGGCGTTTTCCGTAGTCTCACGGCGAAGCTCAGCCCGGAGATCTACCAGCCGGAGGGCGGGAACGGGCTCTACGTCTTCGCCCTGCCGGAGTGACCGTGGGTGGCCGCAGGGGAGGGAGGGCTGGTGCCATGCAGGTCTTCAAGAAGATCCTGGCGCGCGAGACGGACGGCGGCCGGCGGCGGCCGAAGGCAGAGCGTGGTTTCCGCGGATTCGGCCCCGGGCTCCCCGCGGTTGCCGGCCTGCTCGGGTTCCTCGTCATCGTCGTCGTGACCGGCCCCGTACAGGGTACGCAGGAGGCCGAGCCTCCTCGGGAAACGATCGTCTACAGCAGCATCCAGCCGTCGAACTGGGATCTGTACCTCTTCGACAGCCCCGGCTCGGAACCTCGGCGGCTGACGGCGGATCCGGGTCTCGACTACAACGGCGTGGTTTCTCCGGACGGGCGCTGGGTTGTGTTCACCTCCGAGCGGAACGGCAATCCGGACCTGTACGTGCTCGACCTGGAGGGCCGCGCGGGGGTGCGGCCGCTGGTCGAGAGTCCGGCGATGGAAGACGCGGCGGCCATCTCGCCGGACGGCCGGCGGTTGCTCTTCGTCAGCACGCGGAGCGGCAACGCGGACATCTTCGTCATGCCGTTCCAGCCCGAGAACCCGTCCGAAGCCGGTGAGGCGGCGAACCTGACGCGGCACGCCGCGGGAGACTACAACCCGGCCTTCTCGCCCGACGGAACGCGGATCCTGTTCTCCAGCAGCCGCGACACGTCGGTGGCGACGAGCAGCGGGGCGAGTCCCGCGGCCACTTATCTGGCCAGCGAGCTGTACGTGATGCAGTCGGACGGGACGGAGGTGCGGAGACTCACGCGGCACGAGAGCTGGGACGGCGCACCGGCGTGGACGCCCGACGGCGAGGCGGTCGTGTTCTACTCGCAGCGGGACGGCGAGCCGCGGATCTACCGCACCGGCATCGACGGGGCGGCGCCCGAGCCGATCTCCGCGGAGGGCGAGGCCGCGCTCTCGCCGGTCCCCGTGGCCGACGGCCGGCTCGCGTTCACGGCGCGCCGCGACGACCGCTGGACCCTCGTCACCACCCGGCTCGACGGGTCCGATCTGCGGATCGAGAGCGATGCCGCCCGCGACTACTGGGCGCCGGCGTACGATCCGGTCTCGGGCCGCCTCGTCGCGCATGGGCCGGGACCGGTCGATGGTGCGTCCCCGTTCGAGAGCGACGCGCCGGGGGCGTTTCTCATCCACCGGCCTGTCCCCGTGGACCTGCCGGACCGCCGCGTGTCCCTGATCGGAATCCGGGGCTATCTGCCGGCGATCGATCCCACCTCCGGAGAGGTCGCCACCAGCGAAGCTTTCGCCCGCCTTGTGGCGTCCAGGCCTGACGGTACCCGGAAGCGCGTGATCTTCGACCTCGCCGGGGCGGATCGGTACCGGGGTCCCGACTCCGCCTGGGGGCCTTCCTGGTCGAAGGACGGTCGATGGCTGGCGTTCGCCGTCGGGCCGCCGTTCGCCTCGGGCAACGCGGACGTCGATATCTGGAAGATCCGCGGCGACGGTGGCGACGCGATGAACCTGACGCCGGACTCGGAGGCCAACGACGCCTTCCCCGACTTCTCTCCGGACGGCCGCCGCATCGTCTTCCGCAGCATGCGCGACGGGAACGCGGAGATCTACGTGATGAACGCGGACGGCACCGGCGTGCATCGCCTGACGCGGCACGAGGCGACCGACACGATGCCCGCGTTCTCCTCGGCGGGGGACCGTGTCGCGTTCACGTCCTTCCGCGACGGGAACTTCGAGCTCTACACCGTCGCGGTCGACGAGAACGGCCGGCCGGGCCGGCCGGAGCGTCTCACCCGGAACCCCGGCCACGACATGCACCCCAGGTTCTCGCCGGACGACGAATGGGTGCTCTTCACGTCCCAGCGCGGCGAGTTCAACGACGAGCTGCCGCTGTTGCGGGTCGTCTTTCAACCCCAGCCGTACGGCGAGCTGCACGCCATTCGCTTGGCGGACAAGACGGTGGTCCGGTTGACCCACAACAAGTGGGAGGACGGTCCGACCGCCTGGGTCAGGGATGTGCCCGGCCTCGACTGATGCTCCCGCCTGAATGCGGCGGGCTTCCGGCGCCCCGGCGCCCGGCTTGGCGTGGCACGCAGCCGTGCCGGTGGTACAGGAGCCCGTGGTGAAACCGCGCGGTGCACCGAGACCGGCGAGGGGCCTGCCTGACAAGGCGTGACGAGGGAGCATATTGGCATATGGGACCGAGGAACAACGCAGTCAGGCAGGATGCATCGCCGGTCGAATGCAGCGCTTTCACTGCGGGCTCATTAGAACGTCACGGGCGGCCACGCGGTGTGCTGGCGCCCTCTTGCGAGGAGTTGCGGATCATGTCCAAGGAAACTCGCGCCGGCGTCGGCGGACCGGGACGGAATCCCGTGAAGGCGTTGGTCCGGGTGGCGGCCGCCGGACTGATCGTGGTCGGCGGTTCGATCGGGGGACCGGCTGTCGCGCCGGGCGCGGCCGCGCAGCCCCCGGGGGCGGACGGGGCGTTCACGGCGGAGCAGGCCGCCGCCGGGTGGACGGTGTACGCGCGGCAGTGCGGGGAGTGCCACGGGGAGGGGCTCGACGGAGCGGAAGCGCCGCCGCTGCGCGGGGTGGACTTTCTGAACGGCTGGGCCGGGCAGACGACGGACGAGCTGTTCGCGTACGTGCGGGACGAGATGCCCCCCGGCCTCGGGGGATCGCTCGGCGACGGGGTCTACCTGAATCTGGTCGCGTACATCCTGGACGCGAACGGCGCCCGGCCCGGCGACGCGCGGTTGACGGTCGACGCGGCGCTCACGATCGGCGATGCGGCGGACGTGGCCGAGGCGCGGCGCGCGGCCGAGGAAGGCGAGCCGCCTCGGCGGCGGCCGATGCGGTTCGTCAACCGCGCGGTGGAGCAGCCCCTGAGCCCGGTCACCGACGCGCTGCTGCAGGATCCGCCGCCGGGCGACTGGCTGAGCTGGCGGCGGACGCGCAACAGCCACGGCTACAGTCCATTGGATCAAGTGACGCGCGGCAACGTCGACCAACTGCGGTTGGCCTGGGTGCTGGCGATCCGGGAGGGGAACCATCAGACGACGCCGCTGGTGCACGACGGCGTGATGTTCCTCGCGAGTCCGGGGAACGTGGTGCAGGCGATCGACGCCGTCACCGGCGAGGTCATCTGGCAGTACCGGTCGCCGCTGCCGGAGGATGCGCCGCAGCGGGCAGCGACCCGCACGCTGGCCCTCTACGGCGACAAGGTCTACCTGGCCACCCACGATGCGGCCCTCGTCGCCCTCGACGCGCGGACCGGCGCCGAGGTGTGGCGCGCCGTGAAGGCGGACTACACGCAGGGCTTCCGCCAGAACGCCGGCCCCGTCATCGCCGATGGCGTCGTCATCACCGGAATGAACGGCTGCAATCGCTACAAGGAGCAGACCTGCTTCATCACCGGGCACGACCCCGACACCGGCGAGGAGCTGTGGCGCACGTCGACGATCGCCCTGCCCGGCGATCCGAACGACGCGTCGTGGGGCGACACGCCGCCGTATCTGCGCGCGGGCGGCGACTCGTGGATCCCGGGGAGCTACGACCCGGATCTCGGTCTCTTCTACATTGGCACGGCGCAGGCGAAGCCGTGGGTGGCGGCGAGCCGCGGCATGACGACGCGGCAGGACGCGCTCTACACCAACTCGACGCTCGCCCTGAACCCGCGGACCGGGCAGGTGGAATGGTACTTCCAGCACGCGCCGGGCGAGACGCTCGACCTCGACATCGTGTACGAGCGGGTGCTGGTCGACGCCGACGGCGCGCAGTGGCTGTTCACGATCGGGAAGGACGGCATCCTGTGGAAGCTCGACCGGCGGACCGGCGCGTTCGTCGACCTGCGCGAGACGGTCCACCAGGACGTCTTCGAGTCGATCGACCGGACCACCGGGCGGGTCTCGTACCGGCAGGACATCCGTGACGCCGACATCGGCGACCGCGTGCCCGCCTGTCCCAGTCTGCTCGGCGGCCACAACTGGCAGGCGTCCGCGTATCACCCCGGCACCGGCGCGCTCGTGATTCCGCTCCACCAGGCGTGCATGTACCTGACCGGCCGCGAGGTGGAGTTCGTCGAGGGCGGCGGCGGAACCGCGGGACGGTCCGAGTACCGGGAGATGCCCGGCACGAACGGCAACGTGGGGAAGCTGGCCGCCTACGACGTCCGGACGATGGAGGAGCTGTGGAGCCGGGAGCAGCGGGCCGCGTTCCTGACGTCGACTCTCACGACGGCGGGCGGCCTCGTCTTCGCGGGCGACGCCGACCGTTACTACCGGGCGTTCGACATCGGGACGGGCGACGTCCTCTGGGAGACCCGCCTCGGCGCCGCGGCGCACGGCTATCCCATCACCTACGAGGCGGCCGGGCGGCAGTTCATCGCGGTGCCGGCCTCGCTGGGGGGCGCGTTCCGGAGCCTCACGGCTCGGCTCACCCCGGAGATCTTCCAGCCGGAGGGCGGGAACGCGCTCTACGTCTTCGTCCTGCCGGAGTGACGCGTGGCGATTTTCCGTGAAAAAGAGTGGTGAACCGCCGGGGACTCGAACCCCAAACCCGCAGATTAAGAGAACGAATTCAGGCCTTCCAGCGGCGTCCGCCCGCGTCCAGTATGCCCGTTTTCTAGGGAAATCGGGCGACTTTCGCTTCCGCGGGGGTCCAGGGTGTCCGCCCGCCTGCGCTCCGTAGGGTGTCAGTTAGGGTGTCAGATCCCTGACGTGCGGTCTCCCGTGGCTGGACATTCAATGGACACCGCAGGCAAGTTCACCGAGTGTCGGTTGACACGAAGCGTCAGCGCCGCGGTGCGCGGATACGCTCGGCGGCGGGTCGTACGCAATCCAGCTGTTTCCGTCTCCCCGACGCTCGCCGTGGAGCCAGGAAGGACCTCGAGTGAAGGGGATTGCGGCCTCTGAACTGACCGTCACCGGAGCCGGGACCCAGTACCGCACACGAGCAGCACCTCGGCCGCCCCGCGGCTGTCGCGGCGAACCTGCTCCAGGAGGCGCGACTTCCGCAGACGACGTGGATGCCGAGGGTTCCGATCGTCAGCGGCGAGCCCCCTGGCCGCCGCTGGGGACGAACGCCGCCCGCTCGAAGCGCGCGGCCTCGTCGGCGTCGGCAACGACGGTGACGGGGAGCGCTGGTATACTTCAGGACGTCACGCAAGTCTGGAGGTGCGCCATGTTGCGAGTGCTCGTGCTCATCGCGTCGGTGTTGAGTCTTGTCAGCGGGCACCCTCTTGGTGCCCAGACCTGCGATCCCGCCGGAGATGTGAAGTTCGTCTGCGGCACGACCAATCCGGAAGATCTCTACCCGGTTCCGGGCGCCCCTTGGGTAATCGCATCGGGACGATACTCCGCTACGGAAGGTCCCCTCTACGCGGTGAGCCTTCGTGATCACCGCGCACAGGAGATCTTTCCCGCGGGAGCGTTGCCGCCAGAGCACGACCGGGATACCTATCGCGCCTGCCCCGGTCCGAACAACGTGTTCCAGCCACACGGACTGACCCTGCGGGAGGGCCGCGGCGATGTGCATACACTCTACGTGGTTGGTCATGGCGCGCGCGAGGCCATCGAAGTCTTTGCGCTGGACGTCGGCGGCACCGTGCCCACGATGAAGTGGATCGGATGCATCCCGGCACCGGAGGGCACCAGCCGCATCAACTCCATTACGGCGCTGCCGGACGGCTATCTTGGCGCGACGAACTTCGACCGCGAAGGTGGGGAGCTCTGGGAATGGCATTCCACAACGGGCTGGGTCGAAGTGCCCGGTAGCCAGATGCCCGGTCCCAACGGTCTCGTGTCCTCGGATGATGGGCAGTGGTTCTTCATTGGGGGCTGGAGCGATCGGGCGCTGGTGCGGCTGTCACGCGGCCAGAGTCCGGTGCGCGTCGACCGGATTGCGGTTGGCTTCAACGTCGACAACGTGCGCTGGGGAACCGCTGGCAAAGTCATCGTCGCGGGCCACCTGACCCAGTGTGAAGACGTTGATCCTTGTGAGCCGTCGGCCGCTCGCGTGGCCGAGGTCGATCCGACGACGTTTGAAGTCCGACAGCTGGTGGACTACAAGGGAAACGATTTCTTCAAGCTCGGCACCGTGGCCATCGAGGCGAATGATGAGCTCTGGATTGGCGGGATCCGGGGCAGTTATGGGATCGCCCGATTCCCACGCTAGTCCCGCACGTACGGATCTGTGGGAGCCCGAGGTGGGAAACCCGGGCCACCCGGCGATCGGGGACGTGAGGCAGGTGGCATGTCCTTCCAGTTGAACACAGAAAACACCCGCTGGCGGCCCGGGGGGGGAGACACCACCCAATGCTGAAGCCCGCGGAGTTCGTCGGCGAGCTTGGCGGTCGTGCGGCGTGTCCACTTCAGGCCGCTGACCGGGTCGCCGGCCGTCTCGTGGGTCATCAGGGCTTCGATGCGGGCGATGACTTCCGGCGTTTTTTTTCCGTCGGTGTTCGTCCGCCGCCCGCGCGCCGCACCCGGTCGACCTCGACATCGCGACCGACGAGCTGCCGCCGGCCGACGGCGACGGTCGACGGGTCGATGCCGAGGAGGGTGGCGATGCGCCGGTCGCCGCCCCACCCGCACTTGAGCGATTCGAGTCCGGCGAACAGCCGGCGCTGGCGCTCGTCGAGGAGGCTGGCGAACAACACGATGGCGGCGCGCAACTCCTCGGGCATCAGGTCGGCGTCGGGCAGGGGCCGCCCGAGTCCGGGCGTGGCCATCAGCAGCCGTCGGGCGCGGAGTTGATGCGTCTTCTGCGCGTGGTCGGTGGCGCAGTAGAGGAACTGGCCGGCGAGCTTGTGCCGCGTCAGCCGGCCGTCGCCGACGAGCTTGCGCAGGGCGTCCTGGGTGCCGACACCGAGCCGGTTGTCGAGTTCGTCGACGAAGTGTCCGGCTTCCGCGTCGTTGACAAACGCCTCGGCGGTTGCGACGAGGGTGCCGGCGCGGGAGAAGCGGACGCCGGCGAACGCCCACAGCCCGTGTTGGTCGAAGTCGGCGACCTCGTCGAGCGTATAGTAGCCGCCGCGATGGGAGTAGCTGGTGCGGGCGTCGAGGTCCCTGAGCTTGCGGAACGCGGTGCGCCTGCTGACGCGGGGACCGAGGGCGGCCATCACGTCGGGCAGGGCAGCGACGGTCTGCTTTCGGAGCAGGGCGACGACGGTGTCGACGGAGAATTGGGTTGGTCTCATTGTGGCACCATTACGGACTATAGATTCCGCAATCATGCCACAATCCAAGGTCGGATTGCTACCCCTCAATCAGAAATTCGCCCTGTCTGTGTGGAGAAGTCACCGGGCACGAGCGTGCTTTCTACTGCGACACTACAGCCGTTTGCAGGAAGTTATTTTTGCGCGGACCCCAGCTCGGCCAATTCCAGCGCGCCGCGCGCTCCTTCTCCAACCTGGATGCAGCCGGATTCCCCATGAAAACCTTAGCCTGCATTATTCATGAAGCTCGGGCGTCCGTCACGGACGGGGCATGATCGGCCGCGAGCAGGGCCTCGGACGTGGTGGCGCGCGCACCGCGGCGTAGAGTAGCCGGTCGTGCCGTCGGGCGGTGGCGGAGAGGCGGGCGGCAGGGAAGGCTCTGCTGGGGCCGGGCCTGCTTGACCGCGAGCGGAGCCTCTCGGACGCGGCGACGGACGCGGCAGGAGGCGTGGAGTGGCCCTTCACGGGCACCGGGCGGTTGCGGAGGCCAAGTGGGGGGAAGGTTCTGCCGGAACGGGCGGTGCCGCCCGGGACCGAGACGTGCGCCGAGCCCCCGCGCGGGCTCTGACTAACCCGCGCGGGCGCCGAGCGCGAGCGCGATGCGCCGCCACGCGTGGAGATGGGGCGTCGCCCGTGGTAGATGCAGGACGATGCGGCGCGCCGAGCCGACGACATGCACCCCCAGCTTCAGCAGCCGGTCGCGCAGCCACGTCACTTGGGTGCGGGCACAGCCGGTGCGCGCCGCCCGCAGCCGCAGCTCCTGCATGAGTACGTAGGCCGCCGCGGTCAGCAACACGCGCAACTGGTTCGCCAGGAACTTGCAGCAGCTCGTGCGGTCGATCTGCAGGCCATCCAGCAACTCCTTGATCCGGTTCTCGATGTCCCCGCGGGCGCAGTAGACCCTCTCGTAGACGAAGCGCGAGCTCTCCAAGAGATTCGTCACGACGAAGCGCGGATTGTCCCGCGGCTCGCGACCCTTGAGCCGGACCACTTCCGCCTTGATCACGACCCGGCGTTCGCGGCCCCACGTGCGGGCCGCGTAGCGGGTGTCGGTATAGACGTGCTCGGTTCGGCCACTGGCTTCGCTCTGCGCGCGGGCCACGGCCATCGCGGATTCGGCATGCCGCTGCAACACCGCGTTCTTCCCCATCGCGACCACGTAGTCGAGCCCAGGTTCGGCATCCAGGAAATCGAGGATCTCCGGGGTCGCAAAGCCCCCGTCGAGCCGGACGAGAAACCGAGTCGCCGGAAACGCCGCCCGCAGCATCGGCAGCAGCCGACACAGCAAGCTCAGGGTCCCGTCGGCCGCCACCGCCTTGCCCGGCCGCAGCACCGCCGCGCACAGATACTGCTCCTTCTCGTCGTTGAAAGTCAGGAACGCGAGCAGCGGCAGATAGCACCAACTGTCGTAGTGCCCGTTGAAGAACGTCAGTTGTTGCGCGCCATGCGTCCGGTCGTCGGTCGGGTCCAGATCGATGGTGACCCGCCACACCCGCCGCCGCAGGCGGCGTCGATGCCGCTCGATCACGCACGCCGCCAACTCCCGCGCCATTCGGTAGAGCGCGCCGCGGCCCGGGCCGTTCTCGAACCGCGAAATCGTTGGTTGCGACGCCAAGGGCGCGCCGGCCACGGGGTCCCGCCCGAGCAGCAGCTTGTGGATGGGATCCTCCGCCAAGTGGTCGGCGTCGTTGCCGTCGGGATGACCGCACGCGATGCCGAAGATCCGCTGTCCGATCAGCTCCGCGAGCGTGTGCCGAATCTTCTCCGGCGCGCGCTTGTCGGCGAGACACCCGGCAAACGCCTTGACGAGGCCGTACACCCGCTCGGCCGCCTTGAGGAGGACGGCGCCACCATCCGAGCTCGCCTGCTCGCGGTCGAACGTGGCGACGACGGGCTTGTCGAAGAGCTCCGGGAACAGGACAGTCTGTGATATCTTGTCAGCCGCCATGCAGGGGCCTCCATCGTGGCTAAACGTTTGTCAGCACTGCGTTTGTACCACATGGAGGCTCCTGTGTCTCTCCAGAATCAGCACCTTCACGAATAATCCGGGTTAGGTAGAGAATTGGATGGCTCGCAAAGGTGCGCGCACTCCACTTCTTTAGATAGAAATCAACTCCTCACGCGTCCCGACATCGCGGTGGATGTAGGATATCTTGTAGTCCTTCAGCGTATGCAGTAAACGCAGCGCCGGCTCCATGGAAGTCTTATCCCTGACTCCCCACCAGTCCGCCTCCAGACAGAAAATACCCTTTCTCTCGTCCGTTTTCTTCCTCATTTTAGGCACTCCTTCGCGCAGTGTATGCGTCAGTCGAGCAGCCGGAGGGCGGCCACTACGAGACCCGGGCGGTCAACGTGCGGGCGATGGTGAGTGTGTCGAACGTGGGCATCTGACCTCCGATGGCCGGAGCTTGCAGGGTTGAGGCTCAGGCCAGTATGGCGTCCACACAAATAGTACGTCAGCAGCGGCCATGGCCGGCCGTTCGGGGCCCCAGACCTCGCCGCCGTATCACGGCGTCGAGGCGACCCGCGGGGCCAACTCGACGCTGGCTGTCGGGGGGGCGGACGGCGCGGCGCCCCCCAGGGCCGGACCGGCAATCGCGTCGCCGCCCCGGCCGCGATGTCCACCGTCATGGTGCGCGAGGACCGTTGCGCCAAGCGCTCGCCGGGGCCCGTCTTGCCCCCGCCGAGACGATCCGGGGAGGGTACTGGACGAGATGGAGGCGATCGGCGGCGGGGTTCGCCCGGGTGACGCCGCCGGAGCTCGATCTGGTCGGCTCTGACCCGTTGGGTTCGCCCGGGGGATTCGAGACCGAGGGACAGGTAGCTCGGGGGGGCATCTCGTGCAGTACGATTACCGCCGCCGCACGGTACCTGCAGACCGGTCGCGCGGTGGTCCGAGGTCGTCTGAGCGCCGGCCGGCCTTGGACGCACGCCGGCCGGTGACCTAGACCACGACTGTGAGCTCGACTTCACCGAGCCGTCCGACGATGAGCTGAGCGAAATCGGGTTCGTCTCGACTGTCAAGCGCGCGAACCCACACACCGAGGACTGACGGGAACCGGATGGTGCACTGGTATCCAAAGTACGTGCCGGTCGGTGTCCGGCGCGCTCGCGCCGCGCTGGAGATGCATGAGCTGCGGGCGCGCGGCGTGAAGGTGCAGCCGGTCGAGCTCCGGGACCGGAACATCGCCCGGAGCTTCTGGGGCCAGCGCTGGTGCGAGCACCTTGAATCGTTCTCCGACTATGCCAACCGCCTGCCGCGGGGCGGCACCTACGTGCGCAACGGTTCGGTCTGTCATCTGGCGATCGAGGCCGGGGTCGTCGACGCACTGGTCGCCGGACGGGAACTCTACCGCGTCGTCGTGCGCATCAGTCGGCTCAAAGGGCCGACCTGGAAGGCGATCAAGACCGCGTGCGCCGGGCAGATCGGATCGGTTCTCGAGCTGTTGCAGGGGCGGCTGTCCGATCGGGTCATGGACATCGTCACGGATCGCGACGCCGGCCTCTTTCCGAAACCGGGCGAGATCGAGCTGGCGTGCGACTGCCCGGACTCGGCCACGATGTGCAATCACGCGGCCGCGGTGCTCTACGGCGTCGGCAGCCGTCTGGACGACAGCCCGGAGCTGCTCTTCCGCCTGCGCGGCGCCGACGCGGTGGAGCTGATTGCGACAGACATGGCGCTACCGCGGGGAGCGCCGCCGGCCGACACCCTGGCGGACGGCGATCTCGGGAGCATCATCGGCATCGAGCTCGACGCCGCGGACGGCGTGCCGTCGCAGAAAGCGCGGAAGCCGCGGTCGCCCCGCGCACCGAAGCCGAAGAAGACGCTGCGACGGCACGCCGACCCCTCGTCCGTGGTTCCGGAGCAGGAGCACGGCGGCGCCGCCGCGTCCCCGTTCCGCCCCACGGGCGCGCTGATCGCCGAGCTGCGCGAGCGGGGAGGGGTCTCGGTCCCCGAGCTCGCCGAACTACTCCAAGTCTCGGGGACGACGGTGCGCCGCTGGGAGGCCGCGTCCGGACCGCTCGCCCTGCACGCCCGCACCCGGGAGGCGCTGGTGGCGCTGCGCCTGGCGATAGAGCTGGAGAAGCAGGACGAATGACGGTATCGCCTTGCCCTTTGCCGGCTACACGGACGGTCTCGTTCTGCCATCGGGGGTGGACGGCGGGTCCGCCCGCGTCATGCCACGAGGACGGCAAGGGCCGGCGCGCGCCCCCGGGGGGCGGCGGCCGGATGCCCTCCGGCAACGTCGCTCCCGTCGTGCGACCGACGGTCCGGCTGCACGATGGTACCCGGCTGGTCCGACATCCGGGGTTCGGATCATCCGAGCGGGAAACGCCGAGCCGACGGTCTGTCTCCGGTCAGAACGACACCGACATGTTCATCGAGATGGTGCGCGGGGCGCCCAGCCACGCCGCGTTCTCGACGGTCGCCGCGAGATACGAGGTGTCGAAGAGGTTGTTGGCGACCAGCGACACCTCCGCTGACTTGAAGCGATCGGTCAGGCCGTCGACGGAGAAGGTGAGAGTAGGCGTCGACCAGCCAGTAGGCGGCGGCGTACCAGTCGGCGGTCAGGTTGACTCGCCGCGACGACGTGTACTTGCCGGAGATCCATCCCGAGCGGACCCGACCGGTCGAGCGACAGGACCCACAGCCGGTTGGGCACTCCGGTCACGTCGCTGCCCGGCTGGATGTTCTGCGAGGCGTCCACCAGGGCGTCGCCGGAGCCGATGTACTGCGAATCGTTGAACGTCCGCCTTCAGATAGCCGAACGTGTTCTTGCGATACGTCGTCCAGCCTCGCCGGTAGAACTGGTTGAGGTACGGCACGCCGGGCCAGTCGTCGAGGAGGCGGTCCCACCGGGGGGCGGCCGCGAAGTCGGCGGCCGAGTAGATGCGCTGGTAGACGTCCTCGCGAATCTGGTCGTACGAGAAGTAGGACGTCAGCTCGAGCCGTCCGTGCGACGACGCGCCTGCTGCTCCAGCATCGGCTCGGCGACGACGTTGGTCGCGAAGGTCGTCGGCTCGTCCGCGATCACCGACACCGCCTCGAGCAGCCGCTCGATCTCGAGCACGACGTCGAGCGAGACCGCGGCGTCGGCCTCGACGGCGACCCGCATTTCCCGCGGCTCGAAGCCGGGAAGCGTGAACCGCACCCCGTACTCGGCGGCGGGAGCATGTCGAAGACGAAGCGGCCGTCGAGGCCGGTGACCTGCAGCCGGCCGGCCGGGCGGAGCGCGCCGGTCAGGGCGACGGTGACCCCGGGCAGCGCACCGCCGCCGATGTCGGTGACCGATCCGTCGATCGATCCGGTGGCCTGCGCGAGCGCCTCCGGCATCGGCAGGAGCATCGATGCCGCGAGGATGCCGGCGATCGGGGCGGTGCGCGGGAGACGGAATAGCGATGTCATGGGGAACCTCGTCACGGCTGGGGCGTCGGTGATGGCGTACGCCTGCTCAGCGGTCAGGTCAGGCGTCCCGTTGGCGGACGGCGGATCAAGTCTGAGCGTCAACGGCCGCGGAGGAGACGGCGCATGGCGTCCACGCGCCCGCCGGGGACGTACTCGCCAAGGGCCCGGACTGCTAGGCGTGGCGGCGGGTCTGGGGGCTTGGCCGGCATGGTCCGGCGCGCGGGCTCGGGCGCGTTGCCGATGTCTCTGCGCTCAACCGCCCCGGCGGAAAGTTCGGCGGCCAGCATCCGCCGCCGGAACCGGCCGAACACAGCGTTCAGGTTTCGGGGTTGCTTTGTCATGCGGAACCCTCTCCAGCATAACCCCCGGGCCTCGCGGACAACGAACTCGAACACGGCCGCCCGCAGCCTCGGCGTGCGTCGCCAACCTCTTGGCGGTAGATGAAGGCGACGACGCTCGCGGTCGCCTCTTTGCCTAAAACTACTAAAGCAGGTAGTGACCGGAGAGGTAAAGATTCGTTAAGGTCGGCACTTGGGTGGACGTGCGTTGCCAGAGGGAATGCTGCCGGAAGGGCGACCGTGCCAGTTCGATTCGCCCATCAGCGATTCGGCAGGGACTGCGAGACGGAGGACTTCGACCAACTGGGGGGGAAGCGACGCGATGACGTGCGGGAGTTTCGCTCGGATTGGGCGGCGTCCGGCGTGCTCGCCGAGGACCGGCCGAGGCCGACGGAAGGCGGCAAGCCCAACCCCCTTGGACGGCGCAAACGCCCCCCACACGTTCTCTGGTGTGCCAGACTTCAACGGAATTCACGTGTCCGCGATGAGCAGTCCGTTCGAGCGTGTCCTGGCGTTGTTGTACGACGCCATGCTCGACGAGACCCACTGGCCGGCCACTTCGGCCCTGATTGACGACGCCTGCGGCACCGCGGCCAATAGCCTCTTGGTCGGCGAAGGCCCGAAGTGCGACATCCGGGTGGCCTCCGTCGGGCTCTACTCCCGGGGGCAGCGCCGTGAAGATCTGGAACGTGAGTACCTCGAGACCTACCATCCCATCGACGAAAGCGTCCCGCGCTTGCGGCAACTGCCTGACAGTCGTGTGGTGCACATCACCGACCTGTACACGGCCGAGGAGCTGAAGACATCCCCTACCTACAACGAGCTGTTTTTCCGAGGCAAGTTCCAGAACAGCTTGGCGGTGCGTCTCGACGGCCCGGATGGTTCCCACATGACGTGGAGCCTCGGCGATCCCGTTGCCTCGGATGGCTGGGGGTCTTCGCAGGTCAGGATGGTCGGGAGGCTGCTACCCCATATCCGGCAGTTCGTCCGCGTCCGGCAGGCGCTGGTCCGCGCCGCCGCGCGGGAGACGAGTGTGACCGCCCTGCTCGACAACCCCCGGATAGGCGTCGTCCACCTGGACCGGCGTGGGCAAATCCTGGCGGTCAATGACCGAGCCCGTAGCATCCTGCGATCCGACGATGGGTTGTCGGACCGGAATGGGGTGCTGCGTGCCCGCGAGCCGGACGACCAGCTCTGTCTCGAGCGGTTGGCGGCCGACGCGCTGCCGGCCTCCGGCGTCGCGGTCAGCGGGTCGATGCGGCTCCGCCGCGTGTCCGTGTCGCCGCCGTTCGTGGTGCACGTCAAGCCCGTGGGTGTCCCGCAACCGGACTACGGAGCGCGTTGCGTGGCCGCGTTGGTGCTGATAGTCGAGCCAGGGCATCATCGTCGGGTCGACCCGGGCTTGGTGGTGACGACCCTGGGTCTGACGCCGTCGGAGAGTCAGGTGGCGGTCTGGTTGGCGGAAGGCAAGACCGTGGGGGAGATGGCCGAGGCTACGGGGCACACGAAAGACGCGATTTATTGGCACCTGAAGCAGATCTACCAGAAGCGGTCGATCTCCCGGCAGGTGGACTTGGTGCGGTTGGTGCTGTCGATCGCCGAGCTTGGGTAACCGCGAGGAGACTCGGAAATCGTGGGCGTGGTCGTCGGCGCGATGACCGGAACGCCACGATAGGGCTCTCCGGATCCGAGAGCGAATCAGGAAAACAAGTCGACCAACGAACGAACAAAGGGTGACAAGAACATCGCCGCGGGCACCCTTTTGGGATGGCTGACATCGTCGGCTGTGAACCTGTCCGGTTGGGGTGGTCCCGACGGACAGAACCCATGAGGAGGATGAACGATGAGACTGTACGGAGCGATTTTGCTGGCGCTGTGCTTCGTCACCGCGGGATGTGGCGACGAGGATGCCAGCGTGGAGAATCCACTGGCACCAACAGCAGTGGTCGAGGCAGTGGCACAGGTTCCGGCTGCGGCGCAGAGCACGACGGCACAGAGCGCGACGGCGCAAAATGTGTCGACGCAGGACCTGGGAAATTTACCGAGCCCTCAGTCCGCGGGGCACGGGGATTGGCGTGTCACTGGCTTCACCTTCAACAATGCCGGGCCGTTTTTCAGCCCGGGAAGCATCAAGTTGGCAATCGTAGAAATCCACCCGCCCAGCGGCAGCTCTGGCAAGTACGATTGGTCGGTTACTCCCGACAACTGCGGGAGATTTCCGGGAGATCAGCACCGAGCACGGCTCCACGCGCAAGCCAACCTGGTTTTTCCCTGTGGTCGGCTCAAACAGAACAAGACGTTGTACCGTGAAGCTGGATGCGTATCTCGGGAACCGAGACTCTCCGACGTTTTCTTTCCCGACGATTTCGCCACCTGGTTTTTCCCTGTGGTCGGCTCAAACAGAACAAGACGTTGTACCGTGAAGCTGGATGCGTATCTCGGGAACCGAGACTCTCCGACGTTTTCTTTCCCGACGATTTCGCACACCAAGACCATCACGGGAGAGGAACTCAACCTTGATATTCTCGTCAATTCAGGTTCACGCGATCCCGAAACGATCAAAACGGGCCAGGAGTCTCGCATCCGCGTGGAGCCTTCCGGCGAAGCTGACCCGAACCACTTCAGTTACTGGCTCTCTGACGCATGCGATGGCAACTATGTACAGGAAGGAAGCCATGACTCCGGCGTTAAGTTCGAGCGGAACGAGATTGGGTTGTGGTGGTCGAAGCGCTGGACGCCGGGCCGGGCTGGAAGCTGCATGATCGCGGCGGAGGCAAGGATAAACGACGGCGACAGAGTTGTAGCCTACGCGCGTGCAACCAAGACGGTGACCGTCGGACGTGGAGCGATCCCGGACTTGATCGTGAGTTTATCAGCAGGCCGAATCACGCGGACCGAGTGGGGCGACGCATACTTCACGCTGACGGCTGTCGTGCGGAACGTCGGGACCGGTCCCTCAGAGCAAACGCCGCTCTACTTCTACCAGTCGGACTCTGCTGCTCCGCGAGTTGCCGCTGAAAAGTACTCGCCAGACAGAGTCACCCGGGAGTGGCTCAATGGGATACCGAAAGGCCGCGAACTCAGGATCCCAGTGTACATGCCGGCACCAGGAACTGGACCAGGGCAGAGAGAAGGCCTCTACTTCAGCGCTTGCGTGGCAGCGGTTCACGGCGAGTCGGATACGACGAACAACTGTTCTGGGAGGGGAGTGCAGCCGCAGGGCTAGTGTTCTGTCATTCATCAAGTGTCGGATAGAGGCGTTTCAGCTTGACGCGGGCGTCGTCGGTGGTGAACTGCCAGTTGACCTTGGCCTGGATGCGGTCGCGGGACGCCTGCCAGGCCGCGACCTCGTCGCGCAGGATCTTGAGGGAATCGATGCGGCGGTTGAGGCACTGACGGGTCATGACGTTGAGCTCGACCTCGGCGACGTTGAGCCAACTGCCGTGCTTGGGCGTGTAAACGAAGTCGAAGCGGTCCCAGAGGACCTTGGCCTCGGCCGGTGGAAAGGCCTCGTAGAGGGCGCCGGGGCGGTGGGTGTTCAGGTTGTCCATCACCAGCGTGATCCTCTTGGCACCGGGGTGGCGCTCGGCGATGTCGTTGAGGAAGCCGCGTTGCCCGGTGGGGGAATCATCCAACCGACCCGCCGCCACGGCTTGGCGGCGTTTTTTTTAGAACCCGCCGCACGGTCTCGTGCGACACGCTGTCGATGTGGCCGAGTTCCACGACACGATCCGCCAGCAACCGCAGCGACCACTGCGAGTGGCCCTCCGGAGGCTCGGCGCAGCTCAGCGCCACCAAGCGCGCCTCGAACTCGCCGTCGGCCTTGCGCACGTAGCTGGGACGGCGCCCCTGCCGACCGCCGAGTGCCGCCTCCATGCCCTCCTCGACGAAACGCTTCTTGACGCGATCCACCTTGCGCGCACTGATGCGCAGGACCTCGGCAATGGCCTCCCCGCGCGCCCGGTGCTCGTTGAACTCGCCCTCGTCCGCGTTGAGCAGAATCAGCGCGTTGATCACCTTCTGCGACTGATGGGACCCCTTGCGCGTGATCCCGGCGAGTTCGTCACGCTCGTCCTTCTCCAAAGTCACTACGTAACGCTTCATGCCAACCTCCTCGCCGTCGTTGGACGACGAGCAGGCTACCATGGTGCGTAATCCGGAGGATCTTGAACGCCGGATCCGGCGGAAGTTGAACACGGGATCCGGGAAGTTGAACACGAAATCCGGTCATCGTGAACGCTCGTCGGTAGCCTGATCGCCGCACGCTGGCCTTCCGAAGGGAGGGCGAGGCGATGCCGGCACGGAGGCTACTGGTGAGGAAGATTCGTGAGATTCTCCGGCTCAAGCACGAGCGGGGGCTGTCCCACCGGGCGATAGCCCAAGCCTGCGCGATCGGCGTGGGCACGGTCTCGCTGTATCTGCAGCGGACCGCACAACGAGGGTTGGGCTGGCCACTGCCGGCCGAGTTGGATGACGCGGCCCTCGAGGCCCGGTTGTTCCCACGCGCCGCCCCGGTGCACGACCGGAGCCAGCCTGACTGCGCGTACATCCACCGCGAGCTCAAGCGCGACGGCGTCACGCTGCAGCTCCTCTGGGAGGAGTACGCCCAGGTTCATCCGCGCTGGTAGCGGCAACATGAAAAGGACTCCCCACCATTTGGCAAGGCCCTCGCTGCCGCTCGGAGCGTGCCTGCCTCGCGCACGGTCAACCGCGACCGTCAACCCGCCGCCTTGTCCAATGAGAAGTGAGCCTGAAGGGAGGATTGATTCCAACGTGAGATGAGCCTGAAGGGGGCTGGGTCCCGGATCATCGGAGGATGATCGTGAAGCTCGACACCCAGCGCCTGCAGACCCTGGACCAGGTTCGGGAGTTCCTTGCCGGCAGCCGACCGCTCGACCTGCAGCCGGAGACCCGGGCCGAGGCCTACGCGTTCGTGGCCGAGACCCTGCAACGGTTCGACTACTCCCGCCGGGGGAAGGCCGACAAGGGCCTGATCCGCCGCTTCCTGAACAAAGGTGACCGGCCTCTCACGCGCGCAGGTCACCCGCCTGCTGCACCAGCACCGGACCACAGGAGCCATCGCCGCCCGCCGCCGCCCCCGGCACCCCTTCCCACGCCGCTACACCAAGGCCGACATCGGGCTGCTCGCTGAAGTCGATGCCCTCCACGGCACCCTCTCCGGTCCGGCCACCCGCAAGCTCTGCGTCCAGGCCTTGCAGCTGTTCGGCGACCGCCGCTTCGAGCGCCTCGCCGCCATCTCCAACGGACACCTCTACAACCTGCGCCACTCGACCAGCTATCAACGCCGGCGCGGGACGATGCCCGCGCCGACCCGCTCCCGTGCACATCGCCATCGGCGAGCGGCGCCGGCCCCAGCCCTTCGGACAACCCGGCTACCTGCGGGTCGATTCCGTCCACCAAGGAGACCTCGACGGCATCAAGGGCCTCTACCACCCCAACCTCGTCGACGAGGTCACCCAGTTCCAGTTCATCGGCTCGGTCGAGCGCATCGACACTCCCTGCCTCGCCCCCGTCCTCGAAGCCCTGCTCCGGGCGTTCCCCTTCAACGTCCGCGGATTCCACACCGACAACGGTTCGGAGTTCATCAACCACAAAATCGCCGCCCGGCTGCAAGCCCTCCACATCGACGAGTTCACCAAGTCCCGACCCCGCCGCAGCAACGACAACGCCCTCGTCGAGAGCAAGAACGGCTCGGTCATCCGCAAGCACCTCGGATACGGCCACATCCCCAGCCGTTACGCTGAACGCGTCAACGCCTTCACCCAGCAGAACCTCTCCCCCTACCTGAACTTCCACCGCCCCTGTCTCTTCCCCGTCGATGAAGTCGACGCCAAGGGCCGCGTCCGCAAACGCTACCCCCACGCCAACGTCATGACCCCCTACGAGAAGCTCAAGTCGTTGCCCAACGCCGCCGCCTGCCTCAAGCCGGAGACCTCCTTCGACCAGCTCGACGCCGTCGCCGCCGCCATGAGCGACAACGACGCGGCACGCGCCCTCAACCAGGCTCGCGACCGCCTGTTTGCCTCCATCGACCGGGCGGCCTGAAACACCACGCTCCGGGCGGCGTTGACCCGCAGGGCGTTCAGGGACTCGGCCTGGGGCCCAACGGCGGCTGACGGATGGGTCGGGGCGGAGGTAGCTCCGGGAGGGCCGGCGTGTCAACGCCGTCAGGACGCGTGGCGCAATCTCCGACTGAGCAAGCCTGGACCGTGACACAACACCAGGGACCGGCTCGGTCTGGGAGAGCTCGGAGCGGTCACCAGGTTCCGGTGGGCACAACCGGGGCCATCACCCCTCGGCTGAGTCCGCTCCCTGCACTACCCGAACGCATCGTGGCCTGGGCCAGCGCCGGGGGCCATGGACGCCAGCGCTCCCATGGACGCAAACAGCGCGCCCACAGGAGCTTGCAAAACCGCAAAGAACGCGGTTTCGCACAGCGCCCACAGCCATCCTCTTCCTCTTCATCAAGATCCACAGAGAAGATCCGGTGCTCGACCGCGTCGCAGGTGTCGAGATTGATCGCGCCCACAACCCCTCGTCGCCGCCATGAAAGATAATGTCGGTCAGCGTGCGCCGGCTCACCGTAGCCCGCGCCAGGATCCCTGTTTCGATCCGCTGATTCGGTCGCCCGTCAGCCGCGACTCACGTGCCGCCGCTTCAGGCTCATTTCTGGATTGGAAAGGACTCCCGCTGCGCGGGTCCTCCGCTCTGCTCCGGCCCTTCGGGTGACTGCCGCGCCCGACCGTGCGGAATGCTCTTGAGGGCCAGCCAGAAGGCTGGCCCTCCTTCAACGCGAAGAAGTGCGGCGCATGGAAAGCCGCTCAGTTGTCGCGGAGAACCGCTCCAGCAGACTCGGGAGACCGGGCGAACGAACCCACCCCGCACGCCCGGTCCGAACGCCAGGAGCTACCCTTTGAGGATCGCCTCATGTGGCTGTGCTCCCGACACGGTGCGAATCGAAACAGGCGCGGTCACGGAGCATCGCGCAGGCGACGTTCAGCAGGCGGTCGGCCACCGAGCGCAGAGCGCGGGCGTGGCCATGACCGCGGGCTCGGAGCGACCGGTACTTGTCGTGGCTGACCGGATCGTGTTGGGCGGCGACCCGGGCCCAGTGGTAGGCGGCGTCGCGCAGCCGGTTGTGGGCTGCCTGGCGCCGCGTCACGATCATGCTCTTCCCCGAACGGCGGGTGACCGGAGCCACCCCGCAGAGACAGCGAAGCGCGTCGTAGTCCCGCCGCCCCACCGCGTCGCTTCCCTCGGCAAGCAGCGTCGAGAGCACCTTGGTGCCAACGCCGGGCAGCGACAGCAGGATGGCCGCATCCCGGGGCTCCTTCGACGATGACTCGTCCTCCGGGGACGCGTTGGCGTCGTCCGCCGGAGCAGCATCGACGAGCTGATGCACCAACCGCTTGAGCTCGTGGCGCGCGTGATCGAGCTGGCGGTTGACCAGGGCGAGGCGTTCGGTGAGGAGCCGCACATGTACAACGGCGGCCTCGGCCGTGCCCGGGGCGAGCTTGATGGCTGGTGCTCGCAGCCGATCGCGCAGCGTCGACGCGCTGACCCGACGGATGCGGTGCTGCTTCAACACTCTGGTGAGCGTGACCTCGCGAACGCGCTGACCCGCGCGCGGCGTCGGCAGGTTTTGCCAGAGGTTGAGCGCCCACGGCGCCGCAACGTCGTCGTCAACCGCGTCGAGGAACTGCGGGTAGTAGCGCCAGAGCTGCTGCCGCATCCGATTCGCGAGGCGAACGCGTTCCCGCGTCAGATCCTCGTCGAGACGCGACCACTCCCGCAATTCAATGATCTCCGGGTCGGTCGGTTCCAGCCGTCGCAGACAGTGCGGGTCGGTACGCAGCGCCGAGGCGAGTACCCGCGCGTCCCGCCGGTCGTCCTTCGCGCCCGCCGGCGAGAAGCGGTCCCGGAAACGGTCGAGCTGCTTCGGGTTGATCGAGTGGACGGCGAAGCCCCGCTCCATCAAGCTCTCGACCACCGGTCCGCGCGGCGTCTCGATCGCCACGCCGATTTCGCCCGCCTCGCCCGCCCCGAACGACAGCAGCCAGTCCGCCATCTGCGACAGCCCTGCGCCGCCGTGCTCGAACTCCCGTTCCCCGAGCACCTTCCCGGCGGCGTCGAGCACACACGCCTGATGTTTCCTTGACCCCCAGTCGACACCCGCGAACCATGCCAGCTTCAAGTTGAACCTCCCCTTGCCGAGTCGAACGGGCGCGCCTCGATGCCTGCCGGTCCCTGTACTGGCGCTCTGCGGCGCAAACTCCCCACGGGGCATCCATCGGAGGCTGGACCGCCGGGGCACAGGTCCTTTTCAGGTGCTCGATGCACAGGGATCCCCTGGGTGCTCCCGGCGGCCTGCCCGACTCCGCGAGGCCATCCCGCGAAGTCATCCGGAAGGGTACAGGGACCCCGTGGCCACTTGAAAAGGACTCCCCACCATTTGGCACGGCCTTCGCTTCGCGCACCGTCGACCGCGACTGTCAACCCGCTACGCGGGTCCTCCGCTTCGCTTCGGCCCTGCGGGTGACCGCCACGCCCGATCGTGCGGGATGCTCTTGAGGGCCAGCCAGAAGGCTGGCCCTCCTTCAACGCGAAGAAGCGCGGCGCATGGGCAGCCGCTCCGTTGTCGCGGAGAACCGATCCAACAGACTCGGGAGGACCGGGTCAGAACGAACCCACCCCGCACGCCCGGTCCGGACGCCAGAAGTTGCGGCCTGAGGGTCGGCTCATGGAGCTGCGCTCCCGACACGGTACGGGTCGAAGCAGGCGCCGTCACGGAGCATCGCGCAGGCGACGTTCAGCAGACGATCGGCCACCGAGCGCAGGGCGCGCGCGTGGCCATGACCGCGGGCTCGGAGCAACCGGTACTTGTCGTGGCTGACCGGGTCGCGTTGGGCGGCGACACGAGCCCAATGGTAGGTGGCGTCGCGCAACCGGTTGTGGGCTGCCTGTCGCCGCGTCACGATCATGCTCCCCGAACGACGGGTGACCGGAGCCACCCCGCAGAGACAGCGGAGTGCGTCGTAGTCCCGCCGCGTCACCGCGTCACTGCCCTCGGCAAGCAGCGTGGAGAGCACCTTGGTGCCGATGCCGGGCAGCGACAGCAGGATGGCCGCATCCCGGGGCTCTTTCGACGATGGCTCGCCCTCCGGGGACGCGTTCGCGTCGTCCACGGGAGCAGCATCGGTGAGCTGATGCACCAAGCGGTCGAGCTCGCGGCGCGCGTGACCGAGCTGGCGGTTGACCAGGGCGAGGCGTTCGGTGACAAGCCGCACATTTGCAACGGCGGCCTCGGCCGCGCCGGGGGCGAGCTTGACGGCTGGTGCTCGCAACCGATCACGCAGCGTCGAGGCGCTGATCCGACGGATGCGGTTCTGCTTCAACACTCTGGTGAGCGTCACCTCGCGAACGCGTTGACCCGCGCGCGGCGTCGGCAGGCTTCGCCACAGATCGAGGGCCCACGGCGCCGCGACGTTGTCGTCCACGGCGTCGAGGAACTGCGGGGTAGTAGCGCCAGAGCTGCTGCCGCATCCGATTCGCCAGGCGAACGCGTTCCCGCGTCAGTTCCGCGTCGAGACGCGACCACTCCCGCAACTCGATGATCGCCGGGTCGGTCGGCTCCAGCCGCCGCAGACAGTGCGGGTCGGTTGCGCAGCGCCGAGGCGAGCACCCGTGCGTCGCGTCGGTCGTCCTTCGCGCCCGCCGGCGACATGCGGTCCCGGAAACGGTCGAGCTGCTTCCGGGTTGATCGAGTGGACGGCGAAGCCCCGCTCCATCAGGCTCTCGACCACCGGACCGCGTGGCGTCTCGATGGCTACGCCGACTTCGCTTTCATCGCCCGTCGCGGAGGTGATCAGGATGTCCCAGTGGGCTGAGATGCGCCACCTGCATTTGGTGGAGGGTGTGCCGAAGAAAGAGATCGCTCGGCGGTTGAAATTGGACGTCAAGACGGTGCGGCGGGCCATCGGCCGGCCGGCGCCGCCAGCGCGGGTGTCGCCGCCGCGGCCCAGCAGCCTGGACCCGTGGCGGGAGCCGATCAAGCAGTGGCTGTGCGAGGAGCCGCGGTTGACCGCCAAACGGATTCGACGGTTGCTGCTGCCGTTGGCGGGACCGGTCGCGGCGCGCACGGTGCGGCGCTACGTCGCGGAACTGCGGGCTGCCGGCAGCTCGAAGGAGGCCTTCGTGCACCGCAGCGTGCTGCCCGGCACAACGATGGAGGTCGACTTCGGCGAGTCGTGGGTCGACATCGCCGGTGCGCCGTGCAAGGTGAAGTACCTGGTGGCGACGCTGCCGTACTCCAATGTGTACTTCGCCAAGGCGTACCCGGTCGAGCGGCTCGAGTCGCTGCTCGACGGCATCGAGTCGGCGTTCCGCTATTTCGGGGGCATCGTGGACCGCCTCATCCTGGACAACACGTCACTGGCGGTCAAGCACGTGTTGGCGGGCCGGGACCGGGTCGAGACCGAGGCGTTCGAGGCGTTCCGGGGCGGGTATCCGTTCCGGGCGGAGTTCTGTGCGCCGGCCAAGGGCTGGGAGAAGGGCTCGGTGGAGGGAGGTGTCAAATACGTCAGGAACCTCGTGTTCCGGCCGCGGCTGGCGGTCGAGAGCTGGACGGCGCTCAACGCGGCGATCATCACGGAGCTGGAGGCGGACCTGCCGACGCGTCACCTCGACGACGGGCGCTCGGTCGAGGAAGCGCTGAGGCAGGAGCGCCGGCATCTGCGGGCGATGCCGGTTCACCTGCCCGCCACCTGCCGCGTCGTCGCGCGGGTGGCCGACAAGTTCGGGCACGTGCGGGTGGACCACGTCACCTACTCGGTGCCGATCCGCCACGCCTACCGGCCGGTGTGGGTGAAGCTGTATCACGACCAGGTGGCGATCGCGGTCGGCGCCGAGGTAGTCGCCCAGCATCGCCGCGCGTTCTGCCGGGGCGCCAAGGTCCTCGATGCGTTTCACGTGCTGCCGTTGCTGGAGCGCAAGCATCGAGCGGTGGCCGAGGCGACGGCTCTTCTCGACTGGCGGCTGGCCCCGGTGTGGCAGCAGGTTCGGGCCGAGCTCGCGAGGCATACGCGCAAGCCCGATCAAGAGTGGGTCCGGATGCTGCGGCTGATGGAGACGCACCCGGCTGCGGCCGTCGAGCGCGCGGTGACGGCCGCGCTCGAGCGCCATTCGCCGCGTCTGGAGACGGTGCGGCTCATCCTCCGGCAGCAGCAGGCCGGCCCGCCGCCGGTGTGTCCGCCGGTCACGAGCGTGCGTCCGGAGCTGGCGCGGATCGAGGTGCCCGCCCCGACGCTGTCGGCGTATGACGCGCTGGTGGAGGGCTCCTGATGGCCACCGCGATCGCCGAACCCCCGCATCTGGCCGGGGACCTGAAGACGCTGTGCCTGTCGACCGTCGCGTCGCACTGGCGGCCGTTGGCCGAGCAGGCCGCCCGCCAGCGACAGGCGCCGGCCGACTACCTGGCGCAGCTGGTGCATCTGGAAGTGACCGGACGCCGGGAGCGCCGCATCCAGCGCCGCATCCAGGATGCCCACTTCCCCATGCTGAAGACGCTGGACGCCTTCGTTCGAGGCGCAACCGGACCTCGACCGCGACGCGGTCCTGCAGGTCTTCGACGGCCGCTTCGTCGCCGACGCTGCCAACGTCGTGTTCGTCGGCGGCGTCGGCACGGGGAAGACACATCTGTCCATCGCCTTGGGGATGGCCTGCTGCCAGCACGACTACCGGGTGCGGTTCGTGACCGCGGCCGAGCTGGTCACGCCGCTCGTCGAAGCGCAGCAGCAGGGCCGGCTCGCCCGCAAGCTCGCCCAGCTCGCCCGCTTCGATTTGGTCATCGTCGACGAGCTTGGCTACCTTCCGCTCGACAAGGCCGGCGCCGACTTGCTGTTCGGGTTCATCAGCCAGCGCTACGAGCGCCGGAGTCTGGTGGTGACGACGAATCTGCCGTTCGCGCGCTGGTCCGAGGTCTTCCTCGACCCGACCGCGGCCGCCGCGGTGATCGACCGGATCGTGCACCACGCGACGGTGCTGCAGACCACGGGCAGCAGCTTCAGGTTGGCGGCCGCGAAGCAGAACCAGGCGCCGGCATCCGCCAAGAAGGGAGGCCGCCGTTGATGCCTCCCGGTCGGTGTTTCTCCGTTCGGATCGGCCCCCGAGACGCGCGGTAAGTTGTCGGGAGGTCGGGACCGCGTAGCTGCAGGCCGGCCAGCGTGTCAACGCGCTACGCGAGTCCTCCGCTGCGCTACGGCCCTGCGGGTGACACGCCGCCCGTCCCGCGGCTCGGATGGCAGTTATGGGCCTTGCGGCCCGGCCTGGACGGGGTGTCCCGGCCGTCCACGACGCTCACGGGACGCGGCGGGCCCGCCGGATTCGGGATGGCGCCGGACCGGAATCACGCGTGCGCGGGGAGCTGGTGAAGGCGATGGCCGCCCGGGGCGGGGAGTCGGCCGTGCTGTTCGAGGCAGACCAACGCCAACGCCGACCTTCGGGGTCGCCGCACGCCGCGTCCCGCGGCGTGCTCCTGCTCCACGGTGAACCACCGCGACAGCGGGTTCCCGGCCGGGGGTGCCCGCCTGCGTAGTGCTGTGCCGAAGTAGGATTGATGTACTGACGGAGCCGAACCTGGGGGTCCCTTTTCACGTGGCCGCAGGGGTCCCTTTTCTGGTTGCCATTTCCATGCTTCCGGCGTTCAGCGGCCTTCTTCTCCGCGGCGGACATCTGCCGGCGTTTCGTCGCCGGCTTGGCGTCAGACTTGTTCCCCGCGGCGACCGCCGGCGCCGTCTTCGCGGGGGAAGAGCGGCGCGAGGGCGACGCCGGGGTGGACGCTCCCAGGATCTGCTCGACGTCGGTCAGCGTCTTGATCTCGGCCTGGAGGCGGTCGCTTTCGGCTTGCCGGTCGGCGATTGCCTTGTGCGATGACAGTCATGACGGATGGAGAGTAGTGGTCCTGCGAGGGGGATGTCAATCAGCGCGAGCGGCCGGTCGGCCCGGTCGCCTCCGGCACCGCCGGCGGTGCCGGGCCCCCCAGACCTGCCCCGAGCGTCCAGCGCGTCGGGTGGCTCCGACGCCCTCGGGGGCGGTCCGTGAGTCCGCCGCCACGGCGCTGGACGGGGGTTTCCGTTCGGCGGTGAGGGCGGAGGTCGACCGGGCAAAGCGGGAGCCTCGCGGGGGCGTCGGCCGCGGATGTCAGATCCGGAGGGATCGGTCGGAGGAGAATCCCAGCCCGCCGATCGATCCCGGGCGCGTCGAGACGCGCTATCATGAATCTCGCGATCACCGGGGCAACGGAAGAGGCAGCGACGTGGCCACCACGCAACCCGTCGTCAAGTTCACCTACGAGGACTACCGCACCACGCCAGCGGACAAGCGCTACGAGCTGCTGGACGGTGATCTGATCATGGTTCCTGCCCCGAATCTAAAGCACCAAAAGGTGCAGCGACGCTTGGGCCAAAGGCTGGGCCAGTTCATCGAGGAACGCGAAATCGGGGAGTTCTTCTTCGCCCCCTGCGACGTGGTGCTGTCCGACACCGACGTCGTGCAGCCGGACCTGCTGTTCGTCTCCCGGGAACGCGAGCATCTGCTGAGCGGCGGCGAGAACGTGCGGGGTGCGCCGGATCTGGTGATCGAGATACTGTCTCCGGCGACCGCCGACCGGGACCGGGGCTACAAGCGTGAACTCTACGGCAGACACGGCGTGAGGGAGTACTGGCTGGTCGATCCAATAGCCGAAACCGTCTCGGTCCACCGCCAACGCGCGGGCGTGCTGGCGGTCACCCACACCTTCGGGCGGGAACAGACGCTACGCTCGCCGCTACTCGCTGACCTCGGACTCCACCTGGACGACGTCTTCTCGTCTTGAGGGACGAACCCCGCACCGGTCCCGGGCTTGGGGGCGGACGGCGCGTCCTCCCCTTCGGGCAATTCGCGGGCCGCCCGGCCCCGGGCGTGTCAGCCCGCCGTCCGCCGGAGAGCGCCGCCGACCCGTAACAGCACCGCAAGCGCGATCACGCCGATCACCGGCAGAGCCGCTACCGACGTCAGGTCGGCGACGATCGAGAACTGGGCGGCCGCCGCGCTCGGGTTGCCGGCACCGTCCTGCGCCGCCCCGGCCGCGATGTCCACCGTCACGGCGCCCGAGGCAACGGGCGTGATCGTCGCCGTGTAGCTCGCGTTGCTCCCCTGCAGCTCCGACGCGCCCCGGTTCCCGAGACTTGGTCCTCGAGCTCCAAGCCGGTCACCGGCTCCGAGAAGGCGACTGTGATGGAGAAGGGTCCGGTGACCGGGGCGCCGGCGTCGCTGCTGATGGCCACCGTCGGCGACGTGGTGTCCGGTTCACGCAGCTCAGCTGCGCCCCGCCGCCGGCGAGCAACGCCTCCAGCGCGTTCCGTTCCGTCACGGCGACCGACAACCCGTACTCGAGCTTGACAGCGATGACGCGCTCGGCGAACCACGCACCGTGCCGGGCCGGCGTCCACTCGCCGGTGTCCCGGTCGCTCTTCTCGGTCCGGTTCACCTGCGGGTTCGCGATCGTGAGGTTGTCCAGGTCGGCGGCGATGTCCCGTCGCCGGTTGGCCGCGAGGCGCACCACCGTCGCCGACCCGAGCCGCCCTCGTCGCGTTATGCCGGCGACACGCCAGGAACTGCCTCCCCCTCCTGGCGGGGGCAACCCGAGTTGTTCACCTTGGGTGCCGGGGCCGTCACCGCGACCGTTCCGTTCTGGCGGGACGCGTCTCGTCGGTAGTGCCGACCCTGGGCCGTTGCCTATATAGTGCCGATACAGCCTCGACCGCCCATACCGCGAATCCCCGTAAGTCCTTTATTTTATTTGGCTTAAGTTGGTGAGCCGCCGGGGACTCGAACCCCAAACCCGCAGATTAAGAGTTTCTGTCGAGGGCCTTGCGCGCGTTTGCCCCCGTTTGCCGGAAATTTCGTAAGTGTATGTAAATGAACAGGTTGGGATTGCATGCGTTTGCCTTGCGTTGGTCGGCGTGCGTCGCGTATGCTGGCCGGGTGGTGACACAGTGGTGACACGAGACGGGTTTCCCGGGGGGACGGCATGCTGACCGAGAAGCGCATCCGGGACGCGAAGCCGGGGGCGGCGACCTTCACCATGTGGGACTCCCAGGTGCGGGGGCTCGGGGTGCGGGTGACCCCGGCCGGGGCGAAGTCCTACGTGCTCGACTACCGCGTGGGGGGGCGGCGGCGGCGGGCCACCCTCGCGCGCTGTTCCGAGCTGTCGCTGCGGGCCGCCCGCGAGCGGGCGGGGCGTGAGCTGGTCGGGGTGCGGGCCGGCGAATCCGACCCGCTGGCGCGGCGGCGGGAGGCGCGGGACGCGCCGACGGTCGACCGGGCGTTGCGGCACTACTTCGATGAGCACGCCCCCGCCCGCATCCGGCGCGGCCGACTCAAGGCGTCGACGGTCCGGGAGTATCGGAAGCATGCGGGGCGCTACGTTGGGCCGAGGCTCGGGCGGCGCAAGGTGGCGGACGTCACTCGGCGAGACGTTGAACGGCTGGTTGACCCGTTGACGCGGACCCAGCGCAATCGCGTGCTCGCGTTCGTCTCGCACCTGTTCAACCTGTGCGAGGGGTGGGAGTGGAGAACGCAGCATACGAACCCCGCCCGCGGAATCGAGCGCGCGCCGGAAGAGCCACGTCATCGGGTGCTCGACTTCGGCGAGTTGGCGGCGCTGTCGGCGGCTCTCGGCACACTCGACGAGCGGTTTCCGGCGAGCGTGGCGGCGATCCGTGTCACAGCGTTCACCGGGCTGCGAATCTCGGAAGTGTGCTCGATCCGATGGGAGCACGTTGATTTCAAGAGCGGGGGCGTGACGCTCCCGGACACCAAGACGGGCCGCAGGGTTCACCATGTCCCGGGTGCGGGGCTTGACGTAATCCGGGGCATTCTCCGCATCAACGACGAGTGGGTGTTCTCAACGGGGCGTTCGCACGTGACGTATCGCTACGTCCGCACCGTGTTCGCAGAAGCGGCGAAGCTGGCCGGGCTCACGGACGTGCGGCTGCATGACCTGCGGCGCACGGTCATTACCGCGGCTGCGGCGCGCGGCGTAGGCGTGTATGTAATCCGTGACCTGCTTGGTCACAAGACGACGGCGATGGCCGACCGCTACGTGCAGGCCGTGGGCTCTCCGGTCGCGGAAGTGCGCAAGGCGGTCGGCGCGGAGATCGCCGCGGCGATGGCCGGGCAGGATGACGCCGACGGAGCCGAGGGGGCGGCTCGGTCCCGGCGCCGTGCGGGCCCGGGTTAGGACCTGCCCGTCCCGGATCCGGACATCCATTCCATCTCTCGCCCCGGCAGGATGTCGTAGTCGAGGCGGAAGCCGCAAGATCCATCATGGGGGGGAGGATAACCCAACCCACCTCCTCGACCGAACGGGCAACGCCGCTTCCGCGAGCGCCGCGGCCGGCGTCCCCCGTCCAGCCGCTGGTGCCCGATTGCGACAGCTGGCTGGTGCCCGATTGCGACAGCTGGGAGGCGGTCGAGGGGGCGCAGGTCTGCGCGATGGGGGCGGGGGAGCTGCCGACGCGAAACCTGACGATCACCCGGCCTCCCGGACGGCCGATCCTCGCGGAGATCTTCGCCGGGGGCGCGTCGACGCCCTCGAATCGACGATGCGCAGACCGCACGCTGATCGCCGATCGGCCCGCTGCCCCCGTCGCAACCCCAGCGACTGACTAGGGCGAGGCGGCCGCGGGGCAGCCCTAGAGTCCACCACCTCGTCTCCGAGGGAAACGCGACCAACCTGCGGGGTCATGTGCTTCATCAGCCCGAACGCCCGTGGGCGCGACCCCGAACCTCCTGACGTTCACCACGACGAACTGGAACACAGCCCAGACGGTGACGGTGACGGCCGGCGACGATGCGGACCTGGTGAACGATACGGTCACGCTGACCCACAGCGCGGCGAGCACGGACACCGACTACAGCGGGATCACGATCACCGAAGTGACGGTGACGGTGAACGACAACGACACCGCGCAGGTGACGGGGGTGACGGTCGCAGCGGGCAACGCTCGGCTGGTGGTGGAGTGGACGGCGATGGACAACGCCACCGGCTACAAGGTGCAGTGGAAGTCTGGCAGCCAGGGCTACAACGCCACCGACCGGCAGGCCAACCTCGCGTCGGGTTCGACGAGCCACACGATCCCCAGCCTCGTCAACGGCACCGAATACACGGTGCGGGTGACCGCGACCCGGACCGACGCCAACGACGGGCCGCCGTCGGCGGAGAAGACGGGCACGCCGGCGGCGCCGACCGCGCCGGGGGTCACGGTGTCGAAGACGGCGCTGACGGTGACCGAGGAGGACACAACCGGGAACAGCTACACGGTGGTCCTCGACACCCAGCCGACGGCGGATGTCGTGGTGACGGTCGCCGGGCACGCGGGCACGGACGTGACCGCGACCCCGAACCTCCTGACGTTCACCGCGACGAACTGGAACACGGCCCAGACGGTGACGGTGACGGCCGGCGACGATGCGGATCTGATGAACGAGACGGTCACGCTGACCCACAGCGCGGTGAGTACGGACACCGCCTACAACGGGATCCCGATCGCCGCCGTGACGGTGACGGTGAACGACAACGATCGATCCAACACCCCCCCGGTGTTCACCGGCGGCACGACCCAGAGGCCGATCTCGAACGGCCACGCGCCGTACCGCCCGCCGGCCTCGCTGCGCTCCATCTCCAGCGCACAGACCAGCCCCGCCGCCCGCGCGAGCTGATCGAGCGTCAGCAGCCGCAGCGTGTAGCGCATGATGACGCTCACGCCGGCGCCGGCCAGCCCGTCGTCGCCGGAATGGCGCAGGCGCCGCAGCACCACCGCCACCGCGGCCAGCCCCAGGTACGCCTCGGTCTTGCCCCCGCCGGTCGGGAAGAACAGCAGGTCGACCGTCTCGCGGTGCCTGTCCGTGGGGTCGGCGAGGCCGGGCAGGTTCAGCAGCAGGAACGCAAGCTGGAACGGCCGCCAACGCGGCCCTTCGAGCCCGATCTGGTCGCCGAGCCGTCGGCGCAAGGCGCGCGCCACCGCCCGGTTGGCGACTCGGAAGGCGTCCAGCAGATCGGCATCCTCGCCCAACCGGGCCACGCCGCCGGCCATGCGGTCGGCCGCCACCGTCGCGTAGTCGAGCAACTGCTCGGCCGTCTCACGGCGCGCACCCTGCAGGGGACCGCTCTCCACCTCGCGCCGCCGCGCCTCGATCCGGCCGCGGTACTGCTCGACGAGGGGGGCGAGCGCCTGCCCCGCCACCTCGCCGCCGGCCAGCCGTCCCAGAACCTCCATCGACAGCTCGACGCCGGGAACGTCCGACGCCGCCGTCTTCCCCACCTCGGCCCTACCGATCCAGGCGGTGCGGATGGCCCGGTCGCGTACTCCGGCGTGTCGGCGTAGTGGAGGTCGGCGACCTGGTCGTCCCATTCCGCCGCATGCGCCCCCCGCAGGTCCGGCCGCGGCACGAAGCCCTCGTCCGCCCGCACCTCGATCTCGGCCTGGAAGGCATAGGCGCAGTCGGGCTGTGCCTCGTCGGGCGTGCGCCGGTTCACCAGGAAACACGACGCCGAGCGCGTCCCGGCGGGCAGCGCCGAGCCGTCCGTCCCCATCGCGCCGATCGGCCGCTCGACGACGTGGAGCTGCAGCCCGCCGGAGCCCGGGACATCCCGCACCACCGGCTCCGGGTCGCCGCCGAGCGGGACCGACAACGCTTCCTCGTGCGCCGTCCGCCGCCACACCGGCGTCCTGCCGCCACCCGCCTCCTCGATCTCGGCCGGCGCGTAGTCGCCCCAGCGCACGGTGACCGCCAGCTCACGGCAACCCGCGGGCACCAGGAAGCTCAGCCCGATCGACGAAGGGAAGAACGCCTTGCGCGCCGCCTTGCGCTCGTCGTTCGACTCCTCGGCCAGGCCCGCCGACTCGGGAACCGCGTCGAGGTCGTCGTCCTCGTCGGCATCCCCGCTCCGCTCCGGCGGGGTGCCGGTCGGGATGAGGAAGCCGGCGACGTACCAGTTCGACGGACGTTCGCGGCCCGGCAACTGCTCGGCATCGAGCTCGTGGCCGGCCCAGGGACCGACCAGGTCTAGCCGCAACGCCTCGACGAGGCGCTCGCGCATCGCACGGGAATCGACGGGGGGCGGGGTCGCAGGCATCGAAACCGATCGCGTACCTTACACCGAGCCAGACCATGACGACCTGGAACACCTACCCTGCCGTAGTGACGGGTGAGCATCGCGATGCAGCGTCGGACGCGGCGCCCGAGGATCGGAGCCGCCTCGATCTGAAGCACCTGTACCTTGAAGAAGCCCGGGGGACGCGGCATCAGGTCGATCATCGACTACACGGAGACTCATCCGGTCGCGGTCCATCGTCCCGGCGCGCACTGCACATGGGTCTGGTCCGACCTGCATCTGCGGCATGCCAACATCATCAAGTACTGCAGGCGGCCGTTCGCGAACGCTCGCGACATGGACAGGACGATGATGACGGCCTGGAAGTCCGTCGTCGGCAGCGACGACACCGTGCTGAACGGCGGCGACGTCGCGCTGGCCGGTAGCCTCGGCGAGTCCGGCCGAGCCGGGATCCGCGAGGCCCCGGGGCGCAAGATCCTCGTGGTCGGGAACCATGACTTCAACAGGAGGACCGGACTGCTGGACGCCGCTGGACACGGGGTCGCGACCGGAATCCTGGCGATCGACAGCGATCCGCCGATGGTGCTGACGCACTTACCGATGCCCACCCTCCTGCCAGGTTGGGTGAACCTGTACGGCCACGTGCACAACAACGAACCGCTTCGGGAGACGCCGCACATCAACGTGTGCGTCGAGCACACGGACTACCGACCCCTCCCGCTCGAGAGCCTGCTCACGCTCGGGAAGCGCCTCTTGGCCGGCCGCGTACCCGAAGGAGCGACCACGGCTGACCGGATCTCGAAGGCAGTGGGGTCTAAACTCTCGTCCGGGGCATGAGGAACACCGACCACGGATTCGCGCGGCGTCCATTTGCTGGTCCGTGCGGGTCTGGACGCAGTGAGCGGCGGGCTTCCGGTCTCCCCGCGCCTGGGGGTTCCCCCGGTATCGCAGACCGGTGACGTGGGCACGGCGGTTTCGGTCATGGACGCCAACGAGCTGAAACGGCTGTACGAGCAACAGTTCGAAGAGGACCTCGAGCCGCCGATCGGCGAGGATGTCGACCGGCGGACGACCCAGGGCATGTTGCGGGCTTCGCGCGGGATGGCGGCCGGCGTGCTCCGGGAGCAATACCATAAGGAGATCTGGATCTGGTCGGATCTCCACCTGGGTCACTCGGGGACGATCTCCGTCTTCGGCCGGCCCTTCGAGAATCCGGAGGACATGGACAAGCGCCTGTTCGGGGTATGGCGCCGCACCGTGCGACCGGACGACACGATGATCTGCCTCGGGGACGTCGTTTTCTCCGGGCTGTGGGGGAAGCGCCGCAAGCGGGTGGTGGCCGCGCCCGGTCGGCGCAAGATTCTCGTGTTCGGCAACCATGAACTCGGCATTGCGGGGGTCGGTGTTCCGGGCTTCGACGAGATCCACAGCGTGCTCTACGCCGACGGCGACCCGCCGTTGCTGATGACGCACTTCCCGCTCCGTCGGGTCCCGGAGGGGTGCGTGAACCTGCACGGCCATCTGCACAACGCAACCGTGCGGGACAGCACCCGTCACATCAACGTCTGCGTCGAGCAGGTGCACTATCGGCCGAGGTCGCTGACGGGGCTACGGCGGCTCGCGAAGCACCTGGCTCGGGGTGACGTCGTCCCGGGGCGGACGACGGCGCACCAGCTGGCGCACGTGGGCTGAAGGCGTGCCGTTCGCCGATCCGAGAGCGCTGCCGACGACGCGAGGCCGTTCAGGCTCTCGCAGTTGGGCTGGGCCGGCGAGCGGTCACGCAACGACCGAGAACGCAGCTTCGTGCGCCCCGGGCGGGCAATTCCACCCGTCGGACCATGACCAAGCAAGCGCGGGGGGCGTCGTGACGGCTGAAGACTTGAAGGTCCTGATCCTCGGCAATCACGAGTTCGTGCGGGGGGGCCTTGTGGGCGTCGAGGGTTTCGATGAGGTCTACAGCACGCTGCACATCGCCGGGCGGCCGGAGCTGCTGCTGACGCACCTGCCCCTTCGGGTCGTCCCCGAGGGTTGCGTCAACGTGCACGGGCACGTCCACAAGTCGATTCCGTGGGGAACTCGGCGCATCACCGTGACGGTCGAGCAGCTGCACTACAGGCCGCGGTCCCTGACGACAATCCGTCGTCTCGCGGGGCGCTTCGTCCGCCGCGAGGTGGTGCCGGGGCGGACAACCGCCGAGCAGTTGAAACACGTCGGCTGAAGGAACTCGGAGTTGTCCACCGACCGGCACGTGTGATGCGGTCAAACGCCTCACGTCCGGTTTCCTCGGCGCGCTGGCGGCGCTGCCGGTCTCCCCCAAGGGCTGCCACAACCAGAACAATGGCGGCTCTTCCGGACGCCGGACCGCGTGGTCGGCTTCACCGAGATGGTGCCAAGGTGCGCCTTGTTCCCCTCGACGGGTGGGATCCGCTGCCGGACGGCACCCGTCAGCGGATGGGCAGCTCGCGCGGCCGATGGGAGGGCGACACGCGGGTGGTCGAGACGACCAACTTCACCGACAAGACCGTGAGCTTCGCCCCGTTCACGCGCCTCGCGATCGGGACGGGCCCGACGCCGCATCTCACCGAGCAATTCTGGCTCGTCGACGCCGACATGGCGGGCGCGGCGGGCGCCGTGGTGAGGGGTCTGTCCAGCCGACGCGGCGTGAAGTAAGAAGGTGCCCAAGATGGACGCCCCGCCCCCGACTGCTGGACGAGCATCCCAACGTGACGCTGCACTTCACGCCGACGTATTCGTGGTGGCTGAACCAGGTCGAGCTGTGGTTCTCGAAGGTGCAGCCAGACGTGCTGTCGCGCGGCATCTTCACGTCGACGGCGGACCTGGCGCGGAAGCTGCGGCGGTACATCGACGCCTACTCGAAGCGCGCGAAGCCCTTCCGCTGGAAGTACGCGAATCCCACGCGGCGCATCACCCATGGAAAACCTAACTCCAAGACAGTCCACTAGCTGATGGCCGCGGTAACCCGCGAGCAGCAGCAGGGACATCGCGGCCCGCGTCGGGGCGTGGAACGGGGCGACGTGGAAGAGCAGGCCGGCGGGGGTTCGGGAGAGCAACAGCGGTGCGAGCAGACCGACCGGGACCGGGCGCCGACGAAGCCGCCGGCGGCGCCGCGGATGACCAGCCACAAGACATGTGCGGCCCGGCCCCCATGGGGAGGGCTGGTCCGATCTCACGGACGCTCTGGGACGTGGCGAGCGCGATGACCTCGTAGATGCGAGGATCGCGAGGGCGAGGGGCCGAGGCCCGGAACTGGGCAGGAAGCAGGGTTGTGAACCGTCGCGCCGCGAGGGTGTCGGACAGGAGCTGCTCGACCGCCGCGACCCTGTAGAAGACGAGGTACGGCGCGGCGCCCCACACCACGTTCTGAAGGTCGGACGTGGTGGCTGCGGGGTCCCACGACGTCCGCACGACGAGGTCGTTCCGGTGTGTCGGGTCGGCGCGTGGGGGGTGAACGCCTCCGGGCGCGGGGGACTGTCGAGGCCCCGAGGACGCACCGCCCCGACGACGCCGACGCTCTCCGCCTCGAAGACCCGGAACACCTGCCCGGCGGGAACTGCACGGTCACCCGCCGCGTGATGGCGCACGTGGGGCCAGTGCTGCCGCGCCAGCGTCTCGTTGGCGCCGGCGACGGCCGGCCTCTCGGCGTCGTCGCGCTCGTCGAAACAGCGGCCGGCCCGGAGGGGCATCGGCATCGCGTCCGGGTAACCCTGGGGTGGCGGTGGAGACGACGGTGGGCGGCTCGTCGTCGGGCGGGTCGGCGGGCGGTCGTGCAGGGTAACGGAGGTGTCCGAGGTCTGGTCGGGGAGGCCGAGGCGGAACTCCGACACGGCGCCGGCGACGCCGGGAAGGGCGCGGATGCCGGCGAGGGTCCCGGGGTAGAAGGTGGGGGTGGCCTTGGCGCCGCCTTCGCAGTAGTGGAACACCTGCAGCACCGCGGTGTTCCGCGGGGAGAACCGGAGATCGAGGTTCACCCGCCGCACGAACCTCGCAGGAGCAGGCCCGCTCCGACCAGCAGCACCAGGGGGAGGGCTACCTCGGCCGCCACCAGCCCCTGCTGGGGCCGGAGTGTTGCCCGCGCGGCGCGCCCGGGTCAGGGGGCCGTTCACGTCCTGCGGGAGTACCCGCACGCCGGGCGCGCAGCCGATGGCGAGGGGAGTCAGGAGGACGAGGCCGGGGATGAAGACGAGGACCAGTTCGTTTCACGCCTACCTGGGCGAGGCGGGGCACGTCGGCGGGCGTGAGGCGACCAGCAGATCGAGGGCGTAGGCGGTCGCCACGAGTCGCCGATGCGCTGAGGGCCGCGATGCCCACGCTCTCGACCAGCAGTTGCCGCAGCAGGCGCGCGGGGCCGCCCCCCACCGCGGCCCGGACCGCGCACTCCTGCTGGGCCGGACGTAGCTGGGCCAGCATCAGATTCGCGACGTTGACGCAGCCGATCAGGAGCACGAAGACGACGGCGCCCCATAGCAGCAGCACCGGACGCAACGACTCGACCTGACGCGCCTGCAAGGGGATGACGCGCGCGCCGACGCCGGCCGCCGTCCAGGTGGAACTCGCAGCTCGGCGCGAGCACGCCCACCGGCGTGTACGGCTCGTCGTCCAGCAACGAGCGGTCGCGATGATGCCGGTCGCCGACGAGTTCCATGCCGGCCGGCAGGTCCTCCCGGATGTCGTCGAGCTCGCGCGTCAGCGCCACGTGTTGACGTCGGGCTGCCGGTGGATGCCGAGGATGGTCGCCTGGCGGGGCGGATGGCGACGAGGGCCCGCAGCATCGCGGCCGGACCGTCGCCGCACTCACCTGCTCGTCCCACAGCAGCCGCGTTTTCGTCGACTCGAACAGATGGAACAGCCGCGACGTGAACGCGAGGCGGTGCCGCGCGGGGTACCGCCCGCCGGGCGGCGGTTGTTCGGTCCCGTGCGGGGTACCGAACGGCGGTCACTCAGTGCCGAGTGCGGTAGGGCGGCGGTCGGTTGGTGCCGAGCGGGGTACCGGCAGGTAAAATCGTCCCGGTCGCTTCGGCGTCCTCCACCCGCGCCCCCCCAACGCGTTCGACAGCGCCAGCGTGAACGTCTCCTCCTCCCCTTCATCGTGCGCGTGGTCGAGCACCGCGATCGTCTTGGACGACTCGCCCGCCGAGAAGGTGAGCGTCCCGGTAGGCGAACTCACTGTCACCATAGCCGTACGCATGCACTTGGCCGTACGCCTCCCACAGGAGCTGGCATAACCCTCGCGCCCGTTGACGGCGGATGCGCGCAGTCGGGCCGGGTCTCCCGGTTATGCACCGGATAGGTCAGCCCCGCGCCGTCCATCCGTCGGCCGAACGGTTTGGGCGATCAACCACGCGTTCAGGTCTGAGCCACGGTAGGCGACGCGCGAGCCCAGCTTGATGTAGTTGGGCCCGCGGCCCTCGGACCTCCAGTGCGCGAGAGTCATGGGGCGCCCAAGCACAAGCAGCGCCGGATCCCCGGCGAGATAAAGCCGGCCATCATCGAAGATCTTCTCACCTCCCGCCGCTGCTGGACCGCCGGAAGAACCAACCGAGGGCTTCTTGTGCATCGTGAACCTCCCGAAGAAATATGTACCCCTGCGGCCGTCGCGTCCGAGGACCCTTCGCCCAGTTGTGCCGCTGGGAGGACGTGGGTGAGAGACTCAACGTGCGGGTCACTGCGTGTGGTGACGCTTGACCCGGCGGCGGGATGGGGCGGTGACGGATGGCCTTTGCGACCACGGAGGCAACGGTGACCGCGGGCGACGACTACACCGAGACGAGCGGTACGCTGACTCTGGAGTCGGGCGACACGACGAAGACGGTTGCGGTGCCCATCGTCACCGAAACAGAGTGGACGATGGCGGCGAGACCTTCACGCCGACCCTGAGCACGCCCCCCGCCGCGGAATTCGCCGACCCGGTTTCGAGGCGCCGGTGCGGGGTGCCGCACATCTCGCCGGAGAAGATAGCCTCGATCCTCCGCGCCGCGGACGAGCGGTCCCCGCGCGGCGCCCATGAGGGGAAGACCCCCTGCGGCCACCCTGTGGGGCACACGCGAGTTAAATCTATGTAAAATTTCTGACTTCCTGTCCAGATCGCCTCATTTGGCGGCAACCGACCTTCATACTTACGGATTTTGCCTTATGCGGGTATCCGCCTCCGCTCAGAGGCAGAGGCGCTACGAGCGCGGCGGCCCATCCTGCCGCACGCACACGTCGCGCCTAGACGGCCACGGCCACAGTTCCGGCCCTCACCGTTCGGTCGATCCATCACGACCCCGGCTCCCGTCCCGGCGGCCCGCCGCCACTACCACCCGAACGTCTTCGAGACGGACCAGCCGTCCCCGTGCGCAACGCGGGGATGGACCCAGCATCGTCAGCGAGTTCCGCCCGAACGGCTAGGCAGGCTAGGCTTCCCCCGCACACGCGGGGATAAAACCGCTAGCACTGATAAAGCAGGCTTCCGCCAACCGCAGTCGGGCCGCGGGGCGTAAAGCACTGATAAACCAAGACTTGTGCAACAGGCTCGAAAACGTCGATCCTCCCTACGAGAAATTTTTGTGGTACCGAACGTGGTAACGGCTCCGGACCGCCAGATCACGAGCTGACGAGAGGCCAATCCGAGTGCAAAGCCGCCGCACGACAGAAAAGACGGAAGCCACTAACCGTCTCCGAATCTCTCCGAGAAAGGGAGAACGTAGTCCGCCCACCGCTGCATCAGCGCCGTCCGGGAAGCGAAAGGATCTGCGTCGCGGGTGTACGACTTCACCGTGACGTCCGACTCCCCATGCGCAAGCGCGGCTTCGCAAACTTCATGTACGGCCCCTGCGATCTCGATAGTGAACCCTCGAAAAGTGGCCCGGAAACCGTGCATCACGATACGCTGCTTCTTCTCGTCTAGTCTCCCCAACTTCCGGAGCGCGTCACCTACCATTTCCTGAGTGGGGGGCCGGACCTTGCCATAGCGATCCACGACCGGGAACACCAAGGAGCCGTGGCCCTTCAGCTCCTTAGCCCGCCTGAGAACCTCCAAAGCCTGGAGGGAAAGAGGAACGGTGTGCGCTTCCCCCGATTTCAGAGTCTCCTCAAATGCGTGTGGGTAGCGGCGGCGCCAGTTCTATGCCTCCACAGCAGAGGAACAGCATCGAGACGTCGCCGCGCGGCGTCGAGTCAACGCGCCGGGCGAGTGGAAGCCATAGGCGCGACGCGCGATCACCCGCAGCTTGTTGTTGATGCCCTCCACCGGACCGTTCGTCATCTTCGTGTCCAGGTACGCCAGGATGCCTTCAGCGTGTTTCCGAATCGTACGCCCCAGCTTCACGAACGGCGTCAGGCGGGACCGCGCAGCCCACTCCAGCCACTCATCGAGCAGCGCCGGCGCATCCTCGGGTGTCGCCTGCCCCAGGATCGTCGCCAGGTACTCCTTCAGTTCGTAGGCCCGGTCCAGCGCCCGGTTCTTACGACGCAACGTCTCCAGACGCCGGGCCTCACCAGGCCTCAGCCGCGCCGGGTGCTTCAGCAACGCATAGCGCGTCCCCTTGAGCGCCTTCGCATCCTCCGGCTCCGAGGCCAGCCGCCGCTGCTCCGAACGCCGCACCTCGTCAACCGCATCCGCCGCAAGCCGTTCAACGTGAAACCGGTCGAACACCACCCGCGCGTGCGGAACCCACGCCCGCAGCGCCTTCTGCCAGCTCGACGCCAGGTCCGCCGTCACCAACTCGATCCGCGCACAGCCACCAGGTCCCAACTGCTCGAAGAAGGCCCCCAGCGTCTCGGCGCTGCGCCCCCGCCCCGCCCAAACCACCCGACGCTCGTCATGGTCAACCACGATCGTCAGGTAGCGGTGACGCTTCCGGTAGCTGAACTCATCGACGCCGATTCGTCTCAGCTTGGCGAACCGAGCCCCGTCCAGCCGCCGCGCCACAACCCGTTCCACGATGCTGCCCACCGTCACCCACGATATCCCCAGCAGGCGGCTCACCGCCGTCCGGTCCGTCACCTGCGCCAGATACGCCGCCAATTCCTCGAACCCCGACGTGAACACGCTGCTGCCGCTCGCCCACGGCACCTGCTCCACCTTCACCCCGCGGCAACGCCGGCACGACACCCGCCACGGCGCATACCGCAGCCACGCCGGCATCCGGCCCCAGGACAGATGCCGCCACTCGCGCACCGGCTGCCGGTCATACCGCGGCGACCGCTTCCCGCACGTCCCGCACCGGGAACGCCGCCACGCCGGCTCCACCGACACCGTCAACGGACCGTCGGCGGCCATTTCCACCTGCTTGACGTACATCTGCGTGACACCCAACAGCCGCCGTAGTAACGTAGTCAGACGCATGGGGCTCTCCTCCTCGCGGGTCGTGGTGATACACGCCCATGAGACCAGGAAGCCCCTTGCGTTTGCAACCGCTTCCGCCAAGCGAGACGACGCACGCGGCCCCGACAACACCCTTGGCCCCGCCCAACGGGCGTCCGCCGCCGGCGCCGGGACCCGAGGTGGCCGTTGGGGCAATCAGCCAGCGTCTATCCCCGAACCGCCAGCCGTCGCGCTTTCCGCGTTGTCGTGGACGGCCGGGACGCCCCCGTCCAGGCCGGGCCGCAAGGCCCATATCTGCTGCTTGAGCGGAGGGACGGACGGTGTGTCACCCGAAGGGCCGCAGCGCAGCGAAGGACGCGCGTAGCGCGTTGACACGCCGGCCGGCCCGCAGCTACTCCGCTCCGACTATATCCCGCCACGGTGCGCCACGCCCGCCGCCGGTCAGGTGAACTGCCAGCACCCCTCGCCGACCCGCCGATCGCGCCTCAACCCACCCACACCCGTTTGAGGAGAGCCCGATTTCATGCGCTCCCCCGGCACCTGCCAACGCGCCCTGGGGAAATCGATCTCTCCCCAGATCGCGCGTGTGGCCTCGCTGAGACGCGCCGCGGTCAGGACGATGAAGAGCACCACCAGCCTTACGGGCTCTCTCACAGGAAGCTCCAGCCATTCGGCCAGAGCCTCACGAGCCTCGTTATGCGGAAGCCTCGGGTGGTGGCGGACATGAGACCTGCGCTTCGGAAGAAGTCTCCTCAGGTTGGCAGCAGGATTGTCGACTCTGTAGTTCTCCCCAACGGCCCAATCGAAGACAGCCTCGATGTTCTGCCGCAGGACAGTCCCGGGCGCGTTTTTGCGGGCGCCCCAGTGCGGGAGGACAATGTCCCGAACATTGCTGAGCGAAATGGTCGCAATCGGCTTATCGCCGATGACCGGGAGGACGTACTTATCGAAGCCACGGTGCCACGAGGCTTCACTCGCCTTCGTTTTCCAATTCGAACGGCGATTTTCGGTGACGATCTCGTAGATCTCACGGAAGGGCGGACTCATCGGACCCTCGGTGGGCACCGCCTTGACTCTCGGATCCCGCCCGTCACGAAGAGTCAGCAGGTTCTCGATGGCCGCACGCCTCGCGGCAGCCAGCGACACCAGCGGGTACGGGCCGAGGCCCAAATCGGTCCGTTGCTTATTGATCGTAACGCGCTGAATCCACGAACGCGCGAGACTCGGTCGCACGACCAAATAGAGACCGTTTCCGTCGGCGTGTCGCCCAGGGCACGCCCGGTTCACGACCGCAACTGTTAAACGGTTGTGAGGATGCCTCCCTCGACGTGACATGACGAGTCCTCCCCAGCGGCAACGGGAGAGCACCCGCCTCACAGCGTCCTTGACGGAAACGGCCTCCAAGGGGCACAATTCCGGCCAGGATCGTGGGGTGGGAGAAACTCCCGCGCCGCTGTCTCGCTCCGCGGGCCTGGTAGGACAGACCTTTGGAGCCCGGTGTTCGATCCAGCGCCGGGAGCCATCAGGCTTCCGGCGCGTCCTTCCCTCGACTCAAGCTACTCCGGCATCTGCGCTACGGGCTGCTCCCACAACCCTCGTACTAGTGCGCGCCAGCAGTCGTCCAACGCGCAGCGCTGTCAGCGCACCAAACCTCAAGACCAGACGGACGGACCTGCCCCAAGCGCCAGAACGAATCCAGAAATGTCCACGAACCACTCGCCGGCGGAACACCACCAGGGAGTACAGCAGTACACGCGTGAGCGGACCGCCGCCACGCGGCAGTAGACAAGATTCTGCAAGAGCGGAAATGCGGAAGAGGGCGGTCGAGTACGACACCAGAAGAACGCTCCGTTCTCGTGCACAAACCACGGCACGAGATGATCCCCGACCCCTGCTAAAGGGAGCCGGACGGACGCCGTCATTCGATGGATGCCGTGCTCGAGAAACGACCGGTCTCCCAAAAATTTGGGGGGAAACCGCCGCATGCACTCGACGACTTGAGGACGCCGAGTGCTCCCGAAGCGCAGTGACGGGATGGTCTCCGCAACTGGAGGTTCGATGATAACAGCAGTAAAGGTGAACGGTCAACAAGACGAAGAGCGAATGCAGATTCGCGGGCATCGACTCAAGACGATGCGCAAGCGGCGCGGGCTGTCGCAGAGGAGGCTGGCTTCGATGTGCAAGACATCGGCCAGCCAGATCTCGATGGTTGAGAACGGCGACTCGCGCGCCTCGCTGCGAACGTCGATCGCGCTGGCCGATGCGCTCGGCACGTCCATCGAGTACCTCGTAGAACGGGTCGATGATCCGCGACCGATGCAGGAAATCGTCACCGAGCTGAAGACCAAGGCCGCCCGCGTCCGGGACCTCGAGGCAGGCCATGCAGAGCGACTCGACCCCGAATGCGCGGACTACGTCGGCGTCAACGAGATCGACGCGACGGTGGGCGCCGGCGCCACCAGTACCGACGGAGTGTTCAAAAGGCGGCACAGATTCCCGCACCCCTGGGTGCGTGAGCACGGGCTGAAGGCCGACCTCTGCCGGATCATCCAGGTGGGCGGCGAGGCAATGGAGCCGACCCTTCCGGACGGAGCGCTGATCCTCATCGACACCGCGGGCACGGAACATCAAGACGGCAGGATCTACGTACTCCGCATCGGGGAGGAGGTGGTCGCCAGACGGGTGATCGACGACCCCGACGCCGGCTGGCTCCTGCACTGCGACAACCCGGACAAGACCTCTTGGCCGACAGAGCCCTTGCCCGAGAACACAATCACCGTCGGCGAAGTCCGCTGGCTTGGACGCACCTTTATGTAGACGATCCATCAGGCGGCACCACGGAACGCAACACACGGTCCAGAAGAACGACAAACCGAACGATCACCGAAGAACAACCGCAGGATCGAAGACGCCGATGCGGACGACCGCCTCAAGCAGGTGATGAAGACGAGATTGCTGCTCCTGCAGATCCCGCACAGCACGACCACAGCGCCGCTGCACCGGCGAGTCACCGGAAGAACTGCCCTGACACGCGTCCAGGACTGCGCGCTCCTGCTCAGCCCCGTCAACGCACTCGGCCAAGGCCGCGTGCGCACTGCGGAGCCGATCGACGCACACCGCCAGATCGTCAGCGACCAACACGGCGACCGACGACGCCCACAGCGACCCGTCCGACGAGACGTCCACAGGACTGTTCGTGTACGCGGTCAGCCCGAACTCACCGCGAGCGATGAGTTCGCCGGCGGCGTCTCGCGCGGTGACCAAGTCGCCAGCAACGACATGCCGGAGACCCTCCGACCGGCGCGACGGCACAGTCAACCACCGGTCGCGCGCCAGGGCGACACCCGGCCCAGCGAACTCGACCAGATCCAGCGGAAGCCACCCGAGCCAAGCACCGTGACGGAGGTCGAGATCATGAGCCTCGCCGCCGAACACGTGCAGAGGATCAGCGCCGACGGCGCCAACTCGGTAGACAGACACGTGAGCCACAAGCAACCTCCGTCTTGAACGCAACGACCTCACCGGCCGAGAACCGCGACGGGACCCGGCAGACGAGTCACCGGAACGTCCGGAAGGACGACACCTTCAGCGACCACACTCCGGCGCACAAGCTTCACCGAGCCGCCTTCCGCCGGCACGGTCACCATGTCGTAGACCCTCCACCGACCGCCCCCGTCGAAACGCGCCAAGCCCGCCGCGAGTCGCGCAGCTTCTGCAACATCAATGCAGTCCTGGAGCTGCCAGCGGCGCTTGCTCGAACCAATCGGACGCCAGCCGAGCGTGAAGATGGCCATCTTTCGTGAACTCCGACTACCGCCGCGCCCGCGGCGAAGAAGACTCAAGTCGGCGGTCGTCCACCACCACCGCACGGCTCAGGACCAGATGCAACACGTCGTCGATCCGGCGTACGTAGTGCACCGTGACGCGGCGGCGGACATCGCCAGGAACATCCTGTTCGAAGTGCTTCTGGTTGAGCTGTGGCAGGACCACGTGCGCCAGCCCGCGCCGCACCGCGCCCTGCACCTTCTCGTTGATGGCGGCGACAGAGAGAACATGCCCCGACAACGTGATCTCGCCGGTCATCGCCAGATCGCCACGTACGGGTCGGCCCGTCAGGCACGACACGAGCGCCGCCACCAGCGCCACCCCGGACGAGGGCCCGTCCTTCATGGCGACGGGCGACTTCGTGCGCATGCGTCATCCCCTCAAGGTTCAACGTGGTAGACTTGAATACGGGTCACGTCGGGCAACTGTCCAATGTGACAGGTGTCAGATTGGAGCACACGCCAGAGGGCTTGTCAACCCCAAACCGACCGGACATGCGAGCACGAGATCTGACCGACCGACAGCAGGAGGTGCTCGACCTCATCCGCGAGCACATCCGGCGGTGGGGCATGCCGCCATCGCGATGGGAGTTGACGCGGAGCTTGGGACTCGCGTTCCCATCCGCAGTGAAGACTCACCTGCAAGCCCTCGAGAGGAAGGGCTGGATCCAGCTCACCCCAGGCATGGACCGGGGCATCCAGCTCCTGCGCGAGGGAACCCCCGTGTTCGACCCCGACGAGCTACCCGAGGTAGCCGCAGGGACGCCGATCCTCGCCGACGAGAGCAAGGCCGTTTGGCGAGTCTCGGACGACCTCGCCAAACGGCTCCACCCACAGGCGGACCTCTACATCGTCGTGCGCGGGGACAGCATGTCCTCGGTCGGGTACCAGTCCGGCGACATCGTCGCGGTGAAGCGCACGCCGAACGCATCTGAGGGCGACATCGTGGTAGCCAGAATCGGCACGGACATCACGCTGAAGTGCTTTCACCGACCGAGCGAAGACCGAGTGGAGCTACGACCGTGCAGCAAGAACCCCGAACACTGCGCCATCGTGATCGATGAACAGACCGAGGACTGGGAGATCGTTGGCGTCGTCGTCGGCGCGATGATCGGCCCACCGCGATAAGGCTTTACCCGACCATGAATCCTGCGTCGAACGCCTTCTACGATCAGCCGATCCTTAACTCGCCGTACGAGTACCCAGCGCGACACTGGGAACTCGACGGAGACACAACAGTTGGTTGATTCAGACGGCGAGGAACCAGCGGAATGACGGCAAGACAGAACCGTGCAAGCGACGCAGCCAAGACCGACAACGGAGCCACCATCGGCCATGAAGCCAAGCTGTGGGCGATGGCGGATGCCCTGCGGGGCTCAATGGACGCCGCCGAGTACAAGCACGTCGTGCTCGGGCTGATCTTCCTGAAGTACATCTCCGACGCCTTCGAGGAGCGCCATGCCGCAGTTCTGGCCGAGTGGGGCGAAGACGCCGCCGAGGACCAGGACGAGTACACGTCCGAGAACATCTTCTGGGTACCGCCAGTGGCCCGGTGGGCGCATCTGAAGGCCCAGGCGAGGCAATCGACCATCGGCCTGACCGTCGACGCCGCCATGGCGGCAATCGAGCACGACAACCCCGCGCTCAAGAACGTGCTTCCGCGTGACTTCGCCCGGCTCTCGCTCGACAAGCAGCGTCTGGGCCAGTTGGTCGACCTCGTCAGCAACATCCAGATCGGCGACGAGGACGCCCGTTCCCGCGACGTGCTCGGCCGCGTCTACGAGTACTTCCTCTCTCAGTTCGCAAGCGCCGAGGGCAAGAAGGGCGGCGAGTTCTACACCCCGCGCTGCATCGTCAAGCTACTGGTCGAGATGCTCGAGCCGTACCGGGGCCGGGTCTACGACCCCTGCTGCGGCTCTTCCGGCATGTTCGTGCAATCCATCGAGTTCATCCGCGCTCACGCCAGCGGCAACGGGAACGGCGGCAAGGCGCGCGGCGACATCAGCATCTACGGCCAGGAGTCGAACTACACCACGTGGCGGCTCGCGAAGATGAACCTCGCCATCCGCGGCATCGCGGGGCAAATCGGTCACGGCGACAGCTTCCGCAATGACCGGCACCCGGACCTGAAGGCCGACTTCATCCTCGCCAACCCCCCGTTCAACGTCTCCGACTGGGGCGGCGAACATCTGGCCGACGACAAGCGCTGGCACTACGGCGTGCCGCCGAAGGGCAACGCCAACTTCGCCTGGGTGCAGCACATCGTGCACCACCTCGCGCCCGCCGGCGTCGCAGGGTTCGTGCTCGCCAACGGCTCGATGTCGTCGAGCCAGTCCGGCGAGGGGGAGATCCGGAAGAACCTGATCGAGGCCGACCTGGTGGACTGCATGGTCGCCCTGCCCGGCCAGCTCTTCTACTCGACCCAGATTCCCGCCTGTCTCTGGTTCCTGGCCCGCCGCCGGCCGCGCCGCGGCAAGGTGCTGTTCATCGACGCCCGCAAGCTCGGACGGATGGTCGACCGCACCCACCGCGAGCTGACCGACGACGACATCGCCCGCATCGCCGGCGCCTACCACGCCTGGCGCGACGGCGCGGACGTCTACGAAGACCTCGCCGGCTTCTGCAAGAGCGCCCCCCTCGACGAGGTGCGCCGGCACGGCCACGTGTTGACGCCGGGGCGCTACGTCGGCGCAGAGCCGCAGCCGGACGACGGCGAGCCGTTCGAGGCGAAGATGCGACGGCTGGTCGGGGAGCTGCAAGTGCAGCAGGCCGAGGGGGCGCGGCTCGATGTGGCCATCGCCGAGAACCTGAAGGCGCTGGGCTTCCAGCGGCAGGAGTTGTCGAAGTGAAGCTCGACTACTCGCCCCTTGAAAACGCCGTCAATCAGCTCCAGAGGAGCTTCGACTACCTGCATGGCGACCTTGCGCGCACGGACTCCCATCTGCGAGAGCAGTTCCGTGCCGCCACCATCCAGGCCTTCGAGTTCACCTACGAGCTGGCGGTCAAGATGACCCGGAGGCAACTGGCCCAGATTGTCGCCAATCCCGACGCCTTGCGGAAGATGGACTTCGCCGACCAGATGCGCGACGCGGCCGATGCCGGGATCGTGCGCGAGGCACCGCCCTACATCCGCTACCGGGAGCTGCGGAACAAGACCTCCCACACGTACGACGCGGATCGGGCGGAGGAAACGGTCTTGGTGATTGACGAGTTCCTGCGGGACATGCGTTTCCTCCTGCAAGAGCTTCAGAAGCGCAACCCGTGAACCCTATTGACATCCGACCTGCGGATCTGGCGACGGTTCGGCGGATTCTCCGTGAGCATGTGCCCGCCCTGGAGGTTCGCGCCTTCGGATCACGGGTGGCCTGGAACGCGCGGGAGACCTCCGATCTCGACCTTGCGCTGATGACGGACGAGCCTTTGAGTGTCGACCGAACGGCAAGACTGCGAGCTGCCTTCACGGACTCCGATCTGCCCTTTCGAGTAGACATCGTGGATTGGGCAACCGCATCCGAGAGCTTCCAACATCGGATTCTCGCGAATCACGTACCACTCCGCGCTGAACTGGAAGAGTGGCCGATTCGTCGCTTCGACCAGCTACTGGACGAACCAGTCCGAAACGGAGTCTACAAGAGCAAGGACCATCACGGTCATGGCGTGAAGGTCGTCAACATGGGCGAGATCTTCGCCCACCCAAGGCTCCATGCGGTGCCGATGAAGAGGGTGGGGCTGTCGGAGTCCGAGATCAAGCGCTTCTCCGTTGCGAAAGGCGATCTACTCTTCGCACGGCGTTCGTTGGTAGCGGAGGGAGCCGGGAAGTGCTGTGTGGTGCTTGATGTAGACGAACCGACAACATTCGAGTCCTCGATAATTCGCGCCCGGCCGGACACCACGACGTCAAATCCGTTGTACTTGTACTACTACTTTTGCTCGCCATCAGGATTGCATCGCCTGGACACAATACGCCGCCAAGTCGCAGTCGCCGGAATCACAGGAAGAGACCTGTCCGCGCTTGAGATTCCCGCGCCTCCTCTCGTCGAGCAGCGCGCCATCGCGCACATCCTCGGCACACTAGACGACAAGATCGAGCTGAACCGTCGGATGAACGCGACGCTGGAGGCGATGGCGCGGGCGCTGTTCCGGTCCTGGTTCGTCCATTTCGACCCGGTGCGGGCCAAGATGGATGGTCGCGATACCGGGCTGCCGAAGGACATCGCCGACCTGTTCCCGGACCGGCTGGTGGACTCAGAACTGGGAGAGATTCCTGAGGGCTGGAGGGTCGGCCAGGTGGAGGACGAGTTCGAGATCGTCATGGGGCAATCCCCACCGGGACACACCTACAACGACACCGGTGACGGCCCCCCGTTCTTCCAAGGACGTTCCGACTTCGGCTTTCGGTACCCGAAGAACCGCAAGTTCTGTACGGCTCCGCACCGAATAGCACAGCCCTGGGACACGATCGTGAGCGTCCGCGCACCCGTCGGGGATATCAACATGGCGTGGGAGCGGTGCTGTATTGGGCGTGGGGTTGCCGCGCTACGGTCTAGATCCAGTGCCGTGTCATACGGATACTGCGCGGCTCAGGCGTTGCAGACGCACATGCGTGAGTACGAGAATACCGGCACTGTGTTCGGGGCAATTAACCGCAAGCAGCTTGCACGCCTACCACTGTCGCAACCGGCACCGGATGTCGTCCGAGGCTTCGAGGATGTCGTCCATCCCTTGGACCAGATGATACGACTCCGCACGGCAGAGGTCGCCACTCTGACCGCGCTGCGCGACACGCTGCTTCCGAAGCTGGTCTCCGGCGAATTGCGGGTTGACGGACTAGAGCCGGCGACCGGGAGCGTTGACAACCCGGCACCGGTCGGGACGCACGAAGCTTGACGGACTCGCGACCATGACCGAAGCATCCGTGTCGGAATCGACCGTCGAAGCCGTCGCCCTCGACTGGCTCGGGGCGCTCGGCTGGACCGTCGTGTACGGTCCTGACATCGCGCCCGACACGCCTACCGCTGAACGCGCCGACTACGACGAGGTTGTTCTGCACGGCCGCTTGCGATCCGCGCTCGCCCGCCTCAACCCCGACGTACCCGACGACGCCCTCGACGACGCCCACCACCGACTGACCCACCCGGCCGGGGCGACGCTGGAGGCCCGGAACCGCGACTTCCATCGGATGGTCGTCGCCGGCGTCACTGTGGAGTACGCCGACACGGACGGTCGGGTTCGCGGCACCCAGATGCGCGTGCTGGACTTCGACGAACCGAACGCGAACGACTGGCTCGCCGTCAACCAGTTCACCGTCGTCGAGAACCGCCATGAACGGCGGCCCGACATCGTGTTGTTCGTCAACGGACTGCCGCTCGGCATCATCGAGCTGAAGAACCCAGCCGACGAAAACGCCACGATCCAGACGGCCTTCAAGCAGCTTCAGACCTACAGAGCGGAGATCCCTTCGCTGTTCGCCTTCAACGCCGCGCTCATCGTGTCGGACGGGCTCGAGGCTCGCATCGGCACGTTGACGGCGGGCTGGGAGTGGTTCAAGCGCTGGCGCACGATCGCGGGCGAGACGCTGGCGGACGCGAGCTTGCCGCAACTCCGCGTGCTGCTCGATGGCGCCTGCGATCCGCGCCGGTTGCTGGCCCTGGTCCGCGACTTCATCGTGTTCGAGGACGACGGCAGCGGCGCTCTGGTCAAGAAGATGGCCGGGTACCACCAGTTCCACGCCGTACAGACCGCCATCGCCGAGACGCTGCGGGCAGCGGCGTTGCAGCAGGCCGCGGCGAACGACGACGCGCAAGGCCGCTCCGAGGCGGCCCGCCAGCCGGGGGGCGCCCGCGGCGACCGGCGGATCGGCGTAGTCTGGCACACCCAGGGTTCAGGCAAGAGCCTGACGATGGCGTTCTACACCGGACGCATCGTCCGCGAGCCCGCGATGGAGAATCCCACCGTCGTCGTGTTGACGGACCGCAACGATCTCGACGACCAACTGTTCACGACCTTCTCGCTTTGCGCCGACCTGCTGCGCCAGCCTCCTGCCCAGGCCCAGAGCCGCGCCGACCTGCGGGCGAAGCTCGCCGTGGAATCCGGCGGCGTGGTGTTCACGACGATCCAGAAGTTCTTCCCCGAGGAGAAGGGCGACCGGCATCCGCGGCTGTCGGACCGCCGCAACATCGTGGTGATCGCTGACGAGGCGCACCGCAGCCAGTACGACTTCATCGACGGCTACGCCCGCCACATGCGGGACGCGCTGCCCAACACCTCATTCATCGGGTTCACGGGAACGCCCATCGAGCTGGCCGACGCCAGCACCCGCGCCGTGTTCGGCGACCACATCAGCGTCTACGACATCCAACGGGCGGTCGACGACGCGGCGACCGTGCCGATCTACTACGAGAGCCGCCTTGCCAAGCTGGCTCTCAACGAGACCGAGCGACCGCAGATCAACGCCGGCTTTGAGGAGGTGACCGAAGGCGAGGAGGCCGACCGCCGCGAGAAGCTGAAGACGAAGTGGGCGCAACTCGAAGCCGTCGTCGGTGCCAAAAAGCGGGTCGCGCTCATAGCCCGCGACATCGTGGAGCACTTCGAGAGCCGCACAGACGCGATGGACGGCAAGGCGATGGTGGTCTGCATGAGCCGGCGAATCTGCATCGAGCTCTACCGCGAACTGGTCCGCCTGCGGCCGGGATGGCGCGATGACGACGACACCCGCGGGGGGCTGAAGGTCGTGATGACGGGTCAGGCATCCGACCCGCCCGACTGGCAGGCCCACATCGGCAACAAGGCCCGCCGGGAGGCGCTGGCGAAGCGGTTTCGCGATTCTGCCGACCCGCTCCGCATGGTGCTAGTCCGCGACATGTGGCTGACCGGCTTCGACGCTCCGAGCCTGCACACGATGTACGTGGACAAGCCGATGCGCGGCCACGGGCTGATGCAGGCCATCGCGCGAGTCAACCGCGTGTTCCAGGACAAACCGGGCGGACTGGTCGTCGACTACCTGGGGCTGGCCCACGAACTGAAGCGGGCGCTGGCGACCTACACCGAAAGCGGCGGCAAGGGTCAGACGGCGATCGACAAGGAGCAAGCGGTCCGGGTGATGCTGGAGAAGTACGAGGTCTGCTGCGGCCTGTTTCACGGCTTCGACCGGTCCGCATGGGCGACCGGCTCGCCGGCCGACCGCCTCAACCTGCTGCCAGCAGCGCTGGAGCACGTGTTGGCGCAGGAGGACGGCAAGGCGCGGTGCCTGCAGGCCGTCCGCGAGCTTTCGCAGGCGTTCGCACTGGCGGTGCCACACCCCGAAACAGTCCGCATCCGCGACGACGTGTCGCTGTTCCAGCACGTCCGGGCGGCGTTGTCCAAGCGGCCCGGCCCCAGTCCCAAGTCTGACGAAGAGCTGGACCACGCGGTGCGCCAGATCGTCTCACGAGCCGTGGCATCGGACGGCGTGGTGGACATTTTCGCCGCAGCGGGGTTGAAGAAGCCGGACGTGTCGGTCCTGTCGGAGGATTTCCTGCGCGAAGTCCGCAGCATGCGCCGGCGGAATCTCGCCGTCGAGCTGCTGGAGAAGCTGCTGAAGGGCGAGCTGGCGACCCGGCGGCGCAAGAACGTCGTGCAGGCGCGGTCGTTCGCCGAAATGCTGGAGCAGACGATCCGCCGCTACCAGAACCGGGCCATCGAGGCCGCTCAAGTGATCAAGGAACTGATCAGCCTCGCCCGAGAAATCCGCGAGGCCAGTGCCCGCGGCGAAGCGCTGGGCCTCTCTGACGACGAACTCGCGTTCTACGACGCACTGGGAGTCAACGATAGCGCCGTGCAGGTCCTGGGTGACGACAAACTGTGCGACATCGCCCGGGAACTCGTCACGACCGTCCGAGCCAACATCACAATCGACTGGACGCTACGCGAAAACGTGCGGGCGAAAATGCGCGTTTTCGTGAAACGCGTACTGCGGAAGCACGGTTATCCACCGGACAAAAAGGAGTCGGCGACACGAACCGTGCTGGAGCAAGCCGAACTTCTCTCGCGAAAACCGTTCGGAGTCGAAAACAGTGAGCGCGGTCGCGACAGCTGACGGCCTGAAGGCCTTGTACGAGAGGGAGCTTCGGTACGACATCGGCAACCTTGGTCTCGAATCAGAAGAACGCCGGGGCTTCTGGCAACTGCTCTCTGCGTCGAGGCACATGCAGCCGAGTGAGTTCCACGAGGAGGACCACACGCAGGTGTGGTTGTGGAGCGATCTCCACCTCGGCCACGCCATGACGATCAGCGTCTTCGGCAGACCGTACAAGACACCCGATGAGATGGACGACGCCCTATTCGGGGCATGGCAACGCGTAGTAGAGCCCGACGACACGGTCGTGATCTTGGGCGATGTCGCGATCGGGGGTCTCTCCGGCCGTCGGCTGAAACAGCTCCGGGCGGCACCCGGCCGGAAGATCCTCGTGGTCGGCAATCACGAGTTCGACGACACCTTCGGGGGACATCTCGACGGATTCGACGAGGTCTTCAGCAGCATCTACATGCCGGGCAGCCCCGAGTTGCTCCTGACGCACGTGCCGCTCCGCGACGTACCAGAAGGGTGCGTGAACGTCCACGGGCATCGGCACACGGGGACTCCGCCGGGAACCCGACACATCAACGTGGTGGTCGAGCAAGTGCAGTATCAGCCGAGATCGCTGACGGCAATTCGCCGTCTCGCGACGTCTTTGGCCAAGGGCGAGCGGGTGCCGGGGCAGACGACGGCCGAGCAACTGAACCACATCGGCCCTACGGGCGCGTGACGTCTGACTGCACCGCAGTCGACCACCGTCTCCTCCATCGTCACCACGGTCGCCCCCGTGGCCGGGGGCCAGGGGAACCAAGAAGCGGCTGGAGGACGGCGCCCCCGGGCGCGCCAAACCCATGGTTACCGCCGGCGAGATTCGAGACCTCTGGGAAGCCGATCTGCGGGAAGAAGCCGAACGGCTGGACGAGCCCGAACCCCAGCCCTGGGAGGAGCTGGCGTACATGCGCTGGCATCTCCTCCGGACGGACATCCCGGTGATCAGGCCGGACCCGGAACGGACATGGCTCTGGAGCGACCTTCACCTGGGAGACGACACGTTCGCCCTGCTGAAGCGTCGACCATTCCCGACCACCGAAGACATGGACCGAGAGCTGCTGGCCAGCTGGCGGGCGACAGTCCGACCGGACGACCTGATCATCTGCCTGGGCGACGTCGCCGTAGCGAGCTTCTGGACTGATCCGGAGCACGTGAACGACGTGAAGAGTTGCCCGGGCCGGCGGCTCCTCATCAGGGGGAACCACGATGTGCGGCAGCGCGAGCCGCTGCAGGCGGCAGGCTTCACCGACCAGTACTGGGCGGTGATCCTCGACACCGATCCCCCGGCGGCCGTCACACACCTTCCGCTCCGTCGGCGGCCCGTGCCGGCGGTCAACATCCACGGACACCTGCACGGCGAGGAAGACGCCACCGAGCGACACGCAAACGTGACCGTCGAGCGCACCGGCTACAAGCCGATCCGGCTGGACGACGTGCTGGAACGGGTGAGTAGAAGATGAACCGGACGGACCACTCCTACCTCAGCACGACCGGAACCAGCAGATCGCCTTCTCGACCGTGTGATGGTCGACGCCGAAGTAGAGGTTGATGGCCCTCAAGCTGCCGCCCGCAGCTCGCATCTCCGAACACCCAAGCCAACGCTGGCTGGAGGCGAAACGCTCCGGTCACCACACGCCAGCAAGGCGAATGGAAACCGCCGCGGCAGGCACCTGCACCAGCCGTCGGTCAGGTCCAGAGACAACTTACCCGACGAGTTTTCCGTCAAAACAGAGAGAGGAGCGAAGCGAGGGCCTGCGAGCCCTGAGCGATGAAAGACGGCGTCGATGGAGGCCGTTTGGGGCAGTTCCGGCAGGTGCGTAACTCGCGATAACTGGATTTATCGCGAGTAAACACTGCATCACCGTCACGGTCGGATTCTAGTCTTGGGCCCTCGTTCTGGGTCCCGGTGACCCTGCCCGTCCGTATCCTACCGAAAACCGGTGCTTCTGTCCGTCCTGACGGGTGTGTACCCCTGACCCCGCCTGGGCGGCCTGCGGTTCTGCGCCCCTTCGTGGCCGAAATCCCCGCAGTTTTGCTCGCGATAACGTCACGCCCGTCCTCTGGCTCGAAGCTCTGCCCGGGGGGCGCATCGGTCGGCTTGGCCCTGTTCTGGACGCCCTGTTCCGCGCCCTCGTCTTCGGCGGTGTGGTTTCTCTCACCGGTTCTGCCGCTCGGCCAGCTGGGCGGCGCCGCTGCGTCGTGCGAGCAGCCGCTCCCCGTAATGTTGGACCATCCGGGTCGTCTTCCAGCGTCCGGACTGGAGGATGGCGGGCAGCTCGATTCCGCACGCGATCATGTCCTGTACCGCCCCGACCCGGGTGCTGTGCCCGGCCAGGGTGTCCACGATGTCGGCGGGAATACCAGCGTGTCGCGCCATCCTCTTGTAGATGCGCGGCACCTGGCTCGCGTCGAGCTTCTCCCCGACCGTCGCATCCTTGCGCACCGACCGGAACAGGTATCCACCGTCGATGCTGCCAACCTCGCGCCATGTCTTGACGAGCGCCACGGTGTCCCGCGCCAAGTAGAGCGTCGCGCCTCGTCCTTCCGCGTCGGTCTTGCCCGACCGTACGAGCAGCGTTGCGGTCCCGTCGATTTCCTCCAGCACATCCGCGACTTTTACGGACACCAGCTCGGCCCGCCGGAGCAGTGTGTCGTAGCCCACCGCCAGCAGTGCGCGGTCCCGGGCGTCGATTAGACGGTCTCCGGTCGCCTCGATCAGGAGGTTGCGTAGCGGCCAGGTCAGTCCCTGGACCTGCGCCTGTCGGCGCCCGCGCCGCCGGTGCATGCGTTGCAGCGCGAACCGGACGGCCGTGCTGTCGACTGGGTTGGTCTCCTGGAGCGCCTTGTGCACCGTGGCGATGCTCGAGACGCAGCGGCGCACCGTCGCCGGGGTCTTGATACGCCCCATCTCGTCGATGAAGGCGGCCACCGTTGCGGCGCCGGCCGGAAAGGCCGTCCGGACCTGCTCCCGGCACCAGGTCCTGAATACCTGCACGTCCGACCTTAGAGCCCGTTCCGTGTTGCGGCTGAACGCGCCGCGGGCCGCCTTGAAGTAGGCGTCCATGGGCTCTTCCACCCGTGTTGCGTGAGCTCGTTCGAGCGAGTGTTTCAAGTCCTCCCTCGGCTGTGATCCCGGCATTTGGCGGTCTTCCGGTTCAGTTCCGGAGACCGCGTTTTTTACTCGCGATAAATCCAGTTATCGCGAGCGAACCGACCAACGACAGGCGCGCCCAGCGGTCAGGAACCATCCACGCGGGAGCTAAAGCGGCTCTCCTCAAACGGGTGTGGGTGGGTTGAGGCGCGATCGGCGGGTCGGCGAGGGGTGCTGGCAGTTCACCTGACCGGCGGCGGGCGTGGCGCACCGTGGCGGGATATAGTCGGAGCGGAGTAGCTGCGGGCCGGCCGGCGTGTCAACGCGCTACGCGCGTCCTTCGCTGCGCTGCGGCCCTTCGGGTGACACACCGTCCGTCCCTCCGCTCAAGCAGCAGATATGGGCCTTGCGGCCCGGCCTGGACGGGGGCGTCCCGGCCGTCCACGACAACGCGGAAAGCGCGACGGCTGGCGGTTCGGGGATAGACGCTGGCTGATTGCCCCAACGGCCACCTCGGGTCCCGGCGCCGGCGGCGGACGCCCGTTGGGCGGGGCCAAGGGTGTTGTCGGGGCCGCGTGCGTCGTCTCGCTTGGCGGAAGCGGTTGCAAACGCAAGGGGCTTCCTGGTCTCATGGGCGTGTATCACCACGACCCGCGAGGAGGAGAGCCCCATGCGTCTGACTACGTTACTACGGCGGCTGTTGGGTGTCACGCAGATGTACGTCAAGCAGGTGGAAATGGCCGCCGACGGTCCGTTGACGGTGTCGGTGGAGCCGGCGTGGCGGCGTTCCCGGTGCGGGACGTGCGGGAAGCGGTCGCCGCGGTATGACCGGCAGCCGGTGCGCGAGTGGCGGCATCTGTCCTGGGGCCGGATGCCGGCGTGGCTGCGGTATGCGCCGTGGCGGGTGTCGTGCCGGCGTTGCCGCGGGGTGAAGGTGGAGCAGGTGCCGTGGGCGAGCGGCAGCAGCGTGTTCACGTCGGGGTTCGAGGAATTGGCGGCGTATCTGGCGCAGGTGACGGACCGGACGGCGGTGAGCCGCCTGCTGGGGATATCGTGGGTGACGGTGGGCAGCATCGTGGAACGGGTTGTGGCGCGGCGGCTGGACGGGGCTCGGTTCGCCAAGCTGAGACGAATCGGCGTCGATGAGTTCAGCTACCGGAAGCGTCACCGCTACCTGACGATCGTGGTTGACCATGACGAGCGTCGGGTGGTTTGGGCGGGGCGGGGGCGCAGCGCCGAGACGCTGGGGGCCTTCTTCGAGCAGTTGGGACCTGGTGGCTGTGCGCGGATCGAGTTGGTGACGGCGGACCTGGCGTCGAGCTGGCAGAAGGCGCTGCGGGCGTGGGTTCCGCACGCGCGGGTGGTGTTCGACCGGTTTCACGTTGAACGGCTTGCGGCGGATGCGGTTGACGAGGTGCGGCGTTCGGAGCAGCGGCGGCTGGCCTCGGAGCCGGAGGATGCGAAGGCGCTCAAGGGGACGCGCTATGCGTTGCTGAAGCACCCGGCGCGGCTGAGGCCTGGTGAGGCCCGGCGTCTGGAGACGTTGCGTCGTAAGAACCGGGCGCTGGACCGGGCCTACGAACTGAAGGAGTACCTGGCGACGATCCTGGGGCAGGCGACACCCGAGGATGCGCCGGCGCTGCTCGATGAGTGGCTGGAGTGGGCTGCGCGGTCCCGCCTGACGCCGTTCGTGAAGCTGGGGCGTACGATTCGGAAACACGCTGAAGGCATCCTGGCGTACCTGGACACGAAGATGACGAACGGTCCGGTGGAGGGCATCAACAACAAGCTGCGGGTGATCGCGCGTCGCGCCTATGGCTTCCACTCGCCCGGCGCGTTGATCTCGATGCTGTTCCTCTGCTGTGGAGGCATAGAACTGGCGCCGCCGCTACCCACACGCATTTGAGGAGACTCGCTAAAGCAGCGTGCCAGCTCCCGACGCGAGGCGGCTGTGAAGCACGAATCGCTCTCATCGTTGATGAACTCAGGAAACCACGTCACGAGAAGTGTAGTGGTACTGAGCCGCGGCGAGACCACTGCCCCCGCTGGCGGGCTTCAAGGCCGCACACCCGTACAACTCCATCACGTTCAAGACGGACCACCGCGATGGCTGAAGAACGCCTCCGAGGGCACCGGTACGGCCATCGATCGGTCCACGCGATTCGTTCACGAAACACGCAGGTTCGTTTTTCCCCGCACGAGGTTCATCGCAGATGGAAGCAAGAAGACCGTCCAACCAAGCCGTTGACGCCAGAACGGCAGATGCCAAGCTCAAGAGCGCCAAACCCCGGCGGGTGCGCCTCCGGTCCCTCACGGCGCTCGCCGTATGCGGGTTCCTGGCCATCGCGGCCATCCTGACCCTGCCGATGCAGGCCGAAGGACAGACCACGATCTGGTCGAGCACACTGACTGTAAAGGAGGTTGCCACCAACGTGCTGGGCTGCAATAACTTTGGCACGAACGTTAGGTGCAGCACCTACCTGAGTGACGATACCTTCACGCACGACGGCACAACCTACAAGTTCCAGTACATATTTTCCCAACCCACTGGACAACTGCAGATCAACTTTCACGTAGACCTTGAAACCGCCACGCAAAACCTGACACTGAACGTCGACGGCACGGCCTTCGCCTTCAAAACCGCCGCCTCCCTTGGCTCCAGCGGCAAAAGCTGGGGCACTTCAGGGCTAAACTGGACCGCGGGAGACACCGTCGCGCTCACGCTGACAGACTCCACCGGCAGACCGGCCACTCCCGCGGCGCCCTCAATCGGGGCGACCGAGGGATCAAACCGCAGCTTGGACGTAGGCTGGCTCGAGCCGGCAAACGCCGGACCCTTCGTCAAGTACTACCTCCGCCACCGCGAAGTGACCTACCAACCCTGGAGCACCGGACCGCAGGACGTCACCATCAGTTTCGCCAACATCACGACAAACCTGAGAGGTATTCGGTTACCGGGTGCGGGACTGATTTTCTCCAGTGGAAATGGGCGGAAATGAACCGAGCCGTCGGGGAAGTTGCTGCATGACGAGGTTGTCCCCGCGCAGATTTGTCGGCATCGCAGCGTCGGTCTCTGTGGCTGTGAGGAGGCCGGAAACGAGGGGCACGAGGGGCGACTCGCCGGCCGGCGGACCTGTGCAGAGCATGTCGCTGTTGAGAGCGCCCATGGCAGACTCGCAGTCCCATTGTCGCCAAGGCAGCTTGTCGGCGCGTCATCGGCAGCGACGGTCGGTCCGGCTGGTTCGCTCGCGGAGCGCTGGGTCTGGCGGCTCCGCGGCGCCCCGGTCCCCCGCGGCGGCGCGAGACCACGCGGGTCCCGGCGACGGCGCCGCCGCCATGAGGGACACGCGGCGGGGACCGACGCCGCGAACAGCGGCGAGCTGCCTGGTGGCGTTCCCGCCGCTGGCGGCGAAACCCACGGGTCGCGGGCTCGGGCGGCGGCGGGACGGCGCGGATTGAGTGCGGGCCGGGGGCGCGCAGGAGGACGGGAAGCGGATGAGCGGTTTCCACGCCGCCCGGCGTCAGGCGGGCGGCGGCAACGCAAGCGCTTCGGGCACGACGGGTTCGGGGGCGCACAGCATCGTCGTGATCAGCGAGCGCGGGTCGAGGTTGCGTTGGCGGGCGGTACGCACGACGCTGGCCAGCACCTGCTGGGTGTCGGCCCCGCGCCGGGTGCGGTTGCCGCCGCAGACCTTACGCGTGACCACTGCGGGTCGGATGGCCTGTTCGGCCCGCCAGTTGGTGGCGTCGATCGACGGGTCGCACAAGAAGAGGAACACCGCCGGGAATTCGTTGGCCAAGTGCTTGGCGAAGCGCTCGGCGGCGGCCAACGGCGGCGCGGTGTCGATCAGCCGGCCGAGCCGGGCGGCGAGCCGACCGCGGGCCGACGCCAGACCGTGCTCACTGATTTCGCCCGCGTTCGAGCGGTCCCGCAGGGCGAGGCCGTCCCGCAGGACCGCCTGCACCGCGCCCGCCCACGGGCTGTCGGGATGAGCGGCCTGCAAGTCCTTGCACCGTCTCAAGAGGTGGGCCAGGCACGTTTGATGCGGCGCCTTCTTGAAGCCGCGATAGGCCACCCACCCGTCCCGCACCAGCACGCCGGCGAAGTCGGGGCCGAGAACCGCCGCCGCCTCGGCGAACCCCCGGCCGTCGCAGATGGCATAGACCGTCGTCTCCGGGGTGGCGAACGCCCACAGCCAGTGGAGGATCGCGTTCACCCGCCAGCCGGTCTCATCCGGCGTGACCACCGGACTGCAGCGGACCTGCTCGCGCAGCGCCGCATACGCGGGCGCCGCCGCGTCGGCGGTGCGGTGCAGCAGTTGGACCAGGCCGCCCTTGGTCACCGACAGTCCGAACTGCGTCCGCAGAACGCGGACGACCTTCTCCAGCGGCATGCCCAGCTCGGTGTGCAACTCGACGACCAGCGCGGCGACGTTCGGGCCCAGTTGAGCGGCAGCCGCGCCCAACGCGTCGGAGGTCTGCAGCGCGTGCCGGCCCTGCACGCGCCGCTGACACTGCGAGCAGTGGCCCACCTCGATGTCGAAGCGCCGCACGAGGGGACGCACCTCGGGCAGGTCTTCCTGATACTGCGACGCCACACGGTCCAGCGCGACCGCGCCGCCGCAGTCCGGACAGCTCGTCGGGGCCGGCGCCACGTGGGTCTCGTCAGCCTGCGTCGGCGGCCGGCGGCGCCCCTGCCTGCCGTACTCCGCCCCGGCTCGCCGCCCGGGACGCCCGCCGCGTCCCTGCGGACGGTCCTTGGCGAAGGGGGCCGCTTGTCGGCGGCCGGCGCGCCGCGCCGCCTCGAGCTCCTTCTCCAGATGCTCGCTGCGGCGCTTCCAGTGATCCCGCTCCTCGATCAGCTTCGCCTTGTCTCGTTCGAGGCGCTCGATGCGCACGTCCCGAGGGTCTCGCTGAGGCCCAGGACCCTTCGAACCGCCGCGGTCATCGCTCTTGCGCGCCATACTTCACGTATCGGCACACGCCCGCCGTACCTGCACACCTTTTCGTGGATTTTCTCGCCACGACCCGCTAACCGAAGACCCTGAGAGCTGGCGCCATGTACGAAGTACAGGTGCGCGCCAAGAACAGCAACGGCTACAGCGAGTGGTCACCATCAGGAACGGGACAGACCGACTCGGGCATTCGGCCGGATGCCCCCACAGACCTCAACGCCACCGCCAATGGACAAAACAGAATCGACCTGAACTGGACCAGCCCGTCCTACCACGGCAACTCCGACGTCCGGGCGTACAAGGTCGAGGTCAGATCCGACGCATCCAACTGGCTCACGCTCATCCCGACCACCGGCAACACCAACACGGAGTACTCCCACACCGGGGTGCCCGCAAATACCACCCGCCACTACCGCGTCTCCGCGATCAACACCGAAGGCAGCGGCCTGCCTTCGGAGCACTACCCCGACACCTTGGAGGCCAGCGCCACAACCGGCAGCGCCGGGGGCGGCGAGCAACCCCAGCAGCAACAGTCCCAGACGCCTCTCGCGGCGAGCTTCGTGTCAGTCCCACCGACCCATGACGGAGAGACGCCGTTCTGGCTGGAACTCAGCTTCGACGCGCCCGTAGCGCAGGGCTCGAAGCCACAGCTCCGAGAACTACTCACCGTCACCGGGGGTTCCATGACCAGACTGCGCCGCAAAGACGGTCAGCTCGACCACTGGCAGATCCGGGTCGACCCGTCCTCGCAGAACGCGGTGACGGTGATGCTGTCGCCATCCCCGGCCTGCGGAGAAACCGGCGCCGTATGCACGGAGGACGGGCACACATTCACGACCGGGCTGGCAACGCAAATCCACGGCCCCGCGAGCGGCAACAACTGGTCGGGCGACGTGCCCGGGGACGAAACCGCGGTGACACCGGTACCTGCGCTGCCGCTAGCGAGCATCGGCCTGCTCGGTCTGGTACTGGCGATCCTCGGCTGGCTCCGGAGACCGAACGACCACCGCCGAATCGACGGATGAAGAGGAACATGACCGCGTGGCGGGAACCCAGCACCCGCCACGACATGGTCTTCTGACCGACTGGGAACATCCCGCTTTCCGCGCGACGAGGTTCATCTCAGATGGAAGCAAGAAAACCGTCCCGCCAAGGGGTCAACGCCAGAACTGCAGACACCAGGCTCAGGAACGCCAACCCCCGCCGAGCGCACATCCGGTCCCTCGCAGCCCGGGCCGGATGCTGGCTGCTGACCATCGCCGCCCTCCTGCCCCTGCCCGTGCAGACCCAGGCGCAGACCACAATCTGGTCGAGCACACTGACTGTAAAAAGCGTTGGCACGAACCTCTCCGGCTGCAACGAATCGACTCGCGGTGCCGAATGCAGCACCAACCTCAGTAAGGATGGTTTCACGTACGACCGCAAAACCTACCGGCTGCTAAACGTGTATACCTATCCGCCTGACTTGTTGCGCATGACGGTCCACACGGACCTTCCAGCTAACACAAAGGACCTAACACTAAACGTCAACAACAGGACCTTCAGATTCGAGGACGGCGACCTTGGTAACGCACTGGTCAGAAGATGGAACAATGCCGGGTTTAGCTGGACCCCAGGAGACACCGTCTCGCTCACCATCACGGACCCACACGGCACGCCGGGCACACCGGAGACGCCAACAGCACCCGCAGTAGGAGCAACGGATGGATCAACGACCAGCCTAGACGTGGGCTGGCTCAAGCCAACACTCGCCGGACCCTTCGTCAAGTACTACATCCGCTCCCGACAAAGCGTGCGCCACCGCTGGATCGACGGGCCACAGGACGTCACCACCACTTTCGCCAGGATCACAAGGGACCTGGAGGCCGGCACCACCTACGAGGTGCAGGTACTCGCCAACAACAACAACGGCGACAGCGATTGGTCGCCTTCGGGAATCGGCCGGACCGACTCCGGAGAGGCACCCGGCGCCCCCTCCAACCTCACCGCGACCGCGAACGGCGAGGACAGGATCAACCTGAGCTGGACCGCTCCATCCTCCGAGGGCGGGACGATTCCATCGAACCCAGGCGAACCGGATAACGAGATGGATGACGACCGGATCCGGTCGTACAAGATCGAGGTCCGCTCCGCCGCCTCGAACTGGCTGGTCCTCGACAGGACCATCGGCAGCACGGACACCGAGTACTCCCACAGGGATGTCTAACGTGGTCCCGGTGGTTTGGACAACTCGAGGGCTTGGTTAAGGTGTATTCCGATTGCGAAATCACGCCCTCATCGTCCTCCGCTCCTGCTCCTGCACTGACCGGCGGCTGCCATGGTTGGCACGAGGCCGGTTCGTACCCGATTATCGATAATGATGATGCGTTGTGGAACTGTGGGAATCTCGCGGCCGGCGCGCAGGCATGGGCGGCGGCGCTCGCCCGCGAGATTTCCAACGGCCTGTGGGCGCCCGCCTCTCCTCCCTCCGGATTCAGCGCGACGGTGAGCGGGCGTCCCCAGGCCGGGCAGGTCCACATCGCCGGGTGGGACATGGTGCTCGGTCCGCTCATGCGCTGACGGCTTCCTCCTTTTCGATGAACTGGAACGGTGCTGGAGCCGGTCAACGACCGGCTCACCGACGTGGTCCGGTTCTCCGGAAAGGTCCCGAACTTGGTCAAGGTGGACCCCGGTTGGTAAATCACGCCCCGCGTCGTCCCTTGCCTCCCACGCTCGCCGGCGGCTGCCACGGTCGTCACGGCGTCGGTCGTCGCCGCGATGCCCGCCGTAGTGGTCCCACGCCCCGCTGCCCGCGTGTTCACGCCGCCCGCTCCTCGCGGTAGGCTTCGGCCGGCGTGCGTCCGCCGAGCGCCGAGTGCGGACGCACGTCGCTGTAGAATGTCATCCATTCCGAGATCACCTGCTCGGCCACAAACCCGTCCGCCAGTTCGTGAAGATACACCGCTTCGTACTTCAGCGACCGCCAGAGCCGCTCGATGAAGACGTTATCCAGGCACCGACCGCGGCCGTCCATCGAGCACCGCGCGCCCGCAGCCTGGACACGGTCGGTGAACGCCGCGCTCGTGAACTGCGACCCCTGGTCGGTGTTGAAGATGCCGGGCGTCCCCGTCTGCAGCGCCGCCTCCAGCGCCTCGACGCAGAAGCTGCTGTCCATCGTGTTCGACAGCCGCCACGACAGCACATGTCGGCTGGCCCAGTCCATGACCGCGACCAGGTACAGAAAGCCGGTCGTCACCGGGATGTACGTGATGTCCGCGCACCACACCTGGTCCGGACGGTCGATCTTCAGTTCGCGCAGCAGGTACGGGTAGACGTGGTGATCCGGCTGCGCGTCGCTCGTGCGCGGCTTGCGGTAGATCGCCTCCAGGCCAATCAGGCCCATCAGGCGCCGGACTCGACGGCGCCCCGCCGCCACGCCCTCGCGCCGCAGGTGGCGCGCCATCTGCCGACTGCCGTAGAACGGGTACTGGAGCGACAAGGCGTCCATCCGCCGCATCAACGCCAGGTTCTCCGCGCTCTCTCCCCGCGGCGCGTAGTACACCGATGAGCGGCTGATGCCCATCAGCTCGCATTGGCGCCTGATGCTCAACGCGCCGTCCCGGTCGACCAGGTTCCGCCGCGCCGGCCGGCTCATCGCTGCAACCCCCGCTGAAAAAAATCCCGTTCCATCGTCAACTCGCCGATCTTCGCGTGCAGGTCGCGGATCGTCGCCTCGTGCTCCGACGGGCCGGGCGATCCGCCGCGGGCGAACACCTCGTCCAATCCCTCGACCGCCTGCCGCTTCCAGGTGCCCACCTGGTTCGGATGGACCTCGTGCTTGGCCGCGATCGCCTGCACCGTTCGGTCCCCCCGCAACGCCTCGAGCGCCACCCGCTTCTTGAAGTCCGCCGTGAACCGGCGGCGCCGTTTCGTCGTCATCCCAGTGCCTCCCCAAGGCCCTGGAATACACCTTAGCCGGTTGTCCGAAAAACCGAGACCACCTCAGTCCCCGCCGGTGTCATCCGCTGCTACCGCGTTTCAGCCACCAACACCGCAGGCACCGGTCCCCCCTCGAACGAGGCGGTCGCCACCACCGGCAGTAATGAAAGCACATGCGATCGTCCGCCCACGCCCAACCCGCAGATGCAACAGTCGCAGACGCCGCTCGCCGCAAGCTTCGTGTCAGTGCCTGCGACGCACGACGGAGACACACCGTTCTGGCTGGAACTCACCTTCGACGCGCCCCTAGCGCAGGGCTCGAAACCGCAGCTCCGGGAGCTGCTCAACGTGACCGGGGGTCTGGAGTCGAGATTCCGGCGGAAGGACGGGCGGCTCGAGCACTGGCAGATCCGGGTCGATCCGTCCTCACAGAACGCGGTGGCGGTGATGCTCGCGCCGTCGCCGCCCTGCGGAGAATCTGGCGCGGTCTGCACAGACGACGGGCGCACGTTCACGACCGGCCTCGCGACACAAATCCGGGGCCCCGCGAGCGGCAACAACAACTGGTCGGACGACTCGGCCGAAACCGCAGTCACACCCGTTCCCGCACTCCCGCTCGCGGGCATCGGCCTCCTCGGTCTGTTGCTGGCACTGCTCGGCTCGCGCCGGAGACTGAACGACCATCGCCAGCTCGACGGCTCAAGAGGACGATGACCCGCCACCAGGATCTCAACGCGACCGGATCCACCGCATAAAACCGTGAGGTCATCCGACCACTTCACGCCGAAGGACGCGTTTGGAACCGGACACCCCCGGCGATCACCCAAAGTGATCCGCCGACAAGACGTCCGACCAAACGGCCGCCACCGCCGACACCACACCGGCCGAGGCGAAACACCGCAGACCCTCGTACCGAAGATTTGCATTGAACCGACGGGTCGGCGCGAGAGAGATCCTGCGCTCGGCCGTCTGCACGTACGGGGAGCGACAGACACCCCAAAGGGCGATTCAACCCGAAGACCGCCACCAGACGACGAGCAACCGAGTCGAGATGTGGTACTCAACGTGGTACCGGGGCCAAGCACGTAGACAACCCGCCTTTTTTCAACAGTTTACAGGCAGCCCCGCAGTAGCGGGGATCGACCGCGAACCAGTGGCAAGGCCACGACGGTCCATCCCCGCCCGCGCGGGGATGGACCGACCGTAATCGCCGTGGTACGGCGGCTAGACGAGGATTCCCCGAACGCAGGGGGATCAACCAGACTGACTGCCGGGCAAAACGAAACCCCGGCGCGCGCGATGGCGCGCCCCAGGGTCAGACCCGGCGACCGCCAGCGGACACCGTGAACTCCACGATGACCGCCGAACCACCAAACAAACCCGCGCTGGAAAAAACCCGGCGATCTCACACTTCACCCATGAATTCGACACCAGAACCGCGGAAGAACGTGCGACGACGAGAGGATGACCACGCGATGAAGAGCAGAGGCCGGACAAAGGTGCAGCGGACGATGGTGCTCAACTGGCTGCGGAAGATCTGCGGCTGGCCGAACACCACCGAGATGACCCGCGCCGACTTCGAGCGACTGCTCGAGACGGTGCCTCCGAGCAACACAGAGGACCTCGGCCAACACGGGGCGATGCGGTACCGCGAACGGCACACGCACGGGCTGCTGCAGTCGATGAGCACGAACCGGTGGAACCCAATGGACCACGGACCCGTGATCATCGCGAACGGGCCGATGGGCCTGCGGATCGAGAACGGGGAGCACCGGCTGCGGGCGGGCAGCATAGCGTCGATGAATGGCCCCGTCGAAATGCTGATGAAGCTCAAGGAGTACAAGACCGAGGACGAGTACCGACAGAGCCTGCAGCAGCACGATCAGCTCGTGAAAAAACGCACGATCATGATGCAGGCCGACGCAGCCGGAACACCGATCCCGAAGCTCGGCCTGCAGAACCCGGGGGGCATGGTGCCGACGATCTTCTCGGGAGCCATGTGCCTCATGGCAGAGTTCGGAACGAGACAGAATCCGTGGCCGGTGACCTACGAGACGTGGCTGGAGCACGTGCTGCCAGTACTCGGAGAACCGATCAAAACGCTGACCGAGGCGTCGCAATGCGAGAGCGCGTACGACCATCAGGACCGGACGCGAATCGAACGCAAGCTGTACCAGATGCACCCCACGGCGCTGCTTCTGGAGTTCTGCCGGGTCGATCCCGAGAAGGCAACGACATTCATCAACCGCCTGCTGGGCGGCAAGCACGCGCTCCGGTCAGACCACATCCGGAACATCAGCGACTGGATCCGGAACGAAGCGGCCAAGGCCGCCCGAGACCAGGCACTTGGTGCATGGCGCCACACACTGCCGATGAAGCTCATCAGCGGGTGGGAGTCCCACTGCACGAACCTCAACCGACCGCGGCGAGTCGTGGTGAAGAAGCACGTAACGATCCACCGCTCGAGCCTGATCTGGTGGCCCGGATCGACGGTAAAGCGATCCCGCGACACGACCGAGGCCAAAGGCACAAACCCCGGACCTCCGGAATCCGGAACCACCAGTGACGGAACCGCCCAGCCCTGAAGCGCGGAGCATCCGAACCGAGCCCCGGGTTACCTGACACATCCGCTCACGTACGGACAGGGATCGACCAAGCGTGCAGATCGACAATGCGTCCGACTCAACCCCGAATGGCCGGGGATCGACCCGAGCTGACAGCGGCATTCGAAGAAACCACCAGGGTCTCCCGCGCGCGGGAATCGACCCCGCAGCAGCACGCTCTACGAGACATTCCGGAAAGCTTCCCCGCAAAGGCGGGGATCGACCGAGGGCTTCAGGAAGAGACAGGCTGGCGGAGAACCCTACCGCGAGCTCACGGGGATCGACCCATCTCGGGACGCACGCGGGGGTCCACCCCCCTGAACGAGCTCGCGCAGTCAGGATGCGTAATCCGGAGGATCTTGAACGCCCAATCCGGCGGAAGGTGAACACTGAATCCGGGGAAGTTGAACAGCAAATCCGGGATGTTGAACACCGAATCCGGGGAAGTTGAACAGCCATTCCGGTCATCGTGAACGCTCGTCGGTAGCCTGATCACTGCACGCTTGGCCTTCCGAAAGGAGGGCGAGGCGATGCCAGCACGGAGGCTACTGGTGAGGAAGATTCGTGAGGTTCTCCGTCTCAAGCACGAGCGGGGGTTGTCCCACCGGGCGATAGCCCATGCCTGCGCCATTGGCGTGGGCACGGTCTCGCTGTATCTGCAGAGGACGGCGCAGCGAGGGTTGGGCTGGCCGCTGCCCGCGGAGCTGGACGATGCGGTGCTCGAGGCGCGGTTGTTCCGTCGCGCCGCCCCGGCGCACGACCGGGTCCGGCCCGACTGCGCGTACATCCACCGCGAGTTGAAGCGCGACGGCGTCACGTTGCAGCTCCTCTGGGAGGAGTACGCCCAGGTCCATCCGAACGGCTATCGCCGCACCCAGTTCTGCGAGATCTACCGGCAGTGGGCGCGCCGGCTGCGGCCATCGATGCGGCAGGTGCACCGCGCCGGCGAGAAGACGTTCATCGACTTCTCGGGGAAGCGGCCGACCCTCGTCGACCCTCGCACGGGCGAGGTGCGGCGCGTCGAGCTGTTCGTCGCCGTGCTCGGCGCGAGCAGCCTCACCTACGTCGAGGCGACCGCGACCCAGCAGCTGCCCGACTGGGTCGACGCCCACACCCGCATGGTCGAGTACTTCGGGGGCACGACCGCCTTGTGGGTCCCCGACCAGCTCAAGAGCGCCATCACCCGTCCCTGCCGCTACGAGCCTGGCGTCAATCGCACCTACGAGGACCTCGCCGCCCACTACGGCGCCGTCGTCGTCCCCGCGCGACCGAGGAAACCAAGGGACAAGGCTGCGGTCGAGGGAGCTGTACTTCTGGCCCAGCGCTGGATACTCGCCCGACTCCGCGACGAGACGTTCTTCAGCCTCGGCGCCCTGAACCAGGCGATCCGCGTTCTCCTCGACGAGCTCAACGACCGGCCGATGAAGAAGCTGGGCGTCAGCCGCCGCGCCCTCTACGAGCAGCTCGACCGTCCGGCCCTCCAGCCCCTGCCGGCCACGCGCTACGTCCTCGCGCAGTGGAAGCTGTGCCGCCTCAACATCGACTACCACGTCATCGTCGAGCGACACGCCTACAGCGTGCCGTTCCAGCTCCTCCGCGAGCAGGTCGAGATCCGCTACACGACGACGACCGTCGAGGTCTTCTTCAAGGGCCGCCGCGTGTCGTCGCACCGGCGCCGCTATGACGGACAACCGTCCACCGTGGCCGAGCACATGCCGAGCGCCCACCGCGCGCATGCCGAGTGGACACCATCGCGCCTCATCCGCTGGGCCGAGAAGGTCGGACCGGCGACCGGTGAGCTCGTCGCTCGAATCCTCGAGAGCCGCCCTCACCCGGAGCAGGGGTACAAGGCCGTGCTCGGACTCATGCGGCTGGGGCGGCAGCACGGCAACCCCCGGCTCGACGCCGCGAGCGCCCGCGCCATCGCCCTCGGCTCCTGCCGCTTCCACACCGTCAAGAACATCCTCGCCACCGGCCAGGACCGTCTGCCCCTGGAGCCGCCGGCCGAGACGGCCCCGACGCCCACCCACGCCAACATCCGCGGCGCCGACTACTACGCCGCGACCAACGAGGAGGACCGATGCTGATCGAACAGACCCTCGACAAGCTGAACACCATGAAGCTCGGCGCGATGGCCGACGCCTGCCAGCAGCAGATCCAGACCGCCGAGGCCGCTCCGCTCAGCTTCGAGGAGCGCTTCGGCCTGCTCGTCGACGCCGAGTGGACGGCCCGCGAGCAGCGCAAGCTCCAGCGGCGCCTGCGCACCGCCAAGCTGCGCCATCCGGCCACTCTCGAGGCCGTCGACTTCACCCATCCTCGCCGGCTCAACCGCCAGCAGGTCCTGACCCTCGGCACCTGCGCATGGGTCGCCGAACGCCACAACTTGATCCTGCTCGGTCCCACCGGGATCGGAAAGAGCTTCCTCTGTTGCGCGTTCGTCGAACGGGCCTGTCGCCGCGGCTTCACCGCACGCTACGTCCGCATGCCGCGCCTGCTGCACGAGCTCGCCGTCGGCCGCGGCGACGGCTCCTACGCTCGGCTGCTGGCCCGCCTCGCGAAGTTCGACTTGCTTGCCGTCGACGACTGGATGATCGCACCGCTGCGCGACGCTGAGCGGCGCGATCTCACCGAGGTCATCGAGGACCGGGCCGAACGCGCCTCGACCCTCATCGCCAGCCAGTTGCCCGTGACCGACTGGCACGCTGCCATCGGCGACTCCAACCAGGCCGACGCCATCTGCGACCGCCTACTTCACGACGCACACCGCATCGAGCTGAAGGGCCGCTCGATGCGACGGACACACGGCGCCCCGAAGACCCGCACGCCGGAGACGGCATGAGCATCCCAACGCCGGCTCGTACTCCGGCACAGAGCCAGACCCGGTCTCACGGGACCCCAGTCCCGCCGGGGACGGCCGGCCTATGGATCGCACCGGCGGTATGGAAAACGCGCACGATACGCTCGCGCCTGAATGCACCGGCCCCGAGGCGCGTTTTCCACACCGCCTTGGACGGCACAGAACGCCGCCCATACGCTCCACAGGCACTCTCGTTTGTACTCTCGAACACGACGTCACGGGTAGAATCTCAAGCACCCGTTGCGAAACCGATGGGAGGAAACTGACCGAGCAACGTCGCTACGCTCCGACGAGCGTTCACGTTCGCCGGAATCCGTGTTCACGTTCACCGGATCTGGTGTTCACGTTCACCGGATTACGCAAGGAGACCGCGACCTAACCCCGAACGCACGGGGGATCAACCAGACAGGTCGGAAAGCGGAGAAAACACTCTCACCGAAATCCCTGAATGGGGATCCACCACACCGACCGCATAAGTGGGATGAAACCCCCACACGCAACCCCAGCCGCTCATGACGATACACACTCTGTCGGCTGGTCTCGCCACCCCAGGTACGCGGGGATCGACCCCAGGCACTAAACCACGCCTCGACCATGACCGACCCCCGCCACCCGCGGGGATGAACCGCGCAGCCCCTTTACCAGAACAACGAGTTGGTCTCCAGCCACCCCGCACGCAGGGGATCGAGCGCGCCAGCCAACCCCGTACAAACGGGGATCGACCCGACCAGAGGCACACGCCAGGTATCGCCCGATAGGCTTCCCCGCAGACACTGCGATCACCCCCCCCTACAATGCCATGACGAGCAGACCAAAAATGCGAAGAGACCCCGCACAGACGGGGATCGACCGACCGTCCCTCGACACTCACCCCGACCAAGACGGGGATCAAGAACTGCGACAGATCATCAGACAGAGGCTCAAGACGCTCGGAAAGAGTCCAGGCACCGCGGAGCGGATGGCGGGAGTGCCACGCGACACGATCCAAAACGTCCTCAGGGGCCGGTCGCCGACCTACGAGAAGCTCTTGCAGATCTGCGACGCGCTGCGCCTGCGACTGACGATCGAGTGCCTCGAAATGGAAGAGTCGCCGCCGCCGCCTATACCGGCAGAGCTGCCGCCAATGCAGGCGCCGAACAGCCTGGCAAGCCGCGCAACGCGCAGAGAGGCCGCAAAAACCGACGTCCTCGCGGCGTACTACACCAGCGCCCCTCGAGGAGAGATAGTCGACCGTCTTCGCCAGATACCCGAAGACATCGTCGCGGAGGTGATCGACGAAATGGTCAACGAGGATGAGCACAACGACGCCGACGAGCTGAGGAGCAAGTCCTTTCCAATCCAGAAATGAGCCTGAAGCGGAGGCACGTGAGCCGAGGCTGACGGGCGACCGAATCAGCGGATCGAAACAGGGATCCTGGCGCGGCGCTGTGAAGTCCGCGCACGCTGACGGACATTATGTTCCATGGCGGCGACGATGGGTTGTGGGGGCCAGAAGCAGTCACGCGCACGTCCCGCGTCGAGGACCTGGAGGGCTTGCAGGGCATTCAGTATTCGAACCGGAAGAGGGCTGGCGGGCAAGTTGCTGAACTGCAGATCTCCCCGTGTCTGCAACGTCTTCCGGTTCGCCGCCCAATCGATCACTGGCTCGATTCCGGTCGGTCCCCGCGGCCGCCGACACCCGCTTCACCCGCAACGTCCCCGCCGACAGGACGCTGGCCGGGGGCGTACTGCTGCCGCATTCGGCTCGGTCTGTCGGTGCTGTCAGCCCGTGCCCGGCGCACGAGATGCTACCCGTGGCGTCGTGTTCGAAGAGTACAACGATCTTGCCTGTGGGACGTGTGGGCGGCGTTCTGTGCCGTCCAAGTCGGGGTGGGAAACGCGCCTCGACGCGGGTGCAGTCAACCGCCAGCGTATCGTGCGCGTTTTCCATGCCGCCGGCGCGATCCATAGGCCGGCCGGCCCCGGCGGGACTGGCGGCGTGCGGGAGCGGGTCTGACCTCGCTGCCGGGGCGCAGGCCGGCGTTGGGATGCTGATGTCGTCTCCGGCGTACGGGTCTTCGGGGCGCGGTGTGTCCGTCGCATCGAGCTGAAGGACCGCTCGATGCGGTGCGCGTCGTGGAGCAGGCCGGTCGCAGATGGCGTCGGCTTGGTTGGCGTCGCCGATGGACGGCGAGCTGGTCGGTGACGGGCAACTGGCTGGCGATGCGGGTCGAGGCGGCGCTCGGCCCGGTCCTCGATGACCTCGGTGAGGTCACGCCGCTCGGCGTCGCGCAGCGGTGGCGGTCCTCCAGTCGTCGAATGGCGAGCAGGTCGAGCTTGGCGAGGCGGGTCAGGAGCCGGGCGTTAGGACCCGTCGCCGCGGCCGACGGCGAGTACGTGCAGCAGGGGCGGCATCCGGACGTAGCGTGCGGTGAAGCTGCGGCGACAGGCGCGTTCGACAAACGCGCATGAGAGGAAGCTCTTGCCGATGCCGGTTGGGCCGATCAGCAGCAGGTTGTGGCACCGGCGATCCAGGCGCAGGCGCCGAGGGTCAGGACCTGCTGTCGGTTGAGCTGGCGGGGGTGGGTGAAGTCGACGGCCTCGAGCGTGGCCGGATAGCGCAGCTTGGCGGTGTGGAGGCGCGGCTGCGGTCTGAGCGGAGGGCGGGGGTGTCACCCGCAGGGCCGGAGCGCAGCGCGTTGACACGCCCGCCCGCAGCTACTCCGCTCCGACACGCCACCCAGCCGCCCTCCGAGAGCGCGTCACCGAGCGCCATGCGGTCCGCATCGGCTGGTGCGTTGTGGCGTTGTCAGGCTGCCGGGTCGATGGAGGCAAACAGGCGGTCGCGAGCCTGGTTGAGGGCGCGTGCCGCCTCGTTGTCGCTGGTGGCCGAGGCGGCGGCGTCGAGTTCGGCGAAGGTGGTTCCCGGCTTCAGGCAGGCGGCGGCGTTGGGCAACGACTTGAGCTTCTCGTAGGGGGTCATGATGTCGGCGTCGCGATAGCGCTTGCGCACCCTGAGGTGGTCTCGGTTTTTCGGACAACCGGCTAAGGTGTATTCCAGGGCCTTGGGGAGGCACTGGGATGACGACGAAACGGCGCCGCCGGTTCACGGCGGACTTCAAGAAGCGGGTGGCGCTCGAGGCGTTGCGGGGGGACCGAACGGTGCAGGCGATCGCGGCCAAGCACGAGGTCCATCCGAACCAGGTGGGCACCTGGAAGCGGCAGGCGGTCGAGGGATTGGACGAGGTGTTCGCCCGCGGCGGATCGCCCGGCCCGTCGGAGCACGAGGCGACGATCCGCGACCTGCACGCGAAGATCGGCGAGTTGACGATGGAACGGGATTTTTTTCAGCGGGGGTTGCAGCGATGAGCCGGCCGGCGCGGCGGAACCTGGTCGACCGGGACGGCGCGTTGAGCATCAGGCGCCAATGCGAGCTGATGGGCATCAGCCGCTCATCGGTGTACTACGCGCCGCGGGGAGAGAGCGCGGAGAACCTGGCGTTGATGCGGCGGATGGACGCCTTGTCGCTCCAGTACCCGTTCTACGGCAGTCGGCAGATGGCGCGCCACCTGCGGCGCGAGGGCGTGGCGGCGGGGCGCCGTCGAGTCCGGCGCCTGATGGGCCTGATTGGCCTGGAGGCGATCTACCGCAAGCCGCGCACGAGCGACGCGCAGCCGGATCACCACGTCTACCCGTACCTGCTGCGCGAACTGAAGATCGACCGTCCGGACCAGGTGTGGTGCGCGGACATCACGTACATCCCGGTGACGACCGGCTTTCTGTACCTGGTCGCGGTCATGGACTGGGCCAGCCGACATGTGCTGTCGTGGCGGCTGTCGAACACGATGGACAGCAGCTTCTGCGTCGAGGCGCTGGAGGCGGCGCTGCAGACGGGGACGCCCGGCATCTTCAACACCGACCAGGGGTCGCAGTTCACGAGCGCGGCGTTCACCGACCGTGTCCAGGCTGCGGGCGCGCGGTGCTCGATGGACGGCCGCGGTCGGTGCCTGGATAACGTCTTCATCGAGCGGCTCTGGCGGTCGCTGAAGTACGAAGCGGTGTATCTTCACGAACTGGCGGACGGGTTTGTGGCCGAGCAGGTGATCTCGGAATGGATGACATTCTACAGCGACGTGCGTCCGCACTCGGCGCTCGGCGGACGCACGCCGGCCGAAGCCTACCGCGAGGAGCAGGCGGCGTGAACACGCGGGCAGCGGGGCGTGGGACCACTACGGCGGGCATCGCGGCGACGACCGACGCCGTGACGACCGTGGCAGCCGCCGGCGAGCGTGGGAGGCAAGGGACGACGCGGGGCGTGATTTACCAACCGGGGTCCACCTTGACCAAGTTCGGGACCTTTCCGGAGAACCGGACCACGTCGGTGAGCCGGTCGTTGACCGGCTCCAGCACCGTTCCAGTTCATCGAAAAGGAGGAAGCCGTCAGCGCATGAGCGGACCGAGCACCATGTCCCACCCGGCGATGTGGACCTGCCCGGCCTGGGGACGCCCGCTCACCGTCGCGCTGAATCCGGAGGGAGGAGAGGCGGGCGCCCACAGGCCGTTGGAAATCTCGCGGGCGAGCGCCGCCGCCCATGCCTGCGCGCCGGCCGCGAGATTCCCACAGTTCCACAACGCATCATCATTATCGATAATCGGGTACGAACCGGCCTCGTGCCAACCATGGCAGCCGCCGGTCAGTGCAGGAGCAGGAGCGGAGGACGATGAGGGCGTGATTTCGCAATCGGAATACACCTTAACCAAGCCCTCGAGTTGTCCAAACCACCGGGACCACGTTACCCGGCCCTTGGCGTCCACCTCTTCGCTGGGGAAGAAGCAGGGCCGGTGGAAGTTGAGGTAGGGCGACAGGAACTGCTGGTTGAAAGCATGGACTCGCTCGGCGTAGCGGTTGGGGATGTGGCCGTAGCCGAGGTGCTTGCGGATGACCGAGCCGTTCTTGCTCTCGACCAGGGCGTTGTCGGTGCAGCGGCGGGCGCGGGACTTGGTGAACGCGTCGATGTGCATCGCTTCGAGCAGCGCCGCCACGTCGCGGTTGATGAACTCCGAGCCGTTGTCGGCGTGGAATCCGTGGAGGATGAAGGGGAACGCCCGCAGCAGAGCTTCGAGAACCGGCTTCAGACAGGCCGCCTGGATATATTCGACCGAACCGATGAACTGGAACTGGGTGACCTCATCCACCAAGTTCAGGTGGTACAAGCCCTTGACCCCGTCCAGGTCGCCCTGATGGACCGTATCGACTCGCACGTGGCCGGGTTGCCCGAACGGCTGCGGCCGGCGGCGTTCCCCAATCGCTATCTGCACGGAGCGCGTGGGGGCCGGGACCGTCCCGCGGCGCCGCTGGTAGGTGATGGAGTGCCGCAGGTTGTACAGGTGGCCGTTGGAGATGGCGGCCAAGCGTTCGAAGCGGGGGTCACCGAAGCGGTGGAAGGCGCGGGCGCAGAGCTTGCGGGTGGTCGGGCCGGAGAGCGTGCCGTGGAGCGCGTCGAGTTCGGCGAGCCGCCCGATGTCGGTGGGGGTGTAGCGGCGGGGGAACGGTTGCCGGGGGGCGCCGCGACGGTCGATGACCTCGCCGGTGGTCCGGTATTGGCGCAGCAGGCGGGTGACCTGGGCCCGCGACAGGTCGGTCGCCTTGGTCAGGAAGCGGCGCAGCAGGCCCTTGTCGGCCTTGGATCGCCCGGCGTAGTCGAACCGTTGTACGGTCTCCGCCACGAACGCGTAGGCCTCGGTGCGGGTTTGCGGTCGAAGGTCGATCTCCTGACTCCCGTCGAGGAATTCCCGAACCTGACCCAGGGTCTGCAGGCGGTGCGTGTCGAGTTGCACGATCATCCTCCGATGATCCGCGACTCGACGCCCGTTCAGGCTCACTTGTCGTTGGAAACAACCCCCCGTTCAGGCTCATGTGTCATTGGACAAGACTCGGCCTTGCAGGAATTTCATGCGCAACTCCTGCAGCGTCCGTTTGAGGTTCCCTCGCGTTTGCCGCTCCAGCTTGGCTTTGCGGTCCATGTACATGATGTTCAGCAACAGGCACACGATGGCTCCCGCCAGCACCAGAGTCGTCTCGTTCCCGACTATCGCGTTCAGTCCGGCGGTTAGTCCCGCCGTCACCAGGCTGGCGGTGATTGGCGACTCCTTCTCGGGCGTTCCCGCGTGCTCTTGCGCCTTGGGCTCGGGCGCCGCGGTCTTCTCGGGACGCGCCTTGTTTGGCCACTGCCACCGGATGTGGTTCTGAGTGTTCTGGATGCAGAAGACTGTTGTCAGTGTCGATGTGAACCACCATGCGATGCCCCACGGTGTTCCGGTGTAGAACGGGTCGCCGGCGGTGGTGTGCAGCGTGTGCATCGTGGTTGACATCGAGATTGCGGAGGCGCTTGCGAGAGCCAGCAGTCGGCTGTCGAGCAGTAATGCATCGAGGGTGTTGAGCAGCGGGTTTTGGCTGGTCATCGTGGTGCTCGTTCTGTTCTCGCGATCTGCGTTCCTGCCCCGATGTCTCCCGGTTTCCGGAGTTGGGTGAGCCCCGGCTTGGCCGGTTCTTGCCAGCGGCTTTCTGGTCGTTGAACGGGCGGGTGGCAACACTCGCGCGGCGGCTTCCACCGCCGCGCAGTCGGCGGTGGGGCTCGGCGAACCTCTGTCGTGACGCTCTCACCCGTTGTCGGTGTCGATCCCCGAGCGATGCCTCGGGCTTGTTTTGTTCCGGTGGTCGGTTTCCGGTGTTCGTCGCTAGGCTGTCTTGCGGAACTCGAGATTGACGGTGTTCTGTTCTGCGTAGCGCTCGACGGTTTTCTCCCATATCGCGACGAGCTGGCGGTTGACCCGATTCAGTCGGTAGGTCTTGATCCCCCGGCATCTGTCCGGGGTTACCACCACGAGGCCGAGGCTTGGCATTCTCGTCAGGAACGTGACGATTGACGCCATCGTGTCGAACTTCGCGTGGGCGTCGAGGCCTTCGAGGCATTTCTCGACGACCCGGGCCGTCTCGTCGTCCGGGATCCCCAGAAGCTGGGCGATTCGGCATCCGGCCTCCACCGGCCATTGGTTTCGGATCGGCCACTGGCCCTTGATCATCCTTGGGGTCTTCGTGTCTTTGTCGTCATCGGCTATCCAGTCGGTGTACATCAGGGACACCGTGACCGTTTCGCCCTTTCTGCCGTCGATCATGATCTCGCGCTTCAGGCTGTCGACGTGCGGTCCCAGCTCGCGGATGATCTCGCCGATCTCGGTTTCGTTGGTCTTCTTGAACGCGGTCTCGAGCAGTCCGATCAGGGTGCGTTTGTCGCGCGGTAGCGTCGTTGCGGTCATTCTGATGGTCCTCATCCGTTGTGGATTGTTCGGTGGCGTTCTTCGAGTTGCGGTCGTCGGCGGTCACCGAGTGGCGTTGGCCCTCCGGCGCCTTTTCTCGTTCAGCTCCTTCTTGACCCAGTCGAGCATGTGGCGGTAGCGATCCTTCGGGGATTGCTTGCGGCTGTAGTCGTTCTCGACTGCGACGCTCCAGGCGACGAGGGGGGGCATCCCGAGCTTGATGCCGATCTCCTGCACCTCGGAGGCGTCCTCCGCTGCGCATTCGCGGATGGCCTTCTCGCGGCTCATCCCGCGGTCCACCTTCTTCTGGATCATCCGCGCGCCGATCGCGCAGGTCTGCCCCGACGGCTCCACGAGGATGTCCATCTGGAGTTCCTTGACGGGCATCGACAGCAGGGCGTCCTTCAGCGCCCGCAGCGCCTTCTGGCCATTCCGCCCCTGGAGCGAACGTCGGCAGTTCGCGTTCCAGAGATCGAACTCCCCGGGGTACTCCTCGTCCTCCGTGTACATCACTCGCAAGGGCCCGGTCTCCATCCGCGTCGGCGGTGTTCGCCGTTTTGAGGTTTGTTCTTCCTCCGGAAGTCTGTCGCGGCCGTGCCGCGTTCGAGGACGGTCTGTCAGCTCCAGGTTGCGGTTCCAGTTCCGCACACAGTCTCGATCTGCTGGAACAGGGCTTCCGACACCCGTACCCGGGCCTTCGTGAGCGACGCGGTCACCCGGATGGGCGGCGTGCGCTTCTCGAGCGCCAACTGGATCTCCACCGGGCTCGGCCCCCGGTGCACCTTGAGCACTTCGGCGAGGGCCTCGAGTGTCTTTCGATCCTGGTGCTCCGGTCCGAGCTGGACCCGCACCTTCCGGTCCTTGCGTTCGGCGAGATGGTCGATTCGCACGATTCGGTCGACGATGAGCCTGAGGCGGTCGTCGTCCTGCTCGGGCTTGCCCGTGAGGAGCACTCCGGTGTCGCTCTTGAGCGTGCCCGCTGCGACCTGGTACGCCTGCGGGAAGATGATGATCTCGATCCGGCCCGTGCGGTCTTCGAGGATGCCGGTCGCCATCTGGTCGCCCTTCCGGGTCGTCCGTATCTTCAGATCGCTGATCATCCCGCCGACTGAGACCTCGCTCTTCCCCTGTCCGATGGCGTCCACGGTGGTGCCTTTCATGGCGTTCAGCCTCCGCCGGAAGCTGTCCATCGGGTGTCCGGTCAGGTACAGGCCGAGGGCCTCCTTCTCGTACTGCAGGGTCTCGCTTTCGCTCCATCCGGGAATGTCCGGCAGGTGGTCGTCAGGCCCGTTGCCGTTGCCGTTGCCGTTGCCGTCGGTGCCGAAGAGGTGTGTCTGGCCGCGCTCGCGGTCCCGCTGCATCCGGGCGCCGTGCTCCAGGGCGCGTTCGATGATGGCCGTCAGCTGGGCGCGCCTCCGGCCGGTGCTCGCGGCGCCGGTCTCGTCGGGTCGGCCGATCTGGTCGAGGGCTCCGGCCTTGATCAGGTTCTCCATCACCCGCCGGTTGAGGTGGCGTGTGTCGATCTCCTCGCACAGCGTGTACAGCGACCGCACGCGGTCGTGCTCCCGGCGGTGGGCGAGTATCGCTTCGAGCCCGGCTTGGCCCATGTTCTTCACCGCGGCGAGGCCGAACCGTATCGCGTCGCCGGCGACCTCGAAGCCCAGTCCGCTCTGGTTGATGTCGGGCGGCAGCACGGCGGTGCCGTTGTCGCGGCACTCGGCGAGGTACGCCGTCAGCTTGTCGGTGTTCTGGGCCTCGGTGGTCAGCAGGGCCGCCATGAAGTGGACCGGGTAGTGCGTCTTGAGCCACGCGGTCTGGTAGGCCAGCAGCGCGTAGGCGGTCGAGTGCGACTTGTTGAAACCGTATCCGGCGAAGTGCCGGATGAAGTTGAAGATCGTCTCCGCCTTGTCTCTCGGTACCCCGCGCTCCGTCGCGCCGTTGATGAACCTGGCCTGCTGGGCCTCCATCACCGAGGCGTCCTTCTTGCCCATTGCCTTCCGGAGGAGGTCGGCGTCGCCCATCGAGAATCCGGCGAGGTCGCCGGCAATGCGCATCACCTGCTCCTGGTAGGCGATGACTCCGTAGGTCTCGGCGAGGATCGGCTCGAGAGCGGGGTAGTCGTACTCGATCCGCTCGCGTCCGTGCTTGCGGTCGATGTACTTGTCGACGACGCCGCCCTGCAGGGGGCCCGGTCGGTACAGCGCGTTCAGTGCGATGAGGTCCTCGAACCGCTGTGGTTTCGCGCGCTTCAGGATGTCGCGCATCCCGCCGCTCTCGAACTGGAAGACCCCCCGGGTGTCCCCCCGCTGGAAGAGCCGGTACGTCTTGCTGTCGTCGAGCGCGAGCGTCGCGAGGTCCACCACGGTGTTGGTCGTTCGCTTGATCTGGAGCAGGGCGTTCTCGATCAGCGTCAGGGTGCTCAGACCCAGGAAGTCCATCTTCAGCAGGCCCATCCGCTCGACCTCCTTCATGGCCCACTGGGTGGTGATCTCGTCTTTCTGGCTCTTGTAGATCGGCGCGAAGTCGGTCACCGCCCGCGGCGTGATCACGACGCCGGCCGCGTGCACCGACGCATGCCGGGTGATTCCCTCCAGGCGTTGGCCGATGTTGATCACCTCCCGGACCTGGGTGTTCTCGTCGGCAAGCGCCTTGAGGGCGGGGTTCTCCTTCAGGGCGCGCTCGAGCGTCATGTTCAGCGTCGGCGGTACCTGCTTGGCGACGCGGTCGACCTCCGCGTAGGACATCCCCATCGTGCGCCCGACGTCGCGGACGACGGCGCGGGCCTTCAGGGTCCCGAAGGTGATGATCTGGGCGACGTTGTCGCGCCCGTACTTGTGCGTGACGTAGTCGATGACCTCGTTCCGCCGGTTCTCGCAGAAGTCGATGTCGATGTCCGGCAGCGACACCCGCTCGGGGTTCAGGAACCGCTCGAAGATGAGCCCGAAGAGCATCGGGTCCACGTCGGTGATGCCCATGCACCAGGCGACCAGACTGCCCGCCGCCGACCCGCGTCCGGGTCCGACCGGGATGCCCTTCTCGCGGGCGTGGCGGATGAAGTCCCAGACGATCAGGAAGTACCCCGGGTACTTCATCTCCATGATGACGCGGATCTCGTACCGGAGCCTCTCCTCGTACTCGGCGATCGGGTGCTTCAACGTGTTCTGCTCGGACCGTTGCCTGAGGCCCTCGAGGCGCGTCTTGAAGCCCTCGCGGGCGATGTGCTCGAAGTAGCCGTCGACGGTGTACCCCTCGGGTACGTCGAAGTCGGGAAGGTGGCTCTGGCCCTTGGCCAGCTCCACGTCGCACCGTTCGGCAATCGCCACGGTGTTCTTCAGCGCGTCGGGGTAGGCGCCGAACACGGCGGCCATCTCGTCGGGGGTCTTCAGGTAGAACCGGTCGCCGTGGTACCGGAGACGATTCTCGTCGTCGATGTTCTTGCCCGTTCCGATGCACAGCAGCACGTCGTGGGGCCGGTGGTCCTCCTGCTTCAGGTAGTGGACGTCGTTGGTGCAGACCAGCGGGATGTCGAGTTCGCGGCTCAGGGTGACGAGGCCCGTGTTCACCACCCGCTGCTCGGGTATTCCCTGGTACTGCATCTCGAGGAAGAAGTTCCCCGGTCCCAGGATCTCCCGGTACCGGCCGGCGGCCGCCTTCGCCGCGGCGGGATCGTCGTTCCGGAGGCCGGTCGCCACTTCGCCCTTCAGGCATGCGCTCAGCCCGATCAGCCCCTCGCGGTGGCTCTCGAGCAGCGTCTTGTCGATCCGCGGCTTGTGGTAGAAGCCCTCGGTGTACCCCGCGGATACCAGCTTGATGAGGTTGTGGTAGCCGGCGAGGTTCTCGGCCAGGAGCACGAGGTGGTTGTTCGAGTCGCTCTGCGAACCGGATCGGTCCTGCCGGGCTCTCGGCGCCACGTAGACCTCGCAGCCGAGGATCGGCTTGACCCCCTGCTTGCGCGCCTCGTCGTGGAATGCCACGCTCGAGAACAGGTTCCCGTGCTCGGTGACGGCGAGCGCCTTGGCGCCGGACTGACCGGCATGCTTCATGAGCTCGTTGATTCGGCAGGCGCCGTCGAGCAGCGAGAACTCCGTGTGCAGGTGGAGGTGAACGAATTCGGTCATCGGTTTTTGTCCGTGGTGGGCTCGGCCGGGGTCGAAGGAGCGGCGCACGTGCAGATGCCAGCTCGGTCAGGTCCTCTTCGTGGGGGGTTACGCGAGACGGCTCTGCGACAGCCCGCGGTACAGCGCGCAGCCGGGATCGCCGTCGGCGGTCCAGCCTGCGCTGATGCCGAGCAGCACCATCTTCGGTTCGGTCTGCAGGACCTGCCGCAGAGACCAGTCCTCGCCGCGTTTCGACCAGCTTCGGTTCCACGCCTCCAGATTGTCGACCACGACGACGGTTTTCCGCTCCCGTCTCACGGCGATCCCGAGGACCTCGTTCTGCAGGCGTTCGGTCGCCTCGTGGTCGGCGGGGCTGCTGCTGCTCATCCATGAGCTGATTTCCGGATGGGTGCTGCTCTGATCCCGGGTCAGCGCTTCGAGGGCGCCGGCCCACAGCTCGGCAAGTGTGCCGTCGCCCGCTCCCGGTCCCGTGACCACGATCGTCTCGAAGTGTTCGGCGAGCCGCGGGCTGTTCCGCACTCGATCGACGAGTCCCTCGCGGAATGTCGTGCGGGTGGTTTTGTTGCCGCCGATGATCACTTGGTGGTCGTTCGACGGGGTGTTGATGCAGTTGATCAGGCGTTCGCAGGCGAACTCGAGCGCCAGTGCGTTGCGGCGTTCCGCCTTGACGTTGTCCGTGTCCGTCATCGTCGAAGTCTGGCGCTGTTCGGCCTTGGGCCTTTGGTGTCTCTCGTGCATGATCACTCCGGCTTCGTCAATCGTGTACACGGCGTTGAGCCGGGTCGCCAGCTGCCCGAGATCGCAGCGATCCGCGTGCCGGTTCCAGAATCCCCGGCAGACGACGGTTCGTCCGGTGAACATGTGGCACGCGCGCGGTCGTGCGAAGTGCTGCGGGTCGTATGGATCCCGGATCGCGTCCTCGAGCCGCTTGATGTCGAGACCGGTCTCGGGTCGGTAGATGCAGGTCTCGCACTGGGTTTTCTGTACCAGCGCGCCCGGCGGCGGTTCTGGTGGCTTCGGTCGCGTCTTGATGCCTGGACCTGGTGATCGTGCACCTGGATCACGGCGTCGCCGGCGGATCGCCGCGTTCAGTCGTGCCCGAGCTTCTTGAACACGACGGTGCCGCCGTCGATGCTCGCGCAGCGGTATCGCGCGCCGCCGAGAGAGAGCACAGTCTCTCCGGTCTTGGGGGCAGGCCGTGAGGCCTTCAGTATCAGGCAGTGGTTCTCGAAGTCGATCTCGTCGATCTCCCAGGGGGCCGGTCCGGTCTCGCCGGCATAGTTCTTCAGCTCGGCGATCACTTCCTCACGATCGATCTTGAGGAGCGCGGTCGATCCGTCCTCGCGGAGCACCGGCCCGATGATGTTCTCTGCGGTTTTCACGTGTCGTCGCAGTTCGTCGGCCGTCATTGGCGTCCTCTGGTCCTGGTTTGCAGGGGTTGCAACCGTCGTAGCTCATTTGTATCATGCGTGCATGGTCGTGCATGCGCGTTGTTTGGAGGCGTCGGTTTCGTGACCACCACCTTCGTCACCGTCGTGCGCCCGCCGAAGGCTGATCTCGTCGTCCTTCGGTCGGCGGTCGCGCTTATGGCGCTGGCTACGCGCGTCACGTTCTCGTGGATCTACCGGCACGGGCGCCGCCCGGCGCATGTGAAGCGCACGTTGATGGCCCGTTTCGGGCTCCTCGCCAGGCACTGGTCCGGCTGTTGGGCGGACTCCTGCGCCGCCGCTGATTCTTGGCGGGAGGGCGGCGAGGCCGCCGTGGACCGGCTGACCAGTCGGCTCGAGCAGCTCCGGGACCGTCGGGTCAAGGACTCGGTGAATCCGAACAGGAAGCGGCGCACCGCCGTCGCGGCGCGGAAGGCGGAGACGGCGCTCTCGCGGCTGCTGAAAGAGTTGAAAGGCCTGCCCCGCTGGTGTTTCGGCGGACGCCGTCTTCTGCGGCAAGGCCGGATTCGGGAGTGGCGCCGGCGGCGTGATTCCCAGGCGTTGTTCTGCGGCGAGCGGGGCAAGCGTGCGGGGAACGAGGTCGCGATCTGGTGCCCGCCGCCTCCGGACGGCATGGCGTCGATGGGTGCTGCGGCGCGTTCCGGCGCGTCCGCTCCGAAGCATCTTCCGGGCGGCCGTCTCCGGCTGCGGCTGCCGAATGATTGCGCACGGAAGTATCTCACTCTCGACGGTTTGCGGTTCACGGCGATGGAGCTGTTCATCCTCGACTTGGCGGTGGAGTTCAGGGACCCTGTCACGTGGCGCGCGAAGCTGCTGCCCCGGGGCAAGGTGCAGCTCTCGGTCACGGTGGAGGAGGCGGAGAGCGATGTCTTCTCCGATCCGGCCCGGGGTGCCGTCGGCGTCGACCTGAACGCCCGACATGTCGCCGTCTGTGACGTCTCTGGGGACGGTCACGTCATCGGTCGGCGCAGGATTCCGCTGGCGTGTGACTCGCACTCGGTCTGGAGCGTGGCCAAGGAGGTTGTGGCGCGCGCGTCGGCCCGCGGGTGCCCGATTGTTCTGGAGGACTTGGACTTTCGTTCCAAGAAGGCGTGGCTGCGTTCGTACGGCAAGCGTTTTGCCTCGGTGTTGTCGAACTTCCGGTCCCGGCAGTTCCGCGATGCCGTCGAGCGGGCGGCGCGCCGGAGCGGCATCGAGGTCGTCTATGTGAATCCGGCGTGGACGACGAGGCTTGGCAGGCTGAAGCACTCGGCCCGGCTGAGCCTGGGTGTTCATCACGCGGCGGCGTTCGTGATCGGTCGTCGTGGTCTTGGATTCTGTGAGGGTGTGGCCGGCGAGACCCTGCCGTGCACGGTGGAGTGCGTCAGTACGTCTGGCCGGTCGAAGACGCTCTTGCAGAAGCTGCCCTCAGCTTGGCTGACGGGCGGTGGCCGCCATCTGGTCAAGCGGGGGGCCCGCACGGCATCTGTCGTGCACGTTGAGAGACATGGGTCTCGACAGCTTCTCGGGCTCTCCGCGGGTGGTGGAAGTCCCCCTGCCGTTGGGGGGGCGGTGCATGTCTGACTTCACATGCATTCGCGGTGCAACGGTGCGGTTGGTGGCGCGGTGTCGGGCCTCCCGGCCGCTTGCAGGGCTTGTCGGCGCGCGCGGGGGGCCCGTACCCGGAGCTGGTGCAGGGGGCACTGGCGGTACCCGCTTGCGTCGATGGGAATATTTCTGAGATCGTAGCCCCGGTGGGGGCAGATGTCGTTGCACTTCCGCCCGTAATGGCGCCTCATCTCGCGGAACGCGTCGTTCTCGGGAGCCCGGTCGATTACGGGGGTCTCGAGCGTCGCTCTGCAGACCCGGCGCCGCGTCCTCGACTGGATCCGTGCCAGACCCCATGCGGTCGGTTCCCTCCGGATGAAGCACAGCCACCGGTCGGTGACCTTCGTCATCTTGTCGGTGATCTTGAAAGCGAGCACTCCCTTGGCGTTGTCCGTGTAGGGAAACCAGCTCGCGAGTTCCAAGAAGGCGGGGTGCCATGCCTGTCGTCCGTTCAGCCTGTCCCGCTTCTGTGCGTCCAGGGCCCTGCTCGCTTGTCGGCCTTTGAGGAACCGGGGATCTACGTGGTAGTGGAGCTCGTGGATGCCGAAGAACTCGCGGTCCTGGTGCAGCGGCCCCATGATCGGGAGCCACTCGGGTTCCTGGTGGACATCGGTCATCCACCAGGTCAGGACCTCGGTGACGGCGTACGCCCTCCCCGGCTCGTAGGTTTTCGGGCTGGCTTGCATTGTTCGTTCCGTTGGTGTCGCGAAGGACGGTCGGGGCGTCCGTTCGCCCGACTGCGTGGTGGCGTGTGGGCGCCTGGTGCGCGCCGTCACGTTCGGGTTTGGGTGCGGTTCTGGCCAGCGGGGGCCGGGGGTGCTCCTCCCACCGGGCGGTCGGCGCCCCGGGTCACGTTGCGTGCGGGGTTTGGGGGAGCTTCCGCGGGGGCTTCCGCGCGGGCGGCGGGTTTCTCGACGGCGGGCGCAGCGATGGAGCGTTCTGTCTTGTCCGGGTGTTGGTGTGCTGGCTCGGGGCCGTCGATCGCCGGTATGGGGATGTCGTCCAGCTGTTCCTCGGTCCGCTGGGTCTCCACGGTGGTGTCGCTCGGCACAATCTGGCCCTGCTTCACGCGGCCCTGCTCCTTGATGGTTACGTCGGTTCCCACGATCGCGCCAGTTCCGACCATGGCCTTGGCTCCCGTCCTGCAGCCATCTCCGATGGACGCACCGGTGCCTATCACGGTCATTCGTCCGAGAGTGCATCTCTCGCCGATCTCGGCGTCTTTGTGAACTTCTGTCCGGGCACCGATCTCCGTTTCCGTTCCGATGGCGGCGCCCGCCGCTATCTTCGACCCGGCCCCAATCTTGGCGTGGTGCGCGATCACGACATCCTGTCCGACCTTGACCGGCCCGTTCGCGGCATCGCTCAGCAGTTCTCCGTGGACTATCGAGTTCTGCATGATCTCGCTGTCGCGTCCGACGACGCTGGTCGGGCCGATCCAGACGCGGCTGCCGAGGACTGCGCCCGCTTTCACGACCGCGTTCTCGCGGATGTCGCTTCCTTCCCCGATGACTGTTTCGGGTCCGACGTAGGCGCCGCTTCCGATACGCACGCCGTTCTCCAGGTGCGCGCCAGGGTGCACCTGCGCGTCCGGGTGGATCATCGCTTTTGCGCGTTCTCCCTGACCTCGTCTGGCTTTCAGGTCCTGGAGCTTCGTCGAGGCGTCGAATTCGTACACGGCTGTCCGGTCCCGGGTGCCTGTTACGGGCTCGGTCGGGGAGCCCATTCGGCCCTGTGGGTCGACGAGGCTTGTGTCGGGCAGAATCTCGCCTCGGCGCAGCTCGGTCCGGGCCGCCATGACGGTGTTCCGTCCGGTGCGTGCCCCGGCTCTGATGTGGACGCCTTCTTCGAGGTGGGTGCTGTGTCCGACCGTGGCCCTCGCTCCGATTCGCACGAGCGGGCCCAGGTAGGCTTCGTCGTCGATCCGTGCTTGCGGCTCGACCGTGGTCTCTGTGCCCAGCAAGCAGTTCTTGCCGATCGTGGCGCCGATTCCGATGTCCGTGTTCAACAGCGTCGACCCGCTGCCGATCTTCGCCTTTGATCCGATCACGGAGTGTCGCAGTCCGCCCGGTCCGATCTGGTTGTTGTCGAGGATTCTCGTGTTGTCCCCGATCTCGGCCTCGTCGCCGATCCGGGTCCGTTCCTCGATGACCACGGTGGCGCTGATGATCACGTCGCGGCCGATCTTGACGGCGTCTTCGATGGTGGTGTTTGCCCCCACCCGGCTTTGCCGGTCGATCGCGACGTTCTCTCCGATGGTGCAGCCCTCCCCTATGTGGGCGGTCTCGTGGATTTTCGCGCTCGGCTGGATTCTTGCGCTCGGATGGATTCCAGGCTTCATGCTCTCGCCTCGATGGAGTCGGGGGCGGGTGGTGTTCGTCCCCCGGACTCGTTTTCCCGCAGGGTTTTCGGCGAGTGTGCCGCGGCCTCTCGAAGTCTAGCGGTCTGCTTTCGCGGTCTCGGGGCCGGTCCGCTTCTGCCCCGGGTGTCTTGCGCGGTGGGCGGGCGGCAGGGAGCCTGCCGCCCGCCTACTGCTTTTCGGCGGCGCGTGCGTTCCGCTCGTTACGAGCAGCCGCTCGTCGTCCCGCAGTTCGGGCACGCGTAGCACGTTCCGTTGCGTAGCATGATGCTGCCGCAGGCCGGGCACGGCGGCGCGTCCTGGTCGTTCGGCAGGAGGTGCGCCGCGATCATCGCCATCGGGTGCGCCGTCTCCCCGGGCGCTCTCTCGGGGGTGCCGGTCGGCGCCGCGCCGGCGGGCCCGTCGTCCGTCGTCGGTTTTTCCGGGAGGTTGATACCGATGGCGCGTTGCGCGTCCTCGTCGAGGAACTTGGTGGCCATCCAGCGCACGATGTAGTCCACGATCGACTTCGCCATCCGGATCTTCGGGTTGCGCGTCATGCCCGCGGGCTCGAAGCGCTGGTGGCAGAACTTGTTGACCAGCATCTCGAGCGGCACCCCGTACTGCAGGGCGTAGGAGATTGCCTGCGCGAAGGCGTCCGCGAATCCCGAGATGGTCGAGCCCTCCTTTGCCATCACGATGAAGATCTCGCCGGGGGTCCCGTCCTTGTATATCCCGACGGTGACGTAGCCCTCGTGGCCCCCGACCTCGAACTTGTGCGTTATCGACCGCCGCTCGTCGGCCAGCCGCCGCCGGCTCGGCTTCGGGCGCTCGGTGCCGGTCTTCTCCTCGTCCTCGCCCGTGGTGAGCGGCTGCGAGCGCTTGCTGCCGTCGCGGTAGATCGACACGGATTTCGCGCCCTGCCTCCACGCGTCGATGTAGGTGCGCTCGATCTCGTCGACGGTGGTGTCCGTCGGCATGTTGATGGTCTTCGAGATTGCTCCCGAGATGAACGGCTGCACCGCGCCGATCATGCGGATGTGTCCGCTCGGCGCGATCGACCGCTCGCCGTTCTGCGGCTTGAAGGCGCAGTCGAAGATGTCGAGGTCCTCCTCGGCGAAGCCGGGCGCGTTTTCGATGGTTCCACCTGTCTCGATGTGTTCGAGGATTGCGCGGGCGGTCTTATCGTCGTAGCACAGGCGCTTCAGGGCCTTCGGCACCGTCTGGTTCACGATCTTCATCAGGCCCTGGTTCACGAGCTTCTTGTACTTGACCAGGGCGATGTCCGGCTCGACCCCCGTGGTGTCGCAGTCCATCATGAAGCCGATGGTCCCGGTGGGGGCGAGCACCGTAGCCTGCGCGTTCCGGAACCCGTGCTCGCTGCCGATTCCGATGGCTGCCTGCCATGCCCGGGTGGCCGCGGCCGCGATTCTCTCGCTTGGCTTGTGGCTCCCGCTCTCGATGAGGCGCACCGCGCCGGCGTGCTTCTTCATCACCTTGAGGAACGGCTCTCGGTTTCTCTCGAAACCGTGGAACGGTCCCCCGGCGTCCCGGGCGATGATCGCGGACTGCTCGTAGGCCGCCCCGGTCATTAGCGCCGTGATGGCGCCCGCGGCGGCGCGGCCGTCGTCGCTGTCGTACGGCAGCGCCTGGGACATCAGGAACGCGCCGAGGTTGCAGTACCCGAGCCCGAGGGGCCGGTAGTCGTGGCTGTTCCGCTCGATCGCCGGCGTGGGGTAGCTGGCGTTGCCGACCATGATCTCCTGCGCGGTGATGATCGTCCGCACGGCGGCCGTGAACGCCTCGGTGTCGAACCCGTGCTCGGGATCCTCGAACTTCATCAGGTTGATCGACGCGAGGTTGCAGGCGGAGTCGTCCAGGAACATGTACTCCGAGCAAGGGTTGGAAGCCCGTATCCGGTCCGTCCGCGGGCACGTGTGCCACTCGTTTACGGTCGTGTCGAACTGCATGCCTGGGTCGCCGCACACGTGCGCGGCCTCGGCGATGCGCCGCATGAGGTCCCGCGCCTGGTACGTCTTGACTACGCGCTGCTCGCCGGTGACCGACAGGGTCTCCCAGGGGTCGTCGTCGGCCACCGCCTTCATGAACGCGTCGGTGACGCGGACGCTGTTGTTCGCGTTCTGGAAGAAGATCGACGTGTAGGCGTCGCCGGTGATCGAGCTGTCGTAGCCGGCGTCGATCAGCGCCCAGGCCTTCTTCTCCTCCCGCGCCTTGCATTCGATGAAGTTGACGATGTCGGGGTGGTCCGCGTTCAGGATCACCATCTTGGCGGCGCGCCGCGTGTTGTGCACCACCACGCCGGCGCCGTCCCGCCGGTCGTCGGGCCAGATCACGAAATTGTGCCCCGACGCCGCGGTCTTGTCGTCGGCGGTGGGGCAGTCGACCTCGACGCTGTAGACCGGCATCGACCCCAGCGGGTCGACGCCGAGCACCCGAAGAGGCGTCTGCGGCCCGTCGGTCGCCCCGCGGTACGTGTGGAGCACCGCGTTGGTCCGGAGATTCTCGGCCGTGACCGTCTCGCCGTCGGCGAGGCGGAACGGATGATCGCTCGACACGTCGAACTCGCCGCCGTCGGTCCTGACCCTCAGGACGGTCTTCACGCCGCTCAGCCACGCGCGCGCGTGCTTCGTCTTGAAGCCGCCGCTCGGCGGGTCCCATGACATGCAGACGAAGCCGTTCTCGCGTTCCGCGAGCTCGGCCGCGCGCACCGGACCGCCGGTGGTGTACACGGGCTGCGAGCCGGTGAGGCAGGAGCCGCCGGATTTGATGACGCCGGCGAAGGCGTCGAAGCCCTTCATGAACGACACGGGTCCCGAGGCGGTTCCGCCCCCGTTCAGCGTTTCGCCGGAGCTTCGCAGCGCCGAGAGGTTGCTGCCGGTTCCGGAACCGTGCTTGAAGAGCATCCCCTCGGTCTTCGCCAGATCGAGGATGGACTCCATGGAGTCCTCGACCGCGATGATGAAGCACGCGCTGCACTGCGGCTTTTCGCGGTGGCCGCAGTTGAACCAGACCGGGCTGTTGAAGGACGCCTTCTGGTGGACGATGAGGTGCTTCAGCTCATTCCGGAACGCGTCGCGGTCCTCCGGTGATCGGAAGTACCCCCCGGCGTAGCCCCACGACGTGATCCGGTTCACCACGCGGTCGATCAGTCCGCCGATGTCCGATTCCCGTTCGGGGCTGTCGGGCTTCCCGCGGAAGTACATCGACGCGACGATGTTGATTGCCTGCTGCGACCACGCCGTCGGCGTCCGAACGTCACGCTGCTCGAAGACCGCCTCTCCCGTGTTGTTGGTGATGAGAGCTGTTCGGCTGTCCCACTCGATCAGGTCGTACGGATCGTCGTCCGCGATCGTGAAGTACCGCGGGAACCGGATGCCGGGGCCTTTACCGAGTTCGGTCTTCTCGCCAGCGGTGTTTCTGTCTGCTGACATCTGTTCGCTCCAGTTGCGTTCTCGCGGTGTTCGAAGCGGAAGTCTAGGACCCGGGTGGCCTATTGGCCCCCGTGTACAAGTGCGTCCGTCGGGCGGCGGCCGCGCTTTCGATTGCGCGGCGGCGCGCTCTTGTCTGTGCTGTTACGGTTTCGGCCCTGGTTCTGCCCGCGCCTGCGTCCCGCAGGTGTTGGCGGTTGCAGTGGGCGGATGGGCCGAAGGAACGGTGGTGGAGGTGCCCAGGAACTGCCCCCGGGGTCCGAAATGACTGTCCGACAGGATTTTACGCGCGTAGCCTCGGTTTTGTTGTCGCCGCCCGGGTCCACCGGGGCCGGGGCATCGGGCGGTCTAGCACGGTGGCCGTGTTGGCCGGGGTCGCCGGTGCGCCGACCCCAGTCTCACCCTGCGTGTATGGCGCCCGGGTCCCGTCCTGCAGGTAGGTCGGGCCGAACGTCGCGGCGGCCTAGGCGGCGGCCGCGAGCGCGAACTCGTCGTTGTTCGCAGTTGTGGTTTTTCCAGCGGTTTACGAGTTGCTGGTACTCGGCGCGAATCCCGTTTTCGAATCACCCCGTCGAATCTATTTCACCCCCGTATTACACGTTGGACTGTTGGCGGCTTCAAGTTTACCACCGCGGTCTTTGTTGCACCGCCTTCGGCTGTGCGTCCTTACCGCTTACTCTGTCTCTCGCCGGGCATTTGCCCGCCCGTTGTCGCCGGCGGGTCCGCCGATCTCGATCTCGGCGTCGTTGTTCTCTTCGCCCTCGTAGATCTTGATCGTCATGCGCCTCTGGGTTTTCGTAGACGAGTCCCAGTTGTCGTTCGCTTGCAGCACCTCCATGATCCCCAGGAGATCCCGGCTGTTCAGATAGAAGCTCGGAGCGATTCTCCCGGCGGCTCCGATCGTCTCCAGCTTTTGGCGGAAGCGTCTGTTCCGGCTCGTCAGCCGTCCCTGGCCCGGCTCGAGTCTTGCGTCTCCGTCATCGGTTATACCGGTTGCGGCGGCTATTGTTCTCAGCCCGCGGAGCAACGTTTCTCCTGCGCTGACGAGCGTCCAGTCCGGCCACCGTGAACCGGTTCGGTTCACCGTTTTGGCCGCTTGCTCTAGCGGCTCCCAGTCGATGTATATCTCCTGGCGGTGGATCCACCTCATCTCTTCGGTAATGAGGTTCGTGTTCATGCTTCCGTGCGCCTTGAACGAGACGTGGCGTCCCCCCGTGCCGGGGGCGTTCTCGAGACACGCCATGAGTGCGGCCATTGCAGCCCGCGGCGCGCACAGGCTTCGCGCGGCGTGGTCGCCCGGGATCGGCGGGTCTTTCGGCCTCGAGCTGATCAGAATTGACGACTCGGCAGTCGCCGTGCGCGCGCCGAGCAGCAGTCTCGGCTCCTGGCCCGCCCCTTCGCCGGCGTCTTTCACCGCGATGGTGACGATGTCCTGCGGCTTTGCCGCCATCTTGAGCAGTGCTCGCAGCCGCGGGAGCAGTGTCTGCCGGCTGATTTCGCAGACCAGGATTCCGCACTTCCGCTCGGGTTCCGGCACGGGGTCGCAGTCGAGCACGTCCGTGGTCAGGGTCTGGGCGCGGTCGATGTTCTCGAGCTTCACGACCCTGCGCGTCGTCTCCCGCAGGGGCTTTCGGTAGGTTATTCGGAGGCGGTCGCCGCGCGCGCCGGTCAGGAACCCGGCGATGGCCCGTTGGTCTATCGAGAGCGTCGTCTCGGGGATCTCCGGCGGCTCCAGGGTCCTGTGCTCGAGCGGCAGATTCTCGACGCTGACGGTGATCGGTCGTCCGTCCGCATCGTGGAACCGGTGCCTCACGTTGACGCCCCGGCGGCTGATCTCGAGCGTCACCGCTCGTTGCGGGGTGTCGCTTGATGCTGCGACACTCAGCCTCAGGGCGATCTCGAGCAGGCTGCCCGAGAGGGTCGCTGTGGTCATGTTCGGTGGCCCCTTGTGGTCTGCGGTCAGTCCTCGTACTTGATGGTCACCACCGGCTCGGCGCCGGGCGTACCCGGGTTGTAGTAGATGGTCGCCTCGGTGGGGCGGCGGTTATCCGCGTGCGCGGCTGCCGTTCTCTGCAGCTCGTGCTCCAGCCGGTCCCTGCTTGTCTCCGCGGACCCGGCGAGGAGCTGGCTGGCGAGCATCTTCATGCGCTCGAGCCTCTGTTCGCGCTCGGCGTGCGTGCTCGCGCGCCTGTCGGTGTCCCAGTCGGCGAGGTAACGGGCGAGTGTCGCCGTGGTCTCCGGCTCGTCGTCCTGCCGGATTGCAGCGAGTTGCCGCTCGGCTCCCTGTGCGAGCAACACCTCGTCGGCGCCGAGTTCCGGGCTCGCGCGGCCTCCGCCGTCGATGATGGCGAACGGCGTGTTCCAGTACTCGACGATCTCGATCGGCGGCTCGTTGGTGTCTTCGGTGCCGGCGAGGAACATCGTCATCGTGACCTTCACGGTGATGTTCGGTACCCGGGGCATTCCCCGGTGCGGTCCTCGGCCGTGGCGGACGCGCGTCGTCCACGCCAGGTGGTTCGTCCGGTAGGTCTCGATGGGCCTCCGCGTCTGGGTCTCGGCGTTGGTGTACAGGACCTCGACGTTGGTGATCCTCGGGACCCGGTCGTACGCGGCGTAGCCGGCGAGCTCGGTGCATGGCCGGGCGAGGATCGCATCTCCCGGCACGATTCCCAATCGTGCCTGGGGGTTCGCGGCTCGGTGTTGCTCGTCCTCCCGCTGGCGCAGGCTTGCTGCCGCGAGCAGTGTGAGCGCCGATGTCGAGTCGATGCTCCGCACCTCTACGATGATCGCCTTGTCGGCGGGCACCGGCGTTCCCGCGAGGTCGTACACGCCCGCGGGGTGTGCGTCCCGCACGGCGCCGCCGGTCCAGGGCATGAGTTCGATCGTGCTCGGCTCCGGCAGCGTGACACCGTGCCGCCGGGCCTTGTCGTGCGTGTCGAACGGCACGATGTCGCTGTACCGGGCGACGGTCTCGAGGATCGACCGCAGGCTCTCGCTGTAAAGCTTCTCCAGCGTTTCCCGGCTCTTGGGCGTGTCGTGATCGAGCAGCGTGTTCCGCGCCTCTCTCGGCTCGCTGACGTCGACCATCGCGCGGTAGAGCGCGATGTTGCCTGCGACCACCGGCAGGTGCAGGTTCGTCGGTATGCCACACACGTTGGTGTTCGTCGGTTCTGCCCTGAAGATCGCGTCGATCTTCGCCTGCTGGAGCCCCGGTTTGCGGTGGGCGTCGAGGTAGACCTGAATCTCCGACCACGGGTGCATGGTGATGCCGATGCGAGCCCATGGGACGGTCGACGACACGGATGACTCTTCGCAGTTCCCGAGGTAGTCGTTGCCCGGGTGCTTCCAACCGTTGATGGTGGCGGCCAGCGGGAGACCGCCGCCAGCTGCTCGCGCGGCGGCGGCGATCTCTCCGGCGTCGGCGGTCAGCCCCGGCAGGCTGCAGCCGAGTTCGACGGCTGTCACCGTCCCGGTGCCGCCGTCGAGCAGCGCTGCGTCCTCGGCGATAGCGGTGTCCGCCTTGACGTGAGGGTAGTCTTTGCCATCGCGTCCCGCGCCTGCGGCCGGGATCCGGATCGTCCAGCCCTGGAGCTTGGCTGTTCCTCGATCGTCCGCGGATGCATTTCTCGACCGCGATACCGCGGTCACCCGCAGCGATGTCCGCCGCAGGGCGGTTATCACCATTCCCGGTCCGCCGAGGCTGGTTGTGAGCGCTTCGCAAAGCCTCGTATGTCGGGTGCCGTGTTCGCCTCTGGTGTCGCCGTGCCGCAGCTTCGACGGGTCCGGCTCTCCCTGTCCGTCGCAGCTTGTCCTGAAGCCTCCGTCCCGGGTTTTCACCGCTATCCAGGTCGCGCCCGCGCGATGTGCGTTCTGGTAGATCTGGCGCAGCATGTTCAGCAGCAGTGATTGGCGCCGCTCCGCCGTCGTTCTGTCGAGTGGTCCCGGCTCGGGTTGCGGCGGCCTGAACTCGCGTGTGATGGCCGTGGGCATTCTCAGGACGTCCGTCTGCGCCTTGCTTGTTTTCTTCGTCATCTGAGTTGTTTTCCGCATGCTGCTCGCTGGCGCAGCTTCGTCCTTCGGGCGGTCCGGTTTTCCGCCGGCGTCTCTGTCCGCTGGTTCCGGCGGTCTCCGGTGTTTTTGTGAGCGACTGGCTTGGGGATGTCGCTTCGGGTCGAATGTTGGTGGATGGCGTCTTTTCGGCCGTTCGGCGGCGGGCTCGTTCAGCACCTGCTTTGCACGTGTGCTCTCGCCTGCCGCAGCCGTCGCCGCATCCAGAGGTCCTCGAACGTCGTCGGGTGAATGTGGGCCCACCCGATTCTGGCGCCGCAGGTATCGCAGCGGATTCCGTCGCTCTGGATGATCTCGTTGTGGTGCATGGCGTTCGGCGTGTCCGCCGCCGTGTTGTTCTCGGTGGGGTCCGGTCGGGGCGTTGCGCCCCTACGGTCTTCCGGTGCTGTTCGCGGTCGGTTCTGGATGGTTCTTAGCCCGCATGTCACGCACTGGGCGACCTCGCTCTGTGACCAGAAGTACCCGATGATTTGATTCATCCGGTCCTCAATCGTTGATTTCCAGGGTTGCCTTGATCGCTCGTCGTGCGTCGGCCAGGGTTGCGTGCGGTCCCGCAGCGGGCTCGAGGTTCGTCTGGCCGTTGGCCTCGACGTGCCAGGGGTGCGTCGGGTTGTTCTCGTCGTCGTGCTCGATCGTGGCGTCCATCGCGACCCCGTCGAGGAAGATGCGGATGGTCGGGCCTCTGAGCCCATTGCGCGCGATCGGCGGGCTGTAGGACAGCCCCGGTTCCGTGCTTTCGGGAATCGCCCCGAGGGCCTTCATCAGAGCGGTCTTGGCTTCTACCAGGGTTGGCCAGCTCGCGCCTGCCGCGGCGCCGAGGTACCAGGCCTCGAATTCGGTGTACCACCGCGTTCCGTGCGTCGGGTCGGCCTCCTCGTCGAGGTTGCGGACCAGTCCCTGCTCCCCCTGCCGCTCGCCGTCGAGGGTTACTGCGATCGTCACCCGCCCCCCGTCGGCCGATGTCTTTGCTTGCTCGAACTCGAGCCATGGAGTCGGGTTCTCTCTTGTTTTCGTCATCCGCGCATTCCTCGCATGACATTGTTCCGTCGTCGGTGAGGCCCTGTTAGTACGTGTTCAAGCCCGGTCCCCGATCCTATGTTGGGATGGCGGGTCCCGGGCTTGTCTGTCTTGTGCCGTGAGGTTGTGGGGCGATCGCTAAAGCACCGCGTCGCGCAGGGCCTTGGCGACCTTCGCCTTGACCGTGGTCCGGGCGGGGATGGCGATCGCCTTTCCGGTGGCCGGGTTGCGGCCGGTTCGCGCGGGCTGGTCTCTCGGCATCAGCTTGACGACGTTGGGAATCACGACCTCGTGCCCCTCCGTCAGCTGGTCGGCGGTGAGCCTGCTCAGCTCGTCGAGCGTGTCGCGCACGGCCGTCTTCGTGAGTTGGCTGTTGTCGGGTCCCACCCGGCGGTACAGCTCGTCGACGAGTTCCGGTTTCGAGAGCGTACTCATATAGTTCTTCTCCTTCAGCAATTCTCGAGGTTCGGCCCCGTGCAGTGGTACACGGGGTTGTGTCGGCTTGGGGCCGGGGTTCGCGGGTTCCGCGTTCTTTCGGTCGTTTCGGTGGTTTCGCCCGCCTCCTTTAGTTGTCGGGCATCGGGACTCCGGTGCGGTGGGGTCTGTACCGGTGCCGGGCTGGGTGCCGGTGGGTTTCGTGGGGTCGCCGTCTTGCCGCGTGGGCGGTCGGCAGCCGGCCTGCGGTGTGTCCCGGTTGTTCGTTGACGGTGGGTCTCCGCGGTCAGCCATGGGGTCGGCGTGGGGTCGCTGGCGTCAGGTGGAGTCAGTTCGGTGGGATAGTTGCTCGTCGATTTTCTGGATTGCGCGCGCGGTTGCGCTCTCGACATCAAGGTGTTTCCCCTGGAAGCGGTGCTCGTTCTCGATTATCCGTCTTACGACTCCTGTTCTGTCGTCGTTCTTCTTCTCGCTCTCGTGGCGTTCCTTGCAGCGCTGGCACGCAGGGAGCCAGTACTCTCCCAGCCCGGAGCCCATGTTGGTGATCTTGCCCGGGCGCCCGCACGTGGAGCATGTGCATCTGCTGATCGCCCCGACCATCTCCATGATGCCGTGCACGAACTTGCCGCCGCCGGTGTAGTAGACCCGGAAGCTGCCGAACTTCTCCTTCATTTGAAGGGCGCGCCAGGGATGAGGTTGACCGTCGCACTGATGGGGCAGCATGAGCACGAGCATGGCGCGCGCGATGTGATTCCATCCGCCGGCGTTTCCCTCGACGAACGATCCGCGAAGATCCTCGGCGTGGTACTGGTGCTCCATCAGCGCCTGGATTCGGTCTTCGTCGTATCTCTCCTCGATCGTTTCGTAGTGGCGGTGGTCGTCCCACGGCGCGTTGGGATCGGCGGTCTCGCGCGCCGGATCGCGATCCCGGCGCCACGGTCGGGGCAGGATCGTGCACCCGATGGGTCGGCAGTTGAAGCACCGGCTCGTCGGCTGACCTCCCTCGGGCAGCTTGATCGGGTCGCCGGGTTCGCCGCATCTCGCGCAGATTTCCCGGCTGAGGCTCCGCGCCATGGCCGCGGTTCCGTGGAGCCGCACGTCGTTTTCCGGGCTTGTCGTGATTGTGAGCAGTCCCTCGTCGTCGACCGCGATGGTCTCGACCCGGGAGTTCCTCTCCTCCACGATCGTCCTTGCCGTGGCTATGGTTGCCGCCCACCCGGGGTGTGTTTTCATTTTGGTGTTCTCCAGCGTCAAGCATGCGAATTGGTGCGTTCGCCGTGGTTCCCGCTCTGCGGTGCGGGTTTCGCTCGCTTGTCGTCGTTCGTGTTCAGCGTTTGAGCGAGCATTGCAGAATTGTTTCGGTCGTCCGCCCGCCGGCGCCGGTCGTCGCGATCCTGATGCGTTGCGCTGTCATGAGGTACTCGACCGGCAGGTGGTGGACCGGGGTGGATCCCGGTCCGTGGTGCCTCGTCCAGAAGTCCACGAGCCGCCGAAGGCGGGGCGCGTTCAGCTCCAACGGCGGAGCGTCCCGGTACGCCGGTCGGTTGTCCACTGCGCACAGCCGGTTCAGCGGGATTTGCATCTGGCCGTCGAGTGCCCGCACCTCGTCGTTCTTGAAGTCCCAGATGATGAATTCGTTCTGAGCGTCGTGTGACCGCGTCTCGGGTTTCTTGCGACTCTCGAGCACTCGGCAGATCAAGCCGAGGAAGCGTGCGGTCTCGTGGGCCTGGAGATGGAGCGTCACGCTGGGCGTGCCGTTGTGGCTCATTCGCAGCTCGTCGAGCTTCGGGAACTGGTCTTTGCACCGATGCCCGCTCTCCCAGCGGAGAGTGATCGGGGTGTCGGTGATCTCCATTTTGCCGAGCGGCTTCGGCGGTATCGCCTGGATTGAGTCGCGTGTAACGATGGTCTCGCCGAGATGCAGGCTGCGCCGTCCTCGCGTCAGCTTGAGGAACGTCTCTGCAGTCGTCGACGGGATGTACATCGTCATGTTGCGTGGGCCCTGAGACTTGAGGCGCTTGGTCTGGATCAGGTACGTGTACCGGCCGGCGCAGGCTATCTCGAGCTGCTCGCTCTCTCCGTCGTGGCAGATTGTCGTCTTCAGCCGTATCGGCTGGTTCCCTGTTTCGGCATCGCCGGGCAGTATGTCGAGGCCTCTCGACAGCAGCTTGATCAGGCACTTCGTGTGTATTGCCAACTGCCTGTCGTTGTTCGGTTCCGGCTGTGCGTCGGGGCTGGCTGCGTCCTCGTTTCCGGATTGGTGTCGCCAGCCGTCTCCGCTCAGTCGCAGGGTTGTCTTGTCGAGCGTCGAGTAGCACGTCAGCGTTTCGCCGGGCCGGTATCCGGCAGCGGGTTCCGCGGTCAGGCAGATCACGTCGTCCAAGAACTCGTTTCCCTGGTGCTCCGCCCATAGGGCGAGGTCCTTCACGTCGATGGATATCGTCGCCTGGACTGCCGGTGCTTCCGCGAGAGGCAGGGGTCCGATCGTGATGTCCGTGGGGTGGATCCACTCGCTCATGTCGAGCATGTGCAGGCGCAGCCCGTCCGGTCCCATCTCTAGCGTGGTCTTCGTCTCCTCGCCGGCGACTGCCGCGAGGTTCCTGATGTTCTCGCGCAGGAATCGCGCGTGCAGGGTCGCTGACACGGATTCCAGTCGGGGGTTGCAACCGTCGTAGCTCATTTGTATCATGCGTGCATGGTCGTGCATGCGCGTTGTTTGGAGGTGTCGGTTTCGTGACCACCACCTTCGTCACCGTCGTGCGCCCGCCGAAGGCTGATCTCGTCGTCCTTCGGTCGGCGGTCGCGCTTATGGCGCTGGCCACGCGCGTTACGTTCTCGTGGATCTACCGGCACGGGCGCCGCTCGGCGCATGTGAAGCGCACGTTGATGGCCCGTTTCGGGCTCCTCGCCAGGCACTGGTCCGGCTGTTGGGCGGATGCCCGTGCCGCCGCTGATTCTTGGCGGGAGGGCGGCGAGGCCGCCGTGGACCGGCTGACCAGTCGGCTCGAGCAGCTTCGGGACCGTCGGGTCAAGGACTCGGTGAATCCGAACAGGAAGCGGCGCAACGCCGTCGCGGCGCGGAAGGCGGAGACGACGCTCTCGCGGCTGCTGAAGGAGTTGAAGGGCCTGCCCCGCTGGTGCTTCGGCGGCCGCCGTCTTCTGCGGCAGGGCCGGATTCGGGAGTGGCGCCGGCGGCGTGACTCCCAGGCGTTGTTCTGCGGCGAGCGGGGCAAGCGTGCGGGGAACGAGGTCGCGATCTGGTGCCCGCCGCCTCCGGACGGCATGGCGTCGATGGGTGCTGCGGCGCGTTCCGGCGCGTCCGCTCCGAAGCATCTTCCGGGCGGCCGTCTCCGGCTGCGGCTGCCGAATGATTGCGCACGGAAGTATCTCACTCTCGACGGTTTGCGGTTCACGGCGATGGAGCTGTTCATCCTCGATTTGGCGGTGGAGTTCAGGGACCCTGTCACGTGGCGCGCGAAGCTGCTGCCCCGGGGCAAGGTGCAGCTCTCGGTCACGGTGGAGGAGGCGCAGAGCGATGTCTTCTCCGATCCGGCCCGGGGTGCCGTCGGCGTCGACCTGAACGCCCGACATGTCGCCGTCTGTGACGTCTCTGGGGACGGTCACGTCATCGGTCGGCGCAGGATTCCGCTGGCGCGTGACTCGCACTCGGTCTGGAGCGTGGCCAAGGAGGTTGTGGCGCGCGCGTCGGCCCGCGGGTGCCCGATTGTTCTGGAGGACTTGGACTTTCGTTCCAAGAAGGCGTGGCTGCGTTCGTACGGCAAGCGTTTTGCCTCGGTGTTGTCGAACTTCCGGTCCCGGCAGTTCCGCGATGCCGTCGAGCGGGCGGCGCGCCGGAGCGGCATCGAGGTCGTCTACGTGAATCCGGCGTGGACGACGAGGCTTGGCAGGCTGAAGCACTCGGCCCGGCTGAGCCTGGGTGTTCATCACGCGGCGGCGTTCGTGATCGGTCGTCGTGGTCTTGGATTCTGTGAGGGTGTGGCCGGCGAGACCCTGCCGTGCACGGTGGAGTGCGTCAGTACGTCTGGCCGGTCGAAGACGCTCTTGCAGAAGCTGCCCTCAGCTTGGCTGACGGGCGGTGGTCGCCATCTGGTCAAGCGGGGGGCCCGCACGGCATCCGTCGTGCACGTTGAGAGACATGGGTCTCGACAGCCTCTCGGGCTCTCCGCGGGTGGCGGAGGTCCTCCTGCCGTTGGGGGGGCGGTGCATGTCTGACTTCACATGCATTCGCGGTGCAACGGTATCTCGTTCATCGTCGGCGTTTCTCCCGGCGCCCGTGCTGGCCGGGCGGTTGGCTTGGGTCCGTGACGCTCTGTCCGCGATTCGGTTGCCGGCTTGCGCGACCGCTGCAGGTGTAGGGCTGAGTTCCGGCCTGGATGCGTCTTTGCGCTATGCGAGGAGGGAGTTGCAGGTGCTGGCTTGGCCTTCGGCCTTGATGGTCTGGAGCGGGATAGCGGCGAGCAGCCTGTGTGCTGCTGCCTCGTCGCTCGCTCGCTCTGCCGTCCACTTCCGGTGCCCTGATTTGGTCATCGTGCGTTCGAACCAGGTCGTCTCGACGGTGGTCGGCGCCGGTTCGACGGTCGGTTCAATTCTTGTGTGTCGCATCCGGTCCGCGTCCGCCTGGACGGCGGCGCGCTCGGTTGCGGATTCGCCGGGGAATCCCTTTCGCCAGTCGAGTTCGGCGATCACCACGGCCTGTTCGGCCGGGGTGTAGCGGTTCGGGCGCATCGTGTACTGCGTCCGGGGGTCGATGCGCTGGCTCAGCCACCCGTGCTTCGACAACCTTCGGAATGCGGCTACGAGGGCGTCTGTTCCGACTGTCGTCAGGAGTTGTTTTTCCGCGGCGATCCTCGCCCGGGCCACCATGCGGTAGTCGACCCCCGGGTCTGCGGACGCAGGCGTGCGGTTGCTTTCAGTGGTCACGGGGTGCTTCCCTTTTCAGTGGCCGATGTCCGAATCTTCGGGCTGGTCGGCCTGAGTTCCGCCTGCGGTCTCGGTGTCGCAGGCCGTTTGGAGGGGCTGTTGCCGTGCAGTGCCGGTGGGGCGTGCGCCTCACCGGTGTCGGCCTTGATGCTCCGGGGTGCGGGTCCGGCCCGGTCTTGCCGTCACGTTGCGGGGCTGGAGGAGACGCCGGTCGGTCCGGCGAGTCCCGCCATGACGCCGTCCGCTATCGTGTCGTTCCGATGCCACCGGAGCTTGCACGGTTTGCCGACGACCGTCGCCAGGACGATCTCCTCGAGCACCGCTGCGTAGATGTTGTCGGCGTCGTCGTCGACGATACCGGGGTTCACCACGATGTTGACGTACAGCGTTCTTGGATCCCAGTGTTCATTTGTGCTGTCCGTGTCCGCCAGAAACAGGATGTGCTGCTTGTCGGACCGGTTGTACAGCGCGTTGCCGATCCGTTTGACGGCCTCGTCGATGCCGGCGCCGTTCCCGAAGAATGCTGTCAGCACCCTCACGTGGTCGATCTCGCGCTGGGTTGCGAGATTGAGGAGGGACTCGCCGAGTTCATTCCATGTGGTTGCGCGGTCGTCGCTGCCCGCGCGGTTGATGTTCATCGCTTCGGGAGTTGCGTTGGTCGTTTTATCGTCCATCTGGATTTACCGGTAGTTGCGTATTATCGGGTCCCCGAACGATCACCGAGAATACCTCCCCGGTGTGGACAGGGAGGTGAAGCTTGCTCCCCGCGGTCATGTGGTGTCGCCATCGGCGGTCCGACCGTTCCTCGGTCACCTCGATTTCCGCGTTGCGGTCTGCGCTCGTGTTCACGCATCGTCAGTTGCATGGTTCCACGCCGTGTCGTCATGCGCGGTCGCCGGCGGCCAGGGCGCGTAGCCGGCGCGTTTCGTGCCAGGCTCGGATAGTGTCGGTCTCCCGGGGCCATGCCCCGCGGGAGTTCCGCCAGTCGATGATTGCCGCGAGCGTTCGCGGGTGCCATCCGGTTCCGTCGGCCGCCGGTATGGCCCACCGCGCGGGGGGCTGGCGCTTGTCGAGTATGGCGCGCATTCTCTGGCCGGCGCCGAGCAGCGTGCACGCTGCGATGGCCTGCGCGTCGGCCGCGGTCATTCGTTCGAAGTCCTGCTCCGCCCCCGCCAGTTCGACGAGGGGCTCCAGGATGCCCGGCATCACGGCCTGCAGGTGGGTCGATAGCGTGTCGCCCGGCTTCGCCGGGTCGTTCGCGGTTTCCTGCGCAAGCCGGGTGAGCAGCGCCGTCCGGAGCGTTTTCTGGATTGCTTGGCGTGTCTCGCGGCCGCGGTCGAGCAGCGGGGTCTCCGCGGACAGCGTGATGTGCGACCTCTTCTGCCGCCATTTGGCGGGGAGCCCTGTCCGGCCTCGCTTGCGTTGCCCGGTCGGTCCGAGAATCTTCGTGGTGCGATCGAGAAGCCACTGATGGGCCTCGCGGGCGGAGAGGTACCCCGGGCCGAATGTCGTTCCGGTCCGCGGGTTCCCGGGCAGCCGGACGACGGCTCGCCACAGTCTTGGTCTCAGGGCGCGCGGGATTGGCGTTGCCTCGGTTGCCGTGTCCGGTTGCCGGTTCATGGGTCGCGGTTCGTGAAGACGGCCGTGAGGGCCGCCGGAGACGGGTCTCCGCGGCTCGGTCCCGCCGGCGCCGCCGTCCTGAAGCCGATTCGCTCGAGTGTCCGCTGGGCGGTCGGGAGGCACTCCCTGCACACCGCGGTGCGGGTCTCGGTGTCGCCGATCCGTATCCGGATCCTCAAGGCTGCGTCTTCGCTTCTGCACAGTCGGCACGTTCCGCGGTTTTCGGTGGTCTCGGCCACCCCCATCTTTCTTCCTCTCCCGGTCCGTCTATTCCGGTGATTCTCAGCGGAAGAGGCCGGTTGCCGTCGGCGGCGAGCTTGACGCCTTCGGGTGCCGGCGAGCTGCAAGCGGCACGGATGGGTCCCGATTGCCGTCTGTAATACTCCCTGGTGAAACAGTACACGGCGGGTCCGTGGCCGGGGTTCACCGGCGCTTGTCGCCGGGCTCTCGTCTGCCGTCATGATCAAGTCGATCGTGCAGTCAACGCTCGTGCGGGCATTCCGTCGTCGTGGAGCTGTACGTCAGGCTGGCTGTTTCCCGAAGATCGCGTTCCACCCTTCGGGAGTCAGTCCCGAGACCAGGAATTCGCGTTGCTCCGGAGGTAGCGCGGGCAGGACCTTCTGCACGGGTTCCGCGCCGTCGATGTACCGCTGAATGTTCTCGGCGGTCGCGTTGATCATCATCCGGTTGGTGCTTCCGTCGGGGCCGTGGGCCTTGCACAGGTAGCTGTCCGCCGTCGGCCTGATGATGCTGATGCTGCTTCCGGCCATTGTTGCCTCCTGTTTGCGCTCGCGCCGGAGTCCGGTGGATTCACCAGGCGTCGATGTTGCCGTTGTCGTCCCACTCGATGGCTCGGTAGTCGTGCTGGGGAGAGGTGATGACGGCGTAATGGGGCTCTCCTCAAACGGGTGTGGGTGGGTTGAGGCGCGATCGGCGGGTCGGCGAGGGGTGCTGGCAGTTCACCTGACCGGCGGCGGGCGTGGCGCACCGTGGCGGGATATAGTCGGAGCGGAGTAGCTGCGGGCCGGCCGGCGTGTCAACGCGCTACGCGCGTCCTTCGCTGCGCTGCGGCCCTTCGGGTGACACACCGTCCGTCCCTCCGCTCAAGCAGCAGATATGGGCCTTGCGGCCCGGCCTGGACGGGGGCGTCCCGGCCGTCCACGACAACGCGGAAAGCGCGACGGCTGGCGGTTCGGGGATAGACGCTGGCTGATTGCCCCAACGGCCACCTCGGGTCCCGGCGCCGGCGGCGGACGCCCGTTGGGCGGGGCCAAGGGTGTTGTCGGGGCCGCGTGCGTCGTCTCGCTTGGCGGAAGCGGTTGCAAACGCAAGGGGCTTCCTGGTCTCTCTCATGGGCGTGTATCACCACGACCCGCGAGGAGGAGAGCCCCATGCGTCTGACTACGTTACTACGGCGGCTGTTGGGTGTCACGCAGATGTACGTCAAGCAGGTGGAAATGGCCGCCGACGGTCCGTTGACGGTGTCGGTGGAGCCGGCGTGGCGGCGTTCCCGGTGCGGGACGTGCGGGAAGCGGTCGCCGCGGTATGACCGGCAGCCGGTGCGCGAGTGGCGGCATCTGTCCTGGGGCCGGATGCCGGCGTGGCTGCGGTATGCGCCGTGGCGGGTGTCGTGCCGGCGTTGCCGCGGGGTGAAGGTGGAGCAGGTGCCGTGGGCGAGCGGCAGCAGCGTGTTCACGTCGGGGTTCGAGGAATTGGCGGCGTATCTGGCGCAGGTGACGGACCGGACGGCGGTGAGCCGCCTGCTGGGGATATCGTGGGTGACGGTGGGCAGCATCGTGGAACGGGTTGTGGCGCGGCGGCTGGACGGGGCTCGGTTCGCCAAGCTGAGACGAATCGGCGTCGATGAGTTCAGCTACCGGAAGCGTCACCGCTACCTGACGATCGTGGTTGACCATGACGAGCGTCGGGTGGTTTGGGCGGGGCGGGGGCGCAGCGCCGAGACGCTGGGGGCCTTCTTCGAGCAGTTGGGACCTGGTGGCTGTGCGCGGATCGAGTTGGTGACGGCGGACCTGGCGTCGAGCTGGCAGAAGGCGCTGCGGGCGTGGGTTCCGCACGCGCGGGTGGTGTTCGACCGGTTTCACGTTGAACGGCTTGCGGCGGATGCGGTTGACGAGGTGCGGCGTTCGGAGCAGCGGCGGCTGGCCTCGGAGCCGGAGGATGCGAAGGCGCTCAAGGGGACGCGCTATGCGTTGCTGAAGCACCCGGCGCGGCTGAGGCCTGGTGAGGCCCGGCGTCTGGAGACGTTGCGTCGTAAGAACCGGGCGCTGGACCGGGCCTACGAACTGAAGGAGTACCTGGCGACGATCCTGGGGCAGGCGACACCCGAGGATGCGCCGGCGCTGCTCGATGAGTGGCTGGAGTGGGCTGCGCGGTCCCGCCTGACGCCGTTCGTGAAGCTGGGGCGTACGATTCGGAAACACGCTGAAGGCATCCTGGCGTACCTGGACACGAAGATGACGAACGGTCCGGTGGAGGGCATCAACAACAAGCTGCGGGTGATCGCGCGTCGCGCCTATGGCTTCCACTCGCCCGGCGCGTTGATCTCGATGCTGTTCCTCTGCTGTGGAGGCATAGAACTGGCGCCGCCGCTACCCACACGCATTTGAGGAGACTCCGTAATGGAGGCCCTTGTGGCACCACCATCGCTGGCACCTGTACTGGCACCTGGGCGTCCACTTCTGACAGATCGGAGAGAACGATATTACCCGCTTCAGCAGAATCAGGAATGCCCGCATGGCCGTGGTCTCCGTTCTCCGGTACAGGTGGCGCGCGCCGGGGTGCGGCGCGGTCCGCCCTGTAGCGTTGTTGTTCTGATTTGAGCCGCGTCTCGCGCTTCACTCGAACCACTTGGGCAAGCCGTGAATAAGCGCGGTTGTCATCAGGGCGAATGCTGCTGCGAACAGGGCCATCGTCAGTACGGTGTCGTTCCGTCGTTCCCGGCTGCCCGGCGCGCCGGGCGTGGTGTAGATGCGCCAGAGGGCCATCAGGTGGCAGATTCCCGCGACGGCGACGGCGAGTATCTCGGTCATCGTCCAGGCCTTCCGTCTGTCGGGTGTTGGTCGGCGCGGTGGTGCTTCGGTTGAGCCGCCCACGGTGTCGCCGGTCCGTTCGCCGGATTTCCGCTGCTTGTTGCGGCACCGGTTCCCGGCGCCGGTTTCCGTTGCTGGTCGGAGTTCGGCCCCGTTATGCCGACCACCGTTTTGCGGCCCGATCGCGCTCGTGCTGTCTTGGCGTCTCGTCGTCGGGCGGCAGCAAGCCGGATACGTCCAGATGTCCCGTGAACCGTGTCACCACCGGCAGGGCGTCGGGGACGTCTGTCTTGATCTCGTCAACGATGTACACCTTGTCGCTCGGCGTGTCGAGCATGCGCTTTCGCAGCCACGCCTGCGTGGTGTTCCCCGTTGTGAAGCTCGTGATCGTGCCGGGTTCGGTCTCGACGATCAGGTAGCGTGGTCCTCGCTCTTGCGCTTCTGCCTTCTTGCCATCGGTCCCGTTCGTCTTCTCGACTGCGGGCTCCCGCGGTAGCGCCCCGTCGTTGATCCGCGTGCCGATGTACGTTCGGCCCAGGTCGTCGTGGCACTCGATCACCTGCGGTCCGTACCGGTGTTCGAGGACTGTGCTCAGCCAGATCGGCGGCACGTGCCTGCTGGCCTTCTCGGCCGGTAACGGCAGGATCTTCAGCTCGCTGCCGGGGGGCATCCGGGTGTCCTTGATGGCCTCGATGAGAATCTCGTGGCAGTCGGTGTTGGCTTCGGTCTCGTCCGCTCCGATCGCTACTTCGTGGATCGTGCGGTCGTTGACCGTCAGCGGTTTCCAGTCATGGTTTTCCGCTCTCCGGTGCACGATCTGTATGTGTCGTGTCCTCATCCCGTTCTCTCGGTTCTTTGGTAATCCGGACCATCAGGTTCAGGCTGTTCCAGACTCCGCGGTCGCGCGTGTCTGGCCTACGTGTCGTACCGAACGCCCAGGACGGCCTCGATGTGGGCGAGGGCCGCCGTGGTCATTCGATGCAGGTTCTCGGTCAGCAGCCTGTGGTAGTAGTCACCGGCCGGACGCTTCAGCGAGTCGCTGTTCTTGGGGTTCCAGTACAGCTCCTTCACGATCGTCACGTACGGGTGATCTTCCGGTATTTGTTCGTCCAGATCGTCGATCGGGCCGAAATCCATGCAGTTGAACCGGTGCTCACGTACGAGCTTGTTGTACTGCTGCCAGCGGGCCGGGAAGTCGATGCTGCGGCGGCTGGCGGGCCGGTATCCGTCGTCCTGCGGCGGCAGTGTGTCGGCGCTCGTCGGCTGCACGGTTCTATAGCATTCGAGTCCCGGGTGGACCGGGTTGACCGGGTGGTAGTACTCCAGGTTCTGCTCGAGAGCGTCGTAGCAGCGGTCGAGTTCCTCGTTCATCCGGAGCTTGTCGAGGTGGTCGATCGCGGTCCCGATGTCCGTCGGTGTGAACTCGCTTCCGGGCAGCAGCGGCAGGAGGTGGAGGATCATCGACAGACGCATCGGGATGGTCTCGGTTGACATCATGTCGTCGCTGCCGATTGTCATCAGCAGCACTGTCTGCGAGACCGTCTCGCCCGGGTTTCTCGGGCTCTCCGGAAAGAGGGCGGAGCACACATCGAGCTTGGCGGTGTAGAGCGGCCAGTTCACTGACGATGCTGTCCGGTGGGCCGTTGCCGCAATGGTTTTGAGCAGCACATCCGAGTTAGGGTTCGCGGCCTCGTGGGTCGTCGGCAGGTGGTTGAGTTGCCGGACGGCGGTGAGGTACGAGCCGGCCGCCGCTTCGAGCGTGAGCCGGTTTTCGGGCGCGGTCGTCTCCTGCTCGACCTGCAGTTTCTTTCCCGTTGTCCACCGCTTGGGTGTCTCGAATGTGTTCTCGCGCAGCGTCGCGAGCATGAAGGCCAGGGCTTCCGCGACGGGTGCGGCACCCGGCTTTGCCGCCCGGTCCTCGACCCAGCCGGCGACTTGGTTCTTGATCTGTTCAAGCTTGACCATGTGTTCGTCCTCGCTGTCGTTACGCGTACGTGTGCTGGCGTGTCGCCCGCAGCTTGAGATCGGCCTCGACTGCCCCGAGGCCTGCCTGCGTCAGCCGTTTGAGGTCCTCGGTGAACAGCTGGAAGCGGTACGAGCCCGCGACCATCGCGAGTTGCTTGTCGCCCCGCGGCTTGTCGCGCATCTGCGCCGCGACTTTCCTGTACGGGTGTTCGGCCGGCAGCCCGGATTCGTAATCGACGACGTCCCCGAGCCGGTGGTTGTTGCGCCGTTGCTCGAGGACGCGGTTGTTGTACCGCTTCCACCGGCGGTTCTGCGCGGGGTCCATGGTGTGCACCATCGCCTTGAAACCGGGGACGATCGTCGGGTTCGTCGCCGCGTGGGTGTGATGGTAGAACTCGATGTGCCGCTCGAGACTGTCGAAGCAGATGGCGATCTCGCCGTCCAGTCGGTTTTTGTCGAGTTGGATAAGCGCGCGGCGAATGCTGGCGTCGTCGAATTGGCTTCCCGGCAGCAGCGGCAGGATCTCGAGGATCTCGGAGAGCCGGATGTTGATCGACGTTGTTGCGCTTCCCTCGTCGTACTCGAGCGTGAGCTCCAGCGTTACCGACGCGAGTCGTTCGAAGTCGTCAGCGCGTGCTCTCGGTGCGTCGGCGACCGCCAGCCGCGCTTTGTGCAGATTCCAGTAGATGGAGGAGCCGAGCTCGTTCGCACCGTCGATCGCAGCCTGGACGAGTGCGCGCCGCTCGTTGGCAGGTACGCACAGGCTCGGGCCGAGGAGATCCTGGAACAGCTTCAGGTAGCTGTCGGCCGCGTCGTTGTAGGTGGGCCCGGCGAGGCTTGCGAGGCGTGCCTGGTGGCCCAGTTTCCACCGCTCCGGCGGGTCGAAGCTCTCGTTCAACAGCTGGTTCCGCATGAACTGGAGGGCTTCGACGATGTTGCGCGTCGCGCCGTCCATCCGCTTGTCGATCCATTGGAGCAGCTTCGTGCTGGTGTCGTAGGTTGTCATGGGTCGGTCATCCTGTCGTTTCGCGCGGGTTGTGGCGGGTTGCGGCGGCTCGGGATCGCCGTCGGGTCAGACGGTCTTGAGCTTGGCGTCGAGTGCTGCCTCCGCCTCCTCGCCTGGGAAGATGCACGCGGTGTGCCGGGTCTCTCCCCCCACGTGCTGCATGGTCGTGCGGATGAGGCGGATATCCTCGCCATAGTCGGCGAGCATCGCCCCCATCTCGCGGATATAGTCGTGGTTGTTGGTCGTGGCGAAGACCTGCGTGTTGTGACGCCGGGCCGCGCGGAGGAGCGCCTGGCCGGAGCGCGTCATCGCGTCTGCATCGAGTCCGTTCTCGATGTTGTCGATGAGTGCGAGGCCTCCGCGGCTTGCCTCGATTGCGACGTGCACGGCCAGCGTCTGCTCGATTCCTCGCGACATCAGCGACAGGGGCCTTCTCGAGGGATCGTCATCGAGCATCGCATGCGGTGCCGGTCCGCCGTCGTGCTTTTCCACCCCGATGTCAGTGATCATGGGGTGCACGGCCCGGACTCTCGCGACGATCGTCCCGTAGGAGTCGCTTCCCCTCAGGTGCCAGAGCCGCGTTCCGATGACCGCTCGGCTGTGTTCGTCGGGTCCCGTTACCACGTGGGTTGGACCGGTGCCGCGCGGGGCTTGGTGCTCCCCCTGGATCTTGACGGTTATCTCCGCCTCGGCGGTGCGGTCCCGTGATAGCTCGTCGGGGTTGTTGCCCTCGTTTCTCCAGCTTTCGGGCCGGGGCTTGGGTCGTCCACGCAGCTGTCTGAGAAGTTGCGTGCGTTCCCACTCGTCGCTCTTGCCCGTTTCGGGGGTGGTGGCGGCGTAGGCCAGCGCCTCGAGCAGCGCGGTTTTTCCTGAGGCGTTCAGCCCGATGATCAGGTTCAGCCGTCGCAGGCCTTCCAGGCGCAGGCTCTTGAAACATCGGAAGTTGGAGATTTGCAGCTTGGTGATCATTTCCGGGTTTCCTCGGCTGTGGTTCGTCTTCGGTCCGTCGAAAGCGTGCGGGTGCTGGTCCCCGGTCACGGAGTGCCCGGGGATGCACTAGACCCCCGGGACCCGGTTTGCGCGATTGTGGCGGTCACGCTTCGATGATCACCCGTGCGGGGTGGGTGAACGTCACGGGGATGGACGTTCCGGTGCGCATCATCACCGGCCGGGCACGGCCGGCGGAGCTGGCGGCCCCGCCGGCGGCTCCGATGGAGCCGCCGATCGCGGCGCCGCGTTCGCCGCCGAACAGTCCGCCGATCAGGGCGCCCACGGCGGCCCCGCCGCCGGTCCGCGTGGCGGTCGTGCGGCCCGGGGAGGGTCCGACGCGCTCGAACGAGCGGCTCGAGAATCGCATGACCGTTCCGTCTTCCAGAATGAGCTGGTGGAAGCGCACGGCGAGCCGCGCCGCGCCCTTGAGGCGTCCGCCGTCATCGGTGTTCGACACCGTTCCCTGGACCCGCGCGCCCGCGGGGATCACCGTGTGGCCGTCGATGCTGACGCTCCGGCTCACGGTGCCGTCCACGCGGTCCTCGATCCGGGCCGTCTCGGTGGAGATGCTCACCGCGAGGTTGACTTCGATGGTCGTTCCCGCGGGCACCGTGATCTCGATCATCTCGGGCTCGGGCTCGGGCGCGGGGATCACTACCGGCGCGGCCATGGCCGCCGGGAGATGCCCGGTGTGGGAGGCCAGCACCGTCGGCGGTGCCGGCGGCGACGCGGGCGCCGGGGCTGTCGGGGGAGCCGGGGCCGGAGGGGCCTGGCGAGCGGTGGGCTCGGCCGCCTCGGTTCTCACCACCACCTCGATTCGCTCGCGGACCTGTTCGCGCTCGTTCCGATCCGGCCGGTCGCGGTCACGGTCGCGGTCACGGTCGCGCCGGTCGTCGTCCCGGATGTCGTCCCGGATGTCGTAGCGGTAGCGGTCGCGGTCACGATCGCGTCGGTCGTCGTATCGGTCCATGTCTTGCGGGTCGTCGCGGCGGTCGCGGCTGCGGCGGTCGTCATCGCGGAAGCGCCGGTCCCGGGCGCGTTCTTCGCGCGCGGGCTCGCGGCGGGCGCTTCGCCGTTGCGGTTCGTCGTTCCACCTGTCGTTGTCCTCGTACCGGGTGTTCCGGACGTCGCGGACCGGGTTGCGGTGGTTCGCTCCCGGGTCCGTCCAGCGACCGCGCTCGCTCGCCGCCCACCGTACGTGGGCGGGCGCCTGCGTGTCCCGCTCGGCCGGGAGGCCCTGGATCGCGCTTTCGTCCGCGCCCTCGGGCGCGTAGTTCGCATCCGGGGTCGCGCTGTTCAGCGCTCCGTGCACGGTGTCCCGCGCGCCGTTGAACCATCCCTGGCCGGTCGTCGCCATCCGCGCGCCCACGAACGTCCCGGCGGCGCCGCTCACGATCGCCGAAATCGCGATCACCATCCCGAGCATCAGTAGTCTCAACATGTCGTTTCTCCTGTTGTCGCCGGGTTCCCCCGGCGCCTTGTTGTCTCGTCCGTCACCTTCGCGCAGCGACCCCTCTCCGGCCCGCTCCGCAGTTCTCACCCCCTGCCCGTTTGGCTGACGCGCCGCAAGGCGCGCCGGGGGTGTTGTCCGGGCTCTTCGTGCATGTCCCGGCGCCGGGGGTTCCCGGCCCCGGGGCATGTCGGACTGTGTCTTTTGGAGATCGCTAGGTCGTGCGTGAGGACGCGGTCGTCTTCCGCGATGGGCGTTTCTGGATCTTGTCGAGCAGCCGCTCGAGCCGGTCGCGTTCGCCGTTCCGGAGCCTGCGGTTCTGGTTGTCGGGTCTCTCGGCCACGAGGGCGTCGAGCTTGATCAGCCATTCGAGGTCGGCCTTGATCTCGCCGCTGGCGAGCTTCCCGCCGTCCTCCCAGCGGCCCTCGTTCCGCAGGATGCGGAGCACGTCCTTCGGCCTGTCCGCTTCGTTGTAGGCCTTGATTGCCTCGTCGGGTTCGTTCTTCGCCTCGAGCAGGCGCCCCTCCCGCATCCTGTCGTTCTCGAGCGTCCGCAGCAGGTTGGCTGCGTCCTCGAGCCGATTGGTGCGGTCGCGGGCGGTCTCGGTACCGGCGGGGGTTTTCAGCACGGTGTCGAATGCTTGCCCGGTCAGGATGCGCGCCCGGGCGGCCGCGTCGCCGGCGTAGCCCGTCAGCTCGAGCCACTTCGCGACGTCACCGACGTGCATCGTGCAGGCGATGTCCGGAATTTCCGTCCCTTTCTCCATCTGGTTCCGCATCTCCTGCGCCTGCGTTCGGATCGCGCTTCGGAACCAGTGCCCGTTGGGCTTCTCGCGCTTGTCGATCCGCTGTGCGTCTGACAGGAAGAGCATGGCCGTGAGCGGACACTTGTTCTGCGCCCACCGAATGAGGGCTACGAAGGTGTCGCCGTGCTGGTCTCCCAGCACCTGGTTCATGATTCTCGGCGAGGCGGATGCTCCTTCCGAGGTCTCGCTGTCGGCTTTGTAGGCCTCGAGTTCGGCTTTGCTTCCGGGCTCGTCTTCGGGGTCGTCGGCATCTCCGAGCCGACGGGCCCGGCTGTGGACGATCTCGTCGATCGTCCGGTCGGCGATTGAGAGCATCGTCTCCTCGGTCTCCGGGTTGGTCATGTCCATCCCGGTCACCGTCTGCATCGCCGTCACTTCGAGCATCGTGAACCCGGCCGCCGTGCGGATGTCGATGTCGGGCACGCCGTTCGGCAGATCCGCGTCGCCGAGCAGCTGCACCGCCTGGCTGGCCCGCTCGCAGGCGAGCATGGTCGAGGTTTCGATCAGGCTTCTCGCCTCGTCGATCCGCGCCAGCACCCGTTCCTCGGCGGACATCTCCGAGTGCCTGAGGTGGTTCACGGCCTCTCTCGCGGTATAGGGGATTCCCCGCCTCACGAGATGGTTCATCTCGTTCAGGGCTCCCGTGCTCGGGCTCACGTCGAGGAACAGGAGGGTTTCGGTAGCCCGGCTCAGGGTGACCCGAAGGTGGTCTATGGCGGTTCGTTTCGCGGCTTGGCCGACGTCGTCGTTCGTCCCGAACGCCAGGTTGTCCGGTTTCATCTTCAGTAGAAGATTCGCCACGTCAATCACGCATACCGTCTGGTACTCGAGGCCCTTGGCCTCGGCGGGGTCCAGGATCCGGCGCCGGTGTTCCGGGGGGATCCAGCTCGGCGTCTCATGCGCAGGGTTGATGATCGCCACGCCCTCGATGTCGTGGAGGTCGTTCAGCAGTTGCACCGCTTCCTGCTCGGACCGGGGCATCACCAGGAGAATCTGGGCGTCCACGTGTTCCGCGCTGGTCTGACGGCGTTGCTTTGTGGGCCGGGCGTCCTTCTCGATCTGCGAGTACCACTCGGCTGCCCGGTCGACGATTTCGGCGATCGCCCTCGGGCACCGCAGGTGCTCGTCGAGGTACACGATCTTGGGTTTCTGCAGGCTGTCCTTCAGCAGCTTGACCAGCGGTGACCACTCGAAGCCCGTCGGCCGCACCGTCTGGCCCGCATCGCCTGCCATCAGCAGCATCGGCCGCTGCTGCCGGCGCTGCTCGAGCGCCTTCGTCAGCTCGATGACCACTGTGCTCTCGAGCATCGTGAGGTCCTGGCTCTCGTCGATCACGATCCGGTCGAAGTGGTCGAACCCGTCCGGCAGCGCGCCGCTGCGGATGCGCCGCAGCGCGGTGGTCGCCGCCGCGAGCTCCGGGTAGATCTCGCGCAGATTGTCGTGGTCGCGGAGCAGGGCCTGGGCGATCCGCAGGAGCACCTTCGCGGCCTTCTCGCCGACGCCCCCGTGGTGGTCCCGGAGCATCGTGTACTCGTCGTCGTCGACGTGTAGGATGGGACTTTCGTCGTGGTCATCGGTACCGGGCGCACCGGCGCGGCCGAAGTACATGCCGCGCAGCTCTCCGTGGAGGGCGTCGGGCCGCCGGACCCAGGGGCCCATGTCCCGCCCTGTGCGACGGATTACGTCGTTGAATTTCGCCCGGCTCTCGGCGAGCGTCTGTTTCGGGACGTCGGTTCCCGACATCTCTCCGAGGAATGTGTTGAAATCCCGTGCGACGACCTCTACTTCGGTCGCCGCGAATGACGCCAGGTGGTTGCGGGCGTGTTCGGCCAGCTTCGGGGACCAAGTCAGGTAGAGGACGCGTTCTCCTGCGCGCGTCTCGATCGCCTTCCAGAGCGCGGTGGTTTTCCCGGAGCCCGGCCTGCCGATGATGATGCGGACCGGCTGGCGTCCGTCGATGAAGTCTTTCTGTTCATCGGTCCAGGGCGCGGCGGCGATGTCCTCGATCAGCTCGTCGGCTTGGGTGATGGTCAGATAGTCGCCCGCTTTTCCCGCCTTCAGCGTGCTGTGGTCGTCGTGCTGGCGCACGTCGCGGACGAGGATTGCGTTCTCGGGTGCGTCGAGGCCCGTTGCCGCGGCGCCGCTCGCGGGGGTCCACCACAGGTACCACTGCATCCCGTTGTTGCCGCCGAGCGGCGACCGCCTCCAGCCCTTGTTGTCGTTCCGGCACCCCTTCACGACCGTCGACCGCCCGTTGGCGGCGAGGTGCTGCAGCATGATTCCGAGGCGTCGGTGGAGGTGGGGCCACCCGCTCAGGCGGTCCGAGACCTCGGGGTGGATGTCGAGCTGGTGGCGGAGCTTCGGGAACGTGAGATCGGGGAGGTTGGCGGCCGTGTCCTTCCTGGAGCGGTTCTTGGTGGTTCCGCTCTTTTCCGCTGTCTTCTTCCTGCTTCGACTTGTTGCGTCGCCGCTGGTTCCAGACCTCGCTTCGCCCCGGCCCGTCTTCTTCCGGCCCGTCATTCTGGGATTCATTGCCGTCAGCAGGTCCATGCACTGGGTGGTCGACAGGATGAGCTTGCGGTCGGGGCCGTCCTTTCGGGTGATCCCGAGCACCGTGTGGGCGATCTTGTAGATCTCGTCCGCGTTGGTGTCGAGCATCCGCGCCAGCTGCGTGATTGACTTCGGGCTCGTGATTGGTTTCGTCGGGACGTTGTCGCTTTGGCTCATGGCGGAATCGTATTGTCGCCACCCGGCCTTCGGTGGCTCGGGTTTCGGCGGGAACTCGTCGTGCACCGGTTCGTCGCGCTTCCAGTGCAGTATCTTCATTGTGCTGGCTCGGCGGATGGGCACGCCTGGTCAGAGCCCCAGCTCCTTCAGGCTCGGCACCGTTTCGGCGAGCAATCTGGTCACGAGGGCGTGCCCGTCGGCCGTCGGCTTGATCACGAATCGGTCGGCCAGCGCTTCGCGCCGCAGGCGCTCGTCGTGCGTTCGCGGCCCCGGCGTGCCGATCCAGGTCGGCGGGTCGAGCTTGGCGAGCACGTTGCCGAGCTTGTTGTTGAACAGATCCTGCAGGATCTTGAGCCGCTTGGCTTCGAAGTCGGTGATGACCATCTCCCGCCTTGCGAATTGCACGGTCCAGTCGTAGATCTCCCGTGTGGCGTTCCTCGCCATCGGCACCCTCCGCAGATATCGGTACGAGCCGTCTTTCCTTCGCTCCAGCCCGTTGTACCGGGTCGCCAGCACCGCGCCTGCGAGGTCCACGCTAATAGTCACCCTGTTCCCGGGCGCGGGCACGTGGATCGCTTCGATGCAGGTCGGGTACTGCCGGTACGCGTAATGCGGACGTTTAGCTAGGCAGTCGTCGAGCGCCTGCGCGCCGAGCCGCACCAGATCGCTCAGCTTCGTGATTGCCGCCAGCACGGATTCATCGGCGGCGCTTCCGGTTGCGCTCGGCGGTGTCCGCGCCCCGTCGTTGCGGGTTCGCTGCGCGGTTTCGGGTTCCGGTGCTGTTTGCCGCTCCTGTCCGGTCGCGTCTCCGGGTGCTTGTGTCGCCATGGTCATCGTCCTTCTGGAGCCGTTTCCTACTGGTGGTGGGTGGCGGTCAGATAGATCTCGTGCTCGCGCCCGATGACGGACACGCGGAGGCGGTATCCGGTCTCGCACAGCATGATCTCGGCGGATTGGCCGCGGTTCACGTCATCGAGGGCCTGGAGCAGATCGACCAGCTTGATCTCGGGGTCCGTCTCGGCGTCGCGCGCGCGGATCCGCGCCGCGCCGTTGAACTCGATCGCCGGGCCTCGGTTGAAGACGGTCACGTGACCGTTCGGCCGGGCGTCGGATAGCGCGATCGCCCTCAGCTTTGCGGCTGCCGTTTTCGTCTGTCGGTAGTCGAGGGTCCGCGCCCAGATTGGGCTCTCGCTCTCCTTGCGGAATCGGGCGACCGCGTTGCTGAAGATGTCCTCCGGGACTTTGTCGGTGTCCTCGAAGGTTTCGTCGGTGGATTCGGCGCCTGCGGCGCGGATGACGATCGCGGTGCTCTGTAGTTCCATCTCGAGCTGCCTGCTCGTCGCCTTCGCGATGGTCTTCGCGAGCTTGTTGGGCATCGAGTAGTGGTGTTGCTCGGCGATGTTCCCGCGGTCGGCGGCGACCGTCGCGTGGAGGATGCGGCGCCAGCCGTCGGAGGCGGTGAGCTTCAGATTGCGCGGGTCGTCGCCGTCGGCGTCCAGGTGGAGGGCGGAGCGCTTGTTGTCCTGGTACTCCCGCGTGATTCGGTCTGCATACCGCATCAGCTGGCGCAGGCGGCGCGTCGTTTCGAATGTCAGTGTCGCTTCCGGCTGGTCTTTGCTCATCGGCTCACCGGTTAGTAGTGCTGCGGGAAATGGGCGGCCCCGGCGGGACTTGGTGGTTGTCCCTGTGGGGCCGCCCGTGGTTGGGGGCCTGTCAGGCCCGGTTCTGCCCGGGTCCCGGTACGGTTGCGTCACGGCCTAGCCGTGGGGGTCGGCCGTTCCGCGGTGCGGTTGTGCCGTATCCCGATCCCGGACGTTGGGTGTCGCGGTCCGCCGGGTGCCCGGTCAGGTCTGCCGGGCCAATCCCGGCGCCTCCTTCCCGTGCTGCCGCCCGAGCTCGTTGCCGTTGGCCCGGCTGGGGCTCGCCGTCGGCGTCGCGGTGCTGCGGTGGTTGTAGTTCATGGCGGCGGCGCTGCCCTCGCGGCTGGGTTGCCGGCTGCCGGGCTCGATAGCGGGGTTCGTCTTTGCACCGTTCTTGTTGTGGTTGTCGGCCGCCGTCGTGGGCGGCCGCGCCATCGTCGGCGTCCCGCGCGCGTCCGGCTCGTAGGCGCCGGAGCCGGGGCGGTCGGCGCGGCCCGCGTCGGTCAGCATGCCCGGCCCGGCCGGGGAGGCGTCGAGGTCGGTGTCGAGGTTGATCTTGGTGTCCGACCCATTAAGGGTCACACCGCGGAGTGGGGCAGGCTCCGGCCAGTCCGGGGCGGTCCACGCCGGGGAGGGGGCGGTCCAGGCCATCAGGGCCATCGCCGCCGCCACCGCGAGGTATCGAGTCTTGAGCATCGCTTGGCGCCTCCTTTTCGCGCCTTCGGGTGTTGCCGGCCACCATGGCCGGCCTCCGGTCGTCCGCCGGCGGCGTTGCATCCGCATCGGCGGAACCTCTTGACGGCGTACGTCCTGCCGTCTCGCGTTTTGTCACGGGCTTCCTGGTTCGTCGCCCGAGGGGATGGTGCTTCCGGCCCGGAAGAACTGCTCGAGCAAGCTCAGCACCTCCTTGATCTCGCCTCGGCCCTCGAGCCGGAAGTCGCCGTCGTACCCGGTCTTGCGCGCCGCGTATCGTTCGCAGATGCCGTTGCTTGTGAACAGGGCTTCCACTCGGTAGCCGTAAGCTCCGGTCAGCAAGATGTTCCAATGCTGGTCGTTGTCGCCGTCCTGGTCCCGCGCCGCGTCGAGTGCTTGGCGGATGGTTGTCGTGAAGTGGCTGCTCTCGCCAATCATTTCGTGGACCAGCGTGGTGGTTGTTTCAATCTCGGGTTTCATGGATACCTTTCTCGTCTCGTCGTCGGTCTCGCTCACCGTCGGATCCAAGCCAAGGGTGCTTCCGTGGGGTCGTTTCCGGGGTCGGCCTCAGCGGCCTTCCGCGCCCGCTTCGCGGTGCGGTAGCAGAGGTCGAAGTGGTGCGGTTGTCGAATCGCGCCGACGTCGACGCTCGCGTCTGTGTCCGGCGGTGTCGCCGACACGTAGTCGGCGTTTTCGGGATGTCTGTCCGGGCAGGGGGGGGTAGGTGGCGCCGGTATTCCGCGGTCGGTTGCCGTTCTGACTGGTGGTCTGTCGAAGGTCGACCGCCGCAGGTGATCAGCCGCGGGCGTCTCTCTTGAACTGCTTGCTCAGCGCGATGCCCTGGTCGTGGTAGTGTGAGCCGATCCCGTGTCCGTACAGGTGGTCGGGCTTCGCCATCAGGCGGTTGTAGATAATCCGGCCGACGACCTGTCCGTGCTGCAGGACGAACGGCACGTCGTGCGCGCGCACTTCAAGCACGGCGATTGTCCCCGGGGACCCCGATACGTGGCAGCCGAAGCCGGGGTCGAAAAACCCGGCGTAGTGGATCCGGAACTCGCCGACGGAGGCGTCGAACGGCATCATCTCCGCGGACTGGTCGGCCTCGACGACCACGCGCTCCCGCGATCCCAGGATGTAGAAGTCGCCGGGGTTGAGGATCAGCTCACCGTTTCGCGGTTCCTCGATCGGGTCCCAGAACTCGAGCGGGTCGTAGTGGTTGGTCTTCCTCGTGTCCATGAGCGGCGTGTTCTTCTTCGCGCGGTAGCCGATCACCGCTCCCGGCGTGGCGCTGAGCAGGTTGACGCTCAGCCGCCGCGATGTCTCCTCGGGTCCGGTCATCGGCGGCGTAGTCGGGCGGTTCTGGAAGAGCCGCACCTGGTTGAGCCTCGTTCCGCGTTCCACGATTACCGAGAAGCTCCTCGGCACGATCTCGGCGTACAGCGCGCCTTCGTAGCCTGCTGCCACGGTCTCGAACTCGCGCCCGCGGTCGGTGATGAGCCGCGTGAAGATGTCGAGACGGCCCGTGGTGCTCTTCGGGTTCGCCCGCCCCGATGTCGTCGGGGACAGCTTCAGGCTCTCGACCAGGGGTGCGAGGTACACGCAGCCTCGTTCGAGGACGCTCGGTGTCGTGATGTCCATGCGGGCCATCGACAGCGTTTTCAGCCGCTGGGCCACGGTCGCCTCGTCGCCCGGCAGGAAGCTGGCCTGCAGCCGGTAGGCGGTCGTCCCGAGCCGCAGGTCGAGGCTCGCTGGCTGTACCTGGTCGGTCCCGATCGATCCGCGCGCCAGGATGCTATCGTTCCTGATCAGGGCATGGATCTCGCGATCGGGCAACGCGGCCCGTTCCGGGGCTCTCTCGGCCTCTGCCGCTTTGGTCATGCGTAAAACTACCTTTTCGGGTCTTTTTGACGGTGTTGTGGCTAGGGTGGTGCTCATCTCCGCTTCGCGGTTCCGTTGTGGCGACCGCGGCTTGGAAGCATGTGGGCTTCGACGAGTTCGGTACCGGGCTGTCGTGCGTCGAAGTGTTTGTGGCGTTCGGAGACCGAGCGGTGGCCCCGTGTTTTCGGTGAGGTGGACACTGGGGTCTTCCGCGTGTCCAGAGCGGCGGTGCGGGCGGCGGACGCCGACCCGCGATCCCCTCGGTTAGGTCGGCTAGCGGTTCCCTCGGCCGTTGCCGCCGCCGCTCGGCCGGTTGCGCTTCGTTGTGGGGTTTGGATTTGTGATGCTGGCCAACCATGTGTCGGCGCTAGGCCTCTTGGCCGCCATCTGGTCAAGCGGGGGGCCCGCACGGCATCTGTCGTGCACGTTGAGAGACATGGGTCTCGACAGCTTCTCGGGCTCTCCGCGGGTGGTGGAAGTCCCCCTGCCGTTGGGGGGGCGGTGCATGTCTGACTTCACATGCATTCGCGGTGCAACGGTTTAGGAACCCATTCCCTGCCATCACCCGTCCTTCCGTCGAGATCTCGTGCGTCGATTATGATGCCGCGTCGGAGGAACGGTCCGGGTTGGGCCGCGATTTGGGCGTCCCGCCACCGTCCTAGTGCTTTTGTCGGTACCGGTAGGAACCGTGAGTCCTCTTCGGTCCATTCGGGTGCTTCGTAGCCATGGGTGATGGCCGTGTGTTCCACCGTCGCCGCGGCTGCGGCATCCCATTTGGTGCTGGTTGTGGGGGGCCGCATTGACAGCATCGACCTCCGGTCTGCGTCCGTTCCGGCATGGAAGCTCCGTTGGATCTGGCGGACGACTAGCCGTGTCAGCGTTACGTCTGACACCTTGTCTTCGTCGATGAATTTTGTCCAACCGCCGATGTCGATCAGTACGTTGGTCGCGGTGTTTCGGAAGTCCGTTGCTTTTTCCTGCTGATGGCTTGCCACGGGACCGATGTTCCTCAGGCGGTTCTCCCGATTCCCGGTTTCTTGTGCCGGGGCATGTGTGGTCGGGTGGGGACGACGGGCCCGCCTGCGTGGGGAGTCCGATGCCCGGTGCCGGCTCTGGAGCAGTTCTAGTAGTCCGTCGTTCATCCCCGAGACGACGAGCGGGGGCTCGTTCCACAGGGTCCGTGTCGGTGGGCCGCTACGGCTTGGTCCCGTCGCCTCCTCGATTCGCTGGAGCACGTCGGATTCCGTCATTCCGAGCGGATGGACCGCGTTGTCGATGAACGTGGCGGTGATTGCCAGGGGCGCGATCACGAGGCCGCCCTGCGGCTCGTGGTCGGCGAGCATCAGGAAGGCCTCGGTGCGGCGCGCTGCGATGGCAATCCGCAGCGCGGTGCCGCGCAGTTGGTCCCGGACGGCTGCCGAGATCGCCCGGAACGCGGCGGCGAGGTCCGAGGGGACGCCGCCCGGGTCGGCCTTCGATGCTCGGCGCGTGGGGTCGCCGGAGGCCCGGATGGACTCCATTTCGGTTCCGTCCGGTGGTGTCCGGTTGTTCAGCTGGTTGCTGTGTAGGCGTGCCAGCTCGGCGGCGGGGTCCGCCTCGGCGAGGGACCACCGAGCTTCCGCTAGTGTTTCGAACCCCTCGTGCGGTTGACTGTTGGCGGTCGCCCGTTGTTCACCGCCGTGTTCGAGCGTCGACTCGCTCACCGCGTATAGCTTGTAGCGTCTGCTCTCGGCCTCGTGGAAGATGGCGAGCCTCGCCCATGTTGGCCGCCACCCCTGTGGGTATGGCGCGTTGGTCATCAGGTCGGTTCCCGGCGCCGCCGCGCGCCGTACGTTGTGACGCCCTGTCGGTGCGTTGACACGACCACCAGAATATCGTACCGCAATCCGGCCGGTTTGGGGCCGGATGCTGGAGGATGTTCGCTTGGTGTTCGCTTTTGACTCCACTGTATATCTCCCCTAAACTGCTGGAATCACAGTGGCTTAGCGGACGAAACGCACCAGAACGCACCGTGGTACGCGTCAGAACGGGATTTGATCGTGCTCGTCGTCCTCGTAATTTGCTGCGTCCTCGCCGTTCTGTGCGTCTGGCCCGCCGTGTTCGCTCTCGGCGCCGGCGAGTTCCGGGCTGTTGCACGGGTTTTCTGTCCTGTGGAGTTCGTCGAGCAACTCGACGACGACTCGCAGGGTCGATGGTGCGAAGTCCTTGTACTGCATCCAGTGCAGGTAGTCGGGGTGTTTCAGGGCGTTATTGCCGCGGTGCGGACCGAGATTGAATACGACATCGCCGTCCTGGTTGCGCTTGAACTTGCCGGCCGCGTCCACCCTTCCGGGGTCGGTGATCCTGTCGATCTCCGCCATGCTGCGGTTCCCCGTCAGCTTCTCGAGTACCTGGGCCGACATCAGGGCGTCACCGGCTGCGTCGTGGGCCGTCAGATCGTCACCCCGCGGTCCGACGAACCGCCGGTAGGCGTCGGTGAGCCGCCGCCGCTCGGCGTGCTGCCAGATTCGGAGCGCGTCCACGATCGCAAGCCCGTTCGGGTCCCATTCGATTCCGGATTGCTGGAAGCTCTTCTCGAGGAGGGCGACGTCGTTCTTCACGCTGTAGCCGCCGAGGTCGGCGTCGGCCAGGTCCCTCATGATTGCTTGGCTGTACGTCTTGAAGTCGGGAAGATCCTTCACGAGTTCGTCGGTGAGGTGGTGGACGGCGGCTGAGCCGGAGGATATGGGCTCCTTCGGGTTCACCGTGTAGAGCTTCACGAACCCTGTCCCGTCGGGGCGCAGCCGCACGATGGCGATCGCCACGATTCGGGCTGTGTCGATGCTCGCCTCGGTCCACTCGGTGTCGATCACGGCCAGGTCGCGTGTGAGCCCGCTCATTCCGTGTCGGATCGGCCGTGCCTCGCCGCGGCCGATCTGGGGCGCCGGCCGGTGGGCCGCTTGGCTGTCGTCCGTGCCCTCGGGTGCGATTTCGGCGATCGGTCGCAGCCCGGCGTGCTCGGCGATCGGCTTCATGCTCGCTTGCAGCCCGCCGGTCGGCGCTGGTGCTGGTCTGCCTTTTGCCGCTGCTGGCGATTCGTCGAGTATCGTGACGCCCAGGCTCCTGAGCAGCCGCCTTGCGTGTTCTGCGCAGCCGTCGCAGAGGTCGGTGGCCGTCGTTTCCGGCTTCCCGGCGCCAGCGCCGGGAAGCTCGAGCCTCTCGGTCGCCTCGGCGATCCTGCAGTCCCCGCATCGGGGCGGCAGTCCGTCGAATGCGTCTTCGGCTTTGGCTGTGTTTCTCACGGCTGCACCACCATGGTGTGAGCGGCGGCGATCACGATGATCGCCATGATTGTGACGAACGCGAACATCAGGGCGACCGCGATGGCGTTTGCGTCTTCGTTCCGCCTTCGGCGTCGCTGGCGGCGGTTCGCGCTTCTCATCGGGTGCGCCCGGTTCGCCCGTCGTCGGCGGGTCTTCCGGCCCTGGGCGTTGTGGTGTTGCCGAAGTGCCGGTCGCGCCATTCACCCATCTGCTCCGCGCATTCCAGCGCCTCGGCGCGCTTGCGCATCTCGTGCGCCGCACGCGTGTTCGGGAGCGCGCCGATCTTCGGCGTGGTGATTGTCCGCAGCTCGGCCCACAGCCGTACCAGCACCGGTGCCAGCGGGTCCTTGGCCCGCAGGGTGAAGAGGGGTTCGTCGGCCTCGGCCTTCGTGTAGCAGTCGAACTCGCCCGGGTCGTTCTTCGTCGCCATCGCTCTCTCTCCTGCCGCGGATTGCGGTCTTCCTCATTCGATCGGGAGTCCGCGTTGCTCTGCGGTCTCGCGTACGCGGGTCGTTTCCGTCCGCCGGTTCGTTCTCCACCAAGCGTCGGCGGCAGCGTTGATGCCCCAGTGCTCGGGGAATACCGGCTTCGGGATGTTTCCCGCAGCCTTGAACCGCTGCTTGATCCGTTTCCGGCCCGCCGATCCCTGCACCTCGGGGTTCGAGGCGCGCGTGTATTTCGAGGTCTCGCACAGCAAATTCTGGATGTCGATTGGTTGGAGCCGACGTCCAAAGAGGTCATTCCACGGCGGTTCGTCTCCGTTCGGGCTCCCGAGTTCATCGTCCTGGCGGTCCGTCATCCACCGGATGGTGTCGGCGGCGTCGTAGTCGCCGAGGTTCTCGAAGCATTTCGACAATCCGTCGGCGGCTCCCGGTCCCGGCACCACGAATCTGGACTCGGTCTCGGCGGTGCCGACCCAGTAGTGGATGTCGGTCGCCAGCTGCATCGCGAGAAACCCGCCGATCGACGGCCATTCGTGGAGTTCGCGGAATGTCCGTTCCATGTCGGGCTCGGCGGCGGCGCGCTCGGCGGTTCCGGCGTGGACGATCCGTTCGATGATCTCGAGGTTCCAGAGGTGCTTCGGCTGGCCCGGCGCCCCTGCCGGCATCACGTACGCGGCGGAGTACATCGTGCGGCCCTGCGCCTTCATCCCATCGAGCCGGTCCCGCGTTCTCCGCAGGCTGTCGGGCTGCCAGCGGGGGAGTTCGCCGTCGGCCGTGAGGCTTTCCCAGGTCTCGATTCGGTTGAAGAACTTGAAGAGCAGAATCCGCAGGAGGATTGTCCGCTCGTTGTCGCCAGCGCTCTCCCGGATGATCCGGATCATCGCCTGGCTCACGCGGTCGGCCGCCCGGTAGGCATTCGTGAACCGGTGGCGCGTGATGATCGGGTCGTCCGTCCAGGGCGGCGGCTCGTTCGCGACGCGCTTGAGGTACACGGCTTGGCGCCGGCGCGCCAGCCGCCACAGGATCGGGTACAGCGGGCTTGGCCGGGGTGGGCGGCTCGTGCTGCAGACTGCGCGCATCTTGGTGGCTCGGCTTGGCTCGTCGTTCGTCCGTCGGGCGCTGGTGTTGATGTCGTCCCTCTGATGGAGCGGACTGAGGGGGTCGGGGCTTGTGGCCCCCGGCTTTTCTATCCGCTCTTTTCGGGAGTCTTCTCGTCCGTCAGCTGCAGCACCATCCTGCCGATGGCGGTCGGGAAGCTCGCGGTCGGTTCGTAGTTCGGCGCTGCCGTGACGCCCCTCGCGTCGATTCTGATCATCCGCCACTTGCGCTCGCCCGCAGCGCGCCAGAGGCGGCCCGAGGCCTTCACGTTGTCGCCCTCGCGGATGTTCGCCTCAAGGGTGTCTATCTCGCCATTCCGGTCTCGGACCGTCCGTAGCTCCATCCGCGTTATTTCCAGCATTGCGTTCCTTTTCTGTGTCAGCTGCCTGGCTGGGCTTCGTCAATTCCAGTGGGGCGGGAGGTCCGGGGTTTCGATCCCGAGGGCGTCTTCGGAGTGTTCTTCGTTCGTTCGGATATGCCAACGGGCGGGGTTGGTCTTCAGGATCCAGCCGAGGGGGATGTGGCTGCTGATTTCCCGGTAATCGGTGTCGTTCCACCTTGCCATCGGCTTTGCGCTGTCGCCGCTTCCGTCGCCGTGCCAACCTCTGCGGAGGGTCCAGAGACCGTCGCGGGCGAGCCACCACGTCGGTGCGAGTTCTCCCGCAGCCTTGTTCATCATGGCTTGGCCGAGGTCCCGGCCGATGTAGTAGTTCATCGCGGGGTAGATCGTGACTCTGCGGCTGAAGAGTCCTCGGATCAGCCGTCTCGCGCCTTGGGTCGCGGCGATCTCGAGGATCTGTTCCTCGGCCGTCGGGTTTCTTGCCCTCTTTCGCATGGGTCTCCTGTTTTGTGCCCCGATCCCGCGGGCGCGGAGGTCGGCCGCCGTGGTTCCGGGCTCGGCTTCGGCGTCTACCAAGGCGGGTGCAGCCCGGTCCTGCAGGGCCGGGCTGCTGCCGTCTCCCGCTAGCAGGCTGTCGCGCTTGGGATCGGCGCCGCCCCCGTTGCCGCCCTCAAGGCGTCTCGCTGTTCCATCAGCATTTCGCCGAGCAGGTTGCGGCCGCGTCCGTCCCGGCCGTTTCCCCAGAACGGGTCGCCCGTCCGGCCCCACGGGGTGTCGTGGACCAGCGCCCGGTCGCCGGTCTCGAGGAGACGTTTACTGACTGGGGCTCCCGAGTGGAACCTCAGTGCGAGCGCGTGGCGCATCGCGGTTGCGCGGTAGGTTTTCCAGTCCTTGCGGCAGTTCGACAGGTGTCCGCCCATCCGTTTGGCTTCGAAGGGCGACGCGGCCATCCGGATCTGATCCCGGTCCCGGTGGTCGGTTGCCTTCGCCGCCTGGTAGAAGTGTTCCACGCTCCGCCACTCGGTCCCGTTCTCGTCGAGGAACGGGTCGATCGCCATGTTCGACAGCCAGCTCCACTGGTGGTTCCGGCTCGAGAATAGGATTGCCTGTTCCATTGCGTAGTGCCTCCATCCGTCCTGATCAGCCGCGCGAGCGGGTTTTTCGAGACCGTTCGTCCTCTCGGCCCTTGCCTCTTTCGCTCGCAACCCCTCGTCCGTCGCCTTGCGTCCGTTGGGGTCTTCATGCTGCCGGATGGCTGTGTGGTGGCCGCCGGGCGTCAGGCGAGCCGCGCGATCGGCCTTCGGGCCGTGAGGGCGTACAGGCGGGCGAGCTGCCGGAGATAGGTCAGGCTCGGCGGCCACCTGCGTTTCGGGTCGCCGCGGTGGCGATCTCCGGTCGTTATCGGGATGTCGGTGGATTTGAGCTGTCCGCGGACGATCAGCTCCAGGGCTATGGCCCCGCCGTGGGGCTTGAGATCGGCGGGGTCCGGCAGCTTGCGCCGGTTTACCGCGAAGAATCCTGAGAGAGGGTCGCTGCAGCCGGGAGTGAGCGGCAGCGCGAGTTCGGTTTTCAACCAGTCGCCGAGTCGTGCGGCGATCGGGGTCTTCGGGTTGATGCCCGCGCCCTTGGCGTACCGCGCCCCGATCGCGATGTCGAACCCGCGGTCGAGTCCGGCGAGCAGTTTCGGGATGTCCTCCGGCTGGTGGCCGAGATCGGCGGCGATCACGACGATTCGGTCGTGGTTGCTGCGCGTGATGCCGTCGAGGACGGCCACTGCCGGGTCCGGTCTTCCGTGTCGTTTGGTCTGCAGCCGGACAGGCAGGTGCTCACCCAGTTCCCGGGCGACCCGATCGGTCCCGTCGTCGGAGTCGTCATCGACGACGAGCAGCTCCCACGACACGCTGGTGAGCGCCCGCTTGATTCGTTCGGCCAGGCGGCCCAGGTTCGGAGCTTCCCGCAGAGTCGGAGTGACGATGGATACGGCCGGGGTTTCGGACATCGCTCTCGGTGGTGTGTTCGGGCGTCTTGGCCGTTCCTGCCAATCTTGCCCACCGGGAGCCGGGTGCAGTCTTTGGTTGGCGCCTTCAGATGCTGGCGCTTCTCCTCCTCGCGCGGATTGTGAGGATGGGCGGGTGCCGTCAGGCGGGTTTCGGGTTCAGCGTCTTGTTGCGGATGCGCTTGCGGTTTAAGCCCTTGCTCCGAAGGCAGGCGTTCATGCGTTTCCAGCCGTTACCGCCGGTGGCATCAGCACCATCGCTTCGGTTTCGCAGGTCTCGCACTCGGTCGCATCGGCGAGTCCCGGGTGCGCGTCTTTGCACTCGCAGAACATGATGATTCTGGTCTCTGGGCGCGTGAGGGCCGCTTCGCTCCTGGCCCTGTCCGGTCTCTCGCCGGGTCCGGCGATCACGATTACGAGCTTGCCGTTGTCGTCGTAGGTTGCACACGGCATTCTTGAGATTCCCAGTTCATTTTCTGGAGTTCCTCGAGTCTGAGGTGTTGCGTTACAGGCCGCCGAAGTGCGCTGTGGATTGAGTCTTCTCGGTGCTCTTGGGAAGCTGGTTCTGTGCAACGCGCATTGCGTCGAGCGCCGCGTTGTAGCGGTTCGCGTAGCGTTGAGCGTTCCATCGCAGATAGAACGGCTCGTCGCCGGTTTGCTGCAGCTTGCCTTGGTTGTTCCGGTACCATACGGACCAGAAGTTCCACTCTCTGTTGAACCGATCCACTGTGTGCGCTACGAAGAATCGGCTCGACGCGTTCGCGATCGTCTTCGTCTCGTTCATTTTCTGGATGTCTCGACGTATTTCACCGCGTCGCGCATCAGCTCGTCGACATCGGCCCGTGTCTCGTCATCGCCGCCCACGACTTCGATCTGCCGTGCGGCTTCCGGCCCCAGCGCGCGCACGGCTCCGCCGAAGACCTCCTCGAGCCAGCCGATGGGGTACCCGTAGGCCGTGCCATCGAGATCGATTCTGGTTCTGCCGCCCTGTTCGCTGTTTTTCTTCATCGCGGGGATGAGCTGGTCATCCCGGAAGGCTTCGCCGGAACCGTCGCCCTGGTGCCGGTAGCGCGGGCCGGGGTGGCGGGTGAACTCGCGGGACACGTTGATGGCCGTCGTCATGCTGTTTCGCCATCCGTCTCCGGGTTGGCGTCCTGCCGCTCCTTCAGCAGCTCTTCGCGCAGCAGCACCTGCACTGCGGCGAGCACGTCCTCCCGGGTCGCGCCGTGTTCGTACGCGGATTCCGACACCTTGTCGTGCAACTCGCGGATCTCGGGGAGCATGCGCTTCGTTTTCGGTTCGAACAGCCCGTGTTTCTTGAGCACTTCGTGTGCGTAGCTGTCCACCTCGTAGGGTTTCATCTCGGTGATGTCGTGCTTGAGGAGGTCTGTCTGTTCGCAGACCCATGCCTGCGCATTCATGTGGTTCACGATGCTCCACCCGTGCTCGGTGAGCTTCAGCGGGCGGTTGGGTCTCGAGGGCTCGCTCGTCACCTGGATTCGGAGTTCCCTGTCTCGTGTGTGTCGCTCGCTTCCCGTGTTGTTTCTCCATCCGGCGTCCTGTATCCGGCGCCTCGTGGCCCACGAGATTGCGATGCTCAGCGCCGCTAGTACAAGCGCTGTCCACGCGGTCAAGTCATCCGTGCCGGTTATCCAGTCGATCATGATTCTGTCTCTCCGTGGAGACGGTGTAGCGTACGCCTGACGCGGGAAGGGTGCCGGTGGCGGTCACGCGGGGTGGTCCGTGCTGTGATGCCAGCCGTCTTCTTCGTCCATCTCGTTCGACGTCTTCGGTCTTGTCCCGGAGTTTCGGCGTGTTCGGTTCAGTCGGCGGAACTTTTGTCGGCGTCCGAGGTGAATTGCCTGGAGCGGTTGACGGCTGCTGACGGGATGAACTCGGCGAATTTCGCCGTCAACGACCATGCGCCGGTGGTGTCGGCGGTCTTCAAGATTTCGAGGAGTCGGTCGCGCCTTGTGTCGGTGTCCAGTCGGCGGTCTTGAAGATTTCGAGGAGTCGGTCGCGCCTGGTCTTGTCGGGGTCCAGGCTGATCAGCGTTCCTGCGGCCATCAGCAGGCTTACCGGCGTCGTCAACAGCACTGTGGCTGCGGCGTCCTGTGTTGTCTCTCTGTTCTTTGCGAGTGCGTCTTCCAGCCACGCGTTGTGTTTCCTCACGATCTTGACGAACTCCGCGCAGTGCTCGGCGACCTCGGTCGCCGCCCTCTGCAGCGCTGCTGCAGCGTCGTTGATCTCGCTGTGCACCGCTTCGTCGGTGGTCGGCGGTCCGGGTGGGCCTGCTCGGGGCTCTCCGCGTTCGTTGCCGGGCGTTCCGGTAGTCGGTGCCGCGCTGTTCATGGCTTTCCTCTGCCTCGTCATTCAGTGTCACGGTGGGGTGGCTGGCGGACCGGCATGAGGGGCATCGCAGGGTTCGTCGGATCCCAGCTATCGGCGTCCTCGTCGTTGCCGCCCGGGTCGGTCCGGTGTTCGTCTTCGGCGCGTTCCGCGGGTTCGCTGGGGTCAGGGTTCTCGGGAGCAACCGGTCCGCGGTCCGCGCTGGCGGCCGCCTGCGCTCGGTTTTCCTCCGCCGCCGGCGCCTCGTGGTTGAGAGCGCCGTCGTCCGGGCTGTCCGCCCCGTCGCTGGTTGCCCTTTCGTCGCCGCTCGGGGCGTTCTCGGGGGTTGCCGGCGTTTCGCCTTCGGGCTTCGCGTTCCCCGCTGGCGTCTCCGTGCCGTCCGCAGCATCCGGGTTTCCGGGGGTTTCTTCCTCGACGGAGGTCTCCCTGGACTCGTTCGCGGTCCGCGCTGGCGCGGCGGTTTTCTCCATGTCCACCGAGTACCCTTCGAGCAGGAGCCGGTGGGTGGTCGGGAGCCGGTTCATCAGGTCGTCGAGCATCGTCTTCATCGCGCGGATGCTCGCGCCGGCAGCGAACCAGATCTCGGTGCCCGCGATCTTGGTCGCCCGATCGCGCCGGCTGTCGGTCATCTCCTCGAGGCTTTGAGCGAGGCAGGAGTGGTCCGGCGCTCCGGCGGCCGCCCACAGGGCGCTCCGGCCGCCGTCGTCCTCGGCGGCCTTCTCCATCAGCCACCGGGCGACGTTGACGCCGCGGCCGGTCTTCTGAATCCGGCCCTGGACCCGGCCGACGAGTCGCTCGCGGCGGCTGGTGTCGGGTTCCGGCGGCCGCGCCCGTCGGGCGATGTCGGTCTCGGTGCCTGCCCGCAGGTTCCGGAGCACCGTCTCGATCGCCTTCGGCACCGCGTCGGCGTAGGCCGCGACCACCGCCTGGGTCTTGCGACCCTGGTGGCACGCCCCGACAGCCAGCTCCACGAACGCCGATGAGGGTTCCTGCAGCTCGCGCGCGAGCCACTCCGCCGCCCGGCGCTCGGCGTAGACGCCGTAGATCCTGTCGGACGCCTGGTCGTCGGACAGGCTCTCGCGCGTGAACGTCGCGAGCTCGTCGATGTCGACCAGCGTGTGGTTGCTGAAGTCGAAGTCGTGAGCCACCACGGCGTCGGCGTCGTCGTCGTCGGTCGTTCGCACGACGAACGCCCACTGCATCCCGTTCGTCCACGCGATCGGGGTCCTTGTCGGGATGCACGGGATTCGGGTGGTGATGACCGCCGGGTCGGGCAGCTCGTCGGTGGACGGCAACGCGACGATGTGCATCATCGGCTTGGCCGCCTGCATGAGCGCGTACGCGGTCCAGTCCACGTCCGGGTGTGCGGTGGCGAGCCAACCGACGATCTCCTGGGGGTCGGGATCGACCTCGAACGGGTTGCGGAGGTCGAACGCCAGCACGTCCTGGATTACCGGCTCGATGAGCGCGGTCCGGGTCTTCATGCGGGTGGGGCAAGCCGTGACCCGTTTCCGGATCGCCTCGGCGAGCAGCGGCACGGTCTCGCGCAATTTGGCGATCACCTTGTCGCGCCCGCGCTCTCTGGGATCGCCCGGCGGGTCGTCCATCGGCGTTGTTGTCAGCCCGGCGTCCTGGGCCTCTTTGCCGGTCGCGGTTCCGTCTCCGTTCGGCGGCACCGCTGGTTCCCCGTCGCCGGGTGGTTGCGGCAGTCCCGCGTCGGTCGTGTACTCGTTCGTCATCTTCCTGGAGTCCTCTGTTTGGCGAAGCCTAGTCGGCTGCGGTTTCTTTCTGCGCGGAGGTCGCGCTCGTCAGTCCGCGTCAGGCGGATTGGCTCGCGAGATCGACGTTCACCGCGCCGGTCTCGTCGATGGTGACGGTGGCCTTGGCTCCGTTGGGCACGAGCCCGGCGAGATGCAGTTCAGCCTCGGCGACGAGGAGCTGGCGCGTCGCCTCGCTGGTGCCGAGCAGCTGCCTGATCTCGGTGTCCCGCCATTGGCGCGCGAGGTCGTCGACCTCAAGTGTGTCGTTCGGGTCCTCCGCCATGGCGGAGGCGAGCGTCACGCCCAGTTCGGGGTCTGCCTCGTGGTTCTTCGACAGGATGAGGATTGCGGCTTCCGGCGCGGCCGCCGTCGCTACCTGCCGGTACGTGCGGGTGTTGTCGTCCGGAGGGCGCGGGTCCGCCCGGCGATCGCCCGCCGGCAGCGGGCTCACCGCGAGCCACGTCGTCTCGTACTCGATCGGATTGCCGATCCGGTCCGGCTGGGTGTTGTGGAGCTGGATCACTATCCGCGCCGGTTTGGGGCCGCGCGCCTGCTCGCGGACGTTGTCCGGCGGGTAGTCGGCGAGGTTCCACGTGTACTCCGGCTTGTCGTCGTAGATCAGGCTGGCCGTCGCGAGCGTCACTACCGGCATCTGCCGGTACCACGCGGTGCTCTGGAGCCTGGAGTCCGGCTTGAACAGGCGGTTCGCCTTCTCGTGTCTTCGTTCGAGGAGCGCGATGGTATTGCAGATCATCTTCTCGCCCATGACTTCGGTGTATGCGATTACCGCGTCCGGTTCGGTGCGCTTGAACTCTTCGAGGTTCTTCAGATTCGGAAGGACCTTGTCCACCGTCGCTCGGCGCCAATCTTCGACGCCCCAGGGCAGCAGCCTCGGTCGGGGTTCGGGCAGCTCGATGCCGTAGTGCTCGAGTGCCGTGCGGCGGTTGTCGTCGGAGAACGCCACGCCGAGCTTCTGGTGGTTCGCCGCGAGCCCGCGGTAGATGGTCGCGAGGGCGGCGGGCCGCATCGACTTCGTGAGGAAGTCGTCCGCGACCGCTTCTTTGCGGGTCGGCAGCACCAGCCGCAGCTCGGGCAGGTCGCCGGCGCGCGCCGTCACGTAGAACGCCATCGGCTCGAGGTCCTCGGGCCGCATCGCCATCACGCTCGCAAGCCTCTCGTGGAGCACGGGGTGGCCGTTGATCTCGAGCTTCGCGTTCGTGGAGTCCACGATGGACTCCTCCCGCACGTGGACACCGAACGTGACCGCGTTTCGCGGGCCCCAGCGCTCGGTGTAGAAGGCCCCGGCGTTGATGTCCTTCTGCTCCAGCAGCTTCTTGTTCAGGTACACGCGTACGCGCTGGAACCTCGCCGTCATGGCAAGGCAGCTTTCGATCCACCACTCCTTGCACTCCTCGGTCTCGAAGGTGATCACCGTGCCGGGTTTCTCGAACGGCGCCGCCGCTTCAGCGGTCGCGGCCTTCCGGTCGTCGAAGTTCTCGGGTGTCAGCTTCATGAACCATGCGGTTCCATTCTCCGTCGTGGTCTGGATCGTGAACTCGCGTCCCGCGAGGGCGTAAAGGCCCATGCCCGCCGGGTCGTCGTTCTGCATGATCTGGGCCGACCAGTGTGATTCGCCGAATGTCAGCACGGTTTCCGGTTCTTCGATCCCGGAGCCGTCGTCGGCGACAATCACGAGGATCCGGTCCGGCTTGGAGCCCTCGCGGGTTTCGACGTCGACGCGGGTCGCTCCGGCCCGTCGGCTGTTCTGGAACAGCTCGAGCAGGATGTCGGTCAGCGTTGCGTTGAAGAACCGGCTGACCACCTCCACCGCCTTCGGCGAGACTGTCGGGCGGATCCGGCGGGGCAGCGTGTGGTCGGTGCTTGGCGTCACGGTGTGTTCCTCCAGGGTTTCGGGCCTGCCGTCGTCGGTTGCGGTTGGTCCTCGGGTCGGTTCACGTCTCCGAATCTCGTGTGCCGCTTTCCCTGGACGGCCGTGGGGTCGTCCAGGGACGTGTGGCCCATCCCCACCAGCTTGCGGTGCAGGCGCTTTCTCTCGCGCCGCCATGCTTTGTCTCTCGCGGCCTTCCAGCGCCGTTGGCGCTTGACGATCTTCTCCGCCGCCCGGCGGCGTTCCTCCTTCGTGGTGAGACCGGCGATTGCCCGCCGGACCTCCGGTCCGATGTCGAAGCGCCGCTTGTGGTACGCGGCCTTGATGATGTTCTCGCGCCGTTCCGCGCCGTTGTCGGCGGTGTTGGCTAGGAAGTAGAGGATTCCGCGGCTTCCCCGCTGTCCGTTGCATTTGGCGCATGCGCCGGTCCAGTTGCGGATCGATTTTGACGATCCGCCCATCGCCCGCGACACGATGTGGTCGATCGTTCCGCCGGGTCCGGCGCAGTACGCGCACACGTCGGCGCGGATTACCTGTTTCCAGGCTTCGGCTGCCTCGGGTGACGTGGACTCCGCGATTGTCTGCACGCTGCCGTCTTCGGCCTGGATGCTCAGCTGCTTCGCCACTCCGACCTTGTTCGTCGCGACCATCAGTGCCGGTTCGTTGTGTCCGCCCATACTGTGCAGCCCGGGTTGGTGCGTTGTCTCTGTTTGGCGGGAGGGGTGTCACGGGTTTCTGTAGCCCCGTCTCTGCGGGGTTCGGTCTATCTACTCCGCTGCCGCCGTTCGGTTCATCCCCGTGGGTTCTTGGTTCGCGCTCGGCGGGGTCGTGCTGGGTGTCCGGTCGTCTGAGCCGTGTGTCTGCGGTTCCGGTCTGTCCCGGCAGGCGGTCTTGTTCGTCGGGTCAGATCTCCTAACGCACGGCGTTTATCAGCGTTGCGATGTTGTCGTGGCACTCGAGGTCGTTCTCCACGTCGAAGGTGTCGTCCTCTTCGGTGTTCTCGAGGATGCAGATCAGCGTGTTCGCGTTCCCGTTCCGGTTGCGCATCAGCTTGGCGTCGATACGGCAGCACCAGTTGAGCCGAAGCTTGCCGCCGATGATCTTCTCCCACGCCTTGTCGCGGGGCTTGATGCTCCCGCCCAGCAGGGCGATGATCCGGCCGTGCTTGTGGGTTGCCGCCTGCGCTGCCGCGGCATGGCGCAGCCCTTCGTTGATGTGGCGTCCCTGGCTTCCCAGACGGGCGCTGAACGGCGGGTTCAGCAGGACGACCTCGTGTTTCCCCCAGTCCTTCGGATACTGCGGCGCCGGCTCCAGGGCGTCGACGCAGGCGACCGGCACGTTCGGTGCTGCCATGCGCAGCATTTCGGCCCGCCGGGCGTCCGCTTCGTTCCCCCGCAGCTTCGCCTCCGGCTCCGCCATGCGGGCCATTCCGAGCAGGATGCCGGTGCCCGCGCCGGGGTCGAGGACCCTGTCGCCGGGCCTGATGTCGGCGGCCACGGCCATCGCCCAGGCGACCTCGAGCGGCGTGGCGTGGTGCTGCAGGCGGTCGTGGCGCTGGGATGTCCCGCGGAGCCGCGGCTCGACGCTGGCCGTCTTGCTGATCATCGCGTCGAGTTCCTGCGGGCTCTTCGCGTGCTGGTTCATCACCCGGCTCAGGCTGAACAGGATCTCGGTGATCGCCAGCTCGCACGCCTCGTGCGCGTCGCCCGCCTCCCACCCGCCGTCGTAGCCCTCGTACTCGGCGTCGAGGATCTTCCTGATTGCGGCGGTCGGGACCTCGCCCTGGGCTATCAGCGTCCGGGCGATCGCGCATGCGCTGTGCCACGTGCGCTGTCCCCGTTCGCGTGCCGGCGGCGCGTCCATGAGTCCGGTCGGTGTCTGCGTTTCGTGCATCGGCTTCTCAGCGGTTCTCCTGGTTGTCGAACAACGCGATCTGGTCGTCGGCCAGCGTCTCGCCCCGCTTGCTCAGCGAGTGGCCCTCCGACCTGAGTTGCCGCGCACAGCGTTCGCAGTACGCGGTTTCCCAGGTCGGGAATTTCACGATGTAAGGCGCATTGGGGTTGTGGCAGGCTTCGCAGCCGAAGTGCTCGTGGAACCGCCCTTCAGGGCAGTCCTCGGAGCATTCGTACAGTCCGTCGGGAACGTTGCTCGCAGTGCTGACTGTCCCGATGTTTGCTCGGTCCATGACGATTGACCGCTCGGCGGTGATTCCGCATGCAGGCGGGTTTCCGCGTTGATGGGCCGCCGTCAATGCCTGCACCAGTCCGTGTAGCTTCCGGCGGCGTCGAGGATCTCGGTCACGAGTTCGCGCAGGGGCACGTCGGGTTCGTCGCTGGTCTCGGAATCCTTCAGCTCGGTGCTGATTCTCGTGGCTGCCTCGGTGATCCAGTTGAGGAACCCCTTCTCGATTATCTCGTCGAGTGTTTCGGTTTTTTCGGGACCGCCCGGTTCGGGGTGGTCCTGGATCGCCTTGAGCAGTCTGGTAGCTGCTTCGAGCGTGTGCGGCCCGCTTTGTGCGTACCGCGCCCGTGTTTCCGATGCTCCCTCCTGTCCGGGGTCTCTCACGCTGCTCACGTACCATCCGGCTTCGCCGGTTGAGCCAGCGGCGTGGTCGATGGCGGTGTACGCGAGTTCAGGGTCCTTCAGGTGCCCGTCCAGGTTCCCGTTTTCAGTCATTTGGCAGCTTCGCTTGTGGAGACGAGGAAGAGACCCTCGTGGTCTCCGCGCTGGCGGTACCTGGTGTCGCACTTGGTGCATCGCCACCGGCCCGCGGCGTTCTGCCGCATGTGGTCGCGGGCAGTGGCGCCGCACCAGCACGAGCCGCCAGGCATCCAGCCTTGGCGCGTCATGCTCATCCGGGCGATGTGCGGATCGTCGCGGGCGTACTTCGGCGGGCTCGTGGATTCCACGGGGTTTCTCCTTTCTCGGGAGGGGTCGGCTGTTCGGCCTACTGCTCGGCTTCGCCGGTCGTCGGCTTCGCCGTGTCGACGGCGGCGGATGTCTTGAGCACGACTGTGCCCCACGCCTTGATCAGGGCAGCGGCCGCTCGCGCTGTTGCGGATCCATCGAGTGTGCGGAAATCGTCGGTTCTCCGGCTGATTGACTCGATTGTGCGGTTGATGTCGGCGCCGAGTTCGATCAGGGGCTCGATCGCCCAGTATGCTCCGACCTCGACAGCCGCTTCGAGCGGCAACGGGTTGTTCTTGGTCCGCACGCCGATTGGCTCGTGCAGGTCGGCGCCGTGCTTCACGAGCGCTCTCACGATCTGCTGGCCGATGCTGGCGGGCCGTTCGTCGCCCGCCACCTTCAGAGCAGCGAGCAGCGGTCGCCCCCCGGCCCGTATCGAGAGTTCGTTCGGGTCGGCGCTTGCCTCGAGCATCAACTCGACCCACTCGACGTTCTGGCGCTCGATCGCCCCGACGAGTGCCTCGCTCGATGGCCGGAACTTCTCGAGGAGGAATCCCAGGAGGTGGCCCTGGCTCATCCGTTGTGCGCTCTCGACCGCGAGGTCCAGCAGGTTCTCGTTTTCGTCGGGCTTCGCCCCGTGATCCACCAGCAGGCGGACGCTCGTCAGGTTCTGGGCGGCGACGCTCCATCCGAGGGGTGTGTAGCTGTACGTTCCGGCCTTGTCGTTGGGGTCGGCGCCGGCCTTGAGGAGTCGCTCGACTGACGCGGAGTCGCCCGCGCTCGCGGCTTGAATGAGCGCGCTGGTCGGGTGTTGGTCGATCGGTCCCGGGATGGGGGCGGTCGCGGCCTTCCCGTTCGTCAACAGGACGGCGTCGAGCAGCGCCATGTCTCCGTCGACCACCGCCGTGCACGCCTGGGCGCGCGGGTCGTTCTTGTACTTCTCGATCCACTTCTTTCGGAGTTCACCCTGGATCATCTTCGATCTCCTTGCTCTTGGTGTCGTCGTCGGTCTTGAGGTCCGCGTCCCAGGTCGATATCGCGCGGCGCGCGATTTGATGGAACTCGCGGGCGCTCGCGTCCCAGCGATCCATGTCCTGACGGCTGGTTTCTCGCCGTTCTCGGCTTGGCCGACTTTCGTCGTCCGTCCGTGCGGCGGACAGCTCTCGGATGCGGTCGTTCCAGCTTGCGTCGAGCAGTCCGGGCGTGATCAGGTGCCGCTCGACCTCTTTTGCGAGGTTTCTGCGCTGCAGCACGCTCACGCCGCGCGTCAGACACCAGGCCATCGCGCAGAAGAACACCGCGTCGAAGGCGGCTCGGCCGATTGGCCCCGTCCAGTCGAGTTCCTGCTCCTCGATCAGCTCTCTTTCGAGCTTGATGGTCTTGAGGTTCCGCTGCGCCGTCCTCAGCCAGATCGGCACGGCGTTCCGGATTCCCGTGGGTGTTACCGGTGGCAACTCGCCCGGTGGCAGCTTCGCCGGCTGATAGACCGGGTGGACTTGTATTCCCTCGGCCTCGACGTTCCTCTGGAACGGCAGCTCGCGCTCGAGATTCTCGAGCCATCCGGCTTCGGTGCAGGCGGTGACGCTGTGGTTCACTTCGTGGTCGTCAGAAGGGCTCGTCGATGCCCACGCTGTGGCCTCCGCGTCTCGCGCTGTCTTCGCGCCGTTCGGGTCGTTCTCGACGATGACGAGGATGTCAAGATCGCTCTCGGGTCCCGCGTCGCCGCGGGCCTTTGATCCGTAGACCACGATTCGCTTCAGCCGAGTGCAGAGGCTCTCTTTCAGTCGGCCGATGTAGCTCTCGAGCCAGCGTCGCTCGTTCCTCGTCAGGGCGGACAGTTTTCCGATTATTGCTGTTACCGGTTCGCTCGTCGTGTTGAGCCTTCGGGTTCTGGTCTTCATTCGGCTACGGGCCGGCTCCGGCATCTGCGGAGCGTACGGCGCTCGAGGGGTTGCGTTGCACCATCGCCCGGGCTTGGCTATCGCGGAGCGACGAGGTAGGTGTACTTGACGCGCTCGGCCGTGGTCATGCCCGGCGGTATCCGGTCGTCCGCGAGCGCTCTCGCCAGCGGCAGGACCTCGGTCCGCACGTCGAGTGGGCGATAGCAGGTCTGCTCGACGCTCACGTTGATCCAGCGTCCCTGGCGGAGCTGCTTGAAGTCGTGCTCGTGGCCGTGGACGTTGACGCATCCGGCGGGTACCGCCATCAGAGGCACGTGGGTCACGAGCAGCGGGGGGTCGGTGGTGATTACGAGGCTCATCGACGTGTGGTCGGTCCCGAGCGCCTTCTCGCGCCACAGGAACCAGGTGAAGTCGTGGTTTCCGAGCACCGCGTGCCACGGGCCGGTGAGGTCTGTGCAGGGCGGCTCCCAGCCCCCCGTGAGCGTCCGCCGTCCGCCGAGGTCGCCCGCGCACACCATCGTCGTTCCCGGCGTCATCGCCTTGCGCCAGCGGCGCCTGAACTCGGCGTTCATCGTCTTGACGCCCGCCCACGGCCGGTTCGCCGCGAGGCGGATCCTGTCCTCGTCGAAGTGGAGGTCGGCCCAGATGACGATTTGGTGTCCCTCGGTCGGCGCCGGCAGCCATGCCCCGCGGCGCCGCGCGGTTTCCCGAGCCATCCGGCGCAGGTGGCGGTTGTTCTCGTGCTTGATCCGCGTATCTGCCATGAGCTGGAGTTGCCACGCGTAATCGGCGTTCAGCGCTTCGGGTGTCACGCGGTCTCCTTCTGGCTGTCCGGGATGTCGGCGGGCGCGTCTGCCGGTTCGAGGTAACGCCAGCCCTGCAGGCGGTGCACGCGCTTCGACTCGACCATGATGGTTTCGGTGTCGCATACGAGCGCCCACCCGTTGCGCCATCTCGGGCCTGCGTCCGGCGCCACGTCGCTGACGGGCATCACGTCCTTCAGCCGGCAGCGGAAGAGTGTCTCGCCCCGGCACGCGAAGTACACCGAGCCGCCCTCGAGTTCGGCGAGCCTCCTGGGTCGCCGTGTGGTCCAGGAGCTCCAGTCGTAGCCGCGGCGGCGCCAGAACCGCAGGAGCCTGACGACGGTCTCCGGGGTCACGCGCCGGCCGTTCATCACGGGCGGGATGTTCCGCAGCAGGTGCATCGCTCGGCTGTCCGATCTTGCTTCAGACCGCGTGGGGTGCGTCCGGGTTGTTCGGCGTTCGGCACCGCTGTATCGCCTCGCGCAACGGTGTGGTCCCGTCAAAAAGTCCGTTGAGGACCTCGTCGGCGTAGTGCCGGCCTGCGCGGGAGTCGAGGATGTACCGGAGCCTTCGGTTGTCGGGGTGGTCGGCGTTCTTGTGCCCGTGCACCTCGAAGATGGTGGTCCATGCCTCGGCGGGGGAGACGTGCAGCCGTCTCGCGGAATCGCTTGTGCTCCAGGTTCCCCAGAAGCCGAACACGTAGTTTCTGGGGGCCCATCCCGCCCTCGCCGCATGGCGGCCGGTCGGCGTCAGGCGCAGCTTGCGCGACCAGAGCAGCGCTTGGTCGTCCACCCGGTCCTCGGCCCAGCTGTCCTCGACCTCGACCTTCAGGCCGGTGAGCGTTCCGTCGTGGACGATGTCTCCCCGGCTGGCGGTTCCCGGCGTCTCGATCGTGACTCTGTCGAACATCGCCTCGGGCATCTCCAGCCGTTGCTCGGGGTGGTGGATGTCCATCAGCGTCGTGATCATCTCGGCGACCTCGCCGTGGAACTGGTACCTGGTGTCGGTGTTGCTGGTCGCGGTCATCTTCACGAGATCGGCGAGCGCGGTCGCGAGTCTCTCGTCGTTCTGCGGCGTTGCGGTGCCGGTCACGAGTTCGAGCCGCCCGATCCGTGCGATGCCGTGCGGGTCTTTCAGGGAGTCGGTGCTCATCGTCCTCCTGTGCTTTCTTGAGTCCGGTCGTCGCGTCGTCGGGTCTGCGCGGGTACGTGGGCTCTGATGCGTGTTGAGCTGTGGTCAAGCGGCTCTTCACGCGTCCGGGCCGGGGGTTCCGGTCTCGGGGATGTCCTCGAATTCGACCTTGATGTCGAAGTCGCACCGCTCCGTGTTCCACCGCATGCGAACGGTAGTCTCGCGGTCCTGCGGCGCGTAGCTCCTTGCAGCGTTGAGCGTCTCGTTGCCGAGCATCTCCCGCCGCCGCTTGTCGTCGTCTTCCATGACGGCCATCGCCAAGTTCTGCATGTAGGTGGCGGTGTCGTCCTCGTTCATCTCCTCGTCGAGGTTCGAGGTGTCCTTCTGGAAGTAGGCGTCGAACAGGATCTCCGCGAGTCCGTCGGTGTCGATCTGGCGCTCTGCGTCCGCGGTCAGCAGAATGCCGCCTGCGTAGGCGGTCGTGCCCGGCAGCGCGAACGGTACCGGGTACTCGAGGACCCGCGTCTCCAAGGCGCGACCGGACTGCAGCCGCCGGTCCATCGTGAGCTTCACGGTGATGCTCTCGGCCCGCGGCAGGACCGGCGGCGGGCTGTCGGGGTGCTTACGCATCTGCGCTTCGTGTTCGCTGTGGCTCATCCGGTCGGGGTGGAGCGCGACCGAGGTTTCCTCGGCCCCCTTCTCCGGGCGGCACATGATGTCCATCCGCACCAGGCGCCAGAGGCGATCGTACGCGGGGTAGCCCGCCAGGCTGCCGTTGCCGGCGAGCAGTCGCATGCGCCCGCATTCGGCCGACCTGTGCGTCGGGGTCGCGTTCTCCTCGGCCCACGCCAGGATCTGCCCGTTGGCTTGGTCGATACTGTTGGGTTGGTCGATGATCAACGCGGACTCGCCGAGCGTTTCGGTGTCGATCCGTTCGTGGCCTCCGTACGGTGGATACCACGTTGTTCCGTCGCTGCTCTCCGGCTGCCATTTCTCGAGCCGGATCGGGGGTTCGACCATGTTCAGGCCGAGGTTCCTTCCCGCCTGGAAGACCGCGAACGATGTTTTCGCTCCGTCCCTGGCCATCTCCTGTAGCAGCGCCTGCTTGCACTCGGTCTTCAGGCGTTCGATGAAGTCGTTCTGCACGATCTCCTTCCGCGTTGGCAGCACGACTTTCAGGCTGGGGCAGTCGATGACCTCGACGCGGGTCTTGTAGATGTGCTCCAGCCCTTCGATCTCCGGCAGGTTCATCTTGATGAGGTGTCCGAAGACGTTGATTCCGGTCGCGTGCGCGTGGCTCTTGTACGCCTCCCTCAGGCTCGCGCGGGATATCCCGATCCGCAGGCCGCTCCAGGCGTGGACGCCGACGACGCCCTTGAGGTAGTCGTCTTGCTGCACGTGTTTCCAGTTGAGCATCACGGGGACCGGCAGGTATCGGGCGGCGGTCTCGGTCGCCGAGGCTGTTGCCTTTTCGCGGCCCCCATGGGGGTCGTTGCGCAGCGTGCTCCACAGTCTGTAGTCGTGGCTACCGTAGTCCACCGCCGAGCCGGCGGCGTCGTCCCATCTGACGTCGATCACGGTTCCCCGGGGCCCGTTCAGCTTTCTGATGTCGTCCCGGTTGGGGCTCAGGATCTCGACGGAGTGTTCTCCGCGGTAGTCCTCGGGTCCGAGTTCGACGGTCCAGCCGGTGTCGGGGCTCCCCGTTCTCGACGTGATGCGGCTGTGCAGCGCCGCGAGCGAGTACACCCCCATGCCGGCCGCGTCCTCGCGCACGATCGTGCCGCTGTCCCACTCGCTGCCCCCGAACCGCAGCAGCACCGCGGGGTCGGCGATGCCGCGGCCGTTGTCGGCCACCGTGAATCCATCCCGCGTCGTCGTGATGTCGATGCGGGTCGCGCCGGCACGGCGGGCGTTCTGCAGCAGCTCGGTCATGATGTCGAGCGCGGTGCCGTTGAAGAAGTTCGTGACCCGCTTCAGTGCGCGATTGTCGATCGACGCGCGGATGCGTCTCGGTTTCGTCGTCGTCGGCTTGTCGAGTGTCGCTGTCGTCATCGTTCTTTTCCTCGGCTCTCGGCCGCTGGTGTCGTCGTCCGACGGCGTCGTTGGCTCTTCTTCGTCGCCCGCGGGCCGGTGTCAGCCCTCGCGGCTCTCGCTCTCGGCGAGCGTCTTGCGCGCCGCTGTCAGCCCCTGGATCGCGTGCAGGAGCACCACGTCGGCGGTTCCCTCTGTCTGGAGGTGGAGTGTCCGGAGGAAGTACTTGCGGCCGGGATCGTCGTGGATTCCCGCTTTTTTGAGGTGGTCCACCCGTCGGCTCGCGGCTGCGGAATCCAGCGTTACGCCGTCGTCGATCCAGTCGAAGACTTCGCCGCTTCTGTCGGTCGGGTGGCTCGTGACCAGGTACACGTCGCGTACGGGATTCCTCTGGTTCATCAGGCTTCTCGCTGTCGTTGGTCTGCGGGTTCACGCAGGCGGCCGTGCACGGACGGGCAGCTCAGCTCGCGTTTTTCGCGATGAGGCTGCTGGTTTCGTCCATCCGACGGAGTGGTGGGGACGGCTTCACGTCGGGTCGTTCCGGCACTTTGAGGGTCGGCGCAGGTGCCCCGTTTGCTTGTTAAGGCTGTGGTCTTGATTCCAGGCGTGCGAGCTGCTCCGCCGTCGTCCTGCCGGGTACCGGGTTTTCGTGGACGAGTTCGCGGGCGAGCCGCCGGATTTCTGTGACGCGTCTCGGCCGGTACTCGAGCTGCTCGACGCAGATGTTGACGTGCCGGGTCGCGCCGGCGGCCCGGTGCTGGTGGGTGTGGCCGTGGACGTTCACGGTGTCGCCGGGCACGTCGGCGAGCGGCATGTGCGTGACGACCAGCACGGGGTCGCCCGCGAGTCTCAGTGCGAGGTAGGCCTCGTCGAAGCCGTCGGTCGTGATACCGCCCCGGCCGTTCTGGTCGTGGTTGCCGTAGACCAGGACCTTGTAGCCGGGAGCCTCGAGGATTCGGTCCGTGCGTTCCGGTGTCTCCCGAGGTGAACCCAGCATCACGTCGCCGGCGACGATGATCGTGTCGTCGGCGCCGACCGTTCGGTGCCATGCCTCGAAGAGCGCGTCGTCCATCTCGGGAACGCTGTCGAACGGGCGGCCGAAGGAGCCGGGCGCCATGTAGTCGCCCAGGTGGAGGTCGCTCCACATCCAGATCGGGTCTCCGTCATCCGCCTCGCCGATGTCGGCGGTCCCGAGCACCTTCGACACGTTGAGCATCGCCCGGGTTCCGCCGGGATCAAGGCCCGGTTCCCAGGGCGGGTGCAGGCTGTGGCGCAGCTGTCCCGTGTAGGCGCTGGTCAGTTCGCGTTGAGTCATCTGGTCGTCATTCCGGTTCCGCTATAGCTTGGGTTTCTCGTCCGATGCGACGCTATGGCGGTCGCCGTCTTCGGCTGGCGTTGGTTGCGGTGCCGTTGTGCGGGGGAGTGCTAGGGTTGCGTTTGTCTCTTGTCGGCGAAGCCCTCGACAGTCAGCCCGGCTTTCTTGAAACCGGCGAAGAACGCCTGCGCCTCGCGCGGATCGACCCGGAGAACCGATCCCGCGATCTGTCCGGAAATTCCCGTGAGCCGCGTTGCGGCGGCGTGTGCGAGCCAGTTTTCGGCTGCCTTTGTTCGCGCGGTGAACGAGAGCATCGTGGCCTGCCCGCGGGTGTCCTCGACTTGGTACCCGAAGTCGGGTCCCGCCGCCGCTTTGGATCTGTTCGCGGTTGTCGTCATGTCGGGTTCGTTGCCGCCATCGGCGGCGTTCCGGCGGTTAGGCCGTGCTCTGGCGTCGCGGATTGTCGCAGCGTTCACGTCTGCTCTGGTGCTTGCGTTCCGGCCTTCAGGTTCGCGACCATTTTGCGCCACCGCCCGGTTGTCGGGGGCGGTTCGCCTGGTGTGTCGGTTGCGTCGAGGGCTGCCGCTCGCAGAGTGCTCGCGACCCCGTCTGCGGTCTGTTCCGGCCGGTCGTTCCATTCTGACATGTCGACGTCGTTGACCGCGGCGCCGGTTTGGCTTGCGATGAGCCTGCGTACCGCAGTCACCGCCGTTACGTAGGCGTCGATGATTCTGTCGGTTCTTGAGGTGGTTGTCGCGCCGCACGTGCAGAACTTCACGGCGATAGCTCGGGATTGGGTCACTGCAGTTCGACGCTACCGATTGTCGGTGGAGCTTCGTGGCGTTTCATTGAGTGGTTCTTTCCCGTGAATCTATCTAGGGGCTGTGGGTCCGCGCTGTCGAAGATGACTCCGTTTATGCCTTGAGCTTGGCACATCGTGATTCGTTGGGGGACTGACCGGCTGTCCAGACCATTTGCTGCGAGTACCCCCTCGACACCATTCCGTTCATGGAGTGTTTTCGTTGTTCTCGGATGCGACCGTTCGTGGAACGTTCTTCCATTTCGGGTCGACCGTTCTGTCAGCACCGCGTTCTGATCAAGCTCTATTACGACGCGAGCCAACCTGTAGCCGTTCAGAACAGACGCTCCAGTGGAGCCGAGGTGCCGGAGGTCGGTGCAAGGGTCTTCTGTCATCCGCAGGTGCTTCGCGGCTTGCTTTTCGTACGGTGCGTCCAGGCGTGACCAGATCGTCTCGATCGCGTCTTGCGTTTCAGTTGAGACGAGCCCGTACGCTGCGGCCAGCTCCGCATCGAATCGCTCGTCTTGTGCCAATCGGATTATGTCGTAGACATCGCGTACTGGGGCGGGATCCGTCGCCCGGTCGAGCTTTCCCCGCACGATTTGCGTCGTTGAGAGCATGTGCTGCGGCTTGTTGTCGATCTCGACTCGCTCAGCTCCGGTCTTGGGCCGGACAGTGACAGTGTTGATGTCGATAATGCCATCTGGCAGCTCGATCTTGATCTGACTTTCTGTTTCTCTCTTTGGAATTCCTCCTAGACGTCTTGCGAGGTTCTGGTCGTCGTTTAATGTGAGCATCGTCAGTCTGTCCGTGTTTCGGATCATGATGTCGATGTCCGTTGACTGTCGGTGTTTCAAGCGTGCCGCAATCACTGTTCCACCGCCCAGGTGAGCGATCCAGGGTTTACTGGGCGATTCCAGCGTCGTCAGGATGTCTCTCGTCGCCAGCCAAAGCTGGCGGGCGGGTTCCGGCAGCGTGAGCTTCTTCATGGAGTTACGGTTTCCGGAACTTGCTTTTGTTGTTGGCCTGTCCACCCCCGGCTCATCGCATTGAGCCAGCGGATCCGCTTGTATGCCGGAATCCGGAGTTCGCGGATCCACCACGCGAGATCCTGGAGGCTGTAGGCTCCGTCTTTCTCTGCTTCCACGATCAACTCGACTGAGGATTCGGTCGCAATCGTCCACGCAATGGCATCTTCACGTGACCCTCGGTTGCGGCTCCTTAGTGCCTGCTCGGCTTCGATTGCCGTCGGCTTGTAGCGCCATCCGTTGCACGATCCGGCGATGACTGCGTCCAGTGCGGTGCAGGGCTCTCCGGGCTTCCGCCGGGGTGGTTGGTCTTCGTTCATCCGGAACCATCCGGCGTGCGGCGGGAAGTTCTCGAGTGGTTCCAGCTCTATCTCGTCGATTGATTCTTCTTCGGTCATGCGGTGTTCGGTCTCGGCCTTTACCCACCGCGCGCGCTCTTCTTGGCGGTCGTCCGGCTGTGCCGTCTTCGTTCGCATTTTCTCGTTCCGGATGTTGTCTCAGCGGCGCCCTCTTTGGTGGGTCGTTCGGTTTCTGGTTATTTGTTGACTTGTGTTCGGTTTATGCTGGCTGTTTCGGCTCGGTCCTGCGAGCGTTGGATCCGTTCGCACGATCTTTTCCGTCAGCTTGGTCGCCCAGTCTGGTTGGTCCTTTCCCCATGTTCTCGTAGTGTCTCTGGCTAGCATCCCTACTTGCCGCCAGCTCGTCGATGCTGTTGTCCAGTAGTTGGCGTCGTGCTGTGTCATCGTACCTTGCAGTAGTTGCCAAGCCCTCTTTGGTGGGCGACGGTCCACCGCTTGTGTACGATTTCGGCTGTTTCGGCTCGGTTGTGACCCGTACGCATCAGCGCTGGTCCTTTCCCCATGTTCTCGTCTTGCTACGTCGAGCGTCCAGTAGTTCGATGCTTGATACCATCGCTGACGCGTCTTGCTACTCGCGCGTTTATTTTGGGCTCTCCTCAAACGGGTGTGGGTGGGTTGAGGCGCGATCGGCGGGTCGGCGAGGGGTGCTGGCAGTTCACCTGACCGGCGGCGGGCGTGGCGCACCGTGGCGGGATATAGTCGGAGCGGAGTAGCTGCGGGCCGGCCGGCGTGTCAATGTTCACGTCGGGGTTCGAGGAATTGGCGGCGTATCTGGCGCAGGTGACGGACCGGACGGCGGTGAGCCGCCTGCTGGGGATATCGTGGGTGACGGTGGGCAGCATCGTGGAACGGGTTGTGGCGCGGCGGCTGGACGGGGCTCGGTTCGCCAAGCTGAGACGAATCGGCGTCGATGAGTTCAGCTACCGGAAGCGTCACCGCTACCTGACGATCGTGGTTGACCATGACGAGCGTCGGGTGGTTTGGGCGGGGCGGGGGCGCAGCGCCGAGACGCTGGGGGCCTTCTTCGAGCAGTTGGGACCTGGTGGCTGTGCGCGGATCGAGTTGGTGACGGCGGACCTGGCGTCGAGCTGGCAGAAGGCGCTGCGGGCGTGGGTTCCGCACGCGCGGGTGGTGTTCGACCGGTTTCACGTTGAACGGCTTGCGGCGGATGCGGTTGACGAGGTGCGGCGTTCGGAGCAGCGGCGGCTGGCCTCGGAGCCGGAGGATGCGAAGGCGCTCAAGGGGACGCGCTATGCGTTGCTGAAGCACCCGGCGCGGCTGAGGCCTGGTGAGGCCCGGCGTCTGGAGACGTTGCGTCGTAAGAACCGGGCGCTGGACCGGGCCTACGAACTGAAGGAGTACCTGGCGACGATCCTGGGGCAGGCGACACCCGAGGATGCGCCGGCGCTGCTCGATGAGTGGCTGGAGTGGGCTGCGCGGTCCCGCCTGACGCCGTTCGTGAAGCTGGGGCGTACGATTCGGAAACACGCTGAAGGCATCCTGGCGTACCTGGACACGAAGATGACGAACGGTCCGGTGGAGGGCATCAACAACAAGCTGCGGGTGATCGCGCGTCGCGCCTATGGCTTCCACTCGCCCGGCGCGTTGATCTCGATGCTGTTCCTCTGCTGTGGAGGCATAGAACTGGCGCCGCCGCTACCCACACGCATTTGAGGAGACTCTTATTTTGTGGCTTTTTGTTCCAACGAATATAGCTGCAACTTCGTATCCGCTTTTGGCGGCCCGTTTCACGATCGACGGTCTTGACTTTCCTGAGTACGTGCTCTCGAACCCGAAGTCTTCCTTTCGTTCGAGGTGCTTCTCGATTTTCCTGTCCACTACCTCTCGTGCGTCCTTCTGTAGATCGGGGTCGTTCCAGTCGCCGAGTCCGCCGGCTATTGAGTCCGCGTTGTAGAAGTGTTTCGGGAGGTGTTTCCGTTGGCTGGAGCACCATGTTGATTTTCCGGCTCCATTGCCCCCTATCACGATTGTGAGTTTTGGCATCGTCTTAGCGGATATGGGGGTATCGACGGTCTTCCGTGCTTCCTGCAGCGAATGTCTCTTTTCGGCCGTCAGGCCAAGACCGCACGACCGTTTGGGTGAGGGTGTCTTCGTGTTGTATTACTCCGTTGGGCCATTCGGTCACCAAGAATTTCGGGTCCGTTTCGGACTCATAGATGCAGGGCTTTCCTTGGCTGAAGCAAACCTCGCGGCTGTCGATGTCGGGCCGCGACCGGTTCTTCTTTAACTCCGTTGTCATGCGAGTTATCCTCCGCTAGTTGCTTCGGTTTCTCTGGACCTCTGTTCGGTGGGTACTTCTTGTACTCCGACTCGTGCTCGTCCGGTCCGGTGATGGTGGCGGAGTCCGTCTTCGCCGGGCGGTGTCATTGTCCGTCCGTGTAGACGGTGGTACTGCTTCATGACGATGGCGCGGACCCAGTCGGTTTTGCGGTCGCGGAAGACGTTCAGCGTTTCGACGTCGGTCGCCGGCAACTCCTCGACGTGAGGTCGACGCCGCTGGTCGGCGTCCAGGAGGTCCGCCCCATCCGGCTTGCGGTGGGAAGTTCTCGACTGGTTCCAGCTCTATCGCGTCGATCGATTCCCTTTAGATCAGGCGTCGTTCCGTTTCGGCGTCCAGCCACTTCGCGCGCTCTTCTCTGTGCGCGTTCGGCTGTGCCGTTTTCGTTCGCATCAGCTCGTTCCGTCTCGGGTATTCCCTCGGATTCTACACCGCTTTGCAGCGGGCTCGGGTCTGTTTGGGTCAACGCTTGTCGTTCTGCGGGTGCTGCGTCATCGCGCTGATCGTTTCGGCGTCTTCCTGGTGCTTCTCCGAGACCGTGTCGGCGCCGTCGAGTGCCGCGATGGTTCGCGCGATGGCGTCCTGGTCGGGCGCGGCTTCTGTCCGGTCGGGTGTCGGACGATGGTCGGCGTTTGCCTGCTTGAGCCGCACTCGGGCTCTTTGGACGCGCCTTGCCGCCTCGCTGAGCCTTGCGCGTTGGCCGGTTGCCCTGCTGGACGCGTTCATCCTGATCTCGCAACACTCGATCAGCTTCTGGTGGCCTGCCGAGCGTGTCCCGGTGTCGCCCAGCGGGTCGGCGACGATCAGCATGAACCGGCTCGGGTGCCGCGTGATCCGGACCTTGTTCCTGGGGTCGGCGTGGAACACGGCTTCCTGGGCTGCCGCAGCGCGGATGGCGATGACGACGTCGGTTTGCAGCTCGGCGGGATCGTCGAGGTACAGGATGCCGTGGTGGCACAGCGCCAGCTCGCCGGGCGCGCTCGTCGAGCCTGTCATGCCGCCCAACGACGTGGTGAAGTGCGGCGCCCGCATCGGGGCGTGGCGGACCCGCCGCTCGTGGGGCGCCGGGAGGAGCGCGGCGGAGTGTATCCGTGTCGCCTCGGCGGACTCGGTCCAGCCGAGTTCGGGCATGAGATCGCTTGCTATTGCGGCGTACCGGCTCGTGGTGATGGACCGCTCGGGCGTCGTGATGCACAGGTTGTGGCGGCCCGTTACCGCGATCTCGAGAATTCGGAGCTGCTCCGGTGTGATGTCCTGCTCGCTGTCCAGCCGGTGCTCGTGGCTCCTCGTCTTCTGGGTCTCCCACGTCTCTTTCTCGATCGGTCGCCCGGGCGGGGCTTCTCCCGTGAGGATCGTGACGGCGTCGCTCAGTGTCTCGGCGCTCACCGATCGGGGGAATGGGTGCACGTTTTCCGCCACAGGGCCGTTAGCGGTCGCCGTCAGGATCCGCAGTCCGGCTTGGCTCGCCGCGTGGGCGATTCCGGCGATGCCCCGCGTGGAGATCATCTTGGAGTCCCAGATGTGCGTCAGCTCCGGCAGGATGTTGGCGGCGATCACCGTCGCCGTGAGGTGCTCGGGTCCGAGCGCTCGGCCTTCGGTCTTGATCTGCAGCTCTTGTTGGTGCTCCGCAATCACTGCGAGCGTGGTGGCGCCGCCCAGCGAGCGCAGCTCGAAGCGGTCGAGGTTCTCGGGCCGCGGGTCCGCCGGGTCCATCCGCTTGTACCGCACGATCGTGCCGGGCATGCGTCTGTTGAAGCGGGCGAGGCCCAGTCCCTTCATGACCAGCTCGACCGTTTCCGCCACCAGGGCGCGGGTGTCGTCGGGCAGACCCGTGAGCGTCAGTCCCGGTGTTCCTGCCGCGTCCTCCGCGGTCACTTTCAGGATGTACCCGTTGAGCCCGTAGCTGTACCCTGCGTAGGTCGTCGTCATCGTCCCTCGCGCTCCTTTCGGGTAAGTTGCCCGTGGGCGCGGATCCACGGCGTCGTCATCGTGGGTGTCGTCCACATCGCTGGTGACGGCAGCGATCCCTCGGGGTTTCTCTGCATCTCGGGGTGTGCCGCAATCATCTCGAGTACCTTCACGACCCGTGGCAGGGTCATCCGGCTGTTCTGGTCGGCCTGGATCGCCGCTTCGATCAGCCGCCCGGCGCCTTCGGTGTCGAGGCGCCACCGGCCGTTGCCCCTTCCGGCAATCGTGATCTCGGCCCAATCCGCGTCCGTGCGGACCCACGCGCGTGGATCTGGAACCACGATCGGCACCTTGATGCTCGTCCGGGTGAGCCTGTCGAGACCGTGCCGCCGCGGCTCGAGTACTGCGTGCTTCGCGTTCATCGCGGCTTGCAGCTCGGTGATCGGTGCGCCGCTGGCCGCCCAGTGCTCGGCTGTTCTGACGGCCTTGAACTAGGCGCTTCTTGCAGTTCATCGTCTCCGCGGGGTTCTGGAAGTACTCGGCGCAGCCCTCTCATGCGGTGCTGACGTCCTCGTTCCGGCTCGCCTCGATCGCTCGCACGGCGATCGGTGGGGAGAGCGTGTGGTCTGGCGGCTGTGCCGGTCGCGGCCGGTTTCCGCATGGTTTTGGGCAACCGCTCGGCGTACGCCGCTCTCGACTGTTTGCATCGCGAGATGGAGGATCGCAAACCCGGTTCACGGGTGGAGTTTCTCTGTGAGCGGAGCCTTGAGCCGCCGGAGCACGCTGCTGAGTAGCACCGGTTGGTAGCCCGTGCGTTCGACGGTCACGTTGGCGTGGTGCCGCGAAGCGTCCTTGGCGCCGTGCAGGTGGCCGTGGATGTTCACGGCCGGTATCGGCCGGTGCCTGAGGGGCGCGTGGGTGAGCGCGGCCGGTGGATCGCTGTCGAGGATCGCCGCCCAGTGGCGTACGGTGAAGCCGGCCCGGTCCAGATCCTCGGTCTGCCCGATGTCGTGGTTGCCCATGATGAGGATCCGTCGTCCGGGGCAGGCCCTTAGGTCGCCCGAGTGGAGGCGATCGCTCCAGAAGTCGGGGTGGGCGACATCGCCCAAGCAGATGATCGTGTCGTCGTGGCTGACCGTCGCTCTCCACGCGGCCAGCAGTGCTCGGTTCATCGCGGTCGTGCTGCCGTAGGGCCGCTGCCCGGTGATGACGACAGAGTTGTCCCCAAGGTGAAGGTCGCTCCATACCCATGTCTGTTCGGGGTTTACCTCGAGTACCGGGATCCTTGACCGCGACAGGTGCCATCGCATGTAGGCGAGTTCGGCCCAGGGTTCTGGTTCGGACTCGTTCAGCCGGCTCGCGTTCTCCAGCAGCTCGGCGCTCCAGCGGTCCCGGATTTCGGTTGTTGAAATCATCGGCTATTCGCAGACGACGCCGTCGCCGTCGCCGTCCCGCATGTAGCGGTAGGCCGGGTGGCTCCGGGGAACCGGTGCGATGCCGTGGCGCCGCGCCTCGGCGCACGTGATCCGGCCGTTCCCGTTGTCGTCGTACAGTCCGAGCACGTCGGCGTTGCTGGCTGCTCCCGCCGTTCCGGGCGTTCGTGCTCCGGGCGTTGCCGGAACGGTTCTGCTCGGTGTCATGTCGATGTCGGTGTCGGCGCAGTCCGCGAGAGTTCGGGCCAGGGCGTCGCGCTCGCGGCGGTCGACCGTCAGGCCGTAGGCCCGTTTCACGTTGATGACGCGTGCCGCGAACCAGCAGCCGTTCATCGGCGGTAGCCAGTCGGCGGCGTCGTGGTCGCGCTTCTGATTGCGGTTCACGCTCGGCGCCGCGAGCGTCAGGTTCCGCAGGTCCTCGGAGAACCGCCTCCGGGTCGCTCGGTCGGCCCTGCAGAGCCCGCTGTCGTGCGCCTCGGACCGGGCCACGATGTGCTCGATGTCGGTCTCGCGCTTCGACCCGAACCAGCGTCCGGTGTACGGTCCGTAGATCCCGCCGAGATCGCGGATGATGCGGTCCTCGACCGACTGGCTGTACCTGTAGTCGTCGCTGTCGTACGGGCTGCACCGCATCTCGGGGGCGACGACGATGCCGTTCCATGTTCCGGGCTGTGCTTGTGCTTGGCTTGGTGCCGCCAGGGCGGCCGTGAGCATTGCGAGCACGCCGACGGCGGTGGTGGCTGTGGTGCTCAGGGTGATTCTGGTTCTGGTCGATTCCATCGTGTCGTTGGCCTCCGGCCCTTCTCGAATCCCGTTGTTGGCCGCTTGGGGCGCGGCCGGGTTCTCCCGTGCTCCTGCCTTCAGATGTCCTGGTCGAGTCGCGCCAGCCACTTCCAGGTCTGGGGCCTTGTGAATCCCGAGTAGAAGGGTCCGATCCCGAAGACCACGCCGCTGGTCGGTTCCGGCTTGGTCCGGACCGTGAATCCGAGTGTCTCGGCGATCTTCCGGGGCTCCGCTCCGTTCCCATCGACGAGGTACGTCGTCTCGCTCACCGCGTGCGCGTCGGGGTACGCCTCCCACAGGCGCGTCCTCGAGCGTCTCAGGGCTTCCTCGTTGGGGTCCGACATCAGGACTAGGCAGGCTCTGGCTCGCGGCATTTCACGTCCCCTCGTGCTTCTCCGCTCGTGCATCGGCCGCCTCGGCGCTTCGGATGCGGTCGGCCGTCGTTGAACCCTCGGGCACGTGTCCGGTCAGGAGCTGTCCTGCGAGCGTTCTCAGGCTCTCCAGGCGGAGCGGTCGGTACTTGGTGTGCTCCACGCACACGTTGATGTGTGGAGTCTCGCGAAGCGGCTCGTTGTTGTGCACGTGTCCGTAGAGGTTCACCCAGCCCCGCGGGAGCGCGCCCATCGGGAGGTGCGTCAGCACCATCGGTGGATCGGTCTCGATCGGCAGGAGTCCGCTCGCCATGTCGTGTCCGCTCGCGTCGAGCAGACCGCTCTTGCGGTTGAAGTCGTGGTTTCCCACAACGAACAGCTTGCGCCCTGGGGCGTCGCGGATCGCGGTCCGATCCGATTCTCGGAGGCTTCCTGCGAGCGCGATGTCGCCGCCGTTGAGCACCATGTCGTCGTCCGCGACGGCGGATTCCCAGGCGGTCATCAACGCGAGGTCCATGTCCTCCGCGCTCGCGAACGGCCTGTTGCAGTACTTGATGATGTTGGCGTGCCTCAGATGCAGATCCGACCAGACCCACGTGCGCCGGCCGTCCGGCCGGTGCACGGCGACCGGGTGGCTCTCGGTGTACTCGATGATCCGTTTGACGCCCCGCGCCCCGGGCTCGCCGCTCTTGCTGAATCGGTGGAGTTCCTCGAGGTACAGCTCTTTCAGCACCAGAATGGTTCGGTCTTCTCGTGCTGTGCATGTGGGGTTGGCACTGTCCATGATGGTCCCGGTCTCTCGGCGGCGTCGCGCTCGCGTGCCGTCGAGTCTCGTGGGGCTGGCTGGTGCGGGTCGCCTACCAGCTCCCCTGCAGGTTGTGGTCGTTCTCGCGTAGTCTGATCCACTCGCATGCGGTGATCCAGAGCATGAGGCCGACTGCGGCGGCGATGATCGCGGCTATGGTCACGGGATCCGTCGGCCGTGTCGGTACCGCGACAGCGCTCCACGGTGCCGTTCCGGTGAGCGTCAGGCTTCTGAGCGTCAGGCTTCCGGCGGTGCTCAGGAGCGAGGCGGCGAGCAGCGTGCCCGTGATCAGGCTTGGCCTCTTCAGCGGCGGTCGCGGCTCGTCGGGCGGGTGCAGCGGCATGACGTTTCCCGCGCCTAGGCCGCTCGTCAGCAGGAGTACCAGGGCGCCGCCCGCTTGCAGCCCTTGGGTGATGTACGTCGACGGGTCCGTCGAGAGCCCGCCCTCGAGGGCGTTCGCTCCGAGCTGGATTCCGCCGTGCAGCGTGGCGGCGCTGATGATCATGATGATGGTGCACCTGATCAGGTTGATCGTCCGCACCCTCGCTACGACGTCTCGTGCGGGTTCTCGTGCGGGTTCTCCGCGCATGGTTTTTCGCCCTCCTCAGAGTTCTATGTTGGTCCGTGGGATTGGGTCGGCTGCTGTGCCGCGTCGGCGGTTCGCGGCTGGCTCGTGCGGTTTCCGGTCGCTCTAGTCCGCTAGCCCCGGTCGGGGGGTGCGTGCGAGGCCCGCTTTCCTTCGGGTCGCGGGGTCCCCGGGCTGTCCGGCTCCTCGGCTTCGAGTCGGCGGGGTCTTCAGCCGTCGGTTGTTCTTCCAGGGGGCTGGGCGATGCCCGGAGGGACTGTCGGGTGTCGTGCATCCGGTCCCCCCGGGCTCACGATGATAGCCGGCGTGCTGGCGCACGGGCGGGTGAGTGTGACGCCTGGAGCCAGGGGTCAGATGGTGCCGTTCAGGATCGCCTGGATCCTGAGGCTGCTGAGTACATCTGCCACGGACTCGCCGTTCTTGTTGGCGGCTCGCTTCAGCGCCCGCACGGTCTCGCGGTACGTCGCGCTCGTTCCGCGTTTGGCGTTACGCCGCGCGTGCCGCTTTGCGGATCGCCGCTGTTGCCGTCGGTTCGTCTTGGTCATGATGTTCCTCTTCTTCTCCCAGGTTGTTCCGGGCGTTCTCGCCTTAGCGATTCAGCCGGTTCTCCTGTGTCCATCCCGCTTGTCGAGCGGGGAAGCGCTGGTTGAATGTTGCTCTCGCCCGCCCGCGGGGGGCTTGGCGCGCTCGCGGCGTGTCGCCGACCGTGGTCCCTGCGGCGCGCGTCCGCGGGACCTCGCGGTTTTCCGGTGCCCTCCCGCCGGGTGTTACGGGGTTTGCGTTCGAGCTCCCCCTGGGGGCAGCCGGTTCCCCCCGGGGGGGCTTGGGGTTGCGGTTCACCGCGTCACTCGGTCGTGCCGGGGTCTAGGCGCCTGCCTCGATGGGGCATCCGTCGACGGTGATGCGGGCGGGCCAGCCTCGGGCCGCTTGGCGGGCGTCCCTTTCGGTGTCGGCGCCGAGGCTTTTCTACCAGCCCTCTTGTACGGCGTGGTGGTGCTCCCGTCGTCTGATCCACTCACATGCTGTGATCCAGAGCATCAGGCCGGGTGCCGTGGCGATGATAATGAGAACGGTCACGGGATCCGTCGGCCATGTCGTGCTCGGCGCTGCGGCAGCGATCCACGGCGCGGTTCCGGCGAGCGTCAGGCTTCCGGCTGTGCTGAGTACCGCCCCGGCGAGCAGAGTCGCGCCGATCAGGCTCCGGCCGGTCAGTGGCGGCGGGGGCTCGTCTGGCGAGTGCAGCGGGATGACGTTTCCGGCGAGTACATAGCTTGTGAACAGCAGGAATAGGGCTCCCATTAGTTGCAGTCCCTGCAGGATGTACGTCGGCGGATCCGTCCAGAGCCCGCCCTGGAGGGCGTGCGCTCCGAGCTGGATTCCGCCGTGGAGCGTGGCAGCGGTGATGACGGTGATGATGGTGTGGGTGATCATGTTGATCGTCCGCATTTTCGCTGCGGCTTCTCGTCCGGTTGTTCCGCTCATGGTCTTCTGGTCTCTTTCGGGTTCATTGTTGCTGCTGCGGCCCGGTTCGTCCGCTGTGCCGGTGCGGCTCGGCCGTCCATTCTGGGTCGGGTCGATGGTTTCCGTGGGTTCTAGCTAGGCACCTCGGGCCAAGGGGTGCGGCTGAGCCCCGCGGGTGCAGAGAGGTGTTGCTCGTAGAGCGCGTAGGCGGGGTGGCCGTCGTCGTTCGGGTTCGCCACGTAGTGCGTGATGATCCGTTCGACGGTTGCCTCCGTCGAGTTCCGCGTGAGCGTCTTCCAGGTCTTCTCGTCGATTGCGGACAGCTCGTTCTCGCTGCTGTCGTTGTCGATCCACCAGAGCACCGCGACGGTGTTCTCCGGCAGATCGAAGTCTCGGTGCTCCTCGTTCGTTACTCGTCTCACGATCCCGTGCGCTCGCTTCCGGAACTCGCCGATAATCACGGATTCGGGGCTGTTGCGCACGAACTCCTCGATGTCCATGTACATGCTGCTCGCTTTGTCCACCGGTGTTCCGAGGCTCTTCAGAGTGTCGACGTCGACCATTTCTGCTTCCTCCGTCGGTTTCCCGTCCGGGCTGCGGGTGTTGAAGCTGTCCCGCTCGCTGGTTTCGAGCCGGGGTGTTCCTCGGCCGTCGGCTCGTGCCGCCGCGGCTTGTTGATTGTGGGAGGGGTCGTGGGTCTCCCGCGCTTCGGACCATCCCGCTTGACGAAGACTGACGGTGCGCTGCCGCACGTGCGGTCGGCGCACCGTCTCCAGCTTCGGCTCAGATGGTGCCGTTCAGGATCGCGCGGATTCTCAGGCCGCTGAGCACCTCCGGCACCGTTTCGCCGTTCTTGTTGGCGGCCCGCTTCAGCGCCCGCACGGTCTCGTGGTACGTCGGGCTCGTTCCGCGCTTGGCGTCACGCCGCGCGTGCCGCTTTGCGGACCGCCGCCGCTGCCGCCGGTTCGTCTTGGTCATGATGCTCCTCTTCTTCTCCCAGGTTGCTCCGGGCGTTCTCGCCTTGGCGATTCAGCCGGTTCTGCTGTGTCCACCCCGCTTGTCGAGCGGGGAAGCGCTGGTTGAATGTTGCTCTCGCCCGCTTGCCGGGGGGCTTGGCGTGCTCGCGGCGTGTCGCCGACCGTGGTCCCTGCGGCGCGCGTCCGCGGGACCCCGCGGTTTTCCGGTGCCCCGCCGCCGGGTGTCACGGGGTTGCGTTCGAGCTCCCCCTGGGGGCAGCCGGTTCCCCCCGGGGGGGGCTCGGGGTTGCAGTTCACCGGGTCCCTCGGCCGTGCCGGGGTCTAGGCGCCCGCCTCGATGGGGCAGCCGTCGACGGTGATGCGGGCGGGCCAGCCCCGGGCTGCTTGGCGGGCGTCCTTTTCGGTGTCGGTGCCGTCGCTGTGCAGGAGGTCGATGAGGACCGTTGTGCCGGTGCCCATGCGACGGTGCCCGGGGTCCGGCGTGCCCATCGGGGCGCCCTCCGCGTTCATCTCGTCGTCGGTCGGCTGGGCCGTCCACCGCATTCCGTCGCTCTGTTGCGATTGGATCACCGGTCCGCGCCCGAGGAGCACGGGCAGCCGCGTCGGTCCGGGTCTGGTTAGCCCGTGCACGGTCTTGAGGACCGCGGCGGGGTCGGCGGCTCCCCGGCCGTTGTCGGCCACTATCGCCACCGCGGTCCCGGTCTGGATCTCGATCTCGGTTGCGCCGTTCATCAGCGCCGCCTGGATGAGGCGATTGATCGTGGTTGCGAGGTCGGCGCTGACCTCGCGGAGCTTGGTCCCGATGCCGCCGGGGCGGGCGGTGCTTGTGCTGGTCGTCATCGCGTTCTCCTTCGTTCTGCCGTGACTGTGTTCGGTCCAGTCCGGGGTTCTCTACCGCCGGCGCTTGCGCTTCTTGAGGCTGCCGTTGGCGCGTCCCGCGTGCACGGCCTCATCCCAGAGCGCGACGCCTCGGCGGGCGGACGCGTTTGCGAGCCTTGACCGCAGGTCCTTCTCGGCCTCAAGGCGTTCGAGCCACTTGTTGAAGGCGGACGAGATATCGGCGTCGAGTAGCTGAGCGAGGTGCTCGTGGGGGGTTTCCTCGTCGGGCGTCCAGCCGCGTTTGAGGCGCGGGTCGATGGTTTCCCACTCGAGGTAGGGCGTCCCCGTGGGCGGTATCCGCCAGGTGCGCCACCACTCGCTCCAGCGCACGCGGTGCGGATCGGGTCCCGTCCGGCACCACGTCACGCTGGCGAGGATGGCGCCTATCGGCACGAGGTACGGCTCGCCCGGGGTGGGCTGCCAGTGGTCCGATCCGGCGTGGTTGTACCGCTTGAGGGCTCCGATGGTCTCGTAGTTTCCGCGCACGGGGGTGCCGTGCAGCGCGTGGCGTCCCGGGTCGTCGGTGATGTCGTTGACGAGCATCAGGCGTCCGACGATCGGCAGCTCGTTGTCCTCGATCTCGCGCAGCACGTGCGCGTTCCGCGCGGTCTCGGCCGAGCGGGGGAGTATCTTGCACTCGCGTTCCGGCAGCCCGTCCTGCCATGTGTTCGGCGTCGCGCCTTTCAGGCGGCACCTGATGAACCGGTCGCCGGTCCAGCGCTGCCCGCGGTCGAGGCTGGCGATCCGCGCCTCGTGAGGCCTCGGCTCGAGGGGGATCCCGATGGGGAGCCACCGGATGGCTCCCTCGGTGATCATCCTGTTTCCGCCCCTGGTCGGGGTTCCCGTCAGTTCGTTCACGGGCACGCTCGCCGCCCGCAACTGGTCGTTGAGCATCTTGTCGTCTCCTGCCTTATCCGCCGGCTCTGCCGGCGCCCACTCTGCTGCCGTCCGTCTTGTTCGCGGAGCGCTTACTCTCCGTCCCCCACCCGTCGTGCACTTGAACGACGCCCCTTCCCTACCGCCGGTGAGGCGGTTCGGCCGTTGGGCGTGGTGCGGCCGGTAACGGCCGCCCTCGGACGCTCCGTGCGTCTGTTTCCGTTAGGACGGGGCATGCTTTCGGGGGTCGTGTCTGCTCCGACGGGTTTATCCGGCTTGGCGCGCTGGCGCTCTGCGGTCGGTGGGCCGTCGGCGGGTCACCCGTTTTTCTTGGTGGTGTCGAGGATGTCTGCTCACAACGGGTTCGCGTTCTTCTTGTGGATGCCGGTGTCGCTCTGGATCGGCGTTATCGCCGCTGTTGCCTCAGTGAATTTCTGGCACCTGCCGGTCTATCACGGCGTGGTCATCGGCAATGCTGCGGGCGTCGTTTGCTGGCTTCTCCTTGTCACGCTTCCGGACTACTTCTTCCGGTCGGGCTGAGCCTTGATGGTGGTCTGTCCGCGTGTCGTTGCCGGTCGCCGAAGTTCTCTGTCCTCCTGAGCCATCCCACCGTTCTTCAATTTCTGTACGCTTTGGTCAGGCGTCGATCGCCGGTGGGCGATGGCGCCGCGTCTTTTGTTGATTCACCGGGCTCGTCTTCGAGGTGACTCTGCTATGTACAGGCTGACTTCTTGTCTTCGTCGTCTCGCCGGTCCTTCGGGCTGGCGCGCGTGCTCGGGTGTCTTCCGCGCTGCGGTTCCTTTGGGGCTTGCGGCGCTCTTCGCTCTCGCCGTTCCGGTTGGTGCTGCAGCTCAGCCTCCCTTGTGGGCGGATCCCAACAATTTCCGCACCAGCGGTCCGCTGTTCTGGCTTCCGGAGGCCCACCCGAGCTGGCCGCGGCTCGCGTCGATGTGGCTTCCGGTTGACGCGTGCTCGGGTGATCCGGGCGCGCCGAGCGGCAGCGACATCCACAATCAGAGCTGCCCCTGGTCGTACCGCATCTGGGCCCATCGGGGCGATCGGTCGGGCGCGGAGCTGGAGTTCGGTCGCGGTTCGAGCTTCGATCACGACGACTTGAACACGTCGTTCGGGACGAACCCGGAGATGAACCCGTGGCATTGGCGCCTGTCCGGCATGCCGGAGTCGCAGCGCTGCATGCCCGCTGAACAAGACATCACGACTGATCAGTACTCCGGTGGCTGGGGCGGCATGCAGGTCACCCAGCACATCGGCGAGTGGTATCAGGGGAGTCGGTATCTGCCCGACATGTCGGGGGATCTCACGGGTATCGTCCTCTACGGCTACTTCGACTTCGATATCTATTCCCGCCCGGCCGACATGACGCAGTGGCAGGAGGGGGAGTGCGCCGCGCACGCGGTCTACGACCAGTACCACACCGGGGCCGGCGGCCAGACGGAGGGCGACGCCCGGCAGTGCGCCGCCAACAGCATCCCGCTCATCATGCGCAGCAACAGCGAGCTGCGCTGCGAGCCGGACCTCGAGCTTTGGGAGGACCACGTGTACCTCGAGGATTTCAAGGAGATCCTCGACCGTCACCAGCATCCGATGGAGTGGCCGACGCGGGCCGACGGCTGGTGGCCCCGTCCCGGGGAGACGTTCACGCACAAGGGCGTCGTTCGCGATATCCGCGCGTTCCTGCGTTCGGTCGGCATGAGTCCGCCTTTTCGTCCGGAGTTTCCGCACACGTGGCGGGACGAATGCTCGAACGACGGTCTCTTCAACTGCGGTCCCGGGAACACCGAGCGCGAGCGCCTGGCCGATCCGACGTTCCAGGAGGAGTTCGGAAGCCGACCCCTCTTCCGGCGTTTCGAGGTGATGATCTCGATGCCCGGGGAAGCGGAGGACGATCCGAGTGCGCGCGGGATCCCCGACGAGTGGGTGTCCAGCTTCGCCGGGTACGCCTCCGAGCCGCTGGGTGACACGCCCACGGAGGCCCGCGAGAACCGCACGGAGAGCTTCTCGTCTTCCGGCGAGCCGGACTTCGGTTCGCGCGAGTGGCTTCAGGATTTCCTCACTGATGACAACGGCGAGCTGCGGTTCGTCGGGACGCGCCTCGCCGATGTGCTCGACGGCGCCCTTGCTTGGTCCGCGAACGCGGAGGTGAATCCGGTGGATTGCCTTCGTTTTCTGCCCAGCGACGAGCCTGTCGCCGACCGTGCGGCGGCGGTTGTCGCTGACGAGTTCTGGAACACGCCGGAATGGCGCGAGTGCGCCGGTCAGGCGTTCTCGTCAGGTGGGACGGCCCGTCTCTCCGGCGGAACTACCGGCCTGAACACCTGGCTCAGGCATCGCGGCGCGGATGACGACCGTGAACGCAACATGGAGGTCGCCGAGACCAATCTCGACATGGGTGGGTGGGCCGTCGGGTCTGAGGGGGTCGAGCGCGACTACCAGCTCGGCATGCCGGAGGTTCCTGCCGGTAATCAGGCGATTTTGAACGGCCTTCTGGGGTTGAACGGGGCTGACGTTGCTTGGTACCGCACGGGCGGTGTCGAGATCAGCTGCCTCTGGGGCGGGTTCTACCAGACGAACCTCGTCGCCTCCGCGCAGGCGATGGAGGACAGCGCACGCCAAGAGCTGGAGGACCGCCTCGGGGAGCTGGTCGATGTCCAGGAAGCGCTAGAGGGCGAGCTGGCCGAGGCGCGTCGTCCGGATGTCCGGACTTGGCTCGGTGGTACGCGCAATCACAGAACCACGCCCCTCGGGTGCTCCGGTGACGGTTTCCGCGATTTTCTCAACGAGTGGGAGCAGCAGCACTTCCAGGAGACCTGCCAGTGCAACACGACGATCCTCGGTGACGTGAATATCGTCGACTGTCCCACGAGCCGGGCGCCGGATCAGAGCGGCCAGCCGATGAACGCTCCGATGTGCACGACGAGTTCGTGGTGGACGCCCCAGAGTTCCATTACAACCCAGGCCGACCCGAGTTGCGCGTGCGGTGGTAGCACGAGTGCGACGACCTGCAACAGTGATGGCACGAGCACGACCGCCTCGACGTCGGGGTTCTGGGACGGCGCCCAGTGTCAGACATCGAGTTCGTCGGTGAACAATGGCCCTGATTCGAGCTGCTCCTGCTCGTGGATCGCCGAGGGTTGCGATGCTCAGACCGGGTTCCGGTTTTATCGCGACTCCTGTGGTCAGCAAGCTGATGACCGGCGCGAGGACGCTACGTGTCCCGGTGGTGGCGGTGGTGACGATTGCGACTGGGTCGATGATGCCTGCGATGGTGAGAGCGGTTTCCGCTTTCAGGTTCGCGATGCCGATTCGTGTCCGTCGCCGCATCAGCGTCGGGTTGCCGATGATGCCTGCGGCCCGGGCGGTGGTGGTGCGTGCCAGCCGGATTGGAACGCCGCTTGCGATACAGCGAGCGGCGTAAATACGGGTAGCTTTACGTGGACTGACGCCAACAACTGTTCGGATGCTGTCGAGCCTACTACTGGGGGTCCTGATTGTCCGGTCGATACGTGCACGCCGAGTTGGAACGCTTCGTGCACCCAGGATACGGCCGGGAACAACACGGGTGCGTGGACCTGGGCTGACGCGAATGACTGTCCGGGTGAGACTGCGCCTACCACTCCTCAGAGTTGCCCTCCTCCTACGGTTTGCACGCCGAGTTGGAGCGCTTCGTGCACCCAGGATACGGCCGGGAACAACACGGGTGCGTGGACCTGGGCTGACGCGAATGACTGTCCGGGTGAGACTGCGCCTACCACTCTTCAGAGTTGTCCTCCTCCTACGGTTTGCACTTGGTCAGCCGCCTGCGACACTGATTCGAACGGCGACAACACCGGTACGTGGACGTGGACTGGCGCTGGCAGTTGCGCGGGTAAGACTGCGCCGACCACTCTTCAGAGTTGTCCTCCTCCTGTCTGTCAACCGGCCTGGAGTGATGGTGCGTGCGAGATGGCTGGTGGCAATCCGACCGGTTCCCGTTGGCAGACGGACACGAGTTGTAGTTCGGACCCTCAGCTGGTGTCGGACTCGTCTTGTGTTCCCTCGACACCGATACGGATCTGCACTTGCTATGAGTGCCGGGAGACTCCGGATGAGCCGGTTCGTCACGACTGGGTTAGCACGGGTACGGCTCCCCAGGGTTCTTGCGGGGGTGAGGAGGTTTGTCCGGGGGGCAGCATGCCTTCAGGGAGTCTGTGCAGCGGCGGTTCCGGCTTTGCTCCGTCGGGAGCGGACCCGTCGACCATCGGTCGTTCCTCTCCGTTTGGCGCTGTCGGTGAACGCGCTGGCGCTCCTGGTCGCTCTTCCTGGTCGTCCGTTTCGCGGATTGCGGCTCCCGGCCGGGTCTCCGTGCAGGATTTGGTTCCGGGCGCCTCGCGCGCGTTCATGAACGATGCCTCGCGTGGCGGTGTTCGCGACTTCGCGTCGCGCGCGCCCGACGCGTCCCTGTCAGCGGATCTTCCGCTTCCCGGCGGTGTTTCTGACTGGGCGCGGAATCGTACGGAACGCGCTCGGCAGCAGGCGCGCCAGTTTGCGGCGGAGCCGACGGATCGCCGCTCGTTTCAGAGCGGTGTTCGGGCGATGCGTGATGGCATCGCTCTTGCCGAGGTGATTGCGGCGAACCGGCTCGCGGCGTCCATGGGTGACTCCACTGGCGGGCCGCCGCCGAGGGCTCCCGTCGGGGCCGGAGGCTTTGCCTCAGGGGCGTTTGCTCCGCTTTCGCGCTCTACCGATCGGGCCTCTGTGCAGTCCGCTGCGGGTGCTGCGGGTGTTCCGCTCGCGGCTGCTGCGCCGGCGGCTTCCGGCGGTGTCTGGGCTGCGGCCGATCGAGGCACCGATGTCGCGGCTGGCGGCTGGTACGGCTGGAATGTGGATGGTACGCCGTGCGCGTCGGGGACCGATTGCGCCGACGCGATGGTGCGGGCTTTCACGACGCAGTCCTCGTGGACGATTCCTCCCGCGTTCATGTGTGCTCCGAACGTCGGCTTCGTTGGTCCGTTCTGTCTCAATGAAATCTTCGAGAAGCGTCAGGAGTTGATCGAGGAGATCATCCTCTGGGCGGGCACCATGCAGGGCTGGATCGCAATCAAGGAGTACCGTCAGGAGGTGTACAACCAGATTGCGTCGAACTCCAGTCCGTACGTCGACTGGTCGACATTCGGCGGGTCCATGCCCAATGTGGCTGAGTCCAGTTACGTGACCGCGGGGACCGGCATGACGGTCTCGAATCCGATGTGCGTCGTGCCGCCGGCGACCAACCCGGTTCCGCTCCACAGCATGGGTCAGCAGGACACGGTCGCGTATCGTAACGCGAACGATACGAACTCGCCTGCCATCTGGGACGACAGCGGCACACGCCGTCTTGGGGGCGGCGGGTTGGGGCAGAACGTCTGGCCTCCCACCGATGCGCTCCAGGATGTCGTTCTTCGCGGTGGGTCCACGCGTACGATGGCTCCCGGTCGGTACGAAGCGGGGGAGACCCTGTTGGAGCTTCGGGAGATGTTCTACGGAGATCAGTGGCCTGCCGAGGATCCACCCTATGATCCCGAGGCTTTCGATCGGTTCGGCGCGTTGTCGGTCCAGGACTTCGATCCGGCGGACTACCGGAACATGCCTCGCACGTTGATGGCCATGGATCACTTGACGAATCCGTCATTCCTCGAGACTTCGGTGGTTTTCCGGGAGTTCGCTTGCCCGGCCGAAGATGTCGCGGGCAACTTCGGGTCGATCCGGCCGGTCGTCTGTCAGGATGGGACGGTGCGCAGCGCCATGTTGTTGCCGGATCACCAGACTCCTTGCTCTGCTGGCAGTGACGACTGCGAGCTTCGCGTCTTCTCGGAGCCGGTTCTCGGTACCGGCGGTGCGGGTTACGATGCACAGCGTGTGTCGGGGGGTTCGTCGTCCGACGAGTCGTACGTGGATCTTTTCGGGGCCGACTACCGTCACGTCTGCGAGTTCGACTCGTCGGGGATGATCACCAATGTGCTTGATGGTCGGGTGGCGGCCGATGACGCGGTGACCATCAGCAGTTTCCAGCCGTACGTCTATCACTGGCGGGCGGGAGCCCCTGGGGTTTCGGGTGAGTGGGTGCCGGGCGCCGGCGTCGGTGACGGGCTTGTGCACGGGCACAATCCCGACGAGGGCTACTATCCGAGGGCTGGGTGGTACATCGATCAGAACGGGGATGAGGTTTGGTTCGAGCCGTTCTCGTCGTACGACAACTACGGTGATGTCCAGACGGCTGGTGATTTCAGCGATGGTGAGCAGGAACTCATCATGCGCGGAGATGCCGCGAATCCGGGTGAGCTTTTCGTCGAGCATGTCGACGAGAGCCGCATTCTCTACGACGAGTTCATTGCGACGCCGTACGAGGTGCAGGATCGGAACGCGGATTTCCAGTTGTGGGACGGTGTCCGTTCGGGAGCCGTGAACACGGATGATGCGCACCTCGTCTGGGGCTGGCCGACCCTGGACCTTCAGGATAATCAGACCAGTGCCGCGAGGCGCGCCCAGGTCATGCGGGTGCGGAGATTGACGACTCAGCAGAAGTTGTTCGGGCTTCCTCCTGGGGCCAGTGAGGCCGAGCAGGTCTGGGTCCGGAACGACGGCCCGATGTCGTTCTTTGGTGCGACCCGTGTGGGAAACGGTGTGGGTGGAGGCGAGAAGGGCGGTTGCCTCCTGGAGGTCAATCCTCCGGAGCCGAGGTCGATCTCGCAGGGTGAGGCGGTCCCGTTCCGGCAGGTCCTGGACCCGACCCTTCAGGCGTGGTGCGTGATGGCGCGGGATATCGGTCCCGAGGATAGCTGCATCTCCATGCCGAATGCGCCGCTTCCCGGTCTTCGCCGGCAGCGGTGATTGCGCATCCGATCCTGGCGGTTTCCGCGTTTGGTCGAGCCTCGGCGGCTTCTTGCCGCCGGGGCTTTTTCTTTGTGTGGTGCCGGTGGTTCAGTCGACGATGAAGATGGGTCTCGGGTCGACTTGGCGAGGTCTCAGGTGGCGTTGTGGTCCGAACGTGCTGAGCTTGATGTCTGTGTATGTCGTTCCGCGAGGGTGTCGGTACGCGAGTTGGGTGTGGTACTGCTCTTGGGCTGTGAATGTCTGGTTTCTGTGACCTGACGCCCTGAACATCACCGTTCGCTGGTCGCTTGTGTGGTAGAAGCCCATTGCGTGTCCCAGCTCGTGGAGTATTGTCTCTGTGCTGCTTGTTTCATCCCGGTGCATTCCCAGCATGATGCAGCCGTAGATGGTTCCGAGGGTCGCCGCTGCATCTCCTCCTTCGGGTATTGACATGTTTCTGCATGAGCCGGCGGTTGCGTGGTTCCCCGGCATTACACCCTCGATCGTGATCCAGTTCTCGGCTCTCACGCCGTTGCCTTCCTCGATCGTTCCCCGGTACGGTTTTCCGGTGATTTGCTCAGCTCCAAGAGCCAGGACCTCGTGCAGGTTCGCGATTGCTTGTTCGCTCAGTGTATGGCTTACGATCGCGAAGTTCGGCGATGTGACTGGCAATACCCTCAGCATTCGGGTTTCCAGCGGGGTGCCGCAGGCTGGTTCGGTCGGCGGACACTGCAGGTAGTTGAACGCGAGTTCGCGCCAGAGGGTCTCGTTCGGCTGTGCCGGCGCGATCTCTACGTTTGCCGTTGCGTAAAGCTCCTCGAAGGTCGCCGTGATCTCGGTTCGGCCGACCATCAGTGCGACGAGTGAGGTACACCGGACAAGCTCTGGGACGTCCTCGCAGGCGTGCAATTCGATCCTGGCGACCTTGGGGTTGCTGGATGTCCACGTGGGGTAGGAGGGGAGCGTTTCCGTCCCCCCGTCGGATCGTCTGATCTGCGCCGTCAGCAGGATGACCTCTCCGGCCGGGAGGGCGCTCTGGGGTATCCCGACGATCTCCAGCGTCTGGGACACCACCGGTTCTGTAGGCTCCGGCTCCGGTACCGGCGTGGGCGCCACGGGGCTTTGGTTCTCGCCGCATGATGCGGTGATGAGGATGGCAGCGACGAGGGCCGCGCCGATCTGGGTTTTTCTCATGTACATCTCGCGTTTTTTGCCGAGTGGCGGCTGTGCCGCCGGATTCGCGCGCAAGGGTGGTTGCACCGCCGCTTCTGGCGGATGATTCTCGCTGATCGGTTTTCCGTCTGCAACCGCGGTGGTCAGCGTGCTGGGTGCGGTTGCATCCGGTTTTCACTGCGGGTTGGGCGCCTGCTCGGCGGCGGTTTCGGGGTGGTCGTTGGGGAAGCTTCGGGGTGTGTTCGCGTTGTCGTCGATGTTGGTGCGTCTTCTGTGGCTCTGCCTGGAGGCCATCACGGTGCAGCTTCCGGGCCAGGCTCTCGAGGAGCGACGTGCTTCGGGTGTGGATGGTCGCGGGCTCCGAGCGGAGCCCGGTCTCGAGCGACCAGTGTTCACCTACTGGGTGGCGGTCCTCGTGCGCAGGGCAGCGTGGAGGGCCGAGAAGAATCGTGTGGTCCGTACCCTGATCAGCTTCTCGCGGCTTGCCGCCGTTTTCGCCAACCTGCCGCGGCCAGGGCGGCTCCGAGCAGCATGAGGCCCGCCGTCGGCACTGCGGGGACCGGTGTCAGCATGGCCTCGATCGAGAACTCGGGGGCGGCGTGGTTAGGGTTGTTGAGATCGTCTGTGACCGCCCCCGCGGGCAGGTTGACCGTGACGGTCCCGTTCTCTTCTGGCCAGAGGATGGTCGAGTAATCGGTCCGGGCGGACTGTCTGTCTGTGAGCAGACCGACGCTTCCGTTCGTCACGACGAGCTTTTCGGCCGTCATTCCGAGGACCGGTTCGGAGAAGACGATCCGGATCTCGAACGGTATCCGTACCGGGCTGGTCGCCGTGGTCCAGATCTCTACTATCGGCTGCCCGGCGCCGGGGTTGCCGTCGATGACGGCGGTTAACTCGAATTCCGATTCCTCGTTTCCGTGCCCGACGGCGTCGGTCGCCGCGTTCTCCGGCACTCGTACCACAATTTGCCCTGTCGTTGTAGGTCTTGCTGTTCCTGTGTACGTGGTGGGTCCGGTCTTGTGCAGCGTCTGCAGCCAGCCGGCGCCCGTCGGGAACTCGACGTCGTCGCGTTCGAAGCCGTTGACCTCCTCGGAAAATGTGAACGTCAGCGGGAACGGCCCCTTGATGGGGGGCTCGCTGGTACTCGTGATCTCGACCGTCGGCCGCACGGTGTCGACTTCGACCTCGAACCTCACGGGCTCCTCGTTCCGGTGCCCGTTGTAGTCGTAGAACGTCTGCGCTGGCAGCACGATCGTCAGCGTCCCGGTTCCCACTGGCGTCACGAGCGCTGTGTACTCGGTCTCCGACCCCGCGGTCGGTTGGAGGTTTTCCACCTGCCCGCGGCTGATCGAGATGTTGTCGAGGCTCAGGTCCTGGATCGGTTCCGAGAAGACGAGCTTGATCGTGAACGGATCCTTGAATGGGCCGGGCTGCGCGGTGGTGATCACCCCCGTCGGCGGGGTGATGTCCACCTCGATCGAAAAGGTGTCGGCCGCCTCGCTGTCGTACCCGTTGGCGTCGAGCGCCGCTCCGAGGGGGATGTCGATCGTCAGCGTGCCCGAGTCGGTGGGTGTGATGAGCGCGGTGTACACGGCGCCCTGCCTGGTGAAATCGGACGCGTCGCCGCCCGCGATCACGAGGTCGTTAAGGCTGAAGTTGGTCACCGGCTCGGGAAACGTGACGGTGATGGTGAACGGCCGGTTCGCGGGCGGCTGGATTGTGGCCGTTATCACGGGTTTTGGCCCTTCGGCCGGGATTGTGGTCTCCGCCTCGGTGGACCACGGGCCATCGCCGCCGGCTCCAGACGCTCGGACCTGGGCTCGGTACGTCCCTCCCCGCACGAAGCCGTAGGAGGCGGGAATCCGCGCCTGCAGCATGTTCGCGTCGACTGCTACCGTGTGCCACCTGTCGTTCAGGGCTGTCCCGCGGAACCGGAGGGTATAGCGGATTACTGGAACATCGTCGACGTTTGAGGGCTCGTCCCAGGTAGCGATGAGATCCCCGGCGTTGGACTCGAGGACTAGGTTCAGCGGCGCGGAAGGGGTCGGGAGTTCGGGTACCGCAACGCTTGCCGGGGCCGACCAGGGGCCGGCGGCGCCCCTGTCCGACACAGCCCGGACACGGAACTCGTACGTGCGGCCTGGAACCGCAGTGACCTTCGGCGCCCACGTGCGGGCGTCGACGCCAAGGTGAACAGGATCACTCCACACGCGGTCCACGTCGTCGCGCCACGAGACGCGGTAGGCAGCGACAATGGCGCCCTCGACGGGAGAAGGCGGCTCCCAGAGCACTGCCGGGCCGTCCGGTCCGAGGAATGCCTCGACATCGGTGGGATCACCCGGCAGGACCGGCAACGGTTCGTTCTGAACGGTGACCTCGACGCCCGCTCTGGCGGAGAGTCCGCCGGGGTCGGTCGCGGAAATCGAAACGGTGGCGCTGCCCGCCGAAACCGCCGTGATCCTGAAGTTGGCTGGTGCTCCGACGAGGTCGATGGTCGCAACCTGTCCGTTCTGAGAGAACGCCGTGAACGTCAGGTTGTCGCCGTCCGGGTCGGAGAAGTAGTGCGCCATATTGATGTCGCGTGTGTCTCCGACTTGCAGGATGATCGCCTCCAAGTTGTCTACAGCGACAGGTGGTCCGTTGGACTCACCGGTGTTTCCGGACGTCTTCGCCCATGGCCCGCAGTGTACGACGTCGTCGCAGTCGAGATCTGCGTTCGGGCCTTCGGCCCGGAGTTGGATCTCGTAATCGGTGGCGAACCGTAGTCCGATGATGTTGTAGCTCAGGGAAGAGCCCCCGAGGGTCACGGATGTCCATGGGTAGCTCCCGTCGTCACTGATGAGGTCGTATCGTCGGTACTGGAGGCGGTAGTGATCGGGCTCACCACTCGAAGGCTGACTCCATGTCAGTCTGAGCGCTGCGGTGTCTCGGCCTTCGACACGGACCGGAACCGCTGAGAGCCCGTTTGGCTCGGTGATCTCGTTGATGGTCCCGCGGGGGGTTACGACCTCGGATTCCTCGGACCAGGGGCTGTTCGGCCCGGTTTGGCTTATGCACCTTAACCGGATTTTGAAGACGTACGACTTCCCGTTTTCGATGTTCTGGACGACGGGAAAGAACCGTCCGTTAGTCCCGTAGAGGGATGTGACCTCTACTGTATCCTCTGGATTGTCCCCGAATGGTTGCCCTTCAAGCCGCTGGGTGTAGTACCAGCGGTTCGTGACAACCTCCTCTTCACCTATTTCAATCGTGCAGAAGCCGGGGAGCACTTGATAATTGAAAGTAACGGTGACCCTGGCGTCTCCTGCTCTGACATCGGGCCTCTGCGGTGCCGGGATGGTGCCGATCGGCGTTTCGTCGCGCAGGTCGATCGGGGAAGATTCAACGAGCTTCCAGGCGGAAGGCAGCGCTCCAGCGAAGTCCGCTCGTATCCAGAAGCAGGCGAAATTCTCCCGATCAAGAAGGATGGTGATTCGTCTGTCACCGCTCCCTGCTGTTCCGGAATTCATCGGAGAACCAGTGGGCGTCGCTGTCTGACAGGTCTGACGTGTGCGGAAGAGATCGTAACGAACTGTGAACCCCGTAGCGCCGGGCCCGGTCGGGTAGAGCCACGTCAAGTCGACTTCAGCGTCGCCGCCGCTGACATGGCGGATAGCCTCGACCCTGAAGCGGGTCGGTGCCGGGTTGTTCTGTGCCTCGGTCGGCGTTGCGCCCGCTAGTACGCCGACGCCGATACCGAGAATGGCGAGAAGGCGGGTAGCGGTCAGGATTGTTCTGCTGGCTGGCGGTGTCGCGTTCTTCATCGTTCTCGAAGTGTAGTGATCTGTCGCCGTCGCACCGGTGGGTGCGCCGCGCTATTGACGCTGCGGCCGTATACTTCGCGCCATGCACACATTCATCTTGTCGAAGTCGTTGAAGGCGTTTCTCGTTCGGGTCGCGGCGCTCGCCGGGGTTCTGACGCTCGTCGTCCTCGCGTTCTCGGCGTCCGTCTTCGCCGGGCAGTCTCCGGAGGCGGATTCGACGCCGGACGGTGTCTACGTCGTCGCCCGGGTGGACGGCGAGCCGGTGACGGCCGAGGCGGTCGACGCCGTCTGGCGCCGGGAGGAGCCGGGCGTTTGGCTCCAGAACATGCCCCATTTGTATCAGGCCCGCCTCGGTGCTCTGCGGATCGCCGTTGCCGAGGTTGTCCTCGGCCAGGATGCGGCCGACGAAGGCCTGGACCTCGAGTCGTACATCATCCGCGAGATCGACCGCGCGGCGTCTCCCCCGACCGAGGCGGAAATCGACCAGGCTGTGCGCGCCCTCGTTCGCACGCAGCCGACGATCCCGGAGGAGTTCCGTCGGGATCTCGCGTTTCTGCAGCTCGGTCAGCAACGCCGGGCGATCGCCCGGGCGGACGTTCTCGGCCTCGCTTACGACGAGGCGGTGGCCTCGGGGCTTGTGGACATCTTCTACGATGCGCCGCGTGTCGGCGCCGAGCTCGATCCCGGGCTCGGGAGCCCCGGTTGGGGTTCCGACGCCGGTGAGGAACGTGTCACCGTTCAGGTTTTCAGCGACTTCACGTGCCCGTTCTGCGCCAGGCTGGCGCCGCGTCTCGATCGCTTGGTGGAGGAGTTGCGGGGGGACGTCCGCGTCGTCTTCCGCTACTACCCGGGGTCGAACCGGCAGGGCAGCATGGGAGCGGCGGAGGCGGCGTCCTGCGCTCATCAGCAGGGGTCATTCGATCCGTACCACGACGCGCTTTTCGCCGACCAGTCGCTGGTGTCTTCGGGCGCCTGGAACGACGTGGCGCGGCGGGTGGGCCTCGATGAGGCCGCCTTCACCGACTGCCTCGCCAGCGAGGCACCGTTCGCTCAAGTCCAGCAGGATGTCGCCCTCGGCGTTGAACTCGGCGTTCGCTCGACCCCGACTTCGTTCATCAACGGCCGGCCCTTGATGGGGGCTGTCGAGTACTCGATCTTCCGCGACGTGGTCCAGCAGGAAATCGATCGCCTGGACCAGTGATAACGGCTTCTGTGCCGGCGGGTCCTCGCCGGCACAGTTCATTCCTCGTTCACGTCGAGCTCATCCGTTCAAGCTGATCTCCCCGAGGGTGGTTGCCGTTGTCGGCGTGCTGCGCGTTGTTCCTGTTGGCCGCGGCCGTCTGTCTCTCCTCAGTAGAAGAGCGTCCGGTTCTCGGACATGACAGCACGTGTGAGGGCGTGGTTGGCGTTCTTGTTCGCCTCGAGGAAATCCTCTCGGTACGCGTCCACGATGCCGCTTCGCCGGCGCTGGTACGTTTTCAGCCGTGAGGGTCCGGTCCGTCGTCGAATCCGTTTGCGCTTCTCATAGCGCCCGGTCTGTTCTTCCTCGTCTAGCAGCCCGCGTAGAGCCTTGCGGCGCGACTGGATCCGGCATTGGCGCCATCGTCCGCCGATACAGGCCTGCCGTTCGTTGTTGAGCGCGCTGTGCCATGTCGGGTCGTGGTCTCTGGGGTCTCTTGGTTTGTTCACTGGCGTGATCCCTCTTTGCTACCGGCGTACCCTGTTCCGGTCCGTCATGCTTGCAGTCTGAGGTGTAGAATCCGAGGAGGCGCTTCGGGTATCCGCGGTTTGTCGTGACGCGGTCGACCTGTTCTTCCGGTGTACTGATGGGATGTCCTGATGACTCGCGACGAGGCTTTGGTTGTTCTCGGGGTCGAGCCGCAGGCGGAAGCCGCGGAGGTCGATTCCGCTTACCGCCGCCTCATGCGGACGGTTCATCCGGATATCTGCAGCGGGCCGGAGGCCGGTCGGCTTGCGCGACAGGCGGCGGTGGCGCGCGGCGTGTTACGCGAGCAGTCGCAGGCTTTCCTTTCACCCACCGGTTCTGCGCAGCATCGGTCGAGGCCGCAGTCGGTGTGGCCCATGTCCGGTTCTCCCCCGGGCGTCGTGGATGACGACCACCTCGCTCGGGTCGTCGTGGCGGTGGTCCAGGTGGTGGGGGGCTGTCTTTCGCGAGACGAGGTTGTCGGTGCGGTTGTCGGAGCTGTTGAGTGGGGGGGTGTCGCCCCGGCCGTCCGGCGTGCCGCTGTTGAACGTCTTCGCCATCGGGACTTCTGGGGTTTCGGGCAACGGTCCGGTCTCTGGAAGCTTCGTGGTCGAGACATCGTTCTCCCGCGCGGTCAGTACACCCCCGGTTCCCGGGCCCGCGCTCCGCGGTCGGGACCGAATGGCTCCGAGTCACCGCTCGCCCCGCCGCCCGGCCGGGTATGGTGGATCAGCGTGGCGTTGCTGCTCGGCGCTTGTGCCGTCTTCCTCGTTCTTTCCGCCTTTGAAGCCGAGTTGCGGTCGCGTTCGTCTGCTTCGGTTGCCGGTTTGGCTTCGCTCCCGCCATGGACTGGCTTGGCGTTCGCCTTGGATCCCGATCTGGTCGATCTGGTGGCCGCGTTGCCCTACGGCTGCGCCGGTCTTGTTGGCGCTTCGGCGTCGGTCGTCTCGGTTGGTGTCGAGCAACCGCTGGAGGTCTGCGGCTTCTCGGCTTCGACGGGGTTGTGGGAGCGTGTGACCGACGATGTGGATCTGAGCGTTGACTCCCCGGGGATGGGCACGGTGGTCGTCTTCCTGGGGGACGGGCGTCTTCAGGCTGTCGCTCCTGGCAGGGTTGAGGTCAGTGCCCGGTACGGTCCCTTGTCTGCCTTCCTCAAGCTCCAGGTTCTTCCTTGAGGGTGTCTGCCGGTCGCACGGGAGTGTTGAAGCGGCGGGCTGTCCTATCGCTGGCGTGGACGAGGATGGGCGTTCTGTTCGGCGGGGGCGGCGCCGAGCGCTTTGCAGTACGGGCCGGTCCTGTGGGCAGTCGGTTCCGGCTGTGGTTCGTGGGTTTCGGGGGTTCTATTCGGGGGGGTGCACGCCCGTCCAGACGTTGCTGCGTCGTTTCCCCGCGAGCACGTTGTCAATGGCTCGCAGCACGGCCGCCTTCGGCATGTGCTCGAGGTTGTCGCCCCAGCCTGAGGATTCTCCGTGGAAGAGTTCGTCCCGGGTGTTGTCGTCGAGACCCAGGATCCGTCCTGCGATGGCGATAGCCGAGAGTCCCGAGATCGACGTGCCGGGATTTTCCGGCTTGTCCGCAAGCTCTTCTCGTAACCTGTTCGCGGCGTTCGGGTACTCGAGTATGGTCAGTCCCGCCAGGCAGCCGACGGTTCCGCAGCCGTCGCTCCGTGTTCCGTATACGGTCGCCATCGTGAATTCTGCAATCGGTTCGGCTGCCTCGGGCCTGTCCGTTACCATGAGCGTCTTGATCTCGTGTGCGATCGAGATGTTCTGCAGGAGTGGCAGCTTTCTCACTTGCCTCTGGATTCTCTGTAGCCGTTTCCTGTTGATCATTGCTGGTGTTCTCGTCCTTTGGCGGGGGGTTGGTTCCCGGCGATGGGCGCCCGGTCGTTCCCGCTGGTCCGTGAGAGGGTTTTGATCATGCAACCGAAGTACATTCTGTTCTGCGCACTGTTCGCGGTCTTCTCTGGTTGCCTCGGCGCGGCCGTGGATGATTTCCGCGATGACGCTCGGGGCGTGATCGATCAGGCGCGCGGTCGCGCCGAGGTGGTTGCCGAGTTGTCCGCCGAGGAGTTGCGTGAGCTTTGGGCGATCGAGTACCGAACTCTTGTCGTTCCGAAGCGCGATCTTGGCGACGTCGACGAGTTCCTGAACGAGTTGGGACGTGATCGCTGGGAGTGCTACCATGTCAGCGACGACCTTGACGCCACGACGTTTTACCTCCAGCGTCGGGCGTCCAACGCGATTCCCACGTTGACGAGGCTGTTGCGTCTCGGCCGGTTCGTCTTCTGACGCTCGGATCTGGTGCCGTCGGCTCCGTTGATGGAGACGGTTGTCCGCGGAGGTGCCTGTGGGCAGGCTGCTCTACTGGTAGAGGGCCAGGACGGCCTCTGGCGATCCTTCCGGCAGCCCGTACTTGCTGAAGTGCTCCCGGGCGGGTACAGGGTCGGCTCCTGCCTTGATCAACATGGGCACGGCCCACGTCGAGCCGTTTTCCACCGCGGCGATCAGCGGTGTCGGGTTGAACCTCGTGGGCATGCCCAGCGGAGCGTTCGGGTCGGCCCCGGCGTTCAGCAGCGTCTGCACCAGTCTCGGTCCGGTCGCGCTGGTGTTGAAGCTCCGCCAGTTCCAGCTCTCGGCGTGGGTGTGCTGCTTTAGTGCGACCGCCAGCGGCCGCGTGCCGGCGCGGTCGCACAACGTGTTCGGGTCGGCCCCCCCCTCGACCAGTTGGCCGGTCCATTGAGGCGAGAGCCGTTCGACGGCGCGGTGCATCGCGTCGGTGGAGCCCACCATCGTCTTCAGGAGTTCCGCGAGCAGGTCGTTGTGCGGCTCGACGACGGGGTCCAGGGAGAGGACCGCGATGTCCTGCAGGTTCTCGTCATCGGTGGGCTTGGCGCCGGCGTTCAGGAGCAGCCGGATGGTGGTCAGGCTGCAGGCCCTGATGGCCCAGGCCACCGGGGATTGGGTTATGTGGCCGCAGGCCGCGATGTTCGGGTCGGCCCCGGCCTTCAGGAGGCGCTCCACCGCGGCTGAGTCGCCTCGCTTGGCCGCGGCGGCGAGCGCGGTGACCGGGTGGCCTATCGGGCCTTGGGCGGTCTTCAGGGCGGCGCTGCCGTGGTCGGCGAGCACTCTGTCGAGCCGTTCGATGTCGCCGTCGCATACGGCCTGCCATGCGACGCCAGCCGGTGTTCCCGCGTCCGTTCCCAGCCAGCTGTTCTCGTGTGTCTCGGTCATCTCGGTCCTTGTTGGGATGCTTCACGCATGGTACGCAAGCTGGAGGTCCGCTGTTCTCTGTCAGTCGGTGTGTGTCCGGAGCCGGTGGGCTCCGACATCGAACAGATGCCGCCAAAGGCGCTGCCATTTCGTCACGTTGCTTCGGTGCGATGAGTCCGCGTCCAGCGCGGTAATCAGCTCGTCGTGGCAGATTGCGTCGAGCACGCGGAGTACAGGCGGCTCGGCGGCCTCGATGTCCAGTCGCCGCGTCTGCAGCTTGAGCAGGTCTTTGGCCAGCGGTGCGCTTCCGGCGTGCACCAGATCCTTTTCCAGGAAGATGAAGTCCATCGCGAGCCTGCTGTGGCGCCGGGCCGCGGTCGCTGGATTGAATCCGAGGTTGGCGATGCTCGCGATCATTGCGAGGGCTGCGGCGGCGAGCCGCGTCCAGGCCCATTCGGCCGGCAGGTCGGCGATCAGCGCTGTGACCGTCGCGATTCCGGCGATCATGGTGATCACGGCGCCCACGTGGTGGGTTTGGTCGAAGAACCGTTCGCGGTGGCGGTGGTAGCGGATGGACCGGTGGACTGCAAAGAGGATGTCGTGGAGCTTGGCTTCCGTCGGACGTGGAGTCGTCGGTGTCGTCATGTCGAGGAGTTCCTCGGGCTTGGTTTGCGGACGTGGGATTGTTTGGCTGGCCGGGGCTTGCTTTAGTTGCTGGCCCGGACGACGTCTCGGCTGGCGGTGTACAGATCGTGGGGGATCTCGCCTCCGGCCGTCTCCATGTCGCTGAGCACGCGGTCCAGTCTCGCGATGGCGTCGCGGGTTCCCGCCGGTGTCGTTTCGATGGCGGCCTCGCACCCGTCGGTGCTGCCGCATGTGTGCGTGTGGGGCATGTTCTTGTCGGCCCCGCAGCAGTGTACGAACCCGTCCTTGGTGAACCACGTGAAGCCGCACACGTCGGCGTTGTTGGGCGCCGTGGGCGTGCGGTGAGCGTTCATCTCGGCCAGAGTCTCGGTGACGGCGTTGTAGGCGTTGAACTGAGCTTCGAGCAGGCTCCCGGGTTCTGGGCGCTCGTTGTTTCCGACCGCGGTCTTGAGCGCTTCGCTCGCCAGTATCAGTGCTCGTCGTGCATTCATTTCCATGGTGATCTTCACCCTTGTATCTGTTCTTGTTTTCGTAAGCCTTTGTCACCGACTCGTACGCAAAGACTTCGCATCTTGGCCGAGCTTCCGTTCGAGGCCCAATTTCGCGCTGTGGTTCCGGTTCACAGTTTCCGCGCTCGGCCGTCTCCGGCATCACGGTAGCCGGGCAGAGCGCGGCCCAATCGGGCCCACCTGTCCGGCGGCGCGGACGCTGACCGCGGAGAGGTCGGCTCCTCCTGAAATGCCGCTTCGTGGGATGGTGCGCGGCGCGAGTCCGGCCGCAACATCCGGATTGGCACGTGATAGGATGAGTCGGTTTGGCACAGGAACGGGATGCCAAATGCCGATGTCATCGACACCACCGCCTCCGGTACATTCCGCCAGGAGTCCGGGCCGCGGCACGGCTCCGCCTCCCGCCGGGAGGCGCCGACTCCCCGCCGGGTTGGTTGGGCGGGAAGCGGAGCCGCCGGGCGACGGTTTCCGGGCCCGCCGCCGGACACCGTCCGCCGCCGCCGGGTTGATCGCGGCCGGGCTCTGCCTGGTCCTCGCCGCCGGCTGTGCGACCACCGCCAGGGACCGGGCCCGCACCGCGGAGTTGTCCGAGAACTTCGATGAGGCGGTGCTCGAGTACGCGCGCGCCGTGGGGGATCGACCCGACGACCGCACGCTCCAACGGGACCTCGATCGCGCCCGGCTGCGAGCCGGGCAGTATCACCACGCGGAGGGGCTCCGCTTCGCCGGTCTCGGGAACTACGAGGACGCGCTGGTCGAGCATCGGATCGCGGCCGAGCTCAACCCCGCGAGCAACGAAATCCAGGAGGTGCTGCGCGAGACGGCAGAGCGGGTCCGGACCCGGCGCGCCGCCCGGCGCGCCGGTCAGACCGAGATCGAGGCGCTGATCGAGCGGACCCGATTCCTCCCGCCGGATGGGCTCGAGCTGCCCGACGACGTCCTGCCGGACTCCGTCGTCTTTCGCGATGCGAGCACGCGCGACGTTTTCACCGCCCTGGGCCTGTTCTCCGATGTCAACGTCGTTTTCGATCCGGCCTTCGTCGACCAGCGGATCTCCGTCGATCTGCGCGGGGCGCGCCTGCGCGACGCCCTCGCGTCGGTGACCCGATCCTCGCAGAACTTCTACCGCGTAACCGCGCCGCGGACGGTCACCGTGATTCCCGACACCACCGCCAAGCGGAACGAGTACGCGGAGGAGATCGTTCGGACATTCTATCTGAGCAGCGCCGATCTCGAGGAGACCGTCGCCCTGCTCCGCCTCGTCCTGGACACGCGCCGGCTGTCCGCGGTCACCGCCACCCGGTCCCTCTCGATCCGCGACACGCCGGAGCGGATTGCCGCCGCGGCCCGGCTCATCGCCGCCGTCGACAAGGCGCCGCCCGAGGTCGTGATCGACGTTGAGCTCCTGGAGGTCGATCGGGAGCGGTTGCGGGACTACGGCCTCCAGTTCGCGACTGCCGGTTCAGTGGGTATCCAAGGGGCCCTCGGCGTGGACACCGGCGGCGGTCTGTCCATCGACAACCTGGGCAGCCTGACCACTGCGGACGTCTTCATCGCGGACCTCCCGGGATTGTCCTACAGCCTGCTGAAGCGCGATCAGCACACCCATACGCTGGCCAATCCCCATCTCCGCACGACGGCGGGACAGTCCGCCAGGGCGCAGTTCGGCGATGAGGTGCCGGTGCCCGTCACCCAGTTCACCCCGTTCGCGGCGGGCGGCCTGCAGCAGCAGCCGGTGACGTCGTTCAACTATCGCAACGTCGGCGTCAACATCGAGATCACGCCTCACGTCCATCACAACGACGAGGTCTCGCTCGAACTCCTCATCGAGGTCATCAGCATGTCGGGGGTCGGGTACGGAAACATCCCGACGTTCGGCGAACGGTCCATCACCACGACGATTCGCCTGCGGAACGGCGAGACTAACATCCTGGCGGGCCTGATCCGCGACGAGGAGCGCGAAGTGTTCGAGGGTATTCCCGGCCTGAGCGACCTGCCGATCATCGGCCGGCTGTTCGCCCACAATCGGATGGAGACGCAGGAGACCGACATCATCGTGACCCTGACGCCCCGCATCCTCCGGGTCCTCGATCTGGAAGAGATCGACCTGCGGGCGTTCCGGTTCGACGGCGACAGCGGCGCTTCACTCGATCTGAGCTCGAGAACGACGGAACCCCCACGGGTCCCCGGCGCGCTCCGGCCGCTCGGCGGCGGTCTTCCCGTGCCGGTGCCCCGTCGGGAACCCGGCCTGGTCGTTCCCGTCAGACCCCCGCCGCTCGATCTGCGGTAACCCGGGGGACTGTCTCTCCTGGCTGCGCGCCGTCCGGCGCGGGCAGGTCACCCGGCGCGGACTGGCTTCGCCGACCTTCGACCTCTATGCGGCCCCCCAGGGTGAGCAGACGCTCGACCGTCTCCAGTGGATGAATGCGGCTGGTTCCGGTCGCGGCCAGGGATGCCGGTTAGCCGGCGGCGGTCGGGCCAGTCCGGCCAGCGGTGGATCTCGGTGATCCCTGATGGTCAGCGTGTTTGACCAGATCGCGGTCTGCGCCTTGGCTTGCACCGGAAGGGTCAGGATCGCGGCGATGGTCAGGAACCCGCATACCGCCCGCGAGGGACCGGCGGCGCACCCGCCGGGGTTTGGCGTTCTTGAGCCTGGGTTCGGTTTCTGTGGCGTTGACAGTTGGGCTAAACGACTTGATTAGTTGTATTTGCGTTGTCGAGGTTGCTGGGGATTCCGCCGGTGTTCTCAGAGTTCAGCGGTCCAGTGGCGACCATCTCCCGTTCTCCAGTCCAGGTCCCGGCTGTCGACGTTCACGCCGTGTCGCAGGAACGCGCCCGGCTGCCAAACGGAGTCGCTGTCGGTCTTGACCCTGGTCAGCTTCACTGCTGTGTTCAGGAACCGCTCGGGTTCCTCTACCCAGCTCGGCGGCTCGTAGCCGTGGACTCGGGCGGTGTGCTCGATGACGGCCGCCATGGCCGCGTCCCACTTCGTGCCGGTCAGGCGCGGTCGGTTCGAGAGCATCGTCCGCCGGTCGGCCTCGGTGCCGGAGTGGAAGCTGCGCTGCAGTTGCCGCACGATCAGCCGGTACAGCTCGACGTCGTTCCAGCCATCGTCGACGCCCTTGGCGTACGTGTCTGGATCGACCATGTCGTCGGCGAGCCAGCGTCCCTTGACGTGGGCGAGCACGCGCTCACCGGTCACGGTTCTATGCTCTGACACTCGTTGCTCTGACCTTGGTGTTCTCACCAGCGGGCGACTGTTGGCTTGGTCGCGGCGTTCTCGCCAGCGGGCCACTGTGCCCGGGGCGAGTCCCCCGATTACGAGTGCTGGCTCGTCGGAGACGATGGGCAGCGGCGTATTGGGCGTTGCCAGAAGATGTCCTGCTTGGGTCGCCTCGTTCAGGAACGCTTGGCAGGTTGAGCCCGTGGCCCTGAGTGCGTCGGTGATCGCCGCCTCGGTCTCGCTTTGCTGGTAGACGTGCATCCGGCTCTCGATCTCGTACCTTGCGTGGATCAGGAACGGCTCGGCGTTGCCGTCTGTCGCGAGGGCGATTCGGAGCCTTGTGCCGATCTCTTCCATCGCGTCTGTTACCGCGCGGCACCTGGACTCGAACCCCGTTGGGTTCTCAGCGCGCGCCGTGCTCCGAGGCGGCGTGCTTGCGGCGGTACCCGTCTGTGTCATCGCGTCATTATGATGCTCCGCTTTCGTTGTCGGTGATCTGTGATTTGCGGAGTCCGGCCGCCGTCGCCGTGCTGCGGTTTCTCTCGCCGTAGCTTGCGTAGGTCGTTCTACTGGTATAGGGCGAAGACTGCTTCGGGCGACCCTTGCCTCAGCCCGTACTTGGTGAAGTGCTCCCGAGTGGCCGACTCCGGCTTTGGCGAGGAACGCCGCACTCGGCGGTTAGAGCTTGGGAGTGTTACCTGGAACCGAGACAGTCGTTGTCGGGGTGTCCGCTCGCTTCATCGAGGGGTTCCGGCCGTCGAGCCGCTTTTCGGGGTGGTTGTCGCCAGTGTCGAAGACGACGCCGGTCCGCTTGTTCTCGACGTGTTTCTGTATTCGGCCGACTACGTCGGCTGGTGTTCCGTTGTGGTCCGAGATGTGGATGTTCACGCCGAGTCGGTCCATCGCGGTTCGGGCGTCTTGCGGTTTTGTCGTGGTGCTGAAGACATGGCCGCATCGTGTCGTGCGTTCGATTTGCAGACTGGTGCCTTCGAGGGTTATCACCAGTCGGGCGAGCCGGTGGTTGTTCAGCGCTAGTGCGGCTGTGGAGCCCAGCATGGCCAGATCGGCTCGGGGTTCTTCGGTCAGCTTCAGCTCTTCGGCGGCCTCTTCTTCGTACGTGGCGTCCAGCAGGACCCATCCGGTCTCGATGGCATCCTGCTCGTCTTCGATCAGGAGTCCGTACGCTGCTGCCAGCGAACCTGCGAGCTTCGGGTCGCCCGCGGTTCGGACCACGTCGTAGATGTCTCTGACGGGTGCGGGGTTGTTCGCCCTCTCGAGCTTGCCTCGGAGTATCTGCGTCGTCGACAGCACGGTCTGCCTTTGGCCGGTGATTTCCACGTCTTCGTGGCCCTCCCGCGGGAGTACGGGAGCGGTGTTGAGATCGATGATCCCGTCTCTCATCTGGACCTTGATCTGCCCTTGACTTTCCTGGAGTGGTGTTCCGCCGAGGTGCGCGGCCAGGTTTCTCGGTCCGGGCCGAGCGAGTGCGCCTAGTGACCGGACGCTTCGGAGGATGACGTCGATGTCGGTCGATTCCCGGTGGCGCAGGCGAGCCGCCAGTATCGTTCCTCCACCGAGATGGGCCGTCCAGGGATTCTCGGGCGGTCCGAGGTGCGTGAGGATATCTCGCGTCTCGATCCACAGGTCGGCGGCGGGTCCCGGGAGCGTCAGCTCAGTCATCGTTGATCTGGACCGTAGACCTTGGGCCGTCCGGTCGTTGTCGCAGCCACCATGCGCGGCCCATCGCATTCAACCACTTGATCCGGCGGTAGCACGGGAGCGCGGTCTCGTTGATCCACCATGCTAGATCTTGCAGGCTGAAGGCTCCGCTCGCCTCCGCGTGCGCGATGCACATCGTGTGAGCTTCCCTCAGTACCACCCGCGCGAGGCACCGTGTTCTCGGGGTCGACCGTCTGCTCTTGACGGCCTTCTCGATTTCTAGGGCGGTCGGTCTCTTGACCCAGCCGTTGCACGAGCCTCCAATCAGCCCCTCCAGGGCTTGGCAGGGCTTTCCGGGCCTTCGCTTTTGCGCCCTCTCGTTCAGGACTTCAGCGAATACCGATGTTGTCGGAAATTGTTCCAGCGGTAGAAGGTCCCGCGGGGCGTTGGGCGTTTCCTCGGCGAGCCGACGTCGGCTCTCGCGCTCGATCCACGCTCGGCGTCTCTCGGTGCCCTGTGATGGCCGTTCAGGCGTCATCGGGCCTTTCATTATGTGTGATCTCGTCGCCTTGTTCTACAGCTTCAGCTTCACTTCAGCGAAGACGGTACGCCGCAGCAGGTCGCCGAAGACATGCTGCTGCATCGTGCGGTTCGGCAGGTTCGTCACCTTGATCGAGGTGGTGACGGCGCCCGCCCGCCATTTGACGCCGAAGGCGGCGTGCACGAGGTCTCGCCAGCCCCTGGCTGTTGTCGCTCATCCGTTTTCGGCGTCTCTGTCCAGAAGACCGCGTTGTACCCCGTGTGCCGCTTCCCGGTTCGGGTCGCTCAGTCAAGGTCGAGCGACTGCTGGCCCTGGGCCCTGAGGTCCAGCCGCAGTTTCCTCGGCTGGTAGTCGGCGTTCTTCCACTCGCTCCAGCTGATCTGCTTGTCGTAGCCGCCGATGGCCCAGCGCTGGAACCCGATGAGTTCCGGGGTCCGCACGAACGGCATCGGGTACGGCAGTGCGCCGAGTGCCCGGATCGTGCGCAGGCGCTCCTCGCGGTCGGTGTGCCGCTCGCCCGGCCAGTACCCGACGAGCATGTACACGAACACGTGCCGGGGCTTCACGCCGTGGTCGATCAGCCGCTGCACGCCGTGGTTGAAGCGCCCGGTGTCCTTCGGGTTGTCGAGGGCCGTGTAGAGCCGCCGCTCCTTGAACTTGCCGTCCCGGTAGTCGATCGACGCGAGGGCTTCGGCCCCCTCGTCGTCCATCAGCCGCACGTTGATGCCCTGGGTCAGGCAGACCCGGAAGCGCCCGTCCCGGAGTTCGTCGATCCGGTCGCGCCACTCGGGGTGGCCGAAGAAGTCGTTGTCGAGGAGCATCACGTGGCGGGGCCACGGGTCTCCGCGCCAGATGTCGGCGATCCGGCGCCCCGTCTTGATCTTGCCCTCCTTGGTGGGCACGATGCAGAAGGGGCACTTGAGGCGGCAGCCCCGTTGGCTGAAGCCGAGCGAGGCCGTCCACCGCGGATAGTCGGTGTAGTCGGCCGGGCCGTCGTCGGAGATGCCGACATCCGCCAGCCGGGTTCGGCTGTTCCAGCCCGTGCCGCCCACCGTCGCACCCGGCCACGTTCGCAGCACCTCTTCGACCAGGGGCTTCGTTCTGTCGAAGATCGCCGAGGCGTACACCTTGTCCGGCGGCGGCTCTTCCAGCCTGGGCTGGATGGCCCGGCTGTTGCCGGTCTGCCGCAGGATGACGTCGTCGCCCCCGGCCCGGTGGTGGGCGGCGATCCGCATCAGCGCGAGGTTCGGGATCTTGCCGTCGAGCTGTAGGATGAGGATCTGCATGTCATTCCTTCGTTGGGTCGCCGGCTCTTCCTGTGGAGTTCTCGGCGGTCGGGCGGCCACGACCTTTACAGCGCGCTCTTGCGGGCGTGCTTCACCCACCGGTAAATCGTGGAAACCGACACTCCGAATGCCTCGCTGATCTCCTTCTGGCTCTGTCCTTCTCGAACTCGCCGCAGGATGCTGTCGATGTTGGCCCGGTAGTTGGCTGGCTTGGGAATCGGTGCGGCGTGGGCCGTCGGCCCCGTGTCGGCTGCGGTGGCGGTGCGCGCTGCCGGGTTCGGGGAGGTGTTGTCCGTCCTCTTCTTTGAATCGGCCGGGCTTCCGGCTGTTCCGTCGCTCTCGGCCGGTCTACGATTCGCGCGTTTTTTCGCGGGCAGCTCCCCGGACCTCTTGAGGATCGCCGCCAGCGGCTCGATCACGTGGCGTTTCATTCCGCGTTTGTTCCGGATGCTGTACTGCGATTCGCCCGCCTTCAGCCATTTGATTACGTTGTCGGCGTAGGGTGATGCGAGAGCTTTAGCCCGCTTGGCCTTGATGCAGTCGTTGCACTCCTTGGTCGTGGCCGTCGTCGATTGCGGCTGCTTGCCGCAGCGCCCGCAGAGGCCTTCGCGGAGGCGTTTGGCGTAGACGTCGTGTTCCCTCTCTTTGCGGCGTTGCTCCTTCGCGGCGCGTTCCCTCCGGCGGACCTGGAGCTGTGACGATGTCTTGCTGTGCCGTTGTTTGCACTGGCGGCACAGGCCCTCGTGGGTCAGGTACTTGAGTGTCGGCGGCGGGTCGCCGGGCTTCCACTTCCCTCTGGTGACCGTGTGGTACTCGCTGGCCAGGCCCCGGTCGGCGGCGAGCCTGAGGTTCACGTCCATCCCCCGGTCCGTCGACTTGATCGCGGGTCTGCCGCAATACATGCAGAACCCGCGGTCTCGGCGCTGCTTGTGGACCTGTTCGGAGGTGCGGGTGTTGTCGACCGCTTCCCGGCCTTTCTTCATGGTCTGCGTCCGTGTTCGGGTTCCCGCCGCGGCGGCGTCGACGCGGCCGTCCCGGCGCCGCGGAGGCGCCGGGACGGCGTTTGCGCATGCTGAAGTCCGGCGATCATGTCCGGCGTCTGTCGTCAGCCGCGGCCGGTCGGCGCGTGGCGGCGTCACCGGATGATCAGATCGGTCTCCTTGACCGAGAGGGTCTTGGTGCGGGCGCGGTAGACCGTCCCGGTGAGGTGGGCGTTCCAGCCCTTGGCGACCGTCAGCGCGCGGAGCAGCGACGCCTGCCGGGCCGTGTCGGTCACCTTCTGGTTCAGGTTGTCGCGCACGTACGTCGCGGCCCTGTCGGCGTTCTCGCCTGAGAGCACCGCCCGCCAGAAATCTATGGCCTTCCGGCCTTGGCTGGCGACCGTCTCGATGCAGATGGGGAGGATTCCCCGGCGGAGCAACCCGCGCCTCACGACCCGGTCGTGGGTGGTCTTCACCACCGAGCAGGCGTCTCCGAACGCCCAGAACGCGTCCCGCCGGCTCTCGATGTACTCGAGGCTGTCGCGGTGGGGCTGGTCGATCACGACCCGGCTCTGGCCTACCTGTACCCGCGGGTCGGTGGCGGTCCTGTAGCGGGTGACGGATGCGGCGGCGTCCAGCGCGGCGTGCCTCAGGATGGGAGGGATGTCCAGCCCCAGTGCCATGGCGACGACGTTGCTGCTGCGCTTCTTCTGGTGGGCGTCGAGCCGCGAGTAGGCCAGCGCAGCGTCAGGCTTGCGCGCCGTCTGCACGATCCACTTCATGGGCGCCGGGCCGTTCAGCCGGCGGCCCATCTCGACCTGCGCCCGCAGGCGGTGCTGGCTGTCGACCAGCTTGAGCTTTCCGCGCTGCAGTCCGAACATGAGCATGGACATGCCGACCCACTCGTCATGCTCCATGTCGTCCGCGAGATTGCCGACGTGCTTCTTGTCGATGAAGCGCTGGCGCTCGAACGCCATCTCCTCGCAGATGAATAGGGCGTCGTCGGCCGTAATCGTGACAATGCCGAGCTTCAGCTTGCCGTTGGCGAATGGTTCGAGTTGCGGGATGGTCTTCATGGGTCGTTTCCTCCGGCAGTCCGGCGGACTGCTTTTGCGGCCGCTCCGAGAGCGGCCTGTTGCACGGTCTCGCATTGTTCGCGCGGTCCCGAGACGGGTGGGTTCCTCGGTCTTCAGCGGGTAGCCTTGGGCCGGTGTTCCGGGTGGGGTTCCGGAGACGGGCGCGGTCCCGCAGCCACCGTTCGTGACTCAGCACCATCAGGAGGTCTCTGTCCCCGGACTCCGCGCACGGTGTTTCGGTGGTGCACGTGTCCCAGGTACGCGACCTGCCGTTCACCTCGGGGTTTCAACCGCCGGTGCAGGTACGGTGTCTCCGGCAGGGCCTTTGATCTGCTTGCGGCGGCCGTGGCCCACGGCCTTGATCCTCGCGGGCTTCCGTAGCTGGTGACGGCTTGGCCGGTCCCGCAGCAGGTGTCGTCGTCGCCGTGGCTCTTCTGGATTTCGAGCTGCTTTCGGGTGCCGGCGGTGTCGGCGCCGGTTGGTCGTTCTGACGGTCAGTTCCCGGCTCTGGAGCCGCCTGACGAGGGTCTGGCAGATCCAGGCGATGGCCCCGGCGGCGGTGAGCGGCTTGCGGTGGTGCGTTCGGCGGATGATTCCGGAGAGTCGCGCCGGGTCGGCTTGCGTTCTTGTCCGCCCGGCGAGGTGTCGTCCTCGTAAGGTCATGATTTTCGGTCCGGGGGGCGGGCTTGTCGCGCGCTGGAGGGTTTTCTACGGTCGCGCGATCTCGTCGAGTTCGGGGTCGCCTTCGAGCACCGCTCTTGCGCGGCGGGTCTTCTTTCCCGTGACCTCGTCCTTCACCAGCTGGTACGGCCAGAGGGTGTACGACCGTCTCTGGCGTCCGAAGTCGACTTGATCAGTAGGTCGTTCGGGCCGGTCTCTCGCCTGGATCTCGGTCTCCAGTGCGCTGGCGAGCTTCCGCATCGCGGTCTTCCGGTTCGCACCCTGGGTTCTGTGCTCGCGGCTCTGGACGCGCCTTCCCGTTGGGCGGTGTCGGATCTCGACTGCGGTCTCGACCTTGTTGACGTTCTGCCCGCCGGGACCACCCGATCTCGAGGTTCTGATCTCGATGTCACGGCGTTCTATCCGGACGGGGTCGCGGTCCGGTGTTTCGGGAATTGCGAGCACGCCTGCGAATGTCGTCTGTCGGCGGTCCTGCTTCCGGCTGCGCGGCCGGTCGAGCAGCCGGTGGACCCCGTTCTCGCGCTGCAGGTTTCCCACGGTGCCGTCTCCCTCGACGATGAGTTCGACGCGTCCCGGAGGTGTGGTTCGGCGGGTTGTCTTTCAGCCGTGGCGTTCCGCGTACTTCTGGTACATGCGACCGAGTTGCTCGGTCCAGTTGCGGGCTTCTTCGCCGCCGGCTCCGGCTTGGATCCGAAGCGTCACGCGCTCGTTGCCGTTCATCGGGTACCTCGTTTCGGTGGTCTCCATTCTACCGTGTTCGGGGTTGGCGAGCCTCCTCGTCATGCGCAGGCTTTCTGTTCGGTCTCCGCCGGCGGAAGCAGCGCGTGCTTCGTCCGGTCCGTCAGCCTAACCCGGTTTTCCTTGGTGGTGGTGTGGGTCGCACCCGTGCGCGCGGCCCATGGAAGCATCACCTGCTCGAACCACTTCTGCGATCCGGTGCTGAACTCGATATCGAACGTCTTCCTGATCAGCGGTTTCGTCTCCCGCCTGTGGTCTTGCGCGGTGTCAGGGAACGCCCGTCGGGCGTGTCCTTATCTGTTTCTGCGACAACGGTCGCCTGTTCGCCGTCGGGTTTCAGGGTTCTGGTGTTGTTTGCAAGCTCGGCTTGGTTCGTGTTCTTCGTTTTACCGGCGGTAGCCCGGGTCTCGGTTGGAGTTCCGGTTGTCGATGTCACCACCTACTGGTCGCCCTTTGCCGCGCACCGCTACGGGGGATTGTGCTCTTGGGTAACCCTCGGCAGTTCTGGTGGGATCTCGCCTGTGAATCTTGCTGTTGGAGTCGTTCCCTCGCGTTTCGCCGCTGTTTGCGTGTGCACGATCCGCTCCGGGCGTTCGGCCGTGGCGTAATCGGTGATGTCTTTCAGGATTTCCTTGAGCTTCCATCCGGGCTGGTCGTACTGGTTCTGTAGGTGCAGCAGGACCCCTGCGTGTTCCAGTAGGGTGATCGCCTCCTTGCGGTCTGCACCGTTCTCTCCAAACCATTGCTGGCGTTCTCCTGCTGTGTTAATGGTTGTCGCGTGTACGCGATGGTTTTCCGTCTTGATCTCAAGCTCTACCCACTTGGCATCATGGATCGCGTCCGATGCTTTGAGCCAGTACTTCTGCTGGCCTTCTGCCGCTTCTCCGCTCCAGCTTATGATTCCCGTGGGATTCTCTTGCGTCTCGAGTGACCTTGCCGCAAAGGTGATCTCCGCGCGTCTTTGGTGCTTTGGACCGAGGCTGTTCACCGCTTGTTCCAGCGCTCGACTGTCCTTTCGTCTTGCATGTGCGATGTCGTAGGCGTCTCTGATCAACCCCTTGCGGTCCCGTTGCAGTTTCCCGTTCAGTATTTGTGCTGTGCTCAGCCGTGGAACCAGATGACTCCCGATGGGTTCGGTTGTCGTAAGACCCGGTAGGGCGGAGTCGTGGATCCAGAGCTCGATTCCTGCGTCGTTTCCAAAACTGTCGACCCTTCCTGCATTCGCCCGTACGAGCCGGTCTTCGGTGATGTCATCGATCTCAAGGCCTCGGCTTTTGAGCTTGTTGGCAATCGCGATGACCACTTCGCGTGATTGGCGAGCCGGTACGGCTGTTGAGATCGTGATGTCCAGGTCGAAGCTCAAACGGTGCTGCCATTCTTTGGCGAGCAGGGTTCCGCCCCCTAGATGCCATGCTCCCGGGTTATCCCCGAGTCCGCTCAGCTCGGCGACCAGCATGTTCCCGTGAGCTTTCCATAGCTGCTTAGCCGGGTAGGGCAGTTCGTTGTGCATTCGTCTCTGTCTTTGCTTCTTACGGTTCACCGACCTGCCATCATGTTCATGATGGGTGCGTTCAGCCCCTGCTTGATATTGTGGCGTTCGCATGCTTTCGCTAGCTGGTGCCACGTGTAGCAGTGATCGATCCACGCGTCCATCACGTCTCGGCTGGAGGCTTCTGTCATCCACATTTCGATGATTGCTCTCGTCCGATTCGTCGGTTCCGTCGTGTGAAAAGCTCGGTACAGTTCTTCAGGTGTGGGCGGGGTGGGGTGTCCGGAGTACGCTGACGATATCGCGAATCGGAGAGTCTCGCTCTTGGGGCCTCGGTCGTCGGGCGGTGTGTCGTTCTCCGCTCCCGGACACCAGTCGCCGATTCCGCTTTGTTCCTTGAATGCCTCCGGCTCCGGTATGAGGTAGTTTTTCCAGGCTCGCCCGTGTCTGATTCGCATGACTTCCGGGTCGTTTTCGTCTGGAACGGGCATTGTTGGTGTTTCGGCGGCTCCTCGCGTGATGTCGGCCTCCGGCGTGCCGGTCGGTACGGCTTCCCGGGCTCCCGAGCGTATGTCGGTTTGCAGGCGCCGTTCGGCGTTTACCATTCCTTTCATCATGGACTCGACTCCATTCTATAGCGGGTTCGTTCGACCGCGCGTTCCGGTTCAGCCGGTGTCGAGCTGCGGCCAGAGCCGTCGTCGTACGGCGTCGAATCCGTCGACGGGGTCGATGATGAACCCTTCCTGGACCGCGAGGCTGCACTTCAGTCGTGTGATTCCGGCTGTCCGGTAGTACGGGACAGCTTTCGGCGGTCTGATCGTGTCGAGTGCTATCGCAGTGTCCCAGACGCTCTGGAGCATCTCGGTCATCGTCGGCGCCTCGTCGCCGGTGAAGCGTCAGCGCCGCTGGTTCGCTGCGATGGTTCGGAGCCTGTCGGCCGGGACCGGCTGTGAATCCGGGGAGCCGTCGAGACGCAAGGGTCTCGAGTATCTCGAGTCGGCGGGTTGTCTTTCAGCCGTGGCGTTCGGTGTACTTCTGGTACATGCGACCGAGTTGCTCGGTCCAGTTGCGGGCTTCTTCGCCGCCGGCTCCGGCTTGGATCCGCAGCGTCACGCGCTCGTTGCTGCTCATTGTGCGCCTCGTTTCGATGGTCTCCATTCTACCGTGTTCGGGGCCGCCTGCCTCCTCGTCACGCGCAGATTCTCTGCTCGGTTTCCGCTAACGGAAGCAGCGCGTGCCTCGTGCGTTCGGTCAGCCTGACGTGGCTCCCGTCGGTGGTGTGGGTTGCACCCGTCCGCGCGGCCCATGGAAGCATCACCTGCTCGAACCACGTCTGCGATCCGCTGCTGAACTCGATGTCGAACGTCTTTCTAATCAGCGGCAGGATGTCGTCGACGGCGACTCCGTCGTGACCGTCTGCCTGGTGCGCGGCAATTGCCGCGATCGCCGCCGACGCGGCGTAGTTCGCGATCTTCGGTCCGGCGCCGAGCTTCTGGCGAAGCGCCTCCCAGGCCCGCTCGATCGATTCGTTGTCTTCGAACGCCTGCACCTCGGTGCTCGTCAGCCGGCTTTGGAGCACGGTTCGCACTGCGTCGGACCCGGTCGTTGCGAGTCGTCCGATCTCCCGCAGGAGTGCGTTGTCCGGCGTCGGAATGCGCGTTGCCAGAAGCCCCGTCACGGTGCCGCACTTCAAGTTCATGCGGAAGTGGCTTCGGATGAGGCGGCTGTTGAGCCAGGTTGCGAGTCCGCGCGCATGCTCGTCGTCGAGCGGCGCGATCGCGGGTACCCGCTTGTCCTGCGCCCTCATGCCGATGACGTGCATCTGCTGGGTGACCACGAACGGCATGCCCATTCGTTCCGCATTGACTAGTGCCGCTCGCGGGCACGGCTCTTTTGCGTTGCCGACCGGTCCGGTGATGAGCACGTAGCTGCCGGGTTGGATCGGGTTCATCGGCGCGCTGTCGCGGTCGGCGCGGTAGTAGTTCACGCTGTTGGGCCGTTGGGACGGCCATTGGAGCTTCCAGGTCGTTCCCTCCGCGCTCTGGGCCTGCACGATGTTGTTCGCCGTGATCAGGGCGACGGGTTCGTTCCCGGCGTCCTGCGTGAATCGTTGCCGTTCTCGGTACGGCGACAGCCGTCCCCGCGCAATGTGGAGCCCCGTGTTCTTCAGTTTCGGAAGGTTCCTCAGAATTCTCTGGATCTCGTCATCAAGGCGCGATCTCGGGATCTCGATGGCCTGCCGGTGCTGGTTGCCTCCGGTTGTCGGCAGCACCATCTCGTGAGGGGTCACTACCCTGATGGTGGCTCCGTGGGGTTCGTCGGGACCCGTCGTCTCGTGGAACACGCTGGTCGCGGGCAGACCGACGGTGCCTTTCTGGTACCGCCACGCGGTGGCGTCGAGGTGCTGCGCGTTGCGTCCGAACAGCCGCGAGCAGCTGATGTTCTGCCGTCGATAGAGGTGGATGTCGGTGATCGACCCGGCCTTCTGAAGCCGTCTCACCGCACGGCTGTTGTCCTCGTCGGTCATCCAGCGGGCGCTGCTCAGCGCGATCAGCTCGCCGCCGTCCGCGATGGCGCGGGTCGCGAGTTCGATGTACGCGGCCTCTGTCGTGCTGCTTGGCAGCAGCTTGAACTCCTTGATCCGGTTCCCCTCCCGCGTCTTCGAACGCACCGGCCGGTGCGGCGGGTTGATGACCACGATGTCCGCGTTGATCTCCTCGTGGCTCAGACCCCTGATGTCGCCCGTCCACGACGCCGGGTTCAGGAAATCTCCGGTGACGACGTGGGTATCGACGAGGATTCCGCGGTTCACTGCCCATCCGGCGAGGTCGGCCAGGCAGGTCCTGGCCGCCTTGCAGTACTTCAGGTTTCGGTCGATCCCGATCACGTTGATCCACTTCGGTCGTTCCGCTGCCGGAAGTTCCGCGAGTCTGATGACGATGCTTGCTGCCAGCACCCCTGTCCCGATTGTCGGATCGAGCACTGTCACCTTGGGCCGTCCGTGCCCGTTCTTCGAAAGGGCGGCGGCCGTGTGGGCGAGACTCGGTGTTGTGAAGCCCCGCTGCAGCTCGTTCCGCAGGTTGACCTCGTTCTGATCTTCGGCGGACACCCAGTCGAGGCGGGACACCCCGTCGGTCCACATCCTCTGCATGATCTCGGTCGCCTCTGGGCAGGCGGTTCCCGGCGGGTGCATGGTCGTCCTCCGTTCGTCGTGGGATCTGATGCTCGATCCGCTTTCTCCGCGTTTGTGGAAAGCCTGCGTTGCAGGTTCCCTTTACGTGGTAAGCCTCTGCCGGTGTGGGGTCACGGCACTTGGGGCGGCCCACGTTCCTGCGGGCCGTCGCGGGGTTTTCTGTTCTGCGCGCTTTGGACAGCGGCTTTGGCGGCGGTCTTGTACCGACTCTTGATCGTGCTTCGGCTCACGTGGTGTCTCCCGTGTGAACTGGTGTCCTGGTTGTCTGTCTTCGACTGTCGTGGCGCGGTGGTTCAGCTTCGGCGGGGGAGTGTTCGCGCCACGCCGTAGGCGTCTGCGCTGGTGACTCGTTCGCCAGCCCAGAGCATGAGCGCCTCGATCGCGCCATCGCCGTCCACGAGAGTGTTGAGAGATACGCTCGACTGCCACTCGGGCATCGCGTTCACCAGTGCTCCGAGATCTTCCGCGGCCACCGTGAAAGCGCGCGGTGCCGGGTTGCCCGTTACCGGGAGTTCCATGGCGGCCCGCTCAGCAGTGCCTTCACGGGTGGACCGCACGGCGTACCGTGTCGGGTCGTTATGCGGCGTGAAGATGATCTCGTGCTGCCCGAGGGCGGTCGCAAGCGCGGTGAATTTCCGCAGCACACGTATCTCGATCTCGTTGCTCTTGAGCTCGTCGTTCCGAAGCTTTGCGTATGCTGACTGCATCAGCTTCGGTGTTGTGACCGTTTGGGATGTCCACTGGATACGGGCGCTCGTGATCCGGTCCGAGTCGTGTGTACCGGCGCCCGGCCGGGGTTTGTCAAGGATCATCTCCATGCTGTCTTGACCTTCGGTGCGTGGTCCTCGCCGGATGACGACCTGTTCTCCGGGTGTGTACCGGTACGGGTCGTTGAGCATTCTGGCCATCTGTCTTGCGGCTGTCTGTGTCAGCGCGATCGGGTTTGCCGGCGGTGTTCCCGGTGCGTGTCCGGCGACCAGTCTCCGGTCGTCGAATGCCTCGATCCAGATCTCGCCGGGCGTGTGCCGCGCTCCCTGGATGCACGTGATCCCGCTGAGCGGGGCGCATCTCTCGAGTCGGTCGAGCACGTCGCCGATGGTTTTCGTGTTGGTGCTGATCACCGGAGGCGCGTGCGTGTGCTTCATCTCGCGGCAGAGCGGCGGTTCCGCGTTCTCGCGTTCGATGGCGATCTCGAGTCGGCTTCTCCCGGTCGTCTTCGCGATCCGAAGGATGCTTTTCGTCACCGTCAGGTCTGCGTTTATCTCATTCCACCGCTTCGCGATCTGTTCGAGCTTGGTCCGGTCGAGCCGCGTTCGATGGTCGAATGCTCGGCTGGTGTCCTCTTCTGGTTCGCTGAGGAATGTCGCTTCGCTCGGGCTGACCGTGTCTTCGACCGTGAGGGTCGTGTGGTTGTGTTCTGGAACCTTCCGGCATCTCAAGATGACGTCGGGTTGTGGTCCGCTCTTCTTCGTGCACCGCAGTGCGTACCGCAGCTCCCTCAAGTTGATTCGCACTCGTCTGTCTCCTGTCCCGGACCCCGTCTGGTTTTTGGGGGTTCTCGGACCGTTGTCCGGCGTCTCACGCGTCAGGGAAGCCGCCGATGGTCTCACGCGTCAGGGAAGCCGCCGAGAGCGGTCAGGACCTCGGCGGCCTCGTCGTTCGAGCCGCTGTACTCCGCGGCCGCGATGGCGGCGGACATCACGTCGTTGACCGCGTTTCCGCCCGGCGAGCAGTACTCGGCATCGACGATGTCGGTCATGCTGGCGTGCCACGAGTCGAGGCGGTCGAGCGCGTCGTGGTCGTTCGGATCGATCAGCTCGGCCCGTCGGTCGTGCTCCTTGTTCAGACCGCTCATCCTCTTCTCGTATTCTTCGGTCGACATCGTGCTATCTTCACTTTTTTGTGGACTGACCGGTGTCTGCTCCATGGCTGGTCCTGCTCCTTCCATTCAAGATTCGAGGCGTTGGCCCCTTGGTCCCGGTGGGTCCGGGATGCCCGTCTCCGCGTCGGGTCTGCGGTGCTGTGGTCGCCCGCACCGGTGGCTTGCCGGGTGGTCCCGGTCCTGGGCGTGGGTGGCCCCTCGGCTCGAGGGGCCGTGGGGTCTTGGGGTCTTGGGGGTGTCCGGACCGTCCGCCGTTGGGGGCCGGTCGTCCGCCGTCGGGGGCCGGTCGTCCGCCGTCGGGGGCCGGTCGTCCGCCGTCGGGGGCCGGTCGTCCGCCGTCGGGGGCCGGTCGTCCGGCGATGGGGGCTGGTTGTGAGCGTTCGTGAGCGGTCGGGGTCGGCCGTGAGGGTCCGGCCCGTGCGGCTACCGGGCGTGGGCGAGCTGCACGTCCGTCTTTTGGATCACGGGTGTCTGTACCGGTACCGGTCTTGATGCGGCGCTGGGGCGCTCCGCGTGGACATCGGTCTTGTTTCCGCCGATTCTCATCGCGTTCCTGTCCGGCGGCGCGAGCGTATAGCGGATGTCCCGCTGCAGGCGTTTCGCCGTTCCGGCCATCATCTCGCCGGCGGTCTTGAGCGCGCTCTCGAGATTCGGCTTCTCGAGCTTCAATCCGTTCTTGCCGACCCGGCGGCGCTCTCCGTGGTTTTCCGGCGACTTCTCGTAGGCCGATCGCGATTCCCGCTCGGCGGCGCGGCGGGCGTCGGCGTCGGGAAGCGACCGGATGGCGGCTTTCTCGATGCGCCGCTGCTGCGCGCCCTGGGTCATCCGTGCGAGCAGCATCTGGTGCCGGTGGTGTCCGTGGACGGCTGACGCCCCTTCTGCAGGGGCCTCGGTCCTGCCGTTCGCCCGCTTGTCGCCGCGTCCGGACGAGCGGTTGCCCGCTGCGGCGGCCGTGTTCGGCGGCTCGTACGCGGTCGATCGGCGTGCGCCCGCATGGGCCGCCGGTTTCGCAGCGTTGCCGCGGCTGAGCATCATGTCAGACAGAAGTCTACCGTTTTACGATCGATTGCCGGCGTGTTGGGCGGCTCGCCTGCATTCTGGCCGCGTTCCAGACCCTTCTGGGTGCTGGTCGCCGTCGCGAGGTTCGTCACTTCCCTGCGTCGATGATCCGGTCGGCGTCGGCCAGCGTCGCGTCGACCTTGCTCGTGTCGATCGTTTCGCCCTGGTAGGGGGCGCCGTGGATCTGCGACATCTGGAACACGTTGAGCATGGGCTCGCTCGCCAGGATGCGGCGGTACTTCGCCAGCAGGTTCCGGGCTGTCTGGAGTGTCGTTGCCGCTTCCGCGACGCTTGTCGGCGCTGTGTTCGGTTTCACCCTCTGCATCGAGTCTTCGAGCTGGGCTCGCGGGATCGCCTTGACGACCGCGTCGAGTTTCATGAAGAGGTGCGCTCGGTTGCGGTCCTCGTCCCGGATGCAAACCTCGATCACTTGCGCTGCGCCGTGGTACGCGGCGTCCCAGTTGTCGGTCAGGCGGATCGCCGGCGCGTTGTCCAGCGACGCTGCTCTCACTACCGGGACGCCATCTACCAGCGTGGTCTCCTTGCCGGGTTCGTTCATCTGCTTGGCCTTGTCCTTTCTGGTGTTCTTCGTCAGCTCCGTTCCGACATTCACGGCAAGGCCCCCCTCTGGGAGCCGCGGGTCTCCCGTCGTCATCGGGCATCGTTCCTGGCTGCCCTCGGTCGGCCGCGGGCGCGGCTACATCGCGACGGTCACATGTATCCCCTTCTCGACGGCGTCCGGGGGGCTTTGGATCGAGTACTGCTGGCCTACAAGGCTTCTGACCCCGGTGTGTTCCAGAAGCCGGCTTCTTACGCCGCCCCGGGTGACCGTCCCGCGAAGGTCCCACCAGCCGTTCGATGCACGGTTGCAGATGTAAGCTGCCGACGGCACCTCGCCGTACCGGGGTCCTTGATCCTCGGGCACCGCGACCAGCTCGGCGCTTTCGACCACGAAGTAGATGGCTCCGTACGGCTGGCTGTCGTGGCAGAAGGTCGTTCCGAGCAGGGCGCTCGGGTTTTCGAACCAGGTCGGGTGACGTCTCCGCCACTCGGCCGTCGCCGCTTCGTGGCACCGCTCGGCTTCTTCGATAGTCAGGTACTGTGTCGTCACTGCTCCATCCTTCCAGCGGGCGATGTCATCCGCGGAGGTGTTTTCGGGGTCGGCGCTGCGGCCTTGCTGAAAGGCTCAGGGCTCGAGGAGCTGGTGGAAAGCCCACCGCACGTACGGCCACAGGTTGGCGCCGACGATACCGGACCCGGTAGCGTTCGGATGAACCCCATCGGCCTGGTTGAACTCCGGACGGGCGGCCACCCCCTCGAGCAGGAACGGCATCCAGACCGCGCCGTAGACGGCGGCGGCATCCCGAAATGCGAAGTGGAATGCTGAGCCGTAGATTTCGCCGTCCGACGGCACTGCCCGCATCCCTGCTACCACCAGGTAGCCGCTCGACGGACGCAGCGTTCCCAGCAGCCGGTCGAGGTTGGCACGCACGGTGGGCGTCGGCGTCCCCCGGAGCGCGTCGTTGCCGCCGAGTGCGACCACGGCCACGTGGGGCGCCCAGAGCGCCATCTCGCGCGCGTTCGCGAAGCTGTCGCCGGTTTTGTGGCCGTTGGCGGCCCAGACCCCGATCTCGACGGGCCAGCCCTCGGCCCGGGCAATCCGTTCAAGCACTCGGGGATAGGCTGCGGCGGCGCCGATGCCGTACCCGGTCGCGAGCGAGTCGCCGAGAACGGCAACGCGCCACACGGGAGCTGTTTGCGCCGATCGCGCCATGACGAAGACTGCTGGAACGACGGGGTGCGGCAGAGCCGCCGGGGTGTCTTCCGGCACACCATGGATCAGGCGCGGGACGCTCACGGACGAAGTCCGAACGCCAGGCTGATCCGGCGCGGCGAACAGCTGCGGGAACGAGACGATGACCGTAGCGGTTGCCACGAGTATCAGTCGGGTAGACATGATCCATCCTCTCAGGAACAGACCCGGCGCACGGCCGTCCTCGTTCCGGGTCGGTGTCTCCATTGCTGATCGTGGGTTCCGCGGTGTCTGGTGCCTTGGTGGCGGATTGCCGGGGATCTGCTCTAGTTTCCAGTGTCCAATTTCTCTGTGTCCTCGACGGCTTTCAGGAGCTGTTTCGTGCGCTTTTCTCGGGCTCCGGAGTTGATATCCGCCAGCCTCATGCGCAAGGTTTCTTCGGCTTCGGCGCGGTACGCGGGATTCAAGTCCGTGATGATTCCGCTCAGGCTCGAGGCGAGGACGTCCTGTGGGGGCGGCAGCCACTGTCCGCGCCCGGTGCAGGAGTTGTGGAAGTCGTTTATCTTCTGGTCTGATCCCGATTCCGGGTCGGTGCAGAGGGTGTACCCGTACGTCCAGTTCCAGTAGACGATTGTTCTGTTCGGAGACGCGACGATTGTCGTCATTCCCTTGCGGCAGTGCTCTCGGATGACTGCCATGGCCTCGTCCCTTCGGTCGGCGTTGGCGCTGCGTCCTTTGGCGAGTTCGCGTTTGGCGGTGAGCACTGCAAGTTTGGCTGTGAATGCTGTCTCGACGTCCCACGGACTGGTGATGCTTTGGGAGAACATCGCCACCTGCGTGATCGGCTCGCCGCCGAGGCGTCTGACCCCGTCGGCGATCACGTCGTCGACCTGCGACCCGATCCCTCTGATGAGGCGGCGCAGCTGCTTGTCCGGGCGGTTGCTTGGTTGAGACATCGTCTGTCGGGGAATCTTGCCACCGGATCTCGCCACCGGATCTCGTTCGTGTGCTGGTCGTCGTGCCTCGGTGCGGTCTCGTCAGCCCTTTACGCAGATCACCTGCTTGAGCGTGTGCTCGATCTCGACGAGCTGACCCGCGTGCCTCATCACCTCGTCGATGTTCTTGTACGCGCTTGGGATCTCGTCCACGACGCCCTCGTCCTTCCGGCACTCGACGCCCTGGGTCTGGGCTATCATGTCGGCGGCGTTGAACTGCGCCTTCGCCTGCGTTCGGCTCATGCGTCTCCCGGCTCCGTGCGGGCAGGAGTCGAGCGCCTCGCTGCAGCCCTTCCCGCGCACGATGTACGATCGGGTTCCCATGCTTCCGGGCACGATCCCGCGGTCGTCCAGGCAGGCCCGGATGGCGCCCTTCCGGGTCACGTAGACGGTCTCGCCGAAGTGCTCCTCCTCGGCGACGTAGTTGTGGTGGCATTCCACCACCTTGTCCACGGTCTGGAAGCGGGGCAGGACGGTCCGCAGGGCCTCGGTCGTCAGTCGGAGCAGGATGCGCCGGTTCTCGAGGGCGTAGCGCTGGGCCCATCGCAGGGCGTGCAGGTAGTCGTCGAAGTGCTCGGATCCCTCCTTGAAGTAGTGCAGGTCCTTGCCGACCGGCGCCCGGCTGTCCAGGCGCTGCATGTCGTCCTTCGCGAGTCGCGTGAAGTACCGTCCGATGACGTTGCCGATCCCCCGGGAACCGGAGTGCAGCATGATCCACACGCCGTTGGCCTCGTCAAGAACCAGTTCCAGGAAGTGGTTGCCGCCCCCGAGAGATCCCAGTTGCAGCCGGAAGCGCTCCTGGATTGACCGTATCCGCTTCGTGATGTCGGGGTGTTTCTCGAGTATCCGATCGATTCCCGGCTTGAGTTCGTCGATCAACGCGTGCGGAGCCGCTTGCCGCTCGTGTCCGGCCCGTCCCACGGGCACAGCGTTCTCGATCGCTGCGCGTACCGGCTTGAGGTCGTCGGGCAGCCGGCTTGCGTCGAGGCTGAGCCTGACGGCCGTCATCCCGCAGCCGATGTCCACGCCGACAGCGGCGGGGATCAGGGCCTTCTTCGTCGGAACGACCGATCCGATCGTCGCCCCGATCCCGACGTGAACGTCGGGCATCACGGCGACGCGCCCGCTGATGATCTCGAGCTTCGAGAGGGCTCCCAGCTGCTCGATCGCGCCCTGGTCGATGTCGTCGGTGAAGACGTGGATCGGCACGCCGCCTTTGTACAGTATCTGGTTGGCCGCCATTGTTGCTCTTGTCCTTCGGTTGCGGGGTCGTCGTCGATTTCGTCGTTGTTCCGAGACGGACATGTGGTCGTCGGTGGCGGTGGTCCTCAGCCGTGCGCGAGCCGCCACGCTTGGCGCCTGCCGGCCGAGTCCTCGACCTTCTGGCTCCAGTAGTCGACGTCGGCGTAGCGTTTCCGCGTTTCGCTTCTGGTCCTCCAGAGTTCGCCGGCGGCCCGGATCAGGTGGTTCATGAGCATCGTCTCGACGATGTCGTTGAACAGCGTGTCGACCTCGAGCGGGTCTGCTTCCGGATGCTGTCGCCACAGCTCCTCGAGCACGCGCTCGCCGTCCATGCGGAGGGGCCTCACCATCTCTTCGCGTTCACCGTGTGGGTCCGTGTCGGACGCGTTCCGGCCCGGCCAGTACAAGTAGACGCTCGCTTCGGATCTCTCGTTCTCCTCGTCGACGACGATTGTCTTGACCCCGTAGGGGCTGCGCTCCTTCGAGGTTGTCGGCGGCTCGGTCCCCGGGAACCACCGGGTCGCGGCGCCGGGGTCGTCCCGTCGGCAGAACCGGTCCCAGAGTTCGCCGGTCGGGGTCGCCGGCGGTCGCTGCGTGCTCGCTTCAGTGTTGTCCATCTGTCGTCGTTCCTGTTTGGCTCCTGGTCAGAGCCGGGGATCGAGCGGCTCGGACTCGAGCGCGAGGACGCCGAAGGCGGCTTGGTGCACCCGCCGCAGCGGCGCGTGCTGCACGAACTGCTCGAGGCTCTCGACGCCGAGTGCGAACTCGCGCAGCGCCAGCGCCATTTTGCGGCCTGTCGAGTGACAGACGATCGTGGACCGCTGTGACAACCGAACGTAGACCGGCAAGACGCCAACCGACGCCAAGAAGAGGCGATGGGGTGACGCGGAACGCGGTTAGCTGAAGCGCCAAACCCGCCGGTGACAACGGAACGTGGACCACGCAACAGCACGGATCGCGACGACACCGAGCACGCTCTACAGCCGGACAGCAGATCGCGTAGCCGAGAAGGACTCCCCACCGATGCCTGGGCCGAACATCCGGTAGTACTACACTTTAACGCGTCCGCGATCCAAATTTATGAACAGTTGAAAGGGTCAGCGGGTCAGCGGATGAACGGGTGTCGGGATGAGTGCGGCGGGCAGACCTGAACGAACGATCGGCGCGGAGGGAAGCGACGGCCGTAGCAGCGCCAAGCCGGTAACGCCGGACATGAGCCCCTACGCGATTGGGCGGCACGGCGTGACCTTCGAGCGGAAGGTGGCGGTTCGCGATCTCACCCGTCTGCTCCTCGGCGATGGCGCCAGCGAACTCGGCGACGGCCGGCGCGTCGTGAGCGTCGCGTTCCAGCAGGCGCCTGATCATCCGGTCGATGATCTCGTGGTACGAGCAGCTCGCCCCGACGAGCCGGAGCCATCGCGGGTGCTTGCGGTCGCGGTTCGGCGTACGCCGGAGTTCGTGTCGAGCGACGAGTCGACGCGGAAGCTCGTCCGGGCATTCGTCGATGCCGTCATCAAGACGCCGACAAACGCGCCCGAACACCGATGGTGCCTCCTGGTCGCAGGGCTGCAGCCGCACGCCGAGCAGCTCGCCAAGCTGGCTGACGTCGCCGCGGCCCAGATGGACGCGCCCGGCTTCTTCGACCTCATCCGCACGCCGGGCAAGAGACGCTCTGGCAGGAGGTCGTCGATGCTCTGGTCATCCAAGGAGTTGGGCGACTCGCGCCCCACTTCGGAATAGTCGCCCCAAGATGCAGAGGCGGGCGCGTGGCCCGGGCCAACCAGTGGTCGGTTCACGTGCTGAAGCAGGAAGCCGCGCATTGGCCGAACACCGAAGTGGCAAGCGACCGCGCGATTCCGCGGACAGTGGGTCCGCCCCGCACCTGAAGAGCAGCGACAAGACTCGCATGAAGCCGCTCCCGAAGCACCCCGCGCGCACCTCACCGGTCCTCCGGTAAACTAACGGCGCCCTACGGCCCCACGGCTTGCAAGCAGGTCCGCTATGACGACACAGCCCGTACTCGTCCTCGAACTCTTCAATGCTCAGGTCCAGTACACGGTGCCGCGTTGGCAGCGCCGCTACCGTTGGGGCAAGCCCGACATCGAGCGCCTGGTCGAAGACCTGAAGACGGTCGCCAGCAAGCCGATCGACAACCGCCACTACACGGGCACGATCCTCACGTTCCCCGAGCCGGACCAGACCCGGATCGTGAAGCGTCTGCGCCTCGTCGACGGGCAGCAGCGGCTGACGACAATCAGCATCCTCCTGGCGACGATCGCAGAAGCCCTCGGGCCCGAGGGAGAGATCGGGCCGTGGACGGCCGAAACGATCCGGAACGACCGCCTGCTGAACGTCGGCAAGCCCGCGAAGCTGCGCCGGAAGCTGCGGCTGCAGAACGGAGACGAGGAGGAGTACCGGAACGAGCTCGACCACCAGGAGCACGGCCCCGGCGCCGTGTCGGCCGCATTCAAGATCTGCCGCGCGATCACCGTGCGCGAGGATCCCAAGGTCCTGATGGACGGCATCGAGCGGATGCAGGTCGTGCAGATCAACTTGCAGGAGCACGATGACCCGCAACAGATCTACGAGAGCCTGAACGGGACCGGGCAACCTCTGTCCGAGGGCGAGAAGGTCAAGAACTGGCTCCTGATGGGACTCGCTGAAGACGAGCAGCAGGAACTTCACGACGACGTGTGGAAGCGCACAGAGAGGGTGCTCGACGCCCACGACGAACCGGGACGCCTGGACGTCTTCCTCAGAGACCTGCTACGGGCCCAGACGGGGGCCACCTTCTCCAAGGACCGCGCCTACGAGGAGCTCCGCCGATGGGCGGCCCGCACCGACGACCGCGACGCCGACAAGCCGGCGCTCCTGCGGGAGATCGCCGAATACGCCGACTTGTACGCGCTGATCACCGGGACGGCGGACACGAGCCGGTTGGATCACCGAGTCGCCCGGGAGCTCAAGCACATGCGCACAACGCGCATCGAGACTCTGAGGCCGTTCGTCCTGCGGCTGCTGCGAGACGCCTACGGGACCGGCGCCGCCGAGCCCGCAACGAACACGATCAACGAGCTCGCGAAAACGCTGGTCGCAACATCCACGTGGATAACCCGATTGTGGTTGAGCGGGAAGGCCACGGCCGGTTTCAACACCGCGGGGGCAATGCTCGCGGCCCACCAGGGACCGGAACCCGGAGAAGAGCCGAGCACTTTCTGGACGAACCAGATCAAGGCACTACGCCATACGCGAACCGGCGTTCCCACCGACGAGGAGGTCCGCGACGGGGTCCACAACCGGAAGGCGTACGGAGGGCAAGCGAACAACAGTACCCTGGCCATCCTGTACGCGCTCATCCGCGCCGAGCAGCGCGAGGAGAGTCCGCCGCTTGAACACCTGACGATCGAACACGTCATGCCCCAGAAGCTCAACGACGCTTGGCGCCACGACCTCGGGACCGACGCGGCCGGCATCCACGGGCAGTACCGGGACAAGCTCGGCAACCTGACGCTGAGCGGCTACCGCGTGAACCCGGCGATGGGCAACGGACCGTTCCACGAGAAGCGTGGGGACTACGGCAGAAGCCCGATCCTGATGAACCGACGGATCGCCGCCGCGGACGCGTGGAGTGAAACCGAAATCGAGGACCGAGCCGAGGACCTCGCCAACCGCATCCTCGCGCATTGGCCCTGGGACGACCCCGCGGCCGGCGCCCGCCCGAACCGCCGATTGGGCCAAGCGGCAGAATACCGTTGGAAGCTCGCCGACGGCGCTGAACACGTGGACGTCGGCACAAGCCAGTTCACGCTGAACGTGACGGCCGCGCTGCTGGACCTCGACCCCGAGAACGTGAAACGCCTGTCGGGGTCCGCCATCACGGCCGACATCCACCCGGCCTCACGGTATCCGGCGGGGCAGAAGGCCGGCGCGATCACGATGCTGGCGATCCCGCGGCACCCCGACTGGGTGATGAACGCCTACCGGAGCCGGGAGAACGCCCTAGCCCGGATTATGCGTGAAGGTGTTGATTCTGGGAGAGACACAAGGGCCTCCGTGTGGTACAAACGTAGTGTATATAAACGTTTAGCCACGACGGAGGCCCCTGCGTGACACCTGACACGATACCACAGAGTGTTCTGTTTCCGGATCTGTTCGACAAGCCCCTCGTCGCCACGTTCAACCAGGAGCACGCGAGTTCCGACGGCGGCGCCGTCCTGCTCAAGGCGGCCGAGCGCGTGTACGGCTTGGTCAAGGCGTTCGCCCGGTGTCTGGCCGACAAACGCGCACCCGGGAAGATTCGGCACACGCTCGCGGACCTGATCGGCCAGCGGGTCTTCGGCATCGCGTGCGGTCATCCCGATGGCAACGATGCCGACCACTTGGCCGACGACCCCATCCACAAGCTGCTGCTCGGGCGGGACCCGGTGTCCGGCGCGCCCTTGGCGTCGCAACCCACGATCTCGCGATTCGAGAACGGCGCGCGCCGCACCGTGCTCTACCGGATGGGGCGCGAGTTGGCAGCGTGCGTCATCGAGCGTCATCGGCGCCGCCTGCACGGGCGGGCGCGCCGGATCACGATCGATCTGGACCCGACCGACGACCTGACGCACGGGGCCCAGCAGCTCACGTTCTTCAACGGGCACTATGGCGGCTGGTGTTATCTGCCGATGCTGGGGTTTCTGAGCTTCGACCGCGAGGCGGAGCAGTATCTGTGCGCGGCGGTGCTGCGGCCCGGGAAGGCAGTGGCCGCCGACGGGACCCTCGGCCTGCTGTGTCGGTTGCTCCCGCTGTTGCGGGCCGCGTTTCCGCGGGCGCGGTTTCTCGTCCGGCTCGACGGGGGCTTTGCGACCCCGGAGATCTTCGATTTCCTGGATGCGGAGCCCCGGCTCGACTATGTCGTGGCGATGGCGAAGAACGCGGTGTTGCAGCGGCATGCGGAGTCCGCCATGCAGGTGGCCCGCGCGCAGAGCGAGGTCGGTGGCGAGACCGCGCACGTCTATACCGACACCCGCTACGCCGCCGGCACGTGGGACCACGAGCGCCGGGTCGTGATCAAGGCCGAAGTCGTTCGCCTCGGAGACCGCGAGCCGCGGGACAACCCGCGGTTCGTGGTGACGAATCTGCGGCAGACGCCGCGCTTCATCTATGAGAAGGTCTACTGTGCTCGCGGGGACATCGAGAATCGGATCAAGGAACTGCTCGATGGGCTGCAGATCGACCGCACGAGCTGCTGTCTGTTCCCGGCGAACCAGTTGCGCGTCTTCCTGACCGCCGCGGCCTACGTGCTCATGCAGGAACTGCGATTGCGGGCGGCGCGTACTGCGTGTGCCCGCAGCCAGGTAACGTGGCTGCGCGACCGGCTGCTGAAGCTGGGGGTCCACGTCGTCCGCTCGGTCCGCCGCGTGGTTCTGCATCTGCCGCGCTCGACGCCGCACCTCGAGGCGTGGCGGCACATCGCACTCGCGCTAGGCGCGCGCGCCGGATAGCCCACCCGTTGCGCCGCGCCCACCTGCTTCCTGGGCGGCATGGGCCGCGCCGCCGGCGGGGCTGTCGCTGCCCAACCCTCGCGTCCGTCATGCCCCCCCCCGGTCGGCTGCTCAACCCCGGCTCCGCTTGCAGGCGACGATGTCCGAGACCCATTCCTGCGCCGATCACGCCCTTTGGCGGTCGAATCTGGACCTTCGTGAATAATGCAGGCTAGAGCACTGCCGCAAGTTCGCGGCGAGGTGCCGAACGACGCTTCAGGTGCATCTGCGGAACGAACCCGGTCCCCACGAGGCATTCTGGAGAGCGCTCCAGAAAACCGGGACGGTGCTCGCGGGAAGCCGGCCAAGCCCCGCCCCGAGCCGCCTCACGCGCACCGGGCCACACAACGCCAGGGGCGACACAATCGCCATCACGCTTGACCCGGACGAGATCCGGCTCGAGATCGAACCCGCCGGGTCGGAGGCTCCAGATGCCGCCAGACCCTGGATCGTCGCGGTCAACAGGCGGATCGCTGCCGAGATGAGTGACCAGCACCGGAAGTCGCCCGATGACGCCACGCCGGTACGGCCCACAGCCATCTATGCGCCGATCGATCTCGAGGGGGAGGACGACTGGACAGAAACCGCGGAATGGCTCGCGACGCAACATGACCGGCTGGTGGAGATCCTCAACTCCGTGGGTCCCGATCCTGTTGTGACTCCGAACGAATCGAGCGAGCCGATTGTCGAAAAACGACGTCCAACCGAACGGAAAGAGAAGTACCGCGTTTTCTTCCAAGCGCTCATAGACACTCTCCAGGAGGAGCACGATTTCACTTCGGCTCGCAAGGCGCAACCGCAGAACTGGTATTCATTCTCATCAGGTACCAGTTGGATTAGATACGGCATCAACTTCACCGCCGACGGACGAGCGCGCGTAGGTCTCTCCATCGACTCGCCTGATCGCGAACGCACCAAGCTGGCATTCGAAAGGCTGGAGCAGCAGAAAGCAGTGCTGGAAACGGAGCTGGGGGCGCTGACCTGGGACCGCTCGGAGAACCGCAGGGCGATCCGTATATCAACTCTGCGTCCGGGTTCCATTGATGACAACCAGGAAACGTTGGAAGAGGTCAGGCAGTGGATGATCGACAGCCTCCTTGCTTTCAAGCGCGTGTTCGGTCCCAGACTTGCGGCGCTGGCGACCTGAGGTAGTCAGTGGCGTCCAAAGCGGTTGCCAGTGGTTCCGCTGGATTGCGAGCTCGTGCACAGGCTCTCGTTGAAGTTTCTGTGGACCGAGCCGCGGTGTTCTTGGGCTTCGACCTGACTCGGTCAGGCGGCGTCGCGGTCCCGACGACCGGCGAGGAACCCATCGAGCGAGCCTTCGAGCTTCGCCATGCGCTCAATCCGGGTGTTGAGGTCGGTCTTCAGGTCGTCGATTCGGCCGCCGGCGGCCATGCGGTCGAGCTTCTTGTGGATGTCGCGGGGCGCTTCTCGACGCTCGGCATCAACCGCTCCTCATCGATCTGGCCGGTCGTCAGCTGGCGGTGGATGCGGTCGGCCAGCGGTCCCTCGTCGCCGATCGGCCCAACTGTCGGTGTGGTTGGCTGGCGGCGCGCGCACCGTCGCTTGTCCGGGGCTCCTCAGCTTCAGGCTACGCGCGATCCTACAGGCTCCGACATGGAGATACGGATCAGTCCGTGACAACGACGCATGGATTAGTCCACTCCTGTTTGTCACTTTACACGGTCCGCAGCCTGCAGGTGATCACGGCTCCCCTGTGCGGAGAATCCGGAGAACCAGCCAAGCGGCTTGAGGACACCACATGCCCGGCGTGCATCGAAATCCTGGCCGGGGTGCGACCGCGACCGGCCGACATTCGGGACTACGAGAAGCCCGAGGGCGTGAGCATCCGGCTCGCGGACGAGCGCAACACCGAGCACAAGGCTCTGCGGAACCGCGTGTCGGTGCCGACGACAGCGTTCCTCTGGACACCGGAGGACACCATCACCTTCACGCCACCGCTGTCGAACGTAATCTACGGAAACGGCAGAAGGCTGTTCGCGTTCACAACCACGTACGACCGGCCCGCATTCTGGGCAGTCCGCGGGGACTCGTCCTGGCTCGAAGATGACGGGACCGACATGACAGAGTTCGTCGACACCATCACGGAAAACCTCCGCCGCGAGTTCGGCGACGCCGAGCCCGAGAGCGATGACGAGGAGTCTCCCGAGACCGACGAGGCCGACCGGTACCCGGCGATCGACCTCCGGGACGGCTACAGCTGGCGGCGGCTGGAACGGGTCGACGACCCGGACACCGGGCAGCAACGGAACCCAGCCGCCGCCGGCGGCCCAGACCAGGAAGCCGCAGCCGCACAACCCCAGCACATCCCTTGAAACGCTTCCCGCCCCCGGCGACCGTTCCGGGGTGGACAGACTTGAGGGCATGAGCCACGAAATCTGCGGAAACGACACCTACGCCAACGCGAGAGTCGACGCGGCCATCGTCCAGGCGGTAGCCGAAAGCAGCGACGAACCATTCTGGATTTACGCACAGACCAGCCTGATCCGCTGGGTTCGCACCGCTCACCGCCTCACAGGGGAACCCGAACCGGGAATCCGGGCCATAACGGAGGTCGCACAGGACAAGGCCAAGCTCCAGGCGCTGGTCGCCAAAGCGGTAGATCGCGCGAAAACGCCGGACGAGCGGACCGAAGCCCGCGAGCTGGAACGGTGGCTGACGGACTGGCTCTCGCTGGACCCGAAGCTCATATCCGCCCAGATGACAACCCTGACCTGCGTCGGAGCCCGGACCCAGAGAACCACGGTGACGAGCCGGGACGGCAAGCACCGGACGCGGATCGGAGAGCGGACCGGAAGCTGGGACCTGTGGGACCCCTCGAGCCTCCCTCCGTACGCCCGCAAGGCGGCGTACGACGCGCTGAGCGAGCTTGGGGGCGGGCGCCCCTCGACCACCCCGACCCCGGGACGACCCCGGAGCCACGAGCACGAGAGGAGCGACGAGAGCCCGGTCCGAGAGAACGAGCTTCGAGACGATGACGGCATCCATCGACACGATCGAGCAGGCTGCCAGGGACGCCAAAACGGCCGGTCACCAGCTCAAGAACGACCTCACGCGCCGGAACAAGGCGGGCAAGACCCCGGACCCGCACGAGAGCCGACTACGGATCCGCGCCATCAAGGCCGCGGAAAAGCTGGAGACGGCAGCGACCGACCTGCGCCTGGAGATAAGCCGCGTGACCAGCCCGCAGGTCCGAACGGCCGAAGAACGCCGAAAAACGCCAATGAATGACGGTCCAGGCCAGAGAGGCCAGACGACGGAAACCCCCACCGCCGAAGAAAACGGAGCGAAGACCAATGAATGACGGTCCAGGCCAGAGAGGCCAGAAGACACCCGAGAACCAGACGGCACTCCAGAACGAGGCGGGCGAGCGACTCTTCGGAATGGACGCCGAATCACGGTGGCACAAGCTGAGCGCGATGACGCCGCGGGCGATCGCCAAGGCCTCCGCCGGAATCGAGCGTGATCTCAGACACGACTACCCCGTAGGAGGCTCGGACCCTCGGTACCACGGCTTGGACCAGGCTGCAAGCCAGATAACGAGGGAGAAACAGACCAGGATCCACCCCGCGAGAACCGTCCTGATGGAACTGAAGGACTGCAACGTCAAGGACGCCCCGTCGGTGCTCAAAGACGCACCTGACCGAATCCTCGAGACGATGCACGACCAGAACAGCCGGGGGGCGAGTCGCCCCGGATTCACAAGCGAGGCGCCGTGGCGGCTCCCGAACGAGATCGGCACGATGCTCAAGGCAGAGCGCACGAAACGCACGGACGCCGCCGACCGCCGCGACCGCGGGGAGATCCGGCCCGAAGACTGGAAGCGCTGGGCAGCGATGAGCGACGGCGAGATGATCGCCGACCTGGAAGATCTCGAGCTGCCGGGCCTCGACGCGGCGAGAAACACTGCCGGTCACGCAGAACCGTCAGTGCAGCAAGTCCTGAACAAGGAGGTCGAGCACCGCGAGAACCTCGGCGACCACCTCGCGAGAGACGCGATGGCGAATCCCGAGAAAGCCGCAAAGTGGATTCCGAATCTGTCGAACGACCACCGGGAGCTCCTCCACCGCGGCAACGACAGACTTGCGCCGACCCGAAGCCAGACACAACTGGACGACGGCGCAGGCCAAGCAGAGAGACAAGCTGACGGACAAGCCGGAGCGAGGGTGCCGCTCAGAGGCCACGGCCAGCCCGTCGGCTGAACAAGCCCCACCGGCAACCGCCAGGACACCCAGCGGTCCTCATCGCATCGCGCGTAGCGCAGACTCGCCCCGAGATCCAGGAACCCGTCGCCCCCCCGGTCGACGGACACGGCGCAACCCGCACCCGGATCCGAATCCCACCGAACCTGCGGAAACCGACCTCGACGAGACGGGCCGAGGCTCACCTGATCCTCGAGCGCCAGGACGACCAGCCGACAACCAGCTGCCCGGAAACGCCGTCCGAGCTGAAAGCCGAAGAACGCTCAAATGACCATGATGCTCGGCGTCTACGACGACGTACTGAAAACCGCGTTCGAGGCGACGATAATGGCAGTCGTGGTAGTCGTCGTCTGCCTGACAGCAGCAAGCGAAGTGATCCGCTTGTGGAGATGGCGGAACGACGTCCTGCACGGCCTGATCGAACCACGCGCCTCACACACGACAGAAGGCGAGGCAGCGCTGCTGGCAACGGCATGCAGCGTGCTCATCCTCTGCACCACATTCGTGGTCGTACCCGCCACAAGGGCGATCGTCCGGTACGTCCACCCCGAAGTCAGCGAGATCGCGGCACCAGCCGAAGAAAACCGCGGACGGCCGTGATCGACATCGGCCCTGCCGGAAACACCCGCCGAACCGTCGGACCCCGCCCGGACACAAGAAGAGGAGCACGAGAAACATGCGCGAAGGTGACCAGAGCCCGTGGGGCACGATCGATCACGTCACCCGCCTCGGGCCGGAAGTCGAGATCATTGAGACCGCCTCACACGGAGGATTGCACTTCCACGGCAAGGCAATCACCGCCGTGCCAGCGCAAGTGCGCGCGACGTTCATCGAGGGCCCGACCTGGGCCGAGGAGGACCTCGAGTTGCCGATCGCCCTGACATTCCTGCACTGTCGCGACCACATCGACAGCGACAAGCTGTGGCTGCCAGCAGAAAAGCTGCACGAGGCAGCCCTGAAGAGCGCAACGAGCTACGAACGCTACAAAGCCACCGCGGACCTCCTCACCCACCAGATTGCCCGGGCGAAAGCCAGCTTGCCCGTGACCGCCATCATGAAGATGACCAAGCACCGCGAGTTCATGGTCAGCGAGGACGGAGTGCACCTGATGCACGGCGAGTTCACGCTGTGCGGAGATGCGTTCGACATCGGCGACACCGAGGATGAGCCCGACGCGCCGACGATGAAGGCGACCAAGCACCGCACGGTGACCTGCACGAAATGCATCGACATCATCCTGCTCTGCAGGAACGTCCGGATCAGGGAACGCGACGAGTGAACCGGGAAACCTGAACTGCGACGACCAAGCCTGCCGCTGACCGCGCACGACACGCGCCGAAGAGACGCACGACAACTACCGACGGGACATGGTCTGCCGGAACCCTGAAGATCCGACCGGCACCAGCTGACTGACCCGCGCGTGTCGCAAAAACCGGCGCCAGACCCCAAGCTACACTTCATCAACGGAGAGAACATCCGGCCCGGCGCAGTCGTCGAGGCGGCGGGCCGCGGATCAGCCCCGGGGCCGCCCAGCGACAGACCGGCGTACCCGGCGATATAGCCTTCCGGCCACGCCCTAAAAGGGAAAAACGGAAGGAGAACACCTTGAAGAGAGCGACGACGTGGATCGCAGCAGTCCTGGTGCTGGCGGCGAGCGCCGGCACCAGCGCCCAGACGGTCAGAGACCGGACGGAGGAGAAGATCCGGTCGGCCATGATGACCGGCGCGCTCGAGGAGCAGCGTCAGGAGCGAGCACGGCCGAGGCGGACCCGGTCACGAGCCCGAACCTGGAGCGGCATCGCGCTGGCCGCGGCCGGCGCCGCGACAGCACTCATGGGCCGCACCTGCAGGACGATGGGCTCCCTCCCCCGGGAGTCGCTGGAACCGTTCTATGACGTGTCCGTCATGACGACGATAACCGACCTCTACGCGTACAAAGCCAACGACGAGTGCCGGATCGACTTCCAGATCCACGTCACTGTCACAGACCACCTGACGGGGTCGCCCAACCACCAGGAGAGCTACGGGTGCACGTCAGATTCGTGAGATGGCTGTCAGGCGGCCCTGGCGGCTCGTCGTTCCCAGAAATCCTCGAAGCGGCCACTGAGCTTGCAGCACCGCAGGGCGATGATGGCGTTGGCGCCGGCCACGGTCCAGTGCATGCCGGCGCGCTTGAGCCGGGCGCCGATTGCGAGCTTGCATCCGGCCTCGACGACGCCCGACGACACGCAAAGACCCCACGCTCGGAACTCCGGATAGCGCATCCGGTGGCGGTTGCGGGTCAGGTAGTCGATACACTTGCGGGCCTCCTCGCAGGTCTCACTGTGGGCGCGCAGGGTGGTCAGGATCGCATCGATCCGCCCCGCGTCCAACTCGTCCCGCCGGTCCTTGCCCCACCGGGCGGCCAAGTCCGTGCCGGCGCCGTAGATGGCCTTGGCGACATCGCACAGATGCCCCTTGGCGTGGTAGATGTCGATGATTTCGATGGCGCTGGGGAACTGTTCGGCGGCCAGATTCCAGATCCACTCGGCCCCGTCGCCGATGACGACGCGCCGCGCCGCCGTGTCGAAGCCGCGCCGCCGCGCTTCGCGATACGCCCGTTGCGCGAACGGGGAGGGCAGCGGGTCGGTGGGGCGGCTGGCCGCGCTCTCGACCGCAGCGCTGTAGCTGACCGACCCGGGGTCGCGTTGGGGGAGGCCGTCGGCGTTGCGTGTTTCCGCCGTCCACACGGTGACGAGCTTGACCTCGCGGGTCTTGGCGGAGCCGTCGGGCTGCTTGCCGCGCCGGCCTTCCACCTCGGACTTGCGCACCGGCACGCCGGTACCATCCAGCCCCAGGTACATCGTCGCCGCCGCGCCGGGTGCGGGCTCGACCCTCTCGCGTTCGTCGGCCGCGACCTCGCGGCCCAGCGCTTCGGCGGTGCGCTCGACCTGTTTGGGGTCGACCGCCACGCCGGCCAGTTCCCCCATCCACTCGCTCGCTTCGGCGAAGCTGACGCTCGTCGCCGCCAGTCCCACCAGCCGCGCCGTGGCGGGCGACAGCGAGGTGTCTTGCAGACCCAGGGCCCGGTCGCGCGGACAGCTTCCGCTGCGACAGGCGGCGCAGTGGTAGTAGGCGCGGTCCAGCGTCAGCGACCCCAACAGCGTGGTGAAGGTCTTCGGGCGGCGGCCGGCGTAGTGCGCCGTCTGGCCGCAGGCGCACGCTATCGTCGAACTCGAATGGTCGGAATCGTCCGCGTCGAAGTACTCCGCCATCGCCTGAGCGGCGAGGCCGAGGACTTGGCGACGGAGGGCCTGCTCGAGGGCCTCGAAGTCCTGCGCGTCGACGCTCCCCGGCCCGATGAATGCATCGACTTCGGCCGCGAGCGCGGCTACGAACGCTGCGCGCCAATCACCTTGACGGCTTGGCTTGCCGTGGCGAGCGCTCGACGGTGAACGGTCTGCAAGAGAGTCTCGAAGTCCTGGGCATTCACGTTTCCTCGTTTGAGGAACGCGTCGACGTCGGCCCCGACCGCTGCCTCCAACGCGGCGAACAGCTCCTCGACGCCCCCTTTTTCGACCGCGTGATCGAGCGGTTCAGTCAACTGCGCCTCGGGCATGGTCGGAGTCCTCCTACCCGAGGAATCGGCCGATCAGCACTCGCTCAATACCCCCGACGGCAAATCCCCCACTTTCTTGTCGTGCACCCGAGAGCTACCTGTACAGAGACCTGCACCACCACTCGAGACAGTCCCTCCCGGACAACCTGACGGGAACCGCACGGACGAGCCAGGGCTTCGACCAGAAGAGGCTGTACTCCGGCATCGCCATGGCCGCCGCCGGCATCGCCCTGGCGACCATCTTCGCCGACATTCCGGTCAGGGTGACCGAGATGAGCCCGAGCCAGATCACGGTCGGAACCGGGTTCAGCTGGTAGCCGGATCGAGTCACGCGGACGCCGACAGCTGCCGGACCTCCGGCAGCCGCCGGGCCACCACCACAAACATGTGGGCCGCCTGCGGTACAAAAGCCGTCGGAAAGCCATACGGCATGGCTGGCCGGTTCCGCTGGACGATCACGAACAGACCCGAGGGCTTCAGGCCAGCGCCGTCCAAAAGCCCCGCGACATCAGCGTGCAGCATGTGGAATGTCGGACCGTGCCGGAAGTCCCCGACCAGCACGCAGGCGTACCGGCCCGGCCGCAGGACTCGCCGCCACGCAGCCGCGTGCAGGGCGAGATCAGCCAGGTAATCGGTGTAGGACCGCTCCCGGCCTACATCCGCGGCATCCCCCCCGTATTCGTGGGCAAGGCCGACATCAACACGCGTCTCGCGAACGAGCTTGTCGATCTTCTTCAGGATCGACCAGTACGGCGGACTTGTCAGGACGAAATCGACCGACGCGTCATTGAGGGCACCGTACGCCGGGAGAGCGTCGCCGGTGCGGATCTCGTGGACATCCGGATCCGCGCCAGCCGGCAGCTCCTCGGCAATCCGCCGGCGGGCGAGATCGGCCCATTCCTGGTACAGCTCGAAGCCCAACGACCGCCGTCCTTCGGCGGCGCACGCGAGCGCGGTGGAACCGGTGCCGGCGAACGGGTCGAGAACCAGTCCCCCCCGGCGGGTGAAGAAGCGGACCAGCCGACCGGCGTCGAGTTCCGAGAAGGTCGCCGGATGCGACTTCTTGAGCTTGCTGCGGGGACCAGGCCGACTCTCGATCAACGTCGTCGAGTGCGACACCCAGGCCGCACCATCAAGATCGTTCAAGCGTTCAGCCATGTCGGGGACTCGTACCGGAAACTCCGGTTCTGCACCCGACGAAGGTCGCAAGTCCGACGGGACCAAAAGGATAGTGACAAGCAGCACGTGAGAGGCCGACCGAACGATGAAACGCGGCTAATGCCCAGAGGCGTACTGTCGACGCCAATCGGACTAGCTTCGCAAACACCGGAAACCGGGAACGAGTTAAACAACCACCCAGTCGGTACCCTTCAAGCTAATCGTCGTCTGGAACGCTCGCGTCGCCGAGGTCGACCCCGCGCCGGCAAAGGTGAACCACTCGACAGTCAATGACACCGCCTGCAAGAAAAAGCGTTCCCCGCACGGGCGGGGGTCAACCGAGCTGGGTGCAACGGCTCGCGCCCCAACACCAACCACGCCCCAGGTACACGAGGGTCAACCCTACAAGCTCAAAGAACACGTCTGCCCCGCTATCCGCGTAACCGGAAGTGAACCGCGTCGAGATCGCCACGAACATTTATCGTCTCAATAGACCCCGCGCACGCGGGGATCCACCTCTCCACAGGGTAGTGCTAGACACCCGCGTTTGGTCCGGCACGTGCAGACTGGCAAAGAGAACCGCACAGCCCGTAACCCCGCCAGCACAGTGCCCCACAAGCGAGGGGATCGACCGTGCGGCGAGCCGATGTTCTGGTATTCGAGGATCCGTTACCCCGCGCACGCGGGGATCAGTGAACGCCGAAAGGCCGAGACACCGGATATCCGCTCCAGTCAGGCCCAAGCCTGACAACGAGGAGAGAAGCGACGATGGAAACAGCGTTGATCGAAACGCCAACAATCCCCCTGAAGTGCCATCCATGGAGCCCCTACTCGGAGAACCCCGAGCGGAAGACCGTCCCGGAAGCGGTCAACGCTCCGAAGAACCCGATCGGAATCTCCGCACTGATCGACCCATCCAAGCCACCCGACCCATCCGCGCCGCTTGACCCGCCGACGAAAGCGGAAGACTTCGAACCGGTGGCGACCGGAGAGTGGAACCCCGACCTCCACATCGTGATGAGAGCCATCCGGCAGGCCGGCTTGGCCGACCAAGTGATCTGTGCGACTCGAGAGGCCGTCGAGCTGCCCTTCTACCGGGAACTCGTGAACTACCGAATTGAGTTCATGTACCACGGCCAGCCACTAGTGCACGTCCCGTGCAGCAACCAGACCCTCGGCGAACCCTCCGAAACCCAGGCAGCAGAGCTACCGCCAGCAACCGCGAGCAATGAACCCGGCGCCCCCCGCCAACGGCGGGCGGAACGCATCCAGGTGGTGATCGAGCTGCGCGATCCCGCCACCATGCGCGTCGAGGAGCACCAGCTTCCGGTCGACATCGCCTTCCTGAACCATGAGATCTACTGGCCGACGCGAGACGACATCATGCTCAGCACCGAAGGAAACGACCCCACGGTCGCAGACCTCGCCGAGCTGATCACCGACGCATGCTTCTCGGAGTCCGATCACAGGGATGACGACTCCGTCGGCACACAGCTCGAGCAGCACCGCAACTACGCGTACAAGACGGCGGCGGGCCTGTTGCTGCCACGGAACCTCGCCGTCGCAGCAGTCGTGAAACGGCATGTCAAGCGCACGTTCGGCATCTTCCTCGAGAACGGCGAGCGCATGGAAATCGCGGCTCGGCGTCATCACGAAGAGATGGACGTCACCGTCAACGCCACCATCCCTCCCGCCGAAACGGACGCAGCCGAGAACTGACCGCCACGAGGTGGAAGACCGAGACTAGCGCAAACCCGACGACCGGAAACCAGACCCAAACTCTGCACGGCGGAGACCGCAGCATCGCCTCGACACCGCAGAGAAGAGACCGAAGCACATGAACCAACTGACAAGCGCGCTGCTCGTGATCAGCTTGGCAGGAGCACAAGCGCTCGCGGAGAGCCACTCCGCCCAGAACGGACATTCCCCCAGGGGAACGAACGCAGAGATCACGCACAAGTGCCAGGGAGTCGAGAGAACCGCCCAACGAGGATGGCTGCTGTACAATGGCGACCCCGAGCCATGGTGGTTCCTCCCCCTCGTCCTCTCCGAGGTACACGTGATCGGGTCCATGTCCACAGGACAGCAATTCACGATCTGCAGACGGATCGACAGAAGCACCTGGAGAAGGCGCTACGCCTGGCTGGAGGTGCACGTGCACGACAACCGCGGAGACGACGAAAGGTTTTCGGCCGGCTGGATAACGATGCCCCGCGCCAACGCCAACACGTGGGTGATGGAACCGTGAGCCGGGACCGCGGTGAACCGAGATGACACAGAACCCAGCATCCGGTGGCTCACGAAGATGCGTGGACTGCAAACGGCCGATCGACGAGCTGCCTACGCATTTCAGATTCTGCCGACTGTGCTTTTCCAGACAACCTGAAAGCACACCACCCGAAGACGACGGGCTGCGAGACGAGTGGCTCGAATACCGGGACCTCGAGCGGCTGCTGACCGGAATCGACTAGACGGACAACGCACTCCTGGTCGCGGCAGACATCCGCTTCAACCGCCGCTCCAGGACACGCCAGCGAAGTACTCCTCGGTCGACCAGAACTGAAGCTCCGGAAAACACCCCGGCCCCCGCCCCCAACCCGAAGCGGCATGTTCCCTGGTTCCCACCGGTGACCGACCGGTGTGACCAGCGCTGAATCTACTACGCGGCCATCCACGACCCACAGATGAACGGAGTCTCGTCCATGACAATTCGATTTCGAAAACCACAACGCAACCGCCCGTACTGGCGCGTTTTTCCGGTCTTCAACGGAGCTGTCGACAAAAGCGGGCTCTCCTCAAACGGGTGTGGGTGGGTTGAGGCGCGATCGGCGGGTCGGCGAGGGGTGCTGGCAGTTCACCTGACCGGCGGCGGGCGTGGCGCACCGTGGCGGGATATAGTCGGAGCGGAGTAGCTGCGGGCCGGCCGGCGTGTCAACGCGCTACGCGCGTCCTTCGCTGCGCTGCGGCCCTTCGGGTGACACACCGTCCGTCCCTCCGCTCAAGCAGCAGATATGGGCCTTGCGGCCCGGCCTGGACGGGGGCGTCCCGGCCGTCCACGACAACGCGGAAAGCGCGACGGCTGGCGGTTCGGGGATAGACGCTGGCTGATTGCCCCAACGGCCACCTCGGGTCCCGGCGCCGGCGGCGGACGCCCGTTGGGCGGGGCCAAGGGTGTTGTCGGGGCCGCGTGCGTCGTCTCGCTTGGCGGAAGCGGTTGCAAACGCAAGGGGCTTCCTGGTCTCATGGGCGTGTATCACCACGACCCGCGAGGAGGAGAGCCCCATGCGTCTGACTACGTTACTACGGCGGCTGTTGGGTGTCACGCAGATGTACGTCAAGCAGGTGGAAATGGCCGCCGACGGTCCGTTGACGGTGTCGGTGGAGCCGGCGTGGCGGCGTTCCCGGTGCGGGACGTGCGGGAAGCGGTCGCCGCGGTATGACCGGCAGCCGGTGCGCGAGTGGCGGCATCTGTCCTGGGGCCGGATGCCGGCGTGGCTGCGGTATGCGCCGTGGCGGGTGTCGTGCCGGCGTTGCCGCGGGGTGAAGGTGGAGCAGGTGCCGTGGGCGAGCGGCAGCAGCGTGTTCACGTCGGGGTTCGAGGAATTGGCGGCGTATCTGGCGCAGGTGACGGACCGGACGGCGGTGAGCCGCCTGCTGGGGATTATCGTGGGTGACGGTGGGCAGCATCGTGGAACGGGTTGTGGCGCGGCGGCTGGACGGGGCTCGGTTCGCCAAGCTGAGACGAATCGGCGTCGATGAGTTCAGCTACCGGAAGCGTCACCGCTACCTGACGATCGTGGTTGACCATGACGAGCGTCGGGTGGTTTGGGCGGGGCGGGGGCGCAGCGCCGAGACGCTGGGGGCCTTCTTCGAGCAGTTGGGACCTGGTGGCTGTGCGCGGATCGAGTTGGTGACGGCGGACCTGGCGTCGAGCTGGCAGAAGGCGCTGCGGGCGTGGGTTCCGCACGCGCGGGTGGTGTTCGACCGGTTTCACGTTGAACGGCTTGCGGCGGATGCGGTTGACGAGGTGCGGCGTTCGGAGCAGCGGCGGCTGGCCTCGGAGCCGGAGGATGCGAAGGCGCTCAAGGGGACGCGCTATGCGTTGCTGAAGCACCCGGCGCGGCTGAGGCCTGGTGAGGCCCGGCGTCTGGAGACGTTGCGTCGTAAGAACCGGGCGCTGGACCGGGCCTACGAACTGAAGGAGTACCTGGCGACGATCCTGGGGCAGGCGACACCCGAGGATGCGCCGGCGCTGCTCGATGAGTGGCTGGAGTGGGCTGCGCGGTCCCGCCTGACGCCGTTCGTGAAGCTGGGGCGTACGATTCGGAAACACGCTGAAGGCATCCTGGCGTACCTGGACACGAAGATGACGAACGGTCCGGTGGAGGGCATCAACAACAAGCTGCGGGTGATCGCGCGTCGCGCCTATGGCTTCCACTCGCCCGGCGCGTTGATCTCGATGCTGTTCCTCTGCTGTGGAGGCATAGAACTGGCGCCGCCGCTACCCACACGCATTTGAGGAGACTCCAAAAGCGCCGGGACGTACGCCGACAACAAGACGGCAGCAAGACACGAGACCCGGGCAACAGCAATGGCGAACGCTGATAAGCCCGGCGCCGAAGGGGCTATCGCCATTCAGTTCCGTTCTAATGTCGATCAGGGTCTCCGTGTCGTGGCAACCCCTGACGGCCGCACGCACGACGGCCGACGATTTACTCTGATTCGCGATCCTCACGACCGCAACATCGCGTACGAGATCAGGTGAAAGAGAAGGCCTGAGAACTTCCTCAAGGACGGCGAGGCCCTCAAGATCAAGGTCATCCGCCGGCAGCGCGGCAGGATTGACACGAGCGTCACGACCGCGGTCCCGCCCCCCGAAACAGACACGACCGAGGACAAACCGTGACACAGAACGCGGTCGCCGGCCGCTCACGACGATGCGCGGATTGCAACCGGCCGATCAACGATCTGCCAGCGCCCTTCAAGTTCTGCCGACTCTGCTTTTCCAGACGACCCGAAAGCACGCCACGCGAAGATGACGGGCTCCGAGACGACGACCTTGAAGGACGAGACCTCGAGCGGCTTCTGACCGGAATCGACTAGACCCGACCCGATACATTTCCGGGGATGACGCGGACACCGGTCCGGACGCTCTACATCTACGACAACCTGCCGGTTCTCCGAGGGCTCGAAAACAGCTCAGTCGACCTGATCGCGACCGACCCGCCGTTCAACGCCGGCCGCGTGTTCAACGCGCCCGCACGATCACGAGCCGCAGGCCAGACGTTCGACGATCGCTGGAACTGGAACGACATCGCAAAAGAGTGGTCGAACCTCTCCGCGTCCAAGAACACCAGCGTCAGAAGAATCATTGAAACAACCGCGGTAATCGAGGGCGGAAGCGTCGGTCAGGTCGGATCTGGAGTCCGTACCGGACGGACCAGGAACAGCACCACCCCACACCCCCGAAACCCCGCCGGCGTTCCTGGACACCCGGCCAGCCGAACGGCCGTAAGCAGGCGCCTCGCGGAACCGCGTTGCCCAACGGCGCAGCGACTCCCCACCTCGCGGGGAGTCTCCTGGATCATCGGCTGCTCGCATCGGTAGATCCCCGCACCGGCGGGGTGGCGGCTCTTGTCTACTCCCCGCCTGTCGTTTCGCGGTTCCGCTGGCGTCGGGTCACGCGGTCGCCGGTTGCCCGGCCTCATCTTCGCCGGCGCTCCGCTGCAGCTTCAGCGAGGGCTCGAGCGCTTCGTCGAGTTCGCCGTCGATAATCGTCAGCAGGACGATTACAGCCTCGTCGGCGCTTGGGTCGATCTCCCGAAACTCGGGGTGTTCTGGTATGCAGCCAGCTTGCTCCAGCCATTCCCTCGGCCACTCCGGCTCGAAAAGTCGCGGCACCGCGGTCAACCCGAGGGTCTCGGTCGCTGCATCGCGGATCGCGTTCTCCAGGTCCGTACTCGTCGGGACGCCCTCAATCATGCGCAGCTTCCGCTCGTACGCGGCGTGGCCTTTCGTCATTGTGGACACGATGTGTCCGGCGATGCACTCCGGGGAGTTGCAGTCCGGCTCACATCCGGTTCCCTAACGTGGTCCCGGTGGTTTGGACAACTCGAGGGCTTGGTTAAGGTGTATTCCGATTGCGAAATCACGCCCTCATCGTCCTCCGCTCCTGCTCCTGCACTGACCGGCGGCTGCCATGGTTGGCACGAGGCCGGTTCGTACCCGATTATCGATAATGATGATGCGTTGTGGAACTGTGGGAATCTCGCGGCCGGCGCGCAGGCATGGGCGGCGGCGCTCGCCCGCGAGATTTCCAACGGCCTGTGGGCGCCCGCCTCTCCTTCCTCCGGATTCAGCGCGACGGTGAGCGGGCGTCCACAGGCCGGGCAGGTCCACATCGCCGGGTGGGACATGGTGCTCGGTCCGCTCATGCGCTGACGGCTTCCTCCTTTTCGATGAACTGGAACGGTGCTGGAGCCGGTCAACGACCGGCTCACCGGCAGCCGGACGAAACACCGTCCACCCCGATGAAACGGGACCGTGCTGGAGCCGGTCAACGACCGGCTCACCGACGTGGTCCGGTTCTCCGGAAAGGTCCCGAACTTGGTCAAGGTGGACCCCGGTTGGTAAATCACGCCCCGCGTCGTCCCTTGCCTCCCACGCTCGCCGGCGGCTGCCACGGTCGTCACGGCGTCGGTCGTGGCCGCGATGCCCGCCGTAGTGGTCCCACGCCCCGCTGCCCGCGTGTTCACGCCGCCCGCTCCTCGCGGTAGGCTTCGGCCGGCGTGCGTCCGCCGAGCGCCGAGTGCGGACGCACGTCGCTGTAGAATGTCATCCATTCCGAGATCACCTGCTCGGCCACAAACCCGTCCGCCAGTTCGTGAAGATACACCGCTTCGTACTTCAGCGACCGCCAGAGCCGCTCGATGAAGACGTTATCCAGGCACCGACCGCGGCCGTCCATCGAGCACCGCGCGCCCGCAGCCTGGACACGGTCGGTGAACGCCGCGCTCGTGAACTGCGACCCCTGGTCGGTGTTGAAGATGCCGGGCGTCCCCGTCTGCAGCGCCGCCTCCAGCGCCTCGACGCAGAAGCTGCTGTCCATCGTGTTCGACAGCCGCCACGACAGCACATGTCGGCTGGCCCAGTCCATGACCGCGACCAGGTACAGAAAGCCGGTCGTCACCGGGATGTACGTGATGTCCGCGCACCACACCTGGTCCGGACGGTCGATCTTCAGTTCGCGCAGCAGGTACGGGTAGACGTGGTGATCCGGCTGCGCGTCGCTCGTGCGCGGCTTGCGGTAGATCGCCTCCAGGCCAATCAGGCCCATCAGGCGCCGGACTCGACGGCGCCCCGCCGCCACGCCCTCGCGCCGCAGGTGGCGCGCCATCTGCCGACTGCCGTAGAACGGGTACTGGAGCGACAAGGCGTCCATCCGCCGCATCAACGCCAAGTTCTCCGCGCTCTCTCCCCGCGGCGCGTAGTACACCGATGAGCGGCTGATGCCCATCAGCTCGCATTGGCGCCTGATGCTCAACGCGCCGTCCCGGTCGACCAGGTTCCGCCGCGCCGGCCGGCTCATCGCTGCAACCCCCGCTGAAAAAAATCCCGTTCCATCGTCAACTCGCCGATCTTCGCGTGCAGGTCGCGGATCGTCGCCTCGTGCTCCGACGGGCCGGGCGATCCGCCGCGGGCGAACACCTCGTCCAATCCCTCGACCGCCTGCCGCTTCCAGGTGCCCACCTGGTTCGGATGGACCTCGTGCTTGGCCGCGATCGCCTGCACCGTTCGGTCCCCCCGCAACGCCTCGAGCGCCACCCGCTTCTTGAAGTCCGCCGTGAACCGGCGGCGCCGTTTCGTCGTCATCCCAGTGCCTCCCCAAGGCCCTGGAATACACCTTAGCCGGTTGTCCGAAAAACCGAGACCACCTCACCCCAAGCGCTCTGGTCATAGGTATCGGGGTTGCTTCCAAGCTGGAAGCAGACCGCCTCAAGCGCGATACACCCTTGTTCATCCAGCACTGTTTTCCTCTCTGGCGGACGCCGCCGTACCGCATCCGCCGCTGTCGGTTCCGACAAAGGCAACGCATCCGGCACCCGTCGGTAGATCCCCGGACATGGGGGACAGCCCGGGTGCCGCGCCGCAAGCCATCAGCAACGGCAAGGTCGGAATGCCGGATGCTTCCGAATTGACAACCGAAGATTTCATCCCCGTACGCGGGGTCTCTCCTTCGGGCATGGACTCTTCCGTGATCACGGTCAATCCCCGTCGAGCGGGAAACGCGTGCCGCTACTCGCGAACCTCCGCGGTCAATCCCCACGAGAACGGGCCCCAGCGTACCACCATCGGAACCTGGGTATCGGTGTCGGTCCCCATCCGCGCCAAGCACGATGGTCTCACCCATCCAGGGTCGACCACAAGGGCCTGAATCAACCAAACGCCGAGAAGACCCGGAGTCACCGCTATGATTCTAAAGACATTCCGCGCGTTCGCCCGGCAAGCCCACTGCAACCAGCCGGAAACACACCGCACGAACTACAGCGAGGGAACCATCCAATGAGCGAACCTCAGAACGATTCCGCCGACCCGGCCCAGGAGAAGAGCGAGCCGGGCGTCCCAGACTCACGAAAGGCGAAGGCGACCGCACCCACAGAGACACGCGGGGAAGAACCGGCGAGCACATCGAACCCCTACCAGATCAACGGAATCAAAAGGATGCCGGAGACGGCAGGCCCACCCGGGATCCACCCCGAGGCCAAAGTCAACCCGACGGCGAGGATCCACGAGTCGGCGACCATCGGAGCCGGCGCGGTCATCGGAGCCGGCGCGGTCATCGGAACCGACTGCACAGTCGGAGAGAAGACCCTGATCGAAACGGACGCACAGCTGGCAGACGAAGTAGATGTCGGCCGCAACTGCCGGATCGGGACGGGAACAACAATCAGCGAGGGCGCACAGATAAAGAACAATGTGCGAATCGGGGACGGCTGCAGCATCAACAGCATCGCATATATCCACGACACCCACGACAACCAGCCAGCCGAGGCCGGACTGATCACACGGATCGGTTCAGGCGCCGAAATCGGGAATCAAGCCGCAATCGGCAACAACGCCGCGATCGGAGAACGCTCACGCGTCGGCACCGGCTCACAGCTCGGAGACGGGATCGTGGTGCGACCCCGCGCCGTGATCGGCGCAGACTGCAAGATCGAACCAGCCACGTGGGGCCGGCGGGGCGCGTGGATCGGAGCAGGGGCAGTGATAGGCGATCTCTGCCAGATCAAGAAGAACACCCAAATCGACGCACACGCCGTGTTGGAGAATGGAAGCCGGATCGGCGAACGCGAGAAGGTGCCGAGCAACGCAAGAAGCTCTGCAACACCCGAGACACCAAACGCGACCGGCGCAGAGCACCGCCGGGCCGACGGCCAGGGAGCGCAGCCGCAGCAGCCGGCGGCTGCCGGAAAGCACGCAGAGAGCGCGCGGATCGACCCCACGGCCATCGTCCATCCCAACACCCAGGTAGGCGCCAACGCGCAGATCGGCCCCGGCGCCGAAGTGCACGAAGACGCCGTGATCGGCAAGAACGCGGTCGTCGAAGTCGGCGCGGTCATCGGACCGCGGACCGTCATCGGTGACGACGCGTGGGTCGACCCCGGAGCGAAGCTCGGCAGCGACTGCCAGATCATCGCCAAAGGCCACATCGGCGCGGGCGCCCTGCTGGGCGACGGCTGCAAAATAACCGGCACCGCGAAAGTGCGCGACGGCGCCGAAGTCCCAGCAGGAACAACGCTGGCATTGGAACCCAGGGAGATACCGGAACCAGACCCGGTCGCTCAACGAGCAGCGGCGAAAGAGCTATCGGGCATCCTCAAGGCCAGCCCTGCTCCCTGGCGTGAGCAGTCATCGAAACCCGAACCCGAGGCTGACAAGCCAGGGACAACGCGACAACCGCCGACCCGCGGCGCTGGACGCCCGGTGGGGGGCGGGACGCCGCCGGCCGCCGCCGGCGACCGCGGACACGCCCGATGACAACGACGGCCTTGAGGCCCGGCGATATCTGATCACGAGCTTCGACGAGTCTCCCGTACGGGGGGTTACGCACCTACACCCCCCCGGCGGAACTCATCGTAGAGCAACTGGTGGCGAGCAGATACGGGCCCCTGCGAGGAGCCGCCGGGACCGATGAGCAACGGCGATTCGCAACACAAGGTTGCGCCCAACACTCTCCATCCCCAAATGCACTGGGGAACCAGCAACTCACAATGCGCGCGCGGGGTAGCCGATCGGCGCCGGACAATGAGTTGGACCGTATGCGATCGATCCCCGCGTCCGCGGGGTAGCATAGTGTTTCTCGAAAGGCTCGCGACTGACACGGGGTCGATCCCCGCACGTTCGGGGTCACTCATTCCTGAGCTGAGAACCCGACCAACCGCCCGGTCGATCCCCGCACGTGCGGGGTGCCGGGCCAGGGATTCGGGCAGTTGGTCGCGGCAGGCGGTTGATCCCCGCCTGGGTGGGTCTGGTGGTGTCGCTTGCTTGCTTTTTGTTCTTCTCAGCGCACGCTTTCAGCGTGCGGGTCCGCGGTCGATCTCCACCGTCGCCGGCGTTCCGCCGCCCACCGAACGTCCGGCACCCCGTGTCACGACCGGTCGTTCTTCGTCCTTGGATGTGGCGGCGGCCGTCGCCGTACTCGGCGTCGTATTGCGCGCAGGCTCCTGGTCGTCGAATCTCGGTATCGGGGCGGTTTCAGTCGCTTGCTTGCGGTCCATCGTGAGTGTCGTGCCTGGAGGCACGTCCACGCCGCATCGCACCATGGCGTTCCCCGTTACGTTGCAGTTGTCGCCGATGCGGGTGCCGGAGCCGATTCGGCAGGGGGTTTCGATCTCGCAGTCGTTCCCGATCTCGACTCCGTGCTCGACCCGCATTTTCGCGCTGATGTTGGTCCGCGACCCGATCTTGGAGCCCGACTCGATAGTCGATCTCTCTCCGATCGCAACTCCGTTGCCGATCACGCAGTTCTGGTCCACGGCGCTTCCCGGTGCCAGCGTGCAGCCCGTGCCGATCTTGGCGTTCTCTCGGACGATCGTCCGCATCGGCGGCTCGCCGCTTTTGTCGGGAACCGTCGCCGCGAGTTTCGTGCCGGGTCCGATGTCGGCGTTGGCCTCGACGATTGCGAAGTTTCCGATCTCGGCCCCCATGCCGATCACGACGTTGCTTCCGACCATGGCTCGGGGGCCGATCCGGGCGCCGGCCTCGACTTGCACATTCTTCCCCAGGACCGCGCCCTCGGCCACCTCGGCGCCGACCGCGATGGTGGTCCCGGCGCCCACGTGGGCGTCCGGGTGGACCTTCGCTGCGGGGTTGATCCGCGCCGACTCGGCGTGAACGCCGGGAGCGGTGCGCTGCTGCAGGTTCTTCATCTCGAAGTGGCCCTGCATTCGGTCGTTGGCCTCCTGGGTTTCGATCTTCGTCCCGGCGGGGATGTCGGCTCCGCTTGGCACGTGTGCGTCGTACGCCGTTGTACATCCGGCGCCGAGCTTGGCCCGGTACCCGATCCGGGTGTTGTACTCGAGCTGGCAGCCGTTGCCGATTTCGGACCGTGCTCCGATTGATGCGCCCTGGATTCCGCAGTCCTCTCCGACCGTTGCTGCCGGTCCGACGAGGGACTCGCTGCTGACCGTCGTTCGGTCGCCGATCTTCGCGCACTCTCTGATCGACACTTCGTAGCCGATCTTGACGAGGTCGCCGATCTCGGCGTTCTCGAGGATGACGGTGTCCTTGCCGTGACCGAGATCGCTGTGGATGGTGCAGTCGTTCCCGATCCGGGCGCCGTTCCACACGCTCGTCCCTTCGATGAGCGTCGTTCTCTCGCCAATCCGGCAGTTCTTCCCGATTCTGACCTCCTCGAGCAGGCGCGACCCGGTGCCGATCTCGGAGTTCTCGCCGATGATGCACTTCGCTCCGATCACGACTTTTGGTCCGATGACCACGCCGGCCAGGATCCGCGCGGTCTTGTCGATGGTTGCGGTCTCGTGGACACGTGCGTCGGGGTGGATGGTGGGCTTGCCCTTGACGGCGACTCTGTCGGGGCTACTCGACTCGTGATCGCCGACTTGATAGGAGTTCTGTCCGCTTGTGTGGTTTGTCATGGGATGCTGTCGAAAAAACCAGGGGCTGGTTTCGAAGTTCGTGACCGGGCGCCAGCCACTCCGTTGCGGGTGCCGCGACTGTCGCCACAAGGTTAACCATGTCATGTTTCCGGTTGGTCGTCAGGCTGCTCCGCGCTTTCCGTCGTGCGGTTGATCCCCGCACGTGCGGGGTAACGTCAGCCGCGCAGCGCTCACGGGCGCTCTGGTGCCGGTCGATCCCCGCGCGTGCGGGGTCACTCATTCCTGAGCTGAGAACCCGACCAACCGCCCAAGAGAAGAAAACCGACCAGCCGATGAACTACGAGATCCTCGCGATGATCATCGGCTTCACGACTCTGGCGGTGCTCATGAACCGGAATACCGCTGCGGTGATCAGTGAACTCGACGAGTTGCAGAACGAAATGAGGCAACGCCTCGACGAAACCGGGAAGGACACCAACAACAGACTCGACAACGTCCGCACCAACGTGACCAAGTCCCGAACGGAGATGAACTAACTCGTCCAACGAGGCCCAAAACCATGACGCCAGCAGAGATCAGAGAACGCCCCCCGCACAACACGAAGCGGCGATGCACCCAGAAGAGCCCGTACGGCCTGAGCGACAACGCCTGGCGCGGGTTCTTCGAGAGAAACCCGTGGCACCGTACGAGCCGGAGCCGGAGCCAGACAGTGCCCGACTGCCTGCGGCACCACTTCGCTCGCGAGCTCAAGGGCTACTGCCCTTCCTACGACTGTCCAGGCTGCAAGCTGGACGGCACCAAGGGGTACAGAACCCTCCTGGACCACACGGAGTACATCGAGGGCTGGACCGAAGACGGAAGATGGACGCCGGTGCTCATCACCCATCCCTACATGCCGACGACCATCGCTGCGGAAGAGTTGAAGAAGCTCTTCGACGAGAGCCTCGAGCCCCACGAACGCAACCGCGTCCAAGGCTTCGTGGGAGACCAAAACCAGGGCTGGTACGCCACCGGCACGGTGGTGCTGATACAGCCGTCAACGTGCACGCCCATCGCGGACTGGATCCGGGTCGACTGACGCCCACAACCACGAGGACAGAACCCGATGAGCTACGCCATCTACTGCCGACTGGACCTCCACGTCACGGCGTCAAGCCGCAAAGTCGTCGCAGCGACGCACGGTCTTCTCCGCAAGGAATCGCGGCACGGCCGCAAACGGCGGACGGAGCGCCACAAGCTGATCCGCGACATGCTGAAGGAGCACCAGGAAGCCCAGGACGAGTACCTCGAAGTGATGCGCGGACACCGCCACCGCAGCACCACCACCGTTGTGGCGTGAGCCCACTCCACAAGCTGAGTGAAGAGGCAAGCCCAGAACCGCTGCGCGACGCAGTAAAATGACAGAAGGCTCCGGCAAGACCGACACCCAGCAACGCACCCCGCAACGCGGGGCTCGACCGCACGCACACTTGGCGCAACTCTCCACCGGCCAACCGGTTGGAGCAAAGACACCCCGCACGCGGGGGAATCGACCGCCCAGAGATGCTGGTGACCCTGTAAACCCAATCACCCCGCAACACGGGGCTTGACCGGCCGACGGGATGCGGCGAAGGTAGTACCCCGCAAGACGGGGATCAACCGCGTCAAGACCGCGGACTCACGACAGCATCAGCCCTACCCCGCAGGCGCGGGGAAAGGTTGGTAGGGTGGCCTTGATGGAACCGACCCGAAAGCCGGAACGGCAACCTGCGAAAACACCGACCGAGCGGGAGCCGGTGGTTCCACCCACGATCCAGAAGGTTTCGACGAGCACAGGCAAAACGATAGTGCACACCAGCAACCTGGTGACCATCGGGGGTTTCGCTCTCGTGATCCTGTTGGCCGTCGTCGGGTCGACGTGGGATCTGCGCGGGTTCATCGCGTCCGAGATCGAGAACGCGACGACTACGACAAATACGCGCCTCGAGAGCGCCGTCGCGGGCATCCGGCAGGAAATTCACGCTGGGCAGGAAAGCTCGGACCGCCAGATGGCTGAGATCCGTCGGTTCATCTTCGAGCGGTACAGCGAAAACGACAAGAACGACCAGGACGACGACGAGATCCGCAATTAAGAAACTTGGCCCCTACGGCAGAGGAACGATCGTTGTTCCCACCATCGTTTCCCAACCCGAAGACCGCGCAAAACCAGAGCCTCCGCAGGGCGGTCGAAGAACTGAACGACCACTGGTCAGCACGCTTCGAGCGTGGCCAGTGCAGTCGCCCCGAACTTCGTGAACCGCACGATGTGGACGCGGGACAACCTCGAAATTCTCCGCGGGCTGAACTCCGAGAGCATCGACCTCGTCTACGCCGACCCGCCGTTCAACAGCAACAAGAGCTACGCAGCACCCGTTGGGTCAAAGGCAGCTGGCGCCGCGTTCAAAGACACATGGACGCTGAGCGATGTTGATGTCGCTTGGCACGGCGAGATCGCCGACCGGGAACCGAAGGTCTACGCCGCAATCGACAACGCCGGTATCGTGCACGGCAAGAGCATGAAGAGCTACCTCATCATGATCGCCGTGAGGCTGCTCGAACTGCGCCGCGTGCTAAAGCCGACTGGCTCCCTGTACATACACTGTGATGACACGGCCGACGCCTACCTCCGGATGCTGTGTGACGCTGTCCTAGGAACGGGCAACTTCCGCAACGCAATCACGTGGCGCCGTACAACCGCTCACAGCGACGGCGGCAAGTTCGGCCGCAACGCTGACACGCTGCTTTTCTACACACAGAGCCGCTCCTCGACATGGAACCAACAATTCACCCCGTACAGCTCCGAGTACCGGAAACGGTTCCGATACCGCGATCCCGATGGCCGCCTCTGGCAGGACGGGAACCTGTCGGCGAAGGGGCTCTCGGGCGGCGGTTACTCCTACCCTTACAAAGGTTGTGAATCGCTTTGGCGGGTGCCGTTCAAGACGATGGAAAAGCGAGTCTCCTCAAATGCGTGTGGGTAGCGGCGGCGCCAGTTCTATGCCTCCACAGCAGAGGAACAGCATCGAGATCAACGCGCCGGGCGAGTGGAAGCCATAGGCGCGACGCGCGATCACCCGCAGCTTGTTGTTGATGCCCTCCACCGGACCGTTCGTCATCTTCGTGTCCAGGTACGCCAGGATGCCTTCAGCGTGTTTCCGAATCGTACGCCCCAGCTTCACGAACGGCGTCAGGCGGGACCGCGCAGCCCACTCCAGCCACTCATCGAGCAGCGCCGGCGCATCCTCGGGTGTCGCCTGCCCCAGGATCGTCGCCAGGTACTCCTTCAGTTCGTAGGCCCGGTCCAGCGCCCGGTTCTTACGACGCAACGTCTCCAGACGCCGGGCCTCACCAGGCCTCAGCCGCGCCGGGTGCTTCAGCAACGCATAGCGCGTCCCCTTGAGCGCCTTCGCATCCTCCGGCTCCGAGGCCAGCCGCCGCTGCTCCGAACGCCGCACCTCGTCAACCGCATCCGCCGCAAGCCGTTCAACGTGAAACCGGTCGAACACCACCCGCGCGTGCGGAACCCACGCCCGCAGCGCCTTCTGCCAGCTCGACGCCAGGTCCGCCGTCACCAACTCGATCCGCGCACAGCCACCAGGTCCCAACTGCTCGAAGAAGGCCCCCAGCGTCTCGGCGCTGCGCCCCCGCCCCGCCCAAACCACCCGACGCTCGTCATGGTCAACCACGATCGTCAGGTAGCGGTGACGCTTCCGGTAGCTGAACTCATCGACGCCGATTCGTCTCAGCTTGGCGAACCGAGCCCCGTCCAGCCGCCGCGCCACAACCCGTTCCACGATGCTGCCCACCGTCACCCACGATATCCCCAGCAGGCGGCTCACCGCCGTCCGGTCCGTCACCTGCGCCAGATACGCCGCCAATTCCTCGAACCCCGACGTGAACACGCTGCTGCCGCTCGCCCACGGCACCTGCTCCACCTTCACCCCGCGGCAACGCCGGCACGACACCCGCCACGGCGCATACCGCAGCCACGCCGGCATCCGGCCCCAGGACAGATGCCGCCACTCGCGCACCGGCTGCCGGTCATACCGCGGCGACCGCTTCCCGCACGTCCCGCACCGGGAACGCCGCCACGCCGGCTCCACCGACACCGTCAACGGACCGTCGGCGGCCATTTCCACCTGCTTGACGTACATCTGCGTGACACCCAACAGCCGCCGTAGTAACGTAGTCAGACGCATGGGGCTCTCCTCCTCGCGGGTCGTGGTGATACACGCCCATGAGACCAGGAAGCCCCTTGCGTTTGCAACCGCTTCCGCCAAGCGAGACGACGCACGCGGCCCCGACAACACCCTTGGCCCCGCCCAACGGGCGTCCGCCGCCGGCGCCGGGACCCGAGGTGGCCGTTGGGGCAATCAGCCAGCGTCTATCCCCGAACCGCCAGCCGTCGCGCTTTCCGCGTTGTCGTGGACGGCCGGGACGCCCCCGTCCAGGCCGGGCCGCAAGGCCCATATCTGCTGCTTGAGCGGAGGGACGGACGGTGTGTCACCCGAAGGGCCGCAGCGCAGCGAAGGACGCGCGTAGCGCGTTGACACGCCGGCCGGCCCGCAGCTACTCCGCTCCGACTATATCCCGCCACGGTGCGCCACGCCCGCCGCCGGTCAGGTGAACTGCCAGCACCCCTCGCCGACCCGCCGATCGCGCCTCAACCCACCCACACCCGTTTGAGGAGAGCCTCAATTCATCATCACCGACGAAGACTATCGGTGCTACCCTAACCGCTTTGCACCGTTTGTGAACGCAGTTCGCCAGGCCCTCCTGGAGAATACACTCTGCCTGATCGGGTTTTCGGGCGACGATCCCAACTTCCTGCACTGGATCGGTTGGCTCCACGACAATCTCGGCCATCTCAATTCTCCGAAGATGTACCTCGTCGGCCCCCTCGACCTTTCCCCTGCACAGAAGATGCTGCTGAACCGACGTAACATCATTCCTGTCGACATGTCTCTGTGCCCCGACAGCTCCGGGCACCCTTATCAAGCACTCCAAAACTTTCTTAGTTATCTCAAGCTTCGCCGTGCCCGCGATAGCCAGCTCGCATGGCCCGACCGCGGCGACCATGACATGCCGCCCCATGAAGCCCAGGAGCCCCGCGACCTCGTAGCTATCTGGAAGGCCGAGCGTCTCCGATACCCCGGCTGGGTGGTCCTTCCCGAAGACCTACGTCTCTCTCTCTGGCTCAGAACTAGCCACTGGGTCGGGAACGTACCTCCGCCGGATGCCTTGCCCGCGGGACTTGACCTCGAGTTCGCGTTCGAGCTAACGTGGCGGTCCACCCGGTGTCTGTCTCCGATCTTCGACAATCAAGTCCCGTTTCTGGAAGCCACAATAGACCGTCACTGGCCGGCAACGGGCTCTAGCCCGGATTATTCGTGAAGGTGCTGATTCTGGAGAGACACAGGAGCCTCCATGTGGTACAAACGCAGTGCTGACAAACGTTTAGCCACGATGGAGGCCCCTGCATGGCGGCTGACAAGATATCACAGACTGTCCTGTTCCCGGAGCTCTTCGACAAGCCCGTCGTCGCCACGTTCGACCGCGAGCAGGCGAGCTCGGATGGTGGCGCCGTCCTCCTCAAGGCGGCCGAGCGGGTGTACGGCCTCGTCAAGGCGTTTGCCGGGTGTCTCGCCGACAAGCGCGCGCCGGAGAAGATTCGGCACACGCTCGCGGAGCTGATCGGACAGCGGATCTTCGGCATCGCGTGCGGTCATCCCGACGGCAACGACGCCGACCACTTGGCGGAGGATCCCATCCACAAGCTGCTGCTCGGGCGGGACCCCGTGGCCGGCGCGCCCTTGGCGTCGCAACCAACGATTTCGCGGTTCGAGAACGGCCCGGGCCGCGGCGCGCTCTACCGAATGGCGCGGGAGTTGGCGGCGTGCGTGATCGAGCGGCATCGACGCCGCCTGCGGCGGCGGGTGTGGCGGGTCACCATCGATCTGGACCCGACCGACGACCGGACGCATGGCGCGCAACAACTGACGTTCTTCAACGGGCACTACGACAGTTGGTGCTATCTGCCGCTGCTCGCGTTCCTGACTTTCAACGACGAGAAGGAGCAGTATCTGTGCGCGGCGGTGCTGCGGCCGGGCAAGGCGGTGGCGGCCGACGGGACCCTGAGCTTGCTGTGTCGGCTGCTGCCGATGCTGCGGGCGGCGTTTCCGGCGACTCGGTTTCTCGTCCGGCTCGACGGGGGCTTTGCGACCCCGGAGATCCTCGATTTCCTGGATGCCGAACCTGGGCTCGACTACGTGGTCGCGATGGGGAAGAACGCGGTGTTGCAGCGGCATGCCGAATCCGCGATGGCCGTGGCCCGCGCGCAGAGCGAAGCCAGTGGCCGAACCGAGCACGTCTATACCGACACCCGCTACGCGGCCCGCACGTGGGGCCGCGAACGCCGGGTCGTGATCAAGGCGGAAGTGGTCCGGCTCAAGGGTCGCGAGCCGCGGGACAATCCGCGCTTCGTCGTGACGAATCTCTTGGAGAGCTCGCGCTTCGTCTACGAGAGGGTCTACTGCGCCCGCGGGGACATCGAGAACCGGATCAAGGAGTTGCTGGATGGCCTGCAGATCGACCGCACGAGCTGCTGCAAGTTCCTGGCGAACCAGTTGCGCGTGTTGCTGACCGCGGCGGCCTACGTACTCATGCAGGAGCTGCGGCTGCGGGCGGCGCGCACCGGCTGTGCCCGCACCCAAGTGACGTGGCTGCGCGACCGGCTGCTGAAGCTGGGGGTGCATGTCGTCGGCTCGGCGCGCCGCATCGTCCTGCATCTACCACGGGCGACGCCCCATCTCCACGCGTGGCGGCGCATCGCGCTCGCGCTCGGCGCCCGCGCGGGTTAGTCAGAGCCCGCGCGGGGGCTCGGCGCACGTCTCGGTCCCGGGCGGCACCGCCCGTTCCGGCAGAACCTTCCCCCCACTTGGCCTCCGCAACCGCCCGGTGCCCGTGAAGGGCCACTCCACGCCTCCTGCCGCGTCCGTCGCCGCGTCCGAGAGGCTCCGCTCGCGGTCAAGCAGGCCCGGCCCCAGCAGAGCCTTCCCTGCCGCCCGCCTCTCCGCCACCGCCCGACGGCACGACCGGCTACTCTACGCCGCGGTGCGCGCGCCACCACGTCCGAGGCCCTGCTCGCGGCCGATCATGCCCCGTCCGTGACGGACGCCCGAGCTTCATGAATAATGCAGGCTAGCACTGCCCATGCCCCACAACTTTTCGCTGAACTTCATGAAGCCGCTTCGCTACCGTGGCGAGCATGGAGATTCAGAATCAGGTCGGGCGCAGCCTGCGGGGCAACCTCACCCGACTGCGCGAGGTGCTGGACGGGGCGGTATCGCAGGGCATTGACGGCCTCGGGCAGGTCGCCGATCGCGTCTGTAAAGCGTTCGATTTTCGCGATGGCCGCGGCCGGTGGCAGCGCGCGAGCTGCTGCGCGGCGTTGGCCGACCTCGAGGCGGCAGGCCACGTCTCGCTGCCTCGGGGTCGGCCCTCTCGCGGCGGTGTGTGGCGCCCGCGTGTGCTCCCGCACCCGGTGGCGCCGGCGGCTGAGGTGCCTGGCACGGTCGGCGAGGTCCGGGACTTGGCGCTGGTGCGGGTGGAGACCGACGAGCAGCGCCGGGTCTGGAACACGCTGATGGCGCATGAGCACCCGCGCGGCGCCGGGCCCTTTGTCGGCCCTCAACTGCGGTATCTGGTGGGCTCCGGGCATGGCTGGCTGGGCGGGGTCGGGTTTGCGGCGTGTGCGCGGCGCCTGCGGGCCCGCGACGCCTGGATCGGCTGGGACGACACGCGCCGGCGCGCTCACCTGCACCGGGTGCTGGGACTGTGCCGGCTGCTGATACGTCCCGGCATCTCGTGCCGCAACCTGGCCTCCCACGTGTTGGGCCGGGTCGCTCGGGCGGTTGGCGACGACTGCGAGCGCCTCTACGGCTATCGCCCCTGGCTGCTGGAAACGTTCGTCGACGAGACCGAACACACCGGGGCGAGCGTGCGGGCGGCGAACTGGGTGCGCGTAGGTGAGACCCGCGGGCGCGGGCGCCAGGACCGTACGCACGCGGCCCCCGAAACGTGCAAGGCGGTGTATATGTACGCGTTGGAGCCGGCGTGGCGCGATACCCTCCAGGCGCCCGCACCGGGCGTGTCGCCGCTGGCGGTCGGCGACGGGCTGGACGCCGCGTCCTGGGCGGGCCACGAGTTCGGGGGGGCGCGGCTGGGCGACGCGCGGCTGAGCGCGCGCCTGGTCCTGAGCGCCGAGCAGATGGCCGAGTCTCCGATGCGCGCCATCACCGGCGCCGCGAACGGAGTGAGAGCCTTGGTCAAGGGACATTACCGGCTGATCGACCAGCCCGCCGAGAGCGCGGTGACGGTGGAGAACATTCTCGCTCCCCATCGCGAGCGCACGCTGCGCCGGATGCGGACGCACGACACGGTGCTGTGCATCCAGGACGGCACCAGCCTGAACTTCACCCGGCGCAGCCAGACGCGGGGGCTGGGGACCATCGGCTCGAATCAGACCGGCGCCGCGGCCCGCGGCCTGAACCTGCACACGACGCTGGCGGTCAATCCCGACGGGGTGGCGTTGGGGGTCCTGCGGGCGGCGTTCGACGCGCCCGAGCCCCCGAATCCCGAGGAGAAAGGCAAGCCGAAGCCGCGGGAGGCCCGGAAGTCGTTCCGCTGGGTCGAGGGGCTGCGCGACTGCGCGGCGGCGGCCGAGCGGCTGGGTGAGACCCGGGTGGTGTGCACGATGGACCGCGAGGCCGACTTCCTCGACCTGTTCATCGAACGCCGGACGCACGCCCCGCAGGTCGAACTGCTGGTCCGGGCGAAGGTCGACCGCGTGCTGGGCAGGGAGAAGACGGCCGACGGGCACACGGTCTCGCGCCGTCTGTTCGACGAGGTGCGCGACGGGCCGGCCCGCGGCGCCGCCAAGGTCGAGGTGCGGCGGCTGAGCGCGCGGGCGAAGGCCAGCAAACAGGCTCGCAAGGACGGTCGTGCGGCCCGCGTCGCCGAGGTGACCCTGCGCTACCAGCCGGTGGCGCTGCCGTGCCCCGGGGCCGAGCCGGTCGAGCTGTTTGTCGTCCATGCGCGCGAGGAACAGCCGCCGCCCGCGGTCGAACCGCTGGAGTGGTTCGTGCTGACCACGCTGCGGGTGACCAGCGCCGACGACGCCACGCGCATCCTGGGCTGGTACGCCCTGCGGTGGCGCATCGAAGAGTACTTCCGGGTCCTCAAGTCCGGCTGCAAGGTCGAGGAATTGCAGCACCACGAGGCGGAGCGGCTCGAACGGGCCATGGCCATCAAGATGGTCGTGGGGTGGCGGATCCAGTTGATGGTCCAGCTCGGACGCGAGACGCCTGAGCTGCCGGGCGACCTGCTGTTTTCCGACGGCGAGTTGCGCGTCCTCGCCACCTTCGCCCGTTCCCGCAGCCTGCCGGCACCCACGCGCCTCGGGGACGCGGTCGGTCTGGTGGCCCGCCTCGGCGGGTGGCTGGGGCGCAAGCGCGACCCGCCCGGCGCGCAGCTCCTGTGGCACGGCTACACCCAACTCGTTGCCATGGCCTTCGCTTTCGAACTGCGGGATGAATTCGGATGATTTACAAGTCCAGCCAGCGAGATATGGGGCACGGGCAGGGCTAGCACCCTGCTTGACGCGCTCCCTTTAGGACTAACACTGGAGGAGCTTCGCCACAAGTGTCACTACCTCATCCTGGCGATGTTGCGCTACTACCGCGAAGAAGGGCTCTCGGCTAAGTGGGATGATGCGTGCGCCCGGATTCAGGCAGTGTTGCCGACAGTCTCCCCAGAACTCACGGCGCAATTCCACTACGAGCGGGCGTTGTTTGCACTGTTTGCCCTAGCCTGCATTATTCATGAAGCTCGGGCGTCCGTCACGGACGGGGCATGATCGGCCGCGAGCAGGGCCTCGGACGTGGTGGCGCGCGCACCGCGGCGTAGAGTAGCCGGTCGTGCCGTCGGGCGGTGGCGGAGAGGCGGGCGGCAGGGAAGGCTCTGCTGGGGCCGGGCCTGCTTGACCGCGAGCGGAGCCTCTCGGACGCGGCGACGGACGCGGCAGGAGGCGTGGAGTGGCCCTTCACGGGCACCGGGCGGTTGCGGAGGCCAAGTGGGGGGAAGGTTCTGCCGGAACGGGCGGTGCCGCCCGGGACCGAGACGTGCGCCGAGCCCCCGCGCGGGCTCTGACTAACCCGCGCGGGCGCCGAGCGCGAGCGCGATGCGCCGCCACGCGTGGAGATGGGGCGTCGCCCGTGGTAGATGCAGGACGATGCGGCGCGCCGAGCCGACGACATGCACCCCCAGCTTCAGCAGCCGGTCGCGCAGCCACGTCACTTGGGTGCGGGCACAGCCGGTGCGCGCCGCCCGCAGCCGCAGCTCCTGCATGAGTACGTAGGCCGCCGCGGTCAGCAACACGCGCAACTGGTTCGCCAGGAACTTGCAGCAGCTCGTGCGGTCGATCTGCAGGCCATCCAGCAACTCCTTGATCCGGTTCTCGATGTCCCCGCGGGCGCAGTAGACCCTCTCGTAGACGAAGCGCGAGCTCTCCAAGAGATTCGTCACGACGAAGCGCGGATTGTCCCGCGGCTCGCGACCCTTGAGCCGGACCACTTCCGCCTTGATCACGACCCGGCGTTCGCGGCCCCACGTGCGGGCCGCGTAGCGGGTGTCGGTATAGACGTGCTCGGTTCGGCCACTGGCCTCGCTCTGCGCGCGGGCCACGGCCATCGCGGATTCGGCATGCCGCTGCAACACCGCGTTCTTCCCCATCGCGACCACGTAGTCGAGCCCAGGTTCGGCATCCAGGAAATCGAGGATCTCCGGGGTCGCAAAGCCCCCGTCGAGCCGGACGAGAAACCGAGTCGACGGAAACGCCGCCCGCAGCATCGGCAGCAGCCGACACAGCAAGCTCAGGGTCCCGTCGGCCGCCACCGCCTTGCCCGGCCGCAGCACCGCCGCGCACAGATACTGCTCCTTCTCGTCGTTGAAAGTCAGGAACGCGAGCAGCGGCAGATAGCACCAACTGTCGTAGTGCCCGTTGAAGAACGTCAGTTGTTGCGCGCCATGCGTCCGGTCGTCGGTCGGGTCCAGATCGATGGTGACCCGCCACACCCGCCGCCGCAGGCGGCGTCGATGCCGCTCGATCACGCACGCCGCCAACTCCCGCGCCATTCGGTAGAGCGCGCCGCGGCCCGGGCCGTTCTCGAACCGCGAAATCGTTGGTTGCGACGCCAAGGGCGCGCCGGCCACGGGGTCCCGCCCGAGCAGCAGCTTGTGGATGGGATCCTCCGCCAAGTGGTCGGCGTCGTTGCCGTCGGGATGACCGCACGCGATGCCGAAGATCCGCTGTCCGATCAGCTCCGCGAGCGTGTGCCGAATCTTCTCCGGCGCGCGCTTGTCGGCGAGACACCCGGCAAACGCCTTGACGAGGCCGTACACCCGCTCGGCCGCCTTGAGGAGGACGGCGCCACCATCCGAGCTCGCCTGCTCGCGGTCGAACGTGGCGACGACGGGCTTGTCGAAGAGCTCCGGGAACAGGACAGTCTGTGATATCTTGTCAGCCGCCATGCAGGGGCCTCCATCGTGGCTAAACGTTTGTCAGCACTGCGTTTGTACCACATGGAGGCTCCTGTGTCTCTCCAGAATCAGCACCTTCACGAATAATCCGGGCTAGACCTGCAGCAGCTCACGCAGCGCCTAGCCGAATGGCCCCGCAACAACACCCTTCCGTTCTGGGAGGCAAAGAAGGCCAGTCTGTTGGCCGAGATCGGTCAGGTCGCCGAGGCTCGGCATATTCTTCGACAATCACTTGACATGATTCGGGCCAAGTTAAACCTCACGCCGCCAAAGGTGGACTACACTCTCGTGTCCCAAGAATCATTTGTCATGTACCTGCTCCAGTCAGTAAGTCAATCGTCCTGGCCCCTCCGAGATGCCGACCAAACTACCATTCAAACACAACGTCGAGAGTTTCAGGAACGCTGGCACGTACTAAAGCAGTACAAGTGCGACCCGTGGCACGCGCTGGAGACGTTCGCACACAAGCTGCAGCGCCCACCCGTAGCGCGAGCCGAAGTCACAGAGAAGCCAGCGTTCGACATTGGCCTTTCCATACAAACACATAGTCCGCATTTCTGGAACAGCGAGGCCTTTCTGGCATTCAACTTCCTGCGTTTTTGTGAGGACGCCGGCTTTCCGTTCCGCGTTCCGGGTTGCGCGATCATCGCGACGGAGAGTGCTACGGGCACCTTGACCCGCATCGCGGGCTATACGTCGTACTGGGCATTAGCGACTCTGGTACGTATCGGCGATGACAAGGCCGTCGATGAGATTTTCGACCGGCCGTCTCTGGCCCGCATGAGTATGTCAGCCGTGGACAGCTTGGTGGAGCGTTATCTAGAGGCGCTGCGTCTGGCCAGTTCCGACGTCACAACGGGAGACCGCTTGCGCGCCCCGAATTTCGGCACGTTGTTGGCCGGCATTCTACCAGAGATCCTATCCCGGCTATGTTGCAAAAGTTCAGGCATAGCGAGAACGCGACTCCTGGAGTGGCTTCTCGAGGTCTATCGCTCCGAGCACAGGGCGAACTATCAGGGCATTCGCCGACTTGTGCGGCGGCTCCTTGAGTCGTCTCAGGGCAGTGACGCGGTCGGCATGATTCCGCGGCTGCTGGAGTTTCAGGTACGTGCGGACGGCAACGCGATTGAACAGCGGGAATACCCGAATCCGTTCGACTTTGTCGATCTGTCAAAAGGGCGGGCGAGAGACGGGGGTGTGGTGCGCGATATGCCGCTCGAGGCATTCTTCAACGGAGGGGCATCCGATAGTCCTGCGGTACGGAAGTGGGCTGTATCTACGTTGGGGAGATTGCATGAGGGCGGATTACTAAGTCGCGCCGAATCGCGGAGATTCGGCGCGGTCTTGTGGAGTCGCGTGGACGATGATGGTTTACCGGCTGGCACGAACTACTATCGGTTCGCGTTTCTGTCGTTGTTGCCGTGCCCGGCGTCGGTCAATCCCGTTGAAGGCTTCATGCGGTACGTGCGCGCGGCACGGTTTCCGAAGCAGGAAAGCCAAACGCGGACAACCATCACGCACGGAGAAGACGACGCTGTTGCGATCTGTCGCGATATTAGAGCAGCGAGCGACGTACAGTGGGCGAAGGACGACGTGTGCGCCATGGTGCGGAGGCTCGTGGAGTGGTGGGATGCTGATAAGGCGCATTGGCGCCGAGCGCCGGCCACGACGCAGGTGCCGGCGATAACTAGAGGCCTCGAGAGGCGCCTAGCGGCGCTTGTGGGGACATTGGCGACTGTAGTGGTAAGGTGCCCGGGTCATTCGATGATGACGGCACGCGGGACAGTGTGAGGCGTGTGGCCGAGGAGTGTGGCGAGTACGCGGTCCCGGCTCTACGGTTGGAGCTCGCCTGCGCGTACGCCTTCGGACTGGGGCGGGAGGCTGCCCCATATCGTGTGGAAGACGCAATGGCGTCATCGTCGACCAACGTCGTCATGGATGCGCTCGGGGCGATGGACCTTGTGTCGCAACACGGGGTGTCGAACTCGGACAACGGGGACGTGAGTCAATTGCTGAGCGGGGCCGCCGGGATGATTCGCTGGCGACGGGCCACCGCGCTTGGGGAGGCTCTCAAGGCTGTTGGAAGGGTCGTGGAGAGGCATCCGGAGGCGTTCATGGGGGATGTGGAGAGGGACGTACTAACCGGGCTTGAGCGTCTGGTTAGTGAGACGGCCGTCGAGGGGGAGAGCGGAATGGCAATGGGCGGGGTCGACCGACAGGAGATATCGAGAAGGTTGATCGTGAGGAGCGCCGCGGCGAGACTGGCGCGGAGGCTCTTGGAGCACTATGGAGCGCGTGGGGCGGTGATTCCCCGGGCCATCGAGGGTTGGGAGAAGGTGTGCGGGTCGGACAGAGAATTTCTGGAGATCAAAAACGAGTGGCTCGCATTGCGAAAGGGGAACGCGTGAACCGTTGCGGTGCTGGGAGCAATACCGTGGGGGAGGTCCGTCCGGAACAGGCGAGGCGCCGGAGGTGCGTGAGGCGGTCTAGCAGGGCCAGCGCGAACCGCGTCACCACCGGCGTCGAACCCGTGCTTGGCGAGCAGATGCTCGGGACCGTCCCGCAGCCGCGATGGAGGTGGCTGGGTCGGAGCCAGGCGTCTTCATTGGTTTTCGCGTTTTGAGAACGCTGGATTGACTCTTTGTGTGCGCCGTGACAAGGCGGCGTCGTAACAGTGCGACCGTCTCTTCGCGATCGGCGTCAGGTTCACCGGGGCCCGCGCGTGCCGGTGCAGAGCCGACGCGAAGACCGGCAGCCAGCCCGCCGGTCGCTCCGCCGCCTCGACCGCGGCGGCGCTCACCTCGCTCCGGCGGATCCCTCTACGACCCGGGGGGGGGCCGCCAGCGGCGAGCGCAGCTCCCGCGCGAGGTCCGCCGTTTCAGCGGGCGGCGCACGCAAGACCGGCACGCGCCGGAGGACCGCGGTTCTCGGGGTCGCCCGAGCTCGTCGCCGGCCGACGCTCCCGGAACACGGTCTCCCGCCGCGTGCTGCCGCCCTCCGTCGGCCTGGAGCGACCTGCCGGCGAGCGCCGGGGAACACGCGGAGAATCCCCGCTCTTCAGCTCCTCGGTGGCCCGCCGAGCGTGCGGTTTCCGGCGACGCCTGCGCGGTCGTGGGGTACTTGTGGCAGACGCGCCGTCCGCCCCCGCGAGAGCTAGGTCCGGACGCGGCGCAGGTTATCGGACGCAGGGGGCGGCGCCCGCGGACCGCCCCGGTCAACAGGTGCGGGTGAGGGATCGGATGCCCTGCGACCGGGTGGCGAACGCGGTGGTGAAGAACCGGAACCGTCTGAGGTCGCGGGCGGCGTCCACGCCCTGCGCGAGCAGCGCGTCGATCTCGGCGTCCTCGAGCGTGAAGTTGCTGGTGATGCCGATGCGGTCCGAGACGTGGATGCGGAAGTAGTCGGCCGTGAAGGTTGAACGGCCCGGGGGGGCGCGGCCCGCCGGGCAGCAGCCCACCGCCTGGGGGGGGCCGTAGCGTGGTACAGCCGCGGGCCGACGGTGTGTCTGCTACAGCACCACGAGTGCGTGGAACCGCACGCCCCGGTGGCGCGCCGGTGTCGCGGCAGTTGGCCGCGATCGGCATGCGCGGCGATTGGCGCGGCGCATGGGGCGCTGTACCCGCAGCCGCCGGGCGTGCTCGGCACCGCCCATCGCGACGGGAGCCGGGAAGGGGAGTGCGGCCTTGGCAGAGCGCATTGCGGCGCGTCGTTGGGTCCTGGGTCGGATAACGGGGCATCTGTCAACTTCGGCCCGCGTGTCGGTGCGCGGGCGTGGCCAGCTCGAGGAAGCGGCAGAAGGGGTTGGCCAGGCGCATCTGCTCCGGGGTACGGCAATCCGGCGTGAGGAGAAGCGGACTCGCGACGATTGCGACCGCGCAGCGGGCGCGTGAGGTGGCGACGTTGAGGCGGTGCAGGCTGTAGATGAACTCCATCCCCCGCGGCGCTTCATCGGCGGTCGAGGTGGCCATCGAGTAGATCACGATCGGCGCCTCCTGTCCCTGGAACTTGTCGACCGTGCCCACCCGCGCCCCGGTCGGCAGCGTTGCCCGCAGTACCGCGAGGTGCGCGTTGTAGGGGGCCACGACCAGAACGTCGTCAAGCGTCAGCCGTCTCTGGACACCCTGCCTGTCTACCCAGGCGGCATCGGTGCCGAGCAGTTCACGGATCAGCCCCGCGACGCATTCGGCCTCCTCGGCCGAGGCGTTCGTGTTGCCGGCATGCGCCACGGGAATGAAGCGCAGGCCGTGCCCGGCCAGCGGCCCCGTTCCGACCACCGTCTGCCGGCGGAGCCCAGGTTCGGGGCGGAGCCGCCCCTCGTAGAACTGCTCCGTCGTGAACGCGCAGATGTCCGGGTGCATGCGCCACGTCTGGTCGAGGAAGACGCCGCGGGACGGGTCGACGGTCGCCGATTCGCCGAGGAGGTGGCCGAGGGCCGACACATCGGCGCCGGGCGGGTGGACCCCGTGGATGGGCTGATCGAGCTGGCGCGGGTCGCCGAGCAGGACGAGGCTCCCCGCGGCCTGACAGACGGCGAGGGTGTTCGCGAGGCTCATCTGTCCCGCCTCGTCGACTAATGTTGAGCTCCACATTAATCGACTAATGTTGAGCGATCAGTAATGTGGAGTCGCGGCGGAAACGTCGCTCCCCGCAAGCACGGGAGGGTCGCCGGACTCCACATTACCGATCGGCCCTCAGAGCTCCTCAAGCCATCCAGCACGGACGCGTCGGTGCGCCACTGGGCCGGCCCCGTAGCGGCTCGGGTGGTGGGCGAGCCTTCGCGAGCGCCTGCCGCTGCATCTCGAGGTCGACGGTGGCGTACCAGTGCGTGGTCGTGACGCTGGCGTGGCCGAGCCACTGACTGATCGCCAACGACGTGTACCGCCGGTGCACCCTGGGAAACAGCTCGACCAACATCGGGACCTCCAGGAAGGCGGTGCCGGAATCGGCACGGTCCCGATGCTACGTACGTAATGTGGAGTCCTGGAGGGTTTACCGTCGCCTCCGCCGAGGCGCGCGACGATCACTGCACATTACCGATCACTCAACATTAGTCGATGACGAGCACGTCCACCGCGTCGGCCATCTCCTCACGCGCCCACAGCCACGCGGTGCCGCCGGCGACGCCAACCTCGCCGGCGGCGAGTGCCTCGGCCACCTCCGCGTTGGAGCCGGCCTGGACGATGCGTTCGTCGGGGCACCCGTCGCCGGCGTTCGCCTTCTGGATCCCGCGCAGCTCGACCGGCGCTTGCCGCACTGGCCTGCCGTCCGACTCGCCTCCGGTCCGGCCGTTCTCGACCGACGGCCCGTCGGCCGCGTCGCACACCGCGGCGAGCAGGTTGGAGATCACCTTGTGGCTGTTGGCGGTCACCCCGACCCGCTTCCCGTCGGCGAGCAGGTCGAGGATCATCCGGGCTCCGGTGTAGGTCTTGCCGCTGCCCGGCGGCCCCTGCACGGGGAGCACCGAGCGGTTGAGTCGCGGGGCGACCCGCCGGACCGCGGCCAGCGGGGTTTCACCCAGGGTAACGAGGTCTTTCGGGGCAGCGAAGCCTGATGTGTTCGGTGTCGACGCCGGGGCTCCGATGCGCGGCGGGACGCGTCCAAGCAGGTCGAACGCCGCCCGTCGCGGGCTGGCCGCCGCGAAGCCGCCGGACACGGCTGTTTCTGCGAGCCGGGCGAGACTCTCCCGCAACACCGTGTTCTGGACGTTGTCGAGCGGCACCAACGCCGCCGGGTGCGGCACGGGTGAGCTGCGGGCGCGCTTCAAGTCGATCGTGCCGGCGGTCTCGTCTAGTGCGACCACCGTCCCGCAGAATCCCCGCTTGAGCTCATCGGATTCCGCAGTGTCGGGGTTCTTCGGCGAGTCTCTGACCTCAATCTTGTGCGGCTGCTCGGGGAAGCGGTAGCGATGGACGACGGACCTCTTCACCTGCTCGACCTCACCGTCGTAGGTCAGCGCCCCGAGTGTGGCCCGGCTCTCGACGTGCTCTTCCTCGGTGAAGCCGCAACGGTGGAAGAACTCCCACCACATGGACTTGTCCTCGCGCCGGTGAAACTCCAGCAGGTGCGCCAGCAGCCGCCGCGCACGCTGTTCGCCATCCAGGTCGGCATCGTCGACCGGGAGCCCGGCGGTGAGCGCCTCGAACAGCGCCGCGGTCTCGACCACCGGTTCCTGTTCCCGGTCGCGTTCCTCCTGCCGGAGCGCCGGCCGCGACACGGGCTGTCCGGTGAGAGCCTGCAGCTCGCGCCGGCACTCTTCCAGCCACGCGGCGAGGCGCAGCGTCGAGAGGCAGTCGTCCCGGTTGTAGCCCTCGATCTCGGTCCGAAGCGGGTCCGGGACACCGGCCGCATCGCCCGACTCGAGCCGCACCTCGACCTGAATGAGCGCCCGCGTCGCCGTGGTCAGGTCCACCGCGCGAGCGAAGCCGTAGAACGGCTCCAGCTTCTTGATCGAGTAGCTCTCGACCGAGGCGCGCAACCCCTGCCGGACCACGCGATGGAGGTCGACGAACACGCGGCCGCGCAGCAGCCGGTCGACTTCGTCCTCGCGGGTCGCGTAGCGGCTCATCAGGCGCTTGACGGCGGTGGTCTCGTAGGCGCCGTAGTGATAGATGTGGAAGCCGGGATGCTGTTCCCAGCGCGCCATGACGTTGTCGATGAAGTGCTCGAACGCGCGCTTCTCGTTCGCCGGGTCGAGCGCCCATGACGCGTTGTAGTTGCCGTCGCGGTCCGCGACGCCGAACAGGTACTCGAGCCCGCCGTCCGCTGCGAAGGCGTCCCCTTCGAGGTCGAAGAACACGTCGCCGTCCGACGGCTCGGGCAGCGCCGCGAGCCCCTTGTCGGGTTCGACTGGCGTGACGAGTTCGTGGATGCGGCGTCCCTCGCGCCGCGCCTGGTCCTGCACCCGCGCCTGCTCGCGGATGCGGGCCAGCGCGGCCTCGCCGATCCCGTCGAGCCGGGGAGAGACCGGCAGGCGTAGCGCGCCCAGCGCCGCCATCGTCGTCACCTCCTGTTCGACCAGCCGGCTCCGCTGGCCGCGGGTGATGCCGGCGACCAGCGAGAGGTGGTCGTCGGTGCGGCGCCGCTCCGCGCAGGACTGCTGCCACTCGCAGATGCCGCAGTGCTCGACCGGCTCCGGGTAGGTGTCCGGCGGAGAGGCCGCGTGCGCCTCGAACCGCCGCCGGACGGCACGGTAGTACGCCGCGTACTCCGCAACCCGGAAGCTCGCCGGGTTCTCGCTGCCGCCCCCGCCGAGCGCCAGATGCATCCGCTCGGGTTCAATGCCCTGCGCCTGCGCCACTAGGTCCGAGTACAGAAGAAGCTGCAGCAGCGCCTCGCCCTTCGCACGGCGGGCCAGCTTCGTATCGAGCACCTCGTAGGACCATCCGCCCAGTGCACTCGGCCGGTCCACTCGGAGCAGAAAGTCGGGATAGCCGCTCCACCGCCCGCTGTCGTCCTCCAGGCGCCCCTGGTAGATCACGTTGGCCCCGCGACTCATGGCTTCCCGCGTGCGCGTGGCGGCCGCCGCGGCGTCCCGGTGCGAAAACGGTGTTTCGGATGGGATGATCGTCTCGACGATGCGCCGCTCCTCCGCGAAGCGATCCAGAAGACGCTGCTCGTGCTCGATGCCGCGCTGTCTCAACACATCGGCGCGTGGATCGTCGTACAGCGGTGGCGGGTCGATCTCCCGGAATGCGACGGCGCGGCGCAGGCTCGTGAGGTGCGTGCAGACGAGATGGCGGCTGAGGTCGGTGGCCGAGAACGAGAGCTGGCCGTTGGCATGGCGCATAGAGCGGGGACGATAGCATGGGGCCGGACAGGTGCTCCTGACGAGCGCGGCCGGCTCACCGGCGGCTCGACCGCGGGTTCCACCAGATGCCTCCCGCCTTGAGCGACAGGATGACGACGTCCCGCCAGCTAGGGCTGGCGGGTGAGCATGGCGTAGGTGGTCACCACCAGATCGCGGCGATGCGCACCCGCATCCCGTCGGGGCCGGTCTTTCGACACGGCGGCGTGGCGCGGACGTGTGAGGACCTGCGGAAGCCGCCGCGGTGAGCGGCGTCCCGGCGGCCACGGTTCACGCGAGCTGCGAGGGCAGCCCGTGAGTCCACCATCGCCATCGCCGGGAGCGCCGTGGCTGCGATGGCGTGTCGGTTGACGGTTGGCTGCCCCTCGCGCCTTCGCCTGAGGACGCCCCTTCGTGAGGCCAGAGCCCCCCGGTGGCTCCCCGCCATCCCGACGCCATCAGCCAGCTTGAGAGCCCCGACGGGACCTTCCTGACCCGACGCGAGATCCGACAGAATCCGCGAGATCCCTCAACTCCAGGGCTACTGACTCCAGTCTCGCGATGCCGCCTCCAACGATGGCCTGGGCACACCTGATGCAGTAGCGGTCCCAGCCTCGCCCCATACGGACGTTAAGACGGAGGTCTCCGCGCTCGATGCGGTGCCGGGCGTTAGCTTGACAGTTGTGGGCCCTTTTGGCGCGGTCTAGCTCTACGCGGGCGACAATTGACCTAATTCGCGGCACCGAAAACCTCCCGCTCTGCGCGCTCAACGACGTTAGCGAAATCCTCTTCAATCTGATCCAGGTCGGTGCGGGTGTACTCGTGCCGCTCTCCGAGTTTCCGGCCCACGGCGGCAGCCGCCTGCCGGTCGATGGCGGACTTTAACACTACGAAATTGGTCCGCCCACGGCGCTGCACGTCGAGATTCTGGCCTTCGTGATTGACGCCCCGCTCTCCGAGAATACGTCCGACCGCCGTGCGCACGCGAGCATCGAGCCTGTTGCGCATGGCCTGACGCTGACGAACGCGCGTCACCGGAACGGGCTCCAGCTCCTCGTATGCCTGTCTCACTGCATCCACCGTGTAGCCTCTTTCTTGAAGAACCCTGAGCGCAGCCAGGGCCTCGGCGTCGGCGGAAATCAGTGGGATTTCCTCGAGATGGATATTGGTCTGGCTGCGTACCTCCAAGCGGTCGCCATCCCCGTCGCCGGCGGCGGAGGGCTCTACTTCCAGCTCGGCGGCGGAGCCGAAATCGAGAGTTTCCATCGGGAGAAGCTGGTCGAAGAACTCACGGTCCGCTTCGCTGTAGCACTGGAAGTCCTCCCACCGGCTGGCGATGTTGCTGCCCGCGTGAAAAACCACAGTGCCGTGGTTGAGGGCGTGGCCCGGCGCGTTCTGCTTGATAACGCGCATGATGCGGCCGACGAACTGGACGAAGGGCGATAGGTTGGCGAAGAGGTTGAACACCGCCGCGACGGTAAGGAAAGGGTGGTCGAACCCCTCTCCGAGCTTGCGAACCTGCACTATTACGTCCAACTCGTGGTCCTTCAGGCGTTGCAGTACCCGCTGATTGGCCGCGCCATCCTCGCGGGTGTGTACGTAGTCCGCGCGCCGACCCCGGGCACGATAAGCCGCGACGATCTGAAGGCAGTGCTCGTAATTGAGCGCAGACGCGATGATCTTGAGCCTCGTGTCCCCGGTTGCTTCGCGACGCTTGTCGAGCTCACGGATCGAAGCGTCCACGATGGTGTTGAGAGTTTCAGTCGAGGTCACAATACTGCGTCGGAAATCCGCGTCCTGTTCGCCAAGGCGGCGCACTTCATCAAGGGTCACCTCGATTTCCTGGCCGTCCTCGCGGCGGACGTAGCGCAGGGTGCGAGGATTTAGCACGACGGCCTTGAGACGCTTGACGTAGCCTTCGCGAATGGCCCGGACCACCGGATACGAATAGATGATGCAGCCAGCCATGAGACGACCGTCGGCGCGCAAGGGCGTGGCGCTGAAATTGATGATGCGAGCAGCTGGAAACTTGGCCTTCACGGCGTTCCAGCTATCCGCGACATTGTGGTGGCCTTCGTCGAACAAAATGAGGTCGAAGAAGTTGTCGGGCAAATTCTGGAGCCAGTGGTTGTCTTCACCTTGGAGCTGGTGGATGTTCGTTATGACAACATCCGCTTGCTCAAGGTCTGTTTGGTTCGTGGTCGTGCCCTGGATTCTGGCAGGTTCCGGATAACGCGGGCCGCTCAGGATGCGACATTTAGCGTAGAACATGTCTCTGCGGGTCGGATCGAAATCGTCGTGAAGCTGCTCCGCTATTTTCACACCCGGGGCCACAACTAGGGTGCGGGCCGCGTGGAAAGCAAAAGGCGCAATTGTTATGCAGCCGGACTTACCGCAGCCGACCGGGAGAACGATTCCAACTTCTCGACCCTGTTCACCCTGGCTATCCGAGAAACCGACCAAACTAGCGAAGGCTTCCCGTTGCGGTACGCGGAGATGCTGGTTGTCGGTGATCGATGGCTGGCTGGTCTGGAAAGGGTTACTATCCACGGGACTACCTCCTTCTGAAGAGTTGTGATCTCAATGGTGACTGGATATCGGCTGGGAACTCTGCGCGAGCGGCGCGGATATAGGCGACCATTGACAAACGGACGCGGGCTGTCAAGCGGGCTCTCGACCGGGAGCGGCGAAGAGCCCACGGCAGTGGTGGCCGTGTTCCTGGTTCGCCAGCGAGCCGCACACCTCCGGCCAGTCTGACGAGCACCGCCTTCCGCGGCGAGGAGGAGTGATCCGTCTCATCGGCTTCCGGGGCGGGCTCGGGTTGTTTGCGGGAAGGGGCGAAATCCTACGTTTAGCCCGCCCCGCGTCACGGTCCTCCGGCTTCAGGATGCGAGGAACCTTCTGGCCCTGCTCCCGCAGCTGGCCCTGATCACCGCCTCTGGGAGACTGCGGTGTTGTTCCACCTGCGCGACGCGTTCCGCGCCGGCGACGTCTGGCTGGCGCGGTCGCGCCGCTACGGCGACATCCGAAAGGCGCTGCTGTCGGCTCCCGCCGCCGGCTCCGGCCAGTCCGCACGACTGGCTCGCCGAGCGCCGGTTCGCTCTGGACGAGGGGCCTGCGCCGGCTGGCCGCCGCGGCGCGGGCCGGTGCGGTCGCTGGCGGACGGAAACCGCCGTGCCGGACGGGGCCGCTGACCTGGTCGCCGACCTCTACCGGCGGATGCCCGCGGCGCGGCCGGGCGAACTCCTGGCCCACGTCTCGTGTCCGACCGACAAGACGACGACGTCGTCGTCGGGCAGTCAGCCCCTGCCGGACTGTCTCGCGCCGCTCGACGCCGCTCGGCTGGGAGCACATCAACCTGACCGGGGGAATACCGCTGGCCGGGCGCCGACCCCGTCGGGCACCGCGAAACGCTTACCGTAGGATCTCGCCCCCTCCCGCAAACGACCCGATCCGGTCGGTGGATGAGCATCTCTGAACGGTTGTTTATCGCGATGTCCCGGGCGGCCGAAATCGCGTCGAACTGCGTCGGATGGACGGATGTTGCGCATTGACCGCCTGCAGACTTGACCGCCCAGCCACGCGGGTGTGGCACCACATGTTGGTTCTTGTTCGACGACATCCTCAATACCTCCCATCAGAGCATGAAAGCGGTGTGTACGGCAACCACAGGTTGACATCATAGGCAACAAATACGACAATGTCAACCCACCATGGGGAGGGGGCGACGATGTTCGCACAACGGCTCAGACTGGCTCGGCGGAAGGCAGGGTTATCGATGCGCGATCTTGCCGGACGCCTGTCATCGCCGGTGTCGGCGCAAGCGATCAGCAAGTACGAGGGGGGCAGGATGATGCCGAGTTCGGCCGTGCTGGTCGACTTGGCGAGGATGCTCGACGTCTCGCTAGATTTTCTGATGGGCGGTCAGGTTGAGGCCCTGGAAGGAATCGAATTCCGCAAGCACTCGAGGACGTCGGCGAAGGACCGAGCGCGGGCCGAGGCGATCGTGACCGAGACGCTTGAAGACTATCTTGCAATCGAGGACATCCTGGAGATCGAGCCGTCCGTTGACCCTTTCGCCGGCCTCCGATGCGGTCGGCTCGATGGTTTCGACGATATCGAGAAGAAGGCTGGCGAGCTGCGCAAGCGCTGGAACCTCGGAAACGATCCGATTCCGAGCATGACCGGCCTGCTCGAAGGCCACGGTATCAAGGTGATTGAAGCCGATCTACCGGCGCGCTTCGACGGCCTCGCCTGTGGTGTGAAGCGCAGCGGCAACCGGGCGGATACCGACGTCGTCGTCACCTCGCGCCGGACCAACGTCGAGCGCAAGCGGCTCACGCTGGCGCACGAGCTGGCGCACCGCGTGATCCGGGACACCGGCAACCCGACCATCAAGATCGAGAAGGCGATGCAGCGGTTTGCGGGAGCCTTCCTCGTGTCCGCAGAGCATCTTCGCGCAGAGGTCGGAGCGCAACGCCACGGCATCACCTATCGGGAACTGATGCGGCTGAAACATTTCTACGGAGTCTCTGCGGCCGCGATGCTCATCCGCCTGCGAGATGTGGGCATCCTGTCGGCCGTCGCCATCGAGTACGCCTTCCGGACCTATGCGCGATCCTGGCGCACGCGCGAACCGGAACCGATCATCGACAAAGAGGGGCTGGGCGCGTTCGAGACGCCGTTGCGATTCGAGCGGCTCGTCTGGCGAGCTCTTGGAGACGAGCTGATTTCTCCGATCCGTGCCGCGCAGCTACTGAAACAATCGCGTAGCTATGTGGAACAGGAAATCATGGGGCCGCGTGACCGGTGACTACCGTTGTCGTCAACGACGCATCGTGTCTCATCGATCTGAGGAAAGGCGGGCTCGTGCACGCCATGTTGACGTTGCCGTATCGGTTTTTGGTACCACTACCGATCCGGCAGTCGGAAGCGTTGGACTTCACGGACGAGGACTGGCAGCGCATGGACGCCGATGGTCTCGTTACGTTCGATCTGCCGCCAGAACGAGTTACAGATGCCATTGGCGTGAAGGCAGCGCACCCGAAGCTGTCGGCAAACGATTGCTTCTGCTTGGTGTCGGCACGGTGTCACGAGCGGGGTATCCTGCTCACCGGAGACAAGCTGCTGCACCGGGAGGCGGCCGAGGGAGGATTGCGCGTGCACGGTGTGCTGTGGGTCGTAGAGGAACTTCGGAAGGCCGGAACCTGCGGTCACGCCATGCTGATTTCAGCGCTTGAATGCTGGCACGACGATCCCGCGGTGTTGCTTCCCCGGCAGATGATCGACGCCCAGCTTCGAAAATTGCGCTGAACCGTTGTACCCCGTGGGTGGCCGCCCGGCGGACGGGGCGACAGTCGAAGAGCAGGCTAGTGAAGGTCTGCGAGAACAGACGCGAGCATCCCGACCGCGAACCCCGGCCCCGGCCCCGGCGCGGCAAGACGAACCAGGAGGGCGAGGACGCGGGACGTGCGGTTCGTGAAGGGCGGCGTCGCCCGGGCGGGCTGCCGACGTCGAGGCCGGGCGGGGGGAAACCGTTCGGGGGCGGCTGACCTGGCCGCCGTCCTCGTCACCTACCACCCGCCGCGGCGTGGCGGGCCGTTGGCGTCGAGTCGGAGAAAAGATCGCGCTCGAGGACGATTCGGCTCGACGCCGTTGATCGCGAAGCTGGAACTGAGTGTTGACGACGCCGGCCGACGGGCAGCTCGCGGTGCTCGTCGAGCCCTCACGACCGAACGGCGAACGGCGTCGATGGTGAGCTGGCTCCGAGGGCGAGGCTGGGCACGTTCTGGTATCGCAGACGTGCGCCGGGTGGATCGCCGGAGTGACCCTGCAGGCAATCGCCAACCGGGCGGTCAAGCCGCTGTTCGAGATCGACGGGCGGAAGATGTTACCGCCTGGGCGACATTCACGGGCACGACGGGGCGCGAGTGGCCGATGCGATGGAGTCGGCCTGGACCATCTGGATAGAGGGCATCATGTGGGCCGTGGCGATCATGCCGAGCGGCCGGCCGCGGCGGTGGGATGAGGACGCGGTGTCGTGACTACCACCGCGCTGGCGCTCACACCAACGTCACTCCGCTCCGGTCCATCGAGGCGGCGCCGAGGAGAAAAGGACGAACGGATGAGCGCGCGGAATGCACTGACCTCGGCCTGCCCATACTGCGGGGAGATTCAGGACCCTTGCCCGAAGCGGAAGAAGAAGTGCCGAGCCTGCGGGAAGTCGCTCCGGCCCGTGATGCGAGGCGGGCACCGCAAGTTGCTCACCGAGGACGCATACGCGCACCTGATGCACAAGGAGGCAAAGGCGAAGGCCCGCGCTCTACGTTTGTCGCATTCCAAGGCGATCCACGCGGATCTTCGCCGCATGCGGACCAGCGGACTCACCCAAGTACAGGTGCTGACCGCGCAGGATGAGCGCGTCTGCGCTCATTGCAGAGCACTGGAGGGAAAGACATTCTCAATCAAGGAGGCACAGACGCGGAACCTGCTCTCCGGCGATCATTGCGATGAGGGCTACTGCCGATGCGTATATCTTGCGGTCATTCCCGGTGTATCCCAATAAGCATTGTGCGGGCACCTCAGCACCGCGAACAGACGGTCGAACTGCGTCCCTGAGCCGGAAGCTGGCGGCAACTTTCAACTGGCCGCGAAAGCGAATCAACCCCCCCAGATGACTTTCCACTCTGACCTGTCGCGCTTGATCCGCGGTCAGTTCGACAAACACGGTATTTCCTACGACTGCTTGATGCCGCTCGACCGCCTCACCGCGCGATACTTCGAGATGTGCATGCGGCGGATCCAGCCGGGTCCTCGCCGGGTTCACTTCTCGGACGAGACCCACGTCTCGTTGGGCGAACTCTCGTGCCAAGGAAAGGACGACACTTCCGCCTGGGACTCTTGGGGGGCGGTTTTCCGGCTGCGCCAACTCCTCGTCGCCGGCGACAATGTCAATGGGTTCCTCACCAGGACCATCCGCCGCGCGGCCGGCTTTGACGGCCTACTCTGGCACTATGGCATGCACCACTTCCACCTCGGTCGCGAAACGGACAAAGCCGGTTTCGTAGAACGCTCCGGCTACCTCCTGTTCGCCATCGTTGCCCCTCTGGATGCGTATTTTGTCGACGTCAGGCGGCACCCGGCGCGACGTGGCATCGGATGGGTGAGTCAGGACCTCCCCCGAATCGTCCACTCGAACTGGCCGAAGCTGATCGCAAAGAGCGTCCTCAACGGTGTCTCTGGTGTCGATTTGACGGACGAGCAGATGCAGGAGCTGAGGCGGAAGAACTGCAGCTACGCCATGAATATCGACGGTAGAGTCATCGCGCCCCTGCTCTATGGCACTGCGGGCGACGGGTCTAGCATGTTGTGCACCATGAGGGCAAGCAGGCTCATGAACAAGTTGCGGTACTACGCGGAGGTCCTTCGTAACGAAGAGGCACGCAACGCGGTTGTACAGGACATGCGGGCGCGGGGAATTGACGTAGGGCCCACGCTTGAATGCGAGCTCGCCCTCCTCGAGGATTTGACCTTGACTTTCGCCATCGTCGACAAGAAAACGAAATCGCCCATCGAGATGGTGCTCAAGGATGAGGATTGACGGACGGAACGTTCCACGACCCCTTCGCCGGCGCCGGCAGTTTGCCGCTCGAAGCGCAGCGGCTCGGTCTCGACGCCCATGCCAGTGACCTGAATCCGGTAGCGGTGCTGATCAACAAGGCGATGATCGAGATCCCGCCGAAGTTCGCCGGGCGGCCGGCGGTGAACCCGGAATCGCGGGGCGAGCCGACGGTCGTCGCGAAGACGTGGCGCGGCGCGCAGGGTCTGGCCGACGACGTGCGCCGCTACGGGCAGTGGATGCGCGACGAGGCTGAGAAGCGAATCGGGCATCACCCTCGCGTCGCGCCATCCTACTCACCTATGCCGAGCGCCGGGCGGATTGCGGACATCGTAGGCTGGTGGCAACTTCGTCGAGGAGCGAACAGGTGGGTCGGACGAGGCGATGTAAACGCGGGGGCCGGGGCGGGCCGGCAAGCGGGTCGACGCTCGGCAGAGCCCGGGCGGGAAACGGGCCGACGGTTGGACCGACGGTTCGCCGGCACCGTGCCACCGGAATCGTCGGGCAGCTACTGCGCCGTTTCGGGGGCGGACTCCAGGGCTGCCCCCAGGGGGGCGTCCCCCCGCGCCGCTCTGTCGTGCTCGAACGGCTCGCCGATCGCGCCGCCGGGGGCGGGTCTGTGAGAGTCCACCACCACGGCGACAGGTCGTCCTCGAGGGCGGCCGCCTCCGTGGCGACGGACGGGCCGACGACGAAGTGCCCGGCGGCCGAGGCGGGCGGGATGCCGTGAGTCCGCCACCACGGCCGACGGCATCAATCGTGCGGCGAGTGCTGACGGTCTTGCCAGCCCGTGATTCGTCCTTCGAGGTTCCCCAGGCGGCGATCGAGGTCGCTGACCGCCGCGGTGAGCCGGCGGTCGACATCAGCTACGGTCTTGGCGAGGTCGGCTACGGTCAGGGCAAGGGCAGCGATGCGACCGTTCGTGTCGCGCCACAGGAGCACGACCACGGCGATCTCGCGGTTGGTCCACCGGCCCGAGCCCACCGACCCGTGGACGAGCTCCGATGCGTCCCCCGGTCGTCGATCATGCCGTCCGTCCTTCGCGGTTGCGGCCGAGCACCGCCTCGCGCACCGCGCACAGGGCGAGGCGTGCGTCCCCCCCTGCAGGTGGGGGGCGCTCGGCGTTCGCCTCCGCCTCCGCCGGCGTCGACCGCCGGAACGCTCGGCCGCGGCGGGCAGCGCTGATTGACCACGCCCGGGGCCGGCGCCGCTCTCAGTCGACGGACCTCTCGGCGACGGCGATGAGTTCGGCCCGGCGGGAACATCATTCACGCCTGCGGTCACCGTTCCGGGCTGCGGGGGCAGTCCGTAAGTCCACCATTGCCGGGGCCCCCGCCCGCGGTCGGCTTCGGCACGCCCCGATAGCCGGTGGTTGAAAGGATTCGTCGGCGACCACCTACCTACGCCAGGGGCGGAAGAAAGGCCGGAACCCGCGCGTGGTGGGCCGGCCGGGCCTGAGGCGCACGTAATCGGCGCTGCTGCCGACTCGCAACCTTCACCGGCAGCAGAGGTTGCTTCACTTCGCGGACTCGCCTACTCTGGACGCGGAGTCACTGGAGAAGGCGAATACCACCCATGATCACGAAGGCCGGCGTCCAGGCGATAATGGGAGCGAATCCGAAGATTCGGCCCACCAATTGTGTCATTCGCGGTCACTGCCGAACGCGAGTGTTCGAGTTCCCGCGGGTCGAGCTCACAGCGGAAGCACCCATGGGACCTAGTGTCATCGTGGAGAGGCGAGATGCAAGAGCGACGGTCGTGTCGGACGTTCTGGAGTACTTTCGGGAGGCCAGCCCATTCCGGCATTACGGTATTTGCTGTTCCCTGCGGTCGAAGATCGATGACGCGCTCTCGAGGGGTGCAAAGAACTCCAGCGGTGGCCGCTTCCCGATGTTCGTGGTGGTGGAACAGCAACAAGAATGCGAGATTCTGCTCGAGGACGGGACTTGCTACGTCGTGGATCAGGAGATGATCACTGGTGGGTGTGCTGGGCAGACGGCGCTTGTGGCGTGGCGTGTAGAAGACGCGCCATGGCCCCAAGTGGTCGAGGAACAGGGGTTCGCTACTACCGTACTCGCCGCGGTCAAGATCGTCCAGGACGAGACAGAGGTCATTCGCGAGGTCGCGGAGGCTTCTTGCTTCTACGATGCAAACGGTCTTGCAGTGTATCCGATGACAATGACCATGAGCGCAAATCTCACAGTGATGTCGCCGCTGACGCCGCCGGAACTGGCGGGGCGAATCGCTCGCGTGCGCAAGCTGGTCCGCGCTTTCGACCAGTCGCAGAGAGATGGAGACACCCGTATCGGTGATCTGGTCGAAGCACTGAGACTCGAGAAGATCGACACCGATCATTACCGCCGCGCGTGGTACCTGTGCCTGTTCGAAGCCATCGAAGCCGTGCTCTCGAGCAGGCACAAACAGGAGTTCCATCAACGGCACCGCGGCTACAGAAAGACCATCGGACACCCGAAACCATCCACAACCATGGCTATCGACGAATTCGTGAGGCTGCAGCGTGACGCGCTGGCGGAATTACGGCGGCTCTTTCTTGGAGACGGAGGGCAGGTATAGAGGGGACACCGAATGTGCGTGGGAGGCCTCCAGCCGGTCCAGAACCGCCGTCACCGGCACCCGGCGTCCAAGCCCGGACGCACAACCGGCCAGGAGGGGCCACAAAGGCGCGCCGAGCGGCGGGGCGACTGCTGGCGTGATGTCCTCACCGCCAGCCGGCGACCAACCGCTGTGAACGGGTTCGCGCGGTCGCCGCAGGGCCCAGCTCGGGGCGCTCGACCGGACCCTGCTTACCCGGCCACTGAGCCCTTGAGGCGGGTCGGTTGCTCACGGCGTGACGGGCTTGGGGGGCGGACGGCGCGTCCGCCCCGATGCTCTTGCCCGGTCGAGGCGTTCGCTGCGTTCGTTCTTGTGGTGGAGCGTGACGTTGGCGCTGAACAGGGGGGTCATCTGGTTCCGCGTGCGGGTGCGGTCGCCTCGGACACCGCCGCTGTGGTTGGTGCTACCGAGCTTCCGCATGAACTCGGAGAGCGAGCGGCCGAGCCTGAGGGTCCGGGACTGCGTGCGGACGGCCTCGGTGTAGACGCAGGCGAGCAGGAAGTCCTCGAGCGCGGCCGCCTCGACGCCTTGATCGCCGGGCTCCTCTTCATGGCGGGGGGATGCGGCGGAGCGAGGTGAGCGCCCTCCGCTGGGCCGACGACGCCGACGGCGACGGCGTACTCGTCACCATCCGCCGCGGGGAAGACGAACCAGGAGGGCGAGACCAAGGACGTGCGGTTCGTGAAGGGCGGCGGCGGCCCGCGCCATCCGGACGCTCAGGGCCGCCGTTCCAGGCTGCGTCGTTTGGGACGTTCGCGCCCGGCCGCTCCCGCGATCGCCAAGCTGGTCGGCGTACGTCTGGGCGGCGCGTCAGGGATGTGCTCAGTCCAGTGTTGGGGCGGTTGCACCGGCTGCGAAGTGCCGGTACGCATCGTCGGCCTGCGCGAGGACGCCGGCCCTGATGCCCTGCACGACTTGGGGGGTCAGATGATGGCAAATCAGCTCTCCCTCGAACCAATTCGACGGGTCGGGCCGCCCCTGCGGCGCTTCGGCCGAGTGGAAGAACGGTACGCCGGCCAACCGCAACATGCCGAGATCTTCGCGTTCCAGCGGAGCGTTATGTCTCAGCTTGTCGAACCCGACGGCAGTCAGCCGCTGGTTCCAGCAGCCACCACCGCTGGTTCCACCCCAGTTCCTCCTGTGCTTCCTGGACTCTCCGACAGGGTCTACGAACGTTGAGAGGAAGCTCATCCCCTTTCGTTCGTAGACCCTGTCAACGAACCCGGCTCTGTCCACCTCGTTGTAGGCACGTCCGGGACCCGACAGCTCTCCACGCGCCCCGGTGATCAGCCAGGTCCCCTGAAGAAGATCGTCGGCGTCCACGCAGCAGTGAGGTTCGTCGAAGGGGAACGCCCGGGGCTTGTACTTCTCCACCATCGACGGGTCGTTCAGGACGAAGACCGCGAGATCGGGGAGCCCCTCGACGGAGGGCTCCCTGTTCGGTAGCGGCCCGAAACCGCCAGACAGGAACACGGCGGCGGTCGGCACCGACCTCCCACGGTTCTCGCGGCTTTGCCCGTTGGAGAACATCGCGTATACGGCTCCGCCGAATCGGTCCCCCTCAAGACCCTTCTCGGCGAAAACGTGCGACGCCGAGAGAATGGCGACGTGTTGTTCGACCTGGATCAGCGTTCCGGATCCGGCCAACGAAAGACTGCGCGAATCGACGTCTTCACGCTTCAGGAGAGCTACGTGGTACTCAGGCGCGGAGGTGTGATCCGCCACGAAATCGTTCAGCTGCCGGCTGCGCTCCGCGCTGAGGTCGACACCGTCCGGCGTCGCGTTGGCGAGCGCGGTCCGCCTGGACCACTTCAGCTCTTTGGGAACGCGGAATTGCGGAACGGGGAGGGCGCGGATCTCGTTGTCCAAGTTCCCCGTCGGAATGTGTATGCTCGTCTTCTCTGGCACTCGTGTTCTCTCCCCACAAACGACAGCCTGCCGGACGCGCTTGAGAAACTTCCCGGAACCCTCTCCCGAGGCCCTGTGCCCCGCCCCCTCGCCGCCGGAATCGTCGGGCAGCCTACCGCGCGTCCGGGGGCGGACTCCAGGGCTGCCCCCGCGGGGGCGACGAGCAGCGTTCACTTCCTCGACGAGCTCGGCTCCCGCGGAGGCACACCGCCGTGGGTCTGATAAGCGGCGATCTGTTGACTTCCCGCGGTGGCTCATCGGGGGAGCCACCTCCGGCCGGGTGCGGCACGTACCCGCCGGCGCGCCGAAGGCGGGCTACTTCGCGGCTTTCTTTCTGCGCTCGGCCCAATAGGCGGTCATCCGCTCGGACACCGCATTCTTCTCTTCGGCCGACATCGTACGGCGCTTCCTCGTCGGCTTGGCGTCGGGCGGGGTCTCCGCGACCGGGGTGGCCGCAGCCGCCGTCCGCCGCGAGGAGGAGCGCCGAGCCGCGGGCTTCGCCGGCGGGGCGGAGGTCCCGAGGATCTTGTCGACGTCGTTCAACGCCTTGATCTCCGCCTGCAGGCGCTCGATCTCACTTTGCCGGTCGGCGATTGCCTCTGCTATAACATTCATAGGTTCTCCGGGGGCTGTATCGTCAGTCGCTCGATGCGCCCGGCGCGGCCGAGCGCGTCCATGGGTTTGGATTCTAACCCAACGAGGGGGGTGGAAACCGAACCAGCTCACCCTCGCCGGTCCGCGTTGGGCTGGTTGTGCCGGCCGGGGGCGGACGGCGCGGAAGCCCCGGTCGCGGCTTGCGGGGGCGCGCCAGACCAGGGCACGGGTGAGGCGCGCCGCAGCGGTGCCGGCAGCCGGGGCAGCGCGACGTTCAGACCTCTGAGGGTGTTGAGACGTCTTCCCAGGTTCCGTGCGTATCCGGCCGGGTGACGCCGGCATGCGGATCGCGCCACAGTGTATCGACGAAGATCCGCACGGAACCTCCGGCCGTCCGCACGTACTCGACCTTGCCACCGGCGATCCAGTTGTAGATCGTGCGGCGGGTTACTCCCACCAACTCACCCGCCTTCGCGATCGAGATGGTTGGCCTATCAGCAATCATGACAGACGCTCGAGTTTCGCCCACCCAGGTCTTCCCGGTCGATCCACGCTCCCTGACAGGCCCAAGGATGGTATCGGCACCTGATGACCCCTTCATTAGTTAGCAGCCTGTGGCAGTGCGCCGTGAAAGGCGCCGAGAACCATCGCCTAGCCCTTGACGATCTCTGAGCCCTGGTCGACCAGCTCGCCGGCTCACCGTCCTGGTCAACCGACCCTTCTGAGTCGGTGACCGGGTTGCGAAGCTCGCCAACCTGGTTCGTTCCGGGACGGGAGCAGCCCTCAGAGCTGCAGCTACGGGCTGGTTCTGATGGACGTTGGGTGCCGATAACGGCTCTTCCGTCAACTTTGGGGCGCGTGTGAGCGTTCAACGGCCTCGGATGAGACGGCGCATGGCGTCCAAGCGCCCGCCGGGAACGTACTCGCCAAGCGCCCGGACTGGCAGGCGTGACGGCGGCTCGGGAGGCGTGGCCGGCACGGTCCGGCGCGCGGGCTCCGACGCGTTGCCAACCGTCCCGGTGGACAGTTGGGCGACCAGCATCCGCCGCTGGAGCCGGCCGGACACAGCGTTCAGGTTTCGGGGTTGCTTTGACATGGGGAACCCTCTCCAGCATAACCCCGGCCTCGCGGACCCGGACGGACCGGGTGCGCCCACGGATCCGGGGTTCAGCATCCGGGTCAGCGACCGGGGCGGACGGCGTGCGCGTGCGAACCACAACTCCACGTATCGGCACACGCGCACCAAACCTGCATACCATTTCGCGGATTTTCTAACCCCTACCCGCTAACCAAAGTCGCACCGTCTTCGTCGCTATCGCCGACAACCCCCGGCGTTCGCGGTCGCCTGCATCGAGAAGTGGTGGCGCACCGAGGGACGCAAGCGCTATCCCGACGCCGATTGCCTCCAGAGCCCTCGCCGACAGCGGCAGCAGCAACGGCTACACGCCGCGCGCCTGAAAGTTCAACCTGCAGCTCCGGGAAACACGGGCGTCGCCGGGCGAGCTGACGAGCGCCGCGTCCCGGCGAGCTGGTCACCAGGGCTGCCGAAGCGACCTGCTCGAAAACGGAAGGGATCTGCTCGAACAGGAGCGATCTGCTGGCGATCGCTGGGGTGGTTGCGCCGGCCGGGGGCCGGACGGCGCGTCTGCCACGGCGCTCCAGCCACCTCCGCACCTGTTGACCACGCTTCCCCGTACCGGCTGGGGGCGGACGGTGCGGCCGACGGCGCGGAACGAGGCGCGGCTCAAGGGCGAGCTGGCGAGCGGCCGGTCGCCCCGAAGGTCGGCGCGCCTGACCAGCGGTTCGCGGCGGACGGGCCGTGGGCTGGTAGTGTGGCGAGGCTCACGGGCGGAAGGTGGGCCGGGCGGCAGCCAGCGCGGTCGAGGCGGGCCCTCGTCGACGGAATGGGGGCGACGTCTCGAACGGGCCGCGGCGACTCCCGCCGTCGTGGCGAGGCGGACCGCCGCCGTGCGTGTCGGCGGTCTCGGTTCCCGACTACGGGGGCAGTCCGTGAGTCCACCCGGCGGCGGGCTTCCAGGCCGCGGGTGGGGACGGCCCAGTCGGACCGGGTGGGGCTGCCGTCCGGCTCGACGAGCCGGGCGGCGGGGTAGTTTCTGAGCGTGGTGCGAGACGCAGGGCCTCGAACCCTGCACGACCAACCCGCAGGTGACAGAACCGTCGTGGTACAATCCTTGATGCGCGTGCGACATTTCTGCCCAGGACAAGCCTCCACTGCACACCCAAATGAGCCGATTGGTCAAGATCCAGGATATCGACCAGTTCTACGAGATTGTCCATGTTCCCGGAGGTGTGATCACACCTGACGTACTGGGCAGCGTGCGACAACTCGACGAACGATACAACCTTGAACCTATGCTTCGCGAGGTGCTCTGGGACCCTACTGAAACACCACATGGACCCACGGAAATCGCAGACATTCTCAGCACCAAAGTTCGCGTCCGCGGCACGCCAAGCCTTGCGGCCTTTGTGGTGAAAGGCAAGAGCTTTGTGAAGGTGCGGTCAGAGCACATTGTTCACCAAGTAATTCGACTCCGGCAGTTGCCCGGCCTGGCTTTAATGGTGTTGGTCGCTGTCGGCCATATCCAAGACAACGCGCAGCGTGACTTCATTCAGATGGCTCGAGATGCGGAGTGTGACTACCTTATCGTAGATGCGATAGACTGTGCGCGCCTTTTGGTAGCATATGAAAAGATTTGTCCGACTGACGGAACACCGTATGGGCCGGAAGGAGTGTGTAGCCGTGGCCACACGCGCAGCGTGACTTCATTCAGATGGCTCGAGATGCGGAGTGTGACTACCTTATCGTAGATGCGATAGACTGTGCGCGCCTTTTGGTAGCATATGAAAAGATTTGTCCGACTGACGGAACACCGTATGGGCCGGAAGGAGTGTGTAGCCGTGGCCACAAGCAAGACGAAGGCATTAAGCTAACGCTGCGCGTCCGAGCCGGTATGCAATACGATATTCCGGAATTGCGGGACGTAAGTCACGGGGGTGCGAGGCGGCTAACGGCCAAGGTCCTTGTGGATGCCCACTACGATCGTGAAATGCTACGAGAAATCATCCGTGATGTCACCTGTCAAGTACGCCAGTCGTCGTATTGTCGTGGCGAGTTGGTCAGGAAACGCTGGGGGGATACCCAAGCGCACGTGGTCTGGCTTTTCCTAGGTGCTGACCTTCAAGATCTTTCGAGTGCTAATTGGCTCGCGCGCACCCAGTGGGTTGATCCAGGCCTAGACCAAAGGATGCGACCCATGGAGCTTTCTGCTTCTGAGTACGTGGATTCCATCGCGATTGCCTGGAGTGAATCCTATGAGGAGATGCGGCAATTCTACGGAGAACATTCCGTGGACAAAGGCAGAGCACTTGCCCAGCTAGAACCACTAGTTGCGCAGGCACGCGCAGTTGGAAGTCGAATTGCCGATTGGTTCGATAAACGTGAAGGCGGTGATCTAGACGAGAACACGCTGATTGCGAGAATTCGTGCCGTGTCGTCAGAGATAAATATGATCAGTGACGCGGCATCGAATTTGTCGTTTCCCCCTCAAGATGTGAAAGACTACAATACGCGAGCGCAAAGCCTGTTCGCACATCTTGGAAACATGGCTCTATACTATTCCGAACGAGGCGTTGCGACTTGGCCGATGAAGAACAGAACGTTTTTAATGCGCTATACCGTCAACGATTTCCGCGCTGACCTGCAGCGGCTGGAGTTTGAGAAGGAGAAGCTCCACTGACAGCAGAAACCGGAAGTGTAACCGCTCGGTGGCACGGGCGAGCCAGGGGCCCGCGCGGGACGGACCCCTGGCTTCAAGCGGGCTTCGCGCGGAAGGCGCGGCGCGGCGGCAAGCCACGGCCCGAAGCTGCCCAACGGCCCACGCCGGGCGACGGCGGCCCGGCTGCGGGAGCAGCCGGTGGGCGCGACGGAACCGGCGCGACGCCACCTTGGGTCGGATAATGGGGCTGATGTTAACTTCGGCCCGCGTGTCGGGGCGCGGGCGTGGCGAGTTCGAGGAAGCGGCAGAAGGGGTTGGCCAGGCGCATCTGCTCCGGGGTGCGGCAATCCGGCGTGAGCAGGGTCGGGCTGGCGACGATCGCGGCCACGCAGCGGGCGCGCGAGGTGGCGACGTTGAGGCGGTGGAGGCTGTAGAGGAACTCCATCCCCCGCGGCGCTTCATCGGCGGTCGAGGTGGCCATCGAGTAGATCACGATCGGCGCCTCCTGTCCCTGGAACTTGTCGACCGTGCCCACCCGCGCCCCGGTCGGCAGCGTTGCCTGCAGTACCGCGAGGTGCGCGTTGTAGGGGGCCACGACGAGAACGTCGTCAAGCGTCAGCCGTCTCTGGACACCCTGCCTGTCTACCCAGGCGGCATCGGTGCCGAGCAGTTCACGGATCAGCCCCGCGACGCATTCGGCCTCCTCGGCCGAGGCGTTCGTGTTGCCGGCATGCGCCACGGGAATGAAGCGCAGGCCGTAGCCGGCCAGCGGCCCCGGCCCGACCACCGTCTGCCGGCCGAGCTCCGGGCGGGCGCGGAGCCGGCTCTCGTAGAACTGCTCCGTCGTGAACGCGCAGATGTCCGGGTGCATGCGCCACGTGTGGTCGAGGAAAACGCCGCGGGACGGGTCGACGGTCGCCGATTCACCGAGGAGGTGGCCGAGGGCGGAGACGTCGGCGCCGGGCGGATGAACCCCCTGGATGGGCTGGTCGAGCTGGCGGGGGTCGCCGAGCAGGACGAGGCTCCCCGCTGCCTGGCAGACGGCGAGGGTGTTCGCGAGGCTCATCTGGCCCGCCTCGTCGATGACGAGCACGTCCACCGCGTCGGCCATCTCCTCACGCGCCCACAGCCACGCGGTGCCGCCGGCGAGGTTGGCGTCGCCGGCGGCGAGTGCCTCGGCCACCTCCGCGTTGGAGCCGGCCTGGACGATGCGTTCGTCGGGGCACCCGTCGCCGGCGTTCGCCTTCTGGATCCCGCGCAGCTCGACCGGCGCTTGCCGCACTGGCCTGCCGTCCGACTCGCCTCCGGTCCGGCCGTTCTCGACCGACGGCCCGTCGGCCGCGTCGCACACCGCGGCGAGCAGGTTGGAGATCACCTTGTGGCTGTTGGCGGTCACCCCGACCCGCTTCCCGTCGGCGAGCAGGTCGAGGATCATCCGGGCTCCGGTGTAGGTCTTGCCGCTGCCCGGCGGCCCCTGCACGGGGAGCACCGAGCGGTTGAGTCGCGGGGCGACCCGCCGGACCGCGGCCAGCGGGGTTTCACCCAGGGTAACGAGGTCTTTCGGGGCAGCGAAGCCTGACGTGTTCGGTGTCGACGCCGGGACTCCGATGCGCGGCGGGACGCGTCCGAGCAGGTCGAACGCCGCCCGTCGCGGGCTGGCCGCCGCGAAGCCGCCGGACACGGCTGTTTCTGCGAGCCGGGCGAGACTCTCCCGCAACACCGTGTTCTGGACGTTGTCGAGCGGCACCAACGCCGCCGGGTGCGGCACGGGTGAGCTGCGGGCGCGCTTCAGGTCGATCGTGCCGGCGGTCTCGTCTAGTGCGACCACCGTCCCGCAGAATCCCCGCTTGAGCTCATCGGATTCCGCAGTGTCGGGGTTCTTCGGCGAGTCTCTGACCTCAATCTTGTGCGGCTGCTCGGGGAAGCGGTAGCGATGGACGACGGACCTCTTCACCTGCTCGACCTCACCGTCGTAGGTCAGCGCCCCGAGTGTGGCCCGGCTCTCGACGTGCTCTTCCTCGGTGAAGCCGCAACGGTGGAAGAACTCCCACCACATGGACTTGTCCTCGCGCCGGTGAAACTCCAGCAGGTGCGCCAGCAGCCGCCGCGCACGCTGTTCGCCATCCAGGTCGGCATCGTCGACCGGGAGCCCGGCGGTGAGCGCCTCGAACAGCGCCGCGGTCTCGACCACCGGTTCCTGTTCCCGGTCGCGTTCCTCCTGCCGGAGCGCCGGCCGCGGCACGGGCTGTCCGGTGAGAGCCTGCAGCTCGCGCCGGCACTCTTCCAGCCACGCAGCGAGGCGCAGCGTCGAGAGGCAGTCGTCCCGGTTGTAGCCCTCGATCTCGGTCCGAAGCGGGTCCGGGACACCGGCCGCATCGCCCGACTCGAGCCGCACCTCGACCTGAATGAGCGCCCGCGTCGCCGTGGTCAGGTCCACCGCGCGAGCGAAGCCGTAGAACGGCTCCAGCTTCTTGATCGAGTAGCTCTCGACCGAGGCGCGCAACCCCTGCCGGACCACGCGATGGAGGTCGACGAACACGCGGCCGCGCAGCAGCCGGTCGACCTCGTCCTCGCGGGTCGCGTAGCGGCTCATCAGGCGCTTGACGGCGGTGGTCTCGTAGGCGCCGTAGTGATAGATGTGGAAGCCGGGATGCTGTTCCCAGCGCGCCATGACGTTGTCGATGAAGCGCTCGAACGCGCGCTTCTCGTTCGCCGGGTCGAGCGCCCATGACGCGTTGTAGTTGCCGTCGCGGTCCGCGACGCCGAACAGGTACTCGAGCCCGCCGTCCGCTGCGAAGGCGTCCCCTTCGAGGTCGAAGAACACGTCGCCGTCCGACGGCTCGGGCAGCGCCGCGAGCCCCTTGTCGGGTTCGACTGGCGTGACGAGTTCGTGGATGCGGCGTCCCTCGCGCCGCGCCTGGTCCTGCACCCGCGCCTGCTCGCGGATGCGGGCCAGCGCGGCCTCGCCGATCCCGTCGAGCCGGGGAGAGACCGGCAGGCGTAGCGCGCCCAGCGCCGCCATCGTCGTCACCTCCTGTTCGACCAGCCGGCTCCGCAGGCCGCGGGTGATGCCGGCGACCAGCGAGAGGTGGTCGTCGGTGCGGCGCCGCTCCGCGCAGGACTGCTGCCACTCGCAGATGCCGCAGTGCTCGACCGGCTCCGGGTAGGTGTCCGGCGGAGAGGCCGCGTGCGCCTCGAACCGCCGCCGGACGGCACGGTAGTACGCCGCGTACTCCGCAACCCGGAAGCTCGCCGGGTTCTCGCTGCCGCCCCCGCCGAGCGCCAGATGCATCCGCTCGGGTTCAATGCCCTGCGCCTGCGCCAGTAGGTCCGAGTACAGAAGAAGCTGCAGCAGCGCCTCGCCCTTCGCACGGCGGGCCAGCTTCGTATCGAGCACCTCGTAAGACCATCCGCCCAGTGCACTCGGCCGGTCCACTCGGAGCAGGAAGTCGGGATAGCCGCTCCACCGCCCGCTGTCGTCCTCCAGGCGCCCCTGGTAGATCACGTTGGCCCCGCGGCTCATGGCTTCCCGCGTGCGCGTGGCGGCCGCCGCGGCGTCCCGGTGCGAAAACGGTGTTTCGGATGGGATGATCGTCTCGACGATGCGCCGCTCCTCCGCGAAGCGATCCAGAAGACGCTGCTCGTGCTCGATGCCGCGCTGTCTCAACACATCGGCGCGTGGATCGTCGTACAGCGGTGGCGGGTCGATCTCCCGGAATGCGACGGCGCGGCGCAGGCTCGTGAGGTGGGCGCAGACGAGATGGCGGCTGAGGTCGGTGGCCGAGAACGAGAGCTGGCCGTTGGCATGGCGCATAGAGCGGGGACGATAGCATGGGGCCGGACAGGTGCTCCTGACGAGCGCGGCCGGCTCACCGGCGGACCGCTGGTCACGAACTTGTGGACGAGCACGTTGCGGTGCTGGCCGATGCGAAACGCGCGCGGTCCGTCGCCTGGCTCTCGACCGCGGGTTCCATCAGATGCCCCCCGCCTTGAGCGACAGGATGACGACGTCCGCCGCATCCCGTCGGGGCCGGTCTTCGACACGGCGGCGTGGCGCGGACGTGTGAGGACCTGCGGAAGCCGCCGCGGTGAGCGGCGTGTCGGCGGCCACGGTTCACGAGCTGCGGGGGCAGCCCGTGAGTCCACCACACGGGAGCTCGCGCGCTCGCACGCCTCGGCTGCGGAGTTCGTCCAGCGCGCCAAGATCGTGTTGCTCCTCGCCGATGGCGTTCCACGCGAACGGGTAGCTACCAAGTGGCCAGCGGTTTCAGCGTCAGATCGTGCCTTCTCTGCGCCGAGAAGACTGCCATCTCCACGTCTCTGGCGCGCCACGGTCGCGCTGTACGCTGGCTCAGTATCCCCGCGGTGAATTGACACCAAGCGATCCACGATTCGACGAACCGCCAGTCGCGTTCTCTGAGAACGGCTCCGGGCCGCAACGCTGGCACACATTCAAGATCGGGACCCCCAACCTCGGAGTAGCGGTGCGCACCGCTGTTCTCGCTTGCCCATCGCGTGATCTGCGTGTCCACCATCGGGAATCTGTCGGGACAAATGAACGCGGGGAACGTGGCTGCGGTTGCCACCACCGGTTGCTTGAACAGCTTGCATCGGAAGGCTCTGAACGACGCAAGATTGGGATTCGCAATGTAGTTCGCACAAGACGTCCAGAGATCGGCAGGAGCAGCACCTGAACCGAGCAACGCGCCAACCCTCTTCGTGGCGCGGCCAGTACCGCCAGAGAGGAGCTTCCAGAACACGACCTCCCCCCAAGCCTCCAGATGATCGCCAGCCTGCGCCCGAAAGCGGGTTTCGAAGCTCATCGTCTGGGACAGATTGCCCGGAACGATCTTCAGGTCGAACCAACCCTGGTGCTTTTGCGCGTCCCGAAAACAGGTCAGATCAACTGGGTACCTGTACGAGTCGAGCGCCCTCTCCCACGTCTCAGCATCCATTCCGTGTTCGGCGGCCGTTGGCCGAAAGGCCCTGGCTGCCGCTTGACCGACCATGTAGCAGGTGGCCCCGTCGAACGCTCCCCCGACCGCCCCTCCTACGAGCGGTACAAGCTTCGCTAGGTTCACCACGCCCCTCTCGCCGAACTTGGTCAGTAGCCTGAAACCGACCCGCTTGTTGATCTCTATCAACACTTTTCCCGGAACGTTCTTCAGTGCCTCGAGCGCAAACCGCCCGCCGAGCGTGACTCCAGCCTGCTTCGCCACGTCCTCTATCGCAATCCCGATCATACAGAGCAGGATCGCGGTCCGTACCTGATCGTTCTTGGAGTCATGCCCGTAGATCTCCGCGATCGCCGCCACCATGGATGCTTGGATCGCGAGGGAAGCCGCCAACGAACCCGGAATCGCCACTGGCAACGTCAGCAAGCCTCCAAGTCCAGCCACGAACCCAGTTGCAGTGGTATTCGGTTACCGGGTGCGGGACTGATTTTCTCCAGTGGAAATGGGCGGAAATGAACCGAGCCGTCGGGGAAGTTGCTGCATGACGAGGTTGTCCCCGCGCAGATTTGTCGGCATCGCAGCGTCGGTCTCTGTGGCTGTGAGGAGGCCGGAAACGAGGGGCACGAGGGGCGACTCGCCGGCCGGCGGACCTGTGCAGAGCATGTCGCTGTTGAGAGCGCCCATGGCAGACTCGCAGTCCCATTGTCGCCAAGGCAGCTTGTCGGCGCGTCATCGGCAGCGACGGTCGGTCCGGCTGGTTCGCTCGCGGAGCGCTGGGTCTGGCGGCTCCGCGGCGCCCCGGTCCCCCGCGGCGGCGCGAGACCACGCGGGTCCCGGCGACGGCGCCGCCGCCATGAGGGACACGCGGCGGGGACCGACGCCGCGAACAGCGGCGAGCTGCCTGGTGGCGTTCCCGCCGCTGGCGGCGAAACCCACGGGTCGCGGGCTCGGGCGGCGGCGGGACGGCGCGGATTGAGTGCGGGCCGGGGGCGCGCAGGAGGACGGGAAGCGGATGAGCGGTTTCCACGCCGCCCGGCGTCAGGCGGGCGGCGGCAACGCAAGCGCTTCGGGCACGACGGGTTCGGGGGCGCACAGCATCGTCGTGATCAGCGAGCGCGGGTCGAGGTTGCGTTGGCGGGCGGTACGCACGACGCTGGCCAGCACCTGCTGGGTGTCGGCCCCGCGCCGGGTGCGGTTGCCGCCGCAGACCTTACGCGTGACCACTGCGGGTCGGATGGCCTGTTCGGCCCGCCAGTTGGTGGCGTCGATCGACGGGTCGCACAAGAAGAGGAACACCGCCGGGAATTCGTTGGCCAAGTGCTTGGCGAAGCGCTCGGCGGCGGCCAACGGCGGCGCGGTGTCGATCAGCCGGCCGAGCCGGGCGGCGAGCCGACCGCGGGCCGACGCCAGACCGTGCTCACTGATTTCGCCCGCGTTCGAGCGGTCCCGCAGGGCGAGGCCGTCCCGCAGGACCGCCTGCACCGCGCCCGCCCACGGGCTGTCGGGATGAGCGGCCTGCAAGTCCTTGCACCGTCTCAAGAGGTGGGCCAGGCACGTTTGATGCGGCGCCTTCTTGAAGCCGCGATAGGCCACCCACCCGTCCCGCACCAGCACGCCGGCGAAGTCGGGGCCGAGAACCGCCGCCGCCTCGGCGAACCCCCGGCCGTCGCAGATGGCATAGACCGTCGTCTCCGGGGTGGCGAACGCCCACAGCCAGTGGAGGATCGCGTTCACCCGCCAGCCGGTCTCATCCGGCGTGACCACCGGACTGCAGCGGACCTGCTCGCGCAGCGCCGCATACGCGGGCGCCGCCGCGTCGGCGGTGCGGTGCAGCAGTTGGACCAGGCCGCCCTTGGTCACCGACAGTCCGAACTGCGTCCGCAGAACGCGGACGACCTTCTCCAGCGGCATGCCCAGCTCGGTGTGCAACTCGACGACCAGCGCGGCGACGTTCGGGCCCAGTTGAGCGGCAGCCGCGCCCAACGCGTCGGAGGTCTGCAGCGCGTGCCGGCCCTGCACGCGCCGCTGACACTGCGAGCAGTGGCCCACCTCGATGTCGAAGCGCCGCACGAGGGGACGCACCTCGGGCAGGTCTTCCTGATACTGCGACGCCACACGGTCCAGCGCGACCGCGCCGCCGCAGTCCGGACAGCTCGTCGGGGCCGGCGCCACGTGGGTCTCGTCAGCCTGCGTCGGCGGCCGGCGGCGCCCCTGCCTGCCGTACTCCGCCCCGGCTCGCCGCCCGGGACGCCCGCCGCGTCCCTGCGGACGGTCCTTGGCGAAGGGGGCCGCTTGTCGGCGGCCGGCGCGCCGCGCCGCCTCGAGCTCCTTCTCCAGATGCTCGCTGCGGCGCTTCCAGTGATCCCGCTCCTCGATCAGCTTCGCCTTGTCTCGTTCGAGGCGCTCGATGCGCACGTCCCGAGGGTCTCGCTGAGGCCCAGGACCCTTCGAACCGCCGCGGTCATCGCTCTTGCGCGCCATACTTCACGTATCGGCACACGCCCGCCGTACCTGCACACCTTTTCGTGGATTTTCTCGCCACGACCCGCTAACCGAAGACTTGCAGTGTTCTTGGCGACAGCCCATGTGATCAACCCCTGCACCCGTGCAGCGTCGTTCGCATAGGACTGGCGCTTGTAGTAGTCGGCCAAGTCGGAAGCAGAGGGTAGCGGCCCGATTCCATCCAGGGCCTGATTCTGGATCCACTGGACCAGGTCCTGCGCAACTTTCGCGAGCTTCGCTGACTCGGCGGACGTCATGGATGGCGTTATGATAGTCGGTCTTCGTTGCCTGCGTCTCGACCGGGGTTCACCCGGCCGCACTCGACGCGGCCGGGTGGCAGGTGGCGAGGACGCAGGCCAAGGTCCGCCACCCCCGAACGGTCCCGGAGGAGCGGCCCCCGGACCCGCGGCCGCCGCCGGTCCAAGCAGTAGCCGACCAGCACGCGGGCGGGTGGGTTCCCTGGGCTCGTGGGCGACCCGAGCCCGGAAGGCGGCCGCGGCTCACCGTAAGCTCGCCTGAGGTGCTGATCGTCGAGCGGTCGTCCGGCGCGCCAAGCGCCGAGACGGCGAAGGTCCCGGCGATGGCCCGGCGGGTGTTCGGGGCTGACGTAGGCGGCGGCACCGGTCGAGTGCCGCTACGGCGGGTCGGTTTCAGGCGGCCCATGGTCGAGCCCGGCCGCCCCTTCTGAGATCCCGAAGCCCCTGGCATCCTCGACGGCGATCGAACGGTTCCGGATTCTCTTCAGAGCCTGAACCGGCCACGGCCAGTTGACCGGAGCGGCTGTTGACGCGGTGGGTGCTCTTGGCCATGATCAAGCGGAGGTCCGTAGCGATCGCGAGGCACGCACCCGCGCGGGGGTGCACTCTTCGGTCGGCGGCCGTATCGGATCACGCAGGACAACCCAGACACAGCGAGGCATGCAATGAAGATCACGGCGCCTGGCACTGATAACTCGTTTTCCGGTGACGCGCAGTATTTGGACGACGACGCCATAACCAAATTGAACCTGTGTGAATTCACACAGAAGCAAGTCAGGAATACGATCGACAACTTGAATATTTCGGCTGACGCCAAGGTCCAGCTCTATTCGTTCTCGGAGACGTCCATCGACGTAGTTGCCGGCGCAGGGAAGACCGTTATCTGGATCGGACGCAAGATCATGGACGTCGTCATATTTCTAGTGCGGGAATTCCCTAACGCGTCGTTCGGGGTGATCTTCGGCGCTGTCGTCGGTCACCTGATTGGTCTAATCCCAATCATCGGCTTCCTCTTCGGGCCCTTGATCGGAGCGATTATGATGGCGTTTGGTCTCGTTCATGGTACCGCCCAAGACCTGCGCGATAAGAATATAGAGCGGCGCTTGGCGGAGATGTGCGGGCAGTTCAGTACGCTGAAGACAGACCAAAGGATCTGATCCATGGTCAGAGACAGCACGGATAGATTGCAGAGTTGGCACGACCGATTCGCGCGACTGGGAATCGACTCGCCACTGTCGCACCCCCTCTATTTCAAGAAGGAACTGCACATCGGAGAGGATGTTTACAAGTCTCTCAGGGTCAAGAAAAAGCTCTTGAAGCTGCTGAATACGCTCGGCGCGGCCGGAGGCGGTGCTACAATCGCCAGTTCATCGACAGTAGCAGCGACTTTTTTTCCTGCAGGGATTCTTGGTGCGCTGGGGCTCGCGGCGGCGACCACGCCCATCGGGTGGGTCATCGGAACCGCCGTGTTTTCCGGAGTTGCCTGGAAACTAATCAACGATAGGCTAGACAGTCTCTACGCTATCCGCGTGATCGAGATTCCAAAGTTCGTCAATACTCCTCTGGATTTATTGGCTGTCAGTATTTTTGATCTAATTTGCTCATTGGCGGTTAAATTGGCCGCCATAGACGGCGAATTCCACGATCGGGAACGGGTCAGAATTACCAGGTACTTCGTAGACACTTGGGGATATGACGAGAAATTCGTGAAGGTAGCCGTCGATATGGCGAGAGAATCCCATCTCGCGTTCGATGATCTCGTCAAGAATCTTGTGGAATTCATGCGGTCGAACGAAGACTGCAATGGACCTATTATTTCACAAAACGTTCTCGCGTTTCTTTACGAAGTAGCGAAAGCCAGTGATGGGATAGGAGAACGTGAGAGTCGCGCGCTCCGCGCCGCGGAGTTAGCCTTTACCGCTGAGCAGGGCTGGTTGCTATCGAAGGCCTGGAAATAGGAAGACAAGAAGTGGTTGCCGTGCTCGGCGGCCAGACGGACCGTGTTCGTGATGGCGTCGGCCTGGGCCGGCGTGAACTCGGCGTCGGTGAGGGAGCGGGCGACGGCGTGCGTGTCGAGCATGCGCCCCCTATTTTATCGCCGAAGACGCCGACACCGAAGGGGGCCGACCGCGACGCTGGCGAACTCGAGCGCGAAACGTTCGATCTCCCGCCGCCAGCGCGTGACCTCCTGCGCCACCATGATTTCCGCGTTCCGCCGCGCAGGAGCCTTGCCCGTGGCTATCGCGTGCGCCTGAGCCGAGACGAACGTGTGCCACCCGGATTGGGCGGCGAGCTTGTCCAGCTTCTTCATCAGATCCCGCTCGCGCTTGTCCTGCCCCGGCAGCAACCGGTCCTCGTCAAGCTGGCCGGTGCGCGCTTGACGCAGAACCCGCTGGGCAAGCGGTTCCTCCGGAGACGGCGGCGAAGGAACGCCTGCAGGCTCGCTGCTCATTGCCGGATCAGCGTACCACGAGGGGTTCAGTCTGCCCGGACGAGCTGCCCGGCCGCCCGTGTTCCCCGGAGCGCCCGCGGCGACCCGACGAGCTGCAGCGGCTGATGACAAGGCGGCGAGGACGGCTCCCGAACGACCCGAGCGACCCCGGCCGGGCGGCGGGTGGGGGCCGGCGCGCCCCCTCCCCGGCTGTCCCAGAAAACCGGCGGAGGTCTGCTCTTCGGGGGTGGACGGCGCGTCTGCCACGGTGCTCCGGCCACGACCGCGCAGGATCACTCAAGTCTGGCGTTTCTCGATTGCCCGGTACAGCACCTGCAATGCGTCCTCCTGACCGGCTCGGAGGGCGAGCGGCCCGCGGGCCGCTTCCCAGCGGTACACCGTCGACGCGGATACGCGGAGCAGGCCGGCGAACTCGGGGACCGAGAATCCGCCCTGGTGGCGTAGCTCCGCCACCCGGCGGGCCGTAGGCTGGAACCCGGACGCCGGGGCGCCGGTCCGACGCGGCCTCCCGCGGCGGGGCCGGCGGCGTCCGGTGGTCCCCGGCCGAGCGGCCGCCGCGCCGCTGTCCGCCGGGTCGAGATCGATGCCGAAGATGTCCGCGAGATCGCCGGCGAGGACATCGTCCCCGGCCGAGGCGTCCGGCAACGCCATGTCGCCGACAACCAGGTCTTCGGCGTCGACGTCCCGCAGGCGGAAGAGCAGCTCGGGTCGGTCGTCGAGCCGGCTGCCGACGCCGTAGAGCACGGCGGCCGCGTGCTTGCACATCACCGCCCAGTCGGGACAGTCGCAAGTGAGGGTAATCTCTCCGGGTTTCGGGAACAGGCCGCGGGCGGGATCGGTGACGACGCGCAGGACGTGATCGGACAGCCGCCCCTGCAGCAGCTCGAGGACGGATCCGACCCGGCCCGCGCACTCGACCCGGATGGCCTTCCAGGCGGCCTTCCCGAGCTTCCGGATGCGGTGCGTCCCGCTCCGGCACGCCGCTGGGCTCCGCTCATACAGGGGGGAGGGGGCGGCCGTCGAGCTGCCGCAAGTGATCGTCGAGGCGGGACCGGGCTCCGGAACCGCGGGCGCGCCCTGGAAGAGCGCCGGGGGACGGCCGCCTAGCCGAGGAAACGCAGGATCCCGAAGGTCAGGCAGCCGGTCGCTAGCACGGTGCCGACGCGCAGGTCGGCGATCTGCGTTGAGAGGCGTGTATCGAGAGCTCCGATCTCCGTCCGCACCTCGGCGATCTGCGTCGAGAGCCGCGGTGTCTAGATTCGCGATTTTGGTGCGCACCTAGGCGACTTCAGCGCGTTGCTCAGCAATTTGCCCGCCGAGCTCGGCGATCTGCCCCGTCAGCTCAGCCCGCTGCCCGGCCATCTCCGTCCGCAATTCCGTGAGACCGGTCTTGAACTGGTCGGACGTGACCTGCTCGCCGTGCTCGGCAGCCTGCCGCACCGCATCCGTGATGGCATCGGCCTCGGCCGGCGTGAACTCGGCGTTGGTCAGCGCGCGGGCGACGGCGTGCGTGTCGAGCATGCGCCCCTATATATCGCCGAAGCCGACATCGGGGGGTGCGGAACAACTGCGCCGGCGGACTCGACGAGGTCGCGGAGGGGTGCCTCGCGGCGCTGCCGCGGCAGCGCCGCGAGGCTGGCGGGAGCGCCCGTGTTACGGGAGGTGGCGGCGGAATTCTTTCCCTCCTGGAAGGGGCCGGCAAAAACGTCCGGCAGTGCCTGACCAGAGGCCAGCAGCACGTCATCCCAAGCCGTGCACTGCATCGAGACGCTCGATCCTTGCGGCATGCTGCTCTTGCTCGGCCGCGCTCTCAGCGCCGCTCTTGCCGACGCGTACAATACGCCAGTCCGGGTCGTCAACCAGCGTTTCGAAGGCTAGTCGTTCCGCCGCCCACATCCTACTCGGGGACCCCGCCGTGAAACGGGTGCGCCGAATTGACGCGGCTACGACGTCATCAACCGAGTAGCCATGGTCAAGCGCGAGCTTCGCTCTCGACCGCCACGCCTCGGACGGGGTGGTGGCCAATGGGGCCAAGTGAAGCGCGGCGAGTTCCTTCGCGTCGAGCAGCCTTCGATAGAGATCGATGTCATCGCCCACCAAGCACCGAACCAGTTTATCGGACCGGCAATCAGGACGCAGACTCGCCAAGACTCTCTCCCGCTGGCCGGCGTCCAATCTTGGCACGAGATCCACTGCGACCTCTTGTAGTTCCCAGGGTACAGGCCCGTGGTTGCTACGGCCGAACCTCGACACCAGCCAGTCCTCAGCCAGTCGAGAATCCTGAGCCAAGATCTTTCCGATCCAGTACTGCTCGTGCTGCGACATTCTGCTCCGGTCGTCAGACACTCGGAGGATCGCCCGCCGCCAAGCGTCATCGAGCAGGCTCCCGCGGCCCGCCTGTCGTTGAACCGCACACCAGTGACCGATGGCCGCCGCGATGGCCACCCGCGAGTCGTCCGACCGGAACATCTGGCGTAGCGTCTCCGCGGGTACTTCTCGCCGAAGACAGCGCACGTTGACCATTTGCGGCAAATCGCCCGACGCCGCCAGCGCCCGAGTCAGAAGTTCTTGTGGCGGTCGAGCATGCGTCAGGACGACGTGGGCTCCAAGACCCCGGTAACTTCCCTGGTCGAGACAGCGCCAAACAAGTTCCTGCCATCCCGGCCGACTCGTCCTGGCGGCCCTGATCACGAACGGCCCGACGAGATCGGCAGGCAGTTCGTGGCGCAGGCAGGCATCGGCATAGGCGATGGTGTCCGGAACACGCTCCGCAAGCCTCGCGCACAAGCCCGGCGACCAGCGCGGATCATTGAGGCCAATAAGGGTCGCCTCCGATTCGATGCGTGCGAGTGATGCCGCCACCTCGTCGGGCGATCGCCGCGTCCAGCGGTCCACGAAGCTGTCTGGAAGTCCGGCACCGGTCAACATCTCGATCTCCCGTTCCGGGTCAGGTCGTTCCGTCGGATAGAGAGTTCTGAAGTCGAGATCGAGCTTTGCGTCCACCGTTAGGTCGGCGCCCTGCGCGATCGACAGCACCTGATGTTGCACGCCCGGGTGTCCCTGCGACGCTTCAGCCAGATCCCGAAGCATGCCCTGGGCCACGGACTGCATTCGCGCGCGTACGTTGTCCGAAACCGTACGTAGAGGGTCGCGATGCAACCATGCGGACGCAAGCTGCAGCAAGTCATTCCACGGCGCTCTCTCGGCTTCGCGTAGAGCCTTGAGCGCTGTCGGCCACAAACCCGCGATCGACTCGATGTGGTCGAGACCGAGATTGCCAAAGTGCAACTGAATCGTCCGTCCCGCCCCAGGATCGGCTCTGGAGTACTCGTACCTAGGGTCGAGCGCAATGCACATCGCGCGTAACGCGATACTCGCACTCCCCCCGTCCCGACGCCCCCAGCGATCAGCCAAGCGCACCAGCGTCGGTCGTCGGTCGAAGACGTCCATCCTTTCAGGAGAGGCCCTCGTCACCCACCTCGACAATAGGTCCAACGGGTCTTCGGACAGAAGGGAGGCAGCTTCCGCATTCCCGGTCGCCGCCAGAATGTCCAGAGGGTCCGCGGTCGTCAGGATTCCCGCCCGCCGTTCATCCGTCTCGCGCACCCGGGCGAGCAGCAACGGAATCACGCGTTCGGGATCGTGTTCAAGGGCTGTTGGGGCGATTTCCAGGATGCGTCCCGGGTCACGCTCAACCGCATATCGGGCTTCGGCGTGCCCAAGAGATGCGTATTGCGACCACAGCCGACTTGACTGCTTACGTCTGAGACGCTGATCGGCTCGTTCCAGACACTCCTCCAGTTCGGGAATCGAAGCCCCACGCGAGCGAGCGCCAATCAGCGTTTCGAGTGCGTCCTCCTCCCTCTCGACGACCCTCAGGAGCCGATCGAGTGGAAGGGAACCGACATCCTGGAACATGCGTCGAACCAGCACCCAACGCATTTGAGCCGGCTCTACCGACACGGCCGCCGGTGGCCGGGGAATCGGCTTCTCATCGTCGGCGGTCTCTGAGATGAAAGCGGGCGATTCCTGCACGATCCCGGCGGCACCCAACTGAGCGAGGCCGTCTGTGACGTCGAACAGAGGCTTGCCGAGGACGCCGGCGACTCGATCAGGGCGCACACCGGCGTCACCGCCGAGAGCGAACGGTGCCAGCAGGCGTTGCGCGTTGAAGCCGAGCATGCGGTTGAGTTGAGGGGCCAGCTGATCGACAAGTTCCTCGCCGCTCACGACCCGCCGCACATCTCCGGCGAGACAGAGGTGCGCGAGCGTCGCGACGAGGCCAGGCCGCTTTGGTGCCTGTTGACGAATGCAGAGGAGAAGCTCGTCCGGCCCCCCGAGGCCAGTCGACTTGATGATCTCAATCATGGTGTCAGCGTCAATCAGGTTGTCGGGCGAATCGAGGTCCCGCACCTCGTTGGTCCCGATCTGCAAAGCACTCTTGACGTCGTCGGCGCGACTGGGCCAGCTCGTCGCGATGATTCGGGCGTCGGAGCCCACTTCCTGTCGAAGTTGGATGAACCGCTCCACTTGGTTGGGGTCGATATGTGCGTCGTCGATGATCACGGCCGCCGGCATCAGTTCGCGCAGATCGTTCGCGATCTGCGTCGGATCATCGCCAACTTTGAACAACGCCTGTCCCTGTAGCACCAGACCCCGCAACAGGAACGTCTTGCCCGATCCCGGCGACCCCACGAGCAGGCAATCGCCGCGGCGATCAAGCAGCCAGCGCACCACGTGTTCGCGACCCAGGACTCGATCGCCCAGGACTGGTCGGCGTGAAATCGGGAACGGGCTCAACGCAGACGGATACCCCGTCACTCCAAGGAGACGCTTGCACCAGGCTGGTTCGCGGTACAGTTGCTGCGCGAACCAGTCTTGGTCGGCGATCTGAACGAGCGTCACGCCCAAGCTACCCGCTTGGTCTTGTAGCGTCTTCCTCGTGCGTGGCTTCACGACTCTGGAGGTCGCGAACAGCGCCCGATCCAGTTTCCGGTTCCGTTGTTGTGCTCGACGCAGGTTTCGGCGCAGGTTGCCGGTCAGGTCCTTCGCGGTCGTCGAGATGAGCGGGAACGGCGCGTGCCCGCGAGTGTCCGCAACCGCGCCGTCGAATCCATCGTCGTGGCCTCCGCGAACGGGAACGAGCCCCGGCCAACAGACGCGTCCGATGAGATCTGCGGCGCATGCCTCGAATGCTGTGGGATCGAGGTCACCGCTCAGCGCATTCAGGATCGCCTTGTGGTGCGGATCGAGCACGACGCCGCGTGTCACGGCCCGGCCCGACGAACCGGCGCGCGAGACGGCATCCAAGCGCTCGGTCGCCCCGGCGGGGATAGCAAGTTCGCCCCGTTCCCAACGGGCAAGGGTGTTCGGCACGACACCGACGGCCCGGGCCAGCGCTGCCTGCGTTAATCCGAGGCGCGAGCGCAGCGCCTTAAGATCCGTATCCGTCATAAGCGCAACCTCCAGCACTATACGTTCAGTATAGCACTCACCTGCTAGTGATCGCATTCTTCCCAAGGTGCCCGAAAGTGCACCGGCAGCTTCGGGGCGAGCATCAGTCGTCGCGGAGGCACGGGCGCGACGACGGCCGCGAGCCTGACCCACGCCGAGCAGGCGGCGCTGGAGGGGCACCGGGTGGACGCCGCCCCGCCGTTGCAGGTCTCGGCGTCGGTGCAGGGTATGTCGCTGGTGCTGGTCTACGACGAGGCGCTCGATCCGGCCTCGATGCCGGCGACGGGCGCGTATACGGTGACGGCGACGGTCTGCGGCTCTGATGCCGCCTTCGGTGTCAACCCGGCGAATCACAAGGCGGCCTCGGCCGCCTTGTCGCGTGCTTCTCGCACGACGACGGTACGATTGCGAGCCGGTCATTCCATGTCGTCTAGTGGTATGTCTCTAAAATAGATTGACATTTGGGGTGCCGGATGGTATACCTGCGGGTATGAACAATCCGGCTGCACCGCTGCCGCTGAGCCACGCGGATCGCGACGTCCTGACGAAGTGGGCGCGCAGTGAAAGCGCGCCCTATCGCGTCGTTACCCGCGCCAAGGTCTTGCTCATGGCTGGTGACGGCGTGGCGAATAGTCACATCGCGACCATCCTCGGCATCAGCCGACCGACGGTGTTGAATTGGCGCGCGCGGTTTCGTTCCGACGGACTGGACTCGGTGGGCAAGGTGCGCCCTGGCCGCGGACGGAAACCGGGTATTGCCGCGCACCAAGTGCAGGCCATCGTGCATGCCACGCTGCACGAGAAGCCTCCGGGGGCCACACAGTGGAGCTGTCGTTCGATGGCCAAGGCGGGCGGCGTGAGCCCCGCGACCGTCCAGCGCATCTGGGACGCGCACGGCCTACAGCCCCACCGCGTCAAGACGTTCAAGTTGTCGACCGACCCAGCGTTCGTCGAGAAGCTGACCGACGTCGTGGGGCTGTACCTGAACCCGCCGGAGAAGGCGGTGGTGCTGTGCGTGGACGAGAAGAGCCAGATCCAGGCGCTCGACCGCACGCAGCCGGGCCTGCCGATGAAGCCGGGCCGCCGCGGTACGATGACCCATGACTACAAGCGCCACGGCACGACGACGTTGTTCGCCGCGTTGAACGTGCTGACCGGCAAGGTCATCGGCCAATGCCACGGGCGTCATCGACATCAGGAATTCCTGAAGTTCCTGCGGCGTCTCGACCGTGCGTTCCCGCCCGACCTCACCCTGCACATCATCCTGGACAACTACGGAACCCACAAGCATGAAGCGGTTCGCAAGTGGCTGGCCGCCCACCCGCGCTTCAAGCTGCACTTCACGCCCACCAGTTCCTCGTGGCTCAACCTCGTCGAGAGCTGGTTCAGCAAGCTGACGCAGCAACGCCTTCGCCGCGGCGTCTTTTGCAGCGTGCAGGAATTGGTCGCGGCCATCAAAGACTACTTGACCCACCACAACGCCAACCCGAAGCCATTCGTGTGGAGCACCACCGTCGAGACCATCCTCGGCAAGATCAGGAAGTGTAAAGCTATTCTTGAGACATACCACTAGCTTGGCCAATAGGGCGGCAGCGGCCGCCACTCCGGTCTCTCCTCGGTCCGCCCGACGGCCGTAGCCCGGCGCAACCCGCTGAGGGCAGTTCTGCGAAACGCTCTGAGCGATGCAAGGGGAATATCCGCAAATACAATATCGTCTTCATCCCGCTCTATAAGACGACACAAGTCTCTCCGCCAACGGTCTGTCATCGGGGCCCACGCGCGGCAATCCGAAAACTCGCCATTGTTGGCAACCGCGATAATCGCGTTTAGTTGAACGCCAGCCGATTGAATCAGGTGATCGTAAGAGGCTGTATCCTGGTTCCATGACGGCACCGCAACGAGCTCCACCCGCCCAACCAAGTCAGAAATCCTGGCCGCCTCGATCAACTCACTACATATTAGGACAGAAACAAGGCCGTAGGGGCTATCCACAACCGCGCGCCGTAGACTCATGCCGCCGGGAGCCGGGGGAAACCGCACGTCGTGTTCTCGCAGTTGTTCGGCTTCTATTCTGGCGGGATGCACCTTCGTCCAGGGCCAGGCCGCCGCTGTCTGCCATGAACCTGGCATAGTGATCCACACCTGATTGACGACCCACGGCCTCGTGGGGTGATGCAGGTACTCTAGTCCCGCGATGAGGCTAAATAACTCCCATCTGGCGACATAATTCGCGATAGGGCGCAACCATGCTCTGGGCAACGATAGCTCAGGCAAGACAAGCAGGTTGCGGCGAGCAGGTTCGCGTCTGGCTAATCTCGAAGTGGCATCGATAATATGCGCCACACCCCTCAACCGCGCAACAGTCAGAACGGGCCTCCCAACGGTCGAACCATTGACTGGGCTCGCCGACCCACGGAATCCGTCCGGGGTTGATACCAGATTCCCAAGAATGAGCCGCGGGTCGCCCACCGAACGCTGGCTGTCAGGTGGTCCGTACGGAATCCTCACAGTGCGCTCATCGATCACTCCACCAACCGGATCAGCGTACCGGGTTCCGCGAATCGCGTTAACGACCCGGAGCAACTGCTCGAATATGTCACTCCTAAAGCCTGTCGATTCCGACCGGTATAGCCAACGGCGAGCGACGTCGAAATATGATGGCGGTCGAGTACAGAGAAAGAGGCTGTAAGCGCCAATAGCCCATGGCAAGTCGCGACGCGTGTTGCAGATGTCAACAAACTGCCGCACGTCGTTCAGTCTCTGATTGAGAGCCGCGTCATCATGCCCAAATTCGGTATTACCCGGGTGTGCGTCGTAGCGGTTGGGTCCAAAAGCATCGTCTTCTCGATCGAAGGCTCTCAAGTCCGTGGCCGCGAGCAGGCGTGCGCGCCGAACGAAGGCCTGCCAGCGCACTACGCGCGTACGCTCAATGACGCCATCGGATCCCAACCACTTTTGCAATTCGGTTAATCCATGTTTTGGTGGTCGCAGGACGCTACAAATCGCTTCAATTCGCCTCGTGTGGAGGTAATTTCTAAGCGCGACCCAGGCAAGGCTATTGCGAATCTCGCGTCCCCGATGATAGAGTCGCTGCGCCGAATCGCGTAGGCGCCGGGTGTCTCCCCATAGGGCGTCCATATAGGCGATTAAGCGACGCGCGTCTTTCCAGTCTCCGGCGCGAATTGCGAGTCGGAGCATCCGCAATGCCGCCTCTAGATGTTCGACCCAGTTTCCGTCTCCTTCGAGGAATCGAAGGACTTCGGTTAGTGCGGATTGGACTAGGTTGCCCGCCTGCTCATTATCAACTAGAACGGACACGCGTTCTAGCGTTCGCAATCTTGTGGAAAGCGCAAAGTGTTCAAGTTGGGGACGATCGACGTCGCGCAGCACGGTCAATGGGCGACCGAGCGCTCCGGCTCTGACGATGTTTTGGAACGTGCTCTCGGCTAGAACAGAGGGATCCAAGAAGGCACGGCCTTCACTAACTAAGCGACCGAAATCGTTGCGGATTGCAAGTAGAAAGTCTCTGCCTGGGGTGCCAATGAGATGGTGGGCGCGACATTTAGCCTTTTGTATCGTGAGTTTAGAGCCATGTCGCAGCAGTTCGTTGCTCTTGAATTGAAAGACACCGGTCGTGACCTCAATATGGGGGATGTATGTGCTTATGACGTGGTCTAAGTCACCGGGGTCCGAGTCATCGGTACTGGCGACGATGACGAAGTCGTCCACATAGCGCCGATAGCAGCGAGTCTGTTCGCGGTCTTCGATAGAGCGGTCCAGAGTTGCCAAGGCGAGATTTGCTACTAGGCGACTAGTTAGGCAGCCAATCGGGATGCCTGTTTCCCATTGGAGTCCGGTCCGATGAACTGCGAGGCGGCGGAAATGTGTATAGAGGCGAAGGAGGGAGGAGGCGGCGCGGTGGTACTCGGTGAGATCTATTTCGTGATGGGAAGATTGGAGTTCTCCGACAAAGTCGCGACTTAGCAGAAAGGCAGGGTCAATCGTATCGTAGAAGTCGGCGAGGTCGGCGCTGAGCACGAGGACGGCGCCGTTTTTGGTGAGCTCTCGGAGAGCTGCATCGATGGGAGCTCTGCGAAACTCTTCGTATCGCCGGGGCCAGTATTCGAAGAGCCAGCGGCGGGTCGGGATCAGACGATCGTGGCGAAGATCTAGACGGTATCCGATGGCGTTGAGGGAGAGGAGTGACTGGAGTACGGGTCCAAATCGCCACAAAAATAGCACCTCGACTATGGCACATTCGGGACTGGGTATGTAGCGGACTTGTACGTCGAGGTCTGCGGATGTTCTGACGGGGCCGATGCGAGTTACATTGGTGGCATCGGAGCAAAAAAGGTCGGGGTCGGGCGAACGGAGTCTCTTCGGAGTTATCCAGAGGTGTCCGCTCGGAAGTCCGTCAAACCAACCGTCGTTTTCGGAGAGAGTGGTTGCGAGAGCGTCTAGGCGGCTGGGCAGATCTCGCTCGAATCGGGCGAGATCGAGGAGTCCGACACCACGACGCTCAAAGAAGATTGTGGCTTTGGCGTGTCGGTAGGCGAGATAGAGTTCGTCGCGAGTCGGCAACAGTGGAGCCCTCAGTTAGCCCGGATTATGCGTGAAGGTGTTGATTCTGGGAGAGACACAAGGGCCTCCGTGTGGTAAAAACGTAGTGTCTACAGACGTTGCGCCACAACGGGGACCCCTGCGTGACGCCTCACACGATACCACAGACTGTTCTGTTTCCCGGATCTGTTCGACAAGCCCCTCGTCGCCACGTTCAACCAGGAACACGGGAGGTATTCGGTTACCGGGTGCGGGACTGATTTTCTCCAGTGGAAATGGGCGGAAATGAACCGAGCCGTCGGGGAAGTTGCTGCATGACGAGGTTGTCCCCGCGCAGATTTGTCGGCATCGCAGCGTCGGTCTCTGTGGCTGTGAGGAGGCCGGAAACGAGGGGCACGAGGGGCGACTCGCCGGCCGGCGGACCTGTGCAGAGCATGTCGCTGTTGAGAGCGCCCATGGCAGACTCGCAGTCCCATTGTCGCCAAGGCAGCTTGTCGGCGCGTCATCGGCAGCGACGGTCGGTCCGGCTGGTTCGCTCGCGGAGCGCTGGGTCTGGCGGCTCCGCGGCGCCCCGGTCCCCCGCGGCGGCGCGAGACCACGCGGGTCCCGGCGACGGCGCCGCCGCCATGAGGGACACGCGGCGGGGACCGACGCCGCGAACAGCGGCGAGCTGCCTGGTGGCGTTCCCGCCGCTGGCGGCGAAACCCACGGGTCGCGGGCTCGGGCGGCGGCGGGACGGCGCGGATTGAGTGCGGGCCGGGGGCGCGCAGGAGGACGGGAAGCGGATGAGCGGTTTCCACGCCGCCCGGCGTCAGGCGGGCGGCGGCAACGCAAGCGCTTCGGGCACGACGGGTTCGGGGGCGCACAGCATCGTCGTGATCAGCGAGCGCGGGTCGAGGTTGCGTTGGCGGGCGGTACGCACGACGCTGGCCAGCACCTGCTGGGTGTCGGCCCCGCGCCGGGTGCGGTTGCCGCCGCAGACCTTACGCGTGACCACTGCGGGTCGGATGGCCTGTTCGGCCCGCCAGTTGGTGGCGTCGATCGACGGGTCGCACAAGAAGAGGAACACCGCCGGGAATTCGTTGGCCAAGTGCTTGGCGAAGCGCTCGGCGGCGGCCAACGGCGGCGCGGTGTCGATCAGCCGGCCGAGCCGGGCGGCGAGCCGACCGCGGGCCGACGCCAGACCGTGCTCACTGATTTCGCCCGCGTTCGAGCGGTCCCGCAGGGCGAGGCCGTCCCGCAGGACCGCCTGCACCGCGCCCGCCCACGGGCTGTCGGGATGAGCGGCCTGCAAGTCCTTGCACCGTCTCAAGAGGTGGGCCAGGCACGTTTGATGCGGCGCCTTCTTGAAGCCGCGATAGGCCACCCACCCGTCCCGCACCAGCACGCCGGCGAAGTCGGGGCCGAGAACCGCCGCCGCCTCGGCGAACCCCCGGCCGTCGCAGATGGCATAGACCGTCGTCTCCGGGGTGGCGAACGCCCACAGCCAGTGGAGGATCGCGTTCACCCGCCAGCCGGTCTCATCCGGCGTGACCACCGGACTGCAGCGGACCTGCTCGCGCAGCGCCGCATACGCGGGCGCCGCCGCGTCGGCGGTGCGGTGCAGCAGTTGGACCAGGCCGCCCTTGGTCACCGACAGTCCGAACTGCGTCCGCAGAACGCGGACGACCTTCTCCAGCGGCATGCCCAGCTCGGTGTGCAACTCGACGACCAGCGCGGCGACGTTCGGGCCCAGTTGAGCGGCAGCCGCGCCCAACGCGTCGGAGGTCTGCAGCGCGTGCCGGCCCTGCACGCGCCGCTGACACTGCGAGCAGTGGCCCACCTCGATGTCGAAGCGCCGCACGAGGGGACGCACCTCGGGCAGGTCTTCCTGATACTGCGACGCCACACGGTCCAGCGCGACCGCGCCGCCGCAGTCCGGACAGCTCGTCGGGGCCGGCGCCACGTGGGTCTCGTCAGCCTGCGTCGGCGGCCGGCGGCGCCCCTGCCTGCCGTACTCCGCCCCGGCTCGCCGCCCGGGACGCCCGCCGCGTCCCTGCGGACGGTCCTTGGCGAAGGGGGCCGCTTGTCGGCGGCCGGCGCGCCGCGCCGCCTCGAGCTCCTTCTCCAGATGCTCGCTGCGGCGCTTCCAGTGATCCCGCTCCTCGATCAGCTTCGCCTTGTCTCGTTCGAGGCGCTCGATGCGCACGTCCCGAGGGTCTCGCTGAGGCCCAGGACCCTTCGAACCGCCGCGGTCATCGCTCTTGCGCGCCATACTTCACGTATCGGCACACGCCCGCCGTACCTGCACACCTTTTCGTGGATTTTCTCGCCACGACCCGCTAACCGAAGACAATGGATCTTCAACGTCATCATCATCGTGGAAGTAGCGAATCGATTCGACCACCAGATCCTCTAGATCGAACCGCGCCGCGAAGGCAACCTGCGCGCACAGGGTTTCGGCATGATCGCCAGGCTCGGGCTCGATCTGGCCTGTCGAAGAGTTCCACCACTTGGGGACTGCTCGCCCCTCCCGAAACCAGGTGTCGTTGCGCTCCGGGTCGTCCCCATCGAATCCCGCCAAGGTAGCGACGATGCGGATGCGGCTCGTCGCTTCAGGACGACTGCCGTAGAAGTCGTGTTCCGTAAGGTCCCGCACAAGGCGGGTGCGGCCGAAGACGAGCGACATTGCGTCGATGATCGTGCTCTTGCCCGCGCCGTTGGGGCCCACCAGCACATCGTGGTGGCCGAAACGCAAGTCGGTCTGCCGAACGCCGCGGAAGCCGCGTATCGAGAGAGCGAGCAGCTTCATCGGGAATCAGTCTCCGGCGAAAAAGCGTTGGGTTCCAGAACCTCGACCAGTTTTGCGACTACTTGGAGCTCGCCTTCGTCCGCGGCGGTGAGCACGATCGGCTCGAAGTCCGGGTTGACGGGCTTGAGCGTGACCTTTTCGTGGCGCCAGGAGTCGCCTGTCTGCGCCTTTTCGCTCTTGTAGCGCTTGACCGTGTAGCGCTGGCCGGTCTCGGGATCGGTGGTCTCCCGGAGCTGGACGAGGACGATCTTGCCCTGGCGCGTGCCCTCGACAGGAGTTCGGAAGAGGCACCAAGCAGCGTCTGGAATCGCGGCTCCCTCCAAGTACCGGGGCACGGTCCAGCCGGAGACACTGTTGTCGACGATGAGGAGCTCGCGGCCCTTGGTGGAGTCAACGGTCATGACGCTCTCGTTCGCACTCCATTAGGCATCCAAACGCTCTCTCGGCAAGGCCGGCGGCGAGCGCCAGCCTTGACCTCGCGAGCGTCATGATAGACGAATGTCTATCAGCATGGCGCGCGGAACGGGCGATCGGACCCTTACGGAGGCCGCGCGGCTGTTCAAAGAGCCGCAGCACCGGCTGATCTACCTGTGCGAAAAGGGCGTGGTGGAGCCCGACGTCCAAGACGCCGCTGCCCCGCGCGGCACCGGGTCGCCGATCGATCGGATCGCCACTTCTGATTCATCGGTTCAGTACGTCGCGAAGCCTCGCCTTGTTCGGGTCAGGCTCCCGTAGCGACGTTCGCGGCGACGAACGCGTCGACCGCCCGGCGCAGGTTCCTGGCCGTCAAAGTCCTCACGAGCGCGGGGTACAGCGTCCCCCGAGACTCGAACGCTTGTACTGGGTTCAGCAGCGGGCGGTGCGACTGACGAGGCGGGCGGCGGCTGCCTGGGGCGGCAACGGAAAGCCGTCGGTGCACCGAACCGCGCGCATTGTGGGCGTGTGGTCCAGCGCGTCGGCCGCGATCGACGCGGCGCGCAGCTTGAGGTGGGCGAAGATCCGGCGCCGGCCCGGGAGGGGGCGGAGGCTGCCGTCGGGACCGCCGGCCGCCGGAAGCAGCTTCAGGCTCACGGCGCCGCGCACGTTGCCGCCGATGGCGAGAATCCGGCGGCGGGACGGCTCGACCTTCACGACGATGTCGCAGTGGGTCCGGGCACCGACGCCCATCTGGCGCCGCCGCTCGGCGATTGACCGGTAGGCCGGCCGGCGCGCGCTGCACAGCAGATCGCCCGGCGCGACCGGCGCCTCGCCGACGTCGTAGGCCGCGAACGCCGCGGCCGGCGTGTCGGCGCCACGTGCGCGGATGGCCTGGTCGATGTAGACGTGATGCGCCACGGCGCGCCGGAAGCGAGACGCGTCGCCGAGGCCGGCCTCGCACATGACCCACGACACGAAGGCCGCCGACCACGGGTAGCGCCAGCGCCAGCGCGAGCCGACGCCGCGCGACCCGCGCCAGGCGGCGTTCTGGGCGTCGAGAATCCAGCCGCCCTGCGGCGTGACCGTCCAGTAGCCGGCGATTGAGTTGGCCACGCGGGCCGACTCGGCCCGGCCCGGCCGCCGCCAACGGCGCCGGCGCGGCTGGCCCGGTCCGGACGCCTCGGCCATCGTCTGGTCCACGACGATGAATCCGAAGAACGCCCACTCCTGCACTGCGAGGTCGACGATGCGCCGCCGGGTCTCGTTCATCGGCGCCGTGCGGCACGAGGTCCGGCGGATCTCCATGGCGCCGGGTTCGCCGGTGACGCGGGCCGACGGCGCCACGGCGTCGAGGACGTCGGGCGGCAGGCGGTCGAACGCGGCTGGCTGCGCGCCGGCCGCCGCGGCGGACGCGACGACGAGCACCACGATGAGCGGCTTTATCGGCATCGAGACTCTCCGATTCCGTAGGTAGTGCGTGCGGCGCGGAGGTCGGGATCCCATCGTCAGGAGCAGCGTATCCGCAGTGGTCGAGTCATGTCGGCCATCGAGCCGTCCCCGGTGGAGCACCTCGTCGCGCGCCGGCATCATCTACCGACAGGGCCGAAGTCCGGCGGCGGCCGGCGATGCGTCGTGGCCGCCTCGTAGGCCGCCGCGACGCGCAGGACGAGCGGCTCGTCGCCGGGCCCCGCCCAGAACGAGATGCCGACGGGGAGCGCGGCATCGAGTTCTGTCCGCCGGGTGCCCGTGACGTTGTCGTAATCGTCCCTGTTCTCGTTCAGCACGTACTCGGGGTCGTAGACGATTCGATTGAAGCCGGCCGGCACCGTGATCTCCGGAATGCCGAGGTTGGCGCTCGTGGGAAAGCGGCCAGTCGGACGGTTCCTGACCGACGGCTCCCCCGCGTATCCGATTCGCACCGGGGGCACCGTGATCGTCGGGTTGACCAGCACGTCGAGATCGTTCCTGTGCAGCACGTTGAGCAGAACGAGCCGCATGACGTCACGCATCTTCACGCGCCGGGTGATGCCCGCCGAGACGATGTTGCGGGCGTTCTCCCAATTGCGCATCGCCACCGTGCGCGACTCGTTGTAGTACTTCGAGTTCGCGTTCAGGCTCGTCCAGTCGGTCACCGTGGCATCCCCCCGTCGCATCAGGTACTGGGCCAAGTGAAAGCTGAAGCTCAAGGTTCGTGGCGAGCTGTTGATGCTGCGGAGATTCAGGTCGGCCGACAGCGGCGCGGCGCCTTCGGCCGCCCTCACGAGATAGTCGCGGCTGGTCACATCATGGCCGGGCACCGCGAACCGGTACTCGCCGTCGGCGTCCCTGGCCTGGATGTACTCCGGCATGTGGACGGGCAGGATCTCGGCTATCGCCCGGTGAAAGTCGTACGACATGTTCGGGATCGACGGGTCGTCCGGATACTCCGGATCGGACGACTCGACGATCTCCGCGCCGAGCTCGTCGCGCAGCACGCGAAGGATCTCTTCATTGACGAGATCGCTTATCGCGGCGTCGTTGTCGGTGTGCTTGACCATGTACTCGCGGACCACGCCGATGCGCACGCCGGCGAGCGGCCTGGCGTCGGTGGTCTCGTCATCGACGACGAAGCTCGCGTAGGGCGCCTCGGGGATGAGCGCGCGCGGGAGTGCGCTGTAGATGTCGCGCGGGTCGTAGAAGCCGCCGTCGGCGTTCCTGAGCGCGTCGAGGACCCGGGCCGCGTCCTCGACCGTGCGGCAGTGGATGCCCCCCCGGTCGAGGTAGGGCTCGACGCCGATCGATCCGCCATAGGGCACGAGTCCCTTGGTCGTCACGAAGCCGACGACGCCGTTTCGCCAGGCCGGTTGTCGGCACGACCCCCCGGTCTCCTCGCAGATCGAGCAGGTGGCGAGGTTCGCGCCGACCGACACGGCCGACCCCGAGCTCGAACCGCCGGGCTCCCGGGCCGTATCGTAGACGTTGCACGACGGACCGGCCCAGCTGCTGCGAGAGACGCCCGCGCCGTACGTCTGCGATTCGGCAACGGCGCCCCCCGGGTTCCCGCCGCCGGCGTTGTACTCGGAGAGGTTGGCCTTGGCATAGATGATGGCGCCCTTGGCGCGCAGCTCGGCGACGACCGTCGAGTCCCGTGGTGGAGCGTCCATCGCGTAACGCGTATCGGCGCCGCCCGTCGACCGCATGTCGGTGGTGTCGAAGACGTCCTTGAACGAGATCGCGGCACAGTACATCGGCATTTGATCGAGGTCGGGATTCCTGCCGTACAGCGCGTCGAGCTCGGCGGCCCTCTCGAGCGCGTCGGGCTGTTGTCGAAACGCTTCGCATGCCGCGGGGCAGTACGCAGGCAGAGCGCCGTCCGACGGGTGCGCGTCGCATTCGGCCTGGCAGGTCACCGATCGCTCGCCGCGCAGGTTGAGCGTGCTCAGCGCATTCAGCTGGCCCGAGTCCTCCATGCCGACGACCATGCCGTACTGCTGCTCGACGCCGGGGTCGGACCGCGTGGGCTCCATGCGGCCGAACTCGATCGGCAACCCCCGGTAGTCCTCGTAATCTGGCAGAATCTCGCGCACCGGCACGGTGGTGGCGGGAAACTCGATGGGCACGCCGGCCCGTACGGCGCCCCGCCCCGGCGCGACCCGTCCACCGTCTGCGGTGACGAGCTGCGTGCAGATGCCGTTGTATGCCCGCGCACGCTCGACGTAGGCCTCCACCACCTGCACGCAGGTCGTCTCGCCCTGCCGGATCGCGCGCTGAATGCCGCCGATGGTGGCTTCTTCGACCTGAAAGGCGCCCTGCGCCGACGCGGCGACCGTACCCATCATCCACGCGCTTCCGAGCGCCACGCTCACGGCGACCACGCGTCCGACGTCATGCCTGCGATTCGACAGCGTTGTCATCGTCTGCTCCTGAACTCTCCGATGCGGGTCATCTTGTGGTACGCCCGCGTTGATTTCCCACCTGGCGGTCACGGTGTCGGCGGCAGCGGGGACGAGGAGTACCAGAGACCGAGCAGGCCGTGCGCTTCGGCTGACCGCATCGACATGACGGCAATCATCATAGCGTCAGGTTCCCGGCGGCAGTCTGTCGCAACCCGGGCCCGCCGACCGGACTTCTGACACTGTAGCAGCGCTCGTCGGCGACGTCCCGGCGGCAGTCTGTCGCAACCCGGGCCCGCCGACCGGACCTCCGCTTCCGATGTGGCCGGCGGATGGCCCTGACAGCCCGTGGCGAAGTCCCCGCTGCATTCGAGCGGCGATGCATCCCGCCTGACTGCGTTGTTCGGACGGACTGCGGAGCAGTCCGCGGTTGCATATGCCCAATATGCGCCCTCCTCACGCCTTGTCAGGCGGGCGCCTCGCCGCTCTCGGTGCAACGCGGGGTTCCACCACGGGCTGTTGACGGCGTCGGCTCAGAAGCGGAACTGTCGGGTGACCTTCACGACGAACGCGCGGTTCTCGAGCATCGGGAAGCCGCGGTTCAGCCAAGTGTCCCGCTGGTCGTTGTACACGACGAACAGCTCGCTGCCCGGTTGGTACTCCCAGCGCAGGCGCACGTTGGTGCTCAGCACGTTCTCGGTCGAGTTGTACTGCAGCAGCGCGCTCACGAACATGCGCGGCGTGAAGGTGTAGGTGAGCCGCGTCGCGGCCACCTTGGCGGTGAACCCTCCCTGCGGCAGCGTGATGCGGTTGAGCGAGACGCTCGGCTCGACCGCGAACTGCCGCGTGACCTCGATGCGGCCGCGCGAGTAGCCGACCGCGGTGATGTCGCCGTCGAAGAACTCGCCGTGCTGGAAGGACAGGCTGCCCGCGAGCCGGCGCTGCGGCCCCATGCGATAGGACACCTGGAAGTCCCGGAACTCGTAGCCGCCGACGGGAAGGGTCACCTCGTCGGTGATCTCGAAGGGCTGGGTCAGGAACTCGTAGTCCTGCTGGATGTCCGCGCTCAGGCTGTCGCTGTTCTCGAAGGAGGTCTGAAAGCGTCCCGAGAGGATCCGTGTCTCGATCTGCCCGGCGCCATTGGTGATGTAGTCGAGGCTCCCGCCCCAGGTGAACTGGCGGACCGCGGCGAGGCCGCGCGGTCGCGGGCTGAACTGCGTGTAGACGTAGGTGCGCCGGAAGTTGTCGCGGCGCATGAAGCCTATCTCCGGGTTGAAGTTCTCGCCGACGAGCAGGTGATCGACGAGCAGGCCGTAGAGATCGCCCTCGTAGGAGAACGCGGTCTGATAGCTCTCGTTGTCTCCCTGCAGGCCCGGCGTGTTCGTGCCGGCGTAGTAGCCGTACAGGTTCACATTGTCGTAGAACGAGAAAGACCCGTCGAGTCCATAGGCCCGGTTCGCGCCGTCGCCCTTCAGCGAGACCGACCGGTTGGTGAAGATCGCGCCGACGCGGCTCCGGCGGAGAATGTCGCGCTTGATGCGGAGCACGCTGAAGTTCGTCGCGACGGCGTCGGCGGCCTGCGTGTCGTCGGTCTGAATGTTGACGGCCCCGACGCTGAAGTCGCCCACCTTGCCGGTCAGGCGTCCGCCCCCCACGATCGGTACGGTCTGGCCCTGGTCCAGGCCGATCCGCCGGCTGAAGAAGAGGGTCGGGGCGTCCCCGGGTCCGAAGACGCCCGGCGCCGCGGTGAGGTTCCCCCGCGCGGACCCGCCGAAGCCGCCGAAGCCACCCACCCGCCCGAAGTCGAAGATGCCCTGACTCTCCAGAAAGAACTCGCGCTTCTCGGGGAAGAACAGGCTGAACCGCGTCAGGTTGATCTGCTGCTCGTCCACCTCGACCTGCGCGAAGTCGGTGTTGTAGGTGAAGTCCGCGGTCAGGTTCTCGGTGAGTCCGTACTTGACGTCGATGCCGCCGCTTCCGTCACCGTCGTTCGAGATCGGAGGCGCGACGGTCCGATCGGTATTGAGCGAGCCGATCGCGTAGGGCTTGATCTCGAACGTGCGGTTGCCCGCGGGCACGTCCAGGCCGACGAGGGTGCCCGCCACCGACAGGCGGAACTGTCCCGGCCCGGCCGAGATCGGCACCGCCGTGAGATACGCCTCCTCGTAGTTCGACCGGATGTCCCGGCCCAGCTGGATGCCCCACACCTGGTCTGCGCCGGGCCGGAAACGGAGGGACTTGAACGGAATCTCCATCTCGACCGTCCAGCCGCCGTCGAAGCGGCCGATGCGCACGTCCCAGACGGGATTCCAGTCGGGATTCGGGTTCCCCTCGTCGGTGATCTGCTGGTCGCTGAAGCCCCCGATGGGATTGACCCGGAAGGAGAAGCCGTTCCTGCGGTCGTAGAAGGTGTCGAACACGACGATGAACCCGTCGTTGTTGATGAGCTGGAACGAGTCGCGCTGCATCTCGTTGGCGACCCACGCCGACTCGGGGACCGACTCGTGGATGCGGGCCGCCACGTAGATCGACTCGTCGTCGAAGAAGATCCAGGCGTCGGTGGGTTCCGTGGCCGGGGCCCCTTCGTCGGGGGCCTGCTGGATGAAGTCGCCGAACGGCTCGACGGCGGCGTAGATCGGCTCGTCGAGCACGCCGTCCAGCTGCAAGGGCTCATCGAGGCGGACGGCGCGGACCGTCGCCCCGCCGTCGGCGCCGCGGTTGATGGTGGCCGGGGCGACCGGGGCGGGCGGACCGTCGATGGCGGGCGTCGCGTCGCGCTGCGGTGCGGGCAGGTCCTGTGGTCCGGCCGCCGCCCGGGCCGTCCCCGCCAGGGGCAGGACGCACAACACGAGCGCGGCCGCGAGCCGCGCCGCCCACCCGGTCGAGTTCGTCGTCTCGTCGCCCGGACGCACGTCCAGCGAGCTCAGGCTGCCCTCGATCATGTCGACCGGCGTCGCTCGGCCGACGTCGAGCGGGCAATCATGAATCGGGGGTTCTGCATCGAAGCTCCTTCGTTGAGGACGCGCTACTTCCGCGACCAGCGCACGAACGACAGCCGATTATGACATCCCAGGAGTCTGCGCCGTAGAACGGTACAGACTTCTGGCAGGGTTGGTTGGGCGGCAAACGGAGCCGCAGGCGACGATTTCCGGGCTACGGCGGTGAGCGCGTTCACCGCTCCCCCGGCTCGACGACGCTCGCCGGCAACGCGAAGACGTAGAGCGCGGTGCCCCCGCGCCGGTACCGGAAGCCGGCGTCCGGCTGCGCGTCGAACGCGACGCGCGGATCGCTGGCGGGGCTGCTCGCGACGATCGCGACGTACTGCCGGCCGTCGGGTCCCAGGTACGAGATGGCCGAGCTCTGGAACCCGGTCCCGGTCCGGAACGTCCAGACGATCTCGCCGGTGCGGGCGTCGAAGGCGCGGAACACCCCCTGGTCGGACCCGCCCTGGAAGACGAGGTCGCCGGCGGTGGCCATCACCGGGGTGTAGTTGGGGGTCGGCCACTCCACGCGCCAGACCGTCCGGCCTGTGACCGGATCTTGTCGTCGGCGTAGAAGGGCTGGAAGCGGGGACCGATGCCCACGTCCTCGTTGGGGCCGAGGCTGTAGTAGCGCCACCGCACCTCGCCGGTGTCGATGTCATGAGCGGTGACGTGGCCGCGGACGCCGCGGTCTCCGCCCGACACCCCGAAGATCACGTTGCGGCCCACGACGAGCGGCGCGCCCGTCCGAACCTCCGAGACCGGGTAGTCGGTGGGGTCGTCCTGCCAGACCACCTCGCCGGTGGCCGCGTCCAGGGCCATGGCCACGCCATCGAGGGTGTTGAAGAAGATCTTGCCGTCGGCGTAGGCGAGGCCCCGCGTCTTCGCCCCGCAGCAGGCGCGCTGCGTGACCAGCTCGAGGTCCTCGTGCTCGGCGCGGAACTCCCACTTGACGACCCCGTCCCGCGCGAGATCGATCGCGTACACGCGGTTCGGCTTCGGGGTCACGAGGTACATCGTGTCGCCGACGACGAGCGGCGCCGCCTGGTGCGAGTCCAGGATCGGAATCGGGAGGGTCCAGGCGACCGACAGGCCGCCGACGTTGTCGAGGTTGATCTGGTCCAGCGGACTGTAGTTCCAGGCCGCGTAGTTGCCGTTGGGCATGACCCACTGGGCGGGATCCCCCTGCAGGGACACCAAGTCCCCCTCCTGCGCGTGCGCGGCGCCCGCCCCGACCCCGCCGAGCAGCAGGAGCGCGAGCGCCGCTCGCCCGCCGCCTGACCCGGAGCTGTGTCGCTGCATGGTGCGTCCTCCTTCGACCGATGGTCCAGTGGCTCGGCCGCCGACTTGATTGTCCCTCTGGTCGGGCATGCCTACCGTCCTTCGCTGGCGGCGTCCCGCTTCAGGCAGACTCCCGGGGGCGTCCCGTCGACGTCGATTCCCTCGACGGCCCGGCGCGCGCTCGCTTCTTCCAGCGCGTACAGGGGATCCAGCAGGCGGGGGGTCGTCGTGGACGTGTGATCGGCGAAGCGAACCCGCCACTGCAGCGGGCCGTCGAAGCCGTCCGGCACGACCATCACGCAGGCGAACCGATGTCGCCCCGTCCGGAACACGGTGGGCTGGTGGCGGTCGGCCGGGCCGGCGAGGAACGCGTTGTCGGCGCCAGCGACGGTCACGTCGATGTGGTTCAGGTTGTGGTAGCCGAACGCCAGCGTCCGCGAGCCGTCGGCGTTCGTGATGAAGCCGTCGTAGATCAGGTAGACGGCGTGCCGGGGTTGTGCCCGGACGACGGGCGCGGTGACCGTGCCCGCCAGGACGAGGACGACGGCGGCCCACCGCATGTGACTACTCCTCGGCCTGCAGCTCGGCGTACTCCTCCTCCGAGATGTGGAAGTAGTCGAGCCAGCCGATGTTCATCTCGTCGATGGTCCGCTGGCCCCAGCCGACGGCGGCGTCCGGGTCGGGGTTGACCCGGTTGGCGGCCGAGTTGTCGTGGTACGCGGTCACGTGCATGACGGTGCCGGCCGGCACCGTCAGCGGCGTCTCGTAGACGTAGGTCGGCTGCCAGTCCCAGGCGAACCGATCGACGTCGGTAAGCAGCTCGGGCGTCCCGGCGCCGGGCCGTATCGCTTCCAGGGTCATCGCCCTGCCCCGGTAGTGCATGTGCGGCTGGAAGCTGATGATGCGGGTCGGTTCGGGCAGGGTGAAGTAGGCGTCGCTGCGCACGTTCGGCGCGCCCGGCGGAATGACCAGGTCGGCGCGGTTGGACACCGCCCTTGTCCTCACCACGTGCTCCGGCTCGTAGCCCGCCGGGTAGAGCTTGATGCCCACGCTGGTCCGGTCGGTGAAGCTCCGCTCGTCGTCCGGCAGGTAGTGGAGCTGCAGGCGAATCCGGTCGTCCTTGCGCAGCAGCCTCGCGTAGCCGTCCTCGAAGTGGTCGCCGACGAAGTCGCCGCGCGCCCGATTGGCCAGCAGCTGGCGCACCCCGCGCGGCGCGCCGTCGTCCGCCGCCCCGTCCTCCGCGTCGCGCACCGCGTAGACGAGCACGTGGTGGACGATGTGCGACTCGCCCGGCATCACCTGGATCCACTTGATGTAGCGGTCCTCGGTGAGTCCGGTCGACATCTCCGGCTCGGGATAGGTCTCGGTCGAGTTGGGCGGCACCACGACCGGCGGGCTGGTGACGACGAGGTCCGGCTTCTCGCCGTGGTACCAGGTGTCGACGGCCGGCCACTCGACCGGCGGCGGGGCGTCGGCCGGGTTCCCGCGCGGGGCGCCCTGGTCGACCCAGCGGGCGATGGTGGCGATCTGGGCCTCGCTCAGCGACGGGTCGTCGCGGTACCGGCCCACCGTCCGGTCGGCGAACCACGGCGGCATGACGCGCGCCTCGACCCGCTGCTTGATCGATCGCGCCCACGGCCGGACTTCGTCGTAGGTCAGCAGCGACATCGGCGTGAACATGTCCGGTCGGTGGCAGACCTGGCAGGAGCGCTGCAGGATGGGCAGCACGTCGCGGGTGAACGTGGGGTGCTCGGGCACCGCCCCGCCGTCGTTCGCGGCGGCCTGTGTCGGACTCGCCGCCACGAACGCCCCCAGCACGACCGCGCAGACAAGGGCTCTCGACAACAAGATGCTCATCGCTTCACTCCTCACCATGAGTCTGACGTGCCAATCTACCACGGGCCCCCGCTTCCCGGCGATCCGCCCCGGCGCGGTGACCTGCGGGTGCGGCGCCGTGCGGTACACGTTGGCCTTGACGAGACTGCCGTCGGGAGCCGGCGCGACCTTCCGCTCGCGTTGGGAGCTTCGGTGGCGCGGAGTTCCTACGGCTCACGCGGGTGCGTGCAACCGTGGGCGACGAGTCGGTCGCCGTCGCCGTGAGAAACTCGCCACGAGGTGGCCATGGCGGCTCAATGCTCCGCCGTCGCGGCCGCGGCGTCGATGAACAGGTCGAGCACCTCGCGGACCACGCCGTTGTTCGCGCCGGTCAGGTTGATCAGACCGACGACGACCACGCGCGTCTCCGGCTCCATCACCATCAGCGACGTGCCGCCGACCGATCCGCCCGAGTGCGACAGCAGGCGGCGCCCGTCTTCGCGCGTCCGGATGAACCAGCCGAACCCGTAGCCCACGCCCTCGCCGTCGCGGGTCTTCTGCTCGGTGAAGAGCAGCTCTCGGGACGACTTGGACAGGAACCCGTCGTCGAGATGCGCATTGGCGAAGCGCAGCACGTCCCCGGTCGTCGAGAGGAACCCGCCGCCGGCCCACTTGTAGCTGTTGTTCACGAACGGGGCGTTCACCACCCGCCTCTCGGCGTCCCGCACGTAGTAGCGGGTCCGGCCGGGAATGATCGGGGTCACGAAGTCCGCGACGGTGTCGCGCATGCCCAGGGGACGGAAGACCGCCTCGCGCATGTAGTCCAGGAACGGCTGTTCCGCGGCTCCCTCGACCACCGCGCTGATCAGGTTGAAGCCGTGGCTCGTGTAGGCGAACGCGGTGCCGGGTGCGTGCAGCAGCGGGTCGTCGGCGAAGATGGACAGCCCCTCCAGCACCGTCGGATACGGGTCGCGGATGAAGTTCTCGTCGCCCTGGTAGTGGCGGATACCGCCCAGGTGACCGCCGAGCTGCCGGGTCGTGATCGGATGCGCCTTTTCGGGGAACGACGGGACGTACTTCTGGATCGGCGCGTCGAGGTCGAGGCGGCCGTCCTCGACCAGGGCCGCCACCGACGCCGCCGTCATCGACTTCGAGATGCTCCCGACGCGGAACTTCACGGAGGGCGACATCGGGACCCGGTGCTCGAGATCGGCGTAGCCGAAGCCCTCCGACCACACCGTCTCGCCGTCGACCGACACCGCGATGGCGAGGCCGGGATAGCCCCGCTCGGCGATGTCCGCGCGCATCAGCGCGCGCGCCTGCTCGACCACCTCGGCGTAGTGCAACGGCACCGGCGCCACCGCGGCCGGCGCCGTCGACTGCGCCGGTGCGATGGGTGCGAACAGAACGGCGAGCGCCGCGGCCAGCACGAGGTGGCGACACGGCTTCATCAGGGGTATCAGAATCGTCAGCGTCCAGCGGGCACGGTCCTTCATGCGGCTCTCCTTGGCTTCAGGCGCGGCTCTCGCCTCTCGCCTATTCCAATGGCGGCACGCTCGATCAGCGCGATGAACGGTGTGGGTTGTCTCGATCGGAACCATTGGCAGGTCGGATAGTGGGCAACGCCGGGCGTCGGCGGTTGGTTGCGGCGGGCTACAGCGCGAAGATCTCCTCGACCGGCAGACGGAATCCGGGCAGCAGGGGAGCCCCGTCCAGCGTGTCGGGCTCGCCGAGGCGGCGGGGCGGCCGGTGGGGCAGGTGAGTCGTCACCGACGCGTCTGACGGATCCACCACCCACACCGCGAGGGTGCCGGACGCCAGCCAGGCGGCCACCTTCTCGGCGACCTCCCGGCGGGTGTCGCCGGGGGAACGCACCTCCACCGCCAGATCCGGGGGGCCGTCCCAGAACGTCCTGGGACGACCGGCCGCCGGGATCCGTTCGCGCCGGACGAACGCGATGTCCGGGGCGAGCACCGTGTCGGGCTGCCGCTCCAGGACGAAGCCGGTCTCGGCGCCGCAGACGACACCGAGGCGCCCGGTCTTGACGTGCTGGCTGAGTGGCGCGGCCAAGTTCATGATGACGGCGCCGTGGTCGAACCCGGCCGGGGTCATGCGCTGGAGCTCTCCTCTGACGAGCGCATACCGGTAACCGTCGTCCGGCATCCGGAAGAGCTCGCCCGCCGTCACCGTCCGGCCCGGTGCGATTGCTGTTACCGCTGGCTCCTGCATGACCGGCAGCTCCCTCCCGTTGCGCGCGAACTGCGCGCCGGCCGGGTCGGAGTCTTCGCCTCGGTCTACCGCGATTCCTCCGCGGCCGCCCGCTCCTCCGCCCGCGCGCCGGCGAGGATGCCCTCCATCGAGTAGTTGCCCTCGTGGCAGGCGTACTCGTAGAGGGGCTCGTCGGTCTTCATCAGCTCTACCCGCGCCGTCCAGGGGCGCGCCCATGTCGCCGCATCCTCCACCGTGAACTCGTACTCGATGGTGTCCGGACCGACCCGCGTGAAGCGCTCGACGAGCCGGGCGTCGGGGGTCGAGCCTCGGACGCTGGTCAGGCGGTTGAAGTGGACCGTCTCGACGACGAGAGTGTTGCCCTCCCAGTGGCCGCGCGACTCTCCCACGAACTGCCGGATGGGCCGCTCGGGCCGCGGGCGTCCGTCGAGCGGCACGACCCGCAGGGTGTGGGTCATCTCGACGACCATCGCCACGTGGTCGGGGGTCTGGAAGATGTGCACGTTGTTGTTATACGCGCTCGGGACCATCGGCAGGCCGGTGGTGAACATGCACCGGTCGTTCAGGCCGCGGTCTTCCCAGGAGTCGGCGGGGTGATCGCGCCGATACGCGGCGCGTTCGTCCCGCCGCTGCTGCGCCTCCGCCGTCAGGGGCGGCATGCGTCCGTTCGGCGGGTCCACGATCAGCGACGTTCGCCGTGAGCCCTGGGTCGTCGTCCCCCGGTCCAGCCAGAAGTCGTTGTACGCGCCCAGCGCGCCGTTCTCACCCCGGTCGACGCTGGCGCCGGCCTGCGTTCTCTGGGCCGGGCGATTCAGCAGCTCCAGCTCCCGGTCGACGATCGCCCGTTCGAGGCCCGCCGCTTCTTCCGCGCTCAGGAACTCCCGGTCCTCGAACTGCTCGGGCCGCTGGAGCGGCGTGATGGAACGGAAGTCCCAGATGCCCTGCAGAGAAGGATCGCCCCACCCCGTCCGGAGCGAGTCCTCCGCCGCGGTCGACTGTGCCGCCGCCGACCCCGGCGTCACCACCAGGCCCGCGATCACGACAAACACGGCAACGAGACAACGTCGGCTCATCTGACCCTCCTCATTCGTACGCGCGGCGCTCGTCCGCATTTCTCCTCATGATGGATCTGGTTGCATCTTCGTGCAAGGACGGCGTCCCGGCCTGTCCCCGTCTCGTCGGTTCGCGCGCGACACCCCCGTTGCTGCCGTCCCGCCCGAGCTCGCCCGAACGTGTGGCGCTGATAGTTCCCGGTGCGGGTCCTGGGGAACGCGGCCGATGCGCAGAGCCGCATCGTTCACCCGGGTCGGGCGCCGCGGGGCCGGCAGTCGAATACTCGATCACGGTGCCGCGTAGATTACAGGTGCGAAAGGAGCCCCATGATCACGAGTGAAGAACGCAACGACGTCACCCCGCTGTGCCCGCATTGCGACGAACCGGTGCGCAGCATCGGGTACCGGCGCCTCTCAGGATTGTTCGGCCGCCGGTACGTGTACTTCTGCGGCGCGTGCCGGAAGGTGCTCGGCGTTTCTCACCGGAAGGGTTTCTGGATGGGCTAGGCCTAGACGCCGGACAGCAGGGGCAGATGCCCGGTGCTGTCGCCGAACGTCTCTTCGTGCACGCCGAACTTGGCCATCAGGCTCATCGACAGGTTGGCCAGCGGGGTGCCCTTCGGATAGACGAGGTGGCGGTCGCCCTTGAGCCCGCGCTCGGGTCCGCCCACGACGACCACCGGCACGTTGTAGTTGTTGTGGATGTTGCCGTCGCTCATGCCGGCGCCGTACAGGACGACGGTGCCGTCGAGCAGTGTCCCGTCGCCGTCGGAAATCGACTGCAGCCGGTCGAGGTAGTACGCCAGGGTGTCGACGTGGTAGGTGTTCAGCTTGGAGAAGTCCTGCATCTTCTCCGGGTTGTTGCCGTGGTGCGACATCGAGTGGTGCGCCTCGGGCAGGCCGATCTCGTTGTACGACCGGTTGATGTTCTCGCGCGCCATCATGAACGACGTCACGCGGGTTATGTCGGCCTGGAAGGCGAGCACCTGCAGGTCGAACATCAGCTCGGCGTACTCGCGGAACGTCTCCGGCACGCCGGCCGGACGGTCCGGCACCGCGAAGTCGCTGTTGGTCGACTCGGCCCGGGCGATGCGCTGCTCGACGTCGCGAATCGTCCCGAGATACTCGTCGAGCTTCGTGCGGTCGCGCCCCCCGAGCCGGCCCGAGAGCCGGGCGATCTCCTGCGACAGGCCGTCGAGAATGCTGCGGTCCTCCTCGACGCGCAACTGCCGTTCCTCGGCGGTGTCTCCGCTGCCGAAGAGCCGCTCGAACACGAACCGGGGGTTCGTCTCGGCGGGCAGCGGCTGGGTCGGCGTCTTCCACGACATCGAGTTCATGTAGGCGCACGCGTAGCCGTGGTCGCAGGCGCCGACGACGTCGTTGCGGTCGACGGAAACCTCGAGCGACGGCAGCTTCGAGTCGCGGCAGATGAGCTCGGCGATCATCTGGTCGACCGTCGTGCCGGCCACCACGTCCGCGCCCTCGGTCTGCTTCGGATGGACCGAGCTCATGAACGCGGGGGCGGCGCGGGGATGCTGTCCGCCGGTGTCGCCCTGGTCGGTCGCGGGATAGTTGTCGAGCCCGCTCAGCACGAGGGTCCGGCTGCGGAACCGCTCCATGGGCTGCAGGATGGGGGAGAGCTCGAACCCCGTGCCCTCGGTGGGCGGGGTCCAGTCCCACATGTTCATGCCGTTGCCGACGTAGACCGCCGCGAAGCGCGGCGTCCCCGGGGCCCGCGCCGACAGCGCCGGCACCATCGCGTCGAGGAGCGGCAGAGCCAGGGTGGCCCCCATGCCGCGCAGGAACGTCCGTCTCGGCAGCGCCAGCTTCGTGATCACCATCGCAGAGCTCCCATCGTCAGCACTCGACCCGTCCTGTCGGTCCCGGCCTCGACGCGGCTACGCCCGTCGGCGCGTCGAACCCCGTTCCGGCACACGACACCCGCAAAGCGGGAGTCCGCCAAAGGCTGGATTATAGAGGAAAACGGCGTGCGTGTCAGCGGCGCCGCCGCTCTTCACATAGGACCTCGGCGGCCGGAGGATCGAGCTCGACCGGCGGGAGCTCGCCGATGCGCGCGAAGCCCTCTTCGCGGGACGGTTTCGCCCAAAGACGCGAGATCGGGACGGCGTACAGGCGGTTGCCGAAGCTCGCGCCGATCTCGCCGTCGTAGAGCACCACACCGCCGGCGAACCGTGCCCCCGCCGCCCCGGCGAGCTTGCGCAGGCCGCGGAAATCCGACGCGGTCACCGTGCCCGAGGCCTTGACCTCGACGCCGGCGATCGTTCCGGCGCCCCGTTCGACCACGAGGTCCACTTCCGCGCCGTCCTTGTCGCGGAAGTGGAAGAACGTCGCCGGTGTCTCGTCCCAGCTCGCCTGTCGCCGCAGCTCCTGGAAAACGAACGTTTCCAGCAACTGCCCCAGCAAGGGGCGGTTGGCCGCCAGCGCGGCGGCGTCCGCGCCGAGCAGCGCGGCGGCCAGCCCGGTATCGGCGACGTGCAGCTTGGGAGTCTTCACCAGCCGGCTCAGGCGGTTCGTGTGCCAGGGCGGCAGCCGTTCCAACAGGAACACCCGTTCGAGCAGCGTCACGTAATCCCGTATCGTCGGCCTGCTGACTTGAAACGGCGCGGCCAGATCGCTCACGTTGAACAGCTGCGCCGTCTGGGCCGCGGCGAGCGCCAGCAGCCGCGGCAGCGCCTCCAGCGAGCCGATACGGGCCAGATCCCGAACGTCGCGCTGAACAATGGCGTCGAGATAGTCGTGGTACCACTTGGCGCGCCGTCGGCCCCGGGGACGCGCCAGCGCGGCCGGATAGCCGCCCGCGACGATCCTCTCTGCCAACCGTTCGCCCAACCGCTCGCGCTGTTCGAATGCGAATCCGCCGCCGAACAGGTCGTCGAGGAAGTCGGGTGGACGGCGCTCGAGCTCGCACTGCGCCAGCGGATGCAGCCGCAGGGTCTCGAGGCGTCCCGCCAGCGAGTCGGCGAGCGCCGGCAAGAGAAGCACCTGGCTCGACCCGGTCAGCAGGAACCGTCCCGGCGTCCGGCGGCGATCGATGGCCAGCTTCATGGCCGCGAAGATCGCGGGCGCCCGCTGCACCTCGTCCAGAATGACCCGTCCGGGCAGGTCGGCCACGAATCCCATCGGGTCCCCCGCGGCCGCGGCGCGCACGACGTCGTCGTCGAAGCTGATGTAGGGGTAGCCTCGGGACGGTTCGGAGGTTCGGGCGAGCGTCGTCTTGCCGCACTGGCGCGGGCCGTGAATCAGGACGGCCGGCGAGTCGGCCAGGGCATCTGCGAGATGCGGCTCGACGAAACGCGGGTAGAGAACGGCGTCCGGCACGCGGCTGATCGTAACCCGAGAGGGCGGCTAATTGAAAGGTTTGTGTTCGGCTGATTGAAAGGTTTACTGGCGGCCAATCGAAACAGGCGGAGCCGCAAGACCACCTTCTCCGGGCTCGGGCTGCCTTGACGACCGCCACTCTCTGTGGGATAACCGCCGGGACTTGCTCCCGTGGGCTCGATCTCCGGATCGGCGTCGGCGGGTGGGGCCGGCAAGCGAGGCGCGCGGAAGCGATGACAGGGGATGGATCCCTCGGTTGCGCCGGAATGAGGGGGGCTGCCGTGACCAGAGTCCTGCACAGGGACGCCGCCCGCGGGGGGCTGGGCACAACTGGAGCTCGTCGAGCAGCTCGGGAACGTGGGCAGCGAGGTGGAACGCGCGATTCGGGCCCACGAGGCGGGCCGGGCGGACCGGTTCGAGAGCGCTCTGGAGAGGGCTCTGGAGCTGTTCGACCTGACAGCCGCCGATCCCCGGTGGCGGGGGCACCGCTGCCAGGAGATCCTGCGCGCACGGGGGGAGTTCTGCCGCCTCTTCTTCGATCCAGACGTGCCGCCAGATTCGGCGCGCGGGCTCAGCCGCTACTTCTTCGGGTTCGCCCGGGCCGCCCGGAAACTCCACTATCGCCGGCAGTCGGCGGACTCGGTCTAGCCTTGTACCTCTGCCAAGGCCACACCAACGCCATGGGCTTCAAGATCCGTGACACATGCGGTGGGACAAAGTGTGCCTGCGGAACTTCCGCAAAGTGGCCGGATTGCCCGCTGGTTCTTGACCGCCCGGTCGACGAACGGGCCGAGTCCCGCCTTCAGCAGATCGAGGGCTATGCCGACGCGCTCGCGGTTAGTCGCCATGTCTGCCCTGTTCGTCCAGGCCGAATCGAAGCCGACGAACGCCTCGCGCATCGAGCTGTCAGTTCGTCCGATCCTGCGCCATTCGCATCTGGAACGGGGTGCTCGCGACGACGCCCTGCACCAGGGCCTCGAAGCGGTAGTCCTCGTCCGCCGCCTCGCTCTTGATCTGCCGCACGGTGGGCATGTCGGTCGCTTCCAGGCCGCGGCCGAGGGCGTAGGTCAGCAGCCGGTCGGTCGCGGTGTTCAGGAAGTCGTCGGCGTGGCTCAGCAGCAGCTTGCGGAGCTCGGCCGGGCCGTCGAAGGTGGTGCCGTCGGGAAACTCCGCCGACGCGTCGATCGACAGGCCCGACGCATAGATGTCGCGCCATTCGCCGATGGCGTCGAAGTTCTCGAGGGCGAAGCCGAGCTGGTCCATCTGCGCGTGGCAGGCGGCACAGACGGGGTTGGCCCGGTGGGCGGCCATCTGCTCGCGCATCGGGAGCACCTTGCGGGGGTCGCGCTCCTCGACGAGGTCGGGGACGTTGGGCGGCGGGGGTGGCGGCGGGGTCCCCAGAATGTTCTCGAGGATCCACTTGCCGCGGATGACCGGTGACGTGCGGTTCGCGCGCGACGTGCCGGTGAGAATAGAGCCCTGCCCCAGCAGCCCGCGGCGCACGCTGTCGGCCGGGAGCGTCACGCGGCGGAAGCGCTCGCCGTGCACGCCGGGAATGCCGTAGTGCCGGGCGAGCCGCCCGTTCAGGAACGTGTAGTCGGCATCGAGCAGGTCGAGCAGGCTGCGGTTCTCGCGGATGATGCTGTCGAAGAAGAGCTGCGTCTCCTGCTCGAAGGCCTCTCGCAGGTTGTCGTCGAAGTGGAACAGCAACTCCGGACTCGGCTGGAACCCCGGCACGTTGCGGATGTGCAGCCACTGGCCGGCGAAGTTGTCGACCAGCGCCTGCGAGCGGGGGTCGGCGAGCAGGCGCCGCACCTGCTGACGCAGCATGTCCGGATCGTGCAGCTTCTCCGCGACGGCCAGGTCGACGAGTTCGTCGTCCGGGATGCTGCTCCACAGGAAGAACGAGAGGCGCGAGGCCAGCTCCAGATCCGAGAGGCGGTACGGCGTCCGCGGCTCGACCGACGCCGGCTGGTCCTCGAACCGGAACAGGAAGTTCGGGCTGACGAGAACGCCGCGCACGGCCAGCTCGATGCCCGCCTCGAACCCGCCCCGGGCCGCGCCGTCGCGGTACAGCCCGAGCGGAATTTCCAGGTCGGCCTCGGTCACCGGGCGCCGGTAGGCGCGCCGCGCCAGGGCCGAGACGATCGAGCGGGCGCAAGCCGCTTCGTCCTCCGCTGCCGCTCCGTCCGCCGGCGTGCAGACGAACAGCTTCCGGCGGCTGGGTGAATCGCCGGCCGACGCGGTCTCGGGCATCGGCCCGGTGATCGTCACGCTGGACACGACCGGCTCGCCGTTCGGGGCCCGGTACGGACTCCGGCGCAGGTCGGGGTCGAACAGGTCTTCGACGTAGGCCGAGGTTTTGGCCGCGAAGTACACCTGCACCAGGTGCGAGCCCGCGGTCACCGGCGCGCGGAACCGCATGCGCTCGAGGATCAGCCGGTTCCGCTCGTCGCCTTGCGCCCCCTCGGGCCGCTGCACGATGCCGGTCCAGACCCGCGCGCCGTCGATGCTGGCGTCGAGCTGGTGGGGCTCGGCGGTGACGCCTTCGAATCCGCCGGCGACGCCGCTCTCCTTCGGCCGCATCTCGAAGAGGTACTCGCCGTCGGCGGGGAAGTGGTAGCGGAACGCGGTGCCGCCGCGCGAGCCGAACGGCAGATCGTCGCTGATTCGGACGCCCTGATCGCGGTCGGTCGGCACGAAGATCGTCTCGGGCGCGGGCGTGCCCCGCGGCCGGCCGAGGGCCATCTGCGCGATCCGCGCGGCGGCGCCCAGATACCTCTCGGTCAGCGCCGACGACAGCGTCAGCGCATCGGCGTTGTTGTCGAAGCCGTAGGCCGCGTTGTCGGCGGGCAGCAGCGCCGCCTCGACGTCGACCGCGAGCAGGTCGCGAACCGCGTTGCGATACTCGGTGCGGTTCAGGCGGTGCAGCGCGGGGCGGCCCGGGTCGGGGTGCGCGAGCGCGGCGCGGTCGAGCTCGGTCTCGAGCCAGGTCACCACCGCGTCGTAGGTCGCGCTGTCGGGCCGCGGCCGTCCCGCCGGCGGCATCGCCCCGGTCCGCAGCTTGTTGATCACGGCTTCCCAGACTTCGGGGTGCTCGCCGGCGCGGGTCATGTCGAGGACGTCGAGGGCCAGTCCGCCCGTCCGCGCGCGGTCGTTGTGGCAGGCGAAGCAGTACCGCTGGAGGACGGCGCGGGGAGCGGGCTCGTTCGCCGTTTCGGGCGCGGCGGCGGCCAGCCTGGGCTCGGCGGCCTGTCCCGTAGCGGCTGCGCCGACCAGCCGGGGTTCGGCGCCCGCTCCCGCAGCTGCCGCGCCCGCCGGCGCGAGGGAAGCGGCGAGGACGAGGGCGACGGCCAGCCGCCCGGGCAGGAACCGCGCGGTGCGCCGCAGCCGCCGAGGGCTTCGGCGGGCCCCAAGGTGCGAGTCGGCTGCGAGGCGCCAGCGGGCCGCAGGGCGCCCGCGGCTGACAGGGCGTGACGATGGAGCGTCCGTCATCGGTCGAGCGCCTCCTCCGGGATGGCTGCCGCGCAGGGCGCCGGACACGGGATCTCCCTGGCGCCGAGCTCGCGCAGCAGCACCGCGGTGTGGGGGTGGGCGGCGAACGAGTTGCCGTACTCGACCCCGTCGGCAACCCGCAGGGGGGTGCGTCCGTCCAGGGCCACGACGTCGAGCTTCGCGCCGCGGTCGAACAGGTACTGCACGACCCTGTTGGCGCCGCGGTACGCCGCCGCGTGCATCGCCGTTTCGCCGACGCCGCTGACCGCGTTGACGTCGGCGCCCAGTTCTTCCACCAGCAACCGGACCGCCTCGAGCACCTGGGCCTCGCTGGCGCGGTCCTGGTTGGAGGCCCACGAGATGCCCGAGGCCGCCATCAGCGGGGTGATGTCGTCCTCGGTGTTGATCGTCGGGTCCGCGCCGTGGTCCAGCAGCAGGCGCATCACCTCGACGTCGGCGGCCTTGGCGGCCAGCATCAGCGCGGTGGCCCCGGTCATGTGCCGGCGGTACCGCGCCCCCGACCAGCGCGGCTCCTCCATCGAGTTCCGCCCGTTGACGTCGGCGCCGTGCGCCAGCAGCGCGCGGAGGACCCGCAGCCGGTCGATGTTCACCGAGATGAACTGATCGCTGATGTGCCAGTTGGCCACGTGCACCGCGGCCTGCAGCGGCCGGCCGAAGATGTTGCCCCGGACGATGCCCTCCGACTCGCGCTCGCTGTAGCCGAGCTTCCTGATCTCGAACGGAATCGGTTGGGCCCGGACGCCCTTCGCCGTCAGCCGGGTCGATCCCCCCTCGGCGTTCGGGTCCGCGCCCCGCTGGAGCAGCAGGTCCACGAGATCTTCGTGCCCGTTGATGACCGCCACGAGCAGGGGGGTGGCGCCGTCGGGCCGCCGTCCGTTCACGTCGGCGCCAGCCGCGAGGAGGGCGCGGACGGCGGCGCCGTTGCCCTTCCGTACGGCGAACAGGAGCGGGTTGGTGCCGCTGTTGGAGCGGGCGTGGATGTCGGCGTCCGCCGCGATCAGGGTCTCGACGACCGGGACGTGTCCTTCGGCCGCCGCCCACATGAGCGCCGACTGTCCGTTCCAGCGTTCCTGCGCGTCGAGGTCGGCCCCGGCCCGCACCAGCGCCCGCACCGCCTCGACCTGCCCGGAGCGCGCCGCGTGCATCAGCGGGGTCTCGCCCGCGTTCACCGACTGCCGCGGGTCGTTCGGGTCGACCCCGGCCGCCACCAGTTGCTCGATGATCGCCGCGTTGCCGTTCTTCGAGGCCAGGGCCAGCGGGGTCACCCGATAGTGGTTCGCGGCGTCCACCCGGGCCCCGGCGCGGATCAGGGCGGCGGTCGTCTCCGCGTCGTTCCCGTACGCGGCCCAGTGCAGGGCGCTCGTGCCGTCGTCCCCGATCGCGTTGACGTCCACCCTCTGCTCAAGCAGACGTGCGATGGCCGCCCGGTCGCTGCGCCGCGCCGCGTCGGCGAGCGCGGCCTCCTGCCCGGCGGCGTCGAGACTGGCGCCGGCAACGCCGAGGCCGGCCATCAGGAGGGCGGCCACCAGCCGCCGTCCTGACGAATGTCGAGCTTCCATCACTTGCTGTCCCCTTGATCCGCCACCGGTGACCTGCGGTGAAGCAGGGCGTCCCCGGTGGCGGACCGTTGCCCGCTACTTCTTCGCGGCGGCTTCAGCGGCGTCGTCCGCGCGGCCGCCGGAGAGAATGCCGTCCATCCCGATGTTGCCTTCGTGACAGGCGTACTCGTACATCAGGTCGGTGGACCGCCAGAACGGATACGCGACCGTCCACGGCTGCGTGTACATCTGCGTGTCGGAGACCTCCACCTCGTACTCGAGGCTGTCGGGACCGGTGCGGGTGAAGCGTTCGACGAGGGTCAGGCCCTCGCCCGAGCCGCTGGCCGAGTTGAAGACCGACCACGGCTGGAGCGCGCTCACCCGGGAGTCGAGATTCTTCGTCTCGACCACCAGCGTGTCGCCCTCGAAGTGTCCCCGCGAGATGCCGTTCCACTGGCCGACGTGCTGCGGCGGGAAGGGGCGGTCGTCGAGGGGCACGACGCGCAGCTCGTGCACCTGCTCGAGGAGCATCACGACCTGCCCGGGCGCCTGGAACACCTGCATGTTGTTGTTGTAGGACCGCGGGAACATGGCGTTGGGCATGCCGCCCCGCGTCAGGCAGCGCTCCCAGATGTGGCGGTCTTCCCAGGTGTCGTCCCCGCGCGGCCGGCTGTCCCGGGCGAGCTCTCCGGCCGGCGTCAGGGCCGGAAACCGGCCGTTCGGCGGGTCCACGAGCATCGACGTCCGATTCGTCCGCGCCCCCCGCTCCATCCAGAAGTTGTTGTAGGCGCCGACGTTGCCCCCGGCCGAGGTTCGCTGAGCATTCGCCTGCAGCAGTTCCTGGTTGCGGGTCTCGGTCTCGCCGCGGATCTCGGCGACCTCTTCGGCGGTCAGCGTCTCCCGGCCCTGATACGCCTCGGGCCGCTCCATCGGCGTGGCGCCCGAGGACGACCAGATACCCTGCAGATCCGGATCGCCCCAGGGGGTCTTGGGGGCGGACTGTCCCGCGGCCGATGCGGCAGCGAGGACCGGGACGACGAACGCCAGGACGGGAACGGCGAATGCACGGAGCCGTCGATAACTCATCTGAAACCTCCTTCAGGACCGCGGCGCGGTCTTGTTGATCGGGACCGCGCCGTCGCGGCCTCCTCGATTCACGCTTCTCCAGCTGCAAACATCGCACAGGCGGTTGTCGAGGTCAAGACGCGGGCAGCGTTCCCTTCCAGGCGCCCCGCGCCACCGCCGGCACGAAGGTGTCGAGTCCGTCCGGCGGGAACGGCAGGGTGCGGCCCTGCTCGGCGCTCATGTACGCGGTCATCAGCAGCTCGACCACCTCGACGCCGTCGTCGAACGTCAGGGCCGGCGCGTCCCCGCGCAGAAACGCCCGGACCATGTGGCGGTTCTCCGCCGTATAGCCGTACTCGGCCGGCTCGTCGACGACGACCGGCATCCAGCCGACCTCGGCATTCTGCTTCTCGACGAGGTCCTCGCCCGCCTCGCCCCGCACCGCGCGGCTGAAGAACAGCTTCACGCCGCTGTCGAGCGAGTTGACCGACATCGAGTACTCGGGGCCGAGCAGCTCCATGCTCAGCCGCAGCCCCGCGCCGACGAAGCTCCACGACGTGGTGGCCTCGCCGACGAGCGGCGCGCCGTCGTCGGCCGCGTACTCGATGGTCACGCTGGCGAAGTCTTCGGCCGGGCGCGCCTGGTAGTCGACCTCGGCACCCATGGTCCGCCGCAACCGGGCGCTATACTCCGGCCGGGTCCACTTCAGCGCGGCAATGTGTCCGGTGACCCGCCGCGGGCGGATCGAGGACCGCGGCGCGCCGGGCGCGGTCAGCAGATGCCGCACCACCTCGACCGAGTGGCAGGCCATGTCGTTCAGCACGCCACCGCCCTGCAGATCGCCCCGCCAGAACCACGGACGGTGGGGGCCGTTGTGCTCCTCGGCGGCGCGGGCCAGGTAGGGCCGGCCGGTCAGGGCGGCGCCGCGCCGCCACAGCAGCTCGCGCCCGCGGGTGACGGCCGGCGCGAAGACCTGGTTCTCGAGATAGCCGTGGGGGATCTGCGCCTGCGCCGCGAGCTCCCGCATCCGCTTCGCCTCGGCCACGGTGCGGGCGAGGGGCTTCTCGCATGCCACCCCGCGCAGGGCCGCCCCGGCGCGCACCGCGGCCACGACGGCTTCGAGGTTCTCGATACGCGTGTGGTTCGGCCCGCATATCCAGACCGCGTCGACCGCCGAATCGGCGACCATCGCGTCGATCGAGGGAAACGCGCGGGCATTGCCCACCTCCAGCTCGCGCGCCAGCGTGGCCGCCGCCTCGGCGTGATCGCGGCAGGGACTCCAGCACCCGCGCACGTCCGCATCCCGTACGCCGACCATCGACCGCAGGTGGAAGCGGGTGATGAATCCGCTGCCGATGAACCCGATGCCGAGGCGTCGGGGGCTCGGGGTGGCGCTGCTCACGCCGAGTCCTCCCTCTCCTGCAGGGCAGCACCCCCGGCCGCGATCGCCCCCCCGGGAGCGGCGCCGGTCATGCCGAGTCCTCGCTCTCGTGCAGGGACCGCATCAGCGATACCACCGCCAGGACCCCGATGACGAGGATCGGCAGCGACACCACGAGCACGGCCGACTGCACCGCCCGCAGGCTGTCGACCACGACCAGGGCCACCGGCAGACAGGCGAGCCCCGCCGCCCAGAACAGGCGGTGGGCGCGGTGCGGATGGGTGCCGGCCCGCAGGTCGCGGGTGGCCGCCGCTGCGATCGCGTAGGACGCGGAGTCGTAGGTGGTGGCGACGAAAACGAAGCCGAGGACCAGGAACAGCAGCAGCGGCCCCGGCTGCCCGGCGAGCCCGCCGAGGGCGGCGGCGATGGCGGTGGCCGCGTCGCCGGCGCGGACGAGGTCGAGGAGCCCGAGCCCCCCGTGCAGGTCCAGCCACAGGACGGTGTTGCCCCAGACGATGTAGAACGCGGCGCAGCCCAGGGTGCCGAAGCCGGCCATGCCGAGGATCAGCGCTCGAAGGCTGCGGCCTCGGGAGATGCGGGTGACGAACAGCCCCATGAACGGGCCGTAGGCGATCCACCAGGCCCAGTAGAAGATCGTCCAGTCTTCGACGAAGCCGGTATCGGCGAGCGGCTCGGTCCAGGTGTTCATGCGGATGAACTCCTGCAGCATGAGGCCCACCGACGAGGTGCCGAGCTCGAGGGCGAACCGGGCCGGGCCGGCCGCGAGGACCCAGGCGAGGAAGATGCCGGCGAGGACGAGGTTGGCGTTCGACAGGCGCCTGATGCCGCGGTCGAGACCCAGGTACACGCTGGTCCCGAAGAGGGCGACGCAGGCGCCGGTGATGACCCAGGTCAGGCCGAGGGACTGGTCGATGTCGAAGAGCCGGGCGGCCACCGCCCCGAGCATCGGCGTGGCGAGGCCGAGGGAGGTGCCGGTGCCGCCGATGAGGGCGATGATGAAGAAGAAGTCGACGGCGCGCCCGAGCGGCCGGTCCGGAAAGCCGCGGCCGAAGAGGCCCACGAGGGCGCCGGACAGGCGCAGGCACGGCAGGTCGTAGCGGTAGTAGGGATAGGCGATGGCGACGGTCGGCAGCGCGTAGAGGCCCCAGGCGGAGGGGCCCCAGTGGAAGATGCCGTAGGTCGCCGCCCATTCGCGCGCCGCGACGCTGCCCGGCTCGACCCCGAACGGCGGCTGGTCGACGTAGAACGCCCACTCGATGGTGCTCCAGTACAGCAGTCCGCCGCCGATGCCGGCGCAGAACAGCATCGCCATCCAGCTCGCGTTGTCGTACTCCGGTCGAGGGTTGCTGCCGAGGACGCGCGCCCCGTGGCGGCTGAACGCCAGCCAGCCGAGGAACCCCAGGGTGAACAGGGTCGCCCACTGGTAGATCAGGCCCAGCTCCCGGGCCATCCACTGGTAGATGGCGGACACGAGGGCGTCGGCCGGCTCCGGCGCGACCAGGATCGGAATGCTGACGCCGAGCAGGCAGAGCAGGGCGACGACGAAGACCGGTCGATCGATGGAGGGAGAAGTCGGCGCCTGGCGGGGCTCACGTTGATCGGGAATGACGCCTCCGCGGAATCGGGAAGTTGCGTTCCAGTGTATCCCGTCGCCTCCGCGGCATGTTTCGGCGCCGGTCGATCTCCCCTGGCAGCCCGTGGTGAAGCCCCGCGTTGCACCGAGAGCGGCGAGGCGCCCGCCTGATAAGGCGTGACGCGGGCGCATATTGGGCATATGCAACCGACGAACAACGCAGTCAGGCGGGATGCATCGCCGCTCGAATGCAGCGGGGACTTTCGCCACGGGCTGCTGGGCGCTGGTGCTCGATACGGGCGCCGGCCGGACCTCTGCGAGATGTTCGGCGCTCGCCGGTTTCCCCCCGGATCCGGCCGGTAGCCCGCCGCGAAACGCGCGTTCGCGACTGGGAGCGGCGAGGGCGCCAGCGGGCTGGAGAGGCGCCAGCGGGCTGGAGAGGCGCCGGCGGGCTGGAGAGGCGCCCGGGGGCGAGCGCGGTGCTGCGCCGGTTCCGCATGAGCAACCGGGGCAGCGAGGGCGTCGGGAGACGCATCGCCGGTACAATGCTGCAGGACTATCATCACCAGCTTCTGGGGAGGCGAAGATGTGGAAGCAATGCATGGCCGATCGCGTGGTTTTCGCTGCGGCGGCGGGCCTTGTCGTCGCGCTGGCGGGGCCGGCCGCGGCGCGGCCGGCGAATCAGGGGCAGGACGGCGATGCGGACGGCGTGCGCTGCGCGGTCGAATGGACGCCGATGCGGGACGGCGTCCGGCTCGCGACCGAGGTGTACCTGCCGGCGGGTGATGGGCCGTTTCCCGTGATCCTGCAGCGGACGCCGTACAACCGGCGGTCGCCGGCTCCCGGCGGCGACTGCGATTCGGGCACCGGGCGTTACTTCGCCGAGCGAGGCTACGCGACGCTCAACCAGGACACCCGGGGGCGCTACCGCTCGGAGGGCGAGTTCGACGCCATGCGGCAGGAGGCGGCGGACGGTTACGACGCGGTGGAGTGGGCGGCGGCGCAGCCGTGGTCCAACGGCAAGGTGGGCATGATCGGCGGCTCCTACGTCGGCCTCACGCAGTGGCAGGCGGCGGTCGAGCAGCCGCCGCACCTCGTGGCCATCGCGCCGCACTACAGCTCGTCGGATTACCACAAGGGGTGGACGTACCAGGGCGGCGCGTTCGACCTGTGGTTCGCGATGAGCTGGACCGCGCAGACCCTGGCCCCGGACACCCTGCAGCGGCGGCTCGAGGCGGCGGGGATGCCGGGGGCGCAGGTGCTCGAGGAGGTCGGCATGTTCGTCGACGAGGGGCACGGGAAGCTCCTCGACGACTGGCTCTGGCAGCTCCCGCTCGCGGACTTCGCGGGGTTCCGGCGGAACGGCAACATCGCCGCCTACTACGACGAGTGGCTGGCCCGGCCGAGCTACGACGACTACTGGGCGCACCTCGACGTCGAGACGAAGTACCCGAGCGTGCAGGTGCCGGCGCTGATCACCGGCGGCTGGTACGACGTCTTCCAGGAGGGCACCATCCGCAACTTCATGGGTATGCGCGACGAAGGCGGGTCCGACGCCGCGCGGAACGGCACGAAGCTGATCATGCGCGCGCTCTGCCACGCCTGCCCCGGCGACACCACCGCCGGCGAGATCGATTTCGGCCCTGACAACGCGCTGGACCTCAACGCGGCGTGGGCACGCTGGTTCGACTACTGGCTGAAGGGAATCGACAACGGCGTCGCGGATGATCCGCCGGTGCGGCTCTTCGTGATGACGCCGCCCGACGAGGGCACCGCCGCCGGCGGGTTCTGGATCACCGCGGACGAGTTCCCGCTGCCCGACGCGGTCGAGACGCGCTTCCATCTTCGGAGCGGCGGCCGCGCCAACTCGGCGGCGGGAGACGGCGTGCTCGCGGCCGCGGGGCCCGGCGGGCCGCCCGACGAGTATGTCTACGACCCCCGCGACCCGGTTCCCACCACCGGCGGCAACATGTGCTGCCGGAACGACCTGCTCGCCTCGGGCGCCTTCGACCAGCGCGCGGTGGAGCAGCGTGGCGACGTGCTCGTCTACACCAGCGAGCCGCTGGCCGAGGACCTGACCGTCATCGGTCCGGTGCAGGTGGATCTGTGGGCCGCGTCGTCGGCCCGGGACACCGATTTCACCGCCAAGCTGGTGGATGTGCACCTGGACGGCTATGCCCACAACGTCTCCGAGGGCATCGTCCGGGCGCGGTACCGGAACTCCGACTACCAGGAGTCGTGGCTCACGCCGGGCGCCGTGCACGACTACACCATCGACCTCGGCTACACGGCCACCGTGTTCCGCGCCGGGCACCGCATCCGGCTGGAGATCAGCTCGTCGAACTTCCCGCACTTCGACCGGAACCTGAACACCGCCGCCCCCTTCGGCGAGAGCGCGGAGCTGCAGACGGCCACCCAGCGGGTATTGCACGACGACCTGCATCCCTCGCGGCTCGTGCTCCAGGTCGCGCCGAGCGTCCGCGCTCCGTAGGGACGCCGGCGGAGCTTGCCTTGCCGTGTGTCAGGGGCCCCATGCTGCGAGAACGGGGGTGCAGTCGGCAACCCTGAAACGATCACCGTCCTGACTGACGGTTGTCCCGGAGACCGGCGCCCGCCCTGCCGGGATTGTGGGCTGACGGCCCGGATCGGCTCACCGGTCCCGTGGCGGTCCCGACGCCCCGCCGCGGGGCCGGCGGATGTTGCCGTGTTGTGCTACGCTCGACACATGGCCTCGCCGACCGTTGCCCCCGATGTCGTTCGCCCGGCGCCCGGCGAGCCCGCGCCCGCCGGCGGCCCGGACGCCCCGGTGCGGATCGAGGTCGCCATGCCGCGCGGTCTCTTCGACCGCCTGACCGGCTACGACGATGCGCCGCGCTGCCGGTACGACGGGCACACGGGCCTCGCCGAATTCGTGGCCGAGCTGGGCTTCGCCCATGAAGGCCCGGCTGCGCAGATCGCCCAGTTGTTCGGGCGCATCGCGGACGCGCTCGCCGACGAGGGCCGCGAGGTCTCGTGGATACCGGCCGGCGCCCTCCGCCTGCTGAGCGACGACGGCGCCTTCGAGGCGGACGCAAGCCTCTATCTCGACCCCGAGGCGGAACGGGCCGTCCGCCAGGTCGACGGGTACCTCGACGTACGGACGGGTCTGCCGCCGCCCGACCTCGTGGTCGAGATAGACCGCAGCCGCCGGTCGCGGCACAAGCTTGCCCCCTACTTCCGGATGGGCGTCAAGGAGGCGTGGACGTCGGACCGGAAGGAGGGGGTCAGCATCTGGATACCCGATTCGGGCGCCGCCCAGGGCTTCCGGTCGGTCCCGGCCAGCGCCGTTCTCCCGGGGCTGACCGCCGCCGATCTCGCCGGGCTCTGCACCCGTGGCGACCCCCTGGAGCAGGCCCGGCATTCCCGGCGTCTCGCCCGTAGCGTCGCCGCGCGAATCCTCGCCGCTTCGCTTGATTGAGCGTCGAAGCGGACTTGGCCGCGTGGTGCCAGGAGTCTGCGCCGCAGAAGCGGTGCAGACTCCTGGGATGGTTGGTTGGGCGGCAATCGGAGCCGCAGGCGACGATTTCCGGGCTGGGAGGAGGACATGGCGTTGTCGCCGGTTGCGCCGGATGTCGTGTACGAGTCGGTCAGCCAACCCGCGCCCGCTGGCGGCCCGGACGCCCCGGTGCGGATCGAGGTCGCCATGCCGCGCGGGCTCTTCGACCGTCTGACCGGCCATGACGACGCGCCGCGCTGCCGGTACGACGAGCACACGGGGCTCGCCGAGTTCGTGGCCGAGCCTGGGGTCGCGCATGAGGGGTCGGCCTGGGCCATCGGCGATCTGGTGTCGTGCGTTCGGTACGTGCTCGCCGAACACGGGTGTCACGTCGGTTGGCAGGCGACCGGTGCGTTGTGCCTGCTGAGCGACGACGGCGCGTTCGAGGCCGACGCCAGCTTCTACCTCGACCCGACAGCGGAACGCGCCTTGCGGGACCTCGGGATTGCGGGCTACGTCGACGTGCGGGCAGGCTTGCCGCCGCCCGACTTGGTGGTGGAGATCGACCGCAGCCGCCGGTCGAGGCACAAGCTCGCCCCGTATTTCCGGATGGGCGTCAAGGAGGCGTGGACGTCGGGGTGCACGTCAGATTCGTGAGATGGCTGTCAGGCGGCCCTGGCGGCTCGTCGTTCCCAGAAATCCTCGAAGCGGCCACTGAGCTTGCAGCACCGCAGGGCGATGATGGCGTTGGCGCCGGCCACGGTCCAGTGCATGCCGGCGCGCTTGAGCCGGGCGCCGATTGCGAGCTTGCATCCGGCCTCGACGACGCCCGACGACACGCAAAGACCCCACGCTCGGAACTCCGGATAGCGCATCCGGTGGCGGTTGCGGGTCAGGTAGTCGATACACTTGCGGGCCTCCTCGCAGGTCTCACTGTGGGCGCGCAGGGCGGTCAGGATCGCATCGATCCGCCCCGCGTCCAACTCGTCCCGCCGGTCCTTGCCCCACCGGGCGGCCAAGTCCGTGCCGGCGCCGTAGATGGCCTTGGCGACATCGCACAGATGCCCCTTGGCGTGGTAGATGTCGATGATTTCGATGGCGCTGGGGAACTGTTCGGCGGCCAGATTCCAGATCCACTCGGCCCCGTCGCCGATGACGACGCGCCGCGCCGCCGTGTCGAAGCCGCGCCGCCGCGCTTCGCGATACGCCCGTTGCGCGAACGGGGAGGGCAGCGGGTCGGTGGGGCGGCTGGCCGCGCTCTCGACCGCAGCGCTGTAGCTGACCGACCCGGGGTCGCGTTGGGGGAGGCCGTCGGCGTTGCGTGTTTCCGCCGTCCACACGGTGACGAGCTTGACCTCGCGGGTCTTGGCGGAGCCGTCGGGCTGCTTGCCGCGCCGGCCTTCCACCTCGGACTTGCGCACCGGCACGCCGGTACCATCCAGCCCCAGGTACATCGTCGCCGCCGCGCCGGGTGCGGGCTCGACCCTCTCGCGTTCGTCGGCCGCGACCTCGCGGCCCAGCGCTTCGGCGGTGCGCTCGACCTGTTTGGGGTCGACCGCCACGCCGGCCAGTTCCCCCATCCACTCGCTCGCTTCGGCGAAGCTGACGCTCGTCGCCGCCAGTCCCACCAGCCGCGCCGTGGCGGGCGACAGCGAGGTGTCTTGCAGACCCAGGGCCCGGTCGCGCGGACAGCTTCCGCTGCGACAGGCGGCGCAGTGGTAGTAGGCGCGGTCCAGCGTCAGCGACCCCAACAGCGTGGTGAAGGTCTTCGGGCGGCGGCCGGCGTAGTGCGCCGTCTGGCCGCAGGCGCACGCTATCGTCGAACTCGAATGGTCGGAATCGTCCGCGTCGAAGTACTCCGCCATCGCCTGAGCGGCGAGGCCGAGGACTTGGCGACGGAGGGCCTGCTCGAGGGCCTCGAAGTCCTGCGCGTCGACGCTCCCCGGCCCGATGAATGCATCGACTTCGGCCGCGAGCGCGGCTACGAACGCTGCGCGCCAATCACCTTGACGGCTTGGCTTGCCGTGGCGAGCGCTCGACGGTGAACGGTCTGCAAGAGAGTCTCGAAGTCCTGGGCATTCACGTTTCCTCGTTTGAGGAACGCGTCGACGTCGGCCCCGACCGCTGCCTCCAACGCGGCGAACAGCTCCTCGACGCCCCCTTTTTCGACCGCGTGATCGAGCGGTTCAGTCAACTGCGCCTCGGGCATGGTCGGAGTCCTCCTACCCGAGGAATCGGCCGATCAGCACTCGCTCAATACCCCCGACGGCAAATCCCCCACTTTCTTGTCGTGCACCCGCCGAGGCCGCGCAGGTTGACGTTGGCCACGTTCTCGGTGAGCGTGCTCGGCTGGTTCGAGTTGTACCAACTGTTTCGCTCGCCGATGACGCCGTGGCTGATGCTGAGGTTCTTGAAGAGATCGACGAGCTGGGTCGACCCCTGCTGCTCCAGCGTCTCGCGGCTGACGACGGCGACCGCGTGCGGCATGTCGATGGCCGGCGCGGCAATCGCGGTGCCGGTCACCGCCACCGTCACCTGCTCGAAGATGCCGCCGACGGTCAGGCTCGCATCGGCCATCGTCGTCATGCCGGCGACGACCTCGACGACGCTCTGCTGCGCCCGCTCGAAACCGGGCATCGAGTAGGCGAGCTCATAGGCGCCCGGCGGCAGGGCCGTGAGTGTGTAGCGTCCGTCGAGGTCGGTCACGGCCGAGCGCCGGCCGCCGGGCAGGGCCGGGCCGGAGGCTTCGACGCTCGCCCCGGGCAGGACGCCGCCGGTGGAGTCGGTCACGGTGCCGGTGATCTCGCCTTCCTGGGCGAACGCGGCCCCGGTCATCGCCAACAGGCAGATCCCGATATGCAATGCATCGATGTCGCCTTCACGTTCACCTCCGCATGCGGCAGCAGGCGTCCCGCGACGGCGGGTACGAACTGCCGATGATGAATGGTAACCGACTCGTGCCTTTGCGTGCCAAGGGTGACACTCTCCCGGGTGCACGACAGATTTGTGAGACGACGGCCCCTGGCGCGGTCAGACTCGGCGATTTCGGTGCCGCCGTCAGGCGCACGGCCCGCACACGGCCCGCGCCTCACTTTGTTGTCGTGCACCCTGGACGTCGGATCGGCAGGAAGGCGTCACCATCTGGACACCCCACGCGGGCGCCTCTGATGGTTTCCGATCGGTCCCGGCCAGCGCCGTCCTGCCGGGGCTGACCGGCGCCGATCTCGCCCCGCTCTGCGCCCGCGGCGATCCGCAGGAGGAGGCTCGGCATTCCCGGCGTCTCGCCCGCCGCGTCGCCGCGCGAATCCTCGCCGCTTCGTTCCGCTGACGGTCCAGGCGGGCTTGGCCGCGCAGTGGTAGGCAGGGAAAATGGCATCCCCGACCGTCGCCTCCGACATCGATCACCCGCCGGCCAGCGAATCCGCGTCGGCGGGTGGCCCCGACGCCCCGGTGCGCATCGAGGTCGCCATGCCGCGCGATCTCTTCGACCGTCTGACCGGCCACGACGACGCGCCCCGCTGTCGGTACGACGAACACGCCGGTCTCGCCGAGTTCGTCGCGGAGCCGGGTGTCGCCCATGAAGAGCCGGCGGCGGAGGTCACCGGCTTCTTCTACCGCCTCCAGGACGCGCTCGCCGACCGCGGCCTCGTCGTCTCCTGGCGGTCTACCGGGGCGCTTCGCCTCTTGAGCGACGATGGCGCGTTCGAGGCCGACGCCAGCTTCTATCTCGACGCCGAAGCGGCGAGGGCGGTGGAGCAGGTGGAGGGCTACGTCGACGTACGCACCGGCCTGCCGCCGCCAACCCTGGTCGTCGAGATCGACCGCGGCCGGCGGTCGCGACACAAGCTCGGGCCGTACTTCCGGATGGGCGTCGAGGAGGTCTGGACGAACCACCGGCTGGACCGTGCGACCATCTCGACAGTGGACGCCGAGGCCGCCGCAGGCTGCCGGCCGGTCGAGGAGAGCGCCGTCTGCCCCGGTCTGACCCGCGCCGATCTCGATCGGCTGTGCACCCGAGGCGACCCGTCCGCTCAGGCCCGGTTCTCGCGGGCTCTCGCCCGCCGCGTCGCCGCGCGAATCCTTGCCGCTTCGCCCCGCTGACGGTCCAAGCGGACTTGGCCGCGTGGTGGTAGGCTGGGGACATGGCATCCCCGACCGTCGCCCCCGACATCGCTCACGCGCCGGCCAGCGAACCCGCGCAGGCCGGCGGCCCCGACGCGTCGGGGCGCATCGAGGTCGCCATGCCGCGTGAACTTTTCGACCGTCTGACCGGCCACGACGACGCCCCGCGCTGTCGCTACGACGAGCACACCGGTCTCGCCGAGTTCGTCTCGGAGCCGGGCGTCGCCCATGAAGAGCCGGCGGTCGCGGTCTCCCAATTCTTCGGTCGGGTCGAGGACGCCCTCGCCGAACGCGGCCATATCGTCTCGTGGCGGTTCACCGGGGCGCTGCGCCTGTTGAGCGACGACGGGGCGTTCGAGGCCGACGCCAGCTTCTATCTCGACGCCGAAGCGGCGCGGGCGGTGGAGCAGGTGGAGGGCTACGTCGACGTGCGCACCGGCCTGCCGCCCCCCACCCTGGTCGTCGAGATCGACCGCAGCCGGCGGTCGCGTCACAAGCTCGGGCCGTACTTCCGGATGGGCGTCGAGGAAGTCTGGACGAACCACCGCCTCGACCGCGCGACCATCTGGACGGCGGACCCCGCGGCCGTCGCGCGGTGCCGCCCCGTCGAGGAGAGCGTCGTCTGCCCCGGTGTCACCCGCGCCGACCTCGATCGGCTGTTCACCAGAGGCGACCCGTCCACCCGAGCCCGGTTCTCCCGGACCCTCGCCCGTCGCGTCGCGGATCGGCTGCGGGCCGTCGTCCCGCGCTGATAGGCGCCGCGTTCCCTCGCAGACTCAGCTTCCCGCCCGGCGCTTGCGTCGAGGTCGGCCCGGCGCTAAAGTGCGGGGCAATATGAGTTTCAGATCCTGTGCGGCGCTCCTGAGCATGACCGTCGCTCTGGTCGCCGGCGTTCACGTCGGCGCCCAGCCGGCGGGGCCGAGCCCGGAGCAGATCGAGTTCTTCGAGGCCGAGATTCGTCCGCTGCTCGCGGAGCAGTGCTTCCAGTGCCACGGGGCGGCGTTGGAGACGCCGTTCGGGGGCCTGCGGCTCGACAGCCGGGAGGGGCTGCTCGCGGGGGGCGATTCCGGCCCCGCGGTGGTGCCGGGCGACCCGCACGGGAGCCCGCTCGTGCAGCGGGTGCAGGGACGGCCGGTGCTGATGCCGCCGACCGGCGCCCTCGACCCATCCGCGGTGGAGAGCCTGATCGCCTGGGTCGAGATGGGCGCGCCGTGGCCGGAGGCTGCAACCGCGGCGGCCGCTACGCCGGATCCGTCCGAGCCGTTCGATCTCGACAAGCGGCGGCGCTCGCACTGGGCGTGGCAGCCGGTCGAGCCGGTCGAGCCGCCCGCCGTCGCCGACGAGGCGTGGCCGCGGGGCGCGGCGGACCGGTTCATCCTCGCCCGGCTGGAGGCCGAGGGGCTGGAGCCGGCGCCGCCCGTGGATCGGCAGACGCTGATTCGCCGCCTGTCGTTCGACCTGCGCGGGCTGCCCCCCACGCCGGCCGAGATCGCTCGGTTCGTCGGCGATCCGTCGCCCGACGCCTACGCCAACCTCGTCGAGCGGTACCTGGCGTCGCCGCACTTCGGCGAGCGGTGGGCGCGCCACTGGATGGACCTGTTCCGCTACAGCGAGTCGCACGGCAGCGAGGGCGATCCCGACATCCCCCTCGCGTGGCGCTACCGCGACTACCTGATCCGCGCCTTCAACGGCGACGTGCCCTACGACCAGCTGATTCGGGAGCACGTGGCCGGCGACCTGCTGCCGGCGCCCCGGCTCGATGCCGCCCGCCGGACCAACGAATCGATCATCGGCACCGGCCATTTCCGGCTCGTCGAGCACGGCTATCAGCCGGTCGACCCGTGGGAGGACCGGGTCAAGTGGGCGGACAACCAGGTGGACGTCGTGTCGAAGGCGTTCATGGGCCTGACCGTCTCGTGCGCCCGGTGCCACGACCACAAGTTCGACGCGATCAGCCAGAAGGACTACTACTCGCTGTTCGGCACCCTCTACGGCGCGCGCCCGACCCAGCGCGCCATCGACGCCCCGGCCCTGCTCGAGACCAATCGGGACGCCCTGGCGGCGCTGAAGGAGGAGATCCGCGACGGGCTGGCCGATGCCTGGCTCGAGGCGGCCGGGACGGTGGGCGCGCGGCTGCTGGAGGCGGCGGACGCGGCCCCGGCGGCTACCGCGGGCGCGGCGCCGGCACGGGACGAGAGGCAGGACGAGCGCGACGGCGGTGCGCTGGCCGCGTGGCGCGAGCTCGCCGCGGTCGACGACGCGGACCTCCCGCGCGCGTGGGACGAGCTGCGCGCCCGGTGGAATGCGGAGCTCACCGATCGCGAGCGGTTCAACCGAGAGCACTTCCAGGTCGCCTGGGACCTCGCGGGCGGCGACTACGCCTCGACCGTCGGGCACGGCGTGGGCCGCCCCGACGCGCCGTCGCCTCCCGGCGAGTTCGCGATCGAGCGGCGGGGCGACCGGCTGCTGAACGGCATCTATCCCGGCGGCGCGTACACGCACCTGCTGTCGTCGAAGCATGCGGGGGTTATCCAGACGCAGCGCTTCACCATCGACAACGACTTCATCAGCCTGCGGGTGCTCGGCGGCGACCTGAGCTTCGCCAACCTCATCATCGAGAACTACGCGGTGCCGCGCGGCGGCATCTACCACCTGCGCTACAGCCCGAAGCAGGACCGGATGACCTGGGCGCATTGGGATACCACGTTCTGGAAGGGGTTCACCGCCTACATCGAGTTCGCGACGCAGGACGACGTGACGCAGTTCACCCTCGACCCCGAGGACGGCCGGCAGACGAACCGGCCGGTGCGGCGCCGCGACGGCCGCTCGTCGATGGGGGTGGGGCAGGTGCTGTTCCACGACGAGGCGGTGACGCCGCACGACACCGACCTCCCGGTGCTGCAGCTGCTGGCCGGAGACGGCGCGCCGCCGCCCGGTTCGCGCGACGATCTGGCCGCGCTCGTCGGACGCCGCCTCGGCGAGGTGGTGTCCCGGTGGCGGCGCGGCGCGCTGACTGAGACCGAGGCGGCGTTCCTCGACGAGTTCGTGCGCGCCGATCTGCTGCCGCGGTCGCTGGAGCAGCTGGTGGCGCTGCGCGCGCCGGCCGCCCGCTACCGGCTGCTGGAGCGCGACGTCCCGGTGGCGCGCCGAGCCCCCGGGGTGGTCGAGGAGGCGGCGCCGGACCAGCCGTTGCTGGTGCGCGGGAACCACAAGAACCTCGGCGAGGCGGTGCCCCGCGCGTTCCTCACGGCGATCGACGCGCAGCCGTACGCCGACCCCGGCCTGGTCCGGCTGCGCCTCGCCGACGCGATCACCACGCCCGACAACCCCCTCACCGCGCGCGTCGCGGTGAACCGCGTATGGCGCCACCTGTTCGGATATGGCCTCGTCCGCACCGTCGACAACTTCGGACGGCTGGGCGACGCGCCGACCCACCCCGCGCTGCTCGACCACCTCGCGGCGGGGTTCGCCGGCGACGGCTACTCGGTGAAGCGGCTGGTCCGGCGCCTCGTGTCGACCGCCGCGTACGGGATGAGCAGCGAGGCGTCGCCGGAGGCCCTCGCGGCGGACCCGTCCAACCGCCTGCTGCAGCACGCCAACCTGCGGCGGCTCGACGCCGAGGCCATCCGCGACTCGATTCTCTCGGTATCGGGCCGGCTCGACCCGACGCTGTACGGCCCGTCGGTGCCGGTGCACTACGCGGCGCGGTACGGGCTGACGGAGGGCGATCCGAACAACGGCCCCGTCGACGGGGCCGCGCGCCGCAGCATCTACCAGGAGATTCGCCGCAACGCGCACAACCCGTTCCTGGACGTCTTCGATCTGCCGAGGCCGGCGACGACGCGCGGCCAGCGGGACGTCACCAACGTGCCCGCGCAGTCGCTGACCATGCTCAACAGTCCGTTCGTGATCGGGCAGGCGGCGGAGTGGGGGCGCCGTCTCGCGGAGGGCGAGGCGGGGTCGATTGAGAGCCGCATCGACCACATGTTCGTCAAGGCGCTGGCCCGCCGGCCCTCCGACCCGGAGCGGGCGCGGGTGGCCGCCTACCTTGATGGGGTGGCGGCGGAGCGCGGCAGCGCGCCGCACCTGCTGCTCTACGACCCGCAGGTGTGGCAGGACGTCGCGCACAGTTTGTTCAACCTGAAGGAATACTTGTTCATTCGCTAGCCGAGGTTCTCCCATGTGCCTTGACCCGCGTCGCCACCCCGCGCCCCGCCCGCTTCCCACGCGCCGGGAGATGCTGCGCCAGACCTCGACGGGGTTCGGCCTGCTCGCGCTGTCGGCCCTGATGGCCGATGCGTCCTACGCCGGCCTCGGGCAGGAGGCGGGCGACGGCCCGCTCGCCGCGAAGCTGCCGCACTTCCCGCCCAAGGTGAAGAACGTCATCTTCTGCTACATGTCCGGGGGGCTGTCGCACGTCGATTCGTTCGACCCCAAGCCGAGGCTGGCCGCCGAGGCGGGGCGGCCGATGCCGTTCCAGACCGAGCGGACGATGTTCAACCAGGACGGCAACATCTGGCCGAGCCCCTGGGCGTTCACGCATTACGGGGAGAGCGGTATCCCCGTGAGCGCGCTTTTCCCCCACATCGGCAGCGTCGCCGACGACCTGACCGTCATCCGCTCGATGACCGCGCCGTTCATGGAGCACGCCCAGGCCAACTTCTACTTCCACTGCGGCATGCCCTTCAACGGTTTTCCCAGCATGGGGGCATGGGTGACCTATGGCCTCGGCACCGAGAACCAGAACCTGCCTGGGTTCGTGGTCCTCGGCAGCGGCGGCATCCCCCTGGGCGGCGTCAACGTCTTCGGCAACGGCTTCCTGCCGGCGATTCACCAGGGCTCGATGCTCTATCCCGAGAACGCCGAGCCGCTCAACAACGTGCAGCCTCGGGAGACGGACCGGCGGCAACGGGAGCGCCTCGGCCTTATCGGCGACCTCGACGCCGCCTTCCTCGATCGCATCGGCGGCGACCGGCAGGTCGAGGCGGCCATCGACAACTACGAGATCGCCTACCGCATGCAGACCGCGGTGCCCGAGCTGGTCGAGCTGAGCGGCGAGACCGAGGCCACGAAGCGGCTCTACGGTATGGACTCGCCCGTTGCGTCCACCGCCGCCTACGGGCGCCAGTGCCTGGTCGCCCGCCGGCTCGTCGAGCGCGGCGTCCGGTTCGTCGAGCTCACCATGGTCGGCACCGATGGCATGGGGCAGGCCGCCAACCCGTGGGACCAGCACACCAAGCTCGAGGAAGGCCACACCGCCAACGCGATGACCGTCGACCAGCCGGTGGCCGGCTTGGTCAAGGACCTCAAGGCCCGCGGGCTGCTCGACGAGACCCTCGTCATGTTCTCCGGCGAGTTCGGCCGGACCCCGTTCGTGCAGGGTACCAACGGCCGCGACCACAACCCTTACGGGTTTAGCCTGTGGATGGCCGGCGGCGGCCTGAAGAGGGGCTTCATCTACGGGCAGACCGACGAGTACGGCTACCGCGTCGTCGAGAACGCCCACACCGTCCGCGACCTCCACGCCACCGTGCTCACCCTGCTGGGCCTCGACTACCGGAACCTGACCTACCGCTTCGGCGGCCGCGACTTCCGCTTGGCGGACGTGGACGGGCACCCGATCCGCGGGATTCTGGCGTAGCTTTCCGTCCCTCGCCACCCGCAACCCACTCGTCGGGGTGACGTCTGTGCCGGCCGGGTGATCCAGGCCCGTCCCGCGCTCTTGCTGAAGCTGAAGCATCGACCGGATGCCCACCCGTTGCGGGTGAGCACATTCAGGACGGTACCGGCGTGACGGGAAGCCATCCTTGGCGCCGAGACGCCGATGAGGGTACCTACGGAGCCTCGTCGAACGGGTCCGGTTCGATGTACTCGAGATGGACATTCCGGCCGTCGATGCGGAACCAGATACGCAGTCGTGGCATCATTGATGGTCCGAACTCGATGGGGTCGGTCTTGACGACGCGGATGTCCTCGAAGCCCGGGACGAGCGGAAAGGCCGTCGGGTGTGTCGACAGCGCCCACATGACGCCGCGCAGGGCATCGTCAAGGCGCGGATGGGAGATCTCTGCCCGTCTCGCGACGTACCCGGGCGTTTCAATCAGGGTGAACGGACCGGGAGCCATGCGCTGTACGTTTCCATCCGCGTTCAGACGCCAGCTCCGCCGTTCGTACGCGGTCGTAATCGGTCAGCGGTTCATCCGACAGGAAAGCTGCCTCATACGGGATCGATGACTTGTTCCCAGCGACCTTCCAGGCGATGCCGTGTGAAAACTCGCTGACGTCCTTTGCGGTGTGGTTCCAGAAGACGTCGACGACCTTGTCGACGGCTGCAATCTCGGTGGCGGTGAAGATGCTGAGGTCGGGTGACCTCAATGGCACGACCCGCTGTTGTTGGTACTTGCCAACCGACACCACGCGCACTGCGATTGCGTGGTTGGCTTCCAGGTCATCTCTCACCGGTCGCAGCCGGCGCGGTACGGAGCCCTGGGGCAGGCGCATATACTCCGCCCCGGTGATCGGCTTGCCGGTCTGGAAGTACGCGGAGAAATCGGCGAACGCGAGGATCTTGTTGAGCTTCGTGGCTCCGAAGCTGGGATCGCGCTCGCACTTCTCGGCCAGGTACAGAATCAGTTCCGCCAAGCGGCGATCCGGATCCATCTCCGGGAAGCTGAACGTTGGGGAACCTGTGTCTGCACTCATCTGTCGATCCCCCATCTCAACGTGGATCGTTGGCCGCAACTATAGCTTTTGACGTAGCCAGCGGCAACAACGTTCGGTCACGATTCTCGACCTTCGCCAGGGGAGGACGCGATCGCTCGGATGGTCAGGGGCCAAGCAGCCCGTGGCGGAACCCCGCGTTGCACCGAGAGCGGCGAGGCGCTTCGGCGCGGTCCGACGGCGGTCGGTGTATCCTCACGGAATCGAGGGCCGCGGATGGGTGTCGGCGAGCCTGGGCGGCCCGTCGGACACCACGCCCCTCGCGAACGGAGGAGGTTGACATGACTCGTGGATGGTTGGTGCGGTCGGTGGCGGCGATGGTCGCGGCGGCGTGGATGGTGCCGGCTCTCGCAGCCGGTCAGGAGACCGCATCGGCGCCGGACGCGACGACGCTCCGGACCCCCTGGGGCGATCCGGACCTGCAGGGCATCTGGTCCTACGCCACGTTTACGCCGCTGCAACGGCCGGCGACCCTGGCCGGGCGCGAGTTCCTGACCCCGGAGGAGGTGGCCGAGCAGAACCTCGCCGACGCGACCCGGGCGTCGTCCGAACGGCGCGGCGAGCTCACCAGCGACACTGACCTCGCCCTCGCGTACAACCAGGTCTGGTGGGATCGGGGCGCCTCGACCGGGCGTACGTCGCTCATCGTGGACCCGCCCGACGGCAGGCTGCCGCCCCTGACGCCCGCGGCCGAGCGGCGGCAGGCGGCGCAGCGCGAGCACCGCCGCGCCCACCCTTATGATTCCTGGGAGGACCGGCCGCTGCAGGAACGCTGCATGACCTACCAGCGGGTGCCGCCGGCGCCGTCCGGGTACAGCAACACGTATCAGATCTTTCAGGCGCCCGGGCAGGTCGTCATTCTCAACGAGATGATCCACGACGTGCGCGTCGTGCCGCTGGACGGTCGTCCGCCGATCGACGGGCGCATCCGCCAGTGGAACGGCGACGGGCGCGGCCGCTGGGACGGCGACACGCTCGTGGTCGAGACCACGCACTACCGCGACGACACGACGTGGCGGGGGTTCCCGGGCACCCGCGGCCTGCGCGCGGTCGAGCGGTTCACCCGCATCGACGCCGACACCATCGAGTACCGCTACACGATTAACGACGCGGCGACCTACACCCGTCCGTTCACCGTCGAGCTGCCCCTCACCAGCCCCCCCGGCTACGTCATCTACGAGTACGCGTGTCACGAGGGGAACTACTCGATCGCCAACGTGCTGGCCGGCGAGCGCGCCGTGGAGGCCGCCGCGAAGCGGGCGCCGTAGGTCGAGAGGGCTCGCGCCGCCGGTCAGAGGGACGAGCGCCGGCTTCCGTTCGTCCCTCGCCTTTGGGCGCTGACGGGAATCGGCTTGCCGTGTCCCCAGGCCGCCGGCAAGAGGATCCACGGGCTGGCCCTCGATGAAGTTGGCAACTCCATATCGAGCGCTGTCCACAGGCGTGCCGGTCGAGGCCCGCCGTCACTCGGGCGTTCAGGCCGGACGGTGCCGGTGCGCGGCGGGCGGCCGACCCGTCACGCCGTGCAGCAGGCGCAGGTAGGGCCGTTGCCCGGCGAGAAGCTGGCGGTGGCCTGCCGGGCGTCCCGCGGCGGGCGGGCGGGTCGGGCGGCCGCGACCCCGGCGGCCGCGGCGGCGCGGCGGTGGCGATCCTGGCGCCGCGCCTCGGCCTGACGCGCGTCCGACCCCCGGTATCCGGTGAAGATCTGGTACCGGTGCAGGTCGATCACGCCGTCGATGCGGATGGCGTTCGGTCCGTCGGCGGCGAACCGCGAGAACGGCGCGCCGTCGCACAGGATGAAGACGTCGCCGGGGTCGGGCAGGTTGGTCACTCGCCAGCTCGTGTCGTTCCCGCGCCGCTCGGGCGCCGCCGCGTAGGTGCCGACATGGAGGGCACCGCTCTCGACGTCGTTCCAGGCCTGGTAGACGCCGAGCGCCGGGAAGTCGATGCCCTCCACGGTGGGGGCGTCGAACTTGTCCATGTGCGGGGCGTCGAAGGCGCGGTTCCAGGCGTCGCCGTCGCCCACCTCCGCCACCATCATGCTCGCGCTCTGCTGGCCGCGCGGGTACGCTTCGTTCAGGCCGAACCACCAGCCGAACTTCTCGTTCCGCTCGCCGAAGAAGCGCGGGTCGTACTCGCGTTCGGCCGCCGCGCGCAGCCGCGCCAGAGACGTATGGTCGCCGAGCTCGCGCGCCATCACCAGGCCGGGGGCCGAGGCGCGGATCTCGACGCTGGGGTCGTTCCAGCCGAGGGCGTTGGCGGCCGACTCGTAGAGCAGGGTCGCCGTCTCGCGGTCCTGCGGCAACAGCAGGAAGGCGACGCCGACCCCCGCCCCGGGACCGCCGTTCGCCTTGTGGTTGACGATGGGGTCGTAGTAGCGGGTGACCCACTCCAGCCGGCCGTCGTTCCCCACGCCCACGAAGTTCTCACGCGCGTACTCCAGCCACCCCTGCACCGGGCGGTGGGTGTCGCGCCCGTACACCCGGTCGTACAGGAACATTCCCAGGCCCGCAGCGCTGTTGCAGGGGAACCAGATCTTGGTGTTCTCGCAGTGCGGGCCCTCCGGGCGCTCCCGGTACTGGCGCTCGAGCAGGGCCGCGATCCGGTGCTGGTCCCACTCGAACCGCTCGTCGCCGTAGCCGGTCACCGGGAACGGCCGCTCGTACTTGTCGTCGCCCGAGACGTACTTGTAGATGCCGAGCAGCAGGTTGAACCAGCCGCGGAAGAAGAGATTGCCCTCCGACCCGATCGGATCCGGCGACAGGCCCCACGGCTCAATCCCGTTCGCGGTCCACCCGATGCGGTTGTAGCGGCCGCGGAGCCGCTCGGGAATCGCCTGCATCACCCCCTCGGGGTAGTTCGCCCGCCGCGGGTCGTCGCCGATCTGGGTCAGCCAGTCGACGGCCCCCCAGTAGGTCGGATAGCGGCTGGCGAGCCCGTCCGCGATCCGGGTGTAGGCCTCGCGCCACGCCGGCGTCTGGTCCGCCATCAGCAGCAGCGCGTAGGACGAGTTGTGCAGGTCGAAGCGGCCGTAGCTGGTGACGACGGGATTGGAGTAGCGATCCCACCACATGTGGGGCACCCCGTCGGCGTTCCAGTCGTCGGGGGTGGTCGCCTTCTCCCACAGGAAGCGGAGCCAGCCGCGCGTCCGCCGGTTGAGGGTCGGATGGACGGACCGCGGGGTCTCCTCCAACCGGGCCGGCGCCTGGGCCGCGGCCTCGCCGGGCCGGACGGCGAGCATGCCGGCGGCGGTGCCCATCTGCTTCACGAACCGGCGCCGCGAGCGTCCGCGGGGAGTGGTCATCGCATCCTCCGGTCAGGCCCGGGTCGATTATACCGCGCGACATCGGGCGGACTGGCGCCGACGCCCCCGCCACGCCGCGGTCCAGGAGCTTGCCGCCGCGGCGACGTGCCATTTGCACTCCGACGGACCCCTTGAGCGCCGTTGCGTTCATGATCACGGAGACCATTCGCCGGCACGATCCGACGTTGGCGATCCTCGATGCAGGCGGCATGGACGCGGTGGTGCGGTCGATGGCGATGCTGGTCTCGTGCCCGCATGGCGCGCGGCCAGGACGGACCCGCTCGCGACGCTACGTGGCGGCTACTAGTAAGCTGGAGGTGACGGGAGGGAGGCAGGATGCCGACGACGGGCTTTCTCGGGACGCGCGCGGACGCCCTCATCGACCTGACGCTCGTGTTCTTCGTGGCCGCCCCCTTCCTGATGTCCTACGCGATGCGGCTCGCGGTGCGCGGCCGGCACAGGGAGCACCGCAACCTGCAGGCGGGCCTGGTTGTGGCCGGGGTCGCCGCCGTGCTGCTTCTCGAAGGGAGCATCCGCTACGGCGGGGCGATGGCCGCCTACGCCCAGAGCGCCTACTACCGTACGCCGCTGCTCGTGAGCGTGTTCTATCTGCACCTCGCGGTCGCGATACCTTCGTTCATCGGTTGGAGCGTCCTGGCCGGGGTTTCCTGGCGCGGCTTCTCCCGCGTGCTGCCGGGCCGCTTCAGCCGGTGGCATCGGCGCCTGGGGCTGGCCGCCTACGTAGGAGTGTGGCTCACCTGCATCACCGGCGTCGTCCTGTACGTCATGTGCTACGCCCTCTGAATCGCGAGTTGCTCGTTTCCATGAGCGCGAACGTTCGCGCTAACGCGCCTCGCACCCTTGACGCGGGAGGCACTGGAACCCGAGGGCGGTCGCGTTGTCGAGAATCCGATCGTCGAACGACAACACTTGCACGTCGGGCGACAGACTCCGGACCGTCAGCGCAGTCGCCAGATGAATGGCGTCGAGGGCTCGGATCGGCTCGCGCGGAAACGACCGGCGGGACCGGTGGACGATCTCCGCGTCGATGCCGTGGAGGGTCCAATGCGCGGAAGCCGTGTCGATGATCGCCTGCAGCCGTGATGATTCGCTCGCGGTCACGCGTCCGATGTCGGCGGCGCGGCGAAACGCCCGATCGCATTCGATGAGGGTGAGATCGGACGTATGGATGGCATCGGCGGCTACCAGTTGAGACCAGGCGCGGTCACCGCGCTCTTCGTCGAGCAGCCACGCCACGACCGCGCTCGTCTCCGCGTACAGGTTCACCTTCACCGCTCACCCCGAACCTCGTCGAGCAGGTCCTGCACCAACCGGGTCGGCAGCCGGCGCGCCGGGCGAGGGTAGACTTCCGGGCGGTTCGGGGCACCGAGGCGAACGGTTCCTGCCCGGGCTCGGCGTCGCAGTTCGTCGTGGGCTTCTTCCTCGGTGGTGTGCGTGGGCGGCCCCAACTCGGCCACGACCCGCCCCCGGTGGGTGACGGCCACGCGCTCGCCGTGCTCCACCATGCGGAGGTAGGCGCTCAGGCGGTTCTTGAGCTCTCGAACACCCGATGTCTTCATGGTCATCGAGTGTAGACACGTGTAGCCACAAGATCAAGGCGGTGCCATATTGCCGTGCCTTCGAGGACAGGTTGCGGCGAACGCGGCCTGGCCCTTCAGCGCTCGGAACGCATCCAGGCGGTGGCGAGGCTGTCGGCGTACTCGTTCCAGCGTTGTCCGGTGTGGGCGGCGATCCAGCGCAGGTCGCAGGCGGGACGGGCGCGGTAGAGGGCCAGCAGCTCCTGCACGAGCTCGAGGTTCTTGATGGGGCCGGACTTTTTTTTCCAGCCCTGGCGTTCCCATCCCGGCGCCCATTGCGTGATGGTGTTCACGCAGAGGCGGCTGTCGGTGAAGACGCTGACGGCTGCGTCCGCCGGCAGTATGGTGAACGCCTCGATCAGGGCGCGGAGCTCCATGCGGTTGTTCGTCGTATCGGGGTCGTGGCCGTGCCTCTCGGACACGATTCGGCCGCTTTCGACCCACACCACCCCCCAGCCGCCCGGACCCGGATTGGGCACCGCGCTGCCGTCGGTGAAGACGCCGGAGCCGGGGCCGTCCGAGTACTTGGAGCGAACCTCGGCCCCGGTCAGGTTCTCCTCACGCAACGGGCGGCCCCGATTCGCGCCGCCGCGCCCGGCACGTTTGGCGGCCGGCGGCGCGGCCGGTTTCTTCGGTGAATGGGCGCGGCAGTATCTCGGCTGCCAGCCGGGATAGCGGTCCAGGGCCGCCTGGGGAATTTCGAACCGCGCCTGGCAGACTTGGCACTCGAAGCTCGGCACGCAGCACAGGATACGACAGCCGGCAAGAGGCCGGCGCGGGTGGGGGCCGCTAGAACGATACGGACATGTTCATCGAAATGGTGCGCGGCGCGCCCAGCCAGGCCGCGTTCTCCACGATCGCCGCGAGATACGAGGCGTCGAAGAGGTTGTTGGCGACGAGCGACACGTCCGCCGACTTGAAGCGATCGGTCAGGCCGTCGACGGAGAAGGTGAGGTAGGCGTCGACCAGCCAGTAGGCGTCGGCGTACCAATCCGCGGTCAGGCTGACCCGCCGCGCCGAGGTGTACTTGCCGGAGATCCCCATCCCGAGGGGACCCGACTTGTCGAGCGACAGGACCCACAGCCGGCCGGGCACCCCGGTCACGTCGCTGCCCGGCTGGATGTTCTGGGAGGCGTCCACCCCCGCATCGCCGGTGCCGACGTAGGCCGAATCGTTGAAGGTGTACGCCGTGTAGAACGACGTCCGGCCGGGCATCTGCACGGTGGCCGAGAGCTCGATGCCGCTGGTGTCGATGCCGCCGGCATTGAAGTAGGCGCCGCCGCCGGGAATGAGGTAGTTGGGCCCGGCCGTCGTCGTAGGCCCGAGGAAGAAGATCCGATTGTTGAAGTCGATGTGGTACCAGGTGGCGCCGAGGGCGACGCGGTCGCCCGAGTATCGCATCCCGACGTCGACGTTCGCGGCGGTCTCGGGCTCGAGGGCGGCGAGGCTCCGGCCCGGCGCCTCGAGCAACCGGTCGGCCAGCGACTTGAAGTTCTGGGCGTAGCCGGCGAACAGCTCGAAGCCGTCGACGGGGGTCTCCAGGGTCACGCCGCCGGAGAAGAGCAGGTCCGAATCGGAGTCGACCGCCAAGCCGGTCTCGACGCCGAACAGGTCGCGGCGCGAAACGTCCACCAGGAACTGCTTGACGCCGCCGGAGAGGGCGAGGGGCCCCGCGTAGATGGTGTCTTCGACGTACCACTTGAAGATCTGCTGGGGAAAGTCCCAGTCGTACTGCTGCCAGTACGGCGCCTCGTCGGAGGTGATGTTGATGCGCGGATCGAGGATCCGGTGCCAGTCCCGGCCGAGGATCCGGGTCGAGTTCTCGAACCAGAGGCCGGCCCGCAGCGCATTGCCGGCGGCGCCGATGGCGCCGGTCCACGTCTCGTCGAGGGTGAAGCCGAGCCGGTCCTTGCCGTAGTGGCTGTGGCGGAACGACTGCACCGCGGTGGCCCCCGGATGGCACGCCGGGTCGACCTCCGGCCCCCCCGCGCCGTAGTAGTTGAAGAGGTAGGACGACGTGCAGCCGGGCTGCGGCCCCACCGCCGCGAGGTCCTGGTTCACGAAGCGGAACTGCCCGAGGATGGCGCCGCCCCGCACCGGCGGCCCGCCCATCAGCTCCGACTCCGGCCCGCCGCCGTCGTCGGCCACGTCGACGATGTACGGGGGCAGCCAGTCGCCGCGGCCCCGGTTCCGGTGGTAGTAGGCGCCGGCCCTGAGGGTGGTGGCGTCGTTGAACGCCCAGTCCGCCTTCAGATAGCCGAACGTGTTCTTGCGATACGTCGTCCAGCCTCGCCGGTAGAACTGGTTGAGGTACGGCACGCCGGGCCAGTCGTCGAGGAGGCGGTCCCAGCGGGGGGCGGCCGCGAAGTCGGCGGCCGAGTAGATGCGCTGGTAGACGTCTTCGCGGATCTGGTCGTAGGAGAAATAGGACGTCAGCTCGAGACGGCCGTGCGACGACGCGAGCTTGGCGGCGAGGTGCTCGCGCTCGTTCCGCGCGGCGCCTTGCACCCAGTCGGTCGCGGTCTGCCGCCCCGCCGACAGCCACGCGTAGGTCTCGCGGTCGAACAGCGAGCCGGTGTCGACCCGCATGTGGTAGCGCTCGCCGTCGTTCTCCCCCAGGGTGACGGCCGCGGTGTAGGTGCGCTCGGTCTCCGGCGCGTCCGTGAGGAAGTTGAAGGTGCCGCCCAACGCCTCGACCGATCGCGAAGCGACGTCGGCGGTGCCCTGCGACACCTCGACGCCGCCCAGGTTCGCGGGGTCGACGAAGCGGTTCGCCTTGGCCCCGCTCCAGTAGTCGGAAGTGCCGTTCGGGAACCCGTCGATGGTGGTGCCGATCTGCGCCTCGTTGATGTTGGTCTGGAAGCCGCGGACGGCGACCGAGCTCGACCAGTCGTCGAACCCGTAGGCGTCGCCCTCCTGCACCGAAACCCCCGGCAGGTTGTCGACGACCGCGACCACGCTGGTCATGGCCGCCTGTTGCGCCAGCATCGGTTCGGCGACGACGTTGGTCGCGAAGACCGTCGGCGTGTCCGCGATGACCGACACCGCTTCCAGCAGCCGCTCGATCTCGAGCACGACGTCGAGCGAGACGGCGGTGTCCGGGCCGACGGCCACCCGGATCTCACGGGCCTCGAAGCCGGGGAGCGTGAACCGCGCCAGGTACTCGGCGGCGGGAAGCATGTCGAAGACGAAGCGGCCGTCGAGGCCGGTGACCTGCAGCCGGCCGGCCGGGAGGAGCGCGCCGGTCACCGCGACGGTGACGCCGGGCAGCGCGCCGCCCCCGATGTCGGTCACCGAGCCGTCGATCGATCCGGTCGTCTGCGCGAGCGTTCCCGGCGCCGGCGCGAGCGTCGACGCGAGGAGAATGCCCGTAGCCAGGCCGGTGCGCCGCGGCATGCGGAACAGCGGTGTCATGGGGAACCTCGTCACGCTTTCGGGTAGGGAACGGGACGCCAGCGGGCGCCCATGCCTGCTGCAATCACTGCGGTGATTGTATCCGTTGGTTGTTGGTAGTCGGTGCGGTGAGAGCGGGCGCATGCCGGCCGGTGTGTCCCTGCGGCTGGGGCTCGCCGGCGGCCGGCCGGTGCCGTCCAGCCTGACCTCCCGTGGCGGCCAACCGTGGCGAAGCGGGCGGCGCAACCCCGTAGCCATGATGACAGCGTCGCTGCATTCCGACGGCGCTGCATCCCGCGGACTGCGTTGCTCCGCGGTTGCCTGTGCCCAATAGGCACTCTCGACGCGCCTTGTCGCGCGGGCTCCCTACAAGCGGCTGGCGTCCTCACCCGGTCGGTCCAACACGCGGTCTCACCACCGGCTCCCGGAATCAGTACCGGAAGAGGTACGACAGCTTGGTGAAGAATGCGCGGTTGGTCTGTTGGAACGCGGTCGTGGGGAACCGCCTCGCGTCGAGCAGGTCGCCCTGCTGGTAGTGGTCGTCGTAGCCGACGAAGAACACGGTGCCGGCGTTGACGCGGTAGGTGAACAGGACGTTGGCGCCGAGGGTCCCGTTCAGGGAGTTGTACTCCAGGATGTTCCGGACGGCCAGTCGGTTGGTGAACTGGTAGGTCGTGAACGTGCGCAGGATCTTCACGTCGAAAACCAGCGCCTCGGTCATCGGGTCGTGCAGGCGGCTGGTGATGAGGGTCAGATCGGCGCTGAGCCGGCTCGTCGGGCGGAGATTGACGAACACCGTGCTGTTGACGGACCGGCCCAGGAACGGGTCGTACTCGTCGTAGCGGATCTGGTCGCCCCAGTTGAGGAACCCCCCGAACGCGATCTTGCGGCTGGCGCTGGCGCCGCCGCCGATGAAAGCCGAGGTCTTGAGGAAGTCGAAGCCGCCGTAGCGTTCCATGTCGCGGTTCACGTTGGCGACGGTGATGATGCCGTTCGCCAGCGTGCCCCGCACGCCGAGGCCCGATTGCTCGTCCTGGAGTATCCCCCCGAAGTCGTAGATCCGGCCGTAGCTGGCGTACGGACCCCAGTTGATCACGAGGTTGTTGGGCCACCAGCGGTAGGCGGCGTTGGCCTGGGCGCTCCGGGTGTCCACGCGCTGCACGAATCCGGTGTCGGTCCGGAAGTCGGGGTCGACGGTGTCGAACCCCGCGCCGTAGCTCAGGTTGCGGCCCTGGCGGTTGTAGGCGACGTGGGCGGTCGGCCCGGTGCGCTCCGCCCCCTCGTCGTCGCGGTGCTGCGACCCGGCGTACAGCATCGTCACCGAGGACGTGCGGCCCAGGCGGAAACGGCCGTCGACGGCCGCGACCCGGCTGTAGCTGTCGAGAAAGTCGCGGCTGGTGGCCATGACCCCGACCGAGGATTCCGCGTACAGGTCATAGCGGGCGCGCCCCACGAATACCCGGGACGTCTTGCCGATGGCGTCGATCAGGTCGTCGCGCTTACCGGGCGCCTCGTCGTTGGCGACCAGCACCCCCAGCGTGGTGTTGCCGACCTTGCCGGTCAGCTTCGTGCCGTACCGCGGATCGATGATGGTGCGCGTGTGCAGCAGGTTGACCTGGCCGGGCACCGTGAAGACTTCCTGGCCCTCCAGAAAGAAGGGACGCAGCTCCGGGAAGAAGAGCGGGAACCGCTGGTTGACCTCGATCTGCGGGCTGTCGGACTCGATCTGCGAGAAGTCGGGGTTGTAGGTGAAGTCGGCGGTCAGGTTGGGGGTGACCCCGTATTTCACGTTCACCGCGCCTTCGGGCTGCGTTTCCTCGTCGAACGCTCCGGTCGCGGTGTCGAGCGATCCGAACCGGATCGCGGTGACCGTCGGCAGAATCTCCAGGTTGCGGCTCGTGGACAGGTTCGTGATTCCGTCGAGCAGCCCCATCTGGGTCAGGAAGCCGGCCAACCCGCGGGAGACCGGGGACCAGACGTCCGCCTCGTCCTTGCCGAAGATCGTCCGCACGATCTGGAAGCCCCACCGGTGCCGCTCGCCCGGCCCCCGTTCCGGATACCGCAGGCTCTTGAACGGAATCGCCATCTCCGCCGTCCAGCCGTCGTCCACCAGCCGGCCCCCCGACGCGAAGAGAGCGTCCCAGGAGAGGTCGCCGGTGGGGGGTGCGCCCAGCGACGCGGCCAAAGCCGCGCTCATGCCCCCGCGGCCGCTGCCCGGTGTCCGGCCGCCGCTGCCGGGCCGCCCGCCCCCCCCGCCCCCGCCCCCGCCGCCCCCGCCGGGGATGCGTTCGGAGCTCGATTCGAGCAGGGAGTCGGCCTGCACCCCGTAGCCGTTCACCGAGAAGACGTAGGCGCGCTGCTGGTCGAGGAACGGGTCGAAGTAGACGGCCACCGTGTCGTCGATGAACGTCTGGTCGCGATCGGCCCGGTTGGCGCGGATCAGGGCGCTCTCCGAGTAGTGCGCATGGATGCCGAAATAGAGATTCTCGTTGTCGTAGGCGATGAAGACGTCGGTGTCCTCGGTGGCCGGCGCCCCGTCGAGGGGGCGCTGCTGCACGAGCTCGGTGATGCGCGTCGCCCGTTCCCACACCGGGTCGTCGAGCGCCCCGTCGATGCGCGGGGCGGTGGTGGTGCGCTCGGGACGCACGCTGGGGCGGCCGGTCAGAATCCCGGCGTCGCTCGCGATGCCGAGCCCCGCGGCGCCGCCGGCCGGGTTCGGGACGCCCGCGCCTCCCGCGGTCCGGCCCGGGACAGCCGTCCCGGCCGGCCCCGGGGGACGTTCGCGTCTGGCGATGGCGCCCGGGGCCGACGCCGCCTCCGGCTCCCTTCCGGGCATCGCGTCCGGGACCGTAGCGGCCGCCGTCGGCTCGCGTCTGGCGATGGCGCCCGGGGCCGGCGCCGCCTCCGGCGCCCTTCCGGGCATCGCGCCCGTGACCGTGGCGGCCGCCTCCGGCGGCCGGAGCGCCGAGGGAGGGGCGGAGAAGGGAGCCGTCGGCTCGCCGCGCGGGGCCACCGGGACATGCCCCGCGCGCAGGCCGGAATCGGGACGGCGGGGCTTCGGAAGCTCCCGGGTGCGGAATCGTCCCGTGGACAGGCCGGCCGCGAGCTCGCCGGCGATGTGGTCCTGCAACGCGAAGATCTCGTGCCGGTCGCCGTCGGTCCTGACCGCGTGGACCACGACGGCCGAAGGCAGGTCGAAGATCCGTGCGGTGATGCGGAGCCGTTGCCCGACCTGCTGGTAGCTGCCGGTGATCGCCCAGCGTGCGCCGAGGCGGCGATGCAGCCGCTCGAGGTCTCCGGCCGGATCGCCGACGGCCGGATCGCCGACAGGGGCGGCGAGAGTCGCGCGGGCGGGGCCGACCACGGTCAGGCCGTGCGCCTCGAGCTCCGCCGTGAGGGTCTCGGCGATGCCCTCACCCAGCCAGGCGTCGTCCGGGTCCTGCGAGAGGTTGGTGAACGGGAGCACCGCGATGGGCTCGGAGCCACGCCCGGCAGCCGGCGCCTGCGCCCGGACGCCGCTGCCCGCGCCCGCCGGCGCGAGCAGGAGACAGACGGCGACGGAGGTGCGTGCGAAGCGGGTCATGGCTGTTTCGGGGTCCGAGGGGGGCAGAGAGCCCGCGACGGTGACGCCAAACAATCCATGTTACTCCATCCGGCGCACGGATTCTTGTCGCGAAGATCGGCGGTGGGAGATAGCATGTGCACGACGTTTCGTGCACCTTAATCCCGCGAAAGGACGCCGTGATGCCCGCAATCCCGTCGATCGCCCGCGCTGCCGCGTGCCTCGCCGCCGCCGGGGCCGCCCTGCTGTCCGCCGCGCCCGCCCCGGCCCAGATCCGGCCCGATCTGCCGGGAACGGGAGAGGTCTTCCGCTTGAGCGAGCCGCGCATCGCCCCGCTGCCGGAGTCGCAGTGGACGGCCGAGCATCGCGCCCGGGTGGACCGCTGGGCGCCCGAGGTACGCATCGGCAACGCCTTCCGGACGTTGCTGCACGTCCCGGAGCTGGTCGACGCGGTGATGCCGTTTCTCATCTACGCGACCAGCGAGACGACGCTTCCGGCCCGGCACCGCGAGCTGTTGATCCTGCGTACGGCGTGGCTCGCCCGAAACCGTCACCTCTGGGCCGATCACGCGCCGACGGCCCGGATCGCCGGCCTCACCGCCGAAGAGGTGCGCCGCATCGCCGAAGGCCCGGCCGCTCCCGGGTGGACGCCGATCGAGGCGACGTTGCTGCGTCTGGCCGACGAGCTGTATCGCAACTCGTCGGTCCGCGACGCGGTCTGGGCCGCGCTCGAAGAGCGGTACGACCTGTTCAATCTGGTCGACGCGGTGATGACCGTGAACCAGACCACGCTGCTGGCGATGCTGCTGAACTCGTTCGGCGTCCAGCCCGACGACAGCGCGCTGGCCCGCTGGCCCGCCGACGTGCCCTATCGGATCGACGTGGCCGACCCCGAGCCCCCGCTGCGCGAGCCGCGGGTGGCGCCCCTGGAGGGGCCGGGCATTCGGGTGGGCCGCACCTTCGGGCGCCATCCCCGGATGCAGGCGGCGCGGAGCGGGCAGTCCGGATACGTGAACCGCGTCTCGCCGCTGACCCCCTATTTCCGCGAGCTGCTGATCCTGCGCATCGGCTGGAACTGCCAGGCCGTCTACGAGTGGGCGAAGCACGTGGGCAGCGTGGGCCGCGCCCGCGACCACGGTCTCGAGCCGGAGCGGATCGCGCTCGGGAGGGACGCCGGCTGGAACCCCTTCGAGCAGGCCCATGTGCGGGCCGCCGACGAGATCTATCGTGACGGTATCATTTCCGACGACACCTGGGAGGCGCTCGCCTCGCAGTACGACACCCGCGAGATGATGAGCGTGGTGATGACGGTGGCCAACTACCGCCTGGTGTCGATGTCGCTCAACGCCCTGGGGGTGCAGCCGCAGGAGACCGACGAGCTGTTTCCGGCCGAGGCCGTCGCCGCTCTCGCCGACCTGACGAGGTGACCATGAACCGCCGATCCGTAGACCGCCGGAGCTTTCTGACCGCCGCCTTCGCGGCAGGGGCCGCAAGCGCCGCCAGCCCGTTGCTGGCGCGGCAACAGCAGGACATTCCGCCCTATCAGCCGCGCGACTGGTCCGGGGACGCGCCGATCCGGTATCCCGACCGCGACATCCTCGTGCTCGATCCCCGGTTCCGCCGCTACGTGCTGTTCAATACGCCGATCCGGCGCCACTACACCGGCACCCTCTGGGCGGAGGGACCGGCCTGGAACGGCGTGGGCCGGTATCTGGTCTGGAGCGACATCCCGAACAACCGTCAGATGCGGTGGATCGAGGACGACGGCCGGGTCACCGAGTTCCGGAACCCGTCCGGCTACAGCAACGGCAACACCTTCGACCACGAAGGGCGGCAGTTGTCCTGCGAGCACGGCGGGCGCCGGGTCGCCCGCTATGAGCAGTCGGGCGAGGTGACGGTCATCGCCGACAGCTACGAGGGGAGGCCGCTGAACTCGCCCAACGATGTCGTGGTGCACCCCGACCGCAGCATCTGGTTCACGGATCCGCCGTACGGGGTCCGCGGCGACTACGAGGGCTTCCGGGCCGAGGCCGAGCTGCCGCTTTCCGTCTACCGGGTGGACGGGCAGACGGGGCAGATCGCGCGGGTCACCGACGACATCGGGGCCCCGAACGGGCTCTGTTTCTCGCCGGACTACGACCGCTTGTACGTGGCCGATACCGGGAGCGGGCGGGATATCCGGGCCTGGGACGTCGACGGCGCCACCCTCCGCAACGGGCGGCGGCATGCGCAGTTGACGATGCCCGCCGATCCGGACACGGTGTCCGGCGCCGACGGCATACGGTGCGACGTCGACGGGAACATCTGGGCCGGCGCCCGCCCCGGCGTGCAGATCGTCGCGCCGGACGGCGCCACCATCGGCATCATCCGGCTGCCCGAGGTCTGTGCGAACGTCTGCTTCGGCGGGGCCAGGCGCAATCGCCTGTTCATGACCGCCAGTCAGTCGCTCTACTCGGTATACGTGGGCGTGCGCGGCGCCGGAATTGCTTAGTGGCAGAAGACTTCAGGAGGTTCGGGATGACACTTCGTGCCTGGTTCGTCGCATGTGCAAGCGTCGTGGTGCTGTTCGGGGCGGGGGCGGCGTACGCCCAGGTGGAGGAGCTGACGCCGGTCACCGACGCGACGCTCCAGGACCCCGACCCCGCCGATTGGCTGAGCTGGCGGCGCACCCTCGACGGGTGGGGCTACAGCCCCCTCGACCAGATCGACCGCGGCAACGTGGGCGAGCTGCGGCTCGCGTGGTCCTGGGGCATGGAGCCGGGCGTGTCGCAGACGACGCCGATGGTGCACGACGGCATCCTCTACCTCGCCAATCCGGGGAACGTCGTGCAGGCCCTGCACGCCGACAGCGGAGACTTCATCTGGGAGTACCGGCGCGAGATGGAAGAGGCGCGCCGGCCCGCCGCCCAGATGCGCAGCCTCGCGATCTACGAGGACCTGATCATCCTGAACACCGTCGACGCCCACGTCGTCGGGCTCGACGCCCGCACCGGTGAGGTGCGCTGGGACACCCCGGTCATCCCCGAGGAGGACGGCTACGGCTTCTCCAGCGGCCCGGTCATCGCCGGCGGGGTGATCGTGGCGGGGCTGCGGGGGTGCGAGCGGTTCCGCGAGGACACCTGCTACATCGTCGGGCTCGACGCCCGCACCGGCCAGGCCCTCTGGCGGACGTCGACGATCGCCCGGCCCGGCGAGCGCGGCGGCGACAGTTGGGGTGACCTGCCCCTGCTGTTCCGCGCCGGCAGCGACGCGTGGATTCCCGGCAGCTACGACCCGGCGACGGGGCTCGTCTTCTACGGGACGGCCCAGGCCAAGCCGTGGTCCCGCGATGCCCGCGGCACCGACGGCGACGCGCTCTACAGCAACTCGACGCTGGCCCTCGATCCCGCGACCGGCGAGATGAAGTGGTACTTCCAGCACGTCCCCGGCGACAGCCACGACATGGACGAGACGTTCGAGCGGATCCTGATCGACTACGACGAGAAGCAGTCGGTCTTCAGCATGGGCAAGCTGGGCATTCTCTGGGAGCTCGACCGGGCCAGCGGCGCGTTCACCAACGCCGTCGACCTCGGCTACCAGAACATCCTCGACGTCGACCCCGAGACCGGGGTCGTCACCCATCGCGAGGGCATGGTCTCGGGGGTCGGTGAAGAGCTCTTCTTCTGTCCCAGCACCGGCGGTTTCAAGAGTCTGCGGGCAATGGCCTATCACCCGGACACGACGGCCCTGTACATTCCGCTCAATCTCAATTGCGAGACCGCCGCGTTCGGCCCCGTCGACCGCCGGCTCGGCGGCGGCGGCACCGGCGGGGTGCGCGGGCGGCTGAATCACTTCCACCCGGACGCGCCGGGGCAGCTCGGCGAGTTCCAGGCCCTCGACATCCGCACCGGCGAGACCCTGTGGAAGCACCGCCGCCGCGCCCCCTACAACACCGCCGCGCTGACCACCGCCGGCGGCCTCGTCTTCGTCGGCGACTGGGAGCGCTACGTCTTCGCCTACGACGCGGCGAGCGGCGACCAGCTCTGGCAGAGCCGGCTGACCACCATGTCCAACGGCTACCCGATCACCTACGCCGTCGACGGCAAGCAGTACATCGCCTTCGGCGCCGGCGGACCCCTCGGCGGCTCGAGCTGGACGAGCATCCTCCCCGGAGATCTGCTCGAGGACATGCGGAACCCCCGGGCCGGCAACGCGCTGTTCGTGTTCGCGTTGCCGTAGTCGCTCGCATCGCCGGGGCGAATGCGGAGGGGGCCTGTCGCCACGGGCTCCTCTGTAAATGTAAACAGTCGGTTCGCGGGGCCGGTCGCCTGCGCCGGCCGGCCCCGCGCGTCGAGACGAAGCGGAGGACGGCTGTCGAGGCGCCGGGCGGGCGTGTGGGGGACGGAGGGGGCGGGAGAGGCGGTGCAGACGTTCGAGCTGACCAGCGAGGTGCTGCTGCCTCGCCCGCCGGGCGAGGTGTTCCCGTTCTTCGCGGACGCCCGGAACATCGAGCGGCTGACGCCGCCGTGGCTCCGCTTCGAGGTGCTGACGCCGGAGCCGATCGAGATGCGGCCATCCACCCTGATCGACTACCGCCTGCGCCTGCGCGGCGTGCCGGTCCGGTGGCAGAGCGAGATCACCGCGTGGGAGCCTCCCTTCCGGTTCGTGGACGAGCAGCGGCGTGGTCCCTACCGGCTCTGGATCCACGAGCACCGCTTCGAAGAGCGCGCGAGGCAGACGCTGGCTTGCGATCGCGTGCGATACGCGGTGCTGGGCGGGTGGGTCGTCGACCGCCTGCTCGTCCGGCCCGACATCGAGCGCATCTTCGCGTATCGCCGCGCCGTGCTCCAGGAGATCTTCGGGTTGGCTGATTGTTGAGCCGGCGGTGGGCGCGTCGAGAGGGGAAGGGCGGGTGCCTGGCGGGCCGCGGGTTTCGCGACCCGCCAGGCTTCGGTCTACAGGCTGAATCCGCGCTCGTCGTGCAGCGCGAGGTCGAGCCCTTCCGACTCGTCGTCGGCGGTGACCCGCAACCCCATCGTCGCGTCGAGCACCTTGGCGATCACGAAGGTGAGCACGCCGGAGTAGGCGATGGTGGCTCCCGCCCCGATGAACTGCAGCCCGAGCTGCTGTCCGATGCCGACGCCTTCCCCGAGCCCGATCCCGCCGAGGGCCTCGGCGGTGAACACGCCGGTCAGGATGGCGCCGATGAAGCCGCCGACCCCGTGGACCCCGAAGACGTCGAGCGAGTCGTCGTAGCCCATCTTCCGCTTGAGGCTGCTCGCCGCCCAGTAGCAGACCACCCCGGACGCCAACCCGATGGCGAGGGCGCCGGCCGGGCCGACGGTCCCGGACGCCGGCGTGATGGCGACGAGCCCGGCGACGGCGCCGGTGGCGATGCCGAGCACGCTCGGCTTGCCGTGGATCATCCACTCCGTGGTCATCCAGGCGAGGGCCGCGGTGGCGGTGGCGATGTGGGTCACGGTCATGGCCATGCCCGCCACGCCGTCCGCCGCGAGCTGGCTGCCGGCGTTGAACCCGAACCAGCCGACCCAGAGCATCGATGCCCCGACGACGGTCAGGACGAGACTGTTCGGCGCCATCGGCGTGTTCGGATAGCCCTTGCGCTTGCCGAGCACGATGCAGAGCACGAGCGCGGCGACGCCGGCGTTGATGTGGACGACGGTGCCGCCGGCGAAGTCGAGGACCCCCATCTCGCCGAGCCAGCCCCCGCCCCAGACCCAGTGGGCGACCGGGGCGTAGACCAACGTGACCCAGAGGGCCATGAACGCCAGCATCGTCGAGAACTTCATCCGCTCGGCGAACGCGCCGACGATGAGGGCCGGCGTGATGATGGCGAACGTGAGCTGGAACATCTGGAACACGCTCTCCGGGATGGTGCCCGAGAGGGTGTCGACCCCGACGCCGGACAGGAAGAACTTGCCGACCCCGATGAACGCGTTGAGACTGCCGCCGTCACCGAAAGCCAAGCCGTACCCGTACACGGTCCAGATGAGCGTCACCAGACAGGTGATGACGAAGCACTGCATCATCACCGACAGGACGTTCTTGGCCCGCACCAGACCCGCATAGAAGAGCGAGAGCCCGGGAATCGTCATGAACAGGACGAGCACGCTCGACGTGAGCATCCAGGCGGTGTCGCCGGAGCTCAAGGCGTCGTCCTGGGCCCAGGCCACGCGCGGGAGCGTGACGGCGAACGCGCCGGCCAGTCCGGCGAAAATCGCTTTCGACTTGAAGGTCATGCGTATCCTCCCTCTCGAGACATGGCCCGAGACGCGGGCATCCTTCGACGGTTCATCTGCACCTGCGCCGCGTCGGACGCGACGGCCATCCCGTGGCGGGTCCGGTGCAACGCGGGGTTCCACCACGGGCTGCTAGAGCGCGTTGGAGCCCACTTCGCCGGTTCGGATGCGGACCGCCTGCTCCATCTCGGTCACGAAGATCTTGCCGTCGCCGATCTGGCCCGTCCGAGCGGAGGTCTTGATGGCCTCCAGGATGGCGTCCAGACGGTCATCGTCCACAACGATCTCGATCTTGACCTTGGGCACGAAATCCACCGAATACTCGGCGCCGCGGTAGATCTCGGTATGACCCTTCTGGCGGCCGAACCCCTTGACTTCGGTGGTGGTCATGCCGGCGACGCCGAGACGCGAGAGCGTGTCACGGACCTCGTCGAGCATGTGCGGCTTGATGATTGCGGTGACCTGCTTCATTACTGCGGCTCCTTCCTCGGCATGTGTCGCGAGCCCGTGTCGCGCCACGAACATTCCACCGGCGGCGCCACCCGGATGCGGCGCCACTATATCAAGAGATCGAGATCAAGAGATCGAGAAGGATCAAGAGATCGAGAGCGATCGAGACGGCCGATCACGCTTTCACTCGAACGGCCGCCGCCGACGTGCGACCGGCGCCGCTACGACGCCGCCTCGGCCGTCCGGGCCGCCGGGGCGCCGCCCGCCACTACCGCGCCGTCCGTCAGGGGCGGTCCTTCCGGCAACGCCGCCAGCTCTCCCTGCCGGAACATCCGCCGCATCATCCGCTGCACGTCGTCGAGAATCAGGTAGGAGGTCGGCACCAGAATCAGCGTGATGAAGGTCGCGAACAGCACGCCGAACGCCAGGGAAACCGCCATCGGCACGAGAAACGCCGCCTGCATGCTGCGTTCGAGCATCAGCGGAGCCAAGCCGAAGAAGGTCGTCAGCGACGTGAGCATGATGGGACGGAACCGGTTGCTGCCCGCTTCGCGGATCGCGAGCTGGAGGCCGCTGGAGTCGAACTCGCGGTCGTCCCGCGGCTGTCCGCCCGCCTGGCGCACCTTGCTGCCGACGTCGGCGTGGACGTCCCGCGACCGGTTGATGAAGTCGACCATCACCAGGCTGTCGTTGACGACCACCCCGGTCAGCGCGACGAGGCCGAACATCGACATCATCGTGACGTCGAGCCCCATCACCATGTGTCCCCAGATGGCGCCGACGAGACCGAACGGGATCGCCGCCATGATGATCAGCGGCTGTACGTACGATCGCAGCGGAACCGCGAGCAGGGCGAAGATCATGAGCAGGGCGAGGAAGAATCCGCGCTGCAGGCCGCCCACCGCGTCGACCTGCTCGGCCTGGGCGCCCTCGAACGTATAGAACACCCCCGGGTAGTTCACGAGGACCTCGGGCAGGATGCGCGTGCGCAGGTCGGCGATGACCGCGCCGGCCGACGTGACCGCGGGGTCGACCGAGGCCGTCACGTTCACCGCGCGGTTGCGGTCGACCCGCTTGATCGACGCGAAGCCCCGTCCCGGTTCGACCAGCGCCACCTGGCTGAACGGCACTTCGGCGCCGTTCGGGGTGCGGATGCGCATGTTCTCGAGGTCGCCCAGGGACCGGCGATCGTCCCGGGGATAGCGCACCATGACCCGAATGTCGTCGCGCCCGCGCTGAATCCGCTGGGCTTCCTCGCCGTAGAACGCCTGCCGGACCTGACGGCCGAGGTCCTGCAAGCTCAGGCCGAGCGTCTCCGCCGCCGGCTTGATGCCGAGCTGCATTTCGGCTTTGCCGGCCCGGAACGAATCGGAGATCTCGTAGACGCCGGCATACCCGGCCAGACGGCGTTTGACCTCGTCGGCGGCGTCGCGCAGGCGGTCGAGGTCGCGCCCGGCGAGCTGCACGTCCACGTCGTCCCCGGGACTCATGGCCGACATGTCGAAATTGACCTCGACCGCTTCCGGGATCGGGTCGGTCATTTCCCGCCACAGGCCGCCGAGCTGCTCGCTCGTGTACGCCCGGGTCTCCGCCGGGGCGAGCTCGACCGTCACCTCGCCGAGGTTCGCGGCGCTGGCGACCTCCATCGGACCCATCGGTCCGCCGCCCCGCGACAGCATCGGTTGGTCGCCGACCGCCGCCGACACGTGCCGGAAATAGTCCATCCCGGTTTCCTGCTGCAGCCGGGCGCGCAGCCGGGCCGCGCCCGCCTCGAGCTTCTCGACCGCCTGCGACGTCACGTCGACCGGGGTGCCCTGCGGCATGGTGATCGACGCCGCCATGAAATCGGCCTCGATCGAGGGGAAGAAGTGGAAGGTGGTCCAGCCGCCGAGCACCATGCCGCCGGTCACGATCAGGGTCGAGACCCCGGCCGCCGCCGTGACATACCGCCAGCGGAGCGCCGCCTCGAGCACCGGCTGATAGACCTTGCGGACGACGACCAGGAGCCCGTTGGCGAAGAACTGCTGGAACCGCCGCCACAAACCGGGCGCGCCCGGCCTGGGCCGGTGCGACAGATGGGCCGGCAGGATGCCGAGGGATTCGATCAGCGAGAAGAGCAGGCACGGAATGACGACGAGCGGAATGACCCGGAAGATCTTGCCCATCATCCCGGGCACGAACATCAGCGGCATGAACGCCGCCACTGTCGTCAGGACCGCGAAGACCACCGGCTTGGCAATCTCCCGCGCGCCCTCGATGGAGCCGCGCATGGCGTCCCCGTGGTTCTCCTGATGCCGGAAGATGTTCTCGCCGACGATGATGGCGTCGTCGACGACGATGCCGAGCACCAGGATGAACGCGAACAGGGAGATGACGTTGGCCGAGACGTCGAGCCCCGGCATCAGCGCGATCGCGCCGAGGAACGAGATGGGGATGCCCAGGCTGACCCAGAACGCGAGGCGCAGATCGAGGAAGAGCGCCAGCACGACGAAGACGAGCAGGAACCCGGTGGCGCCGTTGCGCAGCATGAGGGTCAGCCGATCGGCGAGGATCTCGGCTTGGTCCTGCCAGATCGTCAGCAGGATGCCCTCGGGCATCTGCGCCTGCGCGTCTTCGATATAGGCGTGCACCGCGGCCGCGATGTCGAGGGCGCTCTGGTCGCCGGTGCGGAAGACCGACACCATCACCGTCGTGTCGTGGTCGAAGCGGGCTTGCTGATCCGTCTCCGCGAAGCCGTCGACCACCGTCGCCACGTCACCCAACTGCAGGCGCGTGCCGTTGGGCTGTGTCAGGAGCACGAGGTCTTCGTACTCGTTCCCGCGGTAGGCCTGCCCGATGGTGCGCAGCAGAATTTCGCCGCCGTCGGTGCGGACGGACCCGCCGGGTAGGTCGAGCGACGACCGGCGCACGGCGTCGGCGACCTGGTCGAAGGTCATCCCGTGCCGGCGCAGCGCCACTTCCGAGATCTCGATCGAGATCTCGTAGGGCGGGGCGCTCATGATGTCGACCTGGGTGATCTCGGGCAGGACGGACAGCTCGTCGCGCACCTGCTCGGCAATGGTCTTGAGGGTGAAGACGTCGGTGGCGCCCGAGATGGAGATGTCCGTGACCTGGTTCCGCGCGATCATCTCGCGGACGATGGGTTTCTCGGTTTCGACGGGGAACGTCGTGATCGCATCGACCTGGTTCTTGACCTCGTCGACCACCCGGCGGGCGTCTGCGCCGAGCTCGAGCTCGATCATGACCGAGGCGTTGCCCTCCGACGCGGTCGACTGGATCTCCTTGATGCCGTCGATGCCCTGAATCGCCTCCTCGATGCGGATCACGACCCCGGCTTCGACTTCTTCCGGCGCCGCACCGAGATAGGGGACCTGAATGCTGACCCGGTCGAGCTCGATTTCCGGGAAAATCTCCTCCTTGACCGCGGAGGTGGCGATCGCGCCGCTGACGACGATGAAGATCATCATCAGGTTCGCGGCGACCGGGTTGCGAGCGAACCAAGCGATCCCGCCGTTCATGATTCTTTCCCTTTCCGTGGTGCTGCGCCGGGTATCGGCGTCGCTGCCGCCGTCGCGGACGCGCCGCCGGATGAGCGCATACAGACGCAGTTTCTACTGTAGCCCAACCCCCGAACCGGCGGACTGTCGAAGAAACAGGTCTGTCGCCTAGGATGAGGCCACAGTAAACATTAGACGACAGCGGGGGCGGCAGTGTTTCCCGGCTCCTGGACCGCGGGGTTCCAGCACAGGCCGCCAGCGCGACCTCGCGGCCGGGTTGGAAGTTTCGCTGCGCGAAACTTCTACGGCGCGCAAGCTCCTAGACGCGATCGTAGTCCCCCTGCCAGTCCGTGATCAGCTTCTTGATCGGGGTCGCCGCGGCGATGTTCTCGTCCAGCACCTTGCGGGCCAAGTCCGGCAGCTCGGCATCGCCGGCGAACCGGAGCCCCACCATCTGCGTCGTCGTGAACTCGTTGATCCGGCCCTGCAGGTCGTCGGGCAGCAGCTCGCGCATACGCAGGCGCATTTCGAGGCGGATCACGCGATCCTGGGCCTTGAGCGCGAACACCCGCGCGTACAAGAACACGATGACGAGGGCGATGGCCACGAGCAGATCGAGCACCGCGGAAAACGACGGATCACCGAGGTTCGAGACGGCCGAACCGACGTTGAGCAGGAGGATGGGGGCGGCGACGTAGTGGAAGGCTGGTACGAAGCGGGTATGGTTGGCGAAATTCTGTTTCTGGTCGGCCATCGATAGTCTCCTGGGAGCGCGGACTGCGCTTGAATCCACTATAGACTATCGGTCGTGCCGGCGGTGGTGCGCCCGGGATGGACTGACGGGGATCGAGGGAGAGCATGAGCGAACTGGCGTCGAAAGAGTGCGTGCCGTGCCGGGGCGGGGTGCCGCCCCTGGCGGGGGAGGAGCTCGACGGGTTGCACCGGCAGTTGGGCGGCGGTTGGGAGGTGGTCGACGGGCATCACCTCGAGAAGACCTACCGTTTCGAGGACTTCCGCCAGGCTCTGGACTTCACCGTTCGGGTCGGCGAGCTGGCCGAGGAGCAGGGCCACCACCCGGACATCCTGCTGGCGTGGGGCCGGGCCACCGTCACCATCTGGACGCACAAGATCGACGGCCTGACCGAGAGCGACTTCGTCTTCGCCGCCAAGGCGGACCGGCTCGAAACGGTCTGACCGGGGACCGGCTCTACGGGATCGGCTCGGCCCAGGCGACGGGGTCGCCGACGGCGATGCGGCCGTCATCGAGCACCTCGGCGAAGACGCCTCCCCGCCATTCCGGATCGAGGGCCGAGCGCAGACCCGCTTCGGCGGCGTCCATCCGTTCGCACGGGCGGGTCTCGCCGCGCACCCGCAGCCGGCAGCCGCCCACATGCAGGATTCGGTCCCGGGTGTGTGCGAGCGCGACCCCGCTGACGAGCAGGTTCGCGCGTCTGGCCCCGGGATCGACCGCCGCGCCGAGCGCCTCGACGGTCCGGTCCCAGTCGGCGGCCGCGATGATCGTGACCTGCCGCCAGCCACCCTGATTCGCGTTGCCGACGATGCCGGCGCCGCGCCGGACCTCGGCGGCGCCGGCCGGGTCCATCGGACCGCGATGGAATCGTTTGACCCAGATCTGATCGAGACGCCCCATTCGTCTGCTCCCGTTTGCCCGATGGCCGGCGGCCGCGCCGCGCCCCATTGTATGGCGCAGGACTCTCAGCCCGGCAATCGTCGCGTGGCGGCCCCGCTCGCCGCCCAACCAACCCTGCAGGAGTCTGCGCGGTTCTGCGGTGCAGGATTCCTGGTGTAAAATCGCGGGTTCATGACTACGGAGAATAGTACCGCCGAGACCACGGCCGCCCGGGCGAAGACGGCGCTCGACGCCTGGGTGCGGGAGATCGTCGACTGGCATTTCAACCCCGACACCGGCTGCCCGTTCTGGCTCGACTGGGCGCGGCAGGCCGGGTGGGATCCGCGCCGCGAGGTCCAGGGCTTCGACGATCTGGCGAAGTTCCCGCATTTCGAGGACGAGAAGCTGCGGGGCGGGCCGCTCCGCCGCTGGGTCCCCCGCGCCTACGCGGATCGACCGACGTTCGTGTTCGAAACCGGCGGCACCACCGGGATCCCCAAGAGCCGGGTGGCCCAGGAAGATTTCCGCATCGACTACGAGCTCTTTTCCGACACCCTTCCCGACGAGCACTTTCCCCGCGGGAGCAACTGGCTCATGCTGGGGCCGAGCGGTCCCCGGCGGCTGCGTCTCGCCGTCGAGCATCTGGCCCAGCACCGGGGCGGCATCTGCTTCTGCGTGGACCTCGATCCCCGGTGGGTGATCAAGCTCATCAAGAAGGGCTGGATGGAGCATCTGAAGGCCTATCAGGAGCACGTGATCGACCAGGCGATCTCGGTGCTGTCGGCCGGTCACGACATCAAGTGCCTGTTCGCCACTCCCAAGCTGCTCGAGGCGCTGGCCAATCGGCTGGAGGCGGACGGGTCGAGTCTGAAGGAAACCGGCATCACCGGCATCTTCGCCGGCGGCACGGAGTTCACGCCGCAGTGGAACCGCTTCGCCCACGAGGAGTTCCTGGACGGCATCTACATGACGCCGACCTACGGCAACACCCTGATGGGGCTGGCCGCGAGCCCGCCGAGCGGTCCGGAGAACGGCTACAAGATCACCTACTATGCGCCGCAGCCGCGGGCGGTCCTGCAGGTCGTGGACGCGGACGACGCCGATCGCGTGGTCGGGTACGGCGAGACCGGCCGGGTGATGCTGACCACGCTGACGAGGGAGTTCTTCGTGCCGCGCTTCCAGGAACGGGACGAGGGCGAGCGGGAGCTGCCGTGTGAACAGTATCCGTGGGACGGGGTGAGCGGGGTGCGCCCGTTCAGCCGGTTGGCATCAGCGACCACCGTGGGAGTCTACTAGGGTGATTCATTTTCCGATTCTGCGTTGGGGACAGGAGTACAAGAGCCTCGAGCTGGCCAAGGTCGAGCATTTCCTGACCGGCGAGCCGGTGGCCGAGGTCAGTCAGGCCAACCCCGGCATCGTCGCCCGGGATCTGCGCAAGGGGGCGACCCGGGCGCGCGACGTGCTCCGGGAGATTCCGTGCGCAGACCTGCTGGCGATGGTCAAGAAGGCCGGCGAGCTCTTCAAGTCGGCGGACCTCCCGCTGGGGGACGGCGTGCAGACCCCCGAAGACTTCGTGCGCCAGCAGTCGGCCACGACCGGGCTGCCCGAGCATCTGTGCCGGATGAACATGGGCAAGCTCGAGTACGTGCTGAGTCACCTCGACGACGTCCTGCGTTCGCTGACCCGCCGGCTGGACTACGACATCCTGACCCGCGGCTACGGTGAAGAGGACGGGGTGATGCGCAGCTACCAGGCGACGACGCCGGTGCTGGGCATGGTGCTGCCGTCGAACTCGCCCGGCGTGCACAGCCTGTGGCTGCCGATCATCCCGCTGCAGATCGGGCTGGTGCTGAAGCCGGGGCCGCAGGAGCCGTGGACGCCCTGGCGGATGGCGCAGGCCTTCTTCCGGGCGGGGGTGCCGAGGGAGGCGATTGCGCTGTATCCGGGTCTCGGCGAGGTCGGCGCGGCGGTGTTGAACAACGCTCCCCGGAGCCTGATCTTCGGCGGCACCGCGACCGTCGAGCAGTATGCCGCCAACCCCGGCGTCCAGGTGCACGGCCCCGGGTTCAGCAAGATTCTCATCGGCGAGGACCAGGTCGACGACTGGGAGCGGTATCTCGACGTGATGGTCGAGAGCGTGGCGATCAACAGCGGCCGCGGCTGCATCAACTGTTCCGGGATCTGGGCGCCGCGGCATACGCGCGAGATCGCCGAGGCGCTGGCCGAGCGGATTGGCTCTATCGCGCCGCTGCCTCCGGACGATCCGAACGCCGAGCTGGCCGCCTTCACGGTGCCGGGTCAGGCGACGGCGATCTCGGCGGACATCGACAACGCCCTGAAGGAAGACGGGGTGGAGGAGGTGTCGGCCCGCCACCAGGACGGCGGGCGCCTCGTCTCGATGGAGCGGTGCGACTACCTGCGCCCCACCGTCGTGCATTGCAGCTCGCCGGCCGCCGCGATGGCCAAGAAGGAGTACATGTACCCCTTCGTCACCGTCGTCGAGTGCCCGCAGGACAAGATGATCGGGGCGATCGGGACGACCCTCGTGGCGACCGGCCTGACCGAGGATCCGGCATTCGCGCGTGCGCTGCTCGATGCCCGCAACATCGACCGGCTCAACCTCGGGCCGGTGCCGACGACCCGGCTCAACTGGCTGCAGCCGCACGAGGGGAACATCGTAGACTTTCTGTTCCGTCCCCGAGCGTTCCAGCAGGCGTCGTAGAGGACTGCCGGACCGCGTCCCAGCCCGGGGGGCGGTCCAGGGGCGGAGGTCCCAGTGCTCGAAGTTACCGGCCTCGCGAAGTCGTATCCGACGCCGCGGGGCGCCCTCGACATCCTCTCCGGGGTCAGCTTCACCCTGCGTCCGGGTGAGGCCGCTTCCATCGTGGGGCCGTCCGGCAGCGGGAAGAGCACGCTGCTCTATGTGCTGGGCGCGCTCGAGCCGCCGAGCGCGGGCACCGTCACCCTCGACGGCGTCGACCCCTTCACCCTCGCTTCCGCCGAGCTCGCCGCGTTCCGCAACCGCCGGGTCGGCTTCGTCTTCCAGGACCATCTGCTGCTGCCGCAGTGCACGGTGCTCGAGAACGTGCTGGTCCCGACCCTGGTGGGGGACGGGATGGACGGGGCGGGGGACCGCGCCCGCGAGCTGCTGGAACGGGCCGGTCTCGGCGACCGGATCGACCATCGGCCGGCGGAGCTCTCCGGGGGCGAGCGGCAGCGCGTCGCCCTCGCGCGCGCCCTGATCCGTCGGCCGCCGCTGCTGTTGTGCGACGAGCCTACCGGCAATCTCGACCGCGCCGCCGGTGACGTGGTGGCCGACATGCTGTTCGACCTGCACGGGCAGCAGGAGACGGTGCTGGTGGTCGTGACCCACAACGTCGAGCTGGCGGCGCGGTGTCCCATCCAGTACGAGCTCGTGGGCCTCGGCCTGCGGCGCGCGGATCGCGAGCGGCAGTCCGCGCCGTAGACGGCGCGGACCACGTAGGATGGTTGGGCGGGCAGCGGAGCCGCCAGGCGACGGTGTCCTGAGCAACCGGGAGTGATCGACCATGACCGCCACCACGCTGCTGCTTCGGAGCCTGACCCACTTCTGGCGGATCAATATCGCAGTGGTCGCCGGCGTCGGGGTGGCGGTGTCGGTGCTCGCGGGGGCGTTCCTGGTGGGGACGTCGGTGCGCGCCAGCCTGCGCGACCTCGCCCTCGAGCGGCTCGGGCGCGTGGACCATGTCGTGACCGCGGGGGCCTTCTTTCGCGAGGCGCTGGCCGAGGAAGTACTGGCCGCTGGCGCACTGGGCGGCGCCGCCGCCGATGCCGCGCCGATGATCGCGCTCGAAGGGTTCGCCACCCACCAGGAGAGTCGCAGCCGCGCCGGGGGCATCCAGGTGTACGGGGTGGACGACCGGTTCTGGGCTTTTCATGGGCTCGACGGCGGGCGTGCGCCAGCGCCCGGAGAGGTGCTGCTGAGCGGCGGCCTCGCCCGCGAGTTCGGCGCGGCAGAGGGAGACACGCTGCTCGTCCGGGTGCAGAAGCCCTCGGCCATCCCCGTCAGCTCGCTGCACGGGCGGCGTGACGACTTGGGGCGCACGATGCGGCTGCGCATCCGGGAGGTGCTCGCCCCGGCGGCCCTGGGAGAGTTTTCGTTCCGGCCGCAGCAGGGGTTCTCGCGCGCGGTCTTCGTCAATCTCCAGCGCATGCAGCGCGACCTGGAGCTCGACCGCGGCGCGAACACCCTGCTGCTCGGCGGCGCCGGCGCGGACGCGCCGGCGGGCCCGCGGGCGGTGGCCCGCATCGAGGCGGCCCTGCGGGCCACCACCCGGCTGACCGATCTCGGGCTGCGCGTGCGGGTGCTTCCGGGACCGGGCGCCCTGGTCGTGGAATCGTCGGCGGGACTGCTGGGCTACGACGTCGTCGCCGCCGCGCGCGACGCGACCGCCGCCGCCGGCATGGCCGAGCAGCCGATCCTGACCTATCTGGCCAACGAGATCCGGCGGGGGGAGCGCGTCACGCCCTATTCGCTGGTCACCGCGCTGGATCCCGCCGCGCTGGGGGTCGCGCCCCCGGGGAGCGAGCCGTCCGCAGCCGCTGCGGCGATACCTGCCCCCGCTGCCGCGGAAAGGCCGGCCGGCGAGTCGCCGCCGATCTGGCTGAACACGTGGGCCGCCGACGATCTGGAGGCGGCGCCCGGCGACGTGGTGACGCTGCAGTACTACCTGTGGGAAGAGGCGGGCGCGCTGGTCACCGAGACGGCCGAGTTCCGGGTGGCCGGCGTGGTGCCGATCGAGGGGCTGGCCGCCGACCAGGATCTCGCGCCGGAGTATCCCGGGATTACCGAGGCGAGGGATCTGTCCGACTGGGATCCGCCGTTTCCCATCGACCTGGGCCTGGTGCGCCCGAAGGACGAGGACTACTGGGACCTGTACCGGACCGCCTCGAAGGGGTTCGTCGCGCTGGAGGACGGCCAGCGGCTGTGGCGATCGCGCTGGGGCCAGGTGACTTCCCTGCGCGTCGTCCCCCCGGACGGGTTCCCGGGCCTCGCCCGGACGGAATACGAGGCGGCGCTCCGGTCCCGGGTCGACCCCCTCGCCGCGGGATTCGTCGTCTATCCGGCCCGCGATCTCGCGCTCGAGGCGGCGGCCGGGGTGACCGACTTCGGCGAGTACTTCACTTACTTCAGCTTCTTCCTGGTGGTGTCGGCCCTGTTGCTGGCGAGCCTCTTCTTCCGTCTGGGGGTCGAGCAGCGCCTGCGGGAGATCGGCGCGCTGCGCGCCCTCGGGTTCGACGAGCGCGGCGTGCGGCGGCTGTTCTGGGCCGAGTCGGCGGCGCTGTCGCTGGCCGGCGGCCTTCTGGGGGCGGCCGGCGCGGTGGGCTACGCGGAGCTGATCATGTGGGGGCTGCGCACGTGGTGGGTGGATGCGGTCGGCACCACCCTGCTGGTGCTGCACGTCTCGCCGCTGGCCCTGGCCGGCGGCATCGGCGGCGGCATGCTCGCGGCGGTGGTGTCCATCGCCTGGAGCCTGCGCATGGTGGCGCGCGCGACGCCGCGCGCGCTCATCCACGGCGTGCTGCCGGCCGGACTGGCCACGCCGCGCGGCGCCGAGGACGCGCCGCCGTCGCGCGCCGCAGCCGCCGCGCGCCATGCTCCCGCCGTCCTCGGGCTGCTGGGGGCGGCGGTGCTTGCGGCGACCCTGGCCGGGATCGTGGGCGACACCGCCGGCTTCTTCGGGGCGGGCATGCTGCTGCTGGCGTCGCTGCTCACCCTGGCGTGGTCGTGGCTGGGGCGGCAGGCGCCGGCGGGGGTCGCGGTGCCGTCGACGTGGACGGTCTCGCGGGTCGGGCTTCGCAACGCGACGGCCCGGCCCGGCCGGTCCGTCCTGTGCATCACCCTCATCGCGTTCGCCTCTTTCATCATCGTGGCCGTCGACGCGTTCCATCTGGAAGGCGGCGGCGCGGCCACCGACCGATCGTCGGGCACCGGCGGCTATCCGTTGCTGGCCGAGTCGCTGCTGCCGATCGTGGGCGACCTGGGGTCGGAGGACGAGCGGGAGGAACTCGGCGTATCGTCGTTCGACGACGAGATCTTCGCCGACGTGTCCTACGCGCGTTTCCGCCTGCGGCCGGGCGAGGACGCGAGCTGCCTCAACCTCTACCAGGCGAAGAACCCGCGGGTGCTCGCGCCCGAGACGGCGTTCCTGTCCGAGGGGCGCTTCCGCTTCGGGGCCACGCTGGCGGAGACCGAGGCGGAGGCCGCCAACCCCTGGCTGCTGCTGGAGCGCGTCTTCGACGACGGGGCGATTCCCGCCATCGCCGACGCCACGTCGCTGGCCTATGCGCTGCACCTGTCGGTGGGCGACGACTTCGTGCTCAACCGTGACAGCGACAATCCGATCCGGCTGCGGATCGTCGCGGCCCTGTCGGACAGCCTCTTTCAGCGCGAGTTGATCGTCGGCGAGTCGGACTTCGTGCGCCTGTTTCCCGAGCACGACGGATACCGCTTCTTCCTGGTCGACGCGCCGGCGGACCGGAACGCGGAGGTGACCGCGGCCCTCGAGGACCGGCTGGCCGACTACGGGTTCGACGTCACCTCGACGTCCGAGCGCCTGGCCGCCTTCCACCGCGTCAACAACACCTACCTTGCCACGTTCCAGACCCTCGGGGCCCTCGGGCTGCTGCTGGGGACGCTGGGACTGGGGGCGGTGCTGCTGCGGAACGTGCTGGAGCGGCGGCGCGAGTTGGCCCTGCTGCGCGCCGTCGGCTACAACACGAGGCACGTCTCGCTGATGGTGCTGGTCGAGAACGGCCTGCTGTTGTTCGGCGGCTTGGGCATCGGGACGGTCTGTGCGCTGGTGGCGATTGCCCCGGCGTGGCTCGAGCGGGGCGGCCAGTTCCCGGTGGTCGGGCTGGCGGGGATGCTGCTCGCGGTGGCCGCGGCCGGTCTCGTCTCCTCCCTCGCCGCGACCGCGGCTGCGGTCCGGTCGCCGCTGCTGGCGTCGTTGCGATCCGAGTAGGCGCGGCAAGATTCCTTGTACCCCTGGAGAAACCTCATGAGCGCAGTTCGATATCTGCTGGCATTGGGAGCGCTGGTCGGGGCGCTGGCGGCGCCGGCCGGGGCCCAGACCAGGTTGTTGCGTTTTCCCGACGTGCATGGCGACCGGGTCGTGTTCGTGTACGCGGGAGACCTGTGGACGGCGCCGACCGGGGGCGGTACGGCCACGCGGCTGACCGCCCATCCGGGGCTGGAGGTCTTTCCGAAGTTCTCGCCCGACGGCGAGTGGATCGCGTTCACCGGGCAGTACGACGGCGACGAGCAGGTCTACGTGGTCCCGGCGGCCGGGGGCGTGCCGCGGCAGCTGACGTGGTATCCGGCGCGCGGCCCGCTGGCCCCGCGCTGGGGCTATGACAACCAGGTCTACGACTGGACCCCCGACGGCCGGTCGGTGCTGTTCCGGTCGCTGCGCTACAGCACGGATCTGTCGGACAGCCGGCTCTTCCTCGTCTCGACCGACGGGGGGCTCCCCACGCCGCTGCCGATGCCGGAGTCGGGGGCCGGCGACCTCTCGCCGGACGGCACGCGGGTGGTCTATTCGCCGCTGTTCCGCGACTTTCGAACCTGGAAGCGGTACGAGGGGGGCTGGGCGCAGGAACTGTACGTCTTCGACCGGGAAACCCACGACGTCGAGCGGGTCACCGACCACCCGCGCGCCGACCGCGACCCGATGTGGATCGGCGACGCCATCTACTTCACGTCCGACCGCGGCGGCACCCTGAACCTGTACGCCTTCGATCTCGGCACGCGCGAGACCAGCCAACTCACCACCAGCACCGTATGGGACGTGCGGTGGCCCGGCGACGACGGCCGGAACCGGATCGTCTACGAGATGAACGGCGAGCTGCATCTGTTCACGATCGACAGCGGGGAGTCCCGGCCGATCCCCATCGTGGTGCCGGACGACGGGGTGGCGATGCGGCCGGCGCGGGTGTCGGCGGCCGGGCTGATCGAGGATGTCGAGCTCAGCCCCAAGGGCGAGCGCGCCCTGTTCGTGGCGCGCGGCGACGTCTTCACCGCGCCGATCGAGAACGGCCCGACGCGCAACCTCACGCGGAGCTCGGACGCCCACGACAAGTGGGCGCGCTGGTCGCCGGACGGCGCCCGCATCGCGTTCGTCTCCGACCGCGACGGCGAGGACGAGATCTACGTCGTTCCCCAGGACGGCGCCGGCCCCCCGGAGCAGTTGACGGACGGCGGCGAGGCGATGCGCTACGCGCCGGAGTGGTCGCCCGACGGGGACCATCTGGCGTTCAGCGACAAGGACGGGAAGCTGTACGTCCTCGACATCGAGTCGCGGGCGACGGCCCTGGTCGCCGACGAGGCGAACGGGCAGATCCGGGACTACGTGTGGTCCCCGCGGGGCGGCTACCTGGCGTTCTCGCTGACCGACGAGACCGGCTTCAGCTCGATTCACGTCTGGGAGCGCGCCGGCGAGGAGCTGCGTCAGGTGACGAGCGACCTGTTTCACGAGTGGAACCCGGCCTGGGATCCGAAAGGCGAGTATCTCTACTACCTGTCCGATCGCTCGTTCACGCCGCAGTTGGGGTCGTTCGAATGGAACTATCTCGTCGACCGGGAGACCGGCATCTATGCGCTGGCGCTGCGGACGGACGTGCCGCACCCGCTGCCGCCGGAGAGCGACGAGGTAACGCTGGCAGCGGACGACGAGGACGAGGACGGGGACGCGGAGAACGAGGCCGGTGACGGCGGCGAGGACGACGCGGCTTCGGAGGACGGCGAGGACGGCGAGCCGGTCGGCATCGACTTCGACGGTCTCGCCCGGCGGGTCGTGCGGCTGCCGGTCGCGTTCGACAACTATGTGGGACTGAGCGCCGGTCACGACCGGGTGTTCTACATCCGGACGGGCGCGCAGTTCTACGGACGCGGCGGCGACGTGCCGACCGAGATCCGGACGTACTCGTTCGAGGATCGGGAGACCGCCACGCTGGCCGCCAGCGCGGGAGGCTACGCGGTGTCCCGCGACCGCGAGAAGGTGCTGGTCGTGACCGGGGGGCGGTTCGAGCTGCACGCCGCCTCGGGTCAGGGCGACCCGCAGACGATCTCGACGGCCGGGTTGATGGTGGACCGGGTGCCGGCGGAAGAGTGGGCGCAGATCTTCGACGAGGTGTGGCGGCGGTTCCGCGACTTCTTCTACGTCGACAACATGCACGGCTACGACTGGCCGGGCCTGCGCGAGCAGTATCGCCCCTGGCTCGAGCACGTCGCGCACCGGTCGGACCTGAACTACGTGATCGGCGAGATGGTGGCGGAGCTGAGCGTCGGCCACGCGTACATCGCCGGCGGCGACTGGGAGACCCCGGAGCGGCCCGAGGTCGCCCTGCCGGGCGCGGTGTTCGAGCTCGACCGCGAGGCCGGACGCTACCGGCTGGCGGAGATCTTCGAGGGGCACAACGAGGAGCCGCGCTACCGGGCGCCGCTGACCGAGGTGGGGGTGGACGCCCGCGTCGGCGACTACGTGCTGGCCATCGACGGCGAGGACCTCGCGGCCGGCGACAACCCCTATCGCCTGCTGCGGCACAAGGCGGATCGGCCGGTGCGGTTCACCCTGAGCACGTCGGCGGCGTCCTCCGCCTCGGACGGCGCCGCGCGCGAGGTGACCGTCCGGCCCATCACCAGCGAGACCAACCTGCGCTATCTCACCGAGGTGACCGCGAACCGGATGAAGGTCGACGCGGCGACGAACGGGCGGGTCGGCTATATGCACATTCCCGACATGGGCGCCAGCGGCATCCAGGAGTTCATCAAGTACTTCTACGGGCAGATACGGAAGGACGGCCTGATCATCGACGTGCGCGGCAACGGGGGCGGCAACGTGTCGGCGATGCTCATCGAACGCTTGAGCCGCGAGCTGCTCGGCACCCGCTTCTCGCGCACCGAGGACACCGTCGGAACCTATCCCACGACGGTGTTCGCCGGCCATCTCGTGTGCATCCTCGACGAGGATTCCGCCTCCGACGGCGACATCTTTCCCTACCGGTTCAAGGAGGCCGGTCTGGGACCGCTCATCGGGAAGCGGTCGTGGGGCGGGGTCGTCGGCATCACCAACCGGGGGCCGCTCATCGACGGCGGCACCGTCAACGTGCCCGAGTTCGGAACCAACGATCGCGACGGGAACTGGGTGATCGAGGGATACGGGGTCGAGCCGGACATCGAGGTCGAGAACGACCCGAAGTCGGTCATCGCGGGCGGCGACCCGCAGCTCGAGCGGGCCATCGAGGAGATCGCCCGGATGATTCGCGACGACCCGCGGCCGCTGCCCGCGCGGCCCGCCCCCCCGGTGAAGACGCCGTGACGGCGGTCGCGGGCGCTTCGCCGGCGCCGCTGTCCACGGACGGGATTCCCGCTCCGCGGGCGCGGGTCTCCCCCGTGCGCCACGAGACGCACGGGGTGGTGCGGGTCGACGACTACCACTGGCTGCGCGAGCGCGAGAACCCCGCCGTCACCGCGCATCTCGAGGCCGAGAACGCCTACACGCAAGCGGTCATGGCGCCGACCGAGGCGCTGCAGGAGACCCTGTTCGCGGAGATCAAGGGGCGCATCAAGCAGACCGACATGTCGGTGCCGTACCCGGAGGGGGCGCACCTGTACTACACCCGCTACGAGGACGGGCGGGAGTACCCCATCCACTGCCGGCGTCCGGCGGACGCCCCGGCTGGGGGTGACGCCCTGACGCCGGTGGACGCCCCGACGCCAGTTGACGCCCTGACGCCGGTGGACCGGGACGCCGGTGGACGCCCTGACGCCGGTGGACGCCTGACGCCGGTGGACGCCCCCACGCCGGATGACGCGCTGACGCCGGATGACGGGGAGGAGGTCCTGCTCGACGTCAACACCCTCGCCGAGGGGCACGACTTCTGCCAGGTGTCGGCGCTCGATGTCAGCCTCGACGGGCGGCTGCTCGCCTATGCGATCGACGTCGAGGGGCGCCGCGTTCACACCATCCGCGTCAAGGACCTGTTGGCCGGCGCCCTGCTCGATGACGAGCTGAAGGGAGCGACGAGCAATATCGTCTGGGCCAACGACAACCGGACCCTCTTCTACGCGCGCCAGCATCCAGACACCCTGCGCTGGCACCAGGTCTGGCGGCACGCGCTGGGGACCGCGCAGGCCGAGGACGTCCTGGTCTACGAGGAGAAGGACGAGACGTTCAACTGCGAGGTGGGGAAGAGCCGGTCGAAGCGCTACCTGCTGATCGCGTCCGCGCAGACGGTGTCTACCGAGTACCGGGTTCTCGACGCGGGCCGGCCCGACGGCGTGTTCGAGCTGTTCTGGCCCCGCGCGCGCGACCACGAGTACGACGTCGATCACTATCGGGACCGGTTCTACGTCCGCACCAACCACGGCGCGCGCAACTTCCGGTTGACGGAGACCGAGGCGGCCGGGACCCCGCCCGATCGGTGGGCCGAGGTCGTGCCGCACCGCGAGGACGTGTTCCTCGAGTCGTTCGAGCTGTTCCGCGACCATCTCGTGCTGCAGGAGCGATGCGGGGGCCTGACCCGCTTGCACGTGCGTCCGTGGTTGGGAGACGGCGCCCACGACATCGCGTTCGACGAGCCCGTCTACGACGTGCACGTGTCGGTAAACCGCGAGGCGGACACCCGGTTGCTGCGGTTCGGGTACGAGTCGCTGACCACCCCGCGGTCGATCTACGACTACGACATGGAGGCCCGCTCGCGCACCCTCCTGAAGCGCGAGGAGGTGCTGGGCGGGTTCGACCCCGCGCACTACACCGCCGAGCGGGTGCTCGCGACCGCGCCGGACGGGCAGCAAATCCCCATCTCGATCGTCGCGCGGACCGGCGCGCCGCGCGACGGGACGAGCCCCCTGCTGCTGTACGGCTACGGCGCGTACGGCATTTCCATGGACCCCTCGTTCAGCTCCGCGCGGCTGAGCCTGCTCGACCGCGGGTTCCGGTTCGCGATTGCCCACGTGCGCGGGGGACAGGAGCTCGGCCGGCAGTGGTACGACGACGGCCGGCTCGGCCGCAAGCGGAACACCTTCACCGACTTCATCGGCTGCGCCGAGCACCTGGTCCGCGAGCGGTTCACGAGCCCCGAGCGCCTCTACGCCATGGGCGGCAGCGCCGGCGGGCTGCTGATGGGCGCGGTCCTGAACCTGCGCCCCGACCTTTTCGCCGGCGCGGTCGCCCAGGTCCCGTTCGTCGACGTGGTGACCACCATGCTCGACGACACCATTCCCCTGACCACCGGCGAGTACGACGAGTGGGGCAACCCCCACGAGCGCGCTGCGTTCGACGACATCCTCGCCTACTCGCCCTATGACAACGTTGCGCCCCGGGCGTATCCCAGCCTGCTCGTGCTGGCCGGCCTGCACGACTCGCAGGTGCAGTACTGGGAGCCCGCGAAATGGGTCGCGAAGCTGCGGGCGCTCAAGACCGACGCCCGGCCCCTGCTCCTCAAGACCAACCTGGACGCCGGTCACGGCGGCGTCTCCGGCCGCTACCGCCGCTATCGCGAGACGGCCCTGCAGTACGCCTTCCTGCTCCGCGAGGCCGGGCTGGCGTAGGCGCCCTCGAACGGGGTCCTTAGGCAGGGGGGCGAAGAACAGGCGTGGGCCGCCGCGGTCCACGCTGTGTCACACTGAACGCCCTGGGCGAGTCTCCCCCGAAACGATCGATCGGTTCCAATGAAGTCAACACTACAGCAACGCGCAGAAGCCGCCGCCAAGCGGTTCAGCGCGGCCAGGAAGCCGGTAGTGGTCGAATTCGCCGGCGTCCCAAAGGCAGGCAAGAGCACCACGATCGGCCAGGTGCATGCGTTTCTCAAGCGGTGCGGGTTCCGCGTCGAGGTCGTTGTGGAACACGCATCGATCTGTCCGATTCGGGACAAGAAGCACGCCAATTTCAACGTCTGGACTGCCTGTTCGACGTTGTCTCAGATCCTGGAGAAAACGCAGATTCCGTCTGGGCCCGGCGATCCGGACGTCCTGCTTCTCGACCGAGGCTTGTTCGACGCCGTGAACTGGTTCGCCGTCATGGAACGTCTCGCCAGAATCCGCCGGGCCGAGCGTGAGTTGATCGAGAGATTCCTCCTGATGGACGACTGGCGCAAGCGAATCACCGGCGTGATCGTGATGACCGCGTCGCCCGCCGATTCGATGGAACGCGAGCGGGGTTATCTTCCGGTCGATGGTGCATCCGGTTCCATCATGAACGACGACGTGCTGCGCACGATGCTCGATACGACCCGAGCAACCGCCGCACGGCTGGGGAAGAAGCACTTCCGGATGTTCGAGGTCGACACGTCCCAAGGTGCTTCCGCCGGTCCCGGGGCGACCGCCGAGAAAGCCGCCGATCTGGTTCTCCGTCTGATCGAAGAGCAACTCGAAGAGGAGATACTGTCCCTTCCCGCGGACACCGTGGCGCCGTTCTTCGATGAGACGACGTGGGTCGGCAGTACAGCGGCGCAGGGCCTGATCGATCTGTTCACCAGCCAGGGCACGTTCCGGCGCCGCGAGAGCGTGGAATCCGATACGGCGCGAGTGCAGGCCCTGCCGGTCGTGGTGGTGCGCAATCGGAGCGGAGATCTTCTGCGACTGAAGCGTAGAGAGCAGCGCAGGGACAGTCCGCTCCACGGCAAAATCGTGATCTGGGCCGGCGGTCACGTCAGACGGGAGGATGGCGCCAATGGACCATCCATTGGGCGGGGCGCGGTCCGCGAGCTTCAGGAGGAACTCCGTATCAGCGTCGAGCCCTCGGAACTGAAGTTGCTCGGCGCCGTCTGGGTCCGCGGTCGAGATGGCGACAGGACACGGCGCCACGTGGCCATCGTCTACGAGTGGCGCGCGCGAACAGACGACGTCGCCGTCGCTCTGAGCGCGACGGAGTTCTTCGAGCGCCGGGGAACGTCCCTCAGCGGGAGCTTCATCGCGCCGCATCAGCTTGCGACCGATATCGACAACGGTCGGATCTGCGAGCCCTGGAGCGTCGAGATCGTCCGGCACCTCTTGCCCGAGGGCAAGCTGGTGGAACCGCGGCTCGTCTAGCTCTAGCCCCAGCAGTTCGGGACTGCCGAGCACTCCGTCGCTCGTGCCTGTCTCGTACAGCTCGACGACGGTTTAGCTTTAGCGGGCCTCGCGACCGTGCCAGACGCGTATCACCACGACCGTGTTGTCGTGGACCCGGTAGCGCAGGACGTAAGCGCCGGCGCCGAAGGGAATCACGAGTTCCCGTCGAGCGGTGCCGTCGGCGAGCGGCCGGCCGATCTCGGGCGACTCGACGAGCCTGTCGGCGCCGGTGCGAATCGCGCGCGCGACGCGCCCGGCGGCGGCCGGGTCCTTGTCGAGGAGGAAATCGTAGAGACGCCTGATGTCATCCAGCGCCGGTGGGAGCCAGCGGACGGTCATGTGTCGCCGGTCCGCCTGTCGGCTTCCGCTGCGAGCTCTTCGAGCCACGCCGTGACGGTTTCGTGCGCGACGGCGTGGCCGGTCTCGACGTAGCGCTCCCAGCGGGTCAGGTCCTCGGCCTTTTCGCGTTCATAGCGCTCTTCGGTCTCGAGATACTGCGCCACGGCCTCCTTCACCATCCAGTGGGTCGCGCGTTGCTTGGCGTCGCCCAGCTTCTTGAGACGGGCGCGCGTCTCGTCGTCCAGCTTGACGCCTACGGTGGTTTTGGCCACGGTTGCCTCGATGGTTGTGTGAAGGGCAACTTATCACAACCATTGCCATGCGCGCTACCGGTGGCCATGTCCTCAGTTCGGCGTTCCGGTGAGCGAATCGGCGCGCGGCCGGCGACCGGACATGAGTCATAATTGCAGGAATCGGAGGTCGACTCGACCCGGATTCCGGGTTCGGTCAGGGTGGTTGGCACGAAAGGGGATCCGTGATGAAGCGATTGTCCTGTTCGGTTGGGGTTGCGGCGGTGGTCGTGGCGTTGGCGCTGTCGCCGGCGCTCGCGGTCGGGCAGACCGGGGCGGAGGGGCCCCGCACCCCTTGGGGGGACCCGGACCTGCAGGGAGTCTGGGACTACTGGACGTTCACGCCGCTCGAGCGGCCGGAGGAGTTCGCGGGGCGCGACGAGTTGACGGCGGAGGAGGCGGCGGTGGTGGCCCGGCGCAGCAACATCGAGGCGCTGGCGGGTGACGAGGCGGCGCCTCCGGGCGAAGTCGGGGGGTACAGTCAGGCGGTGTGGACGGACCGGGCGCGGGCGACGGCGCTGACGCAGCCGTCGCTGCTCGTGGACCCGCCGGACGGCCGGCTGCCGGCCGTGACCGCGGCGGCCGAGGCCGCGGCGGAGGCGCACCGCACCGCCGGCGGCTACCCGGTGCGGGTCCGGGTCGGTGGAATCCACGAGGACGGCCCCGAGGCGCGCGGGGTGGCCGAGCGGTGCCTGCTGGGATTCAGCACGGGACCGCCGATGCTGCCGGGCGGCTACAACAACAACGTGCAGATCTTCCAGGCACCGGGCTACGTGGTCCTGTTGCACGAGATGGTGCACGACGTACGGGTGGTGCCGCTGGACGGCCGCGACGCGCTGCCGGCGAGCGTCCGCCAGTGGATGGGGAGCTCCCGCGGCCGGTGGGAGGGCGACACGCTGGTGGTCGAGACGACGAACTTCACGGAGCGGACCGGCAGCTTCAACACCTCGTTCGTGTCCTGGGGTTCGGCCGAGAACACGCGGCTGGTCGAGCGGTTCACGCGCATGGATGACGACACCGTGCGGTACGAGTTCACCGTGAACGATCCGGATACCTGGACGACGCCGTTCACCGGCCGGCTTCCGATGAACCGGTCCGAGGCGCCCCTCTACGAGTACGCCTGCCACGAGGGCAACCACGGTATGTTCAACCTGCTGAGCGGCGCCCGCGCGGAAGAACGGGCTGCGGCCACCGAGCAGCAGTAGGCGTGGGGGATCCGGCGCCGCGGGCCGCGCCGGTCCCGCCCCATCCGACGAGGGTCCTGCGCGTGGGGTCGGGGCTCGCGGCAAATCGCCTGCCCGCGGCAACGATCCGCCGCTTCGGATGAAACGTGGGACCGCCGCCCGTCGTCTTGACGGCGACGCGCGGCGGTCCGGTCGTGACGGTACGGGAACCCGTGGTGAACCGCGGGGCTCTTGCCGCGGGTTTGTCCAAGGGGATGACTGACGTGGTGCAGCAGCAATGGGCGCCGGATGTTGCCGGTGGAGGCCGGACAAGGGGACACGGTGTCCGGGTCGGCGTCGCAGTGGTTGCGATGCTCGCCGGCCTGACTGCTTCGAGCGGCGCTCGGGCGGGCGAGAACTGGCCGCATTGGCGGGGGCCGTCCGCCAACGGGGTCAGCACCGAGACCAACCTGCCGGTGACGTGGGGACCGGACGCCAACGTGGCGTGGAAGGTGGAGATGCCCGCCTGGACCGGCGCGACGCCGATCGTCTGGGGCGAGCGGATCTTCCTGAACGTCGCCGACGGCACGAACATCAGCCTGTGGTGTCTCGATCGGCGCCGCGGCGAGACGCTCTGGGTGCGCCACCTGAGCGACGGCGACCGGCGGGCGCGCAAGCAGAACATGTCGTCGCCGTCGCCGGTGACCAACGGCGAGCACGTCTACGTGATGACGGGGACGGGCCGGCTGACGGCGTTCGACTTCGACGGCAACCCGTTGTGGCAGCGCGACATCCAAGAGTCGTACGGCCGGTTCGGACTGAACTGGGGATACGCGTCGTCGCCGCTCCTGGTGGACGACGCGCTGTTCGTCCAGGTCATCCACGGTATGCGGACGGACGATCCGTCGTACGTGTTGCGCATCGATCGTCGCACCGGCGACACCGTCTGGCGGGTCGAACGGCCTACCAATGCCCGCCGCGAGTCGCCCGACTCGTACACCACGCCGGCGCTGCTGGAGTACGGCGGCACGCGCGAGATCGTGATCACCGGCGGCGACGTCGTCACCGGGCACGATCCGGCCACGGGGCGGGAGCTGTGGCGCGCCGAGGGCCTGAACCCGCGCAACAATGGCGCGTACCGCATCATCGCGTCGCCGGTCGTCCACGGCGAGATGATCTACGCGCCGACCCGGGTCCGCCCCCTGCTCGCCCTCCGGGCCGGCGGCCGGGGCGACGTCACCACGTCGCATCTCGCGTGGAAGACCGACAACGGTCCCGACGTGCCCACCCCCACGACCGACGGAGAGTACTTCTACATCGTCAACGACCAGGGCATCGTGTGGGTACTCGATGCGCAGACCGGGGAGCAGATCTACGGCCGCCAGCGGCTCCGTCCCGGCACCTACAGCGCCTCGCCGGTCCTCGCCGACGGAAAGGTCTACGTCACGAGCGAGGGGGGCCTGACCAGCGTCTTCCGGGCGGGGCCCGAGTTCGAGCTGCTCGCCGAGAACGACATGGACGATTACGTGCTCAGCTCGATCGCGGTGTCCGACGGGCAGATCTTCCTGCGCACCACCAGCCATCTCTACGCGATCGGCGAACGCCGGGGGGGCGGGGTCGACTGACGCCTCGCGGCGGCCGCTGCCACGCGAGTCAACCGAAGAGAGGGCCGACCCCGCGGTCGGCCGCCGTGCTGCGACGATGGGGTTCCGGCCCGGTCAGGGGCCGTCCCGCAGAAACCGTCCGTGCCGGAGGAAGTGCGCCACCTCGTCCGCGACGTCGCGGCGATTCATGATGAACGTGTGGGTCGCCGGCAGCACGAGAAAGGACGACGAGCCTTCGACTTTCGCCCGGTCTACGCCGACCTTGCCGTCGTCGGGGCCCGGGATGAGCCAGGATCCGATGGGGTTCATGCTCCGGCTGCCGGTGATGATGCCCAGGCTGAACCGGACCGGCCCGAGCTGGCTCGCGACCCCGTCCCGGGTAGTGCCGAGGCGCGACCCCGCGGGACCCAGGAACGGCCGGAGCAGGTCGGAGTCGGCGAACGCGTCGACGATCTCGCTGCCCTGGTTCGGGGGGCTCAACATCACCACGCGTCCCGCGTGCGGCTCGGGGCGTTCGGAGAGGTAGCTGCGCACCAGCAGGCCCCCCATCGAATGCGTGACGAAGTGCACGTCCCCGGGATCGTCCCCGCAGCACGCCGCCACGGCGTCCCCCAGGCGCTCGACCAGCGCCTCTATCGGTTCGCTGCGGGACGGGTACCCGAACCGGACGACCCGGAACCCGGCCTCCTCGAGACGGGTCGCGAGGATGGCCATCGACGCCGGGGTCCGGCCCAGACCGTGCACCAAGACGACCGGTGGCGCGTCGTCCGGCGCCGGCGACCCGCCCAGGACCCGGGGCGCGAGGCTGGCGCCGGCGATGGCGACCGCGCCGAGCAGAGCGCCGGCGAGCAGGAGCGACAGCCGCCGGTTGTGCATCGGTCCGTGCCGGCGAGCCTGGGGGTGAGAACTGGCCATCGTGTTCCCGGTCTGCGATGGAAGACCTCCAAGTTTCCCATCGCCGGTCGAAAGGCGCGCACGCGTTGCGACGCCTGATTCCAACAGTACATAACACATACGTTCAGGGGCTTTCCGGCGTTCGCGGTCGTGCCGGCCGATCCCGGCCCGCTCGCCCCCCGAGGCGGGACAGCGGCAGCCGGTCAGGCGCTGGAGACCCTGGCGGCCGCCTCCCTTGATGGCGACATGACCGCGGCCAGGGCGATTCGCCGGCGCTGTTACTCATTTCGAGCCGAATCGGGTGGCGGCGTACTGCTCGGCATCCTCGGTGCATCGAGATATCGGCCGGCGCAACTGGTTGCCTGCGCTTCGGGTCGGGCACACTCCGAGCGTAATCCAGGGTGCGTGTGGGGATCAAATGGACGGCAACTATCGACGGTTCCCCGACATTCAAGGGCATCCGCCGGCTCACTCGACTCGGCCGTTCGGGCCTATTCCGGCCAGTGCTTCCGCCGGTAGTCGAGTAGTGCCGGTCCGGAGAGTTCCTCCGTCGAGTTGTTGAGGCGGGCGAAGAAGACCTCCCGCGGCTCGCCCTTGCGTGATGCGAATACCGGTTCTGCGCCGGGACGAACATCGATGCGGGCGATGGTCCGGTCGTCGATCGTGCAGAAGCGCACGGACAGATCCGTGGCGGCGACCGTTCCCATTGCGGTCTTGACCATTGCGGTCAGCCAGAGCTCCCAGCCGTCGCGGTCGCCCCCCTTGACGAGCGGGTAGTCCAACTCGATGCCGACCGGGTGGCCGTGATCTCGTCCAGATCGATCGTAGGCGGCGTCGTCGGTCAACTGGACCGCGAAGGACATCAGTCGGCCCGCCGCCGCTTCCGAAGCCGTGCAATGACCTCCGCGGCGGGCTGTACCTGACCGGTCTCGATCTGACGGTTGCCCAGCGCGAGCATCTTGAGCAGGGCCACGCTCTCCTGCATCCGCTCGAAGCTATCGATGTCCTGCACGACAGCCTTGGCTTCGCCATTCTGGGTGATGATCAAGGGCTCGGGCCGGTCCGCGAGCGTACGGACGATCTCGGCGGCGTGGGCCTTCAGGTAGCTGATGGACTTGATCCGCTCGGACAGTGACATCGGCACCTCATGGAAGGGCCAAATATAGTCCATGAACCGGTCTGAGGGCAACGCCGCGTCTTCACCGGCCCGCGCGAGGTGAGGGAGCCGTGGGTGCGGACCTCTTTGATCGAGCCTTGGCCGATGTCGCCCAGGAACATTCGGCCGTCCGTGTCCCAGGAGAACTGCTGCGCATGCCGCAGTCCGTAGGCCCAGATCTCGGGGGCGACACTCGCCTCGCGGCAGGGCGTTCGACTGAGCGCCAGCGGTTCTCGCGGCCGTCGTGAGGCGACCGGTCGAGAGATGCCCCGGCCAGAGCGGAGCGGAGGCCGGGGTGGGTGGCCGGCGGCGGTCTGCGTGGGCGTTCCCCTCTTCGCGTCTTCTCGGAGCGCGCAAGGGTGGCGCGAGGACGGCTCGCCACGAGCTCGAAACCAGCGCCGCATGTCGCCGGCGTCGGGTGCCGCGCGGTGTTTGCGGTAGACGCGCACCGCCGGCAGCGTCGGCGACACGTCCTCGCCCTGCTCGTCGATGAACTTCGTCCTGATCGCTCCTGCCGCCTTCCCGGAGCAGGTCGGTCGTCGGTCGAGGCGTCACGAGCGGTCGGGACGCCTAGTGGCTCGACGGCCGGCGGCGCGAAGGGCTCTACATCGTTCGGTCCAATGTCGAGCCGGACCGGCCCACAGGTTCGCAGACTACGGCGCACCGGGCGGTGTCAGGGGTCGCCGAGGGTTCCGACGCCGGAGATCAGAACTTCCACGCCAACAGGCCAACCGGGTGCACTAGAAACGGGGGCACAGCACCGACGCCGACCCTGAGGCTAAGCCTATCGGTCAGAGCCCATGACCCTAACACCTCCAGGTTCAGGAGGTGCCACCCCCAGGCCCTTGCCCAAGATAGCTGGTTCCTGTTTTCGACCCCAAATAGTTGCGCCGCATTCTCGGGAGTAAGGCCGGCGGGGCTGCTGGTGCGTTCGCTGACTCCCACAGCGCCGGCACCGATACCGAAGTACAGGTGGCCGGCTTCCTCGCCACTGAGGCGGCGCATTCTCATCCGGTAGCGGATGAGAAACTGTATGTAGGTAGGGTCCTTGAAGACAGGTTCGCTGACCCCGGCGCGCTCGGCCCGCGCCGCCAGTCGGTCATGAGCCTCCCGATCCAGCTCGCTACCTCCACTGCCCACGCCCGCAATGACATTTCCGGTGATGCCCCAGCGGTCATTGAGCCAGCGAGTGACCCGGACGTTGACGGTAGGCACTGCTGGCAGCTGGCTAAAGTCGGTGATATCTGGACTGACATGAAAGCCGCCGCCGACCGCGAACTCCGTGCGGTCGGCGGTCGATTGAGCCAGCAGGGGCGCCTCCGTCACGCAGACGAGCAGACCCGCGCAGATCAGGCTACGGGAACTGAAGTTCCGGTTGCCTCTAGGGCGGCGGGTCCGCACGACCCACCAAGTGCGGTTCGACGACCGATACTCGCGGCGGCCGTGCTTGTCGTCCTGGTGGTGGGGATCAGTTTCATCGTGCCTCCGTTTCAGTACCAGAGCCGGTCATCGGCGGTCGTGAGGCGCTGCTCGGAGCTCGCCCCTGAGCGTGGAAGCTCGGCGAAGTAGGCGGCGAGGCCGGCGTCGCGGGCCAAGCCCGCCGATGCAGGACTCGCGGCAACGCCACGCCTCCCAGCGTCAACCCCGGCGAGTCGGCCTCGAGCGGTTCGTCGGCCGACGCGGGATGTCCGATGGCCAGCACCGCGCTCATCGCTGCGCCGGCCGCCAACCGTTGCATCAGAGCCGTCTTCATATCTCATCCCTCCTGGAACCAAATGCGTGACGCCCCGGCGGATCGGCTCAGTGGATCGGCTCAGCGGTTGCGCGCGACGTGCGCCGGTGCCAGCCACGGGACCGGATGGGGATGCCTTTGCCGGCACCTGCGAGGGTCGGGAGACTCGAGTCCGGCGGCCAAGGCGTGGGAGCGGGCGATCTCCTCGAGCCCAACCGGCAGACCTACTGGTTCGGCGCCGGGGTCGCCCCGGACGGCAACGAGGTCTGGTTCCGGATCGACATGGCGGCTGTCCACCGGATGCAGGAGAAGACGCCCAGGACTCGCGGGACGTGCTTGATCGACATCCTCATCGCCTGGATGACGCCGCCGGACCGTCAGCTGGGGCCCGAGCTCAACCGCTTCCAGGTCGGGGTCTCGGATGACCGCAACACGTGGATCGAACGCTACGGTGACTGATTTGCTCGCCACGACCGGCCCCGCCCGAGGCCGCGCTCGAGCGGGAGCCAAGCTCGACACCGTGATCGCCCCGGGCTGTTCCGCCGGCTCGGGGGTGGACGGCGGGTCGGCCCCCCGGCGGGATCGGGCAAAGCGCGGCCGTGTCGCTGTCGCCTGTGAGCGGGAAGGCAGTGACCGTCGAGTACTCGACGGGCGACGGCACGGGCGGCCACCGTGCCCGACGAGCCATCGGCGTCCGTCGACGGCAGGCGCTACTAGAGGCCCGGAAAGATTCCTAAGGGCTCGTCGTCGTCCAGACGGAGCGAGACGGCGATCGCCAGGGTTCGCTTCCGCGCCACGTTGGCGCTGACCCCGAACAGGGCGATATCGAGACTCCGGCCCTCCGACCGATTGAGCCCGACGCCGACCGAAGGGTGCCAGCGGTCGCGCAGAAACCGTCCGCCACCGCGAAGCTCGATCCACCCGCGTCGCAGCTCGACCCCCGCTTGCATCCGGTGGCCGAGAAATCCGTGCCCGTAATCCGCAAACGCGGACCAGCCGTCGGCGTGATAGGCGATGTCGGTGCTGTAGTGGACGGGAAGTGCAATTCGCAGCGTGTCGGGCAGCTCACTCTCGTCGCGCGGCAACACGGACACTGGCGGCGAAGAACCAGGACGAAGCGGGCTGTCCGTTCCTATTTCGATGACGTCGCTGTCGTGCTCCAGAGCGGTCCAGTTCAGTCGGTTGCCAAGCCCGCGGGCGCTGAACCCGATATCGATTCGCCCCATGACCACCGTCGTCCCCAGGTCGACCGCATGCCCACCTCCGGATCGGCTCCCGACGGTGTCGGAGAAACCCACTTGGGCGACATTGCCAACGCCGACGAGTAGTCCGGCCTCGTCGGTCGCGAAGTTCGCGGCCAAGTCCACCTGCCCGAAGCGAAATCCGAGCAACTTGTGATAATCGACGGCAACGTAAATGCCATCCCGCTCCAATGCCCCGTGTCCCGGAAGCGGGAACCGCGCCCGATAACCGCCGGTAATGGCCGCCGCCATCTGGAACATGGTGGCGTGGGCACTGTCAAAGCTGATGTTCGCCAGCACATCGTTCGCCTCCGCGACTCGCGCGAACGTCGCGGTCAGGTCCGGGTCGATGCGAGTGTCGGTGTGGAACGACAGGTACGGGCCAGCGCCGATGTAGAAGCCCTGAAAGACGTCATCACGTTCGCCGCTCACCACGAACGTCTTGCCCCAGTTCGGCGATGCCAGCCCTTCCCACAGTATCCGCTCGGACAGCGTGATGTCCTGATAGACGGCCAAGTCTGAACTGAGTTTATCGTTGGTGAGGTCGCGCAGGAAGGCTCGCAGGTTGGGGGACTGCGGCCGTGCAAGGGTATAGTGCAGAGGGCTTGCCAACGACTCAATCGCGCGGACGGGGTCGAAATCCGGGTGGGCCGGATCGTCGATGCTCCTGTACACGTCGAGATCGCTCAGGGACTGGAACAGGCCGAACGGCAGCGCGATAGTTCCGTAGCCGCGGCGCTCGGCGACTAGTTCTCCCGCGCGGTTGGCCGCACCCGCACCGCCGAGGGCGATGCGCCGCGCATCGAAGGTCCAGTGCTGAGCCGCGGCAGGCACCGCGATCGCCGTCAACACCGCCGCCACCATCGCCGACCGGAAGCGTCGCATCGCAACCTCCGCTGCCGCCAGTCTTGGCCCGGCGATACCAGCGCGATACCGATCGGTCATTCGCGCGCCTGCCTGCCGGGGTATCAGGGCAGGGTCCCCCGCTGCCGCGCTCATTGTACAGGGGAATCGTCGCTCACCCCCGACCGACCCCGCCGCGGCCACGCGCTCGAATGGGCGACGCCGCCGGGTCCGGGGCGGCGGCGAGGTACTGTTCGCTTGGGTGGACGCGGGTCTGTCGTTCTTGACCTCGATGAGCAAGTCGGCCAGCGGGATCGTGAAGGAGTTACAGGACAAGTTGCTGACTGCGCGAGTTCAACCTGGGACCCGCGGTTGGTCGTCGCGGCCCACCGACGAGCTCCGGAGGATTGGGCGGGCTGCTGCGCCGGCTGTTGGGGGAGGATGGCGCGTCCCCGCCCGTCAGGCATCCGCTGCGGCGTCCCTCCGGCGGCGAGCTGTGCCGGCCCTGGTGTTGACATCCCCTCGCCCTGCCCCAGCCGACCAGCAGCCATCCCTCCGTCGACCATCACGCTCTTCGTCGGCCGCGACGCGGCAGGGCGCTCGATGTGAGGCGTTGCCGTTGCCGACGACCAGGTCCTCGAGCCGGGAGCCAGCTCGACATCGCGATCGACTGGCTGGTTGGGCTCAGGGGTGGACGGTGGGTCGGCCCCCACGCGACGCTCGACGGCAGCCGCGACCCGCGCGACCGCGTGGGTCCGCCGGAGCCTGGCCGGCGGGGGTGAGGCCTCCGTCTGGAGTCGATCGCGGCGCTCCACGTCGTCGCCTACATCCGGACCCACCCGGGGTCGGCCCCGCTTTGTCCGCGTCGTCGTCGGGCGGTGACTGTCTCGGGCGCGGAGAATCTGTGTTCTGAGTTCGAGGCGTATCTGCGCCGGTCCCCGACCCGGGTGCTCAGCGAGCTGGCGCAAGCTCGTCTGTCGGCGCTGGGTGCGCCGCCGGGGGCCCCGGTCGGGCGGCCTCGCTGGAGTTCGAACTATCTGTCCTTGAGGATCCCTGTGCGCGGGGTGTACGATCCGCGTCGTGTGGGGGGACACGGCCGGCCACCGATTGTGGCACGTTCGGAACGACGAAGCCGGGCGACCTCGCCCGGCATGCCGACGAGGAGATGATGGCCGGCGGATGGCGCCGGTCGGCCCGATCTGGCGGCGCCGCATGGACGTGGTAGAACACGGGGTGGCCGGCCTAATCGCTCTGACGCTAATGCTGGTGGCGGGCGGCTCCCCGGACGCCATCGCCGCCGAGTTGAAGGACGAGACGGTCGCGGCCTGGAACCGTTATATCGAGGCGACCGAACGGCGTCTTGCGCAAGAGCTCGCAGCCGGCGATCGGTTTTTCGTGCTCGACTTCGCCGAGGACGCGGCCGGCGCGCGACGCGACGTGCTGGCAGGTGAGGTGCGCGTCGTGAAGATGGAGACGCGCGGCGAGGACGGCCAGCGCATCCGGGTTCCGAAGGGTGCGATCCACCATTGGCGCGCCAGCGTGCTGATCCCGGACGTCACGCTCGACGATGTCCTGCACGGCCTCATCGTGGCGATCGAGCCGTCGGACCTGCAGGACGACGTGGTCGAGTCCCGCGTAATCGAACGCGACGGCGACCGGCTGCACCTTTTTCTCCGATTGCGACGCCGGCAGCTGGTGACCGTTGACTACAACACCGAGCACCGCGCCGTCTACACACGCCACGGACCGGACGAAGCATCGAGCCGCACCACGGCGGTCCGCATCGCCGAGCTGGAGAATGTCGGGTCGCCGGACGAGCGGGAGAAGCCCGTCGGGCAAGACCGTGGGTTCTTGTGGCGACTGCACACCTACTGGCGGTACCAGCAGGTTGACGAGGGGGTCATCGCCGAGTGCGAGTCGGTGACCCTCAGCCGAGGCATCCCGCGGCTCTTGGGCTGGATGGTGAGGCCGCTCGCCGACCGGACGGTGCGCGAGGTACTGACGCAGGTGTTGACGTCGATCTCGGAGGTGCTGAGCGCGGCGGCGCCTTTCGACGATGTGCGGCGGTGACGCTCGAACAGCTGGCTCAGCTTACCCAATGTTGAACATTGGGCTGGCGAGGGGGACGTTGCGCCCCCCTCGCCAGCCCCTGCCGCCGGTCGCGCCCGAACGCTGCTCCCGGACGTGGATCCGCTTGTCGCCGACCACCTGCATCGCGCCGTCGTGGTCGCACACGGCGACAGCGTGGCCGCGCGCGTTCGTACGTCAGTAGGGGGTAACCTCGAAGCCGTGGTGTCCCTGGCTGCCAGTCCGGCAGGGGCGCGAATCCCTCGCGATTCGGCATCTCGATCTGCGGCAGACTCTCGGCGTCGAGCACCGTGCCCTCCGCGATGACGTCGTTCTTATAGAGCAGAAACGCCGTCAGCGCGTATACCTCATCGGCGGTCAGCGTCCCCTCTCTATGTGAGCGGCATGCCGCGATTGATATAGTCCCATACCGTCGTCGCGTATGGTGAGCGGTACGGCAGTATGCGCGCCGCGGCCCAGGGGTCGACATCCGGCCCCGGTTCGACTTTTACCAACCTGGGAGCTCGGCCGCCTTCGCCCTCCCTCCCGTGGCATCCGGCGCACCCCGTTCGCAGATAGCCCCGAGCCCCTTCCGCGGCGGTTCCGCGCCCCGGCGGGAGTCTCTGCGGCGGTAATCTGGAGCGAGAAACAACACTCGCGCGCGGAGTTCGCGCCGTGGCGGCGAGGAACCTGCCGCCGGTCACGTATACTGTCGGCGGCCGGCGAGCAACCGCTCCCGGCGCGCCGGCCGGGCCGCCGCCTCGCCGGCCGGAATCGCGGGCGCGACGCGACTGTCGGCGGACGACGAGCATGACCACCATTCCGCCCCCAGCCGAGACGCTCAACGACGCCCACTGCCACTTCTTCTCGGCCGATTTCTTCGAGACGCTGGCCAGGGACCCCGCGGCGCCCCCGCCTGCCGACCCCGCCGTCGATCTGCCGGCGCGGCTGGGATGGGACCCGCCCGGAAGCCCCGCCGCGCTCGCGGATCGCTGGGTGGAGGAGCTCGACCGGCACGGCGTGGCGCGCGCCGCGCTGATGGCGAGCGTCCCCGGCGACGAGGCCTCGGTCGCGGCGGCGGTGGCACGGCACCCCGCGCGGCTCGCGGGCAGCTTCATGTTCGACCCGACGGCGCCGGACGGGGCCGGCCGCCTCGGCCGGGCGTTCGGCGAGCACGGGCTCCGCTGCGTCTGCCTCTTTCCCGCCATGCACCACTTCGCGCTCGACGATCCGCGGGTGTTCGCGGTCTTCGAGGCGGCGGCCGAGCACGGCCGGGCGGTCTTCGTCCACTGCGGGGTCCTCTCGGTCGGGGTCCGTCGCAAGCTCGGCCTGCCGTCGCGGTTCGACGTGCGGCGGGGCAATCCGCTCGACCTCGTGCCGGCCGCGGCCGCGTTCCCGTCGGTGCCGGTGGTCATTCCTCACTTCGGCGCGGGCCTCTTCCGCGAGACGCTGATGGCGGCCGACCTCTGTCCGAACGTCCACGTCGACACGTCGAGCTCGAACGGCTGGGTGAAGTACCTGGCGCCGCCGCTCACGCTGGAGGGCGTGTTCCGGCGGGCCCTCTCCGTCCTCGGTCCGGCGCGGATCCTGTTCGGCTCCGACTCGTCGTTCTTCCCGCGGGGTTGGCAGCAGCCGATCTACGAGGCGCAACGCGAGGTGGTCGACGCCCTCCGTCCGGACCCATCGGAGCGGGCGGCGATCTTCGCGAACAACTTCGAGCGGGTCTTCGGCCCGGCGGCGGCGCGGTAGCCCGTCCGTCGACCGACCGTGACACGTTGAAACGCCTCCGGGTGGGGCCCGGCCATCTCCCGTCCAGGGAACCGCGACTGCGCTATTGCTGGAGCACTTGTGGGTGGTCTATCCCGGCAACCGGCGGTACCCGCTCACCGGCGCCACCACCGCCCTGCCCCCTGAGGGACGTCCCCACCCTCGAGTTCCGGCCGGCGGCCTGACGGCGCCGTTCGGTCACCCGCGGGGGCGCTGCAGCACGAGGTAGCAGCTGGTGGCCAGGCCCGCCGACCCGAAGATCATGCACATCACGAGCACCTGGTAGCGCACCGCGACGAGTGGGGCGACGCCGGACAGGATCTGGCCGGTCATCATCCCGGGGAGGGAGACGAGCCCGACCGCGAGCAGCGAGTTGGTCATCGGGATCAGCGCCGTGCTCATCGCCGCGTGCCGCGCCTCGGGGTAGGTCGCGCCGTGCCGGCACTCGGCCCGGAACCGTTCGGCGGCGAGGCTGACGGTGTTCATCGAGTTGGCGAGGACGATGCCGGCGAGGGGGATGACGACGCTGGCGTCGTGCCAGCGGTCGAGGTCGAGCACGCCCTGCGTCACCAGCGCGAGCACCGTCAACGCGCCGAGGCTGATGGCGATCACGACCGCCGGATAGCGGCTCCTCCGTTCATCGCCGAGGGGACGCAGGGCGATCCAGCCGGCGACGGCCAGCATGACGCTGATCACCGCGAGGGTCACCATCGCCCGTTCCGACCCGAAGATGAACGTCAGCACGTAGCCCACCAGCAGCAACTGGGTGACCATGCGCAGCACCGCGACCACCGCCGTGCGGGTGCCCAGCGACCAGCGGTGGATGATGACGAGCACGGCGAAGACGGGAAGGAACGCGAGGGCCAGCCGGGTCAGCGGGATGAGGTGCACGGAGTCGTTCATCTGCAACCTTGTCGGCAGTGGCCGGTGGGCGCCCGGCGGATGCGGCCTGAATCGTCGATCTGTGGGCAGCGGCCGGAGCGTCCGGCGGACGCTGCCTGCATCGTCAACCTGTGTGGGCAGTGGCCAGAGGGCGTCCGGGCGGACGTTGCCTGGTCGCGGCCGGTGGTGTCGAGCCACCGCGGCGCGAGCGCCCATCGGGCGGGAGGGATGTCTCGGTCGGGGGGGCGGGGTCGTCAGGACTCGGACGGTGACTCGTCCGGCGGATCGTCGATGGCGAGTTCGCCGCGTTCGGCCCGTCCCAGCAGGTCGCGCGCCTCCTCGGCGCGGTCTGCCGGGACCAGCACCTCGGCGGCGCCGATGCCGTCGACGGAGATGGCGTGGGTCACCCGCAAAGCCTCGCCGCGAAGCTCGCAGGGAATGCCGCAGGCTTCGAGAAACGCCTTGATCTGCGCCTCGACGAACTGCCCCTGCACGATGGAGATGACGACGTATCCGTCCCCTTCGCTCACGAGTTCCTCCTGGGCGTGACCCATGCCGGTATCCCGCCGCAGCGAACCGATGTTGCCCCCCCCGGCGGCGTACACGCCGCCGGGGGGGGCGGCCCGGCGAACCGGGATACTGGCGATGCCGTCGGCGCGGCTGGCCCGGAAAGCCGGGCCTTGTGGCTCCGCTCTCCGCCAGACCAACTCTCCAGGGGGCTACGCCGAGCTACCTGCGGCCTCAGACACTTACTTCATCGGCGAGTAGCCGGTCGCGTCCATGAACACCGCGTCGACGTTGCTCACGATGCGGCCGTCGACCTGCGAGGCGCGGGACACCTCCGCCCACTCGGGGTCGTCGCGGAAGTTCTGCCAGTTCTCGGCCGCCTGCTCGCGGCTGTCGTGCGAGATGATGTAGATCAGCGTGTTGTCCGAGGCCGGGGCGTCCTGCGGCACCCAGTAGCCCACGTTGTGCATGCCGTGCCGGTCGAAGATCCCCATCGTGTGGTCGCGGAACCGGGCTTCCAGGTTCGGCAGCTTGCCTTCAAGGGCGGTATAGGTCCTCAGCTCGAAGACCTTGCTGCCGGACTGGGCGTGGACGGCGGTGTCCGCCGGCCACAGCGTCCCGGCCGCGAAGCCGGCGACGAAAACCGCGGTGACGAAGACGACGAGATGGCGCTTGTTGATGGTCATGATGGTTCCTCGCGGGTAATGTGTGTCAACGCCTGCCGGAGCACGGCCTCGATCGGCCGGCCGGCAAGCAACTTCTCCGCACGACGGACGGAAGCCCAGCGCCGTTGCCGGAAGGACCGCTCCTCCCAGATGTCGTCCACCCGATCGACGTGCATCAGATAGACGGCGACGCAGTAACGGCCACCCTGCTTCATGGTGTCATAGTAACCGACCGGGCCGCCCACGACACGTCCATGGATGCCGGCTTCCTCGCGGGCTTCCTTGAGGGCGGTTTTCGGGGCGGTGTCGCCGGGATCGATGAACCCCTTGGGGACGGTCCATTTGCCGGCCTTGACGGTCGTGACCAGGCAGATCTCGATCGCGCCCTCCCGGTGTCTGAACGGGATGGCCGCCGCCTGTTGCGGTGTTGGATGGCCGGGCGGAGACTCGCGCGAATGCATCCCGCCTCGTCAACGGACGGTGACCGGCGACGGGACGCCACGGGGCGAACGCCAGCGGATGTACCCCCTCATCCCTGCCTGGTCGAGCCGGATGCGCGCCCGGAGAGGCGCCCCCGAGGAACGGCGTTTCAGCATGACTCCCCGAGGGCGCGCAGATCCCGGTCCGCTATTGCGGCGTGTGGGTATTGTAGAGCGCCAGCTCGCCGTCGTCGGTGAAGGAGATGACGGGGTACTCCCGGTAGAAGGACTTCGGACCCTCCATCCCGGGCGAGCCGACGGGCATGCCCGGTACCGAGATGCCCGCGACATCGGGACGCTCGTCGAGCAGCCGGCGTATGTCCTCGGCCGGCACGTGACCCTCGATGACGTAGCCGTCGACCAGGCCCGTATGGCAGGAGAACAGCCGTTGCGGAATCCCCTTCTCCTGCTTGATCGGCGTGACGTCAGGCACATCGGTCGTCCGTACCGTGAATCCAGCGTCTTTGAGATGTGAGACCCATCCCATGCAGCACCCTCAGGTGGGTGACTTGTAGACCTCGATGACCGGTTCCTGGGTCCGCACCCCGCTGGAGGCCACGAGACCGACCACCAGCAACGACAGGACGGCGAACAGCGTGCGCATGAAGGCTCCTTCGCGTTTGTAGGCGTATCAGGCTACTCGTTGTGCGGCGGATTGGCAACCCTGGGAGCCCGTGGCGAGACCGCGCGGGCTTTCACCATGGGCTCCGCGGATCGCTGCCCGGCGGCTCCGCCGCGAGGGTCCGCTGAATCACCGCCCGCGTGCGGTCGATCAACGGGCCCACCCGCCGCCCGTCGTAGTCGGTGGTGGCGATCGGTTCTCCCAGGATCACGTCGACGGATCCGGGTCGAGGTGCCAGGGTGGTCCGGGGCAGGAGGGCGAACGTGCCTCGAATGGTGACCGGTACGATGGGTACGCCGGCCTTGATGGCGATCTTGAACAGGCCCGGCTTGAAATCCTGGAGCCGGCCGTCGGGGGTCCGGGTTCCCTCCGGAAACCCGGCGAGCGAGCGGCCGTTCCGCACGCCGTCGATGACCCGGCGCAGGCTGCGCGCCGTCTTGCGCCGGTCACCGCGGTCGATCGGGAAGTGGCCGGCCGTCCAGAGATGCCAGCCCATGAACGGAACGAAGAAGAGACTGCGCTTCGCCATGATGCGGAAGGGGTACGGCAGGTAGGCGAACAGCGCCGGGGTGTCGATGAGACTCGCGTGGTTCGCCAGGTACACGTAGGTCCCGTCCGGCCGCACCCGCTCGATACCGTGCACCCGAATGCGGGCGAAGATGGACCAAGCCACGAGCCGGCACCACCAGCGCGCGCACCAGAACTGCCGGTCGCCGGTGCGATCGAAGGGCCAGATGAGGAACGAGAGACTGGCCATGACCACCGTGTGGGTGTACCAGAGCAGGTTCGCGAACGGCGCCCACAGGTAGACCAGCAGCTTCACGGATGTCGGATGTCGATTGATGCGTTCATCGCCGGAGCGCGGACCGGATGTAGATCAGGTCGATGAGCGCTTCCGCCCGCGCCAGCGGCCCCGGCTGTTCGAGCAGTCCCAGCCGGTCGGCGGGGGCGATATCGATGAGCTGCGAAATGCCGTTGACGAGGTCCACGTCCGACAGCCCCTCCGGCACCTGCAGCCCGGGAATCCCGAGGGGAATCAAGGCGGCGAGGTCTTCCCGCACGTCGCTCAGCTGGCTGCGGTCGGCGGCGCTCATGTCGTCGGCAATCGGCTCCACGTCGGCCAGCCGGTAGGCGCGGCTGTCGTCTTCACGGAGGATCCGGAACTTCGTCAGACCGCCCAGCAGGATGTTGTAGCGGCCGTCCGGGAGCTCCGTGGCCTCGGCGATGATCCCGACGCACCCGACGGGATGGACCGGCGGGCGCCCCGCGTAGTCCGCCTCGTAGCCGGGTTTGAGCAGTACCATCCCGATCAGGCGGTCGCCCTCCAGGGCGTCCGCGATCATTTCACGGTAGCGCGCTTCGAAGATGTGCAGGGGGCGCGTCGCCCCCGGAAACAGCATGACGTCCTGCAGCGGGAAGATCGGGATCGTGCGCGGGAGCGTCGTGGGGGCGTAACCTCGCGTCGTCTCCTGCGCCTCGGCGAGGACCGGAAGGCACAGAACGCTTGCGAGTCCGACCAGGCCGAACAGGCGTCTGGCGGTCATACCACGCTCCCTTCTCTCGTTCCGGCGGGGACGGCACTGCCTGGCGCGGTGGCGGGCGTCCGGCGCACAGCCGCTGCACCCCGCCAGCCTATCACGGGACGGCAGTCGGTCCGCTCCGCAAGGCGAGCACCGCGCCGGCGACCGTCTCGATGGCGGTCTCGATCTGGTCGGCGGTGTTGAAGCGGCCGAGCGAGAAACGGACGCTCCCGCGGATGCGCGCGTCGTCGCACCCCATCGCGCCGAGGACGTAGCTGGGCTGCAGGGCGGCGCTGGTGCAGGCGGAGCTCGACGATACCGCCAGCTCGGGCATCCGCTTCATCAGCTTCCCCCCGTCGATCCCGGCAAAGCTGAGATTCGTCGTGTTCGCCAGGCGCTCGACGCCGTGGCCATTGACCTCGACGCCGTCCACTCGGGACTGTACGCCGGTCTCCAGGCGGTCCCGCAGGGGGCGCACGTGGTCGTCGGCCGGCAACGTGGCGGCCACGCCCATCCCCACGATTCCGGGGACGTTGAGGGTGCCCGACCGCAGGCCGCGTTCGTGGCCCCCGCCGCGCACCAGCGGCTCGCAGCGCACGCGGGGACCGCGGCGGCGTACGAAGAGCATGCCGACGCCCTTCGGTCCGTGGATCTTGTGCGCGCTGGCGCTCAGCAGATCGATGTGCATGGCGTTCACGTCGATCGGCTCCTTGCCGAAGGACTGGGTGGCGTCGGTGTGAAACAGGACCCCGCGCTCCCGGCACAGCGCCCCGATGCGGGCGATGGGGTGCAGGATGCCGGTCTCGTTGTTGGCGTGCATGATCGAGACGAGCAGGGTCCGCTCCGTGATCGCCGCCGCCAGGCGGTCGAGGTCCAGCCGGCCGTCGTCGTCGACCCGCAGATAGGTGACGTCGACCCCCAGCCGTTCGAGGTGCTCGCAGGTGTCGAGGACGGCGCGATGCTCGGTCGCCACCGTCACGACGTGTCGCTTCTTCGCGTACGCGGGCGCGACCGCGACCCCCTGGAGGGCGAGGTTGTCCGACTCGGTCGCGCCGCTGGTCCAGATGATCTCCCGCGGGTCGGCGCCGATGACCGATGCCACCTGGCCGCGGGCGGTCTCGACCGCGGTCGCCGCGTGGCATCCCAGGGCGTGATGGCGGCTCGCCGCGTTCCCGAAGCGATCGGTGAGAAACGGCAGCATCGCGTCGAGGACCCGGGGGTCCAGGGGAGTCGTGGCGTTGTGGTCCAGGTAGATCATCGGACCGTCTCCAGGAGCCCTCGGCGAGAGCCCCGCCGCGTTCGGCCGGGTCGGTTCCGGGGCCGGTGGGCCATCGATCATCCTCGATCACCGGCGGTCAGCGCCGCCGCCGTGAAGATCAACGGGTAGAGCTTCTCGAAGTACCAGAGCTTCGCGAAATAGAGCCCGATGGGAGCGGGCTCGAACGCGGTCCGGGTCCTGAGCCATTGTCTGCCGCGGGCATCGCCGGTGGCGGCGACCGCGAGGGCGGTCTCTTCGATGGTGCCGAAGCTGCCGTCTTCCTGTTGCATCGACCGCAGGAACTCCTCGGCGCGCCGTCTCGCGTCCGCCGGCAGGTCCCCGCACTCGAGCACCCGCGCCGTGCCGTAGACCGGATTGGTCTGATCGGGCGTCCACGGGTTGCCGAACCACAGCGGAATCCACGACCCGTCCGGCCGCTGGTGACGGACCAGATACGCGACCGCCCGTTCCGTCGCCCGGTCGATCCGCGGGTCCAGCCCCCGCCACGCCTGCCACGCCCGCAGGGCATGGGCGGTGAGATCCGGGCTGCTCTGGTCGAACGGCAGCCGGCCCCAGCCCCGGCAGAACGTCGGGATGCCGCCATCGTCGTTCTGCAGGTCGATCAGCCAGGCGACGCCCGCGGCAGCCGCGGCCCGAGTCTCGGCATCGCCGCCCAGCTCGGCCAGCGCGAGGAGGGCGCCGGAGGTGTCGTCGGCGTCCGGCACGCCGCCCGACAGGTCGGTCCAGGCCCAGCCTCCGGGCGCCGACAGGGTATAAGGATGCACGAGGGTGTACTGCTGGTCCAGCAGCCATCGCCGCAAATGCTCTCGTTCTGGGCCGGTGAACGCGGCGCCCCCGAGGGCGTTGATCGAAAGCGTGGTCACCCAGGTGGCGAGATTGGTGTCGATCGGCCAGCTTCCGTCCTCCCGGACCGAGGCGGTCAGGAACGCGACGCCGCGCCGCGTCACCGGGTGGTCGGCGAGCCCGCTGCCCGCGAGGCTCATCGTGACGAAGCTCGTCAGCGGGGCGGCTTCGAGGAACCCGCCCGACGCGGGCTGAATCGATTCGAGGATGCGCAGCGTGCGTGCGCGGACCGCGTCCCGCACCACGCGGCCCGCCCGGTTCCGGGTCGGATGGTGATGATGCTGCGCGTGTCCGATCGCGATCAGCGCCGGCAGCGCGTAGCTCACGACCGGCAGCCCTATCCAACTGAACCAGGCGCGGGGCAGCGCGGCCAGCTCGAACGGCAATACCGGGACACGCTCCCAGCCGAAGCGCCCGGCCAGTGCGCAGTGGGTCAGAATCGGGACCGCGAAGGTCTTGTCGTCGCCGTACACCCCGGTGATGGCGGCGGCCAGCGACTCCGCCGTCAGGGGGCCGACCCGCCTTGAGAGCCACGCTTCCGCGCGTTCCTTCCCCGTCGCCCGATGCTGCCCGAGGGTGGCCCACGCCAGGGTCGTCGTGCTGATGTTGCTGGGGCATCCGGCCGCGTCCCCGAAGCCGCCGTCCGCGTTCTGGTGGGTCGCCAGCCACCGGAGCCCGTCTCGCACGAGCCGCTCGTGCCCGCCCGCCAAGGTCAACGCGGTCACCGCGGTGGCGGTCGAGAGCGGGCTCGACGACAGCTCGCCCTCCCAGTGCCCCGCCGCCGTGCGGGCCGCGAGAAGCTGCTCACGCAAGGCTGAGGTGGCCCATGGCGAGGAGTGCGTACCAGGTGTACTCGGAGTCCGGTTCATCGTCGGCCCAGGTGCCGCAGAACGCCTTGCCGGTCCACAGCGTGTCGATAAAATCGAGCATCGGTTCCTTCAGATGCGCGAAAGGGACGTGTTGACCCGCGAGGGCGTGCAGGGCGGTGGCGGTCGACAGCAGGTCCGGCATCGGCGCCGCGTCGGTGGCCAGGAACCCCCCGTCGGGGTGGGCCCGGGCCAGCAGCCACCGGGTCGCCTCGGGCGGGACCGGAGCGCCCATCTGGCGGAGCAGGGTCACCGCGGCCGCGGTCGTCGGCGTGGTTCGGACACCGGCGTCGCCCTGTACCGGAAACGGCTCCGGCCGCTGTCCCAGGTCCTGCAGCGCGCCCCAGGCCAGGAAGCTGTGATACACGCTGCCGCGGTCCCACCGCGCGTGGATGCGGGGGGCGAGGTCCGGTCCCGGCTCTTTCACCGCGGCCCAGCAGCGGGCCAGGCAGCAGAGGTGCACGAGGTCGAGGTCTCGACCGTCCCCGAACGATTCGAGGAAGCCGCGGACGGTCGGGGGAGGCTCGCATTGCAGCGCGATCAGGCCTTCGAGCGCGAAGACCGTGTAATAGAGATCGCTCTGTCCGGATCGGTCGGCGGCGCCGCCGTCGTCGTTGAACTGGGAATGGAAGAACTCGGCGACCGGGCTAGAGGCTTCCTGCAGCAGCTTCGGCGCCAGCCGCGCGACTTGCAGCATTTCGAGTCTCAAACTCACCGCAGTAGCCCTCGATCAACGTCTCGCCGAAGATCTTGCCGACGATGCGGCGCATCAGGCCCTTGAGCGTCGGACTCGCCAGGAACCGCAGCGACCGGATGGCTTCTTCGCGGTACGCGGCCAGAAGGTCGTCGGCCTTGTCGAGGACGCCGCACTCTTCGGCGATGCGGCGTATCTCCTCCGCCCCGTCGGCCGCGCCGGACCGGATGACCGACGCGACGCGGGCGCGGTCGGCGCCCTCCGCGCGCTTGTGGGCGATGGTCAGAATCAGGGACAGCCGCACCTGGTCCAGGTCGTTCGAGTCGGCGTCGCCCCTGAAGTCCTCGATGTCGTCCTTGATCTGATACGCGATGCCCAGCGATTCGCTGTACTTGCAGAGGACGTCGTGCGTCGCCGCGTCGGCGCCGCCGAGGGTGGCTCCGATGCGCAGCGCCACCTCGAAGGCCGCCGACGTCTTCTGCCGAAAGATGTTCAGCACCTGCAACGACGCCAGCGGTTGCGGGTCGCGGGCCCACAGCAGCTCGCGGCCTTGGCCGCGGCTCAGGGTCACGTGGCCCTCGGCCGCGATCGCGATGGCCTCGGGGTGACCCGCCTCGGCGAGCAGCCGATACCCTTCTCCCACCAGGAAATCGCCCACGTTGAGGGCCACCGGAACGCCGACCTCGGTGTGCAGCGCGGGGCTGTCGTAACGGCGCTCGTCGCCGTCCTCGATGTCGTCGTGGATGAGGGAGGCCTTGTGGAAGCACTCGATGGCGACGGCCGCCTTCCGGACCGCCGCCGTCAGGTCCGGCTGGGTGTCCCGGCGGTCGCTCTCGAGGGCCATGTACGTGCACGCCGCGAGATACGGGCGCCAGCGTTTGCCGCCCTTCTCGAGGTAGTCTCGGGCGATGCGCGCGGTGGCGTCGTCGTCGGCCGGGGCGCCCATGACCTCGTCGAGGGTATCCGGAACGAACCAGCTCCGGACGGTCGTCTTGAGCGCGTCCAGGTCGAGACGGTAGGTCTTGTCCTCGCTCGTGAGGTGGAGCAGGTCCCAGACCCAGTCCAGGTCCACGGTGGTGTTGACGCAGTCGTCCTGCAGCAGCGGTATGGCCACCCCGGGGATGGCCGCCGCCTCCATGTGCGGAAAGCACTTCTCCAGCACGTTGATGCAGCTCACGCCGACGATCGCTTCGATCTTGCCGGTCTCGATCATCGAGCGGACGATGGCCGACCCCTCGGCCACCAGCACCGCATAGCCGAGCCGTTCGGCTTCGACCGTCAGGTCCTGGATCGAGCACAGCCCGCATTCCTTGCAGAGCAGACCGAACTCGTCGAACGGGGCGGGACACTTCTCTTCCACCCGGAGACACTTCGGGATCAGCAGGAGCCGGCGTTCGAAGGGAATCTGCGCCAGCGAGTCCCGCCAGGCGGCGTTGCTGACCAAGATCGAGGCATAGTCGCTGTAGATCGGGTCGAGGCCGGCCTTGGCGAGCACCGCGGCGGTATGTTCGGTCAGCTCGTCCAGCGTGAGGGGGGGAACCGCGCCAACCCGCCTGAGGTGGTCCTCGGTGAGCCGCTTCAGGCGGACCCGCATCCCCTTGTCGTCCGGGATGTTCGATTGCGCCGGCCGGTAGGTCTGCCGGGGCACCTGTGGCGGTAGCTGCAGCAGGGGGACGACCTGGGCTTCGGCGTAGCTCGATGTGTCCGTGGCCATGGATCCGACTGATCCTCTATGTATAGGCACCGAATCCGAAGAACCAGTGCTTCTTGGCAAACCGATAGACCCAGTTCTCCTCGGGAATCTCGTTCCCGGGGTTGTGCTGGCTCGGCCGCGACCGCAGCGCTTCGAGCTCGGGGGCCGCGGTCTGGCGTATCGTCGTGTCGCCGGCGCCGTGCCGCTCGACGAGCTCCTTGAGGAGGTCGGGGCGCTCGAGGACGATGCAGCCCCGCGTCGCGTCGGCCGCGGTCCGGCGGAAGTCCGCGAGCAGCGGCGACTCGGTCATCGTCTTGTAGAGGTCGCCGTCGTTGTCCTGAATCTTCTCGTTCGCGAACTGGATGATCGGGCAGGGCTCGACGTCGCCGAACGGGCCGATGTGGTGGCTGATGCCGGTCGCGGCCGGGCACAACGCCTGCCCCTTGTCGTCCCAGTAGGCGTCGATCAGGCCGATGGGCTTCCGGTTGCGCATGTCCATCACGAAGCGCCGCACCGACAGCACCTGCTCGGGGGTCAGCGCGAGCTGCGGATTGGGGACCGGGCCGACCACTCGATAGGTGTGGAACCAGCAGTAGTGCACCCCCATGCCGATCAATCGGTCGATCCACTCCTCGCGCACCAGGTCGTCGATGTTCGACTGGCAGACGCTGGTGCAGACGCCGGTGATCAGCCCGTGGCGCACGCTGGCCCGGATGCCCTCGAGGGTGCGGTTCAGCACCCCCTCGCGGCCGCGCCGCTCGTCGCTGATCGAGGATGTGCCTTCGACGCTGATCAACGGCGTCGCGTTCCCCGCCTCCCGCAGCCGCTCGGCCGTGGCGTCGGTGATGGGGTGGCCGTTGGTGAAGATCTGGAAGTAGCAGTCGGGGTGCGCCTTCAGGACCCGGATGAGGTCCGGGTGCATGAACGGCTCGCCGCCGAGGATGCCGAAGAAGCTGTTGCCGTGCTGCTTCGCGTTGTCGATCAGGCGGTTCAGGTCGTCGTAGCTGATCAGGTGCTGGGGCTTGTCGACGTCGACCCAGCACCCCTGGCAGCGCAGGTTGCAGGCGTTGGTGATCGAGATGTAGAGGAACGGGGGGAACGACACGCCGGCTTTCAGGCGCTTCTTGAACTTCTGAACCGACCGGACCCCCTTGTAGCCGAAGTTGTAGGCGAACTTCCACAGCAGACGCGCGTCCGTCGAGCGCATCGTGCGATAGCCGAGTCCGGCCGCTGCCCTCAACATGATCGTCTCGCTCCGAATCCCGCCGGTCTCAGCCCGGACATCACCGCCGCTCCGCGACGCTGCTGTCCGCCCAACCAGTCCTACACGAGTCCACACCGCGTTCTGCGGCGCGGACTCCTGCGGCGCGGACTCCTGCGGCGGACGCCCCGCCGCGTGCCATCAGATTCCCCATTCCCGCTCCGTCGGCGCAGGCTTGGCATCCTGCGCGGTCTGCGAGCGGGCGAGGCGTTTCTCCATCTTCGCCTTGGCGCGGGCGGCCCGCTCCTCGATGTCCTCGGCGGACGGCAGGGTCATCAGCACCTCGTCGGGAATGTCGAGGTCCTTCTTGAGCTTGCCGAGACACCGCTTGCGTTCGAGCAGCGCCTTCGACTCGTCCCGCTCGGTCGAGAAGCGTTTCCGGGCTTCGCGCTGGCGGGTGCGGAGCGACCCGTAGAGGTCTCCCCCGAGCAGGGTGGAGATGTCCACCTTCATCGCCTCGCGCTGGATGTCCTGTTCCCGGACGACGTCGCCGTTGATGGGACCCTTGCCGTATTTCGGGAACAGGATGGCGACCTCCGGGCAGACGCGCGAGCACGCCGGGCAGTCGGTCTTGCAGTTGTCCTGGTTCTGCACCGTGATCTGCTTCTGCTTGTCGACCCCGTACACGTCGAAGAGGCAGAACGTCAGGCACTGCATGCAGTTGGTGCAGCGATCGAAGTCGATCACCGGGAACCACGGCTTCCACGCCTCCAGGGCGCGGGCGCCGGCGGCCTCGCGCACTTCACGGGCCGCCGCGAGGGCGTCGACCTCCGCGAGGTTGCGGAAGTGCACGTCCTGATCGGGGTCCGCGGCCGGCGCGCCGTCGAGCCGGCCCAGCACCAGGACCGGGGCATCGTCGGCCGGCGCCACGTCCTGGCCGGCCATCGGGCGCGTGACCTCGAAACCGTTGTCGAGCAGGGCCGACAGCGCCTGAAAGCGTTCGTCGTCGTCGAGAACCTGGCTGCCCGGACCCTCGTACAGCACGACCCGCAGATTGCGTCCTTCGGTGCGGCTCATCCGAGCAGCTCCCTGGTGATGTCGTCGGCCGAGTCTTCACGCATGTTCAACACCTCGACGCCCTCGCTCGGGAGCGGGTTGCCGGCCGCGTGGAACAGCCATTTCACCGCGCGAGGATAGCAGGCGGCGATCTTCGTGTCGCCGGCTTCGGCTATCTTCCGCAACGCGGCGTCTTTGCGCGCGGACATGTCGCAGAGATCCGCCACCGCATCGAAGGCCTGGCCGGAATCGCTCAGTCGGCGCAGAACCTCCTTCTTGACCTCGGCCGGGACGACCTTGGCGTAGGTGCAGTTGCAATACAGAATTTTCATCGCGCCATCCGCTACGCCGTCACGCCATCCGATGCGTCGGAACCGGCCGTCCGGGGCGCAACTGCTCCAGATGCTCGACCCGAGCCTGCATGCCGTCGAGCGAGGCCAGGGTGTCGCGCAACACCGCTTCGAGCCGGACCGGATCCGCCTCGGCCCGCAAATTCACCACCAACTCGCCCGCGTCGACGCGATCGAACAGCGACTCTCGCAGGTCGGGCTCCCGGTCGGTGCCGACGAGGCTCACCACCGACAGCGTGCCGGACCCGTCCCGCGCGTCCAGCGTCATCTTGAGATGGGCAATCTCCTCCCCGTTGGCGGCGAGGCGCTCGCGCACCTGCAGGGCCAGATCGACCAGCGTCCGGTTGCCGTCGAACGGTTCGTCCGCGCGAAGCTGGACGGTACAGTTCAGCCAGCCCAGCAGCGCCTCGCCCGCAGCGTATATATCGTAGTCGATCTCCAGCGACCGGGAGGCAAGATTTTCGGCAAGCACCGCCTCGAACCAGGCATCGACGCCGGTTCCGGTCCGGGCCGAGCAGGTGAGAACGGCGGCCTGCGGAAACTGCTCGCCGAGCGCCGCCGACAGCCGTTCGAGCAGATCGGCGGGATGCGCATCGCACTTGTTGACGACGATGATGTCCGCCTCCTGCAACTGCTTGCGGTAGACGTAGGTCACCTTCTCCGAGAAGCTCCGGCCGTCGATGAGACCCACCATGCGGGCGGCCCGCACCGGGTCGACGAGGACGCTGAGCGGCGCCACCGTGAAGCGGTCGCCGTAGATGCGGCGCAGCGGGTAGGAGACGGTGGCCACCAGATCGGTGCAGCTCCCGACCGGTTCGGCGAGGAACACGTCGGGTCGCGAGTCCCGGGTCAGGTTCTCGGCCGCCTCCAGGAGCGAGTTAAAGCGGCAGCAGAAGCAGCCGCCGGTGATCTCCTCGACCGGGAAGCCCTTGGAGCGCAGGAGGTTGGTATCCACCAGCCCGCTGCTCTGGTCGTTGCAGATCAGCCCGACCCGACGGCCCTGGTCCGTCAGATGCCGGGCGAGACGCGCCACCGCGGTCGTCTTCCCCGCTCCGAGAAACCCGCCGATCATGGCGTAGTGGGCCGGCTCAGTCATGCCGTCGTCCCAGCATCTTGTCGATGGTCGTGTCCAGCAAAGCGATGTATTCCTGCACGTCGAGACAGTCGTCTCCCGGCTGTCCGCGCACCCGGAAGAGCCAGCCCTTGCCGTAAGGGTCCTTCGACAGCAACGCCGCCCGGTCGTCGACGGCGGGGTTGAACCCCTCGAACCGCCCCGCCAGAGGCGAGTACATGTCGGTCACCGCCTTGAAGCCTTCCAGCCAGCCGATGACCTGGCCGGTCTCCACCGCCGCTCCCGGCTCGGTCTCGAACCCCAGCTCGACGATTTCTCCCAGCATGCGCACCGCGAACTTCGTGAACCCGACCCGCCACACCTCCTCGTCCTCGCGTTCCATCCAGCTATGGCCGGCCGTATAGAGCCGGTTCTCGAGGAGGCGGGTCGAGAACCGCGAGCGATTATAGGAGATCTCGGCGGGGGTCATGGCGGGGCGGCGGCTCGCTGTGTCCGGCTGATCGTATCAGGTGCCGTCTCTTCAGCTTCGGCGTGATGTTCCGGGCGGCTCCGGGATGTGGCTTGGCAACAGGAACTCACAGGTTGGACCCGGCGCCCGGCCGAGGCGGAGATCGAGCGTCGCCAACGGTATGCCCAGCGCCTCGGCGCAGGCGACGTACCAGGCGTCATAGGTGGTCAGGTTGAGACGCAACTCCCAGACCCGTTGCGTGAATGGTTCGAAGCCCAGCAACTCGAGTTGAAGACCGAGGATATCCTGATAGCCCGCCGTTGCCTCCAGGGTGGAGATCTTGCGCGCCAGCTCAGCCCGCCGCAACACGTTTGCGGCTTCGATGGGCGCCAACTGTGGTGCGATCAGGTGCTCTGCGGTGGTCACTCCGCGGGCCCAGTCGCCATCGGGTCCGGTATCGAGGACTGCCGCAACGAGCACCGAAGCGTCGACGATGACCCCCGCCACCGCGTGTCAGCGCCGTCCGGCGTCGAGATGGCGGAGAATCTCGCTGGCCGGCAGGCGCGTCTGCGTGGCGCTCTGGCGCTCGCGAACCCGTTCGAGCCATCGATCGACGGACGGCTTGGATGCCAACCGTTCGAGCTCGCCCCGCAGGTACTCCTGCATCGACTTGTGGGCGAGCGCCGCGCGGGCGGCAAGCTCGTCACGCACGGCTTCCGGGACGTTGCGTACCGTGATTTGGACAGCCATGCTGTCATTATGACATCACTGCTGTCTGGCGCAATCGCGACTGCGAGGGTTGCCCGAACCCCGGGGCTGCCGCTGTGACCGCCGACCGGCGGGGCCGGGCTCGGCCTCATCGGGGTCCTGGCCGGCTCACCGCGCCCGGTTCATCGCGAAGATCACGCCGAACAGGACCACGCCGGCCGCGTCGAGCACGGGCACCGGCAGGCCGGCCATCGAGACGGTCGGGCCGGGGGCGAGCAGCAGCGCGGCGGCGGCGAACATGGCGAGGCGGAGGGGCAGGGGCAGGGCGGTCCGAAGCTGGCCGGTGATGCCCGAGGCGAAGCACAGCACGCCGAGGGTGCCGATGACCACCGGCACCAGCATCGCGAGCGGACCGGCGGCCTCGCCGGTCGGCGTCAGCATGAGCAGCTCGGGACGGTAGACGAAGATGTAGGGCAGCGTGAACCCGACGAGGGCGAAACGGAAGGCGGCGAAGCTCGTGGCCATGATGTTGGTGCCGGCGATCGAAGCGGCCGCGTAGCCCGCGAGGGCGACCGGCGGGGTCACCATCGACATCATGCCGAAGTAGAAGATGAACAGATGCGCGGCGAGAGGGACCACCCCGAGGTTGCCGAGCACGGGTCCGATGAGGGTCGCGAGCAGCAGGTAGCAGACCGCCGAGGGCAGACCCATCCCAAGGATGATCGACGAGATCATGATCAGCACGAGGGCGAGAAACAGGCTCTGCTCGGCCAAGGGCAGGATGGTCGCGGGCAGGCGGGTGCCGATGCCGGTCAGGGTCACGATGCCGATGATGATGCCCACGGACGCGGAGGCCGCGATGAGCGAGACGACGTCTCGCGCCGATTTCACGAAGGCCTGAATGACGTCCCGGAGCGACAGGCGGGTGCGTTCGTTGAACGCTGCGACGACGACGATGCCCACCAGCGCCGCGCTCACCGCCCGGAACGGGGTATAACCCAGGATCAGCAGCAGAATCAGGGTGCCGAGGGCGGTGGCGAAGACGATGCCCTCGTGGCGCGACTCGGACAGCGGGGCGGCAGTGGTGGTGCCCGCGGGGCCGTCCCCACCCGCTTCGTCGCGCACCGTCCTGCGGGCGTGGAAGTGGGTGATCAGGAACAGCGACAGGTAGTAGAGAATCGCCGGAATGAGCGCGGCCCGGATGATCTGAAGATAGGTGACCGGGGGGTCGACGATCTCGAGCATCATGTAGGCGCCGGCGCCCATCACCGGGGGCATCAGCGCCCCGCCGGAGCTGGCCGCGGCCTGGATGCCGGCCGCGGTGGTCGCCTTGAAGCCGGCGCTGCGCATCATCGGGATGGTGAAGGTGCCGGTGGTCGCGGTGTTCGCGACGGCGCTGCCGGACAGCGATCCCATCAGGCCGCTCGCGAGCACCGCCACCTTGGCGGGTCCGCCCGGGCTGCGGCCGAAGACCGCCTGCGCGAAGTCGATGATGAAGCGGGTCGCGCCGCTGGCCGAGAGGAAGGCGCCGAAGATGACGAACAGGAAGACGTACGTGAACATCACGCTCAGCGCGACTCCGAAGGTGCCCTGCGCCTGCAGGAACGCCTGGGCGACGATGCGCTCGATGGAGTATCCGCGGTGGGGGAACAGCCAGTCGGGCATGCTGGCGCCGACGTACGCGTAGACCAGGAACAGGCCGGAGAGAATCGGCAGGGCGAGTCCGAGGGATCGGCGCGCCGCCTCGATCACGAGCAGCAGGCCGACGACGCCGATCAGGATGTCGGCCCCGGTCTCGAACCCGGCGCGATTGCCCAGGGTCGAGCCGCCCTGCCACAGACTCTCGAAGAACGGTTCGTTCTGAACGAGGATCCATCCGCAGCAGACCGCCGCCAGCACCGCCAGGACGAGGTCGCCGGCCCGCGCCGCCGGGTGATACTTCAGGGTCGGGTGCACGGGGACGTTCAGGAAGCAGATGACCAGCCCCAGCAGCGCGAAGACCGCCAACTGCGGCTGGGGGGCCAGGATCGGATAGTTCACCTGGGCCAGGGTGAACGCGCACAGGCCCACCGCGAGCACGCGGGTGATCGCCTGCCGGAGAGCGTCGGTGTCACGACCGGTCGGCGCGGGCGCGGTTGTCTCGGGCATGATGGATTTCGGTGCGGTCGACCTGGGATAGTGATCGATATAAAGTTGCCAACTGCGCCCGGGCGTAGCCTGTTTTCTGCGGCTTGGCGCGCCTGGCTCACGGCAAGGTAATTTCCGTCAGCGTCCTTACCGCTCGACCCGCGTATCCCGGGCGTCGAAGACACCCGGCCGGGGGCGGGGGGCAGCCCCGAACGGAACTCCGGTTTCACCGGCGAGCCGCCTCGAGCGCGCAGCCTCGGCCGGCGCCCTCGCCAAAGGGCGTGGGTCAAAGGGCGCGGGGTGCCGCTATTGCGGCCAGATCCCGATCTCCTGGTAGAAGCGGATGGCGCCGGGATGGAACTCGGTGCCGGTGTCGCGCACGACGTTGCCGGGGTTGATGGCCCGGCCCGCGGCATGCTTCTCGACGACGCTCTCCCGCTGCTCGTACAGGATCTTCGTCGCGTTGTAGACGAGATCCTCGCTCACGCCGGCCGCGGTGATGAGATGCATCGACCCGACGTCGAGTCCCTCGAACGGTTCGTCCTGCCCGCGATAGGTGCCGGCGGGAATCGTCGCCGGGCGGAAGAAGAGGTACTCGTCGATGAGCTGCTGCCGAACGTCCTCGTCGAACCGTATGAAGTGGATGTCCTGAGACGCCGAGGCCTGGGTGATCGAGGCGGTGGGCACCGCCCCGCCCACGAAGACCGCCGCCGCCGAGCCGTCCGCGATCAGGTCGACGGCGCCGGACTGGGTGGCGTTCAGCGGCGAGAAGTCGTCGTAGGTGAGACCGTGCGCCGCGAGCAGCGGCCTCACGAAGTACTCGAAGCCGGCGCCGGCCGGCCCGACGCTCACGCGCTCGCCGCGCAGATCCTCGATGGTCTCGACGCCGGACCCGGCGGGGCTGATGAACAGCGCCACGTTCGGCGCCAGGGTCATCACCGTCCGCATCGGATACACCTTTTCCCAGCCCTCGGCGCCCCGGACCGCGAAATACGTGATCGCCGCGTTCGACATGGCGAAATCGAGCTCGCCGCTGTCGAGCCGCCGGATGTTCTCCTGCGAGCCGCTGGTGGCTTCCGCCGTGGCGTTCCAGCCGAACCCGGTCCCGAACTCGTTCAGCACCTCGGCCAGCGCACTGCCGACGACGAAGAAGGCGCCTCCCGGCGGCGCCGTGCCCATGCTCAGGAACACCCGTTCCGGCGCCGCATCCCCGTCTGCGCCGCCGCCCCCGCCGCACGACGCGGCCAGGACGCACGCCAGTATCACTGCCACCAATCCGTCTCGACGCATGCTGCAACCTGCCTCTCGAGCCGATGCACCGGTTCTCCGCCCGCATGCCGGCGGAATCCGACGGCATCCACTCCCAACCGGGCGCGGCGAATACGTACGAACTTCGATCCTACCCCAGTCTCACGGCCCCGGTTCCCGCAGCGTCTCGATCCAGGCGACCAAATCGACCACCTCGCGCGGGTCGAGGTCCGCCACGCTCGCGCGCATGGACGCGCCGGAGGTGTCGTCGGGGTGCGAGCCCCGGACGCCGTCGATGAACTTGCGCAATTGCCGCGCGGTGTACCAGCTCGCCTGACCCGCGAGCCGCGGCGCGCCGAGGGCGTCGTTGCCTTCCCCGGACCGGCCGTGACAGACCGCGCACGCGGCGTAGCGGGTCCGCCCGCGCATGGGGTCGCCCGACGCTTCGACGTCGGCCGACGCCGGCGCCGGCAGCGACGCCAGCCACGCCCCCAGGGCCGCGAAGTCCGCGTCGGTAAGCCCGCCGACCATGGGGCGCATCTCCAGGCCTTCGAGGTCTTCGGGGTGGCGCCCCCGGTAGCCGCGGCGAAAGCTCTCCAGTTGCCGTTCGAGGTAGGCGGAGCTCAGGCCCGCGAGCACCGGCGCGTCGATCTGCGAATTGCCTCGTCCGTCGGTCCCGTGGCAGGACGCGCAGGCGTTGACGTACAGCGCCCGGACCGCGGACGCGGCAGCGTCCGGCGCCTGACCGGCCGCCGGAGTCGCTCCGGCGGTAAGGATCCACGCTACGGTCAGGACCGTGGCGGCCGCCCGCGCCGACGAGTGTCGAAGATGCCGCATCGTTCTTCCTGGCTTCCCTGGCTGGCGCCGTCTCGTCGTCAACCCGCCACCCCCGTCTCCCGCTCCCGCCGGTCGATGTCCCGCAGGGCATGGTAGGCCGACTGGATTGCGCCTTCCTGCCAGCCCGGGTGGTAGCTGATCTGATCTCCCACCATGTAGTGCCGGCCGGTGGGGTTCTGCAGGGTCGCGAAATGGTCCCGCATCGCCTCGTCGCTCCACCGGGCCGAGCACCCGAGAACGTGGTTCATCCGGTACCAGGCCACGCTGATGCCCCGCCCGACGAGCTGTCGGTAGTCGGGGTGGACCCTCTCGCCCTGAGCCAGCGCCGCCTCGATGCGTGCGGCCGGCGACAGTCGGGTGAGCCGGTGGCCGCGTGCATCGTCGAAGGCGTAGGCGCCGAGAATGACGCCGGTGCTGCCGTGAATGCCGTGGGGTGGATACCAGATCTGGGTGATGTCCTGGTTCGTCCAGGAGATGCCGCCGTAGATCTGCTCGTCTTCCCAGAAGCGGCGCTCCGCCTGGAACGCCAGCTTGAACAGCCTGCCCCGCCCGGGGGCGCGCAGCGCCCGCACGTACGACGCCGGCAGGTTGTGCCGGAGCCCCACCACCAAGTGTACCGGCATGCTGTTGAGGCAGTAGTCGGCCTCGACGGCGCGCACCTCTCCGCGGGCGCCGGTATACGCCACCTCCACGCCGGTCTCGCGCAGCCGTATCTCGTGCACCGCCGCCTGCAATTCGACCGCGTCCCCGACGCGGCGCATGAAGCCTTCGACGATGCGGTCCATGCCGCCGACGGGTTGCATCATGGGCGAGGCCTGATCCGCCAGCTCGCCCCAGTGCATGTACTCGTGCCAGAAGTTCGCGTCGAGCAGCTCGGAAAAGCCGCGCACCGGCTTCTTGACGCCGGGCGAGGTCATGCCGCCGCTGGCATAGCCGGCGCGGTCCGAGCCGTGGTAGCCGAGCGTCTCGTCCAGGTCGCCGTACGCGCGCAGGAACTCGCGCAGCCGCTCGTGATCGGCGGCGTCGAGACGGGCGTCGAGGGCACGCGGGTCGACCGATTTCGCGAGCAGCTCGGCCAGGAAGCCGCGCGCGTCGGTCATGTACTCGCGGTTGCGGATGGGCCGTCCGCCGAAGGCGGCGTCGTCCTGGACCCAGGCGTTGCGGTTGTCGTTGACGAAGATCTCGAGGGGGACGTCGAGCTCGCGGCAGTAGCGCAGCAGGTTCGTGTGGCTGCCGGGAATGCGCGCCGGGCCGGCGTTGAAGTAGAGGTCGGGATGGTCGTCGAACTCACAGACCTGCCGGGCCCCCAGCTCGTCGACGGCGTCGCCGTGCCGGAGGGTGAGATTGCGTCCTCCGGGACGGTGCGAGGCCTCCAGGACGGTGCAGCGGTGGCCCGCCCTGCGGAGCTCGTACGCCGCGGTCAGGCCGGCGATGCCGGCGCCGATGATGACGACGTGCCGCGGCTGGCCGCCGGCCGGCCGGAGGGCGACCTGGCCCGCCCGCGCCACCGCCGGCAGCAGCCCGAGGGCGGTGGCCGCGGCGTGCACGGCCGCCGCCCGCCGGCCGCGCCGACCGCGTTCAGCAACTGGCGGCGAGAGATGCGCTTCTCCATCGGTGCCTTTCCTGGTCGCCGGTTCCCGACCGTCCGCGGATCCGTCCGCCCGCGGCGGTTGTCGAGCGGGTCGCGGATCGCATCGCCGAATCTCCCGGCGACGCCTTCACTATAGCCCGGACATCGCCGCGGCGCCGCGGTCCGCCCAACCAACCCTGCAGGAGTCCGCGCCGTTTCACGGCCCCGACTCTGGCAGCCGCCTGGCCGTGCCGCTGTCCGTCGAACCGACCCTCCAGGGGTCCGCGCCGTGCCCGGCCGGTTCAGGAACGGGAACCTTGCGGGCCGAACACCGACAGCAGGTGTCCGTCGGGGTCGCGGAAGTTGGCGGCCCACTGGTCGCCGGTGACGTTGCTGGGGGGGCTGAGAAACGCGACCCCCCGCGCGGTCAATGCCGCGTGGGCGGCGGTCACGTCCTCGACCCCGAACACGATCTCCGTGCCCCCCGCCACCGGGGTGGCGAGACGTGCGTGGGCTTCGCTCAGGACGAGGGTCACGCCGCCGCCGTCGAGGAAGGCGAAGCCGGGCGATTCGAACCGGATGTCCAGCTCCAGGGTCTCGTGATAGAAGGCCAGGGCTCGCGCCAGATCGGTCGTGCCCAGCATGACGTTGTTGACCGACAGCTTGACCTCGCTCATTGCCGTACTCCTTCCGATGTCTCCGGCGCCCGTGCGTCCACGAACCGCCGCGCCTTCAGCTCGAACCGGGGCAGGGTGTCGGCGTCCACCACCCGTACGGGCACGGTCAGGCCCAGGGCCTCGTGCAGGGCCGTGCCCACCGCGTCCGCCGCCCCGGTGTCGGCCGTGCTTCCTTGCAGCTCGACCTCCACCGCCAGCTTCGTCAGCGTACCGCGGGTCGACACCGTGCACCGGTACTCCACGACCTCGGGGAACCGGCGAATCACCGCCTCGACCGCGGTCGGATACACGTTGACGCCGCGTACCCAGACCATGTCGTCCGCCCGCGACACAATGCCGCCGACGGCGCGGGCGAGGGTCCGGCCGCAGGTGCAGGTCTCCTCCCGCACCCGCACGATGTCTCCCGTCCGGTAGCGGATGACCGGGCTCGCGGTGCGGCCGAGGTTGGTGACCACGAGCTCGCCCGGCTCGCCCGCCGGAACCGCCGCCCCGCTGGCCGGGTCGAGCACCTCGCAGACGAACTCGCACTCGTTCAGGTGCAGGGCTCCCGTCGCCTCCCGGCACTCGAAGCTCATTGGCCCGACCTCGGTCAGGCCGTGGTGGTCGATGACGCGGGCGCCCCAGCCGCGTTCGATCTGCTCGCGCGTGGCGGGGATGTGGCCCCCGGGCTCGCCGGCGACGATGAGGGTCCGCACCGGGCCGTCCGCCAGATCGACGAGTCCGGTGGCGCGCGCCACCTCCGCCAGCCTGAGCGCATAGGTGGGCGTGCAGCAGACCACCGAGGGCCGCACCGCGTCGAGCAGGCGGAGCCGGCTCTCGCTCGACATCGCGCCGCCGGGGATGCACATGGCCCCCAGTTGCGCGCCGGCGTCGAATCCCGCCCAGAAGCCGATGAAAGGCCCGAATCCGAACGGGAAGAAGATGCGGTCGGCGGCGGTGACCCTCGCCGCCCGGTACACCGCCTTCCAGCAGTCGATGATCCACCGCCAGCTCGCGCCGGTGTCCAGCCACCGCAGGGGACGTCCGGTCGTCGACGACGTCTGGTGATACCGCGTGTAGCGGTCGAGCGGCTCCGTATGGGCGGTGCCCCACGGCGGGTCCGCCTCCTGGTCCGCCGCCAGTTCGTGCCGGGTCGTGAACGGCAGGGCGGAGAGGTCGTCGGGAAAGCGGAACGCCGCCGGCTTCACCCCGGCCTCGGCGAGCTTTCGCGTATAGAACGAGTTTCGCCCGTCGATGGCGGCCACGAGTGCGGTGAGTCGCCGTCCCTGCCGCTCGAGAAGGGTCGCGCGGGGCAGGCGTTCGGTGTCCGGCGGCGCCGGCCCCGGACCCGTCATCGGCGATCTTCCGCGCCCGCGGGCGCTGCCGCGGGCGCCACCGCGAACCGGGTCGCGATGTCCGGCGGAATCGGCGTGCTGCGCATCGGCTGTCCCGCTTCCTTGGCGACGCAGGCGACGGTCAGGGTGCCGCGGGCCGCGGTGTCGCCGTCCTTCGTGATCGTCGCACGGTAGGACAGGCTTCTCGCCGACTTCCTCGTCACCTGCAGCAGGACCTCGAACTCGTCCTCGAACCGAAGCGGCCGCAGGAACTCGAAGCTCGACGCGACCCGCGGGAACCCGACCCGGGCGTCGGGCGGGGCGATGCTCAGGCCGGCCGCCCGCCACAGCCCGTGCTCCGCCTCCTCCATGTAGCGGAAGAAGCAACTGAAGTGAACGATGCCGGCGGCATCGGTCTCGTGGAACTGGACGCGCCGGGTGAGGCGGAATTCGCTGATCACGGTCGGTCCCTGGACGGTGTCTGCATTCGGGGAGGCAGGGCTGGGAGTCTAGGGCAGCCCGGCGGCGGGTTGCCGGCCCCGCTCCCCGGAATACTCTGCCAGCGCCTCGAACAGCGGTTCGAGATCCCGGGAGACGTTGCCCACGAGAACGTCCACGAGCCGCGGCTGCAAGTCCGGATAGGCGCCGATGAACTCGCCGAAGTTGAACGTCTGGTCGTAGAACGCGATGACGATCCGGCGAAAGCTGTCGAGCGCGTAGCGCACGTCGCGGGCGTAGTCCTCGAAGGTCGCGGCGGTGATGTCGTCGCCGCGGTCGAGCGCCCCGTGAATCGCGTCGGCCGCGAGCTCTCCTCCCTTGAGGGCCACGAAGACCCCGGACGAGAAGACCGGATCGAGGAAGGCGTAGGCGTCGCCCACGAGGCAGAAGCCGTTGCCGGCGGCGGCGGCGGCGCGGTAGCTGAACTCGCCGGTGACCCGCATCGGCCCCCGGTGGGTGCCCGGTTCGAGATGCTCGCGAATCCACCGGCACTCAGCCGCCTCGCGCCGGAAGATGGCTTCCGGGTCGCGCGTATCCCGATACAGGTAGTCGTGCTCGGCGACGACGCCGACGCTCACCGTGTCATCGACCAGCGGGATGTACCAGAACCAGCCCTTGTCGGGTATGTAGGCGACGGTGGTGGCGCCCGCATCCAGTCCCGGATCGCGGCACGCGCCGGTGAAGTAGGTGAAGATGGCGATCTTTTCGAGGTCGGGGTCGCGCCGTTTCCAGCCCAGCCGGTTGGCCAGCAGGGTATCGCGCCCGGTGGCGTCGACGACGACCCGGGCCCCCCAGGTCGCGGTCTCGCCGCCGGCCAGGGTGGCGCGCACCCCGACGGCCCGGTCGTTCTCCATCAGCACGTCGCGGACGGTAACCCCCTGTCGGATCTCGGCCCCTTTCTCGGCGGCGTTCCGCAGCATCATGGCGTCGAAGTCCGACCGCAGGATCTGCCACGTGCTCGCGCATTCGTGCTCGATCGTCTGGAAGAAATAGAACGGTTGCGACACCTTGCCGTTCGTCGACACGAACTGCACGCTGTGTTTCAGCGGGCTGCCCGACTGCTTCAGCCAGTCGAGCACCCCGAGGCGCTCGAAGGTGAACCAGGTATAGGGCATCAGCGACTCGCCGATGTGGTACCGGGGGAACCGCTCCCGCTCCAGCAGCAGCACCCGGCGTCCATGCTGGGCCAGCACGGTCGCGGTGGTGGCCCCGGCCGGCCCGCCGCCGACGACGATCGCATCGTAGGGCGACTCGGGAGCCGAGGCGGCCTTAGGTGTATCTGAGATTGACATGCTCGGGAAGGAAGAAGCGGGGCAGCAGGCTGTCGACCCGGAGCAGCCCGTGGCGGGTCAGGGCGATCTGATCCGCATCGGCCGCCATCAGGTAGCCGTCGTTGCGCAGGGCGGCCAGGGCGCCGGCGAACCGCTCCAGCACCGGCACGTCGTACTTGGCCTGGAAGTAGGCCGGTCGCACCGCGCCGAGCTTGAGCTGGAGCACGAATTCGCGAATCAGCCGTTCCTCCGTGGTCGGCCGGTAGGCGCGGTTCAGGGGAATCTCGCCGCGCTGGATGGCGGCCGCGTAGGGGCCCCAGCCATCGAAGTTCTGCAGGTGCACGCCGTTGACGTGCCCGAACGAGGCGACCCCCAGCGGCGCGAGGTCGGCGCCCTGCCAGAGCTGGTCGCGGTAGACGAACCGGGTCGCGGCCGGATTCTTGACCGCGGTATAGGCGCTGCCGACGGTATAGCCGGCATCTTCCAGCGCCGCAAAGGCTTCCTGCACCCAGCGCCGCTTCGTCGACCAGCCGGCGACCTCCTCCGTGAACTGGCCGGTGTTCTCGAGCAGATCGTGGCTGATGGTCGTGTTGTAGGGCAGCTCCATCTGATAGATAGTGACGCTGTCGGGGTCGAGCTCGATCGTCTTCTCGACCGCAGCCCGCCACTTGGCGTCGGTGTCGCCGAGCATCCCCGCGATGAGGTCGATGTTGATCTGGGGGAAACCCAGGGTCTGCGCGTAGCCGTAGGCCCGGAACACCTCCGCCGAGCGGTGGGCGCGGCCGTTCAGGTCGAGGACGTGGTCGTCGTAGTGCTCGATGCCGAGACTCAGCCGGGTCACCCCGAGCTCGCGGATCGCGGCCAGCTTCGACTCGGTGAGGGTGCCCGGCTCGCACTCGAAGGTGATCTCCTCGGCGCCGGTCCACGGCGTCACCTGCGACAGCCGATCGACGAGCCCGCGGAGCTGCCGCACCGACAGGAACGACGGCGTGCCGCCCCCGAAGTACACGAACCGGAGGGGCCGCCCGGCGATGGCCGGCTGCGTGGCGTAGAGCTCCCACTCCCGGCCCAGCAGGTCGAGATACTCGGCCACGTCGTTGGCGTTCTTGCCGGTATAGACGCGGTAGTAGCAGAAGTGGCACCGTTTCCGGCAGAACGGAATGTGCAGATAGAGTCCGAGCGGGACGTCGGCAGGAGGCTGGGCCAGCGCCGGCACCGCATCGTCGTCCACCGCCTCGTGCGTCCAGGTCGAGAACGGGGGATAGTTGGCGACGAAGTAGCTGCCGACCCCGGTCTGTTCCGCTGCCGCCGTCTGCGTTGTCTCGGTCATCCGTCTCTACTGTCCCTGGTCCGGCCCGTGTCCGATGCAGTCCGCTCTGCGTACCGCGAGAACCACACCTGCCATCGCTCCCACTATACAGGAGCGACAGGAGCGAAAGAGTCGTCCGCCGGGGCGGTCCCGCGGCCTCACCCGAAGCAGTACAACACGCCGTCTTCCGATCCGATGACGAGCCGGCCCTCGGCGATGGCCGGTGACGCCACGAGCGGCGCGCCGGCGTCGAACTCCCACAGCTTCTTCCCGCTCATGAGGTCCAGCACGTACAGGCGGCCGTCGCTCGACCCGGCGTACACCCGGTCTCCGCTTGCGGCCGGGGACGAGTCGACCCGCGCCCGGGTCGTGAACGTCCACCGCCCCTCGCCGGTCCGCTCGTCGATGGCGTGGATCATCTTGTCGCGTCCGCCGACCACGATCGTGTCCCGGGTCGCCAGCGCGGACGAGTAGTACGGGAAATGCCGCCGCGGATGCTCGTAGCGCCAGATCAGCTCTTGCGTCTCGAGGTCGATGCCGATGACTTCGTTGTCGTAGGTGCCGAAGAAGACCTTCCCGTCGACGATCGCCGGGGACGCTATGGTGTAGGCGCCCGCCGGCAGGTTGACGACCTCGGCGCCGTCGCTGACCCGGACCCCGTGGAACAGCTCGTCGCACCCGCCGAAATAGGCGACGCCGTTCCAGACCGCGGGGGTGGCGTGCACGTAGTTGAGCGTCTCGTACTGCCAGATAAGGGTCCCGTCGGCGGCGTCGAGCGCATAGAGATACCCGTCGTACGAGCCGATCAGCACCCGGTCGCCGACGACGACCGGGGACGACTTGATCTCGCCCAGGGTCTCGAACGTCCAGCGGGCCTGTCCGGTCGCGGCGTCGACGGCGTGGAACACGCCGCCGAGGTCGCCGATGAACACGAGGCCGCCGGCGACAGCGGGCGACGATTCGCCGATGCCCATGTTGCCGGTCGAATACTTCCAGCGTTCCTCGCCGGTCTGCAGATCGAGGGCGATCAGGGTGCCGGCATAGCTGCCGACGTAGACGGTGCCGTCGGCGATGGCCGCCGACGAGTCGATCACGTCGTCCATCTCGTAGGTCCACTGCAGCGTCAGTTCGGCCGGCAACTCGGTCTCGGACACCCCGGTCAGGGACGGGGTGCCCCGGAACTGCGGCCACGCGTCGGCCGGCGCCGCGGCGGCGTTGCCCGGGCCGGCGGGCTGGGCCGGCGCCGCGGCCGGAGCCAGCAGGAGAACGAGCGGGAGTATTCGGACGAGGCGGGTCGGACTGCGCATCGGTGATCTCCAGTGCGTCAAGCGGGGTCGGCAATCGACTCGATGTCCCCATGCCGTGGCGGCATGCGGCTGCGCGCGCATGCCGAGGCGCGGCGAGGGCGCCTGTCGGGCATGGGCACCCGAGGAGCGACGCGGTCCACGCGGGATGCAGCGCCGGTCGAAGGCGGCGGGGTTTCCGCCACAGGTTCCCATGATATCGCGACCGCCGGGCCGGCGCCAATCGGCGGCCGTGGTTGACGGCGCAGAACCTCTGGCCGTACCGGTCGAAGACAGCGGGGGCGGGAGTCCTCAGACGTCCAGGCCGCCGGCATCTTCGGCCCGGTCCATGATGAACCGGAACCGGGCCGAGGCGTCGCGCCCCATCAGATCGGTGATCACCCGGTCGGTCTGAATCTGGTCGGCGATCCCGACCCGGAGGAGACGGCGGGTCTTCGGGTTCAGCGTCGTCTCCCACAGTACTTTCGGCATCATTTCGCCGAGGCCCTTGAAACGGGTCACTTCCGGCCGGACCCGCCCGTTGGCCTGCTTGATGGCCGCGAGCGTCGTGTTCAGTTGCCGGTCGTCGAGCGCCCAGTGGGTCTGCTGGCCGGCATCGATGCGGTAGAGCGGCGGCTGGGCCAGGAACACGTTGCCGTTGGCGATCAGCTTGGGCAGATACCGGTAGAGGAACGTGAGCAGCAGGGTGGCGATGTGGTTGCCGTCGGCGTCCGCGTCGGCGAGGATGATGACGCGGTCGTAGCGGAGCCGGGAGAGGTCGAACGTCTTGCCGAGGCCGCAGCCGAGCGCGGTCACCAGATCGGAGAGCTCCTTGTTGTCGAGCACCTTGGCGAGCGGTGCGCTCTCCACGTTCAGCACCTTCCCGCGGAGCGGCAGTATCGCCTGGTGGACGCGGTCCCGCCCCTGCTTGGCGGAGCCGCCGGCAGAGTCGCCCTCGACCACGAACAGCTCGCTCCCGGCGGCGCCGGGCGACGTGCAGTCGCTCAACTTGCCGGGCAGGTTCAGACGGTTCGAGGTGGCGCTCTTGCGCGACACCGCCTGCTGGGCGGCCCGGCTGGCCGCGCGGGCCCGCGCGGCCAGGATGATCCGCGCCACGATCGACTCGGCGACGCTGATGTTGTGGTTCAGCCAGTGCTCGAGCGCGGGGCGCACGAGCCCGTCGACCATCGACGTCAGCTCCGGGTTGTTCAACCGGTCCTTGGTCTGCCCCTGGAACTGCGGGTCCGGAATGAACACGCTGAGCACGCCGACAAGGCCCTCCCGGATGTCGTCGGTGGTCAGCGCGACCCCCTTCGGGGTGAGGGCGTGGGTCTCGATGAAGTTGCGCACCGCCTTGCCGATGCCGGCCCGCAGCCCGTTCTCGTGGGTTCCCCCGGAACCGGTGGGGATGCCGTTGACGTAGCTGCGCAGATGCTCGTCGGTGGCCTCCGTCCACTGCAGCACGAGGTCGAGCCGGGCGCTGCCCGCGTCGTGATCCCGGGTCAGGCCGAAGGGCGTCTCGTGGACCGCCGCGGCCTGCCGGTCGCCCACGATCTGCCGCACGTAGTCGGCCAGCCCGTTCTCGTGACGGAACCGGTGCGTCCGTCCCCCGGCTTCGTCCTTGAAGGCGATGGTCACCCCCCGGTGCAGATAGCTGGCGACCTTGAGCCGCTCGGCGATGAGATCCGCCTCGAAGGTCGTCGTCGGGAAGATGGTGGCGTCGGGGCGGAAGAAGATCGTGGTGCCGCTGCCGCGCGCCGCCCCCATGCGGCGCAGCGCGCTGGCCGGCCGGCCCTGGGCGAAGCGTTGCTCCCAGCGCGCGCCGTCGCGGGTGGAGGTGGCGACCAGCTCTTTCGACAGGGCGTTGACGACGCTCGCCCCGACGCCGTGCAGCCCGCCGGCGGTTCGGTATGTCCGGTGCTCGAACTTGCCGCCCGCGTGGAGCGTGGTGAATATCACCTCCAGGGCGCCGCGTCCGCTCGGCCCGTGGGTGTCGACGGGGATGCCGCGCCCGTCGTCGGTGATGGTCACCGACGACCTGTCGGCATGCAGGGTGACGCCGACGTGCGCGGCGTGCCCGTTCATCGCCTCGTCGATGGCGTTGTCGATGATCTCCCAGATCAGATGATGCAGCCCGGCGGGCCCGACGCCCCCGATGTACATGCCCGGCCGGCGCCGGACCGGTTCGAGGCCTTCGAGAACGGTGATGTCCTTCGCGGTGTAGCTCTTCGCCATGGATCGTCCGGTCGGTGGTCGTCGTCGATGATGTCGATGATCGGTCGTCGCCGATTCAGTCGTCGAGCGCGGGCACGGTCACCGGCGGCGGAATCACCCGCCTGAACTGCCCTCGCTGCAGCAGCTCCCGCCCCTTGCCGCCCCGGCTCGAGACCGCGTATTTCGCGGTGCTCACGGTTTGGGCCGCCCCCCGGCTCGTCTCGACGTTCAGCAGGTCCCGGTCGCCGGTCGAGGCGATGAAGCCCAGCACCCGGTCCGTCCCCCGCGCCAGCTTGATCAGGATGACGCCCTTGCCGGGCCCCGACAGGAAATTGACGTCGTCGGCCGGGCACAGCATGGCCCGGGCCTGGGCGGTCACCGCGATGATCGTCTCGGCGCCGGTGGTGGTGGCCACCCGGACCACCTCGCCCCCCGCGCCGGGGCGCGCGAATCGCCGGCCGGTGCGGGTGCTCGGCTCCACGAATGGTTCCAGGCTGAAGCGCAGGCTGTAGCCGTCGCTGGTCACCGCCACCGCGTGCATCGGCGGGACGTCCGCGTCGCCGGTCGCGGCGATGCCGGGCGCGGCCCGGCCATCGAGGCTCAGGGCGGTGACGATTCGCTCGCCGTCCTTGAGCTTGAACAGCCGCTGGATCGGCTCGCCGTGGCCGGTGGTGGCGGGGATGTCGACGATGCGCGCGGAGTAGGCGGCGCCGAAGTTGCTGAAGAAGACGACGGTGGCGCGGGTGCTGCCGGCGAGGGCGGCGAGCCAGCTGTCGCCTTCCCGGAGCCGGGTGGCGCCGATGTCCCGCACCTCCTTCTGGCGCTTGACCCACCCGTCGGCGGTGACGAGGACGATGGCGTCCTCGGCGACGATGAAGTCGTCCGCGGTGTACTCCACCTCCTCGCCGGCGCTCTCTATCAGCGTCCGGCGGGGGTTGGCCGCGGCGTCGCCGTAGGCCTCGCGTATCGCGAGGATGTCGTCCCGGACCAGCGCCCAGCGTTGCCCCTCGTCGCCGAGCAGCCCCGCGATCTGGCGCGTCCGCTCCCGTTTTTTCGCCAGCTCCTCGCGGATGACGAGAATCTCGAGGCGCGCCAGGCGATAGACCTTGAGCTCGAGGATCGCGTCGGTCTGCTCGGGGTCGAGCGGGAAGCGCTCCATGATCAGCCGGGCCGCGTCCGCCTTGCCGTCGGACCGCCGCACGATCTGCAGCACCTCGTCCAGGGCGTCGAAGACGATCTCGAAGCCTTCGAGAATGTGGATGCGGCGCTCCAGCGCGCGGAGCTCGTGCTCCAGGCGCCGCGTCACCACGTCGAGCCGGAACCGGAGGAAGTGCCAGAGGATCTGGTGCAGATCGAGTCGCTGGGGCCGGCCGACTTCCGGCTGCTCGGTCGGGACGAGACAGGTCAGGTTGACGGCGAAGCTGGTCTGCATGGGCGTGTGCTTGCACAGGTACGCCATCACCATCCGCTCGTCGGCGTCCCGCTTGATCTCGAGGGCGACCCGGACGTCGTCGGTGGACACGTCCTTCACGTCGAGCAGAGGCGGGAGCTTGCGGGCCAGGATCACCTCGGCGATCCGTTCCACGAGCTGGGCCTTGTTCACCGCATAGGGAATGCTCGTGACGTAGAGGGTCCGGCTGCTCCGGGTCGTCGGTCCCGGTTCCCAGGTCGCCCGCACCCGGACCGCCCCGCTGCCGGTCTCGTAGATCTGCGCCAGCTCGTCCGGCGTGTTCAGGATCTGTCCTCCGGTGGGGAAGTCCGGACCCTTGATGTACCGGCACAACCGGGTGCTGCTCAGCTCGCGATTCTCAAGCAGCTTCAGCAGCGCCGTGCACACCTCGCCGGCATGGTGCGGGGGGATGTTGGTCGCCATGCCGACGGCGATGCCGGTCGCGCCGTTGAGCAGCAGGTTGGGCAGTCGGGCCGGGAGCACCACCGGCTCGGTGCGGCTGCCGTCGTAGTTGGGCCGGAACGGCACCGTCTCCTGATCGATCTCGTCGAGCAGGTCGGCGCTCGGCGGGGCCAGACGACACTCGGTGTAGCGCATGGCGGCGGCGCCGTCGCCGTCGAGCGACCCGAAGTTGCCGTGTCCGTCGACGAGCGGATAGCGCAGGGCGAAGGGCTGCGCCATGCGCACGAGCGTGTCGTACAGCGCGGTGTCGCCGTGGGGGTGGTAGCTCCCCATGACGTCGCCCACCACCTTGGCCGACTTGCGGGGTTTGGCGGTGGCATGCAGCCGCTGCTCCCACATCGTGTAGAGGATGCGCCGCTGCACCGGCTTCAGCCCGTCGCGCACGTCCGGCAGGGCGCGGGCCGTGATGACCGACAGCGCGTAGTTCAGGTACCGGGCTTCCGCCGCATCCGTCAGCTCGACCGTCTCGACGGGGGGCGGTTCCGGGGGGGCGGTCCCGCCGCCGGGATCGGGACCGTCAAAGAGCGGCGTGCCCTGGGGATGTCTCTTGGCCATCGGCTGGGAGTGGGGACCGCGGAGCTTTCGCCCCTACATATAGGGGTACAGGTCGATCAAGACTACTACATGTGGGTTCTGATCGTGCCCAAAATCGTTCCATCGCGCGGAGCCGACAGGATGCTCCCTCGTCACGCCCCGTCGGCGCGCCGTGCCCTCCAGCGCGGGCGCTGTTACAGCCCGCTTGCGCACTCGCCGGTCTCGGTGCGGCGCGGGGCTTCACCACGGACCCCCAGCAGGTGAATCAGCTCTCCCAGCACCATCGCGGTCGCACCCCAGACGCGTTCGCCCTGCACCTCGAAATAGGGCACGTCGATCATCTCGGTTCCGCGCCAGGACCGCCCGCGCCGCCGGGACGCGGCATCGCGGAGCTCGTCGAGCGGCACCTCGAGAATATGGGCCACCTCCGCCGCCGCGGCGACGAACCGCGGGCGCCGGTCGGTGACTGCGAGGACCGGGTGCAACGTGAAGTTGCTGACCGGAATATGCAGGGCGGTCAGCGGCCCGACGACCCGCGGGGCCGCCGCGACGCCGATTTCCTCGCGCGCTTCGCGCAGGGCCGCCGCTTCGATGGTCTCGTGCTCGTCGACCGCCCCGCCCGGCAGGGAGATCTGGCCGGGGTGCCGGCCGAGGGTGTCCGCCCGCCGCGTCAGCACCAGATGCACCCGCGTGTCGATGGGGTAGAGGAGCACCAGGGCCGCCGCGGTACGAGTCGGCGACGGGATGACCCCGGCCCGCCATCCCCGCCGCGGTCGGGGGGCGAGGGCGGCGTGCACCTCCGAACGCGGCGCCGGGTCGTCCAGCGCGGCGCGGAGCCGGGTTTCGATCTGATAGAGTGTCGGTGCTGCTTCCACGATCCGAGCGTCTATCCTACCGCGTCTGATGAGGGTGTCCGAACCGAGTGGTCCGTTTCCACGCTGACGGGTGTGCGGTCGGGCTCGCGCATCGACGTCACCGCCAGCCCCGGTCCGGCGCCGATCATTCCCCCCCGGGAGAGCCGCCGTTCGTCCACTTGAGTCCCGCATGACCGAGAGTGTTCCTGCCAAGTCGAAGTTCGACCGGTCGATCGTCGAGGGTCCGCTGACGCGGGCCGTCTGGCGCTTGGCGTGGCCGGCGATGGTGCAGAACGTCATCGGCGGGCTCCAGGGCATCATCGACCAGGCGATGGTGGGCAACTTCGTCGGTCATATCGGCAACGCCGCCATCGGGGTCAGTCTGCAGATCTTCATCCTGGTGATCGTCTTCGTGGCGTCGGTGTTCACGGGGATGGGGGTGCTGGTGGCGCGGTTCGCCGGGGCCAACGAGCCGGACAAGGCCAACCAGTCGGTGTACCAGGCGTTTCTCGTCGCGGTCGTCCTCGCCGTCGGGGTCATGGCCCCGATCGGCTACTGGTTCGCCCCGAGGCTGTTGACGCTGATCAACGCGGCCCCCGAAGTGCAGAACGAGGCGCTGCCCTACATCCGGATACTGTTCGTCTTCAGCATCGGCATGCTGCTGTTCTTCATGTTCGGCGGGGCGCTGCGGGCGGCCGGCGACGCCAAGACCCCGATGCGCCTCGGCATCCTGATGACCGCGATGAACATCGTGTTCAACGTCGTGCTGATTCGGGGGCTGGGACCGATTCCGGCGTTCGGCACCCGCGGCGCGGCGATGGGCACGGTCCTTGCGAGCGGCATCACCGCCGTCGTCTTCCTGTGGCTGCTGTACTCCGACCGGCTCGTCATCCACTTTTCGCGGACGATGTCGTACCGTCCGAACCTGGACATCATCCGGGCCCTGTTTCGATTCGGCCTGCCGGCCGGGTTCCAGGGCATCGTGATGAATCTGGGCGGGGTGCTCATGCTCCGCTTCGTCGGAGCCCTCCGCGACAGCGCCGCCGCCCAGGCCGCCTACGCGGTGGGATATGCAGAGCTCTTCTCGTTGATCACCTGGACCTCGGTCGGTCTGATGGGGGCTACCGCGGCGATAGCCGGCCAGAACCTCGGCGCCGGGTTTCCGGACCGCAGCGCCCGGTCGGCGCGGGTCGCCGCCCTGATGGGCTTGATCGTCGCCTCCGCGGTGGGGTTCCTCTTCGTCATCATACCGAGGTGGCTCCTCGCGATCTTCGGGATGCACGAGGGCGTGGTGGTCGAGATCGGGGTCGAGCTGCTCGGCTATCTCGCGATCTCCGGCCTCTTCGTCACCGTGGCGCTGGCCTATACCGGCGGCCTGCAGGGCACCGGCGACACCCGGAGCCCGCTGTACATCTCCATCGTGTCGCAGGTGATGGTGCCGCTCGGGATCTGCACCGTCCTCCAGGCGACGAGCGGACTGGAATCCAGCGACATCTGGCTGGCCATCGTCATCGGCCACATGACCCGTTGCGGGCTCAGCGTGGTCCGGTTCCGCCAGGGCAAGTGGCGGAACATCGCCGTCGACATCGGCCCGGCCAGAGCCTGACAGCCCGTGGTGAAAATCCCCGCTGCATTCGAGCGGCGATGCATCCCGCGTGACTGCGTTGTTCGGACGGACTGCGTAGCAGTCCGCGGTTGCGATGTACCCAATATGCGGCCTCCTCACGCTTTGTCAGGCACGGGCGTTCTGTGCCCGCGGGCGCCCTTCAGCCCGCTGGCGCCCTCGCCGCTCTCGGTGCAACGCGGGGTTCCACCACGGGCTGCTGAGAAGACGGGGTTCGTGACGAGCGTCCGGACGCCGCGGCCTGCGAGGCGGTTCCGCGGTTGGGATAGCATGGGGGCACAGTGACCGAAGATCGACAGGTTTCGGGCGGGACGCCGCGGCCGGCGGAGGCGGAGCGTTCTGAGCCGGTGTCCGGCGACCCCGGCCGGCCGGACTCGACGCGCCACCCGCCCGCCGGCGGGGTTCGCGATCACCCGGCGACGCTGGCGGCGCAGGCGCTCGGCTGGGTCGAGCCGATCACCCGGTCCGTGGTTCCCGCGATCTACCCGTCCACCCTCTACGAGCGGGCGCCCGACGGCAGCTATCCCGGCGGCCGTACGTATACGCGGGACCAGAACCCGACCTACGACCAGGCCGAGACGCTGCTCAACCGCCTGGAAGGCGGCGACGGAGCCTTGCTCTTCGGCTCGGGGATGGCGGCGGCCACGACGGTGTTCGAGACCCTCGACACCGGCGACCACGTGGTGGCCCCCGAGCAGATGTACTGGACGATTCAGCGGTGGCTGGAGCAGCTCGCGGGCCGCGGGCGCATCGCGCTGGACCTCGTGCCCAACGGCGATCTGGCCGCGCTCGAGGCGGCCCTCAGGCCAGGACGGACGAAGATCGTCTGGATCGAGACCCCCGCGAATCCGAGCACCGCGATCACCGACATCGCGGAGGCTTCAGAGGCGGCGCATGTCGCGGGGGCCCGGTTGGTGGCGGACAGCACCATCAGCACTCCGGTGCTGTGCCGGCCCATCGAGCATGGCGCCGACCTGGTGGTGCACTCGGCGACGAAGCAGCTCAACGGCCATGCCGACGTCCTGGCCGGGGCGGTGGTCACCGCCCGCCGGGATGCGCTGTGGGAGCAGCTCGTCCAGGATCGCGGCTATCGGGGCGCGGTGCTCGGCCCGTTCGAGGCGTGGCTGCTGCTGCGCGGCATGCGGACCCTGTTTCTCCGGGTGCCGCGTTCGGCGGACAGCGCGTTGCGCATCGCCGAGCGGCTGGCGTCGCATCCCGCCGTGCTCGACGTGTACTATCCCGGACTGCCCGCGCACCCGGGGCACGCGGTTGCCGCCCGGCAGATGTCCGGCGGGTTCGGGATGCTCCTGTCGTTCCGCCCGCGCGGGGGCGGGGCCGCCGCGAAGCGCGTGGCCGGCACGTTGCGCCTGTTCAGGAACGCCACGTCGCTGGGGGGCGTCGAGAGTCTGGTGGAGCACCGGGCCCCCGTCGAGGGGCCGGGTACGCGGGTGCCGGACGATCTGCTGCGGTTGTCGATCGGGATCGAGGCGGTCGAGGACCTGCTGGAAGATCTCGATCAGGCGCTCGCGCCGTCAGCCACGTGAGCATGCCCATGGGCGAGCCAGTCGCACCTCCCTGCCGCATCCGGCCCGCCGTCGAGGCGGACGTGCCGCTCGTGCTGGCCCTGATCCGGGAACTGGCCGAGTACGAGCGGATCGCCGACCAGGTCACCGCCACAGAAGCCGACCTCCGGCGGGCGCTGTTCGGTTCGGCGCCGGCGGCGGAGGCGGTGGTTGCGGAGGTCGAGGACCGGCCGGCCGGCTTCGCCCTGTTCTTTCGCAACTTCTCGACGTTCACGGGGAAGCCGGGCCTGTATCTGGAAGATCTCTATGTGCGGCCCGACTATCGGGGGCGCGGGATCGGGCGCTGCCTGCTCCGGCAGCTCGCCCGGGTCGCGCGCGAGCGGGGCTGTCATCGGTTCGAGTGGTCCGTGCTGGGCTGGAACGAGTTGGCGATTCGTTTTTATCGGCGGGTCGGTGCGGCGCCGATGGACGACTGGACGGTCTATCGTCTGACCGGCGCGGCGCTCGACCGGTTGGCGGACGAGGACGGGTAGAATCCAGGCCGCCTGACGGCCCGTGGTAGAACACTGCGTCGCACCGAGGCCGCCGGTCGAATGCAGCGGGGCTTCTGCCACGGGCGGCTGGGGGCCGTATCGCCGGGGGTGTCGTTGCAGACCATGTCGGACGCCGATCAAGCGCTGGTCGAGGAACAGATTCGCTACTACCGTTGCCGGGCCCCGGAGTACGACGAGTGGTTCTACCGGCAGGGCCGTTACGACCATGGCCCGGAACATACCCGGCGCTGGCGGCAGGAGATTGCCGAGGTCCGCGATGCGCTCGATGCGGCGGGTCCGTCGGGGCAGATGCTGGAGCTGGCGTGCGGGACCGGATTGTGGACCGGCCAGCTCGCCCGGTACGACGGCGTCCTGACCGCCCTCGACGTCTCCGACGAGGTGATCGCCCGCAACCGGGCAGCGGTCCGGTCCGCGGCGGTTCTCTACCGCCGGTGCGACATCTTCCGCTGGGAGCCGGACCAGGCGTACGACTTCATCTTCTTCGGGTTCTGGCTGTCGCACGTCCCGCCGTCGCGGTTCGACGGCTTCTGGGAGCGGCTGCGCGCCGCCGTCGCTCCGGGCGGCACGGTATTCCTCGTCGACAGCCGCGGCGCCGACGTGTCGCGGCGGCCCGAATCGGTCGATCGCTCCCGGATGACCGAGCGCCGCTCTCTCAACGACGGGCGGACGTTCGAGATCGTCAAGGTGTTCTACGCGCCGCGGTGGCTGACGGCCCGGCTCGAGCGGCTGGGCTGGCGCGCCGATCTCCGCGTCACCGACAATTTCTTCATCTACGGCACGGTGTCGCCGGCGTGACGAGCGTGGCGGCGATGCCGCCGGTCGGGGACGCGGCGGCGGCCTCGCCCGGGCGGATACGGAACCGCCGAGGTCGACCATGATCAGTTATCAGCTCACCCGGTTCGGCGATCCCCTGGAACGTGTCGAGTCTCCGCCGCCGGAGCCGGTCGGGACCGAGGTGGTGGTCCGGACCGAGGCCTGTGGCGTGTGCCACAGCGACCTGCACCTGCAGGACGGCTTCTTCGACATGGGGGGCGGCCGGCGGCTGGACCTGTCGAAAGGGCGTACGCTGCCGCTGACGTTGGGACACGAGATCGCCGGCATCGTCACGGCGCGCGGTCCGGACGCCGCGGGCGTCGAGGTCGGAGCACGGTTCGTGGTGTATCCGTGGATCGGGTGCGGCGGCTGCGGCACCTGCCGGTCGGGGCAGGAGCATTTGTGCCCGCAGCCGCAGGCGCTCGGCGTCACCCGGGCCGGCGGCTTCAGCGATCACGTCCTGGCGCCGCATCCCCGCTATCTCTTCGAGGTCGGGAATATCCCGGTGACGCTCGCCTGCACGTATGCCTGCTCCGGGCTCACCGCCTTCGGCGCGGTTCGGAAGGTCGAGGCGCGGGTCGATGGGCGCTCGCTGGTCATCATCGGCCTCGGGGGCGTCGGCTTCGCGGCCCTGCGGCTCGCCCGGACGGTGACCAGCGCCTCCCTCATCGCCGTCGACGTCGACGACGCGACCCTGCAGGCGGGGGCCGAGGCCGGCGCCGAGGTCGTCGATGCGCGAGCCCCGGACGCGGCCCGGCAGATCCGGCGCGCGACCGGCGGCGGCGCCGCCGCGGTCATCGACTTCGTGGGGTCGGAGAGCAGCGCCGCGCTCGGGCTCGGGGTCCTCGCCACGGGCGGTCTGCTCGTCCTGGTGGGGCTCTTCGGGGGTGAGTTGCGGGCGTCGCTTCCGCTCTGGCCGTTGCGGAACCTCACGGTGCAGGGGTCGTACGTCGGCAGTCTCGCGGAGATGCGCGAGCTCATGCAGCTGGCCGGGGCCGGCCGGGTGCCGTCGATCCCGGTGCAGCCGCGGCCCCTGGCGGACGCGCAGGCGGCGCTGGACGATCTGCGCGCCGGCCGCGCGGTGGGACGGATCGTACTGGCGTCCTGACGGCGGGCGTCATCCCGCGGCCTCGCCCGCGTCCTCGGCAATGGCCTGCCGCGCGTCGTCCCGCAGCCGGACGATCTCGTTCCACTCCGTGCTCCGGGGGTGCAGCGGCGGCTCGACCACGACCCGGATGCGGCCGGGTCGGAGCAGCAGGGTTCGCGCCGGGAACACCGGCCGCGTCCCCGCCAGGGCCACCGGCACCAGCGCGCATCCCGCCTCGGCCGCGGCCCGGAACGCTCCGAGCCGAAACGGCAGCAGTCCGGGCGCCCGGACGAACCGCCCTTCGGGAAACACGAACATCGATTCTCCCGCGGCCAGCGTGGCGCGGACCGCGTCGGCGCCTTCCATCCGTTGCGACAGCGCGTTCTTCTCGATCTGCAGGTAGCCGCAGCGGCGGATGATGGTCTTCAGGACCGGATAGGTCGCCAGCCGGCCCTTGGCCGCGAAGCGGAGGTCGGCGGGCAGGGTGGCGAGCACCACGACCACGTCCACGAAGCTGGCGTGGTTGGCCACGAAGACGGCGGGTCCGAGTGCGCGGATATGCTCGAGTCCGCTGGCGGTGACCCGGGACAGCGAGGCCGCCACCAGGATCCGCGCGGCCCGGCGCAGCTGGCGCCGGGCCGCGGCGGGCTGGCGGCTGGTGCGCACCAGGACCAACAACGGGGGCACCAGGACGACCAGCAGGCCGGCCAGATAGACGGTATAGGCCGTCCGCAGCAGGAGGTCGGCGGCCCGGCGGCCGTGACCGCGCGCCGCCTGCGAGACCATCACCGCCCATTGGCGTGCGAGCGAGCCGCCGCCCTGTTCGAGCCTTCCCGCACGATAAGCATCGCGCGTCGCGCCCCGGCGCACCTTGCCACTGGATGTCTTGAGCACGGATCCCGGCCGGGCCAGCACCACGGTGTCCGGCGGGACCCCGAGTGCGCCCGCGACCCGCTCCAGGATCTCCCGCCGCATCTCCTCGCGCAGGGCCGGTTCCGTGGCGCGCGTCTCGGCGACCACCACCAGCCGCTCGGTTCCCAGGGACGCATCGGGGACGCCGAACGCGGCGACGCACCCCTTGCGCACGCCGTCGACGGCGTCGGCCACCGCCTCCGCCTCGTGCGGGTAGATGTTGCGTCCGGCCTTGATGACGATGTCCTTCCGCCGTCCCGTCAGGAACAGCTCGCCGCCGGCGAGATAGCCGAGATCGCCCGAATCGAGCCATCCGTCGCCGGTGGTGATGGCCCGGGTCGCGGCGGGGTTGCGGTAGTAGCCGGCCATCATCGAGGGGCCGCGGAACTGCACCCGTCCTTCGCGACGCTCCTCGAGCCGCGCACCGATCCCGTCGACGATCCGAATCGCGTGCCGGGGCAGGGCGGCGCCGCAGGATACGAACTCGAGCGCATCCGGTTCGGCGCTCGGCGCGGCCTGGCCGCTCGTCCGAAACTCCCGGGTCACCCGATCGACGCGGGCCGGGTGCCGCCGCGGGGTGACGGCGAGACCGACCGAGCACTCGGCCAGCCCGTAGACCGGCCGCAGGGCGTCGGGCCGGAGTCCGACGGGGGCGAATCGTTCGGTGAAGCGGGTCAGGGTGCGGGGCAGTATCGCCTCCGACCCGTTGAGCACGGCCCGGAGCGACCCGAGATCGAGGCCGGCGATCTCCTCGTCGGTGATCTTGGCGGCACACAGATCGAACGCGAAGTTCGGCGCCACCGACAGGGTGGCCCGATGGGCGTGGATGGTCCACAACCAGCGGGCGGGACGGGACAGAAACGCCAGGGGCGACAGGATCGCCACCGGGATGCCGGTATAGAGGGCGCCCAGCCAAGCGCCGATGAGTCCCATGTCGTGATAGAGGGGCAGCCAACTGACGGCCACGTCGTCCGGCTGAATGGCCAGCCCGTCGCGAATGGCGCGGATGTTGGCCAGCAGGTTCGCGTGCGTCAGCAGGACCCCTTTCGGCTGACCGGTGCTGCCCGACGTGTACTGGATGAGCGCCGGGTCCTCACCGGACAGCCAGCTCGCCGGCGGGTCCGGCAGCGGGCCGTCGTCCCGGCTCTCGGGCGCGAGGTCGTCCAGGGTGGCGACCCCCGACAGGGTCGGAATGCGGCCCCGAAGCAGGGCCGCCAACCGCTCGACCTCGGCGAAGGTGATCAGCAGGCGGGCTCCCGCATTGGACAGGATGCGTCCCTGGCGCTGGGCGTACTCGGCAATTCGGTCGGCGCGAAACGGCGGGTAGACGGGGACCGGGATCGCCCCGGCGAGCAGCGTGCCGAAGAAGGCGGGGAAGAACGCCGCCTCCGTCCGCAGCATGATCGCCACGGTGTCCCGCTGGCCGATGCCCCGGGCGCGAAGCGAGGCGGCCACCGCGACCGCGCGGCGCCACAACCAGGCGTAGGTGAGGGTTCGTTCGGAGCCGTCATCCTGCCGCAGGTGGATGTGCGGCCGATCGGGTGATGCGTGCGCGTGCCACCGCAGGACGTCGACGAGGGTCTCGGCCGATGCGGGGGCGACGGCCGCCGTTTCGAGCCGCGGTAGTATCGGGGGCAGCGTTTCCGCGGCCTCCGGTTCGGCCGCGACCACCGCCCGCGCCAAGTCCGCCGGGGTGTCGGCGGCCCCCAGCACCGTGTCCGACACCCGGATGCCGGTGGCCTTTTCGATGCGGCTCAGCAACTCCACCTGCTCGAGAGAGCTCAGCCCCAGGTCGCGTTCCAGCGAGTCGTCCGGATTGACGCCGGCGGCGGCGGACCCCGGACGGAGCTCCGCCATCAGTTGTCCAACCAGGTGCAGAATGCGGCGCTGGAGTGGGGTGTCGCCGCCCGGCGAGGGAGTGCGATCCGGCATGGTCAGCGGGTTTCAGCGTGACCGGATTACCCCCGATCCGGCAGCTTGCTGCCGTCGGATCGGCGGGGTTGTCCGGGGCCGGCGCGACGGGGTCCTTCCGACATCAACCGTCCAGGACCGCGCCGCCCTGCGGCGCAGACTACTGGCTGGCCTCGACCCGAGTGATGGAGTGGATGATGACCGGCTCGCGCGGAACGTCCAGCATCCGGCCCTGGCCGCCGGTTCGGACCCGGCCGATGTCGTTGACGACGTCCATGCCCTCGGTGACCTCGCCGAAGACCGCGTAGCCGATGCCCGAAGGCGAGCCGTTCCGGTAGTTGAAGTTGTCGTTGTTGTCGAGATTGATGAAGAACTGCTGCCGCCCGCTGTCGGGCGCGGAGCCTCGCGCCATCGCCACCGCGCCGCGACGGTTCAGCAGATTGCGGGACGCCTGGTTGATGATAGTGCCGCGAAGCCCTTCGAGCTTCGGCTCGAGCTGATCGTCCTCACCGACCGTCATGCCGCCGCCTTGCACGATGACGTTGCGGATCACCCGATGAAACACGGTGCCGTCGTAGTACCCGTCTCGCACGTAGATCAGGAAGTTGACCACGGTCGCCGGCACGCGATCCCGGAACAGCTCCATCTCGAAGTTCCCAAGGCTGGTTTCCACCAGCACCCGGGGGTTCGGCGGTCCGTCCTGGCCTGCCGCGGGGGGGGCCGGCAGGCCGGCCAGGATGCACACCAACACTACCGGGCAGATGCGTAGATACACGACTACTCCTTCACTGGTTCCGTCGATTTTCGCCGACTCGATGGCGGACCGGTGGTCGGCTCGGGTACGCGGTTATTGCACGGTGACCGAGATGATCTCGACCGTCGTGTTCGGCACGTCCTGGAGGGGACCGCGGCGGCCGGTCGCCACGTTCTCGATCTGGTCGACGACGTCCAGGCCGTCGATCACCCGTCCGAAGACGGCATAGCCATAGCTTCCGGGGTCCGTGCCGCGATTGTTGAGCCCGGGGTTGTCGACGGTGTTGATGAAGAACTGGGCAGTGGCGCTGTCGACGACGTTCGTGCGGGCCATCGCCAGCGTGCCCCGGTCGTTCGCGAGCCCGTTCGTCGCCTCGTTCCGGATGGGAGCTCGGGTCTCTTTCCGCTCCAGGTCGGCCGTCATTCCACCGCCCTGGATCATGAAGCCCCTGATGACCCGGTGAAACACCGTGCCGTTGAAGAAGCCGCTCTCGGCGTACGCGAGGAAATTGGCCACCGAGACCGGCGCGTTCCGGCGGTCGAGCTCGGCAGTGATGGCGCCGAGACTGGTCTCGATCACCACGGCGGGGTTGTTCTGAGCGGCAGCCGGCGGGGCGGCCAGGGTCGCAACGAGGCCACAAATCACGAGGAACGCGAGAGATCGACAGGACATGACGGGCCTCCTTTGGCCGGTGGAGCGACGAATCATCCATCCGAGAGCGACGGATGCCGCTCATCCAATATCTGGTATTTTAGATCCAAACGCGTGCGGAACCGGGAAGCAGCGTCCAGTCCGACCCGAGGCGGTTGCCCTGTCTTGCCGCCCGGAATCGCCTTTAACCGCCACTTTTGGTCCCGAGTATGCATAATTCCCTTGGATGCTGTCCAGCGCGGCCGCCGGCATTGACCGCCGCCGGTTGCCACGGGACGCCGGAATTTGAACGGGACTACACAGCCTCATGAGTTTGCTTGACCGATTGCGTGGCCAGCCGGGTTGGCAGCACGAAGATCCCTTGGTGCGAGCCTCGGCCGTGGACAACCTGGAAAGCGATGCCCAGGAGGTGTTCGCGAAGATTGCGTCGGAGGATGCCGACTCCGGGGTGCGGTTGGCGGCGGTGGCCAGGTTGTCCGACCCCGCGACGATCGGCCGTATCGCGCGGACGGACTCCGACGAGAAGGTCCGGGACGAGGCGATCTCGATGCTGCGGGCGATTGCCGTCGAGGCGTCGGAATCCGACGTGGGCGAGGCCGCGTTGGCAGGGTTGTCCGAGGCCCGTGATCTCGGCGAGGTGGCTCGGGTGGCCAAGATCGAGTCGGTGAGCCGGTCGGCCCTCGATCGTCTCGAATCCCAGAAGGCGATCGGCGCTGTCGCCCGGCGGTCGATGCACCGCGCGGTACGCGGGGCGGCGCTCGCCAGACTCGACGACCGCGAGGAGCTCGTCGCGGTGGCGGTCAAGACCGACCATCGGGAAGTCGCCCTGGCTGCATTCGATCGGCTCGTTCCCCTGGGTCCCGCGGACCGCGATCGCCTCAAGGCCGTCGCGGTCCGCGCCCGCACGAAGCCGGTGTCGCGGCGGGCGAAGATCGCCCTTGCCGCGCTCGCCGCCCAGCCGGTGCTTCCGACCCCGGACGAGTTGCGGCACCGGCGTGAGGAGCTCTGCGAGCGCGTCGAGGCGCTGCTCGGGGTTCAGCAGTGGGACACCGTGAGCGCCGGGCTCGATCAGGCGGAGCGTGACTGGCGCTCGCTCGGAGGTGAGGAGGTGCGCGGCGGGGTCGAAGCGCCGTCTGTCGCCGAAGCGCCGTCTGTCGCCGAAGCGCCGTCTGTCGCCGAAGCGCCGTCTGTCGCCGAAGCGCCGTCTGCCGCCGAAGCGCCGTCTGTCGCCGAAGCGCCGTCTGCCGCCGAAGCGCCGTCTGTCGCCGAAGCGCCGTCTGCCGCCGAAGCGCCGTCTGCTGCCGAAGCGCCGTCTGCTGCCGAAGCGCCGTCTGTCGCCACCGAAGCGCCGTCTGCTGCCGAAGCGCCGTCTGCTGCCGAAGCGCCGTCTGTCGCCACCGAAGCGCCGTCTGTCGCCGAAGCGCCGTCTGTCGCCGAAGCGCCGTCTGTCGCCGAAGCGCCCGCCCCCGCCGATGCGGCGGTGGCCGAGCGCTGGCGGGCGGCGGTTGCGGCGGGGCTCGACCATCTCGCGCAGCTCGACGCGACCCGGAGCGCCGCCGATCAGCGCCGTCAGGTCCGCAGCGACGCGCTTGCGGCGCGCGTCGCGTTGTGCGACCGGCTGACCGCGATCGCCGCCGACGAGACCCTGGACGCCGATTCGTTGACGGCCGAGGTCGTCGTCGTGCGGGCCGAGTGGACGGCGCTGCTCGAGGTTTCGCCCGGTGACGAAGACACGGGAGATGCCTCGAAGCAGGTAGGGCGGCGGTTCGACGGTCTGTTGGCGGCGGCCGGGCGGCAGGCCGAGCGGCGGCGTAGCGCCGCCGCCCGTATCGCCCGACTGGCGGTGCTGGCGGAGACGCTCGAGACGGTGAGCGCAACGCAGGATCCCGAGGAACTGACGACCGGCTGGAAGGCGCCCCACAACGAGTGGACGGCGTTGGTGCGGGAATCCACGGCCGCCGACGTGGCCGATCTGGTTCCGCGAGTGGAAGCGGCGGACCAGAAGCGGGGCGACCGGTTGATTGCCGCCCGGGAAGCCCGCCGCCGCCGGGAGCAGGCCAACCTCACGAAGCAACAAGCCCGGTGCGACGAGATCGAACGGGCATTGGCGAATGAACAGCTCGAGCTGAAGGACGCCGAGCACGGTCTCCGTCTGACCCGTTCCCTGCTCGGCAATCTGGGGCGGCTGCCGACCCGCCAGGATAGCGAGACCCTCACGAATCGCCTGCGGGCCGCGCAGACCGGGCTGACCGGCCGCGTTCGGGAGTTGCGGGGGCTGGTCGAATGGAAGCAGTGGGCCAACGTCGGTGTACAGGCAGCGCTGTGTCAGCGCCTGGAGGCGCTGGCCGCGCGGGACGAGGAGGACGATCAGGCGTTCGTTCGTGAATTCCGGCAGATCATGAACGACTGGCGGAAGGCGAGCGACGTCTCGCACGAGGAGGGGAGCGACGTGTGGCAGCGCTTCAAGGCGGCCCACGACGCCCTGCAACCCCGGTTCGAAGCCCTCCAGACCGCGCAGGATGCGGTGCGCGGGGAGAACCTCGCGAAGAAGGTCGCGTTGTGCGAAGAGGCGGAGCGCCTGGCCGACTCGACCGACTGGATCAAGGTCGCGCAGCGCATGACCGAGCTGCAGGAGGAGTGGAAGCAGGTGGGGCCGGCGACCCGCAAGGAGGAGCGCGACGTCTGGAATCGGTTCCGAGCCACCTGCGGACGTTTCTTCCGGCGGCGACGGGAGGACCTGGCGGAGCGCAAGCAGGTCTGGGCGAAGAACGCCCAGTTGAAAGAGGCGCTGTGCGAGAAGGCCGAGGCGTTGGCGGACGAGACCGATATCGAAGCCGCCAAGGCCGCGGTCAGACAGTTGCAGGCCGAGTGGAAGACGGTGGGACCGGTGCGGCGCTCGCGCTCCGAGGTGTTGTGGCAGCGGTTCCGGGCCGCGTGCGACCAAGTCTTCACGCGGGCGCGCGAGGCGGTGGATGCCCCCTACGCCGAGCACATCCTGGCCCGGGCAGCGGTGTGCGAGCGTCTCGAAGCGTTCGCGCCGGATTCGGAGGATGGCGCGGACGGCGATGCCGATCCGCCGCCCGACCTCGCGGAGACCGTCGGGGCGGTTCGGACCGAGTGGCGTGCGATGGCGCCGATACCCCGGCCGCAGGAGCGGAGTCTGACCGCGCGGTTCGACACCGCCCTGAGTCGTCTCGTCGATCGGTTTCCCGGCGCGTTTGCCGGCACCGACCTCGACCCGATGCGTAACGTGCCGGCGCTCGAACGTCTCTGCGAGCGGGTCGAATCGATGATGCAGGAGAAGACCATCGCCTCGTCCGCGGTCGAACGATCGCCGTCGGAGGTTCTCGCCGCGCGACTGCGAGAGGCGCTGGCCAGCAACACGATGGGGGCCGGGGTCGACCCGGACATCAAGCGGCGGGAGGATGCGGACACGGTCAAGCGGTTGCAGGCGGAGCGGCGGGCGCTCGGGGTCATCCCCGGCGAGACCGGGAAACAGCTCTCCGAACGGTTTCGCGCCGCGTGCGACCGCTACTTCCAACTGCACCCCGCGCCGCCGCCGTTGCCGTCATCGGAGGCCTCGAAATCGCGCGACCGCGGTTCGTCGCGCGACCGCGGTTCGTCCCGCGACCGCGGCTCGTCCCGCGACCGCGGCTCGTCCCGCGACCGCCGCAACTGACCGTTCGGCGCGTCCCGTCCGGGGCCGGTCGAGGACGCCGGCGCCCGCCGGGGGCGGACTGCCTTCGCCGGGATGCCGCCGCGTGCTGCCTCTGGATCGTCGGGGGAGGCCAGCCGGACCGTCCCCCGCTCGGCGGAGCCCCACGGGCTCCCGGTGCGGTGAACAGCTCGTGGCGAAAGTCCCCGCTACGCGCCCGTGATCGCCCGCCCCGCCATGCAGGATTTCCATCCCCTCACCGCCGAATGGTTCCGCGGGCGGTTCGCCGCCGCCACCAAGCCGCAGCTCGAGGCCTGGCCGGCCATCCGGGCCGGCCGCGACGTGCTGGTGTCGGCCCCCACCGGATCCGGGAAGACCCTCGCCGCCTTCCTCATCTGTCTCGACCGGCTGGTGACCGCCGGCCTTGCCGGACGGCTCGACAATCGGGTCGACGTGGTCTACGTCTCGCCGTTGAAGGCCCTCAGCAACGACATCGGACGCAACTTGGAGACCCCGCTGGCGGAGATCGAGCAGTTGGCTTTCGAGCGGGGGCTGGCCGCGCCCGGCATCCGGACCGCGGTTCGCACCGGCGACACCCCGGCCTGGGAGCGCGAACGGATGGTGCGCCGGCCGCCGCACATTCTGGTGACCACGCCGGAGTCGCTGTTCATCCTGCTGACCGCCGAACGCAGCCGCGCCACGCTCTGCCATGCGGCGACCGTCATCGTCGACGAGATTCATGCCCTGGCGGACGACAAGCGGGGTTCGCATCTCGCGTTGACGTTGGCCCGCCTCGACGATCTGGTCCGGAAGGCCGGGAAGCCCAGACCCCAGCGCATCGGGTTGTCGGCCACCGTCCGGCCGATCGACTTGATTGCCCGGTTTCTGCAGGGCGCCGTCCCCGCCGGCGCGCCCGGGATCCCGACGGGCGGTGATACGCGGCCCGCGCCGGCCGACGCGGCCGGCGACGCGCCGCCGGAGGGCGGCCGGGACGCCGCCGCCTCGTCCGTGAGGGTGATCGACAGCGGGCACCGGCGTCCTCTCGATCTGGCGATCGAGGTGCCGCGGGACGAGCTCGGGGTCGTGGCCACGAACGAGATGTGGGAGGAGATCTACGACCGTCTCGCCGAGCTGATCGTGGCGCATCGCACCACCCTGGTCTTCGTCAACACGCGGCGGCTGTGCGAGCGGGTGGCCCACCACCTGGAAGAACGCCTGGGCGAGGATGCGGTGCTGGCCCACCACGGCAGTCTCTCCCGGCGGCTCCGCCAGCGCGCGGAGCAGCAGCTCAAGAGCGGCCGGTTGCGCGCAGTCGTCGCCACCGCGTCGCTGGAGCTCGGTATCGACATCGGAACCGTCGACCTCGTCTGCCAGATCGGGTCGCCGCGCTCGATCGCCGTCACCCTGCAGCGGGTCGGCCGGTCCGGTCACCACGTCGACACGCCGAGCGAGTCCCACGTGCCGCGCGGGCGGCTCTTCGCGACCACCCGCGACGAGTTGATCGAGTGCGCGGCCCTGGTCCGGGCCATCCGGCAGGGGCGGCTCGATCGCCTGGAGATTCCCGACTGGCCGCTCGACATCCTGGCCCAGCAGCTCGTGGCCGCGTGCGCGTCCGAGACCTGGTCCGTCGACGATCTCTTCGCGCTCGCGCGAGCCGCGGCGCCCTATGCGTCGCTGCCGCGGCCTGCGTTCGAGGCGGTCGTGGACATGTTGTCCGACGGGATCACCACCGCGCGGGGACGCTACGGGGCGTATCTGCACCGCGACCGCGTGAACGGCACCGTCCGGGGGCGGCGCGGCGCCCGGTTGGCGGCGATCACCGGGGGCGGCGCCATTCCCGACAACGCCAACTACCTAGTGGTGGCCGAGCCGGACGAGACGACGGTGGGCACCGTCGACGAGGACTTCGCGGTCGAGAGTCTCGCGGGCGACATCTTCCTGCTGGGAACCACCTCGTGGCGCATTCGCCGGGTGGAGTCGGGCCGGCTCCGGGTCGAAGACGCCCATGGCGCGGCGCCGTCGCTGCCCTTCTGGCGCGGGGAGGCCCCGGGGCGGACCCCCGAGCTGTCGGACGAGGTGTCCCGCCTCCGCGAGGGGGTCGCGGAGATGGTTGGGGATGCGCCCGCGGGGAACGGCGACGGCGAGGACGAGGGCCTGCGCCGGGCGGTGACGTGGCTGACCGAGACCTGCGGGCTGGACTCGTCCGGCGCCGAGCAGGCGGCGGCCTACGTGCGGGCCGGAGCGGCCGCGCTCGGCGTCGTGCCGGCCGACCGCACCGTGGTCGCCGAGCGGTTCTTCGACGAGGGCGGCGGCATGCAGCTCGTCGTGCATGCCCCGTTCGGCGCCCGGATCAACCGGGCGTGGGGTCTGTCTCTCCGCAAGCGGTTCTGTCGCTCGTTCAACTTCGAGCTGCAGGCGGCGGCCACCGACAACGGCATTCTCATCTCGCTCGCCGAGCAGCACAGCTTTCCCCTCGAGGTCATCTTCCGGTTTCTCACCGTCGACACCGTCGAAGAGGTGCTGACCCAGGCGATGCTGCCGTCGCCGATGTTCGGGGCCCGATGGCGGTGGAACGCGTCGCGGGCCCTCGCGGTGCTGCGGTTCGCGGGCGGGCGCAAGGTGCCGCCGCCGATTCAGCGCATGCGGTCCGACGATCTGCTCGCCTCGGTGTTTCCCGACCAGGTGGCCTGCCAGGAAAACCTTACCGGCGACATCCGGATTCCCGACCATCCCCTCGTCAACGAAACGGTGCGCGACTGCCTGCACGAGGCGATGGATCTGGATGGGTTGCGCGCGGTGCTTGCGGGCATCGAGTCGGGCGCGATCCGGACCCGCGCCGTCGATACGGCGGAGCCGTCGCCTTTCTGTCACGAGATTCTCAACGCCAATCCCTACGCGTTCCTCGATGACGCGCCGCTCGAGGAGCGCCGGGCGCGCGCGGTGCAGATGCGCCGCTCGCTGGGGACCGATGCGGACGGGATCGGCGCACTCGACCCGCGGGCGATCGAGACCGTCGCCGGCGAGTGCTGGCCGGTGGTGCGAGACCCCGACGAGCTGCACGACGCGCTGCTGACGCTGGTCGCGCTGCCGCCGGTCGCGGCGTGGGCGGTCTGGCTCGATGCGCTGAAAGCGTCGGGGCGGGCGGGCGTGCTCCGGGTCGGAGAAGCCGGGCTCTGGGTGCCCACCGAACGTCTCGGCCTCCTCCGCGGCCTGTATCCCGGCGGGGTCGTCGAGCCGCGGCTCCCGGAGATCGGCCCGTCCGCTCCCGCGGACCGGGAGACCGCGGCGGTGGAGCTGCTGCGGGGATGGCTCGAATCCACCGGTCCGGTGACGGCGTCGGCCATGGCCGATCGGGTCGCGTTGCCGCGGCCTCTCGTCGAGGCCGGCCTGGCGCGCCTCGAAGGCGAAGGACAGGTGCTGCGGGGCCGGTTCACCGCGGGGACGGGAGACGGCGAGGTCGAATGGTGCAACCGCCGGGTCCTGGCGCGGATTCACCGCCTGACGATCGGCAGCCTGCGCCGGGAGATCGAGCCGGTCTCGACCGCGGACTTCATCCGGTTCCTGCATCGCTGGCAGCACCTCGCACCGGGGACGCAGATGCACGGCGCCGACGGCCTGCTCCAGGTCCTGAGGCAGCTCCAGGGCTGCGAGATCTCCGGCGCCGCCCTTGAGCGGGAGGTGGTTGCGCGCAGGATTGCGTCCTACGACCCCGAGCTGCTCGACCGGCTGTGCCTGTCCGGCGAGGTCATGTGGGGGCGGCTGTCGCCGCATCCGGCGTTCGAGTCGCCGGCCTCCATCCGGTCGTCGCCGGCTCGGGCCGACGGCGCGCGGCCCCAGCCCCCCGGCACGCGGTCCCAGTCGCCCGGTGCGCGCCGCCGGACGCCCGGATTGCGCCCGGCGCGCGTACGACCGACGCGGGTGGCCCCGATCACCCTCTTCCTGCGCGCCGATGCCGACTGGCTGCTCGCCGCCGCTGGCCGGGGATGCGTCGGCCCGGACGATGTGGCCCTGTCGCACCCGGCGCGGGAGGTGCGCGACGTTCTGTCGAGCCGCGGCGCCTCGTTCCTGCCCGAGCTGGTGCGCGCGACCGGCCGGCTGCCGAGCGAAGTCGAAGACGGGCTGTGGGAGCTGGTCGCGGCCGGCCTCGTGAGCGCCGACGGGTACGACAACCTGCGGGCGCTCGTCGACCCCAAGCGCCGTCGCGGCGAGGGACGGGGGCGGGCCGCGCGCCCGCGCCACGCCGCCGGCCGGTGGGCGTTGCTCGATGCGCGCGAGCCGAACTCGCCGGACGCGCGGCCGGAGGCTGCCGATGCCGACGACGAGGCGCGCCGCCGCTACGAGGAGCATGTGGCCCGCTTCGCCGGCCAGTTGCTGGACCGCTGGGGGGTCGTCTGCCGCGACCTAGCCGCGCGCGAGACGCTGGCGCCCCCGTGGCGGGATCTTCTGCGCGCGCTGCGCCGGATGGAGGCGCGCGGCGAGATCCGGGGCGGGCGTTTCGTCGCCGGTATCGTAGGCGAGCAGTTCGCGCGTCCGGATGCGGTCGAGCTGCTGCGGGTCGTGCGCCGCGAGGACGCGCCGCACGACCCGGTGCGGGTGGCGGTGGCCGATCCGCTGAACCTCACCGGAGTGCTGCTGCCCGGTCCGCGGGTCAGCGCGCTGTCCGGCGGGAGCGTCGATCTGCTGCCCGAGGCGGGCGCCGAGCCTTCCGTCGCGGCGGGTACGGCCCGGACGGCTTGACCTGGCGGGCCGTCCGCCGCCACGGGCGGGACGTGACGCAGATCCCGGATCTTCACTGTTCCCGCCTGCCTGCGCCGTCTCGGAATCGGGTGATTGTCCGGGTCGGGCGGAACCGGCCGGCAGCCCGTGCTGGAACCCGGCGTTGCACCGAGAGCGTCGCGGGCGCCAGCGGGCTGAAGGGCGCCCGCGGGCAAAGCACGCCCGTGCGTGACACGGCGTGAGGAGGGCGTGTATCGGGTATCGCAACCGACGAACAGCGCCGTCGAGGGGGATGCATCGCCGCTCGAATGCAGCGGGGACTCTCACCACGGGCTGCTATGCTTGGCGCCCGCGGGTCGTCGCCGCCGGCCGACCTCGAATCCGCTGGTGCGGATTCCGGGCGCCGGCCCGCGAATCGGCGCGGATCCGCAGCTTGGCGTGACCCTGTCGGATCCGGTATCTCCGTTCATCGCATGGCCGGCGGTTCCCCGGAACCGCCGCAGGAGTCAGGAATCATGAAGAAGTCACGTGTGACGCACCTGTTCGTCGTGGCCGCGCTGAGCTTCGCAGGAATGTCCTTCGGTTCACCGCTCAGTGCGACGGCGGCGGCCCAGCAGGCTTCCGCCCCCGCGCCGCCCGCCCCCGATCTCTACGCCGGCTCCCCCTATCTCCGCGAGCTGCGGAACTCGCTGGTCTACGGCGAGATCTGGGAGCGCCCCTACCTGTCGAAGCGCGATCGCAGCCTGATCACGATCGGGGTCCTGCAGGCTCTGGCGCGAGAAGAGTTGGCGATTCACATCCCCCGCGGGCTCGACAACGGCCTGACCCCGGAGGAGATCTCCGAGATCATTCTGCATGTGACCTTCTATGCGGGATGGCCGACCGGCGTGCAGGCATCGCTGACGGCGGCCGAGGCGTTCGCGGCGCGCGGGCTGTCGCTCGGCGACCTGCCGCGGGCGCCGGCGCTCGAGGCCGAGGTCACCACGCCGGGCGGGCTCAGCGACGCCTACGCGGCGGTGCCGAGGCTGGGGGCGTTGCGCAACAGCCTCCTCTACGGGGACGTCTGGGAGCGGCCGCTGCTCTCCAAGCGCGACCGCAGCCTACTCACCGTGGCGGTGAACCAGGCCCTCTACGTCACCAACGAGCTGCGCCTGCACATCGACCGGGCTCTCGACCAGAACGGCGTCAAGCCGCAGGAGCTCTCCGAGGTGGTCCTGCACGTCACCTTCTACGCCGGCTGGCCGGGGGCGGTGAACGCGGGCCGTCTGCTCACCGCCGCCTTCGAGGCGCGCGGGGTCGCTCTGGACGAGCTGCGGTAGGGGTTTGCGCGAGGAGCGAACCGGCTCGACAAGACGCGAGCGGGCCGTCGTGGCAGCCTACGACGGCCCGCTCGGCCTCGTCACGATCCGCGGGAGCGACGCGCCCGCCTGTTCATTTGCCGGTAGTGGCTGGCCCTTACAGGAAGACCTCGATCCCCTCGAGCCGGGCAGGGTACTTCGACCGCAGCGGGTCCACCCCGGATCTGCGCGGGACCCGGCCCCACCCTGTCGCTTCGCATGGTTGCGGCCGGCCCGCGGTGCGCGTCGAGTCGGCGTTGTACGGCAGTCATCGCCGTCCGTACCCCGTCGGCGCGCTCAGGGCAAAGGCACGCAGAGGAGGTCTTCCCCTACCGTGACCGGCCCTCCGTAGGCCGCGCGCAGATACGCGAGGCTGTCGGCCAGAACCTGCGGGGAGGAGGTGGAGACGTGAGATGCGACCACCCGGCCGACGCCGGCGTCCGCGGCCAGCGCGCCCCAGACGCTCGGCCGGGCATGGAGGTCGACCGCCCTTCCGGTCGAGGCCTCGGCGCGGCCGAGATGCACCACCAGCACGTCCACGTCTCGCACGAACTCGACGAAGGCGGGATCCGAACCGTTCTGATCGCTGCTGAACACCACGCTGACGTCTCCCACGTCCACGCGGTACCCCACGGCCGGCACGTCGCCATGCGGCACCCCGATGCCGCGCACCCGGACGTCGCCGTCGCGCCAGACCTCGGCCGGCGCGCCGGTCCCGACGTCCACCGTGACTGCCTCCAGCTCGAGGCGGCCGGCGAGCACCCGGAAGACCCCGCCCGGTCCGAACAGCCCGTCCAGCCAGTCGTCCAGCGACGGGAACGCGCCGCTCCCGGACGGGCCGGCGACGCGCAACCGGGCGCCGCCGGGCCACAGCAGCGCCGGCGCTTCGGCGGAGTGGTCGGGATGAAAGTGGCTAAGGGCCAGCAGCCCGACGTCTCCGAGATCGGCGCCTGACGCATGGAAACGCTGCTTGATGCCGCCGCCGGCGTCGACCAGGATGCGGCTGATGCCGTCGATCCAGACGAGGTAGCCGGCGGAGGCCCGTCCGGCGGACCTGCCCGGTCCCCCCGAGCCCAGGATCTGGAGTTGCACGCCGGTCTCTCCGCAGGCCGCCAGCGCCGGCTTGACGACCAGGAGAAGACCGAGGGCCGCAACGACCACCGAGCGGAGTATGCCTGTCCTCATCGGAAACCTCCGAAGATCTGTTGCGCAACTGGACGCGGCCGCCGCTCGCCGTCGGACGTCGCCGGCCATCACGACACCGTCAGCTCGACGAGGCGGTGGGCCGGGTCGACGCCGGCGAGGCCGCGACAGACCGCGATGATGTCCTCGAACCGCGCGGCGGAGACGGGGATTCCCGGGACGATGTCGCGAATGCGCCGCGCCTCTTCCTCGAAGTCCCAGATGAACTCCCGCCCCGTGGCCTGCTTCGTGTAGCTTCGTCCGTCCCGGGTGAAGATCGTGATGCGAGGGCCGAAGAGCGTCATCTCGTGCGAGGGGATGATCGTGACCCGCGTCATCAGGTCGAGCACCTCCGGCGGATCCGGCGCGCCCGCGAGCAGGGGGAAACCGCGTCTCACGACCCCGTACGCGGTGTAGTACCGGGTGCTGCCCGGCGTGGCCTCGCCGAGGTCCTCCCGCCGCGTGGGAAAGGCGGGGCTCGGGTACTGCGTCTCCAGCCAGTTCACCACCGCCTCGACGCGCTCGACCTCCTCGTACCCGATCCCGTGCTCCTCGCACAGCTGCGCCGTGACGTCGACGTGGGCGATGTTGTACCCGGCCGTGGAGTAGATGCGGTAGAGGGTCTCCAGGAACAGCCATTCCTCGCCCAGCCCGGTGGTGAGCGCCTCCAGGCTGGTGCGAGTGTCGCCGACGAAGCTGTAGGTGAGATCGCCCCGGTTGTTGCCGGCGTAGGCGTGATAGAAGCCGGCGTCGCCCTCCAGCGCCGTCTCGCCCGCCCGGCGCCCCTGCCTCGCGAGCGCTACGGCCAGCATGGCGTTGCGCGCGGCGGCGCTCTCCCGCAGGCCGCGGCTCTCGAGGTTGCCTCCGGCGAGGTTGACGCAGAGGCCGATCGCGTTCGTCATCTGGTCCTCGGTGAGGCGCATGATCTTCGCGGCGGCGACGGCGGCGCCGAAGATGCCGAAGACGGGTCCGGCGTGGAAGCCGCGCGCCATCAGGGTCGGAATGAAGTCGGCGGCCATCCTCTCCATGACCTCGTAGCCGGCCACGAGACCGGTGACGAAGTCGCGCCCGGAAGCTCCCTCGGCCTCCGCCGCCGCGAGGGCGCAAGGCACGATGCACGTGCCGGGATGCGTGAGCATGCGGAACGTGTCCCACTTGCCGCCGGCCAGGATCAGCTCGGCGTTGGCGAAGACGGCGCCCGCCTTCGTGGCTCTCGCCCCGTCCACCATGACGGTGGCGCCGCTCGGCACGCCCGCCTCCTCCCGGGTGACGAGTTCGATGGCCTGCCGGCCCGCGGGCAGTTGCGAGCCGAGGAGCGCCGACGCGACGGCTTGCAGCGTGAGCCCCTTGGCGCGGTCGACGACCTCCGGCGGCAGATCCTCGTAGCGAAGTCCGGCGGCCCACCGCGCGAACTGGCGGCTGATCGGTGTCGATGGGTCGCCCGCGACGTCGGGCGTCTGGACTTCCCGCGCGGAGGGGGTGACCGGCGTCAGGCCCCCGACGCCCAGGGCGCCGCCCGCCGCGAACGCGCTCTGAAACAGGCTCCGCCGCGTCAATCCGGATTTCATGATGCACGGAATATCACGGGTGGATCCCCCGATCAAGCGCGCGTCGACTTTGCGGCGCTCATCGCTGCAGGCATGTAAACTACCAGGGAACCCGGCCAACCAGGGAGCGGTGAGATGATCTCAGCCACGTACTTCCTCCGGCGTCCCGCGGCGGTGGGAGCGGCCACCCTGACCGTTGCCGCCGGCCTCGCCGGCCTCGTCGACGTCGCCGCCGGGCAGCCCGCCCGCACCGGCGTCCATACTGCGAATCAGGCCGAGAGCGGTCGCGAAGCCTACACGCGGAGCTGTGCCATCTGTCATCGCACCGATCTGCAGGGCAACTTCGAGGCCCCGCCGCTGGCGGGGACCAACTTCCTGAACTTCTGGGGAGACCGCACCCCGCGGGAGCTCGTCGAGCGCATCCGGGGCACGATGCCCCCCGACCGGCCGGGCCGCCTCGGTGACCGGACCTATCTCGACCTCGTCGCGTACCTGCTGCAGGCTAACGGCGCGCCGGCCGGGGACCAGGAGCTGACGGCGGCCACGGCCGTCCCGATCGGCGCGGTGGCGACAGGAGAAGCGGGACCCGCGCCGGCGATAACGGCACAGGCCCAGGGCCGGGCGCGGAGGCCAGACACGCGCACGGCGGCGGCCGCCGTGCCGGGCGGACTGACGGTCGCGGGCGAGGTGGAGACTTACACGCCGGTCACCGACGAGCTGTTGCGCAATCCGGATCCGGGCGACTGGCTGATGGTGCGGCGGAACTACCAGGCCTGGAGCCACAGCCCGCTCGGTTCGATTACGCGGGACAACGTCGGGGAGCTCGAGCTGCAGTGGATGTGGGCCATGAACGAGGGCGGACGGAACGCGCCCTCGCCGATCGCACACGACGGCGTGCTCTATTTCGCGAGCTTCGGCCCGGTGGTGCAGGCGCTCGACGCGCGCACCGGAGACCTGATCTGGGAGCACGAGGTGGGCGTCGAGGCAGGCCAGCTCGCCAGCTCGAGCCGCAATCTCGCCATCTACCAGGACAAGCTCTTCCTGGCCACGGCCGACGCGCGGCTGATCGCGCTCGACGCGCGCACCGGCGCCGAGGTCTGGACCACCCGCATCGCCGACGACGCCCAGGGCTTCCGCAACACGAGCGGACCAGTCATCGTTGGCGGCAAGGTGGTGCAGGGGCTCGGCGGCTGCGGGCAATTCACCCGTGAAGGCTGTTTCATCAGCGCCTACGACGCGGCTACCGGTGAGGGCCTCTGGCGGTTCAACACGGTGGCCCGTTCGGACGAGCCCGGCGGCAACACCTGGGCCAACCTGCCGGACTACCTGCGCGGGGGCGGCGAGACGTGGATCACCGGCAGCTACGATCCCGTGCTCGACCTCGTCTACTTCGGCGTGGCGCAGGCGAAGCCGTGGGTCGCGGTCAGCCGGGGCATGTCCGTGCACGACCCGGCGCTCTACACCAGCTCGACGGTCGCCCTGCGGCCGGGGGACGGCGAGCTCGCCTGGCACTTCCAACACGTCCCCGGCGAGACCCTCGACCTCGACGAGGTCTTCGAGCGGGTGCTGGTCGACCTGGAGGACCGCCGCGTGGTCTTCAGCGCGGGCAAGCACGGCATCCTCTGGAAGCTGGACCGCGAGACCGGCGAGTTCCTCGGCTACAAGGAGACCGTCTTCCAGAACGTCTTCGACCACATCGACCCTGAGACCGGCGCCGTCACCTACCGCCAGGACATCGTCGACGCCGAGCTCGAGCAACTGGTGCCGGCGTGTCCCAGCACCGCCGGCGGCAAGAACTGGCACCCGATGAGCTACCACCCCGGCTCGGGGCTGCTCATCCTCCCGCTCTCCCAGACGTGCATGGAGCTGGCGGGGCGCGCGGTGGCCTTCGAGCCGGGCTCGGGCGGCGTGGGGTTGAGCGCCCGTCCCTTCTTCGAGATGCCCGATACCGAGGGCCGGCTCGGCAAGCTCGCAGCGTTCGACGCCGAGACCCTGGAGGAGGTCTGGAGCGTCGAGCAGCGGGCGCCGTTCCTGACCGGCGTGCTGTCGACGGCCGGGGACCTCGCCTTCGCCGGCGACCTCGACCGGAGGTTCCGGGCGTTCGACGTGCGGACCGGCGAGGTCCTGTGGCAGGCCCGCCTGGGCACGTCCGTGCAGGGTTTTCCGATTTCCTTCGCCGTGGACGGCAGGCAGTATGTCGCCGTGTCGACCGGTCTCGGGGGCGGCAGCCCTCGCGCGGCCCCACGGGCCCTCGCGCCTGACATCCACCACCCGCAGACCGGCAACGCGCTGTATGTGTTCGCACTCCCGGACACGGGGGCGGACGCTCGGTAGCTTTCGGTCGGCCAACCGCCTCGAGGAGGTTTCAGTGACGTTCCCCTTTCGTCATCGCCACGCTTGGCCGCTGCTTGCGGCGGGCATCAGCATCGCAGTCCTGTCCGCCTCCGGCCCGTCGGCCCAGGAGTCCTACCTCCACCTGAATCCGGTGGTCGAGAAGCTCGTGCAGGGCAAGCACGTGTTCGGCGTGAGCACGGCCGACCTGTCGCTGCAGAACGCGCGGTCGCTGGCGGGCGATCCGAGCATCGACTACGTCTACGTCGACATGGAGCACAACCCGCTGCGGTTCGAGCAGCTCGAGCAGTTCGTGGCGTTTCTGGTCGCGGGCGACAAGGCCGGCATCATCGCGCGGGGGAACGCCCAGGCGCATCCGCCGGTGTTCGCGCGCTTCCCGCCGTACGGGCGCGAGCAGACGCTGTGGATGGTCAAGCACGCGCTCGACATCGGTCTGATGGGCATCCTCATCAACAACATCGAGACCCCCGAGCAGGCCGAGAACATCGTGCGGACGATCCGTCCCCGGCAGCTCCGATCGTCGTCCATCCCGAATCCGCCGGGCGTGCGGGGCACCATACAATGCCCGTTCTGGGGCATCGGGCGCGACGAATGCCGGCGCCGCGCCGACCTCTGGCCCCTCAATCCGCAAGGAGACCTGCTGTTCTGGGCGATGATCGAGACGAGGGAGGGCGTGGAGAACGCCGACGCCATCGCGCAGGTGCCCGGTGTCGGGGGCTTCTACCTGGGAGCGGGCAGCGACCTCAGCTCGTCCTACGGCGCGGAGGGCCCCGACGACCCCGAGGTGGCGGCGGCGTTCGAGCAGCTCCTCGCGGTCTGTCGGGCGCGCGACATCGCCTGCGGAGGCACCGTCACGCCGGACAACGCCGCCCTACGGATGGAGCAGGGGTACCGGATCTTGAACTTCGGCGGCGCGAACGGCGGTCTGACCGCGGCGAACGCGGCGGCGCGCAGCGCCGTCATCGCGGCGGGTGCGCAACGCTAGGGGTATGTCCGCGAAAATGATCTTACAGTTGCCCGCTTGGGGCCGAGCGGGTCGCGGTATGGGCAATTCCGGCCCGAAATATCGGGATGCTTCGTGGGTCAACCGTAAACTCATTACCGTGACACACCACTACTAGTGTGGTATCCCTCAAGTGCGCAACATAATTGACGGCCGCCTCTCGCGGAGTGTCCCGAGGGGCGGGAGGCTCTCCGTCGCGCCCGTGGAACAGCTACGCGGCGGCATCGCTGTTCGACTGGACCACCATGCGGGCAATCGATCCTCCACAAGAGCAAGCGAATTATGTCGCGTCTTCCCCAGGACGGCACACAGGGGCCCGTGGTAGAACCCCGCACCGAGACCGGCGAGGGCGCCAGCGGCTGAAGAGCGCCCGAGCCTGAACAGGCGCGACGAGGGCGCATATTGGGCACAGGCAACCGCGGACTGCAAGCAGTCCGCGGAGCAACGCAGTCAGGCAGCCATCGCCGCGTTCCGGGAGTCGGGGCGCGGAATGCCGTAGACGATGCTGCCGTAGGAATCTGCGCCGCGGAGACGGTGCTGCTTCAGGCGACGTTTCCAGCGTGAGAAGGGATACACGTATGACCCGCTTGACTCTCGCCTTACTCATCTCGATGCTGCTGTCCGGGACGCTCGCGCCCGCCGCCCGCGCGCAGGTCACGGACTTCGAGCCCGTCACGACCGCGGAGCTCCTCGCCCCGGACGCCGGCGACTGGATCAACTGGCGGCGGACACTGAACGGCCAGGGCTACAGCCCGCTCGACCAGATCGACCGAGGCAACGTCGGCAACCTGCAGCTCGCGTGGTCCTGGGCGATGCAGCCGGGCACGGACGAGGTCACCCCGCTCGTGCACGACGGCGTGATGTACGTGCCCAGCCGCAGCGGCGTGCAGGCCCTCGACGCCGCCACCGGCGATCTCCTCTGGGAGTATTCGCGCCGGCAGGCGGTCGTGGCCGACGAGGACCTGCCGATCAACCGCCGGCCCGGCATGGCGCGGCGCAACCTCGCCATCTACGGCGACCGGATCTACGCGGGCACGAGCCGCGCGGAGCTGATTGCCCTCGATGCGCGGACGGGCGAGCTCGTCTGGGAGCATCAGGTCGCCGACAGCGACCTCGGCTACCGGTACACCAGCGGCCCGATCATCGTGCAGGGCCGGGTCGTCGCCGGCATGACCGGGTGCGAACGGTACAAGAACGAAGTCTGCTTCATCTCCGCCCACGATCCGCGGACCGGGGCCGAGCTGTGGCGCACGTCGACCGTCGCCCGCCCCGGGGAGCCGGGGGGCGACACCTGGGGGGACCTGCCGCTGACCTATCGCGCCGGAGCCGATGCCTGGATCCCGGGGAGCTACGACCCCGAGACCGACCTGATCTACTGGTCGACGGCCCAGCCCAAGCCGTGGGCCAGCGCCCAGCGCGGCACCGCGGGCGCGGCGCTGTACACCAACTCGACGCTGGCCCTGGACCCCGAGACCGGCGAGATCCGCTGGTATTTCCAGCACATCCCCGCCGAGACCCACGACCTCGACGAGGTCTTCGAGATCGTCCTCGTCGACTCGGGCGACGGGCTCTCACTCTTCAAGATGGGCAAGATCGGCGTCCTGTGGGAGCTCGACCCCCGCACCGGGGCGTTTCGCAACGCGTTCGACCTCGGCTACCAGAACATCGTCGACATCGACCCGGCGAGCGGACAGGGCATCCTGCGCCCGGAGCGCATCCCCGAGATCGGCGTGCCGGTGGACTACTGTCCCGGTCCCGGCGGCGTGAAGAACCTGTGGGCCATGGCCTATCACCCGGAGACGGAGGCGTTCTACATCCCCCTGACGCCGGGTTGCGCGCACTCGGTCTTCGGCGCGATGCCCCCGCCCGAGCCGGGCGGCGGCGGGGTCGGCCCGAACGACCGCAGGTTCGTGGTGCATCCCGACAGCCTCGAGCAGTTGGGCGACTTCGTGGCGATGGACAGCCGGACCGGAGAGGTCCGGTGGCGCCGGCGCAGCCGCTGGCAGTACGGGACGGCGGCCCTCGCCACCGGCGGCGGCCTCGTGTTCGTCGGCGACATCGACCGGAACATGTACGCCCTCGACGCGCGCGACGGCACGGAGCTGTGGCGCACGCGCACGCCGACCGCGACCGACGGCTTCCCGATTACCTACGCGGTCGACGGCCGCCAGTACGTCGCGGTGCCGTCCGGACCCGGCTGGAGCATCTCGTGGAGAAACGCCCGGCTGGCGTTTCCGGAGACCATGCAGCGCCCGCCGGGCTCCGGCTCGGTCCTGCAGGTCTTCGCGCTGCCCGTGGACTGATTCGGATGCGGCGCCGCCGGACCTGCGGCGAATCGGCTGGCGTCGGCTCGTCGGCCACGCCCGGCACCACGACGCCGCCCGACGAGTTGGCGAATGCAGCCAGTTCGTCCGCAAGGCGCCGGAACTGGTTACCACGATGCGGTCGTCGAACACCTCCAGCAGGACCTGCGATCCGGTGATGGCGTAGTCTCGATGGATGACCGCGTTGACGAACGGCTCGCGGAGCGCGGGCTCGGGTACCGGCGGCAGGTCACGGCGACGAGTCTCTTGGTCCGGCTGTTCCGCAAATGTCAAGTATGGTGAACCTGCGTGGGCGGGTTTGCCGACCGTATCGTGTCGTTCAGATCGGTGGGACGCCCCTTCCGGCGAGCTTGTGCGGCCGGGCGGCGCCGCGCTACGATCCGGTGCTGGCGTTGCGGCAACGAAGAGACGCACGGATTCTTCGGGACGAAGCGGGGCGCGACCGCGTTGGTGGCGGTCGGCGGCGCGAGTTCGCGCCGGGGCAGAGCAAGGTAGACCAATGATCAAGGTGGCAACCGTCGTCGGGGTGAGTCTTGCGGTGCTGGCCCTCGGGTCGGGCGGGGCGTTCGCCCAGTCGGGGGCGGACGGAGAGCCGTCGTCCATCCGGGCCAACGTCGAGCTCCTGGCCTCGGACGCGTTGGAGGGGCGGTTCACCGGCAGCGCGGGCATTCGCAAGGCCGCCGATCACATCATCGGCGAGCTGGAAGCCATCGGGGCGGGGCCGTTGCCGGGCGCCGGCGATTTTCGCCTGCCGTTCGAGTACACAGGCTCGGCCCGCGACGGCGGGAGCAGCCTGCGGCTCGAGACCGCGGATGGGTTGCGCTGGGACTATGCGGACTCCGTGCGCGGGCTCTCGTTCTCGGAGTCGACGACAGCGAGCGGGCCGCTGGTGTTCGCGGGCTACGGGCTGGTGATACCCGAGACCGACGGGTTCAGCTACGACAGCTACGCGACCCTCGACGTCGCCGAAAAGATCGTGCTGGTGCTGCGGTACTTCCCGGAGGACAGCGAGGGAGACCTGCGCGCGCTGTTCTCGCGCTACGCGGACCTCCGGTTCAAGGCGGCCGCGCTGCGCCAGCGGGGAGCACTCGGCATGGTGGTGGTGACCGGTCCCCGTTCGCCGGGGGCGGGTCGGCTGGTGCGGATGACCGCGGACGCGGCCGTCGCCGACTCCGGCATCGCGGCGGTGAGCGTGACCGGCGGGGTCGTCGAGACGCTGTTCGAGCGGGTGCCGGACCGGACGTTCGAGGACGCGCAACGGGAGCTCGACGACGGGAATCCGCACGTGGCCGGATTCGAGATTCCGGTCGAGGTGACCATCGACGCCCAGGTGAGCCGCGAGCGGCGGACCGGCTACAACGTCGTCGGGTATCTGCCCCCGACGACGGCGGAAACGCACGACAAGCCCTGGGTCGCGCTGGGCGCCCACTACGACCACCTGGGGCGCGGCGAGACCGGTTCCCTGGCGGGCTTGAGCGCGCCTCCTCCGCCCCCTCCGCCACCAGGGATAGAGAGTGCCGCCGAGGTCGGAGTGGGTTCGGGGGCAGAGGCGGGCGACAACAGCGACATCCACAATGGGGCCGACGACAACGCCTCGGGGGTGGCCGCGGTGCTCGCGGCGGGGGCGGAGCTGGCCGGCCGGGATCGCGCCCGCGGGGTCGTGCTGGCGTTCTGGTCCGGCGAGGAGATCGGCCTGCTGGGTTCCCGGGAGTTCGCGACGAGCGGACCGGTGCCGATGGACGAGGTGGCCGCCTACGTGAACTTCGACATGGTCGGTCGTATGCGGAACAACGTGCTGACCGCGCAGGGGCTCGGGAGCAGCAGCGTGTGGCCGGGCCTGGTCGACGAGGTCAACGGCGCCTTCGGGTTCGATCTCCAGCGGGTCAGCGATCCCTACCTGCCGACCGACTCGATCAGCTTCATCGAGGTCGACGTGCCGAGCTTGGCGTTGTTCACCGGCAGCCACCCGGAGTATCACCGCCCGAGCGACGACGTCGCCACCATCAATTTTCCCGACCTCGAGCGGACCGCCCGCTACGGCGCGGAGGTGGCGGCGCGTCTGATCGACGATCCGGCGCCCCCGGACTTCGTTGCGGTGGAGCGGACGGAGCAGCCCGGCCGGGCGATGACGCGGATCTCCACCGGCACCATCCCCGACTACGGCGCCGAGATCGACGGGCTGCGGTTGTCGGGGGTCATGGCCGGCGGGCCGGCCGAGCGGGCCGGTCTCCAGGGGGGCGACGTCATCGTCGAGATGGCCGGGGTCGCGGTGGGCAACATCTACGACTACATGGGCGCGCTGGATCTGCTGAAGGCGGGCGAGCCGGCCGCAGTCGCCTTCATGCGCGACGGTGAGCGCCGGGAGACGCAGCTCGTCCCCGCCGCCAGGGACTAGCGGTGGGTCGGGATTTCGTGGGTCAACCGTAGACCTTCTTGTGACACACCACGAGGGTCTGCGCCGAAACGTTACGGCGGGGCGGCGCCGGTGGAGGAACTGCGCAGTCGGGGATCTGGTATAAACGTCCTGATCGAACACGGATGGCGGGACCACCCGCCCTTCATGCGGTGACAAGGAGACGTCACGTGACTCGACAATCCCTCGTCTCGATAGGCGTTTCGGCCGCCGTAGCGGCGGTCGTCGTCTGCTCCGCGGGCTCGGCCGCCGCCCAGGGCGACTACGTCGTCCCGCGTACGCCGTACGGTCACCCCGACCTTCAGGGGTTCTGGACGAACCAGACCTATACTCCGCTGGAACGGCCCGAGGACGTGACCAAGGAGTTCTACACCGAGGAGGAAGCGGCGGCCATCCGCGAGGGGAGGGCGGTTCGCGAATCGTCGCAGACCACGCCGGGCACGATTCCGGACGTGCACTACGATTTCACGCAGTTCGGACTCGACCGCAGCCAGGCCACGATGGCTTCGAACCTGCGCACCTCGCTGATCGTCGACCCCCTGGACGGGAGGCTCCCGCCGGTGACGGCCGAGGGCCGGCGGCGCGCCGCCGAACGCCGGGCCGCGCGGCAGGCGCGAGGCGACCGGTACGACGCGGCCGAAAACCTGCCGTTGGGCACCCGCTGCATCATCATGGGCAGCGCCGGGCCGCCGATGCTCAACGCCGGCTACAACGCCAACTTCCATATCGTGCAGGGCCGCGACCACGTCATGATCCTGATCGAGATGATCCACGACGCCCGGATCATTCCGTTGGACGGACGCCCCCAGCCGCCGGAGGGCACCCGGCAATGGATGGGATTGTCACGCGGCCGGTGGGAGGGCGACACCCTGGTCGTGGAGACCACCAACATCAACGGCAAGATCCCGTTCCGGGGGGGCAGCGACCGCATGCGCGTGGTCGAACGGTTCACGCGGGTGGCCGACGACGTCATCGCGTACACGTTCACGGTAGAAGACGAAGCGACCTGGGCCCGTCCCTGGACCGCCGAGATGCCGATGAAGAAGACGCGAGGGCCGATCTTCGAGCACGCCTGCCACGAAGGAAACTACGGCCTGACCAACACCCTGGCCGGTGCGCGCGTCGAGGAGGCGCGGGCGGCCGCCGAGCAGGGCCGCCAGCAGGACTAGGACCAGGAGCTTGCGCCGTAGGAGTGTTTCGCGCCAGCGAAACTCCCAACGCGACCGCAAGGTCGCGCAGCCCTCGCGGCTTCCGATCGCCGTACGCAATTCGGGCGCCCTGCCGCCAGCCGAGTCGTCGGCTGCGGCAGGGCGCCCGCGGTTCCTTCCGCCCCGATTCAGTTCCCGAGCGGTTCCGACTGCGCCCCTGCCTGCACTGCCCAGAGGCGGTTGCGGGTCAGCAGATACATGACGCCGTCGCGCACCACCGGGGTGCTGTAGACCGAGGCGCCCATGTTGATCTCGCCCAGCAGCTCCAGCTCGGTGCCCGCCCGCAGGACCGCGATGTCGCCGTCCTCGTCGCCCAGCAACACCTTGCCGTCGACCACGAACGGCGAGCCCCAGACGGCGGCGAAGGCGTCATAGGTCCAGTGCTCTTCGCCCGTAGCGGGGTCGAGCGCATGGAGGAACCCCGAGAGGCTCGAGATGTACAGGACGCCGTCGGCGATGGCCGCGGTCGACATGGTGCGGTAGAAGTCGTCGCCGTCCCGGCTCCACAACTTGTGGGTATCGGTGACGTCACCCGAGCCGGTGGCGTCGATGGCGAAGAAGTGGCCGGGGGCTTCGCCGTGCTCCGGGTCCTGACCGACCCCGACGAAGACCTTGTCTTCCCAGATCACCGGCGTCGCCAGAACGTTGTTGCGGGTGCCGCGCCCGCCGAGAATCCACTCCGAATCCTCGGGGTTGCAGTCGAACTGCCAGAGCGACTCGCCGGTGTCCGGGTCGAGACTGTAGATGACGCCGTCGCCGCCCGCGACCACGAGCTGCGGGCGCCCGCCGATGACCCCGTAGGCGGGGTTGGTCCAGCTCCCGTGCAGTACCCCCTCCCCGACGTCGGTGTTTTCCCACAGCAGCTCGCCGGTGTTCTTGTCGAGGGCGATGATGTGGGGTGAGAACGGCGAGGGGATGTTGACGTGCCCCTCGTCCACGCCGTTGCTGGTCACCGTGTACAGCACGTCGCCGACCACGATCGGCGATCCGGTGGCCAGGTTGTGCGGAAACACGTCGAGCTCGCCGATCATGTCGTACGACCAGAGGATGTCGCCGTCGGTCGGGCCGGTGCCCGGTTCGCCGGTGAACGGGCCGTCGTTCCCGTTTGCGAGCCCGTTGGCGTCGAGGCAGACCACGTGCGCCTGGTTCGAGACGTACCAGACGCGGTCGCCGTCGACGAACGCCGTCGAGCAGACGCCCTGCAGCGGCCAATCGTTGACCCGCCCCGCCGACAGCTTGTCGTGCACCATCTGCCAGACGAAGTCGCCGGTCGTGGCGTCGAACGCCATCAGCACGCCCATGTCGCCCTGGTAGGCGGGGTCCCGGACCCCCTCGTTGTTCGTGCCGACGTAGACCTTGCCGTTGGCCACCACGGGGCCGCCGTAGGCCTGCGAGCCGACCGGCTGCGTCCAGAGAACGTTCTCGCCGGTTCGCGGGTCCCAGCTCTCGGGCACACCGGTTTCGCCGGACACCATGTTGCGAGACGGCGTGTTCCCGAACATCGCCACTTCATTCTGGGCCCCGGCCGGGCTCACGGTTCCCGCGATGGCGAGGCCGACCAGTAGGAGATACGTTGCACCGTGTCGAGTCATTGGTTCTCCACCACACTGACGTTGTCGAAGTAGATGTCGATCGGCGAGTAGCCGATGATGCCGGGACTGCCGCTGCGATTCGGGATCGGATCTTCGGCGGTGATCGTCCAGTCGGCGGGCTCGGTCTCCTCGCTGGGCCAGATCTTCCCGCGCACCAGCCCCCGGTCGCCGTCCACGTCGACCCGCAGCTTCAGGCGGTACCAGGTGTCCGGTTCCCACGGAAAGTCCACTTCTTCCCGGATCCGCAGCTCGGCTGCCCAGGACTGGAGCTGGATCTTCTGCCGGTTGCCCTGCAGGTCCATGGTGTAGCCGCCGTTGATGAGGCCGATGTCCGGCCGCCGCCGTCCCCGCTGCGTCGACAAGATGTCGGCCTGCACGGTGTAGTTGGTCATGTCCGCCGGGCCCATGTAGATGGCGTGGCGGTGTATGCCGGTGCGGGAGGCGCCCTTGCGGAACACCTGGTTGCCGTTCAGGTCCACGACGCCCAGGCTGCCGCCGCCGCCGATCCAGTGCGGCGGGCGTCCGCTCTCGAAGTTCTCGGACCACGGCAGCGGGGCATAGGCCCGCACCTGGGCCACCGCGCTCAGCTCGCCGGCGCTGGCGGTCACCGTGCCGGCCTGGTTCGATGCGCGGGCGTCGGTGGCGAGCACGCCGTCGCCGGAGATGCTGGCCCCGGCGAGACCGTCGACCGACCAGGTCGCGTCGCTGGCGCCGAGGAACCGGCCGTTGTCATCGTAGGCGCGCACGCTGAACTCGACGGTGTCGCCGGCCGATGCGATCACTTCCGCCGGTATCACCTGCAGGCTGGCCGCGGTTCCCGTGGGTGCGGTCTCGGCGCCCCCGTCGGGCGCGGTCCCCGGCGTCATGGTGAACGGCGCGTCGGGGTCGCCAATCGCGTAGATGCCGGACTCGGCCGACACGTAGAGCCGCCCGTAGCCCACCGCAAACGACCCGTAGATCTCGGCGTGGCGGCCGTCCTCGACCTGCAGCTCGTCGTGGTCGAGCTCGGTCGCCCCGTCGGGTCCCGGCTCGAGGATGCGGACGTTGCCGTTGGTCTCGGTGACGAACAGCTTGCCGTCGGCCCACACCGGCGACGCCTTGCCGACGGTGCCGACGCTGTGGTCCCACTGCGCGGCGCCGGTCGCGGCGTCGAGGGCGAAGAGGTTCGCCGAGTTGTCGATGACGTACAGCCGCCCGTCGTGGATGAGCGGCGACGAGAATCCGACGGCCAGTCCGTCGGCGCGCCAGCGTTCGTGGGTGGTGGTCACGTCGCCCGAGCCGGTGGCGTCTATCGCCACCACCCGGCCCATGATGGCCGAGTCGATGTTCTCTTCACTGTGGCCCACGTATACCGTGTCGCCCGTGAGCACCGGCGAGACGTTGATGCCGCGCTTGCTCAGATGGAACTCCCAGACCTTGCGGCCGGTGCGCGCGTTCACCGCGTAGATGTGGCCGTCGGCGTTCCCGTCGATCCACAGGCGCTGGCCGTCGACGACCCCGATCACGCCGACCGACTGCGTGTTCATGTCCGCGACGTTGCCGCCCGGGGTCGAGCTCCACCGGACCTCGCCGGTCAGCTTGTCGAACCCGAAGTAGCGGTGCCGGGGCGGGCCGCCCAGATTGCCCCAGCCGGCCCCGATGATGCTGAGCAGGAGCTGGTCCTCGTCGACCAGTGGCGTCGACGTGCGACCGCCGTAGCCCGAGGCCCGGCCGAGCTCCTCGGCGAGACGCCAGCTCCACACGATGGTCCCGTCGCGGTCGAACACGTTCAGGTGACCGTCGATGTTCATGGCGTAGAGATACCCGGTCTCCGGGTCGCCGGTCACGCTGCCCCAGCCGACCCGGTTGAACGGCACCGTCGTGTTCAGCACGTTGAAGTTGTGCTGCCAGAGCTTCTCGCCGGTCTCGGCGTTCCAGCAGGCCACGACTTCCTGCTCGTCCACACCCCCGCCGGTGCGCCCGTTGCCGCAGACCCGTCCGTCGAAGACGGCGGGAGTCGAGCGTCCGACCCAGCGGTCGGACCAGATGAGGTTCTCGCCCTCGGGCGACCAGCTCGAGACGAGGCCGGTCTCGTCCGAGGCGCCGGTCTGGGCGGGCCCGCGCCAGCTCGGCCAGTCGTTGGCCGCGGCCGGGCTGCTCAGCAGACCCGACAGCAATCCGACGACGAGCGCCGCGGCTACGCCCTGCGCAGTGCCGTGTGCAGCCGTGTCCATCCGGTTAACCCTCACTGAAATATCGAGTTTCTGGCTCGGTGAGCCGAGCCGCTCATGGCGATCTGAAACAAGGAATCATACTACAGCGTCGGAAGCGTTTCAGTCATGTCACGGACCGCCCGCGCCGCCGGCCCGCTCGAGGGTCCAGAGCAGCCCGACAACGGCGATGAGCGCCGATGCCGGGATCGCCACCCGGCGCCTGTACCACGGGCGGCGCCGGCACCAGCCCACCGCGGCCAGCGCGATCCCGATGACCGCCAGTTGCCCCGCCTCGATCCCGGCGTTGAAGGTCAGCAGCCCCAACCAGCGTTCGTCCGCCGGGAGCCCCAGCTCGCGCAGGACCCCCGCGAACCCCAACCCGTGCAGCAGGCCGAACAGGAACACCGTCGCCGGGCGCCACGGCGTCAACCGGTCGGTGAGGATGTTCTCGACCGCCACGTAGACGATGGAGAGCGCAATCAACGGCTCGACCACGCGCGGGGACAGGGAGACCACCTCGAAGACCGCCAGGGAGAGGGTCGCCGCATGGGCTGCCGTGAACGCGCTCACCTGCCAGACCAGCGGGCGGATGCGGGCGCCCAGCAGGAACAGCCCGAGCACGAACAGGATATGGTCCAGCCCGCGCGGGAGGATGTGGACGAACCCCAGCCGCAGGTACCGGCCGGCCGTCGACCACGCGCCGGCCGGCGCCGCGGGACCGGACAACGGGAACGGGTCGCTACGGGCGCCGCGTTCGAGCAGCATCTGGCGCGTCACGCCCCGCCGGTCGTCCCGGATGGTGAGATTCACCTCGGCGAACGCGCGCGACGCGAAGAACTCGAGCTCGGTTGCGCCCGCCGGCACGGCGCCAGCGAGCCGGGCGGTCAGGCCCAGCACCGTCGGGATCGCCGACTCCGTCGCCGCGGGGGCGCCGTGGTCCGGGAACGATACGTCGAACGCCGCCGGGTCGCCGTCGAAGCGCAACCGCACGCGGCGCTGGAACAGCCGCCGCAATCGGCCGACCGTCTCGTCGAACTCGGCCGGGGCCAGGCCGCGGAGTGCGGCCACCAGCTCGGCGTCGTCGGCGCTCTGCGGCGCGCCCAGCGCCAGCGCGTCGAGATCGACCACCAGGTCAGCCTGAAACGTCCCGTTCCGGTGCAGCACGACGGTCGTCTCGGTGAACGTCAGGGGGTGGGCGGCCGCCGCCGCCGGCAGGAGGGCGAGCACCGCGGCCGCGGACAGCCGGAGCCGCCGGATCGACGTCATTCGACTATCCTACGACAGGCGGTCGCTCGCGAAGGGACGGAGGCCGTCACCCGACGGAGGCTTACGAGAAATGACCGGCGAGACCCAGGCGCTCATTCTGCTCGCCGCGGCGAAGTGGATCACGGACCTGGGCGTCGTCTGGCTGGTCGGCGTGTGCGCCTTCCAAATGATCTCGGGCCTGTCGGACGGGGCCGGCGGTGTCGCGGGGTCGCCGAGTCTCGACCGACGGCTCGTTCGCCACGCCGGATGCGCCCTCGCCGTGTTGATCGCCGCGTCCGGCGCGCGGCTCTATGCCCAGACCTGGTCGTCCTTCGGGCTCGACGAGCCGATCACCGGCGAGCTCGTGCGGCTGGTGGCGGGGCAGACGCGCTGGGGCGGTCGATGGACCTGGCAGGTCCTCGCCGCCGGCGCTGCCGTGCCGATGGCGGCCCTGGTGATGGCGCGCGTCCGATACGGCTGGGTGCTGCTGGGCGCGGCCACCCTCGGCGTGGTGGGGACCGCTCCGATGACCGGACATGCCCTGGCGCATGCCGGCGGCCCGCTCAGGCCGATGGTGCTCCAGAGCCTGCATCTGCTCGCGGCCGGGGCCTGGCTCGGCACTCTTTTCGTGCTGCTCTCGACGGGAGTGGGCTCGAGGGTCTCCAGGGTCTCCGGCGGGGCCGCCCTGGCGCGGCTGGTGGAACGGTTCTCGCCGGTGGCCCTGATCGCCGCCGCGGTGCTGGCCGCCACCGGTGTCCTGACCGCGGTGCTCTACGTCGACCACATCCCGCAGCTCTGGCAGACCGGCTACGGGCGCGTGCTGATATTGAAGACGGGGCTGTTCGGCCTGACCGCCGGCCTCGGGGCCTTCAACTGGCGGCGCGTCCGGCCGCAACTGACGACGGCGGGCGGCGCCGACCGGCTGCGGCGTTCCGGCGCCGCCGAGCTGGTAACCGCCGCCGTCCTGCTCGCGGTGACGGCCTGGCTGGTCCATCTGCCGATGCCGCACCAGTAAGGACGCTGACGGAAATGACCTTGCCGCGTGGCAGGCGCGCGAATCCGTAGAACGGGCTGCGCCTGGGTCCGGTTGGCAACCTTATCAGCCCGGGGCGGAACCCCGCGTTGCACCGCTCGAATGCAGCGGGGACTCTCGCCACGGGCTGTTATATCGATCACTGTCCCAAGCGGGGCATCCCTCGTCGACAGGTGGTGCCCGCGTGCGCCGCGAGGTACAGGTGTTGGAGTGACTGGGGCGGGCGGCTACCGCGTCCGGAGCTTCACACGATACGGTCGGCCGCTGCGCAGGAAGTTGACCACGGTGTCAGCGGTGTCGCCGATCAGGCTGAGGCGGGCGGTGGTCTCGATGTTGTCTTCGACGTCGACCCCGCCGACCCGGTAGATGACGTCCCCGGCCTGGAGTCCCGCCACCTGCGCGATGCCGCCGGCGGACACGCCGGTGACGAGCGCGCCGGCCCGAAGCTGAAGATTGTCCGGTTCGAGGCGCGCGGTCAGGGTGTCGGTGGGGGCCGCGTCGCAGATGGTGGCGCCGATGTCGACGGCGCGTGTGGCGCCGGGGGCGGCGCAGACGTACAACGCATCGCCGGTCTGTGCCGGCGCCGGGACGGCGGGACCGAACAGGGCGAGTCCGAGGCCTCCGGTCGTGACGGCGCGGCGCAACGTGAGCATGGTCGCAGTATACGCCGGCCGAGTCGGGAAGCGGGCCGTCGGCCGCATCGGTCCGGGTCGACCGGCCGCGCTAGTCAGGACTCTGACGGAAATTACGTTGTAGTGTCCCAGGTGTGCCCCGGCCGGAATCATGGGCTACGCCTTGCTGAAGTCAACAAGTTGGCATCGATCAAAGTCCCTACGGTGCCGGTCGCGGGCCCGGTGCGCCGGGTCGAATCTCCCGGGGCCGACTCGGGTGGCCGGGGAGCCGGTGGTGAAGCCGCGGCAGTAGTTCTTCGCGTCGCGCGCGTTCGCCGAGGTGAATCTCACCATCCGCGACGACCGGCGGGGCGTGACGCGCCAGATGCTGCTCGAACGCGGCGCCCGCAGCTCTGCCACGGGCTCCTCGGGTCCCGGATTCCGGTGTTCGAGGCCCGATGATCCAGTACCCTGTGCAGATGGTCCGAAGGGTTGCTCGTGCTGGCGTGTGGCGCGGTCGCCGCCGGTGGTGGTTGAACGGGGCGTCGGCCGTGCTCCTCGGGGTTCTGGCCGGTCCGGTCGGCGCATCGCAACCGGAACGGGCCGACCCGCGGCTCGTGGACCGGTTCGCGGGCCTGGCCCTCGAATGCGTGCACCGCGAGTACCCGAACAAGATCGCCCACGTCCTCAACGGCGACGGCGACGTGCGCCCGCCCCGCGAGCTGACGCCGGCGTTCTTCGGGTGCTTCGACTGGCACTCCGCGGTGCACGGGCACTGGCTGCTGGCCCGACTGGCGCGGCTGTATCCGGAGGCGGACTTTGCGGCGGCGGCCCGCGCGGCGCTGGGTCGCAGTCTGACGACCGAGAACATCGCGGCCGAGGTCCGTTATTTCCAGGGGCCCGGGCGGGCCGGCTTCGAGCGGCCGTACGGATCGGCGTGGCTGCTGCAGCTCGCGGCGGAGCTGCGCGAATGGGACCATCCGGCGGCGCGGCGCTGGCAGGCCGCGCTGGCCCCGCTGGAGTTCATGGTGTCTGCGCAGATCAGGACGTGGCTGCCGAAGCTGACCCACCCGATTCGAGTGGGCGAGCATTCGCAGACGGCGTTCGCCTTCGGGCTGATCCACGACTGGGCGCTGCGGGCGAGCGATACCGGCGTGCGCGATCTGCTGGAAGCCCGCATCGCCGACTACTACCTCGACGACCGGCGCTGTCCCCTCGGCTACGAGCCGTCCGGGCACGACTTCCTGTCGCCGTGCCTGGCCGAGGCGGACCTCGTGCGCCGCGTGCTCGAGCCCGGCCGTTTCCCGGCCTGGCTCGAGCGGTTCCTGCCGGACATCCCCACCGGCGGTGACCCCGCGGGCTGGCTCGACCCGGCGGTCGTCAGCGATGCCGGCGACGGGAAGCTCGTGCACCTCGACGGCCTGAATCTCAGCCGGGCCTGGATGCTGGAGGGGATCGCCGCTGCCCTGCCCGCCGACGACGCGCGCCGGATGGCGCTGCTCGCCGCTGCCGAACGGCATCGCACCGCCGGTCTCGTCTCGGTCACCGGCGAACACTACGAGGGCGGCCACTGGCTGGGCACCTTCGCCGCCTATCTCGTGACCCGGCGGGGGCTGCCCGCCCCCGTCGGCGTGTCCCGGTAGCGGTTGCCGCTGCTGCGGCGCAGGTATCTATCCCTCCTTATCGGCGTACTGGTCGCGCAACTTTGCGACCACCGTCGGATCGGCGAGGGTCGTGACGTCGCCGAGCGCCTTGCCCTCCGCGACGTCGCGGAGCAGCCGGCGCATGATCTTGCCGGACCGGGTCTTCGGGAGATCGGCGGTCAGGACGATCTCGTCCGGGCGGGCGAGGGCGCCGATCTTGGTCACCACGTGCTGCTTGAGGATGCCGATGGTGCCGTCGTTCGGCGTCACCCCTTCCTTCAGGGTGACGAACGCCGCGATGCCCTGCCCCTTGATCTCGTGCGGCTTGCCGACGACCGCGGCCTCGGCGACGTCCGGGTGGTCGACGAGGGCGCTCTCGACCTCCATGGTGCCGACCCGGTGGCCCGAGACGTTGAGCACATCGTCGACCCGGCCGAGGAGCCAGAGGTAGCCGTCCTCGTCGACCTTGGCGCCGTCGCCGGTCACGTACACGTCGTGTCCCCAGCGCCCGAAGTAGGTCTCCACGTAGCGGTCGTGGTCGCCGTAGATGGTGCGCAGCATCGACGGCCACGGGCGCTTAATGACCAGATAGCCGCCGCCGACCTTCACTTCCTCGCCCCGTTCGTTCACCACCATCGGCTTGATGCCGGGAAAGGCGCGCGTGGCCGAGCCCGGTTTGAGCGCGACGAGGCCCGGCAGCGGCGCCACGAGGATGCTGCCGGTCTCGGTCTGCCACCACGTGTCGACGATGGGGCAGCGCTCGCCGCCGATGTTGGCGCGGTACCACATCCACGCTTCGGGGTTGATCGGCTCGCCCACGGTGCCGATCAGCCGCAGCGTCGACATGTCGAACTTCGCGGGAATGTCGGTGCCCCACTTCATGAACGCCCGGATGGCGGTCGGCGCGGTGTAGAAGATGGTGACCCCGTAGCGCTCGACCATCTCCCAGAACCGGCCCCGGTGCGGGGTGTCGGGCGCGCCCTCGTACATGACGCAGGTGGCGCCGTTGGCCAGCGGTCCGTAGACGAGATAGCTGTGGCCGGTGACCCAGCCGATGTCCGCGGTGCAGAAGAAGACGTCCTCTTCCTTGAGGTCGAAGACCCACTTCGAGGTGGCGTAGGTGCCCACCAGATAGCCGCCGGTGGAATGGGCGATGCCCTTGGGCTTGCCGGTGGTGCCCGAGGTGTAGAGGGTGAACAGCAGATCTTCCGAGTCCATCGGTTCCGGCGCGCAGCGCGGCGCGGCCTTCGCCATCAGGTCGTGGTACCAGTGGTCGCGGCCGTCCTGCATCGCGATCTCGGTGTCGAGTCCCTCGCGCTTCATCACCACCACCGATTCGATGCTCGGGGCGCCGCTCACGGCTTCGTCGGTGATCTGCTTGAGGGGGATGACGCCGCCGCGGCGATAGCCGCCGTCGCCCGTCACCACCACCTTGGCCTGCATGTCGTTGATGCGGTCGCGGAGCGATTCGGCGCTGAACCCGGCGAAAACCACGCTGTGCACGGCCCCGATGCGGGCGCAGGCGAGCAGCGTGATCGGCAGCTCGGGGGTCATCGGCAGGTAGACCGCGACCCGGTCGCCCTTCTCGACCCCCAGGTCCCGGAGGGCGTTCGCGAACCGGTTCACGTCCTGGTACAGGTCCCAGTAGGTGAGGGTGCGCCGGTCGCCGGGCTCGCCCTCCCAGATGAGCGCCGCCTTGTTGCGCCGGGCGGTGCGGACGTGCCGGTCGACGCAGTTCACGCTGGCGTTGATCTGCCCGCCGAGGAACCACTTGACGGTGGGCGGCGTCCATTCGCACACCGTATCCCACGGGCGGCTCCACTCGAGCTCGCCGGCGAACTTCGCCCAGAACCCTTCGTGATCGCGGTCGGCCTCGTCGTAGATGCCGGGGTCGTTGGCGTTCGCCTGCGCGGTGAACGCGGCGGGCGGCTCGAATACGCGATCTTCCTGCAACAACGCGTCGAATCCATCAGACGGCTTGTCAGCCTGGGACACGGCAAGTCCTCCTGGGAAAAGTCAGCGGAACGCCCGGCCGCCCCGCGGCCGGGACGCCTATTCTAGCCCGGAAATCCCGGCGAGCCCGGCGGGACTGCCGGGCCGGTCCGGCCGTCCGTCGGCGTCCCTCCAGAGCATGCGCTCGGCTCGCGACAGCAGCCCCCGCAGGCCGGTGCGGCGGAGCGCGGACACCGCGACCCCGTCGTGCCGGCGCGCTGTCGCGTCGCCCTCGCCGTCCGCCATGCGGTCGATCTGGTTGAAGACGAGGAGCTCCGGCGCCTCGATGCCGATGTCCCGCAGCACGCGGCGGACGGCCTCGATGCGCCGCTCGCAGTCGGACGTCGAGGCGTCGACGACGTGGAGGAGCAGCGACGCGTCGTCCAGCTCCTCGAGGGTGGCGCGAAAGGCGGTGACGAGGTCCGCGGGGAGGTCGCGGATGAACCCGACGGTGTCGGTGATGATGACCTCGCGCTCGCGCGGGAACCGCAGGCGGCGCGACGTGGGGTCGAGGGTGGCGAACATCTGGTCGGCGACGTGCACCTCGGTCCGGGTCAGGGCCCGCAGCAGCGTGCTCTTGCCCGCGTTCGTATAGCCGACGATGGACAGCACCGGCACGGCGCGCCGGCCCCGCCGTTGCCGCCGGTTCTCGCGCTGCGCGGCGAGCTTCTTGAGCTCGCGCTCGAGCCGGGTCAGGCGGTCGCGGGTGCGCCGGCGGTCGACCTCGAGCTTCGTCTCGCCCGGTCCCCGTCCTCCGATGCCGCCGGCGAGCCGCGACAGCGAGACCTCGGCGCGTTGCGCGAGCCGCGGCAGCAGGTACTTGAGCTGCGCCAGCTCCACCTGCAGCTTGCCGTCGCGGGTGGTCGCGTGTTGCGCGAAGATGTCGAGGATGAGCTGGGTGCGATCGATCACCCGCAGCTCCATGCGCTCGCCCAGGTTGCGCGCCTGGGTGGGGGTCAGGTCCTGGTCGACGATCACCAGATCGACGCCGCTCTGGAAGGCGCGGATGACGAGATCGTCCAGCTTGCCGGCGCCGAGCACCGTCTTGGGGTCGACCCGGGGCCGGTTCTGCGTCACGACGTCGACGATGTCGACGCCGGCCGAGTGGGCCAGCTCGCGCAGCTCGGCGATATGGACCTGGAGGTCGCCGGCGCTGCGGCCGGCGGTGACCGAGACCAGGATCGCGCGCTCGCGGTCCCCGATCCGCTGCCCGCCGGCGCCGCGCGCAAGCGCCGCCTCGCGCTCGCGGATCCAGTCCTGGAAATCGAAGGCGATCTGCGCCGGCGGCTGCGGGTCGAGAACTTCGATGCCGGCGTTGCGGTCCCCCGGGGCGCGCTCGCCGGCGGGTCCGAGGGCGGCGGTGTGGGCGAGCGCGGGCAGGCCGTCGTCGCCCACGCCCACCGTCACCATGGCGTCGAGGCGCAGCAGCAGCAGGTCGGTCCGGTCGTCCCGCGTCAGCCCCTCGTTCCCGAGATGGGTGTGGAGGCAGCGCAGGCCGCGGAGGCGCCCGCGTCCGGCCCGCAGGCGTCCCCATTCGGGCAGCGCAATCGAGTGGGCGTCGCCCACCATCACGTGCTGGACCAGCCCGCGCCGATCGAGTACCACGCCGACCTGGCGTCGAATCTCGTGGCTGATCTCGGTCAGGCGCCGGGCGAGCTCCTGGGTAATCAGCTGATCCGCGGGGACCCGGCGCCGGAAGAGGCGTTCGAGCTGGCGGATCTGGCTCGCCTTGAGGCCGTGGGTATCACCGAAGACCTGGATGGGAGATGCCTCCAGTCACTGGCGCGGAGCCGCTGCCCCGGTGCTCTCGCGCGCGAAGCGCCGGTAGACCTCGCGCGCTTCGTCGAACTGGGCGAAGACATGGGCGCGCTCGCGCGGGGCCCGCCAGCCGGGCCACGCATCCGCCATGTCCTGCAGCTTGTCGATCCAGCGCAGGGCGTACTCGGCCGCGTCCGCGTTCCGGACCGGCTGGTCGCCGGCCAGCAGCCAGACCGGGTTGGTGAACGCCTGGACGTAGGTCACGTCCATCGGGAACCGCTGGTCGGGGGCGCCCTCGGCTCGCAGGTGGCACCAGCCGCTGCCGGTGACGCGCCGGCGCACGCTGAAGGCGGCCGACCGGCCGTCGGTGCCGAGGGGCACGTCCTGCACGGATTCGCCGTCGCACACGAGGAAGACCCGGTCCAGGGGAGTGACGGACCGCACCCGGCCGGCAATCCGGACCTCACCGCCGCCGGCCGGCAGGGGCACCTCTTCACCCGGCAGCCGGTCGTCGATGGTCAGCTCGACCAGGGGGCCCGACGAGACGAACGCCCGCCCCGCCCGCAGCCCCGCGAACCAGGCGTCCACGTCGAGGCCGCGGTCCCCGGTGTGGACGTAGGTCCGGACCGACCCCACCAGCTTCGAGCGGTGCAGGTTGCTGATCGAGTCTTCACCCCCGGTGGCGGTGACGCGGAGCCCGTTGTTCCACACCGCGTAGAGCGGGTGGAATCCGGACCGCGCCGCGTCCGACCACTCCACCGCGTCGGTGGTCCCGAGCGCCGCGTCGACGATGAACCCCTTGCCGCCGCCGAGGTTGCCGTCGAGGGGGTCGTTCTCGCCGGTGAACGCGTGCACGTAGCCGACGGTGGCCCCTTGCGCCTTCGCCTTCCGGAACATGTCGGTGTTGCTGGGGTACAGGCTCTCGATGGCGGTGCCCTCGTAGCCCATCGTGAACGGCGAGATCAGGTGGTCGCGCAGGCCGAACATGAAGACGTGTCCGTAGAACGGCGGGCGGTACTCCTGCCCCACGACCACCGGGTGCGCGGAGGTGGACGTCGAATGCGCTCCGCCGCCCGGCTCGAAGTACTGGTAGTCGAGAATCCGGTTGTCCTTGTTGGCCACCTGGTGGAGCACGAGATCCTGATCTTCCGCCTCCGACATCATGATCAGGTTCTCGAGCGAGTTGTGCAGGTTGCCGCCGTAGTTCCCGTGCACGTGGGTCGAGGCGCTGTACCAGCCGCCCGCCGCCATGTCCGTCAGCCGGTGCAGATCGATCGTCAGCTCGGTCGTCTCGCCGGCCGCCACCTCGGTGGTGACGGTGGCGGGGTGGAACTCGAAGCCCTTGACCACGGTCAGCTCGAGCGGCCCCGCCGGCGCCTCGACGGTGAACGCGCCGGGGGTGTGGAAGAGGTGGTCTCCGCGCGCGCTGAGCCGGGCGTAGGCGTCGGCCGGGGCGTAGAACTTCCCGTCCGACGCGGTGAGGTGGATGCGCGAGCCGGTAAGGTCGCCGGTGTCGGCCGCACGGGTGCGGACCGACAGCGTGCCCATCGGACGCCTCCACCGGCGTTCCGTGATCTCCACCGTGCGCAGCGCGCCCCCGTGCGTTTCGAGCAGCGCGAGCCGGGGCAGGCCGTGCTCGTTGGTGATGAACGCGATCCACTCGTCGTCCGGCGACCAGCGCGGATGGAAGGCGTCGTGCTGAAAGAACGTCAGCTTGTAGGGCTCGCCCCCCACCGTCGGCTGCACGTACAGGTTGTTGAACTGATCTGCCGCCCCCCGCGTCGACGAGTAGACGAAGCGCCGCCCGTCGCTCGCCACGTCCGGCCGGGTCCGGTACAGCGTCTGCTCGCGCAGCACCGTCACCGCGTTCCGGATGCCGCCGGGGGCCGCGGGCACCCGGAGGACGTTGCCGGAGCCGAGGGGGATGTTCCGGTTCGAGACCAGCAGCAGCTCGTCGCTCTCGGTGCTCTCGGGGGCCGCGGGCAGCCACGCCGGCGTCAGATGCATGTCCCACGGGCCGAAGTACAGCCGGTTGGCGGGATAGGCGTGGTCGGCCGTGATCGGCATCTCGTCGCCGGCCCACCGGCCCTCTTCGACCGGCCGCACCGCGACGTTGAAGTAGCCGTTGGGGCGGGTCGACACGTACGAGATGCGCGTGCCGTCGGGCGAGAAGGTCGGGTCCGCGTAGACGTGGTCGTCGCTGGTCAGCGTCCGGGTCTCCCCGCTTGCCAGCTCCAGCAGCTCGAGCTGCACCCGGTCTCCGTCATAGTCGGCGGTGTAGACGATCCACCGGCCGTCGGGCGACCAGTCGGGAGACTGGTGGTAGGCGTCGGGGCTGTAGGTCAGCTCTTCGGCCACTCCGGTGTCGGGGTCCACCCGCCAGATGGACCCGCTCATCGCCACCGCGATCGACTCGCCGTCCGGCGCCCAGCTCGGCGCCCACGGGGTGGAGCTCGGCGCTGGCGGGAAGTAGTAGTTCTGCATGTAGTTCCCGCCGTGGCGGGAGGCGGGGTAGCGGCCCGCCTGGGCGTGCACGTGCACCGAGCTCGCCGCGATCACCGCAGCGAGAACGCCGGCGTACAAAGCTCGTCGCATGGATCCTTCTCCCAGCCCGGGCATCGCCGCCCGGCGGCGCCGTACCCTCCCAACCGATTCTCCGCCAGTCTGCGCCGTCCTGGCCCGGAAAGCGCGCTGCCCGGCTCCGCCGCCTCGCGGCGCTGCCGCTCGAACCACCCTGCCGGGAATCTGCACGATTCGACGGCGCAGGCTCCCGGGGGGGCTCCTACCAGCCGGCCCGCAGCGCCTCCCGGTCGACCGCCGTGCCGTTCAGGTGGACGGCGGAGATCTGCCGGGTGTTCGCGATGCCGTACATCGGATTGGCGTCGAGCACCACGAAGTCGGCGCGCCGGCCGGTCGCGAGCAGGCCGGTGTCGACCCCCAGCAACTCGGCCGAGGCGCTCGTGGCGATGCGGATGGCGTCGGCCGGCGAGACCCCCGCGCCGACGATCAGCTCGAGCTCGCGATGCTCCATGAAGCCCTGAACGTGGTCCTGCACGCCGGTATCGGCGCCGAGGACGAGCCTGGCGCCGGCGTCGGCCAGCTTCTTCAGACTGCGCTCCATCGCCGCGTACGACTCGCCGGCCCGCGCCGCCGCCTCGGCGGTGCGGTTCTCGAACGACGCGCGAATGCGCCCCAGTACATCGTCTGCCACCGAGTCGAGGAGCAGCGGCTCGTCGACCCAGGCCGGGAGCTGGGCATGCCGGCCGCGCTCCGAGATGCTCAGGTTCGGCATGACGAACACGTCGTTCTCGACGATGGCGGCCACGAGATCGTCGTCCATCTCCAGATCGCGCGGCAGATGGGCGAACCCGTCCACCCCCGCGTCGACGAGCGCGCGGGCGTCCTCGAGATAGTAGATGTGGGCGATGACCCGCAGACCGTGTTCGTGGGCCGCCGTGATGATCGGTTCGTACAGGTCCGCGGTGAGCTTCTCGACCGAGCCGCCCCGGTCGTCGACCCAGATCTTGACGAAGTCGGCGCGGGTGGCCGCGATCTCGTCGACCGCGGCGCGCGCCTCGTCCGCCGTGGACACCCCGAACGCGGTCGGCCGCATGGTCGCCGCGCCCGGTCCCGCGTCGGGCCGCGCGATGCCCCGGAAGGCGGTGTGCAGCCGAGCCCCGCCCAGCGTGCCCGCCTGCTGCCCGGCCTGGATCTCGAACGCCAAGTCCCCCGGGTCGGTCCCGAGCGAGACGATGGTGCCGACGCCGTGATACGCATACCGGTCGAGCTGGTCGAGCAGGTTCTCGCGGGTGTAGTTCGCGTAGTCGTAGTCGAGACCCTGCTGGAACCCGACGTGCCCGTGCAGATCGACGAGCGCGGGCATGACCGTCTTGCCGGTCAGGTCGACCACTGCCGCGCCGTCGGGGACGGCCACGTTGGCGGCCCGGCCGACGCCGATGATGCGCCCCTCGTCGACCACCAGCACCCCGCCCCCGATGGGCGGACCGCCGTCTCCGGTAATCAGCGTCGCCCCTTCGTAGGCCACCACCGTGCTGACAGGAGTTTCTTCGGGAGCGTCGCCGCCGCAGCTCGCGGCGCCGACGGCAAAGAGGACGACAGCCGGGATCGATCGCATGGTCATCTCAGTCCGCGGGCGTGGAGCGGTCGCGGACGCCGAGCACTACACGCATGGCGTCCCGAATTATAGCGCCACGCGTGGTCACCTGGACGGTGGTGGTCCGGGGTATCGGGGTCACTCGCCGGCGGGGGGCGTCAGAAGATGGAGCCTCTCCAGCGTCTCGAGACGCTGTTCGACCTGGCCGAGTCCAACTTCGACGGCGCGTAGCCGGCCATCAATGCCATCCAGGCGGGCGCGAACGTCCCAAAGATCGGCGCGGACATCGCCTGTCAGGGTGACCACGACGGCGATCACGGCCACGGCGGACCCCACGATGGCCGTGAGGATCGCGATGCCGGTTCCGACAATCCACTTCGTGTCGTCGGTCACACAGCCAGTCTAACACGCCTGCGGAGAGCGCGCCGTTGCCTGCCCGTGAGACGCGCGAGCCGCTCCGTGCCGGATGCCCGGTTCCGGCAAGGGCGCGCCCGCGTGGGCCGGCGCGCCGTCACCGCAGCAGGTCGAAGAGATAGCTGTACTTGACGGTGAGCGTACGCCCCGCGCCGGGGGGAATGTAGTCGTGACTGCTGAGGGACTGACCGAACCCCTGAATGTCGTTGTAGACGATGAAGAGCCCGGTGTTGGCGTCCGACAGCAGGCCGAAGCGCAGGTTCGACGACCAGAGGCTCGCGCGGGTGTTGTACTGAACGAGGGCCTGGAGGAACATCCGGGTGGTGAAGGAGTACGACAGCCGCAGGCGGCCCAGGTTGGTGGTGAAGTCGCCGCCGGGGAGCCGCAGGTCGTTGTAGCTCCATTCCAGCATCGCGTTGAACGTCTCCCCGGCGCGGGCCGAGACCGACGGCGTGATCGTCACCCGCTCGCCCCCGAACAGCCCCCCGACGATGGTGTTGATGTTGAAGCTGACCGGCGCCCCCAGGTTCGTGTTGCCGGCGATCTGCGCTTCCTGGTGGTCATACCTGCCCGGCGGGACGATGACGCCCGGGAAAATCTCGAACGGTTCGAACACGCCCTCGCGGCTGACGTTCATGCCGGTGTGGATCTCGTAGCCGTTGCGCCACTCGGTGTGGTTGTCGATGTGCGTGAACTGCGTTTCCTGGCGGCCGGTCGCAAAGTCGAACACCGTGTTGTGCGAGACGTGGGGCCGCAGCTCGTGGACGCCCATGAAGTTCTCGGGGCGGAACGTCGTGAACACGCTGCCGTTCATCCGCCGGTAGCTCTGCCGGGCGAGGAAGCCCACCTCCGGGTTGAAGTCGGGCGCCACCTCGGTGAAGCCGAGGCTGAGCCGGGCGCGTTCCGACTGGTGCTGGGCGCTGAACCCGTAGGCGTGCGCGCCGCCCGGCCCCGACGACGAGATGTCGGGGAGGTCGCCGCTGTCCGCCACGAACCCGCTCACCGTGCCGCCCTGTCCGATTCCCCAGCGCCCGTCGAACGCCACGGTGGTGTCGGCGCCGCTGTCGCCGGCGAGATCGCCGGTCGCGTTCCGGTTGACGACCATGGCCCCGACGTTCGACCGGTTGGCGAGGTCCTGCCGCACCCGCGCCACCGTGAAGTTCTGGCCCGGAATCGCGTTCTCATCCTTGCCGACCGACGCGGTCTGCATGTTGAGGAACCCGATGTTGGTGTTGTTGCCGACCTTGCCGGACAACCGTCCCCCGCCGATGATGGGAATCTGCTCGCCGTTCTCGCCGAGCCCGATGCGGCGGCTGAAGAACACGTCGACGGCGCCGGACTGGCCGACCGAGAACAGGCCCGCGTTCTCGAGGAAGAACGGCCGTTTTTCGGGAAAGAACAGCGTGAAGCGGTCCAGGTTGATCTGCTCGTCGTCGACCTCGACCTGGGCGAAGTCGGTGTTGTAGGTCATGTCGAGGGTCATGCTGGGGGTCACGCTGTACTTCAGGTCGGCCCCCAGGTCGCCGGTGTTGAAGTTGCTCCGGGTCTCGGTGCGGTGCAGGGTCGAGCCGAGGAGGTAGGGGGTGAGCTGCAGGTTGCGCTGGGGGGGCACCGCGATGCCCTGCAGCTCGCCGGCCAGCGACAGGCGGTTGAGGTTGAACTGGCGCGGCAGGGGCGACCAGTAGACCTGCTCGTTGTTGAACCGGATGTTCCGCTGGAAGTTGACGCCCCAGCTCTGCACGTCGCTGGTCGGGTAGCGGAGGGTCCGGAACGGAATCGCGATCTCCGCCGTCCACCCGATGTCGCTGATGCGGGTCACCACCTCCCACGCGCCGTCCCAGTTGACGTTGAGGCCGCCGCCGGAGCCTCGCTGCTGCCGGCTGTTGCTGGGGCGCCCGCTGCCCCCGCCCCCGAACCGGCCGCTGCCCTGCCCCTCGTTGGTGAGCTGCCCGTCGTACTCTATGCCGGCCGGGTTGGTGCCGAAGATGAACCCGTTCTGGCCGTCGAGATAGGTGTCGAGGATGACCCGGAAGCTGTCCGTCTCGGTCAGCTCGGAGTCGCGCCGGCTGTCGGCCACAATGATCGTGCCCGGGTCTTCGGTGTAGCAGACCACCCCGAAGTAGATGGTGTCGGCGCTGTACACGATGCGGACCTCGGTGCGTTCCGAGGCCGGCTGGCCCTCGAAGGGCCGATTCTGCACGAATCCGGTGGCCAGCATCGCGCCGGCATAGGCGGGGTCGTTCAGGACGTCGCCGTCCATGTCCGGTTCCACCTCGATATCCAGGGCGCGGACCAGGGGGAATCCCGCCGCGGTCAACTCGCGCGCCTCGACCCGGCGTGCCCCGGGGTCGGACTGAGACTCCTGGGCCGCGATCGGCGCGGGCTGCACCAGCCACAGACCGAGAACCGCGGTGCAGGTCCGGACGCAGGAACGACGCAGCAGAGTGCCAGTCAAGAATCGTGTTCTCCCGCCGCCGGCCAGGGCGCCCTGGTCCGATGGCCTGTCAGATGACGTCGTGCCGGACCTTGCGATCCGGGCGGTTCGACGCCGTAATTCCAGAGATCGCCCGCCGGTGTCGGCCGCCCAGGCGGTGTTGGCGCTACGGTTCCATTTTACTCGGAAGCGCCGCTGCTTCGCGCCGGCGCGCGCGGGCCGCGGGTGGCGCACGGGTGAGGTGATCGGCCTCGCGCTCGAACCCGCCCCGACGAGTGTAAGACGCCGCCGCGGCCTGCGCCGTTTAGCCGAGGCGGTCGAGCGGGCTGGCGGTTTCGTCGGGGCGCGGACCGGCCGGTCGCGCAATGTTCTTCGGACCTGTGAAGCGGGTGACGATCGCACCCGGTGCGCCGGATGTGCGGGCCCTTGTGTACCATGCGGAAGTCGGCGCGGCACCGGCTGCGGATTTGCGTTGACAGCCCGTGGCGGAACCCCGCGTTGCACCGAGAGCGGCGAGGCGCGGGATGCATCGCCGCTCGAATGCAGCGGGGACTTTCGCCACGGGCTGTTGAGCCGGAACTTTCGCCACGGGCTGTTGAGCTGGAACGAGTGCCTGAAGGACAGGGAGAACCATGGACTTCGATGTCGAAGGTCACCTCGGAGCCATAGAGCGCTCCGTGTCGTCGCTGGAACGCGATGGACAACCCGCTCGCGCGGTCACTCTTTCTCGCAGCTACGCGACGACGCTCGAGGACTTGTGGGACGCCGTGACGAACGGCGAGCGCATTCCGCGCTGGTTTCTACCGATCGGCGGCGAGCTCGAACTTGGCGGCCGCTATCAGTTCGAAGGCAACGCGGGCGGCGTGATCACGGCGTGCGAACGACCATCGCATCTCGCGGTCACCTGGGAGTTCGGCGGGGAAGTCGGTTGGGTGGAGGCACGTTTGTCGGACGATGGACCCGGCCGCGCGCGGCTTGCACTCACGCACACCGCGCACCTTTCGGGGCACTGGGGCGAGTACGGGCCGGGCGCGGTCGGCGTCGGCTGGGAGTTGGGCCTCATGGGGCTCGCGCTCCATCTCACGCAACCGAACGAGCCCAAGCTGGACGAGGCCGCTTTTGTCACTTCCCGAGAGGGCAAGGCGTCAATCGCGGGCAGCAGCGAGATGTGGGGGCAAGCGGCCGTCGCGGCCGGAACGGACCCCGACGCCGCGCGTGCAGCGGCAAGGCGCACGACCGCGTTCTACACGGGTGAATCGGCCGAGCCTGCCGGCTGACGCGAATCCCGTGCCGCGACCGGCTCAGCGTGTCGCCGTCTTCGCGAAATAGCACACACCGGCGACGTTCTTGAAGTCGGAGTCCTGGGTCCAGAGGGTCGCACGGTTGGCTTGCGCGGTCGCGAGGATGATGGCGTCGGCCATGGCGAGGCTGCGCTCGTGGGCGAGCCGTGCCGCTTCCAGGGCCAGCGCCGAGGACAAGGGGGCCTCCCGTCCCTGACGCATCAACGCGGCCGCGCGGATCGCATGGTCTTCTCCCCGTTCACGCAGGACGACCCGGAAGACTTCGTAGAGACTGATCGCCGGGACCAGGAGCCGACTCGGATCCGCGAGCGGCGCCACGAAATGGCGCGCATTGGGGCCATCGGCGAGGTACTCGAGCCAGCCGGAGGAGTCGACGATGTGCAACCCATCCATCGGCCGGGTTCACAGCGGGCGGTCCGGCTCGCGATCGACGCACGTATCGATGCCGGCGAGCCAGCCTCGCATTTCGCCGATGTCGCGCACCGGCACCAGCTCGATGCGGTCGCCGTACTGAACGACCTGGAGTCGCTGGCCGGCCACGAGGCCCAAGGACTCACGCACCGCCTTGGGAATGACCACCTGGAACTTCGGGGAGATCTTCACCTGGTCCATGATATGTTGGCGGGTCTATCGATCGGAAAATCGTAATACGAGTCTAGCACGCTCCCGCGGTTGGCTCTCGCGGGCGGAGTGCGTACCATAGGAGTCGGCACGCTCGGTGAGCTTGCGTTGCCGATGGAAGGAGAGTTCTGCAGATGAGCACGGAATGTCGCACAGCCTGCGTCGCGGCGGCTCTGGTCGGGATCGTCGCCCTGGGCGCCGCCCCGGCGGGGGCCCAGCACTACACCGGTCCGCGGACGGCGGACGGCCAGCCCGACATCCAGGGCGTCTGGACCAACTTCGACCCGACTCCGTTCGAGGCGCCCGACGAGGCGGACATCGAACGGCTGGCCCCGCTGGCCGCCTGGTTCCCCGGCAGCAATCAACCGCCGCGGGTGCCGGCGATGCCGGCGTCCGTCGAGTCCCGAGCCCAGCCCCCGCAAGGTCCGTGGGGCGACGGCCCCGGCGATGCCCTGCGCAACGCGCGGCGCCGGTCGATGATCGTCGATCCGCCCAACGGCCGGCTGCCGGTCCGGGACGAAGCCCGGGCCGTCCGCGATCACAACCTGATTCACCTGACCGATTCCTGGCTGAACCACACCCCGTGGGAGCGGTGCATCACCCGCGGCGTGCCGGGGGGCATCTTTCCGCCGGGTTACGGGGCGGGATACCAGATTCTGCAGATCCCCGGGTACGTGGTGCTCTTCTACGAGATGATCCACGAAGCCCGCGTCATCCCGGTGGACGACACCCCGCACCTGCCCGACAGCATTCGCCAATGGAACGGTGACGCGCGCGGGCGTTGGGAGGGCGACACCCTGGTCGTGGAGACCACCAACTACAACAACCAGGGCACCATCGGCACCAACATCGCGACCCGCGGCGTGCGCGGCATCCCCCAGAGCCGGAACCTGCGGGTGGTCGAACGATTCACGCCCAGCGGCGACGACTCCATCAGCTACGAGGTGACCGTCGACGACAACACGGTGTTCACCGCGCCCTGGACCGTCGCCATGCCCCTGAATCGGGACACCACCTACCAGCTCTACGAGTACGCCTGCCACGAGGGGAACTACGGGCTCGAGAACAGCCTGCGGGCGGGGCGGGCGGAGGACGCGGCGGCCACGCAGCAGTGACCGCGAACTTGGGAGGGGACTGAGACGGTCCCCTCCCGGGAACTCACAGCCACCAAATGCCATGGAAACCTCCAGGATCGTCTTCCACTGTGCCGACCAGAAGCTATTTGACTGGTTTATCCAAGCGCTCCCCCGCCGCGTACTGACTGACTACTTGCGCAAAGATCAGTCCCTTCGCACACGCCGCTTTCGTGGGCACCAAATATCCAAAGGCCGACCGGATACCGCCTCGATATCCAAGGCATACTATCGGGAGATCAATAGCGATCACAATTTCGGCCTATTGTATTACCTGTGCGACAAGTGGGTTGCAAGCCACAAGGACGTGGCCCACGCGGTTTTCGCCAGCATGGGAATAAACGACATAGACTTGGCCGCTACCAAAGAGTGGCTAAGGCAAGCTCACAGTATCCTCAACGAGCGCGGGCACGCCGACACGGCGAGGGAAATCGTGAGGGCTCTAGCGTTTGATCATCGCATCGAGGGTATACTTATAATGACCTCTATATTAAGTGTTGAATGCGAAGATCAAGCGGAGCTGCGTCGGTGCATAGAAGACGAATTCCGAATCGTCCGCGACGACCCTCGTGCTCTATTCGCATCCCTCACCCAAAAGCGCAATCAACTCAATGCTGATATCAATAACCTAAAGGAACGAGATGCCAATGAAACCGAAGCTTTTCAATCCCAACGGGGACAACTAGCGCTCGACCTCAAGAAACTTCTGGACAAGCGACAAAAGAAGGCAAGTCAACTCGATAAGTACAAAAGGGCCCATTCTGATCTCAAGCGCGAATTCGACATCGCGAGATCTAAACTGGAGGACATAGCCTCGACAGTCAAGGATGGAACCACCAGCTTGACCAAAATCGAGGGCTCTGTTTCCGTAGCCCAGCGCAAGCTCGATGAGCGTGCGGAATCGCACGCCAAAGAGAATGGGCTGACCAAGGCCGAGCATGCGGTCGCCGAGAGACAACTAGCCGATGTGTCCAAGGGGTTGGAGGAAGCTGAGAGACGCATTACACTCCACGCGGAAGACACCGCGAAACACAGCGAACGCCGACCGGGACCTGAGGGGGAGTCTCCTGCCAATGGACCGGTGGTCACCGTCTCGGACCTGCGTGAGTTCATTGGAAGTTTGGATTCTGCACCTAGCCTGCATTATTCATGAAGCTCGGGCGTCCGTCACGGACGGGGCATGATCGGCCGCGAGCAGGGCCTCGGACGTGGTGGCGCGCGCACCGCGCGGCGTGGAGTAGCCGGTCATGCCGTCGGGCGGTGGCGGAGAGGCAGGTGGCAGGGAAGGCTCTGCTGGGGCGGGGCCGTGCCGCTCGGGACCGAGGCGTGCGACGTGCGGCGCGCGGGCTCTATCCGGCACACGCGCCGAGGGCAAGCGCGATGCGCCGCCATGCGCGGAGATGGGGTGTCGTCCGTGGTAGATGAAGGACGATGCGCCGCGCTGAGCCGACGACATGCACCCCGAGCTTCAGCAACCGGTCGCGCCGCCACGTCACCTGGGTGCGGGCACAACTGGTCCGCGCCGCCCGCAGCCGCAGCTCCTGCATGAGCACGTAGGCCGCGGCGGTCAGCAACACGCGCAACTGGTTCGCCCAGAACTTGCTGCAGCTCGTGCGGTCGATCTGCAGACCATCGAGCAACTCCTTGATCCGATTCTCGATGTCCCCGCGGGCGCAGTAGACCTTCTCGTAGACGAAGCGCGGGGTCTGCCGAAGATTCGTCACGACGAAGCGCGGATTGTCCCGCGGCTCGCGACCCCTCAGCCGGACCACCTCAGCCTTGATCACGACCCGGCGTTCGCGGCTCCACGTACGGGCCGCGTAGCGGGTGTCGGTGTAGACGTGCTCGGTTCGGCCACTGGCCTCGCTCTGGGCCCGAGCCACCGCCATGGCCGGTTCGGCGTGCCGCTGCAACACCGCGTTCTTCCCCATCGCGACCACGTAGTCGAGCCCAGGTTCGGCATCCAGGAAATCGAAGATCTCCGGGGTCGCAAAGCCCCCGTCGAGCCGGACGAGAAACCGGGCTCGCGGAAACGCCGCCCGCAACATCGGCAGCAGCCGGCACAGCAGGCCCAAGGTCCCGTCGGCGGCCACCGCGTTGCCGGGTCGCAGCACCGCCGCGCACAGATACTGCTCCACCTCGTCGTCGAAGGTCAGGAACCCGAGCAGCGGCAGATAGCACCAACTGTCGTAGTGCCCGTTGAAGAACGTGAGCTGTTGCGCGCCATGCGTCGCGTCGTCGGTCGGGTCCAGATCGATGGTGACCCGGCGCACCCGCCCGCGCAGGCGGCGCCGATGCCGCTCGATGACGCTTGCCGCCAACTCGCGCCCCATTCGGTAGAGTGCGGCGCGGCCCACGCCGTTTTCGAACCGAGAGATTGTCGGTTGCGAGGCCAGGGGCGCACCGGCCACCGGGTCCCGCCCCACCAGCAGCTTGTGGATGGGGTCGTCCGCCAAGTCGTCGGCATCGTTGCCGTCGGGATGACCGCACGCGATGCCGAAGATGCGCTGCCCGGTCAGCTCCGCGAGCGTGTGCCGAATCTTCCCCGGCGCGCGCTTATCGGCGAGACACCCGGCAAACGCCTTGACGAGGCCGTACACCCGCTCGGCCGCCTTGAGGAGGACGGCGCCGCCATCCGAGCTCGCCTGCTCGCGGTCGAACGTGGCGACGACGGGCCTGTCGAAGAGCTCCGGGAACAGGACAGTCTGTGATATCTTGTCAGTCGCCATGCAGGGGCCTCCATCGTGGCTAAACGTTTGTCAGCACTGCGTTTGTACCACATGGAGGCTCCTGTGTCTCTCCAGAATCAGCACCTTCACGAATAATCCGAGCTAGCACCGTAACGCTAGAGTTGTTTTCCTTGTCCTTGGCGCCTCCAGAATCGACGGCTGCTGACCGTGAACGATGGCGGAAGGAATCCAGACTGCCGGAGCACCCGCCTTGGAGCAGCGACGGTCTAAGTCGGTACGCACTCTTGTACTCTCAGCACCATGCTGCAAAGAAGGCATTTAATGCGGCAGCCGAACTTGTTATCGGAGGTCTGTATCACGCAGGTGGATCAGAGGATTTCTCTGTTACGGGACAACTGTTGAGCGAGCTGATTCGGTGCATCTGCGGGAATAATGAGGTGCCCACCGGCGGGGTCGACCCCGGGGAAGTCTTCGATGGTATCGAGAATCGTGTCACGGAACCGGCCGTCTTCAAAAGGTTGGGCGAACTTCAAACGAAGCTGGCAACATCCAACTCTAGCGCGTTGATCCGATTGTACGATGAAATGACACCCCGGTTCCGATTGATAGCCAAGCGAGCGTTGATCGCAAAGGTGCAGAAGCTGGGGTTTCAGGACCACGATCCGACACACGAGATCCTAGACCAGACGATTAGCCATTTGGAGACTCTTCTGGGTCCGATAAAGAACTGTTTGTATTTGCTGGGTGAACGGGGTGTTTCTTTGCGGGATTTCAGGCAACACAGACAGAGGTTGATGGCGGGTAGCGACAAGCTCTTTCATGTTTTCTCGGTAGCCACGAATAGTAGGTTGACCCATTTTCGCGATCTCTTGGGCGCACATCTGACGGAGGTCTTGGACAGCAATACAATGGAAGGGTACCACAGGTTTGGGAAGCTGGCCCTTCAGTAGGCTCTCCTCAAACGGGTGTGGGTGGGTTGAGGCGCGATCGGCGGGTCGGCGAGGGGTGCTGGCAGTTCACCTGACCGGCGGCGGGCGTGGCGCACCGTGGCGGGATATAGTCGGAGCGGAGTAGCTGCGGGCCGGCCGGCGTGTCAACGCGCTACGCGCGTCCTTCGCTGCGCTGCGGCCCTTCGGGTGACACACCGTCCGTCCCTCCGCTCAAGCAGCAGATATGGGCCTTGCGGCCCGGCCTGGACGGGGGCGTCCCGGCCGTCCACGACAACGCGGAAAGCGCGACGGCTGGCGGTTCGGGGATAGACGCTGGCTGATTGCCCCAACGGCCACCTCGGGTCCCGGCGCCGGCGGCGGACGCCCGTTGGGCGGGGCCAAGGGTGTTGTCGGGGCCGCGTGCGTCGTCTCGCTTGGCGGAAGCGGTTGCAAACGCAAGGGGCTTCCTGGTCTCATGGGCGTGTATCACCACGACCCGCGAGGAGGAGAGCCCCATGCGTCTGACTACGTTACTACGGCGGCTGTTGGGTGTCACGCAGATGTACGTCAAGCAGGTGGAAATGGCCGCCGACGGTCCGTTGACGGTGTCGGTGGAGCCGGCGTGGCGGCGTTCCCGGTGCGGGACGTGCGGGAAGCGGTCGCCGCGGTATGACCGGCAGCCGGTGCGCGAGTGGCGGCATCTGTCCTGGGGCCGGATGCCGGCGTGGCTGCGGTATGCGCCGTGGCGGGTGTCGTGCCGGCGTTGCCGCGGGGTGAAGGTGGAGCAGGTGCCGTGGGCGAGCGGCAGCAGCGTGTTCACGTCGGGGTTCGAGGAATTGGCGGCGTATCTGGCGCAGGTGACGGACCGGACGGCGGTGAGCCGCCTGCTGGGGATATCGTGGGTGACGGTGGGCAGCATCGTGGAACGGGTTGTGGCGCGGCGGCTGGACGGGGCTCGGTTCGCCAAGCTGAGACGAATCGGCGTCGATGAGTTCAGCTACCGGAAGCGTCACCGCTACCTGACGATCGTGGTTGACCATGACGAGCGTCGGGTGGTTTGGGCGGGGCGGGGGCGCAGCGCCGAGACGCTGGGGGCCTTCTTCGAGCAGTTGGGACCTGGTGGCTGTGCGCGGATCGAGTTGGTGACGGCGGACCTGGCGTCGAGCTGGCAGAAGGCGCTGCGGGCGTGGGTTCCGCACGCGCGGGTGGTGTTCGACCGGTTTCACGTTGAACGGCTTGCGGCGGATGCGGTTGACGAGGTGCGGCGTTCGGAGCAGCGGCGGCTGGCCTCGGAGCCGGAGGATGCGAAGGCGCTCAAGGGGACGCGCTATGCGTTGCTGAAGCACCCGGCGCGGCTGAGGCCTGGTGAGGCCCGGCGTCTGGAGACGTTGCGTCGTAAGAACCGGGCGCTGGACCGGGCCTACGAACTGAAGGAGTACCTGGCGACGATCCTGGGGCAGGCGACACCCGAGGATGCGCCGGCGCTGCTCGATGAGTGGCTGGAGTGGGCTGCGCGGTCCCGCCTGACGCCGTTCGTGAAGCTGGGGCGTACGATTCGGAAACACGCTGAAGGCATCCTGGCGTACCTGGACACGAAGATGACGAACGGTCCGGTGGAGGGCATCAACAACAAGCTGCGGGTGATCGCGCGTCGCGCCTATGGCTTCCACTCGCCCGGCGCGTTGATCTCGATGCTGTTCCTCTGCTGTGGAGGCATAGAACTGGCGCCGCCGCTACCCACACGCATTTGAGGAGACTCCTTCAGTACTGCCACAGGGAATGTAGTCAGCCCGAATGGATTTCCACTCACTATTTGTTTCCGATAGCACTTTCGTTGGCGGAAGCGGCGTCTACGGCCGACAGAGAGATTCGAAAGCTGAGGCCTGAAATTAGCGCAACGTTAGACAAGCAGCAACATCCCCTGAATACTGCCCGTAAGAATGTGCCCCTTAGAATTAGAATCAACAACACCGGTGATGCGGCGGCCAAAGAGGTTGTGATGGAGGTTGAGGCCGACCGGCAGGAAATTACCGTGAAGCCGCGAGAAAAGGCCATTGCGAAGATTGGTGCGGGGCAGACGATATTGCACGATGCTTTGATGGACGTGGAGTCACGCGTGCAAGCAATGGAGCTCATATGTTTGTTTAGGTGGCGGAATCCCGATGGTAGCGAACAGTCGTATCTGCAGCCATCGTTGAAGTTGACGGCGCAGCGGGAGGTGAGTTGGGCTGAAGCTGGGGCGACGCCGTACCCGCTCTTGAGTGTAACTTCCCGCGACCGACTGGTAGGGCGAGATAGCGATCTAGATGTGCTGTGCGTGGGCGTCGAGGGAATGCAGTCCTTCTACATTACGGGCCAAAAGCGGGTGGGGAAGACTAGCGTGGCGAGGGTGCTGACAGAACTTTTTCGGCACAACGAGCAATACGTGTCAGTGTATCAGACAATCGGCGACTCCTCGGCGACTAGTGGAGCAGCCCTGGTCCACTCGTTGTACGGTCTAGTTGTGGACGAGCTCGAGGATCTCGGCGATGGGGCGTCGGCGTTGGCGTTGCCCCCGGTGGAAGAGTTCATGAACGATGAAGTGAGACAGAATCAACGATTTCGGAGAGGGCTGGAGAGAGCACTGGAGGGACGGAAAATACTTTGTGTGTTGGATGATTTTGATGAAATATCGGAGGAACTGTATAAGGGTGACGGGGCGACGGCGTTATTCTTGCGGCTTAGGAGCCTGATAGATAGCGGATACTTTGCCTTTGTGTTTGTAGGTAGCGAAAAACTGCCGGTCATTTTTAGGTATCAAGGCGAGAAACTGAATCAAGTACGGGAGCACTCTCTGAATTATCTGCGAGATGATGCGGCGCTTAGGCGGCTGGTGGTTGAGCCATGTAAGCGATATTTGGAGTACTCGGATGCGGCGGTGGACGTGATTCGAGACTATAGCGCCGGTAATCCGTATTATGCAACTCATATCTGTGCTAAGGTTTACGAAGATATGTATATGCGAAGGGACCACTATGTGGCGCAGGGCGACGTATTGCGTTCCGTCGAACGCATTTGCGAGGGTTCGGGGGTCAATGATTTTCAGCATCTTTGGACGGACGGTGTTTTTGAGGGAGCGCCGGAGACAGCGGAGATGCAGTATCTTAATGCCTTGATCGAGGCGGCGTGCGCACGGGGGGGAGCGCCGGACGATGATCTAGAGGCTGTCGACCGGGAATGGTTGATGGATCAAGACGAGCTACGGACATACGATCCGGCGATTGTCAGACACAGATTGGACAACCTTGTTTATCGGGGCGTGCTGGTGCAACTGGGCGACACTCAGATCAGGCTCCGGGTTCCGCTGTTTCGGCGATGGTTGCGAAAGGGTGGCGAAGCGGGGGTTAGGGCGTCGTTCGGCGGGAAGGACCTGAGGATGAGGTTCATGCCTGTGGAGGTCGGTCCGCCAGCGCGGGAAGTGGTGGAGGTCGCGGAGGGCCTTGTGTATCAAGGTCAGCCGGTGGGTGTGGATCGGGTTAGGGCGTGGCTGGAGCAGTTCGGTTTCGACGGAAATCAAAAGCTCGCTTTCGCGGTGCTGAAGCGGCTGAAACGGGATGGATATTTCAACGATGCGAGAATCCACCAGAGTTGCAAGACGCTGCATCAAATCATGTTGCAGGAGTTCGCCAGCACGAGTGAATTCGCCCAGATGATTGAGAAGGGAAGAACTAGGAATCTGTTCTTTAGCAGTTTTGATGACGAGGCGAAAAGCGGAGGTCGGATATTGTACGGGTACCGGACGGCGAATAACCTGCCGCGGCAGCAGACAGGAAGACTGGAGGAGGCGGTGCGGTTCGTGGTTGAGCAGAAGAGGCGTGCGCGGAGATGTGCGGTGTGTTTTGTGGATGATTTTGTTGCGACGGGGGGAAGTTGTTTGGTGGGGCTCGAGCGCTTTACGGAAGGGTTGAGGGAGGCTGGATCGGATTCGGAGGACGTGGTTATTGGGGTTGCGGCCGTGGCCGGGTTCGCGAGTGGAGTGGAGGCGGTGCGGAACTGGGAAGGAGGGTGCAGCGTAAAGACGGCAGTTGAGTTGAGCGGGGAAGACATGGCGTTTTCGCCGGAAGCGGGGATTTTTGAGACGGAGCGGGAGCGAAAGACAGCGAAGAAGTTGTTCGCGGACATTGGGGGTGTTTTGGAACCGAAGCAGCCGATGGGATTTGAGGGGTGCGAGGCGCTGGTCGCTTTTGAGCACAGATGTCCGAATAATACTTTGCCGGTTTTCTATAAGCATGGGGTGGAGTATCGGGGGCGGCGGTGGATAGCGCTTTTTCCACGGTGAATCGTGTGCTTGTGGAAGAGTTGGGATGGCGTGGGCGGTGAGGGAGGGGACGTGGGGCACGACTACATCATCGTCGGAGGCGGAACCGCCGGCTGCGTGCTCGCCAATCGGTTGTCGGCCGACCCGAACGCCAGCGTGCTGCTGCTCGAAGCGGGCGGCAAGGACGACTACTTCTGGATCGACGTCCCCGTCGGCTATCTCTACACCATAGGCAACCCCCGCACCGACTGGTGCTACCGGATCGAGCCCGACCCCGGGCTCAACGGCCGCACCATCGGGTACGCCCGTGGCCGGGTCCTCGGCGGCTGCTCCTCGATCAACGCGATGATCTACATGCGGGGTCAGAAGACCGACTACGACCATTGGGCGTCCCTCGGCAACCGCGGTTGGGGGTGGGACGACGTGCTGCCGGTGTTCAAGCGGTCGGAGGACTATCAGCACGGCGCCGACGCGGCCCACGGGGCCGGCGGCGAGTTGCGGGTCGAAGAGCGGCGGGTGAGCTGGGAGATCCTCGACGCGTGGCGCGACGCCGCGGAGGAGTGCGGCATTCCGAAGATCGCCGAGTTCAATCGGGGCGACAACTTCGGCAACGCGTACTTTCAGATGAACCAGCGCGGCGGCCGGCGCTGGAGCGGCACCAAGGCATTCCTGCGTCCGATCATGCACCGGCCGAACCTGACCGTCCGGACCGACGCGCAGGTGCGGCGCATCGTGGTCGAGTCGGGCGACGCGGGCCCGCGCGCGACCGGGGTCGAGCTGGTGGGATCGGGCGGGCTGCTGCACGCGCGGCGCGAGGTGATTCTCGCCGCCGGTGCCATCGGCTCCCCGCAGATCCTGCAGTTGTCGGGCATCGGTCCCGGCCCCCTGCTGCAGCAGCACGGCGTCGAGGTCGTCCACGACCTGGCCGGGGTCGGGGAGAACCTGCACGACCACCTGCAAGTTCGCACCATCTACAAGGTGAAGAACACCGTCACCCTGAACCAGCGGGTGAACTCGCTGTTCGGCAAGGCGGCGATGGGGCTCGAGTACCTGCTGTTCAAGACCGGCCCCCTGACGATGCCCCCGTCGCAGCTCGGCGCCTTCGCCCGGAGCGATCCGTCGCGCGCGGCGGCGAACATCGAGTGGCACGTGCAGCCGCTGTCCCTCGACAAGTTCGGCGATCCGCTGCATCGGTTCAACGCGATCACGCCGTCGGTCGCGAACCTGCAGCCGACGAGCCGCGGCCACGTCCGTATCCAGGACGCGGACCCGCTGCGGGCGCCCGCCATCACCCTGAACTATCTGTCCACCGACGAGGACCGGCAGGTCGCGGTCGCGGGTCTGCGGTTCACCCGCCGCATCATGGCCGCGCAGGCGCTGGCGCGGTTCGAGCCGCAGGAATGGAAGCCGGGTCCCGACATCGACAGCGACGAGGCGCTGGCCGCGGCCGCCCGGGACCTCGGCACCACGATCTTCCATCCCGTCGGCACGTGCAGGATGGGCAACGACCCCCTCGCCGTCGTCGACGACCGGCTCGCGGTGCACGGCGTCTCCGGCCTGCGGGTGATCGACGCCTCGGTCATGCCCCGGATCACGTCGGGCAACACCAACGCCCCCACCGTGATGATCGCCGAGAAGGGGGCGGAGTTCGTGCGCCAGGATGCGGCGGGGAAGTGACCGGGGGAGTGAGAGCCCCGTGGGTCGGCGAGCGCCAGCGCTGGTTCGAGGTTCGGGCGCGACAGCGGCCATGGACCCCTTCACAGAGGTATCGCAAGCGCCGCGCCGAGCTACCGGCTGGTCATGAGGTAGCGGCGTGAGCGTGACGATCATCCAGGTGGACGCCTTCACCAGCGAGGCGTTCGGCGGCAATCCGGCCGCGGTCTGCGTGTTGCCTCGGCCGGCGGATCCGGCGTGGATGCAGCGGGTCGCCCGCGAGCTGAACCTGTCGGAGACGGCGTTCCTGGTGGGTCGGGGGGCTGGCGAGTACGACTTGCGGTGGTTCACGCCGGCGGTCGAGGTGGACCTCTGCGGTCATGCGACGCTGGCCGCCGCCCATGTCCTCTGGGAGGGCGGACACCTCCCGCCGGCCGCGGCCGCGGTGTTCCACACCCGCTCGGGCCGGTTGTCCGCGGTGCGCCGCGCCGGGTGGATCGAGATGGACTTTCCGGCCGAGCCGGCCGAGCCCGTGTCCGTGCCGGACGGGCTCGCGGGTGCGCTCGGCGTCGAACCGGTCCATGTCGGGCGGAACCGCTTCGACTATCTCGTCGAGGTCGACACCGAAGCGACGGTGCGGCGGCTCGCCCCGGACATCCGCGGGCTCGGCACCATGCCGGTTCGGGGGATCATCGTCACCGCGTGCAGCCAGACGGAGGGGTTCGATTTCGTGTCGCGTTTCTTCGCCCCGCGGGCCGGGGTCGACGAAGACCCGGTCACCGGGTCCGCGCACTGTTGCCTCGGCCCGTACTGGCGCCGCCGGCTCGGGCGCGACACGTTCACGGCTTGGCAGGCGTCGGCGCGCGGCGGGATGGTCAAGGTCGCGGTGGCCGGCGACCGGGTCCTGCTGTCGGGGCAGGCGGTCACCGTCCTGCGCGGCGAGCTGCTGGCCTGACGCGGGCCTGGCCGTTGTGTTCCGCCCGCCGGCTGCCACTTGCCGCTGTCCGCGGTGGCGTTGTCGGAGGCGCTCGTCGACTTCACCGACTTCCCCCCTGATCGAGATGGCGGGCTGCTCGCCCGCGCGCAGGCCGCCGGTGGCCGACACGTACCGTTCGCGATCGACGTGGCCGGCGGCAGCTCGCCGGTGCGCACGTCCTCGCGCAGCTTTACGGCGAGGCGCCACGACGTCCCGGGGAATGCCAGGGGCATGGCGGATTCCTGATATCGTGACTGGTGCTCGTTGGGGGAGATTCTAGCGATGAAGACCTATACCGCCGTCGTGGAGCGCGACGCTGACACCCGTCTGTACGTCGGTTGGGTGCCTGGTTTCCCAGGCGCTCACAGCCAGGGCGAGACGCTGGACGAGTTGCACGGAAATCTGCGAGAGGTCATCGAACTGCTCCTGGAGGACGGCGAGATGTCGATGGAGAGCGAATTCGTCGGCGTTCAACAGGTCCATGTCGGCCAAGCTCGGTAGACCGTTGGGTTGTCCGCCAGGGACGTGGCCGCACCGCCCCGTTCACGCCGCGGTGGATTCCACGACGAGTTCGCGGCCGAGTACTCGAAGCGCCTTGTGGAGCCGATTGGCTGCGGTGGCGTGGCGCGGGTCCAACATGCGGCGGACTACCTTGTCGTCGACTCCAAGACGCCGGGCGAACGCGATGCGTGACAGCCCGCTGTCGCGGAAAGCCAGTATCAGCGCGGCCTTGGCGGCCATCGTGGGTGGCACGGCGACTCGATGCTCGCCCCTACGCCGCGCGCTGGGCGGCGGAATCGGAGCGCCGTCGACGATGCGGCCCGCGATGGCTTCCTCGAGCGCGTCTGCGGCTTCGGCAATCGCCTCGGCTTCGTACCTGCCGGAGGTCAGACATTCCGGCAGGTCACGGAACGACACGACGATCTCGTCGGGACCGGTACGGTGCAGACGTGCGGGGTAGACGAAACGCATGGACGACCTCGGAAACGGGGCACTCACCGTACATCCCGGTCGGCGAGTCCCAACTGACGGAGCAGTTTGCCGATGAACGCGCTTCGCCGCCGCGAGCCCGCGCGGCGGTCAAGCTCTTCCACTAGACTAGAGCATTGTCCAATGCTATGTGCAAACGCATGGGCCTGAAACTAGTGCTCCGCCATGACTAAACGTTCGGGTTGCGGTGCTGTGATTCGTCAACGATTGCACGCTGTAAACTCAAGTCCGTGTCCGAAAATTATGGCGTGACGCTCCACTATTAGGCTTCGCACGACTTCATCGCTTGAGGCGCAGATCAGGGCTGACCTCGTGGAGCAGCTGGTCGATCGACTCTACGGTGTCCGATCCGACGTCCTTCACGCTGGCCCCCAGCTTCACGTCGAGCCGGAACTCCAGCGGCAGGCCGGCAGCGGCCTTCACGATCTCCGGCAGCGCATCGACCAGGTCCTGCAGAGCGGCAGGATCCAGCACCGCGGACGATGCGTACCCGGCCGTGGTCGTCGAGACGGTCGGCGTGATGGAGGTCGGGTCGAACCCGGCGGGCGGTCTCAATGAAACCGCCGCCGCCCCGGCCACCTCGCTCGGCCAGACGCCGCTCGCGGGCGCCGTTTCCAGCCAGCGGGACGCGATGGCGTCGTCGACCGCCCGCCGTAGCACCGCCCAGGGAAGCGGATTGCCCTCCTGGTTGGCCAGGGCGACGGAGAGCGCGAGCACCGTCGCTTCACCCGCCTGCCAGGCGTCCGGCACGGCGTCCTGCAGCAGACGCTGCACCGGCAGCGGCTCCAGCGGCGCCCGCAGCGTGGCCGCGGGGCTCAACACGCCGGCCGGCAGTGGCTCGCCCTGGAAGCTGGCCGGTCCGTTGAGCAGCCACAGGTCACCCTGCTGCACTGCCCCAGCGACGGCCGTTTCGACCGCGCTCTGGGGACACGCCGGGATGACGACCGGCTCTTCATAGCCTTGGCGCTGTACCATCACCGTTCGGCCGCCAGAAAAGTAGTCGATCACCGCGGCAACGGTGATCGAGTCGCCGGCCCAGAGTCCCGGCAGTGTCCCGGGTGCGAGGACGCCCGGATCGACGTCGGAGAGGGCCGCCGAGCCGGGCAGAAACAGCTCCAGCGCCGGTTCCGAGCGCGCCGTCTCGTCGACCGGTATCCGCCACCATGTCTTGACTGACCGGTCGGGCTGCGGGAGCGACGCAACGAACAGGCCGTCCCGCACGCCGTGGTCGATCGTGGCGAGGATCTCCTGCGCGCGGAGCATCTTCGGCAGCCTCGGGTGCTCCGCGAACGCGCTCGCCAGATCCTTCACGCGACGTGACGGCTCGTCGTCGCGCCACAGATCGTACGGTCCGCCCGGCAGCAGCGCCTCGGCGTTGATCGCCGTCTCCTGGATGCGCGCCCGCCGGTCCGCCTTGACCGTCGCGAACAATGGATCCGAGCCGATCGTCACCCGGAACGCCTGGACCTCGTTCTGCGGATTCACGGTCACGACAATCGTCCACGCCTGCCGGATCGCCTCCGGTATCCGCCGGCGCGCGTCCTCCGTCCACGCCGCCAGCATGTCCTCGCGTACCGGGTCCTGCGGCTGCCCCTTGAGCTGGTTCTGCACGTCGTCCCAGCCGAGATACTCGCGGACGCGCGTGCGCACCACGTCGAGTCCATCGGTCGAGGGCGCCACCAGCACCACGGCGTTGCGCCGGATGCGGGGGCGATCCGGGCCGGTCGTCTCATTGATGAAGCGGCGCGCCGCGCGGCTCGGCCGGCCGGCGTTCGAGACGGCCGCGGGCGGCAGGATCGCGAAGTGGAAGTCGCCGTCGTCCTCCACGTCGCGGGGCCGCTCCGGCAGCATGTGCACGCGCGCGCCGAACGCCCGCGTCCCCTGGGTCAGGCTCTTCGTCGCCCGGACCTCGGCCAGCAGCTTGACTTCCACCGCTTCCGCCGTCACCCGGTTGGCGCACGCGTCGTGGTGCATCTGCTTCAGGTTCGGCCGGTTCCCGAGCCGCCACGCCTTGGGCAGCGGCGGCGGGCCGCCTCCGGTCGCGACATCGCTGCCGAACTCGGTCTCGTCCAGGAACCACGACAGCTCCGTCCAGCGGCGCAGCCCCTGCTCCAGCTCGATGCGGTCGGGACGCGTCGCGCCGACCAGGCCGATCAGGTCGGGCGTATGCGCCTTCTGGCCGATAGGCTGCGAGCCGAGGAACACCGTGCAGACCGCCTGTTCCAGCTCGCGCCCCTTCAATCCGGGCTGCTCGTCCTGGACGGTCCGTGCCTTGGCCAGCTCGCCTTCCAGAATCGCGGCCCAGTCGTTCCCGCGGCTCTCGGTCAGCTCGCGCGTGGCGATGCCGGTCAGCTCGCGCGCCGCCTCGGCAATGCCCGCCCGGTCGGGCGCCGGCAGGAACACGTTGGGACCGACCAGGGGCGACGTGTCCCAGGGCTCGGCGTCCCGCAACGCGATCGCGAACGTCCGCAGGATGTCGCGCGTCCGCTGGAACCGGTCGAGCTGCGTCCAGCGCGTGTAGAAGAGGTCGGTCAGATCGGGGTGAAAGGGATACTCGCGGAGGAATCGGTCCTCCACGTTCCTGCGGTTCTTGCGGACGGCATCATCGACCGACGCGAGATTGGCCACGGCGGTTGTTACGTGCGGCAGGAAGACATCGGAATCGGCAATCGACGCAGTTGTAAAAAAGCGGCGGCGCAACACTTGGGCCACATCCTCTTTCTGGACCGGCTGGACCCCCTCCTCCTTCTGTCGATTGAAGATCGCCGAGATTTGCGCGCTCAGCACCTTCCCGACGTCGTCGCTTTTCTCCGGGTCGGAGGCGAGCAACGAGGCAACGAGCGCGCAGCGGTCGACCTTGGTCACTGCCTGACAGAGATACTGAAAAAAGTCGATCAGCCGGCCGCGCCACGCCTCGTCCACCGCGACCTTGCCGCGGGCGAACATGAGCACTTCGTCGATCAGCACCAGCGTCGACAGCCCCTCGGCCTGTGGCCGCGCCAACAAATCGACAAGCAGCGGCTCCGCCGGCGCCGTCTCGCGCTCCTCGTCCCGGCCGTCGGCGTGCAGCGCCCGGATGCCGACGGCGCCGGCGATCTGGAACGCAAGCACGCTCCACGGATGCTTCAGCCAACGCAACTCCCCCCGCGGGCCGCGCACTTCCATCCCCTTCTCGACGTCCAGCTTGTCGAAGGGGAGCGCCACGACGCGCGCAGGCGGCAAAGGCGTGCCGGCGTGGGACTTGAACTGCTCCACCGCCGGCAAGCTCGGCAGCGACGCCGGATCGTGGGCGAGATGCCGCAGCGTGATCAGCGTGTGGGTCTTGCCGCCGCCGTAGGTCAGCTCGAGCTGCCGCACCGCCTTCGTGTTCCGGCCCGAGAGGCGAAGCACGACATCCTTCGCGAGTTCGCGCAGCGAAAAGGTCGGATAGGTCAGCGCGAAGAACCGGGCGGGATCCTCGTAGATCGGCCGCGCCCCCCGCTGCATCATCACGTCGTGCAGGTCGGCGGCGAAGTCGGCCAGCGACAGCTCGCCGGTGCGCACGTCCTCGCGCAGCTTCACGACGCGGTGCCAGGGGGTCCAGGGAAGCTTCTGCGTCATTCTGTGAGTCTCGTTCAATTGCCCTGGACAATGGCCTCGAGCCGCCGGCTCAAGGCGTCGAAGTCGTCGGGACATTTCTGCCGGATCGCATCGATTCGGCGGCTGGCTTCTTCACCCAGCGCGCTCCGACCGCCATCAGGACCGCCGTCGATGCCGCGCTCCCTCGCCAGCGGGTCGAAGTACCGTTCCTTGACATGCACCTCGGCCCGCACTGCCTTCCAGCTCCAGTTCGGTGGGAGCTTCAACCCGGCCAGTGCCCACGTCTCGATTTCCTCCCACGCCTCGGCGCCAAGAAAGCGCCCGCCGAACTCCTCTTCGAGCTGATCGAGTCGCTGGCGTCGTCCGGTCTCGCCGTCGCGGTCGATGCAGAGCAGTATGACCTGCACCCGGCCTCCGTAGCGGTCAACGATTTCGGCGAGGCGTCCGGACTTCAACGCCTCGCCGACGCCGCCCAGCAGCGGGTCCTGACAGACCCTCACTGTCGCGCGCGGTTTGCCCAGTGACGCAATGAAGCCTCAAGAAGAGAGGTTTCAGGATGAACTGGTCCTTGCGAAAATCTTCGGGAACGATGAGAACCGTCATTCGGCCGTGTCCCCGGCGTTTTCCGTGAACGCGATCATGTCTTCCATCCAGCCGCCCATCAGCAGCCGTCCCAGCCCCTGGGATGTTCGCAATTCCCCGGCATCGGGCAATCCGGCTACCGGTCGGATGATCGCGTCGGACGCAGCCTCGGGACGGCAGACGAGAGAGGTATGCTTGAAGGTGCCATCGTTCATGGACGTCAGCAACCCGGGCGAGTGAGTGGTAGTGACGACCTGCATGGCGCCTGTGGCGGTCTGTTTCTCGATCAGCTCCAGCAGCAGCCATTGCCGCGCGGGATGGATGCCGTTGTCGATCTCCTCAAAAAAGTAGAACTTGGTCGGGTCATCCGCGAGCAGCGCCGCCAGCATGGCCAGAAAGCGCAACGTGCCGTCGGAGACGCTGTACGCGGAACAGGTCCTGCCGCCCTTCTCGCGCACGACGAGTTGAACCAGGCCGGTGACCCGGTCGGCCTCGAACTGGAAATCGTCGACATCCATCGGCGTCAGTGCGCGAACCCAGTCGATCAGTCTCTTCTTCCGCTGTGGATCGGCGCAGATCTCTCGCAGCACGGTCGGCAGATTCTCGCCGCCGTCGCCCAGAATCGTCTGGCCAGGGAATGAGGGCCGCCGCATGTTATCCGGGACAAGGTCCAGAAAACGCATGCTCGCCAAAGCGTCGATCACCTTTTGCGCGTCGTCCTTGTGGGATCTGGCGAGCCACTTGTGCTCTCGGATCTGCGTCAACGCCGGCTGGCTCGACCGAACGGCCACCGAATGCCCGAGCTTTCGTTGCGATCCGGTCTTAGCCATGCGAAGCGAAAGGTGCGTTTCGTCGTCCTGGACGAGCGGATCGGCATCGCTTGGATGGCTCGTGTAGACAGGTTCCCAACCCCCGGTCGAGAGCGACTCGCGGATGACGCGAAACCCGCCTGCGTCTCCTGTGCCGCGAGCCACTTCGATGAGATAGGTCCCGTCGGAATCACCGAGTTCAAGTCGAACTTGCAGCGCAAAACCGTTCCGCGGTTCGGCGCGGACCACGCGGCCGACTTCGTTGGGCGCGCCGCGAATCCCCCGCCACTCGGCCTGACCGCCCGGTCCGTACTTGCCGCCGAGAATCTCCGCCAGCGTATAGCCGCGGCCGATGCCGTGGAGGAACCGAAAGGCGTCGCGGATGTTGCTCTTGCCGCTGGCGTTCGCGCCTACGATCACCGTGAACGGGCCGACGCGGAGCGTTTCGTCGGCGAAGTTCTTGAAGTCGAAGAGTCTAAGCAACGTGATCATGGCTCCAGCGCCGCGCCCCGATAGTGCCGGTGTCGTCCCAGCGCCGCTCGTTGTCGAGACCGCGCTGGATGAGTTCGCCGATGAAGGCGCTTCGCCGCCGCGGGCCGGCGCGCCGGTCGATCTCGTCCACCAGGTCGTCGTCCAATGTCAGGTGTAACGCATCGGTTTTGCGTGGGCATTGTACGCGCAGTGCGGCCGGTCGTTACGATCATCCCCCCTCGTCGAGTCGTTGCAGCTTCGGCTGGCGCGCCGGCGCGGTTCCGCCGCGCGCGGCGATGTTGTTCGAGAGCGATTCCAAAATCGCGCGTTCCTCCGAACCCGCATCGGCCAGCTCGATCAACGCCTGCAGCAGCCGGGCGAAGAGCGCGTGGCGCTTCAGGCCGCGGTCGTCGAGATACTCGTTCACCTGCGCTTCGTCCCCGGCGCGCCAGAGATGCATCAACCGGTGCGCCTGGTCGATCAGCGGCGCGGGGCGGCCGTCCGGCGTCTGGTAGCCGAGCGACTGTCCCGTTCTCCGACTCCATGGCTTCAGCGTCACCTTGCTGCCCGCGCCGCCTGGACCGTTTGCCGCGCCAGCGTCGTCGTCGGGGCCCGACTCGTCATCGTCCGGTTCGCCGGCGGACGCGCGGTTGCCCCGGGACAGGACGTCGTAGCGCCCGGTCAGGTCGCGGTCCGACAGGTTGCAGGAGATCGCGTACAGGATGCAGGCCCCGATCGGGGCGTCGCCCATGCCGAAGTCGTTCCGATGCAGCAGGTAGTAGGTGGTCACGTCGTCGAGTCCGCTGGTAGCCTCGGCGTCGCCGTCGTGCGTCAGCACCCGGCCGACGACGAAATCGACGACGAACCGTCGCACCTCCCGGAGGAACTCGGACACCGTCATCTGCGAGCCGGCGGCGTCCGCCTTCTTCACGGCCGGATACTTCGAGAACGCTTCCAGCGCCGGTCCGGTCGCCGCCCACACGAAGTCGGGGCCACGGATGCCGGCGACCCAGAAGTCTCGGAGCTGCTGCGTGATGTTCGCGCGCATCTCGGCGAGCACCGCGGAATCCCAGCCCGCCCGCGCCGCCGGGCGCTTCCGGCAGACGATCCAGATCGAGGAGGCGAGGGCGGCGGACTGCATGGCGCGCGTTCTCGCCAGCCGCTCCGTCTGGATCGGCCACGAGCCGTCCACCACGAACCCGGCCCGGATCAGAGCCGAGACCAGCGTCTCCCAGGCGTCCGGCGACTTGTTCGCGAAGACGATCACCAGCCGGCCGTCGTCCCGTAGAGCCGCGTGGAGCCGGGAGAGCGCCCGCGCCATCCCGTCCTCGTAGTTCCGCTTGGACGCCTGCCGGTCGCCGCCGAAGCGGGCTGCGTCGTCGATCAGCTCCCCGTCGTTCGCCGCCGCGTTCCACTTCGGGCCGAGCGGTGTCTCGAAAGCCCTGTCGATCTCCGGCGACAGCCCCCGCAGGGCGCGCCGCAGCCAGACGTGGAAGAAGTCCATCAGGTCCGAGTAGGGAATGGCGTCGTAGTAGGGCGGGTCGGTGCAGATCAGGTCGAAGCCGTTGCCCGTGTCCGCGGCAGGCTGCGACCCGGCGGCGGACTGCTTCAGCACCGTCGGCGCGGGTGCGTCGTGCGTGGCGGCGAGCAAGTGCTCGCACACCTCGGCCGTCCACTCGACCGCCTGAATGAAGCCGCCGCTGGTATCCGCCAGAGGACACGATTCCACGAAGTCCCACACCATCGGCAGCGCGAAACGGGCGAACGTGCTGCGGACCTTTTCGGGATCGTTGGTCCAGGTCGCCAGCAAGCTCCCGCGATCGGCCAGCCGGCTGACCGTCGGCGTCAGATTCGCAACCAGCGCTTCGCGCCACGCCTCCGGCCAGCCGGCCATCATCTCCGGAAGGCGGCGAATCTCCTGAACGAACGTGCCGAGCGCCAGGAGCTGGCGGTTCGTGAAGAGGGTGCGCCACGCGTCGAAACCGTACCCGTCGACCGAGAAGGCACGAGACGCTCCAACTCCCGCTTTCGGCGTCGGTTCGTTCGGCAGACCGAACGGAATCTCCGCGTAGAGCGTGTCGAGCTCCGCCTGCGCCACGCGCGCCGCCTCTAGCTCGCGCTCCTTCGGCAGCCGGTACTCCTTGCCGTGTGTTCCGTCGACCACGACCGCGGTCATGACCTCTCCCAATCGCCCGGCGCGGCCGTCGAGGCGGAGATCCTGCATGGTCATGATGGCTGCACAGAGCGGGCACTGCACGCCCGACCGGCTCATCGTGCCCGCGCCGACCCGCTTGTCGTGCTCGCGTCGCCGCGCGGCGTTGCCGTCGCCCGACGGTACGTCGATCTCGACCGCAAAGACGACGCCGGTGCGTTCCGCGTTCGGCGTCATCGCCAGCAGGATACGCTTGGCGCGTTTCTTCGCGAGCCAGCGGGTCTTGAGCAGCGGGACCGTTGCGCGGCATCCCTTGCAGCGCACCGTGCGCGCCCAGAGATACGCTACGGTCGGCTTCGCCACCCAACGCGGATTACGCGGATCCTTCAGGTAGACCGCATCGAACTCCGCGTTCAGCGACCCGGCATCCGTGTTGCCGTCGGCGTCCGGGTCCAGCAGCGCCAGCGGCCGCGGCTCGAACGGCTTGCCCCCCGGCTTCAGCGCCTGAAACGCCGCATAGGTGGGATAGCGTCCGGCGAGTCGCCGGCGCGCCGCCGCCAGCACCCGGCGTCCCCACGCGCGCACCTGCCAAGCGAGGTCGGCCTCCAACGCCGGCCCGGCATCAAGCAGCTTCGGTTCCGCCGCCTGACCGTCGTCGCCGAGTCCGAGCGCCGCGAGCTCGCGCTTCAGCGCCCGGCCCTTGACGCCCTTCGCCTTCAGGAACGCGGCCATCAGGCCGCGGTCCAGCAGCGCGAACTCGGGCAACGGCCGGGTCTCGCCGGCGAGCTTCCGCGGGTATTCGAGCGTGCACTTCAGGATGAACCACGCGACCGGGTTGATGTCGACCGCCGTGACCTCGCAGCCGAGCCGCATCGCTTCCAGCGGGATCGCGCCGCCGCCGGCGAACGGATCGAGCACCCTCGGCGCGCGGCCGTCGTAGGCGTCGCGAATCCGCGCGCGGAACCAGTCGAGATCCGGTCCATCCTCCCGCTTCCAGTGCAGAATCCCGCCGTGCGTCTCGCGCTTCCGTCTCGCCACCGTCCGCCCGCCGACGCGCTCGTCCTCGACGGTCTCGACGACCCTGCCCGCCATCCGCCCGTAGATCGCCTGCCGCTCCCGAGCGTTGCCGGTGTCCGGCATCAGCGTGGCGATCAGCGCCGCTCGGCACGCCGCCAACGGCCGCCGCGCCGGCCAGATGTGCAGCGTGGAGATGTGCCCGTGGCGGACGTTCTTCTCGTGCACGGAGTCGAGGGACACCTGTTCCAGGGGGAAGGCGACCTCGATGAGGCGCTTGTTGCAGACCCTAGTCATTCCTCCCTGCACCTCCCGCAGTGGCTATACGAAGGCTCAAGAACACATGAGCGACACGGATCGTACGTGTTCAGTTGCCAAGCTCGTCGGCCTCTCATGCTCCGTGTCGAAATCAGCAATAGTCGGAAAAAGCTGAGATGGCGCATACAAGAACTCTCCATTTGGCGCACGGCGCAATCGAAGTTCTTCAACGTTCCGATCATCCGCCAGAGCCGCCCGTAGTGGTGGCACTACTTCGGACTTTGGATGTACGAGCATCCCAACCATGGTGGCCACCGGTTGCCCTCCGCCGTATATGCCCGTTACGAATCTTCCGAGTCCATCCTCGCCAAGATACTGCCTTCGAGATTTCGCATACCGATCGAGTTTCTTGAACTCAAAAACGACCTGAATACCGCCAGAGGCGTCATTCCATCCATACACGATGTCAGCTCGCCGTTCCTCGACAATCTCCGCCGTGTCGGGATCTATTCTGTTTGTGACAGGCTCTGCCGCCCACATTCCAACCACACCGTGTTTGGGCGCCGTGACACGTTCGACGTGCGTCTTTAGCATGCGGGTAAGTTGAGGTTCCCGCCTGCCCGCGTGAAAGCCCGGGAGGCCTGCCAACGCGTACCAACTCTCGTGAACCGCAACGACCGCCTTGGCGATTTCGCGAAGTGGGGAATGCCGCGAACCACTCTGACGAAGAAGGCGTCGCCTCTAGATCCACGTATCCTCCCGACCAGCGACCCTCTGTCGGCCTTGCACGTCCCGAAAGATCCTTTCGGCATCACGAACGGCCTGTCGAATCGTCCAATTCCTGCATGTGAATAATCGTACCAAGTAAATCTTGCCGCCGAACCAAATGTGCGCATCGGGTACAAGCTGCAGACCGTTGGACGGCACCACGGTCAAGCCGACCTTGCGAAGCTCCGCCAGGGTCGTCCGGACCACGTCATCGTCGGTCCGCGCGCTTGCAGTCGGCCCAGCAATAGCGCCGTCGCGGTACTCGATGCGTACAATGCCCAACGGGCCCACTTGACGCGGATCGCTTGTGATTACCTCGACATGAAAACGTCCTTCGCCATCCGTGCGTTCGCGCCAGACCGTGAGCCAATCCCCGAGTGTGCGCGCATATGTTTCAAAGTCGTCGTTATCCGCGGGTCGTTGCAATTCCGTATCAAGCCTTGTGTAACTTCGCGGGCGGATGGATGGCATCAAGCTGTTCACGGTCTCGCGCACGAGCAGCCGTTCCATCATGGTCAAGCCAAAATAGTCAAAGATGCTCTCGTCGAAGGTCTCCCTCAGGCTGGCGTATCGCCGCGACTGTTCAGGGGAGGGTTGGGTCCCGAGTTTCATCATGTGCTCCGCAACACGGGCAAGCGCCACTCTGGCCACATCCGGATTCGGCGCCTCATGCGGCAGGAAGAAGGGAAACTGGGCAATGTCAGCCAAACGCACAGCGTTCCGTTCGCACAGCATCGTCCAGCAGCGTATCACCAAGAGGTATTGAGCAAGAGTGGATCTGAGGTACGCTGCTACAAAGCGAAGAACGTCCGCGTCCTCCCGAGGCCCGGCGATTACGCCGACGCTGGAACTAAAAGTTGCCGGAATGTCAAGGTATGCAGACCGTATAAATTGTTCCTGCCTAGAAAAACCGTCTGGAAACAAGACGCGCGGACCATCGAAGACACGCCACAGCGCCGCGTCCAGGTTCGCGACGGTGTCCTGAGAGGCAGGCCATGTCGTCATTACCACCGGATCCAGCACGGGGGCGGATGATCGAAGCACCGCTATCGGTACAAAAGGCTTGCCGTGAAGAGGAGCTGCGCTGACGGAACGACTGCTGTCGCGGAAATGAACGCCCTTCCGACACGTCCATCGTCCTTTGTCGCGCGGACCCTTCCAAAGATCCCCAAGCAAGCCGCGCATGCTTAAGCGAGTCCAAAGCGCGAGATCATTTGAATCCCCCCACATGAGAGTTACAAGAGCCTGTGGGTCGTCAGCGACGGAGGCAGTCGACAGAGCATGCCGATCCCCAGATTGCATGGTGAGTCGCCCAAAAGTGAGGCTCATGTCAGCCTTCGGGACACAATAATCGAAGGTCTCGCCAAACGGTATAGTGCTTCGCGCGCACGGACGACGAAGTTGCCCGACGAAGACGTGACAAGTATGTTCCGTCGTCGGAAACAACAGATCTTGGAGGTCGCCAAAGTTGATTAAGCGAATCGGTTGAATCGCACGAAAAAAGCGAGATACAAAAGACGCACTCGACGGCGCTAGAAATTGTGCGATGGGAAGAATCATACACATCCGGCCGTTTTCACCAAGAAACTCAATAGCTCGCAGCGAAAAGGCGACCGCCACTTGCCGTCGCGCAAAGGGCATTTCTGCTCTCTCCGCCCACTCGTCCGCCGTCGTTCTCTCTTTCGCGCGTGGTTCTCGCCAAGGAGGGTTGGAGATGACGAGGGAAAAACGTTGGCCTGCAAAGCCGTGATTCGCCACGAAAAAATCCGCGGTGTCTCCGTGGAGCAAATTCTGTCCGGCGAGTGAGGGCAACGTCGTGTTATCACGTTCCTGGGCTTCCAAGATATCTGCTGGATCAATACCTTCCAATAAAGACAGGTAGAGACTAAAGGCCGTTACGCGGCATGCCATTGGGTCGGTATCGGCACCGAAAATCTGTTGGACTAGGAGATCACCTCTTTCGCGGAAGGAAAGCTGACGTTGCCTTCGTGTTTCCGCCAGGGAAATTAGCCTCCGGTAAACGGTAGTCAGCAGAATCCCCGATCCGCAGGCGCCATCGACAATCCTATCGGAGAGCGGGTCGTCCGACGCCGCAAGAGCTTGGTCAACTGCGAGCGTGGCTAGGTGCCGCGGGGTGTAGTACGCCGCGGCTGAGGCCTGTTCGGAGGAGGAAAGAAAAGATTCATATAGACCAGACAGCAATTCGACGGGGATATAACTGAAATCATAGTTCCAGAAATTGCCCTGACCCGTTCTCATGTCGGTACGGCCAAGAAAGTTGTCGAGAATTTGAAAGCCAGCTTCGGTCAATGCCTCCCACGGCTCGTGTCTGTCGTCCCCAAGAAAATCCCCATTGAAGTCACGGCGAAGGCAATCTATCAAACGTCGCAAACCTGCGCGACGTGTGTGCGAGACGAGCGTGTGAAGACGGTTGACGTTGCGTCTTTGGCGATAAGTGGCACCGACAATGTCGCGATGCTCCAAATAGGAAATAAAGAGCACTTGCTCCATCAAGAGTTCAGCTTGGCGTCGTGCATTTGTAGAACGCAGTGTCTCGGATGAAAGACCGCCTTTGCTAATCTTTGCCACGGTGGTCGAAAGATTGTTGAGCAATGCACGATCGACGCGAGAAGCGACATCAAACCACTCTGGAAGGCGGCGACAAAGGTTGGCAGAGATGATGTCAATAGCAGAGAATGGCCCATCCGGTCGTGCGTCAGCGAGTCGAAGGTGTTCGGTAGCGTTCAGTTTCCTGGCGGGGAGTGCTGTCGCACGGTCGCCAGTGATCTCGACAACGATGTTAACCAAGTTCTGATTCCAAATGCGCTTTCGAATGTCGTCCAACTCGTCGGACGACAACGGCCGGTCTTCACTGCTGGCGAGGAAAGTGACAGCTGGAGTGCCTTCAACCTCAAAAACAGCGCGCGCGCGAATTGGGTCACTTAGACGAAGCAACACCTTTATTTCAGATGCGAAGGGGTGATTCTCGGGAACCGTGTCGCCGTGTCGATACAGCGACGGGCCTTCATCCGCGTACCCGAGCTTCGACAACCACGTATCGAGGATGGCGGTTTCCACTCAAACGCCTCCCGTTCGGGCTAGTTGACGGGGGCAGCCTCGGTGAAACATGTGAATAATATCACGCACCGAAGTCACCTCGTACGATGCGCTCCCAGATGCGGGTATGTTCACGATCGTCCCGCCGCGCTTCCTGGACGTTGCTGCTGCGGCGCGCCTCGCGCCAGGCGGCGAACGGAACGATGCGGGTCTGGTGGTTCGTACGCTTCGTGCGCTCGACCACGAAGAGGGAGCGGGGTGATACCAGGTCGGGCAGGAACGGGTCGTGGGTGGTGACGATGTGCTGGCTGTGGAGACCGTTGAACAGACCCGAACGCATTTGCAGCATGTGCGCGATCATCGGGAGCCGGCGGGGATGCACGCCGGTCTCCGGTTCCTCGAATCCGACCAGCGCCGGGGGGGCCGCGGTCAGCGCCAGAAGCCCGAGCAGGCGCAGGGTGCCCTCCGAGAGCAGGCGCGCCGGCATCTTCACGCCGCGTTCGTTGAGCCGGAGCTCCACTTCGCCGAGATCGTTCACCTCGACCTCGATCCCGTCGATGTCCGGCATCATCCCGTGCAGTTCCCTCTCGACGCAGCGGAACAAGTCGGGTTCTTCCGCTTTCGCGGTGTTGAGGAAAGCGGCGAGTTCTTCTCCCATCGGGCCGATGCCCCGCGCTTCCCGCACGGGGTTGGCGGCCCGCATCCGTTCCCGCGGCTCGAGGTAGAAGAACTGCCAGCCCTCCAGTTCGCTCCGCGCCGCGACGAGATGGGGATGGTGCGGCGGATAGTGGGGCATCGACAGGATGCTGTGGTCGAGAAACCGGTCGAGGTGCGTGACGTGCGCCCGTCCTTCGCGCCGCAGGTGGAGCTTGTCGCCCTGCCGCTGCAGGAACGGCTTCCGTTTGGCGGCCAGCTCGCCCTTACTGGTCAGGGCGGCGAGGTACTCGTCGGCGACGCGCAGCGCGCCCGTCTTCGGCAGCATCTCGATCACGATGCGGTACCGCAGGTCTTGCGCGCTCACGGGGGCGGGTTGCCTGCCGGAACTCCGGGACGTCGCCAGGCCGCTCGAACGGCGCATGTTCCGTATCTGTCGATTGACGGTGTGGAGGACCGCTTCCGACAGCCGCAGGTCGGCCTCGATGGAGAACGCGAGCCGCTCCTGCTCGACCAGACCGTTGACTCCCTGCTTCCCGATGGGGAACGAATCGAGCGGCTTGCCGCGATACGGGGCGTCGAACGCATCCCTGAGCGTCCGGCTGGCGCCGATCCGGGACAGCAACTCGAGCGCATCGAGAAAGTTGCTCTTACCGGCGCCGTTCGGCCCGAACAGCACCGTCAGCGGCTCGAGCTTCACCTCGACGTCGGCCAGGGACTTGTAGCCCTTGATGTGCACTCGCTTCAGCATGCGGCGCTTCCCGGTTGCAGTCCCATTTCCGCCAGAAAGGGGGACGGCTGCCTACTCCAGCCGAAGTACGAATCCGCATGGGTCAGCGTCAGACTCGCCTGAACCCGCGTGATGGCCACGAAGCAGTTGCGTCGTTCTTCTTCCATCGCGGAGGGTGTGGTGAACGTGAGCGCGAGGACTCTGAAGCGCTTGTCGGGGGTCTCCTGAATGAGCCGTGCCACGCGCGTCGTCAGCACCCGGGTCTTCCCGGCCCCGGGCCCGGCGAGCACCAGCATGGGACCGCCATTCCAGCCAACGGCTTGTCGCTGGTTGACGTTCAGGGATTCCAGTTCGAGCATGGTCACGCTCCGGCGAGCGCCGACTGCGTCCAGGACTCTGTCTTCGCCGATCTCCCGGCCGTCCGCCAGCTCGTACACGCGGCGACCCTTGGGCCGGAGGCCGATGGACTCGAGGTGCGGCCGTGGAACGAGAGAATCGATGGCGCCGGTATCGACCAGGAACAGTCCTTCCCAGGCTCTGTCGGGATCGGCAGGATTGCGGATCGTGACGGTGACATGTGTTGCGCCCATGTTCAGCGTTCCTCTCGGATACGTCCCGGCTGCCCTCGGCGGGCCATGTGGCCGTGCAGGGTGGCGGAGAGGCCCGTAGTACCGAGTCGGATACGTCCCGGCTGCCCTCGGCGGGCCATGTGGGCTGACGCCGGGACCATTATTGTTCACTCCCCCGGTATTCCTCGGCTGCCGCGTGTACGGCCGACGCCGCAATGGAGTAGGCGGAGAACTCGCGGCTCCGGGCGAGCAGCTTCGCGAACGGGTTGCGGACCCGCACCAGCCGCGGCCGGGGCGTCGCGCAGTCGTAGACGGCGTACAGCCAGTAGCCCTCGCGCAGGTTGCAGGCCTTCGCCCATTCGTTCTCGGACAGCTCGATGTCGCCGGTGCGGGCCCGGCCCTTGACCTCGATGGCGCGGCGGTCGGCGGTCGGGGCGACCGACAGCAGGTCGAAGCCGGGCCAGTCGCCGAGACCGGCGCGGCGCGCCAGCGCCGGACGTGAGACGTCATGGACCGTGGCGCCGGATGCCTCCTCGTGCGCCCGTGCGATCCGCATGGCGATCTCCTCGACCTGCGCATCGTGACGCTGCCGCTCCTCGGCATCGGCGGTCGGGAGCACCAGGGCGTGCGCGACGATCTCGGAATCACCCGCGACCATGAGGGATGGCTCCATCCGCACCTGCCGCAGACGGCGTTCCTTGTCGGCCGCGAGACCGCGTTGCTCGTCCTTGACCTTCGCGAGCTCTGCTGCCGCCCCCGCATCGCCGGCACGCGCCTTCCGGCTGACCTGCTGCCGCTTGGCAATCAGCTCGGCCGTCCGGTGATCGCAGCCGCGGGCGATCCAGTCGAGCCGTTCGGGCAGCGACTGCTCGATGCGGGCCCGGTGCTCGTCGACGAGGTGGGCGAGGGCATCGCCGTCGATCCATTCGCGGGCCGCGTCGGTCAGCCGGCTCGCGACCCTGGCCAGCGGGACGCTGCCGGGCGCCACGTTGCGCGCGCCGCGCAGCAGCAAGAGGTGCTCCAGCGAGCAGGGTTCGATGGCGCCGTCGCCGGTCTGCCGCAATCCGATCAGGCGACTCTCGATGATCTCGGACCGCGCTTCTTTCCCGCCGGGCCGGTCGACGCCGTGAATCGTGTCGCGGCCCGGCGATTCGAGCGCCGGCGCGCGCCGCACCACGGCCACCCGGGCGAGATGGAACAGATACGGCGCCGCGGCATGCGGGTCCACGAAGAAAGCGCCGCGCCGGGCCTCGTCCTCGCGCCGTGACAGCAGGGCGGCGCAGAGCCGGTCGAACACCGGTTCGCCCGGATGCAGCCAGATGACGTCCAATCGATCCGCCGGACGGTAGACCGTGAAGCGGTCGTGCGCGGCGGCGGGGTAGCTCTCCATGGCGCCGAGCACGGGATCGAGGCCGCGCCGGCGCTCCTGGGCGAGCCGGAAGACGCCATCCGGGTCGCCGTCCAGACGCAGATCGATCAGTGGAGCCGCGGTCGTGACGAAGCGGCGGACGTAGCCGGGCAACAACCGCCGGTACTGTTCCTGGTCGATGGTCGCCTGCAAGGCAGGCAGGCTGCTCTTCAGGTCGCCGCCGCCGAACTGCGCGCGCTCCCGCTCTTCGAGGGCACGCACCTGCTCTGCCGTCAGCAGGCCTTCGATCCCGTTGATGGCCCGGGACGCGCCTGCCTCCGTGGCCGCCTGCTCCAGGTAGTCCTTGAGCGACACGTTCTCGAACAGCCGGCCTACGACGTCGAAGACCTTGTCCGACCGGAGCTCGGTGCGGATCGCCTCCAACTTGTCGAGCAGCGTCTTCAGCACCCGGCCCTCGCGCGTCTCGCCGGCGATGAGATTGACGATGACCACCGGGTCGTGCTGCTGCCCGTAGCGGTGGATGCGACCCATCCGCTGTTCGAGGCGCGCCGGATTCCACGGCACATCGTAGTTCACCATCAGCCAGCAGAACTGCAGGTTGATGCCCTCGCCCGCGGCGTCGGTCGCGACCAGGTAGTTGGCGCCGCCGTCGCCGAGCGGACGCCGAAACAGATCCACCTGCGCCTCCCGGTCGCGATAGTCGAGGCCGCCGTGAATCAGCGCGACCTGACCGGTGAAGCCGAGCCCTTCGAGTCGGCGCACCAGGAACTCCGCGGTGTCGCGGTGCTCGGTGAAGACGATGAACTTCTCCCGCGCGAACTCCGGACTGCGCAGCACCCCGCGCAGCTTCTCGAACTTCGAGTCCTCGCCGTCTTCGGCCAGCCTGCGCGCCTGCGCGAGCAGCGCTTCCACCTCGAGGCGTTCCTCCCGGAGTTGCGCCAGGGTCGGTGCGACGATGCCGCCCAGCGCGTGCTCCTCGAAGGCCTCGTGCCCCTCGCTCGCGCCCGACTCGTCGGCGTCCTCGTCCGCCGTCCGGGTCTCGAAGAAGTCGGGGGTCTCGCCGAGGCGCTTCTGTCGGCGCTCCAGCTCGTCCACCCGGCCGGCGCGCACCAGCTCTATCGCGTCGTCCAGGCGATCGATGCGCCGTTCGAACGACCGCATCAGCGCGCATGTGGAGCTCGCCTGCCGGCGCTGAAAGACGCTCATGGCCAGACGTGCCGCCGATCGGTTCAGCACACGCGCCCGGTTGTAGGTCTCGGAGATGTAGCGCGTCGTCGCCTCGTAGAGCGCCTGCTCGGACGGGTTCAGCCCGTAGCTGATCGTGTCGCACCGCCGCTGCGGATAGAGGGGCCGGCCGTCGAAGCGGACCATCTCCTCCTTCGTCCGCCGAATGAAGTACCGCCGCCGCTGCGACTGGGGGAACGCCCGGAACGCGTCGAACGTCGCCAGCGCGTCCGGGGCCAGCAGCCGCCACAGGCAGTAGTAGGGGAAGTCCTTCCCCATGTGCGGTGTCGCGGTCAGCAGCAGGACGTGCGTAGCCGACCAGCCCAGCTCCCACCGCGGCTCGTCGGCCGGCAGCCCCGCCAGGGCTTCCGCGAGGCAGTAGCGGTCGGTCTTGCGGACCGAGAAGTCCGGTTGGCGATGGGCAGCCAGCTTGTGCGCCTCGTCGAAGACCACGAGGTCGTAGGGCGTTGTCCCCGACGCCACCGCTTCGCGCAGTCGTCCGAACATGCGCTCGCCGGCCAGCGTGTCGACGCTGACGATCACCCGGTCGCTCTCTGGTCCCGCGAACGGATTGCCGCCGCGTGCGTCGGGGCCTCGCACGATCCGGAACGGCAGTGAGAAGAGCGTGCGCATCTCTCGTTCCCAGTTGCCCACCAGCCCGGCCGGCGGCACGACCAGCACGCGCCTGATGAGGCGCCGGGCCAGCACCTCCCGGAGGTACAGGCCGGTCATGATCGTCTTGCCCGCCCCGGCGTCGTCGGCCAGCAGGAAGCGGAGCGGGGACAGGTCGAGCATCCGCTCGTAGACGGCGATCCGCTGATGCGGCAGCGGATCGATCAGCGAGACCTCGGTCGCGAAGGCCGGGTTGAAGAGGTGGCCGTACGACAGCCGTGTCGCTTCGGCCACCGCTGCGACCACCGCCGGCCGGGCGGTGAAGTCGAGCGCCGGAGTCGGGACAGAACCAGCGGCCGCATCGGGTTCCGCAAGACTCGGCGCCAACTCGGCCTCGAGGTCGAGGATCTGCCGCCAAGCCAGCCGGGACGGCCTGGTCTGGCCGTTCTCCCAACGGTTCACCGTCGCGAACGAGACCCCGATGCGCTCCGCGAGCTGCACCTGCGTCAGATCGAGGCGCTCGCGGATGGACCTGACGCGCGAGGGGTAATCCGCGGGGAGCCGTGGGTCTGGCTGCTGCATCGTCGATGCCTGACCTGAACTCTAGATCGGACCTGTGAAATCTGCAATGCGATATAGCACATGCTATAAGTCTTCGACAGCTCGGGGGGGCGGTCCCTGGGGAGCGGGAGCCGCGCGATTGGAGCCGCGTCGCCTCCGCACGTCGCCATGACCTACCGGATGGGATCCGGCAGGAGTGGAGTGCGGTGTCGACGGGCTGTCGTGCGATCGTTCGGGTCGGGCCTGGTTCAGTACACCAGCGGCGGGCGATTCATCATGGCGGGAGTGGAGCGCAACGGGCTCCGCACCCACGACGATGCGGATCGATCAGCGTCGCACTCGAAACCCTCGTCTGGTGGGATTCCCGCCTGTGGCGCGATGAGAATCACACTGCGACGCCGGCCCTCGCCTCGCCGATAATCCTGACGATCAGGTCGGCGCCGGTCGTCGACTCGCGGGCGACGTCCAGCGGCGTGCGCCCGCCGAGCAACAGGTGCGGCCGGTTGATGAACCGTACCATCGCCGACTCGTCGTCAGCCCAGAGCCGTCGCGCTTCGAGCAGGACTCGCGCAATGCCATGAACGCGCTCGCTCACCTCGCGCGTCAGATGTTGACGTGACCGCTTCTGAAGGCGCGACCAGGTCGAACGCGACAACAGCGTGAACTTCGCGCGCGGATCGCCCGGGGCCATGACTTGCGCGACGCGTTCGGCGGCCTGAAGGGGCAGTCCCCGCTCGATCTGGTCGATGAGGGACAGACTGCTCATCGCCCGCCACGACGGCAGTCCCATGAGCCTCGCGATCTCGGCCGCGTCACCGAGGGGCTCCGTCGTGTCGCTGGCAAGCGCTCTGTCCGTCACCATGTCCTCCGCGAACGTGTCTTGGGCGACGTGGTCGATTGTGGTGGCAAGTGACGAACAGCCGCAGGACCTTGCTGGCTGCGGCCTTGCCTCCCCGAGGGGACGGGCGACGCCGACGCGCGGCGATACCCTATCGACGCGTCCTCGACCTTTTATCAGCGGTCTCGCGAAGCGCGCGCTCGTACAGCAGGCGGTGGACGTCCAGCCAATCCGCCATGCGGTCCCAGTTGCGCTTGGCGCGGGAGTCGAGCTCCAGGAACGACCAGCCGTTGTCCGACATCTGCTCGGCTCCGGTCTTCGCGCGAAGCCAATCCACGGCTGGTTTCACCGCGGCCGCTCTCGCGGCGAAGGTCTCACCGCGCTCTCGCGGGAAGAACGCTCCCACGCCCTCCTGGGCGACGTACAGAGAGAGGCGCCGGCCGGTGGTCTCGACCGGGTGACGGACGTTGCTGTCGGCCCATCCCGTCGGCGCGATCCCCGGATGCTGGCGGGAGCAGTGGGCCCAGAAGTCTCGGCGAAATCGACCGAGAGCGCTGTGCGGTCGGGACGTCGCCGACTCCCGTCCGTCTCCATCGTGCTCGGGCCGCTCAGCGCGGTCGCCAGCCCCAATCGTCGGCGGCGCCGGGCCGGTGGGCGTCGACGAGATCAACCGCTTCACGGCCAGTATAGGGTGCCGGCAGAGCTCCCACACGCTCGTCGGCTCGTCCTCCGCGCCGGCCGCCCCCGCCGCCTCGGCGTCGGCGCGCAACTGGTGCAGCCGCCTGACGTTCGGAGTGTCGAGCCCCTTGCGGTTCAGGCATGGCTTCTCTTTTCGGATGAGCCGGAGCTCGGCGTCGGCGATCAACTCTTCGCCGGGGAGGGGCCGCACTCGCATCGGTAGCGTGACCGCGGTGAAGTGCTCGCGCATGAACTCGTCCAGGTCGGCGCCCGCCGGATCCGGGCTGGCGTAGAGGACCCAGCTCAGCTTCCTGCGCAGATCGCCGTCGCCGGCGCCCCTGATGTGCTGGCGCAGTCGTTTACGGAAAGTCCGTCCCTTCTTTCTCGTCAGGCCGACGTAAACCAATCCGTCAGGCCTGACGTCGAGTCCTGCCCCTCGCAACACGGCTTGGGCGCGGGTGTCTGCGTACCAGGCGTAGATGCCTCGTCTGACCAGGCCACGCTTCGGAAGAAGGCGGGCCGGTTGCACGGACGCGATTCTCCAGCACCGACCCTTGCTCAGGTCCTCGATCGAGACTCTAGTTCTAGTCGGGGGGCGATGGCGGTGGCGCAGCTTCTCCAGCATCCATGCTCCTCCTCGCCGGCTGCAAGGTCGAATGGGCTACTCCGTCGGACGACGGCATCGCACCTCGCCAGCATCTCTTCCTCGCCGGCTGCAAGTGCTACGAGCGTGGGCGGGCGTCCTGCCGTCTCGTCTGCGCGACCCCCGGACGATGGGCGGCGTGCCGACGCTGTGCATCCAGGTGGTCGAACCCGGGTAAACCCAGGTCCACTCGTTCCCCGGGCAGTCCCCCGCGCCCGCCCGCTGCTCCTCACATCGAGGGCCGTCGTCCCCCCGGCCAGTGTGCCCGCCTACCGCCCGAACTTCGCCTTCGCCTCCTGCCGCCGGGCGTGCAGAATCGGCTCGGTATAGCCGTTGGGCTGCTCGCGGCCCTTGAAGACGAGGTCGCAGGCGGCCTGGAACGCCACGCTGGCGCCGAAGTCGGGGGCCATCGGGCGGTAGTTCGGGTCGCCGGCGTTCTGGCCGTCGACGACCGCGGCCATGCGCTGCAGGGTCTCGCGCACCTGGGCCTCGGTGCAGATGCCGTGGCGCAGCCAGTTGCAGATGTGCTGGCTGGAGATGCGCAGGGTGGCGCGGTCCTCCATCAGCCCGATGTTGTTGATGTCGGGTACCTTGGAGCAGCCGATGCCCTGGTCGATCCAGCGCACGACGTAGCCGAGAATGCCCTGCGCGTTGTTGTCCAGCTCCTGCTGGATCTCCTCCGCCGACCAGTTGGGGGCCTCTTCGCGGGGAATCGTGAGGATGCGGTCGAGGTCGGCGCGCGGCCGCGCCTGCAGCGCCTCCTGGCGCGCGGCGACGTCCACCTGATGATAGTGGGTCGCGTGCAGGGCGGCGGCGGTGGGCGACGGCACCCAGGCGGTGTTGGCGCCCGCCTCGGGGTGGCCGATCTTCGCCTTCAGCATGTTGGCCATCAGGTCGGGCATGGCCCACATGCCCTTTCCGATCTGGGCGTGACCGGGCAGGCCGCATTCCAGGCCGATGTCGACGTTCCAGTCCTCGTAGGTGGTCATCCAGGCGGCGGACTTCATCTCCGCCTTGCGGATCATCGGCCCCGCCTCCATGGCGGTGTGCATCTCGTCGCCGGTCCGGTCGAGGAACCCGGTGTTGATGAAGAACACCCGGTCCTTGGCGGCCCGGATGCACTCCTTGAGGTTGACGGTGGTCCGCCGCTCCTCGTCCATGATCCCGATCTTCAGGGTGTAGCGGTCGAGCCCCAGGGCGTCCTCGACCTGCGCGAGGGTCCGGTCGGTGAAGGCGACCTCCTCGGGGCCGTGCATTTTCGGCTTCACGATGTAGACGCACCCGGCGCGGCTGTTCTGCCGGCTCTTGAGATCGTGGAGGGCGATCACCGTCGAGATCATCGCGTCGAGCAGGCCCTCGGGGGCCTCGTTGCCGTCCCGGTCGAGGATCGCCGGGTTGGTCATGAGGTGGCCGACGTTGCGGATCAGCATCAGGCTGGTGCCCTTGAGCGTTATCTCGGACCCGTCCGGCGCGGTGTAGGCGCGGTCCGGGTTGAGGGAGCGGTCGACCATGCGGCCGCCCTTCTCGAACCGGTCGGTCAGGTCGCCCTTGAGGAGCCCGAGCCAGTTGCGGTAGGCGACGACCTTGTCTTCGGCGTCCACCGTCGAGACCGAGTCCTCAAGGTCCATGATCGTGGTCATCGCCGCTTCGACGACGACGTCCTTGACACCGGCCTTGTCGTCCCGTCCCACCGGGTGGGCGCGGTCGATCACGATGTCGACGTGCAGGCCGTTGTTCTTCAGCAGGATGGACGACGGGGCATCCGCGTCCCCGCGGTGCCCCGCGAACCGCGCCGGGTCGGCGAGACCGGTGGTGCGCCCGTCCTCGAGCGTGGCCGCGAGGGCGCCGCCGGCGACCGCGTAGGCGGTGACGGCCGCGTGGCTGCCCGCGGCGAGGGGGGCGGCCGCGTCGAGGAATCCGCGCACGTGGGCGATCACGCGGTCGCCGCGGACCTTGTTGTAGGCGGCCCCTCGCCCGGCGCCGTCGTCCTCGGAAATCGCGTCGGTGCCGTAGAGGGCGTCGTAGAGGCTGCCCCACCGGGCGTTGGCGGCGTTCAGGGCGTAGCGGGGGTTGGTGACGGGGACGACGAGCTGGGGACCGGCGATGGTCGAGATCTCGGGGTCGACGTTGGCGGTGTCGACGGTGAAGTCCTCGTCTTCCGGCACCAGGTAGCCGATCTCCTGGAGGACCGCCTTGTATTCGACGAGGTCGATCGGCTGGTCGCGATTCTCGCGGTACCAGGCGTCGATGCGCCTCTGCAGCTCGTCGCGGGTGGCCAGCAGCTCGCGGTTGCGGGGCGCGAGGTCGTGCACGAGGCCGTCGAAACCGGACCAGAAGGCCTCCGGGGTGATGCCGGTGCCCGGCAGCGCCTCGTCGTTGATGAAGTCGTACAGCTCCTTGTCGACCTGCAGCCCCCCCGCGTTCACCCGGTCCGTCATCTGCTTGTCCTCTGCTTCTGTTGTTCTCGAATGTCCATGCCGAGCGCCGGTCGAGGCGTTCGCAAGGGCATGATCTTACCGGATCGTCCGTGCTCCCGGTCCCGCGGGCTCGAGGGCGGGGAGAGACCGTGGCGAGAACGCGAGCGCCCGTGGCGGGTCGATGCGGCGGGGCCGTTGCCGCGGGCTCCCGGGACACGGCGTATGATTCCGACCATGGAGCGCATCGATCTGAACGCCGACGTCGGCGAGTCGTTCGGTCCCTACGTCATCGGAGACGACGAAGCGATGCTCCGCCACGTCACGTCGGCCAACGTCGCCTGCGGGTGTCACGGCGGCGATCCGTCGGTCATGCGCCGGACCGTGCGGCTGGCCGTCGACCGCGGGGCGAGCCCCGGAGCGCATCCGGGATACGCGGACCTGATCGGGTTCGGCCGGCGGGACATCGCGATGGACCTGCAGGAGCTCGAAGACCTGGTCGTGTACCAGATCGGCGCCCTCGCCGGGGCGGCGGCGGCCGAGGGCTCGCGGTTGCGCCACGTCAAGCCGCACGGCGCGCTGTACAACCGGGCGGCCCGCGACCGGCCGCTGGCCGATGCGATAGCGCGGGCGGTACGCGCGGTCGACGACCGGCTGATCCTGTTCGGCGGGTCGGGATCCTGCCTGATCGAGGCCGGGGAGGCGCTCGGCCTGCGAACCGCGGCCGAGGTGTTCGCGGATCGCGCCTATCGTCCCGACGGCTCCCTGGTGTCGCGGCGCGAGCCGGGCGCGGTGATCACCGATCCCGCGGCGGTGGCGGACCGGGCGTTGCGTCTGGTGCAGCGCGGGGAGGTTGCCACCGCCACCGGGGAGGTCATCCACCTTCGCCGCGACACCATCTGTCTGCACGGCGACACCCCGGGCGCCGGCGGCCTGGCCGCGGCGCTGCGGGCGCGGCTCGAGGAATCGGGTATTCGACTCTCGCCTTTCGGGACGGCGGACTGAGCCGGGAGGGTGGTTTGCGGCGGCGTCAATGCACGGTATACGGCTCGGTCAACGCGAACTCCGCGACCTCGGCGTCGAACGTCGCGCCGTCCGCGTTCACCATCTGATAGGTGCCGCGCATCGACCCGAACGGCGTCGCGAGCGGACAGCCGGACGTGTACTCGAACGACTGTCCGGAGGAAAGCGTCGGCTGGTGCCCGACCACGCCGGGTCCCCGAACCTGCTCCACTTCGTTCGACCCGTTGGTGATGATCCAGTGCCGGCTGATCAGTTGCACCGTCTCCGGGCTCTCGTTGGTGATTCGGATGGTGTAGGTGAAGAACCACCGGTTCTGATGCGGCTCCCGATGGGAGAATCGTGACGTGACGGCGATCCGGATCCCGCGGGTGACCGCCTCCGACGTGTGGGTGCTGCTTTCCTGCATCAAGTCCTCGAGTGTCTTCTTTCTGCCCGCAGGCGCCCCGGAACGCTCGGCCGGCCCGGTTCTGCCAGGCCGGGATGCACGGCGCGTTGGGGCTCGCGGCCGGTCGCCGGTTTTGATCGCGTCGGGGACCCGACGCGGTGGGCCGCCTTTCGTCTATTGTACGACCTGGGAGTGGCTGCGCCGCAGAATGGGGTTGCTCCCGCGGGGTGGCCGGGGCAGGCGGAGCCGCAAATGTGACGATGGCCACGCCCGGTCTCGGCGGCCTTCCACGGCGAGCATCGGCGGCACGCCCCGCCTCTTTGCCCGGCGTCGGCGGTCATGGTACAGTGCGCGCCAAGGAATTTCGGGGGGAGGAGCGACCGCCCCGCCAGGGTTTCCCGGTCTTCCACGCTTCGTACGCAAGCCGGCCGACTTCTCTGCGTTGGCCGATTTGCGGCCGGTTTTCGCCTTGCTACCGGGTTCCGCGGATCGACGCAGTGAAGCCGGTTGGTGCGGCCTTGAGCGACCGGCGCCCGCCGGCGGATCATGATTCCGATTGCGACCCTGCTCGGCGCCTATCGGGCCGGCTATTTCCCGATGGCCGTCGACGGCGATCTCCACTGGTTCTGTCCGGCGCGGCGCGGCGTGCTTCCGATCGACCGCTTTCGGGTTTCCCGGCGGCTCGCCCGGATGCTGCGCCAGCAGCGGTTTCGATGCACCGTGAACGACGCGTTTCGTGACGTCATCACCGCCTGCGCGTCGAGAGAGGACGCCAGCGGTACCTGGATCGACGACGAGATTCTGGAGAGCTACTGTCTCCTGCATCGGGCCGGTCATGCCCATTCGGTGGAGGTGTGGGCCGGCGACCGGCTCGCCGGCGGGCTCTACGGCGTCAGTGTGCGCGGCGCGTTCTTCGGCGAGTCGATGTTCCACCAAGTCCGGGATGCCTCCAAGGTGGCCCTCAGTTGCCTGGTGACGCGACTCCGCGACCGCGGCTATCGGCTGCTCGACGTGCAGTGGGTGACGCCCCACCTGGAGCAGTTCGGCGCCGTCGAGATCCCGCGCGTCCGGTACCTGGCCCTGCTGGCAGAGAGCATGCAGCGTGCGTGCACGTTCGAAGATCGGCGCGCCGCGTCGGCTCAACGCGGCACGTAGGCCGGGCGACCCGGATCCAGGGCGAGATCCCAGCTCAACTGGTGCACCATCCGCACGATGCGGGTCATCTTGTCGTAGCGGATCTTCTCCGGCCGGTCCCGTTCGGTGTGGTAGTCGGGGTGCAGCCCGGTGTGCACGAAGAGCGCGGGGACCTCCCGGTAGAGGAAGGGCCACTGGTCGCTGCGCCGCAGCAGGTTCGAGGCGTTGTCGTCGTAGCGGAACCGCACGTCGAGTCCCGTCACGCGGTTGGCGCGCTCGACCGCCCGCCGCAGGTCCGGTGATCGGCTGTAGCCCAGGATGTTGAGGGCATTGCGGTTGTCCTCGGCCGATTGCGGTTCGAGGCCGCGGAATCGCAGGCCGCCGATGTTCGGCACCTCTTCGTCCCGGCCGATCATGTCCATGTTCAGGACCGCGACGGTCCGGGCGAGCGGGTGCAGCGGCGCCTCCGTGTAGGCCCACGCCCCCAGCAGCCCCTGCTCCTCGGAGTTCCACGCGGCGAGCAGAATGGACCGCGGCGGGCGGTCGCCGCCGCGGGCGGCCGCGCGGTAGGCTTCGGCGATTTCGAGGAGTCCGGCCACCCCCGACGCGTCGTCGTCGGCGCCGTTGTAGATGACCGGTCCGATCGTGCCGTCGTGGTCGTAGTGGGCGCCGATGATGATCCACTCGTCCCGGCGTTCCGGGTCTGCGCCCTCGATCAGGCCGACGACGTTGCGGTTCGGCACCGTCGTCCGGCGTACCGACGTGGTCAGCTCGACGCGCGGCCCTTCCAGCGGGACCGCCGCGATTCCGCCGGGCTGCTCGGCCGCCTCCGCCAGATCGTCGAACGACCGTCCGGCCGATTCCGCGATCCGTTCCGCCAGGTCGCCGGAGAGATGGACGACGGGAATGCGTACCGCCTCGACCCAGCTCGCCAGTCCGTAGCGCGGCACGCGGGGCGGCCGCGTCGGCCAGACCGCCCCCATCGGAGGGGCCGGTCCCCGGCTGCCCCCATGGTTGTGACGGTCCGGGGCCACCAGCACCGCGGCCGCGCCTCGGGCCTGGGCGGCCAGGACCTTGCGCACCAGCCGCGACGCTTCGGATCGCCCCGTGCCGTCGAACGGGCTGTCCGGCCGGAACTCGCCCGGCTCGTGATTCAGCATCAGGGCGACCGCGCCCGCGAGGTCGGCCGCGCGGTAGTCGTCGTGCTCCAGGGACGGGGCGGCGATGCCGAACCCGACGAACACGATGTTCCCGGCGGCGCTCCCGCTGGCGCTGGCGGGGTCCGGATAGAACGCATCGCCGAGCTCGAAGCCTGACTGCTCGAGTCCGGCGACCTGCAGGTCGTTGTCCGCACCGAGCGCGGTCGTCAGCAGATCGAACCGGTGGAAGTGGGTGCCGTCGGACCCGACCGGCGCGAGGCCGTGCCGGGCGAACCGGGAGGCGATGAAGTCGGCCGCGACCCGGTTCTCGGGCGTATTCGTCAGCCGGCCCCGCAGGCTGTCGCCGGCCAGAAACCGGACATCCGCCTCCAGGTCGCGAGCCCGAATCGATCCGCTGCCCGGCGCCGGGGTCGGGTCTTGCGCCACCCCCGCCGCCGCGACCAGAACCGCCGTCACTGCCGCCGCCGCTGCCCAGCGGGTCGTCATCCGCCCATTCTACCAACGCCGCGCATCCCGCGGACCAGCTCGATGACGGGCTCGGCGGACGGTGTCGAGGGCGAGGCGCCACACCGCATCCGAGAGCTCCCTCGCCTGGAACTCGTCGTCTTGCGGCTGTGCTTCCCGGCCAACTCCCCGCCGCCGGCACGCGGCCACCGCCGAAGCGCGCCTGCAGCCAACGCTCCGGCGGGGGGCTGCGCACTGATGTACCATCACGCGGGCGGTACGAATAAGGAGAGACAGATGACGGTGCGCATGGGCTCTCGGCGATTCCCGTTCGGGGAGGGTTCCCCGGCGTTGGCGTTTGCCATCACATTCGTCCTGCTCCTCGGCGTCGCCGTCGCCGGGTGCGGAGAGCCGGACGACGGGGCCGGCGGCGCGGCCTTCGACGTCATGGAACGGTCCATCACCGAGCTGGCCGCGGCCCTCGACGCCGGCGAGGTGACGTCGCGCGAGCTGGTGGCGGGGTTCCTGGCCCGCATCGACGCCTACGACCAGCGGGGACCGGCCCTCAACGCGATGGTCGTCATCAATCCGAACGCCGCCGCCGAGGCCGACCGTCTCGACGCCGAGCGCGGGGCGGGGCAGGTGCGCGGCCCCCTGCACGGCATTCCGGTACTCGTGAAGGACAACTACGACACCGCGGACATGCCGACCAGCGCCGGCGCCATCGGCCTCGCGACCTCCGTGCCACCGGACGACGCGACCCAGGTGCGGCGCCTGCGCGAGGCGGGGGCGATCATTCTCGGCAAGACGAACATGCACGAGCTGGCCCGCGGTATCACCACCGTCAGCTCGGTCACCGGCCAGACCCGGAACCCCTACGACCCGACCCGCAATCCCGGCGGGTCGAGCGGCGGCACCGGCGCCGCGGTGGCCGCGAGCTTCGCCGCCGTCGGCATGGGGAGCGATACCTGCGGGTCGATCCGGATCCCGTCGGCCCACCACGCCCTGGTGGGGCTGCGGGGGACGCGGGGGCTGGCGAGCGGCCACGGGATCGTCCCTCTCTCGACCACCCAGGACATCGGCGGTCCGCTCGCGCGCTCGGTCGAGGACCTGGCGATCACCCTGGACGCCACCGTGGGGGTCGACCCCGCCGACGCGGTGACCGCCCGGAGCGAGGGCCGGATCCCGGCCTCGTTCCGGGACGCCCTCGACCCCGGCGGGCTCGCGGGGGCGCGGCTCGCGGTCCTCGACGAGCTGCTGGGCGACACCGGCGCCGAGCGTCCCGTCAGCACCGTCATCGAGGCCGGGGCGGAGGCGATGGCGGCGGCCGGGGCGGAGATCGTCGACATCGGCGAGACCGACCTGCGGTCGTTCCTGGAGGATGCGTCGGTGATCGGGCTCGAGTTCAGGCGCGACTTCGATGCCTATCTGGCCGAGACCCCCGACGCCCCGGTGCGGACGCTGGCCGAGCTGGTCGAGCTGGGGCTCTACCACGAGGTGATAGACGGAGGACTCCGCACGTCGCTCGAGGTGGAGACCCTCGACACCGACGACTATCGCGACCGGCTGGCCCGGCGGGACGTGGCGCGGGCCGCTGTCGAGGCGCTGCTCGACGAGCACGACCTGACCGCGCTCATCTATCCCACGATTCGCCAGACCGCCCTCCCGGTGGGGCTGGCCCAGCCCGGCAGCAACTGCGCCCTCAGCGCCATCTCGGGGCTGCCCGCCATCACCGTCCCCGGCGGGTATGCCGCCGACGGCATGCCGGTCGGTCTCGAGATGATCGGCCGCGAGTTCGCCGAGTCCGACCTGATCCGGCTCGCCTACGCCTTCGAGCAGGCGACCGGCCATCGCCGCCCGCCGGACAGCACCCCGAGCCTGGTGGCGCCGCCGCCGCCGGTGGCCATCGAAGCCGTAGCCGAGGCGAACGGCGCCGGCCTGCGCGGGCGGTTCGAGCTCGACCGGGCCCGCCGAGAGCTGGCCTACTCCGTCTCCGTCTACGGCGTTGCGGACGAGGACGTGCTGTTCGCCCACGTCCACCGCGCCGTCGAGGGCGGCGGCGCCGGACCGGTCGCGCACCTGCTGGGCGCGCCCGGGCGCGCCCGGGCGTCCGGCCGGTTGCCCCTGTCGGCCCGCGACCTCGAGAGCCTGCGGGACGGCGAGCTCTACGCCGACGTGCACATCGCCGGGAATCTGCCCGGGATCCGCGCCGACCTCGTCTGGCCGGCGGAGTGAGATGAAGGAGAGCACATGACGACGACGTCTTCCCGCGTTGGACGGCGTCTGGCGCTTGCCGCGGCGGTGCTGGTCATGGTGCTCGAAGTCCCAGCGGCCGCGCAGGCGCCGGCGCAGACGATCCGGCCGACGGACCGACCGGGCGCCGGAGATTCCAGCCCGATCTTTCGATCCGGCGTCACGCTGGTGACGATGGTCGTCGTTCCCCGTGACCGGAACGGTCTCTTCCAGGCCGATCTGACCGCCAGTGACTTCGTGGTCGTGGACGAGGGCGAGGTGCGGGAGGTTGCCTCGCTCGTCCGCGTGCAGGGCGGGCGCGTCAGCGACCAGTTGGCGCCGGGCCTGCGGTCGCAGGGGGGGATTCTCCTGCCGCCGCCGAGCCCCGTCGGCGACATGGCCGGCCGGCTCTTTATCATTTTCGTCGACGACCTGCACATCGCGGCGGGCCTGACGCAGCGCGCACGCGCGGCGTTCGCGGAGATGGCAGACAACCTCATTCACGAGGGCGACCAGTTCGCCGTCGTGTCCACCGGACCGTCGTCGATCGCGGTCGGCGTGACTGCCGACCGAGGTCTGCTCCGGTCCACGGCTGCGCGCATCACCGGCGACGGATTCGGCCCCGACGAGCTGATTGAGACCTTCACGCCGATGCCGGGATACACCCCCGAGCTGATGGCGCGCGCCGGCATCGCGTTCACGACGATGCGCAACGTCGTCGAGAGCCTGGAGCAGGTCCAGCACCTTCGCAAGGTGGTCGTCTACTTCAGCAGCGGCTACGACTTCAATCCGTTCCTGCCGGAGCGCAGGTCGTACCACCGCGAGGCGGGAGTGAGACCGGGGGCAACGAACGACGGCATCGCGCGCCTCTTGCGCCAGGACGCGCCCTTGGGCGACACGGACGGCCTGGAGGGCGACGGGGAGCTCGCGAGGCGGATCGACGAGCTGGCCGAGGCCGCGAACCGGGCGAACGCCGCGTTCTACACCGTCGATCCCCGCGGTCTGGTTGCCGGACCGCAAGCCGGTCACTTCCGCCTGCGCGGTCGGGACTCGTTCGACGAGTGGACCTTCACGGCCCAGAACAGCCTGCGGTCGCTCGCCGAGCTGACCGGCGGCCGGGCCATCGTCAACCGCAACGATTTCGACGACGTGTTCCGGGAGATCGACGCCGAGACGAGCGACTACTACGTTCTCGGCTTCGCCTTGACCAATCCCGACCCGACGGTGCGGACCCGCCGGCTGATCGTGCGGGTGCGGGGCCGCTCCGGCGTGGACGTGCAGCACCGCACCCACTACACCTTCGGCGGGACGAGCCGGAGCCGGCCGGGCGTGCGGTAGCCGCGCCGCCTTCGAACCGACAAGCGTCGTTCCTCCCGAGGAACTGCAGGTTCCTGTCGATCCCGATCCGGCGTCCTACCAGCCCGTGGCGAAAGTCCCCGCTGCATTCGAGCGGCGAGGCATCCCGCCTGACTGCGTTGTTCGGACGGACTGCGTCGCAGTCCGCGGTTGCCATATGCCCAATATGTGCCCTCCTCACGCCTTGTCAGGCACGGGCGTTCTTTGCCCGAGGGCGCCCTTCAGCCCGCTGGCGCCCTCGCCGCTCTCGGTGCAACGCGGGGTTTCACCACGGGCTGCTACGGCTCGAGCCGCAATCCCGCTCCCGGTCCCACCGGTAGGCCCAGCAGCATCCAGATGACGAGCAGGACCGACCAGCAGGCGAAGAAGGCCACCGTGTACGGGAGCATGGTGGCGACCACCGTGCCGATTCCGGACCGCCGGTCGTAGCGCTCGAAGAACGCGACGATCAGGGCGAAGTAGGACATCATCGGGGCGATGATGTTCGTGGTGCTGTCGCCGATGCGGTAGGCGGTCTGGGTCAGCTCCGGCGTATAGCCGAGCAGCATGAACATCGGGACGAACACCGGGGCCATGATCGCCCACTTCGCCGACGCGCTGCCCATGAAGAGATTGATGATCGACGAGAGCACCACGAAGCTGAGCATGAGGGGGATGCCCCCCATCCCCGAGCTGCGCAGCCATTCGGCGCCCTTGACGGCCATGATCAGCCCCAGGTTGGTCCAGTTGAAGTAGGCGACGAACTGGGCCGCGAAGAAGACCAGCACGAGGTACGTGCCGAGGGTGCTGATGGTCTTGCCCATGCCGTTCATCACGTCGGAATCGTTGCGGAAGGCGCCGGTCGCCGCCCCGTAGGCCACGCCGATCACCAGGCCGGCGAGGAAGATGAACGCGACGATGCCGGAGAGGAAGGGCGAGCGCAGCAGTCCCCCCGTTTCCGGGTTTCGCAGGAATCCGTCGGTCGGCACGGTGCCCCAGAGCAGGAACAGCAGAAAGACCCCCGTCGCGATCAGCGCGGCGTACAGGCCGCGTTTCTCGACGGCCGAGAGCTCCTGCAGGACCTCCGAATCCTTCGCGCCGGTGTCGCCGGAGCCCTCGTAGGGACCCAGACGGGGAATGACGACCCGCTCGGTCACCCAGGTGCCGGCCGCGGCGATGATGAACGTGGAGACCACCATGAAGTAGTAGTTGGCGGCGGGGTTGACGCGGTAGCCGTCGTCGACGATCCGGGCCGCTTCCTCGGAGAGGCCGGCCAGCAGCGGATCGACGGTGCCGAGCAGCAGGTTGGCGCTGTAGCCGCCGGACACCCCCGCGAAGGCGGCGGCCAGTCCGGCTATGGGATGGCGTCCCGCGCCGAGAAAGATGATGCCGCCGAGGGGCACGAGGAGCACGTAGCCGATCTCGCTGGCGGTGTTCGAGAGGACCCCGGCGAGGACGAGCACGAACGTGAGGAGCCGCTTCGGCGCCGACAGCACGAGCAGCCGCAGGGCGGCGCCGATCAGCCCGCTGCTCTCCAGAACCCCGATGCCCAGCATCGCGACGAGCACCGTGCCGAGCGGCGCGAAGCCCGTGAAGTTCGTGACCATCTCGGTCAGGATGCGGTGCAGCCCTTCGACCGTGGCCAGGCTCACCGGCCGGATCAACTCGCCGGTGCCCGGATGGACGACCTCGAGTCCGGTCCTGGCCGCGATGGCGGAGAGGACGACGATGACCCCCGCCAACAGGGCGAACAGGGTCCCGGGATGCGGGAGCGCGTTGCCGCCGCGTTCCACGGCGGCCAGAAAGACGGTCAGGACGCGGTCGAGGACGGCGGTGGGGCGCTTGCTCATGGCGTGCGATCCTACGTGGGCCGAGTGGTTCATTCCAGTGCCGTCACCGCGGCTCCGTCACTTGGCCCGTCTCCCCGCGATTCCCGGGCGAAAGCCGCAGGCGCTTTTCGCGGGCCGCCCATCCCTCGAGCGGCGATGCATCCCGCCTGACTGCGTAATCCAGCACGGCCGGACCCCCGTCCCACCAAAGATGTACGGGTTGCGGACCGATATCGACATCCTTGCAAGCGATGGTTCCGTTCGGAGCAGCTTGCGACCGCAGAATGCCGTGTGCAGCGGGCCGAAGGTGAGTTTTCAAGTCTTTTATACACAGTAGTTTGCACGCTATTTCGCTTGTTGCAGGCTGAAATTGGCAAGATAATTGCTTGATGAATTGACAACGTTCGTCGCCTCGGTTCCCGCCGTCGGCTGATTGGGGAGCCCGGTGAACGTCACACCTTCAAGCCCCACACGCCCTGGCCGGCCGGTAGTCAATCGGCGGCGCCACGGCAAGCATCCCCTCGTCACCTGCCACCGACCCGGCCGGGCCCGCTCGACGGGCGCCGCCGGGTCCTGCCTTGTACGCCCCGCGATGTCTGCATCCGGCGAACGGCACGTCATTCCGGCCTCCCGTCCCGTCCGAACCGGGCGGTTCCCGTTTGACAACCGTCGTTCCTCGTCGCTACCGTAGCGAGTGCCGTCTCCTTCTTTCGCGTGCAGAGAGTCGAATCATGATCATTCGCGGTGTCCTTGCCCCGATTCCCACTCCGTTCACTGACGATCAGGCCATCGATCTGGCCGCCTGGCGCGCCAACATCGATCGCTGGATGGATACGCCGTTGCACGGGCTCGTCGTGCTCGGATCGACCGGCGAGGCGCCGCTCATCGACGACGACGAGGCCGATCGGCTGATCCGCGAGGCGCGCGTGCGGGTACCCCGCGACCGCCTGCTGATCGCCGGCACCGGCCGCCAATCGACCCGCGCCGCCATCGGCGCCTCGCGCCGGGCGGCGGACGCCGGGGCCGACGCGGTGCTGGTGCGGACTCCGTCCTATTTCAAGAAGCAACTGACCACCGCCGCGTTCGTCCGCCACTATGCGGCGGTGGCCGACGCATCTCCGGTGCCGGTCATCCTGTACAACTTCTCCGCCCTCACCGGCGTGACGTTGCCGGTCGAGGCGGTCGGCGAGCTGGTCGAGCATCCGAACATCGTGGGACTCAAGGAATCCGGTCCCGACATGAGCTACGTCGGCGACCTGATCGGGGTGGCCCGCGACGGTTTCAGCGTCCTCGTCGGGTCGGCGCCGACGTTCTACGCCAGTCTGGCTCTGGGGGCGAGCGGCGGCATCCTGGCGCTGGCATGCGCGGTCCCGGAGGCCTGCGTCAAAATCTACGAGCACGCGGCGGCCGGCCGCCACGAGGAGGCGCGTGCTTTGCAACGGCAGGTCGTTCCCCTCGCCCGACTGGTGACCTCCGTGCACGGCATTCCCGGATTGAAGGCGGCCCTGAGCGAGCTCGGCTACATCGGCGGGCGCCCCCGCCAGCCGCTGGAGCCGGTCGGCCCCGAAGCCGCGGCCGCGATCCGCGCGCAGATCGAGCAGTTCGCGGCGACACCCGTGGGCGTGGGCTAGAGCACCCGCCGGGCGCCGAGGAACCGGCTCGCCCAGTAGTGCGAGCTCAAGCGTTCCACCCGGACCTTTCCCCGGCTCGACGGCGCATGGACGAAGTTGTCGCCGTCGAGGGCCAGGGCCACGTGCGACGGCCCCTTGGTGATGGTCTCGAAGAACAGCAGGTCTCCCGGTCTGACCGCGCTGCGGTCGACCGGAGCGCCGACGCGGTACTGGTCGGCCGCCACCCGCGGCAGCTTCATGCCGTGACGGAGAAACACGTAGTACGTAAGCCCGCTGCAGTCGAATCCCCGCGGGGTGGTCCCTCCCCATTGGTACGGGACCCCCAGATACTCGAGGGCGGTCGACGTGATCGCGGTCGGCGCGGGTCGGCCCCCGGGACCCGGCGTGAGCGGCGCGTCCGCCGGGGCGAGGTGAGGCCTGGGAAACGGCTGCGGGGTCGCGCCGGGGCGTATCGCGCATCCGGCGAGGACGAGTAGCAGCGGACACCAGACGTATTTGCGCATCGTCTTCTATTGTCGGCATCTCCCTCCGCGACGATAAGAGGCAAAACCGCGGCCGTGTCGTAAGTTGTTACATGGCAAGGCTTTACGAGATGCCTGGCGGCTTGACACGGAACCCGTTATTCGGGCACAATCAGAACTTTGTACCGGCCGGACTGGCAACCGGAACGATAGCGAACCCATGGAGCACACTCTGCTGCTCAATGCGACGTACGAGCCGCTGAAGGTCGTCGACTGGCGGCGGGCGATCAGACTGTGGTGTCAGGGGAAGGTCGAGGTGCTCTCGGTCTACGACCGTGAGGTTCACTCGGTCTCGCTGGCGGTAAAGTTGCCCTCGGTGATTCGGCTGCTGCACTACATCACGATCAAGCGCCACTTCAATCTCGTGCCGTTCTCGCGCGCCAACATCTATGCCCGTGACCACCACCTCTGCCAGTACTGCGGTCGAGGGTTCCCGCCTGGCGAGTTGACCTTCGACCACGTGATTCCGGTGCGTTACGGCGGGCGGAAGGACTGGGAGAATATCGTCACGTCCTGTGTACTGTGCAACCGCCGGAAGGGCGGGCGCACTCCCGCCGAGGCGGGTATGCGCGTGATCCACTCGCCGCGGCGTCCGATGCGGCCCGCGACGGTACGCATCGCCGTCGGTTTGCGCGATACCCCCGCGAGTTGGCGAGACTACCTCTACTGGAACGTCGAGTTGGACCCGGCGTAGCGGTCCATTCCCGCCGTCGTTCATGGCTCAGGCGTCCCGCCCGCGAATCACATCCGTAAGCCCGCCGGCGGCGGTCGCCGGGGGGCGGATTGCCGTCCATGGACCCGGCGTCGGGGGAGACGGCCGCAGTCTGCCCGAGGCGTGGATCGGAGAGCATCCGGCTCAGGTAGTGTACGCCGGCGGGAACAGGGTGGCCTGTCTGGTTCCGCCGGAGGCGGCCGGCGGCTCGATACCCGTCCGGCTCGGCACGGCGCCCGGCGAGACCGCCCGGCTCGAGGTTGGCGCACAGGTTGCGACCGGCGTGCACCAGGTGGACAGCCCGGTCATCGACGCCGACGGTACTTTGTTTCTGACCTACAGCGGGAGCCGCGGAGAGTCGACGCCGGTGTCGGTGTTCCGGCTCCGGCGGGACGGCTTTCGCGAGCCGTTTGCGACCGGTATCACCAACCCGACCTCTCTCGCCCTCGATCCCTTCGGCCGGCTCTTCGTGTCGAGTCGTTTCGATGGGGCGGTGTTCCGGGTCGATGCCGACGGGCGGCGGAAGCAGTTGGCGGCGGAGCTGGGGGTGGCGTGCGGGTTGGCGTTCGACGGGGCCGGCACGTTGTTCGTCGGCGACCGGTCCGGCACGATCTTCAAGGTCACCCCGGGGGGAGAGGTGTCGCCGTTCGCCAGCCTGCCCCCCAGTGTCGCGGCGTTCCACCTGGGAATGGCTCCCACCGGCGATCTGTACGTGACCGCCCCGACGTTGGCCACCCGCGATGCGGTGTATCGCATCGACCGCACGGGGACCGTCACCACCGTCCACCGGGGGTTCGGCCGGCCCCAGGGGCTGGGGTTCGATGTCCACGGGACCCTCCACGTCGTCGAGGCGCTGGCCGGGGCGAGTGGTCTCTACCGCATTGGAGGCGTCGACGAGGCCGAGCAGGTGGTCGCGGCGCCGTCTCTGATCGGGGTCGCCTTCGACCCGTCCGGCGGCGCCGTCGTGGCGTCCGAAGACAAGGTGTATCGGTTCGAGCGGTTACCGGCGCCCGGCAGTTCGCCGTGATAGCATCATGCGTTTGGGACAGCGGCCGGGATTGCCGGTGAGTGTGGTCCGTCGAGTCGAGACTTGATCACGGCAATGGCTCACGATCGTATCGAAGTACGGGGAGCCCGCGTCCACAATCTGAAGAGCATCGACGTCAGTCTGCCGCGCAACCGTTTCATCGTCGTAACCGGGCTGTCCGGGTCGGGCAAGTCGTCGCTCGCCTTCGACACCATCTATGCCGAAGGGCAGCGGCGATACGTGGAATCGCTGTCGGCCTATGCCCGACAGTTTCTCGAACAGGTCGAGAAGCCGGATGTCGACCTGATCGACGGTCTCTCGCCCGCCATTTCCATCGAGCAGAAGACCACCGGGTCGAACCCCCGCTCTACCGTCGGCACCGTCACCGAGATCTACGACTACCTGCGGCTGTTGTTCGCCAACATCGGCGTGCCGCACTGTCCCGAGTGTGACCGGCCGATTACGCTGCAGTCGGTCGACCGCATCGTCGAGATGGTGCTGGGCGGTCCGACCGACGAGCGCATCAACGTGCTGGCGCCCATCGTGCGGGGCCGCAAGGGGGAGTTCAAGAAGGACCTCGCGGCCCTGCGGGCCAAGGGGTTCGTGAGGGTTCGGGTCGATGGCCGCATCCGATCGCTCGAAGAGGATCTCAAGCTCGAACGCCGTCGAAACCACGATATCGCGGTGCTGGTCGACCGGCTGGTCATCCGGGCCGGGGTGGAGCGCCGGCTGCGGAACGGCATCGAGCTCGCCCTGGGCCTCGCCGACGACGTCGTGATCATCAACACCCTGCAGGGTGGCGACCGGTTGTTCTCGCGGCGCCTGGCGTGTGTGCAGTGCGGCTTGAGCGTACCCGAGATCACGCCGCGGGTGTTCTCGTTCAACTCGCCGCAAGGCGCCTGCGCCACCTGTCAGGGCCTCGGGGCCGTCGACGATTTCGACCCCGTTCGCATCGTGCCGGACGGCACGAAGTCATTGAACGAGGGGGCGATCGCCCCGTGGGTCGACGGCGACGCCAAGCTGGTCCGGGAGGCGCTCGGCGGTCTGAGTCGACAATTCGACATCGATCTCGATACACCGTTCGACCGGTTGCCCCTCCGGCACCATCACACCCTGCTGCAGGGTCCGCCGGCCTCCGCGACGCGATCGGAGGGGACCGGAAACCGGCGCGTCGGCCGGCGGCGCGAACCGTTCGGGCGCGACTTCGAGGGCATTCTGCCGAACCTGCGGCGACGCTACGAGACTGGAACCTGGGCCCAGCAGGAGGTTCTCGAGCCTCTCCGTTCCCTGCAGACCTGTCCCGCCTGTGACGGAGAGCGTCTCCGGCCCGAGAGTCGTGCGGTGCGCGTGAAGGGACACTCGATCGCCGATTACGCCCGACTGCCGTTGACGGAGGCGGACGCGGTCCTGGCGGCCGTCGAGCTGTCGGAGCGGGAGGAACTGATTGCCGGCCGCGTGCTTCAGGAAATCCGCGACCGGCTGCGGTTTCTCACCGACGTCGGCGTCGGATATCTGACGCTGGCGCGGAGCGCGGCCACCCTGTCCGGGGGAGAAGGGCAACGGATACGGCTCGCCACCCAGATTGGCGCCAACCTGACCGGCGTGCTGTACGTGCTCGACGAACCGTCCATCGGCCTGCACCAGCGCGACAACCGGCTGCTGCTGTCGACCCTGGGGCGGCTGCGCGATCTCGGGAATACCGTGGTGGTCGTCGAACACGACGAAGAGACGATCCGGTGCGCCGATTACGTGGTCGATCTCGGGCCGGGGGCCGGGGTTCACGGCGGAGAGGTGATGTTCCAGGGGACGCCGGCGGAGCTGCTGGGGAACGGGCACCCTTCGATGACCGGGCGCTATCTGCGGGGAGAGCGCAGCATTCCCGTCCCGTCCGCCCGCCGTCCGGCGCTCCGGGGGGAGCTCGTCATCCGGGGAGCGCGCGCCAACAATCTCAAGGATGTCGACGCCGCCATTCCCCTCGGGCTGTTCACCGTGATCACCGGCGTGAGCGGTTCGGGGAAGTCGACCCTCGTCAACGACATCCTGTATCGCGCGTTGGCCCGCGATCTGTTTCGCGCCTCGGCGCCGCCCGGCCTCCACCGGTGCATCGAAGGCGCCGATCTGGTGGACAAGGTCATCCAGATAGACCAGACGGCCATCGGCCGGACGCCCCGGTCGAACCCGGCCACCTACACCGGGCTCTTCACGGTCATCCGGGAGCTGTTCGCGATGCTCGCCGAGTCGCGCGCCCGCGGCTACCGGGCGGGGCGGTTCTCGTTCAACGTGAAGGGCGGACGATGCGAGGCTTGTAAGGGGGGCGGGGTCAAGGCCATCGAGATGCACTTCCTGCCCGACGTCTATGTCACCTGCGAGCAGTGCAAGGGGCGCCGTTACAACCGCGAGACCTTGGAGGTCCGGTATCGGGGGGCGTCCATCGCAGATGTCCTGGAGCTGACCGTCGATCAGGCCCGGCCCCTGCTCGAGAACGTTCCGGCGATCGCGGCCAAGCTGCGCACGTTGCAGGAGGTGGGACTGGGCTACATCACGCTGGGACAGTCGGCCACGACGTTGTCCGGCGGGGAGTCGCAACGGGTCAAGCTGGCGAAGGAGCTGTCCCGCCGGAGCACCGGTCGCACCGTCTACATCCTGGACGAGCCGACGACCGGCCTGCACTTCGAAGACACGCGCAAGCTGCTCGACGTACTGCAGAAACTGGTCGATCAGGGCAACACCGTCGTCGTGATCGAGCACCAGCTCGACGTCATCAAGAGTGCGGATCGGGTGATCGATCTCGGGCCCGGGGGCGGTGACGGCGGCGGTCAGGTGGTGGCGGCCGGGACTCCGGAAGAGGTCGCGACCGAACCCGCATCCGCGACCGGTCGCTGTCTGGCGGAGCTGTTCGCATCGTGAACCTGTCCGCGGATCGCGCCGCCGCGCCGGCGGGCGAGGCAAGTCGCGAGTAGCCGACACGGGCTGCCAGCGGCCGACAAGGGGGCCGTCCTGTATGGCGACAACCGCGCTCGTGACAGATATGTTACGGTGGCTGATGGTGCCAGCCGTGCATGAATCCGCCGAACATGCCGATAACCGGTTCAGTGGAGCGTATCCGGGTAGCACCCCCTTGATCGGCAGTTGTCCGTCCGTCGCGTCCCTGGAGGTCGCCGCTCCGTGACTGATTTTCAGCAGACTGTCAGACGTTCCGTGTCCTGCACCGGCATCGGACTGCATTCCGGTCGGAAAGTCACGATGTCGCTGCGGCCGGCCACTGCGGGGAGCGGCATCCGTTTCCGCCGGGCCGACCTCGACGGGGTCGAGATCCCCGCGACCGTCGACAACGTCGACCGTCTGCACTACGCCACCGGACTGTCTCGAAACGCCGAGACGGTGAGGACCGTCGAGCACCTGCTGGCGGCGCTGGTCGGTCTCGGCGTGGACAACGTCGTCGTCGAGCTCAACCAGTCGGAAGTGCCGATCATGGACGGGAGCGCGGCGTCGTTCGTCTACCTCCTGCACGAGGCGGGACTCCGCCGGCTGGCCGCGCCGAGGCGCTATCTCAAGGTGTTTCGGCCGCTGTCGCTGTCACGCGGGGACAAGCGCATTGCCCTGTATCCGTCGGACCACTTCAAGGTGACCTACAGCATCAGCTTCGACCATCCCCTGCTCCGCCATATGAGCCGCACCCTCACGGTGACGGAGACATCGTTCGTGGACGAGATTGCGCCGGCTCGCACGTTCGGATTCCTCAAGGAAGTCGAGATGCTCCGGAGGAAGGGCCTCGCCCTGGGAGGGTCGCTCGACAACGCGGTGGTGCTGGGCGATACCGGCGTACTGAACAACCGGTTGCGGTTCGAGGACGAGTTCGTCCGCCACAAGATTCTGGATGCGATCGGCGACCTCGCCCTGGTGGGCTATCCCCTCATCGGCCATCTCGTCGCGCACCGGGGCGGCCACGGGTTGCATACCGCCTTTGCCGAGAAGATTCTGGAAGAGACGGATGCGTGGCGCATCGTCGAGTCGCCGGGTCTGGAGCAAGCACCCGCCGCCGCGGTCGCCGCGAAGTCGCCCACCCCCGCCACCAACTGACCCCGCCGCCGCACCCCGCCGCCCCGTCAGGCTTTCCGGGTCACTTTCCGCATGTACGCGCCCAGACGTTCGTTCTCGTAGGTGACGGTGTTGAGGAAGAGACTCTCGGCAAGATAGGCGCGCCGTTCTTCCGCGCTCATCTGATCGAGCAGGTGGTCGATCTCGCGGACGGTGTCTTCGAACGTGCGATCGAGCGCGTACCGGGTGCTCAGCTCCTTGTACAGGGTCTCGAGCATCGCCAGCAGATCATTGTCGAGGGGCAACGCGATCCCGCTGGTCGTCGTGATACTGCGCATGTCACACCCCGAAGGTCGCGAGCGCGCCGGATTCGTCGCCATGGATTTCGATGAACTGTTGCGCTCCGGTCATCGTCAACATCGTCTCGACCCGCTTCTGAACGTTGGCCAGCTTCAGCGTGCCGCCGGCCGCCGCCGACTGCCGGTACAGATCCATCAGACACCCGATGGAGGCGCTGTCGACGTAAACGACCGGAGACAGATCGATGAGGACGTTGTGGGCGCCGTCCTTGATCATCGTGGTGACCGTGTTCGCCAACGTCGACAACAGGGGATACACCAGCCGCGTTTCGCCGATGCGGACGATTGCGACGCTGCCGGTCCGTTCGGTAGTGAGCTTCATGGGTTCTCGTGGCTGCGGGCCGGACCGGTCTGCGGTTCGGACTCGGAGGTCAGGCGGCGGATCTGCCGGGCCAACTCGTGCCGGCCGCGGTTGATCCGTGATTTCACGGTCCCCTCGGGGAGGGCCAACTGGTGGGCGATGTCCCGGTAGGACTGCTCCTTGATGTCACGCAGCAGGACCGCGGTGCGCAGGGTGTCGGGGAGCTGCGCCAGCGCCCGATGCAGCAGTATCCGGCGATCGTTCCGTTCCAGGGCGTCGAGGGGGTTCGGTTCGCGGCTGGTGGGCAGGGCGTCCTCCGCGTCGACGTTCCGGTCCATCACCTCGCGTTCCTTCCGGACGCTGCGGTAGTGGTCGATGCAGAGGTTTCGGCTGACACTGACGAGCCACGTCTGGAAGTTGGCGCGCCGGTCGAAGGTGCCCAGGGCCTTGAAGATCTTCAGGAAGATCTCCTGGCTGAGGTCCTCCGCCATGTCGTGCCGGCCCACGAACTTGTAGGCGACGTTGAAGACCTTGCGCCAGTGCCGGGTGACTATCCGATCCCAGGCGCGTTCGTCCCCCGCGAGACAACGTTCGATCAACTCGTCGATCGATTCGGATGATACGGGTGCGGAACTCGCGAGCATGGGTGGCTGGCAGGCCAGCGGAGGCAGGTCAATCAGTATAGCGATGGCGTCGAACCCGGTCAATGCGTGCGCGTGTCCGGAGGCGCGGCATCCGCCGCCGTGCCGCGGTGGACGCGGGCGGTGATGCCGGCACGCGGCCGGGTGCCGTACAATGCGCGTTTCATGTCAGGTTTCGTTCGCGACGGCAGGGGATGGGGATGCGACGGGGTGCCGCTGGCCGCGATTGCGGCGGAGGTCGGAACGCCGGCGTACGTCTACAGTGCGGCGGCCATACGCGAGCGGGTGCTTCGTTTCCGGTCCGCGTTCGACCCCTATCCGCATGCCGTCCACTACGCGCTGAAGGCCAATTCCAACCTCGCGGTGGTCGAGATCGTCCGTTCGGCGGGCGGTCTCGTGGACGCCAACTCCGGCGGGGAGATCGAGGTGGCCCTGCGAGCCGGGTTCGCCCCGCAGGACATCGTCTTCACGGGGGTGGGGAAGACCCCGGCCGAGATCGACCGGGCGGTGGGGTTGGGCGTCAAGACGATCAACGCGGAATCGGCGGGCGAGCTGGAACGGATCGCGGCCGCGGCCCGGCGGCGGCAGACCACCGCGCGCGTCGCCCTCCGCGTCAACCCGGACATCGCCGCCAACAGCCATCCCCACATCTCTACCGGCCTGAGCCGGCACAAGTTCGGGGTCGCGATTCGCGACGCCCGGGCGATTGTCCGTGACGCCGCCCGCCGCGAGGGGCTCCGCTTCGCCGGGATCCATGTTCACGTCGGCTCCCAGATGCTCGGGTTGGAGCCGCTGCGACAGGCGGCTACAGCAGTGGTCGCCCTGGCGCGCGAGCTGGCCGACGACGGCCTGACCCTGCAGCACCTCGACCTTGGCGGCGGGCTCGGTATCGCCTACGACGAGGCCGGCGGCGAACGGCCGCCGTCGGTGGACACCTACGCGGCGGCGCTCATCGAGGCGGTTCGGCCGTCGGGGTTGAGCCTGATCGTCGAGCCGGGTCGCGCCATCGTCGGCCCGGCCGGGGTCCTGCTGGCGTCGGTGGTCGATTTGAAGCCCCGGGCCGACGGCGCCTGGTTCGTGGTGCTCGACGCCGGCATGAGCGAGCTGATACGGCCGGCGTTGTACGGGGCGTATCACCGGATCGCGCTCGTGGAAGAGCGCGACGCCGACGTGGTGACCTGCGATGTCGTCGGTCCCATTTGCGAATCGTCCGACGTCTTCGGGGTCGAGCGGCGGTTGCCGTTGCCGGCGGTGGGCACGCTCGTCGCCGTATTCGACGCCGGAGCCTACGGAGCCGCCATGGCGTCGAACTACAATCGGCATCCGTTGCCGGCCGAGGTCGTGGTCGACGGATCGGCCTGGCGGGTCGTGCGGCGCCGGCAGACGATCGACGAGCAGCTCGCCGGCGAGGCCTGTGAGTCCGCGCCGTAGAACGGAGCAGGCTCTTGCAGAGTCGGTTGGGCGGGAAGCGGAGCCGCAAGGCGGCCGCGGGAGCGTCCGGAGTGGTCATCGCAGGCGGGGAGCGGCCGGTCCGGACGGGGAATGTTGCCGATGTTGATTGCACTTGAAGGACTCGATCAGGCCGGAAAGGAGACGCAGGGGCAACTCCTGCGGGATGGGCTTCGGGCCGACGGCCGGAAAGCGCGTCTCATGTCGTTCCCGGACTACGGCACCTCGATCGGCGAAGAGATCGCCCGCGCGTTGCAGGGGGAGCGGGACTACGGTCCCGACGTCATGCAGCTTCTGTACGTCGCCAACCGGTACGAGCGCAAGGCGGATCTCGTGCGGTGGCTCGACGCGGGACTCATCGTCATCTGCGACCGCTACGTGGCGTCCAGCGTGGCCTACGGGGAAGCGCAGGACCTGGACACCGAGTGGCTGATCCAGATGCAGCGATTTCTGCCCGCGCCCCAGATGACGTTCCTGCTCGACATCCCCCCGGAGCTGGCGGCCAGCCGGAAGGCGATCGAGCGCGACCGGTACGAACGCGACCTCGCGCTGCTCACGCGGGTCCGGACCAGCTATCTGCGCCAGGCGGACCGGGATGGCTGGATCCGCGTGGATGGCAGCCGCACCAAGGCCGAGGTCGCCGACGACATCATGACCTCGCTCGCCGAACGACTCTCGCCAGCGTGAGGGCCCGCACTTCGCGGGCCCCGGAGCGCCGCAGAACGCGGGCGCAGGCATCCAGCGTGGCCCCCGTGGTGGTCACGTCGTCGACGAGCAACACGCACGCATCCTCGACCGCCGCGCGGCCCGCCCGGACGCCGATTCGTCGAGCCGGGGCGAAGGCCCCGCGCACGTTGCGGCGGCGCTGTCCGGCCGGAAGCTCCATCTGCGGCGTCGTGGCCCGGGTGCGGCGCAGAGCGCTGACCACCGGGGGCCCCAGTTGGGCGGCCAGCTCCGCCGCCTGATTGAAGCCGCGTGCCCGTTGCCGCCGCGGGTGCAGGGGGACGGCCACCACGCAGTCGACGTCCGCCAGTATTCCCGCTCCGGATTCCCGCATCAGCCGGCCCAGGGGCCGCGCCAGCGTAGGGCGCGGCTCGTACTTGAGGACGTGCACGAGCCGCCGCAGGGCGCCTTCGTAGGGACCGACCGCGCGCCGGTGCCGAATCAGCGCGTGCGGGTGCCGGCAGCGGCGACAGTGTGCGGGCCGCGGCGGACCCGGCAGCCCGGACGGCAGCGGGTCGCCGCAGCGGTCGCAGACGGGAGGGGTGAGACGGGGCACGGCCCGCCAGCACGCCGGGCAGACCGGCCCGCGGGTAGGCGCGTCGAGCAGAGCCTGGCACACCGCGCAGCTCGGCGCCAGGAGCACCGCCAGGAGCGCATCGAGACCCTGGCGCCCGCCCGCCGCCAGTCGGCGGGCGATGCCCGCCAAGTCGCGCCGGAGTCCCGGTTGAAGCCGCCCGTGGGCCCCGGGAGCGCCCGGCGCGGACCGGCGGCTCGGGGCGTCCGGGCTACACCTCCCGGCGGGTGGCGTTGCCCCAGAGTCGCTCGAGCGCGTAGAAGCGTCGGGTGTCCGGGGTGAAGACATGGACGATGAAGTCGAAACAGTCGATCAGCACCCAGTTGGCCCCCGTGTAGCCCTCGACGTTCGCCGGCCGTACTCCGAGCGCCTTGAGCCGGGCCACAATGGCATCGACGATCGCCGTGACCTGCTTCGGGCTGTGGCCGGAGCAGATCAGGAAATGGTCGGTGAAGGCATCCGATTCGCGCAGGTCGAGGACCAGCAGGTCCTCCGCCTTCTTGGCTCGCGCCGCTCCGACCGCGTGGCGGATCGGTTCCGGCAGCGATTCCGTCGCATCGTGCGTGGCGGCCTCGTGGTTAGTCATGCAAGTCTTTTGCCACCGGTTCGCGGGTGTAGAGCCGCCGGCGGTCGATGTACGCGGCCACCGCAGCCGGCACGTGCCCCTCCAGCGCCTCTCCGTTCGCCAAGCGGGTGCGGATGTCGGTCGACGAGATATCCGGAGTGGCCGCGTCGATCAGGAATACGGCTGGTGCGCGCATCGTCTCTCCGGCTTGCGGCCCGGCGTCACTCGTGACGATCCGCAGGCGCGGCCGCAGGGCCGGGAGGGCATCGGGCAGCGATGCCACCGGGTATCCCGGCCGGGAGACGACCACGAAGTGAGAGGCGTCGAGCAGGCGGGGATAGTCGTGCCACGTGGCAATGTCGGCAAAGGCGTCGGCGCCGAGGATGAAGAACAACGACGTGCGCCGGTGACCCCGCTCCTGCAGTCGCTGCAGGGTGGTCGCGGTGTAGGACGGCGTCTCGGAAGTCAGCTCCAGATCGCACGGTTGCAGGGACGGCTCGTCGTTCGCGGCCAGGGCCACCATCGCCAACCGGTCGGCCCCGCTGGCCCCGGCCGGCTGTTTCCGGTGCGGTGCGAACCGCGAGGGCAGCATCAACACCCGGTCGAGTTGCAGGTGCCGCCGCGCCACCGCCGCGGTCGCGAGGTGACCGAGATGAATCGGGTCGAATCGTCCCCCCAGAATGCCGATGCGCCGGGTTGCTGCAATCATGCCGGTGTGGTGGCGGCTTCGATTCCGCCGTCCGCGCTGCGGAAGAGGGTCCAGGCTGCTTCAAGCAGGCCGGCGACCCCCTGTCCCGTGACCCCGGAGATGACCTGGACGTCGAAACCTTGGCGTCCGACGTGGGCGCGGAGTCGATCGAGCCGGGCCGGTTCGTCGAGCGCGTCGACCTTGTTCGCCACCACGATCTGGGGCTTGTCCGACAACGGACCGCGGGCGTCGCCGCCGTCATCCCGAAAACAGGTCAGCTCGCGGCAGACGACGTCGAAGTCTTCGCACGGATCCCGCCCGCTGAACGACGAGATGTCGATCAGGTGCACCAGGACCCGGGTGCGCTCGAGGTGTCCCAGAAATCGGTCCCCGAGACCGTGCCCCGAGTGGGCGCCGGCAATCAGGCCGGGGACGTCGGCGACCACGAAGCTTCGATCGTCGCCGAGGTCGACGACACCGAGGTTGGGGGTCAGGGTCGTGAAGGGATAGTCGGCGATCTTCGGTCGCGCGGCGGAGATCCGCGCGATCAACGTCGACTTCCCGGCGTTCGGAAATCCGACGAGTCCCACGTCGGCCAACAGCTTCAACTGCAGGCGCAGGTGCCGCTGTTCTCCGGGTCGGCCGGGTTCGGTGCGTCGCGGGGCCTGGTTGGTCGCGCTGACGAAGTGCCGGTTTCCCCGGCCCCCGCGTCCTCCGCGCGCCACGACCGCGCGCTCCTCCGATTCGACGAGGTCGGCCAATTCCACGAGCGTGTCGTCACGGTGCTCGAAGGCGACGGTGCCCACAGGAACCTGGAGCATGAGATCCTGCCCGTTGCGGCCGGTACGGGCCGAACCGGTGCCGTGCGCGCCGCGCCGGGCCGAATAGGTGGGATGGAACCGGTAGTTGACGAGGGTGTTCAGGTGGGGGCTGGCGACCAGAAGGATGGAGCCGCCGTCACCGCCGTCACCGCCGTCGGGCCCCCCGCGGGGGGCCGATTTTTCGCGACGAAAGCTCAGGCACCCATGCCCGCCATCGCCGGCGGTCACTTTGATGTCGACTTCGTCGACGAACATGCTTGGAGATGGAATCAGGCCTCGAGCGGCAACACGCTGATGGCCCGGCCGCGGCCGCCGTGGTCTTCGAATTGCACGCGGCCTGCAACCTTGGCGAAGAGCGTGTCGTCCTTGCCGATGCCGACATTGAGACCGGGACGGAACCGCTGTCCGCGTTGCCGTACCAGGATCGAGCCGCCGGTGACGATGTTGCCGTCGAAGCGCTTCACTCCCAGACGCTGGGCATTGCTGTCACGGCCGTTTCGCGAGCTGCCTTGTCCCTTCTTGTGTGCCATGACTGCCTCAGTCGGAATCGGAGATGTCACTGATCCGGATGCGCGTGAGGTCGGTGCGGTGTCCGCGCGTACGCCGCATCCCCTTGCGCCGCTTGCGCCGGAACACCCGGATCTTCGGCCCGCGAGGATGGGCGTCCACGAACCCGGTGACGGTTGCTCCCGGCACGGTCGGGTTGCCGGCGGTGACGGAGCCGTCGTCCCGGCCGAGCAGCAGGACTCGATCGAAGGTGACGGTTTCCCCGGATTCCGTGCCGATCCGATCGATATCGAGGATCTGCCCCGGCTCCACCCGGTGCTGGTGCCCGGCAGCTTGAATGATGGCGTACACGCGCTGGACCCTTTCGTTCGTGATTCGGACGCACTGTGCCGCGCCTCGGCACCCCCCTAGCGTACTCGCGAGCGGCGCGTCTGTAAAGCTGGCGGAACGACGGTCACCTCAGGAGCGTGCGGGTTCCGCGGACGCTCTGCGTGCTGAACGCCCCGAGCACGGAGGGCAGCAGCCGGTCCATCAGCTCGAAGTAGGACGAGAGGGCCGGTGTGTTCTGTGACGCGTCGTAGAGGATCTCTTCGCGGTGGCGCTCGGTGTAGAGCGTCGTCCCGGTGGCGCCGTCGATGAAGATGAACTTCGGGCTCAGCACGAAACCGCGGCGGTCGCGATAGGTGCGCACCGGCACGGTCCGGCGTCGCCCGAACGAGTCATAGATCTCGCGCTCGCGAGTCACCATGCCCGAACGGGCGTGCGGAGAGAAGTAGACGGTGCCCGTCAGGATGAGCGGATCCTGGTACTCCTCACCCAGGTCGCGCCAGAATCCGATGTTGGCGAAGATCGTCTCGTAGCTCTCCAGGTCTTCTTCGCTCATCGAATCGTCATCTTCGATCGGTTCGGCGTCTCCGGAGCCTTCGGCCGGCGCGAACCCGTCCGGAATGGTCTCGCTGCTGTCCGGGCCGCCGCCCTGATCGGCCGCGATGTCGAGCAGCGCCAGAACGTCCGCATCGACCACCTGCAGGTCCGAGTTGCGGCGCAACTGACTCCGGAGCAGCCGAGCCGTCTCCAGGTTGGCGTCGACGTCCTCCGAGCCGCCGGAGATGAAGCCGGCAATCAGCACCCGCTGGAATTTCGAGATGTCCAGCTTCGGCGTCAGCGGGGTCTCGATGGCGACATCGTAGAACGAGGTGCACCCGACGAGCAGCCCCACGCAACCGACACTAACGAGAGCTTTGGCTGACACGGTCATTCACCTCCAGAAAGAGGTCGTAGTTCTGCTCGATGGCCATGTTGTCCGGAGCGAGGTCGAGAGCGGTCTCGTACGCCTCTCGCGCCTTGTCCATGACTCCCTGCTGCTCGAAGGCGATGGCGAGATTGTTCCAGGCCTCGGCGTAGGTCGGATCGAAATCGATCGCGCGTTCCCAGCGAAAGACCGCTTCCTTCCAGAGACCGAGTCTGGCCACCTCGATGCCGAAGTCGACCTGCGCGCGCGCATCCGACCGTTCGTCGGCGCGGGGCGTCGCCATGCCGACGGCGATCACGAGGCTCAAGACCGCAAGTGTGGTTCGCACCATTCCCTTGGACCACTATAGCCAGTCGTCCATCACCGGCGCAAGCCTGACCCGGGGCCGCGGCGAAACGGGGGGCCGGCTCCCGAGTTATACTCCGGATCGGGTCGGGCACACCGGTTGCGCGTTGAACGCGGTCGGGTGCCGTTCACCGGGCCGGTCCGCCCGGGTCGTCTCCTTCAGCTCAACGCTGCTTCATCCGTGCGGCGCCGTTCGATCGCCGGGGGGAAGCCCCAGCAGCCCGTGGGCTGCCAGGGGCGCGGTACCGCGGCGGGCGCGGGAGGTGGAGAGGATGACGCTCGACGACTGGGTCGCCCTGGCCATGATCTGGTGGCGAGGGCGCGGCCGCCGCGCCATCGCGGGCTGGTTGTCGGATCCGCACGGCGCCGCCCGGCTCGGAACCGCGTCGGACACCACCCTGGCCGCGGTCGTGGCGGGCATCGCTCCACACCTCGCGGCTTCCGGCCGGCTGGCGGCGGCGCGGACCCGGGGGCAGGCGGCGCTGGCCGCCGCGAAGGCCGGCCGCATCGCGGCCGTTCCCTGGTCCGACCGCCGGTATCCCGCGTTGTTGGCGGCGATTCCGGATCCGCCCCCGGTGTTGTGGCTCCGGGGCGATCACACCGCTCTGGACGGACCGGCGGTCGCGGTCGTCGGTTCGCGGGCCGGCACGGTATACGCCCGTGAGGTCGGCCGGACCCTCGGAGCCGATCTGGGGTCGCGGGGCGTGACCGTCGTGAGCGGGCTGGCCCGCGGGGTCGATTCCGCCGCCCACCGGGGCGTGCTGGCGGTGGACGGCCGGACGATCGCGGTGTTGGGATCCGGCGTCGACGTCGTGTATCCGGGAGAGCACGCCGGCCTCGCGGGCGAGATCGTCCGGCGCGGCCTGCTGGTGAGCGAGCTCCCCCCGGGGACGACCCCGCGGCCGGCGTATTTTCCGATGCGCAATCGTCTCATCAGCGGCTTGTCGCGGGCGGTGGTCGTGGTGGAGGCCTCCGAGCGCAGCGGGTCGCTGATTACCGCCCGACTGGCCCTCGAACAGGGGCGCGACGTCATGGCGGTGCCGGGGAACGTGCTGAGCGGGCGGAATCGCGGCGCCCATGCCCTGCTCAGGGACGGCGCGCGGATCGTGGAGACCGCGGACGACATCGTGGAGGAGCTCGGTATCGAGGCGGCCGCCGCCTCCCCGGGCAACGACGCCGAGGCGGCGTCGCCGGGCGCCGCCCGATCGCCGGGGGAGCCGGATTCGATCCTGCGCCACATGGATGCCGGAGAGGTCTACGAGATCGATGACCTGGCCGCGCGGAGCGGCCTCGACAGCGGGGCGTTGCTCGCGGGGCTCACCGATCTGGAGCTCCAGGGCCGCATCGCCCGCGCCGGCGCCGGCCGGTTCGTGCGAGCCGGGATGGTAACGTAGGATCCGACTCGCGTGATGGGATGGACGGCGCCGCGGCAGGAATGGACCGCGCTCCGGGATGGTAACGTAGATATCCGACTCGCGGCAGTCCGCGTTGCAGGAGAACCATGGCACGATCCCTGGTCATCGTCGAATCTCCGGCCAAGGCCCGGACCATCAATCGGTATCTGGGCTCCGAGTACCTCGTCAAGTCGAGCGTGGGCCACATTCGGGACCTGCCGGCCGGCGGCCGGGAACGCCGCGCGGCGCTTGGTGGGCGGAAGGCGCCGGTGCGGACGAGTCCGGAGGAGCGCCAGCAGCGGGCGCGCAGCCAGCTCGTGCGCCGGATGGGCGTCGATCCGGACAACGGTTGGCGTGCCACCTACGAGGTCCTGCCGGGCAAGGAGAAGGTCGTCGGCGAGCTCAAGCGGCTGGCCGGCAAGACCGGCCCGGTCTTTCTGGCGACCGACCTCGACCGGGAAGGGGAGGCGATCGCCTGGCATCTCAAGGAAGAGATGGGCGGCGACCCGGCGCGCTTTCGCCGGGTGGTGTTCAACGAGATTACCCGCAACGCGATCCAGGGGGCGTTCGCTCACCCCAAGGAGATCGACCAGAACCGGGTGGATGCGCAGCAGGCCCGGCGGTTTCTCGACCGGGTGGTCGGCTTCGAGGTCTCCCCGCTGCTCTGGGCGAAGGTGGCCCGCGGCCTGTCGGCCGGCCGGGTGCAGTCGGTGGCGGTCCGGCTCGTCGTCGAGCGCGAGCGGGAGATCCGCGCCTTCGAGCCGGAGGAATACTGGGAGACCTTCGCCGATCTGGCCCGTTCGGGCGGCAAGGACCTCTGCCGTTTCCAGGTCGTCAAGGCCGACGAACAGCCCTTCCGCCCGCGGAACCAGCAGGAGGCGGACGACGCCCTCGCGCGCCTCGGGACGGTGGCGTTCACGGTGGCCCGGGTGGAGAACAAGCCGACCGCGACGCGGCCGGGCGCACCGTTCATCACCTCGACCCTGCAGCAGGCCGCCTCGACACGCCTCGGTTTCGGCTTGCGGAAGACGATGACCCTGGCGCAGCGGCTGTACGAAGGCGGCCACATCACCTACATGCGGACCGACGCCACGACCCTCTCGAGCGAGGCGGTGACCGGGGTGCGCACCTACATCGACTCCACCTTCGGTTCGAAGTATCTGCCGGAGCGGGCGAACGTCTACGCCAGCAAGGCGGGCGCCCAGGAGGCGCACGAGGCGATCCGGCCGACGGACGTGGCGGCGCTCCCGGACGCGCTGGCCGGCGCCGACGCCGACGGACGCCGCCTCTACGACCTGATCCGGCGCCAGTTCATCGCCTGCCAGATGACCCCGGCCGAGTACCTGAGCACCACGGTCACGGTGCAGGCCGATCCGTTCGAGCTGCGCGTCCGGGGCCGCGTGCTCCGGTTCGACGGGTTCACGCGGGTGCTGCCGTCGGCGTCTCGCAAGGGTGACCCGGCAGAGGTGCCGGCCTACGCCGCCGGCGAGACGCTCGACTGCTCCAGGATCGAGCCCGTGCAGCATTTCACCAAGCCCCCGCCCCGGTACAGCGAGGCCAGCCTCGTGCGGGAATTGGAGAAGCGCGGCATCGGGCGGCCGTCGACCTACGCCTCGATTATTTCCACCATCCAGGATCGCGGCTACGTGTCGTTGAAGAAGCGGCGCTTCTATGCCGAGAAGATCGGCGAGCTCGTGACCGACCGTCTCGTCGAGAGCTTCGCCGACCTGCTGAACTATTCGTTCACCGCGGGCATGGAGCAGGACCTCGACCAGATCGCGTCCGGGGATCGGAAGTGGATAGGCGTGCTCGACGCGTTCTACCGCGATTTTTCCGACAAGCTCCACGCGGCGGCCCGGCCCGACGGCATGCGGCCCAACACCCCGACGGCAACCGGGATCGCGTGCAAGGTCTGCGGCCGCCCGATGCAGATCCGGTCCGCCGGCACCGGCGTGTTCCTGGGGTGCTCGGGATATGCGTTGCCGCCGAAGGAGCGCTGCAAGCAGACCATCGACCTGACGCCGGCCGACGAGGCCGCCGACGCCGACCGGGACGACGAAGGCGAGAGCCGCCTGCTGCGCGCCAAGCGCCGCTGCCCGACCTGTGGGACCGCCATGGACAGCTACGTCGTCGACGCCGGGCGCAAGCTGCACGTCTGCGGCAAGAATCCGTACTGCGCGGGCCACGAGATCGAGGAAGGGGCCTTCAGCGCCGGCGCCGCGGCCGAGCGGACCCTCGCGTGCGACCGGTGCGGCGCCGAGATGCCCCTGCGGTCGGGGCGGTTCGGCAAGTTCTTCGGCTGCTCGAACCCCGAGTGCAAGAATACGCGCAAGCTGCTCAGGAACGGCGAGCCGGCCCCGCCGAAGGCCGATCCGGTGCCGATGCCCGAGCTCCGGTGCGAGAGGGTGGACGACCACTACGTGCTGCGCGACGGTGCCGCCGGGTTGTTTCTGGCCGCGAGCGGCTTTCCCCGGCATCGGGAGACGCGCGCCCCGAAGGTGTCGGAGCTCCAACCGCACGCGGACGAGCTCGATCCCAAGTTCCGGTACCTGCTCGATGCGCCGGTCGCCGATCCCGAGGGCCGGCCGGCCGTCATCCGGTTCTCGCGCAAGGAACGCGAGCAGTACGTCACGTCGGAGGAGGGCGGCAAGGCCACCCGGTGGCGCGCGGTCTACCGTGACGGTCGCTGGACCGAGGAACAGCCCGCGGCGAAGCCGTCCCCAAAGGAGGACAGCCCCAAGCGGAAGCCCCGCGGTCGCACGCGCCGGCAGGTCGCCTAGCATTCTGCGGCGTCGGACGGTGCGGATACCCGGAGGGTTGGTTGGGCAGGAAGCGGAGCCGCAAGGTGACGATTTCCGGGCGAGGAGCCCGCCGGGCCGGCGGGGTTGGAGTCGCGTGTGATCCACATCATCGGCGGCGGGCTCGCAGGCAGCGAGGCGGCGTGGCAGGCAGCGCGGCAGGGGGTCGAGGTCACCCTGTACGAGATGCGGCCGGTGCGGCCGACCCCGGTGCACCATACCGACCGGCTTGCCGAGCTCGTCTGCAGCAACTCGTTTCGGGCCAACCAGATCGAGAACGCGGTGGGGTTGCTCAAGGAAGAGATGCGGCAGCTCGGGTCGCTGGTGATGCGGGTGGCCGGCGAGACCCGGGTGCCCGCGGGGGGCGCCCTCGCCGTGGACCGGGCGCGGTTCGCCCAGGGTATCACCGCGGCCCTCGAGCAGGCTCCGCTGGTCACGATCCGGCGGGAGGAAGTCCGAGACCTGTCACGCTCCGGCGACCCGCGTGAACCGGTCATCGTGGCGACCGGCCCGTTGACTTCGCCGGATCTGTCCGCCGCCGTCGCCACCCTGGTGGGTGGGGATCATCTCTATTTCTACGATGCGATCAGTCCGATAGTCCTGGCCGAGTCGATCGATCGGAACATCACGTTCAGGGCGTCGCGCTGGGGGCGGGATTCGCCCGCGGTCGAGGCGAAGCCCGACGCGGAAGGCGCGGCCTGCAGCAGCGACGACGGACAGGGCGATTACCTGAACTGTCCGATGACGGAGGCCCAGTACCAGGATTTCCACCAGGCCTTGTGCGGAGCCGAGCTCGCGGCCCTGCACGCCATCGACCAGGGACGCTTCTTCGAGGGATGCCTGCCGATCGAGGTGATGGCGCACCGCGGCGAGGACACGTTGCGGTTCGGTCCGATGAAGCCGGTGGGGCTCACCGACCCCCGGACCGGACGGCGGCCGTTCGCGGTGGTGCAATTGCGGCAGGACACCCTGGCCGGCGACCACTTCAGCCTGGTGGGGTTTCAGACCCAACTCAAATGGGGCGAGCAGGAACGGATCATCCGCATGATTCCCGGTCTCGAGCAGGCCGAGTTCGTCCGGTTCGGCATGATCCATCGCAACACCTACATCAACGGGCCGGCCGCCCTGTTGCCGACGTGGCAGTCTCGGCATCGGCCGTCGCTCTTCTTCGCCGGACAGATCTCCGGGGTCGAGGGATACGTGGAGTCTGCCGCCAGCGGCCTGATCGCCGGGCTCAACGCGGCCGCGCTCGCGCGGGGGCGGCCGCTCGACGCTCCGCCGAGAACCACCGCGATCGGCGCGCTGGGCTACTACGTGTCGCACGCCTCGGCGGCCGACTACCAGCCGTCCAACATCGCGTTCGGGCTGATTCCGGTGACCGGCGACGTTCCTCGGCGGCGCCGCGACCGGCGGCGCGCGGTGGCCAATCGCGCGCTCGCGCAGATCGCGGAATGGCAGGCCGCCAGAGAGGCCTCGGGTCACGCGAATGAGGACGCATCTTCACCAGTTTCTGGAGTACCTGCGGTTCAATCGTAATCTGTCGGCGCGAACCGTGCTCGCGTATGAGAGCGATCTGACCCAGTATCTCCGGTTTCTGGAACGGCATTTCGACCGTCCCGCGGACCGGATTGCCCCCACCGACATCGACTACTCGGCCGTGCGCGCGTTCATGCGCGAGCAGTACGACCGCGGGCAGGCGCGCTCGTCTTCCGCCCGGCGACTGGCTTCGATCCGCTCGTTCGGCCGTTATCTGCGGCGGGAGGAGATCATCGAACGCGACCCCGGTGCCCTGATGGCCACCCCGAAGCAGGATCGGAAACTGCCGGCGCGCCTCGACGAGCGCGAGATGGAGCAGATGCTCGATGCGCCCGACAGTACGACGCCCCTGGGGCGCCGGGACCGCGCCATCCTCGAGCTGTTCTACGCCTCGGGCCTCCGGCTGAGCGAACTGGTGGGGCTGGGCCTGGAAGACATCAACCTCAGCAGCCGGCTCGTGCGGGTGCTGGGCAAGGGCGGCAAGGAACGCATCGTGCCGTTCAATCGTGCGACCGCCGCCGCCCTGCGCGCTTATCTCGCGGACCGCGAAACCCTGCTGCGCCAGGGCAAGAAGGCGCCGCCGCCGCCCCGGCGCCGCGGGCGCGCGGGCGCGGAGCCGCTGTTCGTGAACTATCAGGGCGGGCGCCTGTCGGCGCGCAGCGTCGACCGCCTGGTGCGGCGCTACGTGGCGGCGACCAGCACCCGCTACGGCATCAGCCCGCATGCCCTGCGGCATTCGTTCGCCACCCATCTCCTGGAGCGGGGCGCCGACTTGCGCTCGATCCAGGAGATGCTCGGCCACGCGCGCATCAGCACCACGCAGCGCTATACCCACGTGAGCCCGGCGCAGCTCATGTCGGTCTACAAGAAGACTCATCCGAAGGCGTAGCACCGATGTCTGCTCGGCGTCTCGGCCATCCCCAGCGGCTCGTAGATGTGCGCGCGCGGGAAGTCCTCGAGGGGCATGCCGGACGCGACCTCGATGATCGCGTCGAGCGCGTTGTAGCCGGCGTTGTTGTAGCTGTAGGACGCGCCGGGCTCGACGTCGGGTCCCTCGGCGCCGAACTTGGCGACCGCGCCGAGCAGGGTCGGCGTCTCGCCGGCGTCGAGCGGATAGAAGATGGGACGGATGCGCAGTCCGGAAGAATGACTCAGCAACTGGCGGATGGTGATGTCAGGCGACGGCGGCAAGACGGCGTATCGATGGCTTCATGGCGTGCTCCCGGCTCGGACACCGACGCCCCGCGGCGCCGGTGTCCGCCCAACGAGTCCTGCAGGAGTCGTTGCCGTTCCACGGTGCGAACTCCTGGGCGAAAGAGTTCCGATCGCGGCCTGGCCGGCGGTCAGGCCTGGCTGGAATCGCCGTCGGCCTGCTGCAGCGCTTCCCACTGGCCCATGAGGTCGCCGACTTCCCACATCAGGGTCTGGTGCCGGTCGACCACCGGCCGGGCTGCGTCGCGGTCGTTGTAGAACCCGGGCGAGGCCATCGTGGCCTCTATCTCCTTGATCTTGCCCTCGCACTGGGCGATCCGCCGCTCGAGCTCGCCGATGCGCTTGTCCCGGGTCGCCTGCGCCCGTTTGAGGCGGCGATCGGCCTGGGTCCGTTGCCGGTGCTCTTCCCGGTTCTGCCGGCCCGGCGGCTGCGCCGGGCGCTTCCTGGCGGGTGCGCGCTCGGCGGCGCCGGCGGGCGCGGCGGCCGGGCGCGGGCTTGCGGCGGGCGGGTTCTGTTCGCGGTGGGTCTTGCTCCAGCGAAACTCCTCGTAGGTTCCCGGATAGCGGACGGCGGCGCCGTGGCCGACCTCGATGACGGTGGTGGCGAGCTGGTCCACGAAGTACCGATCGTGGGAGACGAAGATGAGGGTGCCGTCGAAGTCGGCCAGCGCATCGAGGAGGACGTTGGTGGAATCGATGTCGAGATGGTTGGTCGGCTCGTCGAGCAGCAGGGTGTTGGCGGGGCACAGGAGCATCCGCGCCACCGCCAGCCGGGTGCGTTCGCCGCCCGAGAGCACCCCTGCCGGCTTGGTCACGTCGTCTCCCGAGAACAGGAATCCGCCGAGGATGTTCCGGATGGCCGGGAGCATCTCGACCGACGACGCCGCGCCGAGCGTGTCGTAGACCGTCAGGTTCGGGTCGAGCCGGGTGGCTTCGTCCTGCGCGAAGTATTGCGCCACGAGGTTGTGGCCCTCGACCCGCGCGCCCCGGTCGGGACTTTCAGCGCCCGACAGCATGCGCATCAACGTGGACTTGCCGGCGCCATTGGGCCCCACGATCGCGATCCGGTCACCGCGCACCACGTGCACGTCCACGTCGTCGAGCACCACCGTCGATCCGTAGGCCTTCCGGACCCCCTGCAGCTCGAGCGTGACGCGCCCGCTCTTCCGGCACTGGGGGAACGAGAAGTGCACCCGCTTCCGTTCGGGCGGCACCTCGATGGGGGTGATCTTCTCGAGCATCTTCACCCGGCTCTGGACCTGCGCGGCCTTGGTCGCCTGGTAGCGGAACCTGTCGATGAAGTGCTTGATGCGGGCGAGCTCCTCGTCCTGCCGTTTCTTCTGCTCGCGCAGCGTCGCGATCCGCGCCTCCCGTTCCACGAGGAATTCCGAATAGGTCCCGACGTACGGCGTCAGGGTGCGCCGGTCGATCTCGACGATCCGGGTCACCACCCGGTCGAGGAAGTACCGGTCGTGGGAAACGAGCACGAGGGCGTACGGATAGTCGAGGAGATAGTCCTCGAGCCAGTTGCGGGCTTCCAGGTCGAGATGGTTCGTGGGCTCGTCGAGCAGCAGCACGTGCGGCCGGCAGAGGATCAGCTTGGCGAGGGCGATGCGCATCTGCCAGCCGCCGGAGAAGGTGTCGGTGGGCTTCTCGAAGTCGGTGGGGGCGAACCCGAGTCCGTTCAGGACCCCGGCGACCTTCAGGTCGATGGTATAGCCGTCCTCGTCGCGGAACCGATGCTGCAGATCGCTGTACTGCTCCAGGATCGCGTCGTGCTCTTCGCGGGAGTACCGGGGGTCGGCGAGCTGGTGCTCAAGCTCCTGCATGGTGCGCTGGATGTCGAGAAGCGGCTGGAACGCGGTGCTGACCTCGTCGAGGAGGGAGCGTCCGGAGTGGCTGAGGCCGTCCTGCGGGAGATAGCCGACGGTCAGCCCGGTGCGCTTCGCGATCGTCCCGCTGTCCGCCTCGTCGAGACCGGCCAGCATCCGCAGCAGCGTCGTCTTGCCGGAACCGTTCGGTCCGCACAGGCCGGCCCGAACGCCGGCCGAGATCTGCCAGGTGATCCGTTCGAACAACGTACGGCCGCCGAACCCCTTGGTCAGCGACGACAATTGGAGCATCGATATCTTCGTCGGTCGGGAGACGGATTGGTTGGATGTTCCGGGCCTGCGGCCTGCGCCTGCGAAAAGCCCCACGAAATCATACCGCACCGGCGCAAGCCGGCGGCACGGGGGGCGTCGCGGCCCCGGCGTCCGGCATCGGCCCGGGCGCAAGACCATTTCGGGCGGAGCGGCGTCTATATTCCTGGAGCCCGCGACAAGGAGGGCTCTCGCGGCGGGCGCCGGGACCGTTCGGCGCTCGGTCCGGCGACAGGAACGGGGTCGACACGTCATCACGAGCACGGCATCATGAGTACGGCGCAGGCTGTCGCGGTGGGCATGCAGAGAACCGACGAGGAGCTGGTCGCGCTGGCGACCGCCGGAGACCCGGAGAGCTTCAACCAGTTGATCGTCCGCTGGGAGCGGTCGATCTTCGCGTTGGCGTTCCGGGTCATCGGCCGGGAGGAGGATGCCCGCGACGTCTGTCAGGAGACCTTCCTCCGCGCGTTTCGCAGCATCAAGGGGTTCAAGGGGCAGTCGAAGTTCTCGTCGTGGTTGTATCGGATCGCCCTGAATCTCTGTCGCGACTGGATACGTCGGGAACGCCGCTCGGCTACTCTGGCGCCGTTCGACGAGGCGTCCGAACCTGCGCGGTCGGCCGGCCTGGCGCCGCCGGAGACCGCCGAGGACCAAGCCGTGCGCCAGGACCTCGGACGGGTGATCACGCAGGCGATGTCGGCCCTGTCCGACGACCAGCGGATCACCATCGTGCTGAAGGAGTACCATGGCTTGACGTTTCGGGAGATTGCCGATCTGCAAGGATGTCCGCTGAGTACCGTCAAGACCCGGCTCTATCAGGGACTCGAGGTCCTGCGGCGGCAGTTGCAAAGGGAAGGTGTGCACGGCACGGCGGATCTGGTCGGGCGTCAGGTACGGGCGGCCGGCACGCGCCCCCGGTTGGTCGTGGATGTCAGCGGAGCGTCACGACAACGATGAGCGAGACCAGCAGTTGTATCGAGAAGGAGGCGTTGGTCGACTACCTGTACGGGGAGTCCGACGCCGATGCGCGCGGCCGGGTCGACGCCCACCTGCGGTCCTGTGCACGCTGCGCCGACGAGATCCGCTCGTTGACGGCCGTCCGCCGGACGATCGAGACCTGGGAGCCCCCCGGCGCGGATCCCGGTTTTCGGGTGGTGGCGGATGCGAGCGGGCCGTCGCGGGCTCGCATCCCCTGGCGTCCGGCGTGGGCTCTGGCCGCGGCGGCGGTGCTGGCGGTGGCGGCGGCGCTGATCGTGCGGCCGGAGATCGAGTTGGGGGCCGACGGGATGGTCTTGCGAATCGGCTGGAGCGGCAGCGAGACCGGCGCGTCGGCCGAGTCGAACGGGCCGCCGTCCGGCGCCGGGGAGGCGGGACGCTCGGCGGTGGACCCGCCGCCGCGGCCGACCGTGCGTGGTACCCCCGCCGGCCTGAGCACAGGGGGTGGGGCGACCACCATCCCCGGGCCCCGGGTCGGGCTGGACCCGCCCCCGGGGATGAGCAGCGACGCGTGGTTGCAACAGGTTCGCGAGTGGATTCGCGAGAGCGAGCAGCGCCAGCTGGACCGCGTGCAGGAGGCGGAACAGCGCATCGGACAACAACGCCAGGCCGACTTGAGTGAAATGGAACGCCTGTTCCTGGAGGTTCAGGAGAATGATGCCGCGGCTCGTCAGGAGCTCCTGGAGTACATGCGCCGGGTCTCCGATCGCCCCTGAGTTCGTCGGGCCGGAGCGGTCCGGCGGTCTGATCTACAATCTCTGCCGATGAATCTCTGCCGATGACTGCTGAAAGGGGGTCTCGCGTGGGTGTGCGCCGTTCGTGGTTCGGAGTTCTCATCGTGCTCGCGCTGTCGATCGGATGCAGCCCGTCGATCGACGTGCCGACCGCCCTGGAGATCACCCAGGTATCGAGCGGTTGGTTCGACGCCGGCCTCGACAACCTGGGACGGAACAAGCTCGTGCCCACGGTCTCGTTCCGCCTGGAGAACGCGACCTCCGAGACGGTTCGGTACCTGCAGCTCAACGCGGTGTTTCGGCGGCAGAACGAGACGGAGGAATGGGGAAATGCCTTCGTTCGCGCCGTCGGCACGGACGGTATCGATGCCGGCCGGACCACCGAGATCCTGCGGCTCGAGTCGGGGCGCGGCTATACGGGAGAACAGCCGCGTGCCGAGATGCTCGGCCATCGCGACTTCGTCGACGTCACCATGGACTTGTTCGTCAAGCACCGCGGCGACCAGTGGACCTTTCTGGACTCGGTCGACGTCGATCGCCAGCTTTTGACCCGCTAGGAGCCGGGGCCGGCCGCGGGTCCCGTTCTCGTCTCGAGCCACCCTTTATGTCCGGTCTGGACCGCCGTCTCGGCCCCCTCGACGGCGCCGCCGTCGTCGTATCCAACGTGATCGGCAGCGGCATCTTTCTCCTTCCCGCCGTCGTCTCGCAGTTGGTGCCGCACCCCTGGTGGATGATCGGGGCGTGGGTGGCCGGCGGCGCGCTCGCGTTTGCCGGGGCGATGGCCTACGCCGAGCTCGCCGCGCTGCGCCCGCGCGCCGGCGGCGAGTACGTCTATCTGCGCGAGGCGTTCGGTCCGCTGCCGGCCTTTCTCACCGGTTGGACCTCGTTCGTCGCCGGTTTCAGCGGCGCCATCGCCGTCGGCGCGGTCGGCTTCGCGGCCTACCTCGGCCGGGTCCTGCCGGCGGCCGGCGACACCCGGCCCTGGGCCGTCGTGCCTCTCGGCGTCGTCACTCTCAGCGTCTCGCCCCAGGCCGTCGTGGCCCTGACCGTCATCGGTGTCCTGACGGCCGTCCACTTGGTCGGGCTGGGACCCGGCCGCGTCGTGCAGAATCTGCTGGCGGTGATGAAGGTGGTACTGCTGGTGACGTTCGTGGTGGTCGGCTTCACCCTCGGCCAAGGCTCGAGCGCACATTTCTCCGAGGCCGGCGAGGCGGTGTCGGGCACCAGCTGGCTGCTGGCCCTGCTGCCGGTCATGTTCGCGTACTCGGGCTGGAACGCCGCAAGCTATCTGGCCGAGGAGATTCGTGACCCCGGCCGCAACGTGCCGCTGGCCCTGGGGCTGGGGACCGCCGGCGTCGTGGTGATCTACCTGCTCCTGAACCTGCTGTACGTCTACGCCCTGCCGGTCACCGAGTTTGCCTCGGCGGGCAACATGGCGGACGGGGTGGCCGAGCGCCTCTTCGGTCCGGGCGCGGCGGCCCCGGTGGCCGTCGCCTCGGCGTTGATGATCGCGGCCAGCCTCAGCGCGATGGTGTTCGCGGGGCCGCGGGTGTACTACGCGATGGCCCGCGACCAGCAGTTCTTCGCCGCCGCCGCCTCCGTGCATCCCCGCTTCCGCACGCCGGCGGTGGCGATCGCCGCGCAGAGCGGGTGGGCGGGTCTGCTGGTGCTCAGCGGCACGTTCCGGCAACTGGTCGACTACACCGCGTTCGCGGTCGTGCTCTTCGCCGGGGTGGCGGTGGGCGCGCTCTTCGTGCTGCGCTTCCGCGAGCCGAACGCACACCGTCCCTTCCGCGCCTGGGGGTATCCGGCGGCCCCGCTCGTCTTCGTCGTGACCAGCGCCGCCCTCGTCATCAACGCGATCTGGCGGAATCCGGCACCCTCGCTGGCCGGCATCGCGCTCATCGGGGCGGGGATTCCCGTCTACTTCCTCACCCGGTCCGGACCGCCGCGGGGGTCCTGACCGGTGGCGCATTCCGATCCGCGCCTGGCAGCCCGTGGTGGACCCCGCGTTGCACCGAGAGCGGCGCGGGCGCCAGCGGGTTGAAGGGCGCCCGCGGGCAAAGAACGCCCGTGCCTGACAAGGCGTGAGGAGGGCGCATGTGTCCTTCGAAAACAACCTCCCGTTCAGGCTCACTTCTCATTGGAACAGACGCCGGGTTGCGGGGCACGCCCGCCAGCGGATAGGCTCGATAGATGTTCATGACTCGGAGCACGACCATCCTGGCGGTCCGCCACCAGGGGCAGACCGTCATGGGGGGCGACGGGCAGGTGACCTTCGGTGAGACCGTCGTCAAGCAGGGCGCTCGCAAGATCCGCCGCCTGTATAACGATCGGATTCTCGCCGGGTTCGCCGGTTCCGCCGCCGATTCGTTCGCCCTGTTCTCGCGGTTCGAGTCGAAGCTCGAGCAGTACCGGGGCAATCTGGAGCGGTCCGCGGTGGAGCTCGCCAAGGACTGGCGGACCGATCGCCTGCTGCGGCGGCTCGAGGCGATGCTGATTGTGCTCGACGCCGACGCCATGTTCCTGTTGTCGGGGAACGGCGATCTGATCGCGCCCGATGACGGCATCGTCGCGATCGGGTCGGGCGGGGCCTACGCCCTGGCCGCGGCGAAGGCTCTGGCGCTCCACGCCGACCTCGGGGCGCGGGAGATCGTCGAGCATGCGATGGGGATCACCGCGTCCATTTGCATTTACACGAACGCCAGTGTCACGATCGAAGAACTGTAACGGATACCCGTAGCGCCGACCCGCCGCGTCGCCATCGTCCGCGCTCGAAGGTCCGGCGTCAGACCGCCGCCGGCCGTGTCGCTTACCACCGGCGGGCCAGCAGGACGCACCCGTACCACACATGCCGATCTATCTTCCGGAATCGCTGACATCCACCGCACCGCCCGAGTCGGGCGGCGGGGGGGAGACGTTGGTAGACGCGCTGACCCCGCGCCAGATTGTCGCCGAGCTCGACAAGTACGTCATCTCCCAGGCCCAGGCGAAGCGGGCGGTGGCGGTGGCGTTGCGGAACCGCATGCGGCGCCAGAAGCTCTCTCCCGAGCTCGCGGAAGAAGTGGCCCCGAAGAACATCCTGATGATCGGGCCGACCGGGGTCGGGAAGACAGAGATCGCCCGGCGTCTCGCCCGGCTCGCGCAGTCCCCCTTCATCAAGGTCGAGGCGTCCAAGTTCACCGAGGTCGGCTACGTGGGGCGCGACGTCGAGTCGATGGTGCGCGATCTGGTGGAGCTGGCGGTGGACATGGTGCGCGAGGAGCGGGTGAAAGAGGTGCGGGTCAAGGCGCGGCACAACGCCGAGGCGCGGCTCCTCGATCTGTTGCTGCCGCCGCTGCCGAAGTCCGTGCAGGACAACGATCCCGGACCCGCGCGCGAGCAGCACCAGCGGACCCGCGGCCGGCTGCGCGCCCAGCTCGCCGAGGGACAGCTCGACGAGCGCGAGGTCGAGGTCGACGTCCAGCAGAAGGGCTTTCCCTCGTTCGAGGTGATCTCCGGATCGTCGATCGAGGAAATCGACATCAACGTCAAGGACATGCTGCCCGGCCTGTTCCAGGGACGGTCCCGGAAGCGTCGGGTCAAGGTGCCGGACGCGCTCGAGCATCTCGTGCAGGAAGAAGAGCAGAAGCTCGTCGATACCGACAGCGTGCGGTCCGCGGCGGTGCACCGGGTGGAACAGGCGGGCATCATCTTCATCGACGAGATCGACAAGGTGACCGGTCGCGAGGGCGGGCACGGGCCCGACGTCAGCCGCGAAGGCGTCCAGCGGGACATCCTGCCGATCGTCGAGGGCACCACCGTCAACACGAAGCACGGGATGGTTCGCACCGATCACATCCTGTTCATCGCGGCCGGGGCGTTTCACGTCGCCAAGCCGTCCGACCTCATTCCCGAGCTGCAGGGGCGCTTTCCGATTCGGGTCGAGCTCGAGGCCCTCGAGACGGGAGACTTCGTGCGGATTCTGACCGAGCCGCGCGGTTCGCTCGTCAAGCAGTACACGGCGCTGCTGGAGACCGAGGGGGTGAACCTGACGTTCCAGCCCGACGCCGTCGATCGGGTGGCCGAATTCGCGACCCAGGTCAACGAGCGCTCGGAGAACATCGGCGCGCGCCGTCTCCACACCATCATGGAGAAGCTCCTCGACGACATCTCGTTCAACGCGCCGGACCTCGACGAGAAGACCATCGTCATCGATGCCGCCTACGTCGACCGGATGCTCGCCGACATCGTTCGGAACGAGGATCTCTCCCGCTATATCCTGTGACCGTGTGCCGACGCCGGAACGTGCTGGTGAGCGGTCTGCTCGCCGCGCAGCTCGGGGGGTGCGGCATCAAGGGGCCGCCGCTCGCTCCGTTCGTGCGGGTGCCGGCGCCGGTGACCGACCTCGTGGTGCAGCGTCTCGGTGACGAGGTGTCCATCGGCTTTGTCCTGCCGACCGAGAACGAGGACCGCTCGGAACCTGCGTCGCTCGTCCGGGTCGACGTGTACGCGATGACCACCCGGCCCCGCTTCACGCCCGACCGAACGCTCGAGCTCGAAGAGTTTCAGGAGGCGGCGACCCTCGTCGCTTCGGTCGAGGTCGCTCCACCCCCGCTCCCGGCGGAACCTGAATCGGACGGTGCGGCTCCGGCCGAGACGCCTCCGGCCGAGACGCCCCCGGTGGAGACCCCCCCGGCCGAGCCGTTGCCGGCGGATGCGCCGATGACGCAGGGGTCTCCGGTGGCGGTGTCGGAGATGCTGACGGCGGAGACCGAGATGCCGGTCGATCCCTGGGAGGAGGAACACCGACGCCGGGAAGAGGCAGAAGCGGAAGCGGCAGAAGAGTCGGATGACGAGGACGTCCCGGAGGAGCCGCCGCGGCCGGTCATGGTGCCGTTGATGACACCGCCGCTGCCGGGTCCGCTGCAGCGCGAGTACGTCCTGGTGCAGGTCTCGACGGCAGGCGACGAATCGGAAGGCGGAGAGCGGATTGCGGTGCCGCTGGGCATCCGGGTGCCCGAACCCCCGCCGGCGCCGGAAGTGGCCTACACCGAGACCGTGGTCGACGTGACCTGGGACCTGCCTACCGGGGCCCGCGAGACGGTGCAGGCGCCGGTGAGCGACGAGCCCGTCGAGCCCGTGGAGGCGGACGAGCCCGCCGAGCCGGTGGAGGACACCCTGGAGGCGGACGAGCCCGCCGAGCCCGACGAAGACGAGGACACGGCCGCGGCCGCGGGGACGGACGAGCCCGCCGGGGCCGCGGAGGAAGCCGCCGCGCCGACTTCCGACGCCGCGCCGACTTCCGACGCCGCGCCGACTTCCGACGCCGCGCCGACTTCCGATGAGGCGCAGGCCTCGGATGAGGCGACGCCGGATGCGGGCGGCGACACGTCCGTCGAGGCCGGAACGGCGGACTCCGGGGAAGAGACCGATTCGCCGGCGGAGGAAGATGCGGCGCCGGACGTTCCCCTGACTCCGTTGGAGTCGACGCCGATCGTCGAGTGGCCGCCCGCGTCGACCTACGAGCTGTTCGAGATCGCCGAGTCGGACGCCGGCTCGCCGGGTGTCCCGGAACCGCTGAGCGCTACTCCGCTCGCCGAGCCTTCGTACACCGATCAGCGGGTCGAGTACGGGGTCGAGCGGTGCTACGCCGTCCGCACCCTCGACGTGGTTGGGGGGTTCGACGTGCGCAGCCGGCTGTCCCCCGTCACCTGCGTCACGTTCGTCGACACCTTTCCGCCGGCCGCCCCGCAGGCGCTGACCGCGGTCGGGAGCCAGGGAGAGGTGAGCCTGCTGTGGCGGCCGAACGATGAAGCCGATTTGGCGGGCTATCTGGTGTTGCGCGGTTTGCCGGGGAATGAGACACTGCAGCCGCTGATGGACGCGCCGTTCACCGAGAACACCTACCGCGACACCACCGCGGAACCGGGCGTGCGGCACGTCTACGCGGTGCGCGCGGTCGACACGGCGGCCACGCCCAATCCGAGCGAGTCGTCCGACCGCGTGGAGGCGGCGGCGCGCTAGAAGTCTGCGCCGCGGCGCGCTAGAAGTCTGCGCCGCGGAACGGCGCACAAGCCCTGCAGGATTGGTCCGGCGGGAGGCGGAGCCGCGAAGGCGGCGATCTCCGGGCCGGTTCTCGACCGCCGCGGGGTGCGCGGCCCGGGTGCCCATGGAATCCATCTATCGAATCGAGCACGACGGACAGGTGCTCCACGCCGTGCGCCGGGACGAGGCGTGGTACGCGCTGGAGGGCGATCCGTGCGGGACGCCGGCCGGCGGCGCGCGGCTGGCCGGCGCCGCGCCGCGGATTCTGGCGCCGATCGTGCCATCCAAGATTGTCGCGGTGGGGCTGAACTACCGGGACCACGCGGCCGAGATGAACAAGGCGCTGCCGGACGAGCCGCTGATCTTTCTGAAGCCTTCGACGGCGGTGATCGGAAGCGGCGCCTCGATCGTCATTCCGCCCGGCGCCGGCCGGGTCGACTACGAAGCCGAGCTGGGGGTGGTCATCGGCCGCACCGCCCGTTGGGTGTCCGCGGATCGCGCGCACGAGTACGTGCTCGGGTTCACGTGCGTCAACGACGTGACCGATCGCGACCTCCAGCGCCGCGACGTGCAGTACACCCGCGCCAAGGGGTTCGACACCTTCGCCCCGGTGGGGCCGTGCATCGCCGCCGCGGATCTGGATCGGCCGATCGGCATCGAGTCGCGGGTCAACGGCGTGCGGCGGCAGCATTCGAGCACCCGCGAGCTGATTTTCCCGCTCCGTCAACTGATCGAGTTCGTCACGTCGGTCATGACGCTGTTGCCGGGCGACATCCTGTCCACGGGGACGCCTCCCGGGGTCGGGCCGCTAGCGCCGGGAGACCGAATCGTCGTCGCGGTCGAGGGCGTGGGCGAGCTCGAGAACGAGGTCGTGGCCGGCGGCTCGGACCCGGGTCGGTAACGCGGTGCGGGGATTCCGGCGTGAGTCGGCGTTCCGGGACCGCGATCATCATTCGAGGATGGCATGAAGCTGTTTGTAGACACCGCGAACGTCGAGGAGATCGAGACCCTGGCGCCGCTCGGGATAATCGACGGGGTGACCACCAACCCCTCGCTGCTGGCGCAGGCCGGGCGCGACCCGCGCGCCGTCCTGAAGCGGATCTGTGACGTGGCCGGGGGCCCGGTCAGCGCCGAGGTGGTGGCCACCGACGCCGCCGGCATGGTCCGCGAAGGCCGCGAGCTGGCCGCCATCGACCCCCACATCGTGGTGAAGGTGCCGTTCGGGAAGCCGGGGGTTCAGGCGTGCCGCGAGCTGACCGCGGAGGGGACCCGGGTCAACGTCACGTTGATCTTCTCGGCCGCCCAGGCGCTGCTGGCGGCCAAGGTCGGCGCCACGTTCGTGAGCCCGTTCGTCGGCCGGCTCGACGACATCGCCACGCCGGGCATGGACCTCATCGCCCAGATCGTCGAGATCTTCCAGAACTTCCCCCTGCCGACCGAGGTGCTCGTGGCCAGCACCCGGGGGCCGATGCACATCGTCGAGGCGGCCCGCCTCGGGGCCGATGTCTGCACCTGCCCGCCCAAGGTGATCGACGCGTTGTTCAATCATCCCCTGACGGACATCGGCCTGGAACGGTTCCTCGCGGACTGGGCCAGGGCCCACCAGCCGGTCGGTTGATTCAGCCTCTCGGACTGCGTCGAATCGAGTGATGGACAAGCAAACGCTGCTCGAGGACTACGAGCGCCGCGCGCACGAGGGCGGTGGCGAGGCGCGCCTCGCCCGCCAGCATGCGGCCGGCAAGCTCACCGCGCGGGAGCGCATCGACCGGTTCTTCGATCCCGGCACCTTCCAGGAGGTGGACAAGCTCGTCACCCACCGCTGCCGGGATTTCGGCATGGAGGACCAGATCGTGCCGGGCGACGGCGTCGTCGCGGGCCGCGGGCGGGTCGAGGGACGTCTGGTCTACGCCTTCGCCCAGGACTTCACGGTGTTCGGGGGGTCGCTGTCGGAGACCAACGCCGCGAAGATCGTCAAGATCATGGACCTGGCGCTGGAAGCGGGCGCGCCGGTGGTCGGACTGAACGATTCCGGCGGCGCGCGCATCCAGGAAGGCGTCTTGTCGCTGGGCGGCTACGCCGACATCTTCCTGCGCAACACCCTGGCGTCAGGGGTGGTGCCCCAGATATCCGCCATCATGGGGCCGTGCGCCGGAGGCGCCGTCTACTCGCCGGCGATCACCGACTTCACGGTGATGGTGGACAAGACCAGCTACATGTTCATCACCGGGCCGGACGTCATCCGCACCGTGACCCTGGAGGAGGTGACGAAGGAGGAGCTCGGCGGCGCGATGACCCACAACGCCAAGAGCGGCGTCGCGCATTTCATGGTGCCGGACGACGAGGCCTGCCTCGCGCTCATTCGCGACCTGCTCGGCTATATGCCCGCGAACAACCTCGACGACGCGCCCCGCGGGGCGGGCACGGACCCGATCGATCGCGAGGACCCGGCCCTCGACGACCTCGTGCCGGAGCAACCGAACCAGCCCTACGACATACGCGGCGTCATTCGCGCGGTGGTCGACGACGGCGAGCTGCTCGAAGTGCAGGAGCACTATGCCAGGAACATCATCGTCGGCTTCGCGCGGCTCGGCGGCCAGTCGGTCGGGGTCGTCGCCAACCAGCCGGCCCATCTCGCGGGGACCCTCGACATCGACGCCTCGGTCAAGGGCGCGCGCTTCGTCCGCTTCTGCGACGCGTTCAACATTCCGCTGGTGACGTTCGAGGACGTGCCCGGCTTCCTGCCCGGGACCCAGCAGGAGTTCGGCGGCATCATCCGCCACGGCGCCAAGCTGCTGTTCGCGTTTGCCGAGGCGACCGTCCCCAAGGTGACGGTCATCACCCGCAAGGCGTACGGCGGCGCCTACTGCGTCATGGCCAGCAAGCACATCCGCACCGACGCGAACTTCGCCTGGCCCACGGCCGAGATCGCGGTCATGGGGCCGGAAGGGGCGGTCAACATCCTCTATCGGCGCGAGCTCGACGCGGCCGACGACCCCGAAGCGCTACGGGCCGAGAAGATCGCCGAGTTCCGCGAGAAGCTCGCCAACCCCTTCGTCGCCGCCGCCCGCGGCTACATCGACGAGGTGATCCAGCCGCGCTCGACGCGGCCGAAGCTGATCGCCGCGCTGCGCAGCCTCGAGGGCAAGCGCGACCGCAACCCCCCCAAGAAGCACGGCAACATCCCGCTGTAGAGCGGAGACTGTCATGAGGAGGCTTGTTGGCGACCCCACGTGGTCGACCGGCAAACCTGTCCGAAGGAACCCGCGGCGCCGGTCGCAGCGAAGAGGTGCGAGTCGGCCCGTGCCCGGCCGTCGCCTCACCGCGACTCGGCCGTCTCCCGCTCGTCCGCCCGCGCGCCGGTGAGGATTCCCTCCATGCCGTAGTTGCCCTCGTGGCAGGCGAACTCGTACAGGTCGCCCTCGATGGGCGTCATCGTGATCGATGCCGTCCACGGCCGCGCGTAGGTGGCCGGGTCCGAGACGGTGTACTCGTAGTCCAGCGCGCCCGCGCCGGTGCGCGTGAACCGCTCGACCAGGTGCAGGCCGTCGGCCGATCCCTGGTAGGCGGCCTTGCCGTTGAAGTTCGTCGTCTCGACGACGAGCGTGTCGTCTTCCCACCGGCCGCGCGAATCGCCCATCCACTGCCGGATGGCGCCGGCGATCGGCGGGCGGCCGTCCATCGGGATGATGCGCGCGTCGTGGATCTGCTCGGTCCAGATCACGACGTAGCGGGGCGTCTGGAAGAGTCGCAGGTGGTTGTTGTAGCCCCCGGCGGACATCGGCGGGCCCGCCTTGGTGTGATGCACGCAGCGCTCGCCGGGGGTGCGGTCCTCGGGACCGTGGGCGGGGCGGCCGAGCAGCGCCCGGCGGGCGTTCGACCGTTGGCGCCCCCCCGGGGTGAAGGGAATGCGCCCGTCCGGCGGATCGACGATGAGCGCCGTGCGCCCCGTAGACTCGCCGCGGTCGAACCAGAACGCGTTGTAGGCTCCCGGATCTCCCGGCGGCGGCGGCTGGTCGCCGCGCGTGAGCGCCTCGGCGTTCAGGGCGACGATCTCTTCCGCCGTCAGGCGTTCGCGCCCCGCGTAGCTCACGGGCCGCTCCAGGGGCGTGAAGGTCGCGAACGACCAGACGCCCTGCAGGTCCGGGTCGCCCCAGGTCATGTAGGAGAGCTCCCAGTCGTCCGCGCCCGCGCCCTGCGTCTGGGCCGCCGAGCCCGCCGGCGCCAGCCACGTCACCGCTACCACGATGCACGACGCCGCGAGATACCTACCGGTCATCTGCCACCTCCCGGGAGCGCAACCTCCCGATCCCAAAAGAACGCCGCAGGTTCTTGACGAAGCGTGATCGGATGAAGTGGATTCAGTCTCACCGTCAACCCTGTGCGTGTCAAGGTCGTCGGCGACCGTACCGATCGCCAGAGGCATGGCTACGAGGTCGTGACAGGGTGAATACATGTATTCTCAGGGTGAGACGCGACATGGCGACATCGATTCGACTGGCTCTGGAGACCGAGCGGCGGCTCGACTTTCTAGCGGCGCAGACCGGGCGAACCAAGGCGTTCTACCTGCGCGAGATCATCGAACGCGGCATCGAGGAGAATGCGGCGGGGACTCTCGCCACGGGCTGTCAAGGAGGACCGCACCGATGCCGTTCGACCACGACTCACTTCCCGTGCGACTGTTCACGGCGTCGCACGAGCGCGCCTGGAACCCGGGCGACATCGACTTCTCCCGGGAGCGCTCCGACTGGCTGGCCCTCACGGACGACGAACGCCAGCTTCTGCTGCGGCTGGTCTCGGGCTTCCGGGTCGGCGAGCGCGGCGTCACCCACGAGTTGGCCCCGCTGCAGTTCCGGCTTCGCGAGCAAGGCCGGATCGAGGAGGAGATCTTCATCTCCGCGCAGATGTACGAAGAGGCGCGGCACGTCCAGTTCTTCGAGCGCTGGCTGGTCGAGGCGCTGCCGGGCCGGTTCGGCGTCGACATCCCCTATCCCGACCTTTCCGGCGACATGTTCTCCACCCGTCTGCCGCAGACCATGCGGACCTTGCTCCACGACGACAGCCCCGAGGCGATGCTGCAGGCGGTCATGCTCTACCACTTCTACGTCGAGGGCGTGGGGGCAGAGGCCAGCTACCCGATGTACTACGCGATCTACGACCGCACCGGCCGCTTTCCGGGCCTGGAGCGCGGCATCCGTCTGATCCAGCGCGACGAGGCGCGGCACATCGCCTTCGGCGTCCATGTCCTGCAACGGCTGCTGGCCGAGCATCCCCACCTGACCGACCTGTTCGAGACCCAGGTCGAGGCGATGCGCCCCCTGGCCCAGGACGGCCCCAACCAGACCTTCGCCGGGTTCGAACCGGGAGACGCGCCCTTCGGCCTGGACTACGCCAACTGCCGCCAGATCTACCTGGACAAGCTCGAAGAGATGCGGCGGCGCGTGGACGATAGCCGTCCAGGCGGATAGCAGGACCACTCAACGGTCGCGTGTACTGAGAGCTCCGCCGGCGCCACGCGGGCCGTCAGGCCACGGCGGGGGCGGTGAACTGCGCATGGTAGAGCGCGGCGTAGGCGCCGCCGGCCTTCACGAGCGACTCGTGGGTCCCCTGCTCGACGATGCGTCCCGCCTCCATCACCAGGATCAGGTCTGCGTCGCGGATCGTCGAGAGCCGGTGGGCGATGACGAAGCTGGTCCGGTCGGAACGCAGCGCGGCCATCGCATGCTGCAGCAACAGCTCCGTGCGCGTGTCGACCGAGCTCGTCGCTTCGTCGAGAATCAGCAGCGCGGGGTCGGCGAGAAACGCCCGGGCGATCGTGATCAGCTGGCGCTCGCCGGCGCTCAGGTTGCCGCCCGCGTCGGCCACCACCGTGTCGTACTGCTTGGGGAGGCTGTGCACGAAGCGGTCCACGAATGTGGCCCGCGCCGCCGCGAGCACGTCCGCCTCTGATGCGTCCGGACGACCGTAAGCGATGTTGTCGCGAATGGTGCCTTCGAACAGCCAGGTGTCCTGCAGCACCATGCCGATCTGCGCTCGCAAGTCGGCTCGTCGCATCTCGGCGATATCCAGGCCGTCCAGGGTGATCCGGCCCGCGTCGATGTCGTAGAACCGCATCACCAGGTTGACCAGCGTGGTCTTGCCGGCCCCGGTCGGGCCGACAATGGCCACCGTGTGCCCCGGGTCGGCGAGCAGGGACAGGTCGGTGATCAACGGCGTGTCCGGCGTGTAGCGGAATGAGACGTGCTCGAATTCCACGCGCCCCGGCCGCGCCGCCGGTGGCGGTGGTGCGGCAGGAAGCTCGTGCTCCAGACCCCGCGGTATTTGCGCGCCGGGCCCCGCGCCGTGCGCGGTTTCTCCACGGGCTCCCGGCTCGGCCGGTTCCTCCTCCGCGTCGAGCAGCTCGAACGCCCGTTCGGCAGAGGCCACGCCCGACTGCAGCAGATTGACCATCGAGGCCACCTGGGTCAACGGGTGGGTGAACTGTCGGGAGTACTGAATGAACGCCTGGACGTCGCCCAGGCTCATCGCCCCGTTCGCCACCCGCAACCCGCCGAGCACCGCGATCACCACATAGTTCAGGTTCCCGATGAACATCATGACCGGCATGATCAGCCCGGAGATGAACTGCGCGCCAAAGCTGGCCGTGAACAGCTCCGCGTTTTCCTTGTCGAACGCGGCGTCCACGTCGGCGCGGCGGCCGAACACCTTGGTCAGCTCGTGCCCGGTGAACGCCTCCTCGACCTGGGCGCTGAGGGTGCCGGTGCGTTGCCACTGGGTGACGAACAGCGCCTGGGAGCGCCGCATGATCAGCGCGGTGACCACCATGCTCACCGGAATGGTGATCAGGGCGATCAGCGCCAGGGACGGCGAGATGTAGAGCATCATCGCGACCACACTCAGCACCGTCAGCAGCGACCCGAGCAGTTGGCTCATGGTCTGCTGCAGACTCTGGCCGACGTTGTCGATGTCGTTGGTCACCCGGCTGAGCAGTTCGCCGCGGGGCTGCCGGTCGAAGTAGCCGAGCGGGAGCCGGTGGATCTTCTTCTCGATGTCGGCCCGCATCCGATACACCGTGCCCACGACCACGTCGTTGAGCAGGTATCCCTGCAGCCAGCCCAGCGCCGGCGACAGGGTATACACGGCGAGCACGAGCCACAGGACCTGTCCCACCGCTCCGAAGTCGATGCCCTGTCCGGGCACGACGCCCTCCATCGCGGCGATCATGTCCGCCAACCGCGTCTCGCCGGATGCCCGAACCGACTCGACCGCCTGGGCCTGGGTCAGATCGGACTGCAGTTGCCGGCCGACGACGCCGGCGAAGATCAGGTCGGTGGCGCGGGCCAGGATCCTGGGTCCGACCGCCGCCGACGCGACGCTGCCGACGGCAAGGATCAGCACCGCGCCGACCTTGGCGCACTCGGGACGCATCCGGCCCAGCATCCGTTTCGCCGAGGGCCCGAAATGCATCGCCTTTTGGGCGACCTCGCCGCCGCCCGCCGGTCCTCGCGACGGTCCCCGGCTCATGCCGCGTCCTCCGCGTTCAACTGGGATGCGACAATCTCCCGGTAGGTCCGGCAGTCGGCGAGCAGCGCCGCGTGCCGCCCGAGCCCGACGACGGCGCCGTCTTCGAGCACCATGATCTGGTCGGCATCGACGATGGAAGACACTCGTTGCGCGACCACGACGACCACGGCGTCACGGGTGATCGGTTGCAAGGCCTGGCGGACCTGCGCGTCGGTGGCCAGGTCGAGGGCCGAGAACGCGTCGTCGAAGAGGTAGATCTCGGGGTTGCTGATCACCGCACGGGCGATCGCGAGCCGCTGCCGCTGCCCCCCGGAGACATTCGTGCCGCCCTGGGCGATCGGCGCGTCGAGGCGGTCGGTCATCTGCTCGACGAAGCCGCGGGCCTGCGCGGTCTCGAGCGCCGCCCACAACTCCGCGTCGGTCGCGTCCGGTCGGCCGTAGCGCAGATTGGAGGCGACGGTGCCGGAGAACAGGTAGCCCTGCTGCGGCACCAGTCCGATCTTGCTCCACAAGAGCTCGGGGTCGAGCCGGCGGACATCCACGCCGTCGACCCTGACCTCGCCGGCGGTGACATCGAACAGCCGCGGCACAAGGCCCAGCAGCGTACTCTTGCCCGCTCCGGTGGAACCGATGATCGCGGTGGTCTGGCCGGCCCGCGCGGTGAAGCTGATGCCGCGCAGCACCGGCTCGCCGGCGCCCGGGTAGCCGAATTCCACGCCGGAGAACCGCAGCGTGGCCCGCTCGGGCAACGTGGTGACCGGCGTCGGCGGCGGCACGACCGACGACTCGGTGTCGAGGACCGCGCCGATGCGGTCCGCTGCGGCGGTGGCGCGCGGAATCATGACCAGCATGAAGGTCGCCATCATCACCGAGATCAGAATCTGGATCAGGTAGGCGAGGAACGCGGTCAACGACCCCACCTGCATCACCCCCGCGTCCACGCGCTGCCCGCCGAACCAGAGTACGGCCACGCTCGACAGATTGAGAATCAGCATCACCAGCGGAAACATCACCGCCATCCACCGGCCCAGGCCCAGGCCGACGGCGGTGAGTTCGCGGTTGGCGGTCTCGAAGCGTTGGGTCTCGAACCGTTCCCGGACGAACGCCCGGACCACCCGGATACCGGTGATCTGCTCGCGCAGGGTCTTGTTGACCGTATCGATGCGCGTCTGCATGACCCGGAACCCGGGCACCATGCGCGCGATCACCAGGCCGAGGCTGACCGCGAGGGCGGGGACGCAGACCAGCAGAAGCCAGGAGAGGCCGACATCCTCCCTGACCGCCATGATGACCCCACCGGCCATCATGATCGGCGCCGTGACCATCATGGTGCAGCCGAGCAGGACGAGCATCTGCACCTGCTGGACATCGTTCGTGGTGCGCGTGATCAGGGACGGAGCGCCGAAGAGGGCGACCTCACGGCTCGAGAACGACCCGACCCGGTGGAACACCGCGGCACGCAGGTCCCGGCCGAGCCCCATGGCGGTGTACGCCCCGAAGTAGACCGCGGCCACGGTGCCCGCGATCTGCACCAGCGCGACCGCCAGCATGACCATCCCGATGCGGGTGATATGGTCGGTGTCGCCCCGCGCGACGCCGTTGTCGATGATGTCGGCGTTCAGGCTCGGCAGAAACAGCGCCGCGATCGTGGCGGCGAACTGGAAGACCAGCACCCCGAGTACCCGCGAGCGGTAGGACCGCAGGTGGGTCCGGAGCAGTCGAAGAAGCATCATTGCGGGGCCTTGCGTGCCGCGCCTCGAAAAGCGGAATGTGAATCGTGCAGGCGGGACGGGATTCGGTGAGCGCCAGCGACGCAGGCGTCACGAGGCGTCGCTATTGCGCATCGTCCGATGGATGGTGTCGACGCGCGGTCTCAACTTGGGCACGCCCGCGGCCAAGCGACAACGGCCCGCGCACTCGGCTCTGATGTAGCGGGCACGCCCGGAGTCCGCAGTGCGTCCCCTCGCCGGGGGGACCTGGGAGCCCGTGGTGAAAGTCCCCGCTGCATCTCCGTGCAACGAGCGGTTTCGCCACGGACTCCCGGACTGCAACAGGGTCGGCCGGCGCTGCCCCGGCTAGTCAGGCTAGTCGGCTAGTCGACCAGCGCTTGCATCACGGCGTTCGCGAAATCGGTCCTCAGGGGTCCGCCCGGGGTCTGCACCATGAGCACCGCGGTCAGGTCTTCCTTCGGATCCACCCAGAACGTGGTTCCGAAAGCGCCGCTCCATCCATAGCTTCCGGTCGACTGCGCCTGCTGCGATGCAACCGAGTCGAGCACCACCCGCACCGTCAGTCCGAATCCCAGACCCGGCCGGCCGCCGGTGGTTCCCGCCAGCGCGTACAGATCCTCGACGTGGTTCGAGGCCATCAGGTCCACGGTGCGGGACCCGAGGATCCGGGTGCCGTCCAGCTCGCCTCGATTGAGCAGCATTTGCGCGAACTGGAGATAGTCTTCGGCGGTCGACCAGAGCCCGCCGCCCCCCGAGAACAACGTGGTGGTGTCGACCCAGCCGGGTACGTCCCTGCGCTCGAGCCCCTCCGGGGTACGGCCATAGAGGGTGACGAGCCTGGAGGCGTTCTCGGCCGCCGGCACGAACGCGGTGTCGTGCATGCCGAGCGGTTCGAAGATTCGCTGCCGCAGGAACTCGTCGAACGTCAGACCGGAGACGACCTCCACCACTCGACCCAGGGTGTCGATGCCGTTGAGCCCGCTGTACGCCCAGTGGGTGCCCGGGTGGAAGTCGAGGGGGGCATCGCCGAGCCGCGGGATGTGGGTCGCCAGGGTGTCGGACGAATGCCGGGGCGCGACGCGCGCGGTCGCGGCGGCGCCGGCTCCGCCGCTGCCCAGACCCGACGTGTGGGTCATCAGGTCGCGGATGGTGACCTCGCGGCTTGCGGGGATCGTGTAGGTTTCCGGCGCGTCCTGGCCGCGGCCCCGCCGGTTGGAGTCGTCCCGTCGCACCGCGATCTCCGGGTCGGCGAACTCGGGGATGAACCGTGAGACCGGGTCGCTCAGCCGGACCGTGCCTTCCTCCACCAGCATCAGCACCGCCACGCCGGTGACCGGCTTGGTCATCGATGCAATCGGGAAGATCGTGTCCTTCTGCATCGGCCGGCCGGCTTCGATGTCCATCAGGCCCTGTGCTTCGAAGTGAGCGGTCTGCCCCTTCCGCGCGACGAGCGTCACTGCGCCGGAGATCTGTTTCGCGTCCATGGCGCGCTGCACGACCTGGTTGATCTGCGTCAGGCGCTTCGCAGAGAAGCCGACCGCTTCAGGCGGGCCGGTCTTCGGGCCCGCGCCGGTCAACGCCACCGCGAGCAGGGTGACGAGGGCGAACGTCAGAGAGAGACGGCGGAGGTGCTGCGCGCCGGGGCGAGGAAGAAGACGGCTCACGGTGAACTCCTTTGCTGAACGTCTATGACTCCGCGTAGGGTATCTCACGTGGATGGCGCATGATAACGCGGCCCTTGATGACGGCCGACCCGGCGCGTTGCGCTGGCGGTCCTATTGCCGGACGATCTCCGGCTCTGCTGCGGGTCGGCGAACCATGATCGTGGCGACCCGAGCCGATTCCCGGTGTGCCGACACGGAGGCCCGCCGTCGCAAGCCTGCCGCGAGAGCGGGGTCAAACGGCTGGTTCTCGGTCAGCCGTCCGGCCCGGCGCCGACCGCCGAGGGCGCCGCCCTGCAGGCGCCGCCCGAGAACCGAGCGACCATCCGCATCGAACGGCGTCAGCGACTGCCCGGCAACTCCGCCCCGTAGCCAACCCGGCCTCTATAGCCCGACCGTGACGACGCACGTAGTGGTAGATCTGGTCCTGCCACTTGGCGCTCAGCTTGGCGCCTGGCATCCGCTCAGACGTCGTGAACACCTGGAGCATCGCCGAGAGGTGCGCCGCCCAGCGCTAACAACCGGCGCACGAATGGCCGACCTTGCCGGGTCAGTCCAAGGGACTCGGACAGGAGTTGGGCTCTCCCGACTTCGTCGCGGACGGCTCGCACGCGCGCCTCGGCGAATCTTCGGTCCAGCCCGCGGGGCGTCCTCTGCGCGGCACGCTGCCACAGTCTCTGCACAATCACGAACACATGCAGCGCGTGGAGCACGCCCTGCACGTTCCGTTCGCAGTTCCGCCACGGTGAGAAGGCGACCGCGTCCGGGCGGTCCGACTCGACAAGCGGAATCCGGCGTTCAAGCAACGACAGTTGCAGGTGCATCGTTTCGTGGACCAGCGCTTCCGTCACCCGCTCGACCCTCGCGTGAGTCCCGCGGTCCGGTAAGGAGAGGAACACGGAAAAAGGCAGATCCGGCCTGCTGAAGCTGCAATCCACATCGGGGGACGGCGTCTTGAGCAGGTGGACGCAGCGCACCAGGTGTCTGACAGACGACGACAACTCAGGCCAGACGGCGTGCGTAAGGCGCCAGGCCTGTCTGAGAACATCAACATCCGGTGGAAGCGAGGAGTTGTCGACTTCGCGCAGCGAAAGCCCCGCAGCCTCAAGCTCGACGACAGCTGGGGAGGGAAGACACTCGATCATTACGGGGCCGCCCTCCGCGTCAACTGGCGGGTCGACCTTGCCAATGGTCCGCCTTGCTTCGTTGGCGGACCGCGCCATCATGCGCGCCGTACCGTAGGACTCGAAGTCGAGACCGAGCGGACTCAGGAGGTCGGCGACACCGATCTGGCGCAGAGCGGCAGGCAGGGCCGCCGTCCAGTGAACGGGACGCAGCAGGACGTCTTCCAGGGAATGAACGGCATTCACGGCAGGCTTCTACCTGTCGACCGCGTGAAACGAATACACGATGGAATATCGCTCACCATGGGCCACCTCGCTGACTGCATGATGCGAGCGGCGGGATATCTCGAAGAGCAAGGCCTGTTTAGACACAGGCGCGAGGACCACCCGCACGTCTTCAGGTTCGCGGCCACCGAAGAGCAGCAAGTGACCACCGTCGCCGGCAGTCCAGCCTCGATTCAACTGGACGATCAGGCGATGGGTCTCGCCCCCCTCGAGGTAGTCGTCGTGGATTCGAATGCGCTGCCCTGCCGTGAGTCGATGGGCGGTCATGTCGACCGTCGTTCGGAGCCGACTGTGGAACAGTTCCGAAATCAGATCACGCAACGCCGCAAGGGTCGTGTCGGCAGCCAACTGCGCGATGTCGGACGGCAACTCGATGTCACGCATGTCGAATTCGTGTTGCGAATAGAACGATTCCTCCGTGAGATGCCACGGAGCCGCACGTTCGAACCACGACAAGGCCGCCTGCTCGACGCCGCCGCACAAGGCGTTCGGGACGACAGCAAACGGAAAGGGGTCCGTCTCGAGGCGGGCACTCGACAAGTCGACAACGCGGCGCATCAGGCTGGAAGGTGTGCGTCCAGGTATCGCCGAACGCGTGAAATCAGAAACAGGTGATCGGTGCAGTAGACCGAGGGGTTGTCGAAACCTCGTTCGTCGCTCCAACGGTAGAGCGGCATCCCGCCGCCGCAAACCGTGAGTTCGGGGCATTGCAGGCACTGGTCGGCGGTAGGCTGCTGCATCTCGACATGCTCTCGAAAGGCGGCAGTCCGCGCGATGTCCTGCAAAGAATGAGAATGGACCGACCACGGCTCGTTGTACCGATCTGCGCCGTCGGATGCACTCTTGAGCGTGTCGTTCTTCGTGACGGTCCCATCGGTATCGATGATCAGGATCGCGTTCAACTCTCGCCCCATCCCCTCCTTCGCGGCCGATCCTCCGAGCAACAGCTTCACCAGGTCGTCGAGCACGCGGATCGGCACCGGATCGGGATCACTCATGTAGACATCAAACAGGCCAGCCAGCCATTTCCCCGCCTCGTACGAATCGAATCCGGGCTTGCCCGGCGGCAACCGCGAGTGGTTGCCGTCGGGCAGAAGAAAGCTCATCCCAGGAACGCCCAGCCCGCGCAGGAACCAGTAGACTTCGCCGGGATCCGTGGACGGTTCGACGACGCTCAGGGTGCCTGAAAACAGTCGTTTGGCGGCGGGGTGGCGTTGCAGGCGATGGATGCCGGCGAGCGTGGCCTCGAAGGTCCCACCCTGGTCGAATCCCACGCGCCGAGAGTCATTGATCTGCGCCGGTCCGTCGAGGCTTACCGAGACCGTGGCCCGGGCGTCCGCAAGAATGTCGAGCCGCCGATCAGTGAGGAGTGTCCCGTTCGTCTGCACCGACAGGGTGCATCCCACGGGAAGGCGGGCGCGGAGACCGGTCAGTAGCCGCGCCAGCAGCGCTTCTTCCAGCAGCAGGGGCTCGCCGCCGTGAAGCACGACGGCAAAGTCGCGATTCTGCGCCTGCCGCAGTTCATCGAGACGACGGACTGCCGCGTCGATCGTCGACTGCGACATGGCTGGCGGCTGACGTCGCCACCCCTCGTCACCGAGCTGGTAGACGTAACAATAGCTGCACGCGATGTTGCAGCGGCTGGCGGTCTTCAGCAGGACGGTCTCGATGGGGACAGACGCGCCGCCCGACATGGCGTCCCTATCCCCGGTTGTGCCGGTTGTGCACGCGGTCGTACCGGATGGTGGACGAGGACTCTGCCGTCGCTTCCATGCGCACTTCCTCAACGAGTCGGCGAAGCGCGGGACTCAATTCGGCGCCCGCGGGAATATCAAGGCGACCGTCAAAGACGGCGTTCTCCAACGACTCGGAGAGGGTCAACGGTTCCTGCTTCTCCATGTTTCGCTCCATACGATTGGTGCCGCACGTGAACCGGCTCCCACTCTACCACCGAACCGTTCGATGATCCATCATCATCTTCGGTAAATCACTGAAAACAAAAGGATTCCATGTCAGAGCTGTTTTGTAAGCCATTGAAAATAAATGACTTCTATGTTGGGTCGTCGGTTTCTGCGTCGATGGTACTCAGATAGTCGCGGACCATCGCGATGTACCGTTTGCCGGGTCGTGCGAACGAGTCCATCGCGTCCCTCACCTCTGGAGGGATGGTGTCGGATCCGTCTGGGTGCCGCGCGACGTCGCGCAGAAGCGCTAACATCTCGAGCACTTCCTGCCGCTCTTCCTGCAGTTTTGGCCGATTCAACCCAAGAAAGGTGACCGTCACGCGCCCGCGTTCCGTTCCCGGCTGGCACGCGGATCCATCGAAAGTGAGGTGTTCGCCCGGATCCGTCTCGACATAGGGATTCAAGAGCAACGGTGACTCCTGGTCGAGCGGGTCGCGGTGATTCCGAGTTCGTTGCCCGGGATCCTCGAGCGGGAAGAAATCGGACTTCTTGCGGTTGCACTCTTCGCAGGCAAGTACGAGGTTGTCCCACCGGTATGCCAGCCAATAGTAGCCGGGATGGATCCTCTCGCTCCCCTTGCTCTGGCGAACCGCGCCCTTCGGGCGGAAGTGATCGATCTGCAGCGGAGAAGTCGCGCGAGGCTTCGACTCGCAGTAGCAGCACTTATCGTGCTGGAGTGTCGCGAGAATCTCCCGGATTTCGTCGGATCCGTAGATGTTATCGCTGAATGTAAACTTCGACACGCCCGAACGATACGCATCCGGATGACCATCGTAAGCCTCGTGGTCTTGTTGGGTTGCAGTGTTTCCGCGACTCAGGAGCATCGGAGGCGCTTCGTTCGGCCTCTCCACACGTATCATTTCCGGTCCTCCCGTCGCGCCTGAATGTCCGCCGCCGCCTGCCGAATGATCCTCATTGCTTCCAAGTCCTCGGGGCGCTCCGCCGCAGGCAGTGAAGACAGCTCTCCGGCAATGTCCCGCAGGATGTTTTTGTCCTGCGGGGTAACGTGTTCTTTTTCGAGCAGCTTCTCCCTGTCCTTCATGAGAGTCTCGACTCGCAGCGATCTCGCGGTCTCCAGTCCGAAGAGACTGACCAGAGTCTGGTCGAGGCGCCACCCCTCGATGACCTCTGGATCGTTTTCGATGACAACGTGATCGCCAGGCTCAGTCTGGCTGAGCACGGCTACGTTCACATCGATCATGGAGGTGATCATCAGCGGACTGTGAGTAGTCGCTACGAACTGGACGTTCGTGAAGTGATCAGAGAACTGGCTCATGATCTTGCGCTGCCAGCGGGGATGAAGGTGCAGGTCGATCTCGTCAATCAACACCACAGCCGGCTCCTCGAGCGGCTTCTTGCTCTCCGGGTACCGCCTGACCAGTTTCCACCCCAGGTCGACGATCCACGCGGCGACGGTGCGGTGGCCGAGACTCAGGCCAGCCAGCGGGACATCCCCGTTCTGGGTCTGAAATCTGAGCCCCCCGCTCTCCTCGGCAGCGGGTTCCATCGGGTCCAGGATCATGATGTCGTTGGGCGCATTGACGAAAGGAAGGATGTCGGCCAACGCGCGCTTCATGCTACCCAGAAGGGCCTTCGACTGTGCATTGTCTCTACGGGTCGAGTGGTCGAGTCGTGACAACACATCAGCGGCATCGATAAGCTCCGTGCTGTCTCTCTCAAGCAGATTCACTGGTTCAGGCTCGGACGTGTCTTCGGTATTCCGATACCCCATATACCGATTTGCCGCATAGGTAATGACGAACGGCTCTACCGTCGTCTTGGGATCGTTTGTGGTTCGCTCAGCGCCCGCGAACTGGTTGTCTTCTGCATCCAGCTCGATGCCGGTTCTCACGCGTGCGGTCAACGCGCGGCACGAGGCCAAATCAGGAAGTTCGACCATCTCGGCCTGCAGTACCGTGCGACGGGCGCCGTGACGGAGCAACCTGGCCATGTCGGGCGGACCCTCATCGTACAGCCATGGTTGGATACCTGCCTGCTTGTCCTTGCCAGGCGGGTAGTACGGCGTCGGGCGCATCCATGCCAGACACTGCAGGAGGGTCGTCTTGCCGACTCCGTTGTCGCCGACAAGCAAGGTCCAGCGGGCTGGGCCGCCGTTCGAGCCGACCAGGCGCAGCACCTGCTTTTCCGCAAAGCAGCGCGCGTTCTCGATCTGAAGACCCAGGAAGTAGATTGATTTTTGGGGGCGTTTTCGAAGCATTGGGCCCTCAATGGTCGGTGAGTTGGGCTGGGGAAGACGGTGTGGTCAAGGAGACGTGCCCCGCGTGGACGGCGGTGCATCGTGGGCCTACGGTCAGGCCGACGGTGATCTGGCGGAGTTGTGCGTCGGCCTTGCAGGAGAGCGTGAGCATGCTTGCGCGCGTCATCCCGAGATGATAGTCCGGCATTGGCGCAGTGGCGGTGATTTTGCCTCGGGTTGGACGGCGAGCCCGAGAGGGCGAATTGCCGAGGTCCTCACGGGGAGTCGCACCGTCAGGCAGCGCGGTGCGCCCCACCGTACCCACACGAAAGCGGTATCGTCAAGCTCGAAGGAAGTGCCACGTGGCATCTCAGGCAGGTTGACGGTGCGCGGGGTGCGCGGCGACTGGGTTGACCGGTAGCGGCATGGCGGGGTGGGGAACTGCTATTCGGTCGAGATGGGATACAGGCCGGCGACGGTGTGCACGATCAGGCTGCCGTTCGCGATCGCCGACGTGGCGAGCGTCCATTCGTTCAGGAGGGTTGGTACCGAGCAGCTCGAAGGTTGGACCCGCTTTGACGACGTAGACGGAGGAGTTCGACACGAGTCGTCCCGAGCGATCTACCGATCGGTGGCCTGATACCAGATGGGCGAGGTCCACGCGCGTTGTTGGATCGTCCACGGCTGGTCGGGATCTGGTCGGGATCTGCGCACGCGGCCGGGCGCTCCTCCTCGGGCAGGGCCGCGCACTGCAGTGCGTTCCAGCGGCAGCTCGGGTTCTCGACGACCCGCGCGTAGTAGACGGCCGAGCGGGACGGGTCGAAATCGGGATCGGTCCAGACGGCGCACAGCGACGCGGCGCCGGTCCCGCTGCGTTCGCAGGGTGTCTCGCGACACGTCCGCGCCGTTGTCCGCGTCGCCGGCCACGTCGTGGAACAGGCCGTTGTCGCCGACCCAGCCCTTGATGATCTGGATGCGCTGCAAGGGGGTCCCGGAATAGGCGCTCGTGCCCGGATCGGCGAGGGCCGTCACGAAGAACCGGGGCGGCTCCGACCCTTCGCGGGGAGGCAGCACGCTGCCCATCGGCACTCCCGTCTCGTACGCCTCGGCGATCATGTCGTTGCTGGCGCACAGGTCCGGGAGATCCCAGCCGCCGAAGAGCCGCGCCTGGATCCGCACACCGCTGGTGCCGAACGTTTCCTTCCGGCGCATGGCGTCGAACAGCGAGTCCCGGGAGAGAGACGGCGGAGGTGCTGCGCGCCGGGGCGAGGAAGAAGACGGCTCACGGTGAACTCCTTTGCTGAACGTCTATGACTCCGCGTAGGGTATCTCACGTGGATGGCGAAGCGGTGCTCGGTCGGGTCGGGCATCAGATCGCGACGTCCATCGTCAGGCAACGGCCGGAGGCGGTCCGCTCCGCCGTCATGTCGGAGACCGGTCGCGTCGCTGCTTCACGCGGGCGAGGAAGTCCGCGTCGTCCCGGCAGGCTACGGCGGCGTCGATGAGATTGCCCGGCGACGCGTCCCCCACGTTTCCGGCGAGGTGCTCCGGGACGGTAATCCCGCGGGAGCGAAGGATCTGAACGACCGCGTCCAGGGTTGCCTCCCGGCGCTGCTCCCGCAGCCACGGGTGGTCGTCGGGGGCGGTGCCCTCGGCGTCGCCGAGGGCGCGCCCGACGCGGGTCAGCACGGCGCTCGTCGCCTCCGACAGCCGCGCTTCGTTCAGGGCGGTGTGGATCTCCGCCGCCGTCCAGCCCGGGAACGCCGCGCTCGCCGCCGCCGAGCGATAGCCGTCCGCGCCGAGCCGGTGGATCGTCAGGCCGGCCGGGCGCCGCGGCGATCGGATCGGAGATGCGGCGTCCGGCACCTCGACCCACACTTCCGGGAAGCCCCACGCCTCGTACAGCCCCAACTTGCCGCGCCGCACGTCGGTCGAGTAGTCGACCTCGAGCACGATGTCGGGCAGGTGATCCGTGCCCACCTCGACGGCGGCGCCGCGCGGCCCGGTCTCGATGGGATGCACGTAGACGATCTGGTCCGCCTGCAGGATGCGCTGCCGCTGGCCGCGGGCGTTGCGCACCAGCAGGTCCGCCGTCCCGAGGGTCTCGATGGGCGATCCCCGCCCGGCGGCTACCAGCTCGACCAGGTGCGCCAGCCGCTGGGCGGCGCTTTCGTGATAGACGGTGGTCGGCTCGCACACCATCCACGCCGTTTCGGTGGCCGCGTCCCAGTACTCGATCCGGCCTTCGAAGTCGGCGATGGCGTCTCGGGTGATCCGCGCCGCCCGGCAACCGGGGAACTCCGGCGGTGTGGGCTCGACAGCGCTCCGCGCGAGCGCGGCGCCGGGGACGGTGGGCAACGCGGGACGCGAGGGGAGCATGCCCCATCCTATAACGCCTGGCCGGTACCGCGCGCCGCAGCCGGCCGCGAACGACGGTTCAGGAGCTGGCGTCCATGCGGTGTCGAGAAAGGGTATAGCTCAATGGCTGTCTTTCGGCGCCGTAGCGCCAACCCGAATCCAGGCTGTCTGCCGCGATCGGGATTGCGATCGAGGGCGAATACGCCGGCCCCGAGCAGGACGAAGATGACGAGCGGATTGCGGAGCCACCCCGGCATGCGGCCGGACGGCGTTCCGGCCGGGTCCGTTCCGTGTGCGGGACGGTCGCGGGGAGCATCTCGGGGCATCGGGGCACGGAACCGAAGATTGATCGCATTCCAGCGTATCGCCCCGAAGGCAGCCCCGAGCCGCCGGAGGCGCGGCGTCCGGCGTCGCGGTGGTGCGTCGCGGGAATGCGGCCGGCGCCGTCCAACCCTGGGAACTCGCGCGAGATTGGCGTACACTGGGGAGCGGGACGCTGCCTCCTGCTCCCACGTCGCGCCTCGTCAGCCGTCTCGCCCCGGTGCGGCGGGGCCGCCAACCACGCCCGGCGGTAATCCGGTCCGGCAGCGCACCGTGACATGAAGATTCTGGTCGCCAATCGAGGCGAGATCGCCGTTCGCATCCTGCGGGCCTGCCGCGAGATGGGGGTCCCCTCGGTCGCGGTCTACTCCGAATGCGACCGGACCGCGCCCCATGTCCGTCATGCCGACGAGGCGGTCGCCATCGGGCCGAGTCCGGCCGCCGAGAGCTATCTCGACATCGGGCGGGTGCTGGCCGCGGCCGGCGAGACCGGTGCGACGGCGGTGCATCCGGGCTACGGATTCCTCGCCGAGAACGCCGCGTTCGCCCGCGCCTGCCGCGCGGCGGGACTGGTGTTCATCGGACCGGATGCCGGCGTCATCGAGACGATGGGGGGAAAGACGGCGGCCCGGCGCGCGGCCATCGACGCCGGGGTGCCGGTGGTGCCGGGCACCGAGGCGCTGCCCGACACCCTGTCCGAGGCCGAGCTGCGCACGCGGGCCCACGAGGTCGGCTATCCGCTGTTCATCAAGGCGGTGGCCGGCGGCGGCGGGCGGGGCATGCGGCGTGTCGCGGGCTCCGACGGGGTACCGGCGGCGGTCGAGAGCGCGCGGTCCGAGGCGGGCACGGCTTTCGGCGAGTCGGCGGTCTACTTCGAACGGCTCCTGGAGCGTGCGCGGCACATCGAGGTCCAGGTGCTCGGCGACGAGCACGGCACGGTGGTGCCGTTCGTCGAGCGCGAATGCTCCATCCAGCGGCGGCACCAGAAGGTGATCGAGGAATCGCCGTCGATCGCGGTGACCGAGTCGACCCGGACGGCGTTGGCGGACGCCGCCGTGGCCCTCTGCGCGGCGGTTCGATACACCAACGCGGGTACCCTCGAGTTCCTGCTCGACGAGGAGGGCCGGTTCTATTTCCTGGAAATGAACACTCGGCTCCAGGTGGAGCATCCGGTGACCGAGATGGTGACCGGGGTGGACCTCGTGCACTGGCAGATTCGGATCGCCCGCGGCGAGCGGCTGACCCTGGACCGCCGGCAGACCCTGACCCCGCTCGGGCATGCGATCGAGGCGCGGGTCTACGCCGAGGACCCGGATGCCGGGTTCCTGCCCGCGCCGGGCCGCATCACGTTCCTGCGCAGTCCGTCCGGTCCCGGGGTGCGGGACGACAGCGGCGTCGAGGCCGGCTTCACGGTGCCGGTCTTCTACGATTCGATGATCTCCAAGGTGGTCGCCTGGGCGGGGGATCGGACCGCGGCCATCGCCCGCCTCAGGCGCGCGCTGGGCGAATACGAGATCGGCGGCATTACCACCGCGATCCCGGCGCTGTTGTGGATTCTCGATCAGGACGCGTTTGCCACCGGCCGCTTCGACACCGCCTTTCTCGACGGGGTGCTCGGCGGACGCCGCGGGCGGTCTTTTTCCGAGCTGTCCGACGGGGACGCCGACGTGGCGGTCATGGCGGCGGCGCTGCTGACGTACCTGTCCGACGCGGATCGACCGGGGGGCGGGGAAGGGACGGGAGCGACGCCGTGGCGTCGTGCGGCCCGGCTCGACGGGTTGCGGCGATGACGATGACCCCACCGTGGCGTCGTGCGGCCCGGCTCGACGGGTTGCGGCGATGACGATGACCCCTCGCGGCCCGAAGCGATTGCAGGTCGACGTGGCCGGCCGGCAACGGCTGGTCACCATCGAGCCGATCGGGACCGATGGCGCCCGGCTGGCGGTGCATTGGGACGACACGACCCACGAAGTCGACGTGTCGGCGCTGGGCTCGGGGCGCCTCTCGATGATCCTGCCGGGGTCAGGCCGCGCGAGCCGCGCGGTGCGCGGCGACGAGCCCGCCCCCGGGGATTGGGTCTTGGGCATGGAAGGGCGGCAGGTTCGCGCCCGCGTGTCGGACGGGCGGCGCCGCGGCCGCGCCGCCGCGGCGCAGGAAGGCGGCGACCACGCGGTCGCGTCGCCGATGCCCGGCCGCATCGTGCGGGTGCTCGTCGAACCCGGAGACCGGGTCGCCGCGGGACAGGGGCTCGCGGTGGTCGAGGCCATGAAGATGGAGAACGAGGTCGCGGCGCCGGCCGACGGGGTGGTGTCCGACGTGCGGGCGGCGCCCGGCGATTCGGTGGAGGCCGGCGCGGTGCTGGTCACCCTGACCGCGGAGGAGGCCGGTGACTAGCCTGGGCCTTGGCGGTCCGCCGACTCCCGGGGGGGCGGTCGGGCCGGAAGCGACGCCGCCGGGCGACGACTCCCGGGCCACCCCGCCCGTTGGAGGCTCGCCGAAACCCGCCGGATCGGGCGGGCGTGACGCGGCGCCGCCGGGCGACGGTGTGCGGCCGGGCGACGGTGCACAGGACGTTGGCCCGGCGCCGCCGGAGGGCGATTCGGCGCGCGAGCCGGATTCGGATTCGGCGGCGCGACCGGCCCCGGGTCCGCGGCTGGAGACGCCGCCTCGCGCGCGCCGATCCGCATGGACCGCGTGGTGGCCCCGCCGGTACGTGCGTTGGGGCATCGCGGCGGCGGCGGTTCTCGTCGCGGTGGCACTCGTCGCGGTGGTGACGATCGATCTCGGCCCGGCCGTCCGTGCGCGGGCGGAGCAGGCGTTGGGCGGCTATCTCGATCGCGAGGTGAGCATCGGCCGCGTCGGCATCTACCTGTTGCGCGGCCAGTTCGTCGTGGAGGATGTCACCATCGGGGGGTTGAATCCCGGCGATCGGGACTTTCTCACCGCCGAGGAGATCACCCTGTCCGTAATCTGGCCGGCGTTGCTGCACGGCGAATTCCTCGCCGATGCGGTGTTCATGCGCGACTGGCGGATGCTGGCCGAGTCGTTTCCCGACGGGCGCCAGAGTTTCCCCTCCTTCGTGCGGCAGGCGGAATCGGAGACGGCCGCCGGTGCGCCGGAAGAACCCGCGGGGGAGGGCAGGGAGCCCGTGCGCCCGGATCCGGTCGAGCCGGACGCGGAGGCGGGACGGCGGTTTGTGACCACCCTGCAGTACCTGCACGCCTCCCGGGGCGACTTTCGCTTCGAGGACCACGGCTCGAACTGGAGCGTCGGCCTGCCCGACATGGACTTCACGATCACCAAGGTCCTCGACTACCGCGGCCATGCCGCCTCGTCGGGCGGCATCCTCCGGATCGGCGACTTCGAGCCGATGTCGATCGGCCTGGACACCGACTTCCTGCTCGATGGCTCCGACGCCCAGGTGAGCCGGATCGACCTGGAGACCGACGGCACGACGACGCGCCTGCAGGGGGACATCGACCTGTCGAACTTCCCCGAGATGTCCTACACGCTCGAATCGGACATCGACTTTGCCCGCATGCGAGAGATCTTCTTCGCCCGCGACAACTTCACCGCCTCCGGTCTCGGACACTTCAGCGGCACGTTCCACAAGTTCGAGGGAGGCCATGACCTCCGGGGATCGTTCACGAGCGAGGTCGCGGGCATCGACGAGTTGCGCTTCCCGGCGCTGGCCGGCGATCTGAGGTGGCGGCACGACCTCTTCGAGGTCCGGAACGCCGAGGCGACGCCCTATGGCGGGGAGGCGGACTTCGACTTCACGATGGCGCCCCTCGGCGCGATCGAACCCGGGCAGGCGGCGTTCGATGTCCGGTACGCGGGCATCGGCCTCGCGCCGCTCGCACGGGCCCTCGAAGTGCGCGGGATTCAGCCGGTGGCCCGGGCCTCCGGCCGGAATCGTCTGGAGTGGCCGATCGGTCGCTTCGGCGACTTTCTCGGCGAGGGCGCCATCGGGCTCGATCCACCGGCGGGAGTGCCGCTCGCCGGCCCCGATCCGGGCGCCGGCGCGGCGTCGGCGGTGGCCGGCCGGCGGGAGCAACCGCCCGATCTGACGACCCGGACGTTCCAACTCGGCGGGCGGGTCGAGTATCGGGCGACGAGCGAGGGGTTGGACCTGGGCGCCGGATACTTGGCCACGCCGTCGACCCACATCGCCTTCGAGGGCCGCACCGCCTGGGGGAAGGACACTCGGATTCCCTTCCAGGTGGCCAGCGCGAACTGGCAGGAGAGCGACCGGTTGATGGCCGCGGTCATGACCGCGGTCGGGACGTCGACCGATCCGTTCGCGGTCGACGGTTACGGCACCCTCGACGGCGTCGTGCTCGGGGACATCGGGTCGCCGCGCCTCGAGGCGACCTTCGCCGGCGAGGGGGTACGAGCCTGGAACGTCGAATGGGGCGCCGGCCGGGGCGAATTCGTGGTCGAGAATTCGTATCTGGATGTCATCGGGGGAGACTTTCGCCGCGGCGAAAGCGCCCTTCGGGTGGATGGGCAGTTCTCCCTGGCGCGGCCCCGGAACGACAGCGGCGAGGAGATGAACGCGGCCGTGCAGTTGGAGTCGTTTCCGGCTTCGAGCATCCGGGCGGCGTTCGGGCTTCGGGAGGGCTATCTCATCGAGGGACCGGCCACCGGCGAGATGCGGCTCTACGGGGCCTATCGGCGGTTGTTCGGGGTGGGACGGCTGCGGCTCGATCAGCCGACCGCCTACGGCGAACCGTTCGACTCCGCCACCGCCGAGCTGCGCTTCGAAGGCACCGGGGTGCGGTTGAACGGACTCGATATCCGGAAGGGCGCGGGTTCGGCGACGGGAGCCGCGTTCATCGCGTGGGACGCAGCCTATTCGTTCAGTCTGGACGCCCGCGCCGTCGACGTCGGCTCGCTGCAGTTCGTTCCGGCGTTGCCGCGGCCGCCGTCCGGCACCATCGCCGGCATGGTATCCGGGGCCGGGTTCCTCGACAACCCCCGCTACGTTATCCGCGCCACCATCAGCGATCTGCGGGTCGGAGAAGAGGAGATCGGACACATCAGCGGTCAGCTCGATATTCGGGACGGGGAGCTCCGACTCGATCTGGAGGGGGCGTCATCGACGGTCGCGTTCTCCGCCGCGGGGCGGGTGACCCTCGCCGGGGAGCAGGATGCCGACATCTCGTTGCGGGTCGCCGACTGGTCCCTGGATCCCTATGTCCGCATGTTCGTACCCGAATGGTCGCCCTATACGAAGGCGGTGCTGAGCGGCTCGCTGGATGTCGTCGGCGAGCTGCGGAACTGGGACCGCCTGGATGCGACGGCCACGATCCAGCGGATGGACGCGAGCCTGCTCGACTACGAGATTCGGAACGAGGGTCCCATTCGGCTGACGCTCGACCGGCGGGTCATCGGTATCGATCGGTTGCGGCTGGCCGGCGCCGGCACCGCCCTCGATCTCTCGGGGGTGGTGGATCTGGCCGCCGATGAGGTGTCGGTCGGCGTCGATGGAAACGCCAACCTCGATATCCTGCAGGGGATGTTCCAGACTCTGCGGGGGTCGGGCTCGGCCGTCGTGGACGCCGAGATCGCCGGCGCGGTACGGCGGCCAGTGCTGACCGGACAGGCCGCGGTGCGGAACGGACGCATCCGGCACATCTCGCTGCCGCACGCGCTCGAGGAGATCAACGGCCGAATCGTCTTCGAGCGCGGCGGCGTCCGGTTCGACGAGCTGGTGGCGTCGATGGGATCGGGTCCGGTCCAGCTCGGCGGGCGCGCGGGAGTCGACGGGTTCGAGCTCGGCGAGCTGGGGATCACCGCGACCGGCCGGGACATGCAGCTGCGGTTTCCCGCGGGATTCCGATCGAATATCGACACCGATCTGGTGCTCCGGGGTCCCCCGGGCCGGCCGGTCCTGGCGGGCACCGTCAACGTGCGCGACGCGGTGCTCCTCGAGGGGCTCGACGCCGCGAGCGGGTTGTTCGGCGGCGACGGCCCGGGCGGCAACGCCCCGGCAGAGGAGGTGGGGCTGCCGCTCGGCTTCGACGTCCGGATCGAGGCGCCGTCCAGCTTGCGGATCGACAACAACCTCGCGCGCATCGAGTCGAGCGCCGAGCTGACGTTGCAGGGGACCTACGACCAGCCGGTATTGCTGGGGACGATCGAGCTCGAACGGGGCACCGCGTTCTTCGAAGGCAACCGGTACCGGTTGAACCACGGGACGATCGGGTTCGCCAACCTGACCCGCATCGAACCGTTCGTCGACGTCGAGGTCGAGACCGACATCCGGGTACCGGGTCAGACCTATCGGGTCATGGTCCGGGCGACGGGCACGCCAGATGGGCTGGTTCCGACGTTGTCCTCCGATCCGCCTCTGCCGGAGGTGGACATTCTGTCGCTGCTGCTCGGAGACATCCGCGATCCCCAGAGCGCCGACCTGCGGGCCGCGCGCTCGCCCGAGCGAGCCCAGCAGCAGCGTTTCCAGGCCGGCGCGGCGCGTCTGCTGACCAGCCCCCTGTCCTCCAGCGTCGGTCGTGTGGTCCAGGACTCGTTCGGGGTCGACACGTTCCAGATCACGCCGTCCCTGGGCGACCCGTCCTCCCAGCAGTCGGCGGAGCTCAACCCGACGGCGCGGATGCTCATCGGCAAGCGGATATCCGATCGAACCCACGTCACGCTCTCGCGGGCGATCAGCGGCGCGAACCGCGACCTCATCGTCGTCCTCGAGCACGACCAGAGCGACCGGCTATCGTGGATTCTGTCGCAGAACGAAGATCGCACTTACGCCCTGGATTTTCGCGTGAGGCATGCATTTTGAGCCGCGTCTCCATCGCCGGCGCGGTAGGGACCGTGCTGGTGCTCGCCGCCCTGCCCGCCGCCGCCGATATCGGGGCGCTCGCGGGGCAGAATGTCGCGGAGGTGCGGCTGTTCCGTGACGGGCGGCCCCTCGACGAGCCCTCCCTGCTCGACTTCATCGAAACCCGTTCCGGCCAGCCGTTGTCGATGCGGCAGGTTCGCGAGAGCCTCACCCACCTGTTCAGTCTGGGCGACTTCGTCGACGTGCGCGCCAGTGCCGCCGCCGCGCCGCAAGGCGTAAACCTGCGATACGACCTGGTGCCGTTCCGCGCCGCGGGCGGGGTCGAGGTGCGCGACACCCTCGACCGGCCGGTCGAGGAGGCGGCCGACCTCATTAGGCGCCGGGTCGGAAGCGCGGTGCCGCCCGAACGGGTTGCCGCCGCCGCGACTTTCCTCGATGAGTACTATCGGGCCGCCGGGCGGTTCGCCGCGCGCATCACGCCGCGTCCGCCGGCACCCGACGGCCGGCTGATCATCGACGTCGACCCGGGCCCGGCGGCGCGCATCGACAGGATCGAGCTTCTGGGGGCCGAGCCCCCGCAACGCGCCGGCTTGCTGAATCGGCTCGGTGTCCAGGCGGGGGCCGTCTACGACCCGGTGGAGCTCGATCGCCGGCTCGCGGAGTACCAGGACGAGGTCCGGTCCCGGCGGTTCTACGCGGCGCGCTTTTCCCATGCGGCCAGGCCGAGCCCGGACGGTCTGGCGGTGTCGCTCGAGCTGGACGTTCGGGCCGGATCGCAGGTCGCGATCCGGTTCGATGGGGATCCGGTCGCCGAGGCGCGGGTGAACGATCTCGTTCCCATCGCCCGGGAAGGATCGATCGACGAGGACCTGCTCGAAGATTCCAGTCTGAGAATCATGACCTATCTGCGGGAGTTCGGCCACCGCGACGCCCGGGTGACCCACCGCCGGTTGGACGAGCCGGGCCAGCTCTCGATCGTGTTCTCGGTGGAACGGGGGGCGCGGTACGTCGTCGATGCGGTCGAGTTCACCGGCCATCGGGTCCTGCCGGCGGCGGAGCTGGCCGAGCTCTTCGACGTGGCGGCAGGGGCGCCGCTGGTCATGGCCGGCGTGGAGACGGGGAGGGCCGCGGTGCAGGCGGCCTACCAGCAGCGCGGCTACCGCGGCGTCGAGGTGCGGCCGGAGCTCGTAGAAACGGCTCTGCCCAACGCCGCCGACGAGCCCGCGGTGGTGCCGGTGCGCGTGCTCGTCGACGTGGTCGAAGGGCCGGCGACGACGATCGGCGCGGTCTCGTTCGACGGGGTGACCGCGTTCAGCGAGGCCGACCTCGCCGCCGCCATCGAAGTGGGGCCGGGGATGCCCTTTTATGGTCCGCGGGCTCGGGCCGCCGCCGCCGCGATCCTGCTGCGGTATCTCAACGAGGGGTACGAAACCGCGCAGGTGGACGTCAAGCCGCGGCTGGACGAGTCCGGCGAGACCGCCGACGTCACCTTTCTCGTGCGCGAGGGGCCCCAGATCTTCGTGGACCACGTGCTGGTGGTGGGGAATCGGCAGATTTCCGCATCCACCATTCGGCGGGAGCTGGCGCTGCGCCCCGGTGAGCCGCTCGGGCGGGACGAAATCGACCAGACCCGCCGGGGCCTCACCGCGCTGGGGATTTTCCGGCGCATCGAGCTCCGGGAGTTCAGCCACGGTGCGGCGCACCGCCGCGACGTCGTCGTCGTGGTCGACGAGGCCCCGGCGACGCGCATCGGGTACGGCGGCGGGCTCGAGGCGAGTCAACGGCTGCGCGCCGCCGCCAGCGGCGCCGCGGTGGAGCAGTTGGAGTTCGCCCCGCGCGGGTTCTTCGAAATCGGCCGGCACAACCTGTGGGGCAAGAACCGGTCCATCGATCTGTACACCCGGGTCAGTCTGTGGCCGCAGGGCGCCCCCGACGGCGAGGTCTCCCGGACCGACCTGGGATTCAACGAATACCGGCTCTTGTTGAACTACATCGAGCCCCGGGCGTTCGGACCGTCCGGCGACCTCTTCGTGTCGGGATTCGCCGAGCAGGTCATCCGCCCGAGCTTCGATCTGATCAGCCGCGGCGTCAACACCGAGTTCCGGCGGGTGATCGGTGCCACGATGAGCGGGCGGGTGGGCTATACCTACGGCGTGAACCGGATCACGAACGAGCAGTTGGTGGCCGAAGACCGCCCCCTCGTCGACCGGTTGTTTCCGGCGGTGACGCTCTCGACCTTCTCGGCCGGGCTGGTGCGGGATACCCGCACGGACCCGCTGGAACCGACGGGGGGCACCCTGCTGGCGGTCGACGTCGAGGGGGCGTTTCGCCGGGTCGGCTCGGCCGTGGGGTTCGCCAAGACCGTTCTGCAGGGGTTCCTGTATCGCCGACTGCCGGGCGATGCGGTGTTCGCCGCCGGCGGGCGCCTGGGGCTGGCCCGGAGCTTCACGGATACGTTCCTCCAGGCGTCGATCCTGGTGCTGACCGACGAGGGGGTGCCGATGCTCCAGGAGGTGGCCCAGTTGACGTTCATCCACACCCTGCCCGCGAGCGAGCGCTTCTTCGCCGGGGGCGACTCCACCGTCCGGGGGTTCGCGCTCGACCGGCTCGGCGACGAGTCGACCATCGGCGCCAACGGCTTCCCGACCGGGGGAAACGCGATGATCGTGCTGAACACGGAGCTGCGGGTGCCGGTTTTCGGACCGCTCCAGGTGGTGGGTTTCCTCGATGCCGGCAACGTGATCGACCGGGTGAGCAACTTCAATCTGGGACGCATCCGCGGGGCGGCCGGCTTCGGGGTGCGCTATCGTTCGCCGCTCGGCCCGATTCGGGTCGACCTCGGGTTCAAGCTGGATCGGCAGGAGTTCGCAGGGGAGCGGGAGCGGCTCACGGCGTTGCACCTCAGCATCGGACAGGCCTTCTAGGAGCTTGCGCCGTAGAAGTTTCGCGCCGGCGAAACTTCCAACGCGACCGCAAGGTCGCGCTAGCGGCGTCGAGGCCGCGGTCGGAGAGATTCGCCCGGCGCGCATCATGGCCGCGCCGGGCGCGACACGGAGCGATCAAGGGTGGCGAGAGGGCAGAGCCGGGTCGTGTGGCTGTGCGCACTGGTGGGCGCACTGGCCGCGAGTGGCGGCTGGTGCCCGGTGACCGGCTTAGAGCCGCCGCCGGCTGCGGAGCAACTTCTCGACCGCATTCTGGCCGTGGTCCAGGGACAGGTCATTCTGCTGTCGGACGTCCGCCTGTTTCTGGATACCGGGCTGGTTGAACCGACTCCGGCGGCCGACCCGGTTCCGCCGGCGCTGGAGCGGTTGATCGAACGCCGGCTGATTCTGGACCAGGCGGCCCGCTACGTCGTGGACGACCCGGCCCCGGACGCGGTCGACGCCCGCATGAGGCAGATCGTGCAGCATGTCGGCGGTCGGCACACACTCGATGCGGCGCTGGCCGCGGCGGGATATGCTGCGGAGGACCTGGAGCAGGTCGTGCAGGACGATCTCCGTATCGAGGGCTACCTGCTGCGGCGGTTTCCGCCGCCGTCGCGGCCGAGCGAGGATGCTGCGGCGATCCGGCAGGGGTTGATCGACGACTGGTTGGCCTCGCTGCGGACCCGCGGGGCGGTGATCCGGGTTCTTCCCTAGTGTCCTGTCATTCATCAAGTGTCGGATAGAGGCGTTTCAGCTTGACGCGGGCGTCGTCGGTGGTGAACTGCCAGTTGACCTTGGCCTGGATGCGGTCGCGGGACGCCTGCCAGGCCGCGACCTCGTCGCGCAGGATCTTGAGGGAATCGATGCGGCGGTTGAGGCACTGACGGGTCATGACGTTGAGCTCGACCTCGGCGACGTTGAGCCAACTGCCGTGCTTGGGCGTGTAAACGAAGTCGAAGCGGTCCCAGAGGACCTTGGCCTCGGCCGGTGGAAAGGCCTCGTAGAGGGCGCCGGGGCGGTGAGTGTTCAGGTTGTCCATCACCAGCGTGATCCTCTTGGCACCGGGGTGGCGCTCGGCGATGTCGTTGAGGAAGTGCGCCCAGTCGATTTTGGTTCGGCGCGCCGTCACCTTGGTCATGCGCCGCCCGGCCAGGGGTTCCGTCGCCATGAACACGTTGCAGGTTCCGCAGCGTCGGTACTCGTAGTCCTCGCGTGCCGGTCGGCCCGGTGCCGCGGGAACCGGGTCGCGCGTCTCGCTGATCAGTTGCCGGGGCGTCTCGTCCATGCACACCACCGGAAAGGCCGCATCGTAGGGACGCCGGTAGACGTCGAGAACCTTCTCCATCGCCGCCGCGAAGTCCGCGTTGCCCGGTGGGGGAATCATCCAACCGACCCGCCGCCACGGCTTGACGGCGTTTTTTTTAGAACCCGCCGCACGGTCTCGTGCGACACGCTGTCGATGTGGCCGAGTTCCACGACACGATCCGCCAGCAACCGCAGCGACCACTGCGAGTGGCCCTCCGGAGGCTCGGCGCAGCTCAGCGCCACCAAGCGCGCCTCGAACTCGCCGTCGGCCTTGCGCACGTAGCTGGGACGGCGCCCCTGCCGACCGCCGAGTGCCGCCTCCATGCCCTCCTCGACGAAACGCTTCTTGACGCGATCCACCTTGCGCGCACTGATGCGCAGGACCTCGGCAATGGCCTCCCCGCGCGCCCGGTGCTCGTTGAACTCGCCCTCGTCCGCGTTGAGCAGAATCAGCGCGTTGATCACCTTCTGCGACTGATGGGACCCCTTGCGCGTGATCCCGGCGAGTTCGTCACGCTCGTCCTTCTCCAAAGTCACTACGTAACGCTTCATGCCAACCTCCTCGCCGTCGTTGGACGACGAGAAGGCTATCATGAAACATACGACACATCACGTGTGACGTGACACTAGCGCGACACCCGGCCGCGCGACGCCGCGGCGCCGGCGCCGCGGCCGGCCGGGCGACTGGGCGCCGGCGCGGATCGGACGCGGTGTCCACCATGGGGCCGGGACGAATGGGACCGTGGTCGCGGGGCGCTGCGCGGTGGGGCCGGTGCGTCGCCGGGTGCGAACCCCGGCACGATCTCCCTCGGGATCGCTTTCCCAACGAGCCGCTCGATGGCGGCAAGGTGCGACCGTTCCTCGGGGGCCGCCAGCGAGATCGCGTGGCCGCTCGCCCCGGCCCGGGCCGTGCGCCCGATGCGGTGCACGTAGTCTTCAGGTACGGTCGGCAGGTCGTAGTTCACCACGTGGCTGATGCCGTCGACGTCGATCCCGCGCGCCGCAATGTCGGTGGCGATGAGCGTGTCGATGCGCCCGGTGCGGAAGCCGGTCAGCGCGCGCGTCCGGGCGCTCTGACTCTTGTTCCCGTGAATGGCCGCGACCCGGCGCTCCGATTGGTCGAGACGCTTCGCCAACTGGTTGGCCCGTGCCTTCGTGCGGGTGAAGACCAGGGTCTGTCCCATTTCCGGCTTTCGGAGCAGCCACGCGAGGAGGTCCTTCTTGCTGGTCATCACGACGGGGTGGACGATCTGGCTGACCGCGCTGACCGGCGTCGCCCGGCGCGTGACCTCCAGCATCGCGGGGTTGTTCGTCGTGCGCCGGATCAGATCCTCGATCTCGTTCGGCATCGTGGCCGAGAAGAACAGATTCTGACGCGTGTCGGGGAGCGTGCCGAGGATCCGTCGCACATCGGGCAGGAAGCCCATGTCGAGCATGCGGTCTGCTTCGTCGAGCACGACGATCTCGACGCGACCGAGCTGCGCGTGTCCCTGGCGCAGATGGTCGAGCAGCCGGCCCGGCGTCGCGATCACCAGGTCCAGCCCGCGGCGCAGGCTGCGTGTCTGCGGCTCAATGCCCACGCCCCCGAAGATGACGGTGCTGCGCAGGCGCAGGTGCGCCCCGTACTGCGCGGCCATCTCTCCGATCTGCGCGGCCAGCTCGCGGGTCGGCGTGACGACGAGCGCGCGCGGGCCCCGTGTCGGTCGGCCGGCGGCGAGCCGGTGCAGGATCGGCAGGAGAAAGGCGGCGGTCTTGCCGGTGCCGGTCTGGGCGCAGGCGATGAGGTCCCGCCCCTCCAGCGCCAGGGGGATGCCGCGTTCCTGTATCGGGGTGGGCGCGGTGTAGCCGGCGTCGTCAACGGCGCGAACGAGTTCCGGGCGGAGGCCCAGTTCGGCAAACGTCATGTGTATCGGTACTCCTGAGCCCGCGCTCACCCTGCGCGGAACCCCAGTCGGTTATCGCCCACCTGAATCGGGGGCAGATATCGAGAGAATCCAGGAGGAGGGAGGCTTGGCGGTCGCCAAGCGAAACCCGCTGCTCTGAGCGGGGCTTCTGGGTGGAAGAAAACCTGCTCGCGATTCGGCAACTATGATAGCACGGGTGCAGACCGCGATGCGAGTGAAGGATGCCGCATCGTCGGCGCGCGGGTGCGGGTAACACCATCGGCAGTGGAGACATCGACATGAGCATCGTCACCAAGGGAGGCGACGGCGGCGAGACCGGGCTCGTCGGCGGCGTGCGGGTTTCGAAAGGGTCGCTGCGGGTCGAAGCGTACGGCGCGGTCGACGAGCTGACCAGCCAGATTGGTTTCGCCCGGGCAATCTGCCCGGACGCCGCGTCGGGGGAGCTGCTCAAGGACATCCAGCGCGAGCTGTTCGCCATCGGCGGCGAGTTGGCGACGCCCGCGCCGCGCGCCGACAAGGCGCCCGCGGTGGCGGCCGCGATGGTCGAACGGCTCACGGCCGAGGTTCGGCGCATCGAGGCGATCGACGGCGTTCTGGACGACTGGGCGATTCCGGGAGAGCACGCTGCGTCCGCCGCGCTCGACGTCGCGCGGGCGGTGTGCCGCCGGGCGGAACGGCGGGTGGTGCAGCTCGCCGAATCGGGCGCGGAAGTCCGCGCAGACTTGCTGGCGTATCTCAACCGCCTCTCCGACCTGCTGTGGATTCTCGGCCGGCAGATCGAAACCGAGGCGGGGGTCGACGCGGCGTTGCGGACTCCGGAGACAGGCGGCTCGAAATGGTCGCGCGCGTGGTGAGCCGATGAGTCGCGACCGCGAAGGTCGTCGACGCACCCGGCCCGGCGGCTGGCGTCCCGCCGGCCCTATCGCGGCAATCGAAAGCTGAGCCCCGTGCCGACGAACAGATCGTCGGCCGGACCCCGGAGCCCGCGGCCGACGGAGACATCCAGCTGGAGGACGTCGGTCAGCAGAAGCGTCAGCCCGCCGTCCACGGACGCGCTGCTTGCGATCGCGCCGGTGACCTGCCGGGCGCCGAAGAGCTCGAGGAACGTCCCCAGGCGATCCGTCAGGCCGACACCGAGCGCCAGCGAGTACACGATGAACGCATCGCGATCCGGCCGATCGGCCGACGACTCCCACGCCGCCCCGGCGTTGTAGCCCAGCGAGAGTCTCGGCAGGAGCTCGTGGGCGAAGGCGACCAGGAACGATGGGTCGGCGCCCTCGCTCGAGAACCCGCGGTCGCCGGTCGGGAGCGACAGGCCGCCCAGGAGTGCGAGTTCGGGCCGCCAGCCGTCTGCGCGGGGGATGAGATTGATCTTGGCGCCAAGCTCGCTGTCGCCCGCGCCGCGGCCGCCCTCTCCGCCCACGATGCCGGCGTGGCCGAGGCGGAGCTCCGTCCGCGCGCCGAGACCGACGCGTAACAGCGAGCCGGGCGCCGCATGGTCATCCACGCCGCCTTCGCGGGCGAACACGTAGCCCGTCTCGACCTGGAACAGGCCCCGCGGCACGACCGTGGCCGACTCGGTTCGATCGGGGCGATCGGTCACCAGCTCCGGCGTCTGCGCGCTCGCGGCGCCGGTCCCCGCCAGTACCCCTGCCACGAGGAGCAGGGCTCTCGCGACCCGACCCGCTCCCACTATCGGTCCTGGGCGCTCGTCTCCGAAGCGCGCGAGCCGGCGAGGATGTTCGTCATCCCGTAGTTGCCCTCGTGGCAGGCGTACTCGTATAGCGGTCCCTCGCCGCGCGCCCACGGAGACGAGCCGGTCCACGGGCCGGTCCAGACGTTCGGATCGTTCACCGTGAACTCGTAGTCGAGCGTCCGCGGGCCCACCCGGGTGAATCGCTCCACGACCCGCAGGGCCGGGCTGAGGTCCCAGTTGGTGCCGCCCTGCGGTCCCGGGCCGGACGCGAACAGGTAGGCCCGATCGCCGAAATTGGTCGTCTCGACCACGAGCGTGTCGCCCTCCCAGTGCCCCCGTGAATGGCCGCCGAACTGACTGACGCGCTCGTCGATCCGCGGACGGCCGTCGAGGTGGATGAAGCGCACGTCGTGGATGTGCTCCTGCGCGATCGCGACCACATCCTGCGTCTGCACGATGTGATAGTTGTTGTTGTAGGCGGTGGGCAGCGAGGGGACGCCGCGATACCAGATGCACCGGTCGCCGTAGTCGAACTGCTCGTAGGAATCGGCCGGAACCAGCCCCTCCCGCACATCCTTCAACCGTTGCCGCTCCGGCGACGTGATGTACGCTTCCGCCTCCGGCGTGAGTTGGGGCAGGCGTCCGTTCGGCGGGTCGATGACGAGCGAGGTGCGCCGCGTCGGGACGACGGTGGTCCCGCGATCGAGCCAGAAGCTGTTGTAGGCGCCTACGTTGCCGCCCACCGGCAGGGGCTCGGTGCGAACGGCGCTCGGAGCGTTCGCGCGGGCGTTGGCTTCGACCACGCGCTGCTCGATGGACGCCGCTTCCTCCTCGGTCAGGAACTCCTTGCCGGCCTGCGCCTCGGGACGTTCGAGCGGCGTCACCGTGGAGCTGTTCCAGACGCCCCCGATGTCAGGGTCGCCCCAGGCGGTCCGCGGCGCTGCCCAACCCTCGGGCGACGCGGGCTGTGCCCAGCCCGCCACGGGCGCCAGAGTGGCGGCGATGACCAGCGCCAGGGCGCCGACCGAGACCTGCACGCGAGGAAGACGGTTCATCTCTCACTCCTTGGGACGGTGATCGACATGAGTTGCCACTCCATCGAGGGCCAGCCCTGGATTCCGTCCGGATGCCGGCGCGCGGAGGGTTGCGCACCGCCGCGCCGGCTCCCCACGGCGGCCGGTCAGGGACGCAGTTCGCGCCCCTGACGCTCGAGGTTTCGCGCACCCGCCAGGATGCCGTGGAGCCCGATGTTGCCCTCATGGCAGGCATACTCGAAGATCTCGCCGTCGGTGCGCCGGAACGGCATCATGACCGTATAGGGCGCGGTGTACGTCGACGGGTCGGTCACCGTGTACTCGTAGGTGACGGAATCGGGATCGACCCGGGTCAACCGTTCGACCAGGTGCAGGTTCGGGCCGGTCCTCCCGTTTCCCCAATCGCGGAACTGCGTGGTCTCGACGACCAGCGTCTCGCCCTCCCAGCGCCCGCGCGACACGCCCGCGAACTGCTCGAGGCGTGGCTTCTCCGTGTCCTCGAGCGGGATGATCCGGTGTTGACGCGCCTGCTCGGTGAGAATCACCACGTGGTCGGCGGTCTGGAAGATCATCAGGTTGTTGTTGTACGCACCGGGCCGGATGGGCGGCCCCGACTTGCCGAACATGATGCAGCGATCGCCCAGGCTCCGGTTCTCGTAGGAGTCGTACATGTGCTCGCGCCGGTAGGCGGCCCGCTCCGCGTTCGCCTGCCGGGCCGCCTCCGTCCGCGGGGGGTACCGCCCGTCGGGCGGATCGATAATGAGCGACGTCCGCTTGTCCGAGGTCAGCTCGATGCCCCGCTCGTACCAGAACTCGTTGTAGGAGAGCACGCCCCCGGCGGCGCGCGACTGGTATCCCGCGTTCGGCGCCCCCGTCTCGGGGTCGAAGAGATCGCGATTCTGTCGCGTCCTCTCCGACGCCTCGAACGCCGCGGCGGTCTCCGGATCGAGGGTTTCGCGGTCCGCGAACCGGGCCGGCCGCTGCAGCGGCGTCAGCGTCCGGAAGGTGAACGTGCCGGAGATGTGCGGGTGGCCGTCGGGCGTCCGCATCGGCATGTCGCCGCCGGCGGATTGGGCCATGGCCGGCAGGGCCGAGAACGTGAGCGAGATCGCCGCCGCCAAGCACGTGCTGCGCATCTGCTACCTCCGGTTCGAGAGGCGTTGCTGGACGAGATTCTGCTGATTATACCGCCCCTGGGCGGCACCAGGCGGCGTGGTCGGCCGTCACCATCGATCCGCCAGTGGGCGGGAGCCGCCCGCGCCTCTGCGCACTGCCTGACAGGCGAGCCCCGAGCCACGCCCCCCGGTTGAACGGGGACGAGTGCACTTCACCTGCGCTTTCAGACCGGCCTACTCCGCCATCTGATACTCGATCTTCCGCGCATCGCTCACCCGTGTCGACGCGTCCAGGACCTCGAGCGATACCAGATTGCCCTCCGTGTCGTAGTCGAGGATCACGCCCGGTTTGTCCTCGTCGCTCTCGGCGATGGCCCGGTTGTCACGGAGGACGATGCTCAGGATGTCCGTCTTCGGGTCGTAGGAGACCTTCATTGCGCACGCCTCCAGTACTTCTCCACTCTGCTCGTCCGATACGCCGTGACGACGGCCGGTGACCGGCGACCGACGTCGACGAAGATACGGACCAGATCGATCGGTTCAGGTACCGAGGCCACCGGTACAGTACTCCCCAGGTGCGGCGGGCACCTACCCCGAGCCTCCCGGAATCGGGGATAATCGGCCGGGGCCGGGGCGCCGAGGCCGTCCCGGACCGGCGGGTCGAACCGGCCCGCGCAGCGAGGCAGCAGAGGAGGGCAGGATGAGCCGTCGAATGACCGCGGTGTCGATCGCGGTTTCTCTGGTCGCCGCCGTCGCGGTGGGCACGGTCCCCGCGCAGGCCCGGAACGACCCGCCGCGGACCGCGTGGGGCGCGCCCGACCTGGGCGGCGTCTGGGACTTCCGCAGCATCACGCCGATGCAGAGGCCGGAGGATCTGGCGGACCAGGCGTTCCTGACCGAGGAGGCGTCGGCCGAGCTCGAGCAGCGGGCGATCGATCGGCAGAACCTTTTCCTGAGCCTGCCCGCGCAGCGGACCGAGGCGGGGGAGAACGTGGACCGGCGGCCCGACGGCGGGAACGGCTCGTACAACCACACGTGGCTGGACAGCGGCACACAGGCCGTCGGGACCCGGCGCACGTCGCTGATCGTCGATCCCCCGAGCGGGCGCTACCCCGCGATGACGGCGGACGGAGAGCAGCGCACCGCGGCGCGCGCGGCGCACCGTCGGGCGCAGCCGGCCGACTCGTGGGAGGACTTCAGCACCTACGACCGCTGCATCCTGGGGTTCAACGCGGGGCCGCCGATGAACCCGAGCGCGTACAACAACAACATGCAACTGTTCCAGACCCCGGACCACGTCGCCCTGGTGACGGAGATGGTGCACACGGTGCGCGTCGTCCCCCTCGACGGGCGTCCCGCTCTCGATCCCTCTCTCCTGCAGTGGTCGGGCGATTCGCGTGGCCGCTGGGAGGGTGACACCCTCGTCATCGAGACCACGAACTTCGACGCCCGCCGGCAGTGGCGCAGCACCACCGGGAGCATGCGCCTGACCGAGCGGCTGACGCGCGTCGACGCCGGGACGCTGCTCTACCAGGCGATCGTGGACGACCCGGGGACCTGGGAGCGCCCGTGGACCTTCGAGGTGCCGATGCGGCGGCTCGAGGAAGACATGTGGGAGTACGCCTGTCACGAGGGGCACCACTCGATGCCCCTGATGCTGGGCGGCGCGCGCGCGCTCGAGGTGGAGGCGGCGGCCGGACAGCCGTGAGCGGGGCCGGCGGTCCGCTCGGTGCAAACAGTCGGCGCGTTGCGAACCGGCTCCGGTGATCGAGGCGGAGGCGGCGGCCAGGTAGCCGCGGAGCGCGGCCGGCGGTTGTGCAAACAGTCGGCGCGGCGCGAACCGGCCCCGCGCAGCCCCGACTGCACGATGAGCGCGCCGACCCCGTGGAACGCACACAGCTGCGGGCCAGGGAGAGCACACGAGGGGCTGCGGCTCGAACGGGAGGAGGGCGTCATGCGTGGACTTCAGTGGGGATTCGTTGCCGCGCTGGCGGCCGGAATCGCAGCCCAGCCGACCGGCGTGCTGGGGCAGAACCCGGAGGGCGGCTCCGGCTATCCGGCCGGGGACTGGCCCCTCGTCGGGGGGAACTGGTCGAGCTCGCGCCATTCAACCCTGGCCGGCGTCGGCCTCGACACCGTCGACCGACTCGGCGGGGCGTGGGTGACCCGGCTCGCGGGGGGCGCGGCGTCGCGCGCGACCCCGGTGGTGCAGGACGGGGTTCTCTACCTGACGGCCGGCGCCAACGTCTTCGCGATCGACGCGCGGACCGGCGAGACGGTCTGGCGTTGGCAGCCGCCCCCCGGCGAGGCGCAGATGGTCCCGTCGTGGCAGGGGGTCGGGCTGGGAGAGGACCTCGTCTTCGTCGGGCTGCGGAGCGCACAGGTGGCGGCGCTGCGGCAGGACACCGGCGAGCTGGCGTGGGTCGCGGCGGTCGGCAGCGTGCCGCCCCAGGCCGGCGAGGGCGTGACGACGGCGCCGATGTACGCGCGCGGCCGGGTCTTCGTGGGGTTGGCCAACGGCGACAGCGGCGGGCAGGGGCGGGTCATCGCCCTCGACGCGGCGACCGGCGAGACCGAGTGGACGTTCTTCGTGGTGCCGCGGCCGGGAGACTTCGGCCATGAGACATGGCCGCAGGACTCGAATACGTGGGAGCTCGGCGGGGGCGGGGTGTGGCTGGTGGGGACGGTCGACCCCGACCTGGGTCTGGTGTACTTCTCGACCGGCAATCCGGTCCCGATGTTCGGGGGCGAGATCCGGGCGGGCGACAACCTGTTCACGGCCTCGGTGCTGGCCCTCGACATGGAGACGGGGGAGCGGCGCTGGCACTATCAGGTGGTGCGACACGACGTGTGGGACGCGGACATCGCGACCCCGCTGCTGCTGTACGAGGCGGAGGTCGACGGGGCGCCGCGGAAGGCGGTGGCCGCGATGCGGGCGGACGGCTATCTGTTCCTGTTCGATCGGGCGACCGGCGAGCCGCTGCTGGAGATCGAGGAACGGGAGGTGCCGCAGGACGCCTTCCTGCACACCGCGCCCACCCAGCCGTTCCCGGTGGGAGCCGAGAGCATCCTTCCGGACTGCTCGTTCTGGCGCGACCGGGTGCCGCCGCCGTTCGAGCTGAGCTGCAGCACGTACACCCCGCCGTCGGTGGACGGCCACACCGTCGTGGCGCCCGGGGCGCCGATTCCTCGGGTACGGGTCACGCCGATGTCCTTCAGCCCCGAGACCGGGTACATCTACGCGCAGGGGCACGCCCACGTCGGGCGCGCCCGGCGTTTCGAGGACCCCTGGCTGTCCCGCCCCAGCGGCGGTCACATCAGCCTGCCGGATTCCGTGGGCATCATCGCCGCCGTCGATCCGAGGACCGGCCGCGTGGTCTGGAAGCACGAGGTGCCGAGCCCGCTGCTCGGCACCAGCGGTCCCCTCACCACCGCCGGCGGCCTGATGTTCCGCGGCTCGCCCGGCGGTCAGGTCGAGGCCTACGACGCCGGGAGCGGCGAGCGCGTCTGGGCGTTCCAGACCGCGGCGGCGGGGGCGCGCCTGCGCCCGGGACCGGCCGCCGCCTACGAGCTCGACGGCGAGCAGTACATCGCCATCGCCATGGGCCCCGAGCTGTGGGCGTTCACCCTCGACGGCGCCGTCGCCGCGCGCGGCGAGGTGCCCGCCGACCCCTGGGCCGACCTCCCACCCTCGGGCCCCGCGCCGCGCGACACCAGCCAGATCGAGACCGCGACCCTCCTGGAGAACCCCTCCTGGTCGGTGGGCGGCCGCCGGTACGCCATCGACGAGCACGCGTTCAACCCGGTGCGGGCGCGGGTGGCGGCGGGCGCGCGCGTGCAGTTCGTCAACAACGGCGAGCTGGCGCATACGGTGGCGGCGCGGGACGAGAGCTGGACGGCGGGCACGCTGGAGCCGGCGACGTGGGGGTTCGTCACCTTCGACGAGCCCGGCACGTTCGTGTACCACTGCACCGAGCACCCCTGGGCGATCGGCGAGATCACGGTCGAGCCGTGAGGCCGTTCCAGGCGGGCGCGCCGGTCCGCCGGTTCCGCGGGCCGGACCTTGGCCGGCGGCCGGCGCGCCGCGCCTCGGATTTGGAAGCACGAGTAGAGGCAGCCCACCACCACGTCCCGCGGATCCTGGTGGGGAGAGAAGCCTGCGGATGGAGACCGTGGTGACCGGTCTCGAAGCGCCGACGAGCCTCCATTAGCATTAGCCAGGAGCCCGCGCCGCATCGACTATCATCTGCCAGACGTCCCGGACTCCGTGGTCAGACCGGGATGCCGAGGCAGGTGATGATGTCGCGGGGAGCGAGTCCGGGAGAAGGTTCCGGCTGCCCCGGGAGGATGATCATGGTTACAGGGCGTGTTCCGATGCTGTTCCTGGCGGTGGCTCTGCTGGCGGCGCCCGCGTCCGCGCAGGAGGCTGAGCGCTTCGATCTGATCGTGCGGGGCGGCCGGGTCGTCGACGGGACCGGGAATCCCTGGATTCGCGCCGACGTCGGGGTCCGCGGAGACCGTATCGCACGCGTCGGGGATCTGTCCGATGCGGCGGCGGACCGGGTCGTCGACGCGGCCGGACTGGTGGTGGCGCCGGGCTTCATCGATCCGCACACCCACGCCGTGCGCGGCATCTTCGACGTGCCGACCGCCGACAACTACCTGCGGCAGGGGGTCACCACGCTGACCGAGGGCAACGACGGCAGTTCACCGTGGCCGATCGGCTCGCACCTGGAGGAGATGGCCGCGACCGGCATCAGTCCGAACTGGGCGGTCTTCGCCGGCCAGGGCACGATTCGCCAAGAGGTGATGGGCAGCGACGACCGTGAGCCGACTCGCGACGAGCTCGACCGCATGCGCACCCTCGTTGCCGAAGCCATGGAGGCCGGCGCCCTGGGGCTCTCGACGGGGCTGTTCTACGTGCCCGGCAGCTTCACGCCGACCGAAGAGGTGATCGCGCTCTCGGCGGTGGCGGCGGCGTACGGCGGCATCTACATCTCGCACATGCGCGACGAGGCCCTGCGGCTGCTCGACTCGGTGCGCGAGACGATCCGCATCGGCGAGGAGGCCGGCATCCCGGTGCAGATGACCCACCACAAGGTGATCAGCCGCGACATGTGGGGGCAGAGCGTGGAGAGCCTCGCCCTCGTCGACGCGGCGCGGGCGCGCGGCGTCGACATCACCATCGACCAGTACCCGTACACCGCGTCACAGACCTCGATCACCGCGGTGGTCCCGCAGTGGGCCCAGGCCGGCGGCACGAGCGAGCTCGTCGCGCGTCTCGAGGACCCGGAGACCCGCCGGCGCATCCGCGAGGAGATCGTCTATCGCATCGAGCACGACCGCGGCGGCGGCGACCCCGCGAACATCGTCATCGGGCTGTGCGAGTGGGACCGGTCGCTCGAGGGCAAGAGCCTCGCCGACATTCTCGCCGACCGAGGGGAAGCGGTGACGATGGCCGCCGCCGCGGACCTCGTGATGGAGATCATCGTGCGCGGCGGGGCCCGGGCCATCTACCACGCGATGGACGAGGCGGATGTCGAGCGCATCATGCAGCATCCGGCCACCGCCATCGGGTCGGACGGCGGGGTGTCGATCTTCGGTGCGAGCGTGCCCCACCCGCGCGAGTACGGCACGTTCGCGCGCGTCCTCGGCCGCTACGTGCGGGAACGCGGGGTGCTGACCCTCGAAGCGGCGGTCCGCAAGATGAGCGGCGCGACCGCCCAGCGGCTCGGCCTGCGCGACCGCGGGCTGGTGCGCGAGGGGTTCTTCGCCGACCTCGCCGTCTTCGATCCGGCCCGTATCGTCGATCTCGCCACGTTCGAGGACCCGCACCAGTACGCCGAAGGGGTCGAGTACGTGCTGGTGAACGGGACGCTGGTCGTCGAGGGCGGGGAGCACACCGGGGCGCGGCCCGGGCGCGTGCTCTACGGACCGGGCCGGCCCTGACGGTTCCCCGCGGGTGCGGCGCCCGCCTCGTCGGTCATCGCGGCCTCGCGCGGGGCGGCGTCGGATGATTGCATCGCAACCGGTGGGGCGGCACCCGGCGGTGGCTGGCCATTCCGCCGATCTTGCGTTCGCGCGGCTCGACCATCAAGATGTCACGATGACACGCCACACGTCACGTCTCGCGGACACGCGCGCTGTTCCCGGTCCTTCGGGAGCCCCGTGGGGCGACCGGACGGTGCACCCCACCGCGGCTTCGGCTCGCGCCCACCGGGTCAAGAGGTTGATGCCCGCCCTCGCCGGTGTCGCGGCCGCGCTCTGGACGTCGGGTACGGCCTCCCCGGTCCTCGCCCAGGAGGCGTCCGGCGTTCCGCCGGTGGTCTGGGTGCTCGCGACCGGAGGCACGATCTCGGGCGGCGGTTCGTCGTCGACCAGCCTGACGGAGTATCGGGCGGGAGCCTACTCGGGCGAGGAGCTCGTCGCCGCGGTGCCGGCCATCGCGGAACACGCGACCATCCGGGTCGAGCAGGTCGCCAACATCGGCAGCCCCAACATCACCTTCGACGACTGGCTGACGCTTGCCCGCCGCATCGACGACATCTTTCGCGGCGATCCGGATGCGGCCGGGGTCGTCATCACCCACGGCACCAACACCCTCGAAGAAACTGCCTACTTCCTCAACCTGACGGTCCGGCACGACCGTCCGGTGGTCCTCGTCGGCGCCCAGCGTCCGGCGACCGCGATCAGCGCCGACGGCCCCCTCAATCTGCTGAACGCGGTGCGCACCGCCGCGGCCCCCGAGGCGCGGGGCAAGGGGGTGCTGGTGGTCATGAACGACGAGATCAACGCCGCCCGCGACGTGACCAAGACCAGCACCTACCGGGTCGAGACGTTCCGCTCGCGCGACCTCGGGTTCCTCGGCTACGTCGACGGCGACCGGGTCAGCTTCTACCGTGCGCCGACGAAGCGGCACACCGCCGATTCGGAGTTCGATCTGACCGGCGTCGCGGAGTTCCCGACCGTCGACATCGTCTACTCGTACGTCGAGCCGAACCCGGTGCTGATCGAGACCCTGATCGACGAAGGGGTCGACGGCCTCGTGCTCGCCGGCACCGGCGCGGGGCTCGTCTCGGGCGTCGAACGCACCGCGCTCGAACGCGCGGCCCGACTGCCGGCGGCCGAGCGCCCGGTCGTCGTCCGGTCGAACCGGACCGGGAGCGGCCGCGTCCTTCCGCTCCCCGCCTACGACGAGCGGGGCATGGTCGCCGGTGACACCCTCAACCCGCAGAAGGCGCGCATCCTGCTGATGCTCGCCCTCACGAAGACCCGCGACCTCGACGAGATCCGGCGCATCTTCCGGGAGTACTGACGCGAGACGGCGGCCCCGCATTCCCGCCGCTGGCGCGACCTTGCGGTCGCGTTGGAAGTTTCGCTGGCGCGAAACTTCTACGGCGCAAGCTCCTGGTGCCGAGCCGGAATTTCAGGGCTTCGTCCCGGCGAAACATGGACAGGGGCGCGGGTGAAGAGATAGGCTGAGGCGACGACGGATGGCAGGAGGCCCTGGATGTCAAGCACCGACCGGAACATGAGACGGCGAGAGTTTTTCGCGAACGGTTCGGCCGCGCTGGTGGCGGCGGCTTTCACGCGTACGTCGGTGTTCGCCGCGCTCCCCGCCCGGCAGGCCCTGAGCGAGCGGGTCCAGGGCGTGCGGGCGATGACGTTCGACGTCTTCGGCACGGTGGTCGACTGGCGGACGAGCATCACCCGGGAGGGCGAGGCGGTCGGACGCCGCAAGGGGATCGAGGCCGATTGGGCCGCGTTCGCCGACGATTGGCGCGGCGGCTACGGCCCCGCGATGGCCCGCGTGCGGCGCGGCGAGCTGGGGTGGACGAAGATCGACGTCCTGCACCGGATGATCCTCGACGAGCTGGTCCCGAAGTACGGGCTCGAGAGCCTGACCGAGGAAGAGCTCGACGACCTGAACCGCGCCTGGCACCGCCTGACCCCGTGGCCGGACACCGTCGAGGGGCTGACCCGGCTGAAGACGCGCTACGTGCTGGCGTCGCTCTCGAACGGGAACGTCGCCCTGCTCGTCAACATGGCCAAGAACGCCGGCATTCCGTGGGACGCGGTGCTGTCGGCGGAGCTGGCGCGGCACTACAAGCCCGACCCGGAAGCCTATCTGACCGCGGCCGACCTGCTGGGCCTCGAGCCCGAGCAGGTGATGATGGTCGCGGCCCACAAGGGCGACCTCCGGGCGTCGGCCCGAATCGGGTTCCGGACCGGCTACGTCCCCCGGCCGACGGAGATGGGACCCGGCGTCGAGCGGGATCTGACGCCGGATCCCGACTTCGACGTCGTCGCCACCGACTTCAACGACATGGCGAGCCAGCTCGGCTTCTGACGGCGCCGCTTGAGCGCCCAGCACCGATCGGGGCGCAGCGGCCAGGATCGTTCGCCCATCGAGCCGTGGTCGAGCGTGTACCAATATCAGGCCAGCTCTATGCGCGGATGGGACGGCCAAGTCTGGCGCCGGGCCGCTATTTCCGCCTGTTGCTCATCCGGTACTTCGAGGGACGAGACTCGGAACGCCCATCGCGTTCTAGTTCTAGTGTTCAGCACCCGAGACAGGGTCTGCCGCGTGCAGCCCAGCTTCGCGGCCGCCTCGGTCACCGTCCAACCCTCGGCCTCCAACGCGTCCCGAAGGCTCTCGCCGGGGCGCGCCGGGTCGTGCATCGTCGGCATGGTGGCCCCCCTCGTCCTCCAGTCGAGCTCGGCCCAAGGGGAACGAGCCCGCCCTACCTGCCCCGCGCGTCGAAGGTGGCCGGCATGAGCGAGCGGACCTGGATGCCCCAGTGGTCCGCCGCGCGGGTCACGATCCAGAGCGCGGGCACGGTCCAGTAGCGGGTGCCGTCGGGGGTGCCACCGGGAGAAGGTCAGCTCGAAGTGCACCTTGTTCCGCGTGACCGTGCTCGCCTCCAACGCGTCGATGGTGCTCATGTGCCAGTTTTCGTCCCGTCGCATCCGGTCGAAGTCCGGGCGTGGGCCGTCGCCGGGAGACTCGGCCACCGAGAACCCGCCGCCGGCGGTCATGAACAGGTGCGGGTGGTTGAGCGTCGCGACCGTGCCGTCGACATCGCCGGTATTGAAGGCGATGAAGAAGTCCAGCACCGCCCGGCGCGCCCCCGCGACGATCTCCGTCCGCTCGTCGGCGTGGAGATGCTCGGGCTCTTCGGCCGGGGTCCGAAGCTGTCCTGCCCTCCCCTCAGTAATCGAGGTGAGGAGTTTTCAGTGACCACGGTGGGCAGCACGCGCCGCTCGAATGCAGCGGGGACTTTCGCCACGGCTTCTAAGGTTCGGTGGCCTCCGCTACCGGCTCGAGCCGGAGCAGGGCCGCCTCGTCCTCGTCGGTCAGCACGTACAGGAAGCCGTCCGGGCCCTGGCGCACGTCGCGAATCCGCTGCCTGAGATCGGTCAGGATCCACTCCCGGGCCAGCTCCTCTCCCACGTCGTTGAAGACGATCCGCTCGAGGTGTCCGGTCCCGCGGATCCGGCCCGTCATCATCGCCCCGACGAACAGGTTCCCTTTCCAAGCGGGGAATCGGTCACCCGTGTAGAAGGTCAGGCCGCCCGGGGCGATGGACGGCGACCAGAAGACGAGCGGCTCTTCCATGCCCGGCGCCCAGAACCGGCCGGACACCCGCGCGCCGTCGTACTGCCGCCCGTAGGACACGATCGGCCACCCATAGTTCTTCCCGGCCTCGATGACGTTCAGCTCGTCCCCGCCCTGCACGGCGTGCTCGGTCGTCAGCGGGGCGAACGTTTCCGGATGCAGCGTCAGTCCCTGGTGGTTCCGGTGCCCCAACGAGAAGATCTCCGGCTTGTAGCCCTCCCGGCCGACGAACGGGTTGTCCTCCGGCACGGAGCCGTCGTCCCTCAGCCGCAGCACCTTGCCCGCGTGGCTGCCCGGATCCTGGGCGCGCGACTCGGCCGGGTCGGTGCGGAAGGCGCCGCCGACCGTCAGGTACAGGGTGCCGTCGGGAGCGAACCCCATGCGGGCCCCGGCCGTCGTCCCCCCGAACGGCTCGGCCACGAACACGTCCTCGACGCCGCGCAGCGTCATGCCGTCGAGCTGCCCCCGCACCAGGGCGACGGTCGCGGCGTCGTCCGGCAACGGTCGGGTGTAGGTGAGATAGACGAGCCGGTTCTCGTCGAAGGCGGGATGCAGCGCCACGTCCATCAAGCCGGCGAGACCCCCGGTGAATACAGCCGGGACCCCGGCGACGGGCTCCGGGTCGAGCACCCCGTCGCGGATCATCCGGAGCCGCCCGCGGTCGCGCTCGGTGACCAGGATGCCCCCATCGGGCAGGAACGCCATCCCCCACGGATGCGACAGCCCCTTCGTCACGACGACCACGCGGACCTCCTCGATCGCATGGGTGTTGATGACGAACGGATCGTCCGGCACGGAGACGTCGGGGAGACCGGGAGGCTCGCGGTCCGCCTGTTCCTCCTGGGCGGCGACGACCGGCAAGATGAGGAGCAGGACGCCGGCTAGTGCGAACCAGGGGGCGACACGACGGTACGCCGCAGGGTTGCTGACCATGTTGTGACCTCCGGATGACGTGACGCGATCGCGTCCCATTCTATTTCGGATCGAGACTCCCGCAGGGTCGCGAACGGGGCAAGCGCTGGGCTCGTAAGGTAATTTGTCGACCGTAGCGCAGAACGAGCGCCGCGGGCTGGTCCTTCGCGCCCGGCGCGATTGCGGGCCCGAGCGCCTCACCCGACCCCGCGATGCGCCAAGACGTGCCGCCCGCCATGGCGGACCTGCTCGCATGCGTCCGCGCCACGCCCCTGCTGCGGCGGTTCACGCTGATGAACCGCCTCCTCCTCGCGATGGCCTTCCTGCCCACGGGCCTCGTCAAGCTGACCGGGCAGCGGTTCACGACCCTGCCGGTCGACAACCCCGTCGGCTTCTTCTTCGAGGCGATGTACCGCACCGGCCCCTGGTGGCGCTTCATCGGCCTCGTGCAGGTGCTCGCGGCGATGCTGCTGCTCGTTCCCCGCACCGCGACGCTGGGCGCGGCGCTGTTCCTTCCGGTGGTCGCCAGCATCCTGCTGATCACCATCGGCGTCGGCTTCGGCCTGACCGCCGTCGTCGTCGCGGGCATGCTGCTCGCGGTCGTCTACCTGCTCTGCTGGGACGCGGACCGGGTCTGGGCCGCAGCGGCTGCCCTGTGGGGATCGGGCCGAGAACTGCATCCGTTTCGCGACATGCACTGGCTGGAGGGAGCCGGCTGGCTCCTCGGCGGCGCCGCGGGGATGGGGCTGTTTCTCGCGACCCGCGGCTTCCTGCCGATGTCGGCCGCACCCGCGCTCCTCGGAACCGGAGCGCTCGCCATCGCCCTGGTCATCGGCGGGGGGATTACCGGTATGGTGCACGCGCGCCGGACACGGGACGGGTGACGCGGCCCGCTATCGATACACGTCGCGGCGGTTGCCGATCCTCACCACGAGAACGCGCAGCACGCGGTCCTGAATGTCGCAGATCACTCGGCAGCTGCCGACCCGATAACGCCAGAGCCCGCCCAGCGCGCCGGCGAGGGCCCTTCCGTTGCTGCGTGGGTCTTCGAGCCCGGCGATCCGCGAGTCCATCTAGTCGGCGATTCGCCGGGCCGCTTGCCGGTCGAGCAGGCCTTCACGGAGACGGCGGAGGTCCTCGACGGGTTCGGAGCACCGGGGGACTTCCTGCTCCGGCCAAGCGCAGTTGCAGGTCAGGCAGAGCGACATCGAGACGGGGGAGCCGCACTGGGGGGCAGGACTTCCGGCGCCGGGCTTCCAACCCTGCACCCCGCTGATCAACAACTCGTCCACGAGCAGGCCGAGATCTACGAGTCGTTCGAGGCCGAGCTCGCCGGGGGGCTCATGACCGAGTCGGGCGCGACGCCGGACGGCGGGTGCGCTGAGCTGGAGGACCTGCCTTCGGTGCCGGGCCTCCCGATGTCGGCGATCACGGGGCTCACCTCAGCCCGCGACCAGGAGAGGCTGCGGGCTCGCGAAGAGGCGCTGCAGGCTCGCGAAGCAACGTGGGTGCGGAATGTTCCCGCCGAGCAGTGCTTCTCGACGCGGTTCGGCGGCAAGGAGGCCGCCGTCATCCTCGAAACCGAGATCACCGGCGACTGACGCATCAACTGCAGGGCCGGAGCGCTCGCGCGCGGGCGCTCCGGCGCTCCTCGTCGTCTTGGCTCGACGGAGAGAATCGAGGTCCGTCGCCTGCAGTGGACATCACCGAGCTCTCCGCGGTATGCTGACTCGCCATAGGACATCGTCCCAAGCCAAAGCGTATCGTCCCAAGCCAAAGCGCATCGTCCCAAGCCAAAGCGCATCGTCCCAAGCCAAAGCGCATCGTCCCAAGCCAAAGCGCATCGTCTCAAGCCACGTGCATTCGTCGTCGGCGCCCCGCTGCCGCGTCAGCTCCGAGGTGCAGATGTTCGCGCTCTCGTCGAGGACGTGAGCGGCCTGAACGGGGCGGATTGCCACATCGGACGTACAGGCGTACGGACTTCGAGGGCTTCGGCGAGGCGTGTCCCCGCCGAGGCCCTCGGAGGGACACTTCGTCGGCCTGAGACTGGTTGCTCCTGCCAGGGGGGACCACGAGGCCACCGTGATCACTGGCACGCAAGGGCCGCCAGCGCGATGACCGAATCGAAGCCCCAGAAGACCGCGGAGATCCACGAGTTCAAGCCGTGGGACTGCGAGCGGATGTTCCGGCTGGTCGGGCGACTGTGGCAGCGACCGGAGAGGCCGGATCCGGAAGCAGCAGGAGTGAACGACGTGGCGGGGGCCATGTGCTACCTGCTGTGCCGGGCGATGGAGTCCGGAGCGCCGGCACCGACCTGTCCGCGCTGCCTGGACGAGTTGACCCGATCCCTCGACTGGCGGGCACCACCCATGGAACTGCGCGAAATGGTCGAGAGCGGGAACCGGCGCTTGTGCGGGACCTGTCGCCGAGAGATGCTCCAAGAACTCGGGCTGGACGGCGTTGACACCGACGCCCCGGGGCCAGCCTGAATTCGGGCTCTATCCTACCCTCCGCCCGCGTCAGTCCGCGAGCTCGAACTCGCTCCACTGCGTCGTCGTGTTCCGGCGGGTGGTCCGGAACAGCACCCGCACGTGGAAGTAGACCTCGAATTCGGTGTCCAGGCAGCCGTCGCCGGCGACGGGCCGGCGTTCGAGGCGCCCGGTAGCGTCGGAGATGGAGCCGATGATGCCCCACCAGAGGCGCACGCGATCCATCAGCTGAAAGCTGATCTGGGCGATCTCGTAGGTCTCCGTGTCGATCCAGACCTCGCCCCGCGACTTGTTCAGGGCGTGGTCGATCCGCCTGCGCACAGGGAGCTTCCCCGGCCGGGGCTCGAACGAGATGACGTAGCTGGGGCGGCCCCGCAGATCCCGCACCCCGTCCAGCCTGGCCGTGAACCGGCCGACCAGCTCTTCGTCGAACTTGATCTCGTTCTCCTCTGCTTCCCGCTCGCGCTCCGCCCGCTTGGGTCGAGCGCGTCGACCTCGAACAGCAGCCCGCCCAGCAGGCGGGTCGCGACGACGGCGAGCGCCAGCCCGAGCGCGACGCCGAGGACCACCAGCTTGAGGCCACCCGCGACGAGTAGCCGCACGACGCGGGGGCCGTCGGCGCCGAGCGCCTTCCGGATGCCGATCTCGCGCGTCCGCCGGGCGATGCCGTAGTTGACCACCCCGTAGAGGCCGACCGCAGCGAGCGCCAGCGCCAGCACCCCGAACGCCGACAGGACGAAGGCGGAGAGCTGCTGGGGCAGCCGCATCAGCGCCAAATGGCGGTCCATTGTCTTCGTCTCGAGGACCCGCAGGTCGGGATCCAGCTCCCGACCGGCGGTCAGGAGTGCGAGTGCTGTCCGCTCCGGGTCGATGGACGTCCTCGCGACAACCGTCAGCGACGGCGTGAACCGTTGCGAGTACGGGAGATAGATCATGTTGCGGGGAGACTCGCCGAGCTTCCTCACCTTAGCGTCGCTCGCCACGCCGACGACGAGCCAAGGGGGATCGGGGTCGTGCCGCCGGACGAGCCGGCCGACCGCGTCGCCGTCCGTCCAGAAGCGCCGGGCCATCGCTTCGTTGACGATGACCACGGGCTGGGTATCCGGCCGGTCGGCGTCGTTGAAGTTGCGCCCGCGGACGATCTCGATGCCTGCCGCCTCGAAGAACCCCGGTTCGACCTCGGCCCGGTCCGCGACAAAGGCACCGTGGTCGGTCGGCGGCTCGAACCCGTCGACGTTGAAGTCGCTCGATCTCTGGCTGAGCGGGTTCAGGTGCAGGTTGCTGATGGCGCCGACCGCCTCGACGCCGGGGAGCGCCCGGAAGCGATCGAGGAGGCGCCGCGTGTAGACCCGCGCCTCGTCGGGCGCGAACCGGGTCGCCGGCGCCAGGAAGGTCATCAGGGCGGTCGGCTCGCGGCCGAAGCCCGGGTCGACCGACTGCACCCGCTGAAAGCTGCGGAGGAACAGGCCGGCGCCGACGAGCAGCACCAGCGAGATCGCGAGTTGCGTGACGACCAGCGCGTTGCGCCACCGGAGCTGACCGGGTTGGCCGCCCCCGGCGTTCTCGCTTCTGAGGGCGCCGGCCACGTCCGGCCGGGTGCTTTGCAGCGCCGGCACCAGACCGAGCAGGGCGCCGGCCACGACCGAGACGCCGAACGTGAACCCGAGGACGTTCCCGTCGAGACGGAGATCGAGCGTGACCGGCATCGGCAGGGGAAGGTCCGCGGTGGCCAGAAGGTCGAGCAACCCGACCGCCAGCCCGACACCGGCGCCCCCGGCCAGCAGGCTCAGCAGCGTCGTCTCGGTCAGGAGACGCCGCACGAGCGACCCGCGCGACGCGCCCAACGCCAGGCGCACCGCGATCTCCTTGCGGCGGTCGAGGGCGCGCGCGAGCAGGAAGCTGGCGAGGTTGGTGCACGCCAGCAACAGCACCAGCCCGACGACCACCATCAACAGCCACGCCGCCCCCCGGATGAAGACGTCCATCGGCGGGAAGAGCAGTACGTCGGTGAGCGGGAGGATCGCGAACTGCCCAGCCGGATCCCAGCTCTCCATGCGGTCCCGGGTGAGTTGCGCGGCTACCGCCCCGACGGCGGCGTCGGCCTGGGGCAGGGTGACGCCCGGCCGGAGACGCGCCTTGACGAAGAGCGCGGTGTGGCCCCGATCGTCGAACACGGGGAATCCGTTCAGCTCCTCGGCCATCATGTACGGGACGTAGAACGTCGGCGTCAGGCCGCGGACGGTGCCCGCGAAGTCGGGCGGCCCCACCCCGATCACCGTGTACGCGCGGCCGCCGACGCGCATCTCGTGTCCGACGACGTCCGGGTCGCCGGCGAATGCGCTCTGCCAGTATCGATAGTCGAGCATCACGACCGGATGCCCGCCGCGCGAGACGTCGTCGCTCGGCAGCAGGGTGCGTCCGACCGCCGCCTCGATTCCCAGCAGCGGGAAGTAGCTGCCGGTGACCGCCTCCGCCGGCGCCAAGCCGACGCCTCCACCCTCCCCGCGGTCGATCGTCAGCGGTACGAAATGGGAGGCCGCGACATCGCTGAACACCTCAGCGGTGCCGTCGCGGACATCCTCTGAGGATGTCGTCCGGCACAAGAAGGTGTTCTTCCACGCCGGCTACGCCAACTACGATCAATGCCTCGACGGCCGGCTGCGGCTCGTCCCCGACGACGACCAGCTTCCCGGTCTGCAAGCCGACTACGACGCCATGCGCGCCGCTGCCATCGTCCCCGACGACGCACCCCGGTTCGACGCGCTGGTCGAAGAAATCCGCATCCTCGAAGCCAACCTGAACCGCCCCGGCTGAATTCGGACAGCCACCAGCTCGCTCCGCAGCCCGGATGATTGGAAGCCTCCAGACCAGCGGATCGACCAAGATGCTGGTCTCAACCGGGCGGCACCCGAGCGGGCGACCGCCGGGCGGCTCCTGCGCATCGCCGGCGGCAGGCTCCCCTGGCCGGGCATCGACGTGGACAGGGCGCTGCTCTGGGTCGTGCGGAAAAGCCCGCCTGTCGCTGGTGCCGGGCTAGGCCGAGTCTGCGCCGCAGGAAATTCAGGCCCCAACATGAAGTGGTTCACACCAAGTCGATCGGGTCCAAAATCGTTCCGCGGCGCAGACTCCTAGGCCGAGGCGGTGCGGCTGGCGCTCACGTCCAAGGCTGTCGTCATCAAAGGAGAAGTCGTCGAACGCTGAGTGGACCCATCCGCACGACCCGGATGTGCGGGTCACGAAGATGGAGGACGGCCGGACGCACTTGGCTCCACAAGGCCGAGCAGGCGGTGGACCAGGAGACGAGGACGGTCGTGAGCGTGACGGTGCCGGTGGCTGACACGGGCCGACACGACGTCGGTGGTCGAGACGCTAATCGCGGCAGTCGAGGTAGCTGGAGCCCGTGCAGCCGGACGGGGCCGGCTATCGAAGAGGTGGTGGGCGACAAAGGGCACCACCTCACGGCCGGCGGGTCGTCCCGCGCCGCTCAGCTCCGACGGAGGGTGATCGATTCCGACCGGAATCGGTGATCGGTTTGGACTGGAATCAGTGGTCGGCTTGGACCGGAATACGCATCCTAAGTACTCGTGGCCATAAATACGACAACGGCAGGCAGGTGCGGGCGAGTGGATACCAGTTGACGCGCCGCGTCGTCGATACCGCGTTGAATACGTTACCGAACTTATGACCAAGGGGTACTAAGCTGGCGCGGGACGGTCTGGTCGAGGTAGACCGCCTACTAGTCCATCAACCGCTGCCGCCGCCGGGCGTGCCTCACCCGGAACCGAGGACCTGCAGGGCGTCGGCGCTGGTCACCTCGGAGGCGCGGCGTTGTCGCAATGGTGGGGTCGCGTCGTTCGAGGCAGGTCGGCAGTCGAGGGCGTGGTTCGGGCTGCTCCAGCCGGCCGGCCTTTGCTTGACGACGCGCGCCGCTGCGGCGACTTGGACTCCCTCGACGTTCGTGGCTGTCGAACCCCGTCGGTCCGGCGAGTTCGGCGGCCGAGGCTCGCTCCGAACTTGGCGGGCGCCACGTCAACGCCCGCAGCCCGGCCCGAACACCACTCATCGGCGGTCGACCGCTCCCAATTGGGGGCAGCGTCACGACCCTGCCGCCGTCCAAGGATCCACGATCTCGACGTCGATGTCCTCGAAGTCCCGAACATTGCGCGTCGCGAGCGCCATGTGGCGGGTGCGGGCGATTGCTGCGATCTGGCAGTCCGCCGTTCCGACGGGGCGGCCGGCGGAACGGCGCATGGCGGCGATGTCCGCGTACGCGCGCGCCGCGCCGCTGTCGAACGGCAGCACCCGGTTCTCGAAGGCCTCGTCCAGCATCCTCTCGATATCCGAAACCAGGTTCTCCCGTCGCCGGCCGGTCGGCAGAATGGCGGCGCCGTAGCGCAACTCCGCTTCGCCGACCGCAGAGAAGAAAAGGTCTTCCAGGGAGTGGCCGGCCGCCCACACCGCGACGCCTGGGTCTGGCGCCGTGCGCATCAGTTCGGACACGACGTTCGTGTCCAGCAGCACGGTCATGGCTGCGGGTCCGGGTCGAAGACTGGCGGCTCGCGCCCTGGCTCGCGGGGCGGCAGCTCCAGGTCCACGCCGTTGGCGGGCCCGAAGTGCGAGCGGATGATGTTCGTGAGATTCCGGGAACTCGGCTTGGGCCCGACGACATCCCGCAGGATCAGCCGCGCCTCCTCTTCCATGGAGCGACCGTTGTCCGCCGCCCGCACGCGCAGGCGAGTCTTGACGTCGTCGTCGAGGTTGCGAATCGTGATGCTCGCCATCCGGCATGCCCTCCGTTCGTCCGAGGAGCTTAACTTACACAATGATTGCGCTGCAATCACGGCGCCGTTACCGGCTACCCGAAGCGGCCTCCTCGGGAGTCGGGAGAGGCCCGACGGGAGACATGTCGGGGAGCTGACGGATGTGGAGACCCTGAGAGAACTCGTACCACTCCTTCCCGAGGCGGACGACCTTGCCGCCGACTGCGCAGAGACCCAGGACCGCGAGCGGCATCATGAGAGGCGCCGCGAGGGGAATGAGGGCCGGGAACGCCAAGGCCACGACGGCCATGACGCCCGCCACCGCGCCGCCGACAGCGGCCGACCTGGCCACCGCCCCGCCGATCCGCCGATACATCTCGTCGCGGGTGATCTCACGGCGCCGATACTTGAGACCGTGCTCAAGGGCGGAGAGCACGCAGGCGACCGCGGCGGCCGCGACAGCGCCCGTGAACACCTGGGACGCAGTTTCGACAAGCGCAGCCTGAAATGCCTGCTCCGACAGAACGTGCCGGGCCGCCTGTACCTCCGCTGCGGTCATGCGCTCGGCGCCCCGACTCCGATTCAGGCTGGCGCGCTCGAAGATCCCGTTCGAGGCTTCATTGCCACCGCCCTGACTGTAGGGACGGATGTGGCTCCAGTCGAAACCCTCGAGGCGGTTGGCCACTTCCTCCGGGCCAAGAGCGCGAAGCCGTTCGGGAATCGATTCCCAGACGAGACGCGCATCTGCCAAGCCTCTAGCTAGAGAGATGCCTCTGGTGCCCGCATACAGGTACTTGGCGGGGTCGATGGTGCTCCAGTCCAGATTCTCGGCGAAGCTGGCAAGAGCTCCGTGAGCGGTGCCGAAACCGGCTGCGATGCCAGACGCACCCGAGCGAACGGCGGCACAGGCCGCTTCGGCGCCGGAATGAAGACGCGGAACCGCCGCCGCAGACGTGGCTGCCAAGCCCGCCGCGGACCCGGCAACGCCCGAACGCACGGCAGTGGCGCTCTTGTCGGCGGCATCCTTGAGGGCGTCGGTGCCGTTCGTCCGGGCGGCGGTCAGCCCACCGGCGGCAGCGTCTTTGGCGACGGCCAAGCCCCTGGCAGCGCGGGCAGCTCCTGCACGGACGCGGGTGGCGGCAGTGGCCTGCATGCGATCGAGCAAAGTCCTCCAACTGGTCAGCGTCAGCCCGGATGTGCCGCGGGAGACGGCGGCACTCCGTACCGGCCCCGCCCTGCGAAGCGACACCAGCTCGATGCCCGGTGTCGGTTCCGAGACTCGGTGGCGCAACTCGGCGCAGAGGGACTCGACCCGCGCGGGCCGCACGACGAAGGGCAGGGCCGACGGCTGCGCGGCCGGCGAGTGTTTCAGATAGGCGACCGGCTGGTTCTCGGTGAGGCCGGCCCCGACCCTGCTCGGCCGAGCACCCTTGCCCTTCTCGCCTGTGACCCGGGTTCGAACCCGGTCGACCACACCGACCCGCGCGCCTGCCGCCCCGACGATGTCGGAGAGGGCGGCGCGTGCAGCCTCGGAGGTCGACAGGATGTGCCCAAGCTCCTCGACGGCGATGTCTTCTGCGCGGCGGCGGAGTACGGGCTCGGCAGTGAGTGCCTCCAGCAGGGTCGGGCGGCTGTGTGCCATGAGTCCCTCCAGTTAGTTTTTGCCAAAAAACAATAATAGTACTTGATTTTTGTCGTGGAGACAATATGATTCTCTCGTCATGGCTCCTAGCGCCCTCTACCACTACGATCCACGCGACTATCCGCCGTTTGCGGTCACCGTGGACATCGTGATCTTCACGACCCGCGATGACGCGTTGCAGGTGCTGCTGATCAAGAGGGGCCAAGAGCCGTTCCTGGGTGCGCTGGCGCTGCCGGGCGGCTTCGTGAAGCCCGACGAGGACCTGGACCAGGCCGCAGCGCGAGAGCTCGCCGAGGAGACCGGTTTGCGCGCCGGCTCCTGGCACCTGGAGCAATTCGGCGGCTACGGCGCTCCGGACAGGGATCCGCGCATGCGCGTGATCACCATCGCCTACTGGGCGATCTGCGCAGATCTACCGGTGCTGCGTGGCGGCGGGGATGCTGTCGCCGCAACCCTGACCTCGGTGGAAGATATAGAGCGAGGCAGTGTTCGCCTTGCATTCGACCACGAACGCATCGTGAGGGACGCTGTCGATCGGACACGGTCCAAGCTCGAGTACACCCTCGCTGCGAAGTTCTGCCCGCCCGAGTTCACGATCGGCGAGCTTCGCCGCGTCTACGAGGTGGTCAAGAACACTCGCCTCGACCCCGGCAACTTCCAGCGTGGCGTCCAGCAGAGCGGCGCGTTCGAGAAGCGAATCGAGGCGGTGTCTGCGCTCCCACCCCGCCGCGGGCGCCCGGCCACGCGTTGGTCGGTCCGCGGATCGAGCGCCGCCGACGACCCGACCGCGATGCCATTGGCGCGGTCGCCCGAGAAACGAAAGCGAGCCGCAAAGGTCAAGCCAACGAAGGGCGAGGAATCCAGTGACGCAAGGGGACGCGCCCGCGGCTTGATGGCCGGCATCGCCGCCGGCAATCTCCTCGGAATCGTGCAGGAGGGTTGGTCGAGGCAGATGGTCGCCGAGATGTTCCCGGACGGCGTCCGCGAGATCGCCGCGGCCAAGGGTTACCCGGACGACGACGACTTGGCCCAGGCGATCATCATCGCCGCGGCGGCCGAGCAGGGTCCGCTCGATCCCGACGATCTGGGGCGCCGATTCTGGGAATGGGCGGAGACGAACGGCGCCGGGATGGGCGCCCTTACCGGCCACGTCCTGGAGCTGTACGGTGGAGACGTTCCCCAGCTACTGGCGGCGAGAGGGCGGCGTGGCCACAGCCGAAAACCGGTCGGCATGTCGATAACCGAGGCGTCACGAATCGCGTGGGATGGATCCCGGGCCGGTAACGGCGCGGCGATGCGGTGTGCGCCGACCGCCATTCGTTGGCGCGATGATCCGGTCGCGTTGGTCCGCAACAGCATCGTCAGCGCGGTGCCCACACACTGGGACCACCGTTGCGGCTGGTCCTGCGCCCTGTTGAATGTCGCAGCAGCTGCGGCACTGCGCGGAGAGTCGCTCACGGCCGACGAGTTGCTCGACGAGGGCATCCTTGGCGTTCGGGGTTCGCTGCCTGACCTGGAGCGGTACGGCTATGACCCGAGCGTACCGGCACCCGTCCGGGAGGCGGTTCTGGAGGCGTCCGACGGGGAGATCGCCAGTCTGCGCCTCGACGCCGACTCGATGGGATACACGCTGCTGGCGCTCAGAGTCGGGCTGATCGCGTTCTGGCGCGCGACGAGCTTCGAGCAGACGCTGAGCAGGGTCATCGAAGCCGGCGGAGACACGGACACCAACGGGGCGGTTGCCGGCGCGATCCTCGGTGCCCGGTTTGGCCTCGAAGCGATTCCACCGCGGTGGCGTGACCGGGTCGCGCAACTCCGCGCAGGGCGAACACCGATGGAGTCGCTCGCGGATCAGTTGACGGTAGCGGGCCGAAGTGTCCAGGCGTAGGTCCGAGAACCGCACGCTTGATTCTCTCGTCCGGGGGAGTCTAGCTCCCAGTCGTCTTTGGTTAGCGGGTAAGGGTGAGAAACTCCGCGAAGCGGTGTGCAGGTTCGGGGCACGCGTGCCGATACATGGGGTATGGCTCGAGAGAAGGGCAAACGCGGCGGTTCGGACGCGTCCCGGCCGGAGCGGGATTCTCGCGACGCGCGCATCAAGGAACTTGGGCGGGAGAACGACCGCCTGAAACGCGAGAACGACCGTTTGGAGCGCGAGAACGACCACCTGAAACAGCAGTTGGAGGCGTCGCGTCGCGCCGGCCGCCGACAGGCGGCGCCCTTCGCCAAGGACCGGCCGCAGGGTCACGGCAAGCGGCCCGGCCGGCGGCCCGGTGCGCAGTACGGGCGGCACGGCTGCCGTCCCCGCCCGGCGCGGGTCGACGAAACCCACGCAGCGCCGGTCCCCTCGGCGTGCCCGGACTGCGGCGGCGCGGTCGAAGTGGCCCGCGTGGCGTCGCAGTATCAGGAGGACCTGCCCAAGGTGCGCCCCATCGTGCGCCGGTTCGACATCGAGGTCGGGCACTGCTCGCAGTGCCGGCGGCGGGTGCAGGGCCGCCACGCCTTGCAGACCTCCGACGCGCTGGGAGCCGCCGGGGCGCAACTCGGCCCCGGCGTGGTCGCGCTGGTCGTGGAGTTGCACACGGGGATGGGGGTGCCGCTGGCGAAGGTCGCCGACTTGCTGCGGACCAACTTCAATCTGCGCGTTACGCCGAGCGGTCTGGTCCACCTGCTGCACCGCACCGCCCGCGACGCCGCGCCGGCCTACGCGGAGTTGTGCGAGCAAGTCCGCAACGCGCCCGTGGTCACGCCGGACGAGACCGGCTGGCGCGTCGGCGCCGACCGCCACTGGCTCTGGGCGTACGCCACCCTGGACACGACGGTCTACGCCATCTGCCGCGGCCGCGGGTTCGACGATGCGGCCACCGTGCTCGGGACCGACTACGCCGGCGTGCTCGTGCGCGACGGATGGGCGCCGTACCGCTGCTTCCGCGACGCCGAGCACCAATCGTGTCTTGCGCACCTGCTCCGACGATGCAAGGAACTCCAGGAGGACCATCCCGACAGTCGCTGGGCCGGCGATTGTGCAGGCGACCTTGCAGGCCGGCCTCGACCTGCGCGACCGCTGCAACGCGGGAGAACTGAGTGAGCACGGCATGGCGACGGCCCGCGGCCGACTCATCGCCCGGCTCGGTCGGCTGGTCGACGCACCGCCGCCGCTGAAAGACGCTGTGCGTTTCGCCAATCACCTGGTCACCGAATTCCTCGCCGTTTTCCTCTTCCTGTGGGACCCCTCGCTGGACGCCACCAACTGGCGCGCCGAACAGGCCATCCGGCCCGCCGTGGTCATCCGCAAGGTGTGCGGCGGCAACCGCACCCGCCGCGGGGCCGACACCCAGCAGGTGCTGTCCAGCGTGGTGCGCACCGCCCGCCAACGCGACCTCGGTCTGCCGCCGTTGATCGCCACGATTTTGCGGGCCACCGAACCCGCCGTCCCTGCCGCCCTCATCGCCGGGCGCGCCGCCGCTGGCGCCGTCGAGGAGATGTGCGCCACCGAACCGATTGGCCCCGAGGTTCTCGGGCTCCCGCCGCCCCCCGCGTAGGCGGGCACGCCTCCAAACGACCGCTTCGAAGCGCGGCCGGTCCCGCGGCTCGCCGCGACGCTGTGCTCCGCGGGTCGGCTGTCGGATCTGCGCAGCGGGTGTCCCGAGTGGGCTGGGCTCGGTCACCACCGCACCCGTCGGCAGGCCGGCGCTTCGGTCCGGTTTCCTCCCCGCGGCATCGTATTGGCGGTGGAGGCAATCCGTGAACGAAACCATCGGGCCAACGCAACCTCGTCGCGGCTCTGAACTTCCGCTTTCCAGGCCCATTTCAGCCCCGTATTTGTTGAGAAATAACCCGCTAAACAAATACGCCGTGACTCTGGTGGACGCGGAGATGAACGTCTGGGAGCCGTTCATCCGGGATTTTACGCTTCCGCTCGTCGTAGAGGCGCGGGGTCTGGTCAACTTTGTCGCGGAGCTTCCGAGCTTGGATTTCAGGCACGGGACTCACGCGTGCATCATGGGGCGTTTCGACCTCATCGTTGCCCAACAGGTGCTTAACGAGATTGCGGTCCGTCCGGTTTTGCGGTACCAGGGTCCGCTTACGGCGTCGTCGACAGTTTCTGCTTGGCGTCGCGGTCTCATTCGTCAGGGCGGAGGGATTGTTGTCGTGGACAACGACAACAAGGATCGGCGGCTCCAGCAGATCGAAGACAGCCTTCCGCGCGGGGCGTGCGAACGCGGTTCTCTGCGGTCAGGAGTCGTTAGATGTGCGCGGGGTGTCGCAGACTGGTTGTCTGGTCCGTGGGGCCGGTTCCAGGCTCGGAAGAACGCGTCTACGAAGTACCTCGTGGTCTACTGTTAGTCGTTGGGGTAAGGTGTTGAAAACAGGCAGGTTAATAGTTTTGAACGCGCCAGGAAAACATTCGTACCTTGGGCCGGCTGCCGTTCGAGGTGGAGCTTGTCTGGTCGGCTCCAGTCCCGGTGTACAGGCGGATCGCTGAGGAGGCGGCGCAGATGCGGGCTCGTGGCGTCTCCATGAAGGCCATTGCCGAGCATTTCGGCGTTGACGACCACACCGCCGCGAAGGCCGTGCGGTGGTTTCGCGGAGAATTGTGAGCTGTTCGTCCCTTTGGGGCGTGCTGCTTTCCGAAGTCTGTGGGGCGGAAGCCGCCGTTTCTCTGTCGGAGGCTTTGACTTCGTTCTGTCCAGGGTTCCCCTTGCTCTCGGTTCTCGGTTGACGGTTCCGGGGGTGCTGCGCGTCAGTCGTTTCGGGTCCCGCGTCCCCGCTCGCGGTCAGATCCGTCAGCTCGTCGCTCTGAACCTTGACGAGGTTTTTCATGATGAGGTTCTTCATGTTGGTCGGGGCGTTCCGTCCTCCGCTCCGCCATGCGTCATGGGGCACTAGCGTCAACCCGTTCGGCGGTGCTCCCGCCGGCCGTATCCAGTCTCCGTGCTTCAGTAACGCTGCATGCCATGGGTCGATCGCGGTCTCAACGAGGATGATGTCGTTGACGCTCTCGGTCGTCCGCCGAGGCAGACCCCTCACGGCGGTCCCGATGTTCTTCAGGTTGTCGAACGCCAACTGATCGGCCTCGAAGACCAGGACGGTTCGGTCTCCGAGTTTGGCCGCTTTCTCCAGTTTCTCCGTCTTCTTGAACGCCTGCTCGACGGTCCGCTTCTGTGCCGTCTCTGGATCGTCTGGTGTCTCTCGACCGCCGAGCTTCACCGAGCCCGGCGTTCTCTTCATCGCGATGGCGTACCAAGCGTGGCAACGCTGCAGAGTCACGGTTTTGTGCCAGCCTTCTGGCCGCCCGGTTTTGTATCTGTCTATCGCCTTGCGATTCTCGGACCTGGATCCTCCCCACAGCGTCGGCCATCCGGCCGCCGTCTCCTTCACCCACCGGTCGAGTGTTTCGAGCTGCCGGTCCCCCGTCGGTCCGTTTGCGATCTGCGCGTCTGGGGCCAGGATGATCTCGTAGCATCCTGGTCCGCCGAGGTTCGTCCTGTGCATTTCGAGGTGGTGCGCGATTTTGTCTACCGTCTCGCCCGCCTGCCGCTCGAGTGGGAATGGTTGGACCAACGTGTGTTCCATCCAGTGCATGGTGGTTCCGATCCGCATGTGCCAGTCCACTCCCGCCCGATTGCCGCCGCGGTCGGGGTTCTCCCCGTTGGGGTCGGCTTCCCGCCCGTGGAGGGCTTCTAGCAGTTTCACGGCTGCGTCGACGACCTTGCCTTCATTCTTGGAACGCATTCTGAGTCTCATCGCGTTTGGAGGATATCGTGTTGGTGGCGGTACCGCCCCGCGGTAGGAATTGGTCTCCAGGGTACCACGGACGCTTGGAACCGTCGGTTCGGCAAGCCGTCCTCCGTGAGTCTCGGAAAGTGTTGGGACTAAACGCGTTAGGGTGCTTTGGGTGCACCAGCAAAGGCTGCGAACCTTGGCGGCGTTGCCGGTCCAGGTCGAGCTTCAGGATGAGCCTGTCGTGCCTGTGTACAGGTGCATCGCCGAGGAGGCGGCCCGACTGCACGCTGCCGGCACTGCGTTGCGGGTCATTGCGGAGCACTTTGGCGTTGACGACCACACGGTTGCGAAGGCCGTCCGGTGGTTCCGCGAGGAGTCGTGAGCCTGCGCCGTACTGGAGCAGGCTGCCTCGAGGTCTGGGCACTGTGTGCCCGGGTCGTGCAGCTCCGCACGGGGCTGGGTGTCAGCGACCCTGTGACGCTCAGGAGCGGCCAGCGGTCAACACGATGCGCCGACTGCCGGGAGCCCGGCGACTTGGTCCGCCCCCGCACGGCGTGGCGCCGGGAGCGGGATCCCCACGACGGCCGAGCCCACAAGAGATAGCTGGTCGAGGACATCGTCGGCCTCGAGGACCTCAAGGTTCTGATGGACGCGCGCTACGCGCCCTTCGAGCACTGGACAGGGCAGGTGCCCTGGGTCAAGTACGGCGGGACCATATCAGGCTGCTCCTGCCCATGGAGTGCCCGGGATCGGAACCCGTCTGGCGGCTCGCGCAGCTGAAGGAGAGCTTCGGCAAGCTCATCATCTACCACGACGTCTGGCACACCCCGTTCTTCGGGGGGAATCTCGGACGGCTTCGCGGAGGTCAGCGCCACCGTGTGCTGGCACTTCGGTCGGCAGGGGTCGCCCATCAACTACCGGGCTCGGCTACAGCCCGCCTGCGACCGGTGCGACCGATGGGGCACCTCTGACGGTGCCGGTCGCCAACGTCGTCCCCTGGGCGGCAAGCCGCATCGGGCTGCATCTCCGGCGGAAGGGCCATCTCTGCGGACCGACCTTCGATGTCCGGGCGTCCACGTGAGCGTGATCCAGTCCCGATGTGCTCAACCACGTGAACGACCGGCGTCCACCTGGACCGCGCCGACAACACACGCGGCATCTGATCGCGGTTCTGGACCGTCCCCGTCGCCCCGCCGTCAACGACCATCGTCACCGACACGCTCACAGAGCCGCAGCGTGAGCGTCTCCTCGCGCTCATCGTGTATGTTGTCGAGCACCGTGACCGAGACCGTCGTGGTCCGCCTGCCCAACATGAACGTCCCCGCCGTCCGCTCGGTCGGAGGAAGAGCGCGAAGTCGGCGCCGGATGGCGATCGAGATCGCCGACACGCGGCGGCGGCTCGACCGGCCGATGCCGTCGTCAACAGTTGACGGTTGTTGACAGTACTGCGGGCACGATGTACCGTGCGGTGAATTCTTGACGTTGACGGAGCCGATGCACCGCAACTCCTCCCCGTGCTGACCCCTCCGCCCGAGAGCGCCTCGGGCGGAGGGGTCTCCCATTCCAGTTCAGCCACAAGACGCTACCGGCTCGACAGTCGGAGGATGTAGCATGGGAAGAGTCCGGTTCAGCTGGAGCGTTGGGACGGCGGTCGTTCTCGGGTTGTGCACGTCGGCTGCGGCCCAGCCCGTGACCCACCGGCTTGAGGTGAACCGCTTCGTTGGCACCCCCTTCACGGAGAGCGAAGCCGACGAGATCCTCGCGGAAGCGGGCCGGGTGCTGACGGTAGACAACGACAAGGCCGGGCCGGACGACACCGCGTGCGAGGTCGAGTTCAGTCGCCGCGGGATGATCGGCACGTTCATGCTCACGGGCGTCGGCGTGATCTCGCTCCCCGGAGAGCTCGACACGGTCCTCGCACAGGACGGGGACGCGAAGGTGGTCAACAGCATTTCTTGGTGCGGGAAGAAGCCGAGGATCGGCCTCTCCTTCGGCGGGTGCTCAGATGGCATAACCTTCGCGGTGATCGCGACTGCGGAGCCGCTCCGGGAGGCCGGGGTTCTGTGGGCGCACGAGTTCGGGCACACCAGGAGGCTGTCCCTGACTGCGAATCACCCGCGTCCGGCGCCGGCGGTCATGGCCACGCCGGTGGAAGAGGCTAATCGCCACGTAGACGAGGCAGAGTGCCTCGCCTTCCGGACACGACGCTAGGAGTTCCCGCGCGCGGCGACTGCAAGGAGAGAAAATCATGCGACGAATCGTCATCGCTCTCTTGGTCGCTTTCGCCATTGCGTTGCCTACGATCGGCTTCGGCCAGCCGAGCAGAGACCGCAATGAAATCCCTGTTGCCGAGTTCGTCCGTGCGATCCACGCCGATGAGATCCCCTTCGCTGCCGCGAGCAGGTACTCCATCGACGACTCGGAGGTCCTCCTCCGCATGCTGCGGAACGGCGACCACGCCCTCTACTGGCCGAACATCACGATGGTGCTCGGGATCGTCGGCGACGGTTCGACAGCGCACGAGCTGATCGACTTCTTTCGCGCGAGGGACAACTCCGTCGAGTGGTCGCCCCTTGTGTTCCGGGGCCGGGTGAGTGCCCTCGGCGGCCTAGGGTATCTGGCCCACGAGAACAAGAACAACTCGGTCGCCCTCGAGATCGCCCTCAGCTACCTTCTCGAGGCCGTCCACCCGGCCGTCTGGTTGAGCGAGGTCTCATGGCTCGACGGGCGCGATGACGCCGAAGCGTGGAGGCTGGAGCTGAGCGCATCGGCCATCCTGGGGTTGGCGCTCTCCGGCCACGGGACCGCGGCCGACGCGCTCAAGAAGCTGGTCAACGACAAGGACACGCACCCGAAGCTCCTGCAGGTGGCCGAGTCGGCGATACCCGAGCTGGAGGAGATCCGGAAGTTCGGCTTGGCCAAGTACTATGAGGCGAGCGACGGGGACGAAGGCACCGTCGCTCGCCGCTGATCGGCGCGGCACCCAGTGCCGTGAACCCGGGCCGGGACACCTATACCTTGCCGTTCGCGATCTTCGCGGCGATCCAGCGGACCCCGCCGGCGCGGGTGACTTGACCGCGGGACGTCCAGACGAGCCGTTCGACGCCGGCTCGTGCTGCCGCCTTGATGAGCACGGCTGACTGATCGACGACCTGCAGGTGGGACAGCCATGGCCCTCTGCGCCCGATGGGCGCCTTGTCGTGCCGGCTCCAGAAGTTCGACACGAGCACCCGGCAGCTGCTCAGCTCTGTCGCCAGGCGGTCGACATCGTGCGTGTAGCCGATCCGTTGGACCAGCCCGTTGTACGGGTCGTCCCCCGGGCCCGGGCTGCGGTTGCTGATGGACCGCAGTGTCCAGCCGTTCGCCAGCCGTTCGCCAGCAGGCGCTGGGCGACGTGTCGGCCAGAGAACGACCATGCGCCGGTCACGGTGGCCACGTTCTCGGTCAGTTCGGCGGTCAGCCGCTGTTCTTGCCGACGTGGTCGCGGATCGTGCTCGGAACACCGTGATGTCGGTCTCGAGTTCCGAGTGTTCGTTGATTACCAGCCCGTTCTGGACCCAGGCGTGGACACGCTCGCAGAGATTGGGAATCTTTCCGGCGTTGCCCCTTGAGGTCGAGTTGCGGGATCTGCCGACCCCTCGGTGTACCAGCGGATGGGCGCCCACGTGGCCAAGATGCGGGGTGCGGGTGCGCCTTCAATGGCACTGCCTTCGCTTGGTTCGTCGTGCGTGCGCCGTCCTCAACTTTTCGATGTCGATCTGGCGTCGCCCCGCTATGGCGTCTGACTTCCTTGAGAGTACTCCATTGAACTCGCGGAGCTGCCGCCGATTGAGGGGCCGCACTGCCGATGTGTTTCCGTTTCTGTGGTTCTGGGCCGGTTCTTCGGCCCAAACCCATATGGCCGCGATTGTCGGCGTCAGGGGCAGTGCCCGCATCTGGATCGTGCCGTCTATCACTCCAGAAATGACTCCGTCTCCGTAGATCAGCTCTTCTCCCTCGCTGTGTCCGGCGATCCTGAGCTTCGCTCTCATCAACGTGTGATGTGCTGTTTGCGCGAGTTCTGCTGCGTCTTTCGAGTCTCCTCAAATGCGTGTGGGTAGCGGCGGCGCCAGTTCTATGCCTCCACAGCAGAGGAACAGCATCGAGATCAACGCGCCGGGCGAGTGGAAGCCATAGGCGCGACGCGCGATCACCCGCAGCTTGTTGTTGATGCCCTCCACCGGACCGTTCGTCATCTTCGTGTCCAGGTACGCCAGGATGCCTTCAGCGTGTTTCCGAATCGTACGCCCCAGCTTCACGAACGGCGTCAGGCGGGACCGCGCAGCCCACTCCAGCCACTCATCGAGCAGCGCCGGCGCATCCTCGGGTGTCGCCTGCCCCAGGATCGTCGCCAGGTACTCCTTCAGTTCGTAGGCCCGGTCCAGCGCCCGGTTCTTACGACGCAACGTCTCCAGACGCCGGGCCTCACCAGGCCTCAGCCGCGCCGGGTGCTTCAGCAACGCATAGCGCGTCCCCTTGAGCGCCTTCGCATCCTCCGGCTCCGAGGCCAGCCGCCGCTGCTCCGAACGCCGCACCTCGTCAACCGCATCCGCCGCAAGCCGTTCAACGTGAAACCGGTCGAACACCACCCGCGCGTGCGGAACCCACGCCCGCAGCGCCTTCTGCCAGCTCGACGCCAGGTCCGCCGTCACCAACTCGATCCGCGCACAGCCACCAGGTCCCAACTGCTCGAAGAAGGCCCCCAGCGTCTCGGCGCTGCGCCCCCGCCCCGCCCAAACCACCCGACGCTCGTCATGGTCAACCACGATCGTCAGGTAGCGGTGACGCTTCCGGTAGCTGAACTCATCGACGCCGATTCGTCTCAGCTTGGCGAACCGAGCCCCGTCCAGCCGCCGCGCCACAACCCGTTCCACGATGCTGCCCACCGTCACCCACGATATCCCCAGCAGGCGGCTCACCGCCGTCCGGTCCGTCACCTGCGCCAGATACGCCGCCAATTCCTCGAACCCCGACGTGAACACGCTGCTGCCGCTCGCCCACGGCACCTGCTCCACCTTCACCCCGCGGCAACGCCGGCACGACACCCGCCACGGCGCATACCGCAGCCACGCCGGCATCCGGCCCCAGGACAGATGCCGCCACTCGCGCACCGGCTGCCGGTCATACCGCGGCGACCGCTTCCCGCACGTCCCGCACCGGGAACGCCGCCACGCCGGCTCCACCGACACCGTCAACGGACCGTCGGCGGCCATTTCCACCTGCTTGACGTACATCTGCGTGACACCCAACAGCCGCCGTAGTAACGTAGTCAGACGCATGGGGCTCTCCTCCTCGCGGGTCGTGGTGATACACGCCCATGAGACCAGGAAGCCCCTTGCGTTTGCAACCGCTTCCGCCAAGCGAGACGACGCACGCGGCCCCGACAACACCCTTGGCCCCGCCCAACGGGCGTCCGCCGCCGGCGCCGGGACCCGAGGTGGCCGTTGGGGCAATCAGCCAGCGTCTATCCCCGAACCGCCAGCCGTCGCGCTTTCCGCGTTGTCGTGGACGGCCGGGACGCCCCCGTCCAGGCCGGGCCGCAAGGCCCATATCTGCTGCTTGAGCGGAGGGACGGACGGTGTGTCACCCGAAGGGCCGCAGCGCAGCGAAGGACGCGCGTAGCGCGTTGACACGCCGGCCGGCCCGCAGCTACTCCGCTCCGACTATATCCCGCCACGGTGCGCCACGCCCGCCGCCGGTCAGGTGAACTGCCAGCACCCCTCGCCGACCCGCCGATCGCGCCTCAACCCACCCACACCCGTTTGAGGAGAGCCCCAGTTGACGGCTTCGGTGCCGAACGCGCTGGGTTCGAGCACCTTGACGAGTAGCACGTGCGTGACCTGGGCCGCGGCACACCCCTGCGGTGATCAGGGTCGGCGTGAGGTCCTGGGGCTTCATCGGGAGTTCAGCGGCCATCGCTTCGATCTGGTCCGCCAAGTCCGGCGGCAGGGTGACGGTGAACGTCAGGGGTCTCTCGTGCTTGGGCTCAGTCATGGTTGTCGTCCGTTCTACGACCGCAACGCCTTCGGGTCGGCGTACTCGAGCCTGGAGGACGACATCATCGACATGTTGCCGTCCACGATGAAGGCTGGCGGCCAAGTCTACACGCCGTACTCGTGCCTTGCGTTCGATGTCACGCCCGACGGAACCAGCCGCGACGGACATCGAGCACATCGTCGCGCTGGCGGAGGCGCACGACTCCCCGAATCGCTGATGACCGGCGCCGGGACATCGCGGCTGATCTGGACAACCTCACGATCGCGGCCCCGTCCGTGAACCGAGCGAAGAGTGCCCGGGACGCCGCAGAGTGGATGCCGGAGCGGCACGGTCGGTGGTTCGCGGAACGGGTCATCGCCGTCAAGCTCGAGTACAGGTTGAGCATCGACCCCGCCGAGCGGGATGCGCTCGAGGCGCTGCTCGCCGGCGGCGGAGCGGCGTTGAACTGCGTCGACGCGGACACCACGTCGCCAACGGTGGTGATCAGCACCGACGCCAGCGCCCCGGTCACGGGTCCGTTCTCGATCGCGGTCGAGTTCTCGGAGTCGGTGATCGGCTTCGATCTCGCGGACCTGGTCGTCGGGAACGGCAGCGCGTCGGCCCTCCAGGGGACCGGCTCGAGCTACAGCGCGACGATCACGCCCGCGGTCTCGGGCACCGTGACGGTCGACATCGCGGCTGGAGCCGCGGAGGACGACCCCGGCAACCTCAGCGTCGCGGCCGACCAGTTCTCGATCGCCGCGGACCTGACCCAGGTGCAGAACCGCTCACCGGTGCCTGCCGCAACCCTGCCGAATCGGACGTTGGCGCCGGACGACACCGTGAACGTGGATGTCTCTGGTGCGTTCGTCGACCCCGACGACGACGCGTTGACGTACTCGGCGTCGTCGTCGGCCCCGCAGGTGTTGGCGACCCTCAAGAAGTGATCATTATGTCCAGCTGGTCATAATGATCATCATGACCAGCTCCGCGTTATGACAAGTGACCGTCAGCGGAGCGCCGTTTGCCCCCGGCGTGGCGGGTGTTGGCGTCTCGGCGAGCTTGACATAGTACGTGTGGTCTTCTGCGGGTCCCCAGCACGGGGACCGAGGAGGAGACCATGCTTGAGACGCTCTCCGTTCGCCCACGCATATGCGAGCAGATCCGGTCGGGACCGCTGGGCCAATGGATCGACGACTTCGTCGACGTCCTGACGACCCGCGGGTACGAGACCAGCGTCATGCGACGTCACGTCCGAGCTGCGGCGATCTTCAGTGCGTGGCTCGATCGGCAACGGGTCGCAGCCACCGAGATCGATGAGCCGCTCGTCACCCGCTTCATCAGCGGGTTGCCGCGGTGGCGGGCGCCAAAGCGTCGACACGGTCGGGTCTCGAACGTGGCAGGTGGCGTCCGTCTGCTGGCCGCGCATCTACGGACTCGGGGTGTAGCGCCGCACCCTGGCCCGGTCGCCGACCGATGTGAGACCGAGCAATGGTTGCAGCGCTACGACGATCACCTCGTACAAGTGCATGGCCTGGTCGTCGGGACCCGGCGGATTTACCGGCGCTATGCCGCAGCCCTACTTGCCGAGTGCGCGGGGACGCCGACGCCCGACTGGTCCCGGCTCACCGTGCCGACGATCGCGGCGTTCGTGCAGGCCCGGGCCAGCGGGCTTTGTCAGTCGTCGTGCCGCAACCCGGCCACGGCCACGCGTGCGTTTCTCCGCTTCCTTGCCACCCGCGGTGTGGTTCCCGCCCGTATCGAGGGCGCCGTCCCGACCATCCGCGAATGGAAGCACGCCAGACTGCCCCGCGCCCTCGCCGATGACGACGTGCAACGGGTGTTGGCCGCGGTGGACGAGACGCGCTCCAGCGGCCATCGTGACCGCGCCATCCTGCTGCTCCTGAGCCGGCTCGGCCTCCGGGCAGGAGAAGCCGCAGCCCTCACGGTGAAGCACGTCGACTGGCACAACGGGGTTGTCCGTGTGGTCGGCAAAGGGGGACGGGAGCGACGGCTGCCATTGCCTGCCGACGTCGGGGCGGCCTTGGTCGCCGCGCTGGGCTCGCGGCCCCGGACCAGCCCGCCGGATGTGTTCTTCGTAACCGCGCTGCCGCCGTATCGGCAGATCAGCAGTGCGAGCGTGACGGACATCGCCAAGCGGGCGCTGCGTCGCGCCGGCGTCACCGTCCCGCGGTCCGGCGCACACGTCTTTCGACACACCTTCGCGTCCCAGATGGTCCGCCGGGAGGTGCCGATGAAGACCGTCGCGGATCTGCTTGGCCATGCCCGCCTGGGGACTACCGCCATCTACGCGAAGCTGGACCGAGAGACCCTGGCGACGATCGCTCTGCCGTGGCCGGGAGGTGCACGATGACCGGCGAGGCTTGGCGCCGGCACTTGCAGACCTACGTCGCGTTGCGCCGAGCCATCGGCTTCACCATGCGACCGGAAGCACGCCTCCTGCAGGACTTCGTCGAGCATCTCGAACGGCGCGGCCACGGGGCCCCGGTCGCGCAGGTTGCCGTCGAGTGGGCCTCGGCGAGCGCCGAGAGCCAGCACGCGCGGCGGTTGAGCATTGTGCGTGGATTCCTCACGATGGTCCGCGCGGCCGAGCCCGACGTCGACGTGCCCGGCGCCGGGTTGGTGCGCACGAGCAAGCGTCCCACCCCGCGCATCCTGGAGCCCCACGAGATCCTCGCCCTGATGGAAGCCGCGCGCTCCTTCGGACCACGCGATACCCTGCGCCCACACACGGTCGCCACCGTGATCGGGCTGCTCGCAAGCTGTGGGCTCCGCGCCAGCGAGGCGATTCGTCTCGACGTCGACCACGTCGATCTCGCCGACGACCTGCCCTGCCTGCAGATTCAGCGCACCAAGTTCCGCAAGTCGCGCCTCGTGCCGCTGCACCCCACGACCGCCGCCGCGTTGCGGACCTACGCGCAGCAACGCCGTGCTCTCGGCTACGACGGCCTGTGCAGCGCCTTCTTCGTCTCCGAACGCGGCGACAAACTCAACTACCACGTCCTCGCCCGAACCTTCGTGCAGTTGGCCCGTCGGCTCGGGCTGCGCGGGCCGGTCGGCACCCGCGGGGTCAGCCTGCACAAGCTGCGTCACAGCTTCGCCGTGGCCCGGCTCGCCGCCTGGGCCGAGCAAGGGGTCGCCGTCCGCGACCGGCTCCCTGCGCTCGCCGTCTACCTCGGCCACGTGCATCCGAAAGATACGTACTGGTATCTGACCGCCACGCCGCCGGTGCTCGAACCGGCCGCCGCCCGTTTCGAGGCTTTCGTCGACGGGAAGGGGGCGCCATGACCGCCCGTGCCCCCCTCGGCCCGTTGCTCCGTGCGTTCTTCGCCGACCATCTCGTGCAGCAGAAGGCCGCCAGCCCCCAGACCATCCACGCCTACCGCGACGCTTTCCGCCTGCTGCTCACGTTTCTCGATCAGCACCGTCACCGGAAGCCAGAGGCGCTCACCCTGGACGACCTCGACGCTCCCGTGATCCTCGCGTTCCTCCACCACCTCGAAGAGGACCGCGCCAACAGCGTTCAGTCCCGGAACGCACGGCTGGCCGCCGTTCGCTCGTTCGTTCGGTTCGCCGCGTTGCGCGCACCCGAGTCCGTCGACCTGACGTCCCGCGTCCTGGCGATTCCCCGCAAGCGCGCGCCACGACGCCAAGTCCACTACCTGACGCGGTCGGAAATGGACGCCATCCTGACCGGCTGCGACCGCTCGACCCACGGCGGACGTCGGGACCACATCCTGCTGCTGACCCTGTACAACACCGGGGCGCGTGTCTCCGAACTCGTGGCGTTACGGCGCTCCCACGTACGCTTCGGCGCCGCCACGGTCGTCCAACTCCTCGGGAAGGGCCGCAAGGAGCGGGCCGTACCCCTGTGGACCCGGACCGGCCGCTGCCTGCGCCAGTGGTTCGACGAAGAGGCTGAGGTCACGCCCGACTACGCGTTCCGCAACGCCCGCGGCGACCGCTTGACCCGACAGGGCGTCACCCATCTGCTCGACCAGGCCTGTCAGCGAGCTCGCGAGCGATGTCCGAGCCTGGCCGCCAAGCGCGTGTCGCCGCACGTCATCCGCCACACGACCGCCATGCATCTGCTCCAAGCCGGCGTCGACATGGCGACCATCGCGCTGTGGCTCGGCCACGAGCGGCTCGAGACCACCCATCACTACGTCGAGGCGGACCTGCAGCTCAAGGAATGCGCCCTGCGGAAACTCGATCCGCTCGGTCAACGAACCCGGCGGTTCAAGGCCGACTCCTCTCTGTTGACCTTCCTGGCGAGCCTCTGATTATGGAAAGCGCAGGACGCCCCCAACCCCGACCGCCACCGAGCTCGCCCAGCGCCGCTTGTCATAACGCGGAGCTGGTCATGATGATCATTATGTCCAGCTGGTCATAATGATCACTTCTTGAGGGTCGCCAACACCGAGGGCCCTGTCGAGCGCATCGGCGAACTCGCGGGCGGTCGCCGGCCGCGCCGACGGCGGGGCCGCCAGCACGGACGCTGCGAACCCGGCCGCGGCGGACGGCGGCGCCGAATCCGATACCGGCCCGGCGCGGCCGGCGACGCGTTGACGCAGAATCCGACCCGTGACCTCGTCGATCCCGCCGCCGGCAAACGGATGCCGGCCGGACACCATTTCATACAACACCACGCACAGCGGCCAGATGTCGTCGGGCTCCGCGGCCGGCCGCCCCGAGAGCACCTCGGGCGACAGATAGCGCAGCGTGCCGCCGGCCAGGGCGGCATCGGTCTCGCGAGCCAGACCGAAGTCGAGCAGTTTCGGCGACCCGTTGGACGTGAACCCGATGTTGCTCGGCTTGACGTCTCCGTGAAGATAGCCGCCCTCGTGCAGCGCCGCCAGCGCGTCGGCCAGCGCCACGGTGATACGGACCGCTTCCGTCTCCGGAACCGGCCCACCGCGGAGCCGTTCCGCCAGCGTGCCGCCGGCCAGGAACTCACCGACGAGAAACGGCCGGCCCCGCCAGAACTCGACAGCGTAGATCTGCGCCAGCGCGACATGCGCCACCGTCGCCATCGCCCACGCTTCCGACTTCAGCCCCATCAGGCGCGACGCTATCCCCAGCGGCAGGGTCTTCACCGCCACGTCGCGTTCGAGCGAGATGTCGCGCGCGAGATACACCCTCCCCATTCCCCCGGATCCCAGACGCCGCGTCAGTCGATACTTGCCGGCCAGCAGCCTGGGCATCGCCGTCTCGACGTACTGCGACCCGCAGCCGCACTCGACCGGGTCGTCGGCCGCTTTCAGGTATCCACACACCGGGCACTCGTGCGCCGGCTGCGCATCCGGCAACCCGGCCGCCGAGGCGCGCAGCAGCAGCAGGCGGGCAATCGCGAGCCCCGCGGCCCCCGCCAGCGCCTCGAGGAACGGGAGGTCGCTTGACCGCACGATCCGGCCGTCAAACCGGCGGCCGACGACCAGCATGCCGATCACCTCCGCGCCCGAACCGAGCACCGCCACGACCGCGTCGGCGTCCGTCTCGGCAACCCATCTTGCCTCGCCGGGCGGCAGCAGCTCGAAGGCCGAGGCGGCGTCGTTCGGATGGACGCGAATGGATCCGCCGACCGACTCCAACAGGTGAACGATGGCCGACGCCCGCGCCAGAGGCGCGACCCTGGCGTCGGGATCGCCGAAGCGGGGCGCTTTCGTCCCGGTGTCCATCGCCACCAGCAGGCTGGCGGGGGAGCCGCAACCGCGCTCGACCGTGCGGGTCACCGTCTCGCTGATCGTCGCGATCCGTACTGCCTGCGCCAGCTCGGGAGTGGCGCTGGCCAGGGCTCGCCGCTGGTCGATGGTCTCGGGGTAGACTCAGGCGTCGAGGCGGACGAGGAGCCGCTCGCGGGCGGCGGCCACCAGCAGCAGGAGTCCGGTTGCCGCCGCGAGCGACTGCGCCAGCGGGTCGGCGAGAACCGCGCCCACCGCGCGCTCCGGGCTGCGCACCAGCACCCAACCCAGCGCCGCCGCCGGCAAGGCGACAACCGCGCCGAGAAGGCTGCGTCGCATGAGCAGCCGTCGGTAGAACGCCCGGACCACCTCGCGCGGGTGCGGTACGCGAACGGCGAGCACCGAGTACCAGAGGAGGACCATCCCGGGAAAACGCACCGGTTGCATCAGCCCAAGGACCGAGCCCGATTCATAGTTCGACAACCAGAACCCGGGCGAGAGCGCCTCGACGATGTCGTAGGCCGTCGCCATTCCCATCCACACCAGCAACCCGAGACTGAACAGGACGACACGTCTTACCTCGTCGGTCGGGGCCGTTCGCGCGCGCAGGGCGACGACCACCACCGCGGCCAGCGCCAACACGTTCGAGACGGCGATGGTGGCATCGAGAACCGCCACATAGAGCGCTCCGCTGACCCCGTCGTCGACCAACCCCGCCACGTCCACCGCCGCCACGCCGGCGCACATGGCGCAAGCGATCGCCACGCTGACCGGAACCATCCGGCGCGCAACGTCGTCGAGCCCGGTGCGCCGACAGACACGGGGACACTCTCTGGCGAACGCCCACAGGAACGCAGGCGGTATCGCGAACGCCAGCGGGTACCCGCAGAGGAGCAGGAAGGCCCGGGTCGGCCCGGGTATCTCCCAGACAGACGCCTGCAACAGGACAGCCGGCGTCAGGTGTCCCAAGAAGGCCGGGAGCATGTGCAGCGGTGCGAGCGTGGCCCTGAAGAGGAAGTAGCCCCCCAGCAACCAGGTCCGCCGGTCACGGCGGCCGGCGAACAGCAGCAGAGCGGCGCTTGCGCCGTGCCCGGCGAGCAGGGTCGCCATGTAGACCGCCACGTCGCCGTGCGCCCGATGGTAGTCAGCCCACATCCACGGGAGCAGCAGCAGCGCCGCCAGGAGTTCGACCGCGGCGATCGCGATGAGTACGGCCAGCACGCGGCGAACGAAGACGCCGCCGTACGAGATCTGGCTCGTCGTCGCTGAGGCGACCTCCCGATCTCCGGCGGCGCGACCGCCCGCGAAGACCTGCGCAAGCAGGCCCAGGTTGTCCAGCACGCGGCGGTCCGCCGGCGCGGCGAGTCTCGCGCACCGATCCCACTGCACACGCTGGTTCAACGTGACGGCGTCCGCCACGTCGACCACGAGATCGTCACGATGTTCTTGCGCATTCGGAATGACCCCAGCCGCGGCAACCGCCCCGCTGTCTCCACGCGCGCCGCAGGCTGCGAACCCCCCGCGGCGGCTGACGCCCGCGCCGGCACCGTCGTGCCGCCCCGATCCGGCGGAGGCTGCACGGCAGGCTCCCGCGCCGGCCCCGGATCGATGCAGCCCGAACCCGAGGGCGTCCCCGTCACCGATTCGGGCGCCAACCCCTTCCATGGCCAAGTGTCGGCATGGAACGCGGCTGGCCCTGACAGGGCATGCGAACACCACTACTGGTAACAACGACTGAGATCTGGGGAACGAACGAGCGAGCTTTGCAGCCGGGGCCGCGATTCGTGGCTCCCGAGAGCCGCCGAAGGTACATCCCGGACGAGGTCGTCACTCGTCCGGGATCGCGTCACTCAGGCGGAGCATCGCCCGCCGCAACGCCATGCGGGCCGCGTCCGGACTCGACAGGCCCGTGATGAACGCGAGCTTCTTGTAGTTGTAGCCCAGCTCTCCGCGGCCGACGATCAGGCGCCGGTCCCGGGCGGTCAACTGCTTCAGGCCCGTCAGATAGCGCCTCCCGGACTCCTTGGTGAGGAGTTGACCCAGCTGCGGCGCGGCATCGTCGAAGGGCCGAACCGGCACCTGCGGGACGCTGATGCCCTGATGCCGCGCTACGCGCCGCAGCTCGTCGCGGATCCGGTTGTCGACGGGGCGCCGCAGGTAGGCTCGCAACGCACCGGCGTACTTCGGCTCGAACCACCTGAGCCGTGCGACCGTGTCGTGCAGGGTGCCCTGCACGATGTCGCTGGTGTCGATGGCGCCGCGTACCCACTGCGGCAGGCGGCCTCGCGCCCATTTCCGGAGCCAGGGCACGTACCACGCGAAGAGGGCGTCCAGCGCGGACCGGCTCCCGTCGCACGCTCGCCTCACGAGACGCCGCTCCGACGCGGAACCCAGCGAATCAGGTTCGTCGGGTTGGCTCGATGACGGCTGCATGGGTCCCCGGGGCGGCAAGCGGACGCGGATTGCGCAGGACCGCGCCGCGGTGGCGTGAGGCATCTGGATTTCTACGTCGGCCCGTGCGGGCAGTCGCCCCCCCCCCCCGCTGCTCAGATCGGCTACGCGAATTCGGACCCGTTCGCGATTCGCGAGCAGGGTGACGGGGAGCGGGCCATGTTACACGATTCACGCGTCGGATCATCCGGCGCCGCCGACGCCTCGGGCAGCCGCCTCGACGGCGCGGTCGGCTATGGGCTGCCGGTCGGGAGCCCCCAGAACGGCTCCTTGCTGCGCCCGAAGAGCTGGTAGATCAGGCTGGCGATGGTGTAGGCGAGCGAGTAGCAGTCGAGCCAGTGGGCGCTCAGGGGGATTCCACGGCCTGCGCCCCCCGAGGCCCAGCTCGACGTCCTCGACCTGCAGCTCCTCCTCCTCCCGCCGCCCGACCGCGGCGGCCGCCACCGCCCTCTGGAGTGAAGCCCTCGCAACACATTGAAACAAGTATAGTTACGCTCTTACCGAGCGCGTGTTCCCCCTCGTTACATCCCGCGTTCCGGATTGGACTCCGGCAGACCAGGCGCACCGTCAACAGACGGACCGGGGCTCGGAACATCTGCGCCGATCCGGGTCGCCTGCAGGGATGTGGATGCCGCGGGGTCGGCATCCATCGGGGGCTCAACTTCCCGCAAGCCTGCGGCAGGCTACGCCTGTCGGGTCGATGACGATCCGGCAAGGGGCAAGGGGCTCGTCAGGGGTCGAGGGCAAGCCGCTCGCGCGGCGGGCGTACTTTTTTTCGGTCTGTCCGTTCGGTTGCTCGTTCCCGGTCGTTATAGAAGGTAGTTGAACTGTTGTGCCGTGCTTGTACCCGCCGTACAAGCGACGGCGGACCGACTCCGGAGGATGACGTTGCGAGCGATCTTCAGCGATAGAAACAGCGAGAGAGCACAGGGTGCACGACAAGAAAGTGGGGGATTTGCCGTCGGGGGTATTGAGCGAGTGCTGATCGGCCGATTCCTCGGGTAGGAGGACTCCGACCATGCCCGAGGCGCAGTTGACTGAACCGCTCGATCACGCGGTCGAAAAAGGGGGCGTCGAGGAGCTGTTCGCCGCGTTGGAGGCAGCGGTCGGGGCCGACGTCGACGCGTTCCTCAAACGAGGAAACGTGAATGCCCAGGACTTCGAGACTCTCTTGCAGACCGTTCACCGTCGAGCGCTCGCCACGGCAAGCCAAGCCGTCAAGGTGATTGGCGCGCAGCGTTCGTAGCCGCGCTCGCGGCCGAAGTCGATGCATTCATCGGGCCGGGGAGCGTCGACGCGCAGGACTTCGAGGCCCTCGAGCAGGCCCTCCGTCGCCAAGTCCTCGGCCTCGCCGCTCAGGCGATGGCGGAGTACTTCGACGCGGACGATTCCGACCATTCGAGTTCGACGATAGCGTGCGCCTGCGGCCAGACGGCGCACTACGCCGGCCGCCGCCCGAAGACCTTCACCACGCTGTTGGGGTCGCTGACGCTGGACCGCGCCTACTACCACTGCGCCGCCTGTCGCAGCGGAAGCTGTCCGCGCGACCGGGCCCTGGGTCTGCAAGACACCTCGCTGTCGCCCGCCACGGCGCGGCTGGTGGGACTGGCGGCGACGAGCGTCAGCTTCGCCGAAGCGAGCGAGTGGATGGGGGAACTGGCCGGCGTGGCGGTCGACCCCAAACAGGTCGAGCGCACCGCCGAAGCGCTGGGCCGCGAGGTCGCGGCCGACGAACGCGAGAGGGTCGAGCCCGCACCCGGCGCGGCGGCGACGATGTACCTGGGGCTGGATGGTACCGGCGTGCCGGTGCGCAAGTCCGAGGTGGAAGGCCGGCGCGGCAAGCAGCCCGACGGCTCCGCCAAGACCCGCGAGGTCAAGCTCGTCACCGTGTGGACGGCGGAAACACGCAACGCCGACGGCCTCCCCCAACGCGACCCCGGGTCGGTCAGCTACAGCGCTGCGGTCGAGAGCGCGGCCAGCCGCCCCACCGACCCGCTGCCCTCCCCGTTCGCGCAACGGGCGTATCGCGAAGCGCGGCGGCGCGGCTTCGACACGGCGGCGCGGCGCGTCGTCATCGGCGACGGGGCCGAGTGGATCTGGAATCTGGCCGCCGAACAGTTCCCCAGCGCCATCGAAATCATCGACATCTACCACGCCAAGGGGCATCTGTGCGATGTCGCCAAGGCCATCTACGGCGCCGGCACGGACTTGGCCGCCCGGTGGGGCAAGGACCGGCGGGACGAGTTGGACGCGGGGCGGATCGATGCGATCCTGACCGCCCTGCGCGCCCACAGTGAGACCTGCGAGGAGGCCCGCAAGTGTATCGACTACCTGACCCGCAACCGCCACCGGATGCGCTATCCAGAGTTCCGAGCGTGGGGTCTTTGCGTGTCGTCGGGCGTCGTCGAGGCCGGATGCAAGCTCGCAATCGGCGCCCGGCTCAAGCGCGCCGGCATGCACTGGACCGTGGCCGGCGCCAACGCCATCATCGCCCTGCGGTGCTGCAAGCTCAGTGGCCGCTTCGAGGATTTCTGGGAACGACGAGCCGCCAGGGCCGCCTGACAGCCATCTCACGAATCTGACGTGCACCCGAGAGCACAGGAGAGCACACCTGACATTGCACGAAGCTCAGGCTTGGTGTAGCGGTGTCCAAGAGCGCCGAGGCGTGTTCGTGCCCGCGCCTTGGGCGCGGCGGGACGCATCCTCCCGACCTGAACCGCCACCGTCCGCAGCACCGGGTCCTTCATGGGCAATGAATTCGCGTACGAAAATCTGACCCGCGCGGAAGTGGAGAAATTCACCTATCGCCGTTTTGCCGTCACCGTGGACGTGGCGGTCTTCACGATCCGGGACGACGGGCTGCAGGTGCTGCTGATCGAAAGGGGCGAAGAGCCGTTCCTGGGTGCGCTGGCACTGCCGGGCGGTTTCGTGAAACCCGACGAGAACCTGGATCAGGCCGCGGCCCGGGAGCTCGCGGAGGAGACCGGCTTGCGCCCCGGCTCCGGGCACCTGGAACAGCTCGGCAGCTACGGCGCTCCGGACCGGGACCCGCGCATGCGGGTGGTCAGCGTCGCCTACTGGGCTATCTCCGCCGATCTGCCGGTGTTGCGCAGCGGCGGGGATGCCGTGGCCGCGGCCCTGACCCCGGTGGGAAAGATAGAGCGCGGCCGTGTTCGCCTCGCGTTCGACCACGAACGGATCGTGAGGGACGCTGTCGAGCGGACGCGGTCCAAGCTCGATTACACCGCCCTCGCCGCGAAGTTCTGCCCACCGGAGTTCACGATCAGCCAGCTTCGCCGCGTCTACGAAGCGGTCTGGAACACCCGCCTCGACCCGAGCAACTTCCACCGCACCGTACAGAGGAGCGGCGCGTTCGAAAAACGAGTCGCGGTCGCCGGGGCGCCCCACGGGCGTCCGGCATCGCTCTGGTCGGTCAGGAAATCGGCCGTTCTCGACGACCTGCCCGCGATGTCCTTGGAGCGCCCACCAGCGAAACGGAGGCAAGCGGCGAAGCTCAAGCCAACGTAAGGACGAGCCCGTCAAGGCGCAACACCTGAACCTGCAGGGCCTTGTGTGACCGGGAACACCGCAGTTCCGGCAACGTGCATCGTCGATGGACGGTAGCGGAGCTTTTGCCCACGGACTGCTGAGTGCTGGTACAAGAGTGCACATGGAGGAGGTGGAATGAAACGTTGCGTTTTTCTCGGAGTACTGCTCGCCGCGGGGGTCGGACTCTTTCAGGTTTCCGTCTCGGCGTCGGGCTCCATCGGGCCCGGCCCCGGCAAGGTGAGCCCCCAGGCCGCGTACTCGCAAGGCAAGGCGCTCACGTTCCGGGAACTGGTCTGCAACTCCTGTCCGCTGCAGAAGGGCGACCTCGACCAGGACCGTGCGCGCAGCCTGACGGCCAGTCTCGAAGCGGCCTATGAAGGCAACGAGGCGGGCTCGCCGGACGACGCGGCAGTCCAGGTTCTTTGCACCGGCACCGACGACTGCAACCTCAAGATGGAGCTGGTGCACTACTTTCTCACCCGCCGCTACAAGCTGTAGGCGATGGGCGTACACATCAGAGCAGGAGCATATCGACGAATCATGCGCAATCCACGCGGCTCACTCTTGACGATTCTGGCCGGCTCGACGCTGCTGTCGGCCCTGTCGGCGCAACCCGTATCCGCACAGGGTTCGCCGTGGATCGCAGAACCGGGCACCGGATCGGTCAACCTGTCGTACGTCAACCAGAACGCCGCCGAGTTCTACCGTCAGACCACGAGAACCCAGGGTCCGCTCGAGGCGACCGGCGCCCACCTCTCGCAGAACACGATGTGGTTCGGCGTCAACTACGCGTTCACGGATGCGGTGGCCCTCGACGTGCAGTCGGGCTGGGCGGGGAGCTCCCTGCCGGGAGCGGTCGGCCCTTCCGGGGGCGAAGAAGGCTATAGCGGCATCGTCGATTCCAACGTCGCGGTGACGTGGCGCGTCGTCGACGAGCTGGTCAGCAATGCCCCGGGCGTCGCGTTGCGGATCGGCGCCATCGTCGCCGGCGGCTACGACACCGGCTACATCAACTCGCTGGGCGACGGCGGCAACGGGGTGGAGACGTCGCTCATCATCGGCAAGTTCGGCAGCGCGGCCGGATTCTCGGGCGAGATCGGCTACCGCACCCGCACGAGCACCGAGGTCAACCCGAACGCCGTGGGCGCCATGGCCGGGGCCCAGGTCGACATCCCCGCGGACATGTTCGTGAACCTCGGCCTCTTCATTCCGGCCGGTGACGCCGTCACCCTCGGCGTCGACTATCGGATGGTCAACGCTCTGTCCGGCATCGACATCGGCGGCGAGGGCTTCTCGCCGAGCGCGTTCCCCGGATTGCAGGAGGACGGCCACATCGTCGGCGCGCGGCTGATCGCGAACGTCACCGACCTCGTCAGCCTGAACGGGTTCTTCGGTCAGGTGGTGGCGGGGCGCAACACCGCCGCGTCGCGCATCTTCGGCGTCGGCCTGAGCTTCGGCTTCGGCGGCTCGTTCTAGTGTCCTGTCATTCATCAAGTGTCGGATAGAGGCGTTTCAGCTTGACGCGGGCGTCGTCGGTGGTGAACTGCCAGTTGACCTTGGCCTGGATGCGGTCGCGGGACGCCTGCCAGGCCGCGACCTCGTCGCGCAGGATCTTGAGGGAATCGATGCGGCGGTTGAGGCACTGACGGGTCATGACGTTGAGCTCGACCTCGGCGACGTTGAGCCAACTGCCGTGCTTGGGCGTGTAAACGAAGTCGAAGCGGTCCCAGAGGACCTTGGCCTCGGCCGGTGGAAAGGCCTCGTAGAGGGCGCCGGGGCGGTGGGTGTTCAGGTTGTCCATCACCAGCGTGATCCTCTTGGCACCGGGGTGGCGCTCGGCGATGTCGTTGAGGAAGTGCGCCCAGTCGATTTTGGTTCGGCGCGCCGTCACCTTGGTCATGCGCCGCCCGGCCAGGGGTTCCGTCGCCATGAACACGTTGCAGGTTCCGCAGCGTCGGTACTCGTAGTCCTCGCGTGCCGGTCGGCCCGGTGCCGCGGGAACCGGGTCGCGCGTCTCGCTGATCAGTTGCCGGGGCGTCTCGTCCATGCACACCACCGGAAAGGCCGCATCGTAGGGACGCCGGTAGACGTCGAGAACCTTCTCCATCGCCGCCGCGAAGTCCGCGTTGCCCGGTGGGGGAATCATCCAACCGACCCGCCGCCACGGCTTGACGGCGTTTTTTTTAGAACCCGCCGCACGGTCTCGTGCGACACGCTGTCGATGTGGCCGAGTTCCACGACACGATCCGCCAGCAACCGCAACGACCACTGCGAGTGGCCCTCCGGAGGCTCGGCGCAGCTCAGCGCCACCAAGCGCGCCTCGAACTCGCCGTCGGCCTTGCGCACGTAGCTGGGACGGCGCCCCTGCCGACCGCCGAGTGCCGCCTCCATGCCCTCCTCGACGAAACGCTTCTTGACGCGATCCACCTTGCGCGCACTGATGCGCAGGACCTCGGCAATGGCCTCCCCGCGCGCCCGGTGCTCGTTGAACTCGCCCTCGTCCGCGTTGAGCAGAATCAGCGCGTTGATCACCTTCTGCGACTGATGGGACCCCTTGCGCGTGATCCCGGCGAGTTCGTCACGCTCGTCCTTCTCCAAAGTCACTACGTAACGCTTCATGCCAACCTCCTCGCCGTCCTTGGACGACGAGGAGGTTACCACGAAACATACGACACATCAAGTGTGACATGACACTATCTAGTGCTGTGTCACGAGAAAATATTGGGGTTATCGGGGAACTCACCTCGAACCGAGAAGAGAGTCCCCATGCAGAAACAAGTACATCGTTCGACGATGCGCGCGCTAGTCCGCCTATCCGAAGATTATGACGTGGCGGACCACTAGTGGTGTGTCACTTGAACAAGTTTTCAGTTGGGTGGTCCGAGACATCGCGACGTTTCGGGCCGCAATCTTGGGGGAAACTGGCCGTTGACGGTCTGTTCCATCTACAGAGAAACTCACGGTGACCACTGACTCAGGCGGCCTTCACTTCGACCTCCACTCCAAGGTCGTGCAGACGGCGGAGGAGGCGCTGGGTAACGCGGTGCTTGTCGCGGTTCGCCAGGTACCGGCCGCCGAGGTCGTGGTAGTCCGTCTCGTCGCGGAGCATGAAGTAAGCAGGCTCTCCTCAAACGGGTGTGGGTGGGTTGAGGCGCGATCGGCGGGTCGGCGAGGGGTGCTGGCAGTTCACCTGACCGGCGGCGGGCGTGGCGCACCGTGGCGGGATATAGTCGGAGCGGAGTAGCTGCGGGCCGGCCGGCGTGTCAACGCGCTACGCGCGTCCTTCGCTGCGCTGCGGCCCTTCGGGTGACACACCGTCCGTCCCTCCGCTCAAGCAGCAGATATGGGCCTTGCGGCCCGGCCTGGACGGGGGCGTCCCGGCCGTCCACGACAACGCGGAAAGCGCGACGGCTGGCGGTTCGGGGATAGACGCTGGCTGATTGCCCCAACGGCCACCTCGGGTCCCGGCGCCGGCGGCGGACGCCCGTTGGGCGGGGCCAAGGGTGTTGTCGGGGCCGCGTGCGTCGTCTCGCTTGGCGGAAGCGGTTGCAAACGCAAGGGGCTTCCTGGTCTCATGGGCGTGTATCACCACGACCCGCGAGGAGGAGAGCCCCATGCGTCTGACTACGTTACTACGGCGGCTGTTGGGTGTCACGCAGATGTACGTCAAGCAGGTGGAAATGGCCGCCGACGGTCCGTTGACGGTGTCGGTGGAGCCGGCGTGGCGGCGTTCCCGGTGCGGGACGTGCGGGAAGCGGTCGCCGCGGTATGACCGGCAGCCGGTGCGCGAGTGGCGGCATCTGTCCTGGGGCCGGATGCCGGCGTGGCTGCGGTATGCGCCGTGGCGGGTGTCGTGCCGGCGTTGCCGCGGGGTGAAGGTGGAGCAGGTGCCGTGGGCGAGCGGCAGCAGCGTGTTCACGTCGGGGTTCGAGGAATTGGCGGCGTATCTGGCGCAGGTGACGGACCGGACGGCGGTGAGCCGCCTGCTGGGGATATCGTGGGTGACGGTGGGCAGCATCGTGGAACGGGTTGTGGCGCGGCGGCTGGACGGGGCTCGGTTCGCCAAGCTGAGACGAATCGGCGTCGATGAGTTCAGCTACCGGAAGCGTCACCGCTACCTGACGATCGTGGTTGACCATGACGAGCGTCGGGTGGTTTGGGCGGGGCGGGGGCGCAGCGCCGAGACGCTGGGGGCCTTCTTCGAGCAGTTGGGACCTGGTGGCTGTGCGCGGATCGAGTTGGTGACGGCGGACCTGGCGTCGAGCTGGCAGAAGGCGCTGCGGGCGTGGGTTCCGCACGCGCGGGTGGTGTTCGACCGGTTTCACGTTGAACGGCTTGCGGCGGATGCGGTTGACGAGGTGCGGCGTTCGGAGCAGCGGCGGCTGGCCTCGGAGCCGGAGGATGCGAAGGCGCTCAAGGGGACGCGCTATGCGTTGCTGAAGCACCCGGCGCGGCTGAGGCCTGGTGAGGCCCGGCGTCTGGAGACGTTGCGTCGTAAGAACCGGGCGCTGGACCGGGCCTACGAACTGAAGGAGTACCTGGCGACGATCCTGGGGCAGGCGACACCCGAGGATGCGCCGGCGCTGCTCGATGAGTGGCTGGAGTGGGCTGCGCGGTCCCGCCTGACGCCGTTCGTGAAGCTGGGGCGTACGATTCGGAAACACGCTGAAGGCATCCTGGCGTACCTGGACACGAAGATGACGAACGGTCCGGTGGAGGGCATCAACAACAAGCTGCGGGTGATCGCGCGTCGCGCCTATGGCTTCCACTCGCCCGGCGCGTTGATCTCGATGCTGTTCCTCTGCTGTGGAGGCATAGAACTGGCGCCGCCGCTACCCACACGCATTTGAGGAGACTCAGTAAGCAGCGGTCAGCATGGAAGCGGCGACCGCCACGATTGCCTTCTTCGGGCCGCGCCGGCCCTTGAGCCGTCGAAACTGCGTCTGCAGATAGCTCCCGTTCTTCCGGGTTGCCGCCCACGCGGCCTGGACCAGCGTTGTCTTCAGCCACGGCGTCGCGTGACGGATCCGGGTCGAGCGGCGCTTCCCCGCACTCTCGTCGAGGCGCGGGCACAGTCCCGCCCACGAGACCAGATGTCCCGGACCGGGAAACCTCGTCATGTCCACGCCGATCTCGGCGACGAGCACCCGCGCGACGGTCTCACTGACCCCGGGGATCGTCGTCAGCCGCTCGGCGGCCTCGCGAAAAGGGCGCAGCACCTCGTCGGCCTGCTGCTCCAGTTTCTGCACGGCGGCGCGCAACGCGTCGATCTGCCCCAGGTGCAGCTCCAGCAGGAAACGGTGGTGCGCCGTCACCCGGCCGTGCACCGCGGCGATGATGTCCGCGCGGTCGGCTTTCAGGCGCCCGGTGGTGCAATCGGCCAGCCGCTCGGGATCGGTCTCCCCGGCGATGAGCGCCGCCAGGATCGCCCGGCCGCTGACGCCCAGGATGTCGGTGACCACGTGCGTCAACTTCACGTTCGCGTCTTCGAGCGTCTTCTGCAGGCGTTGCGTGTGCCGCGTGATCTCGCGGACCAGTTGCTTGCGGGTCCGCGTCAGGTCGCGCAGCTCCTGGATCGGGGCCGGCGGCACGAAGCTGCCCCGAATCAGCCCGTGCGCCAACAGGTCGGCGATCCAGGCCGCGTCGTTCCGGTCGCTCTTGCGGCCCGGAACGTTCCGGATGTGCTGCGCGTTGGCGAGCACCAGCGTGAACGACTCTTCGTCTTCGAGGACGTGCCACACCGGCTTCCAGTACACGCCGGTCGCCTCCATCGCCACGTGCGTGCAGCCCGCCTCGGTCAGCCAGGCCGCCAGTTCGAGCAGACCCGCCGTCGTAGTCGCAAACTCCCGGTGCTCGGTCGTGACCTTCCGACCCGCAGCGATGCGCACGCACGCGTTCACGCACCGAGAGTGGACATCCAACCCGGCGCACCGGGGGTACAAGACTTCCATCCGTCACCTCCTGCTCGCAAAGGCGCTGGCGTGGAGTCCGCCGGTACGAAATCTACAGGGCGCGCTCACCGGAAGAATCTCCGGTCTCGCAATACGGGGTGCTCGCGGGACTCCGGGTCCAACTAAAAAACGGGCTCTTGGCACCATAGAGAAACCGACCTCTGGGCCAGCGCCAAGCCCCTACACGATATCCTGTTTCATGAATACGCGGGTCCGGCACCGCCGGGTGGAGAACTAAAAAGAGGCTCTCCTGAAACAGGTGTGGGTGGGCTGAGCCCGGTCGCCGTGGAGGGGCGGCGCCCTCGCTGCCTCGGAGACGGGTGGTGAACTCACGAGCTGCCCCCCGAGTCGGGGGGGGCGGCGAGGCGCTGGCTGGGGGTCGGCAGCGCCCCGTCGACGGCCACGCCCCCGCGCTGCCATGGCCACCTCAACCAGCCGCGGCACCCGCCTCCAGTAAGGCACGCTCGTATAGCTTGCGGCGGTTGTGCAGCCACTCGGCAATACGATCCCAGTTGTCGCGGTCGTGGGTGTCGATCTCCCGAGCACTGGGTCGACTGTTACGCCGCTCCGGAGCGCGGAGCAACGGTCCCGGACCTTGAGCAGTCTACCGCCGCGGCGAGCATCCGGTCTTCGAGCTCGACGTCGATCTGCGAGCCGCAGCGCCCAGCGACAGTCGCCGCTCTCGAAGCACCGATACCTACGGGGACCCGCTGCCGCAACGCCGCCGACCCATGGCCCTCACCCCGCCGGCCACGCGCCGTCGGCCCCAACGCGGCCGCGGGCCGCGGCTGCCGTCGAGCGCCGCGTGGGGGCCGATCCGCCGTCCGCCCCCCCCGCAACCGGGTACGCCCCGGCGGCGCGGCTGACGATCTGGACGCACGCCGACATCCGGTTCCAGAGACTGAGCACGAGCGGGCGTCCCTATCAGCCCGAGGTTGTAGACGGCCGCCTCGCGGGGGAATAGGCTTGGCGCAGATGGCGAACTGGCTGCTGCTGTCGTTCGCGGCTCGCGACGCGGGCGACGTCGGCGTGGCGATCGAGACGCCCAGCGGGCCGGTCGTCGAGAGCTTGCTGGAGCACGGCTTCGCCGTCCACTCGCTCAATCCCAAGCAGCTTGATCGCTTCCGCGACCGGTCTCTCGATATCTCTATCTGGACAGATTCCGATGACCCTGACAGCTCCAAAAAGGGGGTGTGGGCGATGCTTCGAGACACTTGGTACCGTGAAGTGGTCATCCGTGCCTGTGATGTCGACCTCGATGCGACTGCGATCCGGATCTCAACTCTCAACATGACGGCGGTTGGCAGCGCGGTCCGGAGCCTTCCCGGGGTTCCCGGGCGGCTTTTGCGCGGATCGGTCTGTGGCGTCGCCTTGGTGATCCTGTCGGCGGTTTGCGCGACAGGCGCACGTGCGGCCACTATCGATGCCGAGCAGTTCTGCCGGCGCACTCCCACCGTCCGGGACGCCATTCTGGACGAAGTACCCGGGGCGAGTGCAACCTGCACAGAAACTCGCTCCGAGACCACGCTGACCGACAAGCAGCTCTCGAGGATCCACGGGCTTGATTTCACCCACCACATCAACTCCTACAGATTCTTCCGGGAATTCCGCACCGGCGACTTCAATGGGCTCGACGGCTTACGCGAGCTGATCATCGTGCACGCCAGCTTGAGAATCGATGGCCTGGCCCATGTCGGCGTACCGTGCGCCACACTGCGTGGACTACGAAGGCTCTTCTACGCCAACAGCATCGTGTCCCACATCACTTCGCCCAGGTTTTTCGACTGCCTCGACAATCTCGAAGAGCTCAACCTCCAGCGCAACAACATCCGCTACGAGCCCGGTGTCGAGGACCTGCGCGTGGGCGTGTTTTGCCCGCTCCGCAACCTGCGCAAGCTCTCCATCGGATCCAACCGAATGCGTACCCTCCCCAGGGGGGTGTTCGCGTGCCTGTCAAGGCTCGAAGAGCTTGACATGTATGACATGTGGTACGAGTACGCACACATCGGTTTTGGGTCGGACCCCATTGGCCCAGGCGTCTTCGAAGGACTCAGCCGACTCAAGTCGCTTCATCTCGGGCACAACGCCCTCGGCGCCGCGCCGATCGATCCAGGGATATTCGATCCGCTCGTGAGACTGGAATATCTCAACGTTCGTGACAACCCCCTCATGCGAGTGCTTCCCGAGAGCGCAGATCGACTTCCCGCAGGAGTGCGGATCGTGACAGATCCAGGTGTGCGACGTGCATCCGAGGTCACCAACGTCACGAACGAGCCGGCGACGGGGCAGCCGAGAATAATCGGCACAGTCCTGAGAGGGCAGACACTATCGGTAGACCTGTCGGACATCGCTGACGGCAACGGCTTGCCTTCGACCTTCACCTATCAGTGGCGGGGGGAATGACCGTGTGATTCAAGGGGCTGAGAACCCGACGTATATAGTGGGACTCGAGCGAGAACGCCACGCCCTGACCGTTGCGGTCAGCTTTATCGATAACGCAGGCTACGCCGAACACGTAACGAGCCCGCCGGTCACCAAGGCGATGACCGCAGCTTTCGAAGCGGTACCGAGCATGCACACGGGAGCAGGCTCATTTACGATGCGTATCCGCTTTGGCGTAAGCGTTTCCAACTCCGCCACAGATGTCCGGGACAACGCCGTGCAGGTAGAAGGCGGAACGGTCACGAACGCGAGACGAGACAACAACGGAGGTTTGTGGACGATCACCATTGCACCGGAATCCACCGCCGACGTGGTGGTCACTCTAAGGAAAGATGTCTTCCATGGCTACGGCAACGAGCGGTTGCAGGAGAACCTGACGGTAACGGTTCCCGGCCCAACGGCGTCCGAGAGGTTACCTGCAGTCTCGATATCGGCGAAGAAAAGCCCGGTGACCGAGGGAGCAGCCGCGTTATTCACGCTGACGCGGACAGAACCGACGCCCACGGGGCTGAGACGCACAGAACCGGCAACAGACGCGCTGATGATGGATGCGCTGACCGTCGTAGTCAGCGTCACAGAGAGCGAAGAGATGCTGACGGGCACGCCGCCGGTTACGGTGTCGTTCGGGGCCGGCGAGCGCAGCAAGACGCTGACCGTGCCAACGGCCGACGACGAGGTGGTGGAAGCGGCGAGCTCGGTGACGGCGACCATCGCGGCGTCTGGCGATTACGCCATCGCCGCCGACTCGGGTTCGGATGCAGTACGCGTCGACGACAACGACACGGCCGTCTTCAGCGTCTCGGTCGACCCCGCTGAGATCGCGGAGGAAGAGGCCGCGACGGTCACAGTGGAAATCACCAACGGCGTGACCTTCGCGGCGGATCAGACGATCACCCTGGCCTTCACCGACGGCACGGCGGTCAACGGGACGGACTACCAGGTATCGTCCGACACCCTCACGCTGACGCCGGGACAGGGCTCGGTGACGGCGACCGTCACGGCGCTGCTCGACAGCGTCGAGGAGGATGACGAGACCATCGTGGTCGCAGCCAGTCACGACGGCAGCGCGATCGGCACGGCAACCATCACGATACCGGCGAACGATGCAGCGGTGGCCGCCTTGGACGACGCGCGCTTGACCGCGTCGTTCTTCTCGGTCCCGCCCGAGCATGACGGATCGACGGCGGTTCGCTTGAGCCTCGCCTTCAGTGAGGAGCCGGAGGGCTTGAGCTACCGGACGGTGCGGGACGAGCTGTTCGAGGTGACCGGCGGTACGGTGACGGGCGCGCAGCGTCTGGCGCCGCCCTCGAACCTGCGCTACGAGCTCACGGTCGCACCGTCCTCCGACGCGCCGGTGACGCTCTCACTCGCCGCCGCGCTGCCCGCCTGCGGCGCGCCGGGGTCGGTCTGCACGGCTGACGGGCGTGCGCTCTCCGGGCCGCTCTCGGAGACGGTTCCGGGTCCGGCGGGGCTCGAGAACTCGGACCCGCTGCCGTTGACCGCGTCGTTCTCCTCGGTGCCGCCCGAGCATGACGGATCGACGGCGGTTCGCTTGAGCCTCGCCTTCAGTGAGGAGCCGGAGGGCTTGAGCTACCGGACGGTGCGGGACGAGCTGTTCGAGGTGACCGGCGGTACGGTGACGGGCGCGCAGCGTCTGGCGCCGCCCTCGAACCTGCGCTACGAGCTCACGGTCGCACCGTCCTCCGACGCGTCGGTGACGCTCTCACGCGCCGCCGCGCTGCCCGCCTGCGGCGCGCCGGGGTCGGTCTGCACGGCTGACGGGCGTGCGCTCTCAGGGTCGCTCACGACGACGATTCCGGGTCCGATGGCGAACAGGGGATCGAGCGAGGCAAACGACGGCCCGGACGACAGCGCGACCGCCTCTGCGATGACGATCGACGGGACGGCGGTGAACCACACGCCAACGGACAAGCCGATGATCACGGGCACACCGCAAGTCGGCGGGGAGCTGACGGTGGATACGTCCGGCATCATGGATCCGGACGGGCTGTCGACTGCCACCTTTACCTACCAGTGGATCCGCGTGGCCGGCGGGACCGACAGTGACATTTCGGGCGAGACTTCGAGTACCTACACGCCGGTGGCGGCGGACGTCGGCAATGCGATCAAGGTGCGGGTGAGCTTCACCGACGACGCCGGCACCGCGGAGACCCGGACCAGCGATGCGACGGCGGCGGTGGCGACGCCGGTGCCGGCACTCCCGCTCGGCGCAACGTTGCTGCTTTGGATTTTGCTGGCCTGCCTCGGCGGACGTCGCTTCCGCACACTTCCGGAAGATCAGAACCCGGGCCCAACAAGGAGGTAACCTCCCATCAGGATAAATGGCAGTTCGAAGCGAGACCACCAAGATGGTGTCGGTCACGGTGCTCGACGACAGCCACGACGAGGGACAGGAGACGTTCACCCTGACGCTGTCGAACGCCTCGGGGGCGATGATTACCGACGCCGCGGCGACCGGGACGATCGAGAACCACGATCCGATGCCCCGAGCGCTGATGGCGCGGTTCGGTCGGGCAGCGGCGGTGCACGTGGTCGAGCACGCGGAAGAACGGCTCCAGGCAGCGCCGGAGCCGGGGTTCAAGGGGCGTTTCGCGGGCCAGACGCTGCGGCCGGGTATGGAACGCGAGATGGCGCTCGACCTTCTCAGCCGACTCGGCGGCTCGGCCGGCGTCAATCCGATCGGCGCCAGTGGCCACGGCCCGATGTCCGGCTTGCCGTCTGCAGGAGCCGGGTCGCTCGGGATGCCGGGGCTCGCCGGCGGCCGCGCGGGAATGGGAATGGCCGCGGTGGCTGGTGCGATGGGCGGCGGTGCGGCGATGGGTTCGATGGGCGGCGGTGAGGGAGGAGACGGGTAACTGAACGGCCGCGGACTCCTCCAGATGGGCCTCGGCGGCGGGGACCTGCTGACCGGCTCGTCCTTCGCGCTGAACCGCGAAACCCGCCACGGCGGCATCCTCAGCTTGGGCAGCGCGCTGTCGTTCAGGCCGATCGTTGAGATCGGGCTGCGGCACGACGGCGGTGACGCCGAGACGGGCGCCGGCATAGACCTGGGCGGCGGGCTGACGGTGTCGGCGCCGTCGACCGGACTGTCGGTGGACGTGCGGGTCCGGCCGCTGTTGGTGCACCAGGCCGAGGGATTTCGGGAACGGGGCATGTCGGTGTCTTTGAGCTACAACTCAAGGCCGTCGACGCCGCTGGGGTTTGCGGCCCGGGTAGCGCCGTCGTGGGGCGGGCAGGCCACCAGCGGCGCCCAGGCGCTGTGGGGCGGGGAGACGATGGCGGGACTGGCCAACGGCGGCGGCGCCTCTGGCAACCGCCTCGATGGCGAGGTGGGCTACGGACTGCCGGTCGCGAGCCGCTTCGTCGGCACCACGTGCTGCCGTCATCCGAGACCCCGACCTGGAAGCGGTTGAGCTCGGGGTCAAGTTGACGGTCCGGGGTCATCCAGGTGATGAGGGCGTCGACGAGGCACACACCGCGGGCGCTGGGCGTCCTCTCCCGCATCCGGTGGATGGCCTCCGAGTCGATCCGGAACCAGACCTCGTTGCCGTCCGGGTCGAACTCTGCGCCCCAACCCTGACGCGGCCGCTGACCTATCCACCGCCTCCCACGTAGGCGATGAGCACCTCCGTCGCGTTGAAGCCGGCGTGACAGGCGAACGGCGCCACCATGCTGCCGCGGACCAGGTAGAGCACGCCCCACAGAGCGCCCAGCAGACCGGTGATGATGGCGGCATCCCGGCCCTGCACCAGGTGGCCCAGGCCGAATGCCACGCTGAACACCACCAGTCCGACCGCGGCGCCGCCGAGGTGATGTTCGAAACGATGCAGGATGAAGGCACGCTGCACCTCTTCCCGCAGGCCGCCGGCCACGACCGCGACCCCGGCGAACGTCATCGCGGCCGCGGGCGAGCGGATGAGCGCTTCCAGGGGATTCTCGGGGACGTTGCGCAGCTCGGGGGCGACTCTGGACAGGATCGCGAACGCCACCGCGACGACCAGGAGGGCGGCCGGCACGAGGGCCAGTCCGAGCAGCACCTCCGAGCGGATCGGCCGCCGGCCCACCATCGTGGCGACGGGATTTTCGCCGTGGGCCCGCATCAGCAGCCAGACCAGCCACAGAATCACCGCCGCATCGACCAGCGACAGGGTGACGACGTAGGCGAGCGAGAGCTCGCCCGCGCCGTCGGTCGGCCCCGCGCCCAGCATTCCGAGCAGCAGGACGAGGGTCAACTGGGTCGGGAATCCGGAACAGAGGACCACTTCGCCGGCGGCCGTGAGACGCGTGCCGAACGCTGGCGGTGACGCAGGCGGCTCGACCGCGGCGAGTGCGGCCGGATCGCGGGCCGGAGGGTCCACTTCCGCTGACGGATCCTCCGGCAGTTCTCCGTGCGACATGACCGGACTCTACCACAGGCCGATGTTGCGATCGGTTGACAAATCAGCTACATATAGGCTATCGTCCGCGGTCAGACCCAACATCTAGTGTTTATCGCTTGACAATGCCCGTACGCGATTTGCAATTCTCGCGCGCCGCTTTTCCTCTCTTCAGTTTGAAGTCGACATCTTCGCGAGAGCCCGGTGCGCCGTGGTCTTGAAACCCACAACAGGTCTGGCGCGCAACGCGGTATCGCGCCCGGAGGAGTTGCCCGATGCAGCGAAGCGCTGTTCATGAACCGGAGACGGTTGCGCCGTTGGTGGACACGGAGCCGCCGAAGGCCGATCGCCTCGGCCTGGAGTTCCGGCGGCACTTCTCGCGCTCGGGGTCCGATCCCTTCGACGAGATCGAATGGGAGTCGAGGAGCGCGGTGATCGGCAACGAGCAGGGCGACCTGGTCTTCGAGCAGCGCGACGTGGAGATTCCCGCGTTCTGGTCCCAGCAGGCGACCAACATCGTGGTGTCGAAGTACTTCCGCGGCGTGCTGGGCACGCCGGCCCGCGAGCGGAGCGTCAAGCAGCTCATCGGGCGGGTGGTCAAGACGATCACGGAGTGGGGCCGCGAGCAGCGCTACTTCGCCAGCGAGGCCGATCTGCGGGCGTTCAGCGACGATCTGAAGCATCTCCTGGTCTTCCAGAAGGCGGCGTTCAACAGTCCGGTCTGGTTCAACTGCGGATTCGAGAGTGCGCCCCAGTGCTCCGCCTGCTTCATCAACTCGGTCGAGGACACCATGGAGTCGATTCTGACTCTGGCCAGGACCGAGGGGATGCTGTTCAAGTACGGGTCCGGGACCGGCACGAATCTGTCGTCGATCCGATCGTCGCAGGAGCTGCTGGGCGGGGGCGGAACCGCCTCGGGGCCGGTCTCCTTCATGAAGGGTTACGACGCGTTCGCCGGGGTCATCAAGTCGGGCGGGAAGACCCGACGGGCCGCGAAGATGGTGGTGCTGAACGTCGATCACCCCGACATCGTCGAGTTCATCAACTGCAAGGTAGAGGAGGAGCGCAAGGCGTGGGCGCTGATCGATGCGGGGTACGACGGATCGTTCACCGGCACCGCGTACTCGTCGGTGTTCTTCCAGAACTCGAACAACAGCGTGCGGGTGCCCGACGACTTCATGCGCGCGGTCGTGGGCGACGACGCCTGGCAGACCCGTGCGGTGACCGACGGCCGGGTCATGTCGACCCACCGGGCCCGCGAGCTGCTGCGCCTCATCGCCGAGGGCACGCATGTATGCGGCGACCCCGGGATGCAGTTCGATACGACCATCAACGATTGGCATACCTGTCCGAACACCGACCGGATCAAGGCCTCGAACCCCTGCTCGGAGTACATGTTCCTGGACGACTCCGCGTGCAATCTGGCGTCCCTGAATCTGATGAAGTTCCTGGACGGGGGAGGGCAGTTCGACGCCGGCGCGTTCGCGGCCGCCGTCAGAACGCTGATCACCGCGCAGGAGATCATCGTGGGCAACGCCAGCTATCCGACGGAGGCGATAACCCGCAACAGCCGAGACTATCGTCCTCTCGGTCTGGGCTATGCCAACCTCGGCGCGTTACTGATGTCGCGGGGCATTCCCTATGACAGCGACGAGGGACGGGACTGGGCCGGTGCGCTCACCGCGCTCATGACCGGCGAGGCCTACGCCCAGTCGGCGCGCATCGCGCGCGATCACGACGGCCCGTTCGCCGGTTTCGACGCCAACCGCGAGCCGTTTCTCCGGGTGATGCACAAGCACCGCGACGCCTTGCGGGGCATCAACTCCGAGCGCCTCCCGGGTTCGTTGTTCGCGGCGGCGGTCCGCTCCTGGGACGACGCGGTCGAGCTGGGCGAGGCCCACGGCTATCGCAATGCGCAGGCCACGGTGTTGGCCCCCACCGGCACCATCGGGTTCATGATGGACTGCGACACCACCGGGGTCGAGCCGGACATCGCTCTCGTCAAGTACAAGAAGCTCGTGGACGGCGGGCTCATGAAGATCGTGAACAAGACCGTCCCGATGGCCCTGCGCAACCTGGGGTACGACGAGAAGGAAGTCGGCGCCATCGTGTCGCATATCGACGAGCACGAGACGATCGAGGGCGCGCCGGATCTCCAGCCGCAGCACCTGCCGGTGTTCGACTGCGCCTTCAAGCCGGCCCGGGGAAGCCGGGCGATCCACCACTCGGGCCACATCAAGATGATCGGGGCGGCGCAGCCGTTCATCTCCGGAGCCATCTCGAAGACGATAAACGTGCCGCCCGATGCGACGGTCGAGGAGATCGAGCAGGCGTATCTCGATGCCTGGCGCCTCGGCACGAAGGCGGTGTCCATCTATCGGGATGGCAGCAAGCGCACGCAGCCGTTGAACACCACCCGGACGAGCCGGACCGCCGAGTCCAAGACTCCCGTGCCGGCCAGTGCGGCGCCGTCCCGCCGCCGCCTGCCGGACGAGCGCCACGCCATTACCCACAAGTTCGACATCGCCGGGCACGAGGGGTACATCACCGTCGGACTCTTCGAGGACGGTACGCCGGGAGAGATCTTCCTGGTGATGGCCAAGGAGGGTTCGACCATCTCCGGTTTTGCCGACGCCTTCGCCCAGGCGGTGTCCTATGCGCTGCAGTACGGGGTGCCGCTCCAGGTGCTGGTCGACAAGTTCAGTCACGTGCGGTTCGAGCCGGCGGGACGGACCCGGAACCGCGACGTCGCGATCGCCAAGTCGATCGTCGACTACATCTTCCGGTGGATGGCCACGAAGTTCATGTCCCCCGAGGCGCAGTTCCACGCCGGCGTGAACGTGCAGGCGCGCGCCGAGACGGCCGCAGAGCCCGTCGGTTCCCAGGCGGCGGGCGGCCTGCACGAGGAGCCGGCGTCGGGGACGAGGGTTGGCTGGGGCGATGGCCGGGGCAGTGGCGATGGCCGGGGCGACCGCTCGGGCGCTGGCACCGGTCAGGGCACGCCGCCGTTCGCGTTCCAGAACGACCAGGATGCGCCGTCTTGCTCCACGTGCGGCGCCATCATGATCCGCAACGGAAGCTGCTACAAGTGTGTCAACTGCGGCGCCACCAGCGGGTGCGCCTGACCGCCGGCCTTCCGCGTGCCCTGGTGGGTACGCGGGAAGCTGAAGACCGGGGAGCGAGAGGTCTGGCAGCCCGTGTTGGAACCCCGCGTTGCACCGAGAGCGGCGAGGGATGCATCGCCGCTCGAATGCAGCGGGGACTTTCGCCACGGGCTGCCAGGGCTAAGGCGAATCGTCGCTCCGGCCGAAGTAGGCCAGGGCAACGAGGACCGTCGCGAACAGGGCGCGGGCAATCTGAGGCTCGGGGGCGATCTGTCCGTACAGATGCCCGGCGTTGTGGAGCGCGAGCGACTGCAGCCCGAAGAGCGCGGCCATGGCCAGGGCCAGACTGCCGGGCAGGCCGCCGCGGACCAGGAGTCCCGCCAACACGAGCATGGCGCCCAGCAGAATCAGCCCGAGGTTGGCCAGCAGCTCGAGCCTCGAGGCCCCCAGCAAGTCGACCAGACCGGTCCCCAGGGAGTACAGCCCGTAGCAGGTCATGCCGAGCGTGGCAGCGGTCAGCATCTGAGTCGCCGTGTATTATGCCGTGTCACCCGGCTCTGTCCCAAGCTCCCGCGCACCGTGCCTCGGCCGGCGGCCGTCTCGAACCTTCCCGGAGAGTTCGTGCCGATCGCCGGCGAAACCTGGCGGGATGCCGCCGCGATCCGCAGGATCGCTGCTGACCGGACAGGCCCTGCGAGAACCGGAGAAGCGAGGTCCATGGATTTGCATCTCGACGGCAAGGTCGCCGTCATCACCGGGTCGAGCCGTGGACTTGGGTTCGCCAGCGCCCGCTCGCTCGTCGCCGAAGGCGCCCGGGTCTGCATCTGCGCCCGCGGCGCCGAGCGGCTGGCCGACGCGGTGGCCGACCTGCGCGGCGCGGCCGCCGAGCTGTGCGGCGCGGCCGCCGCGGACGGGTCGGTCATCGGGGTCGCAGCGGATCTGAGCACCGAAGCCGGCGTCGCCAGCGTCATCGACGGCGCCGTGCAGGCGTTCGGCGGTCTCGACATTCTCGTCAACAGCGTCGGGAAGGCCGGCGGCGGCGGGATAACCGAGGCCACCGACGCCGAGTGGCAGGCGGCCCTCGACCAGACGCTGCACCCCGCCATCCGCGCCTCGCGGCTCGCGGTGCCCCACCTGCGTGCCCGCGGCGGCGGGGTCATCCTCATGATCGCCTCGATCTGGGGCCGGGAATCGGGCGGACGCATGACCTACAACGCCGTCAAGGCGGCCGAGATCAGCCTCGCGAAGTCCCTCGCCGGGCAGCTCGCCGCCGACAACATCCGGGTCAACAGCGTCGCTCCCGGCTCGATCTCGTTCCCCGGCGGCTCGTGGGCCAAGCGCCAGGCCGCCGACCCCGAGGGCATGGCCGCCTTCGTCGAGCGCGAGATACCCTTCGGTCGCTTCGGGCGCGCCGACGAGGTCGGCGACATGGTCGCCTTCCTCGCCTCCCCCCGCGCGAGCTGGGTCACCGGAGCCTGCGTCACCGTCGACGGCGGACAGTCCCGGTCGCTGTTCTGACGAGCCTCGGCGTAGGGGAGCTTGCCTCTGACGAGGTAGTCGCTCGATGACGGCGCCGGCGGTCGTTAACGATGTCCTTGGTCAGTCTGGATCTTTATTTCAGTAATTATTGAAATTTCTATAAATTACGTGATACGGTGATGCCACCATGAACGCCTCGACCGAACAAGTGCGCGACGAGTTCATCCGGCTCTGGTCCCGGCTGGGTCAGTTCTGGGGCATTCCGGCCGGCACGTCCCGCGTCTACGCTTGGCTGCTGAGCCGTCCCGACGGCGCCGGCAGCGAGGCGATCATGGCAGGGCTCGCCATGAGCCGGGGCGCCGTGAGCATGGCCTGCAGGGAGCTGCGGGACTGGGGACTCGTGATCACGGTGCAGGATCCCGGCGAGAGACGAGCGCGCCACCTCGTCGAGACGGATCTGGTCACCGTGGTGCGCAACATCGTCCGGGCCAGAAAACGGCGTGAGTGGGATCCCATTCTGGACGGCGTCAGGGACTGGATTCCGCGACTTGCCTCCGACGATTCGAGAGAGGCGACGGTGCTGCGGGAGCGCCTGGAATCGATTCGAGGCCTGCGTCGGAATGGCCGATGGCATGGCGCGGCGGTTTCTGGACGGCGGCATGCTGAGCGACCTGGGCCTCAGGACGCTCACCGCCGCGGCCGGACGACACCGCAAGGGGAGGAAGACATGAGGATCCTGCTGACGGGGGGGAACCGGCTTCATCGGCTCCCGGCTCAAGGTGCGGCTCGAGGACGGACACCATGCGGTGCGGATCGTGAGCCGCGGACCCCGCGGGGACGTCACGTGGGAGCCCGCGGCGCTCCGGACGGCGGTCGCGGAGAGCGACGCGGTCGTGCATCTGGCCGGCGAGAACCTGATTGCGCGACGGTGGACGTCGGGCCAGAAGGCGCGGGCTGCGGGCCAGCCGCGTCGACACCACGCGGCAGCTCGCCGCGGCGGTTGCCGACACGAAGCCGCGGGTGTTCATCACCGCCTCTGCCATCGGCTACTACGGCGCCAGTCCGGACCGCCGA
>CBDDJQ010000012.1:0-1328336 GCA_965229825.1 Vicinamibacterales bacterium
TGAAGCGCATGAGCGGTCTCAAACGCGAGGTCGCCAAACGCGCCAACAAGGTGTCCATCGACGGCCGGACCCCGGCCGAAGAGCTGGCGGCGTGCCGCGTCCAGTTGCTGGCCCAGGTCGCCGAGCTCAGCCGGCTGTGGTGTGGCGAACTGGTGCCGGAGGTGGCCCGTGCGGGGTTGCCGATCCTGCGTCACGACGATCTGAATCGGGACGAGCGCGCGGCGCTGCGCGCCTACTTCGCCCGCAACATCCAGCCGATACTGACCCCGCTCGCGGTCGATTCCGAGCATCCGTTCCCGTTCATCAGCAATCTCGGGCTCAATCTGGCGGTGTTCATTCCGCAGGGCGGCGACACCCGCTTCCTGCGCATCAAGGTACCCGGCAACCGCCCGCGGTGGATTCCCCTGGAGGATCGTCCGGCCGTCGTGCCTATCGAGCAGGTCATCGCCGCCAACCTCGACCTCATCTACCCCGAATCGCCGCCCGCCTCGGTCCATGTGTTCCGGGTCACGCGCGGGGCGGAGGGAGCCGTCGATCCGGTGGACGGCGTCGGCGACGCGCCGCTGATGGAGCCGGGCAGCATCGTCCGCCAGGTGAGCTCCGAGCTGAAAGCCCGGCGGTTCGCCGGGGTGGTGCGGTTGCAGGTGGACAGTGCGATGCCGGAGAACGAGGTGGCGTGGTTGAGCCGTCAGCTGGGGATCGGCCCGGACGACGTCTATCCGGCCCGGGCGCTGCTCGGCATGAGCGACCTTCAGCATTTCGACGGGCAGGGCCGCGACGATCTGCGCCATCCGCCGCATCAGCCGGTGGACCACCCCCGCCTGCACAGGTTGCCCGCCAGCTCCTCCGCGATCTTCGACGAGATTGCGCGCGGCGACATTCTGCTGCACCACCCCTACCAGAGCTTCGACAGCTCCGTGCTGCGGTTCCTGAACTCGGCCGCGACGGATCCGGCGGTGCTCGCCATCAAGCTGACGATCTATCGCACCAGCCGCGATTCGCCCCTGCTGCGGGCCTTGGCGGAAGCCGCGAGACAGGGCAAGCAGGTGGCGGTGCAGGTCGAGATCACCGCCCGATTCGACGAGGCGCCGAACATCGCCTGGGGCAACTTCCTGGAGAAGGAAGGCGTGCACGTATCCTACGGGGTGGAGCGGCTCAAGACCCACGTCAAGCTCGCCCTCGTCGTGCGCGAGGAACCGGATGGGGTACGGCGTTACGCGCACGCAGGCACCGGGAACTACCACTCGGGGACGGCCAAGGTCTACGAGGACCTCGGGCTCCTGACCTGCAACGAGTCGATCTGCGAAGACGTCGCCACCGTCTTCAATTCGCTGACCGGCGTCATTCCCTACCCCGAGAACAGCAAGCTGCTGGTGGCCCCGGTATCGATGCGGCGCCGCTTCATCGAGCTCATCCGCCGCGAGGCGGAGCATGCCCGCGCGGGGCGGCCCTCCGGTATCGACGCCAAGATGAACCAGCTCCAGGATTCCGAGATAATCCACGAGCTCTACGACGCCAGCGGGGCCGGGGTGCCCATTCGGCTCAACGTCCGCGGGCTGTGCTGTCTGCGCCCCGGGGTGGAGGGGGTGTCGGAAACGGTGCGCGTATTCGGTGTCGTGGGGCGCTTTCTCGAGCACAGCCGGATCTTCCGGTTCGTCAACGGGGGGCATCCCGAGCACTTCATCGGGTCCGCGGACTGGATGAAACGGAATCTGAACGGCCGGGTCGAAACCGTGATCCCGGTCGAGGACCCCGGGTTGAAGCAGCAGCTCGACGACATTCTGGCGGCCTACGACCAGGACAACTGCTCGGTGTGGGACTGCCGGCCGGATGGCGAGTACGTCCTCAGAACCCCGGCCGACGGCGAGCCGCGCCGCGAGGTGCAAGAAGAGTTCATCCGGCGCGGCCGGCGTGTTCCCGAACCCGCCGCGGTGGCTTCGTGAGGCCCGGCGCCGCGCCGCGGGCGGCAAGCCGAGCCGCCGGGCGACGGTTTCCGGGCCAGCTGCCTTGTCCGGCCGAAGTGCGGATTCTGTACAAACTACGTAACCCACGGCGGGCGCGACCCGGCCAGCTTTCAGGTTTATCTGGTTAGCGATAGTAGACGTGCTGCCCGACCTGGATCGTCCGTTCGCGCGACACCTTCCACGGCGCGGTCCCGAGCGCCGCGACGTGAAAGAACAGCGCGCCGCCGGTGGGGTCGGTGGTGCGGTCGTCCAGTGATTCCTCGGCGACGGTGCGCGCCAGCGCCCAGAGGTCTGCGTCCCGCGGCTTCTCGCTCTTCCCGTCGCACCAGAACACGAACTGGCAGCCGGGGTGCTCTCCGCCTTCGCGGACGACGTCGCACACCGTCGGGGGAAAGTCGGGATGCGCCCGGCGGTTGAGGACGACCCAGGCCACCGCCTCCATGCCCTCGCGTCCCTCGTCGCCCGCCTCCCAGTAGACGGCCTGGGCAAGACACTCCTGCGGGTCGGCCTCGGGTTGACCCGACGCGGCGGCGCTCCACGGAGCCTGGACCGCAAGGACGAGTGCCGGCGCGAGGACTGCCGTCCAACCAAGAGATCGCAGCCTCACGGAAGCAGCTATTCCCATCATCAGCGATTCCATATCCTCTGATGTATCGGCGGACGAACGCAATCCGGATATCCCCGCCGCGCGCCGTCACTCGTCCAGCCGGAACTGCACCGCCTCGGCGAGATGCTCGGCGGCGATCCGCTTGCGGCCGGCGAGGTCGGCAATCGTGCGCGCCACCTTCATCAGGCGGTGGCAGCTCCGGGCGCTGAGATGAAACCGCCGGGCCGCCGCATCGAGAATCCGGAGGCCGGGCGGGTCGAGGGCGCAGTGGTGGGAGAGGGTGCGGCCCTGCAGGCGCGCGTTCACCGGCGCTCCGTCCGGGGACCGGTTTCGCTCCCGCTGGGTCTCGCGCGCCGCCGCGACCCGCCCGCGCACCGGCGCCGACGCCTCGCCGGGCGCGGTCTCCGTCAACGCCTTGAACGGCACCGCGGGGACCCGAACGCTCAGGTCGATGCGGTCGAGCAAGGGTCCCGACAGGCGGCTCCGATAGCGTGCGACCTGGTGGGGAGAGCAGCGGCACGGGCGGGTGGGCTCTCCGAGGTAGCCGCAGATGCAGGGGTTCGTCGTGGCCACGAGCAGGAAACGGGCGGGGAAGATCACGGTGCGGGCCGCGCGGGCCACCTGCACCGAACCCTCCTCGAGCGGTTGGCGCAGCGCGTCGAGCACATGGCGCGCGAACTCCGCCGCCTCGTCGAGGAGCAGGACCCCGTTGTGGGCGAGGCTGATCTCGCCGGGGCGAGGCACCACCCCGCCCCCGGCCAGCGCGACATCCGACGCGGTGTGGTGGGGAGCGCGGAACGGCGGGGTGGTGACGAGCCCGCCGCCGGGCGGCAGCAGTCCCGCCACCGAGTAGATGGTGGTCACCTCGATCGCCTCTTCCGTGGTGAGGGCGGGAAGGATGCCGGGCAGCCGCCGCGCCAGCATACTCTTGCCGGCCCCGGGCGGCCCGATGAAGAGCAGGTTGTGGCCTCCGGCGGCGGCGACCTCCAACGCCCGCCGGGCCAGCGCCTGCCCCCGCACGTCGGCGAGGTCCGGCGCCGCAGGGGACGTGGGGGCGGCATTCCGCACCGGCGCGGCCGTCCGGTCGGACCGCCCCGTCAACACCGCGACGGCCTCTTCCAGCGTCGTCACCGGCAGCACCGTGAGACCGGCGACGATGGCCGCCTCGCCGGCGCTGGCGTCGGGCAGCACCAGGCGTTCGATGCCGTCCCGCCGGGCCTGCGTCGCGATGGGGAGGATGCCCCGCACCGGCCGGACCGCGCCGTCGAGAGACAGCTCGCCGACGACGACCATCCGGTCGAGCCCGTCACGGGGAACGAGACCGGCCGCAGCGAGCATGCCGAGGGCGATCGGCAGGTCGAACGCCGACCCTACCTTGCGGATGTCCGCGGGCGAGAGGTTGACGGTCACCCGCCGCTTCGGAAACTCGATGCCGGAGTTGCGGATGGCGCTGTCGATGCGGTCGCGGCTCTCGCGGACGCTGGCGTCGGGCAGGCCGACGAGGATCGTCGCCGGCAATCCGCCGTCCGACACGTCGACCTCTACCCGGATGGGATGCGCCTCGATGCCGAACAGGGCCGCGCTCCGCACGATGGCCAGCACGGCGAAATGCTCTGCAAGAGGGTTGCCGGGCGGGAAGTATGCCTCGCACGGGTCTCCAGCGGGAAGCGATGGCAGGAATCGAACCGCTGCGCGAGTGACCATCGCGCAGGAAGTGCCACGTCGCGCCGCGATTCATCAAGAGCCCTGGGCAGAGGGGCAGGCATCTGGGGCATCAGACCGGAAATGTTGCTCGCGAGCAGGCGTGCCGCGGGGCGCGCCGAGCGGCCCGGCCCCCAGCCGTCGAGGCCGGTTCCGCCGCGAACCAGGCGAAACGGGCGGAGCGGCCGAATCGAAGACCCGGCGGCGAAGCGACCGCGAAGGGTCCAGTTATACTGAGGCTGGTTGGACCCTCGAACCGATGGAGAATCGAACGGCGAAGAGCACCGTGGGGAGCGGCCGGACGACCGGCCCGGCGGCTAGACACGGGGTTCGGCTTCAGCCGGAACGCGGGGAGCGGAGGCTCCCGCACGAGCCTCGGGGAGACGAACGCCTGCTGCCTCCCGAAGCGTTCAGCAATGAGGGACCGACGGAAGACGACTTCGCGCGGCTGCGACCCGGTATCGACCCCCGCGAGAAGCGCGAGCGGAGCGCCACGGTTCGCGCCCGAATCTCCAGCAGTTGCGCCGGCTGGCGCGAACGGCCCACGAGCCGGGAGTTCTACGCCGCCGTACGGGCGGCGGAGCCGGACGATAGGCAGAAGGGGCTGCTCGCCATGTGGGCGACCGAGGCCCACTGGCGCGAGCTGACGCAGGCGTGGGCCGAGGAGGCCTACACGCTGCAGGAGCTGGTGGCCGCACTGCACCGGGCCGGACTCGCGAGGTGCCGCTGCGCCCGCATCCTCAACCAGTGGGCAGCCGATCCGGGCCGGCGCGAGGCGTGAGAGAAGGCCAGGGAACGAGGCTGCCGGAACCGGCCCGGGAGCTGTGGCTCCTGACGCGAGAGGTCATCCGCAAGAACTTGCGCGGGCTTCAGGAAGCGCCTGTCGAGTACCGGCTGGGCGGTGGGACGATACTGGCCGCCCGCTGGCTTCACCGCGAGAGCTCCGACATCGACATCACGGTCGACGACGACACGCCGCTGTACAGGCTCGGGGACCCGAACCAGAGCGGCTTTGAGGTACAAGTGAAGGCGCTCGGTGGAGAGCCGAGGTTCTTTCCGGAACTGAACAAGTACAAGATTCTCTTCGACGAGGGCGAGATCGACATATGGGCGCGTACACCGATGCTGAGGGACGGGCATCGACGAGAACTCGTCGAGGGCCGAGAGGAGGTCCTGCTGTCGAACGCGCAGATCCTGCGCGGGAAGATCGAGCGGGGAGACATGAACTTGGCACGCGACATCTACGACCTGGTCAGGGCCGCCGAGCTCGACCCGGCGAGCCTGGAAGCCGCCATCAACGCGATACCGCACCAGGCCGCCGAGTCGATGGCGTTCAACTGGCACTGGTCGGGACCGAGCCTCGCGGCCGCCGCGGCAAGGAACCTGCGCGGCGTCCCGCGCGAAGAACTCGCCGACGCACGGACCTTGGGGCGTCGCGCCGCGACGGCCGCAAGGCACGCGCTGTACGACGAGCTGCGGATAAGGACCGCGGACCGGACGGTCATCGTCGAGATGACCACGGTGGGCGGACGCCGGCGCCGTCTGGTGATGGAACCAGCGGCCGTAGACGCCCGGTTCGAGGCGCACGGAATCAACGGACATCTGAAGATGAAGGGCCCGGGAGCCGCCGCCATACGCGAGTATGCCAGGCAACGCTGCCTTCTGCACAGCGATGCCTGCCTGATCTATCAGGAGAAGGAAGACAGGGCCACGCACTGGCGAACGGCTGCGAGAGCGATGAATCTGCCGCTCCTGCGAGACGGGAAGCAGGATGCTACGCCGACCTGAGCCCGGCCCGGCGACGCACCGATCCGTCTCGCCGGCCACGGGCGGCCGGCCGCGACCGGTTCCCTGCCTGTTCCAGGCCGACCGTTCCCCTGCGCGGGCGTCGGCGGCGCAGCGGCTGAAGTCGACGTTGGGTCCAATAACGGGACTTCGGTTAACCTGTGGTCTCACGTGAGCCGACGCTCGGAGCGACCAGATGGAGGTCTGCTCCGCGAACGGGATGGCGCACCTCGCCGGCCTGCTCGAAGGGCCTCCGGCGGGGGCGATCACCAAGCGAGTAGCGTGAAACCTCGCCGGCGGTCTCCGTGGGGCTATGCTGGAGGAGGGGTCCCATGTCAAAGCAACTCCGAACCCTGAACGCTGTGTTCGGCCGGCTCCAGCGGCGGATGCTGGCCGCCCAGCTGTCCACCGAGGCAGCTGCGCCGCAGCCCGCGCGCCGGACCAAGCCGGCCACGCCCCCCGAGCCGGCGTCACGCCTGCCAGTCCGGGCGCTTGGCGAGTACGTTCCCGGCGGGCGCGTGGACGCCATGCGCCGTCTCATCCGAGGCGCATGATGTGGGCCGACCGGCCGGGAACCGAACGGGCAGACCCTCTGGTTCGGGGCCGAGCTCGACCCGGACGGCATTGGCTCCAGGTACCAAGGCGGCAGAGTGCGATGAAGCCGAGGGCTCGCTTTACTCTCGCTCCGGTTCAGAAGGGATTTTTTCATGCTCAGGTGTCTGGTGGTAGCCGTCTCCGTGCTGGTCGTCAGCACCACGCTGGTGGCTCAGGAGTCGTTGTGGTCAGGAACAATGACCGCAGGAAAAGACGAGTCCGTCTTCGCAGTCGGCTTCAACAGGAATCCGGAAGCGCCTATTTTTGGTGAACTCAGCGATTCCGAATTCGACTTCCGTGGGACCACGTATAGGGTCTATTCCCTAGCTCAGCTCGCGAATCACGAATTAGTTCTCCACCCGGCGGTGCCGGACCCGCGTATTCATGAAACAGGATATCGTGTAGGGGCTTGGCGCTGGCCCAGAGGTCGGTTTCTCTATGGTGCCAAGAGCCCGTTTTTTAGTTGGACCCGGAGTCCCGCGAGCACCCCGTATTGCGAGACCGGAGATTCTTCCGGTGAGCGCGCCCTGTAGATTTCGTACCGGCGGACTCCACGCCAGCGCCTTTGCGAGCAGGAGGTGACGGATGGAAGTCTTGTACCCCCGGTGCGCCGGGTTGGATGTCCACTCTCGGTGCGTGAACGCGTGCGTGCGCATCGCTGCGGGTCGGAAGGTCACGACCGAGCACCGGGAGTTTGCGACTACGACGGCGGGTCTGCTCGAACTGGCGGCCTGGCTGACCGAGGCGGGCTGCACGCACGTGGCGATGGAGGCGACCGGCGTGTACTGGAAGCCGGTGTGGCACGTCCTCGAAGACGAAGAGTCGTTCACGCTGGTGCTCGCCAACGCGCAGCACATCCGGAACGTTCCGGGCCGCAAGAGCGACCGGAACGACGCGGCCTGGATCGCCGACCTGTTGGCGCACGGGCTGATTCGGGGCAGCTTCGTGCCGCCGGCCCCGATCCAGGAGCTGCGCGACCTGACGCGGACCCGCAAGCAACTGGTCCGCGAGATCACGCGGCACACGCAACGCCTGCAGAAGACGCTCGAAGACGCGAACGTGAAGTTGACGCACGTGGTCACCGACATCCTGGGCGTCAGCGGCCGGGCGATCCTGGCGGCGCTCATCGCCGGGGAGACCGATCCCGAGCGGCTGGCCGATTGCACCACCGGGCGCCTGAAAGCCGACCGCGCGGACATCATCGCCGCGGTGCACGGCCGGGTGACGGCGCACCACCGTTTCCTGCTGGAGCTGCACCTGGGGCAGATCGACGCGTTGCGCGCCGCCGTGCAGAAACTGGAGCAGCAGGCCGACGAGGTGCTGCGCCCTTTTCGCGAGGCCGCCGAGCGGCTGACGACGATCCCCGGGGTCAGTGAGACCGTCGCGCGGGTGCTCGTCGCCGAGATCGGCGTGGACATGACGAGGTTTCCCGGTCCGGGACATCTGGTCTCGTGGGCGGGACTGTGCCCGCGCCTCGACGAGAGTGCGGGGAAGCGCCGCTCGACCCGGATCCGTCACGCGACGCCGTGGCTGAAGACAACGCTGGTCCAGGCCGCGTGGGCGGCAACCCGGAAGAACGGGAGCTATCTGCAGACGCAGTTTCGACGGCTCAAGGGCCGGCGCGGCCCGAAGAAGGCAATCGTGGCGGTCGCCGCTTCCATGCTGACCGCTGCTTACTTCATGCTCCGCGACGAGACGGACTACCACGACCTCGGCGGCCGGTACCTGGCGAACCGCGACAAGCACCGCGTTACCCAGCGCCTCCTCCGCCGTCTGCACGACCTTGGAGTGGAGGTCGAAGTGAAGGCCGCCTGAGTCAGTGGTCACCGTGAGTTTCTCTGTAGGGGAATGGGTTATCCTTCTCGCGTTATCGCCGCGTCTGGATCATCAGGATTTCGAACTCATGACGCTCACCGTGGACGGCCACGCGCTGCACGTGAGCGATAAACTGGAGGTGGGCGACTTTACCGGCGATCTCCCTTGGACGGGAGTCGTCTGGGCCGACCCCGGATTCCGGTGGACGGACGGCCAACGCATTGATGCTGAGCTGACCATGGCTCAGCCGGTGCCGGCACTCCCGCTCGCCGCGGCCGGGTTGCTGGCATTGCTGCTTTGGGTTAGCGCGTACCGCCGTGGCCAATAGCCCCGCGCCCGACGGTCACCCCGGCTGAGTAGTGCGCCACCATCCGGCTCGTCTTCCAGTTCCCGGCGAGCATCACGTCGGTCGTCGAGGCGCCCCGGCTCGTCAGCTTCCGAGCGGCGAGAGCGGCACGACGCGGTCCGCCGGCGCGCCGGGCTCGCGGCGGCGCAGCGCTCTCGACCACCGGACCGCGTGGCGTCTCGAGGGCTACGCCGACTTCGCTTTCGCCGCCCGTCGCGACCGCGCGGCGGGGCCGGGGGCGATGGAATCAGTCACCGTGTAGCCGATCCGAGGACCTTCGACCCTTCGACCCCGGATCGACCGCCAGGAGCAACGTTCTTCGAGGCGGCGCGACCCCGCAGGCCCCCGCCAGCGGAGGCCCTCCAGGCAAGGGTCCCATAATGCAGAGCATTCTTGGGTCGGCGGCGCGGCGGCGAACGGCCGGCATGTGGCAAGGCGTGTCACCGCGGCGGTGACTCAAGAATGGATTGGACTGAACCGCTGCTCCGCCGCTCGGCTATGGGCGTTGCATCGTCGCGAGGTAATGCTGGGATGCCGGCGACGGGGTCGTACGTGGAGGTTACCGGCCGACGCCAGTCGGTGAGGACGACCACGAAGGCCGTCCCTCGACGGTGGTGAGGCGTCGGAGGCGCAGGTCGACCGGCCCGGGACCCCCGGGAGCTTCGGACGGTACCTGGCGGGCGTCGGTGGGCTCGTCACGACGAATCCAGGATGGCCGGAGACACCCACTTGCTGGCGAAGCTGTCGACGACGAGCATGTTTCCGTCGGCGCACCGGGGACACCGCCGCAACGAGCGACCGGTCAGCCGCCTCATAGCGATCCCGATAGTTGGTTGTGGCGGGGCCGGCGTGCTCTGCCGGTGGCAGCGGGGGCGCGTGCAGCAAGCGCCGGCACTCGGCGAGCTTCTGCTCGCGGGTGCGATTGGCGAGGAAGCCGTAGTAGCGAATGCGGTGGAAGCCGGGCGGGAGCACGTGGAGGAGCATGCGCCGGATGAACTCGGTCGCGGTCAGCGTCATGGTCTTCTGGCGGGACGCGCCGGCCCGGCGGTAGTCGGTGTAGCGGAAGCGCACCGTGCCATCGTGGAGGCTGCACAGGCGCTGGTTGCCGATGGCGACCCGGTGAGTGTAGCGGCCGAGGTAGTCGAGGACCTGTTCGGGGCCGGCGAAGGGTCGCTTCGCGTAGACCACCCATTCGGTCTCGCGGGCCGGGCGGAGGTGTTCGGCGAAGCGACGGGGGTCGCTGAGGGACTGCAGCCGGCCGGCGAACCGCAGCTGTCCGGACTCGAAGGCGTCCTGCAGTGCCTGGAGGAGGACCCGACGGAAGAAGCGTGAGAGGACCCGGACCGGCAGGAAGAACCCGGGGCGGCAGGAAACCCAGCCGCTGCCGTCGCTTGCGAGCCCCCCACCCGGGATGACGCAGTGCAGATGCGGATGATGGACGAGCGTCTGGCCCCAGGTGTGCAGCACGGCGAAGAAGCCGATCTCGGCGCCGAGGTGGCGGGGGTCGGCGGCTATCGTGCGGAGCGTCTCGGCGACAGCCCGGAAGAGGAGACCGTAGACGACGGCCTTGTTCTGGGTGCCGATCTCGGCGACGGCCGGGGGCACGGTGAAGACGACGTGGAAGTACTCGGTGGGAAGCAGGTCCGCCCGGCGCCGTTCCAGCCACGCGGCGCGGGCCAGCGACTGACAGCTCGGACAGTGCCGGTTTCGACAGGAGTTGTACCAGACGCGGCGATGACCGCAGTGGTCACACTGCTCGACATGGCCGCCGAGGGCGGCGGTGCGGCACTGCTCGATGGCCGTCATCACGCGGCGCTGCGCCGTCGAGAGGGCGGCCCCGGCCTGAGCCCGAAAGGTGTCGCCGTAGCGGCGGAAGATGTCCGCCACGGTGAGCGTGGCGCGTGGCACGGCCGTCGCTCAGCCGACGTCCGGGGTGCGTTCCGCTACGGGCCGTGGGAGGAGGTCCAGCGGACTCGCGGTCGAGCAGACGGTGGTGGTCGCGACCCGCAGGTAGCACGCCGTGGTCTGCAGGCTCCGATGCCCGAGCAGGAGCTGAATCGTGCGCAGGTCGGTGCCCGCCTCGAGGAGATGGACCGCGAAGGCATGCCGGAGCGCGTGTGGCGAAACCGGCTTGGTGAGCTGCGCGCGTCGGACGGCGCGCCGGCAGGCATGCTGGACCGCTTTCGGCGTGATCGGCTTCTCCGGGCGCTCGCCGGGAAAGAGCCAGTGCCGCGGCCGGTCGACCTGCCACCAGGCGCGCAGGACCGCCAGCAGCTTCGGCGAGAGCATCACGTAGCGGTCCTTCTGTCCCTTGCCCTTCTCGATGCGCAGCACCATCCGGTCGCTGTCGATGGCGGACACCGTGAGGCGGACAACCTCGGAGATGCGGAGGCCGGCGGCGTAGCACGTGGTCAGGATGGCGTGATGTCTGGCGGCCTTGACCGCGTCGAGAAACTGCGTCACCTCCTCGCGGCTGAGCACGACCGGCAAGGCCCGGGGCTTCTTCGGCACGGGGATCACGTCGTCGAAGACCCACCGCTTCCGGAGCGTGACCCGATAGAGGAAGCGGAGCGCCGACACGGCGACGACCAGCGAGCTCGGCGCAAGACGACGTTCGTTGGTCAGGTAGACCTGGTAGGCGCGGATCTCCTCCAGACCGAGACGAGCCGGGGAACGGCCGAAGTGACGAGCGAACCGCGCGACGGTCTCGACGTACGTCTGTTGGGTGCACGGCGACAGCTGCCGCACCTGCATGTCTTCGAGCATGCGCTGACGAAGAGATGTCATGAGACGCTCCTCTGCGACGGGCCTGGGGGATTCCAGGCGCTCGCAGAGCAGCGTATGGCGAGACGGCGGACAGCTGCAGCGGCGGGACGATCTGGCTGGCCGCCTCAGAGTCGGCAGGTCGATTCAGCGTCTACCGCGAAGCGGTTTAGTCCAACTGCCTTTATGCCACCATCAAGCCAGTACCGGCAAGATCTGCATTCTGGATGGTCGTCTACTAACACTAACATCACGAAAGACATGTCGCCTCGATATCTCCCCAACCCCAACACAGGCCGCGGGTTAGCGGGGCAGAGCCATCCCCCCCGGCCCTGGTGGCTCCTCGCGGTCCCGACACCGTCAGTCAGCTCGAAACCCTCGATCGGACCCTGCTCACGCGGCGTGATGTGGAGTCCCTCATCGGCGTCTCAAGGCTCGCCCGGCAACCCCTCATCCAGACCCTCGGCGGCGAGTTCGCCGGCTACCGGCACACGCACCCGCGCGCAGCTCCTCCGGCAGCTGCGCACGACGCCAGAAGCGGGCTACCTTCCGCCGCGAAGAAGAATGCCGCGAACGACTACTGGCCGAGCTCTGGAAGGCGCGGCTCACCGGGGCCGGGTCCGTCGCTTCGACGACATGAACCGTCGCTTCGACCGGCTCGAAACGGACGTGCGCAGCATGGATGACCGCCTGCGCGCGGTCGAAATCGCCTTTGGCAAGGTCGATCAACGCCTCGAAACACTGGAACGCGCCATTCTCCCCGGTCCCGACGCCGGTCAGTAGGTCCTGCCGACGAACCGCGCGACGGCGGCTGCTACGCCTGCAGGAAGATGCCGTGCGGTTCTCCGAGATCGCGGGCGGCGGGCGTAATGATAGTGCGGTCGTTCACGGCGATGCGGCGGCCGTTCTCGACAGCTTGGCGAACGTCGTCCTCGCAAACGAAGTCGACGGGGCGGTCGGTTTCGGCGGCGGCGTTCATCTCTACCGGGGCGGAGGGCGCTACCGGGGGAGTCGGCCGCGGGTCCTCTGGGGTCGCATCGGCCGTGGCGGACCGGTTGGGGGAGGCCGTGCCGGACCGATTCGGGGACATTGGGGCGGCCCCGGCGGGGGACGAAGTCGTGCTCACCCCGCGCGTGGCCAGAAACGTGTCGATCCGGCGGGCGAGGAGCTCGGGGTCGAGTCTGCCCGCGGCGGGACGCGCGGCCGCCGGGGCGGCTGGTGACAGAACGGAAGCGGCGGCGGCCTGCTCCCCGGAAGACCGGCCGGCCGGACGCACCTCCCAGGCCAGGCGCTTGACGTTCAACAGGTGCCGCGGCGTGATGTTGTCCGAGGTGATGTTACCGCCGTGCCCGCCGCAGCCGAGGGTCATCGAGGGGTCGAGCCCGGTGGTCATGCCGATCGAGCCGAGGGTCGTCGGGGTGTTCACGACGATGCGGAACGCGGGCTTGCGCAGGCCGAACTCCAGGATGACCTGCTCGTCCTGCGAGTGAATCGCCATGGTGTGTCCCATGCCGCCGTAGCGCAGGATCTCCATGCACCGTTCGCAGGCCGCCCGCCAGTCGGCGGCGACGTAGAACGACAACACCGGACAGAGCTTCTCGATCGACAGGGGATGGTCGCGTCCCACCCCCTCGAGCGGGGCGATGAGGACGCGGGTGCCGGACGGCGCATCGATCCCGGTCCGGACCGCGATCTCCGCCGCCGTCCTGCCGACCAGCTCGGGACTGGGCAGCCGATCCGCGGTGACCAGGGCATCGGCGAGGCGGTCGGCCTCGCCGGCATTCAGGAAATAGCCCCCCTGCCGCTCGAACTCGCGGCGCACCTCGCCGGCCACCGCCTCGTCGACCACGACGGAGTTCTCGGAGGAGCAGAGCAGACCGTTGTCGAAGGTCTTTCCGGTGATGATGTCCGCGACCGCTTTCGGCAGATCCGCCGTCCGCTCGATATAGGCGGGGGCGTTGCCCGGTCCGACGCCGTAGGCCGGTTTGCCCGCGCTATAGGCGGCCCGGACCAGGCCGAGGCCCCCGGTGGCGAGGATGAGCGCCACCTCGCGGCGCCGCATCAGCTCCTGGGTGCCCTCGAGGGTCACCGTCGTCATGCAGTTGACCGCGCCCTCCGGGGCCCCGGCTTCGACGGCGGCCGCGGTCATCACCTCGGCGACGCGGCGCACCGACCGGACCGCGGCGGGATGCGGGCTCAGCACGACCGTGCACCGGGCTTTCAGGCAGATGAGAATCTTGTAGATCGCGGTGGAGGTGGGGTTGGTCGACGGCACGACCGCGGCGACGACGCCGAACGGTTCCGCGATCTCGACGATGCGCGCGGCCTCGAGCCGCCGGATGATCCCGACGGTGCGCATCGGCTCGATGAATCGATGAATCGTCTCGGCCGCGAACAAGTTCTTGCGGATCTTGTCGGATTCGTTGCCGTAGCCGGTTTCCTCGACCGCCATGCGGGCGAGCGGCGCAGCCTGGGCGGCAGCGGCACCCGCCGCCGCCGCGACGATGCGGTCGACCTGCTCCTGGGTCAGCTCGGCGAGGCGGGTCTGGGCCGCGTGGGCGCGGCGGGCCAGGGTCCGTGCGTCCCGTATCGAGTCGAGATCCGTGTCGTTCCGGAAAGCCCGATCAGCCATGGCCGGATCCGCGGCGCGGTCGAAGGCGCAAGGTGGTTACTTGGCGTCGCGGGGCTGCGGCAGGATCTTCTCCACTTCGCCGTGCGGGCGCGGGATGACGTGGACGGCCACGAGCTCGCCCACCCGCCGCGCGGCGGCCGCGCCGACATCGGTGGCGGCCTTGACGGCGCCGACGTCGCCGCGCACGAAGACGGTGACGAACCCGGCGCCGATGTACTCCTTGCCGACGAGCACGACGTTGGCCGCCTTGACCATGGCGTCGGCCGCTTCTATCGAACCGACCAGACCCTTGGTCTCCACCATTCCGAGCGCTTCGAGAGACATCACCGTTTCTCCGCCGGACTCGTCGTCTCCGTGAGTGTCCGAGGACGACTGGGGCAAAATCGCCGCAACTGTAACATGCCGCAGAACATGCGACAACCGCGCGATGACGATCGGGTGCACGACAAGAAAGTGGGGGATTTGCCGTCGGGGGTATTGAGCGAGTGCTGATCGGCCGATTCCTCGGGTAGGAGGACTCCGACCATGCCCGAGGCGCAGTTGACTGAACCGCTCGATCACGCGGTCGAAAAAGGGGGCGTCGAGGAGCTGTTCGCCGCGTTGGAGGCAGCGGTCGGGGCCGACGTCGACGCGTTCCTCAAACGAGGAAACGTGAATGCCCAGGACTTCGAGACTCTCTTGCAGACCGTTCACCGTCGAGCGCTCGCCACGGCAAGCCAAGCCGTCAAGGTGATTGGCGCGCAGCGTTCGTAGCCGCGCTCGCGGCCGAAGTCGATGCATTCATCGGGCCGGGGAGCGTCGACGCGCAGGACTTCGAGGCCCTCGAGCAGGCCCTCCGTCGCCAAGTCCTCGGCCTCGCCGCTCAGGCGATGGCGGAGTACTTCGACGCGGACGATTCCGACCATTCGAGTTCGACGATAGCGTGCGCCTGCGGCCAGACGGCGCACTACGCCGGCCGCCGCCCGAAGACCTTCACCACGCTGTTGGGGTCGCTGACGCTGGACCGCGCCTACTACCACTGCGCCGCCTGTCGCAGCGGAAGCTGTCCGCGCGACCGGGCCCTGGGTCTGCAAGACACCTCGCTGTCGCCCGCCACGGCGCGGCTGGTGGGACTGGCGGCGACGAGCGTCAGCTTCGCCGAAGCGAGCGAGTGGATGGGGGAACTGGCCGGCGTGGCGGTCGACCCCAAACAGGTCGAGCGCACCGCCGAAGCGCTGGGCCGCGAGGTCGCGGCCGACGAACGCGAGAGGGTCGAGCCCGCACCCGGCGCGGCGGCGACGATGTACCTGGGGCTGGATGGTACCGGCGTGCCGGTGCGCAAGTCCGAGGTGGAAGGCCGGCGCGGCAAGCAGCCCGACGGCTCCGCCAAGACCCGCGAGGTCAAGCTCGTCACCGTGTGGACGGCGGAAACACGCAACGCCGACGGCCTCCCCCAACGCGACCCCGGGTCGGTCAGCTACAGCGCTGCGGTCGAGAGCGCGGCCAGCCGCCCCACCGACCCGCTGCCCTCCCCGTTCGCGCAACGGGCGTATCGCGAAGCGCGGCGGCGCGGCTTCGACACGGCGGCGCGGCGCGTCGTCATCGGCGACGGGGCCGAGTGGATCTGGAATCTGGCCGCCGAACAGTTCCCCAGCGCCATCGAAATCATCGACATCTACCACGCCAAGGGGCATCTGTGCGATGTCGCCAAGGCCATCTACGGCGCCGGCACGGACTTGGCCGCCCGGTGGGGCAAGGACCGGCGGGACGAGTTGGACGCGGGGCGGATCGATGCGATCCTGACCGCCCTGCGCGCCCACAGTGAGACCTGCGAGGAGGCCCGCAAGTGTATCGACTACCTGACCCGCAACCGCCACCGGATGCGCTATCCGGAGTTCCGAGCGTGGGGTCTTTGCGTGTCGTCGGGCGTCGTCGAGGCCGGATGCAAGCTCGCAATCGGCGCCCGGCTCAAGCGCGCCGGCATGCACTGGACCGTGGCCGGCGCCAACGCCATCATCGCCCTGCGGTGCTGCAAGCTCAGTGGCCGCTTCGAGGATTTCTGGGAACGACGAGCCGCCAGGGCCGCCTGACAGCCATCTCACGAATCTGACGTGCACCCGAGAGCACAGGAGAGCACACCTGACATTGCACGAAGCTCAGGCTTGGTGTAGCGGTGTCCAAGAGCGCCGAGGCGTGTTCGTGCCCGCGCCTTGGGCGCGGCGGGACGCATCCTCCCGACCTGAACCGCCACCGTCCGCAGCACCGGGTCCTTCATGGGCAATGAATTCGCGTACGAAAATCTGACCCGCGCGGAAGTGGAGAAATTCACCTATCGCCGTTTTGCCGTCACCGTGGACGTGGCGGTCTTCACGATCCGGGACGACGGGCTGCAGGTGCTGCTGATCGAAAGGGGCGAAGAGCCGTTCCTGGGTGCGCTGGCACTGCCGGGCGGTTTCGTGAAACCCGACGAGAACCTGGATCAGGCCGCGGCCCGGGAGCTCGCGGAGGAGACCGGCTTGCGCCCCGGCTCCGGGCACCTGGAACAGCTCGGCAGCTACGGCGCTCCGGACCGGGACCCGCGCATGCGGGTGGTCAGCGTCGCCTACTGGGCTATCTCCGCCGATCTGCCGGTGTTGCGCAGCGGCGGGGATGCCGTGGCCGCGGCCCTGACCCCGGTGGGAAAGATAGAGCGCGGCCGTGTTCGCCTCGCGTTCGACCACGAACGGATCGTGAGGGACGCTGTCGAGCGGACGCGGTCCAAGCTCGATTACACCGCCCTCGCCGCGAAGTTCTGCCCACCGGAGTTCACGATCAGCCAGCTTCGCCGCGTCTACGAAGCGGTCTGGAACACCCGCCTCGACCCGAGCAACTTCCACCGCACCGTACAGAGGAGCGGCGCGTTCGAAAAACGAGTCGCGGTCGCCGGGGCGCCCCACGGGCGTCCGGCATCGCTCTGGTCGGTCAGGAAATCGGCCGTTCTCGACGACCTGCCCGCGATGTCCTTGGAGCGCCCACCAGCGAAACGGAGGCAAGCGGCGAAGCTCAAGCCAACGTAAGGACGAGCCCGTCAAGGCGCAACACCTGAACCTGCAGGGCCTTGTGTGACCGGGAACACCGCAGTTCCGGCAACGTGCATCGTCGATGGACGGTAGCGGAGCTTTTGCCCACGGACTGCTGAGTGCTGGTACAAGAGTGCACATGGAGGAGGTGGAATGAAACGTTGCGTTTTTCTCGGAGTACTGCTCGCCGCGGGGGTCGGACTCTTTCAGGTTTCCGTCTCGGCGTCGGGCTCCATCGGGCCCGGCCCCGGCAAGGTGAGCCCCCAGGCCGCGTACTCGCAAGGCAAGGCGCTCACGTTCCGGGAACTGGTCTGCAACTCCTGTCCGCTGCAGAAGGGCGACCTCGACCAGGACCGTGCGCGCAGCCTGACGGCCAGTCTCGAAGCGGCCTATGAAGGCAACGAGGCGGGCTCGCCGGACGACGCGGCAGTCCAGGTTCTTTGCACCGGCACCGACGACTGCAACCTCAAGATGGAGCTGGTGCACTACTTTCTCACCCGCCGCTACAAGCTGTAGGCGATGGGCGTACACATCAGAGCAGGAGCATATCGACGAATCATGCGCAATCCACGCGGCTCACTCTTGACGATTCTGGCCGGCTCGACGCTGCTGTCGGCCCTGTCGGCGCAACCCGTATCCGCACAGGGTTCGCCGTGGATCGCAGAACCGGGCACCGGATCGGTCAACCTGTCGTACGTCAACCAGAACGCCGCCGAGTTCTACCGTCAGACCACGAGAACCCAGGGTCCGCTCGAGGCGACCGGCGCCCACCTCTCGCAGAACACGATGTGGTTCGGCGTCAACTACGCGTTCACGGATGCGGTGGCCCTCGACGTGCAGTCGGGCTGGGCGGGGAGCTCCCTGCCGGGAGCGGTCGGCCCTTCCGGGGGCGAAGAAGGCTATAGCGGCATCGTCGATTCCAACGTCGCGGTGACGTGGCGCGTCGTCGACGAGCTGGTCAGCAATGCCCCGGGCGTCGCGTTGCGGATCGGCGCCATCGTCGCCGGCGGCTACGACACCGGCTACATCAACTCGCTGGGCGACGGCGGCAACGGGGTGGAGACGTCGCTCATCATCGGCAAGTTCGGCAGCGCGGCCGGATTCTCGGGCGAGATCGGCTACCGCACCCGCACGAGCACCGAGGTCAACCCGAACGCCGTGGGCGCCATGGCCGGGGCCCAGGTCGACATCCCCGCGGACATGTTCGTGAACCTCGGCCTCTTCATTCCGGCCGGTGACGCCGTCACCCTCGGCGTCGACTATCGGATGGTCAACGCTCTGTCCGGCATCGACATCGGCGGCGAGGGCTTCTCGCCGAGCGCGTTCCCCGGATTGCAGGAGGACGGCCACATCGTCGGCGCGCGGCTGATCGCGAACGTCACCGACCTCGTCAGCCTGAACGGGTTCTTCGGTCAGGTGGTGGCGGGGCGCAACACCGCCGCGTCGCGCATCTTCGGCGTCGGCCTGAGCTTCGGCTTCGGCGGCTCGTTCTAGTGTCCTGTCATTCATCAAGTGTCGGATAGAGGCGTTTCAGCTTGACGCGGGCGTCGTCGGTGGTGAACTGCCAGTTGACCTTGGCCTGGATGCGGTCGCGGGACGCCTGCCAGGCCGCGACCTCGTCGCGCAGGATCTTGAGGGAATCGATGCGGCGGTTGAGGCACTGACGGGTCATGACGTTGAGCTCGACCTCGGCGACGTTGAGCCAACTGCCGTGCTTGGGCGTGTAAACGAAGTCGAAGCGGTCCCAGAGGACCTTGGCCTCGGCCGGTGGAAAGGCCTCGTAGAGGGCGCCGGGGCGGTGGGTGTTCAGGTTGTCCATCACCAGCGTGATCCTCTTGGCACCGGGGTGGCGCTCGGCGATGTCGTTGAGGAAGTGCGCCCAGTCGATTTTGGTTCGGCGCGCCGTCACCTTGGTCATGCGCCGCCCGGCCAGGGGTTCCGTCGCCATGAACACGTTGCAGGTTCCGCAGCGTCGGTACTCGTAGTCCTCGCGTGCCGGTCGGCCCGGTGCCGCGGGAACCGGGTCGCGCGTCTCGCTGATCAGTTGCCGGGGCGTCTCGTCCATGCACACCACCGGAAAGGCCGCATCGTAGGGACGCCGGTAGACGTCGAGAACCTTCTCCATCGCCGCCGCGAAGTCCGCGTTGCCCGGTGGGGGAATCATCCAACCGACCCGCCGCCACGGCTTGACGGCGTTTTTTTTAGAACCCGCCGCACGGTCTCGTGCGACACGCTGTCGATGTGGCCGAGTTCCACGACACGATCCGCCAGCAACCGCAACGACCACTGCGAGTGGCCCTCCGGAGGCTCGGCGCAGCTCAGCGCCACCAAGCGCGCCTCGAACTCGCCGTCGGCCTTGCGCACGTAGCTGGGACGGCGCCCCTGCCGACCGCCGAGTGCCGCCTCCATGCCCTCCTCGACGAAACGCTTCTTGACGCGATCCACCTTGCGCGCACTGATGCGCAGGACCTCGGCAATGGCCTCCCCGCGCGCCCGGTGCTCGTTGAACTCGCCCTCGTCCGCGTTGAGCAGAATCAGCGCGTTGATCACCTTCTGCGACTGATGGGACCCCTTGCGCGTGATCCCGGCGAGTTCGTCACGCTCGTCCTTCTCCAAAGTCACTACGTAACGCTTCATGCCAACCTCCTCGCCGTCCTTGGACGACGAGGAGGTTACCACGAAACATACGACACATCAAGTGTGACATGACACTATCTAGTGCTGTGTCACGAGAAAATATTGGGGTTATCGGGGAACTCACCTCGAACCGAGAAGAGAGTCCCCATGCAGAAACAAGTACATCGTTCGACGATGCGCGCGCTAGTCCGCCTATCCGAAGATTATGACGTGGCGGACCACTAGCCCGGATTATTCGTGAAGGTGCTGATTCTGGAGAGACACAGGAGCCTCCATGTGGTACAAACGCAGTGCTGACAAACGTTTAGCCACGATGGAGGCCCCTGCATGGCGGCTGACAAGATATCACAGACTGTCCTGTTCCCGGAGCTCTTCGACAAGCCCGTCGTCGCCACGTTCGACCGCGAGCAGGCGAGCTCGGATGGTGGCGCCGTCCTCCTCAAGGCGGCCGAGCGGGTGTACGGCCTCGTCAAGGCGTTTGCCGGGTGTCTCGCCGACAAGCGCGCGCCGGAGAAGATTCGGCACACGCTCGCGGAGCTGATCGGACAGCGGATCTTCGGCATCGCGTGCGGTCATCCCGACGGCAACGACGCCGACCACTTGGCGGAGGATCCCATCCACAAGCTGCTGCTCGGGCGGGACCCCGTGGCCGGCGCGCCCTTGGCGTCGCAACCAACGATTTCGCGGTTCGAGAACGGCCCGGGCCGCGGCGCGCTCTACCGAATGGCGCGGGAGTTGGCGGCGTGCGTGATCGAGCGGCATCGACGCCGCCTGCGGCGGCGGGTGTGGCGGGTCACCATCGATCTGGACCCGACCGACGACCGGACGCATGGCGCGCAACAACTGACGTTCTTCAACGGGCACTACGACAGTTGGTGCTATCTGCCGCTGCTCGCGTTCCTGACTTTCAACGACGAGAAGGAGCAGTATCTGTGCGCGGCGGTGCTGCGGCCGGGCAAGGCGGTGGCGGCCGACGGGACCCTGAGCTTGCTGTGTCGGCTGCTGCCGATGCTGCGGGCGGCGTTTCCGGCGACTCGGTTTCTCGTCCGGCTCGACGGGGGCTTTGCGACCCCGGAGATCCTCGATTTCCTGGATGCCGAACCTGGGCTCGACTACGTGGTCGCGATGGGGAAGAACGCGGTGTTGCAGCGGCATGCCGAATCCGCGATGGCCGTGGCCCGCGCGCAGAGCGAGGCCAGTGGCCGAACCGAGCACGTCTATACCGACACCCGCTACGCGGCCCGCACGTGGGGCCGCGAACGCCGGGTCGTGATCAAGGCGGAAGTGGTCCGGCTCAAGGGTCGCGAGCCGCGGGACAATCCGCGCTTCGTCGTGACGAATCTCTTGGAGAGCTCGCGCTTCGTCTACGAGAGGGTCTACTGCGCCCGCGGGGACATCGAGAACCGGATCAAGGAGTTGCTGGATGGCCTGCAGATCGACCGCACGAGCTGCTGCAAGTTCCTGGCGAACCAGTTGCGCGTGTTGCTGACCGCGGCGGCCTACGTACTCATGCAGGAGCTGCGGCTGCGGGCGGCGCGCACCGGCTGTGCCCGCACCCAAGTGACGTGGCTGCGCGACCGGCTGCTGAAGCTGGGGGTGCATGTCGTCGGCTCGGCGCGCCGCATCGTCCTGCATCTACCACGGGCGACGCCCCATCTCCACGCGTGGCGGCGCATCGCGCTCGCGCTCGGCGCCCGCGCGGGTTAGTCAGAGCCCGCGCGGGGGCTCGGCGCACGTCTCGGTCCCGGGCGGCACCGCCCGTTCCGGCAGAACCTTCCCCCCACTTGGCCTCCGCAACCGCCCGGTGCCCGTGAAGGGCCACTCCACGCCTCCTGCCGCGTCCGTCGCCGCGTCCGAGAGGCTCCGCTCGCGGTCAAGCAGGCCCGGCCCCAGCAGAGCCTTCCCTGCCGCCCGCCTCTCCGCCACCGCCCGACGGCACGACCGGCTACTCTACGCCGCGGTGCGCGCGCCACCACGTCCGAGGCCCTGCTCGCGGCCGATCATGCCCCGTCCGTGACGGACGCCCGAGCTTCATGAATAATGCAGGCTAGTGGTGTGTCACTTGAACAAGTTTTCAGTTGGGTGGTCCGAGACATCGCGACGTTTCGGGCCGCAATCTTGGGGGAAACTGGCCGTTGACGGTCTGTTCCATCTACAGAGAAACTCACGGTGACCACTGACTCAGGCGGCCTTCACTTCGACCTCCACTCCAAGGTCGTGCAGACGGCGGAGGAGGCGCTGGGTAACGCGGTGCTTGTCGCGGTTCGCCAGGTACCGGCCGCCGAGGTCGTGGTAGTCCGTCTCGTCGCGGAGCATGAAGTAAGCAGCGGTCAGCATGGAAGCGGCGACCGCCACGATTGCCTTCTTCGGGCCGCGCCGGCCCTTGAGCCGTCGAAACTGCGTCTGCAGATAGCTCCCGTTCTTCCGGGTTGCCGCCCACGCGGCCTGGACCAGCGTTGTCTTCAGCCACGGCGTCGCGTGACGGATCCGGGTCGAGCGGCGCTTCCCCGCACTCTCGTCGAGGCGCGGGCACAGTCCCGCCCACGAGACCAGATGTCCCGGACCGGGAAACCTCGTCATGTCCACGCCGATCTCGGCGACGAGCACCCGCGCGACGGTCTCACTGACCCCGGGGATCGTCGTCAGCCGCTCGGCGGCCTCGCGAAAAGGGCGCAGCACCTCGTCGGCCTGCTGCTCCAGTTTCTGCACGGCGGCGCGCAACGCGTCGATCTGCCCCAGGTGCAGCTCCAGCAGGAAACGGTGGTGCGCCGTCACCCGGCCGTGCACCGCGGCGATGATGTCCGCGCGGTCGGCTTTCAGGCGCCCGGTGGTGCAATCGGCCAGCCGCTCGGGATCGGTCTCCCCGGCGATGAGCGCCGCCAGGATCGCCCGGCCGCTGACGCCCAGGATGTCGGTGACCACGTGCGTCAACTTCACGTTCGCGTCTTCGAGCGTCTTCTGCAGGCGTTGCGTGTGCCGCGTGATCTCGCGGACCAGTTGCTTGCGGGTCCGCGTCAGGTCGCGCAGCTCCTGGATCGGGGCCGGCGGCACGAAGCTGCCCCGAATCAGCCCGTGCGCCAACAGGTCGGCGATCCAGGCCGCGTCGTTCCGGTCGCTCTTGCGGCCCGGAACGTTCCGGATGTGCTGCGCGTTGGCGAGCACCAGCGTGAACGACTCTTCGTCTTCGAGGACGTGCCACACCGGCTTCCAGTACACGCCGGTCGCCTCCATCGCCACGTGCGTGCAGCCCGCCTCGGTCAGCCAGGCCGCCAGTTCGAGCAGACCCGCCGTCGTAGTCGCAAACTCCCGGTGCTCGGTCGTGACCTTCCGACCCGCAGCGATGCGCACGCACGCGTTCACGCACCGAGAGTGGACATCCAACCCGGCGCACCGGGGGTACAAGACTTCCATCCGTCACCTCCTGCTCGCAAAGGCGCTGGCGTGGAGTCCGCCGGTACGAAATCTACAGGGCGCGCTCACCGGAAGAATCTCCGGTCTCGCAATACGGGGTGCTCGCGGGACTCCGGGTCCAACTAAAAAACGGGCTCTTGGCACCATAGAGAAACCGACCTCTGGGCCAGCGCCAAGCCCCTACACGATATCCTGTTTCATGAATACGCGGGTCCGGCACCGCCGGGTGGAGAACTAAAAAGAGGCTCTCCTGAAACAGGTGTGGGTGGGCTGAGCCCGGTCGCCGTGGAGGGGCGGCGCCCTCGCTGCCTCGGAGACGGGTGGTGAACTCACGAGCTGCCCCCCGAGTCGGGGGGGGCGGCGAGGCGCTGGCTGGGGGTCGGCAGCGCCCCGTCGACGGCCACGCCCCCGCGCTGCCATGGCCACCTCAACCAGCCGCGGCACCCGCCTCCAGTAAGGCACGCTCGTATAGCTTGCGGCGGTTGTGCAGCCACTCGGCAATACGATCCCAGTTGTCGCGGTCGTGGGTGTCGATCTCCCGAGCACTGGGTCGACTGTTACGCCGCTCCGGAGCGCGGAGCAACGGTCCCGGACCTTGAGCAGTCTACCGCCGCGGCGAGCATCCGGTCTTCGAGCTCGACGTCGATCTGCGAGCCGCAGCGCCCAGCGACAGTCGCCGCTCTCGAAGCACCGATACCTACGGGGACCCGCTGCCGCAACGCCGCCGACCCATGGCCCTCACCCCGCCGGCCACGCGCCGTCGGCCCCAACGCGGCCGCGGGCCGCGGCTGCCGTCGAGCGCCGCGTGGGGGCCGATCCGCCGTCCGCCCCCCCCGCAACCGGGTACGCCCCGGCGGCGCGGCTGACGATCTGGACGCACGCCGACATCCGGTTCCAGAGACTGAGCACGAGCGGGCGTCCCTATCAGCCCGAGGTTGTAGACGGCCGCCTCGCGGGGGAATAGGCTTGGCGCAGATGGCGAACTGGCTGCTGCTGTCGTTCGCGGCTCGCGACGCGGGCGACGTCGGCGTGGCGATCGAGACGCCCAGCGGGCCGGTCGTCGAGAGCTTGCTGGAGCACGGCTTCGCCGTCCACTCGCTCAATCCCAAGCAGCTTGATCGCTTCCGCGACCGGTCTCTCGATATCTCTATCTGGACAGATTCCGATGACCCTGACAGCTCCAAAAAGGGGGTGTGGGCGATGCTTCGAGACACTTGGTACCGTGAAGTGGTCATCCGTGCCTGTGATGTCGACCTCGATGCGACTGCGATCCGGATCTCAACTCTCAACATGACGGCGGTTGGCAGCGCGGTCCGGAGCCTTCCCGGGGTTCCCGGGCGGCTTTTGCGCGGATCGGTCTGTGGCGTCGCCTTGGTGATCCTGTCGGCGGTTTGCGCGACAGGCGCACGTGCGGCCACTATCGATGCCGAGCAGTTCTGCCGGCGCACTCCCACCGTCCGGGACGCCATTCTGGACGAAGTACCCGGGGCGAGTGCAACCTGCACAGAAACTCGCTCCGAGACCACGCTGACCGACAAGCAGCTCTCGAGGATCCACGGGCTTGATTTCACCCACCACATCAACTCCTACAGATTCTTCCGGGAATTCCGCACCGGCGACTTCAATGGGCTCGACGGCTTACGCGAGCTGATCATCGTGCACGCCAGCTTGAGAATCGATGGCCTGGCCCATGTCGGCGTACCGTGCGCCACACTGCGTGGACTACGAAGGCTCTTCTACGCCAACAGCATCGTGTCCCACATCACTTCGCCCAGGTTTTTCGACTGCCTCGACAATCTCGAAGAGCTCAACCTCCAGCGCAACAACATCCGCTACGAGCCCGGTGTCGAGGACCTGCGCGTGGGCGTGTTTTGCCCGCTCCGCAACCTGCGCAAGCTCTCCATCGGATCCAACCGAATGCGTACCCTCCCCAGGGGGGTGTTCGCGTGCCTGTCAAGGCTCGAAGAGCTTGACATGTATGACATGTGGTACGAGTACGCACACATCGGTTTTGGGTCGGACCCCATTGGCCCAGGCGTCTTCGAAGGACTCAGCCGACTCAAGTCGCTTCATCTCGGGCACAACGCCCTCGGCGCCGCGCCGATCGATCCAGGGATATTCGATCCGCTCGTGAGACTGGAATATCTCAACGTTCGTGACAACCCCCTCATGCGAGTGCTTCCCGAGAGCGCAGATCGACTTCCCGCAGGAGTGCGGATCGTGACAGATCCAGGTGTGCGACGTGCATCCGAGGTCACCAACGTCACGAACGAGCCGGCGACGGGGCAGCCGAGAATAATCGGCACAGTCCTGAGAGGGCAGACACTATCGGTAGACCTGTCGGACATCGCTGACGGCAACGGCTTGCCTTCGACCTTCACCTATCAGTGGCGGGGGGAATGACCGTGTGATTCAAGGGGCTGAGAACCCGACGTATATAGTGGGACTCGAGCGAGAACGCCACGCCCTGACCGTTGCGGTCAGCTTTATCGATAACGCAGGCTACGCCGAACACGTAACGAGCCCGCCGGTCACCAAGGCGATGACCGCAGCTTTCGAAGCGGTACCGAGCATGCACACGGGAGCAGGCTCATTTACGATGCGTATCCGCTTTGGCGTAAGCGTTTCCAACTCCGCCACAGATGTCCGGGACAACGCCGTGCAGGTAGAAGGCGGAACGGTCACGAACGCGAGACGAGACAACAACGATCACCATTGCACCGGAATCCACCGCCGACGTGGTGGTCACTCTAAGGAAAGATGTCTTCCATGGCTACGGCAACGAGCGGTTGCAGGAGAACCTGACGGTAACGGTTCCCGGCCCAACGGCGTCCGAGAGGTTACCTGCAGTCTCGATATCGGCGAAGAAAAGCCCGGTGACCGAGGGAGCAGCCGCGTTATTCACGCTGACGCGGACAGAACCGACGCCCACGGGGCTGAGACGCACAGAACCGGCAACAGACGCGCTGATGATGGATGCGCTGACCGTCGTAGTCAGCGTCACAGAGAGCGAAGAGATGCTGACGGGCACGCCGCCGGTTACGGTGTCGTTCGGGGCCGGCGAGCGCAGCAAGACGCTGACCGTGCCAACGGCCGACGACGAGGTGGTGGAAGCGGCGAGCTCGGTGACGGCGACCATCGCGGCGTCTGGCGATTACGCCATCGCCGCCGACTCGGGTTCGGATGCAGTACGCGTCGACGACAACGACACGGCCGTCTTCAGCGTCTCGGTCGACCCCGCTGAGATCGCGGAGGAAGAGGCCGCGACGGTCACAGTGGAAATCACCAACGGCGTGACCTTCGCGGCGGATCAGACGATCACCCTGGCCTTCACCGACGGCACGGCGGTCAACGGGACGGACTACCAGGTATCGTCCGACACCCTCACGCTGACGCCGGGACAGGGCTCGGTGACGGCGACCGTCACGGCGCTGCTCGACAGCGTCGAGGAGGATGACGAGACCATCGTGGTCGCAGCCAGTCACGACGGCAGCGCGATCGGCACGGCAACCATCACGATACCGGCGAACGATGCAGCGGTGGCCGCCTTGGACGACGCGCGCTTGACCGCGTCGTTCTTCTCGGTCCCGCCCGAGCATGACGGATCGACGGCGGTTCGCTTGAGCCTCGCCTTCAGTGAGGAGCCGGAGGGCTTGAGCTACCGGACGGTGCGGGACGAGCTGTTCGAGGTGACCGGCGGTACGGTGACGGGCGCGCAGCGTCTGGCGCCGCCCTCGAACCTGCGCTACGAGCTCACGGTCGCACCGTCCTCCGACGCGCCGGTGACGCTCTCACTCGCCGCCGCGCTGCCCGCCTGCGGCGCGCCGGGGTCGGTCTGCACGGCTGACGGGCGTGCGCTCTCCGGGCCGCTCTCGGAGACGGTTCCGGGTCCGGCGGGGCTCGAGAACTCGGACCCGCTGCCGTTGACCGCGTCGTTCTCCTCGGTGCCGCCCGAGCATGACGGATCGACGGCGGTTCGCTTGAGCCTCGCCTTCAGTGAGGAGCCGGAGGGCTTGAGCTACCGGACGGTGCGGGACGAGCTGTTCGAGGTGACCGGCGGTACGGTGACGGGCGCGCAGCGTCTGGCGCCGCCCTCGAACCTGCGCTACGAGCTCACGGTCGCACCGTCCTCCGACGCGTCGGTGACGCTCTCACGCGCCGCCGCGCTGCCCGCCTGCGGCGCGCCGGGGTCGGTCTGCACGGCTGACGGGCGTGCGCTCTCAGGGTCGCTCACGACGACGATTCCGGGTCCGATGGCGAACAGGGGATCGAGCGAGGCAAACGACGGCCCGGACGACAGCGCGACCGCCTCTGCGATGACGATCGACGGGACGGCGGTGAACCACACGCCAACGGACAAGCCGATGATCACGGGCACACCGCAAGTCGGCGGGGAGCTGACGGTGGATACGTCCGGCATCATGGATCCGGACGGGCTGTCGACTGCCACCTTTACCTACCAGTGGATCCGCGTGGCCGGCGGGACCGACAGTGACATTTCGGGCGAGACTTCGAGTACCTACACGCCGGTGGCGGCGGACGTCGGCAATGCGATCAAGGTGCGGGTGAGCTTCACCGACGACGCCGGCACCGCGGAGACCCGGACCAGCGATGCGACGGCGGCGGTGGCGACGCCGGTGCCGGCACTCCCGCTCGGCGCAACGTTGCTGCTTTGGATTTTGCTGGCCTGCCTCGGCGGACGTCGCTTCCGCACACTTCCGGAAGATCAGAACCCGGGCCCAACAAGGAGGTAACCTCCCATCAGGATAAATGGCAGTTCGAAGCGAGACCACCAAGATGGTGTCGGTCACGGTGCTCGACGACAGCCACGACGAGGGACAGGAGACGTTCACCCTGACGCTGTCGAACGCCTCGGGGGCGATGATTACCGACGCCGCGGCGACCGGGACGATCGAGAACCACGATCCGATGCCCCGAGCGCTGATGGCGCGGTTCGGTCGGGCAGCGGCGGTGCACGTGGTCGAGCACGCGGAAGAACGGCTCCAGGCAGCGCCGGAGCCGGGGTTCAAGGGGCGTTTCGCGGGCCAGACGCTGCGGCCGGGTATGGAACGCGAGATGGCGCTCGACCTTCTCAGCCGACTCGGCGGCTCGGCCGGCGTCAATCCGATCGGCGCCAGTGGCCACGGCCCGATGTCCGGCTTGCCGTCTGCAGGAGCCGGGTCGCTCGGGATGCCGGGGCTCGCCGGCGGCCGCGCGGGAATGGGAATGGCCGCGGTGGCTGGTGCGATGGGCGGCGGTGCGGCGATGGGTTCGATGGGCGGCGGTGAGGGAGGAGACGGGTAACTGAACGGCCGCGGACTCCTCCAGATGGGCCTCGGCGGCGGGGACCTGCTGACCGGCTCGTCCTTCGCGCTGAACCGCGAAACCCGCCACGGCGGCATCCTCAGCTTGGGCAGCGCGCTGTCGTTCAGGCCGATCGTTGAGATCGGGCTGCGGCACGACGGCGGTGACGCCGAGACGGGCGCCGGCATAGACCTGGGCGGCGGGCTGACGGTGTCGGCGCCGTCGACCGGACTGTCGGTGGACGTGCGGGTCCGGCCGCTGTTGGTGCACCAGGCCGAGGGATTTCGGGAACGGGGCATGTCGGTGTCTTTGAGCTACAACTCAAGGCCGTCGACGCCGCTGGGGTTTGCGGCCCGGGTAGCGCCGTCGTGGGGCGGGCAGGCCACCAGCGGCGCCCAGGCGCTGTGGGGCGGGGAGACGATGGCGGGACTGGCCAACGGCGGCGGCGCCTCTGGCAACCGCCTCGATGGCGAGGTGGGCTACGGACTGCCGGTCGCGAGCCGCTTCGTCGGCACCACGTGCTGCCGTCATCCGAGACCCCGACCTGGAAGCGGTTGAGCTCGGGGTCAAGTTGACGGTCCGGGGTCATCCAGGTGATGAGGGCGTCGACGAGGCACACACCGCGGGCGCTGGGCGTCCTCTCCCGCATCCGGTGGATGGCCTCCGAGTCGATCCGGAACCAGACCTCGTTGCCGTCCGGGTCGAACTCTGCGCCCCAACCCTGACGCGGCCGCTGACCTATCCACCGCCTCCCACGTAGGCGATGAGCACCTCCGTCGCGTTGAAGCCGGCGTGACAGGCGAACGGCGCCACCATGCTGCCGCGGACCAGGTAGAGCACGCCCCACAGAGCGCCCAGCAGACCGGTGATGATGGCGGCATCCCGGCCCTGCACCAGGTGGCCCAGGCCGAATGCCACGCTGAACACCACCAGTCCGACCGCGGCGCCGCCGAGGTGATGTTCGAAACGATGCAGGATGAAGGCACGCTGCACCTCTTCCCGCAGGCCGCCGGCCACGACCGCGACCCCGGCGAACGTCATCGCGGCCGCGGGCGAGCGGATGAGCGCTTCCAGGGGATTCTCGGGGACGTTGCGCAGCTCGGGGGCGACTCTGGACAGGATCGCGAACGCCACCGCGACGACCAGGAGGGCGGCCGGCACGAGGGCCAGTCCGAGCAGCACCTCCGAGCGGATCGGCCGCCGGCCCACCATCGTGGCGACGGGATTTTCGCCGTGGGCCCGCATCAGCAGCCAGACCAGCCACAGAATCACCGCCGCATCGACCAGCGACAGGGTGACGACGTAGGCGAGCGAGAGCTCGCCCGCGCCGTCGGTCGGCCCCGCGCCCAGCATTCCGAGCAGCAGGACGAGGGTCAACTGGGTCGGGAATCCGGAACAGAGGACCACTTCGCCGGCGGCCGTGAGACGCGTGCCGAACGCTGGCGGTGACGCAGGCGGCTCGACCGCGGCGAGTGCGGCCGGATCGCGGGCCGGAGGGTCCACTTCCGCTGACGGATCCTCCGGCAGTTCTCCGTGCGACATGACCGGACTCTACCACAGGCCGATGTTGCGATCGGTTGACAAATCAGCTACATATAGGCTATCGTCCGCGGTCAGACCCAACATCTAGTGTTTATCGCTTGACAATGCCCGTACGCGATTTGCAATTCTCGCGCGCCGCTTTTCCTCTCTTCAGTTTGAAGTCGACATCTTCGCGAGAGCCCGGTGCGCCGTGGTCTTGAAACCCACAACAGGTCTGGCGCGCAACGCGGTATCGCGCCCGGAGGAGTTGCCCGATGCAGCGAAGCGCTGTTCATGAACCGGAGACGGTTGCGCCGTTGGTGGACACGGAGCCGCCGAAGGCCGATCGCCTCGGCCTGGAGTTCCGGCGGCACTTCTCGCGCTCGGGGTCCGATCCCTTCGACGAGATCGAATGGGAGTCGAGGAGCGCGGTGATCGGCAACGAGCAGGGCGACCTGGTCTTCGAGCAGCGCGACGTGGAGATTCCCGCGTTCTGGTCCCAGCAGGCGACCAACATCGTGGTGTCGAAGTACTTCCGCGGCGTGCTGGGCACGCCGGCCCGCGAGCGGAGCGTCAAGCAGCTCATCGGGCGGGTGGTCAAGACGATCACGGAGTGGGGCCGCGAGCAGCGCTACTTCGCCAGCGAGGCCGATCTGCGGGCGTTCAGCGACGATCTGAAGCATCTCCTGGTCTTCCAGAAGGCGGCGTTCAACAGTCCGGTCTGGTTCAACTGCGGATTCGAGAGTGCGCCCCAGTGCTCCGCCTGCTTCATCAACTCGGTCGAGGACACCATGGAGTCGATTCTGACTCTGGCCAGGACCGAGGGGATGCTGTTCAAGTACGGGTCCGGGACCGGCACGAATCTGTCGTCGATCCGATCGTCGCAGGAGCTGCTGGGCGGGGGCGGAACCGCCTCGGGGCCGGTCTCCTTCATGAAGGGTTACGACGCGTTCGCCGGGGTCATCAAGTCGGGCGGGAAGACCCGACGGGCCGCGAAGATGGTGGTGCTGAACGTCGATCACCCCGACATCGTCGAGTTCATCAACTGCAAGGTAGAGGAGGAGCGCAAGGCGTGGGCGCTGATCGATGCGGGGTACGACGGATCGTTCACCGGCACCGCGTACTCGTCGGTGTTCTTCCAGAACTCGAACAACAGCGTGCGGGTGCCCGACGACTTCATGCGCGCGGTCGTGGGCGACGACGCCTGGCAGACCCGTGCGGTGACCGACGGCCGGGTCATGTCGACCCACCGGGCCCGCGAGCTGCTGCGCCTCATCGCCGAGGGCACGCATGTATGCGGCGACCCCGGGATGCAGTTCGATACGACCATCAACGATTGGCATACCTGTCCGAACACCGACCGGATCAAGGCCTCGAACCCCTGCTCGGAGTACATGTTCCTGGACGACTCCGCGTGCAATCTGGCGTCCCTGAATCTGATGAAGTTCCTGGACGGGGGAGGGCAGTTCGACGCCGGCGCGTTCGCGGCCGCCGTCAGAACGCTGATCACCGCGCAGGAGATCATCGTGGGCAACGCCAGCTATCCGACGGAGGCGATAACCCGCAACAGCCGAGACTATCGTCCTCTCGGTCTGGGCTATGCCAACCTCGGCGCGTTACTGATGTCGCGGGGCATTCCCTATGACAGCGACGAGGGACGGGACTGGGCCGGTGCGCTCACCGCGCTCATGACCGGCGAGGCCTACGCCCAGTCGGCGCGCATCGCGCGCGATCACGACGGCCCGTTCGCCGGTTTCGACGCCAACCGCGAGCCGTTTCTCCGGGTGATGCACAAGCACCGCGACGCCTTGCGGGGCATCAACTCCGAGCGCCTCCCGGGTTCGTTGTTCGCGGCGGCGGTCCGCTCCTGGGACGACGCGGTCGAGCTGGGCGAGGCCCACGGCTATCGCAATGCGCAGGCCACGGTGTTGGCCCCCACCGGCACCATCGGGTTCATGATGGACTGCGACACCACCGGGGTCGAGCCGGACATCGCTCTCGTCAAGTACAAGAAGCTCGTGGACGGCGGGCTCATGAAGATCGTGAACAAGACCGTCCCGATGGCCCTGCGCAACCTGGGGTACGACGAGAAGGAAGTCGGCGCCATCGTGTCGCATATCGACGAGCACGAGACGATCGAGGGCGCGCCGGATCTCCAGCCGCAGCACCTGCCGGTGTTCGACTGCGCCTTCAAGCCGGCCCGGGGAAGCCGGGCGATCCACCACTCGGGCCACATCAAGATGATCGGGGCGGCGCAGCCGTTCATCTCCGGAGCCATCTCGAAGACGATAAACGTGCCGCCCGATGCGACGGTCGAGGAGATCGAGCAGGCGTATCTCGATGCCTGGCGCCTCGGCACGAAGGCGGTGTCCATCTATCGGGATGGCAGCAAGCGCACGCAGCCGTTGAACACCACCCGGACGAGCCGGACCGCCGAGTCCAAGACTCCCGTGCCGGCCAGTGCGGCGCCGTCCCGCCGCCGCCTGCCGGACGAGCGCCACGCCATTACCCACAAGTTCGACATCGCCGGGCACGAGGGGTACATCACCGTCGGACTCTTCGAGGACGGTACGCCGGGAGAGATCTTCCTGGTGATGGCCAAGGAGGGTTCGACCATCTCCGGTTTTGCCGACGCCTTCGCCCAGGCGGTGTCCTATGCGCTGCAGTACGGGGTGCCGCTCCAGGTGCTGGTCGACAAGTTCAGTCACGTGCGGTTCGAGCCGGCGGGACGGACCCGGAACCGCGACGTCGCGATCGCCAAGTCGATCGTCGACTACATCTTCCGGTGGATGGCCACGAAGTTCATGTCCCCCGAGGCGCAGTTCCACGCCGGCGTGAACGTGCAGGCGCGCGCCGAGACGGCCGCAGAGCCCGTCGGTTCCCAGGCGGCGGGCGGCCTGCACGAGGAGCCGGCGTCGGGGACGAGGGTTGGCTGGGGCGATGGCCGGGGCAGTGGCGATGGCCGGGGCGACCGCTCGGGCGCTGGCACCGGTCAGGGCACGCCGCCGTTCGCGTTCCAGAACGACCAGGATGCGCCGTCTTGCTCCACGTGCGGCGCCATCATGATCCGCAACGGAAGCTGCTACAAGTGTGTCAACTGCGGCGCCACCAGCGGGTGCGCCTGACCGCCGGCCTTCCGCGTGCCCTGGTGGGTACGCGGGAAGCTGAAGACCGGGGAGCGAGAGGTCTGGCAGCCCGTGTTGGAACCCCGCGTTGCACCGAGAGCGGCGAGGGATGCATCGCCGCTCGAATGCAGCGGGGACTTTCGCCACGGGCTGCCAGGGCTAAGGCGAATCGTCGCTCCGGCCGAAGTAGGCCAGGGCAACGAGGACCGTCGCGAACAGGGCGCGGGCAATCTGAGGCTCGGGGGCGATCTGTCCGTACAGATGCCCGGCGTTGTGGAGCGCGAGCGACTGCAGCCCGAAGAGCGCGGCCATGGCCAGGGCCAGACTGCCGGGCAGGCCGCCGCGGACCAGGAGTCCCGCCAACACGAGCATGGCGCCCAGCAGAATCAGCCCGAGGTTGGCCAGCAGCTCGAGCCTCGAGGCCCCCAGCAAGTCGACCAGACCGGTCCCCAGGGAGTACAGCCCGTAGCAGGTCATGCCGAGCGTGGCAGCGGTCAGCATCTGAGTCGCCGTGTATTATGCCGTGTCACCCGGCTCTGTCCCAAGCTCCCGCGCACCGTGCCTCGGCCGGCGGCCGTCTCGAACCTTCCCGGAGAGTTCGTGCCGATCGCCGGCGAAACCTGGCGGGATGCCGCCGCGATCCGCAGGATCGCTGCTGACCGGACAGGCCCTGCGAGAACCGGAGAAGCGAGGTCCATGGATTTGCATCTCGACGGCAAGGTCGCCGTCATCACCGGGTCGAGCCGTGGACTTGGGTTCGCCAGCGCCCGCTCGCTCGTCGCCGAAGGCGCCCGGGTCTGCATCTGCGCCCGCGGCGCCGAGCGGCTGGCCGACGCGGTGGCCGACCTGCGCGGCGCGGCCGCCGAGCTGTGCGGCGCGGCCGCCGCGGACGGGTCGGTCATCGGGGTCGCAGCGGATCTGAGCACCGAAGCCGGCGTCGCCAGCGTCATCGACGGCGCCGTGCAGGCGTTCGGCGGTCTCGACATTCTCGTCAACAGCGTCGGGAAGGCCGGCGGCGGCGGGATAACCGAGGCCACCGACGCCGAGTGGCAGGCGGCCCTCGACCAGACGCTGCACCCCGCCATCCGCGCCTCGCGGCTCGCGGTGCCCCACCTGCGTGCCCGCGGCGGCGGGGTCATCCTCATGATCGCCTCGATCTGGGGCCGGGAATCGGGCGGACGCATGACCTACAACGCCGTCAAGGCGGCCGAGATCAGCCTCGCGAAGTCCCTCGCCGGGCAGCTCGCCGCCGACAACATCCGGGTCAACAGCGTCGCTCCCGGCTCGATCTCGTTCCCCGGCGGCTCGTGGGCCAAGCGCCAGGCCGCCGACCCCGAGGGCATGGCCGCCTTCGTCGAGCGCGAGATACCCTTCGGTCGCTTCGGGCGCGCCGACGAGGTCGGCGACATGGTCGCCTTCCTCGCCTCCCCCCGCGCGAGCTGGGTCACCGGAGCCTGCGTCACCGTCGACGGCGGACAGTCCCGGTCGCTGTTCTGACGAGCCTCGGCGTAGGGGAGCTTGCCTCTGACGAGGTAGTCGCTCGATGACGGCGCCGGCGGTCGTTAACGATGTCCTTGGTCAGTCTGGATCTTTATTTCAGTAATTATTGAAATTTCTATAAATTACGTGATACGGTGATGCCACCATGAACGCCTCGACCGAACAAGTGCGCGACGAGTTCATCCGGCTCTGGTCCCGGCTGGGTCAGTTCTGGGGCATTCCGGCCGGCACGTCCCGCGTCTACGCTTGGCTGCTGAGCCGTCCCGACGGCGCCGGCAGCGAGGCGATCATGGCAGGGCTCGCCATGAGCCGGGGCGCCGTGAGCATGGCCTGCAGGGAGCTGCGGGACTGGGGACTCGTGATCACGGTGCAGGATCCCGGCGAGAGACGAGCGCGCCACCTCGTCGAGACGGATCTGGTCACCGTGGTGCGCAACATCGTCCGGGCCAGAAAACGGCGTGAGTGGGATCCCATTCTGGACGGCGTCAGGGACTGGATTCCGCGACTTGCCTCCGACGATTCGAGAGAGGCGACGGTGCTGCGGGAGCGCCTGGAATCGATCGAGGCCTGCGTCGGAATGGCCGATGGCATGGCGCGGCGGTTTCTGGACGGCGGCATGCTGAGCGACCTGGGCCTCAGGACGCTCACCGCCGCGGCCGGACGACACCGCAAGGGGAGGAAGACATGAGGATCCTGCTGACGGGGGGAACCGGCTTCATCGGCTCCCGGCTCAAGGTGCGGCTCGAGGACGGACACCATGCGGTGCGGATCGTGAGCCGCGGACCCCGCGGGGACGTCACGTGGGAGCCCGCGGCGCTCCGGACGGCGGTCGCGGAGAGCGACGCGGTCGTGCATCTGGCCGGCGAGAACCTGATTGCGCGACGGTGGACGTCGGGCCAGAAGGCGCGGCTGCGGGCCAGCCGCGTCGACACCACGCGGCAGCTCGCCGCGGCGGTTGCCGACACGAAGCCGCGGGTGTTCATCACCGCCTCTGCCATCGGCTACTACGGCGCCAGTCCGGACCGCCGATTCGTCGCCGGCGACGGCCCCGGCGACGACTTCCTGGCGCGGCTCTGCGCCGATTGGGAGGCCGCACGGCAACCCGCCCTCATCGAACCGGCGTTCCGGGATCTGCTGGGATAGCCGTCCCCCGGCACCGGCCGCTCCGCTCGAATTCGCGTGGCACGGAATAGCCGGCCTCGGTGGCCACGCTCGTAGCGGCGCTTGAATTGCTATCTTTGTTGAGCAAAAATACTCATTGTAATGAGTAAATTGTCCGGCTATTCCCGCCCCCAGGTGCAGGAGCTGGTCGGCCGCCTGCGGGAACCGCGGCGCTTCATCCAGGTCGTGGCGGGCTCGCGGCAGGTCGGCAAGACGACGCTGGTGGAGCAGGCGGCGCGCGAGTCGGGTCGGCCGACGCGGTATGCCAGTGCCGACGAGCCGACGCTGCGCGGCGTGCAGTGGTTGGAGCAGCAGTGGGAGGTTGGCCGGAGTCTGGCATCGGAGGCGGGGGCAGAAGGCGCGCTCCTCGTACTCGACGAGGTGCAGAAGATCCCGGGGTGGTCCGAGGCCGTCAAGTATCTGTGGGACGCGGACACGCGGGCGGGCCGGCCGCTGAAGGTCGTCGTGCTCGGCTCGGCTCCGTTGCTCGTTCAGCGTGGGCTCGGCGACAGCTTGGCCGGGCGGTTCGAGATGCTGCGCCTGCCGCACTGGAGCTTCGGCGAGATGCGTGCGGCGTTCGGCTGGTCGCTGGAGCAGTACGTCTTCTACGGCGCCTATCCGGGAGCCGCGCCGCTCATCCGGCAACCGGAGCGCTGGGTGCGCTATGTCCGCGACGCGCTCATCGAGCCGATCATCTCGCGCGACGTGCTGCTGCTGTCGCGTGTCGACAAGCCGGCGCTGCTGCGGAGGCTGCTCGAGCTGGCGTGCGCCTATTCCGGGCAGATTCTCTCCTACACGAAGATGCTCGGCCAGCTCCAGGATGCCGGCAACACGACCACGCTAGCGCACTACCTCGACCTGCTCTCGGGTGCGGGGTTGGTGACCGGCCTGCAGAAGTACGCGGCGGGCGTGGCGCGGCGGCGGGCGTCGAGCCCGAAGCTGCAGGTCTTCAATACGGCCCTGATTGCCGCACAGGCGGGGCGGACGCTGAAGGAGGCGCGGGGGGATCGGGCGTTCTGGGGCCGGCTGGTGGAGTCGGCGGTGGGTGCGCACCTGGCCAACGCGGCGGCCCGGGGCGACTGTGAAACGTACTACTGGCGGGAGCGCAACCGCGAAGTGGATTTCGTGGTGCGGGCCGGCAACCGACTCGTGGCCATCGAGGTCAAGAGCGGACGCACCGCTGGCGCGTTGCCGGGCATGGCAGCATTCTCGGAGGCGTTTCGACCGACGCGGAAGCTGCTGGTGGGCGGCGACGGCATCGATGTCGAGACGTTTCTTCTGCGGCCTGTCGGCGACTGGCTGGCGCCCTGACGGAACCTTCCTTGACGGGTATGCGCGTCACGCAGGACACTACGCCGTGATCGCTCCCCGAGCGGAGCCTTGGGGCGCGGAGCGGCGGCGGCCGGTTCGGACCGGCGGCGCCGGCCGCGTCAGTGAGTCAGGAGGCATGACATGAAGCGCAGTATCGTTCTCTCTTTGCTGATCGGGATGGGCACGGTTTCGCTCGCGGTCGTCGCCGCGCAGGACGGCCCGATGGAGATCGAGGTCGAGCAGCTCCAGGACAACCTGTACGTGCTCAGGGGCCAGGGCGGCGGCGGCAACACGGCGGTGTTCGTCACGACCGACGGCGTCGTCGTCGTCGATTCGAAGAACCCGGGCTGGGGCGCCCCGATCCTGGAGCAGATCGGCGAACTGACGGACAATCCGGTGACGACGCTCATCAACACGCACAGCCACCACGACCACGTGAGCGGCAACGTCGCCTTCGGGGAGGCCGTGCAGTTCGTGGCCCACGAGAACACGCAGGCCAACATGGAGGTCATGCGGCCTTACACGGGACGGACGGAACCGCCCGCGAACGTGTTCCGCGACACGAACGGTCACGGCCTGCCGACGGTCACCTTCTCGGATCGGATGTCGCTGGGCAGCGGCGACGACCAGGTCGACCTCTACTACTTCGGCCGCGGCCACACCGGCGGCGACGCCTGGGTCGCATTCCCGGCGCTCAGGACGCTCCATTCCGGCGACATCTTCCTGGGGCAGCGGGTGCCGTTCCTGGATGCCGAAAACGGCGGCAGCGGCGTCGACATTTCGGATTCGGCGCAGAAGGCCCACGACAACATCAGCGGCATCGACACGATCATCACCGGGCACAGCACGCAGATGACGTGGGCCGACCTGAATGAATGGGCCGCCTTCAACCGCGACTTCCTGCAGGTGGTCCGGGACGGCCGGGCCGAGGGCAAGTCGGTCGAGGAGATCGCCGCGGGCTGGACGCTGCCGGCCGCCTACTCGCACTACGATGCGCCCAACGCCGCGGGGGTGCAGCAAAACGTCCAGGTGATCGTCGACGAGCTGGAGGGCGGCCAGTAGCCGCCTGCCATGAACCGCCTGGCAGCGCACGGGCGGCCGGCCGAGGATCTCTGATCAGCGCCCCCACCGCCGTCCCTGCAGCCGAAGACCGGCTTTGACTGGCGCTGTGCGTCGATGTCCGGATCGAGCCCGGACCTTGTCCCGCCCAGCACGCCAAGCGGTAGCCCAGCCGGGGGCCTCCCGAATCGGGAGGTCCTCGGGCCGACCCTCGATGATCCGCCCTCTTGGCTGCTGGCTGGTGGGTGCCGAGCGTCGTCCGCCGGCTCTCCGGCGGCGAAGACCGAAGCAGTCGGGCAGCGTCCCTGTAGCCCCGCGTGCACGGGAAAGACGGCCTATCTGCCGACCGGCAAGTGCAGCAGGCCGGAACGTGTCCGGTGCTCGTGCAGGCGAGACATGATCGACTACAGCAAGTTCCGGCTCTCCCTGGAGCGCCTGCAGGAGCAGCACGAGAACTACCGGCAACCGGACCCGGCACTGTCGGACCTGAACCGCGAGGCCATCGCCGAATCCGTCATTCAGCGCTTCGAGACCTGCTACGACTGTCTCTGGAAGGTGTTGAAGCGCTACCTGACCGAGCGACTCGGCCTGCCCGATACGCCGAACAGTCCCAAGCCGGTCTTCAGGCTGGCCTTCGAGAACGGCCTTCTCGCCGGGCCCGTCGAGCACTGGCTGCAGTATGCGGACGCCCGGACCGGAACGTCGCACGACTACGACGGCGAGAAGGCGAAGGCATGCCTCGCCTTGATGCCCGAGTTCGTCGCCGATGCCGTCCGCCTCTACCGGACCCTGACCGGGGCGGCATGGGAGTAGACCCGGCGATCGACATCACCGCCCCGCAGCGCGAGATCGTGCTGGCTCTGCTGGAGCGGCACCTGCCCGGCACGACCGCCTGGGCCTACGGGTCGCGCGTGCAAGGGACGTCCCGGCCGCAGTCGGACCTCGATGTCGTCGTGTTCGCCACGCCGGAGCAGAGCGGCCAGGTCGGCGCGCTCCGGGAGGCGTTCGAGGAAAGCAACCTGCCGTTCCGGGTCGATCTGTTCGTGTGGCACGAGGTGCCGGAGTCGTTTCGGCGGCGGATCGAGTCGGAGCATGCAGCGATGACGCCACCGGATGATCGCAGTTCGGCAAGAGGATGACGACAGCGTGAATGGGAATTTGTGCCCAATATGGCGCACTCCACTCCGCGAGGCGTCCCAATCCAAGGGTGAATGGACGTACGTAGACTCGCCTCGTGCTGGAGGCCCGTATCTGATCAACTTCGATGCAACAACGCGCTTGTGGAACAACGACGAGGCGCGGAAGGCGCGCCTTACGTCCTGGTTGGTCGAACAACGACGATTCGGCATAGACCGTCCCGAAGTAGCCATCGAAACGGTCGACGATGCAGAGCGTCGACGCCGATTTAGCGTTCATGAACGTGCCGATCGCCTTCTTCGGGAACTGTCGTCGCGGCTTCGCGATGTCGCGGACACATTTGAGCATTACTACGGGCATCCGGAACTGCCGTATCGGCTGGCGTGGTCGGAATCTCTTCGGGAGGAGGAGGTTGACTACTTGGTGGCCTACGTGCAGCGCAGCGGTTGGGTAGAACAGCATGGCGAAACGTCGTGGTACCACATCACCATTGACGGACATGCCCGACTGGCGGCGCTGGAAAACGCAAGTACAGAATCGTCGAAGGCGTTTGTCGCGATGTGGTTCGACGAATCCACGAGCGAGGCCTGGGAGAAGGCCATAAGGCCGGGCATCGAGGAGGCGGGCTACGAAGCCGTCCGCATCGATCGCAAGGAGCACGTCAACAAGATAGACGACGAGATAGTCGCAGAACTTCGGCGGGCTCGGTTCGTCGTCGCGGACTTCACGCACGGTGAAGCCGGGGCGCGGGGAGGCGTGTACTACGAAGCGGGGTTCGCCCACGGTCGCGACATTCCGGTCGTGTTCTGTTGCCGAAAGGATGTGATCGAGAAGATCCACTTCGACACGCGCCAGTACAACCACATCACATGGGATCCCGAGAAGCTGGATGACTTTCGGCACAGTCTGCGGACCCGCATCGGCGCCGCAATCGGGGACGGGCCACGAAATAGGTGAGGAGTTCCTGCCGGGGCTGCCGTCAGGCCCAAAGCTCGGAGACGGGAAGCGCGTGCAGCTTCGGTCCGAACGGAACGGCGGTCGCGCCGGTGAAGAGCACTACACCCCGCACGAACCGGTCGCCCGCCAGGGCCGCCAGTGCTTGCAGGCCGCGGAAGTCCCGCTGGTGCAGCGAGGCGGTGCTCTTCACGTCGATGCCGACGAGGCGGCCGGCGCGGTCCTCCAGCACCAGGTCCACTTCGGCGCCGGTCTCGGTGCGGAAATGGAACAGTCGGCAACGCCGTTCCGACCATCCGAGCTGCTTGAGCAGTTCCATCGCCGCAAAGTTCTCGAGAACGTGCCCGAACAGTGTCCTGTCCCGCCGCAGGCGGTCCGCATCGGCTTCGAGGAGATGCGTGAGCAACCCGGTGTCGGCCAGCAGCAGCTTCGGCGCCTTCGTCAGGCGCTTCCCGATGTTGGAGAACCAGGGGGGAAGCAGGCGCACGAGAAACGTCATCTCCATCAGCGTCATGTAGCGCTTGAGGGTGGTCTGCGGGATCGCGAGGGTCCGCCCCAGATCCGCGAAATTGACCAGTTGGCCGACCCGCGACGCTAGCAACGCGAGCAGCCTCGGAATCTCGGACAACCGCTCGATATTCGCGAGCTCCCGGACGTCACGCTGGAGAATGGCGTCGACGTAGGCGTCGAACCACGCCTGCCGGCGGGCGCGGCTCTTGCGCACCTGGACCTCCGGGTAGCCTCCCCTGCACACCCGCTCGATCAAGGTGGGCTGCACGTCCGGCGCCGTGTCGGGCGCAGAGAGGTCCGCGTCGAACATCCGGTCGACGAACGTTTCCCGAACCCCCAGGAGCTCTCCCTGAGAGAAGGGCCAGAGCGTGTGCAGCTCCATGCGGCCGGCCAGCGACTCGGCGAGCTTCGGAAGGGACAGGATGCCTGCCGAGCCGGTCAGGAGGAATTGTCCGGGGCGGCGATCGGCATCGACGGCGGCCTTGATCGCCAGCGCCAAGCCCGGCGCCCGTTGCGCCTCGTCGATCACCACGGGCCGCCTCAGACCCGCGACGAACCCCTCGGGGTCGCCGGTTGCCGCGGCGAGGACAGCCGCCGTGTCGAGCGTCAGGTAAGACGCCGGATGTTGCCGGCCGGCGAGGGCGCGCACGAGCGTGCTCTTGCCCGTCTGACGCGCGCCCTGCAGGTAGACGACGGGGGTGTCGGCCAGCGCGTCGAGAAGGGATTCCGCCGCGTGTCGGCCAGTCATGTAACGGGTGAACGGTACCCGTTCTATGGCTATATTTCAACCACGACGTGGATGATTTCCAACCACGACGCGAGCGATTGAGGACCGGTTCAGGGCCGGCCCGCGGACCGCACGCCGGCACTCTGCGCCGGTTATGTGGCGGGTGCCGCCGGGGCTTCCGGCGGCGGGCTCGCCTCGGCCGCCGGCTGCGCCGGCGCGGCCGCCGGCTTGGTGCCGGTCTTGCGGGCCTCCTGCTGGCGGGCCTTGATGGCGGCCACCGTCTGCTGGCCGTACTTCTTGGTGAACCGCTCGACGCGCCCCTCGGTGTCGATCAGCTTCTGGCGACCGGTGAAGAACGGGTGGCAGTTGGAGCAGATTTCGAGCCGCAGCTCCTTGCGGGTGGATCGGGTCTTCCACGTCGCCCCGCAGGCGCAATGGGCTTCTACTTCGTGATATTCCGGATGAATGCCAGCCCTCACTATCTGCCCCCTCGTCAGGTAACGAAACGCAACATCATACCATCGTCGGCGCTGGTGAACACGATCCGTAGTCCCTCGTGCTGCGATTCCGACTCACGGCCCGCCTCGTCGGGTATGCTGATGGGCCAAGGAGGACACGCATGTCGTTGAATACGTATCTGACGTTCGGTGGAAACTGTCGCGAGGCGTTCGAGTTCTACCGGTCGGTGTTCAGCGGGGAGTTCACGTCGTTCCAGACCTTTGCGGACGCCCCGCCCGACATGGGCGTGCCCGAGGCCGAGAAGGACCGGGTCATGCACGTGTCGCTGCCCATCGGGTCGAGCGTCCTGATGGGCAGCGACAGCGCCTCGGGGTTCGGGCCGCCGCTGGTCGTCGGCAACAACTTCTCCATCGAAGTCGAAGCGACGAGCAAGGCCCACTGCGACGAGATGTTCGCCGGGCTGTCGGTCGGCGGCACGGTCCTGATGCCGTTGCAGGAGACGTTCTGGGGCGCGTACTACGGGCTGTGGACCGACCAGTTCGGCATCAACTGGATGGCGAACTACACCCTCCCGACCGAATGAGTCGGGGCATTACCTTGGAAAGGAACCGATCATGACCGCGATGCCGACCACCCGACGTGCGGCCTGTCTCGCCGCTGCCCTCGTTGCCGTCGCCGTCGTGGCGGCGGCCCCGGCCCGCCCCGCCGCGCAGGGGGGCGACCATCTGCTCGACGTGGTCCAGCTTCTGGCCGACGGCGAGGTGGTCTTCGGGTCGTTCGCCAACGTCGAATCGGGGGCGGCCGGCGCCGTCGACATGTCCCGATCCGACGCCGACTACATCTTCTTCGACATGGAGCACGGTCCGCTCGACATGGTCGAGCTGCGCGACTACATGCAGTATCTGCTCGATCCGGCGCAGATCCTGCGCCGCGGCCGGCCCGGCACCGACAAGGCGGTCTGGGTCCGCATTCCCGCCAACGGCCGCGAGATGAACGAGTGGATGATCAAGAACGCTCTCGACCAGGGGGTGCACGGGATCATCGCGCCGCACATCGAGACGGCCGAGCAGGCGCTGCATCTCGTCCGGTCGATGCGCTATCCGCAACGGGTCGGCGCCGCCGATACCGAGCCGGTCGGATTGCGCGGTTCGGGTCCCGGCAACGCGGTCCGGTACTGGGGCATCTCCGGCGCCGACTACATCGCCAAGGCGGACGTCTGGCCGCTCGACCCGCAGGGCGAGCTGCTCAACATGATCCAGATCGAGAACAAGCTGGGCATCGCCAACGTGGAGGAGATTGCGGCGGTGCCGGGGGTCAGCATGCTGATGGCGGCGCCGGGCGACCTCGGGATGGCCTACGGCGGTGACGCCGAGGCGACCGAGGAGGCCCTTCAGACCGTCCTGCGCGCGGCGACTGCGGCGGGGCTGCCGTGTGCGATCACCGCGGGACCGGGCGACGTCGAGCGCCGTATCCGCGAGGGGTTCCGGGTCCTGATCGGCGGCCCGGAGATGATCGCGGTGGGGCGCCGGGCGGCGGGACGGGACTGAGACCGCTCCCGAACGGAAAGCCGCGCGGGGGGGGGGGACGCGAGCCAGGGGTGGTCGGCGTTGCACCGGTGTCTGCCACGGCGGAGGAAGACGGGTGCGGGGTGACCGAGTGTCACCCCGCGCCGGATCAGAAGATGGCGAGCGGGTTGAGCGGCGAGCCGGTGCCGCCGCGAACCCGCAACGGCGCTCCCACGAAGAGAAACTCCCACCGCTCGCGCCGGGCCGCTTGGGCCGCGGCCGCGTCCAGATCGAGGTTGTCGAGTATCGGCATGCCCAGCCCCACGATGACCAGCTCGTGGAGGGGATTGGCGAGGCCGTCGATGCCGGACGGCATGACGTCGCTGACGCCGTCGCTGCCGATGACCGCCACGTCCCGCGCCTTGAGCCATTGCGCGATCGAGGCGTGCGAGCCGGCGGCCCGCTCCACGAAGTTCCACTGGCCCAACTGCCGCACCGCCTCCCAGCGGCCGGTGCGGATGAGCAGCACGTCGCCGCTGCCGATGCGGATGCCGGTGGCCTGCTCCCAGGCCTCGAGGTCCTGAACCGTGAGGGCGGTACCCGGTTCGAGATAGTCGACGCCCCGGTGCCGCGGCATGTCGACGAGCACGCCGCGCGTCACGATGCCGTTCCGCAGGTTCTGGATGCCGAGCTTCTCGGCCCCGCTCTCGGTCAGCCCGCTGACCGGGAAGCCGTTGTACATCCGCCCGTCGTGGGCGAAGTGCGGCAGGCCGTCCACGTGCGAATGCGCGAACCCGTGATACTGCACGCGGTAGACGTCGCCCGCCACCTCGTGTTCGGTGAACCGCGAGGTGGTGAGGGTCTGCTCGAACGGATTGGTGTTCAAGGCGTCCCGTTGCGTATTCAGGTCCAGGGCCATGGACACCGAGACGCCGTCTTCCACGAGCCGGGTGGCGGCGCGCCGGGTGGCGTCGGTAATCAGGTTGAGGGTGCCCAGCTCGTCCTCCGGGCCCCAGCGGCCCCAGTTGGAGATTTCCTGCATCCACTGGTTGAACTCGGCCCGGCTCACCGGTTCGGCGGGCTGGCCGGCCGCCTGCCGGGGCAGGGCGGCCAGCGAGACCATGAGCACCGAAGCGACCAGGACGGGGAGGGGCCCGAGCCCGGTCGTGCGTACAACTCGCATCATGCCGTTCTCCGGCACTACTGGCCGCCGCCCGTCTGCTCACGCGCCCGGGCGCCGCTCAGGATGTTGGTCATGCCGTAGTTGCCTTCGTGACAGGCGTACTCGACCAGCTCGTACTGCTCGTCGTCCTTGTCGTACCGGAACATGCCGGTCCACGGCCGGGTCCATGTCTCGGGGTCGTCGATCGTGAACTGATACTCGAGCACCGTCGGACCCAGGCGGGTGAAACGCTCGGTCAGGCGCAGGTTCTCGGACGAGCCGCGGTACGGCGCCCGGCCGTTGAAGTTCGTGGTCTCGACCACCAGCGTGTCGCCCTCCCAGCGGCCCTGGGGCATGCCCAGCCAACCCGTCAGGTTGGAGTCGGGGGTCGGGCGCGACTCGGTCGGAATGACCCGCGTCTCGTGAATCATCTCCTTCTGGATGGCCACGTGTCCCGGTCCCTGCACGATCTGCAGGCCGTTGTTGTAGATGGACGGCATCATCAGGCCGGGCAGACCGCGGGTGATGCACCGCACGAAGAGGCTGAGGTCCTCGGGGCCTTCCGCGATGCGGCCCACCCCCGACGTGTCGACGCGGGCGGCGAGACGCGCCTGCGCCTCGGAGGTCATCGGCGGGATGCGACCGTCGGGGGGATCGACGACCATCGCCACCTGCCGGGACGGCGCGGTCTTGACGTAGCCGAGGGTGGTGTCGCGCCACTCGCGCTCGTAGCCCCAGATGCTGCCCAGGGTGCCGCGCTCGCGCCGCGCTTCCGCCTCTTCCGGGCTCAGCGAGGCGATTTCGGCCGCATCTTCGGGACGCTCGAGAGGGATGCCGTGCGCGGAGTTGCCGGTCCAGACTCCCTGGAGATCCGGTTCCCCCCACGGCGTGCGCGGCACGGTATAGGGCTCGAGGTCGGCGGTGGCGGTTTCGCGCGGGCGATCGACGGCTACCCCCGCCCAGCCGGTCTCCACGACGGCCAGCCGGACGTTGTCCGGACCGACGAGGAAGGCCCGCTGGGCCGCGGTGCGGGCGTTCTCCGGAACCGACGCCTCCTGCTCGAAGACGACGTCGAGATCGAGCATGTCGGCCGCGGCGGCGTCGAGATCGTCCACGACGAACCCGATGTGGTCCACCGCGCGCCCCACCGTCGTCGCCGGCGTACCCTGGTCATGCTGGGACGCGAGCAGCCAGACGTCTCCGAACCGCAGGCCGTCGATGCGCCCCCGCAGGCTCGCCGGCTCGCCGCCGAGCACGTCGCGGTACCACGCCAGCGTCGCGTCCGGATCCTCGGCGCTCAGGTGGACGTGATGGAAGCCCAGGGTGTCCGCGTCTTCGACCATCTCGATCCGCGTGCCCCACGGGTCGAAGATGAACCCGATCTTGAACAGGCCGGGGATGTCGCGCAGGGTCGACCCGTCGGGGAAGCGCTGCAGCCTGACCCCGGAGCCCCGCACTCCGACCGCCTCGAACTCGCCCATCTTGGCGGTCAGGTCGGGGTACGAGAAGCTGATGTGGTTGACCCCGGTGCCCTGGGTGCTGCCCAGCGTCGGCTGCACGACGAAGGTCAGCTCGACGCCGCCGCAGTCGGCGGTGTCGGGGCGGTCGGCGACCGGCTCGCAGTCCAGGTGCCGGTTGTACCAGCCCACCCCCTCGGTCGGACTCGAGGCGGTGATGTGGACGTGGTGGTAGTCGGCCGCGCGGGCCATCGCTGGCATCGCGACGAGCGCGGTCAGCACCCCGGCGAGCGCAACGACGTGTCGGGTCGGTTTCATCACAGGTTCCCTCCGCATGCGGGCTGGTTCGTCGATAGGATATGTTCGTTCCTCATAACCTTAGATCCATCTGCAGTGCGACTGCACGGTATTTTTTCGGGACGGCCCGCCGGCCTGCCGCGGTCCCGCCGATATCGACAGGAACCCGCAATTGTGGTAACTCTGGACGGGCCGGTCCGGCCTGGGATCTCCGAGGTGGGGAGACACGCCGCGTGCCGATCCGGGCCGCGTCCCCGGTCGGCCGGCGGCGTCGGTCGGCGGGGCAGGTCGCGTGAGTGCGTCCTGGTGGTAGCGTCGCGCGGGAGGTACGGTCATGCCCATCACGAACGAGTCCGAGCTGCGCACGGTCTACGGCGCGCCGAACCAGCGGTCTCAGCAGAAGATCCTCGACCGTCTGGACCCGCACTGCCGGCGCTTCATCGCCCTCTCGCCGTTCTGCGTGCTCAGCACCGCCGGCGCCGACGGCGGGGCCGACGTCTCCCCCCGCGGCGATGGCCCCGGGTTCGTGGCCGTGCCGGACGAGCGGACCCTGTTGATTCCCGATCGTCCCGGGAACAACCAGGTCGACTCGCTGCGGAACGTCGTCGCACAGCCGCACGTGGGGCTGCTGTTCCTCGTGCCGGGCATGAACGAGACGCTACGGGTGAGCGGCACGGCGGAGATTGTCACCGATGCGGATGTGCTGGCCTCCCTGTCCATGAACGGCCGGCCCCCCGTCTCGGCCCTGCGCGTCACCGTCGAACGCGCGTTCCTGCATTGCGCCAAGGCCCTCATCCGCGCGCGGCTGTGGGATCCGGCGGCGCAGGTCGAGCGTTCCAGCTTCCCGACCTACGGGCAGGTGCTGGCGGACCAGATCCGGGGCGCGGACGCCGCGGCTATAGACGCCTCGCTGGACGAGGCCGCTCGGAACCGGCTCTACTGAGCGCTGCGTCAGGGAAATCGCCAGCGCAGGAGGCGCCGCTCAAGCCGCGCCGCGAGGGCGAACAGCACCAGCACGAACGTCATGATGATGACGATCAACGCGATGGTCAGCGCCGCGTTGTAGGTGCTTTGTGCGAACTGCAGCAGATAGCCGAGACCGCGGCTGGAGGCGACGAACTCGCCGACGACCGCGCCGGTGAAGGCGAATCCCACCGCGACCTTGAAGTTGCCCAGCACCCAGGCGGTGACCGACGGCACGTACACCTCGCGGATCAGGATACGGCGTCCCCCGCCGAGGGTGCGCACCCGCTCGACCAGACGCCGGTCGACTTCCTTGATCCCGTTGAAGACCGAGAAGAAGATCAGCACCGCGACCAGGATGGTCGCCAGGGCCAGCTTGGACGCCAAGCCTATGCCGAGCCAGATGACGAACAACGGGGCCAGGATCACCCGCGGAATGGCGTTGAGCAGGATCATGACCGGCTCGAGCAGCTCGGCCAGCATCGGGAGCAGCGCCGCCGCGAACCCCAGCACAATCCCGATCGCCAGGCCGGCGACGAGCCCGCCCAGCGCCGCCGTGGCGGTGGCCCCGAGATGCGGCCAGAGCTCGCCGTCGGCGGCGAGGGTGAACATCACCTGTCCGACCGCCGACGGGGCCGGCACGTAGAACGGGTCGAGCCACCCCACGCGCGAGAGCGATTCCCACACCGCGAGCAGCACCAGCAGCGCGACGCTCCGCCTGACGCCCCGGCCCGCATTCCCGAGCGTCATCGGGCCGCCTCGTCGGCAGCGGCGGGGGTGGGAGAGGTCTCGGCCGTGAGATCGTCCCACAGGGTGCGGAGCAGAGGCCCGAAGGCCGGGTGCTGCCGCGCCTCGAGGACATCGCGCGGTCTTGGAATGTCGACGGCGTGGCGCGCGCGCATCGCCGCCCGCGGGCCGTGGCCGAGGACGGCGACGGTGTCCGAGGCGCTGATCGCCTCTTCGAGGTCATGGGTGACGAGCAGGACCGTGAGGTGCTCGCGTTCGACCCAGTCCAGCAGCTCCTGGGTGATGCGGGTCCGGACGATCGCGTCGAGCGCGGCGAACGGCTCGTCCATGAGCAGCAGCTTCGGGCGCAGAGCCAGCACCTGGGCGATGGCCACCCGCTTGCGCTGCCCGCCGGAGAGCTGGGCGGGGAAGCGGTCGCCGTAGCCGGCGAGCCCCAGCCGCGACAGCCAGTGTTCGGCTCGGGCATCGGCGTCGGCCGGCGGCACGTCCCGGATACGCAGCCCGAGGGCTACGTTCTGCCGAGCCGTGCGCCACGGCAGGAGCGCATCGTCCTGAAACAGGAAGCCGACGTCGCGCAGCGCGACGCCGAGGTCGACCGTTCCCCGCACCGGCTTGAGCAGGCCGGTCACCACCCGAAGGATGCTGGTCTTGCCGGAACCGGACGGACCGATCAAGCTGGTGAACTGTCCGGCTCCGACATCGAGATCGATGCCGTCGATGACCGGTGGTCCGCCGAAGCCGACCGACAGGCCGCGGATACGCAGCAGGGTGTCGGCGGCGCCGCGCGCGGATGCGGCGGCCGGCCCCCCTTCGGGCCCATCTCGAGCACCCGCCGGTACGTCGGACTGATTCACAATGGCGGATGCGGCGGCCGGCCGCGTTCGGGGTTCAGCCGTCGAGGGCATCCGTGTCGACCAGGGTGTCGAGCTCGACCTGTCCCGGCTGCAGCAGCCCCGCGATCTCCTGGGCCCTGACCACCCGCGCGGCGGCGGCGAGATCGACGGCGACCTGCTCCGGATACAGGGACAGCCGGTAACGTTCGATGATCGCTTCGAGCCGGGAGAGGTCGCCGCCGGCGACGAGGGCGGCGGGCAGCGCCGCCACGACGTCGGCCGGAGGCAGGGTCCGGGTATCGGCGAGGCCGCGTTCGAGGGCCGCCCGCAGCCGGCGTATCTCGTCCTGACGCTGGCTGAGTTCCCCGGCCCGCACCGCGACGCCCATGAACTCGTAGGCGCCGCCGAGATGTAGGCGGGCCTCGTCCAGCTCCATGAAGTTCACGAGCTCTCGCCCCCCGGCCTCCGTGATCAGGGACAGGGCCGGCTCCTGCACCATGGCCGCGTCGATCTGTCCGATGCGCAGCGCATCGAAGAGGTTGGTGCCGACCGCCGCGAACTGCACGCTTCCCGCGTCCGCGCCGGCCTGATCGAGCAGGAATAGCAGCAGGGCGTGGTCGGCGTTGCCCAAGCCGGAGATTCCGACGGTGCGGTCTTCGAGGTCCGAGACGGTGTCGATCTCATCGATGCGGTCGGGGGCGACGGCGAGCGCGAACAGCGGAAGCCGGCCGGTCGAGGCCACGCGTCGAATCCGGGCGCCGTTGGCCGCCGCCTGCAGGGCGACGTCGAACGAGGTGCCGGCGTAGTCGACGGCGCCCCCGACGAGGGCCTGCATCGCCGCGCTGCCCCCGCGGGTATAGACCAGCTCGACGTCGAACCCCTGATCGGCGAAATGTCCCCGCACCCGGGTCACCTCGTAGGGTACGACGCACAGCAACTGCCCGCAGAACGCGAGGCGGAGCCGCGTGGCCCCGTCCCGCGGGCGCGGGCCGCACCCGCCGCTGACCGCGACGACGACGCCGGCCCCGAGCAGCGTCTTCAGGGCGGTGCGCCGGTCCCACGCCGTCCCCGGGTCGGGCCGCTCGGCGGCGGGACCCGAAACCACCCCCAGCAGGTGGGGATTGGTGGCCTCGCAGCAGTCCATGGGAGGCTCCGGCCGGCTACCGGTTCGCCACGTACTCGGTCGCGAACGCCTTGAGGGCTTCGCTGCGCAGGCCGATCGTCTCCGCCTCGGCCATCGCCCGGTCTGTGTCCCAGCCGTCCCCCACCACGCGCTTGATGAACCACATCGCGCCGACGCGGTTGGCCGATCCGCAGTGGATGTAGGCGGGCTGGTTGGCCTCGTCGGCGATGGCGGCGAGGAACTGCCCGGTCGTCTCGTCGGTGGGGGTCCGGAACGGAATGTGGATGTACTTCAGCCCCGCTTCCGTCGCCGCGGCCCGGCTGCCCTCGATGTTGGCGCCGTTCTCCCCGGCGGTGCGGAAGTTGATGACGGAGGCGAAGCCGAGGTCACTCAGCGCCGGCATCGCGGAGGCCGGGGTCGCGCCGGCGCAAGCAACGGTGGCGTCCACGCGCGTGTAGTTGACGACGCCCTCGGGCGCTTCGTCCTGCGCGCCGAGGCCGGCGGCGAGCACGAGTACGAGGCCGGCGGCGAGCACGGTACCGGCCGGAACCATCCGCGATTTCCGTAGACGTGACATGGTCTCACTCCTTGCTGTTCTGTTCTTGTTCGTCCAACTGGTCCGCACATCGCCGCCCCCGCGGCGCCGCTGCCCGCCCAGCCAATCCCGCCAGGAGTCCGCGCCGTTCTCCGGCGCAGACGCCCAACCCGGCAATCATCGCCTGCGGCTCCCTTTGCCGCGCAGCCAACCCACCAGGAGTCCGCACCGTTCTGCGGCGCAGGCTCCTAGTTCGCCAACGGGTGGGGCCGAATCTGGAACTTCACCAGATTGCCCGGCTCCACCGGTCCGCCCTCGACGTGCCACGCGGCGTCGGCGCCGTAGGTGGCATAGACGCCGCGTCCCTTCCAGCCGCCGTCGGGATCGTCGATGCGGCCGTCGAGACCGCGGCTGTGGAAGCCCTGGGGATAGGGTACCCGCAGGACGAGCCACTCCCCGGTGTCGGGCATCAGCGCAAGCAGGGAATCGGAACTCGAGCCGTTGGCAATCGGCACGTTCTCTCCCAGTCCGAGCGTGTTGAACTGATCGACCCAGTTGTAATAGTGGAAGTCGGTGCCGATGTCGGTGCCGCCGAAGTCCGGGCCGGGCACCTTGTAGAAGCTCCACCCTTCGTCGCATTGGCGGCCGTCGCGCGCCGCGGGGCCGTTGAACACGGTGCACTTCGACCGGTCGAAGCTGGCGAAATGGCTGCTGCCGGCGAGCGCCGCCCAGAGAACCCCGTTCCGGTCGACGTCCAGGCCGCGGGTGCGGTAGCCGTGCTCGGCCGGCACCACGTAGAGCTCGGCGATGCAGGTCTCGGGCGGGTTGTCGCCGCGGTCGAGCCGGACCAGATCGCCGGGATACCGATCCGAGACGATCCACGCGGCGTCGTCGATGGGGTTGGCGATCACGCCGTAGGCCCCGGCGATGATGCGGGTATCCAGCGCGGGGTCGAACTCCGCCTCGGCGTCGCCGCGGGCGGGTTCGTTCCACGGCTTGGTGATGACGCCGTCGCCGTTGGTGTCGAGCACCGTCGGGCACCAGCCCTGCGACGCCTGCTCGTCGCCGGTCTCGTCGTACATCTTCGTGTCGAGCCAGCCGATGACCTGCCCGCCGCCGCTGAAGTACAGCGTGTCGTTGTCGTCTTCCGCGAACTGCAGGTGGTGGGTGCCGAAGCAGGTGTGAATCAGCTCGAACTCTTCCGTCTCGGGGTCGTAGTACCCGGCGTGCCGGCCCGCCCGGTCGACCGGGAAGTACCGGGCAAAGGCGTTGTCGGAACCGTCACGGCACCAGGCCGGGTTGTCGATGGATTGCACCCGGGTGGTCAACCAGACCCGCCCGCCGGCGTCCAGCATCGGGTTGTGGGGATTGGCGGGGTCGTTCCACACCGCTTCCTCGCCGAAGTCGCGCCACGCCTTGAACCCCTCGGTCTGGAACATCGACGGCACCGTGGACCGGTCCACCCGCAACGGGATCTTGATCATGCGCGATGCGTGCAGGTTGGGGTCGGTGACCAGGAGAAAGTCGTTGCCGATGTCGACCCCGTAGATCGGACCGTTGGCGTTCACCCGCGGGTTGCGCTTGTCGGTGGCGATCTCGTCGTGGACGAAGGCGACGTTGTCGCCCCAGTTCCACTGGGTCAGCACGACGTTGCGCTCGACGCCGGACGGTCGCGGCGGCGCCGGGGGCACCGCGCCGGCGGCGATGCGGTCGCTCCAGTCGGCCACCATCTCCAGACCGCGGCGCCGGCCGAACTGGGTGATGAAGCTGCTCATCAACGACCCGCGCTGGCCTCGCCGGGTGCGGTCGTCCCAGGCCGCGAGGCTCGAATCGAACTCGTCGAGGTCGGGCACCACCCGCGTGCGCTCGTTGCCGACCTGGTGGCAGCGCTGGCAGCCCTTCAGCACGTTGATCCACTCGCTCTGGCTCTGCAGCCGCTCGTTGATGCCGTTTCCGGCGTCGCCGGTGCCCGGAAACTCGTGGGCATCCGGGAGGTCGATCAGGGCAAGCCAGTAGTTGGAGGGGTAGACCTGCGCCGCTTCCTGCGGCGTCGCCGCGACGGTCGCCCTGAGGTCGAGCTCGGCCCCCGGGGACGCCTCGACCGGTGCCGAGTCGACGAGGCCGTAGCCCCGCACCCACACGTCGTAGGTGGCGGCGGGCAGCTCCGGCAGCAGGAACCGGCCGTCGTCGCCGGTGACGACGATCTTGCGGAAGACCGTCTCGAGGTCGTCGGTCTCGGCGATCACCCACACGCCCGCCTCGGCCCCGTCCGTGCTGGTGACGGCCCCGGTGATGACCCCGTCGTTGGCCTGCGCCGAGACCGCCTTCTCGTGCATCGTGCCCGCCGCGAGGGCGACGACAGCGCCGGCGGCCGCGAGTCCGAAAATCCTTCGCATCATCATCGTTTCTCCCAGCTTCTTACCGGAACGGCCGCATGCTCTCTCCGGCGCTGCCCGCGCGCCAGCCCGCCAATCGCCTAGCCCCCAGCCAACCCTAATCCGATCCGGCGCCGAGCTCACGGAGCAGGGCCACCGTGTCCGGCCACGCCTTCTCGGTGTTGGCCACGAAGACCCCCCCGGCGACCATCAGCGGGGTCCACCCGAGGGCGTTCGGCGCGTCGATGTCCGCGCCCTGCTCCAGCAGGTACTGCACGAGCAGGTTCGAGCCGATCATGGCCGCGCCGTGCAGGGCGGTGCTGCCGCCCCAGCGCATGTCGCCCCGGTCCCGTTGCGCGTCCAGTTCCGCGAGATTCAAGGGGTGCCGCAGCAGCAGCGCGCGGCCGTCGCCGTTCAGCGGGGTGTCCCCGAAATCGGCCGCCGCATGGAGGTCGTTGCCCAGCTCGATGGCGAGCCGGACCGCGGCCAGCCGGGTCTCCTCCGGCGTTCCGTTCAGGGGGCCGGGGCTCTCGCCGTCCCAGAAGCCGACTCCGGCCGCCGCCATCAGCGGGGTGATTCGCTGGTCGGTCGGGGTGAGGGGGTCCGCTCCGTGCCGGACGAGCAGCCGCATCAGGCCGACGTCGGCGTGCTTGGCCGCGAGGTAGAACGGGGTCGCCCCCACGAAGCTCAGGAAGTTGCGGCCGACGGAGATGCCGGGCGGGGGCCTGACGATGCCGAGGTCGACCTCGAACGGAATCTCCCGCCAGTCGAGGCGGGCGTTGGGGTCCGCGCCGGCCTCGAGAAGGGCGCGCGCCAGATCGAGGCTGTCGAGGGCGCCGGTCGGCAGCGGCGGCCGCCCCGACCCCGGGCGCCGAATCCAGGCCAGCGCGTGCAGCACCGAGCCGCGCGGATCGGGAAGATTGGGGTCTGCGCCCAGCTCGAGGAGCCGGCCCGCCAGCTCGTAGTGCGCGTTGACGACGGCGAGGGCGAGCGGGGTGGTGCCGTCCCGGGCGGTGCCGTGGATGTCCGCGCCCGCCGCCAGCAGGGCCTCGACCGCGCCGATATGTCCTTCCCGCACCGCGAAAAGCAGCGGCGTGAGCCGCGCGTTCGACCGGGCCTCGACGTCCGCCCCGGCCGCGATCAGCGCCAGGACGGCGTCCGCGTGGCCCTCGGCCGCGGCCCACATCAGGGCGTCCTGCCCCTTCCAGGACTCGACCGCGTGCAGGTCCGCGCCGGCCTCGAGCAGCCGCCGCAGCACTTCGGGCCGCCCCGTCCGGGCCGCCACCATCAGCGGCGTGTCGCCGCCGGGGCTCGGCGCTTCAGGGTCCGCGCCGGCGTCGAGCAGCGCCGCCGCGAGGGGCGCGCTGCCGTTGGCGGCGGCCAGGGCGAGCGGCGTCACCCCGTAGCGGTTCGCGGCGTCGACGCGCGCCCCGGCCGCGAGGAGCCGGCGGGCCATGGGGCGGTCGTCGCGCTGCACCGCCCAGTGCAGGGCCGTCGTGCCGTCGGGCCCGGCGGCGTCGACGTCGGCGCCCGCCTCCAGCAGGGCCGCCACCGTCTCGACGGCGCCCTCTCGCGCGGCGTCGACGAGCGTCCGGTCGGCCGGCTGGCCGCTCGCCGACTGCGCCCAACCGATCGCCAGCAAGCCCGTGGCGATGACGCCAGCCAGCGGCCATGGTCCACTACGGTCGCGCATGCTCATCAGTTCACCCTCGCCGGACGTCGAATCCGGCGCGCCGATTCCCGTACCGTTCGCGACCGGGTCGCCAAGCGCTCCTCGTCCCGATCCGTCTAATGTACACGCACACTATACCGAATCCCGGGCCGGGGCAGGGCCGGCGGGGTGCCGGTGCCGGTCTCGGCGACGTGGCGCTACCGGGGGTCGCTGACGACCCCGCCGTGCACCGAGGGCGTGGCCTGGGTCGTTCTGACCGAGCCGCTCACGCTGTCGGCGGCCCAGATCGACGCGTTCGCGGCGATCCATCCGAACAACCGCCGGCCCGTACAGCCCCTCGGCCAGCGGGTTCTCCGGCGCGGCTGAACGGGGCGGACGGGTTCGCCGGGGCCGGCCGGAGGGGCCGGTCAGGTAGTTGCTGCACCGCCGCGGCCAGGGCCGGCGACGTTGACAACACCGGGCATTGGGCGTATTAAAAGGGGTTCAATGGCCAAAAGATGGATCGGGGTCGCCGCCGCCGCGCTGGCTTGCGGCGAGTGGTTCGCGCCGTCGGTCGCGGCCGGGCAGCCGGGGAACCTGCCGGGCGGCTCCGGGGCCGCGTCCCGGCACGAGTCCGCCGCGTTCGCGGGTGGAGTCGCGTCCGCGGGGGACGTGGCGGGGGTGCTCGACCAGTACTGCGTGACCTGCCACAACGCGCGGGTCGTCGACGGGGAAGGGGCGGCGCCCTCGCCGCTGGTGGCGCAGCTCCGCACCGCCGGCCTGTCCCTCGACCGGCTGGACGCGGCGAACGTGGCCGACGACGCCGGGGCGTGGGAGGCGGTGGTCCGCAAGCTGCGCGCCGGGGCGATGCCGCCGATCGGCCGGCCCCGGCCGGACGAGGCGACGGTCGCCGGGGTCGCGTCGTGGCTCGAGGTGTCGCTCGACCGCGCCGCCGCCGCGGCCCCCGACCCGGGCCGCCGGCCGGCCCTGCACCGGTTGAGCCGCACCGAGTACGCCAACGCGGTGCGCGACCTCCTCGGGCTCGACGATCTGCCGAAGGAGCTCGACATCGCGGTGATGCTGCCGGCCGACAACGCCACCAGCGGGTTCGACAACCTGGCCGAGCTGCTGTTCGTGTCGCCGACCCTGATGGAGCGGTACCTGGCCGCGGCGCGGAAGATCAGCCGGCTCGCCATCGGCGACCCCACGATGCTGCCGATCGTCGACACCTACCAGCTCGACCGCGACCTGTTGCAGGACGGGCACCTCGAGGGGCTGCCGCTGGGGACCCGCGGCGGCACCCGGGTGCGAAGCCATCTGCCGCTGGACGGGGAGTACCTCATCACGGTGCAGTTCACTCGCGCCGCGCGCGAGCCGCACGACGTCGAGGTGAGCGTGGACGGCCGGCGGGTCGAGCTGTTCACGGTCGGGGAGAACCCGCCGGAGCGGCTGGCGAGCGGCGTGTTCGCGTTCGATGCGGATCCGGACGTGCAGGTGCGGGTGCCCCTGCGCGCCGGTCCACGTGAGGTGGCGGTCGCGTTCCTGCCGAAGAGCGGGGCGGTGCCCGAGGGGCTGGTCCGGTCCTACCGCTCGCGGAGCCGGCAGCCGTCCATTGCCAGCCTCATCGTCAGCGGGCCGTACGGCGCGGACGGCGCCGGCGACACCCCCAGCCGCGAGCGCATCCTGAGCTGCCGGCCCCGGACCGGCGCCCCCGAGCCGGACCGTACGGCCTGTGCGCGCTCGATTCTCGCCTCGCTGGCGCGCCGCGCCTACCGGCGTCCGGTGACCGCGGGCGATATCGATCGGCTGCTGCCGTTCTACGAGCGGGGGAGCGGCGAGGGCGGGTTCGAGCGCGGCATCCAGCGGGCCATCGAGCGGCTGCTCGTCAGCCCCGAGTTCCTGTTCCGGGTCGAGCGCGACCCGGATACGGTCGCCGCCGGCAGCGTGTACGCGGTCAGCGACCTCGAGCTCGCGTCCCGGCTGTCGTTCTTCCTGTGGAGCAGCATTCCCGACGACGAGCTGCTCGACACCGCGATTCGGGGCGAGTTGCGCGAGCCCGGCGTGCTCGACGGCCAAGTGCGCCGCATGCTCGCGGACCCGCGGTCGGGCGCGCTCGTCGACAACTTCGCCGAGCAGTGGCTGTTTCTCCGCGACGTCGACGCGAAGGAGCCCGACGCGGGGTTCTTCCCCAGCTTCGACGAGAACCTGCGGCAGGCGTTCCGGCGCGAGACCGAGCTGTTCGTCGACAGCGTGCTGCGCGGCGACGGCAGCGTCCTCGACCTGCTGACCGCCTCGCACACGTTCGTGAACGAGCGGCTGGCCCGGCACTACGGGATTCCCCACGTCTACGGCAGCCACTTCCGCCGGGTGGAGCTCGACTCCCCGGAGAGACGGGGGCTGCTCGGGCAGGGGAGCATCCTGACCCTGACCTCGTACGCCACCCGGACCTCGCCGGTGTTGCGCGGCAAGTGGATTCTCGAGAACCTGCTGTCGTCGCCCCCGCCGCCCCCCCCGCCGGACGTGCCATCGCTCGACGAGACCACCGAGAGCGGCGAGCCGCGGTCTATGCGCGAGGCGATGGAGCAGCACCGTGCGAACCCCGCGTGCGCGAGCTGCCACGCCCAGATGGACCCGCTCGGTTTCGCCCTCGAGAACTTCGATGCCATCGGGCGCTGGCGCGCCGTGGGCGAGTCGAACGCCCCCATCGACGCGAGCGGCGTGCTCCCCGACGGCCGGCGGTTCGAAGGGCCGGCCGGTTTGCGGACCGCCCTGCTGCACGCGCCCGAGCAGTTCGTGCACACCGTGACCGAGAAGCTCCTGACCTATGCGCTCGGGCGCGGGGTCGAGCACTTCGACGCGCCGACCATCCGCGCCATCGTCCGGGATGCCGAACGTGAGGGCTATGGATTCGCTTCCATCGTGCTCGGCATCGTCAACAGCACGCCCTTCCAGATGAGAAAATCATGACCATTTCGAAGCTCGCGCTGCCCCGTCGAACGTTTCTCCGCGGCATGGGCGCCACCGTGGCGCTGCCCCTGCTCGATGCCATGGTGCCGGCGGCGACCGCCCTGGCGAGGACGGCGGCGCGTCCCGCCACCCGGCTGGGCTTCGTGTACATCCCCAACGGCGTGATCCAGGAGCAGTTCGTGCCCGCCGCGACCGGCGCCGGGTTCGCGCTGTCGCCCAGCCTCAGCCCGCTCGCGCCGGTGCGCGACCGGCTGCTGGTGCTGAGCGGTCTCGCCCACCGGCAGGCCGACTCGTTCGGTGACGGCAACGGCGACCACCCGCGGGCGACCGCCGCCTGGTTGAGCGGCGTGCACGCCTGGGAGCGCCGCGGGCGCATCGGCCCGACCTCGATCCAGCTCGGCGCCACCGCCGACCAGTTGGCGGCGCGCGAGCTCGGCACGGCGACGCCGCTGCCGTCGCTCGAGCTGGTGCTCGAGAAGCCGACCGCCATCTCGTGCGACTCCGGCGACTGCTTCTACTCGAACACCATCTCGTGGCGCGACCCGACGACCCCGCTCGAGATGGAGCCGCACCCCCGCGTGGTGTTCGAGCGGCTCTTCGGTGACGGCGGCAGCGCCGCCGACCGCCGCGCCCAGGTGCGGCAGACCGGCAGCATTCTCGACTCGGTGACCGAAGAGGCGCTGAACTTGGAGCGAAGCCTGGGGCCCGCCGACCGCACCAAGCTGAGCGAGTATCTCGACTCGGTGCGCGACCTCGAGCAGCGCATCGGACGCGCCGAGGCCCAGGACGACCAGGCCGAGATCGACCTGCCCGACCGCCCGATCGACATCCCCGAGAACTTCGAGGAGTACGCCAACCTCATGTTCGACCTCATGGCGCTCGCGTGGCAGGCCGACGTCACTCGCGTCGGGACGTTGATGATGGCGCGCGAGACGAGCCCCCGCACGTTCCCGCAGATCGGGGTTCCGGACCAGCACCACACCGTGTCGCACCATCGGAACGACCCCGACTACATGGCCCGGAAGGCCAAGATCGACCTCTATCACGTCTCGCTGCTGAGCCGTTTCCTGCAGAAGCTGCGTGATACGCCGGACGGCGACGGCAACCTGCTCGACCACTCGATGACCGTCTACGGCGGCGGCATCGGCAACGGCAACCTGCACGAGCACACCAACCTGCCGTGCCTCCTCGCCGGAGGCGGCGGCGGGCGGCTGAGGGGCGGCCGCCATCTCGCCTATCCGGAAGACACCCCGATGACCAACCTCCTGCTGACCGTCCTCGACAAGGCGGGGGTGCCGGCCGACAAGCTGGGCGACAGCACCGGGCTGTTGAACACCCGTCCGTTGGTCGGCGTGTAGCGATCAGCCCGAGGCCTGTGGCGGGGTCGCATGATCCCGCCCAGTTGTGGATTCACACGAATTCTGGCCGTTCATGGACAGCATTCGTTGGGAACCCCCGCAACCGCGGCCGACTTTTGTTCATCAAGATCTGGGGTTAGCGGCCAAGCCGGGGCGCCACACAAATCGATAGTTGACTCAAACTTATATGAACTTTGGGCTCTCCTCAAACGGGTGTGGGTGGGTTGAGGCGCGATCGGCGGGTCGGCGAGGGGTGCTGGCAGTTCACCTGACCGGCGGCGGGCGTGGCGCACCGTGGCGGGATATAGTCGGAGCGGAGTAGCTGCGGGCCGGCCGGCGTGTCAACGCGCTACGCGCGTCCTTCGCTGCGCTGCGGCCCTTCGGGTGACACACCGTCCGTCCCTCCGCTCAAGCAGCAGATATGGGCCTTGCGGCCCGGCCTGGACGGGGGCGTCCCGGCCGTCCACGACAACGCGGAAAGCGCGACGGCTGGCGGTTCGGGGATAGACGCTGGCTGATTGCCCCAACGGCCACCTCGGGTCCCGGCGCCGGCGGCGGACGCCCGTTGGGCGGGGCCAAGGGTGTTGTCGGGGCCGCGTGCGTCGTCTCGCTTGGCGGAAGCGGTTGCAAACGCAAGGGGCTTCCTGGTCTCATGGGCGTGTATCACCACGACCCGCGAGGAGGAGAGCCCCATGCGTCTGACTACGTTACTACGGCGGCTGTTGGGTGTCACGCAGATGTACGTCAAGCAGGTGGAAATGGGGCTCTCCTCAAACGGGTGTGGGTGGGTTGAGGCGCGATCGGCGGGTCGGCGAGGGGTGCTGGCAGTTCACCTGACCGGCGGCGGGCGTGGCGCACCGTGGCGGGATATAGTCGGAGCGGAGTAGCTGCGGGCCGGCCGGCGTGTCAACGCGCTACGCGCGTCCTTCGCTGCGCTGCGGCCCTTCGGGTGACACACCGTCCGTCCCTCCGCTCAAGCAGCAGATATGGGCCTTGCGGCCCGGCCTGGACGGGGGCGTCCCGGCCGTCCACGACAACGCGGAAAGCGCGACGGCTGGCGGTTCGGGGATAGACGCTGGCTGATTGCCCCAACGGCCACCTCGGGTCCCGGCGCCGGCGGCGGACGCCCGTTGGGCGGGGCCAAGGGTGTTGTCGGGGCCGCGTGCGTCGTCTCGCTTGGCGGAAGCGGTTGCAAACGCAAGGGGCTTCCTGGTCTCATGGGCGTGTATCACCACGACCCGCGAGGAGGAGAGCCCCATGCGTCTGACTACGTTACTACGGCGGCTGTTGGGTGTCACGCAGATGTACGTCAAGCAGGTGGAAATGGCCGCCGACGGTCCGTTGACGGTGTCGGTGGAGCCGGCGTGGCGGCGTTCCCGGTGCGGGACGTGCGGGAAGCGGTCGCCGCGGTATGACCGGCAGCCGGTGCGCGAGTGGCGGCATCTGTCCTGGGGCCGGATGCCGGCGTGGCTGCGGTATGCGCCGTGGCGGGTGTCGTGCCGGCGTTGCCGCGGGGTGAAGGTGGAGCAGGTGCCGTGGGCGAGCGGCAGCAGCGTGTTCACGTCGGGGTTCGAGGAATTGGCGGCGTATCTGGCGCAGGTGACGGACCGGACGGCGGTGAGCCGCCTGCTGGGGATATCGTGGGTGACGGTGGGCAGCATCGTGGAACGGGTTGTGGCGCGGCGGCTGGACGGGGCTCGGTTCGCCAAGCTGAGACGAATCGGCGTCGATGAGTTCAGCTACCGGAAGCGTCACCGCTACCTGACGATCGTGGTTGACCATGACGAGCGTCGGGTGGTTTGGGCGGGGCGGGGGCGCAGCGCCGAGACGCTGGGGGCCTTCTTCGAGCAGTTGGGACCTGGTGGCTGTGCGCGGATCGAGTTGGTGACGGCGGACCTGGCGTCGAGCTGGCAGAAGGCGCTGCGGGCGTGGGTTCCGCACGCGCGGGTGGTGTTCGACCGGTTTCACGTTGAACGGCTTGCGGCGGATGCGGTTGACGAGGTGCGGCGTTCGGAGCAGCGGCGGCTGGCCTCGGAGCCGGAGGATGCGAAGGCGCTCAAGGGGACGCGCTATGCGTTGCTGAAGCACCCGGCGCGGCTGAGGCCTGGTGAGGCCCGGCGTCTGGAGACGTTGCGTCGTAAGAACCGGGCGCTGGACCGGGCCTACGAACTGAAGGAGTACCTGGCGACGATCCTGGGGCAGGCGACACCCGAGGATGCGCCGGCGCTGCTCGATGAGTGGCTGGAGTGGGCTGCGCGGTCCCGCCTGACGCCGTTCGTGAAGCTGGGGCGTACGATTCGGAAACACGCTGAAGGCATCCTGGCGTACCTGGACACGAAGATGACGAACGGTCCGGTGGAGGGCATCAACAACAAGCTGCGGGTGATCGCGCGTCGCGCCTATGGCTTCCACTCGCCCGGCGCGTTGATCTCGATGCTGTTCCTCTGCTGTGGAGGCATAGAACTGGCGCCGCCGCTACCCACACGCATTTGAGGAGACTCCTTCATCTTTGCGACTTTCGCATCCGGGTCGTGAGGGTGAGTCCACTCCTTGTTCGACGTCTTCTTCTTCCGCTTCCGGTCAAACCGCGCCAGGTCCTCCGCCGTCGGTGTCTCAATGCCGGAAGCCTTCGCCAAGCCGGTCAGGAACGCCGTGTAGTCTTCACCCGTGTCACGTCGAACGATACTCCGCATCGCCGCGTTGGCTTCCAGCATCGTCGCATCGATGCCCAACGTCTTCCCCCCGACCAAGCCCGTCTCCGCCAACTGCTGCAACACCCACGTGAAGACCGCCTGATGAGTCTCGACCGAAAACAGGCGCCGCGTCCGCGAGATCGTCGAATGGTCGGGCGGCGCCACCGGTGTCGCCAAATGCAGAAACGCCCGCAGGCTCAGCGAATCGGCCGCGCGCCACGCGATGGCCCGCTCCGAGCCCAACCCTTCGAAGTACCCGATAAGCAGCAATCGGAAATAGCGGCCCGGAGACAGACTCGGCCGTCCCATCGTCGCGTAGAACGGCGCGCACAGTCCTTCGACGAACGCGTCGAAGCTTGCCGCCTCGAGAATCCGGTTCAGTCGCTCATAGAACGGATGCCCTGTGCTCTGAGGCAGATCCGTCGTCGCTACCCATATCGATTGCTGCGACCCGTCGTCGCGTGTCGAGCCCATTGCCATGCGCACCAGTGTAGAACATAAGACCCGTCAGATCGATCCCCGGATGCCGACTTTTACCACGGGCTGTTAGGGCAGTACCTTGCGACGATAATAGTACCCGCCAAGACCGATTCATTCCCAAACGATGGTGATTATGCTTGGGGGCACGTCGTAGCTAGCATCGATCGCAGGCTGCGTCGCTGCTCTTGGGCACACGCACTCGGACAGTGGGCCCGTCGCTCCGGGTGGGCGGGAGTGGAACCGGCGCTGTAGACGAGGACCCCATGACGGGTCGCCCCGATGGTCGCTCGACGGAAGGGCCTGCACGGCGGCGGCCTGCCCCGACTCCCCGAGGCCATCCCGCGAAGTCATCCGGAAGGGGGTATAACGGCATTACAGCCATCCACGCTCACGGAAAGCCCCAAGATTGACGCCGGGCGGAGCATACCAGCCTTTTGCTGCGTAGCGGGCGCCGAGGTCGAGCGCGACCTCCTTGTTCCCGTAGGGAATCCGCAACGGCGTGTCCGTTTCTGAATCCGTCCCGACGCTGCCGGATTCCACCGCTTCCTCTGCCGCGCTTGTCGATTTCCGCTTCTGCGGCATTTTCGCCTGCACCTTCTTTCCCGGCGCTGCCCGGCCGCGCGCATTCCGCGCCGGCGCCTTGCGATCCTTTACCGCTTTCGATTCCCTGTTCGCATCGATCCACTTCGACATCGCGGCTGAACAGGCCCTGGCCTCGTCGGGTAACCCAACGCTCTTCTCCCGCGCAATGGCCTCAGCAAACGATACCTGCGCCACACTCGGCGACCTAGTCGCCGCTGCCCCCGTGGATTCCTCGTCCGTTTCGCCGGCCGCCCGCGTCGGCGCGTGCAGATCCAGAAACGCCCGGCAGACCGCCCACGATTTCGTATAGCCCGCTGGCGGCCTGATGCCCTTCCGCTTGGCGACCGAAGCGGCAAACCGCTTCATCGCCGCCGTCGGCGGGCGATCCCCACCGCCGTCTCCGCTGCCGAGAGCTTCGCCCAGCGCAACCGTCTCCCCAGCAACGGAACCGGTCCCGAGCCTGTCAATGATGCGCCGGGCCGCATCGCACACCGCGTCGATCGCGCCCATCATCTTCTGTTTGCCAAGCACCACATCGTCGAGCAGACATTCGAGCTCAGCCGTCACACCCGGATCGACCAACGCCGGAGCGGCGCGTTCCAGAATGTTGAACAGCGCAAGCCCCCGCTCGGTCGGCACGATGTTCTGTCTCTGCGCTTTCAAGAACCCTTGGTTCCTCAGTCCGGCGATGACCTCCGCCCGGGTCGCCGGCGTGCCGATGCCCTTGGCCTCCTTGAGACGGTCCCGCAGGATGTCATCTTCGACGAAGCGCCAGGCATTCTGCATCGCCTCGAGCAGCGTGCCCTCCTTATAGCGCGGCGGCGGACGGGTCTCCTTGTCCTCGATCTTCGGATCGCGCAACCGCGCGACCTCCTTGTCGCGCAGCACCGGCAGTACCTGCGCTGCTTCGCCCTTCTCATCGGCGGGCCGCCACTCGGGGAAGGCGTCGCGCCAGCCACGCTCGATCGGCTGACGCCCCGTCGCGCGGAACTCGAATCCGCGGACATCCAGCGTCACGAGCGTCTGACGGTAGCGGTAGTCCGGCATGACCGAAGCGAGGTAGGACCGCGCGACGGTGTCGAACAACTTCTTATCGTCGCCTGACAGACGGCGCCAGATCTCACCCAGATCGCCGATCCTGTTGACGTTGGGGATGACCGCGTGGTGGCTCTCACCCGCGAGCCCCTTGTCATGGAAACTGCCGTTCCGCCCCTTACGTATTACCGGCACGGACGGCACGGGTATCGCGCCGTAGGATTTGCCGGCTTGCAGCCCGGCAACCACCTTCGGCACGTCCCCGAGCGCGCTCTCTGGCAAGTAGCGCACCTCGGCGCGCGGATAGGTGATGATCTTCTTGCCCGCGCCGTCGTAGAGTTCCTGCGCCACTTCCAGGGTCCTGGAAGCCGACCAGCCGAACCGGGCGCTGCAAAGCTTCTGCAACGAGGGCAGATCGTGGAGCCTGGGCGGACGTTGCCGCTTGTCCTCGACCCGCACGCCGAGCGGACCCTCGAAGTCCCGCGCCGAGGTCGCGACCGCCTCCGCGTCGGCTCGCTTGAGGATGCGCTCCTTCGGCGCGTGCCGCATCCGGAACGCCCCAGCCCGTGCATGCGCTGCGGCCACGATCTCGAAATAGGAGTCCGGAACAAAGTCGCGGATCTCCAGTTCACGCTTGCACGCGATCGCCAGCGTCGGTGTCTTCACCCGGCCGACCCCGATCACGCCGCGCGCACCCCGGCCGACCGTGACGGTTGCGGTGCGGGTCAGCGACAGGTTGTAGATCTGGTCGGCCTGTCGGCGCGCGACGGCGGCGGCGTAGAGGCGGGCATGCTCGCCGTTGGGCCGGGCGCGGCCGAACGCCTCGCGGATGGTTTGAGCGTCCTGCGCAGTGAACAGCACCCGCAGGACGTCGCCTCGATAGCCGCAGTGCTCCAGGATCTCCTGGCCTATGAGCTGCCCCTCGCGGTCGCAATCGGTGGCGAGCCAGACCCGCTTGGCAGTGCGCAGCGCCGCGCGAATAGCCTTCAGTTTCGCCGCCTTATTGCCTCCCGGAGCGGGCTTGGTGCCGTACAGTCCTTCTGGCCTGAGCAGCACCGCCGCCCAGCGCTTCCAAGCCGGGTTCACATCCTCCGGCTCGCACAGATCGAGCAGATGGCCCTCGGCCGGGAGAACGGCGCCATAACGGGACCCAACGGCGGCGCGGATATCCTTCGCCTGACTGGATTTCTCGGTGATGACGATCTGATCGGTCATGAAAACCCGGCCGGGATCAATCCGCATCCGTCGCTGAAGCGAACTGGTGATGTGCTCACGGCCTGCTCCCGGTCGGGTCTCCCCCGTTCAGATCACGATGCGTTCGATCTCGTCGACGGTGATCGCGTCGGCCGTCCTGTCGTAGAGCTTCGTCGTCTTCGGCGACGCGTGCCCCGCAATCTGCTGGGCGTGCTCGAGGGTCCCCCCGTTCGACAGATACGCCGTGATCCCCGTCGCCCGGAACGTGTGGCAGCACGTAGACGGCGGCAGCCCAGCCGCAGCCGCCCGCCGCTTGATCATCGCCAGAACCACCCGCCGCTGCAACGCCCGGCCCGTCAGCCCGCGCCCCGCCGGGTCCACGCTCTGGAACAGCGCCGCCTTCGGCTCCTCAAGCTGCTCGGACGCCGCGAGGTACTCGTCGAGGGCCGCGGCCGCCCGATGGTGGGCCGGCACGTCGTGCCGCTTCCCGCCCTTCTCGTGGAGCCTGAGCCACCCCCGGCTCCCCTGCCCGAAGTAGTCCTGCCTCCGCATCCCCAGGACCGCGCTCACCCGCGCGAAGCTGTAGAGCATGACCGAGAGCAGCGCCCGGTCGCGGAGTCCGGTGAGGCTGCCCGTGTCGATGTGCTTGAGGAGCTTCCTCGCCTCGGCCGGCGAGAGGACCGGCGTCGCCCCCTTGGTGACCACATGCTTCGGCCCCCGGACGGCTGCGGCCGGGTTCGCGGGCAGGACTTGGCTGACGACGAGCCAGTCGCAGAGCATCCGGATAGCGGCCAAGTGCTGCTTCACGGTCGGCGCCGAACCCGGGTGCGTCCGGATGTAGGCGGCGACGTGGAGTGGCGCGATCGCCTCGAGACGGAGGCTTCGGCTCTCGCACCACCCGAGAAACTGCCCCACCGCCCGCGCGTACGCGGCCCGCGTCCTCTCGTTCGCGATCCGCCCCGCGAAGAACTCCAGAAACCTCGCCACCGCCGATGGCCCCGCGTCGACGATCAGCCGCGGCAACGCGATCGCGGCCGAGCTCGCGCGCGCCACGCCCGACGTCGCCTCCGCGGCGGCGGCCGCGTCGACCGACGGCGTCTCGACCACCGGCACTAGGGCTAGGGCGTCCGTCATTCCTTCACCACCTCTCCCCCGCCGACCTCTTCCCCAGCACCGACGAGCGCCTCGAACCGCTCGTAATCGTTCACGAGCGCCTGCGCCAGCGAGTACAGCCGCCTCACCGCGTCCTTCGCCCCGTCGAACCGCACCTCGATCCGATCTCGCCCCACCGACACGCCGTCCGGCAGGTTCGCCAGCTTCCCGCTCAAGGTCTCGGCGGGCACCGTGACCCGGATCCCGGTGAGCCGTGCCTTCCGGAGCTCGGCGACGAGGCGCTCGCGGCGTTCTTCCTCGTGCCGGAAGCCGGCCCGGCCCCGGTGCTTCCGGAGCTGCTTCAGGAGCTTCGTCCGGAGCAGGGTTCTCTGGTTGCCGGTGAGTTCGGCCCCGAAGGTCTGCATGAGGGTTGCGGCCCGGGCTTTCGAGACGCCGAAGAGCTGCTCGATGTCGCGCCGCGTGAGCAGCGGTCGCTCGAGCGCCTCAAGCTGGCTGATGGCGTCGGGGATGGCGAGGAGCCACCGGGGCTTCGGGGGCACGGTTGAGTCCTCACCCAGCGGCGACGTGGCCGCCCGGCGACAGCGTGAACGACGTCGCCCGGCCCGCCGTGACCAGAACATCGACCCGTCCGACGCGCGCGCCGGCCCCCGCGGCCGTGAGGACGTCCGGCTCGACGTTCGTCGGGGCGGTGTCGGTTCCGGCCTGGCCGGAGGCCTGCGCCGACCCGACGCCGTCGGCGAGGCTCAGGCGCCCGGGCGGCGCGGCGAGCTCGTCGACGTCCCCGACGACCTGCGTCGCGGCGTGTGTTCCGGCGGCGAACAACCGCCGAAGCGCCGGACTCGAGGCCCTCGGTGGCGCGGGTGCGTTCCGTTCCGGGGCCGATCCGAGCGCGGCTCCCCGGTGGCGTCCGCCGTTCCCGATCAACCTGCTGCGGCTGTTCGACTTGGGACGATTTCTAGGCGGCATGTCTTTAGACACGTTACTAGACACTCGTCCATAATGCAAGATCCGGGGATCAGGATGGAGCCTATCCCATAAAGCGGGTTATGGGACGGTCATAAAAGGCGAAGGAACCAGAGGCCGGGAAGGCCGCCCCGCGCGAAACGGGGCGTGCCGGGCCCGGCCGTGACGCGCCGCCGCGCTCGATGCGAAGCACGCGAGCACTTGCAGACGCAAGCACGTAAGCACGCGAGCACTCATAGACGCAAGCACGCTAGCACGCGAGCGGGTAGAGCACCGGCGCGCTCGCGCCGGTGCCTATGGCTCGGTCCGCCGCAGCGCCGAGCAGGCCATCGACCGGTTTCGGCGGTCCCGGATGCTCGGCCGACGCCAGCGACCCAGGCCGAAGCTGGCGCCAAGCCGATGTCCTCGCCGAGAACACCGAGGCGTTTTCGCGTTTTGAGGCACGCCCGGAGTCCGTGCTCGCGTGCTCGCGTCTGAACGTGCTCGCGTGCTCGCGTCTGAACGTGCTCGCGTGCTCGCGTCTGAACGTGCTCGCGTGCTATAATTACTCGCGTGCATATTCTCGCCTGCATCTCGCAAAAAGGTGGAACAGGGAAGACAACACTGGCAGTCAGTATCGCCGTCGCGGCCGGCACAGCCGGCCACACCGCGGTCGTCATCGATCTTGATCCCCAGGGGAGTGCCAGCGACTGGTACGAACAGCGACACGCCGACACGCCGACCGTCGTCGCGTGCTCCGCAGTGCGCCTCGAACAGGTCCTTGATGTGGCGCGCGAAGGGGGCGCGGCACTCGCGGTCCTTGACACGCCGCCTCATTCCGCCGCTGCCGCGCTAGCCGCCGCGGAGCGGGCAGACTTCGTGATCATGCCATGTCGGCCGGGCATTTATGACGTACGAGCGATCCGCACGTCAGCGGAGATCTGCCAACAAGCTCGGACGCCGGCGGCCGTTGTCATGACGGCCGTGCCGCCGCGCGGGCGGCTCGCAGAAGACGCCGCCGAGGCCCTCCGCAGTGTGGGCCTTGAAGTCGCCCCCATCCGCGTTGGCCAACGAATCGCCTTCGTGCACACCGCCTTGACCGGACAGACCGTGACGGAGGTGCAGCCGAAGTCGCAGGCCGCACGAGAAATCGAGGCGCTCTACCACTGGACCTGGCGACAAATGAGTGCCAACAGGGGATGACATGCGTAAAGACAAGACCAATGCATTTGCAGCCGCGCTCGCAACCGCGGCCGATCCCGAACGTCCGCCAGCAACGACGGCCGGCGGGCCGGTGGCCAGTGCCCCGGACGCCGGCGAGCCGGCGAGCCGGCGGGGCAAGCGTGTGGTGACGTTTCACGTCTCTCCGGAAGTGAAGGAGCTGTTCCGGACCCTGGCGTATCAGCACCGGCGCCCCATTCGATCGTTCCACATTGAAGCACTCAACTTGATCTTGGAAAAATACGGCCAGCCACCCATTGCCGAGTAGGGTCGGTGACCGCGTTACCCCAACAACTGGAACTGCTCGATGTCCGACGACACCACCGACGTCGCCCGCCGCTACGCCCGTCGCGTGCGGAAGCAGGCCCGCGCCCGCGACACCCTCGAGCTTCGGCAGCGCCTCGGGTCGCCGGCGCCGCTCGCCCTACCACACCAAGCTGTCTTCCATTGGGATTCGCTCGACCAAGTCAACGCCCTGGTCGAGGCCCGCGACGCAGAGCCCGAACTCGGGTTCATGATGCGGCTGCTCGCGTTGTGCACGTTGCCGAGGACCCGGCCGCCCTCAACCCAGCGCGAATATCACCGCGTCAACGGCCCCTTCACGCTCTACATGAACGCCCTCGGCGGAGCCCAGTTGCCCTTCGGGACGTTGCCCCGCCTGCTGTTGGCCTGGATCTGCTCTGAGGCCGTCCGGACGCAGTCCCGGACGCTCGTGCTCGGCCGATCTCTCCGCGACTTCATGCGCAAGCTCGGAATCAAGTCCAATTCCGGCGGCGCGCGCGGCGATCGCACGCGCCTCCGGAACCAGATGCAGCGGCTCTTCAGCGCGAACGTGACGCTGATTGAAGAACACCGCCGCGGCGAGCGAGCCGTGTCCTCGAACATCGTCGACCGCCGCGAACTCTGGTGGGACCCCCGCGGCGACCAACCCGTGCTGTGGGACAGCGAAATCGAGCTTGGCGAGAAGTTCTACGAGGAGATCATCGGTTGCCCGGTCCCCATCGACATGCACATCCTCCGGGCGATGAAGCGGTCGTCCCTCGGACTCGACCTGTATCTCTGGCTGACCTACCGGATGTCACTGCTGTCCCACAGACCTTCAAATGAAGGCGGCTTGAACCTTCCATGTCTGGTAGAATGATTTGTGCCGCAAATCATTCAAAAGACGGGAGATCCAAGCCGTGGCTCATCATAACACAGTCTTTGTGCAGCTTCTCAGGTTCCTTCCGAGACATGAATTCGAAGCCGAGGCCCGCCAGCACCAGCGAGGTCAGGGGTTGCGCGTCATGAGCCGCTGGGCGCAGTTCGTGGCCCTTGGCTTGGCGCAACTGACGGGCCGACAGAGCTTGCGTGACATCGTGAGCAACCTGAGCACCCAAGGGCGCAAGCTCTATCACTTGGGCGTAGGGACGACGGTCAGCCGCTCGTCGCTGGCGCGCGTCAATGCCGAGCAGCCGTACACTCTCTACGAGACGCTGTTCGGACGCCTGCTGAGCCGCTGTCAGCAGTGCGCGCCGAGGCACGGCTTTCGGTTCAAGAACAAGTTGTACGCGGTCGATGCGACGACCATCGATTTGTGTCTGGCGGTCTTCCCGTGGGCGTCTTTTCGACGCACGAAGGCTGCGATCAAGCTTCGGGCTGGATCAGGCGGGCCATCTGCCGAGCTTCGTCAGTGTGACCGAGGGCAAGACCGGTGACGTCAAGGTCGCCCGCACCTGGACGTTTCCAGCCGGCAGCGTGGTCGTGGCGGACCGCGCGTATCTTGACTTCAAGTGGTTCCATCAGTTGCAGGCGCGGGGCGTGACCTTCGTGACGCGCCTGAAGCGGGGCGTGCGATATCGGGTCACGCGCGAGCATGACGTCCGACGCGGGACCGGCGTCCTCAGCGATCAGACGATCGAGCTGACCAGCGCTCGCAGTCGGAAGGCGTATGCCGCGCCGCTGCGGCGAGTGGCGTACCAGGATCCGGTGACGAAGAACCGCTATGTGTTCGTGACCAACAACACAACGTGGGTGGCCCAGACGATTGCGGATATATACAAATCGCGGTGGCAGATCGAGCTGTTTTTCAAGTGGATAAAGCAGCATCTGAAAGTGAAGCGCTTCGTGGGCCGGTCGAAGAACGCCGTCATGACGCAGCTGTGGGTGGCGATGTGCATGTACCTGCTGTTGGCGTACCTGAAGTTCGTCATGCGGTTGCGCTGGAGCCTTCACCAGATGCTGCAGGTGCTCCAGCTCAACATGTTTGAACGTCGGCCACTCCAGGACCTGTTCACGACGCCGTCGCTACCGGCCCCCTCTGGCCCCCAATTGTCGCTGGCGTGGTCCTGAAAATGTGGGACACTAGTGCACTCGACAAGGACTTTGGCGAGCTGGCAGTCGTGTATCAGCGTCCACACCACGGAATCGTACGGCTGGTGAACCTGAGCGCGCGGAGCCAAGGTCGTGCATGCGCGGCTGTCCTCCGGCGCTACGGTGCGGAGCTCGAGCAGGGTGCCATCGTCACGGTAGAACCACACCGGGTGCGGGTCCGACCACCGGATAGCACGGTCGAGTGAGGGCGGATCGAGACCTCGGAGTCCACCTCCCCGGCGGCCACACTTGTCGACATTTGTCGACGCAGCGGGACTTGACTCCTCTAGCCTGCATTATTCATGAAGCTCGGGCGTCCGTCACGGACGGGGCATGATCGGCCGCGAGCGGGCCTCGGACGTGGTGGCGCGCGCACCGCGGCGTAGAGTAGCCGGTCGTGCCGTCGGGCGGTGGCGGAGAGGCGGGCGGCAGGGAAGGCTCTGCTGGGGCCGGGCCTGCTTGACCGCGAGCGGAGCCTCTCGGACGCGGCGACGGACGCGGCAGGAGGCGTGGAGTGGCCCTTCACGGGCACCGGGCGGTTGCGGAGGCCAAGTGGGGGGAAGGTTCTGCCGGAACGGGCGGTGCCGCCCGGGACCGAGACGTGCGCCGAGCCCCCGCGCGGGCTCTGACTAACCCGCGCGGGCGCCGAGCGCGAGCGCGATGCGCCGCCACGCGTGGAGATGGGGCGTCGCCCGTGGTAGATGCAGGACGATGCGGCGCGCCGAGCCGACGACATGCACCCCCAGCTTCAGCAGCCGGTCGCGCAGCCACGTCACTTGGGTGCGGGCACAGCCGGTGCGCGCCGCCCGCAGCCGCAGCTCCTGCATGAGTACGTAGGCCGCCGCGGTCAGCAACACGCGCAACTGGTTCGCCAGGAACTTGCAGCAGCTCGTGCGGTCGATCTGCAGGCCATCCAGCAACTCCTTGATCCGGTTCTCGATGTCCCCGCGGGCGCAGTAGACCCTCTCGTAGACGAAGCGCGAGCTCTCCAAGAGATTCGTCACGACGAAGCGCGGATTGTCCCGCGGCTCGCGACCCTTGAGCCGGACCACTTCCGCCTTGATCACGACCCGGCGTTCGCGGCCCCACGTGCGGGCCGCGTAGCGGGTGTCGGTATAGACGTGCTCGGTTCGGCCACTGGCTTCGCTCTGCGCGCGGGCCACGGCCATCGCGGATTCGGCATGCCGCTGCAACACCGCGTTCTTCCCCATCGCGACCACGTAGTCGAGCCCAGGTTCGGCATCCAGGAAATCGAGGATCTCCGGGGTCGCAAAGCCCCCGTCGAGCCGGACGAGAAACCGAGTCGCCGGAAACGCCGCCCGCAGCATCGGCAGCAGCCGACACAGCAAGCTCGGGTCCCGTCGGCCGCCACCGCCTTGCCCGGCCGCAGACCGCCGCGACAGATACTGCTCCTTCTCGGAGTCGGCACCAACTGTCCTGAAGAACGTCAGTTGTTGCGCGCCATGCGTCCGGTCGTCGGTCGGGCCAGATCGATGGTGACCCGCCACACGCAGGCGGCGTCGATGCCGCTCGATCACGCACGCCGCCAACTCCCGCGCCATTCGGTAGACGAACCGCGAAATCGTTGGTTGTCGACGCCAAGGGCGCGCCGGCCACGGGGTCCCGCCTTGAGCTCCTCTAGGCCGTCGGGATGACCGCACGCGATGCCGAAGATCCGCTGTCCGATCAGCTCCGCGAGCGTGTGCCGAATCTTCTCCGGCGCGCGCTTGTCGGCGAGACGGCAAACGCCTTGACGAGGCCGTACACCCGCTCGGCCGCCTTGAGGAGGACGGCGCCACCATCCGAGCTCGCCTGCTCGCGGTCGAACGTGGCGACGACGGGCTTGTCGAAGAGCTCCGGGAACAGGACAGTCGGCCGCGAGCAGGGCCTCGTCAGACGTGGAGGGTGGCAGCGCGCACCTGCATTATTCATGAAGCTCGGGCGTCCGTCACGGACGGGGATGATCGGCCGCGAGCAGGGCCTCGGACGTGGTCATGTCCGTCGGGCGGTGGCGGAGAGGCAGGTGGCAGGGAAGGCTCTGCTGGGGCGGGGCCGTGCCGCTCGGGGACCGAGGCGTGCGACGTGCGGCGCGCGGGCTCTATCCGGCACACGCGCCGAGGGCAAGCGCGATGCGCCGCCACGCGCGGAGATGGGGTGTCGCCCGTGGTAGATGAAGGACGATGCGCCGCGCTGAGCCGACGACATGCACCCCGAGCTTCAGCAACCGGTCGCGCAGCCACGTCACCTGGGTGCGGGCACAACTGGTCCGCGCCGCCCGCAGCCGCAGCTCCTGCATGAGCACGTAGGCCGCGGCGGTCAGCAACACGCGCAACTGGTTCGCCCAGAACTTGCAGCAGCTCGTGCGGTCGATCTGCAGACCATCGAGCAACTCCTTGATCCGATTCTCGATGTCCCCGCGGGCGCAGTAGACCTTCTCGTAGACGAAGCGCGGGGTCTGCCGAAGATTCGTCACGACGAAGCGCGGATTGTCCCGCGGCTCGCGACCCTTCAGCCGGACCACCTCAGCCTTGATCACGACCCGGCGTTCGCGGCTCCACGTACGGGCCGCGTAGCGGGTGTCGGTGTAGACGTGCTCGGTTCGGCCACTGGCCTCGCTCTGGGCCCGAGCCACCGCCATGGCCGGTTCGGCGTGCCGCTGCAACACCGCGTTCTTCCCCATCGCGACCACGTAGTCGAGCCCAGGTTCGGCATCCAGGAAATCGAAGATCTCCGGGGTCGCAAAGCCCCCGTCGAGCCGGACGAGAAACCGGGCTCGCGGAAACGCCGCCCGCAACATCGGCAGCAGCCGGCACAGCAGGCCCAAGGTCCCGTCGGCGGCCACCGCGTTGCCGGGTCGCAGCACCGCCGCGCACAGATACTGCTCCACCTCGTCGTCGAAGGTCAGGAACCCGAGCAGCGGCAGATAGCACCAACTGTCGTAGTGCCCGTTGAAGAACGTGAGCTGTTGCGCGCCATGCGTCGCGTCGTCGGTCGGGTCCAGATCGATGGTGACCCGGTGCGCTCGCCCGCGCAGGCGGCGCCGATGCCGCTCGATGACGCTTGCCGCCAACTCGCGCCCCATTCGGTAGAGTGCGGCGCGGCCCGCGCCGTTTTCGAACCGAGAGATTGTCGGTTGCGAGGCCAGGGGCGCACCGGCCACCGGGTCCCGCCCCACCAGCAGCTTGTGGATGGGGTCGTCCGCCAAGTCGTCGGCATCGTTGCCGTCGGGATGACCGCACGCGATGCCGAAGATGCGCTGCCCGGTCAGCTCCGCGAGCGTGTGCCGAATCTTCCCCGGCGCGCGCTTATCGGCGAGACACCCGGCAAACGCCTTGACGAGGCCGTACACCCGCTCGGCCGCCTTGAGGAGGACGGCGCCGCCATCCGAGCTCGCCTGCTCGCGGTCGAACGTGGCGACGACGGGCCTGTCGAAGAGCTCCGGGAACAGGACAGTCTGTGATATCTTGTCAGTCGCCATGCAGGGGCCTCCATCGTGGGTAAACGCTTGTGAGCACAACGTTTGTACCACACGGAGGCTCCTGTGTCCCTCCCAGAGTCAGCACCTTCACGAATAATCCGGGCTAGCCCGCTGTCGACCGCGACCCCGTCCTTCCCAATGAGGCGGCCTGCTCCAATTTGAGCTGGAGTCAACAGGAAATGGATCACATTCGCGCAGGTGAGCCACCACCATATGAACAATTCGTCAAGGAGGTCTCCAGGGGGGAGCAACCCCATGCTGGCTTACCTGTTCGACCCCAGGCGTTCATCCCAAAGGGACCGACCCCAACCGCGCGGGAGTCACCCAACACGGTGGTCCCTCGACGCGAGGCTCGCACAGACGCTCGGGATCGACGGCGAACGCGACCGCTGGCGGGTCGAACTGGAACCATCGTCCTTCACGGACGTAACGGTGTCGCTCCCCGCCGGGTCGAACTGCTCGTCGGATCCCTGCACGGCGGACAATCGGGCACTCTTGACGGCCGTCTCTACGAGCATCACGGGCTCGGCGCCGACATCGTTGACGGCAGAATTCGCGTCGGTACCGTCCACGCACGACGGTTCGGCGTTCGACCTCGAACTCGTGTTCAGTGACGTGTTGGCACCGCAGTCGCGCAGCAAACTGTTATCGAGCCTTGCGTTGACCGGGGCCACCCTGGTCAACGTCAGTACCGTCACCGAAGGCGTACGTGACCACTGGCAGATCGAACTCGACCCCACTTCAGACGAACGGTGATGGTGGCATTGGCCTCAGGTTCGGACTGCGCGTCCGATCCCTGCACGGAGGATGAGCACGCGCTGTCGGCTGCGGTGTCGACGACCGTATCGGGTTCGTCTGAAAGCTCAATGAACAGCGTGAACGCCGAGACCACAGGCCCGACGGTCACGATCACCACGACCGCCAGTGCCCCGGTCAACGGCCCCTTCACGATCACGATCAGCTTCTCGGAACCGGTGACCGGGCTCGAACTCGACGATCTCGTCGTCGAGAACGGGAACGCATCCGAACTCGAGGGAACCGGCTCGAACTACACCACGACGATCACTCCCACTACCTCGGGCACCGTGACCGTCGACATCCCCGCCGGCGCCGCACAGAACATGGCCGGCACCCCAAGCGTGGCCGCCGCGCAGTTTTCGATCACTGCGGACCTTATCCCGGTACCGGCCCCTGCCGTTGGCCGCCACGGTCGTCCTTGCGAGGAACATCGCCCACGACCGCGACAGTAGCTCGAGCCCTCACGCGACTTGACTGAAAACTCACTCCGTGTCGCCAGCGTCCGAGCCGTCTTCAGAACCCCCGTCGCCGTCACCCTCATCGACTGCTCGGGTCGGCTCATCGGAGCGCTTCAAGCTCGCCGCCAACGCGCTTGCCGCAGCCAACGTCGGGATCGTCCAGACCATCTCGCCAGTCAAGGCTGCAACCGTGTACGAGGGGACCAGCATGACCGCGATACGAGCGCACGCAAGGCCGTCAACGGCAAAGGGGAGACGCATGCTCTGCGTGAATCCAGACCGCGCTCGTCAGCGGGATGGACTAGTCCAGGGAACGCGACCGTGCGGAATCCTGAGTGCACGGTTGACCATTACTCGGCGGATCGTATCACCACCGCCCAGCCCACGGATGCGACAGCGAGACACCCTTTGGCACCGCACCGCGCAGCACGAGCGACCTCGTCAAGCACGATGTCGTCGGGACCATCACGCCATCATCGTAGTAGGGGTCCAGGCACCGAGTCGAACCCCGCCCTCGCTCGGACAACTCGGCCGAACTGAGCAGCGATCGATTGATATACTTGGCGACTTCGGGGCGTCACGACGCTCAACCGAGACCGGAAGCTGAGCAAGGATTTATACCCCTTGCGAATCGCGGCCGACAGCCGAAGTAGTTTAGTTCCACGGGTTTAACAGAAGTCACGCCGACATGCGGCCGCCCAACACACCCCCAAGGGAATCAGGCCTACGGCCACGAGGAGATTTCAGGATGCAGTCACTCGAGGGAATGGATCTGGCCGACCGGGTCCGCGAAATCTCAAGTCGGATCGCGAAGCGCGTCGAGAGCGTGAAAACCGAAGAAGCCACGAAAACAGCTCTGGTCTTGCCGTTCATCACGCATGTACTCGGGTTCAACGTGTTCGATCCGGACGAGGTCGTACCAGAGTTCACCGCCGACGTCGGCACGAAGAAAGGCGAGAAGGTCGACTACGCCATCGTCGTGAACGGCTCTCCGATCATGTTGTTCGAGTGCAAGCACTACGGCGTCGACCTCGCCAAAGAGCCTGCTTCGCAGCTCTACCGGTATTTCAGCGTGACGGCCTCGCGCATAGGCGTGCTGACCGACGGGGTCACGTACCGGTTCTACTCAGACATCGACGAACTCAACAAGATGGATCAGCGACCGTTCTTGGAGCTGAACATGCTCGACGCTGAGTCCATCGACGCCGACGAACTCAAACGATTCACGAAAGCCGCGTTCGATCTCGACAAGATCCTCGACACCTCGAAAGACCTGAAGTACACCCGAGAGATCCTGCGCCTGCTGGCGGCCGAGTGGGCGAACCCATCCGACGCGCTGGTCCGGCACTTCACGGCCCAGGTCTACGATGGGGTCAAGACCAAGGCAGTGATCGAACAGTTCGAACGCGCGACGCGGAAGGCCATGCACCAGTTCCTGACGCGGCGGATCAGCGACCGGCTGAAATCAGCGCTGTCATCGGCCGAGGACGAAGCAGGCCCGGCGCACGATGATGCGGAGCCAGAGACCACGGAACACGACATCGTGACGACCGAGGACGAGTGGCGCGCGTACTACGCGGTGACAGCAATGCTGGCGCCGGACGTAGCGGCCGACCGCGTCATCCTCCGCGACGCAAAGCACCGATGCTCTATCGTGCTCGACCACTCGAAGCAGCCACTCTGCCGGCTGTACTTCAACACTGCCCAGAAGAAAAAAGTCGGGCTCATCGGAACAGAGAGGACGGAGGAGCGGGTCGCGATCGAACAAGTGAACGATATCTTCGCCTACGCGACACAGATCCGCGAGACCGCACGCCGGTATCTGGAGAAGAGCCCCAACACAGCCGGGGTCAACAGCAATGGCAAGAACTCCGGGACGTCCGAACACGTCGGCGACAAAGCCTAAACCAGAACCGTCCCGGGCAACAGAGTCAACGTGACAACGTTCCCGCCGGCGCCCGAGCGCCCACGGGCCGACCTCGATCACGTCACCATCAAGAGCCTGAAGCCCGAACGGCCGCCGCCGATCAGGCTCCCGCGCCCGAGCGCCCACGGGCCGACCTCCGCAACGTCGAGATCGAGAACCCCAAGCCAACGCCCGAGCCGCCGCAGGTCGACATCGCGCCGCCCAAGCCGCCCAAGCGACGGCCGGTGGAGTTCATCGAACCAGCGCCCAAGCCGATCTCATAATCGATGCTTTCCAGGGCTCGTTCCTTTCCCTCCCACAGAGCCTGAGCGACATCGTAGAGCTGCAGGCCGGCGAAGCGACTGTCAAAGGCGAAAGAGGCCACCGACACGCACCAAGCGGAGGAATCAACAAGGCCCAAGTGTGGGACCGAACGTGGAACCGTCCAAACCGGTGACCGTAAAACCCGTATTGTCAGCGCTTTACAGCGCACCCCGCAGAAGCGGGGATCCTGCTTGGTGCGAGGCCGGGGCGTTGGCAATACAGAATCCGGCTACGACCTGCGACGGTAACGGGGCACCGCCGAGATGGCCGTGTTCGATGACGGCGACGGGCGCCGTTCTTGGGCTGGTTTCGTTGGGAAACGGGTCCCTCAGTTGGGAGTCATGAACAACATCTTCAAGCGCGGCGGTGCTGCTGCTCGAACGCCCGGTCGACGAGCCGGCGGGTCGTGGCGTAGCGCTGGCAGAAATCCGAGAAGGGCGCGAACTCGGCGGGATCCGGCCAGACGCCGGTCTCGGGGGTGATCGGGCCGATCCGGCGCTGGTAGCGGGCGAGGGTGTCGATATAGAGCCTGCGCTCTTCTTTAGGAATGACGAGCGGTGGCAGGCCGGCGTTCAGCAGGGGGACGTTGGCGATCAGGCGGGCGAGGCGGCCGTTGCCGTCCCAGAACGGGTGGATGGACACGAAGCCGGCGTGAATGCGGGCGTAGGCGGGCGCCGCGTCCCGCATGTCGTCGGTTTGGAGGGTCGTCGTGTTGACGCAGTCGAGGACCTCGGCCATCAGGGCGGGCACGTCTTCCGGGCCGGCGTACTCGACGAAAACCTGGGCGCCGCTCTCGTCGACAGCGTAAGTGCCGTTGGGCTCGACCTTCCAGCTTCCGAGCGGCTTGTAAATGTCGATGACGCGCTCGGCCTGGACGCTGCGGTGGAGATCGAACAGGTCGTCGGCGGTGACGGGCCGGCCGAGCAGGGCGTAGATCTGGGTGATGGCGCCGGCGTGGCCGATGACTTCCTGGTGATCCTTGATGGGCTTGCCGGCGACCGTCAGGCCTTCCTCGATGACGAACTTGGTGTCGCCGAGGCTGAGGGAGTTCCCTTCGAGGGCGGTGGAGTTGTGCGTCCAGGCGTCCCGAATCTGATCCAGCAGCGATTGCCGGAGGTCCGCATCGAGTCCCGTCAGGAACTGCATGGACCCGGAGCCGCGGGTTACCGCGTGAGCCACGGCTGCCGGCGGGGCCACCTCGGTCCGTCCTCGAAGAACCGCACGCCGCTGCCGATGCGGTCGTGGTCGCCCAGCTCGGCCCGCGCTTCGTCGGCGAGCGCGGTCAGGCGCTCGACCACCTCGGGGTGGTCGGCCGCGACGTCGTGCTGCTCGCCGATGTCCGTCTCCAGGTTGTAGAGCTCGAGGCCGGTCACCGGTTCGAGGAGCTCGCCGATGAAAGCGCCGGTCTTGGAGAGCAGCCACGGCGACTCGTCGCGTCCCGGCCGCGGGAACACGAGCTTCCAGGGACCGCTGCGCACCGCGTCGAGGTGGGTTTCGCGGTAGTAGTAGAACGCCTCGTGGGGGCTCACCGCGCCCGGCTCGCCGTGCATCAGGGCCGAGATGTCGCGGCCGTCCAGGGTGCGGTCGGCCGGCATCTCGGCGCCGGCCAGGGCGATGAACGTGGGCAGCAGATCCATGGTGGTCGCGATCTCGGCCGTCTCGGTGCCGGCGGGGATGCGGCCGGGGCCCCACATCACCGTCGGGACGCGAATGCCGCCTTCCCAGGTGGTCGCCTTCGCGCCGCGCAGGGGGCCGGCCGACCCGGTGTGCGCGGTGATGTCGGCGGTGTAGCGGGGCAGCGCATGGTTGCTCCAGGGGCCGTTGTCCGACGTGTAGACGACAATCGTGTTCTCCGCGAGGTCGAGCTCCTGCAGCAGGTCGAGAATCTCGCCGGTGCTCGCGTCCAGCTCTTCGATGACGTCGCCGTAGAGCCCGCGCCGCGAACCCCCCTTGAACGGTTCGCCGGCGTCGAGGACGACGTGCGGCATGGTGTGCGCGATGTAGAGGAAGAACGGCTCGTCGCGGTGGCGCCGGATGAAGGCGAGGGCCTCGTCGGTATAGCGGCGGGTCAGATTGTGGAGCGGCGCCGACTCTTCGATGCGCTCCTCGTTGCGGTACACCCAGTGCACCTCGCCGCTGTCGTTGGCGCCGACGACGCCGAACCAGGAGTCGAAGCCGCGCCGCACCGGGTTGAGCTCGGGCCGGAAGCCGCGCCGCCGCTGGGTGATGTCGGTCTTGCCGATCATCCCGGTGGCGTAGCCGGCGGCCTGGAGCATCGCCGGCAGCAGGACCTCCTGCTCGTGGACGTAGGGGAAGTTGTTCTTGTGGTTGCCGTACTCGCCGACCCGGATGGGATAGCTGCCGGTGAGGAGCGCGGTGCGGGACGGACCGCAGAGGGGTTGCGCGTAAAAGCTCGTGAAGCGCATGCCCTCCTGCGCCATCCGGTCGATGCGCGGGGTGTCGAAGTCGGTGGCCCCGAATACGCCGAGGTCGCCGTAGCCCTGGTCGTCGGCGAACACGAGGACGAAGTTCGGCGGCGCCGCCGGCGCCTGGCCGGATGCCGGCGCCGCGTATCCGCCCAAGCCGGCGATCAGGAGCAGCACGAGGCACAACAGCCGTTCCGGGCGACGGTGCATGGGGTTTCCTCTTGGTGTCACGTCCGGTTAGCGTCGGGGCCTCGGCGGGGCCGGATCACGGTTCAAGCGCCGGCGGGCCGCCGGGCTTCCGCCCGCGTAATCGCAGGAACCGGCGCTTCACGATCGCGACGGTGACGAAGAGCCAGACCAGCATCGCGCCCGACAGCACCCCCGGTCCGAGCAGCAGATCACCGTCGCGGCTGGTGACCACCGTGCCCGCCTGCAGGAAGAGCAGGACACCGATCGTCAGCCAGAGCAGCCACCGGCGCACGGTGCCGCCACGGTGCAGACTCCTACTCCTTCCTGATGCTGTAGACCTTCGAGCGCGTGCGGATGAGCAGGCGGTCTCCGGCGATCGCCGGGGACGCCAGCGTCAGGTCGTCGAGGCTGTTGACCCCCATGACCTCGAACTCGCGCCCCGCCCGGATCACGTACGTGTCGCCCTGTTCGCTCAACGCGAAGATCTTCCCGTTGTAGGCCCAGGGCGAGGACGTGAAGCTGGCCCCCACCCGAATCCGCTGCCGGCCGTAGACCGGCTCGCCGGTCACCGCGTCGTAGCTCTCGAAGAAGCCGCGGTCGAGCAGGCTGTAGTAGATGTCGCCGTAGATCAGCGGCGACGTGTTGTAGTTCCCGGCGCGCGGCTGATACCAAGCCACGTACTCGTTCGACTGCTCGCCGTCCTGGAGCGTGATGTCCCCGCTCGCCCCGGGGCGAATCGCATAGGCGGGCCGATGCTCGTCCCGGAAGTAGCCGGAGTTTACGTACACCAGGCCGTGGCTCGAGAACGGGGTGGCGATGGTCGCCCAGGACATCCGGCCGTCCATCTCCCACAGCAGCTTCCCGTCGAGGTCGTAGGAGCGGATGCGGTTCACGGCGGACGTCACGATCTCGGTCCGGCCCTCGTGCTCCCAGACGTACGGGCTCGCCCAGCTCGACACCTCGTCGCGCGCCGTCCGCCAGATCTCGTCGCCGGTGCGCTTGTCGAGGGCGGCGATCCAGGACGCCTCCTCGTTGTCGTACACGATGATCAGCTTGTCGCCGTGCAGAACCGGCGACGAGGCCGACCCCCAGTCCGATCGGGTCTCCCGGTCGGGTATCTCGAGCCGCCACACCTCGTTGCCGTCCATGTCGAACGTATAGAGGCCGAGCTCGCCGAACCGCACGTACACGCGTTCGCCGTCGGTGGTCGGGGTCTCCGAGGCGTACGAGTTCTTCATGTGCCGCGGGAAGGCGGGGAGTCCGGTCTGGACCGAATGCTGCCAGAGCACCGCGCCGGTTTCGAGGTCCAGGCAGTAGACCCGCCAGTCGTGCTCCAGGGGCACCGGATCCGGTCGTCCCAGCGGGGCGTACAGGCCGGGCTTGGGCTGCTCGAAGTCGCCGTCGGCGGTCACCGTGGTCAGGAAGACCCGGTTGCCCCACACCACCGGGCTCGACCAGCCGAGACCGGGGATTTCGCTGACCCACTCGACGTTCTCGGTCTCACTCCACTGTTCGGGCAGGTTGGGGTTGTCGGCGACGGCGGCGTTCATCGTCGGTCCGCGGAACTGCGGCCAGTTGTCGTTCCCCGCCGCCGACGTGACCGAGAGGGCCACGCAGAGCGCCAGCGCGCCCCCGGTTGTCGTGAGTCTCATGGCATGTTCCCTGGTGCGCGAGATCATTGGCCGGGCAGCATGATGTGGGCGGCCGACAGGCCCGCCTCCATGATCCAGGTGCCGGCCTGCGTGTAGCTGCCCGCATCGGGCAGGCCCAGGGACTCGGCCGTCGCGAAGGGCACCGCGACGGTCGTGTGCAGGTTGGCCGACTCGGCGTCCGCGCCGCTCAGCGCGTAGTACGCCGAGCCGAACTTGGAGACTTCCCGCGTGCCGTCCGCCTCGGCCGCCTCGCGCGTCGCCCGCAGCTCGTCGGCGCTCATGCCCGACATGTTCCAGGCCCGGTTCTGCTTGACGCGAGCCAGATTGTCCACGCTGGAGCACTGCACGGCGAACTCGCGGCTCGGCTCGTCCGAGCGGTCCCAGCACATCAGTCCGTTCGAGCCTTCGCGCAGCACCGTGTCGGTGCCGTCGGCCGCCAGCCGGATCACCGTGGCGTTGGCGCGCAGCGCCGCCGGCGCCGCCAGCGTTGCCTTGGCAATCTCCTCATCGGCGGTCTGGCCCGGCGCCGGGGCCGCCAACAAGGTCGTTCCGGCCAGGGCGATTACGGCAATGTAAGTCGTACGCATGACTGTAGCTCCTTGTTCGAATCTCAAGTTCCAGTGTATTTGGTGCCGCCGGGCGCACCCGGTCGGACATTCTGCCCGGGTACCGGCTTGCGGCTCCATTCTAGCCCGGAAATCGTCGCCTGCGGCTCCGATTGCCGCCCAACCAACCCTCCCAGGAGTCTGCGCCATTGCCACGGCGCAGACCCCTGGCCCGGAAATCGTCGCCTGCGGCTCCGATTGCCGCCCAACCAACCCCTCCCAGGAGTCTGCACCATTGCCACGACGCAGACTCCTGACCCCGGAACGCTCGTCCAACGGCTCCGTGTTCCGGGCCGAAGTTGCAGGCGAGAGCCTCCGACGTCGCGGTGCATGAGCTGAGGCGGGGCCCCCTCCATTCGGGGGGCGGGGCTACGGAGCGCCGCCGACGGTGGACCGGACCCATCGGTCGACGTTCCCCAGGTCCAGCTCCACCGCCTCGATCGAGCCGTCGATGAGACCGCGGGCCTCGTCGTTGCCGAAGACGGCCGAGACCTCATCGCTGGGGAAGATTCGCTCGGCGGTGCGCTCCCGCAGCCTGATCCGGCGTCCGCCGACCCGGATATCGAGCGTGTTGACGTTGTCCTCGTCCCCGAGCTCCGCGGTGGTCGACAGGGTCGCGATCACGTCGAGCTCGCGCCGGAACAGGCGCTGCACGTCGAAGCGAAGCGTGGCGACGAGCGCGCCGTTGCGCCTGACGCCGTGAAACACCTCGTGCAGCGTGCCGCTCTGCTGGTTTCCGACGTAGCGGTGGAAGTCGGCCTCGGGTGTCGCAATCTCGAACACTTCGTCGAGCCACCGCTCGAACTCGTCGGCGGCCGGTGCGGGGCCGTGAAAGTCTACCCGGCCCCGTCCGAGGCGCCCGCTCTGCAGCTCCAGCTCGATATGGTCGTCTTCGGGATCCGCGTCGACGATGAGAATCGGTTCGCGCTCGCGCAGGGGAAAGAGCCGGTCCCCGCGATGGAGCACGAAGGCGTCGCCGCCTTCCACGTCGAGATACAGCTTGCGCCGACCCTCTGTGGTCGGACGCATGACGAGCTCGCGTCCTTCGAGCGCGTCCTCCAGGTCGTTCCATCGCTGCGCCGTGGCCGGCGATGAGAGCAGGAGTACCGCCAGGCTGATTGCACCGGTGTATCGGATGGTTCGTGATTGCATCGTGTTCCCCCAGGTCTCGTGTTGCGCGCCCGATTGCCGCGGCTACGGCCTCCAGCTCATGGCGATGTTGAAATGGGTTGCCTTGTTGTAGTCGAGCGCAGTCCGCAGGCCCCACGAATCCGAGAAGAACCAGTCGACCCCGCCGCCGTACTGCTCGCCGTAGCCGGCGTTGACGACGTCGCGCGCGTCCGTGCCGACACTGACGACACCGAACAGGATGTGCGCGAACGCCTGTACCCGTTCTCCGCCCCGTACCCGGGGTCCAACGCCGGCGTACACCCGATTCAGCGGAATGCTGTAGAAGAACCCCGTCAACTCGGCTCTCGCGGTGCTGAGGGAACCGGCGACACGAAGGGCCTTCCAGGCGGGGAAGTCCACATCGACGTAGGCGCCGCCCATCGCTCCGTCGACTCCGTCGAGGGTCGACAGACTTGTTCCGAAGGAGGCCGTCTGCGCCGTGGCCGGCGTGGCGACCAGCGTCATCACCGCGCCGACGCACAGCCATGCCGCGACCGTCTTCATTGGTCGTGATCTCTCCCGTCTCTTCATTTCTCTAGATCCGCCTTTACTGTCTGCTGGGTTGCCGAGCGGTGGACCGCCAGTGATCCGGAGCCGGAGCAACCCATAGGGTTACCCGCACGGTGTGCGGCTGCCGCCGTCATTCGGCGCCAGTGAGACCTGCAGCGTAGGCGGCTTGCGTGTCAGAACCTGTCAGCGGTGCGGGGGCAGCCAGTTCTTGCAAATGCGTTGCAGAACGGTCGCGAGCATGCGGGCTGGAGATAGAGGCGCAGAGGCGCAGAGGTCGGGGACGGTGGTTCCGTCCCGTATCGGACGTCCACCGGATGTCAGATCAGCGAGTGCTGGCGGGGGGAGGCGCCGCCGTCCGGGTGCAGGTGCGGGAGGTCGCGTTGCCCGCGGGGTCGCGCGGGCGGGTCGGCGGGGCGGTGCGCATCGTGGGCGCGGGCGGCCATGTCGGCGACCAGGGCGACGAGGTCGGGAGGCTCGACGGCGCGGGCGGCACCGGCGAATCCGACGATCCAGCGGCCGACCTCCTCGAGATGGGACAGACTGACGCGGTACTCCAGGTCGCCGTTCCCGAGCCGGACGACGCGCTGGTCGGGATGGTGCGTGCTCTCTTCGAGCAGGGCGGCGAGCGCGGCGTCGAAGTGGATGACGACCTCGTACACGCTCCGGCCGTGGTAGATGCCCCAGGAGTGCTTGAGAAACGTCGCAAGGTCGAAGTCCGGTGCGGAGAACGCGCCGTCGAGCAGCTCGGCGTCGGCGATCCGGTCGAGACGAAAGGCCCGCAGCTCCTTGCGCAGGTGGCAGTGTCCGACCAGGTACCAGGCGTTCTCCCGGTGGAAGACGCTGTACGGATCGATGCCGCGCCGCGTCGTGCTGCCGCTCCACAGGGAGCGGTAGTGCAGCGACACCGGGGTGTGGTCGCGAACCGCGCGGTCGAGCAGCAGCACGAGCCCCTCCTTGATGTCGCTGGATCGCTCCGGACCGGTCAAGGTGAGCCCGCTCGGGGTCTCCTCGATCTGGCGCGTGGCGGCGTTCAGCTTGTCGCCGAGCCGGTCGATCGCGGCCTCCACGTCCGAGGCCGTCCGAAGCGCCGGGTTGTCCAGGGCCAGCGTCAGGATCGCCCGTTCGGTGGCGGTCAAGGGGAGAAGGCGCATCGTGGCGCCTTCGACGAGCAGGTAGCGGCCATCCTCGTCGTTCGTGACAGGAATGCTGTGCTCTTCGGACAGGTCCGCGAGGTCGCGGTAGGCGGTGCGCACGGAGATCCCGAAGCGCTCGGCGATCTCTGCGGGGTGCCACGCGCGCCGGCCGCCGAGAAGCTGCACGAGCAGGTACAGACGGACTGACCGTTTCATGTCGGCGTTGTCCAGGGTTCGACAGGGTGACCGCCCGAGGCTGCGCGACCCTGCGGTCGCGTTGGAAGTTTTCGCTGGCGCGAAACTTCTGCGGTGCAGGCCCCCTGGTTCTCCGGTCCGTCGTGCGGCGGCCCGATTTTGCGCTATCATGGCACGGTTTCGGGCGTCTGTCTTGCGGCGGCAGGGCTCGAGGAGCTTGGCCGCTCGGCCACCGGAGTTGCGCGATCTCGCAGACGGGAGCCGTGGCGCTTCGCCGCGGGCTCCGTATTGGCTGCGCGATCTCGCAGACCGGGAGCCGTGGCACTTCGCCGCGGGCTCCGTATTGGATGACAAGGAAAGCGATGCGCACTTGGCTTGCGTCAGTCGTTGCCGGAATGCTGTTGCTGCTTCCGGGCGGTGCGACCGCCGGGGCGGCGGCGCCGAACGAGTCGGCAGCGCCGACCGAGCCGGCCGGCGCGGGACAGGCCCCCGCGGAAGCGCCGGACCCGGCCGAGGCGTCCCGTACCGTGCTCCGGCGCTACTGCGTCGCCTGCCACAACGGGCGCACCCTCACCGCGGGGCTGGCCCTCGACACCGTCGACATGGCGCAGATCGGGGACCATGCGGATCTGTGGGAAAGAGTGGTCCGCAAGCTGCGCGCGGGGTTGATGCCGCCGGCCGGCCGGCGGCGTCCCGACGAAGCGACCTACGACCGGGTGGCGACGTGGCTCGAAACCGAGCTCGACACCGCCGCGTCGGCCCTGCCGAACCCCGGCCGCACCCAGACCTTTCATCGGCTCAACCGCGCCGAATATCAGAACGCGGTTCGCGACGTGCTCGGGATCACGGTCGAGATAGAGGATCTGCTCCCGGCCGACAGCGCGAGCTACGGGTTCGACAACATCGCCGGCGTGCTGCGGGTGTCGGAATCGCTCATGGAGCGTTATCTGACCGCGGCCCGGCGGATCAGCCGCGCCGCGATGGGCACGACGCCGCCGACGGCGGAGGCTCGCACCTATACCATCTCACCCGCGCTGCCGCAGGACGACCACGTCGAGGGCCTGCCCTACGGGACCCGCGGCGGCGCCGTGATTACGCATCGATTTCCGCTCGACGCGGAGTACATGCTGCGGGTCGAGGTGTCGCGGGTGTCCGGCGGGGCCGAGCTCGAAGTGACGGTGGACGGCGAGCGCGTCGAGCTGTTCCGCATGCAGCAGGGCCTGTCGTCGCTGGACATCGACGGGAACGAGGTCGGCGACAACCTGGAGGTGCGGTTGCCGATCGCGGCCGGTCCCCGCGAGCTCGGGATCGCGTTCCTCAAGACGCCGGCCCTGTTGTCGGAGACGCCGCGCCGTCTCTTCCTCAACCCCACCGTGAGCCGCCGCGAGCTGCCGTATCTGCGCAACGTCACCATCACCGGGCCGTTCGACGTACGTGGTCCCGGCGACACCCCGGCCCGCCGGCGCCTGTTCGTCTGCCGGCCGGGGGAGGCCGGTGAAGAGGAGGCCTGCGCCGACACGATTCTCGCCACCCTGGCCCGGCGGGCCTGGCGCCGGCCGGTCGGCGACGCCGACCTCGATATTCTGCGGATCGCCTATGCCGCGGGACGCGAGGGCGGCGGTTTCGAGGCCGGCATCGAGCGCGCGCTGCAACAGTTGCTGGTCAGCCCCGAGTTCCTGTTCCGGGTGGAGGCCGACCCCGTGGACGCTCCGCTCGCGGCCGCCGTCAACTATCGGCTCGGCGACCTGGAGCTGGCGTCGCGGCTGTCGTTCTTTCTCTGGAGCAGCGTGCCGGACGACGAGCTGCTGGCCGCGGCGGCCGGCGGCACCCTGTCGGACCCCGCGGTGCTCGAACGGCAGGTGCGCCGGATGCTGGGGGACGACCGCGCCCGCGCCCTGACCGCCAACTTCGTCGGCCAGTGGCTGCAGCTTCGGAATCTGGAGTCGGCCCGGCCGTCGCAGGTGCTGTTCGCCGACTTCGACGACGGATTGCGGCAGGCGTTCCGCCGCGAGACCGAGCTGTTCTTCGAGAGCATCGTGCGCGAAGACCGGAGCGTGCTCGACCTGCTGGACGCCGACTACACCTTCGTCAACGACCGGCTCGCGCGGCACTACGGCATGCCCCACGTGCAGGGCAGCCACTTTCGGCGGGTGGCGGTGACCGACCGGCAGCGGGGCGGACTGCTCGGACAGGGCAGCATCCTCACCATTACCTCGCATCCGGTGCGGACATCCCCGGTCTTCCGCGGCAAGTGGATCCTGACCAACATTCTCGGCACGCCGCCGCCCGACCCGCCCCCCAACGTGCCGCCGCTGCCCGACAAGGCGGGGGCGTACGCGGACCGGACGCCGTCGATGCGGGAGCGGATGGCCGTGCATCGCGACAACCCGGCCTGCGCGAGCTGTCATGCGATGATCGACCCGCTCGGCTTCGGGCTGGAACGGTTCGACCCCGTCGGCCGGCTGCGCGACGTCGACGAGCAGCATCTGCCGATCGACGCCTCCGGGGTGCTCCCGGACGGAACGCCGTTCAACGACGTTCCCGAGCTCAGGACGGCGTTGCTGGCCCGTCCGGACCGGTTCGTGGGCACTCTGACCGAGAAGCTGCTGACCTATGCGCTGGGCCGCGGGCTGGAGTACTACGACATGCCGGCGGTGCGGGCGATCGTGCGAGAGGCCGCGGAGCAGGACTACCGCCTGTCGGCGGTCATCCTCGGCGTCGTGGACAGTCTGCCGTTTCGCGAACGGCGCACGGCCGCGGCGGAGGCGCCGCTGGCCGCCGCGCGTTGACTGCGAACTGGAATTCGTTCGTTCGCGAACTGGAGTTCGTTCGTTCGCGAAATCGTATCCGTCGTGTTGACCGGCTGACCTGAAGGAGATCGGGATGATCATTACGAAGATGGCGCTGCCGCGGCGGAGCTTCCTGCGGGGGATGGGGGCGACGCTGGCGCTCCCGTTTCTGGACGCGATGGTGCCGGCGCTGTCCGCCGTCGCGCCGGGGCGCAACGGGGTGACCCGGCTGGGCTTCGTCTATGCGCCCAACGGCACGTATCTGCCGAACTTCCACCCCGCCACCACCGGGAAGGGGTACGCGATGACCCCGGTGTTGCAGGCCCTCGAGCCGTTCCGCAACGACATGGTGGTGCTGAGCGGTCTGAGCAACAAGGGGGCGGAGACGCAGAGCGAAGGGGGCGGGGTGCACACCCGCGTGCATACCGCCTGGCTGAGCGGCACGCGCCCGAAGAAGACCGAAGGAGCCGATATCGAGGCGGGCACCTCGGTCGACCAGATGGCCGCGTCCGCGATCGGCGCGGACACCCCGCTGAGCTCGCTGCAGCTCTCGCTCGACCACGAGAACATCGTCGGAAGCTGCGAGAACGGGTACAGCTGCGTCTACCAGCACACCTACTCGTGGAGGGACCCCACCACCCCGATGCCGATGGAGAGCAATCCCCGCGCGGTGTTCGAGCGGCTCTTCGGCGAAGGGGGATCGCCCAAGGAGCAGGCGGCCCGGCTGAAGCGGGACCGGAGCGTGCTCGACCTCGCGATGGCGGACATGGCCCGCCTGCAGCGCCGCCTCGGGGTTCGGGACCGGAGCATGGTGGACGAGTATCTCGACTCGGTGCGCAACGTCGAGCAGCGCATCCAGCGGGCCGAGCGCCAGAGCAAAGTGTCCCCGATGCCCATCGCGGACCCGCCGGTCGGCGTGCCGGACTCGTTCGACGACCACGCCCGGCTGATGTTCGACCTCGAGCTGCTCGCGTTCCAGGCGGACGTGACGCGGGTCGTGGCCTTCCAGGTCTCGCGCGAGCTGAATGGACGGCCGTATCCCTGGATCGGGGTGCCGGAAGGCCATCACGCCGTCTCGCACCACCAGATGGACCCCGTCAAGATCGCCCAGGGCGCCAAGATCAACGCGTATCACGTATCGCTCTTCGCCCGGTTCCTCGAGCGGATGAAGAACACCCCGGACGGCGACGGGTCTCTGCTCGATCACACGCTGTTGCTGTACGGCACCGGCATGGGCGACAGCGATCACCATACCCCTGTCAACCTGCCGGCGGTGGTGGTGGGCGGCGGCGGCGCGATCGCGGGCGGGCGGCACATCCGCTACCCGATGCATACGCCGTTCGCGAATCTCGGCCTGACCCTGCTCCACAAGATCGGCGTGGAGCGCGACCAGGTGGCCGATTCCACCGGGCCGTTGAGCGATCTGTAGACGTCGGAGAATCGACCATGGAGATGAATCGACGACGGTGGTACGCGGCGTTGGCGGCGACGGTCGCCGGCGTGGTCTTGTCCCTCGCTGCGGCGGCGTCAGTGGCGGCGGCGGCAGAAGCCGAGGAGTCGCTGATTGCGGCGGCTCGTGCCGGTGACGGCGCGGCGGTGGAAACGCTGCTGCAGGGGCCGGTCGACGTGAATGCGTCGGAGACCGGGGGCATGACCGCGTTGCACTGGGCGGTGCAGGGTGACGCCGGCGCCGTCGTCGGCCTGCTGCTCGACGCCGGCGCGGATGCGACGAGGCCGAACCGCTACGGGGTTGCGCCGCTCACCCTGGCCGCCACGAACGGCAATGCGGCCATCGTCACCCGGTTGCTGGCCGCCGGCGCCGACCCGAACCGGCGGCTTGCGGACGGCGAGACGGTGCTGATGACCGCCGCCCGGACCGGACGCGCCGACGTCATCCAGGCGCTGCTGGCGAACGGCGCCGACCCGAACGCGTCCGAGCCGGCGCGGGGCCAGACCGCGTTGATGTGGGCGGCGGCCGAGAACAACGCCGACGCCATCGGGGCCCTCGTTGCAGGGGGAGCCGACGTCGCGGCGCGCACCGGCGATCCGGCGGCCGGCGAGGCCGGCGGCGCGTTCTCCGCCGAGGTGGGGTTGACCCGCGACGCCCGGTCGGGACCCTCGTTCACGGCGCTGCTGTTCGCGGCGCAGCTCGGCCAACTCGACGCGGTGCGGACCCTGCTGGAGGTCGGCGCGGACATGAACGACACGTTCCCCGACGGGACCAGTGCGCTGGTCGTGGCGGCGATGAACGGACAGTACGAGGTCGGGATATACCTGGTCGACGAGGGGGCTGACGTGAGCGCGGCGGAACAGGGATGGAACGCGTTGCACCAGACCATCCGGCTGCGCCGTACCAACATCGGCCACATGCCGCCCCCCGAGGGCCGGGGCAACCTCAGCAGCATGGATCTCATCGAGCGGCTGCTGGCGGCCGGCATCGACGTGAACGCGCCGATGACCGCCGATTTCCGGGACGGTTACCGCAACCGGCTGAACCGGGTCGGCGCGACGCCGTTCCTCCTCGCCTCGAAGAACGTCGACACCGAGGTGATGCGGGTCCTCCTCGACGCCGGCGCCGACCCCCTGATTCCGAACGCGGACCAGACGACACCGCTCATGGTGGCGGCCGGGGTCGACATGTGGAACCCCGGCGAGGACGGGGGGGCGACGGTCGAGCACGAGCCGGAAGCGTTGGAGGCGGTCAGGATGCTCGTCGAGCTCGGCAACGACGTCCACGCGGCCAACGACCGCGGCGAGACCGCGCTGCACGGGGCCGCGTACCGCGGCGCCCCGAGCATCGTCGACTATCTGGTCGAGCAGGGGGCCGAGATCGACGCCCGGAGCGCCCAGGGCTGGACGCCGTGGACCATCGCCAACGGGGTGTTCTACTCGCTGTTCTACAAGGAGCAGCCCGCGACCGCGGACCGGCTGGCGGAGCTGATGGCGGCCCGCGGTATCTCGACCGACGGCATGGCCGACGAGCTGCGCACCTGCTTCGACTGCGGCCGCAACCGCGGCAACGCCCGTGACGCCGAGGGGCGCCGGGTGGCGCAGCCGACCCCGGACCGGATTCCGTCGCAGGCGGGTCCGGCGGCGGCACAGTCGGACGACCCGCAACCGGTGCCGGAGTAGGCCGGCCCACATTGACCCAGGCGCCCTCGTCTCTTCGACCGGACGGGGGCGCTTCCTCTCCAACGAGTCTCGTGCCGGCGATGCCTGCCGGCGCAGGTTTCTCCAGATTCCGGAAGCGCGCGGCGCCCGCGGATCGCCGGTCAACCGCCCTTCGCCGTCCGGGGTGCGTGTTTCCGCCTGAACGGGAGACTCATGCCCAACACCTGGACGGATGCGCTCGAGAAGTACCGATACCCGGTCGACCTTCGGAGATTTGCCGGGGCGGGGAATCACCCCGGCTGGTTCGATCTGAACATCTGTCCGGGCGATCCGCTCCAGACCATGGGCTTCGAGACCCGGTTCCGGGGACAAGCCCCCGACCATCGGGAGGCCTGGGCCGAGGTGGTGTTCTGGAAGCTCTACTAGACCGGGCCGGGAAAGGCGGCGACCACAACTAGGAATCTGCTCGTCTGCGGCTGCTGGTCGAGCGGTCGACTGCCGGCCAGAAATTCCCGAACTTGACCCAGGGGTCTGCAGACGGTGGGTGTCGAGTCTCACGATCATCCTGCGATGATCCGGGACCCAGCCCCCTTCAGGCTCATCTCACGTTGGAATCAATTCCCCCTTCAGGCTCACTTGTCATTGGACAAGACTCAGGGTGGTGATGGACCTCCAACCGTGGTATGCTGAATTCGGTCGCCCGGCCTACTAGACAATTGGGCGGCTTTACTAGAGGCCCCTTCGGGGGCCTTTTATTTTGGGCGGGAAGCCTGGCATGGACCGTGTCGCCGTCTTCGTGGATGCAGGCTACCTCTTCGCCCAGGGTTCGGTCGCGCTGTGCGGGGAGAAGTTGGCGCGTGGGGAGATCGTTCTCGACCACGGTGCCGTGATCGCCAGGCTGAAGGCCTTTGCGGAAAGCCACGCGAACCTGAACCTCCTCAGGATCTATTGGTACGACGGCACCGGTCAAGGGCCAACGCCTCAACACATCACGTTGGCTGAACAGGCGGGAGTCAAGGTCCGGCTCGGTTTCGTAAACTCCGTTGGCCAGCAAAAGGGTGTCGATTCGCTCATCGTGACGGACATGATCACGCTTGCGCGCAACCGGGCCGTGGCCGAGGCGTGCGCTTTCGGGAGATGAGGATCTCAGAGTCGGGGTCCAATTGGCGCAGGAATACGGCGTTCGAGTTCACCTGCTGGGAATCAAGCCCGCACGCGGGAGTCAGTCCCTGTTTCTCCTCCAGGAGGCTGATGCGACCTACGAGTGGGACGCATCCGACCTTGAGCCGTTCTTGAAGTGCAGCCCTCGCAAGGTATCCGAACCGGACTCCGGGGAATCCGTGCTTCCTGGCGCGGGAGAATCGAGTGATGCTGCCGGTCCTTGGGAGCGGGTCGCACGGGAGATAGCCGCCAAGGTACCCGCGGGCGAAGTCTCTGCACTTGCCGACAGTATCCGCAGGACGAATACGCGGCCGAGGGAGATCGACGCACAACTCCTGGCGCGATCGCGGGGTGAGGTTGGTCGCGACCTGGACTCCGCACAGAAGGCGAAGGTTCGGGACGCCTTTCTCCGCGCGCTCGAGGCCCGCCTCGACGAACAGCCAAGTGACGACAAGCGAGTCGTAGACCCGTCAGGGGGCACCTCGTGAGCGAGGCCCGCTGGGGAGTGGGCCGTCTAGTGGGCGACGGTTTGCAGGCGCGCGCCGGAAGGAAGACAGGGCTTCTGCCACCGGCAACCGGTCACGGCGTCGACGCACGGAGACGAGGGTTCCGTGGACCTACCGACCAGGTTGCCGGCTCAGCACGATGGTGCGCAGCGGATCGAGTCGGGGCGGCAGCTCCGTGTCGCCGGCCGGCATGCCGTTCTGCTGCAGCAGATAGCTGACGATATCGATCACCACCTGCGCGCGCAGGGAATCGGGGTTCTGCTGCGGCATCGTCGTCCCGATGGTGACGAACAGGTCGACGATCCGCCGGTCCCGCCACTGGTTGGTGAAGAACGGCCCGCGCAACGCGGGCGCACCCGCCTCGCTCCCGCCACCGCTCAGGTCGTCGCGGTGGCAGTATCCGCAGACGGCCCGATACCGCTCCCGCCCGCGCTCGGCCTGGGTCTCGGTGTAGACGCCGTCCCACACCGTGCGCGTCTGGCCGGCCGTCGGCCCCGCGGTGAGCGCGGCGACCGCCATCACGGCGCATACGGCGCATATGGCGGCACGGGCGAGCGCTGACCCGAAACAAACGCTCGGTCCCGGTGTGTCGGGCGTGAAGGATCCGCACTTCGGCGGCGGTGCGACTGGCCAGGAGACCGTGGCCTCGCGGCTCCGCTCTTCGCTCAACCGACCCGGCGGGAGTCCGCGCGGTTCTGCGGCGCGGGTTGCTGATGATTCCGAGATGCGGGTCATCACACAGGCACGTGAGCCGGCAGGCGCATGCGCCCGCGGTTCGCGCTTTGCGGCGGCGGTGGGGTTGGGCTGCTACCGCCCCTCTCGGCCGCATGATACCGTTGGAGCAGAACGACCATGGCACGAATCTGCGTCTTCACGGGATCGAGAGTCGGCGCCGGCGACGAGTACGCCTCGGCCGCACGAGCGCTGGGCGCCCTGCTGGCCGCGCGGGGGCACACCCTCGTCTTCGGAGGAGCGCAGGTCGGCATGATGAGAGTCCTGGCCGATGCGGTCCTGGCGCACGGGGGGGAGGCCATCGGGGTCATTCCCGACCATCTGACTGCGCAGGAGGTAGCCCATCCGGGGCTGACCGAGCTGCGGGTGGTCGACTCGATGCACGAGCGGAAGCAGGTGATGTCGGAGCTGTCCGACGGCGTCATCGCCCTGCCCGGCGGTTTCGGGACCCTCGACGAGCTGTTCGAGACGCTGACGTGGGCGCAGCTCGGACTGCACCGGAAGCCCTGCGGCCTTCTGAACGTGGCCGGGTACTTCGACGGGTTGCTGGCCTTTCTCGACCACGTGGTCGAGCGGGATTTCCTGGTTCCGAAGTATCGCGATCTGCTGCTGGCGGAGACCGACGCGGCGGCCCTGCTCGACCGGATGCACGGCTACGCGCCGCCGGTCGTCGAGACCTGGTCGGATCCCGTTTCGCCGTGACCGGCGATCGTTGGTTGAAGGGGCTTGGTTCTCGACGGCCGATCACATACTCTGTTGTTTTGGACGACCGGTGCCGGCGGCCTCGCTGCCCGTGTCGGCGTGCGCGGACCGGTTCTTGCTGGTTCTCGCTCCTCCGTATCACCGGGGCGCGAACAGGTTTCATGAAGAGGTCGGGGACGTGATCAGCAAACACATACCGGGCGCCGCCCTCGTCGTCGCTCTGGCGTTCGCCGCCGGGGCGGCCGCGCAGACGGTGCGGGTCGAGCGGCTGCTGGATGCGCCGATCGTCGGCCCCGGGTTGCATCCGAGCATCGGGGAGAACATCCAGGGGCCGTCGGTGATTCGGGTGCCCGACTGGGTAACCGACCCGCTGGGCGCCTACTATCTGTATTTCGCGGACCACAAGGGACGCTACATCCGGCTGGCCTACGCCGACGATCCGCTGGGTCCGTGGCGGGTGCATCCGCCGGGCAGTCTGCAGATCGCCGATTCGCACTTCCTGACCGAGCCGCCGGAGGTGTCTCCCGAGGAGCTGGAGCGGCTTCAGGCGGCGCGGGCGGCGCGCGGGGCGGCGCCGATGTCGCACGACGCACTGTTCGAGGCGACGACGCCTCACATCGCGTCGCCGGACGTGCACGTCGACGACGCCAACCGGCGCATCGTCATGTACTTCCACGGCCTCGACGGGGTCGGCCGGCAGGTGTCGCGGGTGGCGACCTCGTCCGACGGCATCGCGTTCGCGGCGCGGCCGGAACGCCTGGGACGGACCTACATGCGGGTGTTTCAGCGGGACGGCTACACCTATGCGATGTCGATGCCGGGGCAGTTCTACCGGTCGCGGAATCCGCTGGGTGGGTTCGAGGAGGGGCCGCTGCTGTTCAACGCCCGGATGCGGCACTCGGCGCTGCTCCCGCGGGGCGACACGCTGTACGCATTCTGGACCCAGGTCGGGGACGTCCCGGAGCACGTCAAGCTGAGCACCATCGACCTGTCGGGCGACTGGATGACCTGGACCGAGACTCCCGGGGTCGAGGTGCTGCGTCCGGAGCACCACTGGGAAGGAGCCGATGCGCCGCTCGAGCCGTCGGTGCGGAGCACCGCCTATGGACAGGTGAACCAGCTTCGCGATCCCGCGATTTTGGAAGACGCCGCCAGCGGGCGCGTCTTCCTGCTCTATGCGGTGGCGGGGGAGAGCGGCATCGCGATCGCCCAGGTGCATTTCGACTGATTCACGGGTACGTGGATGGGCTGGTCGGGTCCGCCGGCCGTCCGAGGACGAGGAGAACAGGAATGAACGACACGAGACAGGTATCGACACGCGTCGGGGTGATGCTGGCGGCGGCCGCGTTCGTGGTGGCGACCACCTCGATCGCCGCGGCGCAGAACGGCAATAGCGACTGGGTCGATCGCCAACTGCCGAATCCGACCGGCGAGGTGATTCTGAACTGGGCGCCGCTGCCCGACGGCCGGGAATGGGGCTCGACGGCCGGGATCGACGTCGGTACCGACGGCCACGTCTGGGCCTACGACCGGTGCGGGGGACTGGCCCTGGCCGGGGGGTGCGAGGAGAACCCCGACCGCGACCCCATCTTCAAGTTCAACAAGGACACCGGCGAGGTGATGACCAGCTTCGGGGCCGGCCTGTTAGTGCTGCCGCACGGCATCCACGCCGACAACGACGGCAACGTCTGGGTCACCGACTCGCAGGGCAACGAGGCGGGCACCAAGGGCCATCAGGTCATCAAGTTCAGCCCCGAGGGCGAGGAGCTGATGCGTCTCGGCACCGCGGGCCAGCCCGGCAGCGGCCCCGGTCAGCTCAACGAGCCGTGCGACGTGATCACCGCGCCGAACGGCGACATCTTCGTGTCGGACGGCCACAGCGGCCAGAGCCCCGATCCCCCGGCCGGAGCCACCGGCCGCATCCTGAAGTTCGCTCCCGACGGCACGTTCATCAAGGAGTGGGGCGAGATCGGGTTCCGGCCCGGACAGTTCCGCACCCCCCACGCCATGGAGTTCGATTCGCAGGGGCGGCTCTATGTCGCCGACCGGGGCAATCACCGGATTCAGATCTTCAGCCAGGACGGCGAGTTGCTCGAGATCTACATGCAGTACAGCCGCATCAGCGGGCTGTTCATCACCGACGACGACACGCTCTACGCGATCGACTCGGAATCGGGCGTGGGCAACCACCCCGGCTGGAAGACCGGTGTCCGCATCGGCCCGGCGGGCGAGGACCGTTTGACCGGGTTCGTACCGCCGCATGCGCATGGCGTGCGCGTGCTGCAGGGGGTGGCCGGTGAAGGGGTCGCCGTCGATGCCGACGGCAACGTCTACGCGGCGGAAGGTCCGGGGTCGCGGCCGACCGCCGGCGGCGGCATCACCAAGTACGTCGCGAAGCAGATGGACTAGGTGTTCCGCGCGGTGTTCTCGGGAGACTCCCGGCCGGCGCGCACGGTCGCCGGCCGGGAGTTTTCTTTGCTACTGGAACTCGACCCGGGTCACGCTGGGGGGATCGTCGTCCGCGAAGTGGGGATGCACGACGTAGACGTCATCACCGACCACCGCCGCGGTGGTCGCCTGCTGCTCGTAGGCCGCGACCCCGGCCAGTTCCGCCGTCATCCACTCGTCGCTGCTCGTCAGCGCTACAACGCGGTTGCCGGAGTTGCTGACGATGGCGAGACGGCCGGCGCTCCAGACCATGCCGTCCTGTCCCGGAATGTCCTCCGGCAGCATCACCGCGGTGGCCGAGGCGGGATCGGCGAGCGGCACTTTCCACAGGGCATCGCCCCGCGCCACCAGGAGATAGCCGGCCGGATGCTCCACGATGCCGTTGGGGCCCGGTCCGTCGTCGTCGAACCGGTGGAAGACCGAGGCCTCGTAGGCGGTATCGACCCGGTAGATGAGGTTCATGCGCGTATCGGTGACAAAGGCGGTACCGTCGTCGGCGACCGCGACGTCGTTGGCGAAGAACGCAGCGTCGTCGCCGGGGTCGTCCACCACGGCGGCGAGGTCGACCATCGCGAGCCGTTCGCCGGTGGTCAGGTTGTACACTCCCAGCATCGCTTGCCCCCGGCTCGTGCCCTCGAACACCGAGCGGTCGGAGTTGGCGACCAGCAGCCGGTCCCGCAGCTCGTCGGCCTCGATGCCGACCGAGGACACGAGATCCGGATCGCTGACCAACGCCGTGACCCGGCCGTCGTCGTGAATCTGGAACACCGAACCCTCGGACAGCGACCCGGTCAGCAGCCGGCCGTTGTCCATGTCGAATTCCACGCCCTCCGGAATGAAGCCGCCGCGCTCGGCGACAATCACGTCCGGCAGCATCGGCGGGCCCGGCGCGGCCTCGGGGGGCGGTGCGGTGGCGGCCGGCTCCGACTCCGGCTGCGATCCGCACGCCGCGAACAACGATCCGGCGATGACGATCAGACTCACTTGAACACGCATATCCCAAGGATCTCCTTTCCTCACAAGACGATGTCTTCTTCTATATACGGACCTGACGAAAGATGAGGGCGGCCGGTTCCGGTATCGCCAATCCCCTGCGGCGCAACATCGCGATCATCGCCCATGTCGACCACGGCAAGACGACCCTGGTCGATGCGATGCTGCACCAGAGCGGCGTCTTCCGCGCCAACGAACGGGTCGCCGAGCGTGCGCTCGACAACATCGACCTCGAACGCGAGCGGGGCATCACGATTCTCGCCAAGAACACCGCCATCCGCTATCGCGACCTGCTCATCAACATCGTCGATACGCCCGGTCACGCCGATTTCGGCGGCGAGGTCGAGCGGACCCTCACGATGGTCGACGGCGTCCTTCTGCTGGTCGATGCCTCCGAGGGACCCCTGCCCCAGACCCGGTTCGTGCTGCGGAAAGCGCTCGAGCGGGGGCTGCCGCCCATCCTCGTCATCAACAAGATAGACCGCCACGACGCGCGTCCGGCCGAGGTGCTCGACGAGGTCTACGATCTCTTTATCGACCTCGACGCCCGCGAGGAGCAGATCGATTTTCCGGTGATCTACTCGAACGCGAAGGCCGGGACGGCCAGCCTCGACCCCGCCGCACCGGGACAGACGCTGCGCCCGCTGCTCGACGCCATCGCCGAGCGGATTCCGCCGCCGCGGGGGGATCCGGAGGCAACGCTGCAGGTCGTGGTGGCGAATCTCGATTCCAGCGACTACCTGGGCCGGATCGCGATCGGGCGCATCGTCAACGGCCGGGTGGCGCTGGGCGACGCGGTCGCGGTCTCGAAGCTGGATGGAACCGTCGACCGCACCCGGGTCACGAAACTGTATCTGTTCAACGGTCTGCAACGGGTAGAGGTTGCGTCCGCCGCCGCCGGCGACATCATCTGTCTGACCGGCATCGACGACATCACCATCGGCGAGACGATCACCGACCCGCAGGATCCGCGGCCGATTCCGCCCCTCCACGTCGACGAGCCCACGGTGTCGATGGTCATCGGGATCAACACCTCGCCGATGGCCGGCCGGGACGGACAGTACGTCACGTCGCGCAACCTCCGCGACCGGTTGGCCCGCGAGCTGGTCGGCAACGTGTCGCTCCGGGTCGAGGACACCGAGTCGTCGGAACAGGTGCAGGTGATCGGGCGCGGCGAGCTGCAGTTGTCGATTCTGGTGGAAATGATGCGCCGGGAGAGCTACGAGCTGCAGGTGTCGCGCCCGCAGATCGTCACCCGCGGCACCGCCGGCCGCGTCGAGGAGCCGGTCGAGGAGCTGGTCATCGACGTCGCCGAGGACTACCAGGGGGTGGTCATCGCGCAACTCGGCACCCGGCGGGCGACCATGACGAAGATGGTCAATCACGGGAGCGGCCGCGTCCGGCTCGAGTTCCGGATTCCGACGCGCGGGCTCATCGGATTTCGGTCTCAGTTTCTGACCGATACGCGCGGCACCGGCATCCTGCACCATCTGTTCGCCGGCTGGGAGCCCTGGCACGGGCCGATCGCCGGCCGGCCCACCGGCGCCGTGGTGGCGGACCGGGCGGGAAGGGCCACCCCCTTCGCCATCTCGAATCTGCAGGAGCGCGGTGAGATCTTCATTCCCGCCGGCACTGCGGTCTACGAGGGGATGATCATCGGGGAGAACGCGCGGCCGGCCGACCTCGACGTCAACGTCACCAAGGAGAAGAAGCTCACCAACATGCGCGCGTCGACGTCCGAGGAGGCGTTGCGGCTGGTGCCCCCGCGGTTGCTGAACCTGGAGCAGTCGATCGAGTTCATCGGGGACGACGAGCTGGTCGAGGTCACTCCCCGGAGCATCCGGCTTCGCAAGCGGATTCTGGCTGCCAACCGGAGGCCGAGGAAGGACCGGTGACGGGTGGGACGACGGTCGGAAGCTGCGCTATGATACGGGGCATCGCGTGTCTGAATTCTGTTCTTCCGGTCGGGTAGGCCGGGCTGCAAGGAGGATTGTGTGAAACGTTTCATCATTGCCGCGACGGTCGTCGCGCTGGCGCTCTCGGCGGCGCCGGCGAGTGCTCAGACGCAGGACGCACCCGAGATTCCCTATGTGTCGGTGCCCAACTTCCTGAAGTATCCGCCGACCATGAACCTCGGCGAGACCCTCGCGGTGGCCGAGAACTCCAAGGGCCACATCATCCTGCTGAACCATCCGGGCACCGCCACCACCGGACCGCTCTACGGGAACGCCACCACGAACCTGATCGAGTTCGACGACCAGGGCAACTTCTTGCGCGAGATCGGCCAGGGCGTCTACGGGCTGGGATACGGGCACTCGGTGCGGTTCGACAACGACGACAACCTCTGGGTCGTCGACAAGGGAACCAACGCGGTCGTCAAGTTCGACCCCGCCGGCTACGTCACCCTGAACCTCGGCCGGCGCCCCGAGGGCTTCGACCACTACGACCACGTCGACCCGCGCGAGGCGCGGCACGTCGACGGTTACTTCCAGGGCCCCACCGACGTCGGCTGGGATCCCGACGGCAACATCTTCGTCAGCGACGGCTACATGAACTCGCGCGTCGGCAAGATGGACAAGCACGGGAACTGGATCAAGTCCTGGGGCGCCTACGGGACCGGAAACGACGAGCTCCGGCTGCCGCACAACCTGCAGGTCGACCGCGAGGGCTACGTCTACGTCGCCGACCGCAGCAACAACCGCATCCAGAAGTTCGACTCGGACGGCAACTACGTCAAGACGATGCTGCTCAACGTGCCGTTCGACAAGACGCGGCGGCCGGTGCTGGGCAATCCCCGACCGAACCAGCCCGACAACACCGCGCCCTGGACGCTGTGCATCTCGGGCGGCGAGACGCAGTACCTGTTCGCGTCGGACATAGAGCCGGGGCGCATCTACAAGATGACCCTGGACGGCGAGATCCTCGGCTGGCTGGGGGAATCGGGCCGGCAGCTCGGGCAGTTCAACTGGGTTCACGGCATTTCGTGCCGCGACGAGAACGCCCTGATCGTCGCCGACATGAACAACTGGCGCGTCCAGAAGCTGCTGCTCAACCAGACCGCTTTGCCCACCGACGACGACTAGGACCAGGCGGATCGTGCCGGGTCCCGCGCTGGCGGGGCCCGTCCTCCTCCGTCCTCCCACCCGGTTTCGAAGCGGAGTTCTCAGCGACGGGAGAGATACGCCGCGAGGGCTGCGAGGCCGCCCGCAGCACCACGGCTCGCAATGCCCTGAACAGGCGGATCACCCAGGCGAGCCCGATGCCGAGCGCGGCCACTGTGCCACCACTCGCCGGGCGAGCTCAGCAGGTTGACGAAGAACAGGAAGACGATCAACAGCGGGGCGCTGAACAGGAACTTCCGCGACTGATACGCACCGTACACGGCTGCCCTCCTCGCATTCGAGTCTATCGAACGAACAAGGCCGTCGGAAATCCGACCCGTCCCGGTGGGGGAGAATGTGACGGTTCCCTGATCCCGGTGACGTGCGGACGATTGGCGTCCGACGATCGCCTGACGTACTATGATGGGCTGTCGCGGCCGGCGGACACGCTCCCGTCGGCCCTGCCCGCGGGTCCGCGAACGAAAGGACTGGAGCCATGTCGAACCGTTTTCTTGCCTTGTCGATTCTGATGCTGCCGTTGGCGATTGCGCCGGCCGGGTACAGCATATCGGCCGAGGGGGCCGCATCCGGTCTCGCCGCCGGGCAGGAGGCGGCTTCCGCCTCCGGCGCCGAGGTCCATCTGGCGAACATCCGGCAGCTCACCTTCGGCGGGGAGAATGCCGAGGCGTACTTCTCGCACGACGGGTCGGAGATCATCTTCCAGACCACTCGCGAGGGGGTGCCATGCGATCAGATCTTCCGGATGAATCTGGACGGGTCCAATCAGCGGATGGTGAGCACCGGCGACGGCCGCACCACCTGCGGCTACTTCTATCCGGACGGCGAGTCGATCGTCTACGCCTCGACCCATCTGGGCGCGGCCGAGTGCCCGCCGCCCCCCAGCTTCGCGATGGGCTACGTCTGGGCCATCTACGACAGCTTCGACATCTTCCGGGCGTCGGCCGACGGCAGCGGCGTGACCCGCCTCACCGAGACGCCCGGCTATGACGCCGAGGCGACGATCGGCCCCGACGGCCGCATCGTCTTCATGAGCGTGCGGTCCGGCGACCAGGAGATCTACTCGATGAACGGCGACGGATCGGATGTCCGCCGCCTGACCCATCGCCAGGGGCCGGACGGCGGGCCGTTCTTCTCGCCCGACGGTTCGAAGATCATCTTCCGCGGGCGCGAGATCCCCGACGGCCGGGAGTTCGACGACTACAAGCGGCTGCTCGACGAGGGGCTCTGGCGGCCCGGCGCAGTCGAGGTGTTCGTCATGGACGCCGACGGCTCGAACCTCAGGCAGGTGACGGACCTCGGCGGCGCCAACTTCGCGCCCTTCTGGCATCCCGACGGCGAGCGGATCATCTTCGGGTCGAACTCGCACAACCCGGAAGGCCGCAACTTCGACCTGTTCATGATCAATCTCGACGGCTCGGGGCTGGAGCGGATCACCTACAGCGACGTCTTCGACGGCTTCCCGATGTTCTCGCCCGACGGCACCAAGCTGATCTTCGCCTCGAACCGCGATGCCGCGGAGGAGGGAGAGACCAACATCTTCATCGCCGATTGGGTGGACTGAACATCACGCCTTGCGGCTGCACGCCTTGACGCTCACTGCCTTGCCTGGACCGGTGGCAGGACGAGCGTCGTCACGCGTGCTTCGTGTGGCCGGTCCTGCTCGGACCGGCGCTCGACCATGCCCGCCGGGTGCTGGTGGCCCGCTTCGAGCGCTACGTGGTAGTGGATTGATGGCGATCGTCGAACGCATGAAGGCGCGCTGGGGTGTCGGGCCCGGCGGCGTGGTCGCCATTCTCGCGGCGTTCTCGCTCGCCGGCCTGACCACCGTCCGGCTGAAGGGTCCGGTGATGGGGCTGATGGTCGCCGAGACCACGCCGGGATGGTTGCAGTGGGCGATCTATCTGGTCATCATGCTGCCCATCTACCAGCTCCTGCTCCTCGGATACGGAACCCTCCTCGGACAGTTCGATTTCTTCTGGAGCAAGCTGAAGGCCGTCGGCCGCCTCGTGAGCGGCCGCCGCGCGATCGGGACGTCGAACTGATCGACACCTTCTCGCCTTCTCCGTCTGTTGCCGACGCCGGAAGTCACGAGGGACAGACCCTGAGAGAACGGGTTCAACCGCCAAAAATTGAGATCAGTCGCAGTTTTGTATTGACGGCCGGATCGGCGGATTGTATAGTGGCGCCCGAAAGTTGAGATTAGATCTCAACTCTTGGTCGAGGAGGCCGCTGTCCGGCAGAGATAAAAGAAGGCCCGCGGGTGCTGCAACACCCGGCGGGCCTGGCTGAACCGCCACGCACCGCTACCCCTTCAGCAAAGTCGCGACTTTGACAAATCCAGCAAAGCCATTATAGGCGACCGTCGGGGTATGCAACCAACCACCGAGGAGACATACCCGTGACGATCGACCGCTGTCGCCCCGTCAAGTTGTTCATCGTGACCATGCTCTGCGGCGTTGCCGCCACCGCGTCGGGACAGGGAACCCTGCCGGACACCGTGCGGGCGAATCCTGCCGAGACCGGGCCTCCGGCCGCGGTTGCGACAGTCCCCGCCGTCGTGGACGCGGCCGCGGACCCGGAAGCCGAAGGGGACCCCGAAGCCTCCGAGGGGACGGAAAGGGCGGAACAGGAACCCGACGTCGCCGAGCTCGAGCGGCGCATCGACGTGCTGGCCGAAGAGATCGAACGGCTGCGGAGCGGCGAAGACGAGCGCCTGGACGTCGACGATGCGCGGCAGTTGGGACTCGCCCCGTCGGCGGCTGCGACCTATGCCATCGACCGCGGCGTGTCCATCGCCGGGTACGGCGAGATGCTGCTGGAGAACTACGCCGACACGAACCAGGGTGGAAGCCCCACCAACAAGACGACGCAGTTCGACTATCTGCGCGCCATTCTCTACGCGGGCTACCGGTTCAGCGACAAATTCCTGTTCAACTCCGAGATCGAGGTCGAGCACGCCAAGGAGATCTTCGTCGAGTTCGCGTACGTCGACTACCAGGCCAACGAGAACTTCGGTCTGCGGGGCGGCATGCTGCTGGTGCCGATGGGGCTGGTCAACGAGTTCCACGAGCCGACGGTGTTCATGGGCGCCGAGCGGCCGGTCACCGAGAGCAGGATCATTCCGTCGACGTGGCGCGAGAACGGCGGCGGGCTCTACGGCGTCTTCGATCGGGTGTCGTTCCGCGCCTACGTCCTCAACGGCTTCAACGGATCGAGCTTCTCGTCGGGCGGTCTGCGCAGCGGTCGCCAGAAGGGCGGCAAGGCCAAGTCGACCAGCATGGCCTTCACCGGGCGGTTCGATGTGACTCCTATGCCGGGCGTCTTCCTGGGCGCCAGCCTGTACAGCGGTGATGCCGGGCAGGGCGAGATCGTCGTGGACGACACCGAGTATGGCATCCGCACCACCATCTTCGACCTGCACGGCCAGGCGCAGGTGCGCGGAGTCGACGTGCGGGGGCTCTTCGCCCGCGCCAGTCTCGACGAGGCGGCCCGGCTCAACCAGGCGCTCGGAAAGACCGGGAGCAGCGGCGTGGGCGAGGGGATGCAGGGCGCGTACCTCCAGTTCGGCTACGACCTGCTGTCGCAGGTCGCGGCGGCCGGCGGCGTGGGGCTGACGCCCTACGTGCGCTACGAGCAGGTCGATACCCAGCACCGGATGCCGGCCGGGTTCGAGCGCAGTCTCTCGACCGACAACACCTACTTCACCTTCGGAATCGAATTGAAGCCCAACCCAGGCATCGTCCTCAAAGTGGACCATGCCTGGGTGAGCAACGACGCCGGCTCCGGCGTCAACCAGTTCAATGTCAACCTGGGGTACGCCTTCTGAGGTGAAGGCCCCGACAGCGCGTTCCCGGCCCGCTCGGCCGGAAGCGGGCGGAGCGCGAAGCAACGATGCGATTGCGACTGGCTGGTGGGATGACCCTGGCGCTGCTGCATGCGGCCGGATCGTGGCCGTCCGCGCAGGGTGGTCGCGTCACGCGGGAGGAGGCGCTGGCCGCCGTCTACCCCGGCGCGGAGGTGGCGGCCGAGCGCGTCTTTCTCACCGGGGCTCAGCGAGCCGCGATCGGCGAGCTGGCCGGCGTCGAGGTGGAGAGCGGACTGGTCGCCCGGTACGTGGCGACGAGGGACGGCGCGGTCGTGGGGCGCGCCTATGTCGATACCCACGTCGTGCGCACGAAGCGGGAGAGCCTGCTGATCTCGTTGAACGCGGACGGCACCGTGAAGCGTATCGACGTGACCGCGTTTCTCGAGCCGATCGAGTATCTGCCGTCCGAGCGGTGGCTCGGGCAGTACGACGGCCGTCCGCTGAACGACGATCTGGCGGTCCGCCGGGCGATCCGGGCGATTGCCGGCGCGACCCTGTCGGGGCTCGCCACGAACACCGCCGTCCGGCGCGTGCTGGCCACCGAACAGGTGCTGGCGCGCAGCGTTCCCTAGAGCTCGTTAGTGTCCGAGGCCAGAATCGCCATGCACAGTCCGGCGACGCACGACAGAGTGGACTCCCGCGGCTACGATCTGCGGCGTCCGGGCGTCACCCTCGCGATGACGTGGTGGGAGCGGTGGGCCTTCAACCTGCTGCACGCGCTGGTGGCGGCTACCGGCATCGTCTACTTCTGCATGAAGTACCTGATGGCGCCGACCGATCCCTTCGCGGTCGTCAATCATCCCTGGCAGCCGGCCATGCTGGCCGTGCACATCGTCGCCGCGCCGTTCTTCGTGGTCTTCTTCGGCATGCTCTTTCGGTCGCACACCCTGCGCAAGCTCCTGTCGGCGAGCCCCCGGAACCGGCGGTCGGGGTGGACGTCGCTGCTGAGCTTCTCGGTGATGGCGCTCACCGGCTATCTGCTGCAGGTGGCTTCGAGCCCGGCATGGATCACGGCGTTGATCTGGGCCCACGTCGCCACGAGCGCCATTTTCGTGGCCGGCTATACCGCGCACCTGCTCATCGGCTGGAGGATCGGCCGCGGGTCCCCCGTCGGCGCCGACGCGCTCCGCCCGGCCGCCCGTCTCTCCCCATGAGAGCGGTGACGGCCGTCGTGGCGGCCTGCCTGGCGTACGGCGGCGCCGCGTTGACGGTCGCCGATGCCCCTTGGCGCGTCTTTCCGGCGGATCCCGTGCTCCGGGCCGCGCGGGGGAGCGGCAACGAGCGCGGGCGCACCGGCTTTTCCTCCACGAACGGAGTTTCCGGCACCGTCGCTCCCGTTCCGCGGGACGCTCGCGGGAGCCGCGTCGAGCGCTGGCGATCAGAGTTCCGGACTGCGGGCGGTGTCGTCGTCGGTCCGCAGACGCTCGCCGCCCCGCCCCTGGTCGAGCGCACGGTCCATCTGATGGGGACCTGGGCGACCCTCGCGGTGCGGACGGCCGACCGGGTGGCCGGGTTGCATCTGCTCGAGAAGATGGTCGGCCGGATCGAGCGGACCGAGGCGTCGCTCAGTACGTGGCGGGCCGGCAGCGTCCTGAGTGCCCTCAACCGGCATCCCGTGAACGAGCCGTTCCCCTTGCCCCCGGCGCTGTGCGGCCTGTGGCCGCGGCTCGCCCGGTGGCATCGACTCACCGGCGGCGCGTTCGACCCCGCCGTCGGCAGGCTCGGCGAGGCGTGGGGGCTGCGGACGGGCGGCTCCGTGCCGGCGCCGGAGGCGCTGCGCGCGGCGCGGGCGGCGACCGGCTTCGCCCACTTCCGCTTCGATGCGGAAACCTGCCGCGTCACGCGCGCGGCCGACGCCACCCTCGACGCCGGGGCGTTCGGCAAGGGCGAGGCCCTGCGGCGGTTGCTGGCTGCCCCGACCGACGGCCATGCGTGGATGGTCGACTTCGGAGGCCAGATCGCCGCGGGCGGGAAGCCGGCCGCCACGGGCTGGCCGGTGGCCGTCGCCCATCCCGCCCGGCGGCATCAGGCGGCGATGGAGTTCACTCTCGCCACGGGCTCGCTCGCCACAAGCGGGGCCTCCGAGCGGTCGTGGGTGGTCGAAGGCCGGCCGGTGGCGCACATTCTCGATCCCCGGACGGGACGGTCGGTCCATCGCCCCGAGTCGGTGACCGTCTGGCACGAGGACCCGCTGGCCGCTGACATCTTCTCGACGGCTCTCTACGTGATGGGAGCCGAACAGGGCCTGGACTACGCCGAGCGGCACGGGGTCGCGGCTCTGTTCCTGATCCCGGATCCCGACGACGACGCCGCGCCGGTCACGGTCCGCGCCAGCCGGACGTTCGAGACACGGTTTCTCGCCCTCGCCCGAACCGCGGCCCCTTGATCGGCCTCACGAGCTTCCCGCACGCGGCGGCAGCCGCACCGGGTCGCCGGCTTGCCTTGCTCGAACACACGCACGTCGCGGTGGCGTGCCGGCCGAGGGTCGCCCGGCCATCGGCACAACCGTGGATCACCCCGGCAAGGTCCTGTGTGAAGGGGCTTCTCGTACCAGACCGCTACGGGGCCCTGAACGCCCACAGCTCGCCGGGGAATCCGCCGCCGGCGATGGCGACCACCAGGTACTGCTGGCCGTCGAGACCATAGGTCATCGGCGACCCGGTGGCGGGAACCGGGAGCGGGACCGATCCGACCTCCTCGCCGGTCGCCTTGTCGTAGGCCCGCAGCGCCGAGCCGCGGGTACCGTCGGCGCCGGTGAACAGGCCGCCGTCGCCGGCGATGACCAGCGTCTTCGTGACCAGCGTCCCGATCCGCTGGTTGGCGACCCCGGTGCGGGGCACGTCGATACCCTGCAGCAACGGATGGTCGCGGACGTGGTCCGGGGTCTCGCCGTGCGCGACCTGCCAGACCGTCTCGCCCGCGTGCAGATCAATCGCCGTGATTCGGCCCCACGGCGGCCTGACGATCGGAATGCCGTCCACGTTGAGCCCGAAGCCGCCGCCGCCCCGGCCAGCCGGGCTGCCGGCGGGAGGCCGGGGACGGCCCATGATGAAGTCCATGTTCGAGCGCCGCGGATCGCTGACGAGGCCGAGCGCGTGGACCTCCGTCTTGGAGTAGATGTAGAAGATGCCGGTCTCGGGGTCGAACGACCCCCCGGGCCAGTTCGAGCCGCCGGTCAGGGCGGGTATGTGCAGGGTGCCGAGGGTGCCCTCGTAGGAGGCGATCGACGGCGGCGTGTACAGCGGGCCGATGCGGTACGGGGCAATCGTCTCCTCGGCGCGCCGGCGCAGCTCGGGGGTGAAGTCGATCAGGTCGTCGACGCCGATCCCCTGCCGGTCGAACGGCGGCGGCCGGGTCGGGAAAGGCTGGGTGGCGGCGGTCACCTCGCCGGGCACATCCGATTGCGGCACCGGCCGCTCATTGATGGGCCACACCGGCTCGCCGGTGGCGCGGTCGAGCACGTAGAGGAACGCCTGCTTGCTCGGCTGCGCGAGCGCCTTGATCTCTCGCCCGTCGACGGTGATGTCGACGAGAATCGGGGCGTTGGGCAGGTCGAAGTCCCAGACGTCGTGGTGAATCGTCTGGAAGTGCCAGACGCGCTCGCCGGTATCGAGATCCAGGGCGACGATGCTGTCGGAGAACAGGTTGTCGCCGGGCCGGTGCCCTCCGTAGAGGTCGCCGGTCGGCATCTCCACCGGCAGGTAGACGTAGCCTAGCTCCGGGTCGATGGTCATCTGACCCCACACCCCGGTATTGCCGGTATAGCGCCACGAGTCGTTCAGCCACGTGTCGTTCCCGAACTCGTCGGCGTCCGGAATCGTGTGGAAGATCCATTTCCGCTCGCCGGTCCGGGCGTCGTAGCCCCGGACGTGCCCGATCGGCTTCTCTTTCGTGGCGGGCGCCACGCCGGCGAGGTGGGCGGCGCCGATCACGATGACCCCGTCGGCGATGATCGGCGCCGCGTGCAGCCCGATCTCGCCGGTGACGGGGTCGATCTCCTGGTCGAGGTCCTGTTTCAGGTCGATCATGCCGTTGGCGCCGAAGTCCGACATCCGGCGGCCGGTGCGGGCGTTCAGCGCGATCAGGCGATAGCCGGGGGTGACGTAGAAGACGACTCCGTCCCGGCCGTCGTCCCAGTACGTCAGACCGCGCCCCGAAAGTCGCCGCGGCGCCCCCGCGCCCCGCTCGCCCTCGTTGAGCCGGTGCACCCACAGCAGCTCGCCGGTGGCCGCGTCGAGGGCGACCGCGGCACGGCGGGTGCCGGCCGTGGTGTACAGCACCCCGTCGACCATCAGCGGGGTCGCCTGCAGGACGTACTCCGGGCCCGGGCCGAGGTTCTCGGTGCGGAATCGCCACGCCAGCTCCAGGTCGCTGAAGTTGCCGGCGTCGATCTGGTCCAGGGCGGCGTAGCGGGTATGACCGAGGTCTCCCCCGTAGGTGGGCCACTCGCCGCCGGGCGCCCCGTGCTGGGCCGCGGCCGGTGCGGGAGCGACGCCGGGCAGGGTTATCAACATGCCGAGGCAGGCGATTGCACGTACTGACATCGAGTCCTCCGGGGTTGCGTCGACCTTGCGGCCCGACTGGCGTCGCCGCGAGCCCGAACAGTGTACCTTCTTGCGCGGGCGCAATGGCCCCGTGCGACGAGCGGCGGGAACGCGGGCCGGGTTGGGTGCGTCTCAGGTAGTATCGGGTCGTCACGCCGAGCCGCCGGCCGCGCCGGCTGCGCCGCCCCCTCGCCCCGGCCAACCGATGAGACCAAGCGCATCGAGACTCCTCCGGACCCTCGGCTGGCTGTTCGCCCTGCTCCCGCTGACGGCGGCGGCGCAGCCGGCCACGACGGTGACCGGCGTCGTCCTCGACGGGGTGACGGAGACCCCGATCGCTGCCGTGCAGGTTGCCGGCGGCGGGCGCGTGGCCGCGACCGGGCCGGACGGGAGGTTCGCGATCGTGCTCGACGGCGAGGCGGCCAGCCTGCGGTTCCGGGCCGACGGCTACCTCGAGACCGTGGTGGAGATCGACCGGTCCGCCGGCGACCGGGCCGCTGTCGAAGTGCGGCTGTTCCCCGAGACGTTCGCCGAGACGGTGGACGTGGTATCGGAGATGGCCGTGCAGGAGCGGCCGTCCGCTACGCCGGTCACCCCCGAGGCGGTCTTCCGGGCCCCCGGCAGCATCGACAACGTCTTTCGCACCCTCGCCACCCTGGCCGGGGTGGCGTCGACCGACGACTTCGGCAGCCGCCTGGCCGTGCGCGGCGGCACCCCCGATCAGAACCTGACGGTCATGGACGGCATCGAGGTGCACAACCCCTACCGGCTGTTCGGCATCGCCAGCGCCTTCAATCCCGAGACGGTCGAGAACTTCGAGCTCACCGCGGGCGGCTTCGGGGCCGCCTACGGCGATCGGTTGTCGTCCCTGCTCATCGTCGACAACCGGGCCGGCCGGCCTGGGTTTCAGGGCTCGACGGCGGCCAGCATCACCGACGCCAACCTCGTGCTGGAGGGGAGCACGCCGGTCGGCGCCGACGGCACGTGGCTGCTCAGCGCCCGGCGCACGTACTACGACCTGGTGGCGGGGCGCGTGGCCGATCAGAACTTCCCGTCGTTCGCCGATCTGCAGATGCAGGCGGGTTGGGACCTGGGTCCCGGGCACCGGCTCACGCTGACGGGGCTCCGCAGCGTGGAAGACGCGGACCTCGCGTTCGACTTCGATGATTCCGACGAACGCGCGGCGTTGGGGTCGGACATCACCAACGGGCTGGCGTCCGCGCGGTTCGACGCGGTACTGGGTCCGCGCGCGACGGCGACGACCGTCGTCTCCTGGTATCGCAACCGCGAGTCGCTGCGCTTCGACGGGCTGGTCCGCGCCGACGCCACCCGGTCCAACGCGCCGGATGACGACGTGGCGTTCGGGCGCGCCGCGATCGCGTTCGAGCGCGCCGTCCTGGTGGCGGACCGTTCGTTGCGGCAGGACCTGAGCGTGCAGGTCTCGCCGCGGCATCTGCTGCATGCCGGTGTCGAGCTGCACGGCCTGAACACCGGTGTCAGGTTCCTGAGCACCGGCGACCGGAACGACCTGGAGGCGAACGGATCGAGCGTGCGGGGAGGCGCGGGGCTGCCGGACGAGCTGGACTCGGTGCTGCGCGGCACGCGCGGCGGCGCGTGGGTGCAGGACACGTATTCGCCGTCGGAGCGCATCTCGTTCGAGCCCGGCCTGCGCCTGGACTGGAGCACCGTCAACGGCGGCGCGACCGTCTCGCCGCGGGTGGCCGCGAGCTATGCGCTCGGCGGCGGGGCGCGGATCCGGGCGGCGGGGGGGTTGTACACCCAGAGTCCGGGCTACGAGAAGCTCAGCCAGTCGGACTACTTCATCGACCTGTCGGGGGCGCGCGAGCTGGGCCTGCGCCACGAACGGGCGACCCACCTCGTGCTCGGCCTCGAGCAGGATCTCGGCCGCGATCTGACCGCCCGGGTCGAGGGGTACTACAAACGGTTCGACGACCTCCTGGTCGGTCGGCTGGAGACCGATGCGGAACGGCGGGTGCGGGTCGGGCGGTACGACTTTCCCGAGACCCTGCGGGACAGCGTTCCCGCCGCCCCGATCATTCTGAGCGCTCCTACCAACGAGGCGGGCGGCGACGCCTACGGGCTCGACGTCTTCCTGACGCGCGGGAACCCCGCCGGGCGGCTGACGGGGTGGGTCTCCTATGCGTGGGGCCGCGCCGAGCGCGAGAGCTACGGGCGGCGCTATGCGTTCGAGTACGACCGGCCCCACGCGTTCAGCGCGGTCGGCCGCTACCGGTTGACCAGCCGCTGGGATCTGGCCGCGACGGTGCGGCTCGCCAGCGGCTTCCCGCACACCCCGGCCCTGGGGCTGCGAGTGGCCTCGGTCGAGGACGACCGGGGCCGGCGGGTTCCCGCCACCGATACCCTGGGCAACCTGCAGTACACCATCGACTACGGCGGGGTCGAGAACCTGAACGCCAGCCGGCTGCCCCACTATGCGCGCGTCGATCTCCGCGCCACCTACCAGCGCGGCGGCCCCGACGGACGGTGGTCGCTCTACGTCGAGGTCATCAACCTGCTCGGGCGCGACAACGCGGTGGTGCTCGAGCCTCGGCTGCAACACGACCCCGGCGCCGAGCTGCCGCGGCTGCTCGAGGTGCCCTCCCAAGGATTCCCCCGCTTCCCAACCTTCGGGCTGCGGGTCCGTTTCTAGGGGAGCCGGTGCGCAGGCCGGCGCTTCCGGACCTGCGCAGGACGACGGCCGCCGACTACGGCGATTCGCCCCCGGCGGCCTCGCGCGCCTCCATGGCGCGCGCGCCCGAGAGCGAGCTGGCCATGGAGTAGTTGCCCTCGTGGCAGGCGTACTCGTACAGCGGTTCGTCGGTGCGGGCCATCAGCACCTGCGCGGTCCAGGGCCGCGTCCAGCTCGTCGGATCGTCGATGGTGAACTCGTAGACCAGCGTGTCGGCGCCCGCGCGCGTGAAGCGCTCGACCAGGTGCAGATTGGCGCTCGAGCCCCGCAGGGACGTTTCGCCGAGGAAGTTCCGCGTATCGACGACGAGCGTGTCGCCCTCCCAGTGCGCCCGGGAGTCGCCGACCCACTGCCGCAGGCGCGCCGGCAGGCGCGGGCGCCCGTCGATAGGGACGATGCGGGCGTTGTGCACCATCTCGTTGAGGATGACCACGTGGTCGGCTGTCTGGAAGAGCTGCACGTTGTTGTTGTAGGCGCTCGGGGTCATCGGCGGTCCCGAGTTGAACCCGAGCAGGCAGCGTTCCGAGAAGCCGCGATCCTCCGGCCCGTGGGCGTGCCGCTCGCGCAGGACGCGGCGCGCCTCGGCCCGTTCCTCCACCACCGGCTGCGCGGGGGGAATGCGTCCGTCCGCCGGATCGACAACCAGCGACGTCCGCTGGTCGGACAGCGTATGCCCGTGCTCGAACCAGACGCGGACCGAGTAGCCGAGCCGCGCGCCCAGCGGTGCGTCCTCGAGTTCCGACTCGTTGGCCGCGCGCTGCTCCGCGAGCCGCTGTTCCCACGCGGCGGCTTCTTCGGGCGTCAGCGTCGTCTGCTCGGCGAGATCCTCGGGCCGCTCCATCGGCGTCGCGGTCGAAAAGTTCCAGACCCCCTGCAGGTCCGGGTGGCCATCCGCGGTCCTCAACGCCGGCGCCTGAGCCGCGGCGCGGGCCGGCGACAGGGCGAGAACGGCGGACGCGAGCACGTGGACGCCGGCGGACGTCAGCCATCGATGAGTCATGAGCAACCTCCTTGGTCGAGATCCGGGACGGTGGCGGTCACTAACGGGTGTATGTCCCTGGAGAGCGCCATTGTAGCAGCCGTCCGCGGTCGTTCCGCGCCGCCCAGGGCGGCGAGAGCGGCGGGCATCGACGACGCGGCCGACGAGCTGCACTGGATGCTCGCCCCCCTGCGGCCGGAGCGTCTCGTGCCGATGGTCGACAGAAACGAACGTCTCGTCGGCGTGGTGGTCCTGGGGGGGCGGCAGTCGGAGGAGCCGTACTCGGGCGAGGACATCCGGCTTCTCACGGTGGTGTCGCTGCAGTCCGCCCTGACGGTGCAGACCATCTGCCTGAGCGAGGAGATGGCGGCCCGCATCGAGGTCGAGCGGCGGGCCGGGCACGAGGTCGAGATCGCGAAGGAGGTGCAGCGGCAACTGTTGCCGGCGCGCGCCCCGGCGTTGTCCGGACTCGCGTGCGCGCGGGCCTGCATACAGGCGAAATCGGTTGGTGGCGACTACTACGACTTCATCGAGCTGGGAGCGGATCGCGTCGCGCTCGTGCTGGCCGACGTCTCCGGCAAGGGCATCGCGGCTGCACTGCTCATGGCCAATCTGCAGGCGACGCTGCGGAGTCAGTACGCAAGCGCGGTTGACGATCCGGCCAAGCTCCTGGAGCACGCGAACCGTCTTTTCTTCGCCTCGACGCCCGGGAATGCCGCTTCGCAGCGGCAAATCCATAATCCGCTGTGGATCTGCCGCCGGCCGCGCCGCGACAGTCGCAGGTGGGCGCCGTACACCAGTCGTGGCGGCGAATGTCGCTGGCCAGCGCGCAGTCCGCACGTACTTTCGAAGACACGCGGCGGCGAGAGAGCGTCTCGGCTATAGTGGGCAACACAACAGGGGAGGCCGCCGATGAACGCGACTGAAGGACGGGTTCGGAGTCTTTGGGCGAAACGGATCGAACGCGTCGCGGGAGCGGCGCTCCTGGCGCTTCTCGTCGCCGCAACCGCCGGCGCCCAGGAGCGGGCGTTCACGCCGGTCACCGACGCCATGCTGCAGGACCCCGACCCCGCCGACTGGCTGAACTGGCGGCGCACCCTCGACGGCTGGGGCTACAGCCCCCTCGACCAGATCGACCGCGAGAACGTCGACCGGCTGCAGCTCGTCTGGGGGTGGTCGCTTACACCCGGGCTGATCCAGTCGGCGCCCCTCGTGCACGACGGGGTGATGTTCATCCCCAGCCCCGGCGTGGTGCAGGCGGTGGACGCGGTGACCGGCGACCGCCTCTGGGAATACCGGCGGCAGTTCGAGGCGTCGGACGCGCTCGAGGCGGTGGGGTCGGGCATGCGCACCCGCTCCATCGCCATCTACGGCGACAAGATCTACGTCAATACCTCCGACGCCCACATCGTCGCCCTCGACGCGCGGACCGGCGAGGTGGCGTGGGACCACACCGTCGCCGACTTCCGGCTGGGCTACCGCTACACCAGCGGGCCGATCGTGGTGAACGGCCGCATCGTCGCCGGCATGACGGGCTGCCAGAACTACAAGAACGACGTCTGCTTCATCTCCGCCCACGACCCCGAGACGGGGGAGCAGGTGTGGCGCACGTCGACCATCGCGCGTCCCGGCGAGCCGGGCGGCGACACCTGGGGCGACCTGCCCCTGACGTTCCGCGCCGGCGCCGACTCGTGGATCCCCGGCAGCTACGACCCCGAGACGAACCTGACGTACTGGTCGACCTCGCAGGCCAAGCCCTGGGCGCGGGTGTCGCGCAAGACCGACGGCGATGCGTTGTACACGAACAGCGTGCTTGCCCTCGACTCCGCGACCGGCGAGCTGGAGTGGTACTACCAGTTCGTGCCGGGCGAGACCCACGACCTCGACGAGGTGTTCGAGAGCGTGCTCATCGACCACCGGGGGCGGCGCTCGCTGTTCAAGATGGGCAAGCACGGCATCCTGTGGGAGCTCGACCGCGTGACCGGCGCGTTCGTGGCCGCCCACGACCTCGGCTATCAGGACGTGCTCGACGTCGACCCCGCGACCGGCGAGGTGACCTACCGGCCGGAGATGATCCCGGTGGCCGGGGTCGAGCTCGAGTTCTGTCCCGACTTCGGCGGCGTCCGCAACTGGCGGGCGAGCGCCTACCACCCCGAGACCCAGTTGCTCTACATCCCCATCCACCCGACGTGCGTGCGGGGCATGTTCACCGAGCTCGAGCAGGTGGAGGGCAACGACTACTACGCCGACCGGGGCTGGTTCTCGCGGGGCAGCCGGGTGCACCCCGACAGCGGCGAGCACGCCGGCCACCTAATCGCCATGGACATCGACACCGGCGAGATCCGCTGGCGCCACTCGATGGCCACGCGGCCGGGGGCGGCGGCCCTGACCACCGCCGGCGGCTTGGTCGTGAGCGCCGACACGGAACGCAACCTGTTCATCCACGACGTCGAGACCGGCGAGGTCCTGTTCCGGACCCGCCTGCCCGGCTCGGTGCAGGGCTTCCCGATCACCTACGCGGTGGACGGCCGGCAGTACCTGGCGGCGCCGGTGGGCGGCGGCCGGACCAACGCGGTGTACGTGTTCGCGCTACCCGAGCGGGCCGTCGCGCCGTAGAACGGAGTGGAATTCGGCGGGTTGGTCGGGCGGGGCCGCAAGGCGACGATCCCGGGCAGGCGCGCCGCGGACATCCGCGCCATGATCCCTCGCGTTTCCTACACCGCGGCCGCCTGGGCGACGCTCGTCTTCACGCTGTTCGTGGTCCTGTGGGGCGGCTTCGTCAGCGCCAGCGGCGCCGGCGACGGCTGCGGCGACGACTGGCCGTTGTGCGGCGAGCTGCTTTCGCCCTCGACCGGGACGACCCCGGCGGATGCCGCCGACACCCTGGTCGAGTTCACCCACCGGCTGACCAGCGGGCTCGCCCTCCTCGCCGTCGCGGGGCTCGCCGTCTGGTCGCGCTACCGGTTCCCCCCCGGTCACCGCGCGCGCTACTGGGCCGCCCTGAGCTTGGCGTTCATGGTCGTCGAGGCGCTCATCGGGGCCGCCCTCGTCATCTTCCAGTGGGTCGACATGAACGTCTCGCTGGCCCGCGCCCTCGTGCAGCCGGTCCACCTCGCCAACACCTATCTCCTCATGGGCGCGCTGGCGTGCGCGGCGTGGTGGTCCGGCCCCCGGCGGCCGGCCACGGCCCCCGACCCGGGCCGCCCCGACCGGCTAGTGGCGGCCGCCCTCGGCGGGCTCATCGTGGTCAGCGCCTTCGGTACCGCCGCGTCGCTCGCGTCGACGGTCTTCCCGTCCGAGTCGTTCCTCGACGGCGTCCGCAGCGACTTCGCACGCGGCGCCCACTACCTGGTCCGCCTGCGCGTCTGGCACCCCGTCGCGGTCCTCGCCTTCGGCGGCTACCTCGTCTGGCTGGGGCGGCGGCTAGCCCGGATGCGCCCGGACGGTCTACCGGCGCCGTTCCTCCTGGTGGCCGCGGTCTTTGTTACGGATCTGGCCGTCGGGGTCCTGGACGCGGTGCTGCTGGCCCCCATCGCCCTCCAGATGGCCCACCTGTTCCTGGCCCACGCGCTCTGGCTCGGCCTCCTGGCCCTCTGGCTCCACCTCCGATCCGAGCCGGCCGTCATGGATGGTGTGCCGCGGGACAGCGAGCAGTCGGAAGCTGCTTCGCGGGTGAGGCCCTGGAGGGAACGGCCCGTCGCGTGACCCGATTCCCGACCCTGAGAATACACACAGGCTTGTTGTGCAGGCTGCGTACGGGAGACCGAACGCGAGGAAAGCCGATGAGACCCGCTGAGATCTGTCGGGAGTTTCTCGGTGTGCCCCAGGACGGGTCCGCGGGAAACTGTTCGGCCGATGAGTGGTATATGTCCTGGCCTCTCGCTCAGGCTGACGCCTCCTGTCTGATGGCCTCTTCCTACAGGAAGTTCACCAGCGGTCCCAGCCACACCATCAGGATCGTGATCAGCACCACCCAGACCGCCGACAGCACCGTGCCCGGGGCCAGCATGTCGAGCATCCGGTAGTAGCCCTTGGTGTAGGTGACCAGCGGCACCGCGTCGAGGGGCAGCAGGAAGGCGCACGAGGCGGTGAACGCGACGGGCAGCGCGTAGAGGGCGGGGTTCTGGCCGGTCGACAGGGCCAGCAGGGCCAGCGGCGGAATCAGCACCGAGTTGATCACGGGGCCGATGGGCAGCGCGAGGTGGATCACGACGGTGAAGGCGCTCACGAGGGCGACGATGCCCAGCGCGCTCCAGTCCTCCAGCCCCCCGAGGGAGCCGTCGACCAGCCATTGGGCGAGGCCGGTCTCGACCGAGGCGGCGCCGAGGGCGGTGACGCCGCCCACCATCAGCAGGGCCTCCCAGCCGATGCCACGCTCGACCTCCTTCCAGGTGAAGAGCCGCATGCCCGGCAGGAACATGACGACGGCCCCCAGGATGCTCACCATCACCACGTTCAGGGCCGGGAACCAGGTGCTGAGGATCCACAGCACGATCATGGTGCCGAGGATGGCGAGGACCCGCCATTCGCGTCCCGTCACGGGGCCGAGGGCGGCCCGTTCGGCGGCGACGTTGCCGACCGCGGTGACCTGCTCCATCTCGGGCGGGTAGAAGTGCAGCAGGATGCGGGCGGCGGCCGGCAGCAGGACGACGACCATCGGGACCCCGATAACCATCCAGTCGAGGAACCGCACGGTGACGTTGCCGTACTCCTGGATGAAGAAGATGCCCAGGATGTTGATGGAGCTGCCGGCGGGCGTCGCCACGCCGCCGATGAGGGCCGCGAAGGGTATGCCGATCATGAGCGCCTTGGCGAAGGACGATCGGCCGGGGGTCACCCCCATCTTGTCGAACAGGCCGACGGCCAGGGCCATGAAGATCGCCGTCGCGGGCACGTCCGACATGATGGTGGAGACGAGGCACGTGCCGGCCATGAACACCCACACGACGCGGCGGCTGTCGGTGCCCGCCTTCGAGAGCAGCCACAGCGAGAACCGCCGGTCGAGCCCCGAGCTGATGAACGCCTGGGCGACGACGAACATCGCGAGCACGAAGAAGAAGACGGGGCTGATGAAGGTGCGGAACGCGGTGGGCAGATCCGCCACCCCGAAGATCGGCAGCAGCACCACCGCGAGCAGCGACGTCACCCCGACCGGCAGCGCCTCGGTCACCCACAGGACGAGCACCACCACGAAGATGGTGGCCATCCGCTGGCCCTCGGCCGGCAGCGTCTCGGGGCCCGGCACGCTGAGGAGCACCAGGGCGAGCACCGCCGCCGCGGCCACGCCGGCGAGGGCCGTGGTCGTGGGGGCGGGAGGCTCGTTCGCGGTCGGGGCGGATGCCTGCATCGGATCTCCTCGGGCGCGGTCCGTCGACGGCGGCCGGTGGGCCGTGGCGCGGACCGGGAACGCCGCGCCAGTGTGTCACAATGGCCGCCCGGTCTCCACCGGGCGAGAGGCGGCGGCGGGCGCCTGGGCGACTTCGGCGTGCCCGCCCGGGTCGCGATGGCCGTTCCGGCTCCAGCGGGCGACAGGCGGGGGCGCCTCGGGCGTTCTCGTCCGGGTCACAACGGCCGCTCCGGCTCCACCGGGCGAGAGGCGGCGGCGCGGGCGCCTCGGGTGTTCTCGCCCGGGTCACGATGGCCGGTCCGGCTCCAACGGCTAACAGGATATGGTCACCCAACGCCCCGGTCCAGCCGCCGCCGGCGCCGAGAACGTGCTCGGCGGCGAGCGGCGTCCCGTCTTCTTCGCCGTGGACCGCCCGGACGCGCTCGGGCTGGATCGGCCGCCGCCCGGTGACGGCGAGACCGTCCGGGTCTGGGCGCGGTCGCTCTCCGGCATGCAGAAGGAGGCCGTCGTCGCTTCCACCGCCGGCGGTTTCTGGCGGCTCGCCAGCGACGAGGGGCCCTACCTCGACGGCTTCGACGCTGCCCCCTGTCCGCTCGCGTTCATGACCGTGGGCATGGTGTCGTCCTGGATGAACGCGGTGCTGGAGGCGGCGCGGGTGCGGCGCCTGACCGTCCGCGACCTCGTGCTGGTGCAGGACAACCGCTACACGATGGAAGGCTCGGCCCTGAACGGCACGATGACCGGCGGCGCCCTGCCGGTCGAGCTCGACGTGCGCATCGACACCGACGCCGGCGAGGAAGCGGTGCGCGAGGTCGTGGCCGCCGCGGCGCGCGGAGCCGCCGTGTGCGACGTGCTTCGCCGGGCGCACGTGTCGCGGTTCACCCTCGCGGTAAACGGCGCGGAGGCGCAAGTGGAGCGGGTCGCGCGGCTGGACGGCGCCCGCCCCTCCGACCCCGCGCCGTCGTTCTCACGGGCCGTGTCGGTCGATTCGGCGGGGGTGCCGGTGGTGCGCCTCGAAGCGGTGAAGCCGGTGGCCGGGGTGGCCGGCGGCGCCGGCACCAGCCTGCGGGCCGAGCAGCGCCGGCAGCTCCACCTCCGGGCGATCTGCCGGCGGCGCCCTGACGGCGTGAAGGAGATCGAGCAGCAGCTTCACAGCCCGCTGGGGTCGACGTTCCGGTTCCTGTCGGACGAGCCGGCGGAGAGGGGCGGCGCGGGCGCGGCGCCCTCCGCCGCGTGCTACATGGCGGCAGGCGTCGCGTTCTGCTTCATGACCCAGCTCGGGCGCTACGCCGCGATCCTCGGGAAGGACCTGTCCGGCTACCGGATCGTGCAGGACACGCGGTTTCCGGGCCGCGGCGCCGCTTCCGGCGGGGAGCCTGCTGGCGCCGGCGCGGTCGAGACCCACGTGTACCTCGACACGCGCGAGGGGGTGGACTTCGCGCGCCGGTGCCTGGACATGGGCGAGCAGACCTGCTTCCTGCACGCGCTCTACCGCACGCCTCTCGAGCCCGTCGTCACGACTACCCGGGTGTGAGGGTGGATCCGGGCGTCGCCGGTCCCGCCGACATCGGCCGCGGCAACCCGCGTCACGACGACGCGGGCGCAGGCCGGAACCAGGTCAGGAGACGTTCACCCGGACGAACGCGTTGGTCCAGCAGCACTGCGACCCGCCGCCGCCGGAGCGGTCGTTGGCGAACACCCGCAGGACATACTCGCCCGGCTCGCTGAAGGTCGCGGTGGTCTCGGCCCGCTCGGGGCCGCCTTCCGCGATCTCGATCTCGGGGTCGGCGAAGCTCACCTCGCCCGGACCCTGATGCAGGTGCCAGGACAGGCGGACGAGCGGCGCCGTCTCGTCGTCGTCCTCCTCGTTCCGCCGCCGGCTGACGCCGTCGTCCGTCGCCCACACCGCCAGGGGCAGCGGGGTGCCGGTGGTGGCCGTCAACGGGCCTGCCGGCGACCCGCCCGGGCCCCGGAACTCGCGGCCGTCCTCGGAGAACTTGACCGTCGGCGGGCTATCGCCCCTGGTGTTCCCGCCCAGTGCGTCGAGCAGCCAGTCGCGATGGAGGTGGCCGGGGATGGTGTGGGTGTCGCCGCGGAAGGAGAGGGTCCAGAGCACCTCGCTGTCGCCGAAGTCGCCGGGCACCACCACCGTGAACACCCCCCGCTGGCGGCGGGGGAGGAAGTTCGTCGGCTGGCCGCGGTCCGGGCCGCCCGGCTCGATGCGGTTGTCCGGCCCGATCGGGACCCGGACGGTCTCTTCCGAGTTGCGGTTGAAGTATCCCCACGACACGCTGATGGTGCCGTCCGGATTGGGATACCAGCCCTCGTACACCGGGGTGATGGTCTTGCCGCGGGTGCCGACCGGCGCCAGCGGCAGTTGTCCGGCCGACAACAGCGTCCAGCTCGCCGTCACGATCAGCCCCACGAGCCCGGCGACCACCATGGACCGATTGCGCATCGTCATCCCTCGATTCGAATTCACCGTGCCCGGAAATCGCCGCGTCCCGGCTTCGCTTCCCGCCCAATCCGTTTCGGCGCGGCATCCCCGGCGGGATGCCGCGCCGAGCCAATCGCCGGTTGCGGAAGACGGCTACGTCAATCCGCCGGCCACACCACGCCCTGGTTCATGGTCGTGACGGGGCCCATGCCCTTGTAGATGAACTTCTGGACCCGCTTGCCCTCGTAGGTCTCGGTCGTATAGATGTTGCCGGCCGAATCCGTCGCGATGCTGTGAGCCCCGAAGAACTGTCCGGGCTGCCGCCCGCCGTCCCCGAAGCTCGTCAGGTGCTCCAGGTTCTCGCGGTCGATGATGTGGATACGCTGGTTCACGCCGTCGGCCAGATACATGTAGGCCTGTTCCGCGTCCTGCGAGAAATCGATGTCCCAGGCCGCGCCCGACCCCGTGGTGTTGGGCATCACGAGCATCTCGTCGACGAACGTGCCGTCCTTCTGGAAGACCTGGATGCGGTCGTGCGCGCGGTCGCACACGTAGACCAGCCCGCTGTTCGACACCTCGGCGCAGTGCACCGGGCTCATGAACTGCTGCAGGTTCGGACCGCCCGGCACGTAGCGCTCATCGTGGTCGTCGTCCGGCTCGTTGCCGTACGCGCCCCAGAAGCGCTTGACGGTGCCGGTGTCGGCGTCGACCACCGCTACCCGCTTGTTGCCGTAGCCGTCGGCGAAGTAGATCTCGTTCGCGTCGCCGTCGACCGAGATCTTGGCGATGCGGCTGAAGCTGTCGAGGCTGAGGCTGTCGGGAGCGCGCCCGGCCACGCCGACCTGCAGCAGGAACTGTCCGTCACGGGTGAACTTCAGGGCGTGCGAGTCGCCGCCCCCGTTGCCCCCGACCCACACGTTGTCCATGTGGTCGACGGTGACGCCGTGGTTCGACAAGGGCCAGTCGTAGCCCTCGCCGGGGCCGCCCCAGTGGCCGACGAGGTTGCCGTCGGCATCGAACTCCAGCACTGGCGGGGCCGGGGCGCAGCAGTCGTCGGCGAACGGCGGGTCGGAGATGGCGGGTATCTCGTTGCGGGCGAGGGTCGATGCGCGGTGCACGATCCACACGTGGTCCTGCGTGTCGACGTCGACGCCGATCGTCGAGCCCAGCAGCCAGTGGTTCGGCAGCGGTTGCGGCCAGAACGGATCGACTTCGAACATGGGGGCCTCTTTCCCCTGCCCCTGGACCGGCGTTTCCAGGTTGCCCCAGCTGCCGTAGGCTACCGCCAGCCCCACGAGGGCGGCTGCCCCCAGCGGGACGATTCTCTTCGGGATCGACATCTGCATCCTCCCCGTCGGGCGCCATCGCCCGAGGTGCGCGGCGTTCGCCGCGAGTCGTCTGTTTCGAGACCGGACGGTGATTATACGCCCAACGCGGACCGATCCGGCCGACCCGCGACGGCGGCCCGAGGAGCCCGCTTCTTTCGCCGCCGACTCCTTGGGCCGGGTCAGAACGTCGCAATCGGATTCAGCGGCGAGCCCATGCCCTGCTCGATCCGGAGCGGCGCCGCCGTGAACAGGAACTCGTAGCGGTTCAGCCGCCGGGCCTCCTCGGCGAGCTGTTCGAAATCCAGGTTGTCGAAGATGGACACGCCGAGGGCCACCAGCGCGAGCCGATGTATCGGCAGGCCGACCCGTTCGGGAAACCCGTGCGGCGAGACGTCGTTGTACATGTCGTGCCCGATGAAGGACACCCCGCGTTCCTTGAGGAAGTAGGCGACGTCGGCCTGGTATCCGGCGACCCCCTCCGACGTGGGCCAGGGGCCGAGCGCCGCCCGCCGCTTCCAGCGTCCCGTGTACAACAGGATGACGTCGCCCTCGGAGACCCGCACGCCCTGAATCTCTTCGAGCTTCTCGAGGTCCGCCCAGGTGACGGCTTCACCCGGCTCCAGCCAGCCTTCCGGCGTGGCCCGCCCCGGCAGCAGAGTGGCGTCGAACAGGATGCCGCGCGTCAGGATGCCGTCCCGCAGCTCGTGGATGCTGCCCTGCGGGCACCCGCCGCTGGTCTCGATGGCCTCGCGGCTCACGCCGTTGTAGCCCCGGCCTTCGAACATCACGTGACAGGCCACCGAGTCGAGGTGGCTGTGGATGCTGCCGTGGTAGGTGCCGGTGTACTGATAGCGATCCGCGGCGCCGGTGTCGCTCACCCGCAGCACCTCCCGGTCGAGATACGTGCCGCCGTCCACCGCGTCTTCCTCGATGACGTCGTGGGCCAGAGAGATGCTGATGCCCTCGGTGACCAGCGCCGCCGCGGCCTTCCGTTTGGCCGGCGTGATGAAGTTCGCGGCCCCGAGCCCGTCATCCGCGCCCCAGCGGCCCCAGTTCGAGAGCTCCTCCATGGCCCGCAGGAAGTCCGCCTCGGTGGTCAGGGCAGGCCGCTCCTGGCCCGCCACCGGCAGGCCCGCCGCCGCGACGAGCACTGCCGTCAGCAGCCCGCGGCGCAACCCGGTGCGGCGCCGCCGGCCGGCCGCGCGGGGTTCGCCGTCGCCGGCCCGCGCCGGGGTTCGCCGCCTGTAGTCGCATGCCGCGAAGGGTCGCCTCGTCGATGTCGTCATCCTCATCTCCCTGTCTTCTCGGTGGCTTCGAAAATCCGGCCGTCCGAAGAGCCCCGGCCCGACCCGGCGAGTCCAGACTTCTGGTACGATCATTGGCTTGATGCTGTTGTCACCTTACCGCATGTTCGGCACCGGGAATCGGCGGATCCGGACCATTCAAGCCTTTTCTCTCCTGGGCTCCCTGCTGTTCGGCGCGTGCGGCGGCGGCCCGCCGCCGGCCGGCGGTCTGCCGCCGGGGCGTGACCGGCCGGTCACGCCGGCGACGGTCGGCGCGGAGGCGCCGGCCGCCGAATCGGCGACGGTCGCCGCCGCGGCCACGGCGGCCGACGCGGAAGCGTCCGGTCTGGGACAGGTCACCGGCCTCGCCCGGCCTGCGGTCGGGATGCTGGTGTCCGTCGTGGTCCTCTACCCGCACGCCGAGATCGACGTGCCGCTGCCGGACGAGACCCCGATCATGGACCAGATCGGACGGCAGTTCGTGCCCGGGTTCATCCTCGTGCGGGCCGGTCAGACCATCGACTTCACCAACAGCGAGGACGAGCTGCATACGGTGCACGTGAAGGACAGCCACGGCCAGTCGCTGTTCAACATCGCCACCATGATGGGGACGACCTACAAGCACACGTTCGAGATCGGCGACGAGTACTCCGTGATTTGCAACGCGCATTCCGAGATGTTCGCCGACATCATGGTCGTCGACACGCCCTACGCGATCGTCGCCGACCGGGACGGCCGCTTCGCGGTGCCCGACGTCATCCCCGGCCGCTACACCGCGACCGTGTTTCACGGCCCCGACCGCAACGAGCACGAGATCGAGATTGCCGCGGGTCCGAACGAGATCGATCTGACCGGTGCGTGAGCCGGGTTTGGGCTCAGCCGATCTCGCCCTGGAAGAACGCCGGCAGGTCCGGCTTGGTGTCGCGCAGGATCTCCACGATGGCGGTGCGATCGGCGTGGGGCAGCCGCGCGTAGCGCGCCTCGGTCGCGGCGCCCGACAGCACCGTCCACATCCGCCGATACACCGCGTCGAGGGCGCGCGCCGGCAGGGCGTCGAAGGCGTCGGCGTAGACGAGAGGGCTGCACGGATACCGCAGCAGCCGTTCGTCGAGGTCGAGCTGGTGGAGCGAGCGTCCCCGGCCGTCGAAGGGGCCCTGAGCCGAGTACACCTCGGCGAAGCCGGACGTGCTGGCGATGCCGGGAGGCAGCGGCGCCTCGTCCACGAACAGCAGATAGTCGACGAGCTCGACCGCGGCCTCCTCGAGGGTAGGCGCACTCGGGCGGCCGGCCGGCCGCCTCCCCGCCGCGCCCGGGTGCTCGTCGACGCGAGCCTGCCAGCCCAGCCGCACCAGCAGGTTGGTCATGTGGTTGCGGTGCTCGAGCACCAGCAGCGCCACGAGGTCACTGTACGGGGTGGGGTAGCCGTCGAGATCGACGACGCCTTCGAGCGTGTCGAGCACCGGTGCCGGATCGCCCCCGCCCGGTATGTACTCGAACGGCTCGGTCCGGTTTCCCAGATGGCGCAGCGAGGGCGGCGCCCCGGTCACGTACCAGCTTCCCCAGCGGTCTTCCAGCGGGCTGCGGTGGTCGGTCACCCAGCCGACGGCGTACGCGTTCGGGTCGTCCGGCAGCGGCAGGGTGTTGAGGGTCATCAGCCCGGGCACGCCCAGGGTGTCCCACGAGAGATGGCAGGCCAGGCACTGCTCGTTCTGGCGCAGTGCCGGGCGGTCGGCCGGTTGCTGGTCGAGCGAATAGAACCCGACTCCCTGCGCCGGATCGAGCGACGCGATCTCCAGCACGTCGGCGCCCCGCACCCAGCCCACCGCGACGGTGTCGTTGAAGTAGATCGCGCGCGGGCTCTCGGGCGTGACCCAGCGCGCCTGGAAGCTGGTCTCGGAGAAGACCGTCACCTGCGACTCGATCGGCACGTCGAGGGCGTCGAGGAGCGACCGCAGATAGCCGGTCGTCGGCTCGAACTCCAGCCCGACGGCGCCGGATTGCACGGCCCGGTTCAGCGCCGCGACGGCGTCGTTCCGCGGCCCGTCGGTGTAACGGATGGCGGGGTGGTCGCGCGACTCGCGAAAAACGCCGCCGCGCTGTCCGCTCGCCATCTCCGCGCCCAGCACCGCCAGCAACCCCGCGGCCGCCGCGCATAGCCATCCCCGCGCCCGGACACCGCCACCCTGCGGCGCCGCCCACCCGGGCAACCCTCCAAACCTCCGCGCCGTTCCAAGGCGCAGGCTCCCGGTCGACCGTCGTGTCCTGTTCACCATGCTGCTGTCGATTCTACCCTCGCTGGCGGGGCAGGGTACACTCCGGGCCGGATGCGCGAACGATCCTCGTGGTTGCCGATCGTCCTGTTCGGCCTGCTGCTGGCGTTGTGCCTGACGTTGGCCCTCGCGGTCGCCGCCGGCGCGGGCGCGTCCGGGGATGGGCCGGGTGGGGACGGGAGCGCCGGGGAGCCGTCCGTGTCCGGCGCGACCCATCCGCGGTTTCCGTCGATGGACCATGGCGGGTCCGGACTTCTGCGTCACGAGCCGGTCCTGGGCCTGGGGTGGGCCTTCGGCATCCTGCAACTGGCGCTCGTCGTCGGATGCCTGGCCCTCGGGGTCCGGCAGGACCGGGTGCGGGTGCCGCTGGCCGCGATCGGGTTCCTGATCGCGGCGACCGTCACGATGATGGTGGTTTCGTACCGCGGCTATCTGGTCGACCCGGCCCCGGTGTTTCTCGCGCTGCCGGTTCCCACCGCCTGGTTCCTCTACGGGTTCTGGCCGGCCCAGTTTCTCGTCGTGGGGCTCTATGTCCTCTTGTTCGATCGGGCGATCGTGACCCGGCAGGACATGGATCGCTTCCGCGAGATCCTCGCCCGGAGAGCGTCGTCCGGCGGCGCTGCTTCCGGCCCGACCGACCCCGGCCGCGCGCCGACGCCGCCGCCCGCCGGCTGACCCCCGATGGACGACTCGCGCGCCCTCGTCGTGCTCGCCTTCGTCGCCGCCTATCTGGCGGCGTGTGTCGGCGTCGGGGTATGGGCCCTGCGCCGCACCACCTCCACTCGCGATTTCTTCATGGCGGGGCGGGATCTCGGCGTCCTCGTCACCGGTCTCGCGGTGTTCTCGAGCGTGATGAGCGGGTTCGGCTTCGTGGGCGGTCCCGGGCTCGTCTATCGCATGGGACTGAGCTCGGCGTGGATGACCGTGGTCAGTCCGCTGGCGTTCTGTTCCGTGTACTACCTGTTGGCCAAGCGCCTGCGCATGGTGGCGGAGCTGCGCGACACCATCTCGCTGCCCGACGCGGTGGCCGCGCGCTACCGCAGCGAGCTCGCCCGGCTGTTGACGGCCATCGCGATCCTGCTCGGGGTGGTCGGCTATCTGGGGACGCAGATCCTCGCGATGGCCACGGTGCTGCGCGACCTTCTGAACAACGTGTCGTTCATCCCCGAGGTCTCCATCGTCACCTGCATGGCCGTCGCCTGCGCGGTGCTGGTGTTCTACTGCGTCACCGGGGGCATTCTCGCGTCGGTCTACACCGATCTCGTGCAGGGCGCGATCATGATCGTCGCCGCCGTGTTCGTGTTCTTCGCGGCCCTCGCCGCGGTGGAGGGAGGGCTGGGCGGTCTCGTGACGACCCTCGTCGCCGACGACCCCGAGGCGATCAGTCCCTGGGGCACGCTCGGCATGCTCGGGTCCCTGTCGTGGCTGGTCGTGTTCACCCTCGGCGGGGCCGGCCAGCCCCACGTCATCACGAAGCTGATGATGAGTCGACGGGTCGAGGACGCCCGCCGCAGCCTGCCGGTGAGCGCGGTGGGCTATGCCATCTGCTCGCTGTTGTGGATCAGCATCGGGTTGGCCATGCGAGCCCTGGTCATCCAGGGCGGTCATCCCGAGCTGGCCAACCCCGACGAGGCGGCGCCGCAGTTCCTGCAGTTCCACACCGGCCCGGTGCTGGCCGGGATCGTCTTCGCGGGGCTGTTCGCGGCCATCATGTCCACCGCCGACAGCTTCCTGAATCTCGGCGCGGCGGCCGTCGTGCACGACATCCCGCGGGCGCTCTACGGCCGGTCCCTCGCGAACGAGCTGTTCTGGGCGCGCGCGGCCACGGTGGGGCTCGCGGTCGGGTCGGCCCTCTTCGTCCTCTACTCGCGCCAGGACCTGGTGGCGCTGCTCGGCGCCTTCGGGTGGGGCACCTTCGCCGCCGCCCTCGTGCCCACGGTGGCCATCGGGTTCAACTGGAAACGCGCCACCGCCACCGCCGCCAACGTGGCGATCGCGGCGAGCCTGGTCGTCAACTTCGGCATCGAGCTGTTCGGCCTCGCCATGCCCTACGGCATCAACGGGGGGTTCGTCGCCCTGCTCCTGTCCATGACCCTGTTCTTCGGGATCTCGCTGGCCTCGCCGCCCCCGGCCCTCGACCCGGATATCGACGCGGTGATGGATTTGTAGCCAGGGGCTGCTCGACCGGTCGGCCGGGCCGGGTCCCGGGTTCACCAGCGGACGAGGCCCTGGTTCGTCGCCTTGCCGCCGCGAGCGATGACGGTGTCGGCCGGCGAGCGTACGCTGATGACGTAGTCGAAAGCGCCCGGGCCGATCGCGTTGGCGTCATCGTCGCCCACGGCGTCTTCGTACCGGACCCCCGGGTCCGCGACCTCGGAGCCCGCGGTCTCGGAGCCCTCGGCCTCCAGGTCCACGGCGTTCAGGCCCGCGGCCCCCTCGCCCAGGGCGTCTGCGCCCCGGCCTGGCTCCGCCGCTCGCCGGGCGACGAGGCGCACGAAGCGCTCGCCGATCGCGCGCGCGGCGTGGGGCTCGGTGCCGGCCGGCACGAGCAGCGACAGGGTCACGGTACGGCCGCGTTGTCGCAGGGTGGCGTCGATCACCCCCGTGTTCGCCCGGATGTCCTCGAGCACTGCGGCTTCCTGATACGCGGTCAGGACGGGACGGGCCGGGGGCGTGGAGCCGGAGCCGGAGAACCAGCCGGCGATCTTTCGCACGACGTACGGCAGCCCGCCGGAGAAGGCAGAGGCGGTGCCGATGCCCAGGACGTCCGTCTGGAGCGCCTCCGTCACCTCACGCGGCGTCATCTGGTACATCATCGCCCGGTGGCTCGGACCTCCCATGGGGGCCGGCTCGCGGCCGCGGGTCAGGTCGTCGTAGAGACCCAGTCCCTCGATGAAGCCCAGGCCGGGCGCCAGTTCGACGGGTGGCTGCGGGGGGACGATCCACCCGGCATCGGGATCGGCGAACACCGTCCGGCCGGGCCGCTCGCCGCGCCGGTCTGCCTGCAGCGCGGCCCGGATGCGCGCGAGCGACGTAGGGCTCAGCGCTCCGGCGGTGCTCTCGGCAGGGGACGATTCGTCAGGGGATGAAGTCTGCGCCCCCGCCTGCACCGACATCAACACGGCGGCGGCGGTCAGGAGGACGTCGCGGGCACCCCGAGCCCGCCCGCGCCGTCCCCGTCGCGGGCGGCCCGTCCCGGTGGCTATCGCGCCCGTCATCCGCAGGATCGCAGGCATCGGTTGCAGCAGAATGATACATCGACAGCCGCCCGCGCCGGTACTTTCAACCTCGGGCGTCGGGCAGGCGGCCGATGTTCCGGCCGGCATCCGAACCGTCGCGGCAGGGCGGTGTAGGATACGGGACTCGACAACCTCCGATGACTTCCCAGGAGACGCCATGACCTTCGTCAGCGACCTGCAGCCGACCGCCCTGTGGCGGCACTTCGACAGCATTCTCGCGATTCCCCGCGCCTCGAAGCGCGAGGAGGGGATGCGCAACCACATCGTGGAGCTGGCGGACCGCTTCGGTCTGTGCCACCACGCGGACGCGGTCGGCAACCTGGTCGTGCGCAAGCCGGCCACCCCGGGGCACGAGGGCGCCGACATCACCATCCTGCAGTCCCATCTCGATATGGTTCAGGAGAAGAATGCGGACGTCGAGTTCGACTTCGCGACCGATGCCATCGTGCCGCAGATGCAGGGCGAGTATCTGACCGCGACCGGCACCACGCTGGGGTCGGACAACGGCATCGGGGTCGCGGCGATGCTGGCCCTGATGGGAGAGACGGCGTTCCCGCACGGGCCGCTGGAGCTCCTGTTCACGATCGACGAGGAGACCGGGCTGACCGGGGCCGCGCGCCTCGACGGCGGTCTGGTGCAGGGTCGGCAGTTGATCAATCTCGACTCGGAAGAGGACGGCATCCTGTACGTCGGGTGCGCCGGCGGCGGAGACACCCAGCTCACCCTGGAGCTCGGCACCGCGCCGGCGCCCGCAACCGGCGTCGCCCTGGCAGTGGCGCTGAGGGGGCTCAAGGGCGGCCACTCCGGCGTCGATATCCATCTGCAGCGGGGGAACGCCGTCAAGCTGCTGGGGCGGGCCCTCTGGTCCGTCGGTCTGCTCGGACACCGCTACGACTTGGCGCGTTTCGGGGGGGGCAGCGCCCACAACGCGATTCCGCGGGAGGCGTTCGCGACCCTCGTGGTTCCCGCCGACGGACAGGGCGCGTTGCTGGCGGCGCTGGACCGGGAGGTTGCGGCGATTCGTGCCGAGCACGGTCCGGCGGACCCGGGCATGCGCTTGACCGCCGAGGTGATGACCCGGCCCGACAGGGTGTGGGACTCCACGACGACCGAGCGGGTGCTCCGTCTCGTCAATGCCCTGCCGCACGGGGTCGAGGCGATGAGCTACGACATTCCCGACCTGGTGGAAACCAGCGTCAATCTGGCCACCGTCACCGCGGTCGACGGCTCGCTGCGGGTGGCGCTGAGCAGCCGGTCGTCGATCGATTCGGCCCTTGAGGCGATGCGCCGCCGCCTGCGTGCGGTCGGGGCGCTGGCGGGGGCGGCGGTCGAGGAGGACGTGGCGTATCCGGGGTGGAAGCCGGATCTGGAGTCCCGGTTGCTCGACGTCGTCAAGACCGTGCACCGCCGCGAGTTCGACCGCGACCCCGACGTGAAGGCGATTCACGCCGGTCTCGAATGCGGCATTCTCGGGAAGAAGGTGCCCGGTATCGACATGATCTCGTTCGGACCGCGGATCGAGTTCCCGCACTCGCCCGACGAACGGGTGCACATTGCGTCGGTGGGCCGGTTCTGCACGCTCCTCGAAGCGACCCTGGCGACGCTGGCGTGAACCGGTCGAACCGCGACTGAACTCAGTGTATCCGGAGGTTCCCGGGCGGTAGCGGGGCCGCGGCGGGCGCGCCGCGCGACGGCGCGACGTCGTCCGTCCCGCAGCCGTCGCCGCAGCCGTGGCAGGACGCCTTCGCATTGGGGGCGGCACTGCCGATCAGGGTGCGCAGATGCCGATACAGCGCGACGACCGCGTACCCGATGATGATGGCGACGATCGGATCCTGCCAGGTCATGGTGGGTCACCCCTCATCTTGCGCCGGGAGCCGTGGCGAAACTATGTGCCGCAACGGTCGAGTGCAGCGGGCCTTTCCCAACGGCCTCCCCGGCCGGCGGACTGCCCCGGGGGCGATCAGACGCCCCAGCCCAGGGCCGAGCCGACCTGGTACACCGTCAGCGATGCGAAGTAGGCCAGAATCGACATGTAGCCGAACATGAAGGCCGGCCAGCCCCAGCTGCCGGACTCGCGGCGTACCACGACGATGGTGCTCATGCACTGGCAGGCCAGCACGAAGAACACCATCAGCGAGACCCCCGCGAGCGGGGTCATCAGCCGCGATCCGTCCGCGTGCTCCGCACGCTGCAATGACTCGCGCAGGCTCACGCTCTCCTCGTCCGCCTCTGCGATGCCGAACACGATGCCCAGGGTCGAGACGAAGACCTCGCGCGCCGCAAAGGCCCCGATGATGCCGACCCCGATGCGCCAGTCGAAGCCGAGCGGCTCGATTACCGGCTCGATCAGCCGGCCCGCCCGGCCCCCGATGCTGTAGCGGAGCTGCTCGCCGGCATGCTGCCCTTCCAGCTCGCCGAGCCGCTCCTGCTGCGCGGCCGCATCGGTCGTCGACGCGAGAATCCCGGTCCGCGCCTCGTCGTACCGCGCCTCTATGTCGCTGCTGTGGGGGAAGGTCAGCAGCGCCCACAGGATGATCGTCATCGTCAGGATGACGGTGCCCGCGTCCTCCAGGAACTTCCGCGTCCGGCGCCACGTGACGAGGAAGACGTTGCGCCAGACCGGCCGGCGATACGGGGGAAGCTCGAGCAGGAGCGGGAGGCGGGGGCCGCGGAGCACGGTCCGGCGCAGCACCGCCGCCGCGCCGAGGGTCGCGGCGACCGAGAGCGCGTACATCGAGAACAGCACCACCGCCCCGGCGCTCAGGATTCCGAGGACGCGGGGGCTGCCCGCGAACACCACCGCCGTGACCAGCGCGTAGACCGGCAGTCGGGCGCTGCAGGAGATCATCGGCAGCGTCAGCATGGTGATGAGCCGATCGCGCCGGCCCTCGATGGTGCGAGTGGCCATCACCGCGGGAATGGCGCACGCGAATCCGGAGAGCATCGGCACGAAGGCCTTGCCGTGCAGACCGACCCGCCCCATCAGCCGATCGATGACGAACGCCACCCGCGCGAGATAGCCGAAATCCTCGAGCAGGGCGATGAAGAACGACAGCATCGCGATCTGCGGCACGAAGACGACGACGTTCCCGACGCCGGCGATGACCCCGTCGACCAGCAGGTCGGCCAGGTTCCCGGCCGGCAGCACCGTCGTCACCCCGGTCTGCAGCCACCCGGTTGCCGCTTCGATACCCCCGATGAACGGTTCCGACCAGGTGAACAGCGCCTCGAACACGACCGCCATCACCACCGCGAAGACCGCCAGGCCGTAGAACCGATGGGTGAGTACGTCGTCGATCCGTTTGGTCCAGGTGCGGGTGTCCCGGTGCCGGACGGTCCGGACGTCGTCGGCCACCGCTTCGATCCAGCGATAGCGCGCAGAGATAATCTCCTGGTCGACGCTCCGTTGCGCGGCTGCGGCGTCCCGCCGGACCGTGTGGACCGTGTGGCGGACCGGGGCGGGCAGACCGGTGGCCGCCCCGTCGGTGTCCAGCGACAACAGCGACCACAGCGCCCACGATCGGCGGACGGCCGGGGTGCGCCCGAAGTCGGCGTCGGTCAGCGCCCGGGTTACCGCCGCCACGTCGCGTTCCGCCTCGGGCGGCAGACCGGTCCAGGTCGAATCGGTGCGCGGCGCAAGCGTCACCGCGGCGCCGATCGCGTTGCGGAGGGCATCGAGGCCGGTGCCTTTCGAGGCGACGGTCGGCACCACCGCGGCGCCGAGCCAGCGGCCCAGCCGTTCGGCGTCGAACGCGATGCCCGCCGCCTCGGCCTCGTCCATCATGTTGAGGGCCACGACGACCGGGATGCCCGTCTCGGCGATCTGCAGCAGGAGATACAGCGCCCGTTCGATGACCCCGGCGTCGACCACGACGACCACCGCATCCGGCGGATCGTCGTATCGGCCCAGCACCCCGTCGACCGCCACCTGCTCGTCCGGCGAGTGGGCGGTCAGGCTGTAGGTGCCGGGGAGGTCGACAATCTCGACCGGTGCTCCATCGGGCAGGGTGATCCGGCGCGAGGCCCGGGTGACGGTGACTCCCGGATAGTTGCCGATATGGGCGCGCGCCCCGGTCAGCGCATTGAAGACGGTGGTCTTGCCTGCGTTGGCGTTCCCGGCCACCAGCACGCGCGGGACCCGGGTGGCCTCACCGGCGCCGGGGTCCGTTCCTCCCGGCGCGTCGTGAGCCGGCAGGCGGCACGGCGCCCCGTCGCCGTCGGCTTCCGCGAGGTCGGCGCGGTCATCCGGCAGAAGCTGGATGTGCACGGCGTCGGCCTGCCGCAGCGAGAACAGGTAGCCGCGCAGGCGTACCTCCAGGGGGTCGCCCAGGGGCGCCCGGCCCACCGCCTCAATGCGGGTGCCCGGCACCAGCCCCATCTCCATCAGCCGCCGCGCCAGAGGGCGCTGGCCCCCGACGTGGTGGATCACCCCGGTGTCGCCGATGGGCAGTTGGTCGAGCGTGTGGAGACCCTGATGCACGGTGAAGATGGCTCCGGGCGCCGGTGGTGGCTGGGGGTCCACTTGCGGCGACTGTCAAGTGAAACTGAGTCTCAGTATAGGCCGACCGAGTCTACCCCGAACACGGGGGCCGGTCAAGAAATCGGTCCGCACGGAAAGCGGCCTGGATCCCGTTCTGTGAAACAATGGAACGTTTCCCGGTACTTTCGTGTTCGCTGTCCTGTCAGGAGTCCTTTCGATGAACAACGCTCGTGTCACGGTGCCCACCCCCGGAAACGAACCGGTGCTGAGCTACGCCCCCGGGTCGCCGGAGAAGGCGGCGCTCAAATCGCAGCTCGGGACGTTTGCCGCCGGGTCGGTGGAGATTCCCCTCATCATCGGCGGTCGCGAGGTCACCACCGGCGACCTGGGCACCTGCATCCTGCCGCACGATCACCAGAAACAGGTAGCCACCTATCACCGTGGCAATGCCGACGTCGTGAACCAGGCGGTCGCCGCGGCCGCGGCGGCCCGTCCCGGGTGGAGCGAGATGCCCTGGGAATCGCGCGCGGCCATCTTCCTGAAGGCGGCCGAGCTGCTCGCCGGTCGGTACCGGCCGATCGTGAATGCCGCCACGATGCTGAATCAGAGCAAGACGGTGTTCCAGGCGGAGATCGACGCGGCGTGCGAGCTCATCGATTTCTGGCGGTACAACGTCTCGTACCTGCCCGAAATCTACGCGCAGCAGCCGGAGAGCTCGGCCGGCATCTGGAACTACGTCGAGTATCGGGCCCTGGAAGGGTTCATCCTCGCGGTCACGCCGTTCAACTTCACCTCCATCGCGGGCAATTTGCCGACCAGCCCGGCGTTGATGGGCAACACCGTCCTCTGGAAACCGGCGTCCACCGCGGTGTTCTCGGCCTATTGGCTGATGCAGTTGCTCGAAGAGGCCGGCCTGCCCCCGGGCGTGATCAACCTCGTGCCGGGCAGCGGCGGGCAGATCGGCGGTCCCGCCATGGCCCATCCCGACCTCGGCGGCGTGCACTTCACCGGCAGCACCGAGGTGTTCCAGGGGATGTGGCGAACCGTCGGGGGCAACATCGCCGGGTATCGCAGCTATCCGCGGATCGTCGGCGAGACCGGCGGCAAGGACTTCGTCTTCGCGCACGCCTCGGCCGACCCGCAGGAACTCGTCGCCGCCCTCATCCGGGGGGCGTTCGAGTACCAGGGACAGAAGTGCAGCGCGGCCAGCCGCGCCTATATCCCGGAGAGCCTGTGGAGCCGGTGCCGCGACGAGTTCATCGCCGAGGTCGAGGCGATAGCCTGCGGTGACGTGACCGATTTCACCAACTTCATGGGGGCGGTCATCGACAAGACCACGTTCGACAAGCTGAAAGGCTACATCGACGCCGCGCGGACCGACAGCGACGCCGATGTGATCTGCGGGGGCGTGTGCGACGACAGCACCGGGTACTTCATCTCGCCGACGATCATCCAGGCCTACGATCCGCGGTACGCCACCATGGAGACCGAGCTGTTCGGTCCCGTGCTCACGGTCCACGTCTACAAGGACAGCGACTACGAGCAGACGCTCGAGGTGTGCGACCGGACGTCACCCTATGCGCTGACCGGGGCGATCTTCGGGCGCGACCGGCGGGCCATCAACCTCGCCTCGGACCGGCTGCGCCATGCCGCCGGCAACTTCTACATCAACGACAAGCCGACCGGCGCGGTGGTGGGACAGCAGCCCTTCGGCGGCTCGCGCGCGTCCGGCACCAATGACAAGGCGGGCAGTCCGCAGAATCTGCTGCGCTGGATCAGCACCCGGACCACGAAGGAAACGTTCGCGCCGGCTCGGGACTACCGATACCCCTACATGCAGGAGCGGTGAGGGTCCGGCCGGGGTCGGGAAACAGGCGCCCGCGTCGCGTCTCGCCACGCGGGCGCCTCGCTGCCATAGGTGCGGCCGCCGGTCTCGCCGCGGGTTCCCCGGGTGAGGCGCCGGCCCGTCCAGGCGGAAGGTCCGATGGGCGCGGCGCCGAACCCGCCGCCGGTCAGTTCGCGGCGCGGATGGTGAACGAGAAGTCGCCGCGCTGCACGTGGCCGTCGTCGCCGGCCGAGCGCCAGCTCACGGTATAGGTCCCCGGTCCGAGCGGGGCGGGAACTGCCGCCATCAGCGATTTCTCCTCGCCCACCCGGGTTTCTCCCATCGCGATCTCGCCGCCGGGACCCGCCAGGGAGAGCCGGCTCACGGCCGGCTCCGGATCCTGCGTGAACCACACCTGCACCTGCTCCGGCGATGCGCTCAGGGTGGCGTCCTTGACCGGCATGCTCTTCGAGTACGCCATGTGGGCCGAGACCACGGCCGCAGCCGCCAATCCGAAGGCGAGGGTCACAACGAGGTTACGGGTCCAGCATTTCATCGATGTCTCTCCTGTGGGGTTGCCCAAAGACCCTCCAGCTTACCCTGGTTGGCGCCCGTTTGGCATCCGTGACCGGCGTCCGGCCTCGTCTCCCTGCAACGTCGAATGGTTCTCCCGCCTCGAGCACTTCCAGCAGCACGGGCTCTGTTACTGAGCGACCGCGTACTTCGTGAACGCGCCACCCGCGAAGCGGAGCGAGTTCGGTCCCTCGGCCGCGAACACGCTGCCGTCCGCGTCGACCGCGACACCTTCGCCGGCCGCGCCCTGGTACGGCCGCGTGTCCGCGTCGAACGGCGGGATGAAGCCCGTGACCCGGTCCTCGTCCACGTGCCCGATGCGCACGCCGTTCATCCAGTTCGGATGGCTGGTCGGGCTCGACTCGGAGTCGATCGCGTACAACATGTCGTCGCCGGTGATGAAGATGCCGCTGATGCGCCCGTAGGAGTAGCGCGAGTCGAGATAGTTGCCGTCCTGGTCGAAGATCTCGATGCGATGGTTGCCGCGATCCGCGACGAAGAGGCGCCCCTGCGAATCGAACGCCAGCGCATGGGGCGTGCGGAACTCGCCGTGCAGCGTGCCGATCTGTCCCCACTCGGTGATGAACGTGCCGTCGGGGGCGAACTTCAGGATGCGGCCGGTGGCGCCCGCCTCGAGTCCTGCCGCTATCGCCTGTGCGGTGGTCATGCCCTGGCCGCCGTGTCCGTCCGCGACGTAGATGCTGCCGTCGGGCCCGGTGATCACGTCGTTCGGCTGGTTGAACTGGTTCGGGCCGCTTCCCGGCTGGCCCGCCGTGCCGAGGCTCATCAGCAGCTCGCCGGTGGGGCTGAACTTGTGGACCTGATGCCCCTTGGTCCCCTCCTGGTTCCCCGCGAAGTCGGTCACCCAGACGTTGCCGTCGGCACCCACGTGGATGCCGTGCGGCGTGACCATGATGCCTCCGCCGAAGTTCGCCAGCACCTCCCCGGTGTCGCGGTCGAACTTGAAGACGGGGTCGACGGGGTTGGAGTCGCAGTTGACGGGCACGCCCGCACCGAACGAACCGGCGCCGCAGCGCTCGTAGGCCCAGATCTGGCCGTCGTTGGGGTCGATGTCGATGCCGGCGGTCGAGCCCCACTCCCGGCCCTCGGGCAGGTTGCCCCAATTCGCCGTCACGGTCGCGGTCGGGTTCGGCAGACCCTCACCCGTGATCGTGTTGCCCGGGGGCGGGGCCGCTTCGGTCGTCGTCTCCGACTCGGTGGCGCACCCGCCCAGTACGAGAGCACCGCAGGCGAACAACGTGGACATCAGGTATCGTGTCGATGACATGGCATCTCTCCCCTCGAACCCGTGTTCAGCGAGCTCGTGTTCTCGGCTCCACCGCGCTGCCGCCGTACCCTCTCGGCCGACGTTCGGATGATAGCCCGAACGGGGCTCGATCCGAAGCCTGCCCGACTCGCCTCGGGATCTCGTGGGCCCGGGGCCCGGGCACATGGAAGGCGCCACGGGCTGCTTGACGGCGCCTACGGTCTTCATCCTCGCGCGCAACGCCGGCTATTCCGATGAGGCTGCATTCGACCCGTGGGAGAGTGGCAGTCGCGGCGCTGTCATCAACGCTGCGGACCAGTGAACCGTGATGGGCGTCGGGACGAACTGGCCGTGCAACGGCTCCGGTGTGGGAACTGCCGATAGAATCGGCCGAATCCCGGGTCCATGGCCCTGGCGCGCGCGGCTTGTCGAGCCGCAGAAAGAGAGGTCGTCCGTGTGTGAGAGGCTCGGTCAACTCGTACGCATCGTCGCCTTGGGCCTGTTGGTGATCGGCACGCCGCACCTCGGCGGCGACACCGTCGTCCGGGCGCAGAGGGGAGAGGCGCCTGGGGACGCGGTCGCGGCGGGAGAGCTCCTCGTCGAGCCGCCGACCCTGATCAACCTCGGCTTCGAATGGTCCATCCGGGGCGACGACAACCGGAACGCCGCGGTGGAGGTGTCGTATCGCAAGCAGGGCGAGACGCAGTGGTCGCCGGCGCTCCCCCTCCTGCGCCTCCAGGGCGAGCGGATCTCCGTGGGAAACCAGTTCGACGTCGTCGTTCCGAACATGTTCGCCGGGAGCATCCTCGACCTGGAGCCCGACACGGCGTACGAGGCGCGGTTCGTGATGACCGATCCCGACGGCGTGATCGGGGAGGCTGGCAGGACCGTGACGGTGCGGACGCGCCCGGAGCCGGTGCCATACGAAGCGGGGAGGGTGCTGCACGTCTATCCCCATGGCTTCGAGGGTACGAAGATCGAGCCGTCGTTCGAGGGTCTGATATGCGCGTACAACTCCTCATGCGGCGGCGGGGACTTCGCCACGGCCGGGCGTCCCCGGGTGCGCGCCGGGGACACCCTGCTCGTGCACGCCGGCCTCTACCGATACAACCACCTCGAGTACGGTGGAGCCAACCGCGCCTTTCCATTCGAGGGTACGTACTACCTGACGGCCGACGGCACGCCCGAGCGGCCGATTGCCATCAAGGCCGCCGGTGACGGCGAGGTCATCTTCGACGGCGACGGCAACTTCGTTCTCTTCAACGTCATGGCGGCCGACTACACCTATTTCGAGGGCATCACGTTTCGCAACACCGAGTTCGCCATCTGGGCGGGGCAGCAGTTCATCGCGGGGGCGAAGGGGCTCACGGTCAAGCACTCCCGTTTCGAGGATGTGGGCGCCGGTGTCTTCACCAACTATTCGGGTTCCAGCAATTTCTACATCGCCGACAACTGGTTCTACGGCCGGAACGACCCCGAGCGCCTGATCGGATGGAGCGACGCGCCGCTCTGGGGGCGGTTCGACGGCGTCGACGGTCAGGTCCATCCCCCCGTCATGGCCTCCTACGTGGCGGTGAAACTCTACGGGCCCGGACACGTCGTGGCCTACAACTACATCGCCGACTTCCACGACGGGATCAACGTGGAGACCTACGGGAATCCCGACGGCAGCGTCGCGTCCGGACCCGGGATACCCGACGGTCCCCAGTACCCGCCGCGCGAGTTCTGGGACCGGCGCCCCGTCGCAATCGACTTCTACAACAACTACATCACCAACTCTCACGACAACCCGATCGAGACCGACGGGAGCCTGCACAACGTGCGCGTGCTCCGGAACCTGTTCATCAACCACGCGTCGCATGCGTTCTGCAGTCAGCCGGTGCTCGGCGGACCCGTCTACTGGATTCGGAACATCGCCTACAACCTGCCGGGGGGCTCGAGCCGCTTCTTCGGCGCCGCCGGCGTCGTGTTCTACAACAACACCGTCCTGTCCGAGACCGGGACCACGTCGAACACGCATTGGCGAAACAACCTGATTCTGGGGCAGAACGCGCCGCCCGACTTTCGAGGTCAGCGTCCGAACCTGTTCGGGATCACGACGTTCACCAACTACACCTCGTCGGACTACAACGGCTTCGGCCCCGCGCCGGACACCGCGATGCCGTTTCGATGGGAGAGTCCGCCGTTCGACGTGGCCGCCGACTTCCGGGCCCCGAATCACGCCCCGGCCCTCGAGCTGCGCGAGTTCGCGACGCTCGAGGAATACAGTGCGGCGACCGGGCAGGACCGGAACAGCGTTCAGGTGGGATACGACGTGTTCGTGAACGTCCCCGCGCTCGACGCCCGGAACGTGAGCGCGCTCCAGGCCGTCTACGATGCGGACGATCTCGACTTTCGCTTGAGGCCCGGCTCGGCCGCCGTCGACCGGGGGATGGTGCTGCCGTCGGTGACCGACGGCTTCACCGGGAGCGCGCCCGACCTCGGGGCGCTGGAAGTCGGCGGCACCGCGCCGCACTACGGGCCTCGGCCCCAGGAGGTGACGGCGATTCCGACGCCGGCGGCGGCTCGATCTGGTAGAGAATTACAACCGTGACCCGCCTGCGCCAGTCAATCGTCGGCTCGGCCGCGCCGGTTGCCGCCTTCGCTCTCCTTGTGGGGTTGGCCGGGGCGACGCAGGACCCCGCACCCGCTCCGTCCGGCGCAACCGGGCGCGTCACGCTCTCGATCGTCGGTACTACCGACCTGCACGGTCGCGTGTTCCCCGACGATGGACGCGGAGGCCTCGCGCTGCTGGGCGGGTACCTGCGCAACCTGCGCGCGGCGAGGGCGGCCGACGGCGGCGCGGTGCTGCTGCTGGACGCGGGCGACACCTTCGAGGGAGGAATCGCATCCAATCTCTCGGAAGGCGCCCTCGTCGTCGACGCCTACAACGCGCTCGGCTACGACGCGCTCGCCATCGGCAACCACGAGTTCGATTACGGGGCGAGCGACACCGCGTCGGCGGACGACAGTGGGACGCCCGACATGCGCGGGGCGCTCAAGGCCGCGGCGGCGCGCGCGCGGTTTCCGTTTCTCGCGGCGAACGTGGTCGACACGGCGACGGGACGCCCGCCGGCATGGCCGAACGTCCGGCCGTCCACGCTGGTCGACGCCGCCGGCCTGCGGGTGGGCATCGTCGGGGTCATGACTCGCGGCGGTCTCACCAGCACGCTCGCCGCCAACGTCCAGGGGCTCGACACGACTGCGCTCGCACCCACCGTCGAGAACGAGGCGCGGCGCCTGCGCGCGCGCGGCGCCGATCTGGTGCTGATCCTGGCGCACGCCGGCGGCGCGTGCTTCCGGTTCGACAATCCCACCGACCTGTCGTCGTGCGACGACGATGCCGAGATCTTCGAGCTGGCCCGGCGGCTGCCGGCTGGTCTCGTCGATGCAATCGTCGCCGGACACACCCACCGGGCGGTGGCGCACGAGGTGGCGGGCATCCCGATCGTCCAGGCCTATTCGCGGGGAAGCGCGTTCGCGCGCGTCGATCTGACGGTGCAGCGCGGCGCCGGGGTCGTGGCGGCACGACTCTTCCCGCCCCGGGCGGTCTGTGCCACCGTCGCCCCGGACGGTTGGTCCTGTGCGACCGGCCGCGACGCCACGCCGGCGACCTACGAAGCTGCGCCGGTCCGGCCCGAGGCGTCAATCGTCGCCGTGATGCAACCGGAACTCGAGCGCGTGAATCGCTGGCGCGCCGAGCCGCTCGGCGTAACCCTGGCAACACCTGTCCCGCGGAACGGGGACGGCGCCGAATCGCCGCTCGGCAACCTTTTCGCGGATGCATTCCTGGCCACCCTACCGAACGCGGACCTCGCGATCGGCATGGGCGCCAGGCGTGGCGGACTACGCAGGGGTCTGCCAGCCGGGACTCTCACGCGCGGGCCGCTCTACGACGTGTTTCCCTTCGACAATCGCATCGTCGAGCTGGCAATGACCGGGGCGCAGGTGCAGCAAGCCCTGGATCGCGCGTTGACGCGCGCGCTGGCCAGCAGCCGGGGAGGGATCCCGAGCGTGTCGGGTGTCCGCGTGCGGGTGGCGTGCGCGGGGGCTCGTCGGCAACTCGAGATCGTCCGGCCATCGGGAGTAACGATCGGCCTGGACGAGACCCTTGTCGTGGCGACCACAGACTTCTTCGCCGCGCGCGCCGCACGCGACTCCGTCGTCGCGCGGCCGGAGGCTCCGCTCGCGACGGCGCCGCTCGTCCGGGAGGCCGTCGCCAGTTGGCTCACCGCCCGCGGCGGACGGCTCAGCGCGGCCGACCTGGCGACTCCGCCTCGCTGGGAACTTCCCGAACGTGCGGGTTGCCTCGCTGCTGACGCTGCTCGGGCGGCGCCGTAACCCGGAACGGCCGGCGAACCTGAACCACTTCCGCGGCGCCGAAGGGTTTTTCCGGCTACGGCGCCGGCAGAAATCCCGAACGGTCCACCCACTCGCCGAGCCGCATCACCCGGTCGATGTCCAGCGTGTTGCGGATGTCGGCCAGCGGATCGGCATTCAGCACGACGAGGTCGGCGACCTTGCCCGCCTCGACGGTGCCGAAGTCGGCCTCGCCCACCGGAGGCATCCGACCCGCGCCGGTGGCGGTGGCCGCGACGATGGCGTCCATCGGAGTCAGACCCGCCTCGACGTACAGCTCCATCTCGTGGTGCATGCCCCAGCCGAACGGCACGTTCGGGGTCCCGGCGTCGTTCCCGAGCGCAACCGTGACCCCGGCGTCGTGGATCGTCTTCACGAAGTCCAGCAACTGCCGGAACGCGGCCTTGCGGTCCTCGAATCCCGGATCGTCGACGATCTCCGCCCTGCTGGCCGCGTCGTCCAATCGGGCCAGCGCATCCGGGTTGTAGAGGTTGAACGCGGCGCGTAACGCCGGATCGTCCAGCAGCTCCGGATGCTCTGCGAAGTGCCAGCGGTTCTGGAGGATCGACAGGGTGGGGGTGAAGTACACGCCGTTGTCGAGACTCATCTGGATGAACTCGGCCGAGGGGTCGGGATCGTCCACCGGGACGCCGGCGCCGGGGCCGAAGGTCAGCACGGTGCTGTGCAGGAAGTCCCGCAGGCCGGCCTCGATCAGTTGGCGGCCGTCGGCTTCGTCGTCGATGTGGGCGACGGGGATGGCGCCGTTCTGCACCGCCTCGTCGATGATCGCCGCGCGTATCTCCGGCGGAATCTTGATGCCCGGCTCTGGGACCGCGTTGACCCACATCTTGATGAAGTGCACGCCGAGGGCAATCTGGTCCCGCACCAGCGCGCGCGCTTCCTCTTCGGTGGTGGGGGCATTCCGGCCGGCCGCGTTGAACCCACCGGGGTAGGAGAATCCCTGCCCCGCCGTGTAGGTCCGGGGGGCGTCGGAACGGCCGGCGGCCCCGAGCAGGTGGGCGACCCGCTCGGGTGAATCGCTGCCGATGCTCCGGGCGGTGGTCACGCCGTAGTAGAGCTGCGACCGGAACTGGCTCTCGATCTCCTCAGGTCCCTCCCGATAGTGCACGTGCAGGTTCACCAGACCGGGAATGATCGTCTTGCCGGTCACGTCGAGCGTCTCCGCGCCGTCGGGCACCGGCGTCGCGTCCCGAGGGCCGGCGCTCTCAATCCGGCCGTCGCGGATGACGACCACCGAGTCGGTCACCGGCGACGCACCGGTCGCGTCGATCAGCTGCGCCCCGACCAGCGCGAGTGCGCCCGCCCCGTCGGGAGCCGGGCTTTCTCCGCAACCGGTGATAATCAGGGCGAGTCCTGCCGCCAGTAGCTGAAGTCGCTTCATGAAGATCCTCTCATCCCGTGGTTCCATCCCGCTGAACCGCGTTGTTAGTCGGACTGCGCGCAGTCCGCGGCTGCAATATGCCTCCACGATGCGCCTTCCTCACACCTTGTGAGGCGGGCGCATCACAGCCCGCTGGCGCATTCGCCGCTCTCGGTGCAACGCGGGGTGCACCACGGACCGTCAATCCCGGGCGGTCAGTCGGGCCCCCGCGAGGATGTTCGCGAGCCCGCGGTTCCCCTCGTGGCACGCGTACTCGAACACCGGAAGCTCCGAGCGCTTCATCGGAATGGCCGCGGTGAACCCCCGAGTGAAGACGACGGGATCGTCCACCGTGTACTCGTAGAGCAGCGTATCCCGGTCCTCCCGCGTGAACCGCTCGGTCAGGGTGAGCGTCGCGCCGGTTCCCACCGCGCTCGTGATCGCGGGGCTGAAGCTCGCCGTCCTGTCCGTGAAGTTGGTGGTCTCGACCACCAGGGTGTCACCGTCCCAGCGTCCCCGGGCATCGCCCATCCACTGGCGAATCGCATCGGACAGATGCGGGCGCCCGTCGAGCGGCACGAACCGCGTGTCGTGCACCATCTCGTGATGGATGACCACGTGGGTGGGCGTCTGGAAAAGCTGGATATTGTTGTTGTAGGCGCCGGGAATCAACGGCGGGCCGCTGTTGAACCCCAGCAGGCACCGCTCGCCGAGCCCGCGGTCTTCCGGACCGTCGGCCCCGATGCCGCCGGCCCGGTACCGAACGGGGCGCGATCCGGGCAGATCCTCGCCCGCCGACCCGATCTGCTCGAGGGCTCCCGCCTGCCGCGCCGGGAGTCGTCCATCCGGCGGATCCACGATCAACGACGTGCGTCGATCCTCGACCAGGGTGGCCCCGCGGTCGTACCAGAACTCGTTGTAGGGCACCACGCCCCCCTGCGATTCCGGGGGGTAGAGCGCCCCGCCCTTCGCCGGATCGACGAGGTCGCGGTTCTGGCGGCGATTCTCCAGCGTCTGATACGCGGCCGCCTCTTCCTCCGTGAGGACGGCCTTCCCCGCAAGCTCCGCGGGCCGTTCCAGCGGCGTGATCGTCCGGAAGTCCCACACCCCCTGCAGGTCCGGATGGCCCCACGGGGTATGCGAGCCCACCGGCTGCGCGGACGCCATGACCGCCGCGCACCACACTGCCGTGGCGGTCACCGCGACCCGGACGCCGCCCCGGAGCGTCGCCGGCCGGCCGTGCGTTCGGATGAACCGCGGTGGTTCGTCGGGTCTCATGCGTGTGCTCCGTTCGAGTTTCCTGAACACCGCTCGTTGCGGCCGACTCGTCGGCGGCGACGCTCGCGTGATTCTAGTGTAGTGTCCTGGACAAAAACTTGATTATAATCTCATGCGCGGATACACTGCCAGCACCGGACAAAAACGGAAGGAATCCATCCGATGAGGGTTGCTGCACAGGTGACGCTCACCCCCAACGAACGGCGGCTATTGGAGACGTGGGCGTCAGCCCGCAGCGCCGCGGTCCGGCTAGGAGTCTGCGCCGCAGGAGATTTACGGCATGAGATGGAGCGCCGTCCCGCGACCTGACTCACCCATGCCGGGGCAACTCGACAACTCGGCCGTTTCCCGGTGAATTGCGAACAAACAGCAAAATCATGCCCTGATCGGCCGGAGGGTCCGCCGGAGAGCACGATTCGGACCGATTGGCCGCCGTGACGAGCCCCATAATCTGTGCGACTACGCCGCCATCAGCGCGTGCAGGCGCTTGGCGTTCAGCGCCAGGCACACCAAGTCCCACTCGCAACGCACCTTGGCCAGTCCCCGCAGGCTGAAACGCCGGAATCCCAACACGTGCTTGATCCAGCCGTACGGGGCCTCCGACAACCACTTGCGTTCCGCATACGCCGCCCGGCCCGCCGACGTGGCCAGCTTCTTCAGCATGCGACCCGTCGCCGGATGCTTGTCCAAGTCTCGGCCGGCATTTGTCTTGCCCTCCCGGCCCAGCGACACATACCCGTCAACGCCCCGCTCTTCCAGCTCCACCAAGTCCCGCTCGTTGCAGTACCCCGCGTCGGCCAACACCTTCTCCGGCTGAGTGTCGAACGTCTTCTTCACTTCATCCAGCAACACCGGCAGGGCGCCCTGGTCGCTCGCGTTCGCCGTCAGCTCCGTCGACACCACCAACTGGTGGTCACCGTCCACCGCCGCCTGCGCGTTGTAGCACTGCTGGAATCCATCGTTGCTCGTCTTCATGATCCCGCTTTCCGGGTCCGTGAAATTGCTCTGGGCCTTCTCCTCAGGCTCGCCATACGCCCGCTTGTAGGGCCGACCCCCCTTCGGGTTGCGGGCCTGACCCGGCTGACGACCCCGCGTGTCGTCCGCCGACCGAGCCGCTGCCTCCAGACGCGCCTTCGCCGCCCGGATCGCGGCCAGACGCTCCTCGCGCCGGCGCAACTCCGCCGGCAACTCGTCCCCCCGCACATCCGCTCCCAAGCGAACGTCCTCGGCCGTGTCGACTGCATCCGCCGACCGCAACAACGTCTCGATCTCCTCGACCAGACGCCGTTCCTCCTCCTGCATCCGGCCGTAGCTCATCGCCTTGTGCTTGCTCGCGTTCGCGCGAACCTTCGTCCCGTCAATCGACAGCTTCCCAAAGCTCGCCAGCCCCAACTCCCGCGCCAGACGAACCACCTCCACGAACAGCGCCTTGAAATCCTCCAGATGACGACGACGAAACTCGCACACCGTACGGTGCTGCGGAAAGTTGCCCGCCGCCAGCACCCGGAACGCCACGTCCTCCTCCAGCTTCCTCGCGATTCCACGCGACGAGAACACCCCCGTCGCATACGCGTAGAGCAGAATCTTCACCATCATCCGGGGCTCATACGGCGCGTTGCGACGACCGTCCCCTTCGTACGGGGCGTAGAACGCCGTCAGATCCAGACCGTCCACCAGATCGCTGATGTGGTGCGCCAAGTGGCCCTCGGACAGCCAATCACGCAGGTCGGGCGGCAACAGCAGCGACTGCTCCGGCACGTAGCGGCGAAAAGTCGTCGACATCAAGTCCTTCCAGCGTTGGATTCTCGCCTACAATTTTCGCATCGATTTTTCTGCGGCGCAGACTCCTAGCCCGGATTATTCGTGAAGGTGCTGATTCTGGAGAGACACAGGAGCCTCCATGTGGTACAAACGCAGTGCTGACAAACGTTTAGCCACGATGGAGGCCCCTGCATGGCGGCTGACAAGATATCACAGACTGTCCTGTTCCCGGAGCTCTTCGACAAGCCCGTCGTCGCCACGTTCGACCGCGAGCAGGCGAGCTCGGATGGTGGCGCCGTCCTCCTCAAGGCGGCCGAGCGGGTGTACGGCCTCGTCAAGGCGTTTGCCGGGTGTCTCGCCGACAAGCGCGCGCCGGAGAAGATTCGGCACACGCTCGCGGAGCTGATCGGACAGCGGATCTTCGGCATCGCGTGCGGTCATCCCGACGGCAACGACGCCGACCACTTGGCGGAGGATCCCATCCACAAGCTGCTGCTCGGGCGGGACCCCGTGGCCGGCGCGCCCTTGGCGTCGCAACCAACGATTTCGCGGTTCGAGAACGGCCCGGGCCGCGGCGCGCTCTACCGAATGGCGCGGGAGTTGGCGGCGTGCGTGATCGAGCGGCATCGACGCCGCCTGCGGCGGCGGGTGTGGCGGGTCACCATCGATCTGGACCCGACCGACGACCGGACGCATGGCGCGCAACAACTGACGTTCTTCAACGGGCACTACGACAGTTGGTGCTATCTGCCGCTGCTCGCGTTCCTGACTTTCAACGACGAGAAGGAGCAGTATCTGTGCGCGGCGGTGCTGCGGCCGGGCAAGGCGGTGGCGGCCGACGGGACCCTGAGCTTGCTGTGTCGGCTGCTGCCGATGCTGCGGGCGGCGTTTCCGGCGACTCGGTTTCTCGTCCGGCTCGACGGGGGCTTTGCGACCCCGGAGATCCTCGATTTCCTGGATGCCGAACCTGGGCTCGACTACGTGGTCGCGATGGGGAAGAACGCGGTGTTGCAGCGGCATGCCGAATCCGCGATGGCCGTGGCCCGCGCGCAGAGCGAGGCCAGTGGCCGAACCGAGCACGTCTATACCGACACCCGCTACGCGGCCCGCACGTGGGGCCGCGAACGCCGGGTCGTGATCAAGGCGGAAGTGGTCCGGCTCAAGGGTCGCGAGCCGCGGGACAATCCGCGCTTCGTCGTGACGAATCTCTTGGAGAGCTCGCGCTTCGTCTACGAGAGGGTCTACTGCGCCCGCGGGGACATCGAGAACCGGATCAAGGAGTTGCTGGATGGCCTGCAGATCGACCGCACGAGCTGCTGCAAGTTCCTGGCGAACCAGTTGCGCGTGTTGCTGACCGCGGCGGCCTACGTACTCATGCAGGAGCTGCGGCTGCGGGCGGCGCGCACCGGCTGTGCCCGCACCCAAGTGACGTGGCTGCGCGACCGGCTGCTGAAGCTGGGGGTGCATGTCGTCGGCTCGGCGCGCCGCATCGTCCTGCATCTACCACGGGCGACGCCCCATCTCCACGCGTGGCGGCGCATCGCGCTCGCGCTCGGCGCCCGCGCGGGTTAGTCAGAGCCCGCGCGGGGGCTCGGCGCACGTCTCGGTCCCGGGCGGCACCGCCCGTTCCGGCAGAACCTTCCCCCCACTTGGCCTCCGCAACCGCCCGGTGCCCGTGAAGGGCCACTCCACGCCTCCTGCCGCGTCCGTCGCCGCGTCCGAGAGGCTCCGCTCGCGGTCAAGCAGGCCCGGCCCCAGCAGAGCCTTCCCTGCCGCCCGCCTCTCCGCCACCGCCCGACGGCACGACCGGCTACTCTACGCCGCGGTGCGCGCGCCACCACGTCCGAGGCCCTGCTTGCGCATTCCGGTGAAGTTGAACGCCAGATCCGGGGATGGTGAACACGGAATCCGGCGAACGTGAACGGCTCGTCGGAGCACAACGACGTTTCCTCGGTCGGTTTCCTCCCATCGGCTTCGCAACGGGTGTTCGAGTCCTACCCGTGACGTCGTTTTCGAAGAGTACAACGATCTTGCCTGTGGAGCGTATGGGCGGCGTTCTGGGCTGTCCAAGGCGGTGTGGGAAACGCGCCTCGACGCGGGTGCAGTCAGCCGCCAGCGTATCGTGCGCGTTTTCCATACCGCCGGTGCGCTCCACGGGCCGGCCTGCCCCCGGCGGGGACCGGCGGCGTGCTGGACCGGGGCTGACCTCGGTAGTGCCGCGGTGGGGGCTGGCGTTGGGATGCTCATGTCGTCTGCCGGGTGCGGGTCTTCGGCGCGTCGTGCGTCCGTCGCATCGAGCGGCCCTTCAACTCGATGCGGTGCGCGTCGTGGAGCAGGCGGTCGCAGATGGCGTCGGCCTGGTTGGCGTCGCCGATGACGGCGTGCCAGTCGGCCACGGGCAACTGGCTGGCGATGAGGGTCGAGGCGCGTTCGGCCCGGTCCTCGATGACCTCGGTGAGGTCGCGCCGCTCGGCGTCGCGCAGCGGTGCGATCATCCAGTCGTCGATGGCGAGCAGGTCGAGCTTGGCGAGGCGAGTCAGGAGCCGGGCGTAGGACCCGTCGCCGCGGCCCACGGCGAGCTCGTGCAGCAGGCGCGGCATCCGGACGTAGCGTGCGGTGAAGCCGCGGCGGCAGGCCCGTTCGACGAACGCGCAACAGAGGAAGCTTTTTCCGATCCCGGTGGGACCGATCAGGACCAAGTTGTGACGCTCGGCGACCCACGCGCAGGCGCCGAGAGTCAGGACCTGCTGGCGGTTGAGCCGGCGCGGATGGGTGAAGTCGACGGCCTCGAGCGTGGCGGGATGGCGCAGCTTGGCGGCGCGGAGCCGCCGCTGGAGCTTGCGCTGCTCGCGGGCCGTCCATTCGGCGTCGACGAGCAGGCCGAAGCGTTCCTCGAAGCCGAGGGCGGCGGCCTCGGCGGTCTGGAGCTGGTGGTGGCAGGCGTCGGCCATCGCGCCGAGCTTCATGGCGTTGAGCTTGTCGAGGGTCTGTTCGATCAGCATGGGTCCTCCCCAGTGGTGGTCGCGGCGTAGTAGTCGGCGCCGCGGATGTTGGCGTGGGTGGGCGTCGGGGCGGTCTCGGCCGGCGGCTCCAGGGGCAGACGGTCCTGGCCGGTGGCGAGGATGTTCTTGACGGTGTGGAAGCGGCAGGAGCCGAGGGCCATGGCGCGGGCGCTCGCGGCGTCGAGCCGGGGGTTGCCGTGCTGCCGCCCCAACCGCATGAGCCCGAGCACGGCCTTGTATCCCTGCTCCGGATGGGGGCGGCTCTCGAGGATTCGAGCGACGAGCTCACCGGTCGCCGGTCCGACCTTCTCGGCCCAACGGATGAGACGCGACGGGGTCCACTCGGCGTGCGCGCGATGGGCGCTCGGCATGTGCTCGGCGACGGTGGACGGCTGTCCGTCGTAGCGGCGGGGGTGCGACGACACGCGGCGGCCTTTGAAGAAGACCTCGACGGTGGTCGTGGTGTAGCGGACCTCGACCTGCTCGCGGAGGAGCTGGAACGGCACGCTGTAGGCGTGCCGCTCGACGAGGACGTGGTAGTCGATGGAGACGCGGCACAGCTTCCAGTACGCGAGGACATAGCGCGTGGCCGGCAGGGGTCGTAGCGCCGGGCGGTCGAGCTGCTCGTAGAGGGCGCGGCGGCTGATGCCCAGCTTCTTCATCGGCCGGTCGTTGAGCGCGTCGAGGCGGACGCGGATCGCCAGGTTCAGGGCACCGAGGCTGAAGAACGTCTCGTCGCGGAGCCGGGCGAGTATCCACCGCTGGGCCAGGAGTACTGCGCCCTCCACGGCGGCTTTATCTCTTGGTTTCCTCGGCCGCGCCGGGACGACGACGGCGCCGTAGTGGGCGGCGAGGTCCTCGTAGGTGCGATTGACGCCCGGCTCGTAGCGGCAGGGACGCGTGATGGCGCTCTTGAGCTGGTCGGGGACCCACAAGGCCGTCGTGCCCCCGTAGTACCCGACCATGCGGGTGTGGGCGTCGACCCAGTCGGGCAACTGCTGGGTGGCGGTCGCCTCGGCGTAGGTTAAGCCGCTGGCGCCGAGCACGGCGACGAACAGCTCGACGCGTCGCAATTCTCCGGTGTGCCGGTCGACCAGCGCCGGACGTTTCCCCGAGAAGTCGATGAACGTCTTCTCGCCGGCGCGGTGGACCTGCCGCATCGACGGCCGCAGCCGTCGCGCCCACTGCCGGTAGAGCTCGCAGAACTGGGTGCGGCGGTAGCCGTGCGGATGAACCTGGGCGTACTCCTCCCAGAGGAGCTGCAGCGTGACGCCGTCGCGCTTGAGCTCGCGGTGGATGTACGCGCAGTCAGGCTGGCTCCGGTCGTGCACCGGGGCGGCGCGTGGGAACAACCGGGCCTCGAGGGCCGCGTCATCCAACTCGGCCGGCAGTGGCCAACCCAACCCTCGTTGTGCGGTCCGCTGCAGATACAGCGAGACCGTGCCCACGCCGATCGCGCAGGCTTGGGCTATCGCCCGGTGGGACAACCCCCGCTCGTGCTTGAGACGGAGAACCTCACGAATCTTCCTCACCAGTAGCCTCCGTGCCGGCATCGCCTCGCCCTCCTTTCGGAAGGCCAGCGTGCGGCGATCAGGCTACCGACGAGCGTTCACGATGACCGGATTCCGTGTTCAACTTCACCGGATCCCGTGTTCAACATCCCGGATCCGGTGTTCAACTTCCGCCGGATCCGGCGTTCAACTTCCGCCGGATTACGCAGAAGGCCGGTAAGCAGCTCGCGAAGATTGGGAAGTGGCTGGAGAACAACCGCAGGGAGATGGGCGGCTGAGCCTGCGCTGACGGCGTGCCACTCGGAGATCCGCAAGTCGGCTACCTCGCGGTTCGCACCGTGCCAGGACTCGGGGGCGGCGCGTGAGTCCACCACCCTCCGGCTCGGCCCGTTTTCCGCCTTCCCCCATCTGCCGGCCCGCCGCTCCGCCTCGCCTCGACAAGAGTCGGCGAGATCGCGTAGAGGGTGGAGATAGGGAAAGCGGTCGTGGCCGGAGGCCGCTGGTTCGGGCGCAGGGAGCCGGGGCCCGGTTCGGGCTTCGGCGGGCCGTGTGCGGTCGCTCGAGCCGGTCTCGTCAGATCGAAAAGATGTCGTCGAGCTTGAGTTGGAGTCCGGGAAGTTCCGGGGACCGAAGCGTGTCGCCGCGCTCGAAGGTGTCGGTCGGCGTCAGGACCCCGGCCCGCTCACGCTGGATCTGGATGGTCTCCGCCACGGGGTCCACCAGCCAGTACTCGGCGACGCCGTGCTTGGCGTAGAGCGTGCGCTTGTACCCGCGGTCCTTCTCGGCCGTGCTCGGTGAAAGGATCTCGATCACCAGGTCGGGTGCTCCTCGCACGTTCTGGCTGCTGCTCAGCAGGTGTTCCCGTTCGTGGGACACGAAGAGGAGGTCGGGTTGAACGACGTCGTTGTCGGAGAGGATGACGTCGCAGGGGGCTGCGAACAGCCTCCCCAGTTGCTGTTTTCGGAGGAACAGCCCTAGCTCGATTTGCAGCTGGCCTTGCACTTCCTGGTGCTTCAGATTCGGGGCAGGAACCATCAACAGGTCTCCGTCCAGCAGCTCGTAGCGTGTGTCCGCCGGGGCGGTCTGGTAGTCGTTGTAGGTGAACTTGACGGCGGGTTGCGTCGTGGCCATGTGGGTCCGCCTTCCTTGGCTCGGGTGATCGCACGGCGATCATCATAGCGTCGTTCGACGCGTGTCGGCAGTGGCGTCCATGCTAGACGCCGGCGGCATCGAGCAGGGGGGTGTCGGCCTCCGCTTTCGGAGGCTGCTTCGGGCCTGCTTTCGGGCCTCCGGCGTCGATCTGCGGATGTCCTTCGTCCGCCCGGCGGTGCACGGCCGCCGTCGCCTCGGGCCGGCTCACCCGGAGCTTCTCGAGGGCGTCGTATGGTGTCGTAACCGCCTTCCCGGATGATGCCCCCCCGCTTCCGGTTGGCCCGGGTGAAGCCCTGACAGGGCGGCTCGCCGATCAGCGCGTCGAGCTTCCCGATCCCCGCGACCTCTCGGGATGAGGTCGCGGGTCACCTTCCGGACGTCGCCGAGATGAACGATCGGACCGGCGTCCGGTCCGGGGGGCGGTGCTCGCCGCAGACCGGCACGCCGGGCCTTGATGCTCTTCTTCCGCGCCTTCTCGAGGGCCTTGTTGAACCGGTCGTAGTCCTCGTCGGTGACGAAGTGGATCCGCATCGGCCACTAGTGTCACGTCACACGTGATGTGTCGTATGTTTCGTGGTAGCCTCCTCGTCGTCCAAGGACGGCGAGGAGGTTGGCATGAAGCGTTACGTAGTGACTTTGGAGAAGGACGAGCGTGACGAACTCGCCGGGATCACGCGCAAGGGGTCCCATCAGTCGCAGAAGGTGATCAACGCGCTGATTCTGCTCAACGCGGACGAGGGCGAGTTCAACGAGCACCGGGCGCGCGGGGAGGCCATTGCCGAGGTCCTGCGCATCAGTGCGCGCAAGGTGGATCGCGTCAAGAAGCGTTTCGTCGAGGAGGGCATGGAGGCGGCACTCGGCGGTCGGCAGGGGCGCCGTCCCAGCTACGTGCGCAAGGCCGACGGCGAGTTCGAGGCGCGCTTGGTAGCGCTGAGCTGCGCCGAGCCTCCGGAGGGCCACTCGCAGTGGTCGCTGCGGTTGCTGGCGGATCGTGTCGTGGAACTCGGCCACATCGACAGCGTGTCGCACGAGACCGTGCGGCGGGTTCTAAAAAAAACGCCGTCAAGCCGTGGCGGCGGGTCGGTTGGATGATTCCCCCACCGGGCAACGCGGACTTCGCGGCGGCGATGGAGAAGGTTCTCGACGTCTACCGGCGTCCCTACGATGCGGCCTTTCCGGTGGTGTGCATGGACGAGACGCCCCGGCAACTGATCAGCGAGACGCGCGACCCGGTTCCCGCGGCACCGGGCCGACCGGCACGCGAGGACTACGAGTACCGACGCTGCGGAACCTGCAACGTGTTCATGGCGACGGAACCCCTGGCCGGGCGGCGCATGACCAAGGTGACGGCGCGCCGAACCAAAATCGACTGGGCGCACTTCCTCAACGACATCGCCGAGCGCCACCCCGGTGCCAAGAGGATCACGCTGGTGATGGACAACCTGAACACCCACCGCCCCGGCGCCCTCTACGAGGCCTTTCCACCGGCCGAGGCCAAGGTCCTCTGGGACCGCTTCGACTTCGTTTACACGCCCAAGCACGGCAGTTGGCTCAACGTCGCCGAGGTCGAGCTCAACGTCATGACCCGTCAGTGCCTCAACCGCCGCATCGATTCCCTCAAGATCCTGCGCGACGAGGTCGCGGCCTGGCAGGCGTCCCGTGACCGCATCCAGGCCAAGGTCAACTGGCAGTTCACCACCGACGACGCCCGCGTCAAGCTGAAACGCCTCTATCCGACACTTGATGAATGACAGAACACTAGCCGAGGTTCGTGGCTCGCGGGATCGCGCGCATCGCGCCTTCGGCCGTCGCTCGGGTCGGGCGGCCGCCGGGGACCCGGGTCGGGGCGTTTCTCGTCCCGCTCGGGGCGGCGGACCTCGACGCCGGCCTCGCCACCTGCCACCGCCTCCTCGCCGCCGCAGCCGCGGGCGTGCGTCCGCGCGTAATGGCGAGGCGCTGGCTTGCGCACGTTCCTGGTGCGGGGTCGAGACGCGCAGGCAGATAGGCGACGGTCTTCACGGCCTGTCCATGGCAGCCGAAACCCGCACCGAGAATCGGTGCAGTGGGGCCGCGCCCCTGTTCCTTCCTCGAGCCGGGAGCCAACTCAACATCGCGATCGACGGGCTGGTTGGGCTCGGGGGTGGACGGCGCGTCGGCCCCCGCGGGCGCTCGACGGCCCCCGACGGCCCCCGCCCGGCGCCGAGCTGCAGCGCCCGGCCTCAGGGGGCAGCCCGTGAGGCCGACCACTCGTTTTGCGGTGAGCCGGGACGGGGATCCCGCGTGATAGCCTGCGAGCATGGCGTTTCAACACCTTACCCGGCCGGCCGGGTAAGGTGTTGACGGGCGGCGTGAGCGAGGAAATCGCCATCGCCGCATCCGAACATGACGAAGCCCGGTGTGTACGTTGAAACCTCGATCTCCACCACGGACGCCGCCGCGTCGCCCTCTCATCGAACGTCCATCAGTCGATGGCAAAGCAGTAGAACAGGCCGGCCCCTCCCGTAGCCACCAGATCGTCCTGTGAGCAAGCGCGTGACGGGTGGGCGGTGTTCCAGGGCGAACCCGGCGTCGTGAAGGAGTAGCGGTCGGCGTGGCCGAGCATGGCGCTGCCTTCGCCATTGCTGGTCCAGTTGCCACATGTGCGGTCCTCGCCCGCCGGAAACGCCGCGCCGTCGATCCGTGTGCCAGTCAGCACGTCGTGCTCCGTGAAGTCAGGGTCTCCGTCGGCGCGTGATGCGAACTGGTTGCCGTTCTCGTCCAACGTGTGGGTCCAGTTGAGGTTGGAGTTGTCGAAGTGCAGGCCTTCGACGCTGGTGGCCATGACGAGGCCCTCCACGTTCGCCCACGGTCCTTCCCCGATCCGATCACGTGCGTTGACGGCTCCGGGGCCCTGCGTGCTCAGGTAGGCGCGCCAGGTGCGGTCGCCGGCGCCCACCGCGGCGGCCAGCGTCTGGCAGTGGGCGTCCGCGCCGTCCAGCCCACCCAGGTCGGCGCCGTCACCGAGGCCGGTGCTGGTGATGAAGAAGCCCATCGGAGGCGGCTCCTCTGCCGGTTGCTGGGCCACGACCGATAGCCCGGACAGCACCAACGCACCGAAGACCGCCGTAGCTGCCAGCTGGATTCGTCTGTTCCTCATCTGAGCACTCTCCTTTCAGGATGGCGAACGGGTCGCTGTCGGCGCTCGGGCTGGGTGGTGCGCTCGACCTCCGCGACGAAGGCCACACCCAGGCCAGGGCTCTCGCGTTCGTAGACCGTATCCAACTCGAGCGCCTCGACTTCGAACTCGTCAACTCTCAAGGTCCCATTCTACCCCACCCTCATCCGGACGCCGCCGCGCCAGGGAGCGTGTAGACCGGTGTAGGCGGTCGGCCCACGCCGGCCACGTGGTGTGGACGCGCCACGGCGTGGCGTGTCCCGCGGAGGACGCCAAGATCCCTTCGAGGACCGTGCTCGCCGCACGGTCGCGGCTGGATCGCAGCGCATATTGGTGTCGTCCACGCCGCCCGCAGCCGAGGTGTTCCTCGACGGTCAGGCGGTCGGCGTCACACCAGTGGAGGTCGTCGTGAGCCGCCGTGCCGAGCCCCGTAGTCCGCATCGAGAGGACGGGTTCAGGCCGAGCGAGCAGACACTCCGGCGCTCGACGAGCTGGTGGCTCCTGGCCGACGTCGGAGTCGGAGCCTTGGTCTCCATCTACGCCCTCGCCCATCGGCAAGCCGACGGGGTCGACCCGCACTTCGGACATACGGCCGCGGTGGCCGCGGGCGCGGCGCCGGTGGTCTTGGACTACCTGACCGGCGCCGCGTTCAAGTTCCCGCCCCGAGTCGACGCTCACCTCGCGCAGCGAGCCCCCGGGTCGCGGCTGCCGGGTATCGAACCCAACGACGTGCACATCGACCTGAACGGCCACAACCTGACCATCTCCGGCGAGCGCACGCGCACCGAGCAGAACGGCCAGGGGCACGCCTCGGAGTTCCACTACGGCGACTTCAAGCGAATGTTCACCATGCCGGCCAACATCGACGCCGACAACGTCGTCGCGACCTACAACCAAGGCATGCTGGAGCTGACCCTGCCGTTGGCCGAGACCGCCAAGCCGCGTCGGATCGCCATCGGCGCGGGAAGCGAACACACGGTCGCGAACGCGGCGTAAGCGCCGCCTTCGGGCCAACCCGCTCCCGGAGCGGCCTCTTGGGTCGCTCCGGGTCGGGTCGGTCTTTTGAGGAAAGCGCTACGCCAGCAAGCAGAAGGGCGCCAGCGGGTGCCGCCAACGCAACTCGTTAAACCGGGCGAAGTCCCGATCGACGGTGACGAACTCGCATCCGGCCTCTATCGCGATCGCCGCGAGATAGGCATCGGCGACCAGATTGCCGGCCACGGCGTGCTCGCGGCACAGCCGATCGAAGAGCTCCCAGTGGGCAGGCCCCGGCCGGACCGGCACGCAACTCGAAGGCGACAGCAGTCTCCGCGTGAACGACAGCGCCTCGGACGACGTGCTGGGATTCCTGAACACGCGAGGATTGGTCACGACCCGGACGAACGCACTGAGCACGAGCTCAGACATGCCGTACGGACGGCCGGCGTTGACGATGCCATCGAGCCAGGCTCGGTACCGATTGTGGCCCGCCATGTCCTCGCGGTAGGCGTACACGAGGACGTTGACGTCGGGCAGGATCACGGTCGACGGTCCATCACGTCAAGCAACGCTGCATTGCTGTCGATGGTGACGCCCGGCTGCAACCCCCCGCTGCCGGCCGTCGGCAACGTGATCCGTCCGGCCGGCAGCGGCGCGGCACGGCGAGCCAGCAGGTCTCTGAGCCCCTCGTCGATGACGGAGGTCAGCGTTCGTCCCGATTGCGCCGCGTAGCGCTTGGCCTCCGACAGGAGCCGATCGTCGAGCCGCACCGTAGTTCGCACGCCCCCAGCCTGCGCGGTGTATGTCCGTATGTCAACGAGCGTTGGACAACCGTTGGTCGCGCCGTTGTCCCAGATCTTGCCGAACGACAAACCCATCTGCTTGTTGAGGATGACCACCCGCTGGCGAAAACCGCGCGCCGCGGCCGGTGAGCACACGCAGGCCCACGCAACTGGCGGGACAGGTCCTGCACGGTGTTGACCAGATGGAGGTCACATCCCGGCGAGTTGGCGTGGGACTGCTCAGGTTCGGCGGATTTCCTGGCTGAGAACCTGGCGGACCGCTGCGGCGAAGGCGTGCGGGGTCGCCGGACGCGCCGACCGGGACGCCCTCAGCGCCGACGCGGCGAACGAGAGCAGGGCCGACGGCGTCTCCGAGCCGGCCGCAGACCGCGCACCGCGACGGAGGCGCTGATGGCGAATGCGGTCCGCGACCACGTCGGCGCCGCCGCCCGCGAACGGGTGCTCGCCGGACACCATCTCGTACAGGACCACGCACAGGGACCAGACGTCGTCCGCTTCGTCGGCCGGCCGCCCGTCCAGCACCTCGGGCGACAGATAGCGCAGGGTGCCGCCCGCCACCGTGGCGTCGTTCGCCACCCGGGCGAGACCGAAGTCCAGCAGCTTCGGCGTCCCGTCGGCCGTGAAGCCGATGTTGCTCGGCTTGACGTCCCCGTGTACGTGCCCGGCTCGGTGCAATACCGCCAGCCCCTCGGCGAGGTGGGTGGTCACGTCGGCCGCCCGCGGCGCCGGCACCGGTCCGCCCCGAAGCCGGTCGGCGAGGGTGCCGCCGGGCAGGAACTCGACGACCAGGAACGGGCGGCCCCGCCAGGACTCGACGCCGTGGATCTGGGCCACCGCGGGATGCGTCACCCGCGCCATGGCCCGCGCCTCCGGCTTCAACCCGGACAGCCGCGTCGCCGACACCCCGACCAGGGTCTTCACCGCGACCTCGCGATCGAGTCCGAGGTCGCGCGCCAGATAGACCGACCCCGTCCCGCCGGCGTCCAGGCGCCGCGTCAGCCGGAACTTGCCCGCGAGAAGACTCGGCGCCTCCGCCTCCGCGCAGGCCGACCCGCAGCCGCACCCGGGTGCCTCGTCGGCCCCGGTGACGCATCGGCACACGGGACACTCCACCGCCGCCGGCGCCTCCGCCAGCCGTGCGACGGGTCCTTCCAACAGCCGCAGGCGCGCCACCGCCTGCCCCGCCGCCGACGCCAGCACCTCGAGGAACGCCACGTCGACGTCGCGCACGATCCGGTCGTCGAAACGCCGCCCCGCCACGAGAATGCCGGCGACCTCTGCGCCCGGCCCGGGAATCGGGACGATCACGTCAGCGGCGGTCTCCACCACCCAGGCCGCCTCCTCGGGCGGCAGCAGCTCGAAGCCCGACTTCGCATCGCTTGGGTGGACGCGCAACGACCCGCTCGCCGTCTCCAGCATGTGGACGATCGCCGACGGCCGCGGCAAGGGCGCGACGGCGGCGTCAGGCGCCCTGAAGTCGTGCTCGCCCGGCCTCGCGCCGGCAGCCGCCAGCAGCGTGGAGGGCGAACCGCAGCCGCGCCGGACCGCCCGGGTCACCGTCCGGCCGATCGACGTCATCCGCTCGGTCTTCGCCAGGGCAGCGGCAGCCGCGGCCAGGACCTGCCGCTGGTCGGCGGTCTCGGGGTAGGTCCAGGCGTCGAGTCGGCGCAGGATTCCCTCGCGGCCGATGACCAGCAGAACCATGACCCCGGCCACCGCGAACAGCGACTGCGCCACCGGATCCGCGATGACCGCGCCCACCGCCTGCTCGGGACTGCTCGCCAGCCGCCAGACCAGCACCGCCGCCGGCGCCGCGGCCGCTCCGCCAAGCAGGCCGGGGCGCATCAGCAGGCGTCTGCAGCCGGCCCGGATCACCTCGCGGGGGTGGGGCACGCGCACCGCGAGCACCGAGTACCAGAGCAGGACCACCCCGGGGAACCGGAGCGGTTGAATCAACAGGAGGACCGAACCCGACTGATAGTTCGACCCCCAGAACCCCGGCGAGACCGCCTCGACGACGTCGTACGCCGTCGCCACGCCTATCCACATCAGGAACCCGGCGCTGAAGAGGACGACGCGCCTCACCTCCTCGGCCGGCGCCGTGTGTGCGCGCAGCGCGATGACCACGACCGCGGCCAACGACAGCACATTCGGGGTGGCGATGGTCGCATCGAGGACCGCGAGGTAGACCGCGTCGTCGACCGCGTCGCCGATTACCGCGGCCAGGTACGCCGCCGCCGCGCCCGCGCACATGGCGCAACCGATGGCCGCGCTGACCGGAACCATGCGGCGCGCGAAGTCGTCGAGCGCGGTCCTGCGATGGACCCGGGGACACTCTCGGGCGAAAGCCCACAGAAACGCCGGCGCGACCGCGTACGCCTGGGGGAACGCCAGGAACAAGACCGCGGTCGGCGCCGATACCTCCCAGGACGCAGCCTCCAGAACGCCGACCGGCGGCATCTGCCCCCAGAAGGCCGCGAGCATGTGCGGCAGCGGGACCGTGGCCTTGAAGAGGAAGTAGCCCCCCAGCAACGACGTCCGCCGGTCACGGCGGCCCGCCGACAGCAGCAGGCCGGCGCTCAATCCATGCCCGGCGAGCAGGATCGCCATGTATACGGCAAGATCGCCGTGCGCCCGATGGTAGTCTTCCCATCGCCAGGGCAGCAGCAGCAGCGCCGCCGCCACCCCGACCGCGGCGAGCGCCATGAGGACGTGGACGACGCGGCGCGCAGAGCCGCCCGCGAAAGGGACGGCGGGACCGGGCGGCGAGGTCGACGACGCACGTCCCGCACCGTCGCCGGCCGTGGTGAAGACCCGGGCCAGCGCGCGCAGCGTGTCGAGCGCGCGGCGCTCGGCCGGGGTGGCGAGTCGCGCGCACCGATCCCACTGCACGTCCTGGTTCAGCGTGACGGCGTCGATCGCGTCGCCGACGACATCCCCGGAATCGTCTCTACGCATTCGGCATGACGTCGACGAGTCTTCTCAATGCCCGTCCCAGCGCCTTGCGCGCCGCTTCCGCGCTCGACAGGCGCTCGAGCAACGCGAGCTGCTGGTAGCTGTAACCGAGCTCCGCGCGGCCGACGATCAGTCGGCGGTCGCGGTCCTTCAGGCGCCTCAGACCGTCCAGGTACCGCCTCCAGGTCTCATCGTCGACGAGCTGCTGATGTTGCGGTGCATCGCTGTCGGACGGCCGAACCGGCACCTCCGGCAGGATCGCGTCCAGACGGCGCGTGGCGCGCCGCAAACGGTCGCGGATACGGTTCTCGACCGCGTGCTGGAGGTACGTGCGCAACGCGCCGGCGTGCTTCGACTCGAAGAACGAGAGCCTCGCGAAGGTATGCTGCAGCGCGTCCTGGACCAGATCGCTGGTGTCGACGTCGTCGCGCACCCACGGCGGCAGACGGCCACGCGCCCACCGCCGGAGCCAGGACCTGTATCGCTCGAACAGCGTGTCGATCGCCGACCGACTGCCCCCGCGCGCGTGCTCGAAGAGACGCCGCTCCGAGCTGGAGTCGCCGGGAGCCGGTTCGGGGCGTTGCGACGATGCAAGAGAGCGTTCTTCCGGTGGCACGATGTCGCAGATCATGCATCAGAACACCCGTGCCGGGAAAACCCATGGACCCGCTCCGGTTGCGGCCGGACGGACGTCGGCCGGACTCGAACTTCGGGCGCGGCCGGCGTCGGCCGCCCGAGGCGAACAATCCACCGTCAGTACGAGCACCCCTGCTCCGGACTCGGTCTGTCCGATTCCGGCCTGCCGGACGTCTACAACTATAGGAGGCTTATGACTTCGTGACGCAGCCGGAGCGGCCCTCGTGGCCGAGATCTTCGTCACCCGGCGCCACTTCTCGTTGAGGCGATGGATGCGATCAATTCCTTGGCGAATCGCGTTGGTCGGGATGCTCGTGCTGCCGCCGGCGGCCGGGGGGCAGGTCGAGCCGGCGGACGCGGTGCCGCGCCTGCCCTGGAACGCGCCGGACCTCCAGGGCATCTGGCTGCGGCAGTCCAGCTCGCCGCTGGAGCGCGACGCGGCGGTCGCCGACAGGGCGGTGCTGACGCCGGTGGAAGCGGCGGCGTATCTGGCCGAGCGCCACGCGGCCATCAACCGGTATCTCGCACTCGACCTCAATGCCGATTGGCCGTCCCTCGGCGGGCTCACGGACCGCCGCACGTCGTTGATCGTCAGCCCTCCGAACGGACGTCTGCCGGCGCGAACGCCGGCGGGGCAACGCCGGGCGGAAACCCTTGGCCGCGGCCTCCGCGCCCGGGGTGCTGACGGCCCCGAAGACCGGGAGTACTTTGAACGCTGCATCATGGGGCGGTCGGTGCCTTTCGTCGCGCCTTCCTGGGACGAGCGCCTCCAGATCTTCCAGACGCCGGACCATGTCGCCATTCATGATGAGACCGGCGAGTTGCGCCTCGTTCCCGTCACCCTCCGGGCGCCACTGCCGCGGTCCATCCGACAGTGGACGGGGGACTCACGTGGGAGATGGGAGGGTGACACGCTGGTGATAGAAACCAGCCATTTCAACGGGAAATGGACCTTTCACGGGGCCGGGCCGACCATGCGCCTCGTCGAGCGCTTCACCAGGGTTTCTGCCGTCAAGCTCGACTACCAGTTCACCGTTCACGATTCGGAGTCCTTCGCCGGACCGTGGACTGTGGCCTTCCCGTTCACCCTGGATCCGGGTCCGATCTACGAGGCCGCCTGCCACGAGGGCAACTACAGCATGTCACTGATGCTGGGCGTTGCTCGTGCCCGGGAACGGGACGGACAGGGCAGGTAGGCCGGGCTCAGGGGTGGACGGCGTACTCGCATCACGCGACATCGAGACGGCCGCAGCCGGAGCGGCGCACGAGGAGTTCCAGCGAATTGACGATTCAGGTTGCCGCGTTGGCGGTCATGGTGGCCATCTCGATCTGCGTTCTGGTGTGGACGATCCTCAGTCACTTTGAGCGGCGGGCCAACGAGCGGATCGCCCGCCGCCTGGAGGTGAGGCTCGACCGTCTCGTTGGTGCTGAGGATATCGCCCGCCTGGAGAAGCGAACCGGCGACCGAGCAACCAGCCTGGAAGGTGGGTTTGGTGCGCGGATGGCCAGCTTCGAGAGCAAGATGGAGGGCAGGTTCGACCGTCTCGCCCGGGTCGATGAAATCGTCCGTCTGGAGGGCAAGATCGATGGGCTTGCAAGCAATCTCGCCAAGGGGATCGACGGCGTACTGGTCGTCGTCAGTCGCGGCAGCAAGGATGGCGACCAGCCCGATTGGCCGACGCCCGGAGGCGGTGAGGGTCCGCGGAAGTTGCCGCGGGAAGATGGCACAGCCGGTTAACCTATGGCCGAGATTGGGGGCGACGCTGCCTTGGCACGGCGGAGCGGGTAGCCGAGAAGCACGAGGCCGTCCACCCCCGTGTCGCTGCCGTCCCCGGCCGCCACCTGTGTCGCGATGCGGCCGCCCATGGACTTGCCGCCGATGACCATCCGGCGACCGCCGTCCCCCGCTCGGGCCCGCGCGGGGGCGATGACCGCGCGGTAGCAGGCTTCAAGGCGCGCCTTCGGGTCGGGCCCTCCGACCACGCCGCCGGGAGGCTCCACCGTCTACGGCGCAGACTCCAAGGGCACGGACTTCTGCACCCTTCGACGCCCGGATATCCCGCCTGCTCGACCCTCGGCCCGCCAGATCCCGGCCAGGGCCGCGACAATGGCGACGCCGAGCCAGCGTCCCGGTCCGTCGACGAAGACGACCGCGCCGTTGACGATCATGAAGAGGAATGCGCCGCGCACGGCCGGCGTCCAGGCGGGCGCGCGCCCCGCGTAGCCCGCCGGCCGCATCTGCCACCAGAGCGCTTCGCCGACCCAGAGCACGGTGAAAGCGTAGTTCACCCACAGCCCGCCGCCCCAGGCGAGGCCCAGCAATGCCTCGGTCCGCGCCGCGGTGTAGGCGTAGGCGGCGGCGTGGCTCCACCCGTGGTGGGTTGCGAAGGCGGCGGCAACGTGGGCGAGATAGGCGGCGGCGCCGAGCAGCCAGACCGGCCTGGCCCACGCCGCGGCGGGCCGGCGGGTCCGGCCGTACTCGCCGGCGGCGTAGAGCAGCAGTGCGGTCCAGATGGTGAGAGCGACGAGCGACGGCGGGGTCGGCGGAGGCATCGATCGGGCGGCGGGATGGCGCTGGTGTTCCTTGCAGGAGTTGGTGCAGGGCCTCTCCGGCGCGGTCAGCGGCTCGGCGACGGCTGACTCGTCCTCGGCACATTGCGGCGGGGTGCCGCATTGCGCACGGCACACCGGGTCCGTGCCCGCCACTCTACCATCGTAGCCGGCGGTCGGGAGGCCGCCGGCCCCCGGACGGCTCGCGCCAGGAGCCGTGGCGAAACCACGGGCGCCGGAGGAGAGAGCCGGCGTCGTTCACCACGGGGCGGTATTGCGTTACAGTCTCTCTTGTCCGAGGACCGCCACGGAAGGAGACATCGCATGATGACGAGGGGGAACCGGCGCAGGGTGATGGGGTGCGGCGCGGTCATGGCGCTCGTCATGGCTCTTGGCACGCCGGGGTTGACCCGGCAGGCGGGCGATCCGCCGCTGGTGAGCCGGGCGCAGTACGACGCCTGGCTCGACGAGCTGTCCAACTGGGGTCGGTGGGGGCCGGACGACGAGATGGGCGCGCTCAACCTGATCACGCCGGAGAAGCGGCGAGAGGCCGCGGACCTCGTGACGGAAGGGTTCACGGTGTCGCTCGCCTCTATCGCGAACACCGAGCGGAGCATCGACAATCCGTGTCCGTTGGAGTGGCGGATGGTCACCGCGTCGCCGGGGGGCGCCTCCGACACCATCAACTACGAGTGCATCCACGGTGCCGGCACGACCCACATCGACGGCTTCGCCCACCGCTTCTTCGACGGGAAGATGTGGAACGGGTACCCGATTGCCGAGACGGTCACGATGGAGGGGGGCGCGGCGAAGAACGCCATCCTGACGATGCGGCACGGCGTCCTCACCCGCGGCGTCCTCTACGACATTCCGCGGCTGAAGGGGGTCCCGTATCTGGAGCCGGGCGAGCGCATCACCGTCGCCGACCTCGAGGCGTGGGAAGCGCAGGCGGGGGTCGCGGTCGGCTCTGGCGACGCCTTCCTGATCCGGTGGGGGCGGTGGGCCCGCCAGGACGCCATCGGCCCGTTCGACACCGGGGCGGAGGCGGCGGGGCTTGACAACCACGTCATTCGCTGGCTCCGCGAGCGGGACGTGGCGATCATCGGGTGGGAGACGCCCGGCTACATGCCGCAGCCCGAGGGCGACCTGCCGCGCCTCGCGCTGCACGACTTCGCCCTGACCATGCTCGGCGTGCACCTGATGGACCGCGCCGACTTCGACGACCTGGCCGCCGCGGCGGCCGAGCGCAACCGGTGGGAGTTCATGCTGACCATCGCGCCGATGCCGATTCCGCTCGGCACCGGCTCGCCGGTCAATCCGATCGCGGTATTCTGACGCGCAGGGCGCTGACGGAAATTGCCTTGCCGTATGTCAGGCGCGCCAAGCCGCAGAAACAGGCTGCGCCGGGGCGCAGTTGGAAACTTTATATCGATCACTGTCCTTAGCCCGGATTATGCACGAGGAGCCGATTTTGGGGGAGACACAGGAGCCACCGTGTGGTACAAACGTAGTGTTCATAACGTTTTAGCCACAACGGAGACCCCTGCGTGACGCCTCACACGATACCACAGACTGTTCTGTTCCCGGATCTGTTCGACAAGCCCCTCGTCGCCACGTTCAACCAGGAACACGCGAGTTCCGACGGCGGCGCCGTCCTGCTCAAGGCGGCCGAGCGCGTGTATGGCTTGGTCAAGGCGTTCGCCCGGTGTCTGGCCGACAAACGCGCACCGGGGAAGATTCGGCACACGCTCGCGGACCTGATCGGCCAGCGGGTCTTCGGCATCGCGTGCGGTCATCCCGATGGCAACGATGCCGACCACTTGGCCGACGACCCCATCCACAAGCTGCTGCTCGGGCGGGACCCGGTGTCCGGCGCGCCCTTGGCGTCGCAACCCACGATCTCGCGATTCGAGAACGGCGCGCGCCGCAGCGTGCTCTACCGGATGGGGCGCGAGTTGGCGGCGTGCGTCATCGAACGTCATCGGCGTCGCCTGCAGGGGCGGGCGCGGCGCATCACCATCGATCTGGACCCGACCGACGACCTGACGCACGGGGCCCAGCAGCTCACGCTCTTCAACGGGCACTATGGCGGCTGGTGTTATCTGCCGATGCTGGGGTTTCTGAGCTTCGACCGCGAGGCGGAGCAGTATCTGTGCGCGGCGGTGCTGCGGCCTGGGAAGGCAGTGGCCGCCGACGGGACCCTCGGCCTGCTGTGTCGGTTGCTCCCGCTGTTGCGGGCGGCGTTTCCGCGGGCGCGGTTTCTCGTCCGGCTCGACGGGGGCTTTGCGACCCCGGAGATCTTCGATTTCCTGGATGCGGAGCCCCGGCTCGACTACGTCGTGGCAATGGCGAAGAACGCGGTGTTGCAGCGGCATGCGGAGTCCGCCATGCAGGTGGCCCGCGCGCAGAGCGAGGTCGGTGGCGAGACCGCGCACGTCTATACCGACACCCGCTACGCCGCCGGCACGTGGGACCACGAGCGCCGGGTCGTGATCAAGGCCGAAGTCGTTCGCCTCGGAGACCGCGAGCCGCGGGACAACCCGCGGTTCGTGGTGACGAATCTGCGGCAGACGCCGCGCTTCATCTACGAGAAGGTCTACTGTGCTCGCGGGGACATCGAGAATCGGATCAAGGAACTGCTCGATGGGTTGCAGATCGACCGCACGAGCTGCTGTCTGTTCTCGGCGAACCAGTTGCGCGTCTTCCTGACCGCCGCGGCCTACGTGCTCATGCAGGAACTGCGATTGCGGGCGGCGCGTACTGCGTGTGCCCGCAGCCAGGTGACGTGGCTGCGCGACCGGCTGCTGAAGCTGGGGGTCCACGTCGTCCGCTCGGTCCGCCGCGTGGTTCTGCATCTGCCGCGCTCGACGCCGCACCTCGAGGCGTGGCGGCACATCGCACTCGCGCTGGGCGCGCGCGCCGGATAGCCCACCCGTTGCGCCGCGCCCACCTGCTTCCTGGGCGGCATGGGCCGCTCCGCCGGCGGGGCTGTCGTTGCCCAACCCTCGCGTCCGTCATGCCCCCCCGGTCGGCTGCTCAAACCCCGGCTCCGCTTGCAGGCAGCGATGTCCGAGACCCATTCCTGCGCCGATCACGCCCTTTGGCGGTCGAATCTGGACCTTCATGAATAATGCAGGTTTTTAGGGCGCCCAGGCCCGGAAACCGTCGCCTGGGCGCCGTTTTGGCCCAACCAACTCTGTAGGAGTCGGCACCGTTCTACACGGCCCGGACTCCAGCCCGAATCGAGGACGACATGATGAAACCGACCAGCCTGACGATGGTGGCCGCGCTCGCGGCGTGGACGATGGCCTGCGGCGGGGCGCCGGAGGCGCCGCCCGAGGAGGTGGAGGTCGGGGAGGCGGCCGGGGAGGGCCGGATTCTCAGGCTCGATCCGCGGTTCGACTCCCTGGTGCCGGCCGGCGCGACGATCGAGAAGCTGGCCGAGGGGTACACGTTCACGGAGGGGCCGGTCTGGATCCGCGGCGAGTCGCGGCTGCTCTTCTCGGACGTGCGGGCCAACGCCATCCACCAGTGGACCGAGGCCGACGGCGCCAGCCCGTTCATCGACCCCGTCTTCGAGGGCGACCGCGAGGGGCTCCGGTCGATCTCGTCGAACGGGCTGACGCTGGACACCGAGGGCCGGCTCGTCATCTGCGAGCACGGCAACCGCCGCATCTCGCGGGTCGAGGCGGACGGCAGCCGGTCGGTGCTGGTCGACAGCTACGAGGGCAGCCGCCTCAACAGCCCGAACGACGCCACCTACGGGTCCGACGGATCGCTCTACTTCACGGATCCGCCGTACGGCCTCGAGGGCCTGGAGGAGTCGCCGCTCCGCGAGCTCGACTTCAACGGCGTCTACCGCCTGAGTCCGGACGGTGAGCTCGAGGTGCTCGTCCGTGACCAGTCGCGGCCCAACGGCATCGCCCTCTCGCCCGACGAGGACATCCTCTACGTCGCCAACTCCGACGAGAACAACAAGGTCTGGATGGCCTACGACCTCGACGAGAACGGCGCCTCGAACGGACGCGTCTTCTACGACATCAACGACCAGACCGCGCCCGGCGCGGCCGACGGCATGAAGGTCGACCTGGGCGGCAACCTCTTCGCCACCGGACCGGGCGGCGTCTGGGTCATCAGCTGGGACGGCGTGCACCTGGGGACGATTCTGACGCCCGAGGTGGTGGCCAACGTGGCCTGGGGCGATGACGGGCAGACGCTCTACATGACGGCGAGCACCGGGGTCTACCGCATCCGGTTCGCCACCGGGGGGACGATAGCCGGCAACCCGACCGTGGTCATGCAGACCAGCCACGGCGACGTCACGATGGAGCTGTTTCAGGACCGCGCCCCCGTCTCGGTCCAGAACTTCCTGCAGTACGCCTACGCCGACTTCTACCCGGACACGGTCTTCCACCGCGTGATCGACGACTTCATGATTCAGGGCGGCGGTTTCCGGGCCGACCTGAGCCGCAAGTTCGCGCGCGAGCCGATACGCAACGAGGCCGACAACGGCATCAGCAACACCCGCGGCACCGTCGCCATGGCGCGCACCAACGCCATAAACAGCGCCACGTCGCAGTTCTTCATCAACGTCAGCGACAACGCGGGGCGCGGCCTCGACCACCGCGGCACGTCGCCCGAGGAGTACGGCTATGCCGTCTTCGGCCGCGTGACGGAAGGCATGGACGTCGTCGACGCGATCGCCGGAGTCGAGACCCGGCAGCAGGGCAGCCACCAGGACGCGCCGGCCACCCCGGTGGTCATCAACGCGATCACGGTGCAGTAGACCCTGACTGGCCACGTCGCGCGGCGCCGGGCGACCGCCGACCCGTCGCGAGAAGCCATCGTTTCCATGGTTCGTTGCGCAACGCGATGCGCCGGTCACCGTCGGATCTCCGCTCAGCCGCCTGTGGCCGAGTTCCGCGTCGCCCCGAGACCGGCGAGGCGCCTGCCTGCCTGACGAATCGCGACGAGGGATCAGGTCAGGCCGTCTCCACCAGATAGGGGATCGTCTGCGGGCCCTCCGGGAGCACGCAGACGCGGGCATCCGGCCCCGACCGGGAGAGGGCGTCGCGGGTGGCGGCGCCGACGTCGTCTATCGGGGTGAGATGCGCGGCGCGCACCTGCTCGGCCGAGAGGCCGTCGGTCTTGAGAAGCACGTCGGCGCGCTGCTGAATCTGGGCCTGCACCTGCACTTCCCACTGGTCGTGGCGGTTGTGGCCGGGCGCGTTGATCATCTCCAGCAGCGCCTCGGGACCGTCGCGCCGGGTGAGGATGTCGAGGTACTCCCCGTGGTCCGGATAGCCGTCGGAGCAGGCCGAGGCGCAGACGATCGTGCCGTCCGGCCTCACCACCTGCGCCGCCGCCGACATGCCCTTCACCGTCTGGTAGAGGTTCTGGTCGAGGGGGTAGCCGCTGTTGGTGGTGACGACGACGTCGAACGGCCGGGCGAACGCCTGCATCGCGTTCCGCCGGACCACCTCCCGCACCGCCCGGTGCACCGTGAACAGCTCGCCGGCCGCGACGTGGGTGATCTGCCGGTCGCGGTTGATGGCGACGTCGATGCTGAAGTCCACACCGGAGCGCGCGGCGATGGCCCGGACGCCGTCGTGGATGGGGTTGCCCTCGGTGATTCCCCAGCGCGCCTGCGGGCTCCGGATCATCTCGGCGTCGTGCAGCCGCATGATCGTCCGGAAACCGGCCAGCCCCGGCGCGACCATCTTCGGGCCCCCGCTGAAGCCCGCGAAGAAGTGCGGTTCGACGAACCCGGTAGTGACGCGGACATCCGCCTCCACCCAGGTTCGGTTCAGCCAGACCGGGATGCCGCCGTCGACCTCGCCGAGGGACACGAGCTGCGCGTCGTCGAACGCGTCGTGGACGACGATGCGGTTGCCGTCGACGATGTTCGCGCCGAGCATCTCCACGAGCTCGTCCCGGGTCGTCGCCCGGTGCGTGCCGCTCGCAATCATGATCGCGATGCGGTCCGCGGGCACGTGTGACAGGGCTTCGAGCACCACCGGCAGCACCGTGGCGCTCGGCATCGGCCGCGTGACGTCACAGACCGAGATGGCCACGGTCTGGTCGGGGCGAACCCGTTCGCGCAGAGGAGCGCTGCCTACGGGATGCTCGATCGCCCGCCGAACCGCGCCGGCCTGGTCCGGCAGCCCGTCGAGATAGGTCGGTTCGATGACCGTCGTGCGGTCGTCCGGAAATTCGACCGGCAGCCCCGTCCGGCCGTAAGAGAGATTGACGATCATGACAGGCCTCCTGCCCCGGGCATCGCCGCCTGACAGCCCGTGGCGAAACCCCGCGTTGCACCGAGAGCGGCGGGATGCATCGCCGCTCGAATGCAGCGGGGACTTTCGCCGCCTGCCAGCGGCGCCGCTGTCCGCGAAACCAATCCTACAGGGAGTCGGCGCCTCCTTGCAGGAGGGCGGCGCCGTTCTACGGCGCAGACTCCTGGGGTGCGGACTCCTGAGACGGAGGCTGCCGGGTCAGCACGCGTTCGAGCTGGGCCGCGGCTTCCTTGGCCCGATCCTCGATCTCGTCCTCCGAGAGCGTGCTCAGGGGGTGGGTGATGACGACGGGCTCGAGGCCGTCGGCGCCGAGGGCGGCGCGTTGCACCTCGGCTTCCTCGAGGAAGGCGGCGGTCACGATGACCGCGGTGGGGATGCCGCGCTTCTCCAGCCGGGCCGTGTCGTGCACACTGCACGACGTGCAGGACCCTCAATCGCCGATCGCGGTGATGACGACGTCGTTCTCGGCCGCGATGCGGTCGAGCAGGGCGTCGGTCGCCTCGCGCGAGAAGCTCTCCTTGACGTAGCGGTGGACCTCTGCCGGCTCGCACTCGCTGGTGAGGGAGGCCGTGGTGTGCCGCAGGAGCCGCGACGCGTTCCACTTCGAGTTGTCCAGCACTCCCAGCCGCAGGCCGCGGAGGCTTGCGGGCCGCGAAGCCAACTGGATTTGCGTGGCGGTGACAGAGCCGCGCGGGTCGAAAACGGTCTGCCCGGAGGGCAGCGTCTGTTGACTGGTCATGGTCTGGTCTCCACGGTGCTCGGGTTCCCCGCCTTACAGCTCGCACGTCCCGTCCACGCACGGCGCCCGGCCGGTCGGGTCGCGTCCGTCGATGGCGCGCAGGACCGGTGACGTCATGTGCCCCCAACCGGGGAGGAAGGCCGAGAACCGTCCTGCCTCCCCCCCGGCGACGAACAGATGGATGTCGTCCGGGTTCGGCACGATGGGGATGCGGGCGCCGGGTCTGCGCCGGTACCACTTCGGCAGGTTGCGGTTGTAGATCCGGCCGTACCGGCCGCCGAAGCTGACGTCGTCCCAGGTGTTGGTGGTGTGCGACCACAGATAGCGCCGCACGTCGTTCCGCGTCCAACCGCGCGCCGCGATGGTGGCCGCGTGCTCGGGGCCGATGACGACGGCGCACGAGCCGCTGCTGACGGCGTTGTTGTGCGCGATGGTGCTCATGGCCGAGACGATGCTGTCGAGCACCCCTTCCGGGTCGTGCGCGACGTGATTGGTCACGCTGTGGGGGCCCTCGGCGGCGATGCAGAAGACGGTGCTGTCCTCGGGGCCGTAGCCCTGCTCGACGTGATACGGCGCCCACGGGCTCGCCTCTTCGTTCTCGGCGATGCAGAACGTGTACTTGCCGGGGTGGCCCAGGGTGCTCTTGTCGAGGTCGCCCGGCCATGCGCCGCCGACGTTGAGCAGCACCAGCCGGATGGCGCGGCCGATCGTGGCATTCGCCCGGTTGCCGGAGCCGAAGACGTTGGCGCCGGCGTTCATCTCGATCTCGCCGCGGACGGGACCGTTGACGACCAGCAGCGGCGTCGCCATGTGGGTGGTTGCCTGCACCCCGTGCAGATTGAAGTGCGAAGTGCACAGCGCGAGCATCGCGGTCCGGACCAGCGGGGCATAGGCGGGCCGGCAACCGGCGAGCACGAGGTTGACGGCCAGCACCTCGCGGGTGAGGTTGCCCCACCGCGGGGGGACCCGGGCCTCGACCCGCTCCGGTTCTCCCCCGAGGGCGGCGACCATCGCGCCGACCGATTCCGGGGTCGGCGGCACCACCGGGAGGCCGTCCGTCCAGCCCTGCCGGAAATACCACTCGACGAGGTCGACGGGCTCGCTGTCCTGCGGCGGTGCGAACGGTTCGGTGCTCATGTGGTGATGCCTGGTGCCGGGAGGCCCGTCCAGCCCTGCCGGAAGTACCGCCCGACGAGGTCGACGGGCTCGCAATCCTGCGCCGATGCAGGCTGATCGGTGCTCGTTTCGCGATTCCCGGCGCCAGCCGCCGGCGTGGCGCCCGTCGACCGCGACACCGGCGTCCCGCGCCGGACGCCGTGCGGCCGCCCGTGCCCCGTCCGCCGGGGCGCGCGGTTCACAGCCGCAACCGGACCAGCGTCCGGACCGCGGTGATGAAGTCGCGCCAGTTGATCTTCTTCCCGCTCGTGTACGAACGTCCCGAATAGCTTATCGGCAGCTCGACGATCTCGAGCCCCTGCCGCAGCACTCGCGCCGTCAGCTCCGGCTCCACGTCGAAGCGGTCGGCGGCCAGCGGCATCTGTTGAATGACGTCCCGTGCAAACAGCTTGTAGCAGGTTTCCATGTCCGTCAGCGACGCGCCGTAGAGCAGATTGGTCAGCCGGGTCAGGACCATGTTGCCCATCCGCTGCGCGAAGAACATCGGCGGGCGGCCGTTCAGGAACCGCGACCCGTAGACGACGCGGGCCCGCCCCTCGACGAGGGGGGCGAGAAGACGCGCATAGTCCTGCGGGTCGTACTCGAGGTCGCCGTCCTGGATGATGACGAAGTCGCCGGTGACCGTCGCGAGTCCGGTGCGGATCGCCGCCCCCTTGCCACGGTTGCGAGCGTGGTGGTGCACGCTGACCCAGTCCGGCTGGTGCTCGATCCAGGCATCGAGCCACTCGGCGGTGCCGTCGGTGGACCCGTCGTCGACCACGACGATCTGCTTGTCGAGGTCGAGCGCGAGCACCCGCGACAGCACCTCGGCGATGGTGGCCGCTTCGTTGTATACCGGGACGATGATCGACAGTTGCAAGGGACCCGCCGCTGCTGAGACAGAAAGATGGCGGCCCCTATTCGTCGAGCCCGAAGGTGTACAGCGTGTTGCCGATGGTCATCGTGACGAACTGCCGGCCGCCGACGGCGTAGCTCATCGGCGAGGCGTTCACCCGGCCGCCCAGGGAGATCTGCCACAGGGGGGCGCCGCTCTCGGCGTCGAGCGCGTAGAAGTACCCGTCGACGCTGGCACTGAACACCAGGTCGCCGGCCGTCGCCAGCACTCCGGCGCGGCTCCGGGGGGTCATCGGGAACTCCCAGCGAATGTCGCCGCTGGTCGGGTCGATGGCGCGGATCGCGCTGGCGTAGTGGTCGATCGGCAGCGGGGTCTCGGTGCCCCCGCCCGTGTAGCTGTCGCCCTCGGCGTACTCCTGGTCCCGGATGAAGAACCGCGCCTCGCCGTCGAACGCGTTGACGTACAGCAGGCCGGTGCGCGGGCTGTAGGCGGGTGACCACCAGTTGGTGGCGCCGCCCGCGATGGGGGCGACCACGGTGCCGGTTCGGCTGGGGAACGTGTCCGGCCGCCGGATCGGCCGGCCGTTCGAATCGAGTCCTTCCGCCCAGGTCTGCAGAGCGAACGCCTCGCCCAGCAGGAACTCGCCGGTCGCCCGGTCGAGCGTGTAGTAGAACCCGTTGCGGTTGGCCCACAGCATCGCCTGCCGCGGCTCGCCGTCGAGCTCGATGTCGGCGAGAACCGGGATCTGGATCGCGTCCCAGTCGTGGACGTCGTGCGGGGTGAACTGGAAGTACCACGACATCTCCCCGGTGTCGCCGTCGAGGGCGAGAACCGAGTCGGAATAGAGGTTGTCGCCCTGCCGGACGTCGCCGTTCCAGTCCGGACCGGGGTTGCCGGTGCCCCAGTAAACGAGGTTCAGCTCGGGGTCGTAGGACCCGGTTATCCAGGTCGGCGACCCGCCGGTCCGCCACGAATCGCCGGCCCACGTGAGGTTGTCGGGGTGGTCGGGTCCGGGAATGGTGTAGGTCCGCCACTCGCGCTCCCCGGTGCGGGCGTCGTAGGCGTCGAGGAACCCGCGGACCCCGTACTCGCCCCCGGCGATGCCCGTCACTACCCGGTCCTTGACGACGAGGGGGGCGGCGGTCTTGCTGTACCCGCCTCGGTGGTCGGCGACCTCCCGGTTCCACACCAGGCTGCCGGTCCGGGCGTCGATGGCGACGAGATGGGCGTCGAGCGTGCTCATGAAGAGCAGGTCGTCGAGAATCGCGACCCCGCGGTTGTTGCGGCCGCAGCAGACCCGCAGATCGTCCGGCAGGACGTGGTCATAGCGCCAGAACGGCCGGCCGGTGACGGCATCCACCGCGACCACGTTGCTCGGCGACTCGGTGATGAACATCACGCCGTCCACGACCAGCGGCGTCGTCTCGGCGCGGTCGAGCTGCGGGATGTGGTGGGCCCACTTGAGCTCGAGGTCGCCGACGTTGCCGCGGTCGATCTGGTCGAGCCGGCTGAACCGCTGGCTGTCCAGCGTGCCGTTGTACATCAGCCAGTTGTGCGGCTCGTCGGCCGCGTTCACCAGCCGCTCCCAGGTCACCGGGGCGAACACCGGAGCGCCCTCGGCCGGTCCTTGGGCCTGGAGCTGCGCCGCCGCCGGTCCCGCCGCGAGCGCCACGGCCGCGAGGACCGTCCATAGGCGGGCGGACGAGGTAGGAGGCAGGGTCATTGGTCCCTCCGCAGGGAATAGAGATGCGCCACGAGATCGGTTCGTTCCTGCGCGGTCAGCGTCTCCGCGTAGCCGGGCATGGTGGAGGTCTCGGTCCGCTCGTACGACCACGCGCCGTACTTCGAGAAAGCCCGGAGGTTCTCGTCCGCGTCCATGATGCGGAACGTGAAGGTGTCCTCGTTCATGCGCAGGCCCTCGACAGTCTCGCCGCCGGGTCCGGTCGCGCGGATCGTCCACCAGCGGGGAAGCACCTCGGCGTCCGGGTCGACGAGGTCGGTCGCGAGCTCTCCGGGGGTGCGCCGGTCGCCCACGAGCGACAGGTCCGGTCCGAGGCGGCCGCCGTCGCCGTTCACCATGTGGCAGCGCGCGCAGCCGCCGTTGCCGGCGAAGAGGGCCTCTCCGGCCGCCGCCGACCCGCCGGGATCGATGCCGGTGGGGGCGAGAGAGCGCAGGAACGTGACGAGCTGCCAGACCGACTGCTCCGTCGAGTCCGAGCCGAGCCCGATCATCGCGGTGCCCTCGATGCCCTCCCGGATGACCCGGAACAGGCCGGCGTTGCCCTCCGCGCGGCTGAATTGTCCCGTCGACAGGTCCGGTCCGCCCGCCTCCGGGTTCCCGGTGGCATTGATGCCGTGGCACGTGGCGCACCGGGCCTGGTAGCTCTGCCGGCCCATGCGCACGTCGATCCGGCTGGTGAAGGGATTCTCCGGCTCCTGGGCCCGCGGCGCCGCCGGCCACAGCGCGACCGCGACGGCCATCAGCAGTGCGATGCCGCCCCAGGGCTTGATGCTCATCCTGCGCATGGGTCATCCTCCTCGATGCCGCTCCCGCCTGCCGGCGAAGGCACGCCGGCAGGGGACCGCGTCACCGCGGTTCCGGCAGCGCCATCGCGATCAGCTCGCTCCCCATGTCGTCCCAGCCGACGGTCGCGATGACGAACTGGCGACCATCGATCATATAGGTCATCGGGGCGCCGGTGGTGCCGCCCGGCAGCTCCCTCTCCCAGACCACCTCGCCGGTGGTCTTGTCATAGGCCCGGAACATCTTGCCCCCCGGCCCGTTCCACCATTGGGGCAGGGCCGAGACGCCGGTGTTGCCGCCCTCCCCGAGGAAGACCAGCGACTTCGTGACGAGCACCGACGCGCGTCCCCCCTGCCCCAGCCGCGGCAGGTCGAGGTCGCGGAGGGCGGGGTGGTCGCGCGGGCCTTCGCCGTTGGCGACCTGCCAGGCGATGTCCCCGGCGTTGAGGTCGATCGCGGTCAGCCGGCCGTAGGGCGGCTTGAAGAGCGACAGGCCCTGTGGTCCCAGCAGCGGTGTGTACTTCTCCCGTACCAGCCGGACGTCCGCCCGCGGGTGCTCCGGCGGCACCAGGGCGACGGCGTTCTGGCTGTAGGCGGACGGCACGTAGAAGACGCCGGTCTCCGGGTCGACCCCGGCCCCGCTCCAACTCGCGCCGCCGGCAGTGCCGGGGCTGAAGATGGTGCCTATCTTGCCGCCCGGCCGCGGGTCGACCAGGATCGGTGCGGTGAACATCGGTCCCCACACGTACTGCTCCAGCAGCTCGAGCGCTTCGGCTCGCAGCTCGGGCGTGAAATCGATCAGATCCTCTTCGCGCACGCCCTGCAGGTCGAACGGCGGGGGCCTGGTGGGGAACGGCTGGGTCGGTGCCAGCCGCTCGCCGGGGACGTCCGAGGCAGGGACCGGCCGCTCTTCAATCGGCCACACCGGCTCGCCGGTGACCCGGTCGAACACGTAGGTGAACGCCTGCTTGCTGGGCTGCGCCACCGCCTTGATCTCCCGCCCGTCGACGGTGATGTCGAGCAGCACCGCCGACGAGGCGAAGTCGTAGTCCCAGACCCCGTGGTGGATCGCCTGGAAGTGCCAGAGCCGCTCGCCGGTGCGGGAGTCGACCGCGACGAGGGTCTCCGCGAAGAGGTTGTCGCCGGGCCGGTGACCGCCGTAGTAGTCGTTGGTCGGGGTCGACAGCGGGAGATAGACGATGCCCAGCTCTTCGTCACCGGTCGGGTGCGCCCACATGTTGGTGTTGCCGCTGTACTCCCACGACGCGCGGTCGTCGACGGGGTCGGCCCCCCACGTCTCCACCCCGAACTCGTTCTCGCGCGGAATCGTATGGAACGTCCACACGTGCTCGCCCGTCCGCACGTCGTAGCCGCGGACGTCGCCGCGCGGCGACTCCTTGTTGGCGACCCGTTGTGCGGTGGTGATGTCCTCGACGAACGAGCCGATGACGATGACGCCGTTGACGATGATGGGGGCCGAGTTCCAGTAGAACTCGGGGAAGGGGCGCAGCAGCCCCTCGCGCAGGTCGACCTCGCCGGCCTCGCCGAACCCGGGGTCGCGCTCGCCGGTGCGGGCGTCGAGCGACACCAGCCTCGGGCCCAGGGTGCCGACGACGCGGCGTTCCTCACCGTCGGTCCAGTAGGCGACCCCCCGCGTCTGGCGGACCCGCACCCCGTCGCTCGGCCCGGTGTTCCAGACGACCTCGCCGGTGGTCGGCTCGAGGGCCGCGACGGTCCCCAGCCCGGTGCTGAAGTACAGCAGGCCGCCGGCCATCAGGGGCGTCGTCTGCGAGCCGACGGGGCCGCGGGTGGTCTCGCCGTTCCGGATCGCGTCCGGAATGACCGGCTGCCGCCACGCGATCTCGAGGTCGGCCACGGTCTCGGCGTTGATCTGGTCGAGGGGCAGGTACTTGGTGCCGGCCTGGTCGGCCGCGTAGGCCGGCCACTCAACCGTCTGGCCCGCCGCGGGGGGCGGCGCACTCCCTGCGGCCAGGGCTCCGAGCAGGACCATCGCGCCGACCGACACCCGGGGGTTCCACCGCTTCCGCATCGCTGTCCTCCTGAAGTTGGCGCCAGTCTACCGCACTCGCCGCGCGGGCGACCATCCGATCGGGGGCGTGAACCGCCAGCGTTCAGCCGGTGTGCCGGCCGTCACGACGTCAGTTTTCTGACACGGATCCGGTTCCGTGTCCGGCGGCTTGAAGGATGCGTGCAACTTCGGGAGAGAGGGCGTTGTCGACAAGGAACCCCATCCCGTCGACAGCAGGGGGAGCCGCGCATCACGCGATGTACGACTATTGTATTGTCTTCGCGTCTTCGGAGGTCCCGGCAAGCGGTCACGATCGATCCCGGCGTGCATCCGCTCGCCGGACCGCGATTGACACCGGTCCGCTTGCCCCCGATACTACGGCGATTGGTCGGAACATGCCTGGACGACGATCCATTTTGTTGCTCGTGTGCTTGGCGCTCACTCTGGCCGCGGCCGGGATGGGCGGCGTCCGGCCGGCCTTGGCCGCCGGTGCGCCGGAGCAGGCCGCCCCGTCCGATGCTTGGCAGCGGGATCTGCTGGACCGCTACTGCGTGACCTGCCACAACGGCCGGATGCGGACGGCGGGGCTGGCCCTCGACGAGCACGACGTGGCGGCGGTGGCGGCGGCGCCCGCGGTGTGGGAGACGGTGGTCCGCAAGCTGCAGGCCGGCGCCATGCCCCCGCTTGCTCGCCCCCGGCCCGATGCGGCGACCTACGATCGCTTCATCGCGTGGCTGGAGACCGAGCTCGATCGGGCGGCCGCCGCGAACCCCGACCCGGGCCGCACCGAGGCGTTTCACCGCCTGAACCGGACCGAGTATCACCACGCGGTGCGCGACCTCCTCGACCTGGAGATCGACGTCGCCGAGCTGCTGCCGGCCGACGGCGCGAGCTACGGCTTCGACAACATCGCGGGGGTGCTCGGCGTCTCGCCGACGCTGTTGGAACGCTATCTGGCCGCCGCGCGCAAGATCAGCCGGGTGGCGGTCGGCCGTCCCGCGCCCTCGGCCACCGCCGAGGTCTTCCGCCTCGCGAGCGACCTGCCGCAGGACGACTGGGTGGCGGGCATGCCGTTCGGCACCCGCGGCGGCGGCGCGTTTCGCCACACGTTCCCCGAGGCCGCGGAGTACGTCTTCCAGGTCCGCCTGGCCCGCAGCGCCGGCGACAATCTGGCTGTCTTCGAGGTGCCGCACACGCTCGAGGTGAGCCTGGACGGGGCGCTGGTCCGGACCTTCACCGCAGGCGGTCCGCCGCCCGCGGACGCCCCGCGCGACAGCGACGAGTACCGGGCCTGGCGCGACCGGCAGCGGACCATCGACGGCGATTGGGAGTTCCGTCTTCCGGTCCAGGCCGGGCCCCACGAGCTGCGGGTGACGTTCGTCCGCAGGACCGCGGCCTATACGGAGACGCTGCGCCAGCCTTACCTGCGGCCGTACACCAGCATCACCGGCGGCGACACCCGGGCGCAACCGTACCTGGGGAGCCTCACCGTCACCGGGCCGTTCGCGGCCAGCGGCGGGCCGCCGGCGGAGGAGACGCCGAGCCGCCGGCGCATCTTCGCTTGTCGCCCGGGCACCGAGGCCGCCGACGAGTCGGCCTGCGCGCGGCAGACCCTGTCGGGCCTCGCGCGCCGCGCTTGGCGGCGTCCGGTGACCGCCGCCGACGACGACGTCCTGCTCGGGTTCTTCGACGAGGGCAGGCAGGAGGGCGGCTTCGACGCGGGTATCGAGATGGCGTTGCGGTGGCTGCTCGCGAGCCCCGAGTTCGTGCTGCGGGTCGAGCGCGACCCGGCCGGGGTCGCGGCGGGGGCCAGCTACGCCATCAGCGACCTCGAGCTGGCGTCGCGGCTGTCGTTCTTCCTGTGGAGCAGCATCCCGGACGACGAACTGCTCGACCTCGCGGCGGCGGGCCGGCTGCGCGAGCCGGCCGAGCTCGAGCGCCAGACGCGGCGCATGCTCGCCGACGAGCGGTCGCGGGCCCTCGTCACGAGCTTCGCGAGCCAGTGGCTCTATCTGCGGAACGTGCCCGCGGTCGTACCCGACGAGGACCGGTTCCCCGACGTCGGCGAGGGGTTGCGGCAGGCGATGCGGCGCGAGACGGAGCTGTTCGTCGACAGCGTCTTCCGCGAGGACCGCAACGTGCTCGACCTGCTGACCGCCGACTACACCTTCGTCAACGAGCGGCTGGCCCGCCACTACGGCATGCCGCGCGTCTACGGCAGCCACTTCCGGCGCGTTCCCGTCACGCAGGAGGCGCGGCGGGGGCTGCTCGGCCAGGCCAGCATCCTCGCGGTCACGTCGTACCCGAACCGGACGTCGCCGGTGCTGCGCGGCAAGTGGGTGCTGGAGAACCTGCTGGGGACGCCTCCCGCCCTGCCGCCGCCCGACGTGCCGGCGCTCGAGGAGACGACCGCCGGCGGGCAGGCCCTTTCGATGCGCGAGGCGACCGAGCGCCACCGCGCGAACCCCGTTTGCGCGAGCTGCCACCGGCTGATGGACCCGCCGGGGTTCGCGCTCGAGCAGTTCGACGCGGTCGGGCGCTTCCGCACCCGCACCGCCGCCAACACGCCCATCGACGCCTCGGGCGAGCTGCCCGACGGCACCCGCTTCGACGGGGCGGCGGGGTTGCGCGCGGCGCTGGCGGGCAGGCCCGAGCGGTTCGTCGGCACGCTGACCGAGAAGCTGATGACCTATGCGCTCGGGCGCGGCCTCGAGCACTACGACGCGCCGGCGGTCCGCGCCGTCACGCGCGGCGCCGCCGAGAACGACTACCGGTTCTCGTCGCTCATCGTCGGGATCGTCAAGAGCATGCCGTTCAGGATGAGGAGAGCGGAATCATGATCATCACCAAGAAGACGCTGCCGCGGCGCACCTTCCTGCGCGGCGCTGGGGCGGCGCTGGCCCTCCCGATGCTGGATGCGATGACCCCGGCCCTGTCCGGCATTGGCGTCCGCGCGGCCGAGCCGGCGCGCCGGCTCGGGTGGGTCTACCTGCCGAACGGCATGGCGATGGAGTCGTGGACGCCGCCGGCGAAGACCGCGCTGGAGCTGTCGCCGACGCTGCGTCCGCTCGGCGCGTTCCGCGATCGCATGGTGGTGCTCAGCGGGCTGGCCCAGGGGCAGGCCGAGGCGCTCGGCGACGGCAACGGCGAGCATACGCGCGCGACCGCGACCTGGCTGAACGGCATCCACCCGAAGGAGACCGAGGGGGCCGATGTCCGGGCCGGGATGACCGCCGATCAGATCGCCGCCGCGCACCTCGGGCGGACGACCCCGCTGCCGTCGCTGGAGCTGGCCATCGACCGCGACTTCCTGGTGGGCAACTGCGAGAACGGCTACAGCTGCATCTACATGAACACCATCGCGTGGCGCGATCCGACGACGCCGCTGCCGATGGAGAACAATCCGCGGGTCGTGTTCGAGCGGCTCTTCGCGAGGGCGGCTCGACGGCCGAGCGGCGGGCGCAGTTCCGCAAGGATCGGAGTATCCTCGACGCCATCGGCGACGACCTCGCGCGCCTCGAGCGCGAGGTCGGGGCGGGCGACCGCGCGCGGGTGACCCAGTACCTCGACGCGGTGCGCGCCATCGAGCGGCGCATCCAGCTCTCCGAGAAGAGCGACACCGAGCTGCCGGAGTTCGCCCGGCCGGTCGGCATTCCCGAGTCGTACTCCGAGCACGTCGGACTGATGTTCGACCTGACGGCGCTGGCGTGGCAGGCGGACATCACCCGCGTCTTCACCTTCATGCTGGGCCGCGAGCTGAACGGGCGCGCCTATCCCGAGGTCGGCATTCCCGAGTCGCACCACGGCATCTCCCATCACCGCTACGACCCGGTGAAGCTGGCCCAGCTCGCGAAGATCAACACCTATCACGTGTCGCTCTTCCGGGGCTTCCTGGAGACCCTGGCCGCGACGCCCGACGGCGATGGCTCGCTGCTCGACCATTCGCTGCTGATGTACGGCGCCTCGCTCAGCGACAGCAACAAGCACCTTCACTACGACCTGCCGCTGATGCTGGTCGGCGGCAGCGGCGGTCAGTTGAAGGGCGGGCGGCACCTCCGGTATCAACGGGATACGCCGATGACGAACCTGCTTGCCAGCCAGCTCGACAAGGCGGGGGTGCGGCTCGACGACGGGATCGGCGACAGCACGGGGCGTTTGAACGAGCTGGCCCGGCTCGCGGACGTGTAGATTGGCGCGTGGAAGCAGTCGGCCGGCACACGTCGACAGGTGACTTCCGTGATGAGCAGAAAGCCGTTCCCGCGGCGGTCAGGGGCTGATGTGTTGCGTCTCGGCGTGGTCGCGATGATCGCGCTCGCGGCTGGATTCGGTCTGCCGGCGATTGCCGTGGGGCAGGTGGCGGACGATGCGACGCCGCTGCACCGGGCCGCGCACGCGGGAGACTTGGCGGCGGTCGCGCGCCTGCTTGACGCCAGCGGGGAAGTCGACGCGGCGACGCGCCACGGGGTGACGCCGTTGGCCCTCGCGTCCGCGCGTGGGCACGCGGCGGTGGTCGAAACTCTACTGGGTGCGGGGGCGGATCCGAACCGCGGGTCGCCGGAGGGCGAGACGCCGTTGATGGCGGCGGCGCGCAGCGGGGCGCCGGGCAGCGTCGCTGCGCTGCTGCGGCACGGCGCCGCCGCGGGCGTCGATGCGCGGGAAGGGTGGCGCGGCCAGACCGCGCTGATGTGGGCCGCGGCCGAGGGTCACGCCGCGGTCGTCCCGCTGCTCGCGGCGGCGGGGGCGGCCGTCGACACGCGCTCCGACGGCGGGTTCACGCCGCTCGCGTTCGCGGTCCGTGCCGGCCACGGCGCGGCCGTCGAGGCGCTGCTCGCGGCCGGGGCCGACGTCGACCTCGCGTTGCCCGCCGGCACCAGCCCGCTGCACCTGGCGGTCATCAACGCGCACTACGACGTGGCGATGCGGCTCCTCGCGCACGGCGCCGACCCCGCCGCGTCCGAGCCGGGGTGGACGCCGCTCCACCAGCTTGTCTGGACCCGCCGCCCGAACCGGCACTACAACAACCCGTCCGCGTTTCCGACCGGGACCGTGACCGGCCTCGAACTGGCGCGCGCGCTCGCCGCCCACGGCGCCGACGTGAACGCTCGCCAGACCGCGGAGCCCCGCGACGGCTACCGCAACCAGCTCAACCGCACGGGCGCCACTCCGTTCCTGCTCGCCGCCAAGGCCGTCGACCTGGACATGATGCGCCTGCTGCTCCATCTCGGTGCCGACCCGCTGACGGCGAACGAGGACGGCACCACCGCGCTGCTCGTGGCGGCCGGCGTCGGCATCTGGTCGTCGAGCGAGAGCCCGGGCAGCGCCGAAGAAGCGCTCGAGGCGGTCAAGCTGATGGTCGAGCTCGGCGATTCGGTCACCACCGTCGACGCCAACGGCGACGCGGCCGTGCACGGCGCCGTCATGCGCGGCTCGAAAGAGCTGGTTCTCTACCTGCTCGAGCGGGGCGCGGCGCTCAATCCCGTCAACGAGCAGGGTTGGACGCCCCTCACCATCACCCAGGGCATCTTCTACGCCAACCTCGGCCGGCGCTGGCCGGATATGGAGGCGCTGCTGCTCGGCCTCGGCGCCACGTCGCCCACCGCCCCCGAGCCTCCCCGGTAAACGGCTCGCGGCCGGCTACCTCGCCATCATCCTCGTGTTCGCTGTCTGACGTCTTTGTCTCTTGCCCCCGTGCCCGTTCAGGTCTCACCGCACTGCCGACCGGACCTGTCGCCCCAGTAGAGTCAGGCGGTACTTCTGATTCGTGGCGTTGGGTGCGTCGGGACGGGTCATCTCCACGTACCCGCACTGCAACGCGGGCAACAAGTAGCGCTGCCGCAGCGACTTGCGGTCGCTGAGCCCGAGCGCGTGGAGGATATCCCGGCGAGACATCTCCCCGGTCAGCACGGACAACAGGCGCTCGACTTGGGGGGTTACATGGGGGGCTTCTTGGGGGGTCTGGACGGCGGACAGGATCGTGTCGAGCATGAAGGCAACGAACGGCGTGCTCTCGCCCTGTTCCGAACTCTGCCTGATGGCCTGGTAGTACTCGCTCTGCCGGGCGCGCACGAGGCTCTCGACAGGCACATGGGCGAACAGGGCCTTCCAGCGGGTCAGGAGCAGCGTCTGCCAGAGCCGACCCATGCGTCCGTTGCCGTCGTCGAAGGGATGAATGAACTCGAACTCGTAGTGGAACACGGAGCTGGCGATCAGCGGATGCTCCCCGGTGCTGCCGAGCCACGCCAGCAAGTCGGCCATGAGCGAAGGCACGCGCTCGGCGGGCGGTCCGACGTGGTGAATCTTGCCGCGGCCCATCACGGCCACGCCGCCGCGACGATAGTGGCCCGGCGCATCCACGAGACCGGTCATCAGGATCTCGTGGGCGTTCAGCAGGTCGGCCTCGCTGGCGGGGTTCCACCGCTCGTACCGATCGTATGCCTTGATGGCGTTCCGGGCCTCCTGAACATCCTTCAACGGGGCGATGACGGGCTTGCCGTCGAGAATCGTCGAAATCTGCTCCTCGGTGAGGATGTTGCCTTCGATGGCCAGCGAACCCTGAATGGTGCGGATGCGGTTGATGCGCCGCAGTCGAAGGTCCTGCGAGACGCCGCCCGCCTCGGCGCGCCCGACCGCTTCCGCGATCTGCGCGACCCGGGACAGTATGTCCGTCGTGATCCGGTAAGGCCGCCCCTGGCTCATCTGCTCCTCGCCCGACTCTCGCCCCGCCCTCACGCCGCGGTGACCCCGTCGTAGTAGGGCGACGGCACGGTCGGATAGGCACGGTAGACGTGCGCAAACACGGCCTCGGAGCGGGTCATCACGTCGTCGTCGGAGTAGGCGCCATCGGGTAGACCGGTCTCGTCGGCGAACAGGAAGTCGCGAATGGTGACCTTGACGGCGCTCTGGGTCGCCTCCTTGTCGCGCCATTGGTCGACGCGGAGCTTCCCGACCTTGAGCGTCCGCAGCAGCTCCTTGGCGACCTTCTTGATCCGCTCGATGTCGCTCCTTTCCAGGTCCGGCTTTTTCAGCAGGTCGAAAACGGCCAGCGACTCCTCGTCCAGCCCCTCGCGGAGCGCGCGGCCCTCCTCCTCTTCGAGCTTCTGGACGAACTTGAGTAGCTCCTCGAAGGTCCGCTCGATGGTCACGCGATCCTTCTCGCGGTTGTACTGCGCGACGATCGCCTCGTAGTGCTGCTGGAAATCGGTGCGCAGCGGATTCCGGGCGAGCAGGCGCTGGAGGCGCTGCTCGACGGTGTGCTTGAGCGCCTGGATCGTAGTTCGCTGCTCGCGGCTGCGCTCGAACTCCCGCTTGAGCCGGTCGAAGTCGATGGCGCTGATGTCGTACGGAATCGGATCGTCGTCGCCAGTACGGTCCGCCCGCACGTCGATTGCCGCGTCGACCACCTCGTGCAGCCTGCGGATGATGTCACTGATGTCGGCCTGCTCTCGGTCCTGTTGCAGGCTCCGGTAGACGACGTCGATGGCGTCGCGGTCCGTCCGGTGGGCGTTCACCCCGCGCACGTTGATGCACGCCCTGAACTTCTTGAACACCTCGCGGCACACCACCTCGAAGCGCTTGCGGGTCTCGTCGTTCTCGTTCGCCACCTCCTTGCAGGCCACGATGGCGGCGTTGCGGGCGAAGCCCTCCTTTCCAATGACGTCGTCGAGCGGCGCCCCGCCCGCGTCGAGAAAGCCCCTCACCATCGCGATCGCCTCGGCGAGGTCGTCGAGGAGCTCCTCGTCCGGTCTCGCGGGGTCGGTCTCACCGGTCCCGCCGCCCGGCTGAGTGCCGGCGAACGTCGCCAGCGCTCTGCGCAGGTGCTTGAGGACGCCGCAGTAGTCGACGATCAGCCCGTTGTTCTTGCCCTCGTTGACGCGGTTGGCGCGGGCGATGGCCTGCATCAGCGTGTGGGCCCTGAGTGGCTTGTCGAGGTAGAGGGTGGAGAGGCTGGGCACGTCGAAGCCGGTCAGCCACATGGCGCAGACGACGGCGATGCGGAACGGGTGCTCCTGCTCCTTGTATGCGTCGTCGACGGCCATCCGCTGCATGTTGCGGAACCGCGGGTCGGCGCGCATCGCCGGGGGCAGCTCCATGCCTTCCTTGACGAGTCGGCGGTGGGGGACGATGTCCAGGTCCCAGCGGCGGAACTTGTCCACCTCGCCCTGCTCCTCGCTCACGACGACGGCTGCGCAGGTCTCGCGCATCCAGTCGATCTGCCGCCGCAGGTAGATTTCTTCCTGCTCCCCGGGCGTCCTGGCGAGCTCCGTCCCCAGCTCCTCGATGCGCTCGCGCCAGTAGTGCTCGATCAGCGCGTGCATCCGCACGCAGGTCACCTTGTCGATGCAGACCAGCATCGCCTTGCCCGTCTCCCAGGCTCCCGAGTAGTGACGCACGAAGTCGCGCGCGACCTGGTCGAGCCGCTTGTCGGCCGTGACGATGTGATACTCGCGCTTCAGTTCCCGCTCGAGACGCTGTGCGACGTCGATGTCGTCGATCTCCAGCTCCGCCAGCTTGTCGGCGATGCGCTCGTTCAGGTCGCCGACGGCCACGCCGAGCTTCTCGCCGCGGGCGCTGTAGTAGAGCGGCACGGTGGCCCCGTCCTCCACCGCGCGCTGGAAGTCGTAGGTCGAGACGTAGTCGCCGAATACTTGGCGTGTGATCTCGTCCCCGGTGAACAGCGGCGTGCCGGTGAAGCCGATGTAGCTGGCGTTCGGGAGGGCGTTGCGCATGTTCAGCGCGAGCGTGCCGTACTGCGTGCGGTGCGCCTCGTCGCTGATGACGATGACGTCGTCGCGCCGCGTGTAGGCGGCGGCCGGGTCCACGTCCTGGTTGAACTTCTGGATCAGCGAGAAGACGTGCGACTTGTGCTCGCCCAGCAGCCGGCGCAGGTGCTCGCCGCTGCCCGCCCGACAGGGGTCGCGGTCGTGGTCGACCATGCCGCAGCCGGCGTAGGTCTTGTAGATCTGGGTGTCGAGGTCGTCGCGGTCGGTCAGTACCAGGAAGGTGAAGTGGCCGCCCAGCTTGCGGCGAACCTTGCGGCTGAACATCACCATCGAGTAGCTCTTGCCGGCTCCCTGGGTGTGCCAGAAGACGCCGAGCTTCCCCTGCCGGGCCTTCCGATCGCGCACCGCCTCGACCGCCCGGTTCACGCCCAGGAACTGGTGGTTGCGGGCGAGGATCTTCCGGGTCTCGCCAGAGGATTCGTCGAAGAGGATGAAGTTCTCCACGAGGTCCAGGAAGTTGCGCCGGTCGCAGACGCCCTTCATCAGCGTCTCCATGTCCACCGCGCCGGGCTCCTCCTCGGCCAGCCGCCTCCACTCGTGGAAGTGGCCCCACCGGCTGGTGATCGAGCCGATGCGCGCGTTCTCGCCGTTGCCGAACATCACCACCGCGTTGTGGTGGAAGATGTGGGGTACGGTGTCGCGGTAGTCTGCATAGTTGTCCTCGAACGCTGCCTTCAGGTCACGGTGGATGTTCTTGCACTCGATGAACAGCAGCGGCAGCCCGTTGACGAAGCCGACGATGTCGGGCCGGCGCCGGTAGAGATCGCCGCGCACCCACAGCTCGCGCACGCAGAGGAAGTGGTTGTTCTCGGGTTCGTCGAAGTCGACGACGCGCAAGCGCCGCCGGGTCGGCTTGCCCTTGTCGTCGCGGTAGGTGACCTGGACGCCGTCGCGCATCAGGTCATACTTGTCCCGGTTCGCCGCGACGATGGTCTGCGAGGCGATCGCCGCCGTGAGACGCCGCACCGCGTCGTCGTACGCCTCGCCGGGCAGGTCGGGGTTCAGTGCGGCGAGCTTCTCGCGCAACGGGCGGGTCAGCACCACGTCGCGGTCCGATCCCCGGCCGAGGAGGCTGCTCGGGCCGAAGTCCTCGCGGTTGTGGGCGTAGACCGATTCCCAGCCGAGCTGCTGCTCCAGGTAGTCGGTCGTGGTCTGCTGGACGAGGGTGTCCTCGGTGTAGGGCGACGGGGTCACTTCTGCGGCTCCTCCAGCGCGGTGTGTCCGGCCCGCGTGATTCGGTACTTCTGAAGCCGGCTGTTCGGCTTGTCCGGCACGGTGTGCTCTGCACGCCCGTCCTTCAGGAGACGATGAATCACCCGGTTGAGCCCCGCGGAGACGGACCGGTGTCCCAGACGGTCGGCCATCGCGGACCTCGAGAGAGGTTCCGCTGCCAACAGCGCCAGGACGCGGCGCTCCAGCGACTCCTGCCCCGACCTGCTCGACTCCAGCCCTGCGCCCGTTGACTCTAGCCCTCCTTCCCTCGACTCTGGCCCCCTGCCTGCTGACTCTAGCCCTTTCTCCACCGACTCTGGCCCAGATTTCGACCGCGGCTCAGGGGTTCGACCCGCCTTGCCGTCCTCTCGGGCAACCCGTTCGTCGACGGGCACCGCCGGTCTCCGAAACGTCACCGTCACCCAGTGCTCGGACACGTCGATGATCGGCTCCGCCACGCCGTGCTCACGGCAGAGGTCGCGAATCCGCCTGATGCCGGAGCCGATGTTCTCGACCACGTCCATCCGGTACAGCATGCCGAACAGCAGGGGATTCCGGGGCATGCTCTTGGCGCCGAGGTCCGCCTTCCGCATTCCCGCCGGCAACCCGCCGGGGCTGACGATCTCGATGCGGTTCTTGAAGACGTAGATCTGGACGTTGGCCGTCGAGCGGTAGTCCCGGTGCGCGACCGCGTTGGCGACGGCTTCCCGAAGCGCCTCTTCCGGCAACTCCGGCCGTTCCTCCCGCTGCACGTGCTTGATGACGAACTCGACGTTGATCTTCGTGAGGATCCACGCCACCGAGTCGTCGACCATCGCCGGCACGTCGCCGTGGAAGTCGCGCCGGTCGAGGATGCGCACCTTCTCGGCGCCCATGAACAGTGCGCAGGACACATGCGCGGAAGTCGTGAACCTGCGGATGTCGCGGGCCAGGAGCCACGCCCCGGCGTGGGTCATCCGGTCATCGTTGTCCAGAAGCCCGAGGTGCCTGAGCGCGACCATCCGATCCATGGATTCCGGGACCTTGGCGCGGCGGGTGAACCGCCCCCAGGTCTCGTCGTCGAGATCGTTCTCGATGGAGAAGGCGGGACAGGGCTTCCTGTCGAAATGAAGACGGCCGGCCGCGTAGAACATCTCTTCGATCTCGGCGTTCGACATCTGCCGGCTGCTCGCGCCGTCGCGCATGAAGAACCGTCCCCCGAACGAGTAGGGCTTGCGCCTCTGAGGCGGTACGACGACATGCAGCACAACGCCGACGCTCTCGATTTCCACCTCGATCGGCGGGTCCGCCGACCGCGCCGTGCTCAACACCGGCGCCTTCAATCGGTTGTGGTCCGCCACGCCGACGATCTTGCCGGCGTCCGAGACGCCGAGCAGGACCGTCCCCCGCCGGCGTTGGCGAACGCGCACAACCCCCGGCCGACGTCTTTGGTCAGCGATCGCTTGAACTCCACGGTCCCGCCTTCGCCGGCGGCGATCAGTTCGGCGAGTTCGGAGGCCAGGGCCCGGGTCATGGCTCGAGCTCCCCGTTCATCAGGCGCGGCAGGAGCCGGTCGCGGGCCGCACGGAGCTTCTCGCATTGCTCCATTAGGTTTGCCACCTGGCGAAACATCGGCGCAATTGCCTCGTCGAAAGACCAGACCCGCTTTTCGTCAGGCAACACGAATGGAATCAATTTGAAAGTATCCACAACGATCGCGTCAAATACTGCACCGACCGCATGCTGTTTAAAGTGATCAATTGCTTCCTTGAGCGCACAGTACAAAAAGAGTTGCGACACGAACCCTTTGCCAACCAGCGCGTAGCACGACTGGCTCATAGCCATCGGGCGTGACGCAAGATGGAGTTTACCAACGGTACCGCGCGCCGAGATGAACAAAGTGGTCTTCGGTTAGCGGGTCGTGGCGAGAAAATCCACGAAAAGGTGTGCAGGTACGGCGGGCGTGTGCCGATACGTGAAGTATGGCGCGCAAGAGCGATGACCGCGGCGGTTCGAAGGGTCCTGGGCCTCAGCGAGACCCTCGGGACGTGCGCATCGAGCGCCTCGAACGAGACAAGGCGAAGCTGATCGAGGAGCGGGATCACTGGAAGCGCCGCAGCGAGCATCTGGAGAAGGAGCTCGAGGCGGCGCGGCGCGCCGGCCGCCGACAAGCGGCCCCCTTCGCCAAGGACCGTCCGCAGGGACGCGGCGGGCGTCCCGGGCGGCGAGCCGGGGCGGAGTACGGCAGGCAGGGGCGCCGCCGGCCGCCGACGCAGGCTGACGAGACCCACGTGGCGCCGGCCCCGACGAGCTGTCCGGACTGCGGCGGCGCGGTCGCGCTGGACCGTGTGGCGTCGCAGTATCAGGAAGACCTGCCCGAGGTGCGTCCCCTCGTGCGGCGCTTCGACATCGAGGTGGGCCACTGCTCGCAGTGTCAGCGGCGCGTGCAGGGCCGGCACGCGCTGCAGACCTCCGACGCGTTGGGCGCGGCTGCCGCTCAACTGGGCCCGAACGTCGCCGCGCTGGTCGTCGAGTTGCACACCGAGCTGGGCATGCCGCTGGAGAAGGTCGTCCGCGTTCTGCGGACGCAGTTCGGACTGTCGGTGACCAAGGGCGGCCTGGTCCAACTGCTGCACCGCACCGCCGACGCGGCGGCGCCCGCGTATGCGGCGCTGCGCGAGCAGGTCCGCTGCAGTCCGGTGGTCACGCCGGATGAGACCGGCTGGCGGGTGAACGCGATCCTCCACTGGCTGTGGGCGTTCGCCACCCCGGAGACGACGGTCTATGCCATCTGCGACGGCCGGGGGTTCGCCGAGGCGGCGGCGGTTCTCGGCCCCGACTTCGCCGGCGTGCTGGTGCGGGACGGGTGGGTGGCCTATCGCGGCTTCAAGAAGGCGCCGCATCAAACGTGCCTGGCCCACCTCTTGAGACGGTGCAAGGACTTGCAGGCCGCTCATCCCGACAGCCCGTGGGCGGGCGCGGTGCAGGCGGTCCTGCGGGACGGCCTCGCCCTGCGGGACCGCTCGAACGCGGGCGAAATCAGTGAGCACGGTCTGGCGTCGGCCCGCGGTCGGCTCGCCGCCCGGCTCGGCCGGCTGATCGACACCGCGCCGCCGTTGGCCGCCGCCGAGCGCTTCGCCAAGCACTTGGCCAACGAATTCCCGGCGGTGTTCCTCTTCTTGTGCGACCCGTCGATCGACGCCACCAACTGGCGGGCCGAACAGGCCATCCGACCCGCAGTGGTCACGCGTAAGGTCTGCGGCGGCAACCGCACCCGGCGCGGGGCCGACACCCAGCAGGTGCTGGCCAGCGTCGTGCGTACCGCCCGCCAACGCAACCTCGACCCGCGCTCGCTGATCACGACGATGCTGTGCGCCCCCGAACCCGTCGTGCCCGAAGCGCTTGCGTTGCCGCCGCCCGCCTGACGCCGGGCGGCGTGGAAACCGCTCATCCGCTTCCCGTCCTCCTGCGCGCCCCCGGCCCGCACTCAATCCGCGCCGTCCCGCCGCCGCCCGAGCCCGCGACCCGTGGGTTTCGCCGCCAGCGGCGGGAACGCCACCAGGCAGCTCGCCGCTGTTCGCGGCGTCGGTCCCCGCCGCGTGTCCCTCATGGCGGCGGCGCCGTCGCCGGGACCCGCGTGGTCTCGCGCCGCCGCGGGGGACCGGGGCGCCGCGGAGCCGCCAGACCCAGCGCTCCGCGAGCGAACCAGCCGGACCGACCGTCGCTGCCGATGACGCGCCGACAAGCTGCCTTGGCGACAATGGGACTGCGAGTCTGCCATGGGCGCTCTCAACAGCGACATGCTCTGCACAGGTCCGCCGGCCGGCGAGTCGCCCCTCGTGCCCCTCGTTTCCGGCCTCCTCACAGCCACAGAGACCGACGCTGCGATGCCGACAAATCTGCGCGGGGACAACCTCGTCATGCAGCAACTTCCCCGACGGCTCGGTTCATTTCCGCCCATTTCCACTGGAGAAAATCAGTCCCGCACCCGGTAACCGAATACACAAAGTGTTCATCTCATACAGCCGGCTGTTACAGTTCTCGAGCCCGGCGGCCGTGATCGCGCGCTCCGTCCGAAGCACGTAGGCGGCGTCTGATGCATCTTTCGGCGTATAGAACGGAATCTCGCCGCCCCAGTAGTCGCGCACGGTTGTCCTCGGTGTACCGCCGCCAAGCACGTCCATCACCGAGTGCGCTGTGACGACCTCCCACCCGTCCGGCACGCCATCAACGACGCGGACGTGTTCGTGCCCTGGAAAGCGAAGCCGGACGAACCACTCCTCGTAAATCAGCCGTGCCCGCCGTTCCAGCAACCGAATCCGCCGTCGGTTGTTCGCGATCAGGTCGTCGTAGGCACTGAGGACCGACGCGATCACCCTTTGCTCTCCAAGGTCACGCGTGGCTCGCACGGTTAGCGCATGCAAATCGTTTCGATTCACACCAGGCACAGCCGCCTTGTTGCTGTCCGTGTTCGTCAGGATGCTCTCGAGGAAATATGCAGAGAATCGTGAATCGTTGCCCTGGAAGTCCTGAACATAAAGTGCGGTGTTCAGTGGCCAGAAGTCCTCGTCGATGAAGAACACTTCACCGAGTGTTCCGTAACGGCCGGTGACTACTCCCGGGCCCTTTACCTTGGCGACGTCATGGCAGCCGGTCACGCCGGACGAAGAGACGACCGGAACAGGTCCATCCACCCTAAGAGACGACGGCAGGTCGTATCCTCTCTTCAGTGTGACGAACTCGCCAAGCGGCATAGACTCCCAGATCATTTGGTGATTCCCGAGGGAGGCCGAAGAGCCTCACGAATCATGTCCCGCACAAAGGCAACGAACGACGTGCGCTCGCAGGGTCGTCGGAAGACCATCAGACGGGCACGCGAAACGCCCTTCCGATCAGTTCGAAATTGGCGATCTGCCGCCGGTCGAGCTTGCCGCGGATCTGAGCGAACGAACGGATCGTGTCGGCGGAGTACAGCCGCTCGCCGCAGTGCAGGCAGACTTCGGCGTCGACGGTCATGGTCGCGAGGTCGGTTCCGCCGCGCAGGAGCTTCTCGGTCCGCTTTCGGACAACCTCGCCGCCGCACATCGGGCATTTCGGGAACGGGATCACTGCAACCTCCTCCTCCTTCGCCACTCGATCCAACGAGCCGGATCAGGCCGGTACGTGGTGATCAGTACGGCGAAGGCAGTGTCATGATTGTACGCCCAAACGCTGTGCACGGGATCGCCGCCCGGAGTGTCGCCGTAGATCAGACAACTGGGATACGGCTTGTCGTCGGGATAGTCTTCGAGGACCTCGCCGTGCACGACGCTGTGCGCAATCTCATCGAACGAGAGACCGTCGGCAAGAGCTTCTTCATCGGCATGGTCCGTGATGCGGACTCGCTTCTCGCGGAGCGCGCTAACGATGTCGTGGATTCGCATTGACCGTCAGGCATCGATCGGGCGGCAAGGTGATCCGGTAGGTCCCGTCATATCCGGAGCTTGGCGAAGTTCTCCTGGATCTTCTCCGCGAGGTCGGCCGCCTCGGCGTTCAGGTCGGCGAGCTCGGCGTGGATTTGGCGCATGGCGGTCGCGAAGTCGAAGTCCTCGTCCTCTTCCTCGGGGGCGACGCCGACGTAGCGGCCGGGCGAGAGGCTCCAGTCGTTGGCTTCGACGTCGGCACGGTCGACCATCTTGACGAGCCCCGGCACGTCGCGCAGTTCGCCGGCGGGGAAGTGCTCGGTGAGCCAACGGGCCTGGTGCCAGAAGTAGCGGACCTTGCGGAGCTGCTCGACGGCGGTCCGCCGGGCGTCGTTGGCGGCCTTGCGGGCGCGGGTGACGTCGCGGGCGTTCCATGCATCGTTGGCTCGGGTGTCGCACGCCTGCTCGCAGGCTTCGATCAGGCTGGTCGCGGCCTTGTAGAGCCGGTCGGCCTGCGCGGCGAGGTCGCGGCAGGAATCCGCCAGGGGGGCGAACTGGTCGACCAGGGTGTTCAGGCCGTCGTTGGTCTCCGTTGCTTCCTCGTGCTCGGTCGCGGCTTCGTCGACGCGAACGCCGAAGCGCTGGGCGGCGCGCGCGAATCGGTCGGCCTCGTGGTCGAGCTCGGCGAGGCGGTCGACGTGCGGTCCGGACTGCGGCAGGGTCTCGAGGAACGGCGCGATCTCGTCGCGGAGGCCGGCGAGCGCTTGGAGGAGGTCGTCGAAGCGCCGGTGGATCTCGCCGTCCGCGCTCTCCCAGGCGATGCAGTCCACGGCTTCTTCGACGACGTCCAGGAGGTAGCCGAACGCGAGATCACGGAAGCGCGCGGTCTCGCCGCGGTAGAGCCAGACGATGGCCAGCAGGTTCTGTTGCTGCTCGGGGCTGAAGTCGTAGATCTTGCGCGTCACCTTCCGGTAGACGTTGCGGGCGTCGATCATCAGCACCTTGTCGCGGTGGGCCTCGGGCTTGGCCCGGTTCAGGAACCACAGCTCGCAGGGCACGGTGCGGGTGTAGAAGAAGTTCGGGCGGATGGCGATCATCACGTCGACGTCGCCGCTCTCCACCAGCTTGCGCCGCACGGCGGCCTCGCGGCGGCCGGCGCTCGACGCCTGCGAGGACATGACGAAGCCGGCCCGACCCGTTTCGTTCAGGTAGCTGTAGAAGTAGCTGATCCAGACGTAGTTGCCGTTGCCGACCTTCTGCTTCTTGTTGACGCCGGGCAGGCCGAACGGCAGGCGGGGGTCGGTCTTGACCTTGTCGGCGTCGATCTCGTCGACGTTGAACGGGGGATTGGCCATCACGTAGTCGGCACGGCCGAGCAGCTCGTGCGGGTCTTCGTAGTAGGTGATGGCCTGCCGGATGTCGCCTTCGAGCCCGTGGACAGCCAGGTTCATCTTGGCGAGGCGGATGGTGGTGTCGTTCTTCTCGACGCCCCGGAAGGTGAGCCGCTCGGTCGGGCTGTCGCCGTGCTCCTCCACGGTGCGCGCGCTCTGGACGAACATGCCGCCCGAGCCGCAGGCGGGGTCGAGGACGGTGCCGTGGTCGGGGTCGAGCACGTGGGCGATGAGCGAGACCAGCGACGCCGGCGTGAAGAACTCGCCGTCGTCGTGCGCCTTCTGGTCGGCGAACTTCGTGAGGAAGTACTCGTAGATGCGGCCGAAGACGTCGCCGGACACCTGCTTCAGCTCGTCGGGGTTCAGCTTGCGCAGGAGGTCGCCGAGCACGTCGTTGTCCAGGGCCTGGTACTCGCCCTTGGGCAGGACCCCGCGCAGGCTGGCATAGTCCTCTTCGATGGACGCCATGGCGGCGATGATGGCGGCCGCGCGGTCGGCGCTGTCGGGCAGGGCGACGAGATGGTCGAACCGGGCCTCGGGCCGCAGGAAGAGGGCGTTCTTCTGCGAGAAGTCTTCCCGGGTGATCGCCCGCTTCCGGCCGCCGCGGGTGGGCAGACCCGCCGTGACCGTGTCCCTGACGGCAAGATAGCGGCTGTAGGCGTGGCGCAGGAACACCAGGCCCATGACCGGCAGGAAGTACTCGTTGCTGGCGTGCTTCGAGTTGGCGCGCAGCGTGTCGGCGGCGCTCCAGAGCCGCCGTTCGATGGCCTCGATGTGCTCGAGTTGAGGCATGCTTGTCACGAGTGTACGTGAGAACAGACTTCTGCCATTCATCATGATGCGACCATGAGAACGACATTGACCCTGGACGAGGATGTGGCGGAGTTCCTGAAGGCCCGGAGCCGCCTGCAGGACAAGCCGTTCAAGCAGGTGGTGAACGAGGTTCTGCGGCGAGGCATGGCGCCCGGACCGCAACAGCCCGAACTGCCGATATTCCGGGTTGTTCCCAATCGCAGCGGACTCGTTCCCGGCGCCGATCCGCTGAGGCTCAACCAGCTCAACGATCAACTCGAAGTGGAGGACTTCACCGGGGAGAGCGGCCGGTGATTGTGCCGGACACGAACCTGTTGGTCTATGCCTACAACGAGGGCGCGTCGTACGCAACTTCAAACGATTCACTGACCTGTACCCGGATGTTCTTTTTGTCTCCTCTGAAGGTGCAGCCATGCAGCGTTCAAGCGGTGGCGAGAGCAGGGCGGTGCTTGGGCGTGATGGAGCGGGCAATTCATGGTCGGGCGTTGGTTGCTTGAGTCGAGCGTGTGGGTGCCGGGCTTCGGAGTCGGGCAATCGTGGCGGTCGTTGCGACACCGGCAAGTAGCAGCGCCAGGGCGCCAGCGATTTGGGCGGCTGAAGGGCGGAAGCGTTCGAGCGGCCAGTCCTCGGGATCCAATCCGGCGAGCGTGCTCTCGGTGACGACCTGTCCCCGCACGATCGATCCCGGCGCCGGCTCGACCGGCTGCTGGAAGGGCCAGAGACCGACCACCGCGCCGAGCAGGAGCCCCAGCAGCGCCCCCAGCGTGGCCTGGCGGCAGTGGTCGAGGAGCCACCGGAGCAGGTTGGAGACGCCCACGATGCCGGCGGCGACGCCGAGGCCGACGGGCAGCAGGAGCGCCGAGGCGTCGAACAGCCGCGCGGAGTCCCGGTCGAAGAGACCGGACTTCAGCGTGTCGACGGCGCCGAGAATCGCTTCGTACTGGCCTAGCAACAACAGCAGATAGCCGCCGCTGACCCCAGGCAGGATCATCGCCGACGCGCCGGCCAGGCCCGACAGGAAGAGCAGCGGCGGGCTCGCCTCGGTGCCGGTGTTCGCCGCGCCGAGTCCGAGCTGCATGATGAGCATCAGCAGGGCGGCCACGGCGGCGCCGGCGTAGACGGCCGGGGTGGCGGGCCGGGCGAGGCGCCACACGAGGGGCACGCCCCCCAGGGTGAGGCCGATGAACAGGCTGTACATGACCCAGCGCTGCTCGATCACGAGGCTGCGCATGGGTCCTGCCAGCAGCAGAATCGCGAGGGCGGCGGAGCCGCCGACGGCGGCGAGCAGCACGAGGGGGCGTCGGGTGAACCGGAACGTGGTGACGTCGGCGACGGCGGCAATGAAGGCGGGATAGACGCCGGCCGCGAGCAGCATGGTGCCGCCGCTGATGCCGGGGACGAGATTGGCGAGGCCCATGAGGGCCCCGCCGATCGCACCGCGAATCGTGAGGGACGGGAGGGAGCCGGCCGGGGCCGGCTCGGCGGTGTCGGCGTTCATCGGAGGGTGACGGTCCCTTCCGGCCGGAGGCGGCTCACCGGCTTGGTGCCGAGCCGCCGGCCGGCCCCCGGGGGGACCGTGCCGGCGGCCCGGAACGAAGAGGCCGCCGGGCCGTCGCAGGGGTCGCCGCTGTTACTGCCCGCCCTCCTCGACCGCGGCGCGGTCGTCGGCCCGCGCGCCGGACAGGATGCCCTCCATGGAGTAGTTCCCTTCATGGCAGGCATACTCGAACAGCGGAGTGTCGGCTCGCTGCATCGGCATCGACGCCGTCCAGGGTGTCGCCCAGGTGTCGGGGTCGTTCACCGTGAACGTGTATTCGAGGGTGTCCTCGTCGACGCGGGTGAAGCGCTCGACCAGGGTGAAGGTATCGCTCGACGCGACTCCCGAACCCCCCGAGGTCAGGGGGATCCACTGGCGCTGGTCGTTGAAGTTGGCCGACTCGATGACCAGGGTGTCGCCTTCCCAGCGGCCCCGCGAGTCGCCCGTCCAGAGACGGATGTCGTCGTCGAGGGCGGCACGGCCGTCGAGCGGCACGATGCGCGAGGTGTGCACCATCTCGGTATGGATCACGACGTAGTCGGGAGTCTGGAAGAGCTGCATGTTCTGGTTGTAGGCGAGCGGCGTGATCGGGGGGCCGGCGTTGAACCCCACGATGCACCGATCGGACGTGTTGCGATCGGCATAGGAGTCGGCCGGATGCTCCTCCAGATACGCCCGCCGTGCGTCCGCGCGCTCTTGGCCGATCTCCGAAAGCTCCGGGAATCTCCCGGTCGGGGGGGCCGTGATCAAGGACGTGCGCCGTGTCTCGATCGGTTTCGTGCCCCGGTCCATCCAGAAGTTGTTGTAGGCGCCGACGTTCCCGCCGGCCTCGGTCCTCTGGGCTTCCCGTTCCCAGAGCTCGATGTCCCGCTCGACCGCCTCTTGTTCGAGGCTCGAGGCTTCCTCCGCGGTGTAGAACGCCTGATCACCCAGATCTTCCGGCCGCTCCAGCGGGGTGATGGTGCGGAAGTCCCAGATGCCCTGCAGGTCCGGGGCCCCCCAGGGGGTCCGGGGCGCGGTCTGCGCCGCGGCGGGCATGGCGGCCAGCGCCGTGACCGCGATCGCGGTGAACCCCGCGACGAGAAAACGATTGCTCATTGCGTCCACCTCCAAGTGTCTTGGTTTCGTACCCGCTAATCATCTATCCGGACGGCTGTTGCGTGCAAGGACGCGGTGCGGCCGGCGCCGATCGAGGCCGGACGCAGGAGAACCCGCGCGAGGGTCCTGGCCCGCGGGAGACCCGCGTGCTGCACGTCCGCACCGCGGCCCGGCGGCCCGATTCACCGCAGCCGTTCGTCGAAGAACGCCAGCACGCGAGCCCGGTAGCGGTCCGGGGCGGCCGACGACACCTGGTCGTGGCGCGATCCGGGGAAGATCCAGAGATCGTGGACGGCGGGTCCGGCCGCGGCCGCGATGCGCTTCGCGTGGTCGACCGGGATGAGTCGGTCGGCTTCGGCATGGATGATGAAGAGCGAGCGCGGCGGCAAGCCCGCGACCACGTCGACGGGGTTCACGGTCGTGGTGTCGAGGCCGTACCGCGCCTTGCCGAAGAAGAGGATCGCGGGATTGAAGAATCCCGGCAGGCCGCTCGCGGTCGGCAGCTCCCGGGCCAGCAGGTCGTCGAGTCGGGCGAAGCTGCTGTCGGCGACTATCGTGTGCACGCCGGGCGAGACCGCGGACGCCAGCAGAACGGTGGCGGCGCCCATCGAGTGCGCCCAGAAGCCGATCCGATCCGGCGTGAACCCCCGGCTCTCGAGGTAGGCGACGGCGCCCAGCACGTCGCGCTGCTCGTCGGCCCCCAGGGTGTAGCGCACGCCGCCGGACTCTCCGTGCGCGCGAAAGTCGAACAGCAGCGCGTTGTAGCCGTGGTTGACGAGCGCTTCCGCGTGGGGCACCAGCTCGCCGTTGTTGCCGGTGCGGGTCGAGTTCCGGCCGTGGGTGATGACGACGGCGCGGTCGCTCCCCTCGGCGGGCAGGAACCACCCGCGCAAGGTCACGCCGTCCACGGCGCTGGTGAAGGTCACGTCCTCGTAGGCGAGGTCCAGGAGGGCCGGCGAGGACGCCAGCGCGCGGCGCACCGGTCTCGTCAGCCTGTCCGCGACGACCAGCGACAGGCCGGCGTAGCCGAGCAGCCCGACGACGACGGCCGCGGACAGAGCGAGGAGAAGTCGGCGCCGGCCCAGCCGGCGAGCCTCGGGCACCGCAGTAAGCTCACTCCCCATCACCATGTCACTCGGCGGCGCCGGGCAACCCTCGCTGGTCGGGCTACGGCCAGAGCATCAGCCAGTCGGTGAGGTACTCCGCTTCTCCCCAGGTGATGCGGAGCGTCCCCGAGGGGATGGCCCGCTCTTCCGCCGGCAGACTCGGCTCCAGCGTGATCGCGAGGCTCCGGGCCTTCTCCGCCAGCTCCCGGCGCTGGATCGGCGTCCGCCCGAAGTCGTACGACGGGTCGTAGTCGGTGCCCCACTGTCGGGTCTGGTGGCTGACGACCAGCTCGCCGCCGTCCTCGCGGGGGAGCATGAACAGCGTGTACTCGCCGCGCGGCACCTCGAGATCGCCGAAACGGACATCGAAGTCGAGGGTCAGGCGCGTGGCCCAGTTCGCCCCCATGCGCCAGACCTCGCCGTAGGGCACGAGTGCCCCGAAGATCGCGCGGCCTCGGGCGTGCGGCTGTCCGTAGTCGATGGTGATGCGCGACGGACCCGAGTGAGAGGGTGTGAAGGTGAACCACCGGCCGTCGCGCATCACGCGCCCGTCGAAGGTCACGCTCGTCGTCACCCGTCCGCTCGGGGCGACCTTCGGGCTGGGTTGCGTGTTCTCCTGGGTAACGAGCGCCGCCGTCAGCAGGGAAACCGTCAGGGTGACGAGCGCGGCATGGAGGCGTGAAGTGCGCATGGCGTCATTGTACGGCCACTCGGCGGGCCGTCCGAAGCCTTCGACGGACCCGGCAAGGCTACGCATCCCCCGACCTTGACACCCCAGGAGGCAGCGCCGATCATGGCCGAACGGCGCACGGGAAACGCGCCCACGGAGAGAGAATCCGGCCTTCCGTCGGGTGTGAACGGCGCCCCGACCCCGGCCTTCAGGAGTGTTGCGATGCAGATGCAGTCTCGTGCTTCACGCTACGTTCGGGGGATCGCGGTGGCGATGCTGGCGCTGGCGGCGCCGGGGCTCGCCTCGGGCCAGACCCCGGCCGAGTTCGTGCCCGTCACCGACGCGATGCTCCAGGACCCGGCGCCCGACGACTGGCTGACGTGGCGGCGCACCCTCGACGGCTGGGGCTACAGCCCGCTGGATCAGATCGACCGCGGCAACGTGGGTCGGCTCCGGATGGTCTGGGCGCGCGGGCTCGCCCAGGGGCGGCAGGAGGGCACGCCGCTCGCCTACGGCGGCGTGTTGTACATGCCGCAGTCGAGCGACGTCATCGAGGCGATCGACGCGGTGACCGGCGACCTGAAATGGCAGCATCGCCGGAACCTGCCCGACGACGTCTACGACTTCGTCGGCGGCAACGCCCGCAACAACCGGAACATCGCGATCTACGACCGGTTCATCGTCAACACCAGCGACGACGACTACTTCTTCGGGCTCGACGCCGAGACCGGCGAGATCGCCTGGGAGACGCAGATCTTCGACTACAAGGTGACGCCGGCGGGGCACAGCTCCGGTCCCATCATCGCCGACGGCAGGGCCATCTCGGGGCGGAGCTGCCGGCCCCAGGGCGGTCCCGAGTCGTGCGTCATCGTGGCCCACGACGCGCGCACCGGCGAGGAGCTGTGGCGGCGGCGGACGGTGCCCGCGCCGGGCGAGCCGGGCGACGAGACCTGGGGCGGTGTGCCCTACGAGCAGCGGGTGCACGTCGGCACGTGGATGCCGGCCAGCTACGACCCCGAGTTGCGGCTGATCTACCAGGGCACCTCGGTCACCTCGCCGGCCCCGAAGTTCATGCTCGGGGGCATCGAGAACACCCACCTGTACCACAACTCGACGCTGGCCCTCGACGTCGACACCGGCGAGATTCGCTGGTACTACCAGCACCTGAACGACCACTGGGACCTCGACCATCCCTTCGAGCGCATTCTCGTCGATACCGCGGTGGCCCCGGACCCGTCCGAGGTGAGCTGGATCAACCCGCGGATCCAGCCGGGCGAGACGCGGAGGGTGGTGACCGGCATCCCCGGCAAGACCGGGGTGGTGTACACGCTGGACCGCGAGACCGGCGAGTTCCTGTGGGCCACCCCCACCGTCGCCCAGAACGTCATCAGCAACATCGACGGCGCGACCGGGGCGGTCTCGGAGAACGCCGAAGTCGTGTTCACGGCGGTGGGGCAGGAGGTCTTCGCCTGTCCGACCTGGAACGGCGGCAAGGACTGGGAGGCGGGCGCCTACAGCCCCCTGACCAACACCATGTACATGCCGCTGCGCAATACCTGCGCCCGCATGCTGGCGACGACCACGTTCCCCGAGGACACCCCGGCCGCGCGGACGGAGAGCCGCTCGACCACCTATGCCATCGCCTACCGCCACCAGTTGGCGCCCGGCAACGAGAACGCGGGTACGGTGCGGGCGATCTCCGCGGAGACCGGTGAAACCGTGTGGCTCCACGAGCAGCGCGCGGCGACGATGTCGCTTGTGGCGACCGGTGGGGGGCTGCTCTTCGGCGGCGACGTCAACGGGCGGTTCCGGGCCTTCGACCAGGAGACCGGCGAGGTGCTGTGGGAGATCAACCTCGGCGCGCCGGTGAGCGGCTTTCCGATCAGCTACGCCGTCGACGGCCGCCAGTACGTGGCGGTCGGCACCGGCGCCGGGGGAACCGCGTCGCACTTCACCGCCCTGACTCCCGAGATCCGTCCCGGCTCCGGCAACACCCTCTTCGTGTTCGCGTTGCCCTGACCGCCCGGCCGGCCGGGCGGAACCATTCGTTCCTTTGCTCGCATTCATCCGGAACATGTCCAAGAAGGCCGTATCCAGGGCGCTGAAGGCGCTCGACGCGGGTGCCGAGTCCGCAAAGATCGACGAAATCCTGCATGATGGCGGTGTGACCGAGACCTTTCTTCGAAGGCGACTCCGTCATCTTATCGACTCTGGCGACTCCGATTCGGCGCCGGCACAGCGATTGTGGACGGCGAAGTTCGGCGATTCTCTCGATGTGCAGTCAACGCGGGACACCAAGGCACGCGATCCGGCGCCTGAGTCACTGGATAGCGAATCGCCTCCGGCGGCCATCCGTCTCGACGACCCCACGCCGCTATTGAGCTGGGTGGAACGGAATCGCAGCGGGGTGTTTAGTCTCACCACGCTGAAGATGTTCGAAGTGTGGGGGGTTGTCGCGACGGCCACGCTCGCCCGCTCCGAGTCGAGTGGCCCGCTGACCCTGGCCGGCTATGACCAGAGCGATGCAGGGAGATTCGCGCGTGCTATCGGATCCATGGATCTTATCGAGGGCGTGGCCCCGGCCAGTCGCGGTGAACCCGGGCGAACGGCCAAACTCCGCCGGCTCACGGCCTTCGGTGAAATCGAATCCGCTGCCAGCGAAGTCTCGGCCCTGCTCGTCCAGGACGAGAATCATACAGATACTCGCCTCACCATGAAGTATGTCATCGTCGAGCTGCTACGCAACGTGATTCAGCACAGCATGGACCGGCTCGGCGGGGTGGTGGCGGCCCAGCGAATGGACGACCAGGACCCCCGGGCTCTCCAGGTCGCGGTGGCGGACGCCGGCGTGGGTATCTTCGAGGCCATGCACGAGAAGCACCCTAGTCTCCGCGATCATCGCGAGGCGCTGGAGAAGGCCCTCTGGCCCCGCATCTCCGGTACTTTCGGGGTCGCAGCAGAACGCTGGGCTCGGGCTTTTTTTCATTTCCGAGATGGCGAAGCTGACCGGCGGCAGACTCCTGCTGGCTTCTCGCGGGGCGGCCTTGCTTCTCACCGCGGATCCGGAGGCCGGCAACGACCATGGGGTGCGCTTTCTGAAGCCTGACGGACTGGGCTATCCGGGCACGTTGGTCGCTTTCGAGCTTCCGGTCAATTCGGTTGGGGACTACGACGACCTGATCGAGACGATCCTGAAGCGGGCCCGCGAGCGGACTCCCAAACGCGCGCAGCACCACTGGATTCGCTACGAACAGTCACCGCCTCATGCTGGTGTCTTCGTGGTCCGGTACACGTCGGAGAACACCGAGCAGGCCGAGAGATTCGCCCGGGAGAAACTGGAGCCGAGAATCCTCAAGAAGGAGCCAGTTGTTCTGGATTTCCGCGGAATGGAAATCGCCACACAAAGTTATCTCCACGCCCTGTTGTTCAGTGCCTTGCGCCTCGCCTGGGCCAGACAGAGCTTCATTTATGTCGTGAACGCGAGTACGTCCGTACGCAGCGGTATTGAACTCATCGAAGATTATGCGCTGGGAGGGTAGCCGGATGACGGCGACAGGCCCGACATGGTGAGTCGGAACACCATGTACATGCCGTTGCGCAACACCTGCGCCCGCATGCTGGCGACGACCACGTTCCCCGAGGACACCCCCGGCCGCGCGGCCGCCACTACCCCGGCGGAGCGGAGCGGGCCGGGCCTTTACGGTAATCTGCGCCAGCCTTCAAGAGCACGCGCAGCTATCATTTCGCTGTCCTTGAAAGCCCAATGCCGAATCCCCTCATCGTACTCGATGTCGACCAGCGACTCGATGTCTGATCTGCGCTCCGTATTGAGAGCGTATTTTTGCTCCTTTCTTCTTCCTCTTCTCCGTCCAGTGCCCTTCTTCGCGACCAGAATGCCCCTGATGCGGAGGAAGTTTGCAACGGCCGTAGTGATGTCCTTGAAGTCTGGACTGACTCCGCGGCCGTTCGCGATATCGTCACTCTTGAGGAATCCCTTGTTGTGATTGCCGCCCCAATACTTGCCACTGTGGAGCTTGCGAACGATCAAGATGATCGTCGACAAGGCGCCGAGGCAAGAACCGCTCCGCGCCTCCGCCGACGAAACGATCACGTAAGGCCTTCAGATCGGCCAGCATGTCCGTCTTGCTCGCGGGATTCGTGATTGAGGTGACGGTACAGTCCTCCAGCTTATCCTGAGCCAATTCTCTCGGGCGCGACTGAGTTTGCCGGAAAAAAAGGACCGGACCGGGCTCCGCTATCACCCGAGACGTCAAATCAGTTACCTGAAACCCCGCGTCGGCGCGCAACTCCATACAGCGTAGCGAGAACCCTTCCCATTTGGGATCGCTGGACATGTCCACCTTGATCTGTTGGATCCACCCAGAAAGGCCGTGGAATCGGCTATCTGGTGGATGTACAAGGTAGATTGGCACATCAGGGCCTCTACTTCAGCAAGTCTGGCCGTACGACCTCGATTACCAGACGCGCCTGGATGGGTAGAGCGAGTAGATCATCAGTCGGAAGCTTGGCGACCACGTCGAGCAGGGCTCGACGCAGATCCGTGGGGCCGACTGGAGGCCTATGCAGTTCACCCGAGGATGGCGCTGCGGCGACGAACAGAGCGTCCTCCGTGACGCGGTGCTCTCTGGCCCAGGACTTCGCGTATTCAATGACTCGCTCTGAGCGCCGCCGATTCCAATTCCGACGACGTCGCTCGTCTAGGCGGGCGGGGAACTGTCTGTACCAGTCGACGACCTGGAGCGCGGTGTCCAGTAATTCCTTGTCGTCGCCCTCGACAGGCTCAGCGTCCAAGAACTCCTGCGCCCACCTTCGCTGCTCGTCTTCATCGACCGGGACCACAGGAGCCCAGTCGTCTCGCGAGTCGGTCGGCGGTCCTGCTCCGCCCAGGATCGCTCCGGTCCGACGATTGATCAGACGCTGCTGCCCGCTGGGGAGCGGGGTCGTGAACGCAAACCAGACCTGGGAGCGGAGCGGCCGGAATCGCGCTTGATGCTGGGGCAAGGAGAGAGGCTGCGGTACGGCCCCCAGGTCGACAGGCTCTGCGACGGTTCGGACGTGGAGAGAGCCCTTTTCGTCGCGGAAGACTTCTGCAAGCCCATTCCGTTGGAGCTGTTCCAGCGCCTCAGACAACCGCCCGAAGCCGTGATCCTTCCAGCTGTTTTGGGAGTCTCCTCAAATGCGTGTGGGTAGCGGCGGCGCCAGTTCTATGCCTCCACAGCAGAGGAACAGCATCGAGATCAACGCGCCGGGCGAGTGGAAGCCATAGGCGCGACGCGCGATCACCCGCAGCTTGTTGTTGATGCCCTCCACCGGACCGTTCGTCATCTTCGTGTCCAGGTACGCCAGGATGCCTTCAGCGTGTTTCCGAATCGTACGCCCCAGCTTCACGAACGGCGTCAGGCGGGACCGCGCAGCCCACTCCAGCCACTCATCGAGCAGCGCCGGCGCATCCTCGGGTGTCGCCTGCCCCAGGATCGTCGCCAGGTACTCCTTCAGTTCGTAGGCCCGGTCCAGCGCCCGGTTCTTACGACGCAACGTCTCCAGACGCCGGGCCTCACCAGGCCTCAGCCGCGCCGGGTGCTTCAGCAACGCATAGCGCGTCCCCTTGAGCGCCTTCGCATCCTCCGGCTCCGAGGCCAGCCGCCGCTGCTCCGAACGCCGCACCTCGTCAACCGCATCCGCCGCAAGCCGTTCAACGTGAAACCGGTCGAACACCACCCGCGCGTGCGGAACCCACGCCCGCAGCGCCTTCTGCCAGCTCGACGCCAGGTCCGCCGTCACCAACTCGATCCGCGCACAGCCACCAGGTCCCAACTGCTCGAAGAAGGCCCCCAGCGTCTCGGCGCTGCGCCCCCGCCCCGCCCAAACCACCCGACGCTCGTCATGGTCAACCACGATCGTCAGGTAGCGGTGACGCTTCCGGTAGCTGAACTCATCGACGCCGATTCGTCTCAGCTTGGCGAACCGAGCCCCGTCCAGCCGCCGCGCCACAACCCGTTCCACGATGCTGCCCACCGTCACCCACGATATCCCCAGCAGGCGGCTCACCGCCGTCCGGTCCGTCACCTGCGCCAGATACGCCGCCAATTCCTCGAACCCCGACGTGAACACGCTGCTGCCGCTCGCCCACGGCACCTGCTCCACCTTCACCCCGCGGCAACGCCGGCACGACACCCGCCACGGCGCATACCGCAGCCACGCCGGCATCCGGCCCCAGGACAGATGCCGCCACTCGCGCACCGGCTGCCGGTCATACCGCGGCGACCGCTTCCCGCACGTCCCGCACCGGGAACGCCGCCACGCCGGCTCCACCGACACCGTCAACGGACCGTCGGCGGCCATTTCCACCTGCTTGACGTACATCTGCGTGACACCCAACAGCCGCCGTAGTAACGTAGTCAGACGCATGGGGCTCTCCTCCTCGCGGGTCGTGGTGATACACGCCCATGAGACCAGGAAGCCCCTTGCGTTTGCAACCGCTTCCGCCAAGCGAGACGACGCACGCGGCCCCGACAACACCCTTGGCCCCGCCCAACGGGCGTCCGCCGCCGGCGCCGGGACCCGAGGTGGCCGTTGGGGCAATCAGCCAGCGTCTATCCCCGAACCGCCAGCCGTCGCGCTTTCCGCGTTGTCGTGGACGGCCGGGACGCCCCCGTCCAGGCCGGGCCGCAAGGCCCATATCTGCTGCTTGAGCGGAGGGACGGACGGTGTGTCACCCGAAGGGCCGCAGCGCAGCGAAGGACGCGCGTAGCGCGTTGACACGCCGGCCGGCCCGCAGCTACTCCGCTCCGACTATATCCCGCCACGGTGCGCCACGCCCGCCGCCGGTCAGGTGAACTGCCAGCACCCCTCGCCGACCCGCCGATCGCGCCTCAACCCACCCACACCCGTTTGAGGAGAGCCTGTTTTGGTCCTTGAGCAGCGCGTTCCCCAAATAGGCAACGTCGACGCTGTTGGTGCTGCTGCTGGACTGGAGCTTTCGAACCGTTTGGTGAAGATGCCGAAGGAAGTCGTTACTCAAACCGGGATCCCTCCTCATAGAATTGAAAGCCCCTTTAGCTGTTGCTAAAGGGGCGATACATTTCATTGAGCAGGATCCCGTCCGCTCTCTCTTGTCGTGCGGATTCCCCGTTTAGCAAGCGCTGCTTCGCTCGTCGAGAAATCCTGAGAACAGGACGTGTCTTCGTTCCGCCAGCGAAGGACCCCTTAGGGCCCTTGCACCCCGCTCTACGTTCCTCGGGGCGGCAGCAGGACCGTGTAGACTTGACCAGTGTGCATCGCGTCGCTGACGGTGTCAAGGCTTTTCACCGCGCGAGCAGCCCCGCTTGCAGGCGTGTCCGCCTCCAGGCCGTCGCGGACCGGACCAGCGCGAACGGCCAGCTCGTCGGCGCGACGAGGACGGTGAGCAGCGCGGAGTTGCTCAGCACGTTGGATCCGTGCGGTTCGAGGCGCTCGCTGGCCACAAGGCTTGGCGCCAAGCGGCGTTCGGTCGTCTGGATCGCGGTCACGAGCGGCCGCGTCTCCGTCGACATCACCATCGTCGTTGCACCCCACCGCCGGATTGTACCCGTTCGCTGTCGACTGCTCAGCGACGCTCGACCCGCGGCGCCGGTGCGAGGAAGGGTGACGTTCGTCGATCCAGCTCCCGAGATCCCCGCCATGAGAGCGTGAGCGCCCTCCGACCGCGCGAGGCGGGCCGGGAGCTTCCCGAACGCCCATGCAGCGACGTGGCCGCGGCCCGCGGTTGGCCCCGACAGCGACCTCTGGAGGCGCGTTGCGGGGCCGCCACGCCCCGAGCCGCCAAGCGGCTGGGCGACAAGCCTCGGGCCAGGCTCCCGGCGCAACCGAAGGGTCGCGGTACCCAAAGCCGGGAGCCCGCTTGACCGGGCACGCGGCGAGCCCGCGCAGACAGGACCGCAACGGCATCGTCCCCCACTGAGCGACCACCGCGAGCGCCGCCTGCGTCAGCCGCGGCAGGAGCTCCTCGGACGCCGTCGTCAGTCCGAACTGCGTCAGCAGCGACGTACCTGCGTGCTCGCCGCCGTCATCCGACCAGACCTCCGGCCAGCAGCGCGTCATACTGCGCGAGATCCGGGCGGGGGATGCGGACCACGGGGATGGTCGGCACCGGCGGACGAACCTCGGCCTGAACGGCGGCGTAGTCGCAGGGGTCGCCGGCGTTGAGCTTGGCCCGCAGCGTCGCCTCGACCCGCCGCTCGCTGCACCGCCGGCGAGGACCTGGGTTCCACGTCGGGCGCCGGCGCCCGGCCGGCGATTCCCGGGATCGGCGGGCGACGGCTGGTAGCCGTCGCCCGCACCGTCTCCTCGTTCAGTGGATCGCGACCGGCACGACGGTCGATCCCGTGGCGCCCTCGATCTTGAGCGGCTGGACGACGAAGGCGAACTCGTAGACGCCGGCCGCGGCCAGCTCGTCCAGCTTCATCCGCTCCACGAGATGGATGCCGTTGACCGCCAGCATGATCTGGTGGATCGGCAACGACAGTTGCGGATCCGGGTTGGGTGAGACCTCGACAGGCTGGTTGTCCGCGCCCAGCAGCATGGGGTCCTGTTCCACCAGCCACTGCGCGGCCGCGACGCCGATCCCCGGGTTGGTCGCCATGAAGCGCTCCGCGTCGGTGTTCCAGAGCACGCCCCAACCGGTGTGGATCAGCACCGCATCGCCCGGTTCCAGCGCCACCCCCTGCCGGTCGAGCGCCTGCTGCAGATCGTCGACCGTGATCTCGTACGTGTCGGGAAGCATGTCGACGCCCTTGAGGGCGGCGACGTCGATGAGCACGCCCCGGGTCATCAGCGTGCCGACGTTCTCGACGCCGAGCCGCGTGAACCCGGTCCGCGTCATGATCTCGTTCTTGTCGACGCAGTTGTAGAGGCTGTCGCCGATGGTCTGGTGGGTGAAGCCGTCGAACTGCGTGCCCACCTGACCCATCTCGGCGACGACCAGCTCCTCGTTCGAGCCGCGCTGGTTCGAACCCGCGCTCGGGCCCGTCGGCTTCATGTAGAGGTCGAAGTGACGGGGGCCGAGCGGCATCGAACCTCTCAGTACGTGTCCGAGCTCGAACACCCGGCCGGTCTGTATCAGGCGCGCCGCCCTGAGCACCGTCTCGGGACCCATGTGGTTGGCCGAGCCCCGCTCGTCGTCGGCGCCCCACCGGCTGGGACAGCGCTCGTCGGGTGACGGCGGAGTCCAGGACTGGGCGGCGGCGGGTGCAGCAGCACCCGCGAGCAGGACCGTGAACGTGGCAACGGCGACGACGGCAACGCTGGCGAATCGCATGAGTCTCCTCCGTGGGTGGTGTCTTCAGCCACCGGTGATTCTACCGAAACGCGCCGCACGGCCGATCCGAGAGTGCACGCAGACCGCGCCCGGAAGGGACCTGGCCCCGCCTGGGGACCCCATGGAGGACCTTTGGTCGGCTGGCGGCACTGGCCGCCGGCGTGAACAATTCACCTGCAGGATCATGGCCGACGACGGGCTGGCGATCATCATCGAGGGGCAGCGCGAGGATCGGTCGTGCCGCTCATGCCGCCGCCCAAGGATCGACGACCGCGATGTCGACGTCCTCGAAGTCCCGAACATTGCGCGTCGCTACCGCCATGTGGCGGGAGCGGGCGATTGCTGCGATCTGGCAGTCAGCCGGTCCGACGGGGCGTCCGGCGGAACGGCGCATGGCGGCGATGGCCGCGTATGCGCGCGCCGCGCCGCTTTCGAACGGCAGTACCCGATTCTCGAAAGCCTCGCCCAGCATCCCTCTCGATATCCGAGACCAGAGTTTCCCGGCGCTGGCCCGTCGGCAAAATGGCGGTCCACCACCGGCGGCCGCGGCCGCCCCGGCGGTCCGTCGGTGGCTCGCCGAGGAGGACAGACCCAGGAGCCCGTTCGTTCGCCGGCCGGGCTCCGCTGACCGGCCGAGCCCGACTCTGGAAGCAGGCCTGCGGTCGGCGAGGGGCGTTGAGTCCCCATAAATACCTTTTATCGTGGATAATTGGGGCTGCGGATCATGGCCGACGACGGGTTGGCAATCATCATCAAGGGGCGGCGCGAGGACTGGCCGGGCGGCGCCCGGACCCTGACGCCCCTCCCCCCTCTACCGAGAGGAAAGCCCTTCCGAGGCGCTCACTGGTTCGGTGCCGAGCTTGACCCGGACAGAAGCGAAGTGTGGTTCCGGATCACCGGGAAGGACATCCACCGGATGAGAGAGAAGACGCCCAGGGCCCGCGGTGCGCGCTTGATCGACGAGCTCATCACCTGGATGACGTCAGACGACCGTCAGTTGGGATCCGACCTCCCCGACTTCGAGGTCAAGGTTTCGCATGACGGCAATGCGTGGATCGAACAGCGTTAACGATGAGTGATTCGCTCGCCCGCACCGTCTCCTCGTTCAGTGGATCGCGACCGGCACGACGGTCGATCCCGTGGCGCCCTGGATCTTGAGCGGCTGGACGACGAAGGCGAACTCGTAGACGCCGGCCGCAGCCAGCTCGTCCAGCTTCATCCGCTCCACGAGATGGATACCGTTGACCACCAGCATGATCTGGTGGACCGGTGAAGACAGTTGCGGATCCGGGTTGGGTGAGACCTCGACCGGCTGATTGTCCGCGCCCAGCAGCATGGGATTCTGTTCCACGAGCCACTGTGCGGCCGCGACGCCGATCCCCGGGTTGGTCGCCATGAAGCGGTCCCCGTTGGTGTCCCAGAGCACGCCCCAACCGGTGTGGATCAGCACCGCATCGCCCGGTTCCAGCGCCACCGCCTGCCGGTCGAGCGCCTGCTGCAGATCGTCGACCGTGATCTCGTACGTGTCGGGAAGCATGTCGACGCCCTTCAGGGCGGCCACGTCGATGAGCACGCCCCGGGTCATCAGCGTGCCGACGTTCTCGACGCCGAGCCGCGTGAACCCGGTCCGCGTCATGATCTCGTTCTTGTCGACGCAGTTGTAGAGGCTGTCGCCGATGGTCTGGTGGGTGAAGCCGTCGAACTGCGTGCCCACCTGACCCATCTCGGCGACGACCAGCTCCTCGTTCGAGCCGCGCTGGTTCGAACCCATGTTCGGGCCGGTCGGCTTCATGTAGAGGTCGAAGTGGCGGGCGCCGAGCGGCATCGAACCTCTCAGTACCTGTCCGAGCTCGATCACCCGGCCGGTCTGTATCAGACGCGCCGCCTTGAGCACCGTCTCGGGACCCATGTGGTTGGCCGCGCCCCGTTCGTCGTCGGCGCCCCACTGGCTGGGACAGCGCTCGTCGGGCGACGGCGGGGTCCACGACTGGGCGGCGGCGGGTGCAGCAGCACCCGCGAGCAGGACCGTGAACGCGGCAACGGCGACGGCGGCAACGCTGGCGAATCGCATGAGTCTCCTCCGTGGGTGGTGTCTTCAGCCACCGATGATTCTACCGAAACGGGTAAGACGAACAGCAACCGCTCACCATCACCGACTCTTTCCCGGCTACTCGAACAGCCGGATGTGCGTTACCCGCCCTTCCGGCCCGACGGCCCAGCCGCTACGGAGGCTGGCAAAGGCGACGCTCCAATGGGCCAGAGTGTCCAGGTTGGTCCACGTCATGCCGTTGTCGGCGGAATACGCCATGCCGTTTGGTCCGGCGCCGACGAGCGTCGGCGTCGGCGCGCCCGGCACGTAGGCTGCACCATAGACCGCTCCCGAGAACGACGGTCGCCCCGCCAGCGTCCAGGTGCTCCCGCCGTCGTTGGTCACGGCCACGTTGTCGCTGTATTCGTCCGGCTTGTCGATGACGCCGCCCAAGGCCGCGCCGTTGTCGGAATCCCGGAAGGCCAGCGAGGCGATACCCGCCGTCGGCGTACCGCCGACGATCGGAGTGTCGGCAACGGTCCAGGATCTGCCCCGGTCGGTCGTCTTTAGAACTCGCGCGGAAGCGCCGGCGCCGGTGCCGACCCACGCCGTGCCCTCACCATGCGTGACAAGGCAGGTGCCGCTGGCGGCAAAGCTGCCTTCGCCTTCGCTGGCCCGTGGAAGGCTGTCGGGCGGTACCCGTACCCAGGTTGCGCCGCCATCTCCGGTGGTGATGAGGAAGAAAGCCCCGCCGAACGAATCGCTGAAAGCGATGCCGTGCTCCTCGTCCCAGAAGTCCATGCAATCGAAGAACCCTTCGGGTTCCGGGTTGGTAAACTGGAGCGCCCAGGTCAGCCCGGCGTCCGTGGTCTTGTAGATGCGCGATTGCGCGCCGTCTCCGATGCTGAGCAGGTAGGCGGTTTCCGCATCGACGGCATGCACATCGCGGAACTGCAACGCTCCGGCCTCCGGCACGACCCCCGCGTGCCATGTGGTCCCGCCGTCGGTAGTGCGGGCGTATGTGCCCTCGGTGCCGCTGATCCAAGCGATGTTCTCATCGACCGGGCTGATGCCGATCAACCGCGCCTCGACGCCCGAAGTTTGCGCCGTCAGCACCGGGTCCAGGTGCAATGGGGGAGCCTGCTGCCCGGTCCCGGACGGGGCGGAAGCCAACGTCCGGGTCAGGCCGAGGACCAGGAGCGGAAACACGAACCGGCGGATTCCGTTGGGGGCGAGCCTCTTGCCATTCATCAGCCAAGTTCCAATCGCTGGTTGGAGCATCGATGTCGTTGCACGGCGCGTGCACCACACGACGGGGAGTGAGCCGGTCGCTGCGCCGCCGGCCTATGAGCCCGCGGCGAAAGTCCCCGCTGCATTCGGCCGGCGATGCATCCCGCCGGTCTCGGTGCAACGCGGGGTTTCACCACGGGCTGCTATGCGCGGCCGGCGGCGACCGACCGAACCGTGGCGAGCGTGCGGTCGATGTCCTGGCGAGAGACGTCGAGGTGGGTGACGGCCCGGATCGCTCCCCCGGCGCCGCTCAGGCGGACGCCGGCCGCGTCGAGCCGGCGGAGAAACGCCCGATTGCTGAGACCGAGCCCGGTGGCGTCGAAGAACACCATGTTGGTGTCCGGGGCGGGGGTGCGGACCTCGATGCCGTCGATCTGCACCAGCCCGCCGGCCAGCCGCCGGGCGTTCTCGTGGTCCTCGGCGAGTCGGTCGACATGGTGGTCGAGGGCGTACAGGCACCCCGCGGCGGCGATGCCGGCCTGCCGCATGGCGCCGCCGAAGAGCTGCTTGTACCGGCGCGCGGCGGCGATGAACGCCGCCGTCCCCGCGAGCACCGCGCCGATGGGGGCGCCGAGCCCCTTGGTGAAATCGATCCACAGGCTGTCCACCCGGGCCGCGACCGCTTCGGCGGACACGCCGAGGGCCACGCAGGCGTTCAACAAGCGGGCGCCGTCCATGTGCACCGGTACTCCGCGCGCCCGCGCGGAAGCGAAGATCGCGCCGAGCTCATCCAGCGACCAGGCCGCGCCGCCGCCGAAGTTGTGGGTCTGCTCGACGCAGACCAGCCCGACCGGCTGGCCGTAGGGCTCGGGCACCGCGGTCACCCGGTCCATCGCCGTCTCGAGCTCGGACGCCGTGAAGATTCCGCGTTCGGTCCGAATCGGCTCGACGATGACGCCGGAGGCGAGGGCGGCCCCCCCCGACTCGGCGCGAATCACGTGCGCCATCCAGTCGGCGACCAGGGCATCCCCCGGCCGGGTGTGGGTCTTGACCGCCACGAGGTTGCACATCGTGCCGGTGGGAAGCCACAGGGCCGCCTCCTTGCCGAGCAGGTCGGCCACTCGTTCCTGCAACCGAATGACGGTCGGGTCCTCGCCCTTCTGCTCGTCCCCGACTTCTGCCGCGGCGATGGCCGCGCGCATGCCGGGGGTGGGCCGGGTCTCGGTGTCGCTGAACAGGGGAATGACGGTATCCGGCATGGCGTGGCGCTCTCGGGCCGCCGCCCAGCAGCGCAGGGCGGCGGATGACCGGCCGTTCGTGGTGCCGGCGATCGGAAGACCGCGGCCGGCCTCGGCGCGCGACGCGTTCCGAACCGCTGGCTCTATCGCCGCGGCCGACTGCGTTCAGAAGATGGCGATCGGATTCACCGGCGACCCCGTGCCGCCGGGCACCCGCAGCGGGGCCACCACCAGCAGAAACTCCCAGCGGTTGAGCCGGGCCGCCGTCTCCGCCGCCGCGTCGAGGTCGATGTTGTCGAGGAGGTTCACCCCGCGCGCGACGATGGCGAACCGGTGGATCGGATTGACGCGCAGTCCCGGCACGCTGTTCGGCGCCTCGTGCACCGAATCGGCGCCGAGCAGCGCGATGTCGCGCTCGGCGAGAAACGGGATGACCGAGGCGTCCCATCCCGCCATCTCCCGCGTCGGTCCCATCGCCTCGCGCTGCGCCCAGCGGCCGGTGCGCAGCAGCAGCGCGTCGCCCGGTCCCAGCCGCACCCCGGCGTACTCCTCCCACGCCTCGATGTCCTCGCGGTACAGCTTCGTTCCCGGTTCGAGGTACGGCACGCCCTTCAGGCGAGGCATGTCGACCAGCACCCCCCGCGTCACCAGGCCGTCCTTCATCTGGGTGGTGTCCATCAGCGAACACCCGTCCTCGGTGACTACGTCCCGGTAGTCGAGGCCGTTGTACAGCTTGTCCTTGTAGAAGACGTGGCACAGCCCGTCGAGGTGGGAGTAGGTCACGCCGTGAAAGTAGACCTCCACCCGGTCGCCGGAGTTCTGCCCCTCCGGGTTGACCTGCATCTGCAGCACGTAGGGCTCGGCCGCGTCGACCGCCTCCTCGGTGAGGAAGTCGTGCGCCAGCGACACCGTGGTGCCGGTCTCGATGAGCGCCGCCGCCTCGCGGCGCTTCGCGTCCGTCATCAGGTTGGCGGCGCCGATCTGGTCGTCGTCGCCCCACCGGCCCCAGTTCGACAGTTCCTCCATCCACCGGTCGAACTGCGCGATGCTGACCGGCTCCCGCTCGGCCGACTGCGCCGCCGAATCCACGCTTCCGAGGGACAGGCTGAACCCGACGATGCCCATCCCGGCCACGAGTCGCATCGACGCTCTTGTCATGGGTACTCTCCGTGCAGGTGGCCGCCCCGCGGCCGTCAACGCTGGCATTGCGAGACTATCGCAGATAGTGAGGAGGGGCCGCAAGCGCGGGACGGCGTGAGCCGCCGTGGGCCGCGCGGCGGCTCAGCCGGGTTCACGCCAGTCCGAGCACCTCTTCCATTACCAGCCGCGGCCCACGGTCGTGGTCCTGCACGATGCGGCTCTCGTTGTCGAAGAGCATCGCCTGCCGGGTGTCCGCGGCGTAGACCGGCCAGTGCGGCAGGTCCGGGGTGTCGGGGTTCCCGCCGCGGGCGAATGCCATCCACGCCGCGCTCATCCTGCCGGCGAGGCCGCGAGCGTCCGGCGACCCCGGCAGGTCGAACAGCCGGGCGTCGGTGTGGTCGACGTTGTCGAAGACGAAGCGGATCTCGAGGGCGTGGGGCGTCTTCAACTCGCCGCCCATGTCCCAGTCGAAGCGGTAGAGCCAAGCGGGGGCGCCGCCCCCCGCCGTCTTCCGCTTGGCGAGCTCGCGCGCGTACAGTCCGCGCGGATGATCGGTGCAGACGAGGATGTAGAGGTCCCACGGGCGCGCGTCCCGATAGGCGTCGCGATAGGCGGCGACGACGCGGGAGGCGTCGGCGTCGCTCCGCAGCCGCGCCGCGATCCGCTCCCGCAGATCCGTCTCCGTCATGTCGAGCGGCAGCTCGCGGCCCCGCCACCACAACGTCTCCTCGGTGCGGTTGTAGCCGACGATCACCGGCACGTCTCTCGAGATCTCGGCCGCCTTCGGGTCGAAGGGATGGGCGGGGATGGCGCGGCCGTCCAGGACCGGGGTGCTGGTGGTCATGCCGACCACGTGCTCCTCCGGCTCGAAATTACGGGATATCTCCGTGAACGCGGCGAACAGCCGGTCGGTCGGAACCCCCTGCAGGTCCCGGGCCTGGTTCGCCCGCAGGCCGACGTTCGCGAGCAGCAGCTCCGCCTCGCGGGTCGCGTCGCGCGGACTGCGCACGCGCAGCACCGCGCCGCTCTGGATGATTGCGCGGTGGAACAGACCCTTGGCGGCGGGCATCGCCAGTAGCGTGGAGACCTTCCGCCCGCCGCCGGACTCTCCGAATACCGTCACCCGGCCCGGATCGCCGCCGAACGCCTCGATGTTGTCAAGCACCCACTCGAGCGCGGCGACGATGTCGAGCATGCCCGTGCAGCCGGACGCGGCGAAATCGTCGCCGGCCAGCTCGGCCAGGTATGCGGACCCGAAGATGTTGAGACGGTGGTTGAGGGTGACGACCACCACGTCGCCCCGGTTGCACAGGTTGACGCCGTCGTAGGTGCGGGACGATCCCGAGCCGGCGCTGAAGCCCCCGCCGTGCAGCCACACCATGACCGGTCGCCGGCCCCCGTCGCCGAGTCCGCTCGTCCACACGTTGAGGAAGAGGCAGTCCTCGCTGGTGTCGGGAAGAGACCGGCTCTGCGGCGCCGCCGCGCCGTACGCCAGGGCGTCGCGCACCCCCGTCCACGGGGCCGGCGCGGCCGGTGGCATGAACCGGTTCCGCCCGCCGGTCGGCGCGCCATAGCGAACGCCCTTGAAGACGTGGACACCCGCCCGCAGCGCGCCGCGGACGCGGCCCGCCGTCGTCTCGACGGTCGCCCCGGAAGCCGTCTCCTGACCCCGGGCGGGCGCGATCACCAGCGGCGCCCCGGGCAGCAGCCGCGCCGCGCCGCCAGCGGCGGCGAGGCCGGACACCCGGCGCAGGAACGCCCGCCGGCTCCGGAAATCGGGGGTTGCGGGTTCTCTCATCGGTAACTCTCCCTGCCACGCGGCCCGACCGGCGGCCGCCGACCTCGATGCGGTGAGATTACCTCACAAGGCCCGATGCGTGGCAAGGGCGCCCTGCCGGGAGACGCCGCCGGCCGGAGCCGTCGCGGCGCATCCACGCTGTAGTCCCTGGCCGTCCCGTGGCGAGGTTCACCCTGCCGTGCCGCCTGAAGCGGCCGGAGGGCGGAGTACCACGGGCTGGCCGTGCGGCGTGTGCCGGTAGGCGTCGGCCCAGGCGTGCTTGCGGGTGCGGAGCGCCGGGGCGTCGGTCAGGTCCTTCGCGGTGGCGAGGCGTTCGAGGGCGGCGACCCAGTGGTGGTAGTAGCGCGAGCCGTCGTCGGGCTCGCCGCGCGCGGCGGCGTCTCGAATCTCGTCGGCAAGGGCGCCGGTCCATTCCTTCCACGTGAAGTGCCCCTGCTCGGAGAGCGTGACCGCAAGGGCGAACGCCTGCGCCTGCCACGGCTCGGCGAACACGGGTCCGTTCTCGTCGCGCGGGAGCGGCGGAAGGGCGTCGAGCCGTTGAGCGTCGAGCCGCGGCGCGACGGGCGGCCCCTCGCGGGGCACGGACTCAGAGGGGTTCAAGATGGTCCTCCCAAAGGTCGGCGTAGACGGCGTCGCGCGGCGATGCGCGCTCTCCCCACAGGTCGCGCGCCGCGAAGCGCACGGTATAGACGTGCTGCGGACTCTCGCCGAGCGACTGCCCGGCCTCGTCGGTGTCCTGCAGGGCGTACACGCCGTTGTCCCGGGTGACGACACCCGGCTGGCCGCGCGCATAGCGGGGGAGCCGCGTATGCCCCGGTGGATGAAGGGTGCGCGCGCGCACGTCCTGGCCCGGCCGGAAGCGCGGAGCCAGGTCCACGTCCAGTCGTCCGGGGCCGGAACGCTGTCCGGCCGGTGCCGGGCGGAGAGGCAGAGCCGGAGCCCCGGCCGCCGGCCGACCCGTCTCGAGCTCGGCCTTCGTCACGAGGCCGGCCCGGAGGAGCCGGTCCACGCACGCCGTGAACCAGCGCTCGTAGTAGGACATGCGCAGGTAGTCGGCGGGGGGGATGCGTTCGAGGTCGAAGCGGAAGCTGCCCCAGCCCGGTTCGCGGTCCCGGGGCCGGAGGGCGGCGCGGAGCGCGAACACGCGGGCCTCCCACCAGTGGTGGAACACCGGCTCGTCCGGCTCGGGCTCAACGGCGCCGAAGCCGTCCATCCCGCCCATGTCGTGGATGCCGTTCATGCCGGGCTCCCGCCGGTCGGCGGCGGCGGAACGACGGCGACGCCGATCATGGTGTCGCGCGAGACGAGCTCGGCCAGCTCGTCCTCGGTCATCCCGTCCGTGCCGGGGGGGCGTTCAGGCAGCACCAGGTAGCGGATCTCAGCGGTGCTGTCCCAGACCCGTACCTCGATGTCGTCGTCGAGATCGACGCCGAACTCTTGGAGTACCGCGCGCGGCTCGATGACCGCGCGCGACCGGTAGGCGGAGGACTTGTACCAGACCGGGGGCAGCCCGAGCGTCGGCCACGGATAGCAGGAGCACAGCGTGCAGACGACGAGGTTGTGCACGGCCGGGGTGTTCTCGACGACCACCATGTGCTCGCCCTGGGTTCCGCCGAACCCGAGCTCGGCGATGGCCGCCGTCGCGTCGTCCAGCAACCGGGCCCTGTAGGCGGGGTCGATCCAGGCCCGCGCCACGACCTGGGCCCCGTTCCGGGGACCGATCCGGGTCTCGTAGGCGTCGACCACCTTGTCGAGCGCGGCGGGATCGACCAACTGCTTGTCGACGAGAATCGACTCCAACGCGCGCACGCGCAGCGCGATGTCGTCGGGCACGACCTGGTGGTCGTGGTGGTGGTCGTCGTGGTCGTGGCTGTTCGCCATGTCCTGCGCTCCTGTCTGCTCACGCGGGCCGCGGTCGGACCACTTCGGGACCGCGCCACACGACGAGCTCTCGTGGGGTCGCGCCCAAGATGCCCACCTCGAGGACGGATGTCAACCAGCCGGCGCCCCCGTCGCGCCCTGCCATGCGGGCGCCTCACCGGCTTGAACGGGGTGCCCTCGCCACGGTTCCCAGCCCGGAAATCGTCGCCTGCGGCGCCGATTTCCGCCCAACCAACCCTCCAGGAATTCGCGCCGTCTACGGCGCCGACTCCTAGCGCACGCGGGTGCTGTGGGTCGAGACGCACTGCCACCGGCCGTCGCGCTGCACCCAGATGTCGGTGTAGCTCAGCCTGATCGTGGCCTCCTGCCCCTGGCGGATGCCGACGATGCGCAGGGTGAACCACACCACCGCGGCCTCCCCGTAGACCTCGATGGTGAAGTCTTCCTGGACCGCGGAAACCACCTGCTGATTGAAGGCCGCGACGAGCTCGAGCTCCCGCGCCTTGTCGCCGCGGCTGCCGTCGTCGTAGGTGGCGGTGAACTCGTCGGCGAGCAGTTGCGCGATGAAGTCTACGTCGCGGCGGTAGAACGCGTCGTTCCACCCTCTTTCGAGCTCGATCAGGATCTCGCGGGTCGATTGAGCGGACTGGGCGGTCACCGGCGCCGCGGCGATCAGACAGACGGCGGCGAGCATCCAGGATAACGGTCGGCGGCAGGTTCGCATCGTCGGCGTGCCTTTCGGAAGAATGCGGCGTTGCCGCCGCCACTGGGAGCCCGCGGCGAGACCGCGGGCTCCGGCCAAGGGCTCCCTCGGGGCCCGGGTCGACGACGGCGGGCACCGGCTTCCAGACCTCGGTTTTCTCCGGCCGCGGCAGCTCTTGCCGGGCCGCGCGGCCCGGCTCGAGACGAGGAGGACGCCAGCGGGATACGCGGCGGGCCGAAGGAACGATGCGGCCATGAGTCGTCTCCCGTGTCGATGGCAGTCACGTTCAGACTTGCGGCAACGTCCAGGGGGTGCCGTACCGCCCGTGGCGAAAGCGCCGGTGGCCGAGGTCTGGAGGAAACGGCGTCTCGACAAGCCCATGGCACTCTCCGTCGTTCTGAATCATGTCGGGCCAGACTGGACCACCAAGAATAGTCCGGCGACCCGCGGCTTGTCATCCGGCCGCGCCGTCACCGCCGGGTTCAACTGAAGTAGACCAGCACCGCAACCACGAGGAGGACGATCGCGGCGGAGTGGACGAGGTCCGCCGTCGTCCAGGTCCGCTCGCGCCGGGCGTCCTCCGCCGGCGGGGCGCCGACGGTCAATCCGGCGAGGCGCGCCGGGTCCGGCGGCGCGGTGGCGAGGCTGACCGCGACGAGCAGCAGCACGCAGGCGACGAACAGGGCGAAGCCGAAGTAGAGGAAGTTCATGTCGGCCAGCCAGCCGACGGGGCCGGAGATCGGCAGTCGAGGCCCATCAGCCCCTGCAGCATGACCCCGCCCGCGTAGACCACCGACAGGAACCAGCGGCTGCGGCCGTCGTAGCGGCGATCGAGGAACTCGGGCATCGTGAAGACGCCGCTGCGCAGGTAGAACGGCACGAACACCCAGCCGAGCAGCAGGATGATCCACGAGTGCAGCTCGTAGTGCCCCAGCACCATGCCGGTGCTGGCCCCCGAGCCGGCGAGGCCGACCACGTGCTCGGAGCCGATGTTCGAGGCGAACAGCGACGCCCCGATGGCGAACCAGCCCACGTGCCGGCCCGCGAGAAAGTAGTCGGCGGCGGTCTGCTGGCGCCTGCGGGCGACCCATGCCGCGATGCCCAGCAGCGCCGCGAAGTACAGGCCGACGACGACCCAGTCCAGAGCGACGAACCTCATCAGGCGGCCTCCCTCCCGCGAGCAGAAGCGCGTTCGTCCCACCGGGACCGGCTGCCGCGGACGATCCGGTCCCTGGACGACGAACCTCATCAGGCGGCCTCCCTCCCGCGAGCAGAAGCGCGTTCGTCCCACCGGGACCGGCTGCCGCGGCGGCAGCGCCTGTGATATGACAATGCGGCGCGGGGCACCAGGGCCTGCGGGCGCGGGCGGCCGCCGGTTCCGGCCGCGACGGGAAGGAGACGAGTCGAACGATGGCGCGAAACGTAACGCTGTTCACGGGACAATGGACCGACCTGCCGCTGGTCGAGCTGGCCCCGAAGGCCAGGCAGTTCGGGTTCGACGGGCTGGAGCTGGCGTGCTGGGGAGACCACCTCGACGTCGACCGCGCCGCCGTCGACCAGGGATACTGCGACGGGCGCCACGCCCTGCTGGCCGAGCACGGGCTCGGCTGCTGGGCGATCTCGCATCATCTCGCCGGCCAGGTCGTCTGCGATCCGAACGATGCCCGGTCCGACGCGTTCGCCCCCGAGGCGGTGCACGGAGACCCCGAGGCGAAGCGGGCCTGGGCCATCGAGACCATGAAGAACACCGCCCGCGCCGCCCGCAACCTCGGGCTGAAGGTCGTGTGCGGGTTCACCGGGTCGCCCATCTGGCACCTGCTCTACTCGTTCCCCCCGGTGTCCGAGGAGACCATCGAGGCCGGCTACCGGCGCTTCGCCGAGCTGTGGCACCCGATTCTCGACGTGTTCGACGAGTGCGGGGTCCGGTTCGCCCTCGAGGTCCACCCCACCGAGATCGCGTTCGATATCGTCAGCGCCCATCGGGCCCTCGACGCGATCGGCCGGCGGGAGGCGTTCGGCTTCAACTTCGATCCCAGCCACCTGCAGTGGCAAGGGATGGAGCCGGCCCGGTTCATCGCCGAGTTCCCGGACTGCATCTATCACGTGCACATGAAGGACGCCGCGGTCACCCTGGACGGCCGCACCGGCCTGCTGTCGTCCCACCTGCCGTTCGGGGCGGCGGACCGGGGGTGGGACTTCCGTTCCGTCGGACGGGGCGACGTCGACTTCGAGGCGATCATCCGGGCCCTGAACCGCATCGGCTACACGGGGCCGCTCTCGGTCGAATGGGAGGACTCGGGCATGGACCGCGAGCACGGGGCCCGCGAGTCGTGCGAGTACGTCAAGGACGCCGACTTCGAGCCGTCGACGGTGGCGTTCGACGCCGCGTTCGAGGAGTAGACATGGCGACGACCGTACGACGCCTGCGCATGGGCATGGTCGGGGGAGGCCCCGGCGCGTTCATCGGCGACGTCCACCGCCGGGCCGCCTGCATCGACGGGGACGTGGAACTGGTGGCGGGGGCGTTCGCGTCCGCCGCCGCCCGCTCGCGGCAGAAGGGGGCGGAGCTGGGGCTGAGCCCCGACCGCAGCTACGCCTCGTACGCCGACATGATCGACGGCGAGCGCGCGCTGCCCGACGATGCCCGGATCGACTTCGTGTCGATCGTCACCCCGAACCACCTGCATTTCGCGATCGCCAAGGCGTTTCTCGAAGCCGGGTTCCACGTGGTCTGCGACAAGCCGATGACCTTCACGGTGGACGAGGCGCGGGACCTCCGGCAGATCGTCCGGAAGAGCCGCCGGGTCTTCGCCCTCACCCACAACTACACCGGCTATCCGATGGTGAAGCTGGCCCGCGACCTCGTGAGGCAGGGCGACCTCGGCCGGCTGCGCAAGGTGGTGGTCGAGTACCCGCAGGGCTGGCTCGCCACCCGTCTCGAGCGGACCGGCATGAAGCAGGCCGAGTGGCGCACCGATCCCCGGCGCAGCGGGGGCAGCGGCTGCATGGGCGACATCGGCACGCACGCCGAGAACCTGGCCGAGTACGTCACCGGCCTGCGCATCGTCGAGCTGTGCGCCGACCTGACGACCTTCGTCCGGGGGCGCCGCCTCGACGACGACGGCAACGTGCTGGTGCGGTTCCAGAAGGGGGCGCGGGGCGTGCTGCACGCCAGCCAGGTGTCGGTCGGGGAGGAGAACGCCCTCACCCTCCGGGTCTACGGCGAGCTGAAGGGGCTGGAGTGGCGCCAGGAAGACCCGAACACCCTCCGCGTTCGGTCGAACGAGGGTCCGGTCGAGGTCTGGAGCCGCGGCCAGGGCTACGTCGCCGCCAAGAGCCCCGCCGCCGCGCGGGCCACCCACCTGCCGGCGGGACATCCCGAGGCGTTCCTCGGCGCCTTCGGCAACGTCTACCGAAACGCCGCCGACACCATCCGCGCCCGTCTCGCCGGCGCCAAGCCGGACCCGCTGGCCCTCGATTTCCCGACCGTCGACGACGGCCTGCGCGGCATGCTGTTCATCGAGGCGCTTCTCGAGAGCGCGCGGTCGGACCGCAAGTGGACCCTCGTGCCGGCGCGGTAGCCTGCCGGTGGTCGATCGCCGAGCGCGGTAGGTAGCAGGAGTGGGGTTGATGAGGAAGAAGGCGGACCAGAAAAAGGGCGTGATACTGGGCCTGCAGCAGGTCTCCTTCACCAGAACCGGCATGCGGAAGTTCCAGCGGTTGCTGGCAGAGAGCGCGCCCGGGCTTCGAAACAAGCTGCAGTTCAGGATCTGGCCGGAAGCCTGACTTCCTCCCATCTCTTGGGCACAAGAACCGGTTTTCGGGACGTGTAGCGGGTTCGCGACGGCGGCCGTCGTCTTCGCCGGCCGTCGTCTTCGCCGGCCGGCGCCATGGCCTGAATGCGACTGCTCGTCGTGCGCGGGCGTGCGGGCCGAGCTTGCTAGAATGGTGCTCACCGCTCTCGGCTGTCGTCTGCGAGGGCGGTTGGATCGTCCGGTACGCGGCTCGGGGAGGCGACTCATGCGAAAACAGATCACTCGGTACACGTCGCTTCTTGACGCGCTGATCGCGGTTGCGAAGAGGTTGAGCACGTACGAGAGTCGGCATCGAATGGACTCGGAGGATTTCTTCCATCAGTACAGCGCGGGCCGTCTGTCGGATGACGCCGCGTTCGTGGAGTGGGCCAACGATTATCGGCACTATATGGAAATCCGCAGGAAACTGGAGAAATCGCTGCCTGCTGTTGCATGAGCTGCTGGTCACCTACCTGGAGAGGGTGGAGCGGACCATTCGAGAGTGCAGCCACGCATACGTCGAACAGTATGTCGAAGAGATACTCACGCCGGAACGCACCAACCTGCGGATCAGGCTATGCTTCGAGTGGGGGCACTTGCTGGAAATCAATGAAGCCGTCGTGGTCGAAGACGATCGTCTCGTTCCACTCGACTACCGCTACCACTGTCAGGACGAATCGAGTCGTTTGGTTTTTCGCTATGATTGCACGCCGCATTTTCCGGGCGTGGCCGGTTTTCTCCACCACAAACACGTGCCTGATGCGGTGTTGTCTTCGAACAAGCCGGATATTGAGGACGTGGTTAGAGAAGCCGGAAAGACGGGAGTCTGAATCGGCGGACAGCTCGGCGTCGGCAGGACCGCTTCACGCGAGGCTCCGAAGGAACGGAATCGCCGGCTGCACGCGGATGCCGTCCGGGGTCCGGTAGTCGTCGGCGCCGGCCGCGCTGATCTGGGTCGCCGCCGCCTCCGGAAAGCGGGCGCGCAGATACCGCAGCGCCTTGTCCACGGGGCGGTCGCTCCATTTCACTTCGATCAGGTGGACCGGGACTTCCCGATCGGTCACCACGAAGTCGACCTCGCGGCCGTCGACGTCGCGGAAGTACCGCAGGTCGAGGTCGCGCCCGCGGACGTCCTGCTCGGGCAACGCCGAGCTCGGCAACGGACAGTGGGTGCAGGCTGCGCGCGAGGGTGGTCTTGCCCACCTGCCTGGGACCGGATACGAACACCATCTTCCGTTCCAGATCGGTCCGGATCTGGCCGGCGAGATAGCGCTGCAGCAGTGCCGCCATCGAGGCGATGCTAGCATTCTCAGGTCTACGCGAAAAACATCGCTCGCGTTTTCGATCCGTGGCGAAAACTCACGCGTTCGACACGCTTGATCGACTCGTGAGCGTGGTGCCGGCGGTGCCCAGGTGAACTCAGGTGGCCCCGTCCACGACCAACGAGACCTGACGGCAGGAACGCCCGGCGTCGAGGGGGCGCTGTTGTACATTGGGCTCCCGCGGTTGGAAGGAGTGATCACATGAGCCCGGTCAGCAATTCGTACGCTCGGCGTCTGGCGACTCTGCTGCTGGTGACGGCCAGCGCGGGTGGTGTCGCTGCCGGGGCCGCCGCGCCGGTCGAGCCGATTGCCGCGATCCTCCTTGCTTTCGAGCGGCACGCGATTGTCGCCATCGGCGACCCGCACGGCAACGAGCAGGCTCACGCGTTTCGGCTCGCGCTCATTCGCGGTCGGCGATTCGCGGAGACCGTGGACGACATCGTCGTGGAGTGGGGGAACGCCCGGCATCAGGACGTGGTGGAACGCTTCGTCAACGGTGACGACGTTTCGGATACCGAGTTGCGCCAAGTCTGGCAGAACACCACGCATCCCGGACAGGGCAACGATCGGCCGATCACCGAGGCGTTCTTCCGGGCGGTGCGGGAGGCCAACGCGCCGCTTCCTCCCGAGCGCCGGCTTCGGGTTCTGCTCGCGACCGCTGGCGCTCGCTGTCTGCGGAGGAACAGTGCGACGCCGTGCTGTATCTCGGGCCTCCGTCCAGCATGACGACCTCGTGGCCGTCCCCGGCGCTCTGTCGGGATCCGGCCTACATGGACGTGCGGCGGGAACGCCTGACGCTCCTGGGAATGCAGCGCGTCCTGGAGCAGCTGCAGCGGTACTGCGCCCGCGTCGCGCCTTAAGCTCTTAGCACTTAGCCGTGTTTGGCGAGCGCTCCTGGGACCGGCGGCAGCACCAGCCCGACTACTGGGCGGGTTGATCGGGTTCCACGGCGCGTTCGACCACACGCAGACGATCGTCGATGCGACGGATCTCGGTGCGGATTTCGGCGTGCTCGGCTCGAACCTCGGCGTTGAGGTCGCCGATGCGTGCGTTCACGTCGCCGAAGCGGGCGTTCATGTCGGCGCGGAGGTCATCGATCCGAGCGTTCGTCGAACAGGAGCCGCCGATGATGGTCAGCACGACGGTGGCGCCGATGCCGATGACCGTCAGCCGGTCGGTAGTCGTCACGATCTGAGCCTACCATAATGGGCCGCTACCGCGACGGATAGCCGCCCACCCAGATCGGGCTCGACCACGCCATCGCGTCGTTCACCTGCCGGACCCGCACGTAGTAGTAGTCGCCCTGGCGCGGGGTGTCGTCGTCGGTGTAGCTGAAGCTGACGTCCCGCGGGCCGTTGCGGATGAGTCGCCGCAGGGTGATGCGGTCGTCGGGGTAGTCGTCGATGGGCATCGCGCGGTCGATGCCGCCGGCGTTGAGGGTCAGCCGCACCCGGCTGGCGGGGATGACCGCGGGGGGGCGGTAGAAGGGCGGTGCCGAGCCCGTCTCGCGCGTTTCCTCGAGGTCGATAGAGAGCGCCACGCTGGGGCGGATGCCCGACAGCGTGAGCCGCAGCGAGCTGCTGTCGCCGCGGGTGTGGGTGGCGAAGCGCGCGCCGTTGCCGGTTCGCTCCAGGAACTGGGTGGTCGGGTTCACGAAGTCGGTGGCGGAGACGGCAATGACGGTCGCCCCGGTCACCCGCACCTCGCCGCGCCAGTGGCGCCAGCCCCTCGGCGCGTCGCCGGGGTGGAGCGGCGTCTCGCCGGACGAGAACGACAGCAGCCACTCCTCGGTGTCGGCCGGCCGCCCGCGCCCCACCGCGTACTCCTCGCTCCAGATGACCTCGTCGTTCTTCAGCAGCTCGATCGACCGGATCGGCGCGCTGCCGATGACCCGGCCCTCGACGGCGCGGACGTCGGCGTAGTCGGCCTCCTGTCCCATCGGGGTGCCGTTGACGTCGACGTCGAGGATGATGCGGTCGCCGGTCGTCGCATAGGTGCGCCGCTCCTTCATGGCGTCGAAGATCGCGTCGCGCGACCGCTCGGGGGCCATGACCGCGCCGAGGCCGCCGCGCTGGGCCAGCGAGTTGCGGTTCGGGGCGGAGTAGCCGGGATGCGACAGGTGGTCGTCCGAGGCGGCGATGAGCCCCACCCGGTGGCCGTGCGACAGGTACTGCCGGACGAACCAGTTGAAGGTGCCGTGCATCGACATCATCTCGATCAGCGGCTCGAGCTGCGGGTCCGACTGGCGGTAGTCGCCGGGGTTGTGCGCGTGCGGGATCACGATGACGTCGCGGGGATCGTAGCGCGCGTGCAGGCCTTGGTACAACTCCGACAAGGTCGGGTACTGCACCGCCGACACCGGCGTCCGGTCGACGGTGTTCCGGTAGAGCACGTTGTGGTGGCCGCCGAAGCGGGCCGGCCGGGTCCATTCCCAGCCGAGATAGGGGATGAACCGCCCCGGGTCGTCGAACGTCTCCACCGCGCGCTTCGACAGCTCCCACTCCGCGTCGTCGAGCCAGACGTCGTGCTCGGAGTGGGTGACGAAGTCGAGCCGGGCATCGTCGCGCGCGAACGTCATGAAGAAGTCGATGGTGCCGATGCCTTCCGCGTAACCCGAGTGGCCGTGGGTGTCGCCCCAGTAGATGCGGCGGGCGGGGTTCTCGGCGACGAGAATGGGGTTGGCGGTCCCGGTGATCGCGCGGTCTTCGGAACGGATCTCGATCCAGTGCGGCCCGGGTTCGTCGAGAGTGAGGGGCACGAGTGAGATCGCTTCGGCCCCGCCGGGGGTGGTGGCGCGCACGTCGCCGTCCACCAGCACCTCGAACGCGGGGATGTCGCCGGTGGCGCGGTTGAAGAACGCGTCCTGGGCGCGCACCGAGAGCTCGAACGGCTCGCCCGGCTCGACGATGCTCGGGACGAAGCCGTGCACCCCCGCCACCTGCGTCCCGCTGACGACGAACGGCAGAATCGGGAGCGGCCGCCACTCGCCGGACGCGTCGAGATCCACGTAGAGGGGCAGCGGCATCCGCGCGCTCGACGTACCCGTCATCAGCAGCCCCGGCCCGCCGCCGCCGGTGTCGCCGTAGGTGATGGTGACCGACTCGCCCGGGTCGAGCCGGCCCGAGGCGAGGCGGAAGACGAGCGCCGGCTCCGGCGCGCGAAACCCGCCGTGCGGACCGCGCGCCATGTAGGTGTCGGTCTCGAACGTCGCGTCGGCGTCGGTGGTGGCGATGGTCACGTACCCCTCGCCGGCGGGGTCGTCGGTCTGGAACGGGCCGTAGTTGACGTTGAAGTGCCGCGCCACCCAGAAGCCGCCGCCGGTCTCCACCGGATGCGTCCCGACCGTCCAGATCTGGCGGATGGTCTGGTGGCTGCGCGCCTCGAACGGCCCCAGCGACTCGGCCGCCAGCGCGCCAAGGGCGCCGGGCTCGTCGTGCAGCGTGAACTGGCGCACCAGCCGGTCGACGATCTCGCCCTGGACGAGCGCCGCGCGGCCGGTCGGGGGCAGGGTCGCCTGCAGGCGCACGCGCGGGCCCTCCAGCCCGACCTCTCCGCCGCCGAGGGCGTAGGCGTCGACCCACTCGTCGAGGATGCGCGCGCGCTCGGCGATGGTCGTCTCGTCAGTCGGGCTCGCCGCGACGTCGATCTTGAGCTGCTCAATGGCGGCGCGGAGGCCCGGCGTCAGGTAGTCGTCGCCGGCGCCGTCGTCGCCCGGCGTCCCGCACGCGGCGGCCAAGCCCGCCAGCGCGAGGGCGGGGAGCAGGTGAGGAGTCGGTCGTGTCACGGCTTCGGTCCGGCCGCATGCCGCGCCGCACCGTTCTCTATCCGCTGTCCGGTAGGTCATCTACGTATCCCAGTTTCCTCTGATGCCGCTGATGCCGAGGGCCAGGATGGCGAGAGCCGTCAGCGTGAACGTGCGGTGCCGGGCGAGCACGCGCGCCGCGTGGCGGATGTCTCGGGCCAGTGCGTCCATGAGTCGTGACCTCGGATCAGGCTTCCGGCGATGTTCCCGGGGGGGCTCGAGCCGGCGGCGCGGCCAGCCCGGGGAACGGTCGCCTGTGTGGCTCCGCTTCCCCCGAACCAACCCTGAGGGAGCCGGCGTCGTGCCTCGGCGCGGACTCCCGCCGCGGGGCCCCGCGGCGCGGCGTCAGTCCTGCAGCTCGAACAGGATCACGCGGGGTGCGCCGCCGACGGCGACGAGCCGGTGCGCCCGGCCGGCCAGTAGTCGACATCCGCGTGGCCGGGCGGACGCACACCATGGCCATACGTCGCCGGCGAGCCCGAACCCTCTTCGCGCCGCCGAACCCGATCAGAACATCGCTACCGGATTCGCGGGGCTGCCGGTGCCGCGCGCGACATTGAGCGGCAGCAGCATGAACATGAACTCGTGCCGCCCCTCTTCGGCGCAGGCGGCCGCAATCGGTTCCAGCCGCGCGTTGTCGAGCAGGGCGACGCCGAAGTTGAAGAGCACCCCGTGGACCGGCCAGGGCAGGTCGGCCGCTCCCATCCGCGCGTCCATCAGGTCCCAGCCCAGCAGCGCCACGTCGTGGTCGCGGATGAACTCGGCGCAGCTCGGGTGCAGGCCGGGGCGCCCCCGGCTGCCGTCGTCGCCGCTCTGCATGTACGACTCCCAGCCGCTGTGCACGAGTAGGGCGTCGCCCGGCTCGACGGTGACCCCCTGCGCGGCCGCGATGGCTTCGAGCTCGGTGCCGCGGACGGGACGGTCCGGCGTCGCGTGGGGCTCGCCGCGGTGGCGGGGCACATCGAGGAGCACGCCCTTGGTGATGACGCCCCGATTCCAGTGGGTGATGTCGGCGAAGTGGGCGCCCTGGGTCGTGATCTCGACGTCGGGGTCGCGGCCCTGCCACATGCCGTCCTCGTCCCAGATGTGGCACAGGGCGTCGATGTGGGTCACGGTGGAGCCGTGGTAGATGAAGCCCAGGTAGTCCATGACGTAGCCGCCGGGCCCGCCGAGGGAGCTCTTTGTCATGAAGTGCTGCGGCGGCTCGAAGACGCGGCTGAGCGAGACGGTCCGGCCGCTGCGCACGAGGCCGGCGGCGGCGGCGCGTTTCTCGGCGGTGATCAGGTTGATGGCGCCCACCTGATCGTCGTCGCCCCAGCGGCCCCAGTTGCGCCGGCTGCGGTACATTGCGGCGTAGTCGGTGGCGTCGGCCTGCGCGGCCGGCGCGGCCGCGGCGCGGTTCCGGGCGGCTTGGCGCGCCAGGAGCTCCGGGGGCGAAAAGGTCTCGGTGCCGGTGCCGGGGGCGGCGGAGGCCGCCAGGGCCGACGCCGGCCGGGCCAGCGCGGCGCCGCCCAGGGCGGCCGCGTGTGTCAGGAAGCGTCTTCGTGATGAAGCCATGTCCGTGGTCCTCCCGGGGCCCCGCTTCCGGGGCATCCCCTGCTGGTTCGAGCCGCATCGCCGGCTGCTGAATGGCATGGATTATAGCGTCAGGCGGTCGGCCTGTCCCCGGCCCGGTAAACGGTCGAGTGGATTGGACGTATCCTTATATAGCCGGGTAACCCGTGTGGCGAGGCTGCGGGCCTCGTCACGGCCTTCCGCGATTCGCGCCCTATATTTCACGACGATGGCATCGAGGGCCGCCGGAAAGTGAGGGGCGCGGCCCGTATTTGACGAGGAGCTGGTGAACGTGAGAGCGAGAGGTGTGCATCGGGTGGCGGCGGTATGGGCGGCGCTGGCAGGGGTGATGCTGGCGGCGGCCCCGGCGTGGGCGCAACGAGCCGCGGTTCCGTCCGGCGGTCCGCTGGGCGGGACGGTGGCCATCCTGCCGTTCGCCAACCTGACGGGCAGTCCGGCCGACGACTGGATTGGCCAGGGCATCGCCGAGGCGCTGGTCGCCGGTTTCCCCGCGGGGACGGCGACGGTCGTGCAGCGGGACCGCGCCTCGGCTGCGGACAGGACGGCCGCCGCCCCGATGTCGGCGGATGACGCGGTCGAGGTGGGCCGTGCCCTCGACGTGCCGTTCGTGCTCGCCGGCGCCTACCAGCGTTTCGGCGGCCAGCTGCGCATCACCGCCCGGGTCGTGTCGGTGGCCGCCGGCGAGGTCGTCCGCTCCGCCATCGTGGACGGCGCCTCGCACGATCTGTTCGACCTGCAGGACCGCGTGGTGCTCGCGCTGTCGACATCCGGGATGCCGGCCGGCTCGGCCGGGACCCCGCCGGCCGATTCGGGCGCCGGCGCGGCCGCCCGGTTCGGGGGAACGGCATTGTCCGAGGGATCGGGATCGTCCGGGGGGGCTGCCTTGTCCGGGCGGTCCGCGCCGTCTCCGTTCCGGCCGGCGGCGCCCCGCGGGCCCGGCGAGCTTCGGACGGCGCCTGCGGCCGCGCCCTTCGCGAGTGAGCCGGCGCCGGTGCCCGAGGCCGGCGCGGTGGCGCCCGGGGGCTTCCTGGCCGGTAGCGTCGCGGGGCTCGCGGCGTTGATCGACGGACCGCCGCCGCCGGTGGCGCCCGAGGTGATGACGCGCGACGAAGCGGGCCGCACCACGGTTCGGGCGATCCGGCTGGCGGGAGGCCTCCGTCTCGACGGGGTGCTCGACGAGGGGGTCTACGAGACCGTGCCCGCGATCACCGGCTTCATCCAGCAGGTGCCCGACATCGGCGCCCCCGCCACCGAGAAGACCGAGGCGTGGATCCTGTTCGACGAGACGAACGTCTACGTCTCCGCGCGGGTGTGGGACTCGGCCCCCGAGAGCCAGTGGGTCGCCAACGAGATGCGCCGCGACACCAGCCAGCTCCGCCAGAACGACACGTTCACCGCCTTCTTCGACACGTTCTACGACCGGCGCAACGGTTTCAACTTCTACACCAACCCCCTCGGCGCCCGCGCCGACCAGCAGTTCACGAACGAGGGCAATCCCAACTCCGACTGGAATCCCGTGTGGGACGTGCGGACCGGCCGCTTCGAGGGCGGCTGGACGGTCGAGATGGAGATCCCGTTCAAGACCCTGCGCTACCGTTCCGAGCCGCCCCACATCTGGGGCATCCAGCTCCGCCGCGCCATCCGGCGCAAGAACGAGTGGGTCTACCTGACGCGGCTGCCGCTGTCGGCGGGCGGCGGCAGCGGCTCGGGCGGCATCTTCCGGGTCTCGGCGGCCGGGTCGCTGGTCGGCATCGAGCCGCCCCCGGCGAGCCGCAACATCGAGGTCAAGCCGTACACGATCGGCGGCATCACCACCGACCTGACCGCGGATCCGGCGTTGGACAACCAGCGGAGCGGCGATGTCGGCATCGACGTCAAGTACGGCATCACCCAGAACCTGACCGCCGACTTCACCTACAACACCGACTTCGCGCAGGTCGAGGTGGACGAGCGGCAGGTCAACCTGACCCGCTTTCCGCTGTTCTTCCCCGAGAAGCGCGAGTTCTTCCTCGAGGGACGGGGCATCTTCGGCTTCGCGAGGGGCGGCGTCACCGGCCGGTTCGGCGGTCCCGGCGGCGGCCCGGTGGGCGGGGTCTTCGGCGACGTGAACGTGCCGCAGCTCTTCTACAGCCGGAAGATCGGGCTGGAAGAGGGCCGCGTGGTGCCTATCGTCGGGGGCGCCCGGGTGACCGGGAAGGTCGGCCCGTTCGACGTCGGGGCGCTGAACATCCACACCGGCGACGAGGCGGCCTCCGCCTTCGAGCCGACCAACTTCACCGTGGTGCGGCTCCGGCGCGACCTCCTGCGGCGGAGCTCGGTCGGCGCGATGTTCACCAACCGGTCGGTCTCGCGCGTGGCCCCCGGGGCCAGCCAGGCCTACGGGGTCGACGGCACCTTCGCCTTCTTCGAGAACGTCAGCCTGATCACCTACCTGGCCCGCACCCGGGTGCCGAGCCCGGCCTACGAGGGCAAGGACACGAGCTACCAGGGGAAGTTCGAGTACGCCGCCGACCGCTACGGGCTGCAGGTGGACCACCTGCTGGTCGAGGACAACTTCCTGCCCGAGGTGGGGTTCCTCAGGCGCGACAACTTCCGGCGCACCTACGTGTCGGGGCGTTTCAGCCCCCGGCCCCAGTCCATCGAGAGCATCCGTCAGTTCAGCCTGGAAGGAGCCGTCGACTACATCCTGACCGCCGACGCCAACCACCTGGAGACGCGCCAGCGCCTGGTGTCGTTCCAGACCGAGTTCGAGTCCAGCGACGTGCTCACGTTCACGGCCAGCGACAACCACGAGCTGCTGGTCCAGCCGTTCACGCCTCCCGGCGCCGACTTCTCGATTCCGGTGGGCATCTACGGCTTTGCCGACTACCAGGTGGCCTACTCCATGGGCCAGCAGCGGCGCGTGAACGGGCAGGTGGGACTGAGGCGGGGCGCGTACTTCGGCGGCGAGCTGACGAGCCTGCAGCTGAGCCAGGGGCGCATCGGGGTGCTGCCGCAGATGTCGATCGAGCCGACCGTCTCGTTCAACTGGATCGACACGCCGTACGGGACCTTCCAGACCAACCTGGCGTTGACGCGGGTGAACTACGCGTTCAATCCCCGCATGTTCTTCAGCGGGCTCCTGCAGTACAACTCGGCCGGCAACTCGTTCAGCAGCAACCTGCGCCTGCGCTGGGAGTACAGCCCCGGCAGCGAGCTGTTCGTGGTGTACACCGACGACCGCGACATCACCCGGGGGTTCCTGCCGGACCGGGGCTTCGACCTCCGCAACCGCGGCTTCGTCGTCAAGTTCAACCGGCTGTTCCGATTCTGACGGCTACTACGTCCAGTCGGCGAGCGCCGCCGGCGCGTCGAGCTGTACGGCGCGGGCGTCTCCTGCGTCGTCCAGCGGATAGGGGTTCGGCGCGCGGCAGAAGATCGACAGCGACCGGACGGCACCGGCCGGCAGGGCGCGGGCGATCGCCCGCAGCGGGCCGGCGTCGCGGGCGTTGGGGTGCTCGGTCCACTTCGCGTCGGCGAGGTGGAACGCCCCCGCCCGGTGCAGCAGGAAGTCGGCCTCGCGCGTGCGGTCGCCCCAGAAGTGGAAGTCCCAGCCGCCGCGCCGGTTCGACTGGGCGCGGCGGATCTCGGCGCAGACGAAGGTCTCCCACAGCGCACCGGCGAGGGGGGACGCGCGGAGCGCTTCTATCGTGTGTACCCCGCACAGGAACGCCGCCAGGCCGGGATCGCGCACGAACAACTTGGGCCGCTTCACGAGCGTCTTCGTCCGGTTCGGGAACCAGGGCTCCAGCAGCATGAGCTGATGTGAGCGCCTCCAGCGCCGACAGCCAGATAGGTCGCCACGTACGAGCGGTAGAAGCCTTCTGCGTCGATCTCCAGGTTCTCGTACAGCTCGGGGAAGCCGCCCCGCACCACGAACTCGTCGGCGGTCAGACGCGGCCGCGCCGCCTTCGCCTCGGCGAACGAGAGCGGTTCGAGCGCGACGACCGCGGCGCGGCCCGCCAGCGAGTCGGAGACCGACTTCGTCAGGCCGAGCGGCTGCGATCCGGTCAGCAAAAAGGCGCCGTAGCGCCCGCGCTCGCGATCGACCGCCGCTTTCAGATGGCGGAAGAGCCCGGGCGCGTACTGCACCTCATCGATGACCACGGGGGAGCGTGGTGCGTCCCGGGATTCCGCGCGGTGCGGACCCTGTCGCGGCAGAACCGCCGCGGTATCCGCCTACTCCCGCACGACGGTGAAGTCGGCGGTCCACTCGTGGGGGCCCCAGTGGACGACGAGGCGCCCCTGGTCTTCGCCGGTGGGGACGAGGGTGGCGCCGAGGGGGCGGAACGATCCGGAGGCGCGCGAGTACTCCACGGGGGCCTCGCCCGCATCGAACGCCGGGTCGTGCTGTGTGCCCCAGGAATCGGGCTCGTGGTTGAACACGAACCGCCAGCCCGCGTCCGCCTTGCGCAGCCAGACCCCGTAGGCCCCGGCGAACCCGGGGGCGAGGTTGCCGGTGGGGACGTCGGCGTCGCCGAACCGTAGCGAGACGTCGGACTTGAGGCGGAGGACGGGGGCGCGAATCATCTCGACGACCGCCTCCTCCGGGGTCTCGGCGAGGCGCGGGTAGTCTTCGTCCTCGATGTCGATGCCCTTCCAGTACAGCATGGAGATGCGCGCCCCGTCGGGCAGCACCAGCGCGGTCTCGTTGCGCTCGTTGAGCATGTTGTTCCGAGTCGTCGGGTTGCTGTCGTCGGTGGCCTCGCGGGGCGTCCCGCGGCCCGAAACGCGGGGGCGGCGCGGTGCCGGCGGCAGCTCGTCGAAGCGGAAGTCGCTGCTCCACGCCTGGCGTCCCCAACGGAGCTCCAGGCGGCCCGTCTCGGCGGCGGTGGCATGCACCGACGCGGTGAACGCCGGCGAGGCGGTGGCGGTCTCCGCATGGTTCAGCGGCACGACATGAACGGTCCCGCTGTCGCCGTCGCCCCCGCCGGACGTCCGGATCTCCAGGTGCCAGCCTTCGGCGTTCCGCGCGATCCACAGCTCGGGACCAGGGGGCTCTGCCGGCTCAGGCTCCGCGTCGGGCGCGGCGTCGTCCTCCGCGGCCGGCTCGTCCTCTGCCGGTCCCTCCTGCGCGGCGGGTTCCTCCCGCGCTGCGGCCGCCGCTCGCGCCGCCGCCGCGGCCCGTTCCGCGGCCAGGGCCTCAAGGTCCGGCTCGAGCGTTCCGACGCGCAGGGCGCGATGCCCGTCGAACGTTCCGAGGCGCACGGGGGTGCCCGCGAGCAGCTCCGCGTAGGCCGGCTCGTTCGCGGCCAGGTCGGGCGGGAACGCGATGTCGATCTCTTGCCCCTCCAACACGAGCGAGACATGCACGAGGCCGTCCGCTTCCTCGGTCGGCGGCGGTGTCTGCGCCCCGGCGTGCACCGCGGTCAATGCCGTCAGGCCGCAGGCGACGACCCCGGCGAGAAGGACAGGGCGTACGCCCGAGAGGCCGCGCCGGGCGGGACCGGCAGGATGGTTGGCACCGAAGGTCGGCATGTGATGTTCCCTGCAGAAAAAGCGAGGGCGGGACCCATCGGCCCCGCCCTGCTGTGAAACTACGTCGAACCGGCGGCGGCGGCCGTCAGTCGTTGTCGGTGGTCGGCATCGCCTCGGGGGTCTCGACCTCGGCGTAGCCGATGAACCCGAGCGACATCTCGTCGTCGGTCCGGGGGCCATAGCCCACGAACCGGTTCGAATCGAAGCTGCGCCGCGACGCCCGCTCCGGTGTGTTGTCGTACCAGAAGTCGACATCGATGCGGGTGCCCTTCGGCAGCAGCTTCGGCTCCTTGTACTTGTAGGTCACCTGCCAGCCCTGGTCGTAGCGCGGCACGTCGAGCAGCAGCTCTTCGGTGCCGTCGGCGTAGATCGCGGTATAGCGCGCGGCGCTCGCCCGCAGGTGGGCGTGCGGCCAGTAGGTCAGCACCAGCGTGTCCTTCTCGAGGAGGCGCGACGACCCGACGCGATAGTTCGGATGGTTGGGCGGAATCTCGAAGCCGCGGTTGTAGAGGGTGTCGTTGACGACCTTGTACTGCACCGGCTCGTCGGCGACGAAGAACGCGATCTCCGGATCGCTCCAGGCCGCCGAGCCCTCGGCCGGCTCCTTGTGAAAGTGCATGTTGAACGAGATGCTCGACCCCGCTTTCAGCAGCACCCCGAAGCCCTCGGGCAGCATGTCCGCCTCGCCGCCCTCGGCCACGCAGCTCAGGAGCTGGCTGTCGGGAGCGTCGGCGCCCTCGCCCTCGCCTTCCACCGCTCCGGCCGGCACGAAGGCGTTCGGCGAAACGACGGACGAGCACATGTGGTGGGTGATCTCGTTGTCACCGACCCGGAACTCCCAGCCCTTCACCCAGGTGTCCTCGGGCATGAGGTCTTCGGTCAGCTTCGCGTAGAACATGATGTTGACGTCGTAGATGTCGTCCTCGACCAGGTACGGCTCCGGCATCTTGACGACGAAGTCGGGGGTGCCGAGCGTCCAGCCCTCGTTGGCGTCTTCCGCCCACTGCGCCGCCGGCGGGGCATGGGCCGCGTCGCCCGCGGGCGCCCCGGCCTCGACCCAGCGCAGGATCGTGTCGATCTCGGCGTCGGTCAGGCCGCGCTCGTTCTCGAACACGCCCTTGGGGGCGGAGGCGAACCACGGCGGCATCTCGCGCGACTCCACCTTGCTGGCGATGGCGCGGGCCCAGGGCCGCGTCTCGCGGTAGTCCATGAACGACATCGGCGCGAACAGCCCGCTGATGTTGACGCCGGACGGCCGATGGCAGGTCTGGCAGTTCTCCTGCATGATCGGCAGCACGTCCTTGTAGTACGTGACCGCGGTCTCCTCGCCGTTCTCGGCGTAGCCGGGGGCGGCGAAGGCCGAGACCATACCGAGCGCGAGAAGAACGACGAGCGTGCGCGTGAGCTTCATTCAGGATCTCCTTGGCGGCCCGATTTGCAACCTGATGTATGTGCGGCGGAAACTCCACCGCATTTTTACCACAGCTGCGCCACCGGCCGCAAGGGGAACCGTCGGGGGGGGTGCACGTCAGATTCGTGAGATGGCTGTCAGGCGGCCCTGGCGGCTCGTCGTTCCCAGAAATCCTCGAAGCGGCCACTGAGCTTGCAGCACCGCAGGGCGATGATGGCGTTGGCGCCGGCCACGGTCCAGTGCATGCCGGCGCGCTTGAGCCGGGCGCCGATTGCGAGCTTGCATCCGGCCTCGACGACGCCCGACGACACGCAAAGACCCCACGCTCGGAACTCTGGATAGCGCATCCGGTGGCGGTTGCGGGTCAGGTAGTCGATACACTTGCGGGCCTCCTCGCAGGTCTCACTGTGGGCGCGCAGGGCGGTCAGGATCGCATCGATCCGCCCCGCGTCCAACTCGTCCCGCCGGTCCTTGCCCCACCGGGCGGCCAAGTCCGTGCCGGCGCCGTAGATGGCCTTGGCGACATCGCACAGATGCCCCTTGGCGTGGTAGATGTCGATGATTTCGATGGCGCTGGGGAACTGTTCGGCGGCCAGATTCCAGATCCACTCGGCCCCGTCGCCGATGACGACGCGCCGCGCCGCCGTGTCGAAGCCGCGCCGCCGCGCTTCGCGATACGCCCGTTGCGCGAACGGGGAGGGCAGCGGGTCGGTGGGGCGGCTGGCCGCGCTCTCGACCGCAGCGCTGTAGCTGACCGACCCGGGGTCGCGTTGGGGGAGGCCGTCGGCGTTGCGTGTTTCCGCCGTCCACACGGTGACGAGCTTGACCTCGCGGGTCTTGGCGGAGCCGTCGGGCTGCTTGCCGCGCCGGCCTTCCACCTCGGACTTGCGCACCGGCACGCCGGTACCATCCAGCCCCAGGTACATCGTCGCCGCCGCGCCGGGTGCGGGCTCGACCCTCTCGCGTTCGTCGGCCGCGACCTCGCGGCCCAGCGCTTCGGCGGTGCGCTCGACCTGTTTGGGGTCGACCGCCACGCCGGCCAGTTCCCCCATCCACTCGCTCGCTTCGGCGAAGCTGACGCTCGTCGCCGCCAGTCCCACCAGCCGCGCCGTGGCGGGCGACAGCGAGGTGTCTTGCAGACCCAGGGCCCGGTCGCGCGGACAGCTTCCGCTGCGACAGGCGGCGCAGTGGTAGTAGGCGCGGTCCAGCGTCAGCGACCCCAACAGCGTGGTGAAGGTCTTCGGGCGGCGGCCGGCGTAGTGCGCCGTCTGGCCGCAGGCGCACGCTATCGTCGAACTCGAATGGTCGGAATCGTCCGCGTCGAAGTACTCCGCCATCGCCTGAGCGGCGAGGCCGAGGACTTGGCGACGGAGGGCCTGCTCGAGGGCCTCGAAGTCCTGCGCGTCGACGCTCCCCGGCCCGATGAATGCATCGACTTCGGCCGCGAGCGCGGCTACGAACGCTGCGCGCCAATCACCTTGACGGCTTGGCTTGCCGTGGCGAGCGCTCGACGGTGAACGGTCTGCAAGAGAGTCTCGAAGTCCTGGGCATTCACGTTTCCTCGTTTGAGGAACGCGTCGACGTCGGCCCCGACCGCTGCCTCCAACGCGGCGAACAGCTCCTCGACGCCCCCTTTTTCGACCGCGTGATCGAGCGGTTCAGTCAACTGCGCCTCGGGCATGGTCGGAGTCCTCCTACCCGAGGAATCGGCCGATCAGCACTCGCTCAATACCCCCGACGGCAAATCCCCCACTTTCTTGTCGTGCACCCCGTCGGGGGGAGGTCTTCAGGGAATCGGCACTTGCGCGGCGAGCTCGTCGAACCAGTGGGTGACCACCACCAGCGGCGGCCGTCCCGGTCCGCCCGGCCCGCGGTCGGGCCCCGCTTCCTGCTCCTTGAGCATGAGGAACCGGTCTCCGTCCGGCGCGACGTCCCAGGGCCGGAAACGATCGAAGGCCGCCATGCGGTACGGCGCCTCGAACAACGGCTCGGGCCGCGACGGGGCGAACGTCGGATCGGCGGCGTACGACACCGCCATCATGGTGGCGGTGCGCTGGTCGGCCCGGCGGTAGAAGAGCTCGCGGCCATTGGGCGACCAGACCGGGGAGAGCCCGCCGCCCTGCGAAACCTGCCACCGCCCGCCGTCGACGTTCGGAAACGGCCGGACGTAGACCTCGAAGTTGCCCGACTCGTTGGACTGGTAGGCGAGCCACCGTTCGTCGGGCGAGAGCGAGGGGAAGGACACGCTGAACGGATCGGCGATCAACGGGGCCGGCCTGCGATCGCCCGCCATCGGGAGCAACTGCAGATCCGCCTGCAGCCCGGCGCCGAAGCTGGAGACGATCAGGGCGTCGGCGCCGCGCGCCCACGCTTCCGCCACCTGGACGCCGGCGCTCGCGGTCAGGCGCTCGGCCTGACCGGTGCCGTCCGCCGGTTTCCAGAAGAGCCCCGGGCGGTCGATGCCGCCGGCGGCGAAGACGACCCGCCGGCCGTCCGGTGTCCACACCGGGCCGATGTTCACTTCCGCGTCGAAGGTCAACCGGTTCGACACCTGGCGGACGAGGTCGTAGATCACGATGTCGACGCGTCCCGGCTCGGAGGAGACGGTCAGGGCGACGCGGTCGCCGTCGGGCGAGATGCGGGGCGTGTCGTAGTCGCCGGGCGGCGCCGGGATGGGCTCTTCGCGTCCGTCCCGGTGCACCCAGACCAGCGTGCGGCTCTCGGACAGTCGGTCGGCGTCGCGCGCCGAGTAGACCAGCGTGCCGTCGGCGGCCCAGGCGAAGGTCCCGATGTTCGCAGCCAGGGGAACCGGTGCGGCGGTCATTGCGGCGCGGTCGAGGTCGAAAGGCGCCGCCATCAGGGTGGAAGTGCCGCCGGGTCCGGCCCGGGACGCCTGCCGGAACACGAGATGCCCCGTCGGCGTGTAGGTGCCGGCCGTCCCCGTCGCAATCGGGTATTGCTCGCCGGTTTCCAGCGAGACGACGTACAGTTGCGGCGCCTCGCCGGGAGCGATGCGGGAGACCAGCGCCGCTCGGGCCCCGGGCAGCACCCGCGGCGTGACCAGCATCGCCACCGCGTCCGCGGCGTCGCCGCCCGGTACCGGCTCGGACGCCCCGCCTGCCGCGGGCAGACGATCGAGGCCGCCGATGCCCCCGATCACGATGCGGTCGTCGTCGCCCCAACTCGCCCCCAGGGCGACCACGCCGTCCGTCAGGGTCACCGCCGGACCGCCGCGGAGGGGCACCCTCTTCAACGCCCACTTGGGTCGCAGGCGGTCGCTCGGTCCCGCCGGTCCCGGGTACGAGAAGAAGCCGACCCATTCGCCGTCGGGCGACAGGAACGGCTGGATGGCGCCGTCGGTGCCGGCCAGCGGCTGCGGGTCGAGCTGATCCATCCGGCGGACCATCAACTGCCGAGATTGCCGGGAGCGCCCGGTGTAGACGAGCGTCGAGCCGTCCGGCGACAGGACGAACGGATTCGGGCCCGTCGTTGCGGAAGGCAACGCGAGCGCGAGGCGCCTGACCGGGGTGTCGACCGGCGGTGGTGCAAGGGTCCAGAGGACCACCGCCGCCGCGACCGCGCTCGTCGCCAGTCCGGCGCCGGCCCACGCGATCCGCTGCCGCCACCCGGGCGGTGACGCGGTCGGGACCCCGTCCCCCGGCGGCAGGGTCTGGGGCGCAAGCGCCGCCTCCAGATCGCTGATTGCCTCGCCCGCGTCCCGCATCCGCCGCCGCTGGTCCCGTTCGAGGCAGCGGCGCAGCAACCGCGTGACCGGAGCCGGCGTGGACGGCGGAAGATTCGACAGGTCGAGTTCCCGATCGAGCACGCGGGCCAGCACGTGCGGCACGGTCTCGCCCCCGAACAGACGCTCGCCGGCCAGCATCTCGTAGAGCACGACGCCGAACGACCACAGATCGGTGCGGATGTCGACCGCGATGCCCGCAGCCTGCTCGGGCGACATGTAGGACGGCGTCCCGATGATCATCCCCTGGCGGGTGGCCGAGGCGGTGAGGGTGGGCGACTGCAACGGGTCCGGCTCCGTCGCGGAGGTCGTGTCGAGCGCCTTGGCGATGCCGAAGTCCAGCACCTTGACGGTCCCGTCCTCCCGCACCTTGACGTTGGCCGGCTTGAGATCCCGGTGCACGACGCCGGCCTCGTGCGCCCCCTGCAGGGCAGAGGCGATCTGCCAGGCGATCTGCAGCGCGTCGCCGAGCGGGATCGGCCCCCGCGCGATCAGGTCGGCGACGGTCGGACCCTCGACCAGCTCCAGGACCAGCGCCCGCGACGCCCCGGTCTCCTCGACGCCGTAGATCTGCGCGATGTTGGGGTGGTTCAGCGAGGCCAGGACCCTGGCTTCCCGCTCGAAGCGCGCCTGCCGGTCGGGGTCGGTGGTGAAAGCCTCCGGCAGCACCTTCAACGCCACGTCGCGGTCGAGGGTGGTGTCGTGGGCGCGATGGACCTCTCCCATGCCCCCGATCCCCAGCGAGCCGGTGACTTCGTAGACGCCTATTCTGGTACCGGGGGTGAGCGGCATGTCAGAGGTTGAGCGGCATGTCAGAGGTTGAGCGGCATGTCAGAGGTTGAGCGGCATGTCAGAGGTACAGACTGTTCCTCTGGAAATGATATTCCGTCAGGGCGTCCGGGAATCGCGGTCGATTGACACCGTGCGGGTGTTCGGCCAGACTGGCAGACAAAAGACGGGTAGCGAAATCCCCGTTTCACAGTCACATAACCGCCGACATGCGCTCTCGACACGCCCGTTGCGGGTCCGGCGGCTCGTCGCCGCGCCGGGATCCTGCGGCGGCCGGGTTCGATCGAGCGTCCGGGGGCGTTCAGGAAGGCTGACCGACGATGACAGTTGCGCAATGGTCTCGCGTCGTCCTGGGCGCGCTGCTGGCGCCGGCCCTCGCCGCCACCGGGGCGCTTGCCCAGCCGACTGCTGGCGCCGACCTGCTCGCGGCCACCGTCGACCGTTACTGCACCACCTGCCACAACGATCGGCTGCGCACCGCCGACCTGAGCCTGACCGGTCTGAACCTCTCCGAGATTGGCGATCACGCGGAGCTGTGGGAAAAGGTGGTGGCGAAGCTGCGCACCCGCGGGATGCCGCCGGTCGGCCGTCCGAGGCCCGACTCGGAGACCTACGACCGGGTCGCGGGGTGGCTCGAATCGGAGATCGACCGCGTTGCGCTCGGCGCTCCGAACCCGGGACGCACGCAGGCCGTGCATCGCCTGAACCGGGCGGAGTACGCCAACGCGGTCCGGGACCTGCTGGCCGTGGATGTCGACGTCGACATCCTGCTGCCGGCCGACGACTTCGACGAGTACGGCTTCGACAACAACGCCGACGTGCTGACCGTCTCGTCCGCGCTGATGGAGCGGTATCTGTCGGCCGCCCGCAAGATCGGGCGGACCGCGCTCGGCGAGACCCCGCTGGGGCCCGCGACCGAGACCTACAAGGTCCCGATCCTGCTGCTGCAGGACGACCGGATGAGCGACGACCTCCCGTTCGGGTCGCGCGGGGGCATCGCCATTCGGCACGTCTTTCCCGTCGACGGCGAGTACGACCTCCAGATCCGCCTGCACCGGAACTACGTGAACTACGTGCGCGGCATGGGGTCGCGCCACGAGCTCGAGGTCCGGTTGGACGGCGCCCTCGTCCGTACGTTCGTCTTCGGCGGTGAGGAGCCCGAGGGGGTGCAGGCCCCGGCCAGCTACGGCGGCAACCAGTTCGGCGATCCCGAATGGGAAGAGTACATGCTCTTCGCCGACGCCAACATGCGGGTGCGGTTCCAGGCCGAGGCCGGCCCGCGCGTCGTCGGGGTCTCCTTCGTGCGGCGGTTCACCGAGCCGGAGGGGGTGCTGCAGCCCCGCCAGAGCGTGTTCGCGGTCGCCGTGAACGAGATGCGGGACGGCAACGCGGCCGTCGAGCACGTCGTCGTCGGCGGCCCCTACGCCGCGGGCGGGCCCGGGGACACGCCGAGCCGCCGCGCCCTCTTCGTCTGCCGGCCCGAGAGCGATGCGCCCGCCGACGAAGAGCGGTGTGCGCAGACGATTCTCGGCTCGCTGGCCCGGCGCGCCTATCGCCGGCCCGTCGATTCGAGCGACCTCGACACGCTGATGCAGTTCTACCGGGCGGGCCGCGACGGTGGCAGCTTCGACGCCGGCATCCAGTTGGCGCTCGAACGCGTGCTCATCGCGCCGGACTTCCTGTTCCGGGTGGTCCGCGACCCGGTCGACGCCGCGCCGGCGACCTCCTACGCCCTGAGCAACCTGGATCTCGCCTCGCGGCTCTCGTTCTTCCTGTGGTCCAGCGGCCCCGACGACGAACTCCTCGCGTTGGCCGAGGAGGGGCGGCTCGCCGACCCCGCGGTGCTCGAGCAGCAGGCGCGCCGCATGCTCGCCGACTCGCGGGCGACCGAGCTGGTCCGGAATTTCGCCGGCCAGTGGCTGTACCTGCGCAACCTGCGCAGCGTCGTGCCCGACGCCATCACCTTTCCCGAGTTCGACGAGAACCTGCGCCAGGCGTTCCGGCAGGAGACCGAGCTGTTCGTCGACAGCCTGCTGCGGGAGGACCGCAGCGTGCTCGATCTGCTCGGCGCCGACTATACGTTCGTCAACGAGCGGCTCGCCGCCCACTATGGCATCCCCAACGTCTACGGCAGCCATTTCCGGCGGGTCCGGCTGGACGACGAGCTGGCCGAGCGGCGCGGCGGCATCTTCGGGCACGGCAGCGTTCTGACGGTGACCTCGTATCCGAACCGGACGTCGCCGGTCCTGCGGGGCAAGTGGATGCTGACCAACATTCTCGGGACGCCTCCACCCCCGCCGCCGGCCGACGTGCCCGATCTGCCGGACCGCGGCGAGGACGGCCGGGCCGCCACCGTGCGCGACCGGCTCGCGCGCCATCGCGAGAGCCCGGCCTGCTCGGTGTGCCACGCGCCGATGGACCCGCTGGGGCTCGCCCTCGAGAACTACGACGCGGTGGGACGCTGGCGCACCACCGGCACCGCCGGCCTGCCCATCGATTCGTCGGGGCAACTGCCGGACGGCACCGCGTTCCGCGGGCCGACCGGACTCCGGTCGCTGCTGTTGGAACGGCGGCACCAGTTCGCCGGCACCCTGACCGAGAAGCTGCTGGCGTATGCGCTGGGGAGGGGGCCGGAGTACTACGACCGTCCCACCGTGCGGGCGATCACCCGCGAGGCGGCTTCGAACAACTATCGCTGGTCGTCTATCATTGTCGGCATCGTGAAGAGTGTACCGTTCAGGATGCGGAGGTCTGAATCATGATCGTCACCCAGAAGGCGCTTCCCCGTCGTACCGTCCTCCGAGGGCTCGGAGCCTCGCTCGCGTTGCCGTTGCTCGACGGGATGGTGCCGGCGTTCGCGGCATTGCGCACCACGGCGGCGGCGCCGGTGCGCCGTCTCGGCGTGGTGTACGTCCCCAACGGGATGATGATGCCGCATTGGACTCCGTCGGCGGAAGGCGCCGGCTTCGAGTTCCCGACCATCCTGAAGCCGCTCGAGCCGTTCCGCTCGCACGTCCAGGTACTGTCGGGCATGCACGGCGTCGAGAGCGAGGGGCCGCATGCCCGCGCCTCGACCCGGTTCCTCACCGGGGTGCCGTCGAAGCCGGACGACGGCTCGGACCTGCGGGGCGGGGTTTCGATGGACCAGCTCGCGGGCCGGGTGCACGGCCGGGAGACGCAGTTGGCGACCCTGGAACTCGCCCTCGACGGACGCGACTTCGCGGGGTCGTGCGACGACGGATTCAGTTGCGCGTACACCAACACCATCGCCTGGGCCAACGACGTGACCCCGCTGCCGATGGAGAACAACCCGCGCGCGGTGTTCGAGCGCCTGTTCGGCGACAGCGGCAGCACCGACCCCGCGATTCGCCGGGCGCGCCTCGCGAAGGACGCGAGCCTCCTCGACTCGGTCACGGACCGCGCCGCGGATCTGTCGCGCGAGCTCGGGGCCGGCGACCAGGCGAAGCTGAGCCAGTATCTCGACGCGGTGCGCGACATCGAGCGCCGCATCCGGATGGCCGAGGCCCAGAGCGACCGCGAGTTGCCGGTGGTGGCCCAGCCGGCCGGCATTCCCGACAGCGTCGGCGAGCACGCGAAGCTGATGTTCGACCTGCTGGCCCTCGCCTACGAGACCGACCTCACACGGGTCGTGACGTTCATGATGGGGCGGGAGATCACCGGCCGCACGTACGCCGAGATCGGCGTGCCGGACGCCCACCACCCGATCTCGCACCACCAGCGCGACCCCGAGAAGCTGGCCAAGCTGACGAAGATCAACCAGTATCACGTGCAGCTCTTCTCGGCCTTCATCGAGCGGCTGGCCGCCACCCCCGACGGCGACGGCTCGCTGCTGGACCACTCGATGATCGTCTACGGCGCGGGCATGGGCGACAGCAACGCGCACGCCTCGACCAACCTGCCGATTCTCCTCGCCGGCGGCGGGGCGGGCACCGGCGGCCGGCACGTGAAGTACTCGGAGGAAACGCCGCTGGCCAACCTCCACCTGAGCCTCCTCGACAAGATGGGCGTGCCCATCGACGAGCTCGGCCACAGCACCGGCCGGCTCCCGTTCGAGCCGCTGTCCGGCGTGTAGGGTCTGCGCCGGGGAACGGTGCGGTCGTCAAGCTGAGAAGGGCCGGCTCCCGAGGGGGAGCCGGCCCTTCGTCGTTCAGGAGCCCGTGGGCGGGCTGAAGCGAGTGAAAGCGGGGTGGTTCGGGCGAAGGTGGTGTGCGCCTCGAGCGGCACCAGCTTCTCAGGGGTGCGCCCGGCGATCTACCCTATGAGCGATCTGAACGAGTACGGCGGCGCGCCATGCGTCCAAGACTCGCGTCGCCCCGGCGAGACGTGTTCCTCGGGAAGCGGAGAGGAGACAGCCCCATGCGATTCATCACTGGAAGGCGTACGTCCCCCCGGTATTCGTCCCGCACGGTCCGGATGGCCGGGGCGCTGGTCGCGCTCGCGATGGCCGCGGCGCCCGCCGCGGCGCAAGAGTCCCAACGGAGCGCCGACGCCGACTGGCCGACGTACAACCGGGACCTCGCGGGCACGCGCTACTCGCCCCTCGACCAGATCGACGCGTCGAACGTCGGCTCGCTCGAGGAGGTGTGGTCGTACCGCTTCCATCCCGAGGACGGGTTCATCGAGGGGCCGAGCCCGGCCGAGCTTTTTCAGCAGGTCACGCCCATCGTCGTCGACGGCGTGATGTACCTGGCCGCGGGAGACCGGGTCGTGGCCCTGCGGCCCGAGACCGGCGAGGAGATCTGGCGGCACGAGCTGGCCGAGGGGCTGGCATCGTTTCGCGGCGTCGCGTACGGGCCGGCCACCGATGCCCACGAGGCCCGCATCTACTTCACCAGCCTGTCGAAGGTCGTCGCCCTGAGGGCCGCGACGGGCGAGCGCGATCTCGCCTTCGGCGACAGGGGCGAGGCCGCCCTGCGCATCCCCTACACCGGGGTGCCGGTGGTCTACGAGGACACCCTGATTCTGGGCTCGAGCGCCTTCGGTCCCGGACAGGACCACATCGCGCCCCACCTGAACCAGCCCCGGGGCGGGGGAGAGCCGACCCAGGCCTATCCGCGGGCCCTCGACGCGGCCACCGGCGACCTGCGCTGGGAGTTTCCGACCCTGCCGACGGAGACCGACTTCGGCAGCGAGACCTGGGGGAACCAGAGCTGGCGCAACCGCATCGGGAACAACGTGTGGGCGTTCACCCTCACCGTCGACGAGGCGCGCGGCCTCGTCTACATGCCCGTCAGCAGCCCCGGGTCGAACTTCTACGGCGGCGACCGCCCCGGCGACAACCTCTTCGCGAACTCCACCATCGCCATCGACATCCGGACCGGCGAGCTGGCGTGGTACTTCCAGAACATCCACCACGAGCTGTGGGACTACAACCTGCCCCCGTCGCCGGGACTGCTCGAGATCGAGCGTGACGGCGAGCGGATTCCCGCTCTTGCCCAGGTCGGCAAGTCGGGCTGGATGTTCATCCTGAACCGCGAGACCGGCGAGCCCATCCACGGGGTCGAGGAGCGTCCGGTCCCCGCCGGCGACGTGCCCGGCGAGCAGTACTCGCCCACGCAGCCGATCCCCCTCAGGCCGCCGCCGGTGGCCCGCGTCGACATCGGGCCCGACGACATCGTCACCGCCGACGACACCACGCCCGAGCACGCCGCCGCCTGCCGCGAGCTGTGGGACACCGTCGGCTACTACAATGCCGGGCCCTATACGCCCATCCGCTACCGCCAGGAGGGCACTCCGCCGTCGCTCGTGTTCCCCGGAACCGGCGGCGGCGTCAACTGGAACGGCACCGCCTACGACCCCGAGATGGGCTACATCTTCGTCAACTCGAAGGACCAGCCGATCAGCGGCTGGATGACGGAAAACGAGCTGTACGGCCCCGACACCGACGACCAGGTGGCCTACGTTCGCGAGGCGGCCCAGCCCTTCGAGGCGCCTATCTTCGACGCCGACGGCACGCGGCTCGGCGCCCTGCCCTGCTTCAAGCCGCCCTGGGCGCGCCTCGTCGCGGTCAACGCCGCCACCGGCGACATCGCGTGGCAGGTGCCGCTCGGCATCGACGAGCTCCTGCCCGAGGGCAAGCAGCGCGTCGGCAGCCGCAACGTGGGTGGCGCCATCGCCACCGGCGGCGGCCTCGTGTTCATCGGCGCCACCCTCGACCGCCGCTTCCGCGCCTTCGACTCCCGCACCGGCGAAGAGCTGTGGTCGGCCGCCTTCGACTACAACATCGAGGCCGTCCCCATCACCTACGCGGGGAACGACGGCCGGCAGTACGTCGCGGCCAACGTCGCGGCCCCGGCCAGCGGCCAGCCCCGAGGGAACGAGCGGCTGGTGGTGTTCGCACTGCCGAACGAGTAGCGGCAGCATCGGTCAGGACAGCTCTCAAGCGACCGTTGCCAAGACCATCCTCGGTGCGGAGTGGCCGGCACACTATCGGAGGAAAAAGAACTGTCAGGTTAGCAGGGATTCGCTGACGGTGGTCCCTCCACTGCTAAACCTGCATTATTCATGAAGCTCGGGCGTCCGTCACGGACGGGGCATGATCGGCCGCGAGCAGGGCCTCGGACGTGGTGGCGCGCGCACCGCGGCGTAGAGTAGCCGGTCGTGCCGTCGGGCGGTGGCGGAGAGGCGGGCGGCAGGGAAGGCTCTGCTGGGGCCGGGCCTGCTTGACCGCGAGCGGAGCCTCTCGGACGCGGCGACGGACGCGGCAGGAGGCGTGGAGTGGCCCTTCACGGGCACCGGGCGGTTGCGGAGGCCAAGTGGGGGGAAGGTTCTGCCGGAACGGGCGGTGCCGCCCGGGACCGAGACGTGCGCCGAGCCCCCGCGCGGGCTCTGACTAACCCGCGCGGGCGCCGAGCGCGAGCGCGATGCGCCGCCACGCGTGGAGATGGGGCGTCGCCCGTGGTAGATGCAGGACGATGCGGCGCGCCGAGCCGACGACATGCACCCCCAGCTTCAGCAGCCGGTCGCGCAGCCACGTCACTTGGGTGCGGGCACAGCCGGTGCGCGCCGCCCGCAGCCGCAGCTCCTGCATGAGTACGTAGGCCGCCGCGGTCAGCAACACGCGCAACTGGTTCGCCAGGAACTTGCAGCAGCTCGTGCGGTCGATCTGCAGGCCATCCAGCAACTCCTTGATCCGGTTCTCGATGTCCCCGCGGGCGCAGTAGACCCTCTCGTAGACGAAGCGCGAGCTCTCCAAGAGATTCGTCACGACGAAGCGCGGATTGTCCCGCGGCTCGCGACCCTTGAGCCGGACCACTTCCGCCTTGATCACGACCCGGCGTTCGCGGCCCCACGTGCGGGCCGCGTAGCGGGTGTCGGTATAGACGTGCTCGGTTCGGCCACTGGCCTCGCTCTGCGCGCGGGCCACGGCCATCGCGGATTCGGCATGCCGCTGCAACACCGCGTTCTTCCCCATCGCGACCACGTAGTCGAGCCCAGGTTCGGCATCCAGGAAATCGAGGATCTCCGGGGTCGCAAAGCCCCCGTCGAGCCGGACGAGAAACCGAGTCGCCGGAAACGCCGCCCGCAGCATCGGCAGCAGCCGACACAGCAAGCTCAGGGTCCCGTCGGCCGCCACCGCCTTGCCCGGCCGCAGCACCGCCGCGCACAGATACTGCTCCTTCTCGTCGTTGAAAGTCAGGAACGCGAGCAGCGGCAGATAGCACCAACTGTCGTAGTGCCCGTTGAAGAACGTCAGTTGTTGCGCGCCATGCGTCCGGTCGTCGGTCGGGTCCAGATCGATGGTGACCCGCCACACCCGCCGCCGCAGGCGGCGTCGATGCCGCTCGATCACGCACGCCGCCAACTCCCGCGCCATTCGGTAGAGCGCGCCGCGGCCCGGGCCGTTCTCGAACCGCGAAATCGTTGGTTGCGACGCCAAGGGCGCGCCGGCCACGGGGTCCCGCCCGAGCAGCAGCTTGTGGATGGGATCCTCCGCCAAGTGGTCGGCGTCGTTGCCGTCGGGATGACCGCACGCGATGCCGAAGATCCGCTGTCCGATCAGCTCCGCGAGCGTGTGCCGAATCTTCTCCGGCGCGCGCTTGTCGGCGAGACACCCGGCAAACGCCTTGACGAGGCCGTACACCCGCTCGGCCGCCTTGAGGAGGACGGCGCCACCATCCGAGCTCGCCTGCTCGCGGTCGAACGTGGCGACGACGGGCTTGTCGAAGAGCTCCGGGAACAGGACAGTCTGTGATATCTTGTCAGCCGCCATGCAGGGGCCTCCATCGTGGCTAAACGTTTGTCAGCACTGCGTTTGTACCACATGGAGGCTCCTGTATTCGGTTACCGGGTGCGGGACTGATTTTCTCCAGTGGAAATGGGCGGAAATGGACCGAGCCGTCGGGGAAGTTGCTGCATGACGAGGTTGTCCCCGCGCAGATTTGTCGGCATCGCGGCGTCGGTCTCTGTGGCTGTGAGGAGGCCGGGAACAAGGGGCGCGACGGGTGACTCGCCGGCCGGCGGACTTGCGCAGAGCCTGTCGCGGTTGAGAGCGCCCATGGCAGACTCGCAGTCCCATTGTCGCCAAGGCAGCTTGTCGGCGCGTCATGGGCAGCGACGGTCGGTCCGGCTGGTTCGCTCGCGGAGCGCTGGGTCTGGCGGCTCCCGCGGCGCACCTCGGTCCCCCACGGCGGCGCGAGACCACGGGGTCCCGGCGATGGCGCCGCCGCCATGAGGACACGCGGCGGGGACCGACGCCGCGAACAGCGGCGAGCTGCCTGGTGGCGTTCCCGCGGCTGGCGGCGAAACCCACGGGTCGCGGGCTCGGGCGGCGGCGGGACGGCGCGGATTGAGTGCGGGCCGGGGGCGCGCAGGAGGACGGGAAGCGGATGAGCGGTTTCCACGCCGCCCGGCGTCAGGCGGGTGGCGGCAACGCAAGCGCCTCGGGCACGACGGGTTCGGGGGCGCACAGCATCGTCGTGATCAGCGAGCGCGGGTCGAGGTTGCGTTGGCGGGCGGTACGCACGACGCTGGCCAGCACCTGCTGGGTGTCGGCCCCGCGCCGGGTGCGGTTGCCGCCGCAGACCTTACGCGTGACTACTGCGGGGCGGATGGCCTGTTCGGCCCGCCAGTTGGTGGCGTCGATCGACGGGTCGCACAAGAAGAGGAACACCGCCGGGAATTCGTTGGCCAAGTGCTTGGCGAAGCGCTCGGCGGCGGCCAACGGCGGCGCGGTGTCGATCAGCCGGCCGAGCCGGGCGGCGAGCCGACCGCGGGCCGACGCCAGACCGTGCTCACTGATTTCGCCCGCGTTCGAGCGGTCCCGCAGGGCGAGACCGTCCCGAAGGACCGCCTGCACCGCGCCCGCCCAGGGGCTGTCGGGATGAGCGGCCTGCAAGTCCTTGCAGCGTCTCAAGAGGTGCGACAGGCACGTTTGATGCGGCGCCTTCTTGAAGCCGCGATAGGCCACCCAACCGTCCCGCACCAGCACACCGGCGAAGTCGGGGCCGAGCACCGCCGCCGCATCGGCGAACCCCCGGCCGTCGCAGATGGCGTAGACCGTCGTCTCCGGAGTGGCGAACGCCCACAGCCAGTGGAGGATCGCGTTCACCCGCCAGCCCGTCTCATCCGGCGTGACCACCGGACTCTGGCGGACCTGCTCGCGCAGCGCCGCATACGCGGGCGCCGCCGCGTCGGCGGTGCGGTGCAGCAGTTGGACGAGGCCGCCCTTGGTCACCGACAATCCGAACTGGGTCCGCAGAACGCGGACGACCTTCTCCAACGGCATGCCCAGCTCGGTGTGCAACTCGACGACCAGCGCGGCGACGTTCGGGCCCAGTTGAGCGGCAGCCGCCCCCAACGCGTCGGAGGTCTGCAGGGCGTGCCGGCCCTGCACGCGCCGCTGACACTGCGAGCAGTGGCCCACCTCGATGTCGAAGCGCCGCACGAGGGGACGCACCTCGGGCAGCTCTTCCTGATACTGCGACGCCACACGGTCCAGCGCGACCGCGCCGCCGCAGTCCGGACAGCTCGTCGGGGCCGGCGCCGCGTGCGTCTCGTCAACCTGTGTCGGCTGCCGTCGGCGCCCATGCTTCCCGTACTCCGCCCCGGCTCGCCGCCCCGGCCGCCCGCCGCGTCCCTGCGGCCGGTCCTTGGCGAAGGGAGCCGCTTGCCGGCGTCCGGCGCGCCGCGCCGCCTCGAGCTCCTTCTCCAGATGCTCGCTGCGGCGCTTCCAGTGATCCCGCTCCTCGATCAGCTTCCCCTTGTCTCGTTCGAGGCGTTCGATGCCTCGTTCGAGGCGTTCGATGATGCGCACGTCCCGAGAGTCCCGTTGACGCCTGGGTCCGTTCGAATCGTCGCGGTCGTCCTTCTTGCGCGCCATACTTCATGTATCGGCACACGCCCGCCGCACCTGCACACCATTTCGTGGATTTTCTCGCCACGACCCGCTAACCGAAGACAGGCTCCTGTGTCTCTCCAGAATCAGCACCTTCACGAATAATCCGGGCTAGGTCCTTTCGGTGTTGATCTCCGAAACGAAGCGCTAAGGATGTCACGGCTGTATGCATTGATATATTGCTTCGAAAACTCCGTACGGTCACTAATAGAGGAACGCCTTAGCGAGCGTCATGGCCGATCCTGGTGGGCAGAGAAAGTGTCCAGGAGGATTAGCCCGGATTATGCGTGAAGGTGTTGATTCTGGGAGAGACACAAGGGCCTCCGTGTGGTACAAACGTAGTGTATATAAACGTTTAGCCACGACGGAGGCCCCTGCGTGACACCTGACACGATACCACAGAGTGTTCTGTTTCCGGATCTGTTCGACAAGCCCCTCGTCGCCACGTTCAACCAGGAGCACGCGAGTTCCGACGGCGGCGCCGTCCTGCTCAAGGCGGCCGAGCGCGTGTACGGCTTGGTCAAGGCGTTCGCCCGGTGTCTGGCCGACAAACGCGCACCCGGGAAGATTCGGCACACGCTCGCGGACCTGATCGGCCAGCGGGTCTTCGGCATCGCGTGCGGTCATCCCGATGGCAACGATGCCGACCACTTGGCCGACGACCCCATCCACAAGCTGCTGCTCGGGCGGGACCCGGTGTCCGGCGCGCCCTTGGCGTCGCAACCCACGATCTCGCGATTCGAGAACGGCGCGCGCCGCACCGTGCTCTACCGGATGGGGCGCGAGTTGGCAGCGTGCGTCATCGAGCGTCATCGGCGCCGCCTGCACGGGCGGGCGCGCCGGATCACGATCGATCTGGACCCGACCGACGACCTGACGCACGGGGCCCAGCAGCTCACGTTCTTCAACGGGCACTATGGCGGCTGGTGTTATCTGCCGATGCTGGGGTTTCTGAGCTTCGACCGCGAGGCGGAGCAGTATCTGTGCGCGGCGGTGCTGCGGCCCGGGAAGGCAGTGGCCGCCGACGGGACCCTCGGCCTGCTGTGTCGGTTGCTCCCGCTGTTGCGGGCCGCGTTTCCGCGGGCGCGGTTTCTCGTCCGGCTCGACGGGGGCTTTGCGACCCCGGAGATCTTCGATTTCCTGGATGCGGAGCCCCGGCTCGACTATGTCGTGGCGATGGCGAAGAACGCGGTGTTGCAGCGGCATGCGGAGTCCGCCATGCAGGTGGCCCGCGCGCAGAGCGAGGTCGGTGGCGAGACCGCGCACGTCTATACCGACACCCGCTACGCCGCCGGCACGTGGGACCACGAGCGTGATCAAGGCCGAAGTCGTTCGCCTCGGAGACCGCGAGCCGCGGGACAACCCGCGGTTCGTGGTGACGAATCTGCGGCAGACGCCGCGCTTCATCTATGAGAAGGTCTACTGTGCTCGCGGGGACATCGAGAATCGGATCAAGGAACTGCTCGATGGGCTGCAGATCGACCGCACGAGCTGCTGTCTGTTCCCGGCGAACCAGTTGCGCGTCTTCCTGACCGCCGCGGCCTACGTGCTCATGCAGGAACTGCGATTGCGGGCGGCGCGTACTGCGTGTGCCCGCAGCCAGGTAACGTGGCTGCGCGACCGGCTGCTGAAGCTGGGGGTCCACGTCGTCCGCTCGGTCCGCCGCGTGGTTCTGCATCTGCCGCGCTCGACGCCGCACCTCGAGGCGTGGCGGCACATCGCACTCGCGCTAGGCGCGCGCGCCGGATAGCCCACCCGTTGCGCCGCGCCCACCTGCTTCCTGGGCGGCATGGGCCGCGCCGCCGGGGCTGTCGCTGCCCAACCCTCGCGTCCGTCATGCCCCCCCCGGTCGGCTGCTCAACCCCGGCTCCGCTTGCAGGCGACGATGTCCGAGACCCATTCCTGCGCCGATCAGCCCTTTGGCGGTCGAATCTGGACCTTCGTGAATAATGCAGGTTAGAACTCATGCGGAATCACGCCAGAAGGAAGCCCAGGCAACTTCTTGGCTAGAGGGGCAGAAGCACGACATTCTTGGCTTTATTGACTTCGGTCATTTGTCCGACATAATGGTCGAGAACTGGGACGACTTCTCTGACCTTGTTCTCTCACAGCACTGGTTAAAGCAGAGATTTGATGAACTCGAAAAGGCCAGAAACTTCATGGCACACCATCGGCTTCTGCAACCCGGGGAATTCAATAGAATAGAAATGTACATTGCTGATTGGAATCGTCAGGTAGGTCTGTAACATCGATTCCCATCACGAAGATAGGCGGTCGCACGACCCGGCTTGATCCCGGGAGCTTCACGAGGCGGTCGCGCCGGACTCGAGCGTGCGCACCAGCCACGCCAGCAGGGCGTCGGCCGCCTGACGGATGTAGTCGCGTTCCGCTTCAAGGGCGAGTAGCGGCGTGCCGCGGATGCGGGCCGGGTCGGGCCGCCCGTGGCTCGTTTCCAGACCTGCGCGAAACGACTCGCGCCCGAGCCGGGCGGCGTGGCGGAGCACCGTTTCCTCGGGGAGGTCCGGCGAGAAGAGGAACTTCCTGGCGCGCTCGGGCGTGGAGAGCAGCTTGCCGGGAGCGGCGTTCAGAAACGCCTGCAGCATCGGCCACGGACTGTCGAGGAACAGCCGCGCCCACTGGCGGGGCATCCCGCCGGGGGGCGCGGGCGCCAGGAGGGCCGCGGCGGGCGGACCGTGCCACACGAGGTACTCCTGCACGATCAGGCCGCCCCAGGGAGTGCCCGACGACCACGGGTTGGCGCGCCAGACCCGCTGCGACTCGCTCGACGTCGTCCACGTAGTCGGAGATGGACGTCCACCGCAGTCGCTCGCGTCCGGCGCTTCCCCCGTGGCCGCGTAGGCTCAACGCGTGCGCATCGAAGCCGCGGTCGGCGAAGAAGTCCAGGAAGTGCTCGGCCCAGCACCACGCGGCGTGGCCCACGCCGTGCACGAACAGCAGCGGCGGATACTGCGACGCGCCGCCGCTCTCCCGTGCGATGACCTCGAGCGCATGCGCCATGCGAGAAACTCCCGGCCTTGCGCCGCGTCACCGGCGGTCGGCAGGGTGACGGTGGTGAGGCAAGTCGTGGCTCTTGAGGATGCTGTCACGATGCTAGAGCCCGCCAATCGTCGCCTGCGGCTCCGCTTGGCGCCCAACCAACCCTCCAGGAGTCCGCACCGTTCTACGGCGCAGACTCCTGGCACGGGCGGCTTCTCAGATGTCCCGTGAGAGCCGGCCGCTCCGCTACCTTGACCGTTGACGCCGCTCCACGTCCCCAGAGCAAAGACCGACCCATCGACCCTGCCGTCTGGCATTCCCGTGAACCAACGAGAGCCCATCGGCACCCTTCGCTCGATGGTACTGGTCCGCCAGCCAACGGTGGTTCGGCGAACAGCTATACTCGAAGCATGACCCTGGCCGACTACAAGGTCGTTCTGTACCGCCAGCGCGATGGCGGCTGGGTCGCCGAAGTGCCAGCAATCGGCGGCTGCTATGCGCTGATGGATACCCGCGAGGCGGCACTGGCAGAGCTGCATCGCGTGTTTCGACTGATCGCAGAAGAGCACGCCGAGCGCGGCCAAGCCCTCCCCGTGGACACGACCCAGATCGTGCATGCCTAGCGCGACCGCCCGCGATTTCCGCAGGGTCGCCGCAGTATTGGGGTTTCGTCAGACGGCGCCAGACCGGGAGTCATGAACGGTGGATTCAGCCTGACGGTCGGAGCGTAACGATTCCGCGGCACGGCGGCCGAGAGATCGGGCCGCCTCTCTTCTTCAAGATCGTCAGAGACCTCGGACTTGCACCGGCCGAGTTCGACCGAATGCGGTGACTTGGTGGAAGACTCCGACCGCGCCGCCGGGGTCGGACGGCGAAGAAGCTCAGAGAGTGCTCGGCGCCCAGCACCACGCGCCGTGACCCGTGCCCTGGGCGAAACAGCAAGGCCCGTCACGACGAGATCAGAGTTGCCTCCGCAGGTCGTGGTCCCAGTCGGCGGGATCAGTCGAACCGCTCCCGGATGTTCCGCAGCTCCGCGATGTCCAGCAGGTCCTGTGGCCGGCCGCTGCGCTGCTTCATGTCGATCAGGTCGTCGATCGACGCCACGAGGAAAGTGCGCTCATCGATCGTGATCTCGACCGCGCGGCGGCGCAGTCCTTCGAACGCATCGCTCTCGCCGACCAGGAGGTCGACCTCGACGCCGCCGTCCGGCGCGCGGAAGTTCAGGGCCAGCATGTTCTTGTCGAGCCGCCAACGGCGGACGTGGTCCACGTCCCGAATTCGCTCGAGCGGTTCCGGAATCCGCGGGCGTGCTCCGAGGGACCAGAGCAGATCGACTGCGGTTCGCCAGGAGTCCGGCGCCAGGCTGGGCACGATGTCGAGATCGAACGTGACGCGCGAGCCGCCGTGGAGCGCCACGGCGACGTCGCCGACGATCACGAAATCGACACGATGGTCGCGAAGCTCATTCAGAATCTGGAGAAACCCGCCGGTCATGAGGCTGCTGTTCCATCCGCGCCCGGCGCAGGAGCGTCAGGTCGCGCGCGCACTCCTCGAGCCGCCGCAGGCGCAGCAGGAAGGTTCGCCCATCGAGCGGCTCGATGGGCGAGTCGTCGGGCTGAACACCCGTCCAGTCGATGCGGCGCTTGTCGCGCGGCTCCATCGGCATATCGGCTCCGGCGATGCTCGGTCCAACTGGTTGCATTACTCCTGCGGCAACGCAAAGGTGACGATCATGTTGCTCCCCATCGGGGCCTCCAGCTCGGGGGCGTAGTTGTTCATCTGGAAGATCGACGCGCCGCCCACCGGGACGGTGAGATACTGCCGGCCGCCCGCGGTGTAGGTGACGGGGAAGCCGGTGATCTGGCTGCCGAGGATGGTCTCCCAGAGCACGTCGCCGGTCTCGGCGTCGAAGGCGCGGTAGCGGCGGTTGAGGTCGCCGAAGAAGACGACGTTGCCGGCGGTGGCGAGGGTCGAGCCGGCATTGGGGGCGCGCTGGCTGTAGCGCCACACTTCGCGGCCGGTGGAGATGTCGATGGCGCGCACCTCGGTCAGGTCCCCGTCTTCTTCGAGGCCCGGTTCGGGAATGGTGAACCGCGGACTCGCGCCGGAGACGGACCGCTCGTTGGTGGTCTGATTCAGACAGGCGCGGTTGATGGGGATGTAGAGCATCCCGGTCTGCGGGCTGTACGACCAGGACCACCAGCCCTTCACGTTGTGCCCGCAGATGATGAACTGCTGGCCCAGCTCCCGCGCCACCAGGTCCATGTTGATGAAGACCTGCCCGGTCTCGGGGTCGATGTCCCGGATGACGAACCGCTCGGTGCTGGTGTAGGGCAGCGGCGTCGCCCACAGGAACTCGCCGGTCTCGCGGTCGAGGACGAAGAGGCCCCCGGGCTCTCCCATGGTGACCGCGATCTTGCGTTCTTCGGCGGTGCCGGCGAGCCTGGGGTTGATCCACATCACCGCGTCGGGGTCGGGGTCGACCACGGTGTCGATGAGCGTCCGCTCCTGCACGAAGTCCTGGTCCCAGTCGTCGCAGGGCAGGTGCTGGTAGTACCACTCCATGGCGCCGGTGTCGACGGCGAGGGCGACCGTCGAGTTGGAGTACAGCTCGCACGGGGTGCTGTCGCCGACGTCCCAGGTGCCGCGGCGCACGATGCGAGGGTAGGGCAGGGGGACGGCGATGCCCCAGTAGATGAGTCCGAGCTCGGGGTCGTAGCTGCCGGGGGAGCCCCACGGCGACACGTGGACCCGCTGCGCGGTGGGCAGGTCGCCCCACGTCCGGCCGCCGGGGTCGTCGGAGCCGGCCGCGGTGTAGACGCGCCAGAGCTCGGCCCCGGTGTCCGAGTCGTGGGCCGAGATGAAGCAGCGCGCCTCGACGCTCCTGGGGCTGCAGGTCCGGCCGGCGAGGACCTTGCCGTCGATGATCATCGCGCCCGACGAATGCGTGATGCCGTCGCGGTAGTCGGCCATCTCGCGATCGAAGGCCACCTCGCCGGTGCCCGTGTCGAGGGCGACGAGGTGCGCATCGGAGGTCAGATGATAGATGTGGTTGCCGTAGATCGCCAGATTGCGGGTCCGGTTGCCGAGGGTGACGTACTCGCGCAGGTCCGCGGGCGTCTCGCGGCGGTAGTCCCACAGCAGGTCGCCGGTGGTCGCGTCGAGGGCCTGGATGTGGTCGTCGTTGTTCGCGAGGTACATCACGCCGTCGTGGACGAGCGGCTGGGTCTGCTGCGGTCCTTCGTCCATCGCCCGCATCCAGGCCACCCGAAGCTGGCCCACGTTGTCGCGGTTGATCTGGTCCAGCGGGCTGTAGGCCTGGAAGTCGTACGTCCGATGCGTCATCAGCCAGTCGCCGGGGTCGGGGTCCCGCAGCATGGCGTCGGTGACGGGCGTGACCGTCCGCGCCTCGCGGGTGGTCGTCTCGCCCTGCTGGGCGCTCAGGAGGGGCGGAAACGCCAGCGCCGCGAGGCTGGCGAGCAGGGCTGCAAGCAGGACAGGTCGGTTCGGCATGGTCGCCTCCTCTAAAGGACTCTGACGGAAATTACGTTGCAGTGTCCCAGGCGTGCCCCGGCCGGAATCAGGGGCTACGCCTTGCTGAAGTCTACAAGTCAATATCGATCAAGGTCCTCTAAGCGGTCTTCGGCACGAACGCCAGGAACCGGCGCGGGTTGTCGACCAGGATCTTGTGGATGGTCTCGTCGGGCACGCCGGCGTAGCGCAGCTTCGGCACGAAGATCGTCGGCACCGACGAGTACCCGGCACCGCCGTTCGCTTTGAGCTCGGCCTCGCGGGCGAAGTCGGCGGACAGCAGCACGTGGTCTTCGTAGCCGGCGTCGATGACCGACACGATCATCCGCACCTTCTCGGCGTCGCCCTGGGTGATCTGGTGGCCGACGGTGTCGAACCCGAGAAACGCGCCGCGCCGCGCGAGTCCCTTGTGCAACTCGGCCTGCGGGTCGCCGACGATGTCGGCGAGGTGCCCGATGCAGACGAGCCGCGGGTCCACGTCCATCTCCTCGATGATGTCGAGCTGCTCGCGCGCGCAGGAGGGGCATCCCTGGTGCGGGGTATGCGTGAAGAGCGGAAGCCCGGTGCGGAGATGGACGGTGCAGCTCGCCCGCAGCACCTTGCGTTCGTCGGGGTGCATCGTCATCGACGATCCGATCTCGCCGATGGCGCCCCAGCGCTCCGCCTCGGCGTCCCGCTGGAAGTCGGCCGCGACCTCCTCCTCGGTCTGCCCGGCGATCTCCGGCGGATAGCGCGGCTGCGTCCACAGTCCGCCGGCCAGGACGATGTGCAGGTCGACGCGCTCGGCCAGCGCGCGCAGCCGCTCGGGGTTCTGGCCGAGATCGCGGGTGCCGCCGTTGACGATGCAGCTCACCCCGTCCTGGGCGGTCGCGTTCACCTCGTCGGCCATCAGGTCGAGGTCGGCGCTGAAGGGCGGCTGGGGGTTCTCGAGCACAGGGAGCCAGGGTGGAGGCGGGTCGCCGATCGACAGATGCTCGTGAAACAGGGTCGCGCCGCCCGCGAGCTCCTCCGGGCCGACATCGCCGAGGATGGTGCGGATGATCGCACCGTCGGGGAACGTCACGCCGCTGCTCTGGCTCCGGCTCGCCGACAGCAGCTCGGCCGGCAGACCCGGCGCGGCGGCGATCCCGATGCCGGCGGCGCCGAGCCGGCGCACGGCGTCGCGACGCGTCATGGATGCGGATCGGTGGGGGCAATGGGGCATGGTTGCTCTCCTCTCGAAACGGGCCGACCTCACGAGCGGTCGGATGCCGGCGCAGACACCTGGACCCTCTAACCTACGAGTCCACTCGAAACAAACCGACCTCGCGACCACGCCGGACTAGCCTGCGCAAGCACACCCTGGCCGGACCCTCTACGAGTCCACTCCACACAGGCCGACCTCGCGACCGCGCCGGGCCACCGCGTTCCCGTGGGCAACGGCGGGCGATGCCCCCCCGCGGAGGGGCGGGGAGAGCATCGCCTCACTCGGGCGCCGGCGGACGGCCGTGCCGTCCTCTACTCCGCCAGCGGATGGGGGCGGACCTGGAAGCGCACGATCTCGCTCGTCATCCCCTTGCCCCCTTCGTTGTGCCAGTTCGTCACCGAGTCGTAGCTGGCCCAGACGCCGCGGCCCTTCCAGCCGGCCTCGGCGTCGTCGATCCGGCCGTCGAGCCCCCGCGTATAGAAGCCGAGCGGATACGGCACCCGCAGCGTGACCCACTCGGCGGTGTCGGGCAGCAGTGCCAGCAGCGCGTCGGAGCTCGTGCCGTTCGCGATGGGGACGTTCTCGCCCAGCCCCAGCGTGTCGAACTGGTCCACCCAGTTGTAATAGTGGAAGTCCGCGCTGCCGGCGGCCTCCACCCCCTTCATCTGCGGACCGGGGGTCGCATGGAGCGTCCAGCCCTCGGGGCAGTGCTGTCCGGTCGCAGTCGGGCCGTTCAGCACGCGGCACTTGCTGCGGTCGAAGCTCGCGAGGTGGCCGCTGCCGCCCAGCGCGGTCCAGAGCAGCCCGTTGCGGTCGATGTCGATGCCGCGGCCGCCGTGTCCCCACTGGCTCGGGTCGACGTCGGGGTTCTCGAACGGCGGCTCGTACACCTCGGCGACGCACGTCTCGGGCGGGTTGTCGCCGAGCTCCAGCCGCACGATGTTCCCCGGCACCGGCAGGCGCCGCGCGATCCAGATCGAGCCGTCGACGGGGTTGGGGATGACCCCGTAGGCGAACCCGCCGATCCGCATGTCCTTCGCGGGGTCGAGCGGCTCGCCCGGCTCGGTGTACGCGCCGATGACGCCGTCACCGCTGGTGTCGACGATGGTGGGGCACCACCCCTGGGCCGCCTGCTCGTCGCCGGTCTCGTCGTACAGCTTGGTGTTCAGCCAACCGACGACATCCGTCGACCCGCTCAGCCACAGCGTGTCGTTCTCGTCCTCGGCGAACTGCAGGTGGTGGGTCATGTAGCAGGTGTCGACGTGCACGAACTCTTCCGTCCCGATGTCGTAGTACGAGAGCTGCCGTTGGCTGCGCTCGATCGGGAAGTGCCGCGCCGACGGGTGCTCCGAACCCGTCTTGCACCAGTCGGGGTTGGCCGACGGCCGGATCGACTGGGTGATCCAGAGGCGCCCCTTGCCGTCCATCATGGGGTTGTGGGCGCTGTAGCCCCGGGCCGTCGAGCGCTCGGTGCCCCAGTACGGCGACGGCACCAGATCGGCGGTGCCCGCGTAGGAGTCGCCGCGCGCCTCCATCGGGACGCGGGTGGTCATGTCCATCCGCACCGATCGGTGGGTCACCGGGTCGGTGATGACCAGCCCGGCCCCGCCGACGCCGTACAGCGGACCGTTGGGATACAGGTATGGATTGCGCTTGTCGGTGGCGACCTCGTCGTGCACCATCGCCATCGGGTCGCCCCAGCCCCACATCGTCAGCACGAGGTTGCGCTCCTGCCCCTGCGGGCGGGGGGGCGCCGGGGGCACCTCGCCGGCCGCGATGCGGTCGGTCCAGTCGGCGAACAGGTTCAGCGCGCGCTCGCGCCCCATCCGGTTCAGCCCGGCGCTCATGCTCGGCCCGCTCCGCCCGACCTGCACGCGGTGCTCCCACGCGTCCAGGGTCGAGTCGAAGTCGTCGAGGTCCAGCATGGGCATCTCGCGGGTCGCCACGTTGCCCATCTGGTGGCAGAGCTGGCAGCCGTCCTTCAGACGATCGACCCATTCGGCCTGATGCCGTATCGCCCGGCCGATGCCGTTGCCGTTCGGCCCGGTGCCCGGGAACTCGTTCGCGGCCGGCACCTCGAGCAGCGAGTACCAGTAGTTGGCGGGGTAGATGCGCGCGGCTTCCTGCGCGGTCGCCGCCGCGGTCACCGTGAGGGTCACCTCGTCGCCGGGCCGCGCCGGCTGCTTCTCCGAATCCACGAGGCCGTAGCCGCGCACCCACAGCTCGTAGCTGGCGTCCGGCAGATCCGGCACCAGGAACCGCCCGTCGTCGCCGGTGACGACGATCTTGCGAAATGTCGTCTCGAGGTCGCCGGTCTCCGCGATCACCCACACCCCGGCCTCGCCGCCGGTGGCGCTCCGCACGACGCCGCCGATATCCCCCTCGGCCGCCGACGCGTTCGCGCCGGCCAGCACCAGAACGCCGCCAGCCAGGAGCAGGGCTCCCGGGAGACCGAGCCGCGATGTCACACGCATGTCAACCTCCTTGAGCAACCGGTTCGCCTGTCGATGGCTTACAGTGTATGTGACCGCGAGGTAAAGTGGCACCGCCGATGTCGTGCGGGGATCGAGGACCACTGACTGTATCCGTTCGTCGAGGGGCACGCCGCCCCACTGGCAGCCCGTGGTGTAACCCCGCGTTGCCCCGAGAGCGGCGAGTGCTCCAGCGGGCTGCAAGGCGCTCGCAGGCGGAAGGATGCCCATGCCTGACAAAGGCGCGGCAAGGGAGAATACTGGGCGTATTCGCCCGAGGAGCAACGCAGTCAGGCGGGATGCATCGCCGCTCGAATGCAGCGGGGACTTGCGCCACGGGCTGCTAGTGTGCTGTCCCGGAAATATACAGTGCAATGCGTTCCACCTTGGCGAGGATCGATTGCGCCGTGGCAGTCCAAGCGAACGGCGAGGCATCCGTATTGTACCGCTCGACGAAGCGATTGATTCTCCCGATCAGTTCCCGCACGCTGCTGAAGGAGCCGCGGCGGATGGCCTGTTCGGTGATGATGCCGAACCACCGTTCCACTTGGTTGATCCAGGACGCGTAGGTCGGCGTGTAGTGGACGTGGTACCGTGGCCGGTTCGCCAACCACGCCTTCACGCGGGCATGCTTGTGCGTGGCGTAGTTGTCGACGATCAGATGCACGTCGAGGTCGGCGGGGACGTTCGCGTCGATGTGGCGCAGAAAGGCGAGGAACTCCTGATGCCGGTGGCGGGGTTTGCATTGCGTGAGCACCGTACCGGTAGCCACTGCCAAGGCCGCGAACAAGGTAGTGGTCCCGTGACGCCAGTAGTCGTGAGTAACCCCTTCCACGTACCCCAGGCCCATCGGCAGCACCGGCTGCGTCCGTTGCAGCGCCTGGATTTGGCTCTTCTCGTCGACGCACAGGACCACGGCGTGGTCCGGAGGGTTGAGGTAGAGCCCGACGATGTCGCGCACCTTCTCGACGAAAAACGGGTCGGTGGACAGCTTGAACGAGCCCTGCCGGTGCGGCTGGACTCCAAACAACTTGAACCACCGCTGCACCGTGCTCTTCGAGACGCCGCTGTGGCCGGCCATCGAGCGCACGCTCCAATGCGTCCGGTCTGGCGGTGTCGCCTGCAGGGCGTGGTTGATGACGGCGGCTACGCGCTCATCATCGTAGGTGCGCGGCCGCCCGGGGCGGAGTTCGTCGTGCAAGCCTTCCAGACCGCACTCGCGATACCGTCTACGCCACTTGCCGACGGTGGCGTTGCTCACGCCCAACCGCGCCGCGACGGCCGTGCTCGACCTGCCCTCGGCGCAGGCGAGCACGATCTGCGCCCGCTGGACCAACCCGCTCGGGAGCGATCGGGACCGGCTGATTTGAGTCAAATGAGCGTGCTCCGCCTCGCTGAGTTCGATGGGAGCAACCGGACGGCCTCGTGGCATGGGGACCCTCCTCCTGAGAGAGCCCCAATTTTACTCCATTACTTAAGGGACGGCACACTAGGGGCGCGCCGCCCCGCTGGAGGACAGCTCATGCGTTCGTCGTTGACCGCGGTTCGCCGCCTTGCCACGGCTCTGGTCGCGATCCTGACCGCGTGCTCTGCCGCGGCGCGCGGCCAGACCTCTGGAGCCGGAGCGCAGGTGCCTCTTCGCATCGAGGTCAGCTACGCCGCCGGCGTGCACGACGGTCCCCTCACCGGCCGCCTCTTCCTGGCCCTGAGCCCGACGGCGCACCCCGAGCCGCGCATCGCGGCCTACAACTCGGCGCGGCAGCGCGACGGCCGGGTACCCTTCTTCGCGGCCGACATCGAGGGCGTCGGGCCCGGCGAGGCGATGGTCATCGACGCCGCCGCCGACGGCTATCCCTACGCGCGTCTGCGGGAGCTGCCCCCGGGCGACTACTGGGTGCAGGCCCTGGTCCACGTGTACACGGAGTACCACCGGCAGGACGGCCACGTCATCTGGGCCCCCCAGGACCAGTGGGAGGGCCAGCGCTGGGCGTTCTCGCCGGGCAACCTCGTCAGCGCCCCGCGGCGCATCCGCGTGGACCCCGCCTCGGACACGCCGATCCCCCTGGCGCTCGTGGACGTCATTCCGCCCGTCGAGGTGCCGCCGGACACCGAGTGGGTCAGGCGCGTCAAGATCCGGAGCCGGATCCTCACAGAATGGTGGGGCCATCCCATGTACCTGGGCGCCGTCGTCCTGCTGCCCCGCGGCTACGACGACAATCCCGACCTGCGCTACCCGGTGGTGTTCGAGGCCGACCACTTCCGGCTCGAGCCCGCCTTCGGCTTCACCACCGAGCCGCCCTCTGGCGAGCCGGGGCTCTTCGCGTGGATGTGGAGCGACGCGGGGGGGATGCGCGAGTCGGGCTACGACTTCCAGCGGGCGTGGACCGCCGACGACTTCCCGCGCGCGATCGCGGTGACGATTCAGCACCCCACGCCCTTCTTCGACGACTCCTACGGCGTGAACTCGGCGAACAACGGCCCCTACGGCGACGCCATCCATCAGGAGCTGATCCCATACCTCGAAGAGAACTTCCGGATGATCGGCGAGCCCTACGCCCGGGTGCTCACCGGCGGCTCCACCGGGGGCTGGATCTCGCTCGCCTGGCAGGTCCGCTACCCGACGTTCTACGGGGGAACGTGGACCTTCTACCCCGATTCCGTCGACTTCCGGCGCTACCAGTTGATCGACATCTACCAGGACGCCAGCGCGTTCCTGGTGCCCGGCGCGGTGCCCGGCGCCCCCGAGCGGATGTTCCAGCGGACGATCGAGGGGCAGCCGGTCGGCAGCGTCCGGCAACTGAGCCGGCTCGAGCGGGCGCAGGGCTCGCGCGGGCGCTCCGGCGGGCAGATCGACGCCTGGAACGCGGCGTACGGGCTGCCCGGCGACGACGGCTACCCGCGGCGCCTCTGGGATCTGGAGACCGGCGCCATCGACCGCGAGGTCGCGCACTACATGCGGGACAACGGCTACGACCTGCGGCACTACCTGGAGGAGAACTGGCCCCGCATCGGCCCGGACCTCGTCGGGAAGATCCACCTGTACAACCCCGAGATGGACCAGTTCTACCTGTCGTATGCGGTCTACCTCCTTGAGGCCTTCCTCGAGGGCACGACCGATCCGCACTACGACGGCGAGTTCGTCCACGGCCGCCCCATGAAGGGCCACCTGTGGTCGCCGTTCACCAACACCGATCTCGTGCGGCGGATGGCCGGCCACATCGCCGCAAACGCCCCCGCCGGTGCGCCGAACGCGTGGCACACTGGGGGGTCGTGACAATCGGTCGAGGACGGTTGGGCACTGGCGCGACTCGCTTGCAGGAACAGTGGAGAGACCGGAATCGATACTCGAGCAGGTGCGCCGGGCTGCGCGACGGCGCTTGCTGTTCCTGCCCCACGCTGTTCGGCAAATGGCCCGACCCGACAGGATGATTGCGCCGAACGAAGTTCGCATGGTGGTCGAACACGGCGACTTGATCGAGGACTACCCGGAGGACGCACGGGGCCACAGTTGCCTCATGCATGGCAAGGGACTCGGACATCGGAGCATCCATGTCGTTTGTTCGCCGAAAGAGAACTTCCTTGCGATCATCACGGCCTACCTGCCCTCGGAACGCGTGTGGGACGGTGTTCTGAGAAACAGGAGAATCGAATGAAGTGCATTCACTGCCGCGGCGAAATGAAGTCCGCGACCGCACCCTTCCACGTCGACCGGAACGGCTATCACTTGATGCTGGACGCCGTGCCGGCCTGGGTGTGCGACCAGTGTGGCGAGGCCTACTTCGAAGACCGGGAAGTCGAGACCATTCAGGCAACGATCAGGACCCTCGACCGGCAGACCCGGCAGCTCTCGCCGCACGGGGCCGGGACGGCATCATGACGAATCGCGGCCGACCCGGACGCCGAGGAACTGGACGACGCGTGGTTTGCCAGCGCCAAGCCGGCTTCGGCCGTGGACCCGACCTCGTTGAACGTGTTTCGCCGTGGCGCGGCAAGCAGAAGGCGTCCACGCCGGAGCAGGTGACACCGGTATCATCCGCTTTGATCACAAATTCGGAAACGCCAAGCGAGGAGGTACCATGCCGATTCGGATCAGCTTCTGTCTGAGACTCCTGGTCGCCGCTGCGGTGCTCGGGGGCGGCGCGGCGACTGCCCAGGAACCGAGCCCGGGCGGTGACGCCGGCGACGTGGCGCCGCCCGAGGGCTTTCGGGCGAACCGCTCGTCTTACAGCGCCATCATGGACGTCATCCGCTCGGAGCGGGCGGAGGCGGAGGTCAGCGACGCGGATCTCGCACGGCTCCGCGAGATGCAGCTCGAGGACATCTGGCGCTCGCTCGGGGACTATCGGACGAACTACGTGCGCGGATTCCGCGCGACGCAGCCGGGCCGGCGGGTGGCGGGGCGCGCGCTGACGATGCGCTTTCTGCCGCCGCGCCCGGATCTCGTGGAGGCGATCGACCGGCTCGCGGCCGAGGGCGACTGGGACCGCCGGTACTACGCCCGGGCATCCGAGGAGGCGCGGCCGGGCGATGTGATCGTCGCGGAGCTCGGCGGTGCCGACGGCCACGTGCTGTTCGGCGGCATGGGGGCGCTCGGCATCAAGCTGCGCGGCGCGGCCGGCGTCGTCATCGACGGCGGCAGTCGCGACCTCGCGGAGCTCGTGGGGGAGACGTTCGCGGACTTCCCGGTCTTCGCCCGCTTCTTCGACGTGACCACGACGAGCTGGCTCGGGGTCGAATGGAACGCGCCGGTCCGCATCGGGACCGCGACGGTGCTCCCCGGGGACGTCGTCGTCGCCGACGAGACCGGCGTGCTGTTCTTTCCGCCGCAGCTCGTCGGCGACGTGCTGCGGGCGGCGGAGGAGCAGGCGGCGCTCGAGGAGCACGAGCGCGAGCTGCTGCGGTCCGGCGAGCACCGGTTTCGCGACGTCTACCCGCTCTCGCCGGCCCTCCGGCGGGAGTACGAAGGTCGGCGATAGTCGGCGGCGCGGACGCGCCGCGCCGTGGGGGTTCCTTCCCGCGTTGGACGAGGTCGATAGCGCGGCGCGGACGACGCGGGCGCCGTTTCGCATGAACGACTCGGGCGCTGCGCCGTGCGCCCCCCGCGGCGCATGGAATCGTGCGATGCCGCCGTGTCAGGCGTCTGCCACTCGACCCGGGCCCCGCGGGCGCATGGAGTCGTGAACGAGAAACGGCCGGCGAAGCGGGTCCTCCGCTTGCGCCGGCCGTCGGTTCAGAACCCCGCCGCGGTGCGCGGGGAGGAGCCTCCCGGCGCACCATGGCGGGTAAGGGTCCGGACCGGGTGCGTCACTCGCCCCCGGTCACGAACGCCGCGAACTCGGACCACGGGCCCGGGCCTCCGTGGATGGGGACGATCGTCTCGACGTCCAGCCCCAGGCGCTGCACGTTCCGGTAGAGGGCCCGGGCGCTGGCGTTCGGCGCGTCGGGCAGCGGCCGGCCGGGACCCGACGGCGTGAAGAGGTCGGCCTCGACCAGCAGCTTCTCGGCCGGGAAGTAGGCGATCAGCATCCCCGCGACGTGGGCGAGGCCTTGGACATTGTGCAGCTCGACGAGCCGCGTGGCGTCGCCGAGGATGTACTTCTCGCGCACCGTCTCGAAGATGTAGCCCTCGGACCACTCCTCGGGCGGATGCAGCGAGAGCCGGTCGGGCTCGAGCACCCACAGCCCCGCCCGCAGCACCTCCTGGTAGTAGGGGCGGTTCCCGGCGTAGGTGACGACCGTCGCGCCCTCGTGCACGTAGGCGCGGAGGCCGCCGATGTGGTCCCAGTGGTGATGCGTCGTCACGATGAACCGGATCGGCTTGTCCGGCACGAGGCGCATCACCTCGTCGATCACCGCGAGCGACCGCGCCTCGTTCAGCGGCGCCTCGATGACCGCCACGGAGTCCCCGAACTCCACCGCCACGCTGTTGTGCGACCCGCCGCCGACCAGCCAGACGCCGTCGGCCACCGCTTCCGACTCCACCCGCATGGGAGGAACGGTGGCGGTTCTCACCACGTCGGGAACCGTGAGCGCGGCGCCGTCCACGTTCACCTCGACGTTCTCGATGGTCGTGAGGCTGAACGAGTGATCGCCGCCGCTGACGTTCGGCTCGTTGGCGCCGTCATCGTAGTCCTGATGCTGGTGCCAGTTCATGGGGAACATCATCCCGCCGCCGACGTCCTGGTAGTTCGTGTACACGGTCTCGTAGTACATGTCCCCGACGACGGGGTTGGGCATCCACGTCTGCACCCGCTCGATGACGTTGTCCTCGGTGATGGTGCCGTTGATGCGGTACTTGCCGAGCGCGATGTACGAGATCACCGTCACCCGCCCCCCGTACTCCTGCCGCGAGATCGCGATCGGATCGCCGGCCATGGCGCCCTTGAGGAACCCGTGCGGGGTGAGGAAGATCTCCAGCAGCCGCCGCTCGGCCTCCTGCGGCGTGGGGACCACCCGATCGATCGCCGGAGCGTTCCAGGCGTACTCGCCCCGGACCCGCAGGTTCCGGATCCGGTCCCCCTGGATCGGCGCGCCGCCGCCGCCCCGGGCGGGATAGCCGCCCTGCCGGATGACCATGTCCTCCGTCGAAGAATTGGTCTCGAAGTCGATGGTGCGCGTGTACTCCGCCAGCTCGAAGCGCGGCCAGTCCTCGGCGGGGGAGGCGTTCTGCCCCACGCCGCCGACCCAGCCGCTCCCCGAGTACTCGATGGACATCATGTCGGTGACGCCCATCGTGTCCGCCGCGGCCTCCAGAACGGCCTGCGGGTCCTGGGCCGCGGCCGGCCCCACCGCCAGCATCGCGACGGCAACGAACGATCCAAATCGCTTCACCATGGTTTCCTCCGCCTGGCTTCTTGATTGATCTACGCCGGACGGGTCGCGACGGACGCAACCCGTGCTGTCTCCAGATGGCAAAGCGTAGTCCTTTTTGGGGCGGGATGACCACGGGAATCGTGTCGCGGCTCACCAGGAGACGGATGCCCGCAGGCCCAGGTGGCGGTCCGAGATCGCGAAGCGCCGACGTCGGCGATCTACGGCGGGCCATCCGTCACGGTGGTCGGAGCTGGCTACGATGGGCGGGGGGCTTCGCGACATGCCGACTGGTTCCGTCAGGGTCGGCTCTGGGCTGAGCGCTTGCACAAGAGAAAGGCCCCCGGGGGGGGCTTTGGAGGGTTCGCGGCGAGCATCCTGAAGTCCTCGCGAGGCATCGGCATGCCCCGCGAGGACCCAGTGGCTGTCGCCGATTACGTCGGTAACGGCGCGCTCAGTTCATGGCCTTGCTGTACTTCGTGACGCCGCCGCCCGCGAACGGGCGCGAGGCGGGTCCTTCGGCCACGAAGACGTTGCCATCGGCGTCGACGGCGATGCCCTCGCCGGCGAGGCCCTGCAGCGTGCGGCCTTCCTCGGGGACGTGCGGCGGGATGAACCCGGTCACGCGGTCCTCACCGGCCGACCCGATGCGCACGCCGTTCTTCCAGCCGTAGTGGTTGGTCTCCTGCGACTCGGAGTCGATCGCGTAGAGGGTGTCGTCGGCGGTGATGTACAGCCCGCTGATGCGGCTGAACTGGTAGTAGATGTCCAGCAGCTCGCCTTCCCGATCGAAGATCTGGATGCGGTGGTTGCCGCGATCGGCCACGAAGAGGCGTCCCTCCGAGTCGAACTCCATGGCGTGCGGCGTGCGGAACTGGCCGGGCCGGAAGCCGATCTCGCCCCACTGCTTGATGAAGTTGCCGTCCCGGTCGTACTTGAGGATGCGGGCGGTCCGACCCGCCGGCGGATCCGGGTTCTGGCCGCTGTGGCCGTCGGAGACGAAGATGTCGCCGGTCGGACCCCAGGTGATGACGTCGCACGGCTCGTTCAGGTGGCGTCCCTCGGGGTCGCTGCCCGGGTCGCCGGCGATGCCGAGGGTCATGAGGACCTCGCCCTCGGGGCTGAACTTGAAGACCTGGTGCCCGATCTCGTCGTTGCCCTGCGAGTCGGTGACCCAGACGTTGCCGTCGTCGTCGACGTGCAGGCCGTGCGGCAGCACGAAGAGCCCCGCGCCGAAGGCGGCGAGCCGCTCGCCGGTGTTCCGGTCGTACTTCAGGATCGGATCGACGGTCGGATTGGCCGCGCATCCGCCGGCGAGCCCGATGCCGCCGCAGCGGTCGTAGACCCAGACGTGGCCGTCGGTCGGGTCGATGTCGATGCCCGCGGTCGAGCCCCACGTCCGGCCATCGGGCAGTTCGGCCCAATTCAGGGCGATCTCGGGGTTGGGGTTCGGCAGTGTCCGCTGGACGAGATCCGCCGAGCCCTCCTGAGCCGTGGCCGGAACCCCGGCGCCGGTGAGCATCGCCGCCAAGGCGAGGCTCCGCTTCAGAACACTCCATCGATAGTCGGTCATGCTTGTCTTTCTCCTCGGTTTCGGATGACTTCAGGGCCAATATCCTAGCCGATCCGGCCGCGCCGTCTCCGAACAATTCCCGGGGCGCCGCCCGCGGTTGCCAACGGCGGTAGGATCGGCGGATGCCACAGACGAAGATTCTCGTTGCCGCCGCCGCCCTGGGGCTGGTCCCGGCCGCGGTCCTCGGACAGACCTCGCCGCGCACCCCCTGGGGAACGCCGGACCTGCGGGGCGTCTGGAGCCACGGGACCGCGACGCCGCTCGAACGCCCCGAGCGCCATGCCGAGCGGGAACGTCTGACCGATGAGGAGATATCCGAGATCGACGCCGCGCAGCAGTCGACGGACGGCGTCGGGGCGCGCCGCGTGGTGTGGTGGGAGCGCAGCCTGTCGGACGGTCGCACGTCCATGATCGTCGATCCCCCCGACGGCCGCATTCCCTACTCGCCGGCGGGGCGCGAGCGCGTCGAGGCTCGACCGGGGCAGACGTCCGAGGGACCGGAGGGCCGCAGCCCCCAGGAGCGCTGCATCTCGTACGGGATTCCGCGTCTCGGCGGGCCCTACAGCCAGAACGTCCACATCGCGCAGACGCCCGACCACGTGCTCCTCCTGCACGAGATGGTTCACGAGTTCCGCGTCATTCCGCTCGACGGACGGCCGCACCTGCCGGGACACGTGCGCCAGTGGCTCGGCGACTCGCGCGGCCGCTGGGAGGGCGACTCGCTGGTGATCGAGACCACCAACTTCCGTGACGCGCAGTGGTTCCGGGGGCTGTCCCAGGGCGGGATGCGGCTCGTCGAGCGCTTCACGCGCGTCGACGCCGGCACGGTGCGCTACGAGGTGACGTTCGAAGATCCCGGACTGTGGACGCGGCCCTGGACCACGATGATCCTGATGCCGCCCACCGAGGGGGCGATGTTCGAGTTCGCCTGCCACGAGGGGAACACCGGCATGACCGCGACGCTCGAGATCGCCCGGGGGGAGGAAGCCGCCGCGAACGGGTCGCGGTAGAGACCCGGACATCGGCGCCTTGCGGCACCGCTGCTCGCGTCCAACCAATTCCTGCAGGGGCCCGCGCCGCTGTGCGGCGCAGACTCCTGGCCCGTGACGACTCAGCGGCGGCGCAGCTCGATGCCGCCGTTGACGGTCGCGACGTCGATGTCGGGTCCCCCCTCGCCGAGCCGGCCCGATGCCGAGCGCGGGCCCCACCGGCCCCGGACGGTGACCGGGAAGTCGCTGTCGATGCGGCCGTTGACGGTCTTGAGGCTCAGGTCGGCGTCGACCCCGTCGGGCAGGGTCAGGCGGATGCGGCCGTTGACGGTCTTGAACGACAGGTCCTCCGCGGGGGCGGCGCCCATGGTGGCTTCGATGTCGCCGTTGACGGTCCTCGCCGACACCACCCCGGTGCTCTCCGCCGTCACGTCGCCGTTCACGGTCGCGGCGGTGACGTCGCCCGACAGTCCGGTCGCCCGTACGTCGTCGTTGGTGGTTCTGGCATCGAGGTGCACGCCGTCCGGGATGGACACGTTGAACGCGACCTTGACGTCGTTGTTCCGGGAGCTCATGCGGTAGGACCCGCCCCTGGCGCAACGGTTCTCCCGGAACCATCCCGACGGATAGACGGCGCAGACGAGGATGCCCTCGCCGTCCTCGATCACCTCGACGGTCACGTCGTCGGGGTCGCCGCGGCGCGCCGTCTTCGTCGCCTCCACCACGACCTCGCCGCTCCCGCGCGTTGCCGTGATCGGTCCGTTCACGCCGCGGATGGTGACGGTCTGCCCGGCCGCCACGTTTCCCTGCCACCGGAAGTCCGGCGCGCCGGAGGTCTGTTCCCCCGCCGTCCCTGCCGTCGCCGCGGCCGCCAGCGCCAACGCCAGCACCGCCGCCGACAACCAACTCGACATCCTGCCGCCCGTCCTCGTCTCTCGAACCATGCTGCACGCTCCCCGCTCTGACTTGACAGCCCGTGGTGGAACCCCGCGTTGCACCGAGAGCGGCGAGGCGCCTGCCTGACAAGGCGTGAGGAGGGCGCATATTGGGCATATGCAACCGCGGACTGCAAGCAGTCCGTCCGAACAACGCAGTCAGGCGGGATGCATCGCCGCTCGAATGCAGCGGGGACTTTCACCACGGGCTGTTGACCTCGCCAAGCCCGGCGGACGGTTGCAGGGTTGCAGGATAGCGGCGCGCCGCCGTCCGCCCGGCTGGTCGCGGCGTATCCCGTGTCCCTGAACCGAGTCAGGAAGGCTGCGCCCTCCTGGCCGGGATGCTTTCCCTTTGGAAACTGGGACGGACGGCCGGTGCCGAGAGTTCCATGGCTCGTCCTGCGGGGCCTCGCCGCCTCGATCGGAAGCGGGGGCGAGCGCGGCGCCTGCCGGCGGATGCGGGCGGCCTGAACCGGGAGTTTCGCCTCCGGCGGGAAGCGGAGGACAATGACGCGGAATGGGGCGAGTCGCCCGGCGGCGCGCGCCGGAGGAACGGCACCAGACGGGAGTTCGTGTGGCGGAACCACGCGTTCATTGCGGGGGGACCCGTGCCACCGGCTCCCAGGCTCGGGAGGTATCCATGACCATGAGCTCGTGTACCGGCTGGCCCGCCGCGCGGGCGGCGCGATCACTCCGTTCGGCGCCGGCGCCTTCGGCGGTGGGGCTCGACCGGTCGCTTCGGCGGGGCAGGATGGCGTGGGCTTGCGCCGCCGCGCTGGCGGCGACGCTGGCCGCGGGCCTCCCGGTCCTCGCCCAGGCCCCGGGCGCCAGGTCTGTCCTCGATCACGAGGACACCTACCGCTGGAACACCATCCGGAACCCCCGCATCTCGGCCGACGGCGGCTGGGCGGCCTGGGTGGTCGAGCCCTGGGACGGCGACCCGGTGCTGGTGGTGTCACGGACCGACGGATCCTCGTCGAAGCGGCTGCGGGGCCGCGACCCCGTCTTCACGCGCGACTCGCGTCACGTGGCGTACCGGGTGCCCCCGCCGCAGGCGGAAGTCGACGCGCTCGGCCGAGAAGGCAAGTCCGGCGACGAGCTCCCCGGCGACACCCTGGGAGTGCTCTCGCTGGCCGCGCTCGAGGCGTCCCCGGACGGTGCGGGAGCGGAGTTCTCGGCGGGTCCCATCGAGTCCTTCCAGGTGCCCGAGGACGGGGGATCGTGGATCGCCTATCGCCTCTCCGAGGACCCGGCCAAGGCCGAGGACGGGGACGCCGGCTCCGAAACCGAAGCCGGAGAGGCGGAATCCGGCGGTGAGGAAGCCGGGGAAGAAGAAGAGGAGGCGGAGGAGAAGCGGTCTCCGGAGTACGAGAAGCGTCACGAGAAAGAGGCGGGGACGCCGCTGGTGCTGCGCCACCTCGAGACGGGGGAGGAGTTCTCGTTCCCCCACGCGGTGTCCTATCGGGTGGCGGACAGCGGGACCGCGCTGGCCTACGCCGCTTCGACCGACGAGGACGGCGGCGACGGGCTGCATTGGGTCGACGCGTCGACCGGTGCGGCGACGGCGGTCCTGGAGGGCGAGGGCCACTACGGGCAGATCGCGTTCGACGAATCGGGCGGCAGCCTCGCGTTCGTGAGCGACGCAGTGGAATGGGAGCGGGACCAGCCGGCCTTCTCCCTCTACCGCTCCGACGGGGGCGGCGCGGCGGTCCTCGCGGCGGGGGCGGCGACGGCCGGGGTGCCGGCGGGATGGTGGGTCAGCGAGCACGGGGAAGTGTCGTTCTCGGACGATGGCGAGCGCCTGTTCTTCGGGACCGCGCCCCGGTCCGAGCCCGAGCCCGACGAGGCGCCGCTGGAGCGCGACGCGGTGCGGCTGGACGTCTGGAACTGGAAGGACCCCTACCTGCAGCCGATGCAGTTGGTGCAGTTGGACGACGAGCGCGACCGCTCGTACCTGGCCGTGGCGCTACGCGGGGGCGACGGCGTGGTGCAGCTCGGCGCGCCGGACATGCCCGACGTGGCGCGCACGCGGGACGGCGAATCGGACTTCCTGCTGGGGAGCACGGACGTGCCGTACCGGCAGGAGCTGTCGTGGGACGGGCGCTACCGGGACGCGTACGCGGTGGACGCCCGGACCGGCGCGCGGCGGCGGCTCGCGGAGCGCGTGCGCGGCGGCCGCGGTGTGAGCCTGTCGCCGGGCGGTGCGTACGCCTACTGGTGGGACGACGGCGACCGCGACTGGAAGGCCGCCCCCGTGGACGGCTCGGCCGGCGCGGTCAGCCTGACCGCCGGCATCCCGCAGGCGTTCCACGACGAGCTGGACGACCATCCCCAGGGGCCGCCGCCCTACGGCGTGCCGCAGTGGATCGCCGGGGACGCCGGCCTGATCGTCCACGACCGCTACGACGCCTGGCGGGTGGACCCGTCGGGGGAAGATCCCCCCGTGCGGTTGACCGCGGGACGCGCCGGCCGCGTCCGGCATCGGGTCGTGCTCACCGGTGACGACCCGGCCCTGCCCGAGGGCGACCTTCTGTTCTCGACCTTCGACGAGCGGACGCGCGCCGGCGGCCATGCCCGGGGACCCGGCGACGGCGCCGGCGGCGCGGCCGAGCTGGTGTCGGGGGCGTTCCGCTTCCGTTTCGTGGCCAGGGCGGAGGACGCCGACCGGCTCCTCTGGACCCGGGAGAGCTTCGGCACGTTCCCCGACCTGTGGACGGGCGACGGGAGCTTCCAGGGGGGGCTGAAGCTCAGCGACGCCAATCCGCAGCAGGCGGAGTACCGCTGGGGAAGCGCGGAGCTGGTGGGCTGGAACTCGAACGACGGCACGCCGCTCGAGGGCATCCTCATCACGCCGGAGGGGTTCGACCCGTCGCGGCAGTATCCGCTCATGGTCCATTTCTACGAGCGCATGTCGGACGGCTTGCACGACTACCGGGCGCCGACGCCGGGGGGCTCGTCGATCGCGTTCTCGTTCTACGCCAGCCGGGGATACGTGGTGTTCGTGCCGGACATCCCCTACGAGCTGGGCTATCCCGGAGAGAGCGCGCTCGACGCGGTGGTGCCCGGCGTGCTGGAGCTGCTCGGCCGGGGGTTCGTCGACCCCGCGCGCATCGGCGTGCAGGGCCACTCCTGGGGCGGCTACCAGATCGCCTACATGCTCACTAAGACCAACCTGTTCGCGGCGGCCGAGGCGGGCGCTCCCGTCTCGAACATGACCAGCGCCTACGGCGGCATCCGCTGGCAGACCGGCATGAGCCGCATGTTCCAGTACGAACGCACCCAGAGCCGCATCGGCGGCACCCTGTGGGACGAGCGCGACCGCTACATCCATAACTCGCCGCTCTTCTTCGCCGACAAGGTGCGGACGCCGCTGCTGATGATGCACAACGACGACGACGGGGCGGTGCCGTGGTACCAGGGCATCGAGCTGTTCGTGGCCCTGCGGCGGCTGCAGCAGCCGGCGTTCCTGCTCAACTACAACGGCGAGCGGCACGGGCTGCGGCGCAAAGCCAACCAGGAGGACTGGGCCGTCCGCATGCAGCAGTTCTTCGACCACTATCTGCTCGACGCCCCCGTCCCGATATGGATGGCCGAGGGGGTGCCGGCCGTGGACAAGGGGCGCGACCTGGGCCTGGAGCCGGCGCCGCCGCGCAAGGAGTCGAGTCGGTAGAACGGCCCGGACTCCGAGAGCGTCGAGAGCGTATCGTCGACCATGATTTCGTGGGAGATGGCGACGCGCCAACCCTGGAAAGAAAGCTACCTGCGGATGGTACTGCGACGATCGCTGCACGCCTGCCCGGCGGCCTGCCAGTTTCGGTTCGAGGGCAATTTTTGGCGTCGGTCGCCATGGCCGCCGCGACAAAGGATGCAGGAGGGGCGAGAGGGATGCAGGAGGCGAGGTTCAGAGTTTGGCTGCGCGACGAGCGAGCACTGAGCGCCGTCAGCAGTCGAATCGGCAACTGCAGGCGCGTCGAGCGATATGAGGGCGATTTGGACGCCCAATACGATGCGGATGGGTTGGCCGGCCTGATGGACCGCCTGAACCCAGGAGACCCGAAGCACGAAATCCCGATCGATGGCAACATCTACAACGGCACGGCGACGCTGAAGAGCGCGGTCGGCCTTTATCGCGCCTTCCGGAAAGGCGGCGGAACTGCCGATTCGACCGCGGCTCCGGCGAAACCGCGACCGCAAGAGCCGCGGACCCGGCGATCGGGAGCGCGGTGGCCGGTCTGGCCGCAGCCGAACGACGAGGACCTCCTCGAGCTTGCCCGGGCGATGGCGCCGATCGTGCGGTTTCTCGATCCCGGCATCGTCGGCGCGGTTGCCGAAGACAACCGGTGCTTGGGGGCCGAGTGGTCCTTCCGGCTGGAAGCGCTTGGCATAGACCCTGCCATCTATCTCTGGGAAGGCTCGTCTTGCGCTTTTCCGGGGGTTCGACGTTATGCTGGAAGCAAGGAAATTGCGGTGTTCCGGCAACAGGCCGAGCCGGATGAAACTCCCTCGCAATGCCTTGCGCTCGACGACAACGACTACCCCAAGCATCTGTGGGCGTTCGTCTTCACCGGCAAGCCGTTTCACAAACAAGGGCCGGAGGGCTACCAACTCGCGCACATCTTCGACCATAAGGAGCATGGGAACCGCTGGCGGGACGAGCTGGACCTCCCGCTGTGCGCGGACGAGCCGGCGCCCCTGTACGGGTTGTTCACCAGCGCGGCGAACTCGGTCTATGCGCCGGCAGCTTTCCTGAGGCCCACGGACTTCTCGCCCAGGCTGCGGAGCCTCATCCAGAGGCGGGCGCAGCAGCTCTACGGCAATGTATGCCGCGTCGTGCCGCCGCCCTTGGCGGTAAAGCCCTGCGAAGACCCGAACTGGGATCTCGACGGCTTCCGGTGGAGCGCGCCCGTAGGCGGCATGGACCGCGTTCCCGGTTTTCTGGCATTCCGCCGCGAGTGCATCTGCGAACTCATCGACAATCGGTATGCGGCGCTGCGGACCGATGGGACTCGGTGAGGCGCCGGAAACGACATCTCGGGGGTACGAAGGACGGTGAGCACCGTGAAGGAGAAGGCGTCAGATCCGGAACCCGAGGGTCGCTGCCACCGACCGCTGCCGCTTGTCGAGCGTGACGAAAGACAGGTCACCCGGTGCCGGTGCGACGTAGAGCGCCGAGGCGACGTGCCACAGATCGGCGCCGCGCAGGTATCCCGCGTTCAAGACCGCAGCAAGCTCGGGAGCCAGAGATCGATCCGGGAGCACCCACGTGAGGTTGGCGACGAGACTCTCCCGAGAAGTTGGATGCCTCTCTCGCGCAGGCCGCACGCAGCTCGGCTTCGAGCAGGTTGGAGGAAAGCAGGCGCGAGAACTCCTTCAGTCGATTTCTCATCCCCGCGCCGTCGGGTTCTTCGAAGGCAAGCGCCACCAGAACCGACGTGTCGACGTAGGCGACGCTCATTCGTTCCGCTCGTCGAGAAACCGCTTCAGGGCGCCGGGCCGTCGCTCCAGCGCGGTGAACGGCGCCTTTGCCGGGCCGGAAGACACGATGGTCCCCTGGCGTTCGAGTGCGTCGAGCCGCGCCTCGAGGGTCTCCGGCTCGCGCCGGATCGCACGGATCTCCGCCACCGGCTCGCCACGGTAGGACACCGTCACCGTCTTCCCCTCACGGACCTGACGGATGACCTCGGAGAACCGCGCCTTGGCTTCGTACGTCGAGTACACGAGGCTCATGCGGACAAATATAACCAGTCAGACCGGTGCAATCAAGCGTGGGCGCCTATGACGTGCGGCTGACCGGAGCGCGGTCAGCGGGCCTCCGGCGCTGGTTGGCTCTACCGCCGGCTCTACGGCGTTGACGGTGTTGACGGTGTCCACGGCGTCCACGGCGTCCACGGCGTCCACGGCGTCCACGGCGTCCACGGCGGTAGGATATGACGTAGTATTGCCGGGTTGCGTCCTGCCCCCACCGTGGCGGGAGGAGAAACGGAGTTCTTTACTTGCGAATCATCTACGCGCTGTTGCTCGTTGGTCTCTTCGGTCTGGCGCCGGTCCAAGCCGGGGCCCAGGTGACGCTCACCGACTGGATGGGACGGTCGGCCGTGTTCGAGAAGGGCGAGGTCGACTCGGACGGGGTCACCATCGTCTATCACGCCGCCGGCGAGGGGCCCCTCGTGGTGTTCGTGCACAGCATCACCGGGCCGTGGTTCGATTTCAGCCACCAGATGGTCGCGCTCTCCGAGGGGTACCGGGTGGTGTCGATGTCGACCCGGGGCACCGACGAGAGCGGCAAGCCGGAGGGGGTGGAGCACTACGCGTCGGCCCGCATCGCCGACGACATCGAGGCGATCATCGACCACTTCGGCGAGGAGCGGGCCACCGTGGTCGGCCAGGACAGCGGCGGCCTCCATGCCTGGCACTTCGCGATGACCCATCCGGAGCGGACCGAGCGCCTGATCTCGCTGGGGTCGATTCATCCCGCGGGCCTGATTCGGGAGCTGATCGACAATCCGGATCAGCAGCGCGCGAGCACGTTCCAGCGCAACATGCAGGAGAATCCGGAGGCGGGTGCGCAGTTCGGGGCGAGGCTGCGGAGCCGGGGGGCGCGGCCCGGCGACACGCCGGAGCTGGCCCGGCTTCGGCAGGAGGCGAACGAGCGCCTGTACGTCGAGTCGATCGTCAACTTCTACAAGGCGAACTGGCCGTACTCGCCGGTGACGGCGGAGACGGAGGGGTTCGGGTTCACGATCGATGCGTTCCCGCCGGTGCAGGCGCCCACTCTTTTCATCTACGGCAAGGACAGCGGGCCGTTCCTGAACGCGACCCTGAACGATCTCTGGAGCCGGGTGGAGGGCGAGTTGACCATTCACGTCCTGCCGGGGGTCGGACACGGGCCGCACAACGAGGCGCCGGAATTCGTCACCCCGCGCATGCTGGAGTGGCTCGACACGGGGCGGTAGGCGCCTGCGCGGCGGCGGGCGCGTAATCCCGGCGGGTTGGTCGGACGGGAGAGTGGAGCCGCGGGATGATCGCGGGGCGGACCGCCATCCGGCGGGCCGCCCCGCGAAATGCGTGAAACGGCGGACGACCGGTGGTATTCTGGCCGCGCGAAGAGAACCGTCGAACGTGCGCGTCGAGCCGCGTTCGTACTCGGGAAGAGGAGGGTGCCGTGAGACTTCAATTGCTCGTACTCGTTGTGGCGGTGTTTGCGACGGCGTCGGTCGCGGTGGGTCAGGACGGCGCCTGGTCGCCGCCCCGGACCGCCGACGGCCACCCCGATCTGCAGGGGGTGTGGGCCAACAACAACGTGACCCCGCTCGAGCGTCCGGAAGTGCTCGGTGGACGCGAGACGCTCACCGACGAGGAGGTGGCGGCGTTGCAGGCGCGCGCCGGCGAGCTGTTCAGCAGCGAGTCGGACGACGCCGCCTTCGGCGACAGCGTCTTCGCCGCGGCGCTGGCCGAGGCCGAGTCCTTCTCGTCACGTGACCGGGCGACCGGCAACTACAACCAGTTCTGGATGGTCGATCGGGACTGGGACAATCGGACCTCGCTCATCACCGATCCGCCCGACGGGCGGCTTCCCGCCCGCACCGAGGCGGCGCAGGCCCGGGCCGCGGAGCGCGCCGAGGCACGGCAGCGCCACGCCCGGGGGCCGGAAGATCGCAGCCTCGGCGAGCGCTGCATCAGTTGGGGCGCGCCGCGCCTGGGGGCCGGCTACAACAGCTATCTGCAGGTCTTCCAGAGCGCGAGTCACGTCGTGCTCTACCAGGAGATGGGCGGTTCGCGGATTATTCCGCTCACCGGCGCCGCGCACGTGGACGACAGCGTCCGGCAGTGGCACGGCGACTCGCGGGGGCACTGGGACGGAGACACGCTCGTCGTCGAGACCACCAACTACTCGCCGAAGGCCTCGCTCATGGGTGCCGCAGGCGGCCGCCTGCACGTGCTCGAGCGGTTCACCCGGGCCAGCGACGACGCGCTGCAGTACGAGGTCACGATGACCGACCCCGACACCTGGGCGGCGCCGTGGACCGCGATGATTCCGTTGCGCCATTCGACCGACCCGGTGTACGAGTACGCCTGTCACGAAGGCAACATCGGGATGGAAGGCATCATGGCCGGCGCCAGGGCTCTGGAGAAGGCCGAGGCGGAGGCTGGCGGCGGTCAGTAACCCCGGGATTGGCAACCCAGCTTGCGAGGATCCGAAACCATGAAACGTCTGTTCACGTTCATCACCGCGACCGCGGCCGCGGCGGCGCTGGCCGCGGCGGCGACCGTCGCCATGACCGCCCCGGCGGCCGTGACCGCCCCGGCGGCGAGCGGCACGGCACAGTCCGCTTCGGCCATGGCGAGCTGCGACAGTCTGGCGTCGCTCGCGCTGCCGAACACGACCATCACCGGCGCGAACCTCGTGGAGGCCGGCGCCTTCGTGCCGTCCGGCCCCCAGAACGACCGGGCGCGGGCGGCGGCCGTACGCACCTACGGGGGGCTGCCGCAGTTCTGCCACGTCGCGGCGACGTTGACGCCGTCGAGCGATTCCGACATCAAGGTCGAGGTGTGGCTGCCGGCGGCCGACTGGAACGGGAAGTACCAGGCGGTCGGCAACGGCGCGTTCACCGGCTCGATCCGGCACAACTCGATGGCCGCCGCCCTCGCCCGCGGCTACGCCAGCAGCTCGACCGACACCGGGCACGAGGGCAATACCGCGAGCTTCGGGCTCGGGCATCCCGAGAAGGTCATCGACTTCGGCTGGCGCTCGCTGGAGGAGATGTCGGTGATGGCCAAGGCAGCCATCGAGGCCTACTACGGCGAGGCTCCGGAGTACTCGTACTGGAACGGCTGCTCGGCCGGGGGGCGCCAGGCCCTGAAGGCCGCGCAGCGCCTGCCCGAGCACTTCGACGGCATCATCGCCGGCGCGCCGGGCAACGACTGGACGGGCCGGGCCGGTGGGGCGCTACGCGTCGCCAAGCCGCTCGAGGTCAACGAGGCGGCCCGCCTCATGGCCGATCTGCGGGAGTTGGTGCACGGGGCGGTCCTCGAGGCTTGCGACGCCGGTGACGGCGTGACCGACGGGGTCGTGGGCGATCCCGAGCGGTGCGACTTCGACCCGGCGGTGCTGCAGTGCGGGGACGGCCAGAGCGAGTCGTGTCTCTCGGCGGCCCAGGTCAACACCGTGCGCATGCTCTACTCGTCGCCCGAGAACCCCCGGTCGGGGCGTCCGATCACGGGGCTCCTGCCCGGCAGCGAGCTGGGGTGGACGGATCTGGGTTGGACCAACTCGGCGCGGTCGACCGGGCTCGAACAGTTCCGCTACCTGACGTTCGCGGATCCGGAGTGGACGATCGACCAGTTCAACTTCGAGACCGACATCGTGCGGGCCGAAGAGGCCGACAACGACACCCTCAACGCCCTCGACCCGAACCTGCAGCCGTTCTTCGACCGCGGGGGCAGGCTGATCTCGTATCACGGCTGGGCCGACCCCCAGATCTCGCCGGCGAACGCGACCCAGTACTATCGGCGGGTCGTTGACGCTGTCGGCGACGCCGACGAGGTGCACGAGCACTATCGCCTGTTCATGGCTCCGGGTATGGGGCACTGCGGCGGCGGTGCGGGACCGAGCCGCTTCGACATGGTGACCGCCCTCGAGGCGTGGGTCGAGCGGGGCGAGGCGCCGGATCACATCGTGGCGTCCCGCGAGCGCGACGGGGAGGTGGATCGCACCCGGCCGCTCTGTCCGTATCCGCAGCAGGCGGTCTATTCCGGCAGCGGAAGCACCGACGACGCCGAGAACTTCGTCTGCCGCGTGCCCTGACGGCACCGTTCAGACCGGCGTTCGATATCGCAGGCCGGCCGGGTGTCTTCGTGACCCCCGGCCGGCCTGTTTCGCGTACGACCGTGCTGCCCGGCCGGCCTGTTTCGCGTACGACCGTGCTACTTCGTGTCGAAACGGATGTTGAACCAGGTGATGCCCTCGGTGTCGCGGATGCCGTGGGGCACCCCGGCCGGAATGAAGATGACGTCGCCGGCACTGATGACCCGTTCCGAGCCGCCGCGGATGGCGGCGCCCCGCAGGCCGTCGATCGGCTCCCCCTGCTCGTCGACCATCTGCCCGCCGGTCACCAGCGTGCCGGAGCCTTCCCGTATCACATAGACGTCGGTGGTCCGGGGGTGCATCAACGCGGTCTCCGCGTCCCCGATCCGCCGAATGTTGACGTTGTAGCTGCCGCCCTCGAGCAGTCTCGTCGTCGGGCGTCCCGCCGCGTCCATCTCCTGAATGATCGTGTCGATCTCGGCGGTGGGGAAGTCGACGGCGCGGTCGAGCGGCGCCTGTTGCCGTATCTCGATCTGGGCGGTGAGAACGGCTGCCGCCGCCAGCCCAACCGTCAAACCGCCGCCGACGAAGGTGATGCAGAATCTGCGCATGGTTGTCTCCCTGGTTGTTGTCGCCGGTCGCGACCGGCCCGTGCTCGAAGGATGCAGTGCGCCGGGTCCCCAACCCGACCCTCGCTCGAAAGCTGCTCTTTCGCCAGCGTTTCCCGGCGTCGTTGAGTAGAATAGCGCGCATCTTCGGTCTTGTCGGAACGAACGCCAATTGATTGGCAGGAATCGGGAGAACACGATGCGCACGATACGGAATGTTGTAGTTCTCGGTCTGGCGGCGGTCTTCGTGGCGGCCGGCGCGGTGGGCGCCGCTGCGCAGTCCGAACGCGGGCCGGTGGTGCAGACTTCATCCGGCGAGCTCGAAGGAGAGTGGGCGGACCGGGCGGCGGGCGTCTCGGTGTTCCGGGGCGTGCCCTTTGCCCAGCCCCCGGTCGGTGACCTGCGCTGGCGGCCGCCGGTCGCGGTCGAGCCCTGGGGCGGGACGCACTCGGCCACCGGGTTCGGGCCCGCGTGCTGGCAGGCTCGCAACGCCGACAACTCGCCCTATGCGCGCGGCGAGCTGCCGCGCAGCGAGGACTGTCTGACCCTGAACCTCTGGACGGCGGCGCAGGTGGGCGAGCGCCGGCCGGTGATGGTGTGGTTCCACGGCGGCGGACACAGCTCGGGCACCGGCAGCGCCCAAATTTTCGACGGCGCCGAGATGGCCCGGAAGGGCGTCGTGATGGTGACCGCCAACTACCGGCTGGGGCCGCTCGGATTCCTCGCGCACCCGGCGCTGACGGCCGAGTCATCGGAGCAGGCGTCGGGCAACTACGGCATTCTCGATCACGTCGCGACCCTCGAGTGGGTTCGCGACCACATCGCGGCGTTCGGCGGGGATCCCGGCAACGTCACCATCTTCGGCCAGTCGGCGGGGTCGTGGTCGGTCTGCGTGCTCCAGGCGTCGCCCCTGGCGGCGGGGCTGTTCCACAAGGCCATCGGCCACTCCGGCGGCTGCTTCGGCGCCCCGCGGGCGCATCTGGCGAAGACCGGCGGAACCGCGACCGCGGTCTCCGGCCACGACGCGGGTCTGGCCATCGCCGCCGAGCTCGGGGTCGAGGGCGAGGGAGCCGACGCGGCGGCGGCCCTCCGGGCGGCGGAGCCCGAGGCGGTGCTGGCGGCCGGGCGCGGCACCGGCGTGGTCGTCGACGGCTGGGTGCTTCCGGATCTGCCCAGCGCGATCTTCCGGGCCGGCGACCAGAACGACGTGCCGGTGATCGTCGGGTCGATGTCCGACGAAGGGACCACCCTGTACGCGGGCATGGCGGGGCCGCCGCGGGACGAGTTCGTGGCCGGTCTCCGGGATCGGTACGGCGATCGGACCGACGCCCTGCTCGATGCCTATTCGCGCGAGATCTCGGCGTCGACCCGCACCGCGGGTCAGGCGATCCAGGCCGACCGGAGCTTCACCTGGCAGATGCGGGCCTGGGCGCGGGCGCACGGGGACACCAACGACGTCTATCTGTACTTCTTCAGCCACGCCCCGCCGGTGTTCCGCCTCTATCTGCCCGACCGGCCGGAGCTCGATTCCCCGGCCGGCCTGCGCGGCGGGGGCGCGTACCATTCCGGCGATCTCGCCTACGCGTTCGACAACGTCGGGCTCGTGGGCGTCGGCTGGAACGCGCGCGACCACGAGCTGTCGGACCAGATGTCCCAGTACTGGGTGAACTTCGCGAGCACCGGCGACCCGAACGGCGACGGCCTGCCGGTATGGCCGCGGTACGACCGCGCGGGCGAACCGGCGATCCAGTTCGCGACCTTCGGCACGGCGGCCACCAGCAAGATCCGGGAGACCAAGCTCGATCTGTTCGACGCCTCGTACCGGGCCGCGGAGACCGATCAGTAGGAGCCGGAACGGCAGGGGGGCGGCCTCCGGCCGGGTTGATCGGGCGGCAATGGGAGTCGCAAGATGGCGGTTTCGGGCGAGCCGGGCCGCGCCGCACGCGTCCCGGACCGCAGCCCCGAAGCCGCGCTACCGGCTTTGATGGTCGCCCGGACCGCAGACCGGAAGCCGCCGCTACCGGCTTTGATGGTGACCCGGACCCTCCTCCGGTACCGGGGGAGGGTCCGGAGCGCGGTGCCCGGCTGCTCAGCATCCCCGGTCGGGCGGGGTCCCCTCGAAGCGCTCGGTCACCGCCGAGAGCTGCACGACCAGGCCGTCCGGGTCGGGAACGAGGACGCTGCCCCCGCCGCCCCGCACGCCTTCGAAGCCGGCGTCCTCGAGCGCCGTGGTCACTCGCTCGGCGTCGAAGTCCTCGATCCCGACCCCGAAATGATCGATCTCGCCGGCGACCGCGCTGCCCGCGGTCAGGCTGCAGTTGCCCCCCTCGACCGGGCACAGGCTGATCAGGCCGCCATCGGGAAAGTCGAGCGCGTAGGCGTCGCCGACGATGTAGCGCCGCGCCGGCAGTCCGAGCAGGTTGCGGTAGAAGGCCTCCGATCGGTCCAGGTCGGCGACTCCCACGTTGACGTGTTGCAGCGACCGGGCTCGGACCCGATTCGTCTGGGCGCGGGCGCCCGCCGGCAGGGCCATGGCGGTGAAGGCTCCCAGCACCTGCCGCCGGTTCAGCTTGCCATCCTCGTACTGTTTCAATAACGTGTCGAAGGTGTCTCTCATGTGGGTTCTCCTTCCAGGGTCAGAGGGCGATTGTAGCCGCGCTTTCGGGCCGGGCGGCACGGCAGTGGTCGCAGCCCGTGGCGAAACCCCGCGTTGCACCGCTCGAATGCAGGCGGGGACTTTCGCCACGGGCTGCCAAGCCGGCCTTGGCGTGGCGCCGGGAGCGCACGCCGGGCCGGGTTCCGTTGGAGGATGACATGGCGCGAACGGTGGACCCGCAAGGGCGGGAGCTGGAGCTGATCGAACGAATTGCCGATTGGGCCGGCAAGGACGTGCTCGACGTCGGCTGCGGCGAGGGGCGAACGTCCCGCCGCCTCGCGAGACGAGCGGCGACCGTGCTCGGCGTGGATCCGGACCAGGCTGCCGTCGCCCGGGCCCGCGCCGGCGGTACCAGCGACACCTGCCGCTTCCAGGCGGCGGACGTCCTGGATCTGGCCCTGCCGCCGGCCAGCTTCGATCTGGTCGTCTTCTCGCGTTCGATGTGATGACTGCCCCAGGAGAGCGTCGGTGACGCTCTGCGCAAGGTGGCCGGCTGGCTGCGCCCCGACGGGCGCCTGGTCAGCATGCAGCCGATCGGCCGGCCGATTCCCTTTCATGTCCGCCGGGCCGGCCGCATCGAGCCCGTGGGCTTGGTGTACGCCACCGACGCCGGGGAACGGGACATGCGGTCGTCCCGGCAGGCGCTCGCCGAGTCGATTCGGGCCGGCCTGTTCACGGCCCGGGCCGAGCTCTCGGCGGTGCTGGAGTTCCACTATCGCACCGAGGACGATTGGCGCGAGTTTCTCAAGAGACCGCGGATCGGCGCCGTCGAGGCCGATCCGGACGTGCTCGCGGGGGCGCTGGCGGCGTTGTCACGGGAGGACGCGGTGATCGTCGCGCAGGAGGAGACGCTCTTCAGCGCCTGCGACCGCGCCGGCAACGGCGCCCGGGACGCGAGGAGGAACCCGCGATAGACTGAACGCGGGTCGTCCGCCCGCGACGCACCGTCGCCTGGGCGCAGGACCCGGGAAGACGACATGCCGGGGGGGGCGCGGCGACGTGCAGTGGGCCCGTCGCCGGTCCAGGAGCCTGCACCGCAGACGGCTGGAGGGTCGGTCGGTGGCAAGCCGCGGGCGGCGGTTCCCGAGCGAGGAGACGAAGCAGATGATGCGAAGCAGAAGCAGGGGCGGTTGGTTCGCGGCGGTTACGGTGCTGGCGGCTCTGGCGGCGGCGCCGGCCGCGGGCCAGGACGGGCCGGGTCCGCACGACGAGGCGGAGTTCGATGCGCTGTTCGAAGCGGTGAAGAACTGGGGCCGCTGGGGCGCGGACGACGAGCTGGGGACGGCCAACCTGATTACCGAAGAGAAGCGCCGGCAGGCTCTCGCGCTGGCGACGCGCGGCCGGACGGTGTCGCTGTCGCACAACCCGATGCCGGACGTTGCGCCAGACAATCCCGACTCGGCGTTCAACCACACCATGGCGGAGACGCTGCGGTCGGACACCATCGAGTTCTCCTACCATGGCTACGGCGTCAGCCACATCGACGCGCTGTGCCACTTCCTGCACAAGGGGATGATGTACAACGGCCTCCCCGCCGACACCAGCTCGGTCGAGGAGGGCTGCGTCAAGCTCGGCATCCAGAACCTGAAGGACGGCATCGTCACCCGCGGCGTGCTGCTCGACATCCCCCGTCTCAAGGGGGTCGACTACCTGGAGCCGGGGACCCCGATCTTCACGGAAGACATCGAGGCGTGGCTGGAGCAGGCCGGGGTGACCATGCAGCCGGGCGACGCGGTCTTTCTGCGCACCGGCCGCTGGGCGCGCCGGGCCGATGCGGGGCCGTGGCAGCTCTCGGGCAACTCGGCCGGCATCCATGCCTCGGTCATCCGCTGGATACGCGGGTCGGACGTGGCGTTGTTCGGCAGCGACTCGGCGACCGACGTGCAGCCGTCGGGCGTCGATGGGGTCGCGTTGCCGTTGCACACCCTGCTGATCGCCGCTCTGGGGACGAACATCTTCGACAACCTGGACCTCGAGGCGTTGGCCGAGGCGGCGGCGGAGGAGGGGCGCTGGGACTTCCTGATTGCGGCCGGGCCGATTCCGGTGACCGGCGGCACCGGCTCGCCGCTGAACGTGATCGCGGTGTTCTGACGCCCGCCCGGGGCGGCACGGCGGATTGGAGGTTAGACTGGTACCGATGTCGTTGTTTCGCAACGGTTTGGCCGCCGTTCAGGACGTCGGTGGCCTGCTGATCGAGAGAGGCACGGCGATGGGACCACTGGTTCCCTTGCTGTTGCTGGTTCCGGTCTTCCTCGGGGCTGCTTGGCTGTTCGACTCCGTAGCGGTGGTCGCTGGCGTACCGATCTTCAGCGCTTTGTTCGCGCTGGCGGCGCTGGTGATCGTTTTCTGCTACCTTCGCCATTACGCGTCATTTGCGAAACACGACCCAGACCGGCTGCAATCCGAGAAGTACAGATACGAGACACAACGGATGCAGATGATAGCCGCCAAGGAGTTGGAGCATCCGATGCCCGCCGACAGACTCCCGCTGGCAGATCCGGCGGAGAATCCGGTAGAGCATGTGAAGAGTGAAGAAACGGAGTCGACGAGGAGTGGAGAACGGTTCCCATGAAGGCCCATCTCCTGGCATACAGTCAGGCGTGCACGCCTGAGCAGGTGCAACACCTGCTCAACGATACCCAGGCCGTTCTGACGTGGGTGTCCCCGTTTCCGTATTCGGCCATTCTCGTTTCCAGCCTCAATGTGAACGACCTCGCTGCCGTTCTTCGGAATCGGCTGCCAGGGGTGTGGTTCATGGTGACGGAACTTAGAGGTGATGCAGTCCAGGGATGGTTGCCGAAGGACCTCTGGGAATACGTGAACAGTCCGTCTCAGGCATGGTCGCGGCAACTCTTTGCGGGATTGGGAAGGCCAAGCTTGGGACAACCGCCACCGTCTCCCCCGTCCACGGGCGGGCTATTCGGCCCCCCGCAGGGCGCGGGCAAGTGAGATCGACCATCGTAACGCCCCTTGGGTGCCGGGCCTGCCGACAGGCAGGGGCGGATCGTGGAAGTTGAAGTGATGGAGTCGAGGAAGCGAATGAGACGGACGTTGATCGCCTGTTTCGGTCTCGTGGCGGTCCTGGCCGGCGAGGTCGCGCTTGGCCAGGCCGTGCCGCTGGACGTGCGCGACGTGCGGCCCGGCCCGGTGACGGTGGCCGCGGTCGAGGGTGCGGTGACGGTGGAGTGGCCGGACGTGGCCGACCGGACGTGGCGGGCGACGTTCTCGCTCGACCCCGACCGGCCGCTGATCGAGTCGATTGCGGTCGGGGACACCGTCGTCGTGTCCGCGGTGCGGCCGTTCTACCAGGCCGAGACCGGCACGCGTCGGCGCGGGTGGAACGCCTTCTTCGACTATCCGCCCGGTCATCCCGACGGCACGCGGCACGCCCAGGGGGAGTTCCGCCTGCGGTCGGCGACCGCCCGCACCGTCGGCGAGCGGGTCGAGCTGACGTTCGACGGGTTGCGCATGGGGGTGTTCGAGGGAGCGATCGCCTATACCTTCTATCCCGGCAGCCGCCTGATTCAGCAGGAGGCGGTGGTCACCACCTATGCCGCGAACGTCGCCTACTACTACGACGGCGGCTGGGAGATGGCCGCCGATGCCGACCGGACCCCCGGCGGCAACATGCAGACCCGGGTGAGCTACTACGATACTTCCGGAGCCCTGCGCCACGAGGTCTCGACCGGCTTCGACCCGGAGCGGAAGCCCGTGCAAGTGCGCCACCGCACCCTCGCGGTGGCTACCGACGCGGGGAGCGTCGCCGTCTTCCCCGCGCCGCACCAGTACTTCTTCCCCCGCGACTTCACGTCGAACCTGGGACACGTCTGGCACCGCTCGTGGCGCGGGCGGGTCTCGCTCGGCATCCGGCAGATTCGCGACACCAACTGGCGCTTCTACCCGTGGATGAACGCCCCGGCCGGCGAGACGCAACGGATGTCGGTGTTCTTCGTGCTGTCCGACGGCGCGGCGGAGGCCGCGCTCGACGACGTCCTCGCGTTCACCAATAGCGACCGGTTCCGTCCCCTCGACGGCTACAAGACCCTGAGCACCCACTGGCACCTCGCGTACACGATGCAGGCGCTCGAGCACGGGTTCGACTGGACCCCGCCGTTCAAGCCGGTCCTGAAGGCGATGGGGGTCGACGCGTCGATCATCATGGACTTCCACGGCGACGGCCACCCGCGCGATCTGACGGACCGGCGGCTCGACGAGCTCGACGCCTACTTCCGCGCGTTGCGCGCCCAGTCGGAGCCGGACTTCCTGCTGATTCCCAGCGAAGAGGCGAACGTGCATTTCGGCGGGCACTGGGCGCTCGTCTTTCCCCGGCCCGTCTACTGGTTCATGAACCGGCCCGAGGGGGGCGCGTTCGAGACGACCCACCCCCGGTACGGCACCGTCTACAGCACCGCCGATGCGGCCGAGCTGCTGGAGCTGGTCCGGCGGGAAGGCGGCATCATGTACCAGACCCACCCCCGGACGAAGGGCTCGACCGGCTATCCGGACCGCATCGCCGATACCGAGCACTTTCGCGACCCCGCCTACCTCGGTGCCGGGTGGAAGGCGATGCCCGCCGACCTGTCGTCCCCGCGGCTCGGCGAGCGGTCGTTGAACCTGCTCGACGACCTGAGCGCGCAGGGGCTGCGGAAACGGATCTTCGGCGAGGTCGACGTGTTCCAGTTCGACGCGACGCACGAGCTGTACGCGCACATGAACATCAACTACGTGCGTCTCGACGAGCTGCCGCCGTTCGACCGCTGGGGCGAGGCGGTCGAGCCGCTGGCGCGGGGCGACTTCTTCACGACCACCGGCGAGGTGCTGCTGCCCGAGGTGGACTTCTCCGCCTCGACCGACGATCGCCTCGACGTGTGGATGGAGGCGGACTGGACGTTCCCCCTGCGGTTCGCCGAGATCGTGTGGGGCGACGAAGCCGGCGGCACGCACCGCGAGGTCACCCCGTTGTCGCGAACGCGGCCTTTCGGCGCCGGAGGGTTCGCGCTCGCCGCCGACGCCCCCGGCTGGACGTGGGCGCGGGTCGCGGTCTGGGACGTGGCCGGCAACGGCGCGTTCGTCAATCCCACTTGGCGGGAGTGAGCCGTCCGCGACGGCCTGCGAAACCCTGCAGGGCGGCGCGCGGTGGTGACGCGGGAAGGTTGCGGTGCCTTGTGGGATGGCGCGCGGCGGCGCGTCACGGGCGGGTCGTTGGCGCCCGGCAGGCGGGTTGCACGAAATGCTATGCTGTAGCGGCGTTTCGGAGTCTTGAACTTCAGGTTGGAGGAATGTCGATGCGGCGAACGACCACGTTGCTCGGGCTCGCGGTCGCGGTGTTCCTGGCGGGGGCGGCCGGCGGCTCCGTCGCCGAGGCCCAGACGGGGGCCGAGGTCACCTTTACCGACCACATCCGACCCATCTTCGAGCGAAGCTGCTGGAACTGCCACGGCGAGGCGTCGCAGCTCTCGGGGCTGGACCTGCGGTCGCTGGAGACCGCGGTCGAAGGCGGGACCCGCGGGCCGGCCCTGGTGCCGGGGCGCGCCGAGGAGAGCCGCCTCTACCGGATGCTGGCCGGTCTCGACGACCCGCCGATGCCCATGGGCGGCGACCAGCTCACCGACGCGGAGGTCTCGGCAATCCGCACCTGGATCGACGACGGCGCGCACTGGGACGCGGGCGGCGCGACCAGCGCCGGCGCCGCCCTGGCCGCGCTCGAGAACACCATGCTGCCGGACGGGGCGCGCGACTACTGGGCGTTCAAGCTCCCCGCGAAGACGCCGGTGCCCGCCTCGGCCGACTACGAGAATCCCGTCGACCGGTTTCTCGACGCGGCGCGCCGGGACGCGGGGGTCACCGCGGGGCCACGGGCGGATCCCCTGACCCGCCTCCGCCGGGCCTACCTGGACCTGACCGGGCTGCCCCCGACCCCCGAGCAGGTCGCAGAGTTCCTGGCCGACCCCGAACGGGGCGCCTGGGAACGGCAGATCGAGCGGCTGCTCGACTCGCCGCACTACGGCGAGCGCTGGGGGCGGCACTGGATGGACGTGGCCCGCTACGCCGACTCGACGGGGTTCGAGCAGGACTACCGCCGCGACAACGCGTGGCGGTACCGCGACTACATCATCAACGCCTTCAACCGGGACAAGCCCTACAACCAGTTCCTGCGCGAGCAGATCGCCGGCGACGAGCTCGACCACGTCACCGACGAGACCCGCATCGCCACCGGGTTCCTGCGGGCGGGGCCGCGGGTGAACTTCCGCGAGAAGGACAACCCCGAGCGGCGGCACGACTATCTGGACGACGTGCTGGCGACTCTGGGGCGCGGGGTCCTCGGCATGACCGTGCACTGCGCGCGGTGCCACGACCACAAGTTCGACCCCATCCTGCAGAAGGACTACTACAGCATGCAGGCGTCGATCTTCGGGTACGTCGAGATCGACTATCCGCTGCTCGATCGGGCCGAGGCGACCGCGTACCGCGAGAAGAACGCGGCGATCGACGCGCAGCAGCAGCCGTTGCGGGACGAAATCGGCGAGATCGAGGCCCCGCACCGCGAGCGCCTGCGCCTCGAGCTGATCCGCGAGCGCTTCCCCGAGAACGTGCAGCAGGCGGCGATGAAGCCGGAGGCCGATCGGACCGCCGGCGAGCAGCTGCTGGCCGTCCAGGTGCTGTCGATCAATCCGCCGCGGCGGCAGGTCGTCGAGGCGCTGTCCGAGGAGGAGGGCGACCGCTGGAGCAAGCTCACGGCGGCGGTGGAGGCCCTCGAGGCCCTGCGCCCGCCGGAGCCGCCCATGGCGGAGATCGTCACCGACGGCGACTACCGGTTCGCGCCGAACGGTCCCGGCGACGAGGTCATCGGATGCCCCGAGTGCCGCATCCTGCCCGACGAGCCGGGGTCGTTCCTGTACGAGGAGGGCGGACCGGCCTACGAGGCGCCGCCCAACTACTTCCTGATTCGCGGCGATCCGTTCAGCCCGGGGTCTCCGATGTCCCCCGGGTTCCTCACCGTGGCCACCTACGGCGACCCCCCGAGGGAGCTGCCGCGGCCGGATGGCCGCACGTCGGGCCGCCGGCTCGCGCTGGCCGAGTGGATCGCGTCGCGCGACAACCCCCTGACCGCGCGGGTCATGGTGAATCGCATCTGGCACCACCACTTCGGCCGGGGCATGGTGCGCACTCTCGACAACCTCGGCCGGATGGGGGACGAGCCCACCCACCCCGAGCTGCTCGACTGGCTGGCGGTGGAGTTCATGGACCGCGGCTGGAGCGTCAAGGAGATGCACCGGCTGCTGATGACCTCCGAGGCCTACCAGATGGCGTCGGCCCACGAGGACGCCGGCAACCGCGCCGCCGACCCCGAGAACCGGCTGCTGTGGCAGTACCGGCCGCAGCGCCTCGAGGCGGAAGCCCTGCGCGACGCGATCATGACGGTGAGCGGCGGCATCGACCTCACGGTGGGCGGGCCGCCCGTCTTCCCCCACGTGCCCCGGGAGCTTCTCCTGGCGGCGAGGAACGGCTATTGGGACAACCAGCCGGACGGCCCCGAGGTCTGGCGGCGCAGCGTCTACGTCTATCGGCGCCGGTCGCTCGGCTTCCCGTTCTTCGACACGTTCGACCTGCCCGACCAGAACCAGACGGCGGCGGCCCGCAACGTGTCGACGGTGGCGACGCAGGCCCTGACCCTGATGAACAACGAGTTCGTGCTGAACCAGGCTCGGCTGTTCGCGGAACGGCTGGAGCGGGAGGCGCCCGGCGACGTCGACCGGCAGGTCGACCTCGCCTACCGTCTCGCCCTGACCCGGCCGCCGGCGCCCGAGGAGGCGCAGATCGCCCGCGACCTCGTGTCGTCGCAGTCGCTCGTCGACCTGACCCACGTGATGCTCAACCTGAACGAGTTCCTGTATCTGAGATAGCTTGAGGTGGCAACGATGCACGATCACCATCATCACCATTGCCGGAAGCGGACGTTGTGGGATCGCCGCAACTTCCTGTTCCAGTCGGGCGGCGGCATCGCGGGGCTGGCCCTCGCCCACATGCTCGACCGCGAGGGGGTGCTGGCGGCGCCGGCGGACGGCTGCGGCGACCCGATTCCCGGGAACCCGTTCGCCCCCACGGCCCCCCACTTCGAGCCTCGCGCGACCGCGGTCATCTCGCTCTTCATGAGCGGCGGGGTCAGCCAGGTCGACACCTTCGACCACAAGCCCGCGCTGACGAAGTACGCGGGCCAGCCGATGGCCGAGTCGGTGGTGGTGCGGCAGGGCCACCCCGGTCCGCTGATGCCGAGCCCGTTCGAGTTCCACCGGCACGGCGAGAGCGGCATGGAGGTGTCCGAGATCTTCCCGCACCTCGCCCAGAAGGTCGACGAGATGGCGTTCCTCCGGTCGCTCTACGGCCGGTCGAACGACCACATCCAGGCGACCTACGAGATGCAGAGCGGCCAGATCCGGATGGGGTTCCCCGCCGTCGGCTCGTGGGTGACCTACGGCCTGGGGTCGGAGAGCTCCAGCCTGCCCGCGTTCGTCGTCATGAACGACCACCGCGGCGGCCCCCTCGGCGGCCCCAACGACTGGAGCGCCGGCTTCATGCCCGCGAGCTACCAGGGCACGCTGTTCCGCGCCGTCGGCGACCCCATCGTCGACCTGCAGCCGCCCGACGGGATGACGGTCGAGCAGCAGCGGGCGCGGCTCGACACGCTGGCCAGGCTCAACGAGATGGACATGGCCAAGAACCCGGGCAACTCGGAGCTCGCGGCCCGCATCTCGTCCTACGAGCTCGCCTACCGCATGCAGGGCTGCGCACCCGAGGCGGTCGACACGTCGAGCGAGTCCGAGATCACCAAGAAGCTCTACGGCCTCGACGAGGCGATTACCGAGCCGTTCGGCCGGCAGTGCCTGATGGCGCGCCGGCTCGTCGAGCGCGGCGTCCGCTTCGTGCAGCTCTTCCACGGCGGGCTCGGCGTCCAGAACACCGACACCTGGGATGCCCACAGCAACCTGAAGGAGAACCACACCCAGCACGCGGCCGAGACCGACAAGCCGATCGCGGCGCTGCTGACCGACCTGAAGGCCCGCGGCATGCTCGATTCGACCCTCATCGTGTGGCACGCCGAGTTCGGCCGCATGCCGATCTCGCAGCGCGGCGTCGGCCGCGACCACAACCCCGGCACCATGACCGGCTGGATGGCCGGCGCCGGCATCCAGGGCGGCCAGGCCATCGGAGCGAGCGACGAGTTCGGCTACAAAGCCGAGCAGCAGCGCGTGTCGCCGCACGACCTGCACGCGACGATGCTGCACCTGCTGGGCATGGACCACACGAAGCTGACCTACCGCTACAACGGGCGCGACATGCGGCTGACGGACGTGCACGGCATTCCGATTCCGCAGATCGTGGCGTAGCGGCGGTCTCGGTCGGGGCGCATTCGGGGCACGGTCACAGCCGACGGGGTTGTGGCCGTGCCCCGTTTTTTTGGCGTGCCGGTAGTCGGAACCCGAGGGAGCCCGACTGCCGGCCATTTGGCCGAGGTGCTGGCTTGCGACGCCTTCGTCGGCCGGCTCGAGGAGCTCATTGAGCAGCTCCTGCGATCAATCACGCGCACCTGAGCGTCAACACGTCGTTCTCGCATCGGCTCGTGCCGCGGGGTGCGGGCCGGTGGGCCTTCCGCCGAGACCGCTCGCCGCTCCTCACCCCAGTACGCGCCGGTTCGGACGCCGAGCGGGTCGGGCTGCGGCCTGGGATGGAATCGTGTCGGTAGACCATGAATCAGGCCTGGAATATAATCAAATCGGAGGGAGACCCGTCAATGACCACCGTCCCGCTGTCAGAGGCCAAGACCCATCTCGCAAAGCTTCTGGCGGACGTCGAAGCGCTCGGGGAAGAGGTGGTCATCACCCGTTCCGGACGTCCCGTGGGCGTGCTGCTCTCGTTGACCGACTACGAAGGGCTGATCGAGACGCTGGAAGTCCTGGCGGACCAGGACCTGGCGAAGTCGATCGAGCAAGGCCTGGCGGAAGCGGAAGCGGGCAAGCTGCTGAGGCACGAGGACGTGTGGGATGACGTGGACGCTCGTCTACGCGACTAGCGCCGCGCGCGCATCAAGAGGCTGGATCCAGCCGTCCGCCGGCGCCTCCTGGCGGCCCTCCAGACGCTTCGCGCGGATCCCGAACGCGGCAAGCCGCTGCTGCTCGCCCTGAAGGGGTTGCGCTCCCTGCGCACCGGAGACTACGGGATCGTCTATCGCGTCGTCGAATCCCGTGTCGAGATCCTGGTCGTCTCCATCGGCCACCGGCGGGACGTGTACGCGCGGGTGCGGAAGATGCTGGACGCTAGGCGCTGAGTCGTCGCGTGCGTGGCTTCGTGTGCGGATGGTGGGTGGCGACGGCAGCGCCGCGCCGCCTGCACCGGCGGGTGGTTGCGCTACAGGCACCCGGCGGGTATCTGCACGATGGTGTCGCTGAGCATCCGCACGCGGTCGCTGTTGTTGACAAGGATGCCGAAGGGCAGCTCATGCCGCGCGATGAACTGCTGCAGCCCCGCCAGCCGCTTCAGTCCGGTCTGCCGGCCGAGCTTGATCTCGATCGGCAGCAGGCCGAAGCGGCCCTGCAGCACGAGGTCGACCTCGGCCCCGTTCCTGGTGCGGAAGTAGTAGTAGTCCCAGCGGGGGACGCCGGCGGCCTGCAGGCCCTTGATGATCTCCTCGATGACGAACGACTCGAAGTTCTGGCCGACCTGGGGGGTGCGCAGCAGCCTGTCGCGCGAGTCGACGCCGGCCAGATAGTGGGTGATGCCGCTGTCCCGCACCAGTCCCTTCGGCATCTTCAGCACGGACTTGCTCCTGGCGTCCCGGAACGAGGGGATCATCCGCCAGAAGAACGTCTTGTCGGCGATGTCCAGGTAGTCGCGAATGGTCACCTCGGACACGTCCACCGATCGCCCCAGTTGCGCCCGGTTGATGATCGTGCCGGAAAGGGACGACAGCATGCCCACGAACCGCCGGTACCGAACCGCGTCCAGCCTGGGGAACAGCTTCCGGATGTCGCGGTCGACGTAGGTGCGAAAGTAGTTCTCCATCCAGGCGTCGTAGGCGAAGTCGTCGGCCGACAGCGTCGGCTCGGGATAGCCGCCGCGCAGGAAGTACGGGATCACGTCGGGTACGGGACAGTCGAGCTCCCGGATGTCCTGCAGGGTCTCGCGGGTCAGCTCCTGCCCGAGCAGCCGGTAGAAGGGCGGCAGCGGCAGCTGGGCGATCTCGTTGATCTTGAGCGTGCCCACCTCCACGATGGCGATGCGCCCCGCCAGCGAGTCGCCCGCCTCCCGGAGCAGGTCGGGGGAGCTCGACCCGGTCAACAGGAAGCGACCGGACTCGCCCCGGGCGGCGTCGACGACCCCCCGCAGTTGCCGGAACAGCCGCGGGTCTTCCTGGGCCTCGTCGATGATGACGTGCCGGGGATGCTCGCGAAAGAAGAAGTCGTAGTCCCGGGTGACGAGATCGTAGTCGGCGGCGTTCTCCAGATCGACGTATCGCCAGTCGGGACGGACCATGCGGCTCAGGGTCGTCTTGCCGGCCTGTCTGGCCCCCAGCAGCATGACCACCGGGAACACGTCGAGCAGGCGGTTGACGCGCTCTTCCAGATTGCGCCGTATACCAGCCATTTCCAAATTCTAAGTTAGGATTCGTCTGGTGTAAACTGGCGGGTGGAGGCACAGCCCACCTGGTATCGCGCGCCGTCCGCCCCTGCTCGCTCCAGCGGGTGGTCGGACGACGACCTGCCGGACCGAGCGGCAGAGCGTTGGCGGGAATGCAGGCGGGGCAGTCCGACGACGCGGGCGGTTGCGGCGGAGAGCCGCGTGTATGATCCGAATCCTGAGGCATATTGCCGCGCGCCCCGGTGCGCGGTCAAGAGGAGGGGACGCGATGCGACAGTTGAGCGCTTGGACGGTGGTGCTGGCGGCGGCGGGACTCGCAGGCGGCGTGGAAGTGCACGCGCAGCAGGAGGTCGAAGGGGCCAACGGGGTGCTGCCGTGGGCCTACGTGCTCAACGAGCCGGCCGGGAATGCCGACGCGCCCGACCCCGACGAGGTGGTCACGGTGCCCGGCTCCAGCGTGTCGATGCCGCGTTCGGCCATCAACATCAACGATGGTCCGCCCGACTGGCACCCGGACGGCCATCCGCCGATGCCGGAGGTGGTGGCGCGCGGCGGCGGCGACGGGGTCGTCGCGTGCGGCTATTGCCACCTGCCGAACGGCCAGGGCAAGCCGGAGAACGCGGGTGTCGCCGGCCAGCCCTACGAGTACATCGTGCAGCAGATGACCGACTGGCGGAACGGCCGGCGCAGGCCCGGCGAGCCGCGCATGGGGCCGCCCGCGTTCATGGAGCGCATCGGACTGGCCGCCTCCGACGAGGAGGCGCGGGTCGCGGCCGAGTACTTCTCGTCGATCGACTTCAAGCCGTGGGTCCGCGTGGTGGAGACCGACGCGGTGCCCAAGACGCGTTTCGCGGGGTGGATCCACGAGGTGGTCGAGGGCGGCGGCATCGAGCCGATAGGCACGCGCGTGGTCGAGACGCCCGTGGACCTGAAGCGGACCAAGCTGCGCGACGATGCCTCCGGCTTCATCGCCTACGTGCCGGCGGGCGCGGTGGGGCGTGGACGCAGGATCGTGCTCACGGGGGGCGCCAACTCGGTGGCGTGCACCACCTGCCACGGCCCCGACCTGCGGGGCCTCGGCCCGGTGCCGGCGCTGGCCGGCCGCTCGCCGAGCTACATGGCGCGGCAGCTCTACGATCTTCAGACCGGCCTGCGCGACGGCGCGTGGTCCGATCTGATGGACGCCGCGGTGAAGAACCTCACCCTGGAGGACATCGTGGACATCGTGGCCTACACGGCCAGCCTGGAGCCGTAGAGCCCGGTCGGCGCGGCGAAGCGTCCACCGCCGGAGAACCGGAGCAGCGTCCGGTTCTCCGGCGAGCGGTTGGCAGGGGAGTGTGCGGGCCGCCGAGCGACCGGCGGCCCGCACACTCCCCTGTTTGCTTTGGCTGGGGCGGCTCGGGTTGGCCATGCGCCACTACGAGGGCTTCGCCGAGCGCCTCGCGCTCCCTTCGCGCGCTCGACGCTGCCGTGCCGCGGCCGTCCGGGCCGACGGTTGCTCAGATGCCGGTGGCCGACCCGAGGCCCATCGCGCGGCGCCACGCCGCGATCTGGCCGATGTGGCTTCCCTCGTGCGCGGTCATCACGAAGGCGGCGTAGTCGCCGAGGGTGGGGAAGGTCTGCCGCCGGCGTTCGTCGGGGAACGGGCCGGCGAAGAAGGTCGGGTCCGCGGTGGCGACGGCGTCGGCGACGCGCGCGTGCTGCGCGGCCAGCTCGTCGAGAATCCGGTCCCGGCCGGGGAAGTCGTCGGCGGCGCCGCTCGGGACGCCGCCCGCGCCGAACGTCTCGGCCCAGCCGTCCGGCAGCGTCGACTCCAGGCCGAGCCGCCGCGCGAGGCCGTCGGACGAGAGCGCGAGATGGCCCAGGATCCAGGCGGGGTGATTGACGACGCCGTGCGGCTGCCAGACCATCTGCTCGTCCGAGAGGTCCTTCACCATCACCCGGCCGCGGTCGAGGTTGAACTGGTACGTGAAGAGAAGGTGTCGAAGCATCGTTCTTCCTGGTTCGGTTCCGGCGCCGGTCACGTCAACGCCCCGGTCGCCGCGCATCCCTGTCGGCTACGCGAGCATTCTACCGGAGGCTGACCGTCTGCTTCCGGATCGAGACCGCCGCCAATGACGTCTCGCGCCGCTCGTCCGTACAAGAAGAACCGCCCGGGGACCGGATACGGTCCCCGGGCGGCGTGACGGACCCTGCCGCGCGACTTACGAGACGCTCTCGACCGTCACGTCGCCGGTCGGGGCGGCGTTGCCGATCGCGATCCGGCGGGGCTTGGCGGTCTCGGCCAGCGGGAGCGTCAGCTCCAGCATCCCGTGGTCGTAACGCGCACTCACCTGCTCGGCGTCGACCTTGGCCGGCAGGGTGAACGCGCGTTCGAATCGGCCGTAGCGGATCTGCGAGGAGTAGCCGTGGCCGTTCGGTTCGGTGCGGGTGCGCTCCCCCGAAATGGTCAGGTTGCCGCCGTGCAGGTCGACGTGGACCTGGTTCGGGTCGATCCCCGGCAGCGCCATTCGTACCTTCCAGCCCTCGTCGCCGGTACTGACCTCGGTAGCCGGGGTCCAGGCCGGTCCGGCCGCCGGTTCCTCGCCGGCGTAGCGGCCGAAAACCCGGTCCATTTCCAGATGCAGGGTGCCGAGCTCTTCGAACGGGTTCCAACGCGTCATGCTCAACATGGTGGTTCCTCCTGTGGTTGTCCGCTGTGCGGTGTGAATCATCTCGACTGCTTTCCGTGCTCCAAGGGGCTTCCGGTGCGATGCTGCGGCGGCCTCGTTCCGTTCTGTCTCGATATGCTATCAACCTTCTTTTTTAATGTCAATTAACATGAGTGTTAAACAAGCATATATGTGATGAGACGAGCGACCAACGTAAAAGGTTCCCCGGGCTTCGACGGCTCCCGTCGATTCCGCGACCTGTTCGCGGGTACAGCGTCGCCCGGCGATTTTGCGAGGCGCCCGGCGACTGTCGTACCATGCACACGGTTCTCGTCCCGGGATTCGTGAGCCGGTCGGCGACTCGGCGGCATGACGGTCGCGTTGGCCGTGCAGCCGCACGGCGGCGCCGGGATGCCGGGGGGCGGCAGGGCGATGCGGCGCCCGGCGCCAGCGGGTGACGGCGGGAGAGGGTTTCCATGATTCTCATCGGCAGCGACCGGTTCGTCGAACATCAGCCGCCGGACGGCCATCCGGAGCGGCCGGCCCGCGCCGGGGTCATGACCGCGGTGGCCCGGCGGTGGGTGGAGGCGGGCGGCGTGTTGACCCCGCCGCGCGCGGCGACCCGCGACGAGCTGACCCGGGTGCATCGGCCCGCGTACGTCGACCGCATCGCGGACACCGCCGGCCAGCGGCTGCGGCTCGACCCCGACACCTATACGTCGGATACCTCGTACGAGGTGGCCCTGCTCGCGGCCGGCGCGGTCGTCGCCGCTGTCGAGGCGACTCTCGCGGACGGCGCACCGGCCATGGCCCTGGTCCGCCCGCCGGGCCATCACGCCGAGGCGGACCGCGCCATGGGCTTCTGCCTGTTCAACAGCGTGGCGGTCGCGGCGGCGGCGGCGCGGGCGGCGGGGCTCGACCGGGTCGCGGTCATCGACTACGACGTGCATCACGGGAACGGCACGCAGTGGATGTTCTACGAGGATCCCGCGGTGATGTACGTCTCGCTCCACCAGTACCCCTTCTATCCGGGGACCGGAGCGGTCGACGACGTCGGGCGGGGCGAGGGGCTCGGCTTCACCTTGAACGTGCCGCTCGAAGCCGGCGCTGGCGACGCCGACTACGACCGGGCGATGCGCGAGCTGGTCGTGCCGGTGGTGGCCGGGTTCGATCCCGACCTGATTCTGCTCTCCGCCGGCTTCGATGCCCACGCGCGGGACCCGCTGGGGGGCATGCAGGTGTCGACCGGCGGCTACGACGCCATGACCGACCACGTCCACCGTCTCGCCGCGCGCTGCTGCGGCGGCCGCCTGGCGGCGGTCACCGAGGGCGGATACGACCTGACCGCGCTGGAGGCCTGCCTCGACTCCACGCTGGCGCGGCTCGCGGCCGGGCCGCCGGCCCCGCCGGGCGCCATCGCCGGGGACACGAGCCGGGCCGACCAGGTAATCCCGGCGGTGCGGCAGGCCCTCGCCCCGTACTGGCCCGAGCTGCGCTAGTGGTGTGTCCGAGGAATGGCTTTACATTTCCCGAATACGACCGAACAGACCGTCAACGGCCAGTTTCCCCCACGATTGCGGCCCGAAACGTCGCGTTGTCTCGGACCACCCAACTGTAAACTTGTTCAAGTGACACACCCTGGGTGCTGGCAGTCTGCGCCGTAGAAACGGTGCCGCCTCCTGCAAGGAGGCCCCAAAAGGGTTTGTTGGGGCAGCGGCGCCGCAAGGGCGCGGAGGAGCCGCAGGCGATGGTTTCCGGGGCAGAATAGAACGGCGCGGATCTGCCTCGGGTTGTTCCTTCGCCACGCCCTGTCGCACCGGCGTCTCACGACCCGCCGGTGCGCTCGCGGTCTTGCAGCGACGCGGGATCTCCCCGCGGGTTCCTGGCCACGAGGCGGGAAGCCGTCGCCGCTCCGCTTCACGCCAGTCCCGGGGGGCTTTGGGCCGCATCCGGCCGTCGCCGGCTTGCTATAATCGTGTCGACCGGCCCGTTCCGCACGGGTCCAACTCGTATCCGATCAAGCTGCACACCGTGTCCGACTACGATCCGCAGGCCATCGAGAAGAAGTGGCAGCGGCGCTGGGCCGACGAGCGCGCCTTCGAGGCGGCCGAAGAGCCGGGGCGCCCCAAGTACTACTGCCTCGTCATGTTCGCCTATCCGTCGGGGCATGCGCACGTCGGACACGTCCGCAACTACATGATCGGGGACGTCATCGCGCGCATGAAGCGCATGCGGGGTTTCAACGTCCTGCATCCGTTCGGCTGGGACGCCTTCGGCCTGCCGGCCGAGAACGCGGCCATCAAGAACCGGTCGCACCCCGAGACCTGGACGCTCGACAACATCGCCCACATGAAGGGGCAGTTGCAGCGGCTCGGCATCAGCTATGCCTGGGACCGCGAGTTCGCGACGTGCGAGGCCGGCTACTACCGCTGGAACCAGTGGCTGTTCCTGCAGATGTTCGAGCGCGGTCTGGCCTACCGGCGCCGGTCGACGGTCAACTGGTGTCCGGACTGCGGCACCGTGCTGGCCAACGAGCAGGTGGTCGAAGGGGGGTGCTGGCGCTGCGGGTCGGCGGTCGAGCCGCGCGACCTCGAGCAGTGGTTCCTGCGCATCACCGAGTACGCCGACGACCTGCTCGACGGCATCGAGCGGCTCGACGAGTGGCCGGCGAAGGTGCTGACGATGCAGCGGAACTGGATTGGGCGTTCCGAGGGGGCGCTGGTCCGGTTTGCCGTCGAGTCGGACGGGGCGGAAGGCGGCGGGGACGCGGCGGTCGAGATCGAGGTCTTCACGACCCGCATCGATACCATCTTCGGGGCGACGTTCGTCCTGTTGGCGCCCGAGCACCCCCTGGTGTCCCGTTTCGCCGACGAGGCGCCGGACTCGGCCCGGTTCCATCGGCAGGTGCGGCAGTTTCGGGCGCTCGACCGCACCGACCGCCTGACCGGCGCGGTCGAGAAGGAGGGCTTCGACACCGGACGCCGGTGCATCAACCCGTTCACCGGCCGGCCGGTGCCGATCTGGATCGCCAACTTCGTGCTGGCCGAGTACGGGACGGGCGCGGTCATGGCGGTTCCCGCCCACGACCAGCGCGACTTCGAGTTCGCGCGCAAGTACGGCCTCCCGGTCGAGGTCGTCATCCAGCCGGACGATCCCGACGGCGGTGCGCCGCTCGAGGGGACGACGATGGACGCCGCCTACGCGGGGCCGGGGGTGCTCGTGCGCTCCGGCGAGTTCACCGGGCGCTCCACCGGCGCCGCCCCGGCCGAGATGGCCCGGTCGGCCGACGAGCGGGGAATCGGACGCCCCGAGGTGCAGTTCCGGCTCAAGGACTGGGGCATCTCGCGGCAGCGCTACTGGGGCACGCCGATTCCGATCATCCACTGCGACGCCTGCGGCCTGCAGCCGGTGCCGGAAGCGGATCTGCCGGTCGAGCTGCCGAAGGTGGCGCAGTTCAGCGGGCGGGGCGACTCGCCTCTGGCGCAGATTCCCGAGTTCGTCGATACAGCCTGTCCGTCGTGTGGGGGGGCCGCGCGCCGCGAGACCGACACGATGGATACGTTCGTGGACTCGTCCTGGTACTTCTACCGCTACTGCGATCCGACGAACGACGAGCGGGCCTTCGACCCCGAGACCGTCCGCTACTGGGGGCCCGTCGACTTCTACATCGGCGGCGTCGAGCACGCCATCCTGCACCTGATCTACTCCCGGTTCTTCTGCCGGGTGTTCAAGGACCTCGGGATGGTCGACCACGACGAGCCGTTCACGCGGCTGCTGACGCAGGGGATGGTGCTGCGTGACGGCGCGGTGATGTCGAAGTCGAAGGGCAACGTCGTCGACCCCGATCAGATGATCGCCAGCTACGGGGCCGACGCCCTGCGGCTGTACGAGATGTTCGTCGCGCCGCCGGAGAAGGAGATCGAGTGGACCGATTCCGGTCTGGAAGGGAGCTTTCGCTTCCTGACCCGGGTGTGGCGCCTCGTGACCCGGGTCTGTCCGGGGCTGGCGGACGTCCCTCCGGACGGGGTCGGGGGGCACGAGCTCGACCCGGCGCATCGCGCCCTGCGGCGCAAGACCCATGAGACGATTCGGCGGGTCTCGGCGGACCTGGATCCCCGCGCGCATCTGAATACCGCGGTATCCGCCCTGATGGAGCTGGTGAACGAGCTGTACGCGTTCTGCGACGGGCACGGGGTGAAGTTGGGGTCCGAAGCCGGGGCTGGGGCCGGGGCCCTGCCGGCCGCGACCGGGGCCGTGCTCCGGGAGGCTGTCGAGGCTCTGGTCCTGATGCTGTCGCCCTTCACGCCGCATCTGTGCGAAGAGCTGTGGGAGCAGCTCGGGCGCACCGGGGGCCTCGGCGCCGCCGCGTGGCCCGAGTTCGACCCGGCGGTGGCCAGAGCCGACGAGATCGTGGTGCCGGTGCAGGTGAACGGGAAGCTGCGCGCCCGTCTGACCGTCGCGGCCGACGTCACCGAGGACGACCTGCGGGCGGCGGCGCTGGCCGAGCCGGCGGTTCAGTCGCACACGGCGGGGCGGACGATTGTCCGGGTCGTGGTGGTGCGCGGCAAGCTCGTGAACATCGTCGTCAGGTGAAGCCTGACGAGTCGGCCGGGAGGGGAGGCTGCACGATGACTGGATGGGTGCTCGCGAGATGTCTGGCGGCGCTGGGCGCGGCGGCGTTGAGCTGCGGGTGCGGCTATGCGCTCTCGGGGCAGGGGACGTTCCTGCCCGACTATATCGAGACCATCGGCGTGCCGTTGTTCGAGAACAACACGTCGGTGTTCGAGATCGAGCAGTCCCTGACCCAGCAGGTGCGTTCCGAGTTCATCGGGCGCGGCCGATACCGGATTGTCGCCGCCGAGACCGGCGTGGACGCCCTGCTCACCGGCACCATCAGCCGCGTGACCATCGCCCCCGCGACCTTCACCGCTCAGCAGCAGGCGTCACGATACATATTCACGGTGCAGGCGGATATCGAGTTTCGCGACCTGACGACCGACGAGGTGCTCTGGGAGAACCCGTCGCTCTCCTTCAGCGACGAGTACGACGTGGCCTCGGGAGGCGGCGGGCCGGTTGACGCGACGCTCTTCTTCGGCCAGCAGTCGAACGCGGTGCAGCGGGTGGCCCGCGATTTCGCCCGTACCGTGGTCAGCTCGATACTCGAGGCGTTCTGACGCGCCGGCCGCTGGCTGCCGCTCGCCGGCATCGATCTCGCGCAGCGCAGGGGCTCGACCGCACATGGCCGCCATCACTCCCGCCGAGGCGTTGAAGCAGATCGCCGCCGGCGATCTGGCCCCGGTGTATCTGCTGCTGGGCGACGACGACCTCGAGAAGGCGAAGTTGGCCGATGCGTTCGAGCAGGCCGTCGACGACGACCTGCGGGCGTTCAACGTGGAGCGGCTCGACGGCACCGATGCCACGCTTCGACAGGTCGTCGACGCGGCGGCGACCCTGCCGATGATGGCGGCCCGGCGCATCGTGATCGTGCTCCGGGCCGAGCGCTGTCTGGCGCCGAAGCGTGAGAGCCGCGCGTCCGCTGCCGATCTGGCGGGGTTCGAGGAGTACCTCGCGAATCCGTACCCGCACGCCAGCCTCGTGCTGGTCGCGGCCGACCTGGACCGGCGCCGCCGGACCACCGCCCGCCTGCTGGAGGTGGCCACACAGGTGACCGGAGACGTGCTGGCTTCCGTGCCGGACGCGGAGCGTTGGGTGCGGCGGCGCGTGTCGGCCGCGGGCCGATCGATCGATCCGGCGGCAGCGCGTTTCGTGGCCGCGCGGGCCGGACCTGACCTGCCCCGGTTGCGCGGCGAGGTCGATCGGCTGTTGTTGTTCGTCGGCGACGAGCCGTCCATCAGCATGGACGACGCCAGAATGGTGGCCGGGCCGGCGGTGGCCCACGACGACTGGGCGGTGGCCCGGGCGATCGAGCGTGGGCAGACTGCGGCCGCGCTGAAGGAGCTCGCCCTGATCATGGAGTCGGGCGCGGCTCCCTACCTGGTCCTGGGGCAACTGGCGTGGGTCGTGAGAACCAAGATGCCGGACCACCGCATCGCAGGGGCGGTGGAATCTCTCTACCGCACGGATCTCGACATCAAGAGCTCCGCCGGCGACCACCGGGTGCTGCTGGAGCGGCTCGTCGTGGAACTCTGCGATGCGTGACCCGTCGGCCGGCGCCAATCAGTCTGGCGTCGGGCTGACGAATTCCGGGGCAGGAGTCTGCGCCGCTATTCCGCCGCCGCGGCGAGGCGCCGGGCGAGCCGGGACTTGTATCGGGCGGCGGCGTTGTCGTGGATGACCCCTTTGGCCGACATCCGGTCGATCAGCGACACCGTGCCGCTGAATGCCGAGCGCGCTTCGGCGATGTCGCCCTGATCGATGGACGAGCGCAGGGATTTGAGGGCACCGCGCAGCCGGGTTCGCAATCCACGATTGCGAGTCCGCCGCACGATATCCTGCCGGTGTGCCTTCAACGTATGCTTGTGATTGGCCAAGTCGTGCTCATTCCTTTCCGTTTCGCGACCATTCGAACGCAACAGTATAGCACCGTCAGCCGCGCTTGAGACGGCGCAGGGTGCGCCGCTCGCGCGCGTCCGGGGTCTTCGCCCCCCGGGGCCGGCCCGCCGGCGGGCCGAGGTCGCGGCTCAGGCGGTAGAGCTCCCGTTCGGCTTCGGTGAGCGGCGGGGTGACGTCCTCGTACAGGTCTTTCGCCGCCGCCTTGGGAAGATGCTGGTCGGCCAGCGACCGCACGACGACGAGCTGCTTCCGGCCCTGCGGCCGGCTGATCGCGAGCCGATCGCCGGGCTGGACGGTGCGGTGCGGTTTCGCGCGCTGGGCGTTGACGTCGACCTTGCCCCCGCGGCAGGCCCGCTGGGCTTCGGAGCGGGTCTTGAACAGGCAGGCGACATCCAGCCAGACGTCGAGCCTGACCCGGTTCAGGGCTTCGTCCCGGTCTGCCGGCTCGCGAGCGTGCGCGGGTGCGGTCATGCGAACGTCTCCGCTGCAGGCTGCCGGCCCGGCAATCGCCGCCTCCCGGCTCCGCTCACCCCAACCGCCAAACCCTTCAGGAATCGGCGCGGTTCTACGCCGCGGACTCCTGGCCGAGCATCTGGCTGACGATGCGCCGGCTCTCGGCCAGGAGCGCGTCTATCCGGGCCGGTTCCCGGCCCCCTGCCTCGGCGAAATCGGGCCGGCCCCCGCCGCCCCCGCCGACGATCGGGGCGATCGCCTTGACCACCTTTCCGGCATGCACCCGGTCGGTGAGGTCCTTGCTGACCGAGACGATCAGGCCGACCTTGCCGTCGTTGTCGGAGACGAGCAGCACCACGCCGCGCCCCAGGCGGTCGCGCAGGGTGTCGGCGAGACCGCGCAGCGCACCCTTCTCGAGCCCCGCGACGCGCCGGGCGATGAACCTGGCATCGCCGATGGAGACCGCATCGTCTTCCTGCGATTCCCCGGGCCCGCCGAGCGCGCTCTTCATCTTCAATCGATCGAGTTCGCGGGCCAGCCGTCTGGCCTCGGCCTGCAACCGCTTGACGGTGTCCACCGCCCGGTCACCGGAAACCCCCAGCGCCGCGAGGACGGCGTCGGCGGCCTTGCGCCGGGTCTGCACGTGGGTGACGGCGGCTTCGCCGGTGACCGCCTCGATGCGGCGCACTCCGGCTGCGACGCCGGTCTCCTGGGTCATCGCGAACAGTCCGATGTCGCCGGTGGCTCGGCAGTGGGTGCCGCCGCACAGCTCCATGCTGACGCCGGGCACCAAGACCACCCGCACCGAGTCGCCGTACTTTTCGCCGAACAGGGCCATGGCGCCGGCGTCGATGGCGTCCTGGGTCGCCCGGATCTCGGTCTCCACCGGGTGGTTCGCATAGACCCCGGCGTTGACCTCCCGTTCGATCGCGTCCAGCGTCTCGGGGCTGATCGGTCCGCCGTGGGCGAAGTCGAACCGGAGCCGGTCCGGCGCGACCAGCGAGCCGGCCTGCTTGACGTGCGCGCCGAGGTGCTCGCGGAGCGCGGCGTGGAGCAGGTGGGTGGCGGTGTGATTGCGACGGATGGCGTCCCGGCGCTCCCCGTCGACCGCCGCGGTCACCCGGCCGCCGACCCGCAGGCCCCCCCGCATGACCTGCACGTGGTGCGCGCGCGGTCCCCCGGGGGCGATGCGCTCCAGGCCGTCGATCTCGGCCACGACGGCGTCGCCGTCCAAGGTCAGCCTTCCGGTGTCCGAGACCTGTCCCCCGGCCTCGAGATAGAACGGCGTCCGATCCAGGACCACGTAGCCGGACACTCCGGGGCCGAGTTCGGGAACCTCGGTGCGCTCGTCATTGAACAGTCCCCGGATCTCCGCCCCGTCGACGCGCGTGGCCGTGTACCCCTCGAACAGGTCCGGGGCGTGGGCGACCGACGAGTCCGTCTTGCCCGGGCGGACAACCGAAACGTTGGGAGTGCCGGTCGCAAAAGTGAACCCGACCGACCCGGCGTCCACCGAGAACCGCGTGCTCGCGCGCGACTGCGTCCGCTGGGCCTCGAGGCACCGCTCGAAGCCGCCGCGGTCGACGGTCACGTTGCGCTCGCCGGCCAGCTCCTCGATGAAGTCCAGGGGCAGTCCGTGGGTGTCGTACAGACGAAAGATCTCCTCGCCGGTCAGCGTGCCGCCGTCGGCCCTCGTGAGCGCAGATTCGAGCCGGGGCAGGCCGTCCGTCAGGACCGCGTCGAATCGATCTTCCTCGGCCCGGACCACCCCCGTGATCGTCTCCTGCCCGGCTCGCAGCTCGGGATACGCCTCACCCATCTCGCGGGCGACGGCCTCGACGAGACGATGAAGGAACGGGCTGGCCATGCCCAGCTTCTTCCCGTGCCGCATCGCGCGGCGCATGATCTTGCGCAGCACGTAGCCGCGCCATTCGTTGGAGGGCATGACGCCGTCGGCGATGAGAAAGGTCATGGCCCGCAGATGATCGGCGACGACCCGCATCGAGACGTCGTCCGGTCCCGCCGCGCCTCCGGGCGCCGGCGGGCCGTAGACGCGTCCGGTCTGCTCGCCGATGGCGTGCAGGAGCGGAGCGAACAGGTCGGTGTCGTAGTTCGAGGTCTTCTGCTGGACGACGGCGACAATCCGCTCGAGCCCCATGCCGGTGTCGATGGACGCGGCCGGGAGCGGGGCGAGGCTCCCGCCCGCGTCCCGGTTGAACTCCATGAACACGTTGTTCCAGATCTCGACGTAGCGTTCGCAGCTGCAGTCGATCCCGCGGCACGCCGGTTCCTCGCAGGGGATGTGGTCCCCGCGGTGGTAGTGGACCTCGGAGCACCGGCCGCAGGGCCCGGTATCGCCCATCGCCCAGAAGTTCTCCTCCAGGCCCAGCTCGACGATGCGCTCGGACGGGACGAGGCGGCTCCAGATGGCGTGCGCCTCGTCGTCGCGGGGGATGCCCGCCTCCCCCTTGAAGACGGTCGGATGCAACCGGTCCGGCGGCAACTCCCACACCTCGGTCAGCAGCGTCCAGGCGAACGGAATGGCGTCTTCCTTGAAGTAGTCGCCGAACGAGAAGTTCCCGAGCATCTCGAAGAAGGTGTGGTGTCGCAGGGAAGGGCCCACGTTGTCGAGATCGTTGTGCTTGCCGCTCACCCGCATGCACTTCTGTGACGTCGTCGCCCGCTTGTAGCCCCGGCGCTCGCGGCCGAGAAAGACGTCCTTGAACTGGTTCATGCCCGCGTTCGTGAACAGCAGCGTCGGGTCGTCCGCCGGTACGAGCGACGAGCTGCGGACGATCTGATGGCCCTGGCCGGCGAAGTAGTCGAGAAAGCTCTGGCGAATCCTGCTGGACGTCATTCGGCTATTCTTCCACAAAAGCGGCATCCGCTCCGGTCCGCGCGAGCAGCGCGGCGGTCACCTCGTCGGGCGGAAAACCCTGGCGGAGCAGGGCCTGGTGCAACCGCCGGAGCTCGGCCCGCGTGCGTATGGGACCCTCCACCCGCCTGGCGACCGCGCGTTCCAGCACCGCGCCTTCGTCGACCTCGTCGAAGACCTCCGCCAGAGCCCGACTGGCGACCGGCGGATCGATGCCGAGCGCGTGCAGCTCCTGGCGCGCGCGCTGCCTGCCGCGCAGCTTTACCTGCACCGTCCGGCGCGCATGGGCGACGGCGATCCGCATGTCGTCGAGGAGCCCGGCGCGGGTCAGCCGGGTCAGGGTGAGCTCGATCTCGTCGGCGGGAAGCTGGCGCCGGAGCAGACGCTCGCGGAGCTGGGACGTCGAGAGGTCGCGGCGAGCGAGGAGCCGCAGGGCAACGTCGTGGCTGCCGCCGTGCCGACCCGAGGCCACCGTGTCAGGAAGTCTTCGCGGCGGCGCCGACCGTTTCGGCCACCTGGTACACCGGCGTGAGCCAGTCGTGGGCATCGGTGACGCGGCCGTTGACGACGTCGAAGAACCGGCGCTGGATGCCCGCGGTGATGGGCCCGCGGGTGCCGTCACCGACCGTGATCTTGTCGATGCTCCGGATCGGCGAGATCTCGGCGGCGGTGCCGGTGAAGAAGACTTCGTCGGCGATGTACAGCATCTCGCGCGGCACCGGCTGCTCGACGACGGATATTCCGAGATCGCGGGCCAGCGTGATGGTCACGTCCCGCGTGATGCCCGGGAGCACCGACCCGCCCATCGGCGGCGTGAAGATGGCGCCGTCACGGATCACGAAGATGTTCTGGCCGCTGCCCTCGCTGACCAGTCCCGACGGATCGAGGGCGATCGCCTCGTCATAGCCGTTCAGGGTGGCTTCCATCTTGATCAGCTGCGAGTTGGCGTAGTTGGCGGTGGACTTGGCCATCGCCGGAAACGTGTTCGGCGCGGGCCGGGCCCACGAGCTCACCTGGACGTCCACCCCTTTTTCCAGGGCGTCCTCTCCCAGATAGGCTCCCCACTCCCAGACGAGAATGGCCGCCTCGACCGGGCAGGTGAACGGATTGACGCCCAGACTGTTGTAGCCCCGGTAGAGCAGCGGGCGGATGTAGCACGCGGCGTAGCGGTTCGCCCGGATCGTTTCGAGCACCGCCTCGCGGAAGGCGGACCGGTCGATCTGCGGGGGCATCCGGTACACCTTCGCCGAGTCGTAGAAACGACGCAGATGGGCGTCGAGCCGAAAGATGACCGATCCGCCCGGCGCGTCGTAACATCGGATGCCTTCGAACACGCCGCTTCCGTAGTGGACGACGTGTGAGCCGATGTGGATCTTTGCGTCCGCCCAGTCGACCAGGCTGCCGTTCATCCAGATCCTGCCGCTGCCAAAACTCATCGCGAAAACCTGCCCATCTACTGTCGAATCAGATATTTTCCAGTGTAGTGTCCGGTTCCACCGGGGCGCAACCCAAAATCCCGTCCCCGCCGCTCGAAATACCGAATCTCCCCGGCCGTCCGCGCCGCGCGACCGGAGGTTCCGATGCTATTGGGGTTCGCGGCAGAAGGGGCAGCGGTTGGCGCGGGCGGGCAGCGGCTTGTTGCAGAACCAGCAGAACGGGGCCGACGGCGTCGCGCGGGGCGGCCGCGGCGTGCGGCGGGCGCGAGAAGCGGCCACGGCGCTCTTCCGCTGGGAGGGGCGGGCCGGCCGGGCGAGCCGCGAGGACCGGAGGTCGTCGAGGTCCGCCAGGAGCTCGGAGGTGTCCTTGTACCGGTCGGTGAGTTCCGGGGCCAGCGCCTTCATCACCACGTCCTCCAGTTCCGGCGGGATGGTGGTGTTCAGCAAGTGCGGCGGCTTCACCAGCTCGCCGCTGTGCAGGAGGTGGAGATTGCGCGGCGCCGGGGGATCGTAGGGCAGCTCGCCGGTCAGCATCTGATACATGGTGATGCCGAACGAGTAGACGTCCGACGCGAAGACCGCCTCGCCTTGAAACTGCTCCGGCGCCATGTACGGCGGGCTGCCGATGACGGTGGTGCCGCGGGCTGCGAGCTCCAGAAACCGTGACGTGCCGAAATCGGCCACCTTCAGGGTTCCGGACTCGGAGACGAGGACGTTGGACGGACGCAGGTCGCGGTGGATGACCCCCTGCCCGTGGGCGTACTCCATCGCCTTTCCGATCTGGATCGAATAGTCGATGGTGCGATCGATATCGAGCGCGCCGGTGGTTCCGATGACCGCTTCCAGCGTGTCGCCCTGCACGTATTCCATCACGATGAAGAAGATGCCGTCCTGCTTCTCCGCGGTGGTGATGGCGACGATGTTCGGGTGGTCCAGCGTAGCCAGGAGACGCGGCTCCCGGAGCAGCTCGCTGAAGTTCAGGTTCTGGCGGTGGGGGATCTTCAGGGCGACCTTCTTGTTGATCCAGGTGTCTTCGGCGAGATACACCGTGCCGAATCCACCGCTGCCGATCGTGGAGATGATCTTGTACTTACCGAGCAGGTGATCGGAGAACAACATGAAGGGCGGAAGTATAGCAGCCCGTGGCGAAACCCCGCGTTGCACCGGGAGCGGCGAGGCGCCCGCCTGACAAGGCGTGAGGAGGGCGCCTATTGGTCATGTGGCAACCGCGGACTGCTCCGCAGTCCGTCCGAACAACGCAGTCGGGCGGGATGCATCGCCGCTCGAATGCAGCGGGGCTTTCGCCACGGGCTGTTGGCAGCCGCCGTCGTGAGCCGGCGGCGCGGGGCGTCCGGGAAAGGGTGGTCCGGGCACCTATAATCGGACGATGCCGCCCCGGTTCTTCGCCCCCGACCTGGCTGGACTCGATGCCCCGGTTCCGCTGCCGGACGGCGAGGCCGCGCATCTGTCGCGGGTGTTGCGGCTCGCCGCCGGCGACACCGTCGCGGTATTCGACGGGCGGGGGACGGAGTATCTCGCGCGGGTGGAACGGGTCGAGCGGGACCGCACGATCGTGCGTCCGTACGAGCGGGTGGCGCCGGTTCGCGAGCCGGCGGTGGCGTTGACGGTCGCCCCGGCGTTGCTGAAGGGGCGCAAGTTCGACGACGTGGTCCGGGATGCCACGATGGTCGGGGCGGCGGCGGTGCAGCCGCTCACGACGGCCCGGACGGCGTCTCCGCCGCGCGACGCCGGGCGCTGGACGCGGATCGCGATAGCCTCCGCCAAGCAGTGCCGCCGGGCGTTCATCCCCGAGGTCAGGCCTCCCCGCTCACTGCAATGGCTCCTCGACTGCGACCGGTCGGCGGTGCGGCTGCTGCTGGCCGAGCCCGGCGCGGCCGATGACGGCGCGGCCGGATTGCGGGCCCTTGCGCAGGAGCCCCGGCCGGCTTCGGCGACGTTGGCCATCGGGCCGGAAGGGGGGTGGAGCGGAGACGAGGTGGAGGCCGCGTCCGCCGCCGGGTTCCGGCTCGTCACGTTCGGCCGCCTGACCTTCCGGGCCGATGCGGTGGTCGCGTGCACGACCGCGATACTGCTGTACCTCTGGGGCGACCTGTAGCACCCGCGTTGCACCGAGATCGGCGGAGGCACCAGCGGACTGGGAGGCGTCCGTGCCGGACAAGGCGTGACGAGGGAGCATATTTGGCATATGGTGACCGCGGAGCAGAGGGCAGCTCCGAGGAACAACGCAGTCAGGCAGGATGCACCGCCGGTCGAATGCAGCGGGGACTTTCGCCACGGGCTGGCAGGAGCCCGTTCAGCGGCGCAGACTCCCGGCTGCCTGGGACGCGCGCCGGTTCATCGGCGGGACGGGATGCGAAACGCCATCCCGATCCATTCATCCTCGGCCGCCCGCCACTCCATCGGCCCGTGGTTCGCGTAGGCACGGGCGACCGCCGCTTCTTCCTGCTCCAGGATGCCGGAGAGAATCATGGGGCCGCCGGGTTCGACGAGGGCCGCGAGGATCGGGGCGAGGCGAATCAGGGCGGCGCCGGTCAGATTGGCGACGACGACCGACGCGCTCGCCGGTTCCACGTCGGCGACGCCTTGCCGGCGGAGCTCGACCGCGGCCGCGACGCCGTTCGCGTCGACACTCTCCCGGGCGGAGGCGAGGGCATCGGGGTTGCGGTCGATGCCGGTGGCGCGGCGCGCCCCCAGCTTGACGGCGGCGATGGCCAGGACTCCGGAGCCGGTCCCCAGATCGAGCACGTGGCCCTCCGTGAGGTCCACCTGTTGCAGGCCCCGCAGAGCGAGACGCGTGCTCGGGTGGTGACCGCTGCCGAAGCCGAGGGCCGGCCGGATGGTCACGACGACGTCCGCGGGGTCCGGGGCCGGGGGCGGGCACCAGGGCGGGGCGACGACGACCCGTCCGACCCGGACCGCCTGCAGGTCCGCCTGGGACCGGGCCGCCCAGTTCTCGTCGGAGACCCGGATCGCCCGGGCCCGCACCTCGTCGCCATGAGCGGATACCACCGCGGCGAGGGCGCGATCCCGGTCGGCCGCCGTTTCGAAGAACACGCGGATGTGATTCGGGGCGGGCTCGTCGAGGGCGCACGGCCGGTGGTCGTCGACCGCGACGGCAATCGCGTCCAGCCACGACAGGGAGCCGGGGTGGTCGACGGAAGCCTGCACGTCGAGCGCCGGATGGCGATTACCCGAAGATGTCCTTGACACGTTCGAAGAAGGGGCGATCCTCGCCCTCGCCGTTCACCATCGGGTCGAGCACCCGCTTGGGCATCGTCTCGTCGAGGCTCTCGATCAGGTCCTTCTGTTCGTGGCTCAACCGGCGGGGCACCGCCACCTTGACCCGGACGTAGAGGTCGCCGTGTCCCCGCCCGCCGACGTTGGGCATCCCCTGGTCCCGCACGCGGAAGCGGGTGTCCGGCTGCGTGCCCTTGGGAATGCGGATGGTGGCCGAGTCGTCGAGGGTGGGGACCTCGATCTCCCCGCCGAGCACCAGCGTGGGAAAGGTCACCGGGACCTCGCACAGCAGGTCGTCGCCGTCGCGGTGGAAGAACGGATGCTCGTGGACGTGGATGACGACGTACAGATCGCCGGGGGGGGCGCCTCGACCCCCGAACTCTCCCTCGCCGGTCAGCCGGAGGCGCTGGGCGGTGGCGATGCCCGGCGGAATCTTCACCGTCAGCTTGCGCTCGCGGCTGATCCGTCCCTGGCCGTGACACGTCTGGCACGGTTTTGAGATGACCCGGCCGATGCCGCCGCAGTGGTGGCAGGTTCGGGCCACCGTGAAGAACCCCTGCTGCATGCGGATCTGGCCGTTGCCGTGACAGTGTACGCACCGTTCCGGTGTGCTGCCCGGCGCGGATCCGGAGCCGCCGCAGGTGTCGCACGGTTCTTCGCGCGGGATCTGCAGGGTGGTTTCCGAGCCGTTCGCCGCTTCCTGGAACGAGATTTCCAGGTCGTAGCGCAGGTCATTGCCGCGCCGGGCGCCGCCGCGCCGGGCGCCGCCGAGCCCGAACAGATCGCCCAGTCCGCCGAGAATGTCACCGAAGTCATTGAAGATCGTCGGGTCGACCCCGGCCCCGGCGCCGGACGCTCCGCTGACCCCGGCGTGGCCGAACCGGTCGTACCGGCTCCGCTTCTCGGGGTCCGCCAGGACCGAGTAGGCTTCGGCGGCCTCCTTGAACCGTTCTTCGGCGGTCTTGTCCCCGGGGTTGCGGTCCGGATGATGCTTGAGGGCCAGCTTGCGATAGGCGCTCTTGATATCCGCGTCCTCCGCCGTACGGGGAACGCCGAGAATCTCGTAGTAGTCTCGCGTTGTCACGCTTTCGCCACCTTGACCATCGACGGCCGGAGCAACCGTTGGCGCAACGTATACCCCCGTCTCAATTCCTCGACGACTTCACCGTCGCGGTGGCTGTCGCTGGGTTCGTGCATCACCGCCTGGTGGAGGGTCGGGTCGAAATCGGTTCCGAGCGCCTTGATGGGCGCCACGCCGCGCCTGGCCATGAGGTCGAGCAACTGCTTGTGAATAATCTCCACCCCCCGGCGGTAGGCGTCTCCATCCTGGGTATCCGCGGCGAGGGCGCGCTCGAGATCGTCGACGACCGGCAACAGGTCACCGAGCAGATCGCCGGCGGCCTGTTCGATCAGCTCGCGGCGCTCGCGTTCGGTGCGTCTTCGATAGTTGTCGAACTCGGCCGTAGCCCGCAGCAGGCGATCGTAGTGCGCGTCGCGCTCGCGGACGACCTCCTCGAGCTCCGCACCCTTCGAGTCGGCGCCGACGCCGTCGTCCGGTGGTGTTTCGTCCGGTGGTGAGGAAGATTCCGGTTCCGGGGCGGCATCGTCCGGCGGCGCCTGTGGCTCTGATGGCTCCGGCTGCCCTGATGGCTCCGGTTGCGCTGCCTGCTCTGGTTCAGACGGTTCAATCTGGTGTTCGTCGGGCATCATCTGTGGAAGGGGCGGTGTGGTTGAGGAGGACCCGGCTGACCGCCTGCGAGACGCTGTCGACCGCGGCGATTGCCCGCGAGTAGCGCATCCGACGGGGGCCGATCACTCCCACGGTTCCGGTCTGCCGACCGTCGAAATAGGCCGTGGCGACGAGGCTGAAGGCGTGCAGCTCGCTCTCCGCATGCTCGGAGCCGATGACCACCCGCAGCCCGTCCGCGCCCAGGTATTCACCGAGCAGCCGGACCAGCCGGTGCTTTTCCTGCATCATCGCCAGCAGCGCCCGCAACGTGTCCAACGACACCGGGCCGTCCTCGTCGGACATCTCGTCGAAGAGGAACGTCGCGCCGTCGACGAATACGCTTTCCTGCGGCACCATGTCCTCGAGGGTCGAGCTCGCCAGACGCAGCCATTGCGACAGCAGTTCGTCGTAGAGCACCTGCTCTTGACGCAGGCGCTGGATGATCAGGGCATGCATTTCACCGATGGCGAGGCCCCGGAATTCCCGGTTGAGGTAGTTGGTTCCCTGTTCGAGCTCGCTCCGCTGTACGTGCTCGCCGATGTCCACGACCTTGTGACAGACCTGCTCGGCCTGCGCGGTGACCATGACGAGAATGCGCGTGCCTTCCAACGGCACGAACTCGATGTGTTCGAAGCCGGCGGTCTCGTTGGTGGGGGCGAGGACGAAACCGAGGTGATGCGAGACGCGGGACAGCTCGTGGGAGACGTTCGACAGCACGCCCTTGACCGAGCCCGCCTGCCGCAGCCGGGCTTCGACCGCCGGCGTCGAACGGGCCGCGCGCCGGTGCTCTAGCAGGAAGTCGACGTAGCAGCGGTAGCCGACGTCGGTGGGAATCCGTCCCGCCGAGGTGTGCGGCTGCGAAACGTATCCGGCGTCCTCCAGGGTGGCCAGGATGTTGCGCACCGTCGCCGCGGACAATCCGAATCCGCAGTGCTCGACCAGACGCCGCGACGAGACCGGGGCGCCGTGCTCGATGTACTCCTGCGTCAGCGCGGCAAGAACCCGGCGCGTGCGCTCGGGAAGATTCGAACCGCCGGGATCGTGTGAGACGAACTGCCGAGGCATCAGATAGACAGTATAGCCGCTTTCTAGCTGCCGACCGCGACCTCGGACCGGGGCCGGGGGCTCCAGCTCATCGACTTGGCGTCGCGTACGCCGTCCTGCCCGGCGGCCGGGTCGATCCTGCCGTACTTTACCGCGATCAGCTCGGCGAGGATGGACACCGCGATCTCCTGCGGCGTGACCGCGCCCAGATCCAGGCCGACCGGGGAATGCACCCGGCGCACCTGCTCCGGAGGCATGCCTTCGCCTTCCAGTACCTCGGTGAGGCGGGCGACCTTGGCGCGGCTGCCGATGAGCCCGAGGTAGCGGATCGGCTTCGGGGCCAGGGCCCGGAGGGCGTCGAGGTCGTGCCGGTGCCCCCGGGTCAGGATGACCGCGAAGGCGTGCGCCGGGAGCTCGGCCCGTTCGAGCCAGTCCGGAATCGCGTCCACCACGACTTCCTCGGCGTGCGGAAATCGCTCGGCGTTGGCGAACTTCTCCCGGTCGTCGATGACGTGCAGCTTGAAGCCGACCTCGTGGGCGGCCCGGGCCAGATGATACGAGACGTGTCCCGCGCCCACGAGATAGAGCTCCGGCGCCGGTTCGAGCGGCTCGATGTACACTTCCATCTGGCCCCCGCAGATCAATCCCGAGTCCTCCGCGATGTCGTCCGCCAGCTCGTACTTGGCGATGACCGGCTGCCGGGTCTCGATGGCGGTCCGCGCTTTCCAGAACGCTTCGTTCTCGTAGCAGCCGCCCCCGATCGTGCCCACCGTGCGTCCGTCCGGGAACACCAGCATCTTCGCGCCGACCCGTTGCGGGGTGGAGCCCTGCGCCCGGATAATCGTGACGAGCGCGGCCGGTTCTCCCCGTTGCAGCGCCTCGGCGACCGCCTCGAACACATCTTCGTTTCTCATGGTGGTCTGTTGGTCTCCCTGCCCGGGTCGGTTCGGCCGGAACCCTCGCCCGCGGGCGGACGCCGCGGTTCAGATCAGGATGCGAACGTCGTGCCTCGCCTTCAGTTCCTCGATGAAGGCCGCGGTTCGAGTCTGCTGTTCCTGCTGCAGCAGCAGGTTGCCTATCGGACCGCTGGCTTCCTCGAACGGCACGATGCTGTCGTCCTGCCGCTCGACCATCTGGATGACGTGAAACCCGAACGGCGTCTCGACGACGTCGCTCAGCTCGCCCGGATCGAGCGCGAACAGGGCGGTCTCGAACGCCGCCACCGTCTGGCCCTCGACGACGAGGCCGAGGTCACCGCCGTTGGCCGCCGATCCCGGGTCGTCGGAGTGCTCCCGCGCGAGGGTTTCGAAGTCGGCGCCGCCTTCGGCGTCGACACGCAGGCGCCGGGCACGGTCCCGGACTTCCGCCCGGTCCGGCTCGGCCGCGTCCGGACTGACCTCGATCAGGATGTGGCGCGCCCGCACCCCGCCGGGCTGCGTGAACTGCTCGGGATGCTGCTCGTAGAATGCGCGCACCGACTCGGGGTCGATCTCGAGGCTGGCGAGGACCGCCGACTCCAGGAGGACCGCCGACTCCAGAACGCGTTCGACGAGCAGGTCCCGCTGGGCTTCCTCCCGCAAGATGCTCAGTGACGTATCCCAACGCTCGAGCTGGGCCTCGAAGGCCTCGTTGTCGGGAAAACCGGATCGAATGGTGTCGATGCGCGCGTCGATCACCGCGTCGTCCACGACGATGCTTCGCGTCTCCGATTCCTGCAGCAACAGGTGAAACGCCACGAGCCGGTCGAGGACGGCCCGGTACACCTGGTCCCGAAACTGCGCGGGCAGCGCCTGGCCGGCCTGGATCTCCGCGCTGCGCACCGCCTGCTCCAGCTCGTCGCGCGTGATCGAGTAGGCATCGACGCTGGCGACGATCTCCGGCAGCTCGGCCGGAACCGGGTCCACCATCACCGGCGGCGCCGGGGCGTCGGCCGGGGCCGCCGGTTCCACGGGGGCGTCGGGAGGAGCCGCGCCGCAGCCGCCGGCCAGTCCGACCACGAGCAGCCACCGCCACCGGGACGTGCGAGATCGCCGTATCATCCCTCGATTATACGTCGCCGGCCGTGTCCGTGAACGCACCGAAACCACTGGTGGGGCGGGCAGAGTGACCGCCTGCGCGAGAAACCGTAAGGTTGCGACGGGAAGATCCGTGGCGAGGTGCTTGGCGGTGCCCCGGGATGGTTCAATGCCGCCGGCACTGCGCGCCGGGCTCGGTACCCTCGACGAAGGCTTCCGCGATCGATTGGGGACAGCGGGGGGTGGCCCGAAGGCCGGTCTCCGGGTCGATGTCGACGAGGGTGACGCGGGACGGCGGCATGAATCCCGGTGTCGTCCGTTCGCCCAGGGCGTGCCGCATGAAGACGGTCCAGATGGGCAGGGCGGCCTCGGCCCCGGTGAGGCCCAACGGGCTGTTGTCGTCCATGCCGACCCAGACCACCGTCAGGAGGGTGGGCGTGTAGCCTGCGAACCACGCGTCGCGCAGGTCGTTCGAGGTGCCGGTCTTGCCCGCCGCGTCATGCACGAAGCCGTTCCGGCGCGCCGCCGCCGCGGTGCCGGTGTCGAGGGTGCTGCGCAGCATCCACGTCACGAGGAACGCGTCCTCGGCGCGGGCCACCGGCCGCGGCGGGTCCTCGGCGCGGTGAATCACCCGTTCGCCGGCCGTGACCCGGCTGACTGCGTGCAGCGGCGCGCGGGCGCCGCGGTTCGCGAGGACGGTATAGGCGGCGGCCACCTCCAGCGGGGTGCTCTCGAAGCTCCCGAGGACGATGGAGGGATAGGCCGGCGGGGTCGCGCCGCCCGAAGCGGCCGCCCAGAGATCCGCGATCGCCCGGAACCCGGCCTGCTCGCCGACCTTGACCGCGGCGACGTTGCGCGACCGGGCGAGGGCCGAGTGCGCCGTGGTCGGTCCGTCGTAGACGCCGCCATAGTTGGTCGGCCGCCAGGGCCGGCCGCCGAACCGGAACGTCGTCGGCCGGTCGTCGATCACCGACGCGGCGGTGAATCGGAATCCCGGCTCGCGGGCGGCCCGTTCGAGGGCGGCCAGATACACGAACGGCTTGATCACGGACCCCGGCTGCCGGCGCGCATGTTCGGCGCGGTTGAATTGCGACTCCTGGTAGGAGCGGCCGCCGACCATGGCCCGGATCGCGCCGCTGCGCGGGTCGACAGCCACCAGCGCGGCCTGGGGCGCGGTCTCGGAGTTCCGGCCGCGCCGGTCCGCGATCCGGTCCAACCCCTCCCGTACGGCGGTTTCCGCCAGGCGCTGCAGATGCAGATCCACCGTCGTCTCGATACGCAGGTCCTCGCCGGCGCCCCGCCAGTCGTCCAGTCGGTTCTCGATTTGCGCCCGAACGAAGTCGACGAGATACGGCGCCTCCCGGTCCGCGGTGTCGGTGGCGCCGGTCAACGGCTCGCGGGCCGCGACCATGGCGCGGTCCGGGGTCACCAGTCCGAGGTCCACCATCGCCTGCAGTACCCCGTTGCGCCGTTCAGTGGCGCGTTCCGGGTGCCGGTGCGGCGCATGGGTCTGCGGTGCGCGTATCATGCCGGCCAGGGCGGCCGCTTCGCTGAGGGTCAGGTTCCGCAGATCCTTGCCGAAGAGGGCCCGGGCGCCCTGGGCGACGCCGTGGATGGCGAACGATCCCCGGTGACCGAGATAGACCTCGTTCAGATACAGCTCGAGGATGCGGGACTTGGGCAGACGCCGCTCCAGCAGCAGCGCCAGGGCCTGCTCGCGGAGCTTCCGCCACACCGTCTGCTCCGGGCTCAGCAGGGTGTTCTTGATGAGTTGCTGCGTCAGCGTGCTCGCCCCGACGAGGTAGCTCCGGTTGCCGGTCAGATTGGTCACCGCGGCACCGGCGATGCGGACCGCATCGATCCCGGGGTGCGCGAAGAATCGATGGTCCTCGGCCGCCAGCACCGCCCGCACGACATCCTCGGGCATCTCTTCCAGCGGCACGGCCCGGCGCCGCCGGCGATCGCCGCCGTGCAGGGTGGACAGATGCGGGGCGGCCAGAGTGAGGCGCTCGGCACGCCGGCCGGGCGGCATCTCGATCGCGGCCACGTAACCGGCATCGCTGCCGCCGGCCGCTGCGAAACGGATCCGGGCGATTCGGCCCTGGTGCGGACCCTCGCGCGGGATGAGGTTCACCGCATCCGTTTCGACCGCGTATTCGCCGGCCCGCCGCGCCTGGTCGCGTCGTGTATAGCCCAGCTCGCCGAGCCGGGCGGCGAGGCTGGTGCGGTCGAGTCCCAGGCCGGGCAGCAGCTCGAACGGCGCGCCGAATACCATCGCCGTCGGCGGCGTCAGTCCGGCCGCCAGCCGCTCGTCGAGCTGTCGGGACAACGTCCGATAGGCCAGCAGGGTGGCCGAGGCGCTCAGGAGCACCAACGCGAGGACGGTCTTTCCGTACCGAATCCACGCCGCCGGCCGGGTCGACCGCCGCCGGCGCGGTGCTCGACGCTTCGGCCGGGAACGAGTCGCAGAGGTGCTGCTCACGTCCTGTTTATCGGATCGTCGCGCCGGCAGATTACGGGGGAGCGGAGTCGGGTGTTCGGGAGCCGTGGAGAAACTGCGTAGCTGCACCGAGACCGGCGCCGGCGCCGGCGGGCCGAAGGCGCCCGCGCGACGAGGCGCCTGGCAGCCCGTAGTGGAACCCCGCGTTGCACCGAGAGTGGCGAGTGCGCGGGATGCATCGCCGCTCGAATGCAGCGGGGCCTTTCACCACGGGCTGCTAGTGTGCCGTCCCTTAAGTAATGGAGTAAAATTGGGGCTCTCTCAGGAGGAGGGTCCCCATGCCACGAGGCCGTCCGGTTGCTCCCATCGAACTCAGCGAGGCGGAGCACGCTCATTTGACTCAAATCAGCCGGTCCCGATCGCTCCCGAGCGGGTTGGTCCAGCGGGCGCAGATCGTGCTCGCCTGCGCCGAGGGCAGGTCGAGCACGGCCGTCGCGGCGCGGTTGGGCGTGAGCAACGCCACCGTCGGCAAGTGGCGTAGACGGTATCGCGAGTGCGGTCTGGAAGGCTTGCACGACGAACTCCGCCCCGGGCGGCCGCGCACCTACGATGATGAGCGCGTAGCCGCCGTCATCAACCACGCCCTGCAGGCGACACCGCCAGACCGGACGCATTGGAGCGTGCGCTCGATGGCCGGCCACAGCGGCGTCTCGAAGAGCACGGTGCAGCGGTGGTTCAAGTTGTTTGGAGTCCAGCCGCACCGGCAGGGCTCGTTCAAGCTGTCCACCGACCCGTTTTTCGTCGAGAAGGTGCGCGACATCGTCGGGCTCTACCTCAACCCTCCGGACCACGCCGTGGTCCTGTGCGTCGACGAGAAGAGCCAAATCCAGGCGCTGCAACGGACGCAGCCGGTGCTGCCGATGGGCCTGGGGTACGTGGAAGGGGTTACTCACGACTACTGGCGTCACGGGACCACTACCTTGTTCGCGGCCTTGGCAGTGGCTACCGGTACGGTGCTCACGCAATGCAAACCCCGCCACCGGCATCAGGAGTTCCTCGCCTTTCTGCGCCACATCGACGCGAACGTCCCCGCCGACCTCGACGTGCATCTGATCGTCGACAACTACGCCACGCACAAGCATGCCCGCGTGAAGGCGTGGTTGGCGAACCGGCCACGGTACCACGTCCACTACACGCCGACCTACGCGTCCTGGATCAACCAAGTGGAACGGTGGTTCGGCATCATCACCGAACAGGCCATCCGCCGCGGCTCCTTCAGCAGCGTGCGGGAACTGATCGGGAGAATCAATCGCTTCGTCGAGCGGTACAATACGGATGCCTCGCCGTTCGCTTGGACTGCCACGGCGCAATCGATCCTCGCCAAGGTGGAACGCATTGCACTGTATATTTCCGGGACAGCACACTAGACCGCGATCACCCAATGGCGGCTTGCATCGAGCGTCGCATCCGAGAGGAGGCGGTCGACCAGGGTGTCGCCGTAGCGGTTCAGGAAGCAGATGCCGCCGATCGCGCGCTCCTGGGGGCTTCCGTGGGGGAAGATTTGGGACTGCGCCCGCGTGAACTGGCGCCGGAGGGTCTGGTGCCTGCGCTTGGCGGCCTGCACGACTTTGTTCTGCAGGCCGCCGAGGTCGCGTTCCATCCGCCCGCGCGTCGATTCGGCCGCGCCGGCCAGCGTCGGGTCGACCTCGACCACCGCCGCCGCCACCGCCGCCATCCGGTCGCGAATCGCGTCTCCGGCGGCGTGCAGCGCCTGCTCGACGGAGGCGGGAAGCTGCGCCCCCAGCAGGCGATTCAGCGCCGATTCGTCGCGGGGTTGCAGCGTGGTCAGGTCGATCTCGGTGCGCCGCAAAAACTTCATGACCGCCGGGTCCACCAAGGTCGCGCTGACTCGCGGTACGACCAGCGGCATCGGTACCCCGAAATGGGCGTACAGCGGCTTGAGCTGCCCCAGGTACGCGAGCTCGTTCGGTCCGGCGACGTAGCAGACGGTCGGGAACAGCCGATCCTGGACGATGGGGCGCAGCAGGACGTTGGGGCTGAAGCTTGCGGCATCGGCGCGGAGCCGGTCGAGCCATGCCGCACGATCCAGCGCGTCGTCACCGGCGCGCAGCCGATCGCCGTCGATGCGGATGGCCCGCCGCTCGCCGTCCTGGAGAAACAGGGCCACCCCGTTCGCGGGGGGATCCACCTGCGCATGGAACCCCGCGTCCCGCAGGCGCTCGCCCGCCGATCGGGCCAGCGACGTGCTCGTGCCGGCGCTGGTGATCTCGCGGGCGAACAGGTCCGCCGCCAGCGGTTTCGCGGCCGGGTCGGCGGCGTCGAAGACGACCAGCCCGTGCCGGCCGAGCAGGTGCTCGAGCCACGTCGCGAAAGCCGTAACGATTCCGCGTCCGTTCGCGTACGCGCGGCGGAGGCCGCCCAGCACCTCGGCCGTGAAATCCGTCTCGGGCAGGGCCGCGGCGAGCGCGTCGAGCGCCGTCTCGATCTCGGGGCCGAGGCGCACCGCGGCGGCGGGAGTGCCGGGGGGCGCGGTGGCGGCCAGGGTCACCGTCGTGAATGCCTGGTCGGCGTCCAGCACGCCGCAGGTCCGGATCTCGTCGAGGTCGTGGTCTTCCGCATCGACCCAGAAGACCGCCACTCCCGGAACCCCGAAGACGCGCTCGACGCGCCGGGCCAGCCGGATCGCGGAGACCGCTTTCAGGAGCGTGTACAGCGGTCCTCCGAAGAGGCCCGCCTGCTGGCCGGTCACCACCGCGACCGACCGGGGATCGTCGAGACGCGCGGCCGCCTCTATCGCCGCACCCGGCGCGTTCCGGGCGCGCTGCTGGGTACGGACGATCGTGCCGATGGCTGCCGGTTCCCGGTCCGGCCGCGTGCGCGCGGCGATCGCTGCGCGCCAGGCGTCGTCGTCGGATGGATCGCCGGCGAAGAACGACTGGAGCACGTCGAAGTTGGCGGTGTACTCGGCCGCGAGCCGCTTGATGCCGGGAAACCCCTGGAAATCGACGGGTAGCGGGACGCTGTGAGGGGGGGCGGAAAGCTCCGAAGGCACTGACCCCCCACTGTCGCAGAGCGGGTGCGAAGTGTCAAGCGACGGTCGTCCGGCGGCGCCGTCCTTCGGCACGGAGCGGCATGCCGGCAGGGATCGGTCTATCGTATTGAAAAACCGTGCACTTCCTGGTATCGTCCAGTCTCGACTTGGAGGAACGCTCCCCCCTTACGCTCGGCGGTTCCAGCGCGTATCACGCTCCTGGTGTATTCGGTCCTTACCGCGTGATACACCAGATCGGGAGTGGCGTCCTCGGTCCCGTGTATCGCGCGCGCCTGTCGGGTCGCGACCCGACAGATGGCGACCGTCTCTTTGCGCTCAAAGCCTTTCATGTCGATCTGACCCCCGAGCAGACGATCCTCTTCGGCGACGCGCTCGAGGAGATCGTCGGAGTGGGGGTGTCGCACCCGGCGGTGGTCGGTCCCGTGGGCGCCGGCGTCGCCGATGGGGTGCCGTATCTCGCCTACGAGTACGTCGCGGCGGAGTCGCTCGACGTCACCATGCGTCGCCGGGCCCCTGCGGCGGCCGAGATTGCCCTGCCGTTCGTCGTGCAGCTCGCCGAGGGGCTGGACGTCGTGCATGAGCGCGGCCTCGCCCACGGCGCCCTCCACTTGCGTGACGTGTTCGTCACGTCCGATCGGGCGCGGGCAAGCGGCTTCGGCATCGTCGCGGCGCTCGATCGGGTGGGGCGGCGTGGTCCGTTGCGGCGGCCCTATGCGGCGCCGGAGCAGATCGCGGGCGCGGACTGGGGGCCGTCCGCCGATCGTCACGCGCTGGCGGCGGTGGCGTACGAGCTACTCACCGGACGCAGGGCCGGCGAGGCCGGGAGCCGGATGACCGGGCACCTCGAGCAGGTCCTGGATGCACGCGCGGCCGCGCGTCTGATGCCGCTCTTCGAGGCGGCGCTTGCTGCCGAACCGGACCGTCGGCCGCGGTCGGCGGGGCAGTTCGCCGACGATCTGGCCGGCGTCCTGGGGTGGACCGGCGCGGCCGATGTCCGCCAGACGCTGGCCGGGATTCGCGGCGAAGAGACGAACGAACCGGGAAGCGGCCAGGAGCCGGAGCGCGCAAGCGGCGATCCGGCTGTCGCCGCGGGCGGCACCGCTCCCCTCGGGGGAGAGCCGGTCGCCGCCGCGGTCGGAGGGACCGTGATGCGGAAACGGAAGAGGCGGGCGCCATGGCGCGGCAAGCAGGCGGACATCGACTGGACGAAACGGGCGCTCGATCTCAGTGCGCCGGATGAACGGGCTCGGACGCAGGCGGACGGCCCCGAGGCCGGAGATCCACGGCCGGCGGCGGACGGCGTGGAGGACGCCGCGGACGCGGCGGGTTCCGGCCTCGATCCGCTCGATGCGGCCCTGGACCGCGGCGGGGCCGGCGGCGGCGCCCGGCACGATGCCGGCGACGACCTGGATTTGCGCGCCGGCATCGACGCTCTGGCCGATGTCGCCGAGGGGCTCGACGCGGGTCTCCGGGACGGCAGGGGAGGGGTGGTCCCCGGCCCCGGCCGGGAGAAATCCGGTCTCGACCCCGACAGCTATGCGCCGATTTCCGTCGGGGAGCTGCAGTCCCGGGTCGAAGGCGGTCGCGCAGACCCGGCGCCGGATGCGGAAACCGAGGGAGGCTCCGAGGAATACGACCCGGGAGATGCCCTGCAGGAGACGCACGAGGCGGACGAGGTCGTCGAGCCGGAGCCCGGCGAGCCGGACCCGCGGGCGTCCGACGCGGACGACGCCGGCGACATCGACGCGGACGGCGATGACCGCGGGTTCGCCCTGACGCCCGAAGAGGGGTACGACTACGGCCTGGATGACGATTCCGAGCCGGAGGACCCCGCCGGGGAGATCTTCGATCAGGGTCCGAACGATCAGGCACGCCGGCTCCCGGTCGCGCTGGTGGCGGTGATCGGCGTTGCGGTCGCGGCGACCGCCTTCGTCATCGGACTGGGGTGGATGGGCGGCGACGACGCTGCCCCGGTCGCCGGGGGGGCGGCGGAGAGCGCCGCCGCGGAGGACCCCGGCCGCGCGTTCAGCGAGGCCGTGGTCGAGGAACCGCCGCCGGAGTCGGCCGCGGTCGAGTCGTCGAACGACGCGCCGTCTCCGCCCGGGGGCGGGTCTCCGGGCGCCGCGGCTCCGCCGGACGCCGCCCCCGCGGAGCCGGTGGCCGCGGTTCGAGAGCCGGAGCCGCCGGCCGCGGCTCGACGGCCGGAGCCGGTGGCGGCTCGGGAACCGGATCCCCCGGCGCCGGTCGCGCCCCCGGAGGCCGCGCCGGCGGTCTTCGACGGGCGTCTGCTGGTGCGATCGATGCCCCCCGGAGCCGAGGTCATCGTCAACGGCGAGTCCCGCGGCACGACCCCGTTGGCTCTGGCGGAGCTGCCGTACGGCGCCTACGACGTCGAGGTGACCCTGGCCGGCTACGGGTCGCGCCGCGAGCAGATCACGATCGACGAAGACGACCGGATCGGGGCGTTCGACCCCGATCTGACGGCCGAGCCGCCGGCGGGGCCGTCCGCGGGTGCTGCGGTACCGGCCGATTCGCCGCCAAGCGTGGAAGTTGAGTTAGGATCCATTCTCGCCGAAACGCGGCCGCCGGGCGTCGCGGTCTGGCTCGATCAGCGGCTGGTCGGCGAAACACCGGTGTTGATCCCGGACGTGCCGGCGGGCGCCCACCAGATCGAGTTCAGGCAGGAAGGATATCGGACCTGGACCACGACCGTACAGGTCGCTTCCGCCACCCAGGCCCGCGTGGCCGCATCGCTCGACGAAGCTACTCGATGAACGCTGTCCTTGCGCTCGAAAACGGAAGCTGGTACCGCGGTGCCGCGGCCGGGGCAACCGGTGTGGCGCGGGGCGAGGTGGTGTTCAACACGAGCATGACCGGGTATCAGGAGGTGCTGACCGATCCCTCCTACGCCCGGCAGATCGTCACCATGACCTGTCCGGAGATCGGCAACTACGGGGTGACCGCCGAGGACGTCGAGTCCCGCGGTCCCCAGGTGGCCGGATTCGTGGTTCGAGAGGCGTCGCCGATCGCGAGCAACTGGCGGTCGAGCGGCACGTTGCGCGACTATCTGTCCGACAACGGGGTCGTCGCCATCACCGGGATCGACACCCGCGCGCTGACCCGCGAGCTGCGTACCGCGGGGGCGATGCGCGGGGTCATCGCCACGGGCGCGGTCGATCCCGACGAGCTGGTGGACCAGGCGCGCCAGGTGGTGCCGATGGAAGGCAGCGATCTCGTGCGCGCGGTGAGTTGCGCCGAGCCGTTCGACTGGCCTCCGGCCCCCGAGGCGGATGCGCGGGACGGGCTCGAACCGGCGGGGTTCCGGCGTGCCCCGGCCCCCCCGGGGGGGCGGCGGTTCCGCATCGCCGCGTACGATTTCGGGCTGAAGCGGAATATTCTCCGCCGGTTGGCGGCTCACGGGTGCCACGTGCGGGTCTTTCCCGCGAGCACGCCGGCGAGTGAGCTGCTGGCCATCGAGCCCGACGGCGTGTTTCTGAGCAACGGCCCCGGCGATCCGGCCCCCCTGGACTACGCGGTGGCCAACGCCCGGCAGGTGGTCGATTCGGACGTCCCGGTCTTCGGCATCTGCCTGGGGCATCAGGTGCTCGCCCTGGCCATGGGGGCGACTACCTACAAATTGAAGTTCGGGCACCGGGGGGCGAACCATCCGGTCAAGCAGGTGTCCACCGGACAGGTCGAGATCACGAGTCAGAACCACGGATTCGCGGTCGAGCCCGAATCGCTCCCCGATGATGTCGAAGTGACCCACCTGAATCTCTACGACGGCACCATCGAGGGGCTGCGTCATCGCCGGCAGGCGGTCTTCTGCGTGCAATACCATCCGGAAGCCTCGCCAGGACCCCACGATTCGGACTATCTGTTTTCCCGCTTCCTTGAGGAGATGGCGCGCCGCGCCGTCTGACCCCTGCTGCCCATGCCGCGCCGTACTGACATCAAGCGTGTGCTCGTCGTCGGGTCCGGTCCGATCGTGATCGGCCAGGCGTGCGAGTTCGACTACTCGGGGACCCAGGCGTGCAAGGCGCTCCGGGCCGAGGGAATCGAGGTGATTCTCGTCAACTCGAATCCCGCGACCATCATGACCGACCCGGAGGTCTCGGATCGGACCTACGTCGAGCCGTTGACATGGGAAGTGGTTCGGTCCGTCATCGCGCAGGAACGTCCCGACGCGCTGCTGCCGACGGTTGGGGGCCAGACCGCGCTGAACCTGGCGGTGGAGCTCGACGCCAACGGGGTGCTCGAGGAGTTCGGGGTGTCGCTGATCGGAGCCTCGATCGACGCCATCATGGTGGCCGAAGACCGCCTGAAGTTCCGCGAGGCGATGGAGTCGATCGGCATCGACGTACCGGAGAGCGCCTGCGCCAAGTCGCTCGACGAGGCCCTGGGCGTGGTGGATCGCCTCGGTTTCCCCGCGATCGTGCGGCCTTCGTTCACGCTCGGCGGAGTCGGCGGCGGCATCGCCTATAACATCGAGGAGTTCCGGGACGTCGTGACGCGCGGCATCGAGCTGAGTCCGGTGCACGAGATCCTCATCGAGGAATCGGTCATCGGCTGGAAGGAGTTCGAACTCGAGGTGATGCGCGACTGCGCCGACAACTTCGTCGTGGTCTGCTCAATCGAGAACATCGACCCGATGGGCGTGCACACCGGCGACAGCATCACCGTGGCCCCGGCGTTGACCCTCACCGACAAGGAATACCAGCGGATGCGCGACGCGGCCCGGCGGATCATCCGCCGCGTCGGGGTCGAGACCGGCGGCTCGAACATCCAGTTCGCGGTGAACCCGGACGACGGGCGGATGGTGGCCATCGAGATGAACCCGCGCGTGTCGCGCTCGTCCGCCCTGGCCTCGAAGGCGACCGGGTTTCCGATTGCGAAGATCGCGGCCAAGCTGGCCCTCGGCTATCGTCTCGAGGAGATTCCCAACGACATCACCCGTCTGACCCCCGCCTGCTTCGAGCCGACGATCGACTACGTCGTGGTCAAGGTGCCGCGATGGACCTTCGAGAAGTTCCCGGAGGCCGACCGCACCCTGATGACCCAGATGAAGTCGGTCGGGGAGGCGATGGCCATCGGCCGCACGTTCAAGGAGGCGTTTCTCAAGGGGATCCGTTCGCTGGAGATCGGACAGAGCGGCCGCTTGTTCACCCGCCGGCCCGAACCGGACGATCAGGCTGCCGATGACGCCGCGCTCCAGCGGCAGCTCGTCGTACCCACGGATCGCCGGATTTTCGCGGTGTTCCAGGCCCTCGACCGGGGGTGGAGCATCGAGCAGGTGCACGAGTTCACCCGCATCGACCGGTGGTTCCTGACCCAGTTCGCCGAGATCGTCGAGCTGCGGCGGTCGGCTGTCCTCGCCGGGTTGGGGAACCTGTCCACCGATCTCCTCACCGACCTCAAGCGCGCCGGGTTCGGCGACGACGAGCTGGGCTGCGCGCTCGATACGGCCCCGGCGGTCATCCGCGAGCGGCGCCGGGACGCGGGCCTTGCCCCCGTCTACAAGCGCATCGACACCTGTGCGGCGGAGTTCGAGTCGTTCACCCCCTATCTCTACGGAACCTGGGAGCGGGAGTGCGAATCGGCCCCGACGGACCGCCGCAAGGTGGTGATTCTCGGCTCGGGACCCAACCGTATCGGACAGGGCATCGAGTTCGACTACTGCTGTTGCCACGCGGCGTTCGCCCTGAAGGACGAGGGGTTCGAGACCGTGATGGTCAACTGCAATCCGGAGACGGTGTCGACCGACTACGACTCGGTCGACCGGCTCTACTTCGAGCCGCTCACCTTCGAGGACGTGTCCGCGGTCATCGACAAGGAACGCGCGGCCGGGGGGGACGTCGCCTGCATCGTGCAGTTCGGCGGGCAGACCCCGCTGAAGCTCGCCCTCGGCCTGCAACGGGCGGGCGTGAAGATTCTCGGCACGTCGCCCGACTCGATCGACCTCGCCGAAGATCGCAAGCGCTTCGTGGCGCTGCTGTGGGAGCTCGGCATTCCCCAGGCCCCCAGCGGCATCGCCACGTCGCGGGCCGAGGCGCGGGAGGTCGCGTCGAAGATCGGCTACCCCCTCGTGGTCCGGCCGTCCTACGTGCTCGGCGGCCGGGCGATGGCCATCGTCTACGACGCCGGGGCGCTCGACCGCTACATGACCGAGGCGGTCGATGCCTCGCCGGAACACCCGGTGCTGATCGACAAGTTTCTGGAGGATGCGTTCGAGCTCGACGTCGATGCGGTGGCGGACGCCGCGGGGGCGGTGGTCATCGGCGGCGTCATGGAGCACATCGAGCAGGCCGGCATCCATTCCGGCGACAGCTCCTGTGTCCTGCCCCCCTATCTCGTCGCCGATCGGCATCTCGTCACCATCCGCGACTACACCCGCCGGATCGCGCGGGCGCTGAACGTGATCGGTCTCGTCAACGCCCAGTTCGCCATCAAGGACGACACGGTGTACGTGCTCGAGGTCAATCCCCGCGCGTCTCGAACCGTGCCGTACCTGTCGAAGGCGACGGGGGTCCCGCTCGCCAAGGTCGCGGCGCGGGTCATGGCGGGTCGGACCCTGGGCGAGCTCGGGCTCGTCGACGACCTCGACGTGGCCGGGGTGTTCGTCAAGGCCCCGGTGTTCCCGTTCGTCCGGTTCCCCGGGGTCGATACCATCCTGGGCCCGGAGATGAAATCGACGGGCGAGGTCATGGGGGCGGCGGCGACCTTCGGCCTGGCCTATGCCAAGGCGCAGCTCGCGGCGGGGCAACGGCTGCCCGACCGCGGCACCGCGTTCATCAGCGTCAACAACGAGGACAAGGCCAATGTCCTGCCGATTGCGCGGGATCTCGCGGGGCTCGGGTTCTCGCTGCTGGCGACGCGGGGCACCGCCGCCTATCTGCGGGCGCACGGGCTCGACCCGGCGATCGTCTACAAGGTCAACGAGGGCCGGCCCCACATCGGCGACCGGCTGTTGAATCGCGAGATCGATCTCGTCATCAACACGCCGCTCGGACGCGAGTCCTTCTTCGACGATCGCACCCTCCGCCGCATCGCGACCGTCCTCGGGGTTCCCTGCGTCACGACCCTCACCGGCGCGTCGGCCGCGGTCAGTGCGATCCGGGCCCTCAAGGACGAGGCGATCGACGTGCAGCCGCTCCAGGATTACCACGCGGCGGTCGCCAGGCCCTAGTCGGACTCGAGCCCGCGGCCGCGCCGACGCGGGCGATGGCAGGTGGCGAGGACCGGCGGCGCGGTCTGCGGCCCCGAACGGGTGGGTCTGGCCGCGGCCGCGGTTGCCGGCAAGTCTGCCGTGCTGGCGAAGCTGCTTTCGGGCGGACGGGCGCGGTGTTCGTGCAGTACGCGGCGGACCCGTCGAGGCCGTGGTGGAGTGTCGGGCCGCTGCAGGCGGTGGGTGTCTGGATCGCCTCGGTTGACCGGTGACTGATTCGCTCGCCCCGGGGGCCGCGCCGGGGCGCCGCCCGGGTGGTGCCGCTTCTGTCTGCTGTTGGTTTGCGGTATCGTCTCCGACCCACGCGTGCCGCAGGTCTCATCGACCTCCACAACGACCCTGCCGTAAACCGGATTGTTGAGTTTGCCGAGGTCGCGGCGACCCTGGCCTCACGTGTTGGAACGCTCGCTCACCGTTACGAGGACCTGTTGCGCGTCGCGCCGCGCCGCCACGACCGGGGCCTGCGCTACTTGCACGGTCGCACCGGCATCACCAGCAGCGGCGCGTCATCCAACCGCCGGGAGGAGCAACTCGCAGTCGCACTGTACAACGCCTCTCGCGGTGGCGAGGCCTGCGTGCTGCCGGACCAAAGGCAGCTCGATATCATCGACTACCAGATGCCGCTGAAAGCCCGCCAAGACGATCGGGGCATCGGCAAGGTCGACCTCTTCGCCGTCGTGGACGGTCGCCTGCCTTGCGTCGTCGAGCTGAAGGTGGCCCGCGAGTCGGCTCGTGGCGACACACCCCGAGGCCAACGCGGCCGACATCGCGTCGGAGGTCGCCGAGCAGCACCCGCTGGTGCCGTCTCGGCCGACCTTGGTCGTCATGGCGCCGGACGACTATTGGACCGGGTACCTGGACCACCCGAAGGCGGGGAGGTGGTTCCCCGCCGTCCGCGATCTCGTCGCGGGCCTTCGGGATACCTTGGGGCTGGAAACCTACCTGCTGGCGCTGCGCGACGCCAGGTTCGAGATGGGCCTCGGCAGGCAGCCGGCCCGACTCATCGGAAGCTGCCGGTTGGTGTCAGTGGACGAGTTGCGGATCAGCGGGGTGCGGGGTTAGCTAGAACGATAATGCCGACAACAACAACGATGGAGCGTGTGCGCATGGCATGCCTCTCCCCGTGGCAAAATCACGGCCGGACCGAGATTGGGTCACCGGCCGGCGGCGGCAAGTCTACCGGACCGGCCGCCCCGCCGCCCTGCCGTTACCTAACGAGCCGCTTGCGAAACTCCTGGGGCTGGCGGCTTGGCGCAGTCCTCAATTCTCCTGGTAAACACCCATTCGCCCTGGATCGCCGACTGGATGCCGGCTCCGGAGGACCGACGGCACGCCGAGAGGTGGAAGTAGGGCTGTTTCGACGTGTCGCCGACCGAGCGTCGGAACACCGGTGGGTGACTGACGCCGGTCGGGCGCCGAGGGGCGTTGCCGGCGGTGCGCTGGTTATGTCACCAGGCGTACGAGCTGGTCGGCGATGAGTGCGAGCACGCCGAACATGCAGTGACACATCACTTTCGAGGCGCCACGGACCCGGACATGGCGACCGCCAAACTCGTCCTTGAGTCGGCCATTGACGCGCTCACCCGCCGTACGCTCGTTGTAGCGAACCTGCTCGGCAAGCTGAAAGCCGAGATTTTTCAGGCACCGGGCTTCGGTTCGCAGTTCCTCCGCCAGCGTCTTGTCGCGGCGGGGGTTGGTGTCAATCAACGGGACGTGGCCGAGTGAGCGGCTGTGCTGCCGGATCGGTTCCGCGTCGTAGGCGGCGTCCATCAGGTCATACAGATTGGTCGTCCGCCCGGCCGACAACGTCGCCAGCGGAATGGCGGCTTGGCTGTCGTGCAGCGAGGCGGACGTCAGCAGGCAACTGATCGGAATCTGGCCGTCGGCCACGTCGATGTGCAGCTTGTAGCCGACCCAGGTGGACTTGTAGCCCTTGCTGTCCTTCTTCATGCCAACATCACAGGCGGTCGGCAGGTCGTCGAGCATCGCCGGCAGGCTCATGGTCGCCTGCCGGTCGAGGCGCTTGAGGACCTTCGGTCGTTCCTCACCCTTCTTCAGCCGTCCCCGTTTGCGCTTGGGCGGCGGAGGTGCCTTCTCCTTCGCGGCCGGCTTCTCGCGGGCCTCGATGGCCGTCGAGTCGCGGGAGAGGTGGCCCACCAGCCGGTCGCGGTGGGTGTTCCAGATCAGCGCTTCGTGCACGCGCTGGGGCAACTGCGTGTCCGAGAACTCGGCGAAGGCGCGCGAGAAGACCGACTCGCTCGGCACCTCACTCCTTCGCTCCCAGCCGCAGATCCGCCGCAGCACCACGTCGGTGTCCAATCGGTCCAGCAGCACGCGCGTCGTCGGCATGTCGTAGACCGCCTTGGCCACCAAGGCCCGCGCCATCGCCGCACGGTCCTTGGGCGGACGCCCCGGCACTCGGAAGCGCCGGGGAATCATCTGCTCGATACGGATGACCTCCAGGGTCTGCACCAACTGCTGTTGTTTCTCGGTCAGCGGACCCAGCACGCGCTCCAACTGCGGAAACAGGGCATGCTGGATCGACTGCCAGTAGGGGGCGAAGGCGACGCGCAGGTGATTCATTTCTTGACCACTCCTGTTGCCTACTGTACACTTACGAGCAAAGAGGATGTCAAGCAGCCAATCGATGGCCCACGACGAAGCGATGCATCGGTACGAGGAACAGTACGATGCGCTCAAGGCGAAACTACAAGCGGTCGGGTTCATCGGCCAGGGCAGCGTCCAGACCCGCCGTATAGCCTGTGGGTCGCCCACCTGCCGCTGCCATCACGACCCGGACGCCCGCCACGGCCCCTACCACTACTGGACGCGGAAGGCCCGCGGAAAAACCGTCGGCTTGAAGCTCACCGAAGACGAACTCGGCCTTTACCGGGAGTGGATCGAGAACAACCGTGAACTGGAACGGCTCGTGGAGGAAATGCGCCGCATCTCTTCGCGTGTGCTTGCCCTCATCACAGGCAGGCAGGCTCCATGAACCCCCGCGGCTCCGGCTCCCCGGCCACAGTGGCGGTCACTGTCATCCTGCGAACGCTGCGTCCCGTCCGCTGACCCTCGCTCGCCCCGCGGCCTCAGGCAAAAACTCGGCCGAACACGCTTTTCGCAAGAGGCTCTAACGGCATATAATAGGGTTCTTGGCTCTGACCTCCGCTAGGGATCGTCGGCGCTCGCCTCGGTGAGGCGCCGACCCTCGACGGGAGGTTTTGACCGATGCTCGACACCCACGCTATCGCCCGCAGCCTGACCGACGCCAAGCTGACACCCGAACAGGCCGACGCGATCACCGCCGCCGTAGCCGTCGCCGCCGAACATGACGCCGCAAACGTGGCGACACAAGCCGACCTCGCCGCCGTCCGAACCGACATCGCCGCGATGGAGGCTCGCCTGTATCGGTTCCTGCTTGTGCAGGCGGCCGGCATCGTCGGGTTGACGGTCGCGATCATCCGCCTGCTTGACTGACAGTCGAGCAGGCCGCGGCGTGCTCCGGCTGCTCCCAACCACCCCCCCCGATCCCTCCACAGATCGATCAGGCGATCAGGTTCCGGCACGGAAACAACGCTACCCTGGGCGTGCTGACGGGCGCTCCCCGGTCCGCCACGACGGGGACTTTCACCCCCGCCGGCAGCACCTCCCGCAACCGGCACAGCACCTCGTACTCATAGCGCTGCTGATTACCCTTCAGCGTCGCGGCCCGGCGACACCCCTGCCCAGGGCGTGCTGCTGAAGGTTTGCATCGCTCAACGAAGGCCGGGGCACGAACCCCGGCGACACATGGAACGGCCGATCCGGAATCACGCGGGCGACGTCGCTCAACGAAGGCCGGGGCATGAACCCCGGCGACACCAGCAAACCATACGGCTTCGGCGATATCTACTGCGGCGCTCAACGAAGGCCGGGGCATGAACCCCGGCGACACCTGTTGGTCCGCGTGATCTCGCCGTCCGTATCGACCGCTCAACGAAGGCCGGGGCATGAACCCCGGCGACACGTACCATCTCGCGACCTTCTTCCCGTGTCCGGAGCCCGCCGCTCAACGAAGGCCGGGGCATGAACCCCGGCGACACCGCCAGCTTGCGCGCCCTACGGTCGTCCTGCGGGGTCCCCGCTCAACGAAGGCCGGGGCATGAACCCCGGCGACACTCGACATGACCGTGACCAGCGAGACGAAGGTCAGCGGCGACGCTCAACGAAGGCCGGGGCATGAACCCCGGCGACACAGGACCGCGCCGCGGGCCGCGATCGTCGACGCCTCCGCTCAACGTAAGGCCGGGGCATGAACCCCGGCGACACTCGACATCGAAGCCATGTCCTGCCGCGTCGCGTTCGCTCAACGAAGGCCGGGGCATGAACCCCGGCGACACGCGCTGCAGGGCGAGTACGAGAAGGGCGACGACGGCAGCGCTCAACGAAGGCCGGGGCATGAACCCCGGCGACACCTGCCGCCCTGTGCGGAAGCCTGTCGCGCTTGCGGTCCGCTCAACGAAGGCCGGGGCATGAACCCCGGCGACACACCGGCCAGGGAACCGCCGCATCGGTCGCCATCGACGCTCAACGAAGGCCGGGGCATGAACCCCGGCGACACACGACCCTGCCGTGCTGGTGCTGCTCCAGCGGCTCGTCGGCGCTCAACGAAGGCCGGGGCATGAACCCCGGCGACACACGCCGTCCAGGTGGCGGCGAGCAGTAGCCCCTGCTGTTACCGGACCCTCCGATGCCGCTTCCGCAGGTTGTGCGTGCTCCAAAGCATCGAGCGGGATCACCCACGGAGCGCCCTTGCAGGCTTGACGTGCAGGAATTGCACCACGTCGGATCTGACGCAGAACGGTCATCTTGCTGACCCCGAGACGTTCCGCGGTCTCCTGCAGGGTCAGCTCCTTGCGTTCCTGGCGTTCACCGTCGCGATAAACGGCGATCCGGTGGTAGGTTCTGAACGAGCGCAGGCGCGCTTCCGTCCACGGATTGCTCTTTCCCGTCCGCTTCCCGGCACGATTGAGGAAGCTCGCGATCGAGCGGTCCGGCATCAGACGAACCAGCTCCCTGACGAGGTCGCCGGTCTCGACATCCGTCGTCCATCGGTGCCGGCCGGTTCGATTCTTGCGGACCGTCAACTCGGTGTGATCGCCGCCTTGCCAGTGCAGCCGCAGCTTGATGTGGTCGCCCTCGACGTTCGCCACGACTTCCACGAGCAACGCCCGCAGAATACGCTTGCGGCTCTCCGGGGTCGCTCCCTCATGGTGCCAGACCCGATCGAGGTCGGCTCCCAGCGCGAGATACTCTTCGCGTTCCTCCACGCCGAGCGCCTCGTGGTCTCGGCTCGCAAACCGCTCGGACACGACCTCCTCTCGTTGCCGCACGACCTCCAGACGTTCATTCCAGCGCCGTTCCAGCTCGCTAGCGACAAGTCGGTTTTCCGGATCCACGGCGTCGTACTGCCGACGTGCGCGGCGCTCCTCGAAGCGCGCGGCCTCGAGCGCCAATTCCGCTTGACGCAGCACCTCATGCGAAACCCGCCGCCGCTCCTCGATCGCATGCAGCGCCGCGTCGATTCCCAACGGGCCCAAGACCCGAAGCACAGCTTCCCCCACCGCTCGGTCCACGCGCAGCCCGCCAAACGAAATGCAGCGTTCCGTCCCGTGATTGATATGTCCTCCCTGACACTGGTAGCGCACCGTGTTACCACCCTTGCCCGGGTACGTCACATGCAGATTACGGCCGCAGTGTCCGCACCGCAGAAGACCCGCCAGCAACGCCTCGCCCTTGCGGACCGCCCCACGGACGGTCGCCCCGTGGTAATTCGCGTTGTCAGCTATCAATTGCTGGTTCCTCTCGTACTCCGCCCACGTGATGTAGCCGTCGTGGTGGTTCCGGAGCAACACCTCCCACTCGCTCAGAGCGCGCCGGAAGCCCCTGACCACCCGTTTGCGACCGTCCTCAAGGTAGGTACGACTGACCGTCCGTCCGAACGCATACGCGCCAGCGTAGATCGGGTTCGTCAGCATGTGATAGACGGTGTTGTAGACTGGCAATTTCCAGACGGTCCTGCGCTGGGACTGGTCGTACGCGGCTGCGGGCAGCTCGATTCCTTCGTGCCGTAGCCACAAATGCACCTGCCGGACACTGCCGAACTCGGCGAACTTGCGAAACACGAGCGCGAGAGCCTCCTGCACACGCCGGTCCGGATCCATGGCGACCTCGTCGCGCCCGACCCGCACGTAACCGACTGCCACCGTCATGAACAGCTCGCCGCGCCGCGCCGCGCCTTCCGTCGCAACGCCTCCTCTGACCGATGGCGCAGCATCGAGAGCTCCATTTCGCTCATCGTACCCTTCATGCCGAGCAACAGGCGGTCGTCCGGCAACCGCGGGTCGTAGACGCTGCTCTCGTCGGCGAGCAGGCAGCCGACCAGACCACAGTAGTCGATCAGGGTATGCCATTCGCGTCCGTTGCGCGCCAGCCGGGACGCCTCCAGAGACAGCACGACCCCGACATCGCTTCGGCACACGGCCGCCAGCAGCCGGTCATAGCCCGGGCGCGCCGTTCCCCCGCCCGAATGCCCGAGATCGTCATCGACCACCACGATCTGGTGCCAACCCAGATGGCGGGCGCGGTCCCGGAGCGCGTACTGCCGGCCCTGACTCTCGTGATTGTGCCGGACCTGGCCGGGCGTCGATTGCCGAACGTAGACCCAGGCCGCGCGAGACAGGTGCTCAGGCGTGATCCGATTCATGCTCGTCTCCTCTCCGTGCCCGATCCCGGTTCGTGATCACCTCCGATAGCAGAGCGCCGAGCAGCCTGACGAGCTCGTCCCGCTGGTCCCCCGTCGGTGGCGGTGCGGGAGCGTCCGGTTCGAACAACACCGCCTGCCTCGACCTTGGTTGCCATCGCATCGCTGCGTTGTCCCTCCATCGGTTCCGTTTCCGAGGAGAAGAATGCATCGACGACGGCGCGCAGCGCTGCGAGCGCCTGTCGCGGCAGTACCGGCACTTCTCGAACGTCGAACGCAGAGGCTTCTGGGCGAGTCATCCACTCGGGAAGACAGGTGAGTGTTCCGTCCGGCTGACGGACCACCAGATGGGCCGGACCACGCCGCCGTACGACTTCAACTTGGGCGCCCGCGCGGGGGTGAAAGCGGTAGTGAACGGTCCTCAACTCGGCCTGATATGTAGCAGTATGCCGCTGGCCTGTGCGGCATCGGGAAGAGTTTCCTCTGCTGTGCCCTCGTCGAACGGGCGTGCCGCCGCGGCTTCACCGCGCGCTACGTCCGCATGCCGCGCCTGCTGCACGAGCTGGCCGTCGGCCGCGGCGACGGCTCCTACACCCGGCTGCTCGCCCGCCTGGCCAAGCTCGACCTGCTCGCCATCGACGACTGGATGCTCGCGCCGCTGCGCGACCCCGAGCGGCGCGACCTCACCGAGGTCATCGAGGACCGCGCCGAACGTGCCTCGACGCTCATCGCCAGCCAGCTGCCCGCGGGTGACTGGCACGCCGTCATCGGCGACCCCAACCAGGCCGACGCCATCTGCGACCGCCTGCTCCACGACGCGCACCGCGTCGACCTGAAGGGCCGCTCGATGCGACGGACCCACGAGGCACCGGCCAACGACCGGAAGGAGACGACATGAGCACGCGACCGACAACGACGACACCGCGAACACGGACTCAGCCATCGGCCCGGCCGGACCCGGGCGGCCGAGGCCGCCTTGCCACCAGACCTCCGTCGCGGGACCTTCCAGGTCGAAGATCGCCTCCTCGCCTGGCTCGCCGGCAAGAAGCTATCAGGAGTAAATCCGTGGCCCACACCGGTCGACAAAACGCCGGTGCCACCCAACTCCACATAGTCGTCAACTGTAGACAACACGAACTATCACGAGCTACTGATAGTTCGTGCCACGGCCGAGCCTTCTGTCCGAGCTGTGGCGGGCGGCGTATGGCCGAGCGCGCGGCCCATCTCGTCGACAACGTGTTCCCGCGGGTGCCGGTGCGCCAGTGGGTACTGAGCCTGCCGCACCGCCTCCGCTATCGGCTGGCGGGGGACCACGACCTCTGCCGCGCCGTCGTGGGGCGAACCATGCGAGCGATTCTCGGCTTCCTCCGCCGGCGGGCGCGCGACGCGGGCGTGCAGGACGGGCGCAGCGGCGCGGTCGCTATCGTGCAGCGGTTCGGGGGGGCGGTCAATTTAAACATTCATATCCATGCCTTGGTGGTTGACGGGGTCTTCGGGCACGACGCGACGGGCCTGCGATTCTATCCGGCCGCCGCGCTCGACGCCGCCGACGTCGACGAGGTGCTCGCCACGGTGGAGGCCTACCTCCAGCGGCTACTGCCCCCGCAGGGGCTGGAGGAGACCGATGCGGGTGGGAGCACGGTGGACGAATGGGCCGAGGAGGCCCCGGTGCTGGCCGGGCTCGCGGCGGCGTCGGTGCAGGGCCGGGTCGCGCTCGGGTCGCGGGCCGGCGCCCGGGTCCGTCGCGGCGGCGCCTCCCTGGCCGCCGTCACCGACCCTCCAGGGCTCGGGCCGTGTCAGGCGCGCCACAACGGCTTCGATCTCCATGCCGCGCTCTGCGTGCCGGCCGGCCAGCGGGACCGCCTCGAGCGGGTGTGTCGCTACGCGTTGCGCCCCCCCATTGCGCAGGACCGTCTCGAGCTGACCGCGGAGGGACAGGTACAGCTCCAGCTGAGGCGCCCATGGTCGGACGGCACTACGCATCTGCTGTTTGACCCCCGTGGAACTGCTCGAGCGCCTCGCCACGCTGACACCGCGGCCGCGCATCAACCTGATTCTCTACTATGGCGTGCTGGCCCCGCGCGCGGCGTGGCGGGCCGACGTGGTCCGATTCGGGGAACCCGTCGGCTCCCACGAGAATTCGCCTCCTGAAGACTCCAGGGATGCGGCGGGAGCTGGGGACCCCCCGCCCGCGGCGAACGGTCTCTGGGCGGAGTTCATCCGCCGGAGCTTTGGGTTCGATGTCCTCGAATGCCCCCGGTGTGGCGGGCGCCTGCAGCTCATTGCGGTGATCGAAGACCCCGCCGTGATCGAGCGCATCCTGCGCCATCTGGGGCTGCCGACCGACATCCCCGAGGCCCGGCCCGCGCGGCCGCCCCCGATGCCGTTCCTTCTCGACGGCCTCGCCACCGCTGGGGGCGACGACCAGATCCTCGTCGACACCCGCTCTTGAACGCCTCTCCTCGACGGCCCGCCCGGCCCGCCTGTCCGACGTGCGCCCTGCCGCACCGCTGTCGGTTGTGGCGCGGCGCATTCTCTGCGGCGCATTCTCTCTTGACACCCGCCCATAGTTGTGGGTAGACTGACTGTCCTGTGGCGCGCCCGGGCCTGTGAAGGGGGCCGCCACTAGGGGGGTTTACTCGTGCCTATAATCTTCGGAGCGAAACACCTTACCGGACTGCTGGTCGCAGCAGCTACGGTCGCCGTACTCCTTTTCATGCAAGTTGGTGCCGTTGGACAAGAAGCTGGTGCCGTTGAACACAGTGTGTCGGCGCTGCCGTCGACGCAGCAGGCGCCGGGATATAACCCGACGACCCCAGCAAAAGTTGAGCTGGGAAGGCTGCTGTTCTGGGACCCGCTTTTGTCGGGACCCCAAGACGTAGCCTGCGCGACGTGCCATCATCCCACAAACGCCTATGCGGAGGACCGCGACCTGTCGCTCGGCGTGACGGGCACCGGCCGGGGCCGCTTCCGGCGTGACGGGCATCTCGTCAAACGCAATAGTCCGACGGTTCTGAACGTTGCTTTCAACGGCATCGATGAATCGGGCCGCTACGACCCGGCGACTGCGCCGGCGTTCTGGGACAATCGCATCAGCAGCCTCGAATCGCAGGCGCTCGAACCGCTCAAGTCGTTTGAGGAAATGCGAGGGGACACCTACCCGGAGGATGAGGCTCTCGCGAGAGTGGTGGCGAAGCTCCAGGCCAACGCCGAGTACCCGAGCTTGTTCGCCGAGGCCTTCGGCAGCGAACAGCCGGTCACCGCGGAAAACCTAGGCAGGGCGATAGCGGCGTTCATGCGGTCGCTGCTGGCCAACAACGCGCCGTTCGACCGCTACATGCGCGGCGACCGCAGCGCCATGACGCGGGAACAGGTCCGCGGAATGCAGCGCTTCGAGGAGATCGGGTGCATCAGGTGCCACAACGGGCCCATGTTCTCCGATTACAAACTGCATGTCATGGGCGTGCCCGACAACCCCGCTCTTGCATCAGGTGCCACAACGCCCGCCTCCGACGGAGGCGCGCAGAACCCTCCTTGCCCGGCAGCTCCTCCGGAGCCGCGTACTGCAGCGTCCCGAGCAGCGTGCGACAGCTATGCGTTTCGCACGGCGTCGCTGCGAAACCTCGAATTGACCTTCCCATACGGGCACAATGGCATGTTCAGGACGCTGAACGCCGTCGTGGGGTTCTATGAATCCACCATCGCCGGGGAGTCCCGGAACCCGAACGTCAGCTACGAGGAGCTCGATCCGCTGCTTCGCCAGTTGCAGAACGTGGACGAAGAAGACGTGGATCTGATAGAGTTTTTAATTGCTCTGAGCGATGGGTCGTTCGACCGCACGATTCCCGAGCGCGTACCGAGCGGCCTGCCCGTCGGCGGAAGAATTCAATAGACAGAGTACGCACCGTCGTGGTACGCCGGCTTCTGGACACCCAATTTTGGGGCATAGCGATTGGAGGACTCACATGAAACGGATTTCCCTGTTTGTACTCGGCGTAATGGCGGTTGCGATGAGCGCGCCGGCGCAGGCGCAGGTCTATGAGGAGCGCCGGACCGATACGAAAGACCCCATCGAAAAGCCGTTGCTCGCCGCTCCGAACGCGGCTATGGCCAGGAACGCCACGGTCGTTAAGTGGATTCGGAATCCGGCGAAGAGTCCGAAGGATGACGTCACGGCTGCCGACTTTACGTTTGAAGTTTTGAGGCCCGGCCCCGGCCGTATGATCTGCTACGACCTGACCGGCTGGCCTGGAGAGCGGCCGTGGTCGGTGGAGTGCGTTAGCAGCGACGCCAACATGGCGCGCATCGCGCAGAATCGAGCGTTCGCGGAGATGGGGGCCAAGGCCCAGCCACTGCTGGCAGTGGCCAGTGGAGGCAGGCCCGCCGGGCGTCCTGTCTTGTCGAGCAGCGGCACCGGAGGGATTAGGGATCTGGTTGTGGCCTCCGGGGAAGACGGAACGCGTGAGCTGCCCGAAGTCGGGACCATTTGGTATAACCTCCGGGGCGACAGCCAGGACACCGCCATCTGGCACACGTTTATCGGCATGCCGAACTTCATGGCGGACGAAGTCGGACTGCCGAATGTTCGCGACGCGGGCGGCGCCTGGCTGATGTTTGAGGGCACGCCGGACGCCCACATCATGATAAATGGCCGATAACCGGCAGAGAGTTTCTCGGCCTCGGGGTTTTCGACCACGAATCAGGGGGGAGGTGTGTGACACCTTCCCCCCATTTCCCGCAGGTTGCGAATGACTTCGCTTTGGGTGAGCTTTATGAAATACCTACTGATAGGTCTTCTTGCCTCCGCTCTTCTTGCCTCCGCCACGATGTTTGCAACCCAGAGCAGACAGACTTTCTCAGGCACGATCACCGATGACGAGTGCCCCAGCGCCGATCATTCCGGAATGCGGATGGGGTCGACCGACGCTGCCTGCACCATCGCTTGCGTCGATGACCACACCGTCCCGTTCGTTTTGTTTGACGGCAAAGCAACCTATCTGTTGAGCGACCAGGACAAATCAAGAGAGTTTGCCGGAAAGAAGGTAGCAGTCGTCGGCACGCTGGACTCCAAGACCCAGACGATCCAGGTCAATTCAATGGCCGCGGCCAAGTGACCCATCGATCCTCCCGGCATCCACACGGTTTTCGAATATTTCCTCATCCGAGCCTCTTGCGAAACCTGCGAACTGGCCTAATTTCCCCCTCCGGGTGCTTGGGCAGGCGCTGCGGCGTTCCGCGGGTAGTACGGATCACAGGGAGCGCGACCGGTCGCGCTCGGTTTATTCCTCCAGTTTCTGTTGTTGCTGGCGTTTCTTGATCTATCTATAGGAAGATCAAAAACTCACTCCTCATTGGCCCCGGAACCACTGAAGACGATCGCCTGCGCGACGCCACGGTCCAGCGACGCTCTCCCAGCCAGCCGGCGTCGTCCCGGCCAGTCATCAGGCAACCGCAGGGTCAGGATCGCGCCGACCTGGGCGATCTCGTGAACGCGGGGCGGTCAAATCTCTGGAGGCTGGGGGTTCGGAGACCGCGGGGGAGGCGTACGCGCGCGCCGGCAGCGAATCAGTTCTGCTCGCCGGGTGGAACGCGACGAGCCCACCGCATTCGCTGGCCGTTGCGGTCGACCAGCGGGTCCACGCCAAAGCATTTCTGCAGTGACGTCGACCATCGGAGCCGTCTGGGCTTCCCCCGCCGCTCCTGGCCCACCAGGGCGAAGACCGTGTCGTGCGTCTGGCACTTGACGCGAGGCGCGAGCAACCCAAAGTACCGCACGGTGTGCCGGTAGCAGTCGGGGACATGGTCAGCGAGCGTGGCCAGGAACTCGGCCGGCGTGTAGGTGGTCTCGACGCTCTGTTTGGTCCGCGTGTCCTTCGTCACAAATCGGATTTCTTGACGGCCGATCGTCCGGAACCGGTGCTGCGCGATGGGCGGCCGGCGGGCGTAGCGGCCGGCATAGCCGAGGAACTGCTTCTTGCTCTTGAACCGCTTGACGTCGATGTTCCACCACCGCTCGTATTGGGCGGTCAAGAGCCGCAGCAGTTCGCCGCGAGGCATGTCCGTTTCGAGGACACCAGCCCGCGCCGCTTCCCGCAGCAAGGTGATGACGGCGTAGCGCCACATCGGCATCAGCGCCTTCTTGTCCAGCCGGGCGCGGGCGCGCCACGCGGTGCCATCCTCACGAAGGCCGCCCTCTGACACCAGGATGTGGAGGTGGCAGTTGATTCACGCCGGGGTCCTGGGTGACCAACTACCAGTGGTCGCCGACCGTGCTCGCGATGGAGGTGGCGCGTTTCCCGGGTATGGTCCTGCTGTGGTACTCGGTGCTCGCCGCGCGCGTGCCTCACGTCCGAGAGGTGGTGCGGGCCGGCTACCGATGGCTCCTGACGCGGCCCGGTCGGCTGCGCGCAGCGGTGGCCGCGCCGGCTCTGGGCCTGGGCTGGCTGGTGGCGAGTCGTCCGGAGCGCACGGTGGGGGTACTTCTGGCGGACCCGCTGGCGCAGTCGCTGTTCGCCGCGGCCGGCATCCTGCTGCTCGTGGTGCTCGGCCGCGAGCAGATCCTGCGTCGTCTCGACGCCTGGACGCACCCCGAGGCGACGGACCAGCAACAGGCCTTGGCCACCGCGGCGGCGGTATTGGCCCGGGCAGGGAGCATCAGGACGGTCAGTCGGGCCGTGACCCGCGCGGTCAAACGTGGCTGCGGATCGCACGCCGTCCTTTTCGCCGCGCTCGACCCCGATACGCAAGCCGAGGCCTTTCACGCGCCGGACGCCGCGGGTACGCCCCTGGCGCGCACGTCGGCGATCGTCCACATGCTGGAGTCGGCCGACGGGGCGTTGCGTGTCCATCCGGCGGACGCGTCCTCGGTCTTCGCGCTGTTGCCGCCCGAGGAAGCGGCATGGGCGGTCGAGACCGCGGCCGACGCCATCGTGCCGGTGCCGGGTCCAGGCGGAGAGCTGCTCGGGGCGCTGTTGGTCGGCCGCCGTTTCGACGACCGGCTCGTGCGGCCCGCCGACCTCTTCTTCCTCGAGGTGCTGGGCGCCGCCGCGGGGCTGGCCCTGGGGCGGCTGCGCCTGATGCGCTCTACGGGAGGCACGGCGGCGGCGGCGCCCGCGGATGAGTGTCCCGGGTGCGGATGCGTCGTCGAGGCGGGTAAGGCTCCCGAATGCGGCTGCGGGGCCGCATATGTCGAGTCGGAGGTCCCGAAGCTCCTCGCCGGCAAGTTCCGGTTGACGCGGCGCCTGGGGGCTGGGGGGACAGGAACGGCGTATCTGGCGCGCGACCTCCGGCTCGAGCGCAACGTCGCGGTCAAGACCCTGACGGGCCTCTCGGTACTGGGCCTGATGGGACTCAAGCCGGAAGCGTGGGCGATGGCAGAGCTCTCGCATCCGGCGGTGGCCCAGATCTACGCGATCGAGTCCTGGCAGGACCGGCCGTTCCTCGTCGTCGAGTACTTGGCCGGCGGGACGCTTGCCGACCGGCTTCGGCGCGGACCCGTGCCTGCGCCGGAGGCGGTCTCGATCACCGACGCTCTGGCCGACGCGCTCGCGGCGCTGCAAGACGCCGGGTACCTGCACGGGGACGTCAAGCCGAGCAACATCGGGTTCACGGCCGGCGGCTCGCCGAAGCTGTTGGACTTCGGTCTGGCCCGTGAGGCGAACGGCGGGCTGCTCGAGAACGCCCGGAAGCGCCATCGCGGCGACCTCATGCTCCTCGAAAAGGGGCTGCTCGCCGAGTACCAGGTCGATCTCAGCGAGCAGAACGTGGACTTTGCGTAATCCGGCGGAAGTTGAACACCGGATCCGGCGGAAGTTGAACACCGGATCCGGGATGTTGAACACGGGATCCGGTGAAGTTGAACACGGAATCCGGTCATCGTGAACGCTCGTCGGTAGCCTGATCGCCGCACGCTGGCCTTCCGAAAGGAGGGCGAGGCGATGCCGGCACGGAGGCTACTGGTGAGGAAGATTCGTGAGGTTCTCCGTCTCAAGCACGAGCGGGGGTTGTCCCACCGGGCGATAGCCCAAGCCTGCGCGATCGGCGTGGGCACGGTCTCGCTGTATCTGCAGCGGACCGCACAACGAGGGTTGGGTTGGCCACTGCCGGCCGAGTTGGATGACGCGGCCCTCGAGGCCCGGTTGTTCCCACGCGCCGCCCCGGTGCACGACCGGAGCCAGCCTGACTGCGCGTACATCCACCGCGAGCTCAAGCGCGACGGCGTCACGCTGCAGCTCCTCTGGGAGGAGTACGCCCAGGTTCATCCGCACGGCTACCGCCGCACCCAGTTCTGCGAGCTCTACCGGCAGTGGGCGCGACGGCTGCGGCCGTCGATGCGGCAGGTCCACCGCGCCGGCGAGAAGACGTTCATCGACTTCTCGGGGAAACGTCCGGCGCTGGTCGACCGGCACACCGGAGAATTGCGACGCGTCGAGCTGTTCGTCGCCGTGCTCGGCGCCAGCGGCTTAACCTACGCCGAGGCGACCGCCACCCAGCAGTTGCCCGACTGGGTCGACGCCCACACCCGCATGGTCGGGTACTACGGGGGCACGACGGCCTTGTGGGTCCCCGACCAGCTCAAGAGCGCCATCACGCGTCCCTGCCGCTACGAGCCGGGCGTCAATCGCACCTACGAGGACCTCGCCGCCCACTACGGCGCCGTCGTCGTCCCGGCGCGGCCGAGGAAACCAAGAGATAAAGCCGCCGTGGAGGGCGCAGTACTCCTGGCCCAGCGGTGGATACTCGCCCGGCTCCGCGACGAGACGTTCTTCAGCCTCGGTGCCCTGAACCTGGCGATCCGCGTCCGCCTCGACGCGCTCAACGACCGGCCGATGAAGAAGCTGGGCATCAGCCGCCGCGCCCTCTACGAGCAGCTCGACCGCCCGGCGCTACGACCCCTGCCGGCCACGCGCTATGTCCTCGCGTACTGGAAGCTGTGCCGCGTCTCCATCGACTACCACGTCCTCGTCGAGCGGCACGCCTACAGCGTGCCGTTCCAGCTCCTCCGCGAGCAGGTCGAGGTCCGCTACACCACGACCACCGTCGAGGTCTTCTTCAAAGGCCGCCGCGTGTCGTCGCACCCCCGCCGCTACGACGGACAGCCGTCCACCGTCGCCGAGCACATGCCGAGCGCCCATCGCGCGCACGCCGAGTGGACCCCGTCGCGTCTCATCCGTTGGGCCGAGAAGGTCGGACCGGCGACCGGTGAGCTCGTCGCTCGAATCCTCGAGAGCCGCCCCCATCCGGAGCAGGGATACAAGGCCGTGCTCGGGCTCATGCGGTTGGGGCGGCAGCACGGCAACCCCCGGCTCGACGCCGCGAGCGCCCGCGCCATGGCCCTCGGCTCCTGCCGCTTCCACACCGTCAAGAACATCCTCGCCACCGGCCAGGACCGTCTGCCCCTGGAGCCGCCGGCCGAGACCGCCCCGACGCCCACCCACGCCAACATCCGCGGCGCCGACTACTACGCCGCGACCACCACTGGGGAGGACCCATGCTGATCGAACAGACCCTCGACAAGCTCAACGCCATGAAGCTCGGCGCGATGGCCGACGCCTGCCACCACCAGCTCCAGACCGCCGAGGCCGCCGCCCTCGGCTTCGAGGAACGCTTCGGCCTGCTCGTCGACGCCGAATGGACGGCCCGCGAGCAGCGCAAGCTCCAGCGGCGGCTCCGCGCCGCCAAGCTGCGCCATCCCGCCACGCTCGAGGCCGTCGACTTCACCCATCCGCGCCGGCTCAACCGCCAGCAGGTCCTGACTCTCGGCGCCTGCGCGTGGGTCGCCGAGCGTCACAACTTGGTCCTGATCGGTCCCACCGGGATCGGAAAAAGCTTCCTCTGTTGCGCGTTCGTCGAACGGGCCTGCCGCCGCGGCTTCACCGCACGCTACGTCCGGATGCCGCGCCTGCTGCACGAGCTCGCCGTGGGCCGCGGCGACGGGTCCTACGCCCGGCTCCTGACTCGCCTCGCCAAGCTCGACCTGCTCGCCATCGACGACTGGATGATCGCACCGCTGCGCGACGCCGAGCGGCGCGACCTCACCGAGGTCATCGAGGACCGGGCCGAACGCGCCTCGACCCTCATCGCCAGCCAGTTGCCCGTGGCCGACTGGCACGCCGTCATCGGCGACGCCAACCAGGCCGACGCCATCTGCGACCGCCTGCTCCACGACGCGCACCGCATCGAGTTGAAGGGCCGCTCGATGCGACGGACGCACGACGCGCCGAAGACCCGCACCCGGCAGACGACATGAGCATCCCAACGCCAGCCCCCACCGCGGCACTACCGAGGTCAGCCCCGGTCCAGCACGCCGCCGGTCCCCGCCGGGGGCAGGCCGGCCCGTGGAGCGCACCGGCGGTATGGAAAACGCGCACGATACGCTGGCGGCTGACTGCACCCGCGTCGAGGCGCGTTTCCCACACCGCCTTGGACAGCCCAGAACGCCGCCCATACGCTCCACAGGCAAGATCGTTGTACTCTTCGAAAACGACGTCACGGGTAGGACTCGAACACCCGTTGCGAAGCCGATGGGAGGAAACCGACCGAGGAAACGTCGTTGTGCTCCGACGAGCCGTTCACGTTCGCCGGATTCCGTGTTCACCATCCCCGGATCTGGCGTTCAACTTCACCGGAATGCGCAGACTTCGCTCGCCGCAACCTGTTCAACGTGATGCGCCAGCGCGACGAGCTCGAGGCCATCGAGCTGAGTCGTCAGGCCCAGTTGAGATCGGGGCTCACCGAGGCCGGGATCAACCTCGTGGCGGCAGAGCGGGATGTAGAGGAGATTGAGGCCGTCATGGAGACCTGGCGCTTGCGGGCGCCGATCTCGGGAAGGGTCACCGAGGTCAAGGCACAGGCCGGCGCCGTCCTGCAGCCCGGTCAGTCGGTACTCGGCATCGGGGCGGGCGAGGAAGGCCTCGACGTGCTGATGTACGTTCCGTCGGCAGAGGGCAAGCGGGTCGAGACGGGCATGCCGGTGCTGATATCGCCGGCGACAGTGCGCAGCGCGGAGTACGGCTACGTCACGGGTGTCGTGACGAGCCTCTCCGAGTTTCCGGCCAGCGTCGACAGCATGGCCGCCGTCCTCCAGAACCAGGAGCTGGCCGAGGCATTTTCGAGCGACGGCGCGCCCTATGCCGGCCGCGTCGGTCTGACGCCGGATCCCGCCGCCGCCCGTGGCGTCGCCTGGACGTCGGCCAAGGGCGCGGAGGTGAACCTCACTGCCGGCACGCTGGCGGAGATCGACATCGAGGTCGAGTCTCAACCGCCCATCGCGCTGGTGGTGCCGATGATAAGGGAATGGCTGGGCTACTGAGTCCCGGTTGCCGGCCCGCCCTCGTGCTGTCTCCCCCGGAAGGTCCCGCCAGTTGAACCCGGAGCTCACGGCGAACCTCCGGCGCTGGCCGGGGGGGCGGCGGAAGGTGCCGACCATCCTGCAGATGGAAGCCACCGAATGCGGCGCCGTCTGCCTCGCCATGGTCCTCGCCCATCACGGCCGGTGGGTCTCTCTCGAGGAACTCCGCATCCGGTGCGGCGTGTCGCGGGACGGCGCGAACGCGGCGAACATCGTTCGCGCCGCGCGCAAGTACGGCCTGGTCGCGAGGGGCTTCGCCCACCCGAAGGAGACGCTGTTCGACCTCCCGTTCCCGATGATCCTCTACTGGAGCCACGGTCACTTCGTCGTACTGGAGGGCATCCGGGGCAGCCGGTTCTACGTCAACGACCCCAACGACGGACCAGGGCGGATCTCGGCCCGCGAGTTCGACGACGCCTACACGGGCATCGGTCTGGCCCTGGCCCCGGGCCCCCGTTTCCGCAAGGGCGGTTCGAAGCCGAGCATCGTGCGAGGGCTCCGCGCGCGTTTCGGAAACGCCCGGGGGGCGCTCGCGTTCGCGGCGGTGGCCACCCTGACGCTGCTCGTCCCGGGCGTCGCGGTGCCGACGATGGCGCGGGTATTCGTCGACGACGTGCTGATTCTCGGCAACGGCGACTGGGTCGCCGCCCTGTTGTTCGGGCTCGCGTCGGCCGCGGCGCTGCAGGGCGCGCTGGTGTGGCTGCAGCGGTCGTTCCTCGCCCGGATGGAGGTGAAGCTCTCCGTCCTGATGACGACGCGCTTCTTCTGGCACCTGACGACGCTGCCGATGCAGTTCTTCGGCCAGCGCTGGCCCGGGGACCTCGTGAATCGGGTGGTGTCGAACGACGTCGTCGCCAGGTTGCTGTCGGACGAGCTGGCGGTCAACGTGATCAACGTGGCGGCGATGGGGTTCTACGCGGTGGTCATGTCGACCCACGACGTGCCGCTGACCCTCTTCGCCGCCGGCATCGTGGCCGCCAACCTCGCGGTGCTGCGGCTCGCCTCACGGGTGCGGCAGGACGCCAACCGCAGGCTGCTGAAGGAGCAGGGCAGGCTGGACGGCGCAGCGGTGGACGGCATCGACACGATCGAGTCGTTGAAGGCCAACGGCGCGGAGAGCGAGTTCTTCACCCGGTGGTCGGGCATGCACGCCAACGCCCTCGACGCGCGCCAGCCGAGAGTACCGGACAGCGGGTCCGGTCCGGATGCGGCCCGCACCGCTCAACGAAGGCCGGGGCATGAACCCCGGCGACACCGTCTTCGACCGCTACGACCTGTCCATCGTCAGCCGCGCGCTCAACGAAGGCCGGGGCATGAACCCCGGCGACACACGCCCAACCGTTCCAGACGCGACCAAGCGATGCTCCGCTCAACGAAGGCCGGGGCATGAACCCCGGCGACACACTACCGGACCAGCGCAGACTACGAGCAGGCCTGCTACGCTCAACGAAGGCCGGGGCATGAACCCCGGCGACACTCGTCGGCTGCGGTAAGGGCGGAGAGCAGCCAGCCCGCTCAACGAAGGCCGGGGCATGAACCCCGGCGACACCCTGCGACTGCGCTTCGTCTCTCGCCTCGATGCCCACGCTCAACGAAGGCCGGGGCATGAACCCCGGCGACACTCGACGTGAACTGGTATCCGCGCTACCCCGGCGACGCTCAACGAAGGCCGGGGCATGAACCCCGGCGACACGCCCACCCCTTGGCCGCGCGGAGAGCTTCCGACGTCGCTCAACGAAGGCCGGGGCATGAACCCCGGCGACACACGTCCGCCCGAGCCAGAGCGTGTACTCCCCCGCGCGCGCTCAACGAAGGCCGGGGCATGAACCCCGGCGACACCGGCCGAACGCCGGCAGGAACTCCGCGCGCATCGACGCTCAACGAAGGCCGGGGCATGAACCCCGGCGACACCAGCAACTCAGGTATGACAAGGCCGGGATCGATCTGGCCGCTCAACGAAGGCCGGGGCATGAACCCCGGCGACACTCGAGGACCTCCTGGGCGACAACCATCAGGGCCTCCGCTCAACGAAGGCCGGGGCATGAACCCCGGCGACACGCCCCCACCGCTTCCTCGTGACGGTGCAGCGGCTTGACCGCTCAACGAAGGCCGGGGCATGAACCCCGGCGACACCCGCGCCGATGGTGGAGATGGCGACCGAGGGCATCGTCTACGCTCAACGAAGGCCGGGGCATGAACCCCGGCGACACACGCCCAACGCGACCATCTTCCCGCCGACTCCCGTCATCGCTCAACGAAGGCCGGGGCATGAACCCCGGCGACACCGGTCGACGATGAGGGCGGCGATTGCGAGGCAATCCGGCGCTCAACGAAGGCCGGGGCATGAACCCCGGCGACACCTACAGCGAGTCCGCTGCGGTTTTCGGTTCAAACGCTCAACGAAGGCCGGGGCATGAACCCCGGCGACACCCCTAATTTCTCATACGGGAGCCGGTACAAGACAAAACTGTCCGATTGAGGGGACGGTCGGGACTCACATTCGCCCCATTTGCGAACGATATCACCTTCGCAAAAGCGACCAAACAGGAATCACCGGTGGTTCGCAGATGCTCAGAGCATCCAAGGCTGACCGAGTTCGTGACCTTGACTTCGGCCGAAGCGTAGCGTCGCGTCTTTGATTCGGCCGGGAAAGCGATACACGATAACCGAATCGCGATGGCGGTCGATGATGTCCTCGACCTCACCGACCAGGCGAGCCAGCCGGGCAGCGGAGAGCCGGCACTCGAAGACCGAGAACTGCACCCGCTGGCCGTACTTCCCGCAGACATCGGCGATGCGTCTGAGCCGCGACGCCCCAATCCCTTCCGTGTCGGCGATGTCGTAGGTGACGAGGACGTCCATCACTTCACGGCAACACGAACGGGGGGTAGGCTGGCAGGTCGCCGCGCAAGTGGCGGGCGAGCAGCGTCGCCTGGACCGAGGGCAGCGCCCATCGCCCTATCGGGCGACCGAGAACCTGATGATGGATCTCGGTTTCCTTGTGCGCTTCCCATTCCTTGATCAGACGCGTTCTGCCGTCGTCGCTCAGGTAGACCCCGCCTCCCGGCAGGTGAACGAAGCTGTCGGCCGCGACCTGCCGGCGGCGAATCAGCGACACGACGAATCGGTCGGTCAGCGCGCGCAGCTCCTCAGCAAGGTCGAGGGCGAGAGACGGCCGCCCGGCGCGCGGGCGATGGAAGAATCCCATCTGGAAGTCCAGGCCGACGCTCTCCGCTGCACCGATGCACTCGGACACCAGCAAGCCGTAGCAGAATCCGAGCATGGCGTTGACGGGATCTCGGGGTGGACGCCGCGTCCTCGCCGAGAATTCAAGGCCACTCGACGCAACGGCCTGACCGACAGCGCGGAAGTAGATTCTGGCGGCATCGCCCTCGATGCCCCGGACATGGTCTGCCGTGTCGGCGCTGGCGAGTCGACTGATCCGCTGCCGGATCTGTGCCCCGCGAGCCGCGAGCCGTTCCCCCTCGGCCGCATTCGTCTCGTCCCGCGACCACCGGTCGACGACCTTCCTGCTGTTCTGGAGCTTCGCCGCGACAATCACCTTCGACAGGTCGAGCGACCGGGCCTCGTCCGTAACCGCCTGAAACGAAGCCGTGCGTAGATGCACGTTGCCGCCGGTCGCGCCATTGACAACGAACCGGACGGCGCCGCCCACGTGGAGGGCCGCCACGCGAACGCCGCGGCGCACGCACGCATCGAGCGCTTGCGTGGTGATCTGCGCCGCGCCGAGCACGATGACGGCATCGATTCCTTCGAGAGGAACCCGCTGGCTGCCGTCCGGCGTAGACACCAGCAGCGACCCCCGGCGATGCTGTACGCGGGCTCGATGGTTCCGAACGTATACCGTGCTCAGCAGGCGCATTCGAATACGGTGCTCGCCATGTACCGATTCACCTTGCGCGGTGCGCTGGTCAGTCCAGGCAGGCAGTGATGGAGGAGCTGGCACTGCGCACACCGGCGGTCGTTGGGCGCCTCCGGCAGCTCGAATCTCAGCAGCTGCGCCCGGATCCGGCGAATGACGTCTCGCACGTCGCGGCGCAGCTCGGGCGCGAAGTCAACCTGAACCCGGCGCCTCGGTCCGCCGTACCACACATAACCATGCGGTATCTCGACATCGAGCATCTCTTCGAGACACAGCGCCTGCGCGCACAGCTGGAGATCCGCGGCGTCTCCGTGCCGCGTGCCCGACTTGTATTCGACAGGACGGACCGCGGCGCCGTCGATTTCGACCGCATCGGCGCGGCCGGATAATCCCAACACCTCGGACCAGAGAGGGATGGCGCGTAGCACCTGTCGGCCTCGTTCACGGCGATGTCGTCCGCTATCGACCCGGCGATGCGCGCGAGCTCCTCGAACGGTATGGGCGTTGTCGCTCCAGACGCCGTCGCAATGGATGAGCGCGCATTGACGCGGGCAGTACACGAAGTGTTCGATGGCGGAGATCGGGACGACGGGCTCGTCGTTCACAACCGTTCCGCTCCGAATGCTCGGGTCGTGTCCGACGAGCCTCTGCGCTCGAAGGGGACCCCTCGCCATCCCGCCTGGACACCTACCCGCGTCCAGGTGTGTCTCTTCTCGGGGTTCCAGGCATCCAGGAGCGCGTCGATGCCGTTGCTGTCGAGCGGCTGAACCCAAGCCGGCCAGTGGAAGCGTTGCGGATCGCGACTCCCCGAGGTCTTCTGCCATCCCCTCTGCCTCTCTCGCACGTCGGCAAAGCGGTCCAGCCGCCGGTCGGTCCCGAGGCCCCGCACGGGCAGGAGGGCAAGACCAAAGAACACGAGGACCTCGACGACGGGATCGATCCAGATGGCGGCCTCGTCCGCCTGCGAGCCCAGTCTGGTCTGGTCGAACCCCAATCCGTTGTCCTGTACCCGGCCGGCCCGGCCTGAGAGCGAATCCCGGATCCGCCCGGTCGTAGGTTCCACGTGTTCGTGGACCTTCAGCAGCCGATGATGCAGCCACTTGATCGTTCCCGGACCTGCGGGATCGAAAGGCGCATGCGCGACCTCACCATGCTCGTCGACACACAGGTCGGTCATCGTTGACGACAGCGTCCAGGCATACGGGTGCCCCCGCGCAACTCGCGCTCGCGCAGCGAATGCCTCCACCGGCACCTTCCGTCGGACCTCGCCAACGCCCTTCCAGTTCTCGGCAATCGGCAGGCCAGACAGTAGCGCCGCGTCCGGCCATGACTCGACGAGGGCGGCAACCGGATCGACCTCCGAGGCCGAGAGCACCGCCAGCGGCGCGCCGTCCGTCGTCCAGTGCAGTCGGACCCGGGCATCGAGGACCGTGGCCCCCACCGCCGCGAGCCAGCCGTTGATCCAGGCGCCGGGCAAGCCGGGACAAGTCACCTGGGTCATGGCTGCGCGTCCAGTGCCGCGTCGGCCCCGGCAGAGACCGCATGGTCCGAGCGAATCACGATCGCTTCCAGCAGGGCCAGTCCCCATGGTCCGAAGCGGTCGCTGAGCCGCCTGAAGCGGGCTGGCTGCCGCCAATCGACGATGCCGAGGTCGGCAGGCGCCCTGACGGACGCACCTGCCACCTCCGCGGACACAGCCTCAGCGTGCCGTCGGCGACCGGCGGGACCAGCGGACGGCCCTTGCCGTGGTGGCTGATCACCAGGTGGAGCAGCAGGTCCCGCTGCAGGGGTTCACCCCAGTCGGCGCGGTGTTCCAGCCACGCGCGCACCAGTCGAGCCGACAGGTCCTCGTGGCGACCGCCCCGTGGCCAGCCGGCCGCGACACGCATCGCCTCCCACAGGTGGCGCGGCGCGTGCGACTTCGCCACAAGCGTGCCCCGCTGTGCTTCGGGGTCGAGCCATCGCTGGAAGCGCCGGTCGGCCTTGCCGATGTCGTGCAGCCTTCCGGCGTGCTCCACCACGGCAGTCAGAGCGGGCGGCAGGCCGATGCGGCGAGCGACAGCCCGTGCCCGCGCCGCTACCGCCTGCCCGTGCCGCTCCAGTTCGACTGCGTCAGCGCCGAGCGACGTTTCGTCGAAGTCGCCGCTGAGCGGTTCCGGAGCCGCCATCCTGGCCCGCAACCGGGGCACTTCCCGGCGGGCCTCCACGACCTGCGGGCTCAGCGTTCCGGTGAAGGCGGTCCACTCTTCGGGATCCCAACCAGGCGGCGCCAGCGCGGCCTGGACTGCGCTCAGGATTCCCTCCGCCGCTTCAGTCCGCGCTGCCCGGTCGATGTCCTCGTCGGCGTTGGCGATCCCCAACGCCGTCTGGATGAGCTCACCGGCCGCGACACCACACAGGCGCTCGATCGCCTTTGCATCGAGCGGCAGTCCGTGCGCGATGAGAGATACGTCCACGACGGGGCCGGAAGCGGCCGGATTCCAGCCGAACGCATCGAGCAGGCCGCGATCGGTCGGCAGCACGATCTGGTCGCCCGGCCGCAGGTCCGCGCCGGACGTCGTTTCCACCGTCACGCCGTCGGAGGTGAGGCGGCGGAGCTCATCGTCGCCCAGCACGTCGCGCACCTCACCGATCGGGACGTCGACTGCCTCGCGATCCGTCGCGCGCGGCCACAGCCGCGCGCCGTCTTCCGGTACATGGACCCGCCAGAGCAGCGACACCGAGTACTGCGGTCCGGCAATGCCGCTGAAGTACGGCTCGACGGGGGCTTCGCCATCGGGCGGTGTGGTCGTCTTCGTCCACTCCCATAGAATCCCGGGCAGGACCTCCGGCGCGCGGCCGCCGAGGTCCTGCGGCGGCCCCAGCACCTCGGCTACCCGGCGGGGGGACAAGCTCACGGTTCCTTCCGCGGCGCGAGCCTCCTGCAACCTCTCGAGCACGCTCGTGGGCTCGGTGTCGTAGACCGGCCACGTGTCGGCTTCGGTGGCCTTGCGTCCTCGCTTCGGCTTCGGTGGCGGCAGATGAACGTAGGTGGCGCGAGCATGCGGGCATTGTCCGAGTCGATTCAGTCTGCCCAGCCGCTGCGTGAGCGCGCGGACGCCGCACGCCTCCGTGACCAGGTATTCCGCGTCGATATCCGCTCCGACCTCCAGGGTCTGCGTCGCGACCACGATCAGGTGGCGCTGACGGCTGACCACAGCGGCCCGGGTCGCGGCCATGCCGTGGTCTCGGTCGAGAATGCGCGCGCGTACCCGCTCCGCTTCCCGTTCGCGCGTGAGCCCGGTCAGGAGCAACACCTCGGCCCAGGCCTCCGGCAGCAGCTTGCGCAGGCGGCCGAACGTCTTGCGCGCCGTCTTCGGGGTGTTGGTGAAGACCACGCACGCGGCCGGCCCCGGCGCTTCCCGGAGGAGATCAAGCGTCGCATCGGCCAGACGCTTGGCGCTGTCTCCGGTTTCCACCCGCAGCTCCAGGGGCTTGACCGCGTCGAGCCGCTGTCGGACGATCGGGTGCGCCTGGTCCTCGTCGTCGAGGTCGAACCGTTGGCCGCCCGCGGCATCGCCGGTCGCCGTCAGCGCCGCTATCCTGGGACTCGATCGGGCTTCGTCGAGGGTGGTGTCGGCGCTAGGCGTGCAAGCGGCCAAGTCCGGCAGCAGCGCCTTCAGATGCGGCGCCAGATGCGCCTCGTCCAGCAGGACCAGGCTGTCGGTTCCGGCCATGGCGGCATCGACCACGCGCAGGCGCTGGTTCGATCCGTAGCCGCGAAACAGCAGCCGCGAGCCGTACATGGGCAGCGTGCACAGCAAGACGGCCGGTTGCGACGGATCGGTCGGCGTCCGCGATGCGACTCCGCCGCGCAGCCGGATCACTTCGAGGGGCGAGCCGCCCGGAACGGCGGACAGCGAGCTCAGGCGGTGCGCGACGCTCGCGACGACCTCCCGGTCCCGTCCAACAACCTTCGCCGAATCGGGGTCGCTGAGCGCATTGGCGATCCGCTCGGCATGCTCGGCGGTCGAGTCCACCAGCAGACGTCGGTTGACCACCCACCAGATGCGGGTCGGCGCTGTCCGGACGGCCGGTCCCGGTCCGCCTGCGACGCCAGCCACCACACGGCGATGTCCAGACAGGCGGTCTTGCCCAACCCGGTCGGAACACCGACCTCGGCGGGCCACTGTTCGGTCGCCGCGACCCGTTCGGCCAGTCGCCTCTGCCAGGGAAAGGGCTCACGCGCATTGACCGCCCGATAGAACTCCGCGAAGGCGGGCATCGGCGGCGGCGCTGCCCCGTTGGGGCGGTTCCCCGTCATCACCGTCTCGAGCCGCCGCTCACTTCATCGACCGGCACGCAAAGCCCGAAGCCGCGCTGCCGCCCGGAACCGATCACGACCGGTCCGGGAACGGCGTGCGCGAACCGGAGCTCGACGTGCGAGTAGGGCAGTCGAGGCCTGCCCGGTCGATTCACTTCCACGGGCGCCAAGTCGAGCGCCCCGGCGACCAGCGGCGTGCGCGCCGACCGAAACGCCACCGGCTCGGACAGGCCCGCGTGACGGCACCAGCGCGCGACTTCCGCCAGGTCGAGGGTGCGTCGGCGCTCGTGAATCGCCGGGCACGCCGTCACCCAACCGCGCGACCGGCGGAGCCAACGGTCCGGATGGGTCGCCAGAGGCCGCGCCTCGTCATTTCGGGGAGCAACGGATACGTCGACGCCTCGACCTGTCAGCTGCCTGATGGCGAACGCAGCGTCACGGGCCCTCTGGCGCGCAACGAAGTCAGAATCCGGGGGCATCCATAGGGCCAAGCCGTGAATCCGTCCCCGCGACCACCGGTAGCCAACGTCCGGAAGGGCGAGGTAGCGGGCAATCTCGTAGCCGCTTCCGTTGAACCCATGCCCATGCAGGAACGCCGGCGGTTCACCGAAGATGCTCTGGTGCTGGCTGAGGACGGCCTCCTTGAACAACGCCGTCACCGTGGAGAGACGGCGTCCCGAAACCGCGGCGCCGAGGCGCAGCCACGCCACCATTGCCCCTCGGTCGACCGGTTCGGCCGAACCCGGCGAGCGGTACGGCACGCCGTGCTGGAGCGCCGGGAACTGCAGCCGGCTCACGGAGGCGCCACGCGCGCACCATTCGTCGTACATCCGGTCGAGCACCTGGAGGCGGCCGGGTTCGGGGACGTCGATCACCAAGTCGCCCCGCCGGGCGGGCATGAAGATGTCGCGTGAGGCGGCCGACGGGGACATCCGCGTCGTGACGCGCACGCGGATGGGCGAGTCGGAGGCGCCGAGGTAGCCGACCCGCGCGGCGCGACGCCGGAGCGCATCGAAGATCCGTAGCGGCGGCGACTCCACGTTCCACGAGTAGACGACGCGGGGATCCTTCGAGACCCCGGTGAACGCCGACCCGTTCAGCGTGAGACCGCCGTCCGCTGGGAGGGCTCTGCCTGATCCTCCGGCGCGATCAAGGCCGCGTCCCAGGCACGTCACCTGCGTTCCACGGGGGGCGGGTCTTGAAAAGGGGGTGGAACAAGGGTGACATGCGGACAGAATGACAGCGCCAGCAGCTCCCCTCGACACCGCAGCAGCCGACGGCCACGCACCCCCCGAATCCGGCGCCGGTTGGCATACACGGCATCGCGCGCCGCGCGCCGCGCGCCGCCCCTGCCAGCAGCGGCGGCCGCGGTCCGGTCCCGAGATGTAGCTGCGTAATCCCAGCGCCTTCAAGCCGGCCAGCGTCTCGTTGCTGTGATAACCCTTCTCGGCGACGACTTCCTCGAAGTGCGAGCCCAAGCTGACGGTCCGGCGGCAGCGTCCAGGCGATGAGGATGTCGTCAAGCACGCCCCGCGGGCCTTGGCCGTCTTCTCCTGCATCCGGTGGACAGCCGCCATGTCGATCCGGAACCAGACCTCGCACGACTTTCCGAGTTGGTCCTGCACATCTCCCTCCTCGGATAGACCAGCTGTCGCGACGATATCGGAGCGTCGGCGGGCGTCGCAAACGGGCGGCCGCGGGCTCGGGCGGCCCCGCCGTCCTGCGCGTGACGGCCCGCGGCGGGGACCGGCGGCCGTCGGCGCTTCGCCTCGCATCCCACGCGCCCGCCGAGGGCAATCGCCCCGGGGTGAAGGCTCTTGTAGCGACGTCATGCCGGGGAAGGCCTTGCAGAATCTGCATGCCGATGCCGTCCGCACGATGAGGCCCGCCCCCTGCCGGGCCGGCGGCGCGGCCGCGCGCGTCGTGCTCCCGTGGGACGGCTGCCTACATGTTACCCGGCCGGCTCGGCGCGATGCTCCCCGCCATGATTCTTGCAGGGGTACCGCCTTGTGCCGGTTCCTGCGTCCCTGGCGGCGGTACCGTTGCTGGTCGGCGCGGTGGCGGGCGCCTGGGCGCCGCTGCCGGTGGATGGCGTGCGGGCGGCGCTGGCCGCCGTATGGGTGATGGCCCTGATTGCCGTCCTGCGCCACGCGCCGCCGCGCCGTGTGGGCGTGCTGCTGGGCGTGGGCTTCTTGCTCGGGGGGGCGGCGCTGGCCGCGACGCACGGTGCGGCGGCCCGGCAGACCCCGCTGAAAGCCTGGTTCGACCGGCAACCGGGTGCGGCGGGGGCCGGTCGGGTCGGGCCGGTGCGGCTCGAGGGCCGGCTTCGGCGCGATGCCCGGGTTACCGACTACGGGGCCGCCTTCGATCTGGCGGTCTCCCGCGTTGGCCGGGGCGACGAAATGGTACCGGCGGCCGGCGGGGTCGGGCTGTCGGTCGGCGGCGAGGCCTGGGCCGGGCGGTTCCGGGAGTGGCGGGAGGGGCGGCGGGTTCGGGTATCCGCCACCCTGCGGCTGATTCCCGCGTATCGGAATCCCGGGAGCGGCGATCAGGCGGAGCGGCAGGCGTTGCGGGGGACGGTGCTGCGGGGGTCGGTCAAGAGCGGGCTGCTCGTCGAGGTCACGGCGCCCGGGTCGCGGCGGTCCGAGCTGGCCGCCTCGGCCCGCGGCCTCGTCCGGCGCGCGGTCAGCCGCACCGTGGGGCGCCATGGGGAGCAATCGGCAGCCATCGTGACCGCGATTCTCATCGGAGACCGCGGCGGGCTCCATCCGGAGACGACCCGGCGCCTGCAGGACGGCGGCATCTATCACGTCATCGCCATCTCCGGCGGCAATATCGCCATCCTGACCGGCTGTCTGCTGTTTCTCGGGCGTCTGTCGGGTCTGCGGCCCCGGCCGCGGCTCGTGATGGTGGTGATCTGCGTCCTGGGGTACAGCGCCGTGGTCGGCGACGAGGCGTCGGTGACGCGAGCCACCACCGCGGCGGTGATCGTCCTCGGCGCCCGGCTGATCGACCACCGGACGCCGCCGATCAACGTGCTCGCGGTCACCGCCGCAGGCATCGGGTTGACCTCGCCGCTGGCGGTCCTGGACCCTGGATTCCTGCTCACCTTCGGCGCCACCCTCGGCATCGTGCTCGGCGCGGCCCGCGTGGCGGCAGCGCTCCGGCTCGGGTGGGACCGGCCGCCGATGTGGGTCGCGGCGCCGGTCGTCCTGTTTGCGGCGACCCTCTGCGCCGAAGCCGTGCTCCTGCCGATCGGGGCGGCCTTGTTCGGTCGCGTGAGCCTCGCCGGTCTCGTGCTCAACTTCGCGGCGATCCCCCTGATGACCGTGACGCAGATGGCCGGGCTGGCGTCGGTGGCGCTGCTGGCGGTCCACCCGGTTCCCGCGGCGGCCGCCGGCTACGCGGCGCATCTCGCCGCGACCGGACTGCTGGAGTCGACCCGGCTCCTCGACGTCTGGCCGTGGCTGGTGTTCCGAGTACCGCCGCCCGCACTGCCCACCCTCGTCATCTACTACGCGGCGCTGTTGGCGCTCCTGTGGCGGGGGCCCTCGCCCCGTATCCGGATCGCCGGTCACGTCGTCGCGGCGGCCATCGTCGTCTGGATCGTCTCGACGCCGTGGCGTCCTCCCCTCGCCGGCCGCCCGCGCCCAGGCTGGATGCGGGTGAGCGTGCTCGACGTCGGTCAGGCCGACGCCACCCTGGTGCAGACGCCCGGCGGGCAGGCGATCCTCGTCGATGCCGGTGGGTCGATCAGCCCGCGGTCCGATATCGGGGGGCGCTTCGTGGTCCCGGCGCTGTGGTCCCTGGGCGCCCGGCGGCTGGACGCGGCGGTGCTGACCCACGGCCACCCCGATCACATCGGCGGCCTGCCGGCGGTGTTGCGCGATCTGCCGGCCGGGGAGGTCTGGGAGGGCGTGCCGGTCGCGGGGAATTCCCGTCTCGAGGCGCTCCGGCAGGCGGCGGATGCGGCAGGTGCGCGCTGGCGGCAGGTCGCGGCCGGAGACCGGTTCGAGATCGGGGGCGTGTCGTTGCACGTGCTCCACCCACCGGTGCCGGACTGGGCGCGGGTGCGGGTGCGGAACGACGACTCGATCGTGCTCGACGTGCGGTTCGGCGGCGTCGCGGTGCTGCTGCCCGGGGACATCGGCGTGGACGTCGAGGGCAGGGTGGCCGAGGCCCTCGCCCCGGCGCCGTTCCGGGTCGTCAAGGTGCCCCACCACGGCAGCGCCGGCTCGAGTTCGGGGCGGTTGGTGGCGGCGGCCGGGGCGTGTGTCGCGGTGGTGAGCGCCGGCCGCGCGAATCCGTTCGGCCATCCCGCGCCGGCGGTGACCGCCCGCTATCGTGAGGCCGGGGCGATGGTGCTCGAGACCGGGCGCGACGGGGCGATCATCCTCGAGACGGACGGACGGCAGGTGGAGCTGCGAACGGCGGCCGGGCGCCGCTGGCGATACGACGCCGCCGGTGAGCGATGCGAGGGCCGTGCACGGTGAGCCGGGAGGTCCTGCGAGGCCCGCTGCGTTCGACCGTCGCGGGGCTTCGACGACGGGCTCCCGGCCCGGCCCCTCGGTCAGTCGTCGGGCGGCCCGGCGGCGGCGTCCGCGGTCTTGACCGCCTCCCACTCCCGTTCGAGCTCGTCGGGCGAGGCGTCGTGCAGGGTGCGGCCGCGCCCCTCGAGTCGCTGCTCGACCGCCCGGAAGCGCCGCGTGAACTTGGTGTTGGCGGTCCGGAGGGCCGACTCCGGATCGATGCGCAGCTTGCGGGCGGCGTTGGCGATGGTGAAGAGCAGATCGCCCATCTCTTCCTCGATCTGCGCGCGGTCGCCGCCCGCGATCGCGTCGCGCAGCTCGGCCACCTCTTCATCCGCCTTGTCGATGACCTGTTCTGCCTCGCGCCAGTCGAATCCGACGTTGGCGGCGCGCGCTCCGATGCGTGCCGCCCGCAGCAGCGACGGCAGCGCCTCGGGGATGCCGTCGAGCAGGGTGGCGCGATCGCGGGGGGCGCCGGCCCGCTCCTCGCGCTTGATCCGCTCCCACTGCCGCTTGACCTCGACGGGGGAGAGATCGCGGGCCGCGGCGCCGCCTCCGGCGACGGCGTTGCCGAAGACGTGGGGGTGCCGCCGGATGAGCTTGGCGGTCACCGCCTCGGCCGCGTCGGCAATGGTGAAGTCGCCATCCTCGGCGCAGATCTGGGCCACGAATACCGCTTCGAGCAGGAGGTCTCCGAGCTCGTCGCACAGGGCGGCGCGGTCGTTGCGATCCATCGCTTCGACCACTTCGTAGGCCTCTTCGAGCACGAAGGGCCGGAGAGAGGCCACGGTCTGTTCGCGATCCCAGGCGCAGCCGTCCGGTGACCGCAGCGTTTGCATGATCTCGACGAGGCGCTCGAATCGCGCGCCCGCATCGGCCGCGGAGGAGGGGAGGTCGCCGGATCGGATGGCCTTGGTCATATCGTTCCTTCTACTTTACGATCACGGTGACGGCAAGCCTGCGGCGACCGTGCCACGGGCTCCTGTGAGGGAACCATGACCACCCCGCCGCCGGAGATTTCGTTCAATGCCCTCGTCGTGTCGCTCGCGACGTCGGCCGCCGTCCATTTCGGGGACGTCACCGACCCCGCCACCGGGCGGAAGCTCCCGCCCAATCCGGATGCCGGGGGCAACATGCTCGACCTCCTGGTGGTGCTGGCGGAGAAGACGCGCGGCAACCTGACGCCGGACGAGGAGCGATTTCTGTCCCGCGTCCTGCAGCAGCTGCGGATGCGTTTCGCGGAGATTCGCCGGGAGGAGAGCCGGCCGGTCTCTCCTTGACGCCATGCGTGTCACGTTTCTCGGGACCGGGACCTCGACCGGCGTGCCGGTGGTTGGCTGCGACTGCGCCACCTGCCGTTCGGAGGATCCCAGAGATCGCCGCTGGCGGCCGTCCGTCTATCTTGAGCTGGCCGATGCAACCCGGGTCGTGGTCGACACCACCCCGGATTTTCGATCCCAGGCGCTGGCCTACGGGCTGACCGGCGTGGAGGTCATTCTGTTCACGCACGAGCACGCCGATCACATCATGGGGCTCGACGACGTCCGTCCCTTCAACTTTCGACAGCGGACGACGATCCCGTGTCTCGGCGACGCCCCGACCCTTGCGGCGCTCCGCCGGGTCTATTCCTATGTCTGGGATCCGGCGGCGCCGCAGGGCGGAGGACTGCCTCAGCTCCGGCTGCTGGAAGTGACGGGCCGTTTTTCACTGGGGCGGGCGCAGGTGGTGCCCGTGCCCCTCCTGCACGGCACGCGCCCCATTCTCGGCTACCGGGTGGACGACTTCGCCTATCTGACCGATTGCAGCGAGATCCCGGAGGGCTCGTGGCCGCTGCTCGAAGGCCTGAAGGTCCTGGTCCTCGATGCGCTGCGGCATCGGCCCCATCCGACCCACTTGTCGCTGAGTCAGGCGGTGGAGACGGCCGCGCGCATCGCGGCCGGCCGGACCTACTTCACCCACATGTGCCACGACCTCCCGCACGCGGCGACCTGCGCCGCCCTGCCGCCCGGCATGACGCTGGCCCATGACGGGCTCGTCATCGATGTCTAGCTCTAGCTCTGGTCGTCCGTGGGTTCCTGGCAGCCCCGGTCCGGGACGTTGAGACCGTTCGTGACTCGGGGGGCGACTGACGTATGATGATGGGCTCGCCGATGCCGTACGAGACTCCACCGCGGGACCCGGTCCGGATCATTCACTTTCCGGACGACCGAAGCGCTCCCGGCTGGCGCCAGCCGGTGCTGGCGCTCGGCAATTTCGACGGTGTGCACCGCGGACACACCAAGATCATGCACCAGGTGCGGCGCCGGGCCGACGAGCAGGGGGCCACGGCCGCCGCGTTGACGTTCGACCCGCATCCGTCCCGGGTGGTCCGCCCCGACAAGGCGCCGCGGCTGCTCATGACCGGTGCGCAGAAACTGGCGGCCCTGGGCGCGGCGGGGATGGACGGCATCGCGGTCGTGCGGTTCACGCCCGAGCTGTCGCGCTGGGAGCCGGAGACTTTCGTCCGCACGGTGCTGGTGGAATGGCTGCAGGTCGGCGAGGTGTGGGTGGGTGCGAACTTCCTCTTCGGACACGACCGGGCCGGCAACTTCTCGCTGCTGCGATCGCTGGGGGCGCGCTACGGATTTCGGGCCGAGAAGATCGATCCGGTACGATATCGTGACTTCGTCGTCAGCAGTACGCGGGTCCGGCGCCTCATCGCCGAGGGCCGGGTCGACGAGGCCGGCTCGCTGCTGGGACACCACTATATGCTCGAGGGCACGATCGCGCGCGGCGACGGCCGCGGGCGGCAGCTCGGGTATCCCACGGCGAACCTCGCCACCGGGAATGCCCTGTTCCCGCCCAACGGCGTCTATGCCACGGCGGTGGTGATGGAAGGCGACATCCACGCCGCGGTGACCAACGTCGGGGTGCGACCGACGTTCGGGGGCACGCCGGCCGGGCCGGTGGTCGAGTCGCATCTGTTCGACGTCGATCGCGACCTGTACGGGCTCGAGGTTCGTGTCGCGTTCATTCGGCGTCTGCGCGAGGAGCGGTCTTTCCCGGACGGCGATGCGCTGCGAGCGCAGATTGCGCGCGATTGTGACGCGGCCCGCGGGTTGTTCAGGCAGATTTCACTGTAAGATCCCTACAGGTATGGGAAAGACCGAGCGCCCGGACTCGACGAAGTCCATCGGGTTGAGCGTGACGTTGCCCTGCGAGGCGCGGTACCTTCCCATGCTGCGTCAGCTTGCGGAACGAACCGCCGACCATCTTGGCTATCGGCCCCCCCATCGGGACGATGTCGTCTGCGCGATCGAACAGGCGGTGCTCGGGGTGTTCGAACCGAGCGACACCGCCTATACGCACGTCGAGTTGCGTCTGGCGGCCAACGGGCGCGACATGCAGGTTCGCATCCGGTATCTCGGCGCATCCCTGTCGCGCGACGGCGCGACGGTCATCGAGCAGCTTCTGTCCCGTTCCGGACCCGACGGGGTGCCGCTCGAACGGCTGCGGCAATCGATGCGCACGGTGGTGCTGGGGCGCGGCCCGGAGGACGACGGCGCCGACTTCTGCGAGCTGACCACGGCCCTGCCCGAAGTTTCCTAGCCCTCCTAGCCCTGCCCGTGCCCCATAACTTTTCGCTGGACTTCATGAAGCCACTTCGCTACGGTGGCCGGCATGGAGATTCAGAATCAGGTTGGGCGCAGCCTGCGGGGCAACCTCACGCGACTGCGCGAGGTGCTGGAGGGGGCGGTATCGCAGGGCATTCACGGCCTCGGGCAGGTTGCCGATCGGGTCTGTGAAGCGTTCGATTTTCGCGATGGCCGCGGCCGGTGGCAGCGCGCGAGCTGCTGCGCGGCGTTGGCCGACCTCGAAGCGGCAGGCCACGTCTCGCTGCCTCGGGGGCGGCCCGCTCGCGGCGGTGTGTGGCGCCCGCGTGGCTCCCGCACCCGGTGGCGCCAGCGGTTGACGTGCCCGGCACGGTCGGCGAGGTTCGGGACTTGGCGCTGGTGCGGGTGGAGACCGGCGACCAGCGCCGGGTCTGGAACACGCTGATGGCGCATGAGCACCCGCGCGGCGCCGGACCCTTTGTCGGCCCTCAACTGCGGTATCTGGTGGGCTCCGGGCATGGCTGGCTGGGCGGGGTGGGGTTGGCGGCCTGTGCGCGGCGCCTGCGGTCCCGCGACGCCTGGATCGGCTGGGACGACACGCGCCGGCGCGCTCACCTGCACCGGGTGCTGGGACTGTGCCGGCTGCTGATACGTCCCGACATTTCGTGCCGCAACTTGGCCTCCCACGTGTTGGGACGGGCCGCTCGGGCGGTCGGCGACGACTGCGAGCGCCTCTACGGCTATCGGCCCTGGCTGCTGGAGACGTTCGTCGACGAGACCGAACACACCGGGGCGAGCGTGCGTGCGGCGAACTGGGTGCGAGTAGGTGAGACCCGCGGACGCGGGCGCCAGGACCGTACGCACGCGGCGCGGGAAACGTGCAAGGCGGTGTATATGTACGCGTTGGAGCCGGCGTGGCGCGATACCCTCCAGGCGCCCGCACCGAGGGTGGCGCCGCTGGCGGTCGGCGACGGGCTCGACGCCGAGTCCTGGGCGGGCCGCGAGTTCGGCGGGGCGCGGCTGGGCGACGCGCGGCTGAGCGCACGCTTGGTGTTGAGCGCCCATCAGATGGCCGAGTCTCCGATGCGCGCCATCACGGGCGCCGCGACCGGCGGGAGAGCGTTGGTGAAGGGACATTACCGGCTGATCGATCAGCCCGCGGAGAGCGCGGTGACGGTCGAGAACATTCTCGCTCCCCATCGCGAGCGCACGCTGCGACGGATGCGGACGCATGACACGGTGCTGTGCCTCCAGGACGGCACCCGCCTGAGCTTCACCGGGCGCAGCCAGACCGAGGGGCTTGGGGTGATCGGCTCGAATCAGACCGGCGCCGTGGCCCGCGGCCTTGACCTGCACACCACGCTGGCGGTCAATCCGGACGGGGTGGCCTTGGGCGTCCTGCGGGCGGCGTTCGACGCGCCCGCGCCCCCGAATCCCGAGGAGAAAGGCCAGCCGAAGCCGCGCGAGGCGCGGAAGTCGTTCCGCTGGGTCGAGGGGCTGCGCGACTGCGCGGCGGCGGCCGAGCGGCTGGGTGAGACGCGGGTGGTGTGCACGATGGACCGTGAGGCCGACTTTCTCGACCTGTTCATCGAGCGCCGGGCGCACGCCCCGCGGGTCGACCTGCTGGTCCGGGCGAAGGTCGACCGCGTCCTCGGCCGGGAGAAGACGGCCCCGGGCAGACGGTCTCGCGCCGTCTGTTCGAGGAGGTGCGCAACGCGCCGGCCCGCGGCGCCGCCCTGGTCGAGGTGCGGCGGCTGAGCGCGCGGGTGAAGGCCAGCAAACAGCCCCGCAAGGACGGCCGGGCCGCTCGCGTCGCCGAGGTGACCCTGCGCTACCGGCAGGTGTCGCTGCCGTGCCCCGGCGCCGAGCCGGTCGAGCTGTTTGTCGTCCATGCGCGCGAGGAACAGCCGCCGCCCGCGGTCAAGCCGCTGGAGTGGTTTGTGCTGACCACGCTGCCGGTGACCAGCGCCGATGACGCCACGCGCATCCTGGGCTGGTACGCCCTGCGGTGGCGCATCGAAGAGTCTTCCGGGTCATCAAGTCCGGCTGCAAGGTCGAGGAGTTGCAGCACCACACGGCGGAGCGGCTCGAGCGGGCCATTGCCATCAAGATGGTCGTGGGGTGGCGGATCCAGTTGATGGTCCAGCTCGGGCGCGAGACGCCCGACTTGCCGGGGGACCTGCTGTTTTCCGACGGCGAGTTGCGCGTGCTGGCCACCTTCGCCCGCTCCCGCAATCTGCCGGCACCCACGCGCCTCGGGGACGCCGTCGGTCTGGTGGCCCGCCTCGGCGGGTGGCTGGGGCGCAAGCGCGCCCCGCCCGGCGCGCAGCTCCTGTGGTATGGCTACGCCAAGCTCGTCGCCATGAGCTTCGCCTTCGAGCTGCGGGACGAGTACGGATGAGTTCACATGCATTACGAGTCCAGCCGGAGAGATCCGGGGCACGGGCAGTCCTAGCCTGCATTATTCATGAAGCTCGGGCGTCCGTCACGGACGGGGCATGATCGGCCGCGAGCAGGGCCTCGGACGTGGTGGCGCGCGCACCGCGGCGTAGAGTAGCCGGTCGTGCCGTCGGGCGGTGGCGGAGAGGCGGGCGGCAGGGAAGGCTCTGCTGGGGCCGGGCCTGCTTGACCGCGAGCGGAGCCTCTCGGACGCGGCGACGGACGCGGCAGGAGGCGTGGAGTGGCCCTTCACGGGCACCGGGCGGTTGCGGAGGCCAAGTGGGGGGAAGGTTCTGCCGGAACGGGCGGTGCCGCCCGGGACCGAGACGTGCGCCGAGCCCCCGCGCGGGCTCTGACTAACCCGCGCGGGCGCCGAGCGCGAGCGCGATGCGCCGCCACGCGTGGAGATGGGGCGTCGCCCGTGGTAGATGCAGGACGATGCGGCGCGCCGAGCCGACGACATGCACCCCCAGCTTCAGCAGCCGGTCGCGCAGCCACGTCACTTGGGTGCGGGCACAGCCGGTGCGCGCCGCCCGCAGCCGCAGCTCCTGCATGAGTACGTAGGCCGCCGCGGTCAGCAACACGCGCAACTGGTTCGCCAGGAACTTGCAGCAGCTCGTGCGGTCGATCTGCAGGCCATCCAGCAACTCCTTGATCCGGTTCTCGATGTCCCCGCGGGCGCAGTAGACCCTCTCGTAGACGAAGCGCGAGCTCTCCAAGAGATTCGTCACGACGAAGCGCGGATTGTCCCGCGGCTCGCGACCCTTGAGCCGGACCACTTCCGCCTTGATCACGACCCGGCGTTCGCGGCCCCACGTGCGGGCCGCGTAGCGGGTGTCGGTATAGACGTGCTCGGTTCGGCCACTGGCCTCGCTCTGCGCGCGGGCCACGGCCATCGCGGATTCGGCATGCCGCTGCAACACCGCGTTCTTCCCCATCGCGACCACGTAGTCGAGCCCAGGTTCGGCATCCAGGAAATCGAGGATCTCCGGGGTCGCAAAGCCCCCGTCGAGCCGGACGAGAAACCGAGTCGCCGGAAACGCCGCCCGCAGCATCGGCAGCAGCCGACACAGCAAGCTCAGGGTCCCGTCGGCCGCCACCGCCTTGCCCGGCCGCAGCACCGCCGCGCACAGATACTGCTCCTTCTCGTCGTTGAAAGTCAGGAACGCGAGCAGCGGCAGATAGCACCAACTGTCGTAGTGCCCGTTGAAGAACGTCAGTTGTTGCGCGCCATGCGTCCGGTCGTCGGTCGGGTCCAGATCGATGGTGACCCGCCACACCCGCCGCCGCAGGCGGCGTCGATGCCGCTCGATCACGCACGCCGCCAACTCCCGCGCCATTCGGTAGAGCGCGCCGCGGCCCGGGCCGTTCTCGAACCGCGAAATCGTTGGTTGCGACGCCAAGGGCGCGCCGGCCACGGGGTCCCGCCCGAGCAGCAGCTTGTGGATGGGATCCTCCGCCAAGTGGTCGGCGTCGTTGCCGTCGGGATGACCGCACGCGATGCCGAAGATCCGCTGTCCGATCAGCTCCGCGAGCGTGTGCCGAATCTTCTCCGGCGCGCGCTTGTCGGCGAGACACCCGGCAAACGCCTTGACGAGGCCGTACACCCGCTCGGCCGCCTTGAGGAGGACGGCGCCACCATCCGAGCTCGCCTGCTCGCGGTCGAACGTGGCGACGACGGGCTTGTCGAAGAGCTCCGGGAACAGGACAGTCTGTGATATCTTGTCAGCCGCCATGCAGGGGCCTCCATCGTGGCTAAACGTTTGTCAGCACTGCGTTTGTACCACATGGAGGCTCCTGTGTCTCTCCAGAATCAGCACCTTCACGAATAATCCGGGCTAGGAGTCTCCACCCGAGGCGGATGCGTCTTTACAACACCCTGACCCGTCAGGAGGAGCCGTTCACGCCGCTGCGTGGCCGGACGGTGCGCATGTACACGTGCGGGCTGACCGTCTATGCGCGCGGCCATATCGGCAACTTCCGTACCTTCGTCGCCCTCGACGTGCTGAGACGGACGTTGAAGCACGTGGCCGGACTCGACGTGCGGCAGGTGATGAACTTCACCGACGTCGACGATCGGACCATCGTCGAGTCGAGAGCCGCGCAAATCCCGCTGCGCGAGTACACCGATCGCTTCATTGCCGCGTTTCGTGAAGATGCGGCGTCGCTCGGGCTGGAGTCGGTCGAAGCGTACCCCCGCGCGACCGACGAAGAGAATCTGCGCTCGATGGTCGAGATGATTCAGGCGCTGGAGACCAACGGGCACACCTACCGCAGCGACGGATCGGTCTACTTTCGGATAGCGACGCTGCCCGCCTACGGCAAGCTGGCCCGGCTCGACCACGACGGGATCAAGCCGGGCGCCCGCATCGACTCGGATCGCTACGAGAAAGACGATGCGCGCGACTTCGTTCTCTGGAAGGCGACCGGGCCGGATGAGCCGACCTGGGACTTCGGGGTCGGGCCGGGGCGTCCCGGATGGCATATCGAGTGCTCGGCGATGGCGCATCGTCTGCTCGACGGCTCCCCGATCGACATTCACGCCGGCGGCGTCGACCTCGTGTTTCCGCATCACGAGAACGAGATCGCCCAGGCGGAAGGGGCGACCGGTCAGAACTTCTCGCGGTTCTGGGTCCACGTCGAGCATCTGCTGCTCGACGAGGGCTCCAAGATGTCGAAGTCGATGGGCAACGTCTTCACGGTGCCCGACGTGCTCGAGCGGGGATACCGGGCCTCGGCCCTGCGCTATGCGCTGCTGTCGGTCCACTACCGGAAGCAGTTGCGGTTCACGTGGAGAGGACTCGATCAGGCCGAAGAGGCGTTGAAACGGGTCATGGCGTGTCTCTCGCGACTCGACGCCATCCGCGGCGGCGCGGCGCATGCCGAGATCGGGGCGCGGGTCGAGGCGGCGCGGCGCGATTTCGACGACCGGCTGGCGCACGACCTGAACGTGCCGGGCGGTCTCGGCGTCATGTTCGAGCTGGTGCGCTACGTCAACACCGCGATCGACGACGTCGAGATCGGCGAGCCCGACGTCGAGATCGTCAAGGCGGCCTTCGACGGCTTCGATCGGGTCCTGGGTGTCCTTGCCCTGCGGCGGGCCGAGGTGACCCTGGCGGATGTGCCCGTCGAAGAGATCGAACGGTTGATTGCCGAACGGAAGGCGGCCCGGGCGCGCCGCGACTTCGCGGCGGCGGACGGCATTCGCAACGATCTCGACGCGCGCGGCATCGTGCTGGAAGACACGCCCGCCGGCACTCGCTGGCAGAGGAAATAGCTGGTCCGGTTCTTGCGTACTCTGCAACCGGACGATGACGCACGCACGCCAATCGCTCGGTCGGTACGGCGAGGACCTCGCCTGTCGTGAGTTGCGGCGCCGGGGGTACGCAATTCTTGCCCGCCGGTTTCGCACCCGCTTCGGCGAAATCGACATCATCGCGCGGGATGGCCGGACGCTGGTGTTCGTCGAGGTCAAGACCCGGCGAAGCGCCGCGTTCGGCGGGCCGATGGCGGCCGTGAACGCCGGCAAGCAGCGGCGGCTCGTCAACATGGCGCGCAGCTATCTGCTCGGCGTCGGCGGCGGAGCGCCGCCGTGCCGTTTCGACGTCGTCGGCGTCACCGTCGGCGCCGGCCGGCCGCCGGTCCTCGAGGTGGTGAGCGCCGCGTTCGGGGCGCACCCGCCTTGATGCCGCCCTGCGCCTGTGGTACCGTACTTTGCAGGCCGCGACGGGCGGGAGTAACTCAGTGGTAGAGTGCGACCTTGCCAAGGTCGAAGTCGCGGGTTCGAATCCCGTTTCCCGCTCCATCTCTTCTCGCGCGATGCGCCTCGCCGCATCGTCCGGGACGGCCGGCCCTCCAGGCGGTAACGCCTGTTGATCTCCCGCCCGTTGGCGCCGTCGCCAAGTGGTAAGGCAGAGGTCTGCAAAACCTCCATCCCCGGTTCAAATCCGGGCGGCGCCTCCAATTTTTCCAGATGCGATCCTCGATACGGAGCCTGGGGCTCTCCGTCTATCTGCCCTCGAGCCTCATGGCGGTGGCGCAGATGGCGCTGCTGGTCGTGCTGCCGCTCTACGTGCTCGACCTCGGAGGGACCCTCTCGGTAGCGGCCCTGGTGTTCGCGATGCGCGGCCTCGGCAGCGTGATCGTGAACGTGCCGGCGAGCCTGGTCATCGAGCGCCATGGGCACAAGGTGGGCATGCTGCTCGGCAACGGCTTGATGGCGGCCAGTGCGCTGGTCATCGCCCAGTCCACGTCCACCGTCGTTCTGGCCCTGGCCACGCTGCTGTTCGGGGCCGGCATGGGCACTTGGCTGCTGGCCAGGCTGTCCTGCATCACCGAGCAGGTTCCCACCCACCAGCGGGGAACGGCCATGTCCGGCCTGGCCGGCCTGCAGCGCCTCGGCATGCTGCTCGGCCCGTTGCTGGGCGGCATAGGGGCGGAGCAACTCGGGTTTCGGATGGTGTTCCTGACCATCGCCGGCGTCGCGATGCTGACCATGGCGCTGATCTGGAAGGTGGCGCCGGGGGCGCCGGGGGCAGGCGCGCCGCACGGCGAGGTGCCGGCGCCGGCCCGCGCCCATCCGGGAACCCCGATGCTGATGCTGGTGCCGCGCATGCTCGGCCGTTACCGCCACATCTTCCTGGGCGCCGGCATCTTTGCGTTCTGCGTGCAGCTCCTGCGCGAGCAGCGCCGCCTGCTGGTCGTGCTCTGGGGCACCAGCATCGGGATCGATGCCGAGGCGATCGGGCTGATCGTGAGCAGCGGCGCGGCCGTCGACATGGCGATGTTTCCCCTGGCGGGTCACGTCATGGACCACTGGGGACGCAAGGTGGCGGGCATCGGCTGCGTCGGCATCCTGGGGACTGCGATGGGACTCCTGCCGCTGACCGGCACCGCGATGCCGTATCTGTGCGTGGTCATGTTGGCGAGCATCGGCAACGGGTTGGGAAGCGGCATTCTGCTCACCCTGGGCGCCGATCTGGCTCCGGCGGATGAACCCAGCCGATTCCTGGGGGTGTGGCGGCTGGTGGGCGACTGCGGGACGCTCGTAGGACCGCTGCTGACCTCGGTGGTGGCGTCGCTGGGCGCGGCCCTGACCCTGACCTGGCTGATCGCAATCATCGGCGGCGCGGTGATGTGGCGGCGGGTGCCGGAGACGCTGCGGCCCGCCGTGACGGCCGCCGAAGGCTGAGAGTCTGCGCCGTAGGACGGCACGGATTCCCGGAGGGTTGGTTGGGCCGGAAGTGGAGCCGGAAGGCGACGACGCCGGGGTCAGGCCCGCGGCCGGCATCAGGGCGTTCCGCCGCGGCTGCGCTCGGCGGTCAGCCGGCGCAACAGCTCGATCGTCGGCGTCGGCGCCTCGTACTCCGCCTCTTCGAGCGGCGTCCGCCCGTGATGATCCCGGGCGTCGAAGTCGGCGCCGTGGGCCGCCAGATACTCGACGATGGCATCTTCGCCGACGCGTATCGCGGTGTGCAGCGCGCTCGGGCGGCCGGCGGGGTGGACGTTCACGTCCAGCCCCAGCTCGACCATCAACTGCACCGCCTCGAGATTGCGGCCGCGGGTGGCGAGCAGCACCCCGCCCGCGCCCTCGTCGGACCGCGCGGCGGGGTCGGCCCCGAGACCGAGCAGGGCTCGCAGCATGTCCACCTCGCCGGCCTGGGCGGCGGTCAGAAAGGGCGTGAGGCCGCTGGTGCGCCGTGCTGCCGCCGCGGCCCAGTCGCCGCCCCGCCCGGTGCGGGCGTTCAGATCGGCCCCGCGGGCGACGAGCGTCCTGATCATGTCGAGGCTGCCCTGCCGCACCGCGGCATGCAGCGGCGTGCTGCCGGTGCGGTCCCGGGCATTGACGTCGGCGCCCTGGTCGAGCATCAGCCGGGTGACGGCGTCGCTGCCGGCGGCGAGGGCCAGCAGAAACGCGGTGCTTCCGTCGGCGGTCGTAACGTGGGGGTCGGCGCCGGCCCCAATCAACGCCTGCGCACTCGCGGCGTCCCCGTGCTGCGCCGCGAACAGGATGGGCCGAAAGCCATTGCGGGAGACGGCGTGGACGTCGGCGCCGCGCTCGATGAGGAGGCGGGCGATGGACGAATGCCCGCCGGCGATGGCCCACATCAGCGGCGTCTGTTCCATACGCGATTCGGTCACGTTCACCGCGGCGTTCCGGTCGAGCAACAGCCGCACCAGCGCCTCGTTGCCGCCGTGCGCCGCGGCCAGCAGCGGCGTGTCGCCGCTCCAGCGGGCGGCGTCCACGTCCGCGCCGGCATCGAGGAGCAGGCGGGCGAGCGCCAGATTGCCGTTGGCGCAGGCGAACAGCAGCGGGGTCTCCCCGTTCTCGTCCGCGGGGTCGGGGTCGGCTCCCGCGCGCAGCAGGGCGGCGGCGATGCCGGCGTCGTCACGGAACGCGGCCCACGACAGCGGGGTGGAGCCGTCGGCCCGGACGGGGTTGACGTCCACCCCGTCCGCGACGAGCGCCTGCACCGCGGCGTGGTCGCGCCGCTGCACCGCGTCGAACAGGCGGTCGGCCGGGGCCTGCGCCGCCGCCGGTTGCGCTCCCGCCAACGCGACGACGATCAATAGGGCACCGGCGCGGCGCCACTGCAAGGCGGTCATGGGGTAATGGTAAACTGCGGCGTCGTGTCTCGCCAGAGCGCCCGTCGGTTGAAGCGGGGACCGGTCTGGAGCATCGCCTGCGCCGCCATGCTCACGCTCCTGCCGTGGCCGATGACGGCACGGGGCGCGGCCGGTCAGCCGGTCTCGGCGGGGCGGTCCGTCGCGCCCGCGCCGGCCGCGTCCGCGTTGCCGGCCGAGCCCGGTCAGACGGTATCGCCGTCAGCCGGTGACCTGCTGCGGACCACCCTCGACCGCTACTGTCTCGCGTGCCACAACGACCGGAACCGAACCGCCGGCTTGACCCTGGCCGGCGTGAGCGCCGCGGCCGTGGCGGGGCAGGCGCCGGTGCTCGAGAAGGTCCTGCACAAGCTCCGCGCCGGAGAGATGCCGCCGGCCGGGCGGCCGTCCCCGAACCCCGGCGTCCGGGCGCAGCTCGTGGCTTGGCTCGAGACCGAGCTCGACCGGTCGGCGGCAGAGCGGCCTGACCCCGGTGCGCCGGCCATTCACCGGTTGAATCGGGCCGAGTACCGCAATGCCGTGCGCGATCTGCTTGGGCTGGACCTCGATCACGCGCGCGACCTGCCGGCCGACGACTCCGGCTACGGGTTCGACAACATCGGCGACGTGCTGACGGTGTCGCCGCTGCACGTCGAGAAGTACGTCAGCGCGGCGCGGCGCGTCAGCCGGCTCGCGGTCGGCACGGGAACCCCGCGTCCGGTCGTGCAACGCTACCGCGCCGTGCGCGGGGCGGCGGGCGAGGAGATCGACGGACTGCCGCCCAACGAGCGCGGCGGCATCCTGTTTCGCCACTACTTTCCCTTCGACGCCGAGTACACGATTCAGGTACGGGTTCGGGGGCGGCGCGCCCCCGGCATGCCGCCGCCCAAGCTCGACGTGCGGGTCGACGGTGCGCGGGTCCGCCTGCTGGACGCCGATTTCGACACCCAGGAGGCGAACCAGGGCAGCCGCACCTTCGAGGTGCGGTCGGTGCTCGCGGCCGGCGACCACGAGATCGCGGCGGGTTTCCTCACCGAGTACGCGAAACGCGAGGGCGCCGGAGGCGGGACGACCAACGACCCGGCCGTCGACTACGTGCTGGTCGGCGGTCCCTACGATCCATCCGGGCCGGGCGACACCGAGAGCCGCCGGCGTCTGTTCATTTGCCGGCCGGCGGCCGGAGAGCCGGAGACACCGTGCGCGCGCCGGATTCTGACCGCGCTGGCCCGGCGGGCGTACCGGCGTCCGGTCACCGACGTCGACGTCGAGCCGCTCCTGGGCCTGTTCGCGATGGGGCGCGCCGACGGCGAGAGCTTCGACCACGGCATCGAGATGGCCCTCAGCGGGGTGCTCGTCTCCCCGAACTTTCTGTTCCGGGTGCCCGGGGTCCCGGCCGGCGCGCGGCCCGGCACGGTGTATCGGCTCGCGGACGTCGATCTCGCCTCCCGGCTCTCGTTCTTCCTCTGGAGCAGCATTCCCGACGAGGAGCTCCTGCAGGCGGCCGAGCAGCAGCGGCTCGGCACGGCGGACGAGTTGTCCGCCCGGATCACCCGCATGCTCGCCGACCCGAAGGCGCGAGCGCTCGTCGAGAATTTCGCGGGGCAGTGGCTCCATCTGCGCAACGTCGCCGATTGGACGCCGGACCCCGAGCATTTTCCGCATTTCGACGACGGAATTCGCCATGGGTTCCAGCGCGAGACGGAGCTGTTCCTGGAGCACCTCGTTCGGGACGACCGCAGCGTGCTGGAGCTGATCGACGCCGACTACACCTTTCTCAACGAGCGGCTGGCCGACTTCTACGGGATCGACGGGGTCGAGGGCGGGTACTTCCGCCGCGTGCCCCTCGCCGGCACCCACCGCGGCGGCATCCTGACCCAGGGCGGGGTCCTGATGGTGACGTCGTATCCGACTCGCACGTCGCCGGTGCTGCGCGGCAAGTGGATTCTCGAGACCCTTCTGGGGGCGCCGCCGCCCCCGCCGCCCCCGGACGTGCCCGAGCTCGCGGCCAGCGCCGGCTCGTCGTCCGGCGGCCTGCGGGCGGCGCTGGAGCGGCACCGCGCCAACCCCGCCTGCGCCGTCTGTCATGCCCGTCTGGACCCGTTGGGGTTCGCGTTGGAGAACTTCGATGCGGTGGGCGCCTGGCGGGCAGAGGATGACGGGGTCGCGGTGGACGCCTCCGGCGCCCTGCCCGACGGCACCCTCGTCGCCGGCCCCGGCGGGCTGCGGGCGATGCTGCTGGCCCGCCGCCGCGAGTTCGTCGAGGCGCTGGCCGAGAAGCTGCTGACCTATGCGATCGGCCGGGGCCTGGAGCCCCATGATCGGCCGGCGGTGCGGGAGATCCGGCGCCGGGTCGAATCGGACGGCTACCGGTTCTCGGCCCTGGTCGCCGCCGTCGTGGACAGCGTACCATTCAGGATGAGGAGGATTCCGGAGCCATGATCACCGGCACAGCTCTGCCGCGTCGGACCTTCCTGCGAGGGCTCGGAACCGCGGTCGCCCTCCCGTTCCTGGACGCGATGACCCCCGCGTTCGCGTCCGCGTCCGCGCCGATCACCCGGGTGGCGTTCATCTATACCGCCAACGGCGTGATCATGCGCGACTGGACCCCGGTCGAGACCGGCGCCGGATTCGCCCTCACGAAGACGCTGCACGCGCTCGAGCCGTTTCGCGATCGGCTCCTCGTGCTCAGCGGCCTCGCGCACCGCAACGGCGAGGCGCTCGGGGACGGCCCCGGCGACCACGCGCGCGCGGGCGCGAGCTGGCTCACCGGCGTGCACCCGAAGAAGACGCAGGGGGCGGACATCCGGAACGGCATGTCGGTGGACCAGATGCTGGCGCAGGACATCGGTCGCTCGACGCCGCTGCCGTCGCTCGAGCTGGGGCTGCAGGACGTGCGGATGGTGGGGGGGTGCGATTCCGGCTACAGCTGCGCCTACAGCAACACCGTCTCGTGGAGCTCGCCGACGGCCCCGCTTCCCTACGAGACCAACCCGCGCCGGGTGTTCGAGCGGTTGTTCGGCGACGGTGACACCACCGATCCAGCGGTGCGCGCGGTGCGCGCGCGGCAGAACCGGAGCCTGCTCGACTTCGTCCGCGAGGACGCCGGCCGGCTGCGGGCCGGCCTCGGGGCCGGCGACCGCCGCAAGCTGGGCGACTACCTGGACTCGGTGCGCGAGGTCGAGCGCCGCATTCAGAACGCCGAGCGCCGCGACGCCTCCGGCGTCGACCTGCCGGCCCTCGCCCGGCCGGACGGCGTGCCCCCGACCTTCGAGGAGCACGTCCGGATGATGTCCGACCTGATCGCGATCGCGTTCCAGGCGGACCTGACCCGGGTCGTGAGCCTGATGTACAGCCGCGAGGGCGGCAACCGGACCTACCGGTCCATCGGCGTGCCCGATGCGCACCACGGCCTGTCGCACCATCAGAACGACCCGGCCCGCATGGCGCGTCTCCAGTTGATCGATCAGCATCACGTCGCGCTGTTCGCCTACTTGCTCGGGAAGCTCCGCGACGCCGACGACGGGACCGGGTCGCTGCTCGACCACGCGATGGTCCTCTACGGCAGCAGCCTCTGCGACTCGAACGCGCATACGCACGACAACCTGCCGGCCCTGCTGGCCGGCGGCGGCAGCGGCACCCTCCGCGGCGGGCGGCATCTGCGCTACCCCGACCGCACGCCGATGGCGAATCTGTTCGTGACCATGCTCGACAAGCTGGGCTCGTACCGGGAGCAGGTCGGCGACAGCACCGGGCGCATCGAGCACCTGAGCGATCTGTGATCGGGGGGCGCGGCGGCCGCGGGGTGACGGGCTCCGGCGCGCGCAGCTCCGCGCCCGGAAGCCTGTCGGACCGTGCCCCGCGCGGGGTGCGCGCGGCGCTGAACTTCACCCGGCAGCCCGTGGCGAAAGTCCCCGCTGCATTCGAGCGGCGATGCATCCCGCCTGACTGCGTTGTTCGGACGAACTGCGTAGCAGTCCGCGGTTGCCATATGCCCAATATGCGCCCTCCTCACGCCCTGTCAGGCGGGCGCCTCGCCGCTCTCGGTGCAACGCGGGGTTCCACCACGGGCTGCCAGGGGCGATCGAACCGCACATCGACGTCGAGCCCGGCCGCGCGCGGGGTGCACGCGGCGTTGAACTTTGTCCATAGGCGACCGAACCGCGCATCGACGCTGAGCCCGGTCCTGTGGGGGGTGCGCGCGGCGCTGACGGTTGCGGCGCTGGCGGGCTGGAGCCTGACCGCGGCAGCCGGCGAGCCGCCCGGCGCCCCGCGCGGCAACCCGACGATCCTCGTCCTGACCCCGTCGGCGGCCGACGACCGCGTCGCGCCGTCGCGCGAGGCGATCGAGTACTGGAACGACCGGCTGGCCGAGCTGGGGGTTGCTACCCGGTTCGCCGCGCCGCGCGTCGTGGCCGAATCGGCGGTCGAACGCGCCTTGGAGAACTACGCCCGGCAGGTGGCCCAGCGCGCCACCCGGTTGCCGGCCGGCGACGCCGAGCCCCCGCCCCCGGCGGCCCTCGTCGACCTCGAGGCCGACGTGGTCCTGCTGCTGTCACGCCAGGACATCCTGTCGTTCACCTGGCCGCTGCCGCGGGTCTCGCCGCCGCGCTATCTGGTGGTGATCCGCAAGGTCCGGGGACCGTATCGGACCGACCCGATGGTGACGAAGCACGTCGTGGCCCACGAGCTGGGCCACGCGCTGGGGCTCGACCACAACGCCGAGCCGCACACCCTCATGTGCGGCCCGTGCCAGCCGCTGACGGCCGAGCCGGACGCCACCGGCTTCCTGCCCCTGACCGTCGGCGACCGCGCGCGGCTCGTCGAGCTGCACGGCCGCTGACCGACACCGGACTGCAGGGGGGCGACTGGCACACTTCATGCGCGCGACTGCCGGTCTCCCCTTGTGCGCCGGTCAGGCGCTCGGGCGCAGCCGCCGTCGAGCATCTGCGGTCCTTGCACACGACCTGTGCCACAATGCCCCGGGATGCACATCGTCGGCAAGGTTGATGCGGCAGAACGGCAGGAGGCAGCGGATGAAGACCGCTTCGATATTCGTCCGGGCGTTCTGGGACGATGAGGCGAAGGTGTGGGTGGCGACGAGCAACGACATTGAGGGATTGTCGGTGGAAGGCGCGACCCACGAGGAGCTGACCGACAAGGTCGTGGCCGCAGTCGCCGATCTCATCGAGTTCAACGGAATAGAGACGGACCTTCCGGAGATTCCGGTCCACATCATGACGGATGACGTACGGCGGGTCGACAACCCGCGCGTCGCATGATCGGCGGCGGGGTTTTATCGAACGGTTGGTACGTATTTTCCGCGATCGTCCGGAACGAGAGCCTGCGCTTTGCCGGGGGCCTCCGGCGAGTGCTACATTGGAGGCATGGGGAGGTCCGACCGGATCACCCTCCTGCTGTCGGTCGCGGCGCTCTGCGCAACCATCTACAGGTCGGCCGCTGTCCAGATCGGTTGGGCGAGGGGATAGGAGGGTGGTGGCGGGTCCAAGGGCGGCCGCCGTGTGCAGGTTGCCCCCCGGCGTTCGGCACGCCGGGGGGAAGCCCGCTATTCCTTGACGCTAACCGTGACGTCGATCGGGGTGGTGGTGATCGAGTCGTCGGCGTAGGCGCGCAGCACGTGCGTGCCGGGTTCGGTGAACGTGACGGTGGTCTCGAACTGGCCGCCCCGGCCGCCCTCGATCGAAGCGCTCATCGGGTCGAAGGTGACCCTGCCGGGTCCGCGATAATGGAGCCACGTGATGCCGAGCCCGGTCTCGCTGGCGGCGCGCGCGTTCACAATCGCCTGGTTCGTGGGGTGGGGGCGGCTCGCCCGCCGGGCACGGTCCGCGGCGAGCCTGGCCGCACGTTGCGGGTCGTCGTCGTCGTTGGTCGTCTCGGCGGGGCGCGGCCTCGGCCCGGGAATGCCGTCGTCGCCGACCACCGCGGTAATCGTCAGCGTGTCGGGCAGGGTCACCGTCAGGTCGGTGCCGGCGGGGATGACAATCGACGGGTTCTGGTTGTCGGCCGGCGCCCCGCGGGCCCCCATGCCGCGGTTGGCCCGTATCACCCCGTCATCCATCTCCCAGTTCGGCCTGAGCCTTCCCAACGCCTGGTCGGTGCGGCCGTTGGTGGTCACGGTCCAGACAAGGTCCTGCTCGCCCCAGTCGGCCGGCACCTGCACCCTGAACACGAACTGCTGGCGCCGCGGATAGAAGCGCGTCGGCTGGCCGCGATCGGCCGGGCCTGGCTCGAACGAGTTCGCGGCGCCGACCGGGGCCTCCGGCATCTCCTGGTAGTTCCGGTTCATGTACCCGAACACCATGTTGAAGGTGCCGTCCAGGTTGCGCTCCCAGCCTTCGAAGACCGGGGCCACGTTCTGGCTCCGGTCGTAGCGAATCTGGGCATCGACCGCGGGTGCTGCGACCAGCGCGACCAAGGCCGCCGCCGCGCACACCATCACGACCGGTTGAGGAGTGCGTATCTTCATCGTTTCTGGCTCCAAGCGTCTGCGCCGTATCTGCGGCGCAGACGCCTGCAGGACTGGTTGGGCGGGCATCGGCGCCGCAAGGCGGCGATGTCCGGGTTAGTTGTCGTTCGCGTTCTGGGTCTCGCGTTCCTCGACCGCTGCCGCGAACTCCTCGTCGTCCATCTCGTAGTAGCTGGTCCAGGTGAACGACATGTCGTCGCTCGAGCGCTGGCCGAAGCCGGCCCAGTTGTCCGGATCGGGGTTCCACCGGTTGCCGGCCGAGTTGTCGTGCCACGTGATGGTGTGCAGGAACGAGCCTGCCGGCAGCAGCGGCTGCACGTCATCGGCGTAGTTGTAGACGATGTGCCACCCGAAGTCCCAGGTGGCGCAGTTTATCGTCTGAGTGTTGCCGTCGGGCAGAATCGCCTCGATGCACTGCCGCTTTCCGCGGTTGTGCAGGTGGGGCTGGAACCCGGTCAGCCGCACGTTGGTGGTGAACGGATGATAGCTGTCGTGCCGCACGTCGTCCTCGCCCGGCGGAATGTCGAGGTCGAAGTTCTGGGCCAGCCCCCGCGAGAAGAGCTCCTTCTCCGGCTCTTCACCCTCGGGATAGAACTGCAGCCCCACGCTGGTGCGGTCGGTGGTGTCGCGCCCGATCGAGGCGTAGTGCATGTTGAACCGGATGATCGAGTTCGCCTTGACAAGGCGACCGGTGCCCGGGGGAAAGATGTCGCCGTTCTTGCCCTGGGCGTACTCGTTCAGGAAGTCGCCCTCCTCGGCGTCCTCCGTCTCCTGGATCCGGGTCACCGCGTGGTGCACCACCGGGAAGCCCTCGGCCGACGGCTTGGTCTCGACCGCCTTGATCCAGCGGTCTTCGGTCAGCCCGGACGGCGAGAACAGGTCGCCCCACCAGTTGGCGCCCTCGGCCGGCACCGTGAACGGCTCCGGAATCGGCACGACCCAGTCGGGCTCGCCGATGTGCCAGATGTCGCGCTGGGCGAACTGCCGCGGCGCCGGCAGGTCCGCGGGGTTGCCGCGCGGGGCGCCGGCATCGACCCAGGACACGATGGTGTCGATCTGCTCATCGCTCAGCGAGCGGTCGTACTTGAAGCCCTGGACGCCCACGTTCGGGTCGATGTACCAGGGAGGCATGGTGCGCGACGACACCTTGTCGCGGATTGCCCGCGCCCACGGGCGCGTCTCTTCGTAGCTCATCAGCGACATCGGGGCGATGGCGCCTTCCCGATGGCAGGTCTGGCACGAGTCCTGGAGAATCGGCATCACGTCGCGGGTGAACGTGACCTCCTGGTCCTGCGCCGACGCGCCGGCGGGCAGGGCCGCCACCGCGAGCAGTGCGCCGACGACGACGCCGAGCGAGCCGGACCCGAAGGTTCTGACGCGGGTGTTCATCGGGATGTCCTCCTAATCAGCGTAATCATGCGCCTGTGGCAAGGGCTTGTCAATCCTGCGGTCGCCTCCCGAGCGAGGCGCCCAGCGCCCGCGCGTGCGCTGTCAAGATGTGGACTTCAACGGTGTATGGTATGCCTTGATGGATGAGAACATCGCGCCGGGGCGCGGGGGGCGCAGGAACCTCCTGGAACTGAGTGGCGAACTGGACTTCGCCCCGGACTTCGATCTCAAGGCTCTGCGCGCGTTGCGCGAACCGGGGGGCGTTGCGTCTGTCGCTCCGGGCGAGACGAGCCCGCGTGTCGAGGCTGCGGCTTCGCAACCGCGTCGGGCTGTGCGAGGATGACCGCAACGAGGAGGAACCCATGCTGAAGAAGCTTGCGTTGGTCGCGTTGGCGGCGGCGGTCGGCGTGGTCTCGCTGGGAGGCCAGGAGGGGGGTGGCGCGAACGACTACACCCCCAAGCGGATCAACAAGGCCATCGAGCTGCTCGAGCAGGATCAGCCTATCTATTACACCCAGGTCAGCGGGGGCGGCTACGAGGAAGGCAAGGCGCTGGCCCAGACCTGGGCCGACTACATCACCTACAACCTCGAGCACAGCCCGTTCGACATGACCGATCTGCGCGCGTTCATGCAGGGGCTGGTCGACGGCGGACCGACGAAGAGCGGGCACCGGACCCCGACGGTCATCGCGGTGCTGCCGTTCGGCGGCGTCAACGAGACGGTCATGTGGGCGAACTACTGGATGGTCGAACACCTGCTCGGCTCGGGGGTCCACGGCGTGCTGCTGGCCCACGCGCGGTCGCCCGAAGCCGTGAAGGTCATGGTCGAGGCGGCCCGGTATCCGCATGCGAAGAAGGTCGACGGCCTTGAGGAGGGTCTGCGCGGCAGCGGTGGGCAGGGGTTCGCGGCCCGCATCTGGGGCGTGTCGAACGCCGAGTATCAGCAGATGGCGGATACGTGGCCCATCAATCCGGACGGGGAGCTGCTGCTCGGCCTGAAGATCGAAGACCGGCACGCGCTGCAGAACGCCGAGGCGAGCACCGGAGTGCCGGGCGTCGGGTTCGCGGAGTGGGGGCCCGGCGACATGAGCATGTCCTACAACGTCTCGCGCGGCGAGAACCCGCAGGTGCTCGCCGACGCGCGGGCGCGGGTCTTCGCGGCCACGAAGGCGGCGGGCATCCCGTTCCTCAACGGCATGAACGCGGACAACATCATCGCGATGCTCGACGAAGGGGTGCGCATCGGGTCGAATCCGGGCCCCGAGGCGGCCGACATGGGCCGCCGCCACACCGGACGGCAGATGCCCTGGTAGACAGACGGCTATCGGCGCGGGTCGAAGGCAGCGGGACCTGCGCTACTCGGTCTCGACGGTGAACCGCACCGAAGCCAGGGTCTGCTCCCAGAGCAGGGCGAGGGTGCCGCCGGTGTCCGTCACGTCCAGAAACTGCCACGAGAGCTGATCGAAGGAGTGATCGAGCGGTTCGACGGTCATCGGCGCCCGCACGACGTCCCGGTCCGGTGTGTACTCGTAGGCGCCCCACAGCCCGTCCCGGTTGTCGATGTCGTAGGTGAGCTGGGCCGGCCACCGCGAGATGACGAGTTCCCACGGGGTGGCCTGCAGGTCGATGAAGACGGTGTACTCGCCGGGCGGCACCGTCGTCGTCCCGAAGACCAGCGCCGTCTCGCTGATCAGGCGGGTGGTCTGGTCGGCCCCGGCTCGCCAGATGTCCGCTCCGTCGTTCAGAAACTCGCGATAGTCGTCCGGTCCGAAGATGTCCCGGCCCCGCCGGATGGGCCGGCCGTAGCGCACTTCGACCCAGCGGCCGCCGACGTTGCCGGCCCGGACGTCGTAGCGTCCGCCCACCTGGGTGGCCGACCGTCCGGCCGGACTCGCGAGACGGCGTTCCTGGGCGGAGGCCGCTCCCGCCGCGATGAGGCAGACGCCGGCCGCGGCCGGCAGGATTCGCCAGAGAGTCATGCGCCTTTTCATGCGGCAAAGGATAACGCGGCGGGGTCTCACGCAGGTATAATCGCTTCCTTTGGTATTGCTCGTACCCGGCACGGGGTGCTTGATGTTCGCCGGTTGGGGCCGCTTCGGGCGGAATGTCCGTCCCCGCGGTCACGTCCCGTGCCCGCAACCCCGGCAACCAAGGTTCGGAGGGAATGGAATGAGAGCACAGGCACAACGTCGCGGGTGGGCCCGACGCCTCGGGTGGATCACGCTGCTGGCGGTGACTCTGGCGGTCACCGGCGCGGTCGCCCAGGATCGCGGCTCACCCCACGGGGAATGGCGGTATCAGAGCGGCGATGCCTGGGGGACCCGGTTCTCACCGCTCGACCAGGTCAACGGTGAGAACTTCGAGGACCTCGAGGTGGCATGGGTCTGGCGCGGCGACAACTTCAGCCCGCACACCAACTACGCGTCGCGTTCGACGCCCAGCTACATCGACGGCGTTCTCTACACCGTCGCCGGCTACCGGCGCACGGTGGTGGCCATCGACCCGATGAGCGGCGAGACGCTGTGGACGTACCGCGAGCCGCACACGACCCGCTGGGAGCAGTCGATGCGGTCCGCCTACGGCAAGGGCGTGGCCTATGCCGAGCTCGACGGCCAGGGAGTCATCTTCGTGGTCACGCCGGCGTTCTTCCTGCATGCGCTGGACGCCAAGAGTGGACAGCACATCGAGGGATTCGGGGCGCCGGTGGACGTACCCGGGTTCCCGGAGACCGGCGTCGTCGACCTGCTGGCCGGCTTGGGCCACCCCTACGACCCGGACAGCGGGCTCGACCCGGCGCTGGGCTACATCACCAGCTCGTCGCCCCCCATCGTCGTCAACGACACCATCGTCGTCGGCAACTCGCACGAGCAGGGCTACAGCCAGAGCCGCGTCGAGAACGTGCCGGGCGACATCCTCGGCTACGACGTGCGCAGCGGTCAGCTCAAGTGGAAGTTCAACGTCATTCCGCAGACCGAGAGCGAGTTGGGGTTCGACACGTGGGAGAACGACGCGTGGCAATGGACCGGAGACGTGTCGTCGTGGGCGCCGCTCTCCGCCGACCTCGAGCGGGGCATCGTCTACATTCCGACCAACGCGCCGACCATCGACTACTACGGCGGGTTCAGGCCGGGGGACAACCTGTTCGGCACGAGCACCATCGCCCTCGACGTCGAGACGGGTGAACGCGTCTGGCACTTCCAGACCGTGCATCATCCAATCTGGAACTACGACCTGCCCAACGTCCCGATCCTCGTGGACGTCACCGTCGACGGCGAAGAGGTGCCGATGGCCATCCAGACCACCAAGCAGGGTCTGACCTTCGCCTTCAACCGCGAGACCGGCGAGCCGGTCTGGCCGATCGAAGAGGTAGAGGTGCCGGAGTCGGTCGTGCCCGGCGAGCAGCTCTCGCCGACCCAGCCGATTCCGACGAGGCCCGCGCCGCTCGAGGCCCTCGGCCTGCCCGAGGAGAACGTCATCGACTTCACTCCCGAGCTGCGCGCCGAGGCGCTCGAGATCATGAGCAACTTCCAGATCGGCGGACCCTACATGCCGCCGCTGCCGGAAGGCCACAACGAGCCGGTCCAGGGGTGGATCGCCTGCTCGGGCGGGCTCAACATCACCAACCCGGCCGCGCTCGACCCGACCACCGGCATCCTCTATCAGCCGTCGGGACCGCAGTGCTCGGGCCGGCTGGTGCAGCCGGGCACGAACACCGACGGCGATACCCACTCGTGCACGTCGTCCGAGGGCGACTGCTGGACGACGGGCACGACGATATCCGACTGGGTGCAGGGCGGCGGAGTCGGCTGGGGCGGCCCGCAGGGTCTGCCGATGCACAAGCCTCCCTACAACCGCATCACCGCCATCGACATGAACACCGGTGAGCATCTCTGGTGGCAGCCGGTGGGCGAGGCGCCCGAGCGGATGCAGCGGCATCCGGCGCTGCAGGGCGTCGACCTGACCGGGGTCGGCGGTGGCAGCCGGGCGGTGTCCATGGTGACCGGCAGCCTGCTGGTGACCACGCGGGGCATGAACGGGCCGGCCCTGCTCGACGCGCGGGACAAGGCGACGGGCGAGATCGTCGGGTCCGTCGAGCTGCCGGCGCCGGGTCAGTACGGCATGATGACCTACGAGCATGAGGGCCAGCAGTACATCGTCGTGCAGGTCGCGCAGGGCGGCAGCTTCCCCGCGTCGCTCGCGGCGCTGCGGCTGCCGGCCGGCGACGGTCACTGATCCCGGCGTGCGGCGGTCATGCAGGCCGCCGCACGTCGCGGTGGTGCGCGACCGAGGCGCATCACTGCGGCGAGTCCGTGATGGACGGTTCGTCGACACTTGGGCGGGTCCGGGAACGTCCCCGGGCTCGCCTTCGTTTTCTCTGGCCGGCGATGGGCGGGCCGGCGTAGCCGGACATGATGCAGACGGCGGGCGCGCACGTCCCCATCCCGTGCGGCATTGGAGGGTGATGGTGGTCAAGGGCAGATTGGTCGTCGTCGTGATGGCCGGCGTGGTCCTCCTCGGCGCCGCCGCGACCGAGGCGCAGGAGCGCGGGCGCCGGCTGACCGCCGAGGAGATGTTCCGGCGCAACGTCGGGTCCCCCGAGGATCAGGTGAGGCCCTTTCCGCCGCACAAGATCGTCGGGAATCTGTACTACGTCGGGACGCGCAGCCTCGCCTCCTTCCTGGTCGCGACGCCCGAGGGGCACGTCCTGATCAACACCAACTGGGAGCGGGCGGTCGATGGCTTGAAGTCGTCGGTCGAGGCGCTGGGCTTCGCCTTCGATGACATCCGGATCATCCTGGGGAGCCATGCGCATGCCGACCACATGGAAGGCGATGCGCTGGTGAAGCAGATGAGCGGTGCTCGCGTGATGGCGATGGCCGGCGACGTGCCGGCCCTCGAGCGGATGCGTCCCGGCGGCAAGCCGCATCCGATCGACCGAGTGCTGCAGGACGGGGCGACGGTCACGCTCGGCGGCACGACGTTGACGGCCCGCTTGACGCCGGGACACTCGCGCGGCTGCACTACCTGGACGATGCAGATCGAGGAGGGCGGCGAGCTGCACGACGTGGTGATCATCGGCAGCATGGGAAGCAACCCGAACTTCCGGTTCGTCGACAATCCCGACAATCCGACCATCGTCGAGCAATACCGACAGGGTTTCCGGGTCTTGCGGTCACTCCGGCCGGATGTACCCCTGGGGTCGCACCCGGCGATGTATCGAATGGCCGAGAAGTACGCGCGTCTCGGCGACGGCCCGAACCCGTTCATCGATCCTGACGGCTACTGGGAGGAGCTCGACGCCGTCGAGACGCTGTTCAACGAGGTGTTGGTCCGGCAGACCGCGGAGGCTGCGTCCGACCCGCGCCGATGACCGGCTGGGGGCGGTGCGACTCGGTCCGCGCGGAGCGCGAGCAGATGGGAGCCCATTCTTGAACGGTGACGGCAACTTGGCGGTCTTTTGCGATTTCGAGAACGTGGCCCTCGGGGTTCGCGATGCCGAGCTCAAGCGGTTCGACGTGCGGCCGGTGCTCGAACGGCTCCTGCTGAAGGGCAGCATCATCGCCAAGAAGGCGTACTGCGACTGGGATCGATACAAGGAGTTCAAGGCGCCGATGCACGAGGCGGCGTTCGAGCTCATCGAGATTCCGCACGCGCGGCAGTCGGGCAAGAACTCGGCCGACATCCGCATGGTGGTCGATGCTCTCGACCTGTGCTACACGAAGGAGCACATCGATACGTTCGTCGTGATCTCCGGCGATTCCGACTTCTCCCCGCTGGTCAGCAAGCTGCGCGAGAACGCCAAATCGGTCATCGGGGTGGGGGTGAAGAACTCCACGTCGGATCTGCTCGTCAACAACTGCGACGAGTTCATCTTCTACGACGATCTGGTGGCGGAGGGCCAGCCCGCCCGCCGTCGATCCCGGGGCAAGTCGCGGTCGAAGACGACCGACGGCAAGACGACCGACGGCAAGTCGACCGACGGCAAGTCGACCGACGGCAACACGACCGACGGAAAGCGGAAGAAGGCCGCCGCCGCGGCGCCCGCGAACAACGATCCGGTACAGCAGGCGATCGACCTGGTGATCCAGACGGCCGAGGCGATCTACGCCGAGCGCGGAGATCGGGCGAAGCTGTGGGGGTCCATGATCAAGCAGACCCTCAAGCGGCGGCGTCCCGGATTCAACGAGTCGGCCTACGGCTTCGGGTCGTTCAACGATCTCCTCGAGGAGGCGCAGGCGCGCGGTCACCTCGAGCTCGACCTCGACGAGCGGTCCGGCGGCTACATCATCGGGAAGATCACGCGAGACTGATCACGCGGGCCGACTACCGCCACCATCGCGTGGTCCGGGCGGAGACGCATTCCCCTCAAGGCGGCGCCGGCGCTTCGGCACGGGCAACCGGACGTCTCTTACACCGCGCCGGCCAAGGGCGAGATACCTGCGCTCCCGCCGGGGTCACCCGGCCATCCGAAATCCCGCCAGCAGGTACAGGACCACCGCGAGTCCTGCCGCGGCCATGGCGTACGGGGCCTGGGTGCGCACATGCTCGATGTGGTCGCTCCCGGCCGCCGCCGACGCGATCACGGTGGTATCGCTGATCGGCGAACAGTGGTCCCCGAACACGCCGCCGCCCAGCACCGCGCTGACGACCAGGGGCAGGGAGACCCCGGCGCCGTCGACCTGCATGGCTGCGGCGAGGGGCACGGCCAGCGGGATCATGATGGCGAAGGTGCCCCAGCTCGACCCCGTCGCGAACGCGATGACCCCGGAGGTCAGGAAGACGACCGGAGCGGCCAGCGCCGGCGTGAGCAACGGGGCGGCCCGGGCCGCGATGAACGGCCCCGTGCCCAGGGCCTCGCAGACGTCGCCGATGCCGAGGGCCAGCACCAGCAGGGTGGCGATCGGCAGCATCGATCCCGCCCCGCGCCATCCCGCAACCAGCAGCTCGCGGGGACGAACGGCGCCGGAGGCGGTCGCCGACACGCCCAGGACGCCGATGGCGGAGAGGACGCTCGCGAGCACCGCCGTCGATCCGGAGGCGTGCTCGAGGTAGTCCATCAGCGTGGGGGCAGCGATGCCCGCCGCGCGCACGCCGGCGATGCCGGTGGCGGCGATGCCCGCCAGGACCGTCCCCATCATCACCGCGAGCGGCACTGCGAGGTGCCGCGCCCGCCCCGATTCCGGCCGGTTGTCGGCGAGCCCTTCCGCCCCGCCGGGTGCCGCTTCGTACGAGGCCCCGCCGGCCGCCTCGCTGGGTGAATCCGCGTCAGGGGCCTCGTACGCCGGCGGCTCGGCCTCCCGGGCTCGGCGCTCGGCCCCCCGCATCGGTCCGATGTCGTACCCGGTCGCCGCCACCGCGAAGACCAGCAATACCGACAGTGCGGCGTAGAAGTTCAGGGGGACGGCGGCGAGGAAGACCCCCAGAGGTGTCCGGTCGCCCAGCCGGCCCAGCTCGGCCTGGGCCGCCAGCAGGGCGAGCACCACCGCGCCCCAGCTGTTGAGCGGGATGAGCATGCACACCGGGGCCGACGTGGCGTCGCAGATATACGCCAGCTTCTCGCGTGCGATGCGGTGCCGATCGAAGAGCGGCCGGGCCACCGTGCCCACGACGAGACAGGTGATCGTCGATTCGATGAACACCCCCAGCCCCACCGCGGCCGCCATCATCCGGGCGCCGCGCCGGGTGTTCGACCAACGCCGTCGGCCGGCCCACCGCAGGAATCCGGCGACCCCGCCGCTCCGCTGGATCCACTGGATGAGCACCCCCATGAGAATCGTGAACAGGACCACGCGGGCCTGGCCGGGATTCGTGAGGACGCTGCCGATGCCGCGCAGGGTGGCGGCGGTCGCGGGGAACAGCCGCCACCCCGTCAGGATGAGCCAGCCGACCCAGATGCCGGCGAGCAGCGAGGGCACCGCCCGCCGGCTGGCGATCGCCAAGCCGATGGCCAGCGCCGGCGGCAGGAGCGACAGCCACCCGAACGGGTTCAGGTCCACGCGGGTTCATCGTATCAGGGGGTGACGGGGCCGGCCGCGGCCGGAGATTGGCCGGAACCCTTCGCGGATTCAGTAGAATGAAGCTCCGCTCGTCACCGGAGGTGGCGCATCTGATCTACGTGCTGACGGAAGAGGACGACGCCGCCCTGCTTCGGATCGAGCCGGTCGACGACGTTCCGGAAGAGAAGAGATGACGCGGCTTCTCCCAACGGGATGACGACAGGATCTGTCGATGGATGACTACAAGCTCGCGACGAACCGGCGGCACTTTCTGGGGGCGCTGTCGGCGGCCGGGCTCGGCTCGACGCTGCTGCCCGGCGCCCTCGTGGCGGTGGCCCAGGATGCGGACGTGGTCACGGTGGAGATGCTCGAGGCCGCGCAGCGGCTCGCCGGGCTGCAGTTCACCCCCGACGAGCTCCAGCGCCTGGCCGAGCGTCTGAACGGTCCCGGCGACCGGCGGCGCGACTTCGAGTCGCTGCGGGCGGCAAACCTCGGGAACGCCCAGCAGCCGGCCATCGTGTTCAATCCGGTGCCGCCGGGGATGACCCTGCCCACGGAACGCGGCCCGAACCGCCGCGAGCCGGTCACCGTCACCATGCCCGGCAGCGACGATGCGCTGGCCTTCCTCCCGGTCACCCACCTGGCGCGGCTGATCGAGACGCGGCAGGTCAAGCCGTCGGAGCTGACCGAGCTCTATCTGGGGCGGCTGAAGCAGCACGATCCGACGCTGCACTGCGTGGTCAGCTACACCGAGGATCTGGCTCGTCGTCAGGCTCGGCAGGCCGACGAGGAGATTGCCGCGGGGACCTACCGGGGCCCGTTGCACGGGATTCCCTGGGGCGCCAAGGACCTGCTCGCGGTGCGGGGGACCCGGACCACCTGGGGCGCCTCGCCCTATCGGGAGCAGGTGATCGATACCGACGCCACCGTCTATCGCCGGCTCACCGATGCCGGCGCGATCCTGGTGGCCAAGCTGTCGATGGGCGCTCTGGCGTCCGGTGACCGCTGGTTCGGGGGCCGCACCCGCAACCCGTGGAACCCCGAGCAGGGGTCGAGCGGATCGTCGGCCGGTCCGGGGGCGGCGACGGCGGCCGGTCTGGTCGGCTTCTCGATCGGCACCGAGACCCGGGGGTCGATCATCTCGCCCTCGACCCGGAACGGGGTCACCGGCCTGCGGCCGACCTTCGGCAGGGTGAGCCGGCATGGGGCGATGGCCCTGAGCTGGACCATGGACAAGATCGGACCGATGTGCCGGTCGGCCGAGGACTGTGCACTCGTGTTCGCGGCTATCCAGGGGCCGGACGGGCGTGACAACACCCTGTTCGACGTGCCGTTCAACTGGGACGCGGCCAGCGACCTCACCGCCCTGCGGGTCGCCTATCTGCGCTCGGCGTTCGAAGACGACGATGCCGGGGAAGGCGAGAACACGCAGCGTGTTGCCGGCCGCCGGCAGACGCTGGCCAACAACCGCGCCTCGCTCGACGTGATACGCGGTCTCGGGGTGCAGGTGGCGCCGCTCGACCTGCCCGACCTGCCGACCGGGGCGATCGGGTTCATTCTCGGCACCGAGGCGGCGGCGGCGTTCGACGTGCCGACGCTGAACGCCCAGCTCGACAGCATGCGGGACGAGCCCGAGCGCAGCCGGTGGCCGGACAGCTTCCGGGCGTCGCGCTTCGTGCCGGCGATCGAGTATCTGCAGGCCAATCGCCTGCGCATGCGGATCATCGAAGACCTGCACGACGCGCTCGGCGACTTCGACCTCTTCGTCGGCAGCAATCTCGGGTTGACGAATCTGACCGGGCATCCCGAGATCAGCCTGCCCGGCGGGTTCCACGAGGGAACCCCGACCAGTCTGCGATTCACCGGCAAGCTGTTCGGCGAGCGGGAGATTCTGCGGTTGGCCCACGCGTTCCAGATGGCCACCGAACACCATCTGCAGCATCCGACGCTGTAGACGCTCTCCGCCAACGTCCCGCCTGGCGCCGACCGCCGGTCCGATGCAGCGGCGGCTCTCGTTGCGGGCCGCCGGCATCGGAAGACCGCGGGGTGTGGAGCCGGCTCCGCCCCCCGCCGCCGGCCGTCCCGTCACGCAATTACACAACTATTACATCCATCGTGCGCGGCACCTGTTAGGCTGGCCTTCGGTCAGGGCAGTGGTGCCCCGACCGATTCTCCAAGGAGCTGCCGTGCCCACGAAGGAGATCGATTTCGCCAGCGGAGACAAGGTCAGTTGGGTGACCGCGTCCGCGTTCGCTATCTTCCACGTCCTGGCGGTAGTGGCGCTGTTTCATACGACCTGGCAGGCGGTGGTCGTGGCCGCGGTGTTGCACTGGATGTGCGTCGGTTGGGGCATCGGGTTGGGCTATCACCGGCTCCACACGCATCGTTCCTACAAGACGCCGAAGCTCGTCGAGTACTTCCTGGCGATCTGCGGCGCGTTGACCCTGCAGGGCGGGCCGGTGTTCTGGACCGCGTTGCATCGCATTCATCACCAGCATTCCGACAAGAACGGCGATCCGCATACGCCGCGCGACGGCAAGTGGTGGTCGCACATGCTGTGGGTCTTCTTCGGCGAGGAACTGCACCATGATACCGCGGTCATGGGGAAGTACGCCCCCGATCTCGTGAAGGACCGGTTCTACCAGGTGCTCACGCGCTGGCACTGGGTGCCGTTGGTGGTCCTGGGGCTGGCCCTGCTCGCGGTCGGCGGCTTGTCCTGGCTGTTGTGGGGCGTGTTTCTCCGCGTCGTCGTCGGTCTCCACTGCACCTGGCTCGTCAACTCGGCGACCCATATCTGGGGCAGCCGCCGCTTCAATACCACCGACGACTCGAAGAACTCGTTCTGGGTGGCCCTCATCACCTTCGGGGAAGGCTGGCACAACAACCACCATGCCCACCCCCGGTCCGCCCGGCACGGCATGACCTGGTGGGAGGTCGACCTGAGCTGGATGCAGATTCGCGTCATGCAATGGCTGGGGCTCGCCTGGGACGTGCAGGTTCCGAGCGCCGCCCAGATCGCCCAGAAGACCGTGCCCGTCGAGAGCGCCACCTAGCAGCAGGCCGACGGCGCGGATTGGTCGCGGAGGACGGGCCGGGGACGCTATCCTTATGCGTATGGATCGCTCCGGCGGGAATCGCAAGCGCACCGTCCTGGTCGCCCTGCTCGGCGGCGGCCTGATCGCCGTCGCGGTCGCGCTGAACATCAACTTCATCGTCGTCAACTGGCGGACGGGGCTGCTGCTGCTGCTCGGCGTGGTCAGCTTCGTGGTCCTGGTCGGCGGTCTCACCCTGAACACCGCCTTCCTGATCCGCGAGATTCGGAAGAGCGAGCAGCACGACGCCTTCATCCACGCGGTGACGCACGAGCTGAAGACACCCCTCGCGAGCATCAAGCTGTATCTGCAGACGCTGCGCCAGCGCGAGCTGCCGGCCGGCACCCGGCACGAAATCATCGACACGATGCTCGACGATTCCGATCGCCTGCAGCGGACCATCGATCAGATCCTGCTGGCCGGCAAGACCGGCGACGCCCGCCGGGTCCACAACCGGACCGACGTCGACCTGTCCGAGGTCGTGGGGGAGTGCGTCTCGCTCGCAGGGAAGCGGCATCATCTCGTGAACGGCGAGGTGGAGCTGGTCGGCCGTCCACCGCACGGCGCGTTCGTCGTCCAGGGCGACCGGGAGGAGCTGTCGGCGGCGGTGACCAACCTCGTCGACAACGCCATCAAGTACTCGGGCGACCGGGTGCGGGTGGCGGTGGACGTGGCGCGCATCGGGGCGCGTCGGGTGGCCGTCAGCGTGCGGGACCAGGGCATGGGCATCACCGGCCACGAGCTGAAGCGCGTGTTCCGCCGCTTCTACCGGCTGCCGGCCGCCCTCCAGTCGCGGGTGCGGGGGACGGGACTCGGGTTGTCGATCGTGCTCGCGGTGGCGCGGCGGCACGGCGGGCGCGCGTACGCGGACAGCCGGGGGGCCGAGCGGGGGAGCACGTTCACCCTCGAGCTGCCGTTGAAGTCATGAGCCGTATCCTCATCGTCGAAGACGAAGACCATCTCGCGGCCGGGTTGAAGCTCAATCTCGAGGCCGAGGGGTTCACGGCCGACGTCGAGGACAACGGCGAGGCCGCCCTGGCGCGGCTCGTCGACGGGAGCGCGGCCGAGAATCCCTTCGACGTCGTGCTGCTCGACGTCATGCTGCCCGGCCTCGACGGGTTCGAGGTCGTGCGGCGGCTGCGCGAGGCGCGCCAGTTCGTCCCGGTCATGCTGTTGACGGCGCGCTCGCATACCGACGACGTCCTCCGCGGATTCGAAGCGGGCGCCGACGACTATCTGCCCAAGCCGTTCGATCTGTCCATTCTTCTGGCACGGATCCAGGGGCTGCTCCGCCGCCGCCGGTGGCTGCAGGGGGACGAGGCGGGGCAGGCGCCGGAGGCCGACGAGTACCGCTTCGCCGGCCGGCACATCGATTTTCGCAACCAGGTGCTGCGCCGAAACGGCGCCGAGCAGCCGCTGACGCTGATGGAGGGGACCCTGCTGCGCCATCTCGTGGAGCACGCGGGCGAGACGGTGTCGCGGCAGACCCTCCTCGAAGAGGTCTGGGGGGTGCGCCAGGACACCGATACCCGGACCGTCGACAACTTCGTGGCGCGCCTGCGTCGCTACATCGAGACGGAACCGGCCCACCCCCGCCATCTGCTGACGGTGCGCGGCGTCGGCTATCGGTTCGTGGAGGAGCCTGACGATGCGCGTTGACGGCCAGCCGGCGGACGCATCATCCGATTGAACCCATGCGAAAACAGACCCTCGTGAAGCTCGGCCTCGGACTGATCGCCTTGATCGTGGTGCCCTGGCTGTTCGTGCGGACGCTGCAGGACACCATCGCCGAACCGTACGCGGTCGAGACGGAGGCGTTGTCCGGCTGGACCCTGGTGCTGGCCGACCCCGCGCGGCCCGGGGTGTGGGCGGCGGGGCTGCAACCGCCGGACCTGTTCCGGGCCGGCCTCTTCGATCAACTGTTCGATCGGACCATGTCGTCGATGACGTCGCCGTCCGACGACGTGCTCCCGATCGTGCTCGCCCGGGAGCTCCTCGGCAGTCCCGGCGCGCGGCTCTCGCCCGAGGCGATCCGTCAGGCGGCAGAGGAAGCCGGGCTCGAGCGGGCGCGCCTCCGTCCCGTCTGCATGGCGGTGAAGCGGGAGGCGTTCGCGGGCCGCACGCGGGAGTTCCACTTCGTGCTGTTCGACGTCCCCGAGGTGGCGGCCTTCCGCCGGCGCCTGCTTGAGCTGGCGGAGGGGGGCGCCGGGGCCGACGCACTCGGCGAGCTCGACCCGATCCTGCCCATTGCCGGTTCGGACCCGCGGTTCGAGAGCTGGTGGCCGGTGATCGTCGATCGCGAGACCGACTGCCAGGCGCCGGTCGGGTCCTGACCGGCAGGAGCCGCATCCGGGCGAGATCGCACACCGAGGGCAGCCGTGACGAGTGCCCGGGCGTCGTCTTGCTTCGGCGGGCGGTGACGAGGATCCGGTCGCACGTCGGCCGTCCGGGTCAGCGCCCTGGCGACGTGTTTCGTGAGGTGGTTCGGGTGGTCGACGCTTGGCGATTTTCAGTCGTTCTTTACTCCGAGCGCCTTCGGGCGACGCGCCAGGTCGAGGATAGCCTGATCGCGCGGCGGGGCGAATTCGTAACCAGGCCGGGACGGTTCACGCAAGGTGATCGCGTCGTAGTAGTCATCGAGCGGGATGAAGACACCATGGGTTTCCGCCCATACGCGCATGCCGCGGTTGCACGAATGCGCCCACGACAGTACTTCCACCCGCCAGCCTCGTTTGTGCATCCGCTCCAGAGTGCTGTGGAATCCCCGGCCATGGGCGTAGCCGGCGCCATCGCCGGTGAGCAGCACGACGATCCCCGGATCGCCGTTGTAATCCAAGCCGTCCTCCAGCATGCGCAACTGCAGCCACTGATCTGGCACGCCCTGTTCGCCCTGGTCGCGCGCGCCGCGGTCGAACAGATTGACCTCGACACCGCGGTTCTCCATCCGGTTCCAGAGCTGCTGCATTTCTGGGGGAATGGATCCGGCCGCCACAGCCCTCCTGACCGAGCGGTCAGCGTGGGCCAAGCGCAGCAGGTTATCGCAATGGACGCGTACGAGGTGCCGGGCTCCCGGTGTACCTTCCGTCTCGTCGGCGAGGCGTTGCGCCTCGTGGTAGATGTTGGAGTTGTCCCAGTAGACGCAGACATCGTTCATAGCATGGCTTCCCGTCTCGCCTTCGGCCGCGCAGGCAGCGCGGAAGACGCGTATTCCGCCGTCAAGGCTGCGGGCGGGCTCAGGTGTACCAGCGTAGCACGGGGCTCCGGGGCCGAAAAAACCGGTCGTTATGACTGGACGGCTGAAGCATCGCGGGTGGGATCCGGAACGATCCCAACGAGTCGGCGGGCAGTTTCTGACGGATCCTGCACCAGCTCGCAGCCGTCGCCGGGCTCCAGGACGATGCCGGCGCCGGCGGTGTTCCCCCGACGCCGGTAGTGCGACCCCTGTGTCGAGGATGGGCCAGCCGCGGCAAGCCATCGGGGCAGCGGAGCTGCTGCCGGACTGCGGCCGCGGGCGGCGGCGGTCGGCTACTCGGCGCGGGTTTCCAGCCGGGCCGCGCGCAGGCCCTTCCAGAGGCTGTAACACATCGCGAGGAGCACTAGCGCGAAGGGGAAGCCGGTGGTGAGAGCGGCCGTCTGCAGCGCCACCAGCCCGCCGCTGACCAGGAGGGTGATGGCGACGATCCCTTCGAACGCGCACCAGAAGACGCGTTGGGCGACCGGCGCGTCGAGCTTGCCGCCGGCGGTGATGGAGTCGATCACCAGCGATCCGGAATCGGAAGAGGTGACGAAGAAGACGACCACCAGGACGATGGCGATGAACGAGGTGACGCCGGTGAACGGAAGCACTTCCAGCATCCTGAACAGGGCCAGCTCCGGTTGCTGGGCCTGCACCGCCTCGACCACTCCGGTATGGCCCTCGTCGAGATAGAGGGACAGCGCGGTTGCGCCGAACGCGTTCATCCAGAGCGCGGACAGGAGCACCGGGATGACCAGCATGCAGCCGATCAGGCCGCGCACGGTGCGGCCTCGCGAGACCCGGGCGATGAACATGCCGACGAAGGGCGACCACGAGAGCCACCACGCCCAGAAGAAGGTGGTCCAGCCGTGCATGAAGTCGAAGTCGTCGCGGCCCACCCAGTTGCTGAGCGGTCCGATCGCCGCGACATAGTCGCCGACGCTGACGACGAACCCCGCGAGCAGGTCGAGGGTCGGCCCGACCGCCAGCACGAACGCAAGCAGCAGCAGGGCCAGCAGCAGGTTGGCCTGGCTCAGGCGCTTGACGCCCTTGTCCAGCCCCGCGACCACCGACGCCAGCGCGATGGACGTGATGCCGGCGATCAGCAGCACCTTGGTGGTGTTGGTAGCCGGCACGCCGAACAGGTGGTTCAGCCCCGCCGCCGTCTGCTCGGCGCCCAGACCGAGCGAGGTCGCCAGCCCGAACAGCGTGGCGAACACGGCGAGGATGTCGATGACGTGGCCGAACGGGCCCCACACCGCGTCGCCCAGGATCGGGTAGAACGCCGATCGCAGGGTCAGCGGCAACCCGAGGTTGTAGGCCGCGAAGGCGAGTGCGACCGCGACCACCGCGAACATGGCCCAGGGGTGCACGCCCCAGTGGAAGATGGCAGAAGCGATGGCAAGGCGGTGCGCGGCGTCGGTGTCCGCGGCGTCGACGCCGAGCGGCGGATTCTGGAAGTGCTCGACCGGCTCCGCCACGCCGAAGAACATCAGGCCGATGCCGATCCCGGCCGCGAACAGCATGGCGAACCACGACCAGGTGGAGTAGTCCGGCCTGGCGTCCGGACCGCCCAGGCGGACGCGGCCGAGGGGCGTCGCCAGCAACAGCAGGCAGAAGAGGACGAAGACGTTGCCCGCGGCCATGAACACCCAGTCGAACGTCGAGGTGAGCCAAGCGTACAGTGCGTCGAAGGCGCCCCCGGCGGCGTCCCGGAACACGAGCACCCCGGCGACGAAGGCGATGATGGTGAGGCTGGAGACGACGAAGACCGGGTTGTGAACGTCGAGGCCGAGGAACCGGACGTTGTCCTGGCCGAGCTCGTAGTCGGTTTGCGCGGCGATGGCCATGCGGAACCTGCGTTACTGGAAATGCAGTGGCGGATCGTGCCGTCACTGACGACAACCTGTTTGACGTCTCCGCCCCACGGGACCCCTGGGTCGGTTTGGCGGGCAGCGGCGCCGCAAAGGCGACGATTGCCGGCTACTGCTCGTCGACGATGGCTTCGTGGACGAGATCCTTGAACTCCTCTCGGAATCCGCCCCCGCGCGACGGCGAGACCGCCGCCATGATCACGGTGATGAGGCCGTGCTCGGGATCGATCGAGAACCGGGTTCCGGACGATCCGTCCCACCAGTACTCGCCGTCGCCGACCGGGAACGGATAGCGGCGGGGCTCGAGCACGACGTTGAATCCCAGGCCCCAGCCGGATCCCGCCATGTAGCCGGAGGGGGACAGCGGAAGCACCGCGTCGGGCACGTGGTTGCGGGTCATCAGGGCGACGGTGTCGGAAGCGAGCACCCGCACGCCGTTCAGCGTTCCGCCGTTCAACAGCATCTGCGAGAAGCGGAGATAGTCGGTGACCGTCGACAGCAGACCGACGCCGCCCTCGATGAGAGTGGGACGCTCGGTGAACGGCACGTCCTCGATGGCGTAGGGGTAGAGTTCGCCGCTGCCGTCGTCGAGGCGGTAGACGGTGGTGAGGCGATCGGCGCGCTCTCCCTCGGCCCGGAACACGGTGTCGGTCATCCCCAGCGGCGCGAACAGCCGCTCGGCCAGGAACTCGTCGAACGGCTGTCCGGACCAGATCTCCACCAGCCGGCCGAGGATGGTGGTGGAGATGCCGTACCGGAACCGCGTGCCGGGGTCTTCGAACAGGGGCACGCGGGCGGCGTTGTCCACCATCTGCGGCAGGGTGATGGACCGCAGCCGGACCTGCTCGGCGCGGTAGATGGGGGTGCTGCGGCTGCCGATTCCGGAGGTGTGGGTGAGCAGATGGCGCACGGTGATGTCGCCGGTGCGCGGGCGGGTCCGGGCGAGGTCGGGGTCGCCGGCGTCCACGAACACCCGCTGGCCGGCGAACTGCGGCAGGTACTGCGCGATCGGATCGTCGAGGCCGAACCGGCCCTCCTCCCACAACATCATGACTGCGGTGCTCGTGATCGGCCGGGTCATCGAGTACAGGCGGAAGAGGGCGTCGCGGGTCATCGCGCTGCCGGTCTCCCGGTCGCGTTGTCCGAGGGCCTCGAAGTACACGAGCTGGCCTTGGCGGGCCACCGCCGCCACCACCCCGGCGATATCCGACGCGTTGACGTGGGCCTGCAGCGCCTCGGTGGCCTCGGCGAGGCGGCTCGACGACATGCCCATGGATTCGGGCGAGGCGGTTGCGAGGTCCTGGGCCGCGGCGGGCAGCGTCAGGGTCAGGCACGCGACGGCAATCAGGGCGGGTCGAACATTCATGCAGCTCTCCAGTCAGACGGTATCCAGGGTCGTGTGTCGCATCCTATAATCATCAGTCGTCGTACGCGAAGTCCGCCGGGGTCGTGGTGGCAACCGCGGACTGCACGCAGTCCGGCGAACGGCGCAGTCCACGCGGGAACCGCCGGTCGAATGCGGCGGGGCTTTCGCCCCCGGCTCCCGGATCCGGCGAGCCGGTTCGGGCGGACGGCGCGGGGCCGTATGCCGGGGCAGCGGCCCGAGGTGGGATGCGGAGATCGTGACGTGGTGACGGCCCGTGGCGGAACTTCCGGGTCGCGCCGATACGGGGCACAGCGGGACGGCTCGCGGACGGCGGGCCGATATCGAGGAGAAGAAATAGTGCTGAAGCGTCTGACGGTGATCGGAATCGCGCTGATGATTGGGGTGACGATGGCGCCGGCGCCGGTGGCCGGCCAGGACACGTCGCAGTGGCGGGGACCGAATCGGGACGGCGCGGTGACCGGGTTCGACGTGCCCGCGTCCTGGCCCGACGGGCTCACCCGGCAGTGGACCGTCGACGTGGGATTCGGCTGGCCGGCCATCGCAGTCGTCGTGCCCGCGGGGATCGGCTCTACCTGTTCAGCCGGCAGGGTGACGACGAAGTGATGCAGGCGCTCGACCCCGCCACCGGTGCGACCCTCTGGCGATCGAGCTATCCGGCGCCGTTCGACATGATGCCGGCCACCCTTAATCACGGGCCCGGACCCAAGTCGACCCCGGCCTACGCCGACGGGCGCCTCTTCACGCTCGGCATTAGCGGCATCGTGACCGCGTTCGACGCCGCGGACGGCCGGCAGTTGTGGCAGCGGCCCGCCGATCGGGTCCAGCCGCTCTACCACACCGGCCAGTCGGCGATCGTCGACGGCGATCGGGTGATTCTGCACGTCGGCGGCCAGGACGACGGTGCGCTGACTGCGTTCGACGTGGCCACCGGCGAGGTCCGGTGGAGCTGGGACGGTGACGGGCCCGCCTACGGGTCGCCGATCATCGCCGAGGTCGAAGGTGCGCGGCAGGTGATCACCTTCACCCAGGAGCACTTCGTCGGCGTCGCGGCCGAGACCGGCCAGTTGCTGTGGAGCCGGCCGTTCACGACTCCGTCGACGACCACGTCGCAGACACCGCATCTCTATGAGGGCGACCTGATCGAAACCGGGCGCGGCAACGGCGTCACCCGCTTCCGCATCGTCCGCGAGGGGAATGCCTGGACCACCGAGAACGTGTGGCACACCGACGAGGTGGGGTTGCACATGACCAACGGGGTGGTCGTCGACGGCGTGCTGTACGGGCTGTCGCACCTGAACAGCGGCCAGTACTTCGGCCTGGACCTCGACACCGGCGAGGTGCTCTGGACGAGCGCACCGCGGCAGGCCGAGAACGCCGCCATCCTGAACGCGGGCACCACCATCCTGTCCCTGGAGGACGATGCCGAGCTGGTCGTCCTGCCGCACAGCCGCACCGGTTTCGAGCCGGTGCAGCGGTACGAAGTGGCAGAGAGCTCGACCTGGGCGCAGCCCACGCTGGCCGGGAACCGGGTGTTCGTCAGGGACATCGAGTCGCTGACGCTCTGGACCGTCGAGTAGGAGTCTGCGCCGCCGGGCGGCGGCGGGCAGAGGCAGGATCGCAAGGTGGGAGTCTGCGCCGCAGAGCGGAGCGGAATCCTGCAGGTCAACCGAAGAGGGGAATCCAGATGTCGCTACGCATCAACCAAGTTGCTCCGGACTTCACGGCGGAGTCGACACAGGGCACCATCAACTTTCACGAATGGATCGGGGACGGCTGGGCCATCCTGTGCTCGCACCCCAAGGATTTCACGCCGGTGTGCACGACGGAATTGGGCTACATGGCCGGGCTGCAACCGGAATTCGAGAAGCGCAACTGCAAGATTCTCGGCATCAGCGTCGACGGCGTGAGCAATCACGCCGCCTGGTCCAAGGACATCGAGGCGTCGCAGGGACACGCCGTGACCTATCCCCTCATCGGCGATCCCAAGCTGAAGATCGTCAAGCAGTACGACATGCTGCCGGCCGATGCCGGGGATACCAGCGAGGGGCGGACCCCGGCCGACAACGCGACGGCGCGATCGGTGTTCGTCATCGGTCCCGACAAGCGGATCAAGGCGACCATCACCTATCCGATGAGCACCGGCCGCAACTTCGACGAGATCCTGCGCCTGCTGGACTCGTGTCAGCTCACGGCGTCGAAGAAGGTGGCCACTCCCGTGAACTGGAAGCAGGGCGAGGACGTCATCATTCTGCCCGCGGTGTCCGACGAAGACGCAAGGGCCGCCTATCCCGGCGGCTGGCAGCAGCCCTTGCCGTACATCCGGATCGTGCCGCAGCCGAAGTAGGACCTGCCTTTTCGCGCTGGCGGCGATTGAGGGTTGCATCGAGCGGGCAGGTATCAGAGGATCGGCTGCAACCGGGAGGAGAATAGTCATGCAGAAAGACAAGGGACGACGACTGGCGTTCGGGGCGGTGTGCCTCGCGCTGGTCGCACTGATCGGGGCGGGCGCCATGCTCGGCCGCACGGAGGCCACGCAGGGCGACCTGGTCTGGGGTCCGGTATTCGAAGTGGATCCGCTCTGGCCGAAGCCGCTGCCGAACCACTGGTTGCTGGGCACCACCATCGGGGTGTCGGTCGACAACCGGGACCACGTCTGGATCATCCACCGCGGCGATTCGCTGTCGGCCGGCGAGGTGCCGGCGGCGCAGGATCCGCCGAACGCGGCCGAGTGCTGCTTCCCGGCGCCGCCCGTGCTCGAGTTCGATCAGGCGGGCACGCTGGTCAACTACTGGGGCGGTCCCGGCGAGGGCTACGAGTGGCCGGCCTCGAACCACGGCGTCTTCGTCGACCACATGGACAACGTGTGGATCGGCGGCAACGGCGGTCCCGATTCGCATCTCCTGAAGTTCACCCGGCAGGGTAACTTCCTGCTGCAGGTGGGCAGCTCGGGCGGCAACGCCGGCAGCAACGACGAGGAGAACTTCGGCCGCGTCGCGAAGATCTACGTGGACCCGAAGGACAACGAGGCGTACATCGCCGACGGCTACCTCAACAAGCGCGTCGTGGTGCTGGACGCCGACACCGGCGCCTTCAAGCGCTTCTGGGGCGCGTACGGCAACACGCCGGACGATACCGACCTGGGCCGCTACGACCCGAGCGCCGAGCCCGCGCAGCAGTTCCGGACCCCGGTGCACTGCGCCGAGCTCTCCCTCGACGGCCTGGTCTACGTCTGCGACCGCGTGAACGACCGGATCCAGGTGTTCCAGAAGGACGGCACCTTCGTCGAAGAGCTGATCGTCGCCAGGGACACCCTCGGCGCCGGTTCGGCCTGGGACCTCGCGTTCTCGCGTGACGCCGACCAGAAGTACATCTACATGGCCGACGGCGTGAACGAGAAGGTCTACATCATCGATCGCAAGGAGATGGAAGTGCTGTCGAGCTTCGGCGACGGCGGGCGCCAGCCCGGCCAGTTCTACGGCGCCCACAGCATCATGACCGACTCGAGCGGCAACATCTACACGACGGAGACGTTCGAGGGCAAGCGCGTGCAGAAGTTCGTGTACAAGGGCGAGGGTCCGATTCGCGCCGGCGACCAGGGCGTGGTCTGGCCGTCCAACTGATCCGCCCACCGCGGATCGGGTAGTTCGGAACGGGGATCGGGACCGAGGTCCTGGTCCCCGTTTTCTTGTACGCAGGCAATTCGCACGCTTGTGCTTCCGATGCGCGGGCAATCCGTCGACCGCCCCGGCCCGGATTCCCCCGGGTTGCGCCCGGTTGGGCGTCGACGCGGTGCCTGGCGGTTTCCGCTTCGCTCGCCGGCGCGCCGCCGTTGGCGGGGTGACAGGGGAGACGCGATTGCGGCACACTGTGGCCGATGGGTCTCCTCGGGGCCGGGCGTCTGCGCCGTAGAACAGCGCGGACTCCTGCAGGATGGGCAGGGTGGTCAGCGGCGCCCCAAGGCGGCGTCCGGGCCGGCGCCTGCGTGCGGCTGAGCCTCTTCGTGTGTCTCGCGGCGTTGCCGGCGTTGTCGGCGTTCGCGCCACCCGCCGCGGCCGGCCAGCCGGTCGCCGACAACGTCCGGTGTCCGGCCCTCGACCCGCGCGGACCCGCGGCCGACCCCGACCTGTACTGCATCGACCTGGTTCACGTTCCCGATTTGCCCGGCGTCTCGGGCTACGTCGAGCTCACGCCGTCGCCCTCGCCGTTCGGCGCCTCGGTCACCGCCGAGGGCCATCACCGCTTCGACCTGACCATCCACGCCGCCGGCCTGCCCGATCCGGCGGAGCTCGGCGCCTACCGCGGCTACGTGGCCTGGGCCACCACGCCGCGCCTGCGGCCGGTGCTGAACCTGGGCCCGGTCGCGAACGGCCGCACCGCCCTCCCGCCCGTCGACCTCGACAAGTTTCTGGTGCTCGTCACCGCCGAGCCGGCGCCGGACGGGACGGCGTGGGGCGGACGCATCGTGCTGCGGGGCACCTCGGCCGGCATGCGCATGGAGCCGGAGGACCTGCTGGCCGTGACCGGCATGGTCCGGGGCGCCGCGCCGCCCTCGGCTCCGCCCGGGTGGACGCGTCCGCCCATGCACCCCGCGGTCGAGATGATGCCGGGGGTCGACCGTCTCGCTCCGCCCGTCGACCCGTTCCTGCCGTCGTCGTCGGAACCCCTGCCCGGCGCCCGTCCGCGCGAGGTCGTCCGCCTCGGCGACGGCGGCACGCTCGACCTCGAGGCGGGCCTCGTCCGCCGGACGATCGCGGGCCGCACGTTCACGATGTACGGCTTCAACGGACAGTACCCCGGCCCGCTCATCCGGGTGCCGCAAGGGGCCGCGATCACCGTGAACGTCATCAACCGGCTCGAGGTGCCGACGGCCGTGCATTGGCACGGCATCCGCCTCGAGAACCGGTTCGACGGCGTCCCCGGCCTCACCCAGGACCCCATCGCCCCGGGCGAGACCTTCCGGTACCGGATTCACTTTCCGGACGCCGGCCTCTACTGGTATCACCCGCATCACCGCGAGGACATCCAGCAGGATCTGGGGCTGTACGGGAACCTGCGGGTGGATGCAGCCGACCCGGCGTACTTCGGCCCGGCGAACCGCGAGCAGGTGTTGATGCTGGACGACCTGCTGGTGGGCGAGACGGGCCTCCTGCCGTTCGGCCGCGACCGGGCGACGCATGCGCTGATGGGCCGGTTCGGGAACCTGCTGCTCGTCAACGGCGAGCCCGACTATCGCCTGACGGTGGCGCGGGGCGAGGTCGTCCGTTTCTTCCTGACCAACGTCTCGAATACGCGCACGTTCAACGTCTCGTTCGGCGGCGCCGCGATCAAGCTGGTGGCGTCGGACGTCGGGAAGTTCGAGCGGCAGACCTGGGTCGACAGCGTGGTGATCGCGCCGGCCGAGCGCTACATCGTCGAGGTCCGGTTCGACGAATCGGGGGAGACCCCGTTCGTCAATCGCGTGCGCGCCATCGACCATGTCTACGGGAACTACTTTCCCGACGAGACGGCGCTGGGCGCGATCTCCGTCACCGATACCCCGGCCGCGCCGGACCACGGGGCGAGCTTCCGGACACTGCGGAGCCACCCGGACGTCGGGGCCGATGTCGACCGCTACCGGGATGCATTCGATCGGCCGGTCGACCACCGGCTCCTCCTGACCCTCGAGCTCGACGACCTGCCCGACCCGCTCGAGCTGCTGCTGAACCTGGACCGGTCGTTCTTCAACCCCGTCGAGTGGAGCGGCACCATGCCCCGCATGAACTGGGTCACGACCGCGGACCGGGTGCGGTGGATACTGCGCGACCTCGATACCGGCCTCGAGAACGACGCCATCGACTGGCGCTTCGCCCGGGGCGACGTGGTCAAGATTCGCCTGCGCAACGACCGCGGCGCCGTGCACGCGATGCAGCACCCGGTGCACATCCACGGGCAGCGGTTTCTCGTGCTGCGCCGAGACGGGGTTCCGAACGACAATCTGGTCTGGAAGGATACGCTGCTGCTGCCGGTCGGGTCGACCGCCGACCTCCTGCTGGAGCTGTCCAACCCGGGCCGCTGGATGCTGCACTGTCACATCGCGGAGCATCTCGAATCGGGGATGAATCTGGTCTTCGATGTCGCGGCGGGTCCGCCGCCGGGGCGCTGAGCTGCCGGGCCGCCGGGATGCTGCATTGCCACATCGCGGAGCATCTCGAGTCGGGGATGAAGCGGGTGTTCGACGTGGCGGCGGGTCCGGCGCCGGGGCCCCGAGCGCTGAATCGGGGATGAAGCGGAGTGTTCGACGTCGTGGCAGGTCCGCTCCGGGGTGGTGAGGCGGGCCGCGACCGTTGGCGGCCGACCGATGACACGCTGACGTGTTCGTCGCGTGCAGGGGGCGCCGCTCCGAACAGTACGAGATCCAGGACGGTGGAGGAAACCATGCGCAGACTGATCGCCACGCTCGTCATTCTGGCCGCGTCCGCGGCTCCCGGCGCGGCCCAGCCCGCGAGCTCGCTGTCCGACGCGGTGCGGCAGTTCGTCGAGGTCGACGACGCGGTGGTCGCGCTGACCGGCGTGCAGGTGGTGGACGGCACCGGCCGACCCGCCGCCGCCGGCCAGACCGTCCTGATCCGGGACGGCCGCATCGCCGCGGTGGGGCCCGACGCCGAGGTCGCGGTCCCTGCCGGGGCCCGCACGCTGGCCCTCCCCGGGCACACCGTCTTGCCCGGGTTCGTCGGCCTCCACGACCACACGTTCTACATGACCCGCGGCCGGCGGGTGCAGCTCAACTTCAGCGCGCCGCGTCTCTATCTGGCGAGCGGGGTGACGACCATCCGGACCACCGGCGCCTTCTCGCCGTACAGCGAGCTGAACCTCAAGCACGCGATCGCCGAGGGCCGCGAGATCGGACCGCGGATGTACATCACCGGACCGTATCTGTCGGGCGCCGGTGCGTCGTCGCAGATGTTCCAGGTCGGGACCCCGGAGGACGCGCGGCGGGTCGTGGCGTACTGGGCCGACGAGGGCGTGGACTGGTTCAAGGCCTACACCCGCATCGGCGACGAGGAGCTGGCCGCGGCCATCGACGAGGCGCATCGGCGGGGCGTCAAGGTCACCGGGCACCTGTGCTCGGTCTCGTTCCAGGAGGCGGTTGACCTCGGCATCGACAACATCGAGCACGGCTTCTTCACCAACAGCGACTACGTCCCCGGCAAGGAGCCGGGGGTCTGTCCGCCCGGCGTGCAGCGCAGCCTGCTCGAGGTCGACGTGGAGGGCGACGCCGTCGCCGCCACCATCCGCGCCATGGTCGAGGGCGGCGTCGCCATGACCTCGACCCTCGCCGTCTACGAGCTCGCGGTCCCGAACCGTCCCCCCCTCGAGGACCGGGTGCTCGAGATGCTCGCTCCCGGCGCCCGCGACGAGTACCTCGCGTCGCGCGCCGACATCGCATCGCGCGACGACGCGCCGATGGCGACCCTGTTTCCCAAAGCGCAGCGTTTCGAGAAGCTGTTCGTCGACGCGGGCGGGCTGCTCGCGGCCGGGGTCGACCCCACCGGCATGGGCGGGGCCCTGCCCGGCTACGGCGACCAGCGGAACTACGAGCTGCTGCTCGAGGCCAAGTTCACGCCCGAGCAGGTCATCGAGATCATGACCCTGAACGGTGCCCGCGTCCTGGGCGAGGACGCCCGGTTCGGCTCGGTCGAGGCCGGCAAGCTGGCCGACCTGATCGTCATCGACGGCGATCCGGTGCGCCGCCCGGCCGAGATCCGCGACGTCACCCTGGTCTTCAAGGAGGGCGTCGGTTACGACGCCGCCGCCCTCGCCGAGTCCGTGAAGGGCATCGTCGGCTTGCGCTGAGCTGTGGGTCCCTCCGGGACTCCCATCTTTCCTTCCGTGGGTGGAGTTCGTCAGCAGTCAGCCGGCGCTCGATTGAGGAGCCGTAGCGGCTGATGATCGGTCTCGACACCAACGCTTGGTGCGCTACATCATGCAGGGCGATCCCGATCAGTCGGCCGCCGCCGTCCGCCTCATCGAAGGTCGATGTACCGCGCAAGAACCCGGATACCTCGGCGTTCCGGTGCTGCCAGGAAGTCGTCGATGACGTGCGCCAGTGCGGGGTTCGACGGCCCGAAGCCGGTGGCGAGAAAGTCGCGGAGCGCGCCGGCCACCTCGTCGGCGACGACGGAGGGAATCATCGCGACCGGACCTCCGGCACGATTCGCGTCGCCCTGTGCCCCCCGTCCGTCAGCCCGGCCAGGAAATCGGTGAACGGGCCGATGTCCCCGCGCACGCTCGCGTCTTCCAGCGCCGCCATGTACGCGTCCCGCTGTTCCACCGGAATGATGGTCCAGGGATAGCCGGCGGCCGTCAGCATCAGGTTCATCAGGAACCGGGCGATGCGGCCGTTGCCGTCCGGGTAAGGATGGACGTAGACGAACACGAAGTGGCCGAGCACGATCTGCACGGGCGGGTCGGGTTCTTCGCGCAGCAGATCGAAGAAGGCCGGCACCGCGTCGCGGACCGCCGCGGGCGCCGGCGGCACGTGCCTGGAGCCCTGGATGTAGACGGGGCCGTCGCGGTAGCCCGCGAGGTCGGCCGGCCGCGCGAGACCCCCCGCGACGCTCGGCGCGAACAGCTCCCGGTACCAGATCCGGTGATCCGCCTCCGCGACCGCGCCGGGCGATTCGCCCGCGAACACGCGGCGGACGCCGGCGCGCACGGCTTGGTGAGCCTGCCAGTAGCCACGGGCGGCGAGCGCGTCGCGGTGCGCGCGGTCCTGGGGGTGGAGTTCCGGGTTCCAGGCCCCGCTCCGCACCCGGTCGATCAGGGCCGGGCTGACGCGGTAGCCCTCGATGGAGAGCGAATGGTAGGCGTCCGTCACGTAGGCGTCCGCGATCCGGGTGACCACGGCGTCGACGTCCGCGGAGCGGCCGGGCGGCGCGGGAAAGCCCTCGAGAACGCGGCTTCGCATTGCGTCCCACAGCGAACGGAGGCGCTGAACCACCGGGGAAGCGCCGTGGCGGACGGGCAGGCTGGGGGGCGGCGCCGCGAAGGGATTGGACTCGCGCACGTCGAAGTCGGCCGTGCGCATGGTGGCGGCGACCTCGTCCGCGACCTGGTCCCGGCCGACATCGCGGAAGGCGGCGGCCAGACGCCCGGCGACCGTCGCGTGGCCCCCGGCGAGGAGGCGCGGCAGCAGATCCGACGCATCGCGCACGAGGGCGAGCGCTGCCCGTGCATCGACCGGGAACCGGAGAAAGAACCGCGCCGGGCACGCGACCAGCGCGGCGGGCAGACTGAACGCGCGCATCCCCTCCAGCTCCACGACGCCACCGGCGTCAGGCGTTGCGGCGCGGACCTCGAGCAGGGACGTGCCATGCAGCAACGGGGTGACCCGATTGCGACCGCGGGGCGCCCGGACGAGAAGCTGCTCCGGCACCGTCCGGTTGCCGGCGTGGAGCGCGATCGACTGCTCGGGCGACAGACACCACGCCGCGCCGAAGCGGACGTCCAGGTACCCGGCGCAGAAGCCCCAGAACGACGCGTACCACGCCGTACTGTCGCCCGTGCCCCGATCCGGCGCCCGGGCGACGTACCATCCCTTCATCACCGGCGCCAGGAACCCGTGCCGGACGAGACGCTCGCGGTGCGTCCGCGCGAGATCCGCGGCGCGGATCGCGACCACGCCACGCTTCTGAAGGGACCGCAGGAGGTCCAGCGAACCGGCCAGCTTCTCTGACGGCGGCGTCATCTCTGGCGCGCTCCCGTTAGCTTTTCGCGCTGTGTTGATTTTAGCTTATCGTGCTGACGCGCGGCCGATCAGGGCGATGGCGCGTCGCGGCGTCCTGTGCGAAGTTAACGTATGTTCATCGTGCTCATGACGGAACCTTGGGACGACTTGGCAATACCTGGCAAGGGGCCTGGGCGGTCATCGACGAGGTACGTCACTCCGTGACCTCGGCGCTCCGAGCTACAGCAGGCGGCTCGGCGTGTCGAAGCTCAGAACCAGCAGCTCCTTCTTCGCGCGCGTCGACGCTACGTAGATCAGCGCACGTTCCTCCGTCTCCGCCGATTCCCGCTCCACGGCGTCGCCGCGGGCGTCGATGGCGGCAGGTAGCGGCACCAGGTCGGCGTTGATGCTGGCCATGACGACGCGGTCGAACTCCAGCCCCTTGACGCGATGCATGGTGGCTAGTCGGACGCCCTCCGTCTCCGCCGTGTCGACCGCGCCGGCTTCGAGTGCGACGTGCGCAAGATTGTGTTCCCGGAGCGTGCCCGCGATGGCGTCGCGCTCGCGCCGGGTACGGGCGACGACGCAGACTCCGCGCAACGACGAGTCTTCCGCCTGGACTTCTTTCAGGTAGGCGACGATGAACGCGGACTGCTCCTCGCGGCTCTCGAAGTGTCTGAGCAGCGGTTCCGGGCCGCGGGTCAGCGACGTTATGCCCCTGTCGTCGTCCGAACCGCCGTCGAGGTCGTCGATCGCGCGGCCAGCCAGTAGGCGAGCGGCCCAACGGCGGGTTTCCTCGGTAGTGCGGTAGTTCAGCCGCAGCTTCCGCGATCGGCCGCGGACGTCGATGCCGCAACGGCCGAGCACGACCCTGTTCCGGCCGTAGATGCGCTGGTGGCCGTCGCCGACCACGAAGAGATCGTCGGCGGCGACGGGCACGATGTTGCGGATCAGGCGATACGCCTGCGCGCCCATGTCTTGCGCCTCATCCACGATCACCGCGGCGTAGTCCAGCGCGCCCCGGTCGTTCTGGAGCAGCACGGCGGTATCGCGGTACGCGTCGTCCACTTCCTTCAGACCCCGCTCCGCCAGTTGAGTGCGGTACTCGTCGAATACGCGCCACGCCTTCGCGCGGGCGGCCCGGTTGAGGCGGCTGCCGCGGCCGACGCGAGAGACGCGCAGGTACTCGTCCAGCGTCGTCACGCCTTGGGCCTGCACGACCTGCTCCCACTCGTCGTCGTAGAACCCGTCGGGAAAGTCCAGGTCGGGGGGTTTCAGGTCCAACGCCCGCTGCCACGCGTCGTGGTCGCGGCCGAAGACGATGCGGAACTGGTAGCGACGGCCCCGCAGGAAGCGCACCACCCAGTGGTCGAGGTTCGTGACGTCGATGCGCGCCAGCTCCTCGGGCTTGCAGATCGCGCCCAGGTTGTGCTTGATGTCGGCGGCCAGGTTCCTCGTGAAGGTAGTGAACAGGATGCGGCTGCGTCCCGGCAAGTTCCGCGCGAGCCACCGCGCGCGGTGCATGGCCACCACCGTCTTGCCGGTGCCGGCCGCGCCCAGCACCCGCGCGGGACCGTTCCATTGCCGTTCCACGAGGCGGCGCTGCGACGGGTGGAGGAACACCCGCCAGCGCTCCAGCGGCGCGTTGAGCATTGCCTCGAGCTCCAGCTCGTCTTCGACCACCACGAAGCGGCCCCGCGACTCGTGGCGGGCCAGCGCGGTGGCGAAGTCTCCGGTGTCGACCGGCTCAGGTGGAGCCTCCCGGTCGCGGACGAGCTGCTCGTAGCTCTCGCCCGCCAAGTAGAGGAAGAGGGCCTCGTAGGCTTCCAGGGGCAGGCGAGGCTGCATCCCGTCCAGCTCGGCGTCGTCCCGCACCGTGCGCACCTCGGCGAGCATGGCGGACGGGACTCCGAGCCGGGCCAGCTCCCGGTCCCGCAGCTTGCCGAAGGCCGGCGCCGACGCCGCCGCATCCGCCGGCGGCGCCTGTGCCTCGGTCGCCGGTTCGCTGCTGGGTTCGTACACCTGCAGCGCGCCCGTCTCGGGGTTGATGCGGCACTCGTGCCGTCCCGCCCACGCGTAGGCTGCGTCGTGCTTGTCCGCCCACAGCAGCATGTGGACATCGCCCTGGTCGGGCTTGAGCACGATCGCGCGGTAGCCCTGGTCGATGCGGAGCGACCGCATGGCCGGATCGCGGGCGGTGTGGATCTTCTCGTAGTTCAGCCCGCTGGCCGTGGAGTCGACGTTGAACCGGGAGATGAGCGTCCTGACCCCGCGCTGCTGCGGCCTCGGCAGCCGCGCGAAGGCGTCCAGGAAGTCGCTCGACATCGCCATCTTCGTTCGTCCGGCCATCAACGTGTTCCCTCGCGCTCGGTCGGCACTGTACCACCCGCAAGCACGTTGCCGAGCGCTTCGGCAAGGTCGTCGGTGCCCGTCGTGAATGCCTGCCAGGCCGCCGCCCTGAACGCGGAAACGTCCGCGTGCTCATCGGCGAGCAGCACTGCGACCTGGAGCTCCGGCCAAGCGAGTTCGGCCTCGGCGAGTACCGCTCCTCTCGTTCCGACGAGCTCGAAGCCGACTTCCGGTACGGGCGCGCCGCGGCCGGACAGCTCCCCGAGCAGGTCGTGAACCTCGGGAGCCGCGAGTTCCGTGGCATCCTTCCAGTCCTCGGCCGAGAGGCCTGACGCGGGTTGGGGTGGGGTCGGACTCTCGGCCGGGGGCGGAAACTCCGGATAGACGTCGCGCTCGACGCCGGTTCGCGTGGTCCACCAGGCGCCGGGCAGGAACTGGAGCAGGGTGAAGAGTCGCAGGACGCCGTTCCAGACGCGCCGATAGCCATCGCCCTCACGACTCGCCTGGTCGTCATGCAGGTGCACCACGACGGCTGCGGCGGCCGGGTCTCCCTGCTGCACGGCGGCCAGCGGGAAGGCAGTGAACAAGTCGAAGAACGCCGGAACTGTCCCGGTCCAGGCTCCGATGCCGGCCACGGCGATCGGGGGCGGCAGCTCGCCCAACGCCTCGCAGACCTGGCCGGGCAGCGCGCCCGCGGTGGCGCGGTCGAACCCGGCGCGCATCGCACCGCTCAACATGTCCTGCCGATCGAACAAACCGAACAGCACCGTGAACACGGCCTGCTTCCACCGGGCCGGCTCCGGCGCCCGCAGGTAGTTCACGAGCAGCATCAACGTCGGTTCGGCGAGCCGGGACCGCAGACCCGCGGTGTCCCAGCGGCCGTCGAGGGTGCGCTGCAGCGCCGCCATGTCGTCGCTCGCCTTCGCGCCGGCGAGGAGGTCGGGAACGTCGGGCGCCTTGCCGAAGACGAACTCCAGATCGTGCCAGGTGAGCGACCAGACGAGGAACCCGGCCCGGACCAGAGCCATGCGCTTGAGCGAGTCGGCGTCCGTCGCGTCGCGATGGAACTCGAAGCCGTCGGTGAAGACCGCCACCGGGGGTTGGCCGGGCTCGGGTCGCGCGGGCCGGATCAGGAAGTCGGGGCGGCTGGGCTCGACGACGCCGTCGGAGGCGCCGAGGTCCGCCTGCGTCTCCATGTAGTAGGTGTGCGTGCCGATCTTCAGCACGTAGCCCGGCTTGCCATTCACGAGGTCGGCCCGCACCTGCACGGCCCGCGCGCCGTCCACCTCGACCCGGCGCAGCGCCTCGACGAAGCGCGCCTCGAGCTCGCTGTCGAACGTCGCATTGATGGTCAATCCGCCCAGGCTCGGTACCTCCTCCAACTCGTCCTTGTGGGCGAGGATGCGGTCGAGCATCTCGACCGCGGTGTCCCGGGATGTCTCGGCCATCTCCCGGCTGCGGCGGTAGGCGAACACGCAGCGATAGCAGCCGTCCGTCTCCGGGTCCTGGTTGCAGATGCAGGACTTGAGCGCTTCTCTTGCCTTCTCGAAGACCGACAGCAGCTTCTCGGGCTCGGTCATCAACTCCTTGAGGTAGCCGGTGCCGCTCGGCACGGTGTCGTACAGCAGCAGGTACTGATGGGCCGCGCCCCCGCCGTCTTCCGGCGCGGCTCCCGGTCCCCGGCCGGCGGTCGCACCCTGCCGGGCGCTCCGGCGGGTCGTGGCCCGCAGGTGGTCGATCCGACCGCTGAAATGGCGTCGGAGACCGAGCTCCAGGGCCGCGACGAAGGAGCTGACGCGCCGCTCGGACCCCGGCGTGTCCAGCACCGGCAGCAACATCTGCACCGCCTCGGAGCTGAACTCGCGGTACAGGTAGAGGCAGTCGGCGATGTCGGCCGGCTCCGCCTTGCGGGCGCTGCAGGTCGAAGTGTGTTGGGCGTCGTCGTCGCCTCGCTTCTGCACCGTGCCGCAACGCCGGCAGACGCGGAAGCCGTCGCGGGGCAGCGCCAACCCGGCGAACGTCACCGGTTGCCCGCCGGTGCCCAGCCGCCCGAAGTTCATCTCGCGGAACGTCGCCGTCGCGATGTACTCGAAGCCGAACGCCGCGTCCGACCGGGTCATGGCATAGGCGCGCTTGACGGCGGTGGGCTCGAAGTCCGCCGCAAGCTGCCGTGTGTGGAACAGCGGCTCGCGGTCATCGCGGTCGTCCGCGATGCGGGCGCGCCGGTCGGAAGTCGCCGCATGCACCATCCGCAAGGGGAGCATCTCGCGGCGCTGGCCGGCGTCGGACCACATCACGTCGCCGCAGCGGGGACAGGCGACGTGATCGTCCGTGACGTCGACCCGCTCGCAGTGGTCGCAAGAGGGACAGAGCCGCCACGTCTCGATCGGCGACACGCGCAGATCGATCCTGTCTATGCTCACGCGGTTGCCACCGGCGTAGAACTCGTTCTCGGGGGCGAGTTCGCTGAGCGCGGAGGCGGCGGGGCGGACGTACTCGTAGACGTCGCGTTCGTCGCCCTGCTCGCCGGCGTCTTCCTCGTCCTGCTCGCGCGACCGGAAGATCACCGACTTCAGCATCACCCCGGCCTCCGGGAAGGCGTAGTTCGGCAAGAGCCCTTCGTCGGTCAGGAAGTTGAAGGTCTCGCGTCCGTTCAACCTGCGGAGCAGCCCCTGCAGGCCGCCGCGCTCCCGCGTGAGCCGCTTGATCTCCTTCGTCGTCGCTTCGTCCTGCGGCGCGCGCTTCAGGACCTGGATGCGGCGTCCCAGCGCGTCGACGTCGGCGCGCAGGGCCTTGCGCTCCTTCGCGATCTCGTGGAACCGGTTCACCATTCGGAACCGTAGCGACAGCCGAGGCTCGCCATCGCCATCGAGAGCGACGTCGCCATGGAGAAACCTGGTCAGGTAGTCGCGGGACTGATCGGACAGCTCGCCGGCCAACGCGTCACAGAACGTCTCCAGCAGGTCGTCGCCGTGGCGTTGCACGAAGTCGAAGAACGGATAGGGAAAGCGGGTCAGCGTGCCCTGCTCCACGTTGTCGAGCACCTGCCGAATGGTTCGCGGAACGGCGTCGTCGGGCAGACCGATCGCGGCCCAGCCGTCGAGACAGAAGGCGGTGAGCTGGCGTTCGAGCACGGCCGGCGCGTTCAGGAACACGCCCGGCGGCTCGATACGGCCAGCGAGCATGGCCAAGGGTTCGGCGTAGAAGTACAGATCGTGGGACTGGCCCGTCGCCACCGTGGCGGTGAACGCGTTGCCGTCGCGGCGGCCGGCGCGTCCGATGCGTTGCAGGTAGTTCGCTTGCGCCGGCGGCACCGAGCAGAGGACCACCGTGGAGAGGTCGCCGACGTCGATGCCGAGCTCCAGGGTGGGCGTCGCCGACAGCAGGTTCGGCTCCCACGGCGGCGGGTTCGGATTGGAGAAGCGCTGCTGCAGGCGGTCGCGCTCGTCGCGGGTCAGCAGCGCGGTGTGCTCGGCTGCGACAAGGCGCCGAACCAGGGTCTCGCGATACAGGCGTCCGAACCAGGTGGGCGGCTCCACCGCGTGGCGCTCGTAGACCGCCTGCACGCCGAGGTCCAGGCAGGAAACGCCCAGCCACAGGTCCGCCTCGTGCTCGGGCACGACGAGGGTCCGGTTCGACCCGGCGCAGCGCATCACCGCGGTGCGCGCGGTGGCGTAGAAGCGCGCCGGGTCGAGCGCCCAGGCGCGGCCGCCCCGCCCGGCCTCGATGCGGCAGACGAGACCCGCGTCCTCCAGCGCGTGCAGCGCTTCCAGCAGCACGTCGGGGGCCTCGCGCGTGGCGGCGAGCACGTCGACGGGCGTCAGGACCCTCTCGACCCATGCCTGGTACCAGGACCTCCGTCCGCCGTTCCTGGAGAACAGTGGTTCGATGCCGTCGCTGGCGTGAGGCGTGTCGACCGGGAAGATGGGCCGGGGGGACCGAGGACCGAAGTCCTGCAGCGCGGGTTGTCGCGTCAGCCACCAGCGTTCGCCCCCCGCCGCCAGCCATGCGCTCGCCACGTCGCTCCGGATGGCGCCGCGGTCCTTCATGCGCCGCAGGACGCCGAGGATCAGCGAGCGCACCGCCGCCGGGGCCAGATCGCGCATCGCCCCGAACTTCTCCCGGATGCGCAGATGCGCGCCGCGGCACGCCCGCTCCAGGGCCTCGCGGTCCACGCCGACCGCGGCGGCGCGCGTTCGTTCCAGGGTACGGCCGATGGCCGACCGGTAGCCGAGCTCGGCCAGGGTATCCCAGCGCAGCCGCTCTGCGACCGCCTCCGGCAGCCGGGAGCCGGCCGGCAGCCGGCCCTCGCGTTGCAACGTCACGAAGTCGCGCCGCCACAGCCGGTCGGGGGCGATGAACTCGCTGACGAAGCGCTCGTCGTCGAACGCCCCGGGGTTGATCTTGGTATCGCGCCACCACGTCTCCACCCTCTCGGGAAGGTCCGCCAGCGCGATGCCGTCGTGCCGTTCGACGACTTGGGCGATGGCCGCCCGGACCCCGACGTTCGCGGTCCGCGCCGCGAAGAACCCGGCGCGATGGGCGGCGTCCTGCACGTTGTCCGAGAAGGCGATCACCTTGCGGTCGTCGTTGTAGCGCGACCCCTGGGCCTGACCCAGCGTAACGCTCAGCAGGCTGGCGGCGCGGGCGCCGACGATGATCAGCGCCCCTCGCGCTCCGCAGTACGGACAGTCCCGGCTCAGTCTCATCGACCGGGACTCGCCGCGGCCTCGGGACTCGACCGAGACGGGCCGGAAGACGCGCACGAGGCGTTCCGAACGGCACCCGGTGCAGGTCGTGGCGTCCGCGGCCAGCACCATGCCGCACGCCCCGCAGACCATCACGTCCAGGCCGCGGACCCCGGGCGGCGCGGCGGCCGGGAACAGGTACGCCACGTCGACGTCGCGGAGGAAGAACCGGTTGTAGAACACCCGCAGGTCGCCTTCCAGGCGTTGCTCCGCGGGACGCTTGACGGCGCCCCAGCCGGTGACGTGACACTCGCGGCACTGGATGAGGGGCAGGTGGATCGAGGGCTCGTCCGGCTTCAGGTCGTCGAAGAAGCGCAGCCGGCGCGGAATCGCCGCGCCGTCGACGGCGTGCGCCGCCGGGGTCGCGATGGTGCGACGCGCCGAGGTGGGCGGCCCGACGGCCGCGCCCTTCACCGCCGCGGGCGGCGCCCCGTTCGAGGCGGGCGTCTCGAGGCCGGACCCGACCGGCGGATCGGCCCCGCTCGTGCCACCGGCGCGCCGGTCCGGCGATTCCTCGACCGACCCCTCGGTCTCGTCCTCGTACAGGCTGCACACCATGCGTCGCAGCTCGCGCACCCAGAGATGCAGGCCGACCTGGAGAAACGGCCGCAACGCAGCTCCGCCGCCCGTCCCCTCGTGGCGGCGCGCTACCGAGATCAGGGCACACAGACCGTTCAACACCCCGAGCGCCTCGCGGTCGTTGGCCGCCGGCAGACTGTGGCGCAGCCGACCAACGATGTCCGACATCGGCGTCGGGCGCCCGTCGAGCACGCGCAGCAGGTTCACGAACGTCGAGTGCTCGCGCAGGCGGTCCCCGAGGGCCGGCCGCCACGCGTCGGATGCGAAGTCGCCCTCGATGGGCGCGCCGAAGAAGAGCTCGTGCTGGGCTCGAATGTACGCCTCGGCCGTCGCATGCCGCGTGGGTTCCACGCGGGCCGCCAGATCGTCGGCCGCATGCAGGTGGCGGCTGATGACCGCGTCGCCGAGAAAGGCGTCGATGCTCTGACGGACCTCGCCGACGATCGCCCCCGGCTCGAAGGGCTGGTCGAAGATGCGCGAGAAGTACGCCAGCAGCTCCGCCTCGTCGGACTCCGCGCCGAGGGTGGCCGACGTCCCGGCGCAGATCAGCGTGTCGCGCGACGCGCCGAGCCGTACCCGCAGGCGCCGGATCAGGCACGCAAGGTCTGTCCCCTGGGCGCCGTCGAACGCGTGCAGTTCGTCGACCACCAGGTACCGCAGCGTGTCCGGCCCGTTGTGCCGCCAGAGCCGGAAGTCGAACGGCCGGACCAGCAGGTAGTCCAGCATCTTGTAGTTCGTCAGCAGGATGTCCGGCGGCCGTTCGCGCAGCGTGTCACGGTCGGTGATGACGTGGTCCCGGCCCATCGTCTTGTGGGCCGACCGCTGCGGCTGGTTGTCGCGGCCGACGAAGACTCCCGCGGTGACCCGGCCGCGCAGCGCCGGCGTGCGGTCGATGGTCTGGGCGATGCGCCGCGCCTGGTCCGCCGCCAGCGCGTTCATCGGGTAGACGAGGATGGCCTTGATGCCCGGCGCACCGGCCCGTTCGCGACAGTAGTCGAGGATGGGGAAGAGGAAGCACTCCGTCTTGCCCGAGCCGGTGCCGGTGGCGACCGTCGTCGACCGCCCGACGCCCGCGGCCAGACGCGAGAACGCCGTGCGCTGGTGGCGGTACGGGGTGAACCCGAGCGGCACCTCGGGGAACGGCTCGCCGCCGTCGGGCGCGGGCTGGAACGGCAGGGCGATGGAGAGGTACGGCCCCTTGGCGAGGGTGTCGGGCTGGGCGAGGAAGTCGTCGATGACGTGCGCCAAGCCGGAATTCGACGGTCCGAAACCGGTGGCGAGGAAGTCGTGCAGAGCGCCCGTGACCTCGGCGGCGACGACGGAGGGAATCATCGGATCCGGCCCGGGGCGATCCCGACCGTCAGCGGATCACAGTCCTGCGCTTTCATCGTCTTCGAAGAGCGGAAGGGCCGACCCCATGTTCGGCCTCCCGATGATCAACGGCGGCTCGCCCAGCTTGCCGGAAAAACGGCTCAGCGGAACGTCGAACGTGTCGATCTGTTCGATGGGTACGTCGCGTTTCAGCGCTGTCGCCAAGTGAACCGCGTCTTTCGGCTTCACGTTGTGTCTCCACACCAGCGCCCTGGCGTCTTCGGCGATGAATCTGTCCCAGTTCCCTGATGACGATCCACTCGTGCCTGAAGAATGCCTCCACCTTGGCCGCAGAATCCGCCGATATGCGGTCCTGTCCCTTTATCCAGAGCACCTCGGGAATTGTCAGGGCAGAGGTCAGAATTCTCACTCTTCCCGCCTCGGCCGCCTCGATGACCGGGCGACAATAGTCGACCTTGTCGGATTCCTCGGCGAGCCACCCCAGGAACGCGTTCGAGTCCCAGTATCGAAAGTCCACTATTGCGCGTCCCTGAGCAGTCCGCGAACCTCCTGCGCGGAGGGCAGCTCGTCCTCGCGCGGGAACACGTAGTACGACGACACGTTGATCGACGCTCGATATCCCGACCGCCGCGACCGGATCTCGCCGGTGACCGCCATCCGCTTACCGAAGACGTCCCTGAGTCGCTCCCACGAGATCGCATTACCGAAGTAGCAGACCACCTGCCGTCCCGTCAGTCGGTCGTACAGAAGGAACCGCTTCGTGCCATGGATGATCAAGCCCTCGAGCTCCCCCTCGATCGTGCCGATGGTACGCACCTCTGGCGACAGCACGGACTCCACATGGGCCAGCAGCTTGGACGTCAGCGCGACCGGCCGCTCTCGTGCAGTGCTCACGCTGAGCGCCGGCGTCTCCGGACCGACGAGTCTCGCCAACTCCCGGAGCTTGACCAGCGCGTCGTCGCTGAAGTGGCGGGGCCGCTTCGCCGTCTGGCGCAGCTCTTCGATCCCGGAGGCTACGGTCCGGGCGATCTCGGGCATCGCGAACGCAGGTACGTTCTCCCTCGCCGGTTCCGGCCGCACGCAGAGAGCGAAACTGCCCCCCGACGCCTCCGTGATCACGTAACGAACCGCATCCTTCGCCGGCCTTCCCGTGACCCCTCTACCGACCTCCCCGAGAAAGTCCCTCCACGACTCGACGAGCCGCGTCAAGGTCGCAAGCGTGACCTGACCCTCGACGTGCAAACGGATGCGCCCGTCCCGTTCCGTGTCCGACGGCGACCCCAAGTGCTTCTCAGCCATCGCGGCGTATTCTGCCCTCACCTCACCGGCCATCCGCATACAAGCGGAGCGCTGGACGGCGGCCCGGCCCGTCTCGTGGACCGGGCGTTCGGCGTGTGTCGCGTTCCTCGGCGAGCTGCGTCAGCCGCACGATCAGCTCGTCGCCGCTGTCGGCCCGCACGATCCACTCGTCCTCCCCGCCGGTCGGCGCCAGCCGCGTCGCCGCAACTCGGGGTCGTGCGGGTCGCTCAGCTTCGCCTGCAGCGCCTCCACGACACGGGCCAAGTCGGCCGCCGAGCCGCTCCGCTCGAGATCCACCAGCGACCTCACCAGATTGTCGCCCGGGAGATCGTCTTCCGCCAAGTGGTGCCCGTCAACCACGTCGTGCCGCTGAGCCGGTTGATACTGCGCCGGATCCGGCCCCACCGTCGCGATCAACTCGTGCATCTCCCGAGCCGCCCGCCATGGCCGCGCGCCGTTGTACAGCACCACAGGCAGCACGGCCGGCAGGGGTTCGCCCGACGCCACCGCCACTCGAGAGCCCCACCAGGTACAAGCCAACCGCCGCGCAGGCGGACCCGCCACACGGTATCCTCGTGCCGCCTGAGCAGGTCGTCGCTGACGTACTCGGCCGACAGCTTCGGCAGCGTCGTCGAAAAGTCGATGTCGTCCACCCGCAGACCGGCCACGAAGCCGCGCAGCAGGTCTTCGATCATGCGCGGGAATGCGAATAGCTCTTGTGGGTCTCGTCGTACATCTTCTCCAGTGCCGCCCTGTGGTCCCCCCGCTCCGCTCGCCCTCCGGTAGCCTGACGGCAAAAACGCCGTGCCCAACATCGGCTCGCGCCCCTTGACGGTTGCCAGCTCGCCGTTTCGACGACGGGTATCATGGCCGGAGGAGGCGCATGTCATCGGTACCCGGACAGTACCTCGCGCTCGTCATCAAGGAGGAGGGCAGCGACTGGAATGTCGTGTTCCCCGATCTGCCCGGCTGCGTCACGGCCGGACGTTCGCTCGACGAAGCCGTGGCATTCGCCGAGGAGGCCCTGGCGCTGCACGTCCACGGCCTGCGAGAGGATGGCGAAGCCCCGCCGGCGCCATCGGGCATCGAGGACATGATGGCCGATCCGGAGTCGGCCGGCGCACTGTTCTACCTGGTTCCCCTGAAACCCCTTGAGGGCCGCACGTCACGGGTCGACATCACCCTCGGCGGCGTCAGGGCCGCCAGCTGCTTCATGAGGAAACCGTTGGGCAGGTCCGACGAAGCGTCGTAGCGGGCGCGGCGACTGTGCCCGCCCGTGTAGGCGTAGCACTCTGCCCGGCCGTGATTGTCCAGGAGGACGACCACGGAACCGGGCGAATCCGGCGACTTGAAGTGGATGGCGACCTCAGCATCGCGAGTGGGATAGACCGTGGGCGCCCACGGGTGCCGCGCCAAGCCGACGATGATCCGCTCGGCTTCCTTCCTGACGGACGCCCCGATTTCCGGAAGGCCGTCCTCCACGATCTCGTCGTCCAGTTCCGCGAGCGCCTGCAGGGCATCCGCCAGCCAAGCCGACGGCGTTGTGCGCGATCCTTGAACTCCGATCGTCCGTGCCCCGACCGACATCCGTGATTCGTCTGCGCTTCGATCACGCATCGGTTCTGCCTGTCCTCAAGTTCACGAGCTCCAGGACTGCTGCGGGAGCGAGAATCCGGATTCCGTGGTACGGATCCAGCTCCAGCAGGTGTCTATCGCCGGTCGCGATAGCATCCGCACGCGCCCCCAACGCCGCCCCAATCACGTGATCGTCGTCGGCGTCCGCGGGCACGGCCCGATCCACCGGCATCGGTCCGACCAGCGTCGTGACCGCCCCGTACCGCCGCGTCAGGAACGCCGGCGTGAGGTCGCGTGAAGTCAACGCCGCGACGAACTTTCCGCGTTCAAGAACTCCGGCCAACTCGTCGAGAAAGGACAGCGCTCGAGAACAGCGCGATCTCGCCGCTCACGGCCAAGTCGAGGAGTCGCTCGGGCGGTCCGTCCCAAATCAGCGCCGACACGACCACGTTGGTGTCAAGCACCAGCCGCACGCCGGCGCCTCTCCGCCCGGACGGCATCCACTTCCCTCTGAATTTCCGCCATGGTCATCGGCGCAAGCTCGGCCGCAGCCAACTCCTTCGCAGCATCCAGAAGCTCCCGTCCCGCGCGCCGACGAAGCGCATCGCGAATCATGGCCTCAACCGCGCGGCCGGCAAGCAGTCCCTGGCTCCTCGCTTCCTCCGCCAACTCATCCGGCAATTCGATGGTGATCGTCGTCATGGGTCCTCCACGCAGAAACTCCGCCGTTCGTCACGCTTCGACACCCTCAGTACTCAGAATCATCGCAAAGAGCCGTCGACGACAACCGTGCGAACGTGGATTCCTTCTTCTTCCGACAAGCGCTCCGCTTGCTGTCGCAGATCCTCTCGCGCCGACTTCATGGACGGCCACTTCGGGCGATGGCTCTCTCGAAGCTCGCCCGGCCGAGGAAGGCTCATCCAGACGACGACGTAGACTCCATGACTCGCGCCGAGCTGGGGCATGTAATACGGATCGCATCGCCTGACATCGTTCCGCGGCCCGGCACCTGAACCAGAATATCGACCTCGGACCCCGGCTCGCCGCCACGAGCAAGCGCAACGCTGCGCCTATGGATCTCCACTTCCCGATCGGCAGCAACCGCGTAGTCCCGCATGTACAAACGAACCACCGCGCACAGCTTCCACTTCCCGATCGGCGACCGCGTAGTCCCGCATGTACAAACGAACCACCGCGCACAGCTTGCGCGATACGTGTTCCTCGGCCTTCGGCGTCTGAACCGCGCCTTTGGCCGCATTCCACAGGTCTTCCGGACTCTCTCCGTCGTCCCGCCTCAGCGCGGTCGCGTAGTTCTCCAAGGCGTATTCGATTCCGTCGACGACGTCATCCTCCGACCGAATCAATCGCTTCGCCTCCGCGCCAACTACGCTGGCAACTACATCCACGCAAAATGGGGACCAGCGCGAAAGCCGCAGAGCGCGCTCCGCCTCGGATCTCGGCCGTCTGAGCCACGGATAACGCCCACCGAAACCGCGTTCCAGATTCCGCAGCGCGACCACGGATTCGACATCCTCCAAACCGCCGAGGTACGAAATCAAGCGGCTCCTCAACGTGCGTACCGACTCGTCCGCCGTGACCTCGTGAACACCCTCGAAGACTCGATCGGTCTCCGGCGGAAACAGCTCAATCAGGATCTCCGCCAACTCGCCCACTTGCTGCGTAGAAACCGACTTGAGAAGCCTCGATTCGCCTTCGTGAGCCAATCTCCCCATGACTCGGCGCCCTCGTTCGTCCCCAGAACACACAAATGCCTTCAGCGAATCCCAGGTCTCCCCCGCTCGCCAGCGCAACAACGATACCGCGACCGTTTCAACGACCGGCTCGTCCATCCCTTCCACCGCGCCGTTCAGAATATCCAGGCACACGGGGATCGATATCTCCGGCGCGCGCGTCAACACGAACTTCCCGACGGTGTTGACGTTGCGCTCCGAAATCGCGTTTGCCCGCATTGCCGCACACAGCTTCTCGTCGAGTTCGGTATTGGGCTTCTCCAGCAACAACGGCAGCAAACTCGGCAAGATGTCGCCAAAGTCGTCGTCCTGTCCCGACGCGAGCCCCAAAACCTCCTGACACACGGTAGCTGGACTATTCTCATTGAGAAGCCCCAAGATCCCCTGCTTGGGTTCGCTGGGTTCACCGGCTAGGTCCGGTATCACCCCACGAAGAATGTACCAACACCAGCTCTTCCACCACGACTCCGCACGCGACTCCAGCCAGCCCGCATCGCGTTCCAGAATGAGCCACATTGCTCCGAGAACATCCCCAGGAATCGATCTCGGCGCCAAGTCGCGCGAAGCCTCGGACGCAATGTCCTCCTCAGACAGGTATCTTCTGAGTCTCCTCAAATGCGTGTGGGTAGCGGCGGCGCCAGTTCTATGCCTCCACAGCAGAGGAACAGCATCGAGATCAACGCGCCGGGCGAGTGGAAGCCATAGGCGCGACGCGCGATCACCCGCAGCTTGTTGTTGATGCCCTCCACCGGACCGTTCGTCATCTTCGTGTCCAGGTACGCCAGGATGCCTTCAGCGTGTTTCCGAATCGTACGCCCCAGCTTCACGAACGGCGTCAGGCGGGACCGCGCAGCCCACTCCAGCCACTCATCGAGCAGCGCCGGCGCATCCTCGGGTGTCGCCTGCCCCAGGATCGTCGCCAGGTACTCCTTCAGTTCGTAGGCCCGGTCCAGCGCCCGGTTCTTACGACGCAACGTCTCCAGACGCCGGGCCTCACCAGGCCTCAGCCGCGCCGGGTGCTTCAGCAACGCATAGCGCGTCCCCTTGAGCGCCTTCGCATCCTCCGGCTCCGAGGCCAGCCGCCGCTGCTCCGAACGCCGCACCTCGTCAACCGCATCCGCCGCAAGCCGTTCAACGTGAAACCGGTCGAACACCACCCGCGCGTGCGGAACCCACGCCCGCAGCGCCTTCTGCCAGCTCGACGCCAGGTCCGCCGTCACCAACTCGATCCGCGCACAGCCACCAGGTCCCAACTGCTCGAAGAAGGCCCCCAGCGTCTCGGCGCTGCGCCCCCGCCCCGCCCAAACCACCCGACGCTCGTCATGGTCAACCACGATCGTCAGGTAGCGGTGACGCTTCCGGTAGCTGAACTCATCGACGCCGATTCGTCTCAGCTTGGCGAACCGAGCCCCGTCCAGCCGCCGCGCCACAACCCGTTCCACGATGCTGCCCACCGTCACCCACGATATCCCCAGCAGGCGGCTCACCGCCGTCCGGTCCGTCACCTGCGCCAGATACGCCGCCAATTCCTCGAACCCCGACGTGAACACGCTGCTGCCGCTCGCCCACGGCACCTGCTCCACCTTCACCCCGCGGCAACGCCGGCACGACACCCGCCACGGCGCATACCGCAGCCACGCCGGCATCCGGCCCCAGGACAGATGCCGCCACTCGCGCACCGGCTGCCGGTCATACCGCGGCGACCGCTTCCCGCACGTCCCGCACCGGGAACGCCGCCACGCCGGCTCCACCGACACCGTCAACGGACCGTCGGCGGCCATTTCCACCTGCTTGACGTACATCTGCGTGACACCCAACAGCCGCCGTAGTAACGTAGTCAGACGCATGGGGCTCTCCTCCTCGCGGGTCGTGGTGATACACGCCCATGAGACCAGGAAGCCCCTTGCGTTTGCAACCGCTTCCGCCAAGCGAGACGACGCACGCGGCCCCGACAACACCCTTGGCCCCGCCCAACGGGCGTCCGCCGCCGGCGCCGGGACCCGAGGTGGCCGTTGGGGCAATCAGCCAGCGTCTATCCCCGAACCGCCAGCCGTCGCGCTTTCCGCGTTGTCGTGGACGGCCGGGACGCCCCCGTCCAGGCCGGGCCGCAAGGCCCATATCTGCTGCTTGAGCGGAGGGACGGACGGTGTGTCACCCGAAGGGCCGCAGCGCAGCGAAGGACGCGCGTAGCGCGTTGACACGCCGGCCGGCCCGCAGCTACTCCGCTCCGACTATATCCCGCCACGGTGCGCCACGCCCGCCGCCGGTCAGGTGAACTGCCAGCACCCCTCGCCGACCCGCCGATCGCGCCTCAACCCACCCACACCCGTTTGAGGAGAGCCTATCTTCTTGCCACGTCCACGATCCGGTCCCGTGTTTGGCAGTCGGCCTCCCGCCACCCCGGGGTCCGGGTCAGGAACCGCTCAAGGCGGCCGTAGTAGGTGCTGGTCAGTTCGAGCGTAAGCTCCCTGCAAAGGTCCCTAAAGTGTCGTATGTCCTTCGTCTCGGCCAAGCGCAGACGCTGCAGAACACGGTTGCGTGGCGGCGGATCTAGCGCCCGGGACTCATGCTGGCGTGAGCGGCCCGCGTTCGTCCTCCAATCTTCTCGAAGCTCTCTTGCCTCGCCGGAAGCCAGGTCAACAGACTTCTGGTTGCCCAGAATCGACTTCACCGGTTCGTCATCACATACCCGCAGCCATGCACTGATATTCTCTGGCCTGTTCCACCAGCGAAGCGGCCAAGCCAAGTGTAAATAGTTCTGCCGCGCAGCCATCTTTCGCCGCCGGTCGCAAGCTCGGGCCAAGAGCCAAGGAAAGTCGATCTCCTGCGATAGGCCCGGGGTCAACTGCACCAGTGTCAAGAGTTCTTCGCGGGTCTCGACGACCCTCACCAGCTCAGCGATCAATCTCCGCCGCGCACCAGGTGTCGTCCGAAGCGGCGCCTTCTCTTCCGCCTCAGCGCCCGACCGGTCTTCAAGTCGATTCTGGGGCAACCAGACAAGGCTGCTGTAGTGCCTGGCCCAATGTCGAATCAATGCCGTCAACTTGCCCGAAACCCGTGCATCCTCCAGTTCGTGCAGCGCCCGCTGCGCGATCCGCATTGCAATTCGGTGGAGTACATCCGCATCACTCGGTTGCGTCGATTGGGTGGTCGCCCAGCGTAGCCCCGCTGCGACGTGGCCGGCGGCGGCGAATTCCTCACTATCCAATTGCGCCAGAAAGCTTTCGTATGCTCCGTAGAGGGTCGGTCGACGTCGCGGCGTCAGAGCCCGGAGGAGATCAGGGGTGGATAGGTGGTCGGGCCAGTTGCATCGCAAGGCAATGCCCTTCAGGTCATCGTCCCTATCCTCCGGAACGCCCTCGATGAGCGGCTGGAGGCGTTGCCGCGCCGTGGCGTGGCCGCACTGCTCGAGCGCGTAGCCGGCTGCGGTGCGCATCCGAAGGGGTGCTGCGGAGTCCAGAACGAGGTCAGCCAAATCGTCGCTCAACGAGGAGAGCTCCCAACTGGCTGCGAGTCGGACGGCGCACTCAAGTACGTCGTCGCAACCGCTTCCGCTGTCATGGAGCACGGGCCGAAGATCCACGTCGGCATGGTCGTACCGGAGGCCCTTGAGTTCAAGGACGCCGGGCAACAACTGGGCGTCAGTCATCTCTCCCCGCCGAAACCGGTCCAGCAGCGCAAGGGTGGCTGCCCGTCGGGTGGAGTCTGCGACATCCGATAGGCCGATCACCTCGGGATCGCGAGCGGCGATCCAATCCGCCACATCGGCGCTGAACATGGCGGTGAATGCCGCGGTCTCTCGGAGGGGCCCGGCAACACCAGCCTTCCAACCGTCCGGACCCGCGAGGAACGCGGTCGCCTGATGGGTCGGCAACCGCGCAAGCCGACGGCCTGCCAGGTACTCCGCGAACTGTCGATGGCCGAAACGGAACGACAGCGGCGACGTGTAGTCAGAGATTCCGGACAACCTTATGGCACGTAGCTCTTCCGCTGTGACCCTGCCTGACAGGTCGTGAAGACTCAGTTGATGCGGCGGTGGCTCGTCACCGAGGTGCACGGTCTCCCGGCCAGAAAGGATCATGTAGCATGCCAGACGCTCTGCGGCTTCAAGCAGTTCGGTGGGCGGGACGGGATTCTGCGTGTCGATTTCGTGGCGGTCCTCCGGGTCGGACACGAGCAGTTCGAGGCCCCTCCCGAAGAGGTCCTTCTGGGAAGCAGGTAGTCCGTGCCTGGATTGATGATGCAGCCGCATCAGCATTCGGAGCGAAAGGGGTTGGCCGGCGAGACTTCGAGCACCGGAACTGTGAATCCGTTCAAGGAACGCAACGGGATCGTTCACATGGGAGGTGGCGGCGGTCAGGATGTGCTCATCGCTGAGCGGTTGGAGAAGCGCGGTGGCGAACGATTGGTCCCCGGCGAAATCGCGGATGACCTGAGTGAGCTCGGGAGGCCAGACGGCCGATCGACATGTGATTCTGATCGACGCTCGGGTGCCTTGCAGTCGCTCGGTGACCCAACGCTTGATCGCGAGCCAGCGGCCGCGTGCAGGTATCATCGCCTCGTCCAAGGCATCCAGGTAGAAGGCCGTCTTGTGGTCGGCGCCGGTCGAGAGTGCGGCGAGGTGTTCACGAAGCTCGGTGGACGATTCGGCGAACTCGGCCAATCTGCACTCGTGCAGGGAGGCGTCGGAAGCGCGCTCGTGTTCGGCGAGTCGCTCGGCCTCGGTGGTCTTGCCGGCGCCCGCGGCGCCGAGCATGACGACAGCGCGAAAGCGAGATAGCTCAACGGTGCGGAGCTGTTCTGTCTTGTCCTCGGTGGTGACGGACCAGAGGCGCTCGATACCCCACGTCGTGGATTGCGCGGTCATGACCTGCGGGGCCCGTTCTCGGTGGTCCAACGCGCGAACGCTTGCCATGCCGTGCGGTAGTCCTGCTCGCGGTCGCATCGGTCGAAGGGCGCCCGGTACTCGATCTGGCGCTCCACGGGGCCGCCGGGGAGTGTGTCGTCGATGATGCGCCGGGTGATGACGCCGTCCTGGAGATCGCGGACGTCCTCCCACCCAAGGGCGGTGTCAGCGCGGACGGCGGCGGGGGTGCGCAGGGTCCAGGCCGTGTCACCCGTGACGGCCTTGCGAGGCAGGCCGACGCGGGGGAGGCCCTTCGAGGCGGTGAAGACGATGCGGCCGTTGGCGTCGTACCACGTGTCCACCTCGTACTGGCGCATGACGGGAAACTGCACGCGGTAGATGGTTAGCAACTCGTCGAGCGTCAGACCAAGTGCCAGCGCCGCCAGCACGTCGATCTCCACAAGCGCCTGGCGGCGGGCGTAGTCGCTGCGCAGGGCGACGCCACGGCGCCAGTCGGGCGGCAGGCCGAGGAAATCGGCGGCCAGACGGGGATCGGGGCGGGTCCAGGCGTCGCCGCGAAACGCGTCCAGGCAGGGGACGCTGGCGCCGGGCAGGCGAGCCCGGCAGGCGTCCCGCCAGAGGTCGGCGTAGTGGACGGTGATGCAGGAGAGGCGGAGCGCCCGCAGGTGCAGGGCACTGCGCAGGCGGGGATGGCAGTCGTCGGTGAGAATGGGGAGGCGGCTGAGCCACGCGCGTTGGACGTGCCCGATGCCGGTGCTCTTGACAAAGAAGTCGAGGACGAGGGATATCGACAGGGCCGCGAAGTCTAGGCAGGCGCTCGCATCGTGGAAGATGCTCGCAACAGCGGTGTGTATGTGGGCCGTCCCCCCAGCGATCAACGCGGTGATGAGCGTGCGTTCCGCGGACGGGCCAACCATCTCCCGATTCAAGACGCGGTAGTACGCGGTCACCTTTCGGGGCGCGCTCTCGCCGGGCTCCCGCCACGGGACCGCGGGTGTGCGGCGCCGATATTCGTCCGGCTCACAGGCGGGCACGTAGTTGGTACGCGGCAGGTAGTCGTCTGGCAGTGCCGTCAGGTCCAGGACATCGTAGTGGCTGTTCTGGGTGCACTTGCCGCGCGGTGTTTTGCTCAGAGGGTTGCCAGCGAAGAAGTGCGGGCCGGATAACACGAGGTCGGCCGCGCGCACCGGGAATCGGGTTTCGCGCCGGATGGTGCCGTCGCGTTGGGAGTCCGTCTCGTTCCAATGTCGGGTGACCCGGAACTTCTCGCGGAGATCGCCGAGCCGCTTCGGGTGGGCGGCGAGTTTCCGCAGCACGGCAAGCAGGGTCTGTGCGTGCAGCGCGGGCAGCCGCGCCCTCTCGGGCGGTGTACCGGGATCGTCGTAGAGCCTTGCGAAACTCTGGAGTGCATTTGGATCGACGACAACGACCCGATCGGAATGTCCGGCGGTGTTCCAGTCGTTGTCGTTGTCCTTGATGCCGGGAACGGCGCCGCGGCCATCGTGGTCGAGGCAGACGTCCACGGTCGCAGGCGCGAACAGGTTGGCGATGTGGGTGAACCCGGGCGTCGAACGCGGCCGGCCATGAATGTTGATGCTGAACAGTGCGTGATGGTCAACCTCCGCAAACAGCTTCTTCTCGTTCTGGAACTGGAAGTGCGCGCGCAGGCGTGTGTACAACCCGGCCCGGAACGCCCCGCCCTTTGGGTCGTCGTACACACCTTCCGGGTGCAGGAAGCCGGCTACGCCATGGCCGTTCCCGATCATCCACGACTGCGGCAGGAAACACTGGTACAGGTTCGGATGCCCCACGAGCAGGGGATAATTCTGTCTCGCGCTCAGGAAACTCTGCGTCGCCTCGGTCTGCTCCAACTCGGCAAGCCAGACCTCCCGCAAGGCTGGGCCGGCAGCCGGTTCCGATGCAGTGCCCGGCGGCACGGATTGGGTCGACCCGCGCGTCACGCTGGCCGCGCTCGCGGGGCCGCCTGAAGAGGAATCCCCGCGACCGCTTGCGGGGAGAGCCCCGCCGCTGCTCGCACGGCGCCCCCCCGGCCCGGTTGCGAGCGCCGACACGGTCGGTCGTGATGATTCGGCCGCAACCGCCACGCCACCCCCACGCTCGAACATCTTCCTCCGCAGCGCCGCGATTTCCGTCGCCGATCGCCGCCGCAGCATGAACAGCGGGTTGTAGTCCCCCAGCACGGCGCCCTCTTCCCACTCCACCTTGATCCACGGCGGGTTGCCCAACACCAAGTCGAAGCCGCCGCGGATGCAGCCGTCAGCGCGCACGCCGTAGAATAGGTCGGCGAACGCCAGCTCCCAGTGGTGAAAGCGATGGCGCTGCGCCAGCTCATCCACGAATCTGAGCCGTGGGAACTGCTCGAACAGCCGCTGGAGGTCGAGCATGCCGACCTCGTTGGTGATGCGCTGGGCGATGTCCGCGGCGTGCTCGGCGTACTCGGCCCCGAACAGGTCGGCGGTCTGGTTGGGGCCCACGCCGGGCTGGTAGACGGAGCCGGTCAGCACCAGCGAGATCTCGTTGAGGAACTCGTCCCGGTCGGGCAACCGGCTGGCTTCGCGGATCGGCCAGAACCAGAGGGCGCACCAGTAATCCATCACCAGCTTCAGGCGGCGGTAGGGGCTGGCGTTGCGCGTGTCGTCGCTGAACACCCCCTGCGAGCGGATGCGGTCCTTCCATGTGTTGGCGGTGCGGCGCGCCTCGTTGGCGCGCCGGCCCCAGACCGGCAGCGCGTCCTCGGTCTCTCGGTGGTCGCGGGCGAGCTGCTCGGTGTGCAGGGCCCAGAGCGCGTCCACGCGCCCGGACAGCGCCACGAGCTCGGCGATCTCCGGCTCGACGAACGGCCTGAAGAAACGGCTGCGCCAGCTCCGGATCTGCTCGAACCGCTCGGGCTCCAGTTTCTTCGCCGCCTGGTCGCCGTAGGCCACCATGCCGGGATCCGGCAGCAGGAAGTGATAGACGGTGCCGGCGGGACGTCGCGGGGCAAGGGTGCGTCCGTCTCCCGCTGCCTGGCTGCCGTCCCGCCCGCGCATCGACCCGGCCGGCGGCGCGACTCGCTCCGGCGCGTGGTTGAACCACAGCTCGGACTTCCTGTTCTCCGCGCCCAGCATCGTCGTCGGGAACACCTGCCGCCGCGCGCCCACCAGCGAGTTGCCGCAGACGAGCTGGTAGCCGAACCAGGGGACGTGCCCGCTGCGATGGATGCAGTTGAGCCAGAGCGACACCTCGGCCAGCTCGCGGGCCACCGGATTGAGGTCGATGCCGTATACGTTCCGGTCGGCGATGTAGTGCTTGACCTGCTGCAGCTCGTCCGCGTACTGCGCATGCGGGATCCGCTCGCCGCGCTCGCGCTGCCGGCGCTCCAGGTACTTCTCGGCGAGCTGGTTCACCGCCTCGTTCAGGAACGCGGCGGAGCCCATGGCGGGCTCGCAGACCGTGAGGTCGAGGATGTGGTCGGCCGGCATGTCGTCGGGGATCAGCTCGCGCAGGGCGTACTTGACGACGCAGCGGGTGAGCGACTCCGGCGTGTAGTAGCTCGCCGACTTCTGCCGGTCACGGCCGGAGAGGCGGTAGATGAAGCGGCCCCGCGGGTGGACGCGGAGCTTGCGGCGTCCTTCGTCGTCCTGGTCGTAGACGCGCTCCTCTTCCTTGTAGTCGTCGAGGTCGCGCGCCCGCACGAACCAGGCGCTCTTGAGGAGATCGTCGGGTTCCCCGGCCTTCTTTACCTCGTAGAGGTCTTCCTCGGCGAAGAATCCGCGGTACGAGAGCAGCGCTTCATAGACGGCGCCGAGCTGGTTGATGCCGAGCTGCGCATAGGAGATGCGACCGCGCCGTCCCCGCCGGCCCTTCGCGGGCCGGGTGAGCGACATCAGGCGGATCACCTGCTGCAGTACGCGGTTGCGCAGCTTCACGCGGTCGAGCAGCGGCGTCGAGCCTTCCCGGAACAGGGCGCTGTCGAGGGCGCGGATGCGGAAGCCGTGGTGCAGGTGCGTGCCCGGTTCCGCCGCCAGAAGGTCCACGGCGCCGCCGCGTTGCGTGCCGTCGAAGCCGTCCCGGATCAGGCCGAACAGGGTCTGGACGGCGTGGTGCAGGTAATAGCTGTCGAGCGACTCCTCGCTGGTCAGCCGCACCAGCTCGAGGTCGCGCAGGTGCTCCAGGCTGTACCCCTTGAGGTAGGTCTCGGAGTCCATCGGCGCGTAGCCGAGGTCGGGGCGCGCCTCGATGTAGAAGAGGAACAGCAGCCGGTACATGTAGCGCAGGCATTCCAGGCCGAGCTGTCCGGCGAGCGCGTCGTCAGTGCGGTCGTAGACCTTGTCCCTGAGGACCTCGCGCAGGTAGCGGATCGCTTCGTTGCCGATCAGCTCGATCGATTCGCGCAGCGCGTACTTCAGGTCCTCGGAGACGGCGAAGGCGTGCTTGTGGCTGTTCTCGTCGAGGCTGTCGAGCAGGCTCCGGCCGTCGGGCGGCAGCAGGCAGTCGCGGTGCAGCAGCGCGGCGGCGGCCTTCAGGGTGGCGTCCTCGCGGCGGCCGAGAATCTCGTCGAGGTCGAAGCGCAGCAGCCGGTTGTGCGTCCACTTGCCGCGCTCGATGAGCAGGACGCGGCTGAACGAGAGCACCAGCAGCCAGCGCGGCGGATGGTCCTGGCCGAAGACCCGGCGGGTGACGACCTCGTCCCAGTTCTCGCGCAGCAGCGCCTCGGGCGGCGGCGCCTCGCCGTGGAACTGCAGCGGGTGCGGTTTGAGCTTGAGCGGGTCTTCATCTTCCGCCTCCGCGTCGTAGGCGCCGAGGGCGAGCAGGGCGGGGGCGCCGGCCTTCCCGCCCGCGGCGCAGAGCACGGGCACCTCGTCGCCGTCGTCGAGCGGCTGATTGGCGGGGGCCCACTCGTAGCCGAGGGCGGGGAGAAGCTGCCGGAACCACTCGCGTTGCAGGGTCAGCCGCTGGCCGCTGCGGCGCTTGAGATCGAAGTCGCGACGGAAACGCACGTAGTCGCCGGCCAGCGTTCGTAGCGCCGCGTACGGCGTTCGTCCGCCCTCGGTCTCCGCCTGCTCGCGCCAGCGATCCACGGTTGCCCGGATATCGCCGGTGAAGATCTCCGACAGATAGTGGTGGCTGTAGAACTCGTTCTCGTTGTGGATGCCGACGAAGGTGGCGGCTGCGGCTGCGGGCATGACTCTACGCCGTCATCCAGGTGTCGACAGACAGGTCCGGCACGCGCTGGAACTCGGCGAGGTTGTGCGTGATCAGCGGCACGTCTCGGGCCAGGGCGTGGGCGGCGCTCCAGATGTCGTTGGGGCCGATCGGCTGTCCGATGGCGTGCAGGTGAGCGCGGAGCCGGCCGTACTGCCGCGCCACCTCCGGGTCCAGGTCGACCACCTGCACCGAGGCGGCGAAGTCACGTATGGCGGCGAAGCTCTGCGCGCTGCGACTCGAACGGTGCGCACCGAACTCCAGTTCGCCCAGCACGACTATGGACACACCGCAATCCGGAAGCGGCAACCGGGCATCGAACCCCCGGCGCCGGTTCATTGCGTAGATGCAGGTATTCGTGTCGAGCATTACGTTCAATCGAACGGCTCCCGTTCTTCGAGCGGCAGCTCTTCCTTGCGCATCTCCGCCATGATCGCCTCGAAGTCACCGGGCAAAGGCGTGCTGTTCTCGAAGTAGTCGTTCCAGTCCTTGAACATGGGACTCAGCACCACGTGGCGGCCTTCACGCCGAATGATCACCCTGTCGGTGTCGAATCGGAACTCCTTCGGCAGCCGCACCGCCTGCGACCGTCCGGACATGAACACCCGTGCGATCTTGCGGCCGTCGCTCGGCCGGGGGATCGCGGTCTCCGCGGCTCTGGCGCTTCGCTTCGCGGTGCCTCCCCGATCCGCACCCGGCGCCCTGGCGCTGCTCTTCGCGGCGCTTCCACCACCCGGATCCGCCGCTCTCGCGCTTCTCTCCATGCGCACCTCCTTCCCCATGACGTCCCCGATGACACCAGCATTGATATATCTCCTTGGGATATATCATAAGCCTGCCGGTTCTCCCCTCATCACGCAGACCACCTTGATGTACGGCTGTGGCTCGGTGGTCATGGTGTCCTCGATCCAGCCATAGTACTCGTCGAAGATTGTTTCGATGTTCCGTCGGCCGCGCTCCTCTCGGGTGCGTTTGAAGGACTCCGACTGGCCGGACCGCTCGAGCTGCAACTCCAGCTGGTGAAGTTGGCGGCTCTTCAACTTGTCCAGTGCCGCAATCTCGCGGTTCAGCTTCTCGTTGATGCGATCGTCGAATGCGCGCCGACGCGCAACGACCAGCTCGCGGGCTCTTGCCACGGCGTCCGGCAGCAGGCGCTGGAGAGTCTCGATGTCCGTTTGCCGACCCCGGTTCGCGACCCCGTCGCGGCCGAGACCGGTGCGTGCGAGCACCTCGTCGAACGGGGCTACCGCCTCGTAACGCGCCCCGCGGTACGCCACGGCGACCCACTCGTAGAGCAGGGGGTGGCTCTGCCGGTTCGGGACCAGCCCCGAGAGGACGATCACCGTCTCGTCCGCAGCGAGCCCTGGCACACCGGCCAGCACCGGTGCCTCGTGCCGTCCGAACGCGGCGAGCATGCGGTCGTTCAGCCAGCCCACCACCGGGTTCAGGCGCCAGAGGTAGTGGACGCTCGGCCACGCCGATTCCTCGCGGCGGCTGTCGGCGATCGCGTCGCGCATCCGGTGCCGGTCCGCCGTCAGCGCGAAGCGGCCGTTCTCGGGAGACAGCTCTCGCGGGAAGTAGCCGAAACGGCGCTTCAGGTCCTCCGGTGCGTCGAGGGTCAGTACGGTGCCGGTCACGTCACTCTCGAACCGCAGCGTGCGGTCCTTCTCCCGCAGCCGGTGCAGGGCCGCTTCACAGTAGGCGAGATCGCTCTCGAACAGCGCCGTCGGCGCCGGGGGCGGCTCCGGCGCCTCGGGCGACGGCTCGTCCTCAGGACTCTTGGTGCCGAGAAACAGCGCCAAGAGGTCGTCCCCTTCGCTGGTCGACGGGCTCAGCCGTGCGTCGAAGCGTTCCGCCTGCTCGCCGGCAGCGATGGCGTCCCGCGTGATCTCCTCCTCGTCCTCGATGTCGTAGACGCGCATGAAGGCGGACGGATCGCCGATGTTGCGGTGGGCCTGGTCGTCCTTCTCGGCCAGCACTTCGAGGATGCGCGTGTCCCCGCGAATCGTCTCGTTCGCGCTCTCGGTCACCAGGTAGACGATGTGCGGGGTCCGCTCCTGGCCGTAGCGGTCCACCCGGCCGTTGCGCTGCTGGAAGACCATCAGCGACCAGGGCATGTCGAAGTGGATGAGACGGTGGCACTGGTAGTGCAGGTTGATCCCCTCCGACGCGACGTCGGAGCAGATCAGCAGGCGCAGCGGGCGCGACGCGTTACCGAAGTCCTCGACGAGGCGCTGCTGGTCCATATCGCTCAGGCTGCCGTGGAGGGTCTCGACCTGGTTGTCGCGGAGCCGCAGGTCCTTCGCGAGCCGATCGCGCAGCCACTTCAGCGTCTCGATGCGCTCGGTGAACACGACCAGGCGATCCCTCGGTTCGTGCCCGTTCCAGTCGAACGGCTTACCGCCGCGGATCGCGGCGAGCAGAGCCTGGTACTTGGCGTAGTCGTCCGGACCGATGACCGCGAGGGCCTGCCGCAGGGCCTGCAACGATTCGACTTCCGCGGTTGCGTGCGGGTTCGGTGATTCGGCGAGTTCCTTCTCTCTTCGGCGGATGCGCTTGTCGACGCTCGCGACGCAGGCGGCGGGGCTGGAGAACAGCGCCTTCTCCAGGGTGACGAGGAAGAGGTCGCGGCGTTTCGACCCGGTTCCTGTCGTCGCGGATCGGGACGGCGCCACCTTCACCGCAAGCAGGGCCTCGTAGGCGGCTTCCTCGGCCGCGGAGGCGGGAAACCGCCGCCGGACGATCTCCCGGTCGCGGAAGGCATTGCGGACCTGGTTCCGAATGTCCTTCTTGAAGCGTCGGATGACGAGCCCCTTGTCGCGGAAGTCCTCCTTCGAGTAGTTGTCCGGGTCGGCGATGGCCGTCGCATCCAGCATGTTCATGAGGCTCGCGAAGCTACGCGCCCGACCGTCGTGCGGCGTTGCAGACAGCATGATGAGCGTGTCTGACCGCCGCGCGACCAGGCGGGCGAGGCGGCTGCGCAGTGAGGTCCGCCCGTGCGAGCCGCCGGCGCTCGCGCTCCCGGAGCCCCGGTCCGCAACGTTGTGCGCCTCGTCGATGACGATGATGTCCCAGTAGGCCTGCTCAAGGTAGGTGCGGTACTCGGCGTCCTGCTTCAGCGTGTCTATCGAGATGATCGCCTTGTCGTAGTAGTGGAACGGATTGTGGCTGGTCGGGATGCGGCTGCGCACCCGCTGGATGCCGATCGAGTCGAGCCGGGTGAGGGGGATGGTGAAGCGGTTCCAGAACTCCTTCTGGAACTGCGTGAGCATGCTCTTGACGGCCAGCACCAGGATGCGCCGGCCCCGGCCGCGGGCCATCAGCTCGCTGACGAGGATGCCCGCCTCCAGGGTCTTGCCGAGCCCCACCGCGTCGGCGATCAGAATGCGTTGCCGCGGTTGGCGGAGCGCCTGCCGGGCCGGTTCGAACTGGTAGGGCGCCGGATCCATCGCCGCCCCGTGTGCGACGTGGATGCGCTCGTCGTTGGGGACCGCCTGCCGGAGCTGGCTCTCGAGGTATAGCCGGCTGTCCGCGAAGCCGGGCGACTCGTCCGGCACGAGCCGGGTATCGGCGGGATCCAGAACCTGGATGTCCGACTCCAAGGTCGTGAGGAAGATCGCCTCGCGCTCCCGCACCAGCTCCGAGACACCGTCGCACACCACCTGATAGCCGCCGTCCGGCGAGCGGTCCACGCGGCGGATCACCCACTCGGCGTCTCGGATCACGACGCGGGCGCCGGGGGCCAGCACCGGACTTGCACTGGGCGCGGCCACGTCAGGCACGACCCGCCGGAGCCATGCCGCCGTGACGCTGTCGTATCGCTGTCGATATCATGCTGTCCGTTGCACTCATGTGCGAATTGTAGCCAGTCGGCGAGAGCCCATTCACCCGAATCCAGCGTGCCGAGGCGGCTCGGGCAGAAGGCGCGTCATGCTCCGGCGGTCATCCTGCCGTCCAGTCGAAGATCACGAGGCTCGACCGAGCGTCGTCGAGAGCCTCCCGGACGTTGGCGAGCACCGGCTCGGCGCCGCCTCGCGCGGTGTGATCGAGAAACGTGCCGATTCCGCTTGCGTCGAAAGTGCCGGACAGGTCATCTCTCGAGACCGGGATTGTGTTCGGGACGTGCGCGTTGGTCCGGGTGTGGATGGCGACCCTTCCCTCGTCCCTTCGAATCGTGACCTGCCGGTAGAGGGCGCCGTCGAGCCGCCGCATGGCCCGGTCGATGAGCCCGCGCCGTTCCGGCTCGTACTCGGGGTTGATACGCAGCAGCTTAGTCCCTGCTTCCTGTTCGAGACGATAGGCGTTCGTCCCCCAGTGGTTCCTGATGTCCCGGATTCTCTCTGCATCGAGCATGTTGGTGGCGTAAGCCAGTGCATGGGGTTCCGCGTGGTGCGCCACGGCGACGTCGAACAGGTCTCTGGCCGGGCTTTCCTGCTTCAGTGCCCGTTCCAGCTTGCCGCGCAGTATCTGGGCGGTGCTCTTCACTGCGACCTCGTAGTCGTCAATCACCGCCCGTCGGTGGCCGGAGGCAGGACAGCTGTCCAGCTCGGCGATGTCCACGGTTCCTTCGTCGAAGACGATGCGGTGGAGCGTTTCTCCCATCAGGACGTCTCGGGCGCCGAGCGCGTACATGTCGGTCTCCAGAGTGCCGTCGAAGCGCTTGTCCAGCTCGAGTACTCGGCTGCCCGCGGGCACCGTGAGATCGATGTCGGTGCTCTCGCGGTGCGCCCAGCGCTGCGCGAGAATCGTGCCGCCTCCGATGTGCCAGCACGGCTGGGGAGCCCCCATCTGGGAGAGGGCCTCGTGAAGGGCGCGGCGCGTTCTGTGCCAAAGCTGTCGCGCCGGCGACGGCAGGCTCAACAGTTCCACAGCGGTATCCCGCCGACCTCGGGCACCATCGCCATGTTGTTCAGCCAGCGGAAGCTCGTGAACGTGTGCAGTCCCTCCACCTTGTGGAAGGCGGCGACGAGCTGCCGGATCGTGTAGACCCGCTCGCCCCAGGCGTCGAGGATGTCGAGGCGGCTCGCCTCCTCGGCCCAGGTGCTGATGAGGCATCGCTGTCTCGGGTCGACCTCTTCGCCGTGGATAGCGTCGTAGAACTCCTCGGCCGTGGGCCGGCGGACCCAGCCGGCGCAACTGCTCGCCAGACGCCGCGCGACCGCGACGCTGCGCGGCCCCATGCGGTCCGGGTGGTGGTCCGACCAGTGCCTGAAGTACGATGCCGGTGCCGGTTTGTCTGGAAACGCCTCGGGCGGTCCGAGCAGGCACGGACGCCGGTGCTCCAGCTCGGGAGGGAGCCTTCCGAACAGCTCGTTCCAGTAGTCGAGCAGCCGGCGCCTCTCCGCCGACGATCCGTGCAGGAGCGCCTCGATCGCGTGGTGCTCAAGCCGCCAGGATGCCATTTCTTCGCGATCGTATCACCGCGGTCCGATGCATCATTGCTGAATGCAGCGGAGACTTTCGCCACGGGCTGCTGGAGATGCTCGATCGCGGATAAGGCACTGTCACGCCTTCGGTCGGCGCCCTTCCGCTCTCCGCAACCTCTCCAGCCGGTTCAGGCTCATCCACTTGATGCCCTTGTCGTCTCTGTGCCGCGCTGCAACGTCACCGTTGGCGAGTTGAACCATCGTTCCTTCCGCTACGACGCTCATCTTGCGTTGGCCTTCGGGTGATAATTCCACATACACGGTTTCGCCGTTTGCAAGCTTGGCTGAAGCGAGCACCGGAGGCTCGACGTTCCTGGCCATCGAGTGCTTAAGCTGTTCTTGTAGGGATCCTGGTCTTCGCGTGCGCGAACGGAGGTACTCGACCAGGCGCGCAAAGACAAGGCCGAAACGACTATTGAGGCCCGGCATGGTGATGTCTCCTTCGCCACTAGGCCCGCCAGCCAAGGTGTGCCCGCGCTTCATGGGCCATACTCAGCGGGCCTCCGGCTCCCACAGCCACGCCGGAATGTCCCGCTCCGTTTGCCGCTCACGCCGTCGTCTGCCGGTGAGCGCGCTCACGCAGGCGATCGAAGCGGGCTCCATCGGCCGTAGACGCCGGTGCGGAATCCGCGCCATCGAGCAGCAGGCCGCGCAGGCGTTGACGATCCCGTTCTCTGCGAATCAGCTCCCGGACGTATTCGCTCGACGTGCCGTAGCCGCGCGATGCGACCTGTTGGTCCACAAAGGACTTCAACGTATCGGGCAGCGATATGTTCATCGTGCTCATGTCGGAACCTCAGGACGACTTCGCAATATTTTGGCAAGGGGGCCTGGGCGGTCATCGACGAAGTACGGAACTGAAGCTGAACGGCATGCTGCCGAAACCAAGCGTGCCGGTCTCCCTTGAGGAGAGGGGCGAAGCCATCGCGAAGGCGGCCACGCACAAGTCTCGAGCACCGACCGCCTTCACGCCGGCGACCCGTCGGCGGGTAGGAGAGTCGGCGTCTCCTCGGGTGCCGTCCTGACCACCCCGTCGAGCTCGGGATAGCGGGCCACCATCTCTTCGCGGTAGGCGCCGGACACCGCCAGGCCGAGCTGGTGCTTCAGGGTGGCGGCGTTGGCGACGGCCTTCGCGGCGAAGTGGTTGTTCATGTAGAGATGGAGCCGCTTGACGAGACGGGCCGAGGCGTCCGCGGTGTCCCGGAACGGCTGCAGCTCGACGGCGGAGTAGTGGTAGTCGTAGCGCTCCTCGGCGCGGTCGTGCCGCCACCACTTTCGGGCGTTGCGGCCGTGGAGCCGCATGTAGTAGAAGCTCTCGACGTTCGGGAGGTAGTTCTGGGCGATGGACAGGCGGAACTTCGGCTCGTCGATCTGCACCCAGGCGGCGCCGAGCCCGTTGAGCAGCCGCAGCGTGGCGGCGACGTCGTCGCTCCAGCTCCGGTGCCGCAGCTCGACCGCCACGGGACAGTCCGACAGCGCCTCGACGAGCCACGCCAGGTGGTCGTGCGCGGCGGTGTCGTTGCGGAAGCTGGCCGGGAACTGCGCCAGCAGGGCGCCGAGCTTGCCGGCCTCGTGGAGGGGCGCGATGGCCTCGCGGAACCGGTCGACGTCGCCGCGGTCGACCGCCGTGTCGCGGCTGCCGGTGGCGGCGGCGAACATCTTCGGGTGCGTGAACTTCTGGTAGAGCTTGACGGAGAAGGCGAAGTCGTCGGGGGTTCGACTGGCCCAAGCCGCGGTGACCGCGCGGCGCGGCACGCCGTAGAAGGTCGAGTTCACCTCGACGGTGTCGAAGTGCTCCGCGTAGTAGGCCGAACTCGTCGAACCCCGGCGGTCGATGGCGGCGTCCGCGCGGGGGATAGAAGATGCCGTCCCACGTGCCGGCCCCGGCAGGGTAGTGCCACCCGCTGGTGCCGATGCGAATCCGGCGCCCGGTCGCGGGCGCCATTCTACGCTCCTGCTGCCCGCGGTTCGCGGCAGAGCCCCGCGCCGCATCGAGATCGGCGGGGCGCCTGCCTGAGACGTGACGAGGGCGCCTGGTGGGCAGCCGCCATCGTGCTCACTGCGAACACGAACCGGCGGCGTCCGACAGGCTGGCCAGTCTTCCCGTGGCATTGCGGCACAGCAGATCCCGCGCCGACGTGCCGGCCTGGTTGGCGATGTCCAGGTCTCCTCCGTGGTCGACCAGGAGCTGAACCACCGTCGGATAGGCAAGCCCCACCGCGGCGTGCAGGGCGGTGTTCCCGTCCGGATCCGTGGCATTGACGAAGTTGCCCAGCTCGAGCGCCAGCCGGGTCGCTTCCCAGGTCGGGCGCTCGCCGGCCGCCACCAGCAGCCGGGCCGCATCGACGCCGATGCCCAGGCCCCGGCGGTCGCTCGATCGCGTCGTCCAGCCGTCGCCGGCCGCCGCCAGCAGCGGCGTCGTCCCGTCGTTCGGCGACAGCCACGGATCGGCGCCGCAGGCGGCGAGAGAGCGCATGATCTCGGTCTCCGCGTACTTGGCGGCCAGCCAGAACGGCGTGGCGCCGGCCAGCGTGCCGGACAACCCATAGTAGTTGAGGTTGCGCTGCTGCCGGCTTCCCTTCGTGACGCGGCTGTTCGGGTCGGCGCCGTGCGCGCACAGCGCCCGCACCAGCGCGGGATCGCCCCGCAGCACCGCCGTGTGCAGGGCGGTGTACCCGGCGTCGGCCGAGGCCGGGTACGCGCCGAGCTCCAGGAGGAACGCCGCGAACTCGCCCTGATCGCTGAAGCTGGCCAGCACCAGCGCGGACTCGCCGGTCGGCAACTTCTCGTCCATGTCCGCGCCCGCGTCGAGCAGGAGCCGGGCGTTCTCGATGCGGCCGTGCCGCGCCGCGAACAGCAGCGGCGTGGACCCGCGCTGGGGCTGCATCACGAACTGTTCGAAGGCGTTGCCGTCCCCGATCCAGACGGGCAACAGATGGCTGGTCGAACGCGCGTGGACGTCGGCGCCGTGCGCCAGCAGCACCCGCACCACGTCCGGGTTCTCCTGGGCCGCCGCCCACATCAGCGCCGTCTGCCCGTGCGACTCCTCCCGGGCGTCCACGTTGCTCGCGCCGTGGTCGAGAAGCGCCTCCAGCGCGTCCGCGCTGCCGGTCTTCGCGCACGTCATGAGCGCCGTCTCGCCCATCCGGGTCGCCGCGTCCGGGTCGGCTCCCGCGTCGAGGAGCCTGCCGACCACCGTGGCGTTCCGGTTGGTGCAGGCCAGCGAGACGGGGGTCACCCCGTAGTCGTTGGCGGCGTTCGCGTCGGCACCGGCGCCAAGCAGCGCCTCTACCAGCGCGACGTCGTCCCGTACGACCGCCCAGTGCAGAGCCGTCGCGCCGTCCCCCTCGCGGGCGTTGACGTCGACCTTCTGCTCGAGCAGCGCGCGTACGGTCTCGTGCTCCTGGTCCTGGATAGCCTCGATCAGCCGGAGGTCGGCGTTGCCCGCCGAAACGCCGGCGACCCAGAGCCACGCAACCGCCGCCGCAGCCATCCACCTGCTGCTCAGCCGCATGCCGATCCTCCCTCCGTCAAAAACTTTCCCCGGTTTGGGACCCGACCCTCGGCAGACCCGCCGGGGCCGGCTGGCCCGGGGGCGCCGCCTCGCGGCTGGCGCCCCCGGGTCTCGAACGCTAGACGACGCTACGAGAGCCCGGAGATCTCGTGAATCTGCTCCGTGCTCCCGCTGAAGCTGTCCACGGGGACGCCCAGCTTCGCCAGCATCGTGTACTGCAGATCCGTCAGCGGCGTGCCCTCGGGGCAGACCACGTGACGCCCGCCCCTGATCTCGCCGCAGCCGCCGCCGGCGACCAGGATCGGGAGATTCTGGGTCGTGTGCCGGTTCGAGTTCCGGAGCGCGCCGCCGTACAGGAACATGACGTGGTCCAGCAGCGAGCCGTCGCCGTCGGGGGTGGACTGCAGCTTGACCAGGAACTCGCTGAACAGTTGCATGTGATACGCGTTGATCCGCGCCAGCTTCGCGAGCTTGTCGGGGTTGTCCCGGTGGTGGCTCAGCGGGTGGTGCGGCTCGGTGACCCCGATCTGCGGATACGTCGCGCCGCTCTCCTCGCGGCCGATCATGAACGAGGTCACGCGCGTCATGTCCGTCTGATAGGCCAGCACGATGAGGTCGAACATCAGCCTCGCGTGCTCTTCGTAGGACACCGGAATCCCCGCCGGGGAGGCCACCTCCGGCAGCTCCCGGTCCGCCTGCTGCTCCGCGAGCTGAATGCGCCGCTCAATGCCGCGGACGGCCTCCAGATACTCGTCGAGCTTCCGGATGTCGTAGGGTGCGAGCCCCACCTTGAGATCGGCGACCTTGTCCATCACCCGGTCGAGAATGCTCCGCTGCCGCTTCACGAGCGTCAGACGCGCATCGGCGCTCGTGTTCCCCACGTCGCCGAACAACCGCTCGAACACGATGCGCGGGTTCGTCTCCCGCGGCATCGGCGTCGTCCGGTTGGCCCACGAGTTATTGAGGTAGGCGCAACTGAAGCCCCCGTCGCACGTGGCCACCCCGTAGACGGTGTCGCCGCCCTCGAGCGAGAGCTCCAACGAGGGCAACTGGGTCTCACGCCCCAGGCCCGCCGCGTTGGCCGCGACCTGGTCCAGGGAGATGCCCAGCTCGAGCGCCGCGCCGGTCGTGCGCTTGGGACGCGCGCCGGTCAGAAGCGCCGACGCCGCCTGGGAGTGGGTGGTGCCGCGGCCCGGCTCGGCCCCCACGCTGTCGAGGTTCGTCATCACCAGCACGTGCTCGCGCACCGGCGCGAGCGCCTTCAGGCTCGGCGTCCACTCGAACCCGGCCCCCGCCGTCTTCGGCGTCCAGTACTCCACGGGAGCGCCGTTCGGCACGGTGAAGACGCCCAGGCGCTTCGCCGGTACCGCCGCCGTTCGGGTCAGCGCCGTCAACGCCGGCACCATGCCGTCGAGGAACGGCAGCGCCAGCGTCGCTCCGACGCCACGCAGCACGGTACGACGCGGGATCACTGTCTTTCTCACGATCATCAGCCTATCCTCCTCGTCTGGAATGGTGCGCTCTTCACGATCGCCAGAATCATGGCCGACCAGCGCGACTCGTCCGCCGCCGCCTGCCGCAGGATTCGCCGGACCTCGGGCATGTCGGCCGCCTCCAGCCGGCGCCCGATGGCGTAAGTCAACAGTCTCTCCGTTACCGTGCTCATGAACTCGCCCTGGCTCGCCAGGATGTGCCGGAAGCCGCTCGCTCCCTGGAAGGTGCTGCCGTCCGGCGCCACGCCGGACGGATCGATGGCCGGCCCGACCTCGCCGGGAACCCCGGTGTCCTCGGTTGTGCGCCAGCGTCCGATCCCGTCGAAGTTCTCGAGCGCGAACCCCAGCGGATCCATGTTCCGGTGACACGCGGCGCAGGCCGGGTTCTGCCGGTGGACCTCCATGAGCGCGCGCAACGACGTCGGCGGCTCGCCCCCCTCGCGGGTCTTCAGGTCCGGGACGTCGGGCGGCGGCGGCGGCGGGGGCGCCCCGAGCAGGTTCTCAAGCACCCACTTGCCGCGCGTCACCGGCGAGGTGCGGTTCGCATACGAGGTCAGCGTCAGGATGCCCGCCTGCCCCAGGATGCCCGCCCGCCGGTCGTCCGGCCACGTCACCCGCCGGAAGTGGTTCCCGTGAACGTCGGGAATTCCGTAGTGCTCGGCCAGCCGTTCGTTCATGAAGGTGTAGTCCGCCGTCACCAGCTCCGCCAGCGGGCGATCCTCGCGCAACTGCGTCTCCAGAAACAGTTGCGTCTCCCGCTGCATCGCGACCCGCAGGTTCTCGTCGAACTCGGGAAACGCGGTCGGGTCCGGCGATGCGTTGCGGAGGCTGCGCAGCCCGAGCCACTGGCCGGCGAAGCTCTCGGCCAGCGTGTTCCGCGCGCGAGGCTCGGCCAGCATCCGGCGCACCTGCTCCTCCAGCACCGTCGGATCCTTCAGCGTCCCCTCGGCCGCCACGTCGAGCAGCTCGTCGTCGGGAATGCTCCCCCAGAGGAAGAACGACAGCCGCGAGGCGAGCTCCAGGTCACCCACCGGATAGGCGATCCCCGGCTGGGCGTCCACCGGCGCGCGCTCCACCCGGAACACGAACTCCGGATCGGTCAGCAGGAACTCCAACGCCGTCTGGATCCCCGCCTCGAACCCGCCCTCGCGCCGCCCCGCCTCGTAGAAGCTCAGCAGCGCCGTGACGTCCCTCGGCGTCACCGGACGCCGATACGCGCGCCGTGCGAGATTGCCGAGAATCTCCTCCGCGCACCCCGCCTCTTCGCCGGGACTCACCGGCTGACAGACGAATATCTTCTGTCGGCTCGCCGTCTCGGTCGGCTTGCTGCCGTCGAACGGCCCGGTGACGGTCAGCCGGGCCACCGCCGGATTGCCGTCCTGCCGGTCGTCGGTGCTGAACCCGAACGTCGCCGGGCTCGGCCGCGGCTGCAGGACCCCTTCGTCGAGCGCCGGGCGCCGGAGGAAAGACACCCCCACCAGCCGCATCCCCGCCTTCACCGGCATCGTGAAGTGCAGTTCCTCGTCCGCAATGACCGAGTACGTGCCCCACTCGGGGAACCCGCCGCTGCCCGAGCCGCAGTAGCTCGTCGCGCACCGCGTGCCCTCGAACCCGCCGCCGACCATGAACGTATGGACCAGGGCCTTGTCCACCCGCACGTCGAGCTGGTGCGGCTCGTTCCCGAGGCCGCGGATGTAGTTGTAGAAGTTGCGATGCAGGTCGACCTTGAACCGGTACTCCCCGTCGAGCGGGAAGTAGTGATCCGCGGCCAGGCCACCCCGCGACCCGAACGGCAGGTCCTCGCTCGTGCGGTCGTCCTGCACCTCGAGCTGGGGCACCGAATAGGACTGGGCCCGGGACGCGAGGGCGGGGTCGCCAACCGCGAGCTGGCTGATCCGCCGCGCCGCCGACAGGTAGCGCTCCATCAGCGTCGTCGAGACCGACAGAACCTCGGCGTTGTTGTCGAAGCCCTCGGCATCCGCGTCGTCCGGCGGCAGGAGGGCCTCGATGTCCACGTCGAGGCCGATCAGATCGCGCACCGCGTTCCGGTACTCGACGCGGTTGAGCCGATGCACGGTCATCGGCCGCCCGAGGGGCGGGCGGGCGTCGGCCGCGCGGTCCAACTCGGTCTCCAGCCAGGTGACCCAGGTGCCGCGCGTGGCGTCGTCGGGGAGCCGGGCCGCCGCCGGCGGCATCAACCCGCCCCGCACTCTCCGCAGCGCGGTCTCCCAGAGATCGGCGTGGGCGCCGACCTCCTCCAGGTCGAGCCCCTGCAGCGACATTGGCACCGCACCGCGCTCATAGCCGCGGTCGCTGTGACAGGCCACGCAGTACCGATCCACGAACGTCCGCGCCGATGCCCCGTCGGACACCGCCTGGGCATGGGTAACGTGGGGTGCAACGCCCAGCGCCACCGCGACCGCCGTTCCGCCCGTCGCCTTGAACAGCCACGACATGGCTACCACCCTCCCCTATCATCGAGAGCATGCCGTCCGTTGGAAGAAGCGCCGCCGCCGACAGACACTTCAAACTCTTATTTCCAGCGATTCCCGCTATCCTACGCCGCTTCGCCGGCACTGTCAATCCGAGGGGGGACAGGGCTACCTCGAGCCGTCCCCGGAGGCCGCCTCGGCCGCCTGCCTTTCGAGATTGCGGTTGATCTCGAGGATGTGGCGGATGTCGTAGTTGCCCTCGTGGCACGCGTACTCGTACATCGGACCCTCGATGCGAATCATCGGTACCTCGCCGCTCCACGGGCTGGTCCAGGTCGTCGGATCCGTGATCGTGAACTCGTAGCGGATCGTGTCCGCGTCGACCGGGGTGAAGCGCTCCACGATGTGCCGGAACCGGTTCGACCCCCGATAGTTCCGCCGGGCGATGAAGTTCCCGGTCTCGACGACCAGCGTGTCCCCATCCCAGCGGGCGCGCGAGTCGCCGGCGAACTGGCGAATCGCGTCGGGGAGACCCGGGCGCCCGTCGAGCGCCATGATGCGGGGCGGGTTGGTCGCGAGCTCCGTGAACAGCACGAAGTGGTCCGGCGTCTGGAATATCTGATGAATGTCGTTGTACGCCGGCGGCAGCAGCGGCGGGCCCTCGTGGGTCCATACGACGCAGCGTTCCATCAGGGGGCGGGTCTCGTGGCCGTCGAACACCCGGCTCATTGCGGTCTCGGCCGCCACCCGCGCCGCGCCCTCCGGGGTCATGGGCGGAATCCGGCCGTTCGGCGGAAAGGTGATCAGCGACGTTCGCCGCGTCGACAGGCCCTTCGGCACCGGCGTGCGCAACCAGACCTGGTTGTCGTAGTGGACGTACGACTGGTCACGGTTTTCCTGGTAGAGCGCCTCTTCCCGGGCCTCCGGATCCTCGATGGAGATGGCGTCGCGCCGCAGGGGGTCGACGCCCTCGGCGGTGAGCTGCTGCTGCAGCGCCGCCGCTTCTTCCTCCAAGAGGAACTCCTGGTCGGCCAAGCGCTCGGGCCGCTCGAGCGGCGTGAACGTCTGGGTCGTCCAGTAGCCCTGCAGGTCCGGCTGCCCGTCGGGCGTCCGGGGCAGCGTCCACGCCGCCTCTCCCTCGGCGGCCTCCGGGCCCTGACCCTGTCCGGCGGCGGCGAGCGGCGCCAGCGCTCCGACGACGACAACCGTTGCGAACGCGGCGAGATGACGGTGGCTCATCCGACCCTCCTCGGAATGTTGTCGATCAAGCCGATTCTAACGGCATGTGGCCCTGACGCAAGGGCTGTCTTGGCGCACACGGCCGGACAGCTACCGGCGCCCGCGCGCCCGAGATGATTCTGGTCAGCCGTCGATGCCGCCCAGGCAGAGGTACTTGATCTCGACGAAGTCGTCCATGCCGTACTTCGAGCCCTCGCGGCCGATCATTGGGGCTGCGCGAGCACCCCGGTCGGAATGCCCGCCTCGATCAGGCGCCGCACCGTTGCCTCGCTCGAGTTATGCGCGCGTCAGGAACCATCCGGCGTCCCGGATGCGTACGGCTTGAGCGCGGCGTACACGGTGCGGTGAATCGGGGTCGGGACACCGTGCTCGCGCCCGAGCAGGACGATGGCGCCGGACAGCCATTCGAGCTCGAGGCGCCGTCCTCGCTCGAGGTCGACGAGTTGCGAAGACCTCCCGGTCGCGGGGGTGGTATCGAGGAACCCGAGCACTCGTTCCTCGATGTCTTCGGGAAGATGTACCCCGTGCGCTCGCCCCACCGCCGCAGCTTCACCGACGGCCCCGGCGAGCAGCCAACGGGCATCCGGATCGCTTCGCACCGGCCCGATCGGTTGGCGGGTGAGAGCGGTGGCCGCGCTGGAGCCGGCGATGAGGCAGAACTTCTCCCAGATCATCCGCTCGGTATTGTCGAAGACCACGGCCTCAATGCTCGCCTCGTTGCAGCGACGCGCGAATGCGTGCGCACGCGGGCTCGGGCCAGCCCCCGGCTCGCCGAATCCGATGAGCGGCTTGCCTTCGATGCCACCGAGCCAGGCGATCACTCCGGGCGCCACGATGTTGGCGGGAAAGTACGCAGCGCCCGCCAGCGTTCGCCCCGAACCGATGACTGCGGAGATCCGGGCTTCGCTCTCCACGCCGTTCTGAACACTCACCACGAAGCTGTTTTCCCCGAGCACCGGGCGAATCAGCTCCGCCGCTCCTTCGGTGTCGTAGAGCTTCACGCAGAACAGCACGGCGTCGACGACACCGATCTCCTCGGGGCGATCGGTGGCAAGAAGACCGTTTACCTCGATGGAATCGGCGCCGCTGATGCGCAGTCCGTCCCGGCGCAGTGCCTCGAGGTGAGCCCCGCGTGCGATCAGTGCGACGTCATGGCCGCCCCGCGCCAGCTTCGCGCCCAGATAGCCGCCAATGCCGCCGGCTCCCATCACCGCGATTCGCATAACACCACCCTCCTGCGCGCCGGGCCGAGTCGGCGCGGCCGCCCCTCGCTTCGCACACCGGTGAGGAATGCGGGCTAGTCGTCGATCCCTCCCAGGCAGAGGTACTTGATCTCGACGAAATCGTCCATGCCGTACTTCGAGCCCTCGCGCCCGATGCCCGATTCCTTGACGCCGCCGAACGGCGCCACCTCGTTCGAGATGATCCCCTCGTTGATGCCCACGATGCCGTACTCCAGGCCCTCGGCGACGCGCCAGACGCGGCCGATGTCGCGGCTGTAGAAGTAGGCGGCGAGGCCGAACTCGGTGTCGTTGGCCATGCGGATCGCCTCGTCCTCGGTCGAGAAGCGGAACAGCGGGGCGAGGGGGCCGAACGTCTCCTCGCGCGCCACCGCCATCGCGGGGGTGACCCCGGTCAGGAGCGTCGGCTGGAAGAAGCTGCCGCCGAGGGCGTGGCGCCCGCCGCCGACGGCGACGGCAGCGCCCTTGCCGACGGCGTCGGCGATGTGAGCCTCGACCTTCTCGACCGCCCGCAGGTCGATGAGGGGGCCCTGCTGCGTGCCGTCCTCGAGCCCGTTGCCGACCTTGAGGCCGGCGACGGCCTCGGCCATCTTCGCCGCGAACGCGTCGTAGATCCCGTCCTGCACGAGCACGCGGTTGGCGCAGACGCAGGTCTGTCCCGCGTTGCGGTACTTCGAGGCCATCGCCCCCGCCACCGCCGCGTCGAGGTCCGCGTCGTCGAAGACGATGAACGGGGCGTTGCCCCCGAGCTCGAGGCTGACCTTCTTCACCGTCGACGCGCACTGCGACATCAGGAGCTTGCCGACCTCCGTGGACCCGGTGAACGACAGCTTGCGGACGATGGGGTTCGAGGTCAGCTCGGCCCCCATCGGGCCGGACGGGCCGGTGATGACGTTGACGACCCCGGGCGGGATGCCCGCCCGGTCGGCGAGCTCGGCCAGCGCGAGGGCCGAGAACGGCGTCTGCGAGGCGGGACGAATGACGACGGGGCAGCCCGCCGCGAGGGCCGGGGCGCACTTGCGGGTGATCATCGCGGCCGGGAAGTTCCATGGCGTGATCGAGGCGACGACCCCGATCGGCTGCTTCAGCACCACGATCCGCTTCCCCGGCTGGGGGTGATTGATGACGTCGCCGTAGACGCGCTTCGCCTCCTCGGCGAACCACTCGATGAACGACGCCGCGTAGGCGATCTCGCCGCGCGACTCGGCCAGCGGCTTGCCCTGCTCGCTCGTCATCAGCAGCGCGAGGTCGTCCTGACAGGCCATCATCAGCTCGAACCACCGGCGCATCAGCCCGGCCCGTTCTTTCGCGGGGCGGGAGCGCCAGCCGACCCACGCCGCGTCCGCGGCCTCGATCGCGGCGCGGGTCTCCTCGCGGCCGAAGGCGGGGACGGTGCCGATGACCTCGCGCGTCGCGGGGTTGTCCACCTCGATGGCGCCGCCGCTCCGCGCGTCGAGCCAGCCGCCGTTCACGTAGCACTGCTGCCGGAAGAGGGAGGGGTCGCCGAGGGCGATCGTCGTCTGGGCATCCATGGTCGGTCTCTCCGGGCGACGGCACGCATCGTCGGCCCCGCTCGTGCAGGACGCAATCGCGATCGAGGAGGGCCGGCAAGTGCGATGATTTCCAGCAGTGCGCGCTAGTCGACCTCGGGGCGGGCTAGTACGGTCCGACTTCGCGCAGCCGGTCGACCAACTCGCTGGTGACGGGCTTGCCGCGCTTGGGCAGCGGCTGGAATCCGCAGAAACCGTCGCTCGCCAGGACTGCGTCAACTGGCGAGCCGCCCTGCAGCCCCTCGCGGGCGAGCTCGGAGATCACCGCTCCGACGCTGGTTCCGTCCCGACGCGCCAGATCCTTGGCCGCAAGCAGGACATCGTCGTCGATGGTCATCGTGGTGCGCACGCATCAGACGCTAACACATCGCCGGAGCTGCCAGGTATCCTCCTCTGGTGGGTGTCCTCGACGAGGAGATGCGGTTCATGGACGACCGCCGGCAGGCGCGCGGCGTGCGCTTCTTCGACGAGTGCCGGCAGGATCCGCGGTTCGCCGTCCGCGGCCTGTACAGACAGCCGGGTTTCGCCGTCACCGCAACCCTCACGCTGGCGCTCGGCCTCGGGCTGGCCATCGGGCTCTTCGCCGAGCTGGACGCCGTCGTCCTGCGGCCGCTGCCGTTCACCGACCAGGACGAGCCGGCGCTTCGGGAGTCCGAGTGATGCCGTGGGGACGCCCATGACGACCCCGAGCAGCGTACGGAGGGCAGAATGACGACGAAGATTTGTGTGGACGAGAGTTGCATTCTTCTTGACGAAGCGTGGCGTCCGCGCGTCATCGCCACCCTCAACGGGCAGGAGGTGAAGCTCGTGAGGGTGAAGGGCGTCTTCCCTTGGCATCGTCACGATGATGCCGACGAGTTCTTCCTGGTGTGGAAGGGACGCTTCGCGGTGGAGTTCCGCGACCGGCGCGTAGATATGAAAAGTGGAGAGTGCGTGCTGGTTCCTCGCGGCGTCGAGCACCGCACTTCCGCTGCCGAGGATGCGTATGTGCTGTGTTTCGAGCCGGTCGGTACCGTGAACACCGGGAACCTGCCGGCGAGTGACTTCACCGCGCCGTCCGGTGTGCCGATCTTCGATGCCGCTGAGGCTAGAGAGTGACTCTCCCAGTCCAGAGCTTCGTCTCCGCCTGGGAGGGTCGCCATGAACGAGACTGACCGGACGCAATGGAAACGCATCGCCGCCTGGCTGGGCGGCGTCGTCCTCGTGGCCGCGGTCCTCATGCTCGCCCGCGGGGACGGCGAGACCGAGGTCGATACCCTGGCTCGCCTGCTCGACCTCCAGCCCGGCGACACGGTGGCCGACGTCGGGGCCGGTAACGGCTGGTTGAGCATCGAGGTCGCAACGCTGGTGGGCGAGGCCGGGCACGTGTTCGCGACCGAGCTGTCGTCGCGGCGCCGCGACGACATCCGGGCAGCCGTCGCCGCCGCCGGGCTCGACAACGTCACCGTGGTCGAGGCCGGCGAACGCGAGACGAACCTGGCCCCGGCCTGCTGCGAGGCGATCTTCCTGCGCCGCGTCTATCACCACCTGGGCGACACGGCGGCGTTCAACGCCAGCCTCCACGCGTCGCTCAAGCCCGGCGGGCGTCTGGCGATCGTCGAGCCCGAGTTCAGCGGCATCCTGCGTCCTCTCAGAGGATGGCCGCACTGGACCGACGACGAGGAGGTCGTGGCGGAGCTCACCGCGGCCGGGCTGACCCACGTCGAGACCGCCGACTGGCCGTCTGCCGCCCACTACGCCGCGGTGTTCGAGAAAGAACGATGAGGTCCTGGCTCCGGAAGTTGGCGGACGTTTGCGAACGCATGGCCTGCGTTTCGAGTACGATCCGGCTTCGTGCCTATGGACCCTCGGTGCGACCCCGTCCTGAGCAATGCACGGATCGAAGCGCTGCTGCGCGAGCCACTGGTGGGCTGGCCCGATGTGTCCCCGGTTGCGGTGCGAGAGCTCGTCGAATCCAGTCATGGGGTGGGGGCGGCAATCCTGGCGGTCGTCGCGGACGCCGTGAGTCTGGGCCGGAGCGACCTCACAAAGCAGGTTATCGAGGCGTTGTCGGAAGCCGTCGCCGGCACGTACCCCGCTTGGCTGCCGGAGGCGGAACATCTCGCGGGGCCCGGTGGCGCCGGGTTGGCTGCGGCGCGCGCGATCTGCGATCGAGTAGCGGGTAGTAGCGACTTGTTCGGCCCGTTTCTCGTCGCGGCCGCGGAGGCGTCGCTGTGCGGGGAACCCGTTGCAGTGGCGGAGTTCCCGCAAGAAACGGCCACACGCCAGGCCCGGAAGCTGATCCTCCGCGCCTACGGGTGCGGGCACCTCGTCATGATGGTCGAGCTGACTGGTACCTGGAGCACCGCGCAGATCGAAGTCGCGGAAGCGAACGCGCTCTGGCTCGCCGGGCCTGGGGAGCTTACCGTATGGCTCTTTGGGACACCGACCGCCTTCATGACGCGAGTGCCCCGTTCTTCCCTGCACGACCGGATGCCGACGTCGGATCCGCCGGCCACGCCCCGTCCCCCCTACCTGACGCCGCTGCAGGGCCGACCCAACGCGTTCAGCCGGGCAGAGCAGCGCCTCGAGGCGCATCTCGCACGATCTCCGTGGGCAACGGGCCGCGCCTGGAACCAGACCTGGTCGTCGGGTGTTCTGGCCAATTCCATCCGGGTCGATCTCATCTGGCAGCGAGAAAAGTGCGTTGTCGAGCTCGATGGATCCGACCACCTGGAAACGGACAAGTACGCCGCCGACCGTGTGCGCGATCGCGCGCTGCAGCGGGCGGGCTTCCTGGTCCTTCGATACACGAATGACGAGGTGCTCGGCGACGTGGCGCGGGTCCTCGACGAGCTGGAACGATTTCTGGAGAACCGGCGGCGGTCGACGGCACGGGAGACGTGAGATGGCGTATGGAATTCCGGAACGCACTGTGATGATCGCGCTGATGGCTCTCAACAAGGAGACGCTGAACACGGAGCTCAAGCGTCGCTATCGACTCGACTTGAAGAAGCCGACGCGGGAGAGGCTCAATCGGGAGGGGCTCCTCCAGAGCCGTAATCTGGGAGGGAAGGGCTTTGCCCACGAGTTGACGGATGCCGGCTGGGCCTGGGTCGTGGCTGAACTCGATGCTCCAGTGCCGCCTCGGGCTGGTTCGGCCGGCGGCGCGCTGTACGCGCTCCTCAACGGTTTGAAGGTTGCGCTCGAGGCCCGTGAAATGGTGATGCAGGAGCTGTTCGCTCCAGCGGCTCCTGGACCCACCGGCTCGCTCCGGGAGCGGATTCGGCAGGCCTATCGCAACTTTGCATCCCGACCGTGGGATTGGGTGGAGCTGCGTGATCTCCGGGCGCAACTCGGTGATTGGCCTCGCCGTGAGGTGGACTTGGAGCTCACGCGGATGTTCCGCGACAAGGACGTCAATCTCACGCTGCACGAGGACCGCGGCCGGCTCACCCAGGCCGACCGGGACGCGGCGCTTCGGCTCGGCGTGGACGACATGCATTTGATCAGCATGGAGTGAGTGCTGTGGTGTCAGAGCTGGAAGCAATTGGGCAGGTCGCATTCCGTACGACGTATGCCGGCAACGACATCTGGCGCGACGACGTCATCCATGTCGACGGCATTCATTCGTCCGCTTTCGGCCGGGTGCTGGACGCGCTCGACCGGCTGCGCAGCGGCGTGCCGGTCAACAACGTCGTCATCCAGGGGCAGCCGGGAATCGGCAAGTCGCACTTTCTGGGGCGCGTCCGCCACGCGGTGATCGAGCAGGGGCAGATTTTCGTCCTCTTTCAGCCGAGTACCGCGCGCCAGTTCTGGGACAGTCTGGCGCTTGCCTACGTGGATGCGCTGCATCGGGAAGTGGGCGCAGGTGGAACCCAGCTGCGTACCGTCCTCCACGGTCTGGGGAAGGCGATTGGGCTGCAGCGAGCAGACATCGAGGACCTGGCGGCGGGAACGTTCGACCTCGCGCACCTGAAGGTCGTTCGCCGAAGCCTGCAGACGCATCTCGGTCGCCGGCCCGGGGATCGGGTCGCCGTGGACGTGGCGCTCGCGCTCATCCTGACCAACAGCGAGGATCTTGCCCACCAGGACATCGGCGATGCGCTGATCCAGGGGCTGGAGATCGATCTCGACGTGGCGCACGCGCATTCCATCCGCGCGAGCCGGATTTCGTGCAGGGAGGTCGTCAGCGCATTCGACCGGCTCATAGGCGCCGCGGGGTGTGCGACCCTCGTGGCGGTCGATCAGCTCGACGGACTGGTCGCGCTCGGACGGTCGCTGGCCGGCGCCGAGGAGCAAACGCTGCTCGATCAGGTGGCAACCGGTCTCATGGATCTCGCCGAGGACGTGCAGCACTCACTGATCGTCGTGTCGTGCCTGACCGACAGTTGGACGCTTGTCCGCGAGCAGGCCGTGGCGTCCGCGCACCATCGGTATCCGACGGTCGTCCAGCTCCGCGCTATCCCCTCGGCGGAGGTCGGGGAGGCCCTGGTCGCCGCGTACCTCCGGGCGGCCTACACGCGTGCCGGGTTCACGCCCGGGTATCCGACCTGGCCGGTGCGGTCGACTGCGTTCGCCGACGCGCCCCTGTTTTCCCCCCGCAGCCTGATCAACGTCGTTCAGGACCACTGTGCGCGCTGTCGGGAGAACGGTCGCGTCACCGAATTGGAGCAGTTACCGAACGAGCGCCAGGGGCTGGAGCAGTTGCCGAACGAGCGCCAGCCGGGTGTGGATCCTCCGACACCTGCTCCGCCGCCTGAACCCGATCTCGACCGGCGGTTCAGCCGGTTGGTTCGGGAGGCGGACGTCGCCGATGCTCTCGACGAGAAGAAAGTGGACGGTGGTCTGCCCGCGCTGCTGCGCGCCGGCCTGACTGCCTGGGTCGAGGAAAACGCCGAGGCAGGTGACTTCTCGCTGGATCCGCCGCTCGGGAGAAACCCCTCGCTGCATGCGCGGCTGCGGCGGATAGTCGATGCGGATACGGATGATGAAGTGCACTGGTCGTTTCGAGCCGTCCTGAACCACAACCCGGTGGCGGCACTGCACCGACTGCGCGCCGCCGTGACGGCGTCCGGGCTCGAGCTCTCGGGAGAGCGCAGGCGACTGTTCATCCTGCGCAACGCATCGTGGTCCCAGGGCAAGAAGACCCAGCAGGCGCTCGAAGGGTTTATGGCGCACGGCGGCACCGTCGGGAACCTGCTGGAGGCTGACCTCAAGGTGTTCCGGGCCTTGCAGCAGCTCATCGAAGAGCAGCCGAAGGGGCTCGCCACGTGGCTCAGAGCGCATCGTCACGCGAGCCAGACGGCGTTGCTCGCACCCTTGAGTCCCGAGCACGCCGGCGCGGCTGCACAGCCCAAGGCCGACGCAGCGTCCAAGACCGCTGCACCGCTCAGGACCGACGCGCCACAAAAGGAGGCCGCTGAACCGTCCAGGGCCGCCGCACCGCCCAAGGTCGTCGCGCCGCCCAAGACCGCCTGCGCCTGCCCAAGGCTGCTGCGCTGCCCAAGGCTGCTGCGCTGCCCAAGGCTGCTGCGCTGCCCAAGAAGGCCGCTGCACCGTCAAAGGCGGCAGAGGTGTTCGGGGAAACGGACGAGGACGCCATTCTAATCGGCATCGCGGAAGACACGGGTCGACGCGTGACCGTGCCGCTCGAGGATCTCCGGCGCCATACGGTGATCTTCGCGGGCTCCGGCTCCGGCAAGACCGTCCTCATCCGCCGGCTCATCGAGGAGTGCGCGCTGAAGGGCGTTTCAGCCGTCGTTCTCGATCCGAACAACGACCTTGCACGACTCGGTCTGTCCTGGCCCGAGCCTCCCCAGGGTTGGCTCGACGGAGACGCGGAGAAGGCGGCAACCTACCTTCGTGACACCGAGGTCGTCGTGTGGACGCCGCGCCTGACGACGGGACGCCCGCTCTCGTTCGCGCCGTTGGCGGGCCTGGGCGATGTGGCGGACGATCCCGACGAGTTCGAGATCGCGCTCGACAATGCCGTCGCCTCGCTTGTTCCGCGTTCGGGTCTGCCCGGATCCGGCGCACGGTTCAGCCAGGGCCGAGCCGTGCTGAAGGAGGCTTTGGGTGCTTACGTGCAAAGCGGCGGTGGTGACCTCAAGGGATTCCTCGGCTACTTGTCGGCGTTGCCGGAGGGCGTCAGTCGGCTCGCAAGCGGCGAGAGGCTTGCGGCGGACATCGCCCAGACGCTGCTCGCCGAGACCGTGAACGATCCCATGCTGGGAGGAACCGGCGAGGCCGTCGATCCATCGGTTCTGCTCCAGCCGGCGCGCGGCCAACGTGCCCGCATCTCCGTGATCAGTCTCGTCGGATTGCCGAACGACGAGCAGCGACAGCACTTCGTCAATCAGCTGCAGATGGCACTCTTCGCCTGGGTCAAGAAACACCCTGCCGGCGACCGGCCGCTGGGTGGTTTGTTCGTCATGGACGAAGCGCAGACCTTTGCGCCTTCAGCGGGCCGTACGGCCACCACCGACAGTACGCTCGCCCTTGCCTCCCAGGCGCGGAAGTATGGCCTCGGCTTGGTCTTCGCCACTCAGGCGCCGAAGGGACTGCACAACCAGATCCCGGGTAACGCGACTACGCAGTTCTTCGGCCTGCTCAATGCTCCCGCGCAGATCGCGGCTGCCCAGGAAATGGCCGCTCAGAAGGGTGGCGATGCGCGGGGCATCGCTCGCCTGCGCCCCGGGGAGTTCTTCGCGGCAAGCGACACGGTGGCGTTTCAACGGGTGCGTAGCCCCATGTGTCTGAGCCACCATCCACGGAGCCCGATGACCCAGGAAGAGGTCCTGGAGCTGGCACGCGTCCAGCAACCCGTGCAGCGCGTCGCGCGGGGATATCAGGCGGGAGGCGGTCGAGACACTCACGGAAGCGACGAGTAACGCGCGACGTCACAGCCGGTCGGGGTCGAGCGGTTCAGCGCGAGCGGCCAGATCGTCCTCGACGGCTTCCCGAGCCAAGTCTGCCAGTCGACCCTGTGAAGTCTGGAAGGCGCGCGACCAGCGCCGCTCGGACTCCAGTTCGTCCATGAGCCAGCGGGCGAACGCATTTTGCTCGTGGTCAGGCAGACGGGCCACCTTCGCGAACGCTTCCTGCAGCAGCTCCGTCACGTCGCGACCCCTCCTCGGTGAACTGTATCGTGTTCCATGGCCCTCGACGTGAGCGCCCTGCTGACGCAATCCGCCGGGTCCAGGCGTCCCAGGCGTCGCCGGAGTTGCTTCAGGTTCAGCCGCGGGCAGTCGGGCGTCCGCGGCGTCAACGTCCGGTTCGTGCAGTCCACGATGAGGTCTAGTCCTGCCGCGCCTTGGCGGACGCATTCCGCCGCTTCTCGGCAGGCAGTGCCGCGATCACCGAGCGCAGCAGGCGGTTCACGGATTCCGAGGTATCGAATACGGCCGCGACGTCAGGTTCGAGCACGACGGTGACGACCGTGCCGCCCATGCGGGGTGCGAATCGGTTGGGTCGACTCTCTGCGTAGTCCAGATCGTATTCGGCCCGCAGATCATCGGTTGCGTCATGAGGAGCCGGTGCCTTGTTCGTAGTCATGTCGTTCGCGCTTGGTGATGGCGCGGGCGCTGATGATTCGAATCGTACTGTCGCGCTCGGCGAAACTCACGGATCAGCAGTCGCTGTCGCGTCGAGCGTCCAAGGATGATCTCCCGCGACTCGTCCGCCGAGTGGTCGGGATCGTCCAGGATTCGGGCCAGCGGATCGGCGAAGACCGCCACGGCTTCCTCGAAGCTCACGCCATGCTTCCTGACGTTGGCTCGGGCCTTGGAAGCCTGCCACTCGAATCTCACGCCCATCCCGAGGCTATCACGTCGTCGATCGTGCAGCCGGCTGACGCCGGCGTCGTTGCGGAGTCACTCCGGCAACCGGAACGTAATCAGCCCCGGCACCTCGCCCCCGACGGTGAGCGCTATGTGCTGCACGCCGTCGAGCAGGTAGGTCATCGGGGCGCCGAGGGCGCCGCTCGGCAGATCCAGCGAGGCGAGCTCGGCCCCGCTCGCCTTGTCGTAGGCGACGAGGCGCGGCCCGCCATCAGTACCGCCCGCGGTCAGCGCGTGCATCAGCAGCGTCTTCGTGAGCAGGGGACCGCTGCGGCTGGCGTCGCCGCCGACCGGGGGCAGGTCGAGGTCGCGCAGCAGGGGGTGGTTGCGGATGCGGTCGCCGTCTCCGGTGGGCGTCATCCAGGCGTGCTCGCCGGTGTTCATGTCGATGGCGGTCATGCGGGTGTAGGGCGGCTTCCACAGGGGCAGCCCGCGCGGCATCACGGGGCCGGCGGAGACGGACCGTCGGATGTAGCGGAGGGTCGACTGCTCGTGCGGCTCGGGCTCGGTGAGCTGGATGGTCGAATGGCCGTTGGTCGACGGCACGTACAGGTAGCCGGTCTCGGGGTCGACGGCCGCGCCCGACCAGCTCGCGCCGCCTCCCACGGGTGGGCGCATGATGGTGCCGCGCAGGGTCTGCGGCGTGTAGAGCGGCCCCAGGCGGAAGCCTTCGACGGCGTCGACGGCCATCTGCCGGATCTCGGGGGTGAAGTCGACGAGGTCGTCGATCGAGGTGCCCTGGTACTCGAACGCGGCCGGCCGGGTGGGGAAGGGCTGGGTGGGCGACAGGACCTCGCCTTCCAGGTCGGTGTCGGTTGCCACCGGCAGCTCCTCGATGGGCCACACGGGCTCGCCGGTGACCCGGTCGAAGACGTAGACGAACCCCTGCTTGCTGACCTGCGCCACCGCCTTGATCTCCCGCCCGTCGACGGTGATGTCGAGCAGGTTCGGGGCGGCGGGCAGGTCGTAGTCCCAGAGCCCGTGGTGGATCGTCTGGAAGTGCCACTGGCGCTGGCCGGTCTCGACGTCGACGGCCACGAGGCTCTCGGCGAACAGGTTGTCGCCGAGCCGGTGCCCGCCGTAGTAGTCGTTGGTCGGCGTCCCGATGGGCAGGTAGACCCAGCCGAGCTCCTCGTCGCCGCTCATCATCGACCAGATGTTGGTGTTGCCGCTGTAGCGCCACGACTCGTTCAGCCAGGTGTCCGACCCGAACTCGTCGGCGCTCTGGGGCACGGTGTGGAAGTCCCACTTGTGGCGTCCGGTCCGTATGTCGTAGGCGCGGGCCCAGCCCGGCGTCGCCTCGCGGGTGATGGTCCGGTCGTTGATGGTCGAGCCGATGATGACGGTGTCGCGGAGAATCATCGGCGGCGACTGGGAGGAGAGCGCCAGCAGGTTCAGGATGTCGCGCTCGCCGCGGGTCGCCCGCGGCACGCCGGCGGTGAGGTCGATGCGCCCGTTCTCGCCGAAGTCGGCGGCCGGCACCCCGGTCTTTGCGTCGACCGCCACGAGGAAGCCGTCGCCGGTGCCCCACACGATGCGGGCCTCGCCGCCGTTCTCCCAGTACGCCACGCCGCGGTGGCGCCACTGCGCGATGGACGGCATCCCCGACTCGTAGGCGCGCGGGTCGTGCACCCACAGGGTCTCGCCGGTCCGGGCGTCGACGGCCGCGGCCCGGTAGAGCGGGGTGCTCACGTAGAGGACGCCGTCCACCATGAGCGGCGTCGCCACCAGCGCGCGGATCGACGGCTGGGTGCGCGTCTGCGTCACCCCGTCCCACGCCGTCCACAGGTCGGGCTCGTCCGCCTGCAGGATGTCGAAGAGGGTGTCGGCCGCGACCAGCGAGTCGCCGCCGGGGGTGGAATGCACCAAGTGGGAGTCGACCGACTCCCAGTGCCACGCCATCTCGAGGTCGGCGAAGTTCTCGGCCGTTATCTGGTCGAGCGGCGAGTACTTGGTGCCGCCGCTGTCACCCGCGTAGCTGCGCCACTCGCCGTCTGCCGGCGCCCCGTACTGCGCCCCGGCCGGTCCCGCGAGCAGGCACGCCGCCATCGCCACCGCCGTCGTTCGTGGACCGATCCATCGCATGGTCGACACCTCGGTTGTTTCGGATGCAGTCTGATTCCAGTCCGGCGGCGCGGCCGGACGACGTCGGACCATCGATTGCGGCAGCGCCGCCGCGACGAACTGTTCGCAGGATTCCGTTCGGTCGACTTGTACCATACTCTGTACCGAAGGTCGGCGGAGAGGGAGTCATGGACGTCGCTCTCCTCCACCATCCGGACGAAACCGTAGGATTCCCTAGACAGAGGAGCATGCGATGGGCAACCGGGGGTGCGCCGTGGTTCCGATGCTGCTCGTGATCGCGTCGGGCATGACGGAGCCGGCCGCGGCCCAGACCGGGTCCGAGTTGCCGCGCCTCGCCGACGGCCGGCCGAACCTGCAGGGCGTCTGGGACTTCCGGACGCTGACGCCGCTGCAGCGTCCGGAGGATCGCGCCGGCCAGGCGCGGCTGACGCCGAAGGAAGCGGCGGAGATCGAGGCCGCCGCGGCGCAGCGCGCGGTGGAGGCGGATCGGCCGACCGGGATCCGGACGGAGCCGCTGCCGGCCGGCGGCAGGGTCGTCAGCTACAACGATTTCTGGAACGACCGCGGGGCTGGCGTGGTCGACGACCGGCGCACGTCGCTCATCGTCGATCCCCCGGACGGACGGGTACCCTCGCCGCGCCCGGGCGCTCGGCAGCAGCTCGCGGCCGCCGACGGCGACCACGCGGCGCCGCCGGACCGCCCGGTGCGGTTCCTGGTGGGCGGTATCGGGATGCACGGCCCCGAAGATCGCGGGCTCGCCGAGCGTTGTCTGCTCGGCTTCAACACCGGCCCCCCGATCGTGCCGGTTACCCCCAGGGGCGGCTACAACCAGAACATGCAGGTCTTTCAGACGCCGGACCACGTGGTCGTCTTCACCGAGATGGTGCACGAGGCGCGCATCGTGCCGCTCGACGGGCGGGACCCGCTGCCCGACGGCATACGCCAATGGATGGGCAGCTCGCGTGGCCGCTGGGAGGGCGACACCCTGGTGGTCGAGACGACCAACTTCACCGACAAGACCGCGAGCTTCGTCCCCTTCACGCGCTTCGCGATCGGCACGGGCCGGACACTGCACCTGACCGAGCGGTTCCGGCTCGTCGGCGCCGACACGCTCGTCTACGAGTTCACCATCGTCGACCCGGCGAGCTTTACGCGGCCGTTCACGGCGGCGATTCCGATGAAGCGGGGGACCGCGCCGCTCTTCGAGTACGCCTGCCACGAGGGCAACTACGGCCTGCGGAACCTGCTGTCGGGCGCGCGGGCGCAGGAAAAGGCAGCGGCCGAAGCGCCGGAGTCACGGTAGGCGCAACGATTGCGAAATCGGCTACCGCAGCACGTCGCTCTCCTCCGCCATCCCGCTCGCGAAATCGGCTACCGCAGCACGTCGCTCTCCTCGGCCATCCGGACCAGCACCTCGGCGTCTTCGGCCAGCAGGAGCCGGCGCGAGACGGATTCGTCGGTGGCGCGACGGACCGCGGCGACGAAGCCCGCCTGGTCCGTGTACCGTTCCTCCAGCGACAGGCGCGGGTCGCCGTTGGCCAGCCGCTCCGCGCGCGTTCGCGCGAACGGGAAGAACGACCCCGTCAGCCCGCAGAGGTCGCGCCCGCGCGGGCCGGCCGCCATCAGGTTCCAGCCGGTGTTGGTGCCGACCGGCGCCGCGATGTCCACCGTGTGGATGCCCGCGACGTCGTGCCCGTCGCGGTCCGTCGTCGGCACGAGCACCCGGTACGACCCGCCCCGCGTCGGCGGCAGCACCGTCTGCCGGCCGCCCGCAGATCCGAACGTGGGGCCGAAGCCGAGCGCGTCGAGCTCGTTCACCCGGGTCGGGAAGGCGACGCCGGGAATGGCCGGGAACGTGCGCGCGACTTCGTCGACGGTGGCCAACGTCCCCCGCCGCACGTCGGGGTAGCTGCTGGGGGGCGGCTCGATGCCGCGGTCGGCCCAGTCGTCCAGCGCGACGAGCAGCGCGCGCATCGCCGGCGCCGCGCTCCGGTAGGTGTTCGTCACGTAAGCGCAGGCCCCGTGGCCGGTCGGCATCGCCCCGACCCCCGCCGCCCCGCCGTGCGGATGGCTGGCCAGCAGGTACAGGCGGACGTTGTCGGGAATCGGCACGGGGTCGCCGTGCCCGTCGTGGACGTTCAGCGATGCCTTCATCTGCCAGAACTCGTTGCTCGTGTCGACGTGGAGGACGAGGGGGTCGGTCGCGGGCCGCTTGAGGATGCCGTCGCGGATGTTCGTCACCGGGTCGGTGGTCACCGCGTAGGTGAGCGGCGGATACGAGTGCGACGTGAAGTCCGGGGTTCGGTCCTGTCGGGAATAGATGTTGGGGTCGGCGAACTCGACGTTGGCGAACAGCCGGTGCGTGCCGGGGATGTGGATGCGGACCGCGTCGAAGACGCGGCGGTGCGCCTCGTCCTCGTTGAAGCCGAGGTAGAGCCAGTCGCGCAGATACATCCCCGTCGACGAGATGCCGAGCCCGTAGGCGCGGCGGATGCCGGTCGCGTCGGCGCTCGCGGCCAGCGGGTTCGGCGTCCCCGCGTCGTCGGCCGTCTCGTAGCGCAGGAACGAGGCCAAGTCCCGCGTCACGGCGTAGCCGAGGCCCATGACCCACGGGTTCTTCGCGGGGTAGACCAGCTCGTAGACCTTGTGGAGGTCGAACCCGTCGAAGAGGCAGAGGTCGGCGGTGGAGGGCGCGAGCGACGCCTCGCCGGACGCGCACGTCCCGAACGCCCATCGGTCGGCCGCGACCGGCCGGCGCTCGCCGTCGATGGCGTCGCGGACGGTCAGCGTCGAGTGCGCGGGGTCGGTGTCGGCCGTTTCGTAGCTCACGAAGCGGCCGTTTCCCTTGAGCGGCACGGTGTAGAGGCCATCGCCGCCCGCCGCCTGCTGCGCCAGGTCCGAGGAATACTCGATCCGGATCCGGGAGACGATGGGGCTGCCGTCGGCCTGCACCGCGACCGGCAGGTTCGCCCCGAGCCGCGTCGCCGTCGTCGTGATGTCGCCCGCCCAGCCCGCGTCCACGAGGGTGTAGCCGAGGCGGAAGAACAGCCCGTCGCCGGCGTCGGGAGCGGCCCCGGGCGGCAGCGAGGGGAAGGTATGGAAGCCGAGCTCGATGGCGTTCCCGCGGTTGTTGATGCCGTAGAGCAGCTTCCGATTGCCCCGCGCCATGTCGACCGGCTTGATGATGAAGAACGGCGCGCTGAGCTCGACCAGGCCCCGGTCGTTGCGGGGCGCGCGGTCGAGGTTGACGATCACCGCGTTGAGGGGGTCGTCCGGGTCGACCTCCAGGTACACGGTGCCGTCGAGGCGCTCGAACCGGCCGGCGTCGCCGAACGCCCTCCCGCCGGCGTACGGCGTCGTCCGCTCCACCTCGATACGGACCACCCGCGCGTCGGCCGGCGACGCCGGCAGGGCGCAGAGCAGACCCCCCAGGACCACGAATGCCACTGTTCGTCTCATTACCGCGCCTCTCCTTCTTCGACCCTGTCAGGGCCGTACGCGAAACCGGGTCTCGGTGCAACTGCTGAAGTCGATGACCCCGCGGGTCTTCTCCTGCAGGGCTCGGAACTCCTCGTCCGCCATGAGGATATCGTTGAAGTCCTGGCGCATCGCAGCATCGGGGTGCTGCTCGCTGAACAGGATCTGGTCGACGGGCCGCTCGATGTTCTGAAAACCGGTCATCCAGCGCCCTGTCGTGGCCGACATCTCCGCGCCCGGGTACTTCCGCCCGACGAGGTCGACCATTTCCCGGGCGAGCGCCGCGGCCGCGGCGTCCTGGCCCGGCTCGATGTTGCAGATGCGCCGGAAGACGAAAGGGCGCTCGTCCTGCACCGCGGCCTCCGCTCCCACGGCCCCGGCGACGCCGAGCAGCGCGACAGCGACGATGACGGTCCTCATGAGCTGCCTCCTCTACACGGAACGGCGCGCTCTGCCCCCCCGCTCGTGACCGGACGACCGCGTCGCACCGCCGCCCGCCAGTCGGGTCCTATTGGTGTTCACGGTAATGAGTTTACGGTTGACCCACAAAGCATCCCGGTGTTTCGGGCCGGAATTGCCCGTGCCACGACCCGTTCGGCTACAAGCGGGCAACTGTAAGATCATTTCACGGACACACCCCTAGACCAGTTCGACGCGGACGTTCAGCCCCGGAGAGCCGGCCAGCTTCCGGTCCCCGGTGACGAGCGGTTCCCCGAGGGTTTCCGCCAGGGCCACGTAGATCGCGTCATACGCGGTGACATTGTCGCGAAGAGCCCAGACTCTGTCGAGGAACGGCTCGTGCGGGTACCGTTCGACATCCAGCCGCCGCCAGTGGTCGAGCGCCCGAACCGAGCGCCGTTCGTCGAACGTTCCGTCCAGCACGTACCGCCGCAGCACGTGCGCGATCTCGATATCGATGAGATGCGGTGCGTGGACGACCTCGGCGTCATCGGCAAGTCTCGCGCCGAGCCTGCCGCCGCGGGCCGTGTTCAACAGCAGCTCCAGGGCGCCGGAGGCGTCGAGCACCATCAGCGCAGTCCCCGCTCCTCGCGGATAACGTCGGCGGGCGAACGATCGAGCACGACTTCCGGCTGCTCGCGTATCGCCCGCAGCAGCTCCTGCCGGCTCGGGCGTGCAAGCGATCTATCGATCGCCCGCAGTACGTAGAGAGACATCGAGACGCCTTCCATCGCCGCGCGGGCCTTCAGCCGCCGGTGCAGAGCGTCCGGCACGTTGCGAATCTGGAGCATGGTCGTCATGTGCCTGACATGAAAACATGATGAAGAGGTGTCAATCAACCCGCCGACTCGGCCGAAGGGCTCCGGAACCCCGGAGAGCGTCGTTCCGCCACGGGCTGCCGCGCGCGACCGGAACTACGTAGACATGCCCTACGACGATGAGGTGATCGTGCCGGGCTGCCGCGCGAGACCGGAACTACGGCAGGGCCAGCGCGACGAGCTGCTCGGTTGCGTCCCCGCCGCCGACGGCGATGACGATGTACTGCCGGCCGTCGGCCAGGTAGCTGATCGGCGCCGACGACGACCGCGCGGGCAGCTCCATCTCGAAAAGCTCGTAGCCGCTGTCCTTGTCGAATGCGCGCAGCCGGTTCGACTCGATGCCCTGGCCGATGAAGAGCAGCGTCTTCGTCAGCAGGGGGCCGCCGCTCTTCTCGTAGTTGCCGAGGGGCGGGAGATCCATGCCCCGCAGCGCCTCGTGGTCCCGGGGGCCGTCGCCGAGAGGCACGCTCCAGAGCCTCTCGCCGGCGTTCATGTCGAGCGCCGCGAGCTGCGAGTACGGCGGCTTGAAGAGGGGGAGTCCCCCCGGACCGGGCAGGTTGCTCACCCGCGGCCGGATGGTCAGGTCCGACCGCGCGGGGTCGCCCGGCTCCAGCACGACGAACGAGAAGTGCGCCCAGCTCGGCACGTAGAGCCGCTGAGTCTCCGGGTCGAAGGCGGCGCCCCACCAGTTGGCGCCGCCGCTCCAGCCGGGCCGCACGATGTTGCCGCCCAGGGCCGGCGGGGTGTAGAGCGGGCCGGCGGTGTGCCTGCGGTAGATCTCCAGCGCCTCTTTCCGGAGCTCCTCGGTGAAGTCGATCAGGTCGGCTTCGAGCGATCCGTTGGTCAGATAGAGGAGCGGCTTCGTCGGATACGGCTGCGTGGGCGACGTGCGCTCGCCGGGCACCGTCGACGGCGGCACCGGACGCTCCTCGATCGGCCAGACCGGCTCGCCGGTCGCCCGGTCGAAGACGAACGTGAACCCCTGCTTGGTGATCTGCGCGACCGCCTTGATGGGCCTCCCGTCGACGGTGACGTCGATCAGGTTCGGGGCCGCCGGCAGGTCGTAGTCCCACACCGTGTGGTGCACGAACTGAAAGTGCCAGACCCGCTCGCCGGTCTCAGCGTCGAGGCAGACCAGCGAGTTCGCGAACAGGTTGTCGCCGGGGCGGTGGCCGCCGTAGTAGTCGGTCACCGGCGAGCCGATGGGCAGATAGATGTAGCCGAGCTCGGGGTCGGCGCTCATGTTCGACCAGACGTTGGCCCCGCCGGCCCACTTCCACGACTCGTTGCCCCAGGTCTCGTGGCCGAACTCGCCCGGCTGCGGAATCGTGTGGAAGATCCACTTCATCTCGCCGCTCCGGATGTCGTAGCCGCGGACGTGCCCGGGCGGCGCCTCCTTCCGGCCGGTACCTTCGGTGATCGCCGAGCCGACCACGACGGTGTCGCCGGCCACGAGCGGGGCCGAGCTGACCGCGTACTGGCTCGTGTCGATGGTCCGGCCGAGCCCCCGCGTCAGGTCGACCCGGCCGTTGCGGCCGAACGCCGGGTCGGGCTCGCCGGTCTTCGCGTCCACCGAGACCAGCCAGGTCCGCCCGCCGGCATAGAGCAGCCGGGCGCTCTCGCCGTCCGACCAGTAGGCGAGCCCCCGCGTCAGGAATCCGTGCACGGAGGGGCGGCCGTCGAGGTAGAGGCCGGGGTCGTAGCTCCAGATCGTCTCGCCGGTGGTCGGCTCGATCGCCGCGACCTGCCCGAGGTTGGTGGTGGTGTAGAGCACGCCGTCCACCACCAGCGGCGTGACCTCGTAGGCGTAGGTGCGGAACCGGCGTCCGTCGCCGATGACCGGGTTCTCGGCCCGCAGCTTCTCGTCGACCGACGTCCACGTCCACGCGATGCGGAGTCCGTCGACGTTGTCCGCCGTGATCTGGTCGAGCGGCGTGTACTTCGTGTGGCCGGGGTCACCGCCGTAGAATCGCCACTCCTGCGGGTCGGCGCCGGTCTGGGCCTGCGCCCCCGGCCCCGTCGCCACGCTCGTCAGCAACAGGATCCAGGCCAGGAGCCCATGGTGAGACCGCGCGTTGCACCGAGCGCGCCGGTCGAACGCAGCGGGGCTTTCGCCACGGGTTCCCAGGTGACCTGTCGCCGTTCTCGTTCCGATCCATCGCATGATCAACACCTCCGGTGTTGCACTGATGCAATCTTATTCCAGCGAGGGGTCGACGACGGAAAGGGACGAGCCGGTACCACAGCGCGCTGCCTTCAGCTCCTCGTCGATGTGGGCGTCGGCTACCCTGACCGCCATGGAACCCTCAGGCCTCCGCGACCAGAGTCACGGCACGCGGGTCTTCGACTTGCCGGCGCCGCAGAGACGGGCCGATTCCGACAGCGACCCGAGGGCGAGGCGGGCCGCGCCGCGGTAGTAGCCGGTCTCGGCGTGCTGCTCGACGAGGGCGAGGCACGCGGGCGCCCAGGCGAGCAGGTGGTCCTGCAGGAAGTCCTTCTGCGCCTCGAAGCACTCCGTGAGCCGGTCGGTGTCGTCCCGCGCCGCGGCCTGGGCGCCCAGGTCCGACAGGGTCGCCACGAACGCCAGCTCGAGTCCCAGGTGGTCGTCCGGCTCGCGGTGGAGGGCGGGCGCCTGCACGCCGAACCGCTCGTAGATCGTGCGCACCTGGAGGGTCGGCTCCTGGAAGGTGAGCCTCGTCTTGCTGCGGTAGACCGACTCCCAGGGCGGGGCCAGCATCTCGCCGGGTCCGACGAAGAGCCGGTTGAAGTCCCACCCCAGCGCGTCGAGTTGCGCCGGGTCCCAGCCGTCGCAGAACGCCGCCAGCAGCGCCAGCCCCGCGGCGGTCCTGTCGTCGCCGGAGGGGAACGGCCAAGCCTCGAACAGCCGGTCTGCGGCGAACGCGGCCATCCACGCTGCGCGCGGCGGTTCGTAGAAGCACCGGCCGAGAAAGTGGTAGGCGAGACCCTGCTCCGCCTGCCGTCGCTGCCATTCGGCCGGGGCAGTCGGCGCTTCGTTCGATGCGGGAGCGGTCAAATACCGACCCTCACCTGCATGGCGTAGAACAGGAAGCGGCCGCACAACTCCGACACGAGGACGAGGCCGAACGCCCCGCAGGTGAGGGCGGAAGCGAGTCGATGCCCGGAGGGACCGAGCGGCCCGGCGGGCCCGCGGATGATCGCCAGGACTCCGCCCAGCCCCGCGGCCGCCACGGCCAGCAGCCCGAGCCGCAGCGCGAGCACGCCGCCGTAGTCGACGGTCAGCCGCTCGGCGCTCGCCGCCGCGGCCGGAGAGGCGTCCGCGCCCAGCGCGGCGAGATGGAGCGGCACGACGACGAACTCCAGCGCCAGCGCCGCGATGCCGGCCAGCGCCAGTGCGCGCAGGGTCGCGGCCGAGGCCCCGCCGATCCTGGCCGGGTCGTCCGTCTCGGCATTCAAGCCGTGGACGACCAGCCCGGCGGCCACGCCGAGGACGCCCAACCGCAGCGCCGTGCCGCCGAACCCGGCGGGCGTGGCAAAGCTGTTCCAGGCCGGCTGGGCCGGCAGCAGGTAGATCGCGATCTGGCAGCAGAGGAACGTCAGGCCCGCCGCGACGGTGAGCCGGGGCAGCCACGTCGCGAGTGGGCGGCTCGCGAGGGCCGCATTCGCGCCCGCCGCATTCGCCGACGCCCGACCGGCCGACCCCGGACCGGCCGCGCGCCGCTCCTCCCACACGAGCGCACCCAGAAGCGCCGCGAAGAGGCTCCCGAAGACGATCTCGCGGCTCAGCCAGGACGACGAGAAGTTCACGACGGCGCGCGCCGCCTGGAGCGGGGTGGAGAGATGAAAGAGGGCCGCGAGCAGACCGGCCGACAGCACCGCGAGCACGACCATGAGCACGGCCGGCCCCGGCCGGCCGGGGCGCGCGGCCAGGTAGCGCAGGGCCTGCAGGGTGAGAAACGCGCCGAGCGCCGCCTGCGTCAGGACCGTGAAGATCACGAGCGACCAGTCGCGCGTCTCCATGCGGGGGCGCGGTCAGGCGCGGACGAGCTTGAGCGGGATGAAGCGTATCGCCGGCTTGGTGATGTCGGCGTCCGGCAGCGGCCCGAACTGGTCGGTGGCCCCCGCTTTCGCCGCCACCTCGTCGAGCGTGCCCCACTGCAGCGCCTTGGTCGGGCAGGCCTCGGCGCAGGCGGGTCCCCCGGTGCCGGCGTCGATGCGGTGCGAGCAGAAGTTGCACTTCTCCATCTTGCCGGTCTCTTCGCTGAACTGCGGCGCGTCGTAGGGACACGCCCAGGCGCAGAGACGGGCGCCGATGCACTTGCTCTCGTCGACGATGACGATGCCGTCGGGCCGCTTCGTGATGGCCCCCGAGGGGCAGGCCTCGGCGCAGACCGGGACCTCGCAGTGGTTGCACGACATCGACACGTGGTACATGTACGGCCCGCCGTCGTCGTCGCCCTCCACCGTCCGCACCTTGCGCCAGCGCGGACCCAGCTCGACCCCGTTCTCGATCTTGCAGGCGACCTCGCACGTGCGGCAGCCGGTGCAGCGGTTGGCGTCGAAGAAGAACGCGACCTGCTGGCTCATGCGGCGTCTCCCTTTGCGACCTCGACCATCGACGAGTTCAGCGTATGTCCGAGGGAAATCGGCTCGTACTTGTCGGGGCTCAGGATGCTGGCCGTCTGCTTCTCGTCGACGCCGCCCCAGCCGGTCGTCACGCTCACCACCCCGCGCATGATGCCGCGCGTCACCGCCGCCATCGCCTCGATCTCGCCGCGGTCGTTGAAGACGCGGATGCGGGCGCCGTCCTCGACGCCGCGCGTCTTCGCGTCTTCGGGATGGATCTGCAGCACCTGGCTGGCCCAGATCTCGGTCAGCAAGTCGTGGTGGTGGAAGCTCGAGTTGACCTGGTTGTGGTTCTTGCGGTTGATGAGCTGCAGCGGATAGCGCGCGGCCAGCTTCTCGTCCACCCAGGGCGCCTCCACCGGGTGCAGGTACTCCAGCAGCGGGTCGAAGCCCCTCTCCTGCAGGTACAGGGAGAAGAACTCGATGCGGCCCGACGGCGTGTTGAACTTCTTGTCGGCGAACGGGATCCACGGGTCCGGCATGGGATTGACCGGACCCTCCTCGAGCTGCTCGAGGCTCACGCCGGTCGGCTCCAGCACGTGGCGCAGCAACTCGTCGTCGGGCTTGTCGAAGTCGTCGCCGAAGCCGAGGCGCCTGGCCAGCTCGGTCATGATCCAGCGGTCGGAGCGCGACTCGAACAGCGGCTCGATCGCCTGCTCCATGAGCTGGATGTAGCGGCTGCGGACGCCGGCCAGCAGGTTGCGGGTCTCGAAGAGGGTGGTCACCGGCAGGACGAAGTCGGCGTAGCGCGCCGTCGTCGTCATGAAGATGTCCTGCACGACCATGAGATCGATGTTGTCGAGCCCCGCGATTATCTTCCGCGTGTTCGGGTACTGCGTGAGCACCCCGGAGCCCGCCACGTGGATGGCCCGGATCGGATGCGGCTTGCGCTCGACCAGGTACTCGCCGAGCTTCGTCGCGGGAATGCCGTCGATGCCCGGGTTGCGCTGCAGCGGCACCGGGGTGTTGATGGTGCCGCCCTCGCTCAGGTAGCCGCCGTTGTCGTTGACGCCGCCGCCGAGCATCCCCACGTTGCCGGTCAGCGAGGCGAGGTAGAGGTGGCCGATGACCGTCAGGGTGCCGTGGTCGGTGCGCTGCGCGCCGGCCATGTTCTGGATGATCGCGGCCGGCTTCACGGCCGCGTACTCGCGCGTCACCGCGGCGACCGAGTCGGCCGGGGCGCCGGTGACGCGGTGCACGACCTCGGGGGTGTAGCGCGCGGCGATGGCGCGCATCCACTCGAAGACCGGCTGGTAGCGGACGCCGTCGATCGTGTAGCTGCCGCGCAGGGCGGCCTGCGCTCCCGGCGTGTCGGCGGCGACCGGCCGGTCGCCGCGCTCGTCCCAGACGACGAAGCTCCCCGGGCCGCTGCCGCCATTGGTCAAGAGCCGCAGGTCGCGCAGATCGACCGGCAGCGTCTCACCGCCCGCCGGCCAGCCCCTCGACGCGGACTCGAGGTCGTAGCCGCGCTCGCCGAGGCGCACCAGGAATGGCGCGTTCGTGAACCTGCGGACGTACTCCTCGTCGAACAGTTCCTCGTCGAGCAGCACCTTGACCATGCCGAGGGCGAACGCGGAGTCGGTGCCCGGCCGGATCTGGACCCAGCGGTCCGAGAGGGCCGCCGTCTCGCTCAGCCGCGGGTCGATGGTCACCAGCCTTGCGCCGTGGTCCTCCCGCGCCTGGAAGAGGTTCTTCATGTAGCCCTTGGTTGGAGACCGCCGGGTTGTTGCCCCAGGCCAAGAAGAAGCGGCTGTGGACCCACTCGTCGCGGAACTCCGACCGCCCGCCGCCGAAGGTCGCGTTGAATCCCGAGGTGACCGACGCGCAGCAGAGCTGGGAGATGATCGGCGTCGCGCCCCCGAAACGGTTCCAGAACGAGGAGTAGAGGCCTCGCACCCCGGTCGACAGGGCCGACCAGTTGCCGGTCCCCCCGAAGGACAGGAACGCCTGGTTGCCGTCCTCCTCGAGAATCCGGCGGTAGCGCTCGGCGATGGTGTCGAGCGCCTCCTCCCAGCTCACGCGCTCCCACCGGTCCTCGCCCCGCCGGCCCGCCCGGCGCATGGGGTACTTGAGGCGGTGGGGGCTGTAGAGCTGGCGGATGCGGGAGATGCCGCGAGCGCAGGCGAGCACGTTGAAGTCGGGGTCGCCGGTCACCTTGACGAGGCGGCCGTCCTCGACGTGAGCCAGGAGCGCGCAGTGCAGGCACTCGGGGGTGTTCGCGGTGCGGAAGACGCGGGTCGCGGCCGCCGCGGCGCCCGAGATCCCGGCCGGCGCACCCCCGGTTGGATACCGGGACAGGAGCAGCCCGCCGCCGCCCAGCGCCGTCGCGCCCCCGACGAGGGCGCTCCATTTCAGAAAATCACGCCGTGACGCCGAGAAGGCGTCGTCCGTGCCGCCGGTATCCCGTCTGGCTGGCATCGGCCTCTCCTGGGTAAGGTGCCCGGCCGCCCTGATATCCGCTCAACCGAGCAACCGCAGCAGACCGACCACGGCGCCGGTGACTGCGACCCCGGTGCCGATGATCCACTTGATCAGCCGAAGTTCAAGGGCCGCGAGCCCCGCGGTGAACTGGTCGGCCGTCACGTGGTCGCCGTGGTCGGCAGCCTGCCGGACTGCATCTGCGATCGCGTCAGCGTGGTCGCGCTCGATGCCGGCGGCGGTCAACTGCCGGACGATATCGAGGGAGTCGAACATCGGAACGCCTCCTGGGGCGACGGGCGGCATTTGCCGCGACCACTCTTGCCCTTCATTATAGGGGTATCCGTCGGATGGGGGGCAAGAGCTGTCGGCATGCGCCATTCTGCTATATGGTGACCGTCATGCGCAGCCTGTTGCTCTTCTGTTTCTTCTTGATTGCACCGGTCTCGGCGCTGGCGCAGGCGGCCGAGGCGCCGCTCACACCCTGGGGCGCCCCGGACCTGAGCGGCTACTGGGAGTACCGCAGCACGACGCCGCTGGAGCGGCCGGAGGCTCTCGCCGGCCGGGATGTGCTGACGCCCGAGGAGGAAGCCGAGTACCTGGTGGGGCGTCACGCCGCCATCGGCCGCGAGCGCGACCTGCAGTTGAACGCAGACTGGTGGCAGCCCGCCGGCCTGACCGACGGTCGAACGTCGCTGATCGTCGACCCGCCCGACGGCCGGCTGCCGGCGCGTACCGAGGCCGGCCGCGAGCGCGCGCGCACCCTCGGCATCGCCCTCCGGTTGCGGTCGGCCGACGGCCCCGAGGACCGCGAGCGCTACGAGCGCTGCATCATGGGGCGCACGGTGCCGCTGCTGGCGGTGTCGCCCAACCGGCTCGCGCAGATCTTTCAGACGCGCGACTACGTCGCCATCCTGCACGAGCAGAACTCCGACCTGCGCATCATCCCGCTGGACGGGCGCCCGCCGCTCCCCGCGAGCGTTCGCCAGTGGCAGGGTAGCTCCCGTGGCCGATGGGAGGGCGACACCCTCGTCGTCGAGACCGCGGGCTTCCACGGGGTGTGGACCATCCAGGGAACCGGACCGAATGCGCGCTACGTCGAGCGCATCCGGCTCGCCGGTGGCGACACGCTGCGTTACGAGTTCACGGTGGACGACCCCGAGTCGTTCGCCGGCCCGTGGACGGCGATGTTCCCCATCACGCGCGCCACCGGCCCCGTCTTCGAGAACGCCTGCCACGAGGGCAACTACAGCATGCCCCTCATCCTGAACGGCGCCCGCGCCGAGGAACGCAGTCGCCGGTGACGGACCGGAGATAGACCGAACATCGTGTCCCGGACTCCCGGCCGGCCGCCGGCGTGCCTCGTGGTGGCCGGCTTCGGCATGGTCGGCCACAAGCTCGTCGGGCGGCTGGCCGCGCTCGACGCGCGGTGGCGGTACGACGGTGGACTATCTCCTCAAGCCCGTGCTCGGGTCGCGCCTCGAGGAGACCGTGGATCGACTGAAGCGGCGGCTGGCCGGCGGGCGCCGGGACGAGCCGGATCCGCAGGCCCTCGAATCGCTGATCCGCCGCCTCGCCGACGCGCCCGAGTACCTGCACTGGCTGCGGGTCGGACAGGGGGAGCGGGTCGAGCTCGTCGCTGTCGACGACGTCTGCTTCTTCCGGTCCGACCGCAAGTACACCGCGGCGGTGACGCGCGACCGGGAGCACCTGGTCCGCACGTCGATCGGGGAGCTGGCGGCGCGCCTCGATCCCGCACGGTTCTGGCGCATCCACCGCGGCGGCATCGTCAACGTCGCCGCGATCGAGGCGGCGCGCCGCGATCCAGGATCGTCGGGGCTCTCGGATGTTCCAGCGACGCACCACGGGCGTTCCTGGCCCTACGTCAGGCAGCGATTCCGCCATCGCCGGCCGACCTGGCACCGACCCTGTTGGCGAGTTGGAGGCCCGAACGGGTCGACTGGTATACTGGAGCCGCATTCGGAAGCGGACGCTGGCCCTGGCGACGATCATCGCGACACGGGCGTTCCCGTTCAGGCATCAGGATGCCGATACCCTTCAGCTTCGTCATAGGAGGACCACCGGTGTCCCAACAAGCTCGCCGGAGGAATCGGGTCAGGGAATGGACTCGGGCAGTCAGGAGTGCCGCCAAGCAGGATTGGAACGCGGAGCCCCCCATCGTCGGATCAGTCGCAGTCAGCATAGCCTATTTCTATGACAGCGATCCGCTTGACGTCGACAACATCCCGAAGCCAATCCTGGATGCATTGAAGGGACTCGTCTATTTGGATGATTCCCAAGTGTCCGACTTGCTTTGTCGCAAGAGGGACCTGAGCGAAGGACCGCGGATTCAGAACGCGTCGCCGGCTCTACTGGAGTTCCTCGGTGACGTCGAGCCGGTTCTCCACATTGCGGTGACGGAGGCCATCACCCGGGAGGTGGTGTTGTGATCGACGAAGCATCCAATATCGAGTACTTGCGCGCCCGCGAGACGGCGACAGAGTACAGAAAGAGGGGTTACGACGTCGCCCTGGAGGCTCCGCTCGATTTTCTGCCGGGTTTCTACGCGGACCTCGTTGTCAGGAAGGACGACGAGGTGAAGGTGATAGAGATCAAGTCGCGGTCATCGCTGGCTGCGGATCCGAGGATCAAAGAGTTGGCGCGAGCCGTCGAGGCGAGGCCCGGTTGGAGCTTCGAGTTGCTGCTGGTGCCAGAGCCGGAGAAACTGGATGCGCCGGAAGGTGCGCGCTCGTTCGATCGTGGAAACGTCCTGGAGCGAGTTGCAGAAGCGGAGAGGGCTCTTGCATCGGGGATGTCCGAAGCGGCGCTCGTGTTGGCCTGGTCGGCTTGCGAAGCTGCAGCTCGGGTATTGGTCAGCGAGGAGGAGAAGTCAAACCGGAATATCAGTGCGCCGGGCTACTTCCTCGATCGGGCAGTTTTTCTCGGGATCATATCCAGGGAAGAGTATCGTGATTTGGTCAACGTGAGGAGATACAGGAACGCAATCGTACACGGATTCAGCCATGGCGACTTGGGGGACGAGCTGGTAACCAGCTTGATCGGGACCGTGCGCGGCATGATGGCCGCTGACCAATAGCACGAGGAAGTCGACGACCGCGGCCTGCTCGCCGGCGTCCACGAGATCGAGCAGGACGCGCCATGCGGCCTACCCCATGACCGTAGGTCAGCCCCTCGGCCGGGGGCGCCACGACCGACGTCACCGTCGACGCCTCCCTTGCTGTCCGGTTCTTCGAAGCGCCTCGACGGTCCGCGCCTCGAGGTCGTCGAGCGCGGCCTCGCGAACCGCTTCGTGGCCGAGTCCGCGCCAGCCGACGGTGTCGGACACCGGTGGCCGCCAGGGCGACGAGGGTGGCGTCACGACGGGATGCCGCGCCAGGAACTGCTCGGCGGCACGCCGCATGGTCTCCGCCAGAGACCATTGCCGGGAGGCGGCCAGCCGCTTGACGTCACGATACAGCGCGTCCGGGAGCTGAATCTGCGTCTTGATCACGCCATCATCTATACATCACCATCAAAACTACGTCGATTCCAAGGGATGCGTGATCCCTCGTGGCTGCCGGTGCCTGGTGGCTGTCGACGTTGCTCCTCTGATACGCTTGCCGACCACTGCTCGGAGAGCGGGAGTCTACGCCGCGTGCAGCGGACGCCCCGGCAACGTCCTGCTGGCGTTCGGCATCGACTGACGTCGCAGGACCGTCAACCCGAGGGAGAGATCATGTCTGACCAGATGCGTTTCGATTCGTGGCTCCAACGTCGGCTGGACCGGCGTGATCTGCTGACCGGCGGTCTGACCCTGCTTGGCCTCGGGGCCGCCGGCCGCGTCTCCGGCCGTTCGCTGTTTCAACCGTCGCTCTTTCCGCTCGGGGTGGCATCCGGCGATCCGACGCCCGACGGCGTTGTGCTCTGGACCCGCTTGGCTCTGGACCCGCTGAACGGCGGCGGCATGCCCCCGGAGGACGTGGAGGTGGTCTGGGAGGTGGCGCGGGACGAGCGGATGGCCGACGTGGTGCAGCGCGGCACGAGCGTCGCTCGCGAGGTGCTGGGGCACAGCGTCCACGTCGAGGTGGAGGGACTGGAGCCGGGGCGCTGGTACTGGTACCGGTTCCGCGCCGGCGCCGACGAGAGCCCTGTCGGGCGGACCCGGACGCTGCCGGCGGCCGGTTCGTCCACCGATCGGCTCCGGTTCGCGTTCGCCTCGTGCCAGCACTACGAGCAGGGGTACTTCACGGCGTACCGCCACATGGCCGAGGACGACCTCGACCTCGTCTTCCACCTCGGCGACTACATCTACGAGTACGAGGGGCGCGACGACCGGGTGCGCCGGCACACCGGCGACGAGATCGAGCTGGTCGACGACTACCGCAACCGGTACGCGCTCTATCGCACCGACCCGGACCTGCAGGCGGCTCACGCGGCCTTCCCCTGGGTGGTGACGTGGGACGACCACGAGGTGGACAACAACTACGCCAACCTCGTGTCCGAGGAGGAGGGGCTGCCGGCCGAGCTGTTCCGGCGGCGCCGCGCTGCCGCGTACCAGGCGTACTACGAGCACATGCCGCTGCGCCGGTCGTCGCTGCCCAACGGTCCGAACCTTCAGCTCTACCGCGCCTTCGCCTGGGGCGACCTCGCCTCGGTCCACGTGCTCGACACGCGGCAGTACCGCACCGACCAGCCGTGCGGCGACGGGCGCGGCGTCTGCGACGGCGTCTACGACCCCGCCGCGACCCCGCTCGGCGAGACGCAGGAGCGCTGGCTGATGGACGGGCTCGACGGCTCGACCGCGCGCTGGCACGTCATTCCGCAGCAGATCATGATGGCGCGCGTCGACTACACGCCCGGCGACGACGAGTCCTACGCGCTCGACATGTGGTCCGGCTACGAGGCCGCGCGGCGCCGGCTGATGGAGTTCCTCGCGACGCGCCGGCCCGCGAACCCTCTGGTCCTGACCGGCGACATCCACAGCAACTGGGTCACCGACCTCAAGGTCGACTACCGGGACGCGGCCGCGCCGGTGGTCGGCACCGAGTTCGTGGGGACGTCCATCAGCTCCGGCGGCGACGGCGCCGATACCCGCGACTCGACCGCCGCGCTGCTCGCGGAGAACCCGGGGGTCCGGTTCTTCAACGGCCAGCGCGGGTACGTCCGCTGCGAGCTGACCCCGGCGCGCTGCCAGGCCGATTACCAGGTCCTCGAGTACGTCATCCGGCCCGGCAGCCCGATCGCCACGCGTGCGTCCTTCGTCGTCGAGGACGGGCGGCCCGGCGCGCAGCGTCTCTGAGCGACGTCTCTGACGGCCGGTCCTTCATCTCTGACGTCGCTGGAGCTGGCACTCAGTCGGTCCGGAGCGCCACGACGGGATTGACCCGACTGGCGCGACGGGCCGGCAGGTAGGCCGCGAGCAGCGCTGCGGCGCCGAGCACGAGCGGCACGCCGAGGAACGTCAGCGGGTCGAGCGCGTCGATCTCGAACAGCAGCCCGCCCAGCAGGCGGGTCGCGACGACGGCAAGCGTCAGCCCGAGCGCGCCGCCGGCGACCGCCAGCTTGAGGCCGCCCGCGACGAGCAGCCGGACTACGCGGCCTCCATCGGCGCCGAGCGCCATCCGGATGCCGATCTCGCGCGTCCGCTGGGCGACGCCGTAGCTGACCACGCCGTAGAGGCCGACCGCGGCCAGTGCCAGCGCCAGCACCCCGAACGCGGACAGGACGAACGCGGAAAGCTGCTGGGGCAGCCGCATCAGCGCGAGGTGACGGTCCATCGTCTTCGTCTCGAAGACCCACAGGTCGGGATCCAGCTCGCGCCCGGCGGCCAGGAGCGCAAGTGCCGTCCGCTCCGGGTTGATCGACGTCCTCGCCACGACCGTCAGCAACGGCGCGAACCGTTGCGAGTACGGGAGATAGACCATGTTGCGCGGCGCCTCGCCGAGCGTCCGCACCTTCGCATCGCTCGCCACACCGACGACGAGCCAGGGGGGATCGTCGTCTTCGCGCCGCCGCACCAGCCTGCCGACCGCGTCGCCGTCGGTCCAGAAACGCCGGGCCATCGCCTCGCTGATGATCACCACCGCCTGGCTGTCCGGCCGGTCGGCGTCGTTGAAGTTGCGCCCGCGGAGAATCTCGATGCCTGCCGCTTCGAAGAACCCCGGATCGACCTCGGCCCGGTCCGCGATGAAGGCGCCGTGATCGGTCGGCGGCTCGAACCCGTCGACGTTGAAGTCGCTCGAGCTCGTGCTGAGCGGGTTCAGGTGCAGATTGCTGATGGCGCCGACCGCGTCGACGCCGGGGAGCGCGCGGAAGCGATCGAGCAGGCGCCGTGTGTAGACCCGCGCCTCGTCGGGCGTGAACCGGGTGACCGGCGTCAGGAAGGTCATGATGGCGGTCGGCTCGCGGCCGAAGCCCGGGTCGACCGCCTGTGCCTGCTGAAAGCTGCGGACGAACAGGCCGGCGCCGACGAGCAGCACCAGCGAGATCGTGACCTGCGCGATGACCAGGGCGTTGCGCCACCGGAGCTGACCCGGCTGGCCGCCCCCCGCGCTCTCGTTCTTGAGAGTGTCGGCGACATCCGGCCGGATGCTCTGCAGTGCCGGCGCCAGACCGAGCAGGGCGCCGGCCACGACCGAGACGCCGAGCGTGAAGACGAGGACGTTCCAGTCGAGACCCAGATCGAGCGCCACGGGAAGCGGCAGCGGGAGGTCCGCGGTGGCCAGCAGGTCGAGCAGCCAGACCGCCAGCCCGGTCCCCACGCCGCCCGCCACGAGGCTCAGCAGCGTCGTCTCGGTCAGGAGCCGCCGCACCAGCGACGCGCGCGATGCGCCAAGCGCCAGGCGCACCGCGATCTCCCTGCGGCGGTCGAGCGCGCGCGCCAGCAGGAAGCTCGCGAGGTTGGTGCACGCCAGCAGCAGCACCAGCCCGACTGCCACCATCAGCAGCCACGCCGCCGCCCGGATGAAGACGTCCATCGGCGGGAAGAGCAGCACGTCGGTGAGCGGCAGGAGCGCGAACCGCCCGGCCGGGTCCCAGTTCGCGATACGGTCCCGGGTGAGCTGTGCGGCTACCGCCCCGACCGCCGCCTCGGCCCGGGGCAGCGTGACGCCCGGCCGGAGACGCGCCTTGACGAAGAGCGAGTGGTTGCCCCGCTCGTCGAACATGCGGGATCCGAGGAGCTCCTCGACCATCATGTACGGCGCGTAGAATGTCGGCCTGAGACCGCGCACGCTTCCCGCGAAATCGGGCGGCCCCACCCCTATCACCGTGTACGCCCGGCCGCCGACGCGCATCTCGCGTCCGACCACGTCCGGGTCTCCGGCGAAGGCGCCCTGCCAGTAGCGGTAGTCGAGCATGACGACCGGATGCCCGCCGCGCGAGACATCGTCGCTCGGCAGCAGGGTGCGTCCGACCGCGGCCTCGATGCCCAGCATCGGGAAGTAGCTGCCGGTGACCGCCTCGGCCGGCACGACGCCGACGCCCCCACCCTCCGCGCGGTCGATCGGCACCGGCACGAACTGGGCGGCCGCGATGTGGCTGAAGACCTCGGTGGTGTCGTCGCGGACGTCCTCGAACTCCGGGTAGGACAACGTGCTGAACTCGAACGATGTCTGGTGAAGATAGAGGTTGACGACCTCCTCGGGCCGTTCGATCGGCGAGTCGGGCAGGATGACGGCATTGACGAGGCTGAAGATGGCCGTGTTGGCCCCGATGCCGAGCGCGAGCGAGAAGACCGCTACCGCCGTGAACGCCGGCCGCCGGGCCAGCGACCGGACGCCGTCGCGCAGGTCCCGGCCGAGGTCCTCGGTGCGCTGCCGTATCACCACGCTGCCCGTCACCATACGTAACATGACGAGAGCGAGGCGATCGCCGTTCCGCCACGGAGCCGCGAAGGCGTCCCGTCGCCACCGGAATTAGCCCTTGACGCCGGTCCTCCGAACGGCCATTCTCGGCACGAATCGCCCGGCAGGGGCGACCGGGGCGTTCAAGGACGGCCACGGCAGGAGAAAAGGCCATGAAGAGAAGCATTTGCGCCATCGTCGTTCTTGCGCTGGGGTTGTCGCTGGCGATCTCCGCCAATGATGATCTGGTGTCGCGGCAGACCGATGACAACCAGTGGGCGTTGCCGGGGAAGAACTACTCGGCGACGCGATACAGCTCCCTCGATCAGATCACCACGGACAACGTCGCGAATCTCACCCAGGTCTGGTCGTTCTCGACCGGCGCGCTGCGCGGCCACGAAGGGCAGCCTCTCGTGGTGGACTCGACGATGTACGTGCACAGCGCCTACCCCAACCACGTGTACGCCATCGACCTCACCGAGGAGGGCTGGCCCATCAAGTGGAGGTATACGCCGGTCCAGGACGACCGCGCGGTGCCGGTCGCCTGCTGCGATCTGGTCCATCGCGGCGTGAACTACGTCGAGGGCAGGATTCTGATGACGACGCTCGACGGACACGTCATCGCGCTGGACGCCGAGAGCGGCGACGAGCTGTGGAACGTCATTAACGCCGACCCGTTGCGGGGCGAGACGATGACGATGGCCGGCCTCGTGGTCAAGGACAAGTACATTGTGGGCGTCTCCGGCGGAGAGTTCGGTATTCGCGGCTGGTTGGCCGCCTACGCCGTCGACTCGGGCGAGCTGCTGTGGAAGGCCTACAGCATGGGCCCGGACGAGGACGTCATGCTGGCGCCCGACTTCAACGAAGCCAATCCCCATCACGGCGGGCCCGGGGCGGGTACGGAGACGTGGCCCGGCGACCGCTGGCGGAACGGCGGCGGCGCCACCTGGGGCTGGTACGCGTACGATCCCGAGCTCGACCTGATCTACTACTCCACGGGGAACCCCGGGACGTGGAATCCGACCCCGCGCGAGGGCGACAACAAGTGGTCGATGTCGATCTTTGCCCGCGATCCCGATACGGGCATGGCGAAATGGGCGTACCAGATGACGCCGTGGGACGCCTGGGACTATGACGGCGTCAACGAGCACGTGCTGCTCGACCTCACCATCGGCGGGCGCGACGTGAAGGCACTCGTGCACTTCGACCGCAACGGCTTCGCCTACGTGCTGGATCGCACGGACGGAACCCTCCTGTCGGCCGACAAGTTCGTGGAAGCGACCAACTGGGCCGAGCGTATCGATCTGGAGACCGGCCGCCCCGTGGAGGTCCCGGAAAAGCGCACCCGGCAAGGGGTGAACATCACGGACATCTGCCCCTCGGCCATGGGCGCCAAGAACCAGCAGCCGGTGTCGTTCTCGCCCCGAACCGGCCTGATCTATGCCGGCACGAACAACCTGTGCATGAACTACGAGGGCTTCGAGGTGCGGTACATCGCCGGGGCGCCGTACGTCGGCGCGAACGTGCGGATCTTCGCCGGACCGGGCGGCTATCAGGGCGAGTTCATGGCCTGGAATCCCGAGGTGGGCGAGAAGGTCTGGGGCATCACCGAGCCGTTTCCGGTGTGGACCGGCACGATGGTCACCGCCGGCGACGTGGTCTTCTACGGAACCATGGACCGGTGGTTCAAGGCGGTCGACGCCAGGAGCGGCGAGATTCTGTGGAGCACCAGGCTGCCGTCGGGCTCGATCGGGAACCCCATGACCTTCGTGGGACCGGACGGCAGGCAGTACGTCGCCATCTACTCCGGCATCGGCGGGTGGTTCGGCCTCCCGGTCGCGGCGGGCCTCTCGCGCGAAGATCCGCTGGGGGCGCTGGGGGCGGTCGGCGCCGCCTTCGACTCGGGGCTCGACAAGGTGACCTCCGTGGGTGGGACGCTGCACGTCTTCGCGCTCGAATAAGCGAACGGAGATTGCCGTGACCCGAACTGCCAGGAGCGTCGTCGCCGCCGGGAGCGTTGTCGCCGCGGTCGGAGCCTGCGCGCTGCTGGCGGCCCAGGCGCTGTCGATGGTCCCGGCATTCGCGCAGTCGCCGTCGCTGCGCGTCTGCGGCGACCCCGACAACCTGCCGTTCTCGAACGAGCGGCTCGAGGGGTTCGAGAACCGGATTGCCGCGGTCGTCGCCGCCGACCTCGGGGCCACGCCCGTCTACGCCTGGTGGCCGCACCAGCGCGGGCTCGTCCGGAACACCATCGACGCGGGGACGTGCGACGTCATCTTCGGGATTCCCGAAGGTCTCGACTTCGTCCTCTGGACGAAGCCGTACTATCGCTCGTCCTACGTCATGGCCTTCCGCAACGACCGGGGCTACGACTTCCGGTCGCTGGATGCACCGGAACTGCAACAGCTTCGCATCGGCGTTCATATCAACACGCCGCCCGAGGAGAGCCTTGCGCGGCGCGGCCTGCTCGACAACGTCTCGACCTACTCGCTGTTCTTCGATCCGCGCGGCGATCGCGACCGGCCCCGGAAGCTGCTCGACGACCTGGCGGCGGGTGTTGTGGACGTCGCCGTCGCGTGGGGGCCGCTGGCCGGCTACGCCGCCACCACGTCGGACGCGCCGATCGAGCTGGTCCCGTTGGAGGACGAGCCGGGGGTGCCGCTGTCCTTCGACATCTCGATGGGCGTCGCGAAGGGCAACGAGGCGTTGAAGGACCGGCTGGAGACGGCGATCGACCGGCGTCAGTCCGAGATTCTGGCGATTCTGGAGGAGTACGGCGTGCCCCTCGTTCCCCCCGCCGGCGGGTCCGGCGCCGCGAACCCGAATGCACAGTCCGAACCGGCAGCCCCGCCGCCCGGGCCACCGAAGCTCAACCCGTTCACCGGGAACGCGGACATGGCCGCGGAAGGCAGGGCGCTGTATTTCGAGGTCGGCTGTCAGGGCTGCCACGGCGGCGGCGGCGGCGGCGGGATGGCCACCTCCGTGATCGACGACGCCTGGACCTTCGGCAGCGACGACGAGGTGCTGTTCAGGCTCACCAAGGGCGAGATCCCCGAACAGACGATGCCCACCGTCTACAGCGTGCTCGAGGACGACGAGATCTGGAAGATCCTGGCGTTCATCCGCTCGGTCTACGCCGGCGACCCCGGCAGGATCGACTGGTAGCGAGCGAAGCGGCCGTCCTTCGCCAATAGGGCGGCCATGGTGACGAAACAGGAGAAACAGCAGGAATTTCTCAGCGGAAAAACAGCATCACGCACACTCGCAGTCAGAGGCGGAACTCGCCACATCGGGTGACGTTCGACACGTATCTACGTTGCGAGCATGCTGAATACGAACCGTTGACGCCAACCCCTCTGAAGGGTCGTCGTTCGGTGTGGGTGCGGGGGTACGGGCTGGTCGACTCGGCGCCGGTGACGGGGGAGCCGGGGCAGGCTCTGCCGAACACACGGCGCTCACACTCGGGTTGCTGTTCCGAGCGCGCGCGCCATGCGTAGTCGCGACAACACGCGCGCCGTCGCCGACCGCATTGAGGCGATTACGCGCGAAGAAGCTGCCTACTGGCTCGGCATGGCCATGCACCGCCGTCGCCCGCGACGCGTCCTCACGGCGCTCCGCGCGCCGTTGACGGAGCGATCTTCGCCGCGATGACCGTCCAGCGACGGTTCACGCCCCCGGTTCGTCGCGGGCTAGCGACCCGATCGCGCTCTGTGTGTCAACGGTCATTCAGAATTCCCCCAGCGGTGGACTGCCTCCCTCGTGATGCACGGGGCCATACTGCCCTCTTGAGCGGGCCGCACCCCCGACCGCCAACTCGTCGCCGAAGGCTACCTGCTTTGTACTTCGCGACCCAGATGCCGTTTTAACGTACCCGCAAACATCGTGTCGGCGCCCCATTCCGTCGACGGCCTCCCGCGCAGGAACTCCCGGGCCCCAGCCGCTTCAACTCAATGCCGTGCGCCCCGCGACCCTCCGAAGTCCCATCCCCTGTCAATGCTCCCACCCGAGACCCTCCGCCTCACGGGGCGCCCATCCCGTGGCACTCTTGGTGTATACTCTGGACCTCACATGAGCCGACCTCACCATCACGTCACCGGCAGCCCATTGCCTGCCCCCATGCCCGCCACCATTTGCACATCCTTAGTGTTACTGAGCCCGGCCTCATGCCCAAACGTTTCGAGCCCAATCGCCGCCTCCTGCGCCTCCTCATCGGCTCTAACCTGTACGGTTCCCCCGACGCCTGTATCCGTGAACTCATTCAGAATGCCTGGGACGCCATCCAATGGCGACACGCCTATGGCGACGGGGCCGGCGGCCGCATCGACGTACGGTTCAGCGCTATCCAAGGCTGGTTCGAAGTCGTCGACGACGGATACGGCATGGATCAACGCACCATCGAAGACAGTTTTCTCGACGTCGGCCAGGATAAGCTAAAACTACTAGACGGCGCCACGAGAGACAACCAGACGGGGTACTTTGGCATTGGCGTTCTGAGTGTATTCCTCCTAGCCGATAGTTTCGAGGTCACCACTAAACGCGCCGACACCTCCGGTGCCGGAATTTACTTTCGAGTTACTGACCTCGATACACCCGTAGAATTCATTTCAGTGGATGACGCACAAGCGGGCACGCGCATCCGCCTTTACCCACGGGACGCCACGACCTTTTCAGTCGCCTCCATTCCTGAGACCGTCAGCAACTATGTGCGCCACGTAGACAACGTCTTCGTTACCGCCGTCGACGACGACCGCGAGGAAAGTCTGCAGCACACCTGGACCCTAACCGATATCTCTAACCTGCATTATTCACGAAGGTCCAGATTCGACCGCCAAAGGGCGTGATCGGCGCAGGAATGGGTCTCGGACATCGTCGCCTGCAAGCGGAGCCGGGGTTGAGCAGCCGACCGGGGGGGGCATGACGGACGCGAGGGTTGGGCAGCGACAGCCCCGCCGGCGGCGCGGCCCATGCCGCCCAGGAAGCAGGTGGGCGCGGCGCAACGGGTGGGCTATCCGGCGCGCGCGCCTAGCGCGAGTGCGATGTGCCGCCACGCCTCGAGGTGCGGCGTCGAGCGCGGCAGATGCAGAACCACGCGGCGGACCGAGCGGACGACGTGGACCCCCAGCTTCAGCAGCCGGTCGCGCAGCCACGTTACCTGGCTGCGGGCACACGCAGTACGCGCCGCCCGCAATCGCAGTTCCTGCATGAGCACGTAGGCCGCGGCGGTCAGGAAGACGCGCAACTGGTTCGCCGGGAACAGACAGCAGCTCGTGCGGTCGATCTGCAGCCCATCGAGCAGTTCCTTGATCCGATTCTCGATGTCCCCGCGAGCACAGTAGACCTTCTCATAGATGAAGCGCGGCGTCTGCCGCAGATTCGTCACCACGAACCGCGGGTTGTCCCGCGGCTCGCGGTCTCCGAGGCGAACGACTTCGGCCTTGATCACGACCCGGCGCTCGTGGTCCCACGTGCCGGCGGCGTAGCGGGTGTCGGTATAGACGTGCGCGGTCTCGCCACCGACCTCGCTCTGCGCGCGGGCCACCTGCATGGCGGACTCCGCATGCCGCTGCAACACCGCGTTCTTCGCCATCGCCACGACATAGTCGAGCCGGGGCTCCGCATCCAGGAAATCGAAGATCTCCGGGGTCGCAAAGCCCCCGTCGAGCCGGACGAGAAACCGCGCCCGCGGAAACGCGGCCCGCAACAGCGGGAGCAACCGACACAGCAGGCCGAGGGTCCCGTCGGCGGCCACTGCCTTCCCGGGCCGCAGCACCGCCGCGCACAGATACTGCTCCGCCTCGCGGTCGAAGCTCAGAAACCCCAGCATCGGCAGATAACACCAGCCGCCATAGTGCCCGTTGAAGAACGTGAGCTGCTGGGCCCCGTGCGTCAGGTCGTCGGTCGGGTCCAGATCGATCGTGATCCGGCGCGCCCGCCCGTGCAGGCGGCGCCGATGACGCTCGATGACGCACGCTGCCAACTCGCGCCCCATCCGGTAGAGCACGGTGCGGCGCGCGCCGTTCTCGAATCGCGAGATCGTGGGTTGCGACGCCAAGGGCGCGCCGGACACCGGGTCCCGCCCGAGCAGCAGCTTGTGGATGGGGTCGTCGGCCAAGTGGTCGGCATCGTTGCCATCGGGATGACCGCACGCGATGCCGAAGACCCGCTGGCCGATCAGGTCCGCGAGCGTGTGCCGAATCTTCCCGGGTGCGCGTTTGTCGGCCAGACACCGGGCGAACGCCTTGACCAAGCCGTACACGCGCTCGGCCGCCTTGAGCAGGACGGCGCCGCCGTCGGAACTCGCGTGCTCCTGGTTGAACGTGGCGACGAGGGGCTTGTCGAACAGATCCGGAAACAGAACACTCTGTGGTATCGTGTCAGGTGTCACGCAGGGGCCTCCGTCGTGGCTAAACGTTTATATACACTACGTTTGTACCACACGGAGGCCCTTGTGTCTCTCCCAGAATCAACACCTTCACGCATAATCCGGGCTAACGCTCGGCGCCTTGCCGACTTTCCGGGGGTGCGCAGCGGCCGCTTCGGATTCACCGGTGCCCTAGCCTGCATTATTCATGAAGCTCGGGCGTCCGTCACGGACGGGGCATGATCGGCCGCGAGCAGGGCCTCGGACGTGGTGGCGCGCGCACCGCGGCGTAGAGTAGCCGGTCGTGCCGTCGGGCGGTGGCGGAGAGGCGGGCGGCAGGGAAGGCTCTGCTGGGGCCGGGCCTGCTTGACCGCGAGCGGAGCCTCTCGGACGCGGCGACGGACGCGGCAGGAGGCGTGGAGTGGCCCTTCACGGGCACCGGGCGGTTGCGGAGGCCAAGTGGGGGGAAGGTTCTGCCGGAACGGGCGGTGCCGCCCGGGACCGAGACGTGCGCCGAGCCCCCGCGCGGGCTCTGACTAACCCGCGCGGGCGCCGAGCGCGAGCGCGATGCGCCGCCACGCGTGGAGATGGGGCGTCGCCCGTGGTAGATGCAGGACGATGCGGCGCGCCGAGCCGACGACATGCACCCCCAGCTTCAGCAGCCGGTCGCGCAGCCACGTCACTTGGGTGCGGGCACAGCCGGTGCGCGCCGCCCGCAGCCGCAGCTCCTGCATGAGTACGTAGGCCGCCGCGGTCAGCAACACGCGCAACTGGTTCGCCAGGAACTTGCAGCAGCTCGTGCGGTCGATCTGCAGGCCATCCAGCAACTCCTTGATCCGGTTCTCGATGTCCCCGCGGGCGCAGTAGACCCTCTCGTAGACGAAGCGCGAGCTCTCCAAGAGATTCGTCACGACGAAGCGCGGATTGTCCCGCGGCTCGCGACCCTTGAGCCGGACCACTTCCGCCTTGATCACGACCCGGCGTTCGCGGCCCCACGTGCGGGCCGCGTAGCGGGTGTCGGTATAGACGTGCTCGGTTCGGCCACTGGCCTCGCTCTGCGCGCGGGCCACGGCCATCGCGGATTCGGCATGCCGCTGCAACACCGCGTTCTTCCCCATCGCGACCACGTAGTCGAGCCCAGGTTCGGCATCCAGGAAATCGAGGATCTCCGGGGTCGCAAAGCCCCCGTCGAGCCGGACGAGAAACCGAGTCGCCGGAAACGCCGCCCGCAGCATCGGCAGCAGCCGACACAGCAAGCTCAGGGTCCCGTCGGCCGCCACCGCCTTGCCCGGCCGCAGCACCGCCGCGCACAGATACTGCTCCTTCTCGTCGTTGAAAGTCAGGAACGCGAGCAGCGGCAGATAGCACCAACTGTCGTAGTGCCCGTTGAAGAACGTCAGTTGTTGCGCGCCATGCGTCCGGTCGTCGGTCGGGTCCAGATCGATGGTGACCCGCCACACCCGCCGCCGCAGGCGGCGTCGATGCCGCTCGATCACGCACGCCGCCAACTCCCGCGCCATTCGGTAGAGCGCGCCGCGGCCCGGGCCGTTCTCGAACCGCGAAATCGTTGGTTGCGACGCCAAGGGCGCGCCGGCCACGGGGTCCCGCCCGAGCAGCAGCTTGTGGATGGGATCCTCCGCCAAGTGGTCGGCGTCGTTGCCGTCGGGATGACCGCACGCGATGCCGAAGATCCGCTGTCCGATCAGCTCCGCGAGCGTGTGCCGAATCTTCTCCGGCGCGCGCTTGTCGGCGAGACACCCGGCAAACGCCTTGACGAGGCCGTACACCCGCTCGGCCGCCTTGAGGAGGACGGCGCCACCATCCGAGCTCGCCTGCTCGCGGTCGAACGTGGCGACGACGGGCTTGTCGAAGAGCTCCGGGAACAGGACAGTCTGTGATATCTTGTCAGCCGCCATGCAGGGGCCTCCATCGTGGCTAAACGTTTGTCAGCACTGCGTTTGTACCACATGGAGGCTCCTGTGTCTCTCCAGAATCAGCACCTTCACGAATAATCCGGGCTAGAGTCTCACTCCGGGACGCTCGCGAGCGAGCTGACCCTCTGCAACGCCGGATTCTTGACCGAGTCCAACGTACACGACCTCATTCCTACATCAGCTCTCGGAATGGGCGGCGAGCTCGACCTCGAGCCGCATGCCTTGACCATGGGAATGTCCCGCGAGCGTATACAGCGTGACTCCCGCTGGACAGAACTTGGCAACCGCCTTCAGGACCGGTTCATCTCCGCCGCTCTCGACGAACTCCACAACGGCACCCTGCGCCGCAGGGACGCCGTGGATTCTCCTTCGACCAAGAGGAATCTGCTACTTTGGTACCACTTTCTTCCGTCAGAATCGCCATTCTCCGAACTTTACGACTCTATCGACACTCGAATCTTCAGGCTCTCCTCAAACGGGTGTGGGTGGGTTGAGGCGCGATCGGCGGGTCGGCGAGGGGTGCTGGCAGTTCACCTGACCGGCGGCGGGCGTGGCGCACCGTGGCGGGATATAGTCGGAGCGGAGTAGCTGCGGGCCGGCCGGCGTGTCAACGCGCTACGCGCGTCCTTCGCTGCGCTGCGGCCCTTCGGGTGACACACCGTCCGTCCCTCCGCTCAAGCAGCAGATATGGGCCTTGCGGCCCGGCCTGGACGGGGGCGTCCCGGCCGTCCACGACAACGCGGAAAGCGCGACGGCTGGCGGTTCGGGGATAGACGCTGGCTGATTGCCCCAACGGCCACCTCGGGTCCCGGCGCCGGCGGCGGACGCCCGTTGGGCGGGGCCAAGGGTGTTGTCGGGGCCGCGTGCGTCGTCTCGCTTGGCGGAAGCGGTTGCAAACGCAAGGGGCTTCCTGGTCTCATGGGCGTGTATCACCACGACCCGCGAGGAGGAGAGCCCCATGCGTCTGACTACGTTACTACGGCGGCTGTTGGGTGTCACGCAGATGTACGTCAAGCAGGTGGAAATGGCCGCCGACGGTCCGTTGACGGTGTCGGTGGAGCCGGCGTGGCGGCGTTCCCGGTGCGGGACGTGCGGGAAGCGGTCGCCGCGGTATGACCGGCAGCCGGTGCGCGAGTGGCGGCATCTGTCCTGGGGCCGGATGCCGGCGTGGCTGCGGTATGCGCCGTGGCGGGTGTCGTGCCGGCGTTGCCGCGGGGTGAAGGTGGAGCAGGTGCCGTGGGCGAGCGGCAGCAGCGTGTTCACGTCGGGGTTCGAGGAATTGGCGGCGTATCTGGCGCAGGTGACGGACCGGACGGCGGTGAGCCGCCTGCTGGGGATATCGTGGGTGACGGTGGGCAGCATCGTGGAACGGGTTGTGGCGCGGCGGCTGGACGGGGCTCGGTTCGCCAAGCTGAGACGAATCGGCGTCGATGAGTTCAGCTACCGGAAGCGTCACCGCTACCTGACGATCGTGGTTGACCATGACGAGCGTCGGGTGGTTTGGGCGGGGCGGGGGCGCAGCGCCGAGACGCTGGGGGCCTTCTTCGAGCAGTTGGGACCTGGTGGCTGTGCGCGGATCGAGTTGGTGACGGCGGACCTGGCGTCGAGCTGGCAGAAGGCGCTGCGGGCGTGGGTTCCGCACGCGCGGGTGGTGTTCGACCGGTTTCACGTTGAACGGCTTGCGGCGGATGCGGTTGACGAGGTGCGGCGTTCGGAGCAGCGGCGGCTGGCCTCGGAGCCGGAGGATGCGAAGGCGCTCAAGGGGACGCGCTATGCGTTGCTGAAGCACCCGGCGCGGCTGAGGCCTGGTGAGGCCCGGCGTCTGGAGACGTTGCGTCGTAAGAACCGGGCGCTGGACCGGGCCTACGAACTGAAGGAGTACCTGGCGACGATCCTGGGGCAGGCGACACCCGAGGATGCGCCGGCGCTGCTCGATGAGTGGCTGGAGTGGGCTGCGCGGTCCCGCCTGACGCCGTTCGTGAAGCTGGGGCGTACGATTCGGAAACACGCTGAAGGCATCCTGGCGTACCTGGACACGAAGATGACGAACGGTCCGGTGGAGGGCATCAACAACAAGCTGCGGGTGATCGCGCGTCGCGCCTATGGCTTCCACTCGCCCGGCGCGTTGATCTCGATGCTGTTCCTCTGCTGTGGAGGCATAGAACTGGCGCCGCCGCTACCCACACGCATTTGAGGAGACTCAATCTTCACGACCGTCCCCTTTTCCCGACTTGAGCGCGGAGAGGCCACGCTCGAAGACATAGTTGAGGCCGCCCCACCGGAGCAGAAGTTGTTCTTTCGACAGAAATTCCGGCCACACGAACACACCCACACCATCGATGACGAAGGTATGCCTGTTCGTGTCACTCAAGAGATCCGCGACAGTGTCCGAGTGGGTGCTTTGCGAGCCAAGGGTTTTGACGTACTTGAATTGGATCGCCTTCCGGTGAATGTACGCCGGAACGGTGTTGTCAAGGCCCAACAAATCGATGACTATCCCTTGGTTCTCAAGTGTCTACAGAAACGCGGCGTCCAGCTCGTCGACATCGCCAACGCGAGCGATTCCGACATGGATCTCCAAAGCATAGAACGACTTCCCATCCTCAAAGACGCACTCCTGCTAGAAGGCGGGCTGCGTTTTGCCAGCGTCATGGACTCCAAACGGCGCGTCATCCGCGACCGTTCGGGCATCCGCTATATCAATCTTCGTCACCCCGACGTACAGCAGCTGCTTAGGGTAATCGCCGTTGCAGCATCGAATCCTCTCAAGAAGCGCTTACTCGAAATCTACTTAAAAATAGAGGAGTTCCGACTGCGCGACGTCCGGCAGATCGTGGCCGATCTGTTGGCCACAGACGACTTGGCTGCACTCGCCGCGGGAGATATGGCACCGCTTACCCGTAAGCACCTTGACTCACTGATACAGGATCTTCTCTCGGATTTGGGACAATGACGGACTCGTCCGTATTTCTGCTCGGCGCCGGTTTTTCTGCGCCATTCGGTGTGCCCACAATGATGCCATTTCTCCGTTCTTTTCAGTCCGACGCGGAGAAGAAGTACCCTGATCTGTACGGCACGCTAGCGGAACACCTTTCTAAATTGGCGGACGACGGTGATATCGAAGCGTTACTCACTAGTCTCGGTTCCGCCGAGAAGCTCCGAGACAGCCTTCCACCCAAGATGCCTGTTCAGGACCACTTGCTTCAGTGGGAGCGAGAATCCCGCTATCTCAAGGCGCATTTGGTTTCGTACATTGTCGAGCAGTGCGAGCGATTCGATCGAACACGCGTGGCACGGGTGCTTACCCCGCTAATCTCTGCATTGGCCAAGAACGACGCAATTCGCGAGGTCCATCTTTTCACTACGAACTATGATCGTGTAATAGAGCACGGCTGTGAGGCGGGCGACATTGACTTTGCCGACGGATTCGGTAAGTCCAAGTTGGCGGCCCGTTGGGAGCGTGAATTCGATGGGAAGATTCGCCTATCAGCCCGTGGTAAAAGTCGGCATCCAGGGATCGATCTGACGGGTCCTATGTTCTACACTGGTGCGCATGGCGATGGGCTTGACGCGCGACGACGGGTCGCAGCAATCGATGTGGGTAGCGACGACGGATCTGCCTCAGAGCGCGGGGCATCCGTTCTATGAGCGACTGAACCGGATTCTCGAGGCGGCAGGCTTCGACGCGTTCGTCGAAGGACTGTGCGCGCCGTTCTACGCGACGATGGGACGGCCGAGTCTGGCTCCGGGCCGCTATTTCCGATTGCTGCTTATCGGGTACTTCGAAGGGTTGGACTCGGAGCGGGCCATCGCGTGGCGCGCGGCCGATTCGCTGAGCCTGCGGGCGTTTCTGCATTTGGCGACACCGGTGGCGCCTCCCGACCATTCGACGATCTCGCGGACGCGGCGCCTGTTTTCGGTCGAGACTCATCAGGCGGTCTTCACGTGGGTGTTGCAGCAGTTGGCGGAGACGGGCTTGGTCGGGGGGAAGACGTTGGGCATTGATGCGACGATGCTGGAAGCCAACGCGGCGCTGCGGAGTATCGTTCGACGTGACACGGGTGAAGGCTACACGGCGTTCCTGACCGGTTTGGCGAAGGCTTCCGGCATTGAGACACCGACGGCGGAGGACCTGGCGCGGTTTGACCGGAAGCGGAAGAAGAAGACGTCGAACAAGGAGTGGACTCACCCTCACGACCCGGATGCGAAAGTCGCGAAGATGAAGGACGGCAGCACCCACATGGCCCACAAGGTGGAGCATGCGGTGGATATGGAGACAGGTGCGGTGGTGGGTGTGACGGTTCAGGGCGCGGACGAAGGGGATACAACGACGATAGTCGAGACCCTGATCACGGCGGCCGAGGAGGTGGAGGCGGTGCTGGCGGGGGAGGCGGGGGTTGCGGAGGTGGTTGCGGACAAGGGCTACCACAGCAACGAGACGTTGGTGGGTCTGGCGGCGGTCGATATTCGGAGTTACATTGCGGAGCCGGCGCGGGGCAAGCGGTGCTGGAAGGACGCGCCGGAGGCTCGGGATCCGGTGCATGGGAACCGGCGTCGGATACGGGGCAAGCGGGGCCGGCGTTTGCAGCGGAGTCGTAGCGAGCTGGTGGAGCGGCCGTTTGCGCATCTGTATGAGACGGGAGGGATGCGGCGGGTGCACCTGCGGGGGCATTCGAACATTCTGAAGCGACTGCTGGTGCACGTCGCGGGCCTCAACCTCGGGCTGCTTCTGCGTCATGCGATCGGTGTCGGCACGCCCCGTGGCCTGCAGGGCCGGGCGGTAGCCGGCGTATGCGCGCTGATCGGCCTGTTTGTGGGTCTGTGGGACGTTCTGGAGCGGCTGGAGCCGGTCTTGACGCGATTCCAGCTCCATTCGGCGCGGATCGCCGCGTTATCGCGCTACCGGCCCCTTCAGCCATCCATTTGAACACCGGGGACTTCTACCTCGGGCTGCTATGCAAGCTGCACGGGTCCGTAACCTACTATGTCGATCGACACTCCGACAGAAAGCCGATTTTTTGGAGGTTGGATAGGGGATATCCATTGCCTGGCCTCGACTTTCGGCTGACAAGGGACGGGCAGGAAATCGAACCTCTGATGGTTCTACCTACCCTCGAAAAGGAGGCGTTAGGGGATCCTTACGGATACTTGAACCATCTATTCGTCGATGCGATGGCGCGCGCAAAAGTGGGATTGTCCCGTTCGTTGTTGAACTTCGCGAGTGGCGGACTCCCTGTTTCCGCACCGAGGTCGTCTATTCTACGCCACGTCAGCAACCGCACCGTCGGGCGGGGCCAGCGCGTCCAAGGCGCCGACCAGGTAGCGTAGGTCGCGGTAGCCCCGCACCCGCCGGAAGCGCGGCTCCGCCTCCACCAGCGCGCTCGCCACCCACCGTTGAATCATCTGTCCGCCGCGCCACCGCTTGACCCGCCGCGTGTAGCCCTCGACGCTGCCCATCAGGTTCTCGATGATGTTCGTCGTGCGCAGAGTACGTTCGAGCGCCCCCGTCAGACCAAGCCGCTGCACCGTCAGCGTCTCCTCGAGGCCCTCGCGGATGGACGCCGCCGCGCCGGGGTGGTCGCGCTCCAGTGACCCCGCCAACCGCGCCAGCACCCGCGCCGCGCGGTCGGCCGAATCGAGGTCCCAGGCATCCCGCAACGCCTTGCCGACCGAAGCGTGCAGCCGTTCGGGCAGATGGCCGAGCACGTTGCGCAGCTTGTGTACTTGGCACCGTTGCACCACCCCGAGGGAACCGAAGACATTGCTGATGGCCCGGCGCAGCCCCGGCGCGCCGTCGATGACGAACAGCAACGTCCGGTCCGTCGGCAGGCCGCGCGTCACCAGGTCGCTGAGCAGGCCGCTGGCGACGGCCGCCGTCTCGGTGGCCCCTTCGCGCAGTCCCAGGACGTGCTTGCAGCCCTGCGTGTCGATCCCCAACGCCACCACCATGCAATGCTCCCGGAAGACCTTGCCGTCGATGCAGACCACCCGCAGGTCCAGCTCGCCCAACGGCCGGCTGAGAAACGACCGCAGGCGCTTGGCCGACAGCGCCACGAACCGTCGAGACACCGCGCTGCTCGACGTCCCCCGCTCCGTCACCTCGGCCGGCGCCGGGTCCAACGTGCCCGCATACCGCCGCGTCGACACCCCGGCGGCGACCGCCGAGAGCGTGTGCTCGTCCAGCGGGTCGGTGGCCGCCGCCCATTGGAAGCTCGGCAGCGGCGCCTCGCCGTCGGCGCGCCGAACGCGCAGCCGCGGCACGGCAACTTGGCGCCCGCCAAGCGTTACTTGACTGGCCACGCTCCCGCCCCGCCACGCCGGCCGCTCGGCCTGATGGCGCCCCTTCGGGCCGCACAGGTCTTCTCGATCCCCCTCCATCATCGCCTCCAGGACCTGCATCCCGGTCGTGATGCACAAGCCATGGAACGCTTCCCTGACACCGTTCAGCACGCCGAGCACCGGCAGCGGCACCTGAATCGAGACCGTTCGCGAGCTTCGGGGTTGGCTGGAACGCTTCCGCCTGTCATGCTTCGCCATGGGTGGCTCTCCTCCTGTTGTTTGCACCCCTGTCCTACCACAGAACAGGGGCGAGGAGTCGCCACCCGCTTCACCTCAGTTCAACAGCATCCGGGACATCCCCGCAAAAGTGGTTGTCGCAGTGGGCACGTCCCTTCGTGATAAACATCTAGTGAGTGCGATAACTTACAACAGCAACTCTATTGTCTTGCTGATCGTGGACACGGAGCCGAGTCACGCCGTGGCACGTATTCCTGGGGTGAGGTGTGTGACGCTGAAGGCCGACGCCAATGACTTCTTGAGTGTCTCCTAGAGAGCGCCTCATTGGACTCTTTGAGCGGTGCATGGCCGAATCGGATAGAACGAAGATAGAAGCTTTCGTAAAAGAGTTCGCGGAATCCGAGGTGGAAGAAATCGCGAGATGGAAGTCAATGACGGAGGAGCAGACGGCGGCGCTTGCTGCGATCGGCTCGGGCGGCCCCGAACCTGTCATCCTGAGGGCCTTACAGACACTCTATGGAGTTGCAGACGGCAGAGCGATGCAGGTGGTGGCAAAGATGTGTGAATCAGGCAATGTGCCGTCCGTGCGGAAGGCGGCGGCGGGGTGCTTGGGCTTGAGCGGCAACCCAGGTGTCGTCACGGTTCTTGCGGCCGTAGCCATTGGGGACGAGTCGCCCGACGTGAGATTGGAAGCATATTTGGCGCTCGACGCCTTGGGCACGAGCGACGCTCGTGACAGGTTGGCGGACGCCCGTCGCAAGTGGTCTTCTGACGCGTACTTTCGGGAGGTACAGCAGGTGAGTGTGAGTGCGTCGTGACACCAGGCACGCTGTGGGCGTTTCGCCTCCGCGCCGGGAGGGTGGTGTGTCATTAGTAGGTCTCCTCCACCAGCGTGTCGCCTTCCCAACGCCGGGGCGACTCGCCGGTCCAGGACTCGATGTCGGGTCGCGAGCGGCCGTCGGGGGGGATGATGCGCGAGTCCTGGACCATCTCGTTGAGCAGCACGAAGTGGTCGGGCGGCTGGAACAGTTGCATGTTCTGGTTGTAGAACCCGGGGGTCATCGGCGGCCCGGTGTTGAACCGCCTCGCAGGGCCGCACTGGCGGTCTACGATAGCCCCTGGCAGGACCGAGATCATGAGCCGGGCCGTCGACGACACCGGCTACGTGCACGGACGCGCGCCGCGCTGCCGGCCGCGGCGGTACCGCCTCAACCCATCACCGCTTGGCCTATCCGGCCGCATGGGCGGGTCGAGTACCGGGTGGAGGACGGCAAAGGCGGCCGCCGTCGACGGTGGACAACAGGGACCCCGGCGCCCAGAGGGCGTCTCCGACTCTCCGTCCGGGCTCCTTCGGACATCGACGGCGGTTCGTTTGACGCTGCGTTCGGCGTACGCGAGGGCTTGACGCCAATCCCCGTACGGGTCATCGTCGGTGCGAGACGGTCGGTCGGGGTCGTAATGGCCGGCGGGGGAGAGCACGATGCGACGAAGACTGGAGCGGCTGGCGGTCGGAATCTTCCTGGCTCTGGGGGCGGCGGCGCTGGTGGCCGCCGCGCAGGGGGGGAATCCGGCGACCATCACCGGCGTCGTCACCGGCAGCGCCGGTCCCGAGGCGGGCGTGTGGGTCATCGCCGAGACCGGCGACCTGCCGACGACGTTTCGCAAGATCGTGGTGACCGACGACGAGGGGCGGTTCCTGCTGCCTGAGCTGCCCGACGCCGGCTACTCGGTGTGGGTGCGGGGCTACGGGCTGGTCGACTCGACGCCGGTGACGGCCGAGCCGGGCGAGGACCTGCGGCTGACGGCGGTCGCCGCGAGGACGCCCCAGGAAGCCGCGGCGGTCTATCCCGCCGCCTACTGGCTGTCGTTGATCGAGCCGCCCGAGGCGGGGGAGTTTCCGGGCACGGGTCCCGACGGCAACGGCATCAGCGAGGAGCTGCGGACGCGCGACGAGTACATGTACAACGTGAAGGCCTGCCTGCGCTGCCACCAGGTCGGGGGCGAGTTCACGCGCGAGCATCCCGGGGGGCTGGAGTACGACTCGACCGCCGACGCGTGGGACGCGCGGGTCCGCATGGGGCAGCGCGGGGCCGAGATGAGCCTATGGATGTCGCGGTTCGGGCGCGAGCGCGGGCTGGGGATGTTCGCCGACTGGAGCGACCGCATCGCGACCGGAGAGGTGCCGCCGGCGCCGCCGCGCCCGCGGGGGGTGGAGCGCAACCTGGTCCTCACCCAGTGGGAGTGGACCGATGAGATGGGCAAGATCCACGACGAGGCGGCCACCGACAAGCGCAACCCGCGCGTGAATGCCAACGGTCCAATCTACGGGGTGGACATCGCGAACGACAACCTCGCCATGCTCGATCCGAACACCCACACGGCGACCATGCTGCGCATACCGACCCTGGCCGAGCGGTCGACGATGCGGGCGTCGTACGCGCAGTCGGGCTACCCGGCGTCCCGCCTGGCGGATCTGGCGCGCTTCAACCCGGCCAGCATCCACAACCCGATGCTCGACAGCGGGGGCCGGGTCTGGTACACGGCGACGCTGCGTTCCCCGGAGAACCAGCCGGACTGGTGCCTGGAAGGTTCCGACAACAAGTACGCGCAGTACTTCCCGGTGGAGCGGTCGGGCCGCAACGTGAGCTACTACGACCCCGAGACCGGACAGTTCACGATGGTGGACACCTGCTTCGGCAGCCACCACCTGCAGTTCGCGCACGACGACGACGAGACGTTGTTCCTGAGCCGGCCGAACAGCGACGTGTTCGGCTGGGTCGACACGAAGCTCCTCGATCGGACCGGCGACGGGCAGCTGGCGCAGGGCTGGTGCCCGACGGTGGTCGACACCAACGGCGACGGCCGGATCACGAAGCCGTGGAACGAGCCTCAGGTGGTGCGCGGGGCGCGGTTCGAGGAGGACCCGACCGCGAGCACCTACGACTTCGACCCGGCGCTGGACACGCGGGTCACCGTCGGGGCGTACGGGATCATCGTCAACCCCGTCGACGGATCCGTCTGGGGCGCGCAGGACTCCTATCCCGGGAAGATCGTCCGGCTGCTGGTGGGCGACGACGCGCCGGAGAGCTGCATCGCCGAGGTCTTCGAGGTGCCCTCGGAGCGTTGGGACGTGGAGGCGAGCGGCGAGGTCGGCTTCATGCCGCGCGGCCTCGACGTCGACACGAACGGCGTCCTCTGGACGGCGCTGTCGGGGACGAACCACCTCGCCAGCTTCGACCGCGGCAAGTGCGGGTCGCTGACCGGACCGGCCGCGCACACGGGGCGCCACTGCGCGGAGGGGTGGACCCTCCACCCGCTGCCCGGTCCCACCTTCAAGGGGACCGACGTCCGCGCCGACTACAACTACTACAACTGGGTCGACCAGTTCGACACCCTGGGCCTCGGCGAGAACGTGCCCATCGCCACCGGCACCGGCTCGGACTCGCTGGTGGCGCTGCTGCCCGAGACGGGGGAGACGGTGGTGATGCGCGTGCCCTATCCGCTGGCCGGCTTCCACCCGCGCGGCCTCGACGGCCGCATCGACGATCCCGACGCCGGCTGGAAGGGGCGCGGCGTCTACTCGTCGACCGGTGCCGACACGGTGTGGCACGCCGAGGACGGCTTCGCGGTCGAGAACGGCGAGTACCGGTCGGTGTCGAAGCCGATCCTCGTGAAGTTCCAGTTCCGGCCGCATCCGCTGGCGAATTGACGCGGCCCGCGGCACGCGGATGCGGTCTGTTCCGGAACGGCGCTACTCGACGCCTTCCATCAGGTATTCGACGAGCGCGGGCACGATGATGTCCGGCCGCTCCAAGTGCGGCACATGACCCAGCCCGGGAAAGAGCAGCATGCGACCGTTTCCGTTCGGGACGGTGTCGGCCAACACCTGCATTCGCTCCTGGAAGACCTCCGCCGGACCGAGCAGCAGATCCTCCGCGCCCCCGAAGGCGAGCGTCGGCGCCTGGATATGCGGCCAGTCGTAGACGACCGGGTCCTGGTAGAGCATCTGGCTGATGATCGCCTGCACCATGGCGAGGCGCGGAAAGTCGGAGCTGAGGGTCCACGACGAGCGGATGCGGGTGTAGAGCTCGAACTTGTCGTTCCAGGCCGACGCGTCGTGCCCGACGTACCGGCTGAGGCTCCGGCGGGTACTCTGGTAGTCGGTCTGGAGGATCCTCTCGTAGATCTGATCGACCGGCGTCATCGGGCGATTGAACCGGCTGTCGGAGAGGCCGATGGGGTTGTAGATGACCAGCCGCTCGACCGAGTCGGGATACTGCGTGGTGAACCGCGTCGCGAGCATGCCGCCCATCGAGTGGCCGACCGCCATGACCTTGTCGATCCCCTCGTGCTCGAGGATGAGCTGCGTGTTGCGCGCCTGCGTGTTGAAGTTGTAGGGCGCGATCGGCTTCGACGATTTGCCGTACCCGATTTGGTCCGGGACGATGACGCGAAATCCGGCGTCGGTCAGCCCGTCGATGATGTCACCGAAGTAGAAGCCGCCGAAGTTGTTGCCGTGCATCAGCAGGACCACGTGGCCGTTGGCCGTGCTGGTCGGTGCGATGTCCATGTAGGAGATGCGCACGTCCTGGCTGTAGACATTGATGTTGAGATACTTGCTCGGGGCCGGATACGGGCACTCGTCGCAGGTGATGCTGCCCGGCTTGAGGTCTGTCGGCGTCGGTAACTGCGGCAGAATGTCGCGACCTTGGGCGCCAGCGGCGGCCGCCACACCGAGAATCACGAGCACCGAGGCGAGTGTTCTGAGATAAACGTGCATGAGTCCTACTCCCGTGGTTTAGAGGTGTCGGCAAATGTACCATACGCCGGCCGATCGAGCCAGAATCGCCCGCACGTCCATCGGCGGGAAGAGCAGCACGTCGGCGAGCGGCACGAGCACGAACTGCCCGGCCGGATCCCAGTTCTCCAGGCGGTCCTGGGTGAGCTGTGCGGCTACCGCCCCGACGGCCGTCGGTTCACCCCCCAGCGGACCGCCCTGGATCGCCATGGATGGTGCTCCCTGGTCGCTCCAGGGCAGTTGACATGCAAGCGTATGCTTGCCTTAGACTGGTCTTGTGGACGTGTATCGGGCCATCGCTGACCCAACCCGGCGAGCCATCCTGGATGAACTCGTCGATCGGTCAGGTCAATCGCTCTTCGAACTCTGCGCACGCCTGACCATGAAGCACGGCATCAACTCCTCACGGCAGGCGATCACGCAACACCTGGACGTCTTGCAGGCCGCCGGGCTGATTCGCACGAGGCGCGAGGGGAGGTCGAAGCTCCATTGGTTCGAGGGCGGCCCGCTGAAGGCCATCGCGGAGCGTTGGCCGATCTCGACAGATGAAAGGGTATTTGAAAGATGAGAATTCACCTCGCCAGCGTCCCGGTAGACGACCAGCAGAAGGCACTTCGCTTCTACACGGAAACGCTTGGCTTCCAGCTGAAGCACAACATCCCCCTGGGAGATCATGCCTGGATCACTGTCGTATCCGAGGAAGCTCCGGAGGGGACGCAGTTGGTGCTCGAGCCTGATGGCCATCCCGCGGTGCGTCCGTTCAAGAGGGCGCTCGTGGAGGACGGTATCCCCTGGACCTCCTTCGCGGTCGACGACGTCGAAGCCGAACACGAGCGTCTCGTGGCAAGAGGTGTGCGATTCGTACAGCTGCCAACAGACCTCGGGACTGTCATTACCGCGGTATTCGACGATTCGTGCGGCAACTTGATCCAGATCGCGGAGGAGAAACGTCAACCGTGATGGTCTTGGGACGAAGGGGCGCGCCGCCATCTTCACGGACGGGCGGCTCGTCCGGCCGCCCGACATCGAAGCGGCCCGTCAGCCGCTCCAGCGCCTGATGCGTGACGCCGAGGGGGACATCGCCGAGGCCCTCTCCGGCAGCGCCGCGCGGTAGTCGGCAGGCGGCGAGACGGCGTTCAGTGCCCCCGGCCGGGGTGATAGCATGAGTCGCAGGAGCCGCCGCCGGCGTCGCCACAGGCGCAGGGTCTCCCAGCGGTCTGGCGTGTGGGGGGCGTCGCGGTGTGGAGAGGAAGAGCCAATGCGTACCACCCTCGATCTCGACGAGGACATCCTGAATGCAGCAAAGGCGCTTGCGGCGCAGGAACGCAAGCCCGTCGGACAGTTCGTCTCCGAGCTCCTGCGGGAGGCGCTGCCGGCCAGAGGCGGCGGGACGAGCGCCATGCGGGCGCGCGAGCGGTACGGGTTCAGGCCGATCCCGGCCGGCGGGGCGGTGGTGACCAACGAAGCCGTCAACAAGATTCGCGATGATCTGGGCGTTTGAACGTTGAGGGCGCTGGGGGCGCGAAACCGGGCGAGGCGGGCCGCCTCGCCCGCATGAAGGGATGCTCTGAATCAGGACACTAGCTGTCCACGGATGAGGTCATCTTCGCATCATCCCAGGGCCGTCCGCCCGAGCCGCAACCTTCTGGAATCACAGGAGTTGGACAACAGACGGAAATAGTGGCGCAAGTCTTGCTCTACCCAGGGGACAAGAGGGCACGAACGACGAGCCGACCGGGCCGCAACGAGAGGGAGACGGACATGGAGAGACGGGCCATCCACAGAATGCTTGCAGCCGCACGGCGGCGCCTGTTGCCTGGCGTTGCCGTTCTCGCCGCATGGGTGCTCCTCGCGTATGCGTCCTCCGCCTCCGCCCAGCCAGCGGTTGGCCCTGCCGCGGAGTCGGCATCCGCCAGCCCGCAGGCGCCGCCGCCCGAACAACCTCCTGGGCAGGGATCATCCTTGGCCGAGTTGCCCGGGCTGCTGCGTTTCCAGCTCAGTCCGAAGTTCATGACCGGAGTCCCGATCGGGAGGTTCGGCAACAAGATCGGGACGAGTCCGGGGGGCGCCGTCGACTTCACGGCCCGCGTAGGCCAGACCCCTGTCTTCGTCGGGGCAGCGCTCGACTATCTGCACTATGGAACGGAGACCCGCCGCATTGCGCTGTTTCCGGCCATCCCCGAGGTGTTCAGTGATGTCGACACCACCAACAGGCTCTTTCGGACCCACGCCCTCGTGCGTTTCCAGCGTCCCACCGGCCGGGTGCGGCCGTATGCCGAGGGGCTCCTCGGGTTCAGTTACATATACACTCGCACGTCTTTCGACCTCGGCTACGAAGGCGGCCAAGCGGGAACCACGCATCTCGGCGACTTCGCCCCGAGCTTCGGCGCGGGCGGCGGCGTCACGATCGGACTCGTGTCGGTGCAAGACGCTCGCTTCGCTCTTGACATCGGGCTCCGATATCTCACCGGCGGCGAGGTCGACTATCTGACGCCGGGAGACCTCCAGCGCAACAAGAACGGCGTAACGTTCGAGCCGACGCGGGCACCCGCCACGCTGTTCGCCACGCAGATCGGCATCGCCGTCGACTTCTAGTATGACCCGCGGCAGAGGCGGGGACTACAGGAGCCGGTCGCGCTACGCGTCGAGCGGTCGCTGCTCGGCGGTGTCGGCACGCTGCGTGGTGGGAGTTCGGCGCGCGGGTGGGCGATCCTCTGCTGGCGGCGGCGGTCGAACTCCGCCTGCCGATGAGTTCTCCGCTCGCGACTGGCGAGACGGGATTCCGCCTCTTCTACGACTCCACGACCAAGGGAGAGCGCCGTCGAGCGCCGCGACGGCGGTGGCCGCGGCCTGCTTCGGGGCTCGGCTCGCCGGCGAGCCGAGCCCGGCCGGGGAACGCACCGCCCGGGTGCTGGCCGGCTACCGGCGGACCGCCGCCGAGCGCGGCCGGCGCCAGGCCCGCCCGCCCCTACGGAGCCGCGGACCTCGCGGCGCGGCGAAATCCAGACGATGAGGCCGTCGATCAAGTGCCGGCCGCGAGCGCGACGATCAGAGCCTGCGGCCTTGCGCACCACGATGGTGGACATCGCGGCCCGGGGGCGCACCCGCGCTTGCCGATCCGGCCGGGGGGCTCAGTCGAGCGCCCCTGCCGCGCGGCCGACGAAGAGCGTGCAGTCGACGAGGGAATGTGGCGCCGGCTGTGCCGGCCCTGGTGTGCCCCCCCCGATCACCTTTTCCCCTCTACCACCAGCTGCTAAACGATTTCGAAGACCGCCGTGGCGACAATCGCGGCCGCGCCCCACCGTGTGCGACGAGCCAGAAAGCAATGAACGACAAACAAAGAAGATCCGTCTCATTTAGTGAGGGAAGAGATACTCGGAGGACCCAGACTGGTAGAAAAGTGGTGCGACGTACATTGGTCGCGGGTCTGCTTACGGTCGTGATCGTGGTATCGGCGCCCGTGATCCTGGCGTACCCGGACACCCGGATGACCAACGGGCCGGTCGAAGGGATCAACAACAAGCTACGGGTCATCGCGCGACGCGCCTACGGCTTCCACTCGCCCGGTCCGCTCATCTCGATGCTGTATCTGTGTTGTGGTGGCATCCAACTGGCATCGCCTCTACCCACACGAGTTTGAGGAGACGCTCAAGTATGCGCTTTGGTAATCAACAAGGCCCGGCCATCCGTTCCCAACTCTTCAGCCGCAATTTGGCGATCCTGCTATTCGCGCAGGCAGTGGCGGTCACCGGCTGGTTCGCTGTCGTTACGGCTGGCGGCATCCTTGGCCGTAGCCTGGCGGCAAACCCGGCCCTGGCGACCTTGCCGGTGTCACTGCTCGTCGTGGGCACGGCCGTTTCCACGTTCATCGCTTCGTGGACCATGGCGCGCGTGGGCCGCGCCCGTGGCTTTGCGATTGGCGCCACGGTGGGCGCCTTCGGAGCAGCCTGTGCTTTCGTTGCAACCCTGACTCACAACTTCGCGCTGCTTTGTGGCGCCTCGATCACGATCGGCTGCGCGGCCGCGTTTTCTCAGCAATACCGCTTCGCCGCCACTGAATGTGTCGGTGCGGCGGCCGCACCAAAAGCGATCTCAATCGTGCTCTTGGGCTCCATCATTGGCGCTTTCCTCGGCCCGGGACTGATCGCGTCGGGCGAGGCTTGGGTCGCAGGCGCACCGTTCGGTGGCTCATTCGCCGCTATTGCGGGGTGCTATCTGTTTGGCGCTGCCGCCCTCCTTGCCTTGCGGCCGATGATCCCTTCTGCCGAGGAAGAAACAACCGGAGGCGCTCGTCCTCTGCGCGTCATAGCTCGCGGCCGCTTCTTTATCGCGGCCGTCACGGGGGCCGCGATGGGGTGGGGCGTCATGTCTCTCGCGATGACGGCCGTACCGCTGGCCATGCATGTTGTCGACGGGTATTCCCTGGCGGCAACGGCGGCGGTCATCCAGGCCCATGTGCTGGCCATGTACCTTCCTTCATTGATCAGTGGTGTCCTCATCGGACGCTTCGGCGCCGGGCGGGTGATGATTGGGGGAACGGCGCTGCTTGGCGCCACCCTGGTTGCGGGTCTGGCGGGCCGCGACATGCTGCACTACGGCCTGTCCATGGTGGCGCTCGGCGTCGGCTGGAATTTCCTCTATGTTGGAGGCACGGCGCTACTGGTCCGAGCTTATCGTCCAGCCGAACGCTTCCGTGTCCAGGCGCTGAACGATTGCAGTATTATGGGTATCACGGTCTTTGCCTCCTTGAGTGCGGGGGCAGTCATGCAGCTGCTTGGCTGGAACGGGGTGCTCCTAGCCTCGATTCCCGCCATCCTCGTTGCGGCTATGGTTATTCTCTGGGTACGTCCCGACCATCCGCCGGCAGCTGAACGCGCATGAGAGCAGGGGCGGCTGTCAACGGTCATCAGAAACCGCGTCAATCCGAACAGATGGTTGACCTCGATCCCGCGGAGCGGAGGCCGGAGGGGGTGGCCGGGAACGCGGCGGCCTGCAAGGCGTTGTCGGGGCGGGAGGAAGTTCGCGTTATCGAAAGCCCAGGTGCGGCTGGCCCAGGCCGCGATGGCGCACCGCGACACGTCGGTGTCCGAGCTGTGCCGCGAGCTCGGCATCAGGCCGGTGACGCTCTACCGGTACGTCGCCCGCAGGGCCAGCTGCGGGACGAGGGCGACCGGGTCGGATTCGAGTCCGCGCCCGCGCCGGCGCGGGCGCTGGCAGGTGGCGAGGACGGCGGCGAGGTCTGCGGCCCCGAACGGGCGGGTCTGGCCGCGGCCGCGGTCGCCGGCGGTCCGCCGGTAGCCGGCGAGGACCCGGGCGGTGCGTTCACCGGCCGGGCTCGGCTCTCCGGCGAGGCGGGCTCGGAAGCACGCGGCGGCCGCGGCCATCGCGGCGCTCGCCGGCGCCCGGCCGGCGTCGTGGAGTTCGGCGAGGTAAGCGGCGAGGTTCTGGTTGTCGAGGCGGCGGCCGTCGAGCCAAGCGTCGAGGCGGCGGAGCGCCCCGGAGTACGCCCGGCGGGTGTTCAGGCTGACGGAGGCTTCGACGAGCCGGCGGGCGGTCGGCGTCGGGCGCTCGAGCGCGGCCGCGGCGGGGTCGGGCCTGGCGAGCAAATCAGTCACCGTACCGTTCGATCCACGTGTTGCCGTCATCGGAGACCCCGACCTGGAAGCGGTTGAGCTCGGGCCCCAGCTGACGGTCCGGCCACCTCGTCGCCCCGCGGCGCTTCACCGCGTCATCGACGAGCCGTTCCCCGGCTTGACATGGTACGGATGTGTATGGTAGGCTTTCTGTAGAACTCGCCGTGGAGGCGACAAAACCAGAGGAGGACGGATGCATATGACCACTACGATTCCAGGAGCCAGGCATGAGCACCCGAGAATTTACCCGCAAAATTAAACGCTGGGCGCGCAAACGTGACATCGTCTTTAAAATAAAGAAACATGAGAGCAAAGGATCGCACCGCACGATTTATCTGGGCGATCGCAGAACAACAATTCCATGGGCGAATGACCTAACACCAGGAGCCGTTCATGGGCTCCTTAAGCAACTCGGAGTAGATGACTTATTCTGAGATCCTATTGTGAGAACCACAGTTCAAGGGGGGCATCTCAAATGCCTCCCTCGTACATTTCCTATTTGAAGAAAGCAATGGCGCAAACACGATGGACTTGTGCCTATCCGGCACACTTGGAGAATGAGCCAGACGGGCGTTATACCGTGACGTTTCCCGATCTGCCGGATGCCATCACACAGGGCGAAAATCGCGACGACGCCATAGACATGGCTGCCGATTGTCTTGCCGAAACCATCGGCGCCCGCATCGCCGATCGCGCGGATATTCCCGATCCGAGCTCCCTGCAACGCGGGCAGGTACGTATTGCTGTTCCCGTGCACGTCGCGGTCAAGGCCGCGCTCTATGTGGCCATGCGCCAAGAAGGTGTGAGCATGAACGAGTTGGCCCGGACTCTCAAAGGACAACACGTTCAAGTACGCCGACTTCTTGATCCTGATCGGGCATCGAGCATGAAACGGATCGACCAAGCACTCTCAGCCCTCGGGCGTAAAGTATGCGTTTCGCTAGAAGCTTAGTGCACGTTTCGCCTTACTCGCCACGCCAGCTCTCTTTCCGCAAAAACGGCCACCTGCGCGCCCCACACCTGGAACCGTAGCCCCACCATACTTCGGCGAGAGCGGCACAACGCGGGTCCTCGGGCGCCGAGCTCACGGCCGCCCGCAGGGTCCGCCGGGCGCGGGCGACGCCGCCCTTCACCCTCACGAACCGCATGTCACCGCGTCTCGCGGTTCGTCTTCCCGCGGCGGACGGTAACGAGCACCCCGTCGCTGTCGACCGCGTCGTCGACGTCGGCCCAGCGCGGTCACCTCGCTCCGGCGCATCCCCCGACCATGAAGAGGAGCCCGGCGATCACGGCCGGCGCCGGCGGTCCGCCGGTAGCCGGCGAGGACCCGCGCCGTCCGTTCCCCGGCCGGGCTCGGGTCGCCGGCGAGGCGGTGCGCGGTCGGCGGCGGGCGCTCGAGCTCGGCCGCGGCGGCGCGGGTCGGGGCGAGAGGACCCATCCCAGGCGTTCCGGCCACCCGTCGCCGGCCGCGGAGATCCGGACCTCGCCGTTCGGATCGAGCTCAGCCCCCAAACCAGAGGTCCCGTTCGGTTCCCGGGTGGACTCGCGCGGGGTCAGGGTTCTTGCGCCGTCGGGACCACGATCGTCAGCTCGCCGCTGGTCATCACGGCCGACGACCCCTGCAGCATATCGGAGCGGACGCGCCGTCCACCCCCGAGCCGGCGGAAGGAACGACTCAACGCCCGCCTCGACGCCTTCCTGACGCGCGATCGGGACCCGGAACTGTTTGGACTGGAGTTGCTTCCGCACCGCGCGCCAAGTGCGCCACTGCGATCTGCGTCAACAGCCCGGATCTCGTGGTCCCCGCGCGCCGGGCGGCATTGTCGAGCGGCCCCACGATGCGGCTCGGTAGCGTGATGTTCAACCGCACCGCCCGGTCCGACAGCAGGCCATCGTCCACGTTCACCGCCGCCACGATGTCCCCGTCAGCATCTACCGTCGGTGCCGGTGCCGGGACGGGCTCGCCGTCCGATAGCAGTCCTTCGACGTGCAGGGCGATCGCCTCTTGTGCGTTCTCCAGGGCATCGGCCAGCGTGTCGCCGGCAGAAAAGCACCCCGGCAGGTCCGGCACCGTTACGCCGAACGGCCCGCCGGGGTGATCGTGATGCACGATGGCCAGGTATCGCATGGGTTACGGCCGCTCCTTCCAGGGCCAGCCAGCTTGTCGGTTGATGTTCCGGAGCGTACCGGTTGGGATTTCCTTCCGCGGGTGCGGTACGGTCACCCGACCGTTCCTTTGCGGTTCATGGACGCGTTCAGGGTAGCCGATCAGACCTTGACCGGGCCCGCCTCTGAGCCGCCGACGAGGCGCGACGGTCCCCGAGAGCCGACGAACCCGACTCTGAAGGCCCCTCGGTCCATGAAACCCGTACGACCTCGGGCATTGGGTTCATCATGACGGATGCCAATCTCGGAAGTCTGTGGTGTGACCGGGGTGTCTGCCAGGGGCTCTTCGGGCAAGGGCATGGCCGATAGCACCGGTTGCTGCATCGTGGGGGGCGGCCCGGCCGGCGCGGTACTCGCCCTGCTCCTCGCCCGCCGGGGCGTTCCCGTGGCGCTGCTCGAGGCGAAGGAGGACTTCGACCGGGCGTTCCGCGGGGATACGGTGCATCCCTCGACGCTCGAGATGCTCGACGACCTCGGGCTCGCCGACCCGCTGCTCGGCCGCGACCACGCCAGGCTGAGCCGCATGACCCTGCAGAGCGGCGGGACCACCGTCGTTCTCGCCGACTTCACCCGGCTCCGGTCGCGGTTCCCCTACATCGCGATGATCCCCCAGGTGGAGTTCCTCGACTTCATCGTGGGCGAAGCCAGGAAGCACGACTGCTTCGAGCTGCGCCTGGGGGCGCGGGTCACCGACCTCATCGTGGAGGGAGGCGCGGTCCGCGGCGTCCGCTACCGGGACGGGGAAGGCGACCGCGAGCTGCGGGCGTCCCTGACCGTCGCCGCCGACGGCCGGGCGTCGCGGGTTCGCCAGCTGGCGGGCTTCGTGCCGGCGCGGAACGCCGCGACGATGGACGTCATGTGGCTGGTCCTGCCCCGAAGGGACGACGAGCACGCGACGGACATGTCGGGCTTCCGGATCGGCCGCGGCCGCCTCGTCGTGGTGCTGGCGCGCGTCCGACAGTGGCAGCTCGGCTACACGATTCTCAAGGGGAGCAGCCGCGCAGTGCGGGAGGCGGGAGTGGACGCGCTGCGATCGGAGCTGGCGGCGCTGCTCCCGGAGTTTGCCGATCGGCTGGAAACGATCCGGGACTGGCAGGACGTCCACTTCCTGTCGGTGGAGTCGAGTCGCATCCCCACGTGGCACCGCGAGGGCCTGCTCGCCATCGGCGACGCCGCTCACGTGATGTCGCCGATCGGCGGCGTCGGCATCAACTACGCCATCCAGGACGCGGTCGCCGCCGCGAACCTGCTCGCCGAGCCTCTCCTCGCGGGCGGCCTGACCGATGCGCACCTCGCCGCCGTGCAGCGCCGGCGCGAGTGGCCGACCCGCTTCATCCAGACCGTGCAGGCTCTCGTGCAGCGCCAGTTGGTGGCGCGGGCCCTGAAGGACGAGCCGTTCCGATTGCCGTGGCCGGCCAGAATCGTCTCGGTTCTGCCGTTGCTCCGCAACGTCCCCGCATGGCTGATTGGTTGGGGCCTCCGGCCCGAGCGGGTGCGTCGGGCCGCGGTCGACTCGGGGTGAAGGCGCTCTGCGCTGTACGTCTTCTGCGTGACGGTGGGCGCCCGCGTCACGATGGTCGACCCGCCTCCCACCGCCGCCTTGCGGGGGCGACCGATGGGGGGTAAGGTAGGCCCGTGACGGTCATACTGCTTCGATTCGGCCGTGTGGCGATCGCCGTCCTCCTGTTGGCAGCCTTCGCCCGGGCGGGTTTCTCGCCGCGCGAGGCGGTCGCGTCTGCAGGTGCAGCGGTCGAGACGCTGCGGATTCCCGAGGGCGGCCGCATGCCCCGGGCCGTCGTCGACACCGCGGGAACAGTGCACTTGGTGTACGTCCAGGGCGGGACCGACCGCGCGAACCTCTTCTACGTGACGCGCGAGTCCGGTGCGACGGACTGGTCCGAGCCGCAACGGGTCAACAGCCGGGAGCTCTCGGTGTCCGGCCTGGGGCCGGTCGACGGCGCCCAGCTCGCGCTCGGGTCCGGCAATCGGCTCCACGTCGTCTGGCTCCAGTCCGAACCGGCGCGGTTCTCCTATGCGCGGAGCCGCGCGGACGGGTCGGGCTTCGAACCGCGGCGCGATCTGTCGGCCGGTGGCGAGGGTGACATCGAAGCGAGCCCGGCCGTCTCCGCCGACCGCGACGGCAACGTCTTCGTCTTCTGGCATGCCGGCGCCGCCGAGGACGCCCGGCGCGGCGTGTACCTGAGGGTGTCACGCGATGGGGGGAAGACCTTCGAGCCGGCCCGCCGCGTCAGCCTGGAATCAGAGGGCGCGTGCGCCTGTTGCGGTCTGGCCGCGATGGGCGACCCGGATGGCGCCATCCACGTGTCGTACCGGGGAGCGGGAGACAACGTGCGCCGAGGGCAGCGGCTGCTGACGTCGACCGATCGCGGCCACACCTTCTCCGATCGGCTGGTTCATCCGTGGGAGCTGGGGGCCTGCCCGGTCTCGACCACGAGCCTGTTCGCAGGTCCCGAGGGCCTGACGGTGGCCTGGGAAACGGCGGGGCAGGTCTACTTCGCCGGCGTCGACCGGCTCGACGCCCTGCTCTCGCCGCCGGGGAAGGCGCGGTTCCGGCGCAAGAACCCCGCGGTTGCGGTGGATTCCCGGGGTGACACGCTGCTGGCCTGGGGCGACGGACCCGGCTTCAGCTTCGGGGGTTCGCTCCACTGGCAGGTCTTCGACGCCGCCGGCCGGCCGGTGGGAGAGCCGGGCGGCGGGGCTGGAACGATCATCAGTGGAAGCACATCGGCCGCGGTCGTTCAGGACGGCCGGTTCCTCGTCATCTTCTAGTGGTGTGTCACAGGAACAGGTTCACAGTTGACCCACGAAACATCCGACGGTTCGGGCCGGAATTGGCCGTCCACGGTCCATTCGGCCACATGCGGGCAACTGTAGAACCATTTCTCGGGCACACCATTAGCAGGCGTCGGTGATAGGCTTCCGGGAGCCGTTGGTGACGGGATAGAGAGGATTCATCATGCGCATGATTCGACCGGAGCGGACCGCCGTTCAGCGGGCGACGGCCACGTTGCTTTGCGCTGGCGCGCTCGCCGCTGCGTTCGTCCTCACCGGACATGCCCGGCAGTCGCGAACCCTGACCGAAGGGGTGTACTCCGACGAGCAGGCGGCGCGCGGCGGGCAGGTCTACCAGGAGCAGTGCCTGACCTGTCACGGCGACGCGCTGGAAGGCAGCGTCGGCCCCCCGCTGGCCGGAGACGGCTTCCTGGCGATCTGGAGCGCGCGCCCGGTCGTGGATCTCGTCGACAAGATCCACAACACCATGCCCCTCCAGGCGCCGGCGCCCCTCTCCCGGCAGGAGTCGATCGACCTTGCGGCCTACATCCTCGAGGCCGGCGGGTTCCCGGCCGGACCGGCGGAGCTGACCGACGCCGCGCTGGCGGGGCTCGCGCTGCCGGCGGCGCCAGCCGCTTCCGCGTCCGCCGGGGGCGGAGACGTGTTCGTCGCGCCGATCGCCAACCTCGCGCAGTTGATGCGGGCCATTGCCTTTCCCGCCTCCAATATCGTCTTCAACGTGCAGATCAAGGACCCCGCCGCCCAGACGCCGGCGCCGACGGGGACCAGACCCTTCGACTACGTCGAGTGGGGATCCACGGTCTATCCGGGGTGGGAGGCCATCGACCTCGCCGCGCTGGCCCTCGCCGAGTCTGCGCCTCTCTTCCTGACCCCCGGACGCCGGTGCCAGAACGGCAGGCCCGTTCCCGTGGATCGGGACGATTGGAGGCAGTACACGGAGGCCGTCGTTGAAGCGGGGCGGGCCGCCTATCGGGCGTCGCAGTCCAGGAGCGTCGACGCCGTCATCGAGGTCACCGACCAGCTCAACGACGCCTGCGCGAACTGCCACCAGGCCTATCGTGACGTGGGCGCCGAGGGGCGCGGGCTTGGAGCGGACCGCTGCCGGCAGAACCCCTGACGAGGATCCGATTCCGGGAGGAATGACCATGCGCCTGATTCCAGTCGTTGTTGCGGCGGCGTCGCTCCTGTCGATTGCTGCGCCGGGGTGGGCGCAGGAATGGGCCGAGTATGCGAACCAGGAAGATCGGTTCACCTGCAACTTTCCGGGCGAGCCGCAGTTGACGGAGACCACCTGGGTTTCCGAGTTCGGGGCCGAGCTGCCGGCCCGCGTCTACGCCGCCGATGTCGGCCCGAGCCGCTACACGGTGACGGTGGCCGACTACAACCACGTCGAGAGAATCCTCACGGAAAGGGCCGGCAACTGCCCGCCGGGGGCGGAGCGCTGCAGCGGCGGCGGGTCCACCGGCGAGGGGTACTGGCGCCATGACCTGCGGGGCGCGATGCTCTACGCGACCTGGACGTTCATGCAGCGGGATGCCGAGGTGTCGCACGTGGGCTACAACTCGGTCGATCGCGTCGAGGGGCATCAGATGCACCTGACCAACCCCGACCAGTCCCGTACGTTCGTGTCGATCTACATGCACGAGAACAAGCTCTATGTCCTGGAGGGCACGGTCCCGCGGGGCTACCCGGCGCCGGCGCTCTTCCAGCAGTCGCTGGGCTGGCTCGACGAGAACGGGAACGGTCTGCGCTACCAGGGCCCCTACTCGAACGGGTTCCCGGCGCCGCCCCGCGTCCCGGCGGTGTTCTAGAACGAAGGGCCTGTGTGGCCCTGCGTCGTCGTCTCGGACAGTTGAAGTCAGTGAGGAGGGTGAGCATGCGGTTCAAACTCGGTCTTGCGGCCATCTGTGCGGTTTCCGTCGCGTTGCCGGCCTGGGGGCACCATTCCCACGGCAACTATTCGGATGAGTTCACGGACATAGAGGGTGTGGTCACCGAGCTCCACCTGCTGGTCCCGCATTCGTGGCTCTACGTGGAGGTGGAGGGCTCCGACGGTCAGCCCCAGATCTGGGCGATGGAAGCCACCGACCGCAACGATCTGGCCGAGAGCGGTATCACCCGCGGCTACATCCAGCCCGGCGACGCCGTCAAGGCGCGCTGCCACCCGGTCAGGGACGGCTCCCCGGGATGTCTGCTCGGGTTCCTGAAGGCCGCGGACGGATCCGTCAAGGATTGGGACGGGGGGGAAGCGCCGGCCCCCGCTGATTTCTAGCTCTAGCCTGGCCTTGGCAGCCTGCGCCGCCGGAAGCGCGCGGACTCAGGGTTGTCGGGGCGGGACGCGAAGCCGCGAGGCGAAGTTCCCCGGGGCTGACGTTGGCGCAGATGCGGGGCGGCCGGCAGATGCGGCCGCCCCGGCTCGTGCCGGCAGGAGTCTGCGCCGTAGAACGGCGCGGATTCCTGGAGGGTTGGTTGGGCGGCAATCGGAGCCGCAGGCGACGATTTCCGGGCTAGTCGTTCGTCGACTCGTGCTGCCCCTCGATCACCATCAGCGCCGCCTTGATGGTCGAGGCCCAGATGCGCGTCCCCTTCTCGTTCAGGTGCAGGCCGTCGTCGATGAAGATGTCGTCCATGACCGTTCCGTCCGCCTTCAGGAACGGCGTCGCGACGTCCATGTAGTGCACCCGATCGTCGGCCGCGGCGACCTCCCGATACAGCGCGTTGGCCTCCTGCGCCTTGTCCCAGACCGCCTGACGGGCCAGGCTCGGCTTCACCGACATCACGTACACACGAGTCTCGGGCAGCTCGGCGTGGACGGCCGCGATGATCTGCTCGAGCTCGCTGGCGATCGTCGCCGGCGGCACCCGGAACCGCCCGGTGTCGTTGTCGCCTTCATAGATGACCACCGCCCGCGGGCCGTACGGGATCACGATGCGGTCGACGAAGTGCAGCACGTCGGCCATGGCGCTGCCCCCGAATCCGCGTGGGATGACCGACAGCGGGGCGAGGTCCTCGGGCATCGCCCCGTTCCACCGGGCGATGCTGGAGCTGCCGGTGACGACTATCGCGCCCGGCGGCGGCATCCTCTCGCGGTCGGCCGCCTCGAACGCCTGTATCGCACCCTCGTAGCGGGACGGGTCGATGGGCAGAGCCTGTCCTGCCGCCATCGTCGCAACGCCCGTGGTGAGCAGCGCCGCCGCCACCACCGATCTCCATCGCATCTTCAACATCTGCAACCTCCTGGTTCCATTTGTCCACGGCTCAAGCTCTGGATTATAGCCGCCGGCAAGTGGCCCGCTCTCGTCGTTCTCGACCGCTGTCCGCCCAAGTCTCCCTGTGGGGAACAATCCCGACGTTCGCAGGCCGGCTCGCCGTGCTGGCGGATGGCAAGCTGCCGGCGCTAAACTGTGCAGGACACGGACGCGAGTCGTGAAGGAAATCTATCTCGACTACAACGGATCGGCGCCGATAGATCCTCGGGTCGTCGAGAAGATGATGATTGCCATTGCCGATGGCACGGGAAATGCATCCTCGACTCATCGGTTCGGCCGACGCCAAGCCGGCGCCGTCGATGACGCACGTGAGCACGTTGCGGCGATGGTCGGTGCACGTCCGGCAGGCGTCGTGTTCACGGCTGGCGCGACCGAGGCCAACAACTTGGCCCTGCAGGGAATCGTGGACGGGACGCCGGCGGACCGGCCGAGGATCTTGATCTCCGCTGTTGAACATCTCTCCGTCAGCCGAACCGCAAGTTGGCTCGCCAGGAAAGGCTTGGCCAAGCTTGATGTCGTGCCCGTAACCGCAGGGGGCTTCGTCGATCTCGAGGCGTTGGAGGCGTCGCTGGACACCGACGTAGCGCTTGTGTCAATCATGGCGGCGAACAGCGAGACCGGAGTCCTGAATCCGGTGGCTGAGGTTGCGGAGCGGGCGCACGCTGTGGGCGCGATGTTCCACTGCGACGCCACGCAATCCGTGGGTCGGATGCCGTTCGACCTCGAAGACATCGGTGCGGACCTCGTTTCGGTCAGCGGCCACAAGGTCTGCGGACCAACGGGTGTCGGTGCCCTCATCGGGACTCGCCATGGCTTGCGGCGACTCCGGCCGATAATTCAAGGTGGCGGCCACGAACGAGGGCTGCGGTCGGGATCGCTCAACGTTGCCGGCATCGTCGGTTTTGGGGCCGCCGCCCGCATCGCGACGGACGAACGAGAATCGGAGTCGTCGCGGTTGGCCACGCTCCGTAACCGACTGACTGCAGCACTGAAGACGAGGCTGACCGGCGTCCACGATGTGGGAGACGTTGTGCAGCGCCTGCCGAATACGGCCAACGTCTGTTTCGAGGGGGCAGACGCGGAGGCCGTCGTCGCCAACATGGATCCGATAGCGGTGTCGACCGGTAGCGCCTGCAGTTCGGGCTCGATCGAACCGTCCGAGGTGCTGCTGGCGATGGGAGTCCCGCGCGACGCCGCGTTTGAGTCGGTTCGGTTCAGCTTGGGGCGCTTCACGGCGAGCGCGGACATCGACTTCGCGGTGGAGAAGGCCGTCACATCCGTCGACTACGTTCGAGCCATGACTAGAGAGACATCTTGATGCGCCTCGTGGACGCGGCCAAGCCGACTTTCGCCCGGCATGAGACCTTCCACCCCCGCTACGGCTGGTTTCGAAAGGCCCACGCCTTCGTGGCGGAAGACCCACGCATCTTCGTTGCTGACGACGCCCCGGTACGCATCGGCGTCGGCAAGAACATGGTCCGGGCAATTCGCTTCTGGGGACTTGCGGCGAAGTTGATCGAGGAGGATCCTGAGTCGTCCAATCGGCGCAGGCCAAGCCTCGTTCCTACATCGATTGGTCGGAGTCTGTTCGGTGGCAGCGGATGGGATCAGTACATGGAGGATCCCGGCACGCTGTGGCTGCTTCACTGGCTGCTGATGGCGCCTCACTGCCTGCTGCCGGTATGGTGGTTGGCGTTCAACGAGTTCCACGCCGTCGAGTTCACCGAAGACGACCTCCTGACGGCGGTCACCGCTCAGCTAGACGCCACCGAGGGGTGGGGCGTTCCGCATCCAACATCGGTTAGCAAGGACGTCACGGCGCTCTTGCGGACGTACGCGCCAGCGGAGCAGTCGTCGGGACGTACGGGCATCGACGATGTTGTCGACTGTCCGCTGCGCGAACTGGGCCTGATCGGACGCTCACTCGCCACCAAGAGGTACCGATTCACGTTGGGTCCGAAGCCGGGTCTGCCGTCTGCGATACTGACCTACGCTGCCTTGGACTACATTGCCGGGACCTGTGGCGGTAGCCATACGGTCACGATCAGCCGGCTGGCCCATGAGCCGGGTGCCCCCGGGAAGATCTTCAAGCTCACCGAAGGCGAAATGCTTGCAGCCATGGAGCCGACCGTGAAAAGAACGGATTCGCTCGGCCTGTCCGCCACGATGGGAGCCGTCCAGCTCTCATGGTTGGGCGGGCCGGATGAGATCGCAACGCAGGTTCTCCACGACTACTTCGGATCTGCGATGCGTGACGTTCAAGAACGTCACGGGCCTTTGACTGCCCTGACTCCGGCGGGAGGGCCATCGTAGTGCCATTGCTCTCGGACTGCATTACCGTGAGCGGTCGCTTCGCCCGCTCTGCAAACTTGGAACGTGATGCTGGCCATGCGGAGCCCCTCGACGGATACGTTGTGACCGCCCGTGCGCTCGATGTTGTGGAGCGGATTGCCAAGTCTGCCGCGGAGGGGCCATCGGGCGGCGCCTGGTCGCTGACCGGGCCCTACGGCTCGGGCAAGTCGTCGCTTGCATTGCTGCTTGACGCCGCGTTCGGCGCCTCAAGCAAGACGCGCGATACCGCGTGGCGACTCATCGACGATGCTTCTCCAGCGGCGGGTGAACTCGTCCGGAGAGCCCACGGGCGCTACGGAACCGCAGAGACCGGATTCCATCGCGCATTAGTGACCGCCAACCGCGAGCCGATCACAAGCACTGTGCTCCGGGCACTGAACGCCGCTGTCCGGCGGACGTACGGCACGACCTCTTCCAGCAAGTTCGCGGCGGCCGGAACGCTCCGAAACGCGCTTGCAGACTCTGCGTCAGACGATCCTCGCAAAACCGGACCTTCCCCTCCCGCGGTGGTCGAGATCGCCCGGTGTCTGGCGACAGACGCTCCGCTGCTTCTGATCATCGACGAGTTCGGCAAGAATCTCAAAGCGATCAGTGACCAGACGGCCTCCGACCCCTACGTTTTGCAGCAACTTGCCGAAGCGGGCCAAGGCTCGGGGCTTCCGGTCTTCCTGCTCACCCTGCAGCACCTGTCCCTCGAAGACCATCTCGCCGCCGCCGACGGTCCGCGCCGCCGCGAGTGGATCAAGGTGAGCGGCCGATTCGAAGACATCGCCTACGTCGAGTCGGCCACGGCAACCCGGGCGCTGATCGGGAAGACCTTTCAGGTTGCAGATCGCGCGTTACGGAACCGGATCGCTCGATGGGCAAAGCCCCGTGCCGAGGCGATTCGGTCACTCGGCGTGTCCGATCTCGCGGACCCCGATGTCGTGGCATCCTGCTACCCGCTCCATCCGCTCGTCGCGGCGGTCTTGCCCGAGCTGTGCAGCCGGTACGGGCAACACGAGCGCACGCTGTTCTCGTTCCTGACTGGGGCCCACGGGGCCAGCGCGTCATCCTTCCTTGTCGGCACTGAGCTGCCGACCCGCGGACGACTTCCCTGCCTCGGTCTGGATGCAGCGTACGACTACTTCGTGAACTCCGACGGGCTTGCCGCCCTGTCCAGCGGCCGGTCGAGTCGGTGGACCGAGGTCACTACGCGGCTCCGGGACGCACACGGTCTTTCGGCGAAACAGTCCCGTCTGGCCAAGACCATCGCCCTGCTCAATCTCGTGTCGACGACGGGGACGATCCGGGCGTCATCCCGGATCCTCGCCCTCGCCGAGACCAGTGCGGATGTACTGGCCAGCCTGGAAGACGCCGGCATCATCACCTACCGCGATTTTGCCGACGAGTATCGGATCTGGCAGGGCACGGACATTGACATCGGTCGTCTGCTCGACGGCGCTCGTCAGCGAGCGGAACGGCGGTCACTCGTCGAGATTCTGTCCGATGTGCATCGACCCGCGCCGATCGTAGCGGCGCGGCACAGCGCCGAACACGACGTGCTCCGGGTCTTCGCCAGGCGCTATGCCGAGGGTGGGCAGGACGTGCAACCGCTCGACCCGTTCTGGCCGTATGACGGTTTGGTGTTGCTCGTGGTCGGCTCGGACCGCTCGGTACCGAGTGGGAAGCAATCCACACCCGCCGCCAAACCAATAGTGGCTGCCATCCCGAACGACGTGAGAGGGCTCGACCGCGCAGCCAAGGAGCTGGCGGCGATCACCTCCGTCCTAACTAAAGGAGCCGGCCGTCGAGGCCGATTGGGTGGCCCGGTGCGAGCTGGGCGAACGATTGGCGGAGACCAAGGCCGCGCTCGAACACGCCGTCAACGCAGCGTTCAGCTCTGACGCATGTCGCTGGCTTCTCCTCGACGGGTCCGGCGAGAGGGAACTCCGCGCCGGTCGCGGGAGCGCAGCGCTCTCGGCGGCGGCCGACATCCGGTACGAGTCCACGCCGGCGGTTCGGAACGAAATGCTGAACCGAACGGACCTCACATCCCAGGGCGCCAAGGCTCGGCGTGTCTTGCTCGAAGCGATGATCGAACATGGCTCCGAGCCAGATCTCGGCTTCCACGGCTACGGTCCAGAAGTGGCCATGTATCGCGCATTTCTGGAGCGGACCGGACTCCACGGGCCCGACGACCGCAACGGCGCCTTGGTGTTTCGTCGACCTTCCGACCCGCTGTTGTTGCCCGCTTGGGATATTCTGTCTGAGGAGTTCAGGCGCGCCAAGACCTGTCGAATCAACCTGAAGGACATCTACGCCGCGCTACTCTTACCGCCGGTCGGAATGAAGGCCGGAGTGGTTCCAGTATTCATTACCGCGGGGTTGCTCGCCTTCCGCGATGAGGTTGCCATCTACGAGCACGGCACCTTCAAGCCGTTCCTGACGCCTGATTTGTCGGAGCGCATGGTTCGCAATGCAGGCCATTTCGAGATCAAGCACTTCGCCAACACAACTGGTGCCCGGCGCCAAGCCGTCGCTGCGCTTGCCAAGTCTCTCGGTGTACAACCCGGGTTGCGCAAACAGCGGGTGTCCAACGTGCTTTCCATCGTTAGTCATCTGGTCTCTCAGGTACGGCGTCTCGACAAGTACACTCTGCAAACACGCCATCTCAACCCGTCGACGTTGAAGGCGAGGGATGCCATCGTCGCCGCGGTCGAGCCCGACGAACTGCTCTTTTGCAGCCTTCCGGTCGCCCTGGAATTCGGTCCCATCCCGGCGGACGCGCGCGGGTACGCGAAGGCCGACGCGTACGCGAACCATGTCGGCGCGGCATTGAAGGACCTCGGCGAGGGCTACGACCGGCTGCTCGCGACGCTCTTTGCACTTGTCGTAGAGGCCAGTGGAGAGGCCACACGGCAGACGATCACGAGACAAGCGGGCGCCGTCGACAGCGACGTGCTCAACCCCGAGGTCCGTGCCCTCGTCCTCACGCTTGCCAACGAGGCCGTCGAGACGGACGCCGATTGGGTCCAGGCCGTCGCCACCGTTCTCCTTCGAAAAGCGCCCGCCGAATGGTCCGATGAGGACGCAAACCGGTTTAGACGAGAGCTCCCCCAGCACATGGCGGCTTTTCAGAGGGTTGTTACCCTCCATACTGCGCGCCCGACCAATGGCGCTGCTGCGTTGGGGTCCCTTCGGGTGACCTTTACCCGCGCGGACGGCAGCGAGCACGTCCGGCTCGTCGACCTCGACCAGCGCCAACGCCGACGGGCCGACGACTTGTTCGACCGGACTCTCCGGGAAATGACCCAAGTGGTCGGATCGCCGCAGCGGGCGCATGCCGCCATGCTGGCCCTCCTTGGCGAACGGCTTCTGCCCGAGCCGGCCGCTACCGACCCCGGAATGCAATTCGACCTCCGTGAAGAGAGGACCCGGAATGACTGACGAGACCCGCCATATCTGCGGCATTTCAGGCGGCAAGGACTCCAGCGCGCTCGCCGTTTATCTTCGGAACAAGGTGCCCGTTTTGGATTACTTCTTCTGCGACACAGGGGCGGAGCTTCCGGAGACCTATGAGTATCTGACTCGTCTCGAAGTAATCCTCGGCAAGCCGATCACGCGCCTGAATGCCATGCGCGGCTTCGACCATTGGTTCGAAGTCTTCCGTGGAGCCTTGCCTTCGCCGCAGATGCGGTGGTGCACCAAGAACCTGAAGATCAAGCCGATTGAGGCATGGATCGGTGACGCGCCGGCGATCTCCTACGTCGCGATTCGCTCCGACGAGTCGAACCGCAAGGGGTACATTTCCACCAAGCCAAACATTCAGTCCGTGTTTCCGTTCGTCGAGGATGGAGTCGACCGCAACGGCGTGACGCGTATTCTCGCGGACGCCGGGATCGGCCTGCCCGCCTACTATGAGTGGAGAACGCGGTCCGGCTGCTATTTTTGCTTCTACCAACGTAAGGCGGAATGGGTCGGCCTCGCCGACCGGCACCCGAAACTGTTCAACCGGGCTGTAGCCATCGAACGAAAAGTACTGCGGGACGCCGGGGTCGACGGCGACGCTGACTTCGGTGGTCGCGCCATGCGCGCTCGTCAGTACACCTGGTCCAACGGCGAAACTCTCCCGGCCTTGCTTGCTCGCCGTGCGGAAATCCAAGAACGCCACGACGCCGCCGTGTCGCGGGCGACGAAGGCGCGAGCGACGAAGGCGCGAGTGAAGGTTCCGCTCATAGAAGTGCTCGCTGAGGCACTTGACGAGGACGACGACACGCTACCCTGCACCGTGTGCGCACCATAGATAGATGGAGGATTTTGAGTGCGTAAGGACACCAGCGAATGGAGCGTCAGGATGCTGGCTGACTTCAAGAGCCGCATCGAGGTCGACGACGAGTTTCAGCGGGGCTTGGTATGGTCGGCGGCGCAGCAGGCACTGCTGATTGACTCGATCCTCCGGGGATTCGATATCCCGAAGATATATTTGCGAAAACTTCCCGACGGCAGTCCGCATCTTTTCAGCGTGATCGACGGAAAGCAGAGGCTGACGGCAATATGGGAATTTCTGAACGACGATTTGCCGTTATTGAAGAAAGTGGATCCGTATTCGGTTACCGGGTGCGGGACTGATTTTCTCCAGTGGAAATGGGCGGAAATGAACCGAGCCGTCGGGGAAGTTGCTGCATGACGAGGTTGTCCCCGCGCAGATTTGTCGGCATCGCAGCGTCGGTCTCTGTGGCTGTGAGGAGGCCGGAAACGAGGGGCACGAGGGGCGACTCGCCGGCCGGCGGACCTGTGCAGAGCATGTCGCTGTTGAGAGCGCCCATGGCAGACTCGCAGTCCCATTGTCGCCAAGGCAGCTTGTCGGCGCGTCATCGGCAGCGACGGTCGGTCCGGCTGGTTCGCTCGCGGAGCGCTGGGTCTGGCGGCTCCGCGGCGCCCCGGTCCCCCGCGGCGGCGCGAGACCACGCGGGTCCCGGCGACGGCGCCGCCGCCATGAGGGACACGCGGCGGGGACCGACGCCGCGAACAGCGGCGAGCTGCCTGGTGGCGTTCCCGCCGCTGGCGGCGAAACCCACGGGTCGCGGGCTCGGGCGGCGGCGGGACGGCGCGGATTGAGTGCGGGCCGGGGGCGCGCAGGAGGACGGGAAGCGGATGAGCGGTTTCCACGCCGCCCGGCGTCAGGCGGGCGGCGGCAACGCAAGCGCTTCGGGCACGACGGGTTCGGGGGCGCACAGCATCGTCGTGATCAGCGAGCGCGGGTCGAGGTTGCGTTGGCGGGCGGTACGCACGACGCTGGCCAGCACCTGCTGGGTGTCGGCCCCGCGCCGGGTGCGGTTGCCGCCGCAGACCTTACGCGTGACCACTGCGGGTCGGATGGCCTGTTCGGCCCGCCAGTTGGTGGCGTCGATCGACGGGTCGCACAAGAAGAGGAACACCGCCGGGAATTCGTTGGCCAAGTGCTTGGCGAAGCGCTCGGCGGCGGCCAACGGCGGCGCGGTGTCGATCAGCCGGCCGAGCCGGGCGGCGAGCCGACCGCGGGCCGACGCCAGACCGTGCTCACTGATTTCGCCCGCGTTCGAGCGGGTCCGCAGGGCGAGGCCGTCCCGCAGGACCGCCTGCACCGCGCCCGCCCACGGGCTGTCGGGATGAGCGGCCTGCAAGTCCTTGCACCGTCTCAAGAGGTGGGCCAGGCACGTTTGATGCGGCGCCTTCTTGAAGCCGCGATAGGCCACCCACCCGTCCCGCACCAGCACGCCGGCGAAGTCGGGGCCGAGAACCGCCGCCGCCTCGGCGAACCCCCGGCCGTCGCAGATGGCATAGACCGTCGTCTCCGGGGTGGCGAACGCCCACAGCCAGTGGAGGATCGCGTTCACCCGCCAGCCGGTCTCATCCGGCGTGACCACCGGACTGCAGCGGACCTGCTCGCGCAGCGCCGCATACGCGGGCGCCGCCGCGTCGGCGGTGCGGTGCAGCAGTTGGACCAGGCCGCCCTTGGTCACCGACAGTCCGAACTGCGTCCGCAGAACGCGGACGACCTTCTCCAGCGGCATGCCCAGCTCGGTGTGCAACTCGACGACCAGCGCGGCGACGTTCGGGCCCAGTTGAGCGGCAGCCGCGCCCAACGCGTCGGAGGTCTGCAGCGCGTGCCGGCCCTGCACGCGCCGCTGACACTGCGAGCAGTGGCCCACCTCGATGTCGAAGCGCCGCACGAGGGGACGCACCTCGGGCAGGTCTTCCTGATACTGCGACGCCACACGGTCCAGCGCGACCGCGCCGCCGCAGTCCGGACAGCTCGTCGGGGCCGGCGCCACGTGGGTCTCGTCAGCCTGCGTCGGCGGCCGGCGGCGCCCCTGCCTGCCGTACTCCGCCCCGGCTCGCCGCCCGGGACGCCCGCCGCGTCCCTGCGGACGGTCCTTGGCGAAGGGGGCCGCTTGTCGGCGGCCGGCGCGCCGCGCCGCCTCGAGCTCCTTCTCCAGATGCTCGCTGCGGCGCTTCCAGTGATCCCGCTCCTCGATCAGCTTCGCCTTGTCTCGTTCGAGGCGCTCGATGCGCACGTCCCGAGGGTCTCGCTGAGGCCCAGGACCCTTCGAACCGCCGCGGTCATCGCTCTTGCGCGCCATACTTCACGTATCGGCACACGCCCGCCGTACCTGCACACCTTTTCGTGGATTTTCTCGCCACGACCCGCTAACCGAAGACGTGGATCCATTTCCAGATTTCGGCGACCTGGGTGGCAAACAGTGGTCCGGACTCCCTGACGCAGCGAGGGACAAATTGCAATTTGCGAATCTCACGGTATCGAAGATCGAGGATGCCACGAGCGATGAAGTGCGCGAGCTGTTTCTTCGACTCCAGGAAGGCGAGCCGTTGAATGCAGCGGAAAAGCGAAACGCCGGGAGCGGACCGGTTCGGGATTTTGTGGCGGAGCGACTGGCCGCCCATCCGGTGTGGCCTAAGACTGGCATCAGGGAATTCCGGTTTGGATGGGATGAGCACTCGGCAATTGTACTGGCCTTGGCGTGGTACGGGGGTCCTACGGGACTAAAGGGCGCGGATCTACAGAAATTGTATGAAAACGAGCAGTTCGACTCGACAGGTTCTGAAGCGACGCGGGCCCTTGGGATTCTGGACACGCTGCGAAAGATGTCGGAGTACAAACCGCGATGCCTACGGACCCGTTGGACAATAGTGGATCTATCCGTAGCACTTATGCGATTGACCAGGGATGACCGGATGGTCGCTCCGGAAACGCTTGTCGCGTTTCTTGAAAGATTCGAAAAGGAACGCCGGGCGGTTAGTCAAGCGGTGAGCGATCTTCAAACAAGGGCCGTCGAGCGGTCCGCGGGCGGTGGCCTGCCTGCGGAAGAGGTCGAATCTGCTCAGATTGCCGAGGACACGCTTAGGTACTACATGGCGTTTGCTCGAGAGGGAGCGAACAAAGAGAATGTCGAGGTGAGGTCGCAAATAATGTACGCAAAACTGCTGGCTTTCTTGGACGCGGAGCCGTGTCGGTGACATTGAGAGGTTGGCGACGGCTGCGCCGACTGGTAGTGACCGCCGCTACAGTGGTGTTGGCTTTAGTGGGCGGGGTCAGGCATACTGACGACCCTTGGGTGTTGGTGGTCGCCGGGGTTTGTGCGGCGGCGGTCGTTGTGTTTGAGTGCGTGGTCTGGAGGCAGGAGGCGAGCGCGGAGAGCGTCCTGGGCAATAACTATGAAAGTCTTTGGTTAGCGGGTAAGGGTGAGAAACTCCGCGAAGCGGTGTGCAGGTTCGGGGCACGCGTGCCGATACATGGGGTATGGCTCGAGAGAAGGGCAAACGCGGCGGTTCGGACGCGTCCCGGCCGGAGCGGGATTCTCGCGACGCGCGCATCAAGGAACTTGGGCGGGAGAACGACCGCCTGAAACGCGAGAACGACCGTTTGGAGCGCGAGAACGACCACCTGAAACAGCAGTTGGAGGCGTCGCGTCGCGCCGGCCGCCGACAAGCGGCGCCCTTCGCCAAGGACCGGCCGCAGGGTCACGGCAAGCGGCCCGGCCGGCGGCCCGGTGCGCAGTACGGGCGGCACGGCTGCCGTCTCCGCCCGGCGCGGGTCGACGAAACCCACGCAGCGCCGGTCCCCTCGGCGTGCCCGGACTGCGGCGGCGCGGTCGAAGTGGCCCGCGTGGCGTCGCAGTATCAGGAGGACCTGCCCAAGGTGCGCCCCATCGTGCGCCGGTTCGACATCGAGGTCGGGCACTGCTCGCAGTGCCGGCGGCGGGTGCAGGGCCGCCACGCCTTGCAGACCTCCGACGCGCTGGGAGCCGCCGGGGCGCAACTCGGCCCCGGCGTGGTCGCGCTGGTCGTGGAGTTGCACACGGGGATGGGGGTGCCGCTGGCGAAGGTCGCCGACTTGCTGCGGACCAACTTCAATCTGCGCGTTACGCCGAGCGGTCTGGTCCACCTGCTGCACCGCACCGCCCGCGACGCCGCGCCGGCCTACGCGGAGTTGTGCGAGCAAGTCCGCAACGCGCCCGTGGTCACGCCGGACGAGACCGGCTGGCGCGTCGGCGCCGACCGCCACTGGCTCTGGGCGTACGCCACCCTGGACACGACGGTCTACGCCATCTGCCGCGGCCGCGGGTTCGACGATGCGGCCACCGTGCTCGGGACCGACTACGCCGGCGTGCTCGTGCGCGACGGATGGGCGCCGTACCGCTGCTTCCGCGACGCCGAGCACCAATCGTGTCTTGCGCACCTGCTCCGACGATGCAAGGAACTCCAGGAGGACCATCCCGACAGTCGCTGGGCCGGCGATGTGCAGGCGACCTTGCAGGCCGGCCTCGACCTGCGCGACCGCTGCAACGCGGGAGAACTGAGTGAGCACGGCATGGCGACGGCCCGCGGCCGACTCATCGCCCGGCTCGGTCGGCTGGTCGACGCACCGCCGCCGCTGAAAGACGCAGTGCGTTTCGCCAATCACCTGGTCACCGAATTCCTCGCCGTTTTCCTCTTCCTGTGGGACCCCTCGCTGGACGCCACCAACTGGCGCGCCGAACAGGCCATCCGGCCCGCCGTGGTCATCCGCAAGGTGTGCGGCGGCAACCGCACCCGCCGCGGGGCCGACACCCAGCAGGTGCTGTCCAGCGTGGTGCGCACCGCCCGCCAACGCGACCTCGGTCTGCCGCCGTTGATCGCCACGATTTTGCGGGCCACCGAACCCGCCGTCCCTGCCGCCCTCATCGCCGGGCGCGCCGCCGCTGGCGCCGTCGAGGAGATGTGCGCCACCGAACCGATTGGCCCCGAGGTTCTCGGGCTCCCGCCGCCCCCCGCGTAGGCGGGCACGCCTCCAAACGACCGCTTCGAAGCGCGGCCGGTCCCGCGGCTCGCCGCGACGCTGTGCTCCGCGGGTCGGCTGTCGGATCTGCGCAGCGGGTGTCCCGAGTGGGCTGGGCTCGGTCACCACCGCACCCGTCGGCAGGCCGGCGCTTCGGTCCGGTTTCCTCCCCGCGGCATCGTATTGGCGGTGGAGGCAATCCGTGAACGAAACCATCGGGCCAACGCAACCTCGTCGCGGCTCTGAACTTCCGCTTTCCAGGCCCATTTCAGCCCCGTATTTGTTGAGAAATAACCCGCTAAACAAATACCTATGAAATTGTTCTGAGCCGAGTGCTGAGTTTGATTTCGGACTTGGCGGATCTAACGGCCCGTGAGTTCGATTTGTGGGTCGTTGACCTCTACCTGCCGCGCCGGGCGTTGTTGGGGTTTGTCGGTAGGCGAGTTCAAGGGAGTCTCCTCAAATGCGTGTGGGTAGCGGCGGCGCCAGTTCTATGCCTCCACAGCAGAGGAACAGCATCGAGATCAACGCGCCGGGCGAGTGGAAGCCATAGGCGCGACGCGCGATCACCCGCAGCTTGTTGTTGATGCCCTCCACCGGACCGTTCGTCATCTTCGTGTCCAGGTACGCCAGGATGCCTTCAGCGTGTTTCCGAATCGTACGCCCCAGCTTCACGAACGGCGTCAGGCGGGACCGCGCAGCCCACTCCAGCCACTCATCGAGCAGCGCCGGCGCATCCTCGGGTGTCGCCTGCCCCAGGATCGTCGCCAGGTACTCCTTCAGTTCGTAGGCCCGGTCCAGCGCCCGGTTCTTACGACGCAACGTCTCCAGACGCCGGGCCTCACCAGGCCTCAGCCGCGCCGGGTGCTTCAGCAACGCATAGCGCGTCCCCTTGAGCGCCTTCGCATCCTCCGGCTCCGAGGCCAGCCGCCGCTGCTCCGAACGCCGCACCTCGTCAACCGCATCCGCCGCAAGCCGTTCAACGTGAAACCGGTCGAACACCACCCGCGCGTGCGGAACCCACGCCCGCAGCGCCTTCTGCCAGCTCGACGCCAGGTCCGCCGTCACCAACTCGATCCGCGCACAGCCACCAGGTCCCAACTGCTCGAAGAAGGCCCCCAGCGTCTCGGCGCTGCGCCCCCGCCCCGCCCAAACCACCCGACGCTCGTCATGGTCAACCACGATCGTCAGGTAGCGGTGACGCTTCCGGTAGCTGAACTCATCGACGCCGATTCGTCTCAGCTTGGCGAACCGAGCCCCGTCCAGCCGCCGCGCCACAACCCGTTCCACGATGCTGCCCACCGTCACCCACGATATCCCCAGCAGGCGGCTCACCGCCGTCCGGTCCGTCACCTGCGCCAGATACGCCGCCAATTCCTCGAACCCCGACGTGAACACGCTGCTGCCGCTCGCCCACGGCACCTGCTCCACCTTCACCCCGCGGCAACGCCGGCACGACACCCGCCACGGCGCATACCGCAGCCACGCCGGCATCCGGCCCCAGGACAGATGCCGCCACTCGCGCACCGGCTGCCGGTCATACCGCGGCGACCGCTTCCCGCACGTCCCGCACCGGGAACGCCGCCACGCCGGCTCCACCGACACCGTCAACGGACCGTCGGCGGCCATTTCCACCTGCTTGACGTACATCTGCGTGACACCCAACAGCCGCCGTAGTAACGTAGTCAGACGCATGGGGCTCTCCTCCTCGCGGGTCGTGGTGATACACGCCCATGAGACCAGGAAGCCCCTTGCGTTTGCAACCGCTTCCGCCAAGCGAGACGACGCACGCGGCCCCGACAACACCCTTGGCCCCGCCCAACGGGCGTCCGCCGCCGGCGCCGGGACCCGAGGTGGCCGTTGGGGCAATCAGCCAGCGTCTATCCCCGAACCGCCAGCCGTCGCGCTTTCCGCGTTGTCGTGGACGGCCGGGACGCCCCCGTCCAGGCCGGGCCGCAAGGCCCATATCTGCTGCTTGAGCGGAGGGACGGACGGTGTGTCACCCGAAGGGCCGCAGCGCAGCGAAGGACGCGCGTAGCGCGTTGACACGCCGGCCGGCCCGCAGCTACTCCGCTCCGACTATATCCCGCCACGGTGCGCCACGCCCGCCGCCGGTCAGGTGAACTGCCAGCACCCCTCGCCGACCCGCCGATCGCGCCTCAACCCACCCACACCCGTTTGAGGAGAGCCGTTCAAGGCCTGCATCTGGCGATTCACGTGAGCCTGACCGACGTTCGGGCTGTTCCGAGTAGAGTTGGACGAAGCGAGTGTGTGGGGCAGTGCTATTGGGACGGCCAGGCGAAGCTGTGGTGGAACATTGAGTGGGGGGGGTCGGTGGACGAAAACTGCTGGCGGAGCCTGAGTGAGGACGACAACCGGCGAATGGCAGAGAGCTACGGTATAGCTAGTGTTAATCCGGTGGTTGACATTTTGGGCAGGGAATGTCGCGGCGTCTTGGTGGTACATGGGATGCAGGATGCGGAGGTCGTGACGAAGGTACGGGGCGCGCTACAGGAAGGCGAAGGTAGACGGCGGATCGCGGCGGCGTGTCGGGACCTCCACGGCCATCTGGGAAGGTAGAAGTGGTGGGAAGGCAGGCTGGTTCGCCGGGACTGACGGTCCGGGGATTCCTGGAGTCTCTTGCGGATGGGGATGTTCGGCGACTGCCCTGGATCGGGGGCTGGTGTCTGTGCTTGACGCGATCTTTGGGGGAAAGATCGGCGGGAGTGATCTGCGTCGAGTGGCCGAGCCGGGTCCGCCAACGTGACCCGCGCGGGCTTGGGCGAAAGAACCGACCCAAACATCGAGATTCTCGTGGAGACGACCGTGGATGATCCGGCCGTAGTCGCTACACTCAAGGAAATTGCGCAAGCCGAGCGGCCAGCCACAGAAGCGATGGCCCGTGCGGCCCGCGGTCTCGCCGACATCCTGGCGACCCGTGGGGGCGCCCGCAGGCGGTGGCATAACGCCTTGGTTTCCGGTGAGCCGGCGGCCCGAGCGGGCGTAACGCGTCTACTCGCAAACCCCAAGCGGGCACCTGGGAGCCGCAGATCGCATGATGCTCTTGGACTTGGCACGCGCGAACTTGCCAGTTGGCGTTCGAGAGGACGAATTTCGAAGCATGATCCGATCCCAGCTGGCGGCCATCCCGATCGCCCAGACCGTCCTCAAGGGCACCGACGATGTGACCATCACACGCGCAGATGTTCTTTCGTATCTCGAAACGCTCGCCGGACAGGAATTCTCCACCCGAGGCCTGTGGATCGCCTTCGTCGAATGGATGGCGTGTTTCTTCGCCGAACGGGTCATGAAGCAGGAAATAGCTGAAATCGTCCTCCGGCGCGCCCGAGTACTCGACCCGGTTCCAGGGCGGCCTTCATAGACCGCTCTGGTGTGAAGAGCGCCGGTTCCAAGCCTACGCCGAATGCATCGTCCGTCCGCCGACCACCGTGCGCACGACGCCGATGTTCTTGATGTCGTCCGGGTCCGCGTCGTGGGGGTCGCGGTCGAGGATGACGAAATCGGCGAGCTTGCCGGCGGTGATCGAGCCCTTGCAGCCCGTGGTAAAAGTCGGCATCCAGGGATCGATCTGACGGGTCCTATGTTCTACACTGGTGCGCATGGCGATGGGCTTGACGCGCGACGACGGGTGGCAGCAATCGATGTGGGTAGCGACGACGGATCTGCCTCAGAGCGCGGGGCATCCGTTCTATGAGCGACTGAACCGGATTCTCGAGGCGGCAGGCTTCGACGCGTTCGTCGAAGGACTGTGCGCGCCGTTCTACGCGACGATGGGACGGCCGAGTCTGGCTCCGGGCCGCTATTTCCGATTGCTGCTTATCGGGTACTTCGAAGGGTTGGACTCGGAGCGGGCCATCGCGTGGCGCGCGGCCGATTCGCTGAGCCTGCGGGCGTTTCTGCATTTGGCGACACCGGTGGCGCCGCCCGACCATTCGACGATCTCGCGGACGCGGCGCCTGTTTTCGGTCGAGACTCATCAGGCGGTCTTCACGTGGGTGTTGCAGCAGTTGGCGGAGACGGGCTTGGTCGGGGGGAAGACGTTGGGCATTGATGCGACGATGCTGGAAGCCAACGCGGCGCTGCGGAGTATCGTTCGACGTGACACGGGTGAAGGCTACACGGCGTTCCTGACCGGTTTGGCGAAGGCTTCCGGCATTGAGACCCCGACGGCGGAGGACCTGGCGCGGTTTGACCGGAAGCGGAAGAAGAAGACGTCGAACAAGGAGTGGACTCACCCTCACGACCCGGATGCGAAAGTCGCGAAGATGAAGGACGGCAGCACCCACATGGCCCACAAGGTGGAGCATGCGGTGGATATGGAGACAGGTGCGGTGGTGGGTGTGACGGTTCAGGGCGCGGACGAAGGGGATACAACGACGATAGTCGAGACCTGATCACGGCGGCCGAGGAGGTGGAGGCGGTGCTGGCGGGGGAGGCGGGGGTTGCGGAGGTGGTTGCGGACAAGGGCTACCACAGCAACGAGACGTTGGTGGGTCTGGCGGCGGTCGATATTCGGAGTTACATTGCGGAGCCGGCGCGGGGCAAGCGGTGCTGGAAGGACGCGCCGGAGGCTCGGGATCCGGTGCATGGGAACCGGCGTCGGATACGGGGCAAGCGGGGCCGGCGTTTGCAGCGGAGTCGTAGCGAGCTGGTGGAGCGGCCGTTTGCGCATCTGTATGAGACGGGAGGGATGCGGCGGGTGCACCTGCGGGGGCATTCGAACATTCTGAAGCGACTGCTGGTGCACGTCGCGGGCCTCAACCTCGGGCTGCTTCTGCGTCATGCGATCGGTGTCGGCACGCCCCGTGGCCTGCAGGGCCGGGCGGTAGCCGGCGTATGCGCGCTGATCGGCCTGTTTGTGGGTCTGTGGGACGTTCTGGAGCGGCTGGAGCCGGTCTTGACGCGATTCCAGCTCCATTCGGCGCGGATCGCCGCGTTATCGCGCTACCGGCCCCTTCAGCCATCCATTTGAACACCGGGGACTTCTACCTCGGGCTGCTTGGCCCGTTCCTCGTAGGACGCCCGGGCCCCGTGCAGGGTGCCGATGCGCAGCGCCTCGTCCACGGTGACGCGCTGGCTGGCGCCCCACACCTGGCCGTCGAAGTCCCGGCGCGTCACCATGCTCTGCAGCGCCATGAGGGGCTCGAACGGGCCGGGCGTGTAGTCGGATGCCCCGGGCACGGGGATGTCGAAGTCCAGAAACGAGCGGTGCGCGAACATCCATTCCATCTTCGCGGCGCCGTAGTTCTGCCATTTCTCGCCGTGGAAGTGGATGTAGGTCCAGAACGGGGTCGGGATCGTGCCGGTGTCCCGGATCCGCCGGAGCAGGTCGGGGTTCACGAGCGAGCAGTGTTCGATGCGGTGCCGGCGGTCGGGATGCGGCCACCGGTCGAGGACCCGCTCGTAGGCGTTCAGCACCATGTCGATGGTGACGTCCCCGTTGGCGTGGATGCCCACCTGCCAGTTGTGGCGGTGCGCCTCTTCGACGACGTCGTGGATATCGTCCTGCGACATCGTCAGGATGCCGTAGTCGTCCGGCCGGCCTTCGAAGGGTGTGCTCATCCGCATCGTGCGTTCCGAGGCGGACCCGTCGGCGACGTACTTCACCCCGCCGATGCCCAGCCACTCGTCGCCGAAGCCGGTCGAGATGCCGGCGTTGCGCAGGTGCTCGTACGGCCCCCCGATCATGCTGTAGACGCGGTGGCGCAGCTCGCCCGCCTCACGGGCGTCCTGATAGGCGACCAGCCGGCCGCGGCTCGCCCCCGCGTCGTGGACGGTGGTGAGGCCGGCCGCGGTCATCAGCCGCGACATGTAGGCCATCCCCTCGCGGGCGCGGGTGCGCTGCTCCTCCTCGGTGAGCTCCTCCCGCTCGCCGACGGCCGCGAAGACGTCGCGCGCATGCTCCGCCACCATGCCCGAGAGCTCGCCGCCGGCGCCGCGCGCGAAGCGGCCGTCGGGGGGGTCCGGGGTGTCGCGGGTGATGCCGGCGAGCGCGAACGCGTTGCTGTTGAACCAGTTGGTGTGACCGCCGCGGTGGGCCACGTTGACGGGATGATCGGGCACCGCCGCGTCGAGGTGGGTCCGGTGCAGGGGGCCGTCGACGACCTTCGTGTCGTCGAACATGAAGCCCCGCACCCACCGGCCGGGCGGGGTGTCGACGGCCTTGGCCCGCAGGGCGGCCTGGATCTCGGCGACCGTCCGCAGGTTGGTGTTCACGCCGTAGAGCTCGTTCACGCCGCTCGGGTGGGAGGGCATCGATGAATCCCGGCGTGACGGTCATGCCCTCGGCGTCGATCACCTCGGTGTTCGGACCGGCGAGGTTGCGCACGTCGTCGGTGCTGCCCACGGCGACGAACCGGCCCGCCCGGACCGCGAACGCCTCGGCGCGGGGCAGCGCATCGTCGACGGTGTACACCCGGGCGTTGACCACCGCCAGATCCGGCGGCCCCTCCCCGGTGGCGGGCTCCTGCGCCGCCGCGACGGGCAGCTTCGCCACGCCGACCCCGCCGGCCAGCACGGCGCTGAGGCCGAGAAACTCCTTGCGTGTATAGGTTGCCATCGACACGTCCCCTCGCGGTTGCCGGCTGGGCCGGTCTGCCCTCGGTTGTCAGTAGTCGCTCGCGTCCAGCGACACCCGGATGATCTCTTCGTCGTTCCGCACCAGAACGTGGCGGTTGGCGAACGCCGGATGCGCCCACACCACGAGCCGATCGCTCTGGCCGTGGCGGAACCGCGACCGCGACCCCGCGCGGCTGCCGCCGTAGCCCGATCGCGACGTGGGGTTGATCAGATGCGTGCGGCCGAGCTCGACGTAGCCGTCCGGGTTGAACCGGACGATGATGAGGTCGCCGTTCTCGTTGTAGACGAAGTAGCGGCCCTCGTGCTCGACGAAATACGCGGAGCCCCAGCGGTTGTGGTTGGTCAATCCCTCGGCTTCCCACAGCCGTTCGCCGGTGGCGGCGAGCAGGCCGCGCACCTGTCCGTGGCTGCCGATGCCGTAGATGTAGTCTCCGATCACGAGCGGCGTGGTCATCACCGAGTGGAGGCCGGTCTCTTCCGCCACCTCGATGCCGTTGTCGAGCACGCGGCGGCTGCCGTCCTTCCACAGCGCGGTGGCGCCCGGCCGATCGAGGTCGAGCCGCATCATCATCGACCCGCTGTAGAAGCCCGAGATGAACAGATAGGACCCGACGTGGACGGCGTCGGCGACCGTCATGTTGGCTCGTCCCTCGAACGGCTCCTCCCAGTACACCTCGCCGGTGACGGGGTCGAGCGAGGAGAGGCCGCGCGGATGCCAGACGATCAGTTGGCGGACTCCGCCCGCCTCGATGATCAACGGCTGGTTGTAGCCCATCTCCGTCCGGCTCTCGAGCGCCCGCCACACCTCGGCGCCGGTATGCTTGTCGAACGCCATCACCAGGGCGTCCGGTTCGCCCCCCACCAGCAGGATCACGCGGTCGCCGTCGATGAGCGGCGCGCTCGACGTGCCCCAGACGGGGATGCTCGTGTCGTACTCCGCGACCGTGTCCTTCTCCCAGAGGACCGACCCGGTCGCCGTGTCCAGGCACAGGATGCGCCCGGTCGACCCGGTCACGTAGACCCGGTCGCCATCGACGGTGGGGGTGGCGCGCGGGCCGGTGGCATAAGTGAACATCAGCATCCGGTAGGTGGTGGTCCACTCGTGGGTCCAGAGCACCGCGCCGGTCTCTTCGTCGAGCGCGAGCAGGCGCTCGGTGCCGTCCATCGTCCGCGGCTCGGTCTCGACATAGTCGAGCACGAAGACCCGGCCGTCCGCGACCGCCGGACCGGAGTATCCGCCGTTGACCGGGGTCCGCCATTTCACGGCGAGCCCGGCGTCGGGGAACGTCTCGAGGATGCCGGTCTCGGTCCAGATTCCGCGCCGTTCGGCGCCTCGCCACTGCGGCCAGTCCTTGGCCGACAGGCCGGCCACCGCGGTCAGGGCGAGAAGGCCGGCGACGACGGAGGCGACCGGTGCGTGCGGGTGTGCGCGCCTCCGGTGGGGACCGTTGCGGAGCGTGGATGGCTGCATGACAACGCCTCTCTGGGTAGGAACCCCTGGTGAAACCAGGAGCCTGCGGTGAAGTCGGGGGGCTCTTGTTGCCGGCTCCCGGCCGGGTTCGGCTCCGGGCCGCGGCGGACGGACCGCGGCCCGGAGCCGGGGACTCGCTGCTACTGGCCGAGATAGTCTTCGTCGCTTACCGGCCCGAGCCACTCCGTCGGGCCCTCGCCGCCGACCACGGTGAGCTGCACCATGTGTCCGTCCGGCGCCGCGCCGTGCCAGTGCACGACCCCCGAGCCCGCGTAGTAGGCGACGCCGGGCAGCATCTCCTGCAGCGGCTCGCCGCGCACCTGGGTGCGCCCGCGTCCCTCTTCCGCCATGATCAACTGGAACCCGCCGTGGCTGTGCCAGTTCGACCGCGCGCCCGCCTCGAACCGGAGCCGCAGGGCGCGGATGTCCGAGGCATCCGGCCGCGACGGGTCGCCGCCGACGAAGTTGCTCTGGGCCGCGGAGATCGCGGTCGAGCCCTGTCCCAGCATCCACGCCCCGAGCGCCACGAGCACCAGGGCCAGCATCAGACTGAACCGCGCGCCAATCAGTCGTTTCGCCATGTCGTTCCTCCTTTATAGGGTCGTCGTGTCAACTTAAACGTATCACGGCCCGGCGGCGCACAGGCCCGGTTTCGGCAGCCCCGTCACGCCGCGCGCCTCATACGATTTCCGGAATGTACTTCTCGCGCGCCAGGTGCCAGAGCGAGGCGAGAAAGGCGGTCAGGGGGATGGCCACGATCAACCCGAGGATGCCGCCCAGGGCCGTGCCCCAGAAGAAGACCGCGACGATGATCGCCATGAAGTGCAGCCCGGTGCGTTGCCCCATGATCTTCGGGGTCAGGAACCAGCCTTCGATCTGCTGCACCACCAGGACCACCGCGAGCACCAGCAGGCAGGTCAGCCAGCCGCCGTCGGTCTGGAAGAAGGCGATGGGGATGGCGACGGCGAGACCGATCATGTTCCCGAGATAGGGGATCACGTTCAGAAGGCCGAGGGCGAGGCCGATGACGAATCCGTAGCGCAGGCCGATGAGGCTGAACCCCGCGGCGAACAGCACGCCCTGCAGCAACGCGATGATGAGCTGACCGCGGAAGAACGCCACCGTGATGTCCACGAACTCGTGCAGCAGATAGGTCACGTCCTCGCGGGTGTCGGGTTTGAGAAAGGGCAGCACGCGGTCGGTGTCGAGCCGGAAGCCGGAGGTCAGGAAATAGGCGAAGTAGACCGGGGTGATGATCCACGAGAAAAGAGCGCCGAGCCCGCGCGCGAGACCGAAGCCGGCGGTGATCGCCTGCATCCCCACCGTGCGGAGCCACTCGACGATGGCGAGCTGCTGCTCGAGGACGATCTCCCGCAGCCGATCGGCCAGACCCGACGAGTCGAGCAGCTCGCTGGCGCGCGGGAGCTGGGCCTCGAACAGCGCGCGCGCGTTGTCCCACCACTCCGGCGCCTGCGCGGCGAGACCGACGATCTGGGAGATGGCCAGGCCTCCGAAGAACGCGACGAAGAGGCCCAGCGGCACGAGCGCGGACAGGAGGACGGCGGCCACCGCCACCGCCACCGGCAGCCGTCCGGTGTTGCGCAGCCAGTCGTAGTAGGGGCGGAACACGAGGGCGGCGACCGCGCCCACCGCCAGCGGCAGAAACACCCCGGAGAAGGTCTGGAGGAACCGTGCCGCGAGCCACCCCAGCAGACCCACCGCCACGAGGATGACGAGGGCCGAGACGGTGGTGATCGCCGCCGCGATGGTGGCGGCCTGCCGGGGCGTGAGCTCGATTGCCATGAGCGATTCCGGGGGACTGGCCGCATGGTACACGAACCGGCTCGGCCGGAGCCGGGCGACGCCGCCTGGCGCCCGCGGTGGAGAGCGTCTCCCACCCCGCCAGCCGGTGCGAGCGCACGCGTCCGACGGGGCCGGCCGCGCACCGCGCCCGCGGCAGACCGGAGGGCCGCATCGACCCGCCGTGCGGTGTGGGCCCGCCGCATCGCGTGAGCCCGCCGCATCGCGTCCGCCGCCTGGCGGCGGAGCGCTTGCGCCCGACCCCGTTCGGGGCCATCATTGATGCGTCTGGAAATGCCGGGAAGATCGGTATCGAGAGGAGAGTGTGATGAGCCGTCTGTCTCTCGTTGGCGTGTCTGCCGTGCTCGCGATGATGATGCTGGCGCCGGTCGCGGCCCTGGGCCAGGCGTCCGAAGCGCCGTCCTCGCCTCGCACGCCGTGGGGCGATCCGGACCTGCAGGGCATCTGGAACAACGCCACCCTGACTCCCTTGCAGCGTCCCGAGAACCTCGCGGACCGGGCGTTCTGGACGGCGGAAGAGGCGGCCAGCCTCGGGCAGCGGACCGTGGAGCGGAACGCCGAGCTGCTGAGCGCCCCGGCCCAGCGCACCGAGGCCGGCGGCAACGTGGGGGCCTACAACAACTTCTGGATGGAACGGGGAACGTCGGTCCTGCCCAACATGCGGACGTCGATCATCGTGGATCCGGAAGACGGCCGGTTGCCGGCGCTGACCCCGGAGGCGGAGCGCCGGATCGATTCGCCGGAAGCGCGCCGGCTCGCGGAGATGCGGGGCGGCCAGCGGCCGGTCGAGACGTGGGAACAGCTCGATCTCGGAGACCGGTGTCTCTGGTATCGCGGCATTCCGTCGTTCCCTACCGGCTACAACAACAACTACCATATCGTGCAGACCCCCGGCATGGTCGCGATCCTGCAGGAGCACATCCACGACGTACGCTTCGTTCCGCTGGATGGGCGCCCGCACGTCGCGCCGGAGATTCGCCAGTTCGCCGGCGCTGATTCGGAGGCGGAGGCCGGATCGATTCGCCGGAAGCGCGCCGGCTCGCGGAGATGCGGGGCGGCCAGCGGCCGGTCGAGACGTGGGAACAGCTCGATCTCAACGGTGTCTCTGGTATCGCGGCATTCCGTCGTTCCATTACCGGCTACAACAACAACTACCATATCGTGCAGACCCCCGGCATGGTCGCGATCCTGCAGGAGCACATCCACGACGTACGCTTCGTTCCGCTGGATGGGCGCCCGCACGTCGCGCCGGAGATTCGCCAGTTCGCCGGTGATTCGCGGGGCCATTGGGACGGTGACACCCTCGTGGTGGAGACGACCAACTTCAACCAGCATGCGTTCATTCGGAACTTCAACGGCAACCTCAGCACCGCGCTGCACGTCGTCGAGCGGTTCACCCGGCTCGGTCCCGATACGCTCGGTTACGAGTTCACGGTGAACGATCCGAACACCTGGACCCGTCCGTGGGGCGGATCGCTGCGATGTCGCGCAGCGATGTCGCGGGACCGATGTTCGAGTACGCCTGTCACGAGGGGAACTACGGCCTGACGAACATCCTCGCCGGGTCCCGTGCGGAAGAGATCGCGGCGGCGCAGGAGTCCGCGCGATAGTTACGGCAATCGGCGCCTGACGGTCCGATTGCCGGACACCGTTCCACGCATCGAAGGGATATCCATCGCCATGAAGCCGACGTACCGCTTCCTCGCCGCCGTCCTGACCCTTGCCGTGCTCGCGCCGCCGGTGGCGCAGGCCGACGTGTCGTCGGTGGAGATCACCGAACGCGGTCCCATCGAGGACGGGCGCGCGTTCGGCGACGCCGGCCCCTACGACCTGATCGCGGGCCGCATCACGTTCGCGATCGACCCCGCCGATCCGCGCAATCAGGTCATCGCCAATCTGGACCGTGCGCCCACGAACGCGGACGGGATGGTGGAGGCGACCGCCGACCTGCAGATTCTCGCCCCCGCGGACGCGCGGCGCGGGAACGGCGTGGCGCTGGTGGACATCGCGAACCGGGGGCGTCTGAGCGCGCTCGGATTCAATCGAGGCGGCAGCGGCCCGTACGGCGACGGGTTCCTGATGGAGGCGGGGTACACCGTCGTGTGGGTCGGCTGGGAGTTCGACGTTCCCGACGGCCGGCCCATCCGTTTCGCGGTGCCCTCGGTCGAGGGGAAGCCGGTCGGCGGAATCGGCTTCGCCGCCGTCCGCGACACCGCGTCCTGGATCAAGCATGACCCGGACGCCGCGGTAACGGCAGAGCACGCCCTCTCGTTCGGCTCGTCCCAGAGCGGCCGCTTCCTCCGCACGTTCCTCTATCTGGGCTTCAACACCGATACCGCCGGGCGGCAGGTCTTCGACGGGTTGATCCCGCATATCGCGGGGGCGTCCCGGCTCGACCTCAACCAGCCCGGCGCGACGCCGATATCCCTGGGCATGTTCGACGCCACGTCGTTCCCCTTCGCCGATGCCGCCCTGCGCGACCCGGTGACCGGGGTCGTCGACGGCACCCTGGGGAACGATCGGAGCCGGGGGAATCAGCCCCGCATCTTCTACACCAACACCGGCGTCGAGTACTGGGGCGGCGGGCGGGTGGCGACCCTGGTGCACGCGACACCGGACGGCGCCGCGGACATCGACCTGCAGGACAACGTGCGCTTCTACTTCCTCGCGGGGACCCAGCACGGTCCGGGCGCGTTTCCGCCGCCCGACCCGGGGAACCGGCAGGAGATGGGCAATCCGACCGACTACTGGTGGAATATGCGCGCGCTGCTGACCGCGATGAAGCACTGGGTCGTCGACGGGGTCGAGCCGCCCCCCAGTAGCCACCCGCGGTTCGCGGACGCCAACCTCGTGCCGCCGCGAGACATCGGGTTTCCGGCCATTCCCGGGGTGCGGTCGCCGCACGACCGCACGGGCGGCGCGCGCGTGAGCAATCCTTGGCTGGCCGGCGCCGATGACGCCGGGTTGCCGTTGCCGATGCTCGTGCCCGCGGTCGACGCCGACGGCAACGAGACTTCCGGCATCCGCCATCCGGAAGTGGCGGTGCCGCTGGCCACCTACACCGGCTGGAACTTCACCCACCCGGACCACGGCGACCCCGATACCCTGGTGTCCCTCGCCGGGTCCTACGTGCCGTTCGCGGCCACGCAGGCGCAACGCGAAGCGGCCGGGGACCCGCGACCGTCGATCGAGGAACGCTATGGGTCTCGCGAGGCGTTTCTCGAGCAGGTCGAGGCCGTGGGCCACGCGCTCGTCGGCGATCGCTACCTGTTGGCCGACGATCTGCCGGCCATTCTCGACCGGGCCGGCCGGCATTGGGACCTGCTCGTCGGCGGACGTTGATGCAATCGTGGCGCCGGTTCCGTGCATGCACGGTTCCGGCGCTGATCCTGCTTTATGGCCGGCCGCCGGGTACTCAATCCGGGTCTTCGAGCGAGTCGTAGAACTTGATGATGTCGCCCCGGTCCTCCGACTCGTTGAAGGCCATTCCCGCCCGCGGGTGCTGGTTGATCACACCGGTCATCATGTACGGATAGTCGAAGCCCCACTTCAGCGCGTCCCGCATCGGTTCGATGTGGTGCTGAATGCAGTGCAGCACCGGGCGCAGCCGGAACTTCGGGTTGTGCAGGAAGCTCAGCAGCAGCTCCATCGGACAGTTGCCCGCGCCCCGGCCCAGCCCCGCCATGCTCGCGTCCAGCCGGTTGGCGCCCTTGATGGTCGCCTGGATGGTGTTGGCGAACGCCAGTTGCCGGTTGTTGTGGGCGTGCATCCCCACCGCCTTGCCGGCCGGCGCCGCGTAGCCGAGGAACGCATCCATGTAGCTGTCGATCTGCTCCGCGTACAGCGCCCCGAAGCTGTCGACGATGCAGATCGTGTCCGCCTCCGACTTCGCCACCAGGGCCAGTGCCTCGTTCAGTTCGCGGTCCGGCACCGTCGACAGCGCCATCAGGTTCAGGCTCGTCTCGTAGCCCTGGTCATGGGCATGCTTGATCATGTCCAGGGCCAGCGGGATCTGGTGGATATAGGTCGCCACCCGGATCATGTCCAGGACGCTCTCCGATTTCGGCAGGATGTCTTCCCGGTAGTCGCTCTTGTCCGCGTCCGCCATCGCCGACAGCTTCAGCGTGGTCTCGTTGTCGCCGACGATGCGGCGCAGGTCGCTCTCGCCGCAGTGCTTCCACGGGCCGAACTGCCCCGGCGGAAACTGCTGTCGCGAGTTGATGTAGCCGATCTCCATGTAGTCGATGCCGCTCTCGACGCAGGCCTGATACACCGCCTGCACCGTCTCGTCGCCGAACTGGTGGTCGTTCATCAGGCCGCCGTCCCGGATGGTGCAATCCATCACCTTTATCTCGGGCCGGTACGACACCCAATCGCTCGCAGGGCTGGCCTGCGGCTCTTGCTCACTCATCTCGCGATTTCTCCTTTCGGGACGATGGCTCGAAAGCCCCCCGCCCACCACCGCCGCACTCCCGCTTCCCGGAGCCGGCGCCTCGTGAACAGATGATCGTAGATCATCACCGTACTTTGCCGGAAAGCCCGTTCGTCCGAGGGGGATGGCGGTCGTCGATCGGCGGCAGTCCGCGGGCGATCGTCACCCGGGCAAGGGCGCATCGAGCCGGGGCTGGATGGAGGGTGGCCGCATTCCGGGGCCGGCCGCGGCCGGAGGGGCTGCTCGTTCGCACGGGCATCGGTCAAGTTGTCCGGCCCGCCGGTGGCGGCACCCTGCAGAGATGAAACGGGTCCGAGTTTCTTCGTAGTTGCGGCGGCGCCCGTCAGAAATCCCGGCGGCGGGAGTACAGGATGACGTGCATCGAGAGCACGTTCTTCTGCGGCACGACGCGGGCCGGATACATGGGATTGTACGATTCGAGCACGTAGCCGCCTCGCGTCTTTCGTACCAGTCGAATGAGCCGCTCGTCCGGGGCGAGCTGCACATAGGCCTCGTCGCCGTCCTGCACGCGGCGGCCGGGGGCGATGATCGCGATCGTATGCGGAGGGTAAGCGGGCGCCATGGAGTCGCCGCGGATCCGGACCGCATAGGCGTTCACGTCGTCCACGTCGCGGGGACACGGCACCCAGCGCTCGATGTTGCCGGGCACCGGCGCGCCGCCCTCCCACCTGACTCCCGAGGGCGCGGCGGCGCCCTCCGCCACCACCGGGATACGGCCGGTCGTGTCGGTCCCGTAGTCGATCCGTCGCGGCTCGACGTCGATGGCCTCCCGGGCCTCGCGGACCTGGTCGTAGTCGGGGTCGACCCCGTCCAGCAACTGATCGATGGAGCATCGAAGGACCTTGGCCAGCTTTATCAGCGTCTGGGTCTCGAGAGCGCCGTACCGATCGTTCTCCCAGTCGGATACCTGCGGCTGCGGGACGTGCAACTGGTCGGCCAGCGCTTTCTGGGTCGAGAGTCCCGCCGCCATGCGCAACCGTTTGATGTTCTGTCCCAGCGACACAAATTTCAGGGTACCGTATCGATCGCTGACGTGCAAACACGTAACTCAATGGAATCAAGGCGTTAGAGTGAAAACGAATAGCGATTGCACGTTGACGTCCAATCACGTATATTCTTTGCACGATGTTGACGGCGGAGCAGCTCGTCGCCCTGCGCGCGGAACCGGGAACCAACCGCGTCGCGAAGGCGATTGCCCTCGCCGGCGTGACGCAGGGAGTGGTCGCGGCGGCGCTGGGGTTCCCGCAGCCCTACATCAGCGACGTCGCCCGCCGCCGGTATCAGACCATCACCGTCGAGAACGCGAGAAAGTTCGCGCGGTACTTCGGCTGCTCCATCGAGGACCTGTTTCCCGCCCCCCGGCAGGCGGGATCCTGACGCTCTTGCGGGCGTTCCCCGCCACCAACCTGTGCTTCCCGGATTTTCGACCGGCCGGACCTGGCGTGTCCGGCTACTTGGCGGGGCTGTGCCGGCGGTCCTGACAGCCGGTGATCCGACCCTCGAGCGCGATTGAGGGGTGGTAACCTGTCCACGAGGCCGGAGGCCCAGCGGCCCGGTTCGTGAGTCCTTTCCATGTCTACCCACTCCGTCAGGCGCCACCTGCGCATCGAGACCGCGGCCTACGACGCGATGATCCGCCGGTTCATTCCGGGTTACGAGACGATGATCGAGGTCGTGGCCGGGGCGCTGGCCGCGTCCGGTCCGGACCACGTGATCGATCTCGGGGCCGGAACCGGTGCGCTGTCCGAGGCGATCCTCGCGCACGACGGCGCGCGGACGGTGGAGCTGATTGACGTCGACGGGGAGATGCTCGATCAGGCCCGCCGGCGGCTCGAACGGTTCGAGGGACGCGTCCGTGTCCGGGAGATGTCGTTTCTGGCCGCGCTGCCGCGGTGTGACGGGGCCGCCGCGTCGCTGGCGCTGCACCACATTCCGGCGCTGGAAGAGAAGCGCGCCCTGTACGCCCGGATTCGCGCGGCGGTCCGGCCGGGCGGCATCTTCGTGAACGGCGATGCGACGATGCCGGCGGACCCGGCCGGGCGGGAGGCCACCTACCGCGCCTGGGCCGAGCATATGATGGCGTGCGGGATCGACGAGGCGCGGGCGTTCGAGCACTTCGAGGAATGGGCGGGGGAGGACACCTACTTCCCCCTCGACGAGGAGCTGGCGGCGATGCGGGCGGCGGGTTTCGCGGCCGAGTGCATCTGGCACGAGGGCGCGATAGCCGTCGTGGTCGGCCGGACGGACTGAGCCCGAGCGTCCCGCGAACCTCGTTGTCCCGCGCCGGTCGCCGCATCCCGGCCCGGTTCGCCGCGGCGCGGGATGGGGTAGGATCTGCGGCATGATGAAACTGATGACACCACGTCTCTTGATTGCCGCCGCCGCGCTGGGGACGTTCTCGCTCGCCTTCGCCGACGGTGCGGGCGCCCAGGTGACGATACCGGCGCCGGACGATGTCGCGGCCCCGCCGGCCGAAGCCGAATCGACCGCCTCGGGCCTGACCTCGAGGGTCTTGCAGGCGGGGACCGGCACCGCGCACCCGGGTCCGACCAGCAACGTGACCGTGCACTACACCGGCTGGACCACCGACGGCGGCATGTTCGACAGCTCGGTCGCGCGGGGCGCCCCCTCGACGTTTCCCCTCAACCGGGTGATAGGCGGATGGACCGAAGGGGTGCAACTGATGGTGGTCGGCGAGAAGCGGCGATTCTGGATTCCCGCCAACCTCGCCTACGGCAACAACCCGGGCGGCGGCCGGCCTGGCGGCCTGCTGGTGTTCGACATCGAACTGCTTTCCATCCGGTAAGAGAGGTTCCATGGCCCGTCGACTCATGTTCGCTTCGGCGACGATCGCCTTCGTGCTCTCCGCCGCGGCCGCCTCGGCGCAGGTCGAGAACTACGCGCCGGTGACCGACGCGATGCTGCAGAACCCGGATCCGTCCGACTGGCTGAGCTGGCGGCGCACGCTCGACGGTCAGGCGCACAGCCCGCTCGATCAGATCAACGCCGACAACGTCGGCGAGCTGCGGCTGGTCTGGAGCTGGGCGTTGCGCCCGGGGCCGCAGCAGACGACCCCCCTGGTGCACGACGGGGTGCTGTACATCGCCAACCCCGGCGAGATCGTGCACGCCATCGACGCCGCCACCGGCAACCTCATCTGGGAGTACGAGCGGGGCGTCGACGCGCCCGGCAGCAGCTTCGGGGGGCCGCCCCCCGGCCGCATGCACCGGAACATCTCGATGTACGACGACAAGATCTTCCTGAACACGGCGGATGCGCACGTGGTGGCGGTCGATGCGCGCACCGGCGAGGAGATCTGGGACGCGGACATCGACCAGGGGGTCGGCTACCAGTTCTCGAGCGGGTCGATCGTCGCCGACGGCAAGGTGGTGTCCGGGCTGACCGGATGCGGCCGCTATCGGGAGGAGAGCTGCTACATCGTCGGCCTCGACGCCGACACCGGCGAAGAGCTGTGGCGCACCTCGACCGTCGCCCTGCCGGGCCAGCGCGGCGGCGACACCTGGGGCGATCTGCCTCCGATGTTCCGTGCCGGCAGCGACTCGTGGATTCCCGGCAGCTACGACCCGGTGACCCGGACGCTCTTCCACGGGACGTCCCAGGCCAAGCCCTGGGCCCGCGCCGTCCGCGGCACCGACGGAGATGCCCTGTACACCAACTCCACGCTGGCCCTCGACCCCGACACGGGGGAGATGAAGTGGTACTACCAGCATCTGCCGGGCGAGACGCTCGACATGGACGAGGTGTTCGAGCGCATCCTGGTCGACTACGACGACCGGCGCTCGGTGTTCACCATGGGGAAGATCGGCGTGCTCTGGGAGATGGCGCTCGAAACCGGACGGTTCCGCAACGCGCACGATCTCGGGTATCAGACGGTGGCGGACATCGATCCGGCGACCGGACAGGTGACCTATCGTGACGGCACCATTCCGGTGATCGGGGAAGAGATCTACTGGTGTCCCAGCACGGCGGGGTTCAAGAGCTGGCGCGCCATGTCCTACCATCCGGCGCTCGAGGCGTTCTTCGTTCCGGTCAACCTGAACTGCGAGACGGCGGTGTTCGGACCGGTGGATCGGGTAGCCGGGGGCGGCGGCACGGGACCGGTGCGCCGCACCAACCACCACCATCCCGACAGCGACGAGCAGCTCGGCGAGTTTCTGGCGATGAGCATGCGCACCGGCGAGGTGATGTGGCGCCGCCGCTTCCGCACCCCCATCAACAGCGCCGCCCTCACCACCGGCGGAGATCTGGCGATCGCCGGCGGCTGGGACCGCCAGGTGTTCGCGTTCGATGCCCGCAGCGGCGAGACGCTGTGGGAGACCCGGCTGCCGACGTCGATCCAGGGATTTCCGATCACCTACGCGGTCGACGGCCGGCAGTATCTGGCGATACCGACGGGGGCCGGCGGGGCGAGCTGGGGCGGCATGCTGCCGGCGGACCTGACGCCGGAAGCCACGCGTCCCGTGGGCGGCAACGGGATCTTCGTGTTCGCGCTGCCGGAGCGTTAGGGCCAGGCGTCTCCATTCCCGATACGGGAAGGGCCTGTCCGCCGGGAGGCGGGCAGGCCCTTTTGGGTTGTGTAGTACAGACCGCAAATGACTCGGCGGCGGTGACGGTGACGGCGAGCTACGCCACCGCGGACGGCACGGCGACAGCGGGCGCCGACTACACGGCGGCGAACGGCACGCTGACCTTCCGGGCGGGCGAGCGGACGCGGTCGCGCTGCTCGACGACAAGCACGACGAGGGCGAGGAGACGTTCACGCTGACGCTGGTCGAACGCCTCTGGGCCGTGATCACGGACGGCGAGGCGACCGGGACCACGACCCGATGGCGCGGGCTCTGCTGGCGCGGTTCGGGCCGCCGCGGTTCACGTGCTCGAGCACGTGGAGGAGCGTGTGGCGGCGTCGCGGGACGACGCGTCAGAGAACAACCCGGCGCGCCAGTCAGGGTGTTACCCTACTACTGGAGCGATGCTGGCAATCAATCCCGAAATCCTCGTCTGGGCACGCAAGACCGCGGGTCTGACTCTCCAGGATGCCGTCGCGAAGGTCGGCATCAGAGATGCTCGAGGGGTGGCGGCCATCGACCGTCTCACGGCGCTGGAACGCGGCGAGGAGAGTCCAACGCGACCGACCCTTGTCAAGATGGCGCACCACTACCGGCGCCCGTTGCTCGCCTTCTACCTGAACGCCCCGCCGCGGCAGGATGACCGTCGCCCAGACTTCCGCACGCTGCCTGGGGCGCGTTCCTCGGAGACGGATGCCCTGATCGACGCGCTGGTTCGCAACCTGCAGAGTCGCCAGAACATGGTTCGGGCCGCGCTGGAGGCTGAGGACGAAGCTGAGCCTCTGCTGTTCGTGGGTGCCCTCTTGACGAGCGGGGACGCAGATACGGGGATCGAATCGTTGCGGCAAGTACTCCGACACAAGCCGGAGGCCGGCCGATTGTCGCAGCGCGCGGCGGGAGTACTGGGCCAAGTGTTCGGCGACGACCTGAATGCTGCGAGGTACTACGCGGAGCCGACCGCCGAAGCCGCATTCCGGCTGCTCCGCTCGCGAACGGAGGATGCCGGCGTGTTCGTCCTGCTCCAGGGCGATCTAGGCAGCCACCACACGGCCATCGACGTGGAGGTTTTTCGCGGTCTCGCGATCGCGGATGACATTGCCCCGTTCGTGGTCATCAACGACAACGACTCCCGGGCCGCGTGGTCGTTCACGCTCCTGCACGAGCTGACCCATCTGCTGCTCGGCCAAACCGGCTTCAGCGGAGTGAATTCCGGAACGGAGATCGAGGAGTTCTGCAACAATGTGGCCGCCGAATGGCTGCTGCCCGCGCGGACGCTCGATGAGATCGAGATCGAGGGCGGGCGGGACATCGTCGAACAAGAGCGCCATATCGGTGAATTCGCTCGCGCGCGGAACCTGAGCCGGACCATGGTCGCCTACCGGCTCCTGCGCGCCAATCGCATCGATTGGCCAACCTTTGAGCGCCTCCGAGTAGATTTGAGTCTCCTCAAATGCGTGTGGGTAGCGGCGGCGCCAGTTCTATGCCTCCACAGCAGAGGAACAGCATCGAGATCAACGCGCCGGGCGAGTGGAAGCCATAGGCGCGACGCGCGATCACCCGCAGCTTGTTGTTGATGCCCTCCACCGGACCGTTCGTCATCTTCGTGTCCAGGTACGCCAGGATGCCTTCAGCGTGTTTCCGAATCGTACGCCCCAGCTTCACGAACGGCGTCAGGCGGGACCGCGCAGCCCACTCCAGCCACTCATCGAGCAGCGCCGGCGCATCCTCGGGTGTCGCCTGCCCCAGGATCGTCGCCAGGTACTCCTTCAGTTCGTAGGCCCGGTCCAGCGCCCGGTTCTTACGACGCAACGTCTCCAGACGCCGGGCCTCACCAGGCCTCAGCCGCGCCGGGTGCTTCAGCAACGCATAGCGCGTCCCCTTGAGCGCCTTCGCATCCTCCGGCTCCGAGGCCAGCCGCCGCTGCTCCGAACGCCGCACCTCGTCAACCGCATCCGCCGCAAGCCGTTCAACGTGAAACCGGTCGAACACCACCCGCGCGTGCGGAACCCACGCCCGCAGCGCCTTCTGCCAGCTCGACGCCAGGTCCGCCGTCACCAACTCGATCCGCGCACAGCCACCAGGTCCCAACTGCTCGAAGAAGGCCCCCAGCGTCTCGGCGCTGCGCCCCCGCCCCGCCCAAACCACCCGACGCTCGTCATGGTCAACCACGATCGTCAGGTAGCGGTGACGCTTCCGGTAGCTGAACTCATCGACGCCGATTCGTCTCAGCTTGGCGAACCGAGCCCCGTCCAGCCGCCGCGCCACAACCCGTTCCACGATGCTGCCCACCGTCACCCACGATATCCCCAGCAGGCGGCTCACCGCCGTCCGGTCCGTCACCTGCGCCAGATACGCCGCCAATTCCTCGAACCCCGACGTGAACACGCTGCTGCCGCTCGCCCACGGCACCTGCTCCACCTTCACCCCGCGGCAACGCCGGCACGACACCCGCCACGGCGCATACCGCAGCCACGCCGGCATCCGGCCCCAGGACAGATGCCGCCACTCGCGCACCGGCTGCCGGTCATACCGCGGCGACCGCTTCCCGCACGTCCCGCACCGGGAACGCCGCCACGCCGGCTCCACCGACACCGTCAACGGACCGTCGGCGGCCATTTCCACCTGCTTGACGTACATCTGCGTGACACCCAACAGCCGCCGTAGTAACGTAGTCAGACGCATGGGGCTCTCCTCCTCGCGGGTCGTGGTGATACACGCCCATGAGACCAGGAAGCCCCTTGCGTTTGCAACCGCTTCCGCCAAGCGAGACGACGCACGCGGCCCCGACAACACCCTTGGCCCCGCCCAACGGGCGTCCGCCGCCGGCGCCGGGACCCGAGGTGGCCGTTGGGGCAATCAGCCAGCGTCTATCCCCGAACCGCCAGCCGTCGCGCTTTCCGCGTTGTCGTGGACGGCCGGGACGCCCCCGTCCAGGCCGGGCCGCAAGGCCCATATCTGCTGCTTGAGCGGAGGGACGGACGGTGTGTCACCCGAAGGGCCGCAGCGCAGCGAAGGACGCGCGTAGCGCGTTGACACGCCGGCCGGCCCGCAGCTACTCCGCTCCGACTATATCCCGCCACGGTGCGCCACGCCCGCCGCCGGTCAGGTGAACTGCCAGCACCCCTCGCCGACCCGCCGATCGCGCCTCAACCCACCCACACCCGTTTGAGGAGAGCCGTAGATTTCCGCGAGCAGTGGCGGCAGCTTCGCGACCGGCACCGTGCGAGGGCACAGAAGTCGGAGGGCGGTCCCAGCTACTACGTCGTGCGCCGGCACCGGGTTGGGCAGGGCCTGCTCAGTTTCACCCGGCGCATGGTGGGCTCCGGAGCGCTATCGACGACCAAGGCGGCCAGGATCCTGGGCGTCAAGCCCCCGCAGGTAGGGAAGATGCTTCGCCCGGCAGAGGCGCGGTAGGGAGACGCTCTTGCTCTACCTGCTCGATGCCAACGTTCTCATTGACGCGAATCGCGACTACTATCCCCTTGGGCGCGTGCCCGAGTTCTGGGACTGGCTGGTCGATCGCGCGACCAACTAGTGTGCTGTCCCGGAAATATACAGTGCAATGCGTTCCACCTTGGCGAGGATCGATTGCGCCGTGGCAGTCCAAGCGAACGGCGAGGCATCCGTATTGTACCGCTCGACGAAGCGATTGATTCTCCCGATCAGTTCCCGCACGCTGCTGAAGGAGCCGCGGCGGATGGCCTGTTCGGTGATGATGCCGAACCACCGTTCCACTTGGTTGATCCAGGACGCGTAGGTCGGCGTGTAGTGGACGTGGTACCGTGGCCGGTTCGCCAACCACGCCTTCACGCGGGCATGCTTGTGCGTGGCGTAGTTGTCGACGATCAGATGCACGTCGAGGTCGGCGGGGACGTTCGCGTCGATGTGGCGCAGAAAGGCGAGGAACTCCTGATGCCGGTGGCGGGGTTTGCATTGCGTGAGCACCGTACCGGTAGCCACTGCCAAGGCCGCGAACAAGGTAGTGGTCCCGTGACGCCAGTAGTCGTGAGTAACCCCTTCCACGTACCCCAGGCCCATCGGCAGCACCGGCTGCGTCCGTTGCAGCGCCTGGATTTGGCTCTTCTCGTCGACGCACAGGACCACGGCGTGGTCCGGAGGGTTGAGGTAGAGCCCGACGATGTCGCGCACCTTCTCGACGAAAAACGGGTCGGTGGACAGCTTGAACGAGCCCTGCCGGTGCGGCTGGACTCCAAACAACTTGAACCACCGCTGCACCGTGCTCTTCGAGACGCCGCTGTGGCCGGCCATCGAGCGCACGCTCCAATGCGTCCGGTCTGGCGGTGTCGCCTGCAGGGCGTGGTTGATGACGGCGGCTACGCGCTCATCATCGTAGGTGCGCGGCCGCCCGGGGCGGAGTTCGTCGTGCAAGCCTTCCAGACCGCACTCGCGATACCGTCTACGCCACTTGCCGACGGTGGCGTTGCTCACGCCCAACCGCGCCGCGACGGCCGTGCTCGACCTGCCCTCGGCGCAGGCGAGCACGATCTGCGCCCGCTGGACCAACCCGCTCGGGAGCGATCGGGACCGGCTGATTTGAGTCAAATGAGCGTGCTCCGCCTCGCTGAGTTCGATGGGAGCAACCGGACGGCCTCGTGGCATGGGGACCCTCCTCCTGAGAGAGCCCCAATTTTACTCCATTACTTAAGGGACGGCACACTAGTGTGCCGTCCCGGAAATATACAGTGCAATGCGTTCCACCTTGGCGAGGATCGATTGCGCCGTGGCAGTCCAAGCGAACGGCGAGGCATCCGTATTGTACCGCTCGACGAAGCGATTGATTCTCCCGATCAGTTCCCGCACGCTGCTGAAGGAGCCGCGGCGGATGGCCTGTTCGGTGATGATGCCGAACCACCGTTCCACTTGGTTGATCCAGGACGCGTAGGTCGGCGTGTAGTGGACGTGGTACCGTGGCCGGTTCGCCAACCACGCCTTCACGCGGGCATGCTTGTGCGTGGCGTAGTTGTCGACGATCAGATGCACGTCGAGGTCGGCGGGGACGTTCGCGTCGATGTGGCGCAGAAAGGCGAGGAACTCCTGATGCCGGTGGCGGGGTTTGCATTGCGTGAGCACCGTACCGGTAGCCACTGCCAAGGCCGCGAACAAGGTAGTGGTCCCGTGACGCCAGTAGTCGTGAGTAACCCCTTCCACGTACCCCAGGCCCATCGGCAGCACCGGCTGCGTCCGTTGCAGCGCCTGGATTTGGCTCTTCTCGTCGACGCACAGGACCACGGCGTGGTCCGGAGGGTTGAGGTAGAGCCCGACGATGTCGCGCACCTTCTCGACGAAAAACGGGTCGGTGGACAGCTTGAACGAGCCCTGCCGGTGCGGCTGGACTCCAAACAACTTGAACCACCGCTGCACCGTGCTCTTCGAGACGCCGCTGTGGCCGGCCATCGAGCGCACGCTCCAATGCGTCCGGTCTGGCGGTGTCGCCTGCAGGGCGTGGTTGATGACGGCGGCTACGCGCTCATCATCGTAGGTGCGCGGCCGCCCGGGGCGGAGTTCGTCGTGCAGTATTTGTTTAGCGGGTTATTTCTCAACAAATACGGGGCTGAAATGGGCCTGGAAAGCGGAAGTTCAGAGCCGCGACGAGGTTGCGTTGGCCCGATGGTTTCGTTCACGGATTGCCTCCACCGCCAATACGATGCCGCGGGGAGGAAACCGGACCGAAGCGCCGGCCTGCCGACGGGTGCGGTGGTGACCGAGCCCAGCCCACTCGGGACACCCGCTGCGCAGATCCGACAGCCGACCCGCGGAGCACAGCGTCGCGGCGAGCCGCGGGACCGGCCGCGCTTCGAAGCGGTCGTTTGGAGGCGTGCCCGCCTACGCGGGGGGCGGCGGGAGCCCGAGAACCTCGGGGCCAATCGGTTCGGTGGCGCACATCTCCTCGACGGCGCCAGCGGCGGCGCGCCCGGCGATGAGGGCGGCAGGGACGGCGGGTTCGGTGGCCCGCAAAATCGTGGCGATCAACGGCGGCAGACCGAGGTCGCGTTGGCGGGCGGTGCGCACCACGCTGGACAGCACCTGCTGGGTGTCGGCCCCGCGGCGGGTGCGGTTGCCGCCGCACACCTTGCGGATGACCACGGCGGGCCGGATGGCCTGTTCGGCGCGCCAGTTGGTGGCGTCCAGCGAGGGGTCCCACAGGAAGAGGAAAACGGCGAGGAATTCGGTGACCAGGTGATTGGCGAAACGCACTGCGTCTTTCAGCGGCGGCGGTGCGTCGACCAGCCGACCGAGCCGGGCGATGAGTCGGCCGCGGGCCGTCGCCATGCCGTGCTCACTCAGTTCTCCCGCGTTGCAGCGGTCGCGCAGGTCGAGGCCGGCCTGCAAGGTCGCCTGCACATCGCCGGCCCAGCGACTGTCGGGATGGTCCTCCTGGAGTTCCTTGCATCGTCGGAGCAGGTGCGCAAGACACGATTGGTGCTCGGCGTCGCGGAAGCAGCGGTACGGCGCCCATCCGTCGCGCACGAGCACGCCGGCGTAGTCGGTCCCGAGCACGGTGGCCGCATCGTCGAACCCGCGGCCGCGGCAGATGGCGTAGACCGTCGTGTCCAGGGTGGCGTACGCCCAGAGCCAGTGGCGGTCGGCGCCGACGCGCCAGCCGGTCTCGTCCGGCGTGACCACGGGCGCGTTGCGGACTTGCTCGCACAACTCCGCGTAGGCCGGCGCGGCGTCGCGGGCGGTGCGGTGCAGCAGGTGGACCAGACCGCTCGGCGTAACGCGCAGATTGAAGTTGGTCCGCAGCAAGTCGGCGACCTTCGCCAGCGGCACCCCCATCCCCGTGTGCAACTCCACGACCAGCGCGACCACGCCGGGGCCGAGTTGCGCCCCGGCGGCTCCCAGCGCGTCGGAGGTCTGCAAGGCGTGGCGGCCCTGCACCCGCCGCCGGCACTGCGAGCAGTGCCCGACCTCGATGTCGAACCGGCGCACGATGGGGCGCACCTTGGGCAGGTCCTCCTGATACTGCGACGCCACGCGGGCCACTTCGACCGCGCCGCCGCAGTCCGGGCACGCCGAGGGGACCGGCGCTGCGTGGGTTTCGTCGACCCGCGCCGGGCGGAGACGGCAGCCGTGCCGCCCGTACTGCGCACCGGGCCGCCGGCCGGGCCGCTTGCCGTGACCCTGCGGCCGGTCCTTGGCGAAGGGCGCCGCTTGTCGGCGGCCGGCGCGACGCGACGCCTCCAACTGCTGTTTCAGGTGGTCGTTCTCGCGCTCCAAACGGTCGTTCTCGCGTTTCAGGCGGTCGTTCTCCCGCCCAAGTTCCTTGATGCGCGCGTCGCGAGAATCCCGCTCCGGCCGGGACGCGTCCGAACCGCCGCGTTTGCCCTTCTCTCGAGCCATACCCCATGTATCGGCACGCGTGCCCCGAACCTGCACACCGCTTCGCGGAGTTTCTCACCCTTACCCGCTAACCAAAGACGTCGTGCAAGCCTTCCAGACCGCACTCGCGATACCGTCTACGCCACTTGCCGACGGTGGCGTTGCTCACGCCCAACCGCGCCGCGACGGCCGTGCTCGACCTGCCCTCGGCGCAGGCGAGCACGATCTGCGCCCGCTGGACCAACCCGCTCGGGAGCGATCGGGACCGGCTGATTTGAGTCAAATGAGCGTGCTCCGCCTCGCTGAGTTCGATGGGAGCAACCGGACGGCCTCGTGGCATGGGGACCCTCCTCCTGAGAGAGCCCCAATTTTACTCCATTACTTAAGGGACGGCACACTAGCAGGTGAAGATTCCGTTGGAGATGTACGAGGAGATTCTCGCCGGCAAAGACGACGATCTCACGCGTTGGCTCAACGACAACCGGGATGCACTGCTGCTCGACGAGAACGTTGACGAAGCCTTGGTTGCCCGAGTGGCATACCTGGGCTACGCGCCAGATCTGAGCGAGGAGGAGGTCGAGCGCATCGGCCGCGACCCGTTTCTCATTGCCTACGCGCTCGGTAACCGCGCGCAGCGGACTGTCGTCACCACCGAGGTATCGAAACCGAGGAAACAGCGTGCGAACCGCCACATCCCTGACGTGTGTGACGACCTCGGCGTGTTTTGCTGCAATACCTACCATTTCATCGACGTGCTGGACTTCACGACCGGCGGGAGAGAATGAGGTTGGCCTGGAATGAGGTCCGCGCCCCCGCCGCCGACTTTCCTCGCGAGTGGGGGAAGGCTCCATCAGGTGCTGGACGGCGCTGTTCGACCGCCTCTATCGCGCAGGACGCGCCACGACCGCGTCCGAGCGCGAGCGCGCCGAACACGCACTCGTTCTCTACGAGCGCGGGCGAGCCCCGCTCGTAGCGGGAGCGGCCGTCAAGCTCAGTCTCGTCCGGCCCGGCCGAGCTACAATGCGAGTAATGTTGCCTGCTTCCCGTGTGATCGGTCCGCCTCTCGAGACCAAGGTTGGGTGCGCCGCCAGCGGCCCGCTGCTCGCCTCGCGCCTCGGTATGCGGGGCGAGCTGTTACCGTGGCCCGATCGCCCCGGAGGAACGCCTCAACATGAACCACACTGATCTCCGGCTGTATGCCGAGAGGTTCTGCCGGCACCCTGATACCGATTGGGTATTGACCGAAGAGATCGGCCGCGGCTCAGCAACCGTTTACAGGGTGACGCGGCGGTTGTGCAGAGGGAACCCATGGCAGTCTTCAGTTGGTCGCGGACGGGACCGCGTGCTAGACCAGCGGATCGCGCGACTGCCGATGCGGATCGGCTTCGGGAGCTTGGACCCCGGCAAGGGCCTGCTCGCCGGGGAGGCGGGCAGGCCCTTGCCGGTTGTGGGGTCGTTTGGGCGTGTCGGGGTCGGCAGGGCGCTCTTGCCCGGCCGACCTGGTGGGTGTCCCCGCCGTTTGCGGCGCAGACTCGCGGCCCCTTTGGCTACTGCAACGGCGGGTCCGGCCCCGGCATCACCTCGGTGAACGATGCCCCTTCCACCGGCTCGAACCGTTGGGTTCGCCCCAGCACGTTGTCGGCGCCGTACCAGGTGCCGTTCGAATCGACCGAGAACTGGTGCAGCTCGCGGAACTGGCCCGGACCTTCTCCTTCGAGGCTGAACGTGAAGAGCCGGTTGCCGTTCACGTCCAGCTTGACCATCTTGGGCGGCATGTTGTCGGCCACCCAGACGTCGTACCCGCTGACGTAGATGTCGTTCGGGAAGTCGAAGTCGGGCCAAGTGCCGATGGGCGAGATGTTCGGGTGGTACCACACCGAGCGGGTGGTCTGGTTGAACAGCTGCACCCGGTCGTTGTTGCGGTCGGCGACGTAGATGTTGCCGCGGACATCGGTGGCGACCGCATGCACGGCGTCGAACTGTCCCCGGCCGCTGCCTTTCACGCCCCAGTGGGTCACGTAGTTCCCCTCGGCGTCCAGCTTCACGATGCGGGAGTTGTCGAGCCCGTCGGCGACGAACATCGTGCCGTCTTCCAGGAACGCGATGTCCTGCGGGCGTCCGAAGTGCGTCTCGTCGTCGCCGCCGACCCCTTCCTCGCCCAGCGTCATCAGCAGCTCGGAGCCGTCGTTCGAGAAGGCGTAGATGACGTGCTTCGTTTCGTTGACCACCCACACCCGCCGTTCCGGGTCGAACGGGCTGATCCGGATCTTGTGCGGGCCGTTGGTGCCCTCGAAGAGCGAGTCCCACTGGGTCCAGGACTCGATCAGGTTGCCGTCGCCGTCCACCGCGAAGATGCTGTTGCGATAGACCCGCTGGCCTTCCTCCGGCCGCAGGGCGCTCAGCCCGATGGACCCGACGAATCCGGCGAAGCCGGCGGGCAGCGGGTCCGGCAGCCGGAACTCGCCGCGCTGGGTGATGAAGATACGGTCCGGCGATTCGGCGAACACGCCGGAATGGGAGCCCCAGGCGAAGCCGGCCTCCGCGAACGGCTTCATCCACCCGTCGACGACGTTGTACGGACTGTCGCCGACGACGAGACGCTCCTGCAGGGCTGCGGGGCCGGTGAGGAGACCGGCCCCGACCAGGACCGCGAGGACGAGAACAGACGTACGCATGGTGATCCTTCCTTTGTCAGCCTCTTGTGAAGAACGGTCCGCGGTCTACCGGGTTCCCTCGACCGCCTGCGTGTTCAGCCGCCGGGCGCCGCCCATGATGCCCTCCAGCCCGTAGTTGCCTTCATGACAGGCATACTCGAACAGCGGGCCGTCGGTGCGCCGGAACGGAATCGCCACCGTCCACGGGCGGGTGTAGTTGTTCGGGTCCTCGATGGTGAACTCGTACAGCACCGTGTCCGGGTCGATTCGGGTGAAGCGCTCGACGAGCTCGGTGTCCTTGGACGAACCGCTGAAGTTCGTCTCCTGCCGGAAGTTCCGCGTCTCGATAATCAGCGAGTCGCCCTCGTAGCGCCCGCGCGAGTCGCCGACCCATTGGGGTATGTCGCCATGCCCGCCGTCACCGACCGGGATGAGTCGGGTGTTGTGGATATGCTCGTTGACGATGGTCACGTACCCCGGCGTCTGCAGAATCATCACGTTGTTGTTGTAGGACCCCGGCCGCATCGGTGGGCCGGAGTTCGAGCCCATCAGGCAGCGATCGCCCAGGCTGCGGTCCGTGTAGTGGTCCGCGAATCCGTTGCGCAGGTTCAGGCGCCGAATGCCGTTCGTCTCGTTGAACTCCGCGGTGTAGGGAATGCGCCCGTTCGGGGGATCGACGACGAGGGACGTCCGCTTGTCGCTGGTCAGCTCGATGCCGCGCTCGTACCAGAACTCGTTGTAGGACAGCACCCCGCCCTCGTCCCGGGGCTGATAGCCGGCGCTCGGCGCCCCGGATTCGGGGTCGAAGAGGTCCCGGTTGAGCCGGGTCCGCTCCGACGCTTCGAAGGCCGCCGCGTCCTCGGGAGCGAGGGTGGCCTGATCGGCCAGGGCCTCGGGACGCTGCAGCGGGGTGAGCGTGCGGAACGTGAACACCCCCGAGACGTCGGGGTACTCGTCGGGCAGGGCGGTCGCCTTCGGGCCGTCCGGGGCCTGCCCCAGGGCCGAAAGGGGCGCGAGCAGGAGTGCGGCGATCGCGAGCGATCCCGCCAGGCATCTCGTCTTCATGGGTGACCTCCGATGGTTTGCGTGAACCTCTGCGAGCAAAGCTGCCGTGGCACGGGATCCTGGTGCCCGGCAGGGTGTACGAATCCGATTGTCAGGTCCCGATCCTATAGCCGGACGCGCCGGGGTTCAACGCTTCCGGCCCGGCTCGCGGTTCGGCGGTTGCGTCCGGTCCGTACGGTGGGCGATCATGCCGGTGCACCGCGCGTCGTCCGGATGGCAATGCCGGCTGGGAGGCGGGTGGTGGCGGAAAGAGCACTTCGCCAAGGAGGGTTCGCGGAATGAAGAGGCATGGGGTTGCGCGGTGGTGGCTGGTCCCGGTCGCGGCGGTCATGGGCTTCACCGGGATCTGGCCGGCGGGAGCGGTCGCCCAGCCGAGCGACAGGAACATCGCGTCCGGCCGCCGGCTGTATCACCAGAAGGCGGACTGCCAGTCGTGTCACGGGTGGTCGGGCGACGGCATGAAGATGGATAACCAGGCGCCGGACGGGGCGAATCTGCGGGAGAGCGGGCTCGGCCGCGAGCAGCTCGTCTTCGTCATCAAGTGCGGCCTGCCGGGCCGGGAGATGCCGGCGTTCGATCGACTGTCCTACACCGACGACCGTTGTCTCGGACGGACCCGGCGGGACCTGGAGCGCATGGGCCTGAGGTTGCCGGAGCCGGGCGCGACCCTGCAGAACCGGGAGGTCGAGCGGCTCGTGGACTTCCTGCTCGCCAAGGTCGTCGGACAGGGCGAGATGAACCGCGAGCGCTGCATCGACTTCTGGGGCGAAGAGGTCGACGTCTGCAATCAGTATCCGTGAGACGGGCGACTGGTCACGATCCGGACTGCGAACACCCGGCCCGGCCGCAGAGTCCGGGCCATATCGCGAGGAGAGGCGGCATGAGCAACGTCATCGAAGGTTTGGTGCGGCGATTCGAGAGCGGCGGAATGACCCGCCGGGATCTGGTGGTGGCGCTGTCGGCCCTGGTGATCGCCCGCCCGACGTCGGCGTCGGCGCCGGCCGCGCAGGCGAACGCGGCGCCGATCCCGGTCACCACCCTGAACCACGTGACCCTGACCGTGTCCGACGTGCAACGCTCGGTCGAGTTCTATCAACGGGTGCTCGGCCTGCCGCTGGTGACCACGCAGGGGACCGAGTCGGACTGGTCGGCGCCCGCCGTGCCGGTGCTGGGCATCGGGGACGGCCCGCAGTTCATCGCGTTCGGGCGCGGCTCGACGCCGTCCATCAATCACTATTGCCTCGGCATGGAGGGGTTCGACGCCGCCGAGGTCGTCGACCGGCTGGCCGCGCACGGCATCACCGCGCGGGTGCGGCGGCGCGCCGACTCCGATCCGCCGGCCGAGGAGCTGATGTTCAACGACCCGGACGGCATCGCCGTGCAGCTTCAGGACGTCAGCTACTGCGGCGGGTCGGGGGCGCTCGGCGACCTGTGCGATCCGGATGACCGCCCGCGTGTTCGTTGAGCGGCGGCGGACGTCGGGAACGGTCCGAGACACCGCGAGGAGGACCAGGCAGGGGAGGGCACGCCGATGAAACGCAGCATCGCGTTGATGGTGCTGATCGGCGCCGGGGTCCCGACCACGACGGCCACCGCCGCGGGAAACCGGTGATGGGCCGACGAATCGCCGCGGTCGTCGCGGGGCTGCTCGGCAGCGTCGTCCTGATCATGGTGGTGCAGGCGGCGGGTACGTGGCTGTACCCGCCGCCGCCCGGCACCGACTTCAGCGATCCAGACGCGCTCGCCGCGCTGATGGCGCAGATACCGCTGGGAGCGCTGCTGATGGTCGAGCTCTCGTACGCCGCTGGCAGCCTGGGCGGCGGCGTAATCGTGCGGCTGGTGACCGCGGACCGGACCACGCGGCTCGCGGTCACCGTCGGCGCGCTGCTGACCCTTGCCGGCTTCGCCAATCTCGCTGCGATCCCGCATCCGCTCTGGTTCGGTGTCCTGTCCACCCTGACCTACGTGCCCTGCGCCCTGCTCGGCGCCGCGGCCGCGGCGCGCCTGCGCGCGGGGTGACCGCGACGACAAGCCGCAGCACCGGCGGTCGGTGCCGGCAGCCGCCGGTGAGGCCAAGGTCGACGCGTTTGACCTTGACCAGAGGCGGTGGCTAGAATGAGTTCACCTGCTGATTTCATAGCGGTGAGGAACATGCCCCTGCAGAACGGTTCTCAAGTCGAACTACCGCTCATCTTCACGTATCGCGATTTTGTCTACGGCACCGGAATGCTGGCCGAGGTGCGTGTCCGGGGGCGCGTGCTCGCGGTCAAGGAGCGCGATGGCGCCTGGATGTGCGGGGTCAACCCAGGTGGCTTGGCCGCTTCGGGAGCCACCATCCCGGAGGCCCACGCTGCATTCCGGCAGTCGTTCACGGCGATCCTGTTCGACATCGCCGAGGACGCGTCGAGCTTCGATGATTTCGTTGCTCAGACGAGACAATTCGTCAACCAGACCAACGCACCGGTGGAAGCCGCCTGGCGAGAGGCCGTCGATGCCCACCGCGCCAATAGGTCCGTCTTGGGCACTGCCGCCCGCGACATGGACGAGCTGCCGGCCGAGACCCCCATCTCCATTGACGTCGTATCGAAGACACAGGCTGATTGCACAACGGCCCTCAACGAGCTCGACCAGGAGCCCGCCCTCGCGGCATAGCCGCATAGTCGTGTCGTCCTTCACTACCGTCCGGTTGAAGCACATTCGCCTGATGCTTGACCAGTGCGCTCCCGGGGCTCGCATCGAGAAGAAGAAGCACCGGCAGTGGGTCTGCTACGACGGGAAGACCTACCATGGGCTTCCTCTCGGGCGTCACGGCAGACGAGAGAATCCCGAGATCGAGATCGGGCACGTTCGTCAACTGATTCGCTATTTCGGAATCGACGAATCCTGTACCCGACAGGCCATACCTGCCCTGGGCTGACCGCGTGACCTTTGGGGTTCCGCTCGCCAACCCAGGGCTCCGCTTCGCGTGGCTATCCCCGCCGAGCCCGGGGCGGAATCAGAAGACCGCGATCGGGTTGAGCGGCGACCCCGTTCCGCCCTCGACGGGAATCGGGCCGGCCGTGAGCAGGAACTCCCAACGGTTTTCCCGCGCCGCGGTCTCCGCGAGCGCCTCGAGGTCCATGTTGTCGAAGATGTTGGTGCCGAGGCCGGCGATCAGCATGGTGTGGACCGGCTGGACGACGCCGTCGACCATCGACGGCATGACGTCGGTGGCGGCGTCGCTGCCGACGAACGAGACGCCGCGCTCCTTGATCCAGGGCAGCACCGATGCGTGCAGGCCGGCGCTGTTGCCCGAGACCTGCCAGGGGCCGAGCGCGGCGCGGCGCGCCCACCGGCCGGTCCGCACGAAGATCACGTCGCCGGGCGACACCGTGACGCCGGCCTGCCGCTCCCACGCCTCGATGTCCTCGACGTAGATCGGCGTCTGCGGCTCGAGGTACGGCACGCCCTTGAGGCGCGGAAAGTCGAGCAGGATGCCGCGGGTGACGATGCCCTGCTTCAGGTTCTGGATGCCGTTCTTGCTGCATCCGTCCGGGGTGCTCGCCGACGGCGGGACGTTGTTGTAGAGCCGATCGTTCCAGATGAAGTGGCAGAGGGAGTCGATGTGGCTGACCCCGTAGCCATGGTAGGTGAACTCGTAGGTGTCGCTGCGCAGCGATCGGCCCATGGTGTGGTTGAACGCCGCGTCGGGGTTGTCCGGGGCCGCGTCCGGCATCGGGTTGTGCGAGAGCGACACGGTGATGCCGCGCTGGACGAGCGCCGCCGCCGCGCGGGTCTTCTCCGGGGTGATCAGGTTCATGGTGCCGAGCTCGTCGTCGTCGCCCCAGCGGCCCCAGTTGTTGATTTCCTGGAACATCGCTTCGAACTCCGCGAGGTTCCGGGGGCTTCGCGGCTCCTGCGCCCGGACCGCGACGGCAGCGGCGAACGCGAGCGCGACGGCGGTGGTGAGTGCTCCAAGTCGGACGAATGCGGTTCCGGACCTGCGTGTCATCTGCCTGCTCCCCGAATCTGGATTCATGGTGACGCCGATACGGGCCCTATGCTAACAGCCCAGGGGGCGCCAGGGAGGGCTCAGAGCCCGGCGCGCAGGCGCTCGATGCCGGCTTCGAGCGTTTCGATCGATCGGCAGAACGCGAACCGAAGATAGCGGTTTCCGTCGTCGCCGACGGCGTAGAAGTTGTCGCCCGGCACCGTCGCCACGCCGACCTCCTTCACGAGATGCATCGCGGCGCCGGTCGGCGACATCTCCGCGAGCGCCGGCACCGTCCGGTAGTCCGCGAAGAGGTAGTAGGCGCCCTCGGGCGGGGTCACGGCGAAACCGACCTCGCGCAGTCCGTCGACGAGGAGATCCCGTTTCCGTCGATAGTCGCCGGCGATGCCGTCGAAGAACGCCCGCTCCTGCCTCAGCAACGCCACCGCGCCCTTCTGCAGCGGCGTCGGCGCCTGCACCACGAGGTTGTCGTGCACCGCGCGCAGCCGGGGCGTGCACCGCGGTGGGGTCAGGACCCACCCGATGCGCCAACCCGTCGCGCGCCCCGTCTTCGAGATCGAGTTCACCACGAGGGTGCGCTCGGCCATGCCCTCGAAGTTGGGCAGGAAGAGATGGCGGTGGCCGTCGAAGGTGATGTGCTCGTAGATCTCGTCCGTGATCGCGAAGAGATCGCGGGTCCGGCAGATCTCCGCGATGAACGACAGCTCGTCCCGGTTGAACACCTTGCCGGTCGGGTTCTGCGGGGTGTTGACGACGAACGCCTTGATGGACGGATCGGAGGCGACGGCGCGCACCTCGTCGCGGTCGAGCCGCCACGTGCCGGCGTCGCGGTCCTCGCGCAGGGTCACGAACGCCGGCACGAGCCCGAAGATCGCCGCCTGCGACGGATAGAGCTCGTGACAGGGCTGCATCACCACGACGCCGTCGCCCGGCTCGAAGAGCGCGCAGAACGCCGCCGCCATGCCTTCGCTCGCCCCCAGCACGACCGTGATCTCCTCTTCCGGATCCGGCCGGCGACCGTAGAGCCGGTCGGTGTAGTCCGCAATTGCATGCCGCAGCTCCGGAAGCCCGAACGGAAACGAGTACTGATTGAACTGGTCGCGGGGATTCCGCAGGCCGGCCAGCAGCTCCTTCACGGTGAGGTCGAGCGCCTCGTCGCCCGTTGCGCCGCCCGCGGCCAGCAGGTCGCGCAGCGTCATCGATTCGATCCGCCGGACCCGCGCCTCCGTACCGCCGAGCATCGCCGCGACCCCGCTCCACACCAGGTCGTACACCGGCGCCTCGTCCGTGAATCCCTGCGAGAGGTTCACGGCACCGTGCTCGACGGCGAGCCGGGTCATCCGCCGGATCAGAGTTTCGTTGACCTCCACCTGTCTCTCCGTAGCGGGTTGTGCCTGCCTACCGGTACGCCGCGGCCTGGATCTCGTACAGCTCCGCGTAGTGTCCCGCCGCCGCCATCAGGTCTTCGTGGCTGCCCACTTCTACCACCCGCGCGCCGTCGAGGACCACGATGAGATCTGCCATGCGCACCGTACTGAACCGGTGCGAGACCAGCAGGGTGACGCGGCCGCCGGTCGTCCGGTTCCCGTTGCCGTCGGCGCGGGTGGCGTTGGCGTAGCGCTCGAACAGCGCGTGCTCCGTCTCCGCGTCGAGGGATGCGGTCGGCTCGTCGAGCACCAGCAGCAGCGGCTCGTCGCGCATGAAGCCGCGGGCGAGGGCCAGCTTCTGCCACTGCCCGACGCTCACGTCGACCCCGTTCGGCCAGGTCGGACCGAGCTGGGTGTCGAGGCCGTCGGCGAGTGTGCGGACCACGTCGTCGGCGGCGGCTCGGCCGATGGCCGTCTGCACCGCCGGGCGCTCGTCGAGGCGCGGGACGTCGCCGACCCCGACCGTCCGCTGCGCCTGCAGCTCGAAGCGGAAGAAGTCCTGGAACGCCCCGGAGAGGCGCGAGCGCCAGTCGTCCGCCGGCATGCGCGCGAGGTCCTCACCGTCGACGAGGATGCGGCCCGCGCTCGGCTCGTACAGCTTGCCGAGCAGCTTGACCAGCGTCGTCTTGCCCGCCCCGTTCTCGCCGACCAGGGCGACGACGGCGCCCGCGGGGAGCATGAGGTCGACGTTCTCGAGCACGAGGCGATCGGTGCCCGGGTAGGCGAACGACACGTTCTCCAGGGCGATGCCGCGCTCGATGGATGCCGGGGCCGGCCGGTCGGCGCGCTCGGCCTGCGCGGCCGCGTAGTCTTCGAGCCACGCCAGGCGCCGCGAGCCGTCGAGCCAGATGCCGCGCAGAAAGCCGATCTCGCCCACCGTGGCGCCGACGTAACCCGCGAGGCGCGCGCCGGCGGCGAGCAGCAGCAGGAGGTCCCCGGGCGAGGCGCGCAGCCCGGAGGCCACGAAGACGACCGCACCGACGTACCCGGCGCCGAACACGCTCCAGCCGAGGGCGTGCCAGCCCGCGCTGGCCCAGCGCGCGGCGGCGACGGGGCGGTACCAGCGTTCCCAGGCGGCGCGCCGGTCGCGCACGAGGCGACCGCCGATGCCGGTGATGCGGACGTCCTTGCCGGGAGCGGCGGTCGTGGCGGCATCGAACAGGTGCCGCGCGAGCCGTTGGGTCTGCGCGCCCTTCTCCTCCGCCGCGCGCTCCACCGCCGGCCGCCAAGAGGCGGCCGCCACCGTCGGCAGCGCGCACAAGGCGAGCAGGGCCAGCGCCGGGTGGATTGACATCAGCAGGACGATGGTGACGGCCAGTCGCAGCACCCAGCCGCCGGTGTTGAACAGCGACATGTACATGTGGTCGAGCACGTACACCTGGTTGCGAAGCATCGCGAGCCGGTCGAGCCAGGCCGGCCGCTCGTGGTGCTCGACGGTGGCGACGCTCGCCTGCAAACCCGCGACGTGCGATTCGAGGGCGATGGTGACCCGGTCGCGGAACCGGCGCTGGGTGCGGTCGCTGGCCACGCGCAGCCCCCACGTCAGCGTCGCGGAGGCGGCGAGGCCGGCCGCGGCGACGGTGACGAGGGTCGAGTCGTCGCCGAGCAGGCCGTCGGCCAGCAGCTTCAACCACACCGCCATCAGCGCGTCGGGCAGGGCCGCGAGCAGGGCGAGCCCGAACGCGGCGGCGAGCAGCGCGGGCTCCGCGTCGAAGCCGCGCCGGAGCGCGCGCCACATCGACGGCAGCGCCGCGGGCATGTCGCCGCCCCCGGGGAGCACCGGGTCAGTCGAGGACATCGAGGCCCGTCTCTTCCTCTTCCGCGAAGCGCTGCGCCTGCAGGTCGAACATCGTCTGGTAGCGCCCGCCCAGCGCCATCAGCTCGTCGTGGGTGCCCAGCTCGACGACCCGGCCGTGCTCCAGGACGCAGATCCGGTCGGCGTGGCGGACGGTGGAGAAGCGGTGGGAGATCAGGACCGTCGTCGTCTCGCGAGTCGCCTTCAGGATTCGCTCGAAGATCTCCGCTTCGCCCCGTACGTCGAGCTGCGCGGTCGGCTCGTCGAGCAGCACGATGCCCGCGCCCTGCCGGACCGCGGCGAGCGCCCGGGCCAGGGCCACGCGCTGCCATTGCCCCCCGGAAAGCTCCGTTCCCCCGTCGTAGCCGCGGGCGAGGACGGTGTCGAGGTCGGCGAGGTCCGCCGCACCGGCTTTGGTCAGCGCGTCGCGGACGACCGCCTCGGGCGCGCCCGCCGGCGCGACGTTGTCGGCGAGTGGCAGCTCGAAGCGCGCGAAGTCCTGGAACACCGCGGTGACCCGTTCGCGCCAGGACTCGACGTCCAGTGCACGGAGGTCGACCCCGTCCACCTCGATGGTGCCTTCCTGCGGCTCGTACAACCGGCACAACAGCTTGGCGAGAGTCGTCTTCCCGGCGCCGTTCTGTCCGACGATGGCGAGCGACGAGCCGGCCGGAATGGTGAGGTCGAACCCGTCCAGCACCGGCGTGTCCGGCCCGGAGGGGTAGGCGAAGCGCACGCCCGAGAAGCGGATCTCGCGCGCCGGCAGACCGGCCGCGCGCCTCGAGCCGAGGGTCAGCGCTCCCCGCGGCGCCATCGCCTCGTGCAGCCGGAGCACCGCCGCGGTGGGTGCCCCCGCCCCGTCGAGGGCCCAGGACAGGCCGCCGAAGGCGATCATGCCGGCCCCGACGGCGGCGCTCGCGAACGTCACCAGCCGGTCGAGCGGCAGCGCGCCGGCGGTGACGTCGGCGGCCAGCGACCAGAACACGATGGCGTTGGCGGTCAGGACCAGGGCGAGGCTCGCCGCCACCGGACGTTCGCGCAGCTTCGTCGCCTCCCAGCGCAGGTCGTGGAGCCGCCGCCGGTGGCGCCGGAAACGGTCGATGGTCCAGCCCGCGAGGCCGAAGAGCCGCAGCTCCTTGGCGGCGGGCGCGTCGACGGCCAGCCGGTACGCGTAGTCGGCGTGCCGCTGGGCCTCGCGTACCGCGTCGGTCTGGCGGTCCTTCCAGACCCCGCTCTCGCGCAGGAGCCAGTGCGTGGCGAGCCAGGCTCCACCCAGCAGCAGCGGCGCCCACCAGGCGTAGGCGAAGAGGAGGGCGCAGGCGGTCAGTCCGGCCAGCAGCTCGACGAGGCCGGACGCGATGAAGTCCATGGAGATCCACAGCGGCGGCCCGCTGATGCCGAGGTCGAAGTCGCGCGCCATCGCCAGGTCGCTGGCGAGCTCCGGATCCTCCAGGTGACCGATGCCGGGCGGCTCCACGCAGGCGACCGTCAGCCGGTCGTAGAGCCAGGCCGCGGCGGCGCTGCCGAGGTTGGCGCCCGCCGCGAGATGCAGCGGGGGCAGCACCTGCAGCAGGACGAACACGGTTCCGACCGCGGTCAGCGGCCAAGCCAGGTTGCCGCCCGCCTCGACCGCCCCGACGAGCAGCCCCATCGCGACGGCGAGCAGGGCCGGCAGGAGGCTGCGCACGACCAGGGTGCTCCACCAGACCGTGGCGAGGAACGGGCTCGCGTGCGGCAGAATGGCCAGGAACTTCCATTCCGGGCGTGCGCGGAGGCGTCGGATCGGAGACATGCGCATCAGTCTCGAGCCGCTCCCGCCGCGGCGTCCGCGCGCACGTAGCTGGCCTCGATCGCCAACTCCTCGCGTCCTTCCGGCGTCGCGTTGTACATGGCGATGTGCAGCGCCGTCCCGTCGGCGGGCCGAATCACGATCCGCCATCCCCAGTCCGGGTCGGGCGGCGCGGCGTAGCTGCCGCGCACGGCGATGTCGCCGTCCTCGACGGCGCCCGCGCACGCCATCACGGCCTCCGACATGTGCCAGGAATCGATCCAGTGCGCCGTCAGCCGTGCGCGGTCGGACTCGCAGCCGATCAGGAGCGAACCCTCCTGCGCGGCGCCCCGATAGCTCCAGTCGTAGTCCAGGCGGATGAACTTCCCGCCCAGCAGCGTTGTCAGCACCGCCGTGGACGCCGAGTCCTCCGGCTTCCCCGTGTGGGGATCGTTCAGACGATTCGAGCCCTGCCAGCGCCCTGCGCACGCCGCCAACCGGTCCAGAGCACGCATCGAGCTACCTTTCTCCCGGTTGTGGGTCGGATGCCGCGCGGTCGGCTGACCGCCGCGGGGGTCGGAATCACGGCACGGTCCTGGAACCGGAACCGGACAGCGTCGGCCGCCGCGACCGGGAGACCGTCGGCGCCTTCCCGTAACTCTACTGCCTGCCCGCTGCGGAGACCACCTCGGCGCCCGATGGAATCTCTCGTCACCCGCGTCAGGCAGGCACCTCTGCCGGGAAGCGGGCAGGTCGACTTTCGATGGGGCGAGTCAAGAGCGCGCAGGCCGGCTATAATCGAGCCTGGATCACATCAGGAGGAAGCCAGATGAACCATCGAGTACTCGCCGCGGCCGGGGGGCTGGCCGTGCTGGTTGCGGTCGTGTTGTCGGCACCGGTTCCCGCGTTGGCCCAGAGTGGGACCGAGGCCCCGCAGACGCCCTGGGGAGCCCCCGACCTGCAGGCGGTCTGGGACTTCCGGACGATCACGCCGTTGCAGCGTCCCGAGGAGCTCGGCGATCAGGCGTTCCTGACCGCGGAGGAAGCGGCCAATCAGGAACGCGAGGTCGTGGAGCGGAACGCCCGGTTGTTGAACGAGGCCGCGCAGCGGACCGAGGCCGGCGGCAACGTCGGCGCCTACAACAACTTCTGGATGGACCGGGGCACCCGGACGGTCGGCACCCGGCGGACGTCGCTGATCGTGGACCCGCCGAACGGGCGCATCCCGCCGTTGTCGGAAGCGGGGCAGCAGCGGGCCGATGCGCGCGCCGAGTATCAAGGCGATCACCCGGCCGACTCGTGGGCGGATCGCAGCGTGGGCGAACGCTGCATGCTCGGGTTCAACTCGGGACCGCCGATGGAGCCGCGCGCCTACAACAACCACATGCAACTGTTCCAGACCGCCGACCACGTGGTGATTCTCAACGAGATGGTCCACGACGCGCGCATCGTCCCCCTCGACGGCGGCTCGCTGGCGGAAGGGGTGACCCAGTGGATGGGGGACTCGCGCGGGCGCTGGGAAGGCGACACGCTGGTCGTCGACACAACGAACTTCTACAACAAGAACTCGTTCACCGAGCGCTACGGGGCGACGCCGGCGATGACCCTGGTGGAGCGTTTCACGCGGTTGGACGCCGGGACGCTGCTCTACGAGTTCACGGTCGAAGACCCGGCGACCTGGACCGTGCCCTGGACGGTCGAGGTGCCGATGATGCGCTCGGACGATCAGGTCTGGGAGTACGCGTGCCATGAGGGCAACTACGGGATGGACGGCATTCTCGCCGGCCACCGCGCCGAGGAACGCGATGCGGCGCAGGACCGGTAGGAGTCCGGACCGTATGACGGTGCAGATTCCTGGTGGATGGGTTGGGCGGGAAGCGGCGCCGCAAGGCGGCGCTTTCCGGGCCGGCTTCCTGCGCAGCTTGCTGGTCGTCGGCATCGCGGTCGGCGTCCTGGGCTCCGCCGTTCCCGCGGTCGGGGCTCAGGACCATCCCGGGGCCGAGCCCTACCAGCGGGTGTGCCAGTTGTGTCACGGGTCGGGCGGGCGCGGCGACATCGCCCCGGGGCTGGTCCCCCTGGGCTTCGACGCCGAGTATGTGCTGGCCGTCGTGCGCGAGGGCTACAGCCAGATGCCCCCGATCTCGACGCGCGAGCTGACCGACGACGAGGTGCGACAGGTCGTCGGCTACCTCGATGCGCTTTCCGGCCCGCCGGCCGCCGCGCCGGCGAATACCGCGGCGGCGGCCGCGTCCACGCCGTCCGCGCCCGGGGGAGAGCAGGCTCCGGCCGCCGCGTCGGGCTACGACGGACCCCGGACCCCGGAAGGGCAGCCCGATCTGAACGGCTTCTGGCAGGTGCTGAGCACCGCGGCCTGGGACATCCGCCCCCACAACGCCCAGGACGGCATTCCCGCCGGCCTCGGGGTCGTCGAGGGGGGCGGCATCCCCTACCAGCCGTGGGCGGCCGAGCAGCAGCAGGAGAACTACGCGAGCCGGCTGACCGCGGACCCCGTGCGGCAGTGCTATCTGCCGGGGGTGCCGCGCGTCACCTACATGCCGTTCCCGTTCCGCATCCTGCAGACGCCGGACCACGTGGTGATCACCTACGAGTTCGCCCACGCCGTCCGCATCGTCTACACCGACGGCAGCCCCCATCCGTTGCCGAACGACTTCTGGATGGGCGACTCGCGCGGGCACTGGGAGGGCGACACGCTGGTGGTGGACACGACCCACTTCAACGGGCGCACCTGGCTCGACGCGGCCGGCAACTTCCACAGCGAAGCCCTGCACGTCGTCGAGCGTTACACCCCGACCACGCCGTATCACATCGACTACGAGGTCACCCTCGAGGACCCCAACGTGTTCACGCGTCCGTGGACGATGCGCATGCCGCTGTACCGGCGCGTGGAAGAGCGGCTGCAGATTCTCGACTACGACTGCGTCGATCATCTCCTGCAGGCGGTGGTCGAGGGCCAGCAGGAATGAAGGAGACAGGCAATGAAAGCGGGTAACCGGACAGCGCATACATGGGTATCGTGTGCAGCGGCGGTGCTGCTCGCCGTCGCTGCGGCGCCCGCGGCCGCCGGCCAGGACGACACCTACGAGCCCCCGCGCACGCCGTGGGGCGACCCGGACTTCCGCGGACACTATCTCCCCGCCCAGTCCCAGGCGATGGAGACCCCCGCGAACGACTCCTGGGGTCCCCCCGAGGGCGCCAACCTCGGGCAGGGGGCGGCGTTTTCGCGGTTCTTCGAGCCGGACCCGGACGCGCCGCCGCGGCCGGGGCGCATCACCACGCCGATGGTCGTCGACCCGCCGGACGGCCGCATTCCGCTGCTGCCGTGGGCGGCCGAGCGCCGGGGCGAGGTGATGGCGCGCCAGGACGAGCTGGAGCATCTCGACCCGCGGGTCAAGTGCCTCCCGGCGGCGCTGCCCCGCGCGCATCTGCCGGTCGGCTACAACACCTACCAGATCCTGCAGGTGCCCGGGTACGTGGTCATGCTCTACGAGTGGAACCACCACTCGCGCTACATTCCCCTCGACGGCAGCGCCCACCCCGACCCGGAGATCCGCCTCGGCATGGGCGACTCGCGCGGCCACTGGGAGGGGAACACCCTGGTCGTCGACGTGACCAACTTCACCGACAACACGTGGCTGGTGGGGCACGGCGCGCCCCCCGAGGGGGCGCCCGCGAGCGCCCTCGCCACCGGGCACGGGGTGTTCCACACCGGCGAGCTGCACGTCGTCGAGCGCTTCACCCTGGTCGACGACGGCACCATTCGCTACGAGGCGACCATCGAGGACCCCGATGTCTTCTCGCAGCCGTGGACCATCAGGTTCGACGCGTTGCGCCGGGCGCCGGACGACCACATGCTGTTCGAGTACGCCTGTCACGAGGGCAACGGCCGCAACCTGTCGCTCATGACCGGCGCCGACCTCGAGGACGTGCGGGTGAACCCCATAAGGTAAACCGATGCGACAGACTGCAACCTCGTTTCTGGCCCTGGCCGGTGCCCTCGTGCTGCTGGCGCCGGCCGGATCGATATCCGCGCACCACGCCTTCTCGGCCGAGTTCGACGCCAATCGGCCGTTGCAGCTCACGGGCACGGTGGCGCGCACGGAGTGGATCAATCCCCACTCGTGGATCCACGTCGACGTCACCGCCGAGGACGGTGCGGTGACGACGTGGGCAATCGAGTGCGGCGCGCCGAACTCGCTGATGCGGCGCGGGCTCAACAAGAACTCGATTCCGGTGGGCACCGAGCTCGTCATCGACGGTTTCCGCGCCAAGGACGGATCCCGGACCGCGAACGCGCGCGACATCACCTTCCCCGACGGGTCGCGCTTCTTCGTCGGGTCGTCCGGGACCGGCGCGCCCTACGAACGCGACCGCTGATTCGTCGGTCGTTCGGTGCCGGCGCGTCGTACGAACGGAAGCGCCGATTCGTCGGTCGTCCGGGACCGGTGCGCCGAACGAACGCAACCGCCGACTCGTCGGTCGTCCGAGACCGGCGCGTCGTACGAACGCAACCGCCGACTCGTCGGTCGTCCGGGGCCGGCGCGTCGTGCGAGCACGACTGCCGATCCCGGGAGCCGGTCAACGCCGGCTCCCGGCTCCTTCCCCTCCGCCGCCAGGAGTGTTGCAATGCAGACACGGTCCTCCTTCGCCCGCACCGTTGCCGGCTCGCTCGGGGTCTTCGTGATGGGCGCCCTGGCGGCCGCTGCCGTCGCCCTGGCGACGACCGCCGCGCAGGCCCAGCCGGCGTCCGACTTCGTGCCCGTCACCGACGAGATGCTGCAGGACCCGGCGCCCGGCGACTGGCTGATGTGGCGGCGCACCCTCGACGGCTGGGGCTACAGCCCGCTCGACCAGATCGACCGGGACAACGTCGGCGATCTGCGCATGGTGTGGTCGCGCGCCCTCACCGACGGGCGCCAGCAGGGCACGCCTCTCGCCTACGGCGGGGTCCTGTACATGCCCAATCCGGCCGACGTCATCCAGGCCATCGACGCCGTTACCGGCGACCTCGTCTGGGAGCATCGGCGGGAGGTTCCCGACGACATCGACGACTACGTCTTCAACAACCTCTGGCAGAACAACCGGAATCTCGCCATCTACGGCTCGTTCATCATCGACACCAGCGTCGACGACCACATCTTCGCCCTCGATGCGGGCACCGGCCGGATGGCGTGGGAGACCGAGATCCTGAACTACCAGGAGAACCCCGCCATGCAGAGCTCGGGGCCGATCGTCGCCGACGGCAAGGTGATCTCCGGCCGAAGCTGCATGCCGGCGGCGGGACCCGACGGCTGCGTCATCACCGCCCACGACCCGCACACGGGCGAGGAGCTGTGGCGCCGGCGCACCATTCCCGGACCCGGCGAGCCGGGTGACGAGACCTGGGGCGGGGTGCCGTTCGAAGATCGGAAGCACGTCGGCGCCTGGATGGTGCCGAGCTACGACCCCGAGCTGAACCTCGTGTACGTGGGGACGTCGGTCACCTCGCCCGCCCCCAAGTTCCTGATCGGCGGGACCGACAACAAGCACCTGTACCACAACTCGACCCTCGCCCTCGACGCCGACACGGGCGAGATCGTCTGGTACTACCAGCACCTCAACGACCACTGGGACCTCGACCACCCGTTCGAACGGCTGCTCGTCGATACCGCGGTCACCCCGGATGCGAGCGCCGTCGACTGGATCAATCCCCGCCTGCAGCCGGGCGAGGTCCGCAAGGTGATCACCGGCATTCCGGGGAAGACCGGCGTGGTCTACACCCTGGACCGCGAGACCGGCGAGTTCCTGTGGGCCACGCCCACCATCACCCAGAACGTCATCAGCCACATCGACGGCGCGTCCGGCGCGGTGACCGAGAATCCCGAGCTCGTCTTCACCGCCGCGGGGCAGGAGGTGCTGACCTGCCCGCACGCCAGCGGCGGCAAGGACTGGGAGGCGGGCGCCTACAGCCCCCTGACCAACACCATGTACTATCCGCTGCGCAACGTCTGCGCGCGCATGATGGCCGAGGGGCCCGAGAGCACGTCGGTCTATGCCATCGCCTGGCGCCCCGAGATTGCCCCGGGCACCGACCAGGTCGGCACGGTCTGGGCAATCTCGGTCGAGACCGGCGAGACCGCCTGGATCCACGAGCAGCGCTCGGCCACCATGTCTCTCGTCGCCACCGGGGGCGGCCTCGTCTTCGGTGGCGACGTCAACGGCCGCTTCCGCGCCCTGGACCAGGAGACCGGCGAGATCCTCTGGGAGGTCAACCTCGGGTCGTCCGTCTCGGGCTTCCCGATCAGCTACGCGGTCGACGGCCGGCAGTACGTGGCGGTGAGCACCGGCACCCCCCGGTTCGTCAACCTGACCCCCGAGCTGAGCCCCAGCCAGGGGAACAACCTGTTCGTGTTCGCCTTGCCAGAGTGAGCGCCCGACACGGACGCGTACCGTGAAGCACGAGACTTCATTTCCCCGGGGAGCGTGCGATGTTCCGACATTGTCTTGGACTCTCTCTTTCAGTGCTTGCCCTCGTTCCGTTCGCGGCGCCCGCCGCGGCGGCGGCGCAGTCCGATGAAGATGCCGGTTTCGTGCCCGTCACCGACGCCATGCTCGAGGATCCGGCGCCGGGCGACTGGCTCATGTGGCGCCGCACGCAGAACGGCTGGGGCTAAAGCCCGCTCGACCAAGTGAACCGCGAGAACGTCGGTGATCTGCAACTGGTGTGGACCCGGGCCCTGGTGGAGGGTGCCCAGGAGGGGACCCCGCTGGCGTACGGCGGTGTCCTGTTCATGCCGAACCCGAAGGACCACCTGCAGGCCATCGACGCCGTGACCGGCGACCTGAAGTGGGAGTACCGGCGCGACATCCCGGAGGATGTCCCCGAGATCATGGGCGGCCTGACCGACAACAACCGGAACGTGGCCATCTACGGCAAGCTGATCATCGACACCAGCAACGACGATTACGTTTACGCCCTCGACGCGACGAGCGGCGAGCTGGTCTGGGAGACGCAGATCTTCGACTACCAGGTGCACCCGGCCCGGCATTCCTCCGGCCCCATCATCGCCAGGGGCAGGGTCATCTCGGGGCGGAGCTGCCGCCCGCGGGCGGGGCCGGTCTCGTGCGTCCGCCGCGCCTTGCCCACTTCAAAGTCGACCAGTCAGTCGAGTAGATCGCGCTCGTCGTCAGCAGCTCGCCCGGCAGGCGCCGGGCCGGAGATACGCCCCACGTCACGACTGGCCCCCGCCGAACAGCGCGGCGAACCCCGCCCGCGCGTCCCGGTTGCGCTTCGCCGCGCCGCGCCGCGTGACAAGTGGCGAGATTGAGTATGCCCCATCGGTGGGTCATGATTGGGTGTATGCTGGACTGGGGCGATGGACGACTTTCCATCACGGAGACCGGAGAACGATGGAGAAATTCGAGATTCAGATCAAGGGCGAACCGGGGCCACCACAGGTTATCGTGGCTGAACGGATCGTTGAACGGGATGGGGCGTGGCTGTTCTACGACGACGCCGGCGATCCGGTTGGAATGGTTGAACTGAAAGCAGCCGCCTCCATTTTCAGCACAGAAATGGTGCAGCCGATAGAAGAGCCGCCGGAGCACCGATCATCCACAGACGAATCGCCATGACCACCACTGACCAGATTCACCAGTTGACACGGATCGCCGACGCCCTCGATCGCATCGCATCGATCATGGCTATCGACGTGCGACAGAAGGCAGGCGATTTCAAGGGGCCTGTGGATCTCGGTCAGCTGCGAAAGCTCCAGAGGGGCGAAGTACCCGACCTGCCTCCGAAGACACCGATACCCCCTAATCGACTGCCCCGATGAAGCACTTGGCAGTGCCCGCACGTCTGCATACAGGCGGGGGCGCCGCCGGTCAATACCGATCCCCGTCGAACAGCGCGGCGAACCCGGCCCGCCCGTCAAGATTGCGTTGTATCGTCCCGTGCTGGCGGTCCGGCTGGCACGTCGCACAGCCGCTCCCGGTCGCTGTACTGTCCGGCTCGGCGGGGCAGCACGACGTACAGCAGCCCCGCCCGTGGTCGCACGCGGCCGGCGGCGCGGGGCGGATGGGCGGCGCCACAAGCTGACCGCTCATCATGTGCGAGAGCGCCCACTCGACGCGATAGACGGCCGGCCGGACCTCTGTCAGCCCGACCAATTCAGGCGCCCCGCCGAGCGCCAGCCCGCACTGCTCGGCCGCGGCCCGGTCCGCGTGCAAGTGGCACACGTCGCCGCGGGTCAACAGGTCGCCAGGTTTCCGGGGCGCCGTCGATATGCCCCACGTAGCACAATCGTGGCCTGTCATTCGTTCTACCCTCCGGGCGCTGGGTCATCCACCCCGATTTCGATCTGAGCCTTCGAGGATGGAGCGTGTTCTGTCCCTTGGATCGTCGTCGTTCGTGTCCAGTATCAGTCCGATCTCGCTGTTCTCTGCGAGCATCTTCAGTGCTGTTTCCACTTCGTACGATGAAACGGTGCAGTTTCCGTCCAGGTACTCGGCTATCCCGGAATCGCGCAGCGCGGCCCTTGCGTCATCCGCGAAATTCATCGGTCGTAGTGTCCCGTGTCTCGGCAATGTCAGAAAGCGTATTCCGTCTTTTGTCTTGTATATTTGAACCCGCGTGTACTCGTGTTGTTTCAGGCTTTCCGCTGCATCATGCCCCATTGTCTGTACGGGTGTTTCATACTCGCTGGGAACGTTCATCAGCGCTTCCGGTGCTTCCAGCGCGATCTTGTAGCTCGACCTGGCCAGGTGTTCGCGACTTGTGAGTCTCCTCAAATGCGTGTGGGTAGCGGCGGCGCCAGTTCTATGCCTCCACAGCAGAGGAACAGCATCGAGATCAACGCGCCGGGCGAGTGGAAGCCATAGGCGCGACGCGCGATCACCCGCAGCTTGTTGTTGATGCCCTCCACCGGACCGTTCGTCATCTTCGTGTCCAGGTACGCCAGGATGCCTTCAGCGTGTTTCCGAATCGTACGCCCCAGCTTCACGAACGGCGTCAGGCGGGACCGCGCAGCCCACTCCAGCCACTCATCGAGCAGCGCCGGCGCATCCTCGGGTGTCGCCTGCCCCAGGATCGTCGCCAGGTACTCCTTCAGTTCGTAGGCCCGGTCCAGCGCCCGGTTCTTACGACGCAACGTCTCCAGACGCCGGGCCTCACCAGGCCTCAGCCGCGCCGGGTGCTTCAGCAACGCATAGCGCGTCCCCTTGAGCGCCTTCGCATCCTCCGGCTCCGAGGCCAGCCGCCGCTGCTCCGAACGCCGCACCTCGTCAACCGCATCCGCCGCAAGCCGTTCAACGTGAAACCGGTCGAACACCACCCGCGCGTGCGGAACCCACGCCCGCAGCGCCTTCTGCCAGCTCGACGCCAGGTCCGCCGTCACCAACTCGATCCGCGCACAGCCACCAGGTCCCAACTGCTCGAAGAAGGCCCCCAGCGTCTCGGCGCTGCGCCCCCGCCCCGCCCAAACCACCCGACGCTCGTCATGGTCAACCACGATCGTCAGGTAGCGGTGACGCTTCCGGTAGCTGAACTCATCGACGCCGATTCGTCTCAGCTTGGCGAACCGAGCCCCGTCCAGCCGCCGCGCCACAACCCGTTCCACGATGCTGCCCACCGTCACCCACGATATCCCCAGCAGGCGGCTCACCGCCGTCCGGTCCGTCACCTGCGCCAGATACGCCGCCAATTCCTCGAACCCCGACGTGAACACGCTGCTGCCGCTCGCCCACGGCACCTGCTCCACCTTCACCCCGCGGCAACGCCGGCACGACACCCGCCACGGCGCATACCGCAGCCACGCCGGCATCCGGCCCCAGGACAGATGCCGCCACTCGCGCACCGGCTGCCGGTCATACCGCGGCGACCGCTTCCCGCACGTCCCGCACCGGGAACGCCGCCACGCCGGCTCCACCGACACCGTCAACGGACCGTCGGCGGCCATTTCCACCTGCTTGACGTACATCTGCGTGACACCCAACAGCCGCCGTAGTAACGTAGTCAGACGCATGGGGCTCTCCTCCTCGCGGGTCGTGGTGATACACGCCCATGAGAGAGACCAGGAAGCCCCTTGCGTTTGCAACCGCTTCCGCCAAGCGAGACGACGCACGCGGCCCCGACAACACCCTTGGCCCCGCCCAACGGGCGTCCGCCGCCGGCGCCGGGACCCGAGGTGGCCGTTGGGGCAATCAGCCAGCGTCTATCCCCGAACCGCCAGCCGTCGCGCTTTCCGCGTTGTCGTGGACGGCCGGGACGCCCCCGTCCAGGCCGGGCCGCAAGGCCCATATCTGCTGCTTGAGCGGAGGGACGGACGGTGTGTCACCCGAAGGGCCGCAGCGCAGCGAAGGACGCGCGTAGCGCGTTGACACGCCGGCCGGCCCGCAGCTACTCCGCTCCGACTATATCCCGCCACGGTGCGCCACGCCCGCCGCCGGTCAGGTGAACTGCCAGCACCCCTCGCCGACCCGCCGATCGCGCCTCAACCCACCCACACCCGTTTGAGGAGAGCCGGACTTGTCTTCCGTTGGTCTGGACTCAGTGCGTTCACCGCGATCTCAAGTGCTATGGGTTCTGCTTTTGCTGCTGTTATCAAGTCGAACGCGTCTCGAGGGAGCGCGTCCTTGATCCGGTTCAGTTTGCCGCGGATGATCTGCGCGCTGGTCAGAACCGTCTCGATATGACCTTCAATATCGGTTTTCTGTTCGCTTCCGGTCAGTTCCGGTTGCATCGCGGAAATGTCAAGTATCCCTTGCGGAACCTCGGCGGTAATGCGGAATCGCGTCTTTCGAAGGATTTCGCCTCCGGTTGTGGATTGCAGGTCGAGCCGCTTTTCCGGCCAGAGTTCCGTGACATCGTCTCGGTCCGGCAGCAGTATGTCGATGTCGATGCTCTCGCGATGGTTCCACCGTGCATTGAGCACCGTCCCGCCGGTCAGCATGACGCGGCTTGGCTTTGCCGGATCTTCTGCGATTGAGCGGATTGCTGTTCGGTGCGTCAGCCACACGTTGCGTGTGGTTCCTGGCAGCTTCATCCCGTGCTTGTCTTTCGTCCGGTTCCGCCTGAGGCTGTCCATGCGTTCTTGTCGATTGTCCAGTTATTCAAGTACCTCGTGATGCCGTTGGATTGAATCTCTAATCTGTGCATCATGCGTGCGAGTTGCCGCCATGTGAAAGCACCCTCAAGGTAGGCCATTAGTATCTCGTCGATTGTCGCTTCGCCGATAAGTACTGCGGCCACTGCCATTTGGCGACCCGTCGGCGCGTTCGACCGCATGGCTTCATATAGCTCTGCCGAGTCGGGTCTCCGTTTCCATCCCGCACAGCTTCCTGCCAGAAGTCCGCGGATTGTTGACGACTGTGGTCCTCTTGTACCGGGGACCTCTGGGTCTTCTGGTGCGTAGCTGTCGCTGAACTTGACGGCAGGAGGAAGGGGTTCGCTCGCGTAGTTGGCTTCCGTGGCGAGTCGGCGGCGTGCTTCTCTACTCACCCAGTCCTGTAGCTCTTGATCTGTCATGCCCTCTTGCTTCAGTTGGGTCGGATCCGGTTTCCGATCGTTGTGATCAGGCAGCGTTCGGGCTTCGGCCTGCGTTCATGAACGTGGAGGGCGTCTCCAGGGGCCGGTTTGGTCTCGGAGTTCGGCGATGTCTCGGGCGATCGTGTCGGTCCGCTTGTTCGTGTCATCGGTCCGGGTCTCGACGTGCTGCAGGCGGTGTTCACGTCGGTGAACTGCCGGTTCATGTCGCGGATACGGCCTCCAGTCGTCTTGAATTGCTCCTTCATGTTGTTCCAGAACATTCGGCGTAATTCCGACGATGAGGCCAGCGACCGCGATCCCTTTGCCGAAGATCGAGGTGATGATCGCCGTTGTCTCGGTCGCTTCGTTCCTCACGATATCACGGGTCCGGGGGTCGTTTCCGACCCGTCGGCGTGAGCTCGGTCTATCCTGTTGTTCTGGGTCTCGCCGCTGCCAAGGCCGGCGCCGACCATGGGAGCGGCGGCGTCCACAGCCCCCCGTGGCGATGGTGAGGATCGGGCTCGCCGAGGATGCGCCCACCGATCTGGATGACCTCGCCGCGGACTCTCCGCCTCTCGTGCGTTGGTTCGTGCAGCGCGTCCTGCGGCCGATGATCGAGGAGCCGGAACGCGCCGGCGCACTTTTCCTTCAGCGACTGCCCTGGGCGTTCTTCTTTCTCGTCCGGCTCGTCGATGACGCCGCCGAAGGCCGCGCCGTTGTTGGCGTCGCGGAAGGCCAGCGAGGCGATGCCCGCCGTCGGCGTGCCGCCGACGATCGGCGTGTCGGCGACGGTCCAGGACCGGCCCCGGTCCGTCGTCTTCATGACGCGCGCGGAAGCGTCGGCGCCGGTGCCGACCCACGCCGTGCCCTCGCCATGCGTGACCAGGCAGGTGCCGCTGGCGGCGAAACTGCCTTCGCCCTCGCTGGCCGGCGGAAGGCGGTCGGGCGGCACCCGCGCCCAGATCGGGCCTCCGGCGTGATGAGAAAGAACGCCCCGCCGAACGAATCGCTGAAGGCGATGCCGTGCTCCGTGTCCCAGATATGTGCCCCCGGTCCCGCTGATCCAGACGATGTTCTCGTCGACCGGGCTGATGCCGATCAACCGCGCCTCGACGCCCGAAGCTTGCGCCGTCAGCACCGGGTCCAGGCGAAGGGGGGAGCCTGCCGCCCGGTCTCGGACGGGGCGCAACCCGAGGTCTGGGTCAGGCCGAGGATCAGAAGGGAAGAACGAACCGGTGGATGCCGTCGGGGACGGGACTCTTGCCGTTCATTGGCCGATCCGGAACGGCACCACGGCGCCGCGGGCGCGCTCGGAGCCCCGGGCCGCGGCCGCGTCGACCTCGAAAGGCCGCCCGATGCGGTTGCCGGCGACATCCTCGAGGGTCGCTGCCGCGACGAGGCGGTACTCGCCCGGCCGCCACGGCGCGAGCGGCGTGAAGGTCCAGCGCGTCTCACCCTGCTCCACCCGGATCTCGCCGGCCAGCGGCCGGTCGTCGCCGGTCGCGACCCTGAGCGCGCGCTGCAACAGCCCGTAGTCCAGCGTCGCCGGAAAGCGCACGGCCAGAGGGTCCCGAGTACCGGGGGCCGGGAGGTCGAGTCGCCACTCGGCGGGGTCGAGGGCGCGCTCCCGGGCCGGACCCGCTATGAACTCCCGGCGGAACGGCGCCACCAGCGGCTGACCGGCGGCGTCCCGCCAGTCGGCGTCGATCGCCAGGGTGTACCTGCGACCCCCCTCCAGCGGGCGGCCCAGCTCGGCGTTCGGCCGGATACCGCGCTTGACGCGCCCGGGGTCGTAGAGGACGGTGAAGCGCGTGCGGTCCGCGTTCCACAGGTCGACGTCGAGCGGCAGGAACGGGTCGGCGACGGGCTGGCCGTGCTCGTCGAGCAGCCCGACGTGCGCGCTGCCCCCGCCCAGCCCCATCGGGGCCGAGAAGACGATGTACAAGCGGAGGTGGTTCTCCGGCACCTCGGGCCCGGTCGGGTAGACGGCGGCCACGCGGGTCGACGGCTCGCGGTAGGGAGCCGGCACTTCGACCATCGTGCGGAGGGCGCGCGACGGGGTGGGTGAGGAACGGCCTTCTGCCGACGGGAGGGACGACGGATCGAACACCACCTCGTAGCGTTGACCCGCATCGAACGGAAACCGCGGGGTGAAGCGCAGCGCGCCGGCGTGCACGGCATAGTCGCCGAGGACCGGCGGCAACTCCGCGGGGGCCGGATCTGCCTGCGCGACGTGGATGCGCAGGACTGCCTGCCACGCGTCGCGCGACAGGGCGGTGCGTTCGAGGTGCGCGAGGTCTGCGGCCGCCAGCCCCGCGACGTCGATGGTCCGCTGCCCGGCGGGCGAGGTGGCCAATCGGATGCGCGGCGCGCCCGGAGCGGGTTCCGGCGCCTGACCGCTCGTCTGCGAGCACCCGGGTGCGAGCGCGAGGGCCGCCACCACGGCGGCTGCCCTCGCCGCCTGTCTCATCGGATTGCAGGCGCCGCCTACGGCAGCGCGACCGCTTCGAGGTTCAGCCCGCCGCCCGCGGCGTCGACGAGCAGCATCGCCCGGGAAGCATCCAGCCGATCGAGCTGCCGCACGCCGTCGAGCGACGCGATGGTCTCGAACGGCACGCCGGCCGTATCGGGGATCGCGTCGGCAATGGCGTCCGCGCCGCCGAACGGCGCCGTCGGCACCTTCATCACGCCGCGCTGGTTGTTCGACAGCAGGATGTAGTCCTGCCCGTCCTTCTCGTAGACGATCATGTCGATCGGCCGGTTGCGGTTCCCGAACTCGGCGATCGTCGTCCCCTGGATCTTGCTGCCCGGCTCGAGTGCCGCGATCGGGAACTTGACGAGAGGGGTGCACAGGTAGCTGGCGATGATCGACGGCTCGCCGTCGATCTCGTACGGGACGAACGTGAACACCGGCGAGAACGTCTCGAGCTGGCCGTGGGACCCGTGGTAGATCTCCACGCTCGTCCCCGCGTCCGCCACCCGGAACGGGTACGGGATGACGCGCATCTTGGACGCGAACTCCTCGTTCGACAGGCCCGAGACGAACAGGTTGCCGTCGATGTAGGCCATGTGGGTGATGGTCTGCACGCCGATCAGCCCCGCGGGGTCGACCTCGTCGGGGTAGTTGGCGATCGGGATGGCCCGCCCGTCCGCGAGCACCAGCGGCGTCTCGGCCGGCGGCGGATTGGGCACCCCGATCCGCGTGTAGCGCACCTCGTCGAACGAGACGACCTCGATCTCGCCCGCTCCGTCCACGCGCAGGAGAACCGGCACGGCGCCGGCGCCCAGCCCGCGCATCACGGAGAGCCAGGTGTTGCGTGTCCGGGGGTCGACCACCATGTCGGTGATCAGCAGGTTGCCGGCATCGATGCCGAGCAACCCGGCGACCTTGCGATCGATCGCCAGCACATCCTGCGTCCCGGGCACCCCGCCGGCCATCTGCTCGCCCAGATGCAGGGCCGTGATGGACACCTCCTGGGCGTCCGCCGCGAAGATCACGCCGTCGGGCCCGAACGCCAGCTTGGCGATGTGCTGGAACTCGGGCGTGACACCGGTCGTTGCCTCGGAGTTGGCTGCCGGCCGAGCCCCGGCGACCGCCAAGCTCGAGCCGACGACGAGCAGCAGGCCGAAACGGAATGCAGACATGCGGTGTTCTCCTTTACCAGCGCATCATAACGGTTCGTCCGGCCCCGGCGCGGCCCCGGCGCGAGCGGATCGACGCGGCGGACCTTATACGCGTCAGGGCGCCGCGACGGCCGCGCTCCACGCGGCGGCGGCGGACTTCTTGAGCGTCTCGGCGTCGGCGGGCAGCAGATACCGCTCGGCGACCAGCGCGTCCGCCGCTTCACCGTAGCGCCGCGCGTACTCCGCCTCGCCGCCGGGATAGCGTTCTTCCAGGGAGAGTCGCGAATCGCCCGACGCCAACCGCTCGTCCCTCATCCGCGGAAACGGAATCGTGGAGCCGTTCACGCCGCACAGGTCGCCTTCGGCGAAGCCCGCCGCGCGAACCGCCTTGCCTATCGTGGAGAGCGGGGCCGCGACTTCCGGAACGATCACCCCCGCCACGAGATTGCCGTCGGCGTCCAGGCTCGGGACGAACAACGGGTACCGCCCCTCGCTCTCCTTCGGCGGCCAGACGGAGAAGTCACGCACGCCGAGCTCGCTGATCGCACCGTTGTACGGACGGCCCGGGATGGTCGGATACTGTTCGCCCTGCCTTTCGACCGTCACCGCCGTGCCGTCGGCCACGGACGGCGCGCGCGTCGCCGGCGGCTCGACGCCGTTCCGCACCCACTGCACCATCGCGTCGAACGCCGCCCGGTAGTACGGCCACGGCTGCACCGGGTTGCCCGGGTCGCGGCACCCGGCGCTGCCCTGCGAATGTGCGGTCGCGAGCATCCAGTAGCGCACGCTCGGCGGCAGCTCGAGCGCCTGGCCGCTCGTGTCGGTGAGGAGGAGCGAAGCGTGGGCGCCGTAGTACTCGGATTCGGCGTCCACCTGGATGATGTTGGGGCAGGTACCCGAGGCCGTGCAGGCGGCCAGCAACCCGTCGGTCCTGCCCGTCCGCGGATCGGTCGTCGTCGCGAACGTGAACGGGAACTCGTCCATCGGGTAGTTGTGGTCTTCGTGCTGGCGCGTGTAGCGGCCCGTCTGCGCGAAACGGGCGTTGACGAACGTGCGGCGGGCGCCCCCGACATAAGGCGTCATGCCGTCGAAGACTCGCCGCCCCTCCGGATCCTCGTTGAAACCCTGGTAGACGAAGTCCCTGGCCATCCGGCCGCTCTGCGAGGAACCGACGGCCACCGCGTGGTCGAGCACCGGCATGCCGTCCACGAACAGCGGGTTGGGAGCACCCCGATCGTCGGCGGGACGGTAGCGCGCGAACGACACGAAGTCGCGCATGGCGCTGAAACCCAGGCCGTGAACGACTGGACTCCGGGCCTCGTACACGAACTCGTAGATGGTCCCCGCGTCGGTGCCCGCGGGGGGCGTGAATGCGACCGTCGTGTCGTCGACGTAGTCCCACCGGCCGGCCGGAACGGCCTGGCGGGGATCGTCCTGGAGTTGGCGATGCGTAAGCGTCGCGGCGGTCTTGTCGAGCGTCGCGGCGGGATACGTCAACCGCCCGAATGCGGCGCTTTCCGGGTTCTGCCACTCTTCCATCGAGGTACCGGTGATCGTCCGGCCGTCGTCCGTGGCGAGCGGCAGGGTCGCCAGCACCGGGCGGGGGTCGCCGGCGCCCGGCGCGCCGTGCAGCCAGCCGCTCGATACGTACGTGTAGCCCTGGTCCATGAGGAATGCGTTGCCGGCGTTTCCGGCCCCGTAACCCAGCCCCGCCTCGTGGAAGTAGCCGAAGACGATGTTGCGGCCGCGGTTGTTGATCTCGTACACCAGGACGCCGTTGCCCCTGGTGACGTCGACCGGCTTGAGGATGTCGACCTCGAAGGTGTATTCGACCAGCCCGTCCGCATTGCGCGGGGCGTTCTCGAGATCCACGATCCCGGCGTCGAGGGGGGCGCCCGGATCGGCGACGGCGGTGGCCGTGCCGAGCAGAATCTCGTACGCGCCCACGGCGCCGAACGACCGGCCGCCGAACGCCGGCCCGCGGCTGGTGATGTCGAGCCGGGTGACGCGCGAACCCTTGGGGCCCGGCGTCGCGGATTCCTGCGCCTCGGCGACGCCCTGAAACCCGCCCAGCCCGATACCGAGTACGACCGTCAACAGATGGCGTCGGAACCGCATCGCTCACCTCCGGCCGCATGATACCGCCTGCCGTAGTCGACCGCCAGCGACGAGCGCGGGCCGCGCGAGCGCCCGCCGCTCATCGCCCTGGGCGTGTGGATCGTGCTCCGAGTCTCGGGTCGGTGATCGAGCGCGTCCTCGGGCCCGGTGGAGGCGCCACCGAAGCCGGCTCGGGAAACCACTTGTCGAGCGGTGGGGAGTCCTTCGTCGCGCGGCCATTCGGGTCCCTTCGTGGTTGCCAAGGCCACGGCAGGGTGGTAGCGTGAGCCGCCGCGGCGCGGACGATCCGGCTCGGCGCGTCGTGAACGAGGAGGGCCGCAGCGAGGGGGACACTATGGTGGATCCGACAAGACGCACGATACTCAAGACGGGCGCCGCGGCGACGGTCCTCGCAGCCACGCGGGCGTTCGCAGAGCAGGCCGGCCAGGACGGAGCGGCCATGCCCTTCTACGAGAACGGTCCCGTTCGCATCCGTTACGAGGAGGTCGGCTCCGGCTTCCCCCTGCTCGTCATCCCGGGCGGCGGACTGAACTCGGCCGTCGCCGGCCTCGCCACTCATCCCTTCAACCCGATGGAGGAGCTCGAGGGCGAGCACCGCGTCATCGCGGCCGACCTGCGCAACTCCAACCGCGGCCAGTCTTCCGGTCCGCTCGAGATCGATCGGCCGTGGGATGCGCATACCGACGACCATCTTGGCCTGATGGATCACCTGGGCATCGACAGGTTCATGGTGCTCGGCTTCTGCATCGGCGGCCCTTTCATCTGGAACCTGCTGCGGCGGGCCCCCGATCGCGTCGTCGCGGCGGTGCTGGCGCAGCCCAGCGGGTGGAGCGCGGAGCATCCCACTCTGTTCTACGACAACAACATGAGCGGCTGGGGGCCGGATCTCGTCGCGCGCCGGCCCGAGATCACGATGGACATGGTCGACAGGTACCTGACCAGGATGTACCGCGCCAACGCGGACTTCGTCTTCACCGTGACGCGAGACTTCGCGCGCGAGCTGCAGACGCCGATCCTCATCCTGCCGGACGATGTCCCGGCGCATCCGTACGATGTCGCCATGGAGGCGGCGATGCTCGCGCCGCGGTCCGAAGTGAGCATGTTCCCGTGGAAGCAGCCCACGGAACGGATTCCGCTGGCGGTGCGCCAGATTCGGTCCTTCCTTCGGGCGCATCGGCCGGCTTGAGAGCAGGAGTCTGCGCCGTAGCACGGCGCGGACTCCTGGTGGGCTGGTTGGGCGCCCAGCGGAGCCGAAGGCGACGATTGGCCGGCTTGCTCCAGCATCGATCGCGCCGACGAGCTGCGCAGGGCCGCTCCGGACCTCGATGATGATCGGCACACAGGGCCCGACCACCGAGGCCAAGCCGAGGGATGGAACGAGCCGGCCCTAACGCCAACATCACCGACAACGCCTCCACCAACGGGCTCCGGTGATCAGTACCGGTACGCCCCACAGCAACTGAACGGAAGTCTCCCGCGGCTAAGTCGAAAGCGAACCGCGAACTTGGAAGGATATGCGATGCTTGAAGACACGCTTATCAGCCCGAGGTAGAAGTCCCCGGTGTTCAAATGGATGGCTGAAGGGGCCGGTAGCGCGATAACGCGGCGATCCGCGCCGAATGGAGCTGGAATCGCGTCAAGACCGGCTCCAGCCGCTCCAGAACGTCCCACAGACCCACAAACAGGCCGATCAGCGCGCATACGCCGGCTACCGCCCGGCCCTGCAGGCCACGGGGCGTGCCGACACCGATCGCATGACGCAGAAGCAGCCCGAGGTTGAGGCCCGCGACGTGCACCAGCAGTCGCTTCAGAATGTTCGAATGCCCCCGCAGGTGCACCCGCCGCATCCCTCCCGTCTCATACAGATGCGCAAACGGCCGCTCCACCAGCTCGCTACGACTCCGCTGCAAACGCCGGCCCCGCTTGCCCCGTATCCGACGCCGGTTCCCATGCACCGGATCCCGAGCCTCCGGCGCGTCCTTCCAGCACCGCTTGCCCCGCGCCGGCTCCGCAATGTAACTCCGAATATCGACCGCCGCCAGACCCACCAACGTCTCGTTGCTGTGGTAGCCCTTGTCCGCAACCACCTCCGCAACCCCCGCCTCCCCCGCCAGCACCGCCTCCACCTCCTCGGCCGCCGTGATCAGGGTCTCGACTATCGTCGTTGTATCCCCTTCGTCCGCGCCCTGAACCGTCACACCCACCACCGCACCTGTCTCCATATCCACCGCATGCTCCACCTTGTGGGCCATGTGGGTGCTGCCGTCCTTCATCTTCGCGACTTTCGCATCCGGGTCGTGAGGGTGAGTCCACTCCTTGTTCGACGTCTTCTTCTTCCGCTTCCGGTCAAACCGCGCCAGGTCCTCCGCCGTCGGTGTCTCAATGCCGGAAGCCTTCGCCAAACCGGTCAGGAACGCCGTGTAGCCTTCACCCGTGTCACGTCGAACGATACTCCGCAGCGCCGCGTTGGCTTCCAGCATCGTCGCATCAATGCCCAACGTCTTCCCCCCGACCAAGCCCGTCTCCGCCAACTGCTGCAACACCCACGTGAAGACCGCCTGATGAGTCTCGACCGAAAACAGGCGCCGCGTCCGCGAGATCGTCGAATGGTCGGGAGGCGCCACCGGTGTCGCCAAATGCAGAAACGCCCGCAGGCTCAGCGAATCGGCCGCGCGCCACGCGATGGCCCGCTCCGAGTCCAACCCTTCGAAGTACCCGATAAGCAGCAATCGGAAATAGCGGCCCGGAGCCAGACTCGGCCGTCCCATCGTCGCGTAGAACGGCGCGCACAGTCCTTCGACGAACGCGTCGAAGCCTGCCGCCTCGAGAATCCGGTTCAGTCGCTCATAGAACGGATGCCCCGCGCTCTGAGGCAGATCCGTCGTCGCTACCCACATCGATTGCTGCGACCCGTCGTCGCGCGTCAAGCCCATCGCCATGCGCACCAGTGTAGAACATAGGACCCGTCAGATCGATCCCTGGATGCCGACTTTTACCACGGGCTGTTAGCCTGCATTATTCATGAAGCTCGGGCGTCCGTCACGGACGGGGCATGATCGGCCGCGAGCAGGGCCTCGGACGTGGTGGCGCGCGCACCGCGCGGCGTGGAGTAGCCGGTCATGCCGTCGGGCGGTGGCGGAGAGGCAGGTGGCAGGGAAGGCTCTGCTGGGGCGGGGCCGTGCCGCTCGGGACCGAGGCGTGCGACGTGCGGCGCGCGGGCTCTATCCGGCACACGCGCCGAGGGCAAGCGCGATGCGCCGCCATGCGCGGAGATGGGGTGTCGTCCGTGGTAGATGAAGGACGATGCGCCGCGCTGAGCCGACGACATGCACCCCGAGCTTCAGCAACCGGTCGCGCAGCCACGTCACCTGGGTGCGGGCACAACTGGTCCGCGCCGCCCGCAGCCGCAGCTCCTGCATGAGCACGTAGGCCGCGGCGGTCAGCAACACGCGCAACTGGTTCGCCCAGAACTTGCTGCAGCTCGTGCGGTCGATCTGCAGACCATCGAGCAACTCCTTGATCCGATTCTCGATGTCCCCGCGGGCGCAGTAGACCTTCTCGTAGACGAAGCGCGGGGTCTGCCGAAGATTCGTCACGACGAAGCGCGGATTGTCCCGCGGCTCGCGACCCCTCAGCCGGACCACCTCAGCCTTGATCACGACCCGGCGTTCGCGGCTCCACGTACGGGCCGCGTAGCGGGTGTCGGTGTAGACGTGCTCGGTTCGGCCACTGGCCTCGCTCTGGGCCCGAGCCACCGCCATGGCCGGTTCGGCGTGCCGCTGCAACACCGCGTTCTTCCCCATCGCGACCACGTAGTCGAGCCCAGGTTCGGCATCCAGGAAATCGAAGATCTCCGGGGTCGCAAAGCCCCCGTCGAGCCGGACGAGAAACCGGGCTCGCGGAAACGCCGCCCGCAACATCGGCAGCAGCCGGCACAGCAGGCCCAAGGTCCCGTCGGCGGCCACCGCGTTGCCGGGTCGCAGCACCGCCGCGCACAGATACTGCTCCACCTCGTCGTCGAAGGTCAGGAACCCGAGCAGCGGCAGATAGCACCAACTGTCGTAGTGCCCGTTGAAGAACGTGAGCTGTTGCGCGCCATGCGTCGCGTCGTCGGTCGGGTCCAGATCGATGGTGACCCGGCGCACCCGCCCGCGCAGGCGGCGCCGATGCCGCTCGATGACGCTTGCCGCCAACTCGCGCCCCATTCGGTAGAGTGCGGCGCGGCCCACGCCGTTTTCGAACCGAGAGATTGTCGGTTGCGAGGCCAGGGGCGCACCGGCCACCGGGTCCCGCCCCACCAGCAGCTTGTGGATGGGGTCGTCCGCCAAGTCGTCGGCATCGTTGCCGTCGGGATGACCGCACGCGATGCCGAAGATGCGCTGCCCGGTCAGCTCCGCGAGCGTGTGCCGAATCTTCCCCGGCGCGCGCTTATCGGCGAGACACCCGGCAAACGCCTTGACGAGGCCGTACACCCGCTCGGCCGCCTTGAGGAGGACGGCGCCGCCATCCGAGCTCGCCTGCTCGCGGTCGAACGTGGCGACGACGGGCCTGTCGAAGAGCTCCGGGAACAGGACAGTCTGTGATATCTTGTCAGTCGCCATGCAGGGGCCTCCATCGTGGCTAAACGTTTGTCAGCACTGCGTTTGTACCACATGGAGGCTCCTGTGTCTCTCCAGAATCAGCACCTTCACGAATAATCCGAGTTAGGGAGCTCAATGCCGCGGTAGAAGCGTTGGATACCGTGGAATCCCTTTCGATACTGAATATCGATGAAGAACTGTTCGATTCCCCAGGGACTACGCTGGAGTATCTGGAGCGATGTCGCGCGTGGAATCGGCTTCGCAATATCGCCAAGTCGATTCCGGATTTGCTTAACCAATCCGAGATCATCTCTTTGGTTGGATTCCTCGGCCATTTCAGCTCGGGGAAGTCGAGCTTGATAAATGAGTCTCCTCAAATGCGTGTGGGTAGCGGCGGCGCCAGTTCTATGCCTCCACAGCAGAGGAACAGCATCGAGATCAACGCGCCGGGCGAGTGGAAGCCATAGGCGCGACGCGCGATCACCCGCAGCTTGTTGTTGATGCCCTCCACCGGACCGTTCGTCATCTTCGTGTCCAGGTACGCCAGGATGCCTTCAGCGTGTTTCCGAATCGTACGCCCCAGCTTCACGAACGGCGTCAGGCGGGACCGCGCAGCCCACTCCAGCCACTCATCGAGCAGCGCCGGCGCATCCTCGGGTGTCGCCTGCCCCAGGATCGTCGCCAGGTACTCCTTCAGTTCGTAGGCCCGGTCCAGCGCCCGGTTCTTACGACGCAACGTCTCCAGACGCCGGGCCTCACCAGGCCTCAGCCGCGCCGGGTGCTTCAGCAACGCATAGCGCGTCCCCTTGAGCGCCTTCGCATCCTCCGGCTCCGAGGCCAGCCGCCGCTGCTCCGAACGCCGCACCTCGTCAACCGCATCCGCCGCAAGCCGTTCAACGTGAAACCGGTCGAACACCACCCGCGCGTGCGGAACCCACGCCCGCAGCGCCTTCTGCCAGCTCGACGCCAGGTCCGCCGTCACCAACTCGATCCGCGCACAGCCACCAGGTCCCAACTGCTCGAAGAAGGCCCCCAGCGTCTCGGCGCTGCGCCCCCGCCCCGCCCAAACCACCCGACGCTCGTCATGGTCAACCACGATCGTCAGGTAGCGGTGACGCTTCCGGTAGCTGAACTCATCGACGCCGATTCGTCTCAGCTTGGCGAACCGAGCCCCGTCCAGCCGCCGCGCCACAACCCGTTCCACGATGCTGCCCACCGTCACCCACGATATCCCCAGCAGGCGGCTCACCGCCGTCCGGTCCGTCACCTGCGCCAGATACGCCGCCAATTCCTCGAACCCCGACGTGAACACGCTGCTGCCGCTCGCCCACGGCACCTGCTCCACCTTCACCCCGCGGCAACGCCGGCACGACACCCGCCACGGCGCATACCGCAGCCACGCCGGCATCCGGCCCCAGGACAGATGCCGCCACTCGCGCACCGGCTGCCGGTCATACCGCGGCGACCGCTTCCCGCACGTCCCGCACCGGGAACGCCGCCACGCCGGCTCCACCGACACCGTCAACGGACCGTCGGCGGCCATTTCCACCTGCTTGACGTACATCTGCGTGACACCCAACAGCCGCCGTAGTAACGTAGTCAGACGCATGGGGCTCTCCTCCTCGCGGGTCGTGGTGATACACGCCCATGAGACCAGGAAGCCCCTTGCGTTTGCAACCGCTTCCGCCAAGCGAGACGACGCACGCGGCCCCGACAACACCCTTGGCCCCGCCCAACGGGCGTCCGCCGCCGGCGCCGGGACCCGAGGTGGCCGTTGGGGCAATCAGCCAGCGTCTATCCCCGAACCGCCAGCCGTCGCGCTTTCCGCGTTGTCGTGGACGGCCGGGACGCCCCCGTCCAGGCCGGGCCGCAAGGCCCATATCTGCTGCTTGAGCGGAGGGACGGACGGTGTGTCACCCGAAGGGCCGCAGCGCAGCGAAGGACGCGCGTAGCGCGTTGACACGCCGGCCGGCCCGCAGCTACTCCGCTCCGACTATATCCCGCCACGGTGCGCCACGCCCGCCGCCGGTCAGGTGAACTGCCAGCACCCCTCGCCGACCCGCCGATCGCGCCTCAACCCACCCACACCCGTTTGAGGAGAGCCTGATAAATGCCCTTCTCGGCATATCGAATGACGAGAATCCCGGGTACAAACGAGACGTGGGCTTGCACCCGACGGACTCTGGAATAACACTGATCACCCATCGGGACCACGCGAAGCTGGTCAGGAAGTCTGGATACACGGCCATCGACAGCGTCGAGGTGGTCCATGGACCCGCCTTGCGCTTCCTCGAACATGCGACGCTGGTTGATACACCGGGCCTTGGCAACGAGGCCGCCGAGCATGAAGCTGTGGCGCGGTTCCTGCACCTTTGCCACGTGCTTGTGATAACGATCGATGGCCGACGGCCATTCGCCGACAAGGACAAGGACTTCGAACTGCTGGACACGGCGTTCAATAAGCTCGCAGGCGTCCCGAAGGTCCTCGTGGTCACAAGCGCGGAAGAGTTCCTGACATCTCGTACGGCGAGTTTCGAAACAGGGTGGCAAGCGGAGCGAGCGGAGGCGTTCTGGGACGAAGCCGTCGAAAGACTAAAGAGATGTCGGTATAGACGTGGCGGTCTCGGGACCCGAGGTTTCGAGATCATTTGGATAGATTCGAGAAGGTGCCACGGTTCTTCGTGGACTCGAAGGAAGGATTTAGAGTCGAGCAGGTGAAAGAGTCCGTGCTGCCGATTGTCACGGACGATGCACACCGGTCGCGAATAAGGCAAGCTCAGGGACGGTATGTCTTGGCGACCGCTGCTGAGGCGCTTGGCGTCTTGCTGGATTACATTTCGACACGGAGCAGCAACCTCAATCGGCTACGTGCGGAGGCGCAACAGCGCGCTGATGGGACCGCGACGGCGGTGGAAGAGCTCCTCGAGTCTCTGAAGAACTCCTTTGCGTCTGTTCGCCGGAGGTTGCAGGAGTCACGCAAGGACATACCTGCGGGCGGCTTCGCGGTCGAGACGATCGTAACCGCGCAAACGATTAACCAAAGCCAGAGTTCCACCATTCGGAAACTGGAAGATGAAATCAGGAGCATTGTGGAGCACCAGATCGACGAGGCTCGAAAGCCGGCGTGGCGATGCGTGAGAAAACACTGCAGGGTAAGGACGCGCGGCTGGTTTCCGACGAGTGGCGATGTGGACGTTGCTGGGTTGCTTGACTGTCAGATTGATGTAGACGGCGACGGAACGGGATTGGGTGGCGCCGCGAGGGAGTGTGCGAGGGGAATGCTCGGGCGTGTGCATCAGCAGTACACGGCTTCATTCGCGCGTGTCGCGCGGCACTTGGTAGGCACAGGAGAGGCTTGGGAGATCGGTTCCAGAACTCACGATATCGAATCATCTCTTGAACGGTTCCAAATCAAACACGATGACAGTGTCAGGTCCTTCTACGCGTACATTTCAGCACCGAGTTCGAGTGATCTCCTCCGAGAACATGGCTTTGTCGGATTCGACGCATCCGGGGCACAGGCCGTGCGGACGGAGTCCATTGATGCGCTAGCTTGCCCTGGGTTTGGCGCGATTCGACGCGCCGGTGAGAGCTGCAAGGGCCGCCTGGGACTGCTGCGTCGCGAAGAACCGGAGGGCCTCGACGGGTCCATGGATGTAGACGGCGAGTGGGCGTCGGAAGAGACGGCATTTGGCGGGAGCTACTGCCAGCAGGTGGCGAGCCGTGTCAATATGGTCTGTGGGCAGCGCCTCGGGGAGTTGGTTTTCCAGGTATCTGAACGCATCGATCGTTTCGTGGAAGAGGTGAAAGAAGAGCGGTCGCGCCTTGCGCGTGTGAAAGGCCGAATCTGGAAAGCAAGGGCGGCTTTGGCTGGGCGTTTCGCCGTGGTCGGCGTTCTGCTGTCGATCGTCATGTTCGCGCTTGCCAAGGGTGCACCGAGTCAGTTCGCCTACCTGACGCGGATGCTGTCGGAGCGACTTTTCGAACCAGTTGCGGGTGGCGTGGTGTCGACGCTCCTCGTCTTAGCATTGGTGTATGTGGTTTCCGGGGCGAGGAACGAAAACCTAAGGCAGGCGCTACGGCTAGTGTTGCTTGAAAGGTGGATGTCGCGCTCGAGGCGCGGGGAACTTGCGGCAGCGCTGAAGGCCCAATTCGATGAATCTTACGATCAGTTGGCTGGCGATCTAGCCGGGATGCCGCTGCGAGCGGACCAGGCGATCGCCGAGGGTATTGTCAAATGGTTGAAGAGTGACTCGGGATCATTTCAGAAGGCGGAACAGGCGCTGGCCGAATTGCGACGGTGGTCGCGGCGCGTTGCGAGGTGTTGGACGAATTCATTGATGTCGTCAATCAGCAGGTGACCGAAATTCCTAGAGAGTTGCGCGACACCGCGGGCGAAATCAAGACACACGCGATTGAGGAGCACATGTCAAGAATTCGAGACGCGGCCGGTTCCGTAGAAAAGGTGAGGTCGGATGTGGAACGAGCAGCGGACGTTGCGGGACGCGCTCATTGACATTCAAAGACGGAGTGTTCGTGGGCGGATGGTCAGGTCCGTTGGGCGCACGGCGCTGCTCTCGTGTTGCGGTGGACTTCGGTGAGGTAGGCGGCGTTCCAACGAGTGCGGGACCCACCCGGGACTCCCGAGGAAGCCCACGAAATCCAGGCGCTTGTGTCGTGTCGTTGTCTTGCCCTGAACCTCTCCGGTCCGCACGTTCAACGCTGCGTACAGCGACAGCGTGCCGTGGCGCTTATACTCGAATCCGTGACGCTCAACGCGACCTGGCGAAAACGCAACAAGGGGGGGCGCACCGGTCGCGCGCTTGGATGGCGGTTTCTCGTCCTGGCAGAACACGGCGAATGGCCGAGCGAGGTTTCGGCGTGCGACGGCTCGACACACCTGCTCCGGCGACCTCGGCCCCGCGACCTCGCAGACGATCTCCCCGCGCACGGCATCGTCTGATAGAGTGCTGCCGCGCCGCACCTCGAGCCGAGGCGCGGACAGAGCCAATGGACTTCACTTCCCGGGAGCGTGCGATGTTCCGACAGCGTCTTGGACTCTCTCTTTCGGTACTGGCCTCGGTGCTGCTTGCGCCTCTCGCGGCAGCGGGGCAGTCCGGTGAAGAAGCCGGTTTCGTCCCCGTCACCGACGCCATGCTCGAGGATCCGGCGCCGGGCGACTGGCTCATGTGGCGCCGCACGCAGAACGGTTGGGGCTACAGCCCGCTCGACCAGGTGAACCGCGACAACGTCGGCGACCTGCAGCTGGTGTGGACCCGGGCCCTGGCCGAGGGCGCCCAGGAGGGGACTCCGCTGGCCTACGGCGGTGTCTTGTTCATGCCGAACCCGAAGGACCACCTGCAGGCGATCGACGCCGTGACCGGCGACCTGCTGTGGGAGTACCGGCGCGACATCCCCGAGGACGTCCCCGAGATCATGGGCGGCCTGACCGACAGCAACCGGAACGTGGCCATCTACGGACGGCTGATCATCGACACCAGCAACGACGACTACGTCTACGCCCTCGACGCGACGAGCGGCGAGCTGGTCTGGGAGACCGAGATCTTCGACTACCAGGTGCACCCGGCCCGGCATTCCTCCGGCCCCATCGTCGCCGGGGGCAGGGTCATCTCCGGGCGGAGTTGCCGCCCGCGGGCGGGGCCGGTCTCGTGCGTCATCGCCGCGCACGACGCCGCCACCGGCGAGGAGCTCTGGCGGACGAGCCTCGTGCCGCGGCCGGGCGAGCCTGGCGACGAGACCTGGGGCGGCGTGCCCTACGAGGAGCGGATGCACGTCGGCTCGTGGATGGTGCCGAGCTACGACCCCGACCTTGACCTCGTCTACGTCGGCACGTCCGTCACGTCGCCGGCGCCCAAGTTCATGCTCGGCGGCGTCGACAACCGCCACCTCTACCACAACTCGACCCTCGCGCTCGACGGCGAGACGGGGGAGATCCGCTGGTATTACCAGCACCTGAACGACCACTGGGATCTCGATCACCCCTACGAGCGCATGCTCGTCGACACCGCGGTCGCGCCCGATCCGGACGCCGTCTCCTGGATCAACCCGCGGCTGCAGCCCGGCGAGGTGCGCCGGGTCATGACCGGAATTCCCGGCAAGACCGGTGTGGTGTACACCCTCGACCGCGAGACGGGCGAGTTCCTGTGGGCGACGCCGACCATCGCGCAGAACGTCATCAGCAACATCGACGGCGCCACCGGCGCGGTCACCGAGAACTCGGAGCTCGTCTTCACCGACCTCGGGCAGGAGGTGCTGTCGTGCCCCTCCTGGGGCGGCGGCAAGAACTGGCCGGCCGGCGCCTACAGCCCGCTGACCAACACCATGTATTTCCCGATGCAGAACACCTGCGCGCGGGTGCTGTCGACGATGGAGGGCGGGCTCGCCATCTACCGCCTCGCCGCCCGGTTCCAGCTCGCACCGGGGACCGACGACCTCGGCAGCGTGTGGGCGATCGACGCGGAGACCGGCGAGGCCGCGTGGCTGCACGAGCAGCGGGCCTCCACCTTCGCGCTGGCCGCGACCGGCGGCGGCCTCGTCTTCGGCGGCGACGGCAACGGACGGTTCCGGGCGTTCGATCAGGAGTCGGGCGAAGTGCTGTGGGAGATCAACCTGGGGTCGCCGGTCACCGGCTTCCCGATCACCTACGCGGTCGACGGGCGCCAGTACGTCGTGGCCAGCACCGGCACGCGGAGGTCGGGGCTGACGCCGGAGCTGCGCCCGAGCGGGGGGAACAACCTTTTCGTGTTCGCGCTGCCTTGACGCCCGACGGTCTTCCGCGGGATCCGCGTGTGCGGGCAGCCCATGAACTACTGATGCGAGAGACTGTTTCGACGATGCTGCTTGTCGCGGCGGCGACCGGATTCGCGGCTTGCGGCGACGATGGCGGTAGTCCCACGGCGCCGACCACGCCGGAGCCGGTCGCGCAGTCGGCCGAGGAGGCGGCGCGGGAGTCCGTCGAGGCGTGGCTGTCGCTGATCGACGCCGGGAACTTCTCGGCCGCGTACGACGCGACCGGGAGCCTCTTCCGCGAGAGCGTGACGGCCGGGGAGTTCCGGAACAGCATGGAGGAGCGGGCTACCCTGCTGGGCGCTCTCGAGTCCCGTACGCTGAGCAGCACGCAACGCCTGACCACTCTGCCCGATGCGGGGCCCGGCGACTACTTCGTCTTCGAGTTCGACGGCGTCTACGAGCTGCGGCCGAACGCCCGCGAGCGGGTGACGGCCGCGTCGGAGTCCGGCGCGTGGCGGGTCGTCGGCATCTACCTCATTCGCTGAATACGCTCGCGGCGCCGCTGGGGACCGTCACGCCGGCCCTGTCCCGGTCAGGAGCGGCGCCGCGCCGGGGCCCCCGGACACACGGGAGCGCCGGGTCCTGCAATGGAATGTGGTCGCGCGGCCCGGGTCCGTGCGGCACCATCCAGAGGTGCTCGCCGGTGGGGTATACTGCCGGCGAGGCAGCGGATTTTGCGGATAACCTCAGGCTGCGAAGGAGCGACCCATGGGAACGAAGAGACCTGATCGACGGGAATTCCTGCGAGGCGGCGCCGCGTTGGCAGGGGGCTTGACCGTGGGAGCGGCAGAGCCGGCGCTCGGCCAGGCACCGGAACCGGAGAGGTTCATCCGGGGCGAGGCGGACATGATCGCCTATGGCGAACGCTCCCGTTTCGTGACCTCGGCCCGCATACCGCACCCGCCGGGCGGCCGGGAGTCGCCCGATGCGTTCGGGCTCGTGTTTCACGTGGCGGCGCCGCTCCAGGATTCGGTGGGCACGATCACGCCATCCTCGCTCCACTTCATCGGGACCACCCGCGGCTCCCTCATGCCGGACATCGATCCCAGTGAGCATCGCCTCATGATCCACGGCATGGTGGACCGTCCGCTGACCTTCTCCATGGAGGACCTGAAGCGTCTCCCGTCGGTGACCCGCCCTCACTTCATCGAGTGCGCGGGGAACCGTGCAAGAAGCCAGCACAAGACGGTTCAGGAAACGCACGGGATGACCAGTTGCGCGGAATGGACCGGCGTGCTCCTGTCCACGCTGCTCGAGGAGGCCGGCGTGAAGGACGGGGCGGCCTGGGTCGTCGCGGAAGGCACGGAGAATGTGAAGGGCGCGTCGAGCTTCCCGCTGGCCAAGGCCCTGGACGACTGCATCGTGGCCTACGGCATGAACGGCGAGGCGGTGCGTCCGCAGAACGGATTCCCGCTGCGGCTGCTGATTCCCGGCTTCGAGGGCATCTTCAACACGAAGTACCTCAGGCGAATCAAGGTGACGGACGAGTACTACCTGAACTACAACGACTACGGGCACCTCAGCCGGGACGCGACGCGCGCCGCGTTGGGCTACCAGGTCGGGCCGAAGTCGGTCATCACCTTCCCTTCCGGCGGGCAGAAGCTGCCCGGCCGCGGATTCTACGAGGTCTCCGGCCTGGCGTGGTCCGGCGGGGGCGCCATCAGCCGGGTGGAGGTGTCGACCGACGGCGGTCGGAGCTGGACGGACGCGGAGGTTCAGGGCAACGAGCACCGCATGGCGCACGCCCGGTTCCGCCTCGCCTGGAACTGGGACGGACAGGAGACCGAGCTCATGTCCCGCTGCACGGACGAGCTGGACCAGCAGCAACCGTCGCAAGCCCAGGTCGCCGAGCACTTCAACGCGACGAATCCGTCCTCCGGCGTCCCGGGGCTCGACAACACGATCCAGCCGTGGCGGGTCGCCAGCGATGGGGGCGTTCACAATGGGCGTGCTTAGGCCTCTCGCGTTGACGATGCTCCTGGGTGCGTCCGCTCTGGCCCAGGGGCCCACCTACGGTGTGGGGCAGACTCCCACCCCGGAAGAAATCCGTGCCTGGGACATCTCCATCGGCCCCTCGGGAGAGGAGCTCCCGCCGGGCAGCGGTACCGCCGCGGAAGGAGAGCGAGTCTATCGGTTGCGGGGTTGCGCGGGATGCCACGGGCGGGAGCTGGAAGGCGGCCGGGCTCCCCGGCGAGCTCCCCGGCTGGTGAAGACCGAACCGGGGTCGGATGTCGACCCCTGGGCCGCGGGACGCATACTGCCGCACCGGTCGCCGTACGCGACGACCGTATGGGACTACATCAATCGCGGCATGCCGCTCTATAGAGAGGGGACGCTGACCGCGGATGAGGTATACGCGCTGACGGCGTTTCTGCTGTTCAGGAACGAGGTCATCGCGGAGGACCTGGTAGTCGACGCCGAGAGTCTGCCGCAGGTCGAGATGCCGAATCGAGATGGATGGGAGCCGCTGCCGGATTGGAAGCCCGGAACGCCAAGGCTTCCGGGTTACCCGTACTAGGCGCCGGTCATTGCCAGCAGCGACCAGCGCACGTCGACCGCCCGCGTGCGGCATCACTACCTGAACGACGTTCAGGTCGATTCGTCGGGGGATCTCCAGCCGCTCGGCGGGGCCGTAGAGTCGCCGCACCGGCCGATCTACATCACCGTCCGACCAGCGCGGCGAGTACCTGCTGTCGGCACACAGCTCTCCGAGTTCCCTTTCGGTGCGCCGGCTCGACGCCGACGGGTTGATCGGCGACAGGGTGGAGCAGTGGGCGAGCCTGGACGTGGGCGTCATATGCGCACGCCGTGTACGTCATGCCCTCGAACCGCGCGGTCCTGCTGCCGGCGTGCGGCAACGAGCCTGAGCTTGGCGTCCACACCGAGGATCCGGGCGGCCTCTACCTGTACGGCTTCGAGAACGGCCGGTTGACCAACAAGCAGACGGTGGCGCCCGCCGGCGGGTTGGGGTACCGCGCGAGGCACGCCGACTTCCACCCGTCGGGCCGTTGGGTCTGCGTCGACCTGGAGACCCAGACCTCCTGCACACCTACGCCATCCGAGCCGACGACACGCTGTCGGAGGCACCTGTGTTCGTCAGCACGACGCTGGCCGCGCCGGACGCCTATCGCGGCGGGCAGACGATGTCGTCGATCCGCATGCACCCGACCAACGGCCGGACCCTGTACGTGGCGAACCGGGGCCGCGGAACGGAGATCTTTCGGGGCGAGCCGGTGTCGAACGGCGCCGAGAACACCATTTCGGTGTTCTCCGTCGATGCCGGTACCGGCGAGTCGACCCTGGTGCAGACCATCGACACCCACAGCATTGCCGTCAGGACGATGGCGTTCCAGCCGAACGGCCGGTCGATGGTCGCCGCGAGCCCGGAGCCGGGACAAGTCCGCGCCGGCGGGCGCCTGGAGACCGTGCCGGCCGCGCTGACGCTGTACCACATCGAAGCGGACGGCCGTCTGGCGTTCAGGTCCACCCTTCCCGTCGACACGCGGGGCGAGGCGATGTCTGGTCCGGGGTGGTTCGCTATTGACGTGGAAACCCGGCATGGGGCCGGTGATCCCGAATCGTTCCGGGGCCACGGCCATCGTCTGATAGAGGGCTGCCGCGCCGCACCTGACGCCATGCTCAAGGACCCGGCGCCGCGCGACTGGCTCATGTGGCGCCGCACGCAGAACGGCTGGGGCTACTGCCCGCTCGACCAGGTGAACCCCGACAACGCGGGCGATCGGCAGCTGGTGTGGACCCGGGCCTGGCCGAGGGCGCCCAGTAGGGGACCCGGCTGGCGTACGGCGGCGTCCTGTTGATGGCGAACCCGGGGAACCAACTGCAGGCGACCGACGCCGTGACCGGTGACCTGCTGTGGGATTACCGGCGCGACATCTCCGAGGACCTGCCCGAGAAGCCGGTGTCGTGCGTCATCGTCACGCACGACGCCGCCACCGGCGAGGAACTCTGGCGGAGGAGCCTCGTGCCGCGGCCGGGCAAGCCCGGCGACGAGACCTGGGGCGGCGTGCCCGACGAAGGAGCGGATGCACGATCACTGGGACCTCGCTCACCCTTACCGAGCGCATCCTCGTCGACACCGCGGTCGCGCCGGCTGCGGACGCCGTCGCGTGGGTCAACCCGCAGCTGCAGCCCGCGAGACGGGCGAGTTCCTGTGGGCGACGCCGACCGTCGCGCAGAACGTCATCAGCAACTTGGCACCCCATGGTCCTTGATTGTGTCAGCGCCCTCCTGGTTGGCTGACCCGGTTACGCGGACTACCGCGTAGCCGGATCAACCTCATTCATGGGCTGGACTGAAGCGTGAGATCGTCCACCCTTACGAATGGTTGACCTGTTTCGGCCGCGCGCCGGACTTTCATGCCGAGTACGGCCGCGAAGTCCAGCCCGCGTGCCAGGATATCGTGGAGATCGAGGCCATCCATACAGATGACGCTCTTGCCACGCCCGAACGCGTTGAGCCCTGCAGTCGAGAATCCGCTATAGCTCAGCAGCAGACCGCGGGACCACCTCGCCTTGTCTTCCACTTTGGCGTTGAAGGAACGAAGCGTGGCTGCGTCCACCGGGACATTAGTCCACTTCGCCTCGAGCAAATAGATGTCGTCTCCCGATACGAAGCTACCGTCGATCTGCTCGCCGTCCAAGCGGAAGGAAGCGCGCGCAGACAGACCATACGCATCGAACAGGTCCTTAAGAAACCTCTCGAACGCATAGCCGCGAGATTGCGGGTCCAACTCGGCTACCCGCAGCAAGCGACCGGCGAGAGACGAAGCGGCCGCCGCATCAATTCGCGACTCCGCCGCCGAGGTGGAGGGCATCGCGTGGCCCGGTGGAGTGCCCCGGAGTCGTCGAATGATCCCAAAAAACGCGGACCGTACCGAATCGTCCAATCCTGGATAATCGGAGTCTCCTCAAATGCGTGTGGGTAGCGGCGGCGCCAGTTCTATGCCTCCACAGCAGAGGAACAGCATCGAGATCAACGCGCCGGGCGAGTGGAAGCCATAGGCGCGACGCGCGATCACCCGCAGCTTGTTGTTGATGCCCTCCACCGGACCGTTCGTCATCTTCGTGTCCAGGTACGCCAGGATGCCTTCAGCGTGTTTCCGAATCGTACGCCCCAGCTTCACGAACGGCGTCAGGCGGGACCGCGCAGCCCACTCCAGCCACTCATCGAGCAGCGCCGGCGCATCCTCGGGTGTCGCCTGCCCCAGGATCGTCGCCAGGTACTCCTTCAGTTCGTAGGCCCGGTCCAGCGCCCGGTTCTTACGACGCAACGTCTCCAGACGCCGGGCCTCACCAGGCCTCAGCCGCGCCGGGTGCTTCAGCAACGCATAGCGCGTCCCCTTGAGCGCCTTCGCATCCTCCGGCTCCGAGGCCAGCCGCCGCTGCTCCGAACGCCGCACCTCGTCAACCGCATCCGCCGCAAGCCGTTCAACGTGAAACCGGTCGAACACCACCCGCGCGTGCGGAACCCACGCCCGCAGCGCCTTCTGCCAGCTCGACGCCAGGTCCGCCGTCACCAACTCGATCCGCGCACAGCCACCAGGTCCCAACTGCTCGAAGAAGGCCCCCAGCGTCTCGGCGCTGCGCCCCCGCCCCGCCCAAACCACCCGACGCTCGTCATGGTCAACCACGATCGTCAGGTAGCGGTGACGCTTCCGGTAGCTGAACTCATCGACGCCGATTCGTCTCAGCTTGGCGAACCGAGCCCCGTCCAGCCGCCGCGCCACAACCCGTTCCACGATGCTGCCCACCGTCACCCACGATATCCCCAGCAGGCGGCTCACCGCCGTCCGGTCCGTCACCTGCGCCAGATACGCCGCCAATTCCTCGAACCCCGACGTGAACACGCTGCTGCCGCTCGCCCACGGCACCTGCTCCACCTTCACCCCGCGGCAACGCCGGCACGACACCCGCCACGGCGCATACCGCAGCCACGCCGGCATCCGGCCCCAGGACAGATGCCGCCACTCGCGCACCGGCTGCCGGTCATACCGCGGCGACCGCTTCCCGCACGTCCCGCACCGGGAACGCCGCCACGCCGGCTCCACCGACACCGTCAACGGACCGTCGGCGGCCATTTCCACCTGCTTGACGTACATCTGCGTGACACCCAACAGCCGCCGTAGTAACGTAGTCAGACGCATGGGGCTCTCCTCCTCGCGGGTCGTGGTGATACACGCCCATGAGACCAGGAAGCCCCTTGCGTTTGCAACCGCTTCCGCCAAGCGAGACGACGCACGCGGCCCCGACAACACCCTTGGCCCCGCCCAACGGGCGTCCGCCGCCGGCGCCGGGACCCGAGGTGGCCGTTGGGGCAATCAGCCAGCGTCTATCCCCGAACCGCCAGCCGTCGCGCTTTCCGCGTTGTCGTGGACGGCCGGGACGCCCCCGTCCAGGCCGGGCCGCAAGGCCCATATCTGCTGCTTGAGCGGAGGGACGGACGGTGTGTCACCCGAAGGGCCGCAGCGCAGCGAAGGACGCGCGTAGCGCGTTGACACGCCGGCCGGCCCGCAGCTACTCCGCTCCGACTATATCCCGCCACGGTGCGCCACGCCCGCCGCCGGTCAGGTGAACTGCCAGCACCCCTCGCCGACCCGCCGATCGCGCCTCAACCCACCCACACCCGTTTGAGGAGAGCCGATAATCGCGAGCGACGCCGCTGGCTTCACGATACTCCCAAAGCGCGGTCAGAGCCTTCAGCGCTGCCTTTGGATCCACCTGTCGCAAGTAATAGCGCAGGCGCTTCGCCTTGCTCCCGCCCTGGACCGTCCACCGCGGATCGTCTATATTGACGTGGAGTTCTTCTCGGAAGAACTCGGCGTAAGTCCGGTTCGAGAAATCCAGCACATAGCCGGCTCCCATGGCGAACACCTTGTCGAGGACCGCCATGTCCACGGTGCGAATCTTTCCTGTCGATGTCCGGTTCATGACTGCCTCAAGCCAAGTCGTCTGAGCCAAGCGTCAACCTGCTCAAAGGCGTCCCGTTGCCATTGATCCTGTGTGCGATCGCCAAGCAGGTGAGAGCCCTCCACGAACTCCCTAACGCTCGTCGGCCCAAAGTCTCTGACGTCACGGAATTTCTCCGAGATCAAGCGGTAGCCCTCACGGGCCGACGGAACGTCGAGGAGCGGTCGGGTCGCCTCGACGAGCGCGTCAATCCCACCCGCAAAGTTCCGGATGGAATAGTAGATGTCGTAGGCGTCCTTCCGTTTCCGACGACCGGCGACGGCGTGGCCCTTCATGGCCAAGAGAGCTGGAATCGATGCGACAGCGATGTGAACCAGACTCTTGACGCCGTCGGGCATGTTGCCCTCAATGGAGACTATCTGATGGAACTTGAGCGCCAAGTCGGCGCCGTCGGCACGCTGGACGGCAAACTCGCTGATAAGCGGCGGACGATTTCTTGTAATCTCGGCCTCGCGCGGCATCAGGAAGTCCACGACGACGTCGATGTCGGGTCCGCCGTCCGGGGCGGGTACTGTCCGAACGAGTTGGAAGCGTCGCAAGTTGTCCCGTTGATGGTAGCCATGGTCCTGGAGGGCTTCGACAAGATCGACATATTCACCGTCGGCCAGGGCGGAGGGATCGAGACCGAGGTCTACGTCGGCGGTGCCGACATGGGGCATGTCGTCTTGGTTCAGCAACAGCCACGGAACGGCGCCACCGATGAGTGCAAATTTGCCGCGAAAGCTGCCGAGGACTTGTCCAATTTCGATCAGCACGGATTTGACCGCCGCGGTGACGCGGTCTTCGTAGTCAGCGGCGGATTGAGGTTCTCTCATAGCCAGGGAAAGCACTTCGATGCGACGTGGTCTGCGGCCTCACGATCTCGATCGTTGCCGTTCCAGAGATCGAGGTATGTGACGATCGGGCTGGCGCAGAAAACGCCGGGAGCTGGCTGAACGGCATCGTCGAAGAGACCATCGTCGTTCAGGATCAAGAGGGAGACATTTGCCCCCATTGCTGCAGGAGTCAGGTGCAACGTCTCCTTCAGCATGCGAGCGCCGGGTTCGTCTGCGTAGAAGCTGTGCGTGGCGCTCCGGGCGAAGGGCGCAAACCACTGAGCGGCGGAGTTGCCGGAGTAGATCGCGCGAGGGTGCTGTGGTTGCGGATTCAGGACTCCAGATAGGCGCGTGGTGAGTTGTTGGCCGTGGAAAAGCGTGTAGCCGGGAACGCGGTCGCCGGCGGGCGGGCGGTAGTTCTCGCGCCACGTCCTCAATAGGGCGTCGGGCTGCCGGAGGATGGTGCCGTTTTCGCGCTTTTCGCTCCATTCACGTTCGAGCAGTGCTCTGCGAACGTTGCTCACATGGCCGAGGCTGGCGTTTGCGTCTCTCGCGAGGTCGGTGACGCGCCATGGCCGATCGGGGTCGCGAAGGAGGACCCGCAGGATTGAGGCCGCCTTGGGGCTGAAAATTGACCGTAGGGCGCGGGTTTCGGACTTGGGCCTGTCCGGGACCTTGCGATCGATATAGACGTTGTCGAAGGCGAGGTGGGCGTTTCCGACGAGATCGAGGTAGGCGATGTCATGATCTGTGCAGATCGACCGAGACTGAGGAGACAGGTAGGGCGTCACGAGCATGGGGATCAAGCGCTGGGGGGAATCCCGGTGACGGAAGTGGCGAGCATGCGCGAGGTGGTCCTTGAGTTGATAGACCGCAGACCGGACGAAACGCGGAGCGCCGTTCGACTTGACTTCGATGATGAGGGCATAGGTGGCACCGCCGTGTTCGAACTCGATCGATCCGTCTATGGAGTAGTCGCTTCCGATCCGGGGCTCATGGCGAGCGGAACGAGCCTTGAGGCGCGGCACATGGTCGAGCAGCTCGCGGGCCGCATCTAGCGCGGCGGTCTCTAGCGTTCTCAGTGATAGCGCCGTTTTCATCGCGCGATGAAAATACCGATATTGATGAAAATTGTCAAGATTTTCACATTATGGCTGTTTTCAGCGACTTGCTGATGAGGCATTTATGGTGAAAATTCAGTAGGTGGATCCGAGCCGAGCTCCTGTGGTTGAAGTTCCCTCGGTGTAGCATGGGGCCTGGACGTGACCTGATGCCTGTGTCGTTCGACGGCGCGGCTGGTCGCAGGGAGGGTATCGGCATGCAGCGTGAAATCGAGGGGCTCGTTGAACAGTTCGAAGCGCGGTCGCTGACACGGCGCCAGCTTGTCGCGGCGCTGGCCGCAATGGTCACCGCTGGCGGAGCCAAGTCGGCCGGGGCGGCGCAGCAGGTCGCGCAGGTGGCGCAGGGGAGGACGATCAACCACGTGTCGCTGGCGGTATCCGACGTCCAGGCCTCCGCCGAGTTCTACCAATCTCTGCTCGGACTCGACGTCGTCAGCCGGCCGGGCAACGGCGGCATCAACATGGGTCTGTCCGACGGCTTCCTCGGGGTGTACGACATCGCGGACCCGGGCCGGGTCCATCACTTCTGTATCGGCGTCGACGACTTCGATGCCGACCGCATCAAGGCCGGCTTCGACGAAGTCGGCTGGGACGCCCGCGTCAATCGCAATCCCGATTCGCGAACCAGCGGTGGTGACCAGCTCTACTTCAACGACCCCGACGGGACTGCCGTGCAACTCGGCGCCAACGGCTATCAGGGGTAGCCTGCGCGACCTCCCTCGCCGCGGCTGGCGTAAAATCGGGGCCTCACTATGAGGAGACACATGTCGAAATCCACTTGTCGTTGGATCTGGTGCATCGGGCTCGTATGCCTCTCCGTCCAATCCGCCGGCGCGCAGCCGCCGACGTTCGACATCTACTGGGTCGATGTCGAAGGCGGCGCCGCGACGCTGCTGGTGTCTCCCACCGGGGAGTCGCTGCTCGTCGACACCGGATTCCCGGACGGCGACCGTGACGCGACGCGCATTGCCGCCGCCGCCCGGGAGGCCGGTCTGACCAGAATCGACCATCTGGTCATCACGCACTACCACCGGGATCACGTCGGCGGGCTCGAGGCGTTGGCCGGGATGATCCCCATCGAGCGCTGTCTCGACCATGGGACCAACACGGAAGAGAGCAACCAGCAATGGGTCGACGCGTATCTCCGCGTGTGCGGCGACAAGCGAGTCGTCGTGGAGGCGGGGGAACGTATTGCGTTCGGACCGGTCGAGATCGACATCATCACGTCGGATGGCCGCCTGATCGGCACCCCCGTCAACGGCGGGGGACCGAACCCGCTGTGCGCGACGGCTGAACAGAAGCCGCAGGCCAGTCCGGAGAATCAACGCAGCGTCGGGGCGCTGTTCACCTACGGCCGGTTCACCTTTCTCGACCTCGGGGATCTGAACTGGGCGAAAGAGTTCGAGCTCTCGTGTCCCGTGAACCGGGTGGGGGAGGTAACGCTCTACCAGACCAGCCGCCACGCGGCTTGGGACGATGCGGGCGCGCCGGCGCATCTGTTCGCGATCAAGCCGCAGGTCATCGTCGTCAACAACGGCCCACGCAAGGGACTCGGCGGCACGTCACCGGGGTTCAGCGAGGTCTCGACCGCCCACTACGAACGGATGATGCAGAGTCCGGGCATCGAAGGCATCTGGCAGGGCCATCGTTCGCTGCTCGATCCGGATCCGGCGCACAACACGGCGGAGGAGATGATCGCCAACCTGGAAGAAACCGACGCGTGCGAAGGCCACTGGATTCGGGCGTCGGTGAGCGGGGACGGTACATTCACCGTCACGAACAACCGCAACGGTTTCAGCCGGACCTACACCGCTCGCTGAGCGCGCTGGGTCCGACGCGGCGTCCGGTGTAGTGTCGCGTTGACCGCCGGCTGCTCGCAGCGGCGTCTGCGCCGCCACGTCGCTCCGGCGGGTTTTCGGCGACGACCGGGTTCATAACGCTGGCGGCCAAGGGCGCTACAATAGCCGGTGTGGTCGGCCACCCAAGCCGTGTCGAGCGTAGCGTGCTGAGCGCGGATACGTCGCCGGAGATCGAACGTTTCCAGATCGAGGCGTGGCGGAGGATGTCGGCGCTCGACAAGGCTCGCCTCGTCGATGTCCTGTCCCGACAGGTCCAGGAGCTGGCCCTGGCCGGCATCCGTCATCGCCATCCGCTCGCTTTCCGAACGCGAGTGCTTTCTGCGTCTCGCCGCCATCAAGCTCGGTCGCGAGCGTACGGTTCACCTGTACCCTGACGCGGCGGGCTTATTCGAGCCGTGAGCACCGTGAGACTGGGTTCGTCGGCCTTCGTCGCTACGCCGGCTGGCTAGCAATCGGGTACGCCATTTCGCCCGCTCTCGTCGGTAACACGAGCAGGCGTTTTGACGGCACCGGTGCGGGGTGCGGCGGCTGGTCGCCGACGGCGTGCCGCTCCCGCTCTCCCCGGCCGATCATGCCTTCCGGGGAGAGCGGGGCGAACCGTCAGCGCTGGTCGAGCGCGAACACGAACAGGTAGCTCGAGGTCTCGAGGTTGTCGTACTTCACCGGGTGCAGGTGGCGGCCGCTGGACTGCACCGCGACGTACTGCGTGGGACCGATGCCATAGGTGACGGGGGCGCCCTTGAGCGGAGTGCCGACGTTGAATCGCCACAGCTCTTCCAGCGTTTCGTCGTTGTAGGCCACGACCCAGCCGTCCTGCAGGGCGGTGAACACGAGCCCGCCGGCGGTGGCGACGACCCCCGAGCGGATCTCGATGTCGGTGATCGCCTTGCTGAGCACCTCGTGCTCCACCGCGTCGAACGCGGTCACGGACCCGTAGTAGAGGTCGCTGTTGTATTGGCGGCGCTCGCTCCGCTGGGGATCGATGTTGCCCTCGGGCGAGGCGGCGACCATGGCCGCGCCGCTCTGCTCGAAACAGCCCTCGGTGCCGACGCCGTACGCGATGTGCTTCACGGGGTTGTAGGCCATCGGCTGATGGGCGACCCCGCCGTGCCAGGTCGGGCAGGCCCGCTTCATCTCGTCGCGGTCGGCGCGCATGGCGCGGGCCGCGGGGTTGTAGATCTGCACGTCCAGGTTGGGGTCGTACTCGACCGGCTTGCCGGTCACGGGATTGAGCCCCGCCGTCCAGTTCAGGTCGTTGACGTACTTGTTGCCCCGGATGAAGCTGCCGTCGGTGCGGTCGAGGGTGTAGAAGAACCCGTTCCGCCCGTAGTGGGAGACCACCTTGCGCATCCGGCCGTCGATCTCCAGGTCGTACAGCATGTGCACGCCGACCTCGTCGTAGTCCCACGAGTCGTTCGGGGTGTACTGGAAGTGCCACTCGAGCTCGCCGGTGGCGATATCGAGGGCGACGGCGCTGTTGGTGTAGAGGTTGTCGCCGGGGCGGAACTCGGCGTCGTAGCCGGGGAACGGATTACCGGTGCCGACGATGTACAGGTTGGTCTCGGGATCGTAGGACCCGGTCTGCCAGATGCCGCCGCCGCCGGTCTTCCAGGCGTTGTGGTCGTCCGTCCAGGTCTCGCTGCCGGGCTGGCCCGGCTCGGGCACGACATACCAGCGCCACAGCTCCTGGCCGGTGTCGACGTCGAGCGCCGCCACCCAGCCGCGGGTGCCGCCGTCGCCGGCGCCGTTGTGCACGATGACCTTGCCGTCGGCGACCAGGGGGGCGGTCAGGAACCGTTCGCGCCGGCCGAACTCGTTGGTGCTCGCGACCTCCATGTCCCACATGATCTCGCCGGTGTCGCGGTCGATGGAGATGACCCGGCCGTCGGGCAGGTTCGCGAGGACCCGGTCTTCCCAGAGGGCGATGCCGCGGGTGCGAGACGTGTTGCCCTCGTGGTCGACGCCGGGGTCCGCGATCCAGACCAGATCGCCGTAGTTCGGGTTGCGGGCGTCGATCTTGTAGACCGTTCCCCAGCCGTCGCTGGTGTACATGAAGCCGTTGTCGACCAGGGGGTTGAGCTCGCTCTCGGGGCCGTTGCGCCCGGTGTCCTGCATGCCGCCCAGGGCCAGGGCCCACACCATGCGGAGGTCGCCGACGTTGTCGCGGTCGATCTGGGTGAGCCGCGAGTAGCGGGTCGACGTGTAGTCGCCGTTCATGATCAGCCAGTTCTGCGGCTCGTTCTGGGCGTTGATCAGGCGATCGCGGTTGACGGTGAGGCTGTACTGCCCGTCGGCCGCGATCGTCGAGGCCACCACCAGGAGGGCGGAGGCGCAAACCGTTTTGACCAAAGAGTGCTGGCGCATGCAGGTTCCCCTTTCTGGACGTTCCAATCGATGTAGCTTACACCGAAAGACACCGGGCGGCGGGAGGCCGGGTTCCTCGTCACGCCTTGTCGCACGGGCGTCCTGTGGCCGCTGGCGTTCTCGCCGGTCTCGGTGCAACGCGGGGTTTCACACGGGCTGCTAGTGTGCCGTCCCTTAAGTAATGGAGTAAAATTGGGGCTCTCTCAGGAGGAGGGTCCCCATGCCACGAGGCCGTCCGGTTGCTCCCATCGAACTCAGCGAGGCGGAGCACGCTCATTTGACTCAAATCAGCCGGTCCCGATCGCTCCCGAGCGGGTTGGTCCAGCGGGCGCAGATCGTGCTCGCCTGCGCCGAGGGCAGGTCGAGCACGGCCGTCGCGGCGCGGTTGGGCGTGAGCAACGCCACCGTCGGCAAGTGGCGTAGACGGTATCGCGAGTGCGGTCTGGAAGGCTTGCACGACGAACTCCGCCCCGGGCGGCCGCGCACCTACGATGATGAGCGCGTAGCCGCCGTCATCAACCACGCCCTGCAGGCGACACCGCCAGACCGGACGCATTGGAGCGTGCGCTCGATGGCCGGCCACAGCGGCGTCTCGAAGAGCACGGTGCAGCGGTGGTTCAAGTTGTTTGGAGTCCAGCCGCACCGGCAGGGCTCGTTCAAGCTGTCCACCGACCCGTTTTTCGTCGAGAAGGTGCGCGACATCGTCGGGCTCTACCTCAACCCTCCGGACCACGCCGTGGTCCTGTGCGTCGACGAGAAGAGCCAAATCCAGGCGCTGCAACGGACGCAGCCGGTGCTGCCGATGGGCCTGGGGTACGTGGAAGGGGTTACTCACGACTACTGGCGTCACGGGACCACTACCTTGTTCGCGGCCTTGGCAGTGGCTACCGGTACGGTGCTCACGCAATGCAAACCCCGCCACCGGCATCAGGAGTTCCTCGCCTTTCTGCGCCACATCGACGCGAACGTCCCCGCCGACCTCGACGTGCATCTGATCGTCGACAACTACGCCACGCACAAGCATGCCCGCGTGAAGGCGTGGTTGGCGAACCGGCCACGGTACCACGTCCACTACACGCCGACCTACGCGTCCTGGATCAACCAAGTGGAACGGTGGTTCGGCATCATCACCGAACAGGCCATCCGCCGCGGCTCCTTCAGCAGCGTGCGGGAACTGATCGGGAGAATCAATCGCTTCGTCGAGCGGTACAATACGGATGCCTCGCCGTTCGCTTGGACTGCCACGGCGCAATCGATCCTCGCCAAGGTGGAACGCATTGCACTGTATATTTCCGGGACAGCACACTAGCCGAACATCCCGACGAGCGTCAGCAGAACGCCGCCGGCGATGACGGAGCCGAGCTGGCCCGCGGTGTTGGCGCCCATGGCGTGCATCAGGACGTGGTTGGTGAAGTCCTCTTCCTGCGCCACCCGCTGCACGAGCCGCCCGCTCATGGGGAAGGCGCTGATGCCGGCGGCGCCCACCAGGGGATTGACCTTGCCCCGGGTCACTGCGCAGAGCATCTTGCCGAACAGGATCCCCGCGATGGTGTCGAGCGCGAACGCGAAGAGCCCCAGACCGAGGATGAACAGGGTCTGCGTCTGCAGGAACGTGTCGGCCTGCATCAGGCTGCCGACGGTGAGCCCGAGGAAGATCGTGGATAGGTTGGCGAGCTCGTTGGACGCGGTGCTCGCGAGCTGGGCGACGACGCCCGATTCCTTCAACAGGCTCCCGAACATCAGCGTCGCCACGAGCGGCGCCGAGGCCGGCACCAGGATGCCGACCAGGATCGTCACCACGATGGGGAAGGCGATGACCGCGCCCCGCGGGACCGGACGCGGGGCGTACTCCATCCGGATGCGGCGCTCCGCCTTCGTGGTGAACAGCCGCATCAGCGGGGGCTGGATGATCGGGACCAGACTCATGTAGGAGTAGGCGGTGACGGCGATCGGGGCCAGCAGCTCCGGGGCGAGCAGGGACGATACGTAGATGCTGGTGGGGCCGTCGATGGCTCCGATCACGGCAATCGAGGCCGCCTGGTTCAGGGGGAACCCGAAGACGGTGGCGAGAATGAGGGTGGCGAAGATGCCGAGCTGGCCGGCGGCCCCGAGGAGCGCGAACACCGGCTGCGACAGCAGCGGGCGAAAGTCCATCATCGCCCCGATACCGATGAAGATGAAGAGCGGAAAGAGCTCGGTGTGGATGCCGAACTCGATCAGCAGTTGGAGCATCCCCCCCGGCTGGTTCATCGGCGAGTTCGGCAGGTTGCCGAGCAGCACGCCGAAGCCGATCGGGAGCAGCAGGGTCGGTTCGTACTCCTTTCCGATCGCCAGATAGATCAGGAGTCCGCCGATGGCGAACATAAACAGCGTTTCAGGACCAATCGAGGGAATCATGAAGAGCGGGGCGCGCCGCCGCGGAGGGCGGACGGTGGGCCGGAAAACCTGTGAGGGTCAGGGTACGAAGGATATCAGCGGTTCACCTTGTGCGACCCGGCTGCCCTGGGCCACGTGCACGGTGTCTATCCGGCCGTCTCGCGGCGACCGGATGACGTTCATCATTTTCATGGCCTCGAGCGTAATCAGCTCGTCGCCACGGGCGACCGACTGCCCGGCCGCGATCGCAATCGAGGCGACCACTCCGGGAATCGGGGCGAACATCCGGTCCGGATCGCCTGGGCTGGCGGCAGCCGCCGGGGCGCCGGCCGGGATGGTCTGCTGTATCCCCGCCGCGCGCGGCGCCGGGGCGCTCAGGGGGACGTCGGTGCTGTCGGACGGCTCCACGTCGACCGAGAAGGTTGCGCCGGACAGTTTCGCGGTGATCGGACGCGCATGCGGGTCGTCTATGTCCACGTAGTACCGCCGGCCGTCGACGGTGACTCGATAGCGGCTCACGACCGGGCCCTCGTCCGCGGACTCCGACCACTCAGACGCCGCGCGAGGTGTGCGTGCCGCCATTGGGACGGCGTCGGATCCGGTACGCTCGGCGCCGGCGCGGCGGTCGCGCGGGCTACCGCCACCGCAATCGCCACCGCGCGAAAGCGCCGCTGCCGCTCGACATCGGTGATCCGGCCGAACGTCGCCGGCTCCGAGCCGGGAACCGTTTCGAGCAGCCATTGCGCGGTGCGGGCCGGCCATTGCGCGGTCAGCAGATACATCAAGCCGATCAGGCCGACCAGAGCCGCAAACAGAATCACGGTGCCGTAGGCGGAGATTTCCAGCACCGTCTCGAGTTGGGAGAGCATTACAACGGAATGTTCCCGTGCTTCTTCGGCACGGTGGCGGTCTGCTTGTCCTTGAGGAAGTCGAGCGCCGCCGTCACCCGCGCCCGGGTTTCGCGCGGATAGATCACGTCGTCGATATGCCCCGCCGAAGCGGCCACGAACGGCGAGTTGAATTGCTCCTGGAACGCACCTTCCAGCCGGGTCCGCTCGGCCTCCCGCTCGGCCGGGTCGATCTTCGAGAGCTGCCGGGCGTACAGAATGTTGACGGCGCCCTTCGGACCCATGACGGCAATTTCGGCCGTCGGCCAGGCGAGGCACAAGTCGGTGCGGATCATCTTGCTGCTCATCACGATGTAGGCGCCGCCGTAGGCCTTGCGCAGCACGACCGAGATCTTCGGCACGGTCGCTTCCGAATAGGCATACACGATCTTGGCGCCGTGACGGATGATGCCCTGGCGTTCCTGCGTGCTGCCGGGGAGGAAGCCGGGGCAGTCGACCAGCGTCACGATCGGGATGTTGAACGCGTCCGAGAACCGGATGAACCGCGCGATCTTGTCCGAGGCATCGATGTCGAGGACCCCGGCGAGATGTGCCGGCTGGTTGGCGACCAACGCCACCACCCGGCCGCCGAGCCGGGCGAATCCGATGACCGCGTTCGGCGCGAAGTCCGCCTGCACCTCGAGGAACGAGTCGCGGTCGGCGATCAGGCCGATGGCGTCCCGGATGTCGTACGACAGCTCGGCCGATTCAGGAATGAGCCCGTCGAGGGCCGCCGTGTCCGGGATCAGGTCATCGTCGGGCGGGAGCGTCGGCGGATCGTCGACGTTGTTGGACGGGAGATATCCCAGCAGCCGCCGGGTGAGTGCGAACGCGCTGTTCTCGTCGTCCGACACGAAATGCGCGACACCCGAACCCGCCGCGTGGGTGGTGGCGCCGCCGAGCGTCTCGACGTCGACCTCTTCGCCGGTGACGGTCTGGATGACCTCGGGCCCGGTGATGAACATGAAGCTGTTGCCGCGGGTCATCACCACGAAGTCGGTCAATCCCGGCGAATAGACGGCGCCTCCCGCACACGGCCCCAGCATGAGGCTGATTTGCGGCACCACGCCGCTCGCCTGGGTGTTGCGCCAGAACAGGTCGCCGAACCCGGCGAGGCTCCAGACGCCTTCCTGGATGCGGGCGCCGACCGAATCGAGCAGCGCGATGATCGGCAACCCGCTGCTGGTGGCCGTCTCGAGCAGCCGTCCCACCTTCATGGCGTGGACTTCGGAGAACGAGCCGCCGAGCACCGTGAAGTCCTGCGCGAAGATGGCGACGCGCCGGCCGTCGATGAGACCGAACCCCGTGACCACCCCATCCCCGGCGTGCCGGTTCTTCTCGAGCCCGAAGCCGGCGTGGCGGTGCTCGACGTACGGGGCGACTTCCTCGAACGAGTCGGCGTCCAGCATGCGCTTGATGCGCTCTCGCGCGGTCAGCTTGCCGCGGGCATGCTGCGCATCGATCCGTTCCTGACCGCCGCCTCGCTGGGCCGCGGCTCGGCGCTCGGCAATCGGGTCCGGATTCGCGGCGGACGGGACGCTTTCCGGCGAGGGAGCGTCCGGGCGCGGTTCGGCGGTCTCGAGGGAACGGTCCGCGGTGTCGGCCGGAAGGGGCGCCGCATCGGCGCCGGAGTTCGCCGCATCGGCGCCGGAGCTCGCCGCATCGGCGCCGGAGCTCGCCGCGGCGGCGCCGGGGCCCGCCGCATCGGCGGCATCGGATGCGAGGTCGGGTTCGTCCCCGGCCGGAGACGGGTGTGGGAGTCCCGTCGGCTCGGTCTCGGGTTCGGAAGACTCGGCGGCATCGCCGAGGGCGGCCGCCGGCCCACTGGTGGCGGAACGCAACGGGGGATGCGCGGTGTCCAGGGCCTCGGCGACGGGCGAACCGTCGTTCCGCGCCCGCTTTCGCGACCGCCGCCGGCGGTTCCAGTTGCGCAGCGCCGCCAATACCGTCCCGCCGGCGACCTCGCTGCCGGCGGGCACCACGAGCTTCAACGTCTCGGCATCTGCGGTCGTTGCGTGATCGCCATCGCCGGCAACGGGAACCGTAGCGTGCGCCGATTTCTCGTTCACGGGCGCGTTGGCAGGGGTCTCAGCCATGTCCACTACTCATTATACCGGGAACAGTTCGTCAACTCCGTTGAGCCCCGTCGTTGGGAACGGCCAGCGGAACCGGTTGTCATTCCTGGCGCCGGACGAGTCCCCGGCGAAACCCCGCCTTTCGACCGGGACCGGCGAGGCGCCGGCGGGGCAGGGTGCGGTGAGGACGCCGGCTGGCAGCCCGTGGTGAAACCCCCGTGCTGCACCGAGACCAGCGAGGCGCAGGATGCATCGCCGGTCGAATGCAGCGGGTACTTTCGCCACGGGCTGCTGGGCATGGGCAACGAGAGGCCGCGCGGTCCAGGCGGATGCATCGCCGGTCGAATGCAGCGGGACTTTCGCCACCGGCTCCTGGATTCTCCTCGACCGCCCGGCACGTCAGTGGGTGCATGGTACCACGACCCGCCGGATGACGGTCGGAGCCGGGGTCGAGCGCCGGACGAATATTTGGTTTCGCGGGCAGTGCCCGATTGGGTGATAATTGCGGTAATTCGTGACCCGCACGCATTGAAATCCGGCAGGCGTCGTGCGGAAAGGAGCGTTCAGATGCTGCGTCGAGACATCGTGTCGAGCGGCTGGCTGGTCGCCGTGGCCGGGCTGGGGCTCGCGGCCCTGGGCTCCACCGCCGCGCAGGCGGCGGCCGGATCGGGCCAGGCGGACGGATCGTACCAGGCGCCCCGGACACCGGACGGCCACCCCGATCTGCAGGGGTTCTGGTCGAACCAGACCTACACGCCACTGGAGCGGCGGGAGGGGGTGACGGCTGCGTTCTATACCGCGGAAGAGCTGGCGCTGATCGAGTCCGGCGCCGCCGGTCGCGAGAGTTCGCAGACCGAGCCGGGCACCATTCCCGACGTGCACTACGACTTCACCCAGTTCGGGCTTGACCGCAGTCAGGCGGCGCGGGCCGGCAACCTCCGCACTTCGATGGTCGTCGATCCCCCGGATGGACGGTTGCCGCCGGTCAACACCGAGGGCGAGCGCCTGGCGGCCGAGCGGGCCGAGGCGCAGGCGCGGCTCGGCGGGCGGTGGGATTCCGCGGAGGCCAATCAGCTCGACGACCGCTGCATCATCATGCGCGGGGTCGGCCCGCCGATGATGCCCAGCGGGTACAACGCCAACTACCACATCGTGCAGGCGGCAGACCACGTGATGATCCTGTCCGAGATGATTCACGCCGCGCGAGTCATCCCGCTCGACGATCCGGCGGCCGCCCCGTCGGGGGTGGAGCAGTGGATCGGGTTGTCGCGGGGGCATTGGGACGGCGACACGCTCGTCGTGGAGACCACCAACTTCAACGGCAAGAACCCGTTCCAGGGGTCGGGCGAGCGCATGAAGGTGACCGAGCGCTTCACCCGGGCATCCGACGACGTTCTCCTGTACCGGTTCACGGTCGACGATCCGGGGACCTGGGATCGTCCGTGGACGGCCGAGAATCCGATGCAGAGAACCCGGGGCCCGCTGTTCGAGTTCGCCTGCCACGAGGGCAACTACGGGCTCTACAACACGCTCGTCGGCGCCCGTCTGGAAGAGCAGCGCGCCGCCGAAGAGTCCAGGGACAGGTGACATGGCGATGCGTACTCGTGTTTCGACGATGACGTTGGCGGCCGTGGTCGCGCTGGCGGCGGCGTCCGCGATGGGCCAGACCGCCGAGTACCGGGCGCCTCGGGCCCCGGACGGCAACCCCGATCTCAACGGGATCTGGCAGGCGCTGAACTCCGCGCACTGGGACGTCGAGCCGCATTCGGCGGGGCCGAGCGTGGTTCGGGAGTTGGGGGCGCTGTCCGCGGTGCCGGGCGGTCTCGGGGTCATCGACGGCGGCGCGATCCCGTATCGGCCGGAGGCGCTGGCCCAGCGGAACGAGAACCGCGCGAGTCGGCTCGAACGCGACCCCGCCGTCAAGTGCTACCTGCCGGGCGTGCCGCGCGGCATGTACATGCCGTTTCCGGTGCAGATCATTCAGAGCCAAGCCCACATCATGATGCTCCACGAGTTCGCCGGCGCCGTGCGCACGGTGTACATGGAGGACCAGATGGAGGCCCCGGCGGACAGCTGGATGGGGTGGTCGAACGGACACTGGGACGGCGACACGCTCGTCATCGATACGACCGGGTTCAACGGCCAGACCTGGCTCGATCGGTCCGGGAATTTTCACAGCGAGTCGTTGCACGTGGTGGAACGCATCACGCCGCGCAGTCCGGACACGCTCTGGTACGAGGTCACCCTCGAAGACCCCAACGTCTTCACGGGGCCCTGGACGATGCGGATGCCTCTGTATCGACGGGTGGAAGAGAACGCGCGAGTGCTGGAGTTCCGGTGTGTCGAGTTCGTGGAAGATCTGATCTACGGGCACCTCCGCAAGCAACCCGAGGATGCCGGCCGCTAACGTTGAGGAGGGAATCCTATGCGCACGAAACTCGCTTGTGTCGTCGTCGGTGTCGGAGTCCTGCTCGCAGTCGCTCCGGTGTCGACTCATCATGCCTTTTCCGCCGAGTTCGACGTCGAGAAGCCGCTGAACCTGACCGGCAAGCTCGTCCGGTGGGAGATGATCAATCCGCACTCCTGGTTCCACATGGACATTGAGGACGACGAGGGGAAGATGGTGCGGTGGCAGATCGAGGGTGGAAGTCCGAACGAGTTGATCCGGAACGGGGTCACGAAGAACACTCTCGAGATTGGGATCGAGCTGACGGTCGAGGGCTACTACGCCAAGGACGGCACGCCCAAGGGCGTGGGCCGGAACTTCCTGCTCGCCGGCGGCGAGCGGCTGTTCCTGGGCGGGTCGGCACCGCCGGTCGCGCCCGCCGCGCGCTAGCCGCCCCGTGGTGGTGCGCCGTGAGAAGGCGCCGTTCCTCAGCGGGTGCGAATCCCGCCCGGCAACTGTCGCTCCAGCCGGTAGCAGTCGGAGCGGACGATGGAGGTAACGACATCGGCTGAAGCACTCCGACGACCAAGGGCCGCCCCTGGGTGGCTCAGCGACCATGCGGGCCGCAACGCGAGTGAACGCCGAGCAGACCCCGAAACCTGTGACGCGGAGGCCGACCCGCCCGCCACACGGGGAAGGCTGCCAGCGGTTGGGAAGTGAGCGACACAAGCACCGACCGTTTCCGCCGGGGTATTGGCGGCGGCACGCATGGAAGAGGGGGATGGACGCAACACGGGAAGCCCTGGCGGTGGCGTGGCCACGCGCCAACCGACAGCCCGCGAGGGTGAGGTCGGGCCGTGCAGGGTGGCGGAGAGGCCCGTAGTACCGAGGAAGCCGGGTAACGCCGGTGGAGGGAAGGGGCCTCGGTTCGAGAGCAGCGCATGACGGAGGAAGGGACGTGGGGACTGGTGCGAACCTAACAGCCTCAGAACGAGTTCAGCGACTCCAGAGGGCGCTACATGCGAAAGCGAAGGAAGCTCCGGGCCTCCGGTTCTACTCGCTGAGCGACAAGGTGTGGCGCGAGGACGTTCTCGCGGTCGCCTGGCAGGCCGTGCGTCGTAACGGCGGCGCGGCCGGGGTGGATGGCGAGACGGTCGCGGACATCGAGTCGTTCGGGGTGGACCGTTGGCTGGGAGCACTGGCGCGGGACCTGAAGGAGGGGACCTACCGTCCGCGAGCGGTTCGGCAGGTCCTCATCCCGAAGAAGCAACGTGGGAAGTTCCGGCCGTTGGGCATTCCGTGTCTCCGGGACCGGGTGGCGCAGACGGCGGCGATGTTGGTGTTGTCGCCGATCCTCGAAGCGGACCTGCAACCGGAGCAGTATGCGTACCGGCCGGGCCGAGACGCGCATGACGCGGTCAGGCGTGTGCATCGGCTGCTGACGTCGGGCCACCGGGAGGTGGTGGACGCCGACCTGTCGGACTACTTCGGTCAAATCCCGCACGCAGACCTGCTGAAGTCCATCGCCCGGCGCGTGAGCGACGGGCGGCTGTTGAGTTGGGTCAAGGCGTGGTTGGAGATGGCGGTGGAGGAGGACGACGGGCGCGGCGGTCGCCGCCGCACGAACCGGGCTCGTCGCGAGCGGAAGGGGACCCCGCAGGGGTCTCCGATTTCGCCGCTGTTCAGCAACATCTACATGCGTCGCTTCATCTTGGGCTGGAAGGTGCTGGGCTACGCCCGGCGCTTCGAGGCGGAAATCGTCAACTACGCGGACGACTTCGCGGTTCTCGGCCGAGCACCGGCAGCGGAGATGCTGACGGCGGTTGAAGCTCTGATGAAGCGTCTGAAGCTGCCGATGAACGCCGAGAAGACCCGCTGCTGCCGGGTGCCGGAGGAACCGATGACGTTCCTCGGCTACCGGATTGGACGCAACTACCGGCAGGACACGGGAGCTGTCTACATCGGCACCCGTCCGAGCCCGGCGAGCGTCCAGAGCATCTGCCGACGCATGAGCGAGCTGACGACGCGGCGCAGCGGGCTCCTGTCGCCCGAGGTCGTGGTGGCGCGCCTGAACCGGCTCTTGACCGGCTGGGCGAACTACTTCACTCTGGGGCAGGTCAGCCCGGCCTACGCGGCGGTCGACCGGCACGCGACGCGGCGGCTGCGCCAGTGGCTCTGTCGGAAGCACAAGGTGCGGACCGGGAAAGAAGTGCGCTTCCCGGCCATGCGGCTCTGGTCCGATTACGGGCTCACGCGCCTTGCACCGCGCACGACGAGCTTTCCGTGGGCGAAGGCATGAATCTCGTCCGAGAGCCGGATGCGGGAAATCCGCATGTCCGGTTCGATGAGCGGCGACTGGAAACGGAGCAATGGCGAGGAGTGAGGCACCGGCACCGGCGAAAGCCGCCGGGAACAGCTACCCCCTGCGCCTACCGCCACCGCGCCAGTCGTCGACTCTACGAACCCCGCGTTGCACCGAGAGCGGCGAGGCGGGAAGCATCGCCGCTCGAATTCAGGGGGAACTTCGCAACGGGCTGCTGGCGGCCCGTTGCGGGCACGACGATGATGAGGGTGCGGGCAAGGTCCGGGCGCACCTTCCGGAATCCGTGAACAGGGAGACATCGAGCATGCGGTCAATCATGGTGGCGGCGAGTGTCGTCGGACTGTCGCTGGCGGGCGCCGCCGGCGCGGCGGCGGAAGGCGCGGCGGCGGAAGGAGTCCCGACCTACAACCAGGACGTCGGCCCGATCCTGCTCGAGAATTGCGCGAGCTGTCACCGGCCGAATCAGGTGGCGCCGATGTCCCTGTTGTCCTATCGGGATGCGCGCCCCTGGGCGCGTGCGATCAAGGCGAAGGTCGAGTCGCGCGAGATGCCTCCCTGGTTCGCCGATCCGCAGTTCGGCACGTTCTCGAACGATACGAGTCTGAGCGACGAGCAGGTCGCGACCATCGTCGCCTGGGCCGACGGCGGAGCCCCGGAAGGCGCCGGGCCGGCGCCGGCCGCACCGCGTTTATCGGCCGCCGGTTGGAGTCATCCCTCCGGGCTCGAGCCGGATTACGTCATCGAGTTCCCGTTGGCCTGGGAGGTCGCGGCGGACGGGGAGACGCCGAACTTCAATCTGTATACCCCGTTGCCGTTCGACGACGCGATGGTGGTGTCGGCGACGCAGGTGCGGCCCGGGAACTATGCCGCGACCCATCACATCACCACCGGTCTCGTCAACATGCCGACCGGCATGATTCTCGGCCCCGGACCGGCGTGGCCCGGCGGTCCCGAGGTGGACTACGTTCCGGTTGCGGACCCCGATGTCGATCCCGACGAGGTGGCCCGGCTGACCACGGACGGGCGGGCCCGGCGTCGTGAGCTGAGTCCGGAAGCCCGCGCCGAGGCCGCCGCGCAGCGCGCCGGCTTCGGCCCGTACATTCCGGGCGTTGGCGCCGACGTGGCCCGGCCCGGTCAGGTGCGCGAGATTCGCGGCGATCTCTTCGACTACATCATCTGGAACCTGCACTACCAAGCCACCGGCAAGCCGGAGACGGCGCGGCCGTCGATCGGGGCGTGGCTGGCCACCGGGGAGCAGACACAGCGCGTCCGCTCGCTGGGCCTGGAGGAGATGACCTCAGAAGGGGCGCAGTTGATTGCCCCGCCGCCCCTGACGCCGGAGGAACGCCGCGCCGCCGCTTCGTCCCGGCAGGTGGGGCAGGGACTGAACCCGTTGCTGGCGCCGATTCCGCCGAACGACCGGAACTGGACGGTGACGGGCATCGGGGGCTTCCAGAATGATGCCGTCATTCAGTCGCTGTTCGTCCACGCCCACGTCCGGGGTAAGGACTTCACCTGGGTGCTGACGTATCCCGACGGCCGGGAGCAGGTGCTGCTCCGGGTGCCGAACTACGACTTCGACTGGCAGTTCGAGTACGAGTTGGCGGAGCCGATTCAGGCGCCGGCCGGCAGCACCGTGAAGTCGATTGCCCGCTACGACAACTCGCGCAACAATCGGCGCAACCCTGCTCCGCACAAGGAGGTCTACTGGTCGGAGCAGAGTTGGGACGACATGTATCTGACCAACGTCCGGTACACGCTGGTCGAGGAGACCCCGGCCGGCGAATAGGTCCGGGGTCACCCTGGGCAGGACGGTAACGGGGCCGGGCGAAAAGCGCACGCGGGCGCTTGCGTCAGGCCCCGTTTGTCCGTTCGGTCCGCCGGCTCCCGCGGGCAGGACCGACAGGAGACATCATGCGGAACGCGGCGCTATCGGTGGGCCTGTTTCTGACCATCGCGGTGGCGGGGGCGGCGCAGACTCCCGCCGAGCTGGAGGCCGAGCCGGTCGTCAAGCTCCAGGCGGGCGAGACCGAGGTGGCCGGGCAGTGCCTGACGCAACAGGAGCTCGACCTGATTGCCGGGCTCAACGCCTTGCGGCGCCCGACCCTCGGGGTCGAAGGCGACAACGAGGGCGACGACCCGGCTCCGTTCGACCCGCACTACTTCCTCGGGGGCTGGGAGGTGGAAGGCGTGCTGCCCGAGTCGCCGCTGGGCGAGTCGAGCGAGTTCGTCGGGACCGAGACGGTACGGAACGTGGACGGGTGCACCTACGAGAGCATGATCGAGGCGGCTACCGTCGACGGGGAGGTGACCGTCGAATCCACCCTGGTGTACGACCGGCGCATGAGCTACATGGTGCGGCGCGAGGAGGACAGCCGCGGATTCGAGCTCCTGAAGGTCGGCCGGGTCGGCGGCGATCCCGGCGGCTACTTTTCCCATCACTGGGAGGCGGCCCCGATCATGCGTCAGGGCAGCCGGATCCGGCTTACCGGCCGCACGTTCATCCTGTCGCCGTTCTTCTTCGAAGTCCGCATGCGCATGTCCATCGACGGCGGGCCGTTCGCCAACTTCGGGACGTTGCGCTGGGAACGCCTGGAAGACGAGCCCTGAACCGCGGGCGGTGACCGCCTGCGTCTCATGCGCCCCGGTCTGACGAGCGTCCCTCCTCCCGGTGCGCGAACAGCCAGCGGACGTCTACCGCGAACGAGCCGATCAACAGGATGAGAGTGACGGCCGCCCCGGCCGCGGCGAGCGCCGGCGGGACGATTGGGGCGAGACAGACGACCAGGGCGACGCCCTGGGCGACGCACCCCGCCTTGCGGCGCAGCCGTTGCGGCAGTGGAGCCCGCAGCCACGGCCGGACCGATCCGGCCGCGACGAACAGATAGCGAGGCGCGCCGAGCAGCAGAACCCACGCGTCTAGTCGTCCGCTCCGCCACACCAGGGCGGCCAGGACCAGCATCAGGAACGAGTCGAGCTCCATGTCGAAGCGGGCGCCGAAGTCGGTGGCGGTGCCGGTTCTGCGCGCCACGTGCCCGTCGACGCCGTCGAGGCACAGGGCGACCGTCGCCATGCCGATGATCCACCAGTGGCCGGTGCTCGACAGGCCCTGCGCGTGGAGCACGAGCGCCGCCAGCGAGACGACCAGCGTGCCGCGGCCTGCCGTGATCCGGTTGGCGGGACCCAGCCCGGGCCAGGGCTGCGCCGGCAGGAGGCTCAGGACGGCCACCGCGAAGAGGCCGTAGGCGGCCACCGCGGTCAGGAGGTAGTCGCGCGGCAGCTCAAGGCCCCGGGCGGTGGCTCCGGCGACGAGCAGCAGCGGCGCCAGGCCGACGGCCAGTTCCGCGGCCACGCGGCCCCGTCCGTGGACGGGCGGACCGGGGGAGGCGTGGGACATCGTGGCGGGCATGGTCTGATAAGGTGTCGGCGCTGAACTCGCCATGATGGAGTCGATCACCGCACGTCAGTTCTGGATCGAGGCGCCTGACCGCGGCGCCATCGTCGACGCGTGCCTGCCGCCGCCGCGGGACCACGAGCTGTCGATTCGCACGCTGTACACGGGCATCAGCCGCGGGACCGAGGCGCTGGTGTTCCGCGGCAAGGTGCCGCCCTCACAGTATCAGGCGATGCGGGCGCCGTTCCAGGAGGGCGAGTTCCCGGGTCCCGTCAAGTACGGCTACAGCAACGTCGGCAGGGTCGTGGAGGGGCCGGACGACCTCGACGGACAGGTGGTCTTCTGTCTCTATCCCCATCAGGATCGCTATACGGTTCCGCGGCAGTCGGTGGCGCGCGTGCCCGCCGGGGTCCCGCCGGGCCGCGCGGTGCTGGCGGCCAACATGGAGACCGCGGTGAACGTGCTGTGGGATGCCCGCCCGGTCGTCGGCGACCGCATCGTCGTGGTGGGCGGCGGCGTGGTGGGGTTGCTCTGTGCGTGGCTCTGCCGGGGGATACCGGGCGCGGCGCTGACCCTGGTCGATCCCAACCCCGCGCGGGCGCCGGTCGCCGCGGCGCTGGAGATTCCGTTTTGCACCACCGCGCCGGCGCGGGCCGATGCCGATCTGGTCATCCACGCCAGCGGTCATCCGGACGGACTGGCCGCCGCCCTCGCGACGGCGGGGATGGAGGGCGTCATCGTCGAGGCGAGCTGGTACGGCGACCGTTCGGTGCCGCTCCCCCTGGGAGAAGCGTTTCACGCCCGGCGGCTGACGGTGCGGAGCAGCCAGGTCGGCCGCCTCGCGCCCGCCCGCACGCCGCGGTGGGACCATGCCCGGCGGCTGGCACTGGCCCTGACGCTGCTGGCCGACGCCCGCCTCGATGCGCTGATCACCGGTGAAGACCCGTTCGAGGAGCTGCCGAACGTCATGGCGCGCGTGAGCCGCGCGCCCGGAGACACCCTCTGCCATCGGATTCGCTATTGACTCCGTCGGTCCTGTGAACCATGTACAGCCTCAACGTTCGCGACCATTTCATGATTGCCCACAGCTTCGAGGGCGAAGTCTTCGGTCCGGCCCGGCGCCTGCACGGGGCGACCTTCGTCGTCGACGCCACCTTCCGCCGCCGGGAGCTGGACGACGACGGCCTGGTGGTGGACATCGGGTTGGCGAGCCAGTGCCTGGCCGCTATCCTCGCGGACCTAAACTACCGCAATCTGGATGAGGAGCCGGCGTTCGCGGGGCGGAACACGACGACCGAGTGCCTGGCGCGCTTCATCTTCGACCAGCTTGCGCAGGGGGTGCGCGACGGGCGTCTGGGGCAGGGTGCGCGCGGCCTGACGGCCATCTGCGTCACGCTGCACGAGTCGCACGTCGCCTGGGGAAGCTACGAAGGTCCCGTGTGACCGCGGTCCGACTGCATGTCGTCGTCCCCGGCGCCCTCGACCAGCAGACCGGCGGCTACATCTACGACCGCCGGATGGTCGAGGGGCTGCGAGCCCGGGGCTGGCAGGTCGACGTGCACAGCGTGACCGGCATCTTTCCGGCGGCCGACGGCGGCACCCGCGCGCGGATGACCGCGGCGCTGGCCGGCCTCTCCGACGGCGCTCGGGTGCTGATCGACGGGCTGGCCCTCGGCGGGCTCCCGGCCCCCGTCCACGCCGAGCGGAACCGGCTGCGCATTCTGGCCCTGGTGCACCATCCGCTGGCCGACGAGACCGGGCTGGACGCGCCCCGGCGCGCGCAGTTGGCGGCCCTGGAACGGGAAGCGCTGGCCGCCTGCGCCGGCGTGCTGGTCACCAGCGCGTTCACGGCCCGGCGGCTCGAGGCCTATGGCGTGGCGCCGGCGCAGGTGCGCGCGGTCCTCCCCGGGACCGACCCGGCGCACCCCGCCGCCGGGCCGGAGCCGGGAGATCCGCCGCTGCTGCTGTCGGTGGGGTCGGTGACGCCGCGCAAGGGCCAGCGGGTGCTGGCCGCGGCCCTGTCCCGGCTCGTTGCGTTGCCGTGGCGCTGCGTCTGCGCCGGCAGTCTCGAACGCGATCCGGGCTACGCGGAGAAGGTCACGGCGTTCACGCGCGAGGCGGGTCTGGCCGACCGGCTCCGGTTTGCCGGCGAGTGCGATGCGGCCGAGCTCGACCGTCTGTATCATCGGGCCTCGCTGTTCGTGTTGCCCTCGTACTACGAGGGGTACGGCATGGCGTTGGCGGATGCGACGGCGCGGGGGCTTCCCGTGGTCAGCACCACCGGGGGGGCGATTCCGCATACGGTGCCGGCCGATGCGGGCGTGCTCGTCGCCCCGGGCGACGAGGCGGCGCTGGCCGGCGCGCTGCGCCGCCTCCTCGTCGAGCCGGGCGGCGCCGAGCGCCGCCGGCGCCTCGCGGCAGCGGCTCGTGGCCATGCCCGGCGATTGCCGGATTGGCCGGATGCCGCCCGGCAATTCGCCGAGGCCATACTGGCATTGACGCCCGATGGAAACGTTTGAAGCCGACTGGCTGGCGTTGCGCGAGCCGGCGGACCGGCGGGCTCGGGCCGCGGTCCTGCCGGAAAGGTTGTCCGCGGCTTGGAGGCGACACGGCTGGACCCGGGTGGTCGATCTCGGCAGCGGGACCGGCGCCAATCTGCGGTACCTGGCCCCGCGCCTGCCGCCGGGGCAGCGGTGGACCCTGGTGGATCACGATCCGCGGCACGTGGACCGGTTGCGGCGCCTCGAGGCGCCCCCGGAGGTCGAGACGGTGAGCGCGGTGCCCCGGGACCTGGCGGCGGACGGGCTCGCGGTCGTCGAGGGGGCGAACCTGGTGACGGCGTCGGCGCTGCTGGATCTGGTCTCCGAGTCGTGGCTCGCCGGACTGGTGCGCCGGTGCGTGGACACCGCCTGCGGCGCGTACTTCGCGTTGACGTACGACGGTGAGGTGCAGTGGATGACGGAATCGGCGGCAGGATGGCAGGTCGACAGCGACCCGGACGACGGACTGGTGTGGACCGCCGTCAATCGGCATCAGCGGGGTGACAAGGGGTTCGGCCCGGCTCTGGGACCCGGGGCCGCCCCGCTCGCCGCGCGTCTCTTCCGCGAGGCCGGATATCGCACCTGGCTCGCCGGGAGCGGCTGGCAGCTCGATGCCGCGGATCGCGGGCTGACGGACCGGCTCGTCGAGGGATGGGCAGGGGCGGCGGCCGCGCTCCGGCCCGAAATGGCGGCGCGGGTCGGCGCGTGGGCGGCCCGCCGCCGGGCGGCGGTGTCGCGGGGGTCGTTCCGGGTGGCGGTCGGGCACCGCGATCTGCTCGCGCTGCCGGGTGGTCCCGCATGAGCCGGGGCGTTGTGCCGCCGGGGGAGCTGCCGCGGCGTGACCCGGGACGCCTGCCGCTCGCCCTTCGGGCGGCGGTCAGCCTCGCCCTGCTGGCCGGTCTCGCCGTGTGGCTCGACGCCGGCGCGGTGCTGTCGCGGCTGGCGTCGATGCGGCCGTCCTGGGTGCTGGCGGCGCTCGCGGTCTCCGTGGTGCAGGTGGCGGTGCTCGCCTGGCGGTGGAGCTTCACCGCCCGCCGGCTGGGCGTCGACCTCCCGTGGCCGGTCGCCTGGCGCGAGTACTACCTGTCGATCTTCCTCAATCAGGTCCTGCCCGGCGGCGTCCTCGGTGACGTGGCCCGGGCGTGGCGGCAGGTGCGTTCGCAGATCCGGGTGCAGGCGCCGGGGGGGCCGGCGGTGCGGGCGGTGGTGTTCGAGCGGCTGTCGGCCCAGGCCGTGATGACGACGGTGGCCGGCGTCTCCCTGCTCTTTCTGCCGGTTACCGTGGCCCCGGGGTCCCGGTCGGTCATGATCGGGGCCGGACTGCTGGTGGGATGTCTCGTGATCACGATGGCCGTGTGGATGCGCCGCCAGTCGTCCGGATGGTCGCTGTTCGGGCCGGTCCTGGCGGAGGTGGGCGCCGCCCACCTGTCGCCGGGCGCGTTCGCGGCCCAGCTCGCCAGCGCCGCCGTGGTCGTGGCCACGTATCTGGCGACCTATCTCCTGGCGGCGAGAGCGGTAGGGGTCGAGACGCCGTGGCCGGTCATCCTCCCGCTGATCGCGCCGGTCCTGATGTCGATGCTGGTTCCGGTGACGGTGGCCGGATGGGGGCTGCGCGAAGGGGCGGCCGCGGTCCTCTGGGGCGCGGTGGGGTTGACCGTGGCCGACGGCGTCGTCGTGTCGGTGGCCTACGGGCTCCTGGTGCTGGCGGGAAGCGTGCCCGGCGCCCTGTTCCTGACCGTCGGTTCTCGACGCGGACGCTCCCGCGCCCGATCGGTCGACGAATCAGCGCAGATCCAGATCGAACAGCACGTCGTCCCCGAGCCGGAAGCGCCGGCACGGCGGGCGCAGGGCGCGGTCGAGCGACGGGATGGGCGGCAGGTCGAGGGCGTGGCGGCCCGATCCGATGACCATCGGCGCGACGGTGACGTGCAGGCGGGTCAGCACGCCGGCTCCGAGAAACCGTGAGACGGTCACCCCGCCCCCCTCGACGAGGATCCGCGACAGACCCTGCGCGCGCAGGGCGGCGACGATCGCGGACGGATCGAGGCTGCCGTCGGCGGACGCTTCGCCGGCCGGCAGCTCCAGGATGTCCCGCGCCGACCGGGCGCGGGTGCGGCCGGCGGGGGCGCGCCGGATGACCACCGTCCGCGCCGCTCCGTCGCGGAACACCGCGCGATCATCGTCGAGGCGGCCGTTGGGGTCGAGAACGACCCGGACCGGGTTCTCGCCTTCTACGTGCCGCACGGTGAGGCGGGGGTCGTCCGCCGCGACGGTGCCGGCGCCGACGATGACGGCGTCGACGAGCGCCCGCAACCGGTGCAGGCGGCGGATGTCCGCGGGGCCGGTGATGTAGTGCGAATGCCCGTCCTCGGTCGCGATACGGCCGTCCAGGCTCTGGCCGATCTGGCCGATAACCAGACCGGGGTCGAGTTGCAACGGCAGGTAGAGGTCCAGGAGATCCCGCGCCGCGTCGCTCGCCGGCGCCGACGTTCGCCAGGCGCCGCCGGCGTCGACGTGCAGCGAGACATCGCCGCTTGGATTATGATGGGGGACGGTGCGGTTCGTCGCAGGCATGTCGCGAGTCACCGCACGCAGCAGTCTCCAGGCGGCGGTTTCGGTCAGGAGTGGCGACATCGGTCCTCCATCGTCACCCGAACATCGTCCTTTTCTTCCGGAGGCGCAGGCGCGAGACAGTGATTCGAAGCATGCACGAGGCGGAACGCGGGCTGTTCGACCTTCGACAGGGACGGCCTCTCTATGTCACCGCATCGTGCGAGACCGCATCGTCCGCCGCCGCCGGGGCGTCGGGCGTGTTGCTGGCGACGGTGGAGACGCTGAGTCAGCAGACCCTCGAGACCCTGCACCGGCTGGACACCGCGCCGCGCCTCGCCGTGACCCGCCATCGGGCGCAGGCGATGGGTCTGGTCAACAGCGGTCTCCCCCGGGATCTGAGCCTCGGGTTGAACGGGGCGACGCGGCCGGAACAGATTCTTCGCCTGTGCACGGCGACCGGCCGGTTCAGCGCGCCGGATCTCGATCCCCGGCCGGCCACGACGCCGGAGACGAGCGGACTGGCCCTGGCGCGGCTGGGGGGGCTGCTGCCCGCCATCGTGGGCGTCCCGATCGACGGGCGGGGAGCCGGAGAGCTGGGCGCGGGGCTGGCCAGCGGGGAGATCCTCTCCGTGAGCACCGTCCAGGTCGCCGCGCTCGCGGCGGACGAGCGCGTCCAGGTCACCCACGTGAGCGATGGTCCGGTGCCTCTGGAGGACGCCGAGGACGCCCGGTTCATGGTGTTCCGGGAAGGGAACAGCTTCCGCGAGCATGTCGCGGTGCTGATTGGGGACCCCGCGGGCTGGCCGGACCCCGTGCCGGTCCGGTTGCATTCCGCCTGCCTCACCGGCGATCTGTTCGGCAGCCTCCGCTGCGATTGCGGCGATCAGTTGCGCGGGAGCCTGCGCGTCTTCACCGCCGGCGGCGGCGGGGTGCTGCTCTACCTGGCCCAGGAGGGACGCGGCATCGGGCTCGGAAACAAGTTGCGGGCCTACTCGTTGCAGCATACCGGTCTCGACACCGTGGACGCCGACGGGGTGCTGGGGTTCGGCGACGACGAGCGGCGCTACCATGCCGCGGTGGAGATGCTCCGGCATCTGCAGGTCGAGCGGATCCTCCTGCTGACCAACAATCCCCACAAGGTCGAGGCGCTCCGCGACGGGGGCATCGACGTGGTCGAGCGCAAGCCGCTGTTCGGAACCCTCAATCGCCACAATCTGCCCTACGTCAGGGCCAAGGTCAACCGGGCGGGCCACTGGCTCGACGACATGCTTTCCGGCACGCACGGTCAGGAGTAGACGGGCGCAGGCGCTGTGCGTCCTGCCAGCGTACCGCCCCGATGCGCCTCACGCGTCCTCACCGAACAGGTCCTGCATCACGAGGTAACCGGCGTTGCGCATGCCCAGGCCGGCATAGGTGGCCTGGGCGGTCGCGTTCTCCCGTTCCACGTAGAGCCTGAGTCCCACCACGCCCGGTTCCGAGGCCGCCAGCGCCTTCAGGCGGTCGTACAGCGCGCGGCATATGCCCCGGCGGCGGTAGTCGGGATGCACGTACACGCTCTGGATCCACCAGATGTCGCCGTTGCGCCAGTCGCTCCACTCGCGGGTATGCATCATCTGCCCGACGACGCCGCCGTCGCACGCGACGTAGTACGAGCCGCGGGCGGCGTGCGACAGTACCGCCCGCACCCCGTCACGCAGCGTCGCGCGATCGAGCGACATGCCTTCGCTCTCGTCGGCAAGCCGGACATTGAAGTCGACGATCGTTTCCAGATCGCCGAGGGTCGCCGTCCGGATGTCGAACCTGCTCATCGGTCGTCTCCCGTCGCGAGCGGCTTGCCTGCCGAATCGCGGTGTCGGTCGTGCGGATGGGGGAAGCTGCTCGTCAGTCGTCTCGCCGGCCCTGAAAATGGGATGTCCCGCGGGCCGGCCCGCCATGCCGTCCCCCGACCGGCCGCCGCGCCGCGCTCGGCCCGGCAGTCATCGGGGCGGCGGGACGGTCGACGGTCAGACCAGTCGGTCCAGCGGAAACCCGCGCGCATCCCGGATGACCTCGGCCAGCACCTGTCCGTAGTGCGCCACCAGGCGCGCACCGAGCTCGGCCGTCCCCAGCGTGGCATCGCCGGCGACGCCCTGCGGGTTGAGATCGCCGGCGAGCCACGCGAACGACGCGCGGCCCTCCGCCGAGACCTGTCGCAGCGTGCCGCTCAGGTCCTCGTCCAGGGACCGAAATCGTCGCACCGCGTCGAGACGGACGAGGTCGGGCCGCAGATGCCGCATCATCGCGGTCTCGACCGCGCCGCCGTGCAGGCCGTAGCGCCACTCCATGTCCGGGAGCCCCGCGCCGTCGGGGCGCGGACCGTCGAAGTAGCTCGTCTTGACGACCAGCAGGCGGTGCTCCTCCCGCAGCCGGCGCGCCGCGATGTCGATCGCCGACAGGTTGCCGCCGTGGCTGTTGGCGACGACCAGCCGCCGCACGCCGGCCGCCCCGACCGCCGCGCCCGTCTGGACCAGAGACTCGACGAGCAGCTCGGGCGTCAGGCTGAGCGTGCCCGCGAACCGGCGGTGCTCGCCGCTGGTGCCGACCGCCTGCGGGGGCAGCGCCCACGCCGGGAGGTCCGGGGGAAGCCGGCGGAACGCCTCGGCCAGCAACCCGAGGCCGATCACGAGGTCGGTCGAGAGCGGCAGATGGGGCCCGTGCTGCTCGATCGCGGCCACCGGCAGCACGACCACCGGATCGCGTGCGGCGAGCGCCGTCAGCTCGATCGTGGTCAGGTTCTGCCAGTGGCGGACGGGATCGTCTGGCATCTCCGAGCTCATGGCAACCCCCTGCATTCGAGTGGCGATGCATCCCGCGCGAGTTGGTGAATATTCACGGCGGTCCGTCGCGGAAACCGATGCCGGCCCGAGTTGCGCCGGTCGGGGTCTCGGCATCGGTCGTCCGGCGGAACAGCGCGAGATCGTATCCGATCCACCCGTTCGCCAGGCACGTCTGCAGGGCGGTCCCGCCCACCAGATGCCCGAACCGCGTCCGGTCGAGGGGCAGCCATCCGCAGACGGCGATGAACAGCGCGGCGACGCGATCCCGGGGACGCCCCAGTCGCAGATGCGGCGTGAGGTCTTCGGTGGAGACGTGAACGAACCCCGCCCGTTCCGCGAGGGCGCGCAGCTCGCGGGGATGGAGCAGGGTGTTGAGATGCCACCCGCGCCGGAACCGCGCGACCGTCCGCCGCGCGGCCTGGCTCCCGGCCCCGGTGGGCCGCAGAAAATCGTCACAGATGGCCAGCAGCCCCCCCACACGGACGATTCGGGCGCAAGCGGCGAAGAAGCGTGCCGGATCCGGTCCGTGGACCAGCGACTCGATCGCGTACGCGAGATCGGCTGGCGGAACCTCCGGCGGCGGCTCGCAGTAGTCGGCCTCCAGACACCGGACGCGGTCGGACAGCCCCGCCGCGCGGACGCGATGTTCCGCGTGGCGCACCTGGACCGGGCTCAGGGTGAGCCCGGTGCCGCGGATGGGCAGACGCGACGCGAGGTGGCAGAGGCTGCCGCCCACGCCGCAGCCGAGATCGACGACGTGCGCCGGCGGTTGCCCGGCCGGTCGGTCGCGCAGCCGGTCGAGGAGCCGGCTCTCGACGTAGTGAAACGCGGCATCGGCATCGTCGACCCCCGGCCCCCACACCGCGCGGTGCAGCGCGCCGGCTGCGCCGCCCTCGCCATGGGCGACGAAGTTGCCGGTGTGCCGGTCGTAGTAGCGCCGCACGTCCGCCGCGTCGAACTCCGGCATCTCCGCTTCCCGCCGTAGCATCGTCACGGTTCCATCTTACCGGCAGGAGTCGCCGCCGCGCGGTGCGACCGGACAGCGGTGCTTGCGAGAACTCGTGCTGAAGTTGGCACGAGCCTCACTGGATGCGCCATGGACGTTCATCCCGGTGACGCCGATTCCCGGGGCAGAAGGGAGGCGATGAAATCTCGACGGTATACATCGAGATTTCATGGTTGCCGATCGCCGGGGCCGGCGGCCGAGGCCGGGCTCCTGGAGGTCCTTCCCCATGCGTACCACCGCCATTCGATGGTCGTTGGGAAGCGCCACTTGCGTTCTATCGAGAACGTCGTAGCCGAGGCCCGCGCAGAACCGCTCCGCGTTGAGAGAGGCGTGGAGCGTGAGGCGGGCCACCCTGCTGGTGCGCCGGTCGCAGGACCGGCTCGACTACGCCGTCTCCAGCCGCGCGTAGACGTCTCCGGACCGGCGCCGGGCGCGGGCGGTGCCGAGGCCGTCCAGGAGGGTGTCGCCGTCCACCCAGCGGGTGGCCGCGAGCTGGTAGGACTCGCCCACCGACCAGTTGAAACGGTAGGTTCCCAGGGCCAGCAGCCGGTCGACGCAGGCGCGCGTGTAGTCGAGGGCATCCGGCAGATACTCGAACGATAGGGCGGGGACGGGGTGGGTGAGCCCGGCGAGCACCGCCGGCTCCGCCCCCTCGACGTCGATCTTGACGAACGCGGGTCGTCCGAAGCGGGCGATGAGCGTGTCGAGGGTGACCAGGTCGACGTGGATGTCGCGGTTCCACTGCACGCCGCTGAACACCGGATCCTGCTCGCGGGCCGTGCGCCACGCGGTGGCCAGGGTGGTCATGGTCGGGGTGCGATCGCTGATCGACAGGGTCGCGGTGCCCGCGTGGTCGCCCACCGCGGCTTCGAGAATCGAGACCCGCGGATGGCGGCCGAACAGGAGGCGGAGCAGCCTCGCGAAGTCGGGCTGCGGTTCGAGCGACACCACCCGGCAGCCAAGCGCGGCGAGGGCGCGGGTCCGGTTGCCGGCGTGGGCGCCGACGTCGAAGACGAGATCGTCCGGGCCGGCGAGCGTCGCATAGAGCCGCCGCAGCCGGCGCTGGCGCAGCGGAATCGCGTGATAGACGGCCAGCGACCGGATCAGGCCGTAAAGGCGATTGGGACGCGGCGACCTCATGGCTGTTGCATTCTGTGGCGGAACGGACCCGGTTACAATGCCTGAGAGATGCCAAATGCAAGCGCGAGCGGACTTCGGCTGCTCTCGGTGGTCCTGGGGATCTTCCTGATCTCGATGGGATACGGCAAGCTGGGCTGGGCGGTCGACAGCAGCCTGCTCGAGAGCCAGCTCCGGGACTGGTGGGGACCGGCCCCCACCATCAGCAAGTGGTACATCGACTGGGTCGCGATGCCCGGCGCCCCCCTCTTCGCCCGGCTCGTGCTGCTGGGCGAGCTGACCACCGGGACCGCGCTGGTGGCCGGATACCGCCCGCAGCTCGCGGCGCTGGTGGCGCTGTGCATGATCCTGAACTTTCACTTCACCATGGGCCTCCTGTTCACGTCCGGGTATCTGACCAACGGCTATGCGCTGCCGGTGGTGGGCGGACTGGCCGCGCTGGCCGTCGGCGCGCGTCGGCTCCCGTTCTCGGTGGCCGGCTAGGAGTCCGGGCCGTGGCACGAAGCAGACTCCCGGCAGGGTCGGTTGGGCGGGAAGCGGAGCCGCCTGGCGACGATTTCCGGGCTGGCCCGCGACAGCAATGATGACCGACGCGCCGGGTTGGGGCGGAGCGCGGTTCGCCGCCGTACGGCGCGTCGGGGCGCTGTGCGCGGCGCTCCTGCTGGTGAACGTCTCGCTCACCTTCGCCAACGTCTGGCCGACCCTCGGGGTCCGATTCAACGGCGATCTGTCGGGGGAAGCGGCGGCCGGCGTGCTCGTGATCGTCGCGATGCGCGTCTGGCGCCGAGGTCTTCCACGGACCGCCGTGCGGTGTCTGGCCGGCGCCTGGCTGCTGATGGCGGTGGGGCGGTACGTCGAGGTCACCGTCGCGTCGCTCTACGGCCGCGAGGTGAATCTGTACTGGGACCTGCAGCACGTGCCGAAGGTCGGGGCGATGTTCGCCTTCGTGGCCGACCCCTGGCTCAAGGCGGGTTTTCTGGCGGGGCTGATCCTGGTGCCGCTGGGGCTCTACCTCGCGGCGTTCTGGGCGTGGGGGAGCATCGCGGCGGCCACCGATCGGCCGGCGGCGCGCCGGGCGCTCGGCGGCGCGGCCGGCGCGGTGCTGCTGCTCGGTCTGGCGCAGTGGGCGGGCGGAAGCGCGCCGGGAGGCATCCGCGTGGCCGAGCCGGTAACCCCCGCCTTCGTCCGCGAGCTGGGCGAGCTGGCCTACGAAGCGAGCGGCGCGGGCCTGCGCGACCTCGGCCCGCCCCCGGTGATGCGCTCGGATCTGTCGCGCGTCGCCGGCGCCGACGTGTTCGTCATCTTCCTCGAATCGTACGGGGCGGTGAGCTGGGATCGCGACGCGTTCGTCGAGGCGCTGGCCCCGGCGCGTCGCCGGTTCGAGGCGGCGGTGAGCGAGACCGGCCGCGGGATGGCCTCGGCGTTCGTCGAATCGACCACGTTCGGCGGAGAGTCGTGGCTGGCCCACATCAGCCTGCTCTCGGGCACCGAGGTGCGCGATCCGCGCAGCAACGTGCGTCTCATGGCGCAGGAGCGGGACACGGTGGTCAAGCTGTTCTCGCGCCGCGGCTACCGCACGATCGCGATCATGCCGGGGCTCCTCGTGGGATGGCCCGAAGGCGCGTTCTACGGCTTCGACCAGATTTACGACCACGCGGGGCTCGACTATCGGGGACCGCCGTTCGGGTGGTGGGGCGTCAACGATCAGTACGCCCTGGCCCGGGTCGACGCGGCCGAGATCGCCCCGCCGGACCACCCGCCGGCCTTCGTGTTCTTCGCCACCATCACCACCCATGCGCCGTTCGTGCCGGCCCCTCCCTACCAGGCCGATTGGGCCCGGGTGCTGACCGGGACCCCCTACGACGCGGCCGAGCTCGACCGCGCGTGGTCCACCTGGGCCGACTGGACGAATCTCGGCCCGAGCTACGTCGAGGCGCTGCAGTACGCCTTCGCGAACATCGGCGGCTATCTCCGTTTGCGGGCGGATCGCGACCTCGTGCTGGTGCTGGTGGGCGACCACCAACCGCCGGCCCTGGTGAGCGGCGCCGGCGCGTCCTGGGAGGTGCCGGTGCACGTCGTCGCGAGCCGCCCGGATCTGATCGACCGGCTCGTCGGCGGTCACGGGTTCGCACCGGGGCTGGCGCCGCGGCGTCCCGCGGTCGCGCGCATGGACGGGTTGCTGCCGATCCTGCTCGATGCCTTCGGCGACGACCGCGCCGCCGAGGATCCGCCCGCGCGTACCGGATCGAGATGACCGCCGGTGCGGGCCGGCGAATATCCCGGCACAGACGGCGTAATGACACGGTGGGGCGCCTTGATGCGTGCTCCGGGAGCGTGACCGATGGCGCGTGCCTGGGAACTGTTCTGGGACTGGTCGAACCTGATGGCGATGGGCGGCGACGCCGTCACCTACTCGGCGATGGCGCTGGTGGGCACGGTCCTGTTCCTGCTGCGCCTCGCGCTGGCGATGTTCGGCGACGTCATCGGTGACTTCGAGGTCGACGTCGACGCCGGCACCGACGCTTCCTTCACGCTGTTCTCGTTGCTGTCGGTGATGGCGTTCATCATGGGCACGGGCTGGATGGGGCTGGCGTGCCGTTTCGACTGGGGGCTCGGCCGGCCGGTGTCGGTGGTCATCGCGGTCGGATTCGGCGTCGCGATGATGTTCCTGGCGTCGGGCCTGATGTGCCTGACCCGGTCTCTCAACTTTACCGTCACCTACGACGTGCAGACGGCCGTCGGGAAGACCGCGCGGGTGTACTTGACCATTCCCGCCAAGGACGCCGGCCACGGACAGGTGCAGGTGAGCGTGTCCGGACGGATGATGACGCTCGATGCGGTCAGCGACGGTCCGGCGCTGGACGCCTTCGCCGATGCGACCGTCGTCGGCGTGCGTGATGACCAGACCCTGATCGTGTCAGCCCGCGGCAGAACCCCGCGTCCCACCGAGACCGGCGAGGCCTGCCTGACAAGGCGGGACGAGGGAGCGTGGGTGGATTCCCGGGCGGGACGGTAGTTCGACGGCAGTGATGCAGGAGGCAGGTGACAGATGACGGAGATGATCAACTTCGGCACCCTCGGGGTGGTTGCCACCATCGTCTTGTTGATGTTGTTCGTGCTGACGATGCTGACCCGTCAGTACCGGCGGTGTCCCTCCAACCGGGTGCTCGTCGTCTACGGCAAGGTCGCGGGCTCTCGCGCCGCCCGCTGTCTGCATGGCGGCGGGACCTTCATCGTGCCCCTGATCCAGAGCTACGCCTACCTCAATCTCGAGCCGATGACGATAGAGATCGACCTGACGAGCGCGTTGTCCAAGAAGAACATCCGGGTCAACGTACCGTCCACGTTCACGATCGGGATCTCCACCCAGCCCGACATCATGAACAACGCGGCCGAGCGTCTGCTCGGTCTGAATGAGAAGGCGATCTCGGCCCAGGCCAGCGACATCATTCTCGGTCAGATGCGTCTCGTCATCGCGACCCTTTCCATCGAGGAGATCAACCAGGATCGCGAGAAGTTCCTCGACCTCGTCAACAAGAACGTCAGCACCGAGGTCAACAAGATCGGGCTCGTGTTGATCAACGTCAACGTGCGGGACATCATCGACGAGTCGGGCTATATTGTCGCGCTGGGCAAGAAGGCGGCGGCCGAGGCGATCAACCAAGCCAAGATCGAGGTGGCCGACGCCGACCGCTCCGGTTCGATCGGCGAGGCGAGTGCCAACCGGGAGATGGCCGTCGAAGTGGCCCGCCAGCAGTCCGATTCGGCGGCGGGGCAGAAGCAGGCGGAACGCGATCAGCGCACCAGGGTGGCGAAGCTCGAAGCGGAAGGCGTCTCCGGCGAGGCGAACGCCATGCGCGAGCAGGAAATTGTCGTCGCCGAGCAGAATGCGCTGTCGGTGCAGGGGAAGAAACAGGCGGAGATGGACCAGCGCGTCAAGGTGGCTTCGCTCGAGGCGTCGGCGGTGGAGGGCGAGAACGAATCGAAGGCCAACATCGCCGACTACGAGGCCAATCTCGCCGAGCGTCAGGCGAACGCCAAACGGCGCGGCGAGATTGCGCTGGCCGATGCGGCCCGCGATGTGCTCCGGGCGGAGAGGGAGCAGGAATTCGCCAGACTCGAGAAGACCCAGATCGCGCAGCAGCAGATCGATCGCCAGAAGATCGAGATCGACGCCGAGGCGGAGGCGGAGAAGATTCGCCGCATCGCCCAGGGCGAGGCCGACGGCTTGCTGGCCCGGTATCTCGCCGAGGCCGAAGGGGTCCGGAAAGTGCTCGATGCCAAGGCCGCCGGCTACGAGAATCTGCTGCGGGTCTGCGCCGACCGGCCGGAGCTGGCGCCGTCGCTGCTGATTGTCGAGAAGTTGCCCGAACTGGTTGCCGAGCAGGTCAAGGCGATCCAGAATCTGAAGATCGACAAGGTCACCGTATGGGATTCAGGCGCCAACGGTCAGGACGGCAACGGGGCTACGGCCGGCTTTCTCCGGGGGCTCATCGGTGCGCTGCCGCCGCTCCACGAGCTGGCCGAGCAGGCGGGCATCGATCTGCCGTCGGTGCTCGGCAAGGTGCAGAATCCGCAGGCCCGGACCGGCGACGACCCGCGGGAACAGGCGTGAGAGCCGCCCGTGACGGAACCGAGCGCTCCTGCCACGGGCTCCTCGGCGTGAACGCCCGCCGCGCCGCCTGCGCGGTCCCCCGCCGGCGCCGCGGGGGACCAGCCCCGAGGCGGCCCCGCCGCGCCGCCGGCGTCGGGCTTCTCGTCGCGGCCGCGGTCTGGGGGTGGCTGGCCCCGGCGGCCGCTGCCCAGGTGTCCCTCGACGTGATGACGTTCAACATCCGGACGTCGAACGTCGACGACGGCGCGAACGCATGGCCCCATCGCCGGCACGTGGTGGTCGAGACCATCAACCGGGTGGCGCCGCAGATCCTCGGTCTCCAGGAGGCGGTCGCCGAGCAGATCGCCTATCTCGAGACGATGCTGCCCGACTACCGGTGGATCGGCGTCGACCGCGGTCTCAACGGCGGCGTCGGGCTCAGCGAGTACACGCCGATCTTCTACCGGCACGGCGAGCTGAGCCCCATCGCTTCCGGCAATTTCTGGCTCACCGACACCCCGGACGTCCCTCCGCCTCCCCGGCGCCCGGAGCCGGGACGGCGGCGGTTTCGCCGGCCGCGCGGCCGCATCGTGACCTGGGCCCGGTTCTACCACCGGGCGAGCGGCCGCGAGATCCACGTCTTCAACACCCACCTGACGTTGCGCCAGGGGGCTCGCCAGTACGACTCGGCCCGGTTGATCGCCGACCGCGTCGCCGCGTTGCCGGCCGGCAGCGCGGTCGTCGTGACCGGCGACTTCAACGCAAGCGCCGGCGATACCGAGACTTGGCGCATCGCGACCGCACAGGGTTTGCGCGATGCGTGGCTCGCGGCCGACGAACGACAGGGCCCGCCGTTCACCAGCAACGGTTTCGGACCGCCCCCTCCCCATGACGAGGTGTGGCGGATCGACTGGATCCTCGTCGGGGGACCGCTCGTCGTCCGCACTGCGCAGACCGTTCTGCACAGCGACGGCGGACGATACCCCTCCGACCACTATCCGGTGGCCGCCCGTCTCGATTGGCCGTAGCCGCAGGGTGCCCTTGCGCCTCCGCCTGCCGGGGTTGGCCGAGTCATGACCTCTGACTTGCCGGCGGGGTGTCTGGTCGAGTCGGATCAACTTGAGTCCGTATTCTTGTGCTAGTGTAGTGTCCTGGACAAAAACTTGATTATAATCTCATGCGCGGATACACTGCCAGCACCGGACAAAAACGGAAGGAATCCATCCGATGAGGGTTGCTGCACAGGTGACGCTCACCCCCAACGAACGGCGGCTATTGGAGACGTGGGCGTCAGCCCGCAGCGCCGCGGTCCGGCTAGTTGAACGCTCCAAGATCGTGTTGATGGCGTGCACAGGCATGACGAATCAAGCCATTGCCGCGGCATTGGGGATCGACCAGAACACAGTGGGTCGGTGGCGCAACCGCTTCGTGAAGGAACGTGTGAAGGGGATCGAGAGCGAGCGGCCTCGCGGCGGCAATCACGGCGGCAAGAGTTCGGAGCGGCAAGCGGAGCTGCGGACCAGAATCATCGAGGCAACGACCCAGACGACGCCGACGGATGCAACGCACTGGTCGACGCGAACGATGGCCCGGGCGATGAAGACGACGCACAGCTTTGTCCACCGCGTCTGGCGATCTCATGGCCTGAAACCGCACCTGATTCGTACCTTCAAGCTTAGCAACGACCCACGATTTGAGGAAAAGCTACACGATGTGGTGGGGCTCTACCTGGATCCACCGGCGAACGCGGTAGTGTTCAGCTTGGACGAAAAGAGCTCCGTGCAGGCGTTGGACAGGACTCAGCCGGGTTTGCCAATCAAGAAGGGGCGCTGCGGCACGATGACCCACGACTATAAGCGTCATGGGACGACCACGTTGTTCGCGGCATTGGAAGTGGCGACGGGCGCGGTCATTGGGGAGTCGTGCCGGCGGCACCGTCATCAGGAAGTGCTACGTTTCCTGAAGAAGGTCAAGAAGGCGGTGTCGAAGGACCAGAAGATCCACATCATTCTCGACAACTACGCCACGCACAAGCATGAGACAGTGTTGCGTTGGATAGAGCAACAGAAGCGCATCTTCCTGCACTTCGTCCCCACGAGCTCGTCTTGGCTGAACGTGGTCGAGCGATTCTTCCGCACGTTGACGGACCGGCAGCTCCGACGCGGAGTGTTCACCTCGGTGGAGGAGCTCGAAGCCCGCTTGGCGGAATACATCGACAAGTACAATGAGAACCCGCAGCCGTTGGTGTGGACCAAATCGGCCGAGCAGATTATCGAGAAGGTGGGTCGTGCCCGCCAAGTGCTCGACAGCCACAGTTAATCAATCGTTTAACTAGGACACTACACTAGCATGTGCCGGTTCGGGCCGTTGACAGAGCGCTTCGGGGGAGGTTGGCCGTCTTGACGGGGATATTCGGCGAAGGTATCCGGCTCATGCTCGCGGGGATGGGCGTGGTGTTCGTCCTTCTCACTCTGCTGGTTCTGGCCGTCAAGGGAATGTCCCGCCTTGCGCTCGCCGTGGGCCCTCCCGCCCAGGTCCCGGACGTCTCTGCCGCATCCGGCGTCGAAGGAAGCGGGACGGAGTTGATCGCCGCCATCTCCGCCGCCGTGGCTGCATATCGAAGGGACGCGCGGTAGCATGAAGAAACCCTTGGCCATCACCGAGTTGGTCCTTCGCGATTCTGCCCAGTCCCTGCTCGCAACCCGCGTCCGCATCGAAGACATGCTTCCGGTCTGCGAGAAGATCGACAGAGCGGGTTTCTGGTCGGTGGAACTGTGGGGCGGCGCGACGTTCGACGCCTGCATCCGTTACCTGGGCGAGGATCCCTGGGAACGATTGCGCCGGTTCCGCAAGGCCCTGCCGAACACGAAGACCCAGATGCTGCTGCGCGGGCAGAACTTGCTGGGATACCGGCACTATGCCGACGATGTGGTGGACGCGTTTGTCGAGAAATGCGCCGAGAACGGCATGGACGTCTTCCGCGTCTTCGATGCGTTGAACGACATGCGGAACGTGGAGGCCGCGGTCCGCGCCGTGCTGAAGACGGGCAGGCATGCCCAGGGCGCCATGTCCTACACGATCAGTCCCGTCCATACGATGGACAAGTGGATCGATCTCGGGAAGCGTCTCGAAGACTTGGGCTGCCACTCGGTCTGCATCAAGGACATGGCGGGCCTGATCAAGCCCTACGTGGCCGAAGAGATGGTGTCGAGGCTCAAGGAAACGCTGTCGGTGCCGATCGCGTTGCATTCTCACGCGACCACCGGCATGAGCACCGCGGCCACGGTGAAGGCCGTCGAGGCCGGTGTCGACATGGCCGATGCCGCGATTTCGTCGATGAGTCACACCTACGGTCACTCGGCGACCGAATCGGTCGTCGCCATTCTCGAGGGCCGGGACCGGGACACGGGCCTCGATCTCGGGCTGCTCGAAGAGATTGCGGCCTACTTCCGCGGCGTCCGCAAGAAGTACGCCAGGTTCGAAGGCTCGTTGCGCGGGATCGATGCGAGGATTCTGACGGCTCAGGTTCCCGGCGGCATGCTGACCAACATGGAGAACCAGCTCCGGGAACAGGATGCCACCGACCGGTTCGACGAAGTCCTCGAAGAAATGCCGATTGTGCGCAAAGAGCTCGGCTTCATTCCGCTGGTCACGCCGACGTCCCAGATCGTCGGGACGCAGTCGATCGTCAACGTGCTGGCGGGGGAGCGTTACAAGACGATTACCCGGCAGACGGCGGGCGTTCTTCGCGGCGAGTACGGCCGCACTCCCGCTCCGGTCGACACCGAGCTTCAGAAGCGGGTGCTGAACGGGGACGACCCGGTGAGCTGCCGGCCGGCCGATCTGCTCTCCCCCGAGATGGGGAAGCTGACCGCCGAAGTGGACGGTCTGGCGAGACAAGAGGGGTTCCGGCGCGCCGGCGATCCAACGGAAGACGTCTTGACCTACGCGCTGTTCGGTCAGGTCGGGCTGAAATTCCTGAAGAACAGGAACAACCCGTCGGCATTCGAGCCGCCGCCCTGGGAAGACGCGTCCTCACCGTCGCCGGCGGTCGCACCGGCCGCTGCCCCGGTGGCCGACACCGGCCCGGCCCGGTACCGCGTCAATGTCAACGGGACGGCCTATGACGTCGAAGTCAGTCCCGAGGGCGCCGTCGATTCGATTCAGCCGGCCCGCCCGCCTGTGCCTGCGCCCGTCCCCGCCCCCGTGCCGTCCGGTTCCGGGGAGGCGCTCGCGTCGCCGCTTTCGGGAACGGTGCGCGCGGTCCGGGTGCAGCCCGGGCAGACGGTCGCGGCCGGCGACGTCGTCCTCGTGCTCGAGGCGATGAAGATGGAAACCAATGTCAGCGCCACCCGCGCGGGCCGCATCGTTTCGATTGCCGTGCAGGAAAGCAGCCAGGTCCGGAAGGGCGACCCCCTGCTCTACATCTCCTAGGAGCCCGTGGTGAAACCGCGCGTTGCACCGGTCGAATGCAGCGGGGACTTTCGCCACGGGCTCCTGGACTCATAGAACGCGCCGCATGCAATCCGATCTACTCCTGAGGCTCTGGGAAACGACCGGTCTTGCCAACTTCGGGATCGGGCCGATCGCCATGATGCTGGTCGGCGGGGGCCTCATCTATCTCGGCATCTCCAAACGGTTCGAGCCGTTGCTGCTGATCCCGATCGGGTTCGGCGCGATCCTGAGCAACATTCCCGTGGCCGACATCGGCGGCCCCGAGGGGATTCTCGGCTACTTCTATTCGGTCGGCGTGACGACCGGGGTCTTCCCGTTGCTGATTTTTCTGGGGGTCGGCGCGTTGACCGACTTCGGCGCGCTGATTGCTAATCCCAAGACGCTGATACTGGGCGCGGCGGCGCAATTCGGCATCTTCTTCACCTTGCTCGGGTCGCTTGCCATGAGCGAACTCGTGCCGGCGATCCAGTTCTCGCTCCAGGATGCCGCCGCGATCGGCATCATCGGAGGCGCCGACGGTCCGACGGCGATCTTCCTCGCCTCCCGGCTGAGTCCGGATCTTCTGGGGGCGATTGCCGTCGCCGCCTATTCGTACATGGCGTTGGTGCCCATCATTCAGCCCCCGATCATGCGAGCGCTCACCACGGAGAAGGAACGCGCCGTGGCCATGGAGGAGCTGCGTCCGGTGTCCTCGACCGAACGCATCCTTTTTCCGTTTACCGTTCTGCTGCTCGTTGTCCTGCTGCTGCCCTCGGCGTCGCCGCTGATCGGCATGCTGATGTTCGGCAACCTTCTTCGCGAGGCGGGCGTGGTGGAGCGGCTGTCGCAGACCGCGCAGAACGAGCTCATCAACATCGTGACCATCATGCTCGGCTTGGCGGTCGGCTCCCGACTGGCCGCCGACGCCTTCCTCACCGTCGAGACGATCGGCATCCTCGCCATCGGGCTCGTGGCGTTTGCCGTGGGCACCGCCACCGGCGTCCTGATGGGGAAGGTCATGCACCGCCTGAGCGGCGGGCAGGTCAACCCGTTGATCGGCGCGGCGGGGGTTTCGGCGATGCCGATGGCGGCCCGCGTCGTCAACAAGGTGGGCCTGGAGTCCAATCCGAACAACTACCTCCTGATGCATGCGATGGGCCCGAATGTGGCCGGCGTGATCGGGTCGGCGGTGGCCGCCGGGTTCCTGCTGTCGCTGTTGGGCTAGCAGAAACGGACCCTACAGATAGCGCCGCGGCACGTCCAGGATGACCCGCCGTCGCCGCAATTCCGCGCCACGAGGGCCGAGCTGCCGCGGGTCGACCGGACCGCGCAGGTCGCCGTCCACCGTCACCCGGTCCGGAAGATAGCGCCGGCAGTGCGCGAACTCGGCTTCGTACTCGGCGGTGGGGAACCGCAGGGTCAGGACCGAGCGGCCGTCCCGGACCTCGACCGTGTAGAGCGGGTTCACCGCGAGGACGCCGGCGGCCGCGGCCGGCGCGGGCACCTCCACGCGCCGGCGCATCCCGGGCCGCCGGCTCGCGACGAGGGTCAGGGACGGCTCGCCGCGGAGCTGCTCGGGCGACCGGTCGTCGGCGAGATCGATGCTCGCCTCCTTGATGAGCCCGTCGAACAGCCGGGCGTCGCTGAACAGGGCGGGCTGGAACGGCGCGAAAAGATCGCGGTAGGCGGACGGGCTGAGAGGGTCGCCGGCCGAGGCGTTCTCGCCCTCCGAACTGTGGAGATGCGGCAGCGCGACGATGCCGTCCGGATGCGCCACCCGCATCATCTCGTCCGCGCACAGCCGCTTGTGCCAGATGTACGGGAAGGCGTCCATCAGGACGACCATCGAGAAGCGGTCCGTCGTGAACGGCAGCGGGGCGTCGGCGCTGCAGCATACGCCGTCGGCGCCGGGCGCGGTGACGTGGGTCGCAAGCCACAGCTTCCGGAAATACAGATCGGCGACGACCGTCCGGCCGCGCGCCGGCGCGGCGTTCCCGGCGGGGGCGGCGAGCGCGTGCGCCAGGTGTCCGCTGCCCCCGCACAGGTCGAGCCAGGGGCCGTCGGCCGGCGCCGCGGCGGGGCCGAGCGCCCGCAGGAGGGCTTCGGCGGGGACGAACGTCGGGTCCGAGAAACGGTGCAGGAAATAGGTGCCTTCGGCGTCCGGGGCAAGCAGCGCGACCGCCTCCCGATACGTCAGCGCGTCCGCATCCTGCGAGCGGGCGAGCCCCGCCGCCTGCGCGGGGGTGACTTCGAGCACCGCCGCCAGCGCCTCGTCTCCGTCGCTGCGCTCCAGGGCGTGCATGGCGGCGCGGGTCGAGTCGTCGGCGAGCAGGACGGGGATGCCCGCGATGACCGGGAAGGCGCAGCATTCGCAGCCGAGCACGCCGGCCTCGACCTCGGTCTCGGTACGGGCAAGCGCCGCGTTGTCGAGCAGCCGCAGCCGGGTCCCGCAGAAGGGACACCGCATCCAGTCGAGCAGGGTGACGTGCATGATTGATTCCCGGTCAGGCTCGCGCCGCGGCGGCCAGGCGATCGACGATCGTTTCGCCCTGCGCGCCGACCTCGGAGCGCCGATAGTGCTCGGTCCCGAGCAGGCGCGGCGCGTCGTCCTCGTCCATGAGCCGCAGCGCGCCGTCGTCGAGCTGGCTGCGGTGACAGCGCAGCGCCCGCAGCTTCTGCGCGGCATGGTCGCGCGCGTGCACGACGAGGGTCGGGGGCGGCGCCTCGGCGCCGAACGCATCGGCGTCGGCGACGCCGAGGATGGACCGCGCGAACGGGCGCGGGAGCCGGCGCGCGGCGCTGACGCGGGCGGCGTGGTCGACGACGGCCCGCATCGCGCCGGGCGGCAGGGTCACATGGAACAGCGCCGGCGGCCGCCCGCCGAGGCCCGCCACGACCGCGGTGGTCCGCTCGTGCACAGCAATATGGTCGGGATGCCAGTACAGCCCGTCGGCGTCGAACGTGATCACGACGTCCGGGCCGGTGCGTCGAATCTCCTCCCGGATGTCGGCTTCGAGCCGGTCCGGGGGAATCCACGGCAGCATTCCGTCCTCGTGGTCGAGCAGGCGGACGCGGGCGATGCCCAGCACCCGGGCCGCGGCCTGCAGCTCGTCGGCCCGCACCTGCCGCAGGGCACGGGTTCCGGCCGCGCGCGCGCCGGCCGCCGCCTGCCCGTGTTCTCCGTGGGTCAGACAGAGAAGCGACACCTGGACCCCGAGGGCTGCGCACCATGCCAGGAGACCTCCGCTCGCGAGAGATTCGTCGTCGGGGTGGGCGAACACGGCAAGCAGCGACGGCGGGCCGCCGGCCGCCGATCCGTCCGGTGCCGCGTCGGCGCGCGGGTCTGCCGGTCGTCTCACTGCTGTCCGCCTCCGGGCCGGGTTGCCGTGCCGGCGGCGGGAGCCTGCGCGGCCGCGGCCCGAGGGGCGCCGGCCGTGGTCGTTCGCGGCCGGCCGCGGTGCGCCGCCACGATCCGCCGGTACAGGTCGATGTGCGCGTCCACCATCCGCTCCGGCCGGAACCTCTCGAGCGCGCGCGCGCGCACCTGCCGGCGGTCGAGGGCGAGCACGTCGGCGAGGCCGGCGGCGAGGGCGTCGAGCGAGGCGTAGGCATGTCCGGTGCGCCCCTCCTCGACCAGCTCGCAGACCGCGCCCCGGTCGAGGGCGGCGATCGGGGTGCCGCACATCATCGCCTCGATCAGCACCAGACCGAAGGACTCCGCCGCCTGCAGCGGGTAGAGCAGGGCGCGCGCCCCCTGCAGCAGGGCGACCTTGGCCTCGAGGTCCGCCTCGCCGGCGTACGCCACGCGCTCGCCGTCCACCCGCGGCGCCACCGCGGTCCGATAGTACTCGTTGTCGGCGGCGGCGAGGACCAGGCGGTGGCCGGTTCGCCGGGCCACCTCCAGGGCTTCGAGCACCCCCTTTTCCGCCGTGAACCGCCCGAGAAAGAGCAGATAGTCGTCGGGGTCGGGCCGGTATCGAAAGACGCGGGGGTCGACCGCGTGATGGATGGTGCCGGCCACGTTGAGGCCGGTCAGCAGGTCCGCCTGAACCTGCGAGACGGCGACGAACGGCGCCTCCGGATAGCGCGACCACAGCGCCGCTTCCGCGGGGGACGGCGCATGGTGCAGCGTCTGCACCACCGGGATCGGCGAGATTCGGGTCCAGGCCAGCGAGACCGGAGCGTACTCGGCCTGATAGTGGATCAGATCGAACGCCTCCGCGCGCTCGACCGCGGCGGCCAGGTTGAAGAGCTCGCACAGCTCCCACGGCCACAGATCGGTGTCCCGGTTGTAGCCGTCCGGGAACACCGCGTGCAGGCGCGCCGCGGTGGCCGACGTGCCGGTGGCGAACAGGGTGACGTCCTGTCCGCGGGCCACCAGCCCGTCGGCGAGCATCGCGGTCACCGTCTCGATCGACCCGGACCGCGCCGGCGGGACCGACTGCGCCACCGGCGCGACCAGCGCGATGCGCAACGGGGGCGCCGCCGATGCAGCCGCCTGCGTCATGCGCCGGCCCTTTCGAGCAGCGGCGGCAGCACGCGCGACGCGTCGAACTGTTCCCGGGCGACGTCTGCCGCGGCTGTGGCGTGGGCCGCGTAGTCGGCCTCGATCCGCGCGAGCCCGTCGATCGCCTCCTCGGGGGTCGAGAACGCCAGCAGCCCGGCGCCCGCGGGCAGGTGCGCGCTCCAGCCGGTGTCCTGGACGAGAGCCGGCCGGCCCGCGGCGAGGTAGCACTCGGTGCGGTCGCTGAACCAGCCCGAGCGGTGCGCCACGTAGGCGTGCTTGGCCACGCCGAACTCCGCCTTCGAGCTCTGGATGAACGCGCGGTAGGCGTCCGCGGTGCGGGACACCTGCATCGCCGGCACCGGTCCCCAGCCGTGCTCGGCGAGCAGCCGGTCGGGACCGTTCACGGCGAGGCCGAAGCGGCTCGGCGTGCGCCGCGGCAGATCGAGGAACCGGAGGAACTCCCGGTCCTTGTTGCCGTCGACGTCCTCGAAGCTCTCGGTCCGCCACGTCATCACCGTCGTGAACCGATCCTGCGCCGCCGGCGTCTCGGTGCGCCACAGCGCGGTGACCACCGGCTGCCAGGTCTTCTGCCAGTGGAAGTCGCCGGTGGGGACGTCGCAGCGCGGCGTCCCGATATTGGCGCCGAAGGTGAACAGATGGTCGAACCGGCGGAAGAAGTCGACGTACCAGGGCACCCCCTTGGCGATCGCGAGCTGCGTGAAGACGGGGTCAGAGTCGATGAACACCCGCCGGGGGATGCGCGCGTACTCGTCACGCCAGAACCACGTGCCGCCGGACAGGTTGATCAGCAGATCGGCATCGGCGCAGTACGCGCGCACCGCCTCCTTCGACAGGCCGTGATAGGCGCCGTCGTAGTTCACGAAGCTCCACCGGTCGCCGAGCCCGTGCGGCGCGAGGGTGTCGTGGATGTGCCGGGTGCCGTAGGACGGGTCGAGGGATACCGCATCCTGCGCAGGGTCGTAGACGCACTCGCCGGTGTCCTCGATGTAGCAGACCTCGTGGCCCAGCCTCCGGAGTCCGACCAGATACATCAGGGAGCACCACGCCACGCCCCCGAACGGGTAGCGGCCGATGATGCCCGCCAACAGGATCCTCATGGGACCGCCAGGTCCTGCAGAAGCTCGTCGACCGTCGCCGGCTCCCGCGCCGGCCAGCCGAGGGTGAGGCGGGTGCACATGGTGCGGTACAGCGTATTCGCCGCGATCAGCTCGTCGTGCGAGCCGCTCGCCGCCACCCGTCCCCCGTCCATGACGACGATGCGCGTGGCGTCGCGGATCGTCGACAGCCGGTGGGCGATCACGAGGGTCGTGCGGCCGGCGCGAAGCTGCCGCAGCGCGTCGATCACCGCCGCCTCGGACATCGCATCGAGCGCGGACGTCGGCTCGTCGAGGAGCAGGATGGGCGCGTCCTTGAGCAACGCGCGGGCGATGCCGATGCGTTGCCGCTCGCCGCCCGACAGCGAGGCGCCGTCCTCGGCGACGTCCGTCCGGTACCCCTGCGGCAGGCGGACGACGAAGTTGTGGACGTGCGCGGCGCGGGCCGCCGCCTCGACGTCCGCGTCGGTGGCGTCCAGCCGGCCGTAGCGGATGTTGTCGGCGATGGTGCCGGTGAACAGGATCGGCTGCTGCGGGACCAGCGCGACCTGGCGGCGAAGCGACCGCAACCCGTAGCGCGAGACGTCGACGCCGTCGATGAGAATCCGGCCGCCCTGCTTTTCGAACAGCCGCGGGATCAGATTGGCCACGGTGGTCTTGCCGGCGCCGGTGGGGCCGACGAGCGCGACGAGCTCGCCTGGATGGGCCTCGAAGCTCACGCCGTCGAGGACCGGCCGATCCGGCTCGTAGGCGAACTCCACCGCGTCGAACCGGATGTGACCGCGGAGCCCGTCGGCCGCGATGCTGCCCGGCGCGTCGGCGGCCTCCGGGGTCAGCGCCAGCAGCTCCCGGACGCGGCGCGCGCTCACCACCGCCTGCTGCAGCGTTCCGGTGGTCCGTGCGATCTCCGAGATCGGGGTATAGACCGCGGCGAGATAGGCGACGACGACGAGCAGGCCGCCCACCGTCAGCCGGCCGTCGAGGACATGCAGGCCGCCGACGCCGAGGACGAGGGCGGTGCCGAGCAGCGTCACCGCGGTCACGGTGACGGAGAAGAGGGATTCCTGCCAGGTCAGATCGAGCCGGGCGCGCCGCGTCCGGTCGCCGGCGTCGGCGAAGCGTTCGAGTTCGTAGCGCTCGCGCGTGAAGCTCTTGACCGCGGCGATGGACGACAGCACGTCGAGTATCCGCTCGATCAGCCCCGATTCCAGGCTCTTCACCCTTTCCGCCTGGTCGGTCATCGTCCGCGCGTGGTGGCGGAGGCACAGATACAGAAACGGCGCGACGGTCAGCGACAGCAGGGCCAGGGTGGTGTCGAGATAGACGAGCACCCCGAACATGAGGCTCAGATTCATCGCGGCGACGGTCAACGGAAAGACCCCGCCGATCACGAGGTCGTCCACGCAGTAGGCATCCGCATCGAGGCGGTAGACCGAGTCCGCGGTCCGCGACGCGACGTGGTGGCGCAACGGCAGCGCCTGCAGGTGATTCAACAGTTGCTCGCGGAGCCGGTACACGACGCGCTGCGCCATGTCGACCTGCATCTGCGTATGCGCCATGCGCACCACTTCGCCGCCGAGCTGCACGAGCACGCCGGCCACGACCACCACCGCCAGGAGGAGCACGGCGTTGTCGAGGGCGGCGGCCGGGAGCCGCGCCGCCACCGCGGAGGGCAGCGGGGCGCCGCCCAGCACGTTGTCCACCAGGACCTTGAGAGGCCAGGGGGCCATCGCGGTCAGACAGGTCTCGGCGAGGACGAGGAGCAGCACCGAGAGGGCGCGCCAGCGATACGGCCGCAGATAGCCGAGGATCCACGCGGCGAGGTTCACCACGAAATTCTACCAGCCTCGCCGCGGGCCGGCGCCGCCGCGGTCCCAGCTACGCGGGGCGATTCGGCGGGCTTGAGGCACGCAGCTCGGCGCGCAGGACGTGCTTCTGGATCTTGCCGACGGCGGTGCGGGGCAGGGCCGCGCGGAACTGCACCTGCTGCGGCACGCGGAAGCCGGCGAGCCGCCCGCGGCACCACGCGAGGATCTCGTCTTCCCGCAGGGAGTCGTCGCTCGGCACCACGACGGCGAGAATCGACTCGTCGCGGATGTCGTCGGGCACCCCGATGACCGCGCAGTCGAACACCTTGGGGTGCTCGCGAATCGCCGCCTCGACCTCGCTCGCGGCGACGTTCTCGCCGGCCCGCTTGATCATGTCCTTGGCCCGGTCGACGAAGTGGTAGTACCCGTCGGGGTCTTGCCGGGCGGTGTCGCCGCTCCACAGCCACCCGTCCCGGAGGGTCGCGGCGGTCGCCTCCGGATTCTTGTAGTACCCCTTCATCAGGGTGCGGCCCGGCACCCCGCGCACCACGACCTGACCCGCCTGACCCCGCGCCACCGGCCGCCCGTCGTCGCTCACGAGGTCGGTCGCGTAGCCGGCGACGGTCAGCCCCATCGACATGTTGCGCCGTTCGCCGTCGAGGGGGTTCATGATCGGCGGTCCCATCGTCTCCGTCATGCCCCACAACTGCAGCAGTTGCGCCCCGAACCGATCGCGCCATTCGCCGAGCTGGGCCGGCGTGACGTTCTGCGCGAACAGCACCACCCGCAGCGGATTCGACGCGAGCTCGGCGCGCCGCGGCTGCGCCAGCAGCATCCGGATGGGCGCCGCGAACAGGCTCGACGCCGTGCACCGATGGGCGATCGCCTGGTCGAAGTAGCGGCTGGCGCTGAAGCGGGCCGTCATCGCCATGCTCGCGCCGGTCACCAGGGTGCTCATCGTCGAGTAGTACTGGGCGTTGCCGTGAAAGAACGGCATCACCACGAGGTGCCGGTCGTCGCGGGTCAGGCGGATGGCGTTCGCCACCGTCCGTCCCGCGTAGAGATAGTTGGCGTGGGTGACGAGCACGCCCTTCGGCCGCGCCGTCGTGCCGGAGGTGTAGAGAATGGCCGCGTCGTCGGTCGGTCCCGGGGGCGGTACGGGCGGCGGCGTGTCGGGGCGCGCTGCCGCCAGCGCCGTGAAGCTGGTCGACGGGGACCGTGCGCCGGGTCCGCAGACGATGACCGACTCGACCCTCGGGCACCGCCGGGCGACCGCCTCGGCCGTCTCCAGGTACGGCGCCTGCGTGAAAATCGACCGGCTGTCGGAATGACCGGTCAGGTACTCCAGCTCCGCCGCCGACGAGGCGGTGTTGACGGGCACGATGACCGCACCGATGGCGGCGGCGCCGAACCACAGGTCGAGAAACTCCGGACAGTTCGCGAGCAGCAGGGCCACCCGGTCGCCGCGGCGGATCCCGAGGTCTCCGAGCAGGTGGGCGGTCCGGTTGACGTCGCCGGCGAACTCGCCGTACGTGCGCATCGACACCCCGCCCTCGAGGTCGTCGAAGAGGACGAACGGCCTGTTCGGGGCCGTACGGGCGCGCTCGTCCACGAGGGTGCGCAGCGTCGAAGCGCCGGTCCCGGCATTCCGACCCGGCCGGATCGGTCGTTCGGCGGATGTGGGCTTCAGCGACATGTCGACCTGCTGCGACCCGGAACTGTCACGACGAGTGCACGAAGGTGACAGCGTATTCCCTTGTGATGGAATCCGGGTCGCCGCTCCAGCCGACATCGTCGCCGCATCCCTGCACGACCTCGTGAAGCCGGCGGGTGACCGGTCACTGCCGCGAGTCGGTCGCGGACCGGAGCGCTCGCCGGTTTCGCGTCGCCCCGGATGGAATCAGTCCACCTTGACGTACTTCCGCAACCTGTGCGGGCCTACGTCGGCTGCGAATACGGCGCCCTCGGCGTCGGCCGTAATGCCTGACGCCCCGGAAATACGGTTCACGTCCGCCTGGTCCAGGTCGGGGTCGGGAATGAAGGCCCGGAGCGAGCCGTCCAGGGCGCTTCCGATGGTGATGCCCCTCGAATAGCCGGGGTTTACCCTCGAGTTCGAGTGCGAGTCGCTCACATAGAGGGTGTCGTCGGCCGACACGTGAATGGCGCTCGGCCGGCCGAATTGCCTCCACGCGGCAATGAAGTTGCCATCCTGGTTGAAGATCTGAACCCGGTTGTTGCTCCGGTCGGCGACGAACACGCGTCCCTCGGAGCCGCCGATGGAGATGTCGTGGGGCTGGTCGAACTCGCCGGGGCCCGATCCTGTCCGGCCCCAGGTCTTGATGAAGCGGCCATCCCGCGAGAACTTCACCACACGGTTGTTCTCGCCGTGGCCATCGGTCACGAAGATGTCGCCATTGGCCGCAACCGCGACCCCCGTCGGCTGATCGAACGTATCGGGACCGTTCCCGGCCACGCCCGCCCCGCCGAGCGTCATCAACACCTCGCCCTGCGGACTGAACTTGAAGACTTGGTGGCCTCTCGTCATGCCTTGCAGGGGACCGGCCGTGGCCCTGGCCGACATGCCGAGCACCGTCTCGTTCGCATTGGCGTCGGTCGCCCACACGTTGCCCTCCCCGTCGACGGTGAAACCGTGAGGAAAGGCGAACATCCCCTCGCCGAAGCTCGTCAGAAGCCGCCCGGACGGGTCGAACTGCAGCATCGGCGGCTCGGACCGCCCGACGCACGTGGCAGCGCCCGCGGGCACGGTGTTGAAACAGCGGTGAAAGATCCAGATGTTGCCCCTCGGATCCAGTTGCACCCTGATCAACTCGCCCCAGCGACCTCCATTCATGTGCGGGGGGAGCGTCGGCCAGTTCTCCACGAGGCGGTACGGGTTCGGCAGTTGACTCTGTTGGCTCCCTTGGGCTTGTCGGGTCTGCGTAGCTACTCCCGCTGCGGCGATCGCGACGACGAGGACGACAAGCGTGAGTCCCGTTCGACCTGTGTGCGACATCACAGCCTCCAGAAAAGAAATGGGCGGGCCGCCCCTGCGCCCCATTCTCGCACCGAATCTCCTTCCCGCACCGGACAGTTTCGACAAGAAGCGTGCTCGTCCCGACCCCGGAGTCGATGGGTTGAACGCAGGCCGGTGAGGGCGGCGCGTGTCCGCCCCTGCCGGCGCAGCGGGCCGTGGGGGTCGAGAAGCGGGGCACTCGCGCGGTAACGGACGCTTCAGCCGGCGCCGGGGTCAACGGCTTCCGGTCCCGCCGCAGATCCGGTAGGCGGCGTATGCCCCCAGCGCGGCCTTGAGCATCTCGAGGGTGGTGTAGGCGGCGTGCAGGATTCCGAATGTGGCCAGGTTCGGCGGCGGGGGGGCGCGGGGGACGAAGTCGAGGCTGCGTCCAATCGAGATGATCGGCGGCGTGATGACAATCGTCAGCGCCAGGGCGATGGCCAGCATCGCGCCGACCAGCCACCGGAGCCGGCGATCTTCGGACAGGCCGAAGGCCAGCCAGAGCGTGACGCCGCCGAGGGGGATCTGGACGAGGTTCCAGTACTGAAAGAACAGGCGGTTGAGCTCGGAGGACAGATACCGCAGCAGATCGCGGCCGGCCGGCGCCCCGAGCTGGTCCACGCCGTCGGTGAACGACGGAGGTCCGCCGGCCGCCAGCAGGCGGTCGATGGTGTAGAAGTTCTGGGTCGCCGCCACGCTGATGCAGACGGTGCCCATCACCCAGAGCCCGAGGCAGAACGTCGCTGCACGAGGCTTCACGGATATGCCCTCCCTCCGCGCCGGCCGCGGCGTGGTCGCGGTTCGAGAAAAAGAACCGTCTTTTTGAACGAGCCGAACGAAAATGACGACGTCGACAGCGTATAATACGCCCGCGCATGGTGTGGCGGGTGCGGATGGCCCGCGGGCGGCGATTTGGGCAGGTGGAACACCCGCCACTACAGGTTCACGACAGATAATCCGACAATACGGGTAAGGCCTCGTTCCGAAGAATCGCTCCTGCGGAATCCGCTGGCGGCGAGTGGCTTCGTGAGCACGTCGGCCGCAGGGCCTGTCGTCCGGATGGTATCCCGGGCCGGAGCGCGCCGTCGCAACCGGGCGCCCTTGAGTACGCCGCGATGAGCGGAGCGGCAGAGAGAAGAGCCGAGTCGGTATCCATGGGATCCCAACTGAATCTCGATACCGAGACCCTTCAACAGTTGGTCACGCCGGATCCCATCTGTCTCGAGCCGCTCACGCCGGTGCGCGCCGCGTTCGATCGGATGAAGGAGCAGCAGCGCGGCGCGGTGCTGATCTGCCGCGAGGGCAGGGTGGTCGGCATCTTCACCGAACGGGATGCGTTGACGCTGATGGCCGATGCCGTCGACCTGGACCAGCCGATCGAGCGGGTGATGACCCCCGACCCGGTGGCGCTGGCCGAACACGATACGGTCGGCGAGGCCATCACCAAGATGGCGGACGGCGGATATCGGCGCCTGCCGATCGTCGACGCCGACGGCCGGCCCGTCGGGTTTCTCAAAGTCGGCAGCATCCTGCATTTTCTCGTCGATCAGTTTCCGGCCACGGTGTACAACCTGCCGCCGGCGCCCCACCACTCAACCGAAGCACGCGAGGGAGCCTAGGTTCGTGACCTTGCGCAAGGCGCAACTGCGAGTACCCAGAAAATGACGCGCGAGTCGACGGTAGCGGTGTCAACCGAGGATCCCCCGGTCTCCACGGGTCCGGCGGCCTCCACAAAGGGAATCATCCGGCTCGACGGGGCGACGGTCAGACTGGCCGGCGATTCCGGCGACGGCATGCAGGTGGTGGGCGGCCAGTTCACGAACACGTCGGCGCTGCATGGCAACGACGTCGCCACGTTCCCCGATTTTCCCGCCGAGATTCGCGCGCCGCGCGGCACCCTGGCCGGCGTCAGCGGATACCAGGTGCAGTTCGCCTCGCACGACATCTTCACGCCGGGCGACACGTTGCAGGCGCTCGTGGCCATGAATCCGGCCGCCCTCGTCACCAATGTCGGGGACCTCGAGAAGGGCGGGATCCTGATCGTCAACGCCGAGAGCTTCCAGGCGAAGGACCTGAAGCTGGCCCGGCTCGAGACCAATCCTCTCGAGGACGGAACCGTCGACGACTATCGCCTGATCAAGGTTCGTCTCGACACCCTGAACCGTTTGGCGGTCAAGGATGTCGAGGGCCTGAGCTCGAAGTTGCAGGATCGCTGCAAGAACTTCTTCGCCCTGGGTTTGATCTATTGGCTGTTCGGGCGTGACATCGAGGTGACGCTGCGGTTCGTCCAGGAGAAGTTCGGCAACAAGCCGGAGGTCGCCGCGGCCAACGAGAAGGCGTTGCGCGCCGGCTGGTACTACGGCGAGACGACGGAGGCGTTCGACCACAGCTACCAGGTCGAGCCGGCCCGGCTGGCCCCCGGCACGTATCGGAACGTCATGGGCAACCAGGCCCTGGCCTGGGGATTGATCACCGCGGCCCGGTTGAGCGGCAAGGAGCTGTACTGCGGCTCGTATCCGATTACCCCGGCGAGTCCGGTCCTCGAGGAGCTGAGTGCGCTCAAGCATTTCGGCGTGCGCACCGTACAGGCGGAGGACGAGATCGCCGCGATGTGCTCGACGATCGGGGCGGCATTCGCCGGGGCGATGGCGGTGACCAGCTCGAGCGGTCCCGGCATCGCGCTCAAGGGCGAGGCGATGGGGCTGGGCATGATTCTGGAGTTGCCCATGCTCGTCATCAACATTCAGCGGGGCGGTCCCAGCACCGGCCTGCCGACCAAGACGGAGCAGTCGGATCTGTTGCAGGCGATGTTCGGTCGCAACGGCGAGTCGCCGCTCCCGATCATCGCCGCGCGCAGTCCGAGCGACTGCTTCGAGGTGGCGCTGGAAGCCTGGCGCATCGCCACCCGCTTCATGACGCCGGTCATTCTGTTGTCCGACGGCTACATCGCCAACGGCACGGAGCCCTGGGCGATCCCGGACATGAACGATCTGCCGCGCATTCCGGTGGAACATCCCGCGCCGCCCGTCAACGGCGAAGCGTTCCTGCCGTACAAGCGGAACGAACGGCTGGCGCGTCCCTGGGCTCTGCCCGGGACGCCGGGCCTGATGCACCGGGTCGGGGGTCTGGAGAAAGAGGACGTCACCGGCAATGTCAGCTACGATCCGGAAAACCACCAGCACATGACCAATGTCCGTGCCGAGCGGGTGGCCCAGATCGCGTACGACATTCCGCCGCAGACGGTGAAGGGGCCGTCGCCGGGGAAGCTGCTGGTCCTCAGTTGGGGAGGTACGTTCGGCGCCTGCACGAGCGCCGTGGAGGAATGCCGGGCCGGCGGGCTCTCGGTGGCGCATGCCCACCTGCGGTATCTGAACCCGTTTCCCGCCAATCTCGGTGAAGTGCTCGCCGCCTATGAGCAGGTTCTCGTGCCGGAGCTGAACATGGGTCAGCTCCGCATGCTGGTGCAGTCGCGCTTCCTTCGGGAATGCGTGGGGTTGAACAAGGTCAAAGGTAAGCCTTTCACGGTGTCCGATGTCGTATTCAAAATTAGAGAACTGGTGGCGTAGGGTTGCCTCGGGGCAGCCGCGTACAGCATCCCCCGTCGACGCGTCGGTCGCGCTGGCCGAGCCGCCGCCGAGCAACGGCGGCGATCGGTCGGTCGGGGCGGCGGCGAGGGCGGTCGCGCCGATAGAGCTGCCGGTGCTACCGGCTCCGGCGCCGGTATTGAAGGCGGGCGATTTCGCCAGCGACCAGGACGTGCGCTGGTGTCCCGGATGCGGGGACTACTCCATTCTCGCGCAGATGAAGAAGATGCTGCCGTCTTTGGGCGTGCCGCGCGAGAAGATCGTCTTCATTTCCGGAATCGGTTGCTCGAGCCGGTTTCCGTACTACATGAACACGTACGGCATCCACAGCATCCATGGGCGGGCGCCGGCCTTCGCGACCGGACTCAAGGCGGTGCGGCCCGATCTGATGGTGTGGGTCATCACCGGAGACGGGGACGGGTTGAGCATCGGCGGCAATCACCTGATGCACGCCATCCGCCGCAACCTCGACGTCAACATCGTGCTCTTCAACAACCGCATCTACGGATTGACGAAGGGCCAGTACTCGCCGACGTCACCGCTCGGCAAGAAGACCAAGACCTCGCCGATGGGGGCGATCGACAACCCGCTGTATCCCCTGTCCATCGCCATCGGCTGTGAAGCCACGTTCGTGGCGCGCACCATCGATACGCATATCAAGCACCTCGAGGTGGTGTTGCGGCGCGCCGCCGAGCACCGGGGCACCGCCTTCGTCGAGGTCTATCAGAACTGCAACGTGTTCAACGACAACGCGTGGAAGTACGCCAGCGACCGGAAGACCAAGGCCGAGCACACCATCGAGATCGAGCACGGGGCGCCGCTGGTCTTCGGCCACGACCGCCAGAAGGGAATCCGCCTCAACGGCCTCGAACCCGAGGTGGTCGAGCTGGGGAACGGCACGACCGAAGCCGACCTGCTGGTGCACGACGAGAAGGCGTCCGAGCCGAGCCTGGCCTATCTTCTGAGCCGGCTCCGCTACGAAGATGGATTTCCCGAGCCGATCGGCGTCTTCCGGGCCATTGATGCGCCGCGGTACGAAGAGGAGCTGGCGACGCAGGTGGCGTCCGCGCGCGAACGCTCGGGCGAGGGGGATCTGAACGCGCTCTTCAATTCCGGTGAGACCTGGACCGTTTCATGAACTGCCCCTACTGCGGGGCCGACAACCTCGACGGGGTCGACGATTGCGCCGCCTGCGGCCAATCGCTGAGCGACGCGCACCTGCCCGACCCCCCGACGGCCGCCGAACAGAGCCTGCTGGCGGACCACGTGCAGGTCCTCGACCCCCAGACCCCGGTGGTGGTCGCGGCCGATACGCCCGTCCGCGACGTGCTGCGGTCGATGGTGGACCGCGGGACCGGATGCGTGGTGGTCGCCGACGGGAACCGGCCCGTCGGCATCTTCAGCGAGCGCGACGCCCTCATGGGACTCAACACCGAGGCGTCCGCGCTGGGCGACCGGCCGGTGTCGGGGTTCATGACCGCCGAACCGGAAACGCTGGAGCCGACCGCGAAGGTCGTGTTCGCGGTGCAGCGCATGGATGTCGGCGGCTACCGGCACATCCCGATTGTCGGGGAGGGCGGCGAGTTGGCGGGGATCATCTCGGTTCGCGACATCCTCCGCTATCTGGCCGGCAAGATGGGCGCGGGCCAGGCGTCTGCCCCATAGGAGAACGGCGTCGACGCCTGGACGATTGACTGGCGGGGAGCGGAGCCGCAAGGCGGCGACTTCCCGGCCCGGGAGGCTCTTATGGTGGCTGGATGGTTCGCGGCGGGTGCGGCGCTGGCCGGGCTGGGGGTCCTGCTCGGGGCGTTCGGAGCCCACGGGTTGCGCGAGCGCATCACGCCCGACCTGCTGGCCGTCTACGACACCGGCATCCGCTATCACCTGATTCACGCGCTGGGGCTGCTGGCCGTTTCCTGGGCCGCGGAGCGCTGGTCGAACGCCTGGGTGGGCGCGGCCGGCTGGCTGTTCGTGGCCGGGATCGTCGTCTTTTCCGGCAGCCTCTACCTGCTCGCCGTCACCGGTACCCGCTGGCTCGGCGCGATCACCCCGATCGGCGGCCTCTGCTTCCTGGCCGGCTGGGCGGCGCTCACCGTGGGCGTCCTGCGCGCCGGCGGATGATCGCAGCGCCCGCCTGACGCCTCCGGCGGGTGTCGCCGGAACCCGTCAACCGGACCGGTTCCCGACCAACTGCTCCCATCTCGTCAGTAAACGCGAAGCGGCGGCGCCGCGGCGTCGGCGAGACCGGCCCGCCGGGCCTGCCGGTCGAGCGTTTCCAGCGCGGCGCGGCCGGTGTCGCCGAGGTCGGTGGTCCAGTCGTTCACATACAGATCGACGTGCTGGAACAGGACGTCGTCGCTCAGTTCCTGGGCGTAGCGGCGCATGGTGGGGACCGTCTCGCCGCGATGGGTCCGGGCATAGGCGAGCGAGTCGCGGATCACCGCGGTCACGGCTCGAATGGTCTCGGCGCCGAGCGCGTGCCGGGCGAGGATGCCGCCGAGGGGAAGGGGAGCGGCGGTGGCCTCTTCCCAGACCGCGCCGAGGTCTTCGACCAGGGCGAGCCCGTGCGCGCGCCAAGTGAAGCGGCCTTCATGGATGCAGATGCCGAAGTCGGCGGCGCCGGCCTCGAGCGCGGGCATGATATCGGAGAACACCACCTGCTCCAGGGCGCCCTCCCCGGCATGAAACAGCGCGTAGAGCAGCGTGGCGGTGGTGTGGGCGCCCGGGCCCAGCACGCGCGCGCGCCGTGCGCCGCCGCCCGGTTGCGGCACCGCGTCGCGGGGACGGGTGTCCGGACGCGCGGCGAGCAGCAGCGGGCCGACGCCGAAACCGAGCGCCGATCCGGCGGGCAGCACGCCCAGCGCGCCGCGCAGCAGGAGCGCGGCGTGAAAGCTGGCCTTCGCCACGTCGAAGTCACCGGCGAACAGCCGCCGGTTCAGCTCTTGGACGTCGAGCAGCTCGATGCGAAAGTCGAGGCCGCGCAGGTTCACCTTCCGTTCCAGAATGCCGTGAAAGGCGAACGTATCGTTCGGGCAGGTGGAGATGCCGAGATGAACCGGCGTCACGCGGCAGGGCTCCATGTGGGCCGGTGCAGCAGGTCGGCCGCGACGAGATAGGCGGCGTCGAGCGCATCCGGAATCTTCCAGCGCTCGAACCGCCGGTCGCCGACCGCGTTGGAGATGCCGCGGACGATGGCCACCGGAACCTCGGCGAGCTGGCAGGCCAGCGCCACCGCGAAGCCTTCCATGTCTTCGGCCACCGCGCCGGGGAACAGAGCCCGGCGCTCGCGGGCTTCGGGCCCGGTCGCCGAAGCGGTGCAAACGGTCAGCAGCGGGCCGGCCGCGGGGGGAACCGGACAGGCGAGCGGCAGCGCGTCGGGCCCGTCCGCCTCGCCCTGTCCGCTCCGCGGCCAGTGGCGGAACCCGAGGGCGATCGCCGGCACGAACGAGGCGACGCCGACCCCGACCCCGTGCATCAGCACCGACGGGAAGACGGCGGCGGTGCCGACTGGGAGCCCACGCGGGTCGAAGGTGCCGGCGATGCCGACGAGGACGACCCGCTCGGGCTCGTGGGCCGCGATGGCGTGCCGGGCTCGGGCCGCCGCCGCCACCGGTCCGAAGCCGCACAACTCGCACGGCGCGTCGACCCCGAAACCCCGGTGTCGGGCGAGGTGACGGCGCTCGATCTCGGTGGGGACCAGCACCAGGGTGTGGGGAGCGGCCATCGCGCGCTAAGTGTATCGCGGGTCGTTCCGGGTTCGTGCCTCGCTCAGACGGGGGATGGCCCGGAGCTACGCCCGGAGGTCATAGCACTGCAGGCGCGGCGCGGCGCCGGTGATCAGATCGCGCGTGTTCTGGACGAAATAGAGCAGGCCGCGGCTCAGCACCGGCAGCGTCCACGACTCGTAGGCGGCAGCCAGCCAGGTCCGGGACACCTCGCGATAGCCGTCCGGGGTGAGATCCAGCCACAGCAGGTGACCGAGCTCGCCGAGGGCGAGAAACTGGCCGTCGACCGCGAGCAGCGATCCGCGGGCGGTGCCGAGCTGGACCTGGCGCGATCGTCCTCCCTGCTCGAAAGTCTCGGGCCACAGCGGCACCTCCCGCCAGACCACCTGCCCGTTCGCCGCGTCGATGCATGCGAGCGAGGAATCGCCCTGATTGCGGCCGTCGAAACCGTACAGATAACCGTTCTGGTGGATCGCGGTGTTGAAGTGCAGGGCGAGCTCGCGGGTCGTCCAGACGACCTCGTGGGTGAAGTCGGGAAGGACGCGGAGCAGGGCGCCGCCGGTGCGGTAGCTGGCGGAAACGAAGACCTTGTCGTCGAACACCACCGGACAGGAGGCGTTGACCGATTCATACGTCCGGCTGCGGAACGGAAACGCGAAGTCGACGGCGCCGTCCACCGGATCTATGGACAGGAGCCCTCCGGCGGGCGGCGCCGATTCACCCCCCGCGAACACGAAGACCCGGCGCTGGCCGTGCATGACCGCGGGTACCGGGGAGGCGTAGCTGGGGCCCCAGTCGCCGGCCCGCCAGAGCTCGCGGCCGGTACCGGCGTCGAAGGCGACCACGCAGGCGCCGCGCGGCGCGCCGACGTTCACGATGACGCGGCCGTTCTCGACCAGGGGCGTCGACGAGGTGCCGAAGAAGTCCTGGTTCACGCCGTACTCGGCCTGCAGGTCACGGCTCCACAGCCCGCGGCCGGTGGCCAGGTCGAAACCGTGCAGCCGGCCCTCGGCCCCAAAGGTGAACACACGGCCGGCATCGATGACCGGGCTCGAGCGCGGGCCGTTGTTGTAGCCGTAGCGGTCCCGGTAGCGGGTTTCGTAGCGGAACTCCCACTGCAGCTCGCCGGTCTCGGGGCGCCGGCATTCGACCACCTCCTGGTCGCCCACCCGGTGCAGGAATACCAGATTGTCCCCGGCGATGGCGGGTGACGTATAGCCGGTGCCCTTCTCCATTTCCCATACGAGCGGCGGCGGCAGGGACCGGCTGAGGCGGGTTTCCGTGGACACCGCGTTGTGGGTGGGGCCGAGGAACGAGGCCCAGTCATGGGTGACGGCGTCCGGCGACAGCGGGCGCGGCGGGTTGCGCACCACCGGCTGCGCGCCGGCCGCCCCCGCCAGGACCATCCGGCCGGCGAGCGCCTGCAGCAGGGTCCGGCGAGAGAAGACCTTCATGGCCGGCGATCCTATCCGTTCCCGGACGCGGAAGAAAACCGGGCAGGCTATAATCCCGAGGTTTCGCCTCACGGATGCAGGCGGATAGAGAGGACGGACGTGGCGGACACCGGGCCGAAGAGTGCGGTCGAATTGGCGATGGAACGTCTCCGGCGGCAGGATGCGGAGACCGGCGACGAGGCGGCGAAGAGCCGCCCGCTGACGGACGACGAGAAGGAGGCGATTGCGGTCGCCCGCCGCGACTACGAGGCGAAGGTCGCCGAGGCGGGGATTCTCGTGGGCTCGAAGCTCGCCGTCACGTTCGATCCGGAGAGCCGGCTGGAGATCGAGGCCAACCACCGCCGCGATCTCGGTCAGTTCGCGTCCTCGCGGGACCGGAAGATCGCGGCGATTCGGAAAGGCGACCGATCGTGACGAAGGCGGTCATCGTCGCCCTCACCCTCGTCAACTTCCTGCTGCTCGTTCCTGGTGTGATGCTGCCGGTCTTCAGCGTCACCATCACCACGGAGGTCACGGCGTCGATCATCCCCGATCCGGTGGAGGTCACCGTCTACGAGCAGACCCGGTCGATCCTCGGCACCGTCCGGGAGCTGTGGCGTTCGGCCGACTACCTGGTGTCGTTCCTCATCCTGCTGTTCAGCGTGCTGGTTCCGGTGACCAAGGCGGGGATGCTCCTGGCGTCGATCTACGCGGCCGGAGACGCGGTCAGGAGGCGGCTGGTGCTGGCCGTCGACCTCATCGGGAAGTGGTCGATGGCCGACGTATTCGTGGTGGCGGTGTTTCTCGCGTTCCTCGCCACCCGCGATCAGGCCCAGGCCAACAGCTTCAGTGTGCCGGTGCTGCTGCGGCAGATAGACGTGGACATGCAGACCCGGCTCACCTCCGGGCTCGGACCGGGTTTCTACTGCTTTCTCGCCTACTGCCTGTTCTCCGTCGCCTGGACCCAGATCCTGAAGTACCGCCGGACCGCCTGATCGCCGGGCGCCGGCCCGCCGCCCGTGGCCGGAGCGCCGCGTCCCACCGGGACCGGCGAGGGCATCGCCGGTCGAACGCAGCGGGCCTTGCGAGGGGCTGCCGGTCGCGGCTCGCCGGGGTGATACCATCCGTCGGATTGCCACGTCGTGTGTCGCTGTCAAGCTGGGGGCGGCGCCGTTGCCGCGGCCGCCCAGAGAGCCGCGGCCGCCAGAGAAATGGAGAGGGGTTCATGAAGTTCCGCAGCATCGCCGGCTTCACCGCCGGTATCGCCATCGTCCTGTCCGGCTCCGTCCTGTCCGCGCAGGACAATCCCGTCGTCGTGGTGGAGACCAGCCTGGGGGCCGTCACCGTCGAGCTCGCCCCCGCCGAGGCGCCGATCAGCGTCGAGAACTTTCTCGCGTACGTGGATGCCGGGCATTACGACAACACCATCTTCCACCGCGTCATTCAGGGGTTCATGGTCCAGGGCGGCGCCTTTTCGCCGGAGATGAGCACCAGGCCGACCCGCGACCCGATCAAGAACGAGGCGGAGAATGGGCTGACGAACGACCGGTATACGGTCGCCATGGCGCGGACGAGCGAGATCGACAGCGCCACCGATCAGTTCTTCATCAACATCGCCGACAACAACTTCCTCAACAACGGCGTGCGCGACTTCGGGTACGCGGTGTTCGGACGGGTGATCGACGGAACCGACGTCGTGGACCGCATTGCCGGCGTGCCGGTGTCGAACACCGTGCCGAACGAGGCGGTGGTCATTCAGTCCGTCAGGCGGCGCTAGTGTGCTGTCCCGGAAATATACAGTGCAATGCGTTCCACCTTGGCGAGGATCGATTGCGCCGTGGCAGTCCAAGCGAACGGCGAGGCATCCGTATTGTACCGCTCGACGAAGCGATTGATTCTCCCGATCAGTTCCCGCACGCTGCTGAAGGAGCCGCGGCGGATGGCCTGTTCGGTGATGATGCCGAACCACCGTTCCACTTGGTTGATCCAGGACGCGTAGGTCGGCGTGTAGTGGACGTGGTACCGTGGCCGGTTCGCCAACCACGCCTTCACGCGGGCATGCTTGTGCGTGGCGTAGTTGTCGACGATCAGATGCACGTCGAGGTCGGCGGGGACGTTCGCGTCGATGTGGCGCAGAAAGGCGAGGAACTCCTGATGCCGGTGGCGGGGTTTGCATTGCGTGAGCACCGTACCGGTAGCCACTGCCAAGGCCGCGAACAAGGTAGTGGTCCCGTGACGCCAGTAGTCGTGAGTAACCCCTTCCACGTACCCCAGGCCCATCGGCAGCACCGGCTGCGTCCGTTGCAGCGCCTGGATTTGGCTCTTCTCGTCGACGCACAGGACCACGGCGTGGTCCGGAGGGTTGAGGTAGAGCCCGACGATGTCGCGCACCTTCTCGACGAAAAACGGGTCGGTGGACAGCTTGAACGAGCCCTGCCGGTGCGGCTGGACTCCAAACAACTTGAACCACCGCTGCACCGTGCTCTTCGAGACGCCGCTGTGGCCGGCCATCGAGCGCACGCTCCAATGCGTCCGGTCTGGCGGTGTCGCCTGCAGGGCGTGGTTGATGACGGCGGCTACGCGCTCATCATCGTAGGTGCGCGGCCGCCCGGGGCGGAGTTCGTCGTGCAAGCCTTCCAGACCGCACTCGCGATACCGTCTACGCCACTTGCCGACGGTGGCGTTGCTCACGCCCAACCGCGCCGCGACGGCCGTGCTCGACCTGCCCTCGGCGCAGGCGAGCACGATCTGCGCCCGCTGGACCAACCCGCTCGGGAGCGATCGGGACCGGCTGATTTGAGTCAAATGAGCGTGCTCCGCCTCGCTGAGTTCGATGGGAGCAACCGGACGGCCTCGTGGCATGGGGACCCTCCTCCTGAGAGAGCCCCAATTTTACTCCATTACTTAAGGGACGGCACACTAGGAGTCTGCGTCGTAGGGCGGGAGCACCATGCGTGACCGTTGGTACGGCGACGACCGCGACGTCGTGAAGTGGAGCGCCGTCGTGCATCTCGCGCGCCGCGAGGCGATCGCGGACGTTCTGCACGCTGCCCTGTATCGGCCCGAGGACGAGTGGCCGCGGCTCGCCACCGCGCGCGGACCGGCGGCGTTGCCGGACGAGGTCGTCCGCCACTTCCGCGACCTCGACCATCTGCAGCGGTTGGGAGCGCGGACGGGCCTCCGCATCGTGACGATGAAGGAGCGTCTCGCGGACCGGACCGCCTACTTCCGGCGCCTCTGCGACCGGGTCCGAACCCACGAGGCGCCGGTGCTGGTGCTGCTCGACCCCGACATCGGTCTCGTCCCGGAGACGCCCGGCCCGGAGCACGTGGCGTCGGCTGAGGTGGCTCAGGTCTTCACGGCGCTGCGGCCGGGCGACCTCCTCGCCTGCTATCAGCACGCCCGTGCGCAGAAGGACTGGCGCGGGCGTGCCCGCCGCGCCTTCGCGAACGCCCCCGGCGTGCCGTCCTTCGAGGTCGAAGTCCTGCGCTCGGACCTCGCCCGCGACGTGCTCCTGCTGGCCGTGAAGAAGGGGGAGTAATGGTGCGGTTTGCCTCGCTGCTGCCGATCGCGGCGTTGGCGGTCGCGACCGCGACGCCCGCGCGCGCCGGCCAGTCCGACTTCTGGTTCACGGACGAGCTGGCCCCCTACCGCGAGCTCGTCGGGGAGTACCGCGACGGAGACGCCGGCGCCGCGATGGCCGGCGTGCGGGCGATGGACCCGTTCGCCGTGCACGCCCTGCTCGACCGGGTGCGCGAGCCGGACACCCGGCTGCCGGGGACCGACGCCGCGCCGGCCCTGAACGAGCGCCTGTTCCGGGCGGCGTCGATGCTGCACCTCGACGTGGCGGAGCTGCTGCGGTCGCGGGGACTCCACCGCGACGCGGAGGATCAGATGGAGCTCGCGATGCGCTGGGTGAACCTGACCGCGCGCGATCCGGAGCCCATCGGGTCGTTCCGGCGGCGATGGTTCCTGGCCGCGGCGATCCTCGCCTTCGAGTACGGCGGATGGCAGGACGGGGTCACCTTCACGGATCTCGCCTGCGGGCTGCTCCCCGACGACGTCGCGTTGCTGACGGCCGCCGCGTGGTTCAACGAGGGCCTCGCGCTGGCGCCGGTGGACGCTACCGAACTGGAGCGGGGCGGCCTGGCGCGGCTGCAGGAACGGAAGCGCAGCCGGCTGCTGGCCGCGGCGCGGCGGGCCGGCGCGGCGCTTCGGGTGGCCCCGACCACGCCGGAGGCGACCCTGCGGCTGGCGCGGGTCCGGATGCTGCTGGGGCAGGGGGAGTCCGTGCGGGAGCAGTTGACGGCCCTGGTGGACCGCGGCGGGGTACCCCGCGCGCATGCCTATCTCGGCCGGGTGCTGCTGGGCCGGCTGCATCTCGAGGCCGGCGAGCCGGCCCTGGCGGAGGGCCGGTTCCGGGACGCGATCACGCTCGACCCGCAGGGTCAGGCGGCCCGGGTCGCGCTCGGCCGCCTGCTCGAGGAGCAGGGCGACCGCCGGGGCGCGGCGGCGGTGCTTGAGCCGGTGTTGCGTGGCGACGCCGGCGCGGCCATCGATCCCTGGGTCGACTATCGGCTGGGTCGCGGCAACGGCCCCGATCTGCGGGATGCCCTGCGCCGCGAGGTGCGGCGGTGATCCGGACGCCGCGGCGCCCGCCTCGACGAGCCCGTGACGGGATCGCGCGGCGGAGCTCTTGCCGCGTGCTCTTGGCGGCGGTCCTCGCCCCCCTCATCGGCTCCGGGGCGGCGGCGGGGCAGACCTTCCGCAGCGGGGTCGACGCGGTGGCGGTCGATGTGCTCGTCACCCGCGGGCGCGATTCGGTGGCGGGACTGACCGCGGCCGACTTCACGGTCCTCGACAACGGCGTGCGGCAGGACGTCGCGGCGGTGCTCGTCGAAGAGGTTCCGATCACGCTGTTGCTGGTCCTGGACACGAGCGGGAGCGTCCGCGGTACGCCCCTGCGCCAGTTGCGGGCCGCCGCCGAAGCGGCAGGAGAAGCGCTGGGGCCCGACGACCGGGTGGGTCTGGTGACCTTCTCCGACAAGCTGCGCCTGGCCGTCGCGCCGCCCGCGCCGCCCGCCGGTCTCGCGGAGGCTCTCGACCGGGTCCGGGCCGGCGGCGCGACCGCGCTGTACGACGGCACGTTCGCCGCCCTCGCCCTGCGCGATCGGACGGTGGGGCGGACCGTGGTGCTGGTCTTCAGCGACGGATACGACACCACGAGCTGGCTCGACCCGCTCGAGGTGCTGGACGCGGCCCGCCGCAGCGACGTCGTGGTCTACGGCGTGCGCCACGACCGTCTCGCGCGCGAGGGCTGGCAGGAGCGTCAGGGGCGCGGACTGGCGAGCCGCTGGTTCACGGTCGAGCCGCATCTCTTCGGGCAGGAGTACCTGGCGCAGTTGGCGGCGGACACCGGGGGCTCGGTGTACGTGGCGGCGGACCTCGATCGCCTGCGCGAGGTGTTCTCCCGGGTCGTCAACGAGTTCCGCAGCCGCTATCTCCTGACGTACACGCCGCAGGGCGTCGATGCCGGCGGGTGGCACGAGCTGGAGGTGCGGGTGCGCGGCCGCGGCCGCCGCGTGCAGGCCCGCCGCGGCTATCTTCGCTGACGGGAACGACGCTCCGCGAGCCCGGCCGGTGACCCTCGTCCTCGGCACCGGCGCCAACACCGCGATGTTCAGCATCGTCTGCGGGTCTACTCCTGCGGCGGCTGCCGTATCCGGAGCCCGAGGGCCTCGTGCGGGTCGCCGAGTCGTTCGGCGGCCGGCAGGCGCGGATGCTCACGCACCGGTCGATGCCTCTCTCGAGGACGCGGAGTCGTTCGATCATCTCGCCGCCAACCGGGAGAGCTCGCTGGAATGGACGGGGCCGGACCCGTATCGCGCGCGGGTGGATTCGCCGCTCGGAGCGCCTTTGTCCGGGGTCAGGCCCCCGTAGCGGCGCTCGCGGCGGCGAAACGCCTCGACCGCCCTGCGCAGATCTTCGCCGTCGAAGTCCGGCCACAACGTGTCGATGAACATGAACTCCGCGTAGGCCGACTCGAACAGCAGGAAGTCGCTCAGGCGCTGCTCGCCGCTCGTGCGGATCAACAAGTCGACCGACGGAGTTTCCGGATCGGAGTGGCACGCGCGGTTGACCCGCCGCAGGAAGCCGTTCTCGTCGCAGCGTTCGCCCGACCTCAGCGTGCCGGCGGCGGCGAGGATCGCCGAGCGTGCCGAGTAGTCCACGGCCAACCGGAGGTAGAGCCGGGTGCCGTCGCGTGTCGCGCGCTCCGTCTCCTCGAACGCCCGAATCAGCGCGGGCGACAAGCGGTCTCGCCGACCGATCAAGGCGAGCCGCACGCCGTGCCGGCGACAGTTCATGCGCTCGCGGACGAGAAAGGACTCCAGCAACCTCATCAGCGTCCATACCTCGGCCGCCGGCCGCCGCCAGTTGTCGGCGGAAAAGGCGTAGAGCGTCAGCGTCGTTATGCCGAGCTCGGGCGCCGCTTCCACCGCGCGTCGCACGGCGTCGGCCCCGCGACCGTGTCCCGTCGTGCGCGGCAGCCCGCGCGCGCAGGCCCAGCGGCCGTTGCCGTCCATGATCAGACCCACGTGCAGGCCGCCGTTTGTCGATCGATCCATCTCACGCCGCCTCACGCCGGACAGTCGCCGGCTCGGGCGGGCCGCCGCCACGGGCTGATAAGGGGAAGTCGCAATGCCATCGTTCTCGCTCCTTGTCGGCGGCAGGGCCGCGATCGGATTCGCTCGAGGGCAGTATCGCCGGAAGGCCGCCCCGAGACATGAGCGAGAAGTGAGGGTTCGGTGATATTCCGGTGAAAGGCGGCTGCGCGACCTGACGGTCGCGTTGGAAGTTTCGCTGGCGCGAAACTTCTACGGCGCAAAGCCCCCTGGCGCGACCTGACGGTTGCGTTGGAAGTTTCGCTGGCGCGAAAACTTCTACGGCGCAAAGCCCCTGGCGCGACCTGACGGTTGCGTTGGAAGTTTCGCTGGCGCGAAACTTCTACGGCGCAAGCCCCTGGCGGGGCCTCTTGGTCAGCCCGGCGGCCAGGCCCGAGCCGAACATCAGGCCCTCGAAGACGCTGATCGCGACCCGGGTCACGACTTCCGGCTCTCGCTCGCCGAGCAGGCGGGCCAGGGGCGCGAGGCCGACCTGCGAGCCGGGGAAGCTCTGCGCCATGAAATCGAGGCTCATCGCCCCCAGGAAGCGGCCGCTCCAACCGAGCATCCCGGCGGCCAGCGCGCAGGCGAGCCCCGTCAGGAGAGCGACGCGGACCCGGGCGAGTCCCTGTGGGGTGGCCATGCCGCCCTCCGCGGTCGGCGTGGCCACCCCATACCCCAGCCCGACCGCTCCGCCGAGGACCAGGCCTTCCACGGCGCCGGTCAGCGGCGAGAGATCGCGGCCGAACACACCCTCGAGCACGAGGCGCCCCACGAGGTGGGCGGTCGCACCGACCGCCAGACCGCTCGCCGCCCCGGCCGCGGCGAGTGCCAGCCGCCGCCGCGCGCGAAAGGCGGCTTCCGCGGCAGCCAGACCGGCCCCGACCCCGGCGGCCCCGACACCGCCCATCGCCGTGCCGAGCAGCGGCAGCATCAGCAGCACGCCGTTGCCCGCCGTCGACCCGGGTCCGAAGCGGAGGACGAGGCCGCCGAGGAAACCGGCGATCGCCCCGGCGGCCGCGCCGCCGGCTGCCGCGGCCATCCACCGGCGCCCGGCCAGCCGGGCCACGCGTCGGATGCGAAGCACAAAAAGGACTCTCGCGGCCGCAAGCCAACCCGGATGTCCGAACAGCGGAACCGGCCCCGCAGCCGGGACGTCCCAGCGGGTCTCGCGCAGGTAGGCGCGGGCCACGGCGTGCCCCTTTCTGCGGTTCAGCCGGTCGAGAGCTTCCGCCGTGCCTAGTTGGTGCAAGGTCTCGGCGGCCTGTCGCCGCCGGACGTCCGCTCCTTCGGTGTCGTCGGAATCGTCGTCGAGCAACGTCTTGAGGGCCCGATCGAAGGAGGCGTTCGCGCCGGGCTCCGCCGCGGTGGCCCGCACGTGGAGGGGCTGGTGGGCTTCGCCAAGGCTGTGCAGGGCGTGCGCGCCGGGCTCCGGCGTGGCGGCCCGCGCGGGCTCCGGCGGCCCCTCGTCCGGCTCCTCGACGACGTCGCAAACGAAGCGGTAGCCGTGCCGCGGCACCGTGCGGATGAAGGTCGGCTCGCGCGGATCGTCGCCCAGCGTGCGCCGGAGGATCCGGACCGCCTGGCTCAGGGCGCCGTCGGTGACCACGACGTCGCTCCAGACCGCGTCGAGGATGTCGTGCCTCGACACCGCCTCGTTCCGCCGCTCGACGAGCAGGACGAGCAGGTCGAAGCAGCGCGGGATCAGCGGCAGCTCCCGACCGTCGCGGACGAGTGTCCTGCGGGCGGGGGACAGGGTGTGACCGGAGAACCGGTAGCGGGGTGTGCCGGGGGACGATCGCATCGACGGTCGGCAGTATACGGTGGACGACCGGAATCAGTGGCGGGGCGCGAACGGCGCGGCGCGCGCGCGGAGGCCGTCCCCGCGCACATCCACCTGCGGCGTCGGAGCCTCGGCGCCGCCGGGCTCGAAGGTCACCAGGTACTGCGTCCCCAGCTCGCGGCCGAGGCCGGCCAGGGTGTCCCCCAGCGCCGCCGGGTCCTCGATCCGCTCGAAGCGGCCGCCGGTGGCGGCGGCCAGCCGCTCGAAGTTCGGAAGGGGAACGCCGGTGACGGAGACCCCGGAGAGCAGCACGCCGTGCGCGGCCAGCAGGTTCGCGAGCCCGTCGACATCCTCGGACAGGTCCGCCGCGCGCCGCCGGCCGCGCACCTGCGAGGACTGGAGCTCGGAGCGGGCCATCTCGCTGGCCTGGCCCAGCATGACGATGACGGGGCGGGCCGCGCCGCGGGCGTGCAGGTCGTTCACGGCTTCGACGAGGGCCGCGTCCAGCTCGCCGTCGACGCTCTGCATGTCGAGGATGCTCTCGTCGTCGAGCGTGCCGATCAGGCGGGCGATGCCGGCGTTGAGCTGCCGCTGCGTCACCGCGAGGTTGTCGAAGACGGCGACGATCTGGACGGCCGGGGGCGCCGGGGCCGCGTCCACCACCTCGAGCTCGACCCCGCCGGCGCGGACGGTGAAGTCCTCGCGCGTCAGGCCCGCCACCGGCGCGCCGTCATCGTCCACCACCGTCACAATCAGCCGGCTCGGCGACTGGGCAAGCGCCGCCTCGACCAGCAAAGCGAGTATCAGAGTCAAGGTCCGTTTATGCATGAAATCAACCGAATAGCGTTTCGCGTACCTCTTGCCTGGACAGATCCAGGAACGCCGCAACGTCAGTGACGATCGCGTCCAAGGTCCCGACGCGCACGTCCCGATGGCTGGGCACGGTCACGCTGTGCCGATTGCCGCCGATCGTCAAGGTCGCGGTCATGTGGCTGCCCCTGTTTCGCGTCACGCGGTAGCCGTAGTGACGAGCCAGCAGTCTGGCGACGTCGCGCCCCGCGAGGTCGCGGGGCAGCTTCATACGGCGACGGCCTCCTCCCGGACGAGATGGAGCCTGATCACCCTCGGCGCATCATCTTCGTCGAAGTGGCAGAGCACTGCGTCTCTCGCCATCTCCTTCAGTTCGTTCCAGTCGTCCCCTTGGGTGAAGATGCTGTGCCCCAGCGCCTTCGCGTCGAACCCGCCTTCGGGCGCTTCGGTTACCTCGAAAATGATCTCGGCCGGTCTCATGATGAGTCCCTCGGTGAGCGTTGTCACGCCGGTGGCAGGAGCTCGGCCAGAAGCTGCGCCGGGTGCACCGCCTGCGTCTCGGCTAGGTCGTGGACCTGGTGCCGGCAGGATACGCCGGCGGCGACCAGCCGTTCGTCCGGCGCCAGGGCGCGGGCGGCGGGCAGCAGCCGTCGCTCGCCGATCTGGCGCGAGACGTCGAAATGCTCGCGGGCGTAGCCGAAGGACCCGGCCATGCCGCAGCAGCCCGCGTCGAGGTCCACCACCTCCGTGTCCGGAATGCGGGACAGCAGGGCCCGGGCCGGGGGCACGAGACCCAGCGACTTCTGGTGGCAATGTCCGTGGAGCAGCAGCCGCCTCGGGCCGGGCTGCAGGTCGAGGCCGAAGGTGCCGGCGCTCAGCTCGCCTTCGAGCCATTCCTCGAACAGGACGCAGGCGCCGGCCACCTCGCGGGCCTGCCGCTGCGCGTCGCCGCGCAGCAGCGACGGGAGGTCGTCGCGCAGGGCCGAGAGGCAGCTCGGCTCGAGGACGACGATGGGCCGGCCGCCGGCGGCGAGGGGATGGAGGCGGGCCACGGTGTCCTCTCCCCGGCGCCGGGCTTCCCGCAGCAGGCCCTGCGAGATCAGGGGCCGGCCGCAGCAGACGTCCGGTCCGAGCGCGACTCCGACCCCCGCGCGGTCGCAGACGGCGGCCGCCGCCATCCCGATCTCGGGATGGTAGTAGTTGGTGAAGGTGTCCGCGAACAGGACGACGGATGGCCCGTCGCCGGCGGCGGGGCGGGGACGCCCGCGCCATCGCGACCGCAGGCTGCGCGTGGCCCAGCGCGGCAGGGCCCGGCGGCGGTCCAACCCGAGCAGCCGCTCGTTCAGGACGCGGACCCAGGACGTCGCGAGCCACGGGTTGATGAGCCGCGCCAGGGGGCTGGCCGCGGCCGAGAGATCGTGGATGTGCCCGAGCAGCCGGGCTCGCAGCGGGGTTCCATGCCGGGCGTGATAGTCGGCGAGAAACTCTGCCTTGAACCGCGCCATGTCCACGCCGACCGGGCATTCCGCCTTGCAGGCCCGGCACTCGAGGCACAGGTCGAGCGCATCGTAGACCCCCTGGTCGCCGAGCCCGGCCTCGTCGAGGCGGCCGGTCATCGCCGCCCGCAGGGCGTTGGCCCGCCCGCGGGTCGAGTGGGTCTCGTCCCGGGTCGCCATGTAGGACGGGCACATCGTGCCGTCCAGGGTCTTCCGGCACGCGCCGACCCCGCTGCACATCTCGACCGCGCGGCCGAGGCCCCCGAACGCCGTGTAGTCGAAGAAGCTCTCCGGCTGCGGGGTCCGGTAGTCGGGGCCGTACCGCAGGTTGGCGGTAAGCGGAGGCGTGTCGACGATCTTGCCGGGGTTGAACAGCCCCGCCGGATCGAACGCGCGCTTGACGGTCCGGAACGCCTCGTAGAGCTCGGGGCCGAACATCCGTTCCATGAACGGGCCGCGCACCAGCCCGTCGCCGTGCTCGCCGGAGAGGGCGCCGCCGTACTCCAGCACCAGCTCGGCGATGTCGTTGGCGATCGCCTCGAACTGGCGCACCCCCGCCTCGGTCTTCATGTTGACGACAGGGCGCACGTGCAGGCAGCCGACCGAGGCGTGCGCGTATACGCCGGTGGTGCTGCCGTGGCCCTTCACGATGTCGAGGAACCGGGCGATGTAGTCGCGCAGCCGCGCCGGCGCCACCGCGGTGTCCTCGACGAAGGAGATGCTCTTGGCGTCGCCCTTCATCGCCATCGACAGCCCCAGCGACGACTGCCGCAGGCGCCAGATGCGGGCCTGGGCGGCGGCGTCGAGAGCCCGCGACGTGCGGCAGGCGATGCCCCGCGCCGCCAGGTCCTTCTCGATGGTGTCGAGGCGGTCCGGCAGCTCGGCCGCGTCGTCTGCGTAGAACTCCACGCAGAGCAGGGCGCCGGGGGTCTCGTCGCCCTGCAGCACGGCCCGGCGCAGGTCGTCCATGGCCGGGTTCTCGCGGGCGTGGTCGAGAATGAAGCGGTCCATCACCTCGACCGCCGACGGCCGGTGCTCGAGGATCGCGGGGGTGGCCCCGAGGGCGTCGAGGAGGTCGTCGAACTCGATGGTCAGCACCGCCTTGGCGCTGGGCAGCGGTACCAGGTTCACCCGCGCCTCGACGACCACGCCGAGGGTGCCCTCGGACCCGACGATCAGCTCCGCCAGGTTGAAGGGCCGGGCCGGATCGGTGAACCGGTCCAGGTTGTAGCCGCCGACCCGCCGCAGAATCTTCGGATACCGGCGGTCGATCTCTTCCGCGTGGGCCGGTCCCAGGCCGCGCAGCATGCGATAGCACGCGCCCTCCAGGGTGTCGGGGGCGCAGGCCGCCTCGAGCTCGTCCGGCGCGAGCGGACGCAAATGGGCGATCGATCCGTCGCCCAGCGCGACGTGGAGATCGAGCACGTGGTCGATGGTCTTGCCGTACAGCACCGAGCGCGCGCCGCTGGAGTTGTTGCTGATCATGCCGCCGACGGTGGCTCGGTTGGCGGTCGAGATGTCGGGGGCGAAGCGGAGCCGGTGCGGCGCCAGATGCGCGTTCAGCTCGTCGAGCACGATGCCCGGCTCGATGCGCGCCCACCGCTCTTCCGGATTGACCTCCAGCACCCGGTTGAAGAACCGCGCGGTGTCGAGCTGCAGCCCGGAACCGATGGCCTGACCCGCCTGCGAGGTGCCGCCCCCGCGCGCCGTGATCGACACCCCGTGCCGGCGCGCGATCTCGATGGTGCGGAGCACGTCGTCGCGGTTGCGGACGACCACCACACCCGTCGGTTCTATCTGATAGACGCTGGCGTCGGTCGAGTAGAGGACGCGGCTGATCCGGTCGAAGCGGACCTCGCCGTCGATGGACGCCTCCAGATCGTGTTGCAGACGGTCGGTCACGGGGGGAGTATATCCCTGCCGCGACGACGGCGATTCGCGGTGGCAGGGCCGGCGGGGGATGATAGATTGTCCCCGCGCGGCTGCGGCAAGACCCCGAGCCGCACCGTGACCGGCGAGGGCGGCAGCGGGCTGCAAGTCACCCGGCTGCAAGGCGCGGACGAGGAAGCATCCTGCGCACGGGCGACCACGGGGCTCGCCGCTCCGCGAACCACGCAGTCAAGGCAGGATGGAGCGCCGGTCGAGAATGCCGTGGGGGCCTCGTTACACGGGTTGACTGCATCAGACCCTGTCCGACAACCAGAGAGCATACGCATGTCCTACCGAGCCGGCCGTCACTTCCTGCAGATTCCCGGACCGACCAACGTGCCCGAACGGGTGCTGCGCGCCATGGCGCAGCCGACGATCGACCATCGCGGCCCCGAGTTCCAGGCGCTGGGGCGCGAGCTGCTGGACGGGGTCCGCGAGGTGTTTCGCACCACCCGGCCGGTGGTCATCTATCCGGCGTCCGGTACCGGCGCCTGGGAGGCGGCCCTGGTCAACGTGCTGTCTGCCGGCGACCGCGTCCTGATGTTCGAGACCGGGCACTTCGCGACGCTCTGGAAGCAGATCGCCGAGCGGTTGGGCCTCGACGTCGACTGGGTCCCCGGTGACTGGCGGCGCGGCGTCGACCCCGCGCAGGTGGAAGCGCGTCTGCAGGAAGACCGCGGGCACGCCGTCAAGGCGGTGTGCGTGGTGCACAACGAGACCTCGACGGGGGTGGCCAGCCGCATCCCCCTCATCCGCCACGCCCTCGACCACGCCCGGCACCCGGCGCTCTTCCTCGTCGACACCATCTCGTCGCTGGGCTCCATCGACTACCGGCATGACGAGTGGGGGGTCGACGTGACGGTGGGGGCGTCCCAGAAGGGGCTGATGCTGCCGCCGGGGCTCAGCTTCAACGCGATCGGCGAGAAGGCCCTGGCCGCCCACGGCCGCGCGGGGCTGCCGCGGGCGTACTGGGACTGGAGCCCGGTGCTCGCGGCCAACGAGAAGGGGTTCTTTCCCTATACGCCGGCCACCAATCTCCTGTACGGGCTGAAGGAGGCGTTGGCCATGCTGCGGGAAGAGGGGCTGCCGCAGGTGTTCGCCCGGCACGCGCGCCACGCCGAGGCAACGCGGCGGGCGGTGCGGGCCTGGGGCCTGGAGATCCTGTGCGCCGTCCCCGACGAGTACAGCGACTCGATCACTGCGGTGATGACGCCCGCCGGCCACGACGCGGATCGATTGCGGAAGGTGGTGCTCGACCGCTTCGACATGTCGCTCGGAGTCGGGCTCGCAAAGCTTGCCGGCGGCGTCTTCCGCATCGGCCATCTCGGCGATCTGAACGACCTGAGCCTGCTCGGCACGTTGGCCGGGGTCGAGATGGGGCTGCGGCTCAGCGCGATGCCGGTCGCCGCGAGCGGCGTCGAGGCCGCGATGCGCCATTTCGAGGCGTGCGCGGGGCCGGCATAGCAGCCCGTGGCGGAACCCCGCGTTTCACCGAGAGCGGCGAGTGCGCCAGCGGGCTGAAGAGCGCCCGTGCCTGACAAGGCGCGACGAGGGAGAATATTGGGCATATTTGACCGAGGAGCAACGCGGTCAGGCGGGATGCATCGCCGCTCGAATGCAGCGGGGGACTTTCGCCACGGGCTGATAGGCCCATCCCGCCACGGCAACCCGGCCGGAGTCGGCGGGGGCGCCGCGCGGCGCGGGACGGCCGTCCGGCCGTCCTCGGCCGGCGGGCGGGCAGGTCGGAGGATGCAGACCCCGCCGGTCGGGTTGATCGCGTGCCGGCCCTGACGGACAATGCTGCGAGTCCCCTGGTTGACGCGTGCGGGGGACTGTTCGTGTGGGCCGCCGGCGGAACGGCGGCGACCCGGTATCGGGTGGAGGTTGAGGATGAGTGCCATGCAGGGACGGTGGAGCGGCGGTTTCGCGATGGGGGTGTGCACACTCGTCGTTGCCGGCGGCGTGCTACTGGCGCCGGCGTTCGCGGCGGCCGGCGAGCAGGCAGCGGACGAGGTCACGTTCACCCGGGACGTGCTGCCGATCCTGCAGCGCGCGTGCCAGCAGTGTCATCGTCCCGGCTCGGTGGCCCCGATGTCGCTGCTGACCTACCAGGAGGTGCGGCCGTGGGCCCGGGCCATCCGGGACAAGACCGCGCAGCGCGAGATGCCGCCGTGGTTCGTCGAGCGCAACGTCGGGGTGCGGCGGTTCAAGGAGGACGCATCGCTGTCCGACCAGGAGATCGCGATTATCGGCCGCTGGGTCGACGCCGGCGCGCCGCGCGGCAATCCCGCCGATGCCCCGCCGCCGATCGAGCTTGAGTCGCTGGAGGAGTGGCGCATCGGGACCCCGGAGTGGATCGTCGAGATGCCGGAACCGGTGGTGGTGGGCGCGGTCGACGCGGACCGCTGGCTCGACATCTGGGCCGATTCGCGGTTGACGACCGATCGCTACATCAAGGCGGTCGAGACCAAGCCGTCTCCCGGCGCGCACCGGGTCGTGCATCACGTGGCGACGTCCATGCGCTGGGAGGAGGAGGACGGCGAGGAGGGCGGCGGTTTTCTCAACGAGTACGCGATGGGGAAGAACGGCGACATCTTCCCTGACGGCACCGGACGCCTGATTCGGGCGGGGACGCAGATTCGCTTCAACATGCACTACAGCGCCGTGGGCGAGGAGATCGTCGACCGCACCCGGGTCGGCTTTCAGCTCTATCCCGAAGGCTACGTGCCCGACCGCGTGCTGATCTCACGGCACGTCGGCGACAGCTTCGACACCCTCGACATCCCCGCCGGGGCCGACAACGTGCGCAGCGACGGCTACTACGTGCTGCCCGAGCCGACCCAGGTGACGGCGTTCCAGCCGCACATGCACATTCGCGGCAAACGGATGTGCGTCGAGGCGATCCAACCCAACGGCCTGATCGAGACGCTGAGCTGCACGGGCCACAACTTCGGCTGGCACATCGTCTACAACTACGCGGACGAGATGGCTCCGCTGCTGCCCGCGGGCACGATCCTCCACGTCATCGGCTGGCACGACAACACCGCCACCAACCGCTACAACCCCGACCCGAAGAACTGGGTGGGGTTCGGCAACCGGTCGATCGACGACATGAGCTTCGCGTGGATGAGCTTCTTCCACATGCCCGAGGACGTCTACGAGCAGAAGCTGGCGGAGCGGAGGCGTACCAACAGCGAGTAGCCGCGGACCCGGTCGATTCTCCGGGGTGGCGAGAAGGAAGGCGTGGCGAGACCGCGGGGTTTTACACCGCGGGCTTGCAGGGAGGACGGAAGATGCGGGTGCCGGCCAGAGGCGCGTTCGGGGGCGCGATTGCGGTGGGTCTGTCGAGTCTCGCGTTGCTGGCGGCGGTGCCCGCCGCGACCGCGCAGACCTACCACAGCGGCCAGAATGTGCAGCCGGTCTTCGAGGGGTGGGAGCAGAACCCGGACGGCAGCTTCGACATCGTGTTCGGTTACCTGAACCGGAACTACGAAGAAGAGCTGAACATTCCGGTCGGGCCGAACAACTTCCTCGAGCCGGGCGACATCGATCGGGGGCAGCCGGCGTACTTCTATCCGCGCCGGCAGCGCTTCGCGTGGCGGGTGACGGTGCCCGCCGACTGGGGGGACAAGGAGCTGGTGTGGACGGTGACCGCCCACGGTCGGACCGACCGCGCGGTGGGCTGGCTGGTGCCCGAGCAGATCATCGACGAGCAGGTGATCGCGATGAACCGCGCCGGCGGCGGCGCCCCGGAGATCGAGAACAACGCGCCGTCGATCACGTTGCCCGAGGGCCACAGCCGCACGGTCGCGGTGGGTGAGACGCTGTCGCTGACCGCGGTCATCGCCGACGACGGGGTGCCGGAGATGCGCGCGGCCCGCAACAGCCGCCCGCCGGGCCGACGCAACGCCCTCGGTCTGCGGCTGGCCTGGATCCAGTACGGCGGACCCGGGACGGTGGACTTCGATCCGTTCGTCCGCCCGATGGTCGACCACACGCCGGGCTGGACCCCGCCGCCGCTGCCCGAGGACGGACGCATCGTGACCACCGCCCGCTTCAGCGAGCCGGGCACCTACGTGATCCGGGCCATGGCCGACGACGGCTACCTCTACACACCGGCCGACGTGACGGTGACGGTGACGCAGTAGGGGTCGTGCGCGGTGGACCGGCGACGCCTCCTGCAGGAGGCGCTGACGCCGGCAGGAGCGGTGCGCGGCAGAGCTGGGCCGCTGGACGGTTGCTTCGAGCCAGGGCGAGGGCCGGGCAGGGGGCGGGCCGGATGACGCCGCCGTCGGGCGGTAAAAGGAGAGAGCGATGCACAGGACGCGATTCGCGGCGCTCGGCCTTATGGGCCTGATTTTCTTCGCAGGATGCGGCGGATCCCCGCCGGCGGAGGAGCCGGCGACCGGCGACGCGGCCGTCGCGAACCCGATGGACCGCTTCGCGGGCGCCTGGTCGCTGGTGCGCAGCGAGCGCCGCGACGCGGACGGCGAGCTGATCGGCGAGCCGGTCGAGGGCCGGGTCGGCTACATCATGTATGACGCCACCGGCTACATGGGCGTCACGCTGATGAGCCCCGACCGGGAGCCGTACTCCGAGGGCGGGCCGACCCCCGACGAGGCGCTCGCCCAGATGGGCAGCTACTCGTCGTACTTCGGACGCTTCAGCGTGAACGAGGCGGAGGGGTACGCTACCCACCATCTGGAGGGCGGCCTGAACCCGTCCGGCGCGGGGTCGGACTATCAGCGCTTCTTCACCTTCGAGGGCGACAACCTGATTCTGCAGCCGCCGGCGAGCGAGGACGGCGCGCGGTCGTTCATCACCTGGGAGCGGCTGCCGGACATGCCGGAGGCGGAGCTCACCGACACCCACCGGCGGCTCTTCGGCTTTTACCGGGTCGAGTCGGTGGCGCGCGAGACCAGCGACGGCGAGTCGGTGCCGGCCGACCAGTACGAGACGGCATACATCGCGTACGCGCCCTCGGGGCACATGTCGGTGCACCTGATGCGGGCCGGTCGCGAGTCCTACGCGGGCGATGACCCGACGGCGGACGAGGCGCTGGCCGTGGTGGACTCCTACGGCAGCTATTTCGGGCCATTCTCCGTCAACGAGGAAGAGGGCTACCTCGTGCACCACCGCATCGGCAACGAGGACCCGGGCCAGAGCGGCACCGACGCGCAGCGCTTCTTCGAGCTGACCGATACGCACCTGAACCTGATGCCTCCGCCGGCGACCGACGCCGAGGGGCGCGAGTTACAGAGCACGATACGCTGGGCCCGCATCAGCGACTGAGCGGGCTCCCGACCAGAGTGGGGCGTATCGCCGGCATTGCCGAGCCGCACCCACCGGGCATCAGCGAGTGAACGGGCTCCCGAGATGGAGTGAATGAGCTTCCGACAGAGAGTGGAGGGTTTGTCAATGACGAAGACGATCGCAACGGCTGTGGCAGCCGGGTTGCTCGGGCTGATCGACGCATCTCCGGCGCTGGCGCAGGCGACGGCCGCCGAAAGTGAGGCCATACGTGCCGAACTTCGCGTTGCGGCCCGGACCGTGGCGCTGGCCCCTGAGACGCTCGGCCTGCTGATGGTGTCGCAATTGACGGCGGCGCAGGACGGGCCGATCGTCTACGGGCACCATCACTTGGTCGTGACCAGCATCGACGAGCACAAGCGGTTCTGGGTCGACACCCTGGGCGGCGAGCTGGTCACCGTCGGCGGACGGCTCGAGATCGTCAAGTTCCCCAACGTGCTCGTGTTCATGCGCGAGGGCGAGCCGACCAGCGGCACCAAGGGCACGTCGGTGAACCACATCGGCTTCTCGGTGCCGAGCACCCGGGCGACGGTCGACAAGGTGCAGGCGGCCGGCTATCCGATCGTGACCCGCGAGGAGCTGCCGCCGGCCCTCGCGGTCGAGGACGGCTTGGCGCACATCGCCGACCAGGACACCTACATCGCCTACACCATGGCTCCCGACGACCTGAAGGTCGAGTTCGTTCAGAGCGCGACCGAGCCCCCGATGGCCCTGCACCACCTCCACTTCGCGGGCCCCGTCGACGAGATGCAGGCGTGGTACGTCGACACGTTCGGCGCGGAGCGCGGCATGCGCGGCTCGTTCCAGGAGGCGGACCTGCCCGGCGTCAACCTGACCTTCTCGGCGTCGGCGGAGAGCCCCGCGGGGACCCAGGGGACCGCGCTCGACCACATCGGCTTCGAGGTCGACGGCCTCGAGGCGTTCTGCCGCGAGCTGGAAGCCAAGGGCATCGTCTTCGACCGGCCCTACGAGGAGATCCCCGCGCTGAGCCTGGGCATCGCCTTCTTCACCGACCCCTTCGGCACCTACATCGAGCTGACCGAGGGGCTGGACGGGTACTAGACGAGCGTCTGGCGGGAAGCGGTCTCACTACGGGCTCCTGGCAGTCTGCGCCGATGCAGCGGCGCAGACTAAGCAGGGTGGGTTGGACGGGAATCGGCGCCGCAGACGACGTTGCCCGGCCTCGAGGAGCCCGTGGCATCGTTTTGCGCCGGGTGCTGACGGAACTCGACGACCGGCGCCCCCCGGCTCCGGCGGCACCACGGCGTTGAGGAGGGTTCCATGCGCGGCAGTTGGCTCATCGGCTTCGTCGCGGTCCCGGTCCTCGTCGCGGGCCTTGCGGTCCCGGCAGCGGCGCAACCGGGCCAGTGGCCCGGGTTCCGCGGCCCGGACGCCGGCGCGGCGGCCGACGATCCGCGGCTGCCCGAGACCTGGAGCGAGACCGAGAACGTCGTCTGGGTCGCCGACGTGCCGGGCCTGGGGTGGAGCTCTCCCGTCGTCTGGGACGACCACGTCTTCGTGACCACCGCGGTCAGCGCCGGTGACGAGCCGCCGCCGCAGCCGGGGCTGTACGACCCCGGGGCCGACTTCGGGGCCACGCCGGCCGCGGCCGCGCACCGATGGTTCGTCTACGACGTCGCCTTCTCGGCGGGCGAGGTCCGCTGGGTGCGCGAGCTGTACTCCGCGATGCCCGCCATCGAGCGGCACATCAAGAACAGCTTCGCGTCGGAGACCCCGGTCACCGACGGCGAGCGCGTCTACGTCTACTTCGGGACGATCGGGCTCGTGGCCGCGCTCGACCTCGAGGGCGAGGTGGTCTGGACCCGGGAGCTCGGCGTCTTCAACGGCTGGCAGCGGTTCGGCACCGCCGCCTCGCCGGCCCTGCACGACGGACGGCTGTACATCGTCAACGACAACACCACCGGGTCGTTCCTGCTCGCCCTCGACGCCCGCACCGGCGACGAGGTGTGGCGGGTCGAGCGCGACGAGAACGAGAACTGGTCGAGCCCGTTCGTGTGGGAGAACGCCGTCCGGACCGAGATCGTGACCGCGGGCCGCCGGCTGGTGCGGTCCTACGACCTCGACGGCGGCCTGCTCTGGGAGATCGGGGGGATGACCGCCAACGTCGTCCCCACCCCCTTCGCCCGCGACGGGCTCGTCTATATCAGCTCGGGCTATCCCGGCGGCATGCCGCGGCCGGTGTACGCCGTCCGCGCAGGCGCCTCGGGGGACATCACGCTCGAGCCCGGCGAGACCGGCAACGACTACGTCGTCTGGTATCAGCCGATGCTCGGCACGTACAATACCTCGGCGCTGGTCTACCAGGGCGCCTACTATACGCTGCTCGACCGCGGCTTCCTGCTGAGCCACGACGCCCGGACCGGCCGCGAGATCTACGGCCGCACCCGCGTCCGGCCCGGCTCGGGGTTCACCGCCTCGCCTTGGGCCTACAACGGCCGGGTGTTCCTGCTCGGCGAAGACGGCGACACCTTCGTCGTCCGCGCCGGACCCGAGTTCGAGCTGCTGCACACCAACTCGCTGAACGAGATGGCCCTCGCCACCCCCGCCGTCGTGCGCGGCAGCCTGATTCTGCGCACCCAGTCGAAGCTCTACCGCATCACCAACGAAGCCGGGGGGCCGTGAGTTCAGAGCTGGCGTACGGGACGTACCGGCCTCCGCCGAGCGGCCCCGGACCGAAGGCCAAGAGTTCGCTATTCCGTCGTCCGCCAACGTCGTCGTACTCGCCAAGGTCGCCAACGCCACACCTCGCGAAATAGCTCCAATGCAAGAGAGCTCTCCGGAGTCGAGCCCCACTGTCGGACGCAAGTCTCAGCGAGTCCCACCCGATACGCTGGTGCGCTCCGAGCCCAATCTCCGGGTATTCGTCAGTAGCCGGATGACGGACGAATTGAGTTGGGTGCGGCTCTTCTTCGTCGGCGGCCCAGGGGTTTCTGCGAGCGGCACGGCAAGAGCTACTTGACCCGTCGAAGGCGTGGTGAGGAGGGCGGTGGGGGCGGCTCGCTGACCGGCGGTGCTATCCCATCAGCGTATCGCTGGGCATGGTTCCGCTGGTACTCGCGCGCTTCGTGGAAGTCCCAGTACGCATCGAAGTCGCGGCTGGCTCGTAGCGCCCGGAGCTTCAGGACCGCCTCGGCTCCAACCAGGCGCCAGCGGGCGCCGGTCAACTCCATCCGGTCGCGGACCAAGTACCGGCACGCCCCTTCGATGACGCCGGTGGCGATGGGATAGCCCGCCGCGAGGTAGCGGTCGTAGTGCAGATACGGCGCGTATTTCAGCAGGTAGTTGGCGCACGTATCGACCGGCTTGCGGGTGTCGCTCGAGAAGCCGGCGACGGTCGCCGCACGCCGCATCGCCGCCGCCACCTTGCGGGCCTTGCCCTCGAGAATGCATCGCAGACGCGTCCAGGCCCAGCACTCCAACTCGGGGCTCCCCTCGCGATGGAACACATGCGCCGCCTTCCAGACGTATTCGGCCACGTGGATGATGTCCAGTACCACCGTGACGTCCACGCCGTACGCGGCGGCGCCCGCTTCCACGAGGTCGAGCTGCGTCTCGGCGCCATCGACGAGCGCGACCCAGCGCTTGACGTGCTCGGGGTCTTGCCGCTCCGCTTCCAGCGTCGCCTCCGCGACCACCTCCAACGGCTCCCGTTCGAGGCTCGCCCAGACCCGTTTCGCCACGGGGCGAGGCCGCACGGCCCGGGTCTTGGCCCCCGGCGGTCGTGGCATCAAGCTCTGCAGGAACTCCTCCGGGCTCCGCACGAACGGCGCGACCGTGTAGACGGCGGCCACCGTCGCCATTCGCTTCGAGTGCTTCTTCTCTCCCGGCTTGAGGCGCTTGAACCGTGAGAGCTGCCCCCTGTGCTGCCGGCGCTTCTCGGCCGCCTTGCGCGTCGCCTCGCGCAGATCCTCGCGATGCAGCACGACCCCCTTGCCATCGAAGGTGAGCACCACAACCGACCCCTCGGGTGGCGGCTGGCCATCCTCCGTACGGCGTGCCTCGTAGAAGGCGTCGAAGTCCTGAGCCGCTCGAACCACCAACTGTTCCGCCTGACGCTTGGGTACCTCCGCCCCGGTACTGCGAGACAGATCGAACAGCGCTTCGTCAAAGGACCGCGAGGCGGCCGCCTCCGCCACCCGGCGGCGCACCTCGAGCGAGTAACGCTCCGGCGGCAGGTTGAGCGCGGCATCGAGCGGATGCAGACTGTCGTGACCGGTGCGTAATCCGGCGGAAGTTGAACGCCGGATCCGGCGGAAGTTGAACACCGGATCCGGGATGTTGAACACGGGATCCGGTGAAGTTGAACACGGAATCCGGTCATCGTGAACGCTCGTCGGTAGCCTGATCGCCGCACGCTGGCCTTCCGAAAGGAGGGCGAGGCGATGCCGGCACGGAGGCTACTGGTGAGGAAGATTCGTGAGGTTCTCCGTCTCAAGCACGAGCGGGGGTTGTCCCACCGGGCGATAGCCCAAGCCTGCGCGATCGGCGTGGGCACGGTCTCGCTGTATCTGCAGCGGACCGCACAACGAGGGTTGGGTTGGCCACTGCCGGCCGAGTTGGATGACGCGGCCCTCGAGGCCCGGTTGTTCCCACGCGCCGCCCCGGTGCACGACCGGAGCCAGCCTGACTGCGCGTACATCCACCGCGAGCTCAAGCGCGACGGCGTCACGCTGCAGCTCCTCTGGGAGGAGTACGCCCAGGTTCATCCGCACGGCTACCGCCGCACCCAGTTCTGCGAGCTCTACCGGCAGTGGGCGCGACGGCTGCGGCCGTCGATGCGGCAGGTCCACCGCGCCGGCGAGAAGACGTTCATCGACTTCTCGGGGAAACGTCCGGCGCTGGTCGACCGGCACACCGGAGAATTGCGACGCGTCGAGCTGTTCGTCGCCGTGCTCGGCGCCAGCGGCTTAACCTACGCCGAGGCGACCGCCACCCAGCAGTTGCCCGACTGGGTCGACGCCCACACCCGCATGGTCGGGTACTACGGGGGCACGACGGCCTTGTGGGTCCCCGACCAGCTCAAGAGCGCCATCACGCGTCCCTGCCGCTACGAGCCGGGCGTCAATCGCACCTACGAGGACCTCGCCGCCCACTACGGCGCCGTCGTCGTCCCGGCGCGGCCGAGGAAACCAAGAGATAAAGCCGCCGTGGAGGGCGCAGTACTCCTGGCCCAGCGGTGGATACTCGCCCGGCTCCGCGACGAGACGTTCTTCAGCCTCGGTGCCCTGAACCTGGCGATCCGCGTCCGCCTCGACGCGCTCAACGACCGGCCGATGAAGAAGCTGGGCATCAGCCGCCGCGCCCTCTACGAGCAGCTCGACCGCCCGGCGCTACGACCCCTGCCGGCCACGCGCTATGTCCTCGCGTACTGGAAGCTGTGCCGCGTCTCCATCGACTACCACGTCCTCGTCGAGCGGCACGCCTACAGCGTGCCGTTCCAGCTCCTCCGCGAGCAGGTCGAGGTCCGCTACACCACGACCACCGTCGAGGTCTTCTTCAAAGGCCGCCGCGTGTCGTCGCACCCCCGCCGCTACGACGGACAGCCGTCCACCGTCGCCGAGCACATGCCGAGCGCCCATCGCGCGCACGCCGAGTGGACCCCGTCGCGTCTCATCCGTTGGGCCGAGAAGGTCGGACCGGCGACCGGTGAGCTCGTCGCTCGAATCCTCGAGAGCCGCCCCCATCCGGAGCAGGGATACAAGGCCGTGCTCGGGCTCATGCGGTTGGGGCGGCAGCACGGCAACCCCCGGCTCGACGCCGCGAGCGCCCGCGCCATGGCCCTCGGCTCCTGCCGCTTCCACACCGTCAAGAACATCCTCGCCACCGGCCAGGACCGTCTGCCCCTGGAGCCGCCGGCCGAGACCGCCCCGACGCCCACCCACGCCAACATCCGCGGCGCCGACTACTACGCCGCGACCACCACTGGGGAGGACCCATGCTGATCGAACAGACCCTCGACAAGCTCAACGCCATGAAGCTCGGCGCGATGGCCGACGCCTGCCACCACCAGCTCCAGACCGCCGAGGCCGCCGCCCTCGGCTTCGAGGAACGCTTCGGCCTGCTCGTCGACGCCGAATGGACGGCCCGCGAGCAGCGCAAGCTCCAGCGGCGGCTCCGCGCCGCCAAGCTGCGCCATCCCGCCACGCTCGAGGCCGTCGACTTCACCCATCCGCGCCGGCTCAACCGCCAGCAGGTCCTGACTCTCGGCGCCTGCGCGTGGGTCGCCGAGCGTCACAACTTGGTCCTGATCGGTCCCACCGGGATCGGAAAAAGCTTCCTCTGTTGCGCGTTCGTCGAACGGGCCTGCCGCCGCGGCTTCACCGCACGCTACGTCCGGATGCCGCGCCTGCTGCACGAGCTCGCCGTGGGCCGCGGCGACGGGTCCTACGCCCGGCTCCTGACTCGCCTCGCCAAGCTCGACCTGCTCGCCATCGACGACTGGATGATCGCACCGCTGCGCGACGCCGAGCGGCGCGACCTCACCGAGGTCATCGAGGACCGGGCCGAACGCGCCTCGACCCTCATCGCCAGCCAGTTGCCCGTGGCCGACTGGCACGCCGTCATCGGCGACGCCAACCAGGCCGACGCCATCTGCGACCGCCTGCTCCACGACGCGCACCGCATCGAGTTGAAGGGCCGCTCGATGCGACGGACGCACGACGCGCCGAAGACCCGCACCCGGCAGACGACATGAGCATCCCAACGCCAGCCCCCACCGCGGCACTACCGAGGTCAGCCCCGGTCCAGCACGCCGCCGGTCCCCGCCGGGGGCAGGCCGGCCCGTGGAGCGCACCGGCGGTATGGAAAACGCGCACGATACGCTGGCGGCTGACTGCACCCGCGTCGAGGCGCGTTTCCCACACCGCCTTGGACAGCCCAGAACGCCGCCCATACGCTCCACAGGCAAGATCGTTGTACTCTTCGAAAACGACGTCACGGGTAGGACTCGAACACCCGTTGCGAAGCCGATGGGAGGAAACCGACCGAGGAAACGTCGTTGTGCTCCGACGAGCCGTTCACGTTCGCCGGATTCCGTGTTCACCATCCCCGGATCTGGCGTTCAACTTCACCGGAATGCGCAACCGGGGCGCGCGTAGCCCAGGCGCTCGACCTGCACCGTGCCGAAGGTCGTCTCCAGGTGGCGTTCGTGCACGCGCCGCTCCGAGCGCTCGACATCGTCGGCCCCCTCGACCGGACCGGCGGCCTCCCCCGGGCTGCGTTGCTCGAGGTGCCCTTGCAGGAGCTTGCGCATCAGCTCCTGGCCCCGCCGCTGCAGCACCCGTTCGAGGTCGCTCTCACTCATCTGCTGGGCTTCGCGCGAAGAGAGGTAGGCTTTGGCCTCCGCGAAGGCGGCCTCCGCCGCCGCATACGGCGCCTCGTCGGGGGGAGCGGCGCGGTGGGCGACGGCTCGCATCGCTCAACGCTCCCGCAACCGCCGCTTCGCATCCCGGACCACAGGATAGACCAGGACCGTCTTGGGTGCCTCACCGGCCCGGCGGCCGTACCGGTCCATGCGACCTCGACCGCTGGTGGCGCCCAACGCGACCCAGTTGGCGGCGCGGTAGCAACCACCGTGGTGGCGGCGGGGATCCACCAGCGTCTCCACGAGCCAGGGCTCGAGGTTGTAGTGGTGCGGCCAGTCCACCGCCAACCGCCCGAGGCCGCGCGCCAGGACGGCGCTGGCGAGGTTCCTCACCCCGACCCACGGCAGCAACAGGAAGCGGCTGTTGTTGACCACGCGCTGGAGATTGCGCGCCCGAGTCGGGTCGTCCCAGCCGACCCAGCGGTCGCGGGCCGCCATGCGCCACGCCGGGCTGGAGAACTGCAGGCAGCCGACCACCGCCCGTGCCGGCCTCGAAGCAAACACCAGATAGCGCAGGTGTGCGCCGAACGGGACCGTGTGCCCGAGGTAGTGGTAGCGTCCCACCAGCTCCCGGAACAGCAGGCGCTGGGCGGGCTCGCGCACCAGCTCGACCTGCAGCGGCTCGACATCGCGCACGCTGCCGACGAGCGGGTTCCCCGGCTCCCCCGCGGCCGTCCGGGGAACCCGGGTGACCGAACCGATCGCGCGGCCCTGGCGTTTGTCAGGCAGCACCAGCGCACCCCCCGCGTCGAGCCGCTCCAGGAACTCCCGGCACTCCCGGGCCTTCAGCCTCCCATTCGGGCGCCGCCACCGCAACAGCTCGCACACGGTGCGCGCCAGCTCCATCCGGCTCAAGCCCGAACAGTCCCGCACAATCTCGCGGATCAGCCTCACCTCTTGCACGCTGAAGGCACGTCCCGAGAACCTCGTCGTCGCCACGGCCATCGCAGGCGTCTCCCTTCCCACGACACCGTACCAAAACGCCGCGCGAATGTCCAGGGGGGCGCGCCGGAGGGGACAGACCGAAGCGCCCAGGCCCGTGATCAGGCCGGGCTGGCTGCCCGAAAGAGGAGGGTGGGCGCTGTCCCCGCGCAAAACGAGCCAAAAAGGGACCGTCGGCGAGCGCAAACGCCTATGAACAGGCGAAAAAGCCCTCTACGAAGAAGAGCCGCACCCAATTGAGTTCCGCGCGGGAAGAAACCGTCCGTGCGTTCAAGAGTTGCCCATTTACGCAGCCTTGGGCCTTCGAATTCACTCCCGCCAGTTCGGAGTCGGCATCCGACGCCTACCTGAGGCATGCCAGAGACGCAGACTTCCTCGTGTGGCTCGTAGGCTCAACAACTACCCAGCCCGTGGTCGAGGAGATAAATGCCGGTATAGATGCCGGTCGTCGTCTCCTTGTATTCAAGCTTCCGGCAGACGAAAGAGACGCGCTGACTTGCGAGTTGCTCGCCATCGTCCGCAAGTACTGCAAAACGCAAGACGTCAGCGCCGGCACAGCGCTTCGCGAGGCGCTTACCGCTACGCTGGCTGATGAAATCACCAGAGCTCTGCGAGACCCCGCGCCGCCTGCTCGCCGCCAGAAACTGCAACAATGGCGAGATTCTTCTGTCGCCAAGTGCAAGCAGTTATGGATAACACTGGGTGTGCCGAGCGACCTCGCCACTGCACTCGCTAGCGCTGCCCGTGCCCCATAACTTTTCGCTGGACTTCATGAAGCCACTTCGCTACGGTGGCCGGCATGGAGATTCAGAATCAGGTTGGGCGCAGCCTGCGGGGCAACCTCACGCGACTGCGCGAGGTGCTGGAGGGGGCGGTATCGCAGGGCATTCACGGCCTCGGGCAGGTTGCCGATCGGGTCTGTGAAGCGTTCGATTTTCGCGATGGCCGCGGCCGGTGGCAGCGCGCGAGCTGCTGCGCGGCGTTGGCCGACCTCGAAGCGGCAGGCCACGTCTCGCTGCCTCGGGGGCGGCCCGCTCGCGGCGGTGTGTGGCGCCCGCGTGTGCTCCCGCACCCGGTGGCGCCAGCGGTTGACGTGCCCGGCACGGTCGGCGAGGTTCGGGACTTGGCGCTGGTGCGGGTGGAGACCGGCGACCAGCGCCGGGTCTGGAACACGCTGATGGCGCATGAGCACCCGCGCGGCGCCGGACCCTTTGTCGGCCCTCAACTGCGGTATCTGGTGGGCTCCGGGCATGGCTGGCTGGGCGGGGTGGGGTTGGCGGCCTGTGCGCGGCGCCTGCGGTCCCGCGACGCCTGGATCGGCTGGGACGACACGCGCCGGCGCGCTCACCTGCACCGGGTGCTGGGACTGTGCCGGCTGCTGATACGTCCCGACATTTCGTGCCGCAACTTGGCCTCCCACGTGTTGGGACGGGCCGCTCGGGCGGTCGGCGACGACTGCGAGCGCCTCTACGGCTATCGGCCCTGGCTGCTGGAGACGTTCGTCGACGAGACCGAACACACCGGGGCGAGCGTGCGTGCGGCGAACTGGGTGCGAGTAGGTGAGACCCGCGGACGCGGGCGCCAGGACCGTACGCACGCGGCGCGGGAAACGTGCAAGGCGGTGTATATGTACGCGTTGGAGCCGGCGTGGCGCGATACCCTCCAGGCGCCCGCACCGAGGGTGGCGCCGCTGGCGGTCGGCGACGGGCTCGACGCCGAGTCCTGGGCGGGCCGCGAGTTCGGCGGGGCGCGGCTGGGCGACGCGCGGCTGAGCGCACGCTTGGTGTTGAGCGCCCATCAGATGGCCGAGTCTCCGATGCGCGCCATCACGGGCGCCGCGACCGGCGGGAGAGCGTTGGTGAAGGGACATTACCGGCTGATCGATCAGCCCGCGGAGAGCGCGGTGACGGTCGAGAACATTCTCGCTCCCCATCGCGAGCGCACGCTGCGACGGATGCGGACGCATGACACGGTGCTGTGCCTCCAGGACGGCACCCGCCTGAGCTTCACCGGGCGCAGCCAGACCGAGGGGCTTGGGGTGATCGGCTCGAATCAGACCGGCGCCGTGGCCCGCGGCCTTGACCTGCACACCACGCTGGCGGTCAATCCGGACGGGGTGGCCTTGGGCGTCCTGCGGGCGGCGTTCGACGCGCCCGCGCCCCCGAATCCCGAGGAGAAAGGCCAGCCGAAGCCGCGCGAGGCGCGGAAGTCGTTCCGCTGGGTCGAGGGGCTGCGCGACTGCGCGGCGGCGGCCGAGCGGCTGGGTGAGACGCGGGTGGTGTGCACGATGGACCGTGAGGCCGACTTTCTCGACCTGTTCATCGAGCGCCGGGCGCACGCCCCGCGGGTCGACCTGCTGGTCCGGGCGAAGGTCGACCGCGTCCTCGGCCGGGAGAAGACGGCCGACGGGCAGACGGTCTCGCGCCGTCTGTTCGAGGAGGTGCGCAACGCGCCGGCCCGCGGCGCCGCCCTGGTCGAGGTGCGGCGGCTGAGCGCGCGGGTGAAGGCCAGCAAACAGCCCCGCAAGGACGGCCGGGCCGCTCGCGTCGCCGAGGTGACCCTGCGCTACCGGCAGGTGTCGCTGCCGTGCCCCGGCGCCGAGCCGGTCGAGCTGTTTGTCGTCCATGCGCGCGAGGAACAGCCGCCGCCCGCGGTCAAGCCGCTGGAGTGGTTTGTGCTGACCACGCTGCCGGTGACCAGCGCCGATGACGCCACGCGCATCCTGGGCTGGTACGCCCTGCGGTGGCGCATCGAAGAGTACTTCCGGGTCATCAAGTCCGGCTGCAAGGTCGAGGAGTTGCAGCACCACACGGCGGAGCGGCTCGAGCGGGCCATTGCCATCAAGATGGTCGTGGGGTGGCGGATCCAGTTGATGGTCCAGCTCGGGCGCGAGACGCCCGACTTGCCGGGGGACCTGCTGTTTTCCGACGGCGAGTTGCGCGTGCTGGCCACCTTCGCCCGCTCCCGCAATCTGCCGGCACCCACGCGCCTCGGGGACGCCGTCGGTCTGGTGGCCCGCCTCGGCGGGTGGCTGGGGCGCAAGCGCGCCCCGCCCGGCGCGCAGCTCCTGTGGTATGGCTACGCCAAGCTCGTCGCCATGAGCTTCGCCTTCGAGCTGCGGGACGAGTACGGATGAGTTCACATGCATTACGAGTCCAGCCGGAGAGATCCGGGGCACGGGCAGCGCTAGCGACCTCTCAGTCGGCGATCTCCTGACACCCACAGATGCGCCTGTTCGGATGGTGGTAGGGGTCGGCGGATCCGGCAAGTCTCTAGCAGCTTCACGCATCTTTCAACAGGCCGCTGAAGCTGCGCTGCGGGATGGAACCCAGCCATTCCCTCTCTTCATAGACGCGAGAGATCTGACCGACTCGTTGGAGGAATATATCGAAAAGCGCACCGCGGGGCTAGTCCAGCCGTGCTATCAGCGCACATTGGTCATCGTGGACGGTCTAGATGAACGAGGCGTGTCCCAGGCAAACGAGTTGATCACTCAGATTGAGTACTATGTGGACGCGTACCCGCTATCACGTTTTCTCGCGACGAGTCGGCACTTGCCGGGTCTGCGGTTGCCCGACGAACCCACTACGCTGCCTGAGCTAGATGACAACGAGGCCATCGGCTTGGTCAGTCGGATCGCTGGCAGAGCAGTCCAGTTAGCGGAGCTATACGGTTGGTCGGAATCCATTCAGAACGCGGCCCGGCGCCCACTATTCGCGGTCATGATCGGATCTGAACTGCGCCGGGGGCAGTCGATGAACATCGACAGTCCGGCGGACTTGATCAACCGGCTGGCTCGCCAAGTTGTCGAACAGAGCGGACCACAGGGAGAAGAACTCAACCGGCTACTGCAGAGACTTGCTGTTGAGGCCATCAGCACAGGAAGGCGTGTGCGCAAGTCGGACGTGAGCCTCAGTCACGTTCAGCAGAGATGGTTGGCAGACTCTCGTCTCATCGACGAGTCGGCAGACACTGTTGATTTCAATCACGAGGTGCTCAGGGAATGGTACGCAGCGAGGGCGCTGATCGAAGAGAGCGTTTCTATAGACGAAATCCTGCCGGCGTCAGACCGTTGGATGACAGCTTTTCGGCTCGTGATCGAATCGGATAACGAAAACGCGCGCAATACGTTACGTCGGGCACTCGCGTCTTCCGATCCGGGGTTGGCAGGCCTTTTGCTGAATAGCGCGGCCGCGGGTCGCGGCGTTTATCAGATTGATCCGAGGTATTCGGTTACCGGGTGCGGGACTGATTTTCTCCAGTGGAAATGGGCGGAAATGAACCGAGCCGTCGGGGAAGTTGCTGCATGACGAGGTTGTCCCCGCGCAGATTTGTCGGCATCGCAGCGTCGGTCTCTGTGGCTGTGAGGAGGCCGGAAACGAGGGGCACGAGGGGCGACTCGCCGGCCGGCGGACCTGTGCAGAGCATGTCGCTGTTGAGAGCGCCCATGGCAGACTCGCAGTCCCATTGTCGCCAAGGCAGCTTGTCGGCGCGTCATCGGCAGCGACGGTCGGTCCGGCTGGTTCGCTCGCGGAGCGCTGGGTCTGGCGGCTCCGCGGCGCCCCGGTCCCCCGCGGCGGCGCGAGACCACGCGGGTCCCGGCGACGGCGCCGCCGCCATGAGGGACACGCGGCGGGGACCGACGCCGCGAACAGCGGCGAGCTGCCTGGTGGCGTTCCCGCCGCTGGCGGCGAAACCCACGGGTCGCGGGCTCGGGCGGCGGCGGGACGGCGCGGATTGAGTGCGGGCCGGGGGCGCGCAGGAGGACGGGAAGCGGATGAGCGGTTTCCACGCCGCCCGGCGTCAGGCGGGCGGCGGCAACGCAAGCGCTTCGGGCACGACGGGTTCGGGGGCGCACAGCATCGTCGTGATCAGCGAGCGCGGGTCGAGGTTGCGTTGGCGGGCGGTACGCACGACGCTGGCCAGCACCTGCTGGGTGTCTCGGCCCCGCGCCGGGTGCGGTTGCCGCCGCAGACCTTACGCGTGACCACTGCGGGTCGGATGGCCTGTTCGGCCCGCCAGTTGGTGGCGTCGATCGACGGGTCGCACAAGAAGAGGAACACCGCCGGGAATTCGTTGGCCAAGTGCTTGGCGAAGCGCTCGGCGGCGGCCAACGGCGGCGCGGTGTCGATCAGCCGGCCGAGCCGGGCGGCGAGCCGACCGCGGGCCGACGCCAGACCGTGCTCACTGATTTCGCCCGCGTTCGAGCGGTCCCGCAGGGCGAGGCCGTCCCGCAGGACCGCCTGCACCGCGCCCGCCCACGGGCTGTCGGGATGAGCGGCCTGCAAGTCCTTGCACCGTCTCAAGAGGTGGGCCAGGCACGTTTGATGCGGCGCCTTCTTGAAGCCGCGATAGGCCACCCACCCGTCCCGCACCAGCACGCCGGCGAAGTCGGGGCCGAGAACCGCCGCCGCCTCGGCGAACCCCCGGCCGTCGCAGATGGCATAGACCGTCGTCTCCGGGGTGGCGAACGCCCACAGCCAGTGGAGGATCGCGTTCACCCGCCAGCCGGTCTCATCCGGCGTGACCACCGGACTGCAGCGGACCTGCTCGCGCAGCGCCGCATACGCGGGCGCCGCCGCGTCGGCGGTGCGGTGCAGCAGTTGGACCAGGCCGCCCTTGGTCACCGACAGTCCGAACTGCGTCCGCAGAACGCGGACGACCTTCTCCAGCGGCATGCCCAGCTCGGTGTGCAACTCGACGACCAGCGCGGCGACGTTCGGGCCCAGTTGAGCGGCAGCCGCGCCCAACGCGTCGGAGGTCTGCAGCGCGTGCCGGCCCTGCACGCGCCGCTGACACTGCGAGCAGTGGCCCACCTCGATGTCGAAGCGCCGCACGAGGGGACGCACCTCGGGCAGGTCTTCCTGATACTGCGACGCCACACGGTCCAGCGCGACCGCGCCGCCGCAGTCCGGACAGCTCGTCGGGGCCGGCGCCACGTGGGTCTCGTCAGCCTGCGTCGGCGGCCGGCGGCGCCCCTGCCTGCCGTACTCCGCCCCGGCTCGCCGCCCGGGACGCCCGCCGCGTCCCTGCGGACGGTCCTTGGCGAAGGGGGCCGCTTGTCGGCGGCCGGCGCGCCGCGCCGCCTCGAGCTCCTTCTCCAGATGCTCGCTGCGGCGCTTCCAGTGATCCCGCTCCTCGATCAGCTTCGCCTTGTCTCGTTCGAGGCGCTCGATGCGCACGTCCCGAGGGTCTCGCTGAGGCCCAGGACCCTTCGAACCGCCGCGGTCATCGCTCTTGCGCGCCATACTTCACGTATCGGCACACGCCCGCCGTACCTGCACACCTTTTCGTGGATTTTCTCGCCACGACCCGCTAACCGAAGACGATCCGAGTTCATGGACGTCGGCGGAACAGGTGGGGGAAGCCATCTGGGATGCGATGGACGCGTGGCGTGCCGGTTTGGGTGAACTGTTTCGGGAAATTGGTCCGGTTGCGGTCGACGGCGGTACGGCAGCCGTGGGCGTTCAAATCGACTCGACGAGGGTCACGACGTCGTGGTACGCGGGCCGGCGGGACCTGCCTCAACGGGTTGTGCGATTGCGCGATACTGGGACGGCTGGTCTTGGGCGCTTCGGTCCGGGTTGGGACGCCTTTCGCACGGAATTGACGCCACTGGGCCCAGAGTGGCCATGGACTAGCACGAAACGCTATTTGGGGCTCTCCTCAAACGGGTGTGGGTGGGTTGAGGCGCGATCGGCGGGTCGGCGAGGGGTGCTGGCAGTTCACCTGACCGGCGGCGGGCGTGGCGCACCGTGGCGGGATATAGTCGGAGCGGAGTAGCTGCGGGCCGGCCGGCGTGTCAACGCGCTACGCGCGTCCTTCGCTGCGCTGCGGCCCTTCGGGTGACACACCGTCCGTCCCTCCGCTCAAGCAGCAGATATGGGCCTTGCGGCCCGGCCTGGACGGGGGCGTCCCGGCCGTCCACGACAACGCGGAAAGCGCGACGGCTGGCGGTTCGGGGATAGACGCTGGCTGATTGCCCCAACGGCCACCTCGGGTCCCGGCGCCGGCGGCGGACGCCCGTTGGGCGGGGCCAAGGGTGTTGTCGGGGCCGCGTGCGTCGTCTCGCTTGGCGGAAGCGGTTGCAAACGCAAGGGGCTTCCTGGTCTCATGGGCGTGTATCACCACGACCCGCGAGGAGGAGAGCCCCATGCGTCTGACTACGTTACTACGGCGGCTGTTGGGTGTCACGCAGATGTACGTCAAGCAGGTGGAAATGGCCGCCGACGGTCCGTTGACGGTGTCGGTGGAGCCGGCGTGGCGGCGTTCCCGGTGCGGGACGTGCGGGAAGCGGTCGCCGCGGTATGACCGGCAGCCGGTGCGCGAGTGGCGGCATCTGTCCTGGGGCCGGATGCCGGCGTGGCTGCGGTATGCGCCGTGGCGGGTGTCGTGCCGGCGTTGCCGCGGGGTGAAGGTGGAGCAGGTGCCGTGGGCGAGCGGCAGCAGCGTGTTCACGTCGGGGTTCGAGGAATTGGCGGCGTATCTGGCGCAGGTGACGGACCGGACGGCGGTGAGCCGCCTGCTGGGGATATCGTGGGTGACGGTGGGCAGCATCGTGGAACGGGTTGTGGCGCGGCGGCTGGACGGGGCTCGGTTCGCCAAGCTGAGACGAATCGGCGTCGATGAGTTCAGCTACCGGAAGCGTCACCGCTACCTGACGATCGTGGTTGACCATGACGAGCGTCGGGTGGTTTGGGCGGGGCGGGGGCGCAGCGCCGAGACGCTGGGGGCCTTCTTCGAGCAGTTGGGACCTGGTGGCTGTGCGCGGATCGAGTTGGTGACGGCGGACCTGGCGTCGAGCTGGCAGAAGGCGCTGCGGGCGTGGGTTCCGCACGCGCGGGTGGTGTTCGACCGGTTTCACGTTGAACGGCTTGCGGCGGATGCGGTTGACGAGGTGCGGCGTTCGGAGCAGCGGCGGCTGGCCTCGGAGCCGGAGGATGCGAAGGCGCTCAAGGGGACGCGCTATGCGTTGCTGAAGCACCCGGCGCGGCTGAGGCCTGGTGAGGCCCGGCGTCTGGAGACGTTGCGTCGTAAGAACCGGGCGCTGGACCGGGCCTACGAACTGAAGGAGTACCTGGCGACGATCCTGGGGCAGGCGACACCCGAGGATGCGCCGGCGCTGCTCGATGAGTGGCTGGAGTGGGCTGCGCGGTCCCGCCTGACGCCGTTCGTGAAGCTGGGGCGTACGATTCGGAAACACGCTGAAGGCATCCTGGCGTACCTGGACACGAAGATGACGAACGGTCCGGTGGAGGGCATCAACAACAAGCTGCGGGTGATCGCGCGTCGCGCCTATGGCTTCCACTCGCCCGGCGCGTTGATCTCGATGCTGTTCCTCTGCTGTGGAGGCATAGAACTGGCGCCGCCGCTACCCACACGCATTTGAGGAGACTCATGAGTTCAGCTACCGGAAGCGTCACCGCTACCTGACGATCGTGGTTGACCATGACGAGCGTCGGGTGGTTTGGGCGGGGCGGGGGCGCAGCGCCGAGACGCTGGGGGCCTTCTTCGAGCAGTTGGGACCTGGTGGCTGTGCGCGGATCGAGTTGGTGACGGCGGACCTGGCGTCGAGCTGGCAGAAGGCGCTGCGGGCGTGGGTTCCGCACGCGCGGGTGGTGTTCGACCGGTTTCACGTTGAACGGCTTGCGGCGGATGCGGTTGACGAGGTGCGGCGTTCGGAGCAGCGGCGGCTGGCCTCGGAGCCGGAGGATGCGAAGGCGCTCAAGGGGACGCGCTATGCGTTGCTGAAGCACCCGGCGCGGCTGAGGCCTGGTGAGGCCCGGCGTCTGGGAGACGTTGCGTCGTAAGAACCGGGCGCTGGACCGGGCCTACGAACTGAAGGAGTACCTGGCGACGATCCTGGGGCAGGCGACACCCGAGGATGCGCCGGCGCTGCTCGATGAGTGGCTGGAGTGGGCTGCGCGGTCCCGCCTGACGCCGTTCGTGAAGCTGGGGCGTACGATTCGGAAACACGCTGAAGGCATCCTGGCGTACCTGGACACGAAGATGACGAACGGTCCGGTGGAGGGCATCAACAACAAGCTGCGGGTGATCGCGCGTCGCGCCTATGGCTTCCACTCGCCCGGCGCGTTGATCTCGATGCTGTTCCTCTGCTGTGGAGGCATAGAACTGGCGCCGCCGCTACCCACACGCATTTGAGGAGACTCCTATTTGGTGGATTCGTTGTCGAACACAATCATGAGCAGGCGGCTCGCGCTGCCGGCTGAGTGCGCTACGCGGGAATTGGTGTGGACGTTTGCTTTGGCCATAGAAGGCCGGGGAGAGTTTAGTCCAGGCGTGATTGGGGCCGGGGAAGTGCTTGAGAGCGTGCGCCAGATGATTGCCCAGGCGGAACGAGAGGCGATAGTGTTCAAGATTGGACGGCTTGAGATTCGGCTGGGTGAACTGGGGCTTATAGAGGCAGAGCTGGAGCGCCTGGTGCGGCGAGGGGAGCGGACGGTGCGTGAGCCATGGGGAGGGTTTGACGAGGACTTGTCGGGGCGAACTGGCCGACTGAACACGTGGGACTTTTATAGCGATGAACGGTTGATGCAACGGTCCGGGGCCGTGTACTCGGCAGCTTTGCAGCTTTACACGGAGATGGTGGATCGGTGGTTCGGGGGTTTTGGGAGGCGACTCAGATTCGCGAGGCTGTTTCCGGTAGCGTTGGAGGGGCGACTGAGGAAGGTGCAACAGGGTCACATGGCGGGGGCGCCGAGTCTGAGGTGGTGCGCGAGGGCGTTGCCTCGGGGGGAGACATCGCGGGTGGCTTTGGAATGGAACGCGGCGGATTTCGAGCTGATGTCATATTGGCGAGAGGAGGAAGAAAATCTGTCTTTGGTTAGCGGGTAAGGGTGAGAAACTCCGCGAAGCGGTGTGCAGGTTCGGGGCACGCGTGCCGATACATGGGGTATGGCTCGAGAGAAGGGCAAACGCGGCGGTTCGGACGCGTCCCGGCCGGAGCGGGATTCTCGCGACGCGCGCATCAAGGAACTTGGGCGGGAGAACGACCGCCTGAAACGCGAGAACGACCGTTTGGAGCGCGAGAACGACCACCTGAAACAGCAGTTGGAGGCGTCGCGTCGCGCCGGCCGCCGACAAGCGGCGCCCTTCGCCAAGGACCGGCCGCAGGGTCACGGCAAGCGGCCCGGCCGGCGGCCCGGTGCGCAGTACGGGCGGCACGGCTGCCGTCTCCGCCCGGCGCGGGTCGACGAAACCCACGCAGCGCCGGTCCCCTCGGCGTGCCCGGACTGCGGCGGCGCGGTCGAAGTGGCCCGCGTGGCGTCGCAGTATCAGGAGGACCTGCCCAAGGTGCGCCCCATCGTGCGCCGGTTCGACATCGAGGTCGGGCACTGCTCGCAGTGCCGGCGGCGGGTGCAGGGCCGCCACGCCTTGCAGACCTCCGACGCGCTGGGAGCCGCCGGGGCGCAACTCGGCCCCGGCGTGGTCGCGCTGGTCGTGGAGTTGCACACGGGGATGGGGGTGCCGCTGGCGAAGGTCGCCGACTTGCTGCGGACCAACTTCAATCTGCGCGTTACGCCGAGCGGTCTGGTCCACCTGCTGCACCGCACCGCCCGCGACGCCGCGCCGGCCTACGCGGAGTTGTGCGAGCAAGTCCGCAACGCGCCCGTGGTCACGCCGGACGAGACCGGCTGGCGCGTCGGCGCCGACCGCCACTGGCTCTGGGCGTACGCCACCCTGGACACGACGGTCTACGCCATCTGCCGCGGCCGCGGGTTCGACGATGCGGCCACCGTGCTCGGGACCGACTACGCCGGCGTGCTCGTGCGCGACGGATGGGCGCCGTACCGCTGCTTCCGCGACGCCGAGCACCAATCGTGTCTTGCGCACCTGCTCCGACGATGCAAGGAACTCCAGGAGGACCATCCCGACAGTCGCTGGGCCGGCGATGTGCAGGCGACCTTGCAGGCCGGCCTCGACCTGCGCGACCGCTGCAACGCGGGAGAACTGAGTGAGCACGGCATGGCGACGGCCCGCGGCCGACTCATCGCCCGGCTCGGTCGGCTGGTCGACGCACCGCCGCCGCTGAAAGACGCAGTGCGTTTCGCCAATCACCTGGTCACCGAATTCCTCGCCGTTTTCCTCTTCCTGTGGGACCCCTCGCTGGACGCCACCAACTGGCGCGCCGAACAGGCCATCCGGCCCGCCGTGGTCATCCGCAAGGTGTGCGGCGGCAACCGCACCCGCCGCGGGGCCGACACCCAGCAGGTGCTGTCCAGCGTGGTGCGCACCGCCCGCCAACGCGACCTCGGTCTGCCGCCGTTGATCGCCACGATTTTGCGGGCCACCGAACCCGCCGTCCCTGCCGCCCTCATCGCCGGGCGCGCCGCCGCTGGCGCCGTCGAGGAGATGTGCGCCACCGAACCGATTGGCCCCGAGGTTCTCGGGCTCCCGCCGCCCCCCGCGTAGGCGGGCACGCCTCCAAACGACCGCTTCGAAGCGCGGCCGGTCCCGCGGCTCGCCGCGACGCTGTGCTCCGCGGGTCGGCTGTCGGATCTGCGCAGCGGGTGTCCCGAGTGGGCTGGGCTCGGTCACCACCGCACCCGTCGGCAGGCCGGCGCTTCGGTCCGGTTTCCTCCCCGCGGCATCGTATTGGCGGTGGAGGCAATCCGTGAACGAAACCATCGGGCCAACGCAACCTCGTCGCGGCTCTGAACTTCCGCTTTCCAGGCCCATTTCAGCCCCGTATTTGTTGAGAAATAACCCGCTAAACAAATACGAAAATCTTAACCCGGATTATTCGTGAAGGTGCTGATTCTGGAGAGACACAGGAGCCTCCATGTGGTACAAACGCAGTGCTGACAAACGTTTAGCCACGATGGAGGCCCCTGCATGGCGGCTGACAAGATATCACAGACTGTCCTGTTCCCGGAGCTCTTCGACAAGCCCGTCGTCGCCACGTTCGACCGCGAGCAGGCGAGCTCGGATGGTGGCGCCGTCCTCCTCAAGGCGGCCGAGCGGGTGTACGGCCTCGTCAAGGCGTTTGCCGGGTGTCTCGCCGACAAGCGCGCGCCGGAGAAGATTCGGCACACGCTCGCGGAGCTGATCGGACAGCGGATCTTCGGCATCGCGTGCGGTCATCCCGACGGCAACGACGCCGACCACTTGGCGGAGGATCCCATCCACAAGCTGCTGCTCGGGCGGGACCCCGTGGCCGGCGCGCCCTTGGCGTCGCAACCAACGATTTCGCGGTTCGAGAACGGCCCGGGCCGCGGCGCGCTCTACCGAATGGCGCGGGAGTTGGCGGCGTGCGTGATCGAGCGGCATCGACGCCGCCTGCGGCGGCGGGTGTGGCGGGTCACCATCGATCTGGACCCGACCGACGACCGGACGCATGGCGCGCAACAACTGACGTTCTTCAACGGGCACTACGACAGTTGGTGCTATCTGCCGCTGCTCGCGTTCCTGACTTTCAACGACGAGAAGGAGCAGTATCTGTGCGCGGCGGTGCTGCGGCCGGGCAAGGCGGTGGCGGCCGACGGGACCCTGAGCTTGCTGTGTCGGCTGCTGCCGATGCTGCGGGCGGCGTTTCCGGCGACTCGGTTTCTCGTCCGGCTCGACGGGGGCTTTGCGACCCCGGAGATCCTCGATTTCCTGGATGCCGAACCTGGGCTCGACTACGTGGTCGCGATGGGGAAGAACGCGGTGTTGCAGCGGCATGCCGAATCCGCGATGGCCGTGGCCCGCGCGCAGAGCGAGGCCAGTGGCCGAACCGAGCACGTCTATACCGACACCCGCTACGCGGCCCGCACGTGGGGCCGCGAACGCCGGGTCGTGATCAAGGCGGAAGTGGTCCGGCTCAAGGGTCGCGAGCCGCGGGACAATCCGCGCTTCGTCGTGACGAATCTCTTGGAGAGCTCGCGCTTCGTCTACGAGAGGGTCTACTGCGCCCGCGGGGACATCGAGAACCGGATCAAGGAGTTGCTGGATGGCCTGCAGATCGACCGCACGAGCTGCTGCAAGTTCCTGGCGAACCAGTTGCGCGTGTTGCTGACCGCGGCGGCCTACGTACTCATGCAGGAGCTGCGGCTGCGGGCGGCGCGCACCGGCTGTGCCCGCACCCAAGTGACGTGGCTGCGCGACCGGCTGCTGAAGCTGGGGGTGCATGTCGTCGGCTCGGCGCGCCGCATCGTCCTGCATCTACCACGGGCGACGCCCCATCTCCACGCGTGGCGGCGCATCGCGCTCGCGCTCGGCGCCCGCGCGGGTTAGTCAGAGCCCGCGCGGGGGCTCGGCGCACGTCTCGGTCCCGGGCGGCACCGCCCGTTCCGGCAGAACCTTCCCCCCACTTGGCCTCCGCAACCGCCCGGTGCCCGTGAAGGGCCACTCCACGCCTCCTGCCGCGTCCGTCGCCGCGTCCGAGAGGCTCCGCTCGCGGTCAAGCAGGCCCGGCCCCAGCAGAGCCTTCCCTGCCGCCCGCCTCTCCGCCACCGCCCGACGGCACGACCGGCTACTCTACGCCGCGGTGCGCGCGCCACCACGTCCGAGGCCCTGCTCGCGGCCGATCATGCCCCGTCCGTGACGGACGCCCGAGCTTCATGAATAATGCAGGCTAAGGCGGTCCGAGCGGGGACGGACGCAACACCGTGCCCGATTAGGGGAGAGGCAATGCCGGCGATTCGCAGTACACGGCCGGCGACGGATCTCGCACATGCTTGGCTTGTTGATGATCTGAGGAAGCTGAACTGGACGGAGCTCATGGGCGTGTCGTTGCGGTGACTGGCTGTTGGAGCGCTATGGCAGGGGGTGTGGCCGCGGCCATCTTCACCAACAGGCCGTTCTCCAGGACCGGTCGGCGGTCGGGGTCAGGGGCAGTGGCGCGGGACTGTAGCCAGGTCACGCCGCGCACAGAGACGCAGTCCGACACATGGTAGCGCAGCGAGGGCCACAGGCCTGGGAGCGGTGACACCACGCGGCCGGACCCGACAGCTCGTCGTGGGCGGCCAGGACCCGCAGATCGCGAGGGTCAGCGCGATTGCCATGCGGTCGTTCGCGTAGTCCGTGGGGAGCGACCTCGTGTGCACGTCGCCGGCCGGCTGCTGTGCCCTCTCGGGGCGGAAGATCAAGGACGACGGCGACCCGCCGCGTCTCGCGCCTGAAGGAGAGGGTGGAGCCGGCCAGAGGGTTGGCGGCGGGGAGTTCATCGACCGGAGGGCGCGGCCGAGGGGCTCGGCGTCGGCGTGGCCATGGTGCCAGCGGTCCTCCCAAACCCATCGTGGCGGCTGCGCGCCCATCGTGCCGCCCATGCCGCTCTGGCTGGGTCCGGCGGCGATCCGACAGCCCCGGGGAAGCGGGCGGCAGGTTGAGCGCGAAGCTGGCGACGCGAGTCAGCGCGCGGCGTAGAATCGGTGCAGGGGCGGGTCGCGCGCCCGGTTGCCGGGTTTCGCGGTCTACAGGATTGGTAAGGAGGCTGCGAGCCCGCGGCGGGGGCTCCGCTGAGCTTCAAGGGGGGCGTCCCGCCTAGCCTGCATTATTCATGAAGCTCGGGCGTCCGTCACGGACGGGGCATGATCGGCCGCGAGCAGGGCCTCGGACGTGGTGGCGCGCGCACCGCGGCGTAGAGTAGCCGGTCGTGCCGTCGGGCGGTGGCGGAGAGGCGGGCGGCAGGGAAGGCTCTGCTGGGGCCGGGCCTGCTTGACCGCGAGCGGAGCCTCTCGGACGCGGCGACGGACGCGGCAGGAGGCGTGGAGTGGCCCTTCACGGGCACCGGGCGGTTGCGGAGGCCAAGTGGGGGGAAGGTTCTGCCGGAACGGGCGGTGCCGCCCGGGACCGAGACGTGCGCCGAGCCCCCGCGCGGGCTCTGACTAACCCGCGCGGGCGCCGAGCGCGAGCGCGATGCGCCGCCACGCGTGGAGATGGGGCGTCGCCCGTGGTAGATGCAGGACGATGCGGCGCGCCGAGCCGACGACATGCACCCCCAGCTTCAGCAGCCGGTCGCGCAGCCACGTCACTTGGGTGCGGGCACAGCCGGTGCGCGCCGCCCGCAGCCGCAGCTCCTGCATGAGTACGTAGGCCGCCGCGGTCAGCAACACGCGCAACTGGTTCGCCAGGAACTTGCAGCAGCTCGTGCGGTCGATCTGCAGGCCATCCAGCAACTCCTTGATCCGGTTCTCGATGTCCCCGCGGGCGCAGTAGACCCTCTCGTAGACGAAGCGCGAGCTCTCCAAGAGATTCGTCACGACGAAGCGCGGATTGTCCCGCGGCTCGCGACCCTTGAGCCGGACCACTTCCGCCTTGATCACGACCCGGCGTTCGCGGCCCCACGTGCGGGCCGCGTAGCGGGTGTCGGTATAGACGTGCTCGGTTCGGCCACTGGCTTCGCTCTGCGCGCGGGCCACGGCCATCGCGGATTCGGCATGCCGCTGCAACACCGCGTTCTTCCCCATCGCGACCACGTAGTCGAGCCCAGGTTCGGCATCCAGGAAATCGAGGATCTCCGGGGTCGCAAAGCCCCCGTCGAGCCGGACGAGAAACCGAGTCGCCGGAAACGCCGCCCGCAGCATCGGCAGCAGCCGACACAGCAAGCTCAGGGTCCCGTCGGCCGCCACCGCCTTGCCCGGCCGCAGCACCGCCGCGCACAGATACTGCTCCTTCTCGTCGTTGAAAGTCAGGAACGCGAGCAGCGGCAGATAGCACCAACTGTCGTAGTGCCCGTTGAAGAACGTCAGTTGTTGCGCGCCATGCGTCCGGTCGTCGGTCGGGTCCAGATCGATGGTGACCCGCCACACCCGCCGCCGCAGGCGGCGTCGATGCCGCTCGATCACGCACGCCGCCAACTCCCGCGCCATTCGGTAGAGCGCGCCGCGGCCCGGGCCGTTCTCGAACCGCGAAATCGTTGGTTGCGACGCCAAGGGCGCGCCGGCCACGGGGTCCCGCCCGAGCAGCAGCTTGTGGATGGGATCCTCCGCCAAGTGGTCGGCGTCGTTGCCGTCGGGATGACCGCACGCGATGCCGAAGATCCGCTGTCCGATCAGCTCCGCGAGCGTGTGCCGAATCTTCTCCGGCGCGCGCTTGTCGGCGAGACACCCGGCAAACGCCTTGACGAGGCCGTACACCCGCTCGGCCGCCTTGAGGAGGACGGCGCCACCATCCGAGCTCGCCTGCTCGCGGTCGAACGTGGCGACGACGGGCTTGTCGAAGAGCTCCGGGAACAGGACAGTCTGTGATATCTTGTCAGCCGCCATGCAGGGGCCTCCATCGTGGCTAAACGTTTGTCAGCACTGCGTTTGTACCACATGGAGGCTCCTGTGTCTCTCCAGAATCAGCACCTTCACGAATAATCCGGGCTAGAGGACGCCGACCGCGCGCCCCAGGGGTGCGGCGGACAACGGAGCACAGAAGCATGAGCCACTCCGAACTGTTGAAGCGCATCACCGTGCGACCAGACGTCTTCGGCGGCAAGCCGATAGTGCGGGACATGCGGCTGTCGGTAGAGCTGATCCTGAGCCTGCTGGCGCAGGGAGTCACGCCGGAAGGGATCCTGGACGACTACCCGAGGCTGGAAGCCGAGGACATCCGGGCGTGCATCGCCTACGCGCATGCAGTGATCGCCGACGACACGCTGTCCGCTGTCTCGGTGGCGAGGCCGTGAAGTTTCTCGTCGACCACTGCGCGGGCCGCCGCCTGACGGAATGGCTGCGTGCTCAGGGACATGACGTCTTCGACGCAGGGGAGCTCGAATCTGATCCGGGGGATCGGACGCTACTCGAACGAGCGGCAGCCGAGGGCAGAGTTCTGGTCACGATCGACGGGGACTTCGGAGAACTGGTGTACGTCAGGAGAATCAACCATGCCGGCTTGGTGCGGCTTCCTGACGTGCCCGTTCGCGACCGCATCGCCCTGATGGCCGAAGTACTCCGGGAACATCGGGAGGCGCTGGAATCGCAGGCGCTCATCACGATCCGCGGCGGGCGAGTCCGGATCACTCACCCGCGGCTGTCGTGAACGATACGATGAAGTCACTTCAGTGGTCGTGGTCCGGCTGCCGGTGCTGGCGTGCTGCCGGACGTCCGGCGTTTCGGGGTTTGTACATCGCGACGGGGATGAGGTGATCCAGGCAACGATGGACGTCGGCAGGGGCGCGCGCTACGGTGGACGGATCGCCGCCACGAGGAGCCATCTTCCGGCGCTGGCGGCGGGAATCCTCCTCGTGGTGGCGCTGCCGATGGCCGCCGTCCAACTCCCGGATGGCCTGCGCGAGCGGGCGGAGCAGGGCGACGCGGCCGCCCAGGCGGACCTCGGCCGCCGCTACTACGCGGGGCAGGGCGTGCCCCAGGACGACGTCGAGGCCGTTCGTTGGACGCGGCTGGCGGCCGAGCAGGGCCATGCGCCGGCCCAGTACAACCTGGGCCTCCTCTATTTCCGGGGCCGCGGCGTCACCGGCGACGATGCGGCGGCGGCGCGGTGGTACAGGTCGGCGGCCGGGCAGGGCTATCCGCCGGCCCAGGCCGCGCTGAGTTCCCTGTACCTCTACGGCGCCGGCGTCGACGAAGACCCCGTTCTCGCCGCCATGTGGATGGAGCTGGCCTGGCAGGCCAGCGTCGGCGCCCCCGACTGGCGTCTCTACGCCGGCCAGCGCGCGGAGCTGGCGTCCGCGATAACCCCCGATCAGCTCGCCGAGGGGCGCCGGCTCGCCCGCGAGTGGACGCCGGTGCCGGAACGCTGAACCACCGTCCCGTGGCGAGACCGCGGCGCCCGCCCGGCCTTCATTCCCACCGGAAGACCCGCGACGCGATCAGCGTGCATACCCCGAAAACGACGACAAGCGCGGCGACGTCGCCGAGGTGGGCCGACCAGGGGTCGCCCTGCCAGATGCCCGACAGCAGGGACACCGCGTAGGTCAGCGGAATCACCTTGGAGATCGCCTGCATCGCGGGCGGGAGCGCGTCTACCGGGACGAACAAGCCACAGAACGGCAGCATCGAGTAGAGGGCGAGGCTGCCGAGCGGCGGGGCGAACCGCGCGGTGCGCACGAGGCTGGCGATGATGAAGCCGATGGACAGGATGCTCCAGGTGCTGAACAACAGCGCGAGCGTGAAGGAGAACAGCGGGACATCGGCCCCGGCGGGGTAGTAGCGGCGGCCCGCGAGAATCATCAGGAGAACGGTGACCGCGGTCAGGAGGAGCTTCACCAGCACGTGGGTCACGAGGATGGTGACGGGGCTGAGGGGGGTCGCCCGGAGCCGCTTCAGGATGCCGCCCTCGCGGTAGATGGCGATGATCGCGACCAGCGACAGCACCGCGCTGATGGCGATGAAGACGGCCACGAAGACGGGGAGGCCGGTGCGGAGGAGCACCGTGGTCGGCGACGCGGCCTCGGCCAGCCGCGGGCCGAAGGTGCGCCCCAGGACGAGGAACATCAGCACCGGGATGACCACCGATCCGATCAGGCCCATCGGCTCGCGCACGAAGATCTTGATCTCGAGCCAGGTGAGCTTGCCGAGGCCGCGCAACGGAAGGTGTCGGGTCATGGGCGTCGGGGGCGGCGGTCTCCGGCCGGGTCAGTCGCGGATGGAATGGCCGGTCAGCGTGAGGAAGACGTCCTCGAGCGTCGGCTCCTCGGTCCTGAACTCGGTCACCCGCATGCGGTGCTCCGAGAGACAGTGGATGACCTCGGTCACGAGGTCGTCGCCGCGCCCGCGGACGGTATGGCGGTCCCCGTCGCGGGCGACCGCGTCGGCCGAGTCCAGCGCCGCGAACCGGGCCGCGGCGTCGTCGTGCGCGGTCGTCACCACCACGCTGCGTTGGGGACAATGCCGGGCGACGAGGCCGGCCGGGGTGTCGTGGTCGACGATGCGCCCGTGCTCGATGATGGCGACCCGGTCGCACAACCGTTCCGCCTCCTCCATGAGATGCGTCGTCAGGAAGACGGTCTGGCCGCGGTCGCGGATGCCGCGCACGAGCTCCCAGATGGCCCGCCGGGCCTGCGGGTCCAGACCGGTGGTGAGCTCGTCGAGGAACACCAGCTCGGGCGCGTTGATCAGGGCCAGCGCGATGAACAGCCGTTGTTTCTGTCCGCCGGACAGCGTCATGAACCACGCGTCGCGCTTTTCGGTCAGCCCGAGCTGATCCAGCAGCCGGTCTCCGTCGATGGACGTGTCGTAGAGGGCGGCCCACAGGTCCACCGCCTCCCAGACCTTGATCCGCTTCTGGAGCTGAGCCTCCTGGAGCTGCACCCCGATGCGGGGCTGGAGGGCGGCGGCGTCCCCGATCGGGTCGAGCCCGAGGACCTCGATGCCGCCCCGGTCCGGCCGCCGCAGGCCCTCGACGCACTCCATGGTGGTGGTCTTGCCGGCCCCGTTCGGGCCGATCAGGCCGAAGATCTCGCCCGCCTCGACCGTGAACGAGACGTCGTCCACGGCCACCGTCGCGCCGTAGGTCTTCCGGATGCCGGAGACGCGGATCACCGGGGTATCGCCCATGCCGGCGTCATCTTATCCCGCGCGCGTGTCCGCTTGACACCGGCGGCGGAACCGTTTGCAATGACGCAGCACCCCGCTGGCGCCGGGCGCGGGGGAGGGTTGGAATCGGAGACTCGAGACCGGGAGGTTCGCGATGAGGACATGGAAGACGCTGGCGGCGGTGGGCTGTGCTTTCGGCGTGTTCGGGATGGCGTGGGGGCTGTCGGCCCAGCAGCCGGAGTCGCGGGTGTTCGAGCTGCGCGTCTACAAGGCGGTCGACGGAAAGCGCGACCAACTGTCCGACCGGTTCCGCGACCACACCTCCGCCATGTTCGAGCAGGCGGGGATGGAGAACGTGGCGTACTGGACCGCGGCCACCGGCGACGATACCGAGGACACCTTCGTCTACATGCTCGGCTATCCGACGCTCGAGGCGCGGGACGAGATGTGGAGCGCGCTCGGCGAGAACCCCGAGTTCCAGCGGATCATCATCTCGGCCGAGCGCTCGGAGGACCGGAAGCTGGTAGACACCATCGACGCGCGGATGCTCGTGCCGACGGAATACTCGGCGCTTCGCTAGTGTCCCGTCAACGAAGTTCGCGACATAATTTCCCTGGCGAAAATGCCCGTAGACTGGCAAAAGGGTCGCTTCTGCAATACTTCGCGAACCATTGGGACAGGACACTAGGGGGCGGCAGGGTAGCAGCGCGCAGGGGGGTCGGGCGGCAAGCGGAGCCGCCCGGCGGCGATTCCCGGGTCGGTAACGGTACACGCAGGAAACGGGGAAGCGATGGCTGACGAGACGACGGCGAGAACCGGCCGCGGCGGCAGGGTGGGAGCGATGTTGCTGGGCGTGATGGTCCTGGCGGGGACCGCGGGGGCTCAGCACGGCACCGACGGCGAGTGGCGCGTGCACGGCGGCGACAGCGGGTTCACCCGCTACGCGGCGCTGGAGCAGATCGACGCGGACACGGTCGGCGATCTGGAGATCGTTTGGCGCCGGCCCGCCGTCGACGCAAGCCTGCACGCGCGCTGGGACAACCTACGCTACTCGAACAACCTGCGGTCGACCCCGCTGATGGTCGACGGCGTGCTCTACGCCTCGAACGGCCTCGGCATCGTCGAGGCGTTCGATCCGGCGACCGGCGAGACCCGCTGGGTGCAGGATCTGCCGTTTCTCGCCGACGACGAGACCCCGCGCGGCGCCGCGAACCGCGGGGTCGGCTACTGGGAGGGCGAGGCCGGGGCGGGCCGCCGCATCCTGTCGGTGCGGCCGCCGTATCTGCTGGCGACCGACGCGGAGACCGGCCGCTTGATCGCCGGCTTCGGTGACGCCGGCAAGGTGGACCTCCGGGTCTTCGCCGACACCTCCGAGCTCGTCGACTTCAACTACACGTCGCCGCCCCTCGTCGTGCGCGACGTGATCGTGGTCGGACAGGCCATGGCCGACCATCCCCTGACGATGGAGAACCGCCCCGGCTACGTCCGCGCCTACGACGTCCGGACAGGGGCCCTGCGCTGGACCTGGAACCCGATTCCGCGGGCCGGCGAGCCGGGCGTCGAGACCTGGCTCGACGACTCGTGGGAGTACTCCGGCATGGGCAACGTCTGGACGATGATGAGCGCCGACGAGGAGCTCGGGCTCGTCTATCTGCCGACGGGGGCCCCCAGCAACGACATGTACGGCGGGCACCGTCCCGGCAACAACCTGTACGCCAACAGCCTCGTCTGCGTGCGGGCCGAGACCGGCGAGATGGTGTGGCACTTCCAGACCGTGCACCACGACCTCTGGGACTACGACAACAACGTCGCGCCCATCCTGATGGACATCGTCGTCGACGGCCGCGAGATCAAGGCGGTGGTTCAGCTCACCAAGCAGGCCATCGCCTATACGTTCGACCGGGTGACCGGCGAGCCGGTGTGGCCCATCGTCGAGCGTCCGGTGCCCGGCTCCGACACCCCCGGCGAGTGGATCTCGCCCACCCAGCCGTTCCCCACCAAGCCGGCGCCGTTCGACGTGCACGGCATATCCGTCGACACCCTCGTCGACTTCACCCCCGAGCTGCGGGCCGAGGCCATCGAGATCGCCGAGCCGTTCGTGCTCGGGGAGATCTACACGCCGCCCTCGATTCGCGGCGATGGCGACGGCGACCGCAAGGGCACGCTGCAGCTCCCCGGCTCGGTCGGCGGGGCCGAGTGGGGCGGGGCCGGCTTCGACCCCGAGACCGGCATGCTGTACGTCCCGTCGGTGACCGGCACGTTCGCGGCCGACCTGACCCCCGGCAACCCGGACCGGATGAACGTGCGCTACACCCGCGGCACCCGCGCGTTCCCCCAGGGCCCCCGCGGGCTGCCTCTGCTCAAGCCCCCGTACGGCCGCGTCACCGCCATCGACATGAACACCGGCGAGCACGTCTGGATGGTCGCCAACGGCGACGGCCCGCGCGACCACCCGGACATCGCCCATCTCGACCTGCCGCCGCTGGGGCAGCCGGGCCGGGCGATGACCCTGCTGACGAAGAGCCTCCTCTTCGTCAGCGAGGGCGACCCCATCATGGTCCGCACCCCGCCCGGCGCCGGCCCCGACGCCGGCAAGGGGTTCCGCGCCTTCGACAAGGAGACCGGCGACGTGGTGTGGGAGACGACGTTCCCGGCCGGCAACGTCGGCTCGCCCATCACCTACATGCACGGGGGCAAGCAGTACATCGTGCTGCCGATCGGCTCGCTGGACCACCCCGGCGAGTGGATCGCGCTGGCCCTGCCGTAGCTGGCGCCCCGCGGGAGCAAACTGCCGTCGGTAGTACAGCGACGACAATGGCGGGGGATTCCGACGACCGTCGGCAGGATCCACGGGACGACGGGGATCGGCACCGCCACCTCGCCGAAGACGATGAACTCGGTGTGGAAGGCGAGCCGCCCGCTATAGGCCCGAGGTGGCTGTAGAACCAGCCCATGTGCCCCCCTGGGTTGCGTCTCAGCCGCAGCACGCTCTCGCCGGTGAAGAGGCCGATCGGGATCGGCGAGACGTCCGCAGCGTCTCGGGCGGAGCTGGTGGACGGCGCGACTTGGCGGGGCGGGTGACGTAACCTCAGAGCGTGTCGGGGCATGAGGAGGTGCGAGTCGTGACCGTCGCTCGTCGTGTCCGTGCAGGCGCCGGTAGGGCTCTCCGCGTTTCTGCGGTCGATCGGGTACTCCATTCGCTGTTCGCTTGCGTGCTGTTTCTGACGGTTCTGTTCTTGTGGCAACGCACCTACGGACGGTCCTGCCTGGCCCTCGCGTTTCCGACCCTGATCTTTCTCGCGATATTCTGCGGGCTGCTGGAGAGCCGGCTGGAACGGAAGCGCTTCGTCCTCGACTACTATCTCGACCAACGATCGCCCCTGCGCTTCCGGTTTCGGGGGGCATTGCTGTCGGTGCTGATGAGCTTGGTCGCGGCGTTACCGCTGGCCATGTTTCTGGTCGTTTTCGTGGCGCGGTCGCGTCCCACCGACTGGTTGTTTCTCTGCGCGGCGGCCGCGGTCGCGCCGCTCGTGTTCAACGCTCTGTCGGTCTGGCCCGGACGTCATTTCAGGCGTGACGCCGAAGGGGCCAGACGATGGGTGGCGGTCGCAGACATTTTGGCCGCGCGCATGGGGGGCACGCTGCTGTTGGCTGCACTAGCTATCGTCTATGTATACGCCAGCTACTACTTGATTCCCGTACCGGGGGAGGATATCTTCCCTGATTCGCTCGAACGGACGGTGGAGGCCTTCTCGGCCCATGCCTGGTCGGTGTGTCCAGTAGTGAAGGACACCCTGCTTCTGGCGACGCAGATTGAAGGCGTGTCATGGTACTTCGTCGCCACCGCGGCGACATCGCCATGGATGCACGACGGGATCAGGCTGTTCTTGTGGATCGGCTTTTTTCTGAACGCAGCAATGGTGTTCGGCGCGTTCATCCGAGGGCTGGAAGGTTCCGTCCTACTGGCGTGGCGGGCGGTCGAATGCGTTCGAAGGGGGTGGACGAAGTGACTGGGAATCGCGGCTCGCTTGTTCCGGAGCGGTTGCCTTCTCGCTTGGCGCTGACGTGGGCTTACAGAACGGTCCTCGTCCTGGTATCGGCTACGCTCCTGATGTTGATCCTGGCGATGATGTTCCAGCCCGCCGGGCCCCCGAATGATCCGCTGCCCGTGGACCTGCCTGCGGTTTTCGGGAACCCTGATGAGGCAGAGCCGGATCCCATACCCGTCGACGAACTGGAGCGGAGGCTGGAAACGCGCTGGAGGCAGTTTGCGGAGCGCCTGCGCCGTGAACCGTTGCCGGAGACCAATCGGGCCATTGAGGAGCGAATTGACGAGGCTTTCGCTCCGGTATACGAACGAATTCCTGCGTTTCTGGACTCACATTACTCGATTCGCGGGCAATACACGGAACTCCTTTTGGCGGCCGCCGGCGAATTGGAGGAGGCAATCGAATCGCTATTATTTGCAGAGCTGCAGGAACGTATCGGTACTGCCACCGAAGCTGTCGGCCGGGTCATGCAAGAAGAAATACGTGCCGAGATCGAGGGTTGGCTCCGCCGCGAGTCACGGACGGTTCCAGAGGGGCTGGCGACAGCCTACGAGCGCATGTTGGACAGGGCGGTCGCGGACGCCGTTGAGCGATTCGCGTTGTCCGCCATCCCGTCAGTCCTCGCGGCCAGTGTAGCCGGTGCAGGCAGCAGCGTCGCGGTAGCTGTTCTCGCCAAGGCGCTGGCGAAGAAGATGATGGCGTCGACGGTCCTGAAGACGGTCGGCAAAGGTATCGGCGGATGGTGGAGCCGCCTCGGCGGAGTGACCGCCGGGGCCGCAATCGGTGCCTTCGTTGGACCCATCGGTGCCGCGATCGGCGGCGTGGTGGGAGGAGCCGGGGCATGGCTGGCTCTCGACGGCGTCGTCATCAACGTCGACGAGCTCCTATACCGGGAAGACCTCGAACGGGCACTGACAGAACTGGTCGACGAGCAAAAGGAGAAGGTGAAGTCGGCGACGTTGAGAGCCGTCGACAAAGTGAAGCTTGAGGCTCTGGGCGAGTTCACTCCCTTCGAGCTGAGCAGCCGCGACTGACGGATGAGCGGGAATCGGACTTCACATGACCAAGGTGGCGTTGACGGGCACCGCCCATTGCGGCAAGACCATGTTCCTCACCTCGCTGCTGTGGCAGTTGGAGGAGTTCGAGGAGACGCGTTTCCGCCTGCGGGACGGCATCACGATCCGCGGCTTCCGCCCGCTGAGCGTCCGGAAGGGCGAGACAGCCTTTCCTTTCAAGCGCTTTCGGAACATGCTCGCCCACGAGTACAAATGGCCGGCGAAAACCAGGGACGTCTACCACTACCGATGTGCGTTCCATCGCAGCGACTGGTGGCGAATCTGGGGCTCGCAGTCGGTCGAATTCCTCGACCTGCCCGGCGAGCGCATCGCGGACGCCGCCATGGTGGTGCACGAAGACTACGGGGCGTGGTCTGACCACCTGCTCGACCATCTCGAGCAGGACCCGGTCGGCAGGGTGGTGGCGGCGGAATTCCGCGATGCGGCGGCCAGGTCCGGGGCGGGGGCCAGGGATATCGTCCTGGCCTACCGGCTCGCGCTCGCGCGGCTGATCTGCGCCTGGAAGCCGCTCGTGTCGCCGTCCGTCTTTCTGCTGGATCGGAACGGGAGGGTCGCCCGCGACGTCGGCGAGACGGAGCTGGTCGCATCGCGGCGGTGCGGCTTGGACGACGCGCGCGAGTTCGCGCCGCTCCCGGGAGAGGTGAGGAACGCGAACGCGGAGCTGGCCGGCGAAATGCAGCGCCATTACCGGGAATACCGCAAGGAGGTGGTGATGCCCTTGTTCCGGGATCTGATGAGCGCCCACAGCCTCGTGGTGCTGGTAGACATCCCGTCTCTGCTGCTGGCCGGGGACCGCCGCTTCGTGGACGAGCGCCAAGTGGTTATCGACCTGCTGGCGGCCATGCGCAACGACGCCCTCCACGCACAGATCCTGCGGGTGCTGGGACTCGGGGATTCCCTGGAGCGCGTCGCCTTCGTCGCCGCCAAGGCTGATCTGGTGTCGCCGGAAGACCTTCGGAACGGGCGCCTGCTCACGCTGATCAGGTCGATGAACGCCCGCGCGGCACAGGTGCTCTCGTCATCGGTCGAGGTGAAGTGGTTCGTGTGTAGCGCGTGCGTCTCGACGCGGCCTGGCGGCGCGCCGTACACGCTGATCGGCCAGACGCAGCCGGGACCGCACACCTCGGAGCGACAGGCGGCGGAGTTCGACGTATCACCGCTTCCGGAGGAGTGGCCGACGTCCTGGAGGGAGGGCGACTACCAGTATCCGTACTTTTCGCCCCGAGTGCCGGAGAACCTCATGATTCCGCCGCATCATCGGAACCTGGACGCCGTCTTCGACTTCACGGTGCTGGGCTGACCGCCATGACCGACACGCCGCGCGCGCCCGACCGACCGTCCAACGACGGCCGAGAACCAAGCCGCGACCACGGATCTGCCGCCCCCCGCGCCGCCACGCGCGAACGGGGTACGCCGGACGCGGCGAGGGTCGACGAGCACCACCGCCGGGGAGCGGGATCTCCCGCTGCCTGGAGGGGACCGCTCCGCGAGGGCGACCACGGACTCGGCATCCCCCGATCCGCCCCGGGCGCGGGCCGGGTGCTGACCCGGGCGGAGGTCGAGGAGAGCGACCGCCAGGAGAAGAAGGAGGACGAGGAAGCGATCCGCCGGGAGCTCGGACGGAAACTGGGGTCGGACGATGCGGGGCGATTCCGGTTGCCGCCGCCGTTACTCAGTTTCCTGAGCTGGACCCTGCTGGCCGCGGCATCGATTCTGGGCCTGCTGCTCGTCGGTCAGGGGGCGGCGGCAGTCGGCCATATCCGGGCCTTGCCGACCCCTTTCAACTGGATCGTGGGCGTGGCCGCGACGGGTTTCTCACTCGTCCTCGCGGCGCTGATCATGCGGCTCGGATGGGCGCTGATGCGCCTGCGCCGCAGTCCGGCCGTGAATTTGGCGGGCCTCCGGACCCTGAGCGAGCGCCGTCAGTGGCAGCGCCTCGCAGTCCATCACGTCGACCGCGCACGGATCGAGTTACGGCGACATCTTCAGGAGTACGAACGCCGCGCTGCGCATCCCCACCTGAACGACGACGAACGGACCTGCCTCAATGACGCGCGGCGCGATCTGCTGGTGGAACCGCAGACCCTTTCCGCCTCCGAGTGGCTGGAGGCATTCAACGGACGGTTCCAGTCGATTCTGGACGCGGTTGCGCGGCGGCGGGTCCGCGCCTACGCGGTGAGGGTCGGCATCGGGACCGCCGCGTCCCGCTTCCCTCTGCTCGATCAGGCGATCGTGCTGTACGCGTGCATGGCGTTGCTCCGGGAGTTGCTGATGCTCTACGGGCTGCGACCCACCGCGGTCCAGACGGCGCTGCTCCTGGCGCGCTCCGTCATGACGACGTACCTGAGCGGCCTGCTGCAGGACGTGTCCGACGACGCGGCGGACTCCGCGGCGACGGCAACCGCCAGCCTCTCGGAGGACGGCCCGCTGCAGGACATGATCACGGAAGTCGGTCGAGGGGCCGGCGAGGCGGTGGGAGCCGGTGTGCTCGCGCCACTGGCCGGCCGCGCCGCCGAAGGCGCCATCAACGGCGTCCTCGTTTGGCGCCTCGGTAGCCGCGCCATCGAGCAGATCCAACCCGTTCGGCCAGGGAAGTAAGTTCCGCCAGCCCTTTCGTCGGCGCGGTCTCTCGGTCGACCGCATGAGCCAGCATGGACCGCGCTACTTCTTCCATCCAGCGGGTGTGCCCGGCCGCCCGCTTGCGAAGCCGGGTTTTCACGTCGTCGTCGAGACTACGGATCGCGATACTCGCCATGGCCGAGCCTCGCGGAGCGCCGGCGTGATCGGCCGGTGGGCCGCGACCGGCAGGGCAGGTCGCTCCGGGCGCAGCTGCGCTCCTGGCAGATCCGCGGGACCCGTCGGGGCCGGGGGTCTGCCTCGAAGCGGCGGAGCACGCCATCGCCGGTGCGTCCTGGCGGAAGTACATCGGCGGGCGCGGCTGGGGACTCGAGCGCAGGGGGTTGTCCAGCAACCAGGCGCGTCCGTTGAGTGGCGCGTATACCTTGTAGATTGATGCATTGTTATGCTATGTATATATCGAGTCGCGTCGACATCGAACCTGCGGCGCATCACACGATGAACGTCAGCAAGGACCTGGTAGCCGCCTCGGCCGCGCCGCTCGTCCTCGCGATCCTGGCCGCGGGCGACAGCTACGGCTACGCCATCATCAAGCGGGTGGGCGAGCTGTCCGGCGGGCAGCTCCAGTGGACGGACGGGATGCTCTATCCGATGCTGCACCGCCTGGAGCGCCTCGGCTACGTCGAAGCAAGCTGGGCCACCGCGGAAAGCGGCCGGCGGCGCCGGTACTACCGCATCACGAGAGCGGGCCGGGCGCACCTGGGGACGCAGCGGCAGCAGTGGCAGGTGGTGGACGCCACGCTGCGCGGCATCTGGCGCGTGGCCACCCCGGCGCTCGTTCACGGATAGCGGTCACGACGAGGACGCAACGACCATGACCACGCACGACGAGACGCTGGAAGCGCAGATCGCCGAGTGGCGGGCCTGGTTGCGGCGCCGGCCGGCTATCCGCACCGCCGACGTGGAGGAGCTGGAAGGGCACCTGCGCGACCAGGTGGCGGCGCTCGTCGATGCCGGCCTCTCGACCGACGAGGCGTTCCTGGTGGCGGTCAAGCGGATGGGCAATCTGGACGCCGTCTCCCGCGAGTTCGCGCGCGAGCATTCCGAGCGGCTGTGGAAGCAGCTCGTGCCGGCGCCCGAGGGTGCGGTCGAGGCGGAGCGAACGGCGTCCTTCGTGGAGACCGTCGTGGTGGCGGGCCTGGCGGCTGCCGCCGCGCTGGCGGTCAAGCTCCCGGAGCTGTTCGGCTACCCGCCGCTGGTCAACGTCGACGAAGAGCTGCTGCCGTTCTACTTCCGCAACATCGCCTTCTTCGTGCTCCCGCTCCTCGCGGCCTATTTCGCCTGGAAGCGGCGGCTGGACCGGGCGGGATGCCTGCGACTGGCGCTGGCGTTCGCCGCCGCCGCCCTCGTCATCAACGTCTTTCCGTTCACGCCCCGGGGTCACACCCTGACGCTCGCGGCGCTGCACTTGCCGATCGCCCTGTGGCTGGCCGTGGGCATCGCCTACGTCGGGGGACGCTGGCGCGACGGCGGCGGGCGCATGGACTTCGTGCGCTTCACCGGCGAGCTGTTCATCTACTACGTGCTGATGGCGCTGGGCGGCGGCGTGCTCACCGGTTTCACCTTCGGCACCTTCGCCGCCATCGGCGTGGACGTCGAGTGGTTCGTGCAGCAATGGCTGCTGCCGTGCGGCGCGATGGGCGCGGTCATCGTGGGCGCCTGGCTGGTGGAGGCCAAGCAGAGCGTCATCGAGAACATGGCGCCGGTGCTGACGCGCCTGTTCACGCCGCTGTTCGCCGCGGTGCCGCTCGCCTTCCTCGCCACCATGGTCTGGACCGGCAACGGCATCGACGTGGAGCGGGAGGTGCTCATCGTCCTCGACCTGCTGCTGGCGATCGTCCTCGGCCTGCTGCTCTACTCCGTCTCGGCGCGCGACCGGCAGGCCCCGCCCGACGCGTTCGACGCGCTGCAGCTTCTGCTCGTGTTCAGCGCCCTCGTCGTCGACGCCGTGGCCCTGGCCGCCATCGCGGGGCGTATCTCCGAGTTCGGCTTCAGTCCGAACCGGGTCGCGGCGCTGGGCGAGAACCTGATCCTGCTCGTCAACCTGGCGTGGTCGGCCTGGCTGTACGCGCGCTTCCTGGGCGGCCGAGGCCCCTTCGCCGCCCTCGAGCGCTGGCAGACCGACTACCTGCCGTTGTACGGGGTCTGGGCCGTCTTCGTCGTCGTCGTCTTCCCGCCGCTGTTCGGCTACCTGTGAGGGCCGTGTCGACAGCGCCTGACATGGGTCTCACCGATAGGGAAAGGCGATCCGTCGGCAACGCGTTTCCCGGCAGGCGCACCGAGTGGTGTGTCACAGGAACAGATTTGCAATTGACCCACGAAACATCTCGACGGTTCAGGCCGGAATTGGCCGTCCACGGTCGATTCGGCCACATGCGGACAACCGTAAGATCATTTCTCGGACATACCACTGGTGCCGCTGGTGGCTGCGGTGCCGGTCGTTCCGGCCCCGCAGGTCACTCCGCGAGCGCGAACACGAACATCGAGTGTCCCGCCGCCAGGGCCACGTACTGCCGGCCGTCGACCCTGTAGCTCATCGGGCCGTTGGCGATCATCCCGCCGAGTTGCTTCCGCCACAGCACGTCGCCGGTCTCGGCGTGCAGGATGTGGAAGTGGCCCTCCCGGTTGCCGGTGAACAACAGGTTCGACGCGCTGGTGAGGATGCCGCTGCTGGTGACGTCGGTCATCGCGGCCCGCCACCGCTGCTCGCCGGTGCGCGGATCGATCGCGATTACCGCGCCGCCGCCCGCCGCGTCGGTCCAGTTGTTGATGTGCCCGCGTCGCAGGCCGGGCACGTTGGCGCCGGCCCCGAAGGGATTGGCGGGCCGGCCCCCTAGAAAGACGCGGCCGGGCTGGTACTCCGCCTCCTGGGCTTCGAACACAGACCCGTACGCCTCCCAGGCCGAGACGTAGAAGAGACCGGTCTCGGGGCTGTAGGACGGCGAGTACCAGTTGGTGCCGCCCTGCACGCCGGGGAACGTGGTGGCGCCCGGCGGCTGCGGGGTCTGCACCGGCCGCCCGCTGTCGTCGAGCCCGCTCGCCCAGTTCACCGGCACGAAGTTCGTCCCGTTGAGGAACCGGCCGTTCTCCCGGTCGAGCACGTAGAAGAAGCCGTTGCGGTTGGCCCAGAGCATCAGCTTCAGGGTGCCGCCGCTGCCGTCGGGGGCGTCGATCAGCACCGGGATCTGCACCGAGTCGTAGTCGTAGGGGTCGTTCGGCGTGAACTGGAAGTACCACTCCAACTCGCCGGTGTCCGGGTCGAGCGCCACCACCGAGTCGGAGTAGAGGTTGTCGCCGGGACGCTGCGCCGGATTCCAGTCGGGGCCGGGATTGCCGATGCCCCAATAGGTCAGGTCCAGGTCGGGGTCGTACGAGCCGGTGAGCCAGGCCGACGCCCCCCCGGTTCGCCACGCGTCGTTCTCCCAGGTCTCGTGCCCCGGGTCGCCGGGACCCGGGATGGTGTAGAACCGCCACGCCTGCTCGCCGGTCGCGGCGTCATAGGCATCGATGTAGCCGCGGATTCCGAACTCACCGCCCGCGACCCCGATGATCACCTTGTCCTTGACCACGAGCGGGGCCAGGGTCAGGGCGTAGCCCTCGGCGGGGTCGGCGACGGTGGTCTGCCAGAGCGGGGTGCCGCCGATCGCGTCGATGGCGATGAGGTTGCCGTCGACGGTGGCGAGGAACAGGGTGTCCCCGAGAATGGCGAGCCCGCGGTTGACCGCCCCGCAGCAGGGCCGCGCCAGCGGAGACGGCGTGTACTCGTACTTCCAGAACACGCTGCCGCGCTTCGCGTCGAGGGCCACCACGTTGTTGACCGGCTCCGTCAGGTACATGATCCCGTCGACGACGAGGGGGGTGGCCTGGAACGGTTCGAGCGAGCCGGCCTGGAAGATCCAGGCCAACTCGAGCTCATCGACGTTGTCGGGCGCGATCTGGTCCAGCGTGGTGTGCCGGTTGCTCGAATAGGTGCCGGAATAGGTCAGCCAGTTGTGCGGCTCCGCCTCCGCGTTCAGCAGGCGGTCGAACGTCACCTGCGCGGCGGCGCCGGCGGGCAGGGCGGCGGCGAGCAGCAGGGGGATGAGGGTGCGCCGGGATGGGGTCATGGTCGACATGGTGGTCACAGTCCCTTCAACGTGAGCAGGTAGGCAAGCACGTCGGCCACCTCCTGGTCGTCGAGCTCGTCCGTCGCGGGCGGCATCGGCGACTCGGCGCCGGCCGTCAGGTCGCGCAGGTCCGCCTTCTCGAGCGACCGCAGGCGCTCGTCCTGGTCGATCATCTGAATCGTGTAGGTGTCCTCGTTGAGCCGGCGTCCGGTCAGGACCGTGCCGTCCGCGAGCACCGCGCGCACCGGCCGGTTCACCGGCAGCATCGAGCCGGTGGGGTCGAAAAGCGACTGTTGCAGATAGGCGGCGGTGCGAACCGACCCGATCGCGCTGAGGTCGGGGGCCGTCCGCGACCCGTCCCCGTACACCCGATGGCAGGATGCGCAGGCGCCCCTGCCGGTGAACAGCCCGCGGCCCCGGGTCTCGTCGCCCACCGTGACCTCGCTCAGGTCGAAGTCGCGCATCGTCCGGAGATACGACACGAGCCCGGTGAGCTCGGAAGCGGTGAATTCGTTCGGCGGCATCGCGGTCCCGGGGATGCCGGCGCGAAGCAGCGCCATCAGCTCGCCGTCCGAGCCGGCCCGGCCGTAGACCCCGCTGGCAATGTCGACCCCCGCCACGGCATCGCCGGTCTCGGCGTGGCACCGCACGCAGTTGGCGTCGTAGAGGCGCGCCCCGAACTCGATGTCCGCCTGTTCGTACTGGCCGGCGTGGTCCTGAGCCGCCGCGGTGGGCGCGACCCCCGGCGCCAGGCCGACGATGAGACCGAGTGCGCCGGCCTTCCAAGCTGCCGTCTTTCGTCCTGCGCTGTTTGCCATCATGCGTCCTCGACCCTGGGAGCCCGCGGCGAGAGCCCCGCCCATTCCAACGCGGCGTTCGCCGCACTCTCGGTCCGTACGTCGAAAAGTCCCGTAGCCCACAAAAATGCCAGTTTGTGAGTACGCGCGGATGTTGTCAATCGCCGTCCGGCCCACTCCGCCGCCGCCGGTCGTCTACCGGAGCGGCAGCCGGTTGTCCGGATCGGGCCGGAAGATCAGGTACTCGATATCGGTCTCGAGCTCGCTCCACCAGTGCGGGGTACGTCCCGGGATGATGACGACGTCTCCCTTGGTGATGCGCCGCGACACCCCGTCCCGAATGCCGGAGCCCCGGACGCTCGTGCTGTTGGGGGCCTGGGTCGGGTCGATCAGCTCGCCGCCGGTGACCAGCGTGGCGACCCCCTCCACCATGTAGTAGATCTCGGTGGTGTCCACCTGGTGCAGGTTCGCGCCCCCGAGCGGCGACTGCGGGCGGAAGACGCCGTACACGCCGACCCGGTAGTCGCCGGTGACCTCGACGACGCGAATCGGGCGGTCGCTGACGGCATCGCGGGGTAGCGCGTTGATGAACTTCTGGATGTCCGCCGACGTGACGTCGGTCGCCTCGGGGGCGTCCTGGGCCCCGGCGGTCGACGCCAGCAGGAACAGCAGCAGGGCGGGGGCGGCTTTTTGCACGTGGCTCTCCTCGGAACGCGGGGGATTCGGATTCACGCGATTATGGAGTCTCCTCAAATGCGTGTGGGTAGCGGCGGCGCCAGTTCTATGCCTCCACAGCAGAGGAACAGCATCGAGATCAACGCGCCGGGCGAGTGGAAGCCATAGGCGCGACGCGCGATCACCCGCAGCTTGTTGTTGATGCCCTCCACCGGACCGTTCGTCATCTTCGTGTCCAGGTACGCCAGGATGCCTTCAGCGTGTTTCCGAATCGTACGCCCCAGCTTCACGAACGGCGTCAGGCGGGACCGCGCAGCCCACTCCAGCCACTCATCGAGCAGCGCCGGCGCATCCTCGGGTGTCGCCTGCCCCAGGATCGTCGCCAGGTACTCCTTCAGTTCGTAGGCCCGGTCCAGCGCCCGGTTCTTACGACGCAACGTCTCCAGACGCCGGGCCTCACCAGGCCTCAGCCGCGCCGGGTGCTTCAGCAACGCATAGCGCGTCCCCTTGAGCGCCTTCGCATCCTCCGGCTCCGAGGCCAGCCGCCGCTGCTCCGAACGCCGCACCTCGTCAACCGCATCCGCCGCAAGCCGTTCAACGTGAAACCGGTCGAACACCACCCGCGCGTGCGGAACCCACGCCCGCAGCGCCTTCTGCCAGCTCGACGCCAGGTCCGCCGTCACCAACTCGATCCGCGCACAGCCACCAGGTCCCAACTGCTCGAAGAAGGCCCCCAGCGTCTCGGCGCTGCGCCCCCGCCCCGCCCAAACCACCCGACGCTCGTCATGGTCAACCACGATCGTCAGGTAGCGGTGACGCTTCCGGTAGCTGAACTCATCGACGCCGATTCGTCTCAGCTTGGCGAACCGAGCCCCGTCCAGCCGCCGCGCCACAACCCGTTCCACGATGCTGCCCACCGTCACCCACGATATCCCCAGCAGGCGGCTCACCGCCGTCCGGTCCGTCACCTGCGCCAGATACGCCGCCAATTCCTCGAACCCCGACGTGAACACGCTGCTGCCGCTCGCCCACGGCACCTGCTCCACCTTCACCCCGCGGCAACGCCGGCACGACACCCGCCACGGCGCATACCGCAGCCACGCCGGCATCCGGCCCCAGGACAGATGCCGCCACTCGCGCACCGGCTGCCGGTCATACCGCGGCGACCGCTTCCCGCACGTCCCGCACCGGGAACGCCGCCACGCCGGCTCCACCGACACCGTCAACGGACCGTCGGCGGCCATTTCCACCTGCTTGACGTACATCTGCGTGACACCCAACAGCCGCCGTAGTAACGTAGTCAGACGCATGGGGCTCTCCTCCTCGCGGGTCGTGGTGATACACGCCCATGAGACCAGGAAGCCCCTTGCGTTTGCAACCGCTTCCGCCAAGCGAGACGACGCACGCGGCCCCGACAACACCCTTGGCCCCGCCCAACGGGCGTCCGCCGCCGGCGCCGGGACCCGAGGTGGCCGTTGGGGCAATCAGCCAGCGTCTATCCCCGAACCGCCAGCCGTCGCGCTTTCCGCGTTGTCGTGGACGGCCGGGACGCCCCCGTCCAGGCCGGGCCGCAAGGCCCATATCTGCTGCTTGAGCGGAGGGACGGACGGTGTGTCACCCGAAGGGCCGCAGCGCAGCGAAGGACGCGCGTAGCGCGTTGACACGCCGGCCGGCCCGCAGCTACTCCGCTCCGACTATATCCCGCCACGGTGCGCCACGCCCGCCGCCGGTCAGGTGAACTGCCAGCACCCCTCGCCGACCCGCCGATCGCGCCTCAACCCACCCACACCCGTTTGAGGAGAGCCCGATTATGGCGATCGTCCGCGCGGCGTTCAAGCCGCCGCCGCGTCTCCCGGCGGGCCCCGCCCGCGTGACTCCGGCCGGCCCGGAGTGCTATCGTGCACGGATTGCCGCCAGCGGCGTGGTGCCGACCGGACGTTTCCCGTCTGCGGAGGGTGCGGAGGGAATGGCGGTCGGCGAGCAGGACGGTCCGGCGGCCTGGGTGGAACCTCGCACCGCACCGAGATCGGCAAGGCGCCCGCCTGACAAGGCGTGACGAGGGAGTTTGTTTCGCAACAGGCGACCGGGGAACGCCACGGGGGCCTTGCACCGCGAGGAGACTGGCAAGGTGCCCGCCTGACAAGGCGTGACGACGGAGCCTGTTGGGCAATTGGTGACCGGGGAACGCCACGGGGGCCTTACCGCCACGGGGCTGCCAGGGGAGGCAGGGAGAACGAGATGCGCAGAAACGCTCTGGTGCTCGGGGTTCGGGTCGCGGCGGTGTGGGGCGTGTGCGCGCTCCTGGCGTCGGGGGCGGCGGCGCAGGCCGGCGGCGGGAACGCCGCCGCGGGGGCCGAGTGGCAGGTTCCCCGGACGGGGTGGGGCGCGCCCGACCTGCAGGGGGTCTGGGACTACCGGACGATGACGCCGCTGCAGCGTCCCGGCGAGTTCGCGGGCAAGGCGGTGATGAGCGACGAGGAAGCCGCCGTCTATACCGCCCGCCAGCTCGAGGAGCAGGCCGACTACGATCGCGCCCCCAGCGTGCACGCGAAGTGGTGGCTCGACTACGGCACGGAGCTGACCGAAGACAAGCGCACCTCGCTGATCGTCGACCCGCCGGACGGGCGTATTCCCGCGTTGACCGACGACGCTCGCCGGCGCAACGCCGAGCGGTCCGCCCGCCGGCGCGCGCATCCGGCCGACGGCGCCGACTATCGCGGGTTGACCGAGCGGTGCATCAGCTTCGGGACGCCCCGGTTGCCGGGCGCCTACAACAACAACTACCAGATTCTACAGACGCCGGACCATGTCGTGATCGTGTCCGAGATGATCCACGACGCGCGCATCGTGCCGCTGGACGAGCGTCCCTATGCCGCCATTCCCCAGTGGCACGGCGAGGCGCGCGGGCGGTGGGAAGACGATACGCTGGTCGTCGAGTCCACCCACTATATGGACGGCGGCGCGTTTCGGGGCGCGACGGGGGCGGTGCGCGTGGTCGAGCGGTTCACCCGCGTGGGGCCCGACACCGTCCGGTACGAGATTACCGCCGAGGATCCGTCCACCTGGGTGGCGCCTTGGACCCTGATGTTCCCGTTGAAGAAGACGGATGACGCGATGTTCGAGTACGCGTGTCACGAGGGGAACCACGGGCTCGGCAACATCCTCCGGAATGCGCGGCTCGAAGAGGTGGCGGCGCGCGTGGCCACCCAGTGACGTCGACGCCGGCGCGCGTGGACGCCGGCAGGCAGGATCTGCGAAGTCATGACCGAGGAGAGCAGCCCGGGAAAATCCGGGAGCGTCGGCTCCGGCAAGGCGTCGGCGAAGTCGGCGAAAAAGAAAAAGAAGGTCCATGACCGGCCGGTGGACGCGGCCGCGGTGGCGACCCATGATCCCGACGTCATCCGGCGCGTCTTCAAGGAGGGCGTTTATCCGTATGCGGATCGGATGAAGCGCCGCGCCTACGAGCGGCGCAAGGCCGCCCTGCAGTCGGAGCTGCTGAAGGTGCAGCGGTGGGTCAAGGAGTCGGGGACGCGGGTCGTCGTCCTGTTCGAGGGACGCGACGCGGCCGGTAAGGGCGGCACGATCAAGCGGTTCATGGAGCACCTGAACCCGCGCGGCGCCCGCGTCGTGGCCCTCGAGAAGCCCACTGAGCGCGAAAGCGGCCAGTGGTATTTTCAGCGCTACATCGAGCATCTGCCGGCGGCGGGAGAGATCGTCCTGCTCGACCGGTCCTGGTACAACCGCGCCGGGGTCGAGCGGGTGATGGGCTTCTGCACCGGTTCCGAGTACCTCGAGTTCATGCGCCAGTGCCCCGAGCTCGAGCGCATGTTCGTCAACAGCGGCATCCGGCTCTTCAAATACTGGTTCTCCGTCTCGCAGGACGAGCAGGCGCGCCGCTTCGGCCGGCGCCAGACCGACCCCCTGAAGCAGTGGAAGATCTCGCCCGTCGACCTCGCCTCCCTCGACAAGTGGGACGGCTATACCGAGGCCAAGGAGGCGATGTTCTTCTATACGGATACCGCCGACGCGCCGTGGACGGTGATCAAGTCCGACGACAAGAAGCGCGCCCGCGTGGCGTGCCTGCTGCACTTCCTCTCGAAGATCCCCTATTCCGACAAGAATCCCGACGTGGTGACGGGCCCCGACCCGTTGATCCTGGGCCCGGCGACCCGCGTCGTCGGCCGCGACGAGCCGATGGCGGTCGAAGGGTAGCAGCCCGGTCCGTAGCGGCGCTGTTTTTTTGTGTTCAAGGCAAGGAGGTTTATGATCGCGACGTGCCCGCGGTGCTCCTCGCCTGGCTGGGCCAGACCGACCTTGACTGCGCGCGTGGGGTCCGGCCGGGTCCGGGACCGATCGGCAGCGTGGTCGCGGCCCGCCGGTTCGATGCCCTGGTGCTGCTCTCCAACTACCCCCGGCACGAGAACCGGGCGTTCAACGATTGGCTGGTCGGGGCAGGCGCTCCTTCTGTCCATCTCCGGACTGAAGTCCTGACCGATCCGACCGATTACAGCGCCATCCACATGGCGGCTGTCAGGGCGTTCGACTTCGCTCGCGAGACGTTCGGCGCCGGTGCCGACCTGACCGTTCACCTCAGCCCCGGCACGCCTGCCATGCAGGCGATCTGGGTGCTCCTCGCCAAGACCCGCTATCCCGCGGAATTGGTCCAGTCGCACGCGCAGACCGGTGTCCGGACGGTCTCGGTACCATTCGACATCGCAGCCGAGTACGTGCCGGAGTTGCTGCGCCGCACCGATGCAAAGATCGAACGACTGATCGCCGGGCTGCCCACGGTATCGCCTCCTTTCGACCGTATCATCGGTCGCAGTCCGCTGATGAAGCGCGCCAAGGCCCGCGCCCGGCGGGTCGCCCCGCACGACGTCACGGTCCTGATAGAAGGCGCGTCGGGCACCGGCAAGGAGCTGTTCGCCCGCGCCATCCACGCCGAGAGCCGCCGCGCCCGCGGGCCTTTCGAGGATGTCAACTGCGGCGCCCTGCCCGAGGGTCTCGTGGAATCGCTGCTCTTCGGTCACGAGCGGGGCGCGTTCTCGGGGGCCGCGCGCGCCCGCGCCGGCCACTTCGAGGCGGCCGCCGGCGGCACGCTCTTTCTCGACGAGATCGGCGACCTGCCGCTCGAAGCACAGGTCAAGCTGCTGCGCACGCTGCAGGAGAAGACCGTCCGGCCCCTCGGCGCCGACCGGACGGTTGCGGTCGACGTGCGGGTGATCGCGGCCACCAACCGCGACCTCGCGTCCGAGGTGGCGGCCGGCCGGTTCCGGGAAGACCTCTACTACCGGCTGGCGACCGGCGTCATACCGCTGCCGCCGCTCCGCGAGCGCCAAGGCGACTTGACGCCCCTCATCGATCACTTTCTGGCCGCCGCGAACCGCAAGTTCGCGGACCAGCCGGGGGTCGAACAGAAGGCCCTTTCTCCCAAGGCAAGGAACCTTCTGTTGCGGCATTCGTGGCCAGGCAACGTCCGAGAGCTGCAGGCGACGATGGACCGGCTGGTGCTGTGGTCGCCGCACGCTGATGTCCAGGCCGCGGACGTGAGCGAGGAACTACTCCGCACGGCGACGGACGCACCAGCCGATCTGCTGGGCCAGCCACTCGGCGGCGGCCTCGATCTGCCGGCGTTGATGGCCGACTTGGCCCGTCACTACCTGGAACGTGCGCTCGCCGAGGCCGGCGGCAACAAGACGCGAGCGGCCGAGTTGATCGGGCTGCCGAGCTACCAGACGCTCACGAACTGGTTGCGTCGCTACGGGGTGATGCGGCGGGTTGCGAGACGGCGAAGCTGATGACGCGAGGTTGGCTTGGATGTTCTGGCGCGAGTATTGCAGTTAACAGGTGAAGCAGGTAGACCACGAACATGGCAGACGCACCGACGCATCCGTCCGATACGCCCGAGTTCGCGGCAGGAACGCATCAAAGGCCGAATCCGGGCCCGGAGAACGGATCGACGGACGCGTCCGACACGCCGCCGCCCGGAAGCGATGGTGAACAGTCCGCTGGACTATCGGCCGAGTCGAGGGGGCCGCTGATCACCGCCGTCGAGATCGAGAACTTCAAGGGAATCGGACACCCGGTACGAATTGACCTCCGGCCGATCACGCTGCTGTTCGGCCGCAACAGCGCCGGCAAGAGCACCCTGCTACACGCGCTCTGTTACGCCCACGAAATCCTGAGCCATCGCAGTGTCGACGTTCGCAAGACCGACCTCGGCGGTGATCAGATCGACATGGGTGGGTTCGGTCAGTTCGTCCATAGGCATGACTTAAGACGTCGCGTGCGACTGCGCTTCGACCTGAGTCTCGAAGGCTGGCAGGTTCCCGCGCCGGTACGCGAGAAAATGCGACATTCGGACGAGGCTGCCGACGAGGGGCCCGAGCGAGACGATCTGGCCCGCTTTATCAGGTCAGGGTGGGTGTCGCTGACCGTCGCGTGGAACGGCTGGAAGGAGAAGCCGATGCTCGCCAGGTACGAGATCGGTGTCAACGATTCGCTTGTTGGACGGATCATCCAATCGCCCGATCCTGGGGAAGAAGATGTCAATCTGGAGTTCAACCGGGGCCACCCCTTGTTTGACCAACACAGCCGCGACGCGTCGGCGCGCTCGTACGCCGTAGCGGGTCAGGTGGGTGAGGCCGCAGACCCGGGTGCCGAATGGTCGCTCCGCAGCATTGCACTGTCCGGACAGACGACGCCGCTGCCGGACTGGGACGCGCTGCTTCGCCTGAACGACGGCGAAGTCCTCGATACCCTCGATATTGGGATTGTAGGAGAGGGTCCGAAGAGCCTCATTCGGTTCCAGTCGCTGGTGTCGGCCCTGTTCGTCGGTGTTGGTCGCACCCTCCGGGACGAGTTGGCCGCGCTCAGATATGTCGGCCCGATGCGCGAGTTGCGTCCATCTGTGCATGCTGAGGTGGGTTCGCCCGCTCAGGATAGTTGGAGCGACGGCACGGCGGCCTGGAATCTACTTCTCTATCCGGAACCGGATCCCGTTCGGCAGAAACGCGGGCTGATCGACGAGGTCAATGACTGGCTGGAGCGCCGTGACCGATTGGATATCGGTTACAAGCTCCTGCGAAAGGCCTTTGTGGAGCTTCCCGCAGACGAGGCGCCCGTATGGTGGATTCGTACGTTCGCCTGGCTGCCCGACGAGTACCGGAATGAGGACGGCGAGGTTGACCTTGACGGTTGGGTACGGAAGGAGGCGGCGAAGATGGCCGATAGGGTCGAGGGTGATCCGACGGAGATCGAGGCGCGAATCACGGGGGGCAGCCATGGCACGGTCGAGTCTGGGGATACGGATACGGACTCGTCGGATCAGGGTGGTTCCGTAGCGGATAGCATGGAAGCTACCCGCCGGCAATACCAAATCCTCGCCAATATCGTCGCGCCCGTAGATAAACTCAAGAGGGGCCGTCCTGCGTCAGCGGTCAGGGATCTCGTTGGCGCGATTGCGTCGGCTTCCGAACGGACCATCCTGGAACTCGTTGCCGTCGGCTCGAACGTGGGCGTGCGGACGTCCGATGTCGGCACGGGCATTTCCCAGATCCTGCCGGTGGTGGTGGCGGCGCTCGATCCGAATCGTCCGGGTATTACCGCCGTCGAACAACCGGAGCTGCACGTTCATCCGCGGCTTCAGGTCGAACTCGGTGATCTCTTCGCACAGCGGGTTGACCAGGGCGGGATCTCCCTGTTGGAGACTCACAGCGAGCACCTGATGTTGCGCCTGCTGCGTCGGATTGAGGAGACAGGCAGCGGCGAGTTGCCAGAGGGAAAGCCTCCGCTGAAGCCGGATCAGGTCTCCGTGGTCTACGTGGAGCAGAGCGACGGCGAGGTCAGGGCGACGCGGCTTCGGATCGACGAGACCGGGGAGTTCATCGACCGCTGGCCGCAGGGCTTCTTCGATGAACGTGACGACGAGCTCTTCTGATGCTCTACCCGTACGCAATCGAACCGGATGCCCTCGTCACCTGGGACAAGTGCCGGCACATTCTCGACCTGATGGGGTTCCAGCATGGCCGGGCGATTGCCGCGTATCCGACCCGGAAGCGCTGGAAGGCACAGGTTCGCGCCGCTTGCCGAGAGAATACCGATCTCGGCGACCGTGATCGACGGCGGATTCTGCGAAAGCTGGATCAGTCCAACGCCAAGATGATCCGGTTGGGCGGGCCAGACGACTACGATAGTGGGATCACGCCCGCGGAACAGTGTTGGATTCGGAATGCCGTCGCGCGACAGACCGTAGCGCGGGAGTTCCACGCCATCCTCGCGATCCGGAATCCGGAGGGTCATCCGGACGTGGTTCTCGAGGAGGAAGTCGACGAATCGCACGAGAGGCTGGCCGTCCCGCGCGAGATCCCGGTGCTGCGGGAACCGGCTGCGCTGGTAGAGCATGTCCGTGCACTCATCAGCAACAGCCGCGAGCGGCTGTTGCTGATCGACCCGCATTTCGATCCTTCCGTCAGCCGATGGCGTCCCGTTGTGCGAGCCTGCATGGCGCTGGCGGCGCAGGCCGTGCACGGTACCCTCCGGGTGGAGATCCACACGATGGATGCAGATCGGAAGCCCAGTCTGGAGGACTTCGAAGGCGCCTGTCAGAAGTGGATTCCGAACATGTTGCCAGCGCAGGTCAAGTCGGTCAGCGTCTACCGCTGGCGCATTCGCAACGATGGTCCTCACGACTTCCATGCCCGTTACCTCTTGACCGATCGAGGCGGCTACAGACTCGACAAGGGACTGGACGAAGAACACGGCAAGACACAGTCCGTTGGGCTGCTCCCGGACCAGGAGTGGAAGCGCATTCGTGAGGGATTCAGCAGCTCCGGTGCGTTCTTCGACAGGGACGGTAGGTTCACGGTTGGCAGAGAGTGAGCCGGGCGGCGTCCCCAACCGACGGGGCCGGAGTCCGTCAAGGCGACAGGCAGGCGTGCCAAGAGCGGGTCGTGCCGCGTTTCGCAGATGCCGTGGTTCGGCGCATCAACTCGCGAGGAGGCCGAGCGCGGTGCGAGGCGCGACGACGGATGCGAATCGTGGCGGTTCCCCAATCAACCGGCGATCGCCCGTCACGAGCGTTGCGCCGGGGGCGGCGTGCAGGAGCTGCCAGAGATGATCGTCGCCGCGGTCGGGGGCGCTGGGCGCGTGGCGGTCGACGGGGTCGCGGACCTGTGCGTTCGCGGCGATGTCGGTGAGGACGGTGTCCACCTCGCCGGCGGTCAGCCCGTGTCGCCTGCGGATTGCCGGCCGCAAGAGCACGCGGCGGTACTCGGCGAGCAGGTCGGGAGACAACAGGAAGGGAAACGCACCGGCCAGCATGCCGTCCAGGAGACGGCGAACCGGCGACTCGCTCGCGGGGGTGAGCAGACCGGCGACGACGACGTTGGTGTCGATGACGAACAGCCGTGTCACCGTCGGCGCTCGGCTCGCGTCTCTTCGACCGCGAGCGCCATCGCGTCATCGTCGCTCAGTCCGGATCGTTCACCGGCGGCGGCGACGAGCGCCGCAGCGCTCTCGGTGGTCTTGACGCCGTAGAAGTCGAGACTCTCCTCGATGATTCGCCGGATCGACGTGTTGCGCCGCGCCGCCGTCTCCTTGAGTGCCCGATGGCGCTCGTCGGAAAGCGTGATGGTCAGTCGTGACATGGCGATGCCTGCGTATGGTGTGAACGCACCAATGCACCATATCACAGTCGATGGAGGCTGAGCGATAGTCGTCCGGTGTCCACGCAACGCCGGAACGACGTATCATCTTCGCCAGCCATGTCGAGCAGATCCGACTCTTCCGCCGGCAGCCGCTTGTGGGCCGCGTTCGGCCCCGGCCTGCTGTGGGCGGCGACGGCGATCGGGGTGTCGCACCTGGTGCAGTCGACCCGCGCGGGGGCGTCGGCCGGTTTCGGGCTGGCCGGCGTCATCGTGATCGCCCTGATCCTGAAGTACCCGTTCTTCGAATACGGGCCGCGCTACGCGGCCGCGACGGGCCAGAGCCTGGTCGAGGGGTACGCGCGCATCGGCCGGTGGGCGCTCTGGCTGTATCTGATCATCACCCTGCTGACCGGCGGCGTCATCCAGGCCACGGTGGTGATGTTCACCGCCTATCTGGTGGGGTTCGCGCTGGGGGTCGGCTGGCCGCTGCCGGTGCTGGCGGCGGCGGTCATGGTGCCGGGTTGCGCGTTGCTGTGGTGGGGCCGGTTTCGCGGGCTGGATCTGTCCATCAAGGTCATCCTGCTGCTGCTCGCGGTGTCCACGCTGCTGGCCGCCGCGGTCAGCCTGCCGCGCGCCGATTTCTCGACCGTGGCGGTGTGGCCGGCGGATCTGGTCGGGGGGGCGGTGCCGTTCCTGTTCCTGCTGGCCCTCGCGGGGTGGATGCCGTCGGCGATCGACATCTCGGTGTGGAGCTCGCTGTGGACGCTGGCCAAGAACGAGGCGTCGGGGCAGCGGTGCTCGGTGGAGACGGCGCGGCAGGACTTCCTCATCGGCTATGTCGGGACCGCGGTCCTCGCCTTCGCCTTCGTGATCCTCGGCACCGCCGTGATGTTCCAGTCCGGCGAGGCGTTCGCACCGGAGGGGACGTTGTTCTCGACGCAGTTGGTGGACCTGTACGCCGCGACGCTCGGCGCCTGGACCCGCCCGGTGGTGCTGGTGGCGGTGGTGACGACGATGCTGTCGACGACCCTGACGGTGCTCGACGGCGGCCCTCGCGCCATCGAGCGCTCCATCCTGGTCCTGCGCTCGCCCGGGACGCCCGTGCGGTCCTGCGGTCCGGTGTACTGGTGGAGCCTGGCGGCGCTGGTCACCCTGACCCTGGTCGTGATGGGGCTGTTCATCGGCAACCTCACGACGATGATCGACTTCGCCACCACGCTGGCGTTCCTGACCGGCCCGGTGCTCGGCTATCTCAATCTGCGCGCGGTGACCTCCGCCGAGATGCCGGCCGAGCATCGGCCGGGACCGGCGATGCTCGCGTTGTCGTGGATCGGCATCGTGCTGCTGGGCGGGACGGGACTTTTCTACCTCATCACCCTCGTCGGCTGACGGGGCAGGCGGACATCGTGTCCCGGCCCGCGCAGGCCGGCGGCGGCACGGCTCGTGCGCACGCGTGCCGGTCTCAGTTGATCTCGATGGGGTAGATGAGGAGCCGATTGCCGTCGAGTTGCGGAATCAGGACCCGGCTGCGGCCCACGTCGAAACCGATGTCGGCCGCCGGGGTATCCGAGATGATCTCGGTCACCGCGCCCGACGTTGCGACGTGGTAGATGGCGTTGGCGCCGAAGCTCGAGACCACCAGCGAGCCGTCTTCCAGCACCACGACGCCGTCGAGCTGTCCCTGCGGCAGCTCGGCCACGACCGTCAGCTCCCCGTCGGGGGCGACGCGGATGACCGTGTTCGCGCCGACCGGGACCATCACGAGGCCCTGCGGGGTTTCGATGATCCCGTTGGGCAGGGCAAGTGCATCGCCTTGCGCGATCGCCTGGGCCTGACCGTCGGCATCGAACCGGTAGATGGCGGCGGTGCCGGTCGGCGCGAACCCTTGCGCGGTGATGGCGATGCCGGTATCGGTGACATAGACGGTACCGTCGGCGCCGACGGCGACGTCATTCAGGAAGCCGGCATTGGGAACCGCCCACTCCCCGAGCGGCTCGCCGGAGGTTCGATCGAACCAGCGCACGACGTCGATGTCCGCCACGTAGAAGCGGTTCGCATGGACGGCGCTGCCCTTGGGGGCGTGCAGCGTCACCTGCGGGTCGGCGCCGTCGATCCACTTCAGGTCGAGCACCCGCCCTTCCGGCGACACGCGCGAGATGAACCCGTTGTCGTCCCTGTCGCCCGGCCCGCCGTTGATGTTCGACACCAGATAGACGTCCGCCACGGCGTCGTGCAGCACCGATTCCGGCGTGCTCATGTTGCCGACCGGGATCGGCGGTTCCTGACCGTGGGTCAGATTGGCGGTGCACAGGATCGCGGCGAGCAGGAGCGCCCGCCGGCGTACGCGGATCTCGGAGTGGGGTGCCATGTCGAACTCCCGGGCGCCGCGCGGCCGGGGCGCCGTTGCGTTGTGGTCAGTGGGTTGCAGCAGACAGTGAACGCATTATCGCATGGCGTCCACACCGCGCCCATTCCGGCGGTGAACCACCAGCGAAGAGGCAGCGTCCCGGCGCGGAGGCCAAAAAAACGCACGCATGAGCACTGGCCGGTGTATAAAAGGCCATGGTACGGAGTTGATGTCGAGCGTCGAGAGGAGGTCTTGATGGGCACGCGGTTCAGTGGCACTGCCTGGATACCGATGTCGGTTCTGGTCGCGGCCGCCTTGGTGGCGATTGTCGGCCTCTCGCCGGCGGCCGCCGGCGCCCAGGCCGAGGAAGCGGCTCAGTCCGAAGAATACGTGGCGCCCCGGCTGCCCGGTACGTCCCAACCCAATCTCGGCGGGATCTGGCAGGCGTTCACCACCGCCAACTGGGACCTGCAGGACCACGGCGCGGAGGCCGGGCCCTTCCCCCGATTGCTCGGGGTCTGGGGGGCGCAGCCGCCCGGGCAGGGTGTGGTCCTCGGCAACGAGATCCCCTACCGCCCCGAGGCTCTGGCGAGAAAGCGCGAGAATCTCGAGCGGCGGCTGGCCGTCGACCACGACAACGTGAATACCGTCGGCGACCCCGAAGCGAAGTGCTACCTGCCGGGGGTGCCGCGGGCCACCTACATGCCGTTTCCGTTCCAGATCATCCAGAGCACCGACAAGGTGCTCATCGCCTACCAATTCGGGAGCGCCAGCCGCACCATTCCGCTGGACGGGTCCAGCGAGGCGCCGGTGGACAGCTGGATGGGCTGGTCGAACGGGCGCTGGGAAGGGGATACGCTGGTGGTGGAGGTGAACGGATTCAACGATCTGTCCTGGTTCGACCGGGCCGGGAACTACCACAGCGCGGCGATGGAGGTGGTGGAGCGGTATACGCCCATCAGTCCCTATCACCTGATGTACGAAGCGACGATCGCGGATCCCGAGGTCTTCACCCGCCATTGGACGATTCGGCTGCCGCTGTACCGCCGCATCGAGGACAACCTGCGGCTGCTGGAGTTCAAGTGCGTGGACCTCGCCGAGGAATACGTGTACGGGGGCCTCGTCGACCCCGAAGGAGGTGGACGGTGAGACTTCGAGGGTGCGTGCTCGTTGGCGCGGCGATCGTGATCACGACGGCATGGGCGGCGCCGTCGCAGGCGGGGCAGGCCCGGGAACCGGGCCAGGCCGACTATATGGCGCCGCGGACCGCGTGGGGCGATCCGGATCTGCAGGGCATGTGGGATACCCGGACCTACACCCCGTTCGAACGGCCGGCCGAGTTCGCCATGCGGGAGTTCATGACCGAGGAGGAGGCGGCCGAGCGGGAGCGCCTCGGGTTGCGCCGGGTCGTCAGCGATGACGACGACGACGCGGTCGCCCAGGAGCTGGTGCAGCAGGACGTGCAGCGTTACGCCCGGTCCGACGCCCCGGACGACGGACGGCCCGGCTATCGCATCGCCGGCGCCGAGTACAACGCGTTCTGGAGCGCCGACCCGACCACCCCCGGCGTCTCCCTGCGCACGTCGCAGGTCGTCGATCCCCCCGATGGGCGCATGCCGGCGCTGACCCGCGACGCCCTTGCCCTCTGGGAGGCGCGCGAGGAGGCGCGGCGCGAGCGCAGTCAGGCCGACGACTGGGAGGACCGCGGATTGTCCGAGCGGTGCATCACCCGAAACGGCCTGCCGGGCGAGATGCTGGGGAGCAGCCAGCAGCCGCTCAAGGAGATCGTGCAGACGCCCGGGTACGTGAGCATCGTGATGCCCTACGGCTATGTCCGCATCATCCCCGTCGGAACGGAGGACGCGGACGGGCCGGGGCCCCTGGGAACGGACATCCGCCAGTGGAACGGCGACTCGATCGGCCGATGGGACGGCGACACCCTGGTCGTCGAGACCGCCAACTTCAAGAACACCGTGAAGAACGCCGTGCCCGCGCACGGAGGCCCGTACGGCGGATCGGCTCACGTTCACTACTATCCGGGCAACGGCGAGGCGCTGCGCCTCACCGAGCGCTTCCGCCGCATCGGCGCCGAGACCCTGGAGTATCGCTATACGGTCGAGGATCCGACGGTGTTCGTGACTCCCTTCAGCACCGTCAACTACTTCACGCTCGATTCGTGGACGGTCGGCGGCAACCAGGACCGGCTCTTCGAGTACGCCTGTCACGAGCACAACTACGGGATGGTGAACGCCATTCGCGGGGCGCAGGTCGACCGGCAGTGGGCGCTGGACGAGGCGGCGCGCGAGGCGGCCATCCGCAGCCGCGAGCTGGAAGAAAAGAAGGCGCAGCTTGCCGCGTGGGAAGCCTCGCGGCAGGACGGCCGTTAGCAGCCCGAGAGGAGGTCGGAAATGCGAGCACGAACAGCCGTGTTGATTGCCGGGATCGGAGGGCTCGTGGCCGCCGCCGGCGCGCAGGCGCTGGCCCACCACGCGTTCGCGGCGGAGTTCGACGCGAGCAGCCCGATCGAGCTGACCGGGACGGTGGTCCGCATGGAGTGGGTCAATCCGCACACCTGGATCCACATCGACGTGGCGCAGCCGGACGGTTCCGAGCAGCGGTGGATGATCGAAGGCGGGCCGCCCACCTCGCTGCTCAGGCGCGGGTTCACCAAGCGCTCGCTGCTGGCGGGCACGGAGGTCCTCGTCGAAGGATTCCGATCCAAGGACGGGTCGAACAAGGCCAATGGCCGGGACGTGACCTTCGCCGACGGGAGCAAGCTGTTTCTGGGTTCCTCCGGCACCGGCGCGCCGCTGGACGGCCGCGATCCCATCGAGCCTCCGAGGTAGCCATCATGACTGCTGGACATTCGACGACGGCGCGGCGCACGCCGCGCGCGGGTCTTCGTGACGCGGCCGTCTGGACCGGGCTGCTGCTGCTGTCGGCTCCCGCGGCCGGGGCGGCCCAACAGCCGCGGCGGGAACCTGCCACCTATACCGTCGAGCAGGCGGATGCGGGGTTCGCCGCCTATGCCCAGCATTGTGCGTCCTGCCACGGCGCGAGCCTGGACGACGGCCCGTTCGCCGCGCCGCTGCGGGGCACCGTCTTCCGCGAGACGTGGCTCCCCCGGTCGGTGGAGGCGCTGTTCACCCTCACCGCCGAGACGATGCCGGAGGATCGTCCCGGCGCCCTCGACGACGAGACGTACGCGCAGATTCTCGCGCTCATCCTGCAGGAGAACGGCGTCGAGCCGGGCGGCGACGCGTTGCCGGCCGACCCCGCGCTGCTCGCGGGTCTCGCGCCCGGCTGGAGCTCGCAGGGCGGCGGCCTCTCGCCGGGTGCGGCGCTGCCCCCGTGGCCGGCCCCGTGGAATCCGCTCGACGCCATGGCGCCGGTCACCGACGCCATGCTGCACGATCCTCCCGCGGACGACTGGCTCCTGTGGCGGCGGACCTACGGCGCCTACGGGTTCAGCCCGCTCGATCAGATCGATGCCGGCAACGTGGCGGACCTGCGCGTGGCGTGGTCCTGGGCGCTGCCCAGCGGTCCCAACGAGTCGACGCCGATCGTGCACGACGGCGTCCTCTTCGTGCACGGCTACGGCGATCGGGTGCAGGCCCTGGACGCGGCCACCGGCGACTTCCTCTGGCAGTACTCGCGCCGCCTGCCCCGCGACGCCTCGCCGAGCCTCAAGCGCGGCCTGTCGATCTACGGCGACCGCCTCTTCGTCCCGACCTCGGACGCTCACGTCGTCGCGCTCGACGCGAAGACCGGTGACGTCATCTGGGATCAGCCGGTCGGCGACCTCGACGTCGGCCTGCGGATGACCGGCGGCACCCTCGTGGCGCGCGGGAAGGTCATGGTGGGCACGACCGGCCGGCACGAAGGAGGCAACTACGTCGTGGCCCTCGACGTGGAGACGGGCGAGGAGGCGTGGCGCTTCGGCACCATTCCCGGTCCCGGCGATCCCGGCGGACATACGTGGAACGGCATTCCCCACGGGGAGCGCAACGGGGCGTCGGTCTGGGTGCCGGGAAGCTACGATCCGGTGAACAACCTGGCGCTCTTCGGGACGGGGAACACCTACGACACCGCGCCCCTCCGCGATCCGGTGGGGCCGGCGGGCACCAACAACGATGGGCTGTATCTCGACACCACCCTCGCCCTGAACCCGGACACCGGCGCGTTGGCCTGGCACTTCCAGCACCAGGCGAACGGGCAGTGGGACCTCGACTGGGCCTTCGAACGCCAGATCGCGGAGCTCCCCGTCGACGGCGAGCCGGCCAGCGTCGTCGTCACCATCGGCAAGCAGGCGATCTTCGACTTCGTCGAGACGAAGACGGGCCGGTACGTCTCGTCGCTCGACCTGGGCCTGCAGACCGGCATCACCGCCATCGACCCGGTGACCGGCCGGAAGACCCAGGACCCGTCGCTGATTCCGGGCGACGGCGAGACCAAGCGGCTCTGCCCGCACGTCGGCGGCGGCCGGAGCTGGGCGCCGACGGCCTACGACCCGCGCACGAATATCGCCTACGTGCCGATCATCGAGGCCTGCATGGACCTGGTGCCGGTCGGCGAGGGCGAGCGCGGCAGCCTCAGCACCGGGGTGCGCTGGACGGTGCGCCCGCGTCCCGAGAGCGACGGGCAGTACGGCCGGCTGGAAGCGGTCAACCTGGCGACCGGCGAGACCGCCTGGATCGCCCGGCAGCGCGCACCGCAGACGACCGGGGCGCTCGTCACCGCCGGGGGACTGGTGTTCGCCGGCTCGCTCGACCGCCGCATCAGCGCCTACGACGCGGCCAGCGGCGACCGGCTCTGGGGGACGCGGCTCAGCGAGGTGCCGAACGCGCCGCCGATCACCTACGCCGTCGACGGGCGGCAGTACGTCGCGGTGATTGTCGGCAGCGGCGGGTATCTCACGCGCGCCTACTCGGTGCTCGCGCCCGAGATCCGGAACCCGCCGGACCGCGGCGCCGCCTTGTGGGTCTTCTCGCGCCCGGCGCGAGACGTGGCGAAAGCGGAGGCGCCGTAGAGGCCCGCGCCGTGAGGGGCGCGGACTCCTACAGGGATCGGTTGGGTGGGTCGCAACGCCGCACGGCGTCGTCGGGCCGCTGGACGAGGCCTGCAGCCGGTCGACGTGGCGGGGGGCTGCGCCGGCGCGGGTATAATTGCCAGGATTGACACGATGTTGACGAAAGGAGGCCGAATGCGGGCCAGTATTGCAATATGCCTCGCGGCAGTTCTTGTCTCTCTCTCCGCCTCGCAAGCGGCGGCGCAGTCGCCCGCCGGTGCGCAGGACGAAGGCGGGCAGATCGGCGCAGCCGGGGGCCTGTTGATCGACCGGATCGACCCGGAGCGTCTCCGGCAGATCAGAACGGAGCGTACGCGGCAGTTTATCCTGGGCGCGGGGTTGATGGCAGTCGGGGGCGCGCTGGGTTTCTCGAAGCAGAATTGGGTCATCGACGAGGGCGCCATCGGCATCGCGATCGCCGCCCTCGGGTTGGCGGCGTTCATCGAGCCGCTGACGTGGCGGGATCTGGAGGTCAGGACATCCACCAACGGCCTGACTCTGGAATGGTGAGGCGGAGACGAGGGGCCCTCCGGGGCTTCCCTCCGGGCCGGCCGGCGGCTGAACCCGGCGCGGCGCCGGCAGTCCCGGCGGTCCCGCCGTCCACCTCGTGCTCGTAGCGCGCCACGGCGGTTTGCCCCACGGCTCGCAGGTAGCATCCGTATCTCGCGCGGACGAAGGAGAAGCATCATGCGGAACCGGAGTATCGCCCTGATCGTCGCCGCCGTCGTCTGTCTGCCCTTCGCGCTAGGCGGTTGCGACGCGGACATGTCCGCCCCGGCCGCGGAAGTCGCGTCGGCGCCCGCGCCGGCAACGGAGGCCGCGGCCGTCCCGAGCGGCCTCCCGCGCGGTCCGATCGTCGGGACGTACCGGCTCGCCGGGCGCAACGTCAAGGACGAGAGCGGCGCGTGGGTTCCGGTGGCCGACTTCAATTCCCTCGGCTACATCACCTACACCGACACCGGGTACATGGCCGTCAACGTCATGCCCCTCGACCGGGAGCCGTTCGCCGACGGCGGCGCGCCGACGGGGGAGGAGGTGCAGGCGGCGCTCGAGGGCTATACCGCGTACTTCGGTCCGTTCAGCGTGAACGAAGACGAGGAGGGGGGATTCCTGATTCACCATCGGATCGGGCAGATGAATCCCGGCGGCGAAGTGGACGCGAAGCGGTTCTACGACCTCGACGGCGACCGGCTCATCCTCACCCCGGCGTCCGCCAACGGGACGAAGGGCGACGGCACGCGACAGGTCGTCTGGGAGCGGCTGCCGGACGCCGAGCTGTCGGAGGAGGCGCAGCGCTTCGTCGGCTTCCGACAGCTCCTGTATACGGACCGGTACGAGGAGCGGGGCAGCGAGCTCTGGCACGGGCAGCGGAACGACGGCCGCGCCGGCTCCTGGATCCTCTACACGCCGACCGGCCACATGATGGTGCACCTGATGGCGCGCGAGGGACGCATGCCGTACGCGGGCGCGACCCCCACGCCGGAGGAGGCCCTGGCCGCCTACCGATCCTACGGCGGGTACTTCGGACGGTTCACCGTCCACGAGGACGCAGAGCCGCAGTACGTCGTCCACCACCAGGAAGGCAGACCGCGGCCCGTCGAGGGGGTGACGGACGCCGAGCGTCTCTACCACCTCGACGGCGACGTCCTGCGGCTCGGCGGGCGGCCGCGCACGACCGAGGACGGCGAGAACCTGGGCGGCCACCTCTACTGGGAGCAGCTGCCGCACCGCCCGGAATAGCCGACGCTTCGCCCTTTCGCCCGGGGAGCACACGGGCCGGCCGGGTCCCATTGACCGGCGGCCCGCGGCGGAACCCGGCGTCGCCCCGAGACCGGCCGGGCGCCTGCTTGCGCGGGCACCACGGGTTGCTACGGTCCCGGGATCGGGCCGTCGGTGGTCAGCCGGATTCGATAGAGTCCCGTGCGCGCTGTCATGTAGAGGGTGCGGCCGTCGTCGCCCCACGCCACGTTGGCCGGCACTTCGTCCGGCATGATCGTCCCGAGATGCGTGCCGTCGGGAGCGATCACCCAGACCCCGCCGGGGCCGGTGGCGAAGAGGTTGCCGGCGTTGTCCACCTTCAGGCCGTCCGCGGCGCCCTCGGCCGTCTGATCGTTCACGTCGAAGAAGACCCGCGGGTTCGAGACCCCTTCCTCGCCGAGGTCGTAGGCCATCCACACCTTCTGCTCCGGGTCGGAGTTCGCCACGTACAGGGTCGTTTCGTCCGGAGACAGGGCGATGCCGTTCGGGCGCGACTGATCCCGGTACAGCAGCTCCAGCTCGCCGTCCGGGCTCAACCGGTAGATGCCGTTGAAGTCGAGCTCCCGGAGCGGCGACGCGTCGCGTCCCTCCAGCGCCGATCCCGGGTCGGTGAAGTAGAGCCAGCCGTTCGACGCGTAGGCCGCATCGTTGGGGCTGTTCAGCCGGCGGCCGTCGTAGCTATCGACCAGGGTGGTCCGCGTGCCGTCCGCCTCCACCCGCGAGATGCGCCGGTTGCCGTGTTCGCACAGGACGAGACGGCCGTCGCCGTCGAGGGTCAATCCGTTGGAGCTGACCGACCGCAGGCCCGTCCGGTCGCCCTCGAACACCGGCTCGATGACGGGGCTCGTCCCGCCCGCCTCCGTCCACTGGTAGACGCCGTTCCCGCGCACGTCCGAGAACACCAGGCGCGCTTCCCGGCGGTCCCAGACCGGGCCCTCCGTGAAGACGTAGCCCTCGGCGAGCTTCTCGATCCGTGCGTCGGCCGGCACGAGCGCGTCGAATCGGGGGTCGACGCGGAGAATCGAGCCGGCGCCGGTGTCCGGCGCGGCCGTTTCCGCCGGCGGAGCGGCGGGCTCGGGTGCGCCGCACGCCGCCACGAGACATCCAAGCAGGCCGAGTGTCACTCTGGTCATCATCTCTGTTCCTCCCACGCTGCCGTTGATTCTACCGGTGCGTCGAGGTCGTCCCGGGCGCAGGGAGCCCGTCCCCTGGCTCGTCGACGGGCGCTGGCGCGGATCGGGACCGGCGCCGCACGGTCACGGGCAGGCCGTTGAAGGCGGCGTTGCCGCTCAGCGTGTCGAGGTGGCGATGGCTCGTCACGTCGTTTACGCTCGCGCCGGCGTGCGCGCGCGCGACGCGGAGACGGACGCCGTCGCGGTCGTGCCCCCAGCCGTGCGGCAGGCTGACGACGCCGGGACGCATCGCTTCGGTCACCTCCACGGGGACGGTCACGGCGCCCGTCTCCGACTCGAGCTCGGCGAGATCGCCGGTGACGAGCCCGCGGGACACGGCGTCGTCGGGATGGACGAGCAGCGTGCAGCGGCAAGGCCCCTTCACGAGGCGCGGGCTGTTGTGCATCCACGAGTTGTTGCTCCGCGCCTGGCGTCTGCCGATCAGTACCAGGCCGACCGCCGTGCCGCCGTCGGCCTCGGCGACGAGCCGGCTGCGCGCCTCGCGCAGGAACTCGTCCGGCGCGATGTCGATCCTGCCGTCGGGCGTTGCGACGCGGTCGGCTATGCGCCCCGGCTGCAGGGGACCCAGATCGATGCCGTGCGGCGCGGCGCGCAGCCTGGCGAGCGTCAGGCGGTGCGGCCCGGCCCGCAGCAGCAGGTCCAGGAACCGGTCCGGGGAGAGCGCCCTGGCGGCCCCGGCGACCAGCCGGCGGAGCAGGCGCGGCGCGAGCGCGCGTCCACCCAGCTCGGCCAGGATCTCCCAGTCGTGACGCTGCTCGGCGTTCCGGGGAACCACGGGCTCGGCATACTTCGCCACGTTGCGCACGGCGAAGGCGTTGAGGGCGAGGTCGTAGTGCGCGCGCGCGAGCGGCGGCGTGGGCGGCAGCAGGACGTGGGCGTGGCGCGTGGTCTCGTTGAGATACGGGTCGACCGCGACCACGTGTTCCAGGGTCCCCAGCGCGCGCTCGAGGCGGCGTCCGTTCGGCGCCGACAGGACCGGATTGCCGGCCACGGTGATCAGCGCGCGGACCGACTGCGGGCCGCTAGAGTCGATCTCGTCGGCCAGCGCCGCGACCGGCAGCTCGCCGCTGAACTCCGGCAGATGGCGGGCGCGGCTCCGCCACCGGTCGAAGGTGCCGCGCCAACCCAGTCGGGCAAGAAGGCCCACGACGTCGACGGCGGGCGTCGGCAGCAGAAGGCCCCCGACCTCGTCGAGGCGGCCCGTCACGAGGTTGAGCGCCTGCTGCAGCCAGGCGGCCAGCGTGCCGTAACGCTGCGTGCAGAGCCCCACGCGGCCGTAGCAGGCCGCCCGCTCGGCGCTCGCGAAGTCGGCGGCGAGGCGGCGTATGGCCGCTGGGTCGATCCCGGTGCGCCGGGCCACGCGCTCGGGAGGGAGCTCGCGGGCGAGCGCGGCAAGCGCGTCGACGTGCTTCACGCGGCCCCCGAGCCGACCGAGGCGCACCCGGCCCTCCGAGAAGATCACGTGCAGCATGGCCGCGAGCAGCAGGGCGTCGGCGCCGGGCCGGATGGCGAGATGCTGGTCGGCGGCCGCGGCGGTCTCGGTGCGGCGCGGGTCGACGACGACCACACGCCCCCCGCGCGCCCGAATGCCGTCGAGGCGGCGGCGCATGTCGGGCGCGCTCATCAGGCTTCCGTTGGACACGACGGGATTCGCGCCGATGATGAGGAAGAAGTCGGTCCGGTCGACGTCCGGCACCGGGATCAGCGCGAAGTGGCCGAACAGGCGCAGCGCGGCCAGCATCTGCGGCAGTTGATCGGTGGAGCTCGCCGAGTAGACGTTGCGCGTCCTGAGCGCCTGTCTGAAGGCGAGCCCGTGGGTCAGGAGCCCGAGGTTGTGGGCGACGGGATTGCCGTAGTAGAGCGCCACGGCGTCGCGGCCATGGCGGCGGCGGATGGCGGCCAGCCCGCCGGCGGCGCGATCGAGGGCCTCCTCCCAGGAGGCCTCGCGCCAGCTCGAGCCGATTCGGACCAGCGGCTTGCGGATGCGGTCGGGATCGTGGTGGAGATCGGGGAGCGCCGCCGCCTTCGGGCAGACATGGCCTCGGCTGAAGGGGTCGTCGGGATCGCCGCGGACCGCGCGGATGCGTTCGCCGTCGACCTCGACGAGTACGCCGCACATCGCCTCGCAGAGGGGACAGGTGGCGGCGCGCGTGCTCTGTTGCCGGCTCATGTCCGAAGGGACGAACCCGGAGCGTCAGGAGCGGACTGGAGCTCGCCGCGCGCGCCGGCGGCTCCGAGCACCCCGGGGCAGGTCCCCGGGTGCTCGAAGCCTCCAGCCGACCGCGCTTCGACCGCCGGGCGCAGCCGTCTCGGCGGCGGACCCGACGCGCGGCGGTGCGTCCCGTTGGCGGGTTACGCGAGTGCGCGCTCGAACAGGGCGAGGAGACGGCTCCACGCCCGTTCCGCCTGGGCCTCGTGGTAGACCAGCGTGTCCGGCGGGCACCAGCCGTGCAGCGCGCCCTCGTACACCTCGATTTCGGCCGGCAGCCCCGCCTCGGCGAACGCCTCGCGCAGGACGTCCTTCGCCTCGGGCTGGCTCTCGTCGTCGTTCGCGGCGATAGCGAACAGGTAGTGGGCCGTCATCTGCGGCACCAGCAGGTGCGGGCTGTCCGGCTGGTCGGTCACGAGTCCACCGCCGTGGAACGACGCGGCGGCGCCGATGCGGTCGGGCAGGGCCGCCGCCGTTCGCATGGTGATCGGACCGCCCATGCAGTAGCCCATTGTCCCCATCTTCCGGTTGCTGTCCACCGACGCCTGGCTGTCGAGGAAGCTCACGAAGGCCCGGGCGTCCGCCGCGTGGGTCTCCGGGCTCAGCGTGCCCATCAGCGGCATGAGGACGTCGCGCAGCTCCGCGAAGTTGGTGCTGTCGGTGATGGGGGCGCGCTGCGACCGGTAGTACTGGTTGACCACCAGCACCGAGTAGCCGGACTCGGCGAGCCGCTTCGCCATCTGCCGCTTCGCGGGCCGCAGGCCGAACGCGTCGGGCCAGATCAGGACGCCGGGGTGGGCCCCGCTCGCGGGATGCACGAAGTAGCAGTCGGCGACCCCGTCGGGGGTGGTGACCTCGATCTCGGACTCGGTGACGGCCTGGGCGTTCGCCGCCCGGGGCAGCAGCATCGCCAATCCCGCGCCGGCCGATACGGCCCCGAACTGCCGCCGCGTCATGGCCTTCGCCCGCAGGTACTCCGTGGTGTCGGCACCGGTTCTCTCATCACACATGTCGATCTCCTCGCTGGAACCTCACTCGGGGGCGCCGCATCCTTGCCTGCGCCGGCCCTGATTCTACGTGAAGATGGCGGAGACTGGAGCTAGAACTGCAGCATGCCGCGCAGCATGACCGCGTAGATCGCCCTGGCCGCGAGGCGCCGGCGCCGCTCGGCCTCGAGGCTCAGGCTGGCCGTGCGGCGCACCGCGAGAGTCGCGCCGAGCCCGTATGCCCGCCCGTCCTCGCCGGCCAGGCTCAGCATCCCGAAAGGCGTCAGGAGCCCGGTGCCCCGGAGCGCGGGGAGACCGTAGGCGAACCGCGCGTTCATGCGCGCGCCGGGCGTGTCGTACATCGAGAACGCGTTCGCGCCGCGCTCCCACAACTGGTTCACGCCGCTCGTCGTGGCGCCCCAGGCCGGGGTCAGGCTCATGGACGGGCCGAACCCCGAATCCCCGGGATCGACGCGCAGCAGCAGGCCGAAACCCGATTCCCGCACCGCGCCCTCGTGCACCACCAGCCGGCGGCCGTAGCCCTCGATGGTCAGCCCCTGCGGCACGGCCCGGTAGCGCAGGCCGGCGCGGACCTCGAGGCCCGCCCCGGTCTCTCCGTCCCCGCCGTCGTGGCGCAGGCCCAGCTCGCCCCACGGTGTGAGGGTGGCTTCGAAGGGGAAGACGTGTTGGTAGCTGGCTTCGGTGCTCAGCCGCACCCGATGCATGTCCAGCCCCACCGCGCTCATCATGTCCCCGTCGCCGGCGATCCCGAGGTGCGCCAGTCCACCCTCGCCCCGCAGGCGTAGCGTCGTGCCGTCGCGCGCGAGCAGCCGGCCGTTAACGCCGACCATCCCGGAGTTCAGCGTCGCCACGCTCGACAGCGACCCGGCGCCGAGCTTGTCGTCGATCTGAAGCTGGCCCCAAGCGTGACCGACGGTCCCCCAAACGTCCAGTTGGGGCGTGACCGACCAGGCGAGGTAGGGATTGACCCCGGTCAGACGCAGCACGTTCATGCCAACGTCGTCGGCGCCTCCACCGAGCCCGGTGTAGTGGAAAGCGCTCCTCGACCGCGATACGGCCACGCCGGCCAGCGTATTGGAACTGAGCGCTACGTCGGCGCCGATCTGGGCGCTGAATGCGGCCCCGTTCCAGGAGAGCGGTGCATTCCGGCCGCCGGCGAGGAGGTAGTAGTCCGCGCAGCCCCAGGCCGTGTAGCGGCCTGTGCCGCCCTCCCCGATGGCCGCGGGCATGAGGAACGACGAGTTCCCCAGGGCCTGCTCCAGCGTCAACGACGTGTGGGCGGGCGAGTTCCATGGGCCGGCCGGCGAGTTCCACGGGTCGGTGGGCGAGATCCGTCGACCGGCGAGCAACCCGTGGGACAGCGACAGGTGTCCCGTCGAACGCCGCGTCCCGTTCCCCGCCGGCGCCGCCGAGATGGGCCGGTCGAAGCGGCACCTGACCGCGTTGAAGGCGAGCGCCCGCCCCACCTCCGGCAGGATGATGCGGTTGACGGCTTCGATTCTAGCCGTGGGATCGTCGGTAATGATGCCCACCCCGGTCGCGTCCCCAACCGTCGCTTCCACGGGGTCGCTCAGCTCCAGCGTGAACCGCTCGGAATCATCCGCCAGCTCGTCGGTCAGCGCCGACACGGCGATCGTCGCGCTCGTTTCGCCCGGCTCGAAGCGCAACGTCCCCATGGTGGACGTGTAGTCGAGTCCCGCCACCGCCGTCCCGTCGACCGTGTGGAACGACACGGTCACCGTCTCGTCGCCCGCCGGCCAGAGCGTGACCAGGAACTCGGCCGCATCGCCCTCCCTCGCCTCGGCGTCGGCGATGTAGATGATGGGTTCGTCGTCGTCGATGATGGTTCCGGTGGCGGCGCCGTCCTGGATGGTGGCGTTGTCGGGGTTGCCGAGGTCGAGGGTGAAGGTCTCGTTCCGCTCGTCGATTTCGTCTTCGAGGGTGAGCACGGCAAGCGTCTTGGCGTCCTCGCCGGGGACGAACGTCAGAGTACCGAAGGTCCTGGTGTAGTCGGAGCCTTCCTCGGCGGTCCCGCCCGCGGTGGCGTAGTCGATGGTCACGGTTCGGGAGGTGACGGCGCTCAGGGTGATGGTGAACTCGGCGGGTTCGCCCTCCTCCGCTTCGGCGTCGGTGATGACGATGACGGGCGGCTCGTCGTCGTCGTTGATGGTGCCGGTTGCGGTCCCGTCCTGGATGGTCGCGGCGCCGGGGTTGCCGAGGTCGAGGGTGAAGGTCTCGTTCTCCTCATCGAGTTCGTCTTCGAGGGTGGGCACGGGAATCGTCTTGGCGTCCTCGCCGGGGGCGAACGTCAGGGTGCCCGAGGTCGTGGCGTAGTCGGAGCCTTCCTCGGCGGTCCCGCCCGCGGTCGCGTAGTCCACGGTCACGGTTCGGGAAGTGATGGCGCTGAGGGTGACGGTGAACTCGGCGATCTCTCCTTCCTCGGCCTCGGCGTCTGTGATGACGATGACAGGTGTCTCATCGTCGTCGTTGATGGTGCCGGTGGCGGTTCCGTCCTGGATGGTCGCGCCGTCGGGGTTGCTGAGGTCGAGGGTGAAGGTTTCGTTCCGCTCGTCGACTTCGTCTTCGAGGGTGAGCACGGCAATCGTCCTGGCGTCCTCGCCGGGGGCGAACGTCAGGGTGCCCGAGGTCGCGGTGTAGTCGGAGCCTTCCTCGGCGGTCCCGCCCGCGGTGGCGTAGTCGATGGTCACGGTTCGGGAGGTGACGGCGCTCAGGGTGACGGTGAACTCGGCGGGTTCACCTTCCTCCGCCTCGGCGTCGGTGATGACGATGACGGGCGGCTCGTCGTCGTCGTTGATGGTGCCGGTGGCGGTTCCGTCCTGGATGGTCGCGCCGTCGGGGTTGCTGAGGTCGAGGGTGAAGGTTTCGTTCCGCTCGTCGACTTCGTCTTCGAGGGTGAGCACGGCAATCGTCCTGGCGTCCTCGCCGGGGGCGAAGGTCAGGGTGCCCGAGGTCCTGGTGTAGTCGGAGCCCTCCTCGGCGGTCCCGCCCGCAGTGACGTAGTCCACAGTCACGACGCGGGTGCTGGCGGCGCTCAGGGTGACGATGAACTCCGCGGGGTCGCCCTCGCTCGCTACCGCGTCCGCGACGGATAGGGCAGGCCCGGTGCCACCGCCACCGCCACCGCCACCGCCACCGCCACCGCCACCGCCACCGCCACCGCCACCGCCACCGCCACCGCCACCGCCACCGCCACCGCCACCGCCACCGCCACCGCCACCGCCACCGCCACCGCCACCGCCACCGCCACCGCCACCGCCGCCGCCACCGCCGCCGCCACCGCCGCCACCGCCACCGTTACCGCCGTCATCGTCGTTGATGGTGCCGGTGGCCGTCGGGGTCTGAATGGTCACGCCGCTGCTGGCGCTGCTGATGGAGACGGAGAAGTTCTCGGCGCCCTCCACGACGCCGTCGTCGATGGTGGGCACCTGGATGGTCTGGGAGCCGGCGCTCGTGAACGTGAGCGACCCCGTGGTGTTGTTGTAGTCGTCGCCTGCATGGGCGGTGCCGTCCGTGGTGGAGTAGGCAACGGAGACGGTCCCGTCAGGAGTTCCGGTCAAGGTGACCGTGAACTCGGCGGTCGTGCCCTCCGTGACCGTGTTGTCCGCGATGCTCAGGGTGGGGAGTGGGCTGGTGGTTTCGTCATTGTCGTTGATGGTGCCGGTGGCGGTTCCGTCCTCGATGGTCACGTTGTCGTTGCTGCTGATGGAGACGGAGAAGTTCTCGGCGCCCTCCACGACGCCGTCGTCGATGGTGGGCACCTGGATGGTCTGGGAGCCGGCGCTCGTGAACGTGAGCGACCCCGTGGTGTTGTTGTAGTCGTCGCCTGCATGGGCGGTGCCGTCCGTGGTGGAGTAGGCAACGGAGACGGTCCCGTCAGGAGTTCCGGTCAAGGTGACCGTGAACTCGGCGGTCGTGCCCTCCGTGACCGTGTTGTCCGCGATGCTCAGGGTGGGGAGTGGGCTGGTGGTTTCGTCGTTGTCGTTGATGGTGCCGGTGGCGGTTCCGTCCTCGATGGTCACGTTGTCGTTGCTGCTGATGGAGACGGAGAAGTTCTCGGCGTCCTCCACGACGCCGTCGTCGATGGTGGGCACCTGGATGGTCTGGGAGCCGGCGCTCGTGAACGTGAGCGACCCCGTGGTGTTGTTGTAGTCGTCGCCTGCATGGGCGGTGCCGTCCGTGGTGGAGTAAGCAACGGAGACGGTCCCGTCAGGAGTTCCGGTCAAGGTGACCGTGAACTCGGCGGTCGTGCCCTCCGTGACCGTGTTGTCCGCGATGCTCAGGGTGGGGAGTGGGCTGGTGGTTTCGTCATTGTCGTTGATGGTGCCGGTGGCGGTTCCGTCCTCGATGGTCACGTTGTCGTTGCTGCTGATGGAGACGGAGAAGTTCTCGGCGTCCTCCACGACGCCGTCGTCGATGGTGGGCACCTGGATGGTCTGGGAGCCGGCGCTCGTGAACGTGAGCGACCCCGTGGTGTTGTTGTAGTCGTCGCCTGCATGGGCGGTGCCGTCCGTGGTGGAGTAGGCAACGGAGACGGTCCCGTCAGGAGTTCCGGTCAAGGTGACCGTGAACTCGGCGGTCGTGCCCTCCGTGACCGTGTTGTCCGCGATGCTCAGGGCCGGGAGCCGGGCGTTCGGGCCATCGTCGTCGTAGACCTGCACTCCGACTTGGTTTAGCAGGTAGGGGCAGTTGGTATGGCTGTCCCAGACCTCGTGGCTGATGGTCAGCCGGTGATCCCCTCCATCGGTGTCCTGAAGTGCCGTTATCGTGACCGATGCCCACTGGCCCCAGTTGTCCTGGGTGAACTGCCGACCGACGGACGGCACGAACTGGAACTTGTCGCCGTCGCCGGTGATGGGCACCTCCCCGTCGCTGATGCGGAGCAGGACCCACCAGTCATCGATGTAGTCGCTGCTTGTTTGCGGAGCGACGGGGACGGGCTGCTTCGTCAGCCTCAGACAATAGGTGACGCGTCCTCCCTCGTCCAGGGTCAGGTTGATTCCCGAGGTGGTCCCCTGTGTCCTATCCGAGGGGCAAAAGCCGCCCGGAGCCGCAATGACCTCCACTTCGCCGTCGCCGCCGACATGCCAGGGATGGTCGGGCAGCTTGTTTCCCTGGGCGTGGACGCGCGGCGCGGCCACGGTAAGCAGGGCGGAGAGCGTCACGGCGAGGGCGACGAGGAGACGAAGACGGGAGCCGATGATCGGAATCGGTGTCTGTGTCTGACGTGACATTATGCTCCCGTGTCGAGCTCCGCGGCCGGAAACTCCAGCAAGGGACCGCCGACTTGCGCTTGCGGTCCGGACAGTTCTGAGAGTTCCGGGGCTGGGAAACCCGGCAGGGGCAGGGTCGTGCGAGGTGGGGACGGGTCTGGATTCACGGTCCTGAATGCCGGCAAGGGAGCGACGCTACGAAACAGCTCCCCGGCCAAACGACTATCCTCCTCCTGTATCGGCACCAACGGCCGGAAACTGTAAGTAAAGAAGCGACGAGCGGGAAAAGCTGCTTTCTCGAGTCAGAATGGAATCGCATTCTGTCACAGTTTTGCTCACTTCAGGTAGTGGCCGGGCTCGGGTCGAGGGCGGGACCACTACCGGAACTTGCGGTTGCGGCGAGCGCGGACCATGATGGTGCGCACAGACCGAACGCCCGCCGCCGCATCCGGCTCGCCGGAGCGTCGCGCGGGCATCAGAGGAAGGGGTGTTCCGTGCGTGCAGCGATACGGGCGATGCGGTGGACGGCGATGCTGGTCGTGGGCGTGTTCCTGGCCGGCGCCAGCGGCGCGGCGGCGCAGACCGCCGGGGACGCGCGGCTGCTGGTGCTGCTGCGGGACGCCAGCGCGCTCGCCGTCGTCGACCCGGCGGCGGGGACGGTGCTCGGCCAGGTGCCCGTGGTGAGCGGCCCCCACGAGGTCACCGCGTCGCCGGACGGGAAGCTGGCGTGCGTGGCGAGCCCGAGAGACGGCATCTCGGTGATCGACCTCGAGACGCTGACCGAGCTGCGACGGCTCGATATCGGGCGGGGCAGCGAGCCGCACGACGTGCGCTTCGCCGGGGGGCGGCTGTACTTCACGGTGGAGGGCTACAAGGCCATCGGCCGCTACGATCCCGAGGCCGACGAGGTCGACTGGCTGCTCGGACTCGGCCAGGACGGCGCCCGCATGATGGTGCTCAGCCGCGACCGCGACACCATCTTCACCGCGAACCGGGAGTCGGACACGCTGAGCATGGTCGAGGGCGCGGCGGCCGGCCCGCCCGACTGGCGGGTGACCACGATTCCCGCTGGCGGCGTGTACCCCGAGGGGATCGATCTCTCGCCGGACGGCGCCGAGCTGTGGACCGCGACCCGCAACGACGGCGGGGTGTCCATCGTCGACGTCGCCGCGGGGGCGGTCACTGAGCGCCTCGAGCTGGGGCTGGCCGATCCCAACCGGCTGGCCTTCACGCCCGACGGCGCCCGGGTGCTCATCTCGGACTCGGCGACGAGCGTCGTCGTCATGGACGCCGCCGCGCGCACCGAGACGGCGCGGCTCGACCTCGCCCCGAACGCCCTGCTGGTGCGGCCCGACGGCGCGGTGGTCTACGCCGCGCTGCGGGGCGGTGACCGCGTGGCCGTGATCGACCTCGAGACCCTGGAGGTCGTCTCGGAGATACCGACCGGCCCCGATTCGGGTCCCGGGTGCCTGTTCTGGTTGGGGGGCGATTGACGTGCTGGCCGGGCGACGACATGGCGTCCGGCCCGGGGGACGACCTGGCGTTGTGGCTGGGAGACGGCTGACGATTCCGGCTGGGAGGCGGCTGACGATGGGTTTGGCGTTGCAGATGAGGGGCGGAGCGCGGTGGTCGGTGGTCGCGGCCGTCGTCGTGGCAGGGTTGGCGCTCGGACCGGGAGTCCGTGTCGAGACCGCCTGTTGCACCGAAGCCGGCGAGGCGGCCGCGCCCGGCGCGGCTTGGGCGCCGGCCCGGCCGCGGGCGCACGGCGGAAGCGCCGCTCCGGCAAGCCGGACCGGACCCGGCGCGACCGGGGCGCCGGCCCAGCCGCGGGCGGGCGGGACGGCGGATCTGCGGGCGGCGCTCGACGCCCTCGCGGCGCTCCCCGGCGAGCCGCGCATCAGGAGCGCGGCCGGGGTGACGCGCGACGAGACGCCGCTGCTGACCCTGGAGAACCCGTCGCCCTTCGACGCCGCCCGGCCCGAGCGCCGTCTGGTGCTCGTCGGCGGGCTCGACGGCGACCCGGGCGCCGCGGCCCGCATCGTGCTCGACGCGGTGCGGTGGTTCAAGACCGAGGCGTCCGAGTCGGAACGCGCGGCGTGGACGGTGAGCGCCCTGCCGATGGCGCATCCGTCGCCGGACGCGGCGGGCCGACCCGGGGGCTTCCCCCCGGCCGGCGGGTTCTTCGACGACCCCGACCGGCCGGAGAGCCGCTACGTGTGGCGGTGGGTCGCGTATCAGGCCCCCGACCTCGTAGTGGAGGTTCGTGCCGGGGACGGGTTGCGTATTCGCGCCCGCGCCGCCGGCGAGAGCAGCGGGAGCGACGGCGATGCGGGTATACCCGCCGGATCTCTGGCTGCGGCGCTGGCCGACCCGGAGAACAGCCCGGGCCTCGGTGCCGTGGACACGATGCGCGTGACCGCGCGCGCATTTGACGGGTCCGCGGTCATGCGCGAGGTGCTGGCCCGCGCGCCGGACCGGCGGTCGCCGTTGCGCGACGCCCTGGTCGGCCGGATGGCGCGCGAGCCGCTCGCGGTCGCGCGCCTGCTCGCGCGGCGCTATCCGGGCACGCCGAGCATCAGCTACATCCCCGCCCTCGCCTGGGTGCACTCCCTGCGGCTTGCCGCGCTCGACGGCGACGCGTCGCTGCGCGACAAGGTCCTGCAGGAGGTCCGCCCGTGGCTCTCCGGCGCCCGGCCGCTGTTCGGCGACCGCATCAGCTTCGCCGCGGTGGCGGGGACGATGATCTTCAGCGAACTGGCGCAGTCGCCCGGCGGCGACCGCGAAGCGGCGGCCCGGCTCGCCGCCGAGGGGGTGGCCCTCGCACGGGCGGAGACCGCGCCGGGCGTTCCCCGGCACGGGTCGGGCTGGAGCGACGACTTCTTCCTCGGCACCATCGCCGCGGTCCGCGCCGGCGATCCCGACGGTCTCGCCGCCGCCGTCCGCCTCGTCACCACCTACGCGGCGCGCCTGCAGCAGCCGGACGGGCTGTTCCACCACGACGCCGGCGCCCCCACCGCGTGGGGCCGCGGCAACGGGTTCGGGGCCCTCGGCCTCGCCGAGCTGTTGACGGTCCTGCCGGCCGACCATCCGGATCGGGCCGCGGTGCTCGACATCCATCGCCGGCACCTGGCGGGGATGCGCGCCCACCAGGCCCCGGACGGGATGTGGCGTCAGATCGTCGACGCCCCCGGCAGCTACCGGGAGACCAGCGTCACCGCGATGACCCTGACCGCGATGGGCAGAGGCATCCGGCTCGGCTGGCTCGACGCTTCGTACCGGTCGTCGATCGAGCGGGCGTGGCAAGCGCTGCTCGCCCACGTCGTGGACGACGGCACCCTGGTGGACGTCTGCATCGGCACCGGCGCGGGCCCGACGCGGCGGCACTATTTCGACCGCCCCGCCGTCAACGGCGCCGACGACCGCGGCGGGGCCATGGCCCTCGGCGCCGCCTTGGAGTATCACCAACTGCTGCAGGCGGATTGACGGGCTGCAGGCGCTGCGGTGCGCGCGCCCTTCTCGTCGCGGCGGCCCGAGCGGTGCCGCCGGAGGGGGGTATCCGCCTGTTCGGCTTCGCCATCTGGACATCGGAAGTGATCGGCCCCTGGACCCGTGAGGACATCCAAGGCGATGACGGCCGGTGACCGGTTGTTCCGCCCACGACCGAAGCCGTGGCATCCGAGCGGCTTCAGGCCGCAGAGACCAGGCCGGAGCAGGGTTGCAGCGATAGGCGGCATTGGGTGTATCCGTGGCGGAACTCTGGTGGGAGGACCGGGGCCGGCGGCGGTCGTGCGGCGGTTGACGGTCGGACGGACGCCGCGCTACAGTCCCGTTCGAGGAGGCTCGTCATGACATCTGCCGCCCCGTGTGCGCGTGACCGTCGCTTGGTTCGTCTGCTGCCGGCCCTCGCCGGTCTGGCCATTGCCGCCGTGCTGCTGTCGCCCCCGCCGGCGGCCGCGAACGACGACGACGTCTACATCGTCCAGACGAACGCCGCCGGCGACAACGTGCACCTGATCGATCCGGCGACCAACGCGATCGTCGCCGAGATCACCGGGGTCGAGGTTATTCACGGCGTGGCCGCGGCACCCGACGGCAGCCGGCTCTACCTGAGCAACGAGTCGACGCACGCCCTCGACGTCGTCGATACGAAGACCCTGAAGGTCCGAAAGTCGATTCCGCTGAGCGGGCGGCCGAACAACGTCGCCATCCACGCCAACGGCGAGCGGGTCTACGTGGCCATCCGGGGCGTCGGCGGCGGCGTCGACATCATCGACACCGTGGCCGAGGAGCACGTCGACTTCATCCGCATCCTGCGCGGCGTGCACAACACGTTCATGACCCCCGACAGCCGGTATGTCGTCGCCGGCTCCATCGGCGGGTCGAGCGCCACCGTCATCGACACCGAGCTCGAGCGGCCGGTCTGGGCGTACCACTTCGAGGGCGGCGTGCGACCGTTCACCTTCGACGCGAACCCCGACGGGTCGACGAAGAACATGTACGTGCAGATCTCGAACCTGCACGGGTTCGCGGTGGTCGACTGGGAGAAGCGCCGCGAGGTCCGACGCATCGTCCAGCCGGACATCCCCGCGGCGGAACGCAACACCTACGGCATCCAGGGCGCTCCCGCGCACGGCATCAAGATCACGCCGGACGGTACGTCGCTGTGGTCGACCAGCAAGATCAACGGCAGCGTCTACGCCTACTCGCTGCCCGACCTCGAGCCGCTCGGCGGGGTGAAGGTGGGCGTCGTTCCCGACTGGCTGACGTTCACGCCCGACAGCCGGCACCTCTATGTGGCGAACGCCCACTCGAACACCGTCTCGGTGATAGACGTCGCGGCGCGCGAAGAGGTTGAGGTGATTCAGGTCGGCCAGGTGCCGAAGCGGAACATCACCGCCCGGCTGCCGGGGCTGCCGGTGGACGAGTAGGAAACTGCGCCGGTAGACGGCGCTTCCCGCGAGGAGGCGCCGAATCCCGGGGAGGCTTGGCGCCAGACGGAGCCCAGAGGCGACGATTGGCGGGCCCGGCACTCCGGTCACGCATTCGCAGGGCCGGCGCCGACCAAGGCCGCGAGACCGGCCGCCGCTTCGGAAGGAGTACTCCCGACATGTTCGCACGGACGCCGTTCATCGCAGGCGCCGCGGTCCTCGCGACCGCCGCCGTCCTCGCGTCGCCGCCGCCGGCCGCACAGTCGCCGGACGTCGGCGGGACGCTGCTCGGCCTCGACTTCGACCTCTACCTCGAGACGGTGGAGCCCGTCTTCCTGAATCGGCGGTCGGGGAACGCCCGCTGCGTCGTCTGCCATTCGACCGGCGGCGGCAACGCCTTCCTGGAGCCGCTGCCGCCGGGCCGGGACACCTGGGACGAGGAGCAGTCGTTCCGCAACTTCGAGCGGGTGCAGCGTCTGGTGGCGCCTGGGGCGCCGCTGGCGAGCGTGTTGCTGACGAATCCGCTGGTGGAGGAGGCCGGGGGCAGTCACTGGCACGCCGGCGGCAAGCACTGGGACTCGCAGGACGACGAGGAGTGGCAGGGGCTCGCCCGCTGGGTGAACGCGACCTCGACCGCCCTCGACTTCGGCTTCTACCGCGACCGCGTGGAGCCGATCTTCCTGAACCGGCGCCCGGGCAACGCGCGTTGCGTCGTCTGCCATTCGACCGGCGGCGGCAACGCCTTCCTCGAGCCGCTGCCGCCGGGCCGGGAGACCTGGGACGAGGAGCAGTCGTTCCGCAACTTCGAGCGGGTGCTGCGTCTGGTGGTGCCGGGCGAGCCGCTGGCGAGCGTGCTGCTGGCGAACCCGCTGGTGGAAGAGGCGGGCGGCAGCCACTGGCACGCCGGCGGCAAGCACTGGACGACGCAGGACGCCGGCGAGTGGCAGACCCTGGCAGAGTGGGTGCAGGGGCGGATCGCCCCATGACCCTGGGACTCGGCGGCAAGGCCGCCCGCTGCACCGAGACGGCTGCGGCGCCAGCGCGGCAAGGCGCGGCGAGAGCGCCTGTCGGACACCTCGCTCGCCGGTCGTTTCTCGGCAGCGTCGCGCTCGTCCTCGGCGGCCTCGGCCGCCGCCTCCGGGCGCAGGGACGGCGGTTCCTCCGCTACCACCCGCTCGCCCAGCCGGTCCTGGTGCCGCGCGAGTCGCTTGCCGCGCCCGGGCGCGCGCGCCGTTTCCAGGCCCGCGCAGTGTCGCTGCCGACGGCCGCGAACCCCGATCAGCCGATCCGGGTCACCGGCCTGGTGACGCGCATCTCCGGCGCCGACGACGCCCCGGATCGCTTCCGCGCGGTGTGCGTCGTGTGCCCGCACGAGCGGTGCGAGGTCGATTTCGTCGGCGATCCCGCCGACCTGCATCCCGACGTGATCGCCGAGACCGGTCCGGTCGCCGGGCCGGTCTACCTCTGCCCCTGCCACAACAGCGCGTTCGCGGCCGCCGACGGCCGCCGCCTCGGCGGCCCCGCCCCGCGCGGCCTCTACCGCTTCCGCGTCACCGACGTGACCGACACGAGCGTCGTCATCGGTGAGGTTGAAGAGGACGTCCTGCTTTTCTTCTGAGCGTTTTCCAATCGCGGCATCGCGACCGGCCGACACCCGGACCCGGGCTGGAGAACGGCGCGGCCTGCTACGGGATTGGGAGGGCGAGCCGCTGCAAGGCGGCGGGGACCGGGCTACGCGCTCAGCGGTCCGATCCGATAGCGATCTCCGTCACGTGCCGCGGCCGGCACCGGCGCGCCGTCTGATGGCGCCGGCGCCGACCAGGGCTCAGGGAGCGACCGTGACGGTGACGTCCTGGTGGGTCGCGAGGCCGCCGTCGTGGGCGAGGCAGCGAATCACGTATCTGCCCGGTCGGTGGAAGGTCGCCTCGACGACCCATGTTCCGTCCTCGGGCGGGTCCGGCGTTTTCCAGCCTGGCGCCCACGGCGAGTCGGCCCCGGCGCGGTAGTCCTCGTAGACCTTGAACTGCGGCGGATCGAAGGCGACGCCGCCGCCCGCGCCGCGATAGACGATCCAGGCGACGCGCAGGCCGCTCGCGCTGTTCGGCGTGCCCGCCCCGATGCGGGTGGTGCCGATGCGCGGGGCCGGCATGTTCCGCGTGCTCGGCACGCCGTCGTCGGTGGCCCGCGCCCGCAGGACCACGGGCTCGCCGACGGTGGCGCGGCGCACGTGCAGGTCGTCGATCTCCAGTACTGGTCGCTGGTTGCCGAAGATGTTGTAGGCGCCGCCGGCCGGCCCCCCCGCGCCGTTGTTGTTCATGATCGCGATGTCGTTGAGGAAGTAGTCGGGGTGCAGCGTCCCGTAGGCGCGCTCGGTCTCCCCGTGGCTGGTCAGCGTCCACACCAGCTCCTGGTCGCCGAAGTCGGCCGGCACCCGGACCCGGAAGACGTGGCGGTTCCGCCGCGGCAGGAAGTGCGTCGGCTGATCGCGATCCGGGTTGCCCGGCTCGATGCGGTTGTCGAGGCCGAGCGGGACGTCGATCACGTCCCAGCTCCGGTTCATGTAGCCGAACACCAGGTTGAACGATCCGTCGTCGTTCCGTTCCCAGCCTTCGTACGCGGGGGCGATGCTCAACTCGCGCCCCGGGGTGTCCTGGGCCCGGGCGGGAGCGGCACCGGCCGCGAGAACGCTGGCGGCGACCGTGGCGACCAGCAATACTGCGGCGGCCGATGTCGGTCTGCCCGATGGAGACTCCGGTGTCCGCGTGGCTCTCGGCATCGCTATTGGCCCTCGGTGTTGTCGGCGCTGGCCGGAACCAGCTCCGAGGGGTCGGGGTAGCCGCACAGCGGGCACCCGAGGACCGATTCTCCCGGCGCGAGACCGAGGCGTTCCCGCCGGGCCGCCATCTCGTCAGCGAAATCCTGGTCGCTCAGGGACACCGCCTGCCCGATGTTGATCATCATGTTGTCGATCGAGCGATGGCCCAGCCCCGACCAGTTCCGGGGATCGGAGACGTTGGGGTTGGTCGGCGTGTTGTCGAAGTAGCCGGTGATGCGCAGGATGGTGCCCCGCGGCAGCAGCGGCGCGGCATCGTCCTCGAAGGTGTACACCCGCACCCAGTTGTGGTTGTAGCCGGCGCAGCTCAGGGTCTCGACGTTGTTCTGCCAGATCGCGTCGAGGCACATCCGCACGCCGGCCGCGTGCATGTGGGGCTCGTACACCATCATCTTGGTGTGCTCCATCAGGGTGCTGAACGCCTCGAACTTCTGGCCGGCCTCCATAGGCCGGATGTCGAGGTCGACCGTCGCCGGGCCGATGATCTGGACTGTTCGTTCCGGCGTATAGCCCTCGGGATGGAACTTGAACCCGATCTCGAGTTGGGCGCGGGTATGGCGGCCGTTCGAGTGCAGGTGGGCCGACGGGAAGAGGATCTTCGAGTCCGCCTTCAGCAGCTTCCCGGAGTCGGGGTGGAAGACGTCGGGGTTGCGCCCCACCTCGTGGACCGGCCAGAAACCGGACTCCGCCACCGGCCGTCCGTCGGGGCCGACCGGCACCATGACCAGATGGTGGATGACGTAGATCCCGCCGATCGTGTCGCGTTGGGGCGGCCCTTCGTAGGTGTTCAGCTCGCGCATCTCGATGGCCGAGACGTACCGATCCCCGGTCAGACCGGTCGCCGTTTCGCCCATCGGCCCCCACCAGTCGGGCGCCGTCGCCAAGACCTCGATCTCCGGGGACCTGACGACCAGATCCGGCTCCCCGATCTGCCAGCCCGACGCGTCGACGACGCGGGTCACGGCCGGCCGGCCGGTCGGCTCGCCTCGCGGGGCGCCGTTGTCGACCCAGGCCGCGATCAGGGCGATCTCCTCTGCGCTCAGCGAGATGTCGCCCTTGTAATCCTGGATGCCGACGTCCTTCTCGATGTACCACGGCGGCATCACGTTCGGCTTGCCGACCCGTCCGGTGCGGTATTTCATGGCCCGCGCCCAGGGCCGCGTCTCTTCGTAGGTCAGCAGCGACATCGGCGCCACCGATTCGGGGCGGTGGCAGTGCTGGCAGCTCCGCTCCAGAATGGGCGCGATGTCCCGGTGGTAGGTGGCCCCGTCCGCCGCGTTCTCGGAAGCGGCAGCCGCCGCCGACGCGGCGCTCATCACGATGGCGGCGGCGACGGCCGCGCCGGCCCCGAACCAACGTCCCCGGAAGCTCGATACAGGCATCAGGTCGGTCTCCTCGCGTGGTGGCGGTGTGACGGCGATGCGGCGTGCGCCGGACCTTGGCCCCTATGCTAGCGGACCGATAAGCCGGAATCAAACGTGCCGTTCCGGCGTCGCTGCGGTAGTCTACGGCAGAGGCGGCCGGGCGGAGGCGAACCCTTCGCCGGCGACGCCGATCGTCACTGCGAATCGCGATCGTCAGGGCCGCGACGGGCCTGCGACCGCGTGGGGGACGGACGATGTCACGACTGGTGGATGTGCGCGATGCGGGCGCCTGCGCGGCGGCGGCGATGCTCCTGCTCTGCGGGGCGCCGGCGGGCTTCGCCCAGTCCGGGGCGGCCGGCGGGGAATGGCGGACCTACGGCGGCGATCTGGGCAGCACCCGGTATGCGCCGCTGGATCAGATCGACGCGGGCAACTTCGACGACCTCGAGGTGCAGTGGCGGTTCAGGACCACCAACCTCGGGCCGTTTCCGGACTTCAACTATCAGGCCACGCCGCTGATGGTCGACGGCGTGCTCTACGCCACCGCCGGCAGCCGCCGGAACGTCGTCGCGCTCGACGCGGCCACCGGCGAGCTGCTGTGGATCCACCGGCTCGACGAGGGCCAGCGGGGAACGAACGCGATTCGCCGCATGTCGGGCCGCGGCGTCGCCTACTGGACCGACGGGCAGGGTGACGAGCGGATCTACACCGTCACCATCGGCTACCAGCTCGTGGGCCTCGACGCGCGGACGGGGCGGCCCCTGCCCGGGTTCGGCGTCGACGGCGTCGTCGACCTCAAGCGGGACAACGACCAGTACATCGACCCCCTGACCGGCGAGATCGGGTGGAACAGCGCCCCCATCGTGGCCCGCGACGTGGTGATCGTCGGGGCCTCGCACCGCTCCGGCGGGTCGCCCCCGAGCCGCGAGAATGTCAAGGGCTACATCCGGGGCTACGACGTCCGGACCGGCGAGCGCCGATGGATCTTCCACACCATTCCGCGGCCGGGCCAGTTCGGGCGCGATACGTGGCTGAACGACTCCGCCGTCTATACCGGGAACACCGGGATCTGGACCAACCTGACCGTCGACGAGGAGCTCGGCATCGCCTACCTCCCGATCGAGATCCCCACCGGCGACTACTACGGCGGCCACCGGCCGGGCGACAACCTGTTCGGAGAGAGCCTCGTCGCGGTCAGCCTCGAGACCGGCGAGCGGCTCTGGCACTTCCAGTTCGTGCACCATCCCATCTGGGACTACGACGTGCCCTGCCCGCCGATTCTCGTCGACATCACCGTCGACGGACGCGAGATCAAGGCGGTGGCGCAGCCCACCAAGCAGGGGTGGGTGTACGTGTTCGACCGCGTCACCGGCGAGCCGGTCTGGCCCATCGAGGAGCGGCCGGTGCCGGCGGGAACGGTGCCGGGGGAGTGGTACTCGCCGACCCAGCCGTTTCCCACCAAGCCCCCGCCGTTCGAGCGGCAGGGGTTCACCCTCGACGAGCTCATCGACTTGACCCCCGAGCTGCACGCCGAGGCGCTCGAGATCGCGTCGCGCTACCGGACCGGGCCGGTGTTCACCCCGCCCATCGTGGGCGGCGACGACGGCCTCCTGGCGACCCTGTTCGTGCCGAACGGCGCCAACTGGCCCGGCGGCTCGTACGACCCCGACACCGGCATCCTGTATCTGTACTCCCACACCCTCAACCGGGCGATCGGGCTCGTCAACGACGCGGCGCGGTCGGACATGGAATACGTCAGCGGCCGGCTGCGGCCGCCCACGGTGCGCGGGTTGCCGCTGATGAAGCCGCCGTGGGGCCGCATCACCGCCATCGATCTGAACGCAGGGGAGATCGTGTGGCAGGTCGCCCACGGCGAGACCCCCGACTTCGTGCGCAACCATCCCGCGCTGCGCGGCGTCGACATTCCCCGCACGGGCCGCACCGGGGGCGCCGGCGGCAGCTCCGGCGGCATCGGGACCCTGACCACGAAGACCCTGGTCATCAGCGGCGAGGGCGGGACGTTCACCACGCCGTCCGGCGAGCGCGGCGCCATGCTGCGCGCCTACGACAAGGCGAACGGGGAGGAACGCGGAGCGGTCTATCTGCCCGCCGCCCAGACCGGCTCGCCGATGACCTACATGCTCGACGGCCGGCAGTATCTCGTCGTGGCCGTGGGCGGCGGTGCCTACCACGGCGAGCTCATCGCCTTCGCGGCGCCGTGAAGGGCTCCCGTGCCGGCTGGAGTACCGCGGTCGGTCGGCCCGCGTCAGCCCGCATGAGGGCGAGCGTTGAACCGGTGCGGCCGCCGTCGCGGTCGATAGTAGCGGCCGCCGTCGCGGTCGATAGTAACAGTTGATGGCGACGGCCACCTCGGCGCTCGCGGTCAAGGCTGGTCGGGCGCCTGCTGCTCTCAGGTCGCCTCCGCCTGCGGGCGCGGACGCCACAACAGGTGGATCACCCAATCCAGGTCCAGACGCTCGCCGCGCCAGTCGGGCGTGGCGGTGTCGGGACCGATCTCGATGCCCTCCCGGTCGAGCCGCGCGCTCACCGGCGCTAGCGGCGAACCCGTCCAGTCCGGCGGCGCCGGCGCTTCCGGCAGCGGACGGCCGTCCGTCCGGACGAACTGGACGTCTCCGTTTGCATCCAGCGTGACGCGGAACCCTTCCTCGTGCACCGCCCGGTGGTGGCGGCGGCAGAGCAGCACCAGGTTGTCGAGCGCCGTCGCCCCGCCGTGGGCCCAGTGCCGCAAATGGTGAGCATCGCACCGACGGTTGCGGCACCCCGGAAATCGGCACTGACGGTCGCGGGCGTTTAGCGCCCGGCGGAGGGCCGGCGAGATGGTCCGTGTCCGGCGGCCGACGTCGAGGATCTCGCCGCCGGGGCCGTGCTGCATCCTGATCGTCGCCGCGTCGCAGGCCACCCGCCGCGCCGTCTCCGCCGAGATGTGGATGCCCCCCGCCTCGGCCAGCACCGTCTGCCCGAGGACGACCGCGGTGGACGCGGCCGAGCGTGGTCCCGGACACGTGTCCGACGACTTACGCGACGGCCCGCCGCGATCCGCGCGTCGGATCGCCCCCGCGTGCGCCTCCTGGCCGCGCCGCTCGGGCACGAGGGAAGCCATCGCCGACGTTCCCGCGGGAACGTCCGGCGCGTCCGCGAGGGCGTCCGCGTCCACGTGGACCACCACCTGATACCGGTCGCCCGCCGTCCCCCGGTCGAGCCCGCCCGACAGGGCGCACTCCGCAATCACCCCCAGCGCATCTGCCTGCCGCTGCGTCAGCGACGGCGCCTCCGCCTCTGCGCCGGGGACGGCTTCTCCGTCCGCGTCCGGCGCCTCCGCCTCTGCGCCGGGGACGGCTTCTCCGTCCGCGTCCGGCGCCGGCGCGTCCACGCCCCGGGCTTGGTCGCAGGCGGCCTCCAGCGCACGCCGCAGCACCGCTCCCACCTCCGGTGTCAACCGGCCCCGCACCACCACCATCCCGTCCTCGTCCACCCACGTCCGCAACGACCGCGTCTCGTGCCGCCGCCGATCCTCAGCCTGCTCCGCCGCCCGGTCCACCCGCCGCCAAGCCCGCACGATCTTCTCCACGTGGGCGGCCGTACCCGACAGCGCCACGTTCAGCAGATCGTCCTCCGTCTCCGGCGTCGCCACCCGCGTGATCGCGCGCAACTTCGAGTAGGAGACCTTGCCGCACCGCATGGCGTCGCCCAGCCTCGGCAGGTCGGCGAGGGCGCGCGCCACCCGCACGTGCTCGCGGGCCGCGCCCGGCGCGAGCCCGGTGCGCCAGCCCAGCCACTCGGCGCAGGAGGTGCAGCCCGACCAGCCGCCGCTCTCGTCGAACTGGCGGATCAGGTCCAGCAGCTCCCAGGTGGCGGCCTGAATGCGGGCCGAGAGCTCGGCGATGCGATCGCCCAGCCGCGCGGTTTCGGCGCGGGGATCGTCGGCGCGCCCGGGTTCGGGACCGTCCGGCGCACCGTCGATGGGCGCGGCGGCGTCTCCGAGATGCGGCGGCGCCACAGGGGCATCGGATGTCGTTTCAAGATGCATATCCCATCATAACCCACTGATTCTGAACGGCTTGTACGCCAGCCCAGCGGGATGAACGCTCTCCGATCCGCCAGATTTGGCTCTCCCGGCCGGTGTCGTGTCGCCTGAGGCGGCTGAGCGAGTCAGAGGGCCATTCCTGGCGGCGTGCCGGCATCGCGCCGATCGGCCTTGGAGAAGTTGTCAAGGGAAAAATGCACGGCGAGCAGGAATCCAGAGTTCTTCGCTCATCCACTCCCTCGGTGAGTCGGCGCAAGCACCGACACCCTGTGATCTGCGCGGTCCGGTCTGCACCACGGCGTCCGCCGGAATGATGCGCATCACCGTCTCGCCGGCCACGTGGCGGGCCAAAGAGCCGTTCGGACCGGGCCCGCGCGACCCATGGCTCGCGCGGCGGCAATGCGGTTTCCCGGCATTCTCGGTTACGGCCCCGCCAACGAGCAACGAGCGGGGGCGTACGTCACCGACCGACGCCGACTTGCCGGCGCAGGCGGTCGCGGCGTTCTTCGAGTTCGTGGAGATCCGAAGTGGTCGACGTGGGGACTTCTCTCCTGCTGACAGCCATATCAGACTTCAGTATGATGCCATGCGCTACGGCCGGGCCGGGATACCCGAAACGTGGCTGGTGAGCGTCCCGGACCAGACCGTCACCGTCTACACGGGTCCCGCCCCGGACGGGTACGCGCGCGAGCAGGTGCTCCGGTGCGGGACCGAATCGTCGCCATGGCGATAGCGGAGCTCGGCTTCCCGGTCGACGACGTCTTCGGGTGAACCGACCGTCGCGTCCGGTGCAGCCGCCGGCCGCCATTCGACCCACACGCGATGGCGTTCGGCACGTCTTCAAGCTCACGACGCAAGCAGGTGGCAGATACTCGGGCGCATTCGTCGTTCCCGAGCCAAGTGTCCATGGCTTCCGAGTCTTCCTCTCCCGGCAGGGACATGCAATGAGCAAACAACAAGCGGCCGCCCTCCTCGAGGCCGCCGACCAGTGGAAGCAGCGGTGTCTGCTGGACGGCGGGTCGCTGTTCACGGACGAACGCCTGTGGACGCGAGACCACTTCGAGCAGCTCCGCGTTCACGTCGTCGAGAACGCCGACGGTGGATCGGACGGATTCTGGGAGAGGCTGCGGCGTCTGATCGACCCCGCGCCGCCGGAAGCAAAACGCCTCTGGGCCGAGATGACATGGGCGTTCTATCTGGGATTGTCCCGTTCGTTGTTGAACTTCGCGAGTGGCGGACTCCCTGTTTCCGCACCGAGGTCGTCTATTCTACGCCACGTCAGCAACCGCACCGTCGGGCGGGGCCAGCGCGTCCAAGGCGCCGACCAGGTAGCGTAGGTCGCGGTAGCCCCGCACCCGCCGGAAGCGCGGCTCCGCCTCCACCAGCGCGCTCGCCACCCACCGTTGAATCATCTGTCCGCCGCGCCACCGCTTGACCCGCCGCGTGTAGCCCTCGACGCTGCCCATCAGGTTCTCGATGATGTTCGTCGTGCGCAGAGTACGTTCGAGCGCCCCCGTCAGACCAAGCCGCTGCACCGTCAGCGTCTCCTCGAGGCCCTCGCGGATGGACGCCGCCGCGCCGGGGTGGTCGCGCTCCAGTGACCCCGCCAACCGCGCCAGCACCCGCGCCGCGCGGTCGGCCGAATCGAGGTCCCAGGCATCCCGCAACGCCTTGCCGACCGAAGCGTGCAGCCGTTCGGGCAGATGGCCGAGCACGTTGCGCAGCTTGTGTACTTGGCACCGTTGCACCACCCCGAGGGAACCGAAGACATTGCTGATGGCCCGGCGCAGCCCCGGCGCGCCGTCGATGACGAACAGCAACGTCCGGTCCGTCGGCAGGCCGCGCGTCACCAGGTCGCTGAGCAGGCCGCTGGCGACGGCCGCCGTCTCGGTGGCCCCTTCGCGCAGTCCCAAGACGTGCTTGCAGCCCTGCGTGTCGATCCCCAACGCCACCACCATGCAATGCTCCCGGAAGACCTTGCCGTCGATGCAGACCACCCGCAGGTCCAGCTCGCCCAACGGCCGGCTGAGAAACGACCGCAGGCGCTTGGCCGACAGCGCCACGAACCGTCGAGACACCGCGCTGCTCGACGTCCCCCGCTCCGTCACCTCGGCCGGCGCCGGGTCCAACGTGCCCGCATACCGCCGCGTCGACACCCCGGCGGCGACCGCCGAGAGCGTGTGCTCGTCCAGCGGGTCGGTGGCCGCCGCCCATTGGAAGCTCGGCAGCGGCGCCTCGCCGTCGGCGCGCCGAACGCGCAGCCGCGGCACGGCAACTTGGCGCCCGCCAAGCGTTACTTGACTGGCCACGCTCCCGCCCCGCCACGCCGGCCGCTCGGCCTGATGGCGCCCCTTCGGGCCGCACAGGTCTTCTCGATCCCCCTCCATCATCGCCTCCAGGACCTGCATCCCGGTCGTGATGCACAAGCCATGGAACGCTTCCCTGACACCGTTCAGCACGCCGAGCACCGGCAGCGGCACCTGAATCGAGACCGTTCGCGAGCTTCGGGGTTGGCTGGAACGCTTCCGCCTGTCATGCTTCGCCATGGGTGGCTCTCCTCCTGTTGTTTGCACCCCTGTCCTACCACAGAACAGGGGCGAGGAGTCGCCACCCGCTTCACCTCAGTTCAACAGCATCCGGGACATCCCCTTCTATCTCATCGCGAGTGAGATTCCGCCGGAGAGAAAGCGTGACCACATCGCCAGGGTGTGGGAATGGTCCGGATCAGCGCTACCGGAGGATCACTGGGCGCTTCGCGAGGAGGTCCTGACGGGATGCTCGCGTTTCGGCGGCGGGGTCTTCGCCAATCGCTGGCGCGAAGTGTGCGGCACGGTGTCGGCGATGATCGCCTGGTTCGCCCTGCCGCGACCCCGACGCGACGCACTCTCGAACGATGCTTGGGGGTTCGCCGAGTGGCTTGCTGCAAGCGGACTCCTACAGCGACGCGCTTTTCGGCATGCGTTGTTGTTCCTGCTGTTTCCGGCCTCGTTCGAACCCGTCGCCGTGACGGGTTGGAAACGGCAGATCGTCAAGGGCTTCGCCCGGAAATGGGGCGAGGCGCTGCCGGCTGGCCGCGACGACCTCGCCATCGACCGGACGCTGTCGAAGATCCGCGAGCGGCTCGAGGCCGATCACCCCGGTGAAGAGATCGACTTCTGTCGACCGCCGTTCGAGGAGGTCTGGCGGACGGATGCGGCTCGGAGGCCGTCGCCTTCGTCGTCGGGAGAGGCCCTGGCGTTATCGAAGGGTGACGACGAAGGGTGGTTTCGGAAGCGGTTCGGCGAAGCCGACGTCTGGGCCATCGCCACCGGTGCGGGCGGGCGCCGCTGGACCGACTTTCGGCAGCGCGGCATCGCGGCGATTGACTACGACGGCGTCGGGGATCTCAGCGAGTACCAGTCCCTGGACGACATTCGCCAAGCGGCAGCCGAGAGTGGGCTGGGAGACAACCCGATCAATCACTCGCTGGCGATGCGGGATTTCGCTCACAAGATGAGGGTCGGGGACATACTCATCGCCAAGCGTGGCGTTCGCGTTATCCTCGGATGGGGCACGGTTCGAGGGAGCTACATGTACGATCCCGACCGTACGGACTTCCAGCACGTCCGGGAGGTCGAATGGCATCCAATCACGAAACCGGTGGAGCTGCCGGGGACCGAACGCTTTGTCGTGAAGACGCTGACCCGGTGGACCCGCTACGAGGGCTGGGTGCGACGCGTGTTCCGTCTGATGGAGGGCGGCACGGAGCCCGTGGAGGAACTGGAACCATACGACGTGGACTTGGCCCGCGAGGACGTCTTCGTCCCCGCCCGCCAGTTCAGCCGCATGCTGGATGCGCTCGCAGGACAGAAGAACCTGATCCTGCAAGGTCCGCCCGGGGTCGGCAAGACGTGGATCGCCAAGCGACTCGCCTGGTGCCTGATCGGACGAAAGGACCCGACCGCGATCGAGATGGTTCAGTTCCACCAGTCGTATGCCTACGAGGACTTCGTGCAAGGTTGGCGGCCGACGGAGACAGGCGGCTTCGCGCTGAGAAACGGCGTGTTCTTCGAGTTCTGCAAGCGGGCAGAGGCGCGGCCGGACACGCCGTGCGTGTTCATCATCGACGAGATCAACCGGGGAAACCTGTCCAGGATCTTCGGCGAGCTGCTGATGCTCATCGAACCGGACAAGCGGGGGCCGGCTCACTTGCTTCCCTTGACCTACAGCGGGGCGGGAGAGCGTTTCTGCGTGCCGGACAACGTGCATGTCCTGGGCATGATGAACACTGCGGACCGGTCTCTGGCGATGGTCGACTACGCGCTACGGCGGCGGTTCGCGTTCGAAGTGCTGAGACCTGCGTACGGTGATAGAGGAGTTCCGGGAGTATCTTCTCAAGGCGGAGGTTGACCGGGCGCTCGTCGACCGGATCGAGACGAATCTGAAGGAGCTGAATGCGCGCATTCGCGAGGACAAGGACCTCGGTCCGGGGTTCCAGATCGGGCACAGCTTCTTCGTGCCCGACGGCCGGGCGGAACGCGTGGACGAGGGCTGGTACGAATCCGTCGTCCAGACACAGATCGCGCCGCTGCTGCGCGAGTACTGGTTCGACCGGCCCGAGCGTGCGGAAGAGCTGGCGGAGCTGCTGCGGCAGTGAACATCCCCATCGCCAACGTCTACTACCTGCTGTGCTACGCCTGGGGCCACGCCGAGGAGTTGGACGTGGTTCGGGTGGAGGAGTTCGCGGGGTTGGACCGGGTTCACGACCTGCTCGGCCACTTGCTCGCCGCTGGGACTCTCGGGCTGATTCGGCGCGGCCTCGATCGCGGCTATCGCGAGGTGCGCGAAGATCTGGCCGGCATCCGGGGCAAGGTCGCTCTGAGCGACACCGTGGCCCGCGCGTTGCGGTCCCGCGGTCGCGTGGCGTGCGAGTTCGAGGAACTGTCGCACGATGTGCTTCACAACCGCATCCTCCGTTCCACGCTGGCGGCGCTCCTGAGAATCGTGGATCTGGATCGCGACGTGCGGGACCGGGTCAGGCTGGCGTATCGCACGCTGGAGGGCGTGAGCGTCGTGCGGCTCAGCCGGCGGCTGTTCGGGCAGGTGCAATTGGATCGGAACCGCCGCCGCTATCGGTTCCTGCTCTCGGTGTGCCGGCTCGTTCACGAGTGCGTGCTCGTCGACGAGACGTCCGGCGATGCACGGTTCACGGACTTCCGCAGGGACCGGGCGCGCATGTGGAAGGTGTTCGAGGACTTCGTCACGGAGTTCTATCGTCGCGAGCAGCGCGAGTTTCGGGTGAACCCGGGCGGACGGCGCATCAGGTGGGACGACGGCGGAACGGCCGACCACCATCGCGTGACGATCCCGCAGATGGAAGGGGACGTGCTTCTGGACTCATCGGCGCGTCGGATCGTCATGGACACGAAATACTACGGCGAAGCGCTGGCGGGCTACCGTGGCGCCAGGAAGCTCCGTTCGGGCCACCTCTATCAGCTATTGGCGTACCTGAGAAACCGCGAGGCGACGGAGCCGGGACCGCGGCACGAGGGTGTCCTGCTGTACCCCATGGTCGGGGAGCGGTTGGCGATAGACCTCCGCCTCGAGGGCTTCTCGATCCAGGCTCGGAGCGTCGATCTCGGGCAGCCCTGGCCCGGCATCCACCAGGAGATGCTGGCCTTGATGGGCGGACTGCACACCACGGCCTGAGCGCCGGTCGCCGTCGGGGCGCAGTGCGGACAGCGGTTCGGCGCTTCGCGAGACGACGGCCGTCCCGCCCGCTCCGGAGACAGGGCCGGTTCCTCAGGACGGCCGTGTGTGCGAGCAACGGTCCAGCAGCTCCCGGCCCGAAGCGCAGGTGACGATCCACTCGCCGATCTCGGCCAGGCGGGCCGAGTCCTCCACGCGGACGATCAGGTCGGCCAGCCGTTCCGCCGTCCCGGCGCCGAACCGCCGCGCCGCCTGGCGGCACAGCAGGGTCCTTTGCCCGTCGCGGCCTTCCGCCCGGCCTTCCGCCCGGCCCGCGGCATGACTCTCTGCACGCAACCGACGCAGGAAGGGGGCGTCGCCCATGTCGGCCCCGTCTCGGTCGCGTAGCGCCCGGCCGACCCGTTCGAGGATCGCCATCGTTTCCGTCGACAACGTCGGTTCGTTCATGGCCCGGTGGATCTCCGACGCCGTCCAACCGGGGAACGCTCGGCTCTTGGCCGATTCGCGGTAGCAGCCGTCCGCGTGCAGAACGTGGATCGTCACGCCCGGCTCGCGGTTCGCGGCCCGGCTGGGCGAGTGGGCGTCCGGCACCTCCACCCACACTTCGGGCAGTCCCCAGGACTCGTACAGCGCCAGCTTGCCCCGGCGCACGTCGGTGTTGTGATCCACCTCCACGACCACGTCCGGCAGGGTGTCCTCGTCCACCACGATGTAGTGGCCGGCGGGGCGGTCCCGCTCCGGGGACAGATACACGGTCTGATCGGCTTCCAGGACACGCCGCCGCTCGCCGTGTTCGTCCCGCAGCATTAGGTCGGCCGAGCCGAAGGTCTCGATGGGTGCGCCCCGCGTCAGGGCGATCAGCGCCGCCATGTGCGCCACGCGTTGCCCCGGGTGTTCGTGGTAGACGCCGGCCGGCTCGCACACCACCATGGCCGTCTCGGTGGCGGCGTCCCAGTACTCGACGCGCCCGTCGTAGTCGTCGAACTCCTCGCGGGAGATGCGTACCGCGCGGCAGCCGGGGAACGCGCCGGCATCGGGCGCCGGCGATGCGGTTGCGTCCTCGTCGGCCGGCGCCGGGGCCGGGGCCGGCTTGCGTGACGGCGAGGCCGCGGCCGGAAGCCCGGTGAGCGATGGGGAGCGGCCGGCCAGGGTTCCGGGAGGTGTCATGTGTCCTGTCCCGACGCGCGGCGTCGCGAACCCGCGGCCGCCGGTAACCCCATCATGCAACTGGAGAACGAACCGGCCCGCCGGCCCGCCGGCCGAGTTGCGGGTTGGCTGCGCCACGTCTGCGCCGAATGCCATTCCTCGGCACGTTCCTTCCCGGTCCGGCGGGATGACCGGACGCGGAAGGAAGGCTGGCGTCTCATCGCGGCCTGCCCTTCTGCGTCCCGGACTCCCCACCACCGGGCCGGCGCCGCCCGGTCCGCCGGACGCCGACGCGCTACTCGCCGTCGATCAGCCGCATGAAGTCCACGTGCGAGCCGACGAGGCCGTGGATCCCCACGTGCCGGGCCACGTCGAGGCCGAGCTGCTCGATGTTCTGGGCGAGGCTCCGCATGCTGCCGTTGACCGCGGGCGGGTCGGCTCCCGGCGCGGGCGGCGAGTAGAGGTCCGCGTTGATCAGGATGCGCTCGGCCGGCAGGTGCACGATGAGCATCGTGCCGGCGTGGCCCAGGCGCAGCACCGGATGGACGTTCACGACACGCTCGCCGTCCGTCAGCGTGTACCCGTCGTCGTCGACCAGCTCGAAGGCGGGTATGCGGTTCGAGGCGAACCAGGGCATGTGTCCCGACAGGAGGTCCGGCTCGAGGGCGCGGGTGCCGGGATGGAAGAACACGTCGTTGTAGAACGCGTGGTTCGCTTCGTGGGTGATGACGGTGGCGCTCTGCGCGACGTAGGTGCGCAGGCCGCCGGCATGGTCGGCGTGATGATGGGTGTTGATGACGTAACGGATGGGCCTGTCCGGAACCACCCGGCGGATCTCGGCGATGACCGCGAGCGACCTCGCCTCGTTCTGGGGCGCCTCGACGACGGCGACGAAGTCGGCGAACTCGACGGCGATGCTGTGATGGCTGCCGCCGGAGATGCGCCAGACGCCGGAGGCCATCTGCGTGGATCGAACGACGACGGTGGGGGCCGTCGCGTCCTGCACGGCATCCGGCACCGCCAGCGGCTCGGCGCTGGTGTTGGCCGCCACGTCCGTCACCGTGATCTCCATCGAGTTGTGGCCGGGGTTGATCCGCGGATCGCCCTGGTGCGAGTGGATCACGGTCGGGAACATCATGCCGCCGAAGTCCTGGTAGCCGGTGTAGCGGTGGTCGTAGATCATGTCGCCGAACAGCGGGTTCGCGACCCACGTGAGGACGCGCTCGACGAGGTTGTCCTCGTTGATGGTGCCGTTCAGGCGGTGGCCCATCGCGGTGAACGACACGATAGTCAGCTCGCGTCCCTCCAGCACCACGGTGACGGCGTCGGCGTCGTCCGCGGCGGCGGCCCCCCTCAGGAACCCGTGCGGCGACGTCCAGATGTCGAGCTGCCGGACCTCGGCCGCGGCCGGCTGGGGCACCGCGTCGGAACCGCGCGTCGTCCAGGCATGGTCGCCGCTCGTGAGAAGGATGCGTTCCTGTTCGCCCAGGAGCGGCGTGCCCCCGCCGAGGGCGGGATAGTCGCCCTGGCGGCGGGTATAGGTCTCCCGGGACGACCTCGCGTCGTAGTCGAGGGTGCGCGAGTACGCAGTCACCTCGAAGCGGGGCCAGTCGTCGGCGGGGGTGTGGCTCTGGCCGATGTTGGCGACCCAGCCGGTTCCGGAGTACTCGATGGAGCTGGGATTGCCCATGGCCTCGACCGCGGCCTGCAACACGCTCTCGACGTCCTGGGCCGCGGCCGGCGCGGCCGGCAGGGTCGCGAGGGCGACGAGAATCGGGAGCGTTCTGCGCATGAAATTCCTCCTGACAGCTTGCGTGAGTTTCAAGGGAGACAGGGGCGATGATAGTCGGAGTCTGCGAGTACGGACAAGATCGCCCCGCGGCCGGAGGTATTCTCCCTTCGGGAGAGCCGATCTCGACAGGGTGCGGCCATGCATCGATCATGTTCCGGGCCGGAGGGGACGGATCCGGCAAGATCCGCGATTGCGGTTGCGCCGGTGGTGGTAAAATCCGGAGGTCGTCCGGATGGGCGGCGGTGATCACCCCGGGAGGGCCTGACGTGGCTGACTACAAACTGCTCGGAAAGAACTATCAGACGCCGGATCTCTTTGCGAAGGTCACCGGGCGTTCCCGCTACGCCGAGGACCATCGCGCCGAGGGCATGGTCTTCTGCAAGCTGCTGGTGAGTCCGATGCCGCACGCGCGGGTGTTGTCGCTCGACACCAGCGCGGCCGAGGCGCTGCCGGGCGTCGAAGGCATTCTGACCGAGGACGACCTGCCGGATATCGACGTGCCGAACGAGGCCGCTCTGACCAACGAGCCGCGCTACGAGGGCGAGCCGATTCTCGCGGTGGCCGCGGTCGACGAGGAGACCGCCGCTCGCGCCATCGAGCTCATCGACATCGACCTCGACCCGATGCCGTTCGTCCTCGATCCGCTCGACAGCCTCCGTCCGGGGGGAAACAACGCCCGGACCGAGGGCAACACGACCAAGGGGCGCGAGCTGGGCGAGGTCAAATGGACCGAGTCCGACATGGCCGGGCTCGCACCGGGCGAGATTCCGATGGACGCGGAGGCCACCGAGGAGTGGTCGTACGGCGACCTTGAGGCGGGGTTCGCGGCGGCGGACGTCGTCATCGAGGAGCACTCGTATCATCAGTCGCTCTCGCACCAGCCGCTCGAGAGCCGCAGCACCCTGGCCTACTGGGAGGGTCCGAAGGTCTACGTGTATCCGTCGGTTCAGAGCACCAACCGGAGCGTCGGGCCGATCGCGCGGTGGGCCGGTGTCGAGCCGTCGAACGTGGTCCTCATCAACGAGTTCACCGGCGGCGGCTTCGGCAGCAAGGCGACCGGCTACGTGCAGGCGCAGATCCCCATTCTGCTGTCGAAGAAGATCGGCAAGCCGGTCATGATGCGGGTGACCCGGCGCGACGAGACCTCGTTCGGCAAGGCCCGCCCCGGCGTTCAGGCGCGCATTCGGTTGGGCATGCAGCGCGACGGGCGGATCACCGCGCTGGACATCCATTCCATCGGCGACAGCGGTCCCTACGGGCGGTCCGGCGACCACATGAACGTCGGGGTCATCGGCTCGCTCGCCTATCAGCCGGTGGCGATGCGCATTCGCGGCACGGGGGTCTACACCAATACGCCGCCGCGTGGCGCCCAGCGCGCGCCCGGCGGCGAGCAGTCGATGACGATGCTGTCGCCGATCATCCACAAGGCGGCCCGGCAGTTGGGGCTCGACCAGGTCGAGGTGCTGAAGATCAACGCGCCGGAAGGGCAGGCCAAGTTCGGTGCGCCGGGCCTGAACGGCGAGCAGGGGCACGCGTCGAGCGCGTTCGCGCGGGAGGCGATCGACAAGGGCGCGGAGCTGTTCGACTGGCGCGAGCGGGTGCAACGCAGCGGGCGGCGCAACGGCCCGAAGGTGACGGGGGTCGGGGTCGCGTTGAGCACGTTCGCGGCCGGCGCCTCCGGCGTCGACGGCCTGTTCGTCATCAGGCCCGACGGACGCATGTCCATCCAGTCGGGCATCGGCAACCTCGGCACCGAGTCGACCTTCGACATGATGCGCCCCGCCGCCGAAGGCATGGACATGCCCTGGGAGAAGTGCGACGTCGCGTGGGGCAACAGCAGCCGGCACCTGCCGTGGAGCTGCGTGCAGGGGGGCAGCTCGACGACGCACGCGCATACCCGCGCCAACTGGGCCGCGGTGCTCGATGCGCGCCAGAAGGTGCTCGAGATCGCGGCGCGCGATCTCGGCGGCGTGCCCGACGACTACAGCATCGGCGGCGAGCGCGTGTTCCGCACCGGCAACTCGACGGTAGGCATGAGCTTCGCGCGCGTGGCGCAGCGGGCGATAGACCTCGGCGGCCGGTACGACGGGCACGAGTTGCCGGACGACATCAACGGGATGACGGTGGCCTCCGCCACCGCGCTGGCCGGTCAGGGCCTCATGGGCGTCGCGCGGGACAACTTCGCAGAGGGCGGGCGGCGGATGTCGTTCGTCGCAGGGTTCGCCGAGGTCGAAGTGGACGTGGAGACCGGCGACATCCGACTGGTCGACTACGCGGCCGGATGCGATGCCGGCACCATCATTCACCCCAGGGCGTTCGGGGCGCAGGTTTTCGGCGGGGCGATTCACGGGTTCTCCGTGGCGCTCAGCCAGAAGTGGGTGTACGACCGGCGCTGGGGGCTGCTGGTGGCGAAGCGCTTCTACCAGAACCGCCCGCCGGGCATCCTCGACGTGCCCCACGAGCAGCCGATGAAATGGGGCGCGGCGGACCTGCCCGACCCGTTCAATCCGCTGGGCGCCAAGGGAATCGGCGAGGCGGCGCAGGGCGCCGGCTCGGGCGCGGTCGTGAACGCCGTCGCCGATGCGTTGGGCCGGAACGGCGACTTCTTCCGGTCGCCGGTGACCCGGGACATGATTCTGACCAGCCTCGAGCAGGCGCCGACCGGCCACGACCGATTGATGGCCCACGTCTAGCGGACCCTGGCGAGCGCGGGGCTCCTGCCCCGCGCTCCCTGGCAGAAGCGCGACTTCGGTCCGCCCCCTCGCCGACGATGCTCGGTAGCCACGCGTTGCTGTCGCTGCTGGTCGACGAGGGGGTGACCCACCTCTTCGGCAATCCCGGCACCACCGAGCTGCCTCTGATGGCGGCGCTGCCGGAGTTTCCGCAAATCGACTACGTGCTGGGGGCCCAGGAGGCCGCGGTGGTGGCGATGGCCGACGGCTACGCGCGCGCCAGCGGGCGTCTCGCCGCTTGCAACGTCCACGTCGCACCCGGGCTCGGCAACGCCATCGGGTCGCTCTACAACGCGATGTGGATCGGGTCGCCGCTGATCGTCACGGCCGGCCAGCACCAGATCGGACACGGCCTGACCGAGCCGATGCTCTACGCGCCGCTCGAGCCGATGGCGCGCCCGCACGTCAAGTGGGCGGTGGAGGCCACGCGGCTCGAGGACCTGCCCCGGATCGTGCGGCGCGCCGCCAAGATCGCCCTCGCGCCCCCGACGGGACCGGTCTTCATCTCGTTGCCGGGCAACGTGCTGACCGACGACATCGAGCTGGACCTCGGGCAGCGCAACCGCATCGAAGCCCGTACCCGGCCCGCCGACGCGGTTCTCGATACGTTGGCGGATCGGCTGCTGGCCGCGCACCGTCCCGTGGTGGTGGCGGGACACGAGGTGAACACCCGCTCGGCCCTGCCGCAGGCGGCCGAGCTGGCCGAGCTGCTCGGCGCCGGCGTCTATCAGGACACCATTCCCACGGCGGCCCCCTTCGTCTCCTCGCACCCGTGCTTTCTGGGCATGCTCAGCCGGGACCAGCGGGATGTCTCGCGCCGTCTCGGCGCCTACGATCTGCTGGTCTGCCTCGGGACCGACGTGCTGCGCATGTCCGTACCGGGTACCGTGCCGCCGCTGCCGCCGGGGCTGCCGATCGTGCAGGTGGGGGAGCGGTCGGCCGACCTCGCCAAGAACTACCCGACGGAGCTGGCGCTGCAGGCGAATGTTCGCGAGACCCTCGCCGCCCTGAACGACCGGCTGCGCGCGCGGCGTCCGCCCGGGTACGCGGCGGCTGCGAGCCGGCGCATCGAAGGGCTGCGGACGCAGAACTGGTCGGCGGGCCGAGCCGCCTTCGTCGGGACGCTGGAGCCCTGCGCCGGGGCGCCTATCCACCCCGATCGTCTGATGCGGGTGCTGAGCGATACGTTGCCGGCGGATGCGATCGTGGTGGACGAGGGGCTGACGTCGTCACGCGCGCTGCCCCGGTTGTGGCCCTATCGCGACGGGCGCAGCTACTACGGCCTGGCCAGCGGCGGCATCGGGTTCGCGGTGGCGGGCGCGGTCGGCATTCGGCTCGCGGTGCCGGACCGGCCGCTGGTGGCGGTGATCGGGGACGGTTCGGCGCTGTACAACATCCAGGCGCTGTGGACGGCGGCCCATCTCAGGCTGCCGATGGTGTACGTCATCGCCAACAACCGCGGCTACCGGATTCTGAAGCAGCGAGTGCGGGCCGGCCACGGCGTCGAGCGTTTCATCGGCATGGATTTCGACGACCCGCCCATCGACTTCGCGGCCCTGGCTGCCGCGATGGGGCTCCGGTCGCGGCGGGTCGTCGAGCCGGCGGAGATCGCACCGGCTCTCGAGGAAGCGCTCGCGCACTCCGGCCCGACCCTGCTGGACATCGTCGTGGACGGACGGCTCTGAAGTTGTGTCGGCGGTCGATCGGCGAGGCGTCCGGCGGGGGGAACCGGGCGTATAATTGGCGTCAGCGGTTCGGTGCGCGTCCGCGGGACGCAGCGCGTCCAATAGGGACGTAGCGCGTCCGGAGGGACGCGGCAGGACACAAACGGGAGGTAATCAGATGACTCGATCAGTTTTCGGTGCGGCGGCGGCGATGGCCGCGCTCCTGCTCGTGCCGGTAGGTGTTGCCGGCCAGGACGCGCCCCGGACACCGTGGGGTGACCCGGATCTGCAGGGAACCTATACGAACAAGACGACCACGCCGCTCGAGCGTCCCGAGGCGCTGGGCGACAAGGAGTTCCTCACCGCTGAAGAGGTGGCGTCCCAGGAGCAGGCCCGGGTCGAGCGCAACCAGGAGCTCCTGCTGGCCGCGCCCCGCCGGACCGTGGCCGGGGGCGACGTCGGCGGCTACAACAACTTCTGGCTGGACGGCGGCACGCGGCCGACCGGCCGGACGTCTCTGATCTCCGATCCGCCGAACGGCCGGCTGCCGGTGCGGACGGCGGACGCCGCGGAGCGCAAGATGGCGCACGACGCCGCGTTCCCCGTCGAGGGACCGTTCGACTCCTGGGATGACCTCGAGCTGAACGACCGCTGCCTGGTGTGGTCGGCCGGTCCGCCGATGCTGCCGAGCGCCTACAACAACAACTTCATGATCATGCAGGCGCCGGGCTACGTCGCGATCTACGTCGAGATGATCCACGACTTCCGGATCATCCCCATCGACGGGCGCGGGCATCTGCCGGCGGGCATCCGCCAGTGGCACGGCGACGCGCGGGGGCGCTGGGAGGGCGACAGCCTCGTCGTCGAGACCACCAACCTGCGGCGCACCGAGGCGAACGCGGGGGCGGTGGGCGGCGACCCCGTCCTGCTGCGCATGGCGAACGGCCGCGACGACGACACCATAACGGTCACCGAGCGGTTCACGCGGGTCGACGGCGGCACCGTGCACTACGAGTTCACCGTCGAAGATCCTACGCACTGGGCGCAGAGCTTCTCGGGCGAGTTCCCGTTCACCACGTTCCCGGCCGATGAGCTGCCCTTCCTCTTCGAGTACGCCTGCCACGAGGGCAACTACAGCATGACCAACATCCTCGGCGGCGAGCGCGCGCGGGAGCGGGCCACCGACGACGGGCAATAGGATCGCAAGCATGCCGGCGCCCTCGTCGGGCGCCGGGCGTTCACGCGGGGCCGGGCACCGTTGCCCGGCCCTTCGTCTTTCTGCGGGTCCTCGGACGCCGGACGCGTCCGGCCAGAGGGCTCGTCGTCCGCCAGGACCCCGGACACGGACCGCTTCGAGTCTCGGGTCGGAGCCCCCGGGTTCCGGTCGCACCCTGACATCGGGCAGCGCGCGTGAGACTGAGCGAGATTCGGGACCGGCTCGGCGACACCGTGGAGGTGCGGGTGACGCCGCGGGCGGGGACCAATCGCGTCGACGTGGAACAGGGGCAGGACGGTGCGATCGAGGTCCGGGTTCGGGTGACGGCGCCCCCCGAGCGCGGCAAGGCGAACCGGGAGGTCATCAAGCTGCTGGCCCGCGAGCTGGGCCTTGCGCCGACCGCGCTCGAGATCGCCCGCGGCGCCGCGTCCCGGCGCAAGATCATTCGGATCAAGCGGCGGTGAGCGCTCGGTGTCCGGCTGCACCAGCCACAACCTGAAGAGCCGGCGCGGGATCACGCTCGCGTCAGTGTTGCGCCGCCGGCACCCACGCGGTCGTGCGCCCACCGATCGTCACGTGCTCGATCCGATCGCCGCGCGTCGTCTTCGCGTCCGCGCGCTTGCCCCAGCGCCGGTGAAACAGCCAAGTGCGGGGGTAGCGCGTGTCGTCGGCGTTCGCGTCGACCGCGAGCCTGACAATGGCGGCGAGCCTGGCGCGCAGCCGCCGAGCCTCCGCGTCCGTCAGCGTCGGAGCCCGGCGGCGGGGATCGATTCCGGCCTGATACAGCACCTCGTCCGCGATCCAGTTGCCGACCCCGGCCGCGAAGGACTGGTCGAGGAGGAGCGACTTCACGTTGGCTCCGCGCCCCCGGATCAGCGCGGAGAACCGCTTCGGCGGCGGCATCGCCAGCAGGGGGTCGAAGCCGAGCTTCGCGATCGGCGGTTCGCCTTCTGGATCATCGCGCAGCAGGATGCGTCCGAGCCGGCGCCCGTCGGTCATCGCGAGCTCGCCCCCGTCGTCGAAGTGCATCCGGATCTTCACGAACCGCGGCGGCCAGACCGCCGTGTCTTCGCGCGGCCCGGACTTGAGCTGCAGCGGCGTCGACGCCGGCGTCTTCAACCCGCCGGCCATCCCGAAATGGAAGAGCGGGTGCGGCGGCGCGTCGAGCACGAACCAGAGCTGCTTGCCCCAGCGCCGCACCGCCTCGACCCGCCTGCCTTCGAGCGCGTCCCGCCAGTGATCGGGCGCGACCCCATCGAAAACCAGCGGATCGTCGCCGCACCAGACGCGCTCGAGGCGCCGCCCGGCCGCCACCGCCTCCGCGAGCCTGCGGCCCCTTTCGACTTCCGGCAACTCCGGCACGCTCGGTCCTCGCCCGGACGGCGGCGCCCCGCGGTGCCACCGTCCGCCCAACCGACCCCCCAGGAGCCTGCGCCCTTCTGCGGGGCAGACTCCTACTCGGGCAACCCGAAGGTGAACACGACGTTGCCGGCGGCGATGGTCACGTACTGCCGGCCGTCGACGGCGTAGGTCATCGGGGCGGAGTGCACCATGGCCCCGACGGCGACGTGCCACAGCTCTTCGCCGGTGGTGGCGTTCAGCGCGTAGAAGTATCCGTCCACGCTGCCGCTGAACACGAGATCGCCGCCCGTCGCCAGCATGCCCGCGGTCGAGCGAGGCTGAATCTCGTACTCCCACCGGATGTCGCCGTTGCGCGGGTCGATGGCGCGTACCGCGCTCGCGTAGTTCTCGACCGGCAGGGGCCGCTGGAAGCCGCCGCCGGTGAATCGATCGCCTTCGACGTAGTCCTCGTCGCGCTTGTAGTAGATGTCCTCGCCGTCGTACGCCTGCACGTAGAACAGCTCGGTGTTCGGGCTGTAGGCGGGGGAGAACCAGTTGGTGCCCCCGACGACGGGCGGCGAGACGAGCGTGCCTTCGGGGGTGGGAGAGGTGTCGGGCACGCGAATCGGCCGGCCGTTCGAGTCCAGTCCTTCCGCCCAGGTCTGTTTGGCGAACGGGGTGCCGACCAGGAACTCGCCGGTCTCGCGGTCGAGGGTGTAGTAGAAGGCGTTGCGGTTCGCCCACATCATGACCTTGCGTTCCTGCCCGTCCATCTCCAGATCGGCCAGAATCGGGACCTGAATGGCGTCCCAGTCATGCACGTCATGCGGGGTGAACTGGAAGTACCATTCGAGCCCGCCCGTCTCGTGGTTCAGGGCCAGCACCGAATCCGAGTAGAGGTTGTCGCCCAGCCGCACGTCGCCGTTCCAGTCCGGTCCCGGGTTGCCGGTGCCCCAGTAGACGAGATCGAGGTCCGGGTCGTAGGCGCCGGTGATCCAGCTCGCCGAGCCGCCGGTGCGCCACGAGTCGCCGGCCCAGGTCTGGTTGTCCGGGTGGTCCGGTCCCGGAATCGTCTGGGCGCGCCAAGACAGGTCGCCGGTCGCGGCGTCGTAGGAATCGACGAACCCGCGAATGCCGAACTCGCCGCCGGCGATGCCGGTGACGACCTCGCCCTTCACGATCAGCGGGGCCGCCGTCTTGCTGTAGCCCGACCGGTGGTCGGCGACCTCCTTGTCCCACACGACGTTCCCGGTGCGCGCGTCGATCGCGACGAGGTGCGCGTCGAGGGTGCTCATGTAGAGGGTCTCGTCCAGAATGGCCACGCCGCGGTTGTTCCGGCCGCAGCAGATCCGCAGGTCATCCGGCAGCGGGTGGTCGTATCGCCAGAACTGCCGCCCCGTGGCGGCGTCGACGGCGACCAGGTTGCTCGGCGCCTCGGTGATGAACATCACCCCGTCCACGACGAGCGGGACCGACTCGGAGCGGTCGAGCTGCGGGATCTGGTAAGCCCACTTCAGCTCCAGTTCGCCGACGTTTCGGTTGTGGATCTGGTCGAGCCGGCTGAACCGTTGACTGTCGAGGGTGCCGGAGTACATCAGCCAGTTCTCCGGTTCGTCGGCCGCGTTCAGCAGACGCTCCCAGGTGACGGGCGAGAAGGACGGCGATGCGCCGGGCGGGGTGTCGGCCGGCTGCGCGGCCGCCGCGGCGGCGCAAGCAAGCAGGGTGATGGCAGTGGCAAGCCGTTGCATGTGGGTCTCCCGGTGTCAGTGTTCGGTCGAGCGGCCGCCGCGCACGAGCCGCGGCTCCGCCCTTCGCGGTGACGATACCACGCGTCGAAAGGACCTGAAAACCGGATTCGAAGCTGAACCCACCCGGTCTCTTCGGAGGCTCGGCGTCCTCTTGGTTCTCGCGCGGGGAACGTGCTAACGTGCGGTCCCGTCGAAGGCTGGAGCGGGCGCACTCGAGCGGCAATGCGCGGAGTACCACGGACCGGACGGCATCGAGCCCCGTCCGGGGTGTCCGGCCGACGCGCGGGCTCGCGAAACTGCCGTCGCGCAACTTTCCATCTATGCCAGCGAGACGCGGGGCCCGGTGGTTCTTCCGGTTCCTCCACAAGGGACTCGGCCTGAAGAACCTCGTCGACTACATCGAGCAGCGACAGACCCTGCTGGGCCTCACCAACCTCGACATCCGCACCGTGATCGACGTTGGGGCCAACAAGGGCCGGGCCGCGCGCAGCTTCCGGCGGTTCTTCCCCGAGGCTCGCGTCTACTGCGTCGAACCGATCCCCCGGTTGTGCCGCGTACTGGCGCAGTGGGCGCGGACCCAGGGGGGAGCGGTCGAGGTCTTCCAGTTGGCGTTGTCCCGCGCACCGTCCGAACAGCCGCTGTACGTCCACCGCCGGAGCGACATCCTGTCGACCCTCGCGGCGCCCCCACCGGGCGAGAGGGCGCAGTACGAACCGATTGCGGTCCGCGTCGAGACCCTGGACCAACTGGCGGGCAAGCTGAAACTCGAGGCCGACGTGCTCGTCAAGCTCGACACGGAGGGGCTCGACCTGGAGGTCATCCGCGGGGGCGAAGCGACGTTGCGCCGTGCGGCCGCAATCATCGTGGAGTCGGTCTTCTATCCCAACCCCGCCGGGGACGGCGCTCCCACCTTCGAAGACATAGCCGCCGCCCTGCGCGAGCTCGGGTACGTCTACCGCGGCAACGTGCGCCTCGGATGCCATCACGGCACCCCGATGCTGGCCGACGTGCTGTTCGCCCGGCGAGAGGCGGCCGAGCGGATGGCGGCCCGGGCCTAGCCAGACAATCCGTTCGCGGCTTCGAGGGAGAACGGATAGAATCGGCGTGATCCATGCCGGTACCCCAACCTTCGGAGGTGCATTGATGACCCTCTCGCGACGCAAGGCGATCTCCCTGTCTGGTTCCACCCTCGCCGGGCTTTCTCTCGGCGTCCTGCGGCCCCAGGATCCTGCGGTCGTGCAGGCGCAGGGCCAGGACGACTGGCCGGATCGGCTCGTCGAACGCCCGCTGCGCGAGGGGTTCCCTGCGCCGCTCCCGCTCAACCCCGACGGGTCGGCTCCCGAACATCCGGAGAGCGCGGCCGGTCCCATCACCGATCCGCTGATGTGGCGTAGCGCGGGGCGGCAGACCCCCGAGATCGAGTTCGATCCGGGTCGACACCCGCGGGCTCGGGAGGCTCGCCGGCACGTTGCGGTTCTCGGACCTCGAGCAACTGCCGGAGCATGGGTCGTCTCCGGCACGTATCTGCTGCAATGCGGGGCGCCGAATCCGCGCGGGATCGTCAAGTGGACCGGCGTCCGCTTCAGCGACTTCGCCGACATGCTCGGGCTCATCCCCGGGGTGCACTACTGCCGGTTCGTCGCGTCCGACCGCTTCTACGCGGACGAGCCGATGACGACGCTGCGGCGGCCGCAGGTGATGCTGGCGTGGATGATGAACGACGAGCCGATTCCGCCGCGGCACGGCGCGCCGCTGCGGTTGATCGTGCCGTTCCGGTACGGGAACCGGAGCGTGAAGGCGATCACGGAGATGACGTTCAGCACGCCCGGACCGCGGATGCCGCCGCTGCCGGCCTGAGTCGGGGCGATTCCGTTCTGTCGACGCTGCACGACGGCAACGGGCCGCAAGACGCGAGGCTTGTTCGGAGCGCTCCCGGCGACCGCGAGAAAAGCAGACGTGACGGGAGTCTGCGCCGTGCTGCGGCGCAGACTCCCGCAAGGTTGGTTGGGCGGGAAGCGGAGGCGTCAGGCGGCGATGCCCGCGCCAGGCGCTTGGGCCGTAGAAGTTTCGCGCCCAGCGAACCTTCCAACGCGACCGCAAGGTCGCGCTAGCTGCGCGCCAGCGCGGCCCGTAGCGCTCGGCCGGCGAACACGCCGACCATGGCGCGGCGATAGTCGGCGCCGGCATGGATGTCGGCGTTGACGTCGCTCAGGCCGTCGCCGGCGCGGGCCGCTGCCGCCGCGACGCTGTCGGCTGTGGCCGGCCGTCCGGCGAGCGCCTCCTCGACGCGGGTCAGCCGCACCGCGTGCGAGAGGGCGCCGGTCAGCCCGACACGGGCGCCGCGAATGGCGCCGCCAGTGACGTCGAGCGCCGCCGCCACCCCCACGACCGCGAACCGCGACGCGCGCTGATAGAGCTTGGCGTAGGCGGCGGTGCGGGTCGGGGTGAACCGCACCGCGGTGATCAGCTCGTCGCCGGCCAGATCCACCGTGAAGATGTCCTGGAAAAACGCGCCGGCGGCGACGCGACGGGTTCCGCCGGGGCCCTGGATCCGGATCTCGGCGTCGAGGGCCAGAAGGGTCGCCGGGTAGTCGGCGGCGGGGTCGGCGTGGGCGAGGCTGCCGCCGAGGGTGCCGCGGTTGCGCACCTGCGGATCGCCGATGGTGGCCGCGGTCTCGGCGACGACGGGACAGCGCTCGCGCAGCAGCGCCGACGTGGCCACCGCATGGTGCACGGTGGCGGCGCCGATCTCGATCGCGCCGTCCTGCTCCCGGATGCCCGACAGCTCGGGAATGCGCGCGATGTCGATGAGGGTGGCCGGCTCGTTCAGCCGCAGCTTCATCAGCGGCACCAGGCTGTGACCGCCGGCGATGAGCTTGCCGGTCCCGTTGGTAGCGCCGAGCCGCGCCAGCGCGTCGTCGACCGACGTTGCACGTTCGTAGTCGAATGCGGACGGAATCACGCCTGGCCTCCGTGGATGATCTGCCACAGCTTCTCGGGCCGCAGCATCATGTCGATGTGAGTGACGCCGAACCCGCTCAGGGCATCGACCGCGGCCGACACGATGCACGGGGTCGACCCGAGCGTGCCCGCTTCGCCGACCCCCTTGGCGCCGAGCGGGTTGACCGGGGTGGGGGTCACGGTGTTGTCGAGCTCGAACCGAGGGAGGTCGGCCGCGCGGGGAATGGCATAGTCCATGAACGAGGCGGTCAGCGGCTGCCCGTCGGTGCCGTAGCGAACCTCCTCGATCATCGCCTGACCGATGCCCTGCGCGAGGCCGCCGTGAATCTGGCCTTCGACGATCAGCGGGTTGATCAGATTCCCCGCGTCGTCCACCGCGACGAGCCGCAGCAGCGTGGGCTCGCCGGTCTCGCGGTCGATCTCGACCATCGAGATGTGACACCCGAACGGGTAGGTGTTGTTGGCCGGCTCGAAGAACGCCTCCTCGCTCAACCCGGGGTCGAGCCCGGCCGGCAGCGGCACCGGGACGTAGGCGTAGGCGGCGACCTCGGCGAACGTCTTGCCGGAGTCGGGCGCGCCCTGCACCGAGATGCGCCCGTCCTCGAACACGAGGTCCTCCTCGTGGGCCTCCAGCAGGGCGGCCGCGAACTTCGCCATCTTCTTCCGGACCTTGGCCCCGGCCAGGTGCAGGGCGGTGCCGCCGACCGCCTGCGACCGGCTGCCGAAGGTACCGATGCCCTGCTTCACGACGGCGGTGTCGCCGTGGTGGATCGTGATGTGCTCGAGGGGCACCCCGAACTGATCCGCCAGCATCTGCGCGAACGTCGTCTCGTTGCCCTGCCCGTGGGGCGACGCGCCGGTGGTGGCGCTGATTCGCCCGTCGCGCTCGATGGTGACCTGCGAGTGCTCCCACCCGCCGGTCGGCAGCGACGCGGACGGACCGAGGCCGCACACCTCCACGTACATCGCCAGTCCGACACCGACCAGCCGTCCTTCGGCGCGGGCGTCGTCCCGCCGCTGCAGCAGCGCCTGCCAATCGGCGTTCTCGAGGGCCCGATCGAGCGCCTTGGCGTAGTCGCCCGAGTCGTAGACGGCGCCCATCTGGGTGGCGAAGGGGAACCGGTCGGCGGGGATGAAGTTCCTGCGCCGCAGCTCGGCCGGGTCCATGTCGAGCCGGCGGGCCAGCATGTCCATCGCCCGCTCGACGAAGTAGGTGGCCTCGGGCCGGCCGGCGCCGCGATAGGCGTCGGTCGGGGTCTTGTTGGTGAACACCTCGGTGAGGGTGGTGCGGATGGCGGGGATGTCGTAGGTGGCGTTCGCCATCATCATCGTCAGGGTCGGGATGGCGGCCGTCAGCAGCATGTTGTAGGCGCCGACGTCCGCGATGAGCCGCAGCTTCAATCCCAGCACCTTGCCGTCGCGCGTCGCCGCGACGTCGACGTAACCGATGATGTCGCGCCCGTGAATGGTGGCGAGGAACGCTTCCGAGCGGTCCTCGATCCACTTGAGGGGAAGACCGAGCCGTTTCGACAGGGCCGCGACGACGTACTCTTCGCCGTAGATGTTGATCTTGGCGCCGAACCCGCCCCCGACCTCCGGCGCGATCGCGCGCACCTGGTCTTCGCCCATGCCGGTCAGCTTGGCGATGAACGTGCGGAGGATGTGGGGGTTCTGGGTCGACGACCAGATCGTCATCGTGCCCTTGCCCCGTTCGTAGTGCGCCACCACCCCGCGCGGCTCCATCGCGGTGGGCGCGAGGCGCTGGTTCATCATCCGCTGCGACACCACGACGTCGGCGTCGGCGAACGCCTGGTCGATGGCGGTATCGTCCACCGTCTTGCCGTTGGCGGAGACCCCGGTGCCGCTCGGCAGCAGCGGCACCGCGAGGTTGTTGTCGAAGTCCGCGTGCAGCACCGTCGGATGGCCGGTCATCGCCACCTCGGGATCGACCACCGCGGGCCGGACCTCGTAGTCCACCACGATCGCGTCGGCGGCGTCCCGGGCCGTGTAGCGGTCGGCCGCCACGACGACCGCCACCGGCTCGCCGACGTAGCGGACCACGTCGTCGGCGACGGCGCGATGTGCCGGCGAGGGAAACGGGGTTCCGATCGGCATCGGGTCGAGAAACTCCGCGATCTGAGCCCCCGTGAACACCGCCTCGACGCCGTCCATCGCCTCGGCGGCGGTCGTGTCGATCGAGCGGATGTGGCCGTGGGCGACGTCGCTGCGCTTGAAGGCCGCGTGCCGCATGCCGACGATCTTCAGGTCGTCGACGTAGGTGCCGTGCCCCTGAATGAGCCGCGGATCTTCGCGGCGCTTCACGCGCTGGCCCACGAGCTTCGGCAGGATCGGAGAAGCCGTCATTACGTCCTCCTCGCTGCCGCGTTCTGCACGGCGTTGACGATGTGCTGGTAGCCCGTGCAGCGGCAGAAATTGCCGTCGAGCCCCTCGCGAATCTCCTGCTCGGACGGCGACGGATTGTCCTCGAGCAGGGTCACCGCGGAGAGGATCATCCCGGGGGTGCAATAGCCGCACTGCAGCCCGTGCTCCTCCCAGAACCCGTCCTGCAGGGGGTGGAGATTGTCGCCGTCGGCCAGCCCCTCGATGGTCGTTATCTCCGAGCCGTCGGCCTGGACTGCGAAGAGCGTGCACGATTTGGCGCTGCGGCCGTCGACGAGCACCGTGCACGCGCCGCACTGACTGGTGTCGCAGCCGACGTGGGTGCCGGTCAGGTCGAGCTGTTCCCGCAGAAAATGCACCAGCAGCAGGCGCGGCTCGACATCGGCGGCGCGCCGCTTGCCGTTGACGGTGATGGAAACCTGGGTCATATGCGTCCTCTCGAAGCGACCGGGCCGGCGTGCGGCACGCATGGGGCGTTCGCTCGCCGTCCGCGGACTACGGGCGGACCGGCCGGCGCCGCGCGCCGGGTCCGAGCCGCCGCCGGCCGATATGGTGACTCGGGAGGCCCGGCGGGTGCAAGCCGGCGCCGGGGATCCGCGTTTGCCGGCGCTCTGCGGCGCCGCGTACAATCCAACCGCACATGTCGACAGGGTGCTGAACGAGGAGCCCGCGGCGAAACCGCGGGGCGTTCGCCGCGGGCTCCTCGACATCGGTCCCGTTCGGACGCCGGAGGCGTCGGATCGGGACGGCAGGGGAGGTTTCCATGAGACAGCGACAGACGAGGCGGGCGGTGGCGGCGCGGCGCGGCCGGATGCAGGGGCTCGCGCTTGCGGCGGCCGTGGCGGCGGCCGGGTTCGCGGCGGCGCCGGCCGGCGCGCAGGACGGCGCGCGGCTGAACAAGGTGATCGAGGCGTTGGAGGGCGGCGGCGCCGCGATCGCCAATCGGGAATGGCGGTTCGTCGACATGGAGCACTCGCCGTTCTCCGGTGAGCGGGTGCAGCGGGTGTTCGCGGAGATGAACGAGGAGCGGGACGCCGACGGCCGGATGAGCGTGACCCCCCTCGTCCGCATTCCCCAGGAAGGCGACGAGGACTTCAAGTGGGCGGTCAAGCAGGTTCTCGACCTCGGCGGGTTCGGCATCATCCTGCCGCACGTCGACCGGGGGGAGGAAGCGGTGCGCTTTGTGCAGGCGATGCGCTATCCGCCGGCCCGCGGCTCGGCCGCGCCCGAGCCCCGCGGCGAGCGCGGGTGGGGACCCGGCGGGGCGACGCGCCTGTGGGGCCTGAACAGCGTCGAGTACCACGCCAAGGCCGACGTCTGGCCCCTCAACCCGGACGGCGAGTTGTTCGCGGTGGCGATGATCGAGTCGCAGGAGGCGGTCGACAACATCGAGGACATTCTCGCGGCGCCGATCAGCGCCATCATGGTCGTGCCGGGGGACATGGCGATCGACCTCGGTCTCGGACCCAATCCGCCGGACCGGAACCATCCGGAGGTCGACGCCGCGTTCCAGACCGTGCTCGAGGCCTGCCTGGCCCAGGACCGGGTCATCTGCGGTTTGGGCGACGGCGCGAGCCGCCTGCAGCAGCGGCTCGACGAGGGCTGGCGCTTCGTATTGCCGCTCGGCGGCTAGAGGGGGAGCGGCCGTAGAAACAGGCAGACTCCCGGCAGGGTTGGCGGCGCGACAATCGGAGCCGCAGGCGACGACTTCGGGCCGGGAGTCTGCCGTCCAACGGCGCACGGATTGTTCGATGCGTTGCGCAACCCGTGTCGGTTGCAGGGCTGAAGACGGCTGGGTTCCCCTCATGGTGGTGACCGTCCGAGCTGACGACAGGGCGACAGGTAGGTCGCACGACTCCTATCGGGGTTTCGCAAGATGAACGAGTAGCCCTGGGGCAACGCATGGATCCGGTCCGGAACCCGTACAGCCCGGGCGCTGGCGCTCGACCGCCGGCGCTGGTGGGCCGCGATGCCGAGCTCGCGACGTGCGACGTCGCCATCCAGCGCTTCGGTCTGGGAAAACCGGAACGCAGCATGCTCCTGACCGGGCTGCGCGGCGTCGGCAAGACGGTTCTGCTCCGGGAGTTCGGCCGCCTGGCCGCCGGACACCGGTGGACGCACCACGCGATCGAGATTACCGAAGAGCTGAAGTTCGTCGAGGAAATGAGCGCACTTGCGCATGCGATGCTGCGAGCGTTGTCGCCCGGGACACGCATCGCAGACCGCGCGCGCCGGGCCCTTGGCGTGCTCAGGTCGTTTCAGCTCAAGTGGAAGCTACCTGACGGGGGAGACGTGGTCATCGGCCTGGATCCCGTCCCCGGCCCCGCTGACTCGGGATTGCTCGAGCGCGACGTGGCCGGACTGCTCCTCGAGATTGGAGCGGTGGCGCGGGAACGCGGCGTCGGGATCCTGGTCACGATTGACGAGGTCCAGAACCTGCCCCTGGAACATCTCGGCGCCCTGATGGTGGCGTTGCATCGGGTGAGTCAGGAGCAGTTACCGGTCATGGCTGCCGCCGCGGGCTTGCCCACGGTTCCCAGGCTCGTCGGTGAAGCCAAGACGTACGCGGAACGGCTCTTCCACTTCCGGACGATAAATAGCCTCGCGGACGCCGACGCGCGGGCGGCTCTGGTCAAGCCGGCGGATGCGGAGGGTGTTCGATGGCGCAAGGCGGGGCTCGACCGCGTCCTGGCCGAGACCAGGGGATATCCCTACTTCATCCAGGAGTTCGGTAAGCACGCCTGGGACGCCGCAGGCGGACCGGACGAGATCACGGTCGACGATGTGGACGTTGCCATACCGCGCGCCACGAGAGAGCTGGATGCGGGGTTCTTTCGGGTCCGGGTAGATCGGACCAGCCGGGAGGAACAGGCCTACCTCGCCATCATGGCGTCGTTGGGAGAAGCGCCGTACCACGTTCAGGTCGCCCGCGCCATCGAGAATTGGAGCAAAGACGACTCGTGGATCGGGAGAGCGGCAGTGGACATCGAGCGGCAGCGGGCGCTCGGGCGAAACGCGGAGGAGGTCACGGAGCAACTCCGCGACTCCCTGATCAGCAAGGGACTCTGCTATTCCCCGCGGGAGGGCAGAATCGACTTCACCGTGCCGCTGTTCGACCAGTTCCTGCAGCGCCAACCGACTCCAGTTCCTGCACCGCCAACCGAATGATGAGGCGCGGAGGCGTGCCGGGAAGTGCATTCGGAGTCCGCGCCAAAGAACGACGCAGACTTCTGCAGGTGCGACGCAGTCTCTACGATACCAGACGGACGGTGTTTACGCTCCCGATTGGACGGTGTTTACGCTCCCGATTGGACGGTGTTTACGCTCCCGATTGGACGGTGTTTACGCTCCCGATTGGACGGTGTTTACGCTCCGACGGAGCTTGCGCTTCGTGCTGCCCCTCGGCGGTTGGGGATGGGCACAAGGGGTCTGAGAACTGCGGGAATCATGGGCGTGCTGGAGTTTCTCGGACTCTGGATCGGGCTCATCTACTACTTCGCGGCCGGTGTGGCAATGAACGTGACGAGCGCTCCGGACGTGGCGTTGATATGCCTCGGGTTCCTCATCGTGCTGCTCTCCCCGGTACTCGCCGCCATGGCGCTCATCTGGCGTTGGCGCCGGCGCCGAATCATTCGAGCTCGGCGATAGCCGACGACCGGCCTGATCCGTTGGGTTCGGGGGGCAGCGGCTAGCCGCCGCCCCCTTCGAGGGGCAGCGGGCCGGTGGCGTGGCCGAGCGACTCGACGGGCACGCCGAGCCGGTCGAGCAGGGCAGGCACCCCGAGGCGAGGGCGGCGCCGGGATGACCTCGACTCGATCTATGATGGGGCGTTACCAGTGCTGGCGTCACCGCGCCGGACCGTTCCGGACCGGGAGGATCCTGACATGACCCGTCCAATCTCCGTGCTCGCGACCCTGTTTCTGCTGCTTGCCGCGGCTACCACGTCGGCCGACGTGGTCCGTATCGACGTCGACGCCCGCCACGCCGTCGCGGACGGCCGCGCCTTCGGCTTGGCCGGCTCCTACGAGGCGCTGAGCGGCATGGTGCACTTCGAGGTGGACCCCGCGAACCCGGCCAACCGGATGATCACCGACATCGCCCTCGCGCCGCGGAACGAGCGGGGCAGGGTCGAGTTCCGGTCGAACTTCTTCCTGCTGAAGCCGGCCGACGCCGCCCGCGGCAACGGCACCGTCCTCTACGAGGTGTCGAACCGCGGCGGCAAGGGCATGCTGGGCTACTTCAACAACGCGGCCGGCAGCCGCGACCCGCAAACGGCCGAGGAGATGGGCGACGGGTTCCTGCTCGAGAACGGGTTCTCGCTGCTGTGGCTCGGCTGGCAGTTCGACGTGCCGGTGCGCGAGGGCCAGATGCGGCTGCACACGCCGGTGGCGACCGAGGACGGGGCGACCATCACGGGGCTGGTGCGGAGCGAGGTGGTGGTGAACGAGCGGGTGTTCGATCGCTCGCTCGCCGACCGGAGCCACATGGCCTACGAGGTCGCCGACCCGAACGACTCCGCCAACGTGATGACTGTCCGGGACGGCGCCGGCCAGCCGCGGCGGGTGGTGCCGCGCGACCAGTGGCGCTTCGCGCGCCGCGACGAGAGCGGCGAGATCGTCGACGATCCCACGCGCGTCTATCTCGAAGGGGGCTTCGAGCCGCACAAGCTCTATGACATCGTCTACAGGGCGAAGGACCCTGCCCTCGTCGGACTCGGGCCGGCCGCGGTCCGCGACATGATCTCGCGGATGAAGTACGACGACAGCCCCGAGCTGGGATTGGCGGCCGGCGCGATCGACCACGCCATCGCCTGGGGCGTGTCGCAGAGCGGGCGCTTCCTGCGCACCTTCCTCTATCACGGCTACAACCGTGACGAGGGGGACCGCCGGGCGTTCGACGGCATCATGGCGCACGTCGCCGGCGGCGGCCGGGGCAGCTTCAACCACCGGTTCGCCCAGCCGTCGCGCGACGGGCACCCGTTCCTGAACAAGCTCTACCCGAGCGACATCTTCCCGTTCACCGACGTCGTGCAGCGCGACCCGGAGACGGACATGCAGGACGGGCTGCTCGCGGGCATCCAGCCCGGCCACATGCCGAAGGTCTTCTACACGAACTCGTCGTACGAGTACTGGGGGCGCGCAGCGTCGCTCATCCACACCACCCTCGACGGATCGACCGACGCGCCGCTACTGGACAACGTGCGCATCTACTCGTTCGCGGGCGGGCAGCACGGTCCGGGCCGCTTCCCGCCGCGCCGCACCAGCGGCCAGCAGCCGAGCAACCCGAACGACTACTCGTGGTTCCTGCGCCCGCTGCTGCTGGCGATGGACGGCTGGGTCGACGACGAGGCGGTGCTGCCGCCGGCCAGCGTCTATCCGCGCATCGCCGACGGCGACCTCGTCGCGTGGGACGCGGTCGGGTTCCCCGAGCTCCCCGGGGTCGGCCAGCCGGCCGAGCCGCACCTCGCGTACCGCGCCGTCTACGGCCCGGCGTTCCGGACGGAGGGCATCGTGACGGTGCAGCCGCCCGAGGTGCTCTCCGCGTTTCCGATTCTCGTGCCGGGGGTGAATGCCGACGGCAACGAAACCGGCGGGCTGATGATGCCGGAGGTCGCGGTGCCGCTCGCCACCTACACCGGCTGGAACCTGTTCCACGCCGGGGCCGGTCCGACCGATGTGCTGTCGAGCATGCAGGGGTCCTACGTTCCGTTCCCGCTGACCCGCGAGGACCGCGGGCGCAGCGGCGATTCGCGGCGTTCGATCGAGGAGCGGTACGGCAGCCGTGCCGCCTATCTCGGCCAGGTGACCGAAGCGGCGCTGGCCCTCGTCGACCAGGGGTACCTGCTGGCGGGCGACCTGGCGCCGATCCTGACGCGGGCCGGGCGCCACTGGGACTACCTGATGGAAGAGGACACCGGCGACCAGCAGTGAAGCGTTGAGCGCGGCGCCGTATCTCCCGGCAGCGGGGGGGCACGGCGCCGCGATCGTCCTTCCCGGCCGCGATCGTCAGCTTCGCGCCGCGATCGTTCTTCCGGCGGCCGCGATCGTCCTTCCGGCCGCGATCGTCCTTCCGGCCGCGATCGTCCTTCCGGCCGCGATCGTCAGCTTCGCGCCGCGGCGTCCCGGGGCTCGCCGGTTCGGGCCGCCGCCGCGCGCGCCGCCTCCAGCCAGCGTTGTCGCGCGGCGTCCAGCCGGCCGTGCAGTTCGTGTCCGGTCTCGACCCGGGGACAGGTGTCGGCGACGTAGCGCAGCCAGTTCCCGACGTAGACGTCGAGCCACCGCCGGTAGTCGTCGAGCTCGCCGTCGTTCGACACGACCGAGAGGGCGCGTTCGGCCCAGATGTCGAAACGCCGGAGCGCGAGGTCGATCAGTTGCGCGCGATAGATGCCCGGGTCGAGGGTGACCCGGGCGGTGGCCGCGATATGGGCGTCGCAGCGTCCGAGGGCCCGCCTCGCCTCGTTGGTGGCGGCGTCCCAGACTTGCCGCCTCGGATCCCCGCCCGGAAACGGATTGCCGCCTTCGACCGGGTCCCGATGCGACCAGCGGGGGACCGCGGATCGATGGGGGATCTCCCACGACATGCCGAGAGTATAATGGCGCACAATGTTCGTGGTCCTGGTCTCCGGGCTCGCCGAGGACGGAGGCGGCGTGTGCCCGCCCTCGACCGGCTCGACTCCGGCCCGGGGTCGGCCCATTTCTGTGAGCGAGGTATGAAAATGTCGAGAGCAAGCCTGCATGTGGTGGTCGTGGCCGTAGTCCTGGCGGTGACCGGGGCGAGCGTGGCGCCGGCCCAGGTGCTGCCGAACCCGTATCGACAGGTCGAGGGGTGGGCGATGCTGCCCGACGGCCGGGAGATGGGCGCGGTCGGCAAGGTCACCATGGATACGGACGGCGAGCACCTGTGGGCGGTCATCCGGTGCGACGCGGGCGGCGAGTTCTTCGGCTGGGAGTGCCTCGACTCGGACCTCGACCCGGTGGTGAAGTTCGACCTGGACGGCAACGCCGTCGAGAGCTTCGGCGGCGGGCTGTTCATCTGGCCGCACGGCATCGACGTCGACAACGACGGCAACGTCTGGGTCACCGACGCGGTGGCCGAGGCCCGGACCCCCGAGGGAGGGACGCGTGGGCACCAGGTCATCAAGTTCAGCCCGACCGGCGAGGTGCTGCTGACGCTGGGCACGCCCGGCGAGGCGGGCGGCGGCCAGGACCACTTCAACGCGCCGGCCGACGTGGTCGTCGCCGACAACGGCGACGTCTTCGTGGCGGACGGGCACGCGAACGAGACCAACAACCGAGTCGTGAAGTTCTCGTCGGACGGCACCTACATCAAGGAGTGGGGGCAGACCGGCTACGCGCCGGGCGAGTTCCGTACCCTGCACGCGATCGCCATGGATGCCGACGGGCGCATCTTCGTCGGCGACCGGTCGAACAACCGGGTCCAGATCTTCGATCAGGAAGGCGAGTTCGTCGCGCAGTGGACCCAGTTCGGGCGTCCGAGCGGCATCTTCTTCGATGACCACGGGCGCATCTTCGTGGCCGATTCGGAGTCGGACGACCTGCAGAACCCCGGTTGGGAAATGGGGATCCGGATCGGCGAGGTGGCCACCGGCTGGGTCACCGAGTTCATCCTCTTCCCGTGGGGGGACCCGCGTGACCCGGCCGGCAACGGCGCCGAGTTCGTGGCCGTCGACGGCGACGGCAACATCTACGGCGGCGAACCGCGCCCGCGCCGGATTCAGAAGTACGTGCGAGTGAGGCCATAGTGCGATCGGTGTCCGTCTTGCCGGGGGGCGACATGGAAGGACATCTGTTCGTCGTCGTGAGAAACGTGGGCATCCTGCGCGGTTTCGCGGCGCTGGCCGTACTCGTGGTGCTCCTGTCATCGGCGGGACCGGATCGGGCGGTGTTGCACGCGCAACCGGCTCAGACCCAGCCGGCACCTCCCGCCGAGGAGCCCGCAACTACCGCTGATGCATCGGAGGCGCCGGTCGAGCCGGCGCCTCCGTCCGATGCACCGGCGGCGGGGGTCGAGCCGGCGGCGCGGCCGTTCCTGGAAGCGCGCTACAAGGCGGATTTGGCCGCGATCGCCGATTTCCGCCCGGCGCATCCGTTCTGGCAGCACGTATTCACGATTCCCGACGGCCGGATCATCTACGGAAGCGGGGTGGACGGCCGTCTGCTGGCGAACTTCCCGACCCGCGGCAACTGGGCTCGCGAGGGGATCTGGTACGACCCCGGGCTCGAGACCGCCATCGAGGGGGTCCGGTTGCAGGGGTCGTTGAGTCGCCGGCGAGACCAGGTGTCCGAGCTGCTGGAGCCGCTCGCCGGCGGTCCGGTCGTGAGCAACCCGACCCGGGGGGGCTTCGTGGCCCCGCACGCGGAGCGATTCGGCGAGTTTCTCGGGCAGTGGGCCGCGATATACGAGCGATTCGGAGTACCCGCCGAAATCGGCCTGGCGCAGGCGTTGCTCGAATCCGGGCTGAACGGGCGCGCGCGTTCCAGCGCCGACGCGCTCGGCTTCTGCCAATGGCTCCGGCCCAACTGGAGCCACCTCGATCGACTCGATCCGAACGTGATCGAGGTGTACAACCAGACCACGCAGGCAGGTTACTGCGCGGCGCATCTCACGATCCTGGCCACGATGTACGACAGCTTCATTCCGGCCCTGTCCGAGCATCACGCGGGCGGGGTCAACGTCGGCCGGACCGTCATCAACGGGATACGCCTGGGCGGGGAGGGTACCCGCGAGCAGTACTTTCTGGGGTCGAAGTACGCCGTCGACCTGCGGGCGATCTCCATTCCCCGCTATCGCGATCTGTTTCGCACCTACGGTCTCCGGTCGTTCCTCTACTCGGAGATGGTGTTCGGCAATGCCGTGAACATCACGCGGCTGTTGGGGGCGACGCCGCAGGTGCCGATCTTCGCGATGCGCGCGCCGCGCAACGTGTCGCTGGCCGAGTTGCGCGAGAAGAGCGGACTCTCGACCGGCGAGCTGAAACGGTTCAATCCGGCCCTCGTCCGCCGGGTGCCGCGGGGGGCGAACATCTACCTGCCGTCGTACGTCGAGGAGCTCGGCCCGGACGTGTCGTTCTGGCGCCGGCCGCCGCCGGCCGAGTTCGTGGCGGTGCTCGAAGAGTTCGTCAGCCTCGAGTCCGGGGTGGAGCGCTGGCACGCGGCCTCGTTCGAGACGACGCTGCGGGGGTTCCAGCACCGGTTCGAGGCGACCGCCACCGAAGAAGGCACGGTGATGGCGACCACCCTGCGGTTCATCATCGGATCTCTGCGCACGAGTCGCCGCGCCGCGATTCTCGCCGAGTTCCGCAGTAGCGACCGTATCGAGCGCCTGTTTCAGCGAGGACTGGAGGCGCTTCGCCCGGGAAACTGAACGGGCCGGCCGGACGTGGTTGTCTGCCGGGCTCGAGAGCCGGGGATTTCGCCGTGGAGCGGCGCAGACTCCTGCAGGATTGGTGGGGCGGGAAGCGGAGCCGCGAGGCGACGATTTCCGGGCCGGGCGGTATCCGTTCAACCGGGAAGGAGCATCCATGCCTCGTCGAATCGCCCTCTGTATTGGCGCTGTCGGTCTGATCTGGGTGGCGGGGCCCTCCGCCGCGCTGGCGCAGGGTGACGCGGACATTCCCCGTACCCCCTCCGGTCGCCCGGATCTGTCCGGCACCTATGACACGGCCACCGTGACCCCGTTGCAGCGGCCGCGGGAGTTCGGTGATCGTCTGACGTTGACCCAGGAAGAGGCCGCGATCGTCGCGTCGGACCCCGATGGGCTGGCCACGGTGTTCAATCTGGCTCCGGCCGGCTCGGATGAACGGGCGGCGGCGCGGGCCGCGCAGCAGCGGGCCGGGTTCGAGACCGGGGATGGCGGCCGGGAGGCCCCGCCCGCCGGTGGCGACGGCTCGGCCGGCGCGGCCGGAAACGTCGGCGGCTACAACACCTTCTGGATCGATCGCGGAGAAGCGGCGTTTCAGATCGACGGGCTGGTCCGTACGTCGATCATCACCGACCCGCCGAACGGCCGGCGCCCCCCCCTGACGGACGGCGCCCGCGCCGCCAGGGCCGCCCGCGGGCGGTTGGCGCGGCCCAACGACGGCACCGCCTGGTGGCTCGAAGACGATCTCGACGCCCCTGGTCCCTACGACCACCCCGAGCAGCGCCCGCACGCCGAACGGTGTCTCATGGGGTTCGGGACCACCGCCGGCCCCCCGATGCTCTCGGTGCTCTACAACAACATGAAGCGCATCGTGCAGACGGACGACACGGTGCTGATTCTGGTCGAGATGGTGCACGACGCCCGCGTCGTCCGCATGAACCAGGACCACAATCCCCCCGAGATCCGGAGCTGGCTGGGCGACTCCGTCGGCCACTGGGAAGGGGACACCCTCGTCGTCGACACGACCAACTTCACGGACAATCCGTCGCTCGGCGGCGCATCCCGGAACCTGCACGTCGTCGAGCGGTTCACCCGGCTCGATGCCGACACGCTGCTCTATCAGTTCACGGTGGACGACCCGACGGTGTGGACCGCCCCCTGGAGCGGCGAGTACGTCTGGCCCGCCTCGGACGACCGGGTCTACGAGTACGCCTGCCACGAGGCGAACTACTCGTTCGGCGGCATCCTGCGCGGCGCGCGGGTCCTCGAGGAGGACGCGCGGATCGCGGCGGAGGCAGGGGCGCGCGACTGACGCCGGTCAGGGCCGGGGCGGCGAGAGCGCGACCCGGAAGCCGATGAAGGGCCGGCGCGCGCCGGGGTCGGCGCCGCCGCGCGTGGTCGTGCGGAGGTTGCGCGGGGGGTCGGTGAACGAGCCGCCGCGCATGACCCACAGGGCGTCGGCCTCCAGGCCGTCGCGGTCGTCGCCGTCTTCGAACGGGTAGGGTTGGTACGGGCTCCGGGTCCATTCCCACACGTTGCCGCTCATATTCAGCAGTCCGTAGGGACATTCGGGGCACGGAACCCCGCCGGCCGGGATGGCGGCCTGACTCTGGTGGTTGGCCCGGTCGCGGCGCATCTGCGGGCCCCACGGATAGCGCCGCCCATCGGTCCCGCGCGCCGCCTTCTCCCACTGCGCTTCCGAAGGCAGAGTGACCTGCCAGCCCGCGCGAAGGCGCTCGGCCAGCGCCGGCGGTGTCCGTGGCGCGCCCCGCAGCTCGGCATCGAGCCACCGGCAGTAGGCGAGCGCGTCGGGCCACGACACGTTGGCCACGGGATGGTCGGGAGGCGCCTCGAGGGCCTGGGGTTCGGCCGCGAACCCGGTCGCGGCGACGAAGGCCGCGAACTGCGCAACGGTGACCTCGAACCGGCCGATGAAGTACGCCGGCAGGTCCACCGTCCCCTGGGCGGACCCCGCGGACCAGCGCTCGTTGTCGAATGCCTGGGCGTCGGTGCTCGGATCGGCGCCCATGGAGAACGGGCCGGCCGGGATCTCGACGAAACCGAGCTGCGCGGCGTCGGGGAGGAACCAGGCGTCGGCGCGGAATCCCGGCAGGTCGGTGGGGGTCGCCGAGGCCGGCGGCGCGGCGCCGGTTCCGGTGCTTCCCTCGCCCGGCGCCGGCTGGAGCCCCAGCCAGACCGCCGCCGCGATGACGAGGAGGGCCAGGATGGCCGGTCCGATCACGCCGGGTGACGCGCCGTCGTGGGACGCGGGAGAAGTGGGGGGAGTGGTGGTGGTGGACATCATCGGAGACCCCGGTAGACCCCCGCGGTCGCGGCTCCGCGCCGGGCGAGGGAGTGCCGGGGCGGTCCCGGGCACCAGCGGCCGGACCGGCCGGCGATGAGCCGCGGACGACTGGATGCGGGCGACATGGCGGCTGGGGGCATGTTCGGCGTCACGGCCGGCAGGCGAACGACCACCCGTGCTCGCAGGCCCGCGCGTAGAGCGCCGGCTCGGGCATGTCCAGCAGGTTGGGGCCGGCCTCTCTGATCAGCAGCCGGAGGTCCAGGGCGCGTGGATCGGCCCGGACCAGCGACGTTCGGTCCAGCAGGTTCACACAGCCGGCCTGGAACCGCAGCTCGCACGCCTGGGAAAAGTGCTCCAGCGCGCGCTCGGGGTCGGCCGGGACCACGGTTCCCTGCCGGTGGTGCAGGCCGAGCTCGTTGCACGCCCATCCGGCGTTGTCGCCGCAGTAGTTGGTCTCGATCCGGATCAGCCGCGCGCACGCCTGCGGCCGCTCCTCCGCGCACGCCTGCTCCCAGAAGGGGACGCTGTCTCCGCGATGCCGTCCGTCGGTCGCCCCCGCCGCGGCCATCGCCCCGAAGAACAGCGCCCACACCGCCATGTACAGCAGATTGGCGCGCGCCGGCGCCCAGGTCGCCGCGGTGCCCGGCGGCCCGGTCGCCGACGCGCGGCGAGCCCGGATGGCGGCGGCAAGCCGATCGATCCTCTGCACGCTCAGGTTCAGCAGCGGCACGCACAGCAGCTTGTCGTAGAAGGTGGGGAGGCCCGCCGCCCCCAGCAGCGCGTAGAGCGCGAACACCCCTACCCCGTAGAGAGCTCCGAACAGGGTCTTGCCGAGCGGCGTCCGCGGAGACGTCGACGGGTCGGTGACCAGCAGATGCAGCCCGAGGAACACCGCGCTCGGGATCTCCGAGTCGATGAAGTACGGCACGCCGGTAATCGCCGAGTACAGCGCGCTCGACCCGAAGAGGACGATCGCGGCCGAGCCCGCGACCAGGGTGATCGAGAACGCGTACATGACGACGAGGCCGATCAGGAACAGGAACAGATAGATGCGCGGGGCCAGGGTCAGGGTCGAGGCGATGTCCTGGCCCCACGTCAGATCGGTGGTGCCGGTCGCGAGCAGCACCAGAGAGAACAGGCCGAGCGAGAACGCGGACGGGTTGAAGATGTGGATGCTGCGCCCCTCGCGCCGCCACCGCACGAACTCCTTGCCCAGGAAGCCGGCCGCGAGCATCACGAACTGCAGGTAGAACCAGTCGTCGCGGAACCAGAGAAAGAGATTGGTGCTGAAGATGATCGGGAACGGGCCGAACCCCAGCGTGTAGTGCTCGCGCCGCGACCAGGACAGCAGCAGATCGAACGCGTAGGCGAAGAGGAGCTGGGCGACGAGCAGCCACGCGTGGTCGTACACCGGCCGCCAGAAATATCCCCAGTACAGGAACACCGCCAGCTGGACCGCGGCCTGCAGGTAGTGCTGCGGCCGAACGACGACGCGGAACGACCGGCCGGCCGACTCGGACCGCAGCCGCAGATGGAGGACCGCCTGCCACACCGCCAGCGCCGCCGCGGCGGCCCAGAACGAGCCGGTGAGGACCGCGCTCGACTGCACGCGCGGCGCCAGCGACACCGCGAGGAGCCCCAGCGTCAGTCCGAGCGGAACCGCCCATACCGGAAGGGACAGGGGAGCGGCGGCCGGAACGGGAGCGCCCGGGGGCGGCTGGTGCCGATGGGGCGGCCGGGATCGCCGGCGTCGCGGGGCTGACATCGGCGATCATGATAGCCTGCGGGCAACTCCACCTGCCGCCCGACCAGCCCGCCGGTCGTGCGCGCCGTCTCCGCGGCACGGACTTCCGGCCCCCCGGAACGCCGCCCCGCCGTATAATTGTCGCCGTCCCGCTGGCGACCGGCGGGGGGAGCACTCGGTGATCACCGCTACCGACATCTTCATCAACGGCATCATCGGGGTCTTCACCGGCATCGCGGTCCTGTATCTTCTGATGCGCGTTCTCGCCGCCGCCATCGGCCGTACCGCCCGCGGGTCGGCCCCGGCCGACCCGGCATCCGACTAGTGGCGTTCCTCGATCAGCTCGGCGTCCTGGCCGTCACTCCGGGCATGGTGGTTATGTGGGTGATCGGGCTGACCCTGGTCCATCTCGCGATAAGCCGCCAGTACGAGCCGCTGCTGCTGTTGCCGATCGGGTTCGGCATCCTCATCGGCAATCTGCCCCTGACCGGACTGATGACCCCCGGCGAGGGCCTGATCTGGCGCTTCTACCACTACGGGGTCGAGTGGGAGGTCATCCCCCCCCTCATCTTTCTGGGGCTCGGCGCCCATACCGATTTCGGCCCGCTGCTGTCCCAGCCGCGCCTGATCTTCCTGGGGGCGGCGGCGCAGGCCGGCGTGTACGTCACGTTCTTTGCCGCACAGGCGTTCGGGTTCACCCTGGAGGAGGCGGCGGCCATCGGTATCATCGGCGGCGCCGACGGGCCGACGACGATCTTCCTGGCCGCCCAGCTCGCCCCCGACCTGCTGGGCGCCTGCGCCGTCGCCGCCTACTCCTACATGGCGCTGGTCCCCATCATTCAGCCGCCGATCATGCGCCTGCTGACGACGGAGCGCGAGCGGGCGATCCGGATGAAGAAGGCGCGCAAGGTGACCGCCCGCGAGAAGCTGATCTTCCCGATCGCGGCGGCGATGGGCATCGTGCTGCTGGTGCCAGCCTCGGCGCCGCTGATCACCATGTTCATGCTGGGCAATCTTTTCCGGGAGTCGAAGGTCGTCGAGCGTTTGACGGACACCGCGCAGAACGCCCTCATGAACATCGCCACCATCTTTCTCGGCCTGAGCGTCGGCGCCACGATGGACGCGCTGACGTTTCTGCGGGCCGACGTGCTGTTCATCTTTGCGCTGGGGCTCGCCGCGTTCGCGGTCGGCACCGCCAGCGGCCTGCTGCTGGCCAAGCTGATGAACCTGTTCACGAGCGATAAGATCAATCCGCTGGTCGGGGCGGCGGGAGTGTCGGCGGTGCCTATGGCGGCGCGGGTCGTCCACAAGGTCGGAGCCGAGGCCGACAAGAAGAACTACCTGCTGATGTTCGCCATGGGTCCGAACCTGGCCGGCGTCATCGGCACGGTCATCGCGGCCGGGATCTTCCTGACGATGCTCGGCTAGACAGGGGAGGACGGACGACATGGCAGAAGACGTAGCGGCGCCTCTGGCCGGGAAGGTGCTGTCGATCGCGGTGGCGATCGGCGACACCGTCGAGGAGGACGACGAAGTCCTGGTGCTCGAGGCGATGAAGATGGAGACGGTGGTGTACGCGCCATCCGGCGGCACGGTGACGGCGCTGCGGGTCGCGGTCGGAGACCAGGTCGAGGAGGACGATCCGCTGGTGGCCATCAGGGAGTGACGACGAGCATGAACTTCGAGCTGACGGACGAACAGAAGCTGGTGCAGGAAACGGCGCGCCAGTTCGCCGTGAACGACATCGCGCCGACCGTGGCGGAGGAGGAGAAGAACCACGAGTTCCGCCTGGACCGGGTGCAGCGGATGGGGGCGCTCGGCTTCTTCTCCTGCGGGTTGCCGGAGTCGCTGGGGGGCGCCGGGTTCGGCTTCCTGGAGTCGGTGCTGATGGCCGAGCAGATCGCCAAGGTCTCGGCGTCGTGGCGGCTGCCGTTCAACATGCAGAACCTCGGGCCGGCGTTGACGGTGGCGAAGTTCGGCACCCCTGAGCAGCAGGAGCGGTTCGTTCCCGGGTGGGTGGCGGGGACGCAGATCGGCTTCTTCGGCATGACCGAGCCCGAGAGCGGCTCCGACGTGGCGAGCATGACCACCGTGGCCCGCGACCGGGGCAACCACTGGGAGCTGCGGGGCAGCAAGATCTGGGTCTCGAACGCCACCCAGGGGGACGCGGGACTGCTTTACGTCATGACCGATCCGGAGCAGAAGCACCGCGGCATGAGCGCGTTCATCCTGGAGCCCAAGAAGGTCGACGACTTCGTGGCGACCGACATCCACACGAAGCTGGGCCTGCACTGCGCGCCCACCGGGGAGATGGCGTTTCACGGCACGAAGCTCCCGAAGGACGCGCTGCTCGGCGAGCCCGGCGACGGGTTCAAGATCTGCATGTGGCAGCTCAACAACACCCGGCTGGGGTGCGCGGCGGGGGCCCTGGGGGTCGCCGGGGCGGCGCTCGACGCCGCGGTGAGCTACGCCAACGAGCGGACCCAGTTCGGCCGGCCGATCTCGCGGCATCAGATGGTGCAGGCGCAGATCGCGGAGATGGCGCTCGAGCACGAGGCGGCCCGGATGCTGGTGTATCGGGCCGCATGGCTCAAGGACAACGGCAAGCCGAACCAGTACGAGACGTCGCTGGCCAAGCTGCAGGCGAGCGAAGCGGCGGTGCACGCGGCCAACGAGTGCATGAAGATCTACGGGTCGTACGGGTACTCGACGGAGTATCCGGCCGAGCGGCTCTATCGCGACGCCAAGTCCCTGCAGGTCGTCGAAGGCACGTCGAACGTGCAGAAGCTCATCATTTCCGGGATCGCCTGCGGCCACGCGCCGAATCGGTAAAGAGGATGGTGCAGTGAGACCGTATTTCGAGACGATGGACCGGTTCGGCAAGCCCTTGAAGCCGGGACGGGTGAAGCGCGCGGCCGCGAGCGCGGACGCGCTGCGGGCGGTGGAGGCCGATATCGCGGCCGCGGTCGGCACGGTCGAGGAAGCCGGATTTCCGGCCGAGAAGATCAACCAGCGCGGCTGGATGACCGTCTACCAGCGGCTCGAGTATCTGTTGGATTCCGGCACGTGGCGGCCGTTGCACACGCTCTACAACCCGGCCGAAAACGAGGAAGGCACCACCAACGTCGTCGACGGCCTGGGGCGCATCGAGGGCCGCTGGGCGGTGGTGATCGGGTTCGACAACAAGGTCATGGCGGGGGCGTGGCTGCCCGGCCAGTCCGAGAACATCCTCCGCGCCACCGACCTCGCCCGCCGGCTGCACGTGCCCCTGGTCTGGCTGGTGCACTGCAGCGGGGCGAAGCTGCCCGAGCAGGAGAAGTTCTACGCGAACCGGCGCGGCGCGGGGACGCCGTTCTTCCGGCACGCCGAGCTCGAGCAGGCGGGCATTCCGGTGCTCGCCGGCATCTACGGCACCAATCCGGCCGGCGGCGGTTACCAGTCGGTCAGCCCGACCATCCTCCTCGCGCACAAGGACGCGAACATGGCGGTCGGCGGGGCCGGCATCGTCTCGGGCATGGCCCCCCGGGGCGGGTTCGACACCGCCATGGTCGAGGAGCTGATCGCGAGGACCCGCGAGTTCACGGCGCGCCCTCCCGGGGACGTCGCCACCCACCACGACGCCACCGGGTTCTTCACCCGGGTCTACGACGAAGAGACCGGCGTCCTCGACGGGTTGAAGGAGTACATGCGGGCGATACCCGCCTACGGGCCGGAGTTCTTTCGCGCGGCGCCGCCGAAGGACCCCGCGTTCCCGATCGACGACCTGTATCACCTGCTGCCGGTCAACCAGAAGGAGGTCTACGACTTCGACGAGGTCCTGGCCCGGCTCGTCGACGGGAGCGAGCGCCTCGAGTTCCGGCCGGACTACGGTCCGGAGGTGTTCACCGGGGTCTGCAAGGTCGACGGCCGGCTCGTCGGCTGCATCGGCAACCGGCAGGGCTATCTGGGGAAGGGTTATCCCGAGTACGGCGACTACCCGGGCATCGGGGGGAAGCTCTACCGGCAGGGGCTCGTGAAGATGAACGAGTTCGTCACCCTGTGCGGCCGCGACCGGCTGCCCGTCGTCTGGTTCCAGGACACCTCGGGCATCGACGTCGGCGAGCGGGCCGAGAAGGCCGAGGTGCTCGGTCTCGGCCAGGCGCTCATCTACTCAATCCAGCAGACCGACGTGCCGATGATGCTGGTGGTCCTGCGGAAGGGGACCGCGGCGGCCCACTACGTCATGGGCGGCCCCACCGCCAACCGCCACAACGCGTTCACCCTCGGCACCCCCGCCACCGAGATCGAGGTCATGCACGGCGAGACCGCGGCCGTCGCCACCTATGCCCGCCGCGCCGCCAAGGAGCACGCGGCCGGTCGGCCCCTCGACCCTGTCATCGAGCGGATGAACGCGCTCGTCGACCGCTACCACGAGACGTCACGGCCCGCCTACTGCGCCCGGCACGGCTTCGTCGACGAGGTCGTGGCCCTGGCCGATCTGCGGTGCTACCTGCAGGCGTTCACCGGCGCCGCCTACCAGAACCCCGTCTCGATCTGCCCCCGCCACCACATGCTGCTGCCCCGCGTCATTCGCGGGTGAGCCCGGGTCAGCCGCCGAGGCGGTCGAACTTCTGGAAACGCTGTCCGACGTTGACCTCGGTGGTGTACAGGTTGCCCCGGGAGTCGATCGCCAAGTTGTGCAGCCGGTAGAACTGGCCGGCACTCTTGCCGAGTCGGCCGAAGCGGTCGCGCACCTCGAGGGTCGCACGGTCGAGAATCCAGATGACGTTGTTGGTGCCGTCGGGGATGAACAGCCAGCGTTGCTCGGGATCCTCCGACAGGGTGACGCCCGAGACCGATCCGCTGCCGAGGGTCGCGGGGCGTACGAACGCCTCGGTGAGGAAGGTGCCCTGCTTGTCGAAGACCTGCAGGCGGTCGTTGGTGCGGTCGGCGACGTAGACCAAACCGTCATGGGCGATCGCGACGTCGTGCACGGGGCTGCGATAGTGGCGGATGGGGTCGGCGTCGGGGTCGTAGGCGGGCAGGGGGCGGTCGTCGGGCCGCTCGCCGTAGGCGCCCCAGTGCCGGCGGTACTCGCCGGTGTCGGCGTCGAACACGATGACGCGGCGGTTGCCGTAGCCGTCGGCCACGTAGACCTCGTTGGCTTCCGGGTCCACCCGGATGCCCGCGGGGCGCCCCAGGTTCGCGGTGTCGTTGCTGCCGCCGCTCTGGCCGGCGCGGCCGATCTGCAGCAGGAACTCGCCGTCGACAGTGAACTTCAGGATGTGGGCGTCGCCGGCCGCGTTCCCGCCGATCCAGACGTGGCCCTGGTGGTCGACGTGAATACCGTGCTCGCTTTCCGGCCACTCGTAGCCGTCGCCGGGTCCGCCCCAGGACCGCACGACGTTGCCGTCCGGGTCGAGCACGATCACCGGCGGGGCCGGCACGCAGCACATGCCTTCTTCGCCGCGCTGCCGGGCGTCGAGGGTCCGCGGCCGGTGCAGGACCCACACGTTGTCCTCGGCGTCGACGTCGATGCCCGAAACCTGCCCGAGCATCCAGTTGTTCGGCAGTTCGCGCGCCCAGAACGGGTCGACGCGGAACTGCGGCACGTCCTCGGCGGCCGGCGCGGGCTGGGCCTGTCCGGGGTTCGCAACGCCGGCGGCCAGCGCGAGCCCCAGCAGCAGGGTCGGATATACGATCCTGTGGCTTCGATTGGTCATCATGCGGCGTACGATAACATCAGGACGCGGTGCCGGCATCCGTAAACGACCGGCGACGCGGCTGACTCTTCCCGGAAGGGGAGGCCCCATCGGAAGTGCCCCGGCGGGGACCGGCAGCGCGTGATCGATACGAGTCGCCGATGCCGGCCCACTCTCGACTTCGGGGGGCGTACTATCGAGGCGCCAACGGATTGGCCGCGGCGTTTGCAGGCGCACTCGTGGTAAACTCGGTCCAATGAGCGACACTCGCGCCCTCATCCTGACCATCATCGGCACCGGCCTCGCCGGACTCACCATCGTTGTCACGGTTCTCTCGATGTTGATTGCGGGCGTGAACACGCGCATCGACGACCTGCGCGACGTCGTGCGGAGCATGGACGACCGGTTGCGCGCCGTCGAAGTCGGTTTCGGAAAAGTCGAGCAGCGTCTCGAGACCATCGAACGCACCATCCTGCCGTCCGCGGCCCCTGACGTCCGGTAGCGGGGCTCGTTCGGGTCGCCGCACGCCGACGCCGGACATCCGTCCGTATTTCTGAACAGGCGGCCCGAGCGTCCGGAGGACCGAGTGGCGGCGATGGACTACAATTCCAGACCGACGCACTGCCGGCCGGTCCCGGCCCCCGCCTGGGGCGTCACGGGACCGGACGACGAGACCCTGACCAGCGGCCGGCGCCGCTTGAGGAGGAACGCACAATGAAGTGGTTACTGACCGTCGTCGCCGTGCTGGCCTTGGTGGCTCCGGCCCAGGCCCAGCTCGCCGTGCCGAACGAGGCCGGGCTGACCTATGGGCACGTGCACCTGAACGTCACCGACATCGAGGTCCACAAGAAGCTGTGGGTCGACTGGTTCGGCGGCGAGGTTGTCGAGAAGGGTCCGCTGACCGCCGTCCGGCTGCCGAACTTCCTGATCGCGCTGACCGAGCGGGAGCCGACCGGTCCCATGCAGGGCTCGGTGCTCGACCACTTCGGCTTCAAGGTGCGCAACACCACCGAATTCGTGCAGCGGTGGCGCGAGGCCGGCATGGAGGTCGGGCCGGAGTTCATCGGTTCCGAGGGGTTGCCCAACGCCTACGTCATGGCCCCCGACGGCGTCTGGGTCGAGCTGCAGGAGGACCCGTCGCTGCACGTCCCCATCGCCGGCTACCACATCCACTTCTTCACGCCCGAGTTCGAGGAGCTGCTCGACTGGTACACGGAGGTCTTCGGCCTGCACGTCCGGCCGCGCGGCCGCATTCAGACGTCGACCGACGTGCCTGGCATGAACATGAGCTTCGGGGCCGGCAGCGTCGACGCGCCGGTCGGCACGCGTGGGCGCGCCCTGGACCACATCGGCTTCGAGGTGGACGATCTCGAGGCGTTCTGCCAGAAGCTGGAAGCGATGGGCATCGAGTTCGATGTCGCGTACCGCGAGATCGACAGCATCCAGCTGAAGATTGCCTTCATCACCGATCCGGCGGGCACGTACATCGAGCTGACGGAGGGTTACGACGCGTACTAGTGGTCCTGGCGGCTACCCGTGGCTGCGGCCCGCGCCCCGCGGGCGGCCGCGGGCTCGTCGGACGGAGAAGAATCGGACCAAGTGCGGGGTCGACGGCCCCTTGACGGTGAGCCGCGAACATGCGCGTCGATATGGTAGACTGAACCTCCCCTAGGCTGCCTCGGCTGGCAAATCCCAGGGAGGACGACCCGTAACCGCCTGTCTTCAGCGGCGGCGTAGCGGAGTGCGAACGGCGCGCGATGACCGGGAGACGATAGCGTTAGCGGGAGCACGCTAGTGCGGGCTATTGTCGCCCGCAGCCGACGCCGAACGGTGTCGGCCCGGCAGTTCGGTAGCGCGTACAGGTCGGTCGACGAATGCCGCGTCCGGCATCGCCGCGAGCAGGCGGTCACGGGGAGTTGGTGTCGCAGCCAGGAACCGCTGGCGGGCCTGGACACTCACGCCGGAGCCACGGGTTCATTCCTGCCGCCATTGAAACGACGTCTCGTCCACATCGAACAGGCGTTGGCTAGCGATCGCTCGAAGCCCGACTCCCGCCAGCCGCCGTCATCGGCCCGCCTTCTGGAGCGCGCGGTCCGAGGTGATCGGTCGGCAATCGACGAGCTGTTCGCGCGGTTCTTGCCCCGCCTGCGCCGTTGGGCCCGAGGACGGCTGCCGCGTTGGGCGCGCAGCGTCGTCGATACCAGCGACTTGGTCCAGGACACGCTACTCCACGCCTTCACCCGGATCACCGTCTTCGAGCCCAAGGGGGACGGTGCGCTTCGAGCCTACCTTCGGCAGGCCGTCGAAAATCGCATTCGGGACGAGATGCGGCGGGTCGCGCGGCGTCCCGCAGCCGTGGAGGCCTTGGATGCGGACATCCAACTGCCGGGCGGCGAGCGTTCTCCGCTCGATCACGCCATTGATGAACAGACCTGGGCGCGCTATCTGTCGGCGCTGAAGCGCCTGACGCCGCGTGAACGCCGATTGATCGTTGGGCGCGCGGAGCTGGGGTATTCCTTCACGCAGCTCGCGTACATAGACGGCAGGGCCAGCCCGGACGCGGCGCGGATGGCGCTCAAGCGGGCGCTGGTCCGGCTCGCCAGCGAGATGGGCGATGACGACGTGCCCGGCAGCGGGAGGCGCGATGGCTCATGACCGCGTCCTGCTCGACGTGGCGGAGGCCGTGGCGTCGAGCGAGGGCGTGGACTGGGACCGTGTGCGCCGCGTGGCGCGGTTCGATCAGCGGCGGGTACTCGATAACCTGCGCGCGCTGTCGGGCGTGTTCGCCGGCGCCGGTCTTGGGCGCCCGGACCGCTCCCGCGCCTCTGCCGGCGACCCCGTCGGCACGGCGTTCCTACGTCTCGCGTTCGGAGCGCTGGTGGCGGTGGCGGCGCTGCACGTCGCGGCTGCGCTCGTCACGATCGCGTGGTCATGGGACCGGGCGATGGGCGAACCGTTCGCGGTGCCGCGCGTGCTGTCGCTCGTCAGTTTCCTGGTCTGCGCGGTCGTGCTGCTGATCGGGGGGCGCCTCGATCATCGGGCGCGACTGATGGGCGCGGTCTGCCTCGTGGGCGCGTCGTCGGTCTGCGGGCCGTTCCCGGGTATCGGGTGGATTCTCCCTGAAGCCTTCCAGCCTGCGCTGATGTGGGCGTTCGCTCGGGAATTCCCGCGGGCGGCTCGACGCACCCGGCTCGATGATCTGGCGCGCCTGGTGGTTCCGACCAGCGTTGCCATCGGGGGCGGGCTCTGGATCGCCAACCTGCCTCCAGTGCTCGAATGGCTGCCGTTTCTGGGTCGCCGGGCCGACATCGCGGTCTACTGGATGCTGCTCTCGCTTCTTACCCTGTCGGCCCTGGCGGCCGTCGCTTGGCGTGCGCGCGATGCGCTCAACGAGGAATCGAGGCGCGCGAGACTGCTGATCGGGGGGATCGTGATCGGGGTCGCCCCAATCTTCCTCGACATCACAATCGAGACGCTCTCGCCCGTGGCGCGCCGTTTCGGCGATGACCACCGGAATGTCCTCGCCGCTGTGGTGTTCACGTTCCTTTTGTCGACGCCGTTCTCGATCACCTGGGCGGTACTTGCCAAGCGCGTGCTCGACCTACGTACGGTCGTGCGCGCGTCGTACCGACGCTTGCTCACGCGGCGCCTGCTGGCGGCGGCGATCGCTGCGCCGGTGGCAGCGCTCGGATGGGCGTTCCTCAGCCAGCCCGATCGCACCGTCGAAGCCGTCATTGCCGCCCTACCGGTTCGGCTGAGTGTCGCGGCCCTCTGCGCGGCGGCGTTGGCGGCGGTCTATCGTCGCCGCCTGCTCGTGCATCTCGATGCCTGGGTATTCCCGGAGATCGAGGACCATGGGCGCGTCCTGGGTGCAGCCGCATCTGAACTGATGCAGGCAACCTCCGTCTCGCAGATGGGGGAAGTGGTGACCGAGTCGGTACGCCGCGCCTGCGGTGCACCGGGGACAATGATGACCCTCGCTGAAACCGCCGACGTGTTCGCCGGCCACGACACGGCTCCAACCAGCGCCGCGCCGCCTCTGCCTCGCACCTCAGCGGTCGCGTTCATGCTGGAGTCGACCCGGGAGCCAATCCTCGTTGATCCGGACGACCCGGCGTCCGTCTCTCGTTTGCTGCCGGCCTCCGACGTAGGCTGGCTCGTCGCCACCGACGCGGTGGCCGTGGCTCCGGTCCCCGGTCCGGGAACCGAGCTCGACGGCGTCTTGGTGGTCGGCCGGCGGTTCGATGATCGACAGTTGAGTCCCGTCGCGATCGAGTTTGTCCGCACCTTGGGGGTGACCGCGGGTCTCGCCGTGGCTCGCTTGCGACCGGCGGCTCTGTCCTCCCGACCTCGATTGGACCCGCCCCCCGCCCGAGAATGTCCGGTGTGCGGAGTCGTGGCGGAGGCGGAACCGGTGGGTGGGGGCGGTCGGCGGGGCGCAGAGTGCCGATGCCGCGCCGACTACGTCCCGGTGCCGGCTCCCACGGTCTTGGCGGGCAAGTTCCACCTGGAGCGGCGCTTGGGAACCGGCGGGATGGGTGTCGTCTACCTCGCGCGGGACGTAGATCTCCATCGCCACGTCGCCGTCAAGACGCTGCCGTCCGCTGCCGTCCAGGGATTGGTGCGGCTGCGCAAGGAAGGGCGCGCCATGGCGGCGATGGCGCATCCCGCAATCGCCCAGATTTACGGCGTCGAGACTTGGCGGGGCCGTCCACTGCTTGTCGTTGAGTACCTTGCGGGCGGTACGCTGGCGGCCCGGCTGGATCAAGGGCCCGTGCCCAGCGTGGAGGCGGTAGGCGTGGCCCTCACCGTGGCGGAGGCGCTTACAGCGCTGCACCACGCCGGATATGTGCACGGAGACGTAAAGCCGAGCAACGTTGGATTCGCGTCAGACGGGGCGGTGAAGCTGCTCGATTTCGGTCTGACCTGCTTCGCGGACGATCGCGATCGGCCGGCCGGCGGCACCCTGCCATACCTGTCGCCAGAGATGCTGCGCGGAGCGCCCGTCCGCGACGCGGACGACGTGTGGGCGCTCTGCGTCGTGCTGTTTGAGGCTCTCACCGGTACGCGGCCCTTCGCTGGCGGCAGCGCGGAGGAGCTGGCGGACGGTATTCATGGTCAGCGGATCCATCAGCCGCTCCCTGCCGGCGCCGAGGCGGCAAGACGGCGCACGCACTCCTTCGTGGTGTCGATCCTGACGGCTGCCGTGTCCGCGCGGCCCGCAAGCGCTCGGGCTTTCGCCGAGGCGTTGCGCCGCGTCTGAACAAGCATGTTCGGTTTGCCGGTTCGCGACGTTTTAACTCTATAGACAACCCAACTGGCCCGCCCGCCGACGCACGGCGCCGGTCCGCGAGACTGTCCCCTTCGGATGGAGGAGTCCATGGCTGTGAACTCAGGCGATGCAAATGACCTTGTGGACGAGGCCCTCAGTCAATGTGAGGTGGCGTTCAAGAGGGGAGTACATTCGTTTCACGAAGGTCAGCAATCAGACCTGCACATTCGGCCGGCCGTGATCGACCGCTTGAAGGCCGCGCTGCGGGGGCCGTTCCAAGGCCGTCTCGGTGGCGACGATGGGTCCAAAATCTGGGATCGCGAAGGCGGCCGGGTCGTCCGTACCGGATTCCATGCGGGCGCCTTGGCGGCTTTTCACGCGTATACCGGCCACTCCGAGTGGGTAGAGTGTCCTCACGCCGACGTCGCGATGGCGCATGTCAGGGAGCACTGCAGGGGTCCGGCAGACACTCCCCGACCCGCCTGGGTCTATTGCCCTTGGCCTTGATCGTGGTCATGCGATCCCGCAGAACGAGGCGATCGCGAAGGTCAGTTCGTGGCTTGAACTGAGGTGAACTGCCGGAGTCATGCCTCATTCCATTGTCGCTAGTCGTCTGTGTCCAACTAGAGGGAGGTAACGATGAGCAGAGAAGAGATCGAAGCCGCACTGAATGCGGAGTGGCAGCCTGCCAACGATGGCGACACGTCTGCGACCAGGGGGTCGAAGACGATCACCGTTGGCTGTATCAAGATCCCGATTCCCGTCGTCCCCGTGAAGATCTGCGTAGATCTTCGGGTCAGCTGGTAGCCCCACTCCGAGACCCGACCGGCCCCGCGGGGGCGATGAGGATAACGCGTTGGGCGAAGTGGAGTGTGTTCAGGGGTGGAAAGGCTTGGCACGCTTTCATGGGCTAGCGGGGTCGCGCCCGCCAAGGGGGCAGCGCCATCGAAAGAGATGGGGGACCACTGGTTGGGTTCGGGAACGGCGGCGGTCCTCCCGGACCGACAGCACCAGCCTGGAGTGCCGTTACCGAGAACAGGGCTGGAGCTCAAACCCCAGAGCGGTGGTGCATTCGTCCAGAAACGCGTGGGGAGGTAGCCAACAGTGCAAGGCGGGAGGGGCCCGATGCCCCTCCCGTCGGATGCGCATGACGCCTCCGGGCTGGGGGCGTCGACGCGCGCCGCCGCGTGACGCCGTACCGGGTGGTGGCTCGGCATGCACTGAGTGGACTGTCCTGCATGCATGAAAGCTGTCCATGCCGCTACGCCATTTCCGGCTCTCCTCAAACGGGTGTGGGTGGGTTGAGGCGCGATCGGCGGGTCGGCGAGGGGTGCTGGCAGTTCACCTGACCGGCGGCGGGCGTGGCGCACCGTGGCGGGATATAGTCGGAGCGGAGTAGCTGCGGGCCGGCCGGCGTGTCAACGCGCTACGCGCGTCCTTCGCTGCGCTGCGGCCCTTCGGGTGACACACCGTCCGTCCCTCCGCTCAAGCAGCAGATATGGGCCTTGCGGCCCGGCCTGGACGGGGGCGTCCCGGCCGTCCACGACAACGCGGAAAGCGCGACGGCTGGCGGTTCGGGGATAGACGCTGGCTGATTGCCCCAACGGCCACCTCGGGTCCCGGCGCCGGCGGCGGACGCCCGTTGGGCGGGGCCAAGGGTGTTGTCGGGGCCGCGTGCGTCGTCTCGCTTGGCGGAAGCGGTTGCAAACGCAAGGGGCTTCCTGGTCTCATGGGCGTGTATCACCACGACCCGCGAGGAGGAGAGCCCCATGCGTCTGACTACGTTACTACGGCGGCTGTTGGGTGTCACGCAGATGTACGTCAAGCAGGTGGAAATGGCCGCCGACGGTCCGTTGACGGTGTCGGTGGAGCCGGCGTGGCGGCGTTCCCGGTGCGGGACGTGCGGGAAGCGGTCGCCGCGGTATGACCGGCAGCCGGTGCGCGAGTGGCGGCATCTGTCCTGGGGCCGGATGCCGGCGTGGCTGCGGTATGCGCCGTGGCGGGTGTCGTGCCGGCGTTGCCGCGGGGTGAAGGTGGAGCAGGTGCCGTGGGCGAGCGGCAGCAGCGTGTTCACGTCGGGGTTCGAGGAATTGGCGGCGTATCTGGCGCAGGTGACGGACCGGACGGCGGTGAGCCGCCTGCTGGGGATATCGTGGGTGACGGTGGGCAGCATCGTGGAACGGGTTGTGGCGCGGCGGCTGGACGGGGCTCGGTTCGCCAAGCTGAGACGAATCGGCGTCGATGAGTTCAGCTACCGGAAGCGTCACCGCTACCTGACGATCGTGGTTGACCATGACGAGCGTCGGGTGGTTTGGGCGGGGCGGGGGCGCAGCGCCGAGACGCTGGGGGCCTTCTTCGAGCAGTTGGGACCTGGTGGCTGTGCGCGGATCGAGTTGGTGACGGCGGACCTGGCGTCGAGCTGGCAGAAGGCGCTGCGGGCGTGGGTTCCGCACGCGCGGGTGGTGTTCGACCGGTTTCACGTTGAACGGCTTGCGGCGGATGCGGTTGACGAGGTGCGGCGTTCGGAGCAGCGGCGGCTGGCCTCGGAGCCGGAGGATGCGAAGGCGCTCAAGGGGACGCGCTATGCGTTGCTGAAGCACCCGGCGCGGCTGAGGCCTGGTGAGGCCCGGCGTCTGGAGACGTTGCGTCGTAAGAACCGGGCGCTGGACCGGGCCTACGAACTGAAGGAGTACCTGGCGACGATCCTGGGGCAGGCGACACCCGAGGATGCGCCGGCGCTGCTCGATGAGTGGCTGGAGTGGGCTGCGCGGTCCCGCCTGACGCCGTTCGTGAAGCTGGGGCGTACGATTCGGAAACACGCTGAAGGCATCCTGGCGTACCTGGACACGAAGATGACGAACGGTCCGGTGGAGGGCATCAACAACAAGCTGCGGGTGATCGCGCGTCGCGCCTATGGCTTCCACTCGCCCGGCGCGTTGATCTCGATGCTGTTCCTCTGCTGTGGAGGCATAGAACTGGCGCCGCCGCTACCCACACGCATTTGAGGAGACTCAGATTGGACCGACAAGGCGACCGGAAAAATGCTCCAGGTCGACGAGAACGACTTGTGGATTTGCGCGCAGGGGAAGGAGCGCAACCTGACCGTTGTTACCACCGACGGCCGCATGCGACGCATTGCTAATGCGGACTGCGAGGTTCACCTTCGTATCGTCTGAGTCTCGTCGGACACCGCCAAGCCGTGCGGTCCCCGCGCCCTCCACGGCTACGTCTGTCGCGCGTTCAGTGCGGCCGCGCTGGGCTGGGGGCGGACGGCGCGGCGGCCCCCACGCGGCGCTCGACGGCAGCCGAGGCCTCCGCAACAGTTCCAGGCCGGCCCGCCCCCCCAGGGTGGAAGGCCGGCGCTCGTCGCTCGGGCCGTCGACAAGTCGACCTTCCGGCGACGGTGCCGGCCGACGAGCTCGTCGGCGCGGCTCGGGGGGCTCTCGAGAGCGGAAACCACGCCCACCGACAAACGCCGCCACCTACGCGGACTCGCTCGCCCATGACGCTCTGCGCTGTTCCAAGCGGGTCCTCGCGTCAGCCACGACGGCCTCAACCTCGGGCTCGTCGGTTCCGGTCTCTTGGGCCTCTCGCAGGGCCAAGGTCTTCCGGTAGTCCTCAGCTTCGGCCGCAAGCGTAAATTCCACGGAACCGTGGTCTTGCGCGGCCTTCGCGATCTCAGAAAGTGACACCGCGAAGAACTCCTTGCGCATGTTCACGAGGTTGACCCGCCGACTGTCGAAAGCGTGGTGTAGCGTCTGTTCCAGGTCCGGCGCGTTCTCCGCGTAGATCATCGCGTGAACGTCGAACGGGAACGGAACCGACGCATCGCCGAGTTCCCGGATCCGGTCATCGGGGTCCAAGCGCCTCGTCAGACCGATCTTGTAGACGTTCTCCCCGAACGATCCGATGTTCGACACGACATAGACGTGACCTGACTTCGTGAGTTGCGCACGCGATATAGCACGCTCTTTCATCTCATGCGCCGCGTCGAGTTGGCTCTGTAGCCTCTCGAGCTCGCTCTGAAGCTCAGCACGCTTCTGGTCTCCGGCACGCTGCAATTCCTGGCGCGCCTTCTCCAGCGCGGCCGCGTACCGCTGCTCCTCCTTTTCGGCGTCGCTCTTCACCTTTTCGATCTCCCGCCGGACGCGCTCCTCTTCGCGCATCTGCTCGCGGATGCGGCGCTGTTCCTCTTTCTCCGCCTCCCGCTGTTCCTGATACTCGTGCGCGAGACGGAGTTCGCTGACCTTGAGATCGAGGTATCGCGGAGAGATGGCGCAGTGCTGAGTCTCGCCGAGCTTTTTCAGGGCCTCGAACGATCGGCCAATCCGCTGCTCCAGCGCGGTCACGTTGTTGTAGCGCACCTTGACGATCGCCGCGTCGCATTCGCCGTTGAAGGCCCGAAGCTGGAGCTTGAGGTACCGCTGTACCATCTGGCGTCCCTTGGTCTTGCTTCCCTCGACGTGCCATTCCGTTTCGCAGACCGCGGCCGTCTTGTCTCGGACCATCGCCTTCTGCTGTCCCCGGATCTCGTCCAGCTTGGCCTTGAACGCGGCGGACGACTCGAAATCGTAGTGCGGCTCGTAGATCCCAAAAGATTGCAGTTCGGCTTGATCGCGAGCCGCGTCTAGCTCGCGCGTCAGTTCTTCGAGTTCACGGAGGGCTTCGCCGAAATCCCTTTCCCAAGACGCTCGACGGGTCGAGACCTCCGACGTCAGCGCCTCCTTCTCCGCAGCTACACGATCGCGCTCCCGCTCCACGTCGATGATGCCGCCGTACCGCCGTCTCATGTCGCGGAGCGAGCGTAGAGCGAACAGCAGACCGACGATGGCAAGAACAGCTATTGCGATGAAGATGACTTCCGGCATGTGCTCCTCTGCTCTGCGCGACCGGCGTGCCTTGGCGGCGAGCCGCAGGGCCACTATCGTCGTCGTTGAAGATGCTGTGACCGTCGTGGTGGTGCGTTCCGGCACCTCGTTTGTGCTCACGCATTCTAGGTCTTCTCCCGCAACGACGCCAGTTGTTGCGATGGCTCGCGCGACCGGTCACGGCTGCCCCGGTTGCCGGTCCATCCGTGCCGTGAGCAAGCCCACCGTGACCGCGCCATGCGGGCCGCGAAGAGGCGTGACCGAGGACGAAATGGAGTGATGACGGAACTCGCGACGGCGGCGGCAGAGCTGCTGCCGCAGTCTGGCCGGCGAGTCGACGCGGATGATTCCGTTCGCCGAGCACGTCCGGTTCGAGGCGGATACCGGCGAGGTGGAGTTCAAGGAGTCGTCCGACTTGTCCATCGCGGTTGCGGAGCGGGGTGCTGCCGTCCACTGGGCGCGAGCGGATCGCCTGACGTGCGTCCGGGTAGCCGGCGATTCTATGGAGCCGACGGACGGCACTTTCGTCGTCGTCGACAAGGACCGCCGGGTCGCGGTGGACGAGCGCTCGTCGTGCGCATCGGCGACGCGTTGGTGGTCAAGCGCTTTCGGCAGGTCGGCGACCAGTGGAACCTTAGTCAGCGATAGCTTGGCTTATCTGCCGAGAGCCGTGACGGCGGACGACCGCATCGTGGGCCGCGTGGCGTGGTGTGGCCCGCACAGCGCTGGAGTCGCCTGACCCGTGACTGCCAGCGCCGTCGGGGCCGATGGCGGCGGCCAGAACCGCCCCCGGCCCCGAGCGAACGGCTACGGGGGGGCCGACCCCTCGGGGGCGGACCGTGAGTCCACCACCCGGCGGCCCCCGCGCGGCGTTGCTTGGGAGCAAGGGCGGACCTGCGAGCCGACAAGTCCCCTCCGCAATACCTTGAACAGCGCTGGCTGCTGACCGTCGCGGTGTCGGTTCGCGTCGACTATTCTTGCCGGTAACGTAAGCGTCATGAACGGCCGGGACGCCCCCGTCCTGAGGCCCGCACGGGTGCTGGTCGACGGCCGCGGCCCACCGTTGGGGCCGGGCCTGGTGGTCCTTCGGGCGCTGCCGCCGTGGTCGGTGGTCGCCCCGGGCCGTCGCCGAGGCCTGGGTGGTTTGATCGGTACGTTTTGAGAACTCGCAAAAAATGGCCTTGTGGTTGAAGCTCCGGAGCTCTCGGGTGCGAGGGAGTCCGGTCACGATCGCAGTGCTCCTCGCCGCGGTTGCGGGCTGTTCATCATCGGACCGTCCTAGTCCCAGGATGTGTGGGCAGTGGGTCCAGCTCTCACCCTCTGTCGCGGCCACCTGTTTCGCCACAGGACTCGCTCCGGTTGACTGGCCCGCGGGCCTGGAGCCGCTGTTGCCATCGGGGCCACCGTCTCCGCCGATGCCCGTTACGCGCAGGGAGGAGGGACCGGTTCCCGCGACCCTCGAGCTGCTCGTCCTCTGGCGCGGAACGCCGGGGTGGTTTCTCAGGCCCGCTTCCGGCGGCGGATCGGTGTCCTTCGAGAACACGGTCGAATACCCTCGGCCCGGCCGGGACGCATCACGTCCGGAGCAGGCGCGAGGCGCGCTGGCCGGCCGCCGCCGCGGCTCGACGGTCACGATTCGTCAGGGAAGCGTGCTTCTGGAGCTGCGTTTTGACCCGGAGAGCGCAATCGTCTACGTGCAGGAGCACCTCGTCCGGCTGAACGAGGACAACGTCGTCCTGGTCGACGACGTGGACGGTCCCGACGGACCGCAGGTGGCTGGTACCCTGCGTATCGATCCTGGCTTCACCGTCGGGCGGTCTGACGAGCCGCCGTTCGACGGATTCGAGGTGCTCCTGCAGCGATCCGAAGAGCTGCTCGGCTTTCTGCGTTGCGACGTGCCACTCCCGGCCCGGCCGTTGTTCGGTGTGTCGCGCACGCAGCGGTACATGGATGAGGCCTGCGCCCGGTATGGGTTGCCCCCGGCGACTAGCAGACCGGCGCGTTAGCCGGTCTTCCGACGCGCGAGCAAGGCGGCCGGCGCTGGGCCAATGGTCGCCGCCGGTCGGGGGCGGACGGCGCGTCCGCCACGGCGCTCCAGCCACCTCCGCACCACGCTTCCCGCACGGGCTGGGGCGGACGGCGCGTCCGCCAACAGTCGATCACGCCGGCTCCGGAGGCGAACGCGCGGAGGCCTCGGAGCGTCTCGAGGAGCGGCGCGTCGGGGGTTTTCGCCCCGGGAACACCCGCCGCAGCCGAGGCGGTCGCCGACGGACCCGGGGGGGCCGACGGTCGCCGTCGACGAACTCGGCCGCGGCGGCCGGCGCGACGTCGACGCCGGCGGCGAGACCGGGGATGCGCGAGCCGCACGACGAGCTCGGCGCAGGTCCTCGGGAGACCTCCAGGGCGGTCCGGAACCGGCGCGGGCCGCCAGCATGTCCTTCGGCAGGCGCGCCACCCATGACCGCCGCCGCGGCCTGCGGCGGGCTCCCCCGCCCCCGCGGCCCCGCCGATTCCCCCCGTAGTCGCGGCCGTCTCACTCCAGCAGGCTCTCCAGGCCGCTCTGTACACCGCGGTGCATCTCTTCCAGCATGAACAAACGGCCGCTCAGCGGTTCGAGCAGCTCTATCCAACCCGCCGGCTCCATCTCCGGGAATGCCCGTCGATGCGCAAGGATCCGGGTGTAGTCTTCGACGACCAGCCGCCGAAGCACGGCGTATTCTTCGTACCCTTCGTAGACCCTGGAGACCCGAATCACCCACCCGTGCTCGAAGTGCGGTGCGCCCGGACTCCCCTGCGCAGCTCGCCACGCCGCTATTGACACCGCAGGCAGCCGCATGCCCAGCTCGAAGGGCACAGAACGGCCTTCGTCCGCCGCTAGCAACACCCGATCCAACAGCTCCTTCAGCTCGGTCAGTGCGGGCGCCGCGGCCCGGAACTGCTCCAGGTTCTCGGCAATCTCCGTCTCCACCGCGCTCCGGGCGACGGCCGCGAACTCGCGAAGCCGCCGCTGCTCTCGCCACTCTTCGACGCCGAACGCGGCAAGGACCGCGAACACCACCATCGCCGCCTCGAGCACGATCTCCGGCAGCTTCCGTCGCAACGTCGGGATTGGCGTCAGCCATGCGGCTCCTTCTCGCATCATCGCTTCCTACTCACCGACTTGCACCACGGCCTGCTGGAGCCGCAAAGGGTCGACTTCGGCTGGTTGCCGCCCCAACTACGCCAACCGGTCGTCTGCGGCGTCTACCGTCCGCAGACGACCGGTTGCGTTGCTTCTGGGTCGGCGCGCCAGAGATGGGGCGGCCATTCAACTCAGTCGTCAACTCCGGAAGAGCAAGGGACGACGTAGTGTAGTGTCCTAGTTAAACGATTGATTAACTGTGGCTGTCGAGCACTTGGCGGGCACGACCCACCTTCTCGATAATCTGCTCGGCCGATTTGGTCCACACCAACGGCTGCGGGTTCTCATTGTACTTGTCGATGTATTCCGCCAAGCGGGCTTCGAGCTCCTCCACCGAGGTGAACACTCCGCGTCGGAGCTGCCGGTCCGTCAACGTGCGGAAGAATCGCTCGACCACGTTCAGCCAAGACGAGCTCGTGGGGACGAAGTGCAGGAAGATGCGCTTCTGTTGCTCTATCCAACGCAACACTGTCTCATGCTTGTGCGTGGCGTAGTTGTCGAGAATGATGTGGATCTTCTGGTCCTTCGACACCGCCTTCTCGACCTTCTTCAGGAAACGTAGCACTTCCTGATGACGGTGCCGCCGGCACGACTCCCCAATGACCGCGCCCGTCGCCACTTCCAATGCCGCGAACAACGTGGTCGTCCCATGACGCTTATAGTCGTGGGTCATCGTGCCGCAGCGCCCCTTCTTGATTGGCAAACCCGGCTGAGTCCTGTCCAACGCCTGCACGGAGCTCTTTTCGTCCAAGCTGAACACTACCGCGTTCGCCGGTGGATCCAGGTAGAGCCCCACCACATCGTGTAGCTTTTCCTCAAATCGTGGGTCGTTGCTAAGCTTGAAGGTACGAATCAGGTGCGGTTTCAGGCCATGAGATCGCCAGACGCGGTGGACAAAGCTGTGCGTCGTCTTCATCGCCCGGGCCATCGTTCGCGTCGACCAGTGCGTTGCATCCGTCGGCGTCGTCTGGGTCGTTGCCTCGATGATTCTGGTCCGCAGCTCCGCTTGCCGCTCCGAACTCTTGCCGCCGTGATTGCCGCCGCGAGGCCGCTCGCTCTCGATCCCCTTCACACGTTCCTTCACGAAGCGGTTGCGCCACCGACCCACTGTGTTCTGGTCGATCCCCAATGCCGCGGCAATGGCTTGATTCGTCATGCCTGTGCACGCCATCAACACGATCTTGGAGCGTTCAACTAGCCGGACCGCGGCGCTGCGGGCTGACGCCCACGTCTCCAATAGCCGCCGTTCGTTGGGGGTGAGCGTCACCTGTGCAGCAACCCTCATCGGATGGATTCCTTCCGTTTTTGTCCGGTGCTGGCAGTGTATCCGCGCATGAGATTATAATCAAGTTTTTGTCCAGGACACTACAGTAGCATACTGTCCCGAAGGGCGTTTGGAAGCACATCCTGCATTCGTCGGCCACCACGGGTGCAGGTGCCGCCCACATTAGGATGGCCAGCGCGAGGCTGCCGGTGCAGCATTATTACCTCCTTCTATTCGGACTCCGTTCCGTGAGGCCGATTCGACCGCAGAGTCAGAGGAATTCATATCGGTGGTTTGTTTCCGGGGCTGTAATCGACTTTGAGAATGCGCCGTGGGTGGTTTGGAAGGGAGGAGGGCACGACCAGGCCAACGAGAGGCCAAGAGCCCGCGCGCTTGCGGGCGACTTTCGATGGCTGCGATTCTCGGCCGATGAGTCTGTCACGGTGGTGGGCGTCCGTTGCGAAGGACATCGTGCGGTTGCTCCCTCCAATAGAATGAGACGGATTCCATCTGTTGTTTTGGTTCGTGCTGCAGGCGCCTTGCCTGCGAAGTCTATCCAGAGCCCGCACCGTCGTCGGGTGAGAGGACCAGGAGCCGCGGAGACCATGGGACGCGGGTTGGCCAATGGTACGGCCCCGGTCGACGCGCCGAGCGGCGCGACCGTTCGGGCGGCGGGCATGGGCGCAGATGTCGCGGAACGGCATCGCCGGCGTCAGGTCACGCTCGGCCTCGGCGAGCAGCGCGCGGGACGAGCGTGGCTGCGTTGGGTCAAGGGGGGTGGATGGCGCGTCCGCCACGGCGCTCCAGCCACCTCCGCACCTGTTGACCACGCTTCCCGCACGGGCAGGGCGGCCGGCGCGGCCGCCGCAGCGCCCCACTGCCGGACCGGCCAGCGTAGCGCCCCCGGTCGCGATGTCCACCGTCATGGGGCACGAAGGCGTGATCGTCGCCGGTGTTCGCGGGTGTTCCGTCTGCAGCCGCCGTGGTGCGCGCGCGGCCGCGACAGTCGTTGCGGCGGTGGGGGGGCTTCACCCGGACGCGGTGTGCACGAGGCGCGCCGCGGTCCATCTTCGAGATCGTCCACCGGCGGGTGGTCGAGGTGCCGTTCTCGACGACACGGCCCCCCGCCCGAGGGCCGTAGTCGCCGGGCTGTTGCGCTGGTTCAGGGGTGGGAGGCGGGTCGGCCCCCACGTCAGCTCTCTCGAGGGATCGCGGCGGCGGGGCCAGCCCGACACCCCGAGAAATCAGCCCTGATCCGCGCCGGGCACGCCACGCCGACGGGCATGCGCACCGATCGCGAGCAGCAACACCATCAGCGCCACGAGGGCGGCCGGCGGCATTCAGGGCACCGCCGCGGGCACCACGCCGCACGCCAGCCGCGCGCCGCCACCGCCCAGCGGCGCCGGCGAGTCCGAGTAGTTGTCGCCGCCTTCGTGAATCACCAGGGCGCGTCCGTACAGGTCGCTCAGGGCCAATCGAGGCGCGACCACCACCGTCGTCACGCGGCCGCCGTCGGACGTGAGGCGTGGCAGATCGCCAAGGTGACCGTTGCCTTCGGGCCCCTCGTGCACGCCCGTGTTCGCCGGGTCGTAGTGCCCGCCGGCGGCCTGGCCTCCCGACCCGCAATCGGGATTCACGTGGGCGTGGAAGCCGTGATCGCCAACTGGGAGGATGTCGCCGAGATCCGGCGTGAAGCGCACGCCGCCGCCGGCCTCCTCCTGAAGCGTGATGGTCCCCAGTCGTTCCGTGCCCGTGGAGGTGTCGAAGATGTCCACGGTGTTCTGCGCTGCCGCCGGCCCCGCAAACACCACCGCCGCGATAGTGACCGCCAGCGTTCGTCTCTGAGTCATGCCGCCTCTCCATCCTTCCAGACTGCGACAGTCACGCACCTGCCCCGAGGTCGATGTGCCAGGTCGCGGTACCGGTCAGATCAGGAAGATACTCTCTAATCGTAGTCCAGATCCCCCATCATCGGCGCACTGAAGGCCGTCGATGCAGGATCCCTCTGGTGTTCATGAAGCTGTAGAGAGCGGTCCGGGACACGCCCGTGAGCTTGGCGATGGCGGTCTTCGAGACGCCGAGCTCGAGGAAGCGCCGGATCATTGAGGAGTTCCAGCGCCTCTCGATAGAACGCGCCCTCCTGCCCGCGGCGATCGGGGGCCAGGTTGCGGGCCGATGAAGCTGGACTCGCTCCGTCGCGCGTCGCGAACGGGGGGTGGACGGCGCGTCGGCCCCCGGCCGGGTCGACTACTTCTTGCCCGCCTTCTTTCGCCGTTCGGCCCAGTAGGCGGTCATCGGCGGGCGAGCGGGCGTGGAGGAACGCACGAGAGAAGAAGCACTGGGCAAGGGGCAGAGTCGGCGAGCGGGCGCAGACTGCTCCGCGAGCGCGCGGTAGCGCAGGTCGTCGACCACGCAGCGTTCGGACGCGGTCAAGGGCCTCTCGTCGAAACCACCGGCCGCGGGGTCGCCCCGGCAGGCTACACGTGCTAGGCTGGCTGCATGCTCGACACGCTCGCTGTTGCCCAGCAGCTCACCGACGGGGGTGTTGAACGCCGGCAGGCCGAAGTCATTGCCAAGGCCATCCGCTCCGGCTCCGAACAGGGCGACCACGTCACCTCTGACCAGTTCAAGGCCGGACTCGCGGAGCTGCGCACGGAGAGCGCGGAGTCGCGGGCCGAGCAACGCACCGAGATTGCTGTCGTCCGCACCGAGATCGCCGATGTGCGTACCGAGATCGCGAACCTCGAAACCCGGCTCATTCGCTGGATGGTTGGGACCGTGCTCGCGACGGGTGCGCTGACAGTCGCAATCCTACGCCTCGTCGGGTAGGCCGACGCCACCGCCCGGAAGCCGGTCGCTGCCGGCTGAGTCCCACGTCCGCGACGACCGGCCGGGGCTCGACAGCTGCCTGCGCGCTCTGCGGAATGGCGACGTGCTCGTTGTCTGGAAGCTCCGACCCCGTCCGGCCGCGTCGTGTTCGGCGCGCGTGGAGTGGTTGCGCGTTGCCGAATCTCCATCGTACAGTTGCCATTCCCCTTGGCAAGGCTCCCGGATGCCTGACTCCCCCGCCGTCGGCACCATCCACAAGGGCAACCGCCCGTTGACCACTATCGACCAGTGGCGGCTATCGTGTTTTGATGATGGGGCGAAGCGATGCCACTGGAAAGACGGGCGCAGCGCCAAGGAGAACGCCAGTGCCTGGCTTGACGCCGCACCCGACCTACAGCCGGACATCGCACAAATCCTAGCCGCCTGTCGCGAAATCGGGCCTCTGCGCCGGTGGTGCGCCGAACCGGAGGCCCGCATCACGATAGACAGCTTCCGGGGACCACCGAACATCGATCTCCTCGTCGTCGCCGAGGACGACCACGGCCCCGTAGTGATCGCCATCGAAGCCAAGGCGGACGAAACCTTCGGTGCCGAACTCGCCGACCAGTACCAGCGCGCCGAACGCGCGTGTCGAAACCCCCGCTCGAAGGCAATCGCCCGGATCGAAGCCCTGCTCGACCGATTTGCCCTCGATATCGAGCAACCCCACGTACTGCAACTACGTTATCAGCTTCTCACGGCGACCGCGGCAGTGCTCGCGGAGGCCAACCGTCGGTCTTCATCGCGGGCCGTGCTCATCGTGCACGAATTCGTGACTTCGTTGACGCGCCCGGAGAGACGCGAACGCAATGCCGCAGACCTCGACCGCTTCCTCGCCACGGCCCTCGATCGTGAGGGCCACCTCGCCCCGGGAGAGATCGCCGGCCCTATTCTCGTGCGAGGCGCTCCGACCCTCTATGTCGGCAAAGCGCGAACCGTGGTCTTAGCATGACCATCCGCACTCACCTCTGCACCGCGTCGAGGGGGTTTGGCTCGCGGGGGGCGGACGGCGGGTCGGCCCCCACCCGGCGCTCGACGACAGCCGCGGGCCGCGCGGCCATCGCGAATCAACCGGGAGCGGGAGACGTCTGGGTCGGAGACCAGTTCCGGACGACACCCTCCACAAGGGCGTCTTCCCAGCGGGGCTGCTCTTGGTCGCTTCGGCGATCCGCCTGCGGTCCGGGTACCCGCTCCTCCCCCGGCGAGCGACAGGATCTCCGCCTTCTGCTACTTCGTCTTCGGGGCGTCGCACATCGTGCGCGCTGGGAAGTCGATGGCCTTGATGGGCGTCTCGCCTGGTAACGTCCGTTGAAGGGTTCAAGTCACCTTCACTGAGGACGTTCGGGTTGCCGTTGTGTTGCGGAACCGCCGGTCTCGGTCGCGGCCACCGTCACCGCGGCGGTGCCTCCGGCGACGGCTGTGAGAGAATAGCCACCGCGGGATCGCGGATGACCGAGAGCGCGCCAAGCGTCCTTGGCACTCGGCGAGGGAGGACTCTACCGCCGCCGCTTCTACTCCGACCGCCAGACATCGTGCGCGCGGCGACCGATAGCTACCTCCGTTGACGGACACAGAGTTTGCGTCCGTCGTTACGGACAAGACGTGAGGTTGGAGGACTTAGTAGGCATGCTAGAGGACGAAATCGAGACGGCCAAGAGAACTGTTAACACCGACCGTGTCCAAGTCACTATCGGCGAAGTGTCGACAATGTACACTGCCGCTGAACTAAATATGAGTCTCCTCAAATGCGTGTGGGTAGCGGCGGCGCCAGTTCTATGCCTCCACAGCAGAGGAACAGCATCGAGATCAACGCGCCGGGCGAGTGGAAGCCATAGGCGCGACGCGCGATCACCCGCAGCTTGTTGTTGATGCCCTCCACCGGACCGTTCGTCATCTTCGTGTCCAGGTACGCCAGGATGCCTTCAGCGTGTTTCCGAATCGTACGCCCCAGCTTCACGAACGGCGTCAGGCGGGACCGCGCAGCCCACTCCAGCCACTCATCGAGCAGCGCCGGCGCATCCTCGGGTGTCGCCTGCCCCAGGATCGTCGCCAGGTACTCCTTCAGTTCGTAGGCCCGGTCCAGCGCCCGGTTCTTACGACGCAACGTCTCCAGACGCCGGGCCTCACCAGGCCTCAGCCGCGCCGGGTGCTTCAGCAACGCATAGCGCGTCCCCTTGAGCGCCTTCGCATCCTCCGGCTCCGAGGCCAGCCGCCGCTGCTCCGAACGCCGCACCTCGTCAACCGCATCCGCCGCAAGCCGTTCAACGTGAAACCGGTCGAACACCACCCGCGCGTGCGGAACCCACGCCCGCAGCGCCTTCTGCCAGCTCGACGCCAGGTCCGCCGTCACCAACTCGATCCGCGCACAGCCACCAGGTCCCAACTGCTCGAAGAAGGCCCCCAGCGTCTCGGCGCTGCGCCCCCGCCCCGCCCAAACCACCCGACGCTCGTCATGGTCAACCACGATCGTCAGGTAGCGGTGACGCTTCCGGTAGCTGAACTCATCGACGCCGATTCGTCTCAGCTTGGCGAACCGAGCCCCGTCCAGCCGCCGCGCCACAACCCGTTCCACGATGCTGCCCACCGTCACCCACGATATCCCCAGCAGGCGGCTCACCGCCGTCCGGTCCGTCACCTGCGCCAGATACGCCGCCAATTCCTCGAACCCCGACGTGAACACGCTGCTGCCGCTCGCCCACGGCACCTGCTCCACCTTCACCCCGCGGCAACGCCGGCACGACACCCGCCACGGCGCATACCGCAGCCACGCCGGCATCCGGCCCCAGGACAGATGCCGCCACTCGCGCACCGGCTGCCGGTCATACCGCGGCGACCGCTTCCCGCACGTCCCGCACCGGGAACGCCGCCACGCCGGCTCCACCGACACCGTCAACGGACCGTCGGCGGCCATTTCCACCTGCTTGACGTACATCTGCGTGACACCCAACAGCCGCCGTAGTAACGTAGTCAGACGCATGGGGCTCTCCTCCTCGCGGGTCGTGGTGATACACGCCCATGAGACCAGGAAGCCCCTTGCGTTTGCAACCGCTTCCGCCAAGCGAGACGACGCACGCGGCCCCGACAACACCCTTGGCCCCGCCCAACGGGCGTCCGCCGCCGGCGCCGGGACCCGAGGTGGCCGTTGGGGCAATCAGCCAGCGTCTATCCCCGAACCGCCAGCCGTCGCGCTTTCCGCGTTGTCGTGGACGGCCGGGACGCCCCCGTCCAGGCCGGGCCGCAAGGCCCATATCTGCTGCTTGAGCGGAGGGACGGACGGTGTGTCACCCGAAGGGCCGCAGCGCAGCGAAGGACGCGCGTAGCGCGTTGACACGCCGGCCGGCCCGCAGCTACTCCGCTCCGACTATATCCCGCCACGGTGCGCCACGCCCGCCGCCGGTCAGGTGAACTGCCAGCACCCCTCGCCGACCCGCCGATCGCGCCTCAACCCACCCACACCCGTTTGAGGAGAGCCCTAAATATTCTGCCGGACTTTCAGAGATGGGGATTCACCGCAATTGTCCAATATGGACGGCGCCAAGCATATGTCACTTGTTGGAGATGCTATGGTACTGGTGGCAGACGCTTTTCAAGAGGCTATACTTAGGGTCTGCGCAAAAATAACTTCCTGCAAACGGCTGTAGTTTCGCAGTAGAACGCGGCGGTCAAGCACGCTCGTGCCCGGTGACTTCTCCACACAGACAGGGCGAATTTCGGATTGAAGGGTAGCAATCCGACCTCGAGTTGTGGCATGATTACGGAATCTGTAGTCCGTAATGGTGCCACAATAAGACCAACCCAATTCTCCGTCGACACCGTCGTCGCCCTGCTCCGAAAGCAGACCATCGCCTCCCTGACCGACGTGATGGCCGCCCTCGGTCCCCGCGTCAGCAGGCGCACCGCGTTCCGCAAGCTCAGGGACCTCGACGCCCGCACCAGCTATTCCCATCGCGGCGGCTACTACACGCTCGACGAGCTCGCCGACTTCGACGAACACGGCCTGTGGGCGTTCGCCGGCGTCCGCTTCTCCCGCGCCGGCACCCTCGTCGCAACCGCCGAGGCGTTTGTCAACGACGCGGAAGCCGGACACTTCGTCGACGAGCTCGACAACCGGCTCGGTGTCGGCACCCAGGACGCCCTGCGCAAGCTCGTCGGCGACGGCCGGCTGACGCGGCACAAGCTCGCCGGCCAGTTCCTCTACTGCGCCACCGACCACGCGCAGGAGATGCGTAATCCGGCGGAAGTTGAACGCCGGATCCGGCGGAAGTTGAACACCGGATCCGGGATGTTGAACACGGGATCCGGTGAAGTTGAACACGGAATCCGGTCATCGTGAACGCTCGTCGGTAGCCTGATCGCCGCACGCTGGCCTTCCGAAAGGAGGGCGAGGCGATGCCGGCACGGAGGCTACTGGTGAGGAAGATTCGTGAGGTTCTCCGTCTCAAGCACGAGCGGGGGTTGTCCCACCGGGCGATAGCCCAAGCCTGCGCGATCGGCGTGGGCACGGTCTCGCTGTATCTGCAGCGGACCGCACAACGAGGGTTGGGTTGGCCACTGCCGGCCGAGTTGGATGACGCGGCCCTCGAGGCCCGGTTGTTCCCACGCGCCGCCCCGGTGCACGACCGGAGCCAGCCTGACTGCGCGTACATCCACCGCGAGCTCAAGCGCGACGGCGTCACGCTGCAGCTCCTCTGGGAGGAGTACGCCCAGGTTCATCCGCACGGCTACCGCCGCACCCAGTTCTGCGAGCTCTACCGGCAGTGGGCGCGACGGCTGCGGCCGTCGATGCGGCAGGTCCACCGCGCCGGCGAGAAGACGTTCATCGACTTCTCGGGGAAACGTTCGGCGCTGGTCGACCGGCACACCGGAGAATTGCGACGCGTCGAGCTGTTCGTCGCCGTGCTCGGCGCCAGCGGCTTAACCTACGCCGAGGCGACCGCCACCCAGCAGTTGCCCGACTGGGTCGACGCCCACACCCGCATGGTCGGGTACTACGGGGGCACGACGGCCTTGTGGGTCCCCGACCAGCTCAAGAGCGCCATCACGCGTCCCTGCCGCTACGAGCCGGGCGTCAATCGCACCTACGAGGACCTCGCCGCCCACTACGGCGCCGTCGTCGTCCCGGCGCGGCCGAGGAAACCAAGAGATAAAGCCGCCGTGGAGGGCGCAGTACTCCTGGCCCAGCGGTGGATACTCGCCCGGCTCCGCGACGAGACGTTCTTCAGCCTCGGTGCCCTGAACCTGGCGATCCGCGTCCGCCTCGACGCGCTCAACGACCGGCCGATGAAGAAGCTGGGCATCAGCCGCCGCGCCCTCTACGAGCAGCTCGACCGCCCGGCGCTACGACCCCTGCCGGCCACGCGCTATGTCCTCGCGTACTGGAAGCTGTGCCGCGTCTCCATCGACTACCACGTCCTCGTCGAGCGGCACGCCTACAGCGTGCCGTTCCAGCTCCTCCGCGAGCAGGTCGAGGTCCGCTACACCACGACCACCGTCGAGGTCTTCTTCAAAGGCCGCCGCGTGTCGTCGCACCCCCGCCGCTACGACGGACAGCCGTCCACCGTCGCCGAGCACATGCCGAGCGCCCATCGCGCGCACGCCGAGTGGACCCCGTCGCGTCTCATCCGTTGGGCCGAGAAGGTCGGACCGGCGACCGGTGAGCTCGTCGCTCGAATCCTCGAGAGCCGCCCCCATCCGGAGCAGGGATACAAGGCCGTGCTCGGGCTCATGCGGTTGGGGCGGCAGCACGGCAACCCCCGGCTCGACGCCGCGAGCGCCCGCGCCATGGCCCTCGGCTCCTGCCGCTTCCACACCGTCAAGAACATCCTCGCCACCGGCCAGGACCGTCTGCCCCTGGAGCCGCCGGCCGAGACCGCCCCGACGCCCACCCACGCCAACATCCGCGGCGCCGACTACTACGCCGCGACCACCACTGGGGAGGACCCATGCTGATCGAACAGACCCTCGACAAGCTCAACGCCATGAAGCTCGGCGCGATGGCCGACGCCTGCCACCACCAGCTCCAGACCGCCGAGGCCGCCGCCCTCGGCTTCGAGGAACGCTTCGGCCTGCTCGTCGACGCCGAATGGACGGCCCGCGAGCAGCGCAAGCTCCAGCGGCGGCTCCGCGCCGCCAAGCTGCGCCATCCCGCCACGCTCGAGGCCGTCGACTTCACCCATCCGCGCCGGCTCAACCGCCAGCAGGTCCTGACTCTCGGCGCCTGCGCGTGGGTCGCCGAGCGTCACAACTTGGTCCTGATCGGTCCCACCGGGATCGGAAAAAGCTTCCTCTGTTGCGCGTTCGTCGAACGGGCCTGCCGCCGCGGCTTCACCGCACGCTACGTCCGGATGCCGCGCCTGCTGCACGAGCTCGCCGTCGGCCGCGGCGACGGGTCCTACGCCCGGCTCCTGACTCGCCTCGCCAAGCTCGACCTGCTCGCCATCGACGACTGGATGATCGCACCGCTGCGCGACGCCGAGCGGCGCGACCTCACCGAGGTCATCGAGGACCGGGCCGAACGCGCCTCGACCCTCATCGCCAGCCAGTTGCCCGTGGCCGACTGGCACGCCGTCATCGGCGACGCCAACCAGGCCGACGCCATCTGCGACCGCCTGCTCCACGACGCGCACCGCATCGAGTTGAAGGGCCGCTCGATGCGACGGACGCACGACGCGCCGAAGACCCGCACCCGGCAGACGACATGAGCATCCCAACGCCAGCCCCCACCGCGGCACTACCGAGGTCAGCCCCGGTCCAGCACGCCGCCGGTCCCCGCCGGGGGCAGGCCGGCCCGTGGAGCGCACCGGCGGTATGGAAAACGCGCACGATACGCTGGCGGCTGACTGCACCCGCGTCGAGGCGCGTTTCCCACACCGCCTTGGACAGCCCAGAACGCCGCCCATACGCTCCACAGGCAAGATCGTTGTACTCTTCGAAAACGACGTCACGGGTAGGACTCGAACACCCGTTGCGAAGCCGATGGGAGGAAACCGACCGAGGAAACGTCGTTGTGCTCCGACGAGCCGTTCACGTTCGCCGGATTCCGTGTTCACCATCCCCGGATCTGGCGTTCAACTTCACCGGAATGCGCAGGAGACGCATCAACTCCGCGCCCGACGGCTGCTGATGGCCACGCCCGGACTCGGGCGGCCCCTGCCCGACGCCGACCTGATGCCCGAGGAGTTGCGCGCCGCCATCGTGTTGTTCGCCAGCCTCCTCGACGAGCGCCAGCGCCGGCTGTTCGCCGGACTCGAATCGCTCAAGTGCGGGTGGGGCGGCGACCGGCGCATCGCCACCCTCCTCGGCATCGACCCGTCGACCGTCGCCGTCGGCCGGCGGCAGCTCGTCGGTCGCGATGTCGAGGTCGACCGGGTGCGGCGCGCGGGCGGCGGACGAACACCGACGGAAAAAAAACGCCGGAAGTCATCGCCCGCATCGAAGCCCTGATGACCCACGAGACGGCCGGCGACCCGGTCAGCGGCCTGAAGTGGACACGCCGCACGACCGCCAAGCTCGCCGACGAACTCCGCGGGCTCGGCATCCACGTCTGCCCGCAGACCGTCGCGCGACTGCTCAAGGCCATGGGCTACTCGCTGCGCGTCAACCACAAGAAGCTCGCCGGCGCCTCGCATCCGAACCGAGACCGGCAGTTCCGGCACATCACCGACTTGCGCGAGCGCTGCGCCGCCGACAACAGCCCCCTCATCAGCGTCGATACCAAGAAGAAGGAGCTCGTCGGCACGTTCCGCCATCCCGGCGCCAAGTGGGACCGCAGCCCCGAACTCGTCAACGACCACGACTTCCGCTCCGACGCCGACGGCCTCGCCGTGCCCTACGGCATCTACGACCCCCGCGCCAATGCCGGCACCGTCTTCGTCGGCAGAACCGCCGACACCCCGGCGTTCGCCGTCGACTGCATCGAGAAGTGGTGGCGCACCGAAGGCCGCAGGCGCTATCCCGAAGCCAAAACCCTGCAGATCCTGGCCGACGGCGGCGGCAGCAACAGTTGCACGGCGCGCGCCTGGAAGTTCAACCTGCAACATCGCCTCTGCAACCGGCACGGCTTGCCCGTGCGGGTCGCCCACTACCCGCCCGCCACGTCGAAGTGGAACCCCATCGAACACCGCCTGTTCTGCGAGATCAGCAAGAACTGGGCCGGTCGCCCCCTCGACAGCTTCGAGACCATCCTGAAGTACCTGCGCACCACACGCACCTCCACCGGACTGAGGGTCCGCGCCCACCTGGTGCGGAAGACCTACGAGACCGGCGCCAAGGTCACCGACGCCCAAATGCGAGAGCTGCGCATCACACCGAACGGCGTCATGCCCAAATGGAACTACACCATCGAACCCATGTGACAAAAACGGGAATCTATTTTTGCGCCGGCCCTTAGCCACGATGCGAAATGACGGGAGCGCGCGACGTGTGGCGTCGAGGTATGGTCGCGGGGGAGACGGGTTACGTCCGCCACAGCGGTCGGGCCGCAGCGTCCTATAACCACCGCGGGGCTCGGGGACCGCTGTTCGCGTTAAACAGCGAAATGGCTCGTCGGCAGGCCGTTTCGTGAAGCACAGAGCGTGAGGGGCGGACGGCGCGTCGGCCCCCTACCGAACCGGCAAAGGTGCGGACGTTCGTCGATCGGAGGAACCCGCCGTCGTCGGGGTCGCAGCTTCAAGAGCGTCGGGCTGGCGCGAGTGCCGCCGCTCGACGTTCCGCTCGTGAGGACCGTGCCAGCCGGGCGGATGACATCCGAACTGGATGCCGCCCGGGTCCGGCGAGAAGCCGCTGCCGAGCGGTCGGGCCGGCCGAGGCGGAGGTTGGCGGCGCGCCGGCGCCCATCGATCCGGTACGCGACTGAGGCGCCCAAGACCGCGGCGTGGTGGCTCGGCGTTGGTCCCTTGCAGCTCTGGCGACCACGCCGGATTCGTACCTCGATGGGAGCGACCGAAGAGAGCCATGATCCCAAGGCGCATCGCCGGGGCACACATCGAGGAAGCCATACGGCTCATCATCCGTGACGGGGTGCCACCGCGAAGAAGGGGCCGAGACTACTGCTTGGCGACGCAGGGTGAGCACTTGCCCCCGAAGTACACGATTGCGGTGGCCCATCAGGTCGCCACGGGCGAGTTGCTGAGCCCGGACCGATTCTCTGGAGGCGAAGAGTCCAATGCGTTTCTCCGGCGCCGCGGCTTCGTCGTCGCCGAGTGCGACTGTGGCGGCACCGTCCGCGACGTACCGCGTCACACCCGTCTATCCCCTCCATCGGTAAAGAGGACGCGTACGATCCCCTCCAGGCGTCACTCCGAGCGGTGTCGCGCGTGCAAGATTCGGGTCCACCAGCTCTTGGAGCGTATCTACGGGGCGTGCGTGCTCAACCACAAGTTCGGATGGCAGACCGGCCTCACAGCGCACGTCGGAACCTCGATCGATCCCGTTCTACGGGACGTGGCCGGCGTTCTAGCGGGATATCGCGGATACGGCATCGGCACGTTCGTGCGAAGCAACGTGCTCGCAGGCTGTGATTACTGGGTTCCCGACCTTGGGCTTATCGTCGAGTTCGATGAGAGCCAGCACTTTACGAGGCCTCGGAAGCTCGCCCTTTCCGTGTACGCGGCCACGAACCCCTTGGGGTTCGCCGCGAGGCGCTGGCTGGAGCTCTGCGAGCATCACGATGCGAGGGACAACGACCCCCCGTGGCGCGACGAACAACGAGCCTGGTACGACACACTGCGGGACCTCGTCCCGTCGATCATGGGCTTGCAGCCAACAGTGCGGCTCTACGCCCCGGACCATGTCTGGTGCTCGCTCGATCCAGACAGCGGGGAGGACCGGGAGCGCTTTTCGGACCTGCTCCATGAGGGGAGTTCTCGGTTCAGTCGGACGACGGTTGGAATCCGCTCCCCGGCTGGGCGACCGGCATCGACTCTGCGCGCGGCGCTGGTGTTCCCCCATGTCGCCCAGAGATCCTCAGCCGGTGTTCCGCCCAGCGGTGCCGGGGCCCAGCAGCCGGACGTGCCGACTGCCGATTCATTCGCCGGCGAGGCGATCGACTTCGTGCTCTTTCCCGAAGGCTACGTATCGGCGTCCGACCAGGAACGCACGGGATCACTGACGAAGCTCGCCCAGGAGTTGGGCGCTCCGCTGCTCGTGGGCGCCCTCGACAGAACCGTCGACTCCACCGGCCGCGCCTGGCAGGTTCTCCTTCGTTTCGATCCCGACGGCTCCCGCTCCCGGGTGTATGCCAAACACTCGACCGCCGACGCGGTGGCCTTCGAGCGGCCGGATTGGGAGCCGACCTCCGTGCTCCCGACCTTTGAACTGGGCGGCGCACGGGCCGGTGCAACGATTTGTCACGATCACTACCTCGGGCTCCTTCCCCGCGCTCTTGCCAGGCGCGGCGCGCGCCTGTGGGTCAATCCGAGCTTCGACAACGTGACCGATATCAAGTGGTCATCGATTCTCCGGCTGCGAGCGGTGGAGAATCGCTTCTTCAGTCTCTGCACGCTCCATTGCGACGTGAACGGGCGCAAGACCCACCCCTTCGCGTTCTCTCCCGACGGGACCGAGCTCTCGGCCAGGCAAGCCGGGTCCAAAACCGCGCGGCCCCTGTCCGAATGTTGCGAGGCCGGAAAGGCCGGAAGCCTCTACGTGATAGACCTCGATATGGCCAAGGTCGGCGAGCCGCTCGACTGGTCCAAGATCCCGTCCGCCGACAAACCCAAGCGCCCCAGGAAGGTGAAGCCCCTAAAGCCCATTTCTGTTGCCTTGAGAGACGGACACCCGGCCGTCCTCGGATGTTCGGGCCGGGAAAGCACCGATGCCGGCTTCCGGGTGGAGACCGTCCACGGTTCGGTCTACGTGGGAGTGGTGCCGAGCGAGCTGATTCTGGATGCGGCCGCGTGCTTTCATGTGCTCGATCACGCCAAGCAGATGAAGTGTGCCCCAATCGTCTGGAATCACTGGGAGCGGCTGCCAGCCGATTCGGCGCGCCTCGCGACCCTCATGATGGGGAGGGCGATCGAGTGTTGCGCACCTGTTGTGATTTCGGATGGAGACCGGATCCATGAACTCGTGGAGCTAGCAAACAGAAACAAGATTCCCGAACGGAGGGTCATTGAATCGTCTGGAAAGGCGATCGTCGATCTCGGATACGCTTGGGGACTGGACAACGCCTTCAAGATGGTCACCAAACATCTGGCGGCAGGCATGGCAAGACTTGCATTGGATCGGTATCGCAGTCTCGGCTAATGGTCACTCTCGGTGGCGATCGGGCGGCTGTTGGGGCGGACGGCGGGTCGGCCCCCACGCGGCGCTCGACGACAGCCGCGGGCGGCTAGGGCTAGGTCCGTGGCAAGCGGACGGACCTCAGCCGCCCCCGAACGAGCTGCTCCGGACCGCCCGTGGTCCGAACGGCCGTGGACGACCTGCCGCGCTGGCGACGAGCTGGCGAGTTGAACCTGCGGGCCGTCGACCTGGAGGCAGCCCGTGAATCCACCCCGCCCACTCTGCGTACACGTGGGCATCCGACCTTGAGCTAGGCCGCTACGAGGTGACGGTGGGGGAGTATCGGGCGTTCGCGGCGACGCGCCTCGGTTTCCGGATGTGGCGTAGTTCACTCCTTCAAGACGTCCGAGTTCCGACACGTGGTTCATCTCAGAAGGTTCAGAGCCGACTCAGTGGGCGCGTCGGCGGGACGTCCGTTCGAGAAGCTCACGCAGGCGCGCCAGAGCGAGGCGGTCCTTCTCTCGGTTCGCCGCGCTCTTCGAGCGGATCACGTCGGCGAGCGAGGCGACGAGAATGGAGCCGCCCTCGACGGCGTCGAGGGCGACGGCGTGCCGGCTCAGGTCGTGGTAGCCGCCGGTACCGGCGGGCCTGAAGGACAAGTCGAGGTCTCCCGCCCGCGTCGTCAGGTTGAGGATGGCGTCGGGACCGAGATTGCGCAGGAAACCGACGGAGCGATCGGGCAGCCGTAGCAGGTGTGGTCCTCGAAGAGGGCGTCGCCGCGCCGGAGGGCTGCTTCGTGTCGTAGCGGGTGGCGAGGTAGTCCCACTCGGGCGGTTACCAAAGACATCTTGCAGGTACGCGGGTGCGTCGCGAGCGGCCGTCACTCCGGCAACGCGAACACGTAGAGGCCGTTGCCGGTGTTCGGGCGACGCACCTCGGGGGTGAGCCGCAGCGGGATCGTGGCCCAGGCGAGGGCGCCGACCCCGACGGGAATCGCCACGTACTGCCGGCCGTCCACGCCGTAGCTGATGGGGAACCCCTGGACCGAGGTCGGCAGCCGGGTCTGCCACAGCAGCTCGCCGCTCGCCGCGTCGTAGGCGTTGGCGAAGCGGTTCCAGTCGCCGACGAACACGAGGCCGCCGCCCGTCGTCAACGCGGCCGAGTTGAATGGCGTGCGCTGCCGGTGCTTCCACAGGATGCGTCCGGTGCGATGCATCGCGACGAACTCGCCGAGGTTGCCGTCGCTCGCCGGGTGGTGCCGGTCCACCCGGGAGGCGAGGCCGATGCTGCCGCCGCCCTCCCGGCGCTCCACGCCGGTCAGCGCCGCAGTGACGCAGGTCAGTTCGACCGGAATGTAGAACGCTTCGGTGGCAGGGCTGTAGGCCATCGCCCGCCAGCTCTTGAAGCCGGAGAAGCTGGGGCAGAAGTCGAGCTCGACATCCAGCTCCGGCATCATGCCGGGCCGGTACTCGAGCCGGCCGGTGCGGGGATCCAGATCGACGACGTTCTGGTACCCTAGGTCGGTCGCGTTGCGGAACGCCCCGGTCTCGCGGTCCAGCTCCCACAGAATGCCGAGCTTGCCCATCGTGAACACGGACCGGCGGCCGCCGGCGTCGACGAGAATCCGCTCGAACGTCTCGTCGAGGTCGTGGGTCTCGCCCGGCACGTGCTGGTAGAACCAGCGCACCTCGCCGGTGCCGGGGTCGAGGGCCAGCGTCGAGTTGGTGTACAGCGCGTCGCCGTCGGTGCCGCGGCTCGCGCGTGCCCAGGGCTTGGCCTGCGACGTGCCCCAGTAGATCAGGTCCAACTCGGGATCGTAGCTGCCGGCGATCCAGGCATCGCCGCCGGAGCGGAACAGCATCGGCAGATCGCCCCACGTGTCGCCGCCCGGCTCGCCCGGCCGGGCGATGGTCGACGTGCGCCACAGCTCCCGTCCCGTGGCCGCGTCGTGGGCCGTGATGAAGCAGCCGTCGTCGTAGTAGCGGGTGCAGCCGCTCATCCCCGAGATGACCCGGCCGCCGGCGACGAGCGCGCCGCTGCGGAAGGTGAAACCCTTCTGCCGGTCCGCCACCTCGGTCTCCCACGCCACCGCGCCGGTGCGGACGTCGAGGGCCACGAGATGGGCGTCGGCGGTGTTGACGAACACCTTGTCCCCGTGGATGCTCAGGTTCCGGAGGGTCCAGCCGCGTCCGCGCTCGCCGTTCGCGAACTCGCGGCGGTACTCCCAAAGCAGGTCTCCGGTCGCCGCGTCGAGGGCCTGGATGACGTTGCCGGGATTGGCCAGGAACATCACGCCGTCGTGCACGAGCGGCGTCGTCTCCTGCGAACCCGGCTCCATCGCCCAGGACCAGACGAGCCGCAGCTCCGAGACGTTCTCACGGGTGATCTGGTCCAGCGGGCTGTAGCCCCAGCCCGTGGGCGAGTGCCGCCAGTGCAACCAGTCGGCAGCGGGGGGGGCGTCGAGCATCGCGTCGGTGACCGGGGTCAGCCGCTCGACCTGGGCGCGGGCCGCGGGGGCGCACAGGAGCAGGCACAGGCCGGCGATGGCGAGGTGGCGGCGCAAATGTTCCCTGCCTGTCACTGCCCTCCGGGAGCCGGTGGTGAAACCCCGCGTTGCACCGAGACCGGCGAGACACCTGCCTGACAAGGCGTGACGAGGGAGCATACCGGGCATAGGGTGACCGCGGAGCAAGGGCGGCTCCGCGGAACAGTCAGGCAGGATGAACTGCCGGTCGGATGCAGCGGGGCCTTTCACCACGAGCTCCTACGGATCGACGAAGTGGAAGTCGGCCGGTCCGTCGCGGCGCGCGAGCAGGACCACGTCGGCATCCTCGGGGGTGAACCACGCGTGATGCGCCTTCGCCGGGATGATGACGTAGCTTCCCGCGGTGGCCGTGTAACGGGTCCCGTCCATCACGATGTCGACCGCGCCCTCAAGCACGACCACCGTCTCGGTATACGTGTGCCAGTGCAGGGCGAACTCGGACCCGGCTGGGAACCGCGCGAGATAGGTCGGACCGCCGGTCTCCGGGTCCGTCGCGATCGGCGCGTTGCGAATGCCGGCGGGGAAGCCCGGGTTGTTGGTCGGCGGTCCCCACTCGGCTGCTTCCCACTGCAGCACGAGCGGTGACACCCCGTGCTGGACTTCCTGGGCGGCCGCGAGCGAAGGCGCCGCCACCAGGAGCGCGGCGGCGAGCGAAAGCGTCATCGGCTTCACGGTTCTCATCCTCGGAGTGCTTCGTTTCAGCGACCAGCGTACCGCCTTCCCCCGGACCGTGCAAATCTCCAGGGAACGGACGGATCCGGTCCCGCGGCCGCCCCGGTTGGAGCAGCCCTGCGGCGAGCAGGGGCACCACGACACGTGCAGGAAGGATAGAGCGCGTATTGGTGGACCGTCAGGTCTGAGACGATTTCTCGCCCACCGCCATGACAGTCAGGCGCCGCCCTGGCCGAAGCGCAGGCGGGCGCCGAGGAACACCCGCCGCGGCGGGGTGAAGCGGATGCCGTCGCCGAACGCGTTGCCGCCCGCGCCGGCCACGAGATCCTGGTTGCGGGTCGGGTCCTGGTTGTCGAGCACGTTGAAGACGTCGGCGAACAGCTCCACGCGGTAGTCGGCGAGCTGGTAGTTGTAGAGCAGGCGGACGTCGACGATCCCGTAGGACGGGTTGCGCAGGGTGCCGACAGCGGCCGGCGACAGCCATCGGCGCGGGATTCCGGCGAAGTCGAACTCTTCGCCCGCCTCCACGCGGAGCGGCAGGTTCCGGCGCGAGGACCGGAAGGTGCGGCTGGCGAGGGTGCCCGAGTTCCAGCGCCAGTTCGCGCCGGTCTGGAATCCGCGGGCCCAGTGGTACGACGTGCTGATCTTGAACAGGTGGGCGATCGAGCCGGGCTGGTCGCCCCACTGGTGCGGCGCGCGCGGGTCGAGCCAGATCACGTCGCCCTGGAAGTCGGCGTTCGAGTCGGAGTTGGTGTTGCCGGTGGCGTGGCCGTAGGTGTATGCGGCCAGGGCCTGCCAGTTGCTCCGCAGCCGCTGCCGGAAGGTGAGCTCCAGGCCCTGGTAGTCCCGCGCGCCGCCCGCGAGGGTCGCGATCACGAAGTTCGACTCGGGGAAGACGTCGTAGCCGAAGTAGTCGAGGCCGAGGAAGAGCGAGTCCGGGTGGTCGACGGGCCCGGGATAGTTGGTCGTGCCGTCGGGGCGGAACGCGTAGAGGGCCATGTCGTAGTCCTCGATGATGTCCCGCGTCCGCCGCTTCGTGTAGAGCGCCATGACGCTGCTGCCCCCGCCGAGGTCGGTCTCCCAGCTCAACTGGAAGTCGTCGGTCCACGGGGTCCTGGTCGCCGGCGCGAACAGCGCGTCGGCCTGCTGCGGCCCGCCCCGCACCCGGTAGGTCACCCACTGGTCGTTGGCGTAGACCTGCTCCTCGCGGATGGAGCCGGTGAGGGTCCCGGCGAAGTTGGTCAGGTTGTTGCGTATCGGATCGTAATACTTGCCGTAGAACGCGCTGATCCGCTGCCGGCCGTTGCCGGCCGGGTCGTACGACACGCTGAGGCGCGGGGCCAGCGTCCAGTCGAAGGTGAAGATGTTCGTGCCGTCGGTCGCGACGTGGGCGAAGCGCTCCGTGCGGACGCCGAGGTTGAAGGACAGGCGGTCGGTGGCGTTGAACGTGTCCTGCAGAAAGAAGCTCACGCCGTTCGAGCGGGTCTGCTGCGCCCCCAGCGCCGACTGGAAGAGCCGGTCGTAGTTGACCGCCCCGTGCGGGTTCCCGGTCTTGCTGGCGTACACCAGGCCGGCCGCGAGCTCGTCCCGGGAGATCGTGCCGTCCCCGTTCAGGTCGTAGAGGGTGTAGAACGCGGCGCGATCCGGAAGCCCGTCGACGGTGCGGACGAAGCCGTCGTAGTCGCTGCTGTTGGTCGGATCGAAGCGCGAATCGGTGAAGCTCCCCGCGATCAGATCGCCGGCCGTCGGCCCCGCCAGCGACCCCGCCAGCGACGTGTACAGCCCGCCGTCGAACACGGTGTCGCGCAGATTCGTGTTCCGCATGAACTCCAGGCCGCCGTGAATCGCGTGCCGGCCGAGTTGCGCGACCAGGGTCCCCTTGTAGCCCTCTGTGTCACGCTGGTCGAGGTCGTCGCGCCCGAAGCCGCCGAGCTGCTCGTCCGCGAGCGTGCGGACGTCGGTGTCGCGGAAGACGATGGTGTTGCTCGGACCGGGCACCGCCGCGAAGCCGGACAGCTCGCCGTTGTGCCGGCTGTACGAGCCCTCGACGAGCAGGTCGCCGAACAGTCGCGTGTACTTCAGGTGGTAGTTGTTGCCCCCCTGCAGGCGGCTCCGGTCGCGCGCGTTGGTCACGTCGCGGTCGCGGCTGCCGCTGATGTCCGTAGGGTCGTTCAGGAACGTGAACGCGAGGGTGTCGTTCGTGCTCGGCGCCCACGTGCCGCGGCCGTAGAACTGGTCCTGGGTCTGCTCGACGGTGCGGATGACGTCGGCCCCGTCGAGGGCCACCACGGTGTCGTTGCGCGCCACGCGCCGATAGCTGCCGAAGAACCACGCCTCGTCGGTGGCGATCGGCCCCCCGCCGGTGAGCGCGGTGTTCGAACCGCGAGAACTCCTGGTCGGAGGCGTTGCGGTTTTCGGCGACGAGGCCGTCGTTCTGGAAGAAGTAGTTGAGCGAGCCGGTGAGCTGGTTGGTGCCCGACTTGGTGACGACGCTCGACAGCAGCCCGGGCGCGCCGACGTACTCGGCCGGGATGCCGCCGGTCAGCACCTGCTGCTCCTGGATGATCTCGGTGTTGAGGTTGGCGCCGAACGTGCCGCTGACCCCGTCGGTGACGTTGATGCCGTCGATGTAGTAGAAGTTGTCGCGCGAGACACCCGCGTCGCCGCCGACGTCGCGGTAGTTCAGGCCCGACTTGGATGCCGGGTTGCCGGGCGAGTCCGGGTCGTCGGGCAGCACCCCGGGCACCAGTTGCAGGTAGCTCTGGTAGCTGCGGCCGGTCGGGACCGCCTCGGTCAGGTCGAGGGTGATGTCCTCGGCGACGACCGCGCTCGTCACGTCGACGACCGGCGGCGCGGCCGTCACCACCACCGTCTCGGTCACGTTGCCGATCGCCAGGCGCACCGCGAGCGACGCGGTCTGGCCGGCGCGGACCAGCCCGTCCGCCTGCCGGGTCGCCCGGAATCCGGCCAGCTCCACCGTCACCACGTAGCCGGCGGAAGGGCTCAGGGCGCGCAGCTCCGCCAGGCCCGCGGCGTCCGTGAACGCGACGCGCGTCGTCGCGGCGTCCTCCGCCGCGGCAGTGACGGCGGCGCCGGGAATGGGCAGTCCGTCCTGATCGGTGGCCGCGACCCGGATGTTCCCGGTCGTCGTGACCTGCGCCGATACGAGCGATCCGTACCCGATCAGGAGGAGCAGCGCGAGCGACGGCGACGCGTGCCGCGTGGCAGGGCGAACGGAAGAGAACGAGCTCATGAAGTGAGACCAGCGCATCGACAGAATACCGTGCCCCGCTTGCGTTGGGGCGGAGAGGCTCGCCGCGAGGAGCCGCGCTTCGTGCAGACCGAATTGTAGCCAAACGCACCGCGGGCAGGAACGAGCCTTCCGGGGGGACGGTTTGCCGCAAGCGTGTTTTCGTATATCGTGTTGGAAATGACACTGCACGGAGTCGATAGTCTCGTAAGGGCGGTACGGCGGCGAATCGAGACGGAAGGGTTGAGGCCCTTCGCCTCGCGGACCGGGATTCCCCTCGGCCAGCTTCGAAGCGTCGTCCAGGGCCGGTCGGCGCGATACACGACCCTGCAGTCGATCGCGTCCGTCCTGGGGATGCGGTTGTTCATCGGCCCGGCGGAGTGGGGCGGCGTGGAGGATCCGCCGCTGCCTCCCGAGATCACCCGGGTGCTTCATTTGCCTTCGGACGCCAGTGTCGCCGACGTGGTGGGTCTGCTCGACAAGGATGCCATGGCGTCGAAGCTGCGCGACGGAATGCGCGCCGTGCAGGAGTTGACGCAACGAGCGGGGGTGGCGGCAGAGTTGCTGCCGGGGCTGGTCGGGGAGTCGTCGGCGACCCGGATGATGCCGTTCGCCGAGCACGTCCGGTTCAAGGCGGATACCGGCGAGGTGGAGTTCGAGGAGTCTGCCGCCTTGTCGATCGCGGTCGCGGAGGAGGTGCTGCCGTCCTGGGCGCGAGCGGACCACCTGACGTGCGTCCGGGCGGCGGGCGATTCGATGGAGCCGACGATCCGTGACGGCGACCTCGTCGTCGTCGATCAGGACCAACGGGCCGCCGTGGACGATCGGCTGTTCGTCGTCCGCACCGGCGAGGGGTTCGTGGTCAGGCGCGTGCGGCGGGTCGGCGACCATTGGAGCCTGATCAGCGACAACTCGGCTCACCTGCCGAGACCCATGGCGGCCGACGATCGGATCGTGGGCCAGGTGGTGTGGTGCGGCCCGCACAGCGATGCGGTCGCCTGACCAGCTCGGTGCCGGGCAACTTCTGCGACGCACCCGCGCGACGCTTATCCGAATGCAGACCTTGTGGCGCGGGGTCGATCCGGTGGCGTGACCACTACCGAGCGATGGTCCCGCACGACCGCGAGAGCCGCCGTCCGGAGTGTCGAGGGCAGTCTCCGTCGGTGCCGGTCAGCGCGCCGACTTGGCGCGGCCGCTTCCCGAGGCGTCGCGGGCCGATGCGGGGCGTCGGATGTCCGCCGGCCATGGGATTGGATCCGGCCAGTTGTCCGAGACGAAGCGGATCGCCCGGTCCAGCCTCCGGGTAGTTATCGTGCCGCCGTGCCGCAACCGGGCCACCGTGTCGCCACTGCCGGTCGCATGACGCGACACGGTCGAAACGCTCCTCCCCGTGTGTTTGGCGAACAAGTCCAGAAGCGAGACCAGCCGGCCGGCCGTGTCGTCCATGACATGTCAGCGTGGCACAGTTGTGCCGGCCTGACAAGCAGTATTTTTGGGTCGTGTGTCGTCGTCGCCACGCTCGCGGGCGGCAGCGCCTCGTGGAAAGATCGGTGCCGGCGCTGCCCTTCGACTCGCTGGCGGGCCCGGACACGGCGGCCCTGCCTCAGCGTACTTCGGAGTCGATCCCCTCCTCGCCCTCGGAGCGGGCGATGATCGCGGCGCCGCACGAGTCGCTGAAGATGTTGATGGCGGTGCGGTACATGTCGAGCGGGCGGTCGATGGCGAGCATGGCGAGGACGATCGCCTCGGCCTGCGGGTTGCCGCCGAGCCCGATGGCGTCGAGGACGATGAAGATCACCACCAGTCCGGCCGACGGCACCGCGGCCGCGCCGATCGACGCGAGCAGCGCCGTCATCACCGCCACGGCTTGGGCGCCGAGCGACAGGTCGAATCCGATCACCTGCGCGATGAAGAGCGCCCCCACGCACTCGAAGACGGCGGTTCCGTCCATGTTGACGGTCGCCCCCATGGGGAGGACGAACGAGGACACCTTGTTCGAGACGCCCACCCGGTCCTGGACCGTCCGCATCGTCACCGGCAGGGTCGCCGCCGACGAGCTGGTCGAGAAGGCGATCAGGAGCGGATTGCGCATGTTCTTGAAGTGGATCGCGGGGGAGATGCGCCCGAGCACGATCAGGACGATGGGCAGGGTGACGAAGAGGTGGATGGTGAGCCCGGTCCCGACGGTCAGGAAGTACCTGATCAGGGGTGCGAACGACTCGAATCCGGTGGTGCCGACCATCCGCGTGATGAGCGCGAACACGCCGATGGGGAGCAGGGTGATGATGCCGGAGGTCAGCGCCACCATCGCCTGGAAGAACGCGTCGAAGAGCCCGATCAGGGTGTTGCGGGGGCCGTCCGCCTTCAGCGTGGTGATCGCGGCGCCGAGGACGATGCTGAAGAAGATGATCGGCAGCATGTCGCCCTGGGCGGCCGACGACAGCACGTTCGTCGGCACGATGTCGAGGAGCAGATCGATCCCCGACGTGGGGATGTCGAGCTCGGGCATGTCGCCGCCCGCCGCGGCGTCACCGAGGGCGGCGCCCACTCCCGGGCGGAACAGGTTGACGACCACGAGGCCGGTGGACGCGGCGAGGAAGCTCGTCAGGACGTAGTAGCCGAGCGTCTTGCTGAAGAGGCGTCCGATCGCCCGCCCGCCCCCGATCGAGGCGACCCCGGAGACGATGGAGGCAATGACCAGGGGGACGATGATCATGCGCAGCAGGCGCATGAAGAGGTCGCCGATCCACCCGATGGCGTCGGCCGCGCCCTCTCCGAAGACCATGCCGGTCAGGGCGCCGAGGAGCATGGCGCCGAGCACCTGCCAGTGGAGCTTGAGATACCAGAGCCGGTCTTGGTTGATGTCCATGATCCAGACTCAGGGATGCTCGCCGCCGGACGCGGCGATGACGGGTGACCAGTCTTCCGCACGTTGCTCGGCTGCGGCCACCTGGCCGGGCGTGAGCTGCTGCGCGACGATGGCGCGTCCCTGCAGCAGGCTGGTGCGCGCGGGCTCGGCGGCCTGCGACGCGGCGAGGGTGAGCCACAGGTACGCGGCGCCCGGATCCTGCGGCACGCCGTCGCCGTTGGCGTACATGATCCCGAGGTTCTGCTGGGCGGCGGGGTCGCCCTGGTCGGCGGCCCGGCGGAACCAGCGCGCCGCCTCGGCTGCGTCCCGCGGGACCCCGGTACCGGTGTCGTAGCTCATCCCGAGGTTGAACTGCGCCCGGACATGCCCCTGGTCGGCCGCGAGCCGGACCAGCCGAATCGCCTGCGCGACGTCCTGCCCGACCCCCCGGCCGTTGAAGTACAGGTTCGCGAGCGCGAACTGGGCCTCCGCGTGGTTCTGATCCGCCGCCCGCCGGATCCAGCGGACCGCCTCGGCGTCGTCCTCGGTGACCCCCGCGCCGGCGTCGTAGAGATAGCCGAGGGTGACCTGGGCGGCGGGGTCGCCCTGGACCGCCGCGAGGCGGTACCAGCGTGCGGCGGTCGCGAGGTCGCGGCCGACCCCCGAGCCGGTCTCGTACATGCTGGCGAGGGTCACCTGCGCGGTGGAGTTGCCCTGGGCCGCGGCCATCCGCACCCAGTGCGCCGCCTGCGACCGATCCTGCGGGACGCCGCGGCCGTTGAAATACATCTGCCCGAGGTTGAACTGCGCCTCGGCGTGACCCTGGTCGGCGGCGCGCCGGAACCAGCCGACCGCCTCGGCGTCGTCGCGGCCGACGCCGGCGCCGCGGGCGTACATACGGCCCAGTCTGAACTGGGCCTCCCAGTGCTGTTGCGCGGCCGCGCGGCGATACCAGCGGACCGCCTCGGCATCGTCCTCGGGAACCCCGAGACCGGCGTCGTACCGCAGCCCGAGGCCGTGCTGGGCGCCGGCATGCCCCTGGTCGGCGGCCAACCGGTACCAGTGCGCGGCCCGGCGGTCGTCCCGGGGAACGCCGGGGCCGGTCACGTGGAGGCGGGCGAGATTGAACTGCGCCGCCGCATCGCCCGCCTCGGCCCGGGCGCGCAGCTCGTTCACGTCCTGCCGGGCCTGGACCGGGATCGCCAGCAGCACGGCGCTGGCGCCGATGACCAACGTCTGAAGGAGTGGATGCCGGGGCATCGGCTTCGTTCGGAAAACACCGCCGGACGAATCCGCTCTCCGCCGAACCGCCCCGGCACGAATTCGTTCCGTTTTCACGGTGCAAGCGCCTATCGCGCAGTGGGGATCGCCACCGTGTCGACGATGCCCGCGCCTTCCTCGATCGTGATCGTCCGGTCCGCGGGGACGGCGCCGATCCGGTCCACCCGGCCGCTGGGCCAGGTCACCTCCACCGCGTCCGCCCGCGTCCGGCCCCCGAGCCCGAAGGTCACCGGGAGCTCGCTCTGCGACAGGTAGCTCGACCCCGTCCTGACCACCTGCCAGCGGGTGGCGCCGCCCGCCGTCACGTCGATGCGGGCCCCGATGCCGTCGCGGTTCGAGACCGTCCCCACGGTTCGGATGCGCAGCAGATGGTTGCCGTTGCCGCCGTCGTTGCGGAGCAGCCGCGGCGGACCGCCGTTGGCGGTGACCAGCACGTCGAGGTCGCCGTCCCCGTCGAAGTCCGCATAGGCGGCGCCGCGCCCCACCTGGGGAACCCCGAGGGCGGTGTCCGGGGCGGTCACCTCCTCGAACCGCCCGTCGACGTTGCGGAACAGTTGCGGCGGCTGCGCGTAGGTGATGCGGGCCTGCACCCGCTCGACGTCGTCGGCGACATGGCCGTTGGCGGCGAAGATGTCCGGCCAGCCGTCGAGGTCGAAGTCGAAGAAGAAGCATCCGAACGTCAGGGTCAGCAGGGTGGACCGGCCGATGGCCGAGCGCGGTCCCTCGTCGATGAACAGGCCGTTGCCCTCGTTGTGGTAGAGCGCCATCATCTCGGTGGAGAAGTGCCCGATCACGAGGTCGGTCCGGCCCGAGCGGTCGTAGTCGGCGGCGTCGACCCCCATGCCGGCGCGGGCGACCCCGGCGTCGCTGAACGCCACTCCGGCGAGGACCCCGATATCCTCGAAGGTGCCGTCGCCGCGATTCTCGAAGAGCTGGTCCGGCTGGGTGTCGTTGGCGACGAACAGGTCCATCCAGCCGTCGTCGTTGAAGTCGAGCATGACGACGCCGAGCGCCTTCGCCGAGGGGGCGAGCACGCCGGCCGCGGCCGTCACGTCCTCGAAGGTGGAATCTCCCCGGTTCCGATAGAGGGTGCCGCTCTGCCCCTGATACGACTCCGGCGTGCAGTACGACTTGGTGTCGCCGGTCAGCGAGCAGAACAGGTCCGTCTCCGGCGACCAGTGCACGTAGTTGCCGACGAACAGGTCCAGATGTCCGTCCTTGTCGTAGTCGAACCAGAGGGCGGACGTCGAGAACCCCGGGTCGCCGGCCCCGGCCGCCTCGGTGACGTCGGTGAAGGTGCCGTCGCCGGCGCCCTTGAACAGACGGTTGGGCCCGAGCACCGTGAGATAGACGTCGACGTGCCCGTCGTTGTCGAAGTCGGCGGCGGCGCCGCCCAGGCCGTACAGCGGGACGTCGAGCCCCGAGCCGCGGGTGATGTCGGTGAACGTCCCGTCCCGGTCGTTGCGATACAACGCGGCGTGGGTCCCGGCGTCGTTCCGCTCGGGCCAGGCGGTGCCGTTGACGAGCAGCAGGTCCTGCCATCCGTCGCCGTCGACGTCGAGCCAGAGGGCGCCCGCACCGAAGGTCTCCGGCATGTACTTGGAGCCGAAGGCGCCGGTGTTGTGGGTGAAACGGATGCCGGCCGGTTCGGTGACGTCGGTGAAGACGACCGGCGTGGCCGCCTGGAGGACGAGGGCGGAAACGGATGCGGCCAGGGTCGGGGCCAATAAGCGTGTCATCGTGTCAAGGGGCGGCCGGCCGCGAGTCCGGGTGCCGGTGCTCGTGAATGGCCTGCCGTTCGTTGTTGTCTTCGGGCGAGGCGCGGCGAAACGCCCCGGTGATCGCCTGGGCGGCTTCGTCCGCCTTGAATCGTTCGTACAGCGCGCGCTCCCGCGTCGCCTCCTCCCGGTTGCCCGCTCCCTGCCGGGCCAGCATCAGATTGTAATGGGCCTGCACGTCTTCGGGGTCGATCGCGAGCACCGCGCCGTAGGTGGCGATGGCCGCGTCGTACTGCCGATCGAGGAACTGCAGGCGTCCGATCTGTCCGAGGACCACGCGGTCCCGCGGGTACTGGTCCCGCGCCACGGTCAGGTGCTCCATCGCTTCTTCGTAGCGGCCGAGCGCGCGCAGGGCGGTGCCGAGGAAGAAGTGGGCGCGGGCGAGGTCCGGGTCGAGGGCGAGCGCCTGCTCGAGGAGCGGAATCGCGCTGTCGACGTCGCCCTCCTGCAGCCGGGCCCGCGCCGCGTTCACCGGTCCGTCCGGATAGTCGGGGTCGAGCGCCATCACCCGGCGGAAAGCCGCCTCGGCCCCCCGCAGATCGCCTTGCAGCAGCAGGCCGATGCCGTAGTCGTTCCAGCGTCCCCGCTCCCGCGGGTCGCCGGGCGGCGCCTCCGGCGCAGGGGGCAGCGCCGCATCCGCGTCGACCACGGTCAGGGTGGCGGTGGCTTCCGCCATCACCGTCGTGGGGATGTCCGGAATCGCTTTCACCTGCCCCGACACCCGGCTCGTGTCGCCGGTGAAGACCCACTGCCCGTCGTCGTGGGCGCTGGTGACCGACGGCGCCGGACCCGACGGGTCGCGGACGCCGGCGAACGCCCACTGGGTGAACCACCACGCGAACTTCCGGTAGTTGACCCTGGCGCGCAGGGTGATGCGGTCGCCCGCATCCTCCGGAATCTGGAGCCGGTAGTGAACGGTGTCGGCCGCGCCGGGGGGGATCAGCCGCACGTAGGCGACGGATCGGGTCGCCCAGGCGTTCCGTTTGTTGATGGGGTTGCCGTGCTCGTCGAGCTGCAGGCTGCGGTAGAAATGCGCGCCCGGGTCCACCGGCCCGCTGCCCCCGTCTGCCGCCTCGCCGCTGTGGAGCAGCACCCGTCCCCGGTCGTCCACCGCTTCGAGCTCGACCCAGACGTCGAAGGCGTCGACCGTGCCCCCGGGGAAGAAGTGGCCGACGTTGCGGGTGCGGACCACCACCTCCAGGCGCACCGACTCGCCGCGCCGCACCGCCACCGGCGACAGGTCGAGGGGCGCTGTCACCTCCGCCGCCGCGGGTCCTCCGGGCAGGCGCCGCCCCGCCCCGAACTGCAGCGACTCCTCGCCGACCGCGAACGTGCTCGACAGGGTGGGCTCGCCGCCCCGCGCCAGGGCCGCGGCCGGGGCCGGCGCGCCGGCCACGCGGGTGATGCCGAACACGTCGACCGTCACCTGTCCGGCGCGCAGGAAGTCCTGCACCGCCTCGAGCTGCTCCGGGTCCCGGTTGACGAACGGCAGGGCGGTGTTCGCGCCGGGGAAGCGGTGCGACCGCACGTAGCCGTCGCGCGCGGCGGGGTCGTCGGACCGCACGAGGGGCATGTGGCACGAGCTGCAGGTCTGCGGCGTCTCGGGGTAGTAGAACGACCGGGCGCCCTGCCCGGAGACCCCCGACGCCTGCCAGTTGTCGTACTCGTTGAACCCCCGCACCCACCGGTAGTCGTTCACCGGCAGGTCCAGGTGCACCTTGTGGCACGAGGAACAGAACTCGGCGCTCTGCTCCCGGTGGAACGGCTTGATGAACGTGTCGCGATGGGGGCCGGGGGCCAGCCGCAGCAGCAGATCGTGCACGCTGCGCAACAGCGGCTGCTCGCTGGCGGCCAGGTCGTGCAGGGGCGGGTACTCGATGGTGAAGTCGCCTTGGCCCATGGTGCTGCCGACGTGCACGATGGAGTGGCACGACGTGCAGCCGAGCCCGGCCTGGGCCTCCGGGGTGTCGATCTGCTCCACGATCGGTCGATCGAAGCGCCCGTTGAAGAACACCGCGTGGTCATGGCAGCCGGCGCACCATTTCGACGGGGCGGTGCCGACCACCTCCTGCATGTACTCGATGGACCGTCGGTACCACTGGTTGTTGAACGACGAGAAATGGTGGGCCGAGGCGTTCCACTGGTCGTAGATGTCCGCGTGGCACCGGCCGCAGGTCTCGCTGGTCAGGAAGAAGTCGGCGGGAATGGTGCCGCCGGTGTTCGTCGTCGCCGATGACGGCGCGAACGGGCTGGACGCACCGGCCCCCTCGTCGCCCATGGTCGCCGGCGGGCGGGCGGGATTTTCGATGCGATGGGTCTGGCGCCAGTCCGCGTCCCGTGCCGCCCGCACCAGGGGCGAGCCCAGTCCCGCCGCGGCGGCGGCGATCAGACCGATGCGGACGGCCCGGTTCCACCCGGGCGTCCCGCCGCCGGTGCGCCACCGGTGAGTGCGCCACAGGTGGACGCCCCACAGGACCGCGCCAGCCGCCGACACCGCGACGTGGATCTGCAGGAGCCAGGCGTGCTGGCGGGTGGCGCCGAGCACCGCCACTGCGAGCCCGATCGCCAGCCCGGCCGCCAGCAGGCCGACCCCGGCCGGGGCCAGGAGCCCGTGGCGAAAGTCCCCGCTGCATTCGACCGGCGCCGCATCCCGCGCCTCGCCGGCCTCGGTGCAACGCGCGGTTTCACCGCGGGCTCCTGGGACGTTCCCGCTCCGGGGGCGCCGCAACGCCTGCAGGACGAGCGCCCCGACCAGCACCAGGCCCAGCAGGGGATGCAAGCCGACCGTGGCGTAGTACCAGATGGAGGCGGCCGGCGCCGCGACCAGGTGGACTGCGCTCAGCAGCAGGGCGATGAAGCCGGCCGCGGCCAGTTGGGACGTGCTCATCATCTTTACATCGTAACGCAGGACCGGGAGCGCGCGGGAGACTCGTCGCGCGGTTCGGGTCGAGGCCGGGCGTCCGGAAGGCGGTGGTAGGATCGCCCGCATGCATTTGCTGGTCTCTCCGCGCCTTGCCGGGTTCTGCGTCCTGTGCGCGGTCGCCGCTCTCGCGCTGGCCGCACCCGCCTCGGACCGCCAATGGCTGGCCGGCGATTCGCACATCCACAGTCACTGGAGCACCGGCTCCGACCAGCGATCCAGTCCGCCGATCCCGATCAAGGGGGGGGACGCCATCTACTCGACGCCGCGGAACGCGGCGATGGCCCGGCGCTTCGGCCTGCGCTGGATGGTGACGACCGATCACGGCGGCCCGAACCACTCCAAGGTGAACCTGGAGCAGGCGCATCGCGAGCTGACCCTGTCGAGGGAGCTCGTTCCGGAGGTGCTCCAGTTCTACGGCATGGAGCTCAACATGCCGGGCATGGACCACCACACCCTGGTCATTCCCCGCGCCGAGGATGAGGCGGCGGTGCTGTACGAGATCGAAGGCCGTTTCGACGCGAACGAGGACTGGGCCCGTCCCCCCGACCCGCGCCGGCGGTCGGCGGGGCTCCGGCGGCGCGCGCTGGAGCACATGCAGGCGCTCGACCGGCTGCCGGTTCTGTTTGCGAATCATCCCTCCAGGTCGGCGCGCGGGATCGGGCGCTACGGTCTCGACGAGCCGCGCGAGATCCGCGAGAACAACGACCTCGCGCCGGACGTGTACCGGGGGATGGAAGGCGCGCCCGGCCACCAGGCCGCCACCCTCACCCGGGACGACGGCAGCCGGCACCGCGGGGCCTACTCGAACGCGGGGGCGCATACCCTGGGCGGCTTCGACCAGATGACCGCCATCGTCGGCGGCCTGTGGGACACCCTGCTCGGCGAAGGGCGCCGGTTCTGGATCGTGGCGTCGTCCGACTCCCACTACCACCATGCCGACGTGGTGGGAGACGGGAGCGACTTCTGGCCCGGCGAGTTCCACAAGACCTGGGTCGAGGCGCATCCAACCTACGCCGACATCCTCGACGGCCTCCGGCAGGGCCGCATCTTCGCGGTCGCGGGGGACCTCGTCACCGAGCTCGACGTCCGTCTGACGAGCACCGGGGGAGACGAAGCGGGGCTCGGGGGCACCTTGCAGGTCCCGCGGGGGGCGCAGGTCACCGCGACCATCCGGTTCCGCGACCCGGAGACCCCGAACGGGGCGGGGGAGAACCCCGCCGTTCGACGGGTCGACGTCATCGTCGGCGACGTGCGCGGGCCGCTCTCCGACCCCTCCATCGACCGCAACCCGACGACGCGGGTCCTCGCCCGGTTCGCGCGCGAGGCCCTGGCCCGCGACGGAGACCGTTACGCCGTCGAGGTGCCGCTGCCGGCGGCCGACCGCGACCTCTACGTCCGGGTGCGCGGCACGAGCTCCGACGACCTCGAGCCCACGATGGACGGACCCCGCGAGAACCCCTGGCACGACCTCTGGTTCTACTCGAACCCGATCTTCGTCGAGGTCGAGTGACGGCGCCCTCTTGATTGTCGATCCGTGGTTCTACGTCGCCGCGACGGTCGCGGTGTTGATCGTGGGTATCGCCAAGGGCGGGCTCGGCGGCGGCATCGCCGTCGTCGGGGTGCCCCTCATGGCCATGGTCATCAGCCCCGCCCAGGCCGCGGCGGTGCTGCTGCCGATCCTGCTCGTCATGGACGCCCTCGCGATTCGCGCCTACCGGGGGGCGTGGGACTGGCCCAACCTGCGCGTGCTGGTGCCGGCAGCGTTGCTGGGCACGGCGTTGGGCGCGGTGACCTTCGACTACCTGACCCCCGACGGCCTGCGCGCCCTCGTGGGGGTCATCGCCCTGACCTACTCGCTGCAGTACTTCGTGCCGCGGGCTCCGTCCGCCGATCGATCTCCGCGCCTCGTGTCCGGTGCCTTCTGGGGAGCGCTGGCGGGGTTCGCCAGCTTCTCGGTGCACGCCGGCGGACCGCCCCTCCACGCCTATCTGCTGCCGCAGCGCATGGACCGCACGACGTTTCAGGCCACCGGGGTGGCGTTCTTCTTCGTCGTGAACTGGTCGAAGGTGGGCCCCTACGCGTGGCTGGGCCAGTGGAACGCCGACAACCTGCTCACCTCGCTGGTGCTGCTGCCCCTCGCGCCCCTGGGCATCTGGATCGGCCGCCGGCTGCACGAGGCCGCGAACGACGCGCTGTTTTTCCGCATCGTCCACGTTTCGCTGTTCGTCATCGGCGTGAAGCTGCTCTCGGATGTGGCGTTGTGATGTTTACAACACTGTGGTAACGTTTATCGCATGGAAGCCGACAGGCTCATCGCGGTGGGAAACCTGCTGATATCGATGGCCACCGCAATCGGCCTCGTCGCCGGCATGTGGATGCTCAACGGGAAGATCGACAAGCTCAACGGCAAGTTCGACAGGATGACCGGCCGCGTCGATGCGCTGGAAACCGGTCATACCGCACACGTCAACAGCGGCCTGCACGCGCGTTGACGGACCCGGTCACACACCGCCTCTCGCGCCGACGGCCAGACTCGCCGGCGACCCACCGGTTCTCGCCCTCGCCCGCCAATTGTCGCTCGCGGCTCCGACTGCCGCCCAACCGACCCCGCCGTGGGCCCGCACTCTATCTACGGCGCAGCCCGTGGTGGAACCCCTCGTTGCACCGAGAGCGGCGAGGTGCCCGCCTGACAAGGCGTGAGGAGGGCGCATATTGGGTATATGGCAACCGCGGACTGCTACGCAGTCCGTCCGAACAACGCAGTCAGGCGGGATGCATCGTCACTCGAATGCAGCGGGGACTTTCACCACGGGCTGCTGGGGCAACGCCAGCGCGATGAGCTCGGCCGGCGTCTCCAGGGTCGCGGCGGCGACGACGATGTACTGCCTGCCGCCGGCCATGTAGGACATCGGGCTGCCCGTCGGGTTGGCGGGCAGGGTGATGGCCGCCACCACCGCGCCCGTCGCCTTGTCGTAGGCGCGGAAGGTCGGCCCGCCGGCGCCGTAGCGCGAGGCCACCCCGCCGCGCACCCCGCCGCCCTCGCCCATGAACAGCAGCGTCCGGGTGATGAGCGCGCCGACCCGGCCGTTCTGGCCCATCATCGAGAAGTCCAGCCCCAGCCCCTGCAGGTCGGGGTGCTCGCGCACCTCGCGCGGGGCGCCGCCGAGCGGGGTCATCCACAGGTGGTCGCCGTTGTCGAGGTCGATCGCGGTGATGCGGCCCCACGGCGGCTTGACCAGCGGCAACCCGCGCGGGCCCGGCGGATAGATCGGCCCGACCTGGATGTAGTCGGGGTTGGTGCCGCCGGGGTCGCCCGGCGCCAGGGCGACGACGATGGGGACCGTGAGCGACGGCACGTAGAGCACCCCGGTCTCCACGTCCACCCCCGCCCCGGGCCAGTTCGATCCGCCGCCCCAGCCCGGCAGCACGAGGGTGCCCCGCGTCCCCGATGGATCCTCGATCAGCGACGGCGGCGTGTACAGCGGGCCCATCCGGTAGTTGGCCGCGATCTCCATCGCCTCCGCCTTGATCTCCGGCGTGAAGTCGATGAGGTCGTCCACGGTGAAGCCCTGCCGGTCGAACGGGGCCGGCCGCGACGGGACCGGCTGGGTCAGCGAGGTGACCTCGCCGGGCACGTCCGACTGGGGCACGGGCATCTCGATGATCGGCCAGAGCGGCGTGCCGTCCTCCCGGTCGAAGACGTAGGTATGGCCCTGCTTGGTGACCATCGCCACCGCCTTGATCCGGCGGCCGTCGTGGGTCACGTCGACGAGGGTGGGGGGCGAGGGATTGTCGTAGTCCCACACCCCGTGGTGGATGAGCTGGTAGTGCCAGATGCGCTCGCCGGTGCGGACGTCGAGGCAGACGAGGCTCTCGGCGAACAGGTTGTCGCCGGGGCGGTGCCCGCCGTACCAGTCGTTGGTCGCGATCTCGGTGGGCATATAGAGATAGCCCAGTTCTTCGTCCACCGTGAGCTGCGTCCACACGCCGGAGTGCCCGGTGTACCGCCACGACTCGTTGTCCCACGTGTCGATCCCGAAGTCGTCGCCCTGGGGGACGACGTGGAAGATCCACAGCCGCTCGCCGGTCCGCACGTCGTAGCCGCGGATGTGGCCGGGCGTCGCCTCGTAGCCGCTGTCGCCGGTGGGCACGACCTGGGCGACCACCACGTCGTTCGACACGATGGGGGTCGAGATGCACCGCACCTCCGCCCCCGGCTTGTCGATGTCCCGGGACAGGTCGACGAAGCCGCCGTCGCCGAAGCCCTCCACCGGCCGGCCGGTCTTCGCGTCGAGGGCGAGCAGCCGCCCGTCGCTGACGTTGTGGAAGATGGTCTCCCGCTCGCCGTCCGTCCAGTAGGCGACGCCGCGCCCCGATCCCTGCGGGCGCCGCGCCGGGTCGTCCTCGGCCCCGGGCTTGGGTTGCGGCGTGTACAGCCAAATCGTCTCGCCGGTCGCCGCGTCCACCGCCGCCACCTCGCTCGCCCCGGTGGAGGTGTAGAGCACTCCGCCGATCATGATCGGCGTCGATTCGAAGTTGAAGAACGGACGCTCGGCCGAGTTCTCGGCCTGCCAACGCCACGCCACCTCGAGATCGTTCACGTTGCCGGCGTCGATCTGATCGAGCGCGGTGTACTGCGTGTGGCCGCCGTCGCCGGCGTAGAAGCGCCACTCGCCGTCCGCCGCGCCGTACTGGGCCAGGGCGGGGCCGGCCGAGGCCAGCATCGCTGCCATCGTGAACCGGCCCACCGTGCTTGCTGTCGCTGATGCAGTCATCGAAATCCCTGTTCGTCTCCGGCGTCGATCCTCGCGCATTGTGTCCGCCCGGTCCGGCATGGTCAAATCCCGACGAATCCCGGCTGCGGGGGCCGGCGTCATTGTAGAATTCGCCAGTGGACCAAGTTGCGAGGAGAGCATTCGTGAGCAATCGATCCGTCGTGTGGTGTCTGACAGCGGCGTTGGTGGGTGCGGCGGCTGCGCCTGTCTTCGGGCAGGAGCCGGGCGGGACCTGGGAGCCTCCCCGGTTGAGCGACGGCCGTCCCGACCTGCAGGGGGTCTGGGACTTCCGAACCGCGACCCCGTTCGAGCGCCCCGAGGGGCTCGGCGAGACGCTGACCGAGGAGCAGGCCGCCGCCATCGAGTCGTTCGCCGTGGCCGCGCAGCAGGCGGCCGACCGGCCTCCGGCGGAGGGCAACGTCGGCGCCTACAACGCCTTCTGGCTCGACTTCGGCACCAGCGTCGGCGACGACCGCCGCGCGTCCCTGATCGTCGAGCCCGAGAACGGCCGGATGCCCGAGCTGGTCGAGGGCGTCGCCCGCCAGGCCGGATCGCTCGACGTGGACGTGCCCGGCGAGCGCCCCTGGCGCGTGCGCTCGGCCGGCATCGGGGCCGACGGTCCCGAGGACCGCGGTCTCGCGGAACGGTGCCTGGTCGGCTTCAACTCCGGCCCCCCGATGATGCCCAGCGCCTACAACAACAACATGCAGCTCTTCCAGACCGGGGACCACGTGGTCATCCTGAACGAGATGGTCCACGACGCCCGGATCATCCCGCTCGCCCCGAAGGACCATTTGCCGGCCACCGTGCTGCAGTGGGCCGGCGACTCCCGCGGGCGGTGGGAGGGCGACACGCTGGTCGTCGAGAGCCGCAACTTCTCGGACCAGCGGGCCAGCTTCGAGCCGAACGCGCTGGTGGCCCTGGGGCTCGGCTCGACCCTGCGGCTGACCGAGCGCTTCACCCGCGTGAGCGAGGAAACGCTGCTGTACGAGTACACCGTCGACGACGCGGCCACGTTCACGGCCCCGTTCACCGCCGCGGTGCCGATGCGGCGTTCCGACTCGCTCATCTACGAGTATGCCTGCCACGAGGGCAACTACGGCATGGTCAACGCGCTGAGCGGGGCGCGGGCGGCCGACGCGTCGTCGGAGCAGTAGATCGTCGGAGCAGCCACGAGTCTGCGCCACAGAACGGCGCCGCCCGCTGCAGGAGGCGCAATCTCCTGGAGCCTTGGTTGGGCGGCCATCGGAGCCGCAGGCGGCGATTGCCGGGCGAGATCGTCGGAGCGGCGAAAAGAGCGGGTCCGGGGCGGGCGGCATCGCCGCGCCGCGTCGAATTGGACGGACGCCGAGCCTGCATCGGATGACGCTTGCACGATGCGGGCCGAGAGCCTACCATCCCTTCCGGGAGACGATATGCGGATGACTTTTCTGCGGGTGTTGACGGTGCTGGGTGCTGCGGCGGTGGTGTCGGGGCTCTACCCGGACCGTGGTCCGGACGTGGTCCTCGCCCAGGCGCCCGAGCAGGTCGAGTTCCACCGCGACGTGCGGCCGGTGCTCGCGCAGGCCTGCTTCGCGTGCCACGGGGCGGCCGAGGCGACCCGGCAGGCGGACCTGCGGCTCGACACCGGCGACTTCATCGAGACCCACGTGCGGCCCGGCGACGCCGGCGGCAGCCCGCTGTTCCAGCGGCTGACGACGGAGGAGCCGATCGGCCGCATGCCGCCGGTCTCGTCCGGGCGTTTGCTGACCGCGGACCAGATTCAGCTCGTGCGGACGTGGATCGACCAGGGGGCGCATCTGGGCGCCGACCTCGCGGCGGCCGGGGCCGCCTCGGGGGCGGTCGCCGAGCGCACCGTGGACTTTGCCCGCGAGGTGCGGCCCCTGCTCTCGGAGAACTGCTTCTCGTGTCACGGGCCCGACGAGCAGGCCCGCCAGGCCGGCCTGCGGCTGGACGTGCCCGACGGCCCGTTCGCCGACCGCGGCCGGTTCGGCGGTCCCGCGGTCGTCGCGGGCGACGCCGCCGGCAGTCCGCTGGTGCACCGCGTGGCGGCCGGCGACGCGCGCGTCCGGATGCCCCGCGGCGGCGAGGCCCTCACCGAAGCGGAGGTCGAGACCCTCAGCCTGTGGATCGACCAGGGCGCCGAGTGGGAGTCGCACTGGGCGTTCATCCCGCCGGAGCGGCCCGTGGTGCCCCCGGTGGACGGCGCCGAGTGGCCCCGCAACGCCATCGACAACTTCGTGCTGCAGCGGCTCGAGCAGGAGAACCTGGCCCCGTCCGACGAGGCGGACCGCGCGACCCTGCTGCGTCGCGTCACCCTCGACCTCACCGGCGTGCCCCCGACCCCCGTCGAGCTCGCCGACTTCCTGAACGACGACGCCGCCGACGCCTACGAGCAGGCCGTCGCCCGGTTGCTGGCGTCGCCGCGCTACGGCGAGCGCATGGCCGTCGAGTGGCTCGACGCCGCCCGCTACGCCGACACCAACGGCTACCAGACCGACGGCGAGCGGTCGATGTGGCGCTGGCGCGACTGGGTCATCGACGCCTACAACGCCAACATGCCGTTCGATCGGTTCACGATCGAGCAGATCGCCGGCGACATGCTGCCCGATCCCACCCTGGACCAGCGCATCGCGACCGCCTTCAACCGCAATCACAGCCTGAACAGCGAGGGCGGCATCGTGGTCGACGAGTTCCTCGCCGAGTACGGCGTCGACCGGGTGTCGACGACCAGCACCGTCTGGATGGGCCTGACCCTGGGGTGCGCGCGCTGCCACGATCACAAGTTCGACCCGATCTCGCAGAAGGAGTTCTACGAGGTCATGGCGAACTTCAACAACATCCCCGAGCGGGGCAAGGGCTTCAAGTACGTGAACTCGCCGCCGCTCGTGACCGCGCCCACCGGCGAGCAGCAGGCGGAGGCCGATGCGCTGGACGCGGAGCTGGCGGAGGCGCGGGCCGCGCGGGCCGCGCTGGACGCGGACGCGGCGGCCGCCCAGGCAGAGTGGGTGGCATCGCTCGAGGCGGCGGGGCCGGTCGACTGGAACCTGCGGGACGGGCTGCTGGCGTATCACGCCTTCGACGGCACCATCGCCGGGATCCAGACGACGACGGACGTGCCGGCCGTGCTCGAAGACGGGCTGCCGCAGTTCTATCCCGGCGTCATCGGCGCCGCGGCCAGCTTCGACGGGCGGCGATTCGTCAACGCAGGCAACAGCCCGGACGTCGGCTACGACGACGCGTTCAGTCTCGCCGCCTGGATGTATCCGATGGACGAGAACGGGGTGATAGTCTCTCGCGCCGCCGGCGGCGACCAGGGCGAGGTCGGCTGGGGCCTCTATCTCGAGGACGGCAAGATTCGCCTGAGCCTGTCGACGCGCGTGCTCGACGACGGGGTCGCGGCAGAGACGGTCGGGGAGATCGCGCTCGGCCGGTGGCAGCACGTCGTCGCCACCTACGACGGCTCGAAGTCCCCGGAGGGCATCCGCGTCTACGTGGACGGCCGTCTGCAGGCGCTCGAGCCGCTGCTCGACCTCGTCGGCAACCGGCTGCCGGCGACGCGCTATCCGTTGCGCATCGGGGCCAGCGGGTCGGACAAGCCGCGGTTCCGGGGGCAGCTCGACGAGGTCCGGATCTACGAGGGGGTGCTGAACCCCGCCGAGGCCGCGGTGGTGGCGACGCCCGAGTCGCTCGGCGGGATTGCCGCCCTGGCTCCGGGGCAGCGGACGGGGGCCCAGGCCGACAAGCTGCGGCTGGCGTTCCTCGACCAGTATGCGCCGCCCGCGATTCAGCAGGCGGTGCGTACCGTGGCCCGGCTCGAGCGCCAGCGCCAGGAACTGTGGGACAGCTTCCCGACCGTCATGGTGATGGAAGAGCGGGCGGTGCGGAAGCCCACCTACCGGCTCAATCGCGGCGCCTACGACACCCCGGCCGAAGAGGTGTTCCCGGGCGTGCCGGCGGTCCTCCCGCCGCTGCCGGAGGGCGTGGAGGCCAACCGGCTGTCGTTCGCGCGCTGGCTCGTCGATCCCGGGCATCCGCTGACCGCCCGCGTCACCGTGAACCGGTTCTGGCAGATGTACTTCGGGACCGGGCTGGTGAAGACGGCCGAGAACTTCGGCACCCAGGGCGAGTTCCCCAGCCATCCCGAGCTGCTCGACTGGCTCGCCACCGAGTTCATCGACTCGGGCTGGGACGTCAAGGCGCTGCAACGGGCCATCGTGACCAGCGCCGCCTACCGCCAGGCGTCCCAGGTCACCGCCGAGCAGTTCGAGAGCGACCCCGAGAACCGGATGATCGCGCGCGGCTCCCGGCTGCGCCTGCCGGCGCCGATGATTCGCGACCAGGCGCTGGCGATGTCCGGCCTCCTCGTCGAGAAGGTCGGCGGGCCGTCGGTCAAGCCGTACCAGCCGGAGGGCCTCTGGGCCGACATGGTCGAAGGGGGCTACGGCGACTACGTGCAGGAGACCGGCGACGACCTGTATCGCCGCAGCCTCTACACGTTCTGGAAGCGCACCCTCGGGCCGCCGACGATGATGACCTTCGACGCGTCGACCCGCGAGACCTGCATCGTGCGCACCGGCCGCACCAACACGCCGTTGCAGGCACTGAACCTGATGAACGACGTCACCTACGTCGAGGCGGCCCGCCGCCTCGCCGAGCGGATGATGACCGAGGGCGGCGAGAACCCGGAAGATCGTATCGCCTACGCGTACCTGCTGGCGACCGCCCACCGGCCTCGGCCGGCCGCGCGCAGCATTCTGGTCGACGGATATCAGCGGCATCTCGACCGCTACCAGGCCGACCGCGGCGCCGCCCTCGAGCTCGTCAGCCAGGGAGAGTCGCAGCGCGACGAGACCCTCGACGTGGCCGAGCTGGCGTCGTTCACGATGGTCGCCAACCTGATCCTGAACTTCGACGGCACTATCACAAAGGAATGACGATGGACGCGCATCTCGAACAGCTTCTGACTCGGCGGCGCTTCTTCGAGCTCACGCGCACCGGCATCGGGACCGCGGCCCTGGCCACCCTCTTCGGGCAGGACCTCCTGGCCCGGGCCCCCGGCGGCGGCGCCCCGGCGGCCGCGGCCGCCATCGGCGCCCTGCCCGGCCTGCCGCACCACGCGCCGAAGGCCAAGCGGATCATCTACCTGTTCCAGTCCGGCGCCCCGTCGCAGCACGAGCTGTGGGACTACAAGCCGGCCCTCGCGCAGATGGTCGGCGAGGACCTGCCGCCGTCGGTGCGCGGCGATCAGCGCGTCACCACCATGACCGCGGGGCAGGAGCGGTTCCCGCTCGTGCCGTCGATGTTCAAGTTCGCGCAGTACGGCCAGACCCGGACCTGGGTCAGCGACCTGATGCCGCACACCGCCAAGATCGTCGACGAGTTGAGCTTCATCAAGTCGATGCACACCGAGGCGATCAACCACGACCCCGGCATCACCTTCTTCCAGACCGGGGCCCAGCTCGCGGGCCGGCCCAGCATGGGGGCGTGGCTGTCCTACGGCCTCGGCAGCATGAACGCCGATCTGCCGACCTTCGTCGCCATGATCTCCAAGGGCTCGGCCCAGACCGGGCAGCCCCTCTACGACCGCCTGTGGGGCAGCGGCTTCCTCCCGACCCGCTACCAGGGCGTGAAGTTCCTCTCGACCGGCGACCCCGTGCTGTACCTGTCGAACCCCCCCGGGGTCGACCCCGGCACGCGCCGCCGGTTCCTGGACGACCTCGGCGCGCTGAACGAGCTCAAGGAGCAGGAGTACGGCGACCCCGAGACCAGCACGCGCATCGCCCAGTATGAAATGGCGTACCGCATGCAGAGCTCGGTGCCCGAGCTGACCGACCTGTCGGACGAGCCCGACAGCACCTTCGAGCTCTACGGCCCCGACTCGCGCACCCCCGGCACTTTCGCCCGCAACTGCCTGCTCGCCCGCCGGCTCGCCGAGCGCGACGTCCGGTTCATCCAGTGCTTCCACCGCGGCTGGGACCAGCACACGCGCCTGCCCCGCGGCATCGAGCGCCAGGCCAAGGACGTCGACCAGGCCCAGGCCGCCCTCGTCCAGGACCTGAAGCAGCGCGGTCTGCTCGACGAGACCCTCGTCGTCTGGGGCGGCGAGTTCGGCCGCAGCGCCTACTGCCAGGGCGTCTTCACCGAAGACACCTACGGGCGGGACCATCACCCCCGCTGCTTCACCATCTGGATGGCCGGCGGCGGCGTCAAGCCCGGTGTCACCTACGGCGAGAGCGACGACTTCTCCTACAACATCGTCCGCGACCCGGTGCACGTCCACGACCTGCACGCCACCATGCTTCACCTCCTCGGCATCGACCACACCCGGCTGACCTTCGGCTACCAGGGCCGGAACTTCCGCCTGACGGACGTGCACGGAAAGGTGGTCGACGGCATCCTGGCGTGACGGGGGGTCGTTCCGGCCTGACGCAGGGACGTGACTCCCGGAGTCTCGATCAAGACGACCCGCTACTTCGATGAGCAGGTGCTCCGCAAGCGCCCGTATATCGATCCTGCGTGGTGCATCGAAGTGATCGCAGCACCGCTCCGGCGCGAGGCGCAGCCGGAAGGCCGTGGCATCCACACGCGTTTTTCGACCGTGGCTTCCGAAAGGACGCGTCATGAAGCTCCACTACTACCCGGAAACCGACAGTTTGTATTTAGTTCTCCACCCGGCGGTGCCGGACCCGCGTATTCATGAAACAGGATATCGTGTAGGGGCTTGGCGCTGGCCCAGAGGTCGGTTTCTCTATGGTGCCAAGAGCCCGTTTTTTAGTTGGACCCGGAGTCCCGCGAGCACCCCGTATTGCGAGACCGGAGATTCTTCCGGTGAGCGCGCCCTGTAGATTTCGTACCGGCGGACTCCACGCCAGCGCCTTTGCGAGCAGGAGGTGACGGATGGAAGTCTTGTACCCCCGGTGCGCCGGGTTGGATGTCCACTCTCGGTGCGTGAACGCGTGCGTGCGCATCGCTGCGGGTCGGAAGGTCACGACCGAGCACCGGGAGTTTGCGACTACGACGGCGGGTCTGCTCGAACTGGCGGCCTGGCTGACCGAGGCGGGCTGCACGCACGTGGCGATGGAGGCGACCGGCGTGTACTGGAAGCCGGTGTGGCACGTCCTCGAAGACGAAGAGTCGTTCACGCTGGTGCTCGCCAACGCGCAGCACATCCGGAACGTTCCGGGCCGCAAGAGCGACCGGAACGACGCGGCCTGGATCGCCGACCTGTTGGCGCACGGGCTGATTCGGGGCAGCTTCGTGCCGCCGGCCCCGATCCAGGAGCTGCGCGACCTGACGCGGACCCGCAAGCAACTGGTCCGCGAGATCACGCGGCACACGCAACGCCTGCAGAAGACGCTCGAAGACGCGAACGTGAAGTTGACGCACGTGGTCACCGACATCCTGGGCGTCAGCGGCCGGGCGATCCTGGCGGCGCTCATCGCCGGGGAGACCGATCCCGAGCGGCTGGCCGATTGCACCACCGGGCGCCTGAAAGCCGACCGCGCGGACATCATCGCCGCGGTGCACGGCCGGGTGACGGCGCACCACCGTTTCCTGCTGGAGCTGCACCTGGGGCAGATCGACGCGTTGCGCGCCGCCGTGCAGAAACTGGAGCAGCAGGCCGACGAGGTGCTGCGCCCTTTTCGCGAGGCCGCCGAGCGGCTGACGACGATCCCCGGGGTCAGTGAGACCGTCGCGCGGGTGCTCGTCGCCGAGATCGGCGTGGACATGACGAGGTTTCCCGGTCCGGGACATCTGGTCTCGTGGGCGGGACTGTGCCCGCGCCTCGACGAGAGTGCGGGGAAGCGCCGCTCGACCCGGATCCGTCACGCGACGCCGTGGCTGAAGACAACGCTGGTCCAGGCCGCGTGGGCGGCAACCCGGAAGAACGGGAGCTATCTGCAGACGCAGTTTCGACGGCTCAAGGGCCGGCGCGGCCCGAAGAAGGCAATCGTGGCGGTCGCCGCTTCCATGCTGACCGCTGCTTACTTCATGCTCCGCGACGAGACGGACTACCACGACCTCGGCGGCCGGTACCTGGCGAACCGCGACAAGCACCGCGTTACCCAGCGCCTCCTCCGCCGTCTGCACGACCTTGGAGTGGAGGTCGAAGTGAAGGCCGCCTGAGTCAGTGGTCACCGTGAGTTTCTCTGTAGAGCTCAAGGCCGGCCCTGGCGTGTAGACACGCGAAGTCTCCACCGGGATCAACGTCGATCTCGATACGGCGGGCAACGCGGTCGGCTTCGATATCGACCACGCCTCCACGAAGCTCGATCTGGCTACGCTCGAGACCGAAGCCCTGCCCGTGCGGTCGTACAAGGCGGGGTGAGCGTCCGCGGTTCGGTTCCCATGCCCCAAGAGGCGATCCGGAAAAGCCGTAGAGACCCCTCAGGCACGACCTGACGCGTCATGGACAGGCGTTTCTTCGAGCAACCCATCCTGAACTCGCCCTACGAGTACCCCGCGCGTCACTGGGAACTCGACGCGAGCGGCCAGCCGACGAACCGGGTTCTGGAGCATCGGCGCCGCGTCTCGTTTATCACGCCCATCCCGAAGCCGAAGAAACAGAAGGCCGTCCAGCACGAGATGGTCTTCGACCCGGACGCCCAGACGCTCGAGGCCGGTCGCCAGCAGTACGACCTCACTGAGCTCATCAGCGGCATCCGGCAGCGTGTGGATCGCTGGCGCGAGCTGCCGGATCCGGGCACCTGGCGGGTGACGCCCGAGACGGCCCGGCTGCTGACGCACTGGCGCAGCCACCGGTTCGGCGACATCCGGCCCTTCTTCTGCCAAGTCGAGGCGGTGGAGACGGCCATCTGGCTGACCGAGGTTGCACCGGCCCTCGGCAAGGAGGGGCGGCGGTTCCTCGATCAGATCGACGCGGCCAGCGAGCAGGCCAACCCCAGTCTCGCGCGGCTGGCCCTCAAGCTCGCGACCGGCGCCGGGAAGACCACGGTCATGGCGATGCTCATCGTCTGGCAGACCATCAACGCGGTGCGCCGGCCCGGCAGCAGGCGGTTCACGCGCGGTTTCCTCGTGGTCACCCCCGGCGTGACGATCCGCGATCGGCTGCGAGTGCTGCAGCCGAACGACCCCGACAGCTACTACGCGAGCCGCGAGCTGGCGCCCGGCGACATGCTCCGCGACCTGGAGAAGGCGAAGATTGTCATTACCAACTACCACGCCTTCCTGCGGCGCGAGACGCTGCCGCTCTCGAAGGGCGGCCGCGCCCTGCTCCAGGGTCCGGGGCCGGGCTTGGCGACGCGGGAGACGGAAGGGCAGGTGCTCCAGCGGGTCATGCCCGAGCTGATGAGCATGAAGCGGATACTGGCGCTGAACGACGAGGCCCACCACTGCTACCGCGAGAAACCGGCCAGCGAGGACGAGGAGGGCTCCCTCAAGGGTGACGACCGCAAAGAGGCCGACAGGAACCGGGAGGCGGCGCGGGTCTGGATCTCCGGCCTCGAAGCGGTGCAGCGAAAGCTCGGCCTGCAGCGCGTGATCGACCTCTCGGCGACGCCCTTCTTCCTGCGCGGGTCGGGCTATGCCGAGGGGACGCTCTTCCCGTGGACGGCCAGCGACTTCTCGCTGATGGACGCCATCGAGTCCGGCATCGTCAAGCTGCCGCGCGTGCCGGTTGCCGACAACATTCCCGGCGGCGACATGCCGAAGTTCCGGAACCTGTGGGAGCACATCCGGGCGAAGATGCCGAAGAAGGGCCGCGGCAAGGCGGGGGGCCTCGACCCGCTCAGCCTGCCGCTCCAGCTTCAGACCGCGCTCGAGGCGCTCTACGGGCACTACGAGAAGACCTTCGAGCTGTGGCGGGAGGCGGGCATCGAGGTCCCGCCGTGCTTCATCGTCGTCTGCAACAACACGTCGACCTCGAAGCTCGTCCACGACTTCATCGCGGGTTTCTCCCGCGAGAACGAGGACGGCTCCACTACGCTGCAGACGGGCCGCCTGGCCCTGTTTCGCAATTTCGACGAGCACGGCAACCCGCTCGCCCGCCCGCGCACGCTGCTCATCGACAGCGAACAGCTAGACTCGGGCGAGGCCCTCGACAAGCAGTTCCGGGCCGCGGCGGGAGACGAGATCGACCGATTCCGGCGGGAGATCGTGGCCCGGACCGGGGACCGCCGGCAGGCCGAGCATCTGACCGATCACGACCTGCTCCGCGAGGTCATGAACACCGTCGGCAGGCCGGACACGCTCGGCGGATCGATACGGTGCGTCGTGTCCGTCTCGATGCTCACCGAGGGCTGGGACGCCCGGACCGTCACCCACGTGCTCGGGGTCCGCGCCTTCGGCACGCAGCTCCTCTGCGAGCAGGTCATCGGCCGCGCGCTGCGCCGCCAGTCGTACGACCCGAACGAGGACGGCCTCTTCGACGTCGAGTACGCGGACGTCCTCGGCATCCCGTTCGACTTCACGGCCAGGCCGGTGCCGGTCAAGCCGACGCCGCCGCGCGAGACGGTGCTGGTCAAGGCGATCACGCCCGAGCGCGACGCCTGCGAGATCCGCTTCCCCCGGGTGGCGGGCTATCGCGTCGAGCTGCCGGAAGAACGCCTGACCGCCAAGTTCGACGACGACGCGACGCTGGACCTGACGCCCGATCTGGTCGGGCCGTCCATCACGCGCAACGAGGGAATCATCGGCGAAGGGGTAGACCTGAACCTGATCCACACCCGCGATCTGCGGAGCTCGACGCTGCTCTTCCACCTGACGAAGCGGCTTCTCGAGACGAAGTGGCGGGACCCCGGCGAGGAGCCCAAGCTGCACCTCTTCGGCCAGCTCAAGCGGATTGCGCGGCAGTGGCTAGACCGCCACCTCGTCTGCAAGGGCGACACGTATCCCGCCCAGCTCATGTACCAGGAGCTGGCCGACATGGCCTGCGAGAAGATCACGGCGGGCATCGTCACCACGCTGCTGGGCGAGCGGCCGATCAAGGCGGTGCTGGACCCCTACAACCCGACGGGGTCGACCGTCCACGTGCGCTTCACCACGTCGAGGAAGACCCGCTGGAAGACCGATGCCAGCCGCTGCCACGTCAACTGGCTGGTCTGCGACAGCGACTGGGAGGCCGAGCTGTGCCGGGTGGTCGAGGCGCACCCGCGGGTGCGCGCCTACGTCAAGAACCACAACCTCGGCCTGGAAGTGCCGTACCGCTACGGCTCCGAGACGCGCCGCTACCTGCCCGACTTCATCGTGCTCGTCGACGACGGTCGCGGCGGCGACGACCTGCTGCGCATGGTCATCGAGGTCAAGGGCTACCGCCGCGAGGACGCCAAGGTCAAGAAGACGACCATGGACACCTACTGGGTCCCCGGCGTCAACAACCTCGGCACCTACGGCCGCTGGGCCTTCGCCGAGTTGACCGACGTGTACGAGATGCAGGAGGACTTCGAGGCCGCGCTGAGGGCCGGGTTCCAGGCGCTCGTCACGGGGGCCGTGGGCTGATCGGGGCCGGGTGCCGGGTCGGATGGCGACCCGTTCTTGCCGGCCCGATGAGGCCTATAATGTGGCCATGAAGATTGCCAACATCGCCGAGTTCAAGAACCACCTCAGCGAATACCTCGCGGCCGTGGCGAACGGCGAGGAGGTGGAGGTGCGCAAGCGGAACATGCCGCTGGCCCGTGTCGTGCCGATCCGCCGGGCCGGCCGCAATCGAACCGTTCTCGGGTGCGGCAAGGGGAGCGCCGTCGTCAAGTCCGATCTGACCGCCCCGATGATTCCGGACGCCGACTGGGAGATGCTGGGGGACGAGCGGTCGTGACGGTGGTGCTCGACACGTGCGCCCTCGTCTGGGCCGTCAGCGACCCCGGGCAGCTCTCGCCGCGGGCCGTGTCGCTGCTCGAGATGGACGACACCGAAGTGTGCGTGTCTGCCATCAGTTGCGCCGAGATCGCCTGCGCGGCCCAACGCGGGCGCATCGACCTCGACCGGCACTGGCGTCTCTGGTTCCGCCACTACGTGGAGCTGAACGGCTGGACCGTGCTCCCCGTCGAGCTCGAGTCGATCGAGGAGGCGTACGCGTTGCCCGATCCGTTTCACCGCGATCCGGCGGATCGGATTATCGTGGCCGAGGCCCGCCGGCGGTCGGCGCCGGTCGTCACCGCCGACGCCAGAATCCTCGACTACCCGCACGTCAGGACCGTCTGGCGAACCTGACTGCGGATGGAGCAGGCATGGCGAAACGGAAGCGCGAAAAGACCATCGCGACCCTGAAGCACGACGACGCGTCGCGGAAGAACATCCCGACGGCCGAGTTCCGGTCGGTGATGGACCGGTCCGAGCAGAGCCCGGTCCAGGTCGCCTACCAGCGCCGCAACCGCGACCTCGACCCCCAGCTCGTCTGGCGCGGCAAGGACCAGCAGGACTGGTCCGACCTCGTCGTGCAGGCCCCGCCGCTCTACATCCAGGAGAAGGTGCACCCGAAGGTGCTCATCGACGACCTGCGGCGCCGGACCCAGGACCGGCGCCGGGACCGCGAGGGCGCCGCGACCGAGACCCAGCCCGACCTGTTCGCCGACTTCAACGGCCTGCCCGACGAGGGCGCGAAGACCGAGTTCTACCAGCACGACGCCAACTGGTCGAACCGGATGATCCTCGGCGACAGCCTGCAGGTGATGGCGTCGCTCGCCGAGCGCGAGGGGCTGCGCGGCAAGGTGCAGTGCATCTACCTCGACCCGCCCTACGGCATCAAGTTCAACTCGAACTTCCAATGGTCGACGACCGGCCGCGACGTCAAGGACGGCAAGGCGGAGCACATCAGCCGCGAGCCGGAGCAGGTGAAGGCGTTTCGGGATACGTGGCGGGATGGGGTTCATTCCTATCTGACGTACTTGAGGGAACGGTTGACGGTTGCGCGGGAATTGCTAGCAGAGAGTGGTTCGATCTTTGTACAGATAAGTGATGAGAATGTGCACCTCGTGCGGACACTGCTCGACGAAGTTCTTGGCGCTCAAAACGCAGTTGCGACAATAGTCTGGAAAAAGGGCGCTCCACGCAGCAAGACAATCAAGAACGCGTTCAACTACATCCTCTGGTACGCAAAGAGTGTTGATGCTTGCAAAGTCCGCAAAATGTATAGACCCCGAGAGGTCAATGAAGGTTCCACCGAAGATCCTAAGAAGCTAGCTCTATGGGGGGAACTTCCTGACGGCACAACTAGACCACTGACAACTGAAGAGAAACGAGCGCCGTGGCTCGTCCCAGAAGGGACACGAGTTTTCAGGATTCAGGATCTCGAAGGGACAGGGGAACTCTTCGTCGTTGAGATGGACGGAAGAAACTATTGGCCACGCAAGGGCCGTCGTTGGCGGGGCAATCCAGAGCAGTTCGAGAGGCTGAAGCACGCGGGGCGCATTTCGGTCACTGACAAGGAAGGACTCGGATTCAGGTTTTTTGTCGTTGAGGACTCACCTGTCATTGAGTTTACGAACATGTGGGACGACACGGCGGGTAACGTCCCAGACATGATTTATGTCGTCCAAACGAACGCAAAAATAGTCGGCAGGTGCTTGTTGATGAGCACTGATCCGGGGGATCTGGTGCTAGATCCAACCTGTGGCTCCGGTACCACCGCCTATATCACTGAGCAATGGGGACGGCGCTGGATCACGATCGACACTTCGCGCGTCGCTTTAGCACTGGCCCGGACGCGTATCATGGGCGCACGGTACCCGTACTATCTCCTCGCGGACAGTCGGGAGGGGCAGCGAAAGGAAGGCGAGATCGCACGCAAGGCGCTATCGGACGGGCCAACGCAGGGCGATGTCCGGCAAGGGTTCGTTTTCGAACGGGTCCCGCACATCACGCTCAAGTCTATCGCCAACAACGCGGAGATCGACGTTATCTGGGAGCGTTGGCAAAAGACGCTGAAGCCGCTGCGCGAGGATCTGAACGCGAGGCTCGATTGCGACTGGGAGGAGCGGCAAGTTCCCCGCGAGGTGTCGGAGACGTGGCCTGCGGAGGTGATCGAGACGCATCGGCTGTGGTGGGAGGCGCGCATCGCGCGGCAGCAGGAGATCGACGACTCCATCGCGGCCAAGGCGGACTACGAGTACCTCTACGACAAGCCCTACGAGGACAACCGGAAGGTGCGCGTGGCGGGGCCGTTCACGGTCGAGAGCCTGTCGCCGCATCGCGTGCTGACCGTCGACGAGAACGACGAGTTCCTGGACCGCGTCGCTGAGGCGAAGGCCGACTACGGCCCTCGGCAGGACTTCGCGGGCATGATAATGGAGCAGCTCGCCACGGCCGGCGTCCAGCAGGCGCACAAGGAGGACCGCATTTCCTTCGCCGGGCTCACGCCGTGGCCGGGCGCGTACATCTGCGCGGAGGGACGCTACGTCGAGGGCGGGGGAGAGGTAGGGCCCGAGAAGCGTGCGGGTATCTTCGTCGGCCCCGAGTTCGGCACTGTCTCCCGACCGGACCTCGTGGCCGCCGCCCGGGAGGCCGGGGACGCGGGCTTCGACGTGCTCGTCGCCTGCGCGTTCAACTACGAGGCCCACGCCTCCGAGTTCGACCGCCTCGGCCGCATCCCGGTCCTCAAGGCGCGCATGAACGCCGACCTCCACATGGCCGGCGAGCTGAAGAACACCGGCAAGGGCAACCTCTTCGTCGTCTTCGGCGAGCCCGACATCGACATTCTGCCGGCCGACGCAGAGCACGCCGAGGACGGCCAGCTCCAGGTGAAGATCAACGGCGTGGATGTCTTCCACCCGAACACCGGCGAGGTCCGCAGCCACGGCGCCGACGGCATCGCCTGCTGGTTCATCGACACCGACTACAACGAGGAAAGCTTCTTCGTCCGCCACGCGTACTTCCTCGGCGCCAACGACCCTTACAAGGCCCTCAAGACCACCCTGAAGGCCGAGATCGACCCAGACGCCTGGGCCTCGCTCCACAGCGACATCTCGCGTCCGTTCGACCGCCCCGAGTCGGGCCGCATCGCCGTCAAGGTCATCAACCATCTCGGCGACGAGGTGATGAAGGTGTTCCGGGTGTGAGCGATGACGGACCAGTTGTTCTCCGATGACGAACTCGAACGTTACCGCACCGTGCCCAAGCGGATCACGAACCCCCGTGCGCGCTGGATCTCGAAACCGGGCCGCCATGAGCAACGGAACTTCGAAGCGGTTTCCGGAGTCGACGATCGTGTGAGGTTTCGTATGTATCAGCGCCGGAATCTGGACGACGATCAGGATTTCTCCTGCGGGCTCGCCTTGATCGGGAGCGGCGGCAGGTCGCTCAGCCTGATGCGTTGCAACGGCGCAAACCATCGGCACGGCGCCATTCACTTTCGGTGCCATGTGCATCGCGCCACAGCCGCCGCTATCGCGGCGGGCAGAAAGGCCGATGACCATGCCGAGAGGACAGACGAGTATCACACTCTCGACGGGGCGATCGCGTACCTGGTCCATGAATGCGGCATCCAGGGACTGACCACACAGCCCGACGAAGGAAGTCTGTTCACCCCGAAACGCAGGCTCAGAATAAGGAAGTCCGATGCGCCTTGACGAAGCCGCGCTGGAAAGGACGCTGTGCGACCGACTGTGCACCAGCATTCGTATCCACAGGCGGGACGACGGGATCCTGATGTTGGATACGCCGTTCACGTTTCCGGACGGCGACCACTATGCGATCTACCTCTCGGAAACGCCCTCGGGCGGGGTGTTGCTGAGCGACCGTGGGCATACCTTGATGCACGTCAGCTATGAGCACGACGTGGATGCCTTCTACGACGGCCCGCGCGCGGGCCTGCGCGAGCGGATCGTTCGCGAGACGGGGATCGAGGAACACGATGGCGTCTTCTCTGTCGAGGCGGCGCCGGACCATGTCGCCGATGCATTGTTCAGATTGGGACAGGCGCTGACCAAGATCTACGATTTGACCTTTCTCGGCAGCGCGCGGTCGTCGTCGACCTTCTATGAAGATCTGAGGGCGTTGCTGTTCGCCATGCTGGACGAGCGCAAGATCGAGCCGGACTATGTGCCGCCGGAGATTCCAGACGGATCGAACTACCCGGTCGACTACCGGATAGAGAGCGAACATCGTCCGGTCTTCCTCTATGGCGTTCCTAACCGCGACAAGGCGCGATTGACGACGATCATGCTCTCCCACTTCCTGCTCCGGAAGCTCACGTTCGAGTCCGTGGTCGTCTTCGCGGACCAGCAGCAGATTCCCCGCCTCGATCTGGCCCGATTGACGAACGTGGCGGGAACGGCGGTGGCGTCGCTGGACGCGGAAGAGGATCTGCGGCGGAAGCTGGACGATCGTGCATGATGGTCGGAGGTAGGCTGACCGGGGACCGCCGATGCAACGTGGAGTCTGGAGTTCGGAATCCGAACCTCTGAGGATTGGTTGGCGTCGGTTCGATCGTCTGGAGTCCGGCCCGCCGTCAAGGTCATCGACATTTCGACGGCGAGGTCATGAAGGTGTTTCGGGTGTGAATCGGCGTGCACGGCACTGGAGAGTGTTCGATGGCCAGCGGTGACCAGCTCAAGGCGTTATTGAAGTCGCACCTGGAAGGTGATGACGACCGGTTCTTCTCCGTGGCCATGCAGGTGGCCGCCCACGAGGCGAAGCGCGGCCACGGGAGGCTTGCGGAAGAACTGCGCGCCCTGATCGATCAGGCCAAGAGCAGTCTGGGAACCGGCGCGCCGATCCCGATCGGACAACCGCGTGGCGAGTTGGCGAATCTGCTGCAGGCGTCGTATCCGAGCGCACGGCTGGGAGAGATGGTGCTGGGGGAAGACCTCGGCGAACAGCTTCGGCGCGTGATTCGAGAGCAGCGCCATGCGGGGCGCATTGTCGAGCGAGGTCTTGCGCCGCGGCGCAAGTTGTTGCTGACAGGTCCTCCGGGAACCGGCAAGACGCTGACCGCGTCGGCTCTGGCGGGAGAGCTGGGTCTTCCACTCCTCGAGGTGCGTCTCGATGGGCTGATCACCAAGTACATGGGGGAGACGGCGGCCAAGCTGCGGCAGATCTTCGAGGCGACTCGGCGTACGCGCGGCGTGTACTTCTTCGACGAGTTCGACGCCATCGGTTCGCATCGCGGACTTGCGAATGACGTCGGGGAGATTCGCCGCGTTCTCAACAGCTTTCTGCAGATGATCGAGCAGGATCGGTCCCACAGCCTCGTCATTGCCGCGACGAACCATCCGGATATTCTCGATCCGGCGCTCTTCCGTCGCTTCGACGACATCCTGCTCTACGAGTTGCCGGACAGGCTGCAAATCGCGCTGCTTCTCAGGAGACGGCTGTCTTCGGCTTCCGTGAAGCGCATTCGGTGGCGCAGCCTCGCCGAGTTCGCGGCGGGCCTGAGCTACGCGGAAGTCGCTCGTGCCGCCAACGAGGTTCTGAAGGACGCGTTGATTCATGAACGGCATCTGGTTCGCGAAGCGGATATCCGGGTGATGCTCAAGGAGCGCCAGACCATCGCCGATAAGCTGGCTGCGGCCAGGGCGTAGCGGCGAGGCGTGAACATGGCCAACGGGTCGGAGGGAAGAAGTCGGCACTTTATTCTCGAAGGGTTCGCCAAGGCGGAGCCTTATCGGTCCCCCCCGCCGCCCCCTCAGGAGCTCCCGATTGTTCCAGAACGCAATCGCGCCCGACAGGGTGGCGCCCTCCAAGAGCAGCTTGGTGCCCTTCGGGTGGATGCGGGCGCCGCCCGCGAGGCGCAAGAAACAGCGGGGATGGAAGATGGGCTGGGTCTTCAGGTCGAGTTCGAGAGCTTTCCGAATATCAAGCTGGTGTTCGAGAGCTTGGTGCGAGAGCGGTCAGGAATCGAGCTGCTGAACGTCCGGCACGTGGGAGATCGAACCCACGCGACGGTGTTCGTGCCCGAGGGGAAGCTCGGGCACTTCGATCGCCTCGTCCGCGACTACCTGGAGGAGCGACGGGATAGCGCCGGACGGGCTCGCGACCACAGGAGGCTCGTCGACGCGATTCGAGAGATCCGCGCGGCCAGTCTTCGGGCGCTCTGGACCGATACGGATGCGGAGTTCCCGACGCAGGATGAAGGCTCGCTCTGGTGGGAAGTGTGGCTGCCGGTCCGGAGGGATCGGCGGGCAGTGGTCTCGTCTTTCCGAGAGCGAGCCGAGGCCCAGGGGATGCGCGTCGCGCCCGGCGAACTGGCTTTCCCGGAGCGTACCGTGCTGCTGGTGTCGGCGTCCCTGGACCAGATGCAGCGCTCTATTCTCACGCTGAACAGCATCGCGGAGCTTCGGCGGGCCAAGGAGACAGCCGAGTTCTTCGGTTCCCTGCGGCCGGACGAGCAGCAGGAATGGCTCGACGAGCTGCTGGCGCGAACGCAGTTCCCTTCCCGGGACAATGGGGTTCCCCACGTCTGCCTGCTCGACACGGGGGTCAATCGCTGGCATCCGCTTCTGAGCCCAGCCCTCGATAGCGGCGATATGCACACGGTGGAGCCCGGTTGGGGCGTCGACGACGCGCACGGCCACGGGACAGAAATGGCCGGGGTGGCGCTCGCCGGAGATCTGACGCCGCTTCTGGCAGGCACTGATCCTGTGACGCTTGAACACCGCCTGGAATCGGTCAAGCTGCTGCAGGAGCCCGGTGGCGGAGACTCGCGGCACCATGGATACGTGACGGTAGAGGCGGTGGCGCGTCCCGAGATCGCGGCTCCGGGGAGGCTCCGGGTGTTCGGAATGGCTGTCACCGCTCGGGACGGCCGCGATCGGGGCCGCCCGTCCGCGTGGTCGGCCGCGGTGGACTCACTGGCGGCAGATCTCGATGGGGACGGCGCGTATCCGCGTCTGCTCGTTCTGTCGGCCGGGAACGTCCAGGATCCGAATGCGTGGATCGACTACCCGTCTTCCAATGACGCCGATGGCGCGCACGATCCCGCTCAGGCGTGGAACGCATTGACAGTCGGCGCCTTCACCGACCGGATGCGGATCACTGAGCCTGATACCGGAGGGTACGAGCCCATAGCGCCGGCGGGAGGTCTGAGTCCGTTCAGCACGACCTCGTTGACCTGGCAAGAGCACTGGCCGCTGAAGCCTGACGTCGTGCTGGAAGGCGGCAATGCCGCGAAGGACCTGCTGTCGGCGGTCACGGCGGACAGCCTCAGCCTGTTGACGACCCATCACCTTCCCAGCGAGCGGATCTTCACGACGACACGCGCGACCAGCGCGGCGATGGCGCTGGCTGCGCGGCTGGCGGCTCGGATCATGGTCGTCTATCCGGGCTTGTGGCCGGAGACCCTCCGTGCTCTGATTGTGCATTCGGCGGAATGGACCGAGGCCATGCGGCGTGCCTCGTTGCCTGCAGGTGGCGCGCCCACGAAGACGCACTACCGACGCCTGCTCCGGCGCTGTGGGTTCGGAGTCCCGGATCTCGGTCGCGCGCTTTGGAGTGTCGGGAACTCCTTGACGATGGTGGTCGAGGAGCGCCTGCATCCGTTCGAGCGCGTGGGAGCGAAACAGCCCAAACTTCGGGACATGCATCTCCACAACCTGCCGTGGCCAAGCGAGGCGCTGGAGGCTCTGGGAGGAACGACAGTCGAGATGCGGGTCACGCTCTCCTATTTCATCGAGCCGAACCCGTCGCGGCGCGGGGTCCGTTCACGGTACCGATACGAGTCTCACGGTCTGCGTTTCGACGTCAAGCGACCGCACGAATCAGTCGATGATTTCCGGAAGCGGATCAATGCGGCCGCGAGAGATGAGGAAGAAGGAACCGACCGCGGTCGTGACAGCGATCCCTCGTGGCTGATTGGCAAGCAGGCTCGTCACAAAGGTTCACTGCATGGGGACATCTGGCGCGGCACTGCGGCGGACCTCGCGAGCCGGGGATGGCTCGCCGTCTACCCGGCCGTTGGCTGGTGGAAGACCCGTCAGGCGCTGGAGAAGTACGACAAGGTCGCGCGCTATGCACTGATCGTGAGCATCAAGGCGCCGGAGGTCGACGTGGATCTCCGGACGGAAGTCGCGAACCGCATTGGCGTGCCCGTAGAGATAGAGACCTGATGCAGTGCCGCTACGACGTCAAGGAGATCTTCCGGCGCATCCTCCAGCGGCAGGCCGAATCCGGTCTCGATTACGTGAGTTACTCACCGCGGCGGGTGGCACGCTGGGAGGACGCGGCGGGGCTGCCGGCGGGCGACGATGCGCGGGGCGATGACCATGGAGCTTGAGGCGACCACGAAAGTCCCGGTGGAGCGGCTGCGGCTGGACCGGGGAAACCCGCGGCTGGGCGGCGAGGCGGGCCAAGCGTCCGACGAGTGGATCATCGCGCGCCTCTACCGCTCGGCCGAGCTGGACGAACTGCTGCAGTCGATGTCCGCCAACGGGTACCTCGACATCGAGCGGTTGGTCGTGATGGGCGATCGCGACGCCGACGATGGCGGGCTGATCGTCCTCGAAGGCAACCGGCGCCTCGCCGCGCTGCGTCTGCTGCGGGAACCGGACTTGGTGCGGAGGATCGCGTCCGCGGAGAATCTCCGAATTCTCGTGCCGACGGTGGACGACTCGCTCCGGGCCACGTTCGACGAGGTGTCGGTCTACCACGTCGCCAGCCGCGAACGCGCCCGGGCGTTCATGGGCTTCAAGCACATGAACGGGCCGGCGAAGTGGGACGCGTATACGAAAGCGAGGTTCGCGGCCGATTGGCATCGGGCCGGCCCGGCTGGTGGGATCGACCTGGAACAGATCGCGGCGGCCATCGGTGATCGGCACGATACGGTCAAGCGGATGGTCTCGGCGATCTACGTGCTGGAGCAGGCCGAGCGCGAGGGGTTGTTCGACATCGACAATCGCCAGACGGTGAAGTTCAGTTTCGCGCATCTCTACGCGGCGCTTTCGCGGTCACAGTACATGGAGTACCTGGGTCTCGGGTGGGGCTGGGCGCGACAAGACCCCAAACCCGATCCGGTGCCAAGGGAGCGGCTCGACACGCTTCGGAGGGTCCTCGTGTGGATCTACGGATCGAAGTCGGACGACGCGCGGCCTGTCGTAGAGATGCAGAATCCGGACATCGAGCGGCTCGGAGAGGTGCTCGATGACGAAGAGGCGCGACACGTTCTCGAGCAGACGGGGAATCTCGCTCAAGCGCACGCGAGCACTGAGTCGGTTGACAGGCGGTTCATCTCGTCGCTGCTGCGCGCGCGGGAGACCATCGGGAATGCGGGTGGATCGCTCCGGGCGTACGACGGAAGGGACAAGTCGCTGCTCGACGTTGCCGAGGATGTCAAGGAGACGGCGGACAGCGTGTATCTGAGCATGGCGCAGAAGCGGCGCAGCGCACTCTCGGGGAACTGATGGCGGCGTATCTCTCCATGGATTTGGTAGCCGGCGGTCCGATGGGTAGGACCAAGGCGAACGTGTTCCCGGGCGCGAAGGCCTCGCGGTTCGAAGAGCACGACTTCTGCTTCGCGGTGTAGGCGCATGCAGTTCCGCATCGCCGACACCTTCACCGACAGCCTCACGAAGCTGACCGGCGACGAGCAGAAGGCGGTCAAGACCACCGCGTTCGACCTCCAGATGAATCCGGCTCGTCCTGGGCTGAGGCTGCACCAGCTCGAAGGCGCGAAGGACAAGGACTTCTGGTCCGTCCGGGTCAATGTCGATATCCGACTGATCGTCCACCGGGGGGATGTCCCGGATGCTGTTGAACTGAGGTGAAGCGGGTGGCGACTCCTCGCCCCTGTTCTGTGGTAGGACAGGGGTGCAAACAACAGGAGGAGAGCCACCCATGGCGAAGCATGACAGGCGGAAGCGTTCCAGCCAACCCCGAAGCTCGCGAACGGTCTCGATTCAGGTGCCGCTGCCGGTGCTCGGCGTGCTGAACGGTGTCAGGGAAGCGTTCCATGGCTTGTGCATCACGACCGGGATGCAGGTCCTGGAGGCGATGATGGAGGGGGATCGAGAAGACCTGTGCGGCCCGAAGGGGCGCCATCAGGCCGAGCGGCCGGCGTGGCGGGGCGGGAGCGTGGCCAGTCAAGTAACGCTTGGCGGGCGCCAAGTTGCCGTGCCGCGGCTGCGCGTTCGGCGCGCCGACGGCGAGGCGCCGCTGCCGAGCTTCCAATGGGCGGCGGCCACCGACCCGCTGGACGAGCACACGCTCTCGGCGGTCGCCGCCGGGGTGTCGACGCGGCGGTATGCGGGCACGTTGGACCCGGCGCCGGCCGAGGTGACGGAGCGGGGGACGTCGAGCAGCGCGGTGTCTCGACGGTTCGTGGCGCTGTCGGCCAAGCGCCTGCGGTCGTTTCTCAGCCGGCCGTTGGGCGAGCTGGACCTGCGGGTGGTCTGCATCGACGGCAAGGTCTTCCGGGAGCATTGCATGGTGGTGGCGTTGGGGATCGACACGCAGGGCTGCAAGCACGTCCTGGGACTGCGCGAAGGGGCCACCGAGACGGCGGCCGTCGCCAGCGGCCTGCTCAGCGACCTGGTGACGCGCGGCCTGCCGACGGACCGGACGTTGCTGTTCGTCATCGACGGCGCGCCGGGGCTGCGCCGGGCCATCAGCAATGTCTTCGGTTCCCTCGGGGTGGTGCAACGGTGCCAAGTACACAAGCTGCGCAACGTGCTCGGCCATCTGCCCGAACGGCTGCACGCTTCGGTCGGCAAGGCGTTGCGGGATGCCTGGGACCTCGATTCGGCCGACCGCGCGGCGCGGGTGCTGGCGCGGTTGGCGGGGTCACTGGAGCGCGACCACCCCGGCGCGGCGGCGTCCATCCGCGAGGGCCTCGAGGAGACGCTGACGGTGCAGCGGCTTGGTCTGACGGGGGCGCTCGAACGTACTCTGCGCACGACGAACATCATCGAGAACCTGATGGGCAGCGTCGAGGGCTACACGCGGCGGGTCAAGCGGTGGCGCGGCGGACAGATGATTCAACGGTGGGTGGCGAGCGCGCTGGTGGAGGCGGAGCCGCGCTTCCGGCGGGTGCGGGGCTACCGCGACCTACGCTACCTGGTCGGCGCCTTGGACGCGCTGGCCCCGCCCGACGGTGCGGTTGCTGACGTGGCGTAGAATAGACGACCTCGGTGCGGAAACAGGGAGTCCGCCACTCGCGAAGTTCAACAACGAACGGGACAATCCCTCCACCGGACCGCGTCGAGCTTCCTGCTCTGCTACGTGGACCACCACGACGCCGCGTATCAATGGGCCGAACGGCGGCGCCTGGAGCGGCATCCGAAGACGGGCGCGGCGCAGCTCGTCGAGATCCGCGAGACGGTGCGCGAGATTCAGGTGCCGCGGTACGTCGAGGTAGACATTCCAGCGTCCGGCGAGTCCCCGGGGGCTGGCCCTGCGGCCGCGGTGCTGCCGGCAATCTTCGCGGGCAGGTCGGACGACGAGCTGCTGGAGTACGGTGTCCCGGTCGAGTGGCTGGGCGACGTGCGGGCGGCGACGGACGAGTCGCTGCTCGACGTAGCGGATCATCTGCCGGCCGAGGCCGCCGAGGCGCTGCTTCAGCTCGCGACCGGGGGCACTCCGGCGCGGCCCGTCCCTGCCGACGCGGACACGGATCCGTTCGCGCATCCGGACGCGCAGCGCCGCTTCCGGGTGATGGCCGACGTCGAGGCGCTGGAGCGGGCGCTCGACTACCCGTGGGAGAGGTGGACGGTCTTCCTGCACCCGGCGCAGCGGCAGTTCGTCGAGCGCGAGTACGCCGGCCCGGCGCGCGTGTCCGGATCGGCGGGCACGGGCAAGACGATCGTCGCCCTCCACCGGGCCGTGCACCTCGCTCGCAAGCATCCGGAGAGCCGGGTGCTGCTGGCGACGTTCTCGGACGCGCTGGCGACCGCGCTGCGGGTGCGCCTCAAACGCCTGATCGGCAACGAGCCGAAGATTGCCGAGCGACTGGAGGTGCACTCCATGAGCGGCATCGGGCGGCGACTCTACGCGGCCCGTGTCGGCCGCCTCGATCTCGCCGGCGACGCGGACGTCCGAACGCTGCTCGACCGCGCGGCGGCCGGCGTCGAGGGGAACCGGTTCAGCGCGTACTTTCTCTGGACGGAATGGAGCACGGTCGTCGATGCCTGGCAGCTCGATAGCTGGGAGGACTACCGGGACGTGCAGCGGCTCGGCCGCAAGACGCGGCTGGCCGAGAAGCAGCGCGCGCTGCTCTGGTCGATCTTCACGCGGGTGCGGTCGGCCCTCGCGGAGCAGGAGCGATTGACCGAGCCCGGCATGTTCGCGCGGCTGGCCGCGAAGGTGGCCGAGGCGCCGCATCCGCCGTTCGACTTCTGTGTGGTCGACGAGGCCCAGGACGTCGGCGTTGCGCAGTTGCGCTTTCTCGCGGCCCTCGGGGGCGGCCGGCCGGACGGTCTCTTCTTCGCCGGGGATCTGGGCCAGCGGATCTTCCAGACGCCGTTCTCGTGGCGGGGGCTGGGCGTCGACGTACGCGGGCGATCCCAGACGCTGCGCATCAACTACCGCACGTCGCACCAGATCCGGCGGCAGACCGAGCGGCTCCTGCCCGCCGAGCTCGCCGACGTCGACGGCAACGCCGAGCGGCGAGGCGCCACCGTCTCGGTCTTCAACGGACCTGCGCCCGAGCTCAGAACGTTCGATTCTCCGGAGGAAGAGACAGAGGCCGTCGCCGACTGGCTGCGCGCACGGCAGGGCGAGGGCTACGCGCCGCAGGCCATCGGCGTGTTCGTCAGGTCGGAAGAGCAAGTCGAGCGGGCGATGTCGGCAGTGCGCGCGGCGGGGATGCGGCCCGTGGAACTGGACGCCGGCTCGGGCGGGGTCTCCGGATCGGTCGCGGTCGGGACCATGCACCTCGCCAAGGGCCTGGAGTTCCAGGCGGTCGTTGTGGCCGCCTGCGACGACGAGATCGTTCCGCTCCAGGGGCGGATCGAGCACGTGGCGGACGAGTCGGACCTCGAAGAGGTCTACAGCACCGAGCGCCACCTGCTCTACGTCGCCTGCACGCGGGCTCGCGACCGCCTGCTGGTGACCGGTGTCGAACCCGCCTCGGAGTTCCTGGACGATCTGCGAGGATGAGCGTGGCGGTCCGTCCGCCACAGCGGGGCGATGCGCGGGCGCAGGTCGACGACTGCGGTGATCGGCAGCACGGTGATGCCGGCGTCGAGGGGGTAGGCGTGCGGGGTGGGGCAGACCACGAACAGCTGGTCAAGGGTGAGGGTCTCGGCGACGTTGCGCATCGCCGCTGTGAAATATCTTGAAAATTCGGATCTTGAGTCCGAGTTTTCAAGATATTGCGCCGGCAGGCGCCTCCCGGCCGCAGGGTGAGGACCTGGCTTCTTGGGCGCGGCCGAGAGGGCGATGCCTTGACGCAGGGCGGTCCGTGGCACATGGTTGGGCATATGCTAAAACCGGCGGCCAAGCCGCAAGGGATCCCTCACGCGACCTCGTCACCGGTCTGAACGCCCAATACGCTCACGCCTTCGCGCGCCGCGGCGGCAAGGACTGCCTTGTCTCGCGACGCGAGCGGGAGGTGGCGAGCGTATCGCCTCCCGGTATGATGGTCCCGCGCATGACTCACCGAATCGGCGGCCGGTGCGGCCGGGTGGCGGCGGCGCTGGCTTTTGCCGCCTGGGCCGGGCTGGGCGCGCAGCAACAGCCGCCGCTGGTCGAACGGGTCGACGTCTCGCGCGTCCTGATCGACGTGCGGGTCATCGGCGACGAGGGCGAGCCGGTGGTGGGGCTGGAGCCGGACGACTTCGAAGTCCGCATCGGCGGCGAGCCGGTCGCGGTCGAGTCGGCGCTGTGGCTCGGCGCCGACGAGCCCGATCGGGCGCCCTTGGCCTCGACCGGCTTCACCGCGGTCCTCGCGCCCCGCGACCGCCGGCAGCTGGTCGTGTTCTTCGTGCAGAAGAGTCTGGAGGCGGACCGGGCGCTGGGGTTGCTGCGGCTGCTGCATTTCAGCGACCGCCTGCTGGCGGGGGTCGGGCCGGACGATCGGGTGGCGGTCGTCTCGTTCGAGCACCACTTCAAGATCTGGCTCGACTTCACCGCCGATCTCGATCGGGCGCGCGAGGTCCTTGCCCACGACGTGATGCACGAGAACCCGCGCGCGCTCGAGCCGCAGGCGGGGCTCTCGATCGTCGCGGGAATCGACCAGGCGGAGGGGCGGAAGATCTGGCAGGTCGAGGACGCCCTGCGGCGGCTCGGCGAGGTGCTCGAGCCGCTGCCCGGGTCGAAGTCGGTGGTGCTGATCGGGTACGGCTTCGATACCGGCTTCACCCGCTACGAGCGGGCTCTCGATGCGCTCGACGCGGCCCGCGCCGCGGTGTTCTCGCTCGACGTGACCCAGGCCGACTTCCACACCTTCGAGCAGGCCCTGCGGGACGTGTCCCATCACACCGGCGGGCTGTTCCTGACGACCTTTCACCATCCGCGGCGGGCCATCGAGCGGGTGGCGAACGCGGTCGGCGGACGCTACGTGCTATTCACCACGCCCCCGGACCTCGAGCCGGGCTCTCATTCCATCGACGTGAAGGTGCCGCGCGGCGCCGGACGGGTGCTGGCGCGCAGCACGTATGTGCATTGAGGCGGGGAGCACACCGCCGGCGCCGGGCTGGCCGGCCCGGCGCCGGCGGTTCGCGTCCGATTCAATCCTGACACGGGGAACACGTTCGCCGGTCGCGGTCGGCATGCGCGGCGGCCGTGGTCTCCGCCGGGTGGACGCCGGCGAGCGCCGGATCGCGCCTGGAGAAATGCTCGCGAGCCCGTATCGAGCCCGTATAATGTGGCGCGCGGAAGTGCGTCTGCTCGGAACAGCGGTCGAGACGACTTGTAAGCAGTGACCCGGATGATGAGGAACAGCCGACCACGAGTCGTGGGATTCGGTGGAGCAGAAGCGGGCGATGTACGCCGATGGCCCCCTCGACGGTCTGGCGGGATGAGGTTTGAGACGATGAAGACGACCCCCCGGTGCATCACGATATCCCTGGTTCTGGCGGCGGCGGTCTGCGCCGCTTCGCTGGCGGCCACCGTCCGCGCCCAGTCGGAGCCCGCGGATGGGCCCCGCTACACCAACGGCAACGATCTCGTCCGCCCGGACGACTACCGCGAGTGGATGTTCCTCAGCGCCGGGCTGGGGATGACCTACGAGGCGGAAGGGGGAGGGGCGGCGGGCAGCGGCGCGCGCCCGCAGCGGTTCCAGAACGTCTTCGTGAACCGCTCGGCCTACGGGGCGTTCAAGGAGACCGGAGAGTGGCCCGACGGCAGCATCTTCGTGCTTGAGATCCGGCGGGCGACCTCCGAGGCGTCTATCAACGTGGCGGGGAACTTCCAGAGCGACCTGCTCGTGCTCGAGGCGGAGGTGAAGGACTCGCGGTTCGAGGACGGGTGGGCGTTCTACAACTTCGGAGCCGCCGGCTCGATGCCGGACGCGATCGCGCCCCTGTCGGCCCGCGAGGCGGCGCCGTGCATCGCGTGCCACACCGATCACACCGCGGTGGAGCGGACGTTCGTCCAGTTCTACCCGATTGCCCTGGAGATCGCCCGCGAGAAGGGGACCCTGAAGCCGGGCTTCTAGGTGATCTCCTTCGAGTTCCATCTGCCGACCCGTGTCCTGTGCGGACCGGGCACGATTGACCGGCTCGGGACCCTGGCGCGCGAGCTCGGCGTCTCCCGGCCGCTGCTGGTCACGGATAACGGACTGCGCGACGCCGGTCACCTCGAGCGCGCGCTCCGGCAACTGCGGGACGCCGGGGTCGAGGCCGCGGTCTTCGACGCGTGCGAGGTGAACCCCGACGCCGCGATGGTCGACCGGGGTGTCGCGTTCGCGGCCGGCCGCCGGCCCGATGCGGTCATCGGACTCGGCGGGGGCAGCCCGCTTGACTGCGCCAAGGGAATCAACCTGCTGCTCACCAACGGGGGAGCGATTGCCGACTACAAGGGGTACGGGCTCGCGCGGAAGCCGTTGCTTCCCATGATTGCGGTGTCGACCACCGCCGGCACCGGATCGGAGGCCCAGAGCTACGCCGTCATCGCCGACAACGAGACCCACATGAAGATGGCGTGCGGCGATCCGAAGCTCGCCTTCGCGGCCGCGATCCTCGATCCCGAGCTGACCCTGTCGCAGCCGGCCGGGGTCACCGTCGCGGCCGGTTTCGATGCTCTCGCCCACGCGGTCGAGACTGCCGTCACCACCCGCCGGACCGCGATCTCGACGCTGTTCTCCCACGCCGCTTTTCGGCTGCTCGACGACCACTATGACCGGGTGCTCGCCCATCCGGAGGACCTCGACGCGCGAGGCGCAATGCAGCTCGGGGCGTTCTATGCCGGGGTGGCGATCGAGCATTCGATGCTCGGGGCCGCGCACGCCTGCGCCAACCCCCTGACGGCGCGCTACGCGCTGACCCACGGCACTGCGCTGGCGATCCTGCTGCCGCACGTCGTGCGCTGGAATGCTCAGGGGAAAGACGACCTGTACCGCGATCTCGCGGGTGGGCTGCCGCCGGTGTCGAGCGGGGGAGGAGCCGGAGACCGTCTGGCTTGCCGTCTCGCCGACGTCGGCCGGTCCGGCGGATGTCCTCCCGATCTCCGAACCACCGGGGTGCCGGCGGAGGACCTGCCGTCCCTGGCCGAGGCCGCGGCCAGGCAGTGGACGGGCACGTTCAACCCCAGACCCTTCGGCGCCCGCGAGGCCCTCGAGGTATACCAGCTCGCCTACTGACGGTCGGTACAGCGATCGATATGGACTTGCCAGCTTCAGGAGAGCGCGGCGCATGGCTCCTTCCTGGAACGCTTGGCAGCGCGGCAAGGTAATTCTCGTCCCTGAAAGCATCCGCCGCCGAGCGGCGGCCCCTCCAGGTGGGACACACCACGGCGATGCGGATTCTCCACGTCGCAGATCGACTGAGTGACCGAGGGGGCGCCGACCTGGCTCTGCTCGGTCTGCTCGATGCCTTGTCGGACGGTCACGAGCTGCACCTCGCCGTCGGCCGCGACGACGGCGCCGTGTTCCCACCCTGTCCGGTGACCGTCGTACCGCAACTGGACGCCAGGGTGCGTGCCGACGCCGATCTCGACCCCCTGCTGGCACGGCTGCGTCCGGATCTGGTGCACGTGCACAACGTGGTCAATCCCGCGGTGCTGGCGTGGGCGGTCGGCGTGGATGCAGTGATGACGGTCCAGGACCACCGCTTCTTCTGTCCGGGACGGGGCAAGTGGACCTCGGACGGCCGGGTCTGCGGCGACGCGATGGGACGCGAGCTGTGCGCCGGCTGCTTCGACGACCAGGGCTACTTCGAGAGCACTCTCGATCTCACCGTGCAGCGGCTGGAATCGGTGAGGCGTCTGCGGCTGACGGTGCTGTCGTCCTACATGAAGCGCGAGCTGACCCAGGTGGGGATCCCCGCGGACCGGGTCACGGTCGTGCCCCCCGTTGCCTACGGTCTCGACCGCGACGCGCGGAGCGACGGTCCACCCTGTGTCCTCTTCGCGGGGCGCGTGGTCGAGGCCAAGGGTATCCGCGATGCCATCGACGCCTGGCGGCGCTCGGGGTCCGAGCTGCCCTTCGTCGTGGCGGGCACCGGCCCGTTGCGTCGCGAGATCGAGGCTGAAGGCGTCGAGGTGCTGGGCTGGCTCGACCGCCGAGGCCTCTCTGCCGCGTACCGGCGCGCCGCCGTGCTCGTGATGCCCTCGCGCTGGCAGGAGCCGTTCGGCATCGTCGGGCTGGAGGCCCTGACCCTCGGCACGCCGGTAGCCGCCTGGGACAGCGGCGGGGTGCGCGAGTGGCACCCCGGCGGCAAGCTGCTGGTGCCCTGGGGCGACGTCGACGGGCTGGCCAGGGCCCTCCGCATCGGGCCGGAGCATGTCGTCGATGCCCCTTGCGGGTTCGAGCCCGAAGTGCTCGTTCGCAGGCTGGAAGCCGTGTATGGCGGGCGCGCCCCGAACCCGCGGTAGAGCGAGTCGATTCGGCTCCGGGAGAAACGCAATCATGTCGCGCCGCTCGTCCTCGTCCAGGGCCAGGCGGCAAGGGATCCTGCACGTGTGCCGAGCCCGGCGGCGAGGGATAATGGACGGCGCCGATGGTCTGAAGGAGGTGCCGTGAGCAAGATCGATCGGATCACGACGGACGCTGCCGTATGCGGGGGAAGACCCTGCATCCGCGGCCTGCGCGTCCGTGTCGCGGACGTGTTGGATCTCCTGGCGGCAGGGGCGACGCGGGAGGAGATCCTGCAGGACCTGCCTTACCTGGAGCCCGACGACCTCGTCGCGGTTCTCGAGTTCGCGGCGCGTCAGAACGATCATCCTGTGCTGCGGAGCGCATAGGTTGCGTTTCCTCGTCGATGCCCAGCTCCCGCCGGCCCTGGCGCGCCGGATCGAGGCCCGGGGTCACCAGGCGGTGCACGTCGCCGACCGCGGCTTGGCGTCGGCGTCCGACGATGCCGTCCGGCGGCACGCCGACCGAATCGGCGCGGTCATCGTGACGAAGGATGAGGACTTTGCCGTCCATCACATCCTGTCGTCAGGTCCCGCGGTCGTGTGGCTTCGCATGGGAAACACGCGCCGCTCGGTTCTCCTCGAGCGGATGGACCACGAACTTGGGGCCATCGTGTCCGCGTTGCAGCGGGGGGAGACCCTGGTGGAGGTTGCCTGAGAAGGCGCAGAAGCGACCCCTGGAGCATCAGACGTTGACCACCTACGCTTAGGGCCGGCGCAAAAATAGATTCCCGTTTTTGTCACATGGGTTCGATGGTGTAGTTCCATTTGGGCATGACGCCGTTCGGTGTGATGCGCAGCTCTCGCATTTGGGCGTCGGTGACCTTGGCGCCGGTCTCGTAGGTCTTCCGCACCAGGTGGGCGCGGACCCTCAGTCCGGTGGAGGTGCGTGTGGCGCGCAGGTACTTCAGGATGGTCTCGAAGCTGTCGAGGGGGCGACCGGCCCAGTTCTTGCTGATCTCGCAGAACAGGCGGTGTTCGATGGGATTCCACTTCGACGTGGCGGGCGGGTAGTGGCCGACCCGCACGGGCAAGCCGTGCCGGTTGCAGAGGCGATGTTGCAGGTTGAACTTCCAGGCGCGCGCCGTGCAACTGTTGCTGCCGCCGCCGTCGGCCAGGATCTGCAGGGTCTTGGCTTCGGGATAGCGCTTGCGGCCCTCGGTGCGCCACCACTTCTCGATGCAGTCGACGGCGAACGCCGGGGTGTCGGCGGTTCTGCCGACGAAGACGGTGCCGGCATTGGCGCGGGGGTCGTAGATGCCGTAGGGCACGGCGAGGCCGTCGGCGTCGGAGCGAAAGTCGTGGTCGTTGACGAGTTCGGGGCTGCGGTCCCACTTGGCGCCGGGATTGCGGAACGTGCCGACGAGCTTCTTCTTCGTATCGACGCTGATGAGGGGGCTGCTGTCGGCGGCGCAGCGCTCGCGCAAGTCGGTGATGTGCCGGAACTGCCGGTCTCGGTTCGGATGCGAGGCGCCGGCGAGCTTCTTGTGGTTGACGCGCAGCGAGTAGCCTATGGCCTTGAGCAGTCGCGCGACGGTCTGCGGGCAGACGTGGATGCCGAGCCCGCGGAGTTCGGCGGCGAGCTTGGCGGTCGTGCGGCGTGTCTACTTCAGGTGACCGGGTCGCCGGCCGTCTCGTGGGTCATCAGGGCTTCGATGCGGGCGATGACTTCCGGCGTTTTTTTTCCGTCGGTGTTCGTCCGCCGCCCGCGCGCCGCACCCGGTCGACGATCTCGACATCGCGATCGACGAGCTGCCGCCGGCCGACGGCGACGGTCGACGGGTCGATGCCGAGGAGGGTGGCGATGCGCCGGTCGCCACCCCATCCGCACTTGAGCGATTCGAGTCCGGCGAACAGCCGGCGCTGGCGCTCGTCGAGGAGGCTGGCGAACAACACGATGGCGGCGCGCAACTCCTCGGGCATCAGGTCGGCGCCGGGCAGGGGCCGCCCGAGTCCGGGCGTGGCCATCAGCAGCCGTCGGGCGCGGAGTTGATGCGTCTCCTGCGCGTGGTCGGTGGCGCAGTAGAGGAACTGGCCGGCGAGCTTGTGCCGCGTCAGCCGGCCGTCGCCGACGAGCTTGCGCAGGGCGTCCTGGGTGCCGACACCGAGCCGGTTGTCCAGCTCGTCGACGAAGTGTCCGGCTTCCGCGTCGTTGACGAACGCCTCGGCGGTTGCGACGAGGGTGCCGGCGCGGGAGAAGCGGACGCCGGCGAACGCCCACCGGTAGGGCCGGGGTGCCGGCCGTCGCTCACGTCGCGGGCGGAACTCGCCGTACATCTCGGCCGCGACTTGTCCGCGTCGGCGGTTGACGACCACGGGTGGGCGGACCTGCACTACGCGGCCGGCCTGGACTGGCCGGCGATGGCCCGGGCGCTGCTGGCGGCCGGGGCGCCGTTGGACGCGCGACTGCGGACCGAGGGCGAGCCCTTGGCCCGCGGCTGCTGAACACGGTGAGCAGCTGCGGCCAGGACCGGTTCCGCCGGTTTCCGCCGGACCGGCGCGACCCCCCTGCACATCGCGGCGACCGCCGACGCGTGCGAGGTCGTGGCGGCTCTGCTCGAGGGCGGCGCGGACCCGGACGTTGCCGACGCGACGACGGCGAGCCCGCTGCACTACGCGGCGGCGGGCCACAGCGGCCGGGCCGCGGCCGTGTTTGCGGCGCGCGGGGCCGACGTCGGGGCGGCGACCGCGAAGGACGTCACACCGCTGCACGGGTCGGCGTGGCGGGCGACGCGTGGCGGTATGGGTTGGGCGCCGCTTTCTCGCGTGCTCTCGCGATACCCGCTTCCGCCGGCCCGAGTCGTTCACTCGGTGTACCGCGTCAAGGCAGCGAGTCCATTAACCGAGGAGCGGTATGCGTTAGGGCGCTGGCCAGCGCTGGTATACTTCAAGAGGTCACGAAAGTGTGGAGGTGCGCCATGTTGCGAGTGCTCGTGCTCCTCGCGTCGGTGTTGGGTCTTGTCAGCGGGCACCCTCTTGGTGCCCAGACCTGCGATCCCGCCGGAGATGTGAAGTTCGTCTGCGGCACGACCAATCCGGAAGATCTCTACCCGGTTCCGGGCGCCCCTTGGGTAATCGCATCGGGACGATACTCCGCTACGGAAGGTCCCCTCTACGCGGTGAGCCTTCGTGATCACCGCGCCCAGGAGATCTTTCCCGCGGGAGCGTTGCCGCCAGAGCACGACCGGGATACCTATCGCGCCTGCCCCGGTCCGAACAACGTGTTCCAGCCACACGGACTGACCCTGCGGGAGGGCCGCGGCGATGTGCATACACTCTACGTGGTTGGTCATGGCGCGCGCGAGGCCATCGAAGTCTTTGCGCTGGACGTCGGCGGCACCGTGCCCACGATGAAGTGGATCGGATGCATCCCGGCACCGGAGGGCACCAGCCGCATCAACTCCATTACGGCGCTGCCGGACGGCTATCTTGGCGCGACGAATTTCGACCGCGAAGGTGGGGAGCTCTGGGAATGGCATTCCACGACGGGCTGGGTCGAAGTGCCCGGTAGCCAGATGCCCGGTCCCAACGGTCTCGTGTCCTCGGATGATGGGCAGTGGTTTTTCATTGGGGGCTGGAGCGATCGGGCGCTGGTGCGGCTGTCACGCGGCCAGAGTCCGGTGCGCGTCGACCGGATTGCGGTTGGCTTCAACGTCGACAACGTGCGCTGGGGAACCGCTGGCAAAGTCATCGTCGCGGGCCACCTGACCCAGTGTGAAGACGTTGATCCTTGTGAGCCGTCGGCCGCTCGCGTGGCCGAGGTCGATCCGACGACGTTTGAAGTCCGGCAGCTGGTGGACTACAAGGGAAACGAGTTCTTCAAGCTCGGCACCGTGGCCATCGAGGCGAATGATGAGCTCTGGATTGGCGGGATCCGGGGCAGTTATGGGATCGCCCGATTCCCACGCTAGTCCCGCACGTACGGATCTGTGGGAGCCCGAGGTGGGAAACCCGGGCCACCCGGCGATTGGGGACGTGAGGCAGGTGGCATGTCCTTCCAGTTGAACACAGAAAACACCCGCTGGCGACCCGGGGGGGGGAGACGGGTGCACGACAAGAAAGTGGGGGATTTGCCGTCGGGGGTATTGAGCGAGTGCTGATCGGCCGATTCCTCGGGTAGGAGGACTCCGACCATGCCCGAGGCGCAGTTGACTGAACCGCTCGATCACGCGGTCGAAAAAGGGGGCGTCGAGGAGCTGTTCGCCGCGTTGGAGGCAGCGGTCGGGGCCGACGTCGACGCGTTCCTCAAACGAGGAAACGTGAATGCCCAGGACTTCGAGACTCTCTTGCAGACCGTTCACCGTCGAGCGCTCGCCACGGCAAGCCAAGCCGTCAAGGTGATTGGCGCGCAGCGTTCGTAGCCGCGCTCGCGGCCGAAGTCGATGCATTCATCGGGCCGGGGAGCGTCGACGCGCAGGACTTCGAGGCCCTCGAGCAGGCCCTCCGTCGCCAAGTCCTCGGCCTCGCCGCTCAGGCGATGGCGGAGTACTTCGACGCGGACGATTCCGACCATTCGAGTTCGACGATAGCGTGCGCCTGCGGCCAGACGGCGCACTACGCCGGCCGCCGCCCGAAGACCTTCACCACGCTGTTGGGGTCGCTGACGCTGGACCGCGCCTACTACCACTGCGCCGCCTGTCGCAGCGGAAGCTGTCCGCGCGACCGGGCCCTGGGTCTGCAAGACACCTCGCTGTCGCCCGCCACGGCGCGGCTGGTGGGACTGGCGGCGACGAGCGTCAGCTTCGCCGAAGCGAGCGAGTGGATGGGGGAACTGGCCGGCGTGGCGGTCGACCCCAAACAGGTCGAGCGCACCGCCGAAGCGCTGGGCCGCGAGGTCGCGGCCGACGAACGCGAGAGGGTCGAGCCCGCACCCGGCGCGGCGGCGACGATGTACCTGGGGCTGGATGGTACCGGCGTGCCGGTGCGCAAGTCCGAGGTGGAAGGCCGGCGCGGCAAGCAGCCCGACGGCTCCGCCAAGACCCGCGAGGTCAAGCTCGTCACCGTGTGGACGGCGGAAACACGCAACGCCGACGGCCTCCCCCAACGCGACCCCGGGTCGGTCAGCTACAGCGCTGCGGTCGAGAGCGCGGCCAGCCGCCCCACCGACCCGCTGCCCTCCCCGTTCGCGCAACGGGCGTATCGCGAAGCGCGGCGGCGCGGCTTCGACACGGCGGCGCGGCGCGTCGTCATCGGCGACGGGGCCGAGTGGATCTGGAATCTGGCCGCCGAACAGTTCCCCAGCGCCATCGAAATCATCGACATCTACCACGCCAAGGGGCATCTGTGCGATGTCGCCAAGGCCATCTACGGCGCCGGCACGGACTTGGCCGCCCGGTGGGGCAAGGACCGGCGGGACGAGTTGGACGCGGGGCGGATCGATGCGATCCTGACCACCCTGCGCGCCCACAGTGAGACCTGCGAGGAGGCCCGCAAGTGTATCGACTACCTGACCCGCAACCGCCACCGGATGCGCTATCCGGAGTTCCGAGCGTGGGGTCTTTGCGTGTCGTCGGGCGTCGTCGAGGCCGGATGCAAGCTCGCAATCGGCGCCCGGCTCAAGCGCGCCGGCATGCACTGGACCGTGGCCGGCGCCAACGCCATCATCGCCCTGCGGTGCTGCAAGCTCAGTGGCCGCTTCGAGGATTTCTGGGAACGACGAGCCGCCAGGGCCGCCTGACAGCCATCTCACGAATCTGACGTGCACCCGGGGGAGACACCACCCAATGCTGAAGCCCGCGGAGTTCGGCGGCGAGCTTGGCGGTCGTGCGGCGTGTCCACTTCAGGCCGACCCGTCGACCGTCGCCGTCGGCCGGCGGCAGCTCGTCGATCGCGATGTCGACCGGGTTGCTACCCCTCAATCCGAAATTCGCCCTGTCTGTGTGGAGAAGTCACCGGGCACGAGCGTGCTTGACCGCCGCGTTCTACTGCGACACTACAGCCGTTTGCAGGAAGTTATTTTTGCGCGGACCCTTAGCCCCGCCAATGCTGGAGCGGACAGCGGCGGGGGGCGCGAGTGCCACCCCGGCGGCGAGCGGCTGGTGCGTTTGTAGAGTGAGTCGATTCTCTACTCCCCGGCCCTTTCGAGCACGCTCGAGATGAGCCGCGAGGACAAGCGATATCCGGCGTTCGAAATCTCCTCGATAATCGGTCTGACGGCGACCACCGTTCCGCTCGCCTTCGCGGACAACAGCACTCCGGCGACACCGGTCACGGGAACCCCGCGCCGCCGCGCGATCTTTCGTCCGGCCGCCTCGTCGATGAGCAGGAACCGCGCGTCGAGCTGCTCAACCAGGGCAATCGCTTCGGCTTCACCGAGGTCGAGAAGCTGCCCGAGCTCCAGTGCCACCTGCTGATTCGCCACCGATTGGACGGAGATCCAGCTCGCGGCGAGGGCGCCTGCCAGCGCTGTCGCCCCCGGCCGACCGGACCCGATTGCGAGCTCCCTGTGCACAGCCGGTGGAATGACGACCTGCCGGTACAGGCGCCGCAGAAGGTCGAGTCGGCCGGCGCGAGCCAGGGCGATGAGAGGCCCGGTATCGGCGACGATGGGCGTCACGACGCGACGCCGACCTCATCGTCCAGTTCCTCGGGCGCATAATCGACCGCCGGAATCCCGGCTGCACCCAGCAGGACGACGAACTCCTCGGGAGTCGTCGCCGCCAGTCGCGCGGCCTGAACCAGCGTCACCTGGCGCTGCTCGAACAGGCGCAACGCCATGGCGCGATGGACGCCGATCTCGACCAGACGCTCGTCGAACGGAACGGCCAGGATTGCGGGACGGCCGTGTTTCGTGATTACCGCCAGACGTCCGTCCTCCGCGGCCCTGAGAAGCTCACCGGAACGCTGTCGGACATCGCGCGCGCTGAAGACGTTCAGGGAACCCATGCTGCCTCCTTAGTTGTACCCCTAAACCGTAGCACAACCGTCCCCTGAAGGGGATCCTTCAGGCAGTCCCCGGGCCGTCGACTCACTCGCCCAGGCCGAACGTGTAGACGGTGTTTCCCACCGCCATCGTGACGTACTGCGCGCCGCCGACGGCATAGGTCATCGGGTTGGCGTTCACCGCGCCGCCGAGCGGGATGTGCCAGAGCTCTTCGCCGCTGGCCGCGTCGAGCGCGAAGAAGTAGCCGTCGACAGTGGCGCTGAACACGAGTCCCCCGGCGGTGGCCAGCACCCCCGCGCGGGCGCGCGGCTTCATGGGGAACTCCCAGCGGATGTCGCCGGTGGTCGGATCGATGGCCCGAATGGCGCTCATGTAGCTGTCCATCGGCTGCGGCGCCTGGACGCCGCCGCCGGTGTAGCGCGCCCCCGCCTCGTACTCCTCGTCGCGGACGAAGAACTCACCCTCGCCGTCGAACGCGTTGACGTAGAGCAGGCCCGTGCCCGGGTTGTAGGCCGGTGACCACCAGTTGGTCCCGCCGCCGGCGGTCGGGGCGACGACGGTGCCCTCGATGCTCGGAGCGGTGCCGGGCCGCCGGATCGGCCGGCCGCTCTCGTCGAGCCCCTCCGCCCAGGTCTGCAACGCGAAGGGCTTGCCGAGCAGGAACTCGCCGGTCTCGCGGTCGAGGGTGTAATAGAACGCGTTGCGGTTCGCCCAGAGCATCGCCCGGCGCGGCTCGCCTTCGAACTGGATGTCGGCGAGCACCGGGACCTGGATGGCGTCCCAGTCGTGGATGTCGTGCGGCGTGAACTGGAAGTACCACGACATGTCGCCGGTGTCGCCGTCGAGCGCGAGCACCGAGTCGGCGTACAGGTTGTCACCGATGCGCACGTCGCCGCCATAGTCGGGGCCGGGGTTGCCGGTGCCCCAGTAGATCAGGTTGAGCTCCGGATCGTACGAGCCGGTGATCCAGGTCGGCGACCCGCCGGTCCGCCACGAGTCGCCCGACCAGGTGCGGTTGTCGGGATGGTCGGGTCCGGGGATGGTGTAGGTCCGCCACGCGCGGTCGCCGCTCTCCGCGTCGTACGCGTCGAGGAACCCACGGATGCCGAACTCGCCGCCGGCGATGCCCGTCACGACCCGGTCCTTGACGATGAGCGGCGCGGCGGTCTTGCTGTAGCCGGACCGGTAGTCGGCGACCTCCGCGTCCCAGACCACGCTGCCGCTCCGCGCGTCGATAGCCACGAGATGGGCGTCGAGGGTGCTCATGTAGAGCGTCTCGCCCAGAATCGCGACGCCGCGGTTGTTGCGCCCGCAGCAGATGCGAAGGTCATCCGGCAGGGGGTGGTCGTACCGCCAGTACGGACGCCCGTCGGTCGCGTCGACCGCCGTCAGGTTGCTCGGCGACTCGGTGATGAACATCACGCCGTCGACGACGAGCGGGGTGGTCTCGGTGCGGTCGAGCTGGCGGATGGTGTACGCCCACTTCAGCTCCAGATCCGCGACGTTCGTGGTGTCGACCTGATCGAGCCGGCTGAAGCGCCGGCTGTCGAGCGTGCCGTTGTACATCAGCCAGTTGTGCGGCTCGTCGGCGGCGTTGACGAGCCGCTCCCAGGTGACGGGCGCGAATCGCGGCCCGCCGGCGCCGGATGCCGGCTCCTGCGCGGAGACGTTCGCAGAAAGGGCGATCTGCGTCAGCCCGACGAGGAACGCCAGACACGTGCTCGGCGTAAGTCTTCCCGTTTCCCTTCGACTTGTCGTACGGGGTCCGGTATGCATCGCGATCACCCTGCCGCGGTTGGTTTCGAGCCGCCCAGGGCGGCGCGCCGCCGGCCCGGACCACGACCCGCGCGGCGGCAGCGCGCTTGGCCGCAGGACGAGAGCGCCATTGTACGCCAGCGGCTGACCGCAGATCCCGCCTGCTTCCGGACGTCCTGTTCTTCCGGTCCGAGCGCTGCGGTTCGACAGCGTGATCAGGATTCCGGTTCGATGAAAGGATTCAGGACCTGGACGCAAAGGCTTCGCACCTTGGCCGAACTTCTGTTCGACGTTGAGATTCGCGATGTCCCGAAAACCCCGGTGTACCAGGAAATCGCCGCCCAGGCTGGCGAAATGCGTGACCGCGGCGTGAGCGTGGCGGCCATCGCCAGGCACTTCGGCGTTGACCATCACACGGTCGACAAGGCCCTGCGGTGGTTCGGGCAGCGCGGGGTGCCGTCTTGCTGACGGGGCGGTCTCTGGCCGCACGGCTATAGCGAGTCGTTCGGCGCGGGGTGTTCTGGGCGCCGGCGGGACCCCGAGTCCGTTGCGGGCCACCTGGACCGCGTGGGTCGTGGGGCTCTCGGCGTTGAGCGGATCGACCGAGTTCTCCTTGACGACGAAGGTCGATGGTTTTCGAGTTGGGTGGGGGAGGACGTCCGGGCCGTCGGTCGCCCGGCTTCTCGGACGCTGTCTGAGGCTTGCTGGCGGGGCGAGATCAGGCCGCGTTCGGGCTCCGGCCCGCATTCATGAACGTGGAGAGCGTGCCCTCAAGGGCCCCTGTCCGATCTCGGATTTCGGCGATGTCGTGCCCGATCGTGTCGATCCGCTTGTTGGTGTCGTCGATTCGGGTTTCGACGTGCTGCAGGCGGGTGTTCACGTCGCTGAACTGCCGGTTCATGTCGGCCTTGAGGCCGTCGAATTGGCCTTTCATGCTGTTCGACAGCATTCGCGCCAGTCCGATGATGATGCCGGCGATCGCGATCCCGGTGCCGAAGACCGATGCGATCACCGTTGTTGTCTCGCTCATTTCGTTCCTCACGATATCACAGGCTCGGGGTTGTTTTCGGTCCTTCCGCTTGTGTTCGGTCTATCCTGTTGTTCTGGGTTTCGTGGCCGCTAAAGCGTTTAATTGCAGCCAGTTATGGAGTTTTTGACCTGGACCGATCCGAACATCTGTCCAGGGTTGATGTCTTCCGAGTAGAGCACCGACGCACTGGCCTTGCGGGCCGCGGCCACGGTGAGAGCGTCCCAGAACGAGAGCTGATGCCGGTGCCCCAGGTCGACGGCTTCGAGCACGGTCGCGCCATCATTGACGACCGGGTCCCACGCCAGATAGTCCGCGACCAGGGCTCTTGCTTCCGCTTGGCCAACTATGTGGACGAGCCTCCCAACTACAATCTGTAGGTGACGACGCCGGCCATGTCGACCTCGCGCTGGTCGGGGAGCCGTCATGGGAACGGATGACTCCACACCGGCGAGGACCACCGGGCGAGCAGGGTGTGCCCGCTGTCGGTGGTCCTCGGCAACGTCGGCGAAGGCTGCAGGTCAGTCGTCCGACGGCGCGGGGCCGAGGCCGTGCGCCTGCAGGAACGTGCGAATCGTGGCGTAGATGTGCAGGTTCTGGTCGAGGCTGAACCCGCCGTGGCCGCCGCCTTCGATGGTCAGCAGGCGGTTCGGTACGCCGGCCCGGTCGAGGGCCGCGTGCAGGCGGACGGCGTGGTCGTGCGGCACGATGCTGTCGGCGTCGCCGTGGATCGTCAGAACGGGCGGCAGGCCCTGCCGCACGTAGGTCAGCGGCGACACCCGGGCCGCCACTTCGCCGCGGTCGCTGCGGCTGCCGAGCCAAGCTTCCGTGAAGTTGCCGGAGGTTCCGGGCGAGCCCTGCATCAGACCGACGACGTCGGTGATGCCGTACCAGTTGATGATGGCGGCCACCTTCAGCTCGGCGGTCGAGGTGGCGCCGGTCGTCCAGGTCCGGCGGCGGTCGCCGGGGCACTGCCGGTCGAGCCCGGCCGACGCCGTCAGCATGCCGGTGGTGAGCGAGAGGTGCCCGCCGGCGGAGTTGCCGCTGACCACGATGCGGTCGAGGTCGAAGCCGTACTGCTCGGCGTTCCGATAGATCCAGCGGAGGGCGCAGCGGCAGTCTTCGACCGCGGCCGGGGCATGGGCGGCGTCGGCCATGCGATATTCGGCGTTGACGACGTTCCAGCCCATCTCCAGATAGGGCAGGAAGGTCAGGGCCGAGCTCTCCTTGTTGCCGTTGGTCCACCCGCCGCCGTGGATGTAGAGCAGGGTCGGGCTCGGGCCCGCGCCTCGCGCCTGGTAGACGTCCAGCTTGAGGTCTACGCCGCCGGCGCTCAGGTAGGTGACGTTGGGGACGAGCCGATAGCTGCTCGACACCTGTACGAACTTCGCGGCCGCGTCCGGCGCCTGCGCTGCCGCGGGCGGTGCGGCCGGAGCCAGGAGCGTCGCCGCGACGAGACTGCCGATCCACGCGTGTTGCTTCTGCATTGGGATACCTCTATCTGCGGCAATCGGAGCCGCAGGGCGATGGTTTCCGGGCCAGGAGTCTGCGCCGTAGAAACGGGGCAGACTCGTGGCGGGGTCGGTTGGGCGGCAAATCGGAGCCGCAGGCGACGAGCTGGCAGCCCGTGGTGGAACCCCGCGTTGCACCGAGAGCGGCGAGGGCGCCAGCGGGCTGAAGGGCGCCCTCGGGCAAAGAACGCCCGTGCCTGACAAGGCGTGAGGAGGGCGCCTATTGGGCATATCGCAACCGCGGACTGCTACGCAGTCCGTCCGAACAACGCAGTCAGGCGGGATGCATCGCCGCTCGAATGCAGCGGGGACTTTCGCCACGGGCTGCTAGTCCAGGTCGGCGGCGTCGATGCCTGCCTGGGCGCAAATGGCGTCGTTGGCGCCGGTGTCGCCGCTGACTCCGATGCTGCCGACGTGCTGGCCGTCGGCGGTCATGATCGGCAGTCCGCCCTCGAAGTAGTTCAGGCCGGGGACGAAGGCGGCGGCGGAGATGCCGTTGCCGAAGGCCATCTCGCCCCACTGCTGTGTCGACCGCGGGCTGACCGCCGAGCTGCGGGCCTTGGACATCGCGACATCGTGCGACAGCAACTGGGCGTCGTCCATCCGGTGATAGGCCTTCAGGTTGCCGTGGTTGTCCATGATGGCGATGTGCATGCGCCACCCTTCTTCCGCGGCCTTGGTCAGGCAGCCGTGCACCATCGTCATGGCGGCGGCGCTGGTCAGCATGGGCCGGCTTTCGACCTGGGCGGCGGCGGGGCCGGCGGCGGCCAGCGCGAGAGCGGCGAGGCAGAGAACGACGATGAAGCGGCGTGCACGCATGAACATTCCTCCGATGTTGGTGTGATGGAGATCCTGTGCCGGATCGGTGTCAAGGCCAGTCAGTATATCCGGGCGGCGCGCCCGGCCGGAAGCGTGTCGGAACAGCGCATGCGGTGGCCGCCGTCGGAGACACCGGGGCGCCCGCGCACTCGGCCGGCGGGCCGGGAAGGCATGCCGTCGCGGACGGTCATCGGGGGGACCGCCGGAGAGCGCCGGCGCCGCCGGGCGGACGCGGAAGCGGCCGGGCGCCGGCGAACACCGCGGCCGCGCCCAGCGCCTCTTCGATGCGGAGCACCTCGTTCCACTTGGCCATTCGTTCGGACCGGGAGAACGAGCCCACCTTGAGCTGCCCCGCCCGCCAGCCCACGGCGAGATGGGCGATGGTGACGTCCTCGGTCTCGCCCGACCGGGCGGAGACGATGGTGCCCATGCCGGCGCGGCGGGCCGCGTCGAAGGCGGCCCGGGTCTCGGTCACCGTGCCGGCCTGGTTGGGCTTGACGAGCAGGGCGTTGCACGCGCCGTCGCGGGCCGCGTGCTCGACCCGCGCGGCGTCGGTCACGAGATAGTCGTCGCCGATCACCTGCACCCGGTCGCCCACCGCGGCGGTGAACCGCCGCATGCCGGCAGCGTCGTCCTCGGCGAGCGGGTCTTCGATGGAGACGATGGGATAGCGGTCGATCCAGCCGACCAGGATGTCGCCGAGGGCGTCGCTGTCCATTGCCCGGTGCTCGAGGCCGAGGTGATACCGGCCGTCCCGGTAGAGCTCGGAGGCGGCGACGTCCAGGGAGATGGCCATCTCGTCTCCAGGGATGCGCCCGCTGTCCTCGATCGCCCGTACGAGGAGCTCCAGGGCCTCCTCGTTGGTGTCGAAGGCGGGCCAGTACCCTCCCTCGTCGGCGACCCCCTGCAGGCGCCCGGCGTCCGCCATCCGCGCGCCGGCCGCCCGATAGACCTCCGCCGTCCAGTCCAGGGCCTCGGCGAAGCTGGCCGCGCCAACCGCCATCACCATGAAGTCCTGCACGTCGACCCGCCGGCCGGCGTGCGCGCCCCCGCCGAAGATCTGGATCTCGGGTAGCGGCAGCAGCGCCGGCTCGTCGCCCAGCAGATACCGCCACAACGGGCGCCGGGCGGCGCCGGCGGCGGCGTGCAGCGCCGCCATCGAGACCGCGATGCAGGCGTTGCCGCCCAGCCGGCGCTTGTCCGGCGTACCATCCAGATCGATCAGGACGCCGTCGAGCCCGGCCTGATCGGTCACGTCGCGACCGCGCAGGGCGGGGGCGATGGCGTCACGGACCTGCCGGACGGCGCGGGTGACGCCGTATCCGCCGAAGGCGGCCCCGCCGTCGCGCAGGTCCAGGGCCTCGCCGCTGCCGGTCGACGCTCCTGCCGGGGCCGTCGCCCGCCCGTAGATCCCGCCCGACAGGTGCACCTCGGCCTCGACGGTGGGACGGCCGCGGGAATCCCATACGCGTCGGGCCGAGACCCGGGCAATGCGGTGAGCGGTGTCGGTCATCGGAGGTCGGCTGTCGGCATCGACGGGGGAGAAATCGTCATCCGGCGGGCAGGCAGCATAGCGGTTGGTACGCTGCCCGGAACTACCTTGCCGTGTCCTTGGGCGCCGGCAAGGGAATCCACAGGCTGGCCCTCGATGAAGTTGGCAACTGTATATCGATCACTGTCCTTAAGGACGCTGACGGAAATTACCTTGCCGTGTGCCAGGCGCGCCAAGCCGCAGAAAACAGGCTGCGCCTGGGCGCAGTTGGCAACTCTTCTATATCGATCACTGTCCGCAAGGGGCCGCCGCCGCCCAGGCGTCCCGCACCGCGGCCAGGGTGGCGACCGGCGCCGCGAGCAGGCGGCGCGCCACCCCGCGCACGCGGTTCCGGTCGCGCTCGGTGGTCACGTACTCGACCGGCGACTTCCCGTCCACCCGCGCCAGCAGCAGGCCGGGCAGCAACGCCGCCGCCCGTGCTTCCAGGTGCTCGCGGCGCTCCCAGTCCACCCCGCGCAGATACGCGTCGGCCAGCCCGTCGAACGACGAGAGGAAGCGGGACGTTGCGGCGGGCGTCCACAGGCACTTCAGCAACAGATGGTTGAGGCAGAAGGCGATGTCGAACGCGGGGTCGCCGTACCAGGCGCATTCGGCGTCGAGAAAGACGGGGCCGCCGGGTCCGACGAGGATGTTCTTGGGGCTGACGTCGCCGTGCACGAGGGCGCGCCGCGTCTCCGCCGTCGCCGCCGCGAGGCCGGCGAGTTGCGGGCGCAGGTCCGGATGCCGCACGGCGGTGGCCAGCAGGTACGGCTCGAGACGGATCGCGTGAAAGATGGCGCCGGTATCGAAGCCCTCCCGGAGGTCGGCGCGGCCGGCCGTCGCGGAATGAATCGCCGCGAGCCGGGTCCCGACCAGCCGGGCCGTCCGTTCGTCGGCCTCGCCGCGGCGGAGCTGCGCCTTCCACAACGGGTGGGCGGCGGGATCGAGGAACCCCATCACCAGACAGTTCGACCGGGGATCCTGGGCCACGAGCGGCGGCACCCACGCCGGATCGACGCGGGCCGCCTCCTGCATCCACGCCCATTCGTAGCGGCTCCGTTCGACCGGCACCTCCCACACCGCGTCGACCTTGAGCCGGGCCAGGGCCCGCTTGACGCAGACCGGTCTGCCGGGGAGGTCGACGCGCCAGATGTCCGACGAGACCCCGCCGACGAGCGGGGTCATCGCCGGCGTCGCGTCCGCGTCGACGAGCTGCAACCGGCGCAGGGCGTCGACGATCGGTCGGTCCGGTTTCGGCACGGTGCCTTATGATAGCGACATCGGCGGCTCGTGGCAGAACCCCGCGTCGCACCGGGATTCTCGCCTGCCTGACAGGGCGTGACGGGAGCCTGTCGGGCATAGCAGCCCGTGGTGAAACCCCGCGTTGCACCGAGACCGGCTAGGCGGGATGCATCGCCGGTCGAATGCAGCGGGGACTTTCGCCACGGGCTGACAGGCGACCGAGGAACAACGCGGTTCGGGCGGGATGCATCGCCGGTCGAATGCAGCGGGGCCCTTGCCACGGGCCGCCAGGAGCCTGCGCCCGTCGAAGCGGGGCAGCTCGCGCCGGTGGGGGGCCGCGGGAGACGCCGCCCGTCTGCGACAGACCGAGGGAGCCGCCCGGGGCGACCCGCCCGGGTTCGCCCCCCTGTCAGGGCTGATGCATGAGTGATGTGATCCGCGCCATCCGTTGTCACCGTTACGCCGGTCTCGATGACCGGGGCAAACCGATTCCCACCCCGGTTCCGTTGCGTGACGTCCTGGCCCTGGACGAGATTCCCCGGCCCGGGAACGAGCCGGGGCACGTTCTCGTCCGCGCGCACTACGCCGGCGTCCAGTACCCGGATACGCTGCAGGCGCAGGGGCTCTACCAGCAAAAGCCGAGCCTGCCGTACGTGCCGGGCATGGACGTGTCCGGGACCGTCCTCGAGACCGACGCCGATCACCTGCAGGCCGGCGACCGGGTCATCGCCCAGATGAGCATCGGCGGCCTCGCCGAGGTGGTGAAGGTGCCGGCCGCGTCGGTCTGGCGGGTGCCGGCGGGCTTGGACCTCGCCGCCTGCGCCAATCTGGGCCGCAACTTCTTTCCCGCCTATCACTCGTTGAAGATTCTCGGCGAGGTGACCGCGGACAGCCTGGTGCTGGTCGACGGGGCGTCGGGCGGCGTCGGCATGGCTGCGGTGGAGCTGGCCAAGGCGATGGGCGCGCAGGTGATTGCCGGCGTCAGCACCCCCGAGAAGCAGGCACTTCCGGCCACCGCGGGGGCCGACCGGGTGCTCTGCTACGGCACGGACCGCGACGGCTACCGGCGCTTCAAGGCCGAGGTCCGGCAGGCGTCGGCCGAGCTCGGGCACCCCGCCGGGGTGGACGTCGTGCTCGACATGGTGCAGGGCGATCTGTTCGAGTCGGCGCTGCTGTCGGCGATTCGGCCCCGGGGCCGGATCTGCCTGGTGGGTTTCACGGCCGGCCAGAAGCCGATTCGCCCCGGCCTGCTCCTCATCAAGCAGGCGGTGATCATGGGCAGCATCTGGGCGGGCTGGGCAGCCGAGCATCCGGACGGGCACCAGCGGAACGTCGCCGAAATCCTCGACTTCCTGGCAACCGGCGCGATTCAGCCGCGGGTCGACCGCATTTTTCCTTTCGAGCGGTTCATCGAGGCGTTCGAGCTCTTCGAGCACAACCGGGGCCGCGGCAATACCGTCGTCTGCGTTCACGAGGATTAGCTGCTGGCAACCGGTCGCAGAACCCGGCGTCGAAGGCAGCGGGGCCTGCGCCACGGGTTGTCCGGCCCGGAGATCTTTCTACGGCGCGGAGTTCGGGCGGGGCGGTTCACCGGCGTTCAGCTCGTCGAGCGCGCGCCGGGCGAGGACGGTGACGTAGGCGATGGCCGCCACCGTGGCTGCGAGGCCCAGCAGGAGCAGGGCCCACTCGGCGGTGCCGCGGGCCTCGCCGCTCAGCGTTTCGATGCCGACGAAGCCGGCGTAGAGATAGGCCCACGCACCCGGCAGGGTGAAGATGGCGCTCGACGTCAGGAAGGTCAGGAAGGGCACGCCGGTGACGCCGAAGAGGTAGTTGCTGGCGCTGTAGGGAAGCGTGGGATTGAGACGGACCAGCGCCACGATGCGCCAGCCGCCGCGGCTGATGGTGCGGTCGACGACCCGGAAGCGGGGGTGACGGTCCAGGAGTCGGAGCACCGCCTCGCGTGCGACGTGGCGTCCCAGCAGGAACGCGGCGGCGTCGGCCACCGTCGTGGCGATGGCCACGACCACCAGGCCCCAGCCGACGCCGTACACCGCCCCGGCGACCACGGTCAGCGCCGCGCCCGGAACGAACAGGAGCGCCAGCACGACATAGGCGGCGCCGAATCCGATCATCCCGCCCGTACCCCGGGCTTGCGCCCAGAGGCGGAGGGCCGAAACCGCCTCGCCGACCTGCGACGGTCCGGACAGCAGGATCGCGACCGCGAGCCCTGCCAGCAACCCGACCACGCCTGCGCGCCAGCCGATTCGCACCTGTCTGCTACCGGGTCGCCATGAGTAAAAGGGAGCGGGGAGGGATGTCCTATCAGCCCGTGGCGGTGCGCCGTGAGAAGGCGCCGTTCCTCAGCGGGTGCGAATCCCGCCCGGCAACTGTCGCTCCAGCCGGTAGCAGTCGGAGCGGACGATGGAGGTAACGACATCGGCTGAAGCACTCCGACGACCAAGGGCCGCCCCTGGGTGGCTCAGCGACCATGCGGGCCGCAACGCGAGTGAACGCCGAGCAGACCCCGAAACCTGTGACGCGGAGGCCGACCCGCCCGCCACACGGGGAAGGCTGCCAGCGGTTGGGAAGTGAGCGACACAAGCACCGACCGTTTCCGCCGGGGTATTGGCGGCGGCACGCATGGAAGAGGGGGATGGACGCAACACGGGAAGCCCTGGCGGTGGCGTGGCCACGCGCCAACCGACAGCCCGCGAGGGTGAGGTCGGGCCGTGCAGGGTGGCGGAGAGGCCCGTAGTACCGAGGAAGCCGGGTAACGCCGGTGGAGGGAAGGGGCCTCGGTTCGAGAGCAGCGCATGACGGAGGAAGGGACGTGGGGACTGGTGCGAACCTAACAGCCTCAGAACGAGTTCAGCGACTCCAGAGGGCGCTACATGCGAAAGCGAAGGAAGCTCCGGGCCTCCGGTTCTACTCGCTGAGCGACAAGGTGTGGCGCGAGGACGTTCTCGCGGTCGCCTGGCAGGCCGTGCGTCGTAACGGCGGCGCGGCCGGGGTGGATGGCGAGACGGTCGCGGACATCGAGTCGTTCGGGGTGGACCGTTGGCTGGGAGCACTGGCGCGGGACCTGAAGGAGGGGACCTACCGTCCGCGAGCGGTTCGGCAGGTCCTCATCCCGAAGAAGCAACGTGGGAAGTTCCGGCCGTTGGGCATTCCGTGTCTCCGGGACCGGGTGGCGCAGACGGCGGCGATGTTGGTGTTGTCGCCGATCCTCGAAGCGGACCTGCAACCGGAGCAGTATGCGTACCGGCCGGGCCGAGACGCGCATGACGCGGTCAGGCGTGTGCATCGGCTGCTGACGTCGGGCCACCGGGAGGTGGTGGACGCCGACCTGTCGGACTACTTCGGTCAAATCCCGCACGCAGACCTGCTGAAGTCCATCGCCCGGCGCGTGAGCGACGGGCGGCTGTTGAGTTGGGTCAAGGCGTGGTTGGAGATGGCGGTGGAGGAGGACGACGGGCGCGGCGGTCGCCGCCGCACGAACCGGGCTCGTCGCGAGCGGAAGGGGACCCCGCAGGGGTCTCCGATTTCGCCGCTGTTCAGCAACATCTACATGCGTCGCTTCATCTTGGGCTGGAAGGTGCTGGGCTACGCCCGGCGCTTCGAGGCGGAAATCGTCAACTACGCGGACGACTTCGCGGTTCTCGGCCGAGCACCGGCAGCGGAGATGCTGACGGCGGTTGAAGCTCTGATGAAGCGTCTGAAGCTGCCGATGAACGCCGAGAAGACCCGCTGCTGCCGGGTGCCGGAGGAACCGATGACGTTCCTCGGCTACCGGATTGGACGCAACTACCGGCAGGACACGGGAGCTGTCTACATCGGCACCCGTCCGAGCCCGGCGAGCGTCCAGAGCATCTGCCGACGCATGAGCGAGCTGACGACGCGGCGCAGCGGGCTCCTGTCGCCCGAGGTCGTGGTGGCGCGCCTGAACCGGCTCTTGACCGGCTGGGCGAACTACTTCACTCTGGGGCAGGTCAGCCCGGCCTACGCGGCGGTCGACCGGCACGCGACGCGGCGGCTGCGCCAGTGGCTCTGTCGGAAGCACAAGGTGCGGACCGGGAAAGAAGTGCGCTTCCCGGCCATGCGGCTCTGGTCCGATTACGGGCTCACGCGCCTTGCACCGCGCACGACGAGCTTTCCGTGGGCGAAGGCATGAATCTCGTCCGAGAGCCGGATGCGGGAAATCCGCATGTCCGGTTCGATGAGCGGCGACTGGAAACGGAGCAATGGCGAGGAGTGAGGCACCGGCACCGGCGAAAGCCGCCGGGAACAGCTACCCCCTGCGCCTACCGCCACCGCGCCAGTCGTCGACTCTACAAAGTCCCCGCTGCATTCGAGCGGTGCAACGCGGGGTTTCGCCACGGGCTGCTATCGTAGCGCATCGCGTCGGGGCATCCGGTCGTCGTGCTCCGGTCCGTCCTCCGAGCCGCCCGAATGGCCGGACAGCGCATACAGGGCGATGCCCGCCGCGGTGGCGACGTTGAGCGAGTCGGCGCCGGGCGCCATCGGAATCCGGACGCGCCGGTCGACGCGGGCCGCGGCCTCGTCGCTCAGGCCGGCGCCCTCGGCGCCGAAGAGCAGGGCCACCCTCGGCGGCGGCGCCGCCGCGAGCGCCTGCAGATCCTCTGCGTCGCGGTCCGGGGTCAGGGCCACCGTCGTGTAGCCGTGCGCGCGCAGCCGGTCGAGCCCGCCGGGCCAGTCCGGCATCCCGCCGTAGGGAATCCGCAGGGTGGCGCCGATCGACGTACGGATCGCCTTCCGGTACAACGGGTCGCAGCAGCCCGGGCCGAGCAGGACGCACCGGGCGCCGAAGGCGGCGGCGTTGCGGAAGATGCTCCCGACGTTGTCCGGATTTCCGACCTGCTCCAGCACCACCACGAGACGGGCGGAGGCGAGCGCCGGGAGGTCGGCGTCGGTCGCCGCCGGCGGGCGTTCGCCGATGGCCAGGCATCCCCGATGAACCCGGAATCCGGTGACCTCCTTCAACAGAGGGGGCGGGGCCACGTACACTGGCAGGGTGTCGAGGGTCCGGTCGTCGAGCAGGTCGCCGAGGCTGGCGAGCGCGGCCGGCGTCGCCAGCAGCGAGCGCGTGACGAGGCGGGGGTGGACCAGCAGCTCTCGCACCACGAACCGGCTCTCGGCGACGAAGAGGCCGCGCTGGTGGATCAGAACCGGGTCCGGCGCGTGACGGAAGTCGCGGAGCCGCGGGTCCAGGGGGTCGTCGACGGGCACGATCGGCATCGGTACCGTCAGGATAGTCCTTCTCGTCCAGGGTGATCGCGCATGTCCTACTCGACCCGCATGGATTCCATCGCGCCGTTTCTCGCCATGGAGGTGATGGAGCGCGGCATGGAGATGAGCCGCGCCGGCCGCGACGTGCTGCAGCTCGGGGTGGGCGAGCCGGGGTTTCCCCCGCCGCCCGAGGTGGCCGAGGCGGTTGCCGCCGCCGTCGCCGCCGGGGACACCCACTACACGGACAGCCGCGGGCTCTACCCCCTGCGCGAGGCGATCGCCGCAGACTGTGCACGGCGGCGCGGGGCTGCGATCGGTCCGGAGCAGATCGTGGTCACCAGCGGCACGTCTCCCGCCCTCCTCATGGTCGTCAGCCTGCTCCTCGACCCCGGCGACGAGCTCATCCTGCCGACGCCCCACTATCCGTGCTACCCGAACATGGTGGCGATGTGCGGTGGCCGGCCGGTCCTGGTTCCGACCTCCCCGGACGATGGCTACGTGATCGACGTCGACCGCGTGCGGGCCGCCGTCACCCCGCGCACCCGAGGCATCCTCGTCGCCTCGCCGGCCAATCCCACGGGGGCCGTGCAGCCCCCCGAGGTGGTGCGCGGACTCGCCGATCTCGGGGTGCCGATTCTGTCCGACGAGGTCTACGACGGGCTGCTCTACGACGGGGCGGTCGCCACGTCGCCGTTGGCGGTGACCGACCGCTGTTTCGTCTTCGACGGCTTCTCGAAGCGGTACGCCATGACCGGCTTCCGCCTGGGCTACGTCATCGCCCCGAAGCCGGCGATGCGGAAGCTGGTGTCGCTGCAGCAGAATCTGTTCATCTCCGCCTCGCATTTCGTGCAGACGGCCGGCCTGACCGCCCTCGAAGCCGGCGAGCCGCACCGCCGGATGATGGTCGCCGAGTACGACCGGCGCCGCCGCGTGCTCGTCGAGGGGGTGCGCCGGCTCGGCCTCGCCGTCCCCGTCACCCCGGTCGGCGCCTTCTACGTGCTGGCCGATGCCCGGCATCTCGGGCGCGACTCCCTCAGGCTGGCCTTCGAGATTCTGGAGCGGACGCACGTGGCGCTGGGGCCGGGCCGCGACTTCGGCGAGATCGCCGAAGGCTTCCTGCGGTTTTCGTTCGCGGCCGGTTACGACGACATCGCGGCCGCGCTGGAGCGGCTGGCCGAGGGCCTGCCGGCCCTGGCGGCGTCCTCCGTCAGGGCGTCTGCGCCGTAGCTACCCAGCCACCGTGGCGGCTCAGGGTTGGGCGATGCGATAGAGCGCCGACACGGTGCGCACGATGAGGCTGCCGTTGGCGACGGCGGGGGTCGCGAGGGTCCACTCATCGAGGGCGTTGACGCCGAGCAGCTCGAACTCGGGTCCCGCCTTGACGACGTAGGTGTCGCCGTCTTCGCTGATGGCGAAGATCCGGCCGTTGTAGGCCCAGGGGGAGGCGGTGAACAGCGAGCCGCCCGGCGACACCCGTTGCCGCGGATAGACCTCTTCGCCGGTGCGCGCGTCGTGACAGATCAGTATGCCGCGATCGAGCAGGATGTAGTGGTAGTCGCCGTAGACGAGGGCCGAGGGGTTGTAGGAGCCGAGCCGGGAATGGGACCAGGCGATGAACTCGTTGCTCGCGGTGCCTGGCGCGAGCGTGATGTCGCCGCTGGCGCCGGGGCGGATGGCGTAGACCGGCCGGTTCGAATCGGCGGTATAGCCGGAGTTGACGTACAGCAGGCCGTGGCGGGCGAACGGGGTCGCCACGTGAATCGACGACATACCCGTCAGCCCCCAGAGCGGGTTGCCGTCGAGATCGTAGGACCGCACGCCCCCCGTACCGGTGGTCACGATCTCGGTCCGCAAATCGTGCTCCCAGAGGAAGGGAGTGGCCCAGTTCGAGGCCTCGTCCCGGTCGACCCGCCAGAGCTCCTCCCCGGTGTTGGCGCTGTAGGCAGCGAGAAACGACTGCTCCAGGTTGTCGTTCACGAGGAACAGCCGGTCGCCGTGCACGACCGGTGACGAGGCGGTGCCCCAGCCCTGCCGCATCGGGTAGGTCTCCACCGGCCGGCGCCAGCGCGGGTTGCCGTCGAGATCGAAGGCGAACAGACCCACGTAGCCGAGGTAGACATAGACGCGTTCGCCGTCGGAGACCGGGGTCTCCGAGGCATAGCTGTTCTTCTCGTGCTTCGAGCCGGGCACCGCGGTGTGCAGGGTGCGTTCCCATCGCACCTGTCCGGTTTCGAAATCGATGGCGTACAGCACCCACCGCAAGGGGACGTCGGGGGTCTCCAGGTCGTCGCCGGTCATCGGCCCGTCGAAAGAGCGGGACTGATACTGGTTCAGCGGCTTGAGCGGGGTCTCGACCCCGCTGGTGTTCTCGACCGAGATCACGAAGACCTGATCGCCCGAGACGATGGGCGAGCTCCACGCCCGGCCGGGAACCTCGATGCGCCAGACGACGTTCTCCGTGGGGCCCCAGGTGTCCGGGAGCGAGGGGCTGTCCTCGGCCACGCCGCCGTGACGCCCGCGGAACTGGGGCCAGTCGTTCCCGGCCGACACTCCTCCCGCGAGGACGACGACCAGCAGCAGTGCGAGCGCGATGGGTTGACGATGCACGAACTCCTCCTCTCCAGGTTCCCGGGCCGGCCTCCAGAGTATATTAGGACGGGTGCCGGCGCAGCGCGCCGGTGGCCCAGACGCAACGAGGGAGACGACATGGCGCAGTGGGTCCGTTTCGAGCACGCCGGGACGATCGGGTTCGGAACCTTGTCCGACGACACCATCACGGTGCATACCGGCAGCATGTTCGAGGATCCGACCGCGTCCGGTGCGAACCTGTCGGTCGACGAGGTGGCGCTGCTGCCCCCGGCGCCGGCCGGCAAGATGGTCGCGCTGTGGAACAACTCGCGGGCGATGGCCGAGAAGACCGGGCAGACCGAGCCGCCCGAGCCGCTGTACTTCATCAAGGCCAACGGCGCGTACCTCGGTCCCGGGGGCACGATTCGCAAGCCGCGGCCCTACGACGGCAAGGTGGTGTACGAGGGCGAGCTGGGCATCGTCATCGGCCGGGAGTGCCGGGCCGTCGACGCGGCGGGGGCAACCGCGTGCATCTTCGGATACACCTGCATCAACGACGTCACCGCGGTCGGCATCCTCGGGAAGGACCCGTCGTTCCCGCAGTGGACCCGGGCCAAGAGCTTCGACACCTTCGGCGTCTTCGGTCCGGTGGTGGCGACCGGCCTCGATCCGTCGTCGCTGTCGATCCGCACCGTGCTGAACGGGCAGGAGCGGCAGAACTATCCGGTGACCGATCTCTTCTTCCCGCCGGACCGGATCGTGAGCGCGATTTCGCAGGACATGACGCTGCACCCCGGCGACGTCATCTGCTGCGGCACCTCGGTGGGGGTCGGTTCCATGAAGCCGGGCAGCACTGTGGAGGTGACGATAGACGGGGTCGGCACGCTCCGCAACCAGTACGAGGCGTGAGGATGCGCTGCCGTCGGCGGGCGGCGGCATCAGCGGAAACCGGCGCCCGCCGCGACGCGGCCGGCGGTGAGGAGGCAGAGATGAGGATGCGACACGCAATCGGGCGGTGGATCGGAACCGGAGTCTGCGGCCTGCTGCTGGCGACGGCCGCGGCGGCCGGCCAGACGGCCGAGGGGGAAGCCTCCGCGCGGGATCTGCAGGGGGTCTGGGACTTCCGCAGCGCCATTCCCTTCGAGCGCCCCGACGATCTGGCCGGGCGTGCGACGTTGACCCCGGAAGAGGCGGCTGCGTTCGAGCAGGAGCGGGTGGACGCGCAGAACGTCGACCTGTGGCGTGACGAGAACGGCCGGCTGCCGGTGTCGGGCGGCTACAACAACTTCTGGTACGACCGCGGCACCTCGATCGGCGAGGAGCGCCGGACGTCGCTGGTGGTCGATCCGCCGGAAGGGAAGATTCCGGCGCGCAGCGCCGAGGCCCGGGCTCGCGGCGAGCGGCGGCAGATGCTGCTCGGACGCGATGCGTTCGGACCCGAGGATCGCGGGGCGTTCGAGCGGTGCATCATGGGCTTCAACTCCGGTCCGCCGATGAACCCCAGCGCCTACAACAACAACATGCAGTTGTTCCAGACCGCCGGCCACGTCGTCATCCTCACCGAGATGGTGCACGACGCCCGCGTCGTCCCCCTGGACGGTTCGCCGCATCTGCCCGGCCACGTCCGGCAGTGGAAGGGCGATTCGCGCGGCCGGTGGGAAGGGGACACCCTGGTCGTCGAGACCCGGAACTTCACCGGCAAGACCAGCTTCCGCGGGGCCGGCCCGGACATGCGGCTGGTCGAGCGGTTCACCCGGCTCGACGCCGACCGCCTGGTCTACGAGTACACCGTCGACGATGCCGCGTCGTTCGCGCAGCCGTGGTCGGTGCGGGTCGTCATGCAGCGGTCGGACAGTCCGCTCTTCGAGTACGCCTGCCACGAAGGCAACTACGGCATGGAGAACCTGCTCTTCGCGGCGCGCGCCCGCGACCGCGAGCGGCAGCAGCAGTAGCGGGGTTCAGCCCTGCCGTCAGGCACCGACGGGGCTCAGCGCCGGGAGTCTGTGTCGCAAGACCGCACAGACTCCCGGCGCGTTGACGGGGGAGGCAAGGCGACGATGAGATCCTGGTCTGCACAACGCAGCTTGTGGCAACTTGCGGCGATCCTCGTCGCAACGGGCGGCATTCTCTGGCCGGCGGCGCCGGTCACGGCGCAGGGCGGCGAAGCGGAAGCCACCTACGAAGTGACGTTTCAGGGCAACTGGACCACCGCAAGCACGCCGGACGGCGTCGTCGCGGGCGCGCACTTCACGACGTTGGTCGGCGCTGCCCACAACGGCAGCGTGACCTTTTGGCGCAGTGGCGGCCGGGCCACGCCAGGGGTCGAGGTTGTGGCGGAGCGCGGCGTGACGTTCAGGTTGGAGTCCGAGATCAGAGCCTCGCCCCACGCCGCGAACGTCATCAGGCAGGGCGTCGGGGGTGGCGGTACAGGCAGCGCGACGTTCTTGATCGACGTCACTCGGGACCATCCGCTGGTCACCCTGCTGTCGATGATCGGGCCCAGCCCCGATTGGTTCGTCGGCATCTCCGGGCGGTCCCTGCTGGATGAATCGGACCAGTGGGTGCCGCGGGACGAGGTCGACCTGTTTCCCTACGATTCCGGCACCGAGGAGGGCACCGAGTTCTCGCAGGACAACCCCCCCACCGACCCGCAGGGCGCCATCACCAGCATCAGGGGCGCGGGCAAGTTCTCGAACGAACGCATGGCAAGGCTGACCTTCGTCCGCACGCAGACGCGGCCGAAGGTGCGCCTGTCGGCGACTCCCAACCCGGTCGCCGAGGGCGGTTCGGTGACGGTGACGGCGACGCTGTCGCAGGCGCTGACGAGCGACGTGACGATCCCGCTGACGCTGACGGCGGGCACGGCCGAGTCGGGCGACTATGGCTCGCTGGCCAGCATCACGATCGACGGCGGCTCGGCCAACGGCGTCGGCGAGGTCACGACGACCGCCGACGACGACGCGGACGACGAGACGTTCACGGTGGCGCTGGACAGTCTGCCGTCATCGGTGGCGGCGGGCCGCCCGTCCTCGGTCGAGGTGACGATAAGCGACGACGACACCGCCCCGCCGGAGCGGCCCGGGCCGCCCGCCGTGACCCCCGGGGACGGGATGCTGGACGTGTCGTGGACGGCGGTTCCGGGCGCGGAGAGCTACACGGTGCAGTGGAAGTCCGGCTCGGAGGTGTACTCCGACGCCCGGCAGCAGACCGTCCAGACACCCTCGGCTACGCTCTCGGGGCTGACCAACGGCGTGGCCTACGCGGTGCGCGTCCGTGCCAGCAACGCCGGCGGCGACAGCGCCTGGTCGGAGGAGGCGACGGGGACGCCGCTTCAACCCGTTCCCGCGCTGCCGGTGGCGGGCGCCGGGCTGCTCGGTCTGTTGCTCGCGTTGCTCGGCGGCCGGCGGCGGGCGTCCGGGGGGTGATTGAGCGGCAGCACCGCCACGCCCCGTCCATCCCCCGCTTCTGCGGGGTTGCTCGTAAACTGTTGATAAAAAGCTGGTTACCTACGTACTTGGCGTCGCTACCACGTTGAGTCCCACATCTCGACTCGGTTGCTCGTCGTCTGGTGGGCGGTCTTCGGGCTGAATTGCCCTTTGGGGTGCCTGCCGCTCCCCGCACGTTGGTCCGCTACCCGAGGACTTGGCATGAGCCGAGTTGTTGCGATGGGGTCGGGGTCCCGAAGATCGCGTTATGACGCGAATACACGGCCATGAACCGCAGTTCGTTGTCCTTTGAGGCGTACACGGTGATGGTGTTCACCGCGTTGGGCAGGAACTCGATGAACGACACCATCTCCCGTCCGAGGACGCTCACTGAGTCGCTGGCTCCCACGTTGCCCAGGATCCTCGCTTCGCCGAACCCGGTGCCGTGGTTCACGGCGTCGATGACGGTCTCGTTCGGCATGTCGTCGAAGTCGCACCGTAGCGTGCGGGCCGTCCGGAGGATCTCGACGTCGGCTGGCTGCGGCGGCGGAGCGAAATCCTGAAGCGAGTTCCCGGTACCGGCGCGAGTGCCGCTGATCGCGGAACCTGCGACGAGGAGTGCAGAAAAACCTGCAAAGGTCAGCGCCATAGCGATCGGCGTTGCCCAGAGGAACGTCCGGAGCTTTGCCCACGATTCTTCGAGCGGATCGGCGACCCGGTGTTTCTCGGTTCGGAAGCTGGCGCACGGGTACGCAATCAGCGCCCAAAGCGGGATCATCAGGTGCGAGGCGGGGTTGTTCCGGACCGCGTTGGCGAGGTCTAGGTCGCCTAGCCACATCGTCGTGATGAGGGCCAAGCAGACCGCTTCGAAGGTCTTCCTTGCTGTTGTTTCCGGTTTCAGCCCGAGCAGTCGGCGTTTTCGCGAGCTATAGGCGGCCGCTCCCAGAATCATCACCGGTCCGGTTATCAGACCGGAGGTGCTGGCTCCGGAGGTGACGGTCGCGAGTCCTGAGAGCATGCCTGAAGTTCCGAGGACGAGCGCGACTTGCGAGCCGATCAGGCGCTTGTTCAACATGTGGGGTTCCTGCCTCTTTGGCGGTGGGTGTCGGGAGTCTTGGTGCTCCCTCTACAGAGAAACTCACGGTGACCACTGACTCAGGCGGCCTTCACTTCGACCTCCACTCCAAGGTCGTGCAGACGGCGGAGGAGGCGCTGGGTAACGCGGTGCTTGTCGCGGTTCGCCAGGTACCGGCCGCCGAGGTCGTGGTAGTCCGTCTCGTCGCGGAGCATGAAGTAAGCAGCGGTCAGCATGGAAGCGGCGACCGCCACGATTGCCTTCTTCGGGCCGCGCCGGCCCTTGAGCCGTCGAAACTGCGTCTGCAGATAGCTCCCGTTCTTCCGGGTTGCCGCCCACGCGGCCTGGACCAGCGTTGTCTTCAGCCACGGCGTCGCGTGACGGATCCGGGTCGAGCGGCGCTTCCCCGCACTCTCGTCGAGGCGCGGGCACAGTCCCGCCCACGAGACCAGATGTCCCGGACCGGGAAACCTCGTCATGTCCACGCCGATCTCGGCGACGAGCACCCGCGCGACGGTCTCACTGACCCCGGGGATCGTCGTCAGCCGCTCGGCGGCCTCGCGAAAAGGGCGCAGCACCTCGTCGGCCTGCTGCTCCAGTTTCTGCACGGCGGCGCGCAACGCGTCGATCTGCCCCAGGTGCAGCTCCAGCAGGAAACGGTGGTGCGCCGTCACCCGGCCGTGCACCGCGGCGATGATGTCCGCGCGGTCGGCTTTCAGGCGCCCGGTGGTGCAATCGGCCAGCCGCTCGGGATCGGTCTCCCCGGCGATGAGCGCCGCCAGGATCGCCCGGCCGCTGACGCCCAGGATGTCGGTGACCACGTGCGTCAACTTCACGTTCGCGTCTTCGAGCGTCTTCTGCAGGCGTTGCGTGTGCCGCGTGATCTCGCGGACCAGTTGCTTGCGGGTCCGCGTCAGGTCGCGCAGCTCCTGGATCGGGGCCGGCGGCACGAAGCTGCCCCGAATCAGCCCGTGCGCCAACAGGTCGGCGATCCAGGCCGCGTCGTTCCGGTCGCTCTTGCGGCCCGGAACGTTCCGGATGTGCTGCGCGTTGGCGAGCACCAGCGTGAACGACTCTTCGTCTTCGAGGACGTGCCACACCGGCTTCCAGTACACGCCGGTCGCCTCCATCGCCACGTGCGTGCAGCCCGCCTCGGTCAGCCAGGCCGCCAGTTCGAGCAGACCCGCCGTCGTAGTCGCAAACTCCCGGTGCTCGGTCGTGACCTTCCGACCCGCAGCGATGCGCACGCACGCGTTCACGCACCGAGAGTGGACATCCAACCCGGCGCACCGGGGGTACAAGACTTCCATCCGTCACCTCCTGCTCGCAAAGGCGCTGGCGTGGAGTCCGCCGGTACGAAATCTACAGGGCGCGCTCACCGGAAGAATCTCCGGTCTCGCAATACGGGGTGCTCGCGGGACTCCGGGTCCAACTAAAAAACGGGCTCTTGGCACCATAGAGAAACCGACCTCTGGGCCAGCGCCAAGCCCCTACACGATATCCTGTTTCATGAATACGCGGGTCCGGCACCGCCGGGTGGAGAACTAATGCAGATTATCGCAAGCACTGCGGATGATCCGGGGGTCTAGATCGTCGATGTCGACGTACCCCGGGTCCGTCGCGGGGCCGTTCCCCAGGGTCTCGGGTAGATTTGAGCGTCGCGACACCCTGGACGGGCTGGAGTCCCGCAGCCGGGGGTTTTTTCCGTACGGAACCTTCGGGGTTTTGTGGTGCTGTATCCATCTGCTCAACGATCCAAAAATACTGGACGGAACGTCGCAGGTCGCTTGACGGGCCAGCGTGGTACATTTCCGCTTGCAGGGCGGGGGAGTATCGCGCCGCCAACTGGGTCGCGTTGGGCATCACGATCGGCCGCGGGCGTATGGACCGGCACTCCGTCGTCGGATGGTTCGAGGCGGGAGCCCAGGCGGCGGAAGCCGGCCCGCGATCCGGTGGGTGTGACGGATTCGGCGAAGTCAGCGAGAGGCCTCCGTGTTGAAACGCCGTGATCGTGGCTGCGCAGTTCACGCCGCGGCCGGACCACCCTGATGTCGGCAACGTCGTGAAGGCGTTCTCGGTGGTCAGCGCTCCGGGGCCTGAGGCGGTGCGTCTGCCCGTCAGGCGGAATCGCCGGGGTTCGATGGTCGGGCGGCTTGCCCAAGGATGGAAGGGTCCCATGAGGATCGGATTCGCGTCGTTGGCGGCGGTCGCGCTTCTCGGCTCGGTTGTGGAGTCGGGCGCTCAGGATCCTCCGACGCTGTTCTCGCCCGCGTCGTCCTCCGCCGCGCTCGCTCCGTTTGTGGAGCTTTCCCCGGGAATTCTGCGGGTGCGGCCCGTTGTTATCAACCCCGGGGCGTTCCGCCTGTTCGCGGCCTTCGCTGAGGTGGGCGGGGCGGCGGGGGATCCGGCGCTTCCCTTGGGCCGGTTCTCCGTCTCGTTCTTCCCCGACGATACGCCCGCCGTTTTCTCGGTCCTCACGGCTACGCCAGGCATCTTCTCCGGCGGCTATACCATCACGGCTGAAGGTCCCGGCGGTGTCGGGTCGTTTATCGCGTCGATTTCCGTCTCGGACGACGGTGGCGTCTCCGTCGACGGGACCGCTTCCCTGCCGGGCCGTCGCCTCCGGATCCGGCCGTCGGGCGGCGGCGTGCACGCGGTGTCGGAATTCGACCCGGCTCTGCCGCCGCCATCGGTCTCCGAACCGCTTGTACCGCCGGACGATGGAGCGTCGGCCGCGTCGGAGCCTATGGCGTCCGCGGCGGCCGCGTCGGCCGCGTCCCCGGCCCAGGTTGACGTGCTGGTAATCGTCACCTCGGCGGTGATGACTGCGTACGGGGGCGAGGACGGCGTCCAGGCGGCCGCCGACCGCATCTTCGCCTCGGCGAACGCATCGTTCGCCGCAAGTGGCGCCCACGTGGCGTTGTCCGGGTGGCTCGCCGAGTTCGACTACACGGCGGTCGGCGGGGATCTCACTACCGATCTGCGCCGGCTCCAGGGCTCCACCGACGGCTTCCTCGATGGCGTGCACGCGCTGCGTGAGGAGGTCGGCGCGGACCTCGTGCACCTCGTCGTTTCCTACGATCCTTCGACCGCTGACGACGGCAGTGTCGTCTGCGGCCGGGCTTTCCTCGGTCCGTCGGCGACCCGCGCTTTCGGTGTGACTCTGCTTCACGACCGGTGCGCCGTCGACACGTTCGCCCACGAAGTGGGCCATAACCTGGGGCTCGCGCACGACCGGCACCAGTCGTTTACGTACGGGTCGGGCGCGGCTCCCGAGGCCTGGGCCTACGGGTACGGTAACGCCAGCACTTTTACGCCGCTCTCGGCCTACTGCTGGTGGACCGTCATGTCGTACTACAAGCACTGCTACGACGTCCCCGGTGGGAGGGCCGTGGCCGTCGGTCTGCCCCGGTGGTCGAACCCTGACCAGCGGTACCAGGACGGGCACCCTCTCGGCGTCTTTGGGCTCGTCGAGACGTACGGCGTCGCGGGGCCGGCTGACGCCGTGCGCACGCTCAACTCGCGAGCGCCGACGGTCGCCGCGTTCCGCGACCGCGTGGACATCACGACCGAGGATGTCATTGACACCGGGGTCGGGTCCGTCCAAGCGTCGCCGTCAGACCGGGTGCGGGCGGGTGGAGCGGTCACCGTTTCGGCGGTGCTTTCGAACGGCGGGAACGTCGCGATCAACGATCACGACCTTGCGTTCTTCAGCGGTTACCTCAATTCCGCGGGGAATGTTCCCGAAGATGGGTGGACGCACCACGCGAGCCGTCGCGTGGTGCAGCTGCGCCCGGGTGCGTTCGTCTCTCACGATTGGACCGGCACCGCCGGCGACGACCCAGGTGATGAGGCGTGGGCCGTCTGCTTCTTCGTGGAAGATGACGCCGACGACTCCGACGAATGCGGCTTCGCTGTTCTCGAGGTCGTTGAAGCCGGATCGGATCGCGTTGGCGAGGGCGGGCTGGTGGCGTCGGCCTCCGGTACCCTCGCGATTGGGACGGAGGTGGAGATCGAGTTCGCCTTGACCGCCGACGGCCCCGTCCCTCTTGAGGTTCAGGACCACTGGTTCGTCCTCAGCTACGAACCGATAGACGAGATGGTCTGGGGCTCCGCGGACGAGTGGTACTGCTTCGAGGATGACTGGGCCGATTGCTGGCTCGACGAGTCCGGTGGAGAGCAAGATCCTGCCGCCGACTGGGAGTGGCGGTCTCGAAGCTGGGGCTTCGGTGTCGATGGGTCGTTTTCGCTCCTCCTGGGTCTTGATGCGTTCCCGTGGTGGCCTGCGCGCCCGTGGCGCTTCCGCTTGGCTGAAGCGACGTGGGCCGGCGAGGATCCCGACGCCGCGCTGAACTATCGGGCTGGCGTCTTCCGGTCCGACGATGCCGCGGCCGCTTCGGCGTCGGCGGGGATCGCGTCCCTTGCGGTGCCGGGTGCTGGCGCGGAAGTGCGCGGCCCCCGAATGCCCCGTGTCCCGTTGGCGGCTCCGCCCCGCCCGGGACCGTCCGGAGAAGAGCGTCTGTCTGGGGAAGAGTCCCCGCGGACCAGGTGACATGCGGTTGACGACCGCTACCGCTTGACGCAGGACAAGGAGAGCGGGATCGTCAATGATCCCAACGGCTGGTTCTCGAGACCCAACGACCTCATCGCCGCGATCCGGCGGATCGTTCACCTCATCGTCGAGACCGTTCGTATCATTGCTGCGTAATCCGGCGGAAGTTGAACGCCGGATCCGGCGGAAGTTGAACACCGGATCCGGGATGTTGAACACGGGATCCGGTGAAGTTGAACACGGAATCCGGTCATCGTGAACGCTCGTCGGTAGCCTGATCGCCGCACGCTGGCCTTCCGAAAGGAGGGCGAGGCGATGCCGGCACGGAGGCTACTGGTGAGGAAGATTCGTGAGGTTCTCCGTCTCAAGCACGAGCGGGGGTTGTCCCACCGGGCGATAGCCCAAGCCTGCGCGATCGGCGTGGGCACGGTCTCGCTGTATCTGCAGCGGACCGCACAACGAGGGTTGGGTTGGCCACTGCCGGCCGAGTTGGATGACGCGGCCCTCGAGGCCCGGTTGTTCCCACGCGCCGCCCCGGTGCACGACCGGAGCCAGCCTGACTGCGCGTACATCCACCGCGAGCTCAAGCGCGACGGCGTCACGCTGCAGCTCCTCTGGGAGGAGTACGCCCAGGTTCATCCGCACGGCTACCGCCGCACCCAGTTCTGCGAGCTCTACCGGCAGTGGGCGCGACGGCTGCGGCCGTCGATGCGGCAGGTCCACCGCGCCGGCGAGAAGACGTTCATCGACTTCTCGGGGAAACGTCCGGCGCTGGTCGACCGGCACACCGGAGAATTGCGACGCGTCGAGCTGTTCGTCGCCGTGCTCGGCGCCAGCGGCTTAACCTACGCCGAGGCGACCGCCACCCAGCAGTTGCCCGACTGGGTCGACGCCCACACCCGCATGGTCGGGTACTACGGGGGCACGACGGCCTTGTGGGTCCCCGACCAGCTCAAGAGCGCCATCACGCGTCCCTGCCGCTACGAGCCGGGCGTCAATCGCACCTACGAGGACCTCGCCGCCCACTACGGCGCCGTCGTCGTCCCGGCGCGGCCGAGGAAACCAAGAGATAAAGCCGCCGTGGAGGGCGCAGTACTCCTGGCCCAGCGGTGGATACTCGCCCGGCTCCGCGACGAGACGTTCTTCAGCCTCGGTGCCCTGAACCTGGCGATCCGCGTCCGCCTCGACGCGCTCAACGACCGGCCGATGAAGAAGCTGGGCATCAGCCGCCGCGCCCTCTACGAGCAGCTCGACCGCCCGGCGCTACGACCCCTGCCGGCCACGCGCTATGTCCTCGCGTACTGGAAGCTGTGCCGCGTCTCCATCGACTACCACGTCCTCGTCGAGCGGCACGCCTACAGCGTGCCGTTCCAGCTCCTCCGCGAGCAGGTCGAGGTCCGCTACACCACGACCACCGTCGAGGTCTTCTTCAAAGGCCGCCGCGGGTGCACGTCAGATTCGTGAGATGGCTGTCAGGCGGCCCTGGCGGCTCGTCGTTCCCAGAAATCCTCGAAGCGGCCACTGAGCTTGCAGCACCGCAGGGCGATGATGGCGTTGGCGCCGGCCACGGTCCAGTGCATGCCGGCGCGCTTGAGCCGGGCGCCGATAGCGAGCTTGCATCCGGCCTCGACGACGCCCGACGACACGCAAAGACCCCACGCTCGGAACTCCGGATAGCGCATCCGGTGGCGGTTGCGGGTCAGGTAGTCGATACACTTGCGGGCCTCCTCGCAAGTCTCACGGTGGGCGCGCAGGGCGGTCAGGATCGCATCGAACCGCCCGGCGTCCAACTCGTCCCGCCGGTCCTTGCCCCACTGGGCGGCCAAGTCCGTGCCGGCGCCGTAGATGGCCTTGGCGACATCGCACAGATGCCCCTTGGCATGGTAGATGTCGACGATTTCGATGGCGCCGGGGAACTGTTCGCGGGCCAGATTCCAGATCCACTCGGCCCCGTCGCCGATGATGACGCGTCGCGCCGCGGTGTCGAAGCCGCGCCGCCGCGCTTCGCGATACGCCCGTTGCGCGAACGGGGAAGGCAGCGGGTCGGTGGGGCGGCTGGCCGCGCTCTCGACCGCGGCGCTGTAGCTGACCGACCCGGGGTCGCGTTCGGGGAGGCCGTCGGCGTTGCGTGTTTCCGCCGTCCACACGGTGACGAGCTTGACCTCGCGGGTCTTGGCCGACCCGTCGGGCTGCTTGCCGCGCCGGCCTTCCACCTCGGACTTGCGCACCGGCACGCCGGTGCCGTCAAGCCCCAGGTACATCGTCGATGCCGCGCCGGGTGCGGGCTCGACCCTCTCGCGTTCGTCGGCCGCGACTTCGCGGCCCAGCGCTTCGGCGATGCGCTCGACCTGTTTGGGGTCGACCGCCACGCCGGCCAGCTCCCCCATCCACTCGCTCGCTTCGGCGAAGCTGACGCTCGTCGCCGCCAGTCCCACCAGCCGCGCCGTGGCGGGCGACAGCGAGGTGTCTTGCAGACCCAGGGCTTGGTCGCGGGGATAGCTTCCCCGGCGGCAGGCGGCGCAGTGGTAGTAGGCGCGGTGCAGGGTCAGCGGTCCCAACAGCGTGGTGAAGGTCTTCGGGCGGCGGCCGGCGTAGTGCGCCGTCTGGCCGCAGGCGCACGCTATCGTCGAACTCGAATGGTCGGAATCGTCCGCGTCGTAGTACTCCGCCATCGCCTGAGCGGCGAGGCCGAGGGCTTGGCGGCGGAGGGCCTGCTCGAGGGCCTCGAAGTCCTGCGCGGCGGACCGCCGCGGTCCGATGAGCGCATCGATTTCAGCCGCAAACGCGGCTACGAACGCTGCGCGCCAATCACCTTGACGGCTTGGCTCGCCGTGGCGAGGGCTCGACGGTGAACGGTCTGCAAGAGGGTCTCGAAGTCCTGGGCATTCGCGTCTCCTCGTCTGAGGAACGCGTCCACGTCGGCCTTGACCGCCGCGTCCAACGCGGCGAACAGCTCCTCGACGCCCCCTTTTTCGACCGCGTGATCGAGCGGTTCAGTCAACTGCGCCTCGGGCATGGTCGGAGTCCTCCTACCCGAGGAATCGGCCGATCAGCACTCGCTCAATACCCCCGACGGCAAATCCCCCACTTTCTTGTCGTGCACCCGGCCGCCGCGTGTCGTCGCACCCCCGCCGCTACGACGGACAGCCGTCCACCGTCGCCGAGCACATGCCGAGCGCCCATCGCGCGCACGCCGAGTGGACCCCGTCGCGTCTCATCCGTTGGGCCGAGAAGGTCGGACCGGCGACCGGTGAGCTCGTCGCTCGAATCCTCGAGAGCCGCCCCCATCCGGAGCAGGGATACAAGGCCGTGCTCGGGCTCATGCGGTTGGGGCGGCAGCACGGCAACCCCCGGCTCGACGCCGCGAGCGCCCGCGCCATGGCCCTCGGCTCCTGCCGCTTCCACACCGTCAAGAACATCCTCGCCACCGGCCAGGACCGTCTGCCCCTGGAGCCGCCGGCCGAGACCGCCCCGACGCCCACCCACGCCAACATCCGCGGCGCCGACTACTACGCCGCGACCACCACTGGGGAGGACCCATGCTGATCGAACAGACCCTCGACAAGCTCAACGCCATGAAGCTCGGCGCGATGGCCGACGCCTGCCACCACCAGCTCCAGACCGCCGAGGCCGCCGCCCTCGGCTTCGAGGAACGCTTCGGCCTGCTCGTCGACGCCGAATGGACGGCCCGCGAGCAGCGCAAGCTCCAGCGGCGGCTCCGCGCCGCCAAGCTGCGCCATCCCGCCACGCTCGAGGCCGTCGACTTCACCCATCCGCGCCGGCTCAACCGCCAGCAGGTCCTGACTCTCGGCGCCTGCGCGTGGGTCGCCGAGCGTCACAACTTGGTCCTGATCGGTCCCACCGGGATCGGAAAAAGCTTCCTCTGTTGCGCGTTCGTCGAACGGGCCTGCCGCCGCGGCTTCACCGCACGCTACGTCCGGATGCCGCGCCTGCTGCACGAGCTCGCCGTCGGCCGCGGCGACGGGTCCTACGCCCGGCTCCTGACTCGCCTCGCCAAGCTCGACCTGCTCGCCATCGACGACTGGATGATCGCACCGCTGCGCGACGCCGAGCGGCGCGACCTCACCGAGGTCATCGAGGACCGGGCCGAACGCGCCTCGACCCTCATCGCCAGCCAGTTGCCCGTGGCCGACTGGCACGCCGTCATCGGCGACGCCAACCAGGCCGACGCCATCTGCGACCGCCTGCTCCACGACGCGCACCGCATCGAGTTGAAGGGCCGCTCGATGCGACGGACGCACGACGCGCCGAAGACCCGCACCCGGCAGACGACATGAGCATCCCAACGCCAGCCCCCACCGCGGCACTACCGAGGTCAGCCCCGGTCCAGCACGCCGCCGGTCCCCGCCGGGGGCAGGCCGGCCCGTGGAGCGCACCGGCGGTATGGAAAACGCGCACGATACGCTGGCGGCTGACTGCACCCGCGTCGAGGCGCGTTTCCCACACCGCCTTGGACAGCCCAGAACGCCGCCCATACGCTCCACAGGCAAGATCGTTGTACTCTTCGAAAACGACGTCACGGGTAGGACTCGAACACCCGTTGCGAAGCCGATGGGAGGAAACCGACCGAGGAAACGTCGTTGTGCTCCGACGAGCCGTTCACGTTCGCCGGATTCCGTGTTCACCATCCCCGGATCTGGCGTTCAACTTCACCGGAATGCGCAATTGCGGCGCTGCCGGACCCGTTTGGATCCGGGGTCCGGCAGTCGAGACGGTCATCTGGTCGCTCCAGTTCTGGGTCGGGGCGCGGGCGTTCCTCGCGGCTTTCCCGTTCCCGTGGTTCAGGGGCCTGAAGGGCGGCGGCCGGAACCGCGAGGACACCGGCGAGGACGAGCGAGCCGGATGTCGAGACCCGGCGCTGCCGGACCGCCCCGAGCCCTGCGAGCATCGCACCGAGGAGCGCGGCCGCGCGATGAGCTGCCACCGTAGCCGCTGAGCGCCGCCGCCGCCCGCGGGCGGCACCCGGGGCGAGAGACGAGCCGCCGCGGCCGGGATTGCTGGGACGGCTGGTGTCGGACTGGGGCGGCTGGTGTTTATGCGGCGTCGCGGTCGCGGCGCCCGGCCAGGAACCCGTCGAGGGAGCCCTCGAGCTTCGCCATGCGCTCGCGGTTCTCGGTGAGCTCCTGGTGCACGCGGTCGAACCGCTGGTGCATCTCGCTCGTCAAGCTGTTTCGTAGATGACGCCGTCGGGGCGTCATCGTCCCAATACTGCGCGCGGGGGCGGTTCGGGTTCGCCGTGGCCCGCTGATGTTCGAAAACGGCGGCGGCCAAGGCCTTGCGGTTTTCCCGAGCCTCGTCGCGTCGAGCCGAGAGCGCGGCGTCGAGGCCACGGCCTAGCGCTCGACGCCGGCGGCGTCGAGGATCGCGTTGCAGGCGTCCTTGACGGCGTTACCGAACCGCCGCGTCCGCCCCGAGTAGAGGACGACGGCGGGCTGTCCCTCCATCATCGTGTAGACCGTTACTTGGTTCCTCGACCGTGCGCCCATGGAGATCAGTCCGCCGAGCGCTCGCCCAGCGTCTGTCGCGGGGTCCCCCGATGGTGGTATTCTCGGGGTGGGCTGCACCCCAATGTACACGCCGACGTGGGCTAGGCGGGGGTCCGCCACCGCCTGCAGGTGGCCTGTCGTGCATTGGCGCCGATTGTACGCCTCCGCAAGCGCGTCGCCCGAGTGGGGGCCGGGTTCCACGAAAACGCGGATCGGGAATCGGATCTCCGACTCTCCGGGTTGGTTGATCCCGTAATCGTCGCGGCCCGGTGGCGCGGCTTCGACCGGAGCGGCGTTTGCCCGCGCCGTATCCTCTGGCGGGATGCTTGCGGAGTCGAGGACCAGCAGTTCCCCTTCGATGTACGCATCTTTTATGTAGGATCCCGCCCACGCAGTGTAGTCCCCCGGTTCCGGGTCGTCGATGATGATCATCGGGTCCATGCTGCCAGCGCTATCGTCGTTGCAGAACCAGCGCCCGTCCGGTGTTCGGATGGTCAGCGTCGTGTCGTCGGTGCTTGCCGCGCTCTCGGTGGCTCGGAACGTGATTCCCAGAGACTCCGCGCGCCCCGTCCATCGGATGCGGTAGTCGGGCGGCGTCGAAACCCATCCTCGGCACCCGTCGATCACGTTCGCGACGTCCATCGGCCCGCCCGCGATGCCGGCTGCTGTGTGGCCTTCCGGCCTCCGGCCCGCTTGGACGAGCAACGTCCCGTAAGTCGCTTCTGCGAATGCGTCCACGAATAAGCGGTCGGTGTTTCTGAGATCAGTTTGGAGCCCAGCGTTGGTGGCTTTGACCAACGCGTCCAGCGTGATTATCACGCCGAGCCGACCTCCAGTGGCCTCGGTCATCGCCGCCGAGGGGATTCCCACCATTTCTCCGTTGCCGTTCACGGCCAGTCCGCCGCTGTTGCCGGGTGCGATTTCAGCGTCCGTCTGGTAGGCGACCGACGCTGTCTCGCCGCCTACGGATCCCCTGTGTACAGTTGTGATTCCGCCTTCGGTGAATGTTAGGAGTCCGCCACCGATTCCGGGGTAACCGAATAGGCCTACGTAGTCACCGCGTTGGAGGTGCCATTCCGCCCACACGGCGGTTGGTAGGTTGAGGTTCTCGCTGACCAGGGGTTTTCCGTCCGCCCATCTATCGATTTGAAGGAGGGCGATGTCGACCTCCTCCGAATAGCCTTGCAGGCTTGCGCGGTACTGTGGGACCGGACGTTCGTCGATGTCGCGGAGTATCGCGATTTGCCAATCCTCGGAGTTCTCGATGACGTGCCTATTGGTCACTATCCGGCCGGTTGGCCAGATGATCGTTCCCGACCCCGTCCCGACGAGTTCTCCGTTCCGTAGCGCGTCGATGCGGACGACGGATCGGGCGATCCGCTCGATATCGTCTCCGGTCAGTCTTGTTTGCGCTGTTGTTGCCTCCGCAGTGGCCAGCGCAGCTGCGGCCGCGATCGCGAAGACCATCTGTCTCCAGATGTGATTCGTTCTCGTTTTGGTGCCGCGGGTCATGGTCCTGTCCTCTCGTTGGAGAACTTGTTTCTGGTCCTCGCGCCGGCCGTCCGGCTTCACGGCTGGTTACGTTCATGCCGCGTCGCGGTCGCGGCGCCCGGCTAGGAACCCGTCGAGGGAGCCCTCGAGCTTCGCCATGCGCTCGCGGTTCTCGGCGAGCTCGTGGTGCACGCGGTCGAACCGCTGGTGCATCTCGCTCGTCAAGGTGTCGAACCGGCGGTTGGTGTCGTCGATCCGGGCACCCAAGTCGGCCTTCACGTCCCTCATCTGCGTGGCATTCGTCTCGAACTGCTTGCCGATGTTCGTCGTCAAGATGCGCAGCATCAGGCCCATCACCCCGATGATCCCGATCCCGCTGCCGACGATGGACACGACGATCGCCGTTGTCTCGGTCATGCTTGCTCCACGATATCACGCGGCGTGCTGCCGCTTCGTCAGCATCAGACCACGACGACAGGCCGAGCCTCTAAGGCTTGGCGGGGCGGTCGCCATCTCGACTCGGTTGATTCTCGTTTGGTGGGCGGCCTTCTGGCTCGATCCGCGTCCGGGCTGCCGTCCGTGTCTCAGCAGGCCGCTGAGTTCGCGTGGTCGTTTCGGTACCTTCCGACGGGTCGTCCAACCTCGAGACCCGGCGAAGCCGGACGGCGCCGAGCCCCGCGAGGACCGCCCCGAGGAGCACGACCGCCGCGGCCGGGACGGACGGAACGGGCGTCAGGTCGCCCACGTCAACCTCGTGCACCGCGGGATCCGCAAACACCCGGCCCGAGTATCGATTCGGAGGGGTGACGCCGGTGATGCCGACCTCCGCACGCTCGCCTTCTCGGACTCCGCAGTCGACCCACGTCGTGAGCGGGTGGGTGACTTCGCCCGGGAGGAAGGTGAAGGACAACGACAGGTCCCGCGCCGAGCTGAGCTGCACGTCGACCGCCCCGGTCGAGGCCGCCTCGGCCTCGACGCTGTACGGCAGCGGTCCCGGCGACAGGTACGCCTCCGCCTCGCCCTCAACAGGGCCGTTGTAGGGGCGGCACCCGTGCCGGCGCTGAGGTTTCACCGTGATGTCCCGGAGGCTTACCAGGAACGGCGGCGGCTCGGAAACCTCGAGCTCGAACGCCTCGGACCACGCGCTGTGGCCTGACTGACCGGCCACCGTGACCCCCGCCTGGGCCTCGACGCGCCACCGGCCCGCGGGCCGGGGTGCGACGAGCGGCTGCTCGGAAGTCCGGTAGGTCTGGACGCGCCCGCCGTCGGCCGTGCTGAATCGAATCAGATGGAACTGAGCGTCGATGTCCCCGCCTTGGCTCCAGGTCACCGAGACGCTGCGCGTGCGAGCCAACTCGTCGAACCCGCCGGCCTCCGCCTCGACGCCGGTCGGGGGCGAGGGAAGCAGGTCTCCGCAGACCGGCCCGGACAGCCGCGCGGCGGGCATATAGGCGTAGTCGCCTCGCCCGTTCTCCCCGACCGCGCGAACGCGGGCGGTGTACTGGCATCCGGGCGGAATGACGTCGGGCTGGTAGGTGTGCCCGAGCTGATCGGACCGTCGGAGAACATTCGCTGATGAGGGAGGCTCCACAGCAGTAAGGTTCCAGATGGCGACCTCGTAGCCGCTTACGGTCGCCTCGGCAGCATTGCGGGGTTCTTCCCACGAGAGGGCGATCCCCCCGCCGGCGACCTCCATGGGCTCGAGCCAGATGGGCAGGCCCGGGAGAATCAGCTCCGGGATCGTCGTCTCGGCCTCGGCAGACCACGGTCCGGCGCCGCCTGCGCCGAGCGCGCGGACCTGGACCCGGTACGTCCCGCCCCGGACAAGCCCGTAGGAGGCCGGGATGCGTGAACGGAGGGTGCCGGCGCGTACGTCCTCCGTCCGCCAGCTGCCGTCCATTCCTGTTCCCCGGAACCGGAGTGTGTATCCGGTGACCGGTATCGAATCGATGTCGGTCGGCTCGTCCCAGGTGGCCACGAGATCCCCGCCGTCGGACGCGAGCCGAAGGTTCAGCGGGGCCGAGGGCGTCGGCAGCTCGGGCACCGCGACAATCGCGGGCACCGACCAGGCGCCGGCACCAGCGGCCGAGACGGCCCGGACCCGGAATTCGTACGTGCGGCCGGGCACAGCGGCCACCATGGGCGCCCACGTGCGAGCGTTTGCACCACCGGGAACCGAGGAATAGTCGGTCCACGCGCGATTGACGTCAGTACGCCACGAGACGTCGTAGCGGATGATGTCAGCACCCGCGACGGGAGGCGGTGGCTCCCAGAGCACCGCCGGACCATCCGGTCCGACGAACGCCTCCACGGCGAGCGGAGACGACGGGATCGAGAGCGCTGGCGCGTCAACGGTCGCAGGTGCCGACCAAGGGCCGGGGCGGTCATCCGACAGAGCCCGGACACGGAACTCGTACGTGCGGCCGGGAACCGCGGCCACCATCGGCGTCCACGTCCGAGCCTCAGCGCCGCCGCCGACATGGACAGCTTGGCTCCACACGCGGTCGACGTCGTCACGCCACGAGACCTCGTACCCGGTGACAACGGCACCCGCGACGGGAGGCGGCGGCTCCCAGAGCACTGCCGGGCCGTCCGGTCCGATGAACGCCTCGACGTCAACCGGGGCTGAAGGTGTCGAGAGTGCGGGCGCCGTAACGGTCGCCGGCGCCGACCAAGGGCCGGTGCCGGCGGCCGACAGAGCCCGGACACGGAACTCGTATATGCGGCCGGGAACCGCGGCCACCATCGGCGCCCACGTCCGAGCCTCAGCGCCGCCACCAACCTGGACAGCGTCTTCCCACACGCGGTCGACGTCGTCACGCCACGAGACCTGGTAGCCGCTGACGACGACACCCGCGACAGGAGCCGGCGGCTCCCAGAGCACCGCTGGGCCGGCCGGTCCAATGAAGGCCTCGACGTCAACCGGCACAGCCGGCACAGCGGCCAGCGGTTCCTCCTGAACGGTAACCTCAATGCCGATTCTGGCGGAAAGCCCCCCGGGGTCGGTCGCGGAGACCGACACGGTGGCCGAACCCGCACGAACGGCCTTGATGGTGACGGTAGATCCGGAAATCGTGGCGGTCACGACCGCGGTGTTCTGCGAGAACGCCGAGAACATCAACGTGTCGCCGTCCGGATCGGAGAAGTAGTGCGCCACGTCGACGGCGCGCGTAATCTCGACTTCCAAGACGATCGGCTCCACCTCGTCCACAGCGACAGGCGGCTGGTTCGTCCCGCCGGTGTTTCCGGAGATTGTCGCCCATGGTCCGCAGGGGTCGACACTTTCCGCCTGCTCCATGCAGTCAGGACGAGCGTCTTCGGCCTCCGCCCGGAGCCAGATCTCGTACTCAGCGTTGAAGCGCAATCCGGTGATGTCGTAGCTCCCAGACGAGCCCGGCAAGGTCACAGATGTCCATTCGGAGGCAACGTCGGTAACATCCATGGCCCCTCGCCGGTACTGGAGGCGGTAGCGGTCGGGACGACCGCTCGTAGGATGATCCCAGGTCACCGTGAGTGCCGCAGTGTCTCGGCCCGCGACGCGGACCGGAACCACCCTAAGGCCCTGCGGCTCGGTGATCTCCTCGTCGGTCCCACGGGGGGTCACGACCTCGGACTCCTCGGACCAGGGGCTGATGGCAGCTTGGCACTCCAGACGGATTTTGAAAACGTACGAGTTCCCGTTTGCGATGTTCTGGACAACGGGATGGTTACCTCCGGCACTTGCCGCGAGGGCCCTCGCTTCCACTGTGGCTGTGGGATCGTCACCGAACGGTTCCCCTTCAAGCCGCCGGGTGTAGAACCACTGGGCATACGCCCAGCGGATCTCATTGCCGTCGGCGTCAGACCCGTGGCAAACCCCCGGGTTGCCGGCAGGCGCGAAAGTGACTGTGACCCTGGCGTCCCCTGCGTAGACCATCGGACGATTCGGTGCCGGAATGGTGCCGGGCGACGTCTCGTCGCGGAGGTCGATCGGGGAAGATTCAACGAGCGTCCAGTCGGAAAACTGCGCTCCAGCGAAGTCCGCTCGTATCCAGAAGCAGGCGGAAGTCTCCCGATCAAGAGTGCGGATGGTGATCCGCCTGTCACCGCCCCCTGCTGTCCCGGAATCCATCTGAGAACCAGTGGGCGTCGAGTTATCACAGCTCGGATATGGATTTGCGCGGCTGAGATCGTAACGAACGGTGAACCCCGTAGCGCCAGGCCGCGTCGGGTAGAGCCACGTCAAGTCGACTTCAGCGTCGCCGCCACTGACATGGCGAACAGCCTCGACCCTGAAGCGGGTCGGCGCCGGGCGGGTCTGCGCGTCGGCCGGCACCGCCCCCGCCGCCAACACCCCGGCACCGATACCGAGAACGGCGAGAAGGCGGGCCGATGCCTGAAACGATCGGACCTGGCCGCGCCAGAGCATGAAGCCGCGAGGCACGACAGCCGGGAGCGAGAGGAACCGGTGGCCTTGGAATGCAGACAAGTGGACTCTCCATGGACATGGGGCGCTCAAGCGGCCCCCACGGAGCGAAGGATAAAGGTGCGGGGCCGTTTCGACGGCGTCGCTGAGCGACAAGCCGACTCTGCCAGTGTCGAGCGGTTTCCCGGCCGTGTGTTGAGCGGACGGGGCGGATTTCCCCCAGCCCGATATCGCCCGTTCAGGAGGTGGCTTGGTGGAGGAAAGCACACCCGAATCGCACCGCCATGGTGTTCGCCCGCCGCCGCGGGCGAACCGGCGGTCGGTCGGCGGGCGGGCGCCGCCGACCGGCGGCCGGTGCGGTACTCGCCGAACGGGCGCCGCCCCGGCCGCCCGGGCGAGTTCGACTACCGGGACATCGGAATCCGAATCGAGGAAGCCGAACCCGCCCCGGCTGCGTTCACGGCGGGGACTGAGACCATCTGTCCCGTGCTCCGGAGGCTGGCCGTGAAAGCGACGTGGACGGCCCGCCCGGCGGCGGGCGGTGGCACGGCGGCTGCCGGTCGCCCGGCGCGGCAGTCGCCAGGGCGCGGCGCCGGCGAAGCCCGCCCGGGCTGGGCACGCTTCGCTGCAGCTGCGGCATCGCGATCCGGATGGAGGTAGCCGGACCCGCGCCGGCTGCGTTCACGCCGCGCACCGAGACGCGTGTCCCGTCCTCCGGAAGCGGGCCGTCGAGCGGTGTCAACAGGACGCCACCCGGAGTATCCGTGGCGGGCGCGGCGGTCCAGCCGCCGCGGGCGATCCTCACCTCCCAACGGTCGGCGCGGGGCGTCGACAGAAACGCCGGCCCGCGCCGCCACAGGATCGTGATGCCGTCCGGCGACCACGACGAGACGGCGAGGCCGTACGGCTTGGGGGGTCGGGTCCCGGCGAGCCCAGCGAGCTGCTTCGCCCACCAATCGGTGATGCTCGGGTGCATCGAGGGAGGTGCGGTGCATGACGCCGCGGGGGAGACGGTGAGAACGGCGACGAAAAGGACGGCTATCGACCTCATGGCAGGGACCTCCGACCGGACCTACGGAAGGGAACGGATGCCGGCGGCGGTGCGCCTGGCATCAGGAAGCAGGTCCGCGAGCCCCGAAGGGCTCATCGGACCATCGCCCGCCCCGGGGCGTGCTCCACCATGGAACGTCCGCCGACCGCCGCGGCACGGGGCACCCACGCCCCACGGTTCGGTCACATTGATCGAGCGGCGCCTGCGTTCGACGAGGCGGCCTGCCTCCGCGTAGTTGCCGGAGGGGAAACCTGCGAGCCGCGGGGTACCGACCGCCGCTCTCGAGCGGATGACGCACGACCTAGTGGACATGATCCCCAACAGCCGCGAGCTGTTCCGGTGGGCGCTCAAAGAACCATATACTGGTGACGCCGGCGGCGGCCAACTCCCTCAGCTTGATGTTCCGCTTGTTGGCGTTGTCCGAGGCGTTTTGGAGGGGCCGTGTACCCGCTTGGTCGGCGGGTGCGGCGCCCGCCCTTCCGGGCGGGCGCCCGTCAAGCGCGGTCGCGATTCAGCGCGAGCAACTCGCGGAGCGCGTCGTCATCGGTGATGTCGGCCGGCCAGCCGTAGGCGGCCGCCACTGCGGCATCCAGCGTCGCGTGCGCGTCGGTGAGCCACCGGGGGCGGGTGTTGTAGAGGTTTGTGAGAGTGCGCTTCTTGAGGGCTTTGGTGGCGTCCTCGTCGCGGGGAACCGGTCGCTGCGGATATCCCGGTACCGACTCGTCCACCCACTCGACCCATTCCGGCGGGTTGAGCCAGCGGTCCCGCAGATCGACGAGCCGCCGGGCGGCCTCGGCAATGGCGACAGCTCGCGGTTCGCCCGCGTAGCTTGAGGTCGGCACGTTCGGCGTGAGTCCGGCTGGGAACGGGAACGTCTCGAAGGTGGTGGTCGGCGTGTACCGCGGCCGGTCTTCCAGGCTCGTTCCGAGCCGGAGCGACCAGAGTTCGTGAAACCGGCTGTGCAGGATCCCGAAGGACGTGTCGTCGTCGCGCGCGATGGCGATCAGTTGATGATCGGGACAAATGCGGGCGTCGCACCACACGAACAGTCGGTGCTTGGCGACGGTTGGCGTTGCGATGAAGCGCGACAGGGTGTCGAGCGCCTGCCGCATCTCGGGATATGGCCGAGCATGTCGCCACCAGTGCTTGCGACGGGGTTTGCTTCGGCGGCCGCGGGGCGTATCCATGAAGACTTGGTATACGCGTTCCCGCACCCACCGGAACGGGTCCTCGTACAGCGCGGCGTCGTTCTCGGACATCGTCCATCCGAAGTCGACGATCCACTTCCCAGCTGGTCGCCGGGTCATGTCCATCCCGTTCACCCAAGGTTTCAGCACGTCGGTGTTGCTTCTACCGTTCGGATTTGCCGGCAGGCGGAGCCATTCCCGCGCTTGGTCACCCGCAACGTCGAACGAGCCGCCCTTCTCGTCGCCTCTGAAGGCACCGCCGACGTTTTCCTGGAGACGCTGGACCCCAGTGAGGTCGACACCGACGCCGCCGCGACGCGCCGTCAGGTCCGTGTGGATCTCGTCGGCGGGCTGGCCATCGAGCCGGACTTCAGACACCCAGGCGTCGTCGGCTCGTCCGAAGCAAATCAATGACACCCTGACGGCCGCGCCGTCGATCACCCAGGGCTCATCGCTCCACGCCTCGAAGATCCGCTGGCCGGTGACCGCGGCCTGCAGAGCCCGCCGGTTCGCGCCGCCACGAATCGAATTCGTGGCGACCAGCCCAGCTCGCATCGCTTGGCCCGAAGCGATCTGCTGCCCCGCCTTCTCGAACCAGTAGCAGACGAGATCGGCTGCTCCCGAAACGCGACCGGCGTAGAGAGAACCTATCCGTGACACGTAGTCCTCGCCGAGAGTGGCGATCAGACGGTTACCGCCAACAAACGGCGGGTTGCCGATCACGACGTCGGCCGCTGGCCACTCCGGCTCGAGGTCGTCCGGCGTCAGGATCGCGTCCCGGCATTCGATGGTGTCGAGGGGCTTCAGGATCGGGTCGCGAGCCTCCCCGAAGCCGTTGCGACGCATCCACTGGATCTCGCCGATCCAGACCGACACGCGCGCCAGCTCGGCCGCGTAGGGGTTGATCTCGATGCCCTTGACGTTGGCCGGGCCGATCTCCGGGAACGCCCGCTGGAAGCCCAGCCCCTCGGCCTCAAGCTGGACGCGGTGCTCGAGGTCCTTGAGCGCCTGCAGGGCCAGGTAGAGGAAGTTGCCCGAGCCGCAGGCCGGATCGAGCACCGTGAACCCCCGCAGACGGTTGAGGAACGCCCGGTACCGCCGTTCGGCCTCGTTCAGCCGCTTCGTGCGGGCGGGGCGGGACCTAGCGGTTTCGGCTCGTTCCAGCTCGGCGGTGATCTCGGTCTTCTCGGCGTCCCACTCGGCGAGCAGCGGCCTGATTACCACCGGCTCGACGAGCAGCACGATCTTGTCCCGGTCGGTGTAGTGCGCCCCGAGCTGAGCGCGCTTGTTCGGGTCGAGGCCCCGCTCGAACAGCGTGCCGAGGATCGACGGGTCGATCTCGGACCAGTCGAGGTCCGACGCCGCCAGCACCGTCTCGATGTCGGTCCTCTCCAACGGCAGCGTGGTGGCGTCGTTGAACAGGCTGCCGTTGAACCAGTCCACCGTCTCGAAGCCGACGCGGCCGCCGGACGCCATCGCCCGGAAGAGCTTGCCGGCCAGCTCACCGAACCGCGCCGGGGCAGGCAGGGCATGCCGCAGCATCCGCGTGAACATGTGGTCCGGCAGCAGGCCGACGTCGTCGGCGAACATGCAGAAGACTAGGCGGTTGACGAAGTGGGCGACCGCCTGCGGGTCGTGCCCCCGCTCTCGCAGCGCCTGGGCGACGGACGCGAACGACGCCGCCACGCGCTCGGTGAGCGACTGCCTGGTTTCTCCCGGCCGCAGACGTTCGGGGTCGGAGAACGCCCACTTCAGTCTGTCGCGGGTTGCCGCATCGGCCAGATCGTCGAGCTCGAACTCGTGCGTCCGGCTGACGCTGTTCGTCCAGTTGGTGCGGATCCGGAACCGCACCATGTCGGACACGATCAGCAGCGGCGGGTTCTCCAGCGCCAACGCGTACTGCCGGAGCTGGTTGAACGCCGCGTCGAGGTTGGCTCGCCGTCCCTTGTATTCCCAGGCGAAGTGGTGGCGCTTCCAGACATCGGCCCAGCCGTCGCCGCCGGCGTCCCTGCGCGCTCCTCGCTCGAAGCAGTACGTGTCACCCGTCGGGTCAGCATCGGCCGGCGTCGGCTCGTCCAGCAGACGGCACAGGTCGATGAAGTGCTCCTGCGATGCCGAGCGCTCCTTCAGCTCGGAGGCTCGCCACTTCGTGATGAACTCGCTCGGCGTCACGACTCTTCTGCCTTGGATGTCGGCTGCGAACTGCCCGGCCATGTCGAACCGCATCGCCCCGTAGGGCGCCAGCTCGCCCCATATCCTGCATCGCCCACAGCCGCCCGGCCCCCTGCGACGCGGACCCCAGCGACGGCATCACGCTCAGCGTCGGCCCCCGGCCCGCCAGACCCGGGTCAGAGCGCACCGAGCCGGTGATGCCTCCCGCTCGTCCGCCGTCCAATCAGCATCCCGTCGTCGGCCGCGCTCCGATCATCGCCCCGACGACGACCCCGACGATTTCCCAATCTGCGGTGGTCCCGTCGATCACGATCGGCCGGTGCTCGGGATTGCTGCTTCGTGGCTGGAGCTCGATCCGGTCGCGGCCGGCCCGGTGGAAGCATTTCAGAGTGACATCTTGCCCGATCCGCGCGATCACAACGTCTCCCTCGTTCGGCTCGGGGTTCCGCCTTACGGCGACGATGTCGCCGGACCCGTACCCGACACGGTCCATGCTCTCGCCCTGGACGATCAAGTAGAAGTCGGCCTGCGGGTGGATCCGGCGCGACAGCGTTTCGGGTACGCGGAAGCTCGCCGCGGTCTCGTCGGCAAGGGCCGGCGTGCCCGCGGGGACCGTCGGCAGCGTGTCGGCGTCGAACACGGGCATGCCCTCGCGGAGCAGCACGATCCCGCGGTCCATGCCGGGTTTCAGCTCGATCCAGCCCTTCCTCTCGAGAGCTTCCAGGTGCGTCTTCACCGCGGTAGGGAAGGTGAGCCCCACGCTCTGCGCCAGCTCCGTACGGGACGGCGGTACTCCGCAGCGATCTACGTACTCGCGGATCTTCTGCAGCACCTCGTGCTGGCGCTCGGTGAGCTGGGTTCCTTTCATCGCCCGGTCGGCCCCTCTTGACAGCCCGACTTGGTACTGCTGTAATACTGTTCTTGTAGATACCTGCTCCACAGACACCGCTGTCGGTGACTGCTGTTCGCAGCGACCGTGTTCAAGTGTAGCACGGCCGGGGCCGGCCTTCGTAGCGCCGGTCTCGTGCGGTTGACCGGCGTTCGGCTGGGCCCGCGCTCGCGGTTCGCGGCGAGACGCCGCGCCGGCGGTTCGGGATTCGTCGGGCCTTGGCAGTGCCGGCGCCGAGTTCGGAGAGGAGGTAGTGATGCGCATGGAATTGCTCCGGGGGGAAGGCGATGCCAGGGTGTTGCGCGTCAGCGCGCTCTTGCCCGACGGGTCCCCTTCGGTGGTTGAGGTCTTCGGCCCTCGGGGCTGGCGAGATCACACTGTCGGGGTACGTGGTCCCGGTGGCCGGCGTCGGGCAGAAACTGCCGGCGGCGCGGCGGCGCGGGCTGACCGTCGCGGTCGTGCCGCGAGGGAACGAGGACCAGCTCGAAACCCGCTTCGGGGCGACGTCGCGCGCGAACTCACGGTGCGCCCGGTGCGCCGGCACCGTCAAGCTCGTGCGTCGGCGTGTCGTCGCGGAGGGCCTGGCCCGCCCGGGGGCGGGCTGAGCGGTCGGTTTCCTGCGGTCGCGGTCGTCGGACCGCGGGGTTGTCCTCTTCAGCGAGGAGGTTCGTCGTGAGTGCTGTGTCCGTCTATCGCGTGGGTGGCGTGGGTGCTGATCCGTCGCACGTGTTCGGCGGCGGGGCTCACGATGCCGACCTGCCTCGTGCAGCTTGGCTCGGGTGGCTGCCTCTGACGACGGTGGATTTCGCCGGGCCGGACATCGCGTTGGCGGATGACCAGTGGTTGACCGCCCCCCCGGGTCGGTCGGAGGGCGGTCGTGTCCGTCCGCGTGATCTCGTCAGTGCCGTCGATGCGGCGGGCGAGCTGCTCGCCCGCCGTGCTTCCGGGCTGGCCGCGTACGCGCAGCGCCCAGGGGATGTCAGCGTCGATGGGCGGCTCTGGGCATCGTCGGTCGCGGCCTCGGTGGCCGACGATCTGTCCGCGCAGCTCGATCGCCTGTGCGCCATTCACGAGACCTTGGTGGAGTGTCTTGGCGAGGTGGATCGGGAGCGGAAACTCCGCGGTGGCGGTCAGTCCGCTACGCATGGCGACTCGCTTGTCCGGCAGCGCTACGGCCAGGCCGTTCGGGATCTTGAGGGGCACCACCTTCGGCTGCATCTGCTGCTTGAAGCGGCGGTCCGGATCGGGGTGTTTAATCCCGCCGCTGCTCGCGGCTGACCCGTGGCGTGGGGGTATCCACGGGCTGTCTGGTAGACCTTCTACTGGACTGAGGTGTGCTGGTGTCGACCGGCCGATGCTTCGTGGATCAAGCGGTGCGTCGGGTGCGGACTGTGTCGTCGTGGACCGTTGCTTGTTCGGTTCCGGAATCTCCATTGTCGCCCGCACTGTTGAAGCCGATCACCATTGTGATCCCGAGCGCCTTGCAGAGCTCGTCCGCGCGGTCGATGCTCGGTCTCTGGCGCCTCAGCAGCAGTCCTCGGAATGCGTCGGCCGGCAGGCGTGCTTCTCTCGCCGCCTGTTCGCCGTTGAGCCCTTGTCTTGCCAGCTCGGTCTCGATGAGTCGTGTGAGCTGGTCTGTAGCTGATCTGTTCACGACTGTGTGCTCTGGGGGCATCTTGCTCCATCCTTCGTGGGGTGCTTCCCTGGTCTCTGACAATGCGCTGGTAAACGTAGTAGCGTTGTCCCTGTGCCGACGCAGGGCGCACAAGCCGGGAGAGCCGTTAGGAGTCTCTGCACTTATGTGCCTCTGGAGTTTGTTGAATGCTCGATTCCAAAGCTGCTATGTCGTCGACCCGTACGAGGCTAGCAGCCCGAGGTAGAAGTCCTCGGTGTTCAAATGGATGGCTGAAGGGGCCGGTAGCGCGATAGCGCGGCGATCCGCGCCGAATGGGGCTGGAATCGCATCAAGACCCGCTCCAACCGCTCCAGAACGTCCCACAGACCCACAAACAGGCCGATCAGCGCGCATACGCCGGTTACCGCCCGGCCCTGCAGGCCACGGGGCGTGCCGACACCGATCGCACGACGCAGAAGCAGCCCGAGGTTGAGGCCCGCGACGTGCACCAGCAGTCGCTTCAGAATGTTCGAATGCCCCCGCAGGTGCACCCGCCGCATCCCTCCCGTCTCATACAGATGCGCAAACGGTCGCTCCACCAGCTCGCTACGACTCCGCTGCAAACGCCGGCCCCGCTTGCGCCGTATCCGACGCCGGTTCCCATACACCGCATCCCGAGCCTCCGGCGCGTCCTTCCAGCACCGCTTGCCCCGCTGCGGCTCCGCAATGTAACTCCGAACATCGACCGCCGCCAGATCCACCAACGTCTCGTTGCTGTGGTAGCCCTTGTCCGCAACCACCTCCGCAACCACCGCCTCCCCCGCCAGCACCGCCTCCACCTCCTCGGCCGCCGTGATTAGGGTCTCGACTATCGTCGTTGTATCCCCTTCGTCCGCGCCCTGAACCGTCACACCCACTACCGCACCTGTCTCCATATCCACCGCATGCTCCACTTTGTGGGCCATGTGGGTGCTGCCGTCCTTCATCTTTGCGACTTTCGCATCCGGGTCGTGAGGGTGAGTCCACTCCTTGTTCGACGTCTTCTTCTTCCGCTTCCGGTCAAACCGCGCCAGGTTCTCCGCCGTCGGTGTCTCAATGCCGGAAGCCTTCGCCAAGCCGGTCAGGAACGCCGTGTAGTCTTCACCCGTGTCACGTCGAACGATACTCCGCATCGCCGCGTTGGCTTCCAGCATCGTCGCATCGATGCCCAACGTCTTCCCCCCGACCAAGCCCGTCTCCGCCAACTGCTGCAACACCCACGTGAAGACCGCCTGATGAGTCTCGACCGAAAACAGGCGCCGCGTCCGCGAGATCGTCGAATGGTCGGGCGGCGCCACCGGTGTCGCCAAATGCAGAAACGCCCGCAGGCTCAGCGAATCGGCCGCGCGCCACGCGATGGCCCGCTCCGAGCCCAACCCTTCGAAGTACCCGATAAGCAGCAATCGGAAATAGCGGCCCGGAGACAGACTCGGCCGTCCCATCGTCGCGTAGAACGGCGCGCACAGTCCTTCGACGAACGCGTCGAAGCCTGCCGCCTCGAGAATCCGGTTCAGTCGCTCATAGAACGGATGCCCTGTGCTCTGAGGCAGATCCGTCGTCGCTACCCATATCGATTGCTGCGACCCGTCGTCGCGTGTCGAGCCCATTGCCATGCGCACCAGTGTAGAACATACACTGCTGTCCCACAGACCTTCAAATGAAGGCGGCTTGAACCTTCCATGTCTGGTAGAATGATTTGTGCCGCAAATCATTCAAAAGACGGGAGATCCAAGCCGTGGCTCATCATAACACAGTCTTTGTGCAGCTTCTCAGGTTCCTTCCGAGACATGAATTCGAAGCCGAGGCCCGCCAGCACCAGCGAGGTCAGGGGTTGCGCGTCATGAGCCGCTGGGCGCAGTTCGTGGCCCTTGGCTTGGCGCAACTGACGGGCCGACAGAGCTTGCGTGACATCGTGAGCAACCTGAGCACCCAAGGGCGCAAGCTCTATCACTTGGGCGTAGGGACGACGGTCAGCCGCTCGTCGCTGGCGCGCGTCAATGCCGAGCAGCCGTACACTCTCTACGAGACGCTGTTCGGACGCCTGCTGAGCCGCTGTCAGCAGTGCGCGCCGAGGCACGGCTTTCGGTTCAAGAACAAGTTGTACGCGGTCGATGCGACGACCATCGATTTGTGTCTGGCGGTCTTCCCGTGGGCGTCTTTTCGACGCACGAAGGCTGCGATCAAGCTGCACGTCGGGCTGGATCAGGCGGGCCATCTGCCGAGCTTCGTCAGTGTGACCGAGGGCAAGACCGGTGACGTCAAGGTCGCCCGCACCTGGACGTTTCCAGCCGGCAGCGTGGTCGTGGCGGACCGCGCGTATCTTGACTTCAAGTGGTTCCATCAGTTGCAGGCGCGGGGCGTGACCTTCGTGACGCGCCTGAAGCGGGGCGTGCGATATCGGGTCACGCGCGAGCATGACGTCCGACGCGGGACCGGCGTCCTCAGCGATCAGACGATCGAGCTGACCAGCGCTCGCAGTCGGAAGGCGTATGCCGCGCCGCTGCGGCGAGTGGCGTACCAGGATCCGGTGACGAAGAACCGCTATGTGTTCGTGACCAACAACACAACGTGGGTGGCCCAGACGATTGCGGATATATACAAATCGCGGTGGCAGATCGAGCTGTTTTTCAAGTGGATAAAGCAGCATCTGAAAGTGAAGCGCTTCGTGGGCCGGTCGAAGAACGCCGTCATGACGCAGCTGTGGGTGGCGATGTGCATGTACCTGCTGTTGGCGTACCTGAAGTTCGTCATGCGGTTGCGCTGGAGCCTTCACCAGATGCTGCAGGTGCTCCAGCTCAACATGTTTGAACGTCGGCCACTCCAGGACCTGTTCACGACGCCGTCGCTACCGGCCCCCTCTGGCCCCCAATTGTCGCTGGCGTGGTCCTGAAAATGTGGGACACTAGTGTAGAACATAAGACCCGTCAGATCGATCCCCGGATGCCGACTTTTACCACGGGCTGCTAGTGGGGAATGCCGCGCGTTGGCCGATCCATCGTGTGCAGCCATCCGCGTGTAGGAGGTGGTAAATGAATCCGTTCGCTAACAGTCGTCCACAGTCTTGGACCCCTTCTGTGGATCCGGAACTGTGGAAACCGCTATTGATCCGATGGCGGTGTTGGAAGCCAAGGCTCGCGTCTGCGTTCGGTCGCCGGCGGGATTCTGGTGGATCGGGTTGTCGAGGGAGGGTGCGCCGGAAGCCTGACGGCTCCCGGCGCTAGGTCGAACACCGAGCTCCAAGGGTCTGTCTCTAGCAGGCCCGCGGAGCGGACAGCGGAGCGGGAGTGCTCCCGGCCACGGTCCTTCTGCGATCCTGCCTGTTCGAGCAGGTTCCGTCAAGGTCGGGGCGTGGTCGGGGGCCTTTCCAGCCGCAGGAAGGTTCACGTGGGTTTACCTCGAAAGCGGCGATACTACAAGCTCACAGAGCGCGTCTGCCAGCAGGCCGGCCCTGGGTGGCATGGCGATGGGTTCGGCCTGTACTTGGACGTGCGTCCTAGCGGTAGCCGGGCCTTCGTTCAACGGTTGGTCATCGACGGTCGACGGCGGGATCTCGGTCTTGGGGGTTTCCCGGTCACCAGCCTTCGCGCCGCTCGTGAGAAGGCCATGGAGCATCTGCGCCTCAGAAATCGGGCTCTCCTCAAACGGGTGTGGGTGGGTTGAGGCGCGATCGGCGGGTCGGCGAGGGGTGCTGGCAGTTCACCTGACCGGCGGCGGGCGTGGCGCACCGTGGCGGGATATAGTCGGAGCGGAGTAGCTGCGGGCCGGCCGGCGTGTCAACGCGCTACGCGCGTCCTTCGCTGCGCTGCGGCCCTTCGGGTGACACACCGTCCGTCCCTCCGCTCAAGCAGCAGATATGGGCCTTGCGGCCCGGCCTGGACGGGGGCGTCCCGGCCGTCCACGACAACGCGGAAAGCGCGACGGCTGGCGGTTCGGGGATAGACGCTGGCTGATTGCCCCAACGGCCACCTCGGGTCCCGGCGCCGGCGGCGGACGCCCGTTGGGCGGGGCCAAGGGTGTTGTCGGGGCCGCGTGCGTCGTCTCGCTTGGCGGAAGCGGTTGCAAACGCAAGGGGCTTCCTGGTCTCATGGGCGTGTATCACCACGACCCGCGAGGAGGAGAGCCCCATGCGTCTGACTACGTTACTACGGCGGCTGTTGGGTGTCACGCAGATGTACGTCAAGCAGGTGGAAATGGCCGCCGACGGTCCGTTGACGGTGTCGGTGGAGCCGGCGTGGCGGCGTTCCCGGTGCGGGACGTGCGGGAAGCGGTCGCCGCGGTATGACCGGCAGCCGGTGCGCGAGTGGCGGCATCTGTCCTGGGGCCGGATGCTGCGGTATGCGCCGTGGCGGGTGTCGTGCCGGCGTTGCCGCGGGGTGAAGGTGGAGCAGGTGCCGTGGGCGAGCGGCAGCAGCGTGTTCACGTCGGGGTTCGAGGAATTGGCGGCGTATCTGGCGCAGGTGACGGACCGGACGGCGGTGAGCCGCCTGCTGGGGATATCGTGGGTGACGGTGGGCAGCATCGTGGAACGGGTTGTGGCGCGGCGGCTGGACGGGGCTCGGTTCGCCAAGCTGAGACGAATCGGCGTCGATGAGTTCAGCTACCGGAAGCGTCACCGCTACCTGACGATCGTGGTTGACCATGACGAGCGTCGGGTGGTTTGGGCGGGGCGGGGGCGCAGCGCCGAGACGCTGGGGGCCTTCTTCGAGCAGTTGGGACCTGGTGGCTGTGCGCGGATCGAGTTGGTGACGGCGGACCTGGCGTCGAGCTGGCAGAAGGCGCTGCGGGCGTGGGTTCCGCACGCGCGGGTGGTGTTCGACCGGTTTCACGTTGAACGGCTTGCGGCGGATGCGGTTGACGAGGTGCGGCGTTCGGAGCAGCGGCGGCTGGCCTCGGAGCCGGAGGATGCGAAGGCGCTCAAGGGGACGCGCTATGCGTTGCTGAAGCACCCGGCGCGGCTGAGGCCTGGTGAGGCCCGGCGTCTGGAGACGTTGCGTCGTAAGAACCGGGCGCTGGACCGGGCCTACGAACTGAAGGAGTACCTGGCGACGATCCTGGGGCAGGCGACACCCGAGGATGCGCCGGCGCTGCTCGATGAGTGGCTGGAGTGGGCTGCGCGGTCCCGCCTGACGCCGTTCGTGAAGCTGGGGCGTACGATTCGGAAACACGCTGAAGGCATCCTGGCGTACCTGGACACGAAGATGACGAACGGTCCGGTGGAGGGCATCAACAACAAGCTGCGGGTGATCGCGCGTCGCGCCTATGGCTTCCACTCGCCCGGCGCGTTGATCTCGATGCTGTTCCTCTGCTGTGGAGGCATAGAACTGGCGCCGCCGCTACCCACACGCATTTGAGGAGACTCAGAAATCGGGGCGTTGACCCGGTCGCCCATCGCGGGCGCCAGAGTGGTGCGCCGACCGTGCGCGAGCTTCTCGAGGTGGTCATCAAGGCGCGCAAGAGCTCTTGGCGCGGTGCTTTGACTGAGGCCTCTTGGCGACGCGATTTTGAGCGCCACGTGTTTCCCGCTGTGGGCAGCGTCCCTGTAGACCGCGTCTCCGTCCGGGATGTCTCTCGCATTGTCGAGCCTCATTGGCGGGGGAAGGGCTCCCCCGGGTGCTCCGTGCGTCAGCGGCTTGACGTCCTCTTCCGGCGCGCCGTGGTCCTCAAGTACCGGACTGACAATCCGGCTCACGAGCTCCTCGATTTGCTCAGCGACATGCGGCGGGAGCCTGACCATCGTCCTAGCCTTCCTCACGACGAGTTGCGGTCAGCACTCGAGGCACTGCGGGCGTCGTCGGCGCCCGAGGTTGTCAAGGACGTTCTTGTTTTTCTCGTTTTGACGGCTGCTCGCCTCTCTGAGGCGACGGGTGCTCTCTGGTCGGAGATCACCTTCGACAAGTCCATGTGGAGCATCCCTGGGTTGCGCATGAAGGCCGGGCACAACCACGACGTCCCGCTTTCGATGCAGGCGCTCGAGGTCTTGCAGCGAGTCCGCGTTCCCGGTGACCCCTTTGTTTTTCGTTTCCGACGGCCGGATGGAAAGCTGGGTCCTGTCAGCGGAGAGTCCTTGAACTACTGGATGCACAAGCTCCAGCTGCGCGATAGTGACGGCCGACAGGCTGTGGTGCACGGTTTTCGCTCGAGTTTCCGTAGCTGGAATCTCGAGGTTGAGCGGGCTCCTGGCGAGGTTGCTGAGGCTGCCCTTGCTCATCGAGGAAGCGCCATCGTTCGGGCCTACCTCCGAGACGGTCCGCTATTCAACGTTCGCGTCCAGGTCATGCAGGCCTGGGCTGATTATGTGCTCCCTCGGTCGTCGAGGGGCTTCTCGCGTTGAACATTTCGTCCCACATCTGTACGTTATTGGGGGTCGGTAGCGCAAATCGCCGAATCGCTAAGTTACTCCGAAATAGTCACTTAAAGCTGCATCGCTTGAGCAGCACAGGCTTTCTGCGCGCTTCTAGCGCGCCCTGCGCTACCCCCGCAGATAGCGGCCCCGCAGCTCGTCGTCGCCATCCGCTCCGGCCACCGGCCGCGGCGCCTCGACCCCGCCTCTTCCCTGACTCTTATTGGATCGAAGCAGCTATATCTATTTGTGATTTCTGGTGACCTGTTGGACGACCGCGGACCGACGAGCGACCGAACGGACTGATGCCATGCCGACACTCGCGCCGGGCGACCGGCTCGGGCCGTATGAAGTGGTCGGCGCCCTCGGCGCTGGCGGCATGGGCGAGGTCTACCGGGCGACGGACACCCGCCTCGACCGCACCGTCGCCGTCAAGGTGCTGACCGCCCACGTCGCCGACAGCCCCGAGCAGCGCGAGCGTTTCGAGCGCGAAGCGCGGGCCGTCGGCGCCCTCAACCACCCCAACATCTGCACCCTCTTCGACGTGGGGCGCGAGCAGCCGGCGTCCGGTCCGCCGATGGACTTCCTCGTCATGGAGTTCCTCGACGGCGAGACGGTTGCCGAGCGCCTCGAGCGGGGGGCGCTGCCCGTCGACGAGGCGCTGCCCATCGCCCTGGAGATCGCCGAGGCCCTCGATACCGCGCACCGGCAGAATATCGTCCACCGCGATCTGAAACCGAGCAACGTCATGCTCACCGACACCGGGGTCCGGCTGCTCGACTTCGGGCTGGCCAAGCTGCACGAGGTCGGGACCCCGGAGACGATGGCGTCGGCGCCGACCCGCACCGCGCTGACGATGGACGGCAGCATTCTCGGCACGTTGCATTACATGTCGCCCGAGCAGCTCGAGGGCAAGCCGGCCGACGTCCGGTCGGACATCTTCTCCTTCGGCGCCATGCTGTACGAGATGGTGACGGCGCGGCGGCCGTTCGACGGCGTCAGCCAGGCGAGCATCATCGGCGCGATCCTGAAGGACGCGCCGGCCCCGCTCCGGGCGGCCGAGCCGCGCATCCCGCGGCGGCTCGACCGCGTCGTGCAGACCTGCCTCGCCAAGGACCCCGACGACCGCTGGCAGACGGTGCGCGATCTGAAGCGCGAGCTGGGGTGGATCGACTCGACCGGCGAGTCGGACGAGCCGGACCCGGCCCCGGCGGTTTCCCAGGCCGCCGCCGCTTCCCGGGCCGCGGACGCCCCGCCGGCGGGGACCGACCGCGCCTTCGCGGCGGGGTGGCGCTTCGCCCTGGGCCTGCTGGTCACCGCGGCCGTGACGGCGGGCGCGGTCTGGAGCCTGAAGCCGGCGGCGGGCGGTCCGCCGCCGGAGGTCCAGCGCTTCACGATCGATCTGGACCCGGGCCAGACCCTCACCGGCGCCCTCACCGTTTCACCGGATGGCCGCCACGTCGTCTACGGGGTGGCCGACGCCGGCGGCATGCGGCTCTACGCCCGTCCCCTGGATGCCTTCGACGCGAGGCCGATTGCCGGCACCGAGGGCGCCGTCGCCCCGCTGACGTTCGCCCCGGACAGCCGGAGTCTCGTGTTCCAGCTTCGGGACGGCGAACGATGGACGCTCAACCAGGTCCCGCTCGCGGGCGGCACCCGCTACACCGTCCTCGAAGGGGACGGTCAACTGTACGGGAAGGCCGCGTGGCTGTCGGACGGCACGATCGTCTACTCGGTCGTGTCCCGCGAGGGCGGGAGCGGGCTGATGCAGGTGCCGGCTGCCGGCGGGCCGCCTCGCGCGCTCACGCGGCTCGACGAGCAGCGCGGCGACTACGCCCACCTCTGGCCGCTCGTCGTGCCGGGCCGGTACGAGCTGGTCTTCACGATCGCGCGGGAGGGGGAGCGGGTGAACCTGGGGGAGGGGCGGGTGGCCGTCTACTCGCTCGAGAGCGGCGAGGCACGAGTGATCCTCGAGCCGGCCCTCGGCCTGGGCTACCTCGAGGCCGGCTACCTGCTCTACGCCGACCGCGGCTCGTTGCTCGCGGTCGGCGTCGATCCGGAGATGCAGGCCACGACGGGGGCGCCGGTGCCGTTGTTCTTCGACCAGAGCGGCGGAAACATCCGCAGCAACGTCATGTCGGAGAACGGCACGCTCGCCTATATCGTCGGTGCCGGCGACCCGCCCGACGGGGAGGCGGACGGGGACGAGCCGCCCGAACGGATCTACGTCGTGGTCAACTGGTTCGAGGAGGTGAAGACGTCCCTCCGGCTCGATCAGTGACGACGTGGAAGCCGCGGCTCTCTTGGCTGCACCCTTCAACTCCGAGAGCGCGTTTCGCCTCGTGGGCGCGCAGCCTGCTCTCGGGCGGGTGTTCTCGCGCGCGGAGGAGCAGCCGGGAGCGGCGGGCACCGGCCTCATGGTGCGCAGCTTCGTGGCCCTGTACGAGGCGACCGGCGTCGTCGACGGATCGGTCTTCTCACGTTCGCGATGCGCTTCAGCGGGGGCGACTCGACGGACGAAGGTTGCCAACTGTGCCCAGGCGCAGCCTGTTTTCTGCGGCTTGGCGCGCTTGGCACACGGCAACGCAATTTCCGTCAGCGTCCTTACGTTCCTGGTCTGCGCGGCGCTCGTGGTAGTCGCGGCGCTCGCCGCGTGCTTCGTCTCCGCGAGGCACGCGGCGTGGATCGATCCGGTCTCGGTCCTGCACAGCACCTGATGCGAAGCTGGAGGGCCGGTCTGGTGCGGGCCGGCGGCGTCAGTCGTCGGGCAGCGCGAAAACGAACAGGTTGTTGCCGGCGCTGGGCCGCAGCTCGGGGGTGATGCGGAGCTGGGTCGACGCCTGGGCCGCGCTGCCGGTGCTGACCGCGATGTACTGCCGGCCGTCGGCGGCGAATCTGATGGGGTAGCCGGTCACCGCCGACCCGAGGTTGATCTCCCACAGCACGGCGCCGGTCTCGTGGTCGAACGCGCGGAACCGCCCGTTGACGTCGCCGCCGAACACCAGCCCGCCGCCGGTCGCCACGAGCGACCAGGTGGCGGCGCGCTGCTCGTAGAGCCACGTGGTCGCCCCCGTCTCCACCGAGATCCCCCGCACCGTGCCGAGCTGGTCGGTGCCGGGCGCCAACTGGTGCCGAGCCGCGAGGGCGTAGGTGCGCAGGCCGCCCTCCAGCGTCGACAGCATGCGCGCGCAGGTGTTGCGCATCGGAAAGTACATCGCCCCCGTCAGGGGGGCTGTAGGCGCCGGCCTGCCAGCCCCGCCCGCCGGCCCAGGTGGGGCACACCAGCATCTCCTGCCCGAGAGCGCTGAACGTGACTTCGCCGTTCTCGGTGACCGCTCCGGTGGCCCCGTCGATGTGGGTGATCACGTTCTGGGCGATCGTCGGGGTGGCCCACAGGAACTCGCCGGTCTCGCGGTCGAGGGTGTAGACGACGCCGGTCTTGCCGGGGACCCCCGTCATCACCCGGCGGACCTCGCCCCGCCGCAGCCGCGGGTTGATCCAGCTCACCGCGTCCGGGTCCGGCGCAACCGTGGTGTCGAGCAGCATCCGCTCGAACGGATGGTCGAGGTCCCAGTGGTCGTTCAGGTGCTGATGACCACTAGCCTGCATTATTCGCGAAGGTCGAGAATCAGTCACCGACGGGGCCTGCTTGACCGCGAGCGGAGCCTCTCGGACGCGGCGACGGACGCGGCAGGAGGCGTGGAGTGGCCCTTCACGGGCACCGGGCGGTTGCGGAGGCCAAGTGGGGGGAAGGTTCTGCCGGAACGGGCGGTGCCGCCCGGGACCGAGACGTGCGCCGAGCCCCCGCGCGGGCTCTGACTAACCCGCGCGGGCGCCGAGCGCGAGCGCGATGCGCCGCCACGCGTGGAGATGGGGCGTCGCCCGTGGTAGATGCAGGACGATGCGGCGCGCCGAGCCGACGACATGCACCCCCAGCTTCAGCAGCCGGTCGCGCAGCCACGTCACTTGGGTGCGGGCACAGTCGGTGCGCGCCGCCCGCAGCCGCAGCTCCTGCATGAGTACGTAGGCCGCCGCGGTCAGCAACACGCGCAACTGGTTCGCCAGGAACTTGCAGCAGCTCGTGCGGTCGATCTGCAGGCCATCCAGCAACTCCTTGATCCGGTTCTCGATGTCCCCGCGGGCGCAGTAGACCCTCTCGTAGACGAAGCGCGAGCTCTCCAAGAGATTCGTCACGACGAAGCGCGGATTGTCCCGCGGCTCGCGACCCTTGAGCCGGACCACTTCCGCCTTGATCACGACCCGGCGTTCGCGGCCCCACGTGCGGGCCGCGTAGCGGGTGTCGGTATAGACGTGCTCGGTTCGGCCACTGGCCTCGCTCTGCGCGCGGGCCACGGCCATCGCGGATTCGGCATGCCGCTGCAACACCGCGTTCTTCCCCATCGCGACCACGTAGTCGAGCCCAGGTTCGGCATCCAGGAAATCGAGGATCTCCGGGGTCGCAAAGCCCCCGTCGAGCCGGACGAGAAACCGAGTCGCCGGAAACGCCGCCCGCAGCATCGGCAGCAGCCGACACAGCAAGCTCAGGGTCCCGTCGGCCGCCACCGCCTTGCCCGGCCGCAGCACCGCCGCGCACAGATACTGCTCCTTCTCGTCGTTGAAAGTCAGGAACGCGAGCAGCGGCAGATAGCACCAACTGTCGTAGTGCCCGTTGAAGAACGTCAGCTGTTGCGCGCCATGCGTCCGGTCGTCGGTCGGGTCCAGATCGATGGTGACCCGCCACACCCGCCGCCGCAGGCGGCGTCGATGCCGCTCGATCACGCACGCCGCCAACTCCCGCGCCATTCGGTAGAGCGCGCCGCGGCCCGGGCCGTTCTCGAACCGCGAGATCGTTGGTTGCGACGCCAAGGGCGCGCCGGCCACGGGGTCCCGCCCGAGCAGCAGCTTGTGGATGGGATCCTCCGCCAAGTGGTCGGCGTCGTTGCCGTCGGGATGACCGCACGCGATGCCGAAGATCCGCTGCCGATCAGCTCCGCGAGCGTGTGCCGAATCTTCTCCGGCGCGCGCTTGTCGGCGAGACACCCGGCAAACGCCTTGACGAGGCCGTACACGCGCTCGGCTGCCTTGAGCAGGACGGCCCCGCCGTCGGAACTCGCCTGCTCGCGGTTGAACGTCGCGACGAGGGGCTTGTCGAAGAGATCCGGGAACAGGACAGTCTGTGATATCGTGTCAGGTGTCATGCAGGGGTCTCCATTGTGGCTAAACGCTTGTGAACACAACGTTTATACCACACGGAGGCTCCTGTGTCTCCCCCAGAATCACCCTCTTCACGAATAATCCAGGCTAGATCAGTGCACGTCCCCCAATTGGCTTGGCATGTCGAGTCCGGCCGCGATCACCCGCCACTCACCTCACCGCTCTAAACTAAGGCCCAACATCTTGGGTCACCGGCGTTCTGCTACCCCAAGTCCGTCAATATGTAGGGTACTCTTGACTCTGCACCACACCATCTAGCAGCATCGCGGTTTGGGGAAAACGCCGTGTCAAGACTCGCCGAGACTCGCATTCGCGCCAAGGCCACTGAACTCCTGAGGGACCTGTGGTGCCGACGCGATGCGATCTGGACCTCTACACCCGTCAGCCCGGGCGACATTTTTCCCCTAGATCTTCGCACGGTGGTCCAAGATGGGCTCGGTATCCGATTTGAAGACCCTGAATACATACCACCCACGACCCCCGGTCCAGCGCAGTTGGTGCCGGTCCAGACTGCCGGGTTCATTGACCGCGAAGGCGGACGTATTGTAGTGGCTCAGCAATTCCCGAGTGACTATCGTCGCTTTACCGGTGCTCATGAAGTTGGCCATTGGCTACTTCACCCGAAACTAACGTATCACCGAGACAGGCCCCTCAAGGGCCACGAGCAACTCATGCTCCAGCGGCCACGGGAAGAGTACGAGGCAGATGTTTTTGCCGCCGAACTGCTGATGCCAAGCAAGTATCTTTGCAAGTGCTTTGCAGCACGCTTTCGCGAAGCAATTCACATTTCGAATCTTGACGAGAATACTGTGGTCTGGCTCTCGGGTCGCAAACCTTCCAACACCCGGATTTCTGATCTGGTTTCCCGAGGCAAGAAGTACTTGGCTTTGAAGGTCGCTACATGGGGGGTCTTCGGTTAGCGGGTCGTGGCGAGAAAATCCACGAAAAGGTGTGCAGGTACGGCGGGCGTGTGCCGATACGTGAAGTATGGCGCGCAAGAGCGATGACCGCGGCGGTTCGAAGGGTCCTGGGCCTCAGCGAGACCCTCGGGACGTGCGCATCGAGCGCCTCGAACGAGACAAGGCGAAGCTGATCGAGGAGCGGGATCACTGGAAGCGCCGCAGCGAGCATCTGGAGAAGGAGCTCGAGGCGGCGCGGCGCGCCGGCCGCCGACAAGCGGCCCCCTTCGCCAAGGACCGTCCGCAGGGACGCGGCGGGCGTCCCGGGCGGCGAGCCGGGGCGGAGTACGGCAGGCAGGGGCGCCGCCGGCCGCCGACGCAGGCTGACGAGACCCACGTGGCGCCGGCCCCGACGAGCTGTCCGGACTGCGGCGGCGCGGTCGCGCTGGACCGTGTGGCGTCGCAGTATCAGGAAGACCTGCCCGAGGTGCGTCCCCTCGTGCGGCGCTTCGACATCGAGGTGGGCCACTGCTCGCAGTGTCAGCGGCGCGTGCAGGGCCGGCACGCGCTGCAGACCTCCGACGCGTTGGGCGCGGCTGCCGCTCAACTGGGCCCGAACGTCGCCGCGCTGGTCGTCGAGTTGCACACCGAGCTGGGCATGCCGCTGGAGAAGGTCGTCCGCGTTCTGCGGACGCAGTTCGGACTGTCGGTGACCAAGGGCGGCCTGGTCCAACTGCTGCACCGCACCGCCGACGCGGCGGCGCCCGCGTATGCGGCGCTGCGCGAGCAGGTCCGCTGCAGTCCGGTGGTCACGCCGGATGAGACCGGCTGGCGGGTGAACGCGATCCTCCACTGGCTGTGGGCGTTCGCCACCCCGGAGACGACGGTCTATGCCATCTGCGACGGCCGGGGGTTCGCCGAGGCGGCGGCGGTTCTCGGCCCCGACTTCGCCGGCGTGCTGGTGCGGGACGGGTGGGTGGCCTATCGCGGCTTCAAGAAGGCGCCGCATCAAACGTGCCTGGCCCACCTCTTGAGACGGTGCAAGGACTTGCAGGCCGCTCATCCCGACAGCCCGTGGGCGGGCGCGGTGCAGGCGGTCCTGCGGGACGGCCTCGCCCTGCGGGACCGCTCGAACGCGGGCGAAATCAGTGAGCACGGTCTGGCGTCGGCCCGCGGTCGGCTCGCCGCCCGGCTCGGCCGGCTGATCGACACCGCGCCGCCGTTGGCCGCCGCCGAGCGCTTCGCCAAGCACTTGGCCAACGAATTCCCGGCGGTGTTCCTCTTCTTGTGCGACCCGTCGATCGACGCCACCAACTGGCGGGCCGAACAGGCCATCCGACCCGCAGTGGTCACGCGTAAGGTCTGCGGCGGCAACCGCACCCGGCGCGGGGCCGACACCCAGCAGGTGCTGGCCAGCGTCGTGCGTACCGCCCGCCAACGCAACCTCGACCCGCGCTCGCTGATCACGACGATGCTGTGCGCCCCCGAACCCGTCGTGCCCGAAGCGCTTGCGTTGCCGCCGCCCGCCTGACGCCGGGCGGCGTGGAAACCGCTCATCCGCTTCCCGTCCTCCTGCGCGCCCCCGGCCCGCACTCAATCCGCGCCGTCCCGCCGCCGCCCGAGCCCGCGACCCGTGGGTTTCGCCGCCAGCGGCGGGAACGCCACCAGGCAGCTCGCCGCTGTTCGCGGCGTCGGTCCCCGCCGCGTGTCCCTCATGGCGGCGGCGCCGTCGCCGGGACCCGCGTGGTCTCGCGCCGCCGCGGGGGACCGGGGCGCCGCGGAGCCGCCAGACCCAGCGCTCCGCGAGCGAACCAGCCGGACCGACCGTCGCTGCCGATGACGCGCCGACAAGCTGCCTTGGCGACAATGGGACTGCGAGTCTGCCATGGGCGCTCTCAACAGCGACATGCTCTGCACAGGTCCGCCGGCCGGCGAGTCGCCCCTCGTGCCCCTCGTTTCCGGCCTCCTCACAGCCACAGAGACCGACGCTGCGATGCCGACAAATCTGCGCGGGGACAACCTCGTCATGCAGCAACTTCCCCGACGGCTCGGTTCATTTCCGCCCATTTCCACTGGAGAAAATCAGTCCCGCACCCGGTAACCGAATACCATGGGGGATGTCCCGGATGCTGTTGAACTGAGGTGAAGCGGGTGGCGACTCCTCGCCCCTGTTCTGTGGTAGGACAGGGGTGCAAACAACAGGAGGAGAGCCACCCATGGCGAAGCATGACAGGCGGAAGCGTTCCAGCCAACCCCGAAGCTCGCGAACGGTCTCGATTCAGGTGCCGCTGCCGGTGCTCGGCGTGCTGAACGGTGTCAGGGAAGCGTTCCATGGCTTGTGCATCACGACCGGGATGCAGGTCCTGGAGGCGATGATGGAGGGGGATCGAGAAGACCTGTGCGGCCCGAAGGGGCGCCATCAGGCCGAGCGGCCGGCGTGGCGGGGCGGGAGCGTGGCCAGTCAAGTAACGCTTGGCGGGCGCCAAGTTGCCGTGCCGCGGCTGCGCGTTCGGCGCGCCGACGGCGAGGCGCCGCTGCCGAGCTTCCAATGGGCGGCGGCCACCGACCCGCTGGACGAGCACACGCTCTCGGCGGTCGCCGCCGGGGTGTCGACGCGGCGGTATGCGGGCACGTTGGACCCGGCGCCGGCCGAGGTGACGGAGCGGGGGACGTCGAGCAGCGCGGTGTCTCGACGGTTCGTGGCGCTGTCGGCCAAGCGCCTGCGGTCGTTTCTCAGCCGGCCGTTGGGCGAGCTGGACCTGCGGGTGGTCTGCATCGACGGCAAGGTCTTCCGGGAGCATTGCATGGTGGTGGCGTTGGGGATCGACACGCAGGGCTGCAAGCACGTCCTGGGACTGCGCGAAGGGGCCACCGAGACGGCGGCCGTCGCCAGCGGCCTGCTCAGCGACCTGGTGACGCGCGGCCTGCCGACGGACCGGACGTTGCTGTTCGTCATCGACGGCGCGCCGGGGCTGCGCCGGGCCATCAGCAATGTCTTCGGTTCCCTCGGGGTGGTGCAACGGTGCCAAGTACACAAGCTGCGCAACGTGCTCGGCCATCTGCCCGAACGGCTGCACGCTTCGGTCGGCAAGGCGTTGCGGGATGCCTGGGACCTCGATTCGGCCGACCGCGCGGCGCGGGTGCTGGCGCGGTTGGCGGGGTCACTGGAGCGCGACCACCCCGGCGCGGCGGCGTCCATCCGCGAGGGCCTCGAGGAGACGCTGACGGTGCAGCGGCTTGGTCTGACGGGGGCGCTCGAACGTACTCTGCGCACGACGAACATCATCGAGAACCTGATGGGCAGCGTCGAGGGCTACACGCGGCGGGTCAAGCGGTGGCGCGGCGGACAGATGATTCAACGGTGGGTGGCGAGCGCGCTGGTGGAGGCGGAGCCGCGCTTCCGGCGGGTGCGGGGCTACCGCGACCTACGCTACCTGGTCGGCGCCTTGGACGCGCTGGCCCCGCCCGACGGTGCGGTTGCTGACGTGGCGTAGAATAGACGACCTCGGTGCGGAAACAGGGAGTCCGCCACTCGCGAAGTTCAACAACGAACGGGACAATCCCGCTACATGCAGATCCTTTGAGAGTCGGCATTTCAATTCGATCGCGGACCACTTTGGGGTATCACCAACGGCTGCAGCCATACGGCTGGAAGAACTGCGGCTAGTTTGCGCTTGAGGAACGAGGATTCTGCATGGTCAGGAAGCGCGACGAATCATGGGGGCAATTGGTATATAGTCCAGTCATCGATGCGTTCGAGGCGTGTGCAAGTGGACCTATTTCTAATATTGATATCGACAGACCCATCTCCGCGGGTTGCATAGTCACGGGCAGGTGTAACTTAAAATGTCAGTATTGCTACGGGAACGACGAATCTCTTCCGACAAAAGAGCTCTCAGCGGAGGAATGGGGCACTGTATTTCGACAGCTAAAGTCATGGGGCTTAATGAGAGTCGATTTGTCGGGCGGTGAACCGACAATTCGACCGGACATTTCCCAAATCGCGGTGTCCGCCCTGGAGGCCGGACTTAGCGTTGTCGTCAGCACGAACGGCATGCTTCTTGCCAAGAAGGGACTATCCCTCCTGCCTGCTGGGATTCGCCTGCACATCAGCATTGACTCTGGTTTTTCGGAGATTCACGAGGCGAGTCGCATCCGGCGAAGTCTACGTCCGTCTACGGGTTCACTGAACGAGGTGACGGATCTAGCCGAGAAGGCTGTAGAATCCGGATACCAGGTAAGAATTCTCACTTGTATCGGCAGGCACAATAGTCGCGGGCTTATTCAGCTTGGCGAATGCCTTGCTCTCGCTGGCATCGAGGAGTGGAACATTTCTCGTATTCTGGCTGCTGGTCGAGCTCAGCTTCACGATGGACATATGTGGGAAGTCGACGACGACGCCGTGCTGGAGGAAGTTCACGTCATAAGGGATTGTTATCCTTGGATGCGAGTTAGTTATTCTAACCGGACCAGACAGGATGGTTACTTTCTTTTGGTGCTTCCCGACGGCTCGTTGGCAACTCAGTATACAGACGGACGTGACAAAGTCGTCTTGGGTCGAATAGAGTCCATGAATCTTGAAGACTTGCGCAAACACCCAGACTTTGATTTGGGTTTGCATGCTCGGAAGTGGGTCGCGACTACAACTGAGTATCAGGGCGATGCTTTAGTCTTTCCGAACTGACGGAGAGCTCTACTGCCTTCTGCATGGAGACAACCAAGGACTCGCGATTGCGCCGGGCCGCGGTGGCAGGCTGAGGCGGTGGCTGTGACGGTCGACGACGCCGAGCGGGGTAGACGCGCCGAGCGCGTCCTCCTCTCGGGAGATGCGGGCCGTTGGCGGTGCGCCGTCAGTCATCCTGTGCCTTCCGTGCTCGGCGTCGGTCGTGCGCCATGATCGGCGTGCCGAGCGTTGGCGGCTGAGCAGCAGGAGCGCTGGTGTGTGCGGGCCGGTGCTCGCCGGGCATAGCATTGGGCGTGCCGCCGGCGAGCATGCGGATCAGGATCGGGAGCAGAATGCTCACGACGGAGCGTCGGGAAGGGAGCTCCCTTCGGTCATGCTGGGTCTCTGGATGTTCTGGTGTTCCGTCCAGCCCGCGATAGCGTCGGCGGGAGTTCCGGGGGACGCGGTGCGCGATCGTCACTCGGGCCGTCGCACCCATCCCGCCGCAGCGAGCAGGCGGCGTCAGTCGTCGGGCAGCGCGAAGACGAACAGGTTGTTGCCGGCGCTGGGCTGAAGCTCGGGAGTGATGCGGAGCTGGGTCGACGCCTGCGCCGCGCTGCCGGTGCTGACCGCGACGTACTGCCGGCCGTCGACGGCGAAGCTGATCGGGTAGCCGGTCACCGCCGACCCGAGGTTGATCTCCCACAGCACGGCGCCGGTCTCGTGGTCGAACGCCCGGAACCGCCCGTTGACGTCGCCGCCGAACACGAGCCCCCCGCCCGTGGCCACGAGCGACCAAGTGGCGGCGCGCTGCTCGTAGAGCCACGTGGTCGCCCCCGTTTCCACTGAGATCCCCCGCACCGTGCCGAGCATGTTGGTGCCGGGCGCGAGCTGATGCCGGGCGGCGAGGGCGTAGGTGCGCAGGCCGCCCTCCAGGGTCGAGAGCATCCGCGCGCAGGTGTTGCGCATCGGGAAGTACATCGCCCCGGTCAGGGGGCTGTAGGTGCCGGCCTGCCAGCCCCGCCCGCCGGCCCAGGTGGGGCAGACCAGCATCTCCTGCCCGAGGGCGCTGAACGTGACCTCGCCGTTCTCGGTGACCGCCCCGGTGGCCCCGTCGATGTGTGTGATCACGTTCTGGGCGATGGTCGGGGTGGCCCACAGGAACTCGCCGGTCTCGCGGTCGAGGGTGTAGACGACGCCGGTCTTGCCGGGCACGCCGGTCATCACCCGGCGGACCTCGCCCGGCCGCAGCCGGGGGTTGATCCAGCTCACCGCGTCCGGATCCGGCGCGACCGCGGTGTCGAGCAGCATCCGCTCGAACGGATGGTCGAGGTCCCAGTGGTCATTCAGGTGCTGGTAATGCCAGACGATCTCGCCGGTGTCGGCGTCGAGGGCGAGGGTCGAGTTGTGGTACAGATGCGCGAGGTCCGCGCCGCCGAGCATGAACTTGGGGGCCGGCGAGGTGACCGACGTGCCGGCGTAGATCAGGTTCAGCTCGGGGTCGTAGCTGGGGGGCATCCAGCTCCCGACCTGCTTGCGCTCCGCGTCGGGCACCCCGCCCCACGTCTCGTCACCCGGCTCGCCGGGGGCCGGCGTGGTGCGCCGCCGCCACAGCTCCGCCCCGGTGCGGGCGTCGTGGGCGGTGATGACGCAGGCGTCCGGTCCCCCCGCCGGCCGGCAGCTCCGTCCCGAAATCACCCTTCCGTCTGCGATGATCGGCCCCGCGCTGTGCGTCGCGGGGTGGGTCCGGTAGTCGAGGATGCGGGTCTCCCAGACCAGCTCGCCGGTCGCCGCGTCGAGGGCGAAGGCGAAGTTGTCGGCGCTGGTGTCGATGATCAGCCGGTCCCAGAGGGCGAGGTTGCGGTTGGTGACGGCGAGCCGCCCCACGTGGTCGTAGATGTCCTCGGGCAGATCCCGCCGGTACTCCCACACGAGGTCGCCGGTCGCCGCGTCGATGGCCTGGATGACGTCGCCGGGATTCGGCATGTAGAGCACGCCGCGGTAGGCGAGGGGGGTGCCCTGCTGGCTGCCCGGGGTCAGGGCCCGCGTCCACGCCAAGCGCAGATCGCCGACGTTCGACCGGTCGATCTCGTCGAGGGGGCTGTAGCCCCAGGCGTCCAGGGTCCGACGCCACATCAGCCAGTCCTCCGGCGCGGGGTCCTGGAGCATGGTGTCGGTCACCGGCGCGAAGTCGGCGACCGCCGCCGGTGCCTGCGCCGCGGCTGGTGCCGGGACGAGGGCCAGCCCGAGCCCCAGCCCCAGCGCGGCCAGTGCCACGCGCAGCGCGGGTGTCGGCGGCGGGCCGCTCCGGGCTCGCGTCATTGACTCGCCAGCTCCTCGGCGCGGTGGCCCGCGAGAATGCCCTCCATGCCGTAGTTGCCCTCGTGGCAGGCGTACTCGAACATCCCGCCGCCGTTGGCGATCATCGGCAGCACGATGGTCCAGTCACGCGTGTACGTCGCCGGGTCGCTGAGGGTCATCTCGTAGTCGATGCTGTTCGGCCCGGTGCGGGTGAACCGCTCGACGAGGCGCAGGTTGTCGACCGGGAATCCGCGGAACACCTGCTGGGGGCTGAAGTTGGTGGTCTCCACGACGAGCGTGTCGTCCTCCCAATGGCCGCGCGAATCGCCGTTCCACAGGCGGACGCCGGAGGCGACGTGGGGGCGCCCGTCGAGGCTGACCACACGGGTCTCGTTGATCATCTCGTTCAGCAGCACCACCGAGTCGGGCGTCTGGAGAATCAGGACGTTGCTGTTGTAGTTGTTCGGCACCCGGGGCGTGCCGCGGGTGATGCAGCGCTCCCACAGGTTGCGGTCCGTCCAGGAGTCGGCGGGATGGTCGCGCCGGCGGGCCTGGTTCTCGGCCGCGCGCCGCTCCGCCGCCGGGGTGAGGGCGGGGATGCGTCCGTCCGGCGGATCGGCGATCAGCGACGTGCGCGTCAGGGCGTTGCGGGACCCGTCGCGCCATTGCGAGCCGTAGTTGCCCGGGCTGCCCTGCCGCGGGGCCGCGTCGAACGCCGCGAACCGGCGCCGCTCGCGTTCCGCCGCTTCTTCCTCGGTGATGAACTCGCGGTCGCCCGCCTCCGTCGCCCGCTCGATCGGGGTGCCGGTCGTCTGGTCCCAGATGCCCTGCAGATCCGGATGTCCCCACGGCGTCCGCTCGGGGACCCAGCCGGCGTCCGGCTCCTGGGCGGCGCCGGGCGCCGCCGTCAGGGCGATGGTCAACGCCGCCGCCAACGCCGCGATACCGGGATAGCGCATGGTCGGTCTCCTCTTGTCGTTCCTCCGCCGCGGACTCGGTGCAGCACGCGGTGTCTCCACGAGCCGCCAGGAGCCCGTGGCGAGAACCCTGCTGTATTCGACAGGCGATGCATCCCGCGTGGACTGCGTTGTTTCGCGGACTGCGGTCGGTGCGCGGTTGCCCATGCCCGACAGGCGGCCTCGTCGCACCTTGTCACGCCGGCCTCGGTGAAACGCTCTGTTCATCACGTTCTACCGGTCGCCGGCGACGTTCACGCGAATGCGGTACAGCCCGGTGCGGGCGGTCATGTAGAGCGTGCGGCGGTCCGCATCGCCCCACGCCACGTTGGCGGGGACCTGATCCGGCTTGATCGTCCCGAGATGGCGCCCGTCCGGCGCGATGACCCAGACGCCCCCCGGCCCCGTCGCCCAGAGGTTGCCCTGCTCGTCGACCTTCATGCCGTCGGCCGCGCCGCTCTCCTCCGAGCCGCTGGCGTCGAGCACCAGCTCGGGCTCTCCGAGCGTGCCGTCCTCGGCCACGGGGTACGCCATCCACTGCTGCGTGCGGCTGTCGGCCACGTACAGGCGCGACTCGTCGGGCGAGAAGGCGATGCCGTTCGGACCGGTCTGCTCGGCGAGGCGGACGAGCTCGCCGTCCGGGCTCAACCGGTAGATCCCGTTGACGTCCTGCTCCTGCGCCTCCGGCGTCGGCAGCCCGTAGGGCGGGTCGGTGAAGTAGAGCGAGCCGTCGGAGTGGTAGTCGAGGTCGTTCGGACTGTTCAGCCGCCCGCCTTCGTAGCTGTCGACGACCACGCTCCGGGTCCCGTCCGCCGCCAGCCGCGAGATACGGCCGTTGAAGTGCTCGGTGAAGACGACGTTGCCGTCCGAATCGACGGTGATGCCGTTCGAGCCGGCGAGCCGCCCGTCTTCGTAGTCGCCCTCGTAGACCGGCGACAGAAAATCGCTGACCGTGCCGTCCGGGGCCCACTTGACGATGCGATTGCCCGGGATGTCGCTGAACAGCAGGAAGCCGCCGTCGTCGTCGACCCAAGCGGGTCCCTCGGTGAAGCCGAACCCGCCGGCCAGTTCCTCGATCACGGCGTCGGCCGGCACCAGCGCGTCGAGCGCCGGATCGAGCCGCTCGATCGTTCCCGCGCTCGGCGGCGGCTCCGGCTCCGGCTCGGCCGCCGGCTCCGGCGCCCCGCCGCACGCCACCGTCAAGAGAACGCCCAACAACACCCCTGCTCGCATCGCGTAGCTCCTCCCGTAGAACACGTCCGTCTATGCCGCAAGCGTAGCATGGGCGATATGGAAACGCGCTGTTTCCTCCGTAGCCGCGCGCCCCTGGGTACACATTCCGTGTTACCTTGCTCGTTTCCTGAACGGGAATCGATGATGAAGAAAGTCACCATCGCGTTGCCGGAGGAGCTCGCTCGATGGGTGGGGGTTCGGGCCGCGGAGAACGAGCGCAGCGTACCGGAGTGGATTGCCGAGCTGCTCGAGAGGATGCGACGCGAGGAAGACGAGTACGACGTTGCAATGAATCGCTTCTTCGCGCGGGTGCCGGAACCTCGAGAGCTGGAGTGGGTCGACGGCCGCAAACCGACGCGGGAGGAGTTGCATGACCGGGCCGGTCTTCGACACCCGGTCGGGGAAAGTGCGGGAGATGGGTGAGACCGGCGACCGCGCAATGGCGCTGTTCCCGGAGATCGCCGGGGACGCACGCGCCGCGGTCTCGACCGGCGTCCTGCCGTACCAGCACATTCGCGCACTCATCCGGGATGGCTGCGTAACCGCGGAGGAGCCCGTCGCCGAGGACCAGATTCAGCCGGCGAGCCTCGATCTGCGGCTGGGCGCGGTCGCCTACCGCCTGCAGGCGAGCTTCCTGCCCGGCCGGCACTCCACTGTGGAGCGCAAGCTCGACGCGCTGTCGATGGCCGAGTTGGACCTGTCGTTGCCGACCGTCCTCGAGAAGGCGTGCGTGTACCTGGCGCCGCTGATGGAGAGCCTGTGGCTGCCGCGCGGGCTGTCGGCGAAGGCGAATCCGAAGAGCACGACGGGTCGGCTGGACGTCTTCACGCGGTTGATCACCGACTACGGCAGCGAATTCGAGCGGGTGCCGGACGGCTACTCGGGGACGCTGTTCGCGGAGATCGTCCCGCGGACGTTCTCCGTCATCGTGCAGCAGGGCGTGCGGCTGTCGCAGCTGCGGTTCGTGCGGGGAAAGCCGCCGCCGACGGACAGCCTGCTCGAACGTCTGAACCAGGCGGAGAACCTCATCTACGACGACGAGGACAGTCCGGGGGAAGCGGATATCGAGAAAGGACTGAAGCTCTCGGTCAACCTGCGAGGCGAGCATCCGCACGACGTCGTCGCTTACCGTGGCAAGAAGAATCCCCCGATCATCGACGTGCGCAAGGTCGATCACTACGACCCCGAAGAATTCTGGGACCGGATCACGAGCCCCCGCGATGGGCGGCTGATCCTGAATCCGGGAGATTTCTACATCCTGGGGTCGCGCCAACGGGTCCGAGTGCCGCCGGCCTTCGCGGCCGAGATGGTGCCGTTCGACCCGTCCGTCGGCGAGTTCCGGATTCACTACGCGGGCTTCTTCGATCCGGGGTTCGGATACGGAGACAGCGACATCCCGGGCACGCGGCCGGTGCTTGAGGTCCGGGCCCACGAAGTGCCGTTCGTCATCGAGCACGGTCAGATTGTTGGCCGGCTCGTCTACACCCCCCTTCTGGAGGTCCCGGACCGGGTCTACGGCGTGTCCATCGGGTCGTCCTACCAGCGCCAGGGGCTGGCTTTGAGCAAACAGTTCCGCCGCGACGCCTGAACCGGTGGGGGAGCGCCGAAGGGGCTTCGGGAACGGCCGCGCCGGCGCCGGGTCGTCGGGCATCACATGATTCCCTGCGTGATCCCGCCACGATAGTTCAGAAGCGGATCCACGGACCGGAGGTGACATGCGACGGAACTCAAGACTCTGCGTTGGCGGCATCGGACTGCTGCTGGCGTTCCAGCCGACGGGAGCGAAGGCCCAGGAGGCGCTGCCCGGCTTCACGGAAGAGCGTGCGGCCGCGCACCGGGCACTGGAGGCGCGTTTCGACGCGGCGCTCAGCCCGGACAACCTGCGGGAGTGGCTGCGGCACCTGAGCTCGCGGCCTCACCACGTTGGATCGCCTTTCGGGAAGGAGGTGGCGGAGTTCGTCGCGGAACGGTTCCGGGAGTGGGGCTACGACACCGCCATCGAGACGTTCCAGGTCCTCTTTCCGACGCCGCGCCTCCGCCGGCTGGAAATGACCGCGCCGTCGCGCTACACCGCGTCGCTCACGGAGCCGGTGCTGGCCGAGGACCGCACCTCCGATCAGGTCGACGAGCAGCTCCCGAGCTACAACGCGTACTCGATCGACGGCCGCGTCTCCGGCGAGCTGGTGTACGTCAACTACGGGGTGCCGGACGACTACGACGAGCTGGCCCGCCGCGGTATCGACGTCGCCGGCAAGATCGTCATCGCGCGCTACGGCGGCTCGTGGCGCGGCATCAAGCCGAAGGTGGCGGCCGAGCGGGGCGCCATCGGCTGCCTGATCTACTCGGACCCGCGCGACGACGGCTACGCGCAGGGAGACGTCTATCCCGCGGGCCCCTATCGGATGGACCAGGGCGTGCAGCGCGGATCGGTGGCCGACATGCCGCTGTTCCCCGGCGACCCCCTCACCCCGAACGTGGGGGCGACGGAGGCGGCCGAGCGCCTGTCGCTCGACGAGGCGCCCACCCTCACCGCCATTCCCGTCCTGCCGATCTCCTACGCCGATGCCGAGCCGCTGCTGCGCGCGCTGGGCGGGCCGGTGGCGCCGCCGGCGTGGCGCGGGGGGCTGCCGCTCACGTACCACCTCGGGCCGGGGCCGGCGGCGGTCGAGCTGGAGGTGGCCTTCGACTGGGATCTCGAACCGGCCTACAACGTCATTGGGAAGCTCGCGGGCGCGGAAGCGCCCGATCAATGGATCCTGCGCGGCAACCACCACGACGCGTGGGTGAACGGGGCGCGCGACCCCATCAGTGGCCTCGTGGCGCTGATGGAGGAGGCGCGGGCCATCGGCGAGCTGGCGGCCGGCGGCTGGCGGCCGAAGCGGACCATCGTCTTCGCGGCGTGGGACGCCGAGGAGCCGGGCCTGATCGGGTCGACCGAATGGGCGGAGCTGCACGCCGACACGCTGCGGGCCAACGCGGTGGCCTACATCAACACCGACGGAAACAGCCGCGGCTTCCTGAACATGGGCGGCTCGCACTCGCTGGAGCGCCTCATCAACGGCATTGCGCGGGACGTGACGGACCCGCAGACCGGGCTCAGCGTGTTCGAGCGTCTCCACGCCCGGCGCCTGGCGCGCGGTGCGAGCGACGACCTCGCCGCGGCGTCGGACCATCGGATCGCGGCGCTCGGCTCCGGCTCGGACTACACGCCGTTCCTCCAGCACCTCGGCATCGCCTCGCTGAACCTCTCCTACAGCGGCGAGAGCGGCGGCGGCTCGTACCACTCCGTCTATGACTCCTACGACCACTACGTGCGGTTCGGCGATCCGACCTTCGAGTACGGGGTGGCCCTGGCCCGCACTGCCGGCCGCGCCGTCCTGCGCCTGGCCGAGGCCGACGTGCTGCCGTTGGTGTTCACACCGTTCGGCGACACTGTCGGGCGCTACGTCGACGAGGTGATCGCGCTCGCCGACGGCCTGCGGGAGGAGACCGAGCGAACCCATCGGCTCCTGGACGACGGGCGCTACGAAGCCGCGGCCGATCCCACCCAGACGTTCGTCCCGCCGGCGCGCGATGAACCCGTGCCGTATCTGAACTTCGCCCCGCTGCGGAACGGGGCCCGACGCCTGACCGACGCCGCCGCCGCGTACGACGCCGCGCTCGACGCCGCCCTGGAGGAGGGCGCGATTCCGAACGAGACCCGGCGCGAGCTCAACCGCCTGCTGACGCTGGCCGAACGGTGGCTCACCCGCGACGGCGGCCTGCCCCGGCGCTCCTGGTTCCGGCACCAGATCTACGCGCCCGGCTTCTACACCGGCTACGGGGTGAAGACCCTGCCGGGGGTGCGGGAGGCGATAGAGCAGCGCGCGTGGGAAGAGGCGTCGCAGCAGACCGGCCACGCCGCCGCCGCGCTCGAGGCGCTCGCCGTCGAACTCGAGCGCGCGACCGCGCTGCTGAACGTCCCCTGACAGCCCGTGGTGGTGCGCCGTGAGAAGGCGCCATTCCTCAGCGGGTGCGAATCCCGCCCGGCAACTGTCGTTCCAGCCGGTAGCAGTCGGAGCGGACGATGGAGGTAACGACATCGGCTGAAGCACTCCGACGACCAAGGGCCGCCCTGGGTGGCTCAGCGACCATGCGGGCCGCAACGCGAGTGAACGCCGAGCAGGCCCCGAAACCTGTGACGCGGAGGCCGACCCGCCCATCACACGGGGAAGGCTGCCAACGGTCGGGAAGCGAGCGACACAGGCACCGACCGTATCCGCCGGGGTATTGGCGGCGGCACGCATGGAAGAGGGGGATGGACGCAACACGGGAAGCCCTGGCGGTGGCGTGGCACGCGTCAACCGACAGCCCGCGAGGGTGCGGTCGGGCCGTGCAGGGTGGCGGAGAGGCCCGCAGTACCGAGGAAGCCGGGTAACGCCGGTGGAGGGAAGGGGCCTCGGTTCGAGAGCAGCGCATGACGGAGGGAAGGGACGTGGGGACTGGTGCGAACCTAACAGCCTCAGAACGAGTTCAGCGACTCCAGACGGCGCTACATGCGAAAGCGAAGGAAGCTCCGGGCCTCCGGTTCTACTCGCTGAGCGACAAGGTGTGGCGCGAGGACGTTCTCGCGGTCGCCTGGCAGGCCGTGCGTCGTAACGGCGGCGCGGCCGGGGTGGATGGCGAGACGGTCGCGGACATCGAGTCGTTCGGGGTGGACCGTTGGCTGGGAGCACTGGCGCGGGACCTGAAGGAGGGGACCTACCGTCCGCGAGCGGTTCGGCAGGTCCTCATCCCGAAGAAGCAACGTGGGAAGTTCCGGCCGTTGGGCATTCCGTGTCTCCGGGACCGGGTGGCGCAGACGGCGGCGATGTTGGTGTTGTCGCCGATCTTCGAAGCGGACCTGCAACCGGAGCAGTATGCGTACCGGCCGGGCCGAGACGCGCATGACGCGGTCAGGCGCGTGCATCGGCTGCTGACGTCGGGCCACCGGGAGGTGGTGGACGCCGACCTGTCGGACTACTTCGGTCAAATCCCGCACGCAGACCTGCTGAAGTCCATCGCCCGGCGCGTGAGCGACGGGCGGCTGTTGGGTTGGGTCAAGGCGTGGTTGGAGATGGCGGTGGAGGAGGACGACGGGCGCGGCGGTCGCCGCCGCACGAACCGGGCTCGTCGCGAACGGAAGGGGACCCCGCAGGGGTCTCCGATTTCGCCGCTGTTCAGCAACATCTACATGCGTCGCTTCATCTTGGGCTGGAAGGTGCTGGGCTACGCCCGGCGCTTCGAGGCGGAAATCGTCAACTACGCGGACGACTTCGCGGTTCTCGGCCGAGCACCGGCAGCGGAGATGCTGACGGCGGTTGAAGCTCTGATGAAGCGTCTGAAGTTGCCGATAAACGCCGAGAAGACCCGCTGCTGCCGGGTGCCGGAGGAACCGATGACGTTCCTCGGCTACCGGATTGGACGCAACTACCGGCAGGACACGGGAGCTGTCTACATCGGCACCCGTCCGAGCCCGGCGAGCGTCCAGAGCATCTGCCGACGCATGAGCGAGCTGACGACGCGGCGCAGCGGGCTCCTGTCGCCCGAGGTCGTGGTGGCGCGCCTGAACCGGCTCTTGACCGGCTGGGCGAACTACTTCACTCTGGGGCAGGTCAGCCCGGCCTACGCGGCGGTCGACCGGCACGCGACGCGGCGGCTGCGCCAGTGGCTCTGTCGGAAGCACAAGGTGCGGACCGGGAAAGAAGTGCGCTTCCCGGCCATGCGGCTCTGGTCCGACTACGGGCTCACGCGCCTTGCACCGCGCACGACGAGCTTTCCGTGGGCGAAGGCATGAATCTCGTCCGAGAGCCGGATGCGGGAAATCCGCATGTCCGGTTCGATGAGCGGCGACTGGAAACGGAGCAATGGCGAGGAGTGAGGCACCGGCACCGGCGAAAGCCGCCGGGAACAGCTACCCCCTGCGCCTACCGCCACCGCGCCAGTCGTCGACTCTACAAACCCCGCGTTGCACCGAGAGCGACCGCTCGAATGCAGCGGGAACTTTCGCCACGGGCTGCTGAGGAAGCTGCTCGAGACGCTGATCGCTCTGGAGCCAGGATCGAGAATCGTGTCGGATCTCCGTTTCGCGGTTCGCGGCCTCGTTGGCCGACCGCTCGCCTCGGCGGTTGCGGTCGCGACGCTGAGCCTCGGTCTCGCGTCCGTGACGGCGCTGTTCGCGGTTACCGATGCGGTGATTCTGCAGCCGGTCGGTGACCGCGATTCCCGACTGGTTCGGATATGGAAGGACGACGTCGAACGAGGCGGCGGACTCCTGTTTCCGATCTCGCATCCCGAGTATCTGGTGTGGAAGGACGAGGCGACCGGCTTCGACGCGCTCGCGGCCATCAACTATGCCGACGGCGCGGCGAACGCCGTCATGATCGCTGACGAGCCGGTGACGGCCAATAGGGTGCTGGCCTCCGCCGAGCTCCTCGATGTGGTCGGCGCGAGGCCGGCCTACGGGCGCCTCCTCGAGGCCGCCGACGACGTCGTGGGCGGCGAGCTCGTTGCCGTCGTCAGCCACCGTTTCTGGCGGCGTGTGAGCGGCGACCCGGGATTCGTCGGTCAGCGCCTCAGCAACGCCGGAGACACCCCGTTCACGATTGTCGGGATCCTGCAGCCCGACGTGTCCTACCCGATCGACGCCGATATCTGGCTGCCACTGGTTCCGGCCTTCACGCGCGACCCTGACGCGACCCTGGACAGCCCGCGGACCACGCAGTTCCACGTCATGGGGCGACTCGCGCCGGGCGTCACCATCGGCCAGGCGCGGTCCGAGCTGGCCGTGATCCACGGGCGTCTGAGCGCGGCGTTTCCGGAGGACTACCCGCAGATGCCGATCGTGGTGACGCCGCTGGTCGACACGGTCGTCGGTCACGTTCGGCCAACCCTGGCACTCTTGCTGGCCGGCGCCGCGCTCGTGTTTCTCGTCGCGGGGGCGAACGTCGCCATCCTGCTGCTCATGCGGGCCGAGTCACGCCGCGTCGAGATGGCCGTGCGGTCGGCGCTGGGCGCGACTCGCGGACAGCTCTTGAGGCAGACCGTGATCGAGGCGCTGGTTCTCGGTGTGGCGGGCGTGGGCGGAGCGCTGATTCTGAGCCGCGGACTGCTCGCCCTCACGAAGGTCATCGACGCGAGTCAGGTGCCGCGAATCGACGAGGCGTCGCTCAGTCCCGAGGTCATGGCGTTCACCGTCGTCACGATGACGGCGTGGGTCCTGGCGTTCGGCACCGCTCCTGCGTGGCAGACGCGTGTGACGAGACTGCGCGGCTTTCTCGCGCATCGCTCCGCCGAGCCGTCCCGCGGGACCGGTCGCCGGCTCCAGGTGATGGCTGCCGCCCAGATCGCGTTCGCCGTGGTGGTCCTCGTCTCGGCCGGGCTGTTGACCCGGTCGCTCTGGCAACTGCAATCGATCGACCGTGGGCTCGAGTCCGACGGTGTCGTGACGACGCGCATATTCCTGCCGTGGCAACGCTACGGCACGCCCGACCAGGTCCGCGCGTTCTACGACCGCGCGGTCGAGGCGATCGAACGGCTTCCCGGTGTGATCTCGGCGGCGCCGTTTCACCTGCCGCCGGGAACGGCCACGACCGGCCTCAGCTCTCCGTTTCAGTTCGAAGGCCAGACGCCGGACGAGTCGGCGACGAACGAGTGGGCCAATTGGGACATCGCGACGCCGCGGTACTTCGAGACGATGGGGATCCCGATCGTGAGCGGGCGCGCCTTTGCGCGCACCGATACCGCCGATACGCAGCGCGTGGCGATCGTGAGCGAGAGCACCGCCGCGCGCTACTGGCCCGGCGCGGAGCCGATCGGTAAACGGGTTCGGATCAGCCCGCGATTCGAGTGGGCGGCGGTGGTGGGAGTTGCCGCCGACTTGAGGTACCGCGAGCTTACCAACAACTGGATGACGGTCTACTATCCGGCCACGCAGTCGTTCCACTTCGACGCCGGTAACCTTGCGATTCGCACCGAGCGGCCGCCTTCGACGTTGTTGTCCACCATCCGCGACACGATTCAGGCCATCGAGCCATCGATACCGATAGACACGCTGACGCCGATGGACGAGCTGCTCGCCGCGGAGCTGGCTCGCCCACGACTTGCGGTGCAGATCTCGATCGCCTTCGGACTGGTGACGCTCGCGCTGATCACGGTGGGTTTGTTCGGAACGGTGTCGTTCGACGCGAGACAGCGACGGGTCGAGCTGGCGATACGCTCGGCGTTGGGGGCGAGCCCGCACGCGCTGCGACGCCTTGTCGCGGGGCGAGGGCTGCGCCTTGCGGCGGCCGGAGTAGTCACGGGTCTGGCCGCGACCGCCATGGGAGCGCGCGCCCTGGCCGCGGTATTGTTCGGCGTCGCGCCGCTCGATCCGGTCACTCTGGCAACGGTCTCCGGCGGGCTGGCGCTGCTGGCCGTGGCGGCATGCTGGATTCCCGCCCAAAGGGCGGCGTCCACCGACCCCTCGGAGGTGCTTCGAAGCGGCGAGTGAGCCGGCGGGCCCACCGCTGTGGCTGCCGACTTCGTGCCCGAGCTGTAGCAGCGACCTGCGGGTGGCGCAGCTCGCGTGCCCCGACTGCGGGAGTCGGACGCGGACGCGGCGCGTCAGTCGGTCGACGCGTGGCTGTCGCTGATCGATGTGGGAACTACTCGGAGGCGTGGTGTTCGTTTGCTTCCGGCGCGTCTCCCCGGCCACCTCATTTGCTTGGAGAAAACATGACCACACACTTGATCGGCTGCGTCGTTCCGTTAGTAATCGTGGTGCTGTCCATACCGGTGATCCTAGGCAAAGTCCACCCCAACAGCACATACGGTTTCAGGACGCCAAAGACCCTTTCGTCTCAGGATGTCTGGTATCCGGCCAATCGGGCGGCAGGGTGGTTCATGCTTGCTGCTGCTGCCATATCAATCTGCTTCAACCTGGTTTTGTGGTGGACCGTTCCGGAATGGCCGCTGAATAGGACGTTGTTGTGGATGATGGGCGGAACCATGATTCCGCTTTCGGTAAGTCTCCTTGCGTCCTTTATCTACCTCGGACGGCTCTGAGGGAAAGTAATACCGAAGGTCCGCCGCGTGGGCGTAAGTAACGGAGCGGGCGCATGGTCCCAACGGCGGCGGGGCGCTCCCGGTAACGCTCCTGAGCGCTGGATCGGCAACACGACGGTGGTCCAAGATGCAATGCGTGCCGTGTTCATCGGTGGGTTTCGCCTGCCGCCGGTGTGATCGATCGGGCCGGATCGGCTGTGATCGGAGGCCGTTGTCCCGATCACAGCCTGGAGCGGCAACGACCTGGACCAGATCGCCCGCTGGGCGCACACTCCAGCACCGAGCGGATGCGCTGGCGCACGGCCCGGGCGGTCTCCGCCTTGACATGCCAGATGGGGGCAGGTCGACGGAGTGCTCCCTCGCTGCCGAGCGGTCGTTCAACAGCGGTCACTTGCGCTCGTGATGCGTGGTGGTTGGACCATCTTGGGGCGTCAAGGCAGGGCGAACACGAACAAATTGTTGCCGAAGCTGGGCCGGAGCTCGGGGGTCATCCGCAGGTTGATCGAGGCGTTGGCGGCGGTGCCGGTGCTGACCGCGACGTACTGCCGGCCGTCCAAGGCGAAGGTGATCGGGTAGCCGCTGACCGGCGAGCCGAGGTTGATCTCCCACAGTACCGCGCCGGTGTCCTGGTCGAGCGCCCGGAAACGGCCGTTGGTGTCCCCGCCGAAGATCAGCCGGCCGCCGGTGGCGACGAGCGACATGGTGGCCGCGCGCTGCTCGTGGAGCCACCGGGTGGCTCCGGTCTCGACCGAGATGGCGCGCACCGTGCCGAGCTGGTCGGTGCCGGGGGCGAGCTGGTGCCGCGCCGCCAGCATGTAGGTCGAGTTGCCGCCCTCGGTCGTCGACAGCAACCGCTGGCAGGCGTTGCGCAGCGGGAAGTACATGGTGTGGGTCAGCGGGCTGTAGGCGCCGGCCTCCCAGTCCTTGCCGCCGGCCCAGCTCGGGCAGGTCAGCCGTTCCTGGCCCAGCGCCGAGAAGATCACCTCGGCGTTCTCGGTCACCTCGCCGGTGGCGCCGTCGATGTGGGTGATCACGTTCTGCGCGACGGTGGGGTTGGCCCACAGGAACTCGCCGGTCTCGCGGTCCAGCGTGTACACCACGCCGATCTTCCCGGGGATGCCGGTCATCACCTTGCGCACCTCGCCCGGCCGCAGGCGAGGGTTGATCCAGGCGACCGCGTCGGCGTCCGGCGTGACCGCGGTGTCGATGAGCAGGCGCTCGTAGGGATGGTCGAGGTCCCAGTCGTCGTTCAGATGCTGGTAGTACCAGACGATTTCGCCGGTATCGGCGTCGAGCGCGAGCGTCGAGTTGTGGTACAGGTGCGCCAGCTCCGGGCCGCCGAGCATGAACTTGGGCGCGGGTGAAGTGACCGACGTGCCGATGTAGATCAGGTTCAACTCGGGGTCGTAGCTCGGCACCATCCAGGTGCCGACGTGCTTCCGTTCCTCGAACGGTACGTCTCCCCATGTTTCGTCGCCCGGCTCGCCCGGCCCCGGGATCGTCCGGCGCCGCCACAGCTCTTCTCCGGTGCGGGCGTCGTGGGCGGTGACGACGCAGGCGTCCGGCGTGGCGGTGGCGCGGCAGCTTCGGCCGGAGATGACCTTGCCGTTCGCGACGATCGGCCCCGCCGTCTGCAGGGCGGGGTTCACGGTGTAGTCCAGAACCTCCGTCTCCCAGGCCATCTCGCCGGTGGCGGCGTCGAGCGCCATCAGATAGTCGTCGCCGGTGGTGTCGAGCAGCAGCCGGTCGTAGATGGCGATGGTCCGCTTGGTGGTGACGAGGCCGCCCATGTGCTCGCCGAGGTCCTCGGGCAGATCGCGGCGGTGCTCCCAGATCAGGTCGCCGGTCGCCGCCTCTATCGCCTGGATGACGTCGCCGGGGTTCGGCATGTAGAGCACCCCGTCGTAGGCGAGCGGCGTGCCCTGCTGGTTGCCCCGGTTCAGGGCGCGGGTCCACACCAGGCGCAGTTCGCCCACGTTGTCGCGGTCGATCTGGTCGAGGGGGCTGTAGCCCCAGCCGTCAAGCGTCCGCCGCCACATCAGCCAGTCGTCGTCGGACGGGTCCTGCAGCATCGCGTCGGTGACCGGGACGAAGTCGTCCGGCGGCTGCGCGGACGCCGCGGCCGTGCCCGCGACGATGAACAGGGCGGTGGCCGCCAGGATGGGCGATATGGCGATTCGCAGGCAGCGTGACTGAGGCATCGTGAGAGGCTCCTTCCCAGGCGACGGGCGCTTGCGCGACCAAACTCGCCCGGAACGGATTATATAGTCGAGCCGGTCGCGCACCCCGGCCGGCCGGCATCACCGGCTGTCCAGGGTGTTCCGCACGACCGGCACGTTCTGCAACCGGCGCGGAGCAGAGGCCGCTACCACGTGAGCTGCGCGCCGAACTTGACGAACCGCGCCAGCAGGATGTTCTCCGGCATCTGCCATTGCGAGCCGTAGGTGTCGTTGACGGCCAGCGGCGCGTTGTCGCCGCGGCAGATGTCGACCGCGACCACGAACGTGGGGGCGTCGTTCGGGCTCGGCGGGCGATGTGTTAACTTGTATACATTGTCCACAGGCCGCGCAGGTTTCGGATCATGACCACGACGCTCTCGGTTCGGATCGACGTGCAAACCAGGCAGCGCCTCGAAGCCCTCGCGAAGCGGTCGCGGCGCTCGAAGTCGTTCCTCGCCGCCGAGGCCATCGCGTCGTACGTGGAGACCGAGAGCTGGCAGCTCGATGAGATTGCGGCCGGGCTCGACGATCTCGACGAGGGTCGAACGGTCGAGCATGATGCGGTTGCCGGCTGGCTGCGATCGTGGGGCGGCCCGCATGAACGGCAGGCGCCCGACCGGTGACCATCGTCTGGTCCGCACGGGCGGTACGACACCTCGCTCGACTCCGCGCCGTCATCGCCAGGGACCGGCCAAGTGCGGCCGAGCAGGTCGCAGCCGGCATCCTCGCCAGCGTCGATCTGCTCGCTCGCCATCCCGGGCTCGGTAGAGCCGGACGGGTGCCGGGCACCCGGGAGTTGGTCGTGCAGGGAACGCCGTACGTGGTTCCGTATCGCGTACGCAACGACCGACTCGAGATCATCGCGATCTTCCACGGACGGCAACGATGGCCCGAGACAGTGTGACTTGGCGCGTCGCCGGGCCAGACTCTCGACACGGTGGAACGGTATGGTCATTCTCGACAGCCTCGCCGCCCACGACCGGGCGGCCATCGCAGGGCCGGCGGGAACCGGCAAGACGGTGCTGGCCATGGAGAAGGCGCGGCGCATGGCTACTACCGGCCAACGCGTGCTGCTGCTTTGCTTCAACCGGCCGCTTGCCCTGGACCTCGCCGCGAGAGCCGACGGTTTCGAAGTCGAGACGTTCCACGACTTCTGCCGCCGTCTGTCTTCCCGGGTCGGGCTGCGGTTCGGGCCGAAGACGAACCGTGACAAGGACACGCGCTTCTGGGCGGAGGAGGCGCCGATGCTGTTGCTGGAGGCCCTGCAACAGCTTCCCGCGGAAGTCAGATACGACGCCATCGTGGTGGACGAGGGACAGGACTTCCTGCCTGATTGGTGGCCGTGCCTCGACGAGGCACTGCGACGCAATCGAGAAGGCACGCTCTATGCCTTCTATGACGCCAACCAGAACATCTATAGCGGCGGGCCTCCCGGCGCCCTGGATGTCCTCGAGACGAGGCTGGTCTACAACTGCCGCAACACCACGCGCATCGCCGAGTACGCGGCCGGCCTGCTGGGTGCCGAGCCGCGCGTCAGGGCTGGCGCACCGCAAGGTCAGCCGGTCGAGGATGTCTCGTGTCGCAGTGATGCTGACGTGGTTCGGACGGTGGCGGAACGGCTCGAACGGCTGGTATTTCGCGAGAACGTCGACCCGGATGGGATTGCCATCGTGTCGACCCGCACGTTGAAGAATTCCCCGTTCGCCGGCAATCATCGGGCCGGCCGTTTCGAGCTGGTGAACCTCGATGACCGGCGGCGGCGATCCAGCTCTGCCGCGCGTCGGGTGGTGTTCGATACGCTGCATCGGTTCAAGGGCCTCGAACGCGACATCGTGATCCTGCTCGATCTGCCCTGGGGCAGCGCGGGCGTCACTCCGCAGCATCGCTACGTCGCCGCATCGCGCGCCAGGAACCTGCTGGTTGTGGTTCGCTTGAACCCGGGGCTGCCGGCATGAGTTTGCCCTACGACATGGGGAATGCCGGCGACATGCTGAAGCACGGCGTGCTGGCCGAGTTTGTTCGCTGGCAGTGCGAGTCGGGCAAGTCGTTCCGCTTCATCGACTTGTTCGGAGGCGAACCGGAGGGATCCGCTGTTGCAGAAGTGGCGAGGCGCGTTCGGGCGTTGCCGGACGGCGCATTGCGGGCGGCGCAGAGCGGGATTGGCGAGGGCCGCTACTACGGCAGCGGTCTCGTTGCCCGCAACACCGCTGCCAACGCCGGGAGCGGCGGGGTTCGAGTGCTGACTGCCGATCGTGATCGCGAATGTCGAGAGCGACTCCAGGCCGCGGGACTCTCGATGCTCGACGAGGAATTCCCGCAATGCGGCACCGGCTCGGGTCATTACGATGCCTACGCTGCGTTCGGAGAGATCGCCGGCGTCCTGAAGGACGATGACCTGGTATTGCTCGATCCCTTCGGCGAATTTCTGCGCGACAAGGCGCCGGTGGTGATGCCGCAGATGGCGGAGGCGGCCGGACGCGCGGCCGTCCTGCTGTTCGCGTTGAACCTGGACCCCTGCAACAGGGTCGGCCGGCGATTCGATGCGCTTCTGGAACAACACCTGCCTGGTGCCTGGCGCATGACCTGTCCGCGCCTGCCTGCCGGGACCGGGGTCAAGGGAGAGTCCACATATCACGCCGATGTCGTGCTGGCCGGACGCCCGCTCCCGGAGCACGGCGGCGACCGGGACGTACACCGCCTACGAACGAGGCTCGCGGAGTTCGCGAAGCACCTGGCCAGTATCCTCGACCCGTCCGCACGGTGGCTGGAGCCCCGGGTCATCGGTGGTTGAAGGGGACGATCTTCCGCCATACACTGGAGGCATCGATGGCGGTTCCCCAGCAGCGTGAGCGCATGACGGCGGAGGAGCTGTTCGACAGTGCGGACGATGGCTACCGCTGTGAGCTCGTCCGGGGAGAGCTCGTCCGAATGAACCCGACGGGTGGGCGGCACGCCGCCGTGGCCGTCCGTATCGGTCGTCTGCTCGACGAGCACGTCGAGGCGCATGGTCTCGGCGTCTGCGGCACCGCGGAGCCCGGCTTCATCCTGCAGCGGACCCCGGACGTCGTCCGGGCGCCCGACGTATCGTTCGTCGCCAAGGCGCGCATTCCGGAAGCGGGCATCCCCGCCGCCTATTGGCCGTGCGCACCGGACCTCGCCGTTGAAGTCGTTTCTCCTTCCGATCGCCTCGCTGACGTGCACGGCAAGATCGCCGAGTACTTCTCGGCCGGCACGCGTCTGGTCTGGCTCGTCGAGCCCGCCGCGCGGGTCGTCTACGTCTATCGCTCGCAGCATGACGTGCAGGTGATCGGAGACGACGGCGAGTTGACGGGCGGCGAGGTGCTGCCGGGGTTCCGGTGTGCGGTGCGGCGGCTGTTTCCGTAGGGGAACTCGTGGCGAGAGCCCCGTGCGATTCTCACCACGGGCCGCTGGCTGAACCCGCTCCGCGCGCGTGCTATCCTGACGGCCAGTTTCCAACGTGAAGGAGTGCACGATGATCAAATCTGGACGCGTGGCGGTGTTGTTCGTCGCCGCGGTGCTCGCCGCGGCGGCTTGGCTGCCGGGTACCGCGCTGGCCCAATCGGATCCCTACTCGCCGCCCCGGACGGCGGCCGGACATCCGGATCTGCAAGGGATCTGGGGGAACAACAGCGTGACGCCGCTCGAGCGGCCGGATGCGCTCGGCGACCAGGCGGCGCTCACCGACGAGGAGCTGGCGCGGGTGGAGGCGACCGCGAATGCCTTGTTCGCCCAGGATGCGGGTGACGCGGTCTTCGGCGATCAGTTCTTCAACGTGGCGATCACCGAGGCCGACACCTTCACCTCGACCGACGGCGGGACCGGCAACTACAACCAGTTCTGGCTGGTGGAGCGGGAGTTCAACAACCGGACGTCGCTCATCGTCGACCCGCCGAGCGGCAAGCTGCCGCTGGCGACGCTGGCGGCCAGGACCGGGGACAAGCTGGCGCGGGAGGGGCGCGGCCGGCCGGCCGCGTGGACCGAGGATCGCGGCCTGAGCGAGCGCTGCATCACGTTCGGGCTGCCGAACCTGCTGGCGGGGTACAACAGCTACTATCAGATCTTCCAGACCGCCGGCCACGTGGCCATCGAGCAGGAACTGATTCATACGACGCGGATCATTCCGCTGGACGATCGCCCCCACGTCAGCGACGAGATTCGTCAGTGGCACGGCGACTCGCGGGGGCGCTGGGAGGGCGATACGCTGGTCGTCGAGACCCGGAACTTCTCGCCGCTGAGCAACTTCCGCGGCGCCCGCGAGCATCTGCAACTGGTCGAGCGGTTCACCCGGGTGGGGCCCGACGACATGCACTACGAGTTCACGGTGGTCGATCCGACGACCTGGGCCGAGCCGTGGACCGCTCTCGTGCCGTGGACCCGGACCGACCAGCCGATGTTCGAGTACGCCTGCCACGAGGGGAACATCGGCATGGAGGGCATCCTGGCCGGGGCCCGGGCGGAAGAGACCGCGGCGGCCGGTCAGTGACCGCGGCGGAGGGGCGTGGCATCATGGCTGGAGACTTCCCGAGAGGTGATCATGGGTAATCGACTGTTCTGGAGCGTGGCCGCGGCTCTGGCGATCGGCGTGCTTGCGATGGCCAATTCTCGCGCCCCGGCGTCCGCCGCACTGCGGGCGCCCGGCAGCCTGGTGAACGAGGTGCCCGCCACGGCGGCGGCCAATCCGCCGGCCGCGCAGCCATCGTCGGCGTCCGCCGGCTGGACGGCCCCGCGGACCCCGTGGGGCGAGCCGGATCTGCAGGGCATCTGGACCAACGCCACCCTGACCCCGATCGAACGGCCGGATGGGCTGGGCGACAAGGCGGTGCTGACCGCCGAAGAGGCGGCAGAGCTCGAAGTCCGGTCGGCGGAGAGCCGGGCTGCTTCCGACCGGTTCGTGCTCGGCAACGTCGGCGCCTACAACCAGTTCTGGATGGACAGCGGCAAGAACGTGACCGGCGACCGGCGCACTTCGCTGATCACCGATCCGCCGGACGGGAAGATCCCGTGGACGGAGGCGGGTCGGCGCCGGCTGGAGAGCGACCTCGCGCGGTACGGGGTCGGGCCGTTCGATACCTGGGAGGACGCCGACACCGGCGAGCGCTGCCTGACGGACGGGTTGCCGCTGGTGCCGCTGCAGGGCTACAACATGAACTACCACATCCTGCAGTCCCCGGGCTGGGTGGTGATTCTCAACGAGATGTTCCACGAGTACCGCGTGATTCCGGTGGACGGCCGCGCGCATCTCGACGAGGACGTCGGCCAGTTGCTCGGCGATGCGCGGGGTACCTGGGAGGGCGATACCCTGGTGGTCGAGACGACCAACTTCTCGGACAAGAGTCATTTCCTGTGGCGCGCGACCTGGCGGGCGGCGCGGCCGGGGCTGCATCTCGTCGAACGGTTTACGCGGGTCGACGACGAGACCGTCGACTACGAGTTCACGATGACCGATCCGGAGATGTTCACGCGACCGTGGACGGCCAGCGTGCCGATGACCACCAACCAGGCGTCGCGCGGGGTCACCTCCGGACCGATGTACGAGTACGCCTGTCACGAAGGCAACTACGGTCTGCTGAACATCATGCGCGGCGCGCGCGTCGAGGAGCTCGAGTAATGGCTCATATGTACGTGTCGTTCCAGGACGACGATCGGATCGCCGTCTTCACCCAGGACCCGGCGACGGGACAGGTGACCCGGCAGGAGGATGTCGTCGTCGAGGGCGGTCCGGCGCCGATGGCCTTGAGCCCCGACAAGCGGGTGCTGCACGTGGGGCGGCGGGGCAGCCAGCAACTGTCGAGCTTCGCGGTCGACCCGCGCTCCGGGGGGCTGTCGCTGATTCGGACCGTGCCCCTGCAGGGCGAACCCGTGTACGTGGCGACGGACCGATCGGGGCGGTTCGTCCTGTCCGCCTACTACTACCAGAGCACCGCTGCGGTCCATGCGGTGGGGAGCGACGGGGCGGCGACGGTCCCGCCCGTGGAGTGGCGGTTCACCGCCCACGGCGCCCACGCCATCCTGACGGATCGGTCCAACCGGTTCGCCTACGTGCCGCACATCGCCAATCGGGGGCCCAACGCGATCTTCCAGTTCACGTTCGACGAGGCGACCGGGCGCCTGACGCCGAACGCGCCGGCGCACCATGCCCCCGAGGCCTATCTCGGCCCTCGGGCTCTGGCGTTCCACCCGGCCCTCGACGTCGTCTACTTCTCCGACGAGCAGGGGGGCAGCGTCACCGCCTACGCCATCGACAAGAAGGCCGGGACCCTGGCCCCGCTCCAGACGATCTCCACGCTGCCGGACGGCTACGCCGACCCCAACACCTGCTCGCAGATAGCGGTGCACCCGTCCGGGCGGTTTCTCTACGCCCCGAACCGCGGGCACAACAGCGTGGCCAGCTTCGCGGTCGATTCCGCATCGGGCCGGCTGACCGCGACGGGCCGAGTTTCCACCGAGCCGGTGCCCCGGGCGTTCAATCTCGACCCCGCGGGAGGTTTCCTTTACTCGGCCGGCCTCGATTCCGGCCGCATCGCGTCGTATCGGATCGACCGGGACAGCGGCGAGCTGACCCCGCTCGAGACCTATGAGGGCGGAAATCGGCCGATGTGGGTGTTGCTGGCGGATCTCTGAGTCGATAGTCTGCGCTGTCCTGGAGGTTGGGCGCGCGGCCCGCGGAGCTGCGGGGGAGCGGCTTCCCGGCCGGCTCGCGCCGATGCGTATCCTCGCTACCGTCAGCCGGAGCGGGAGCACCGCACCGGGGACCCGCCGCCGGACCGTGCAGTGAGGACGAAGCGATGCATGGCCTGATGATGGACTATCCGCTCACGCTCGACCGGATCATCGAGCATGCGGCCCGTCTGTTTCCCCACAAGCGGATATGGACCCGGCGGCCCGACGGCGGGATGCACGACTGTACCTACGCCGACCTCTGCCATCGCAGCCGGCGCTTGGCCAGCGCGCTCGCCGGCCTCGGCATCGCGCCCGGCGATCGGGTGGCGACGTTCGCGTGGAACCACCACCAGCATCTGGAGATGTACTTCGGCATTCCCGGCGCCGGCGCGGTCTGCCACACCCTCAACGTGCGGCTCTTTCCGAGACAGCTCTCCTACATCGTGAATCACGCCGAAGACCGGGTGGTCTTCGTCGACGCCTCCGTGCTCCCGCTCTTCGAGCGGTTTGCGGGCGACGTCCACTGCGTGGAGCACTACGTCCTCGTGAACGCGCCGCGCGACGTCGAGACCACGCTGCCCAACGTGCTGCACTACGAAGACCTCATCGACGGCGCCGCCGACGGGTTCGAGTGGCGGTCGACCGACGAGCGCATGGCGATGGGCCTGTGCTATACCAGCGGCACCACCGGCGACCCGAAGGGGGCGCTCTTCAGCCACCGGTCCATGTTCCTGCACACGCTCGGCGAGAACCAGGCGATGGGGCTGGCCCTCACCGAGACCGACGTCGTACTGCCGGTCGTGCCGCAGTTTCACGTGATGGCCTGGGGCCTGCCCTATGCGTGCACGCTGGCCGGCGCCGACGTGGTGATGCCCGGCCAACATCTGCAGGCGGCGGCCCTGGCCGAGCTGATCGAATCGCACCGGGTCACCGTGGCCGCGGGCGTGCCCAGCATCTGGAACGGGGTGTATCACGAGCTGAAGGCGACGCCGCGCGACATCTCGTCCATCCGGGCCCTGGTCGTCGGCGGGTCGGCGATGCCGCGATCCCTCATCGAGCTCTACGAACGCGACCTCGGGGTCAACGTCCTGCACGCCTGGGGCATGACCGAGATGTCGCCGCTGGGCACCGTGTCGAGGCTGCAGCGGCAACACGAGGGCCTGTCCGCGTCGGATCGGTGGGACGTCAAGGCGCGGCAGGGCACGCCGCTCGGCGGGGTCGAGCTGCGCATCGTCGGCGACGACGGGGCGGTTCAGCCCTGGGACGGCGAGACGATGGGCGAATTGCAGGTGCGCGGGCCGTGGGTCATCCGCAGCTACTACAAGCACGAGCCGACTCCGGAGCACTTCACGGCCGACGGCTGGTTCCGCACCGGCGACGTCGGCACCATGACCCCCGACGGCTACCTGACCATCACGGACCGGACCAAGGACCTCGTCAAGAGCGGCGGCGAGTGGATCTCGACGGTGACCCTCGAGGGGGCCCTGATGGCCCACGCGCAGGTGCTGGAGGCGGCGGTCATCGCGATTCCGGACGAGAAGTGGTCGGAGCGGCCGCTGGCGGTGGTGGTGAGAACCGACGGGGGCGCGGTCTCGGCGGGCGATCTGCGCGAGCATCTCACCGCGAGCTTCGCCAAGTTCGAGATTCCGGACCGGTTCGTCTTCGTGGACGAGCTTCCCAAGACCAGCGTGGGGAAATTCGACAAGAAGGTGCTGCGCCGCCGATACGCCGAGGGCGGCCTGTAACGCGGCAACGGGCGTGTCCGGCCCCGGCTCGCAGCCGATGGCGGTGTGACAAGGGTCGTCGCCGGTGACGGTCGGCGTCGGGGGAAACCGACGCCACAGCGCAAGACAGCGCGAGGAGGTTCCATGCTACGGTCTGGACGCATCGGGTGGATGCTGGCAATCGGTCTGGTGATCGTCCTGCTCGGGGCGGGCGGCGCCGGGGCGCAGTCGTCGACGACCAATCCCTATCGGGCCACCTTCGGCTGGGAGCAGCTTCCGGAGGGACGCGTGATGGGGACGGTGAGCGGCGTCTTTCCGGACCCCGACGGGCGTCACCTGTGGATGCTGGACCGGTGCGGCGCCAACGAGTGCGCCGGCACCGACCTCGACCCGATCATGAAGTTCGATCTGGAGGGGAACCTCGTCGACAGCTTCGGCGCGGGGCTCTTCGCCTTTCCGCACGGCTTCTTTCTCGACCACGAGGGCTTCCTGTGGGTGACCGAGGGGGGATCGCACGGCGACGCCCGGGCGACGCTGGGCGAGAGCCTGGGCATCGGCCACCAGGTGCTGAAGCTGAACCAGCAGGGCGACGTGGTGATGCGGCTCGGCGAGGCAGCCGTCTGGGGTGACGACGAGTCGCACTTCAACGGGCCGTCCGGGGTCGTGGTCGCCCCCGGCGGCGACATCTGGGTGTCGGACGGGCACCGCGGCGGCAACAACCGGATCATGAAGTTCTCGGGCGACGGCACGTTCGTGCTGGCGATCGGCGGCGGTGTCGGGTCCGAGAGCAAGGAGGCGGCCGGCTTCAGCGACCCGCATGACATCAAGATGGACTCGCAGGGCCGGGTCTACGTGGCCGACCGCGGCAACAGCCGGATTCAGGTGTTCGACCCCGACGGGAATCTGCTGTACATCTGGACCCACTACGGCAAGCCGAGCGGGCTGTTCATCGACGGGAACGACATTCTCTACGCTGGCGACGGGCTGTCCGGCATGGTCCGGAGCGGGCCGCCGGACAACTGGCGCAGCAACCTCGGGTGGGAGAAGGGCGTCCGCATCGGCGACCTGAAGACGGAGCAGGCGTGGGTGACGCACTTCATTCCCCAACACGACGAGGACGTCGGGGCCGGCATCGAGTTCCTGGGCGTGGACTTCGACGGCAACATCTATGCGGGCGAGGTCAGCCGCCGCCGGCTCGTGCGCTACGTGCTGCACCGGCCGTCCGAGCTGATGAAGCGGTGACGGCGGCGCCGCGGCCGGCCCCCGGCGCGTCGCCGGCCGGCGGGCTAGAATATCGGCGTTGAACGGACACTCGGGTTGGAACGGACTCTCGACCAAAGGAATGGAAACATGCGCAGATTGCACACGTTCACGGTTCTCTCCCTCGCCCTCGGCATGCTGCTGGGCGTGACCGCCGGATCGGCGGAGGCGCAGTTCAGGGCGTCGGACTTCGAGTACGGCGACCGGTTCGCCCTGCCGGAAGGGGATGAGTCGCCGATCTGGAACCCCGCCATGCGGAAGCTGCTCGACGGCGGTCCGATGATCGGCGGCACCATTCGGGCGACCGATGCGCGCACCTACTGCGCGATGGCCGCCTCCGGCTACGACTTCATGTGGGTCGAGATGCAGCACGAGGCGACCTCCTGGGAGCAGGTGGCGCGCCTGTGGCGGACCTGCCCGGGACCCGCCGCGCCGGGCACGCGCATCGCGTACGCCGACGAACGGGAGATTCAGCATGCCACCGACATGGGCGCGGCGGTCATCGTGGTGCCCACCATCGACACCGTCGAGGAGGCGCAGGAAGCCGTCAACTGGACGTACTTCCCGCCCATCGGCCGGCGCAGCTCCGGCGGCGGACAGGGCCCTGGCGAGATCTGGAACAACGTGCCCGGCGGCTACCGGCAGACGTGGAACGACAACGTCGTGCTGATTCTGATGATCGAGACGCTGGAGGGGGTCGAGAACGCTCGCGAGATCGCGAAGCTGCAGGGTGTGGACGGGCTCTTCGCGGCGAGCGGCGACCTTGGGAACTTCTCCGGCTTCGGTGAGGGCGACGCCGAGTACGAGGCGCTGATCACCGAGGTGGCGACGGCCGCCAAGGAGGCCGGCATTCATGCCTGCGCCCCGCTGCGCTGGGCCGACCGGCCGGAGTTCACGTGCTTCCAGGCGGGTACCGAAGCGGCCAACATCCGCCGCGGCGCCGCGGCTGAGATTCAGCAGGCCGAGGCGCGGTTCGGATCCACCGGCGGCGGCAGTGCGTCGTCGAACGCCGCCGCGGTTCTCGCCAACCTGACGGCCGAGTGCGGATCCATCACCTACGAGGCCGACTGCTACGCGGCGGTCGGGGCCGCGGCGGAGGCGGCCGGCTCCGTGTCCGAGGACGATCGGGGGCGCATCCTGAGCCGTCTCGGCGAGATCGTGGCCGCGAACCCGAATCAGGCCGCGCGTATCCGCGAGATCGCGGCGTCCGGCGGGCTCGAGGTGCAGTAGGCGCAGCGGCAGGGCGACGATTCCCCCGCCAGTCGAGGACGGCCCGGTCCGGCGTCTTCCCGGCGCCGGACCGGGCCGGTCGTCTGTCGGGGCTGAATCTCTCCGGCCGAGGAGGCGGCGCGGCCCTGCCGGCGCTCATGGCAGAACCCCGCGTTGCACCGAGACCGGCGAGGGCGCCGGCGGGCAAGCGCCGCCTCCCCGACAAGGCGTGACGAGGGAGCAGATTGGCCGTGTTCGCGGAGCAACGGTGCTTCGAGAAACGACGCAGTTCGGGCGGGATGCATCGCTGGTCGAACGCAGCCGGGTCTTCCGCCACGGGCTGACAGGGAAGCGCCGGCGGTGAAGGAGAGAGCCGATGAGTAATCGATGGGGATGGCAGTCGCCGGTCGTTGCGGCGTGTGCGCTGCTCGTGTCGCAACCGATGGCGGCGAACGCCCAGTTGGAAGCAGATGACGGATGGAAGGCCCCGCGCACCGCCTGGGGCGAGCCCGATCTGCAGGGGGTGTGGACCTCCGCCACGCTGACGCCGCTGGAGCGGCCGCCCCGCCAGGCGGGGCGGGATCTACTCACCGACGAGGAGGCGGCGGCGCTGGAGCAGCAGTCGGCCGCGAGCCGGGCCGCGAGCGACGGCAAGTCGGCGCCGGGCACCGTCGGCGGCTACAACCAGGTGTGGATGGACGCGGGGACGCGCATCACCGGCAGCCGGCGCACGTCGTTGATCGTCGATCCGCCCGACGGCCGTATTCCCTGGCGGCCGGGCGAGCGGGAGGCCCACGACCGCGAGCGGGCGCGCTACGGGGTCGGCCCGTTCCACTCCTACACCGACGCCGACACCGGCGAGCGCTGCATCACCGACGGGCTCCCGAACATGGTGCCCCTCCAGCCCTACAACATGAACCTGCAGGTCCTGCAGACGCCGGGGCAGGTGGTGATGTTGCACGAGATGTACCACGAGTTGCGGGTCATTCCGCTGGACGACCGGCCCCTGACCGGCATCGAGCAGTGGACGGGCGAGGCGCGGGGCCGGTGGGAGGGCGATACCCTCGTGGTCGAGACCGTCAACCTCGCCGACAAGCCCGACGCCTACTGGAGCTCCCCGTGGCGCAAGTCGCGGTCCACCCTGCGGCTGGTCGAGCGGTTCACGCGGGTGGGCCCCGAGTCGATCGACTACACGTTCACGCTGGAGGACCCGGAGGTCTTCTCGCAGGCCTGGACCGCGTCGGCGCCCATGACGACCGATCAGGCCTCACGCGGCGTGACGGCGGGGCAGCTCTGGGAGTACGCCTGCCACGAAGGCAACCACGCGATGATCAACGTCCTGAGCGGCGCCCGGGCCGAGGAGGCGCGGCGCACGCGCGACTGATTGAACGGTTCCGTCCCGAGCAGGCGTTTTCAGAGACGCGGCCGCGACGAGCGTATCCTCGTCAAGCTGGCCCGCAGGTCCGGGTCGCCCCACGCCGTCCGCGCCGCCGCCGGGTCCGCCGCCTGCGCCCCGGTCAGCGCGAGCACTGCAACCCCGGGTGCGGCCGCGCGGTTCCATCCCTGGCAAGACAACATCCCGATTCTCCTCGCCGCATCGCACCACGCACAGTGGTGCGATGCGGCGCGCCCTGCGCTATCGCTGCGGCAGGGCGAAGCTGAGAATGAGGTCGCCGCCGCGGCGGCCGCGCGAGCCGCCGCCTGACGCGACGGTGACGAACTCTTCGCCGTCGACCATGTAGACGGCGGGGGAGGCGAAGATGCCCGAGCCGGTGTTGTAGCGCCACAGCTCCTCGCCGGTGCGGGCGTCGAACGCGAAGAAGTAGCCGGCGATGTTGCTGCCGGTCCCCACGAACACCACGCCGCCCTTGGTAACCACCGCCCCGGCCTGCCCGTACCCCTCGAAGATCTGCCGCCACACCAGCTCGCCGGTCGTCGGGTCGTAGGCCGAGAAGTAGCCTTTGGCTCCCCGCCCGCCGTTGAACGGCCGGTCGATGGCGTTGACGTAGAGGAGCCCCGTGTCCGGGCTGTAGGCGATGGGCCCGTAGCTGGCGCCGCCGCCCATGCCGGGGGCGAAGATGACGTCGCGGGTCACCCGGGGCAGCGGGGTGTACTGCTCGAGGAAGCGCTTGCCCTCCGCCTGCTCGGGGGGGATGTCGGTCGGGAACACCGGCGACACCGGCTCCATCCGTTCGCCGTTGGCCTTGTGGGGAATCGGCTGCGTCGGGTAGGGCACCTCGCCCTCGCGATCCGTCTCTGTCGGCACGGGGGTCTCGATGATGGGATGGACCGGCTCGCCGGTCTCGCGGTTCAGAATGTAGAGCCAACTGTTCTTGTTGGCCTGGGCCAGCGCCTTGACCGGCTCGCCGTCGACCACCATGTCGAAGAGAATCGGCTGCTGGCCGTTGTCGTAGTCCCAGACGTCGTGGTGCACCTGCTGGTAGTACCACTCGAGCTGTCCGGTCTCGAGCGACAGCGCGATGATCGAGTCGGTGAACAGGTTCGCGCCCGCCCGCTGGGTGCTGTCGCCGAACGGGTTCCCGACCGCCGCGTAGAGCAGGCCGAGCTCGGGGTCGATGGACGGCGTCTCCCAGATGCCGCCGCCGTTGCGCCCTCCGCCGACCCAGGTCGGGCCGGCGACATCCCAGCCCTGGTCGTTCTCGTCCTGGGGAATGGTGTTGAAGTGCCAGATCACGTCGCCGGTCTTCGCGTCCACCGCGAGCACGTGGCCGCCCGGAATCATGCTCTCGCTGCGGGTCGAGCCGACGTAGAGGACGCCGTTGTGAATCTGGGGGGCGCTGGTGAACCAGTAGCCCATCGAGATGGCCGTCTCCGCCTCCGGGTAGCGAAGCCGGAGCACGTCGAGGATGACGCTGGCTTGGCCGTTCTCGCCGAACTCTTCGATGGGCTCGCCGGTCTTGGCGTCGAGGGCGAACATGAACGATCCGGCCGCGCTGTAGACGACGCCGTCCGCGTAGGTGACGCCGCGGTGGCGGAAGATGTACCCCTCGCGCCGGCCGCCGCCGAGCAGCTCGGTCACATCGTACAGCCACAGCAGATGGCCGTCGGCGGCGTCGACCGCGTACACGCTGCCGCGCGAGTCGGTGACGTACATGATGCCGTCGACGATGACCGGCGTGGTCTGGTTGCTGACGCCGTCGATGACCCCGTGCTGAAAGAGCCACCGCGGGGTGAGCAGGTGCGCGTTCTCGGGCGTGATCTGGTCGGTCTCCGCGAACCGGCTCCCGGCCAGATCGAGGTTGTGAAGCGGCCAGTCGGCGTTCTGGGCCGCCGCGGTCCCGGCGAGGACGGAGAGCGTGCACAGGCTGACGACGGCGGCGGCGGTTTGGACAGGATGCATCGGTTTCTTCTCCCAACCGCCCTCGGGCGGTCTCGAGTCTCGTTCACGGGCGAGGTGACCGTGCCGGGATTGTAAACGTGCGGGTCCGTTCACTACAATGCGCCGGCGGCACGCGTCGATTCGACCTCGCACGAGTCCGACATCGTTCGAGCTGCCCAGAGGCATGTCGACGCGCCGTCGCCGGGTCGATTGACCCCCGAAAACCGGCATGATACGTTCGCTCCGGACGGTTGCGCGCTCGCGCGTTGCCGCGCAGTCGGCGGGGGCGGCGGCCCCCGGCGGACTGCGGTTCGCCACGCCGGACCGGCCTCGGACACGAAGTAGCCGGTTCAAGTGCAAACCGAACCCGGAGACGATGCGGGCCGAGCGCGGATCACGGAACGCCGACCACGACGTCACGCCCGGACCGGCCTCGGACACGAAGTAGCCGGTTCAAGTGCAAACCGAACCCGCAACGATGCGGCCGAGCGCGGATCACGGAACGCCGACCACGACCAGCCGGGACGATGGTGACATGCCCATGGATGAACGCCAGTTGATCGGAACGAACGGCACGAATCGGAGCGCCCTGCGCCGCACGGGACGGGTGCAGTCGGGGGCCGCGGTGCTGGCCGCCCTGGCGGTGGCCGCGATGGCGCCGCCGGTGCTCGCGGCCGACGGCGTGATCGCCGCCGCAAGGGCGGGTGACGTGGCCGCGGTGCGCGCCCTGCTGGCGGACGGCGCGGACGTCGACGCCAGACAAGGGGATGGCGCGACGGCCCTGCACTGGGCGGCGCATCGGAGCGACCTCCCGCTCGCGGAGGTGCTGCTGGACGCCGGGGCGGACGTCGACGCCGCGAACGCGCTCGACGCCACGCCGCTGTGGCTGGCGTCGATGAACGGCGACACGCGGCTCGTGGCCCGGTTGCTGGCGGCGGGGGCCGACCCGAACGTGTCGCTGAAGATGGGCGAGACGCCGCTGATGAGCGCCGCGCGGTCCGGCGACGCCGGCGCCGTCAGGCTGTTGCTCGCGGCGGGCGCCGACCTCGACGCGGCAGAGCGCGAGCGGGGACAGACCGCCCTCATGTGGGCGGCGGCGCAGCGGCACGCCGATGTCGTGGGCGTCCTCGTCTCCGCCGGGGCGGACGTGCACGCCCGAAGCCTGGTCTGGCGCCAGTTGGAGAACACCGCCGGGAACACCAATCCCATCGGCAACTTCCGGATGGCGCACGGCGGCTCGACGGCGCTGCTGTTGGTGGCCCGCAACGGGGACGTCGGCGCCGCCCGGGTGCTGCTGGAGGCCGGGGCCGAGGTCAACGACACCGCCGCCGACGGCACCAGCGCTCTCGTCGTCGCCGCGCACAGCGGGCACGAGGCGCTGGCGAGGTACTTGCTCGAACAGGGTGCCGATCCCAACGCCGCCGAGGCCGGCTATACCGCGCTGCACGCGGCGGTGCTGCGAGGCCAGGGAGAGGTGGTCCGCGCCCTCCTGGCCGGCGGCGCCGACCCGAACCTGCCGGTGGTGCGTGGCACCCCCGGCCGGCGCTTCAGCGCCGACTACAGCATCCGCCACCAGGCCATCGGAGCCAACGCCCTCTGGCTTGCCGCCAAGTACGGCGAGTTCGAGAGTCTCCGCGCCCTCGCCGACTACGGCGCCGATCCCTTCATGATCCCGGCCAACGGCGTCTCGGCGCTGCAGGCGGCCATCGGCCGCCCGTCCATCTCCCAGGAGAATCGGCGAAACCGGGTGGGGGTGCCCCCCCAGGACCACGTCGACCGCGAGGGGCTGGCGACGGAGCTCGCCCGCGTGGTCATCGCGCTGGGCGTCGACGTGAACACCGCCGACGAGCGGGGAGAGACCCCCCTGCACGACGCCGTGCGAACCGGGTCCGCACCGCTCGTGGAGCTCCTCGTCGAGCGCGGCGCGGACGTGCGGGCCACGAACAACCGCGATCAGACCGCCCTCAACCTGGCCGAAACCCCGCTCCCGGTGCCCGGCACCAACGGCCGGCGAGCCACCCGCCCGGAGATCGCCGCGTTCCTGCGAAGCTACGGTGCCGGCGAGTAGGGCGCCCCGGCGCGCCATCCCCGGCGCCTGCTCGGGCTGGCGATGCCGATGACGTTGGCGGGAGGAGGCCGGGACGAGGGAGGAGAGGCAAGGGGGATGGGAACCTTGCCGATACGGTTCGGCGCGACTCACGCCTGTAATCGCGCTTGAACTGGCCCGTGCGCTCAATCGCCCGCATGCAGATCGTCGAGCAGGTCCTGCACGCTGCTGAACCGGGGAAGACCGCCTCGGCGGGCTTCCTTCAACGCCTCGATGGTGACGGCATTGGGCACCAGCGGCGCGAACGGCAGGGCCTTCTCCTGCGCCACCCTGGTCAGCAGCAGCCGCACCGCGTCGGATAGCGTCAGCCCCATCGCGGCCAGCACGGCCGCCGCTTCTTCCTTCACGTCCCCGTCGATCCCGAGCAGTTAGACCGCGGGACCCGTCCGGCCGCCGATGGCCTCCCTGGGCGATGCGTAACACTACTCTCTACCGGCCATGAAAGGAACTTCGCGTTGCCGCCGGCCGTCGAAACCCGTGATCCGAAGAAGCCCCAGGCAGGGGAGGAGGAGGCGACATGAAGTTGTGTATGCTCGCGGCGGCGGTGGCAGCCGGCTCGCTCGCTCTCGCGGGGTGCAGCCCGGGCACGGTGATCCGCTGCGCTCTGACCGACCTGTTGAGCGTGGAACCGGGGTCGCAGCCGGCCGAGACGCGGACCGTCGCGGCGGCGGCGGAGACGGCGCCGGTCCCCGGCGCGTGCGACGCGGCGGATGACCCGGCGGTCTGGGTCAACGAGTCGGACCCGGAGGCGAGCCTGATCGTGGCGACCAACAAGTTGCGCGGCTTCGTCGTCTACGGACTCGACGGTGCCGTCGTTTCGACGAGTGACGTGGGCCGCATCAACAACGTCGACCTGCGGGCCGGGGTCGACATCGGCGCGCAGCAGACGATCGTCGTCGCGGGGACCAACCGCACCACCCGGACGATCGACGTCTTCGCGCTCGACCCCGACAGCGGGGATCTCACGCCGCTGCTCGACGCCCCGCTCGTACCGGACTTTGAGGAGGAGCCCTACGGCCTCTGCCTGTACCGCACCGCCGCTAGCGGCGAGCTCTACGTCTTCGCCAACGACCTCGGCGGCGCGGTGGAGCAGTGGCGCCTGGACGACGGCGGCGGCCGGCTGTCCGGCACGCGGGTCCGGTCGTGGACCGTCGGCAGCCAGACAGAAGGCTGCGTGGCCGACGACGCGAACGGGTGGCTGTTCATCGGCGAAGAGGAGGTCGGCATCTGGCGCTACGACGCCGGGCCGACAGCATCGCCCGCGGAGCGGGTTGCGGTGGACCGGATCGGCGTGGGCGAGCCGACAGGCGGGCACCTGTCGGCCCAGGTCGAGGGCCTGTCGATCTACGCCCCGCCCGCCGGCGGACCGCACGACGGCTTCCTCGTGGCGTCGAGTCAGGGCAATCACACCTACGTCGTCTACGACCGCGCCCCCCCTCACACCTACCGCGGGACGTTCCGCGTGGGCGACGGCGCCGGAGCGGTCGACGGCGCCGAGGACACCGACGGGCTCCAGGTCGTGGCGACCCCGCTTGGGCCCCGCTATCCGATGGGCCTGCTGGTGGTGCAGGACGGCATCAACCGAACCCCGGACGACTCGGAGGCCAACCAGAACTTCAAGCTGGTCTCGTGGAGGGACGTGCTCGACGCACTCGACCTACTCCCCCCCGCCTCCTGAGCCGCCCTTGCGGTGGATGTACAGGTATCGGATCCAGGGCCGTCAGTGCAGGGTTCCGGGGCGTGGAGTCGCCGGCTCGTCCGCGATGGACTGGGCCGTGGTCTCCCCAGCGCCATCGTCGCGGCGAACAGCGCCACGTCCCGCCTTGCCGATGGTGAGCTGGTCGGCGCCACCGATGGCCTCACGTGCGAACCCGCGAGTTCTAGGCCCTTGGGAAACCGGGCAGGTTGTTTTGCTGGGGCGGGTCCAGAATGACCGTCAACGTTGCGTCAGGCTGTCACTCGGTGGTGTTTCGGGGATGGGCGGACCGGCCCGGCGGCCGCAGCCGATAGAGCGCCACCGCAAGCGCCAGCCCGGGCAGCGCCGCGACCGCACCCATGAACATGCCGACCCACGCCGCGCCCGTCACTGCACTGTCTCCGGAGCGGGAACGAGCCGCAGCTCAATCTCGAGCCGCACCGAGTACCCGCCGCCGGTCCCGATCTTCTGTTCGCTCATGACGCCTCCAGCCCCATTGTACAGTCGACCGCCGAGAAATGCGCCGCGGTCCAGTCGTCGAAGCTCGCCGGTAGATCCAAGCCTCTGGTAGCTTCCAGCTCCCGCCGCATTCATGAACACCACCTCTCTCGTGGTGAGTGATATGGCGAACCCTACCACGGCTCATTTTGGGCTCCGGTCGTCGCGGCTGCGCCTCCGGGCCACAACGCCCGCCCGCAGTGGCCCGCTGACGCGCACGCGGCGCTGGATGCTGCTGTCGCGGCCGCGTACGGCTGGTCCGCCGACATCACCGATGACGACGCCCTCCGCGAGCTGCTACAGCTCAACGAGGGGCGACTTGAGCCCACCGAGGTGTGAATCTCAAGAGATCCAGGTCAGAGGTGAGTTCGCGCAGCTCCCGCGACACCGCGATGTAGTGTCTCGGTTCAACGGGGGTGCCGGCGGCCGTGGAAACGGCGAAACGGTACTCGCTCTCGATCTCGAAGCACGTCTTCTTGGTGAACCACGCCTTCGGAGAATCGTTGATGGTGTTGGCCAAGTCTTCTTGAGTGGTGATACGGCCGGAGCTGTCCTCGTAGTGGACGGGACCGTGGTGGACGTGGTGGACGCAAACGACGGTGTCGAAGGTGTTGTTGAAGAAGTCGATGAGGACCTCGGGCCCTTCGGGCCTGACAGCGTTCGTCTTGTCGAGGCCTAGCGCGAAATCGATGCCGAGCCGCGTGGCGAAGGCGTTGGGATCGAGAATCCGGGTCGCGGCCGCGTACGGGGTGCGGCGGTGGGCTGCGAAGTAGTCTCTCAATCGACGCAGATCTTGGTTCGAGCGGTAGTGGGACGCACAGAAGACCCAGGGTTTTTGGGGAGAACCGAACGACATCTCAAAGTGCGCCCCGCCTGCCGAGACCAACCGGCTGGCGTCCTTGGTGAGCATGCCGTCGTGGGGGTCTCGGATCTTCGAGTCGTCATGCGTCCGATAGTGATCGGGTGTCGCAAGTTGGAGCTGCTCCGTACGAAATACTGCGTGGCACGGCTTCGAGAACACAACCACGTTGCCAACAGTCGCCGCCTTGTCCGGTCGGACATCGACCCGGTGTACGAGAACCAAGTGCACAGATCGGGCTTCCAAATCTTGGACGCTAACCCCGTCAGTGATGCGGGCTGACAGCGGCTCGGCCGCGCGGTTTGCCGCGCGGTTTACTGTTTGGATGAAGTCCGAATCGAGGCGGTGGACGACCAATCGGCCGGCGGGGTGGTGGGAATCCATGCGCGGGCTGACCTCCTGGGTTCCGCAGGCCGGCGGGATCTGCTCAAAGGTACCGCGCCACGGTGCCGCGCTCGGCGGTCGCCCCGGCCGAGTAGTGCGCCACCATCCGGCTCGTCTTCCAGTTCCCAGCCAGCATGACGTCGGTGGCCGACGCGCCCCGGCTCGTGAGCTCCGACGCCAGCACGACCCGACCCGAGTGGGCGGTCACACGCGACTCGACGCCGGCGGCCGCGGCCGCCGCCGTGAACCGCAGTCCCACCATCTGCGGCAACGGCACCACCGGGTCGTCCGGCTCCGGACTCGTGTCGGCCTGCAGCGTCCGGAGCGCGCGGGCGACGCCGTCCTTCACGAACCGCACGTCCTTCGTCTCGCCCTCCTGGTTCGTCTTGCTGCGGCGGACGGTGACGAGGATCCCGTCGCCGGCAGGCGAATCGGCGACGTCGGCCCAGCGCAGGGCGCTGACCTCGCTCCTCCGCATCCCGGCCCGTGGATGATAGCCTTGCGGAGGCCTTCTGCCGCCACCCGGGGTCTCAGAGGTACTGCGCCACAGCCCCGCGCTCGGTGGTCCGCCGTGAACCGGAGCCCCACCATCTGCGGCGACAACGGCACCACTTGGTCGTCCGGCTCCGGACTCGTGTCGGCCTGCAGCGTCTGGAGGGCGCGTGCGATGCCGTCCTTCACGAACCGCACGTCCTCGGGTTGCTGGTCCGCGCTACCGATGCCACCGATGCCCGCGGGGATGACGGCCAGGGGTTGCTTGTCGATCGTCGGCAACGCCGCGAGGTAGTCGAGGAAGGCTCTCGGACTGTCCCGGGATGTCTCCGGGTTCGCGGCCAACTCGTGCAGGTTCCGGCGCCGTCGATGATCGCGGTTCGTGTGGCAGCCGGCAGCGGGTTGTTGCGGCGCGGGTCGTCCCCGCGCTCGCCGGCGACCGTCCAGTCGTCGACGTGTTCCCAGGGGTCGTCCCTACGGTGGAAATCACGGCCACCGGGAACGCGGCGTCGGGGTTCGGGGCGGGCATGCTGGCGGCGATGACGATTCGCGCGAGGGCGGTCCGGCGGCCGTGCGCGCTGACGGCATGGAGCCAGCGATGCGCTTCCTCCGGGCTCGCGGCCAGACCATGAACGCTCGTGGCGTCGGCTCGCACCGCCACGGTGCGGAGTGGCCGTGGCGAGGGGGTTTCAGTGGTCCTGGTTGTCGTCATCGGTCGCGGCTCCCGTCAGGGGTGTGCGCCTTGGCCGCGGGCGGCTTCGGCAGGATCGGCCGGTTTCCGGCCTGGTTGAGTTCGGGCGTTCATAACCGCGGCGAACGCGAGCGGCTGACAACGGGGCCGGATTCGTGGCTGCGGACCATGATGCGCGACCGGCTGCCGGCGTCGGTAGTTCCGGTGCTTCGAAGGAGCGAGGGGTGATGGCATGAGCATCAACGAAGGGGAGTGGAGCGGGATCATCAAGGCACGCAGGTCGTTCTTCGCGGCTGAGCGAGCGCTAGCCAAGGCGAGCCTGGAATACGAGAAAGCGCGGAAGGAGTACGAACGAGCGTGCGCCCAGGTTGGAGTGACTCCTCACTACAGCAACTCTTCCACAGACCAGTCGTGAAATTGTGGCCCGCTGCGGCGCTGCAGCTCAAGGGGTGGCTTGAGGACCTGCCCCCCCGACGAGCAAGCGGCACCGCGTAGTTCCCAGGGGCGGGTCGTCGAAGCGCGCTCGACCTGTGTTGGTCTCACAGGCCGAGTTCTGAATGTGACCCGAGACGAACCAAGCGTAGCGTGCCGACGTCGGGCTTCTGGTAGATCAGCAACAGGTCCGGCTTCACGTGGCAATCGCGGAGGTCTCGCCACTCGCCGCTCAACGCATGGTCATGATGCCGAGGCTCCAGCGGATGATCGTTGGCCAACATCTCCACGATCCGGATCAGGCCGGCATCGAGGGACGTCCGGTGCCGGCCTCGGGACTCACGTTTGTAGTCCCGCTTGAACTGGCCCGTGCGCTCAATCGTCCGCATGCAGATCGTCGAGCAAGTCCTGCGCGCTGCTGAACCGGGGAAGACCGCCCCGGCGGGCTTCCCTCATCGCCTCGACGGTGACGGCGTTGGGCACCAGCGGCGCGAACGGCAAGGCCTTCTCCTGCGCCACCTTGGTCAGCAGTAGCCGCACCGCGTCGGATACCGTCAGCCCCATCGCGGCCAGCACCGCCGCCGCTTCTTCCTTCACGGCCCCGTCGACCCGGGCCTGGACGAGTTGGTTTGCAGCCATGAGATCGAACGTTCCTCCTCTCTTCTGAATGACATTATCGTTCACGGCGGGATTTTCCGATACCCGCTTGCCCGGCGGCTCCGGCCCGACAAGTCGCCGATCGGCTCGGAGTCAGTGCAGGTTCCGGAGCGGGGAGTCGCCGGGTCGTCCGCGATGGACTCCCGGGCGATGCGCTACCGGCCATGAGAGGAACTTCTCATTGCCGCCGGCCGTCGAAACCCGTGTTCCGAAGAAGCACCAGGCAGGGGAGGGGGAGGCGACATGAAGATGTGTATGCTCGCGGCGGCGGTGGCAGCCGGCTCGCTCGCTCTCGCGGGGTGCAGCCCGGGCACCGTGATCCGCTGCGCTCTGACCGACCTGTTGAGCGTGGAACCGGGGCCGCAGCCGGCCGAGACGCGGACCGTCGCGGCGGCGGCGGAGACGGCGCCGGTCCCCGACGCGTGCGACGCGGCGGATGACCCGGCGGTCTGGGTCAACGAATCGGACCCGGAGGCGAGCCTGACCGTGGCGACCAACAAGTTGCGCGGCTTCGTCGTCTACGGACTCGACGGTGCCGTCGTTTCGACGAGCGACGTGGGCCGCATCAACAACGTCGACCTGCGGGCCGGGGTCGACATCGGCGCGCAGCAGACGATCGTCGTCGCGGGGACCAACCGCACCACCCGGACGATCGACGTCTTCGCGCTCGACCCCGACAGCGGGGATCTCACGCCGCTGCTCGACGCCCCGCTCGTACCGGACTTTGAGGAGGAGCCCTACGGCCTCTGCCTGTACCGCACCGCCGCCAGCGGCGAGCTCTACGTCTTCGCCAACGACCTCGGCGGCGCGGTGGAGCAGTGGCGCCTGGACGACGGCGGCGGCCGGCTGTCCGGCACGCGGGTCCGGTCGTGGACCGTCGGCAGCCAGACAGAAGGCTGCGTGGCCGACGACGCGAACGGGTGGCTGTTCATCGGCGAAGAGGAGGTCGGCATCTGGCGCTACGACGCCGGGCCGACAGCATCGCCCGCGGAGCGGGTTGCGGTGGACCGGATCGGCGTGGGCGAGCCGACAGGCGGGCACCTGTCGGCCCAGGTCGAGGGCCTGTCGATCTACGCCCCGCCCGCCGGCGGACCGCACGACGGCTTCCTCGTGGCGTCGAGTCAGGGCAATCACACCTACGTCGTCTACGACCGCGCCCCCCCTCACACCTACCGCGGGACGTTCCGCGTGGGCGACGGCGCCGGAGCGGTCGACGGCGCCGAGGACACCGACGGGCTCCAGGTCGTGGCGACCCCGCTTGGGCCCCGCTATCCGATGGGCCTGCTGGTGGTGCAGGACGGCATCAACCGAACCTCGGACGCCTCGGAGGCCAACCAGAACTTCAAGCTGGTCTCGTGGCGGGACGTGCTCGACGCACTCGACCTACTCCCCGCTTCCTGAGCCGCCCTGGGGTGGATGTACATGAACGTCCAGCTCCCGCCCACAGGGAGATGGAGGCGGCGATCGTCGCTGGTCCCGACGCCGCCCCGGTCATCCGGGGGACGGGCGGCATCCGCAAGCTGCGCTGGGCCGGCTCGGGCCGAGGCAAGCGGGTCGGCATTCGCGCGATCTAACTTCTGGCGCGCCGACCCCGAGCCATCTACATGCTGACGGCCTACGCGAAGGCGGATCGCGACGATCTGACGGTGGCGGACAGTAAAGGCGCTGGCGCGGTTGGTGGCAGAGATCGAACGGGAAAGGGCTGGAGGATGACAACGGAACGTACCGCGATCGGACAGGAAATCGAGACGGCGCTGGGCGAGGTTGCCGCCCATGTGCGCGGGGAGGTGGCGCTTCCCTGCCGAATCGTGGACGACCCCGCCGCCGAACGGGTCGTCGCTCTTCGCAAGCGGCTCAAGCTGAGCCGGAAGGAGTTCGCGGACCGTTTCGGCCTCGACGTGCGGGCCGTGCAGGAGTGGGAACAGGGCCGCCGGGTTCCGGATCGGGCCGCCCGCGTGCTGCTGACCGTGATCGATCGCGACCCGGAATCGGTCGTACGGGCCCTCACTCACAGAGAGACCGGCGGAACCGGAGAGGCTCAGGCCACGGTGCCGTGAGAGATCCGAGCAGCGCCGAGTCGGCACGCGCTGGGGGGCCCCCGCAGGGGGCGCTCGGTTGGTCGATTCGGGTCGGTCAGGGGCGAAGGTCCGGGCCGATAACGAGCCTATTTCCGCGAAAAGCCCCGTATTTATTGAGCAAATCGGCCATCCGGAAGTTAACAGAGCGTCCGTTATCGGACCCAGGGCCGTCAGTGCAGGGTTCCGGGGCGTGGAGTCGCCGGCTCGTCCGCGATGGACTGGGCCGCGGTCTCCCCAGCGCCATCGTCGCGGCGAACAGCGCCACGTCCCGCGTTGCCGATGGTGAGCTGGTCGGCGTCACCGATGGCCTCACGTGCGAACCCGTGCGTTCTAGGCCCTTGGGAAACCGGGCAGGTATTTGGTTGCTGGGGCGGGTCCAGAATGACCGTCAGCGTTGCGTCAGGCTGTCACTCGGTGGTGTTTCGGGGATGGGCGGACCGGCCCGGCGGCCGCAGCCGATAGAGCGCCACCGCCAGCGCCAGCCCGGGCAGCGCCGCGACCGCACCCATGAACATGCCGACCCACGCCGCGCCCGTCACTGCACTGTCTCCGGAGCGGGAACGAGCCGCAGCTCAATCTCGAGCCGCACCGAGTACCCGCCGCCGGTCCCGATCTTCTGTTCGCTCATGACGCCTCCAGCCCCATTGTACAGTCGACCGCCGAGAAATGCGCCGCGGTCCAATCGTCGAAGCTCGCCGGTAGATCCAAGCCTCTGGTAGCTTCCAGCTCCCGCCGCATTCATGAACACCAGTCCTGCGGATTACGGCATCGAGGCGGCCGCGCTCGAGGGCGACCTGGTCGGATTCGACCCCCCGTCCGCGCCGGCGCGGACGATGGCAGGTGGCGAGGACGGCGGCGAGGTCTGCGGCCCCGAACGGGCGGGTCTGGCCGCGGCCGCGCTCGCCGGCGGTTCGCCGGTAGCCGGCGAGAACCCGGGCGGTGCGTTCCCCGGCCGGGCTCGGCTCTCCGGCGAGGCGGGCCCGGAAGCACGCCGCGGCGGCCGCCATCGCGGCGCTCGCCGGCGCCCGGCCCGCGCCGTGGAACTCGGCGAGGTAGGCGGCGAGGTTCTGGTCGTCGAGGGGCCCGCCGGCGAGCCAGGTGTCGAGGCGGCGGATCGCCCCGGAGTACGCCCGGCGGGTGTTCGGGGTGATGGAGGCCTCGGCGAGCCGGCGGGCGGTCGAGCTCGGGCGGTCGAGCGCGGCCTCGACGTGGCCGGTCCTGGCGAGCGAATCAGTCACCGTAGCGTTTGATCCACAGATACCCATCCTCTCCGGACCCGGACCTGGAAGCGGTTGAGTTCGGCCCCAACTGACGGTCCGGCGTCATCCAGGTGACGAGGGCGTCGACGAGGCACGCCCCACGGGCCCTGGGCGTCTTCTCCCGCATCCGGTGGATGGCCTCCTCGGTGATCCGGAACCAGACCTCGTTGCCGTCCGGGGCGAGTTCGGCGCCGAACCAGACGGTCAGCCGGTTGCGTTCCCGGCAGGACTTGCACGGCGTCAGGAGCCGGGCCCCGCCGGGCCAGTCCTCGCGCCGTCCCTCGATGATGATCGCCAAGCTGTCGTCGGCCATGTTCCCGCAGGTGAATTATCCCCGATAAGGAGATTTATCGTTAATGATTCGGGGCCGAAAAACCGGCGGAAAAAGCCTCTCGATGAGGCCCCTACCGAAAGCGGCTCGACACTACTTCGCCGTTGGCATACTGGACATCGTAGACGCGGCCGTCCGAGGAGCGGCCGACCCAGGGGCCGTTCCGCTCGCCGTCCACGTAGGGGCCCTCTTCGACGTTGCCGTCCGCGGTGCGGATGACCCAGTTGCCGTTCTGCTTGCCGTCCACGAGGGGGCCTTCGTAGACGTCGCGGTCTGCGTAGCGGAGGACCCAGTTGCCGTTCCGCTCGCCGTCCACGAGGCTTTCCCCTCGACGCCGGCGGCGCCGCCGGCCGCGTTCGGTCGGTCGGCGGGGGCACCGGCACGGTGGCGCTCCAGCACGCGGCGGGGGCAGAGTCCCCCACAGCCCCCTTACCTCGCGCTGCATGCTCTTTCGGCGGGCGCGACAGCCCGGCCGGTTAGTTCGCCTCGAACGTGCTCGTGGGTGATAGCCTTGCGGAGGCCTTCTGCCGCCACCCGGGGTCTCAGAGATACTGCGCCACAGCCCCGCGCTCGGTGGTCCGCCGTGAACCGGAGTCCCACCATCTGCGGCGACAACGGCGCCACTTGGTCGTCCGGCTCCGAACTCGTGTTGGCCTGCAGCGTCTGGAGGGCGCGTGCGACGCCGTCCTTCACGAACCGCACGTCCTCGGGTTGCTGGTCCGCGCTACCGATGCCACCGATGCCCGCGGGGATGACGGCCAGGGGTTGCTTGTCGATCGTCGGGGCTTCAGTGGTCCTGGTTGTCGTCATCGGTCGCGGCTCCCGGCAGGGGTGTGCGCCTTGGCCGCGGGCGGCTTCGGCAGGATCGGCCGGTTTCCGGCCTGGTTGGGTTCGGGCGTTCACAACCGCGGCGAACGCGAGCGACTGACAACGGGGCCGGATTCGTGGCTGCGGACCATGATGCGCGACCGGCTGCCGGCGTCGGTAGTTCCGGTGCTTCGAAGGAGCGAGGGGTGATGGCATGAGCATAAACGAAGGGGAGTGGAGCGGGATCATCAAGGCACGCAGGTCGTTCTTCGCGGCTGAGCGAGCGCTAGCCAAGGCGAGCCAAGAATACGAGAAAGCGCGGAAGGAGTACGAACGAGCGTGCGCCCAGGTTGGAGTGACCCCTCACTACAGCAGCTCTTCCACAGACCAGTCGTGAAATTGTGGCCCGCTGCGGCGCTGCAGCTCGAGCAGGATGTCCGTGATCCGCGCGTCGGGCATCCGCCGGTAGAGGTCGGCGACCAGGTCAGCGGCCCCGTCCGGCACGGCGGCAGGAAGAACGAACGCGACGGTCTGGCTGACCTTGTGTGACCGTCGACGCCGCGTCGGTCTCGGTTGTTGGCGTGGCCTGCCGGGTTCTGATCGGCTACGCTGGACGCGACCATGAACCGCAAGCTGGATCGCGGATATGACCGAGCGCATCTACACCCGGGATCAGCAGGGACGGCTTGAACCGCTCGAAGGCGAGCGCTTCGAGAAGGAGGACGAACTGCAAGCCCTCATCGCCGAGCATCTGGAACTGCTCGACGGAAAGCAGATGCGGCCGGAGGATCCACTGCGCTGGATTCTCATTGCCCGTGAACAAGGAATCGCCGAATCGGCCGATGCGGCGGCTCGATGGGCGGTCGACCACTTGCTCGCGGATCAGGACGCAGTGCCGACGCTGGTCGAGGTCAAGCGAGGGCGAAACCCGGAGATCCGCCGCACCATCGTCGGCCAGATGCTGGAGTACGCGGCGCACGCTTCGCGAACGTGGACGGCGGACACCCTGCGCCGGGCGTTCGAGGAGTCAACGGATGATCCCGGCGAAGAGCTTGGGAAGCTGTTGCAGCCGGACGGAGAGGAAGAGCCGGACGCCGACGGCTTCTGGGAACGCGTGGCCACGAACCTCGCGGCGGCTCATCTGCGGCTGCTGTTCGTCGCCGACGACATCCCGGATGAGCTTGAGCGGGTCGTTGAGTTTCTCAACGCGCAGATGCCCAGAATTGAAGTGCTCGCCGTCGAGATCAAGCAGTTCAAGGGCGATTCGAGGCAGACCCTGGTGCCGCGGGTGATCGGGAGAACCGCAGCGTCACCGCGCTCCCACGCCGGGCAGGGTACGCGCCGCCCAAAGCTCGACCGCGAGTCGTTCCTGAACGCTTTCGACAATCCCGAACACCGGAGCGTCGCCGTGCGGCTCCTTGGCGTTGCGGATGAATCCGATGCCATCGTGGAACGGTATGCCAACGGCCTCGGCATCCGGATACCCTGCTCCCACTGGAAAAAGCCGGTCGGCGTCGCCTGGTTCTTTCCGCCGTCGGAGTGGGGCCACGCGGTCCTGAGGGGACTGACCGCCGTCTCACTCGGGATAGCGATGGACCTACCCGCCACGGAGGCGTCACTGCCTGACGACAAGCGGTTGGCGTACGCGGCACTCCGGCAGTGGATGGAAGAGATTGCCGGTTACGACTTCGCGAGGGACGCATCCACCCCGTACTACCACGCCCGAACGATCAGCTACGAAGACGCCGCGCGCCACATCGACCGGCTGTCGAGCAGCCTCGCGAGGGTCGTCTCGGAGATCCGATCGTCGTGACCGCGACGGGCCTTGACTGGTCCGCTCGACGACGCGCCGGACGACGGTGATGGTGATGGCGCCGCGGGACGGGCGGACGAGCACGGCGAGGGGACCGGCCGCCCACCGGGCTTGTTCGTCGGGCTTCGTCCTGCTCGGCGTCGGCGTCGTGCCGATGGGCGTTATCGGGGGGCTCCTCGAAGGCGGCGAGCTGGCGGCGATGGCGCGGGGCCTGCTCCTGATGCTGGTCGTCACGTTCCTGTTCCGGGGCGTCGGCGTCTGGCTCCTCCGCTCTGGACCGGCGACGGCCTCGGCCGGGGCGGGGACCCTGCTCAGAGATATCGTGCGACAGCCCCGCGCTCGGCGGTCGCCCCGCCGTGTAGTGCGCCACCATCCGGCTCGTCTTCCAGTTCCCGGCCAGCATGACGTCGGTGGTCGACGCGCCCCGGCTCGTGAGTGCCGACGCCAGCCCGACCCGAGTGGGCGGTCACCCGCGACTCGACGCCGGCGGCCCTGGCCGCCGCCGTGAACCGCAACCCCACCATCTGCGGCGACAACGGTACCACTTGGTCGTCCGGCTCCGGACTCGTGTCGGCCTGCAGCGTCCGGCGGGCGCGTGCGACGCCGTCCTTCACGAACCGCACGTCCTTCGTCTCGCCCTCCTGGTTCGTCTTGCTGCGGCGGACGGTGACGAGGATCCCGTCGCCGTCGGTCGAATCGGCGACGTCGGCCCAGCGCAGGGCGCTGACCTCGCTCCGCCGCATTCCGGCCATGAAGAGCAGTCCCGCGATTACGACATCGAGGCGGCCGCGCTCGAGGGCGACCTGGTCCGACTCGACTCCCCGTCCGCGCCGGCGCGGGCGATGGCAGGTGGCGAGGACGGCGGCGAGGTCTGCGGCCCCGAACGGGCGGGTCTGGCCGCGGCCGCGGTCGCCGGCGGTTCGCCGGTAGCCGGCGAGGACCCGGGCGGTGCGTTCCCCGGCCGGGCTCGGCTCTCCGGCGAGGCGGGCTCGGAAGCACGCCGCGGCGGCCGCCATCGCGGCGCTCGCCGGCGCCCGGCCCGCGTCGTGGAACTCGGCGAGGTAGGCGGCGAGGTTCTGGTCGTCGAGGGGCCGGCCGTCGAGCCAGGCGTCGAGGCGGCGGAGCGCCCCGGAGTACGCCCGGCGGGTGTTCGGGGTGATGGAGGCCTCGACGAGCCGGCGGTCGGTCGGCGTCCGGCGCTCGAGCGCGGCCGCGGCGGGGTCGGTCCTGGCGAGCGAATCAGTCACCGTACCGTTCGATCCACGTGTTGCCGTCATCGGAGACCCCGACCTGGAAGCGGTTGAGCTCGGGCCCCAACTGACGGTCCGGCGTCATCCAGGTGATGAGGGCGTCGACGAGGCACACCCCGCGGGCGCTGGGCGTCTTCTCCCGCATCCGGTGGATGGCCTCCGAGTCGATCCGGAACCAGACCTCGTTGCCGTCCGGGGCGACCCCGGCGCCGAACGAGTAGGTCTGCCGGTTGGGCTCAAGGTAGGGAGCGCGCGGCGTCAGGGTCGAGCGCCGCCGGGCCAGTCTCCGCGCCACCCCTCGATGAGGATCGCCAGTCCGTCGTCGGCCCACATGCGGCCCTACGCTTGACAGCGAGGGGACGGCTCCAGCTCGCGGCGGGGGCGGCCGAGGGGCAGGCACGGGGGTTCGGGGCCGCGGAACCTGGCCGTCGGAGGCGGCTCGCCGGGGGCAGCCGGTCCCCGCGACCCGCGGGCACGCCATGAGCCGGTTCGCCGCCGGTTCGCGCATTCTCCAGCAGACGACGGGAACCAGCCCTTGGAAGGGGGACGACGATGAGGTCGGCGGCGTATTCGCGTTGCTTCGGGGTCGACGGAGGTTTCGCCGGCGTGGTGGTGGTACCCGTGATCCGATCCCTGAAACCCCCAGAGGTGACCTGGGGTCATCCCTGGGGGACCCACGGACGAGCCCATCGCGCTGCAGGCCGAGCTCGACGGCCGGCTGTCCGACATCGTCACCATAACCGCCATCGCGCCGGGCACGGAGCAGCCCGGGATCGTCCTGCGTATGCAGTAGGAGTCCGCCCATGCAGTTCCTGCGAACGAGCGCACTCGCCGTCTCCGTCCTAGCCCTAGCGACGGCGAGCTGCGCAACCCTCTTTAACGGCACCACGCAACGCATCCACGTGGCTTCGACACCGCCGGGCGCCGAGGTGTTCCTCGACGGGGAGCCGGTCGGCGCAACACCGACGGAGATCAGCGTGAGCCGCCGCAACCGCGAGCCTCAGATCCGCATCCAGAAGGAGGGGTCCGCGCACTACGTGTGGCCCCGCCGCGGGACGAGCCTGCGGATCCTGCCGAGCATCGCGGCGGGAGCGTATCTCGGCTACGCGAGCGCGATCGGGCTGGGCTGCGACGAGTGCGATAGCCCAAACCTCGTTGGTCTGTTCATCGGCTTGGTACCCGCGGTCATCGACCTGGTCACCGGCGCCGCGTACGAGTTTCCGTCCCGGGTCGACGCTACCCTCGCGCCGCGAGGCCCCGAGTGGTCGCTGAGGAATCCGGAACGCCGCCATCGAGAGCGCGACCGATGGCTGCTTGAGCCCGCTGGGCTGCGCGAGAACCTGAGCCGGTCGCTGGCCCCGCGGCGCTCAGCGGTGAGCCTGGAGCCGCCGGCGCAGCAGGCGGTGCGCTCGATGCAGCCGAGTGGCTACGTTCCGCTTGGAGATATGCAGCCGCCGGGCGACCTCGGCGTTCGAGCGGTCCTCGATGTCCCGGAGCCGAACCACCTATCTGGGTGCACGACACCCTGTATCTGAGCATCGACGGCGGTCCGCTCCGCTCGAACTGGTCACGACAGCGGACAGGAGATTTTGATCCGGTAGTGTCTCAGTTTTGACCTCGTCGTCAGGGCGGGCCGAGCGTTGCGACTAGACTGGAGGAGTCGCCAGATGGATATTGGGCATGTCCCGCCGCCCGCATCGATGTGGTGGTGAAGTTGCAACCACGCCGCGTGGATCTTGAGGCGGCGGCGGGGCGAGCGGGCTTCGACGATCCGACGTGGTTGGTGCAGCTGGTCGAGAAGAACCGGGGGTATGGGCGTTGAGGATGGCTTGTACGGCGGTTTCGGGGGTGCTGGGGACCTGGGACCGGCGCAGCCGTCCTCGCCGACCTCGCCAGCGGCCACGTGGTGAGCAGCGAGGAGGAGGGCTTGTTCAGGATCCGCGGCTTGGTGCCCGACACAGCCATCGCGCTGCAGGCAGAGCTCGACGGCCGGGTGTCCGACATCGTCACCATCAACTCCATCGATCCGGGCTTCGAGCAGTCCGGGATCGTCCTGCGCATGCAGTAGCTGGAACTCGACGATGCGATTCATCGCTCTGGTGAGCGCCCTCGCGGTCCTGGCGACGACCGCGGGGGCGCAGCCCGTCGACTCGTTCCCACAGCTCAAGGGGCTGATCGAACTTGGAGAGGACGTCACGGTCGTCTATGGCCTCGGGCAGGTGGTGGAGGGCCGTGCCCTCGACATGTCGTCGTCTACGCTGACCTTGATGGCCGCCGGCGCCCCGCTCGAACTCGACGAAGCGGCCGTGCGGCGCGTGAGCCAGCGCTGGCGCGACTCTACACGGGACGGCGCTCGCATCGGGTTCGCCGTCGGCGCCGCTCCGTGGTGGGTGCTGTACTTGGTGTGGGCCCAGGCAGAGGCGGAATCGCACTCCGTGAAGGGGCTCGCCACGCTGGCGCTGCTTTCGGGCGCAACCGGCATGGCAGGGATGCTGGTTGGCAGCTCCATGGACGCCGGGAGGATGGAGGTGAGGGAGATCTACCACGCGCCCGACCGACGGCGGCCGCCGCACACGTCCTTCGGGGCGCTGCTGTCGCAGGATCACCTCGGGGCCGCCGTGACGGTCGCGTGGTAGGCACGGCCATCGGGTGATTGAGTAGCCGATCCTCTCGCACACGGGAGGAGAAGCCCCCCCGGCGCGCTGTGCGCGCCGAACCCCTCCGCCCCGCACAGCGGGGCGCCCCGGCGGGCTTCCCTCATCGCCTCGACGGTGACGGCGTTGGGCACCAGCGGCGCGAACGGCAAGGCCTTCTCCTGCGCCACCTTGGGCAGCAGTAGCCGCACCGCGTCGGATACCGTCAGCCCCATCGCGGCCAGCACCGCCGCCGCTTCTTCCTTCACGGCCCCGATTCGCGACGGTGCGGGAACATGGGCGACGCTGGCGGCTGGTTCCGTGACGCGGTACTACGTCGGTATCGTCGAGCAACTGCAATCTCTAGGAGGGAAGCATGCGATACGCCAGCGTACTGCTGCTCGTGCTGGGCGCCGCGCCGGCGCTCGCGCAGCCGATGTCGATCACGGCGTCGGCCGCCGTGACGTGGATAAGCGCCGCCGTCCAGGAAGAGCCCAGCCCCGACCTGACTGGGCAGATATCCATGGGCAACGTGCATCACCCTGCGGTCGTTGTCGTGTGGCGGGGACAGCCGGGCTGGATGTTCAAGGACGACACCCCAGAGTCGGCGAACACGCTGAGCTTCTCCAGCGCGAGCGAATACAGCCGGCCGACCTTGGATCCCATCTACACGATCAACGTGACGCAGGGCGCGGTTCGGCTCGAACTCGCCTACGACTACGCGACGCAGGAGGTGCGGGTGAACGGGACTTCGGTGCGCCTCCCGGACGGGCACGACGTCGTCCTCGTTGACGATGTGGACGAAGAGGCCGTCATCGTCGACACGCTGCGCGTGAGCGGTTCCGAGCCCGAGTGGGTCGAAGTGTTCCTCGGCCGCTCAGACCGGGTTCGCGAGTTCGTCAGATGCGACGTACCGCTGCCCGAAGGCACGTTCAACAACGAACGGTTCCGGCGCGGGATGCAGCGGACATTGAATGAACGCTGCGAAATGATGAACCGGTCGCCGTCGGCCGCGGCGGGCCGCGGGCTCTTCCTGATCGAGGTCGACGAGGGCCGCGGGTTCCGGCCCGCGACTGCCCGCTGAGGTCGATGTGGCGCTCCGCCAGTGAGAGCTGTTCGGCGCGGCCGAGGTCTTCCAGTTCCCGGCGAGCATCACGTCGTTGGTCGACGCGCCTCCAGCCCCATCCGGCCAGAGTGGGCGGTCACCCGCGCCTCGCCGCCGGCCGCCCGCACCGACGCCGCGAACCGCAGCCCCACCGACTGCGGCGAGAGCGGCACCACGCGGTCCCCTGGGTGCTGGGCTCCCAGCACTTCGTCCGCGACGCCGTGGCCGGTGGTAGGTGGCGAGGGCAGCGGCGAGGTCCGCCGCCACGAACGGGCGCGCCTGGCCCCGGCCGTGGCCGCCGACGGTCCGCCGGTAGCCCGCCGGCACCCGGGCGGTGCGTTCCCCGGCCGGGGTCGGCGCGCCGGGCGAGCCGCGCCCAGGGTAGCTCGACGGGGCTCTCCCCTGCTCGTGGAGCTCGGCGAGGTAGCCGGCGAGCGGCGCGTCCTCGATCTGACCTGCGGACCCGGCCGCCGCAAGGCTATACTCTGTGTTCTCCGCCACGACGACGCTGGCGGGACGGTCATGCGCAGCCGTGCTCGGCATCGAACGCGTCCAGGCCTGGGCGCATGAGTCCAACATCCGGGACTTCGTGGTGGTCAGGGCCGCCAGCCTTCAAGCAGGGTGCCTGAGCAGACCGCCACTCGAGGATTCTCTCACTGGGTGAGGCATGAGCGCTTTCCGCGGCCGGCATATCGACCGCCTGCTCCGTTCTCTCTTCGCCTGCGTCCTGTTCCTGACTGTCCTGTGCCTGTGGCGCCTCTCGTATCAAGGCTCCTGCGCGGCCCTCGTTCTGCCCGCTCTGATCTGGTGCGCCATCTCCTATGGGCTGCTGCAGTACCAGCTGCAGCGCAGACAGTTCGTTCTGGAGTTCTACCTCGACGAGGCGTCTCGTCTGCGCAGGTTGTTTGGACGGCCATTGCTGGCGGTGACACTGAGTCTGCTCGCGGCTACGCCGCTGACGGCATTCGTAACCGTCTTCGTTGCGCTGTCGGACCCCTCTGACTGGTTCTTCCTCTGCGCCGCCGCCACCGCCGTCCCACTGCTGTTCGTCACGACCGTCCGTTGGCCAGGCAGTCATCTTCGACATGACGCGGGCGACGGGGCGCTGGGGCCGCTCCGGGAGGTGCTCGCTGCTCGCATCGCGGGCTGGCTGGCGCTGGCCGGGATACTCGGCGCCTACCTCTACTTCGGCTACTACTACATTACGGTGCCCGGCGACCTCGTCTATCCCGCTTCGCTGGAACGCACCCTGCAGGCATTCGCGGCGCGCGCCGGTTCGGCATGCCCCGTTGTCGACGACACGCTGCTGGTCGCCACCCGGATCGAGGGACTGTCCTGGTATCTCGTCACAACCATGGCGACGGCGCCCTGGATGCAGGACGGCGTACGGCCGCTCCTGTGGATCGGTTTCCTCTTCAACGGCGCGATGGTGTTCTGCGGAGTCGTCCGGGGCCTCGAAGGCGTTGCGCTGCTCGCCGACCGCGTGGCGGCCCGGTTACGCAAGGAGTAGGCATGTCACCGCGTGACCTGGAAGACGACAACGGGCAAGACCGCGACCGCGGATCGCCGGGATCGGACTCTCAGTCGATGGATGGTCGTAACGCTTCGGAAGCGGCAGCGGCGTCACCGGTGGAGGCTTCGTCCACGGACATCGTGGAGCCGGTCGACTGCCGCAGGGCGGGCTCCGGCTCCAACGGCTCGGTCGGATCCGATGACGTCGTGGAGCCACTCGACTCGGAAGCTGAGGAGATGCATTCATCTCCCGGGAGCCTGACGCCGAGGCGCTGGGCGGGACGGACCGGCTTGGCGCTGGCCTCCGTCACGCTCCTGTCGTTCGTGGTCGCCACCACCGCATTCGAGCTGTTCGGGCCACTGGACGCGCCATCACCCCCAGGACCTCCGTCACCTCCCGCGCCTCCCTGCGAGTGGCTGTCGGACCTCGAGCTGGAGCAGCGCGCGGAGCGATGGTGGGCGACGGTGGAGGCAGGCCTGCGCAACGAGCCGCTCCCACAGACCGAGCAGACGATCGATGTCCGCGTTGAAGAGGCCTTCACACCGGTCTACGCGCACATTCCCGAGTTCCTCGACTGGCACTATTCCGTGGCCGGGCAGTACACGCAACTGACGGCGGTGATCGTCACGCTGTTGCAGGAATGGGGCCTCCCGAGAGCCATCATCGAGCGAGTTGCGGGATCGGAACTGATGAGGGCGGTCTTCGATTGGCTGCAGGAGTGGGAACCGACGCGGGCGATTCTGGAACGATTGGCCGGACTCGAACTGATTGCATCGGCCCGCGAACGGCTCGACCGCTTCCAGCAGCAGGTGGACGCGCGGCTGTTCGGCGACCTGTCCGACCGCGTGCGGCTGGTGTCCGACGAGGTCGAGACGGTGATGAGAGCCGAGATGCGTGACCTGATCGCCCGGCGGATTCGGGACGAGGTGGCTCTGTTCCCGGTCGTTGCGAGTGTACCGGCTGATTGGCCCTGTTCCGACGTCGAGACAGTGCGGACCCGGTTGGCCTACGAGGGCCTGCTGGGGGCAGCGGTTCCGGAAACCGTCCAGCGGTTCACCGCCGCAGCCGCTCCGACCGGCATCCTGTCCCTCGCCGCCGGTGTTCGCGCCAGAGCCGCGGCCAGAGCGCTCATGAAGGGCCTGTCCGGCAGACTGTCCCGGAGACTGCTGCCTGGAATCGGTCGCTTGGTCGGCGTCGGTGTTGGTACCGGCGCCTGGTTGCTCCTCGATTCGCTCGTTCTCTTCGTAGACGAGTACTTCACGCGGGAACAGTTCCAGGAAGAGTTGACCGCGCTAGTGGACGAACAGAAAGCAGGGCTGAGGGCGGATCTGTCGGCGCGGGCGGACGAGGTTCGGATGACAGCGCTTGGACGGGTCACCCCGGCCGCACTGGGGCCGGGGTGACAGGTTGGGCGGTGCGTCAGATCGCCCGTTCGTCCGGGGAAACCGGGCCAGGCGTGCGGTCGGGGGCAGAGCCCCCCACTGCCCTCCTCAGATGCACACGGGTCCTGGTCGAGCTCGGTTCCGCTCGTCTGCCGCGTGGACGACCGGCCGGGCTATGATGGCACGATGACCGGCGGGGATCGGAACGGGTGGGTCGTGCGGGGTGTTGGTTCAGTGGGCGGAGCGGGGTCGGTCCCCGGAGCTGGGCCCCCTCTCGGCGCGGCGGTCGATGTGGATCTGCGGTTTCCGGGGTGCCGGCCGGTCCCGCTGCAGCGGGACCGGCTGGAGGACTACGAGGGGCGGATCGAGTATTGGGAAGCGCGGACGGAGACGGCCTGGGTGGTCGCGGAGCCGGTCGGCGGCATTCACGAGGGCACGTCACGGCGGCTCCCGCATCTGGTGGAGCGGATCGCGATGGTGCGCGGCGCTCAGATCGCGTCGTTCGGGTCGGTGGACCTGCTGGTGCGCGATGCGGAAGGGAAGCCGGATCGGATGATGCAAGCCGACGAGACGGTGTATCTGCATCCGGAGCGCGCGTTCACGCCGGAGGGGTCGCTGATCATCGGCGAGCACGATCTGCCGGACGTGGTGCTCGAAGTGGACCAGTCGACGGACGTGCGGCCGGGCAAGCTGCTGCTGTACGAGGCGTGGGGGTTTCCGGAGCTGTGGGTGGTTGTGCCGCCGGCGGGGGCGACGCGGCGAAAGCCGGCGGGGGTGACGATTTACCGAATGGTCGGAGGTCGCTATCGGGCGCAGGCGGCGAGCGTGGCGTTTCCGGGGTGGACGGCGGAGGAGATTCACGCGGGGTTGACGCAGCCGCCGACGGCGCACACCTACGACGTGCTGGCGCGGGTGGGGCGGGCGCTGGGGGATCGAGAGGGAACGGGACCCGAGGACGACCCGATGCTGCGCGCCCTGGCGAGCGAACGCTCGCGCGGGGCTTCGCGGACGGGCGTGAGGCGGGTCTGGCGGAGGGGCGTGAAGCGGGTCTGGCCCAGGGGCGTGAGGCGGGCGTGGCCGAGGGGCGCACGCAGGAACTGGCAGCGGCCGTAACCAGCATTCTTGCGGCGCGCGGCCTGTCCGTTCCGGGCGGCCTGTCCGAGGCCGTCGCCGGCGTCCCTCGGGATACCGTGGTTGCCGCGGCGCTGGCGTGCGCCGACGCGGCGGACTTCCGGCGACGGCTCGGCGCGCAGCAGGGTTGAGTCCGGGCGGCTTGCGCGGTAGCGTTGTCGCGGGCCTTGTGGCAGAGTGGGCGGCGGAGGGTGATGGAGCATGAGCAGGCGAAGATCGGTCGACCGTCGGCGTTTCCTGGCGGGGACGGCCGGGGCCATGGGGGCGGCGGTGTTCGGGCGGTTGCCGCTCGGGGCGCTGGTGGAGCAGGGCGCGCCGCCGGCGGCGCAGGGATGGGACGCGGGGCGGGTCCGGCATCTGCTGCCGGGGGTCAGCGACTCGCGCATCCTGCTGAAGGCGTCGTTCGACCGGCCGTTGTCGGGGACGCCGGTGCTGCGAATCGGGACGACCGACACCCCCGGGCGGATGACGGACACGGCGGGGGAGTACTGGCAGTTCCACGCCACCGGCCTGGAGCCGGCCCGCCGCCATACGCTCTCGCTGCACGGGGCGGACGGGGCGTCGCTTTGCGAGCCCTGGCCGCTGTCGACGTTCCCGGCACCGGACGCAAGCCCCGAGCGGTTCCGGATGCTGTTCTTCACGTGCGCCGGCGGGCTGGGCGGGTCCTATGACGGTATCGGCCAGCGGAGCGGCTTCCTGCCGACCACCATCCGCAACCGGATGCTGCGCCGGGCGCTGTCGTTCGAGCCGGATGCGGCGGTCGCCAACGGCGACCACATCTATTGGGACCTGCATACCTGGCAGGGCGAGAACGCGGGGCAGCTGAGTCCGAGCGGCCGAACGTCCAACTTCGACTATTCCGCCACCGTGTTCGGCGCGAGCAACGAGACGGCGATGAAGGCGGCGGCGGGGCCGCAGATCGTTCCCGTCTACGGCAGCGACTTCCGCTCGACGCCGGTGTTCTTCCTGCAGGACGACCACGACCACTGGGAGAACGACGCGGTCACCGACGACATCGCGAGCTTCCCGATCCCCTGGTTCCAGTTGCAGCTCGCGCGCGCAACACAGCATCTGTACTATCCGGAGTTCCTGCCCGACACCCGGCGTCCGGCCGGGCTGCCGTGGTCGTCGGCCGGCGACCGTGGCGACCTCTCCGAGAGCTTCGGGACGGTGCGCTACGGCGATCTGGCCGAGGTCCTGCTGTACGACGTGCGCCGGACCCTGAGCCTCGCGGGCCGGAACGCGGTGTTCATCGACGCCCAGGTCGAGCGCTGGCTGCTCGACCGCACCGCGTCGACGGAGGTCAGGCACCTGGTGCACGCACCCTCGAACCCGTTCGGGTGGAGCGCCGGCAAGTGGGGCGAGTGGTATCCCGACATCCTCGACCGGGAACAGGGCGCCCTCACCACCGCGGTCGACAAGCCGTACTGGCAGGAGGGCTGGCTGCGGCAGCACGACCGGCTGGCCCGGGCCATCGGCGCCCAGCCCGGCCGCGCCCCCCTGATCATCAGCGGCGACCTGCATGCCATCGGCGCCGGCCGCATACACCGCGCGGGCGGAGTCGACCTCGCCGCGCGGCCGATTACCGCGGTGTTGAGCGGTCCGATCGGCACCTCGGTGCGGGGGTTCCCGTCGGTGGTGCGCGGCATCGGCGCCACGCCCCCCGCCCACCTCGATATCGAGGAGTCGGTAGCCCCCATCGAGGACCACGGCTTCACGCTGTGCGACTTTCTGCCCGACCGGATCGCGTTGCGGCAGTTCCGGTGGGACGTCGACCGCCAGCCGGTCGAGGCGATAGACCGCCTGGAGCCGTTCTACACGACCGAGCTGCCGCGGCCGGGCTGAGAGAGGGCCCCGGTCGCATCGCCATCGCCGTCTGCGCCGCTTTCATGCGCGACGGAGCTGCCGCGGCCCGGGTGAAGTGCGGCGGCGTTCAAGCGCCGCGTCACCCGGCCGGTGGAGGAACATGATGAGCCAGACCCGACGAGACTTCCTGAAGCACGCCGGTGCGGCCGGGGTGGCCGCGGCCGGGGCGGCCACCGTGACCGGCGGCAGCGCCGCGGAGACGCGCGGCGGCGCCGCCGAGGCGCGCACCGCGGCCCAGCCGGCAGCAGGTTCGACGGTGCGGATGGTGAGCACCGCGGTGCTCGACATCGGCTACGAAGAGCATGGCGACAGCGGGGGATTCCCCATCGTCCTGCTGCACGGGTTTCCCTACGACATCCGCTCCTGGGACGGGGTCGCGCCGCCGCTGGCCGAGGCGGGGTACCGGGTGCTCGTGCCGTATCTGCGCGGGTACGGGCCCACCCGGTTTCTCGATCCCGACGCGCCGAGGATGGCCGAGCAGGCTGCGATAGCCCGGGACGTGGTCGATTTCGCCGACGCCCTCGGGCTGGAGCAGGTGGCCCTGGCCGGTTTCGACTGGGGCAACCGGGCCGCCTGCATCACCGCGATCCTGCACCCCGAACGGGTGCGGGCGCAGGTGGCGGTCAACGGCTATTCGGTGCAGGACACCGTCAACCCCGGACAGCCGGGCTCGGCCGCGGGCGCGGCGCGGCTCTGGTACCAGTGGTACTTCAACACCGAACAGGGCGTGGCCGGGCTCGCGGCGAACCGGCGCGACATCGTCCGGCACCTGTGGGAGACGTGGTCGCCGGGGTGGGAGTACACCGACGAGGCGTTCGACCGGTCCGCGCCCTCGTTCGACAACCCGGATTTCGTCGACATCGTCATCCACTCCTACCGGCACCGGCACCTCAACGCGCCCGGCGAGGAGCGTTTTCTCGCCGTCGAGCGGCAGTTGGCCGAGCGGCCGCAGATCACGGTGCCGGCGATCGTGCTGCGGGGCAACGAGAGCGGCTTCGGCCGGCCGTCGCCCGACCCGTCGGGCGACCAGCGCCGGTTCACGAACCTCGTCGCGCGGCGTATCGTCGAGGGGGCGGGACACGACCTCCCGGTGCAGCGTCCCGATGCGGTGTCGGCGGCCCTGCTCGAGCTCCTGGCGTGAGCGGAAGACTGCCCGTGCGACACAGGCTGGTACCGGCGGCGGTTGCGTTCGCGGGCACGGCCGTCTACTGTGGTGATGGGGAGTTGCGGGTGGATTCGGCCGCCCGCTTCCCGAGGAGATTACAGATGCTCAAGAAATGTCTCGCGGCGTTCGTCAGCGCGGCGATCGTGCTCGCGCTGGCGCCGATGGCGGCGGCGCAGTCGGACGATCGCACCATGCCCATGCGCACCCCCGACGGCCAGCCGGACGTGTCCGGCACCTTCACCTTCCGCACGTTGACGCCGTTCGAGCGCCCGGCGCAGTTCGAGGGGCGGGACACCCTGGTGGCGGAGGAGGCGGCAGCCTTCGAGGCGTCCGAGCGGACGCGGTTGAACCGCGACCTCTTCGACCCGGAGACGGGCGCCGCCGGCTACCGGCCCCGCTCGGAGGGGGGCGTCCTGTCGTACAACGAGTTCTGGTACGAGCGGGGCATCGAGCTGACCTCCGACAAGCGCACCTCGTTGGTCGTCGACCCGCCCGACGGGCGCCTGCCGCCCCGGACCGAAGCGGCGGCGATGGCGGCGGGGGAGCGGGCGGCCTATCGCCGCGAGCACATGTACGACTCGTACGAGAACCGCAGCCTCGCCGACCGGTGCATCATGGGGTTCAACTCCGGCCCGCCGATGCGGTCGAGCGCGTACAACAACAACGTCATGATCTTCCAGGTGCCGGGCTACGTGGCCATTCTCAACGAGATGGTGCACAACGCCCGCCTCATTCCGATCGACGGCGACACGGAGAAACCGCCGTTTCCGCAGTACGCCGGGGTGTCTCGCGGCCACTGGGAAGGTGAGACGCTGGTGATCGAGACCAACCAGTTCCGCGGCGGCCAGAGCGGAGGCACGGGGCCGAACATGCATCTCGTCGAGAAGCTGACGCGGCTGGACCCCGACACCGTCACCTACGAGTTCACGGTCACCGACCCGACCGTGTACACCGCGCCCTACACCGCCATGATGCCGTTCCGCCGGACCGACGGCTCGTTGTTCGAGTACGCCTGCCACGAGGGCAACTACGGGCTGCACGGCATTCTCGCGGGAGCCCGCAACCTGGAGAGGGAAGGACGCGAGCTGCGGCCCTGAACATACGGGGGAGTGGCACGGCTCGGCAGCCGGAGACTCGATCGGGATTCGACTCGCCGGTTCGGCGCCCTGAACGCCGGGCGGCCCCGCGAATGAACGCCCCGCAGCCGGAAGGGACCGGCTGCGGGGCGCATGGACCCATGGGGTCATCACCGTCGTGACACGGCGGTCCCGAACCGCCGTGCGTCCTGGCGGCCCGTGGCAGGAGGTCCCCCTGCATTCCTCGGTGGAACGCGGGGGTTCCTGTCACGGACTGCCATGGCTGCCCGCGGCCGCCGTCAGTCGGGCAGCAGGCGGGGGACGAACTTCGTGAGCCCCTGAATCGGGCCGACCTCGCCGGCAATGATGTTGCCCTCCGCGTCGGCGGTCACCCCTTCGCCCATCGAGCCGTAGCCTCCCATGCCCGAGGCGCGTTCCGAGACGTGCTCTCGGATGAAGTACAAGACCTCGCCGGTGCGGGCGCTGCCGATGCGCAGCCCCTTGCGCCAGCCGCCGGGGTTGTAGTTCTCGTCCGACTCGGAGTCAATCGCGTAGAGGACGTCGTTGCCGTCGATGAACAGCCCGCTGATGCGGCTGAACTGGTACCACGTATCGAGATGCGCGCCCTCCTGATCGAAGATCTGGATGCGGCGGTTGCCGCGGTCGGCCACGAAGAGCCGGCCCTGCGAGTCCATGGCCAGCGAATGCGGGGCGCGGAACTGGCCGTCGTCGTAGCCCCACGATCCGAATGACTTGATGAACGTCCCGTCGGGCGCCCACTTGGTGATGCGGCCGATGGCGTTGGGGCCCGGCTCGTCGAGGAACTGCGCGCCGTGCGATTCTCCGACGAAGATGCTCCCGTCCGGCGCCACGAGCACGTCGTTGGGCTCGGTGAAGTGCGTCGGGGGATTCCCCGCCTCGCCCGGCGTGCCCAGCACCATCAGCACTTCGCCCTCGGGGCTGAACTTGACGACCTGATGTCCGTTGCGCGGCGCATCCGGCGTGCGCTCCAGCTCCCCGGCGTTCGGCGCGCGGGCGTCGGCGACCCAGACGTTCCCTTCGCTGTCGACGTCCATGCCGTGCGGCCAAGTGATGAGCCCTGCGCCGAAGCTCTGCACGACGTTGCCGTCGGGGTCGAGCTTGACGATCGGGTCGACGTTCGACTCGGCGCAGGAGTTGACTCCGCAGCGGTCGCCGGCCCAGATATGGCGCCCGTCGACGTCGACGTTGACCGCGCTGACCGATCCCCAGCTCCGGGCGTCGGGCAGGGTTCCCCAGTCCCGCACCGTCTCATAGGGATTGGGCAGATTGTTCACCGCTTCGACGTCCGCATGCTCGGCCGGGCCGGATTGTCCACGCTGGGCCAGCGCCGCCGCCGGCGAAAGCACCAGGGCGCCGGCGAGGGCGGCGCCGGCGAGCCGTCGCCTCCCGGACCATGAAACCGTGTCACACCTCATGTTCATCGATACTCCTCGGGTTACGGCACAGGCCATCCTGTGCATGCGGGACGGGTCGTCCGAGCGCGGTTTCGGGCGTCTCGTTCCGGAAACCGCGGTACGGCGCCAACGGTCATCCTTTACGGCGGGATTGTCAAGCGCTCTCACGGCTTGACCCGGCCCGTGGACTTCCGCACAATCAGCCATCGGTCGAGACCCCGCGCCGGGCACGGCTCGAGCCCGGAGCCGAGCCGATCGTCAGGTTGGGCGGGAAGCAAAGCCGCCCGGCGACGATTTCCGGGCGGGGAGTCCCGTTGGTGAAGCCCTGCGTTGCATCGGTACCGGCGAGGCGCGGGAGGCATCGCCGGTCGCCTGCGGCTGGGGTTCTGCCCCAGGCGTCCGGCCAGCGGTCCATGGAACGCCTGCCGCCCCGGCTTGTCGCGTTGCTGTTGACGGTTTCGGCGTGCGCCGAGGCGCCCGCGCCGCCGCCCGACGGCGGCGGCTTCGACGCGGTCGACGTTCCGCGGACCGCGCTCACCCGCGGCGCCGCCGTCGACCGCGACGTCGCGGTGGCGCCCGACGGCTCGCGGATCGCGTTCGTGTCCGACCGCGGCGGTGCGCTCGGGCTGTGGACGGCGCCGCTCGCCGGCGGCGACGCAACGGTGCTGACCGGCGGGCACGACTTTCTGACGGCGCCGAGCTGGTCGCCCGACGGATATCGGCTCGCCTACGTCTCGGGTCGGGAGGGACCTGCCGATCTCTGGATCGTGCCGGCGGCTGGAGGAGATCCGATGCGGCTGACCTCCGGCCCCGGACGTGTGCGCGATCCGCAGTGGTCTCCCGACGGGTCCGCCGTCCTCTATTCGCGCAATTTCGAGGGTCAGATCGATCTCTGGACGGTGGCGGCGGACGGCGGCGCGCCGGTGCGGTTGACGACGGGCGGAAACGCCGCCAACTGGGCTCGCTGGTCGCCCGACGGCCGCGAGATCGCGTTCGTGTCCACCGAACGCGGCGTCCGCCATATCCGCGTGGCCCCGGCGTCGGGGGGCGAGGACCGGCGGCTGACCGGGGCGCCGGGCGCGCAGGGTCAGGTCGAGTGGTCGCCCGACGGCGCCCGACTCGCCTTGGTCTCGAACCGCAACGGCACTCCCGACGTCTGGGTGACTTCCCGCGACGGCGGACGGGACGTCGCGCTGACCCGGGGGCCGGGGAACGATCAGCAGCCCCGCTGGTCGCCGGACGGCCGCTGGGTGGCGTTTCGATCGATACGCGACGACCAGGCCGACGTCTGGATCGTGCCCGCGGCCGGGGGTGCGGCGAGGCCGGTCACCAGCGATCCCGCCGAGGAGGGGTTTCCTCGGTGGTCGCGGGACGGCGCCGCCCTGGTGTTTACGGTCGCTTCGCAGCAGACGCGGCTGTGGACGGTGCCGGTCGCGGGCGGGGCGGCGACGGCCCTCACCCCCGTTTCGGACATCGCCGTCGATCCGGTCGTGTCTCCGGACGGCACGCGGGTCGTGTTCATCTCGGGGCAGGCGGGCGCCCGTGACGTCCACGTCGTCGGAATCGACGGGGGCGCGCCGCGTCGGCTCACCACGAACCCCGGCGGCACGGCGGCGCCGCGGTGGTCGCCGGACGGCGCGCTCATCGCGTTCGAGTCGGGCCGCAGCGGGAACAGCGACATCTGGATCGTGCCCGCGGCCGGGGGCGAGGCGCGGCAGGTGACGGTGCATCCGGGGCGCGACGTCGACCCGGTGTGGTCGCCCGACGGCGCGACCCTCGCCTTCTCGTCCAACCGGGCCGGCGGTGCGGCGGACATCTGGCTGATCGCGCCCGACGGCAGCCGCCCGCGGCGCCTCACCACGCAGGGCGCGGCGCCCGGCGCCCGGTGGCATCCCGACGGCGGGTCGCTGTTGTTCCGGTCGCCGGGGTCGGACGGACAGGAGCAGGTGTGGCGGGCGCCGGCGGCCGGCGGGCCGGCCGGGCAGCTCACCCGCGGCGGTTACAGCGCCCGCATGGACTACGCCCCGGACGGCGGCCGGATCGCCTACCAGGCGCACGACGGGGTCGGGTTCGACATCCGCGTCGTCCCCGCCGACGGTGGGGACGGCGCCCGTCTGACCGACGCGGCCGATGACGAGACGCGGCCCCGCTGGTCGCCGGACGGGACCCGACTGGCGTTCCTGTCCGGTGCGGCGCCCGATCGCGAACTGCACGTCATGCCCGCCGCCGGCGGACCAGTGACGCGGCTCACCCGCGAGGGCGACGTCGGCGGGTTCGACTGGCTGCCGGACGGCTCGGGCTTGGTGTACAGCCTGACGGAAGCGGCCGCGAACCTCTGGCGGGTGAACGTCGAGGGTCTCCTGAGCCGTATGGCGTCCACCCGCGAGGCGTCCGTGCGGCATTCGGATCCGCGGGCCGGTCGAGGACACGTCACGAGAAGCTCGGGGTGAACCCTGCGTTCGACCCGAGACCGGTGAGGCGCCCGCGCGGCGGGGCGCGACGCGGACGCCGGACCATTTTCGTGCTGCCGGGGCGGCGCTGGCAGGTATACTCCGGCCCGACTGCGATGGGACGGCCGGACGATTGACGGCGCCATTTCGCGAATACGTGGATCAACCAGGGACCCGAGGAGAAGAGCTACATGAGCGACAGCTTGACCGGTGCAGAGTTCAAGGCCGCACTGCGGAACAACACCCCGAAGATGGGCCTGTTCATCAATGCGCACAGCGTGACCGCGGTCGAGCAGCTGGCCCACAGCGGCTACGACTGGCTGCTGATCGACTCGCAGCACGGCCCGATGGGATACGAGACGCTGTCCACAATGGTCGGGGGCATCGCCAGCGGCGGCGCGAAGTCGCTGGTGCGGGTGACCGGCTACAGCGACCGCGCCGGCATACAGCAGGCGCTGGACGTGGGCTCCGACGGCGTGCTCGTGCCCTATATCAACAATGCCGACGAGGCGCGCCAGGCGGTGAGCTGCACGCGATACCCGACGGCCGGGACGCGCTCGGTGTATTTCCCGCAGCGCAGCATGAACAAGGCCGGGCTGCTGGGCTACGCCGGCCCCGCCAACGACAACATCATCTGCGCGCTGCAGGTCGAGACCGCGGACTGCATCAGGAACATCGACGAGATCGCCGCGGTGCCGGGCGTCGACATCCTGTTCCTGGGACAGAACGACCTGTGCATGTCGATGGGACTCTATGAGAAGTATCAGTTCCCGGACATGTACACCTCGCCCGAGCTGAAGGTAGCCACCGACGCGTTGAAGGCGGCGGCCGTGCGCAACGGCGTGATTCTCGGGCTGTTCCTGTTCGGCACCGACCGCGTGGCCGAGTTCCGGGAGCAGGGATTCAGCCTGATCAGCATCGGGAACGACCTGCATCACCTGCTGACGCAGGCCGGCGCCCACGTGGGCGCGATGGAGAGCATCATGCCGGACTGGAAGCACCGCCCGACGTCGCTCTTCTAGTCCGAAGGCGCCAGCAGCCCGTGGCGAAAGTCCCCGCTGCATTCGAGCGGCGATGCATCCCGCCTTTCGTCGTTGCATATGCCCAATATGCGTCCTCCTCACGCCTTGTCAGGCGGGCGCCTCGCCGCTCTCGGTGCAACGCGGGGTTCGCCACGGGCTGCCAGGCGCTCGCGGTGAGACCCGTGTTGCACCGGTCGCATGCGGCGGGGCTTTCGCCACGGGCTTCCGGGATGGAGCGGCGCCGGGTGCGCTCCCTCCATCCGGTCGTTCGCCCCGGTTGCTTCCGGGACGGGAAGCGTACGAGGACCGTCTGCGACCGCATGCAACCGCAACGGGGAGGGGAGGAGTCTCGGTGCCGATGAAGCAACGTCTGTGGGCGGCGCTGGCGGCCGTCTGCCTGTCGGCGGCTCCGGCCGCGGCGCAGCCGGGGACAGCCGACGGCGAGTGGCGCTCGTACGCGGGCGATCTCCACGGCACGCGATACGCGCCGCTCGACCAGATTACCGCCGACAACTTCGACACCCTCGAGCTGGCGTGGCGCTGGCGCAGCGCCGACGCGCAGCTGCCGGTCGACGACGGGGCGGGGGTCGCGCTGGCCCCGGCCGGGACGGTGTTCGACCGGCTCGAAGCGGCCGATCCCGACCGGTGGGTGACCCGGCCGAGCATCGCCCGGCTGTCGGCCACTCCGGTCATGGCCGGCGGCATGCTGTACGTCGCGACGCCGATCTACCAGGCCGCGGCCATCGACGCGCGCACCGGGGAGACGGTGTGGGTCTACAACCCGCGGGTCTACGAGGAGGGCAGCCCGCCCCTGCCCGCGCCCTGGAATCATCGGGGGGTGGCGTACTGGGAGGCCGACGGGCAGGCCCGCGTCATCTGGGGCACCGGCGACGGTTCGCTCACGGCGGTGGATGCGGCAACCGGGCTGCCCGCCGCCGACTTCGGCGGGGATGGCCGCGTCAGTCTCGAAGAAGGGCTGCCGCGGGCGCGCGAGAACCCGAGCCGGTTGCCGCCGCCGTCCCGGTCCCCGCCCCTGGTGGTGGGCGACACGGTCATCGTGGGCTCGTCGATTCACGACTATCTCAGCCGGCGGGAGAACGCTCCGGGCTACGTGCGGGCCTATGACGCGGAGACCGGCCGTCACCGCTGGGACTTCCACATGGTGCCCCAGAGCGCCGACGCCTACGGGGCCGACACTTGGCTGAACGAGGCGTGGCGCTACTCGGGGAACACCAACGTCTGGGGCAACATCGCCGCCGACCCCGAGCTGGGCTACGTCTACCTGCCGACGAGCACTCCGACGTCCGACTACTACGGCGGGCATCGGCTGGGCGACAACCTGTTCGCCGAGAGTCTGATCGCGGTGGACATCGAGACCGGGCAGCGCGTGTGGCACTTCCAGATGGTGCACCACGGCGTCTGGGACTACGACAATCCGACCGGCCCGAACCTGATCGACGTCGTGGTCGACGGGCGCCCCGTCAAGGCCGTCGCCCAGGTCACGAAGCAGGGCTTCGTCTACGTGTTCGACCGGGTGACGGGGGAGCCGGTCTGGCCCATCGAGGAGCGGCCGGTGGCCACCGACACCGACCTCGCGGGCGAGCTGCTGGCCCCAACCCAGCCGTTTCCCACCCGGCCCGCCCCCTTCGAGTACCAGGGGGCCTTGCTTGATGACCTGGTGGACTTCACCCCGGAGATCCGGCAGTCGGCCCTCGAGGCGGTCGAGGGGTTCCGGCTCGGACCGCTCTATACGCCGCTCTCCCTGCGGGGCACCATCTTCCGCCCCAGCGCCGGCGGCGGCGCGAGCTGGGGCGGGGCGGGGGTCGACCCCGAGACCGGCATGCTCTACGTGCCGTCCCGCAACGTGCATTCGGTCATGCGGTTCCGGGAACCGGTGGCGGCCGACGACTCCAACCTGCGCTATCTCCTCAGCCGCGGCAACGCCGCGTTTCTCGGCGGGGGAAATTTGCGCCGGCGCCCGCAGATGCCCGGCGGGCTGCCGCTGTGGAAGCCGCCGTACTCGCGCATGACCGCCATCGACATGCACACCGGCGAGCACCGGTGGATGACGCCGACCGGCAACGGCGACCGGTTCCGCAACCACCCGCGGCTCCGCCACCTCGATCTGCCCCCGCTCGGCGGCGACGCCGGCCGGAACGGTCCGCTGCTCACGCGGACCCTCCTGGTCTATACGCTGACCGCGGGGGGCACCGATGACGGCCCCCAACTCGTGGCCTACGACAAGGCGACGGGCGAGCCGCGGGGCGCGGTCGATCTGCCGGGAGGCGCCATCGGCACCCCGATGACCTACGGGCTCGACGGGCGCCAGTACATCGCGGTCACCGTGGGCGGCGACGTGCCGTCGCTCGTCGCGTACCGGCTGCCGTGATCGGTTACTGGTTTGTCGAGCCCTCCACGATTGAGCCTGTCAGCCGGAGCGGATACGATGGCAGGATGATCACCGACGGGATTCGCGCGTTCATGGCGCGCGACTGGCCGCGGGCGCGCGACGCCAAGGACCGCGTACTGGGCCGAGCGCGTCGGTCGCCTCGGGGCGGTCGAGGCGATGCGCATCGCCGATGAACTGCGGCGTCAGGCGCTGTTGCAGCATCCCGACTGGCCCGACGCGGCAAGCCGGCGGGACGATCTGCGCCACCACGTGCGCATGACCGAGCTGTTCGCCGGTGTCAATGCAGCCCGCCGCGCTTGATCTGCCAGGCCCTTTCCGTGGTGCTCGACCGTTGGGGGCGGACCCTTTTGGCGCCGAGCCGGCAAGAGGACCACACCACACGACGGAGAATCACGATGACCAGGCGCACACGTCGCTCGTGGTCGGGCCGGGAGCGATGCCTCTCACAGCTCCCGCAGGGCGATGGCCACCGGGAGCCGCGCGGCGCGGACGGCGGGGAAGAGCCCTCCGAGGATCCCCATGGCGACGGCTCCCAGGACGCCCTGCGTGAGCAGGGCGGGAGTCACCATGAAGGCGAATGCCACTTGGCTGAAGGTCTGAAAGTTGAGGGTGGCGGTCTGGTAGCCGTTGAACCCGGTGTAGGCCAGGAGGCCGCCGAGAACCCCGCCGGCGACGCTCAGCGCCACCGACTCGGCCATCACGGAGACGACGACCGGCAGGCCGCCGAAGCCGAGCGCGCGCAGCGTCGCGATCTCGCGCGAGCGGCTGGCCACGGCGGTGTACATCGTGTTGATTGCCCCGAACACCGCGCCGATTCCCATCAGGACCGCGATCACGGTGCCGAGGCCCGTGATGATGCCGTGAATCGCTTGTGACTGTCCCAGGTAGTAGACGTCCTCCCGTTCGACCATGACGTCGAGCCGGGGATCGGTGGTGAGGGCGTCCTTGAACGCCTCGAAGACGTCGGCGGACTCGAGCTGCGCCATCACCGACTGAAACGAGTCGCCGCGGCGATACGCCGGCTGCAGGACGCGGGCGTCGCACCAGATCTCCGACTCGGCGATCGCGCCGCCGGCCTCGAAGATCCCGACGACCTCCCAGGCGCTCTCGCCCCAGCGCTGCGTCGACCCGAGCTCGAGGCCGGCGAACTGGTTGAGCGCACCGCGGCCGACGATGATCTCGTTGGTGCCCGGCCGGAACGTGCGCCCCTCGACGATGCGCACCTCTTCCCGGACCTCGAACGCCGCCGGCTCGACGCCGCGGAGCGGCACGTTCGCCACGCTGCCGGTGCTCCGCTTCGGGACGTCGACGACGACGAACAGCTCGGCCGACGCGACCGGAGCGCCGTCCGTGCGCCGAATCCCGGCCGCGTCCTTGACGATCCGGGTGCTGGCGAGCGCCAGCGTGCTGCTCAGCTCGGAGTCGCTCCCGCCGCGCATGACGATCGCGGTGTCGGGCGATCCGGCGCCGGTGAGGGCCGCCTGGAACCCTTCGGCGATGGACAGCACCGCCACGAAGACGATCACGACGCCGGTGACGCCGATCACCGCGACCGCCGAGGACCCGGCGCGCTGGGGCAGCGTGCGGAGCGTGAGCGCGGTGACCGCGAATACCTGAGAGAGGAAGCGCATCAGCTAGACCTTCCGCAGCGCGTCGACGATCCGGAGCCGCGTCGCCTGCCATCCCGGCAGCACCGCGGATGCCACCCCGAGCCCGACCACGAGAACGCCGCCGACGAGCAGATCGCGCGCCGGAATCGCGAATGCCGGCAGGAAGCCGCCGGTCGGGTCGCCCTGACCGACCAGCACGTACACGATGCCCAGGCCGGCGGCGCCGCCCGTCGCCGCCAGGGCCATCGACTCGAGGACGACCAGCGTCATCACCCGGCGGCCGGTGAAGCCGAGGGTCTTGAGCACCGCGAGCTCGCTGGTTCGCTCGCGAATCGACTGCGCCATGGTGTTGGCGGTGATGACGAGAATCGTGAAGAAGACCGCGGCCAGAATGGCGGTGACGATGGCGCCGATGTTGCCGATCTGATCCGCGAACCCCTGCAGGAACGCCTGCTCGGTCGACGTCTTCGTCTCGGCCCCCGAGTTGGCGAAGCGTGCGTCGACGGCAGCCGCGATGTCGGCGGCGCGCGCCGGCTCGTCGATGCGAATGATGTACTGGCCGACGAGGCCCCGGCCGAGCGTGTTCGCCTCGGCGAGATACTCGTAGTGGAAGAAGAACTGTGCCGGGCCGCCGCCCTCGAAGTCGATGATGCCGTCGATGGTGAACTCCCAGGCGTCGTCGTTGCGGGTTCGCCAGATGGTTCCCTGGAGCGGAATCCGGTCGCCCACCTGCCAGCCGAACCGGTCGGCGGTGACCCGGTCGACGATGGCGCCGGTCCGGTTCCCGAGCCAAGCCTCGCGCTCGGCGTCGCTCAGCACGATCTCCGGATAGAGGCGGAGATAGCTCTCCGGATCGACCGCGAACTGCGCGAAGAAGTTCCGCGGGTCCTGGTAGATCCCGCCGAACCATGTCTGATGGCTGATGTCCTCGACGCCGTCGAGCACCTCGATCCGCCCCTGGTAGCTCTCCGGCAGCATCTGGATGAGCGATACCTTGTGGATGACCAGCAGCCGGTCGACGCCGGCTATCTGGACCCCGCCGCCGAACGCCACGCGGACCGCGGCAAGGTAGCCGAAGAGGATGAACGCGACCACGATCGACAGCACCGTGAACAGGGTCCGCGCCTTGCGCCGGAACAGGTTCTTCCAGACGAGCGGCAGAAACTTCATGACTCGGGCTCCGTCGACAGCGCGCCCTTGTTCAGATGGAGCGTCCGCTTGGCGCGGGCCGCGGCGTGCGCGTCGTGCGTCACCATGACGATGGTCTTGCCGTGCTCGGCGTTCAGCGCGTGCAGCAGGTCGAGCACCTCGTCGCCCGACTTCCGGTCGAGGTCGCCGGTCGGCTCGTCGCAGAGCAGCAGGGTCGGGTCGGTCACGATGGCCCGCGCGATGCCGACGCGCTGCTCCTGCCCCCCCGAGAGCTGGCGCGGATAGTGCTTTGCCCGGTGCGACAGGCCGACGACCTCGAGCGCGGTGGCCGCGTGGCGGCGGCGCTCGGCGCGCGACAGCGGGGTCAGCAGCAGCGGCAGTTCGACGTTGCGCTCGGCCGTCAGCACCGGCAGCAGGTTGTAGAGCTGGAAGACGAAGCCGATGTGCCGCGACCTCCAGCGCGCGAGCTTCCCGCCCGCCATGCGATCGATCCGGTCGCCGCCGACCGTGACCGAACCGTCAGTCGGCGTGTCGAGGCCGCCGAGCAGGTTGAGCAGCGTCGTCTTGCCGGAGCCCGACGGCCCCATCAGCGCCAGGAAGTCTCCCCGCGGAAGGTCGATCGTGACCCCCTGCAGGACCTCGATGCGCTCCGATCCGCGCCGGAACTGCTTGTGCAGGTTCCGGATCTGCACCAACGCCTCGGTCTCGTTCATCGACCTGCCTTCATAAGAGCGCCATGGCTCCCGGGTGGCGCCCGCGCCTCGTCCCGGACCTTCCCGGTCATGACCGCCGTCGCAAACCTCTACGTGCCGACCCCGGGTTCCGTTCCGTAACCATCCCCTTATTCCGGGCGGTCGGCCGCGAGAGCGCCGACGGCAGAGTACACGATGTTGCGGTCGTCTTCCCGCCGGCGTGCGCGAGCTCCAGGTCGTCGACCCCTTCAGGCGGCCGACAACGCCACGAGCTTGCGGTATATCGCGTCCACCTGCCGGTCGGTGTCGGCCAGCGTCCCGTCCGTCCCGATCACGTCGTCGGCCCGGCGCGTCTTCTCCGGGGTCGGCAGCTGGGCGGCGATGCGGCGTTCGGCCTCCTCGCGGCTGAACCCCCGCGCGGTCACGCGCGTGACCTGCGCGGGGTGCTCGCAGGCGGTGACGATGATCCGATCGAACGACTCGGCCCGTGAGCTCTCGAAGAACAGCGGTATCGCGACGATGCCGAACCGGTGGCCCGGGCGGCGATCGAGGTCCGCGAACCAGCCGGCGACGGCGGATCGGACGCGGGGATGGACGATGGCGTTCAGGTCGGCCCGGGCCGAGTCGTCGGCGAAGACGATCGCGCCGAGCCGGCGCCGGTCGACGCGCCCCCGGGGGTCGAACACGTCCGGCCCGAAGCGGTCTCGCAGATCCTGCCACGCCGGGCCGCCCGGCGCGATCGCGTCGTGGGCCCACCGGTCCGCGTCCGACGTCGGCACGCCGTTGACCGCGAACCGATCGAGCACGTGGCTCTTGCCGGTCGCGATGCCCCCCGTCAGCACGACCCGCATCCTCAATTCTCTTCGTCCGGGGTGATCCGCTCCTCGACGAAGGGGTTCCATTCGTGGCATTGCGGGCACTGCCACAGCAGCTCGGTGCTGCGATAGCGGCACTGCATGCACACGTGGGGGTCGAGATAGAACACCGCGTTGCGCGTGAGCTCCATGTAGCGGCGAACCCGGGGCTCGTCGAAACGCAGAGCCGCGAGGGCCTGCCACACCGCCTGATGAATGGTCAGGGCATGCGGGTTGTGCACCAGCGATTCGAAGAGCAGATCCAGTGCGGCGGAGGGCTCGCCGCGATCCGCGAGGTGGCGTCCCAACGCGAGCCGCGCCCGCCAGTCCTGGGGATTGGCGTCGATCAGACGGCGGCACAGGACCGGAAATCGCTCCGCGTCTCCCTGCTCGCGGCTCGCGCCTTCGACCCGGTCCAGGATGAGGTAGGCACGCTCCGGCGTGATATCGGGCACCTTGTCCCAGGTCGCCATCGCCTCGTCGTACCGGCCCTGCCGGCGTTGCAGGTCACCGAGGTTGAGGTAGGCGGGGACGGCGCGGTCGTCCAGGGCGATCGCCGCTTCGAATCGTGACACCGCCTCCGGATAGTCGGCCTGCTCCAGCGCCTGCAGACCCAACCGGGTCTCCAGAAACGCCAGTATCGCCTGATGCTGCGGCAGTTGGGCGGGATCGGCCAGCGACGCGAGTCGTTGCCGGATGGCGCGGGCCTCCTGCCATTGCTGTTGTTCTTCGTGCAGCTTCTCGAGGTTCAGCAGCGCCTGCTCGTTGGCGCCGTCGATGCGCAACACTTCCGTGAAGGTCTCCAGGGCCCGGTCGACGAAGCCGCCGCGCTTGAAATCGAGCCCGAGACACAGGAGGACGTAGGCCTGCTCCCGTCTGGTCACCCTCTGCCGTTGCAGCAACTGCTGATGAAGCTGAATCGCCCGGGTCACCTGCCCCTTCTCCCGGTAAAGGTTCCCGAGTATCAGTTGGATCTCGAGGGCGTCGGCGTCGAGGCCGGCGGCGGTGTTCAGCTCCTCGATGGCGAGGTCGAGCTGGTTGGACACCAGCAGGTTGAGTCCCAGCAGGTAGCGGGGTGACTCGCGGGCCCGGCGCCGGTCGATCCAGCGTCCTTCGCTGAGCTTGTAGCGTTCCCACGCCTTCCCCCCGGCGAGACCCACCAGCAGGGCCAGCAGCGCGACCAGCAGCCCCACGGAATCGCCCATCAGAACAGCTCGGTGCGCCACAGGTCGTGGAGGTGGACGACGCCTTCGACCTGTCGAGCGTCGTCGACCACCACGAGCGCGGTGATGCGATGGGCTTCCATGAGGTGGAGCGCCTGGGCGGCGAGGGTCGATGCGGCGATCGTACGCGGCGCCGTCGACATGACGTCGCCGGCGGTGCGGGCGGACAGAGGCGGGCCGCCGATGAGCTGCCGCCGAAGATCCCCGTCGGTGATCACGCCGGCGAGCTGGCCGGCCGCATCCAGCACGCAGGTCATGCCCAGCTTCTTGCCGGTCATCTCCCGCAGCACCGCGGGCATCGGGGCGCCGGTCCGGACGACGGGGACGTCGTCGCCGGTGTGCATCAGGCGGCCGGCGTGCAACAGGCGCTTGCCGAGTCCGCCGCCCGGATGCAGGTTGGTGAAGTCTTCCTCGCGAAAGCCCTTCCTGACCAGGAGGGTCATGGCGAGGGCGTCGCCGAGGGCCAGCGAGGCGGTGGTGCTGGCCGTCGGCACGAGGTTCAGGGGACAGGCCTCGACGCGCACGCCGCAGTCGAGAGCGACGTCGGCGCTCCGCGCCAGGGTCGATTCCGGCGCTCCGGTCAGACAGACGAGTCGGGCCCCGACCCGCCGGATGGTGTCGATCAGGCGCAGGATCTCGTTCGTCTCGCCGCTGTGGGACAGGGCCACGACGACGTCGTCGTCCTGCACCACGCCCAGGTCTCCGTGGACCGCTTCGGCCGGATGCAGGAAGAACGCCGGCGTGCCGGTGCTGGCGAGGGTGGCGGCGATCTTGCGGCTGATGATCCCCGACTTGCCCATGCCGGTGACGAGGACCCGCCCTTTGCACGCATCGAGCATGCGCACCGCCGCGTCGAACCGTTCATCGAGACGGTCCGCGAGCGCCCTGATGGCGGCGGCTTCGGTCTCCATGACCTGCCGCGCCAGGCTCCGATCGACCGGCGGGGCGCCGGTGGTCGTCATGCGGTTCGATCCCTGGCGGCTTCGGCGATCCGCAGCACCCGTTCGAGGAGCGGTTGCAGCCGGTCGAGCCGGAGCGCGTTCTGCGCATCGCTCTTCGCCCGGGCGGGTTCTTCGTGAATCTCGAGGAAGAGGGCGTCCACCCCGCTCGCCGCGCCGGCCGCCGCCAACGGCTCGATGTACTCGGCCTGGCCGGCGGTGACGCCGTTGCCGGCGCCGGGGAGCTGCAGGCTGTGCGTCACATCGAACACCACGGGGACGTCGAGCGCCTTGAGCTGGGGGAACGCGCGGAAATCGACCACCAGGTTGTGGTAGCCGAAGCTGACCCCGCGTTCAGTGATCAGGACGCGGCGGTTGCCGGTCTCCGTGACCTTGGCGACGGCGTGGCGCATGTCCGCCGGGGCCAGAAACTGCCCCTTCTTGAGGTTCACCGCGCGGCCGCTGCCGGCCGCGGCGGTAATCAGATCGGTCTGCCGCGCCAGGAAGGCCGGGATCTGGAGGACGTCGGCCACCTCCGCGACCGCGTCCACCTGTGCGGTTTCGTGGACGTCGGTCAGGACCGGTACGTGATGGGCGTCCTTGACGGCCTGCAGCGCGGCCAGGCCCGCCTCCAGGCCGGGGCCGCGAAACGAATGAGCGGAGGTGCGATTGGCCTTGTCGAACGACGCCTTGAAGATATACGGAATGCCGAGATGCCGGGTGATATCGGCGATCGCGCCGCCCAGAAACAGCGCGTGCTCTTCGCTTTCTATGACACACGGCCCCCCGATGAGCACGAGCGGCCCACCACCGCCGACAGCCACGCCACCGATGCTCACGACGGACACGCGACCATTATAGAGGTCCGTGACGGAGGTCCCTGAGCGGCGCAGGCGCGCCGCCCGCCGTTCTCGCCTCTATCTCACACTCTCACACTCTCAAGCGTCGCTGGCCTGGTTCCACGGATTGAGGTGCCGCTGGCCGAGTTGCCGCCGGCCGATCTTCCCGCGACGGCGCCGCCGCGGTCTTGTGCTCGTGGCTCGCGCGCACGAAGTCGGCGAACAACGGGTGCGGATCGAGCGGCTTGGATCGGAACTCGGGATGGAACTGGACCGCCACGAACCAGGGATGGTCCGGCAGCTCGATGGTCTCGACGAACCGGTGATCGGGAGACTGTCCGGAGATGATCAGACCGTGCTCGGCGAGGGTCGATTCGTACTCGCGGTTGAACTCGTATCGGTGCCGATGGCGCTCGTGCACCTCGCCGGCCCCGTAGATGGCATGCGCGCGCGACCCGGCCGCCAGTTCGCAGGGATACCGTCCCAGCCGCATCGTCCCTCCGAGGTCGTCGACCCCCACCAGATCGCGCAGCTTGTAGATGATCTTGTGGGCGGCATCCGGGTTGCACTCGGTCGAGTCCGCTCCGTCGAGCCCGCACACGTTGCGGGCGAACTCGACCGCCGCCCACTGGAATCCGTAGCAGATGCCGAAGTAGGGGATGCGGCGCTCCCGGGCGATGCGGGCCGCGTGCATCATGCCGCCGGTGCCCCGGTTGCCGAACCCGCCCGGGACGAGGATGCCGTCCGCTTCGTTCAGCAGGTCGTCGTTGCCGCCGGCTTCGAGCGCCTCAGCCTCGACCCACTGGATGTCGACGGCCAGCCGATGTCGAAAGCCTCCGTGATACAGCGCTTCGTTGAGACTCTTGTAGGAATCTTCGTAACCCACGTACTTGCCGACGACATGGATGCGAAGACGATCCACGGGTTGCCGGAGACCCTCTACCAGCGATTGCCACGCGTGCATCGTAGGTTCGGAATCCGGCAGTTGCAGCCGCCGGAGCACGTGGCGGTCGAGCCCCTCGTCGCCGAGGACGAGCGGGACCTCGTAGATGCTCGACACGTCCTTGGCGGTGATCACCGCATCCTCGTCCACGTCGCAGAACAGGGCGATCTTGCGGCGAATCTCCGGGGGCAGAAAACGGTCGGTGCGGCACAGCAGGATGTCGGGCTGAATGCCGATCGACCGCAGATCGCGGACGCTGTGCTGCGTCGGCTTGGTCTTCAGCTCGCCGGCGGCCCCGATGAACGGCACCAGGGTCAGATGGACGTAGAGGGTGTGCGCCCGTCCGACGTCCTGCCGGAACTGTCGAATGGATTCCAGGAACGGCTGGCTCTCGATGTCCCCGACGGTGCCCCCGACCTCGACCAGCACGATGTCCACGTCGGTCGCCACCGCGCGGATGCAGTCCTTGATCTCGTTCGTGATGTGGGGGATGACCTGCACCGTGCCGCCGAGATAGTCGCCGCGGCGCTCCTTCTGAATCACCGAGAGATAGATCTTGCCGGTGGTCCAGTTGTGGTTCTTGGTGGTGAGGGTGTTGGTGAAGCGCTCGTAGTGCCCGAGGTCCAGATCGGTTTCCGTGCCGTCGTCGGTGACATACACCTCGCCGTGCTGGTAGGGGCTCATCGTGCCCGGGTCGACGTTGACGTAGGGGTCGAGCTTCTGCAGCGTCACCCGATAGCCGTGGCCCTCCATGAGGCATCCGATCGAGGCGGCGGCCAGTCCCTTCCCGAGTGACGACACGACCCCGCCGGTGACGAAGATGAACTTCACGGGGCGGCCCGCGGCGTTGAGAATCGGCGTGCTCATGCGGGAGCTCCGGCGGTGAGACGTCGGCGTACCCGGTCGAGGTCCGCGGGTGTGTCGACCCCGATCGGGTCGTCGTCGATCCGGGTGGTCATGATGCGATAGCCGTGTTCCAGGGCGCGCAACTGCTCGAGTCGCTCGGCGCGCTCGAGCGGGGTCGGTTCGAGACGGCTCAGGGTCAGCAGGAACGGTCGTCGATACACGTAGAGCCCGAGATGCTTGTCGACCGCGATGGATGTCCCGGAAGACGCGCCGCGGTCGAGTCCGATGGCGGCGCGGGAGAAGAAGAGTGCGTAGCCGTTGCGGTCGACGGCCACCTTGACGACGTCGGGATCGTGCCAGGCGGCGGGGTCCCTGAGAGGACACCGCAGAGTGGAGATGACCGCGGCGGGGTCTGCCGCGGCCGCGACCGCGGTGTCGATCGCGTCCGGCGTGATCAACGGTTCGTCGCCCTGCACGTTGACCACCAGGTCGCAGTCGAGGGTTTCCGCGACTTCCGCCAGACGGTCGGTGCCTGTCGCATGATCGGATCGGGTCATGCGCACCTGACCGCCGAACGCGGTCACCGCTTGCGCGATCCGATCGTCGTCGGTCGCGACGAGGACGAGGTCGACCGACCGGGCATCCGCCGCGTGCCGATAGACGTGCTCGATCAGGGTGCGCCCGCCGATGTCCGCCAGCGGTTTGGCGGGCAATCGGGTCGATGCATATCGGGCTGGAATGATGGCGGCGGTTCGTCTGGCGGTGGGCAGATCGCGGGGGGGTGGTGCCGTGGCGGGGCGCACAGCGAATCTTACCATGTACGCCCGGCCATGGCCGCCCGCGGATGCGTGTCGGATGGGTCTCGACATGGTACGATGTTGCCGGGTGAGGTCATGAGCAGGACGCGTCTGGCGGCATGGGCGGGCGGCGTGGCGCTCTTGGCGGCGTGGCTGTCCTCGGCCGCGGGGACGACGCCCGGCGTGACCCCCTCCGCGCCTCCCGCCGGCGGGCACCCGGCGCTGGCGCAGAGCGAGCCCCCGATCGGCCGGATCGATCTCGACCGGGAAGTGGCGCGCATGGCCGTTTACCTCGAACAGCCGCCTCGCCCGCGGCCGGTGGTCCGCAACCCGTTCACCCTCGCTTCCCGCTCGGCTGCGCCCGCTTTGGCGCCGGAGCCGGCCGTGCCGGATGGCTGGGCACCGAGCCCGTCCGCGGCTGCGCAGGCCGCCCCGCTCCGGGTGTCGCTCGCCGGCATTGCGACCGACGAGACGCCGTCCGGTCCCCGCCGAACCGCGATTCTGTCCGTCGAGGGACAGGTGGTGCTGGCGCAGGTCGGCGACGAGCTGCCGGGACGGTACCAGGTGCAGCTTATCGACGACGACGCCGTGGAACTGTTCGACCCCGGACAGCAGACCTCGTTTCGACTGGCGTTGCCTTAGCAGCCCGTAGCGGAACCCCGCCTTAGGGCCGGCGCAAAAATAGATTCCCGTTTTTGTCACATGGGTTCGATGGTGTAGTTCCATTTGGGCATGACGCCGTTCGGTGTGATGCGCAGCTCTCGCATTTGGGCGTCGGTGACCTTGGCGCCGGTCTCGTAGGTCTTCCGCACCAGGTGGGCGCGGACCCTCAGTCCGGTGGAGGTGCGTGTGGCGCGCAGGTACTTCAGGATGGTCTCGAAGCTGTCGAGGGGGCGACCGGCCCAGTTCTTGCTGATCTCGCAGAACAGGCGGTGTTCGATGGGATTCCACTTCGACGTGGCGGGCGGGTAGTGGCCGACCCGCACGGGCAAGCCGTGCCGGTTGCAGAGGCGATGTTGCAGGTTGAACTTCCAGGCGCGCGCCGTGCAACTGTTGCTGCCGCCGCCGTCGGCCAGGATCTGCAGGGTCTTGGCTTCGGGATAGCGCTTGCGGCCCTCGGTGCGCCACCACTTCTCGATGCAGTCGACGGCGAACGCCGGGGTGTCGGCGGTTCTGCCGACGAAGACGGTGCCGGCATTGGCGCGGGGGTCGTAGATGCCGTAGGGCACGGCGAGGCCGTCGGCGTCGGAGCGAAAGTCGTGGTCGTTGACGAGTTCGGGGCTGCGGTCCCACTTGGCGCCGGGATTGCGGAACGTGCCGACGAGCTTCTTCTTCGTATCGACGCTGATGAGGGGGCTGCTGTCGGCGGCGCAGCGCTCGCGCAAGTCGGTGATGTGCCGGAACTGCCGGTCTCGGTTCGGATGCGAGGCGCCGGCGAGCTTCTTGTGGTTGACGCGCAGCGAGTAGCCTATGGCCTTGAGCAGTCGCGCGACGGTCTGCGGGCAGACGTGGATGCCGAGCCCGCGGAGTTCGGCGGCGAGCTTGGCGGTCGTGCGGCGTGTCTACTTCAGGTGACCGGGTCGCCGGCCGTCTCGTGGGTCATCAGGGCTTCGATGCGGGCGATGACTTCCGGCGTTTTTTTTCCGTCGGTGTTCGTCCGCCGCCCGCGCGCCGCACCCGGTCGACGATCTCGACATCGCGATCGACGAGCTGCCGCCGGCCGACGGCGACGGTCGACGGGTCGATGCCGAGGAGGGTGGCGATGCGCCGGTCGCCACCCCATCCGCACTTGAGCGATTCGAGTCCGGCGAACAGCCGGCGCTGGCGCTCGTCGAGGAGGCTGGCGAACAACACGATGGCGGCGCGCAACTCCTCGGGCATCAGGTCGGCGCCGGGCAGGGGCCGCCCGAGTCCGGGCGTGGCCATCAGCAGCCGTCGGGCGCGGAGTTGATGCGTCTCCTGCGCGTGGTCGGTGGCGCAGTAGAGGAACTGGCCGGCGAGCTTGTGCCGCGTCAGCCGGCCGTCGCCGACGAGCTTGCGCAGGGCGTCCTGGGTGCCGACACCGAGCCGGTTGTCCAGCTCGTCGACGAAGTGTCCGGCTTCCGCGTCGTTGACGAACGCCTCGGCGGTTGCGACGAGGGTGCCGGCGCGGGAGAAGCGGACGCCGGCGAACGCCCACCGGTAGGGCCGGGGTGCCGGCCGTCGCTCACGTCGCGGGCGGAACTCGCCGTACATCTCGGCCGCGACTTGTCCGCGTCGGCGGTTGACGACCACGGGTGGGCGGACCTGCACTACGCGGCCGGCCTGGACTGGCCGGCGATGGCCCGGGCGCTGCTGGCGGCCGGGGCGCCGTTGGACGCGCGACTGCGGACCGAGGGCGAGCCCTTGGCCCGCGGCTGCTGAACACGGTGAGCAGCTGCGGCCAGGACCGGTTCCGCCGGTTTCCGCCGGACCGGCGCGACCCCCCTGCACATCGCGGCGACCGCCGACGCGTGCGAGGTCGTGGCGGCTCTGCTCGAGGGCGGCGCGGACCCGGACGTTGCCGACGCGACGACGGCGAGCCCGCTGCACTACGCGGCGGCGGGCCACAGCGGCCGGGCCGCGGCCGTGTTTGCGGCGCGCGGGGCCGACGTCGGGGCGGCGACCGCGAAGGACGTCACACCGCTGCACGGGTCGGCGTGGCGGGCGACGCGTGGCGGTATGGGTTGGGCGCCGCTTTCTCGCGTGCTCTCGCGATACCCGCTTCCGCCGGCCCGAGTCGTTCACTCGGTGTACCGCGTCAAGGCAGCGAGTCCATTAACCGAGGAGCGGTATGCGTTAGGGCGCTGGCCAGCGCTGGTATACTTCAAGAGGTCACGAAAGTGTGGAGGTGCGCCATGTTGCGAGTGCTCGTGCTCCTCGCGTCGGTGTTGGGTCTTGTCAGCGGGCACCCTCTTGGTGCCCAGACCTGCGATCCCGCCGGAGATGTGAAGTTCGTCTGCGGCACGACCAATCCGGAAGATCTCTACCCGGTTCCGGGCGCCCCTTGGGTAATCGCATCGGGACGATACTCCGCTACGGAAGGTCCCCTCTACGCGGTGAGCCTTCGTGATCACCGCGCCCAGGAGATCTTTCCCGCGGGAGCGTTGCCGCCAGAGCACGACCGGGATACCTATCGCGCCTGCCCCGGTCCGAACAACGTGTTCCAGCCACACGGACTGACCCTGCGGGAGGGCCGCGGCGATGTGCATACACTCTACGTGGTTGGTCATGGCGCGCGCGAGGCCATCGAAGTCTTTGCGCTGGACGTCGGCGGCACCGTGCCCACGATGAAGTGGATCGGATGCATCCCGGCACCGGAGGGCACCAGCCGCATCAACTCCATTACGGCGCTGCCGGACGGCTATCTTGGCGCGACGAATTTCGACCGCGAAGGTGGGGAGCTCTGGGAATGGCATTCCACGACGGGCTGGGTCGAAGTGCCCGGTAGCCAGATGCCCGGTCCCAACGGTCTCGTGTCCTCGGATGATGGGCAGTGGTTTTTCATTGGGGGCTGGAGCGATCGGGCGCTGGTGCGGCTGTCACGCGGCCAGAGTCCGGTGCGCGTCGACCGGATTGCGGTTGGCTTCAACGTCGACAACGTGCGCTGGGGAACCGCTGGCAAAGTCATCGTCGCGGGCCACCTGACCCAGTGTGAAGACGTTGATCCTTGTGAGCCGTCGGCCGCTCGCGTGGCCGAGGTCGATCCGACGACGTTTGAAGTCCGGCAGCTGGTGGACTACAAGGGAAACGAGTTCTTCAAGCTCGGCACCGTGGCCATCGAGGCGAATGATGAGCTCTGGATTGGCGGGATCCGGGGCAGTTATGGGATCGCCCGATTCCCACGCTAGTCCCGCACGTACGGATCTGTGGGAGCCCGAGGTGGGAAACCCGGGCCACCCGGCGATTGGGGACGTGAGGCAGGTGGCATGTCCTTCCAGTTGAACACAGAAAACACCCGCTGGCGACCCGGGGGGGGGAGACGGGTGCACGACAAGAAAGTGGGGGATTTGCCGTCGGGGGTATTGAGCGAGTGCTGATCGGCCGATTCCTCGGGTAGGAGGACTCCGACCATGCCCGAGGCGCAGTTGACTGAACCGCTCGATCACGCGGTCGAAAAAGGGGGCGTCGAGGAGCTGTTCGCCGCGTTGGAGGCAGCGGTCGGGGCCGACGTCGACGCGTTCCTCAAACGAGGAAACGTGAATGCCCAGGACTTCGAGACTCTCTTGCAGACCGTTCACCGTCGAGCGCTCGCCACGGCAAGCCAAGCCGTCAAGGTGATTGGCGCGCAGCGTTCGTAGCCGCGCTCGCGGCCGAAGTCGATGCATTCATCGGGCCGGGGAGCGTCGACGCGCAGGACTTCGAGGCCCTCGAGCAGGCCCTCCGTCGCCAAGTCCTCGGCCTCGCCGCTCAGGCGATGGCGGAGTACTTCGACGCGGACGATTCCGACCATTCGAGTTCGACGATAGCGTGCGCCTGCGGCCAGACGGCGCACTACGCCGGCCGCCGCCCGAAGACCTTCACCACGCTGTTGGGGTCGCTGACGCTGGACCGCGCCTACTACCACTGCGCCGCCTGTCGCAGCGGAAGCTGTCCGCGCGACCGGGCCCTGGGTCTGCAAGACACCTCGCTGTCGCCCGCCACGGCGCGGCTGGTGGGACTGGCGGCGACGAGCGTCAGCTTCGCCGAAGCGAGCGAGTGGATGGGGGAACTGGCCGGCGTGGCGGTCGACCCCAAACAGGTCGAGCGCACCGCCGAAGCGCTGGGCCGCGAGGTCGCGGCCGACGAACGCGAGAGGGTCGAGCCCGCACCCGGCGCGGCGGCGACGATGTACCTGGGGCTGGATGGTACCGGCGTGCCGGTGCGCAAGTCCGAGGTGGAAGGCCGGCGCGGCAAGCAGCCCGACGGCTCCGCCAAGACCCGCGAGGTCAAGCTCGTCACCGTGTGGACGGCGGAAACACGCAACGCCGACGGCCTCCCCCAACGCGACCCCGGGTCGGTCAGCTACAGCGCTGCGGTCGAGAGCGCGGCCAGCCGCCCCACCGACCCGCTGCCCTCCCCGTTCGCGCAACGGGCGTATCGCGAAGCGCGGCGGCGCGGCTTCGACACGGCGGCGCGGCGCGTCGTCATCGGCGACGGGGCCGAGTGGATCTGGAATCTGGCCGCCGAACAGTTCCCCAGCGCCATCGAAATCATCGACATCTACCACGCCAAGGGGCATCTGTGCGATGTCGCCAAGGCCATCTACGGCGCCGGCACGGACTTGGCCGCCCGGTGGGGCAAGGACCGGCGGGACGAGTTGGACGCGGGGCGGATCGATGCGATCCTGACCACCCTGCGCGCCCACAGTGAGACCTGCGAGGAGGCCCGCAAGTGTATCGACTACCTGACCCGCAACCGCCACCGGATGCGCTATCCGGAGTTCCGAGCGTGGGGTCTTTGCGTGTCGTCGGGCGTCGTCGAGGCCGGATGCAAGCTCGCAATCGGCGCCCGGCTCAAGCGCGCCGGCATGCACTGGACCGTGGCCGGCGCCAACGCCATCATCGCCCTGCGGTGCTGCAAGCTCAGTGGCCGCTTCGAGGATTTCTGGGAACGACGAGCCGCCAGGGCCGCCTGACAGCCATCTCACGAATCTGACGTGCACCCGGGGGAGACACCACCCAATGCTGAAGCCCGCGGAGTTCGGCGGCGAGCTTGGCGGTCGTGCGGCGTGTCCACTTCAGGCCGACCCGTCGACCGTCGCCGTCGGCCGGCGGCAGCTCGTCGATCGCGATGTCGACCGGGTTGCTACCCCTCAATCCGAAATTCGCCCTGTCTGTGTGGAGAAGTCACCGGGCACGAGCGTGCTTGACCGCCGCGTTCTACTGCGACACTACAGCCGTTTGCAGGAAGTTATTTTTGCGCGGACCCTTAGCAGCCCGTAGCGGAACCCCGCGTTGCACCGAGAGCGGCGAGGCGGGATGCATCGCCGCTCGAATGCAGCGGGGACTTTCGCCACGGGCTGGTAGGCGACCGCCGCCTGTCGGGAACGGTTTCCGGACAGGGGTTCGCCCCGCCGTCACGCCGGCCGCGTGCTCCGCGGTGCCCCTGCGGCGGTTCATGCGTCCCAGGTGGAGATCACGAACGCCTGCTTGACGGCGGGCACCTCGGTGATCTCCCGGAGGACGTCGGCGGTGATGCCATGGTCGCCGGTGTCCTCCTGATCGATCTTGACCACCGCCACCGCTCCCGCCCCCGCCGGTCCCCGCCCCAGCGCGAACGTCTCGATGTTGATGCCGTGGCCGCCGAGAATGCGGCCCACCTCGCCGATGACCCCCGGCTGGTCCTCGTTGCGGACCACCACGAGGGTGCCCTCCAGCGGGGCCTCGATCTGCACGCCGTCGAGGAGGACCAGCCTCGGCCCGGCCTGCTCGAACAGGACCCCCTCGACCCAGTGCTCGCCCCGATCGGTGTGGAGCTTCATCGAGATGAGGTTGGTGAAGTTCCGGGCTCTCGAGCTGCGCGACTCGATGACCTCGATCCCGCGCTCTCGGGCGACCGCCCGCGCGTTGATGGGCGTGACGTTGTCCACCGTCGATCCGAAGAAGCCGACGAGGCTGGCCCCCACGAGAGGCTCGTTGTTGCCCTCGGCGAGGCCGCCGTAGTAGCGGAGGGACAGGGCCTCCGGACGGGCGGTGGCGATGTGTTTCAGCAAGGTTCCGAGACGCCGCGCCAGCACCGTGTACGGCTGCATGCGTTTCAGCTCTTCGGGGCCGAGGGAGGGGTAGTTGACCGCGTTGCGTACGATGCCCGCGCCGAGATAGTCGCGCACGCAGGCGGCCGTCTCCAGCCCCACCAGCTCCTGGGCCTCCTGCGTGGACCCGGCGATGTGCGGTGTGGTGACGACCTGGGGGAGGCGGACGAGAGGCTCGTCCGGCGGAGGTTCGACCTGGAAGACGTCGAGCCCGGCGCCGCCCATGGCGCCCCGCTCGATGGCGTCGGCCAGCGCCGCCTCGTCGATGAGGGCGCCGCGCGCGGTGTTGATGATGTGGGCCGACGGCTTGCAGCGGGCCAGCCGCTCCGCCGTGAACAGCGGCTGGGGGCCGGTGGCCGGCACGTGCAGGGTGATGAAGTCCGCGGCCGCGCACAACTCGTCCAGCTCCATGAGCTCGACGTCGAGATCCGCGGCGACCTGACTCGCGATGAAAGGGTCGTGCGCGATGCACCGCATGCCGAACGCGTGGGCCCGGTGGACCACTTCGCGGCCGATGCGGCCGAGGCCGACGACCCCCAGGGTCTTGTCGCGCACCTCGACCCCCAGCAGGCGCTTCTTCTCCCATCGACCCGCCTTGAGCTGGGCGTCGGCCCGCGGCACGGACCGGGCGGAGGCGAGCAGAAGGGCCAGCGTATGTTCGGCCACGCTGATGCTGTTGGCCCCCGGCGCGTTGACGACCAGGACTCCGCGCGCGCTCGCGGCATCGAGGTCGACGTTGTCGACGCCGGTGCCCGCGCGCGCGACGATCTTGAGCCGGGGCGAGCCGGCCAGGAGGTCGGCATCCACCTGCGTCGCGCTGCGGACGATCAGGGCGTCGGCATCCCCGAGGGCGGATTGCAGCCGGGCCCGGGGCCGCCCGGCCTCGGCATCGACGGTCCACCCCTGGCTGCGAAGCAGGTCTGCCGCCGACGACGGCAGGGGGTCGGCTATCACGATCTTCATTCCATGCTCGTTTCTCTGGGGACTTGCGGAGGGGGGGCACGGAGAGGACCGGACAGGTCCCGATTCTCTTGTACTGTATCGCAGTATAATGGGCGCCCGCTGCGGCGGTTCGGCCACCACGTGATCGACGACTCCGCACGGGCGGTTCGCGAACCGCCGCGCGGGCATTTTCCACCAAGGGTTTCACGGTCTTCGGTGACGATTCTGTTTCGCGCCACGCCGGGATGCTGAACACATCACGTGGCGAGCGGGCAGCGTCCGTCACGGAGGGCCGGCAGTGTAAAGGGGTACTGAACGCGTCATGAACAGAAAAGTCAGCGTCATCGGATCGGGCAACGTCGGCGCAACTGCGGCCCGGAGCATCGCCGACAAGGAGCTGGCCGATGTCGTGGTTCTGGACATCCTCGACGGCGTGCCGCAAGGCAAGGCCCTCGACATGCTGGAAGCCTGTCCCATCGAGGGATCCGACTCGCGGGTGCTCGGCACGAACGACTACGCCGACACCGCCGGATCGGACATCGTCGTGATTACCGCCGGTCTCGCCCGCAAGCCGGGCATGAGCCGCGACGACCTCCTGCACAAGAATGCGAGCATCATCCGGTCGGTGACCACCGAGGTCGTCAAGCATTCGCCCGATTGCATCATCGTCCCGGTGACCAACCCGTTGGACGCGATCTGTCAGGTCGTGTATCGGGCCAGCGGATTTCCGCGTGAACGCGTCGTGGGCATGGCCGGGGTGCTCGATTCCGCCCGCATGCGCTCGTTCATCGCCGAGGCGTTGCAGGTATCGGTCGAGAACACCCATGCCTTCGTGCTCGGGGGGCATGGCGACACCATGGTGCCCCTGCCGCGGCTTTCCACCGTCGCCGGAATTCCCATCACCCAGCTTCTCGACCCCGCGACCGTCGACGCGATCGTGGAGCGCACGGCCAACGGCGGGGCGGAAATCGTCAAGCTGCTGGGTACCGGCAGCGCCTACTACGCGCCGGGCTCGGCCGCGGTGGAGATGGTCGAGGCCATCCTGAAGGACAAGAAGAAGATCCTGCCGTGCGCCGTTTATCTGCAGGGCGAGTACGGCATCCGGGATCTGTTCGTCGGGGTGCCGGTGAAGCTGGGCGCGGCCGGGGCCGAGAAGGTGATCGAGATCGCCCTCGAAGCCGGCGAGCAGGCGGCGTTGAACAAGTCGGCGGCGGCCGTGAAGGAGCTGGTCGACATTCTGGGGTTGCAGGAGTCCGCGTCGTAGGCACGGGACTCCTGCAGGATTGGTTGGGCGGGCAGCGGCGCCTCGGGGCGGCGATGTCCGGGCTGTGTTCATCGTGAAGATCCACGAGTATCAGGCGAAGGCGCTGCTCGCGCGCCACGGCGTCGCCATCCCGCGGGGAGAGCCGGCGTTCTCGGCCGTGGAGGCCGGCGCCGTCGCTCGCCGTCTCGGCGGCCGGGTGGTCGTGAAGGCGCAGATCCACGCCGGGGGCCGCGGCAAGGGCGGGGGCGTCAAGGTGGCCGCCGACGCCGCCGATGCGGAACGGATCGCGGGGGAGATGCTGGGGATGACCCTGGTGACGCCCCAGACCGGACCGGCCGGGCGGGTCGTCGGGCGGCTGCTGGTGGAAGAAGCGCTCGACCTGGCCAGCGAGCTGTATCTCGGCGTGCTGGTCGACCGGGCGGCGGGGCGGCCGGTCATGATGGCAAGCGCGGCGGGGGGGATGGACATCGAGGCGGTCGCGGCGGACACCCCGGACCTGATTCACAAGATGCACGTCGACCCCGCGCTCGGGCTCGTTCCGTTCCAGGCCCGGAAGTTGGCCGATGCGGTGGGGTTGTCGGGGGCCGCGGCGCGCGCCGCGGCGGCCCTCATGGGGCGCGTCTATGCCGCGTTCACGACCGCCGACGCGTCTCTGGTGGAGATCAATCCCCTGGTGGTGACCACCGGCGGTGCGGTGTTCGCCCTCGACGCGAAGGTGACCCTGGACGACAACGCGTCGTTCAGGCACGGCGATCTGGCCGAGCTGCGCGATCTCGCGGAGGAAGAACCGTTGGAGATCGAGGCGTCCCGGCACGCGCTCAACTACATCCGGCTCGACGGCAACATCGGCTGCATGGTCAACGGCGCGGGCCTGGCGATGGCGACGATGGACATCATCAAGCTGTCCGGCGGCGAGCCCGCGAACTTCCTCGACGTAGGCGGGGGCGCCAACGCCGACCAGATCCGGAACGCGTTCCGGATTCTGCTGTCGGACACCAAGGTGCGCGCGGTGCTGATTAACATCTTCGGCGGCATCCTGCGGTGCGACGTGCTCGCCGCCGGGGTCATTGCGGCGGTCACCGAGCTCGGGGTCGACGTGCCGGTGGTCATCCGCATGGAAGGGACGAACGTGGAGGAGGGGCGGCGCATGCTCGGGGACAGCGGCCTGAACTTCACCACCGTGGACACCATGGGACAGGCGGCGCGGCAGGTCGTCGAGGTCGCGCGCCAAGCCGCGCGTTAGGGTAATGGGCCTTCGCCGCGCGTTCCCGAGGTTGGTGAGATGGCGGTTCTGATCGACGAACGGACTCGGCTCCTCGTTCAGGGCCTGACGGGGCGGGAGGGCGCCTTCCACGCCCGCCAGGCCATCGAGTACGGCACGAACGTCGTGGGCGGGGTGACGCCCGGCAAGGGAGGGACCACGCACGAGGGGCTCCCGGTGTTCGATACCGTCGCCGCGGCGGTGCGCGAGACCGGCGCGGACACCTCGGTCATCTTCGTGCCGCCGGCGGTCGCCGCCGACGCGGTCATGGAGGCCGCGGATGCCGGCATAGGGCTGGTGGTCTGCATCACCGAGGGCATTCCCACCCTCGACATGATGCGGGTGCTGGCGTTCATCGGGACCCGGAACTGTCGACTTATCGGGCCCAACTGTCCAGGGCTCATCTCGCCGGGGCGCGCCAAGGCCGGCATCATTCCCGGCCACATCTGCCGCGAAGGGCGCGTCGGCATCGTCTCGAAGAGCGGCACGTTGACCTACGAGGCGATCCACCAATTGACCCGGCTCGGGCTGGGACAGACCACCTGCATCGGCATCGGGGGCGATCCGTTGATAGGCACGAGCTTCATCGATGCCCTCGGTCTGTTCGAGGGCGATGCCGCGACCGACGCGGTCGTGCTGATCGGCGAAATCGGCGGCGCGGCCGAGGAAGAGGCGGCGGCGTTCATCCGCGACAACGTCCGCAAGCCCGTCATCGGGTTCATCGCCGGCCGGACCGCCCCGCCCGGGCGCCGCATGGGACATGCCGGCGCCATCATCTCGGGTGGCCAGGGTACCGCGGCCGAGAAGATGGCGGCCTTGTCGTCGGCGGGCGTCTCCGTCGTCAAGAGCCCATCGGATATCGGCGCCGCGGTGGCCGCGGCGATCCCGTCCGCGTCGTAACCGGAAGCACCGCGGTGTTTGATATACTGGACGAAGCTCACCTTGCCCATCAGAGAACGCCGTGCCGCCGCCTCCACGCGTCACCGCTCCCTGTCGCCCCGAGGAATCTGAATGGCCGCGTACGACGTCTTAGTAGAAGAACGCCCTTCCGCGTCGTCTGCCGATCCCGTCATCAACGACTTCAGCATCCAGGTTGCGACCGTCAACGGCTCCGGTAGCCAGACGGCGAATCTCGTGCTGCTGCGTGCCATCTTCCAGATGGGTGTCCCCGTGTCGGGGAAGAACCTCTTTCCGTCGAATATCGCCGGTCTGCCCACCTGGTTCACCATCCGCGCCAACAAGAAGGGGTACGTCGCCCGCAAGAAGGAGATCGACGTCCTCGTGGCGATGAACCCGGAAACCGCCCGGGAGGACGTGCTCGGTCTGCCGGCGGGAGCGGTCGTCGTGTACGACGCCCCGCTCGATCTCGATGGGTTGCGCGACGATCTCGTCTTCTACCCGGTCCCGTTCGATACGCTCCTCGGGAAGGTGTCGCGCGACGTCAAGCTGCGGCGCCGCGTGCGCAACATTCTGTACGACGGGGTGCTGTCGCGCCTGCTCGGCGTGGACCTCGACGAAATGGAGGTGGCGCTCCGCAGGCAGTTCGGCGACAAGCCCAAGGTCGTCGCCCTGAACCGGGAGGCACTCGACATCGGCTTCGCGTTCGCCGACGAGCATCTGGACAAGCGCGATCCGTTCTTCGTCGAGCCGATGGAGGCGAACCGCGGCCGCATTCTGGTCGAGGGCAACGCGGCGGCGGCCATCGGCTGCATGATGGCCGGGGTGACCGTCGTCGCCTGGTATCCGATCACGCCATCGTCGTCGCTGTGCGAGACCCTCATCGACTATCTGCGCAAGTATCGTGTGGATGCCGAGTCGGGCAAGGCCACTTTCGCCGTGGTGCAGGCCGAGGACGAGATTGCCGCGCTGGGGATGGCGCTGGGCGGCGGCTGGGCCGGAGCCCGGTCCATGACTGCGACGTCGGGACCCGGCATCTCGCTCATGGGCGAGTTCGCCGGACTCGGCTACTACGCGGAAGTGCCCGCGGTCGTTTTCGACATCCAGCGGGTGGGGCCGTCGACGGGGTTGCCGACCCGCACCGCCCAGGGCGACGTCCTGTCCACCGCGTTTCTTTCTCACGGGGATACGCGGCATCCGTTGCTGTTCCCCTGCTCTCCGGAAGAGTGCTATTCGATGGCGATCGACGCCTTCGATCTGGCCGAGCGGTTCCAGACACCGGTCTTCGTGCTCAGCGATCTCGATCTCGGCATGAACACCTGGATGTCGCCGAAGTTCGAGTACCCGGCGAAACCGATCGATCGCGGCAAGGTGCTCGACGAGGAGACCCTCGAGAAGATCGGCCGGTTCGGCCGGTACCGCGACGTCGACGGCGACGGCATTCCCTATCGGTCTCTGCCCGGCAGTTCCGCTCCGGCCTATTTCTGCCGCGGGTCGGGTCACAACGAGTGGGGACAGTACAGCGAACGATCCGACGACTACGAGAAGAACGTCGACCGCTTGGCGCGCAAGTTCGAGACCGCCCGAAACTGGATGCCCGCGCCGGAGGTCGAGATCAACCAGGGGGCGAGCATCGGCATCATCGCCTACGGCACGAGCCATTGGGCGGTGATCGAAGGCCGCGACCAGCTTCTCGAAGAAGCCGATCTGCAGACGTCCTATTACCGGCTTCGCGCCTATCCGTTCCGCTCGGGGCTGGCGTCGTTCATCGAGCGGCACGACCGCGTCTACGTGGTCGAGCAGAATCGGGACGCGCAACTCGCGTCCCTGATGCGGCTCGAGCTCAAGGCCGAACTGGCGGGACGGCTCCGGAGCGTCCTGCACTATTCGGGCCTGCCGATGGATGCCCGCACCATTACCGACGACATCCTGGTTCAGGAAGGGTACCGTGCGGAATACTCGGTGGCCGACGGGCGGATTCCGCATGAGGCAGGCGTAGGTGGAGAGTGATTCGGGCCGGCCGGTGAAGGAGCCGGCGGGGCCCTCCGTCCGGCATTCGCGCGAGGACAGATCGTGGCGACAGTGACTTCCCCCATGAAGAAGAAGACCAACCGGATCGGTCTGGAGCTGCCCGCGTATCGGGGAGGCAAGACCACCCTGTGCGCGGGGTGCGGGCACAACGCCATCTCGGAACGGATCATCGATGCCTGCTTCGCGATGGGGATCGAGCCCGGCCGCGTGGTCAAGCTGTCGGGCATCGGCTGCTCGAGCAAGAGCCCGGCCTACTTCCTCGGCTCGTCGCACGGGTTCAATGCCGTGCATGGCCGGATGCCCTCGGTCGGCACCGGCGCGCTGCTGGCCAATCACAAGCTGGTGGCCGTCGGGGTGAGCGGGGACGGGGACACCGGCGCCATCGGCATCGGGCAGTTCGTGCATCTCATGCGCCGGAATCTCCCGATCATCTACATCGTCGAGGACAATGGCTGCTACGGTCTCACGAAGGGGCAGTTCTCGCCGACGGCGGACGTCGGGTCGACGCTGAAGACCGGCGTCGTCAACGACCTGCCGCCTCTCGATACCTGCGCCCTCGCGATTCAACTGGGCGCCACCTTCGTGGCCCGTTCCTTTTCCGGCGACAAGAAACAGTTGACGGCGATTCTGAAGGCGGCGCTCGGTCACCGCGGCACCGCGATGATCGACGTCCTGTCGCCTTGCGTGACGTTCAACGACCACGAAGGCTCGACGAAGAGCTACGCCTACGTGAAGAGCCATGACGACCCGCTGGAAGAGCTGGACTTCGTGCCGTTCTTCGAGAACATCTCGATCGACTATGAGCCGGGGACTACGCGGGAAGTGACGATGCACGACGGGTCGCGGCTCTATCTGCGAAAGCTCGACGACGTGTACGACCCGACCGACAAGATGCAGGCGTTGCGGGTGCTGCACGAAACGCACGGCCGGGGCGAGTTCGCCACCGGGCTCATCTACCTGGAGCCCGCCGCCGACGATTTCCTGACCACGCTGAACCTCGTCGACGAGCCGCTGGCGTCGCTGCCGGAGTCGCGGGTGCGTCCGCCGAAAGCCGTTCTCGACGAGATCATGGCAGCGCTCGGCTAGGCTGCCAGGCGGGTTGGGCGGCAATCGGAGCCGCCAGGCGGGATGGCGAACCCGCGCGGCCGCCGTCCGGCGGCGCGGCGGTCAACGACGAGCAGGGACGTATGGAGCAGACATTCGCGATTATCAAGCCGGACGCGGTCTCGTCCGGTCATACCGGGGCAATCTTGCAGCGTATCGAGGAAGCCGGCTTCCGGCTGGCGGCGATGCGCATGGTTCGGATGACGAAGGCGGAAGCCGAAGGCTTCTATGCAGTGCATCGAGCGCGTCCGTTCTTCGACAGCCTGACCGCGTTCATGTCGTCGGGGCCGGCTGTCGTGCTCGCCCTGCAGGCGCCGGACGCGATCGCACGATGGCGAAGTTTGATGGGGGCGACCGATCCGGGGCAGGCGGAGGAAGGGACCCTGCGGCGTCGATTCGGGAGCTCTATCGAGCACAACGCGACGCATGGTTCCGATGCGCCGGAGACCGCCGCGTTCGAGCTCGGGTACTTCTTTCGCGGTCTGGAGCTGGTCCAGGAGTCTGCGCCGTAGCACCTGCGGAGACTCCTGCAGACCGGGTTCCTGCCTTGACCCCGACCGGCCAGCCGTATTACGATCTGCCGGTATTTCGGCCCGGACGTACCGCCGTCAGGGCTTGTGATTGAAGACACAAGCCTCGGTCTCCGGTTTTCCCTGATGTCCTGATGGAAAAGCTCCGCGAGCGTGAACCTGAGAGCCCTGCCGGGCCGCTTGCAGCCGCACCATCTCTCGCCGTTCAGTTCTTTCTGATTCCCCTCTCGGTCGTCGCGGTCGTCGTCGCCATCTACGGCGGGTTCCGGATGATGGTGACCGACGAGCGGACCCCCGAAGAATATCTGCTCGACGTGCGGGCCGGCGGGCGCGATCGGCGCTGGCCGGCGGCGTACGAGCTGTCCCGCCTGATGGGCGATCCGGGCACCGAGGAACGGCATCCCGGTCTGGGGCAGGCGCTCGTGGACGCGTTCGTCCAGTCGCAGGGGGACGACCCGCGGATCCGCCGCTATCTCGCCCTGGCGATCGGGCGTCTCGGCATGCCGCCGCCGGGCACGATGGCGGCGCTCACCGAAGCCCTCGACGACGCGGACAGCGAGACCGTGATCAGCGTCGTGTGGGCGCTGGCCTCCCTCGGCGACGAAGCGATCGTTCCGCGTATCGTCTCGATGTATCAATCGCCGGACGCCGGCGTGCGGAAGATGGCGGTGTACGCGCTCGGGGTATTGCCGGACGACGGTGCGCACACGACTCTGCGGGCGGCGCTCGACGATCCTGCGCCGGACGTGCAATGGAACGCCGCCGTCGCCCTGGCGCGTCATGGCGATTCGCGATCCGTCCGGGTACTGTCCCGCATGCTCGATCGCGACCACGTCGCCGGGCTGGTCACGGCGTCGGAGACCCGGCTCGACCCCACCGGCGAAGTGATGATCACCGGGTTGCGGGCGGTGGCGGGGTTGGGTTCGGCCGGCGTCGGTGAGGATCTGCGTTCTTCCGTGGCGGCTCTCGCTGCGTCCGATCCGAACGTCAAGGTGCAGCACGCCGCGCTCGAGACGATCGATGCGCTCGCCGCGTCACTGGTGAACGGGGGCGTGGCTGAGCGCAGGTAGCGCGCATCTGGGACGGAACGCATCGGCCTTCGGTGCCGATGACGATGGGATAGAGGTTATGGCTGACGACACCACGACTCCACCGGCTGCGGATGCTCCCGCAGAGCAACCGGCTCCGGCGACCGGGCCGACGGCCGCCGCCAATGCGGCTCCGGCCGCGGAAAAGCCCGTAGAGGCGCCGGCTGCGGCGCCGGCTTCGGCGGCCAAACCGGCCGCGGCTGCGGCGGCTCCCAAAAAGAAGCCGGTTGCGGCGGCCAAGCCGGCGGCCGCGGCGAAAGCGGCGTCCGGCAACGATGCGAAGCTCGCGGGCCGCACCACCACGGCCGCGGCCGGGGCCGCGAAGAAGAAGAAGGCGGCAGTACCCGACGACACGTCGCCGCTCATGGGGCGCCGCGGATGGATGGGGCTGGCGTGGGGCGCGTTCACCGCCGCGTCGGCGGGGTGTCTCGCCGCCACCGGCCGCTTCATGTTTCCCAATGTGCTCAACGAACCGCCGCAGCAGTTCGCCGTCGGATTTCCCGAGGAGTACGGCGAAGGGGTCGACGAGCGGTTCAAGGATCGGTTCGGCGTCTGGGTCGTGCGGACCGGCAACGACCTCACGCACGAGACCTCCGGGTTCTACGCCCTGTTCTCCGTCTGCACCCATCTCGGCTGCACGCCGAACTGGCTGTCGGCCGAGAACAAGTTCAAGTGTCCCTGCCACGGCAGCGGTTTCCGGCCGACCGGCATCAACTTCGAAGGTCCGGCGCCGCGGCCGCTGGAGCGTACGCGCATCGTGCGGGCCGAGGACGGCCAGATCGTGGTCGACAAGAGCCGGAAGTTCCAGCAAGAGCTTGGTCAGTGGACGGACCCCGAGTCGTTCCTTCCGATTTAACCGACATGGCTGATACGAAGACCATCGAACCGAAGGCGCCGGCGCTCGTCCGGGCGTGGGACTGGATTACCGAGACGCAGATCTGGACGTCCATTTTCCGGCACGCGGCCCCGATCAACGATCGGAATCGGGTGCTGGTCATGCTCTCGAACGTCTTTCTGCACATGCACCCGGTGCGCCTGCGCAAATCGGGTGTGCGCTTGCGCTACACCTGGTGCATGGGCGGCATCAGCTTCTTCCTGTTCCTGGTGTTGACCTTCACCGGGCTGCTGCTGATGTTCTACTACCGTCCGACCCTCGAGTACGCCTACTCGGACATCGTGGGGTTGCGCGAGCACGTGCCCCTCGGCATCATGCGGGAGATGCATCGCTGGGGCGCCCACGCCATGGTGATCACGGTCTGGCTGCACATGTTCCGGGTGTTCATGACCGGTTCGTACAAGCCGCCCCGGGAGTTCAACTGGAACGTGGGGGTCATCATGCTGGTGCTGACCCTGTTGTTATCGTTCACCGGCTATCTGTTGCCGTGGGATCAGTTGGCGATCTGGGCGATCACGGTCGGATCGAACATGGCGCGCGCCACGCCGTTCCTGGGGCACGAGGGCCCCGGGGCCTCGCTCATGGCGCTGGGTGACGTGCAGTTGGTGCACGCGGCCGACGATGCCCGGTTCGCGCTTCTGGGCGGCACGTTCGTCGGCGAGGGGGCGCTCCTCCGGTTCTACGTGTTGCATTGCGTCGCTCTGCCGCTCGTGATCGGCTTCCTGATGGCCGTGCATTTCTGGCGCGTCAGGAAGGACGGCGGCATCTCCGGTCCGCTCTAGGCCGCGGATTCCGGTCTGAAACATTGGACGACGGACACGAACCATGGACGCGCTAAAGAGCTTCATCGACCTGTTTGCGGATCCCCGGCTGTTTTTCCTCACCACGCTCGTGGCGCTGGTGCTGGTCGTGTGGAAACGCGAGGCGTTCGCCTCCAACCGCTGGGGTTGGGGGTTGATGGCCTTTCTGGGGGTCTTCTTCGGTTTCGGCCTGACAGACGAGAACTTCAACCTGATCATCACCAAGCCCGACAACGTGCCGATCGTGGCGCTGATCTTCCTGCTGGTGTTCTTTACGTGGTTCTCGATGCGCGAGGCGGTGACCAACGACCGGCGCATCGCCGCCGGTCAGGATCCGATCGAGAAGGATGAAGAAGATCGCGTCTGGACGTGGCCGGACCTCGTCTATACCGAGTTGATTGCGATGGTCGTGTGCACGGTCGTCCTGATCGTGTGGTCGATCGTGCTCGAAGCCCCCCTCGAACAGCCGGCCAACAACGCCAACACCCCCAACCCGTCGAAGGCGCCCTGGTATTTTCTCGGTCTGCAGGAGATGCTCGTCTACTTCGATCCCTGGCTGGCCGGGGTGGTGCTGCCCTCGCTGATCATCGTCGGGCTGATGGCGATTCCCTACATCGACAAGAATCCCAAGGGAAACGGGTACTACACGTTCAAAGAACGCCGGGTGGAAGTGACCCTGTTCCTGTTTGGATTCGTGGTGCTCTGGTCGTCGCTGATCGTCCTGGGGACGTTCCTGCGGGGGCCGAACTGGAATTTCTTCGGCCCGTTCGAGTACTGGGACATCCACAAGCTGGAGGCGCTGACCAACGTGCAGTTGTCCGAGTACATCTGGGTGCGCGGGTTTGGCATGGCCCTGCCGGCGAATTGGTTCGTGCGGGAGATATTCGGCATTCTGTTGACGATCGGGTACATCGCGGTGCTGCCGGTCGCGCTGGCGAAAAAGGGTCTGAGCCGGTACTACGAGAAGCTGGGAGCGACACGTTACTACGTCACCGTGATCCTGTTCCTGTCGATGCTGTCGTTGCCGGTGAAGATGTTGACGCGGTGGGTGTTCAACTTGAAGTACGTGGTATCGATTCCGGAGTTCTTCTTCAACATCTAGGGGTCGGTTGGGCGGGAAGCGCAGCCGCGAGGCGGTGCTTTCCGGGCTCGTGCAACGTTCTGGACTTACCTTCAATCTACGGCTAACGCCATGGCAGACAAACGGGCAGTCGGACACGCCTACAACATCGATTTCCTGAACGTGGTCTTTGCCGCGTCCAGCCTGTTCGCGCTCTTCTCGACGATTTGGATGGTCTGGGACGACTACGATCGGGAATGGAAGAACTACCAGCGACAGTTCAGCTCTCTCGAGCGCGAGGTCACGAGCGCGGGTCTGGCGCAGGCCGAGCAGGGCGTCGATCGGGCCAGGGTCGCCGAGTTGGAAGCGCAGCGCGCCACGGCCGAGCAGCGGCTCGCGACCAACGCCGCGCAGGTCGCCGAGCTGGAAGATCAGTTGGCCGACGTGAACCGGCAACTGTTCGTCGCCACCCAGAACTTCAACTTCACGAAGGCGAACTACGACGTGGATCGGTACACGTTCGAGGTGCGCCGCGATGAGGCGCACGCCGATGGGCATGGAGACGAGGAGGTCGCGGGCGAGGACGGCGTCACCGCGCTCTATGAGCGCTGGTTGGCCGAAGGGCTGGAAGTCGAGCGGTTGACGGGGGAACGGGACGCCATTCGCGACCGGATCGCCGAGTTCAACGCGGAAGTCGACACGGTCGCCGCCGAGTTGGATGCGCTGACCGGAGAGGCGGATCGCCTGCGGGGGCTCGTTGCCGACTTGGCGCCCAACCTGAACGACTACCTGCTGAACGCACCGCTGGTCGATTTCCTGGCGCCGACCCTGACGGTGCGCCAGACGATCACGCCGAACATCATGGATGACGTGAACTTCATCCGGGTGCCGAAGATGGACCGGTGCCAGACGTGCCATCTCGCCATCGACCGGACCGGCTTCGAGGACTATCCGCAGCCGTTCCGCACCCACCCCAATCTCGAGACCTACGTAGGCAGCGCCTCGCCCCATTCGTTGGAGACGACCGGCTGCACGGTGTGCCACGAAGGGATGGGGCAGTCGATCTCGTTCGTCGACGCCGCCCACAGCCCCTCGACTCCGGAACAGCTGGCGGAATGGGAAGAGCAGTACCACTGGGAAGAGTCTCATCTCTGGGACTATCCGATGCTCCCGAGCGGGATGGCCGAAGCCTCGTGTGCGAAGTGCCACCGCGAAGAGGTGTTCATCCCGGAAGCCGACAATCTGAACGTGGCGTACGGCATGTACGAGCGCGCCGGCTGCTACGCTTGCCACAAGACCATCGGATTCGAGGACCTGCGGAAACCCGGCCCGAACCTGACCAGGATCGCCTCGAAGCTCGATGAAGAGTGGGTGTCCCGGTGGATCCGGGATCCGCGCGCCGTCAAGGCCAGCACCTGGATGCCGAGGGTCTGGTACAACTCGAATACCAGCACCCCCGAGGACGCGGTGCGCAGCGAGGTCGAGATCGATGCGGTGGTCGCGTACCTGTTCGCCAATTCGGACGAACACGAGCCCGCGATCGGATTTCCGGGACGCGGCAATGCCGAGAACGGCCAGCGCCTGTTCGAGTCGGTCGGCTGTCTCGGCTGCCACATCACCGGCGACGAGAGCCGGGAAGCGGCCGGTCCGCGCCGCACCTTCGGACAGCCCCTGCAGGCCATCGGCGACAAGACCAGCTACGTGTGGTTGTTCGACTGGATCCGGAATCCGCGCCACTACAGTGCGGAGACCTACATGCCGGATCTGCGGCTGAACGATTTCGAGGTGGCCGACGTGGCGACCTATCTCATGGGATTGACCGGTGACGGCGGCGGGACGCAGCCCGGGGCGACCTACGAGCCCTCCGATGTCGCCGCCGCCCTGCTCGACTACCTGCGGGCCATCGTGCCGTATGAAGAAGCGCAGTCGACCATCGCCGCGATGAGTCCCGAGGAACGCCAGCTCGATCTCGGCCAGCGGGCGATCGGACGATACGGCTGCTACAGTTGCCACGAGATCGCCGGGTTCGAGGATGTCCAGCCCATCGGGACGGAGCTCTCCCAGGAAGGCAGCAAGCTGCTGGCGCAGTTCGACTTCGCGTTCATACACGAGATTGCCCACACCAAGCGGGACTGGCTCAATCAGAAGCTGCTCGACCCCCGGATCTACGATCGCGGGCGCATCCTGCAGCCGCTCGAGAAGCTCCGGATGCCCAACTTCGGTTTCTCCGAGGCGGAGGCGCGCCTGCTGACCACGGCGGTGTTGAGCTTCCAGCGCGATGTCCAGCCGAAGGTGGCCCAGGTGCCGCGGTCGGCGCGCACGGACGCCCTCATCGATGGGCGCAACCTCGTGCGGCGCCGGAACTGCGTCGCCTGCCACGAGATCGAGGGCGACGGCGGGGACTACCGTGCGCTCGTGGAGGATTCCTCCCTGGCCCCGCCCCTGCTGACTCCCGAGGGGGCGAAGGTCAAGCCCGACTGGCTGTATGCGTTCCTGCGCGGCCCGATCACGATTCGGCCGTGGCTGGAAGTGCGCATGCCGACCTTCGGATTGGAAGACGAGCACTGGAACGATGTGCTCGACTACTTCGCGGCGATCTCCGACACGGTGGGGCCGTTCCGCACCCACGATCTGGTGGAGGACGCCGAGATCACGCAGACCGGCGAAGAGCTGTTCGAGCTTCTGCGGTGCCAGCAGTGTCACGTGCTGGATACGATTCCGGAGGACCAGGACGTCGGCAACCTCGCGCCGGACCTGCGGATGGCCTCGGAACGGCTGCAGCCGGACTGGATCCTCGACTGGATGATCCGGCCGTTGGACATTCAGCCGGGCACCCGCATGCCGACATTCTGGAGCGAGTACCCCGGTTCGCTCTATACGCAACTCCCCGACGGTACGCCACTCGACCCTGACGCCGATGCGCAGATCCGCTCGATTCGGGACTATCTGCTGACCTTCAGCGGGGGGCCGAGTCCCCTGCAGGGGAACTGACGCGACGAGGCTGCGTCTGTCGGCGGGCTGCGCTCTTCGGCCGCTTCGTTGGGAACGCGTCGTCAGGCCGGCGCCTCGCCACTCTCGGTGCAACGCGGGGTTTCACCACGGGCTCCTAGCGCGCTCCGCGGGACCGGGATCGTCAGACCCACTGCAACCCTGCCGACTTCCGGAGCACGGCGCCCGCCGCCTGCATTTCCTCGAGCGCGCGGGGGCCGTCGTCCGGTTCCAGATCGACGGCGGCGATGGCGTCGGTGAGCAGCGTCACCGGCCAGCCTTTCTTCAGCGCATCGAGAACCGAGTGCCGGACGCAGTAGTCGGTCGCGAGGCCGCCGGCGAGCAGGCGCGTGACGCCCGACGCCCGCAGGTTCTCCTCCAGTGTCGTACCGTCATCGAGGCGCCCCTCGAACGCCGAAAACCCGTCTTCGTCCGGTTCGACGCCCTTGCTGACGACCCCGGTGTCGGCCGGCAACCGGAGATCCGGATGAAACCGGGCGCCGTCGCTGCCGGCGACGCAGTGGACCGGCCATCGGCCGCCCCCGGTGACGAAGTGCCGGGACGCCGCCGGATGCCAATCCCGGCTGGCGTAGACCGGCATCCCCCGTTGTCCGGCGCCGCGAATCACCTGGTTGAGGACCGGGACCACCGAGTCGCCGGCCGGGACCGCCAGGGCCCCGCCCGAGCAGAAGTCCCGCTGGACATCGATCACGAGCACCGCCGTCCGATCGGCCTGAGGGGAACGCGATTTCGAAGGCACAGCGAGTGATACATTACCATTCCGCCATGCCCGGAGGGCTGTCCACCGATCTCTATGAAGTGACGATGGCGGCCGGCTACCACGCGGCCGGCGCGATGCCCCGGGCGACGTTCGAGCTCTTCGTGCGTGCGCTCCCGGCGTCGCGCGGGTTTCTCGTGGCGGCGGGTCTCGATCAGGCGCTCGAGTATCTGGAATCGTGGCGCTACACCCCCGAAGACGTCGCCTATCTCCGCACGCTTCCGGCTCTGGCCGGCGTCGGCCCCGGGTTCTTCGACGACTATCTTCCCCGGCTGCGGTTCACCGGGGACGTCTGGGCGATGGACGAGGGGGTTCCGGTATTCGCCGGCGAGCCGCTGGTGCGGATCACGGCGCCGCTGGCGGAAGCGCAGCTCGTGGAAACCGCGCTGCTGTCGACCATCCTGTTCCAGACCCTGATCGCCAGCAAGGCGGTGCGCGTGGTCGAGGCGGCCCGGGGCCGCGCGGTGATCGAGTTCGGCGGCCGGCGCGCGCACGGGACCGAGGCGGCGATGTACGCCGCGCGCGCCGCGTGCCTGGGAGGGTGTCAGGCCACCTCGAACCTGGATGCCGGCTATCGTTTCGGCCTGCCGGTATCCGGGACGATGGCCCATTCGTGGGTCATGGCGCATCCCGACGAGCTGACCGCGTTCACGCGTTACCTGGATCTGCACGGCCCGCGTTCGGTGCTGCTGATCGACACCTACGACGCGCTCGCGGCCGCGCGGTCCATCGTCGAGGCGGGCCTGCGGCCGGGCGGGGTCAGATTGGACAGCGGCGACCTCGCCCCGCTCAGCCGCGCCGTCCGGGCGATTCTGGATGCCGGCGGGTGTCGAGAGACGCAGATTCTCGCCAGCGGCGACCTCGACGAGCATCGCATCGCAGAGCTCGTCGGGTCGGGCGCCCCGATAGACGGGTTCGGCGTCGGTACCGCCGTGAGCACCTCGTGCGATGCGCCCACCCTCAGCGGGGTCTACAAGCTGGTCGAGCTCGAACGGGAGGGGGCGGTGATGCCGTTGATGAAGTACAGCCCCGGCAAGCAGACCCTGCCCGGCGCCAAGCAGGTCTGGCGTGCCGGCACGTCCGAAGCGGTGACCGGTGACGTGCTCGGGCTGCCGGGCGAGGCCCCGGCCGGACGGCCGCTGCTGAAAGCGGTCATGCGCCGCGGTGCTCGGATCGCGTCGAGTCTCCCGGTCGCGGAGTTGCGGGAGGCCTGTCAGGCGGCCGTGCGCGGGCTGCCGGCCGCGGTTCGCGCGCGCCGGGACCCGGAGCCGTATCCCGTTGCCGTCAGTCCCGGGCTGCAGCGGCTCGCGTCCCGCCTGGCCGGGCCGGCGACTGCGACGCCGTCGCGGTAGAGGCCGATTCGGTGCGTCGGAGGCTGCTCCCGGCCGCGGCAGTTGCAAAATCGGGTTCCAAGAATACGGCCGCTTCCGGGCCGGGATGGGCGGATATAGTACGATCCGGCATCGCGCTTCGGCGGTGACGGGGTTCGCGTCTCCCTGTGCGGCGGTTCCCGGAACGCGATCCGGGAGCCGCAGCGGCGGCAGGTCCGGACCGGAATGGCGAAAATGGCAGAGAGCGGCACGATGCGGGTGGCGATAGGGTCGGACCACGCCGGCTTCCGCCTGAAGGTGTTCCTCGCGGACCTGTTGCGGGACCGCGGTCACGAGGTGGTCGACGTCGGCACCGACAGCGAGGCGCCGGCCGACTATCCCGACTACGCGGAAGCGGTGGCGTTGGCCGTCCGCGGCGGCCGCGCCGACCGCGGGGTGATGATCTGCGGGAGCGGGGTCGGCGCCGGGGTGGCGGTGAACAAGGTTCCCGGCATCCGGGGGGCGGTCTGCCACGATACGTATTCCGCCCATCAGGGGGTGGAGCACGACGACATGAACGTCCTCGTCCTCGGGGCGCGCATCGTCGGGGAGGCGCTGGCCCGCGAGCTCCTCGAGACGTTTCTCGCTGCCCGATTCTCCCGCGAGGAGCGGCATCGCCGGCGCATCGAGAAGGTCCGGCGTCTCGAGACGCAGAACTGGCCGGAAGCCTGATGCCGCGGGCGCCGTCCCCGTCCGCCGACCCTGTCCGGACCCGCCGCATCGATTCCCCTGGAGCCTCCCCTGACTGACTCGACGAACGGATGGCAGATCGGCCGCGCCCTCCAGGCCGCCCTCGACGAACAGTGCCGGCGCTGGGACCGCGACGGTCTGGTGGGCCGTCTGTGGCGGAAGGATCCCGGTGTCTGGACCGGCGCCGACGAGGCGCGCTGGCTGGGGTGGCTGGATCTGGCCGGCGCGGAAGTACCGGCAGACGCGTTGACGCGGTTCGCGGACGGTGCGCGGGCCGACGGCTTCACCGACGTCCTCCTGCTCGGCATGGGCGGGTCGAGTCTGGGCGCGGAGGTCATCGGCCGCGTGCTCGGACCGTCCGAGGGGGCGCCGCGGCTGCGCGTGCTCGATACGACGGATCCGGTCCAGATCGAGCGCGTCGCGTCCCGCCTCGATCTGTCCCGCACCCTGTGCATCGTGTCGAGCAAGTCGGGCACGACCCTGGAGCCGGCGTTGCTGGCCGAGTGCTTCCTCGATCGCATGCGGCAGGCGGTCGGGTCCGGCCGGGCCGGTGCGCATTTCGTGGCGATCACCGATCCGGGGTCGGCCCTTGAGGAGATGGCCGGGGCGGAGGGCTTCCGGCACGTGTGGAGCGGCCGCCGCGACGTGGGGGGGCGGTTCTCGGTCCTGTCGAACTTCGGCCTCGTCCCCGCCGCGGTCTGCGGCGTCGACGTGTCCGCTTTTCTCGCGCCGGCGCGACGGATGGCCGAACGGTGCGGTCCGGCCGTCCCCGCCGAGCGGAACCCGGCGGTACGGCTGGGGCTCCTGCTCGGTCTCGCCGCCGCCGCCCACCGGGACAAGATCACCCTGGTGCTGTCGCCGCCGATTCGCGCCCTGGGCGGGTGGCTGGAGCAGTTGCTGGCGGAGTCGACGGGCAAGGCGGGGCGGGGGCTGATTCCCATCGTCGACGAACAGCTCGGCTCGCCCTCGGTGTACGGGACCGATCGCCTGTTCGTCCATCTGCGCGTCGAGGACGCTCCCGATCCGGAGCAGGATGCCGCGCTCCCGCTCCTGGCCGAAGCCGGACACCCCGTCGTCACGCTGCGGCTGCCGGATCGGCAGGCGTTGGCCGGCGAGTTCTTCCGGTGGGAGCTCGCCACCGCCGTGTGCGGGTCGGTGCTGGGGGTGAATCCCTTCGACCAGCCGGACGTGGAGGCCAGCAAGGTCGCTGCGCGAACCCTGACCGAGGCCTGGGAGGCGGCGGGGGAGGTGCCGAGCGAGCGTCCGCTGGTGCGGTCGGACGGGGTCGCCCTTTTCGCCGACGCGCATACCGCCGCGCGCCTGCGGGCAGCGACCGGGGAGCCGGCCACCCTCCAACGGCTGGTATCGGCCCACGTGGCGAGCGCGGGCCCCGGTGACTATCTGGCGCTGTTGGCTTATCTGGATCGGAGCAGGGCTCACCGGTTGGCGCTGCAGCGCATCCGCTGCCGGTTCCGGGACGCCAGCGGCGTGGCGACCAGCGTCGGGTTCGGACCGCGCTATCTCCATTCGACCGGCCAGGCGTTCAAGGGGGGACCGGCGACGGGGGTCTTTCTGCTGCTCACCGCCGATGACACCGCCGTCGATTTGCCGATTCCGCGACGCCCCTACACGTTCGGAGCGGTGAAGATGGCGCAGGCGCTGGGCGACCTCGAGGTGCTGGCCGCACGCCGGCGCCGGGTGGTCCGACTGCATCTGGAAGGCGACGTCGCGGCGGGGCTCGAGCGGGTGGCGTCGCTCATCCGGGACGCGGTGGCCTAGTCCCAGCCGGTGGTGGAACCCCGCGTTGCACCGAGAGCGGCGAGGCGGGATGCATCGCCGCTCGAATGCAGCGGGGGACTTTCGCCACGGGCTGCTAGGCCCGTGGCGGAACCGCGGGGCTTCGCCACGGGCTTCCGGATGCGGGCCGGCGGCCCGCCGCTATCGCCCCGCCCACACCGGGGGGCGCTTGGCGACGAAGGCGGCGACGGCTGCCTGGAAGTCCTCGCTGGTATAGCAGTCGACGATCAGGTCGTGGGCCAGCGCCGCGTCGGGCTGCCGCTCGCGCTGCACGCGGCGCAAGAGCTCCTTCGTGGCGTGAATCGTCAGCGGGGCGTTGGCGGCGATGGTCGCGGCCGTCTCGGCCACCACCTCGTCGAGGAAGTCGGCGTCGACGACCTGCGTCGCGAGCCCCGCGGCGAGCGCCTCGCGGGCGTCGAGCAGCCGGGCCGTGTACATCAGATCCTTGAGCCGCGCCGGCCCCACGAGGTCGAGCAGCCGGACGCAGTTGGCGGCCGACAGGCAGTTGCCGAGGGTTCGCGCCACGGGGATGCCGAACCGGGCGCCGGGACCGCAGATGCGCATATCGCAGGCGATCGCCATGATGCAGCCGCCGCCGACGGCCACGCCCTGGACCTGGGCAATCGTCGGTATCTTCACCCGTTCCAGCCGGTCGATCACCCGATCGAGCCTCGATTCGTACCCGAGTGCATCGTCCGGGGTCCGCAGGTTCTGGAACTGGCTGATGTCGGTGCCGGCCACGAAGGCGCGATCACCGGCCCCGCGCAGGACCAGGACCTTCACCGCGGGGTCGGCGTCGACCACGTCGCAGGCCTCGAGGAGGGCGTCGTACATCGCCCACGTCATGGCGTTGCGGGCGGCGGGGCGGTTGAACGTGAGGGTGGCGACGGGACCGTCGACGGCGTAGAGGGCTTCAGGCGTGGACACGGGTCGATTCTCCTGGTTCGTTGAGGGGCGATGACATCAGCACTGGACGGATTGCGCGTGCTCGACCTGACCCAGGTGATGGCCGGGCCGTTCTGCTCGATGCTACTGTGCGACATGGGGGCCGACGTGATCAAGGTCGAGCCCCCGGCCGGCGACTCGACGCGGCGCATGCCGGGGGCCGTCGGCACCGACAGTCCGAGCTTCAACGCGGTCAACCGCGGCAAGCGCGGCATCGTGGTCGACCTGAAGCAGCCGGCCGGCCGCGAGGCGGTGCGGCGTCTCGCCGCGCTGTCCGACGTGTTGGTCGAGAACTACCGGCCGGGGGTGCTGGCGCGGTTCGGCCTGGGGTACGCCGAGTTGTCGCTCGAGCATCCGCGTCTCGTGTACGCGTCCATTTCCGGCTATGGCCAGACCGGTCCGTCCGCCGGCAAGGGGGGCTTCGATCTCGTTGCCCAGGGCGTCTCCGGGCTGATGTCGGTCACCGGCGAGGCGGGGCGCCCGCCGGTCAAGTCGGGGATACCGGTGACCGATCTCGGCGCGGCCCTCTTCGCCGTCGCCGGCATCCTGTCCGCCCTCCTGGCGCGGGCGCGCACCGGGCGCGGCCAGCTCGTCGACACGTCGCTGGTCGATGCCGGCGTCGCGTTGTCGGTGTGGGAGGCGACCCAGTACTTCTCGGGCCGCGGGGTGCCGGAGCGGCTCGGGTCCGCGCATCGCATGAACGCGCCGTACCAGGCGATCCGCTGCGCGGACGGCTACGTCACGATCGGCGCGGCCAACGACCGCACGTTCCGGCGTCTGTGCGAGGCCCTGGGGCATTCGGACTGGGCCGTCGATCCGGAGTACCGGGACGATACCCACCGCATCCGCAATCGGGAGGCCCTCGCGGCCCGCATCGAGGCGGTGATGGAGACCCGTCCCCGGGCCCACTGGCTGGAGCTGCTCGAGAGCCACGGGGTGCCGTGCGGTCCCATCAACGACTATGCCGAGGTGATGGCGGACCCTCACGTCCGCGCCCGTGACCTGGTGGTGGAGGTCGACCACCCGACGTTGGGACGCATCCGGACCCTCGGCACGCCGATCAAGCTCTCGGAGACTCCGCTGGTGCCCGGCCGTCCGGCGCCGCGGCTCGGCCAGCACACGGACGACATACTCGGTGACGCCGGATTCGGGGCGGACGAGATCGCCGCGTTGCGCCGCACCGGCGCGGTGGCCTAGCCCTGGCCAGGTAAACCTGAAAGCTGCGCATGTCGCGCCGCCAACAGGTAACGTAGTTGGTACAAAATCCGCAGTTCGGCCGGACAAGGCAGCTACCCAGGTAAACCTGAAAGCTGGGGCTTGCCGCCACCGCCTGAATGCTCGGTAACCGGGCGCACAGTTTGTACAGAATCCGCAAATTCGGCCGGACAAGGCAGCTAGCCCTGCCCGTGCCCCGGATCTCTCCGGCTGGACTCGTAATGCATGTGAACTCATCCGTACTCGTCCCGCAGCTCGAAGGCGAAGCTCATGGCGACGAGCTTGGCGTAGCCATACCACAGGAGCTGCGCGCCGGGCGGGGCGCGCTTGCGCCCCAGCCACCCGCCGAGGCGGGCCACCAGACCGACGGCGTCCCCGAGGCGCGTGGGTGCCGGCAGATTGCGGGAGCGGGCGAAGGTGGCCAGCACGCGCAACTCGCCGTCGGAAAACAGCAGGTCCCCCGGCAAGTCGGGCGTCTCGCGCCCGAGCTGGACCATCAACTGGATCCGCCACCCCACGACCATCTTGATGGCAATGGCCCGCTCGAGCCGCTCCGCCGTGTGGTGCTGCAACTCCTCGACCTTGCAGCCGGACTTGATGACCCGGAAGTACTCTTCGATGCGCCACCGCAGGGCGTACCAGCCCAGGATGCGCGTGGCGTCATCGGCGCTGGTCACCGGCAGCGTGGTCAGCACAAACCACTCCAGCGGCTTGACCGCGGGCGGCGGCTGTTCCTCGCGCGCATGGACGACAAACAGCTCGACCGGCTCGGCGCCGGGGCACGGCAGCGACACCTGCCGGTAGCGCAGGGTCACCTCGGCGACGCGAGCGGCCCGGCCGTCCTTGCGGGGCTGTTTGCTGGCCTTCACCCGCGCGCTCAGCCGCCGCACCTCGACCAGGGCGGCGCCGCGGGCCGGCGCGTTGCGCACCTCCTCGAACAGACGGCGCGAGACCGTCTGCCCGTCGGCCGTCTTCTCCCGGCCGAGGACGCGGTCGACCTTCGCCCGGACCAGCAGGTCGACCCGCGGGGCGTGCGCCCGGCGCTCGATGAACAGGTCGAGAAAGTCGGCCTCACGGTCCATCGTGCACACCACCCGCGTCTCACCCAGCCGCTCGGCCGCCGCCGCGCAGTCGCGCAGCCCCTCGACCCAGCGGAACGACTTCCGCGCCTCGCGCGGCTTCGGCTGGCCTTTCTCCTCGGGATTCGGGGGCGCGGGCGCGTCGAACGCCGCCCGCAGGACGCCCAAGGCCACCCCGTCCGGATTGACCGCCAGCGTGGTGTGCAGGTCAAGGCCGCGGGCCACGGCGCCGGTCTGATTCGAGCCGATCACCCCAAGCCCCTCGGTCTGGCTGCGCCCGGTGAAGCTCAGGCGGGTGCCGTCCTGGAGGCACAGCACCGTGTCATGCGTCCGCATCCGTCGCAGCGTGCGCTCGCGATGGGGAGCGAGAATGTTCTCGACCGTCACCGCGCTCTCCGCGGGCTGATCGATCAGCCGGTAATGTCCCTTCACCAACGCTCTCCCGCCGGTCGCGGCGCCCGTGATGGCGCGCATCGGAGACTCGGCCATCTGATGGGCGCTCAACACCAAGCGTGCGCTCAGCCGCGCGTCGCCCAGCCGCGCCCCGCCGAACTCGCGGCCCGCCCAGGACTCGGCGTCGAGCCCGTCGCCGACCGCCAGCGGCGCCACCCTCGGTGCGGGCGCCTGGAGGGTATCGCGCCACGCCGGCTCCAACGCGTACATATACACCGCCTTGCACGTTTCCCGCGCCGCGTGCGTACGGTCCTGGCGCCCGCGTCCGCGGGTCTCACCTACTCGCACCCAGTTCGCCGCACGCACGCTCGCCCCGGTGTGTTCGGTCTCGTCGACGAACGTCTCCAGCAGCCAGGGCCGATAGCCGTAGAGGCGCTCGCAGTCGTCGCCGACCGCCCGAGCGGCCCGTCCCAACACGTGGGAGGCCAAGTTGCGGCACGAAATGTCGGGACGTATCAGCAGCCGGCACAGTCCCAGCACCCGGTGCAGGTGAGCGCGCCGGCGCGTGTCGTCCCAGCCGATCCAGGCGTCGCGGGACCGCAGGCGCCGCGCACAGGCCGCCAACCCCACCCCGCCCAGCCAGCCATGCCCGGAGCCCACCAGATACCGCAGTTGAGGGCCGACAAAGGGTCCGGCGCCGCGCGGGTGCTCATGCGCCATCAGCGTGTTCCAGACCCGGCGCTGGTCGCCGGTCTCCACCCGCACCAGCGCCAAGTCCCGAACCTCGCCGACCGTGCCGGGCACGTCAACCGCTGGCGCCACCGGGTGCGGGAGCACACGCGGGCGCCACACACCGCCGCGAGCGGGCCGCCCCCGAGGCAGCGAGACGTGGCCTGCCGCTTCGAGGTCGGCCAACGCCGCGCAGCAGCTCGCGCGCTGCCACCGGCCGCGGCCATCGCGAAAATCGAACGCTTCACAGACCCGATCGGCAACCTGCCCGAGGCCGTGAATGCCCTGCGATACCGCCCCCTCCAGCACCTCGCGCAGTCGCGTGAGGTTGCCCCGCAGGCTGCGCCCAACCTGATTCTGAATCTCCATGCCGGCCACCGTAGCGAAGTGGCTTCATGAAGTCCAGCGAAAAGTTATGGGGCACGGGCAGAGCTAGCCACCGCGATTGCGTCACGACTTTCAGAACGAGAACCATGGCAGAGACAACCTATCGTATTGCGGTCATTCCCGGCGACGGAATCGGCAAGGAGGTCGTGCCCGCGGCCCAGGACCTGCTCGCCGCGGTCGGCGAGCGGTTCGGGTTCGGCTGCGACTGGACGGAGTTCGACTGGTCGTGCGAGCTGTATGCACGCACCGGCAGCATGACCGGGGGGCGCGGCATTGCGGAGCTCGCGGGCTTCGACGCGGTGTTCCTGGGAGCCGTGGGGTACCCCGGGGTGCCCGATCACGTGTCCCTGTGGGGATTGCTCATCCCCATCCGCCGGCAGTTCCGGCAGTACGTCAACCTGCGTCCGGTGCGGCTCTGGCCGGGGGTGCGCACGCCGCTGGCGGATCGCGGGCCGTCGGACATCGACATGGTCATCGTCCGCGAGAACAACGAGGGCGAGTACTCCGAAATCGGCGGCCGGCTCTACGCGGGCACGCCGGGCGAGCTGGCGGTGCAGCAGTCGGTGTTCACCCGGGCGGGCGTAGACCGGGTGCTGCGGTACGCGTTCGAACGGGCGCGGGCCCGGCCCGAGCGGCACCTGACCTCGGCGACGAAGTCGAACGGCATCATCCACACCATGCCGTTCTGGGATGAGCGCTTCGAGGCGATGGCCGCGGCGTATCCCGACGTGCGGACCGACCAGTACCACATCGACATCCTGACCGCGCACCTTGTCCAGCATCCCGACTGGTTCGACGTGATCGTCGCGAGCAACCTGTTCGGCGACATTCTCTCCGACCTCGGCCCGGCGGTGGCCGGGTCGATCGGCCTCGCCCCCGGCGCGAACCTCAACCCGGAGAAGTCGCATCCCTCGATGTTCGAGCCGGTCCACGGGTCTGCGCCGGACATTGCGGGGAAGGGCATCGCCAACCCCATCGCCCAGATGCTGACCGGGGCGATGATGCTGGAGCACCTGGGCGAGACGCGGGGCGCGGCCGCGATCGAGGCGGCGGTGGAAGCGGTGCTCGCCGCCGGCGACCCCCGCACCGGCGACCTCGGCGGAACCGCGACGACGGCCGACATGACCGCGGCGATCGTGGCCGCCCTGGAGTGAGCTCGCGCCGTCTCCTCATAGACCGGTCGGCGTCCCTGCGCCAGCGCGACCTCGTGCAGGTCGGCTGCGAACTCGGCGAGCGCGAGCTCTCCGGTCCGCAGCTCTTCCTCAGCCGGACGACTTCGTGCCAGGGACGGGGGCGATGGGTCCGGGTCACGGCAAGGGGGCGCATCAGGCGCGGACGGGCGAGGGCGCCCGGCGCCCCGGAGCGTCGCGGACTTTGTCCGGCCGAGCGAGCTCGTCACAATCTGTCGCTGATACCGGCAGGAACGTCGCGTGAGGAATCGGTTCCCCTCCAGCTGCCGCCGCAAGGTTGTCGAGCGCCTTCTCGGGCGCGCCGACGGCGCCGGCCAGCTGATAAGCCTCCGCACAGACCTGTTCGAGGACGGAAATCCGCTGCTCGAGGTCCCGAATACGCACGTCCCTTTCTGCTACGGCGTTCATGATGCTACTCCTCGGACTTGCGAAGGTCCGCTTGCCGCCAGATGCTTGCGAGTAGCGCACCGCTGATCTCGTCGCCCGGCCGTCCTTTCACCGTCACCTTGCCCGGCTTGGTCGGGTGCCTGAACTGATGGTGGTCTCCACGACTCTTGATGTAGTACCAGCCGTCCGCTCTGATGCGCTTCGTGACGTCTCTGACCTTCATGAACCGTGCAGCGACGCCGATCGACGTTGATCGTACCCTGGAACGCCACCACCCGTACTGTTCATGACGCCTCTCCGTCTGAAAGAGGATCCGGCCGGCTGTATCGCTACGCGGCCGACGGATTCACCCAGCCGCCGCGGTCGACCAGCGCTTGCGCGACCCGCGCGCGGTTGTCGACCAGGCCGACGGGGACCGGGATCGAGGCGGCGATGCGCTCCAGGGCGCCGGTGAGCCGTTCTCCCTCGAGCAGGCTTCCCAGCAGCTCGGTGGCTTCCTGGCGAATCCGTTCGGTCGATCGGAAGAACACGATGCGGGCCAGCGCGGTCTCCGCCTCCAGCGCGCCGGCGGCGGGGCGGTTCTCCCGTTTCGAGACCCGCAGGATCGTGCTCTCGGCCACGTACGTCTCCATGGCGATGTCCGCGAGGCCCGCGAGGTACGGTTGGTGGGCGGGGTCGAGCAACCGCGTATCGTCCACGGTGTCCCACACCTGCCCCAGCACGAAGAGGAACAGGTGCTTGAGATCGCCGACCCGGGCGCGCAGCGCCGCGAGGCCGGTGTCCGGGGACGGACGGTTCCGGGGGGCGGGCAGGGCGGCCACCGCTTCGCGCAGCTCGAGCTCGCCGCGATCCGCCCGCTTGAGGAGGGTCTTGGCGATGCCGAGCCGGCAGATCTCGCTCGTGCCTTCGTAGATGCGGGTGATCCGCGAGTCTCGATACCAGCGCGCGGCCGGATATTCCTCGCTGAAGCCGTACCCGCCGTACACCTGCAGGGCCTCGTCGGCCACCGCGTTGTACGCCTCCGATCCGATGACCTTCGCCATCGCGCACTCGACCGAGAACTCGGCGAACGTCCGCAGCTTGACGTCGAGCGAGTCGGCGCCGCGCCGGCCCAGGTCCTCGATCGCGGCATAGACCAGCCCCGCGGTGCGGTAGGCGACCGACTCGGCGCCGTAGGCGCGGGCCGCCATGTCCGCGAGCTTGCGCTGGATCAGGCCGAACTCGGCTATCGGCCGGCCGAACTGCCGCCGGTCGGCCGCGTAGCGGGTGGTGGTGGCGAGGATCTTCTTGGCCGAGCCGGCGCAGTTGGCGCCCATCTTCATGCGGCCGACGTTGAGGGTGCACAGCGCCACGCGATGCCCCTGGCCGACCGCGCCGAGGAGGTTGTCGACAGGAATGGCGACGTCGTCGAGCTGCATCGCGCACACCGACGAGCCCTGCAGGCCCAGGAGGCGCTCGTGGGGGCCGACGGTCACCCCCGGGGTGTCGCGCTCGAGCAGGAAGGCGGAGAACGCCGAGCCGTCCACTTTGGCGAAGAGGATGAACAGGTCGGCCCAGCCCGCGTTGGTGATCCACTGCTTGGATCCATTGACGATGTAGTGCGTCTTCTCGGGGTCGAGCACGGCCGTCGTCCGGATGTTCATGGCGTCCGAACCGGCCTCGGGCTCGGTCAGCGCGAACGCCGCCATCAGCTCGCCGCGCATGCAGCGGTCCAGATAGCGATCGATCTGGGCCGGGGTGCCGAAGTTGATGAGGGGGAGGGTGCCGATGCCCTGGTGCGCGAAGACCGTCGAGGCCAGCCCCCCGAGATAGGACCGGCATTCATTCATGCCGGCGACGGCCAGCGGACTCAGGCCGAGCCCCCCGTGGGTCTCCGGGACCTCCGCCATGAAGATGCCGAGGTCGGCCGCCTTCTTGAACAGGGGACGGATGACGTCGATGTTGCGCCGGTCGATTTCATCGAGCAGCGGCGCCACTTCCCGCTCGGCGAACTCCCGGATCGAGCGCATCAACAGCCGCTCGTCGTCGCCCATGTCTTCCGGACACACGATGTCCTGCGGTTCGACGGCGTCCACCAGAAAGCGTGCTCCGCGAGCTTGCGACAGGGTCTTCATCGTGCTGCGTTGCTCCTCGGTTGCGTGTGCGGAGCGGGCGTCCTCGTCGGGCCTCGCCACGGGGAGCCCTCGCCGGTCCCGGTCGAACGCGGGCTCGCCGCGAGCTCCTGAACCGTTAAACCCCCGGTACACGCGAAAACGGGCCGGCATGCGTGCTATGCCAGCCCGTCGATATGGTTGCGGGGGGGGGATTTGAACCCCCGACCTTTGGGTTATGAGCCCAACGAGCTACCGGACTGCTCCACCCCGCGTCAATCGGCCGATGGTCAACCTGCGTCGATTAACCGACCGCAACATTGCAACCTGTTAGGTGAATTATGATAGCAGATCAATCGGATACGAGCAAATTCCGGGTCCGCGAGCCGTTCGACGGGGTTTGGCGGCGAACCAGTTCGTGTTCGACCTCCACCGGCGCCCGGCGGTCGGTGACGATGAAGAGCCGTTCGCCGGGAAGGATGAGCCCGAGGTCCCTGCGAGCCAGCTCCTCTATCGCGGCGGGATCGTGGCGCAGGCGCTCCGCCTCGTGGCGCAGGCTCTGGTTCGTCGCCCGCAGCGCGGCGATGGTTTCGGCGAGTGCCCGGTGCTCGCGCCGAATCCGGAGGGTGGCGGGCAGCCCCCGGTCGCCGATCAGCGCGTTCGCGATCAGGATCGCGGTCAGGAGGCTGAACAGCAGCCGCGCGAAGTGCCGTTTCTGCCACGAGCCCCCCTCGCCGCGGCGTACCGGGGGCGCGTCGGTCGGCCCCGTGCCGGAAAAGGGGAGCGCCGGTTGGGCCGGCCGCGCCCGTCGCCGGGAGCTCCGATCCGAGGCGCCGTGCCGCCGGGTGGGGCGTCGTGCCGTTTGGGGCATGCAGTTCATGTATCGGTCGAAGCGGGTTCGGAAACCAGTTCCGGCGGGCCGCCTCGCCGGGAGGCGCGGGGGGATGAGTGACGTCTTGCGAAGCGGTGGTGGTCTTGATCACGTTTCCGATGGATGCCGACGTCGGGGGCTTTGCCTCCACCCTCGTCGGCGAGCGGTGCGCGGCCTGCGTGAACATCCTGCCGGGCGTCGAGTCGGTCTATCGATGGCAGGGCCGTATCGAGCAGGCGCAGGAGCGTCAACTGCTCGTCAAGACGCAGAGGGCCTGCGTCGATCGCCTGCGCCGCCGCGTGCGCGAGCTGCATCCCTACGATACGCCGGAGTTCCTCGTGATCGCCGCGGTGGACGGCGACCCGCGCTACCTGGCGTGGATCGAGGCGATGACCGGTGCGCCACCGACCGGGGGCGACCGGCCCTGACCACCGGCGCGCTCTGATACCATCTCCAAGGCCCCTATGGCTTCGCAGGCACCGGCGTCCGACCTCCCCGGAAAGACCGCCGCTCCCCCCGCTCCGGCCTCTCCCGCCCCCGATCGCGGTAGCGGACGCGGCCCCACCAGCGGACGCGGACGACTGCGCGGCCTGATGGATGCGCTCGGCGAGCTGACGGAGCTGTTCGCGGCATCCGCGCCCGGTCTCACGATCTTCGCGGTCCTCGGGCTCAAGGCGCTGATCGGGCTGTTCGGCGGCGCATCCGGTTGGCTGCGCGGGCTCGATACGTTGGGAACCATCGCCCTCGTGGCGGCGCTCGGCTACCTGCTCGTGCGGATGCTGGCGTTGCTGCAGCGACGTTTCCTGTGGCGGGTCCGGCGGAAGCTCGTGCTGTCCTACGTCCTGATCGGATTCGTGCCGATCCTGCTGTTTGGGGCGTTCTTTCTGGTGTCCGGCGCGTTGCTCCTGTCGACGGTCAGCTCCTCGCTCGTGCAGCGCAGCTTCGGCGACGTGATGGAGGACGCGAACGGACTCGCGGCCATGACGTCCATCGATCTGCGCGGGCGCGGCGACCCGGCGCAAATGCGCGGAGTGCTGGCGAATCGGGTGCGCGCGATTCAGGAGCGGTATCCCGATGCGTCCATCGCGGTGGCGTCGAGGAACCAGACCGGCCGCGAGCGCGTCGCCGGCGCCGGGACGTGGCGCCATGCATCCGCCGATCTGCGGTTTCCCGCCTGGCTCGGCGATGATTCCGGTGCGGGCGGACTCGTTCTGACGCGCGGGAGGGCGGGCTGGACGGTGGTGGCGCGCGGCGTCGAGTGGTCCGAGGCGAACGGGCTGGCCTACACGGTGGTCGCGGATCTCCCCATCGCCGGCGACGTCACGCGACGCATGCAGGCCTCCCGCGGCGTCACCCTCACCGATTTCAGCGTGACCACGATGGCCGACGGTGCCGACGCCGTCCCCGACGGAGCCGCGGTCGACGCGGCCGAGGTGGTCCGGTTCTCGTTCGGGGCCTCGCCCCGGGGCGCTGCGCCGACCCTGGATCTGCCCTCCGTGGCCTTCGTCGACCTGCTCGACTGGTCCACTGGCGAGCGGGGGCGCGGGGCCGTGGGCTTTCGCGTGCATCCCGCGGTGTTCTACCGTCAGCTCGCCCAGGCCGGTGACGTCAGTCTGGCGAGCGTCTTCCTGTTGGGGTTGACGGCGATCGGCGTCATGTTCCTGACCATCGAGGCGGTGGCCCTGGTCATGGGCTTCGCCCTCGCCAAGTCGATCACCGGCGCGGTGCACGAGCTGTTCACCGGTACCGAACGGGTGCGGCGCGGCGATCTCACCCACCGCATCCGGGTCGACACCAAGGACCAGCTCGGCGAGCTGGCCGAGTCGTTCAACGCGATGACCGGCAGCATCGCGGACCTGTTGACCCAGGCCGAGGAGAAACGCCGGCTCGAGGAGGAGCTGCGCATCGCGCGGGACATTCAGATGTCGCTCCTGCCCGAGGGACCGGCTTCCGTGCCGGGTCTCTCGGTGACCGCGGCGTGCCGGCCGGCGCGGGAGGTCGGCGGCGACTACTACGACTTCATCCAGCTCGACGAGCATCGGCTGGGGGTGCTCGTGGCCGACGTCTCCGGGAAGGGGACGTCCGCCGCGTTCTACATGGCCGAGCTCAAGGGCGTGGTGCTGTCGCTGAGCCACTTCTACCAGAGTCCCCGGCAGCTGCTCATCGAGGTCAACCGCATTCTGTCCGCGAGCCTCGACAGTCGGACCTTCATCACCATGACGTACGCGATCGTGGACCTCGCGGCCCGCCGCCTGACCTATGCGCGCGCCGGCCATACGCCCCTGATCTATCTTCCATCCACCCCCGAGGGACCGCGCACGCCCCAGGTGCTCGTCCCGGACGGGCTGGTGGTGGGGTTGCAGATCGAGGGCGCTGCGGAGAAGTTCGTCGAGCTGCTCGAAGAGTCCACGTTCCCGATCGAGGCTGGCGATCTGGTCGCGTTGTTCACCGACGGCGTAACCGAGGCAATGAACGAGGAATCGGATCTCTTCGGCGAGGAGCGGCTGTGCCGCACGCTGGCCGAGCAGATCCACCTGCCGTCGCACGAACTGAAGCAGCGTGTTCTGGAAGACGTCGAAGCGTTCGCCGGTGGCGCGGAACAGCACGACGACATGACCATCGTTCTCCTCCGAGTCGGCGATCCGCCGTCCCTCCCGGCGCCCGAGAGCAACCCGTGACCGATTCCGATCCGAAGATCGTGTTCCGGACCCAGTCCACGATCGAGGCCAACGTGGTCAGCGGGCTCCTCGAGACGCGGGGTATCGACTCGGTCCTCTCGTCGGGGGGGCCGCAGGCCATCTTTCCCCTCACCGTCAGCGGGCTGGGCGAGGTACGGCTGACCGTGCGCGGCGAGGAGGCCAAACGCGCCCGCCGCCTCATCGCCGAGTTCGGACGGCAGGTCTCGGACCGATTGATGCGCATTCGCGACGAGTTTCGCGCCGTCGAGGAGGCGCTGGGGTATCGCTTCAAGGATCCCGGACTGCTGGAGCACGCCCTGACACATCGTTCCCGCGCGCACGAGGACGCCAGCGGCGGGGTCCGCGACAACGAATCGCTCGAGTTCCTGGGCGACGCGGTGCTCGGTTTCGTGATCTCGGCCCGGTTGTTTCGGGAGTGTCCGGACTGGAACGAGGGACAGAAGTCGAAGGCGCGGGCGGTGCTCGTGTCGACGGCGGGGCTGGCCCGGGTCGGGGAACGGCTGGGTCTCGGCGACCATCTCCTGCTCGGGCGCGGAGAGGAGAGGACCGGCGGCCGCACCAAGCGTTCGCTCATCGCCGATACGTTCGAGGCGGTGGTGGCCGCGGTCTATCTCGACGGTGGGGTCGAGGGGGCGGAGGGGTTCATCGAGCAGTGGTTCAGGCCCGAGCTCGATGCCGTCAGAGCCGGGGAGATGACTCCCGGCATGAGCCGGGACCACAAGTCGGCGTTGCAGGAGCGGCTGCAGTCGCGTGACCAGGGCCTGCCGCGCTACGAGCTGGTAGGCACGACCGGGCCACCCCATCGCCGGGTGTTCGAGACCGAGATCCGGGTGGGAGAGCGGGCGCTGGCCCGGGGCGAGGGCCGCAGCAAGAAGGAATCGGAGCAATGCGCGGCCGAGCGGGCGCTCGCGGTCCTCGACGGGGTCGAGGAGCCCGCGCCGTAGAACCGGGGAGAGGAGTCTATTCCGCGGCGGCGGCCGGCGCCAGCTCGGGGATTCGACTGATCGCGTACTCGCGCACGCCGCGAGACAGCTCGTCGTGGTTCGGCGGCGCCGCCTGTCCATGCAGGCGCACCCAGAGGCGCAGCAGCGGGTCGGCGAAGCCGAAGCGTTTCCGCCGGACCTCGACGAGGTCGACGTCTTCCAGCCAGGACAGGTAGTCTCGGGTGGCCCCCGGGGTGCGGCCCAGCCGGCGGGAGATTTCCGTCAGCGTGAGCGGTTCTTCGGCCGCGAGAACGTGAAGAATGGCCTGGAGCGCCCCATAGCCTCGCGCACGGTGCAACCGCAGCTCGCAGGAGAACCGGCATGCCGTCGACAGCGGTGCGCCCGGCGCAAGCTGCGCGGCGAGGGCCTCGACCGGGCCGCCCCCCCGGGCCGCCGCGCTCTCGGCGAGGAGATGGACGTAGCGGGGGCGTCCATCCGTCAAGGCGTGGACGAGCCCGGCCGTGTCGAGCCGCCGGTCCTTCGGCTCGTGCAGGCCAGACGGGCGAGCGCCGTGCGCACTTCGCCGGGGGTCAACGGGGGGAGATGCACGAACTCGAACCGTTCGGGGGCATCGCGAAACAGCCGCAGCGTGCGGTTCGTGAACCGGGTCGTCAGAACGAACCGGTTCGGACTGTCGCAGAGAGACTGTCGCAACGTTCGAAGGGCGCCGCGCAATCCGGGGAAGCTCTCGAAGGTGCGGATCTCGAGTATCTCGTCGAGCAGGAAGGTGATGCGTCCGCCGGCCGGGTTCCGGGCGTGGATGAAGAAACGGCAGAGGCGATCGAATGCGGCCCGCGGCGATGGGGGCGCGGGCTCGCCGCGGTCCGGGTCCCCTCCGTGACCGCGGACGGCGCCGAGCACCGACGACAGGCAGCGTTCCGGGGTCGTCGCGATCCGTTCGACGTCGATCAGCGCGGCCTCGGTGCCGAGCCGTTCCCGGAGCCCGTGCAGCATCGCGGTACGGCCGCTGCCGCAGCCGCCGGCGATGACCGGTATCCGCGGGGGCGTCGCCTCGAGGGCGGCGAGGAGTCTTCTCTCGATCGCGGGACGTGCAGCCAACCGGATCCCCTCCCGTGGCGCGTGCCGGCGGCGCCGATCACGGGCTCGCCGCTTCGCCCGGCATCGTTTTCGACGGGTGCGCGGTTCGATCCCTTCTGCTACTATCGATCGCTTGGCCGCGCCGACGCGGGCGCCGCAGGGCGATCGCCCGGTGCCGTCCGGCTGAGGACGCGGTCCGATGGAGTGGATCGGTATCGGTTTTCACGGAACGAGGAACAGCGTGAACATCGCCGTCATCGGTGCGCAATGGGGTGACGAGGGCAAGGGCAAGATCGTCGACCTCCTCACGCCCAACGTGTCCATTGTGGCGCGTTATCAGGGAGGCCACAACGCCGGCCACACCGTGCGGGTGGGGGAGACCGAGTTCATCCTGCACCTGTTGCCGTCCGGCATTCTGCATCCGGGGGTGCGCTGCGTCATCGGCAACGGAGTGGTGATCGATCCGGTGGCGTTGTTCTCCGAGATCGAGACGCTCGCCGCCCAGGGCATCGACGTGGGCGACCGATTGCTCATCAGCGACCGGGCGCACGTCATTCTGCCCTATCACCGCGACCTCGAGGCGCTGTCCGAGGCGCGGCGCGGCGATCAACGGATCGGCACGACCTCGCGGGGCATCGGACCGACCTACGAGGACAAGGCCGGGCGCCGCGGCATCCGGGTGGCCGACCTCGGCGACCCGTCCGAAGACGGGGCCCTCGCCTCGGCGATTCGTGCGAACGTGTTGGCCCGCAACGAGGCGTTGGGGGGAGCGGCGGCCGACTGGCGGGTGCTGCGCGATGAGGTGTGCGCGGCGTGGCGGCCCCTGGCGGGCTGGGTCGGCGACGCGTCGGTGTTCCTGGCGCGGGCGTTCGACGCCGGGGAATGCGTGCTGTTCGAGGGCGCCCAGGGGACCCTGCTCGATATCGACCACGGGACGTATCCGTTCGTCACCTCGTCCAACGCGACGGTCGGGGGGATCTGCACCGGTCTCGGGGTCGGTCCCCGCGCCATCGGCTCGGTCCTCGGCATCGCCAAGGCGTACACGACCCGGGTCGGCGAGGGACCGCTGCCGACCGAGTTGCATGGAGCCGAGGGCGACCTGCTGCGGGAGAGCGGCCGCGAGTACGGCGCGTCGACGGGACGTCCGCGCCGGTGCGGCTGGTACGACGCGGTCGCGGTTCGCTACGCCGTGCGGGTGAACGGCCTGGATGCGCTCGCGGTCACCAAGCTCGACGTGCTCGACGGCCTCGACGAGATTCCCCTGTGCACGGCCTACCGCTACGGGGAAAGCCTGTTGACGGAGTTTCCCACGAGCCGCAAGGTCCTGGCCGGCTGCACGCCGGTGTACGAACGCCTGCCCGGGTGGTCGCGGCCGACCGCCGGCGTGCGTCGGTACGGGGACCTGCCGCCGGAGGCCCAGGCGTATCTGGCGCGGATCGAGGCCCTGAGCGGGGTGCCGGCCGCGATCGTCTCGACCGGCTCCGATCGGGCGGATACGATTCTGGTGCGCGACGGACTCGTCGACCGGTGGCAGGCCGAACGGGCGGTGTCGCCGTAGCCTTCGCCGCCTTCCGGAGCAGGATCGCATGAGACACAGGTCTCCCATGACGAAGTTGGTTCGGTTCGCCGGCGCGCTCGGTATCCTGGCCGTCTCCTGCGCCGAGGCCCCGCCGCCGCCCGCCGACGAGGCGCGGGCGTTTCTCGACGACGCGGAGACCCGGCTGCTCGATGTCTGGATCTCGTCGGGGCGGGCGGCGTGGATCCAGAACACCTACATCACCGAGGACACGACGGCGCAGGCGGCCGAGGCTCAGGCCGCGGTCATCGGCCTCACCATGGAGCTGGCGGCCGACGCGGCGCGGTTCGACGGGGTCGAGCTTCCCGAGGATCTCCGGCGCAAGCTGGTGCGGTTGAAGACGTCGATGGGGGTGGCGGCGCCGGCCGATCCGGCGCTGCAGGCCGAGCTGTCGGCCATCACCACCGGGATGGAAGCCGCGTCCGGCCGGGGCGAGTTCTGTCCGGGCGGCGAGGAGGACTGTCTGTCGCTGCCGCAGCTCGAACGGCGGTTCGCCGAGGTCCGCGACACCGACGAGCTTCTCGACCTGTGGCTCGGCTGGCGGGCGGTGGCGCCGCCGATGCGGGACTCCTATGCCCGTTTCGTGGAGCTGGCGAACGCCGGGGCCCGCGATCTGGGGTTCGCCGACCTCGGCGAGCTCTGGCGTGCCGGCTACGACATGCCCCCCGATGCGTTCACGGCCGAGCTCGAACGGTTGTGGAACCAGGTGCGCCCGCTCTACGAGTCGCTGCACTGCCACGTCCGGGCGGGCCTCGCCGACGAGTACGGCTCGGCCATCGTCCCCCCGGACGGGCCGATTCCCGCCCATCTGCTCGGCAACATGTGGAGCCAGACGTGGGCCAACGTCTTCGACCTCGTGGCCCCCCGGCGGACGGACCCCGGCTACGACCTGACCGAGCTGCTCGAGGATGCGGACGTCGGCGAGACCGCGATGGTGCGCTACGGGGAACGCTTCTTCAGCTCGCTCGGATTCGACCCCTTGCCCGATACGTTCTGGGAAAGATCGTTGTTCGTGCAGCCCGCCGACCGCGACGTGGTCTGCCACGCCAGCGCCTGGAACCTGGACTCCGCCTCCGACGTGCGGATCAAGATGTGCCTCGACGTGAACGGCGAGGATTTCGTCACCATCCACCACGAGCTGGGCCACAACTACTATCAGCGCGCCTACCGGAGCCAGTCTCCGTTGTACCGGGACGGCGCCAACGGCGGCTTCCACGAGGGCATCGGCGACACCATCGCCCTCTCCATGACCCCGGAGTACCTGGTCGAGGTCGGCCTGCTCGACCGGGCGCCCCCGGCCGACCGGGACATCGGACTGCTGCTGCGGCTCGCGCTCGACAAGGTCGCGTTCCTGCCGTTCGGTCTGCTCGTCGACCAGTGGCGCTGGCAGGTGTTCTCGGGCGACATTCGTCCGGAGGCGTACAACGAGGGCTGGTGGGACCTCCGGACCGCGTATCAGGGTGTCAGCCCCGCGGCGCCGCGCAGCGAGGCCGATTTCGACCCCGGCGCCAAGTACCACATCCCCGCCAACGTGTCCTACACCCGCTACTTCCTCGCCCACATCCTGCAGTTCCAGTTCCACCGGGCGTTGTGCGAGGCGGCTGGCCACGAAGGCCCGCTGCACCGGTGCTCGATCTTCGGCAGCCGGGCGGCGGGGGAGCGGTTGCAGGCGATGCTCGAGCCGGGCGCGAGCCGGCCCTGGCCCGACGTGCTCGAGCTCGGGACGGGCGAGCGCGAGATGGACGCCACCGCCATCCTCGATTACTTCGCCCCCCTCCAGGCTTGGCTCGACGAGCAGAACGCCGGCCGGTCGTGCGGCTGGGGACAGGGCTGACGCCGGTCACGGGAGTCCGGGCAAAGAGTCGCCCGACTCCCGGTCGCAGAAGTGCCCGCCGGCCTCCGCTCCGGGCGAACTAGACGCGCCGGACCGACACGGCGGAGTCGACATCCGGGGTGTCTCCCGGGTGAATCCCTCGCACGCGTCGAATAGGATCGCCGTATGGAACGCGCGCTGCCCGAAGAGCCGCTTCGCGGTCTCGTCGACGACTACCGGGTCCAGTGTCTCTGGTTTCTTCGCGACGACTACTATCCGGCCACCGCGGCCGAGTGCGAGCGGGTGCTGCGGTGGATCGAGCAACACGGCGACCAACCGGCGTTCCGCCGCGTCGCCGAGGTGCGGACATGGCTCTCACGCCGCTCCAGCGAGACGTCTGCCGCCTCCTAGCCGACGGGCGCCTCCGCCACCGCGACAGCTACGTGGCCGGCGGCGTGGCCCTGAGCGTCGCCGTGCGCTCGCACCGTCTCTCGCGCGACGTCGATCTGTTCCACGATACGACCGAGGCGGTCGCCCGGTCCTGGGACCGCGACCGTCTCGCGCTGGAGTCGGCGGGGTTCGAGGTCGCGCCGCTGCGCGAACGTCCGGGCTATGTAGAGGCGGCGATTGCGCGCGGAACGGACCGTCTGGTCATGGAATGGACGCGGGACAGCGCCTTCCGCTTCTTTCCCCTGGTCGAGGACGACGATCTGGGGCTCGCGCTGCATCCGTTCGACCTCGCCACGAACAAGGTGCTGGCCCTCGTCGGGCGGCTCGAGGTGCGCGACTGGGTGGACGTGCTGGCGTGCGATGCGCGCCTGCAGCCGCTCGGCTATCTGGCTTGGGCGGCGTGTGGGAAGGACCCCGGCTTCACGCCGGGCGGCATCCTCGCCCAGGCCCGCCGCTCGTCCCGCTACTCCGCCGACGAGCTGGCGTCGCTCGCGTTCGACGGGGCGCCCCCGCGTGCGTCCGATCTGTCGCGGCAGTGGCGCAGCGCCCTGGACCGGGCGGACGCGGTGATTGAACGGCTGCCGCCGCCGCACGTTGGCGAAGCGGTGCTCACGCCGCCCGCGACGCTCTTCACGGGCGACGCCGCAGCGCTGGCCGAGGCGCGCGCGGCGAATCGCCTGCGGTTCCATCGCGGCCGTCTGGGCGGAGCGTTGCCGCGGATCAAGGCGTAGCCGCGCCTGCGCTGTCTCCGCTCCGTCGACGACTCGCGTTCCCCGTCGGAGCCGGTCGGGGGAAGCCTGGCGGCTCCCCCCGGCAATGGCGCCGTCGCTCGGCGATTCAGTTGGTGGCGCGGCGGCGGCCGAAGGGCCGCTGGCCGAGGGCGCGCTGCATCACTTCGTACTGAACCCCCATGATGTGGCCGATCGCCTCGATCCAGTACGCCGCGTTGTGGGCGCCGGGCATCTGCATGTAGTTGAAGGGGATGTTCTCCTCGGCCATGTACCCGGCCAATTCCTGCGCCCCCGCGATCAGCCGATCCTCGGTGCCGCAATCGAGATAGATGTGCGGCAGGTCCTCTCTTGCGACCTGCTTGATCAGCATGAACGGGTCGTACGCGTCGGCCTGCTCCGGGGTCGTGAACATCGTGCCGCTCGGCGTCCGTTCGATCTGGCTGCTGAAGCCGTCGATGCCGATCAGCGGGTTGGGCTGCCGGCGGCGGGCCTCCTGTTCGGCCGTCGGCGTGCGCCGTGGCCGTGCCTGCAGATCGCCCCGCATCCGCGCTGCCGCCTGCCGGCCGTACTCGAGGGCCCCGCTGGTGCTGCCGATCGAGATGAACAGCTCGGGGTTCCGCAGCCCCATCGTGATCGCGCCGAAGCCGCCCATCGACAGGCCGGTCATGGCGCGGCCCTCGCGGCGGGCGACGGTCCGGAAGTTCCAGTCGACGTGGCTGATGACGTCCCGGATGACGTGGTCCTCCCAGTTGTTCGACTGCCCGTCCGCATTCTCCGCCCAGTTGACGTACCAGGAGTTCCCGGCGTCCGGCATCACGACGATGAGATCGCCGTAGAGACCGGTGTAGAAGGGCGCGCCGTTCGCCAATCCCCAGGCGGTGTAGTTCTGCGTCAGGCCGTGCAGCAGATACAGCACCGGATAGCGGTCGGTCGACGTCTCGTAGTCGTCCGGAAGCAGGACGTTGTACTTCATGGTCCGGTCGACGGCGGGGCTGAAGAACTCGACCGTCTGCAGGTCCCGCCCCTGGGCCGGCGCAGCGGCCACCAGCGCCGCGAGCACGAATACGAGCGCCGCCGTCCGCACGAGCCTCGATCTCAGCATGCTGTTCCTCCGAAGGGTTTGTCGCGGCGTGCGGATCCTGCCGCCGCGGAGGGTCATGCTACCCCGAAACGTACGCTGGGCGAAGCGCGCCGGGCCGGTCTCGACGCGGCGCGGGGACTCACTACTGGCGGCCGGGTTCGTCCCCCGGTACGGCGGGGCTGCCGCGGGCGGCGAGGTCGTTGTGGTGCAGGAGGGTGTTGAACAGCATCCCGAACTCGCCGTGGTTCTGCCAGCGGTAGCACGGGTTGGTGGCGAACAGGACGACGCGGCCGTCGCCGCGCGGGACGTCGACGATGGCGGGGCGGTCGTCGATCTGATTGGCGCCGCGCAGGTGGCCGCCGAGCACGCGGTCGCTGAACGTCATGACCACCCAGTCGTCGCGGAACCGCCGCGGCACCTCGAGGAGCGGTCCGTTCGCGTAGCGGACGGGTATCCGGCTCGCGTCGTACCCGTAGAAGATCGGATGGTCCGGAGCGTCGATCCGCGCTTCGACGAGCGGACCCGGCGCATAGAAGCCCGACCCCGGACGCCGGGTGTCGATCTCCCGGGTGAGGCCGTACGCCGGCGGAACGTGGCTCGCCTCGCCGAGGGTCACCAGCAGACCGCCGCCTTCGACGAACCGCCGGAGCTCGAGGACGCCCTCGAGCCCCATGCCCCCCGTGATGTCGTCCGACGACCCGTAGTCGCCGAGGAACCGGTAGCGGTCGGTCTTCGTGTAGGCTCGCGGGCCGCCGCGGGGCGCGACGTCGAAGACCAGCCCCTTGGCGGTCCGGCCCTGGTTCGGAATCAGGACGACGTCATAGTCCGCCCCCAGGTCGCCGGCCCGGACCCGCTCCTTGAAGATGAGGTCGAACGGGATCTCGAACTGGTCGAACGCGTGGCGGACCCATCCCACCTCCTGGGTATCCCCCCACGTGCTGTAGATCGCGAGCCGGGGGAGGTCGACGGGATGTGTCGCGACCTCCGGCCGCGCGTCGAGCGCCGCCGCGGTCAGGCCGAGCTCGGTGACCGCGGCCCGGAGGCGCTCGGCCCGCTCGCTCCCGGCGGTTGCGGGCACGATGAACGATCCGGGCGGAAACGCCTGCCCGTCGACCTCGAAGCCTTCCTCGGCCGCGTCCACCGGTGCGGTCCCGAGCCGGTATCGCAGCGTCGTCATGTGGTTCGAGCCGTAGTGCGCGACCGCGTAGCCGAACCGCGCCTCGCGGCTCTCGGCGACGGTTCCGGCGAGCCGCGCGCGGGCGATCGGCTCGACCGGTGCATCGAGGACCTCGGGGTCGTCGATCGCGATGACGTCGACGCCGTGCATCAGCCCCATCGTCCAGCCGGTGTCGTCGTAGGTCCGGAGGCCGTCGTCCGGGAACGCCTGGTTCCCCAGGAAGATCTTTGCGAGACGGAAGTACGGCTGGCCGCCCTTGACGACGTACGAGCCGGCGGGATGGGTGTCGTCGCCGAAGTCGAGGGCGTCGCCGGCCCGGCCGATCTCGATCCCCTGGATACGAAGCTGGTCGACGAGGGTCGCCACCCGCGTCATGTCCCGCTGCCCGGCCGGGATGACGAAGCCGTGCGGCGGGTTGGTCTCGCCGTCGGCGACCGCGTTGCGCGACTTGCGGTAGAAGTTCTCCAGGAGGACGGCCGGGTTCGACGAGGCGAGCTGCAGCGCCGCGAGGGCGGCGGTCTGGCTGTAGTTGGTGTTGTTCCGCATCGACCACTCGACCTCCTCGTAGGGGGGCGAGGGCCGGTACCATTCGCGGCTGGTGCGCGCCTGCTCGGCGGTGTTGTCCTCGGTCTTCAGGTGGCGCTTCATGGTCGTCGCGCCGCCGTTGCCGAACGTCTCGTAGAACCGGATCAATCCGTTGTGGTTCGACGCCATGAACGCGAGATAGCCCGGCGACCACATGTCGACGAACCCGTGTGTCCACACCCCGGGCATGCCGTAGCTCGTCAACCGGGCCATCTCGAAGTTCGCGAACCACGGCAGCTCTCCGTAGACGATGGGGTCGAGCAGGGGGTTCTGCGGCGCCTGGCCGCTGAAGGTGTAGAGGAACGGCACCGACTCGTGGAGGTCGTGCATCACCGGCGGATGCCACTCGAGGTACCAGTCGAGCAGGTTCCGCATGCTCCGCTGCGAGTAGTGGATGTCCCGGTTGTTGTCGTGGAAGATGTACTTTCCCCAGTACGGCGGGCCGCCGATGCGGTCGCGGTCGTCGGTGATGTCGATCAGGTGCCGGTAGTACCAGTCGACGTAGCGGTCGCGCCCGTCGGGCTCCGCGGCCGGAATCAGGGTGACGATGAGATTGTCGCGGATGCGGTCGAACAGCGGCCCCTCCTCGACCGCGAGCCGGTAGGCCAGCTCCATCAGCATCTCGGGCGGACCGGTCTCGCCGCTGTGCAGGCCGGCCATCAGGAGATACATCGGCTTGGTCCCTGCGATGACCGCCTGCGCCTCAGTCTCGCTCATCCCGCGGGGGTCCGCGAGCCGGGCGAGGTCGCGGCGGTGGCGATCGAGGTCCGCGAGGGTCGCCTCGCTCGCAATCGTCACCACCACCATCTCGCGGTCTTCGTCGGTGCGGCCGATCGGGGCGATCGACACCCGGGGCGAGGCATCCGCGAGCGCCCGGTAGTACGCCAGCAGCTCGGCGTAGTAGGTCAGCTCGCGCGGGGCCCCGGCGTGATGTCCGAGGATGTCCTTGGGCGACGGGACGCTGCCGCCGGCCGGTAGGTGATCGATGAGCGGGCTGAGGAACTCGGGACGCGTCGTCCACTCGCGGACCCGCTCCGCGAAGTCCGCGTCCATCGGCTGCGCGGTCCCGGTCTGGGCGGCGGACGAGGACGCGAGCAGGCCCATCACGGCGCCGGCGGCCGCGATCCGCCGGAGAAGCCCATGACGCCGAAGCAGAGGCCCGAGCGGGTCCATCACGGCGCCGGCGGCCGCGATTCGCCGGAGGAGCCCACGACGCCGAAGCAGAACAGGCCCGAGCGAGCCCTTCACGCCGCCGGCGGCCGCGATCCGGGCCAGGGTCGAGAGCCGATTCGGGCAGGGGTCGGGTGTGGTGGTCATGTGGTCCCCGCAGGAGGTTCCCGGCGCTGGGGTGGGGCGTCGATCACCGCACATGGGTCGACAGCACGATCCGGGCGTCGCCGGGGATTCACGTCCAGGTCCGCCTTCCGGCGCCCGAGAGGAGATTCCGGCGCAGGGGCGTGACGTCGATCCGCGCGCCGGGGATTCACGTCCGGGCCCGCCTTGCGGCGCCGGGAGACCGCCGCGCCGGAGCGGGACATCGATCCGGCGGTCAGGCGCCGTAGTCGGCGTCGCTGACCGCTTCGAACCAGCTCGTTTTCGCGTCGATGTTGACGGCGACGTGGGTCATGGGGCCGTCCGGCCCCGCCCCGTGCCAGTGCCGTTCGCCGGGCGCGATCGCGATCAGGTCGCCGGGGGCGGCTTCCCGCACCGCTTCGCCGTCCTTCTGGAACCGGCAGACGCCCTCCACGATCTGGAGCAGTTGGGGGCCGCTGTGGGCGTGCCAATGGGTTCGGGCCCCGGCCTCGAACGCCACGCGGTAGACGTTCGCGGCCGGCGCTGCCGACACGCCGTTCATGCGGGTCAGCCGCGCGCGGCCCACGAACGTCTTCGGGTCCGACGGCTCGCTGGCGAGGGCGGCCAGCGAGAACAGCTTCATGCCGCCGCCGGCCGCTGACCGTAGCGGACGATGGAGAAGATGGCCAGTCCCGCGATCAGAGCTATCAGGTACGTTCCGGCGTTCAGGATCCCCTGGTCGGCGTACGACACGATGAGATAGCCGACCGAGCCCGGCAGCAGGGCGTAGTAGACGAAGGGCAGCAGCGTGATCCGGATGACCGAGCCCTCGCGTCCCAGCAGCCCGACGACGGCCGAGGCGGCGACCACGTTGTGCACGCAGATCATGTTGCCGGCGGCCCCGCCGACCGCCTGGAGGGCGACGATCCACACCGGGTCGGCCGCGATCCGCTCGCCCATGCCGAACTGGAACTGCGAGAACATCATGTTGCTGACGGTGTTGCTGCCGGCCACCGCGGCCCCGATGCCGCCGATGAACGGCGCGAAGATCGGCCAAGCGCCGCCGACCAGCGAGGCCACGCCGTCGGCCAGCACGATCGGCATCCGCTCGAATCCGGCCCCGCCGCCGTAAGTGTTGATGAACACCTGCACCATGGGCACCGTGAATACCAGCGCGATCGAGGCCGACGCGGTCACCTGCAGCGACGTGGTCCAGGCCTGCCGGTAGGCGGGGCCGGGAATGCGGTGCAGGACGAACGTGATGAGGGACGTGGCGATGAACAGGCCGCCGGGCAGGTACAGCGGCTGCACCGCGTTCATGTTGATGTCGGTGCCGAGAATCCCCGGCCACGTCAGGGAGAACGACTGCAGGAACGCCTGGAACGGACCCAGCACGTCGCTCAGGAAAGCGAACGGGTTACGCGACGTGAGGAGCAGGAGAGCGACGACGACGTAGGGCATCCAGGCGCGCAGGAGGCTCATGGGAGCGCCGTTGCCGTCGGCGTCCTTGACCTCGATCGATCCGGTCCACTCGGCCGGCCAGCTCGCCTTGTCGCCGAAATCCCAGGCCTCGTCCGCCTTCGGCACCAGGAACCCCCGCCGCGCCGCCGTCACCACGAGAGCGAGGCCGACGAGGCTTCCGACCAGGGCCGGGAACTCCGGTCCGAGGAAGTAGGCGGCGATGAGGTAGGGGATGGTCATCGACAGCGCCGCGAAGAGCGCGAACTTCCAGATCTGCAGCCCTTCCGCGAACGACTTGCGCTCGCCGAAGAAGCGGGTCATGAACGACACCAGGATGAGCGGCACGAGGGTGCCGGCGATGGCGTGCAGCACCGCCACCCTGAAGCCGACGAAGCGGAGAAAGTCGGCCCACTCGCCGCCGACGCGCTCCATCCCGTAGGCGACGAGGGCGGGGTCGGCCGAGAGCCCGGTGTTGACCCCGACGAGAATCGGGGTGCCGGCGGCGCCGAAGCTGACCGGGGTGCTCTGGATGATCATCCCCGCCACGACCGCGGCCATGCCCGGGAAGCCGAGACCCACGAGCAGCGGCACCGCCACCGCGGCCGGCGTGCCGAAGCCGGCCGAGCCCTCGATGAACGAGCCGAAGAGCCACGCCACGATGATCACCTGCACCCGGCGGTCCCGGCTGACGTCGGTGAAGCCGCGCCGGATGACGGCGATGGCGCCGCTCGCCTGCAGGGTGTTCAGCAGCAGGATGGCGCCGAAGATGATGTAGAGCAGGGTCAGGGCGATGACCAGCCCGTTGAGGGTGGCGGCCGCCACCTGGAGGTTCGGCACCTGCCAGACGAAGAGGGCCAGGGCCGCTGCCACCGCGTAGGTCAACGGCATCGCGCGGCTGGCCGGCCATCGGAGCAGAACCAGAAAGATCGCAACCGTCGCGATCGGCAACAGGGACAGGACGGCCAACGTCATCGTGCCCATCGAGGCTCTCCCTTCAGATGCTCGGGCGCCAATCCCGGTATGGCAGGGCGCTGCAGCGCGCGCCATTGTAGCGCACCCGGCGCGGCCGCGCGATGCAGCGGCCCGCCCCGGGGCCGGCGGCGGGTGCGTCACGTCATCGTAGCGCCCCGCTCCGGGGCCGGCGGCGGGTGCGTCACGTCATAATAGGTACGGGCGACCGGGGAGCGGCACCCACCACGCGCCCCGGTTCGTCGAGCACGGTGTCGTCCACTACTGCGTGTCGAACATGCCGGGGGCGGTGCCGCATGCGTCCACTTGGGAGCCCGTGGTGAAACCCCGCGTTGCACCGAGACCGGCGGGGCAGGATGCGCCGGCGGTTGAATGCAGCGGGGACTTTCGCCACGGGCTGCTATGCGCTGACCAACGCTTACGATGGCCTACGCGCTTGAGATCGCCAATCACGGTTGGAGAGAGGCGGCCCGCGACCCGGTTCTCGCGGGCGGCGTGAACGTCGTCGACGGACGGGTCACGCATCCCGCCGTCGCCGAGGCCCACGGCCTGGAGTGCGTCGCGCTGGATACGCTGACCGGGGGGCGGTGAGGAGCTCGATGGGGGACTACGTGCGCATCGGAGACGCCGCCGACGTGCCGCCGGGCACGGTGCGGTGCGTCCGGCTCGGCGATCGGAAGGTCGCGCTGTTCAACGAGAACGGGACCCTGCTGGCCTACGACGACTACTGCACCCACGTCGGCGGACCTCTCACGCAGGGCTCGTACGAGAACGGCGTGGTGACCTGCCTGTGGCACGGCGCGCAGTTCCGCGTCGCGGACGGAGCGCCGCTCACCCCGCCGGCCGGCGGCCGGCTGCGCGCCTATCCGCTCCGGGTTCGGGACGGCGCCATCGAGATCGAGATCGATCGATTAGCAGCGCAGGACGGGCTGGCAGGGCGAGCCGCCGGCCTGGGCTGCCCGCCCTGCCCGAAGCGGTTCCGAACCGCGGGGCGCGCGCCGCGATCCGCGCTGCCGGCCTCGACCGGCTCCGGGAGCTACCGGGACTGATAGGTCCGGCTGTAGCCCGTCCGGCCGTTGGTGATCGACCAGCTCCGTCCGTCGGGTTGCACCGTCGCCTTGATCCAGTGCCCCTCGCAGTCGTCCTCTTCCGTCAGGTTGGCGATCAGCGCCTCGTCGGTATTGTTGGCCGCGTCGTCGGCCAGGGTCCGATGCGCCTGCCAGACATCGCCGATTTCCGCCGAGCCTTGCAGGACGGCCAGCGATTCCGGCGTGCCCCCCTTGCGGGGACCGTTGTTGACGACGGCCACCGCGGGTTGGAGCACCCCGGCGAGCTCGGGACGGACGGCCCCGTAGCCGCCGTGATGGGGAACCTGCCACAGATCGACCGCGCCCAGCCGATTCTCCGGGCACGCCATCGCGTGCTCCCGGTCCGGGGTCATGTCGCCCATGTTGAGAAACTGGAAAGCCCCGAGCGAGAGCAGATAGCCCAGGCTGTGCCCGTTCTCGCCCATGTCGGGGTCGGGGGGCGCGACGCCGTCGCAGAGCGAGTTCGGCATCCGCGGCTCGGGACTGTCCACGAGCTCCCGATGCGACGCCACGAACGAGAACTCGATTCGTTCGAGCGGCAGCTTGTCGCCGGGTACGACCGAGCGGCGCCGTTCGCCGGCCACCGCGAGGTACTCGTCCCACAGGGCCCGGCCGCGGTCGGTGTCGCGCTCGACGCTGTCGCCGTGGTCGACGATCGCCCCGATGGAGACCCGCTCCGCCAGCGCCGGCAGGCCGCCGACGTGGTCGCCGTGGAAGTGCGAGAACAACAGATAGTCGATGCTGTCGATCCCCGCGTCGTTCATGGCGGCCCGAATGCGTTCGGCGTCGCGGGCGTCGGCCCGCGGCCAGCCGGTGTCCATCAACACCGATTCGCGGGCCGGCGTGACCACGAGGGTCGCCGCGCCGCCCTCGACGTCGATCCAGTAGATGTCGAGGTTGGCCGATTCCTGCGCGAGTCCGGCCCCCGGCAGGGCGAGCAGCATCGCGGCGACGAGCGCTGTGAGAAGGCCGAGGCCCGACCGGGCGGGAAGCGAGGGTGAGTGCTGCATCATGATGCCTCTCCGGGACGCCCGGAGTCCGCGGTCAGGCGGACTCGCGGGGCGCCGATGGCGGCCGACGCCGGCATCCGTCGCGACCGGGACGCCAGCATCCGCCGAGTGTCACGCCGTTTCGATCGGTTCCAGCCTACTGTACTCGCCCGCCCCGGCGGCGGGAATCGAGTTTCGAGCGCCTTTGGATTCGCTGAACCGTTACCGCCAGCGGCGGGAATCGCCGCTCGCGCGTCGCTGGATGCGCTGAATCGTTACCGCCCGCCGCTCGGCGCGTCCGGCCGGACGTACTTGAGGAGGGCGCCTCCGAACGCGACGACCGCGCCGTAGACCGTCCCGTCGGCGGCGACGGTCACGCCCTCGGGATTCGAGCCGTCGATGAACGCGTCGAGCGACCCGTTCCGGAGGTTGCCGATCCGGATGCCGTACTCCCATCCCGGATGCTGGCCGTTGCGGGACGACGCCGAGTCGGCGACGTAGACGGTGTCGTCACCGGCGATGTGGAGGCCGCTCGGCCGGCTGTACTGATGGAACTCCTCGAGAAAGACGCCGTCCGGGTCGAAGACCTGGAGCCGGTCGTTGCCCCGGTCGGCGACCACGACGCGGCCGCGCGAGTCGAGGTCGATCGCATGCGGAGTGCGGAACTGGCCCGGCCCGCTGCCGTGCGAGCCCCATTCCGACAGATAGCGGCCGTCGGGCGCGAACTTGACGACGCGCGCCGTCGTGTGGGGGCCGGCGCCGGGAAGCTGGCCGCCGTGGCCGTCCGCAACATAGATGGTGCCGTCGTCGGCGACCACCACGTCGCACGGCTGGTCGAGCGTGTCGCGCCCGGCCGCCCCGACCCCCGGCGTGCCCAGGGTCATCAGCAGCTCGCCGTCCGGGCTGAACTGCATCGCGACGTGGCCCTTGCCCTCGCGGTGGGGGTCGACGCCGTCGGGCCCCTGCGCGTCGGTCACCCAGACGTTGCCGTCGGGGTCGACGTGCAGTCCGTGCGGCTGGATCAGGAGCCCGGCGCCGAAGCTGGCGACGAGCGTGCCCGCGGGATCGAACTTGAGCACCGGATCGAGGTCGCTGCCGGCGCACGAGTTGCCGCCGCAGCGCTCCGCCACCCAGACGTGGCGCCCGTCCCGGTCCATGTCGACGCCCCCGGTCGACCCCCACTCGCGGCCGTCGGGCAGAGCCGTCCAGTCGCGAATCGTCAGGTACGGATTCGGGGCGCCGTTCTGCGGGGCGATGTCGGGCTGCGCGCCGGCCGGAACGGCCGCGGCGGCCAGCACCGCGAGGACGAGGGGCAGCGGGAGCAACCGCGCCCGCGCGATGCGTGATGGGCTCATGCCCGAAGCGTACCACGCGCGCCAGCGGGTTCCCATCGAGCAGCGGCTCCGTGCGGATGCGCGCCCGAGCGTCGATCCGGCGTCCGGGGTCAACTCGTAGCGAGCGGCTTCGTGCGGATGCGCGTCCGAGGCCGCCCGCGGCGGTTCGGGGGTCACGCCGTCCGGCCCGGGCGGCCGTAAGTCCGCGGCTGCCATGGAGCAACCTGTCGCGTTTTCTTTGCTGCGGCATTCCGGCGGGTGGTATCGTGGACCGGTTGAGTTGAAGAGGGAGCGCCGCCACGCTGGCGGACGCGCCGAGAGCGCTGGCGGCACGTCCCGGCCAGCCGTGGCCGAGGCCGTCCCGAGGCTGACGTCGCTCGTTGCATACGGAGGAGCAGATGCCGACCCGCAGGCACTTCATCGGAGAGACGGCGGGCGCGATCGCCGGCATGGCGATGGTCGGCGCTGGCGTGCGAGGTGCGACCGCTGGCGCCGGGCAGCCGGCGGGCGCGGCGGCGCCCCGGCAGGTCGTCGTGGGGGGACGCCGGGTCAGGCCGGTGGACGTGCACGCGCACTGCGAGATTCCCGGCATCCGGGAGATGATGGGGGGAAGCACGTCGGCGAATGCCGCCCTTACCATCGGCCCGGACCGTCTGCGGGCCATGGACGCGGCGGGGATCGGCGTCGAGGTCCTCAGCATCAATCCGTTCTGGTACGCGGTCGAACGCGATCTGGCTCCCCGATTGATCCGGGCGCAGAACGAAGGCCTCGCCGAGATCTGCGCGGCCAACCCGGATCGATTCGCGGCGCTTGCCACGGTGTCGTTGCAGCATCCGGATCTGGCGGCTGGGCAACTGGAAGAAGGGGTCAGGGCCCTGGGCTTGCGGGGCGCCTCCGTCGGGGCGAGCGTCGGGAGCGAGGAGCTGGCCTCCCGCCGGTTCGATCCGTTCTGGGCCAAGGCCGAGGAGCTGGACGTGCCCGTCTTCCTCCATCCGCAGGGCGTCCCCGAGCTCGAGTCCCGGCTGCAGGGGAACGGCTTCCTCGGCAACGTCATCGGCAATCCGCTGGCGACGACGCTTGCCCTGTCCCATCTGATATTCGAGGGCACGCTGGATCGATTCCCTGGATTGAGGCTCTGCGCGGCGCACGGCGGGGGCTACCTGCCGTCGTACGCCGACCGGTCCGACTACGGGTGCGCCACGCGTCCCGCGCAGTGCACCGGCCCGCTGGCGCAGCGGCCCACGGCGTATGTTAAGCAGCTCTACGTCGATGCGCTCGTCTTCTCGAGCGAGGCCCTCCGCCACTTGGTGTCGGTGGTCGGCGCGAGCCGGGTCGTGATTGGAACCGACTACCCGTTTCCCTGGACGGCAACCCCGGACGATGCCAGGGTCCCGCGTTTTCAGGCGGTGGATCATGTCCTCGAGACACCGGGACTGAGCGACGCCGACCGCGTCGCCATCCTGCAGGACAACGCCGCCGCCCTGTTCGACATACCGGTGTAGTGCGTCTTCGGCCGCGCCGATACGATTCCGGACGGTCCGGACGGATTGGAAGGCGGCCACTGCGGCAGGCAACGCGCGAAGGCTACGTGAGGGAGGCTCGAGATGGCGAAGAAGCACATGGGCGACGGCGACGATACGCAGCGCGAGAACGAGCACGACGTCAGCCGGCGAGACTTCGTCAGGACGGGAGCCGCGGCCGGGCTGGGTGCGGGCGCGCTGTTGACGGCGGACCCGGCGCACGCGCAGGCGCCGGCCTCGGGCGCCGGCGACATGGTTTGGGACTATGAAGTGGACGTCGTCATCGCGGGGGGCGGGTGCGCCGGCCTGACCGCGGCCATTCGCGCGCGGGATCTCGGGGCCAGCGTGCTGGTGGTCGACCAGAACTACGACCTCGGCGGCAGGATGTTGCACAGCGGGGCCTTCGTGTCCCTCGGCGGCGGCGACCCGGTGCAGCGGCGGGACATGAAGGGCGAGAGCGACAAAGAGGGATTGATTACCGCCGATCCCGCCGAGGGGGTGGAAGAGCTCGACGACAACGTCGAGCTCCTGTTCACGGACGTCACCGACTGGTCCGTCGTCGACCCCAAGGCCCAGAGCCCGTATCGGTACAACGAGCGGGAGCTCGCCCGCGCGTGGGCCGAGAACTGCCCGGCCACGCGGCAGTTCCTGATCGACAACTATGTCCGGTTCACGCGCGTCGGCGGCACTCACGGCGGCGGCGGCCTGTCGCGCGCGCGCGGGGCGCGCTGCTTCCTCATGCTGGGCGACAAGACGGACATCAAGGCGGGCACGATCACGGCGGAGGACGCGGGCGTCGCCGACCCCGAGCGCACGAGCGCGTTCGCGCCGGTGCAGATGAACAACGCGAGCCGCGCCGTCGCGCCCGGGGCCGTGAGCAACGGCGTCGCCCTCGCCCGGCCGCTGGAGTTCTCGGCGCGGGAGAAGGGCGTCGAGTTCATCCTGCACCGCCGGTTCGCCGACGTCATTCGCGAGCAGCCGTTCTCCGGCAGAGTGGTGGGAATCAGAGCTCACTACTCGCCACGGAACCACCCCGAGACCGGCGAGCTCCTGCGGAGCTACTGGCAGAACGGCAACGTCGACGAGCGGCGCGAGACGGTGACCATCCGTGCCCGCCGGGGCGTCATCCTGGCCAGCGGCGGTCACGCCGGCAATCCCGAGGTCCGCAGCATGTTCTATCCCGCCATGCGCGAGCCCGCCTTTCCGACGAGCGGCGTGGCCCTGCAGGGCCCCCACGGTCAGGACGCCAGTGCGCTGATTGCCGGCCTGAGGGTGGGCGCCAACCTGGCGGGGATGCAGCAGAACCTGTCGTATCCCACGACGTTCCACATCTCGACCCGCCTCGGCACCCGCGATGCGTATACGACCATGATGCCCGGGCACCCGACGTTCGGCTACCGCGGCTCGGCGGGGGTCAATGTCGGCAGTGCCGGCTTCGAAGAGTTCATCGCGGTGAACCAGGTCGGGAAGCGGTTCTTCAACGAGGTCCGTCTTCCCGCCAGGCCGGGTGGCAGCCGGTATCCGGGCGACGGCGGCGCCCCGGGCCAGGGGCTCGACCACAAGCCGCTCGACTGGCGCAACTGCCAGAAGGAGTGGGTCAAGCAGATGTACAGCTATGACCACGGCCTCGATGCCGCTTTGGCCATGAACGAGGGGTCGAAGGCTCCGGACTACTACTCGGGGCCGCTGTGGGCGATCTTCGATCAGGAGGCGGTCGAGCGCACCGGCTGGGAGCTCCGACACCCCTACGTGTCGGACAACGGCTACTTCTTCCAGGCCGATACCATCGAGGCGCTGGCCGGGAAGATTGCCGCCGGCCATGAGTTCCAGCGGGTGCCGCTGCGTCATCTGGCCGAGACCGTCGCTACCTGGAACGGTTGCGTGGACGCCGGCGCCGACCCCGAGTTCGAGCGAGAGGCCGACGCCCCCATGAACCGCATCGCGACGCCGCCGTTCTACGCGCTGTCGATCATGGTGATCTGGCACGACTCCTACGGCGGCCTGCGCGTCAACGGCCGCCAGCAGGTCGTGGACATGCAGGGGCAGGCCATTCCGGGCCTCTACGCCGGCGGCGAGGCGGTGGGAGGGTTCAACAAGCACGGCCTCGGCAAGGGCCACGTCCATGGCTACATCGCCGGCGGGCAGGCGGCGGAAGAGCCGTCCGTCTAGCGGCCGCACGCCGACCATGGCTCGTCAGGACGACAACGCGACGCCGCACGACACCCAGGTCGTGGTCTGGGACACGCCGCCGGCCATCGCGCGGGGGGAGCGCTTCACCCTCAAGCTCGGGGTCGCGTGCTCCTCCAAGTGCGGACCCGCCGGCTGGGTGGTGGAGGTGCGCGACCACCATGGCGAGACACGGGCGACGACCACCCTCGGCGACGATCCGTGGCCCGGCACCGACGCGCTCTACCATGCCGAGGTCGCCCTGGCTGCCCCCGACACCGAGGGTCTCTACACCTGGGAGGCCACGGCGCTGACGGGCGGCCTGGCGGTCGCGCACACCGACCGCAGCGTCCCTGTCGGCGTACGGGTCGTGTCCACGCCCGCGTGCCTCTTGACGGTTGTCGCCACGGACGCGCAGAGTCAGAGCCCGGTTGCGGGTGCGAAGGTGGTTGCGCACCCGTATCGGGCCGTCACCGACGAACGCGGCGTGGCGCAATTGCGGGTTCCGGCCGGCGAATGCAGGCTCTTCGTGACGGGAAAGAGCTACGTTCCCTTCCGTTTCAACGGGGAAGTAGAGACCGACACGACGATTCGGGCAGAGCTGGCACAGGAGCGGGAGCTGTCGGAGGCCGATCTCTGGCCCTGATCGCTGGTGCCGACACGACGGGGGAGTGCGTCCGATGCGGAAAATCGCGGTTGGTGTTCTGAGTCTCGGGTGGGTCATCGTCCCGTGCGCCGTCGCCGCGCAGGACAACGACACGGTGCTCTTCGAGCAGGGGCAGCAGCTCTACGAGGAGCATTGCGCGCTGTGCCACGGAACCTCGGGCGCGGGGAACCCGCCGGCGATCCCGGCCCTGAGCGGTAACGACCAGCTCGGAAACGCGGCCCGGATTGTCCGCGCCATTCACGAGGGCACCGGGAACATGCCTCCGTTCCCCGCCCTGGCCGCGGCCGAGACCGCTTCCCTCGCGAGCTACGTCCGAAACGCCTGGACGAACGCCTTCGGCAGTGTGACCACCGACGAGGTGGCCGCGGTGCTGGACAGGTTCGCGGATGCGGACCAGGTGGCGTCGGTTTGGGACAGTGTCTTCACCGAGGCTCAGGCGACGCGCGGCCGGCAGGTGTACGCCGGTGCGTGCGGCTTGTGTCACGGCCGCCGATTGAATGGCGCCCCGGATGACCCCGACATGCGGTCCACGCCCCCTCTCGTGCGGGCGAGATTCCTTCGCGAGTGGCAGGGACGATCGCTGGCCGCCCTGTTGGCGTACACGCGGCTGACCATGCCCGAGGACAATCCAGGCTCGCTCACCGACGCAGAGTACGTCGACGTCATCGCCTACATGCTCTCGTTCGGCGGCATGCCGGCCGGAGACGACGAGCTTCCATCCGATGCACGAAGTCTCGCGCATATCGTGATCGGGCAGCGGCAATAGGCATCCAAGAGACCGGTTGCCGGGCGGGAAACCATCGTCGACCATGATTCAAGCCGACGGGCTCACGAAGCGCTACGGCGACGCGGTCGTCGTCGACGACTTCAGCCTGCAGGTGAGTGCCGGCGAGCTGGTGGTTCTGCTGGGCGGTTCGGGCTGCGGCAAGACCACCACCCTCAAGATGATCAACCGGCTGACGGAGCCGACCGCCGGTTCCGTGCGGCTCGACGGGGCCGACACGGCCGGCCTGCCGCCGCACGAGCTGCGCCGGCGCATCGGTTACGTCTTTCAGCGGATCGGTCTCTTTCCCCACATGACCGTCGGCGAGAACGTCGCGGTCACGCCGGGGCTGCTCGGCTGGCCGTCCGAGCGCATCGCGGCGCGGGTCGACGAACTGCTCGCCCTCGTGGAGCTCGAGCCCGCCGTGCGCGACCGCGGGCCGAGCGAGCTGTCCGGCGGGCAGCAGCAGCGGGTCGGCGTGGCGCGCGCCCTCGCCGCCGAACCCCGCGTCATGCTGCTCGATGAACCTTTCGGCGCGCTCGATCCGGTCACCCGCGAGCGGCTGCAGCAGTCGTTTCTGCGCATCCGCGAGGCGCTCGCGCTGACGACCATCTTCGTGACCCACGACATGACCGAGGCGCTCATCCTCGCCGACCGCATCGGTGTGATGCACGCCGGCCGGCTCGTGCAGCTCGGCACCCCCCGCGAGCTGCTCACGCGCCCGGCCGACGACTATGTCGACCGCCTGATGAGCACGCCGCGCCGCCAGGCGGCCGTCGTCGACGCCCTGATGGCGGGTGCCCCTGGCGGCACGCCGTCATGAACGAGCTGCTCGCGCCGTAACGCCCGGGCGATGCCGGGCAAGGACCTTCATCCGTGCGTGCGTATCGTCGGGTCGGGTGGCGGCGGGGTATCGGCCTGCAGGCGCGCCTGCATCCGTGCGTGCGTATCGTCGGGAAGCCGGATGGTCAGTGTCGACAGGGTTCAGCTCCCGGCAATCAGCGCTCTCGGTGTGACAACGCGCAGCCCGGGAAGCTGCTGCTCGGCGAGACGCGCGACAAGCGCCGCCGTCGAGCCGCAGGCGCTCTCCGGACGTGTAGAATGCCAGTTCATCGCTTGCCGGTGCGGATCCGATCGGGTCGCGTGCGTTGCGTTTCGTGGGCGCAGGCTGGCCGTCCGTCGGATGGAGCGCTGGCGCCAACAGGGAGGTGTCCGATGCGGAAGACAAGCTTGGCGGCCGGCGTGATCCTCGTCGGCGGAGCGCTCGTGGTCGGCGTGGCCGTCGCCGCGGCGCAGGAGCCGGGCGCGAGCCGCGTGGCGCCGTTCGAGCACCTCGACGGCCCGCGGATTTCGCTGCCCGAGGATGCGGGGGAGGGGCCGATGCGGGAGCTCTGTCCCGACGTCACCGAGACGTGCCGGAAGTACTGGGAGTACACGGGCCACTTCGTCCGCAACGCGACGATCCCGACGCGCCACCGGGAACTGCTCATCCTGCGCACCGCCTGGTTGTCGCGCGGCGACTATATCTGGGGACGGCACGACGTCATCGGGCAGGAGGCGGGGCTGACGGCGGAGGAGGTCGGGCGCGTGACGGCGGGCCCGGACGCCACCGGATGGGACGACTTCGAGCGCGCCGTCCTGCGGGCGGCGGACGAGCTGCACGCCAGCCGGTTCATCTCGCACCCGACGTGGGACGCGCTCGCGGCGCGCTACACCGAGGAGGAACTCGTCGAGGTGGTCCTGATCGTCGGCAACTATACGCAACTGGCGATGTTCCAGAACGCGCTGGGCGCCCAGCTTCCCCCCGGCTTCGAGGGCCTGCCGGCGGCCGGCGTCCGCTGAGGCGCGGCCGGCCGCGGCGTCTGCGCGCGCGATGTCGCGGCCGGCGCCCGGCCTGCTCCGCTCCCGCTGAGGAAGACCGGGACCGGGATGAACCGGTTCGCCGTGTCGAGGCTGCTCGCGAGCAGGGCGGGGGCCGCGGTGACGTAGAACGGATGGCGCCAGCCGGTACGGGCCGATGGTTGCGACGGACGGTCGAAGCTCCATGGGGAACTCGTGGACGCGTTGGGTGGGGGCGCCGCAGAGCGTTGGGCTGCGCAAGGCGATCTTCCAGGTTCACCTGTGGACCGGCATCGGTCTGGGCCTCTACATCTTCGTGATCTGCGCGACCGGCAGCGTGCTGGTCTATCGGAACGAGCTGTACACCGTCTTCTCGCCGCAGCCCGTCATCGTGGACAGCGCGGGCGCGTCGCTGGGCGACGACGCGCTGGAGCGCGCGGCCCGGCAGGCCTACCCCGGCTACGAAGTGGCGGACGTCCGGCCGGGTGAGACCCCGAACCACGCCGTCGAGATCACCCTCACGCGCGACGACGACCGGATACGGCGGCTCTTCGACCCGATCACGGGCGAGGATCTGGGAGACCCCCTGCCGCTGGGTTACCGCGTAAGCGCCTGGATGCTGGACCTGCACGACAACCTCCTCGGCGGACAGACCGGTCGGCGGGTGAACGGCATCGGCGCGCTCTTCCTCCTCTTGCTGTCGCTGACCGGCGCCGCGATCTGGTGGCCCGGCATCCAGCGCTGGCGGCGCAGCCTGACCATCGACCGGAAGCGGCTCAACTGGAGCCTCCACAGCGCGTTCGGCTTCTGGTGCTGGCCGTTCCTGCTCATGTGGGCGATCACCGGGGCCTACCTGTCGTTCCCGGCCCCGTTCGCCGCGATGGTCGACTACCTGGAGCCGTTCGACGCGTCGAACCCGGTGGATCGCGTCGGCGACCAGGTGATGTACTGGCTCGCCTACCTGCACTTCGGCCGGCTCGGCGGCCGCGGCATCCCGGGCTGCGGGGCGCTCTGCAACTCGACCACCAAGGCGATCTGGGCGCTGATCGGGCTCGTGCCGCCCGCGCTGTTCGTCACCGGTGCGATCATGTGGTGGAACCGCGTGGTCCGCCGGTGGCTGAAGTCCGGCCCCACCGCCTGACATCCGGACCGGCGGGGCGAGCGGCTCGATTTCGGCTGCGTGATCACATGAGACGGCTCGGCAGGCCGAGGAATCTGCCAAGGGAATCTGTCGCCACGATCCAACCTATTACTCATCAGTCAGTCTGGTGTCCTCCAGGGAGCAAACGATGCGCCGATCCTTCTCCGCCGCTCTCGTCACCGTGGTGTTGCTGCTGCCGTTGTCGTCTGCCGCGCAGGGGACGGGCGATTCGGGCGTCCCCCGGACGCCTTGGGGCGCACCGGACCTGCAGGGAATCTGGGACAACCGGACCATTACCCCGCTGGAGCGCCCCCGGCAGTTCGCCGGACAGGAGACGCTGACCCCCGGCGAGGCGGCCGCCTACGAAACGCGGACGGCCGAACAGCGGGTCGACGACCGGTACTACTGGGATCGGGGGACGAGGACGGTGGCGGATCGGCGTACGGCCCTGATCAGCAATCCGGCCGATGGTCGGGTTCCCCCGCTCACGCCGGAGGGTCAACGACGTTTCGAGACCGGGCGGAGTCAGGGTCTCGGCGCCGCCGATGAGCGCAACCCGAGCGAACGCTGCATCACGCGGACGGTGCCGCGGCTCCCGGGCCTCTACAACAACAACTATCAGATCTTCCAGACACCCGGCCATGTCGTGATCTTCATGGAGATGATCCATGACGCCCGCATCATCCCGCTGGACACTCGCCCCCCGCTCCCGGACGGCGTCCGGCAGTGGAACGGGGATTCGCGCGGCCGGTGGGACGGCGACACGCTCGTCATCGAGACCACGCACTTCACCGGCAAGACCAACTTTCGCGGTTCCGCCGACAACCTGCACCTGGTCGAGCGTCTGACCCGCGTCGACGCCGACAACATCGACTACGAGTTCACGGTCACCGACCCCACGACCTGGACGCGCCCCTGGATCGCCCGTATCCCGCTCAACCGGAACGACGGCCCGCTGTACGAGTACGCCTGCCACGAAGGCAACGACGGCCTGGCGGGCATCCTCCTGGTCAATCGCAACCTCGAGAAGGCCGAGGCCGCCCGCTGACCGCGCGGTCAGCGGCCCGGCGTCAACGTCGGGTTCTTTCGTGGCGCCGGGATTGCTGATCCGGAGGGCTTGTCGGAGGCACTGGCAGGTGTCGAAATCCAAACTGAGGCCGGCCGTCGTCTTGGCGGGTGAGCATGCGCGGGCGCGTCCGTGCGCCGCGTGGGGGGCAGACCGATGAGAGAACGTCTGACGGCGGTGACGGCGGCGGTGCTGCTGCTGGGCGGCGCGGTCGCCGGTGCGCAGGAGCGGCCGGACAGCGACATGAACTGGCGCATCCGGCAGGAGGCCACGTCCAACTCGCAGATCATGGCGACGCTGCATTGGCTGACCGACGTCTACGGGCCGCGGCTGACGGGTTCGCCCAACCTCGAGGCGGCGGGGCGCTGGGCGGTCGCGCAGATGGAAGACTGGGGACTGACGGACGGACACCTGGAGCCGTTCGATTTCGGTCACCCCGGATGGTCGAACGAGCGGTTGAGCGTGCATCTCGTCGCGCCGGCGACGGATGCCCTGGTGACCGAGGCGCTGGCGTGGACCCCCGGCACCGACGGGGCGGTGCGGGCCGAGGTGTTCCAGCTCACGTTGCCGGAGCGGCCGACGCGCGAAGATCTGGACGCGCATCTGGAGGGGCTGCGGGGGAAGGTGCAGGGCAAGGCGGTGCTGGTGGGCGAGCACGTGCAGGTCGGCGTCGCCATGACCGATTCGGCGCGCCGGGCCGAGGACGCCCAGCTCGCCCGGCAGTTCGACGCGCCGCCCCCGCCGGTCGGTGCGGGGCGCGGTGGGCGGGGCGGCCGCGGCGGGGGCGGCGGCGATGGCGAAGATCGCCCGTTGAACCGCCGGGAGATCGAGGCCCGCGTCGCCGCGTTTCTGCGTGAGGCGGGTGCGGTGGCGCGGGTCAACGACGCCGGCCGCGAGCACGGCCAGATTCGCGCGTTCCAGAACCGCACGTACGACGTCGACCAGGCGGCGCCCACCGTCGTCATGCGGAACGAGGACTACGGCCGGCTCGTCCGCCTACTCGAATTCGGGTCGGCGCCGGTCGAGTTGGAGATCGACATCGTCAATCGCACCCATCCGGACGGCCGCACCGTCTACAACGCCGTCGCCGAGTTGCCCGGCGCCGATCTGGCGGACGAGGTCATCATGCTGGGCGGACACCTCGACTCGTGGCACGCCGCGACCGGGGCCACCGACAACGCCGTCGGGGTGGCGGTCATGATGGAGGCGGCGCGCATTCTCGCCGCGCTCGGCGTCGAGCTCCGCCGCACGATTCGCGTGGCGCTGTGGGGGGGCGAAGAGCAGGGGCTGCTGGGCTCACGTGCCTACGTGAAGGAGCATTTCGGGACCGCCGAGGAGCCGACGCCCGCGCACGCCTCGTTCGGCGGCTACTTCAACATCGACGCCGGCACCGGCCGGGCCCGCGGCGCCCGGGTGTTCGGGCCGCCGGCAGCCGGCGACATCCTGCGTGACGCCTTGGCGCCGTTCCGTGACCTGGGGGTGATCGGGGCGCAGACCACGAACAGCCGGCGCCGGGGCGGATCGGACCACACGTCGTTCAACGCCGTCGGGCTGCCGGGAATCAGCATGCGGCAGGATCCGATCCAGTACGGCAGTCATACCTGGCATACCAATCTCGACACCTACGAACGGGTGCTCGAGCAGGACGCCATCGCGTCGGCGATCACGGTGGCGGCCGCGGTGTATCACCTCGCGATGCGGGACGAGCTGCTGCCGCGGTTCGCGCCCGATGAGATGCCGCCTCCGTCTGGGGAGCCACCGGGCCGGTAGTGACGACCAGAGGCGGGCGCGGGCTGAGGGATTCTGCCCGACGTGCGTCCGGTACGTAAAGGCATCCCTGGCGCGAGACAGCTCGCGAGACGACAGGGCACCGGGAGTAGAATCAAGGAGCGGCGTCCCCAGCGGCCAGGAAAGGAGCGGCCATGAGTGTGACCACGACCGCGCGGGAGCGGGAGCTGGCCATTCCGGCGGTGCAGGACTCGCGGAGGATGTGCTCGAGCAGGGCAAGGCTTGCGTCTACGAGCCCGAGGGCGAAGATGACGTCATCATGACGGAATGGCCCAACGGGGTGGTCGACCGGCACGACCTTCGGGCCGAGACGATGATCCGTCGATGGCCGGACGGCACGACCGAGACCCACCCGGAGAGCGCCCCCGAAGCCAGGGAGTTCCCCACTGGCCGCGTCCATAGACTGAACGTCGCCGCAGCGGCGCAACGAACGGATGCCGACGCTGACGATCGTCATCGGGGGCAATGGTGCCGGCAAGTCGACCTGGTGCCGGGACCACCGGGACGAACTCCCCCGCGACTTCTACGACGCCGACTCTCTTGCGGCCGGATTGGGGGACTGGAACAGTCCGGCGAAGCAGCTTGAGGCGCGCGAGCTGGTGGACCGTGCCATCCAGGAACACGTCGGCACAGGTGAGAGCTTCGGATTCGAGAGCACGTACTCGGGACGGTCGCGGCCGCGGCTCGTGGAGAGGGCGAAGGCTGACGGCTACACGGTCAGAGCGGTGTTCGTCGGCACGAGGCGACCGGAGATCAACGTCCCGCACCGGCTTCGGCACCTTCTCGCCCAGATTGGTCGTGAGGTCCCTGATGTTCTTCGCGATCGCGACGGTGGCCGCGACAGCCGCGATTTCGATTCCGGTCATCCGTCCTTTCCAGTGTCGTCGTCGGGCTGTGCTGACTCAGTGCTGACTTGGGCGATTTACGAGACTTTACAGATGCTCGCCTGAACCCTGTAAATCACTGTTTTCATTGGGTTTATCTTGGTGGGCCGCGCTGGGATCGAACCAGCGACCATCTGATTAAAAGTCCGCGTCCAGCGCATTTCGTTCCGATTCGTCCGCGTCAACCCGCCTTCGCTAACCCCCGTAGAACCAGCCATTTAGCGGTTGTTCGCGATTCGCTTGCATGAATCGCGTTGACGCCGTATTATGGCGAAGTGGTGACACGTTGGTGACACGCTCGACCTACTGACTTGACCCACTGAGCGGAAACCACGGGGTGAACATGCTGACGGAAAAGGTCATTCGGGACGCGAAGGCCGGCGGCAAGAGCCGCACGATTTGGGACTCGCAGGTGCCCGGCCTGGGACTTCAGGTGACCCGTGGCGGAACCCGGAACTTCGTCGTCCGGTACCGGGTGGGCGGCCGGAAGCGGCAGGCGATCCTGTGCCGGGTCGGTGGCGTCGCGTTGGCGGCGGTCCGCAAGCGCGCGGCGGACGAGCTGATGCGCATCCGCGCGGGCGAGACCGACCCGTTGCAGCGTGAACACGACGCACGGGAGGCGCCGACCGTGGCCGACGGACTCGATCGGTTCTTCGGCGCATACGTCGCCGATCGCGTCGCCACCGGTCGCATGGCCGAGCGCACCGTGGGCGACTACCGTAGTCAGGCTGAGAAGTACGTCCGCCCCGCGCTCGGGACACGCAAGGTCGCGGAGGTCGCTCGGCGCGATGTCGAGGCCATGCTTGGCCGTCTCCGACATGCGCTCGTGCAGAGGAATCGGGTGCACGCGTTCGTGTCCCGACTGTTCAACTCATTCGAGACGTGGGGATGGCGGCCGGACCGCTCGAATCCGGCGCGCGGCATCGACCGGGCGCGGGAGGAGCCGCGAGATCGCGTTCTCTCCGCGGCCGAGATCGGGGCGCTCTCCGCCGCGCTCACGGAAGCCGAGAGCACGAGCCCCGCATCGATCGCCGCGATCCGCTTCGCCGCCGTGACGGGGCTGCGCATCGGCGAGATCGTCTCGGTCGAGTGGGGGCACGTGGACTTCGACACCGGCCGGCTGCTGCTGCCGAAGACGAAGACGGGCCGGCGGCAGCACGACCTGCCAGCCGCGGCGCTCGCGATTCTCGCCGACCTTCCGCGGATGAACCGTTGGGCGTTCAGCACGGGACGGGACGCTGCCGTGACCTACCGGACGGTGCGGTCCCACTTCGTCCGCGTCGCGACGCTCGCCGGGCTCGAGGACGTGCGGCTCCATGACCTGCGCAGAACCATCATGACGCGAGCGGCGGCGGCTGGAGTCGGAACGCACGTTCTCCGTGACCTGCTCGGTCACAAGACGACGGCGATGGCGGATCGCTATGTCCGTGCCGTCGGGAACCCGGTCCGCGACGCTCGGGAGCGCATCGGCGCGGAGATGGCGGCGATCATGGCCGGCAAGAGCGGCGAGGTCGTGCCCGTCATGGAGCGCCGCCGTGCCTGAGCTGGCGCCGAGTGGTGCGATGCATGCCTGGCGGTCGCGCCAATCCCTCGTGAGCGTGTGGCGCTCGACTGCCCATGCCGATGCGGCGTTGCGTTTCTGGCTCCGCGCGGCGGAGCACGACGCTTGGACGTTCCGAGAACTTCAGGCGTTGTTTGGCGCCATCCTCGACGAAGGCCAGCCAGTGCCGGCGTCCCTGCAAGCCTGGGCCAACGAGGTCGCCGCCGGGCGGCGCTTCGAGCCGACGAGGCCCGGCCCGAAGACCGACCATCGGCGCGACTACGCGATGCTCGTGGGCGCAATAATCGGGATGGAGTGGTTCGGCTGGTCAGGGCGCCACGCCTCCCGCGAACTCGCCAAGCTCTACCATTGCAGCCCTTCGGCCGCGCGCGATGCCGCCAAGCGCGCCCGCGAGTGGCCACCGGGCGCGTGGTCGGGAATTCCGCAGAAATGAACGTCCACCGAAGCGGATGAATCCGCGTTAACGTGGTTCTCACCGAGCAACGAGGGGAGCCGCAGAATGACGCGATTCGAGCCCGACCGTTACTACCCCACCAACGCACCGGAGCTGGCCGTGATTGCCACGCGGGGCACGCTCGCCCAGTGGCGGCACCGCGGCTACGGTCCGCCATACGTGCGATTCGGAAACAGGGTGCTATACCAGGGCGCCGCGTTGAATGACTGGCTGGACGCGCACCGCGTCGAGCCGACGGCCGCCGCATGACCAACGTCGCCACGTTCCAGCCCGCACCAGCACCGGCGGAGCTGCACCACCTCGCGTTCGCCGAGGCGTTTGCGCGCGCCCACGCCGACGATCGGCGGCATTGGGCGACCCGCGGCCGGTGGATGGCCTGGAGCGGCGGCGAGGGCTGGCGCGAGGCGACGGAGCCGCTCCACGACATGACGCGCGCCATCGACCGCATCGTGCCGACCGATGAGCGCGTCACCTGGTATCGAGTGAACCACCTTCGAGACGCGCTGACCATGGCAGCCGAGTCGCTGAGCCGCCACGAATGGGACCAAGGGGACGCCGTGCTCGGGCTGCCCGCCGGGCGCGTCGTCGAGCTCACGACGGGCGTCGACCGCACGCAAACCCCGGACGACTGGATCACGATGGCGACGGGCTGTGACCTTGCCGATGAGATCTCGATCCCGTGGCTCGACTTCGTGGGCGAAGCCTGCGGCGGCGACGGCGATATGGCGAGCGCGTTACAGGCGGCCGTCGGGGCGTCGGCGTTCGGGCACAACCGGGAGCATCGCGTCGAGGTTCTGTGCGGCGATGGCGGAACGGGGAAATCGACGTTCGCCGAAACCATCTCGGCGGCGCTCGGCGGCTACGCGGGCGTGCTCCCCGCGTCCGTGCTCAATGCGCGAAACGAGCAACACCCGACAGGGATCGCGGGCCTGCTCGGCAAGCGTTTGGCGACCGCTCCAGAAGTGACGGGCGGCACCTTTCGGAGCGAAACGCTCAAGGCCATCAGCGGCGGCGATGCCATTCCTGCGCGCTTCATGCGGCGGGACTTCTTCACCTTCCGGCCGGCGGCGACCGTCTGGATTTTGTCGAACGAGCCGCCCGCGGTACGGCTCGTCGACAATGCGCTCCGCCGACGGCTGCGAATATGGCCGTTCGAGGCGAGGCCAGCCGATCCCGACCCGACGCTGCCGGCCCGGTTGCGCTCGCCGGACGAACTGCCGGGGGTGTTGAGGTGGATCATCGAGGGCGCGAACGAATACGCGGCCATAGGCCTGCACGACTGCCAAGCAGTCCGCGACTCGACCGAGACCTACTTCGAGGCGACCGATTCCGTGGGCGGTTGGTTCGAGGTCCGGTGTGAGAAGTCGGAAACATCGGAGACGGCGGCGGCAGAGCTCTACCGCGACTACTGCGCTTGGTGCGAGGATGAGGGCATGCGAAAGGCGTCGCGGACAGCATGGGGCACGGCGGTGGGCCGGCGAGCCACGAAACGGCGCGCGAGCCGTGGATTCGTCTACGCCGTCGAGCTGCGGATGTAGGGTGTGAGTCCTTTCCAATCCAGAAATGAGCCTGAAGCGGAGGCACGTGAGCCGAGGCTGACGGGCGACCGAATCAGCGGATCGAAACAGGGATCCTGGCGCGGCGCTGTGAAGTCCGCGCACGCTGACGGACATTATGTTCCATGGCGGCGACGATGGGTTGTGGGGGCCAGAAGCAGTCACGCGCACGTCCCGCGTCGAGGACCTGGAGGGCTTGCAGGGCATTCAGTATTCGAACCGGAAGAGGGCTGGCGGGCAAGTTGCTGAACTGCAGATCTCCCCGTGTCTGCAACGTCTTCCGGTTCGCCGCCCAATCGATCACTGGCTCGATTCCGGTCGGTCCCCGCGGCCGCCGACACCCGCTTCACCCGCAACGTCCCCGCCGACAGGACGCTGGCCGGGGGCGTACTGCTGCCGCATTCGGCTCGGTCTGTCGGTGCTGTCAGCCCGTGCCCGGCGCACGAGATGCTACCCGTGGCGTCGTGTTCGAAGAGTACAACGATCTTGCCTGTGGGACGTGTGGGCGGCGTTCTGTGCCGTCCAAGTCGGGGTGGGAAACGCGCCTCGACGCGGGTGCAGTCAACCGCCAGCGTATCGTGCGCGTTTTCCATGCCGCCGGCGCGATCCATAGGCCGGCCGGCCCCGGCGGGACTGGCGGCGTGCGGGAGCGGGTCTGACCTCGCTGCCGGGGCGCAGGCCGGCGTTGGGATGCTGATGTCGTCTCCGGCGTACGGGTCTTCGGGGCGCGGTGTGTCCGTCGCATCGAGCTGAAGGACCGCTCGATGCGGTGCGCGTCGTGGAGCAGGCCGGTCGCAGATGGCGTCGGCTTGGTTGGCGTCGCCGATGGACGGCGAGCTGGTCGGTGACGGGCAACTGGCTGGCGATGCGGGTCGAGGCGGCGCTCGGCCCGGTCCTCGATGACCTCGGTGAGGTCACGCCGCTCGGCGTCGCGCAGCGGTGGCGGTCCTCCAGTCGTCGAATGGCGAGCAGGTCGAGCTTGGCGAGGCGGGTCAGGAGCCGGGCGTTAGGACCCGTCGCCGCGGCCGACGGCGAGTACGTGCAGCAGGGGCGGCATCCGGACGTAGCGTGCGGTGAAGCTGCGGCGACAGGCGCGTTCGACAAACGCGCATGAGAGGAAGCTCTTGCCGATGCCGGTTGGGCCGATCAGCAGCAGGTTGTGGCACCGGCGATCCAGGCGCAGGCGCCGAGGGTCAGGACCTGCTGTCGGTTGAGCTGGCGGGGGTGGGTGAAGTCGACGGCCTCGAGCGTGGCCGGATAGCGCAGCTTGGCGGTGTGGAGGCGCGGCTGCGGTCTGAGCGGAGGGCGGGGGTGTCACCCGCAGGGCCGGAGCGCAGCGCGTTGACACGCCCGCCCGCAGCTACTCCGCTCCGACACGCCACCCAGCCGCCCTCCGAGAGCGCGTCACCGAGCGCCATGCGGTCCGCATCGGCTGGTGCGTTGTGGCGTTGTCAGGCTGCCGGGTCGATGGAGGCAAACAGGCGGTCGCGAGCCTGGTTGAGGGCGCGTGCCGCCTCGTTGTCGCTGGTGGCCGAGGCGGCGGCGTCGAGTTCGGCGAAGGTGGTTCCCGGCTTCAGGCAGGCGGCGGCGTTGGGCAACGACTTGAGCTTCTCGTAGGGGGTCATGATGTCGGCGTCGCGATAGCGCTTGCGCACCCGGCCCTTGGCGTCCACCTCTTCGCTGGGGAAGAAGCAGGGCCGGTGGAAGTTGAGGTAGGGCGACAGGAACTGCTGGTTGAAAGCATGGACTCGCTCGGCGTAGCGGTTGGGGATGTGGCCGTAGCCGAGGTGCTTGCGGATGACCGAGCCGTTCTTGCTCTCGACCAGGGCGTTGTCGGTGCAGCGGCGGGCGCGGGACTTGGTGAACGCGTCGATGTGCATCGCTTCGAGCAGCGCCGCCACGTCGCGGTTGATGAACTCCGAGCCGTTGTCGGCGTGGAATCCGTGGAGGATGAAGGGGAACGCCCGCAGCAGAGCTTCGAGAACCGGCTTCAGACAGGCCGCCTGGATATATTCGACCGAACCGATGAACTGGAACTGGGTGACCTCATCCACCAAGTTCAGGTGGTACAAGCCCTTGACCCCGTCCAGGTCGCCCTGATGGACCGTATCGACTCGCACGTGGCCGGGTTGCCCGAACGGCTGCGGCCGGCGGCGTTCCCCAATCGCTATCTGCACGGAGCGCGTGGGGGCCGGGACCGTCCCGCGGCGCCGCTGGTAGGTGATGGAGTGCCGCAGGTTGTACAGGTGGCCGTTGGAGATGGCGGCCAAGCGTTCGAAGCGGGGGTCACCGAAGCGGTGGAAGGCGCGGGCGCAGAGCTTGCGGGTGGTCGGGCCGGAGAGCGTGCCGTGGAGCGCGTCGAGTTCGGCGAGCCGCCCGATGTCGGTGGGGGTGTAGCGGCGGGGGAACGGTTGCCGGGGGGCGCCGCGACGGTCGATGACCTCGCCGGTGGTCCGGTATTGGCGCAGCAGGCGGGTGACCTGGGCCCGCGACAGGTCGGTCGCCTTGGTCAGGAAGCGGCGCAGCAGGCCCTTGTCGGCCTTGGATCGCCCGGCGTAGTCGAACCGTTGTACGGTCTCCGCCACGAACGCGTAGGCCTCGGTGCGGGTTTGCGGTCGAAGGTCGATCTCCTGACTCCCGTCGAGGAATTCCCGAACCTGACCCAGGGTCTGCAGGCGGTGCGTGTCGAGTTGCACGATCATCCTCCGATGATCCGCGACTCGACGCCCGTTCAGGCTCACTTGTCGTTGGAAACAACCCCCCGTTCAGGCTCATGTGTCATTGGACAAGACTGTGTGTATACGATGTAGGGTTTTCCAGTTAACCTCTACGCGCGCGCGTGTGGGCGCAAACTGGAAAAGGGTGCACACCCTACACACCCTACACGGCCGGCAGGTTGATCAATTCAAGGATTCGGAGGACAGGACATCATGGACCCGATGACCCGAGCGATGGGCATTCTCGTGATCGGCGAAGGCGTGACTATCAGGGCGTATCCGCAGACGGAGGACCGGACTGCAATCGAACTCGCACCCGACAATCACGTTGGCAACATCGTTCGCGACCCGGAGAGCGGGCCGTGCGACGGGCTAGCGCTGCCCGTGTGGCGATTGCGAGGTCGGGCGCGGGCCCTTGCTCCCGGCGCGGCGTTCGTGCCGGGGGGGAGGCGCTGAGGGCGGATTCCGGGCGTGCGGTGGACAGGCGCGGCCGATTCGCGCCATATTCGGCGGATGGAAGACTCGGACCCGATCCCGGACCTGACCCCGAAACAGATCATCGCGGCCGAAGCGACGGCGGCCGGTGCGAGCCTGGCCGAAGCGGCGACGGCGGCTGGCGTGTCGCTGCGGACGGCGTCGCGGTGGCGGGGCGATCCGGCGTTCCGGGCGGCCGTGCGGACTTCAGCTGAAGCGGTGACGGCGGATGCGCGGCGGGCGCTGGCCGCGCTCGGCGTCGAGGCGGTGGAAGCGTTGGGCCGGGTGCTGCGGTCTGACGAGTCCCCATCATCGGCGGTCGTGGCGGCGGCGCGTGAAGTCCTGGATCGGGTGATGGGCCGGCCGTCTCAGGCTGTCGAGCTGGCCGGCGCGCTCGACGTGGGGCCGCCTGAACCGCGGGAAGTGCGGATTACGCTGGTCGAACCGCCCGCGCCCGCGGAGACGGTGGGAATTGATGACTGAGCCCCGCATCCGCCCGGAGCGGTTCACCACGCAGCCCGGCGAGGTAAGCATGGGCAAACTCGACGCCGACGGCAAGTTCCGCCCCTTCACGGTCGCCGAAGCGCGCGAGCGCGGCATCCCCGACTACGACCCGGCGACGGGCAAGGTCGGGACCGCGCCGGACGCGGACGACTAGAGGAACCTCGCCACGGCGCTGCGCTCGGCCGTCGCACCGGCCGGTGGGACCGGTCAGGCCGAAGAGCTGCCGTTGTGCCGATAATTACAGCTATGGCGACCAACGGCGCGCGCCCGGCGCGTAACACGCCGTGGCCGTGGCGGACGCGCTCGCGGCGCTCAGTACGGTTCACGAGCCCTTGAAACTGTGACGGACGGTTAGAACATCGCCGGACCCGCCGTTCGTGGCACACGCGGGGCGCTGAGGCGGTCGAGTCGGGCGAATCGAGCCCCGGCCGAAGTGGGGAACGGCCCATCCGCGAGCGGTGCAGGCGAGGGGCGGACATGCCCCGGTCCGGCCGGCGCCGGCCGGCGGACAGGCGAGCGGACACGGCGAGGGCGGACAGCATGAGAGCGACCAACCCCCGGCGACCCGTGCGACCCGTGGCCGAAGTGTCGACCTGGGGCGGCGTCCGTGTCCGTCTGCGTGACGATTGGACCTGGGCGCTTGCGCCGGGCTCGCGGCGCCCGGCGGGCGTGGTGGCGCTCATACTGGCGGACCTGGGCGCGATCGGCCGCGTGGGCGAGGGCGTGGCGAACCTTGCCGACACGGCGAGGGCGGGCGCCGGTAAGCTTCCGGGCGGCGCGATCGTCCGGTGGTGGGACGGATACGAGGGCGACCGGGACCGGGCGCTGCAGCGGTTGGTCCGGCGCGGCGGCCCCGTTCCCTGAGGGCGACCACCATGGAAGGCCATCGGTTCAAGCTGTTTCGGCGCTACGGCGCCCGCGGTCTAGTGACCGTCGACGTGTGCGAGGGTTGCCGGCGAGCGGACCCGCGGGGGCGGGACGTGGCGCCGGGGTTCCTGTCCGTGGCGCCAGCCGATATCAGCCGGTGCCAGCACCCGCGCCACCTTCGCCGCGTGGTCCGTGCCATCGCTGCAGCCGCGGCCGGCAACGGTCGGCGAGGGCGGGTGCCATCCCTGACCACGCGTCACCTTGAGCCGCCCCACGTCTTCGCCCGGCCAGGACGGCCCGTCTAAGAGCCCCCGGAGGCCGATTTCCCCCAATGAAATTCGGGACCGAACAGTTCAGCAGCATGGAACACCACGCATTCCCGGCCGCCGAACAGGCGAGCGGCCCGCGGATGGGCCACCGAGGCGGTGCAGCTTGACCGGACAGATCGTCGCCTTCGTGCTCGGGCTGCTGCTGATCGTCGCCTTCGTGCTCGGGCTGATCCTGCTGTGGGTCGCCTTCACGACCCTAGTTCTGCTGGGCAGCGCGATCGAACAGCGGTTGGACCGGCGGGCGTGGCGGCGCTCTCTGCCGTCGGCCGCGCAGATCTACTACATCCTCGACTTGGCGCAGAAACAGGGCGTCGAGGCCGGCGACATGCCGAAGAGCGCCGAGGCCGCGTCCGCGATGATCGACGCGCTCGAGGCCGGCGATATGGACGCGCTGGCCGGAATCCCGAGGGTGAGCCACGCAGAGGTCAAAAGGCGGGAAAAGGTGCCGAGGTTTCCGTGGTGCTGATCAATCGATCGCATTGAGTGTGAATTACGCAGATGACGGGCTACGAGCCGGAAGCGAAGTAGCGCGCCACGGCTCCATCCTCGACACTGACGGCGCTCGCGTAGCGCGCCACCATCTGCGGGTTCCGCCATCCGCCCGCCTGTTGCACGGCCGTAGTCGAGGCTCCCCGGCGTACCAACTCGGACGCCATACCCCGGCGTCCGGAGTGGGCGCTGACCCCATCCAGCCCGGCGAGGCGTGCGAGGGTCTGCACGCGCGGGTTTGTGAAACCTCGATTAACCGTCCCCGAACATCCTCGCCTGCTTCTCCGCTTTTTTCAGAGCCTTCGGTGCCCGCTTGTAGGTCCGGCTGGTCTGGCGCGGCGGCGGCGCGTCCAGCTTCTTTCCGGCCAGGAGTTCTCCCACGGTCAGGATCTGGACGCGTGGATGCTGGCCCCACGGTGAGGCGTAGAAGCCGGCGGACGCCGCTTCGGTTCGCATGGGCTGGGTTGGTGCGTTGAGCGTCAGCAGGACGCCCAGCGCGGCCTGCTCGCGTTCGACTACGCCACGCAGATCCCGGACGTAGGGGGCGTGCAGCTTTCCGGCCTTGACCGAGATGACAATTTGTTTCGTCTTCGCGGTGTCGCCATCGTGGAAGTAGATCCGCCCGTCGATGCCCTGGTCCGCGCCCTTCTTGCCTTCAGCCGGTCGAGCGCCCACCAAGCCGAGCGCCCACCACTGGAACTGGTATGGATCTGACGCGGCCAGGGCTTCGGCGTCTGGGACCGACACCGGTTCTCCGATCACTTCGTAGGTCTGCTCGATGTCGTCGCTGTAGGTGTCTCTCAGTCGGTGGCGGATCAGTGTGATCGCTAGGTTCGTGATGTCGATGCCGATCCAGCGTCGATTCAGACGCTGCGCGCTGGCGATGGTCGTGCCACAGCCACAGAACGGATCGAGAATTACATCGCCTTCGTTACTACTCATACCGATGAGTCGGTCCATTAACGCTTCTGGCTTCTGCGTCGGATACCCAAGACGCTCCTGAGCTCGTGAATTTATGGGCGGAATGTCAGTCCATACGTCACCGAGTGGCCGTCCTCGTTGTTCGTCTAGATACCGTTTCAACTGCGGTACCCTGCCTGGACCTGTCTGGACGACGACGCCAGAATCGTACGCGCGCCGCATGCGTTCATTCGTCCATCGCCAGACACGCGTGACGCCGAGAAACTCATACGTAAGATTTGGTCGGTTGTGGTTTGGATTAATCAGGCTGTCAAGCCTATAGATGCGTCCATCGGGATCGACATGTCGATACTTTCCAGATGTCTTTTCGTCGAGGTTTTCCGGATCGTATGCAGTGAACAGCGCGTCCGCATTCCATGTGGGCTTGTCGTCTCTCTGAAACGACAAGATGACATCGTGATTGGTCGGAAGTTGGCGCGTCATCAAGCTCTTGGCGATGGTGCGCTGCCAAATGATCTCATTGCGGAAGCGTCGAGGATCAAACACGGCATCCATCAGTAATTTGAGATAGTGGCTCGCGGTCGGATCGCAGTGGAGATAGATCGTGCCGGCTGACTTCAAGACGCGCCGCAACTCGACGAGACGCGGAGCCATCATGGCGAGGTAGGCCAGCATGTCGCTCTCGCCGAGGAACGTCCGGAACGCCTGCATCGCCTGAGACACGCGCCCGCCCGCCTCCACCACGTCCGCATATGCTAGGGCCGACTCTTCGTCCCATCGCCAGGTGTCCTCGAACGCCTTGATCTGCGCCGCCGCCTGCGTGCCGTCGCGTTCGGCGAACAGCACGTTGTAGTTGGCGTTCGAGTTGAACGGCGGATCGAGGTAGACGAGATCGACCGACTCGTCTGGGACGTGCAGGCGAAGCACGTCGAGGTTGTCGCCGTAGTAGAGCTGGTTGGGTGAATTTTCAGCCACGGACCGCGAGTAGCTTACCAGTGTCCGTGCGAGCACTGCGGGACGCGCCTACCCGGCCGCGCCAGCCCCCCGAACGGGGACCCGCCCGATCACCGCCCCCAGGGGGGGACCCACGACGCTTTTTCCGCTGCGGGCGCTCGGCGGTCGCCATGAGGCGGATCGCGTCGTCGTACGTGAGGGCGGCAGCCTGGCGCGGCGCGGCGTCGGGATGCGCTGCATGCTGCCGGGCGATGCCCCGCAAGGCGGCGCGGACGATGGGCGTAGCGGTCGGGTCCGGCGCGCCGGACCCACGGTGGGCGGCTCCGATGGCGGCTGCGTTCAGGCGCACGGTGGCCGTCTTCGCGGCCGTGGCGCGGTCGGTCAGGTAATCCGCCACGGTGGCGGCCGTGGCCGGGAGACTCGACACCTGGCGCTCGGCTGTCCAGTCGGCGAACCGCTGCCACTGGCCGGCGTAGGTCCGGCGCGTGTTTGCGGCGCGGGCATCGGCGACGGCGGACGCTACGCGGGCGCGGGCGTCGGGCGCCAAGGTGTCGAGGCCGGCGGGCGTCGAGGCCGGGACGATGGCGGTGTCGGTCATTGTTGCGTGCCTCATAACTAGGATTATCGGTCATTGTTTTGTGCGGTGTCAATGCCGCTATACGCGCTGCTAATCGCTGCGCTGTATACTGTATTCATGGGCACTATCACTAGCACTGTCAGGCGGCGGGAATCACGCTACCCGGTGCGGCTCAGCGTCAACGTGACTCGGGGCCTGGCCGGGGAGATTGAACGGGAAGCGGAGCGGGACTCGGTAGCGGTAGGGGTGTTGGTGCGCGAGGCCGTCACGACCGGGTGGGCGCGGGTGCAGGAACGGCGGCGGAAAGCACGCCGGAAGCGAGGCGGGAACGGACCCGACGCAGGGGGCGCGTGATGGGCGCGTTCTGCGACCTGAGCGGCCGGGCGCGGGCGTTTCAGTCGCTCGTCGGCGGGGGCATGGACCCCGGCAAGGCCGCGGGGCTGGCGGGGCTCATGGAGAGCGACGGCTAGAGCTGCTCCACGAAGATCCGCAGCTTCTTCGTCTTGGCAATCCCCGCCCTAGGCGATCGGACCTGGGCGCTCTCAAACTGACCAAGTGTCTCGCGCACCTTCTTCTCTACGTCGTTCTTGAGTTCGTCTACGAGAGCCTTGAGGACTTCAGCGTCCTCGTCTGGCACGTCGCCGATGACGAGCCAGATCGACGTATCAGGGGTGGCGCTGGGTTTACCGCCCGACGGAATGCTCATCGTGTTTTCTCCACTCACGGCTTTCGACAGTGCTGTGGTGACACGGTGGTGACACGGCCCGATCCTACTCGGTCCAAGGTCCCCGTAAGTTATTGATTCTATTGGTGGGCCGCGCTGGGATCGAACCAGCGACCATCTGATTAAAAGTCAGGTGCTCTACCACTGAGCTAGCGGCCCAAACTACTGGCCAGTAAAGACTTACGCATATCGCAGAAAGTACTGCCAGCCGGTACGGGCAGGTAGCCGAAACCGGCTCGCCAGGATGCCGCGGTTGGTCCGTTCGACACATGCTGGCGAGCTCACGCCACTTGCCTCCCACGGTTTTCAGCGACGCGAGTGCACCGCCGACGTTTCAAGCCGATCATGCCAAGAGCAAATGCAAACCCGAATTCACGTTGCGATCAGCGTACCACGACCTGGCGCCCGCGGTGCGGTCGGGGCGAGGCGTCTTGGGTTTCAAATCATGACGTAAAATCCGCACGATGCGCGGAGTTGGCCAACCGTTTTGCGATCTCGCGGACGCGGTGGCGGCTGAGTCCCTGGCGACTCACTCAGGCTGCCAGGGCACGATGGGTGTTTGAGTCGTATCGGCCGCTTGCCGGCCGGGGACAATCTGGAGTCGCTGATGTCTGAGAGTCGTACGCCCTGCCGGATGATCGCGGCGCTCGCCTGCGCCGTCGTGTGCTGCTTGACCGCCGTGCTCGACGCCGACGACTGGCCGCAGTGGCGCGGCATCGATCGGGCCGCGGTGTGGCACGAAACGGGTATCGTCGATCGCTTTGCCGAAGGCGGGCTCATCGTCAAGTGGCGCGCCCCGGTGCGCGCTGGCTTCGCCGGACCGGCCGTCGCCGACGGACGCGTCTTCGTCCTCGACTACCAGGAGATGCCGGGCAGCCGCACGATGGACGGCCATGAACGGCTCGTGGCGCTCGACGAGGAGACCGGAGCGGTCCTCTGGACACGGGAATGGCCGGCCACCTACCGCAACATAGTCCCGGTGTTCGCCACCGGCCCTCGCGCCACGCCGACCGTTGACGGCGACCGCGTCTACATTCTTGGGGCGGCCGGCATGCTCTCGTGCTTCGACACCGCCGGCGGCGATCTGATCTGGCGGATCGACAGCGTGGCAGACTACGACGTCACCGTGCCGGTCTACGGCGTCGCGCACTCGCCGCTCGTGGAGGGCGAGCACCTGATCACGTTGCTGGGCGGCGAGCCCGACGCCATGGTCGTGGCGTTCGACAAGGCGACGGGCGCCGAGGCGTGGCGCGCGCTCGATACGAACTCGGAAGCGGGTTACTCCTCGCCGATCGTGATCACCGCCGGGGGCGTGCGGCAGTTGATCGTCTGGCACCCGGCCGGGGTCACGTCGCTCGACCCGGCCACCGGCCGCATGTGGTGGGAGCACGACTTTCCGCTCGCGAGCGGGCTGACGATCGGCACGCCGGTCCGCAGCGGGCGGTACCTGCTGATCACGCAGGCGGAGAACGGCGGCCTGATGCTGGCGCTCAACCCCGACCGCCCGGCGGCGCGGCTGATCTGGACCGGCACCAACCCCAACCGCACCGACCGCCCGGTGCAGCGATCCATGACGTCGACGCCCATCGTGGTGGGCGACGCGATCTACGGGCTCAACAGCTATGGCGAGCTGCGCGGCGTGGACGCGGCGACCGGCGAGCGGCTGTGGTCGAGCGAGCGCCTCGTGCCCGAGGACCGCTGGGCGAGCTCACACCTCGTGCAGCACCAGGACCGCTCTTTCATCTCCGTCGAGACCGGCGAGCTGGTCATCGCCCGCTTCACGCCGGCCGGCTACGAGGAGGTGGACCGCACGCACCTGCTGACGCCCACCACCCGCACCCGGGGCGGCGGCTCCAACCGCTGGAGAAACGTCGACCGCGCCGTCCTGTGGGCGCATCCGGCGTTCGCGAACGGCCACGTCATCGCGCGCAACGACGCCGAGGTCGTCCGCGTGTCGCTGACCGCCGCGGACTACGAGTAGAGCCAGAGCTGGATGTCGCCATCGGATTGACCACGGCGCCTGGCCCGCGGCGCACGACCTCCCAGCTGAACTACGGGACGACCTCGCCCTCCGCGTTCGCCTCTTGGATCGGGCGGGCGTCAGTCCTTTCCAATCCAGAAATGAGCCTGAAGCGGAGGCACGTGAGCCGAGGCTGACGGGCGACCGAATCAGCGGATCGAAACAGGGATCCTGGCGCGGCGCTGTGAAGTCCGCGCACGCTGACGGACATTATGTTCCATGGCGGCGACGATGGGTTGTGGGGGCCAGAAGCAGTCACGCGCACGTCCCGCGTCGAGGACCTGGAGGGCTTGCAGGGTATTCAGTATTCGAACCGGAAGAGGGCTGGCGGGCAAGTTGCTGAACTGCAGATCTCCCCGTGTCTGCAACGTCTTCCGGTTCGCCGCCCAATCGATCACTGGCTCGATTCCGGTCGGTCCCCGCGGCCGCCGACACCCGCTTCACCCGCAACGTCCCCGCCGACAGGACGCTGGCCGGGGGCGTACTGCTGCCGCATTCGGCTCGGTCTGTCGGTGCTGTCAGCCCGTGCCCGGCGCACGAGATGCTACCCGTGGCGTCGTGTTCGAAGAGTACAACGATCTTGCCTGTGGGACGTGTGGGCGGCGTTCTGTGCCGTCCAAGTCGGGGTGGGAAACGCGCCTCGACGCGGGTGCAGTCAACCGCCAGCGTATCGTGCGCGTTTTCCATGCCGCCGGCGCGATCCATAGGCCGGCCGGCCCCGGCGGGACTGGCGGCGTGCGGGAGCGGGTCTGACCTCGCTGCCGGGGCGCAGGCCGGCGTTGGGATGCTGATGTCGTCTCCGGCGTACGGGTCTTCGGGGCGCGGTGTGTCCGTCGCATCGAGCTGAAGGACCGCTCGATGCGGTGCGCGTCGTGGAGCAGGCCGGTCGCAGATGGCGTCGGCTTGGTTGGCGTCGCCGATGGACGGCGAGCTGGTCGGTGACGGGCAACTGGCTGGCGATGCGGGTCGAGGCGGCGCTCGGCCCGGTCCTCGATGACCTCGGTGATGTCACGCCGCTCGGCGTCGCGCAGCGGTGGCGGTCCTCCAGTCGTCGAATGGCGAGCAGGTCGAGCTTGGCGAGGCGGGTCAGGAGCCGGGCGTTAGGACCCGTCGCCGCGGCCGACGGCGAGTACGTGCAGCAGGGGCGGCATCCGGACGTAGCGTGCGGTGAAGCTGCGGCGACAGGCGCGTTCGACAAACGCGCATGAGAGGAAGCTCTTGCGGATGCCGGTTGGGCCGATCAGCAGCAGGTTGTGGCACCGGCGATCCAGGCGCAGGCGCCGAGGGTCAGGACCTGCTGTCGGTTGAGCTGGCGGGGGTGGGTGTGGGTGAAGTCGACGGCCTCGAGCGTGGCCGGATAGCGCAGCTTGGCGGTGTGGAGGCGCGGCTGCGGTCTGAGCGGAGGGCGGGCGGGGGTGTCACCCGCAGGGCCGGAGCGCAGCGCGTTGACACGCCCGCCCGCAGCTACTCCGCTCCGACACGCCACCCAGCCGCCCTCCGAGAGCGCGTCACCGAGCGCCATGCGGTCCGCATCGGCTGGTGCGTTGTGGCGTTGTCAGGCTGCCGGGTCGATGGAGGCAAACAGGCGGTCGCGAGCCTGGTTGAGGGCGCGTGCCGCCTCGTTGTCGCTGGTGGCCGAGGCGGCGGCGTCGAGTTCGGCGAAGGTGGTTCCCGGCTTCAGGCAGGCGGCGGCGTTGGGCAACGACTTGAGCTTCTCGTAGGGGGTCATGATGTCGGCGTCGCGATAGCGCTTGCGCACCCGGCCCTTGGCGTCCACCTCTTCGCTGGGGAAGAAGCAGGGCCGGTGGAAGTTGAGGTAGGGCGACAGGAACTGCTGGTTGAAAGCATGGACTCGCTCGGCGTAGCGGTTGGGGATGTGGCCGTAGCCGAGGTGCTTGCGGATGACCGAGCCGTTCTTGCTCTCGACCAGGGCGTTGTCGGTGCAGCGGCGGGCGCGGGACTTGGTGAACGCGTCGATGTGCATCGCTTCGAGCAGCGCCGCCACGTCGCGGTTGATGAACTCCGAGCCGTTGTCGGCGTGGAATCCGTGGAGGATGAAGGGGAACGCCCGCAGCAGAGCTTCGAGAACCGGCTTCAGACAGGCCGCCTGGATATATTCGACCGAACCGATGAACTGGAACTGGGTGACCTCATCCACCAAGTTCAGGTGGTACAAGCCCTTGACCCCGTCCAGGTCGCCCTGATGGACCGTATCGACTCGCACGTGGCCGGGTTGCCCGAACGGCTGCGGCCGGCGGCGTTCCCCAATCGCTATCTGCACGGAGCGCGTGGGGGCCGGGACCGTCCCGCGGCGCCGCTGGTAGGTGATGGAGTGCCGCAGGTTGTACAGGTGGCCGTTGGAGATGGCGGCCAAGCGTTCGAAGCGGGGGTCACCGAAGCGGTGGAAGGCGCGGGCGCAGAGCTTGCGGGTGGTCGGGCCGGAGAGCGTGCCGTGGAGCGCGTCGAGTTCGGCGAGCCGCCCGATGTCGGTGGGGGTGTAGCGGCGGGGGAACGGTTGCCGGGGGGCGCCGCGACGGTCGATGACCTCGCCGGTGGTCCGGTATTGGCGCAGCAGGCGGGTGACCTGGGCCCGCGACAGGTCGGTCGCCTTGGTCAGGAAGCGGCGCAGCAGGCCCTTGTCGGCCTTGGATCGCCCGGCGTAGTCGAACCGTTGTACGGTCTCCGCCACGAACGCGTAGGCCTCGGTGCGGGTTTGCGGTCGAAGGTCGATCTCCTGACTCCCGTCGAGGAATTCCCGAACCTGACCCAGGGTCTGCAGGCGGTGCGTGTCGAGTTGCACGATCATCCTCCGATGATCCGCGACTCGACGCCCGTTCAGGCTCACTTGTCGTTGGAAACAACCCCCCGTTCAGGCTCATGTGTCATTGGACAAGACTGCGTCTTGCAAATGCGGATGCGGTGTGCCACCGTGGAGTCATGAGGCGAACGTGGCGGCGGTCGCTCGTAGCCGGTGTGGCTTCGGCCGTGCTGGGGGCCATGGTGCTGTGCACGATGATGGCCACCCTGGCGGCGGCGCCGGCCGCGTCGAGTTGCCACGAAAGCCCGGCCGAAGATCGTCACGGCGACACGTCGGTCGCGTTCACCTGTTGCCCCAGCGTCGTGAAGACGGCGGCGGTACAGGTGGGCCCCGAATGCGAGACCGCCGTGCTGCCGCCTGCCGTCGAACACGGCGGGCTTCTGGCGCCGCGCCCTGCGCGGTACGCCGATCACCCTCCAGCGCTGTCCGAATCGCCGCCGCTCTTCCTGCGGCACGCCTCTTTGCTCCTTTGATCGTCCTTCGTCGTCTCTTTGCCTGAGCGTCATCGCACGGCGTGCCCCGAGCACGCCGGTGGGACCGGGTTCCGCAGGACTGCGTTGCGGAAGCTGGTGCCCGGCGGGCGCCTCGAATGCGACGAAACACGGGGCGATCACATGCATGCACGACGTACTCGGCGATCGGTCGCCGGTCTGGCCGCGGCGGGTCTGGTCTCGACGTTGGCCGCGGCCCAGGCGGCGCCTCCCGAGGACACGCTCGACTTCTACGCGTCGGCGCCGGAGCTGCGGGCCTACGTCGACGCGGCGCTGGAGGGCAATCCGACGGTTCTGGAGTCGGACGCGCGCTACCGGGCGGCGAGCCGGCGCGTGCCGCAGGTCACGGCGCTGCCCGACCCGGTGGTGAGCTTCACGCAGGCGCTGCGGAGCGTGGAGACGCGGGTGGGCCCGCAGCTGAACAGCGTGATGCTGACCCAGGCGTTTCCCTGGTTCGGCACGCTGGAGTTGCGGGGCCGGATTGCGCTGCTGGAGGCGACGGCCCTGAACCATCTCTACCAGGCCGCCCGGCGGGACGTGGTGGCCGAGGTCAAGGAGGCCTTCTACGAGCTGGGCTACGTCGATGTGGCGCTGGGGCTCGCGGGCGAGGAGCAGTCGCTGCTCGAGCACTACGAGACGCTGGCGAGCGCGCGTTACGCGACGGGGCAGGGGCTGCAGCAGGCGGTGATCCGGCTGCAGGCGGAGATCACCCGCGTGGTCGACCGGCGGCACTCGCTCGACCGGCAGCGCTCGGTGCGTGCGGCGCGCCTGAACACGCTGCGGGACCGGCCGGCGGAGGAGCCGGTGCCGGCCGTGGCGGGGCTGGGGCGGCCCGCCGTCGCGCTCGACCGCGAAGAGCTCTACCGCCTCGGGGACCGGAACCGGCACGAGCTGCAGGCGGCAACCGCGCTCATCGAGGGCAGCGAGGGGGCCATCGAGCTGGCGAGGATGGACGCACGGCCGGGCTTCACCGCGAGCGTGGGGGTGACGAACGTGGGCCGCCGGGACGATGTTGCGGGTTTTCTTCTGCCGCCGGACGACGGCAGGAACGCGCTGACGGTGTCGCTGGGGTTCTCGCTGCCGCTCTGGGGGGCGAAGTACCGCGCGGGCGTGGAGCAGGCGGCCGACGAGCTGCGGGTGCAAACCCAGTACCGGGCGGCGGCGCGGAACGCGATGGAGATGGCGGTCCAGGACGCGGTGGTTCGCTTCGAGACCCTGAACCGGCAGATCGACCTGCTCGACGACGTGCTGATTCCGCAGACCGAGGAGGCGCTCCGGGCCACGGAGACCGCGTACCAGACCGGTCAGCTCGGGGTGCTCGATCTGCTCGACGGCGAGCGGGCGCTCATCGACGTGCGTTCCACGCGGGCGCGCTATCTCTCGGATCTCCTCATCGCGCTCACCGATCTCGAACGGGCCATCGGTACGCGGGTGCCCGGCAGCGGGAGGACGCCATGAAGAAGGCGGTTGCGCTCGGCGTCGTGAGCTTCGGACTCGGCGTGGCGATCACGGCGCTGGTGACCGTCAATCCCGCGGATTGGCGGTGGCCTTCGCGCCTCGTCTCCGCGTTCGGGGAAGCTCCCGCGGCGGCCGCGGGTCGGCCGGCCGACATGCCGGTCACCGAAGAGGACCGGGAGATTCTGCACTGGCGGGCGCCGATGGACGCGACCTTCACGTCGGACCGGCCGGGCCGGTCGCCGATGGGCATGGACCTGGTGCCTGTCTACGCGGACGGCACCCAGAGCCTTCCGCCGGGCACGGTGCGCATCGACCCGGGGTTTGTGCAGAGCATCGGCGTCCGCACCGAGCCGGTGGCTCGGAGCGACATCGCGCAGACCATCCGCACCGTCGGCACCCTCGCCCACAACGACCGGCAGATCGCCTGGGTGAACACGAAGTACGACGGCTGGATCGAGAACGTCGCGGTGAACTACCTCGGCGAGACGGTGGAGGCGGGGCAGGTGCTGTTCGACATCTACAGCCCACAGCTCGTGACGACCCAGATGGAGTACCTGCAGGCGGTCGACTACGCCGCACGGCTCGCGACGTCGGAATACCCGGCGATCGCCGAGCGCGCGCGTTCGCTCGTCGCGTCGTCGCGCGCGCGGCTCGGCTACTGGGACATCACCGACGAGCAGATCGAGACGCTCGAGCACGAGCGGACGCCGCGCCGCACGCTGTCGGTCCAGTCCCCGGTCACCGGCGTCGTCGTCGGGAAGATGGACCAGGCCCTCGACGGCATGTACGTCGAGGCCGGCATGAACCTCTACAAGATGGCCGACCTGACGACGATCTGGGTCGACGTCGAGGTCTTCGAGCACCAGATCGAGGCGATGAGGGTCGGCCAGCGGGCGCAGGTCGAGCTGCCGTACCTGTCGGGACGGCCCTACACGGGTTCCGTCCGCTACCTGTACCCCCACTTCGACGAGCGGACCCGCACGATGACGGTTTCGATCGAGTTGGAGAACCCCGATCTGACGCTGCGCGCCGGCATGTACGCCAACGTGACGTTCGACGTGCCGGTGGCGCGCAACGCCCTCGCGGTGCCGGAAGAGGCGGTAATCCGCGGCGGTACCCGCGATCTGGTGGTGCTCGAGCGGTCTCCCGGCACGTTCCAGGTCGCCGGCGTCACCCTCGGCCGATACGGCGGCGGCCGGTGGGAGGTGCTGGACGGCGTCGAGGACGGGGACACGATCGTCGTGTCGGCGCAGTTCCTCATCGACTCGGAGAGCAACCTCACGCAGGCCATCCGCACCCTCGACGCGGGCGTGGACAGGCCGGCGATGCCGGGTATGCCGGGCATGCCGGCCGAGCGCCGCCGCGAAGACGCGCCGCCGCCTGAGGAACCAAGCATGCCGAGTCCTTCGCACTTGGGTCGATGAATCATGACGCAGGCTCCGCGCCTTGTGCGGAGTTTTTGACCTGTTTGTGTGGTGTGCGCCAAGCATGTTGGCAAGTCCACATGGCCGGCGGAGACACGCCCGGAGAACAGGGCGGCACGCCGGCGATGTCGGCTCGCCGCCACCGCTGAGGAGCGGGGAGAGGACCGATGCTCGCCCGGGTCATCGAGTGGTCCATCGGCAACCGCCTCTTCGTCGTCCTCGCGGCGGCGTTCGTGGCCCTCGCCGGGATCTACGCGCTGCGGGCGATGCCCCTCGACGCGCTGCCGGACCTGTCGGACGTGCAGGTCATCGTCTTCACCGACTACCCGGGGCAGGCCCCGCAGGTCGTCGAAGACCAGGTGACCTATCCCATCACCACCCGGATGCTGGCCGTGCCCTCGGCCACGGTGGTGCGCGGCTACTCGTTCTTCGGCTTCTCGTTCGTGTATGTGATCTTCGAGGACGGCACCGACCTCTACTGGGCGCGCAGCCGGGTGCTGGAGTACCTGAACTACGTGAGCGGACGCCTGCCGGCGGGCGTGACGCCCACCCTCGGCCCCGACGCCACCGGCGTGGGCTGGGCCTACCAGTACGCGCTGCGGTCCGACGACCTCGACCTCGCCCAGCTGCGCTCGCTCCAGGACTGGTTCCTCAAGTACGAGCTGACCGCGGTGCAGGGCGTGTCCGAGGTCGCCACCATCGGGGGCTTCGTCAAGCAGTACCAGATCACCGTCGACCCGAACCGCCTGCGCGCCTACGACATCTCCCTGTCGCGCATCCGAAGCGCCGTGCAACGGAGCAACAACGACGTCGGCGGGCGGGTGCTGGAAATTGCCGAGTCCGAGTTCATGGTGCGCGGCGAGGGCTACATCCAGGGGGTCGACGACGTGAAGCGGATCGCCCTGGGGGTGGACGAGTCGGGCACGCCGATCTCGGTCCAGGACGTCGCCACGGTGCAGATAGGCCCGGACATCCGCCGTGGGCTGGCCGAGCTGAACGGCGAGGGCGAGGTGGTCGGCGGCATCGTCATCGTGCGCTCCGGCGCGAACGTGTACGACGTGGTCGGGCGGGTCAAGGCCCGCCTGGCGGAGCTGCAGTCCGGGCTGCCGGAGGGGGTGGAGGTCGTCCCCGTCTACGACCGGACGTCGCTGATCGAACGGTCGATCGACACGCTGCAGGAGAAGCTGCTCGAAGAGATGGCGATTGTCGCCCTGGTCTGCGTCGTCTTCCTGCTGCACCTGCGGTCGGCGCTGGTCGCGGTGCTGACGCTGCCGCTGGCGGTGCTGATGGCGGTCATCGTGATGTATCTGCAGGGCCTCAACGCCAACATCATGTCGCTGGGGGGCATCGCGATAGCCATCGGCGCGATGGTGGACGCCGCGATCGTGATGGTCGAGAACGCGCACCGCCATCTGGAGCGCGACCGGAACCGCCTGCCCCACTGGCAGATCGTCACCCGCGCCGCCACCGAGGTCGGTCCCACCCTGTTCTTCGCGCTGCTCGTCATCACGATCTCCTTCGCGCCGATCTTCACCCTGGAGGCGCAGGAAGGCCGGCTCTTCAAGCCGCTCGCGTTCACCAAGACCTACGCCATGGCCGCCTCCGCCCTGCTCTCCATCACCCTCGTGCCGGTGCTGGTCGGCTACTGGATTCGCGGCCGCATCCTGCCGGCGCAGGCCAACCCGATCACGCGGCTGCTCATGGCCCTGTACCGGCCGGTGCTGCGACGGGTGCTGGCTTGGCGCTGGGCGGTCGTCGTCGTGACTCTGGCTGCGCTGGGCGCGACCGCAGCGCCGTTCTCGCGGCTGGGCTCAGAGTTCATGCCGCCGCTGTGGGAAGGCGACCTGCTCTACATGCCGACGACCCTGCCGGGCATTTCGATCACCAAGGCCCGCGAGATCCTGCAGCAGACCGACCGGATTCTGCGGACCTTTCCCGAGGTGGAGCAAGTGTTCGGCAAGGTCGGCCGCGCGGACACCGCGACCGACCCGGCGCCGCTGAGCATGCTCGAGACGACGATCCAGCTCAAGCCGGAGGACGCCTGGCGGCCGGGCATGACCCCCGAACGGCTGACCGACGAGATGAATCGTGCGATCCGCTTCCCGGGCGTCACCAACGCCTGGACCATGCCCATCAAGACCCGCATCGACATGCTGTCGACCGGCATCAAGACCCCGGTAGGCATCAAGATCTCCGGGCCCGATCTGACGGTGCTGCAGGAAGTCGGCCGCAACATCGAGGCCGTGGTCCGCGAGGTGCCCGGCACCCGCTCGGCGTACGCCGAGCGGGTGATGGGCGGGAACTACCTGAACTTCTCGATGCGGCGGGACGAAATCGCCCGTTACGGGTTGACGGTCGGCGACGTGCAGGACGTCATCCAGACCGCGATCGGCGGCATGAACATCACGACGACGGTGGAAGGCCTCGAACGCTACCCCGTCAACCTGCGCTACAGCCGCGACCTGCGCGACAACCCCGCGGCGCTGCGGGACATCCTCGTCCAGACCCCGACCCGGCAGCAGATTCCCCTCGGCCTCCTGACCACCATGTCGTTCGTCAAGGGACCGCCGGCCATCAAGAGCGAGCAGGCGCGTCCGAACGCGTGGGTTTACGTGGACATCGAGGACGTCGACGTCGGGACCTACGTCGAGCGCGCCCGGCAGGCGGTCGCCGCGCAGGTGGAGGTACCCACCGGCTACAGCCTCGGCTGGAGCGGCCAGTACGAATACATGGTGCGCGCGGACGAGCGCATGCAGCTCGTCGTGCCGATTACCCTGGTGCTGATCTTCCTCACCATCTACGCGAGCACGCGCTCGGTCGCCAGGACCCTCATCGTGCTCTCGGCCGTCCCCTTGTCCCTGATCGGCACGTTCTGGCTGCTCTACGCCCTCGACTACAACCTGAGCATCGCGGTGTGGGTGGGGGTCATCGCGCTGGCCGGCCTGAGCGCGGAGACCGGGGTTGTGATGCTGCTCTATCTCGACCGCGCGTGCGAGACGGCCGGTTCGGAAGGGCGTCTCGGGACCCTCGGCGAGCTCCGTGAGGCGGTGTTCGACGGCGCCCTCCGCCGTGTCCGGCCGGTGGTCATGTTGAGCGCGACGACCACCTTCGGCCTGCTGCCGATCCTGTGGAGCACCGGCACCGGCGCCGACGTCATGAAGCGGATTGCGGCGCCGATGGTCGGCGGCGTGGTGACGACGGCCGTCGTCGTTCTGCTCGTGTTCCCCGCCGTCTATTGCATCTGGCGGGGTTGGGGGCTGTCACGCGCTTCCGGCGGGCATCGGCAGCTTGCGCTGACCGAATGAGGTCGCCATCGAGCGCGCCGTCGCCGCCGGCGGCCGGCTGTGCCCGTCGACGAGCTTCGGCCCGGAAATGCCGCCGCGGCTGCACGGTGCACGCACCCGCCGCTGGCCCATGGCGGCGAACGAGCGTCGGGGCGTGCCCGCGCTAGCGCCGACGCGCGGTTCGACGTCCGGCGCGTCAGTGCACGAAGATGGGAACCGAGGCGACCACCGATCCCCATTCGAAGCGAAGCTCACTGTTCTCGATGTGCAGCGTCAGTTGTTCGGCCGGCGCGTCGAGACTGCCGACGATCATGGGAGTACGGCCCAGGTCGTGCGACCCGTCGTACGCGGTGCCCCACTGTCCGGTCTCGCCGTTGACGATGAGCTCGGTGGTGTCGCCGGTGGTGAGGGTCCACAGCGTGTACTCGCCGGCGGGAACGTGGGTGCCGCCGACCATCAGGTCGCGGTCGGTGACGAAGGTCGTGGCTTCGTCGGCCCCCAGCCGCCAGACCGATCCGTCCATGGGCTCGGTCGTCTCACCGACCGTCCGGTCTCTCAGGTACGGTCGGCCGTAGGTGATCGCGATGTTCGCGCCGGTGACTTCCCAGTCGACCCGGACGTGGGGGCTGCCGGCCTGACCGTCGTGGACCGGGGTGAGAACCCCGCCGCCCAGTGTCTCGACCGGGGCGTTCGACTCGACAGGCGCCTCCGGCGCCGCGGATTCTTCGGATGAGCTGCCGCCGCCGCATCCGGCCAACGCCAGGATACCCACCGCCGCCACGAAACCGGACTTCCATATCATCATTGTCGAAGACGCCTCCCGTTCCGGAACTGGACGGACCGTCTGCCGGCCCCTCCGTTTCGTCGCGCTGGTTTCGGTGGCGGCCCCGCGCAATGCACGCAGCGCCCCATCGGCGAGACCAGCGACCTGCTGTCGACTATAGCATTCGGGTTCTGCACAATCTCTCTCCACAGCGGTGTACGGGGGAGGCGCCGCCGTCTTGACGGTGCTGATAACTTTCTGATAATGTTCAGGTTATCGTTTTCTGCAGCCGGCGAGACACGGGGGGCGCGCCGGCCGTGCGCAGCAGTATTCAGGTCGGGAGAGCAGTCGACAATGAAGCGCTTCGAGCTCGGCGCCAGAGTGCACGAACCGACGTACGGACCGGGATCGGTCATCGCCGTCGAGGATGCCTACACGCGGATCCAGTTCGATGACAATACCGTCCGCAAGTTCCTGACGAGCCTGGCCACGCTCGAACCGACCAGCGAACCGGCCCCGACCGTGCGCCCGCGCACCCGCAAGCGCAAGACCGCTTCCGCGTCGGCCGCGAAGTCGACGAAAGCGACGAAGTCAACGGCGCCAGCCAAGACCGATGCTGACGCCGATTCCGCGTCGGCCGCGAAGCCGCGAAAGCGACGAAGTCAATGGCGCCAGCCAAGACGATGCTGACGCCGATGCCGCCGATTCCGCGTCGGCCGCGAAGTCGACGAAAGCGACGGAGTCAACGGCGCCGGCCAAGACCGATGCTGACGCCGATGCCGCCGCTTCCGCGTCGGCCGCGAAGTCGACGAAAGCGACGAAGTCAACGGCGCCGGCCAAGGCCGCTGCTGACGCCGATGCCGCCGAGTGACCCCCCGCGACGGTGAATCACCCGCTCGCCTGCCAGCGCATCGTGGCCCGGGCCATGGCCCGTCCGTCTGCGACGCAATCAGGAATGCCGACGCCCCGAAAGCCGGCCCCGGTGACGAACAGGCCGGGGCAGCGGTGCAGCCGCGTCTCGATGGCCGCGACCCGTGCCAGGTGTCCGACGTTGTGCTGGGGGTTCGCCCGTTCCCACCGGTAGACCCGGGCGAGACCGGGGCGGCGATCCAATCCCAGAATGCCGGCGAAGGTCTTGTGGGTCCGGTCGATCAGCTCGTCGTCCGAGCGCTCCTGCACGTGGGGGTCCCGGACCCCCCCCAGAAACCCGCGCAGCAGCACCTGTCCGTCGGGGGCCCGACCGGGCCACTTCGAGGTCACCCAGGACCCCGCCATCAGCGGAATCGCACGCTCGCGGCGCGGCACCACGAATCCGGATCCGCGAGGGCGCCGGCGAACCGCCGATTGCGGATAGGCCAGCAGCACGGTGGCGGTCGACGTGTACGGAATCTCGCCGCACAACGTTGCCAGCCGTTCGTCGAGGGGCCTGACCAGCGCCGCGGTGACGTGGGCCGGTGTAGCCAGGATGACGCTGCGGGCGGAGATCGGATCGGCGGCCGAGAGCCGTACCGCGTAGGGCGACGGGCCGCCCAGCGCGACGGCGCGGGTGCGGTACCGGACGGCGGCGGGAGGCAGGGTCGCGGCGAGCGCATCCACTAGCTCCTCGATGCCGCCGGGCAGCGAGCGGAACAGGCCCCCCGCCGGCCGCGGCGCGTCCCGGCGCATCTTTCGAAACGCGCGAATCACGCTGCCGTAGCGGTGTTCGGCTTGCACCAACCGGGGAAACAGCGCCTGCATGGACAGCCGGTCGACATCGCCGGCGTGGATGCCCGCCAGCAGCGGCTCGGCGATGTACTCGACGGCCTCGGCGCCGAATCGGCGGCGGAAGAAGCGTCCCACCGATTCGTCCGACCCGTCGCCGCGCGGCAGGATCAGGTCTGCGGCCACACGCAGCCGGCCGGCGGGGGAGAGCAGGTCGCTGGTGATCCAGGGGGTGATGGCCGTCGGTATCCCGAGGACCGAGGCCTTAGGGATGGGGCGCAGCCGGCCGCGGAGCACGTAGGCGGTTCTGGGCTCCAGCGTCGGCAGCAGGCGGTCGCCGAGCCCGAGCTCGCGGCACAACTCGATGGCGGCCGGCTTCTGCACGAGCAGCGAGTCGGGGCCCGCATCGAGGGTGAATCCGTCGACGCGTTCGGTGCGGACCACGCCGCCCGGCCGCCGCGCGGCTTCGATCAGCACGAACGAGACGCCGTGACGCTGCAGCTCGTACGCGGCGGCCAGCCCCGCCATCCCTCCGCCGACCACGGCAACGTCGACATCCGTCATCGGTCGCCGTCGTGCGTCAGGGCGCCGGCGCTGTCCCGAAGCGAAAGCCCCGCTGCATGCCGGCCTGCGACGCCCTCCCCGCCTCGGTGGTCCCGGTCGAACGCGGGTTTTACCACGGGCTCCCAGTCTGTTCGTGCACGAAGCGGGCAAGGAGCTGCACATGCTCGAGGTTGGTGCCGGGCAGTATGCCGTGGCCGAGGTTGAACACGTGGCCGGGGCGTCCGCCGGCCCGATGCAGCACGTCGACCGCGCCCCGCAGCAGGCGCTCGACGGGGCCGAGCAGGAGGGTCGGGTCGAGGTTGCCCTGCACGGCGCGGTCCTCGCCGATCAGTTCCCAGCCTTCGTCGAGCGGCATGCGCCAGTCGAGCCCGATCACGTCGCCTCCCGCTTCCCGCATCGCCGGAAGCAGGGTGGCGGTGCCGGTGCCGAAATGCAGCATGGGAACCCCGCTCGGTCGAACCGTCTCGAAGATCTTCTGCGTGTGGGGCAGCGCGAACTCGCGGTAGTCCCGCGGGGAGAGCGCGCCCACCCAGGAGTCGAAGACCTGTACCGCTTGCACGCCGGCCTCGATCTGGGCGTTCAGATAGTCGCCGACGACGGTGGCGAAGGTGTCCGCGAGGCGGTGCCAAGCCTTGGGCTCACCGTACATCAGCGCCTTGGTTCTCGCGTAGTTGCTCGAAGGGCCGCCCTCGATGGCATAGGAGGCCAGGGTGAACGGAGCTCCCGCGAACCCGATCAGGGGCACGCGGTCCGCCAGTTGCCGGGCGAGGAGGCGAATCGTGTCCAGTACGTGCTCGAGCGCCTCGCGGGGCTCGAAGACGCACAGCCCGTCGATGCGCTCGACCGAGCGTACCGGCGGATCGATCACCGGTCCCTCGCCCTTCACGAAGTCGAACGGAATGCCCATCGGCTCGAGCGGGAGCAGGAGGTCCGAGAACAGGATGGCGGCGTCGACGTCGATGGCATCGACCGGCTGCAGCGTCACCTGGGCCGCGAGCTCCGGCTGGCGGCAGATCTCGAGCAGGCTGTGGCGTTCGCGAAGTTTCCGATAGGCGCTCATGTAGCGTCCCGCCTGCCGCATGAACCAGACCGGGGTCATGTCGACCGGCTCGCGGCGGCACGCCTTGAGGAAACGATCGTTCACGTGGAGAACTCCTGATGAGGATGTGACCGGCCGGACACGGTGCTGGCCGGGGCAGCGGTCGGCTTGGATTGCGTTCGATGCTCATGCTACTGTACTCGCTCCAGCGGAGACCGCCCGGGAAACCGGTTGCGGGCGGCGCCCGGCTGGCGGATCGGATGCCTTTCCTTCGGTTTTCCCGCGACAAGCGCGGCTACGCCAACACCTACCTGTGCCATACGTTTCGGCAGGACGGCGCGGTGCGGATGCGGGTCCTGTACTGGTTCCGTACGCCTCCGGACATCGAGATCGGACGGCCCGCTCTCGATGCCGACGCGATTCGCGACATCGAGAAATCGAATCCGGATCTGACGTTCGATTGGGACGAAATACTGAAGGCGAAGCCGCAGCCGCAGCCGGTGGCCCGGGACCAGGCCGGCGGGGGACGGACGGAGGGCCGATCGCGCCGCCGGGACCGCGGGCCCGAGACCGGCGGCCGCGGGACGCCGGCCGATTCGAGGGAAGCGCCGGCACCGGCGCCTCGGCAGCACGAGTCACCCCCCGACGCGCCCGATGCACCTTCGGCCGAGTCGGGGGACGGAACGGGCGAGCGGCCAGCCGCGCTCGACGAGACCACGGAGACGCCGCGTGCGTCGTCGGGCCGGCGGCGCGGCCGGCGCGGCCGGCGCGATGCGGACGACTCGCCTGCCCCCGCCGAGTCGGCCTCCGGCACCCCGGAGAGGCCGGCGCCGGTCGAACCGGATTCCGATCGCACGTGACGATGCCGCGGCGGGCGGGCGCTTTGCTATAATCGGTGGATGGGAATGACAGCTCTCGGCCGTAGCGTCCGAATCGGTGTCGGAGCCCTCGCCGTCACCGCCGCCGTCTTCACCGTTCTTTCGGCGCAAAGTCGACCGGAGGAACCCGGTCCGACCACGGTCGGCGTGATCGGAGACGGACAGCCGACCTTCCGCACCGGGGTGACCCTGATCACGACGGACGTCATCGTCCGCGACAGCGGCGGGGTCTTCATGCCCGACCTCACCCGGCAGGATTTTCGCGTCTTCGAGGACGAGGTCGAACAGGACATCGTCTCGATGGTGCTGGTCCACGGCGGCCGGGTCTACAACCAGTTGCAGCCGGTCCCGGTGGCGCAGGAAGGGATTATCCTGCCTTCGTCCCGGCCGGTGGACAACACCGCCGGCCGCATCTTCGTGCTGTTCGTGGACGACCTGCACCTGACCCCTGCGCGCACCCCGAAGATACGGCAGATTTTCGAGGAGATCGGCGACTCGCTGGTTCACGAGGGCGATCTGTTCGGCATTATCTCCAGCGGTCCCTCGTCGCTCTCCATCGACATGACCTACGATCGCGCGTTGCTCTACGCCGCGGGCAACCGGATCATGGGCGACGCGCTGAGCGTTCGCGACCAGGTGCAGTCGATGGACACGTCGCGCGGGCCCGCCGAGGTCATCTACCGCGCCCACGTGGCGTTCAAGACGGCGCGCTCCGTGTTGCGGAACCTCGAGGAAGTGAACGACCGGCGCAAGGTCTTCATCTATCTGAGCGAAGGATACGACTTCGACCCGTTCCCCGAGTCGCGCATGTACGGCGGTTTGTTCCAGCAGCAGCGATTGGCGGACTCTGGACGGCTCAGCAACGAAGCGTACGATGACCTCTACAGCGACCTGCCGGATCCGATGACGGACCCGTTCGAGCGGGCTCTGCGCCAGGGGCAGCAGTTCGCCAACCTCGACCTGAGCTTCGAGGTGGCCGAACTGGCGCGGTCGGCCAATCGGGCGAATACCTCGTTCTACACCATCGACCCCCGCGGTCTGGTGGCCGGCCCGGACCTCGACGTCGAGGTCCCGCTCGAGGAATGGAACCGGCACATCTTCCAGACGCAGGGCACGCTGCGCATGCTGTCCGAGCTGACCGGCGGCAGGGCGGTGGTCAATCGGAACGACTTCGACGATGCGCTGCGCGAGATCGACGCCGAGACGAGCGACTACTACGTCGTCGGGTTCTATACCAGCAACCCGGACCCGACCGTCAGAACGCGGCGGTTGAGGGTGGAGGTGCGGGACCGGGACGACCTGGACATTCGGTCGCGCACCCACTATACGTTGCCGCGCACGCCGAGCAATCCAACCAACGAAGCTCGTCGTGGGGCGTAACTTGAGACCCGCCGACCCGGTCGGTTTTCCGGAGCCGGTTCGTCTGGCCGCGCTGTGGTCCCTGGACGCGTGACCGCCGGGAGATGGCGTCGGATGCCGGTTCTCCCGGCGCCGGGAGCCTGGTCGGCCGGCCTCGTTCTGCTCGCTCTGCTGGCCGCAGGCCCCCCGGTCGAGCTCTCCGCTCGTACTCAAGCGGCCGGAGCGCCGGCGGTTCGTCCTCCCCCCCCGAACATTCCGTCGCCTCGCGTGCGCGCCGAGGCAGCCATCATCTTCGACCCGGTGACCGGAAACGCGGTCTGGGAGTTGAACGCCCGGGAACCGCGTCCCATCGCCAGCATCACCAAGGTGATGACGGCGATGCTGTTCCTCGACCAGGAACCGGATCTCAGCCGCGACGTCGTCATTTCGCGGCGGGACGTCCGCAGTGCGTCGACGACCTACCTGCGGAGGGGCGAGCGGGTCAGCCTGCGTGATCTCCTGCATCTTGCGCTGGTGGCGTCCGACAACGTGGCCGCGCGCGTACTGGCGCGGTCGTCACCGTGGGGGACGAAGCGCTTCATCAGCCGCATGAACGCGATGGCGGCCGAGCTGGGGCTGGAGCAGACGCGGTTCACGGATCCGTCGGGGCTGCACGAAGGCAACGTCTCGTCGGCCCACGACGTGTCCCGCCTGATCGCCGCGGCCGGCCAGCAACCCCGGATCGCGCAGATCATCAGCAAGCGTTCGTATCGTGTCCGAACGAGCCGCCAGAATCGAATGATCCGGAACACCAACCGCCTGCTCAACACGCGTCCCGACGTCGTGGGGGGGAAGACCGGTTTCATCAACGAGGCCGGATACTGTCTGGCGACCTTGATCAAGGTCGGCGACCGCGCCGTGTCGGTGGTGGTGCTGGGGGCCCGGTCGAATGCGGGTCGGTTCAGGGAGACACGTCGTCTGGCGGACTGGTTGTCTACCCGGGCTCGCGTCCTGCTCACGCCCGCCGACTAGGAGCTCGCGCCGTGGCGTGAAACGGTGCGGACACCGGGAGGGTCGGCTGGGCTCGAACGCGGGGCCGCCAGGCGGCGCCGGTTTCGGTCTTAGGGGCCGGCGTTGTACGAACGGCGTCCCGCACATTCGATGTCCGACATCTCACCGTCGCCGTCCATGGCGGCGTCTACCGCGGAGGGTGATACTGGATGCGCAACGTGATCATCATCGGGTCCGGACCGGCCGGACTGACCGCCGCCTTGTATGCGGCGCGGGCGAATCTGAAGCCGTTGGTCATCGAAGGGCTCGAGTCGGGCGGACAGTTGATGCTCACGACCGCGGTCGAGAACTTCCCCGGATTTCGCGACGGTATCATGGGGCCGGAGCTCATAGCGGAGATGCGGGCGCAGGCGGAGCGGTTCGGCGCGGAGATCGTGACCGGTGACGTCACGGCGGTCGAGCTGGGCGCGCCGCCGTTCGTGGTCCGGGTGGGGGAGCAGGCGCACGAGGCCCGGACTCTCGTCATCTCGACCGGAGCCTCGGCCCGCTTGCTCGGCCTTCCGTCGGAACGCACCCTGATGGGGCACGGCGTGTCCACGTGTGCGACCTGCGACGGCTATTTCTTCCGCGACAAGCCGATCGCGGTCGTCGGGGGCGGGGACTCGGCCATGGAAGAGGCCAACTTCCTGACGAAGTTCGCCTCGCAGGTCACCGTCCTGCACCGGCGAGACCAGCTCCGGGCGTCGAAGATCATGCAGGACAAGGCGTTCGCCAATCCGAAGATCGCCTTCGAATGGAATACCGAGCTGGTCGAGGTGAAGGACGTCGATCAGGGCGTCGTGACGGGGGCGGTCCTCCGCAACCTGCAGACCGGCGCGACCAAGGAGCTGGCCGTCGACGGGGTGTTCATCGCCATCGGCCATACGCCGAACACCGGCCTGTTCGAGGGGCAGATCGAGCTGGACGCCAACGGCTACATCGTGGCCGGGAACGGCACGCACACCAGCGTGCCCGGCGTGTTCGCCTGCGGCGACGTGCAGGACCACGTGTATCGCCAAGCGATCACCGCCGCCGGCACCGGCTGCATGGCCGCCATCGACGCCGAACGGTATCTCGAGTCGTAGGAAGTCAGTCTATCCACCCGCCTCCCAGCACCGCGTCGCCGTCATAGAACACCACCGCCTGGCCGGGGGCGACCGCGCGTTGCGGCTCGTCGAACCGGACCGCGACCCGGTCGTCGGGGAGGGGTTCGACCCGCGCCGCGGCATCGGGGTGCCGATGCCGGATACGGGCGGTGAGGCGGCCGGACCCGTCCGGGGGCGCACCGGCGATCCAGTTGACCGACGAGGCGGTGAGGCGGGTGCGGTCCAGGGCATCGCGCGGGCCGACGGTCACCGCGTTCGCCGCCGCGTCGATGTTCAGGACGTAGAGCGGGACGCTGGCCGACAGCTTCAGGCCCTTCCGCTGGCCGACGGTATAACGGTGGACGCCTTCGTGCCGGCCCACTTCCTTTCCGCCCGCGTCGCGAATCGGTCCGGGCCTCGCCACCCCCGGTTCGCGCGCCTCCACGAGTCCGGCGGTGTCGCCGTCCGGGACGAAGCACAGCTCCTGGCTGTCGGGCTTGTCGGCAACCGGCAACCCGCCGCGGCGAGCCAATGCCCTGACCTCTTCCTTGCGCAGGTGTCCGATGGGAAACAGGGCCCGCGACAGTTGGTCCTGGGTCAGGGTGAAGAGGAAGTACGACTGGTCCTTGGCGGCGTCGAGACCGCGATGCAGGGTGTGGCGCTGCCCCAGTGCGGCTGCCGCCGTACGCCGCGCGTAGTGTCCGGTGGCGACGCAATCGGCGCCCAGCGCCGCCGCCCGCTCCAGCAGGTGGGCGAACTTCAGGTCTCCGTTGCACTGGACACAGGGAATCGGCGTGCGGCCGGCGGCGTATTCGCGGACGAATACCGAGACCACGGCGGTCTCGAACTGCCGCTCGAAGTTCATGATGTAGTGCGGGATGCCGAGGGCGGCGGCGGTGCGGCGCGCGTCGTGCAGGTCGTCGAGCGAGCAGCATCCGCCGAACCGCGAGGCGCCCTGCTGCTGATCGTAGAGCTGCATCGAGAGGCCGATGACCTCGTGTCCCGCCTCGACGAGTTGCAGCGCGGCGACCGAGGAGTCGACGCCGCCGGACATCGCGGCCACGACCCGCATGGCGGTCAGCGCCCCACCGCCGCGGCGCCGCGGCCGGCCAGCGCGCGAAGGCGATCGACGATGCCGGGCAGGACGGCGACCACGCGGTCCACGTCGGCGGCGGTATTGCCGAGCCCGAGGCTGAATCTGATCGAGTTCTGGGTGCGATGCGGCGAGAAGCCCATGGCCCGCAGGACGTGGGAAGGCTCGAGGGTCCCGGACGAGCAGGCCGATCCGGTGGAGACGGCGATGCCCTCGAGATCCAGCGCGATGAGCAGCGATTCCGCCTCGACGCCGTGGAAGCTGATGTTCGAGGTGTTCCCGACGCGGGGGGTCGAGCCGCCGTTCACGGCGGCGCCGGATACGCCGGCGAGAATGCCGGCTTCGAGCCGATCCCGCAACCCGGTCACGTCGGTCGCCGCCGTCTCGCGCGTATCGAGCAGCCGGCGGGCCGCCGCGCCGAGGCCGACGATGGCCGGAAGGTTCTCGGTGCCGGCCCGCCGGTTGCGCTCCTGCCGGCCTCCCGTCATCTGCGCGTGCAGCCGCGTGCCCCGGCGGATCCAGAGGACGCCGGCCCCCTTCGGGCCGTTGAACTTGTGGCCGGACAGCGAGAGCAGATCGACGCCCAGGCTTCGCACGTCGACGGGGAGCTTGCCCACCGACTGGACCGCGTCGGTGTGCACGAGCGCCCCGCGGTCATGCGCCACCGCGGCCAGCTCGGCGATGGGTTGAATCGTGCCTATCTCGTTGTTGGCGTGCATGATGGAGACGAGCGCGGTCTCGTCGGTCAGCGCCTCGGCGAGCCGTTCGGCGGTGACGACTCCACGCTCGTCGACCCTCACGAGCGTCGTGGATCGGCCTTTTCGGTCGAGAGCCTTCAGCGTTCGCAGGACCGCTTCGTGCTCGATCGCGCTGGCGACGAGATGACGCCGGCCGGAGTCGGCAGCCGCTTCGGCGACGCCGCGAATGGCGAGGTTGTTCGATTCGGAACCGCCGGAGGTGAAGACGAGCTCCGTGGGCTCCGCTCCGATCAGGCGGGCCACCGCGCCCCGGGCCTCGTCGAGCGCGGTCTTGGCCTCCTGCCCGTACGCATGGACGCTGGACGGATTGCCGAAAACGGTGTGCAGGGCGCGCGTCATCGCGTCGGCTACCGGTGAAGCCACCGGCGTCGTGGCGTTGTGGTCGAGATAGATCCGTGTCACCGTATCCAGTCTACCAGTGTCCCGAAGCCCGCGGCTAGGCGTCGCCGCCGCGGACGCCCCCGTTGCCCCCGGCCCCGCGGCCCCCGCCCGTCGCGGTCGAGCGGGGTTCCACCGTCGGCTCCCGGCCGCCTGTCGGCAATCTGCGCAACTGCCGATACACAGGACGGGAGTGTCTCCGGGGTGCGGTCGCCGGTGGACACTCCGCGAGCACTCGTCGTACCATGCGTTCATCCGTATCCGGAAGGGATGTCGCCGGATGCCAAGGGCACGTCGTCGGGCGAGGCGCCGGATTCGCCGCGCCGCTCTCGGGAAGGGCGGCCCGGCTGGAGCCGGGAGAACGCCTTCCTCTATCGGCCGCGTGACCCGGAGAAGAGCAATGTGGAAGCGGGAAGAACCAGCCCAACCGGCGGCCTTCGAGGCCGAGAGTGCGAACGGCTCCGAGCTCCCAGTGGGGAGTGGAGCGAACCAGAACGTGATCATCGGCAAATCGATCGTCGTCAAGGGCGAGCTTCGCGGCAGCGAGGATCTGACGATCGAGGGGCAGGTCGAGGGCAAAATCACACTGAAGGAGCACGTCTTGACGGTCGGAGTCCATGGGCGCATTCAGGCCCAGGTATTCGCGAAGTCGGTCGTCGTTCTGGGTGAAGTCACCGGCAATATCGAAGCGACCGAGAAGGTCTCGATTCGCAACGAGGGAACGGTCGAAGGCGACATCAAGGCTCCGCGTGTCGCGATCGCCGAAGGAGCCAAGTTTCGCGGCGGTATCGACATGCAGCAACAGGGGCAACAGGCGCAGCAGGGCAACCGCAACAAGAACGAATCGAAGCCGGGAGTCGAGCCCCGAAGGCCGGCGTCGTCCGTGAGGAACAAGAGCGCGTAGAGCCGGCGGTGTGCTGGCGGGCCGGTACGGACCGCGGGCCCACGGGAGCCCGTCGTGAGCCTGTACGGAACAGATGGCTCGTCCAGTCGTCGCTCTCTTGAGCGATTTCGGCAACCGCGATCACTACGCGGGCACGATGCGAGGCGTGATTCTGGATATCTGTCCGGACGCCACCCTCGTGGACTTGACGCACGACATCCCGCCCCATGATCTCCAGGCCGCCTCGCTGGAGCTGGCCGCCGCCTATCGCTTCTTCCCGGCCGGAAGCATATTTCTCGTCGTGGTCGACCCCGGCGTGGGTTCGGCCCGGCGCGGACTGGCCGCCGATACCGGCAATCATCGATTCGTTGCCCCCGACAACGGCGTTCTCACTACCGTCTTCGAGCAGAGTCCACCGAAGCATGTCGTGGAGCTGACCGAGCGCAGATATGCGCGACCGACCATCAGCCGGACGTTCGAGGGGCGCGACCGGTTCGCTCCCGCCGCGGCCTGGCTGGCGCGGGGGATTCGGCTGTCCGCGTTGGGCCGCCCCGTACGCGACTACGTCACGCTCGACCTGCCGGCGGTCGGGGTGGGGGACAGAGCGATTGCCGGCAGCGTCGTTCGCATCGACCGATTCGGCAACCTGGTGACGAACATAGACCGCAGGCATTTCGAACGGCTGGCCGGCACCGGGTGCATCGACATCGTGGTCGGAGGCCACGCGGTGGGGCGGCTGGTGGAAACCTACGCCGACATCCGCCCCGGCGAAGTCTGCGCCCTGTTCGGCAGCACCGATCATCTTGAATTCGCCGCCAACGCGGCCAGTGCGGTCGAACGCCTCGACCTGCAGGTGGGCGCGACCGTCCGGATCACCAGACCGTGATCGAGGCAAGGAGAACCGTGACCGCATGAGTGACAACAGCCGGGCCGGCATGGGCACCGATATCACCGCCGCACTGCTCGAGGTCGTCGAGCAGGCGGCCGTCGCGTGCGCGCATACGATGGGACTGGGCGATCGGCACCGCTCCGATCAGGTCGCCGTCGAGTCGATGCGTGCGACTCTGGACCGGGTGCCGATCGACGGCAGGGTGGTCATCGGCGAGGGCGAGCGGGATGAAGCGCCGATGCTCTACATCGGCGAGCTGGTGGGGACCGCGCATGCCGCCGGGGCGAGTCCGGGCGGCGCCATGTTTCCGGAGGTCGACATCGCCGTCGACCCGCTGGAGGGGACCAACCTGTGCGCCACCGGGTCGTCGAACGCGATCGCGGTGCTGGCGGTATCCGAGCGCGGCGGACTGCTGCATGCGCCGGACATCTACATGGAAAAGCTGGTCGTGGGACCGAGCTCGAAGCATGCCGTCTATCTGGATGCGCCGGTTCGGGACAACCTGCGCGCCATTGCGCGGTGTCTGGATCGCAAGGTCGAGGACCTCGTCGTGATCGTGCTCGATCGGCCGCGTCACCGGCAGTTGATCGCGGACATCCGGGAGGCCGGGGCCCGCATCCGCCTGATTGGGGACGGCGACCTGTCGGCGGGCATCTCGGCCGCGGTTCGGGGCAGCGGCGTCCACGCGGTCATGGGGACCGGCGGCGCTCCGGAGGGTGTGCTGGTCGCGGCCGCGATGCGCTGTCTGAACGGAGAGATCCTGGCCCGGCTGGTGGTGGATACGCCGGAGAAGGAAGAACGGTGCCGGTCGATGGGAATCGCCGATATGGGTCGTGTCTACCGCGCCGCCGATCTGGCCTGCGGCCGGCAGATCACCTTCGCGGCCACCGGGGTCACTGACGGCACCCTGATGAAGGGCGTTCGTTTCTTCGGGGACGGGGCGCGGACGAACTCCCTCGTCATGCAGACCAGCCCGCAGCGCATCCAGTTCGTGGACACAATCCACCTGACCGGCGCTTCGAACATGGTGGTGCACTTCTGACGCGGGGGAGCGGGCGACTCAACCGGTCGTCTCGGAGCGTCCCTTGTGCTTGTGCTTGCGGTCGCGGAAGAGCTGCTTGGTCTTGTCCGAGTGAGGCCCCCCCTGCTGGCGGGGGAGCGGGACGCGGGGTCTCGACTGGCGCTTCGGACCGCGGGAAGACTTGGTGGCTGGCACGATAAACCTCAGTATGTCGATTATGCGGTATCCGGTCCGATTCTGACAATCGGCCGGCCGCGCCGGGAGCCCGCGCCGTGAGCACCCGCCTCGTCCTTCTGAACGAGACTGCGCCCGATCGAGCCATTCGGCAGGCGGCCGGCGCGCTGGCCGACGGGCGCATCGTCGCCTATCCTACCGATACGCTGTACGGTCTCGGCGTCGACCCCACGCAGGCGCCTGCGGTCCAGCGCCTGTGCCGGTTGAAGACGCGGTCGGCCGAGGCCGGCATCCCGCTCATCGCGGACAGCCTGGCCCAGGCCGAGTCCGCGGCGGGCGCCCTGCCCCCGCTGGGCCGCCGGTTGGCGGCCCGGTTCTGGCCCGGCCCCCTGACCCTCGTCTTCGACCCGGAGACGGGATTCGCCGCCGGCGTGTGCGCGGCTGACGGCTCGGTGGCGATACGGGTGCCGCGCGGTTTCGTCGCCCGCCGGCTGGCCGCGCTGTGCGGCGGACCGATCACCGCGACCAGTGCGAATCGCGCCGGCCGCCGGCCGGCGGCGACGGCGGCCGAGGTGGTCGAAGGACTGGGCTCCGCGGTTGCGCTCATCCTGGAGCAATCGACGGCGTTGACGGGACCGCCGTCGACGATTGTGGACGTGCGCGGACGCCTTCCGCTCCTGGTCCGCGAGGGCGCGGTCGAATGGGAGCGCGTGCTACAATCGCTGGCGTGACGGCGCCCGGTCCGTCTCTCGACACGCCTTGGCGAGAGTGCGGTGCGCGGGTCCGTCCCGGAGCGCCGATCGGCCGATCGGCGCTGAACCTCTCTTGACGGGATTGAGCAGCGTGGCAGCGATACGTTCCGCATCGGCGCCGGTGGATGCAGGCTGGCGTGGCGGCGCCGGGCCGACGGGCTCCTCGGGGCGAAGCGCCGAGCAATGAAGAACGCGCGGGCCGGTGTCGTCGTCATTGCCGCGTTGTGCGGACTGCTGTCGGGAGGGTGCGCCGCACGCATCCCGGTGGTCACGACCCCGGCCTACCCGGACTTTCCGCTTCCGGTCGTGCCGGCCGCGCTGGAGGGGACTCCCGCCGCGGCCGAGCACCGCGACGCCTGGACCTTCCTGCAAGTCGGGCAGCTCGATGCCGCGGAGCAGCGGTTTGCCGGAATCCTTCGCGAGACGCCGTCGTTTCATCCGTCGGCGACGGGGCTCGGATTCGTGGCGATGGCCCGGGGCGACGCGGGCGGCGCGATTGCCCGTTTCGATGGGGTTCTCGCCCGGGTTCCGGCCTACGTTCCGGCGCGGCTGGGGCGTGCCGAAGCGCTGCTGCTCGAAGACCGCGTCACCGAGGCGGTTGCCGACTTCAACGCGGCTCTCGCGGCCGACCCGGGTTTGACGGGCCTGCGCCAACGTATCGCGGAGTTCGAGTTCACCTCGCTGATGGACCAGGTCGCGGTCGCCCGGGAAGCGGTCCGGGCGGGACGAGAGGCGGACGCGAAGGCGGCCTATGAAAGGGTGATCGCGGCGTCTCCCGAGTCCGCGTTTCTGTACGTCGAGCTGGCAGGCGTCGAACGGCGGCGTGGCGATGTCGCGGCGGCGCTGGTCCGCCTCGACCGAGCCGTCGCCCTCGATCCGAATGCATCGGACGCCTGGCTGCTGATGTCGGAGCTGCATCTCGCCGGCGGCGATCTGGACCGCGCGGAACAGGCGCTGCTCAGAGCCGACGCCATTGCCCCCGGACCCGATACCGCGCGGCGGCTCGCGAACCTGGATGCGCGCCGGCGGGCGGCGGGGCTGCCGAGCGAATACGCGGCCATCGAGACCGCGGACGCGATTACCCGCGGGCAGCTCGCGGCCCTGCTGGGCGTGCAATTCGAGCTCCTGCTGGCCGGCCAGGTCGGGGATCGCGCCGCCATCATCACCGACGCCCGCGACCACTGGGCGTACGGCTGGATGATCGACGTGGCCCAGGCCGGGATCATGCCGACCGACGTCAACTATCGGTTTCAACCGGAGCGGGTCGTGAGACGCGCGGAGCTCGCGCACATCCTGGTCGGCATGCTGCGTGCCGCCGGGGTGGAGCCGGTGTCGCCGGCCGCGCTTCCGTTCTCCGATCTGGCCCCCGGGCACCTCGATTATCCGGCGGCGTCGGAAGTGGTTGCGGCCGGGTTGTTGTCTCCGCTCCCGCAGAATATGTTTCAGCCGGACCTCGCCGTAGCCGGTGGCGAGGCGATGGCGGCCTTGTCCCGCCTCGCTCGGGCGACCGGCACGGGTCGTTAGGACAGTGATCGATATTAAGTTGCCAACTGCACCCAGGCGCAGCCCGTTTTCCAAGGTTTCGCGCGTTTGGCACGCGGCAAGGTAATTTCCATCAACGTTCTTGGTCCCGGGGGAGTCCGGGGCATTCGCCGCGGGCTCGCGGCCGCCGGCGGGAGGTTCCCGCCCGGCGCCCGGGAGCGTTGGATGACGTGCCATGTCGGCGCTGACGTTTGCCAACCAACTCACGCTGCTCCGGATGCTGCTGATCCCGGCGCTGGTCATTCTGGTGCTGTACGGAATGAACGGCTGGGCGCTCGTGGTGTTCGTCGTGGCCGGGGTGACCGATGCCCTCGACGGCGTGCTGGCGCGGTGGTGGGGACCGACGACCCTGGGCGCGCTGCTCGACCCGATGGCCGACAAGCTGCTGCTCATTTCGACCTTCGTCGTGCTCACCCTCCCGGGTCTCGATCTTCCGAACCGGTTCCCGATCTGGCTGACGGTGCTCGTCATCAGCCGGGACGTGATCATCGTCCTGACGGTGGCCGTTGTGAACTTCGCGATCGGCCGGCGTACGTTCCCGCCGACGACGCTGGGGAAGCTGGCGACGCTGGTCTACATTCTGACGGTCGCCCTGACCCTGTGCTTCAACTGGTTGGGGTACGCCTCGGTCGTCGTGGACGCCGCCATCTACGGCGCGCTGACGATTACCCTCGTCTCGGGGCTCCACTACATCGTTCACGCCGCGCGGGTGCTGAGTGAATGAGGAATCGGCGCCGCGCGGGCTCACGCCGCCGCGCGGTCCTGACAGCCCGTGGCGAAAGTCCCGCTGCATTCGAGCGGCGATGCATCCCGCCTGACTGCGTTGTTCGTCGGTTGCATATGCCCAATATGCGCCCTCCTCACGCCTTGTCAGGCGGGCGCCTCGCCGCTCTCGGTGCAACGCGGGGTTCCACCACGGGCTGCTGAGGGTGGGCGTCACCCGTGGGGCAGGGTGCCGGCCAGCGCGTTCCGGAAATAGGCGATGGTCTTCGTCAGGCCTTCCGTCAAGGACACCCGGGGGCTCCAGTCGAGAACCTCGCGCGCGCAGCCGATGTCCGGCTGCCGCACCTTCGGATCGTCGACCGGGAGCGGTTGATACACGATGCGGCTGGTCGAGCCGGTCAGCCCGATGATCTTCTCCGCGATCCCGGCCACCGTCATCTCGTTCGGATTCCCGATGTTGACCGGGTCGTTCGTATCCGACCGCACGAGCCGGAGAATGCCGTCCACGAGATCGCTGATGTAGCAGAAGCTGCGGGTTTGCGTGCCGTCCCCGTAGACGGTCAGGTTCTCGCCGCGCAGCGCCTGGGCGATGAAGTTGGGAACGGCCCGGCCGTCCCGGACCCGCATCCTGGGTCCGTAGGTGTTGAAGATTCGGACGATTTTCGTATCGATGCCGTGATAGCGGTGATAGGCCGTGGTCATGGCCTCGGCGAAGCGCTTGGCTTCGTCATAGACCCCGCGCGGACCGATCGGATTCACGTTCCCCCAGTACTGCTCGGTTTGCGGATGCTCGAGAGGGTCGCCGTAGACCTCCGAGGTCGAGGCGAGGACGAACCTCGCCCGCTTGGCCTTGGCCAGGCCGAGCGCGTTGTGGGTGCCCAGGGCCCCCACCTTCAGGGTCGGGATCGGCCGTTCCAGATAGTCGATGGGGCTGGCCGGACTGGCCCAGTGCAGCACCGCGTCCACCGGCCCGTCGAGGCTGATGTAGTTGGAGACGTCGTGCCGGATGAACCGGAAGTCCCGGTCGGCGAGATGGGCGATGTTCGCCATGTCGCCGGTCGACAGATTGTCGATCCCGACGACGGTGTCGCCCCGATCGAGCAGGGCCTCGGCGAGATGGGAGCCGATGAAGCCGGCGGCCCCGGTAATGACGACGCGATCACCCATGGTAGTGTCGTGCGCCGTTGCCGACGCGACCCCTGTTCCCGTGATGGATCGGCGGTGCGGGCCCGGCTCGATGCGCGGTGACGATTCAGTACGCGTGACGGTGGAAGAACACGCGGAGGACAGTCAGCCAGAGGATCTTGAAGTCGAGTCCCACCGACCAGTTCTCTATGTAGTAGAGATCGTACTCGATGCGCTTTTCGATCGACGTATCGCCCCGCCAGCCGTTGACCTGAGCCCACCCGGTCATGCCGGACCGGACCTTGTGGCGCAGCATGTACTGCGGGACGCGTTGCTTGAACTGCTCTACGAAGAACGGACGTTCCGGTCTGGGGCCCACGAGCGACATGTCGCCGCGGATCACGTTCCAGAGCTGGGGAAGCTCATCGAGACTGAGCTTGCGCAGCACGCGGCCGAGCGGTGTCCGCCGCGGGTCGTCCTTGCGGGTCCACACCGGTCCGGTGTCCCGCTCGGCGTCCTCGAACATCGATCGGAACTTGTACACGCTGAAGGGCCGTCCGTCGAGCCCCATGCGTTCTTGCCGGTAGAACACGGGACCCGGCGAGGTCGCCTTGATGAGCGCGGCGATAATCGCGAACGGCAGGCTCAGGAAGACGAGCGCGACGCTCGCGATGCCGATATCGATCGTGCGCTTGATGAGACTGTTCAGCCCCTGGAGCGGCACGTCGTTGATGCTGATGATGGGAACGCCGTCGAGCTCTTCGAGGCGGGCGCGCAGGGCGATGACCTGCAGGAGGTCGGGCACCACCTTGACGTCGACGCATTCCCGATTGGCCACCTCGATGAGCTCGAGCATCTTCACGTGCTCGTCGAGCGACAGGGCGATGTAGAGCTCATCGACCTGCTCGCGCTGCAGGATGTCGCCCACCTCCGACAGCGCCCCCAGCAGCGGCAGCCCCCGATAACCCTGACGGTCGCTCGCGCGGTCGTCGACGAAGCCGATGATGCGATAGCCGAGTTCGCGATGATGGAGCACCTTGTCCACGACGTGGCGGGCGACGTCGCCGGTTCCGGCGACGAGAATTCGCTTGAGGCCCACGCCCTCTTGCCACTGATTCTCCAGCGCGGCCCGGACCGTGGCGCGGGATGCATAGGCGCAGATGACGCAGAGCATCAGGAACAGCGCCCAGACCACCCGGGACACTTCGTAGACGCCCTGGTCCTTGAGCGCGGCGGGCAGAAAGTACGCCTGGAAGACGAGAGTGCCGGCAAGACCGAGCACGACGGCGATCAGGCCGCCGATCAGCACCGCGAAGAAGTCGTCGACCCGGGATCGGATGCGCTCGTGGCGGTAGGCTCCGTGCATCCAGAGACCGAATGGGAGCAGCAGTCCGATGAACGGTGCGAGCTGCAGGTAATACTCGATGTCGGGTTGGCCCTTGGGCACCGGGACCAGCTCGGATTCGAACCGGACCAGATACGCGGCCACGAACATGGTCACGCCTATGCCGCCGTCGATCACCGACTGGATGAGCATGCGCACCCGGGCGCGTTGGGTCATTGACAGAGCCCCGATGGAGATGCGGTCATCAGTCGGTCGACCTCGAGCCGGAGCGCCGCGCGAAACCGTTCGCGGGAAAACCGCAGGGCCTGCCGCCGGGTGGCCGCGTCGTCGAACGGCCGGCGATGAATCCGGGTGATCGCGTCGGCAAAGGCGCCGGGCGTGGATTCCTGCACGAGAATTCCGGTCTCGCCGTCCACGACGGTTTCAGAGGCCCCGCCCTCTGCGAGGGCGACGACCGGGCACCCGCAGGCCTGGGCCTCGACGGGAGCGATGCCGAAGTCCTCGGCCCCCGGCAGCAGGACCGCGGCGGCGCGTCGATACGCCTGCCGGACCTCCTCGTCCGTCACCGAGCCGAGAAACTCCACCTGCGGTCCGGCCAGTTTCCGCAGGCGTGCGAGGTCCGGGCCGCCGCCTACGATCTGCAGGGGGACCCCGGCCTGTGCGCACGCACGTATCGCGAGGTCGACCCGTTTGTAGGGTACGAGAGCCGACACGATCAGGCAGCCATGTCGCGGCTGCGCCGGACCGGGTTGGAAAAACGTGGTGTCCACGGGCGGATACACGATACTCGCCTTCCGATTATAGTATCGGCCAATCCTCCCCGCAACATATTGCGAAATAGCCACATAGCGGTCTACCCGGTGCGCCGTGGACGCGTCCCACCGCGCGATCGGGCAGAGTGCCCGTCGAAGCCAACGGCTCGCGACCGCGCCCACGCGTTCCGGCCCGAAGTACGCGGGAAACTGGTCCCACACGTACCGCATCGGGGTGAAGCAGTAGCACAGGTGTCGAGCGCGCCCCGGCGCCACGACCGACTTGGCGACGCAGTGGCTGGTGCTGATGATCAGATCGAATTCGTCGAGGTCGAACTGTTCCACCGCGGCGGGGAAGAGCGGCAGCAGCGGCCGGTAGTGCCGGCGCGACCCCGGCACACGCTGAATGAAGGACGTTCGCACCGGCCGCGCCTCGATGGCCGGGGAGACAGAGCCCGGGACGTGCAGGAGCGCGAACCGCGCGGCATCGGGAAACAGCTCGCAGATGGCTTCGAGCACCCGTTCGCCGCCCCGCATGCCGGTGAGCCAGTCGTGCACCAGCGCGACCCGAGGCGATCTGCCCGAGTCCGATGGGATCGGCGCGGCGGGGACGGCTGCGGGGGCCCGCGTCATGGTTGCGCCGTTACCCGGCGATACATCCCGAGCGCCGGCTCGAGCGGCGCTGCCGGGCGGCAGGGCGCCGGCCCCGGCAGGAGGCGGCGGGGGACGTGAGACTCGCCCGGGTCGATCGCGATTCGCATGCACTACTAGTATCCTGTACAGGCATGTCGCGGACGCATCTCCCGCTCCCGCCCCCACACCTTGGCGCCCGCGGTTTGCCGCGGGGCTGCCACCATGGGCTCCTCGAGCTTACCCGCTACGCATGAGAATGACGGTCGTCGGCGCGGGGTACGTCGGTCTCGTGGTCGGCGCATGCTTGGCCGAAACGGGCAACGAAGTCACCTGCGTCGACGTCGACGAGGGTAGGATTCGGTCGCTTCGCGGAGGCCGCCTTCCGATCTACGAGCCGGGGCTCGACGAACTGGTGCGCCGGAACACCGCCAAGCGGCGGCTCACCTTCGACACCACCCTCGCCCCGCCGGCACGCGAATCGGAGGTCGTCTTCATCGCGGTGGGGACGCCGTCCGACGAGGACGGCTCGGCCGACGTGCAGCACGTCCTGCGAGCGGCGCGCGACGTCGGACGGGCGATGACCGGCTATACCGTGGTGGCCCTGAAGAGTACGGTGCCGGTGGGCACCGCCCGGCAGGTGGAGGCGGCGATAGGGGAGGAGACGACCCAACCGTTCAGCGTCGTGAGCAATCCGGAATTCCTGAAGCAGGGGTCGGCCGTCGATGATTTCCTGAAGCCCGATCGGGTCGTGGTCGGCACCGGGGACGCGCGCGCGGCGAAGCTGATGGCTTCGATCTACAAGCCCTTCACCCGCACCGGCGCACCGATCGAGGTCATGGACTGGGCCAGCGCGGAGCTGAGCAAGTACGCCGCGAACGCAATGCTCGCCGCCCGCGTGTCGTTCATGAACGAGGTCGCCAACGTATGCGAAGTGGTGGGCGCCAATGTCGACCACGTGCGTCGTGTCGTCGCCTCGGACCGCCGCATCGGTCCGTCCTTCCTGTTTCCCGGGATCGGCTACGGCGGGAGCTGCTTTCCCAAGGACGTCAAGGCGCTGGTCCGTTTGGCCCGGGACGCCGACTACCGCTTCCGTATTCTCGAGGCGGTCGAGACGGTGAACGTCGCCCAGAAACACCGGCTGGTCGACAAGATGGTCGACGCCCTGGGGGCGCTCGAAGGCCGGCGGATCGCCGTCTGGGGGCTCTCGTTCAAGCCGCGTACCGACGACATGCGGGAGGCGCCGTCCATCACCGTCATCGAGGCGCTGCTGGCGGCGGGGGCCGAGGTCGCGGCCTACGACCCCCAGGCGAACGAGTCGGCCCGGCGGATCTTCGAATCGCGCATCGGCCTGGCGTCCGACAGCTACGACGTTCTGAAGGAGGCGGATGCCCTGGCCATCCTGACCGAGTGGAACGAGTTTCGAGAGCCCGACTTCTCGCGCATGCGCGAGCTGATGCGGGAGCCGGTCATTTTCGATGGCCGCAATCTGTTCGATCCCGGACAGATGGGCGACCTCGGCTTTCGCTACCACTCGATCGGACGCTGAGCCTGCTGCATGAGTACGGTGCTGGTGACCGGCGGGGCCGGCTATATCGGCAGCCATGCCGTCAAGGCCCTGCTGGCGGCGAAGCGCGCCGTCGTCGTGTACGACAACCTGAGCGCCGGCCATCGCGCGGCCGTTCGCGGTGCGCCGCTCGTGGAAGGAGACGTGCGCGAGACCGCGCGGCTGCAGGCGGCGTTGCATGACCACGGGGTCTCCGAAGTGATGCACTTCGCGGGGCTCCTGTCGGTGGAGGAGTCGGTGCGCGACCCGGCCCGGTACTACGAGCACAACGTGCGGGGGGCGCTCTCGTTGCTCGACGCGATGCGGGCCGGCGGGGTGAGCCGGCTGGTGCTGTCGTCGACCTGCGCGGTGTACGGCAATCCGGTGGCGACCCCCATCGACGAGGATCACCCCACCGACCCCATCAACGCGTACGGGGACTCCAAGCTGGCCATCGAGCATGCCTTGCGCCACTACGGGCGAGCCTACGGCCTGCGGTCCATTGCGCTGCGCTACTTCAACGCCGCCGGGGCGGACCCGGACGGCGACCTCGGCGAGGATCACGACCCGGAGATCCACTTGATCCCGCGCGCCTTCGACGCGGCATGCGGGGGAGCGCCGCTGCAGGTGTTCGGTGACGACTATCCGACCGCGGACGGGACCTGCCAGCGCGACTACGTGCACGTCGCGGACATCGCCGACGCGCACGTGCGGGCCCTCGACGCGCTCGGAACCGGGGAGGGAGACGGGGCGAGGGTCTACAATCTGGGCACCGGGACGCCGCATTCCGTCCGGGCGGTGATTCGCAGCGTCGAACGGGTGACCGGCCGGCGGGTGCCGGCGGAATCGGCCCCGCGCCGTCCCGGCGATCCACCGGTGCTCTTTGCCGCGGCCGAGCGCATCGGACGCGATCTCGATTGGCGGCCGGTGCACACGGAGCTGGACGACATCGTCGCGACCGCTTGGCGCTGGCACGAGCGCCACCCGGAAGGGTTCAGCTAGGAGTCCGTGGAGCCACTGCTCCGGTTGCTGCGATTCGTCCTGCCGCACAAGCTGCGCGTTCTCGCCGCGCTGCCCGCCATGGTGCTGTACGCCCTGGCCTCGGGCGGGTTGGCCTACATCATCGAGCCGATCTTCGATCAGTTGCTTCCCGCCGGCGACGATGTCGGGTTGATCTGCGGGGCGCTCATCGGGCTCTACCTGATCAAGGGGGCGAGCGCCTATTTCTCCGTCTACCTCATGGCCGACGCGGGGCAGCGTCTCGTCCACGACCTGCGGACCGCGCTCTTTCAGCACATGCTCGGCCAGTCGACGGCCTTCTTCAGCGTCCGCACCACCGGACGCCTGCTGTCGCGGGTCACCAGTGACGTCAGCCGGGTTCAGCAGGTCGTTTCGGAGACGTGCGGCGATCTGATACGCGAATCGCTGGCGTTGCTCGCCTTCGCCGTCCTGCTGTTCTACCAGGACGCCAGGCTCGCTCTGGTGTGCATGACCGGCGCGCCGCTGGTCGTGTATCCGCTGGTGCGCCTGGGGCAGAGCGTCCGGCGAACGACGCGCCGCAGCCAGGAGCAGATCGAGTACCTGTCGCACGTTATCGTCGAGGCGTTCACGGGCCACCGGATCGTCCAGGCGTTTCAGGCCGAGTCGTTCGAGCAGCAGAAGTTCACGCGGGCTTCGCACCGGCTGTATCGGACGATCATGAAGGTCACGAGCGCCCTCTCGATCCTGCCGTCGGTGATCGAGCTGCTGGGAGGCATCGGAGTCGCCGGCGTCCTCTGGTACGGCAGCCGGAAAATCGCGGCCGGCGATCTGACGCCCGGAGAGTTCACGTCGTTCGTGACCGCGCTCCTGCTGATGTACGGTCCCGTGAAGAAGCTGAGCCGGGTCAATGCGAACATTCAGCAGGCCATTGCCTCGGCCGAGCGGATCTTCGAGATTCTGGACACCCACACCGAGACCCGCGACCGCACAGGCGCCGCCGTGCTGCCCCCGTTCGAATCGAGCATCGAGTTTCGCGACGTGACGTTCCGGTATCCGGATCACCCCGAACCGGTGCTGCGCGGCGTCTCGTTCACGGTGCGGGCCGGCGAGGTCGTGGCGGTGGTGGGGCTCAGCGGCGCGGGCAAGTCGACGCTCGTCAATCTGGTGCCGCGGTTCCACGATGTCACCGGCGGGGGCATCCTGATCGACGGGGTGGACGTGCGCGACGTGACGTTGCCGTCGCTGCGCCGGGCCGTCGGGATCGTGGCGCAGGAGACGTTCCTGTTCGATGCGTCGGTGGGCGACAACATCGCCTACGCGGCGCCGGGAACTCCTCGGGAATCGATCGTGGCGGTGGCGCGCGCGGCCCATGCGCACGAGTTCATCGTCGATCTGCCGCAGGGCTACGATACGCTGATCGGAGAGCGCGGACAGCGGTTGTCGGGGGGGCAGCGCCAGCGTCTCACGATTGCACGCGCCCTGCTCAGAAACCCGCCGATCCTCGTGCTCGACGAGGCGACGTCGGCCCTGGACGCCGAGTCGGAGCTGCTCGTGCAGGATGCGCTGGCCAGGCTCCTGCTCAACCGTACAGCGTTCGTGATTGCCCATCGTCTGTCGACCATTCGGCGGGCGGATACCATCATCGTGATCGAGGGCGGACGGGTCGTGGAATCCGGCCGGCACGAGGAGCTGCTGGCACAGCCGGACAGCAGCTATGCGAAGCTCTATGCGACGCAGGTGTTCGGACAAGAGGGCGAAGAGCGCCGAGCCGGCGACGAGGCCCCCGGCATGCGGTCCGACCCGGTGGCGAGTGGAAAGAGATGATCAAGTCGATGACGGGGTTCGCGGCGGGGAGCCGGGAGCTCGATACGGCGGCCCTCGGGGTCACGGCACGGACGGTCAATCATCGGTATCTCGACATACAGGTGCGGATACCCCCGTTGCTGGCGGCGCAGGAGGTCGGGCTTCGCGGCGTCGTGCAGCGGTGGGTGGCGCGGGGGCGCGTGGAACTGACGGTGACGGCGCGGTTTCTGGGACACCCGGAGGTCGAGGTGGCCCTGAACGAGCCGTTGGTCGACGCCCTGTCGGCCACCGTCGAGCAGGCGCGCGCGCGCGGCATCACCACCGGCGGCTTGACGACCGGCGACCTCCTGCGGTTCCCGCAGGCGCTGGTGGTCCGCGAACGGGACCTGGACGAGGCCGGCCGAGCCGCGCTGGGCCGGGCGGCGGCCGATGCGGTCGAGGAGGTGCTCCGCGATCTCGACACCATGCGCGTGCGGGAAGGCGCGTATCTGCTGGCCGACCTCGATGCCCGATGTCTCACTATCGCGGAGCTGGTCACGCGCCTGGAGGCGGTGGCCGAGTCGGGCCGGACCGAGCTCGTCTCCCGGCTGACCACCCGGATCGAGGAGCTGCGGATGCAGCCCGCCGTGGACGAGGCGGTCGCCGCCCAGGAGATCGTGCGGTTTGCCGCTCGCTCGGACGTGAGCGAGGAGCTCACCCGCCTGCGTGGCCACCTGGCCCACTGGGCCACCCTCACCGGTTCGGCCGAACCGTGCGGCCGCAAGCTGGATTTTCTGCTGCAGGAGATGAACCGCGAGGTCAACACGCTGGGCGCCAAGGTGGAGGGCACGGCCGCGAGCGAGCTGATCGTGGCCGCCAAGGCCGAGCTCGAGAAGCTTCGGGAGCAGGTGCAGAACGTGGAGTAGGGCGAGGAGCCCGTGGTGAAGGTCGCGCCGCGGCCACCGTCGAGTGCCGGGTGACGAGCGGCGGCGGCGCCGGTTCGCAGGCCGGGGAGACGGGAGAGGGGTTCCCGAGTGAACGGCAAGGGAAGTTTGTTCGTGGTCTCGGCTCCGTCGGGCACCGGGAAGACCACCGCCGTCGACGCGCTGGTCTCGCGGGTGCCCGGGCTCGAGCGGTCCCGGAGCTATACTTCGCGCCCCCCCCGCCCGAGTGAACGAGCCGGTGACCATTACCACTTCGTGGACCGGAAGCGCTTCGAATCGATGCGCGATGCGGGCGAGTTCCTGGAATGGGCCGAGGTCTTCGGCCATCTCTACGGCACCCGCGAGCCCGATACCCGGCGCCGACTGGACGCCGGCCGCAGTCTCGTTCTCGTCATCGACGTGCGGGGCGCCGGTCAGGTCCGCGGGCTCGAGCCGGGCGCGGTCGGCATCTTCCTGCTGCCTCCCTCGCCCGCGGTGCTCGAAGATCGCCTGCGGCGCCGCGGCGGCGATCGCCTCACGGAACCGGAGATCCGGCGCCGGCTGACCATCGCCCGGCGTGAAGTGCAGCACGTCGCGGAGTACGATTACGTCGTCGTCAACGACGACCTTGAAGACTGCATCGAGCGCCTGCGGTGCATCGTGGAGGCCGAGCACCTGTCGTGGCGCGCGGCGGGGGCTGCCGCGCAAGCCATCGTTGCGCGCTTCGACACGCCGGACAGCGGGGCCGCGCCATGGGACTGATCGCGTTGGGGGTGACCGGCGGCATCGGGGCCTACAAGGCAGTCGAGATCGTCCGCCGGCTGCAGCAGAACGGGCACGACGTCGTGGCGATCATGACGTCCAACGCCCGCCGGTTCGTCGGACCGCTGACGTTCGAAGCGATCACGCGGCGGCCGGTCATCACCGATCAGTTCGCGCCCGGCGCGAACGCCGCCATCGAGCACGTTTCGCTGGCGACGGATATCCGGGCGTTGCTGGTGGCGCCGGCGACCGCGAACACCATCGGGAAGCTGGCGCACGGCATTGCCGACGATTTCCTGACCTCGCTCTATCTCGTGACCCGGTCGCCGGTGGTCATCGCCCCGGCCATGAACACGAACATGTACGAGCATGCGGCGGTCGCCGGGAATCTGGCGGCGTTGCAGGCGCGCGGGGCGCACGTGGTCGCCCCCGGCGAGGGCTACCTCGCCTGCGGATGGACCGGCCCGGGGAGGCTGGCCTCGGTGGAGGACGTGGTCGCCGCCGTCGAACGCCGGCTCCGGCCGTCCGGCGATCTCGCGGGCCGGAGCATTCTCGTCTCCGCCGGACCGACCTGCGAAGACCTGGATCCGGTTCGCTTCGTCGGCAATCGCTCGAGCGGACGGATGGGGTTCGCGCTGGCCGCGGAGGCGGTCGACCGCGGGGCGCGGGTGGTGCTGGTGTCCGGGCCCTGCAGTCTGGAGCCTCCCGCCGGAGCCGAGGTGGTTCGGGTGCGGAGCGCGGCCGACATGCACGCGGCGGTGATGCGCGGGGCGGTCGAGGCGGACGCGGTGGTGATGGCCGCCGCGGTGGCCGACTACACGCCGGGGGCCGGGCCGGAGCCGCAGAAGATCGCGAAGGAGTCCGAGACCCTCACGCTGACCCTGACCCGCACCCCCGACATTCTCGCCGCGCTCGGCCGGTGGCGCGGCGACCGCCGCCGTCCGGTCCTGATCGGATTCGCGGCCGAGACCCGCGACGTCGTTCCGCGGGCCAGAGTCAAGCTCGAGGCCAAGCGGGTGGACCTCATCGTCGCCAACGACGTGTCCCGGAGCGATGCCGGGTTCGACGCGGAGACCAACGCCGCCACCCTGGTTGCGCCCACCGGCACGACCGACGCGCCGTTGCAGTCCAAGCGGGAGCTGGCCCGCGTGATCATCGACCGGCTGCGGAGCATGCTGGCCGAATCCGGGACGCCGGATGGCGTCGAGGCCGCCGATCATGAGCGATCGTGACCAGTTGCGGCTTCACGTGGAGTTCTTCCGGGAGCTGGGTGTCGAGGGGGTCAGCCGCGACGTTCGGTGGCGCGTGCGTGACCCAGCGGGTCACCTGCGTGACCCAGCCGATCGCGTGCGTGACCCAGCGGGTCACCCGGCCGGCGACGACCCCGCTGCCGAGCCGATGACCGCCGCGTCCGCCGCCGCCCCGGCAACACCGGTCGTTTCTGCGTCGCCGGCCGTTTCTGCGTCGCCGGCCGTTTCTGCGTCGCCGGCCGTTTCTGCGCCGCCGGCCGTTTCTGCGCCGCCGGCCGTTTCTGCGCCGCCGCCGGAGACCCTGGAGGGGGTACGCGAGGACCTCGGCGAGTGCACCCGCTGCAAGCTGCATGGGGGACGGACGAACTTGGTGTTCGGGGTCGGCAGCCCTGTCGCCGACCTGGTGTTCGTCGGCGAGGCGCCGGGCCGGGACGAAGATCGGCAGGGGATTCCGTTCGTGGGCCGGGCCGGGCAGTTGCTGACGCGGATCATCGCGTCGATCGGCCTGTCGCGCGACGAGGTCTACATCGCCAACGTGATCAAGTGCCGGCCCCCGAACAACCGGAATCCGGAGCCCGACGAGGTCGCGGCCTGCGAGCCGTTTCTGTTTCGACAGCTCGACGTCGTCCGGCCCCGGGTCGTCGTGGCGCTCGGGGCCTTCGCGGTTCGGACGCTGCTGCAGACCGACCAGGCGATCTCCCAGCTGCGGGGGCGGGTGTTCGACTATCGCGGGGCGAAGCTGATCCCGACCTTTCATCCCGCGTATCTCTTGCGAAGCCCCGAGCGGAAGCGGGACGTCTGGGAAGACATGAAGCGCGTCCGCGCCCTGCTCGCGGAGCCCGCGCCGCCATCCGGGAGACCGTGACGGCGGACCTTCCGCTGCCGTCCCCTCCGCGTCCGATGCCCCGCGTCGTCTCGGTCGTCGTCCCCGTACCGACCCTCGACCGGCTGGACTACGAGGTGCCTCCGGCACTGCCGATTCCGGAAACCGGGACCCGCGTGCTCGTACCGCTGGGTACGCGCGTGGTGACCGGGTGCGTCGTAGACCGATCGGAATCACCGTCTTCCGCCGCCCTCAAGCCGCTGCTCGACGTTCTGGACGTCGAGCCGATGCTGCCGGCGGACGTGGTCGAGCTCGCGCTCTGGGTGGGCGAGTACTACGCCTGCGGGGCCGGAGAGGCGATGGCGGCCGCGATGCCGCCGCGGGCGTGGGTGGTCAGCGAGCGGCGGGTCGAGATTACCGCGGAGGGCCGGGCCGCGCTCGCGGATCGGCCGACTCCTGCGCGCCGCCGCCTGCTCGAGCTCCTGTCCGACGGGGCCGTGCACTCCGTGGCGACGCTCGAGCAGCGGATGAACCCCCGCGTCCGGGGCCGCGGCTCCGGCCCGGCACGGGGTGGAGGACACCACGCGCTCCTCGCGGCCATGGCCCGCGACGAGCTGGTCCGGTTGACGCAGCCCCTGAAGGGATCCGCGTCCGCGTTCAAGTCGGTTCGCGTCGCCCGCCTGACCCCGGAAGGCAGGGTGCGCCTGACCTCCGATGCCTCCCTGGGACAGCGGCAGCGCGAGGCGCTCGAATGGCTCGACGCGGCGAAGGCGGGGGTGGCGGTGTCCGCGCTCACGGCCCGGGGCGTTCCCGGAGGAACGATTCGCCGGCTGGCCGAGCTCGGCGCGGTGACGATCTCACGCGAAGTGATCGAGCGGGAGCCGTGGCCGGTCGAGACCTTCGGGGACCCGGACCCGTCGGTCCGCACGCTGACGCCCGAGCAGCAGCAGGTGGTCGAGGCCCTCGAGGCGTCGGCCGGGTCCGGCACCTTCGAGGTGGCGTTGCTGCACGGGGTCACCGGGAGCGGCAAGACGGAAGTCTATGCGCGGCTTGCCCGGGCGGCGGTGGAGAGACGGCGGCAGGCGCTGATACTCGTCCCCGAAATCGCCCTGACCCCGGGAGTCGCGGCCAGCCTCCGGCCGACGTTCGGGGACCGGGTGGCGGTCCAGCACAGCGGCCTGTCGGACGGCGCACGCCACGATCAGTGGCATCGCATCCGCCGCGGCGAGATCGACGTCGTGGTGGGGACCCGGTCCGCGGTGTTCGCGCCGTTGCCGGCGGTGGGGTTGATCGTGGTCGACGAGGAGCACGACGCGTCGTACAAGCAGGACGAGAGTCCGCGGTATCACGGCCGGGACGTGGCGATCATGCGGGCGAAGCGCAGCGATGCGCTCGTCCTGCTCGGATCCGCGACACCGTCGCTGGAGAGCTACCGCCATGCCGGTTCCGGCCGATACCGGCGATTTACCCTCCCGCACCGTATCGGAAGCCGCCCGCTTCCCGCCGTGCGGATCGTCGACATGCGCGAGGAGTTCGCATCGCGCGGCCCGGACGTCGTGCTGAGCACCGCGCTGGCCGAGGCCGTCGACGGAAGGCTGGCGCGCCGGGAACAGGTCCTGGTGTTGTTGAACCGGAGAGGTTTCGCCGCCTCGCTGTTGTGCCGCCGGTGCGGTCACAGTCCCGAGTGTCCCGATTGTAGCGTGACCCTGACCTTCCATCGCGCGGTCGGGCGGGTTCGTTGTCACTATTGCGGGTACTCGCGGGCCTGTCCCGCGGCCTGTCCGATGTGCTCGGGCACGTTTCTGGAGCACGTGGGGTTCGGCACCGAGCGGGTGCAGGCGGAGCTCGAGCGGCAGTGGCCGGCCGCCCGGATCGCTCGACTGGATCGTGACACGGTGCGGCGCCAGGGCGCGGCGGCCCGGCTGCTGCAGCGGGTGGTGCGGCGCGAGCTGGACATCCTGGTCGGCACGCAGATGGTGGCGAAAGGTCATGACTTTCCCGGCGTGACGCTGGTGGGCGTGGTGTCGGCGGACGTCGGCCTGGGAATGCCGGACTTCCGGGCGGCGGAACGCACGTTTCAGTTGCTCACCCAGGTCGCCGGCCGCGCCGGTCGGGGGAGCACCCCCGGCGAGGCGATCATCCAGACCCTGCATCCCGACCACTACAGCATCCGTCATGCCTGCGACCAAGCCTACGCGCCGTTCTATCGGGAAGACCTGCATTTTCGGGAGGTCATGCGGTACCCGCCGGTCGTATCCCTGGTCTGCGCGGTGGTCCACGGGACGGTCCGGGACCGTACCCTGCAGGACGCCGCCGCCCTCGCGGCGCGCCTGCGGGCGGCGCCTCGCCGATTCACGGTGCTGGGACCCGCGCCGGCCCCGATCGCCAGGCTCCGCGGCCGGTACCGGGCGCAGCTCTTTCTGAAGGGCGCGAATCGCCGGGAAATGCGGGAGGCGCTATTGCGGGTGCTGGACGAGCATCCCCGCCTGAAGCGGCGCGTCGTGGTGGACGTCGACCCGGTGTCGATGTTGTAGGCGTCGCGCAGCGCCGGGCTATTCTCCGGCGATCTGGATGGGAGCCGGGGTGAAGCAGAGCACGAAGATGACGAGCGCGCACACCGCGATCAGCGTCCGGGTGCGGTCCAGGGGAATGTGGTGGTCGAGCGTGCGCGGGTGCCGCGGACCGAACGTGACGAGCATGACCACCATCAGCACGGCCCAGGCGATCCAGCTCGGCGAATGGAAGGCGAGGGCGAAGAGGACGGCGGCCGAGGCCACGGTCACCAGCGTCGAGCGCGCGCCGAAGATCGCGTACGAGATATGGCCTCCGTCGAGCTGACCGATCGGAAACAGGTTGAGGGCGGTGGCCAGCAGCCCGACCCACGCGGCGAATCCCATGGGGTGCAGGTTCAACATGTACCCCTCCGGCACCGCGCCCCAGATGGTCCAGGCCGCCAGCCGGAACAGGAGCGGTTCACCCAGAAACAGCCCGCCTTCGCCGAGAGCGTCCGGCAGCGGCAGGATCCGCGACAGGCCGACCCCGAGAAAGAGGGCGGGGACGGCGACCACGAAACCCGCGATCGGTCCGGCGACGCCAATGTCGAAGAGCACCCGCTTGGTGGCGATCGGCTGTCGTATGCGGATGAAGGCCCCCAGGGTGCCAATCAGAAACGGCGCCGGCAGAAAGTACGGGAGCGACGCGTCGACGCGATAGTACCGGCACGCGTAGTAGTGGCCCAGCTCGTGGACGCCCAGGATCGTCAGCACCGTCAGGCTGTACCAGAGTCCGTGCCACAACACGAACGGCGCGTCTGTCGAGGGGTCGAAACCGGAGACGAAGCCCTGGTGGTGACAGGATCCGATCAACGTGGTGGTCAGGATCGTGGCCGACAGGAGCACCAGGTTGATCCACGGGCGGTCCCGCCGGGAGACCGCAGGTGTCGGAGGCCCGTGTGCTTGCGGGGGCAGGGGAGCCCCCGCTCGAGGGTCTGCCAGCCAGGCCGGCGGCGGCGATTCGGGGATCGGAGAGAGAGGCTGGCTCAAGAGAGGTCTACCCGTAGGGCTGGCCCCGCCCGCCGGCGGAGCGAATGCGGTGCGGCGGCCGCGTCAGCCGCCGATGTCCTGTAGGTCCTTGCCGGGTTTGAACCGGATGGTCCGGCCGGGTGGAATGCGAACTTCCTTGCCGGTTCGCGGGTTTCGACCGATACCCCGTTTGCGCGGTTTCACCTGGAAGACGCCGAAGCCTCTCAGTTCGATGCGCTCTCCGCGCTGCATCGACGTCCGCATGGCGTCGAACACGGCATCGACCGCCACCTCCGCCTTCACCTTGGTGATGTCGGCGAGCTTGGAAACTTCGTTCACGATATCGACTTTGATCATGTTTCCTGGCCAACGATGTAATGTAAGTATCATAGGTACTGTCATTTACGGCTGTCAAGCAGCCGCCGGGCGAACATCGGGACGGGATCGCGATGGGTCATGAGCAGAACCGCGCCACGGGACGGGTCGCCCTGGTGGGGCGACCGAACGTGGGCAAGTCGACTCTCTTCAACCGTCTGACGGGGACGCGGCGCGCCATCGTCACCCGGGTGGCCGGCACCACCCGCGACGTTCTGGCGGGGCCGGTCGAGTGGCAGCAGCGGGTATTCGGCCTCGTCGACACCGGCGGGGTCGGCGGTGCGAGCACCGATCCGATGCAGGAGGCGGTGGCCGATCGCGGGCGGCGCGCCGCGGATGCAGCGGATGTCGTGGTCTTCGTGGTGGACGGGGCCGAGGGACCCGTGCCGGCGGACGACGAGCTGGCTCGCGAGCTGCGGACGCGCGGGGTCCCGGTGGTGCTGGCCATCAACAAGATGGACGACCGGAGGGCGCGTTCACAGGTGCCCGAGTTTCATCGGTTCGGTTTCGAGCCGGTCGTCGAGGTCGCCGCCGAGCATGGACAGGGGATCGGGGATCTGCTGGACGAGGTCTGTGCCCGGCTGCCGCCGGCCCCGGACGCGCCATCGGACCTTCCGGATTCCGGTGCCGACCCGGAAACCGGCATCGTGGTGATCGGCCGTCCCAACGTCGGGAAGTCGTCGCTGGTCAACCGGCTGCTCCGCGAGGATCGCGTGCTGGTCAGCCCGATACCCGGCACCACCCGCGACGCCGTCGACGAGGTGATGCGCTGGCATCGACAGCGGTTCCGTATCGTGGACACCGCGGGCATGCGCCGTCCGGGCCGGGTCGCCGGGGGAGGGCGCATCGAGGTGGTCAGCGTGGTGCGGGCGCGCCACGCGATGGAGCGAACGGATGTCGCGGTGCTCGTCGTCGATGCCGCGACCGGGATGGTCAAGCGCGACGCGGCCGTCGCCGGCGAGGCGGAAGCGGCCGGGTGCGGGGTCGTCATCGCCGCCAACAAGTGGGATCTCGTCAAGGACCGCGGACCCGGGTTCGTGACCGACTTCGACGAAGAGCTTCGCGAGACCCTGAAATTCGTCGACTACGCCCCCATCGTCCACGTGTCGGCGATGACCGGAGAGCGGACCGGACGGTTGCTGGAGCTCATCGATGAAGTCGCCGCCGCCCGCCGGATCAAGGTCACCACCGGTGAGCTCAATCGCGTGGTCGCCCGGGCGACCCTCGCCCATCGCCCCTCCGGCGCCAGCCAACGGTCCGTCCGCATCCGGTATGCGGTGCAGACCGGTGTGGCGCCACCGACGTTCACGTTGTTCACCAGCGGGGGCGCACGGTTGCATTTTTCGTCCGAAAGGTTCCTCCGGCGCCGCCTGCGGGAGGCCTTCGGATTCACCGGCACCCCGATTCGTCTGAAGGCGCGCGGCCGCTAGCAGGGCTCCCCGCCCGCTACGGCCGGTGTATACTGAATCGGCTCGAAGCGAGGCGATGGCGACACGGGTCAAGATACCGGAGCGGTCCATCTACAGGCCTTCCGAGGTTTGCGCCATCGCCGGGCTGCAGCCCTACGTGCTACGCTCCTGGGAAACGGAGTTCCCGGACCTGGGAGTCACCCACGGTGAGAGCCGCTCGCGGTTGTATCGCCGGGAAGACCTCCACAGGGTGCTCCGCATCAAGGAGCTGGTCTTCAGCGAAGGCTTGACCTTGGGGGCGGCGCGACGCAAGCTCCTCAAGGAGGCGCCGGCCGGGGGGGACCTCAAGGCGCCGGCGCTGGACGAGTTGCTGGGCGAAGAGGTCAGGGCGCGGCTGAATGGCATCAAGAAGGGCCTGCACGCCATTCTCGAGCTGCTGGCCGAGCAGAAGGCCTGACCGAAGGCGGGACGTGGCGGCTCGGCGGGTTGGTGTCGAACGGGTCGTGTCGGGATGTGGCGCAGTCTGGTAGCGCACCTGACTGGGGGTCAGGGGGTCGCTGGTTCGAATCCAGTCATCCCGACCAGTTCGCGACGACACCATCGCCGGAGCCGGGCGCCGCGTCGATCGTCCATTTGCGCCTCCCGGTACGGCCCGGCCGGTGGCCGCGCCGGGGCGTTTCCACGCCCGCCCGGGGTTTCCAGCACTGAATTCCTCGCCGCGTCGAGGGCCGTCGGTCTCGCCGGGGCGGTCCGGGGCGCCGCGTCGTATCCATCGGGATGCGGCCGCCGGCGGTAAACGACTCGTTGATACGTATCGAAAATCCGGATATCGTCTGCGTGGGCGAAGCTTGGCGTGGGCCGACATCCTTGCGGCCCGGCTTCCGTTCCGGAGCGGCAGCAGGAGGACACAGCATGAGCACGCCGGTCGCGAAACCAGCGCACACCGCATCCCTGCGGATGTCGTCGATACTCGTCTGCGCAGCCGTCCTGGGCGTCGTCGCGATGACCGATGCCGTATCCGCCGACGACTGGCCGCAGTGGCGGGGCGAGGAGCGGCTCGGGGTCTGGCTCGAAACCGGCATCGTCGAGGAGCTGCCGGAGGAGCTGAAGATCGACTGGCGCACTCCGATACGTTCGGGGTACTCGGGACCCGCGGTGGCCGACGGCCGCGTGTTCATCACCGACTGGCAGGAAGATCCGGGCTCGCGCACGCTGGACGGCTCGGAGCGGATCCTGGCCCTCGACGAGCAGACCGGCGCGGTGTTGTGGACCCACGAGTGGCCGACGTCGTATCGCATGCTCTCGATCAGCTACGCGGTCGGTCCCCGGGCCACCCCGACCGTCGACGGCGACCGCGTCTACGTCGTCGGGGCGACCGGGCGGTTGTTCTGCTTCGACGTCGAGACCGGCGCGGTGCGCTGGCAGAAGGACTACGTGGCCGAATACGGCACGAGCGTGCCGGTGTGGGGCATCGTCAGCGCCCCCCTGGTCGACGGCGATCGGCTCCTGACGGTGGTCGGCGGCGAGCCCGACGCGCTGGTGGTCGCCTTCGACAAGCGGACCGGCGACGAGCTGTGGCGCGCGATCGAAGTCGAGGCCGAAATGGGCTACGCGCAACCGATCATCTACGAGGCCGGCGGAGCCCGCCAGTTGATCGTCTGGCATCCGCGCGCCCTCGCGTCGCTGAACCCGGAGACCGGGGCGCTCTACTGGGAGCAGCCGTGGGACGTCTCGATGGGCATCACGGTGGCGACCCCCGTGCGGAGCGGCAACTATCTGCTGGTGTCACAGTTCTTCAACGGCTCGTTGATGATGCAGTTGAACCAGGACCGGCCGGACGCGACGGAGTTGTGGCGGGGTCGAAGCCGGAGCGAACTGCCCGGTGACACGGACACGATCCACGCGATGGTGACGACTCCGATCATCATCGGCGACCATGTCTATGGCGTGGACAGTTACGGTGAGCTGCGCGGACTCGACGCCGCCACCGGCGAACGGCTCTGGATGAGTCCGGACATGACGGCGCAGGCACGGTGGAGCACCGCCTTCCTGGTGCGGCACGAAGACCGGTACTTCGTCAACAACGACGAGGGGTTCCTGATTCTCGCCCAGTTCACCCCGGAGGGGTACGTCGAGCTCGATCGCACGCGGCTCATCGAACCGACCGGCGGCTCGGGTACCCGCACGCCGCATGGCCGCATCGCCGAGCGTCTCATCAACTGGTCGCATCCGGCCTACGCGAATGGACACATCGTCCACCGCAATGACCGGGAGATCATCCGTGCCTCACTGCGTGCGGGCGACTATTGAGTCCCCGGCGCAGCGAAATCGGCTACGATTTGTTTCGTTTCGACGCGCGACACAGCGCCCGGTTCGGGTATCATGCGTGGCAATGCAAGCGACCGGTTTCACTCATCTCCAGGAGGGAACGTTGGCAAGAGTCAAGAAGCTCACCGCGGCGATGACGAAGACCCAACTGTTTTCGGACATTGCGGAGAATACGGAGCTGACCAAGCGGCAGGTCGCCGACGTGTTCGGAGCGCTGGAATCGGTCATAGAGCGCCATCTCCTGAAAGGCGCCGTCGGCGCCTGCACGATACCTGGCCTGATGAAGATCAAGGTGGTCAAGAAGGCGGCGCGCAGGGCCAAGAAGAACGTGCCGAATCCGTTCCGGCCCGGCGAGATGATGGACGTGAAAGCCAAGCCGGCGAGCACCACCGTGAAGGTTCTGCCCCTCAAGAAGCTGAAGGACATGGGGTAGTCGCTCCGGCGGGGCTCGGTCAGGCGTGAGCGGCCTTCGCACCCGCGTCCGGGAATCCGGACGTCTTCACGCGTTCTTCACGCGGTGGCGGGCAAGGGCGAGGGCGGCGTCGGTCTTGACGGGGTTGACGTGACCGCGGAAACGAGCCCCGTCTTCGACGATCAGATAGGGTGACGCAAGCCGTCCGCTGACGACCGACTTCGCCCGAAGCTCGATCAGCTTCGAAGCGGTCAGGTTGCCGTCGACCCGGCCCAGCACCGTGATGGTTCGGGCGAAGATGTCGCCGTGCACTCTCGCCATACCGATGACCGCGACCCCATGGTCCGGAACCACCACCTCGCCTTCAACCGTACCTTCGATAATCACGTGATCGGTCGCGGAGAGCTGGCCGTTGGCCGTGATGCTGCGGCCAAACGTCATCAACTCGCCGGTGGGCGAGTCAGGAAACGAGGGATCCGCGTCGGACGGGGCGATGGTGACGGAAGGGTATCGGTCGATCGTCGCCATGTGTAGGCCGCCATGTGTCGATCGTGCCGCAAAAGCTGGAGCGGGAGACGGGGATCGAACCCGCGACCAACGGCTTGGGAAGCCGTGACTCTACCACTGAGCTACTCCCGCTCGTCGTCACGCAGATCCATCTTATCAGACTCGCCGGGGATCAGCTTCGGATCAGCCCCAGCACTTCAGCGCGTCGCCGCTCCATCTCGTCCCGGGTGGTTCCCTCGAGATTCAGCCGCAGCAGCGGTTCGGTATTCGATGGCCGGACGTTGAAGTGCCAGGTCGGATACTCGACCGACACGCCGTCCATGCGATAGACGTTTCCGTCGGCGTAGCGCCTCGCCAGCAGGTCCAGCTTGGCGGCCACGAGATCCTGATCGTCGAGCGCCGTATTGATTTCGCCGGAGATGAAATAGCGCTCCCGAAACGGTGCGAGGAGCTCCCGCAACGTCTGCCCGCGAGTCGACATCAACTCGAGGATGAGCAACGCCGGGATGAACCCGTTGTCGGCGTAGAAGTTCTCGCGAAAGTAGTAGTGGCCGGTCACCTCGCCGCCGAAGACCGCATTCTCTTCACGCATCCGCTTCTTGAAGAACGCGTGGCCGACCCGGTTCATCAGGGCCCGCCCTCCGTAGCCGGCGACGGTGTCCTTGACGGCATGGCTGGCTCGGACGTCGTAGACGATGGCGGCGTCCGGCGTCTTGCGGAGAAAGGCTTCCGCCAGCAGGGCGGTGATGAAGTCGCCGGAGATGAACTCACCTTCGCCGTCGACGAAGAAACACCGATCGGCATCGCCGTCCCAGGCGATTCCGACGTCCGCCGACCGGGCCCGGACGGCGTCGACGAGATCGCGGCGATTCGCCTCGATCAGCGGGTTCGCCTCGTGATTCGGAAACGTGCCGTCGACCTCGAAGCAGAGCCGGGTGGTGCGGCACGGCAACCGATCGAAGAGCGCCGGCGCGACCACCCCGGCCATGCCGCTGCCGGCGTCGAGCACGAGCGAGAACGGCCGGATGGCCGAGGCGTCGATGAACCCCAGCACGTGGTCGAGATAGTCGTGGAGAACCCGTGTCTCGGTGCAGGCGCCAAGCCGAGCCGCCGGCGCCGGCAGCGCGGCCGCCGCCAGCATGTCGCGAATATCGGCGATGCCCGCGTCACCGCTGAGCGGGGACGCTTGCCGGCCGACGAGCTTGATGCCGTTGTAGGCGCCCGGGTTGTGCGACGCGGTGATCTGGGCGCCGCCGTCGAGGTCGTCGCGGGCCACCGCGAAGTAGAGCTGGTCCGTTCCCATCAAGCCGATGTCCACGACGTCCGCGCCCTGGGTTCTGGCCCCCGCGATGAACGCCTTCGCGAGACCGGGCGACGATACGCGCATGTCCCGGCTGACCGCGATGCGCCGTGCCCCGAGGTGGGTGACGAATCCCCGGCCGATCTGCTCGGCCAACCGTTCGTCGATCTGACTGGGATACAGCCCGCGTACGTCGTAGGCCTTGAATACGCCGGGATCGAATGTCATCTCTGAATCTCGCTGACCAGTGGCCTCGGCCGCAAAACCCGCCGCCGGCCGCTGATACCGTACGGTCGCCGCCGGCGCGTGTTCACACCCGGCTGTGGCCGGCCAGCGTGGACCGGCTTCCCAGCACCGCTCCGGCGGCAATCTCCGCCCCGGCGCCGATATGGCACGCCCGGCCCAGAATCGCCTCTCGTATCACCGCGTCCGGTTCGACGACCGTTTCCCCCCAGACGATCGATCGTTCGATGACGGCGCGGGGACCGATGGTGCACCCGGGGCCGATCACCGATTCGGCGCCGATGCGAGCGCCCTCTTCAACGACACAGCCGTCCCCCAGAAAGCAGGGACCGGCGAGCTCGGCCCCGGCAGCGATGCGGCATCGGGCGCCGCGATGCACCGAACCGGCCGCCTTCCCGCTGAAGGGCCCGGCGGCGCAGCGTTTGGCCATCAGGTCGCGGTGTGCCTGCATGTAGCTGGCGGGGGTGCCGATGTCTATCCAGTAGCGGCGATCGACATGGGCGATGAACGTCTCTTCCCGATCGACGAGCGACGGAAAGTACTGGCGTTCTATCGACCACGCCGTATCGTCCGGAATGCGATCGAAGGTTGCCGGTTCCAGCAGATAGATACCGGCGTTGATCGTGTTGCAGGTGATTTCGTTCGGGCCCGGCTTCTCGAGGAACCGCCGCACGTTGCCCGCCTCGTCGGTCTCGACGAGGCCGTAGGCCGAGGGATTGTCGACCGGGGTGAGCACGATGGTCGCCAGCGCGCGGCGTTCACGGTGCCGCGCGACCACCGCGTTCAGGTCGATGTCCGTCAGTACGTCTCCGTTGACGATCAGCACGGTGTCTTCGACCCCCTGCGAGGCGAACTTGATCGCCCCTCCTGTTCCGAGCGGATGGGGCTCGACCCGGTAGCGTACCGGCAGCCCGGCTTCGGCGCCGTCACCGACCCGGGCCTCGATGCGCTCCGGCTGGTAGTTCAGGCTCAGGATCACCTCGTCGATATCCGGGACCTGCCGCAATGCATCGATCTGATAGTAGAGGAACGGGCGGTCGAAGATGGGTACGATCGGCTTCGGGACGTCGAGCGTGAGGGGGCGCAGCCTCGTGCCGAAGCCGCCGGCCAGAATCACTGCTTTCATGCGGCGGGGATTGTACCATCCGTGTCGGCCGGCCGACATCTTGCGACCGGCCCGTCCGGACACTACAATGAGGCCGTTTCCTTCCCCCCGATGAATCTGCCGAACAGCTTGACCCTGGCCCGCATCTTTCTCGTTCCACTGCTCGTGGTGGTGCTGTGGACGGAGTTCGAAGGGAAGGAGCTGGTCGGGGCGGCGATCTTCAGTGTGGCCGCCCTGACCGACTGGCTCGACGGGTTTCTGGCCCGGCGGCAGAAACAGGTCACGACGTTCGGCCAACTGATGGACCCGCTGGCCGACAAGCTCCTGATCACGGCCGCGCTGATCTCGCTCGTGCAGATGGAACTGGCGCCGGCGTGGATGGTGGCCCTCATTCTGGGTCGGGAGCTGGGCGTGACGGTGCTGCGCAGTCTGGCCTATTCGCGGGGCGTGACCATTCCGGCGTCGCCGCTCGGCAAGGTGAAGATGATGTCGCAGGTCATCGCGATCCTGCTGCTGATACTGGGCCGGGAGTATTTGCAACAGTTCTTCGTGTTGGGGCAGATCGCGCTGTGGGTCGTCGTGGTGACGGCCGTGGGGTCGGCGCTGGAGTACTATCGGCGATTCACCCTGCTCGGGATGAACCCGAAGAGCGCCCCGTTCGAATCGGCGCCCCGCTCCTCCGCGCCGGTGACGACGGCGCCGGATGCCGTCAGCGACCGGAAGCGCCAGCGGTTCGCGTCTCCATCCTGACGGACGAGCCCGCTCATCCGCCGATGCGCCGGGAACGCGGTGTCATCTATCCAGCTCTGCTTCCAGTTCGGTGATCCGCGTGCGGGCCTCGTCGGCGTACTCGCTGGCGTCGAACTCTTCGAGGACGCGGGCGAAGTAGGGAATGGCCTCGGCGACCTGTCGGGCGTCGGCCAACGTCAGGCCCAGATAGAAATAGACCTCGTCGCGCTTCGAGTAGTTCGGATAATCGTCCAGAATCTGGCGGAACCGATTGACGGCGCCGGGGTAGAACTTGGCGCGGTAGTAGAACTGGCCGACGGAGAAGTCGTGCGCACCGAGCCGGTCGCGAGCTTCGCGCAACCGTTCGCGAACCTCCGACATCAGTTCCTGATCCGTCGGATACCGGTCGATGAAGTTCTCGAATTCGCGTATGGCGTTCATCGTTTCGGACTGATCGCGTTCGGCCCGCCGCATCTGATGGAAATGCACCATCCCGACCTTGTACTGGGCAAACCCGGCTCGGGGATGGGTGGGATACAGACTGAGAAAATCCTGAAACTCGGCGAGGGCGCGCACGTACGCCTCCGTCGAGCCCTCCTGCTCGTAGGTCTCGCCGATGCCCAGCCGCGCCGGCGCCCGGAACTGGCTCTGCGGGTAGTTGTCCCGGATTTCCACGAAATACTGGCGCGCGCGGCGCCAGTCTCCTTCGTCCAGCGCGGCCGACCCGCGCTCGAACAGGAGACGGTCGGCCTCCTGGTCGCCGAACGCGGGGATCTCCGCGCGGGGCGTGGAGCAGCCCGTGGCGGCGATGGCGAGCAGCACAAGCAGTCCCGCTCTCCACCCCGGGCCTCCGGGTGTCTTCAGCGAGGGGTGGGAACGCCGGATCGGAGTACGGTCGTGGTTGTTCTTCATTGATGTTCCGCAGCCTGTCGGCTCCTACGCCAATAGCGTTCGAACGTCGTCGGGGAGCCGGGCCGGTTTGCCCGCGCCGTCCACCGAAGCGTGCACGGTGCGGCCCAGGGCCGTCACGGTCGGATCGCCGGTCCGGCGAACCTCGTATGCGAACTGCACGCGTACCGGCGACATCAGTTTCCCCCGCGTGAGAATCGTGAGCTCATCGTCGTAACGGGCGGGCTGCCGGTACTCGCAGTGCGCCTCGATCACCGGCAGCATGAAGCCCGCCGCTTCCAGATCCCGGTAGGTGCAGCCCAAGGATCGCAGCAGCTCGCATCGCGCCACTTCGAACCACACGAAATAGTTCGAATAGTACGCCACCTGCATCCGATCGGTCTCGGCATACCGGACCCGTATCGTGGCGCTTCCCCGAGCCACCGGGTCAGCCCTCCTCGACCGGCGCGTTGGCGGCGGCGCGAAGCGCCCGCACCGCGGCAGAAGCGTCGGGGGTGCCGAAGACGGCGGCGCCGGCGACGAGAATCTCCGCCCCCGCATCCACGATTCGCGCCGCGTTCCCGCAGTCCACGCCTCCGTCGACCTCGATGGGCGCGCGGTTGCCCGCCTCGTCGAGGAGCCGCCGGACACGGGCGATCTTCGCGCCGCTGCCGGGGATGAACGTCTGACCGCCGAATCCGGGATTGACGGTCATGACGAGCACGAAATCGAGCTCGGCCGCCACCTCGCTCAACGTCGACACCGCGGTGGCGGGGTTCAGCACGACACCAGCCTGTATCCCGTGACTCCTGATATGTCCCAACGTGCGGTGCAAGTGCGGCGTGGTCTCGACGTGGACCGAGATCGCGGCCGCGCCGGCATTTGCGAACCGGTCGATGTACCGGTCCGGGTCCGTGATCATCAGGTGTACATCCAACGGGACGGTAGCGACCCGATGCAGCGCCTCGACGACCGGCGGGCCGATCGTGAGATTGGGCACGAAATGCCCGTCCATGACGTCTACGTGTATCAGATCGGCTCCGCCCGCCTCCGCGGCCGCGACGGCCGTCCCGAGGGCGGCGAAGTCGGCCGAGAGAATCGAGGGGGCGATGCGTACGCTCATCGACTGACCTCGAGGGAGATCGCCTCGCCGTGGGCGATCTGAAACCCCGTCTGCGGGAACTGGCGCAGGACCACGCCCGGCTCGATGCCGGGATAGGGATGGTCGCCGACGACCGTGACCCGGAATCCGCGACCCCGCAACACCTCGGCGGCATTCGCGCCGTAGACGCCGATGAGATCCGGCATGACGTAGGTGGCGCCGCGCTCTCCTCGATTGACCAGGACGGAAACCGAGGGAGCCGAGCTGCGGGGCGGCGGCTCCTGGCCCACCACCGCGTCACTGGGATAGCGATTCGACCGGATCTCCGAAATACCGCGCAGGCGCAGGGCGTCCTCCTCGAGCCGGGCGCGGGCGCTGCGTTCCGACTGTCCGATCAGGGCCGGCACCGAACCGGCGCTGGCACCGGAACTGAGCCATACCTGGACGCTTCGCCCGCTGCGGCTGGTCAACCCGGTGGCCGGATCCTGGTCCACGATATGACCGGCCGGAATCCGCGGATCGATTCGGGCCAGCGGTTCGACCCGTACCTGGAGGCCGAGTCGATCGAGGCCCGTCGTCGCCTGATCCACGCTCTGACCGACCAGGTTCGGTACCGAGACCTCGCGAAGCCGCAGGGCGACCTGAAGTCCCACCACCGCAAACAACAGGAAAATGACTCCCGCGGCCGACACGAGGGCTCCGGCCGTGACCATCCGCGCCGCCCAGCGTCGCACCGGCGAACGACGGGCACGGGACGGCGTCACCCGGCGGCGGTCCCGCCGTGCGGCCGGAGAACGTGCTGACGCTGAATGCGACGACCGGTCGGATGAGGAAGGCATTCTACTCACAAAAATACTACAGGTTCCAATGACGGGTCACGGTCCCGCGTTCTCCGCACCGGCCGCGGGCGCCTGAGCGCTCCCGCCGCGCCGCTTCCCGGGTTCGTCGCCGGCGTTGCGTCGCGGGACGACGCGTCGCCGCAGGACCACGGCGAAGAACGCGTCGAGTTGATGGTCGGGGGGCGTGGTCGACAGATGTCCCCGATCGTCGAGCACCTGGCGGAGTCCCGGCGCGATCCGGCCCGAGCGATCGGGATGGACCGGTTCGAAATCGGGATGGGCGTCCAGAAACGCCGCCACGACGTCCTCGTTCTCGTCCGGCTCGCTGGAACAGGTCGCGTACACCAGATGTCCACCGGGACGGACCGCGCCGGCCGCGTGACCGGCCATCGACAACTGTTCCGCCGCGAAACGCGGCAGGTCGGCGGGGCGGCGGCGCCACCGTATCTCCGGATCGCGTCGAAGAACGCCGAGCCCGGTGCAGGGCGCATCGACGAGCACCCGGTCGAACACCGGGGCGAAGGGGACCCCGTGGCGCAGATCGAGACGGACGATGCCGGCGGTCGCCGCGCCCATGCCGGCGAGGGTCTGGCGGAGCAGCCGAACCCGCGCCGGCCGGAGATCCGCGGCGACGAGCATGCCGCGCCGGTCCATCGCACCCGCGATGGCGGTGGTCTTGCCGCCGGGGGCGGCGCAGGCGTCCAGTATGCGTTCACCGGGCCGCGCGCCGACCAGTTCGGCCACCAGTTGACTGGCCTCGTCCTGGGCGAGAAAGAGTCCCCGGCTCGCGAGCGGCGTCCGATAGGGATTTCCGGCCACCACCGTGAGCCCGTCGAGAGCGAACCGCGTCGGCTCGGTCTGCACGTCGTGCTCGGCGAGCCGTTGCGCGAGCTCCTGGCGCGTGGTTCGAAGCCGATTGGCTCGCAACGTCAGCGGGGGAGCGGTGTTGTTGAAGCGGATCCAACCGGCGACCGCCTGGAAACCGTAGCGATCGAGCCACCGTTCCACGATCCAGCGCGGATGCGACCCGGTCACGGTGAGATACGCCAGCACGGTTTCTCGATCTCCGGCTTCCCACGGGGGAGGAGGCAACCCCGGCGCCTGCCGGGTCGCCGCCACCCGGCGGAGCACGGCATTGACGAATCCGGCCGCGCTCGTCTTGCCGACCTGCTTGACGAGCCGGACCGATTCGTTGACCGCCGCCGCCGCGGGCACCCGATCGAGATACAACAACTGGTAGGCGCCCAGGCGGAGCACCGTCAACACGTCCTGATCGATGCGGGCAATCGGACGATCGGCGGCGCGCTCGACGACATGGTCCAACGCGGCCAGCCATCGGAACGTGCCGCCGGCCATCTCGGTGACCAGGGCCCGGTCTCGATCGTCGGCGAGCCGGTCTCTGAATGCGGCCAGCGCCCGCGGCAGGTCATCGCCTCGGAGCACCGCCTGCACGACGTCGTAGGCGGCGGTGCGGGCCTGGTTGGTGCGAGTCATGGGGTCCGCATCGGGGCCGGGCGCCGTCGGGCGCTTGCCTCCGAGCCCCTCGCCGCCCTCGGCCGGACTCCTGGCGAGGCGATCATCCGGGGGGTGGCGACGAGCGGAAGACGGCATGGGAAGCGATGTGCCGTCCCGCGAGAAAATCCCGGGTCGACTGCGTCCGGCGGCCTTCGGGCTGAATCTCGAGGATCGCCAGTACGGTGCCGGCGCCGCAGACCACCCGCAGCCGATCGCCGCGGGCCTCGACGATCGTGCCGGGGGGAAGTAAGGGAGCGGCGCCGGGGGACGATGCCGATTCGGGCGCCGTACGCCGGACCAGATACCGAGATCCATCGAGGAAGGTGAACGTCGGAGGCCACGGGTGAAGTCCGCGCACGAGGTCGTGGACGGTCCGGGCCGGCCGCGTCCAGTCGATCCGGCCATCCACCCGGGTGAGGCGGGGAGCATACGTCGCCAGGGCGTGATCCTGCGGCCGTTCGCTGACCCGGCCGGCGGCAATGGCGCGAACCGTGGCGAGCAGCAGATCCGCCCCGACCGCGGCCAGCGCCCGTTCGACGTCCGCGCTGGTTTCCTGCCCCGCGATCGGACTGGACGTGCTGGCGAGCATCGGACCCGCGTCCATCTCCCGGACCAGGCGGATCATGGTGACGCCGGTCTCCCGTTCGCCCGCGATCACGGCGCGTTGTATCGGCGCCGCACCTCGATAGCGCGGCAGCAACGAGGCATGCACGTTGATGACGCCGTGCCGCGGCGTCTCGAGAACCGCATCGGGCAGCATCTGGCCGTAGGCGACGACGACGCCCAGGTCGGCGCGGCTTGCCGCGAGCCGCGTCGCGAGGGCCGGCTCGCGCGCCCGCTCGGGTTGCAGCAGGGGAATCCCGTGGTCCAGGGCCGCGGTCTTCACGGGGGACGGCTGGAGCCGTTGCCCGCGCCCGCGAGGGCGGTCCGGTTGCGTCACCACCAGTGTGACGTGTTCGCCCGCCGCGAGCAGACGCTCCAGCGACGGCACCGCGAACGCCGGCGTCCCGAAGAAGGCGATCGTCACCACTTGCCCGTGCGCTGGAGCTTGCGCACCCGCCGCACGATCTGTTCACGTCGAAGACCCTGCATCCGGTCGATGAACAAGGTGCCGTCGAGATGGTCCAGCTCGTGCTGGAGCACTCTGGCGAACAGCGCTTCGCCCTCGACGGTGATCTCCGTGCCCTCCCGGTCGTAGCCCTGGACGACCACCCGCGCGGCCCGCATCACCCGCGCCGCGAATCCCGGCAGACTGAGACAGCCTTCTTCTTCCCGTTGCCCGCCTTCCTGTTCCACGATACGTGGATTGACCATCGCGACGAGATCGCCGATCGACTGCCCGGACGAGGGATCGGCGACGAATACGCGCAATCCGACCCCCACCTGCGGCGCCGCGAGGCCGATGCCGGGGGCCGCGTGCATCGTCTGGATCATGTCGTCGATCAGCGTCTCCAGCTCGTCGTCGAAGTTGACGACCGGCCGGGCCGGGCGGTGCAGGGTGTCGGCGCCGTGGCGCAGTATGGGGCGAATCATCGGAAGCGGTCGGAGAGGACCCCGCCGGCCGGCACGGTTTCCGGCCGCCGGCCGCCGCGGCATCCGGTGCAGGCCGCCGCCGGGTCGCGGTGCCGGCAGCCCTCGGCGAAAGCCGCGGTGCCTCCGACGGACTCGATGCAACGCAGGCTTTCACCACGGACTCCCGGGGAGGATCAATCCTGCTCGGATTGCTCGTCCGCATCGGCGTTGCGCTCGTCCTCCGCCCCCAGCTCGCGAAGCAGCTCGGCGCTGTTGCCGGCGGGGTACCGGCTGGGATCGTCGATGCGGGCGCGCGTCGCCTCGGCTGCCTTGGCGAGATCGAGCGGGGTTCGACCGGCGTCGTTCTTCACGTTGACGTTCGCGCCGTGCTCGGCCAGGAAACGCACGATGGTGTTGAAGTTCCGCTGCGCCGCGGCGTGCATCGCGGTATCGCCATGCAGGTCGGCGCCGTCGACGTCGGCGCCGAACTCGATGGCGGTCCGGACCGCGGCCAGCGTGTCGCGTTCGTCGGCGTCGGCATTCCGCAACACCGTATTGAAGAAGCGCCCGCGATTGGCCGGTCCGCGCACTGCCGCGACCAGGGGAGGAATGAAACCGCCGGCCAGGTGGGGCGGCCCCACGCCGCCCGCACGCTCGAAGACCGTGCGCCAGCGCTCGAGGGTCGACGACCGGGGATCGGCGCCGGCTTCCGCGAGATCGCGCATGAAGTCGCCGTCGTGGAACCAAGCCGCGAGCCAGTAGGGGGTCGCGCTGACCAGCGACGGGTTGAACGCCCAGTCCTGGCTCGCCCGCCGCAACGGCGTCCCCGACCGCAGCCGGAGGTTCGGGTCGGCGCCGTGCGCCAACAGGGCTCGGGCGAGCGTCCGGTCACCGCGCAGCACCGCGGCGTGGAGGGCCGTGTATCCGGCCCCCATCGCGTTGGGATCGGCGCCGCGGTCGAGCAGATGCGCGGCGAATGCGCCCTGACCGCTGTGCGCGGCGAGCACGAGCGGGGTCGCTCCGCTGGGGGCCGGGTTGTCCACGTCGGCGCCGCCGTCGAGCAGAAGGTCCGCCGCCGCTGTGCGACCGTGCCGCGCCGCGAACAGCAGCGGGGTGAACCCGCCCCGGGCCCACATGACCCCCTGGTCGTACTGCGACGCGTTCGTGTTGTCGGCGTGCATCAGCCGCGAGCGCGCCTTCGAACGCGCCTCGACGTCCGCTCCGTGGCGTACGAGGATGCCGGCGATGTCGTCATGACCCTGCGCCACCACCCACATCAACGCGGTCTGACCCCGCGAGCGCTCCGCCGCGTTCACGTCGGCGCCGGCGTCGATCAGGGCTCGAACGCCCGCCATGCTGCCGGTCCGGGACGCGGTCATGAGCGGCGTTTCGCCCTCAGGCAACTCGACGTTCGCGTCGGCCCCGGCCGCGAGCAGACGCTCGATCATCGGCGCGCTGCCGTTCTCGGCCGCGAGCCAGAGCGGGGTCGCGCCGAGCTCGTTGGCGGCGTTGACGCCGGCCCCCGCCGCGATGAGCAGCGCCGCAAGCCCCTGATCGTCGCGGAATGCGGCCCAGTGCAGGGCGGTGGCCCCGTCGGGCTGACGCTGGTCGACGTCGACGCCCTGCTCCAGCAGGCCCCGAACCGCCTGAACGTCCGTCGCCTTGGCAGCGGCGACGAGCGGGACCTCATCGGTGTTCGCGCGGGCGGGGGGGGATGCCACGGCCAATCCCAGACACCCGCCCAACACGACGAGGCCGCCGATTCGCATCATCGATCGATCCGCGGAGCTGTTCGCGTTCATCGAAATTCTCTCCTGAATCCGGGTAGCGTCATGGACGTGGCCTGCAGGCCATCGAGCCATGTCCGTAGCCGACCCATGCTACCGCAGGTGCCGTCCGCGGTGGAAGCCCCGGACGCGGCGCCGCCTCGGCGTCGCAGCGGCAACCGGGCCCCGCTCCGCCGCCGTTCGGCGGGGGGCGGCGACGCTCGTAAGCCGCACCGCGGACAAGCCGTTAGCGCCCGCCGTCCCATTGACACCCGCACCGAAAGCGGTGACACTACCGTGTCCCGCGAGCAGGGGCGATCCAATCGTTCAGCGGCGTTCGCTCTATCCGATCGACGGTGGGCCGACATCTCATGACACAAAAGCAGGATCCGGCGCTTCAACGTTTCCTTGGTGGATTCGGCGTGGCGATCCTCGCGGCGCTGGTATGCACCTCGCAGGGTGTGCAGTCCGCGGGCCAATCTCCGGCGGCGCCGGCGGTTTCGGCGCAGCGGGCGGTTCTCGACGAGTACTGCGTCACGTGCCACAACAGCGCGTTCGTGGACGGTGCCGACGAGCCGCGCTCGCGGCTCGTGTCGCAGTTGCGCGCGGTGGGGCTGGCGCTCGATACCGTCGACATCGACAACGTCGCCGAGGATCCCGAGGTCTGGGAGGGCGTGGTGCGGAAGCTGCGGGTCGGCGCCATGCCGCCGCAGCCGCGTCCGCGGCCCGACAAGGCGACGTATGACGGATTCCGGCGGTGGCTCGAGGACGAGTTGGATCGGGCTGCCGAAGCCAGGCCGAATCCGGGTCGCACCCAGGCGCTTCACCGCCTCAACCAGACCGAGTACAGCAACGTCATTCGCGATCTGCTGGATCTGGAGGTCGACGTCAGCGAGTGGATTCCCGCGGACGCTCCGGACCGCTTCGGCTTCGACAACAACGCCGGAGCCCTGTCCCTGTCGCCGGCGCTCTTCGAGCGGTACGTATCCGCCGCCCGCAAGATCAGCCGGCTCGCCATGGGCCAGCCGCCCGCCGGCGGGACGGTCATCGCCAGCTACGACGTTCCCCTGAACCTGATACAGGACAACCAGCAGAGCGAAGATCTGCCCTTCGGCTCCCGCGGCGGCACGGCGGTGCGGCATCACTTTCCGGTCGGCGGCGAATACGTGATCAAGCTGCGGCTGCGCACCAACTACGTGGGGTACGTGCGCGGCATCGATCAGGCGCATGACATCGAGATTCGTCTCGACGGCCGGCGGATTCGTCAGTTCACGTTCGGCGGGGAAGCGCCGGGCATGCCTGCGCCGATGAGCTTCGCCGGAAACATCCGGGGCGACGTCGAGTGGGAGTCGTATACGCTGCACGCCGACGACGACCTCGAGATCCGCATCCGGGTCGACGCCGGGCCGCATCTCATCGGGGTGTCCTTCCCGCGGGAGACCTGGGAAGAAGAGGGCGTGCTGCAACCGCGCCAGGCCGGGTTCGCCCTCGCCATCAACGACATGCCGGACAGCAATCCGGCCCTCGACCACGTGCAGATCAACGGCCCGTTCACCGTGGACGGCCCCGGGGATACGCCGACGCGGCGCCGGGTGTTCACGTGCACCCCGGCCACCGCGGCCGAGGAACGTCCCTGCGCGACGGAGATCCTGGGCACCCTCGCGCGGCGCGCCTACCGGCGTCCGGTGTCGGACGACGACGTGCAGACGCTGCTCGATTTCTTCGAGATCGGCCGACAGGGCGGGAGCTTCGACGCCGGCATCGGTCTTGCGCTGGAACGTGTGCTCGCCGATCCGGAGTTCCTCTATCGCATCGAGCAGGATCCGGTCGACAGCCCCCCGAATGCGATCTACGCGCTTCCGGACCTGGACCTCGCGTCGCGGCTGTCGTTTTTCCTGTGGAGCAGCATTCCCGATGACGAGTTGCTGGCCGCGGCCGAGAACGGCACGCTGACCGACCCGGCGGCCCTCGATCGGCAGGTGCGCCGCATGCTCGCGGACCCGCGCGCCGCCGCCCTCGTGAACAACTTCGCGGGACAGTGGCTTCACTTCCGCAACCTCGAAGGCGTTTATCCGGATCCGTTGATCTTTCCCGATTTCGACGACAATCTGCGCAGCGCCTTCGAGGTCGAGACCAGTCTCTTCATCAACAGCCTGATCCGGGAAGACCAGAGCATTCTCGACCTGCTGCGCGCCAACTACACCTACGTCAACGAGCGCCTTGCCGCGCACTACGGGATCCCGAACATCTATGGGAACCGCTTCCGCAAGGTCGCGTTCGCGGAAGGCGAGCGCGCCGGGCTGCTCAGCCACGGCAGCGTGATGACCGTCACGTCCTATCCCAACCGGACGTCGCCGGTGCTGCGCGGCAAGTGGGTGCTCGAGAACCTGCTGGGCGCGCCGCCCCCGGAGCCGCCGCCCGACGTGCCGACCCTGGAGGAAGAGAACGAAGCGGGCGAGCCGCTCACCATGCGGCAGGCGATGGTGCGGCACCGGGAAGATCCTGCGTGCTCGGTGTGTCATGCGCCGATGGACCCGATCGGGTTCTCTCTCGAGAACTTCGACGCGATCGGCCAGTGGCGTGAGACCAGCGCGGGCGCCTCGATCGACGCCTCGGGAACTCTGCCGGACGGCGCGGCGTTCGAGGGGCCGACCGGGCTTCGCGATCTGCTGCTGGCGAGACCGAACGATTTCGTCGGCACCGTGACCGAAAAACTGATGGGATATGCCCTGGGGCGCGGGATCGAGTACTATGACGCTCCAACCGTCCGGAAGATCGTGCGTGAAGCGGCTGGCGACGATTATCGCTGGTCATCCATCATCCTCGGAATCGTGAAGAGCAACGCGTTCCAGATGCGGAGGTCCGACTCATGATCATCACCAGGAAAGCTATCCCGCGCCGCACCGTGTTGCGGGGCATCGGCGCCGGCTTGGCGCTTCCGCTGCTTGACGGCATGGTTCCGGCATTCGCCGCCATCCGCAACAGCGCCGCCAATCCCGTCCGCCGGTTCGGTGTCTTCTACGTGCCGAACGGGATGGCGATGAAGCACTGGACGCCCGAGGCGGACGGTCTCGCATTCGAAACGACCCGGCTGCTCTCGCCGATCGAGGCGTATCGTGATCAGATGACGCTGTTGACGGGCCTCAACGGCGTGCCGAGCAACGCCGGGGTCCACGCCAGCGCCGCCACCCGGTTCCTGACCGGGGTGACGCCGGCCCGCACGGAATCGAACCTCCGCGCCGGCGTGTCCGTCGACCAGTTGATCGCCCGGCAGACGGCCCGGCATACGCAGCTCGGCTCGCTCGAGCTGGCCCTCGACAGCCGCGACGTATCCGGTTCGTGCGACGTCGGATTCAGTTGCACCTACACCAACACCATCTCCTGGCGGAACGAGACCACCCCGCTGCTGGGTGAGAACAACCCGCGCGCCGTCTTCGAGCGGCTCTTCGGCGACAGCGGGTCGACCGATCCCGCGGCGCGGTTGGCCCGTATCCAGAAGGATCAGAGCATTCTGGATTCGGTGTCCGACAAGATCAGCGCGTTGCAGCGTGGTCTCGGACCCAACGACCAGATTCGAGTGAACGAGTACCTCGAGGCGGTCCGCGACATCGAACGCCGGATTCAGAAGGCCGAAGAGCAGAGTGACCGCGAGCTGCCCGAAGTGGATCAGCCGGCGGGGATTCCGGCCACCTACGGCGAGCACGCCAAGCTGATGTTCGATCTGCTGCTGCTCGCGTATCAGACCGACCTGACGCGGGTCAGCACCTACATGATGGCGCGGGAGATCAGCGGTCGGACGTATCCCGAGATCGGGGTCCCCGATTCGCATCATCCGACCTCCCACCATCGGGACGACCCGACCCTCTACGAGAAGATTGCGAAGATCAACGGGTACCATCTGTCGTTGTTCGCGTACTTCCTCGAGAAGGCGCGCGCGACGCCGGACGGCGACGGCAATCTGCTCGACAACATGGTGATGCTCTACGGCGCCGGGATGTCCGACAGCAACCGCCACGACAACAAGGGCCTGCCCCTCGTGCTCGTCGGCGGCGGCTCCGGCCAGCTTCAGGCCGGTGGTCATCTGCGCTACGAGCAGGGAACGTCCATCTCGAATCTGCACCTGACGATTCTCGACAAGATGGGCGTGCACGTCGACAAGCTGAGCAACAGCACCGGCAAGCTGGACCTGCTGTCGGTAGGCTAGTCACTATCGGGTCGCGGCCCGGTAGACGCAACACCCTGGGCCCGGCATTCGTGCCGGGCCCTTTCTTTTTGGGGACCCGACGGATTCGCAGCGCGGTGTTCAGGCGGCATCGCTGTGCCGCTCCAGTCGAAGCGCAGAAGCCGGGGCTGTCTGCGCCGGGTCCGGAACCGGTGAAGCGCCGGCCGCAATCGCGGCCGTGAGGAGGGTGGAATGGTCAGACTGCGCACAGGACTGTTGGCGGGTGTGGTAGCGGCAATGCTTGCCGCGGTATCCGGCCTGGCGGTCGAGCTGCAACAGGACGCCGGCGGGGTGATGATCGACGCGGACGACATCGGGGGCGTGGTCACCAGCACCCAGGGACCGGAGGCAGGGGTCTGGGTCGTCGCCGAGACCAGCGATCTGCCGACCCGGTTCATCCGGATCGTGGCCACCGATGACGACGGGCGCTACGTGCTCCCGGACCTGCCCGACGCGACCTACGAAGTGTTCGTGCGCGGCTATGGTCTCGTCGATTCTCCGCGGGTCACCGCATCGCCCGGTCAGACGCTCGACCTCGAAGGCGTAGTCGCGCCCGATGCCCGCGCCGCCGCCGCCGTCTATCCGGCCGCGTGGTGGTTGTCGATGCTGGAGCTGCCCGAAGGCGAGCACTCGCAGCAGGAGCTGGGCAGTCAGGTCACCGGCTGCATGAACTGCCACCAGGTCGGCAACCGGGCGACTCGGGAGATCCCCGGCGACATCCTCAGCGCCGCCGACTCGCACCTGGAGGCGTGGGACCGCCGGGTCGCGATGGGACCGATGGGCTCGAGCATGGCGAGCGCGTTCGGGCGGCTGGGAGACCAGCGCCGCATGTTCGCGGACTGGACCGAGCGTATCGCGGCCGGCGAGGCCCCGACCCAGACTCCGCCCCGGCCCGCGGGCATCGAGCGCAACGTCGTCGTCACCCTGTGGGACTGGGGTACGCAGACCGACGGCCGCACCGACAGCGCCGGCTCGGACGTCCGGGACGCCACCGTCAACGCGAACGGACTGATCTACGGCGTCGTGCAGCCCAGCGACATTCTCGCCGTGCTCGACCCCGTCGAGCACCGGGCGAGCACCATCGACATCCCCTCGAACGGCCCCACCATTCAGGGGCAGACCCCCGAGTCGCCGTACTGGGGCGACGACCCGGTCTGGGCCCGCCAGTCCGATCCGCGCAGCGTCGCCATGGACGGCGACGGGCGGGTCTGGCTGACCGGCCGCGTCCGCGCCCCCGGCGAGCAGCCCGCGTTCTGCACCGACTCCGCGAATGCCTTCGGCGCCCACTACCCGCTGGCCCAGGGCACCCGGCAGGTGTTCATGTACGACCCCGAGACCGAGGCGTTCTCCGAGATCGACACCTGCTTCTCGGCCGACCACAACCAGATCGGCGAGGACGAGCGCATCTACTACGGCTTCAACGACGGGCTCGGCTGGATCGACATGGAGATCTGGGACGAGACGCAGGATGCGGAAACGGCGCAGGGCTGGTGCCCGGGCGTCGTCGATACGAACCGGGACGGGATGATCACGCCGGGATGGACCGAGCCGACCGAGGCCGTCGATCCGGCCCGGGACCACCGCATCCAGTTCGGCTGCTACTCGCCGGCCGTGAACCCGGCCGACGGCAGCGTCTGGTGCTCGGGCAACGGACGGAACCAACGCCAGATCGTCCGGATCGAGCTCGGCGACAACCCGCCCGAGTCCTGCGTCGCGGAGCTGTACGAACCTCCCCCCACGGTGATGGGCCCCTCCGCGTACGGCAGCGGCGGCCTGCACCTGACCACCGAAGGCATCGCGTGGCAGGACTGGCGGGGCAGCGGTCACTTCGCCTCGTTCGACCGCAGCCGCTGTAACGACATCTCGGATCCGCAGGCCGACGGGCAGGGCTGCCCCGAGGGTTGGACCTTCTACCGGATGGACAAGCCGACCTATCAGAACGCCGAGTTCCCGATCAACTCCGACGAGAGCTATCTCACCCAGATCGACCACCACGACGTGCTCGGTCTCGGGAAGGACGTGCCCCTGTACGGCGTCGTCAACACCGACTCGATCGAGGTCTTCGTGCCCGACACCGAGCAGTTCATCACCCTGCGGGTGCCTTACCCCATGGGCTTCTTCTCCCGGTCTTCGAACGGGCGCATCGACGACCCGACGACCGGCTGGAAGGGCCGGGGGCTCTGGTCGAGCTACTCGAACTACGCCGCCTGGCATCTCGAGGGCGGCGCCGGCACGAACCAGAAGGCCCTCAAGTTCCAGATCCGCCCCGACCCGCTGGCGCACTAGCCGCCGGCGGGTCTCTACGCTCAGCGGCCGTGACCACAGGCCGTCCGATGCTCGGGATTCCGAGGAACGATCCAGCGCGACGCCGGCGGCACCGATGCGTGTCGCCGGCTCTTTCATCAGGACCGCTTCCATGGTGACGAGGCTGTATGTCGACAATTTCCGTTGCCTCAGCAACTTCGAGTTGCGGCTCGATGAGACGAACGTTCTCCTCGGCCCCAACGGCAGTGGGAAGACATCGGTCCTGGAGGTACTGCGTCGGACTCAGGCCCTCGTCGCACGGGGAGCCAGAATCGAGGAGGCGTTCCCGATAGGCGACCTTTCGCTGACGCAGGTTGGTGGCGACCAGCACTTCGAGCTGGATCTGCAGACAGACGGTGGCTCCTATCACTACGTCCTGCGCGTCCAGCACGATCGCGGTCGCCGACGAATGCGGATCGGCCTCGAGACTCTCGAGCACGACGGCAACCCCATCTTCGAGTTTCGAGGCGGCACCGCCCGGCTGTACCACGACGACTATGCAAAGGGACCCGAATACCCTTTCGACTGGTCGCGCTCGGGCATCGGCGCCCTCAACGAAAGGCACGACAACCAAAAGCTGACACGGTTTCGCCAAGCCATCGCGGATTTCGTCGTCGCCAGTCCTTGCCCTCCGCTCTTCGAACCGGAGACCAGAAGCGAAGACGAGTTTCTCGAACCATTCATGCAGAACTTCGTCGGTTGGTACCGCCACGCCGCGCAGGAGAACATGGGCGCGGTCGTCGGGTTGTTCGAGGCGCTTGGCGAGGCGCTTCCGGGATTCGACTCCATCAGCTTGACGGAGTCGGGCGAGAACACCCGCGCCCTGAAGGTGGCGTTTCGCGGGGCGGTGGACGACGCCCGCCCCGCTCGCTACGGCTTCAGCCAGCTCTCGGACGGCCAGCGGGCGCTGTTGGCCCTGTACTCCCTGGTCTTCCTGTCCTCAAACCGGCGCGCGTCCCTGTTTCTCGACGAGCCGGACAACTACCTCGCGCTGCGCGAGATTCAGCCTTGGCTCGCCGCGGTCAGCGAGCATTGCGGAGATACGCTGGAGCAGGCCATCGTCGTTTCTCACCATCCAGTGACCATCGACTACATGGCCGGAGCGAAGGGCCGATGGTTCTACCGGGACGGGACCGGACCGGTGCGGGTCAGCAACCAGCCGGACCGGACGGTCGACGGCGTCTCGCTGTCCGACACAATGATACGAGGTTGGGACAGAGAGTGAGTCGAGTCCACATCACGCTACTTTGCGAGGACTCGCAGACGGATGCATTCGTGCGGCGGTTCCTCAAACGGCGCGACTTCCATTCTCGTGATATCACAACGCTCCCGCTTCCGGGGGGGGAGCCAGTCGGGCGAACAATGGGTTCGAACGCGCTATCCCCGTGAACTGAAGGCCATCCGCGGGAAGCAGCGAGCCTACCTCATCGTCGTCACGGACGCGGACACCCGTTCCACGGAGGCCCGGCGGGCGCAGTTGGAGTCAGAGTGCGAACGGCAGCAGATTCCGCGAAGGACTGACGGTGACCCCGTTCTCGTGGTCGTGCCTCGCAGGAACATCGAGACGTGGCTGGCCTACCTCGGGGGAACCCCCGTCGATGAGGTCACGACCTATCCGCGCTTGTATCGCGCGCGGGACTGTGCCGCGCACGCGAACCGCCTGTACGTCATGTGCCACGATGTCCAGCGACTTGACGAACCCGCTCCGCCGTCCTTGCGGGAGGCGTGCGAGGAGTACCGCAAGCTTCGAGCGTGAACTCCGCGTTGTTCGAGGGCGAGGAGCACCTCCTTGACCGGCAGCCCGCAGCCGTTGCCGGTACCGCCGGCCACTCGATCTTCGCGGAACCACAGCCGGCCCGGGGCTGCCGTTCCGCCCGCCCCGTCAAGCTCGCCTGCCGGACCTGGCAGTCGAACCACCGCGACCGGTAGAAAGCGCGCGTTCCCCGCGGTCCGTCGTGCGCAGTTCCTGCGATGTCGGCCGAGCTGCGTGTTCGGCATCGCACAGAGAACGGGGTTCCGGGGCCGAGCGCTTCCGGTCGGAATCTTGCACTTGTGCGTTGCCTATCGGACGGATCACGGCGGGTTGCGGATGCGGGAACGTAGCCCGCGGTCGATGCCGGCCGAACTTCGGCGGGCGGTTTCGCGCGGCTGTGTTTCCCGCGTCGCCGGTGGCAACCGCGTCCGGCCGGAACGGCGCGTGCGGCGGGGGCGGCGAACGAAGACGGCCGGAATTCGATGTCGGAGGAAATCAGTGGGACGTGACATCCGTTCGGACGATCTGGGGCTTCTGGGCCAAAGCGACGTCATGACCCGGCTGCGCGGCAGCCTGCGCCGGGTCGCCGAGTCGCCGTTCCCGGTGCTCGTCACCGGGGAGAGCGGTTGCGGCAAGGAGCTCGTGGCGCGCGGGGTGCACCGGTTGAGCGGCCGGCCCGAGCGCCGCTTCGGGGCCGTCAATTGCGCCGCCCTCACCGACGAGCTCGTCGAGGCAGAGCTGTTCGGCTACGTCCGGGGCGCGTTCACCGGCGCCATGACCGACCGGGCCGGACTCTTCGAAGCGTCCGATCGCGGCACGCTGTTTCTCGACGAAGTGGGGGAGCTGTCTCCGCGCGCCCAGGCCAAGCTGCTGCGGGTGCTACAGGAAGGCGAGATTCGCCGCGTGGGGGAGACGGTTCTGCGGGCGGTCGACGTGCGGGTGGTCGCGGCCACGAACCGCCCCCTCGAGAGCGACGTCAGGACGGGCCAGTTTCGCGAGGACCTGTTGTACCGACTCGACGTGCTGCGCATCGAGGTGCCGCCGCTGCGGGACCGCGATGGCGACGTGGTGCTGCTCGCCGAACACTTCTGGCAGCGCGCCCGGTCGCTCACCGGGAGCCGGGCCGCGCCTGCCCGGTCGACCCTCGAGGCGCTGGCCCGGTACCATTGGCCCGGCAACGTCCGGCAACTCGAGAACATCGTGGCGGCGCTGGTCGTGCACGGCCCCCGGAGCGGCGTGGTGGGGCCGGCGCTGTTGCCGGCGGCGATTACCGGCGGGGCGAGCGGGGCGAACGGCACGCCGACGCTGCACGAGGCGAGGCACGTGTTCGAGCGCCGCTTCGTGAGCGGCGCGCTCGCGCAGGCCGGGGGCCGCCGCGGCAAGGCGGCGTCGGCGCTCGGCGTGACCCGGCAGGGGCTGGCCAAGCTGCTGAAGCGGCTCGGCCTCGACGACGCCGCGGTCACCGCGGTGCGCTGCAGCGACGGTGCTCGCTACGGCGAGCCCTCGGAGCCGTGACGCCCGCGAGCGGGGCTATCCGGTAGCGTGTCAATTTGAAATCCGGCGGGGTTTGACAGACTTGTTAACAGTGGATGATCATGTGAGCGGCACAACCGAAACCATCTGGGATGAGCAACGACACGAAGTGGATCATCGGGACGGGAATCACCCTCGCGGGGGTGCTGACCGGACTGATGCTGGCGCAATTTTCCAGCGTGAACGGTCGAATCGACGACCTTCGGAGTGATATCCGGGGCATCGACGAGCGCCTGCGAACCGTGGAGATCGGCCTCGCTGAAGTCAAGGTCCTGATCGCTGGCGGAGGTCGCACTCAGGCGAGCCGCGGGAGACCGCGACCGCTACCCGAACATCAGGTTGACGATGAACACGGCGCCGAGGATGCCGGCGGTGTCGGCGAGCAGGCACGTCGGCACCGTGTGGCGCCGATGCAGACGCAGTCAAATTGACCCATCCTCGACGTAGCGATTGCCAAGTGTCAAAGTCGTGTCAATCCCGCGGTTTACCCTCGTGAGTCCATTGCAACATCGCTTCCAGGAGCTCCGCGGTTGGATAGTCCTGGATAACTTCATCGGAAAAGCCGGCATCGAGTAGTTGCTCGTTAATTGCCATTTGTGAAAGTCTTCATATTCTGCCAAGATATGGGTGGCGCTGACTCGCTCAAACTCACCCAGTCCCCGTCAGCCAGTTTCGAACTTTTCTCACGGCCGTTTGATACTGGCCACCGTGTGCCGCAATATCACTTTCGGCCAAGTCGGATATCGCCGCTTGGTAGCGATACGGCTGCTCCTCGAGTACCAGAATGACCTTCGTGGAGAGTGGCCTTCCGCCATAGTGACGGCATCCAAAGTCCATCCCAAGCTCAAAGGGCATGTTGAGCCGGTAGTGTTCCCCTGCCTCGCGAGCTTGACATCTACTGAGGTCGTGGATCGAGTACCGAGAGGAGGCGATCAGCTTGAGAATCTTGTGGATCCGTGTTTCGCTGGCATCGCTTCGTTCGATCGCCATGCGAGGAGTCAGTCCGAATCGTACCAGGCAGAAAAGAATAGGTATTCGGTTACCGGGTGCGGGACTGATTTTCTCCAGTGGAAATGGGCGGAAATGAACCGAGCCGTCGGGGAAGTTGCTGCATGACGAGGTTGTCCCCGCGCAGATTTGTCGGCATCGCAGCGTCGGTCTCTGTGGCTGTGAGGAGGCCGGAAACGAGGGGCACGAGGGGCGACTCGCCGGCCGGCGGACCTGTGCAGAGCATGTCGCTGTTGAGAGCGCCCATGGCAGACTCGCAGTCCCATTGTCGCCAAGGCAGCTTGTCGGCGCGTCATCGGCAGCGACGGTCGGTCCGGCTGGTTCGCTCGCGGAGCGCTGGGTCTGGCGGCTCCGCGGCGCCCCGGTCCCCCGCGGCGGCGCGAGACCACGCGGGTCCCGGCGACGGCGCCGCCGCCATGAGGGACACGCGGCGGGGACCGACGCCGCGAACAGCGGCGAGCTGCCTGGTGGCGTTCCCGCCGCTGGCGGCGAAACCCACGGGTCGCGGGCTCGGGCGGCGGCGGGACGGCGCGGATTGAGTGCGGGCCGGGGGCGCGCAGGAGGACGGGAAGCGGATGAGCGGTTTCCACGCCGCCCGGCGTCAGGCGGGCGGCGGCAACGCAAGCGCTTCGGGCACGACGGGTTCGGGGGCGCACAGCATCGTCGTGATCAGCGAGCGCGGGTCGAGGTTGCGTTGGCGGGCGGTACGCACGACGCTGGCCAGCACCTGCTGGGTGTCGGCCCCGCGCCGGGTGCGGTTGCCGCCGCAGACCTTACGCGTGACCACTGCGGGTCGGATGGCCTGTTCGGCCCGCCAGTTGGTGGCGTCGATCGACGGGTCGCACAAGAAGAGGAACACCGCCGGGAATTCGTTGGCCAAGTGCTTGGCGAAGCGCTCGGCGGCGGCCAACGGCGGCGCGGTGTCGATCAGCCGGCCGAGCCGGGCGGCGAGCCGACCGCGGGCCGACGCCAGACCGTGCTCACTGATTTCGCCCGCGTTCGAGCGGTCCCGCAGGGCGAGGCCGTCCCGCAGGACCGCCTGCACCGCGCCCGCCCACGGGCTGTCGGGATGAGCGGCCTGCAAGTCCTTGCACCGTCTCAAGAGGTGGGCCAGGCACGTTTGATGCGGCGCCTTCTTGAAGCCGCGATAGGCCACCCACCCGTCCCGCACCAGCACGCCGGCGAAGTCGGGGCCGAGAACCGCCGCCGCCTCGGCGAACCCCCGGCCGTCGCAGATGGCATAGACCGTCGTCTCCGGGGTGGCGAACGCCCACAGCCAGTGGAGGATCGCGTTCACCCGCCAGCCGGTCTCATCCGGCGTGACCACCGGACTGCAGCGGACCTGCTCGCGCAGCGCCGCATACGCGGGCGCCGCCGCGTCGGCGGTGCGGTGCAGCAGTTGGACCAGGCCGCCCTTGGTCACCGACAGTCCGAACTGCGTCCGCAGAACGCGGACGACCTTCTCCAGCGGCATGCCCAGCTCGGTGTGCAACTCGACGACCAGCGCGGCGACGTTCGGGCCCAGTTGAGCGGCAGCCGCGCCCAACGCGTCGGAGGTCTGCAGCGCGTGCCGGCCCTGCACGCGCCGCTGACACTGCGAGCAGTGGCCCACCTCGATGTCGAAGCGCCGCACGAGGGGACGCACCTCGGGCAGGTCTTCCTGATACTGCGACGCCACACGGTCCAGCGCGACCGCGCCGCCGCAGTCCGGACAGCTCGTCGGGGCCGGCGCCACGTGGGTCTCGTCAGCCTGCGTCGGCGGCCGGCGGCGCCCCTGCCTGCCGTACTCCGCCCCGGCTCGCCGCCCGGGACGCCCGCCGCGTCCCTGCGGACGGTCCTTGGCGAAGGGGGCCGCTTGTCGGCGGCCGGCGCGCCGCGCCGCCTCGAGCTCCTTCTCCAGATGCTCGCTGCGGCGCTTCCAGTGATCCCGCTCCTCGATCAGCTTCGCCTTGTCTCGTTCGAGGCGCTCGATGCGCACGTCCCGAGGGTCTCGCTGAGGCCCAGGACTTCGAACCGCCGCGGTCATCGCTCTTGCGCGCCATACTTCACGTATCGGCACACGCCCGCCGTACCTGCACACCTTTTCGTGGATTTTCTCGCCACGACCCGCTAACCGAAGACAAGAATAGCTTGAAGAAGCGGTTCGTATTCTTCGTCAAGCGGACAATTCAAGAATACGTTTCGAGCGAATTCGGAGTTGACCAAGCTGCTGTTCTATCCTTTGGGTGGAAACGGGTCCTTGCCATAGGAGTCTCGCTCGCGGATTCGACCGTCACGGCCATGAACGTACAGTTCAGTTCCCTGGTTTCGAGCGATATCACGTGCGGCTTGAACAGCTTCACGCTGGGTAGCGAACATTCGCGCGATGCGATCGGCGCCGGCCTTGCGGAAGGCCCATTTCCCGTCTCGTGGAACAACGTGTAGGCCCTTGCGAGGCATCTGTACTCTCCCTGACGGCGATAACACGGTAGTTCAGTATACGACGTCGCAGTGGTAGGGGGCTCTGCCGCGCAGGCCGCGGATGTCCTGGACCAGACGCGGCTGGATCTGGTCTCACCGACGTCGCACAGCGGCGTGTCGAGCACCCAGAGCAAGCTGGTCGGTGTGCCCGTCGGGGTGGCAGCTCGCGCAGGCGAAGGTGCCGGTGCTCGACGCCTCGGCGCTGTTGAAGGCGATGCGCCCCTGCTTCAAGTCGGGGTCGGTCGGGTCCTCCAGCGCGATGGTCGTTTCCACCGCCGGCGCCGCCGGCTCGGATAGGTCGACCGTCGCCGGGACGTGACGACAAAGTTCGCCGGTCCGGACCATCCGGTCGACGGCCGCCTCCACCGCCTCAACTCGCTGACGGGAGGTCGCGTACCCGACCGACACGGCCCGGATGCCGGGCGCCCGCTGGGTAACGGCCTCGCGGTCCGTGTACAGGAGCGCGGCCCCGATGACGGTCGTCGCGATTGCGAGTTCGTGGAGCGGTTGCCACTTCCTGCCCTCCAACACCGCGGCGTGGCCCGCCGCTGGCCGGAGGAGGCCGCTACCGCAGCCCCTAGTCGCCGGCGCCAGCCGTGCAGCAGGCCTCCCAGAGCATAGTGCGCCCGCCATGCGCGGTGACGGTCGTCTACCCTTTGTCTGGCCTCTCGTCGAGCCGAACGTCGCGAGCACGAAGGGCGGCGTCGAGTTCGCGTAGCGCGAGTGAGTCCGTGATCCACTGCTGCCGATCAAGAAGCTCGTCCGGCGTGAGCGGCAGGTGGCAAGGCGGTCCATCGGAGCAGCCGAGCCTCAGAAAATTCTCGAGGCTCCGGGCGTCGGCGAAATCGAGGAGGTTCTCGGGGCTGGCTTCGGGGTACCGCACCACGACTCGCAACATCCGCGCGAGCGACAGCGAACGCTTCGCCTGCAGACTCGCCGTTCGACACCAGCTCCTCAGTGCGCCGCGAGACGCGCCCACCCAGCTCGCCCAGTCGGCGATGGTCCTCGGGTCCTTCGGGGAGTCGATGATTGGGACCACAATGCCGACCCATCGCCTGACGGCGTGGGGCACCGCTGTGTCCGCCTTTCCCGGTGATATGGAGTACGGGTTTCTGGTCATTTGACTATGCTATGTGTGACACGACAGACTCCACGCGAATGGGGACTCGCACCTACCCTAGCCCTTGCGGTTCCTGAAATCAAGCGCATGCAATGTTAGCGTTCCTTCCCTGCGGATGCAGCGGATGCCGTTCACGGCGGTCCCCGCGCACCTGCACGCCGCGTGTGGTTCGCCTGTGGCTTCGTGATATCGAAACACTGGCGGCGGGGGTTCCCGCGGCACCAAGTGCCCCTCGCCGGTCTACGCTTGAGTTCTTGCAGTGGACGCCCCGTGTTCGCGCGGGCCGCTGGCAGGAGGCATGACGCTCCGGTCGAGGCTGTGAAGTGAATTCGGGTGTGGCCACGTGTATTCGCTTTTTGCAGCGGTTTGTACAGCACCTTTCGTTTGAGTTCCAGTCGCCTGACTGCCACGCTCAAGGGCAGTGCCCTGGTTGGTAGGGCGGATTGTTGCTCACGGATTCACAGGAGGTGTAGAATGTTGAGACGCTATCTGACGGTATCTTTCCTGGTCGTTGTTCTTGTGCTCTCAGTCGGAGTGCATCAGTTGCATGCGGAGTGCAGTATGACCGTCACTTGCCTCACCACTCCCCAGGGTTCGAGTTGTGTGGAAGTATTCGCGTGCTAGTGTGTTTTCGGTAGTTGGGAACAGGTGAAGTGCCCGGGTCGAGCGTGCACACTCTCGGCTCGGTGCACACTCCCTTGGCCATGGGCGCTCGCCGCGTCGATCACGAACGAAATCGCGGATCGGTTCATCACCAGGATTTGACGCCATGATGTTGACACTGCGGTGGCCGCTGCTGCGTCTGGGTGTGGCCGGCTGGCTGCTCGTTGGAATCCCGGCGTGCACCGGGGAAGTGGCCGAAGAGTCGGTTCTCTCCGAGCAGCGAGACGCCGGGTCGCACATCTGGGAAGCGGCGGTGGAGTCGGATCGGGTTCTCGCCGATCAGGGAGACGCTGACGCGCAGGCTCGCCTCGGTGAAGCGTACTATTTGGGGCTCGGCGTAGCGCAGAACTTCGAGGAGGCGCTACGCTGGGCTCAGCTCGCCGCCGAACAGGGAGACGCTCGCGGACAGGGCGTACTGGCGGCGGCGTACAACACCGGGAGCGGCGTAGCGCAGGACCACGCGGAGGCGGTGCGGTGGGCCCGCCTCGCCGCCGAACAGGGAGATGCCCAAGGACAGACCGTCTTGGGGTTCGTGTACAGCAACGGGCAAGGCGTAGCGCAGGACTTCGGGGAGGCGGCGCGCTGGACCCGGCTCGCCGCCGAGCAGGGATACGCCAGCGCACAGGCTTTCCTGGGGATGATGTACATGGTCGGCCGCGGCGTGGAGCAGGACCCTGTCTCCGCGTACATGTGGCTGACCCTGGGCGCGTCCGGCCGCGGCATCGGGGGGGTACGCGAGATGCTCGACGATCTGGTCAGGCGCATGACGCCCGAACAGATTGCGGAAGCCGAGGCGCGGGCGCGCGACTGGGGTAAGTGATTATTCGAAGCGAAGCATTCTCATCGGGTCGACGCGCGTCGCGCGCCGGGCCGGAAACCAGCAGGCGGCGAGCGCAACGGCGGCCAGCAGGAGCGGCGCCAGCAGGAACGTCAGCGGATCGTCAGCCGCGACCCCGTAGAGAAGACTCTCCAACACCCGGCTCGCTGCCAACGCGGCAACCGCGCCCATGAGGGTGCCCGCGCCGACGAGTACGGCACCCTGCCCCAATACCAGCGTCACAATCTGCGTGCTCGCGGCCCCCAACGCCATGCGGATGCCTATCTCGCGCTCGCGTTGCGCCACGGTGTAGCTCAACAACCCGTAGACGCCAACGGCTGCGAGAACCAGGACAAGCCCCGCGAGCGACCCGACGAAGAACGCGTAGAGGCGCGGCCAGGCGACTGCATTCGACAGCCGTGCCTCCATCGTCGTCACTTCGCCGATCGTCGCTTGCGGGTTCGCTGCCGCTATCGCTTCGCGGAGAAACGGAATCACGGCCAGTGAGTCACCGGCTGTCCGGACCACGGCCCTTATCCCCTGGCTGAAGCCGAAGAACCTCTCGCTGGCCTGAGCCAACGGGAAGAACGCTTCCGCGTGGACCTCCCCCGTGAGATCGAGCCCGCCGTACACGATGTCGCCCACGACGCCAACGACCTCCCAGGGTTCGCCATAACCCACGATCACCCGCTGGCCGACCGGCGGTCGGCTTCTAAAGAGTTCGCGGGCCAGCGTTTCGTTGGCCACTAGAACGCGCGGGCTCTCGCGCCCGTCCAGAGGGGTGAACGTACGACCGGTGCGCAGGCGGAACCGCATGGCATCGAGGTAGCCGGGACTCACGATCTGCAGCGCGGTTTGCACCATCTCGTTCGGATCGCTCGGTACGGGAGTGCCGGCCAAGCGGAGCGGGACATGGCTTGGCAAGTTGCGTCCGAAGGGCAGGTGCCGCGACAACCCGACAGCTTCAATATCCGGAAGAGACCGCAGCCGGGTCATCATCTCATCGAAAAGGCGTTCCTGGAGTCGCTGGTGCTCCGCCATCACCTGGGACCGTTGCGCCGGTACTTCGTGTGGTGCGACCCCCAGCGGATTCGTGACCGTTGCCGTGACCACGTTGGCCGGGTCGAAGCCGCGGTCGAACGTGAGGAGCTGCACGAAGCTGCGCAGCAGCAGCCCCGCGCCAATCAGCAGCATGACCGCCAGAGCGACCTGCATCGTGGACAGCGTCGTGCGCACGCGATGCGTCCGCAGTAATCCGGAATTGCCGGCAGACTGCGCGCTCCCGTCGTTCAGCGCGCGCACCAGGTGGAGCTGCGACCATTGGAACGCCGGCCCCGCTCCACACAGCAACCCGACCCCGATCGACAGTCCGGCGGTGAAGGCGAACACCACCCCGTCGATTCTCACCTCGTCCAGGCGCACGACGTCGCCCGGAGCAAGTGCGGGCACGGCACGCAGAAAGACGGCTGCGGCAGCCAGGCCGAGCACACCTCCGCCCAAGCTCAGCACCGTGCTCTCGGTCAGGAGCTGACGTACGAGTCGGCCTCTGCCTGCCCCCAGCGCCGCGCTGATGGCGAGCATCCGACGGCGCGCCGCCCCGCGCGCCAGGAGCAGACCCGCCGCGTTCAGGCAGGCGACCAGCAACACGAGCACCGTCACCACGGTCAGTATCGACAGCGCGGGCCTGTACTCACCGACCATCTCGTCCAGCAACGGAACCACGCGAACGCCACCCTGACCGCTTCCGCCGGCCAATGCCGGGAACGCGTCGCCATTCCCTTGCAGGATGCTGCCGGCCTCCGTCGCAGCCTGCTCCGCAGAAACGCCCGGCCGAAGCCGCCCGAGTACTCTGAACACGACGGTGGTGGTGAAGACAACGCCGCCAGGTTGTCCTGCCGCATTCGGCGCGGTCGTCGGTGCGATGACGTACGGCATCCAGAATTCGCTGTCCGGAGTCGGGAAGTGGAACCCCTCGGCCAGCACCCCGACGACGAGGTGCGGGTTGCCGTCGAAGTCGATGATGGTTTCGACGATGGTCGGGTTCGATGCGAACCGGTTCGTCCAGGCGCCGTGGCTCAGCAGCACGACGCGCTCGGCGCCGGTCCGCGCTTCCTCCTCCCGGAAGAGCCTCCCCAAGCGAGGCGGCACTCGGAACAGCGGGAACAGCGCCGGCGAGACCCTGGCGCCGCGCAGGGTGACACCATTCCACTCGGCGGAGACCTCCTGGTAGGCGGCGAGCTGCTCGAACGACTCGGCGTTCTCCTGCAGCAAGGGCATCGAGCGGTTCGACAGCAGCATGTCCGAAACGCTTCCCGGGCCGACGGATTCGCCGATGCGCACGATGGCGCCGGCGTCCGGGTACGGCAGCGGGCGCAACAGCACGCCGTAGACGATGCTGAACATGGCGGTGTTCGCGCCGATGCCGAACGCGAGGATGAGCGCTACGGTGAGCGCGAAGCCCGGACTTCGCTTCAAGCCACGGACGGCATGGCGCAAGTCACGCCCCAGGTCGTCGAACCAGCGCCAGCTCCAAGGGTTCATCATCCTATGCTATCCGTGACACGATAGACTCAAGCCGAGTAGTAGGGTAGCTTTGACGGCAGCTGAGATCAAGCGCGAGCGGTGTGAGCGTCCCTGTCCTGTGGATGCAGCCGACTAACAATGGGTCGATCATGTGATCGACGCTGGCGCCATCCGAGATGAGCAACGACACGAAATGGGTCATCGGGACGGGAATCACCCTCGCGGGGGTGCTGACCGGACTGATGCTGGCGCAATTTTCCAGCGTGAACGGTCGAATCGACGACCTTCGGAGTGATATCCGGGGCATCGACGAGCGCTTGCGAACCGTGGAGATCGGCCTCGCTGAAGTCAAGGTCCTGATCGCTGGCGGAGGTCGAAACCAGGCGAGCGGCGGGAGACCGTGACCGCTACCCGAACATCAGGTTGACGATGAACACGGCGCCGAGGATGGCGGCGGTGTCGGCGAGAAGACACGCGGGCACCGTGTGTCGGGTGCGGCGGATGCCCACCGCCCCGTAGTACACCGCGAGGGTGTAGAACGTCGTTTCGGTGCTGCCCTGGAAGGTGCTGACCATGTACCCGACGAGCGAGTCGGGACCCTCTGAGGTCATGATCTCGGCCATCACCGCGTACGCTCCGCTGCCCGTCAGGGGCCGGAGGATGGCCATCGGCAGCGCCTCGGCCGGCAGGCCGATCAGCGCCGTGAACGGCGAGAGCAACGTCGTGATCAGGTCGATGCCGCCCGAGGCCCGGAACATCCCCACCACGACGAGAATCGCCACCAGGTAGGGGATGATGCGTACCGCGACATCGAAGCCCTGCCGGGCGCCGGCCACCAGCGAGTCGTAGACGCGGACTCCCCGCGTCCAGCCGTACATCACGAGGACCGCCACCACCATCGGCAGCATCCAGGCCGACGTGATGGCGGCGAGGATCTCGAAGGGCGGGTCCGTCCGGTTCTGCCAGATGAACCGTCCGAGGAGGGCGCCGAGGGCGAGCCAGAACAGGCGTCCGATCCAACGGCGCTCGGGCATCGGCTCGAGAGCGGCCGGGGCGTCGGGGGCGGATGCGGCGCCATCGCCGGTCTCCGGGGTCGGGACCTCCGAGGCCGGCGCGGGCTCGGTGCGCCGGTAGACGGCCAGCCGGCTCAGCAGGACGGCCGCCGTCACCCCGACGACGGTCGCGCAGCCGCTGGCGAACCACGTGGGGAAGAAGATGCCCACCGCGTCCTCGGAGCCCACCGACGCCCGCATCGCCACCACCCCCGAGGGGAGGATGGCGAGGGCCGAGGTGTTGATGGCGAGGAAAAGGACCATCGCGTTGGTCGCGGTCCCGCGCTCGCCGTTGAGCTTGTCGAGCTCCTCCATCGCCTTGATGCCGAACGGGGTCGCGGCGTTCGCGAGGCCCAGCATGTTGGCCGCGATGTTGAGGATCATGGCGCTCATCGCGGGGCTGTGGACGGGAACGCCCGGAAAGAGACGCTGCATGAGGGGCCCGAGCACCCGCGCGAGGTGACGCAGGGCCCCGGCGTCCTCGATGACCCGCATCAGCCCGAGGAAGAACGCCATCAGGCCGATCAGCCCGATGGCCAGCTCGACCGCCCCGCGGGCCGACGAGACTATCGCGTCTGTCAGGGCCTGCATCTGGCCGGACAGCGCGGCCAGGAAGACCGACGCCAGCGCCGCGAAGACGATCAGACCGTTCAGCATGGGTCGGCAGATGGGGCGCCCCGCGGGACAGGGACGACCGGGGTCGCCGCGTCGCTCAGGACGCTGACGAAAATTACCTTGCCGTGTGCCAGGCGTGCCAAGCCGCAGAAAACAGGTTGCGCCCGGGCGCAGCTGGCAACCTTATATCGATCACTGTCCTTGCTCCCCGAACACGCTCACGGTGTTGCGGAGGGCATCGGTGGCCCGGATGATGATGGGCGTATCGCCGGCCCCGTCGAGGACCACCTCGAACTGTTCCACCAGACCGTCGGGTACCCCGTCGAGGGGAAAGACGACCCGCCAGTTGTCGTTTTCGGTGGCGATCTCGACCCGTTGAACCGGCGACTGCGCGTCGCGCACCGTGAAGGACAGGACGACCCGGTTGCCCTCGCGCCGACGCGCCGCCACCTCGATGCCGGGGGCGGCGTTGTCGATGTCGAAGACGGCGCTGTTGCGCTCCCCGACCAGGGCCGCGCCGGGGGCGTTCCCCCGGGCATCGGACGCGGTGATCTTCACCCGATAGGCGCCGTCCGGGACCATCGTGGTGTCCCAGGCGAATACCGTGTCCCGCAACCCGGTTCGCAGGACGTGCCATTCGCTGTCGCCGTCCCGCTGATAGGACACGTGGTAGTCGAGCGGATCGCGGTTCTCGTCGCTCGCCTGCCAGCGAAACGTCTGAATGCCCTTCCGATAGCTCTCGCGGCCGACGGTGCTGGCGGCCGGCCGGGGGGATGAACGCTCGTCGAGCCCGGCAATCGGCGGATCGCTCGTGCTGTACGACTGCTGGAAGACGGTGCCGGGGGGGTGCACGGTGAGCCGGGTGACCTCCGGCCGAAGGTTGCGCGGCAGGTACGCGGCGGTCACCGAGGTCAGTACCGGCGACGCGTCGCCCCCGTAGAGCGTGGCCCGCCACTGCAGATAGCGCGCGTTGGGACTGGCGATCGGGGTGCCCGACGCATCGGTATAGGCAGCCGACCAGGCGCTCCAGGTATCGTTGGGAATCGCCGTGTTTCCGGATCGACTGGCCAACTCGATACGGCTGCCCGGCGGCGTCGCCCCGCGCCAGCGAATCGTGCCCCATCGGGCCGCCGTCGCGGCGTCGTGCACCTCGGACTCGTAGGTGCCCCGGGGGGCGAGGCGGCTCTCCATCCGCATGATCCGTCCGGGGTTGGCGGTGGCGTACCATATCGAGCCGTCCGCCTCCGGCAGCAACCGGGTCACCTGCCTCGCCGGGGCCTGACCCGACAGGACCGTCCGAGCCGGATTGCGCGACACCCGATACAGCTTGCCGTTCGGTCCGGTGCCGATGACCAGGGCCCCCCGATCGTCGAACGCCGCATCGAACGGGGTATCCAGGCTCGACTGCCACAGCCGGTCCCATAACCCGTCCGCGGCGATGTGATAGATCGCCCCCTTCTGGCCGGTACCCGTGGTTGCGGTGGCCGACGCCCGCGGCGTGGCGGGGGTCGCGGTGCTTCCGACCACGACGGCGGTGACGCTGGTGGTCACCGAGACCATCGGTACCGGGGCGGCCGCCGGCGCGGCCGGGGCAGTCGGGGCGGCCGCCGTGCCCGGCGCCGGCTGGCCGCTCACGGCCACCGCGAGCAGCGAACCGTCCGGTTGGGGGCGCACCGAGCGAATCTCCTCGTACGGTGCGTCGAGCAGCACGAACGCCCGGCCGGTCGGGTCGATGCGCAGCACCTGGCCGGGCGATTCGGTGCCGGCCAGCAGCGTGCCGTCCCCGGCGATGGCGAGCGAGAGCACGTGCGCCGCATCGCTCTCGTACAGCCGTTCGGGCTCGCCGCCGGCAGGTATCCGGTAGATGCGGGCCGGGTTGCCGGTGGCCGCGTACAGGGCGCCGTCGCCGGCGAGCGCGAGCGCCCAGAGATAGGTCTCCTCGGGATCGAACACGATCCTCGCGTCACCGTCGGCGGGGACGTGATACACCCGGCCGTCCGGCGAAGTGCCGGCGAAGACCCCGCCTTCCCGGTCGGCCGCGAGGGCATGTACGTCGAGCTCGTCGGCATCGAACACGACGGCGCCGACGCCATCGGTCCCGAGGCGGTACAGACGTCCATCGGTCCCGCTCCCGATCCAGACGGCGCCGTCGGACGCGCGCGCGAGCGACCACAGGGACGGCTCGACCGTGTCGAACGCGCTGTCGGCGGCGGGCCCCAGCAGGAGACGGCCCTCGGCGTCGACGGACAGGGCGTCGACCTCGCCGCGCAGGAACTCCGCTTGCGTCGACACCTGCCAGAAGACCGGCGCGGATCCGGTCAGGGTGACGGCGGCGGCTATGAGCACGATCGGGAGGATGCTGCTTTTCATCTGAAAGCGATCAGGGGACGGCGGGGGACAGATGCGTGCGTTTCGCCCGGGCAACCTTCAGAAGTCGGAGCCGTTCTGCGGTCCGGGCGCCAAGGCGGCTACGGCGTGCCGAGGTCCAGCGTCAGGACGCGCGCCCCGGAGACGACGTGGTCTACCGGAACCTCCCACTCGCGTACCGCCGCGGTGCTCATTCGGGCGAGGGCGCCACCGTAGCGATCGGTCCCCAGCACGTTCAGCACCGAGGGGGGGAGCGAGGGCATCCGGCGGCCGTTCACGACCGCGCCGGCGTCGCTGCGCCGCAGTTGAACGTAGAAACGGTCGTTGCGCCGCGCCGTGTTCAGCGCATCGATCAGATGGCGGAGATCGGTGGGGCGCGCCGCCTGTCCTGCCTGCTGCCGCTCCTGCTGCGCCAGGGTCGCGCCGTCGGCCACCACCACCTGCAGACGGCCGCGCGACGCCGACGGCAGGTCGATCGTCACGGTTCGGATGATGACCTCGCCTTCCCGCGTGCGGATGGCCAGGCGCAGAGGCACGGTCCGTCCCGGCCGCGGCCGGGGATCGTCGAGCCAGATGCGCTCCAGCACCGCGGTCCGGGCCCCGTCCCAGGCGGTGACCGACACGTCCACCCGCTCGACGGTCACCGGTTCCAGCCCGTTGTCGATCAGCGCCGCCAGCGGTCCCGCGACGTACACCGAGGCGAGGACCGTGGCGGCGTTGCCGGCGAACATCTCCTCGAACCGGGCAGCCGGATGTCCTTCGAGCACCACCTCTCCACGCACCGCGTAGGTCGCCGCACCCACCTGTCGATTGTGCGAGAACAGGGTGTTCAACATCGCGTTGTAGGCGAGCAGCGGCGTGAAGAGGACGTCGTCGACGACCTGGAAATCGAAGGTGTCCGTCCGTTGCCGGTCCGGTGCGTCGAGGGTGACGCGGATGGGTACGAGGCGCGGACCCGGGCCCAGACGGCCGCTGATGCCGCTGGAACGGTCCTGGTCGATGGTGCCGAGGGTCTCACCGACGGTAGCGATTCGGGAGGAGATCGCCAAGCTGGGGAGCACCGTATGCACGTAGGCGCGGGTCATCGGAAAGCGGGATGACCCGAGGTTGTAGAAGGGGTGCCCGAATGCATGCAACCGGCCGTTCTCGACGAGGGTGACGGTGCCGGTTCCCGCCATCGACAAGTCGCCCTGCATGAGGCTTACGCCCACGGCGTCGCCGGCCTGGAGCGGGGCGCCGGATTGCGCCGCGGTCCGGCCCGCCGCCGTTCCCCCCACGACCGCGGCCATGCCCGCCGACCGGAACAGCGGGGCGATGCGGTCGAACGCGGCCGGCGTGAATCCGTTCATGCTGAGCGGCGTCGTGATGGGGCGCAACCGGATCCCGTACGAGGCCCCGACGTCGGCCGGCAGCCCCACCGCATCGATGTCGCCCGGCCGCGCCGCGAACGGTTGCGGACGTTCGAGGCGGGTGGACAGCAGGCCCGTCAGGGTATCGGCAGCCAGCGGGAGCGAGAGATCGGGCGCGGCGTTCGCGACCCGGACCGTGGCCGGCGTATCGTCGCGCAGCATCTCTTCGATGGGCGTGATGCCGGCAATCGTGGCCTTGGAGAACGAGCCCAGAGAGTAGGAGACGGCGCCGACGAGCCGCCCGTCGATATAGACGGGGCTGCCGCTCATGCCCTGAATCACCCCGCTTTCGGCCAGGGGACCTCCATCGAGCCGAGCCAGGATGAGGTTGCGGCGCGGCCCGAACGAGTTCTCGAGCACGCCGATGATCTCGGCCGTGAACTCGCTGCGTTCGGTGCCCTCGAAGACGGTGATGCCGGTGCCCCGCATCCCCGCCCGCACCTCGTCCACCGGCATGGTGACGGTGGCCGCCGGCAGACAGCACCGCCAGGAAACCGCCGGCCGCGAGGGCGAGCGCGAGGAGCGGCCTGTTCAGATGCATGGAAGATCGCCCGCTGCGGGCATGTTGGAGAACGAAACTGTTATAGCGAAGGAAGTGCTTACCGGTCAAGCAGAAAGGGCGTCCCGGCAACGCTTGCGGCCGGGTTCTTGACACCGCCCGAAGGCGTTTGTTACCGTAAAACCGGCGATAGCTCAGTGAACGTGGAGCAGATGCTCGTGCAGCAGACGGTGTCGCGGCGGTCTCGGGTCGTCCTGGCAACGAACGACGGGGCGCGTGCTTGGTGGGGCTACTGGTTCAGCCAGCCCGGAGAGGTGCGTCTGCCCGCCTGACTACGCCCGCAGCAGACAGCGACAGCCTCTCTGGCCCATCGGTTGGAGAGGCTTTTTTTGTGTGAAAATTTTGTGTGAAGAGTTCCGAAATGTCCCAGGCACGACTGTGCGCCACCGTGACTGCCGAGACCACCGCCGAGCTGCGGGCGGCCCGGGATGCGGTGCACGGGGCCGACCTCGTCGAGCTGCGGCTCGACGGGGTGCGGGACCCCGACGTCGAGGGCGCGCTCGCGGGCCGGTCCGCACCGGTCCTGGTCACGTGCCGGCCGGTCTGGGAGGGCGGCCGTTTCAACGGGTCCGAGGAAGAACGGGGGCGTATCCTGCGCCGTGCGCTGGAGCTCGGTGCCGACTGGGTGGATCTCGAGTGGCGCGGCGGGTTCGATCGACTGATCGCGGGCCGGCTGGGCCGGAACGTCGTGCTGTCGATGCACGACTTCGAGGCCACCCCGGCCGATGTGGAATCGCAGTATCGAGCGATGCGGGCCACCGGCGCGGAGATCGTCAAGATCGCCGCGTACAGCCGTTCGGCCGCCGACGTGGTGCGATTGCACCGGCTGGGACGCAACTCGCGACCCGAGCAGGTGGTGCTGGTGGGGATGGGACCGATCGGCGTGCCGACCCGCCTGCTGCCGGCGCATTTCGGGTCGGCCTGGACCTATGCCGGCGACGGGGTCGCGCCTGGCCAGATCCCTTTGTCCGACATGATCGGGCGCTACCGGTGTGATCGGGTATCGGCGTCGACCGCGGTCTACGGGGTGGCCGGGGCGCCGATCGCGCACTCGCTGTCGCCCGTCATGCACAACGCCGGCTTCGCCGATGCCGGGATCGACGCGATCTACGTCCCCTTCGAGGCCACCGGCGCCGGCGACCTCATGGAGCTCGTGCAGGCGCTCGGCGTGAAGGGGCTCAGCGTCACCGCGCCGTTCAAGGAGTCGATTCTGGAATACGTCGGCGACGTTGACCCCGTCGGCCGGCAGACCGGGGCGGTCAATACGCTACGCGCCGACGGCGACGGGTGGAGGGGGCTGAACACCGACGTGGCCGGGTTTCTCGCGCCGCTCGAGGCGCACGGCGGCGTCGACGGGCTCCGGTGCTGCGTGCTCGGGGCCGGCGGCGCGGCCCGGTCGGCGGCGGTGGGGCTGGCGGGGCGGGGAGGCGCGGTGACGGTGTGCGCGCGCCGTCCCGAGCGCGCCGCCGAGGTCGCGGCCCTCGCGGGCGGCGCGGTGGGCGCTCTCCCGCCGCCGCTCGGGTCCTGGGACCTGCTGGTCAACACCAGCCCGGTTGGGACCGCGCCGCACATCGACGACACCCCGGTGCCGGCGGAGGCGCTGGCCGGCGGGAGCACCGTCTACGACCTCGTCTACAACCCCGCCCGGACCCGGTTGCTGCGCGACGCGGAGGCGGCCGGCTGCCGGACCATCGGCGGCCTCGACATGCTCGTGGCCCAGGCGGTCCGGCAGTTCGAGTGGTGGTGCGGCACGCGCCCGTCCACCGACCTGTTCCTGCGGGCGGCGCGCGCCGCCCTCGCAGCCCGGGGGCTGCCGCCATCGCGGAACGAGACCGCGCAGGAAGCGCCGGCATGAGCATCACCTCGTTCGAGACGTTTCGGGAGCTGGCCGGGCGCGGCACGTTCGTGCCGGTCTGCAAGGAGATTCTAGCCGACCTGCTCACGCCGCTGTCGGCGTTCCTCAAGGTTGCGGAGCATGCCGACTACGCGTTCCTCTTCGAGAGCGTGGAGGGGGGCGAGCAGGTCGCCCGCTACTCGTTCCTCGGCAAGGACCCGTTCCTCGTGCTGCGAGCCCGGGATGGACAGACCCTCACCGAGCAGGGCGGCGTGACCACCACCGACGGGGGCCCCTTCCTCGACCGGTTGCGGCGGGTGATGAGCGACTACCGGGCCCCGGTCGTGCCGGGGATGCCGCGGTTCACCGGCGGGGCCGTCGGCTTTCTCGGCTACGACGCGGCCCAGTGGTTCGAGCCGGGGCTCGAGGGTGTCTGGGAGCGGCGCAACGCGCCTTCCAGCGGCGACGATCAGGCCGGCTTCATGGTGTTCGACACGATTCTGGCGTTCGACCACGTCAAGCATCGGATACTCGTCATCGCCAACGCCCGCGTGGACCCCGGCGCGGACCTCGACGCCGCCTATCGCTTCGCCTGCGCCCGGATCCACTTCCTGGAGCGGGAGCTGGAGCGCAGCCTGTCGGAGCCGCCGGTGACCGCGACGGGCCCGCGGGAGGTCCGCTCGAATACCAGCCAGGACGCCTTCGAGGGGGCGGTGCGGACCGCGAAGGACCACATCGCGGCCGGCGACATCTTCCAGGTGGTCCTGTCGCGGCGGTTCGAGACCCGGGTGGACGCCGACCCGTTCAGCGTGTATCGGGCCCTGCGGCACGTGAACCCCTCGCCTTACATGTACTTCATCCGCATGGGCGGGCTCTCGATCGTCGGCTCGTCTCCCGAGATGCTGGTGCGGGTGGAGGGGCGCCAGGTGATCACCCACCCCATCGCCGGAACCCGCCCCCGCGGGCGGGACGACGCCGAGGACCGGCGGCTGGCGGAAGAACTGAAGCAGAACGAGAAGGAGCGGGCGGAGCACGTCATGCTCGTCGACCTCGGCCGGAACGACATCGGCCGGGTGTCCGAGTACGGGACGGTGCGGGTGGCGCAGTTCATGGAGCTGGAGCGTTACTCGCACGTCATGCATCTGGTGTCCCGGGTCGAGGGACGGTTGCGGGAGGATTGCGACCGGCTCGACGCACTGGTCGCGTGCTTTCCCGCCGGGACGGTGTCCGGCGCCCCGAAGATACGCGCGATGGAGATCATCTCGGACCTCGAGCCGACCCGCCGCGGCATCTACGCCGGGGCCATCGGCTACGTCGACTTCGCGGGCAACCTCGATTGCTGCATCACCATCCGGACCATCACCCTGCGCGACGGACGCGCCCACGTGCAGGCGGGGGCCGGCATCGTCGCCGACTCGGATCCGACGGCGGAGTACAAAGAGACCCGGGACAAGGCCTCGGCGCTCCTGCGCGCCCTGGAGATGGTCTGACGCGAGGCGCGCACCATGGTGCTGGTCATCGACAACTACGACTCGTTCACCTACAACCTCGTCCAGTATCTGGGCGAGCTGGGCGCCACGCCGACGGTGCGGCGCAACGACGCGGTGTCGGTGGGCGAGATCGCCGCGCTGAAGCCCGAGCGGATCGTCATCTCGCCGGGACCGGGACGGCCCGAGCACGCAGGGGTGACGGTGGACGCGATTCGCCGGTTCGGGGCGGAGCTGCCGATCCTCGGGGTCTGCCTCGGGCACCAGGCCATCGGGCTGGCGTTCGGGGCGGCGATAGCCCCGGCGCCGACGCTCGTGCACGGCAAGCGATCGATGATCGAGCACGACGGCCGCGGCGTCTTCAAGGGCATCGAGGGGCCCTTCGAGGCGGGGCGCTATCACTCGCTGGCGGTGGCCCCGGACACCTGTCCCTCGGAGCTCGAGGTCGCGGCCCGGACCGCCGACGACGGCACCATCATGGCCCTGCGCCACCGCGACTGGCCCGTCCACGGCGTGCAGTTCCATCCCGAGTCGGTGCTGACGGGGGTCGGGCACCAGATTCTGCGCAACTTCCTGGAGAGCTGATGTTTGCCGACCTGATAGAGAGGCTCCACCGGCGCCAGGACCTGAGCGTCGGCGAGGCGGCGGACGCGATGCAGGAGATCATGGCGGGGCGCGCCGCGCCGGCCCAGATCGCGGGGCTGCTGATTGCGTTGTCGATGAAGGGGGAGCGGCCGTCCGAGATCGTCGGGCTGGCGAAGACGATGCGCGCGAACGCGGTCACGCTGCCGGACGGCGACCGGCCCCGGTTCGACACCTGCGGCACCGGCGGCGACCGTGCGTCGACGTTCAACGTCTCGTCGCTGGCCGCCCTCGTCCTCGCGGGGTGCGGCGTGACCGTCGCGAAGCACGGCAACCGCGCGGTCTCGAGCCGGTGCGGGAGCGCCGATCTCTTCGGCGCCCTCGGGGTCGCGGTCGATGCGCCCCCGCCGGTCGTCGAGCGCTGTCTCGACACGTGCGGCATCGCGTTTCTGTTCGCACCCACCTTCCATCCCTCGATGCGTCACGCGGCCCCGACCCGGCGCGATCTCGGTGTGCGCACCGTCTTCAATCTGCTCGGTCCGCTGACCAACCCGGCCGGGGTCACCCGGCAGCTCGTCGGCGTATCGCGGCCCGACCATACCGACCTGCTGGCCCGGGCCCTCGCCGATCTCGGGACCGAGCGGGCCTGGGTGGCGCACGGCGCCGACGGCCTCGACGAGATCTCCACCACCGGCTACACCAAGGTGTCGGAGTGCCGCGACGGGATCGTGCGCAGCTTCTTCCTGCATCCCGGTGACTTCGGGCTGCCGGTGGCCGACATCGAGGACATCCGGGCGGAATCTCCGGACGACAACGAGGCGATCGCCCGGGACGTGCTGGCGGGCCGCCCGGGTCCCCCGCGCGACATGGTGCTGGCCAATGCCGCGGCGGGCCTGTTCATCACCGAACGCGTCGCGGACCTCCGCGCCGGCGTCGCCCTGGCCGCCGCGGCGATCGATGACGGCCGGGCGCAGGAGACGCTGACCCGGCTCGCAGCGGCAGCCGCCGCGGAACCGGGGGAGGCATGACGTCCAGCTCGCGCCCCGACGCCGGGCCGGATCTGCTGGCCACGATCGTCGCCGCCACCCGACAGGCGGTGCGCGATCGCAGGCCGGGGTGCCCGGAGACGGTTCTGGCGGCGCAGGTGCCCGCGGCCCTCGACGGGAAGGCGCGGTTCGAAGCGGCCCTGACCGCTCCCGGCGGTCCGAACGTGATCGCGGAGTGCAAGCGCCGGTCGCCGTCGCGGGGGATTCTCCGCCCGGACTATCGGCCCGAGGCGATCGCGGCGGCCTACGAACGGAACGGGGCGGCGGCCGTCTCCGTGCTGACGGAGCCGACCTTCTTCGACGGATCGCTCGACCACCTGCGCGCGGTGCGGGCCGCGGTCACCATCCCGGTGCTCCGGAAGGACTTCGTCGTCACCCCGTATCAGGTGCTGGAGGCGGCGGCCGCCGGCGCCGACGCGGTGCTGCTGATCGCGGCCGCCCTCGACGACGCCGAACTCGGCTCGCTGCTGACCCGGGCGACGGAGCTGGGGTTGGGGGTCCTCGTCGAGGTTCACGATTCGGGCGAGATGGAGCGCGCGGCGCGGGCCGGTGCGGTCGTCATCGGGGTGAACAATCGCAACCTGCGGACGCTGGCGATCGATCTCGATGCCTCCCGCCGACTCGTCGAGCAGATGCCGGATGGAACGATTGGCGTCGCGGAGAGCGGTCTGCGGGCGAGCGCCGATCTGGCGCGGCTGGGCGCGGCCGGCTATTCGGCGTTCCTGATCGGCGAAAGGCTGATGACGGCCCCCGATCCCGGGACCGCCCTCCGCGATCTGCTCGCCGGCGTGCCGGCGGCGGCTACGGTTCCGGCGGCGGTCGGATGCACGTCCGCGGAGGACGTCCGATGAGGGTGCCGATCAAGATCTGCGGGATAACCCGGCCGCAGGATGCGGACCTCGCGGCTCGGCTCGGCGCCGCGTGGATCGGTTTCATCTTCTGGCCCCGCAGCCCGCGATTCGTGGAGCCGGAGACCGCCGCGGCCATCCTGGCCGGACTGCCGCCGCACGTGGGCGGGGTGGGGGTGTTCGTCGATCAACCGGTCGACGAGATCAACGCGATCGCCGATCAGGTCGGGCTCGGTGCGGTTCAACTGCATGGACAGGAGTCGACGGCGGCGTGCCAGGGGTGCCGCCGCCGCGTCATCAAGGCGGTACGGCTGTCCGGCGGCGGCGACGATCCGGACTCGGTCTGGTCCCGGGCGACCATCCTCGTCGACGCGTTCGATCCGGTGCGGATGGGGGGGACCGGGCAGCAGGTCGACTGGACTCGTGCGGCGCGGATTGCCCGGCGGCGACCGCTGATGCTGTCGGGGGGGCTGGGGGCCGGGAACGTGGCCGACGCGGTCCGGCGGGTGGCGCCCTACGGCCTCGACGTGTCGTCGGGCGTGGAATCGCAGCCGGGGGTGAAGGACCCGGACCGCCTGCGGGCGTTTTTTGCGGCAGCGGCCGCCGTGGACCCGGCGGAAGCCGCCCCGGGGTGCTTGGAGCAGTAGTGATGACGACGACGGACAGCACCGCGCCGGCCGGCGCGGTCTTCGGGCAGCGGGATCCGGACGCGCGCGGATACTTCGGCGCCTACGGCGGGCGCTTCGTTCCCGAGACCCTGGTGGCCCCGGTGGCGGAGCTCGAGGAGGCGTACTTCGCGGCCCGCGCCGATCCCGCTTTTCGGCAGGAGCTCGGCACGCTTCTCGACCGGTACGTCGGCCGGCCGACCCCGATGCATGAAGCCCGCCGGTGGTCCGACCAGCTCGGCGGCGCCCGGATATTCCTCAAACGGGAGGATCTCGCGCATACCGGCGCCCACAAGATCAACAACGCCCTGGGGCAGGCGCTGCTGGCGGTCCGGATGGGCAAGCGCCGGGTGGTGGCGGAGACCGGCGCCGGACAGCACGGGGTGGCCACCGCCACCGCCTGCGCCCTGCTCGGGCTCGCCTGCGAGGTCTACATGGGGGCCGAGGACATGGCGCGCCAGGCCCTGAACGTGGTCAGGATGCGGTTGCTCGGCGCGACGGTGACCGGCGTGGACGCGGGGAGCCGGACCCTGAAGGACGCCATCAACGAGGCGATGCGCGACTGGGTGACCAACGTCTACGACACCTACTATCTGTTGGGATCGGTTCTCGGTCCTCATCCCTACCCGTTGATGGTGCGGGAGTTCCAGTCGGTCATCGGAAGCGAGGCCCGGCGGCAGATCCTGGACCTGACCGGGCAGTTGCCGGCGGCGATCGTCGCCTGCGTGGGCGGGGGCAGCAACGCCCTGGGCATCTTCGACGGGTTCGTCGACGATGCCCAGGTGCGGCTGATCGGGGTGGAGGCGGGCGGCGAGGCCATCGTCGCGGGTCGTCATGCGGCCCGGTTCGCCACCGGCGCGGTCGGGGTCCTGCAGGGCACGCGGAGCATCATCCTCCAGGACCTGCACGGCAACATCGAGCCGACCCACTCGGTGTCGGCCGGTCTGGACTACGCGGCGGTCGGTCCCGAACATGCGTGGTTGCGCGATCTCGGGCGCGCGGAATACACCTGGGTGTCGGACGACCAGGCGTTGCGGGCATTTCAGCGGGTGGCGCAACTGGAGGGGATCATTCCCGCCCTCGAGTCGGCGCACGCGCTGGCGCATGCCGAAGCGATGGCCGCCGACAGCGGGCGGCAGGCGATCCTCCTCGTCAACCTGTCCGGCCGCGGCGACAAGGACGTCGAGATCGTGCGCGACCGCGGCCTCGGGGGGGACCCCGCCGCGGACGGCGGCAGGTCCGCGGGCTCGGAGACGAAGGCATGAGCTCGCGCATCGCCGACCGCTTCGCGGACCTGCGCGCGGCCGGCCGCACCGGTCTCGTGACCTACGTCACCGCGGGCGATCCCGATCTGGAGCGCTCGGGCGCCATTCTCCGGGCGTTGGACCGGGCCGGGGCGGACGTGATCGAGGTCGGCGTGCCGTTCTCCGATCCGCTGGCGGATGGACCGGTCATCCAGCGCGCCTCGGAACGCGCGCTGGCGTCGGGCACGACGCTCGCCGGCACCCTGGATCTGATCGAGCGGGTGCGGGCCGACCTCAGCGCCGCGGTGGTCGTGTTCACCTATGCGAACCCCGTGCTCCGCCTGGGGCCGGACCGGTTTGCGGCCCGGGCCGCGGAGGCCGGCGTCGACGGCGTGCTCGTGCTCGATCTGCCGATAGAAGAAGCAGGCGGTTTCCGCCGGACCATCGTGGATGCCGGCCTCGATCCGATCTTTCTGCTGAGCCCGACGACGACCGACGAGCGGATCGGGCGTGCGGCCGACCTCGGTCGCGGCTTTCTCTATGGCATTTCCCGACTCGGCGTGACCGGTGCGCGGTCCGACGTGGCGTCCGGCGCGCGGGGGCTCGTGGAGCGGATTCGGGCGGTGACGGCGTTGCCGGTGGCGATCGGATTCGGGCTGTCCCGTCCGGAGCACCTGCGCGAAGTGGGACAGTACGCGGACGCCGGGGTGGTGGGGAGCGCGCTCGTGAACACGATCGCCCGCGAGGCGGACTCGGCCGGCCTGGTGACCGCGGTCGAGCAATACGTGGCCTGGCTGAAGGGCGACGCAGACACCGGGGGAGGCGCGGGCGCGGCATGACGTCAGGAAACCGGCAATCCGTATCACCGGAGCTGGCCGCGGTGGAACGGCAGATCACGACGATTCGGGACCGGATGGACGAGCTCGATGCCCGGCTCGTCGGGCTGCTGAACGAGCGGGCGAGCTGCGCCCAGGAGATCGGACGGCTCAAGGAGACCGTGGGTCTCAAGGTCTATCAGCCGCAGCGCGAGCGCGAAGTGCTGAGTCATGTGCGGTCGCAGAACACCGGCCCGCTCGATGGGGACGCGATCACGCGGCTGTTCGAGCGGATCATCGACGAAGCCCGGCGCCTGGAGCGTTCATCCGGGTGACGCGCGCGGATCGAGGGGATACAGAGGCAGAGGAAAGGCGGGGTCATGGTTGTCGTAATGGAAGAACGCGCGAGCGAGGAGCAGATTCAGCGGGTGATCGCGCATCTGGTGGAGAACCGATTCGACGTGCACCGGTCGACCGGGCAGCTTCGCAGCGTGCTGGGCGCGGTGGGAGGCAACCGATCGTTCGACGCGCGTCTCATCGAGGTGATGGACGGAGTCCATGAAGTGATGCGGATCACGGAGCCCTACAAGCTGGCCAGCCGGACGTTCAGGCCCGAGAACACCACGGTGTCAGTGGGCGACGTCCGGGTCGGCGGTGACGAAGTGGTCGTCATGGCCGGTCCCTGCTCGGTGGAGACCGAGAAGCAGATCGCCTCGGCCGCCGCCGCCGTCAAGAACGCGGGCGCCAAGGTGCTGCGGGGGGGAGCCTTCAAGCCGCGGAGCTCGCCCTACAGCTTCCAGGGGATGGGAGAGGACGGGCTGCGGCTGATGCGTGCGGCCGCCGACGCGGAAGGCCTGAAGGTGGCCTCCGAAGTCATGGACGTCAGCCAGATCGAGCTGGTGGCCCGGTACGCGGACATTCTGCAGGTCGGGGCCCGCAACATGCAGAACTACAGTCTGTTGCGGGAGCTGGGCCGGAGCACCACCCCGATTCTCCTCAAGCGGGGCATCTCGGCCACCATCGAAGAGTGGCTGCTGTCGGCCGAGTACCTGCTGTCGGGCGGCAACGCGAACGTCATCCTGTGCGAGCGCGGCATCCGGACGTTCGAAAGCTATACCCGGAACACCATGGACATCTCCGCGATTCCCGTGGTGCACAAGCTGAGCCATCTTCCGATCATCGCCGACCCCAGTCATGGCACCGGCTTGCGCGACAAGGTCGCCCCGATGGCGCGCGCGGCCATCGCGGCCGGCGCCGACGGCCTGATCATCGAGGTCCATCCGGACCCCGACCACGCCCTGAGCGACGGCGCCCAGTCGATCTTCCCGGCGCAGTTCGACCGGCTCATGGCCGAGCTGCGGGTCATCGCGCCGGCCATCGGGCGCAGCATCTGTCTCGAACCGGTCGCCTATCGCGGCTGGGGGACGTAGACCCGCGGAGTGACACCGGTGACCGACGCCCCCAGAACCCTTCCGATGCTCCAGCCGCAGCCCGCGGCCACGACCCCGCCGCCGTTCGACAAGGTGGCGATCGTCGGGCTCGGGCTCATCGGCGGATCGATCGCGCTCGCGGTGAGGCAGTATTGGCCCTCCTGCCTCGTAATCGGCGTCGACCGCAAGGAGGTCCTCGAAAAGGCGATGGTGCTCCATGCCATCGACGTGGCCGCCGACGACCCCGTCGTCATGGCCGAGGCCGATCTCGTCATTCTCGCGGCCCCGATCGAGCAGAACATCGATCGGCTCGCGGAGCTGGAGCTGCACGTCACCACCTCCGCCGTCGTGACCGACGTCGGGAGCACGAAACGCACGACGGTCGAGGCGGCCCGCCAGCTTCCGTCGCGGTTCACGTTCGTCGGCGGACATCCGCTCGGCGGCGCCCCGCGAGGCGGGATCGAGCATGCCCGTCCGGATCTGTTCGTCAAGCGCCCCTGGCTGTTCACGCCGGACGGGACGGTGACGGCCGGGGTGGTGGAGCGGTTGTCCGGATTCGTCCGGGCGCTCGGCGCGGAACCCCACGTGGTCGATCCGGCGGAGCACGATCGGCTCCTGGCGTTCGTCAGTCACCTGCCGCAACTCGCGGCCAGCGCTCTCATGCACGTCGTCGGCAACCGGGCCGGAGAGCGCGGACTGGCCCTGACGGGGCGGGGGCTGTTCGACGCCACCCGGCTCGCGTCGAGCCCGCCCGATATTTGGGGGGACATCTGCCGGTCGAACGCCGATGCCATCGGCGATGCCCTCGACGAGTTCATCGCCGAGTTGCAGGCGTTGCGCGCGGGACTGGACACCGGCGCGGAGATCGATCGGGTCTTCGACTCGGCCGGGGTCTGGCGGGCGCATCTGGCCCGGCTGCGCGGTGATCGACGGCAGGAGTGATCTCCCGGAGCCGGGACCGGTGCGGGCCGGGCGGAGCGGGGGAGTCTTCAGAATCAGTGGGCGGCGTCGTCCATATGGACCGGGCGGTGCGCCGCGCCATCCTCGATCATGCGCGGCGCGCGCTGCCGGACGAATGCTGCGGCCTGCTCATCGGTGCCGCCGCCGGCGCCGAAACGCAGATCACCCTGGCCTGTCCCGCCCGCAACCTGCGGCAGAGTCCCACCCGGTATCTCATCGATCCGGCCGACCACTTCGCCGCGATCAGGAGCGCGCGCCGGGCCGGCCTCGCGGTGGTCGGCGCCTATCATTCACATCCAGCATCGCCGCCGTCGCCGTCCCCGACGGATACGCAGGAAGCCAACGATGCCGAGCTGCTGTACGTGATCGCGTCGCCGATCCTGGCCGCGGTACGGGCCTACCGTCTGGACGGAGGCCGGCTGAGACGGGTCGAGCTGCGAACGACGGTCAGTCGGGGAATCGTCCGCCCTGGATCGTGACTCGGACCCGGGCCGAGGTGACCACGTCGTCACGGCGTTTGAGATTAAGCCGAATCTCGTAGCGGCCGGCGCTCTGGTAGGTGTGTCGCCGCGAGAAGCGACGCCGGATTTCGCTCACGCCCGGTTCATAGGGCTCGCAGTCGTAGACGCTCTCCGACCGTGTCCCATCGTCCCAGTCCCACTCGGCGCTGACACAGTAGAAGTTCTCGTAGTCGTCGGCACCTCCCCGGAACAGGCCCGTGAACGAGATCGGGTTCGGAGCGAACGCCACGTTGGGGCGGGCGCGCAGGGTCAACTCCGGCCGTTCGTCATCGTCCTGCGCGGCCGCGTTCCCCGGGAACGCCACGGCGAGCAGCGCCAAGCCCACGAGGATACTGCCGGCGCGTTGCCGCGAGCGAGGTCCATGCATGGTTCGATTGTAGCGCGACCGCCATCCGGACGCCAGGACCAGTCTTGTCCAATGACACATGAGCCTGAACGGGGGGTTGTTTCCAACGACAAGTGAGCCTGAACGGGCGTCGAGTCGCGGATCATCGGAGGATGATCGTGCAACTCGACACGCACCGCCTGCAGACCCTGGGTCAGGTTCGGGAATTCCTCGACGGGAGTCAGGAGATCGACCTTCGACCGCAAACCCGCACCGAGGCCTACGCGTTCGTGGCGGAGACCGTACAACGGTTCGACTACGCCGGGCGATCCAAGGCCGACAAGGGCCTGCTGCGCCGCTTCCTGACCAAGGCGACCGACCTGTCGCGGGCCCAGGTCACCCGCCTGCTGCGCCAATACCGGACCACCGGCGAGGTCATCGACCGTCGCGGCGCCCCCCGGCAACCGTTCCCCCGCCGCTACACCCCCACCGACATCGGGCGGCTCGCCGAACTCGACGCGCTCCACGGCACGCTCTCCGGCCCGACCACCCGCAAGCTCTGCGCCCGCGCCTTCCACCGCTTCGGTGACCCCCGCTTCGAACGCTTGGCCGCCATCTCCAACGGCCACCTGTACAACCTGCGGCACTCCATCACCTACCAGCGGCGCCGCGGGACGGTCCCGGCCCCCACGCGCTCCGTGCAGATAGCGATTGGGGAACGCCGCCGGCCGCAGCCGTTCGGGCAACCCGGCCACGTGCGAGTCGATACGGTCCATCAGGGCGACCTGGACGGGGTCAAGGGCTTGTACCACCTGAACTTGGTGGATGAGGTCACCCAGTTCCAGTTCATCGGTTCGGTCGAATATATCCAGGCGGCCTGTCTGAAGCCGGTTCTCGAAGCTCTGCTGCGGGCGTTCCCCTTCATCCTCCACGGATTCCACGCCGACAACGGCTCGGAGTTCATCAACCGCGACGTGGCGGCGCTGCTCGAAGCGATGCACATCGACGCGTTCACCAAGTCCCGCGCCCGCCGCTGCACCGACAACGCCCTGGTCGAGAGCAAGAACGGCTCGGTCATCCGCAAGCACCTCGGCTACGGCCACATCCCCAACCGCTACGCCGAGCGAGTCCATGCTTTCAACCAGCAGTTCCTGTCGCCCTACCTCAACTTCCACCGGCCCTGCTTCTTCCCCAGCGAAGAGGTGGACGCCAAGGGCCGGGTGCGCAAGCGCTATCGCGACGCCGACATCATGACCCCCTACGAGAAGCTCAAGTCGTTGCCCAACGCCGCCGCCTGCCTGAAGCCGGGAACCACCTTCGCCGAACTCGACGCCGCCGCCTCGGCCACCAGCGACAACGAGGCGGCACGCGCCCTCAACCAGGCTCGCGACCGCCTGTTTGCCTCCATCGACCCGGCAGCCTGACAACGCCACAACGCACCAGCCGATGCGGACCGCATGGCGCTCGGTGACGCGCTCTCGGAGGGCGGCTGGGTGGCGTGTCGGAGCGGAGTAGCTGCGGGCGGGCGTGTCAACGCGCTGCGCTCCGGCCCTGCGGGTGACACCCCCGCCCTCCGCTCAGACCGCAGCCGCGCCTCCACACCGCCAAGCTGCGCTATCCGGCCACGCTCGAGGCCGTCGACTTCACCCACCCCCGCCAGCTCAACCGACAGCAGGTCCTGACCCTCGGCGCCTGCGCCTGGATCGCCGGTGCCACAACCTGCTGCTGATCGGCCCAACCGGCATCGGCAAGAGCTTCCTCTCATGCGCGTTTGTCGAACGCGCCTGTCGCCGCAGCTTCACCGCACGCTACGTCCGGATGCCGCCCCTGCTGCACGTACTCGCCGTCGGCCGCGGCGACGGGTCCTAACGCCCGGCTCCTGACCCGCCTCGCCAAGCTCGACCTGCTCGCCATTCGACGACTGGAGGACCGCCACCGCTGCGCGACGCCGAGCGGCGTGACCTCACCGAGGTCATCGAGGACCGGGCCGAGCGCCGCCTCGACCCGCATCGCCAGCCAGTTGCCCGTCACCGACCAGCTCGCCGTCCATCGGCGACGCCAACCAAGCCGACGCCATCTGCGACCGGCCTGCTCCACGACGCGCACCGCATCGAGCGGTCCTTCAGCTCGATGCGACGGACACACCGCGCCCCGAAGACCCGTACGCCGGAGACGACATCAGCATCCCAACGCCGGCCTGCGCCCCGGCAGCGAGGTCAGACCCGCTCCCGCACGCCGCCAGTCCCGCCGGGGCCGGCCGGCCTATGGATCGCGCCGGCGGCATGGAAAACGCGCACGATACGCTGGCGGTTGACTGCACCCGCGTCGAGGCGCGTTTCCCACCCCGACTTGGACGGCACAGAACGCCGCCCACACGTCCCACAGGCAAGATCGTTGTACTCTTCGAACACGACGCCACGGGTAGCATCTCGTGCGCCGGGCACGGGCTGACAGCACCGACAGACCGAGCCGAATGCGGCAGCAGTACGCCCCCGGCCAGCGTCCTGTCGGCGGGGACGTTGCGGGTGAAGCGGGTGTCGGCGGCCGCGGGGACCGACCGGAATCGAGCCAGTGATCGATTGGGCGGCGAACCGGAAGACGTTGCAGACACGGGGAGATCTGCAGTTCAGCAACTTGCCCGCCAGCCCTCTTCCGGTTCGAATACTGAATGCCCTGCAAGCCCTCCAGGTCCTCGACGCGGGACGTGCGCGTGACTGCTTCTGGCCCCCACAACCCATCGTCGCCGCCATGGAACATAATGTCCGTCAGCGTGCGCGGACTTCACAGCGCCGCGCCAGGATCCCTGTTTCGATCCGCTGATTCGGTCGCCCGTCAGCCTCGGCTCACGTGCCTCCGCTTCAGGCTCATTTCTGGATTGGAAAGGACTGGACCCGCCGGCATCCATTGCGCGGCCGGGCGGCGGCGTCCGGGCCGCGGCCCGGACGCGTCCCGCGACCCCGATCGGCGCGCGCTATAATCCGCCGATGCACACGGCACACGAAGTCCTTCCCGTCGATTGCCGCTCCGACGCGGTCCGCAGTTATCAGGCCGATCTGCTGTGCGCGCCGGTCTTCGACGACGACGACAACGACGACCTGCGCGAGCTCGACACCGCGGCGGCCGGCGCCATCGGCCGGGCCCGGGCTTCCGGCGAGCTGAGCGGCAAGCTCCACGAGCTGTATCTGACGGACGTGGCCGACACCACCTGGGGAACCCGCCGGATGCTCCTGGTGGGGGCCGGCCCGCGCGGCGGCTATGCCGCCGATCGCGCGCGGACGGTGGCCGGCGCCGCCGGTATGGCCGCGCGCAGCCGCAGGGCGCGGCGCCTGGTCTTCCTCTGCGGCCGGTCCGGCGCAGCTCCGTCGATGGTGCAGGCAGTCGCCGAGGGGTTGGTACTGGGCGCGTTTCGCGATACCCGGTTCAAGAGCGACGACGCGGAGACGCTGCCGCTGGTCCGGGTCGATCTGGTCCTGGGCCGTGCGCCGGATGGGGACGTGCAGGCGGCCGCCCGACGGGGGGCTCTCCTGGCGGGCTGTTCGAATCTGGCGCGGGAGCTGTCCAACGAGCCCCCGAACCTGTTCACGCCCAGGGTCTTCGCCGACCGGGCCATCGATTTGGTCAGCGGCCCCCGAACCTCGGTGGAGGTGCTCGCCGACGAGGCCATCGCCTCGCACGGGATGGGGCTGGTGCAGGGCGTGGCGCAGGGCAGCGCCGAGCCACCGCGGGTCATCGTCATGCGCTACGAGCCGGAGGATGCCGGAAACGGGACCGGGCCGGTGCTGGGGCTGATCGGGAAGGGCGTGACGTTCGACACCGGCGGCATCTCGATCAAGCCGTCCGCAGGCATGGATCTCATGAAGCACGACATGTCCGGCGGGGCCGCGGTGCTCGGCGCGATGCGGGCGATCGGGCAACTGGCTCCGCCCGTGCGCGTCGTGGGCATCGTGCCGGCGGTGGAGAACATGCCGGGAGGGCGGGCCATCCGTCCCGGTGACGTGCTGACCGCGGCCAACGGGAAACGGGTGGAGGTGCTCAACACGGACGCCGAGGGAAGGCTGATCCTGGCCGATGCCCTCATCCTCGCGCAAGAGCTCGGCGCGACCCATCTGGTGGACATCGCCACCCTCACCGGCGCGTGCGTGGTCGCCCTCGGACATCATGCCTCGGGCCTCGTGGGGACCCCGGCGGCGTGGGTCGACTCCGTCCGCGAGACGGCGGCCCGGGCGGGGGAGCGGCTCTGGCCGCTGCCGGCGTTCGACGAGTACGCCGAGCAGTTGAAGAGCGAGACCGCCGACCTCGCCAATATCGGCGGGCGCGACGCGGGGGCGATTACCGCGGGGATGTTCCTGAAGGCGTTCAGCGGCGACCGGCCCTGGGCCCATCTCGACATTGCCGGAACCGCCTGGCACGAGGAGAAAAAGCCGTACTGCGAAAAGGGCGCCACCGGCGTCGGCGTGCGCACCCTGGCGGCGCTGCCGTTCGAGGCCTCCTGGGTGGAACCCTCCGACAGTTCCTCCCGAACCTGACGGATCGCGGCCGGCGGCACCCGTCGCCGGGCGCATCCCCTCCCGCACCGTCACGGGAGCGTACGCGCGCTCCGATCACCCATCGACGGCCACCCCGCGCTCAGCGGAGTTGCAGGTCGACCTGCTCGAAGTAGTCCGCCCCGACGAGCACCTCGCGGGCCTTGCCGCCGGACCCCGGCGACACGAGCCCGTCCGCTTCCATCATGTCGACAAGGCGGCCGGCCCGGCTGAACCCGATATGGAGGCGGCGCTGGAGATAGGAGATGGATGCCTGACCCGCCGCCACGACAAGGCGCGCCGCCTCGTCGTAGAGGTCGTCCTTCTCGAAGGTGTCGGCGTCGGCCGCTTTCTCCTCCGCCGTGATCGCCGTGTCGTAGGCGGGGCTGCCCTGCTTGCGCAGAAAACCACAGACGCGCGCCGTTTCCTGTTCGGAGATGTAGGGTCCATGCACCCGCATGAGGCGCGACGAGGCCGGCGGCAGATACAGCATGTCGCCGCGGCCCAGAAGCTGTTCCGCCCCGTTGCTGTCGAGAATCGTGCGTGAATCGACTTTCGACGAGACCCGGAACGAGATGCGCGCCGGGAGATTGGCCTTGATCAGGCCGGTGATTACGTCGACCGACGGGCGCTGGGTGGCCAGGATCAGGTGAATGCCGACCGCTCGAGCCATCTGGGCGAGGCGGGCGATCGATTCTTCCACCTCGCGGCCCACGAGCATCATCAGGTCGGCCAGCTCGTCGATGGCCAGCACGATATAGGGCAACGGCTTCGGAATCTCGTCGGGATCCGCTGGCGCCTCACCGGCCGCCGCCTGTTCCCGCATCTGTCCGCGCACGTTGCGGTTGTATTGCTCGAGGTTCCGCACCCCCTCTCCCGCGAGCTGCTTGTACCGTTCCTCCATTTCGTGGACGGCCCAGCGGAGGGCGTTCGCGGCCAGCTTGGGCTCGACCACCACCGGAGTCAGCAGGTGCGGAATGTCCTTGTACATGCCGAGCTCGAGCCGCTTGGGGTCGATCAGGATGAATCGCACGTCCTCCGGCGTGGCCTTGTAGAGGATGCTGGTGAGCATCGTGTTCATCGCCACGCTCTTGCCGGTGCCGGTCGAACCGGCGATCAGGAGATGGGGCATCTTCCCCAGATCGCAGGCGATCGGCTCTCCGTGGATCCGCCGCCCCAGGGCCAGCGCCAGCTTGGATTCGGTCTCGACATAGGGGGGCGACTCGAGCATCTGCCGCAGGGAGATCTGCTCCCGCACGCGGTTCGGTATCTGGATGCCGACCGTGGATCGGCCGGCCAGCCGCTCTATCAGAATCGATTCCGCCTGCATCGCCAGGCAGAGGTCATCGGCGAGGCCGGTCACTCGGCTGTACTTCACGCCGGGATCGGGTCGGAACTCGTAGGTGGTCACCACCGGTCCCGGGTGTATCTGGACGACCGTTCCCCGGACCGAGAACTCCTGGCACTTGTTCTCCAGCAGCCGGGCGTTCTCCAGCAGCTCGCGCTCGTCGAACTGGTGCTTGGCCCGCGCCGGGTCGAGCAGAGACAGCGGGGGCAGCGTGAAGGCCTTCTGGCGGCGATCGGACGCCGGGTGAGACGCCGGCGTCGTCGGTGGCGGCGTCGCGGCCGGTGGCCGCGTGGGCGGAGGATCGGGCTGCGCGGTCCGGATCGCCGGCGCGGCGCTCTTGGGTTCTCCGTGCGTAGCGGCAGGTGTTGCACTCCGGCGCACGCGGGTCCGCGCCCGTGCAGGCCGGTCGAGTGCTGCGGCGGCCGCCGCGGGGGCGGGCGTCGGGGCCGGGGCGGCCCGGGTTGCGGCCCGGTCGAGTTGGGACACCACGTTCCGCCGCCCCCGTTCGGGCTCGCGGCGGCGGTTGCCCAACCCGGCGTAGGCGGCGTCCCGCAGGGCGGCTCCGCTCCGGCCGATCCCGGCCATCGACCGGCTCAACATCTGTCCGAACGACACCTGGGTCATGAGGAGGACGGCGAGGAACAGGATGGTCAGAATCAGGATGATGGAGCCGGTGCGGTTGAGATACTCGGCCAGAAGGCTCGCAAGCCATCCCCCCAGGTATCCCCCGGCTCGGAACGGTCGCTCGGACGTATCGAAGGCGGAAAACGCGAGAGTGAGGAAGGACGCGGTGCAGGCCAGGGTCAACCCCAGGCCCACCGTGCGGATGTACGCCGCCTCGATGGCCCGGCACCAGAAGTAGTGCCAGCCGAGCACGATCAGGACCAGCGGCAGCAGGTAGGCGCTGAACCCGACCAACTGATACGACAGCTCGGCCACGAACGCGCCCACGCGCCCCGCGAAGTTCACGGGCGTCTCGTGTCCGTCGGTGCTGAAGAACCAGACCGGGTCGGCAGGGTCGTAGGTGGCGAGGGCGACCAGCGAGAACAGCGCGGCGGCGAAGAGCGCCACCCCGAAGAATTCGCTTCCCCAGCGTGACAGCGTGGATCGGGACACCCGTCAAACCTCCATGATGACCGGCAGCACGAGAGGGCGCCGGCCCGCCCGTTTTCGAAACAGGCGTTGCAACTCGATGCGAACCCGCTCCGTGAGCAGGTCGTGATCGGAACGTTCCTCGGGGCTGGCCTCGCCGATGACTTCGGTCAGCCACTCGGGCACGGAATCGAGCACGACGCTCGTCCGTTCGTCGAGCACGACGCCGCGGGTCACGACGTCCGGGGTGCCTTCGACCTGTCCTTCCCGGCGGTTGACGGCAATCACCGGAACGACCACTCCATCCGCGGCGAGATGCCGGCGATGCCGCAGAACCTCGTCGCCGACCTCGCCGGATCGGGTGCCGTCGATGAGGACGCGGCCGCTCGCGACGCGGCCCGCGATGTGCCCCGCGCCCGGCGCGAGGCGGATAAGGTCCCCATCTTCGGCCAGCAATACCTCGGTGGCGCCCCCGGTGACCCGCGCGGCGACCCGCGCGTGCTCCGCGAGGTACCTGTACTCTCCATGTATCGGCACGAAGTAGCGTGGCCTGACCAGTGAAAGCAACAATTTCAGCTCTTCGGCGCTTCCGTGTCCGGAGACGTGCACCGCTTTCAGGTCGTTGTGCACCACTTCCGCCCCGCGATGGGCGATGTGGTCCATGACCCGGCCGATGGCCCGTTGGTTGCCCGGAATGGCGCGGGCCGAGAAGACCACGACGTCGTCCGGCTCGAGCCGGACGTGGCGATGGTCGTCGATGGCAATCCGCGACAGCGCAGCCATCGGCTCGCCCTGGGACCCGGTCGTGACGCAGGCGACCTTCCGGGCCGGGTAGTCGCCGATCTCGGAATCCCGAATCTGCAACCCCGCCGGGAGCCGCAGATGCCCGAGGCGCGTCGCAATCCGGGTGTTCTGGACCATGCTTCGCCCCACCAAGGCCAGCTTGCGGTCGAACTGCGCCGCGAGATCCGCGAGAATCCCGATCCGGTGCAGGCTCGACGCGAACGCGGTGACCACGACCCTGCCCTTGGCGCCCGCGAACACTTCTTCGAGCCCGGTCCGGACCTCGATCTCCGACCCCGAGAACCCCGGTCGTTCGATGTTGGTGCTGTCGCCGAAGAAGGCGAGGACCCCCTGTCGCCCGAGTTCCGCGAACCGGTGGACGTCCAGCGGCTGACCATCGATCGGCGTCTGGTCGATCTTGAAGTCGCCGCTGTGCACGATGACGCCGGCCGGGGTGTGCAGGGCGACGGCCACGCAGTCCGGCATGCTGTGGGTGACCCGGATGAGCTCCAGGGTGACGTCCCCGATCTCGGCCGTATCGCCGGGCTGCAACGGCCGGCAGCGTTCGTCGGGGTCGAAGCCATGCTCCGCCAGTTTCTGGCCCGCGAGGGCGAGGGTCAGCGGCGTGCCGTACACCGGGCCGTCGAGCAGCGGCCAGACGTACGGCAGCGCCCCGATGTGGTCTTCGTGCCCGTGGGTCAGCACCACCGCCGAGAGCATGCCGACGCGCTCCTGCAGATGACCGAGATCGGGGATGACGAGATCGACCCCGGGCAGCTCCGGTCCCGGGAACATCGCCCCGGCGTCGACGAGGATGGCGGTGTCGCGCCAGGTGACGAGCATCATGTTCATGCCGAACTCGCCGAGACCGCCGTAGGGGACGACCTCCAACGCCGGTTCGGTCGCCGTGGACGATTCTGGTGTCGAAGTCATGATTCCTGGTGGCCGCGCCGGCCGGAAACCGGAGAAAAGACGAGGAAGAACGGAGTGCGGAGGTCGGACTTCATCGGGAGGAGGCCAGGGCGTCTGCGAGTCTGGCCAGCTCCGCCAGATCGAGCGTGGCGGGACGGCGGTCCGGCGCCAGTCCCGCCCGTTCGAGCAGCTCCCGCGGCGGGCAGGGAGACACGCTGCGAGCCAGTGGACCGAGGGCGTTGAGTATCGTCTTGCGCCGCTGCGTGAAGAGGCCCCTGACCATCCGTTCGAACAGCATCCGGTCAGCGACAGGCACCGGCGGTGGACGAAATCGGAGGGTGACCACGGCCGAGCGTACGCGCGGCGGCGGCCGGAATGCGCCGGGCGGCAGGGCCAGCACGCGTTCGGCCTCGGCGGCGACCCGCGTCAGAATCGCCAGGGGGCCGTAGGCCCGCGATCCTGGTTGACCGACGACCCGATCCGCGACCTCCCGTTGCAGCATGAGGGTGGCGTCCTCGAAGCACGCGTGCAGGCGCTGGGTCTCGACCAGGCGGCGCAGGATGGGCGTGGACACGTTGTAGGGCAGGTTGCCGGCCACGCGGGCCGGCCGGTCTGCGTGGCCGGCCCGCGGGCCGGCCACGAGACGCGCCAGATCTTCGTCCAGGACATCCCCGGTGACGACCCGAACCGATGCCGGGACGATCGAGCGCAGACGGGCGGCGAGCCGGCGGTCCTTCTCGACCGCGACCACCTCGGCGCCGGCCGCCGCCAAGGGGAGCGTGAGCTGTCCCGCTCCCGCGCCGATCTCCAGGAACAGCTCTCCCGGCGCGGGTCGGATACACGCCACCAGCTTGGAGACCCACGCGGTCTCGAGAAAATGCTGGCCGAAGCGTTTCCGGGCCGGCGGCCGGGCGGCCGGGCGAGTCGCTATCGGCATCCCGGTGTCGTGTCCGGCGTCTTCAGTGCACCGCCGGCTTGTTCCAGTCGGGCTTGCCGCCCGGCTCGGAACAGGCTCTGAGATGATCCTGCAACGCCTTGATGAGGGTCGGGACGAACGCCATCGGCACGACGATGCGCGACCGGACCGGCGCCTTGAGCACGCGATCCGAGGCCGCCTCCCGCACGGTTTTCTCCGTGGGCGGCAGGACCTCGCAAAACGTCAGCGTGAAATCGAACGGGGTATGCGAAATCGCACAGAAGTTGGAATAGATGCGTGGTTCATCCGACGCGTCGTCCGGCACGATCGTGAAGTTGATCTGTTTGCGCTCTTCCATGGAGTTGTCAATCCTTGCGGGTCGATGATATCAGGGGCTCGGTCGACGTTTCGCCGTTCAACCCTCAGCAGCCCGTGGTGGAACCCCGCGTTGCATCGAGAGCAGCGAGGCGCGGGATGCATCGCCGCTTGAATGCAGCGGGGACTTTGTAGAGTCGACGACTGGCGCGGTGGCGGTAGGCGCAGGGGGTAGCTGTTCCCGGCGGCTTTCGCCGGTGCCGGTGCCTCACTCCTCGCCATTGCTCCGTTTCCAGTCGCCGCTCATCGAACCGGACATGCGGATTTCCCGCATCCGGCTCTCGGACGAGATTCATGCCTTCGCCCACGGAAAGCTCGTCGTGCGCGGTGCAAGGCGCGTGAGCCCGTAGTCGGACCAGAGCCGCATGGCCGGGAAGCGCACTTCTTTCCCGGTCCGCACCTTGTGCTTCCGACAGAGCCACTGGCGCAGCCGCCGCGTCGCGTGCCGGTCGACCGCCGCGTAGGCCGGGCTGACCTGCCCCAGAGTGAAGTAGTTCGCCCAGCCGGTCAAGAGCCGGTTCAGGCGCGCCACCACGACCTCGGGCGACAGGAGCCCGCTGCGCCGCGTCGTCAGCTCGCTCATGCGTCGGCAGATGCTCTGGACGCTCGCCGGGCTCGGACGGGTGCCGATGTAGACAGCTCCCGTGTCCTGCCGGTAGTTGCGTCCAATTCGGTAGCCGAGGAACGTCATCGGTTCCTCCGGCACCCGGCAGCAGCGGGTCTTCTCGGCGTTTATCGGCAGCTTCAGACGCTTCATCAGAGCTTCAACCGCCGTCAGCATCTCCGCTGCCGGTGCTCGGCCGAGAACCGCGAAGTCGTCCGCGTAGTTGACGATTTCCGCCTCGAAGCGCCGGGCGTAGCCCAGCACCTTCCAGCCCAAGATGAAGCGACGCATGTAGATGTTGCTGAACAGCGGCGAAATCGGAGACCCCTGCGGGGTCCCCTTCCGTTCGCGACGAGCCCGGTTCGTGCGGCGGCGACCGCCGCGCCCGTCGTCCTCCTCCACCGCCATCTCCAACCACGCCTTGACCCAACCCAACAGCCGCCCGTCGCTCACGCGCCGGGCGATGGACTTCAGCAGGTCTGCGTGCGGGATTTGACCGAAGTAGTCCGACAGGTCGGCGTCCACCACCTCCCGGTGGCCCGACGTCAGCAGCCGATGCACGCGCCTGACCGCGTCATGCGCGTCTCGGCCCGGCCGGTACGCATACTGCTCCGGTTGCAGGTCCGCTTCGAAGATCGGCGACAACACCAACATCGCCGCCGTCTGCGCCACCCGGTCCCGGAGACACGGAATGCCCAACGGCCGGAACTTCCCACGTTGCTTCTTCGGGATGAGGACCTGCCGAACCGCTCGCGGACGGTAGGTCCCCTCCTTCAGGTCCCGCGCCAGTGCTCCCAGCCAACGGTCCACCCCGAACGACTCGATGTCCGCGACCGTCTCGCCATCCACCCCGGCCGCGCCGCCGTTACGACGCACGGCCTGCCAGGCGACCGCGAGAACGTCCTCGCGCCACACCTTGTCGCTCAGCGAGTAGAACCGGAGGCCCGGAGCTTCCTTCGCTTTCGCATGTAGCGCCGTCTGGAGTCGCTGAACTCGTTCTGAGGCTGTTAGGTTCGCACCAGTCCCCACGTCCCTTCCTCCGTCATGCGCTGCTCTCGAACCGAGGCCCCTTCCCTCCACCGGCGTTACCCGGCTTCCTCGGTATGGGGCGTCGCCCTACGGGCCTCTCCGCCACCCTGCACGGCCCGACCTCACCCTCGCGGGCTGTCCGGTTGGCGCGTGGCCACGCCACCGCCAGGCCCGCTTCCGGGCGTGTTGCGTCCAGGGCTTCCCGTGTTGCGTCCCCCTCTTCCATGCGTGCCGCCGCCAATACCCCGGCGGAAACGGTCGGTGCTTGTGTCGCTCACTTCCCAACCGCTGGCAGCCTTCCCCGTGTGGCGGGCGGGTCGGCCTCCGCGTCACAGGTTTCGGGGTCTGCTCGGCGTTCACTCGCGTTGCGGCCCGCATGGTCGCTGAGCCACCCAGGGGCGGCCCTTGGTCGTCGGAGTGCTTCAGCCGATGTCGTTACCTCCATCGTCCGCTCCGACTGCTACCGGCTGGAGCGACAGTTGCCGGGCGGGATTCGCACCCGCTGAGGAACGGCGCCTTCTCACGGCGCACCACCACGGGCTGTCAGGGTGCCGCATCCAGAAGCGTATCGACGAGGTCCACCCGGCGAAAAGTTGCCGACAGGCGTTGCAGCGTCCGCTCCCTCCCCTTGAATAACGGATCGAGGGCGTCGCCGATGTGTGTTTGCGCCCGGGTCAAGAAGTCCTCCGACCTTCGTTCCACCAAGTCCCGTGCTTCGCCGAAATTGCGATGGTCGAGCTGGTTGAGCGTAATCCGCATCTCGTGCAGCAGATAGCGCCCCATCAGCATGGCCATGAAGCGGGATCCGTAAGACAGGAAATCGGGCGCATCGTCCGGGGGGCGCTTGCGGTGGTTCTCGGCATGCCGATGCAACAGGGCGGCGATGATGGCCTGCGCCCCGTTGAGATCGTCGGTGAAGATCTCCCGGTACAACGCACCGAAGTGTTCGCGCCCCCTGAACCGCGCCTGGTGCGGCCGGTCGCGCCAGATCGCGAGGACGGCTTCGGCGATGACCGCGCTCGTGAACTCGTCAGGCATTACTTGCCGCTCTTCCCGCTTGGCGCGATACGTATAACCCAATCCGGAAATCGATTGCGCGAGGGCCTTCTGGCCTGGGGCGTTCGCCTTGAGATCCCGCAGATCGACCGGGTTCTGGCTGTTCGTGGCGAAGGTGATCGCCTCCACCAGCTCGGCGTCCTTCTGCGGCAGCTCGTATATCCGAACCAGCACCTCCGCCTCGCCGATCTCCGTACCGACTTCCTTCGCTACCTGTTGGACGGTGCGTGCCGTCTGCCCGCCGTTGACGATTTGCAGATCGCTCACCTTCACGACCCAGTCCTTGCTCTGAAGTGCATTGTGGCTGAACTGGGAGCAGGTGATGGTGACCCCGTTGTTGTAGAAGTAGAAGTTGGACCGCTGGTCCCGATCGCGCAGGGTGGAGGCAACGGCCTCGTTCACCCGGTTGCCGGCCAGTCCGAGATAGCGGCGGATGTTCTTCTCGAACAGCCGATTATCGTACTCATCGGTCAGCCGTGCGAGTTCCGAAACGGACATGCGCCCGGTCAGTGTGCGCCGAAAGTCGAAGGTCTCGACCGTCGCGCTCCCGGTGAGGTGCAGGTCGGCGCCAATGCGTTCCCGCGCCTGCAACAGGCCAAGGAGCTCCGTGGAGCCGATGTAACGCCACTCCACCTGCTCCCCGAAGTCCCGCCTGGCATTGTCGATCCGCTGCTGCGCCTGTTCCGTCCAGCGCTTTCCGTTGCTCGTGGCGACCGCGGTCACGCGCGGAATCGCGCCGTCCTTGACGAACGAACGAACTTCTTCGACGCGTTCGTCAAGACGCCTGTTCAACTGCACCGGTAGAGCCGGATCGAACAGTGCGCCGATGGCGCCGATCATCTTCTCGATGCCGTTCTCCGGGAACGCCGAGCTTCCATCCAGAGCCCTCTTGTACTTGCCCTGCACCAGGGTGACGTGCAACTCGCCGTCGTCGGGCGGTTCGAAGTACAGCGCATCGATTCCGAAATCGGCGGCGCCGTCGACGATGCCCTCGAGCGCCTGCTCGTCGGTGATGTCGAACGCGGTCTTGGCGACGAAGAACAGGAAAGCGATGGAGCGCCGCCGGGGTTCGTCGGCGTCCAGCCGCAGCTCGTTGGTGAAAGCGTCGGACTGTCGCTCGACGATTCCTGATACTTGCTGGTCGATGATCTGCGTAGCGAGAGACATCGCTCCATGCTCCGGGAGTCCGCGAACTCGGGCCGGACGGTGAACGCGGCCATAGGGCGGTCGCCTCGCCCTCGCCCCCCGGGGGGGAGGGCGGCTGGTCCTGGCCCGGAAATCGTCGCCTTGCGGCTCCGCTCCCCGCCCAACCAACCGAGGAATCCGCGCCGTTCTACGGCGCAGACTCCTAGTATCGCCGGATCACGCCGATCACGACACCCTGCACCTGCACCGCATCCGGATTCGCGATGATCGGGGCGTGGGCGTCGTTCGCGGGTTGCAGGCGGATATGCCCCTTCTCCCGGTAGAACGTCTTGAGGGTGACGTCCGACCCGTCGAGCAGCGCGATCACCATTTCGCCGTTCTGCGCGATTCGGCGATCTTCGACGACGACGAGATCGCCGTCGCGGATCTGCTCGTCGATCATGGAGTGTCCGCGTACCCGCAGGGCATACGTTTCCCGCGATCCCACCAGATCTTCCGGCACCGTCACCGTCTCGGCGCTGACCACCGCCTCGATCGGCGCCCCCGCCGCCACGTATCCCAGCAGCGGCAGATCGAGGGCGCGGCCCCCGGCCCGGGTCTGCACGAGCTCCACGGAGCGGCTGCGGTTCCACGCCCGGCGAATGAAGCCCTTTTCCTGGAGGTTCATCAGGTGCTTGTGGACGGTGGCCAGCGACGACAGACCGAAGCGGCTCCCGATCTCCTCGAGGCTCGGAGCGTACCCGCGTTCTTCGATGAACTCCTTGAGATAATCCAGAATCTCCCGTTGTCGTCGGGTCAGAGGTTGCACGCGGCCTCCTGGCGGTCGCCGGTCCGGAATGGGCACGAAACGCAAACGAAACATAACTCTACATGACGCACAAAGAAAAAGCGAAGAATATCGTTATATACTGCTGCAGATGGGCAATCGACACGCGGAATGGGCGGCGGCGTTGATGTTCGCGATCGGGGGGGCGGTTGCGGCAGCCGGCGTGGGGGCGATGACGGGAGAATCGGAACGGACGGCGGCAGCCGGCAGCCCGGTTCAGGCTGCCGATGCCGTCTCCGAGCAGTCGGGCGCTCGATTGGAGCGGAAGCTCGCCGAAATCCTGCGGCACGCCTCCGAGCCTTCCTCGGAGGTCCGGTCGACCCCGCTGGCCGAGTCGGAGATCAACGCCTATCTCGCCTTCCAGGGGGCGCCGCATCTGCCGGTGGGCATCCGGGCGCCGGTCGTGCGCATCGAGGACGATCGACTGTCGGCCGAGGCGGTCATCGACCTCGACGTCCTTCGCGAGTCCCGCGAGCGTACGGGGTTCGACCTTGTCCGGTACCTGGCCGGACAGCTCGTCGTGACTGCCGGCGGCAGGGTGCGGTCCGCGAACGGGATGGCGCAGGTGGACGTGGAGACGGTGACAGTCGGCGGCATTTCGGTTCCCGTGCACGTGTTGCAGGAGGTCGTGCGGCACTTCACCCGAACCCCCGATCAACCGGCGGGTACGCGCCTGGACGAACCGATTCCTCTGCCGTTCGGCATCACCGAGCTCCGCCTGTCGGCCGGCCTGGCGGTCATCGTGCAGTGAACGCCGGATGCGACCGTCCGTGGAGAACGGGCAGCCACGAGCGTCTGACGGTTCGGACCTTCGCGCCGAGCTGCGTTTCCTGAAGGGGGTCGGCCCCCGCCGGGCGGCAGAGCTCGAACGGGCGGGACTGCGCACCAGCGACGATCTCCTCCACCGGTTTCCGCTCCGCTACGAAGATCGCAGCCGCCTCGTCCCTTCCAGCGATCTGCGGCCGGGCGAGGCCGCCGCGGTCCGGGGGCGGGTGGTCAGCACCGGTCTGCGGCACACCCGCCGCCGCGGCTTCTCGCTGTTCGAGATGCTGCTGCGAGACGACGCGGGCACGTTCCGGGCCCTGTGGATGAATCAGCCGTATCTGAAGACGGCGTTCTTCCCGGGCCAGCGGGTCCTTCTGTACGGCACGCCGGAGTGGCGCGACCCGGGCGGACTGCGGCTGATCAACCCGCAATACGAGCTGCTCGGCGACGGGGACGCAGATGATCGGGAGGCCGGGCAGGGGCTGCACAGCGCCCGCGTGGTCCCGGTGTACGAGCGTATCGGCACCCTGACGACGAAGCAGCTCCGGGGGCTGGTGCACCGTGCGCTCGAACAGATGCCCCCCGACCTGGAAGATCCCCTGCCCGAGGACCTGCGGGTGCGCCGCCGTCTGCCCGACCGCCATCGGGCTCTCCGGGAGGCTCATTTCCCGCCCCCGGGAACCCCGCTTCCGGTGTTGAACCGGTTCCGCACCCCGGCCCAGGTGCGGTTGATTCTGGAGGAGCTGTTTCTCTTTCGGCTGGGCCTGGAGGTGCGCGGTCAGGCCCGGACCCGGGAGCGCAAGCCGCATACCGTCCGGGTGGACGATCGGATCCGCCGCTCGGCGCTCGCGGTGATGCCGTTCCGGCTGACCCCCGGCCAGAAGGGTGCACTCCGCACCATCGTCGACGACCTGTGCCGTCCCTGGCCGATGAACCGGCTCCTGCAGGGGGACGTCGGATGCGGCAAGACCATCGTCGCCGTGCTGGCCGCCCTCGTCGCCCTGGAGAACGGCTTGCAGGTCGCGTTCATGGCCCCGACGGAACTTCTCGCCGAGCAGCACTATCTGACCCTGCGGCCGCTGCTGGCCCGGTCGCGCTTCCGGGTCGTTTCGCTGACCGGGAGCCAGGGGGCCAGGGCGCGGCGGGACACCCTCGCCGCGCTGGAGGGGGGAGAGGCCCATCTGGTGGTGGGGACCCACGCGCTCGTCCAACAATCCGTCGCGTTCCGCGCCCTCGGACTGGCGATCATCGACGAACAACACCGCTTTGGGGTCAGGCAACGGGCGACCTTGCGGGACAAGGGGCGGCACCCGGACGTGCTCGTCATGACCGCGACCCCGATTCCCCGCAGTCTGGCCCTCACCGCCTACGGCGACCTCGACGTATCCGTGATTCGGGACCGGCCGCCGGGCCGTACGCCGGTGGACACACGAATGGAGCCGGAGTCCCGCCGCGACGCGGTCTACGCGCTGCTCGATCGCCAGCTTCACCTCGGGAAGCAGGCCTACGTGGTCTATCCCCTCGTCGACGAGTCCGACAAGGTCGATCTGAAAGCGGCCACCGTGATGGTCGACACCCTGGCGCAGCGGTTTCCCGGCCATACCGTCGACTTGCTGCACGGGCGCATGAAGTCGGACGACCGCGAGGCGGTCATGGCGCGGTTCTCCCGCGGCGAGGTGAACGTTCTGGTGGCCACGACGGTCATCGAGGTCGGCGTGGATGTGCCTGGGGCCAGCGTCATGGTCGTGGAGCACGCGGAGCGGTTCGGACTGGCCCAGTTGCACCAGCTTCGGGGGCGGGTGGGCCGCGGACCCGGCCGGGCCTGGTGCCGGCTGCTGTATCGGGAGCCGCTATCCGACGTCGGCCGCGCTCGGCTCGAGGCGGTCGCCGGCACCACCGACGGCTTCGAGTTGGCCGAGCACGATCTGCGGCTTCGCGGCCCTGGCGAGGTGCTGGGGACGAGGCAATCCGGTCTCCCGACCCTGCGCCTCGCCAACCTGGTTCGAGACCACGACATCATGGACATCGCGCGCGACGAGGCCGAACGCGCGCTGCGCCGGGGCATCGCCGCCGATCTGCTGGCCGGGCTCGACGCCGGCTGGATGGAACGCTTCGGGCTGGCCGGTGTAGGGTAGGGGCCGGGCGCCCGTGGTGACCGCGCGCCGCGACAGGCCGGATGCAACGGGGCTCTTGCCACGGGCATGTGGCAACGCGCAGACGGCGCCGATGCCGGCAGGACCGGCGGGACGCTGCAGCGCAGCCGCGCGGCGGCGATTCCGGGCCGAAGTCGACCTGAAATGCGGATCATCGCGGGCACGCTCAAGGGACGCCGGCTGTCGACGCCGCGCTGGGACGGCCTGCGCCCGACCTCGGATCGCCTGCGCGAGACACTCTTCGACATCCTGACCCCCCGCATCGCCGACGCCCGGGTGCTCGACGGCTGCGCCGGCACCGGCGCCGTCGGTCTGGAAGCGCTCAGCCGCGGCGCCGCCCACGTCGTCTTCATCGACCGCGACCCCCGGGCCGTCGCGTTGATCCGCCGCAACGCCGCGGCGTGCGGCCTCGCCGATCGCTGCACCGTGCGGCGGGCCGAGTTGCCGGCCGGCTTTTGCCGCCTCGCCCCTGCGGCGTTCGACCTGGTGCTGCTCGACCCGCCGTACGGCGGGCCGGACATCGGGGCGATACTGGCCGCGTCGGCCGTCCACCTCGCCCCGGAGAGCCGGTTGGTGCTCGAGCACGCCCGGCATCTGGAGCCCGAGGCTCCGCCCACCCTCGAAGCGCTGCGATCGGTCCGCGCCGGCGACAGCGCCCTCCGGTTCTACCGGCCCGCGGTCCCGGGTTGATCGCCGATCTTCCGGCGTTGCAGAGTCGATGGCCGTCTGGACGATACAGGCATTCTCGGATGATCCGCGGCCGGGCGCCGTGCAACCTCACTCGTGGTTGGAAACATCCCCGGTTCGGGCTGACGTGTCGTTGGGAGAAGCCCCGCGGGTTGACAGACGGCACACGGTGCATGACACCATGCAGGCCACCGCCTCGGGCGGGGGAGCTCGAGACGCCATGGCAACCAACCGGCCCGAACGCATCGCCGTCTATCCCGGCACCTTCGATCCCTTGACTAACGGCCACGTCGACATCATCCAGCGGGGGGCGGCGCTCTTCGACCGCATCGTGGTGGCCATCCTCGTCAATCCCGAGAAGTCGCCGCTGTTCACCGTCGCCGAACGGGTGGACATGGCCCGAACGGTCTTCGAGTCCCAGTCCGGCGTCGAAGTCGACACGTTCGAAGGTCTGCTCGTCGAGTACGCGCGGAAACGGCGGGCCAACGTAATCGTGCGCGGCCTGCGGGCCATCTCGGATTTCGAGTTCGAGATGCAGATGGCCCTCATGAACCGGCGGCTCAGCTCCACCATCGAGACCGTCCTGATGATGCCGGCGGAGTCCTATACGTACCTCAGCTCGCGGCTCGTCAAGGAAGTGTTCGCCCTGGGGGGATCGATCCGCGGTCTGGTCCCCGAGCTCGTGGAAACCCGTCTGGCCGACAAGGCCGGCATCACCGACTCGCTCTGTGTCTGACCAGCCCGGATTCGTTTCGGACTATCTCGACGGGCCGGCGGGTGCGCAAGCGAGAGCGGTCACCTCAACGTCAGGGCGGCGCGCGATTGGTGGCGAGCACCACGGTCTGCAGGTCGGCGGCGGGGTCCGGCCAGAGCAGCGTCCGCAGCGTGAGGCGGCCGGTGTCGAGATAGGAAACGCGCCCGAGTTCGTACGCCGTCGCCCCGTCCGCCCGCGCCTGCTCCAGCTCGGTGTCCGGGAGCACGCACAGGACCGGCTCGGACGAGGCGAGAAACGCCCGGAGCTGTTCGGGCGTGATCAGATCGACGTGCGGCCGGCCGACGTAGTACAGCAGGTTGCGCACGAAGACCCGGTAGCGGCCGTACGGCACGTCGCCCGAGTCCGCTGCGCGAACCAGTGCCGCCATCTGCTCGACCGGCTCCGGCCCGGGACGGGACAGTATCGAGTAATGCAGACTCAGGGTCGTGACGACGGAGGCGCCGGCGAGCGCGGCGGGGAGCAGCCGCTGGCGTGACGACAGGGCCGCCAGCATGACGCCCAGGCCCGACAGGGCGATCAGGATCGCCGCGATCCGGATCGTGGAGGAGGGACCGTCGCTCAGCAGGATGCCGGCTCTGGCCACCGCCGCACCGAAGAGCAGCAGCACGACGCCGGCCGCGGTCCCGCCGGCCGCCAGGAGTCGATCCCGACCGCCGTCCGCGGCCTGCCGCGCCAGGGCCCCGGACACCGCCCGGGCCAGCAGGATCGCCAGGGGCGGCAGGACCGGCAGCACGTAGCGCGGTTGCTTGCCGATCGAGATCGAGTAGAACACCAGCGGCGCCAGCGCCCACAGGCCGAGCCAGACGTCGGCCGGCTCGATCCGGCGGGTCCGGGCGAGCATCCGGCGAACCGGCCGCCAGCCGACCAGCATCAGGGGCGACCAGGGCAGGAGTCCCCCGATCACGATCGGCACGTAGTACCAGAATGGACGCGGATCGTTGTAGCGGGCCGTCGCGAACCGCTCCATGTTCTCGGCGACGAAGAACCGCTCCAGATAGGCGGCCCCGTGGGTCGCGGTCATCGCCGCGAACCAGGGCAGCGTCAACGCCAGGCAGATCGCCGCGAGCAGGCTCACGTCGCCAGCCAGCCGGGCGAGCGGCTGCCCCGGACCGCCGTCCCGCGAACGTCCCTCTGCGAGACACCGCCAGACCGCCGGCGGGCCGACGATCAGCGCAGGCAGGACGACTCCCACCGGGCCCTTGGTGAGAAACGCGGCCGCGAGGGCGGCGCCGGCCGCGGCCAGCCACCCCCGGCGCCGCAGGCCGGCGGGTCCGGGAACGACCAGGGCTTCGAACGCGGCCCAGGTCGCGGCGGTGATGAAACAGGCGAGCGCCAGATCCGGCAGGGCCTGCCGCGCCACCGCCACGTACCCGAAGCTGGTGGCGGTGATTGCACCGGCGAGGGCAGCGGTCCCCTCGTCGTACCACCGGCGGGCGCACGCGAACGCGGCCAGCACGAGACCGAGTCCGGCGAGGGCCGACGGCATCCGCGCGGCGAACTCCCCGGCCCCCGCCGTCAGATAGGCCACGGCAACCAGCCAGTAGAACAGCACCGGCTTTTCGAACCGGTACTGCCGGTTGTAGTGGGGAGTCACCCAGTCGCCGCTCTCGACCATCTCGCGTCCCGCCTGCGCATAGAACGCCTCGTCGGAGTCGGTGATCGCCGGCCGGCCGAGTCCGACGAAGAAGGTCAGAAATGCGAGACCGGCGAGGAGCGTTGCACGCGCGGACGGCACGACGGGATTGTATACGGCCGGCGGCGTCCTTCGGCCGCGGGGGTATACTTCCGCCATGGCCCGAGTCGTCGCCGTCGTGGGTGCGTCACGAGACCGGGGGAAGTTCGGGAACAAGGCGGTTCGGGCGTTTCGCCACCGCGGCTACGAGGTGGTGCCGATCACGCCGGCCGCCGATGTCATCGAGGGCCTGCCGGCGTATCCGTCGGTGCTCGACGTCGCAGGCCGGATCGACCTCGCGACCGTCTATCTCGAACCGGCGGTCGGGGAGTCCGTCATCGAGGAGATCGTCCGGAAGGGAATCGAGGAGGTCTGGCTGAATCCCGGCGCCGACGGCGCCGGCGTGGTGGCCAGGGCCCGGGCCTTGGGTCTGGAGCCGATTCTCGATTGCAGCATCGTCGGCATCGGCGAGAGCCCCGCCTTCTATTGACGGACTGCCGCCGCGAGTCCGGCGGGCGTCCAGCCGCCATCCGGTGGGTTGACACGCCAGTTCGGGCGTGCCTATACTCGGTTTCGATATTCATTCCTCGTCACGGGCCTCGTGCTGGATGCCTCGCGTCCGATTCATGCACGGCTCACCGGACCTTCAACCTCCAGCCAATCTCCTATGCCAACGAACCAGAAGCGCACATCAGCGCGCGAATCCACCCAGCCTGTCGATACGGCGCCGCCAGCCGATACGGCGCCGCCAGCCGATACGGTGTCGCCGGCCGATGCGGTGTCGCCGGCCGATGCGGTGTCGCCGGCCGATACGGCCGCCGTGGTGCCGCCGGCCAAGCCCAATCGGCAGGCCGCCAAAGGCCTGAACATCGGCGAGCTCAAGGACATGAGCATCGCCAAGCTGACGCAGATCGCCAAGGATCTCAGCGTCGCGGGCGCGACCGGCATGCGCAAGCAGGAGCTGATCTTTCAGATCCTCAAGGCGCAGACGGAGCAGAGCGGATTCATCTTCTCGGAGGGGGTGCTTGAGGTGCTGCCGGACGGCTTCGGGTTTCTCCGGGCTCCGGACTACAACTATTTGCCCGGTCCCGACGACATCTACGTCTCGCCGTCCCAGATTCGCAAGTTCGATCTGCAGACCGGAGACACGGTCTCCGGGCAGATCCGTCCGCCCAAGGAAGGGGAGCGGTACTTCGCGCTGATCAAGGTCGAGGCGGTCAATTTCGAATCGCCCGACCAGGCCCGGGACAAGCTGTTCTTCGAGAATCTGACCCCGCTGTATCCCGAAGAGCGGGTCACGCTGGAGACCACCCCCGACAATCTCTCGGCCCGGGTCATGGACCTGATGACTCCGATCGGGAAGGGGCAGCGCGGCCTGATCGTGGCCGCGCCGCGTACCGGCAAGACGATGCTGCTGCAGTCGATCGCGCAGTCGATCGCCGCGAACCACTCCGAGGTCTATCTCATCGTGCTGCTCATCGACGAGCGGCCCGAAGAGGTCACCGACATGCAGCGCTCGGTCGACGGCGAGGTGATCTCGTCGACCTTCGACGAGCCGGCGCAGCGGCACGTGCAGGTGGCCGAGATGGTGATCGAGAAGGCGAAACGCCTGGTCGAGCACAAGAAGGACGTATTCATCCTGCTCGACTCGGTCACGCGGTTGGCCCGCGCCTACAACACGGTGATTCCTCCCTCGGGCAAGGTGCTCTCGGGCGGGCTCGACTCCAACGCGCTGCAGAAACCGAAACGGTTCTTCGGCGCGGCCCGGAACATCGAGGAAGGCGGCTCGTTGACCATCATGGCCACCGCCCTCGTCGACACCGGTTCCCGGATGGACGACGTGATCTTCGAAGAGTTCAAGGGGACCGGCAACATGGAGATCCATCTGGACCGCAAGCTGGTCGACAAGCGGGTCTTTCCGGCCATCGAAATCCAGAAGAGCGGCACGCGAAAGGAAGAGCTGCTGCTGGGGCCCGAAGATCTCAACCGCGTCTGGGTGCTGAGGAAGGTCCTGAATCCGTTGTCGGCGGTCGAAGCGATGGAGCTGCTGCTCGACAAGATGTCCAAGACCCGATCGAACCAGGACTTCCTGGCCTCGATGCAGAAGATGGGGTGACGACCATGGCCGAAATCAAGGTCCGGGAGAACGGCCCCTATCTGGTCATCGGCGACGACGTCACCCTGGTCGATTGGAACGGCGCATCCTACCCGATAGCCCGTCGGCCCTTCGCGCTGTGCCGCTGCGGCGCCTCGAAGAACCGACCCTTCTGCGACGGCACCCACAACGCCATCGGGTTCCAGGCGGCCGAGGCCGCCCCGCCGGCGGACTCCTCCGAGAAATAGATGCAGCCCGAGCCCGCCAAACGTCGCCCGGCGGCTCGGCCTGGCGCGCCACCAACCCTGCCGTAGTCCGCGGGGCTCTACGGCGCAGACTTACTGGGGCGGCGACGCCGACCACGCTGGCGGACCGGCGTCGCCGCAGTCGCGGCGCCGGCCGTCACGCGGCGGCGGATTCCGCCGTCTCGAACACGAACTCATCCCCGGCCGCATCCACCGTGGTGTGTGCGCCCTCCCGCAGCTCGTGCTCCAGCATGCGGCGCGCCAGGGGGTCGAGCACCATCCGCTGCACGGCGCGTTTCAGCGGCCGAGCGCCGTAGACCGGGTCGAAGCCCCGCTCCGCGAGCAAGTCCAGGGCCGCGTCGGAGAGCTCGATGGTCATCCGGCGATCCGCGAGGCGCTCGGTGAGCCGTTGCAGCTGGATCCGGACGATCTCGCGCACGTGTTCGCGGCCCAGCGCGTGGAACAGGATGATGTCGTCGATCCGGTTGATGAACTCGGGCCGGAAGTGCGTTTGCAACGCGTCGAAGACCCGGCCGCGTACCGCCTCGCCGACATCGCCGCCCTCGCGTACCGCCTCCTCCGCGATGAGCTGGCTGCCCAGATTCGACGTCATGATCACCACGGCGTTCTTGAAGTCGACGGTGCGGCCCCTGCCGTCGGTCAACTGTCCGTCGTCGAGGAGCTGCAGCAGCACGTTGAGCACGTCCGGGTGCGCCTTCTCCACCTCGTCGAAGAGCACCACCGCGTAGGGGCGGCGTCTGACCGCCTCGGTCAACTGTCCCGCGTCCTCGTAGCCGACATAGCCGGGGGGCGCCCCGATCATCCGCGACACGGTGTGCTTCTCCTGGTACTCGGTCATGTCCATGCGAATCATCGCGCGCTCGTCGTCGAACAGGAATCGGGCCAGGGCGCGGGCCAGCTCGGTCTTGCCGACGCCGGTCGGCCCGAGAAAGATGAAGCTGCCGAGCGGGCGCGACGGATCCTGCAGTCCGGCCCGGGCCCGCCGGATCGCGTTCGAGACCGCGGTGACCGCCTCTCCCTGTCCGACCACCCGTTCGTGGAGCTGGCCTTCCATCTCCAATAACTTCTGAATCTCGCCCTCGACGAGCCGGCTGACCGGGATGTGGGTCCAGCGGCTGACCATCTCGGCGATGTCCGACTCGTCGACCTGCTCCTTGAGCATGCGGCCGTCATCGCCGGCGCCGGCCGGTGACTGGGCCGCGATCTCCTGCTCGAGCGCGGGCAGGCGTCCGTACTGCAGCTCCGACGCCTGGGCGTAGTCGCCGTCGCGCTGGGCCCGCTCGATGGCGAGCCGGACCTGCTCGAGCTCTTCGGTCAGCCCGCGGGTCGCCTGGATCGCCGACTTCTCCTGTTGCCACTGGGCATGCAGGCGCGTGCGGGTCTCCTTGAGGTCGACGAGCTCGCGTTCGAGGCGTTCGAGGCGCTCGGCCGACGCCGCATCCTTCTCCTTGCGCAACGCCTCCCGCTCGATTTCACGCTGCATGATGCGCCGCTCGACCTCGTCGAGTTCCGCCGGCAGCGAGTCGATCTCGGTCCGCAGCTTCGACGCCGCCTCGTCGATGAGGTCGATCGCCTTGTCGGGCAGGAAACGATCGGGGATGTAGCGGTGGGACAGGGTGGCGGCGGCCACGAGCGCCGCGTCCTTGAACTGCACCCCGTGATGAATCTCGTAACGCTCGCGCAGGCCGCGCAGGATGCTGATGGTGTCTTCCACCGTCGGTTCCGAGACCCGCACCGGCTGGAATCGCCGCTCGAGGGCGGCGTCCTTCTCGATGTGCTTCCGGTACTCGTCGAGGGTGGTGGCGCCAATGGTGTGCAGCTCGCCGCGGGCCAGCATCGGCTTCAGCAGATTCGAGGCGTCGATGGCCCCCTCGGCCGCGCCGGCCCCGACCACCGTGTGCAGCTCGTCGATGAAGAGGATGATCCGACCGTCGGAGTCCGCGATCTCCTTCAGCACCGCCTTCAGGCGTTCCTCGAACTCGCCCCGGTACTTCGCCCCCGCCACCAGCGCCCCGAGGTCCAGGCTGAAGATGCGCTTGTCCTTCAGCCCCTCCGGCACGTCGCCCCGCGCGATGCGATGGGCCAGACCCTCGACGATCGCGGTCTTGCCCACGCCCGGTTCTCCGATGAGCACCGGGTTGTTCTTGGTCCGGCGCGAGAGCACCTGGAGCGTCCGCCGGATCTCTTCGTCGCGCCCGATGACCGGGTCGAGCCGGTCCTGATTCGCCGCCTCGGTCAGGTCGCGGCCGTATCGTTCGAGCGCCTCGTACGCCAGCACCGCTTCCTGTGATTTTTCCGTATAGCGTTTGAGATTCACGGTTCCTCCTTCACCGCCGCTGCCGTTCGGGCCCCACGGCGAGGAGCTCGTCCCGGCGGTCACTGCTTCGCAGACATCCAAGGCTCGCCAGGGCACGAGGTTTAATCCTTAGTCATTAAAGAGCAGATATTTTTATATAAACCGTATCATCTTGATTGACGCCCCGCAATGCCCGATAGTTCCATCGGGATGCCGGCAAAAGACCAGTTTTCGTCGCGTTGGGGACTGATCCTCGCGGGGTTGGGGATGGCCGTCGGCACCGGCAACCTGTGGCGGTTTCCCAGGATCGCCGCCGAGAACGGCGGGGCCGCCTTTCTCATCCCCTGGCTGCTGTTTCTTTTCCTGTGGTCGCTGCCGCTGCTGATCGCCGAGTTCGGGCTCGGCCGCGGCAGCCGGCGCGGCGTCATCGGAGCCTTCGCCGACCTGGTGGGGCGGCGCTACGCCTGGATGGGAGGCTTCGTCGCCGTCACCAGCGTGATGATCCTGTTCTACTACTCGGTGGTGACCGGCTGGACGTTGAAGTACTTCACGGTGACTCTCCTCGGAAACCTGCAGGGCTCGGCCGCGGAGGCGTACTGGAACGACTACAGCGCCTCGATCTGGCAGCCGGTGGCGTTTCAGATCGTGTCCGTGCTGATCGCGGCCGCGATCATCGGCCGCGGGGTCGTCGCCGGCATCGAACGGGCCAACAAGGTGCTCATTCCGACGCTGTTCGCCTTGCTGGTGGTGGCAGTGGTGCGTTCGGTCACCCTCCCCGGCGCGGGCCGGGGGCTCGGCTTTCTCTTCAATCCGGATCTGTCGCTGCTGGGCAGCTACCGCACGTGGCTCGAGGCGCTGACCCAATCGGCGTGGTCGACGGGGGCGGGATGGGGGCTCATCCTCACCTACGCGGTGTACGTGCGGCGCGACGAGGACGTCGTGCTGAACTCCACCGCCATCGGGCTCGGCAACAACACCGCCTCGGTGCTCGCGGGCATGGCGATCCTGCCGACGGCGTTCGCCATCCTCTCCGAGAACGAGGCGCTCGCGGCGATGGCCGCCGGGAACACCGGGCTGACCTTCATCTGGATTCCCCAGCTCTTCGAACGGGTCCCCGGCGGCGGGCTGTTCCTGCCGCTGTTCTTTCTCGCCCTGTTCTGCGCGGCGCTGTCGTCGTTGATCGCGATGTTCGAGCTGGCGACGCGCATTCTGATGGACACCGGGATGCCGCGGCGGCGGGCGATACGCTGGGTCACGGCGGCGACCGTCGTCGGGGGAGCACCGTCGGCGGCCAGCTTGGCCATCTTCGAAAATCAGGACTGGGTGTGGGGCCTCGCCCTCATGCTCAGCGGCCTGTTCATCGCGCTGGGGGTGCGGCAGTTCGGGATCGCGCGGTTCCGGCGCGAGCTGGTGGACGTATCGGACAGCCATCTCCAGGCCGGACGCGTCTGGGAATGGGTCGTGAAGTGGCTCGTGCCGCTGGAGTTCCTGGCCATGTTCACTTGGTGGACCTACCAGGTGGTGTCGGTGATCGATCCGTCCGGGTGGTGGAATCCGGTCCGGGTCGGCTCGCTCGGAACCTGCCTGCTCCAATGGGGGATCGCGTTGGGCCTGTTGTTCGCGTTCAACCGCCGCATCGCCGCCGCCAGTCTGCGGGGCGGCGCCTGACCGGGAACCGTGGCTCCGTTCGGCTGCCGGCGTCGGCGCGGACCGACGGGACGGGCTGGTCATGTGCTACTCTGAAGGTGGTCGTATTGAAAGGAGTTTTCGCTTGTATCCAGAATTCATGATTGCGCCGATGCGCGAGGAACTGACCCGGTTCGGCGTCCGCGAGCTGCGGACCGCGGCAGAGGTCGACGAGGCGTTGACGAAGACGCCGGGAACGACGATGGTCATCGTCAACTCGGTGTGCGGCTGCGCTGCCGGCAGGGCCCGTCCGGGTGTGGCGCTCTCGCTGCAGCATCCGGTCAAGCCGGATCACGTCACGACGGTGTTCGCCGGCGCGGATATCGAGGCCACCGAGCGGGCTCGCAGCTACTTCACCGGCTATCCGCCCTCGTCGCCGGCGATTGCCCTGCTCCGGGACGGCAAGTTGATCTACCTCGTGGAGCGGCACCAGATCGAGAATCAGGAAGCGCCCGCCATTGCGGCCCAGTTGACCGCTGCGTTCGACAAGCACTGCGTCGGCGAGCCGGTTGCAGGCTAGCGCTAGTGCCAGGCGTCTGCGCCGTCGAACGGTGCGAGTGCCGTAGAACGGCGCGGATCGGTCTGGGCGCAAGCGGAGCCGCGAGGCGGCGATGTCCGGGCGGCCGAATGAATAGCGGACGGTAGCGTCATCGGGGGCGGGTGCGGGCATCCGCCCCTTTTCGCGTACTGCCGTAGATCAGGCGGTCGGGGGTTCCGCTTCGGCGCAGATCGGCAGCGGCCGGCCTCCCCGATAGCGGTCGACGGTCGACCGGACGACCTCTGCCATCATGTCGAGAAAACGCGGGTCGTCGTTGACCGCGGCCGTCCGCCGCATCGTGATGCCGAGCTCCGCGCACACCTCTGCCGCCTCCACGTCGAGATCGTAGAGCACCTCGATGTGGTCGGCCACGAAGCCCAGCGGACAGATGACCACCGCACCCAGGCCGCGGGCCGCGGCGGTCCGCAGATAGTCACAGACATCCGGTTCCAGCCACGGGTCCTGCGGGCGCCCGCTGCGGCTCTGAAAGACCAGCGCCCAGTCGGCGAGGGCGAGCCCCAGCCGCGCCGCGACGAGGCCGGCCGAGACGTTCAACTGCTCGCGATACAGATCGGCGCCGGCCATGCCGAGTGGGATGCTGTGGGCCGTGAACACCAGCCGGGCGCGGCTGCGCTCGGACGCCGGCAGCGTGTCCATCGCGGTCTCGACCCGCGAAGCGTACGCCTCGATGAATCGGTCGTGCGCATGCCAGTCTCCGACGTAGGACACTTCGACGTCGGGGTGGCCGGCGGCGCGAAGCTCGCGCCGCGCGGCCATGACGTTCTCGCGGTACTGCCCGCAGCTCGAATAGGAACGAAACGCGGCGAGGATGAGCCCGACCGCCCGCCGAATCCCCGCCTCCGCCATTTCCTGCAGGGTGTCGGCGAGAAACGGGTGCCAGTTTCGCATGCCCACGTACACCGGAAGCGGCGGGCCGTCCCGATCGAGCCGCCCCTGCAGCCCCGCCGCCTGTTGCCGGGTCAACTGCGTGATCGGGGACACCCCCCCGAAGAGTTCGTAGTGCCGCGCCACTTCCTCGACGCGCTCGGGCCGCACGCGGCGCCCGCGCAGCACGTTCGCGAGAAACGGCCGGATGTCGTCGAGTCCCTGGGGGCCGCCGAAGCTGACGAGCAGCACCGCATCGAATGGCGCGGAGGGTGCCGGTTGGGTCATCACCCGTCCATGATACCGTCCCGTCCCGCCCCGACGCCGCCGTCCCATCCGGCGCGCGAAGAACCCTATAATGGACGGCACCCATGCCGAAGCTGGCCGCCAACTTCTCGATGATGTTTCACGAGGTCGACCTGCTCGACCGATTCGGGGTGGCCGCGCATATCGGGTTCACCGGCGCGGAGATTCAGAGCCCCTACGAACGGACCGCGGCGGAGATCGCGGCGGCGTATCGGGACAGCGGTCTCGAAGCGGTTCTCTTCAACGTGCCGTCCGCGGTCGGCGCAATCCCGGGGCGCGAGGAGGAGTTCGACCGGGGCGTGGCCCGCGCGCTCGAGTACTGCCGGGCCACCGGCTGCCGGCAGGTGCATTGCCTGGCGGGAACCACCGACGATGCCCGGGCGGAGGCCGCGTTCGTGGCGAATCTGCGGCGGGCGTCGGCCGCGGCCCGGCCGCTGGGCGTGCGCCTGCTGCTCGAGCCGCTCAACACGCGAGACATGCCGGGGTACTTCCTGACGCATACCGCCGCCGCCCGCCGCATCATCGATCGGGTGGGGGAGGACAACGTCTTTCTGCAGTACGACATCTACCACATGCAGATCATGGAGGGCTGTCTGGCCGAGACCATCAAGGCCAATCTCGACGTCATCAGCCACATTCAGATTGCCGGCGTCCCCGGCCGCCACGAGCCGGACACCGCGCAAGAGGTACACTATCCGTATCTGTTCGAGGTGCTCGACCAACTGGGATACGAGCGCTGGGTGGCCTGTGAGTACCGTCCCGCCGGCAACACGCTTGCGGGACTCGACTGGGCGCGACCCTATGGCATCGACCCCACCCGCGCCCGGTGAGTTTCCGACCCGGCCGACTTCCCCCAACGTCCCCTTGCAGGCATGCGACAGGTTCTCGTCACCAACGACGACGGCATAGAGGCGGAAGGGCTGCGAGCGCTGGCCGATGCCCTCGCCCCTTTCGGCCGGGTGACGGTCGTTGCGCCGGCGGTGGAGAGCAGCGCCGTCGGGCACGGTCTCACCCTGCGCCGGCCGCTGCAACTGCACGAGGTGACGCCGGGGTGGTACTCGGTCGACGGTACGCCGGCCGACTGCGTGAACATCGCGGCATCCGAAGTGATCGGCGGCGTGCCGGATCTGGTGGTGTCAGGCATCAACAACGGGCTGAACGTCGGTGACGACGTGACCTACTCGGGCACCGTGGCCGGCGCGCTGGAAGGGGTCCTGCTCGGATCGCCGGCGATTGCCTTCTCGCTGCAGCGCGGCGAGCGGATGGACTACGAAGGGGCGGGGTACATCGCCCGCCAACTGGCGGAAGCGGTGCTGCTCGAAGGGCTGCCGGAGCGCACGCTGCTGAACGTCAACGTCCCGCGCACGATTCCACGCGGCATTCGGATCACGGTGCAGGCGAGCCGGCGTCAGGCCTTCGGGGTGACCGGTTCCGCCGAGGCCGGACGGACGTCGGTCCGGATCGATTCGCCGCATATCGAGTGGGAGCCGAATGACCGGTCCGACTACGAAGCGATCCGGGGAGGCTGGGTCTCGGTCACGCCCCTGCATCCCGACTGGACCAACCATGCAGCACTCGATGCCGTCGATTTTCTCGCCGAATCTGATTCGGTTGAGGTAGAATAAGCGATTGTGTCGGGGCGTGGCTCAGCCTGGTAGAGCACTCGGTTCGGGACCGAGGGGTCGGAGGTTCAAATCCTCTCGCCCCGACCACCTTCCAACAGCGCCGTCAGTTTCCGGCCCCGCCTCCGCCGGCGGCCGGATCGGAACGTCCATCAAACCTGTCAAAGCGGCACCAGCATCTGTCGGAGGCGGGGTGATTGTCGCCAGGCGATTCGTGGTTTCCGGCCGGGTGCAGGGTGTCGGGTACCGGTTTCATGCGCGTGACGCGGCGGCCCGGGAGGGGCTCGGCGGATTCGTCCGGAATCTCGCCGATGGACGGGTCGAGGTCGAAGCCGAGGGCGACCGGGAAGCGATGCAGCGGTTCGAACGGGCACTCCGGCAGGGCCCGCCTTCCGGGCGTGTCGATGCGGTCGCCGTGGAGGACAGGATGCCCCGGGTTGCGGCGCCGGCATTTCGTATCGAGATGGAGTAGATGGCCGGCGCACGCATCGTCGACCCGCCGGTGACCGGACCCACGGACCAGGATCTGGAAGCGCACATGGAACACCTGAAATCGAAGATTCGGCAGGTTCCGGACTTCCCGAAGCCGGGCATTCAGTTCTGCGACATCACGACCCTGCTTCGCGACCCGGACGGCCTGTCCGACGCCGTGCAGGGCCTGACCGAGCCGTTCCGCTCCGAGCGAATCGATCTGGTGGTGGGCATCGAGAGCCGCGGCTTCATCCTGGGGGCCACGGTCGCCGACCGGCTGCACGTCGGCTTCGTCCCCGCCCGCAAGCCGGGGAAGCTTCCGGCACGCACCCTTCAGCAGTCCTACGAGCTCGAGTACGGGTCGGATGCCCTCGAGATTCACGAGGACGCGATCGAGCCGGGCCAGCGGGTGCTCATCGTCGACGATCTGCTCGCCACCGGAGGCACTGCCTGCGCCGCCCGCGACCTGGTGCGGCGGGCCGGCGGGGATGTCGTGGCAATCGCGTTCCTGGTCGAGCTGACGTTCCTCGACGGCCGCGAGCGGCTGGGAGAGACGCCGATCTTCGTCGGATTGCGCTACTGACACTCCGCACCACCATGATCGAGATTGCGTTGCTGGCGGTCGCGGCGGCCACCGGGTTCGGCGCATTCCTTGTCGCGAGCGCGCTGCGATCCCGGCAACGGGACGCGCGGATCCTCGAGCTGCTGGCGACTTTCGGTCCGCCGGCAGAGCGGGCGCAGGCCGACCCGCGTGTCCTCCTGGCGTGGTATCCGGTTGCGAGCGCGGCCCGGCAGGCCTTCCCCGATGCGTTCGCGGCCCTGGAGCCGGACGGCGAACCGCGGTTTCCCTTCAGTGCCGCCGATCTTGAGGCTGCGCACGCCCGGTGGAGCACCGGGTGGCTCGAATGGGAACGCCACCAGGATGCGGACCATCGCGCCAAGCGCGAGGCCGTCGAAGCGGAGCTCCGGCAGGCCACCGATGCGGCGGCGGCGCCGCTCCAGGCGCGTCTCGAGGCGCTGGAGCGGGAGAAGCTGGAGCAGTACCAGCGTCGGTACGAAGAGTATGTATGGGTGTCGCGAGCGCTGGCCGAGCTGTCGGAACAAGAGTCCGCGGTGAACCCGCGTCGGCCTTCTGCACCGGCTCCTGGAGGGCTCCGCCGCGCAACCGAGGATCGTGGGGGAGGGGCGCGTCATGATTGATCCGGATCTCGATCGTTTCATGCAGGGATTGATTCGCCGCAACCCCGGCGAGCCCGAGTTCCATCAGGCGGTGCGGGAGGTCATGGGGTCGCTGATGCCGTTCATGCGCGACCACCCCAGGTATGCCGAGGGCGGCATTCTCGAGCGCATGACCGAGCCGGATCGCATCATTGTCTTCCGCGTGTGCTGGCTCGACGACGACAACCGCGTCCGAACCAACCGCGCCTGCCGCGTGCAGTTCAACAACTCCATCGGCCCCTACAAGGGGGGGCTGCGGTTCCACCGGAACGTGACCCTGTCCGTGCTGAAGTTCCTCGGCTTCGAGCAGACGTTCAAGAACAGTCTGACCGGACTGCCGATGGGCGGAGCCAAGGGCGGCGCCGACTTCAACCCCAAGGGGAAGAGCGACGCCGAGGTGATGCGATTCTGTCATTCGATGATGACGGAGCTCGCCCGTCACATCGGGGAGGACGTCGACGTGCCGGCCGGCGACATCGGGGTCGGAGCGCGGGAAATCTCGTATCTCTTCGGCCAGTACAAGCGGATCAACAACCGTTTTGCCGGCACCCTCACCGGCAAGGGCGTCGCCTTCGGCGGCAGCCTGGTTCGCACGGAGGCGACCGGATACGGCTGCGTGTACTTCGTCGACAACATGCTGAATCGGTGCGGCGAGGGGTTCGCGGGCCGGACCTGCGTCGTCAGCGGCTCCGGCAACGTGGCGATCTACGCGGCCGAGAAAGCCATCGAGCTCGGCGGGAAAGTGCTGACGCTGTCCGATTCGGGCGGGTTCATTCACGACCCGGACGGCATCGATCAGGAGAAGCTCGCGTTCGTCAAGGATCTCAAGGAGGTCCGCCGCGGGCGCATCTCCGAGTATGCCGACCGGTTCGGCTGCGCCTATCACGCCGGCGCCCGGCCCTGGCAGGTGCCCTGCGACATCGCGCTGCCGTGCGCGACCCAGAACGAGCTCGACGCCGCCGACGCGGACACCCTGATCGGAAACGGCGTCCGGGCGGTCGGCGAGGGCGCCAACATGCCGTGCAGCCTCGATGCCACCGAGCGTTTCCTCGCCGCCCGGGTCCTGTACGGCCCCTCCAAGGCGGCAAACGCCGGCGGGGTGGCGGTTTCGGGGCTCGAGCAGAGTCAGAACGCGTTGCGCATGAGCTGGTCGCGCGAAGAGGTTCACGAACGGCTGCGGCGGATCATGGCGGACATCCACCACAAGTGCTGCACGTACGGCGACGACGGCGACGGCGGCGTGAACTACGTCCGCGGCGCCAACGTGGGCGGCTTCGTGAAAGTCGCCGACGCCATGCTCGCCTACGGGGCGGTCTAGCCCACGGGCTGCCAGGTCCAGGGTCCCGGGGTGAGACCGCGACCTGCGCCCGTCAGCCTCCAGATCTCCATCAGGCGGCGGCGCCCCACGCAGGGCCTCGACGATCCGGACGCTGGCGTGCGTGCGGAGCCGATCAATCTGCCGCCAGCCGCCCGGTGCGCTCGGCTCCTGGCGAAGCCACCTGTCGGCCTTGCCCGGGTTGGCGAACGTCTTTCCGGCCAGCGACGATTGGGGCGATCGGGGCGGCGCGGTCGGTTTCTTCGTCCGCGGCTACTCGAACACGTTGATCAGGGCATAGGTGATCGAGCCGCCCTCGGGGACGGCCACCTGGTGCCACGACCGGGCGGGCACGTGGACGATATCCCCCTCGGTGACCTGGAACGCCTGCGCGCCCTCGAGTTGCGGCCGCTGTTCTTCGGGAGGCCGTCCGGCGGTCCAGTTCACGCGCTCGCCGCCGACCTGCACGGTGCCGGCCCCCTTCAGGACGACGTAGAGGTCCCACTTGTCGGTGTGGATCTCCGGCTGGGTATAGCCGGCGCGGTGAATGATCTGCACGCTGTGCGGCCGGTGGTCGGCGCGCGCCAGGGCCGTCGCCACCACGAACGGGGTGCCCCAGATGCCCTCGCCGTTGCTCAGCGCCTCGTCGAGCTCGCCCTGAAAGCCGGCGACCGCCTCGGCGTCCCAGTGGAGGTACTCCTCGGGGCGGGGCTCGTTCGGGACATCCGCGAAAGGATCCTGCGCCGCCGCGGCCGCGGGCAGCGCGAGGCACGCGAGAACCATGAGAGAGCCTGCGTAGCGCATGTGTTACCTCCAGTGGGCGAAAATGGTGATTTCGATCGGATTTTAGCCGAATTCCTCGATTGTCCCCATTCTGTCACGGGCGGCCGCCGACATGCCCTGCGGGCATCCACGGGGATGCCGGGCGCCGGGGAGCAGGGAGGTCCGTCGGGACCCCGGTATTGCCGGCGTGGGTCTGTTGCTTCGACAGGGTGAGGCCGAAAAACAGTGCATGCTGCAACATCCGGACGAAGCCCACGATGTCATCTGCCACCATCAGCCACGGTCGGATGGCCCGGGAAGTTGGGTCGTCCGCCTCGGTGAAACCACCCTTGGCGAGCGGGAATCGCTGGCCGGCGCCATCGATCTCACCCGCACTGCCGCGGTATCCCACTGCCGGCCGGCCTGGCTGCTCGACGAATCGGGATACCCGCTGAAGCCGATGTTGCCGTGGAATGCGTGATCGGGACGGGTCAACCGAATCTGTCCGGGCTGCGGGCTTCGCCCGACGACTCGCGGCCCGGTCGCCGAAGCGCTCTGTACCGCCCCGCCTCTGCTAAACTGATGCTTCACTCGGTACGCGCGTGTAGCTCAGTCGGATAGAGCGACCGCCTCCTAAGCGGTAGGCCCCTGGTTCGAATCCAGGCACGCGCGCCAACCCGAACCGTCGCCCCAGGGTGAGTCTCTGGTACACTTGGCGGCGTACAACGACACGTAGGCCCGGGAAACACCGGAAAACAGGCAGGAAGACACGAATGAGGCGGAGTGAGCGGCATCATCTGAAGGAAAACGCCCTCGCCGTGGCGGTCGCCCGGTTCCAGCACGGGTTCGAGAGCTGGGGAACCAGGTTGGCGATCGTCGCCGGTGTCGGACTGGCAATTCTCGTGCTGTTCGGCGGCTACTCCTGGTGGTCCCAGCGGGCGGAGGCGACGGCGGGAACGCTGCTCGCCGTGGCGCTTGTGGTCGCGGATGCCCCGGTGGTGCCGCCGCCGGTGACCGAGCCGGGGAACGGGGGAGAGGACGCGGCGGTGGAGACCGGGGAGCCCCCGTTCGTCCAGCCGCCCGGTTCCTATCCGACGATCGACGCGAAGATGTCGGCATCGCTTCCGAAGCTGCTCGAAGCGGCCGATGCCTATCCGGACACGCAGTCGGGCATCACCGCCCGATACCGGGCTGCTGCGGCGCTGGGCGCTCTCCGGCGTCACGACGAGGCCGCAGAGCAGTACCAGCGGGTGATCGACAGCGACGAGGTCGGCGTCTACGGCCGCATGGCCACCCTGGGACTGGCGAGCGTGCAGATGTCCCGCGGCTCCTACGAGACGGCGATCGCCCTGCTCGAGCCGTCCTCCGTTTCGGCCGCCGACGCCCTGCTGCCGCTCGACGGAGTCCTGATGCAGTTGGGGCGCGCCTACCAGTTGGCCGGTCGGTCCGATGAGGCCCGGGCCGCGTTTCAGCGCATCATGGACGAGTTCCCGACCTCGCTCTACTTCACGAACGCCCAGCGCGAGCTGCAGGTGCTGCAGATCGAAGGCTAGGAGTCTGCGCCGCGCGGGGCGCCTCGGCCGCTCTCGATGCGGCGTTCGCCTCGGGCTTCACGACGGCGTCCTGCCGGTTCGGGCTTTGTCTGATGTCGACAGGAGAGACTCCGCGGTTCACGCTGGGCTTGGTGCAGATGGCCTGCGGCGACGCCGTATCCGCGAACATCGACACCGCGGTCCGCCTGATCCACGAGGCGGCGGGGCGGGGCGCCCAGATCATCTGCCTGCAGGAGCTGTTCAGTTCCCGCTATTTCTGTCAGCAGGAGGACTCCAGCCACTTCGACCTCGCCGAGCCGGTGCCGGGCCCTGTGACCGCCCGCTGCGCCGCCCTCGCCGGCGACCTCGGCGTCGTGCTGGTGGTCCCGGTCTTCGAGCGGCGCGCGGCCGGCGTCTATCACAATTCCGTCGTCGTCATCGATGCCGACGGCACCCTGTTGGGCCGCTACCGCAAGACCCACGTCCCCGACGATCCGCTGTACTACGAGAAGTTCTATTTCACACCCGGTGATCTCGGCTATCCCGTGTTCCGGACGCGGTTCGCGCGGATCGGTCCGTTGATCTGCTGGGACCAGTGGTTCCCCGAAGCTGCACGGTTGAGCGCCCTGGGGGGGGCGGATCTGATCGTCTATCCCAGCGCCATCGGCTGGCACCCGGCCGAGCGCGACGCGGAGGGGGCGGCCCAGCACGACGCGTGGCGCACCGTCCAGCGGGGGCACGCGATCGCGAACGGCGTCTTCGTCGCCGCCGTCAACCGGGTCGGACACGAGGGGCCGCCCGGCGCGGGACTGCAGTTCTGGGGGCAGTCGTTCGTATGCGATCCGGGCGGGCAGATCCTGGCCGCCGGGTCGGTCGATCGGGACGAGGTGGTGCTGGCGGTATGCGACGGCGGGGCCATCGAACGGCAGCGGCGCGGATGGCCGTTCCTCCGGGACCGGCGCGTGGACAGCTACGCGGGGCTGACCGCCCGTCTGCTCGACTCGCCCTCGGGCGGCGCACCCGACGGCGCTCCGTGATCGGCCGGCACGAGGCGCAGTGACCGGCGTATCCGATCGGAGCGATTTCCGATGCCCCCTGCCGGCCGGCCCGTCCCCCCATCGAAACCGCGAACTCGACCTGCGGGGGACCCGTACGTCATGCCGGCCGAGTGGGCCGCCCACCGCGCGACCTGGATTGCCTGGCCGCACAACCGTTCCGACTGGCCGGGCAAGGTCGAGGCGGTCCGGTGGTGCTACGTCGAGATCGTCCGCCAGCTCGCGGCGGTAGAGCCGGTCGAGATCGTTTTCGACGCCGCCGGCTCCGAACGGCGGGCTCTCGGACGGTTGGCGCGGGCCGGAGTCGATCCGGCGCGCGTCGGGGTCCACCGCTTCCCGACGAACCGCGGCTGGGTCCGCGACTCGGGCGGCACGTTCGTGCGGCGCGCCGCCACCCCGGATGCGCGCGCCGACGTGGCCCTGGTGGACTGGCGTTTCAACGGCTGGGCGAAGTACGACGACTGGGCCGACGACAACCGGTTGCCGGGGCGCATCGCCGCCGCCAGGGGGGTGCGGCGCATCATCCCGTGCGCCGGCGGCCGGCGGCGGCCGATGGTCCTCGAAGGCGGGAGCATCGACGTCAACGGCGCCGGGACCGCGCTGGCGACCGACCAGTGCCTGCTCGACCCGGTCGTGCAACCGAGGAACCCGGGCATGGACCGCGGGGACGTCGAACGGGCGCTGCAGGCCTATCTCGGGGTCGAGAACGTCATCTGGCTCGGGTGCGGAATAGCCGGCGACGACACCCACGGCCACGTCGACGACATCGCACGCTTCGTCGATCCGACCACCGTCGTCGCGGCTGCCGAGCCGGACCCCGCCGACGCGAACCACGCGCCCCTGGCGGACAATCTCCGCCGCCTGCGGGCGGCCCGGGTGGGCGGCCGCCGCCTCACGGTGGTGCCGCTGCCGATGCCCCGGCCGCTCTGGTTCGGCCACCAGCGGCTGCCGGCCAGCTATCTGAACTTCTACATCGCCAACGGCCGGGTTCTCGTCCCGACCTTCAACGATCCGGCCGACCGGGCGGCCCTCGGCCGGCTGGCCGAGCTGTTTCCGGACCGCGAGGTGGTCGGAATCCACGCCGTGGATCTGGTCCTGGGTCTGGGTACGCTGCACTGCCTCACCCTGCAGGAACCGGCAGGGTGACGACCGCGGCCAGGAGTCTGCGCAGTAGGACGGCGGAAGACTTCTGCAGGGTGGGCTAGCCCACGGCCAGGCGCTCGTCGAGGAAGAAGGCGGATCGGGGAGACGATGGGGTCGCGGGCTCCGGCCCGGCGGTCCCGGCGCCGAAGAGATCCGTCGTGTCGTGCGCGGCCGAATCGGTCTTCGCGGTGATCAGCTCGTCGAGGCGCGACACCCCGTACCGCACTGCGTCGAGGGCTCCGCACAGGGTCGCGTCGTACAGATAGTCTCCGACGAACTGCAGTTGAGGCCAGCGCGGGTCCGGACTGTGCCGTTGCCGTACGGGACGCAGGGGAACCCCGCCGGGCAGGGCGGATACCCCGGCCACTCCCGTCCACCGGTCCACGCAGGCTCGGACGAGCAGGTCGTCACGCACGGGGGTGACGCCGGGCATGGCGTCGAGGACCGCGGCTACGATCTCCTGGTCGGATCGGGAGGCGTACTCGAGGGCCGGGGCCCCGCCGAGCAGCCAACTCTGGATGCCGGTTCCGGCCGCGCCGTCGTCGGGCGACTGGTCGTAGACGGTGACGCCGCCGAAGGCGTCGCTCACGAAATAGTCTTCCGGAAACTCGTGGCGCCAGAAACGCCGGCGGAACACCAGGGTCACCCGCAGGTACGCGGTTCCGTGGTCGTGATGGCGGACATGGTCGGCCACCGCGTCCCGCAGGCGTTCGTCGCGCCAGCGGATGCGCCGCACGCCGGGCGGCGGCAACGTGACGACCAACGCGTCGAGCTCGGCGTCGCGGCGCTCGCCCTCGCGGTTCTGCACTGTGACCCGCACCCCGGTCTCATCGTCCGCGGCCACGTGGGTGACGGCGGTCCGCAACGAGACCGGCGAGCGGACCCGGTCGGCGAGCGCCGCCACCAGCCCCTCGTTCCCTTCCGTCAGGGTGTACATGGTGCAGTAGCCGGGGTGATCGATCAGCAGGTTGTCCATGCCGAACAACCCGCTGGTGTGGGGCGGTTCGGTGGCCAGATCACTATGGCACTGCATCGCCGTGAACCACTCGCCGAGCGGTTCGTCGATGTCGCCGAGCACGTCCTGGAACGTGCGCCGCTGCCAGGGATGGTCGTTGTCCCGTTCCCGGCCGGCCAGGGCGTAATCCGCCGGCGGGCGCAGCGCCGTGCCCTGCTCCCAGAACCGGCGCAGGCGGTCCATGCCGCGGTGTCCGACCAGGCCTTCGAGCGCCCTGTCGTCCCGCAGGACGCGGTCGCCGACCACGAAGTACGGCGTCCCGGTCAGGGGCCGCGTCTCGAGACCCAGGTGGCGGATCAACCGGCGCAGCTGGGGATTGCCAGCGATGTCGTACAGCTCGGCCACCCCCGCCTCGTAGCGCACCCCGGCCTCGGGCACGCGGGTCGTCCGTACCCGTCCGCCGGGGCGGTCGCCGGCCTCCCAGATCTCTATCTCCACCTGGTCGCCGAACCGGCGTTCGAGCAGATACGCACTCATCAGCCCGCTGAAACCGGCCCCGACGATCCCGATCCGTTCCGCCATACGCGTTCATCGCTCCCGCGCTCCGCGTCTCACCGCCCGTGACGACGGTGGCGAAGCAATCCGCGCCGGCTATTCGGCCTCCCGCTTGAGCTCCGCCAGCAGGTTGAGCGCCTCGAGGGGGGTCATGCGGTCGATTTCGGCCTCGCGAAGACGACGGACCACGTCCGGTTCCGCCGGGGGATCCGCGAACAGCGCCAACTGCGTTTGCTGGTCCGCGCCGTCGCCGGCCGGCACCGGGCGTCCGCCCCGGCGCGCCAGCTCGTCCCGCTCCAGGGTGTGCAAGAGCTCCTTCGCCCGTTCGACCGTCCGAGCCGGCAGGCCCGCGAGGCGTGCGACCTGTATGCCGTAGCTGTGGTCCGAGCGCCCCGGCTCCACCTTCCGCAGGAAGTGAATCTCGTCCTGCCATTCGCGGGCCACCACGTGATAGTTGGCCACCCCCATCAGCCTGTCGGCGATGTCCGTCAGCTCGTGGTAGTGGGTGGCGAACAACGTCCTCGGTCGAGCCGAGGCATCGGTCGCCAAGTGCTCGGCGACGGCCCAGGCGATGCTCAACCCGTCGTAGGTCGCGGTGCCCCGGCCGATTTCGTCCAGCAGCACGAGGCTTCGGGACGTCGCCGAATGCAGGATGTTCGCCGTCTCCTGCATTTCCACCATGAACGTCGACTGCCCGCGGGCGATGTTGTCGGAGGCTCCGACGCGGGCGAAGATCCGGTCGGTTATCGGCACCTTGGCGCGGTTCGCGGGTACGAACGACCCGATGTGCGCGAGCAGGACGATGAGGGCCGTCTGCCGCAGATAGGTCGACTTGCCGCCCATGTTCGGGCCGGTGAGGAGGATCACCTGGTGCGTCGAGCCGTTGAGGGTCACGTCGTTGGGGACGAAGGCATGCCCGACGTGCCGTTCCACGACGGGATGACGCCCCTCGACGATCGTCAACTCGTCGCCGTCGTGCACTTGCGGCTTGATGTAGTCGTGGACCGCCGCCGTCTCGGCGAGTCCGGCCAGCACGTCGAGGTTGGCTACCGCCCGGGCCGATTCCTGGATGGGCGGCGCCGATGCCGCGACTTCGCTTCTGAGCTTCTCGAACAGCTGGATTTCCCGCTCCAGAATCTGTTCGTCGGCCCCGAGCACCTTGTGCTCGTAGTCCTTGAGCGCCGGGGTGATGAAGCGTTCGCCTCCGGCGATCGTCTGCTTCCGATGGTAGTCGTCGGGGACCGCGTGCAGATTCGCCCTCGAGACCTCGATGTAGTACCCGAACACGCGATTGAACCGGATCTTCAGCGACCCGATGCCGGTGCGGGTGCGCTCGGCCGCCTCCATGGCGGCGATTTGATCCTTGCCGCCCCGGCTGATCGTGCGCAGCTCGTCCAACTGCGCATCCACGCCGTCACGAATGACCCCGCCGTCGCGGGCGAGGGCGGGAGGCGAATCGCTCACGGTCGCCTCGATGGCGTCCCGCGCCGCCGGCACTTCATCGAGCTCCGCGGCCAGACTGCTCGTCAGGGGGGCGTCGAGTCCCTGGAGAATCGCCTTGATCCGGGGGACCGCGGCCAGTGAACGCTGCAGCGCGAGCAGATCCCGCGGACCCGCCGTCCCCATCGCGGCTCTGGCGACCAGACGCTCCAGATCCTGCACGGGCTTGAGCGCTTCGCGGAGCTTGGCGCGTTCGGTCGACCGGAACGCGAGTTCCTCGACCGAGTCGAGGCGGTTGTGCAACGGTTCGAGATTCACCAGCGGCCGCAGCAGCCAGCTCCGCAGCAGGCGGCTGCCCATCACCGTCACCGTGTGGTCGATTTCGGCCAGCAGCGAGCCGGCTCGGCCGCCCTCGGCCGAGCGGACGACCTCGAGATGCTTGAGGGTGGCCGCATCGATGACCAGCGCGTCCGTGTTCTCTCGAAAGACGATGCCGCGGACGTGCGACAACCGGCCCTGCTGCGTCTCGCGCAGATAGTGCACGAGGGCCCCGGCGGCCGCGACCGCCGCCGGTCGATCCGCGAGTCCGAAACCGTCGAGCCCGGCCGTGCCGAACTGGCTGGTCAGAGCCTCGCGGGCTCGGCCGTCGTCGAAGACCCACGGGTCGAGAGGCGTGACCGCGGGGGAGCCGGGGGCGGGCAGCAGGGGGGCGAGGTCGCAGTCCCGCGGGGCCACCACCTCCCGCGGCTGCAGCACCGCAATGTCGTCGGCGAGGGTCTGGCGTCCGGTGTCGCCGCGGTACTCCGTCGCGACGAAGGCGCCGGTCGAGACGTCGAGCAGGGCCATGCCGTACCGGTCCTGCGCGCCGGAAGCCGCGGCCGCGAGGACCACGATCCCCATCAGGAACACCTGTTCCCGATCGTCGAGATACGCGGTGTTGGTGAACGTGCCGGGGGACACGACCCGCACGACTTGGCGTTGCACGACGCCCTTGGCCTTCCTGGGGTCTTCGACCTGCTCGCAGATGGCGACGCGAAACCCTTTCTGCACCAGCCGGGTCAGGTAGGTGTCGGCCGCGTGGTGAGGCACGCCGCACATCGGAATGGCACCGCCGGCCGCATCCTTCGATCGGGACGTCAGGGTCAGATCCAGGGCCCGAGCCGCGGTGACCGCGTCCTCGTAGAACATCTCGTAGAAGTCGCCCATCCGGAAGAAAACGATGGCGTCGCGGTACTGGCGCTTCGCGTCGAGATATTGGCGCATGGCGGGCGTCGGAGCCCGCACCGCCGCCGCGCCGTTCGTCGTGGAGGGGGTCAAAGAGCCAATCGGAGGATTGCGGCGCCGTCGGACGCCGCGGGGATGGCCGGGGTGCGACGGTCAGCGGATTGTGCGAGTATAGAAACCACGCCGAAAGCCGTCAAGGCACCGAGGAAACCGGATCTTGCTCACGCTGGCCGTCGACACCACGACGAATCGGGGCAGTTTCGCACTGGCGCGGAGCGGGTGCGTGACGGAGGAGATGTCGGGAGACCCCGGCCTCACCCACGGCGAGCGGCTGCCGGGTGCGATCCAAGCGCTGCTGGCGCGGCACCGGCTGACCACCGCCGACGTCGACCGGTACGTCGTGGCCCTCGGGCCGGGATCGTACACCGGACTGCGCGTCGGCATCGCGACGGTGCAGGGACTCGCCCTCGCGCACGGCCGGCCGGTCGTCGGGATTCCGGTCCTGGACATTCTGGTGGAGATTGCGGCGCAGTGGGCCGGGAACGGATCCGCCCCCGAGTTGATCGTTCCCTGGGTCGACGCGAAACGCGGAGAGGTGTTCAGCGCGCTCTATGTGCGGGACTCGCCCTCGTCTCCGCGCGCGGGGGCGGCGGCCGGCGATGCGTGGCGCGTGATGGAGGCGCCGGTCTCGGCGCTGCCCGCCGCGGTCCTGGACGGGTGGCGCGATGGGATGCGGCACCGTTCGGCATGGGTCATCGGAGACGGCGTTGCGGCCAGCCGATCGCTGCTGGATGCGCGGCTGGGCGCCGGTTCACGGCAGTTCGACGACACACCCCTGCTGGCGGGGGTGATGGCCGCCATGGTGGTCCGGGCCCCGTGGTGCGAGCAGGCGGGGGCGCCGCACGCCCTGCAGCCGGTGTACGTACGCCGGCCCGATGCGGAGCTGGTGCGCGAACGACGCCAGCGGGCGGACGACGAATGACGGGAGCCTCCACCCCGCATGCCGGCCGGTACCGTCGAGGAACCCGTGGTGAACCGGCAGGCTCCCGCCGCGGGCTCCTGCATCGCCGCTCGTGCCTGGCAGCCCGTGGTGGAAGCCCCGCGTTGCACCGAGAGCGGCGAGGCGCCCGCCTGACAAGGCGTGAGGAGGGCGCATATGTGCATATGGCAACCGCGGACTGCAAGCAGTCCGTCCGAACAACGCAGTCAGGCGGGATGCCTCGCCGCTCGAATGCAGCGGGGACTTTCGCCACGGGCTGCTATACAGACCACCGGACTTGTGCTACGGTCTTTGTCCCGTAAAATCCCATCCGAACGTGCGGACCGACCTCGTACTACGCCTCAAAGGAGGTGGAATGGCACAGGACTCGCAGCAGTTGAAAGATCATCTCCTCCAGACAGACAGCGGGTTTCGCCAGCTTGCGGAACAGCATCAGGAGCTCGACACCCGCCTCCATGAGTTGGCCTGCCTGGAATACCTGTCGCAGCCGGAACAAATCGAAGAGGCCAATTTGAAGAAGCAGAAGCTGCAGTTGAAAGACCGGATGCAGGCTATCCTGCGCCGCCACGCGGATCCCCAGACGGTGTGACGTTCGGTTCCGGCGGCTTCATGCGCATGTTCATAGACCGAGCGGGGCTACCGTTCATCGGCTTGGCGTTCGTTCCGTCGCTGATCTGCCTCGCTGTGGGCTTGGCGTTTCCGGCACTGCTCGTGAGCAGCCTGGGAATCCTCGTCGCCTTGTTCTTTCGGGATCCGTCCCGTGAACCGCCGCAGGACCCCGGCGTCGTCGTCGCCCCCGCCGATGGCCGGGTTCTGTTCGCGGGAGCGGCGGTTCCGGACGGCGCTCCGCCGGGAACTTGGTTGCAGGTCAGCATCTTCTTGTCCCCGCTCGACGTGCACGTGAACCGCGTGCCGATTGGCGGACGGGTAACCCGCGTCGACCGTGTTCGCGGCACGTTTCTGCCGGCGTACCGTCCGGGAGCCGGTGCGAGCAATGAGCGGGCCGAGATCTGGCTGGAGCACGAGGGGCACACGATCGTGTTTCGGCAGGTCGTCGGGGCGCTGGCCCGGCGGGTCGTGTGCCGGGTGACGCCGGGAACCACCGTGAGCACCGGCCAGCGTTTCGGTATCATGAAGTTCGGTTCGCGAATGGATCTCTTCGTACCAGCCGGATCCACCCTCGTCACCGCCCGCGGCGATCGGGTGCGGGGGGGGGAAACGGTCGTGGCGCGGCTCGGCGTTCCGGCCGGAGAGAACCGGATTTCGCCGGAGTCCGCGCCGTAGAACGCAACGATTCAGCGAAGCAACGGGGCCCTTGCCGCGGGCGCCCGGTAACCTGCGGAGCATCACCATGCCGAAAGTGCTCGCCGTGCTGCGGAACAAGCGCCAGACCCAGCGTTTTCGGCGAGGCGTGTATCTGCTGCCGAGCATGTTCACCGTCGGCAACCTGTTCTGCGGCTACGCCTGCATCGTCCACACCTTGCGTGCGGACTATGCGACCGCCGCGGTCTTCATCGGGGTGGCCACGGTGCTGGACGTGCTGGACGGTCGCATTGCGCGGATGGCCGGGGCGGCGAGCGAGTTCGGCGGCGAGTTCGACTCGCTGGCGGATGTCATCTCGTTCGGGGTGGCGCCGGCGGTGCTCGTCTTCGCGTGGGGGCTCGAGCCGCTGGGCCGCCTCGGATGGGCCGTCGGCTTCCTCTACGTCACCGCCACCGCGCTGCGTCTGGCACGCTTCAACGTCCAATCCAACAGCCCCGACAAGCGATACTTCGCGGGGATGCCGAGTCCCGCCGCGGCCGGCGTGCTGGCCGCGACGGTATTCGCATGGCCCGATGGTCTGGGGATTGCCCAGGCGCCGCTCGTGGCCTTGCTGGTGGTGCTGGTGCCCGCGCTGCTGATGGTCAGTCGAATCCGCTTCCGCAGCTTCGGCGCGCTCATCCTGCAGCCGCGCCGCTCCTACGTCGGTCTGCTGCAGTTCGCGATCCTCGTCGCGGCCATCGCCGTCCAACCCGAGCTCGTCCTGTTCCTGATGGCGTATGCCTATCTCGTATCCGGTCCCATCGGGTACGTGGTGGGCCGCGTGCGCCGGTCGGCCGGCCGACACGACGATCAGGCTCGGGACGCCACCGAGCTCAAGACCGCGAGCACCGGCTGACCGCGGCGTTCCGAGCAGCCCCTGGCAGAACCCCGCGTTGCACCGAGGCCGGCGAGGCGCCGGTCGAATGCAGCGACGCCTTCTGCCACGGGCTGACGGCCTCGCGGGTCCCGGTCGAACGCGGGGCTTCGCCACGATCTCCCGGCGGCGCGGTTGCAGCTACGCGGGGGCGGAAACGTCCGTGGTCGGCAGCGTCATGGTCACGGCGGTGCCGCGGCCCCGTTCGCTGGTGACGGCGATGGTGCCGCCGTTCAGCTCCACGTTGCGCTTCGCAATCGCCATCCCAAGTCCCGTGCCGGTAATCCGGGTCGAGAAATACGGCTCGAAGATGCGGGCCAGCACGTCGGGCTCGAGTCCGACACCGGTGTCCCGGATGACCAGTTGCACCTGCGCGGCATGCCGCACGACGCGGATCGCGAGGGTCCCCTCGTCGGGCATCGCCTGGAGCGCATTCTCGATGATGTTCGTGACTGCCCGCTGCATCAGTATCGAGTCGAGCTGCAGCCGGGGCAGATCCGGCGGGAGGTCCGCCGACAGGGTGATCCGGCCTTCGAGGCCGGGAAAATAGGGCGCCGCGATCTCGTCCACGAGGGCCGCCAGGTCCGTCGGGGTGCGCTTGGCGACCGGAGACGAGGCGTAGCTCGAGAACTCCGAGGCGATCTGACGCAGTATCCGGACCTGTTTCAGGATCGATTCGACGCAGCCCTGCAGCACCGGGGTCAGCGGCGATCCGCGGTCGGCGTGCACGCGAAGCAGATGCTCGGCGCTGAGCTGGATCGGAGTCAGGGGATTCTTGATCTCGTGGGCGACCTGACGCGCCATCTCCGTCCACGCTTCGAGGCGATGCGTGCGCTCGAGCTGGCGCCGTTGCGCATCGAGCTCGAGGGCCATCCGGTTGAAGTCCGCCTCGAGAATGGCGAGCTCGTCGGCGGACCGCGCCGCCACCTGTTTTTCGATGCGGTCCGCCTGGTCGGATACGAGCGGATCGAACTCGCCGCGGGCGACGCGGCTGGTGGCCCGGGTGAGCCGCTTGACGGGATTGGCGATGCCGCGGGCGATGGTCCAGCCGATGAACCCGACGGCGGCGGCAAAGAAGAGGGCGGACCCCAGCACGCGCCGGTTGAGCTCGTCGATCTGACCCTCTATCTCCCGTTGTCTCGACGCCAGCGGCACCGTCAGAATCACTTCGCGCCCTCCCACGCGGACCGGCGCCGCCGCCAACTGGTACCGGAGGGATCCGGCGGCGTCCTCGCCCACGAAGCCGGGCAACTGGTCGAGGACGATGGCGCGGTAGACCCTGTCCGGCGTGCGCGTCGGCAACACCCCGGACGCGTAGAGGTCGCGCGTGCTCGTCGCGACGAGGTGCGGGCCGTCGTAGATGTTGACGTCCTGTCCGATCACCTGACCGATGCGGACCAGGATGTCGTCGGTGAACCGCGCGATGATCTGCCCGTCGGGCGACTGGACCGTGACGGACTCTTCGATGACGCTCCTGGCCACCGCCGCCGCCCGGACCGCACCGGCCTCGACGTCGGCCCGCAACTGATCGGCGAAGTACCCCTGAATCAGGATCGCCACCACCACCACCGGAACGGTCGCGACTCCCACGAACCAGATCTGCAGCTTGAGGGCGAATCGCGCCCGCACCTCGCGGTACGGCAATCGCCGGCGGAGCCCCGGAAACACCAGGGCGGCCAGGACCACCGCCAGCAGCACGAGACCGCCGGCGGCGATGACCAGCAGCGCAATCTCCGAGAGATGCAGCAGGTGATCGAACGCGGTGTGCGCCGGATAGCCCAACGCGTAGATGCCGGCGCGGGTATTCGTGATGAACACCTCGTACCGGCGGGACTCCTTGACGAGCCGTGTCCAGAACGGGTCGCGGGACGCGTAGATCCGCTGGAACAACGCGACGTCGATCGGCCACGCGCTGCGATTCGAGAGGAACGCCGGCTGCCGTCCCCATCCGTAGATCACGAGCTCGACTTCATGGCCGGGCGCGCCCGGCGCCGGTGAGCTCCGGCCGGTCTCCAACGGTTCCACGTAGGGACTGCGCGAGGCGATGAAAGGCAGCGACTCGTAGTCGACCTGCGTGACGTGGACGACCACGCCTCCGGCGGGGGTGCCGGCCGCGCCGTCGGAGGCGCAGAATCCCCGTTCGGCATGGAGCATCCGGCGCTCTTCGGAGCCGAACGGAGCCACTTCGCCGAATATCTCCCATGCGCAGCCGGCGCCGGTCCACCGCGAGGCGGTCACCGAATCCGGGATATTCAGGGCGAATCGGCTTTGCAGCTCGCCGTTCGCTCCGAAGATCTCGACCGACGAGGTCAACCTCGATGCGGCCAGGGCGGTTCGGCTCCAGATGCTGAACGCGGCATCGATGCCGGTTCCGGTCCGGTCCGGCACCGAAGGCAGCGCCTGCAGGGCGGGCCGTGCGGCGAGCTCGACGTCGATCTCGTCGAGGGCCAGATCGAGCTGGCGGTTCAGGTCCTGCGGATGCTCGGCCGCCCGCACGGCATGGCTGGCCGCCACGAGATTTCGCCTCGCCTCGTCGCTCAGAGACACCAGGGAGAGGTACAACGGCAGCGCCGGCACCAGGATCGCGCACAGGGTCGCGAGCAGGCGGGTCACCGGGTCGGTGCGGCGGAACCAGTGCATCAACCGCTGCCCGCGGAATGCCAGAACGCTCCCCAGCAGGCACAAGAGCAGCGACGGTGCGAGCGGCGCCCATCCGGCGATGGCGGCGAGGCCGGCGGGGACCACGATCGACAGCAGCAACCGCCCGGCCCGAACCGAGAGCGGCCGGAGCGGCCACCGGGCGAGGGCGACGGCCATCAGGAGCGCCGTGGCCCATACCGCCGACGCGCTCGCCAGCACGAGCGCGAGCTGTAGAGCGGTTCGGGCCGGGTCGAACGGTTGCAGGGAGGTGTGCAGCAGGTCCATCGACGCGCTGGCCACGGTCTCCTGCAGGAGCCGGTGGTGGATTCCCAGCAGCGCGGTCGTCAGCAGCAAAGCTCCCGCCGGCAGGACCCCGAGCCAGGTCTTGAGGCCCGATCGCCCGGCCGGTCTGAACCACTGTCTGCGGTTGGCGCCTTCAACGGCCAGCACGACCAGCACCGCACCGATGGACGCGGCCAGCAGCAGATCCGCGGCGGTGCGGAGGACCCCCGGCACCTGGATGGAGCGGTAGGCGGCCGGCGACAACAGGGACCACGCGAACAGGTCCGGCGAGATCGCCAGCCACAACCAGCCTCCGCCGGCCAGCGCCGCGGCGGCGGCGACCGCGGACGGCCGGAGGTGGCCGAGCCGGGTCCGCCCCGCCAGCACCCGGCCCCCGCCGGCCAGCGTGGTGGCCGCCAGCACGACGAAGAAGAGGGCGAGAACGCGGCGCCGCCAGCGGGTACGCACCCGGTCGATCTCGTCGAGACTGATCGAAACGCCCATGCGCGCCGCCCCGTCCGCTCCCGCCGCATCGAATCGGTAAACGCGGGGATCGTCGCCGCGATCGTCGCCGGCGCGCAGGACCGCACGGCCGACCGAGGTCCGGGCAACGAATCCCCGATCGGGCTCTGCGGCCGCGCGCGTGGTGGAGATGACCCGCTCGACGACCACCGTCCCGAGCCGACGCGCCGGCGCGCCGGGCTCACCGGCCGACTCGACGATGGGTTCGACGTGGACGAGCCGGAGTCCCGCGGGCCCGACGTCGGCGAACCCGGTGGGACCGGACTGGAGGCGCTCGGGACTCAACTCGGCGGGACGACCGTGCCACGCGCGGGGGACCGAACGCGCGTCGTAGACGGTGATCGCCAGATCGGAGACCGGCTCGTCGCCATCCGCCGCTTGCAGAATGTCGAAGACTTCCCGGACCGCCGGTGGATCGCCGGTCAGACCGTCCTGCACCTCGATGCGGCCGGCGAGCCCTTGGGCGACCCGCGTCAGAGCCGCGTCCACCCCGGCGATCCGCGTCGCGATCTCGCGAGCCGCCCGCGCCGTCGCGGCGGCCTCCGTGCCGATCAGCACTCGTTCCAGCGCGCCGCCGAGCAGCAGGACCGCGAGGGCCGCGACTCCGCCGCCGCCGATCAGACGAAACCAGCCGGGCGGCCGCGAAGTTCTCTGTTCCTGCGGCGATTCCACGGTCAGGCCAGCATACCTCAGAGCCCGGGCGTGCTCGATTCGCCGAAAGCCTACCGCGGCGTCGCCGGGTCGGGCGGCGCGGCCGGGGCGGGAGAGGCGGTTTCCGGGTCGGGGGCATCCGGAGGCGCCGGCGCGGCCGGATCTTCGGCGTCGTCGGAGGCGCCGTCGTCCTCTGCGACCTCGAAGAACTTCTCCCACACGGTCGTGACGGCCGGATCGAGCCGTACGGGTCCGCTGGCGCGGCCGACCGCCTGAAGCTCGCCGGAGTTGCCGACCAGGACCAGGAGCGGTCCCTCGCTCAGGGGGTCGGTGACTGCGAGGGGGGCGAAAGCCTGTTCCGAGGAGGTCTGCAGGCGATGGTAGACCGCGCCGTCGGCTCCGCCGTAGAGATTGAGCTCCCGGCTCAGCCCGCCCTGCATGATCAGGTCTTCCGCGCGCCGGGGACCGGCCGTCGGTCGGACGGGCAGCAACTCGCGCCACTGCTGCCCGCCGCTCGAGCGGTCGAGGGCCCAGAGGATATTGTCCAGGGAGGAGAAGTACACACGCTCGTCATCGACGGCGGGGAGGCCGACGATGTCGCCTCCGGCCCGCCAGCGCCACCGGAGTGCCCCGTCACGGGACAGCCGATAGAAATGATTGTCGGTGGCGCCGACGAACAGGTCGCCGAAGAGCAGAATCTCCTGCGGTGCGCCGCCCAGGGATCGCTCCCAGATCACGTCGCCGGTCAGCAGCTCCAGAGCCGCGATGCGGCCGCTGTCGAGGGACACGTACAGTCTATCGCCGGCGAGGGTCGGCCGGACGCTGATGCCGCCGTCGAAGACCCGCCTCCAGACGACCCCGCCGATCCCGGCATGGAGGGCGAGCAGCACGTCCGGCTCGACCGCGGCGATCAACCACCCTGCGTTCCACAGCAGGGGGGCGGAAACCGTCTCCTCCAGCGGCGATAACCACCGGACTTCGCCCGTCTCGGCCTCGAGGGCCACGAGACCCGCGGGAGTGGCCGCATGGAACAGCCCGCCGCCGGCGGCGGGCTGGCCGACCACCGTCTGCTCGACCTGCCACAGCTCCGACCCGTCGACGAGACTGATGGCGACGACCCGTCCGTCGAAGAGGGCCGCGAACAGCCGATCGCCGGATGCCACCGGCGCCGCCGCCGGGGGTGCGGGCAAGTTGACGGTCCATCGTGTGGTGACGGGCAGCAACGTCGAAGGCGTAGGCTCGACGGGAGCCTGCGTCGGGCGCTGCGCGCGCACGGCCGGCGCGCCCGTGAGGAGGGAAACGGCGAGGATGGCCGCCGAGGCGCATCTGATGGAGGTCTTCATCGGTGGACTACAAGATATGGTGGTGTACCGGCCGGTGTGTGTCATTATAGTAAGCCGTTGATCGGCCGGGAATCGCGCATTGTCGGCGGCCGAGGATTCGGCGCCGGCTCGTCGGCAACACGTCCCGCATCATTCGGTCTCCCGCGTGTCCCATCAGACGCTGCTCGTGCTCGACTTCGGTTCGCAGTACACCCAGTTGATCGCCCGTCGACTGCGAGAGCTCAATCTCTATACCGAGATCGTCCCGTTCCATACGCCGGTCGACGAGCTGGCCGCCCGCCGGCCCGCCGGGTTGATTCTGTCCGGGGGACCGGCGAGCGTCCGCGAGCCGGAGGCGCCGCGGTGTCCGGCCGGGGTCCTGGCTCTCGGGGTCCCCGTGCTCGGAATCTGCTACGGCATGCAGTTGATGGCCGACATGCTGGGGGGCGAGGTCGAACCGGCTCCCGAACGAGAGTTCGGCCACGCCACCGTCAGGGTCGAGCCGGGCAGCCCCCTGTTCGACGCGCTTCCGAACGACGTCGAGGTGTGGGCCAGCCATGGCGATCGAATCGTGCGCATGCCGGACGGTTTTCGGGTCGTGGCGACGAGTGCGAACGCGCCGATCGCGGCCATGGAAGACCCGGCTCGGCGCTTCTACGCGCTGCTCTTCCATCCCGAGGTGGCCCATACGGACCGGGGCGTCGACATTCTGCGGAACTTCGCCGTCGCGGTATGCGGCTGCGCCCGCGACTGGACCATGGCTTCGTTCCTCGAGGAGGCCACCGGCCGTATCCGGCAGCAGGTGGGTGACGGGCGCGTAGTGTGCGGACTGAGCGGCGGGGTGGATTCAACGGTGGCCGCGCTTCTGATCCACGGGGCCATCGGCAACCGCCTGACCTGCATCTTCGTCGACAACGGCCTGTTGCGGCTGAACGAGGCGGAGCAGATCCGGCGCCGGTTCGAGGGGCGCCTCGGGCTGAACATCGTCTTCGAAGATGCGGGCGAGCGGTTTCTCGCCGCGCTTGACGGTGTCACCGACCCGGAGCAGAAGCGGAAGACCATCGGCGGGACGTTCATCGACGTCTTCGACGACGTGGCCCGGCGGCTCGGGCACTTCGATTTTCTCGCGCAGGGCACGCTGTATCCGGATGTGATCGAGAGCGTGTCGGTGGTCGGCCCGGCCGCGCCGATAAAGAGTCACCACAACGTCGGCGGCCTGCCCGAGCGGTTGCGGTTCGCCCTCGTGGAGCCGCTCCGGTTGCTGTTCAAGGACGAGGTCCGACGGCTGGGCGAGACGATGGGCCTGGACGAGTCGTTCGTGTGGCGCCAGCCTTTTCCGGGTCCCGGTCTCGCGGTCAGGATTCTCGGCGCGGTGACCGTCCCCCGACTCGCGATTCTCCGCGCCGCCGACGCCATCGTCGCCGAGGAGGTCCGGCGCGCCGGCTGGTATCGGCGGCTGTGGCAATCCTTCGCGGTGCTGCTGCCGGTTCGGAGCGTCGGGGTCATGGGCGACGAACGCACCTACGAGCACGTCCTCGCGATCCGGGCGGTCGAGAGCCGGGACGGCATGACCGCCGACTGGGCCCGGCTGCCGGGCGATCTGCTCGCCGCGGTCTCGTCGCGCATCGTGAACGAGGTGCGCGGGGTGAACCGGGTCGTCTACGACATCAGCAGCAAGCCGCCGTCGACGATCGAATGGGAGTGAGGCTCGCGGCCCCGTCTCGGTGAAGTCCGTCGGGCCGCAGGTCAGTCCGGGAACGGCGCGCGAATCGAGCGGCAGTCCATGACCGAGTTCGTCCATCTGCACCTGCATACGGAGTACTCGCTGCTCGACGGCGCCTGCCGCATCGGCGAGCTGCTCGACCATGCCCAGCGGGCCGGTACGCCGGCCCTCGCCGTCACCGAGCACGGCAACCTGTTCTCGAGCGTCATATTCCACGACGAGGCGCGGAAACGAGGCGTCAAGCCGATCCTCGGCTGCGAGGTGTACGTCGCGCCCGGCAGCCGCCGCGACAAGAGCGGCACGCCCGGGGAAACCAACAACCACCTCGTGCTGCTGGCCGAGAACCTCACGGGCTATCACAACCTCATCAAGCTGGTCTCGGCGGGGTATACCGAGGGCTTCTACTACAAGCCGCGGATCGACAAGGAGTTGCTGTCGCAGCATGCGGCCGGGCTCATCGGTCTGAGCAGTTGCCTGAAGGGGGAGGTGGCGACCGGGCTCCGCACCGAACGGCCGGACCGGGCCGGCAAGGCGGCCGCGACCTTCCGGGACATCCTCGGGCCGGGCAACTTCTTTCTGGAGATGCAGTATCAGGGCATCGACGAGCAGCGGGTCGTGAACAGCGGGCTGTTGCCGATGGCCCGCGACCTCGACCTGCCGCTCGTCTGCACCAACGACGTCCACTACCTCAAGCAGGAGGACCGGCGTCCTCATGACGTCCTGCTGTGCATCGGCACCGGCAAGAACGTCAGCGACGAGCAGCGCCTGCGCTATCACGGGGATCAGTTCTACCTGAAGACCGGAGACGAGATGCGCGCGGTGTTCGGCGACTATCCGGCCGCGCTGTCGAACACCGTGGCGATCGCCGAACGCTGCGACGTGGAGCTCGCGACCGACGAGAACCACCTGCCGAACTTCGACGTTCCGGAGCCGTTCACCCTCGACGGCTACTTCGAGCACGTGACCCGCGAAGGCTTCCAGCGGCGGCTCGGGACGCTGCGGCGGCAGGCCGACCCGGGAACGCTGAAACACCCCATCGCCGACTACGAGGCCAGGCTGGCGTACGAGATCGAAGTCATCGTCAAGATGCGCTATCCGGGGTATTTCCTCATCGTCTGGGACTTCATCCGCTACGCCCGCGAACGCGGCATTCCGGTGGGGCCCGGCCGCGGGTCGGCGGCGGGCAGCCTCGTCGCGTGGTGCCTGCAGATCACCGACGTCGATCCGATGCAGTTCGATCTGATCTTCGAACGCTTCCTCAATCCGGAACGGGTCTCGCTGCCGGATATCGACATCGATTTCTGCGAGCGGCGGCGCGGCGAGGTCATCGAGTACGTCACCCGCAAGTACGGGCGCGACAACGTGGCCCAGATCATCACCTTCGGCACGATGAAGGCCCGCGCCGTCGTGCGGGACGTCGGCCGGACGATGGGCATGTCGTACGCCGACGTCGACCGGGTCGTCAAGCAGATTCCGCCCGCCCTCAACATGACGCTGGAGAAGGCCCTGGAGGAGAGCCCGGATCTCAAGGCCCTGGAACAGCGGGATCCGCAGGTGAAGGAGCTGCTGTCGGTGGCGCAACGTCTGGAGGGCATCACCCGCCACGCCTCGGTGCATGCGGCCGGCGTGGTCATCACCCCCAGACCCGTCACCGAGTTCGCACCGATCTACAAGAGCCAGAAGGACGAGATCACCACCCAGTGGGCCATGAAGCAGGTCGAGCGGATGGGCCTGCTCAAGATGGATTTCCTCGGGTTGAGCACCCTGACCCTGCTCCACGACGCGGTGGATCACATTCGCGAGACGACGGGGGAGTCCATCGCTCTGGACCGCCTGCCGATGGACGACGCGAAGACCTATCAGCTCTTCTGCGAAGGGCAGACCCTGGGCATTTTCCAGTTCGAGAGCTCGGGCATGCGCGATACGCTGCGGAAGGCCAAGCCGCAGCGGTTCGACGACCTGATCGCGCTCAACGCGCTCTATCGGCCCGGTCCGCTGCAGGGCGGCGTCATCGACAAGTTCATCAACCGCAAGCACGGCCGCGAAGCCATCGAATACGATTCGCCCGCCCTCGAGCCCATCTTGCGGGATACCTACGGGGTGATCGCGTATCAGGAACAGGTCATGCGGATCGCCAGCGATCTCGCAGGCTTCACGATGGGTGACGCCGATCTCCTGCGCAAGGCCATGGGGAAGAAGGATGCCGCGGTGATGCAGGCGCAGCGCCAGCGGTTCATCGAGGGAGCGGTGGCGCGGCAGGTGCCGGAGGAGCAGGCGGTCACCATCTTCAACTTCATCGAGTTCTTCGCGGGATACGGCTTCAACAAGTCCCATTCGACGGCCTACGCGCTGCTGGCCTATCAGACCGCCTGGCTCAAGGGCAACTATCCCCGGCACTTCATGGCCTCGCTGATGACGATAGAGGCCCAGAACACCGACAAGCTCGCGCTGTATCTGGGCGAGTGCCGCGACATGGGCATCCCGGTGCTCGCCCCCGATCTCAACGCGAGCGCGATGGGCTTCCGGGTCATCCCCGAAGGCGTGCGCTTCGGTCTCACTGCGATCAAGAACGTCGGAGAAGGCGCCATCGCCTCCATCCTCGCGTGCCGGGGGCAGAACGGCCGCATCGATTCCCTCTTCAGGCTGTGCGAGGACCTCGACCTGCGTCTGGTCAACAAACGGGTGTTCGAGAGCCTCATCAAGGCGGGCGCCTGCGACTCCGTCCCCGCGTCCGGGGAACGCCGCCCTCCCGAACGCCGGGCGCAACTGCTGGCGGTGGCGGATCGCGCGCTGGATCACGGCGGGCGCGTGCAGCGGGACCGGGAGCGCGGGCAGGCGCAGTTGTTCGATGCGATCGAAGGTCCGGAAGATGCGATCGGCGATGCGCAGCTCCCCGACGTCAAGCCCTGGACCACCTCGGAACAGCTCGCCTACGAGAAGGAATCGCTGGGACTCTACCTGAGCGGCCACCCCATCGACGGCTATCGCGATCAGCTCGAAGCGGCCGGCGCGCGAACCGTGGGCGCGCCCTCGTCCGGCGATTCTACGGCGTTCCTGGGGGGCATCATCAGTGGATTCCGTCCCCGCAAGACCCGCCAGGGCGCTCCCATGGCCGTCTTCACGCTCGAGGATCGGACCGGCGGCATCGAGGTCGTCGTCTTTCCGAAGGCCTACGAACGTTGCGGCGAGGTGCTGGCCGCGGATCGGCTCGTCGTGGTGTCCGGTCGTCTCGACCGCGACGAAGAGGTCGCCCGGTTGATGGCCGAGGACGTGCGGCCGATCGAGAGCCTGAGCCGGTCGGTGGGGCGCACCCTGTCGATACACCTCTCCGCGAATCGGCACGGTCGCGAGACGCTGCAGGCGTTGGCCGACCTCTTCGGCATGCACCGCGGCCCGAGCTGGATCCGCCTGCATCTCGACCTGCCCGAGCACACCCCGCCGTTGCGGGTCGAGGCGAGGCTGACGGAGGCCCGCATCCGTCCATCGCAGCAGCTTGCCCTGGCCGCCGAACAGATCTGCGGAGAGGGAACCGTGTCGTGGACGTGAGCCTGCCGGCATGAGCGGGCCAGCGCCGGCTTCGCCGCGGCTCCGGTTGATCTGGGACCACCAGACCGCCGACGAACGCCAGGCCGAGACCTTGGCGGCGTCGATGGACCTCGAACCGGCCATCGCCCGGCTGCTGGTTCTGCGCGGCATCACCACCGTCGAGGAAGCCGAACGCTTCCTGAATCCCCGGCTCGAGCATCTGCACGATCCCTTCCGGCTCACCGATCTCCCGCTCGCCGTCGACCGATTGCAGCGCGCCATCGAGGGGCGGGAGCGCATCGCGATTCACGGTGATTACGACGTCGACGGCGTGACGTCGACGGTCATCCTGCGGCGGGTGCTCGAGCTGCTCGGCGCCGACGTCATCCATTTCATTCCAGAGCGTCTCAAGGATGGATACGGCCTCGAGCCGGCGTCGATCGACCGTCTGGCCGCACAAGAGGTTGCGGTCGTGGTCTCCGTCGATTGCGGCATCCGGAGCCAGGCCGCGGCCGCACGGGCCCGGGAGCTCGGACTCGACCTGATCGTCACCGACCATCACGAGCCGGACGCGGTGCTGCCGCCGGCGTTCGCGGTCATCAACCCCAAGCGGCGGGATTGCGAGTATCCGGACAAGAACCTGGCGGGGGTCGGCGTCGCCCTCAAGCTCGTGCAGGCGCTGTGCCTGCGCACCGATCGATCGCGCTGGCTGCCGGCCTTCGTCAAGCTGGCGGCGGTGGGGACCGTCGCGGACGTCGTACCGTTGCGGGGGGAGAACCGCGTCATCGCCAAGCTGGGGCTCGAACGGCTGTCACGGAAGCGCCATGCCATCGGACTGCAGACTCTCCTCGATTCCACCGGACTGCTGGGAGAGAGTCTGACCAGCTTTCACGTCGCGTTCCGGCTGGCGCCGCGCATCAACGCGGCCGGCCGGATGAGCACGCCCGACTTGGCGACCCGCCTGTTGCTGCTGACCGACGACGACCGGGAGGCCGAGGCGAAGAGCCTGGCCGAACAGCTCGAAGCGGTGAACGTTCGCCGGCAGGAGGAAGAGGCGGAGATCCTGGCTGCGGCCCGCCGCAAGGTGGACTCGGATCCGGATGTCGGGAGCCACGCGATCCTCGTCGTCTGGGGGACGGGATGGCACCGCGGGGTCATCGGAATCGTTGCCTCGAAGCTCGTGGACCTCTTTCACCGCCCGGCCATCGTGCTCGCCGTGGAGGGAGATCTGGCCTACGGTTCCGGTCGCAGCATCCCGGGATTCGATCTGCTCGGGGCGCTGGAGGACTGCGGCGAGCTGTTCACCCGGTTCGGCGGACACCGCCACGCCGCCGGGGTCACCATCGAGTCCGACCGGCTCACGGAGCTGCGGCGGCGGATCACGGCGTTCGCCGACGACCGGCTCGGTCCGGAACAGTTGATGCCGCGGCTCCGGATCGACAGCCATTTGCCGCTCGCCGCGATCACGCCGGCGATGATGGCGGGATTGCGCTCGATGGAGCCTTTCGGAGCCGGCAACCCCCGGCCGGTGTTCCACTCCGGTCCCGTCGAGCTTGCGGACGGTCCCCGGGTGCTGAAGTCCCGGCATCTCGCGATGCGGGTGCGGCAGCAGGGGCGGGTGTTTCGGGCCATCGCCTGGCGGATGGCGGACCGGGCGGATTTCGTGGCGCGCCACCGGGATGCTCTCGATCTGGCGTTCAACCTGACCGAGAACAACTATCGGGGAGAGCACACCATCGAGTTGTCGGTGAACGACATCCGGCAGGCGGAGACCGGCGCGCCGGAGGAGAGCCCGGGGTGACACCCGCGTTCTGCATGCAGCGGGCGTCGTTCTACGGCGCAGACCCCTCGCCCGGTGGGGCGTGCAAGCCCAGGCTGGTTCCACCGGCGCTGTCGCCGTTCAGAGAATTCGCGGGCCGGAACCACCGAAGTCCGATGAGACTGCCGGCAAGCAGCACGGCCAACACCACCGCGACCAGGATGAGCACGCCGGTGAAACTGAAGACCCCGACGAGGACGTCGGCCACGGTGATTTCTTCCGTCGCGGGCTCCGTCAACTGGACGATGAGCGGCGTGACAGGCTGCTGCACGAGCTCATACTACTACAGGGCGGTCGCCGACTTCGGCCGGCCGGCGGGGCGGTGCGCCGCGGTTCGGGCGTCCGGCCGCGGGGACCGCCGCTGATCCGTCGACCGTTTGCCCGCACCGCGCAAGCTCGATACAGTGATGACCGTGGACCACGAACCCGCCCGCGCGGAACCGGCGGCGCGCGGTGCGGCCGCCGGCCGGGGTTCTGCCTCGGCACCCGCGTCCGGCGCGGCGGCGCCCCCTCCGCCGGCGCCCGGCCGCATTCGACGCCGGCATCGGTGGCTCCGATGGCAACGGGTGACTCGGGTCGCGATAGCCGCCGGACTGGCGCTCTTCGCAGCGTTCCTCGTCACCGGCATGCGGGAACGCCGAGATTCGATGCCGGCGCGTAGCGTCGAGCGGGTGGACCCCGAGGCGGTCATGGAGAGCGCGGGCACCGAGTTCGTCCGAAGTAACGGCGGAGTGGAGAGCTTCCGGATAGAAGCCGTACGACAGTTGACCTACGCGGACGGGTCGATTCGATTCGCCGGAGGCGTCACGCTGGAGGTGCCCGAAGGCGGCGACCGGGATGGATTCGCGATGATCGGGTCGGAGGTGTTCATCGATGACGATCAGAGCGACTTCACGGTGAGCGGCGACGTGCGGATGACCGCCGCCGACGGTCTGGTCGTGCAGACCGGCACCGCCAGCTATGCCGAACATCGGAACGTCGTGACGATGCACGATCCGGTCGCCGCGACGACGCTGGTCCGCGCCGGGTTGGAGGCGAGGGCGATCCACGTCGTTCAGGATCGCGACCGGGGAATCATCACCCTCGAGGGCGAAGCCGAGGTGAGGTTGACCGGCGACACCGGCCGGGCGACGGTCGACATCACGGCGCCGCACGCCATCCTCGGCAATGCGGACCGCTACATGCACTTCGAGGGGGGGACGAACATCCGCACCGGCGAGATGAGCATCGTCTCGCAAACCGCGACCGCGCACTTCGGAGAAGAGGAGACCGCGCTCGAATCGATCGAGCTGCACGGAGACGTCCGGATTCGCTCCACCGCCGCGATCGACGGGGGACTGCGCGAGTCGCGCGCCGAGGAGACCACCCTGCAATTCGAACCGGCGACGCGGCAGCTCCGGGACGTCACCCTGAGCGGGCAATCGGTGATCGAGCTGGCGGGGGCGGACGGCGGGGACGGCTCGCGGATCGAGAGCGCCACGATGGAGATCATGATGGCGCCGAGCCGGACGGAGGTGGTCGGGCTGAGCGCCGCCGGGGGCGTGTATCTGCGGCTTCCGGTGACGCCTGGAGACCCCCGCCAGGAAATTCGCGCCCGCACGTTGACCGCCACGGGGACGCCCGAGACCGGATTGACCGGAATCAGCCTGGATCGCGAGGTCGAGTACCTCGAACGCAACGAGGCCTCCGCGGACCGCGCGGCCGCCACCCGCACGGTCCGCGCCGACCGGCTCGAAGCCGGCGTGGGCCGGGGACTGATCGGTCTGCTCGACGTGCGTTTCCACGGCGGGGTCCGATTCGAGGACGAGACACGCCAGGCCGAGGCCGCCGCCGCGACCTACGATCTGCTGGGAGGGACGATAACCCTCGCGCCGGACGGCGATGCCGGCGGGATGGCGACCCTCGTCGACGGGAACCGCACCTTCGAGGCGGCAACGCTCCTCGAGGTCGCCCTGGATGGATCGAGGGTGTCGGGGTCGGGCGGCGTACAAACCGTGCTCACCCCGCCGAGGGACGACCCGGAGGCCGTGGAGGCGGAGGACGCCGACCAGGTGCCGGCCCTCCTGGACCGGACGCAGCGAATCAACATCCTGGCCGACGCCGTCGACTACGACCACGACGCGCGCCTCGTCACCTACAGTGGGCAGGCCCGGATGTGGCAGGGCAACACGAGCTTCGAGGGCGAGACGATCGCCATCGACAACGCCACCGGCGGCCTGTCCGTCACCGGGTCGGCGCGAACCACCATTCAGCTCGTTCGCGTCGACGAAGAGTCCGGGAGCAACGTCCTCTCGCGAACCGACGCTGCCGCCGAGAGCTTCGTCTACGACGACGCGGCCCGGCACGCCCTCTACGAGGGGACCGCCGTTCTCCGCTCCGACTACGGCGACCTGAAGGCCGACAAGACCGACGTATTTCTGCAGGCCGACGGCCGGACGCTCGACCGGCTGGTCGCGGCCGGCGCCGTCGAGCTGCGCCTCGACCGCCGTTGGGCGACCGGTGACGCTCTCGTGTACCATGAAGCGGAGGGACGCTACGACATGGAGGGTGCGCCGGTCGAGATCGTCGAGGAGGTCGAACCGGACGATTCGGCCGAGACCGGGCCTTCCGAGCCGATGTGCCGCAGCACGAGGGGTCGCGCACTGACGTTCTATCGAGGGTCCGACGTCGTGGTGGTCGATGGACGCGAGCAGTCGAGAACCGAGACCAGCAACGGCACCTGCCAGCCGTTGCAGTTCTGATCCGGCGGCCGGCCGGCCCAACCCCCGCACATTCGGTACCGTGCGTGCGCCCGGGGCACCCCACCTTGCATGGCTACACTGCGCACGGAGAGCCTGACCAAATCCTACGGCGGCCGTACCGTCGTCCGGGATGTCAGTCTGAGGGTGACATCCGGGGAGGTGGTGGGCCTGCTGGGTCCGAACGGCGCCGGAAAGACCACGACGTTCTATCTGGTGGTGGGGCTCACCGGGCCGGATCGGGGTCGGGTGCTCCTGAACGACGAGGACGTCACCCACGATCCGATGTACCAGCGGGCTCGGAAGGGCATCGGATATCTGCCGCAGGAGCCGTCGATCTTTCGGGGACTGACCGTCGAGCAGAACATTCTGGCGATTCTGGAGACGGTCGGCATGCCTCGCCGGGCCCGACACGCGCGCATGCGGGAGCTGCTGAACGAGCTCGATCTCACGCCGCTCGCCAAGTCTCCGGCCCATACGTTGTCCGGTGGCGAGCGACGCCGCGCCGAGATCACCCGTGCACTGGTCATCTCGCCGTCGTTCATCCTGCTCGACGAGCCGTTCGCGGGCATCGATCCGATCGCGGTCACCGACATTCAGGAGATCATCTTCCACCTGAAAGCGCGCGGAATCGGTGTGCTCATCACCGACCACAACGTCCGGGAAACCCTGCGCATCACCGATCGCGCCTACATCGTGCACGACGGAGCGGTCGTTCGCAGCGGGACTCCGGCGGAGCTCGCACACGACGAGGACGTCAAGCGAATCTACCTGGGAACGGATTTCCGCCTGGATTGAAAGGAGGATGCCCGTCGTCCCCTGACCCATCCGTTCCCGGATGTTGCGAATGGCGCTCCCGGAACACTAGAATCGAAACAGCCCCGATGGGGCGCGCCCGTCCGATCGAGAACCCCGGCTCATGGCACTGCAGCAACGACTCCAGACCCGCCTGTCACAGAGACTCATCCTGACGCCATCGCTGCAGCAGGCGATCAAGCTGTTGCCGATGACGACCCTCGAGCTCGTCGATCTGCTGACGCAGGAGGTGGTCGAGAACCCAATGCTGGAAGAAGTGCCGGCCGAGGATCTGGAACCCCCGGACGCGGCGAACCAGACGGAGACGGAGGACAAGGCGGACGCGGCGGCCGACAAGGACTCGCAGGATTCCTGGGACGACTCCGACTACGAGTACTTCTTCGGCGACTACCTCGATGACGGATACCGCCCGCATACGCCGCGCGAGATCAAAGAGCTTCCTCCGATCGAGAATACCCTCTCGACGACGGGAAGCTTGGCCGACCACCTGATGTGGCAGCTCTCCCTTCGGCCCGGAATCGACGATCCGCTGGTACGGGCCATCGGTTCGGCGATCATCGGCAATCTCAACCATGACGGCTATCTCGCGGCGTCGGTCGAAGAAGTCGCCGCGATGGGCCAATGGAACACCGCGGACGTCGAGCGTGTCCTGGGGGTCGTGCAGGGCTTCGATCCGGTGGGGGTCGCGGCACGAGGGCTCCAGGAGTGCCTGCTACTCCAGATTGCTCATCTCGGGCTGAACGGCACCGCGAGCGAGACGATCGTCCGGGAACACCTGAAGCTGCTGCAGAATCAACAGGGCCAGGAGATCGCCCGCCGCCTGGGGCTGTCGATCGAAGAGCTGAAGCATCATATCGGCGTCATCAAGCAGCTCGATCCGAGACCGGGAAGCCGCTACAACCCGACCTCCTCCCAGCATGTCATTCCCGATGTCTACGTCGTGAAGGTCGAGGACGGGTATGTCGCCATGCTGAACGAGGACGGCATGCCCCAACTGCGAATCAGTCCGGTCTACCGGCGGTTGCTCGACAAGAAGAACGACGACCGCGAGACCCGCGCCTACGTGAAGGAGAAGTTCCGATCCGCGCTATGGCTCATCAAGTCGGTCGATCAGCGGCAGAAGACGATTCACAAGGTGGCTACCAGCATCATTTCATTCCAGAACGAGTTCCTCGATCGCGGCATCGAGTTTCTTCGGCCGCTGGTGTTGCGGGATGTCGCCGATGACATCGGCATGCACGAATCCACCGTGAGCCGCGTGGTGAACAACAAGTACATACACACCCCGCAGGGGGTGTTGGAGATGAAGTACTTCTTCCACAGCGGCATCAGCAGCGCCTACGGCGAGAGTGTATCCTCGGTGGCCATCAAGCAACGCATTCGCAGGATCATCGAGAAGGAGGATTCCGGGAAACCCCTGAGTGATTCGCGTATCGGGCGCCTTCTTCAGGACGAAGGATTGATTCTGGCCCGGCGCACCATCGCGAAGTACCGCGAGGAAATGAGGATCCCCACCTCGAGTCAGCGCCGGGTCTTGTTCTGACCCACGCCTGACGCCATCCGGATGCCGGTCGGTTCGCCGCCCCGGTTTCGCCGCGCGGCCGCAGGGAATTGTTCGCACAACGACTGTCTACAGGACACTGATGCAATGCAATACACGTTGACGGCACGGCACCTCTCGGTGAACGACGAACTGCGCGATCTCATTGACAAACGACTGCTGCCTCTCGAGCGAGTGCTGGGCGACGCCTTGGTTTCGGCCGAGGTGGTGTTGTCGTCGGCGCGCCACCTGTGCGTATCCGAGTTCATCGTCCATGCGCGAGGCGACCACCGGCTCCACGCGGTGGCGGAAGGACCGAATTGGCAGGTGGCGGTCGGTACGGCCGTGGACAAGGTCAGCCACCAGGCCCACACCCTGAAGGGGAAGTGGCAGGATCGCCGGCGTCACGCCGCAACGGGGTCGGAGTCGGAGTCGGACGACACCGAGGTGGTGGACGACACCACGAGCATCACCTGAGCTGGCCCCGGCGAACGGTCGCACGTCGAGCGGCGGGGCGGTCTCGCCGCGAACGGCCGGCCGGTTGATCCGACCGGGACGGCGGGGGAGTGCGCAATGACCGCCAGTCATCGGGAGGCAGCGAGCGGGAAGCCCGTGGCCCGGTTCATCGTGGTGACCGGGCTCTCGGGAGCCGGGAAGTCCGCGGCGATCCGAGCCCTGGAAGACCTCGGCTATCTGTGCGTCGACAACCTTCCGACGGTTTTGATCCCCACGCTGGCCGATCTCGGTCCCGGTGAGGGCGCGCGCCACGACGCCATCGCCGTCGTCGTGGATGCCCGCGATCGGTTGTTTTTCGATCAGTTCGCCGGCGTATTCACGGCGCTTCGCGCCAGGGAGCATCTGCAGACTTGGCTCATCTTCCTCGAGGCCTCCGATGCCGCCCTGTTGCGGCGCTTCAGCGAGACCCGCCGTCCGCATCCGCTGGCCCCGGCCGGGTCGGTGATCGAGGGCATCCTCACCGAACGAGCCCGGCTCCGGCAGATCAGGAAGATGTCGGACCTGGTGCTCGATACCTCCGACCTCACGGTGCATGAGCTGCGGCGGGCGTTCGGCGAGCTCGTGCAGGGCAAAGACGGCCGGGCGCGATTGACGGTGACCCTGCTGAGCTTCGGCTACAAGTACGGGGTTCCGCCCGAGTCGGACCTGCTCTTCGACGTCCGTTTTCTCCCGAATCCGTATTTCGTTCCGGAGCTGAAGGCGCTGACCGGCAAGGATCCGGGCGTCCGCGACTACGTGTGCGCGGCCGAGGCGGTCGAGCCTTTTCTGGACAAGACCGCCGATCTGCTGGAATTCCTGATTCCGAAGTACAACGATGAAGGCAAGAGCTATCTGACCATCGGCATCGGATGCACCGGTGGACGTCACCGGTCCGTCGCCATCGTCGAGCAGTTGCAGACTCGGTTGTCGGGGGTCACGGGAGTTCGATGGCGGATACGGCACCGCGACGTGGCCGTCAAACCGGGCGATGACGAGGCGAGGAGAAGCGTCGAATGAGAGTGGACAAGCCGTGGGGGTACGAGCGGCACTGGGCGAAGACCGAGCGCTACGTCGGGAAGATCATCCACGTGGACGCCGGGCACGCGCTCAGCCTTCAGTATCACACGGTCAAGGATGAGACGATCCTGGTGTGGAGCGGACGTATTCGGTTCGAGACAGGGCAGGGCGATACTCGGGTGACGCGGGAGATGGGCCCGGGCGACAGCGTTCACATCGCACCCGGCACGGTGCACCGCATGACCGCCATCGAGGCCACCGACATCTTCGAGGTATCGACACCCGAGCTCGATGACGTCGTTCGACTCGAAGACCGATACGGTCGAGGTGTGGCGAACGGCGGGGAAGCCGCTCGATAGCGTGGCACCCCGGTCGCCGCCGGGAATCCGGGGTGCCGCCCGAAATCGAGAGGCGCTCGGCGGCGGTGCAGGACGCCGCTGCCGGCCGCTCAGAACGGAATATCGTCCTCGGTCAGCTCCGGCGGAGCGGTCGCGCCCTCCCCGGCCGACATGTCGTGCCGGTCGGAATCGCCGCCCGAACCGCCGCCCGAACCGCCGCGACCGCCGAGCAGCGTGATCCGGTCCGCTCGAATCTCGGTGGTAGACCGCTTGTTGCCGTCCCGGTCGTTCCACTCGCGGGTCTGCAGCCGTCCCTCGACGCAGATCTGCTTGCCCTTGGTGAGATAGGGCTGCAACGACTCGGCCTGCCGGTCCCAGACCACCACCCGGTGCCATTCGGTGCGTTCCTGCCGCTGACCCGACTTGTCGGTCCAGGTATCGGTGGTGGCCAGGCTGAAGTTGCCGACGGCCGTGCCGTTGGCGGTATGACGCTGCTCGGCATCTCGGCCGAGGTTCCCGATGAGAAAAACCTTGTTGACACTGCCCATGACTCTTAGTCCAACCGGTCAAGCGCCTGTTGCGCCAAATTCGCCATGTTGTCGTCGGGATGCTCCCGAACGACAGTTTGAAACGTCTCCCTGGCCAGATCGATCTCGTCGAGGCGCTCCAGCGTCAGGCCTTGCTTGTACAACGCCTCGGCCACCACGTCGCCGACGGGATAGCTCGACACGACCTGTTCGAAGGCGTCGGCCGCCTCACGGAACTGCCCGTCCGCATAGTAGTTCTGCCCGATGAAGAACTGCGCGTCATCGGCCAACTGGGATCGGGGGAACGTGCTGATGTACTGCTCGAACCCCTGAATCGAGAGCGCCCATTGACCGGTCGTGTAGTCGGTGTACGCGGTGTCGTAGAGCCGCTTCGGAGAGATCCCCGGGTTGACCGGCGCCGGGGGAATGGGCTCGAGCGCCGGATTCACCGGAAGACCGGTCTCGGGGTCGACAAGAAGCTCCGTCAGGGGCGCTCCCATCATCGGAATGGCCATGCGCAAGGCCTCGACCTCCTGCGTGAGGAACGACACCCGCACGTTGTTCTCGTCGACCTTCTCCCGAACCACCCGCACGCCGGTCGCCACGCTGTCGATCAGGAGCTGCTGATTCGCGAACCCCCGGCGCACGTCGTTTCCCTGATCTTCGAGACGCGCCAGGAGTGTCTGCAGGGTCTGCTCCACCGTTCCGAGCGCGAGTTGCACCCGCGCGTTCTGCTCCTGCAGCATCCGGATGTCGGCCATCATCTGCTGGTGCTCGCGGTTCTGGCCCGATGCCGGAACGACGGCCAGAGCGGCGCCGAGGAATCCCAGCGCCAACCTGAAGGGAAGCCATCTCATGACACTACCTCTGCGCAACCAAGGGTGGAAACAGGGACCGCTCGCGGGCGCACGGCCGTGGCAAGCCGCGTATCTCTATCGTATCCCGCCCGGCGCCGATCCGCTACTTTTCCGTAATCACGAAATGCGCCCGCCGATTCGTAGCCCATGCCGTTTCATCGTGTCCGGCATCGAACGGAAACTCCTTGCCGTAGCTGACGGTCCGGACACGCGCCGGATCCAGCCCGAGCTCCAGGAGATATTGCCGGGCCGCCAGAGCCCGCCGCTCGCCCAACCCGAGGTTGTACTCGGGAGCGCCTCGCTCGTCGCAATGTCCTTCGATGGTCACGTTCCACGTCGGAAAGCGTGCGAGCAGATCTGCATTGGCCTCTGCGGCCTGCCGGCCGATCGGGTCGAGCTCCGCGCTGTCCAGCAGGAAGAAGACCGGTTCGAGCAGTCGAGAACGATTGAGCTCCTCGAGGGACCGAGAGGCGATGTCGTCCGCCGTCAGGACCACCGGCGGCGCCGCCGGTGGTGGCGGGGCCGGGGAGGGTGCCGGCGCGGCCGGAACGATCTCCGGCGGATCGTCGATCGGCGTGGGCTCCACCACTATCGGTTCCGGGAGCACCAACGGCGGGTTCTCCGAGCATGCGGTCTGCATGCAGACCAGCGGTACGAGCAACGCGACTCCGGCGATCCCTGAAGCGTGTCTTCGTTCGTGCATCTTCGCCAATTCCTCCTGCCTTTACTGAACCGTATGCGCCCTGCGACATCCGGAGCATGCCTGGGCCGCGATCTACCGCGACCAGCTCGGCATTTCGTTGTTGCCGGCCGACGTGACCCGACGCAGCCCCCGGCCGTCCCGACCTATCGTGTAGATCTGTTTCGATTCGGTGCGCGTCGACGTGAACGCGATGTGGCGGCCGTTGGGGGCGTAGCTCGGGCTCTCGTTCGTGCCGAGCCCGAACGTCAACTGACGAACCTCGTTCGTGGCCAGATCCAGCACCTTGATGTCGTGTCCGGGACCGGTTCGCGACGAATAGGCGATCTCGTTGAACGGGGGCGGCGACCACGTCGGCCGGTCGCAATAGGTTTCGTAGGTCAGCCGCCGCAGGCCGGTACCGTCGGCGCCGATGACGTAGATCTGCGGCGTACCGGTGCGATCGGACGTGAACGCGATCTGCTGACTGTTCGGCGACCACGTGGGGCTGGTATCGATCGCGGGGTGATTCGTCAGCCGCTGGAGCCCGGTGCCGTCGACGTTGGCGACGTAGATGTCGTTGTTGTCGTCCCGGTTCGAATTGAAGGCCACGCGCCGGCCGTCGGGCGAGAAGGCAGGGAGGAAGTTCTGCCGGCGGCTGTCGCCTTCGACCGGCGTCGCCATGCGTCCTTCGAACAGGTACGACACCACCACATCGGGAAAACCGCTGAGCCACGACGTGTACCCGATGGACCGGCCGTCGGGCGACCACGCCGGATTCGTGTTGAGGGTGCGGGACACGGTGACCCGCCGCGGGTTGGCGCCGTCGTAGTCGGCGATGTAGATCTCCTTCACCCGTCTGTTCTCGACCAGCCCGAACACCGATTCGCTGTCTCTGTCGGAAACGAACGCGAGGCGGGTTCGGGCCACGCCTTCGAGACCGCGCTGATGCCGGTGGATCTCGTCCGACGACTGATGCGCATAGAGGCGGATGTTGCGGGTAGAGCCGGTGTACAGGACGCCGAACGCCGACTCGCGGGATTGGACCGAGAACAGGCGGACGGCGATCTCCAGTTGGCGCTCGCCGCGGGCCGCGACGGTGCAGCTCACCACGCCGTCGGCGCCGAGCTCCCGCCATCGATCGAAGGGGAGATTGTTCAGTGAATCCGCGACCGGAATCGTGCGGTAGACGTCGCGGGGGATCAGTCTGAACTCGCGTTCGTAATCCAGGTCGTCCCACAGGACCTGGGCTATGGTGCGGCTCGCCTCCACCGTCGCCTGATCCGGTGTCAGCGGCAGGCAGTCGGGCACCGCGATGCTCGATTGGGTCCCGATGCGGTCTCCGATGACCACCCGGACCTGATCCCGCTGCATCGGTTCCCCGGCGGCGCCGATCGACGCCGGCAACGGTGGAAGAGCCAGTACCGCCAGCGCGGCCGACATGGCGCCCCAAACCCATGACGGATACGGATTCGATCGAATGCCGCCACGATTGCCCCCGGTGCGGCGAACCTTCGAGGCATCGGCGGGGCGGCACGGAATACGGGCCATCGGTGATGCTCCTCAGCGTTGGTATCGGAAATCGAGATGAACGGTCAAGCTGTCTTCGTCGAACGCCGACGGTAGCTGCGGCAACCGCGCCGTGTACCGCACCGCGCGTTCGGCACTCTGGTCGAGCGCGAAGTACCCGCTGGTGGTCTCCCGTTCCACATCCGTGATTCGACCGTCGCGCTGGATGGTGAACTTTATCGTCACCTCGCCGGTCACCCGCTGCCGGTTGTCCCAGCGATTGCGGATCTGTGCCGTCATGATGCCGAGGTACTGCGGACAGCAGAAGTTCTGCACATCGAGCTCGCCGCCCGACCCCAGCCCCCCGGCGGAAAGCCCCACGCCACTCCCTTCGGAGCCGGTCTCCGCCAGGGCATTGCCTTCCCGCAATTCAGGTCCGCGGGTCGGCGTCCGTCCCCGAGACTCGTCCGGCGCCGTTTCCGCCGGCACGTCCACTTCCTCGCGGCGGCCGGCGTCTTCGGTCGGCAGGATCATCTCGGGCGGGGCAGGCGTGGGCGGTTGAATCCACTGGGGGCGATTCGCCTCTTCGAGCGGCAGCACTTCCTGCACGGGACGCGCGGCCAGCGCCGCCTGTCCGCCCGTGCTCGGCCCGGCCGGTCCCCCGAGATTGATGGTCATGACGTCGGCCGTCACCTCGGTCTCGACGACGGCGACGAAGGCGGAGGGAAACGCCACGACGGCGGCCATGAACACGACGTGTCCGGCCAGCGAGATTGCGCAGGTGCGCGCCAAGCCGTCCCCGCCGGCGGTGCGTTGGCGAACCAGATCGGTAATCGACTGCATGGACCGTTTGGACGTCGATCAGGGTTCTGACGGCAGCGCGGTCACGAGTCCGACATTGGTGACGCCGCCCGCCTTGAGCTCGTCGATCACGGACACCAGCTCCTGAAACGTGATGTCTCCGTCGCCCCGTACGAAGACCTCGCGATCGGTGCGCTCACCGAGCTCCTGCCGCATGCGTTCCTGGAGCACCTCGACCCGAACCGCCTCGTCCCCTACCTGCACGATTCCATCGGCGCGAAACGTCAACGGAATCGTCACGAACAACCGCTCGGCGGCAATTTCATTCGCGCGCCGCGACACCGGCAGGCTCACGTCCATGCCGCGCTGCATCATCGGCGCCGCCACCATGAAGATGATCAGCAGAACGAGCATGACGTCCACCAGCGGCACCACGTTGATTTCCGACAACGACGTCGCCGTTCGCACGACTCTGCGGCGCCTCCCGCCGGAGGCGCCGCCCGTTCCCTGGTTCTGAATCGTGGGCATGTCCCGGTCCGTGATTCATGCTCTGCACGCCGCGTACCGCGATGCGCGGACGCTACATGAAGTTCCTCTCCACGATATTGAGAAACTCCAGGCTGAAGTCGTCCATCATCGACAGATAGAGCCGCACCTTGTTCGTCACGTGGTTGTAGAAGTACACGGCGGGAATCGCCGCCCCGAGACCGGCGGCGGTCGCAATCAGCGCCTCGGCAATGCCGGGGGCCACGACGGTCAGATCGGTCGAACCGGTTCCCGCGATTCCCTGGAACGCGTTGACGATTCCCACCACCGTTCCGAAAAGCCCGATGAACGGCGCGATGCTCGCGGTCGTCGCCAACAGGTGGACGCGATGTTCGAGCTTGTTGGCTTCAACCACCGCCGCCCGCTGCAGCGCACGATCGACCGCGTCGAGGCTCCGCAGAGTGGGACGCTCGCCGGCGCCGCCGCCGTTTCCCTGGCGCAACTGCGTATTGAGCTCGGCGTAGCCGGCCTGAAACAACCCTGCCAGCGGGCTCTGTTTCAACGAACGACACGCCGAGCTCACCTCGGAGAATTTGGTGCTCCGTCGAAACACGTCGAGAAAGCTCCAGGTCTGCCGTTCGATACGGGGGAACAGCCACAGCTTGTGGAGCGCGATACCCCAGGAATAGACAGAGAAGAGAAGCAGGAGGAGGAGGACGAACTTGGAAAGCGGCGTCGACTGGGCTATCCAGTCGAGCATGCCGCCACTAAGCACACCATCCGACGCGCCATCGACCTGCGTTTGCATGGCCATGGCGTAGTAACCAAGAGCACGCACGAGCCCTCCGTTAACTACAAAAGCGCGCCGCTGGGAAAGCGCCGACCCCGAAAAAGTAGCACGGCGGCGGGTCACTGTCAAACCTATGATAAAGTGGCGCTTCTCAGCTCCCCCGGACCCTGCCGGACCATGATCCGCTTTCTCCGTATTCGGGACATGGCGGTCATCGATCGCCTTGAGCTTGAGTTGGATGCCGGATTCACGATCCTGACCGGCGAAACCGGCGCCGGCAAGTCAATCGTCGTCGGCGCGCTGGGTCTGCTGCGCGGTGCGCGGGCCTCGTCGAGCCTGGTGCGGACCGGCGCGGAACGGGCGATAGTGGAAGCGGTGGCGGAAGACGCGGACGGCGGCGAGCGTGTGCTGCGTCGTGAGATATCGGCGCAGGGACGAAGCCGGGCCTTCGTCGACGACCGACTCGTTTCGACCGCGAGCCTCCGAACCGTCGGCGCCGGGCTGCTGGACCTCCACGGCCAGCACGAGCATCAGGTGCTGCTCGATCCGTCGACCCATCTCGATCTGCTGGATCGGTACGCGAAGCTCGAGTCGCTGCGCGGCACGGTGCGAGACGCCTTCACGAGATGGCAGGACGCCCGGCGCGGGCTGAAGCAGGCCCGCACCAGCGCGGAGACCGCGGTCGAACGCGCCGAAATCGTGGCGCTGCAGCTTCGCGATATCGAGGAGGTCGATCCCCTCGAGAATGAGGACGAGACGCTCGCGGCGCAACGACGGATTCTCGCGAACGCCGAGCGGATCCACCAATTGTCGGCCGAGAGCTACGCGGAGTTGTACGATGGGGACCACGCCGCCTTGGGCGTCCTGAATCGGGTCTGGAAACGGGTCGAGGAGCTTGCGCGGTTCGATGCCGAATTCACGCAGCACGTCGAGTCGAGAGACGCGGTGCTCTCGCAGTTGGAAGAAATGGCGTACGCGCTGCGGTCGCACGCCAGCGGCGCCGACGCGTCGCCTGAACAGTTGCCGGCGGTCGAGGAGCGGTTGGCCGGGCTCGAGCGGTTGAAGCGACGCTACGGTCCGACCCTGGCCGATGTCATCGCCCATCGAACCCGGCTGCGGCTCGAACGCGAGCAGATCGAAGGGGACGTCGACCTCGAATCGCTGGAAGCGGCGGTCTCGGAGGCGGGCGACGCCTACGCGGCTCTGGCCCGAACCCTGTCGGAGCGCCGTCGCGCGGCGTCGGAAACGCTGGCGCGGTCCATCGAGCGCGGCCTCGCCGATCTCGCGATGGAGCGTACCCGGTTCGACGTGGTGTTCGACGAGCCGCCGGCCGGAGAGGCGGTCCGGACGGAACGCGGCATCGATCAGGCCGAGTTCTACTTCTCGGCCAATCCCGGGGAGGAGGTCCGGCCTCTCGCGCGTATCGCGTCAGGCGGCGAGCTCTCGAGGGTCATGCTGGTGCTGCGAACCGTGATCCGAACCGACGCGCCCGGTCGTACGCTGGTCTTCGACGAGGTCGACGCCGGCATCGGCGGCGAGGCGGCCGAGCGGGTCGGCGCCAAGCTGCGCGGATTGGCCGAACGCTATCAGGTGCTCTGCATAACGCATCTGCCGCAGATTGCCGCGTACGGCACCAGTCATCACCGGGTCACGAAATCCGTCCGCGACGGACGCACGCTGGCCGAGGTGCACCGATTGGACGAGGAATCGCGAGCGTCGGAGATCGCGAGGATGATGACCGGCACCCGAGTCTCGGGTGCCGTCTTGGAGAGCGCACGCGAGCTGCTGTCGCGGGAAGCGCCGGGGAAGCGGAGCCGGCGAGCCCCCTGAGGACGCCGGCGTCAGCCCTGTCATCGACGAGGAAACGCAACCGTGGCCAGGAAGTATTTCATCGAAACGTTCGGGTGTCAGATGAACGTGCACGACTCCGAACGCTTGGCCGGCCTGCTCGATCAGGCGGGATACGAGGCGGCCGCGGCCGTCGATGATGCGGATCTCGTGGTCATCAACACCTGCAGCGTCCGGGAACGGGCGGAGGAACGGGTGTACACGGAGCTCGGCATGGTACCCGGCCGCCGCCCCGACGGGACACGTCCGATCGTGGCGGTGACCGGCTGTGTTGCGCAGCAGGAGGGACGCGCCCTGCTCGAACGTGGACAACGGGTCGACCTCGTCGTCGGCACCCAGGCTCTCAGCCGGTTGCCGGCCATGGTGGAGGGGTTGACCGGCGACCGGCCGGAACGTGTCGACGTCAACCCCTATGACAACGTGTCGTTCCCGCTGGGGGTGGCCCGGCGTTCGAACCCGATCAAGGCGGCGGTCACGATCATCGAGGGATGCAACGATTTCTGCTCGTTCTGTGTCGTGCCGTATACGCGGGGCCACGAACGGATGCGGCCGGCCTCGGAGATCGTCGACGAGGTCCGGCTCGCCGCCGACAACGGGTATCGCGAGGTCCATCTTCTCGGCCAGATCGTGAATCACTACGCGGCCCCCGACCGACCCGACTGCGATTTCGCGGCGCTGCTCGAGCTGGTCCACGGCGTGCCCGGAATCCAGCGCATCCGGTTTGCGAGTCCTCATCCACGCCATGTCACCGATCGCATGATCGCGGCCATGCGCACCCTGCCGAAAGTCTGCCGGCACCTGCATCTGCCGGTGCAATCGGGGTCCACGAGCATGCTGGCGCGGATGCGTCGCCGGCACACCCGAGACGACTATCTGCGCCTGGTCGACCGATTGAGAGCCGCGATGCCGGACATCGCGTTGTCGACCGATGTCATCGTCGGGTTTCCGGGCGAGACCCGCCAGGAGTTCGACGAGACCCTCAGCCTGACCCGCCAGGTGCGGTACCACAGCATGTTCTCGTTCAAGTACTCCGAGCGTCCGAATACCCTGGCCTCCAAGCGGCTCGCAGACGACGTTCCGGCGGCCGAGAAGACGCGGCGGATCGTCGCGCTGCAGGAGCTGCAAAAGGAGATACAGGCCGAGATTCATCGGCAGCGGGTCGGCGCCCTCGTAGACGTGCTGGTCGATTCGACGAGCCGCAGGCGCACGACCGAGCTGGCCGGCCGCACCAGCGGGAACACGGTGGTCAATTTCCGCCCCGCCGCGGCAGGCTGCGGCCTCGGAGGCGCTGCATCCGAGGACCTGCTGGGTCGCCTGGTCCGGGTGCGGATCACGGAGAGCGGACCGTTCAGCCTTCGAGGCGAGCTCGCGGACCCGCTCGGAACGCACCCGCCGTCGCCGGTGGAACGCAGCGGAGCTTTCGCAGCGGGCTCCCGGGGGTGACGGGGTACAAAGGGAGCCGTATCGATGCAGGTCGAGATGTCAATCAAGGGGCTGATGGTGGATCCGGTCACCAACATGCCGATCGTGATCCTGCACGACGCCGAAGGGCAGCGGGTTCTTCCGATCTGGATGGGGGTCTTCGAGGCGAACGCAATCGCTCTCCAGATCGAAAACGTGTCGCCGCCGAGACCGATGACGCATGATCTGCTCCGCAACGTCATCCATGACCTGAAGGCGGACGTCCACAAGGTCGTGGTCAGCGACCTGAAGGACAATACCTTCTACGCCATCATCCACTTGGTGGTGCAAGGGGAGCCGGTGGCCATCGACGCCCGTCCCAGTGACGCCATCGCGCTGGCGCTTCGTGTGCGAGCGCCGATCTTCGCCGAAGACACCGTCATCGACCGCGCGAAGTCCCTGAACATCATGCCGGACAAGGCAGACTCCGAGCGTCTGCAGAAATGGCTGGAAGACCTCGACCCGGAAGAGATGGGCAAGTACAAGATGTGACGTGCCGCGAGCTTGACACGCTGTCTGCACCACTTACAATGATGCCGGTCTCGGATCGGGTGTCCGAATTGGCTCCTTCAGCGCGATTCCTGCCAGAAACCGGTCGACATGATCGTCGCGATCGCCAATCAGAAAGGCGGCGTCGGCAAGACCACGACGGCGATCAATCTTGCTGCGGCCCTGTCGCTCCGTCAGGGACGGACCCTGCTGATCGATCTCGATCCGCAAAGCAATAGCACCCTCTCGTTCATCGATCGCACCACCATTCGTCGATCGGTCTACGACGCGTTCGCCGAGAAGGACTGCTCGCTCGCGGATATCGTGATGCCGGCAGAGCAGCAGGAGAATCTGTCGGTCGCACCGGCCCAGATATCGCTGGCCAAGCTCGAAGCGCGCATGGTCGGCGAGCTCGACGCCCACTTCAAGCTGAAGGATCTTCTGGCGCCGCTCACGAGCACCTACCGCTACGTCGTCATCGATTGTCCGCCGACCCTCGGCCTCCTGACCGTCAACGCCCTGGTGGCCGCGACCCATCTGCTGATTCCGATTCAGTCGTCCTACTTCGCGCTCGAGGGTACGGACGATCTGCTGGAGACGATCGAGAAGGTCAGAACCCGAGCCAATCCGAGTCTGGAGATGATCGGCGTGCTCATCACCATGCACGACCGGAGAACGTCGCTCGGCCGCGACATTCGAACCCAGATCAACAAGGTCTTCGGCGCCAAGGTGTTCAAGACGGTCATCTCGAAGAACGTGCGTCTGGAGGAGAGCCCCGCGTATCGTGAATCGATCTTCTCCTTCGCGCCGGATTCCAAGGGCGCGTCGGACTATTACCGGCTGTGCGAGGAGGTCGTTGATCGTGCCTAGAAAAGGACTCCCAAGCGTAGTCAAGATGCGCCACGACGAGCACTACGTGGAATCGCTGGCGGCTTCCGCGGGCATGCCCCTCGGACGCATGGTGCCCATCGACCAGATCGATCCCAATCCGGACCAGCCGAGGCAGGTCATGGGTGATCTGTCCGAGCTGATGGCCTCCATTACCGAGAAGGGCATCCTCGAGCCTCTGATCGTCAGACAACGCCGGGGGCGGTTTCAGATCGCCGCCGGCGAGCGGCGCTATCAGGCAGCGGTTCGACTCGCTCTCGATGAGGTCCCGGTCGTCATCCGCGACATCGAGGACGACGAGTTGCTCGAGATCGCACTGATCGAGAACCTGCAGCGGAAGGACATCACCCCGTTCGAGGAAACGGAGGCGCTGCACGCCCTCGTCCAGGTGCAGGGCCTCAAGCACGACGACGTGGCGAGACGGCTCGGAAAGTCCCGCAGCTCGGTCACCGAGTCTCTGGCACTGCATGCCATGCCGGAAGAGGTTCGAGAGCTGTGTCGGCTGGCCGACATCAACTCCAAATCTCTGTTGTTGCAGGTAGTTAGGCAGGGCGACCCCCAGAAAATGATCGCTTTCGTCGAGCAACTGACCCGGGGGGGCGGGCCGGCGACGCGCGAGCAGGCCCGCGCGGTAGCGACGAGACAGAGCGCCAAACGGAAGCCGGGGCGTCCCAAGGCCTTCGTCTTCAAGTACGTCCCGCCCGCCAAGAGCTTCAATCTCAACCTCAAGTTCCGAAAGTCTCAGGTCGAGCGCGAGGAGATCATCTCCGCCCTTACCGAGATCATCGAAGAGCTGAAACGCGCCGACTGAGCGGCCGGCCTGCACTGCTTGTCGCAGTTGCGGGACCTCCCGCGGTCTTCCTCGCTGCACGTCGCGCCGTCGAAAGGCGATGAACCTCGGGGTCCGGGGGGCTCTGGCGGGTTCCCGCGTCACGTCCGTCGTCACTCGCCGGTCCTCAAGAGCCCGTGGTGATAGTCCCCGCTGCATTCGAGCGGCAATGCATCCCGCCTGACTGCGTTGCTTGGACGGACTGCCTGCAGTCCGCGGTTGCCATAGGCCCAATATGCGCCCTCCTCACGCCTTATCAGGCACGGGCGTTCTTTGCCCGAGGGCGCCCTTCAGCCCGCTGGCGCCCTCGCCGCTCTCGGTGCAACGCGGGGTTCCACCGCGGGCTGCCAACTCAGCCTCTCCGTCTACGGGGATTTCACTCGGCTCGACCGGCGCCGGGTTCGGGCGGGGGACTCCATATCGGAGCCGCCCGCAATCCCTCGCGTCTGCGAGCTGGCCGGCGACCTGTTGCAGGCCGGCGCAGGTGCCGATAACCGTGGCCGAACCGCACCGCTGTGCTCCTGGGTGCAGGTTCGGAGACGAGACATGTTCCCGGCACGAAAGCTACGCGGTCTTCTCGGCATACCCGCCGTCCGGCTCCGGCCGGCGTTCGCGGCGTTGGCGCTCGTCGCCGTCACGTTGGCCGCGGCGAGCGCCGGGGCACAGTCGAACGACGAGGTAACGGTGAGGTTCGAGCACGCCGAGTACAGCGTCCCCGAGGGTTACTTTCCAAGCGGCTCGGTCTCCTACTCGCAGGTCAACATATTCCTGAGCGCGGCCCCGAACACCTTCCAGGACGGCATTCTCGACCTCGACTCCGCCGGACGCCTGGAGATCCCGTTGACCCGAGAGATGGTGGGCGGCGCCACCCATGGCGTCGACTTCTACGGCGCCGCCGCCTACGTGCGGTTCGAGCCGGGCGAGACGACGGCGTTCCTCCGCATCTTCCCCCAGGCCGACGACAGGGACGAGGAAGGGGAGGGCGTGAAGATCGGCTTCGGGACCGCGCCCCCGGGAGTCCGCATCGGCACGCCGAATACCGCCACCGTGATGTTCGAGGAGCCCGGCATGCCGACGGTCAATATGAGCCCGTCGCCGGGGACGATCGCCGAGAACGGCGGCGTCAGCACGGTGTCGGCGTGGCTCGGCTACTCGACGGACTACAACGTGACGGTGACGGTGCGGGTGGAGACGGGGGACTTGTCGTCGGCCGACGACTTCAGGCTGAGCGAGAACCGCACGCTGACGATTGAGGCCGGCTCGAGGTGGAGCACGGGGACGGTGACGGTTACGGCGGTGGACAACCCCGTGGATGGACCGGACCGAAAGCCGCTCTGGGTGCGCGGCTCGGTGACGGGCCTGCCCGGGGTGACGGACGCCAGCGCGCGGAACTTGTACATCGAGGACGACGACACCACCGGCGTGACGCTGGTGCTGTCGCCGCCCTCGATCTCCGAGAACGCCGGCGAGAGCACGGTGACGGCGACCCTGAACGGAACCGTGAGCGACGACGTGACGGTGACGGTGGCGGCCGCGCCGGTCTCGCCCGCGGTCGCCAACGACTTTACGTTGAGCGGCACGACACTCACGATCGAGGCGGGCGAAACGTCGAGCACCGGCACCGTGACCATCACGGCCAACGACGACAGCCTGTACAGCCCGGCGAAGACCGTGACGGTGACCGGCACCCTGTCGGGGTCCACGGACGCGGCGGCGCCGGCATCGCAGACCCTGACCATCGCGGACGACGAAGCCACGCCCACGCTGACGCTGGCCCTGGACCCGACCACGATCTCGGAGGGCGGCGCGACCACGGTGACCGCGACCCTGAGCGCGGCGGCCGCCGAGCCGGTGACACTGACGGTCTCCACCGGAGCGGTCTCCCCGGCCGGGGCCGGCGGCGTCGAGCTGAGCGCGAACACGGCGTTGACGATTCCCGCGGGACAGACGTCGAGCACCGAGACGGTGACGATCACGGCGGTGAACGACGAGAGCCAGGCGCCGGACCGGACCGTGACGGTGACGGGGACGCTGACGGAAGGGCCGGAAGGGCTGGCCGCGCCGGCGCCGATGACCCTGGAGATCACGGAGGACGAAACGACTCCGACCGTGACCCTGGCGCTCGGTCCGGCGGAGATCTCGGAGAACGGCGGCGAGACTACGGTGACGGCGACCCTGAGCGGGCAGTCGAGCGAGGCGGTGACGGTGACGGTGTCGGCGGCACCGGTGTCCCCGGCGGTGGCGGGTGACTTCACGCTGACCGGCGACACCCTGACCATCGCCGCGGGCGAGACGACGAGCACGGGGGAGGTGAAGGTCACTGCGAAGGACAACGAGCTGGATGCCTCGGACAAGAGGCTCACCGTATCGGGCACGGTGACCGGCGGCAACGGCGCGGCCGCGCCGGCGCCCCTGACCCTGACGATCACCGACGACGATGCGACGCCGACGCTGACGCTGGAGCTGGCTCCGACGTCGATCCTGGAGGACGGTGGCGAGACTACGGTGACGGCGTCGCTGGACGCGTTGTCGAGCGCCGACGTGGTCGTGACAGTATCCGCGACGGCGGTGGAGCCGGCGGTGGCGAACGACTTCCGGCTGAGCGCGAACCGGGAGCTGACGATCCGCGCGGGGCAGTTGGCGAGCACTAGTACGGTGACCATCACGGCCCGGGACAACGACGTCGACGCGCCGGACAAGACGGTCGGGGTGACGGCGTCGGCCACCGGCGGCAACGGCGTGGCGGCGCCGGGGGCGCAGACGCTGACGATCACCGACGACGACGGGACCCCGACGCTGATGCTGAAGCTGGAGCCGGCGTCCATCGGCGAGAACGGCGGCCGGAGCACGGTGACGGCGATGCTGACGGCGCCGTCGAGCGAGGCGGTGACGGTGACGGTGACGGCGACGCCGAGCTCCCCGGCAGTGGCGGCGGACTTCGATCTGACGGGGACGACGCTGAGGATCGAGGCAGGCGAGACGAAGAGCACCGGCACGGTGACGATGGCCGCCGACAACAACGAGGTCGACGCGCCGGACAAGACGGTGGAGATCGCGGGGGTGGCGGCGGGGGGTCGCGGCGTGGCGGACCCGGCGGCGCAGACGCTGACGATCGAGGACGACGAAGAGACGCCGGAGGTCACGCTGAAGCTCGATCCGACGTCGATCTCGGAGAACGGCGGTTCGACGACGGTGACGGCGTCGCTCAGCGGGCTGTCGAGCGAGACGGTGACGCTGACGGTGTCCGCGAGTCCGGTCCTTCCCGCGGTGGCCGGAGACTTCGCGCTGAGTGCGAATGTCGAGCTGACGATCCCGGCAGGGCAGACCGAGAGCACCGGGACGGTGACGATCGCAGCCGAGAACAACACCATGGACAGCCCGAACAAGACCGTCGGGGTGGCGGCGGCGGTCTCGGGCGCGAGTGGCGTGGCGGACCCGGCGGCGCAGGTCCTTACGATCATCGATGACGAGGGTGCGCCGACGGTAACGCTGAAGCTGTCCCAGGCGTCGATCTCGGAGAACAACGACGAAACCACGGTGACCGCCACGCTGAGCGGGACGTCGAGCGAGGCGGTGGCGGTGACGGTGTCGGTGATGGCGGAAGCCCCGGTGGCGGCGGGCGACTTCGAGCTGACGGGAACCGCGCTGACGATCGCGGCGGGCGAGACGGTGAGCACGGGAGACGTCAAGATCACGGCCAGGGACAACACCGTGGACGCCCCCGACAAGACGGTCGAAGTGAAGGGAACGGCGACCGGCGGCAACGGTGCGGCGGCACCGGCGCCCCTGACGCTGACGATCATCGACGACGAGGACACGCCGACGTTGACCTTGGCGCTGGCTCCGGCATCGATCTCGGAGAACCGCGGCGAGACGATGGTGACGGCGTCGCTGGACGGGCTGTCGAGCGCCGACGTGGTGGTGACGGTGTCCGCGGCCGCGGTCGGGCCGGCGGTGGCGAACGACTTCCGGCTGAGCGTGAATCGGGAGCTGACGATCCGGGCGGGGCAGTTGGTGAGCACGGAGACGGTGACCATCTCGGCCGAGGACAACGACGTCGACGCCCCGGACAAGACGGTCGAGGTGACGGCGTCGGCGACCGGCGGCAATAGCGTGGCGGCGCCCACGACGCAGACGCTGACGATCACCGACGACGACGGGACGCCGACGTTGATGTTGAAGCTCGAGCCGGCGTCGATCGGCGAGAACGGTGGCAGGAGCACGGTGACCGCGATGTTGACGGCGCCGTCGAACGAGGTGGTCACGGTGGCGGTGTCGGCGACACCGAGCTCTCCGGCGGTGGCGGCGGATTTCGAGCTGACGGGGGCGACGCTGACGATCGCGGCGGGCGAGACCAAGAGCACGGAGACGTTGACCATCGCGGCGGTGAACAACGACATCGACGCGCCGGACAAGACGCTCCAGGTCGCCGGAGTGGTAACGAGCGGTCGCGACGTGGCGCACCCGGAGCCGCAGACGCTCACGATCACCGACGACGAAGAGACACCGAGGGTGGTCCTCGACTTGAGTCCGAGCACCATCGAAGAGGGTGGGAAGAGCGAGGTCAGCGCGACGTTGACCGGGCCGTCGAGCGAACCCGTCACGGTGAACATCGGTGCGTCTTCGATGTCTCCCTCCTCCGTCCGATTCTCGCGATCCTCGCAGGCCGGCCCCGGCGGCGCGGCGCCGGCGACCCGGCCGCGGGCTGTTTCCGGCGTCGAGAACGATTTCGTTCTCAGTGAGAACCGCCAGCTGACGTTTGCCGTGGGTGAGACCGCGAGCGAGGGAACGGTATCGATTACCGCGGGGGACGACATCCTGGATGGGCCGAACAAGACCGTGGAGGTGACGGGCACGGTGACGGACGGCAACGGCGTGCTGCCACCTCTACCGCGGATGCTGAAGATCATGGACGACGACGGGACCCCGGTGGTGTCGCTGGTGTTGACGCCGGCGCGCATCGGGGAGAACGGCGGCGTGACCACGGTGACCGCCCTCCTGAACCCGGCGTCGAGTGAATCGGTGACCGTGACGGTCTCGGCCGAGGCCGTACCTTCTGCGGATGGGGGCGACTTCACGCTGAGTGCGAACCGGGAGCTGACGATTGCCGCCAGACAGACGCAGAGCACCGGGACGGTGACGATCACCGCGGTGGACGACGAACAGGACGGCCCCGACAAGCAGGTGACGGTGACGGGCGCGGTGACCGGGCCCTCGGGACTGGCGGCGCCGTCTGCTCAGACCCTGACGATCGCCGATGATGACGACGGAGGGGCAGTGTCCACGAAAGCTACGGTGACGTTGGTGCTGGGACCCGAGCGGATCGCCGAGAGCGCGGGCGAGAGCCGTGTTACCGCGCAGTTGAGCGAGGCGGCGGCCGAGGACGTGACGGTCACGGTCACTGCTGCGGCCGTGGCGCCGGCCGATGCGGACGACTTCGCGCTGAGCGCGAACCGGGAGCTGACGATCACCGCGGGTCAGACACAGAGCACCGGGACGGTGGCGATCACCGCGGTGGACGACGACGTGGACGGCCCCGACAAGCGGGTGACGGTGACGGGCACGGTGACGGGGCCTCCCGACCTGGCGGCGCCGTCTGCTCAGACCCTGACGATCGCCGATGATGACGACGGAGGGGCAGTGTCCACGAAAGCGGCGGAGGTCGTGACGTTGGTGCTGGCGCCCGAGCGGATCTCCGAGAACGGGGGAGAGAGCCGCGTTACCGCGCAGTTGAGCGAGGCGACGACCGAGGACGTGACGGTCACGGTCACTGCCGCGGCCGTGGCGCCAGCCGATGCGGAAGACTTCGCGCTGAGCGCGAACCGGGCGCTGACGATTGCGGCGGGTCGGACCCGGAGCACTGGGACGGTGGCGATCACTGCAGTCGACGACGACGTAGACGGCCCGGACAAGCAGGTGACGGTGACGGGCTCGGTGACGGGGCCTGCCGGGTTGGCGGCGCCATCTGCTCAGACCCTGACGATCATCGATGATGATGACGGCGGGGCAGACGACGAGGAGAGCAACCGGCCACCCGTATTCGCCCCCGCTGGCTACGAGTTCCAGCTCGAGGAAGAGCGCGACGGCCGGACGGCAGCGGTGCTCCTCGGCACGGTGCAGGCAACCGACCCGGACGACGATCGGCTGACCTACGTGTTGCGGGGGGGCGAGGCCCGCCTGTTCCGGGTCGGGCCGTCGAGCGGGGGGGTCTCCTACGTGGGTCCCGGGGAGGACGCGGAGTCGGGCCCCGATCGATACGACCTGGCGGTCGTGGCGCGCGATTCGGCCGGGCTGGAGGCCGAAGCGAGCGTGGGCGTGGTGGTCCTGCCGGTCAACGAAGCACCGATCGCGGTCGACGACCCGGTGGAGACGTCGGAAGACGAGCCGCTCGCGGTGGACGTGTTGGCGAACGACACGGACCCCGACGGAGACCGGCTGCAGATCGTGGCGGTGGCCGCGCCGCGGCACGGGACGACCGCAGTGGCGGCCGGCGAGGTGCGCTACGTGCCCGCTCCCGACTACAACGGCCCGGACAGCTTCCGCTACACGGTGGCGGACGCGGGCGGGCTGACCGCGGAAGCGACGGTGACCGTGGAAGTGCTGGCCGTCAACGACGTGCCGGAGGCGGTCGACGACGTGGCGGAAACGCCGGAGGACGAGCCGATCGTGGTGGACGTGCTGGCGAACGACCGGGACCCCGACGGGGAGTCGCTGCGCATCGTCGACGTGACGACCCCGTCACACGGGTCGGCGACGATCGCGGCAGGCGGCGTGCGGTACGCGCCGGCGCGGGACTACAACGTCCGGACAGCTTCCGCTACACGGTGGCCGACCTCGGCGGGCTGACGGCGACGGCGACGGCGACCCTGAGGGTGCGGCCGGTGAACGACGCGCCGGTGGCGCTGGAGACCATCCCGGAGCAGGTGCTCGAAGAGGGCGGAAACAGGGTGACGCTGGACTTGACGCCGTACTTCGACGACGTCGACGGCGACGTGCTGACCTACACGGCGGAGTCGTCCGATCCGGCGGCGGCGACGGTCACCGTCGCGGGGTCGACGCTGACGTTGACGGCGGTCCTTGCCGGCGCCGCGACGGTCACGGTGACGGCCAGCGACCCGGCGGGGCTGACCGCGACCCAGACGTTCGGCGTGGCGGTGGGGGATCGGCTGGTGCGGGCGGTGCTGACCGACACGCTGGCGGCTATGGGCCGAGGCCACCTGTCGAGCGTGCGGCAGACGGTCGGGCGGCGGCTGGACAGCGGCGGCGGCGACACGCAGCGGCTGATGGTGGCGGGACAGTTCTTCGGGCCGGGGGCCTGGAATCGCCTGGGCCCCGGCGGTCTGGTGCAGACGCACGCCTGGCTGACCCGGGCCGCGTCGCTGCGCCAGCGGTTCGCCGCGCCCGGCCTGGCGGGAACACCGGCAGATCCACAGTTGCAACCGCTGGCCGCGAATGGCGCATTCAGCGGCGTCGGCAACGTCGGTTGGGACCAGGCGCTGCAGGGCACCGACGTGTTGCTGACCTTCGGGGGCGGCGGCCAGACCGAAGTGGAAGCGCCCGGCCGGCAACGGCGCTGGACGATATGGGGCCAGGGCGACCTGCAGGCGTTCCGGGGAACACCCGAGGCGGCGGTGGGCGACTACGAAGGCGACCTCCGCACCGCGTATCTCGGGGTCGACGCCCTGGCCGGCCGGCGCTGGTTGTTCGGCGTGGCGGTCGGGCGCAGCGCCGGGCGCGGAACGTGGCAGGCGGGAACCGCCGCGGGACAGTTGAAGACGACGCTGACGACCGTGTATCCGTATCTGCGCTGGGGCAGCGGAGATACGACGGTAATGGCGGTGGCGGGCGCCGGCCGGGGAACCGCAAGCCTCGCGCGGGCGGCGGTCGAGAACCCCGATGCGAGCCCGTTGCGTCTGGCGCTGGGCCTGCTGGAAGGCCGGCGGCGGCTGGCGACGGTGGGCCGCGGCCTTCGGATCGGGCTGCGAGGCGAGGCGTCGCTGGCGCGTTTGGCGACCGGGGAGGGAGACGAGACCATCGACGCGCTCCAGGCAGGGGTGCAGCGCCTCCGAGGCGGTATCGAGCTGACGCAGGATCTGGACGCATTCGGCGGCTCGACGCTGACGCCGTTCGGCGCCGTGAGCGCTCGCCACGACGGCGGCGCGGGCCAGACCGGAGTAGGGCTCGAGGTGGCCGGCGGGATGCGGCTGCGCGGCGGCCGGCTGCAGGTGGAGGCACAGGGCCGGCGCCTGGTCCTGCACTCTGCGACCGGCTACTCCGACCACGGCGTCAGCCTGGCCGCGAGCGTGGGTGCGGGCTCCTACCAGCCGGGCTTGAGGTTGACGGTACGGCCCACCTGGGGTACCGCGGGCATGGGGGCCGACACGCTGTGGCAGGACCACTTCCAGATTCCGAGTCAGGACACCGGCTACGACACGGCCGGGATCGATGCTCTGGTCGCTTACGGGCTGCGCCTCGGGGAGGACGCGCTGTTGGAACCCTTCGGTGGCTACGGCCAGCGGGCAGGTCTCGGGCGGCGCCTCCAGCTCGGCGCCCGGCTCGGGGCCCTGGGCCAGGTCCCCGGACTCTTTGGCGGCCCGGTGCAGCTCGAGCTCACCGGAGAACGCTACGAACGTCCGGGTAGCCCGTCCGACCACCGCTTCAGCATGGTCGGCGTGATCAACTTCGGCGCGCAGCGCCCGAAGCCGCCGCGGAGGGCGAGAACCGCCAGGGAGTCCGGGACGGCGCTGCGGTCGAACCGGTTCGCAAACGCTCCGGTCGCGCGGGAGCCCGCGCAGACCCCAGCCGACGACCTCATGGAGGCGCCGATTGAGCCGGCGGCGCCGACGGCGCTCCCTGACCTCGTGGAAGCGCTGGACGAGCCGCCGGCGGCATTCGACGCGGTGGGAACGGCGCCGCTCACGCTGCCGGTACCCACGTGGACGCCGCTACCACGCCGCACTTCGGCTCGCGACGGCTACCGGGCGAGTCGTCCGTCACCGCGCTCCGAGCGCGAGATGGTCGGCCGGCAGGGCAGAAGCGTGCCCCCCGCCGCAACCGTCGACCGATCCGAAACGCTGCAGGACGCCCCGGTGCCGGTCGCGCTGGCGGATGTCCGCGGCCCGGACGGCGACCCGCGGACGCAGCGCTTGCCCGGGGGCCGGTTCAGCTACCTCCTGATACTTCTCATCCTCGTCCTCTGGGCGACCCGCCGCGTGCAGCGCGCCATCGCCGCCGGCCGCGCCGCCAACCAGAGCCTGGGCGCGGATGGCGGAGAACCCGTGTAGCGTCGCCGCAGCCCTCCAAAGACCTGCGACGGCGTCCCACTCGATCGTCACCGCTGCAACGCCCTCCGGGCGTTGCCCTCGCGCCCTGAAGCCAATCCACGTCCGCTCCTTTACGACCGCAACCGTCCCGGTCGGCGGTGGAGAGCAAGTCGGTCACGACGAAACCAGGGAAGATGGCTCGGACCGGCACGGGCTCAAAGGGGAGCTGGGCGGCGGCGGCACGCCGATTCATCGACCATCCAGATCTTGGCATGGCGGAGTCCAGTCCGTGGCCGGCCGGCCACGTGTCCGAGACGGCCCCGACCGACGGCGGGCCCACGCCGCGCTGACCCACGCCAACCCTGATTCGCCGAACGCAATCCTCGCGTAGCACCACCTCTGTGTAGCGACTCCGGTCGCCGCGTGCAACCGGACTGACGCCGACCCGTCCGACGGCGCCGCAATGGTGCTGGCCGGAGTGGACGGCCCGGCGTGGTACTAACTTGACCGGCAACCATCCCGCCGGCCTTCGGCCCGTCCCGGCCGTGGCGATTTGCCGTCCCGTTCCAGAGATCGGCGCAAAACCGAGGAATCAGCGGTAGTCGCAGCGAGGGTTTTGCCCGCTGGGGTCATGTTTGGGGAAATCAGCCGCCCGAATTCGCGTCTCAAATCAACCTAAGTTAACATAACATCCATTATTGGACCCATGAAATGGGTCCAATCAATGGTTGATGGGACCGGCTCGCTGGTTGGTCGGCGATCGGTGCTTCACGTCGTGGCGGCGGAAACTGGTTGGCTTCAGGCGGGCGTTGCGGGCGAATACGGGTCCATCAGGGTTGATGGGACCGGCTCGCTGGTGGTCGGCGATCGGTGCTTCGCGTCGTGGTGGCGGAGTTGGTTGGTTTCAGGCGGGCGTTGCGAGTGAATACGCGGCGGTTCAACATAGTGCACGGATGGATTCATGAAACGGGTCCATCAGGTTGATGGGACCGGCTTGCTGGTGGGTCGGTGATCGGTGCTTCGTGCCGTGGCGGCGGAGCCGGCTTCCCCTCGGTGATCGGTGCTTCGTGCCGTGGCGGCGGAGCCGGCTTCCCCGAAGTCGGTGACGGGGTGCGGCTTCAGGCGTGGCGTTGCGGGCGTTGCGCGGCGGCGGTTCAACGCGCCCGGATGGACGCACTGACGGGTCCAATCCAGGGTTGGCGGAGCCGGCTCGCTCGGGGCCAGGGACGCGGGTTGCACTGTCGGCTGGCCGACATCACCTCTAAATCCTTGCTGTTGTGGTGGTTAGGCACGGGGCTCCCGAAAATAGCCCCCCCGGGAGAGTAACCGGACCGGGGAACCTGGACGGTGCGACCTGCGAGCGAGTCGGAACGGCAGAGCAAGACCGCGTGGGAGCGGAAAAACCGGGCCGCGGCGCGTGGATGATTGGTACAATCTTGGACGATGTTTCGCATCATCGACCGCTACATCCTGCGTGAGACGCTGCCGCTGGTTTTCCTGAGTCTCCTGGTCCTCACCTTCCTGTTGATGATCCCGCCGATCATGCAGGTGGCTCAGGAGCTGGTTGCCAAGGGCGTGGACAGTTGGACGATCGTCCACCTCCTGCTGACGCTGGTGCCGCAGGGGCTCGGCCTCACCATTCCGGCGGCCGTGCTCATCGGTCTGCTGATGGGTCTGGGGCGGATGTCGGGGGATCGGGAAATCGTCGTGATGCAGGCGTGCGGCGTGAGCATCTACCGCCTGCTGCGTCCGGTCGTCGGGCTGGCCGTCGTGGCCGCCATCGCCACCTGCTACACCCTCGTCGTGGTGCTGCCGGACGCCAACCAGGCGTTCCGCGACATCGTCTTTCGTACCGTCGCGGCCGGGACCGAAGACGACGTCAAGGCGCGGGTCTTCAATCAGGGCTTCCCCGGCATGGTCCTCTACGTCAACGAGGTCGACGTTCAGGGTACGGGCTGGTCCGGTGTCTTTCTGGCCGACACCCGGGAGGCCGACGCGCTGCAGATCTACGTCGCAGACGAGGGTCGCATTCTGCTGGACCCGGCGAACCGGCACGTCGATATCGTGCTGGGCTCCGGGGCCGCGCACGACGTCGACCGGTCCGAGCCCTCCACCTACAACGTCAACCGCTTCGACGAGATCGTGCTGAGCCTCTCTCCGGACGAGATCTTCCCCGCCGGCGGCCTGCAACGCGGGTATGCCGAGATGACGATTGCCGAGCTGCGTGCCCAGGCGGCAGAGCTGGAGGCCCTCGACCTCTCCGCGCACAACCCGATCATGGAGATCCACCAGAAGTTCTCTCTTCCGGTTGCGTGCCTCGTATTCGCGTTCATCAGCCTCGCCCTCGGCGTGACCACCCGCAAGGACGGCAAGCTCGCCAGCTTCGCCCTGGGCATCGGCGTCATCTTCGCGTACTACGTTCTGATGTTCGGCGCCAAGGCGCTGGCGAAGGGCGCGATGGTGTCACCCCATTGGGCAGTGTGGATCTGCAACATCGTGTTGGGGTCGTTCGGCGTGCTGCTGCTGCGGTGGCGGGCCCGATTCGGGGAACATCGCATGCTGCCTGCACTGCCCCGCTTCCGGCGGCGTGCGCCCTCGCCGGAAGCGACCGCCTCAGCCCCCCCGGTTGTGGCGCAGGACGCGGGAGCGGGACGCGGGGTGAGTCTGGGGGGCGGCATCGGCTGGGGGCTGGGCCTGCTGGATCGCTATGTCGCCAAGCAGTACCTCAAGCTGGTCATGCTCGCGTTCGTCGGGCTGCTCGGCATCTTCTACATCGCGACCTTCCTCGAGATCTCCGACCGGCTGTTCAGGGGCGATACGACGCTGGAGACAGTTCTGGAGTACTTCTGGTACGCCACCCCGCAGTTCGTCTACTACGTCCTGCCCATCTCGGCCCTGGTCGCCACGCTGGTTACGGTGGGCATGCTCACCAAGACCAGCGAGCTCACGGTGATGAAGGCGTGCGGCATCAGCCTGTATCGGATCTGCCTGCCGCTCTTCCTCTTCGCTCTGCTGTGGAGCGGCACCCTCTTCGGCATGAGCGAGAGCTTCCTGGCCGATGCGAACCGCCGGGCGACCGAGCTCAGCCGGGTCATTCGTGGGGGTTCCCCCCAGTATGTCGACATACTGCAGCGGCGGTGGCTCATGGATGAGGACGGCACCATCTATCACTACGGCCACTTCGCCCCCAACGAAGTGACGCTGCACGGGCTCACCGCGTATCGATTCGCCGAGGACGACTGGCGTCTGGCCGAGAGAGTGTTCGCCGGGGTCGCGGTCTACGAGGACGGGTGGCAGGGCCGCGACGTCTGGGTGCGGGAGTTCGGCGCCGACCGGAGTCCGGGCACATTCGAGACAAGCGCACAACTCCAGTTGCCGATCGCCTCGCCGGAGTCTTTCGCGACGGAACGGCCGGACGCCGAACGGATGAACTATCAGCAGTTGGATCGCTATGTCGAGGAGCTGTCCGCCAGCGGGGTCGATGTGGTTCCGCTCCGGGTGGAGCTGCAACGCAAGCTGTCCTTCCCGTTCGTCACCTTGATCCTGACCTTGATCGCGGTCCCGTTCGCGGTCACCACCGGTCAGCACGGGGCGCTGTCCGGCGTCGGAATCGGTATCGTGCTGGCGCTCTCCTACTGGGTCGTTGTCAGCATCTTCGCGGCTATCGGGAGCGCGGGCATCCTGGCTCCCGTCCTCGCCGCCTGGGCCCCCAACGTGCTCTTCGGCGGCTCGGCCGTCTATTTGCTGCTCGCGGCGCGAACCTGAGCTACAGTCCGGCCGCGCTGCGAAGGGCTTCCGCCTTGTCGGTCCGCTCCCAGGTGAAGTCCGGCTCCGACCGGCCGAAGTGGCCGAATGCCGCGGTCTGCCGGTAGATCGGCCGGCGGAGGTCGAGCGTGTCGATGATGCCCAGGGGCGTGAGCGAGAAATGTTCCCACACCAGCTCGCTGATGCGCTGCTCGTCGATCTTGGCCGTCCCGAACGTATCGACCAGCACCGACACCGGGTCGGCGACGCCGATGGCGTAGGCCAACTGCACCTGCACCCGATCGGCGAGACCGGCGGCGACGCAGTTCTTCGCCACGTAGCGCGCCATGTAGCTCGCGGACCGGTCGACTTTCGTGGGATCCTTCCCCGAAAAGGCCCCGCCGCCGTGCGGCGCCGCCCCCCCGTAGGTATCGACGATGATCTTCCGTCCGGTCACGCCGGCGTCCCCGTGCGGCCCGCCCATCACGAATCGGCCGGTCGGGTTGACGTAGATGCGGGTTTTCTCGTCGAGCAACGATTCGGGGATGACCGGCTTGACGACGTGGGCCAGCACGTCCTCGCGGATCTGGTCGTTGCCGACGTGGTCGCCATGCTGGCTGGACACCACAATCGTATCGATTCGCACCGGCGTATCCCCGTCGTACTGGACGGTCACCTGCGACTTGCCGTCGGGCCGCAGGTACTCGACCACCCCCTCGCGGCGAGCCCGCGACAGGCCCCGGCAGAGATCGTGGGCCAACGATATCGGCAGCGGCATCAACGACTCGGTCTCGCGGCAGGCGTAGCCGAACATCAGGCCCTGATCGCCGGCGCCGCCGGGGTCCACCCCCATCGCGATGTCCGGCGACTGCCCGTGGATGGACGACAGCACGGCGCAGGTGTCGGCGTCGAACCCGAACTTGGCGCGCGTATACCCCACGTCGCGGATGGCGTCTCGCACCACATCCGTGAAATCGGTCGATCCGGCGCAGGTGATTTCGCCGGCGATCATCACCAGCCCGGTCGTCAGCATCGTCTCGCAGGCGACGCGGCCGTTGCGATCCTGAGACAGTACGGCGTCGACGATGCCGTCCGACACCTGATCGGCGATCTTGTCCGGATGTCCCTCGGTGACCGATTCCGACGTGAAGAGATACTGCCCGGTCCGGCGCATATGGTGTACTCCTTGCTACGTGATGACTGCAGGCATCCGGCGCCGATGACGCCCGATGAGCGTGTTGCGGTTTCGTCGTATTCGCGAGCCCTGAAGTGTCTGCGAAGCGCCAGCGGGGGCAACGGTGCGCGCGGTCGGCCCTGCGCCTGCGCTGGGGACCGCTAACGATATCATCGACGCGGAGCGGGAATCAACGCGCGGCCCGCCGTTGGGTGCACGTCAGATTCGTGAGATGGCTGTCAGGCGGCCCTGGCGGCTCGTCGTTCCCAGAAATCCTCGAAGCGGCCACTGAGCTTGCAGCACCGCAGGGCGATGATGGCGTTGGCGCCGGCCACGGTCCAGTGCATGCCGGCGCGCTTGAGCCGGGCGCCGATTGCGAGCTTGCATCCGGCCTCGACGACGCCCGACGACACGCAAAGACCCCACGCTCGGAACTCCGGATAGCGCATCCGGTGGCGGTTGCGGGTCAGGTAGTCGATACACTTGCGGGCCTCCTCGCAGGTCTCACTGTGGGCGCGCAGGGCGGTCAGGATCGCATCGATCCGCCCCGCGTCCAACTCGTCCCGCCGGTCCTTGCCCCACCGGGCGGCCAAGTCCGTGCCGGCGCCGTAGATGGCCTTGGCGACATCGCACAGATGCCCCTTGGCGTGGTAGATGTCGATGATTTCGATGGCGCTGGGGAACTGTTCGGCGGCCAGATTCCAGATCCACTCGGCCCCGTCGCCGATGACGACGCGCCGCGCCGCCGTGTCGAAGCCGCGCCGCCGCGCTTCGCGATACGCCCGTTGCGCGAACGGGGAGGGCAGCGGGTCGGTGGGGCGGCTGGCCGCGCTCTCGACCGCAGCGCTGTAGCTGACCGACCCGGGGTCGCGTTGGGGGAGGCCGTCGGCGTTGCGTGTTTCCGCCGTCCACACGGTGACGAGCTTGACCTCGCGGGTCTTGGCGGAGCCGTCGGGCTGCTTGCCGCGCCGGCCTTCCACCTCGGACTTGCGCACCGGCACGCCGGTACCATCCAGCCCCAGGTACATCGTCGCCGCCGCGCCGGGTGCGGGCTCGACCCTCTCGCGTTCGTCGGCCGCGACCTCGCGGCCCAGCGCTTCGGCGGTGCGCTCGACCTGTTTGGGGTCGACCGCCACGCCGGCCAGTTCCCCCATCCACTCGCTCGCTTCGGCGAAGCTGACGCTCGTCGCCGCCAGTCCCACCAGCCGCGCCGTGGCGGGCGACAGCGAGGTGTCTTGCAGACCCAGGGCCCGGTCGCGCGGACAGCTTCCGCTGCGACAGGCGGCGCAGTGGTAGTAGGCGCGGTCCAGCGTCAGCGACCCCAACAGCGTGGTGAAGGTCTTCGGGCGGCGGCCGGCGTAGTGCGCCGTCTGGCCGCAGGCGCACGCTATCGTCGAACTCGAATGGTCGGAATCGTCCGCGTCGAAGTACTCCGCCATCGCCTGAGCGGCGAGGCCGAGGACTTGGCGACGGAGGGCCTGCTCGAGGGCCTCGAAGTCCTGCGCGTCGACGCTCCCCGGCCCGATGAATGCATCGACTTCGGCCGCGAGCGCGGCTACGAACGCTGCGCGCCAATCACCTTGACGGCTTGGCTTGCCGTGGCGAGCGCTCGACGGTGAACGGTCTGCAAGAGAGTCTCGAAGTCCTGGGCATTCACGTTTCCTCGTTTGAGGAACGCGTCGACGTCGGCCCCGACCGCTGCCTCCAACGCGGCGAACAGCTCCTCGACGCCCCCTTTTTCGACCGCGTGATCGAGCGGTTCAGTCAACTGCGCCTCGGGCATGGTCGGAGTCCTCCTACCCGAGGAATCGGCCGATCAGCACTCGCTCAATACCCCCGACGGCAAATCCCCCACTTTCTTGTCGTGCACCCCCCGCCGTTGCAGGCTCACGCCCGGGGATGGAACTCGTCGTGGATGGCCCTGAGCCGAGTCTCCAGAATGTGGGTGTAGATCTGCGTGGTTGACAGGTCCGCGTGTCCCAGCAGGGTCTGAATGATGCGCAGATCGGCTCCGCGTTCCAGGAGGTGGGTGGCGAACGAGTGCCGCAACGTGTGGGGGCTGAGCTCCCGTATGAGTCCGGCCCTCTGGCCGTACTTCTTGATGATCTTCCAGAATCCGACCCGGCTCAACCCTCGACCGCCCCGCGCGTTCGGAAAAAGGAAGACCGATTCGCGGTGCTTGAGCAGGGCCGGCCGCGCCGAAGCGAGATGGCGGCGAATCCACTCGGTTGCCGTTCTGCCGACAGGAATCATCCGCTCCTTCGCTCCTTTCCCGAGACAGGTGAGCAATCCCCGGTCGAGACTGACGTCGCCGACCCGCAGAGCCACGAGTTCACTGACCCGCACGCCGGTGGCGTACAACAGCTCCAGGAGGGCTCGGTCCCGGAGGCCCACCGGGGTGTCGGTGTCGGGCTGGTCGAGGAGGCGATCGACCTCGTCGAGCGACAGGAACCTCGGCAGCGCCGGCCAGGCCCGCGGCGCGTGGACGTCGTCGGCCGGGCTGGCCGTCAGATGGCCGTCCAGGACGAGGAACCGGTAGAACCCCCGCACGCTCGCGACGTGACGGGCCACCGATCGCGGCGACAGGCCGGACACCATGAGCTCGCGGACGAACGCCTCGAGGTCGCCGCGGTGGAGCGCCGCGGGCACCCGATCCACCTGCTTTGCGAAGACGCAGAGACGCGCGATGTCGCGCTCGTAGGCGAGCACGGTGTTCGCGGCCAATCGGCGCGAGACGCGAATCTCGTCCAGAAAGCCGATCACCTCCGGCGGGGTATCGTCGAGGTCGGGCATCGATTGTCCGGGCCGTTTTGCGCGATGTATAATTTCCCTCTCAAATACTATCGGCAGAAGGGGTCGATGAGTCGAAACCCGACCGTGATCGGCTTCCGCCAACAGGTCCAAGCCAGGGTGCCAGCAATGCAGAGACGCTTCGTCCTTCTCTCCGTGTTTCTTGCCGTTCTGATCGCGGCAGCGCCGATTGCCGCAGGCTCGATGCAGTCCGAACCGGCTGACTTCGCCAGCCAGTTGAGCGAATACGTGGAGGTTCAGGAAGCCCTCGCGGCCGATGATTTCGACACCGCGATGGCCGAGCTCGACGAGTTCGCTCGAATCACCGACGACGCGACCCGGGCCCTGGCGATGCACGCGCTCGAGGCCGGCGACATCGAAGAGATGCGCGCCCGCTTCAAGCCGCTGTCGGAATCGCTGGTCGAACAGGCGCTGCCCCAGGGGTTTGCGCGGGCCTACTGCCCGATGTACGACAACGGGTCGGCCTGGATACAGCGGGACGGTCCGGTTCGCAACCCGTACTACGGCGCGTTCATGCTCACCTGCGGCGTCGTCGATGCGGCGGCCGGAGCCCACATGGATCACACGCCCCGGCAGGGCGGCATCGTGTTCATGGCGCCGGACAGCTTCCACCACATTGAAGGTACGTTCCCCGAACCGGGACTGTTCCGGTTGTACGCCACCGACAACTACCGCGAGGCGGTGGACGTCAGCGACTGGACCGGCCGAGCGGTCACCCTCGAGGACTACGACGAGGCGACCGACGAGTTCGTGGAGGTTGAGGTCTTCGATCTCTTCCCGAGTCCGGACGGCGCGTATCTCGAGGCCCTCATCCCGACCTCGGATCCGAACTTCGACGTCCCGGCCGAGGTCACCGCGAAGGTCATCTTCGAGGAGGACTTCCCCGCCGAACGCTTCGACTTCATATTCGGCGCTCTGAGCACCGAGGCGGCCGCCGACGCTGCTCCGTCGATCCCCTTCGGCGGGGACGCACCCGAGGCGGTGCCGCTGGCCCAGCGCATTCAGCCCGACATCCCCGATGACCCGTCCCGGATCGCGGTCGAGATCGCGTCGCGCGACAGGCAGATTCAGGACCTGATCTCGCGCGGGGCGTTCACCGAGATCTTCATCCCGGCGCTGCAGGCCAAGGAATTGGCGCTGGCGTTGCAGCGTTCGACCTCCGAGCTGCCGGCGGCAAGCAGCAACCAGATACGGATTGCGGTTCGTCATCTGGTGCGCTCGGCCTACCTGCTGGACTGGTACGGCGATCTCGGCAACAAGAACGACGTCGACAGCGCGTACGCCATCTTCGGCGGCGCCGTCGGTGAAATCAACGCCGTGTACGACATCCAGTAGCGCCGTCGCCGGTCGCGGCCGGCTCGGCGTTCGCACCCTTGAGGCTGTAGTTCGGGAGGATGATGATGCGACGTCTTACGCTTGGGGCCCTGGGTCTCGCCGCCGTCGGGGTCGTCGTGCTGCTCGGCAGCGTCACGCGCGGCCATACCCCGATTGCGTCCCGCTTCACCTACAACGAGCACGTCTTTCCGATCTTCGAGCGCCAGTGCGGAAGCTGCCACGTCGAGGGCGGGGTCGGCCCGATGTCGTTGCTGACCTACCGCGAGGCCTTTCCGTGGACCCAGTCCATTCGTGAAGAGATTCTCGGCCTCCGCATGCCCCCGTGGAAGGCGGAAGACGGCTTCGGCAGCTTCAGCAACGGACACGTGCTGCCGGCCCACGAGATGGACATGCTTCTGGAGTGGTCCTCCGGCGGGTATCCGCAGGGTCCGCGGAATCAGACGCCGGTCGCGGCCCCACCCAACACGGGATGGACCCTCGGCGAACCGACGATCGCGCTTCCCCTGCAGGAACCGTTCGTCCTCGATGCCGGCACGACCGAGACGGTTCGATACTTCGTCGTGCCCACCGATCTCGGGGCAGACCGGTGGATCAGCGCGGTCGACGTTCTGCCCGAGAGCCGGGCCGTTGTGCGCCACGTCTCGGTATACGTCGATACGAGCGGCCAGGCCCGGGCCGCCGACGCGGCGGATGACGGAGCCGGATTCGCCTCCGGATTCGAAGGCACGGAACCGGTCGCGGTGTGGTGGCCGGGCCAGCAGATCGCGAGACTCGACGGTATCGGCTATCCCCTGCCGGCCGGCGCGGACCTCGTGGCGAGGATTCTCTACAAGAAGACCTGGATCACCGAGGGACAGGAATTCAGCGATCGGACCCGACTCGGATTGCATCTGGCGGACGGCGAGGCCGGCGCGATCGAGCAGACGGTGATCGATACGCCCCTCGAACCGACGGGCCGCGAGCTGGCCTTCAGCCACGTATTCGACGAAGAGGTCACCCTGCTCGCCCTCCTCCCGGAGGTGGCGGTGGCTGCCCGGGAACTGCAGGTCGAAGGGGTGCTGCCGGACGGTTCGAGACAGCCGCTGTTGTTGATTCGGGATCCGGACCCGGGGTGGCCGACGCGCTACTGGTTCGAAGAGCCGTTGGATCTGCCCGCGGGCAGCGAACTGCAGGTCACGGCGACCTTGCGGCCCGGCGCCGGCCCCGATGCCGTTCCCTCGCTCTTCGCCAGCGACGCGCCGATGCGCCTGCTGGTGGACTACACCAGCCGCACGGCCGCCGCCAACTGACCGATTCGGGGGGGGGCGCCCCGGCGCCCCCTCTCCCCCGCCGTTCTCGCTAAAGCTGACCCGTCGCCAGCAACAACTCCGCGTTGAGCACCGCCGCACCGGCGGCGCCGCGGACGGTGTTGTGCCCCATGGCGACGAACTTGTAGCCGAGCACCGGACAGGTGCGGAGACGGCCGACGCATACCGCCATGCCGCGGTCACGATCGGCGTCCAGCCGGGGTTGCGGCCGATCCTCCTCGTCCAGATACAGCACCGGCCGCGGCGGGGCGCCGGGCAGTTCCAGCTCCTGCGGCCGGCCGCGGAAATCGCGGATGGCGGCCACCATCTCCTCGATGGTGGGAGCGGCATCGAGGGAGACCGACACCAGTTCGGTGTGGCCGTTGATGACCGGCACCCGCGTGGTCCCCGCGCTTACCGTCACCGGATGGGGCTCCACGCCGGTACCGGTGGCCCGGCCGAGGATCTTCTGCGTCTCCGTTTCCATCTTCGACTCTTCGCCGCGCACCACCGGAATGACGTTCCCGACGAGGTCGAGCGAGGACACCCCCGGATATCCGGCGCCCGAAATCGCCTGCAGGGTGGAGACGATCACCTGCTGCAGACCGAACGGACGCAGCGGAGCCAGGGCGAGGGCGAGGACGATGGTCGAGCAGTTGGGGTTGGTGACGATGCGGCCGGACCACCCCCGAGCCGTGCCCTGCTCGGCCAGCAGGGCCAGATGGTCGGCGTTGACCTCCGGAATCACGAGCGGCACCAGCGGATCCATGCGATGGTTGCGGGCGTTGCTGACCACCACGTGCCCCGCCCGCGCGAACTCCGCTTCCACGTCCCCCGCCACCGAGGCATCGAGCCCCGAGAACACCAGCTTGGGCGCCCGGCCGGGTGTCACCCGGTCGACCGTCATCTCTGCGATGCGGTCCGGACGCGCCGCTGGCAGGCGCCACGGGGTCGCGTCCCGGTAGGCTTTTCCGGCAGAGCGCTCACTGGCGCCGATCCACGTGACGGTGAACCAGGGATGGTCGGCCAGTTGGCTGATGAACTCCTGCCCCACCGTCCCCGTCGCACCCAGTATGCCCGCCTCGATCCTTGTGCTCATCCTTGCCCGTCCTTCGCGCACGCCGGAACCGATCTCCGACGGCCTCGTTGTCGCAATGAATCCCTGCGTGCGGGATGCCCGCCTATGGAACTTGTGATTCGGTCTGCCGGTGAGAGTCACGCCGTCGCGGCGACGGCGTCGTCCTGCGGAAAGAACTCCTGATGCACCGCCGAGGTCGCCTCGTCCAACCGCTCGGCCGAAATGACACAGGCGATCTTCATCTCCGACGAGCTGATGCAGTCGATGTTGATCCCCCGGCGCGCGAGGACCGTGAACATGCGCGCCGCGAGCCCCGGTGTCGCGGCCAGCCGCGAGCCGACGATGGATATCTTGGCGACATCGCTCTCGACCACGCAGCAGCCGGTCACTCCCTCGGCTTCCCAGCCGCGGGCGAGCTCCTGGGCCCCCGCGACGAATTCCTTGTCGAGGATGAACGTGATGCGGCCCTGGTGGGCGGAGCTTGCACTCTGAATGATGAGCCGAACGTTGATGCCGCCGGCGGCCAGATCCTGAAAGACCCGCGCCGCGACCCCCGGCTCGTCCGGCACATCCAGCAACGTGAACTTGGCGATCTTCACGTCCCCGGTGACTGCGACCACCTCGGCTTGTTCCATGATGCCTGCCGCTCCTCGAATCCACGTGCCTTCACGCAGGTGGAAGCTGCTGCGCACGTGAATCGGCACGTCGTACTCCATGCACACCTCGGCGGCGCGGGGATGCAGAACCTTGGCGCCGCTCGAGGCCATTTCGATGGCTTCCTCGTAACTGATCTCCGCCCACTGTCTCGCCCCCGGCACGCGCGACGGGTCCGCGGAGAAGACGCCGTCGACGTCGGTGCAGATCTCGCACGCGTCGGCGCCGAGGGCCGCCGCCAGGGCCGCCCCGGTGATGTCACTGCCCCCGCGGCCGAGCGTCGTGACGTCGTCGGTGTCGTTGATGCCCTGAAAGCCGGTCACGATGACCACCCGGCCGGCGTCCAGCTCGGCTCGAATGCGCGCGGTGTCGATGCTCCGGATGCGCGCGACGTTGAACACCCCGTCGGTGCGAATCCCGCACTGCAACGCGGTGAGGGAGATGGCGGGAATGCCCCGATTCTGGAGGGCCAGACCCAGCAGCGAGACGGTGACCTGCTCGCCGGTCGAGAGCAGGAGGTCCATCTCCCGGCCCCCGGGGCGATCGGAGACCTGGTTGGCGAGGCTGACGAGGTCGTCGGTGGTGCTGCCCATGGCCGAGAGCACCACCACCAGCCGCGGAGTCCGGCCCAGGTTCCGTGCAATCCGGTCGGCGATGGCGAGAATCCGCTCCGCCGTGGCCACCGACGTCCCCCCGTACTTCTGCACGACCACGGAACCCCCGCGGCCGGCCGGTGCGGTCATCGACTCTCCCCGTCCGGACCGGCGGCGGCGCGGGCCGGCCGGGTTACCGCCTCGTCGCCGAGCTGCGCCGACAATTGATGCAGGAACAGTCCGACGTCCGTCACGATACCCGCGGTCTGGGACGATCCGCGATCCGAGAGCTTGGTCACCACCGCCGGGTTGATATCCACGCAAACCACGCGCACCCAGGCCGGCAGCATGTTGCCGACCCCGATGCTGTGGAGCATGGACGACAGCATGATCACCAGCTTGGCGCCGTGCAGCATGTCGGCATACCGCTCCTGGGCCTCGACGAGATCCATCAGCGTATCGGGCAGCGGCCCGTCGTCCCGGATGCTGCCCGCGAGCACGTAAGGGATGTCCCGCGCGATCAGGTCGTGCATGACGCCGGTGCGCAAATGTCCCTGTTCGACCGCGTTGCGCAGGCCGCCGACGCGGCGAATCACGTTGATGGCCCGCATGTGGTTCTTGTGCCCCTCGTAGACGGCGACCCCCGCGTCCAGGTCCACCCCGAGCGACGTACCGTAGAAGGCGTGCTCGACGTCGTGCACGGCCAGGGCGTTTCCCGCCAGCAGCCCGTCGACCCAGCCCTGCCGGATGAGCCGGCTCAGATAGCCCCCGCCGCCGCTGTGCACCACCACCGGCCCCGCGACGACGACGATGCGTCCGTCCTCCGCCTTGACCTCCCGCATCATGTCGACGACCCGGGACACGCTGACCTCGACCCGCCGCTCCGTCGAGACGTCACCGGTCATGAAGGCGAAGCCGAGTCGGTCGCGTTGCTGGAACTCGGGCAGGACCCGGATGCCTTCCACCCCGCAGACGACCTCTTCGCCGCGCCGGATGTCGCGGAGCTTGCGGCAGGCCGCCCGGCCGTCGCGCACCACCACCACCGCGTCCATCCGCTGGCCCTCGACGTCCACCCAGCGGCCGCCGTGGCGAATCTGGGTCCGATGGTTCGTGGTCGAGTAGAAGTCGTCGGGGACGAAGCCGTCACCGGCGTCGGCCAGTCGAACCTCGCCCTGCGGCCGGGGATGGCACCCCAGGGGAATCAGTTCTTCGACGAGCTCGCGGAGCCCGTCCCGGGTATCGGTCGTGACCCGCAGCTCGAGCTGCGAAAACTCGTCGTTGGTGCGGCCGATGGAGAACTGGAGCACGTCGAAGCGGGCGCGGCGTTCGATGACCTTGTCGAAGACCGCGGCGAGCAGCCGCGAGTCGATGAGGTGGCCTTCCGCCTCGACGATCTCGCTGAACGATTCCGGGGAGCTGGTTCCGGGAGCCATGGCGCACACTCTCAGGAATGCAGGGGCTGGGCGACCCGCGAGGCCATGAACGCTTCGAACTCGCGCAACGTCCGTCCGATCCGGGTCGATTCCGTCGGATGGTCGGCCATGACGTGCGCCGTCTTGTAGCCGTTACCGGTGATGCAGACGACGATCGACTCGTCCTTCGGGATCGCCCCCGACTTCAGGAGGTTGATGGTGGCGGCGAGGGTCGTGCCGCCCGCCGGCTCCGTGAAGATGCCCTCGGTTCGCGCCAGCAGGGCAATCGCGTCGAGGATCTCCGGGTCGGTCGCCCGCGCCCCCGTCCCGCCGGTGCTCCGGATGGTGTCGAGCACCTGATAGCCGTCAGCCGGATTGCCGATGGCGATCGACTTGGCGATGGTATCCGGCCGCACCGGTTCCGGGTGTTCGGCCCCCGACTCGAGCGCGTTGATCACCGGCGCGCAACCCGCCGCCTGCGCGGCATGAATCGCCGGCAGCTCGCCCTCCGCCAGCCCCACCTCGCGGAGCTCGCGGAACGCCCGCCCGATGCGCGGCAGCAGGGTGCCCCCGGCCACCGGCGACACCACGTGCCGCGGATAGCGCCAACCCAGTTGCTCGACGATCTCGAAACCCAAGGTCTTCGCGCCCTCGGCGTAGTAGCTGCGCAGGTTGATGTTGGCGAATGCCCACCCGTACCGTTCGCCCGCCTGCGTGCACAAGCGGTTGACGTCGTCATAGTTGCCGTCGATCTTCACGATGTGGGGGCCGGCGACCGCCGAACCCAGGATCTTGCCCGGCTCCAGATCCTGCGGAATGAACACGTAGCACGTCAGGCCGAGCCGCGCCGCGTGGGCGGCCACGCTGTTCCCGAGGTTGCCGGTCGAGGCGCAACACAGGGTTTCGAATCCGAGCTCGACGGCTCGGGTCGCGGCGACCGGGACGACCCGGTCCTTGTAGGACAGCGTCGGATGATTCACCGAGTCGTCCTTCAGATAGAGCTCGGCCACCCCCAGCTCCCGGCCGAGGCGATGGGCCCGCACCAACGGGGTGCATCCGGAATCGAGGCCGGTCCGGGGCTCGCCGACGATCGGGAGCAGCTCGCGGTACCGCCACAGATTGCGCGGCCGTCCCGCGATGGCCTCGCGGGTGAGCGTCCGCCGCACCGCGTCGTAGTCGTAGCAGGCCTCGAGCGGACCGAGACACTGGTCGCAGACGTACAACGCCTCGGGTGGAAACCCGGTCTTGCACATCGCACACCGCAGCCCGGTAAACGCACTCATGGACGTTCCTTTCCTTTCGCTCGGGTCCGGTCGGACCCCTCACTGGCGCCGCGCCGGTCCGTCACGCCGGCGCCGAACGACCGGTCCGATCGGACCGGTCGACGAACATCGGCAGCCAGAGCGGCGGTCGCACATGGAAATCGAATCGAGCGGCATCGGCCAGCGCCGCCTGGACCGACGCCGAGCTGCAGGGCTCGAGGGTCATCACGAACGGCAGCTCGGTCTTCGGCCAACCCGGCTCCTGCAGCACGGCATCGAGATTGATCCCGTGGTGCGAGAAGACCTGCGCCAGATTCGCGATGATGCCCGGACGATCGTCAATCATGAACCGGATGTAATGAGGGGCCTCGAACGCGCGGACCACCGGAGACGACTCACCCGATATCGGCAGCCAGCCGTCCGCCGCCGGCGCGTTCCGGCGCGCGATCGCCATCAGGTCGGAGACGACCGCGACCGCGGTCGGCGCGCCGCCCGCGCCGAATCCGGAGAACGCGGTTTCTCCGCCGAATTCCCCGTCGATCACCACGATGTTCCGGCTGCCGCCGACCCGCCCCAGCGCCGACGCCTCCGACACCAGGGCCGGCTGCACCGCCGCGTGCAGGTCGCCGGTGTCCGGATCGAGCTCGGCCCGCGCCACCTGCCTGATGACGCATCCTAATCGGCGGGCATAGGCGAAATCGACGGCGGCCACCGGCGTAATCGACTCCACCGGGATGTCGCCGACGTCCACCGCGCGGCCGAGACCGACGCCGATGAGAATCGCCAGCTTCGCCTGGGCGTCGTACCCCTCGATGTCGGCGGACGGATCGGCCTCCGCGTACCCGAGGCGCCGCGCTTCCGACAGGGCGTCCTCGAAGGACAGGTTCGCGCACTCCATCCGGGTCAGGATGTAGTTGCACGTGCCGTTCAGGATCCCCTGAATCCGTCGCAGGCGATCCCCGGCCACGCCCTCCCGCAGCGCCCGGAGGATCGGAATCCCTCCCGCCACCGCCGCCTCGAACAGCAGATGTCGGCCCTGCCGCCCCGCCTCCCGCAATAACGCGGGGCCGCTGTCGGCCATGACCTGCTTGTTGGCGGTCACGACCGACTTGCCGGCCGCCAGCGCCTGCTCGATCCAGGTCCGGGCCGGATCCTGTCCCCCGATCAACTCGATGATCACGTCCACCGGACTGTCGATCAGCGTCTGGAAGGAATCGGTCCAGACCACTTCCGTTCCCGCCCAGTCGACCCGCTTGCGGGCTACGTCCCGGTTGCAGACGTGCGTCAGGCGCACACCGGGATGGGCGCCGCTGGCGAGAATGCGCGCCACCGCCTGGCCCACCGTCCCGAAACCGGCGATGCCCACGGTGCACTCGCCCCGGGTCGGTCGACTGGCCATCACCACGTCCATGCGATTGCGCAAAAAAAAACCATCATCCGGTGCGGATGATGGCATGTCGGACCCTGCTATTCTCCGGCTACATCACCCACCGTGCCCGCGCGGAACGGGCGCCATGGTGGAAACCTCAACCGGAACCGTCATGTTCGCTGTCATTGCCCGCACCTCAGCGTATAGCACGCTGCAGCCGAACACATTTTATACCGTGTGCCGGCCGGCAAGTCAACCCGGCGACGCCGGCCGGCACACGGGGCGGAAGTCCGCGTGCCGTGCGGCGCCGTGACGGTGAGCGCCGCCGCACTGTTGCCCGGCCGGGAAACGCCCTGACGCCGGTTGACACCCGGGAGATCGAAGAGTAGTATCCGCCGCACCTCCGTCCGGGTCGCGTCTCATGCCCAACCGCTCCAAGTGGCAGTCCCTTCCCACCGAAGCCATAAACCCTCATTCGATTGCGATAGATCAGGCGTCCACGGAAGAGATCGCCGACCTGATGCTGAAGGAGGACCGCCGCATCATCAGGGCGGTGCAGCGCGAGAAGGAGCGCATCGCGATCGCGGCCGATCTGATCACCGAGACGTTCCGCAAGGGGGGGCGTCTGGTCTTCGTCGGGGCCGGCACGAGCGGGCGTCTCGGCGTGCTCGAGGCGGCGGAGATGCCCCCGACGTTCAGCACGTCGTCCCAGCTCGTGCAGGCGATCATGGCGGGTGGACGCGAGGCGTTCTTCAAGTCCCGGGAAGGGGTCGAGGACAACTTCGAAGAGGGCGGCCGGGCCGTGCGGCGCCTGCGTCTGACGAACAAGGACGTGCTTGTGGGCGTATCCGCCAGCGGCCTGACCCAGTTCGTCCGGGGGGCGTTGACCCGGGCCCGCCGGTCGGGGGTGAAGATCATCTTCGTCACCTGCTGGCCGGGCAGCGAGCTCCAGACGTTCGTCGACGTGATCATCGCGCCGGAGGTGGGACCCGAGGTCATCGCCGGATCGACCCGGTTGAAGGCGGGCACCGCCACCAAGATGGTGCTGAACATGTTGACGACCATCTCGATGGTGCACATCGGCAAGACCTACGGCAACCTGATGGTGGACGTGCAGACCGGCTCGGAGCAGCGCCGCAGCCGCGCCCGCAACATCATCACGACGGTGACCGGCCTCGACTACGAGGCGGCCGGGGTCCTGCTCGGCCGCGCGAAATGGAACGTCAAGGCCGCGATCGTGATGGAGAAGACCGGCGACACCTACGCGAAAGCCCTCGTCCGCATCCGACGCGCCGGCAACCTGGTCCGCCGGGCCATCGGTGAAGACGCTGTCCCCCGGCTCCGCCAACGGCTGACCCGGCCCCGGAACCGGTCCCCGAGAACGGCGCCCCAGGACGCGGTCCCCCGCTAGCGGCGGGCCGCCGGGACGGAGGCGGAGCCCCCGAACCGAGCCTTCCCCATGGGCCTGCTCGATCTCGCAGTCATCGTCATCTACACGGCCGGCACTCTCTGGCTGGGTCTCTTCCTCGCGCGCGGTCAGGCGACCGTCCGCGATTACTTCGCCACCGGCCGGCGGGCGCCGTGGGGCGTGGTGATGGCCTCCATCGTCGCGACCGAGACCAGCATGGTGACCGTGGTCAGTATCCCGGGGTTCGCGTTCGGGACCGACCTGACGTTCCTGCAACTGGTCTTCGGATACCTGGCGGGGCGCGTGATCATCACCGTGTTGTTGCTGCCGGGGTACTTCCGGGGCGAGTATCTCACCGCCTACCAGCTCCTTGCGGAACGCTTCGGGGCCGGCGTAGGCCGCCTCGCCGCGAGTGTTTTTCTGGCGACCCGGAACCTCGCCGACGGTCTCCGCCTCATGGCCACCGGACTCGTGCTCGGCGCGGCCCTCCTCACGTGGCCGGCCGCGGGCGCCGCCGCCGCGGCGCTGATGCCGGGGCTGGCGCCGGCCACCACCGTGCTCGTCGTGTCGATTCTGGCGGTGGGCGCGATCACCACCGCCTACACCTGTCTCGGCGGGCTGACCGCGGTGCTCTGGACGGACCTGGTGCAGCTCGCGGTGTATCTGGGCGGCTCGGTGATCGCGGCGGTCGTCCTCCTGGATCTGATCCCGGGAGGGTGGGCGGAGGTGGCCGCCACCGGGTCCGCGGCCGGACGGTTTCGCCTGTTCGACTTCGCGCTGGACCCGACCCGCAGCTATACCTTCTGGTCGGGTCTCGTCGGCGGGGCCTGTCTTACCGTCGCCACCCACGGCACCGATCAGTTGATCGTGCAGCGGTACCTGTGCAGCCGCTCCGAAGCGTCGGCCCGCAAGGCCCTGCTGTGGAGCGGCGTCGTGGTCCTCGGACAGTTCGTGCTCTTTCTGATCATCGGGGTCATGCTCTACGTCTACTACACGAGCCAGGGCCCGGACCTGCTGGCGACGTTGTCACCCGACGGACAGCTCCAGACGGACCGGATCTTCCCGACGTTCATCGTCACCGAGCTGCCCTCCGGTCTGCGCGGCCTCATGGTCGCCGCAATCATCGCGGCGGCGATGTCGACTCTCTCGTCGTCCCTGACCGCGTCGGCGTCGACCACCCTGGCGGACTTCTACCTCCCGGCCACTGGCGGCAGGAAACCGGCCGCGCACTACCTTGCGGTCGCGCGCCGCGCCACCGTCGGATGGGGCGTCGTGCAGATGGTGGTGGCGTTGGCCGCGATTCCCGTCTCGCGGCGGATCGTCGACGAGGTGCTGGGGGTGTCGTCGTTCACGAACGGTCTCATCCTCGGCGTCTTCCTGCTCGGTCTTGCCGGCTATCGCCGGAATGCGACCGCGTATGCCGGGGTGGCGAGCGGCGCCGCCGGCATGCTGGGCATTCGACTGTTCACCGACGTGTCCTGGCAGTGGTACGTTCTCATCGGCGCCGCCATCACCCTCGCCGCGGGCTGGACGGCGGACCGGATGGCCGCACGGGAAGTTGCCCGGGATGGATAGGCAGTCCGACTTCGCCCCGGTGGCGCGGCTGATCGATGACGCGATCCGCCGGCGCGCCTTTCCCTGCGCCGCCATCGAGGTCGGCGGCAGTGCCGGACCGGTCTGGAGCCATGCGTCCGGCACCCTCTCGTACGAAGAGGACGAGGCCGCAACTCTCGACACCGTCTTCGATCTGGCGTCCCTGACCAAGGTTCTGGCGACGACCACGGTCCTGATGCGGCTGATCGACGCCGACGCCGTCGCCCTCGACGACCGCGTCGGCGGCCGACTGCCCGACTGGCGCGGGATCGACCGCGAGCGGGTGACGGTCGCGGACCTCCTCGAGCACGCCGGCGGCCTGACCACCCACCTGCCGTTCTTCCGGGACCATCGCGGGCGTGCCGACTATCAGCACGCCATCTGCACCCTGCCCCTGGAGTACCCGCCGCAGACCCGGTCCCTCTACAGCGACCTGGGGTTCATCCTGCTCGCGTTCATCGCCGCCGACGCGGCCGGCGCCGCCGTGGACGCGCAGTTCGACGAGATCACGAGCCGGCTCGGGATCCGTGATCTGCGCTACCGCCCCCCCGCGGCGTGGCGTTCGCGGACCGCGCCGACCGAGGTCGACCCGTGGCGGGGCCGCCTCCTCCGCGGCGAGGTCCACGACGAGAACGGCTGGGCCCTGGGCGGCGTCGCGGGTCACGCCGGCCTGTTCGGGACCGCGCCGGCGGTGGGCCGCTTCGCCCGGGCCGCCCTCGAGACGTTGCAGGGTCGGCCGCGGCTGGCCCGCCCCGAGACTTTCGCGCGATTCGTGCGGCGCACCCGCCTCCCCGGAAGCTCTCGCGCACTGGGGTGGGATACGATGCTCGTCACCTCGTCGTGCGGGCGCTCGCTGTCCCCCGAGGCGTTCGGGCATACCGGGTTCACCGGCACGTCCCTGTGGGTGGATCCGGTGCGCGATCTGTACGTCGTGCTGCTGACCAACCGGGTCCATCCGACCCGGGCCAACGAGGCCATTCTCCGGGTCCGCCCCGCGGTGCACGATGCGGTGGTCCACGCGTTGGAACGCGGGAACTGAAGTCGCGTCATGCTGCTCACCCCGCTCGACTGGCTCATCCTCGCGGGCTTTCTGCTCCTCCCCGTCGTCGTCGCCCTGTCGGTCGCGGGCCGCGCCCGGGAGAACCTGCGCCAGTACTTCCTCGCCGGCGGCGAGCTGCCCTGGTGGCTCGCGGGCACGTCGATGGTGGCGACGACGTTCGCAGCCGATACCCCCCTGGCGGTGACCGGCATCGTCGCCCGGGACGGGGTCGCCGGCAACTGGATCTGGTGGAGCGGCGCGCTGGGCAGCATGCTGAGCGTGCTGTTCTTCGCCCGGCTGTGGCGGCGGGCCGGCATCCTGACCGACGTCGCCTTCGTCGAGATCCGCTACCACGGACCGGCGGCGCGCCTCCTGCGCGGATTTCGCGCCCTCTATCTGGGGCTCCCCATCAACTGCATGATCATCGGCTGGGTCAACCTCGCGATGGCGAAGATACTCGAGGTCACCCTGGGGTGGACGCGGCTGACGGCGGTCTTCGCCGGCCTCGCGCTCACCGGCGCCTATGTGGCGCTGTCAGGCCTGCGCGGCGTGGTGATGACCGACCTGGTCCAGTTCGTCTTTGCCATGGCCGGCGCCCTCGCCGTCGCGTTCTTCGCCCTCCGCGCGCCGGAGGTCGGCGGCCTCGCCGGGCTCGGCGAGCAGTTGCCCGAGAGCACGTTTCTCATGTTTCCGGCGGTGGGGGCGTCCGATCCCGGCGGCGGATCGACGCTGACCCTCTCCGTGACCGCGTTCGTGGCCTACCTGGGAGTGCAGTGGTGGGCGAGCTGGTATCCCGGCCAGGAGCCGGGCGGCGGCGGGTATCTGGCGCAGCGGATGATGTCGGCGCGCGATGAACGGCAGGCGGTGCTGGCGACGTTCTGGTTCACCCTGGCCCACTACTGCCTGCGCCCCTGGCCGTGGATCCTGGCCGCGCTCGCCGCGCTGGTCCTCTATCCGGACATCGCGGACCGCGAGGCGGGATACGCCCTGATCATCCGCGACCACCTCCCCCCCGGCTGGCGCGGGCTGGTGCTGGGCGCAATCGCGGCCGCGTTCATGTCGACGATGTCGACCCAGCTCAACTGGGGCGCCTCCTACCTCGTCCACGACGTCTACGCGCGCTTCGTGCGGCCGGACGCGGGGACCGCCCACTACATCCGCGCCGCCCGCGCCGCCACCCTCGGCATCATGGTCCTGAGTGCAGTCGTCACCTTGCACCTGGACAGCATTCGCCAGGCGTGGGAGCTGATTCTCGAAGCGGGCGCGGGCATCGGGCTGGTGCTGATTCTGCGCTGGTACTGGTGGCGCATCAACGCGTGGTCGGAGATTGCGGCGATGGTCGCACCGATTGTCGGGCATCTCGTGCTGGCTCGATTCACCTCCGTCACGTTCCCCGAATCGCTCCTGTACCTGGTGGCCTGGACGACGGCGTGCTGGCTGGTGGTGACGCGGCTCACGCCCCCGGAACCCGATGCGACGCTCGCGGCGTTCTACCGGCGGGTACGTCCCGGCGGCCCCGGGTGGGCGCGGGTGGCGGCCCGCCTCGGCGAACCGCCGCCCGCGCCCATCCGGGGCCAACTGCTCGACTGGCTCGCCGGTCTCGGACTGATCTACGGCGCGCTCCTGGGCACCGGGGCGCTGGTGCTCCCGGCCGGGGGCCCCGCCTGGCCTTATCTCGGAACCGCGATCGTGAGCGGGGCCGTCCTCTACCGCCGCCTCGACGCCAGCGGCCGGGCGCACGCCACACGCTGATCAGAGCCGCTTCCAGTAACTTGGCCGCGGGCGACGCCTCAATGTCCATCGTGCGCAGCATTCGCGGCGTGTAGCGCCGGAAGCGGCTGTAGCCCCCCAAGACATGGTTCAACGGGTCCGACGCGACCGTGTTCGCGAGCGCGGCCGCCCTTGCGACAAGGTCTCCGAGGCCATCCCATCCGGGACCGTCCGCGGTCACCGCGTCGAGCGCCTCGCCGGTGTCCCGCGCACCGATCAGCGCCCTCTCCAGATCGGCGAAACCAACGCGGTCGGGGCCCTCGCCGAGGCTCTCGCCTGGGCGTGGAGTTCGGCGGGCTCGACCGCGACTGTCGCCTCACTTCATCGACAAGAGCTGCCTGCCGCCGGCAATGACGGAGACCCGTACGGGGCAGCGAAACGGTAGAATCGAAGAGATCACGGGGAGCAGAAATGCCAGAACAGCAGGTGAGCCTTCAGGAACTCGAGTCGAAGCTCGACAGGTACATCCACGACGTGGAGAACGGTGCGACGGTTGTCGTGAGCCGCAACGGGCGTCAGGTGGCGCGACTCATCCCGGAAAAGGGATCCGCCGAGCAGAAGCGCGCAGCCCTGAAAGCCAGCGGGACATTCGACTGGAGCGGCCGGCGGCCGAAGAGCCGAAGGCCATCGGTGCGGCTGCGAGACGGCGGCAGCGTGAGCGACATCATCATCAACGAGCGCAGATGATGTTTCTGTACCTCGACAGCAGCGCGCTCGTGAAGCGCTACATAGACGAGCCAAACTCAGAAGCGGTCGCCCACCTGATGGACGAGACCCTCGCTATCGGAACGTCGGCGATCAGCCGAGTCGAGGTAGGGGCCGCCCTCGCGAGAGCGGCCCGCGGAAACCGCCTCGACGCCAAAGGGGCACGCGCAGCCCAGGAGCAGTTCGCAGAAGACTGGCCGGATTTTGGCAAGATGCCCGTTACGGATAGGCTCCTCACTCGCGCCGAGAGACTCGCCTGGAAGCACGGGCTACGGGCATACGATGCCGTACAGCTCGCTGCCGCCCTCGTATGCGAGCAAACGATCACGGAACTCGACGAGAGCGTCCTGTTCGCATGCTTCGACGATGAGCTGATAGCCGCGGCGAACGACGAAAGGCTCGCGACTTGGCCGTATTAGGGACGGCCCCCGCGGGGCGCCCTTCGGGAGCTCGTGTCGCGCATCCGTCCGGGCTTGGGTCTCGCGGGACGGACGGCGGGTCGGCCCCCACGAGGCGCTCGACCGGGCCCCCACAGGACCACGCCCGGCGCCGAGCTGCAGGGCCGGCATCAGGGGCGGCCCGTGAGTCCACCCATCCGTCTCCAAGGGGGAGCGCACGTCCCTGGTCCGTTCGGGAAGCGTACGTAGATGTATGGGCGATCGATGCTGCGGTCGACGAGTCCCAGGGAGGCGCCCGTGCCGACGACGTATCCGGACTGCGACGGGGCCGGTCGAGGTGACCCGGGTGGCGTCGCAGTATCAGGAAGAACTGCCCGAGGCGCGCCCGATCGTGCGCCGCTTCGACATCGAGGTCGGCCACTGCTTCGCAGTGCCGGCAGGTCAGTCGCACTCTACAGCCAACCACCGCTCATCATTCGAGTCTCCGGCTGCTTGCGGCTTGCCTTGACGTGCCCCGACGACTTCACTACAATGCGCGATCGATGGCGCGATTTACCAAGAGACATAGAAAAAAGCAACTCAAGAGAGAACATGCCGCAATGCTGTCGCACCACGAGTTACTACACGGCCTTGCCCTCATCTCGAATAAACGCTTGCGGGAGTTTATCGACGCAATTCGAAACCAACGTGCCAACAAGGTGGCGCGCGAGGATATCCTGGACGCTGTTAGGCAACAGATGTGTCAAGTGGCGTCGATTGACCCCAAAGCGCGTATACCCTGGGACGCGAACAGAGAGGTTGACCTATATGCTTGGGGCCCAATGCAACTATTTTTCTGTGTCGCGTGGGCTTTCCTTGACAGATATCGATACTTGAAGCGCCTGTACCCTGAGCTCGTGCATGCCGCGTTGGACCGTTACATCATGGAGAACGGTGCTGGTCTTGATGCTGCAAAAAAGTTGAGGGATTGGGTGCTACATCCGGGATATTCCAGACAACCCGATGACGCAATGGAAATGCTATTCGCGGCCGGCGGTGCGCCGGGTAACACTTATCCTCAAGTGATGGTTAATCGTCTATTGGAGTTGACCTCGAACTTCTTGGAGCAATTGCGTGACCAAGCCAGATAGGTCAAGAATTGTAATAGCCTCACTAGAATCCTTTGATGCCTTGGGGTTGGCGCTGAGGTACCTGCGCTCGATTTCTATTATTTTCGATGGTGACATAAATGGTGGGCGCCTAGACACGATTGATGAAGAACTGAAAGTAGCATCAAAAGAAAAGCTGACGATGTATTGCTCGAAGGCTGCCATTTGCACGTGCGTGGCTCTTCTGTATACGGCAGTTTGCTGCTATATCAAGCTCCTGGAGATCAACCCCGAGCTGCAGCATAACGAACTTGACAAAGAAATTAAAACAGTCAAGGACAGCGGTTTGCTCAATAGCATGAGGGATGTCAGGAACGCCGTATTTCATATCCGTCCAAGCACTCGATCTGAGCGACTTATCGACGATGTCGTGCGGCGCACACTTGCAAACAAGCTCGCGCTAGCCAAGCTCGAAGACCTTCTGTATGACGCAACGGAGAACGTGTTTCGCAGTCCCGAGGCCCTGTTTCAGGAGAAGGAAGAAGTTCTGATGCAGGGATTTCAGGATGCTCTTGCTTACTACGACAAGAACCTATCTGGGTCTCCGTAGCGCCGGTACTGCCAGACTGAGTGGCGTTGTTGCACGTCGAAATCGAGCCATCACGGACCGGCTGGGTGAGGACGGCGCGTCGCGACCCGGCCGGACCGGCCGTCGGCGGAGCGAGTTCGTCGATGTCGTGCGTGATCCGTCTCCTCGGCGTCTGGCGCGGGCTGGACCAGTTTGGCTCATCCGGGCGTTTCGGGGATCTCATCTTCGCTTGGGGATCATCGACCAGCAGCGTAGCACGGCCGCGAGGCGGTGCTCGAAGTCGCCCCGCGGCGCCCGCGGCGCCTGGTCGGCATCGGGGGGGGGGGGGGTGGAAACGGGGTCCGCCCCCTGCAGGGGCAGTGGTCGCCGGCTGGGGGGGGGGCAGACGGCGCGGCTGCCCCTGTCACGCGGTGTCGCCCGAAGCGGTGACGGCGGCGGGATGCGGGGTCCGATACGTCCCGGAGATGCAGGAATGCGACATGAAGGGTTCGTCGTGTTGCTGGCGTTCGTGCTGTCGATGCACGCGGCTACGGGTCACGCCGCGAGAGCGGCCGGCGGCGGCGCCATCGCGGCCGCGCAGGACCGGCACTTGTCGAGGCGTCGCTGGACCCGTCCAACGCTCCCGGCGCTCTGCGCCACGATTTCCGGGCTACGATATCCCCATGCGCAAGAGCGGCCACCCGCGGGACAGGCGCTCGAGTTCCGGCTACGCCATGGCGGGGCTGCTCGTCGCCATCGGAATCATGGGCATCCTGATGTCCATGGCGATGCCGTCGTGGCGCACCGTCACCAAGCGCGAGAAGGAAGCGGAGCTGCTGTTCCGGGGCGAGCAGTACATTCGGGCCATCGACCTGTATCAGCGGCGCTTTCCCGGTTCGTACCCGACCGACCTCGACCTGCTCGTCGAGCAGCGCTTCCTCCGCCGGCACTATCCGGACCCGATGACCGGAGAGCCGTTCCAGATCCTGACGCAGGGCTCGGCCGCGGCCGCCCTGGGCGAAACGATTCCCGGGGCCGGAACCGCCGATGATCGGCGGGAGAACCAGCGCTCGGACCGCACCGGGCGAACCGGGTTCGGCTCGACCGGCCGCGGCCTCGGGGGTCGAGCGGGCAGCACCTCCCCGAGTCCGTTCTCGCCGGCCTCCGGCGGGCTCGGCGACGACCTGGGCGGCATCGTCGGGGTGGTCAGCCGATCCTCCGAGGAGTCACTCCCGGGGCCGGAACCGCCGATGATCGGCGGGAGAACCAGCGCTCGGACCGCACCGGGCGAACCGGGTTCGGCTCGACCGGCCGCGGCCTCGGGGGTACAAGTCCGTTCTCGCCGGCCTCCGGCGGGCTCGGCGACGACCTGGGCGGGTCGGGGTGGTCAGCCGATCCTCCGTCACTAATCGAGTACAACGGCGGCACCCGCTACAACCAGTGGCTCTTCGTCCACACGCAGCAGTCGCCACGGCCCGGCGGCGGGGCGCCTCCAAGGGCTGGTGACGGCATCGGCATCGGGCCGGATGGCCGCGCCGGCATCGGCGGCGAGGCGGGAAGGCGCGATACGAACGGGCTGTTTCAACGGCCCGCCGGCCGGGGCTTCGGAGATGCCGGCGGCCGGGGCCTCGGACGAGACCGAACCCGCGGGCGATAGTCTGGGTCCCGTCCTCGACGCGCCGGCAAGCGGTTCATCGGACGGGGTCCGAGGGCGACGCCGGTCTCGGGAGGATCAGGCCCCGGCGCTCGCCCGGCGGCTGCTTCTCTGCAGCGGGGGCGTTCGCGACGGCCGGAGCACGGCGGCAACGCATCACCACTCGGCGTAGGCAGACCCGTCGATGCCGGTGCCGCTCGCCCCGCTCCGGATGTCGAAGACGCCTTGGGACAAGGGATCGGCGGGGTCGTACTCGGCCAGGATCACCTGCCAGGTCGCCGTCGATTGCGTGAACGGATCCTCCGGAATCGCCCGCAGGTATCCCTCGGCGACGAGGCTCTCCAGCGCCGGCGGATACACGGTGCGATCCGCATGGTACTGGTCGATGGCGTCGCGCATGCGGAAGAGGTCTTCTTTCAAAACCGCTTCCCGAGCCCGCGTCACCGCCGTCCCGTAGCCGACCATGGCGATGGCCACGAGGGTCGACACCAGGGAGACCACCACCAGTAGCTCGATGAGCGTCCAGCCCGATGCCGAACGCGGATGAACCACGGCGCGCGAATGCGTGTGCCAGGTTCCCAACGCCCCCATCCTCACCACTCCCGGTAGGTCGTGCCGTCGAGCGCCGCCGCCGTCGACTTCGTGTACACGTCGTACACGTTGTCGCCGCTCCAGCGTCCCGAGTCGGGATCGTCCTCGTACGAGCGTAGCCCCCAATCCCGGCTCTGCGTCATCGGATCGAACGGAACGCGTCTCAGAAAGCGCATCTTCCGGCCGGACGCATCGTTGAGGACTTCGATGCCCTCCACCAGGATATCGAGGCTCGCGGGATACCCTTCGTTGCCCGCCTCCACATCGAATCCGCCGATCACGCCGAGATCGACGGCATCCTTGTGCCGATCGATGGCGGTGCGCATCTCCCGCAACGCCCGCCGCAGCTCCGCCTCGCGCTGGCGCTGCATCGTGACCCGGGTCAGCGGCATGACCGCCGACGCCAGGATGAGCAGGATGGCCGTGACCACGAGCAACTCGACGAAGCTGAATCCAGACCCGGCCCGAGCCCCGGCGCGAAGAAGCGGCATGACCCCGATGCGCCTCATGACCCGATTGCACCCGCCGCCGCCGAGGCCGGCTCGGCCCCATCCCGATAGTACGTCGACACCCCGAGGGTGAGCACGAGCCCCGCGTTCGATTCGTTCCCCTGGCTCAGGACGACCTCCTCGACGAGGATGAACTCTGGAGCCGTCTCGAGCACGTGGATGAACCGGCGAACGTCCTCGTACTCCCCGGCGAGCACCATCGTTGTTCGCAGCCTGGCCAACCGACTGCCGCGTTCCCGATCCGCCACGCTGCTCTGCCGTTCGAGGACGAGGGCAGAGTCGGCGGCCAGTCCATCGAGATACGGTGACAGGATCGCCCGCGCGCCGGAGAAGTCCGGCGGGAGCACCTGCGTATAGAACTGCTCCAGCCGGTCTTCGGCGCGCGACGTGCTGGCGTCGGCCTCGGCCGCCGTCCGGTAGGCGGCCCGCACCTGGACGAGCCGGGCTTCCGCGGCGGCGACCCCCGCTTCGGCCTGGGCGACCTTCCTCGACCAGGGGTACAGGGCGACCGCGTAGAGCAGACAGTCCACCGCCAGGAGCACCCCGACGGCCGTCACCAGCCGCCGGTTGTCCGAGACGATTCGCCGCAGCAGGGTCATCGACATGGCGGTTCGAAATCTCCGGCCGGTCCGCGGGATACGATCAGCCGCCGGCCGGCCCGTCGGATGCGGGCGGCGTCGATGACGCCTCCCCCGCGTCCGCCGGTGGATCTCCCTCCTGCAGGTCGTCGACGGCATCGGCATCGAGCGGCGCCGACTCGAAGTAGCGGCCCCGGAGGACCGCGCGGTACATCCCGTCCTCGGTCAGCTCCACCTGCCGGTTCAGCACGTCGACGAAAGCTCCCGAGGTCTCGAGCGACGTCACGAACCGGCTGATGGACTCGAGGCGCCGGCCGAGCACCCCCATCGCCACTTCGACCCGGTCCGGCTCGATCTCCGGGCGCACCTCGGTCACCATCACGTCAGGCGGCAGGGTGGTCTCGATACGGTTGAAGAAGTCGGTCCACGAGAAGACCCGCTGCGTGATCAGGGTGTTGGCTTCGCGCGTTGCGTCGGCCAGCGCCGTGAGCTCCTGCGGGGTCGCGGCGCGCTGCGCCTCGGCCGCGCGGGCCGCGAGATCGGCGGTGGCTCCGGCCGCCTGGTCCATGCGTGCGTTCAGGCCGCCGTTGCGCCGCGCGAGGTCGACGAGCCGCACGACCCCGGCGGCGAGAATCGCCAGTCCGAGCACCGCGACCACGCCGAGCGCGAACTGGGCGATGCGCTCGTTGTAGAAGGGCCGGGTCGCAAGATTGGTTCGCAGCATCACCCTGCCACCAAATTACCACGGTCGCGCGCGCAGGGGCGCGTGGACCGGCGTTCAGGCGACGACGTCGTCCGGCGTCTGCTCGCGCACCAGCAGACCGGCCGGCGCCGCGACAACGGCGGGAAGCAGGCCGCCGGCGTCCGACAGCTCGGCGGACCCGTTCACCGCGATGGGGGTCACGACGGTGTCGAGATGCGTCTCGAGCAGACGACGCACATGCGCGGCATCGGCGGCGGTGGCTCCGTCCATGGCGGCGGCCAGCAGGACGCGGTCGTATCCGCCGCCCCCCAGTCGATCCTCGTAGTACATCGTGGTCTGGTGCACCAGATCCACGAGATCGTCATCGCCCTTGCCGGCCGGCCGGTGCCGAAACAGTATCAGGCGTCCCCGGCGCAGGACCGCGATGGACCAGTATCCCGCGGCCGCATGCACGAGCAGCCAGTCCGGATCGGCGGGGGGACCGTCTGCCAATACCGCGTTGATCAGGCTGAAGCTGGCCAGATCCACCACTCCCGCGTGTCCCCCGCCCCGGGCGCACACGCCCTCGTACTCCTCCACGATGTCCCGTCGCATGAGACTCACGACGAACTCCTGCCCGCCGCCGTCGGCGGGGGCTCCGGGTGCATAGGCCACCTGGGCGTCCTCGATCTGGAACGGCGCGGTCTTGCGGGCCCGCCAACGCACGAGTTGGTCGAACTCGGCGGGGCGGGCCGGCACCTTCTCGAACCGCAGCAGCGACACCTTGGCGGCGCTGTCGGGCACGACCAGGGCCACGCGCCGGGGGGCTCCCGGCAGCGCCTGGCGCACCTCTCGAACGACGTCGCGCACCGTATCCGGCTCGACGATGTTGGCGGCGTTCGCGGCCGGGGTCAGCACCCCGGCGGGAAGCGGCCGGGAGACGGCCGCCGCCACCCGCCGTCCCCGATCAAGCACGACGCCGGTGACGCGGTCGGCCGCAATCTCGATTCCCGCCGAGGGCGCCGGGGCCGCGAACAGTCGGGACAGGGGGGCGAGTGCGCTCATTTGACGAACGTCACCTTGTTGATCTCCTGCAGGGTGGTCAGGCCGGCCAGCACCTTCTCCACCGCGGCCTCCCGCAGAAAACGCATGCCCTCGGCGCGCATCGCCCGCTTGATCTCCGAGGCCGGGGCCCGCGCGAGAATCATCTCCCGGAGCGGGTCGGTCAGGTCGAGCAGCTCGCACAGCGCCGTGCGCCCGCGATAGCCGGTGCCGTTGCACTCGATGCATCCGGTGCCTTCGAAGAACTCACGGTCCGCCAGGGCCGGGTCGAGGCCCGCCTCTTCCAGAATCTCGCTGGTCAGCTCGACCCGCCGGCGGCATTCGGTGCACGTCATGCGCACCAGGCGCTGGGCCATCACGCAGTTCAGCGACGAGATGAACTGATAGGCCTCGACGCCCATATTGAGAAACCGTCCGAGCACGTCGAGCACGTTGTTGGCGTGCACCGTCGTGAAGACCAGATGCCCCGTCAGGGCCGACTGAATGGCGATCTGCGCGGTTTCGGAGTCGCGGATCTCGCCGACCATGATCTTGTCCGGGTCGTGCCGGAGGATGGATCGCAGCCCGCGCGCGAAGGTCAGCCCCTTGCGTTCGTTGATCGGGATCTGGGTGATGCCGTGAAGCTGGTACTCGACCGGATCCTCGATGGTGACGATCTTGTCCTCGGACGAATGGATCTCCGACAGCGCCGCGTAGAGCGTCGTCGTCTTGCCGCTGCCGGTGGGTCCGGTGACCAGCACCATGCCGTACGGCTCCTTGATCGCCCGGCGAAACCGCCGGAGCTCGTCGTCGGCGAACCCGAGGATGTCCAGGCGCAGCTCGCGGAACTGCTCGCTGATCGTCTCCTTGTCGAGAATGCGGATCACCGCGTCTTCGCCGTGCACCGTGGGCATGATCGAGACTCGGAAGTCGATGGTCTTCCCGGGCACCCGCACCTTGAACCGGCCATCCTGCGGAATCCGCTTCTCGGCGATGTCGAGCTCCGCCATGACCTTGATGCGGGAGAGGATGGCGCCATGGAACTGCTTGTCCACCGGACGCATCGCCGGTTGCAGGGTGCCGTCGATGCGGTATTTCACCTGGAGCGCATCGTCGAGGGTCTCGATGTGAATGTCGCTCGCGCGGCGCTGCAGGGCGGCATAGATCGTCGAGTCGACGAGCCGGATGATCGGGCTGATGTCGCTGGTGAGCCGCTCGACGGTCAGGCTGTCCTCGCCGCGGTCGTCCTCGTGGATGACCTGCAGCTCGAAGCTCTCGGTCGCTTCGTCGAGGACCCGCTGCGACCCCTCGCTCTTCTTGAGAATGGACTCGATCGCCGACGACGTCCCGACGGTGACCCGGATTGGGGTGTTCAGCAGCAGGGCCAGCTCGTCGATCTTCGGGAGGTCGATCGGGTCCGAGACCACGATCACCAGGGTGTCGTCCACCTTGCGGTAGGGAACGAAGCCGTACCGCAGCATGAGGTCGGCGGGAATGGACCTGAACAGCTCTGCGTCCATGCTGAACCGGTCCATGTCCGCGAACTCCACCCGGTAGCGTTCGGCGAGCCGGCGCGCCCGCGCGATCTCCTCCGCAGGGTCGACCGGCGGCGACTCGCGGCCGGCCTGCAGGTGGCCCGGGTCGATCGCGCGCGTCTCGACGGTGCGCTCGCCGCCGGCCTCCACGGTCGGGTCGGGCGTGCTCATGACAGGGCGGATCCGAGCTGCAGGAGGGGCAGATACAGTGCGACGAGCAAGGCGGCGATGACGAGCCCCATCACGATCAGCAGCACCGGCTCGATGACGGTCACGAACCGCCCGAGCCGCGTCTCGATCTCCTCGTCGTAGAAGTCGGCGACGCTCGTCAGCATCTCGCGCAACGCCCCCGTCGCCTCGCCGACCTCGACCATTCTGATGACGACCGAGGGAAAGATCCCGCGAGCCGCCAGGGCCGCCGCCAAGGCCTCGCCTTCGCGCACCCGCTGGCCGACCACCGCGATCTGATCGGCGTAGAACCGGTTGCCGATGGCGCGCGACGCGACGTCGATGGCATCCACCAGGGGTATCCCGCCGCCGAGCAGGGTGGCCAGCGTGCGCGACAGTTGCGACGTCGCGAACCGTCCCGCGATCGAGCCGATGCCCGGAAGCCGCAGCACGAGGCGGTCCAGCAACGCCGCCCGGCCCGGCCGTTTCAGCCAGCGCCAGCCCCCCGCCACCGCCAGGCCCGTCCCCAGGACGATGAGCAGCATGTTGTTCCTGGCCGCGTTCGACACCGCCACGACCATGCGGGTCATCAGGGGCAGCTCGGCTCCGAACCCGCCGTAGAAGGCTTCGAACTCGGGCACGACGTTCAGGACGATGACGGACACGACCACCATCGACAGACCCAGCAGGATGACCGGATAGATCAACGCGGAGAGCGTCTTGCGCTGAAGGGCGGCGACCACCTTGACATAGTCGACGTAGCGGCGGATGACCTCTTCCAGGCCTCCGCTCTTCTCCCCCGCCAGCAGCGAGGCGGTATAGATGCCCGGAACGATCTCCCCCTGCGCGTCGAACGCCTCCGACAGCGCCGCCCCGGCGCGGACGCGGTCGTGGACGTCGTCGAGAATGGCCTTGAACGCGGGGTCGTCCGTCCGCTGGCGCAGGATGTCCAGCGACTGCACCAGCGGCAGTCCGGCCCGCAGCAACGTGGCGAGCTCCTGGTTGAAGACCAGGAATCCGCGGGTCCTGATGCGCCGGCGCTGCGGCAACGCCAAACCGGACCAGCCGAACGAGCCGCGGCGGCTGAGGGCCAGGACGTAGAGTCCCTTGGCCTCCAGTTCCCGCCGCAGGGCCGCCTCGTTCTCGGCGACGTGCACACCCTCGGTCACCTCGCCGGTCTCGGTGCCGAGCCTGCAGTGGAACTCCATGCGTTCGGCCTGTTTCACACGAGCCTGGATGCACAGACCGCCCCACGCCCGACGGACGCGATTCTAGCAGTCCGCGCCCCCCCGCGCCACGGCATTCACCCCCGCTTGCAGCCCGCCCGATCGTCATGGGTGCACGTCAGATTCGTGAGATGGCTGTCAGGCGGCCCTGGCGGCTCGTCGTTCCCAGAAATCCTCGAAGCGGCCACTGAGCTTGCAGCACCGCAGGGCGATGATGGCGTTGGCGCCGGCCACGGTCCAGTGCATGCCGGCGCGCTTGAGCCGGGCGCCGATTGCGAGCTTGCATCCGGCCTCGACGACGCCCGACGACACGCAAAGACCCCACGCTCGGAACTCCGGATAGCGCATCCGGTGGCGGTTGCGGGTCAGGTAGTCGATACACTTGCGGGCCTCCTCGCAGGTCTCACTGTGGGCGCGCAGGGCGGTCAGGATCGCATCGATCCGCCCCGCGTCCAACTCGTCCCGCCGGTCCTTGCCCCACCGGGCGGCCAAGTCCGTGCCGGCGCCGTAGATGGCCTTGGCGACATCGCACAGATGCCCCTTGGCGTGGTAGATGTCGATGATTTCGATGGCGCTGGGGAACTGTTCGGCGGCCAGATTCCAGATCCACTCGGCCCCGTCGCCGATGACGACGCGCCGCGCCGCCGTGTCGAAGCCGCGCCGCCGCGCTTCGCGATACGCCCGTTGCGCGAACGGGGAGGGCAGCGGGTCGGTGGGGCGGCTGGCCGCGCTCTCGACCGCAGCGCTGTAGCTGACCGACCCGGGGTCGCGTTGGGGGAGGCCGTCGGCGTTGCGTGTTTCCGCCGTCCACACGGTGACGAGCTTGACCTCGCGGGTCTTGGCGGAGCCGTCGGGCTGCTTGCCGCGCCGGCCTTCCACCTCGGACTTGCGCACCGGCACGCCGGTACCATCCAGCCCCAGGTACATCGTCGCCGCCGCGCCGGGTGCGGGCTCGACCCTCTCGCGTTCGTCGGCCGCGACCTCGCGGCCCAGCGCTTCGGCGGTGCGCTCGACCTGTTTGGGGTCGACCGCCACGCCGGCCAGTTCCCCCATCCACTCGCTCGCTTCGGCGAAGCTGACGCTCGTCGCCGCCAGTCCCACCAGCCGCGCCGTGGCGGGCGACAGCGAGGTGTCTTGCAGACCCAGGGCCCGGTCGCGCGGACAGCTTCCGCTGCGACAGGCGGCGCAGTGGTAGTAGGCGCGGTCCAGCGTCAGCGACCCCAACAGCGTGGTGAAGGTCTTCGGGCGGCGGCCGGCGTAGTGCGCCGTCTGGCCGCAGGCGCACGCTATCGTCGAACTCGAATGGTCGGAATCGTCCGCGTCGAAGTACTCCGCCATCGCCTGAGCGGCGAGGCCGAGGACTTGGCGACGGAGGGCCTGCTCGAGGGCCTCGAAGTCCTGCGCGTCGACGCTCCCCGGCCCGATGAATGCATCGACTTCGGCCGCGAGCGCGGCTACGAACGCTGCGCGCCAATCACCTTGACGGCTTGGCTTGCCGTGGCGAGCGCTCGACGGTGAACGGTCTGCAAGAGAGTCTCGAAGTCCTGGGCATTCACGTTTCCTCGTTTGAGGAACGCGTCGACGTCGGCCCCGACCGCTGCCTCCAACGCGGCGAACAGCTCCTCGACGCCCCCTTTTTCGACCGCGTGATCGAGCGGTTCAGTCAACTGCGCCTCGGGCATGGTCGGAGTCCTCCTACCCGAGGAATCGGCCGATCAGCACTCGCTCAATACCCCCGACGGCAAATCCCCCACTTTCTTGTCGTGCACCCGATCGTCATCGCGCGGTTGTCGCATGTTCTGCGGCATGTTACAGTTGCGGCGATTTTGCCCCAGTCGTCCTCGGACACTCACGGAGACGACGAGTCCGGCGGAGAAACGGTGATGTCTCTCGAAGCGCTCGGAATGGTGGAGACCAAGGGTCTGGTCGGTTCGATAGAAGCGGCCGACGCCATGGTCAAGGCGGCCAACGTCGTGCTCGTCGGCAAGGAGTACATCGGCGCCGGGTTCGTCACCGTCTTCGTGCGCGGCGACGTCGGCGCCGTCAAGGCCGCCACCGATGTCGGCGCGGCCGCCGCGCGGCGGGTGGGCGAGCTCGTGGCCGTCCACGTCATCCCGCGCCCGCACGGCGAAGTGGAGAAGATCCTGCCGCAGCCCCGCGACGCCAAGTAACCACCTTGCGCCTTCGACCGCGCCGCGGATCCGGCCATGGCTGATCGGGCTTTCCGGAACGACACGGATCTCGACTCGATACGGGACGCACGGACCCTGGCCCGCCGCGCCCACGCGGCCCAGACCCGCCTCGCCGAGCTGACCCAGGAGCAGGTCGACCGCATCGTCGCGGCGGCGGCGGGTGCCGCTGCCGCCCAGGCTGCGCCGCTCGCCCGCATGGCGGTCGAGGAAACCGGCTACGGCAACGAATCCGACAAGATCCGCAAGAACTTGTTCGCGGCCGAGACGATTCATCGATTCATCGAGCCGATGCGCACCGTCGGGATCATCCGGCGGCTCGAGGCCGCGCGCATCGTCGAGATCGCGGAACCGTTCGGCGTCGTCGCCGCGGTCGTGCCGTCGACCAACCCCACCTCCACCGCGATCTACAAGATTCTCATCTGCCTGAAAGCCCGGTGCACGGTCGTGCTGAGCCCGCATCCCGCCGCGGTCCGGTCGGTGCGCCGCGTCGCCGAGGTGATGACCGCGGCCGCCGTCGAAGCCGGGGCCCCGGAGGGCGCGGTCAACTGCATGACGACGGTGACCCTCGAGGGCACCCAGGAGCTGATGCGGCGCCGCGAGGTGGCGCTCATCCTCGCCACCGGGGGCCTCGGCCTGGTCCGGGCCGCCTATAGCGCGGGCAAACCGGCCTACGGCGTCGGACCGGGCAACGCCCCCGCCTATATCGAGCGGACGGCGGATCTGCCGAAAGCGGTCGCGGACATCATCACCGGAAAGACCTTCGACAACGGTCTGCTCTGCTCCTCCGAGAACTCCGTCGTGGTCGACGAGGCGGTGGCCGGCGAGGTGCGCCGCGAGTTCGAGCGGCAGGGGGGCTATTTCCTGAATGCCGGCGAGGCCGACCGCCTCGCCGATGCCCTGGTCACCGCGGATCGGCTGCCCAGTCCCGAGCTGGTCGGCAGGACGGCGGCGGAGATCGCGGTCCGGACCGGGATCGATGCGCCGTCCGGCACCCGCGTCCTCATCGCCCCGCTCGAGGGGGTGGGACGCGACCATCCCCTGTCGATCGAGAAGCTCTGTCCGGTGTTGTCGTTCTACGTCGCCGCCGACTGGCGGGCGGCCTGCGAACGGTGCATGGAGATCCTGCGCTACGGCGGCATGGGACACACCATGGCGATTCACTCGCAGGACGAGCAGGTCATCCTGGAGTTCGGCCTGCGCAAGCCCGCGTTCCGCATCGTCGTGAACACCCCGACGACCCTCGGCTCGATCGGCATGACCACCGGGCTCGACCCCTCGATGACCCTCGGCTGCGGCGGGCACGGCGGTAACATCACCTCGGACAACATCACGCCGCGGCACCTGTTGAACGTCAAGCGCCTGGCCTGGGAGGTGCGTCCGGCCGGCCGGTCTTCCGGGGAGCAGGCCGCCGCCGCTTCCGTTCTGTCACCAGCCGCCCCGGCGGCCGCGCGTCCCGCCGCGGGCAGACTCGACCCCGAGCTCCTCGCCCGCCGGATCGACACGTTTCTGGCCACGCGCGGGGTGAGCACGACTTCGTCCCCCGCCGGGGCCGCCCCAATGTCCCCGAATCGGTCCGGCACGGCCTCCCCCAACCGGTCCGCCACGGCCGATGCGACCCCAGAGGACCCGCGGCCGACTCCCCCGGTAGCGCCCTCCGCCCCGGTAGAGATGAACGCCGCCGCCGAAACCGACCGCCCCGTCGACTTCGTTTGCGAGGACGACGTTCGCCAAGCTGTCGAGAACGGCCGCCGCATCGCCGTGAACGACCGCACTATCATTACGCCCGCCGCCCGCGATCTCGGAGAACCGCACGGCATCTTCCTGCAGGCGTAGCAGCCGCCGTCGCGCGGTTCGTCGGCAGGACCTACTGACCGGCGTCGGGACCGGGGAGAATGGCGCGTTCCAGTGTTTCGAGGCGTTGATCGACCTTGCCAAAGGCGATTTCGACCGCGCGCAGGCGGTCATCCATGCTGCGCACGTCCGTTTCGAGCCGGTCGAAGCGACGGTTCATGTCGTCGAAGCGACGGACCCGGCCCCGGTGAGCCGCGCCTTCCAGAGCTCGGCCAGTAGTCGTTCGCGGCATTCTTCTTCGCGGCGGAAGGTAGCCCGCTTCTGGCGTCGTGCGCAGCTGCCGGAGGAGCTGCGCGCGGGTGCGTGTGCCGGTAGCCGGCGAACTCGCCGCCGAGGGTCTGGATGAGGGGTTGCCGGGCGAGCCTTGAGACGCCGATGAGGGACTCCACATCACGCCGCGTGAGCAGGGTCCGATCGAGGGTTTCGAGCTGACTGACGGTGTCGGGACCGCGAGGAGCCACCAGGGCCGGGGGGGATGGCTCTGCCCCGCTAACCCGCGGCCTGTGTTGGGGTTGGGGAGATATCGAGGCGACATGTCTTTCGTGATGTTAGTGTTAGTAGACGACCATCCAGAATGCAGATCTTGCCGGTACTGGCTTGATGGTGGCATAAAGGCAGTTGGACTAAACCGCTTCGCGGTAGACGCTGAATCGACCTGCCGACTCTGAGGCGGCCAGCCAGATCGTCCCGCCGCTGCAGCTGTCCGCCGTCTCGCCATACGCTGCTCTGCGAGCGCCTGGAATCCCCCAGGCCCGTCGCAGAGGAGCGTCTCATGACATCTCTTCGTCAGCGCATGCTCGAAGACATGCAGGTGCGGCAGCTGTCGCCGTGCACCCAACAGACGTACGTCGAGACCGTCGCGCGGTTCGCTCGTCACTTCGGCCGTTCCCCGGCTCGTCTCGGTCTGGAGGAGATCCGCGCCTACCAGGTCTACCTGACCAACGAACGTCGTCTTGCGCCGAGCTCGCTGGTCGTCGCCGTGTCGGCGCTCCGCTTCCTCTATCGGGTCACGCTCCGGAAGCGGTGGGTCTTCGACGACGTGATCCCCGTGCCGAAGAAGCCCCGGGCCTTGCCGGTCGTGCTCAGCCGCGAGGAGGTGACGCAGTTTCTCGACGCGGTCAAGGCCGCCAGACATCACGCCATCCTGACCACGTGCTACGCCGCCGGCCTCCGCATCTCCGAGGTTGTCCGCCTCACGGTGTCCGCCATCGACAGCGACCGGATGGTGCTGCGCATCGAGAAGGGCAAGGGACAGAAGGACCGCTACGTGATGCTCTCGCCGAAGCTGCTGGCGGTCCTGCGCGCCTGGTGGCAGGTCGACCGGCCGCGGCACTGGCTCTTTCCCGGCGAGCGCCCGGAGAAGCCGATCACGCCGAAAGCGGTCCAGCATGCCTGCCGGCGCGCCGTCCGACGCGCGCAGCTCACCAAGCCGGTTTCGCCACACGCGCTCCGGCATGCCTTCGCGGTCCATCTCCTCGAGGCGGGCACCGACCTGCGCACGATTCAGCTCCTGCTCGGGCATCGGAGCCTGCAGACCACGGCGTGCTACCTGCGGGTCGCGACCACCACCGTCTGCTCGACCGCGAGTCCGCTGGACCTCCTCCCACGGCCCGTAGCGGAACGCACCCCGGACGTCGGCTGAGCGACGGCCGTGCCACGCGCCACGCTCACCGTGGCGGACATCTTCCGCCGCTACGGCGACACCTTTCGGGCTCAGGCCGGGGCCGCCCTCTCGACGGCGCAGCGCCGCGTGATGACGGCCATCGAGCAGTGCCGCACCGCCGCCCTCGGCGGCCATGTCGAGCAGTGTGACCACTGCGGTCATCGCCGCGTCTGGTACAACTCCTGTCGAAACCGGCACTGTCCGAGCTGTCAGTCGCTGGCCCGCGCCGCGTGGCTGGAACGGCGCCGGGCGGACCTGCTTCCCACCGAGTACTTCCACGTCGTCTTCACCGTGCCCCCGGCCGTCGCCGAGATCGGCACCCAGAACAAGGCCGTCGTCTACGGTCTCCTCTTCCGGGCTGTCGCCGAGACGCTCCGCACGATAGCCGCCGACCCCCGCCACCTCGGCGCCGAGATCGGCTTCTTCGCCGTGCTGCACACCTGGGGCCAGACGCTCGTCCATCATCCGCATCTGCACTGCGTCATCCCGGGTGGGGGGCTCGCAAGCGACGGCAGCGGCTGGGTTTCCTGCCGCCCCGGGTTCTTCCTGCCGGTCCGGGTCCTCTCACGCTTCTTCCGTCGGGTCCTCCTCCAGGCACTGCAGGACGCCTTCGAGTCCGGACAGCTGCGGTTCGCCGGCCGGCTGCAGTCCCTCAGCGACCCCCGTCGCTTCGCCGAACACCTCCGCCCGGCCCGCGAGACCGAATGGGTGGTCTACGCGAAGCGACCCTTCGCCGGCCCCGAACAGGTCCTCGACTACCTCGGCCGCTACACTCACCGGGTCGCCATCGGCAACCAGCGCCTGTGCAGCCTCCACGATGGCACGGTGCGCTTCCGCTACACCGACTACCGCCGGGCCGGCGCGTCCCGCCAGAAGACCATGACGCTGACCGCGACCGAGTTCATCCGGCGCATGCTCCTCCACGTGCTCCCGCCCGGCTTCCACCGCATTCGCTACTACGGCTTCCTCGCCAATCGCACCCGCGAGCAGAAGCTCGCCGAGTGCCGGCGCTTGCTGCACGCGCCCCCGCTGCCACCGGCAGAGCACGCCGGCCCCGCCACAACCAACTATCGGGATCGCTATGAGGCGGCTGACCGGTCGCTCGTTGCGGCGGTGTCCCCGGTGCGCCGACGGAAACATGCTCGTCGTCGACAGCTTCGCCAGCAAGTGGGTGTCTCCGGCCATCCTGGATTCGTCGTGACGAGCCCACCGACGCCCGCCAGGTACCGTCCGAAGCTCCCGGGGGTCCCGGGCCGGTCGACCTGCGCCTCCGACGCCTCACCACCGTCGAGGGACGGCCTTCGTGGTCGTCCTCACCGACTGGCGTCGGCCGGTAACCTCCACGTACGACCCCGTCGCCGGCATCCCAGCATTACCTCGCGACGATGCAACGCCCATAGCCGAGCGGCGGAGCAGCGGTTCAGTCCAATCCATTCTTGAGTCACCGCCGCGGTGACACGCCTTGCCACATGCCGGCCGTTCGCCGCCGCGCCGCCGACCCAAGAATGCTCTGCATTATGGGACCCTTGCCTGGAGGGCCTCCGCTGGCGGGGGCCTGCGGGGTCGCGCCGCCTCGAAGAACGTTGCTCCTGGCGGTCGATCCGGGGTCGAAGGGTCGAAGGTCCTCGGATCGGCTACACGGTGACTGATTCCATCGCCCCCGGCCCCGCCGCGCGGTCGCGACGGGCGGCGAAAGCGAAGTCGGCGTAGCCCTCGAGACGCCACGCGGTCCGGTGGTCGAGAGCGCTGCGCCGCCGCGAGCCCGGCGCGCCGGCGGACCGCGTCGTGCCGCTCTCGCCGCTCGGAAGCTGACGAGCCGGGGCGCCTCGACGACCGACGTGATGCTCGCCGGGAACTGGAAGACGAGCCGGATGGTGGCGCACTACTCAGCCGGGGTGACCGTCGGGCGCGGGGCTATTGGCCACGGCGGTACGCGCTAACCCAAAGCAGCAATGCCAGCAACCCGGCCGCGGCGAGCGGGAGTGCCGGCACCGGCTGAGCCATGGTCAGCTCAGCATCAATGCGTTGGCCGTCCGTCCACCGGAATCCGGGGTCGGCCCAGACGACTCCCGTCCAAGGGAGATCGCCGGTAAAGTCGCCCACCTCCAGTTTATCGCTCACGTGCAGCGCGTGGCCGTCCACGGTGAGCGTCATGAGTTCGAAATCCTGATGATCCAGACGCGGCGATAACGCGAGAAGGATAACCCATTCCCCTACAGAGAAACTCACGGTGACCACTGACTCAGGCGGCCTTCACTTCGACCTCCACTCCAAGGTCGTGCAGACGGCGGAGGAGGCGCTGGGTAACGCGGTGCTTGTCGCGGTTCGCCAGGTACCGGCCGCCGAGGTCGTGGTAGTCGACCGCGAGCCGTCTCGTCGCGGAGCATGAAGTAAGCAGCGGTCAGCATGGAAGCGGCGACCGCCACGATTGCCTTCTTCGGGCCGCGCCGGCCCTTGAGCCGTCGAAACTGCGTCTGCAGATAGCTCCCGTTCTTCCGGGTTGCCGCCCACGCGGCCTGGACCAGCGTTGTCTTCAGCCACGGCGTCGCGTGACGGATCCGGGTCGAGCGGCGCTTCCCCGCACTCTCGTCGAGGCGCGGGCACAGTCCCGCCCACGAGACCAGATGTCCCGGACCGGGAAACCTCGTCATGTCCACGCCGATCTCGGCGACGAGCACCCGCGCGACGGTCTCACTGACCCCGGGGATCGTCGTCAGCCGCTCGGCGGCCTCGCGAAAAGGGCGCAGCACCTCGTCGGCCTGCTGCTCCAGTTTCTGCACGGCGGCGCGCAACGCGTCGATCTGCCCCAGGTGCAGCTCCAGCAGGAAACGGTGGTGCGCCGTCACCCGGCCGTGCACCGCGGCGATGATGATCCGCTGCGGTCGGCTTTCAGGCGCCCGGTGGTTCAATCGGCCAGCCGCTCGGGATCGGTCTCCCCGGCGATGAGCGCCGCCAGGATGCCGCCCGGCCGCTGACGCCCAGCGATGTCGGTGACCACGGTGCGTCAACTTCACGTCCGCGTCTTCGAGCGTCTTCTGCAGGCGTTGCCGTGTGCCGAACCGTGATCTCGCGGACCAGTTGCTACGCGGGTCCGCGTCAGGCCGCGCAACTCCTGGATCGGGGCCGGCGGCACGAAGCTGCCCCGAATCGCAGCCCGTGCGCCAATCCGCGGTCGTGCGATCCAGGCCGCGTCGTTCCGGTCGCTCTACTGCGGCCCGGAACGTTCCGGATCAAGGAGCTGCTGCGATGGCCGCAGATCACCGCGTGAACGAGCTGCTGCGTTCTGGCGAACCAGTTGCGCGTGCCACACGCGGCTTCCACGTACTCACGCAGGAGCTGCGGCTCCGGCGCCACCGTGCGTGCCAGCCCGCAAGTGACGTGGCAGCGCGACCGGCTGCTGAAGCTCGAGGTGACCCGTCGTCGCTCGGTCGCGCATCGTCCCGGTGCTACCACGGTCGACGCCCCATCTCCGACGCGCAGCGATGCGCATCGCGCTCGCGTTCACGCACCGAGAGTGGACAGTCCAGAGCCCGCGCACCGGGGGTACGGCGACGTCTCCATCCCCGTCACCGCCCGCTCCGGCAGAAGGCGCTTGGCGTCCGCAACCGCCCGGTGCCCGTCTACAGGGCGCGCTCACCGGACGCCTCTCCGCGTCCGTCGCCAATCCGAGAGGTGCTCGCGGTCAAGCAGGCCCGGGTCCAGCTAGAAAAACGCCGGCCTCTCCGGCACCGCCCGAGCACGACCGACTACTCTACGCCAGCGGTGCGCGCGCCACCTACGTCCGATATCCTGTCGCGGCCGATCATGCCCCGTCCGGACGGACGCGCCGAGCTTCATGAATAATGCAGGCTAATTCGTGATTCGCGAGCTGAGCTAGGGAATAGACCCTATACGTGGTCCCACGGAAGTCGAATTCGGAATCGCTGAGTTCACCAAAAATAGGCGCTTCCGGATTCCTGTTGAAGCCGACTGCGAAGACGGACTCGTCTTTTCCTGCGGTCATTGTTCCTGACCACAACGACTCCTGAGCCACCAGCGTGGTGCTGACGACCAGCACGGAGACGGCTACCACCAGACACCTGAGCATGAAAAAATCCCTTCTGAACCGGAGCGAGAGTAAAGCGAGCCCTCGGCTTCATCGCACTCTGCCGCCTTGGTACCTGGAGCCAATGCCGTCCGGGTCGAGCTCGGCCCCGAACCAGAGGGTCTGCCCGTTCGGTTCCCGGCCGGTCGGCCCACATCATGCGCCTCGGATGAGACGGCGCATGGCGTCCACGCGCCCGCCGGGAACGTACTCGCCAAGCGCCCGGACTGGCAGGCGTGACGCCGGCTCGGGGGGCGTGGCCGGCTTGGTCCGGCGCGCGGGCTGCGGCGCAGCTGCCTCGGTGGACAGCTGGGCGGCCAGCATCCGCCGCTGGAGCCGGCCGAACACAGCGTTCAGGGTTCGGAGTTGCTTTGACATGGGACCCCTCCTCCAGCATAGCCCCACGGAGACCGCCGGCGAGGTTTCACGCTACTCGCTTGGTGATCGCCCCCGCCGGAGGCCCTTCGAGCAGGCCGGCGAGGTGCGCCATCCCGTTCGCGGAGCAGACCTCCATCTGGTCGCTCCGAGCGTCGGCTCACGTGAGACCACAGGTTAACCGAAGTCCCGTTATTGGACCCAACGTCGACTTCAGCCGCTGCGCCGCCGACGCCCGCGCAGGGGAACGGTCGGCCTGGAACAGGCAGGGAACCGGTCGCGGCCGGCCGCCCGTGGCCGGCGAGACGGATCGGTGCGTCGCCGGGCCGGGCTCAGGTCGGCGTAGCATCCTGCTTCCCGTCTCGCAGGAGCGGCAGATTCATCGCTCTCGCAGCCGTTCGCCAGTGCGTGGCCCTGTCTTCCTTCTCCTGATAGATCAGGCAGGCATCGCTGTGCAGAAGGCAGCGTTGCCTGGCATACTCGCGTATGGCGGCGGCTCCCGGGCCCTTCATCTTCAGATGTCCGTTGATTCCGTGCGCCTCGAACCGGGCGTCTACGGCCGCTGGTTCCATCACCAGACGGCGCCGGCGTCCGCCCACCGTGGTCATCTCGACGATGACCGTCCGGTCCGCGGTCCTTATCCGCAGCTCGTCGTACAGCGCGTGCCTTGCGGCCGTCGCGGCGCGACGCCCCAAGGTCCGTGCGTCGGCGAGTTCTTCGCGCGGGACGCCGCGCAGGTTCCTTGCCGCGGCGGCCGCGAGGCTCGGTCCCGACCAGTGCCAGTTGAACGCCATCGACTCGGCGGCCTGGTGCGGTATCGCGTTGATGGCGGCTTCCAGGCTCGCCGGGTCGAGCTCGGCGGCCCTGACCAGGTCGTAGATGTCGCGTGCCAAGTTCATGTCTCCCCGCTCGATCTTCCCGCGCAGGATCTGCGCGTTCGACAGCAGGACCTCCTCTCGGCCCTCGACGAGTTCTCGTCGATGCCCGTCCCTCAGCATCGGTGTACGCGCCCATATGTCGATCTCGCCCTCGTCGAAGAGAATCTTGTACTTGTTCAGTTCCGGAAAGAACCTCGGCTCTCCACCGAGCGCCTTCACTTGTACCTCAAAGCCGCTCTGGTTCGGGTCCCCGAGCCTGTACAGCGGCGTGTCGTCGTCGACCGTGATGTCGATGTCGGAGCTCTCGCGGTGAAGCCAGCGGGCGGCCAGTATCGTCCCACCGCCCAGCCGGTACTCGACAGGCGCTTCCTGAAGCCCGCGCAAGTTCTTGCGGATGACCTCTCGCGTCAGGAGCCACAGCTCCCGGGCCGGTTCCGGCAGCCTCGTTCCCTGGCCTTCTCTCACGCCTCGCGCCGGCCCGGATCGGCTGCCCACTGGTTGAGGATGCGGGCGCAGCGGCACCTCGCGAGTCCGGCCCGGTGCAGTGCGGCCACCAGCTCCTGCAGCGTGTAGGCCTCCTCGGCCCACGCCTGCGTCAGCTCGCGCCAGTGGGCCTCGGTCGCCCACATGGCGAGCAGCCCCTTCTGCCTATCGTCCGGCTCCGCCGCCCGTACGGCGGCGTAGAACTCCCGGCTCGTGGGCCGTTCGCGCCAGCCGGCGCAACTGCTGGAGATTCGGGCGCGAACCGTGGCGCTCCGCTCGCGCTTCTCGCGGGGGTCGATACCGGGTCGCAGCCGCGCGAAGTCGTCTTCCGTCGGTCCCTCATTGCTGAACGCTTCGGGAGGCAGCAGGCGTTCGTCTCCCCGAGGCTCGTGCGGGAGCCTCCGCTCCCCGCGTTCCGGCTGAAGCCGAACCCCGTGTCTAGCCGCCGGGCCGGTCGTCCGGCCGCTCCCCACGGTGCTCTTCGCCGTTCGATTCTCCATCGGTTCGAGGGTCCAACCAGCCTCAGTATAACTGGACCCTTCGCGGTCGCTTCGCCGCCGGGTCTTCGATTCGGCCGCTCCGCGCGTTTCGCCTGGTTCGCGGCGGAACCGGCCTCGACGGCTGGGGGCCGGGCCGCTCGGCGCGCCCCGCGGCACGCCTGCTCGCGAGCAACATTTCCGGTCTGATGCCCCAGATGCCTGCCCCTCTGCCCAGGGCTCTTGATGAATCGCGGCGCGACGTGGCACTTCCTGCGCGATGGTCACTCGCGCAGCGGTTCGATTCCTGCCATCGCTTCCCGCTGGAGACCCGTGCGAGGCATACTTCCCGCCCGGCAACCCTCTTGCAGAGCATTTCGCCGTGCTGGCCATCGTGCGGAGCGCGGCCCTGTTCGGCATCGAGGCGCATCCCATCCGGGTAGAGGTCGACGTGTCGGACGGCGGATTGCCGGCGACGATCCTCGTCGGCCTGCCCGACGCCAGCGTCCGCGAGAGCCGCGACCGCATCGACAGCGCCATCCGCAACTCCGGCATCGAGTTTCCGAAGCGGCGGGTGACCGTCAACCTCTCGCCCGCGGACATCCGCAAGGTAGGGTCGGCGTTCGACCTGCCGATCGCCCTCGGCATGCTCGCTGCGGCCGGTCTCGTTCCCCGTGACGGGCTCGACCGGATGGTCGTCGTCGGCGAGCTGTCTCTCGACGGCGCGGTCCGGCCGGTGCGGGGCATCCTCCCCATCGCGACGCAGGCCCGGCGGGACGGCATCGAACGCCTGGTGCTGCCCGACGCCAGCGCCGGCGAGGCGGCCATCGTCGCCGGTCTCACGGTGCTGCCGGTGACGACGCTGGAAGAGGCCGTCGCGGTGTTGACGGGGCGGTCCGACCGGACGGCCGCGCCGGTGCGGAATGCCGCCCCCACGTCCCCTGCGGCGCCGGACCTCGCCGACGTGCGGGGGCAGGCGCTGGCCCGGCGGGCGTTGGAGGTCGCCGCCGCCGGAGGCCACAACCTGCTCTTCATCGGGCCGCCCGGGGCCGGCAAGAGTATGCTGGCGCGGCGGCTGCCCGGCATCCTTCCCGCCCTCACCACGGAAGAGGCGATCGAGGTGACCACCATCTACTCGGTGGCGGGACTGCTGCCGCCCGGCGGCGGGCTCGTCACCACCCCGCCGTTCCGCGCTCCCCACCACACCGCGTCGGATGTCGCGCTGGCCGGGGGCGGGGTGGTGCCTCGCCCCGGCGAGATCAGCCTCGCCCACAACGGGGTCCTGCTCCTCGACGAGGCGGCGGAGTTCGCGCGCCATGTGCTCGACGCGCTGCGCCAACCGCTCGAGGAGGGTTCGGTGCAGGTGGCCCGCGCGGCCCGCACCGTGATCTTCCCCGCCCGTTTCCTGCTCGTGGCCACGACGAACCCCTGCATCTGCGGCTACCTCGGAGAGCCCACCCGCCCGTGCCGCTGCTCTCCCCACCAGGTCGCACGCTATCGGAGCCGCCTGTCGGGACCCTTGCTCGACCGCATCGACCTGAGCGTTCGGGTCCCCGCGGTGCCGTTCAAGGCGTTGACGGAGACCGCGCCCGGCGAGGCGTCGGCGCCGGTGCGCGGGCGGGTCGCGGCGGCGCGCGAGACCCAGCGGGAGCGAAACCGGTCCCCGGACGGAGCGCCGGTGAACGCGCGCCTGCAGGGCCGCACCCTCTCCCACCACTGCGCCCTCGACCCGCCCGGCCTCCGGATTCTCGATGCGGCGGCCCGGCGGTTTCATCTCAGCGCCCGGAGCTGCCACCGCCTGATGAAGGTGGCGCGCACGATTGCCGACCTCGCCGGCCGCAAGCGGATCGCCGCCGAGCATCTCGCCGAGGCGGTGCAGTTCCGGCTGGACGAGTGACGGCGCGCGGCGGGGATATCCGGATTGCGTTCGTCCGCCGATACATCAGAGGATATGGAATCGCTGATGATGGGAATAGCTGCTTCCGTGAGGCTGCGATCTCTTGGTTGGACGGCAGTCCTCGCGCCGGCACTCGTCCTTGCGGTCCAGGCTCCGTGGAGCGCCGCCGCGTCGGGTCAACCCGAGGCCGACCCGCAGGAGTGTCTTGCCCAGGCCGTCTACTGGGAGGCGGGCGGCGAGGGACGCGAGGGCATGGAGGCGGTGGCCTGGGTCGTCCTCAACCGCCGGGCGCATCCCGACTTTCCCCCGACGGTGTGCGACGTCGTCCGCGAAGGCGGAGAGCACCCCGGCTGCCAGTTCGTGTTCTGGTGCGACGGGAAGAGCGAGAAGCCGCGGGACGCAGACCTCTGGGCGCTGGCGCGCACCGTCGCCGAGGAATCACTGGACGACCGCACCACCGACCCCACCGGCGGCGCGCTGTTCTTTCACGTCGCGGCGCTCGGGACCGCGCCGTGGAAGGGGTCGCGCGAACGGACGATCCAGGTCGGGCAGCACGTCTACTATCGCTAACCAGATAAACCTGAAAGCTGGCCGGGTCGCGCCCGCCGTGGGTTACGTAGTTTGTACAGAATCCGCACTTCGGCCGGACAAGGCAGCTGGCCCGGAAACCGTCGCCCGGCGGCTCGGCTTGCCGCCCGCGGCGCGGCGCCGGGCCTCACGAAGCCACCGCGGCGGGTTCGGGAACACGCCGGCCGCGCCGGATGAACTCTTCTTGCACCTCGCGGCGCGGCTCGCCGTCGGCCGGGGTTCTGAGGACGTACTCGCCATCCGGCCGGCAGTCCCACACCGAGCAGTTGTCCTGGTCGTAGGCCGCCAGAATGTCGTCGAGCTGCTGCTTCAACCCGGGGTCCTCGACCGGGATCACGGTTTCGACCCGGCCGTTCAGATTCCGTTTCATCCAGTCCGCGGACCCGATGAAGTGCTCGGGATGCCCCCCGTTGACGAACCGGAAGATCCGGCTGTGCTCGAGAAAGCGCCCCACGACACCGAATACGCGCACCGTTTCCGACACCCCCTCCACCCCGGGGCGCAGACAGCACAGCCCGCGGACGTTGAGCCGAATGGGCACCCCGGCCCCGCTGGCGTCGTAGAGCTCGTGGATTATCTCGGAATCCTGGAGCTGGTTCATCTTGGCGTCGATACCGGAGGGCCGCCCCGCGCGGGCATGCTCCGCCTCGCGGCGGATGAGCTCGATGAAGCGGCGCCGCATCGATACCGGGGCCACCAGCAGCTTGCTGTTCTCGGGGTAGGGAATGACGCCGGTCAGCGAATTGAAGACGGTGGCGACGTCTTCGCAGATCGACTCGTTGCAGGTCAGGAGCCCGAGGTCCTCGTAGACCTTGGCCGTCCCCGAGTGGTAGTTCCCGGTGCCTGCGTGCGCGTAACGCCGTACCCCATCCGGTTCCTCGCGCACGACGAGGGCGAGCTTGACGTGGGTCTTGAGCCGCTCCACCCCGTAGGATACGTGCACGCCTTCCTTCTCCAGGAAAGTTGCCCCAGGCGATGTTCGGCGCCTCGTCGAATCGGGCGGTGATCTCGACCTGCACCGCCACCTGCTTGCCCTGTCTCGGCGGCTTCCGCCAAGGCCCGCAGCAGGGGCGAATCGCGGCTGGTGCGATAGATCGTCAGCTTGATGGCGAGCACCGCCGGATCCGTCGCGGCCGAGTTCAGGAACCGCAGCACGGAGCTGTCGAAGCTCTGGTAGGGGTGGTGCAGCAGAATGTCGCCGCGCGCAATCTCGTCGAAGATCGCGGAGGAGCTGGCGGGCAACCTGTGCAGGCGGGGGTGGTCCACCGGCTGATGCGGCGGATGGCGCAGATCGTCGCGGCCCTGCCCGTCGAAATGCTGAAGGTCGCTCATGCCGAGCAGCGCCCGGGCCGGATAGACGTCGTCCGGGCCGATCCCCAGCTGACGGCTCAACCACGCCACCTCGTTCTCCGGCATCGCACTGTCCACCTGCAACCGCACCACCCCGGCGAACCGCCGGGCTTTCAGCTCGGAGCTCACCTGGCGGACGATGCTGCCCGGCTCCATCAGCGGCGCGTCGCCGACGCCGTCCACCGGATCGACGGCTCCCTCCGCCCCGCGCGTGACCCGGAACACATGGACCGAGGCGGGCGGCGATTCGGGGTAGATGAGGTCGAGGTTGGCGGCGATGACCTGCTCGATAGGCACGACGGCCGGACGATCCTCCAGGGGAATCCACCGCGGGCGGTTGCCGGGTACCTTGATGCGCAGGAAGCGGGTGTCGCCGCCCTGCGGAATGAACACCGCCAGATTGAGCCCGAGATTGCTGATGAACGGGAACGGATGCTCGGAATCGACCGCGAGCGGGGTCAGTATCGGCTGGATGTTGCGGGCGAAGTAGGCGCGCAGCGCCGCGCGCTCGTCCCGATTCAGATCGTCGTGACGCAGGATCGGCAACCCCGCACGGGCCACCTCCGGCACCAGTTCGCCACACCACAGCCGGCTGAGCTCGGCGACCTGGGCCAGCAACTGGACGCGGCACGCCGCCAGCTCTTCGGCCGGGGTCCGGCCGTCGATGGACACCTTGTTGGCGCGTTTGGCGACCTCGCGTTTGAGACCGCTCATGCGCTTCA
>CBDDJQ010000013.1:0-197500 GCA_965229825.1 Vicinamibacterales bacterium
CGGGGCGGCGGGATCGTCCCCGGCGAACGCGGCGCCGGACGGATCGGACGGCAACGGGATGACGGGATCGCCGGTCGCGGACTCGGCGCCGGCTCGCGCCGGCGGGGCGGGTCGGGACCCGTCCGATGCGGCCGCCGCGGAGAGCTCGCCCGGTGTCGACACCGCGGACGGGTTCGGCGGCGGGAGGGCGGCATCGGGACGCGGGCGGACGGGAGCGGCGCGGCGCGGCGCGGGCGGCTCCTCGCCCCCCGCGTCGCGATGGCCGGCGAACACGCCGTCGAGGACCCCTTCGAATCGGGCCATCCGCTCGCGGCTGGCGGCCAGCTCGTGCGCCATGCCGTCGATGCGCCGGCCGATGTCGTCGATCCGCTGGTCGGTCCGGTCGCTGTGCCGGTCGATGCGGGCGCTGATGACGTCGGTCTGCTGCTCGACCCGGCTCGCCGCCTGTCGCGACTGGTAGTCGATTCGCGCGTCGATCTGCTCGGTCCGGTGGCGCTGCGAGGCGACGAGGATCAACGTCGTGACGATCTGCACCGCCGCGAGCACCAGGACACCGCTCAGGATGGCGACTTGTTCGGTAATCATGGCGTCGTCGAATCAGCGGGAGGAAGCGTATCACGTGCCGGCGCTGGACGGCCTCCCCCGGGCGGCGCCACAATTGCCGGGGCCAGATAGCCTGCGCCGGCGGAGTTTCGACGCCGGCGAAACTCCCAACGCGACCGCAAGGCGCGCTACCGCCCCCACTGGTAGTTGAAGCGGGCGTAGTAGTACGCGCCGCTCAGGCCCCACGGGGTGAACTGGCTGTAAGGGAGGCCGAAGATGTCGGCGAACAGGTCCATCCGGTCGGAGAAGGTGTCGGCGATGTTCTGGCCGCCGACGGACAACGTCACGCCCTCGCCGACCGGGATGCTGACGTCGAGGTCGACGATGGAGCGGCCCTGGAGAAGCGGCGAGTCCGGACCGCGCACGAAGCGCGCGTCGAAGTGGTCGACCCAGGCGCCGTAGTAGCTGAGACGGCCGAGCAGGCCGACCCGCCCGAGCTGCTGGTTGAGCGCGATGCTCCAGCGGGTCCTGGGCACGCCGCGCTGCAGCCCGAGCACCTCGCCGGGGCCGAGCAGGTCGGTTTGTTTCGTCACCTCGGTATCGGTGTGGTTGAAGGTGAAGCTGAGCACGGTGTCGCCCCCGAGATCGGGCGGGGTGTACGTCGACACGATGTCGACGCCCTGGGTGCGGGTCTCGAAGTCGTTGATGAAGAACCGGAAGAAGGCCAGGGTGCCGGCCGAGGTGATGCCCTCGGAGAGCAGGAGCGCGCGCTCGTCCGGGGTGAGCGTGAAGGTCTGCGACAGGGCCATGCGGTCGGAGACGTCGACCCGGAAGTAGTCGGCGGTGAGCGTGAACGGCCCGTTGTCGACGACCACCCCGGCGGTGGTGTTGACCGACGTCTCGGGCTCGAGGGGCACGCCCCCGCGCAACTCGGCGGCCCGGAAGGTGGACGGCACGTTGGCGCTGTCGACGAGCTGCAGGGTCTCGGGGTCGATGGTCGTCTGCACGTTCAGCGTGTGCTGCTGGCCGGGGGTCGGAGCGCGGAACCCGGTGCTGACGCCGCCGCGCAGGGCGACGACGGGGCTCAACGCGTAGCGGGCCGAGACCTTGCCGTTGGCGGTGGCGCCGAACAGGTCGAAACGCTCGACCCGCAGGGCGCCGCCGAACGACCAGCGGTCGTCGCGTCCCCGCAGCTCGAGGTCGCCGTAGAGGGCGACGTTGCTGCGGTTCCAGGTGCCGGCGGTGTAGTCGGGAAAGCCGGGGAAGCCATTGGAACCGGAGACGAAGCCCTGCGCGGCGAACGGACCGACCTCCCACGACGGCCGGCCGCCCGCGCCGATCGTGAACTGCTCGTCGCGCCACTCGGCGCCGACCGCGACGTTGACCAGGTCGGAGGCGGCATACGAGACGTCGAAGTTGAGGTTGACCTCCTCCTGCCGGTAGAGCCCCGGGTCGAAGTTGCGCGGGGTGTCGAGGCCGAGCGACGCGTTGACGGTGTTGTTGAAGAAGAAGTCGGACTCGTGCCCGCCGTAGCTGGCGCTGGCGTCCCAGGTCAGGCCGCCGTCCGCGATGCGCCGCACGCCCGCGACCAACGACCGGTCGGAGACCACGCCGCCGAACTGCGGGGTGAATCCGCCCGGCGCGATCTCCTGAAAGGAGATGCAGTTGGGGTCGGCGAACACCTGGGCGAGGGCAGCCTGATCGGGCACGTTGTCGGCGACCCTGACCACGGGGCAGTTGGCCGAGCCCATGCCGTTGGCGGCGAGCACGTCGCCGATGAGCAGCGTCTCGCCCTCGTCGAGGCTGTAGATGTTGGCCCGGTTGTTCGGGTGCCTGAAGTAGAAGCCCTCGGTGACCCGCTTGCTGGCGTAGTTGGTGTGGCCGTAGAGCTGCACGCCGTTGGCGAACAGGTGGCCGAAGTTGCCGAACAGCTTCAGGTCGTCCTCGATCGTCGGGTTGCCCCAGATCTGCACCGGGTCGGCCACGTCGGTGTTGCCGGCGGCGATGAGGGCGGCCGCGTCGGCCCGCTGCACGCTGCGGTTCGTCGGGTCGGCGTTGCCGTACTCGAGGCTGAGGTTGGCGAACCCGTTGGCGCCGAGGGGCAGGCCGACGTTGCCGGCGAGGCTGTAGGCGTCGCCGTCGCCGGCGCGGTAGGTGCCGGTGTTCAGCTCGAGACTGCCCCCGGCCGCGTCGTCCCTCAGCAGGAAGTTCAAGACGCCGGCGATCGCGTCCGAGCCGTACTGCGCGGAGGCGCCGTCGCGCAGCACTTCCACCTGGCGCAGGGCGATGGTCGGGATGGTGGAGATGTCCGGGCCCTGCGAGCCGTCGGTCACCCCGGCGAACCACGCGATGACCGACGAGCGGTGGCGCCGCTTGCCGTTGACCAGCACCAGCGTGTGGTCGTGCGCGAGGTTGCGGATGCTGGCCGGCCGCACCAGCGTGGCCGCGTCGCTGATCGGGTGCGTGGCGACGTTGAACGAGGGGACCAGGGTCCGCAACTGATAGTCGAGGGTGGTGAGGCCCTGGGTGGCGATGTCCTGGAAGGGAATGGCGTCGATGGGCACCTGCGATTGGGTGACCGACCGCGGCTGCGCGCGGCTGCCGAGGACGACCACCCGCTCTTCGAGCTCGACCGCCATCTCGACGTCGAGGGTGGCCGTCGCGCCCGCGCCCACCTCGACGCCGTCGCGCACGACGGCGCGGAAGCCGGGCAGCGTGAACGTCACCGCGTAGGCGCCGGGCGGCACCGCGATCGTGAACAGGCCGGCGGCGTCGGTGGCGGCGGTCATGGCCTCACCGCCGGGCGCGCTCCGCGCTTCGACGGTGACGCCGGGCAGCACGAGGCCGGTGGTGTCGGTGACCGTGCCGGAGAGGGCCGCGTCCTGTGCGGCGGCCGCCGACGAGAACGCGGTGCCGGCGAGCACCAGCAGAACAACGGCGAGCGTCCATCGCGTTCGCGCCATGGCCATTGCCTCCCGTTCCGCTCGTGCCGTTCGGTCTATCTGCGCGAAATGCGTCGGCCGTCGCGCTGACCCGTGAACCGGAACGAAGGGCTACCTTGTGATCTTTCGCGAACCATTGATACAGGACACCAGATGGCCGTCACGAGCCGCGCCCGGCATCGGGGAGCATCCTGCCACCAGCCCGGCCGAAGACGGCCGGCGGGCGGTGGCAGGAGCCCTCCTCCAACCTCGAGGGGCGCGGGGGTTCCGGACCCCGTACCTCTAGCTGCCCCACCGGAAGCCGATGCGGCTGTAGTAGTAGCCGCCGTTGAAGCCGAACGGCCCGAACTGGCCGTAGCGGTTGCCCACACCGCTGACAGCGCCCGGATTCTCCTCCGGGTACGTGTTGAGGATGTTCTGCGCGCCGATCGACAGCGTGGCGTTGCTGAACGGGAAGCTGATCTCGACGTCGACCAGCGGCCTGCCGGAGTACAGGTCGTACATGTACGACATGGCGTTGCCCAACGCCGAGCGCGCGTCTTCCCGATCCCAGTAGGAACCGTAGTAGTGCAGGCGGGTCATCAGGGTCCAGCGGTCGGTGGCGTGGCGGACCCCGAGGTTCCAGCGCGACCTCGGCAGTCCCAGGGTCAGCGACGTGACCCGGTCCGCGTCGAAATGCTCCTGGCTGAACTCGGTCACGTTGGTATCGGTGTAGTTGAAGATGCCGCTGAAAGTCGTCCGTGCCCCGATCGCCAGCGGAGTCCAGGTGGCGACGAGGTCGAGCCCCTGCGTGCGGGTCGAAAAGTCGTTCACGAAGAAGCGGAACGCGGCCAGGTTGCCCGCCTCGGCGAACCCACCGACGAGCAGCGTCGTGACCTCGTCCGGCATGAGGTTGTAGTTCCTGGTGATGGTGAGCCGGTCGGACACGTCGATGCGGAAGTAGTCGGCGGTGAAGGTGAACGGACCGGTGTCCACGACCGTCCCGAGCGAGTAGTTGATCGACTCTTCCGGCAGCAGGGGCATCCCCCCCCGCAACGCCGCGATCGGCGAGGTGGACGGAATGGTGCCGTTGTTGATCAGGTCGCCGAGCTCGTAGTCAAACTCGGTCGTCACGTTCAGCACGTTCTGCTGGCCGGGGGTCGGCGCGCGGAACCCGCTGCTGACGCCGCCGCGCAGGGCGAAGATGTCCGTGAAGGCGTACCGCCCCGACAGCTTGCTGTTCATCGTGGTGCCGAAGCTGTCGTAGAAGTCCTCGACACGGACGGCGGCGCCGATATTCCACTCGTTGGCGGTGCCGTGAACCTCGATGTCGCCGTACGTCGCGACGTTGGCGCGATCCCAGATGCCGGCGTTCTCGGGCCGGGTGCCGTTGTAGCCGTTGGAGGCGGAGCTGAAGCCCTGTGAGCCGAACGGGCCGATATCCCACGACGCCCGGTCGCCTTCGCCGAGGAGGTACTGCTCGTTCCGCCACTCGAGGCCCCCGGCGACGTTGATCATGTCGCTGGCGGCGTACGACAGTTCCGCGTTGAGGCTGGTTTCGGTCTGCTGCAGCAGGTTCGGCTCGAAACTGGTCGGGCTGTCGGGGCCGAGCGAGGCGTTGACCGTGTCGAAGATGAAGGTCTGCACGTGGTTCTGGCCCAGGCTTCCGCTGATGTCCCAGATGAGCCCGGCCATCGTGGTCCCGCGAACGCCCGAGACCAGCGAGTAGTCGCGGACGTCGCCGCCGAACTGCGGCGTGAATCCGCCCGGCAGACCGTCCGGCGCGCCGAGGAACCCCTCATGGAACGTGAAGCAGTTCGGGTCGTTGCGGACCTGGGAGAAAGCGGCGGGGTCCGGCGTGCCGTTGGTGATCGCGACGGTCGGGCAGTTCGCCGACCCCATGCCCCGGGCCGCGAGCACGTCGCCCACCAGCAGCGAATCGCCGCCGTCTATCGAGTACACGCTCCCGCGGTTGTTGGGGTTGCGGAAGTAGAAGCCGCCGGTGACCTTCTTGCTGGCGTAGTTGGCGTGGCCGTAGAACTCGGCCCGATCGCCCCCGGTGCCGAAGTTGGCGAACAGCTTCAGGTCGTCCTCGATCAGCGGCACGCCCCAGACGCGCGACGTGTCCCGCACGTTGGCGTTGCCGCCGTTGATGACCGACACCGTGCCGCCGTCCTGCACCCCGCGGTTGGTCGGCTGCGTGCCGCCGTACTCGAGGCTGAGGTTCAGGAACCCTTCGGGACCCAGCGGCAGGCCGGTGTTGCCGGCGAACGTGAAGCCCGGCGCGCGGCCGCCGATGCCGTTGCACGAGCGGCCGATGGGGCCGCACGTCGACGGGTCGCCGTCGTTCGCGTCGAAGAACTGCCCGGTGCGGAACTCGAGCCCGCCCCCGGAGCGTGCGTTCTTGAGCTCGAAGTTGATGACGCCGGCGATGGCGTCCGAACCGTACTGGGCCGCCGCACCGTCGCGCAACACCTCGACCTGCCGCAGGGCGATGGCCGGAATGGCCGACAGGTCCGGTCCCTGCGCGCCGTCGGCGATGCCGTTGCCCAGCCATGCGATGACGGCCGCGCGGTGGCGGCGCTTGCCGTTGACCAGGATCAGCGTGTGGTCGGGCGCCATGTTGCGCAGATTGGCCGGCCGCACGATGGTGGCCGCGTCGCTGATCGGCTGCGTGTTGACGTTGAACGACGGGACGACCGTCCGCAACAGGTTGGTGACGTCCACGTCGCCCTGGCTGACGAAATCCTCGGCCCTGATGACGTCGACCGGCACCGGGGAAGCGGTGACCGACCGCGGTGCCGCGCGTGTCCCGACGACGGCTACCGTTTCCGAGAACAGCACACCCATCTCCACGTCGAGCGTGGTCGCGGCGCCGATTGCGACCTGCACCTCGCCGCGCACGACGGTGCCGAACCCGGGCAGCGTGAACGTGACCTCGTACGCCCCGGGGGCGAGCATGCCGAGCACGAACCGGCCGGTGCCGTCCGTGAAGCCGGTCGTCACCTCACCGCTGGCCTGGTTGCGGGCCTCCACCGTCACGCCCGGCAGCACGAGGGCCGTGGCGTCGACGACGACACCTTCGATGCCGGTGTCCTGGACCAGGGCGGCACCCGGCCGCACAGCGAGCGCCGGGTTCCGCGCCACCGCCACGCCGGGCAGGATGATGCCTGTCCTGTCCCTGACGGCGCGAGTGATGGTGCCTGCATCCTGGCCGCTAGCGGCGCCAGGCGCGAGCAAGGCCGCGGTGAGGGCCAACACAAGGAAACTTCGGTGAGTAGGTCGCATCCTGGTCATCATTGTGTTCCCTTCGGTGTCCGCACAAACGAAATGAAGGCCGCCCAAATCTCCCGATCGGGACCATACGGTTGAAAATATTCGTGTCATTACATACCACAATTGCCACGAAATTCAGGTGCCGAACAGGATGCCGGCGGCATGAGGCCGGCGCCCCTCGGGCGGCATGATGGACCGCCTCCCACCCCACTCCCCCCCCGAAAACGGCCTGTTTTCTGCGGCTTGGCGCGCCTGGCACACGGCCAGGTAATTCCGTCAGCGTCCCAACCGATGCCAGGCAGCAGGTTTCTCTGACCGCCCCACCCGTACCCGAGCCTGGCGTAGTAGTAGGCGCCGTTGAAGCCCCAAGGCGTGTATTCGCTGAGTAAAGGCGCCGGCACCGCGGCTCCTCCCGAAGCCGGTCCGGGGCCGCAACTTGCCGGCGGACCCCTTCCGTGTTACGTTGGTGACATGGGCCGTGCGGACCGCATCACAATTCTGCTGTCGGTGGCGGCCCTCTGCGTCACCATCATCGGCACGTCGTGCTCGACCAATGCGCGCATCGATGACCTGGGAACCAGCCTGAACGCCCGCATCGATGACCTGCGGGCGGAAGTCACCGCGCAGATCGCCGCCGTGAACGCCCGCATCGACGGGTTGGACCGGGACATCCGCGAACTGCGCGCCCTCGTGATCGACGCCATCAAGGTCGCCGCGCCCGCCGCGAACTGAGGACCTCGGCGGCGTTCGCATCGACCGCTTCACTCCGAAATCGTTTCCCGTTGCGCATCCATCCGTCTCGACGACCCGGCCCAGGATGGCAGTTGCACGGACGGAGGCTACATCCAGGCTCTACATCCAGGCTCTTCGAGCGACGGCCTTCCTCCCGCCGCCGACGTTCCCACGGACGAAACCGGCTACCATACGGTCGATCATGGCGGGTGCGCGCGTCCGCATTGCGGCGGCCCTTCTCGCCGTCTGGCTGACCCCTGACGGGGCCGGGGCCCAGACCGCGGCCATCGAGGGCGCGGTCAGCGACGCCACCGGCTTCGCGCTGCCGGGGGTGGCGGTGGAGGCGCGGCCGGCGGCGAGCGGCGAGGTGCGGACGGCGGTGACCGGCGCGGACGGCCGGTTCGCGATCGGGGCGCTGCCGCCGGGCTCGTACGACGTGACGTTCACCCTGCCCGGGTTCCGCACCGTGGTGCGCGACGGGGTGGCGGCGGGGGCGGGGGTGGTCGTCACCCTCGACGTCGAGATGCCGGTGCAGCTCGAGGACCGGGTGGTGGTGATCGGCAGCCGCGCCCGGCCGCGATCGGTGACCGCGTCGGCGGTGCCCATCGACGCCATCCCCTACGAGGACTTCGCGGGCCAGGGCGACACCGACGTCGGCGACCAACTGCGGACCCTGGTGCCGTCCTACAACGTCAACCCCCAGCAGGTCGGCGACGGGGCGCGGCTGATCCGCCCCGCGACCCTGCGCGGCCTCGCCCCCGACCATACGCTGGTGCTGGTGAACGGGAAGCGCCGCCACCGCGGCGCGGTCATCACCTGGATCGGCAACGGCGTCGCGGACGGGGCGCAGGGGCCGGACATCTCGAGCATCCCCGCGATCGCGCTGCGGCAGGTCGAGGTGCTGCGGGACGGGGCGGCGGCGCAGTACGGCTCGGACGCCATCGCCGGGGTGCTGAACTTCCTGCTCAAGGACGACCGGTCGGGGGGGAGCCTGGAGCTGCACACCGGCGGCTACGGGGCCGGCGACGGCGGCACGTACACCGTGGCCGGCAACGCCGGGCTGCCCCTCGGCGAGGCCGGGTTCGCCAACCTCAGCCTGGAGTACGGCAACAGCAACGCCACCGACCGCAGCGTGCAGCGGGACGACGCCGCCGCCCTCGTCGCGGCCGGCAACGACGCGGTCGCCGACCCCGCCCAGATCTGGGGGTCGCCGAGCGTCGACGACAACCTCAAGCTGTGGGGCAACTTCGGCCATCTGTTCGCGAACGGCGTGCAGGCCTACGGCTACGCCAACTACACCCGCCGGACGGTGGAGAGCGGCTTCTTCTTCCGGAACCCCAACACCCGGTCGGCGGTCTTCAGCGCGGACGGGGGGCGGAGCCTGCTCGTCGGCGACGTGCTCGACGCGGCGGACGGGGCGCCCGACGGCTCGGCCGGCTGCCCCGCGGTGCCGGTGTCCGCGGCCCGGCCCGACGCGGCGGCCATCGGGCGGGTCTTCGCCGACCCGAACTGCTTCTCGTTCCAGGAACGCTTTCCCGGCGGCTTCACCCCGCGGTTCGGGGGCGACGTGCTCGACGCGTCGGCCGTCGCCGGCGTGCGCGGCCAGCTCGCGGGCGGCGTGCTCTGGGACGCGAGCGCCAACGTCGGCTCGAGCACCGCCGACTTCTCCATCTACGACACCGTCAACGCCTCGCTGGGGCCGGAGAGCCCCACCGCGTTCGACCCCGGCGCCTACCGGCAGGACGACGTCGGCCTGAACGTCGATCTCAGCTATCCCCTCAACGACCGCGTCAACCTCGCGGCCGGGGCCGAGTGGCGGAACGAGCGGTTCGAGATCGGCCTCGGCGACGAGGCGTCGTGGCAGATCGGCCCGTACGCGGCGCAGGGCTTCAGCGCGGGGTCGAACGGGTTCCCGGGGTTCAGCCCGATCGCGGCGGGGACCTGGAGCCGCGCCAACACCGCGGTCTACGGGGACCTGGAGGTGCGGGGCGGGGACGACGCGTGGACCCTCGGGAGCGCCCTCCGGCTGGAGCGCTTCGAGGACTTCGGGGCCGCCGTCAACGGCAAGCTGTCGGGACGCTTCCGGGTCGCCCCCGCCGCCGCCCTGCGGGCGAGCGCGAGCACCGGCTTCCGGGCGCCGACCCCGGGCCAGCAGAACGCGTTCAACGTCACCACCCAGTACGACCACACGCTGATGGACCTGGTGAACAACGGCACCATTCCGTCGACCTCGCGCGTCGCCCGGCTGCGCGGCGGCGAGCCGCTCGAGCCCGAGCGCTCGGTCAACTTCACGGCCGGCGCGGTCATCGACGCGGGGCCGTTCAGCCTGACCGCCGACTACTTCCGGGTGCGACTCGCGGACCGGCTGGCCCTGACCCAGCTCTTCGCCCTGAGCCCGGCGGAGGTCGACGGCCTGCTCGCGGAGGGGGTGACGAGCGCGGGCAACCTGCAGAACTTCCGGTTCTTCACCAACCATTTCGAGACCGTCACGCAGGGCCTCGACCTCGTCGCCACCTGGGCCCCGCCGCGCCTCGGCGGGAGGACCACCTTCGGCCTGCTCTTCAACCGCACCGCCACCGCGGTCACCGGCTTCGACCCCTCGGTGCTCGACGCGACGCGCATACGCCAACTGCAGGAGGCGACGCCGGGCACGCGGTGGAACGCCACCGTCCGGCAGGCCGTCGGCGGCTGGAGCGTGCTGGGGCGCCTGGGCTGGTACGACGAGTGGTTCGACGCGCGGGACCTCTACGTCTACCACGGCGACGCGGTCGTCGGGATGCGTCACGACGCTCCAGAACTCACCCACGACCGGAAGGCTGACACCCCACCCGACCGAAGACGCGGACGCCCGGGCAATGGCCCGGCGAGCCGCCCGATGCTCGGCGACCGCCGACCGGTGGGCGTAGACCAGTAGATTCGTGTCCAGGGCGATCATCGATGCCGGCGAATCCAGTCACTCATCGACGCGCGATCATCCAGATCGACACCGGGCGGCAGGCCGCCGTCGACCGTCACCCAGCGAATGCCGGACCGACGCCCCGGCCGGCCGCCCCGTGGCCCGCTCAACTCGTGGCGCAGACCGCGCTCGATCAGCGCCCGTAGCGTCGAGCGCGCTTCCACGGCGCGCTTCTTCGCGGCCACCAGCAATTCGTCCGGCAGGTCCGCGGTGGTCTTCATATGGTTTTACAGGCTACCATATTTATGGCCTCCTGGTCGCTTCCGCACGCGGCTGTCATGCTGGTTCGAATCCACGATGGGCCGGTGCGTCCCGGACTGAGCCATGGTCAATGGGATCCGCGTGCGAACCATGGTGGCATGATGGCGGATGAGTTCCCGTAGTGGCGGAGGACGACGAATCATGCCCGTACGGCAGGTGCTCGACAGGGGCGGGGTGCCCGTCAGGATCTTCACGGACGACGTCGATCGGCAGTCGATCGAGCAGCTCGCGGCGGTGTCGCGGCTGCCGATCGTGGTGGGGCACGTGGCGGCGATGCCCGACGTGCACGTGGGCATCGGGGCGACCATCGGGTCGGTCATCCCGACCCGGCGGGCGCTGATTCCCGCCGCGGTGGGGGTCGACATCGGCTGCGGGATGAGCGCGGCCCGGCTGACCCTCGACGCGGGGCGGCTGCCCGACTCGCTGCGCGGGGTGCGCGAGGCGATCGAGGACGCGATTCCCGTCGGCTTCTCCGCCTACGACGAGCCGGTCGCGGACCGCGCCAGCCTGGACGCGCTGCGCCCGGGGCTCGAGCGGATCGTGGAGCGCCACCCGCGGGTCGGCTCGCTCGTCCGGGACGTGCGCGCGAAGTGGCCGCGGCAGCTCGGGACCCTCGGCGGCGGCAACCACTTCATCGAGGTGTGCCTGGACGAGGCGGACCGGGTGTGGGTGATGCTGCACTCGGGCAGCCGCGGGGTGGGCAACGCCCTCGGCCGCTACTTCATCCGGCTCGCGAAGCGCGACATGGAGCGGCACCTCGCCCGGCTGCCCGCGAAGGACCTCGCGTACCTGGAGGAGGGGTCGGCCCATTTCGCCGACTACGCGGACGCGGTGGTCTGGGCGCAGCGCTACGCCCTGGAGAACCGGCGCCTGATGATGGCGCGCATCCTCGCCGCGCTCGGGACCCGGCTGCCGCCCTTCGGGGTGGACGGCGCCGCGGTGGAGTGCCACCACAACTACGTGGCGGAGGAGGAGCACTTCGGCGAAGCGGTCTACGTGACCCGCAAGGGCGCGATCCGCGCGGGGCGCGGCGAGCTGGGCATCATCCCCGGCAGCATGGGGGCGCGGTCGTACATCGTGCGGGGGCGCGGGTCGAAGGAGGCGCTCGACTCGTGCGCCCACGGGGCGGGGCGGCGGATGAGCCGGACGCAGGCGAAGAGCGCGTACACGGTGGCCGACCTGGAGCGCCAGACGGCCGGCGTCGAGTGCCGGAAGGACCGCGGCGTCATCGACGAGATACCCGGCGCCTACAAGGACATCGACACGGTGATCGCGAACTCGTCCGACCTCGTGGACGTCGTCCACACCCTGAAGCAGGTCGTGTGCGTCAAGGGGTGAGCGTTGCTGCGTTGCGATCGGCGGGCAAGCCCGGCCGATGTCGCCAACGTCCCCGGAACCCGCGCGGTTGCGCCGTCGGCGGGCATGGGCGATGATCCGCAGCAATGCCGACGAGCTGTGCCGGCCGCCCGAACGCGGTGGAGGCCGGTCGCGGAATGAAGGAGACAGGGCGATGCGAAGGCTTGATAGCGGGCGGTTGGCGCCGGCGTGCGCGATCGGTGTGAGTCTGATGCTGGCCGGCCCCGCGCTGGGGCAGCCGGCCGAGTCCGCGTGGGAGCCGATCACCGAGGAGCGGCTGCTGAACCCCGAGGACGGCGACTGGCTGAGCTACCGCCGGACCTACGACGTGACCGGGTTCAGCCCCCTCGACCAGATCAACCGCGGCAACGTCGACGACCTGCGCCTCGTGTGGGCTTGGTCGATGCGCGACAACAGCCGCTGGGTGCCGACGCCGGTCGTGGCCAACGGGCTGATGTACGTGTCGGAGGGCAGCGGCCGCGTGACCGCCTTCGACGTCGTGTCGGGCGACGTGGCCTGGATCCACACCCGCGAGTACCCCGAGGACATCGAGCAGTCGCAGGCCCTGGGGCGGCACCGCGGGGTGTCGGTGCTCGGCGACACGATCTACTGGGGGACGGCCGACGCGGCGCTGGTCGCCCTCGACGCGCAGACCGGCGAGCAGCGCTGGGAGGTGAGCACCGGCGACTACAGCACGGGGATCGGGCACAGCCATCCGGCCCTGATCGCGGACGGGAAGGTGGTGCTGGGCTTTGCCGGCGGCGACCGGAGCGGCCGCGGCCAGGTGGTGGCGCACGACGCCGAGACCGGCGAGCACCTCTGGACCACCTACACGGTGCCGAGGCCGGGCGAGCCGGGCTACGAGACGTGGACCGAGAACGAGGTCCCGCCGCTGGGCGGCCTGACCTGGAACACCATCAGCTACGACCCCGAGCTGGGGCTGATCTACCTCGGGACGGGCCAGCCGACGCCGTGGGCCTCGACCCTGCGCGGCCCCGGCGACGCCCTCTACACCAACTGCATCCTCGCCCTCGACATCGACACCGGCGAGATCGAGTGGTACTTCCAGGTGGTGCCGTCGGACAACTGGGACCTCGACGCGACCCACGAGAGCATGCTCGTCGACCTCGTGATCGGCGGCGTCGAGCGCAAGGCGCTGATCGAGACGAGCAAGATCGGCTGGGGGGTGGTGCTCGACCGGGAGACCGGGCGGTTCCTCAACGCGTTCCGCACCGGTTACGACAACATCATCACGGGGTGGACGGACAACGGCAGCCCCATCTTCAACCCGGCTCAGATTCCCACCCTGGACGACGTCGACTCGGACAAGATCTTCGAGGTCTGCCCCCACTTCCACGGGACGCGGAACCTGAACTCGCCGAGCTTCAGCCCCGAGACCGGCCTCTACTACACCGGCATCAACAACAGTTGCATGGACGTGACGTTCGTCTCGGAGGAGTACCGGCCGGGCCGTGTCTTCCGGGGCATCGGCAGCCGCGTCAAGATGGTGCCGGGCTACGACTACATCGGCGAGTTCGTGGCGTTCAATCCGGTGACCGGGCAGCGCGCCTGGGAGTACCGCACGAACAACGGCGCGGCGATGACCGCCTCGGCCCTCGCCACCGCGGGCGGCATCGTCTTCGGCGGCACCGCCGACCGCCGGTTCTTCGCCCTCGACGCCGACAACGGCGAGCTGCTCTGGGAGACCCGGCTGAACGGCGACATCTCGGGGGCCCCGGTGACCTTCACGATCGACGGCCGCCAGTACCTCGCGGTCGGCGCCGGTGGCCGCATCGGCCAGACCACCTCGTATGCGCGGTTCAGCGGCATCACCCTGCCGCAGGGCAGCGGGGTGATCTGGGTGTTCGCGCTGCCGGAGTAGAGGGTTCGTTGGGCGCCAGGCGGAGCCGCAGGCGACGATTGGCGGGCTAGTCTCCAGCCGGGAGTGAATCGAGAACCATGAAGTACCGGATCGCACTCTTGCGGAGCGACGAGGGGTACAGCGTGTCGGTTCCCGGGCTTCCCGGCTGTTGGTCCCAGGGGGCGACGGAGCAAGAGGCGGTGCAGAACATCCGGGTGGCCATCCGGGAGTACCTGGCCACGCGCGACGAGCTGCTCCAGGGCGCCACGATTCGGGAGATTGAAGTTGCCGTCTGAGCGATGCCGAAGATCCCCGGTGTGAACCACCAGGATGCGGTACGCGCCCTCGAGAAAGCAGGCTTTCGCATAGCTCGGCAGGGCAGGCACGTCGTCATGACGGATGGCGGCCGAATCGTGACCATTCCCAGGCACAATCCCGTCAACGCGTACACGATGGGCGGCATCGTGCGCGACGCGGGTCTCAGCGAGCAGCAGTTTCGCGACTTCCTGTAGGCGTACGACAAGCGGAACGGAGCGCGCCGCGTATGCCTGCGCCGTCGTGATGACCCTGTTGGAACGGGTAGCTTCGGCCGCCGGGCGGCTGGTGGAGGCGGGCATCGACGCGCGGGACGCCGCGTTCGACGCCGAGGTGCTCGCCCGTTGCGCCCTGGGCTGGGACCGGGCAACGTACCTGGCGCGGCGGCGCGAGCCGGCCCCGCCCGGCTTCGGGGACCGGTTCGAGCCGCTCGTCGCGCGGCGCTGCCGCCGCGAGCCGGTGGCCCGCATCATCGGCCGCCGCGAGTTCTGGGGGCTCGACATCGAGGTGACCCCGGCCGTGCTCGTGCCGCGTCCCGAGTCGGAGCTGCTGGTCGAGACGGCCCTCGCCCGGCTCGGGGACCGGACCGCGCGGTGGGCGGTCGCCGACGTCGGCACCGGCTCGGGGTGTCTGGCGATCGCGCTGGCCCGCGAGCTGCCCAGCGCCCGGGTAACCGCGACAGACATCTCCGGGGAGGCGCTCGCGGTGGCGCGGCGCAACGCGGCGCGGCACGACGCGGCGGACCGGGTGACGTTCCACCGGACCGATCTGCTCGACGGCCTGCCGGGGCCCTACGACCTGATCGTGTCGAACCCGCCCTACGTGACGGACGGGGTCATCGCGACCCTCGCCCCCGAGGTGCGCGGCCACGATCCGGCCGCGGCCCTTCGGGGCGGCCCGGACGGCCTCGACACGGTGCGGCGGTTGGTGGCCGCGGCGGCGGGCCGCCTGCGGGCGGGGGGATGGCTGGTAATGGAGATCGGGGCCGGCCAGAGCCGGGACGCCGGCGACATCGGGGGCCGGGCGGGGATGCGGACGGTCTCGGTGCACCCGGACCTGCAGGGCATTCCCCGCGCCGTGGTGATGCAGCCCGACCCGGCGGGCGCCGCGGGGGCCACCGGATGACGGCAGCCCGTGGGACGCCGGACTCGACCGCATCACCGGGAGCCGAGGACATGAGTGAGGACTGTCTCTTCTGCAAGATCGCGGGCGGCGAGATTCCCGCGAAGATCGTCTACCGGGACGACGAGGTGGTGGCGTTCGAGGACGTCAACCCGCAGGCGCCGTTCCACGTACTCGTGGTCCCCTGCCGGCACATCTCGACCCTGAACGACGCGGAGGCCGGCGACGACGCCCTGCTCGGCCGACTCGTCCTGCGCGCGGCGCGCATCGCGGCCGAGCACGGCCACGCCGCGGACGGCTACCGCACGGTGTTCAACTGCAATCGCGGCGCCGGCCAGTCGGTGTTCCACATCCACCTGCACCTGCTCGCGGGCCGCAACCTGAGCTGGCCGCCGGGATAGCCCGGCGGTCCGCCGCCCCGCTACTCCGCTTCGCAGGGGCCGGCGACGACGACGGCGGCGCGGTCGGCGGCGAGGACGCGGCGGGCCGCCTCGGCGACCTCGCCGACGGTCACCGCCCGCACCAGCTCGGGGACCCGGCGGTCGTAGTCGAGGCCCAGGTCGAACTGCTCGGCGTTCTGCAGGAACCGCGCGATGCCCGCGTTGGTCTCGAGCGACCTGGGCAGCGAGCCGATCAGGTACCGCTTCGCGTCGGCCAGCTCCTCGGCGGTGACTCCGTCCTCGGCGAGACGGTCCACCTCGTCGTCGATCGACGCGATCGCCCGGTCGACGTTGCCGGCGGCCACCCCGGCGCGCACGAGCAGGGGGCCGGCGATGGGACTGGCCTCGAACGCGCTGCCGGCGTAGTAGGCCATGCCCTGCCGCTCTCTGATGCTGCGGCCGAGCCGGCCGCCGATGCCGTACTCGCCGAGGACGAGGTTCATGACGCGGCAGGCGTGGAACGCGGGGTCGGACCGGGGGACGGCGGTGAAGCCGTACGCGATGTCCGCCTGGGCCTTGCCGGGCATGGGGATCGTCAGGCGGCGCCGGACGCCGGGCGGGGGCGGGGCGAGACGGGGCTCGGCCGCGCCCTCGACGGCCGGCCAGTCGTCCGTGGCGCGGGCGACGGCCGCCTCGGCCGCGGACGCCGCGATGTCGCCGACGAGCACCACGGTGGTCCTCGTGGGCGCGAAATGCGCGGCGTGGAAGTCGCGGAGCCGGCCCGCGTCGATGGCCTCCACCGTGTCGACCGACCCCCGGGGCCGCCGGCCGTAGGGATGCGTGTCCCCGTAGAGCAGGGCCATCGCGGCCTCGACGGCGCGGGTCGCGGGGCGGTCCTCGTCCTGCCGGAGCCGGGTGACGAGCTGTCCCCGGCAGAGCCGCACCTCGTCGTCGGGGCAGGCGGGGGCCCGCACCATGTCGCCGACGACCCCGAGGACCGCGTCGACGTCGTCGGCGAGGCAGTCGCAGGCCACGGTGGTGGTGTGCCGCGTGACCCCGACGCCCGGCGACACCGCGCAGATGTCGAGGAGATCGGCGACCTCGGCCGCGGACCGGCGCCCGGCGCCCCGGTCGAGGAGGCGGGACAGCAGCCAGGCCGTACCCTCCCCGCCCGGCGGATCGGCGGCGGCGCCGACGGACACCGCGGCGCTGATGGAGACCGAGGGCTGCGTCCGGGTCTCCTGCACGAGCAGGGTCAGACCGTTGGCGAACTCGACGCGCGCCGGGGCGAGCCCGGCTCCCCCGCTCATCATGCCGGCCGGAACACGCCGACGGTCCGGTTGCCGGGCACGAGGCAGCGGGACGCGACCCGGGCGACGTCTTCGGGGGTGACCGCCGCGATGCGCCCCGGCAGCCCGGCGAGCACGCCGGGACCGGCGACGGTTTCGAAGTAGCCGATCTGGTGAGCGACGTTGGTGATGCTGTCGTTCTCGAGCACCAGCCGGGTGCGGAGCTGCCGCTTGGCGCGGTCGGTCTCGTCAGCCGACAGCCCCTGCCCCCGCACATCGTCGAGCTCGGCCAGCACCTTCTCGCGCAGGGCGCCAACGGGGGTGCCCGCGCTGGCCGTCATCGAGACCATGAACAGGAACGGGTGCGCGGTGGGGATGAACGCGCCGCTCACGCTGGCGGCCAGCCCGCCGTCGACCAGGGCCCGATAGAGCCGGGTCCGGCGCTGGGGGGCGGGGCCGCGAAAGCTGGACCAGAGATTCAACCCCTTGGCGCCCGTCAACGCGGCGTCGATCACCAGCATGGGGGCGAAGTCGGGGTCGGTGACGGCCGGGGCGTGGCAGGCGACCTTCAGATAGGCGGTGGCGCCGTCGCGCACGATCTCGAGCTCGCGCGCGCCGATCTGTTCCGGCTCCGTCGTCCGCACCGGCGGCGGCGCCGTCCCCGCCGCGATCGCGCCGAAGCGCCGCTCGGCGGCCCGGCACGCCTCGCCGGCGTCCACGTCGCCCACGATGACCAGGGTCGCGTTGCCCGGCGTGTAGTAGCGGCGATAGTAGCCGTGGAGATCGTCGCGAGTCATCGCGTGCAGGTCGCCCAGCCACCCGATGGTGGGATGGCGGTAGGAATGGGCCTTGAACGCGGTCGCGGTGACCTCGGCGTCGAGCAGTTGCTCGGGGTCGTTCTCGCCCCCCTGCAGCTCGGAGATGATGACGGTGCGCTCGGCCTCGCACGCCTCGGGGTCGTAGAGGCACCGGTCCATCCGCTCGGCCTCGAGGAACAGCATGGCGTCGAGGGCGTCGCGGGTCGCGGTCTCCACGTAGGCGGTCTGGTCGATCCAGGTATAGCCGTTCCAGAAGCCGCCGAAGCGGTCGATCCGTTCCTTGAACTCGTCCGCCGGGATGCCCGCGGTGCCCTTGAAGTTCATGTGCTCGACCCAGTGGGAGGCGCCGGTCAGGCCGGGCGGCTCGTCCTTGGACCCCACGCGGTACCAGCACCACACCGACACCAGGGGGGCGGTGCGCACCTCGTGCACGAGGACCTTGAGGCCGTTGTCGAGGACCGTTTCGAAGGGGTCGGGGGGCGCCCAGGCGGAAACCCGTGCGTTGCCGGAAGCGCTGGCGGGGTTCGGCAGCGCGCTTACTCCTCGCCGGCGGACTCGGCGGCCGGCAGCATGACTCGCTCGAGGGTCTGCAGCCGTTGCTCGACCTTGCCGAGGGAAATCTCGACCGCGCGCAAACGGTCGTCGAGGCGGCGGACATCCGTGCGAAGCTCGGCAATGGCGCCGCGAATGCCGGCATTCTGGGTGCTGAGGCCGGCATTCTGGGCAAGGAGCAGGCCGCCGATCACGACCAGCAGTCCCCCCAAGGTGCCGATGATCCACTTCGCGTCGTTGCCGGGCATCCTCCCATCCTGGATCACACCGGACCGGCAAAGCAAGTTGCGCCCCGACCGCATGCAATACAATGGCGGGATTATCGATGGCTGACTGGAAGCACACCCTGAACCTGCCCCGGACGGGGTTCCCGATGCGCGCCAACCTCCAGACGACGGAGCCGGCGGCGATCGCGCGCTGGAACGAAATGGGGCTGTACGCGCGCATCCGCGAGCGTCGGGCGGGGGCGCCGCAGTTCGTGCTGCACGACGGTCCGCCGTATGCCAACGGGAAGATCCACATCGGGCACGTGCTCAACAAGGTCCTCAAGGACGTCATCGTGCGGTCGCGGACCATGGCCGGCTTCGACGCGCCGTACGTGCCGGGCTGGGACTGCCACGGGCTGCCGATCGAGCTCAAGGTGGACCAGGAGCTCGGGGGGAAGAAGCGCCACATGAACGTGGCCGACTTCCGCCGCGCCTGCCGCCGCTATGCCCAGAAGTTCGTCGACCGGCAGTCGGCCGACTTCCAGCGCCTCGGGGTGCTGGGAGACTGGCCCCGGCCCTACCGGACGATGACCCCGGACTACCAGGCGACCATCGTGCGCGCCCTCGGCCGGTTCGTCGAGCAGCAGGTGGTGTACAAGGGAAAGAAGCCGGTCCACTGGTGCCTGCACTGCCGCACCGCCCTGGCGGAGGCGGAGGTGGAGTACGAGGACCATACGTCGCCTTCGATCTACGTCGAGTTTCCGATGCGGGAGGCGTCGGCGGCGGCCCTCGCGGAGAAGGCCCCGGCCCTGGCCGGGCGCCCCGTCTCGGTGCTGATCTGGACCACCACCCCCTGGACCATCCCGGCGAACCTGGCGGTGGCGTTCCACCCCGGCCTCGACTACGGCGTCTACGCCGCCACCGGGGGCGGCGTGGTGATCATCGCGGAGGAGCGCCGGGACGCGGTGGCGGCCGCGACCGGGCGCGACTTCGGCCCGCCGCTGGCCACGCTGCGGGGCCGCGACCTCGAAGGGCTGACCTTCGGCCACCCGCTCTACGACCGCGACTCGGCCGGGGTGCTCGCCGACTACGTGACGCTGGAGCAGGGCACCGGGGCGGTCCACACCGCGCCGGGGCACGGCGCCGACGACTACGCCACCGGGGTCCGCTACGGGCTGGAGGTCTATGCGCCGATCGGACCGTCGGGCCGGTTCGACGACGATGTCCCGGTCGTCGGCGGCATGAAGGTCTTCGACGCCAACCCGAAGGTGGAAGCGGCGCTGGCGGACGCCGGCCGGCTGTGGCACCGCGACACCGTGGACCACACCTACCCGCACTGCTGGCGCTGTCATCACCCGGTGATCTTCCTCGCCACCTGGCAGTGGTTCATCGCCATGGACACCGGCGAGCTGCGGAAACGGGCCCTCGCCGCCATCCGGGAGGTCGAGTGGTTCCCCGCGTGGGGCGAAGAGCGCATCCGCAACATGCTGGCGAACCGGCCCGACTGGTGCATCTCGCGCCAGCGGTCGTGGGGGGTCCCGATTCCCGCCGTCTACTGCACGGCGTGCCGGGAGGCGGTGCTGACGACGGCGCTGACCGACCGGGCCGCCGCGGTCTTCGCCGAGCATGGCGCCGACGCCTGGTACGAGCGGGACATCGGCGAGTTCGTCCCCCCGGACCTGCGATGCCCGGCCTGCGACGGGGCCGAGTTCGAGCGCGAACGCGACATTCTGGACGTGTGGTTCGACTCGGGGTCGAGCCACGAAGGGGTGCTCCGCGACCATCCGGAGCTGCAGTGGCCGTACACCGTCTACCTGGAGGGCAGCGACCAGTACCGGGGCTGGTTCCACAGCTCGCTGCTGGTGGCCCTCGGCACCCGCAACGCCGCGCCCTACCGGCAGGTGATCACGCACGGCTTCGTCGTGGACGAGTCGGGCCGCAAGATGTCGAAGTCGATCGGCAACACCATCGAGCCCCAGACGATCATCCGGCAGAGCGGCGCCGAGATACTGCGGCTGTGGGTGGCGATGGTCGACTACCGCGAGGAAGTCCGGATCGGCGCCCACATTCTGGATCGCATCGTCGAGGCGTACCGCAAGATCCGCAATACGCTGCGGATTCTCGCGGCCAACCTGTACGACTTCGACCCCGCGGCGCACGCCGTGCCCCGGGACGAGCTTCTCGAGGTCGACCGGTACGCGCTGGCCCGCTACGGCGAGGTGGCGGCCCGCGTGCTGCGCGCCTACGAACGCTACGAGCTGCAGACCGTGGTGCACACGGTGAACAACTACCTGACGGTGGACATCAGCGCGTTCTACGTGGACATCTCGAAGGACCGGCTCTACACGCTGGGACCGAGGTCCCACGACCGCCGGTCGGCGCAGACCGCGCTGCACGCGATCGCGGGGGGAATCACCCGGTTGCTGGCGCCGATTCTGCCGATGACCTGCGACGAGCTGTGGCGCCACCTCCCCGGGGCGGACGCCGACAGCGTGCACCTCGCGGATTTTCCCGCCGAGCCCGAATCGCTCGTCGACCCGGACCTCATCGCGCGGTGGACCCGCCTGCTGAGCCTGCGCGACGCGGTCAACGGCGAGTTGGAGAAGCTGCGGCAGGACAAGGTGGTGGGGACGTCGCTGGAGGCGGCGGTCACCCTGACCGCGGACGGCGGGCTGAGGGACCTGCTCGAGGCGTACCGCGACGACCTCGCGACGCTGTTCATCACCTCGGCGGTGTCGTTGCGCACCGGCGCCCCCGCCGACGACGGGAAGGACGGCGCGGTCTACCGCGATGCGGACGGGTGCGCGCGCATCGACGTCGGCCGGGCCGACGCCGCCAAGTGCCCCCGGTGCTGGCGCTGGGTGATGCCCCGCGACGCCGCCCCGGACCCGTCGGAGGCGGCGGTCTGCGACCGGTGCACGAACGCCCTGGCGGACATGGCCGCGACGGTCGCCTAGTGTTCTGTGATGGGCACCGACACGCCTGCGGGCGCAGCCGCCGACGGCCCCGGCGCGGATCCCGGGTTCGCGACCCGGAACGTGCTGGCGGTGGTCAGCGCGGCGATCGTCGTGCTCGATCAGATCACCAAGCAGATGGTCCGGGTGGGCGTCCCGCTCCACGACTCGATCGAGGTGATACCGGGCATGCTGAACCTCGTGCACGTGCGCAATACCGGGGCCGCCTTCGGCTTCCTGAACCTCGCCGACTTCGCCTCCAAGCGGTTGCTGATGACGGGCATGGCGCTGCTCGCGCTGGTCGCGGTCGGCTGGTACGCCTCGCAGATCGGTCCCCGGGCGGTGCTGGCGCGAGCCGGCCTCGCCCTGATTCTCGGCGGCGCCGTCGGCAATCTGATCGACCGGGCGGCGGTCGGATACGTCGTCGACTTCGTCGACGTGTACTGGGGAAGCGTTCATTTCTGGGCCTTCAACGTGGCCGACTCGGCGATCACGGTCGGGGCCTGCCTGCTGATTCTGGATCTGCTCCGGAGTCCTGACGATGTATCCACTCCTGTTTGAGCTCGGTCCCCTCAGCGTCTACAGCTACGGCGTGCTCTTGGCCACGGCGTACATCCTGGCGCTGCGCTTCGCCCTCCATCGAGCCGGCCTCGCCGGCCTGAACGGCCAGCGGGTCCTGGACCTGGGCATCGTCGGCATCGTCAGCGCCGTCGTCGGCGCCAAGCTGATGCTGCTCGTGGTGGACTTCGACCGGTTCACGAGCGACCTGTCCCAGATGATGGTGCTGGTGAAATCGGGCGGCGTCTTCTATGGCGGGCTGCTGCTGGCGGTGCCGATCTGCTGGTGGTACATGCGCCGGAACCGACTGCCCCTCTGGACCACGTGCGACCTGTTCGCGCCGGGCATCGCCCTCGCCCAGGGCGTCGGCCGGATGGGATGCCTGCTCGCCGGATGCTGCTACGGGCAGCCGACGGAGGCGCCCTGGGGCATCACCTTCACGAGCACCCTGGCCGCCGCCAACGTCGGCACCCCCCTCGGCATCGCGCTGCATCCGACCCAGATCTACGAGGCCGCCGCGGTCCTCCTGATCCTGGGCATCCTGCTCGCCGGCGAGCGCCGGTGGCGGGCGTTCCCCGGCCGCACCTTCTGGACCTATCTGCTGCTGTACGGCGTGGCCCGGATCGGCATCGAGCTCTTCCGCGGCGACCCGCGCGGCATGGTCTTCGACACCCTCCCGACTTCGCAGTTCGTCTCCGCCCTGATCGTCCCCGCGAGCATCGTCATGCTCGTCTACCTCGGCCGGCGCGGCGCGGCGGGCGCCGCGCCGGCGCCCCCGGCGCCGCCGGCGCGGCGGGCGAAGAGGGCGTAGAAGCCCGCTGCCGATGCCGATGCCCCCCGCGGACACCGAGCGCCTGGAGGTCACCGACGCGCATCACGGCGCACGCCTCGACCACTTCGTCACCGCCGTCGTGCCCGAGCGATCGCGGGCGCAGATACAGCGTCTGATTCGGGAGGGCCACGTGCTCCTGAACCGAAAGTCGGTCAGGGCGAGCCATGCCGTGCACGCCGGCGACGTGGTCGATCTGCAGGTTCCCGCCGCGGCCCCGGCGACGCCGGCGCCGGAAGCGTTGCCGCTGGACATCCTGCACGACGACCCCGACATCGTCGTGGTCGACAAGCCGGCCGGCATGGTCGTCCACCCCGCGGCCGGGCACGACCGCGGAACCCTGGTGAACGCCCTGCTGCACCACGTCGCGGGGCTCAGCGGGATCGGCGGCGAGCAGCGCCCCGGCATCGTGCACCGTCTCGACCGCGGCACGTCCGGGGTGATGGTCGTCGCCAAGCACGACGCGGCCCACGTCGAGCTGTCACGTCAGTTCGCGGATCGCGAGGTCCACAAGGAGTACCTGGGGCTGGCGTGGGGTCTCCTGAATGCCGGCCGGCGCATCGACGCCCCGCTCGGCCGCGACCCGGTCCACCGGCAGAGGATCTCGACGCGGGCCCGCCGCGCCCGCTCGGCCGTCACCCGCATTACCGGCGCCGAGCGGCTGCGCGGGCTGACGCTGGTCACCGTGGCCATCGCCACCGGCCGCACCCACCAGATCCGCGTGCATCTCGCGAGCATCGGCCACCCCATCGTGGGCGACGCCCTCTACGGCGGGGTCCGCCGCCACCTCGCGGCCGACCACCGGATGCTCGCGTCGCTCGAACGGCCGTTCCTGCACGCCTGGCGCCTCGCGTTCAGGCATCCGCGCGACGGCCGCAGGGTGGAATTCGAGACGGCGCTGCCGGAAGACCTGCAGGCCGCGATCGACGACCTGCGGCAGCGGCGCGACCGCGGCGAGGACGGCTGAGTCGAAGTCGGAGGCTATTGAACGGTGCCGTGGACGCCGGGCGTCTCGCCGCCGGCTCCGGTCACCGCGGGCTGCGCCGCCGCCGGCTGCAACACCAGCTCCAGCACGTCGTCGATGGTGGATATGAGGCGGATCGTCATGTCGCGGCGGAGGTCCTCGCTCAGGTCTTCGTTGACGTTCTTCTCGTTCCGCTTCGGCAGGAGCACCTCGAACACGCCGTGGCGGCGGGCCGCCAGCACCTTCTCCTTGATGCCGCCGACCGGCAGCACGCGGCCCGACAGGGTGATCTCGCCGGTCATCGCGACATCGCCGCGCACGGGCCGGCCCGTCAGCTCGGACGCCAGCGCGGCCACCATCGTCACCCCCGCCGACGGCCCGTCCTTGGGAATCGCGCCGGACGGCACGTGGAGATGGATTTCGGCATCCTGATAGAAGTTGGCGTCGACCCCGTAGGCGGCGGTCTGGCCGCGGAACCAGGAGAGGGCGGCGCGGGCCGATTCCTTCATGACGTCGCCGAGGTGTCCGGTCAGGGTCAGCGTCCCCTTGCCGGGCATCCGGGTCGCCTCGACGAACAGCACCTCGCCGCCGGCCGGGGTCCACGCCAGCCCCAGGGCCACGCCCGGGTTCCGGGTCCGCTCGGCCACCTCTTCGTCCTGGAAACGCGGCGCCCCCAGCATCCCGTTCACCGTGTCGGGAACGATCTCGACCGACTCGTCGTTCCCCTCGGCGTGGCGGCGGGCCACCTTGCGGCACAACGCGCCGATCTCGCGCTCGAGGTTCCGCACTCCGGCTTCGCGGGTATACCCGTGGATGACCGCCCGCAGCGCGTCGTCCGAGAAGGCGATCTGCTCCGCCGTCAGTCCATGGTTCTCGATCTGCCGCCCGACCAGGTGCTCTATGGCGATCTGCAGCTTCTCGTCCTCGGTATAGCCGGGCAGCTCCAGCACCTCCATGCGATCGCGCAACGCGGGAGCAATCGGGTCGAGGATGTTGGCGGTGGTGATGAACAGCACCTCGGAGAGGTCGAACGGCACATCGAGATAGTGATCGCGGAAGGTATTGTTCTGCTCCGGGTCGAGGACCTCCAGCAGCGCCGACGAGGGGTCGCCGCGGAAGTCCGCGCCCAGCTTGTCGATCTCGTCGAGAATGAAGACGGGGTTCTTCGATTCGGCGCGGCGCAACCCCTGGATGACCTGGCCGGGCAGGGCGCCGATGTAGGTGCGGCGGTGGCCGCGGATCTCCGCCTCGTCGCGCATGCCCCCGAGCGAGATGCGGACGAACTTGCGATCGAGGGAGCGCGCAATCGACCTCGCCAGCGAGGTCTTGCCGACGCCCGGCGGACCGACGCAGCAGAGAATCGGCCCCTTCATGCCGGGGTTCAGCTTGCGCACCGCGAGGTACTCGAGAATGCGATCTTTCGCCTTCTCGAGTCCGCTGTGGTCGTCGTCGAGCACCTGCCGGCTGCGGGGGAGATCGATGACCTCTTCGGTCCGCACGTTCCAGGGCAGGACCACGAGCCAATCGAGATACGTCCGCGACACCGTGTACTCGGCCGCCGCCACCGGCATGCGGGACAACCGGTCGAGCTCGCGAAGCGCTTCCTTCTGCACCGGCTCGGGCATGCCCGCGGCCTCGATCTTCTCGCGGAGCTCCTCCATCTCCTTGGCGTGCTCGTCGCCTTCGCCCAGCTCCTTCTGAATCGCCTTCATCTGCTCGCGCAGCAGATACTCGCGCTGGTTCTTGCCGACCTCGGACTGCACCTCGGACTGGATCTTCGAACCCAGCTCGAGGACCTCGAGCTCCTTGATCAGCATGCGGTTCAGTTGCTCGATCCGCTCGCGAACATCGAGCGTGCCGAGCACCTGCTGCTTGACCGGCGTCTCGATGGTGGTCAGGCCCGACGCGATGAAGTCGGCGAGCTTGCCGGGGTCGGTGATGTTGCCGGCCAGCGCCTGCAGGTCGTCGGACAGCAGCGGCGACAGGGAGACGACCTGCTGAAAGCTGCCCTTGACATTGCGTTGCAGGGCATCGATCTCGAGGCGGTCCGACTCGCGCAGGATATCTTCGGCCGGCCGCACCCGGGCCCGGATGTACGGCTTCGTCGCCAGCACCTCCTCGAGGTGCAGGCGCGACTGCCCCTGCACGATGAGGCGCAGGGTGCCGTCCGGCAGCTTGAACATCTTGTGGATGTGGGTCGCGGTTCCGACCGCGTACAGCTCCTCCCGGGTCGGCTCTTCGGTGCCCGGCTCGAGCTGGGTGAAGACCCCGACGAGGCGGCTGCCGGCGACCGCCTCCTCGATCAGCCGCACGGAACTCTCCCGGGCCACCGCGAGGGGCATGAAGGAATTCGGAAACAGGACCGTGTCGCGCAACGGCAACACGGGCAGCTCGGACGGGAGCGGCACCGGGCCGTCGCCGTCCGAACCGCCCCCGTCGAGGAGCTCAGGCTCGTCGCTCATCGTACGAATTCTCCCGGTTCCGTTGGACGCTCGCGCGCGGACCTTCGCAGGGTCCGGCGGTAGACTTATCGGCCGCCGGACGAGACTGCTGCACTCGATCAGCTCGACGGCGCACCGAACAGCGACACCGCCTTGCTGCGGAACTCGAGCATGCGCTCGCGGTTCAACACCGACTCGCGCGCTTCCTCGCACTCGAGGCAACGCTCGGCGAACGGCAGCGCCCGGAGCCGTTGTCGGGCGATCTCCTCGCCGCACTCGTAGCAGTACCCGTAGGTGCCCTCTTCCAACCGCTCGAGGGCGGCCGTGATCTTCGTCAGCGTCTCGGCCTTCATCTGCAGCAATGCGAACTCGATGTCGTCCTGGATGTCCGCTTCCGGCATCCCGTTCGCGTCGGTCGGGCGATGCCCCCCCGACTGCGTGGCATCGGCGCGCACGCCGCGAATCTTGTCCTTCACCGCGCCCGCGATCTCGTCGCAGCGCTCTTCGAGCATGCGGCGCAACTCGTCGAACCGCGCCTCGGACATGCCCTGCTCATTGGTGTTCATTGTACGGCCCCTCCCAAGCCCTGCCGGAGTTGACACGAAATCGTGACCAGCTCGATCCCTCCAAAACGGCTGCTCCGTGCCTCCGACAACAATTACCTTCATTCCTATCGCAAATTCGATGCCAAGTCCCGGAAACCGGTACACGGTCGACCCGATCCGAAAAACGAAGCGATTTGAGCGCGATTTACCGATTCCAACGGATCACTGGCGCCATTGAAGCCCCGTTTCGTAAACGTTAGACGACGGTTCGCCCCGTACAGTTTCAAATATCGAACGCATTGTCACCGAACGAGGGCACCGCCGGCGGCGGCGGAAATCAACCGCGGCGCCGCCCTCCCACGGTGCGGACCGCATCGACGGCGGCGGACCGCATCGCCCGGGTCCGCGGCGGGTTGCGCGGCATGCGCCGGTGTCGCGGGGATAGTAGAATGCGTCGGGCGGGAAGCGCGGGGACCGGGGCGGCGGGAAACCGGGGTTTCCTCGCCTTGCAACCGCCGTTCCAGCAGACTCCGGCCGAGCGGCCGCCCGACGATTCATGAGCGCACCTACCTGCCCGTTGTGCCGGCGGCGCAAGGCGCGGCGAACGTGTCCCGCGATGCAGCGGGAGATCTGCACCGTCTGCTGCGCCACGAAACGGCTGACGGAAATCCGGTGCCCGTCCGACTGCCGATATCTCGCGTCGGCGCAGAGCCACCCTCCCGCGGTGGAGCAACGCCAACAGGAACGTGACGCCCGTTTCCTGCTGCCGATCGTGGCGGAGCTGCAGCCGCGCCAGTACCAGTTGTTCTTCTTCGTGCAGCACCTGCTGCACGGCATCGCCCGGACCGGCGACGTGCCGATCGACGATCGCACGGTTCGCGACACCGCCGAGGCCCTGGCGAAGACCTACGACACCGCGAGCAAGGGCATCATCTACGAGCATCAGGCGTCGTCACTGCCGGCCGAACGCCTGTCGAGGGAGCTCAAGCCGCTGCTCGACGATCCGCAGGCGGTGGGCGGCCCCAAGGCCGGCGAACGCGATCTGGTCGAGGTGCTGCGGCGCATCGAACGCGCCGCGGCGGGGGCTGAATCGGCCCTCGGGGGCGGCGGCCGCGCCTATCTCGGCCTGGTGAGCCGCATGGTGCAGTCGTCACCGCCCGCGGCCCGGACATCGGAGCCCGGTCAGGACAAGGAGGCCGGCGACGACCCGCTGGTCATCGTGCCCTGAGCCGCCGGCGGCGAGAGGCCCCGCCGCATCTGGTATAATCCGGGGTTTTGACTGGGGACGGGATAGACATCATGGCAAAGCGTTGCGACATCTGTGGGAAAGGCCCGGCCTTCGGGCGGAACGTCAGTCACGCGCACAACGTCACGCCGCGGCGATTCTTGGCCAACATCCAGCGGGTCAAGGCGGTGATCAACGGCGGGGTCAAACGCATTCGCGTCTGCACCCGCTGTCTCCGGTCGAACCGGGTCGTCAAGGCCGCGTAGTCCGGCCGGCCATGCCCCGCGACGCCATCCGGACCGACGACGCACCGGCCGCCATCGGCCCCTATTCGCAGGCGGTCCGGGCCGGCTCGCTGCTGTTCGTCTCGGGTCAGATTCCCCTCGACCCGGCCACCGGCGAGGTCATCGACGGTGACGTCGTCGCCCAGACCCACCGGGTCATGCAGAGCCTCGGCGCCATCCTCGACGCGGCCGGGGCGGGGTTCGACCAGGTGGTCCGCACGACCATCTTCCTGACGGACCTGAGCGTCTTCTCGCAGGTGAACGACGCCTACGGCAGCTACTTCGACGCCCCCGCCCCGGCCCGGGCGACGGTGCAGGTCGGCGCGCTGCCCAAGGGCGTCGAGGTCGAGATAGACGCCATCGCCGACCTGGGACAACCCCGGTCCCGCTACTCCTGATCCTGATTGCCTCCGCAAGAGCGGCACGGAAGCCGCAAGGTCGCGCCAGGGGCTTGCGCCGTAGAAGTTTCGCGCCAGCGAAACTTCAGACGCGACCGCAAGGTCGCGCTAGGTCTGGCGCATCATCCGCTCGACTTCGAGCACGCCGGAGACGGCGCGGATCACCTTGACGATGCGCTGCAGGTGCTTCAGGTCGGCGATCTCGACGGTGACGCTGATCCGTCCGTGGTGATCGCTGGTGGTCGCCTCGATCTTGAGGACGTTGGTCCGGAGTCCCGCGATCTTCGACGTGACGTCGGCGAGAATCCCCTGCCGGTCCTCGACCTGGATCCCGAGCTGGATCACGAAGCCCTTCTCGTCGGCCTTCTTGTCCCACACCACGTCCATCCGCCGCTCGGGGTCGTACAGGAGATTGAGCACGTTGGGACACCGGGCCGCGTGCACCGAGACGCCCTTGCCCCGCGTCACGTAACCGACGATCTTCTCTCCCCGTATCGGGTTGCAGCACCGGGCGCGGAAGACCATCAGGTCGTCGAAGCCGCTGACCTTGACCTTGTCCTCGCCGGGACGCAGCACCCGGCGCACCACCGTGCCGATCGACGGGGGGCCGGACTGCTCTTCCAGCTCCCTCGGCACCAGCTTGTCGAGCACCGATCGCGCCTGCACCTTGCCGTAGCCGATGGCGGCGAACAGGTCCTCGCTTCGTGCGGTGCCGAACTCCGCCGCCACCCGGCTGACCGACTCGGGCTCGAGCACCGACTTCGCGCTGAGGTTGAAGCGCCGCAGCTCCTTGTCGAACAACTTCCGGCCCAACTCGATGGCGCGCAGCTTCTCTTCGGCGTGGATGAAATGCTTGATCTTGTTGCGCGCGCGGGACGTCACGACGATATTGAGCCAGTCGCGGCTCGGCGTGTGTCCGAGGGCGGTCACCACTTCGACGATGTCGCCGCTCGCCAGCCGCGTGCGCACCGGCACCATGCGGCCGTTGACCCGCGCCCCCACGCACTGGTGCCCGACGTCGGTGTGAATGCTGTAGGCGAAGTCGACCGGCGTGGCCCCCCGCGGCAGCGCCTTGACCTCGCCCTTGGGGGTGAACGTATAGACCTCGTCCGGGTAGAGGTTTACTTTCAGGTTCTGGATGAACTCTCCGGGATCGCGCAGCTCCTGCTGGAACTCGAGCAACTGGCGCAGCCAGGCGAAGTGCTGCTCGTCCGGGTTCACCCCGACCCGCCCCTCCTTGTACTTCCAGTGCGCGGCGATGCCGTTCTCGGCCACCTCGTGCATCTTCCCGGTCCGGATCTGCACTTCGAACGGCACCCCCCGATCGCTGACGACGGAGGTGTGCAGCGACTGGTACCGGTTCGCCTGGGGCATCGCGATGAAGTCCTTGAACCGACCCGGCACCGGCGACCAGGTCTGGTGAATGATGCCGAGGACCGCGTAGCAGTCCCGATCCGACGTGGTGATGACCCGGAGCGCGATCAGGTCGTAGACTTCCTCGAGGGAGATGCGCTGCCGCTTGATCTTCTGATGGATGCCGTAGAGCCGCTTGATGCGCGACTCGATCCGCTCGACCGGGACCTCGGCTTCGGCCAGCGTCCGTTCGAGCGTTTCGCGCAACCCCTCGACGGTCCGCCGGGTGGCCTTCCGGCGCCGCTCCACCCAGGCCCGCGTCGTCTCGTAGCTCTTCGGATCGAGGTGCCTGAAGGCCAGATCCTCCAGCTCGTCCTTGACCTTCTTCATGCCCAGCCGGTGGGCGATCGGGGCATAGATGTCGAGGGTCTCCTGGGCGATGGTCAGGCGGCGCGCCTCGGACAGGTGGTCGAGCGTCCGCATGTTGTGCAGCCGATCCGCGAGCTTCACCAGGATCACGCGGATGTCGTCGACCATGGCGAGCAGCATCTTGCGGAAGTTCTCGGCCTGGCGCTCCTCGCTCGAGGAAAAGGAGATCGAGCTGATCTTGGTGACCCCCTCCACGACGTGGGCGACCTCCGACCCGAACAGCTCGCGCACGCGCTCGATGGTGGTCAGCGTGTCCTCGACGACGTCGTGGAGCAGCCCCGCCGCAATCGCGACGTCGTCGAGCCGCATGTCCGCCACGAGGGACGCGACCTCGAGCGGATGGATCAGGTAGGGCTCGCCCGAGCGCCGTTTCTGGCCGGCGTGCTCGGCCGCGGAGAAGTCGTAGGCGCGGCGGAGCAGGCCGGTGTCGGCATGCGAATTGGAGGCCTGAGCCTTGTCGATCAAGGTGTCGAAGCTGGTCATCGAAACTCCGTGTGCACCGAGCAGCATACCGCCTGCGCCCCGGTTCGGGGAACCGGTCTCGCGAGCGGCCCCGGCGATCCTGCCGAGCCGCCCGAGATGCACGCGGTTTGCCGGAGGTAACGGCCCTTGACTTGACGTTTCAGGCTTCACTATACTGATTCGCCTTTCGTGGGTCGGCTGCCCACGGGACAGAGTTCCGGGTGGTGCCTGGTCCGTCAGGGAACACGCCGGGGACGCCTGGAACCGGATATCGTTTCGAACCGGACCGAAATCCGGCAGTCGGTGTCTAAACCATCGGCGGCGCAGGGAGACTTCACGACCGACCGTGATGAAGGGGACCGTTATGCAAATCCGATCGCTCGCCATCAGACTCGCTCTCGTCGCCATCATGGTTCTACCGGCGACATCCTGCTACATGTTCGACCAGCTCCGGGCGCTGCGCGTCATCAAGGATGCGCACACGCAGTATCAACGCTCCGACTACGAGAGCGCCGCAGAGCTGTACGAGGAAGTCCTGGCCAACGACCCCAACCTCGTCGAGGCCTACTTCTACCTGGCCAACAGCTACGACCAGCAGTTCCGGCCGGCCCTGCGGGGCGAGCCGGAGAACGACCGGCTGCTCGAGCTGGCCATCGACAACTACATCGAGTCGGCCGAACGCCAGACCTATCTGGAGTTGCAGACGCTGTCGCTGCAGTATCTGGTGGCCGCCTACGGCCCCGACAAGTCGAACGATCCGGCGTCTTCGGAACCGGTGTTGCAGGCGATGATAGAGACCGACCCGGAGAATCCGGAGAACTACTACGCCCTGGCGAGACTCTACGAGGATTCGGGACTCTACACCGAAGCCCAGGAAGTGCTGTTGCAGGTCACGCAGACCCGGCCCGAGGATCCCACCGCGTTTCTGCAGTTGGCGGGTTTCTACCGGCGCAACGAGCAGTTCGAACAGACCATCGACGCGGTTCGACGGCGCGCCGAGCTCGAGCCGGACAATCCTGAGGCGTACTACACCATCGCAACCTACTACTGGGAGAAGGCGTTCCGCGACTTCACGTTGAGTGAAGACCAGGAAATGGAGTACGTCATGCTCGGCCTCGCCGAAGCGGACAAGGCCCTCGAGCTCAACGCCGACTATATCGAGGCTCTGACCTACAAGAACATCCTGCTGCGGATGCAGGCGAACCTGACCGACAACATCGGCGATCGGAACGATCTGATCGCGCGGGCGGACGTGCTGCGTGACCGGGCCCAGGAGCTGCAGGATCTGCGGACCGGCGGCGGCGGCGACTAGGCCGGACCGGAATTTCGGGTTCCATCGTCCCAGGGCCGGGTGCGGGCTTTCCCGGAGGGCCGCACCCGGCCCTGTCGTGTACGGGGGGGGCCGCCTGCACCTGCGCACGGTCGGCCATCGGAGCTGCTCCCAACCGCCTCGACACATCCGTGCCAAGAGCTCGACCTGCCGGGCGCACGAGGGCCACGCCTACGGCTTCGACGGCAGCATCCTGGCCAGCGTCGACCTGGAGCCGGGTGAGCGTGCCTGGAAGGGTGGCCGCTACGGCCACGGGCAGCTCCTGCTGCTGGCCGACCAGGACCTGTTGCTCGTCCCGAGCGAGCGGGGAGACCTGGCGCTGGTGGACGCGACGCCCACGGGGTTCACCGAGCGGGCGCGGGTGCCGGCAATAGAGGGCAAGACCTGGAACCACCCGGTGCTGGTCGGCGACATCCTGTTGATGCGCAACCCCTTCTCATCCTCGTCGCATCCCCGTACAAGAGAAAAGGCGCGGCATGCTCGCACATGCCGCGCCTCCCGTGTTCCGAACGACGGACTGCAGGGATCTTGCCGTCTACAGCGCGTCAGCCCCACCGGCCCGCCGCATCGCCTCGGTGACGATACCCACCTTGGTGACTCCGGCGCCCTTGGCGGCATCGATCACCTCAATGATCTCGCCGTAGCGCAGGTTGCCGGCACCGGCGATGAACATCGTCTTCTCCCGGCGCTGCTCGAAGATGGAGCGCAGCTCCGATTCGAGCCGCTGAATCGGTATCGGCTGCTGGTTCACGGAGATCACGCGGTCAGCGGTGTACTGCAGCACGATCTGGCTGGAGTCGGGCGCCGCCTCCGTCGCGCCCTGGGTCTCGAGCGGCAGATTGATGTCGAGTCCCCGCTGAGACAAGGGCAGCGCAGCCAGGAAGATGACGATCAGCACCAGCAACACGTCGATGAACGGCGTGATGTTTATGTCTGCCGTGGAATGCGGCTGTTCGCCGGTGACGACCTTCTCCGCCCCGTGGTGCTTCTTGTGCATGGACTATTCGCCTCCTCCGGCGGAGGACCCGCCGCTGCCCACCTTCCGCTCGGTAATCAGACCGATGTCCTCGATGCCCGCACGCTGCATGCGATCGAGCACGGACATGACGTCCGCGTACTGGGCATCCTGGTCGGCCTTGATCAGGACGATCTTCTCGAACTTCCGCTCGAGCACGGTCTGCACCGTCGACAGCAGCTCCGGCTCGGTGGTCTGGACGCTGTCGACATAGTAACGGCCGTCCGCGGTCACCGCGAGGACAGTCTGACTATCGTTCTCAGGCTTGTCCGTCGTATTCGACGCTTCGGGCAGGGTCACGTCGACGCCCTTCTGCAACAGGGGCGCGATCAGCATGACGATGATCAAGAGCACCAGCATCACGTCCGCAAGCGGGGTGATGTTGATCTCCGAGTTCATCGCACCCGTTTTTTCGCCTACTTGCATTCCCATGGGTGTGTCTCCCCGGTCCGCTCTGATGTCATCCGGGGGCTGAGCACCGATCACCCGTCGAGCGATCGTGTCCAGCCCCCGGCACGGTTACCGCGTCCCCTATTCGGCGTTCTTGATGAAGTAGTCGACGAGCTCGGACGACGAGTTGTCCATCTCGACATTGAAGAACTCGATGCGCGAGGTCAGATAGTTGTAGAACCACACCGCGGGAATCGCCACGAACAGCCCGACCGCGGTTCCGACGAGCGCTTCCGCGATACCGGCCGACACCGCACCCAGACCGCCCGACCCGGTGGCCGCAATCCCCTGGAACGCGTTGATGACGCCCAGGGTGGTCCCGAGCAGGCCGACGAACACGGCGGTCGCCCCGATGGTCGCCAGCCCCCCCATGCCCTTCTTCAAGTCGGACGCGGTCAGGGCGGAGGCGCGCTGGATGGCGCGGCGCACGCTGTCAATCAGGTCGTCGCGGTTCAGGTCGGCACCCCCGTCCTTCTGGAACTGATACTCCTGCAGGCCGGCCAGAACGACTTTGCCAAGGTGGCTGTACCTGTAGGTCTTCGACTGCGAAACCGCGATGGCATCCTTCAGATGGCCGTCCTTGAGATGCTTGGCGACCTGCGGCGCAAACGCCTTCGACTGCTTGCCGGCCTGGGTGAAGGTGAACAGCCTCTCGAAGAAGACGCCCATCGACCACATCGACATGATCGCCAGCAGAAGCATGAGCGACTTGACGGCCAACCCCATCTGTTCCCAGAGTTCCAGAAGATCCATTTGTGCCTCCTACCTGCGATTCAATTCATCGAGCCGCGGCGCGCCGGTATCGGCGCATCGCCGCCCACATAACCGTCCTTCGCGCACCTGCTACCGCAACTGGAAGTTCACCGTCACCGTCATGATGACGGGAACCGCCAGGCCATTGAGCAACGTCGGCGTATACGTCCATTGCCGAACCGCGTCGAGGGCCGCGTCGTCGAGCAGCGGCACCGAACGCAGAACCTTCACGTCGGTCACTCGGCCGTCGGGACCGATCACCGCCTCGAGAATGACGACGCCCTGGACGCGCGCGGCTTGCGCAACCGGGGGATACCGCGGATCGACGTTGACCACCTTCGTCGGCGCCTGGATGTTGCCGCCGACGCGGACCGGCGCGGGCGGGGGCGGAGGCGGAGGCGGCGCCTGGAGCAGCCCGCCGACGATGCCTCCCACGACGCCGCCGCCGATGCCCCCGTCAATGCCCTGGACACTCGACAGGTCGAAGCCCGTCTCCGGCGCAATCTGCGCCGGCGCCTCGATCGGTGCGGCGTTGGGGTTCACGTCGACGACCGGCACTTCCACGGCCTGGGCCGCCGGGGGCGGCGGAGGCGGCGGGGGTGGGGGCGGCGGGGGCGGCGCAGCAACAAACGCCATCATCGACGGCACTTGCGGCAATGCCTCCGCAGCCAACAACGGCACGATCACGATAGCGGCGATCGCCGCCACGTGCGCGAGGATCGAGACGGGCACCGTATACCACTTTTGGGCACCGATCTTGATCGTCGGATTCGCGATTTCACCAAATATCTGACCTGCTGCCACAGGTGACCTCCTGCGCCCCTTTTGGGGACAATCGCTCCACAATGAGAAGCCGCATTATATGCAGACACCAAACCGGTGTCAACGCCACTTCCCGACTCCCTAACGCATCCAGGCGACGACGAGCGGCACGAAAATGACCGCGACGATGGTCATCAGCTTTATCAGGATGTTGAGGCTCGGCCCCGCCGTATCCTTGAACGGATCGCCCACGGTGTCGCCGATCACGGCCGCCTTGTGCGGCTCCGAGCCCTTGCCCCCGTGGTGGCCTTCCTCGATCAGCTTCTTCGCGTTGTCCCAGACCCCGCCGGCGTTGGCCATCATCAGGGCCATCAGGACGCCGGTCACGAGCGCGCCCGCGAGCAGCCCGCCGAGGCCGGCCACTCCGAGCACGAAACCGGTCAGCACCGGGGCGGTCACCGCGAGCAGGCCGGGCAGAATCATCTCCCGGATGGCCGAACGGGTGGAGATGGCCACGCACCGCGCCGAATCCGGCTCGGCCGTCCCTTCCAGCAGCCCGGGGATGCTGCGGAACTGCCGCCGAACCTCCTCGATCATCTCGTTCGCCGACCGGCCCACCGCGTTCATGGTCATGGCCGAGAAGATGAACGGCAGCATGCCCCCGATGAACATGCCGATCAGCACGTTGGGGTTCGTCAGCTCGAGACTCAAGTGCCGCGGGTCGAACGCGGCGGCCCCGCCGGCCCGGGCCACGTTGTCGGCCGCGGTCGCCTGGAACGTCGAGAACAGGGCGAGGGCGGTCAGGGCCGCCGACCCGATGGCGAAGCCCTTGCCCATCGCCGCGGTGGTGTTGCCGACCGCGTCGAGGGCGTCGGTGCGGTCGCGCACGAAGGGTTCGCACTTGCTCATCTCGGCGATGCCCCCGGCGTTGTCTGCCACCGGCCCGTAGGCGTCCACGCCGAGACTGATGCCGAGCGTCGACAGCATGCCGACGGCCGCGATGGCGATGCCGTAGAGCTCGCCGAGCTGATAGCTGAAGAAGATGGCGCCGCAGATCACCAGGACCGGATAGCCGCAGGACATCATGCCGACGCCGAGGCCCGCGATGATGTTGGTCGCCGGACCGGTCTTCGACTGCTCGGCGATATGTCTGGCCGGCGGCTGGTCCTTGCCGGTGTAGTACTCGGTGAGCTTCCCGATGACCACCCCGGCCACCACCCCGAACACCACGCAACCCATGACCGCCCACGGGACCGTAGTGATCGAAATCAGCGCCGCGGCGCCGATGAGGACGATGATCGACGCCACGATCAACCCGCGCAGCAACGCCCCCTGCACCTTGCTCTCGTCATCGGTCCGTACCGCGAACGTCCCCAGGATCGAGGCGACGATGCCGATGCCGGCCAGGAGCACGGGGAACACCGCGAGGTCTGACTGCAGGGCCAGAAAGGCGCTGTCGCCGACGCCCCACAGGTCGGAGGCGGTGGCCGCGGTGAGGGCCCAGGCGAGCGCGATCGACGCAATGATGCTGCCCACGTAGGATTCGAACAGGTCGGCTCCCATGCCCGCCACGTCCCCGACGTTGTCGCCCACGCTGTCGGCGATGGTCGCGGGGTTGCGGGGATCGTCCTCGGGAATGCCCGCCTCGACCTTGCCGGACAGATCGCCGGCGACGTCGGCCGCCTTGGTGAAGATGCCCCCGCCGACGCGCGCGAACAACGCGATGGACGACGCCCCGAGCGACAGCCCGAGCAGCGACCCGATCGCGGACGGCCCCCGGCCGTCGAGGCCGCCGTACATCCAGTACAGCAGCGCGATGCCCAGGGTTCCCAGCGCGACGACGGTCAGGCCCATGACCGCACCGCTCGAGAACGCCACCCGCAAGGCTCCGGCGAGGCTGGTCTGCGCCGCCGCCGTGGTCCGGACCCCGGCGGCGGTGGCGGTGCGCATGCCGATCCACCCCGCGGTCGCGGACAGGAACGCGCCGACGAGAAAGCTGATCCCGACGAGAAAGGAATTGCCGGGCAGGAAGACCACGAGAACGCCGAACATGACGACGACGAACACCGCCAGGACGCTGTACTCGGTCCGCAGGAAAGCCATCGCGCCGCGGCGGATCAACGCCGCGATCTGCTGCATGCGCTCGGTACCGGGGTCGTGAGCATTGATGACACGGGTCAGGTAGAACGCGAAGAGGGCGGCGGCAATCGGTGCGCCGACCCCGAGGAGCACGTAGAGTGAATTGTCCATTCTCGACCTTGGAGTTTCGTACCTTCCGGTTTGCCGGCGAATCCGACGGGGGCGCGCCCTCACCCGACACCGCGGGACGACGCGCCCGAGCCCGGAAACCGTCGCCTGCGGCTCCGCCGCCCCAACCAACCCCGCCCGGGTTCTGCATCGCTCTGCGGCGCAGCCCCCGGGGCATCCACTGCCGCCGCCCGGAGCGGCCGATCAGCGACGCGAAAACCTAGCAGCCGCCCGGGCCGCTGTCAAGCGGGAGTCTCCCTGCCCGGTTCACGGACCGAGCGCCAGCCGGACCGCCAGCACCCCCGCCACCGCGAGCCGGTACCAGGCGAAAGCCGCAAGCGAGTGCCGGGCGAGGTACCGGAGCAACCCGGCCACCGCCAGATAGCCGACGACCGCCGAGGTGACGAGCCCGACGAGCAGGACCTGCGCATGTCCGGCCAGGCCGTCTCCCCCGAGCATCCGGGCCGCCAGCATCCCGCCGCCGGCGATAGCGGGAATGCCGGCGAGAAAGGCGAACCGCGCCGCCTCGCCCCGGGACAGCCCCAGCAGCAGCGCCACCGTGATGATCGCACCCGACCGCGAGACGCCCGGCACGAGCGCCGCCGCCTGCGCGCAGCCGAGGACGAGCGCCTCGGCGATGGACAGCGACGAGGCTCGCCGGGCGCGCGGCCCGCCTCGCTCCGCCCAGAGCATCGCGGCCGCGCCGGCGGCCAGCGCCGCCGCCACCACCACCGGCACGCGCAGGCGCTCGATGGGATCGGAAAGAAACAGGCCCACGGGAATCACCGGGGCGGTTGCGAACAGAATCAGGCGTCCGGTGCGGGCGGCGTCGCCGGTGCGGCCCGCGAGGGCGCCGGGGGCGGCCGCCGCCAACTCGACGAGATCGCGGCGAAAGTAGACGAGCACCGCGAGCAGCGTGCCGAGATGGCAGGCCACGTCGAACGCGATCTCCGCCGGCCCCGCGTCCCAGCCGAACAGCTCACGAACCAGAATGAGGTGCGCGGAGCTGGAAATCGGGAGGAACTCGGTCAGCCCCTGCACGATTCCGAGCCACACCGCCTGAACGCTGGTCACGCGACCTCGGGACCGGCAGCGGACATGCCCCGGTCATCCTCAGGCGCGGGCTTTCGCCTTCCGGCTGCGCCGTTTCGGCTTCGAGCCGGCGGAGGCCGGCACCGCCTGGGTTCGATTCGCGGCCCGCCGCTCGCTGATCACGATCGCGGCCGCGGCGGCGATGAAGATCGTCGAGTAGGTGCCGCTGATCACGCCGACGAACATCGTGAAGGCGAAACCGCGCAACACCTCGCCGCCGAAGACGAACAGGGCGAGGACCGCGAAGGCGGTGGTGCCGGACGTGATGATCGTGCGGCTCAGGGTCTGGTTGATGCTGGTGTTGACGAGCTTGTCGAACGCGTCCCGGCGCATGCGCCGCAGGTTCTCGCGCACCCGGTCGAACACGACGATGGAGTCGTTCACCGAGTATCCGGTGATGGTCAGCATGGCCGCCACGACGTTCAGCGACAGGTCGTAGCCGAAGAAGGTCAGCAGCGACAGGGTCACCAGAATGTCGTGCACGACCGCGATGATGGCGCCGACCGCGAAGCTGAACCGGAAACGGAGGGCGACGTACACCAGGATGCCGAGCATCGCGAAGACGAAGGCGTTGACCCCGCGGAGCTGCAGCTCCTGCCCGATGACCGGACCCACCAGCTCCTGCCCGATGACCGTGAAGCCGCCGATGGAGCTCTGCTCCAGGGCGGCGACCACCGCGTTCGCGCCCTCCTCCAGGCTCGCGCCCTCCTCGGGACCGCTCTGCGGCAACCGGATCATGATCTCGTTGGCGCTGGCGTCGCCGTACTGCTGGACGACGCTCTCGCCGGCCGCCCCGCCCACGGCGCCGCGCACCGCATCCTCGGTGACCGGACCGTCGAACTGCACGATCACGATGGTGCCGCCCGAGAAGTCGATGCCGAGGGCCAGTCCCCCCTGCAGCGCCGCCGTCGCCGCGCCCGCGCCGATGATCAGGCACGAGAGACCGACGGCGGGCCAGCGCCACTTGAGGAAGTCGAAGTTCGGATTCTTGAAGATGGGCATACGCGCGTTGGTGTCCTGGGTGGCCATGGCCGCCGCGCCGGCGGGCAGGGATGTCTTCAGGTCAGGGCAAGAGCGGGCTCGGACGGTCAGATGCTCAACGAGGCTTCCCGGCGGCGCGCGAGCACCGTCTCGAACATGGTGCGCGACACGAACACCGCGGTGAACACGTTCGACACGAGACCGAAGAACAGGGTCGTCGCGAACCCCTTGATCGGTCCCGAACCGAACTGGAACAGGAAGGCGGCGGCAATCAGCGACGCGATGTGGGTATCGAGAATGGTCAGGAACACCCGGTCGAATCCGGCCGCGACGGCCGCCCGAACCCCCTTGGCGGAGCCGAGCTCTTCCTTGATGCGCTCGAAGATCAGCACGTTGGAATCGACCCCCATGCCGATCGTGAGGATGAACCCGGCGATGCCCGGCAGGGTGAGCACGGCGTCGATGTAGGCCATGCACCCCAGCAGAATCAGCAGGTTCAGGCCGACCGCGACGATGGCGTTGATGCCCGACAGCCGGTAGTACGCGAGCATGAACAGCGCGACCGCGATGAGCCCGGAGACGGACGCGATGACCCCGGCGCGAATCGAATCGGCCCCCAGGGTCGGCCCCACCGTCCGCTCCTCGAGATAGGTCAGGGAGGCGGGCAGGGCCCCCGACCGCAGGATCAACGCCAGATCGGATGCCTCGCCCGACGTGAAGGTGCCGGTGATGCGGCCCTCGTCGGCGATCCGCTCCTGGATCACCGGGGCCGAGTAGACCTGGTTGTCGAGGATGATCGCGAGGTTCCGCCCGACGTTGGTCCCGGTGAAGTTCCCGAACTTGCGGGCCCCCTCGCGGTTGAACGAGAAGCTGATCGCGGGCTGGTTGAACTCGTCGATCGTGGACCGGGCGTTGCGCAGGTCGCGCCCGGTCACCGGGGCCACCCGCCGCACCATGTAGTAGACGGTCGAGCCGGCCAGGGCGCCGAGCGACTCGTCGGCCCCCGACACGACCTCCATGTCCGGCGGCACGATGCCGTTTCTCGCCTGCAGCAGCAGCTCGCGCGAGATCGCGGGGCCGTCCTCGACCAGCTTCAGCTCGAGCAGGCCGGTCGAGCGAATGATCTCCTTCGCCCCGGCCACGTCTTCGACGCCCGGCAGCTGCACCAGGATCTGGTCGCCGGCCACGCCGTGGGGGGCGACAATCGGCTCTGCAACGCCCAGCTCGTTCACCCGGCGCTCGATCGTCTGCCGCGCCTGCCGCACCGACTCCTCCCGCAGCGAACGTTCGACGCCCGGCTGCATGCGAAAGGTGTAGGCGCCGCCGGTCTCGGACTCGCGGTCGTAGCTCACCTGCAGCAGATCGTCGGCGATTCGGCGAAACTCCTGGTCCCGATCAGGGGACACGCCTTCCACCCGAATCTCCGTCGGGCTGGTCGCGGCGGCCGAAAGCAGGGTGATGCCGTTCAGGCCGGCCTGCTCGCTCAACTGCTCGGCGCTGGTCTCGGACTCCACCTGCAACGCGTCGTCGGTCTGGACCCGCAGCACGAGGTGGACGCCGCCCCGAAGGTCGAGGCCGAGCCGCACCTGATCTTCGGGCGGATAGACGGCGAATCCGGCCGCCACCACCACCGCGGCGATGGTCAACAACTTCCAGCGGAGATTCTTCTTCATGAGTCGATCCGTCTTGTTGTCTGCCGTTGCACGTCGAACCCGGCGGGCGCCTGCATCGACCCGGAATCTTCGACCACCGGATCCTGCCCTGCGCCATCTCGATCGCGGCCGCGGGCGTGTCCGCCCTACATCGACCCGGAATCTTCGACCACCGGATCCTGCCCCTGATAGCCGCCGACCGCCGACCGCGACACCTCGATGCGCACCTTGTCGGCCACCTGGAGCTGGGCCGACCGATCGTTCAGCTTGGTGATCGACCCGTAGATGCCGCTGGTCGTGATCACCCGGTCGCCCACCTTCAGGGCGGCCCGGAACTCCTGCACCTTCTTCTGGCGCCGCCGCATCGGCAGCAGGATGACGAAGTAGAAGATGGCGAGGATCAGCGCGAACGGCAGGAACTGCACCCACACCGCCGGAGCGCCCTGCGTCGCCTGGGCGAAGAGCGGAGGCAGACCGGAATCAAGCATGGTTACTCTTCTACTACCCCGCGGCTACTACCCCGCGGCCCGCTCGCTCACCGCCCGCGACGATCGGCTATGAACGGGGCCGGCGAGAGAACGTCTCATGAAAGCGTTGCCTGAACGATTCGAACGAGCCAAACGCGATAGCTTCTCTCATTCGGCGCATCGTGTCAAGGTAGAAGTGCAGGTTATGCAGTGTGTTAAGGGTCCTCCCGGCCATCTCGCCGGCGACGTACAGATAGCGCAGATAGGCCCGGGAGTACCGCCGGCACGTGTAGCACGCGCAGCCCGGATCGGGGGGGCGCGCATCCTCCGCGAATCGCGCCTGCTTGATGGACAGCGGCCCCTCGCGGGTCAGGAGCTGGCCGTTGCGGGCGTTGCGGGTCGGCAATACGCAATCGAACAGATCGATGCCGCTGGCCACGCACTCGACGAGGTCGTCCGGCATCCCCGTCCCCATCAGATACCGCACCCGGTCGTCCGGCAGCAGCCCCGCGGTGCGCGCGACCACCCGGTACATCACGTCCAACGGCTCGCCCACGCTCAGGCCGCCGATGGCATACCCCTCGAACCCCAGGGCCACCGTCTCCCGCGCGCTGCGCTCCCGCAGGCGATCGTAGACGCCCCCCTGCACGATGCCGAACTGCGCCTGACCGGGGTTGGTCACCTCGCCGCAGAGGCCGGCGGGGTCGTCGGCGACCGCGAGAAAACGGCTGCGGCACCGGCGCGCCCAGCGCAGCGTCCGCCCCATGGAGACCTCGGCCTCCGACTCGGACACCGGGTAGCTCGTGCACTCGTCGAACACCATGGCGATATCGGACCCGAGCCGGGCCTGGATGTCGGTCGCGCTCTCGGGGGTCAGCCGCTGCCGGCTCCCGTCGAGATGCGACCGGAACGAGACGCCGTCCTCGTCGATGTCCCGGCGGTCGCCGAGGCTGAACACCTGGTAGCCCCCGCTGTCGGTCAGGATCGGCCTCTCCCAGCCGATGAAGCGGTGCAGACCGCCGGCCCGCGCCACGAGCCGGGCGCCGGGGCGCAGATGCAGGTGATAGGTATTGGCGAGGACGAGCTGCGCCCCCAGGCCGATGACGTCGCGGTGCGTCAGCGCCTTGACGGCCCCCCTGGTGCCCACCGGCGCGAACGCCGGGGTCCGGATGACCCCGTGCGGGGTGTTGATCTCGCCCGCACGCGCCCCCTGATCCCGGTGGGTCACGCGAAACGAGAAGCGGGTATCGGATTGCGGCGTCACCCCAGGGCTCCCGGCGCTGCCGTATACTACGCGGGTTCGATGAGACCATTCCGCCGGCCGGCCAGGGCAGCGCAGTGAAGCGGCTCCGCATCGGCGTGATCTACGGCGGCCGCTCGGAGGAACACGAGGTGTCGCTGGCTTCGGCCGCCGCCATCTTCGCCCACCTCGACCGCGAACGCTACGACCCCGTACCCATCTGCATCTCCCGCGACGGACGCTGGTCGGTGGCCGACCACCCCCCGGCCCTCGAGTCGGCGGCGCAGACGATCGGGCAGGCCCGGACGACGAGTCCGCGCGCCGTGCGCGGCCGCGAAATCCATCCCATCGCCCGCCCCGGTGACGAGACGCTGATGGTGGTCGGCCGCGGCGCCCGCCCGTCCCCGGCCGTGAACGACGGGGAGCAGACGCTGGCCGGCACCCTGACCCTCGACGCCTTCTTCCCGATCGTACACGGACCCTACGGCGAGGACGGCACGTTGCAGGGCCTGCTGGAGCTGGCCGACGTCCCGTACGTGGGAGCCGGGGTGGTCGGGTCCGCAACGGGGATGGACAAGGCGGTGATGAAGGCGCTGTTCGCGGCGGCCGGCCTGCCGATCGTGAGGCACCACACCCTGCTGCGCCGCGCCTGGCGGACCGGCCGCGCGAGAGTCCTCGCCGATCTGACCGCGCGGCTTCGGTTTCCCCTGTTCGTCAAACCGGCCAATCTCGGCTCCAGCGTGGGAATCTCGCGGGCCACCGACGACGCGTCCCTGTCGGCGGGAATCGACCTCGCGGCCGGGTTCGACCGGAAGATCATCGTCGAGGAAGGCGTGACCCCATGCCGCGAGCTCGAATGCGCGGTGCTCGGCAACGACGACCCCGAAGCGTCGGTGCCCGGGGAGATCATTCCCTCGGGCGACTTCTACGACTACGAAGCGAAGTATCTGGACGACCGGTCCCGGACCGTCGTCCCCGCCGACCTCGCCGCGCCCGAGACCGGGGAAATCCGCCGTCTCGCGATCGCGGCGTTTCGGGCCATCGACTGCGCGGGCATGGCCCGGGTCGACTTCCTCCTCGGCCGCGCCGGCCGCCTGTTCGTGAACGAGATCAACACCCACCCCGGGTTCACGACCATCAGCATGTTCGCCAAGCTCTGGAGCGCCAGCGGCGTCAGCTATCCGGCGTTGCTGGATCGATTGATCGCGCTGGCGATGGATCGGCACGCGGACAAGCGGGAATCCCGTCTCGGCGCCTCCTGAACGCGGCCGCGCCGGCGAGCCGGCAACGGACGGTGCCGGCCCTGGCTCCGGATCTAGTGTCCCGTCTACTGAACTGCGCGAAAAACATCTGCCGTCGCGCCGGCCCGTGAACCGGGACGAAAGGCTGCCTTGGGACATTTCGCGAACCCTTGATACAGGACGCTAGAACGTCTGGCCGTCCCAGACCCGCACCGAGCGGATGACGTCGCCGCGCTGCAACCGGTCGACGACGTCCATGCCCCCGATGACGGCGCCGAACACGGGATACCTGCCGTCGAGCCGGGGCTGGGGAGAGGTCGTGATGAAGAACCTGCCGCCCCCGGTGTCGGCTCCGTCGAGGGCCAGGCCGACCGTCCCCCGCAGATAGGGCAGCGGGTTGAGCTCGTCGCGAATGCGGTACCCGGGACCCCCTTCAGCCCGGTGACGGGGATCGCCCGCGTGGACGGCCTGGTTGGCCACCACTTCGTCCACGAGCACGCCGTCGTAGAAGCCGGACCGGGCGAGACGCATGAAATGCCCGCAGGTGAGCGGCGCCTCGTTGACCGCCAGCTCGATCTGAATGGTCCCCCGGTCGGTATCGATGAACACGTGCGGCGACACCGACGGCCGCAGGAGCTCGGGTGATTCGTAGGTTTCGGGGGGGTGCGGCAGCGAAGCCGACCGGATGGCCGGGCCCGGATCGTCCGGCGCGCCGGCACCGGCGAGACCCTCGGCGGCCCGGACCCGCACCGCCCAGTCCGGGTCGTCGAGGGCCTCCCGCAACGTCTCGGCGGCCGGACCGCCCCCGATCCGGGCCAGCGCGTCGACGGCCGCGGCCCGGACCGCCGGCGAGGCCTCGTTCAGCCCATCCCGGTACGCGCCGGCGAGGTACTCGACGGCGCGGCGTTCCCCCGCGTCGCCCAGCAACCGGGCCGCGGACTCGCGGACGGCCGGGTGCTCGTCGGACAGATGCCGCAGCAGCACCGTGCCGGCGTCGGGAGCGCGGACCGCGGCCAGGGATCGGAGCACGCTCGGGACCACCCGGGGGTCTTCGTCCTCGAGGAGCAGGGACAGGCGATAGGCGGCCACGTCGGGGTCGGCGAGCGCCAGCGCGCGGGCGAGGTCGGCGCGAACCTGCCACTGCGGATCCCGCGGCAGGCCCGACAGCACCAGCAGGAACGTGTCGGGGTCCAACCCCGCGAGGGCCGTCAACGCCGCCCCCCGCACCGTCGGCGCGCGGTGGGCGAGCAGCTCGATCATGATCGCGACCGCGTCCGGCGCATCGACCGCGGCGAGCGCGTGGACCAACGCGACCAGCAGGTGCGGGTCGAGGTCCGGGGTGCGCAGCAGCTCGCGCAACGCAGGCCCCGCCCCGGCGTCGCCGATCGCGCCCAACGCCTGCACCGCGGACACGACGACCCGCGGGTCCCGCCGATCCGGGTCCAGCAGCTCGACGAGCACCGGAATCGCCGACGGGTCGCCGAGCGCCCCCAGTCCGCGGGCGGCCGTCGCGACCCCGATGGTGCCGCCGACGCCGGCCAGGGTGCGGAGCGCCCCCGCCGCCCGGGGATCGCCGGCCCGGGCCAGCGAGTCGGCCACCGGCCACCACCACAGCAACGGGTCGCCGGACTCGGTGAGGACCACGGAGGCGAGGGCGTCGAAGTCGCCCAACGCGGCCAGGGCGTGGACCGCGGACCGGAACGCTTCGACGCGCGGGCTCAACGGATGACCCGGCTCGTCGGGATCGACGTCGTAGGCCACGGTCACGTGCTCCGCCGCCATCGCCCGAATGGCCTCGGCGGCGTCCGGCGCCGGCAGCCGGACGAGCGCGTCCGCGGCCCGCGCCTGCACCATCGGCGACGCATCCTGCAAGGCGGCGATCAAGGGCTCCGCCGCGGCGGGGTCGCCGAGCAGCCCGAGCCCGAAGGCGGCCATCGACCGGACGTCCGGCTCGGGATCGGAGAGCGCGGCAATCAGCGCCGGCACGCCGTCCCCCAGACCGACCCGGCCCAGAGCCCGGGCGGCCCGATAGCGAACGGCGGCCCCGGGGTCGCCGACGAGCCGCAGCAGATCCGGGACCGGCGTCTGCGGGATACCGGTTCCCGGACCGGCCCCATCGCCCGCCGCGCCCTCGCCGGCCTCGGGAGCGGCGGGGGCGGGCAGCGACCGATCGCGCAGCAGACGCTGATCTTCGAGCTCGAGAATCCAGGCCAGCTTCCGGGTATGGGTGACCACCGCCGGCTCCTGAACCGGAGACGGCGTAGACGCGCAGCCCGCGAGGCCCGGGACGATGCACGCGACGAGAATCGGAATGGAGAGGCGTCGAGGAAGGGGAACGGATGCGGACATCAATGCAGCCAGGAGCCTGGGACGCCAGACGGAGACCCGGGCGCGAACCCCAGGCGAGCCCGAGGCGTTGCCGGCGCGCCGCCGTGCAGGCGCGTATACGATATCATGCGGTCTCCGCCCCCTTGGTCCGTCCGCCACCTCACCATGCAGCCGGACGATCGGTTCGACGACGCCCCCCGCGAGGAGCCCGGCCCGCGGCCCTCACGGGTGGAGCTGCCGCGGCAGCCGGATCCGCTGGACCGGCTGTTCGGGCTCGAGCGCTTCGGCATCCGGCCGGGGCTCGACACCATCCGCCGGCTGATGGCGGCGCTCGGCGACCCCCAGGCCGCCTATCCCGCCATCATCGTGGCCGGCACCAACGGCAAGGGCTCGGTGGCCGCGATGATCGCCAGCGCCCTGCGCGAGGCCGGGTATCGCGCCGGCCGGTACACCTCGCCCCATCTGACGTCGATCACCGAACGCTTCGCCGTCGACGGCGCCGCGATCGAGGAGCCGGCGCTGCGGGAGGAGGCGGCCCGGGTGTTCGGGCAGACCGAGGCGCTGCTGCGCGCGGGCGGCCTGACCCATCCCCCCACGTTCTTCGAAGCCGCGACGGCGATCGCCCTGTCGTGGTTCCGGCGCGCGCGGGTCGACCTGGCGGTGGTCGAGGTCGGTCTCGGGGGACGGCTCGACGCCACCAACGTGGTTACGCCGGTGGCGGCGGTGATCACCAGCATCGGGCTCGACCACCAGGCCCACCTCGGCGACACCATCGAGGCCATCGCGGCCGAGAAGGCGGGGGTGATCAAGCCGGGCATGGTCGTCGTCACCACCGAGACCGCCCCGGCCGCGCTCGCGGTAATCGAGGATGCCTGCCGGCGGCAGGGCGCGCGGCTCGTCCGGGCCGCGCGGGACACCGCGATCGCAGTGGGGCCGGATGCCCCCCGCCCCCGAATCGAGGTCACCACCCCCCATCACCGCTATCCGGCGTTCCGCCTCGGTCTTGCCGGCGCACATCAGCGATCGAACGCGGCGGGGGCGATCCGCCTGCTGGAGGCGCTGGCCGACACCGGCATGCCCGTCGGGGCCGATGCCGTGGTCCGGGGGCTCTCGAACGTGGCGTGGCCGGGGCGTCTCGACCTCGTCCGCGTCCCCGGGCGCGGCACGGTCCTGCTCGACGCCGCCCACAATCCGGCGGGGGCGGCGGCGCTCGCCCGGTATCTGCGGGACGCGTTCCCGGAGCGCCTGCCCATCGTGTGCGCGGTCATGCGCGACAAGGACGCCGACGGCATCATCGACCACCTCGCCCCCTGCGCAAGCCGCATCGTCTGCACCGCGCCGGACAACCCGCGGGCGACCCCCGCCGCGACCCTCGCGGATCGCGTGCGGGGACGGGCGCCTGCCCTTCCGGTGACCGTCGAGGACGACCCCCGGCAGGCGCTGGAGACCGCCTGGAGCACGTCGGAGACCGTCTGCGCGACCGGCTCCATCTTTCTCGTGGGCGAGCTGCTCGCGGCCCTGCGCCAGGGGCGGGCCACGTAGGAGTTTCGCCCCAGCGAAACTCCCAACGCGACCGAAGGTCGCGCCGCGACCGGCTCCATCTTTCTCGTGGGCGAGCTGCTCGCGGCCCTGCGCCAGGGGCGGGCGCCGTAGGAGTTTCGGCTAACGAGGCGCGACGTGGGAGCATATTGGGGCATGATATTCTTCGGACAGTGTGCGGCGTCCTGCGCGAGCCGGGCCGCCGCGAGTCGCTCCGCACCCGTCCCCTCCATGAGTCGCCTGCTCTGCTTCACGTTCGCGGTGGGCCTCCTGACCACCGGCCTCGTCCGCGCGCAGGATCTCCCCACCGGCCTCGCCGGGTCACGGCAGTTTCAGATCGAGCAGGTCGCGCCCAATCAAGTCCGACTGACCGGTCAGGTCGAGCTGGACGGCGCGGGCGATGGCTGGCGGATCCATGCCGACGAAGCGAACCTGTACACGGACGAATCGCTGCTCGTGGCCACCGGCAACGTGGTGTTCGCGGGAGAAGGCGCCCGGCTGGCCGCGGAGCGGGCGGAGTTCGACTATGAAGCGGGGACCGGGACGTTCTACAGCGCCTCCGGCTCCACCCAGCTGGTGGAGGACATCGAGCCGAGCATGTTCGGAACCCAGGAACCCGAGATGCGGTTCTGGGGAGAGATCATCGAGAAGCTCGGCCCCCGCACCTATCGCCTCGTCAACGGGGGCTTCACCTCGTGCATCCAGCCGACCCCGCGGTGGGAGGTGCGGGCGAGCTCGGTCCAGATCGACCTGAACCGGTACGCCCGGCTGCGCAACATGGTGCTGCTGATAAAGGGCGTCCCCCTCTTCTATCTGCCCGGGATGTACTACCCGGTCCAGGACGACGACCGGGCCACCGGGATACTGATGCCGGTCTACGGCGCTTCGACCGTCCAGGGCCCGTCCATCAGCAGCGCGTTCTTCTGGGCCATCAACCGCAGCCACGACGCCACCGTTTACCACGACTGGCTCACGGCGACCGGTCACGGTCTGGGGAGCGAGTACCGCTACGTGCTCGGACAGAGCTCGCGCGGCAACGCCGAGGCCTACCTGCTCAACGAACGCGAGAGCATCGACCCGTTCCGCGGCGGCGAGTCGACCCTTCCCGCCCGCCGCAGCTTCCAGCTGCGCGGCGACCTGCAGCAGCCCCTCACGGACTCGATCCAGGCGCGGGGCAACGTCGACTTCTTCTCGGACGTGGAGGTGCAGCAGACGTATCAGCGGGACATCTTCCGCGCAACCAACAGCTCCCGCACGTTCGGCGGCAACGTGACCGGTTCCTGGAACGCGTACACCCTCAACGGAACCGCCGACTACCGGGAGACGTTCTTCGGGGTCGCCGATTCCTCGCTCCACGGGAGCGGACCGCGCATCTCGTTCAACCAGTCCGAGCGGCAAATCGGGAACCTGCCCCTCTACTACGGCTTCTCGAGCGAGTACGCCAACCTGCTCCAGAAGCAACGCTTCGGCGAGATGGAAACCGATTCCGGACTGACCCGGTTCGACGTCAACCCCTTGGTTCGCGTGCCGTTCACCCCCTGGCCGTTCCTGACGTTCAACGGGTCGGCCGGCTACCGTCGAACCCACTGGCGGGAGAGCATCGACCCGGACACCATGGATCAGATCGGCGCGCCCGTCTCGCGGTCGTTGTTCGAACTCGAGACGGAGATCACCGGCCCCGTGTTCGTCAAGATCTGGGACACCCCCAACACCGGCTACTCGGAACGGATGAAGCACCTGATCGAACCGTGGGTCACGGTGCAGCGCACCACCGCGGTCGACAACTTCGAACAGATCGTCAGAATCGACAGCACCGATTCGATTGTCGGCAACACCACGCGGCTCCGGTACGGCATCGACAACCGGCTGTATGCGAGACGGTCGGAGGGCGGGGCATCGGCCAACGCGCAGGAGTTCCTGACGATCGGGGTGGAGCAGACCTACTATTCGGACGAGAGGGCGTCGCAGTTCGACCAGCAGTTCGCGACCAGCTTCCAGCAGACCGCGCCGAGCAAGCTGTCGCCGCTGGCCCTGACGGTCCGCGCAGCCCTGACCCAGGGCATCACCGGATCGTTGCGCGCCGAGTACGACACCCGTTTCATGGCCCTGCGAACCATCCGGGCCGATGCCGACGTCGCGTTCAGCGACCAGTTGTTCCAGCGCACCGGCTGGAGCCAGCGGCGGTTCGTCGAAGGACTGTCCGGATTCGACAACCCGGACTTCCTCGACCACGTCCTCAATTCGTTCACCAACTTCCGGGCGCGCGACAACAAGTACGGCGGCGTCTACCAGTTCAACTACGACGTGCAGCTCGGGCGGATGCTGCAGCAGCGGATACTCGCCTACTACAACGCGCAGTGCTGCGGTTTCAGCGTCGAGTTCCAGACGTACAATCTGGCCAACCTCGGGTTCCGGACCCGGGCGCTGCAGGACCGGCGCCTCAACGTCTCGTTCACCCTGGCCGGGCTCGGCACGTTCGCCAATCTGCTCGGCGCCTTCGGTCCCGGAACGGGGGCGCGGCAGTACTAGTGGACTGTCCTCAAGAGAAGTGGACTGTCCTCGAGAGAAGCTGTCCATGCCCCTGACCGTTCCTGTGGACCTTTTGGGCGCGATTTCGGCGACTGGACGGCAAAGTCCGTCCAGGACAGTCCACTAGAGGAGCGGAGAACACGCCGCGGAATGGCCTCCCCGTGTCCGACACCATCCTCGTCACCGGCGCGGCCGGCTTCGCCGGCAGCCATCTGCTGACCCTGCTGCATCGCACCGCGCCGGACGCCGCGCTGCTGGCGTGGCGGCGCCCGCCGGCGGCCCGCGCCTCGGCCGCGGCGACGCCGCCCCGGCCGGTTCCCGAGGGAGCGGCGGCCTGGCGCGACGTCGACCTGCTCGATGGTCCGGCGGTGCGGCGCGCCATCGCGGAGCGGCCGCCGACCCAGGTGTACCACTGCGCGGGGGTCGCCAACGTGAACGGTTCGTGGTCCAACCAGGAGGCGACCCTGCAGGGGAACGTGCAGGGCACCGAGCACCTGCTGGCGGCCCTGCGCGGCCTGGCCACCCCTCCCCGGGTCCTGATTCCCGGCTCCGCCCTCGTGTACGGGCCTTCGACCACCGCGCTCGCGGAGACCGCGCCCCTGGACCCCGTCAGCCCCTACGGACGCAGCAAGCTCGCGCAGGAGCGGCTGGGACTCGCGGCGGTCCGGCAGGACGGGCCGGCCGTCGTTCTGACGCGGTCGTTCACCCATATCGGTCCGGGACAGGCCCTCGCCTTCGCCGCCTCGAGCTTCGCGGAACAGATTGCCCGCATCGAAGCGGGGCGAGCCGAGCCGGTTCTCTCGGTCGGCAACCTCGAGGCGCGCCGGGACCTGACGGACGTGCGCGACACCGTGCGGGCCTATCGGATGCTGATGGCCGGCGGGACGCCGGGCCGGCCGTACAACGTGTGCTCGGGCGCCGCCCATCGCATCGGCGACGTCCTCGACGCCCTGCTGGCCCTGTCGGCGGCGCCGATCTCGATCCGGCAGGACCCGGCTCGCGCCCGGCCCGGCGACAATCCGGTGCTCCTCGGCGATCGCTCGCGCATCACCGAAGAGCTGGGCTGGGAGCCCCGCCGCCCCCTGTCGCAGACCCTGTCGGACCTGCTCGACTATTGGCGGGGGGTCGTCGCCGGCGCTCCTCTCCCGCCATTTGCCCCTTGAGAGCCCGTGGTGGAACCCCGCGTTGCACCGAGACCGGCGAGGGGCGGGATGCATCGCCGCTCGAATGCAGCGGGGACTTTCACCGCGGGCTGTTGACCCGCGGGGCGGCCCGGTGCACCATGCGCCAGCGGGCGAACAAAGACCGAAAATCAGAGATCGACCGAAGACCGGGGGTGAGCACCGCCGCGCCGGGCAGCGACGGCGCAAGCTTCTAGTGGAGCGTCACGCCATAATTTTCGGACACGGACTTGAGTTCCCAACGTGCAATCGTTGACGAATCACAGCACCGAAACCCGAACGTTTAGTCATGGCGCAGCACTAGGGTGTTTGGAGAAGGCTCTCGACGCGTTTCTCGGTGGGGGGATGGGTGCTGAACAGGGACATCAGCCCGGCGCGGGAGAACGGCTTGACGATGAACATGTGCGCGGTGGCGGGGCTGGCGTCGAGGGGCACCCGCTTGGCGCCCGCATCGATCTTGCGCAGCGCGCGGACGAGCCCGTGAGGGCTTCCCACGATGCGGGCGGCGCCGCGGTCGGCCGCAAACTCCCGTGACCGGGAGATCGCCGACTGGATCAGGATGGCGGCCAGCGGCGCGACGATGATGGTCGCGAGCAGCGCGATGGGATTGCTGCCCTCCTCGTCGTCCCGGCCCAAGCCCCCGAACAGCGCCGCGAACTGCGCCATGCGGGCGACCATCATGACCGTCGCGGCGATGGTCGCGGCCACCGAGCCGATCAGGATGTCGCGGTGCTTCACGTGGGCCAGCTCGTGGGCGATGACGCCTTCGAGCTCGTCCCGATCGAGCAGGCGCAGGATGCCGCGGGTCGCCGCGACGGCGGCGTGCTGCGGATTCCGCCCCGTCGCGAACGCGTTCGGCGAGTCGTCGGGAATCACGTAGACCTTCGGCGTGGGCAGCCCCGCCCGGCTCGCCAGATGCTCGGTCATCTGGTGCAGCGGATGCTCGGGCCCCACCTGCTCGGCCCGGTACATGCGCAGCACGATCCGGTCCGAGAACCAGTACGAGCCGAAGTTCATGGCGACGGCAATGACGAACGCGAACAGCAGGCCGACCTGGCCGCCGAGCAGCTCGCCGATCACGAGCAGGAGTCCGCTCAACAGACCCAGCAACAGCACCGTCTTCACCGAATTGCCCATGGGTTGCCGCTCTCCTTCTTCATCGCGTTCATCGCGCCGCCGAGTCGGGCCCCGACGCCCGGACGTCGGCCACGAGCCCCGCCAGCAACGCCGCCCGCCACGGCAGCGAGTCGACTTCTATGTGTTCGTGCAGGGCGTGCGGCCCGGCGCCGACCGCCCCGAGCCCGTCGAGGGTGGGGGTGCCGACGGCAGCCGTGAAATTACCGTCGGACCCGCCGCCGGTCGCGCCTTCCTGCAGGTCCCGACCCAACCTGCCGGCAATCGCCCGCGCTCTCTCATAGAGACGGGCCACCGCCGCGGTTCGTTCCAGCGGCGGGCGGTCGAACCCGCCGGTCACCTCGATACGGGTCCCCGGCACGGTGGGGGTCCGGTTCCGGACGAAGTCGATCACCCGGTCCATGTCAGCCGCCGCCGTCACCCGCGTATCGATGATCGCGTGGGCCTCTTCCGCCACGACGTTGGGGAGGGTGCCGCCGGCCGCGATTCCCACGTTGAGCGACACGTCCGGCGCCAGGTCGCGCACCCCCTGCAGATCGACGATCTGGGCCGCCAGCTCGTGGACCGCGCTCGCGCCCTTGTCGGGCTCGACCCCGGCGTGCGCGGCGATGCCCTGGACGGCGAGCCGAAACTCGCCGCATCCCTTGCGCGCCGTCTTCACCCCCCCGCCGGGCAACCCCGGCTCGAGCACGAAGGCGGCCCGGCTCCGGCGCGCTTCCTCCTCGATGAGGCCGCGCGAGGTCCTGCTCCGGCGTTCCTCGTCCGAGGTCCACAGCATGACGAGCCGGCCGGGGGCCGGCGACACCTCCGCCAGCGCACGGGCCGCCAGCAGGCCCACCGCGATGCCCGCCTTCATGTCGAAGACCCCGGGCCCGAAGAGGCAGCCGTCCCTGAACTCCAGGGGCATGCGCTCGAGTTGCCCAACCGGCCATACGGTATCGAAATGGCCGACCAGCAGCACCTGACCCTCGCCGCTCCCGAACTCGGCCCGGAGATGGTCGCCGGCCTCCGACCGGGCCAGCCGGCTGACGGTTCCCCCGATCGCCTCGATGCGTTGCTGCAGCTCGCGGCCGCAGCGGTCGACCGCGGCCTTGTCGCCGGTGGGGGACTCCAGACGCGCCAGCGCCAGCGTGGTCTCGATGACCCATTCGCGCTGGGACTCGCAGTAGGCGAGCATCTCCTGCTCGGCCGCGGCGCCTGAGACGTCAAGTCGAGTGCTCATCACAATCAGCCGTAGTCGATTCCCGAGGTATCGCGCCAGCGCCCCGCCGGCCCCTCGCACATCCCGCGGTCCACGCCCCACGAGCCCCGCGGGGGATCGATACGGCGCCGCCCGACGAGACGCGGCGCAGGACCGAACCGGCCGTCGGGAACCGGGAGACGACCCGGTCAGGCAGGGCGCCGCACGCCGGGATCGCCGCGGCGAGCCGCCGGGTTGCGCGGCAACCGGCCGCACCGCATAATGTCCGGCATGCGTGTCCGCACGATCATCGGAGGTTGTCTCGTATCCCTGATGGCGGCGTCACCGGCCCTGGACGCGTCGCCGGCCGGCGAGCCGCAACGCCGGCCGGTGCCCCGGCCGTTTCCCCGACCGGGCCAGCCCGAACCGGACCGCGGCGAGGTCCGGCCGCCCGTGGCGAGCCCGAGCCCGGCCGCGCCGTCGGCGGCCGCCCGGGAGGCGCCCACGGCCGAGATGCTCGGATTTCCCATCTACCCCGCGGCGCGGTTCATCACGTCGTACGACGCGGGACGCCAGCAACGATACTACCTCTTCGGCACCGACTCCGAATTCGAGGGCATGGTGCGCTACTACCGCAATGTCCTCGACGAACGCGGAAACCGGGTGTTCGATGCGCCCCCGACCCATATCTTCGAGGTCGGACGCTTTCGTGAACGAGAGATGGCCTTTCCCCCGAGCGTGACGATCAAGGACTATGCGTGGAACGGTTCGGAGGGGTACCTGAATCCCGGCGGCGAGCCCGCCCGGTTCAGGACCATCATTCAGATCGTCCCCGCGCCCCCCCAATCGAGCCGGCGCGACCAGTAGGTCGCGGCGCGACCAGCCGGTCGCGTTGGGAGTTTCGCTGACGCGAAACTCCGTCCCCTCAGCCCTGCTTGGCGGTACGCACGTAGACCTCGCGTTCCTGCCGGAACTCGTCGGATTTCTCCTGCATGCCGGCGCCGAACGCCTCGGGCACCCCGATGCCCTTGGCGGCCGCGTAGTCACGCACCTGCTGCGTGAGCTCCATGCTGCAGAACTTGGGGCCGCACATCGAACAGAAGTGGGCGACCTTGGCCCCCTCCGCCGGCAGGGTCTCGTCATGGAAGGCGCGGGCGGTCTGCGGGTCGAGCGCCAGGTTGAACTGATCGTCCCAACGGAACTCGAACCGCGCCTTCGACAGCGCATCGTCCCAGGCCTGGGCGCGCGGATGCCCCTTGGCGAGGTCAGCGGCATGCGCGGCGATCTTGTAGGCGACGACCCCCGCCTTCACGTCGTCCCGGTTGGGAAGGCCGAGGTGCTCCTTCGGGGTGACGTAGCAGAGCATCGCGGTGCCGTACCAGCCGATAACCGCGGCCCCGATGGCCGACGTGATGTGGTCGTACCCGGGGGCGATGTCCGTGGTCAGCGGCCCCAGCGTATAGAACGGCGCCTCGTCGCACCAGTCGAGCTGGTGCTCCATGTTCTCCTTGATGAGGTGCAGGGGAACGTGCCCCGGCCCCTCGTTCATCACCTGCACGTCGTATTCCCAGGCGATGCGGGTCAGCTCGCCCTGCGTCTTCAGCTCGGCGAACTGCGCCTCGTCGTTGGCGTCGGCGATCGACCCCGGACGCAGGCCGTCGCCCAGCGAGAACGAGACGTCGTAGGCCTGCATGATCTCGCAGATCTCGCGGAAGCGGGTATAGGTGAAGTTCTCCTGGTGGTGGGCCAGACACCACTTGGCCATGATCGCCCCGCCCCGCGACACGATGCCGGTCACCCGCCGGGCGGTCATCGGGATGTAGCGCAGCAGCACCCCGGCGTGCACCGTGAAGTAGTCCACCCCCTGCTCGGCCTGCTCGATCAGGGTGTCTCGGTAGATCTCCCAGGTCAGATCTTCCGGCCGGCCGCCCACCTTCTCGAGGGCCTGATAGATCGGCACGGTGCCGATGGGCACCGGCGAGTTGCGGACGATCCACTCTCTCGTCTCGTGGATGTCCGCGCCGGTGGAGAGGTCCATCACCGTGTCGGCGCCCCACAGGGTCGCCCAGCGCAGCTTGTCGACCTCCTCCTCGATCGACGACGACACCGCCGAGTTCCCGATGTTGGCGTTGATCTTCACCAGGAAATTGCGGCCGATGGCCATCGGTTCGAGCTCGGGATGGTTGATGTTGGCGGGGATGAGCGCGCGGCCGCGGGCCACCTCGTCGCGGACGAAGTCGGGGGCGAAGCCCTCGCGCAGGGCCACGAACTCCATTTCTTCGGTGACCGTGCCCCGGCGGGCGTGGTGGAGCTGGGTGACCCCGGCGGTCGCGCGGCGGGGCCGGATGTCCGAGCCCGGAAGCCCCGCCGCCTCGGACCTGGCCGGAAGCGGCCGCTCGGCGACGCCGCCGCGGCCGGTGATCCACGCCTCGCGCAACCGCGGCAGGCCCTGCCGCACGTCGCAGCCCTGCGGGCCGCTGGTGTCGTAGACGCGCAGGGGCGCCTCCCCGCCGGAGAGGGCGACCTCGCGCATCGGCACCCGCACCCGGTCTCCATCGACCAGGACCTGACGCGAGCTCGGGAACGCGTCCTCGTACCGGACGGACGGCGACGACGGGAGGGTAGTCTTCTGCGCCATGCGCCGACTATAGCACGCGAAACCGCCCCCCGGGCATCCCCCGGGAACCGGGAGCGGCCGGCCCGCCGTAGTACAATTCAGGGCCGTCGGCGCCGCCCGACTCTCCACTACCGCGCCGGGAACCGAAGGGCTTCATGCATCCTGTCATCGACCGAACCCTGGACACCCGCCAGCGCCCCCTGACCGAGACGGACCCGGCCATCGCCGCGGTCCTCGCCGACGAGACGACCCGACAGAACACCGGCCTGGAGTTGATCGCCTCGGAGAACTTCGTCAGCCGGGCGGTGCTCGAGGCGGCCGGCTCGGTGCTGACCAACAAGTACGCAGAGGGGTATCCGGGACGCCGCTACTACGGCGGCTGCGAGCACGTCGACGTCGCCGAGTCGCTGGCCATCGAGCGGGCCCTGGCCCTCTTCGGGGCCGAACGCGCCAACGTGCAGCCGCACTCCGGCGCCCAGGCCAACATGGCCGCGTACTTCGCGCTGATCGCCCCCGGCGACACCGTCCTGGGGATGAATCTCGCGCACGGCGGGCACCTGACGCACGGCCATCCCCTGAATTTCTCCGGCCAGCTCTACGACATCGTGCCCTACGGGGTGCGGCGGGACGACGAGCGGATCGACTACGACGAGCTGGCGCGGCTCGCGCACGCCCGCGCCCCGAAGCTGATCATGGTCGGCGCCAGCGCCTATCCCCGGGTGATCGACTTCGCCCGCCTCGCGGGCATCGCCGGCGAGGTCGGGGCGTTCGTGGTCACCGACATGGCGCATATCGCGGGGCTGGTGGCGGCGGGGCTCCACCCCAGCCCGGTCCCCCACTCGGACATCGTGACCACCACCACCCACAAGACCCTGCGAGGCCCCCGCGGCGGCCTCGTGCTGTGCCGCGAGGAGCATGCGAAGGCGGTGAACCGGGCCCTGTTCCCGGGCATTCAGGGCGGCCCCCTCATGCACGTCGTCGCGGCCAAGGCGGTGTGCTTCCACGAGGCGGCGGAGCCCGCGTTCCGGGAGTACCAGGAGCAGACGGTCCGAAACGCCGCCCGCCTCGGCTCCGCCCTGCGGGAGGCCGGTTTCCGGCTGGTGAGCGGCGGCACCGACAACCACCTCGTGCTCGTCGACGTGTTCTCGCGCGGCATCACCGGCAAGATCGCCGAGGCCGCGCTCGGGCGGGCCGGCATCACCGTCAACAAGAACGCGATCCCCTTCGACCAGCATCCGCCGATGGTGGCCAGCGGCATCCGCATCGGGACCCCCGCCGTCACCACGCGGGGCATGGCGGAGCCGGAGATGGACGAGATCGCCGGCTACATCAGCCGCGTTCTCGCGGCGCCCGAGGCAGACGGGGTCGCGGCCGAGGTGCGGTCGAGAGTCGAAGCCCTGTGCGAAAAGTTCCCGCTCTATCCGAGCGAACCTTAGTCGATCACGTCGAGGCGGCGTTCACCGGGGGCGGCGCCCTCGCGGAAGCCCTGCCGGCGTTCGAGCCCCGCGCCAGCCAGCAGGAGATGGCGGGGGCGGCGGCCGGGATCTTCGAGAACGGCGGCGTCCTGCTGGCGGAAGCCGGCACCGGCACCGGCAAGACCCTCGCCTACCTGGTGCCGGCGATCCTCAGCGGCCACCGGGTGCTCGTCTCCACCGGCACCAAGCAGCTCCAGGACCAGATCTACGACAAGGACATCCCGACCCTCCGCACCGCGCTGGACGTGGAGTTCACCGCCGCCTACATGAAGGGCCGGGGCAACTACCTCTGCCTCCACCGGTTCGAGGCGTATCGGAACGACGACCCCCTCGGCCTCGCCCCGCACCGGCGCCACGTGGACACCATCGCCGAATGGCTGGCCGGCACCGACACCGGCGACCGCTCGGAGATCGAGGACCTGCCGGACGACCTCCCGTTCTGGAGCGAGATCTCGGCCACGTCGGACAACTGCATCGGAACCGACTGCCCGCAGCACGCGGAGTGCTTCATCACCCGCATGCGGCAGCGGGCGGCCGAGTCGGACCTCGTCATCGTGAACCACCACCTGCTCTGCGCCGACGCGGCGGTGCGCCAGTCGGCCTACGGCGAGGTGATACCGTCGTACGCCTACGCGGTGATCGACGAGGCGCATCAGCTCGAGGACGTGGCGACGCAGTACTTCGGCATCGCCGTCAGCAACTATCGGCTGGAACGGTTGGTCGCCGACGGCCGGCGCTGGGCGGCCCGCGACCTGGAGGAGGACGCCGAGACCGCCCAGACCCTGCACAAGGCGCTGGATGCGGTCGACGAGCGGGGCGCGCGGTTCTTCACGGCCGTGCAGATGCACCTGCCGGCGCGGGCCGAGCGCACCCGCCTGGACCGCGACATCCTCGAGCCGGTGGCGGAGCCGGGGCGGCAGCTGGCCAGCGCGGTGCGGGCCCTGGACGCGGCCGTGCAGTCGTTCGCCAACGCCACCGAGGACCTGCGCGCGCTGGGACGGCGCGCGCACGAGCTGGCCGCCGACGTCGACGTGGTGCTCGACGCCGGCGACGACCGTCTCGTGTACTTCCTGGAGCGGCGGCGCCGCGGCACGTTCCTGCGGGCGTCCCCCATCGACGTGTCGTCCATCATCCGGGAGCTGCTCCTCGACCGCCTGCAGGGGACGATTCTGACGTCGGCGACCCTCGCCGTCGACGGCTCCTTCGAGTACCAGCGATCGCGCCTGGGGGTCAGCGACGCGCTCGAGCTGCGCCTTCCGTCCGAGTTCGACTACGCCGCGCAGACCGTGCTGTATCTGCCCCGGCAGATGCCGGAGCCCCGGTCGCCGGCGTTCACCCGCGACGCGGCCCTGCAGGTTCGGGCCCTGCTCGACGCCACCGAGGGGCGCGCCTTCGTGCTCTTCACCAGCTACGCCAACCTGCGCGAGGTGCATCGGCTGATTGCACCGGCCAGCCCGTACCCCCTGCTGGTGCAGGGAACCGCCCCCCGCCCGGTGCTCCTGCGCAAGTTCCGCACCACCCCGAACGCGGTGCTGCTGGCCACGTCGAGCTTCTGGCAGGGGGTGGACGTGGCCGGCGACACCCTCAGCTGCGTCATCATCGACAAGCTGCCGTTCGCGCCGCCGGGCGACCCCATCACCGCGGCGCGGATGGAGTCGATTGCCCGGCTCGGGGGCAGTCCGTTCGACGAGTATCAGGTGCCGCTCGCGGTTCTCGGCCTGCTGCAGGGACTCGGCCGGTTGATCCGGCACCGCCGCGACCGCGGGGTGTTGTCGGTTCTCGACCCCCGGCTGCTGAACAAGGGGTACGGACGCCGCTTTCTCGCCTCGCTGCCCCCCACGCCCATCGTGCACGACCTCGAGCAGGTCAGGACGTTCATGGCGCGGCAGAGGGTGTAAACTCGGGGAAGGGTGCCAGCACTCAGAAACTCGCGGCTATACCCGGGAGCCTGCGGGGAGACCGCGCGGGGCTCCTGCCGGGGGCTCCTCGCGGCCCTCTTCGGGGCCGCGCTGTGCCTGGCGGGTCTCCCCGCCGGAGCCCAGTCGACGGGGTCGATACACGGCCGGGTCACCACCGGCAACGGCCAGCCCGTCCCCGGGGCCACGGTGACCCTGATGTCCCTCGAGTCGCAGGAATCCGGCATCGAGACCCTCACCGACGCGTCCGGCCGCTTTCAGGAGGTCGACCTCGCCCCCGGGCAGTACAGCGTCAGCGCCCGCAAGGTCGAGCTCGGCGATCAGATCTTCCGCGTGCTCGTGCACCCCGCCGGCTCGGTGGACGTGCGCTTCGTCCTCGAGGCGGGGCGGACGGCGGCCCCCTGGCTGCGCGCGCTGCAGGACGACCAGACCGCGGCCGCCGCGTTCGCGGCCGGCGTCCGGGCCAACCGGGACGGCAACTACGACTACGCCATCGCGCAGTTCGAGGTCGTGCTGCAGGTCACCCCGACCTGCGTCGACTGCCTCTTCAACATCGGGGTGTCGCACAGCCGGCTGAACCGCTACGCCGACGCCGAGGCCGCCTACCGCCAGGCCCTCGCCATCCGGTCGGACTATGCCCCGGCCCACTACGGGCTGGCCGACATCTTCACCCGCCAGGACCGGCCCGAGGCGGCCGCGGCGGCGCGGGGCGAGGCGAACCGCATCGCGGTCCGGCGGCTCGCGGCGGGACGCGCGGCGGCTCAGGAGACCCTGACCCGCGGCATCGAGATCTGGGACTCGGGCAACGTGGGCGACGCGCTGCGGGTGTTCCGCGAAGCGTCGGAGGCCGACCCCACGCTGGCCGACGTCCACTACTGGCTGGGGCTCGCCTACGAGGCCAACGGCGATCCGGCGGGCGCGCGGCGCTCGTTCGCCCGGTATCTCGGCGGCGCCCCCGACGGCGAGCACGCGGGTGTGGCCCGGCAGCGGATCGCCGCCCTCGGGCGTTAGTTGGTCAGCCAGCCCTCCGGGGGCCTTCCCGGCGATCATCCGTTCCGACCGGCATCCGTCACCTCGAACCATGGAGCTCGAAACCACGATCTCGGCCAATCTCGCCGCCGTCCGCGCCCGGCTCGACCGTGCGGCGGCGGCGGCCGGACGCACGCCCCGCGCGATCCGCCTGATCGCGGTGTCGAAGACGTTCGGGGTCGCCCACGTCGAGGCCGCGGCCGCGGCCGGGCTGCGCGATCTGGGGGAGAACCGGATCCAGGAGGCCCTGCAGAAGCAGGGCGCGACCCCGTCGCTGCCCATCCGCTGGCACCTCATCGGGCACCTGCAGTCGAACAAGGCGCGCAAGGCCGTCGCGTTCGACTGGATCCACTCCGTCGACAGCGCGGCCCTGCTCGAGCGGCTCGATCAGGCCGCGACCGACGCGGGCCGGTCGCCGCAGCTCCTGATTCAGGTCGACCTCGCCCACGAGTCGACCAAGCACGGGGCGGGGGAAGACGAGGCGCGGCGCATCGTGGAGGCAGCCGCCGACTGCCGCGCCGTCCGCCTGTGCGGACTGATGACCCTGCCGCCCTGGTCGGACGATCCGGAGACGGCGCGGCCCTGGTTCGAGCGCCTGCGGGGGCTCAGGGACGAGCTGCAGGCCGGCGCCCCCGAATCGGTCCGGCTCGACGAGCTCTCGATGGGGATGAGCCACGACTTCGAGGTCGCGATCGAGGAGGGAGCCACGATGGTCCGGGTCGGCACCGCCCTCTTCGGCCGCCGGCCGCGCCCCGGCGGCGGAAACGCGTTCGAGGTGCCGGCGCCGCCGGCTCCGCTCCGTTAACTTCGGGCCTCAACAGCCCGTGGTGGAACCCCGCGTTGCACCGAGAGCGGCGATGGCGCCAGCGGGCCGTAGTGCGCCCGCGGGCTGAAGTGCGCCCGTGCCTGACAAGGCGTGAGGAGGGCGCATATTGGGCATAGGGCAACCGCGGACTGCAAACAGTCCGTCCGCACAACGCAGTCAGGCGGGATGCATCGCCGCTCGAATGCAGCGGGGACTTTCGCCACGGGCTGCTCTACGACACCGCCATGAACAGGCGGTCCCAGCGGGTGCGGGTGAAGAAGTGGATGGCGGCGGAGCCGAGCCGGCGCAGGGTCGCGCCGACGCCGACGTCGGCGTAGAAGTCGCTCTCGGACTCGTAAGACCAGTAGAGCATGAACGCCCGCCCCTTGACGTACTCCACCGGCATCGGCCCCCAGTACCGGCTGTCCTCGGAGTCGCCGCGGTTGTCCCCCATCATGAAAAGATGGCCCTCGGGCACGGCGGCCGGCCCGAACGTGCCCCGGAAGTCGGGCGGAAGCCGGCCCCCGGGCCGCATCGCGTCGAGATAGGGCTCGTCGATCGCGTTGCCGTCGATGAAGACCCGCCCCTGCCGCAGCTCGATGGTCTCGCCGGGCAGGCCGATGACCCGCTTGATGAAGTCGCGCTCGGGGTCTTCGGGGAACTTGAAGACGAGCACGTCGCCGCGCTCGATGTCCCCGATGGGCAGCAGCAGCCGTTCCAGCGCGGTCGCGGTCGGCGCGTACACGAACTTGTTCACCAGCAGGTGGTCGCCGATCAGCAGGTTCTCCTCCATCGACCCGGTCGGGATCTTGAAGGCCTGGACGACCCAGGTGCGCACGAACAGAGCGAGGATGACCGCGACCACGATCGATTCGAAGTACTCGCGCGCGGTCGACTTCCTGAACGACGTCTCTCCAGCCATGCTTCCGTCCCTGCCCGGACACCGCCGGCCCGCGGCTCCCGCCGGCCGCGCGACCGAACCTCCAGCCGTCCTCGCCGGCTCCGCCGCGCCGACGGCTCTCCCTGAGAATCGCCGCCTGCGGAGCCGCTTTCCGCCCAACCGACCCGTCTACTCCGAATCCACCGTCAGCACCGCGAGAAACGCCTCTTGCGGAATCTCCACCCGGCCCACGCGCTTCATGCGGCGCTTGCCCTCTTTCTGCTTCTCGAGCAGCTTGCGCTTCCGGGAGATGTCGCCGCCGTAGCACTTCGCCAGCACGTTCTTGCGGAGCGCCTTGACGGATTCCCGGGCAATGATACGCCCCCCCACCGCGGCCTGTATCGCCACGTCGAACATCTGCCGGGGAATGAGCTTCCGCAACTTGACCGCGAGGGCCCGGCCGCGGGCGTACGCCGACTCCTTGTGCACGATGATCGACAGGGCGTCGACGGGGTCGTCGTTCACCAGGAGATCGAGCTTGACGAGAGGCGACGTCCAGTAGCCGGTGACGTGGTAGTCGAGGGACCCGTAGCCCCGCGACAGGGTCTTCAGCCGGTCGTAGAAGTCGAGCACGACCTCGTTGAACGGCAGCTCGTAGGTGATCATGACGCGGTTCGAGCTCACGTACTCCAGCCCCTTCTGCACCCCGCGTTTCTCCTGGCAGAGCTGCAGGATCGCGCCCACGTAGTCGGAGGGGGTCAGGACCATCGCGGTGATCACCGGCTCTTCGAGCGCGGCGATGATCCCGGGGTCCGGCAGCTTCGCGGGGCTGTCGACCTCGAACGTCTCGCCCGCGGTGGTGGTCACCCGGTACAGCACCCCCGGGGCGGTGGTGACCAGGTCCATGTCGAACTCGCGTTCGAGCCGTTCCTGAATGATCTCGAGATGCAGCAGACCGAGGAATCCGCACCGGAATCCGAACCCCAGCGCCGTCGAGGTCTCCGGCTCGAAGAAGAACGAGGCGTCGTTCAGCCGCAGCTTCTCGAGGGCCTCGCGGAGATCGGCGTACTGGTGCCCCTCGACCGGGTAGAGCCCCGCGAACACCATCGGCTTCATTTCGGTGAAGCCGACGCAGGGCTCGCCGGCAGGACGGGCCGCCTCGGTCAGGGTGTCGCCGATCTGCGCGTCGCTGACGGTCTTGATGCCGGCGATGACGAAGCCGACCTCACCCGCCTCGAGCTGCGCGACGACCAGCGGCTTGGGAGAGAAGACCCCGACCTGCTCGACCTCGTAGTCCTGCCCCCGCGCCATCAGGCGGACCTTCGTCTTCGGGCGGATCACCCCGTCCACCACGCGGATCAGCACGACGACCCCGCGGTACGAGTCGTACCAGGAATCGAAGATCAGCGCCTTGAAGGGACCGTCCCGATCCCCGGCCGGCGGCGGCACGCGAGCCACCACCGCGTCGAGCACGGCCCGGGCGCCCGAGCCCTCCTTGGCGCTGGCGAGGATGGCGTCGGTGGCATCGAGACCCACGATGTCCTCGATCTGCCGGATCGTGTCGTCGGGTTGCGCCCCGGGCAGGTCGATCTTGTTCACGACCGGCACGATCTCGAGGTTCTGGTCGACGGCCAGATAGGCGTTGGCGACGGTCTGCGCCTCGACCCCCTGCGAGGCGTCGACGAGCAGCACCGCGCCCTCGCACGCGGTCAGCGCCCGCGTCACCTCGTAGGAGAAATCGACGTGGCCCGGCGTATCGATGAGGTTGAGGACGTGCGGCACCCCCCCCTCCGGCGTATAGTTCAGCCGGACCGAGTGGGCCTTGATGGTGATGCCCCGCTCCCGCTCCAGGTCCATCGAGTCGAGCACCTGCGCCTCCATTTCCCGGGGGCGGAGGGCGCCGGTGATCTCGAGGAACCGATCTGCGAGCGTCGACTTGCCGTGATCGATATGCGCAATGATGGAGAAATTGCGGATGTAGCGCTGTTCCATGGACGGACCGTCATTATAGCCCGTCGCGGGGGGTGCCTCGCCGGAAACCCGCGCCGGCCCCTTCGCGCGCGGTTCTACGGGGCGGGCGCCCGCCGGTCGGCCAGCGGCACGAACGCCTGCGGGTATTCGGGTCCCACGTACTCCGCCCGCGGCCGGATCAGGCGGTTGTTCGCGTACTGCTCCAGCACGTGCGCCGTCCAGCCCGCCACCCGGCTCGCCACGAAGATGGGCGTGAACAGCTCGATCGGGATCCCGAGCACGTGGTAGGTCGAGGCGGAATAGAAGTCGACGTTGGCGTCGATGCCGGTCTCCTCCTTCATCACCTTCTCGATGCGCTCGGAGATCGCGAACCAGCGGGGCTGTCCCGTCTGCTCGCCGAGGTCCCGCGACATCCGGCGCAGATGGGTCGCGCGGGGGTCCTCGGTGCGATAGACGCGATGACCGAAGCCGGGCACGCGCCGCTTGTCGGCCAGCATGCCGCGGATGGCGTCCTCGACCCGCCGGTCGTCCGCATCGCCGCCGATCGCCAGCAGCATCTGCATGACGGCGGCGTTCGCCCCGCCGTGCAGGGGCCCCTTCAACGCCGCCACCCCCGCCACCACCGCCGAGTGCAGGTCGGTGAGGGTCGCCGCGGCCACCCTCGCCGCGAAGGTCGACGCGTTCAGCTCGTGGTCGGCGTGGAGGATCAACCCCACGTCGAACGCTCGCGCGGCGAGCGCGCCCGGACGCTCCCCGGTCAGGAGATACAGGAAGTTGGCGGCGTGTCCGAGCACCGGGTCCGGCGTCATCGGCGCGCCCCCCGCGGCCAGCCTTCCCAGCGTCGCCACCAGCGTGCCGGTCTGCGCGGTCAGCCGCACCGCCTTGCGCCGCGACGCGCCGGCCGAATCGTCACCGGCATCGGGGTCGTGATGGGCCAGCGCCGACACCCCGGTGCGCACCGCATCCATCAGGGGTCCGGGGGGCAGCGACCGCAACAGGCGGATCACGGGCTCGGGGAGGGCGCGATGCCGCGCCAGATCGGTCTGCAGGTCGCCGAGCTCGGCCCGCGTCGGCAGCCGCCGGTGCCAGAGCAGGTGGCAGACCTCCTCGAAGGTGGCGTGCCGCGCCAGATCGTGGATGTCGTGCCCGCAGTAGGCCAGGACGCCGCGCTGCCCGTCGAGATAGCAAATCCGCGACGTGGCCGCGACGACCTCGTCGAGCCCCGCCGCCGCTGTCGACTTCGTGGTCATCGGTCCCGAGAATAGTGGCCCGGGCCGCGGATCGCAACCACCGGCCCCGCCATCCACCGCCAGGGTCTGTATGATCGTCCGGCATGGAACCCGAGCGGCTTCGTTCTCTTCTGGAGCAGGTGCGCAGCGGGGCGCTCGACGTGGACGCCGCGCAGGCGGAGGTGGCCTCGTCGATGCGGCGCGCGCCGTTCGAGGATCTCGGGTTCGCCCGCGTCGATCACCACCGCGCGATCCGCCAGGGCTTCCCCGAGGTCGTCTTCGGCGCCGGCAAGACCCCGGACCAGGTGGCGGACATCGCGGCCCGGATCGTCGAGGCGGACCAGACCCTGCTGGTGACGCGAACCGACGCCGTCGCGTTCGACGCGGTGCGCGAACGCGTGACCGATGCGGTCTTCCACGCGGGCGCCGGCATCATCAGCCGCACCCGGCACCCCGAGCCGACCGGCCGCGGCACGGTCCTCGTGGTGTCCGGCGGCACCGCCGATCAGCGGGTGGCCGAGGAAGCGGCGGTCACCGCCACGGTCATGGGCAACCGCGTCGAACGGCTCTACGACGTCGGGGTCGCCGGCCTGCACCGGCTGCTGGCGGAACGGACGCGTCTGGAGCAGGCCCGGGTGATCGTGGTGGTCGCGGGCATGGAAGGCGCCCTCGCGAGCGTGGTGGGCGGGCTGGTCGCGGCTCCGGTCGTCGCGGTGCCCACGAGCGTGGGTTACGGAGCCGGCGCCGGGGGCATCGCCGCATTGCTCTCGATGCTCAACAGTTGCGCAACGGGGGTGGCGGTGGTCAACATCGACAACGGTTTCGGGGCCGCCGCCCTCGCCAGCCTGATCAACCATCTCTAGCTCCTGGCGACCGCGCTGCCGCCCTGCCGGCCCCCGCCGGTTGAGCACGCCGTCGGCGCCGTGATATTCTTTCTTGTTCCCGAACTTCTGCTTTCGACCTTAACCGAGCGTCGTGGCCACGGTCGCCCGGAAACCCGAGCCGGGCCAGCGTCCGTCGAGCACCGGCGCCGTTACCGCGATGCACGCAGGAACCCAGACGACCCTCGAGTTCGACCGCGTGGTCGAGGTGGTCACCAGTCATGCCCTGACGCCGCTGGGAGCCGGCAAGCTCGCACAGATGGGTCCCCTCACTGACCGGCGCGCCGTCCAGGCCGCGCTCGCCCACACCACCGAAGGGGTCCGGTTTCTCGCCGCCAACCAGGGGGGCATTCCCCTCGAAGCGCCCGACGACCTCGCGGGGATCATGTCGCGGCTCGCCATCGAGGCGCATCCCCTCGCCCCGATCGATCTGCGGAAGCTGGCCGACTTTCTCCAGTCGATCGAACGGTCGTGCGAGGCGGTTCGCAATGCCGGCGGCGGGCCGTATCCGGCGCTGGCGGCGATCGCCGGCGGCTGCGCCGCCTGGAAACGGGAGTGCGAGGACGTTCGCAGGAAGATCGACGCGGCCGGCGACGTCAACGACGATGCGAGCCCGGAGCTGAAGACGATTCGCAGCCGCCTGCGCAAGCAACGCAACCGGCTGCGGGGGAATCTCGAATCGTTCCTGCGGGGCCGGGAGACCGCCAAGTACCTGCAGGAGCGGGTGATCACCGAGCGCAACGGACGGTTCGTGCTGGTGGTCCGATCGGAACATCGCACCGCCATCCCGGGCATCGTGCACGGGAGCTCGACGAGCGGCGCCAGCCTGTTCCTCGAACCGCTCAGCACCGTCGACGTCAACAACGAGATCGTCGCCCTGGAGCAGCACGAGAAAGACGAGATCCAACGCGTGGTGCTGGGGCTGTCGTCGGCGTTCCGGCGGCGCGCGGCAGACCTGCGCCGGACCCTGGCGGTGGCGACGGATCTCGACGTCGTGCAGGCGCGCGCCGCTTTCGCGGCGGCGATCGGCGGGGTGGAGCCGCAGCTCGCGACCGACGAGACGTTCGAGCTCCGTGCGGCCCGCCATCCGCTGCTGATGAGCGCGGTGACGAGCCGGCTGGAGACGCCTCCGCCCGTGGGTGGACCGGCCGAGCCGGTTCCCGTCGACATCGTGCTGCAGCCGCCCGACCGCGCGCTGGTCGTCACCGGCCCGAACACCGGCGGGAAGACGGTGGCGCTGAAGACGGCCGGACTGCTCACCCTCATGGCCCAGGCCGGCCTGCACATCCCCGCCGCCGCCGGCTCCGTGATCCCGGTCTTCCAGTCCGTCTTCGCGGACATCGGCGACGAGCAGTCGATCGCCGCCAACCTGAGCACGTTCTCGGGACATCTGAGCAACATCGTGGGGATGGATCGCCGGCTGGCCCTCCCGGGATTGATTCTGCTCGACGAAGTGGGCGCCGGCACCGACCCGGTGGAGGGCGGGGCCCTGGGATGCGCGGTGGTCGAGCACTTCCGCGAACGGGGCGCGCACGTCATCGCGACCACCCACGACGACGTGCTCAAGTCCTATGGCGCCACGACGACCGGGGTCTCCTGCGCCGCGTTCGGCTTCGACCCCGACACGTTCGCACCGACCTACCGGCTGATCTACGGGTCGGCCGGCCGCAGCCTGGCGCTGGAGATTGCCGGCCGGCTGGGTCTCGCCCCCGAGATCATCGCCGCCGCCGCCGCCCGGCGCAGCGCCCGGGAGGCCCAGCTCGCGGAGCACCTGGCCCGGATCGACGCGGACCGACGACAGCTCGATCGGCTGCGCGAGGAGCTCGCGGAACGGGATCAATCGCTGGCCGCGCGCACCGCCGGGTTCGCCCGGCGCGAGCGCGAGCTCGAAGAGCGGGAGGAGGCCGGCCGGAAAGGGTTCGAACGGTCGCTCGTCGAGCGGCTCCGAACCGCGCGGGAGGCGGTCGACGCGATCGTCGGCGGCCTGCGCGAACGGGTCGCCTCCCTCGAGCGGGAGGCCGCCGGCCGCATCGGCAACCAAAAGCCGGCGCTGTCGACGGGGGACAGCGGGACCGTGAAGGCCCAAGCGCAGGCGGCGCTCGACGGCGTCGCCCGGCAGCTCGAGATTCCGGCCGCGGCGCCCCCCCCTACCCGCGAAGCGCCCCCGCTCGCCGTCGAGGTCGGAGCCTGGGTGCGGGTGTCCACCCTCGGGGTCGACGGTGCGATACAGTCGCTCCACGGCGAGGACGCCGACGTGGAAGTGAACGGCAAGCGCCTGCGCGTACCGCTCGCGGCGCTGCGGGCCGCGAGCAGACGCCGCACGACGCCGCGCCGGCCTGCGAGCCAGGTCGCGATTCACGTCGAGCAACCGTCGGGGACGCTCGACGAGCTGAACGTCATCGGGTGCCGGGTGGAGGAAGCCCTGTCGCGGGTGGAGAAGCACCTCGATCATGCCCTGATGAGCGAGACCCGAACCGTGCGCTTCGTCCATGGACACGGCACCGGCCAGTTGCGGCGCTCGATCACCCGGTTTCTCGATACGCATCCCTGTGTCCGGCGGGTGTCGGCGGCGGCGCCCGAGGACGGGGGCGGCGCCGTCACGATTGCCGAGCTGAAAGAATGATCCGCTGACATGGGCCTGTTTCCCCAGTCGTTCATCGACGATCTGAAGTCGCAAGCGGACATCGTGCAGGTCGTGCAGGACTACGTCCCGCTCAGGAAGGCGGGGACCAGCCACCGGGGCCTCTGTCCGTTTCACGCCGAGAAGACTCCCTCGTTCCATGTCCATCAGGACAAGGGTTACTTCCACTGCTTCGGATGCGGCGTGGGCGGCGACGTCCTCAAGTTCCTCGAGCTGCAGGAGAAGCTCGGGTTCCAGGACGCGGTGCGCCACCTCGCGCAACGCATCGGCGTCCAGGTTCCCGAGCCGGCCACCGATCGCGACGCCGCGGCGGACGCGGAACGCGAGGCGCTCCTCGGCATCCACGAGGCGGCGGCGGCGTTCTTCACGTCGTGCCTCGCCGAGGCGGCGGGCCGGATCGCCCGGGACCATCTTGCAGCCCGCGCCATCACCGCGGACACCGCCGAGCGGCTCGGACTGGGGTTCGCTCCGGCGGCCCGCGACCGCCTGACGACGCACCTGCGCGCACGCGGCTGCTCGGACGGCCTCCTCGTGCGGAGCGGGTTGGCGATCGCCCGGGAGGGAGGATCGCTCGTCGACCGGTTCCGGAACCGGCTGGTGATTCCGATCGCCCGGGACAGCGGGACGATCATCGCCTTCGGGGCGCGGGCCCTCCACCCGGATCAGCAGGCGAAGTATCTGAACTCGCCGGAAACCGCCATCTACTCGAAGGCGCGTACGCTGTACGGGCTCCATCTCTCGAAGCGCGCCATCCGCGAGGCCGGGTACGCGATTCTCGTTGAGGGTTACTTCGATCTCGCGCAGGCGGTGCAGGCGGGCGTCGGCCCGGTGGTCGCCTGCTGCGGCACCGCCCTGGGAGAGCAGCAGGTGCGGCTGCTCAAGCGGTTCACGCCGAAGGCGATCGTGAGCTTCGACCCCGATCCGGCCGGGGCCGGCGCCGCGGCCCGGTCCGGCGAGCTGCTGCTCGCCAGCGGATTGCAGGTCAACGTGGCGGTGCTCGCGGACGGCGAAGACCCCGACACCTGCATCCGGAACCACGGGGTCGAACGGTACAGAGAAACGCTTCGCGCGTCCCAGCCGTATCTGCAGTACGTGCTGGATCGCGAAGCGGCGGAACGCGATCTGACCCGCGGCGACCACCGGCGCGAGTTCCTGGCGCGCATGCTGGAAGTGGCGGCGCGCATACCGGAGGCGACGGAACGCGACCGGTTCGCCGACAGCCTCGCGCATCGGGCGGGAATTCTCGAGGAGGTCGCGCGCCGGGAGATTCGCAAGGCGGCGGTCGCGAAGCGGACGACGGTCGACGAACGCCGGGTTTCGACCGGGCGGCGCGTCAAGCCGGCAGAGAAGGGCCTGATCTGGGCCTTGGTGCGGGATACCCGGGCGGCGATGGAGACCATCGCGACGCTGGACGACGGCGATATCGCGGGTCTGGCGACGGAGCCGATTCTCTCCACCGCCCGATCGCTGACCGATTGGCCCCGCGATGCCGTCTTCGATGCGTTGCAGGAACGTCTGACCACGGAAGAAGCGGCCTGGATGGCTCGGGTCGGGGCCGGAGATAGCCCGCCGGCGGCGGCCGTCGACTGCGGGGACGAGATCAGGCGTCTGGGGTACGAGCGCCAGCGGACCGCGATCCAGGACGAGATCGATCGCTGCCAGCAGATCGGTACTCCCGCGGCCCTCGCCGAGATCGATCTGCTGTGGCTAAAAAAGCGGGACCTGTCGGAGAAACTGGAATTTCTGCGATCCTGAAGGGTCCCGAGGAGGAATGCTCTTGTCGCTCGAAGAAAAGTACGACGAAGTCAGGCAGCTCATCCAGATCGGCAAGGAAAAGGGATACCTGCTCTACGACGAGGTCAACGAGCTGCTACCGCCGGACATCACCACGTCCGACGAGCTCGACGAGCTCTTCACGACGTTCGGCAACGCCGGCATCGAGGTCGTGGACTCGGAGCAGAAGTACCGGGAGGACAAGCTGCTCGACCGCCGCAGCGAAGGCTCGGACATCGAGCTGGATCTGACGCCGAGCGCCATCGACAAGACCAACGACCCGGTCCGGATGTATCTGCGCGAGATGGGCACGGTGCCCCTGCTGACCCGCGAAGGGGAAGTCGCGATCGCCAAGCGCATCGAACGCGGCAAGCTGTCGATCATCAAGGCGGTCTCGCGGATGCCGCTCGTCGTCGAGCGGGTCATCGGGATGGGCGACCAGGTGAAGAGCGGCGATCGCACCGTTCGCGAGCTCGTCGTCTTCCAGGACGATGAAATCACCGAAGAGAATATAAGCCGCCTGGCCCGCAGCGTGCTGAATCGGATCGAGCGGATACGGAAGGCCCGGGAGGAGGTCGGGCGCCGGACAGAGCTGCTCGGAGAGATTTCCAAGCGCGAGAAGAGGCGCTACCGGGGGCGCTATCGAGACCTGCTGCGGGCCCGGGTCGCGTTGTCACGACTGATTCGCGGCGTCGAGTTCACGGAGGGCATCAAGCGGCACCTGATAGACCGCGCCAAGGCTGCGGTGGAAGGAATACAGGAGGTCCAGGGCGAGACAGAGCGTCTCGACCGGCAACTGAAGGCCAAGACGCCCCGGCCGGAAGAGGACCGGAAGCGGCTCGCGCGGCGGCACCGCGAGCTGCGGGCCCGGTTGCGCACGCGGGCCGAGGAGCTCGAGCAGCCGGTGCCGGAAATCGAGCAGATCCACCGCGCCATCTTCCGCGGGGAAATGCTCGCCGAAATGGCCAAGAAGGAACTCGTCGAGGCGAATCTGCGGCTGGTGGTCTCCATCGCCAAGAAGTACACGAACCGCGGCCTCCAGTTCCTCGACCTCATTCAGGAAGGCAACATCGGCCTGATGAAGGCGGTCGACAAGTTCGAGTACCGCCGCGGGTACAAGTTCTCGACCTACGCGACGTGGTGGATCCGCCAGGCGATCACGCGGGCCATCGCCGATCAGGCGCGAACGATCCGGATCCCGGTGCACATGATCGAGACGATCAACAAGCTGATTCGCACCTCCCGGGCGCTGGTGCAGGAGCTGGGACGGGAGCCGACGTCGGAGGAGATCGCCGAGCGGATGGACATCCCCGTGGGCAAGGTCCAGAAGGTGCTCAAGATCGCCCAGGAGCCAATTTCGCTCGAGACGCCGATCGGAGAAGAAGAGGACAGCCACCTGGGAGATTTCATCGAAGACCGCCAGGAGGTGTCTCCCGCCGACGCGGTGATCAACCTCAACCTCAAGGAACAAACCGAGAACGTGCTGCGGACCCTGACGCCGCGCGAGGAACGGGTCGTCAAGATGCGTTTCGGCGTGGGCGACGGCAGCGAGCACACGCTGGAAGAGGTTGGCCAGAACTTCGCCGTGACCCGGGAGCGCATACGCCAGATCGAGGCCAAGGCGCTCCGAAAGTTGCGGCATCCGTCACGCAGCCGGCGGCTGCGCGCGTTTCTCGAGGGCACGTAGTACCTGCGCCGGGGCGAAACGGCGCGTCCCGAGAACGGCGGCCGTCGAAGCGCCGTCCCGATCGGGCCCATAGCTCAGCGGTAGAGCCGCCGGCTCATAACCGGTCTGTCCCAGGTTCGAATCCTGGTGGGCCCACCACCTCATCGAGTAGAAATCATGCTCGCAAGAACGATGCGCGTGTCGCCAACACGCTCGACGAGTGCCGCGTGGGTACGCCTGCCCCGCCTTCACGGCGGGGTTTTTTTTGCCCGGATCCCGGTTCCGGCGACACCATCCGTGGAGACGTGACACCCGATGCTGCCAGACCTCGAACGGCTGATACGCCTGCAACACCTCGACAACGCAACCGTCGAGACCCGGCGCACGGTCGCCGCCATCCCCGAACGCATGACCGCGCTCGACGACCGGCTGCGCGCCGGCCGGACCCGGGTGGACGACGCCCGGCGGCAGCAGGAGGAAGCGCGGAGCAGCCGGCGGGAGGTCGAGAAGCGCCTCGCCGAGGTTCAGAGCCGGCTGTCCCGGTTCAGGGACCAGCTCATGGCCGTCAAGACCAACAAGGAGTACACGGCCATGCAGCACGAAATCGCCACCGCCGAGGAGGCAGTGGCCCGGCTCGAAGACACCATCCTCGAGCACATGCTTCAGGCCGACGAGCTCGATGCCGCAGCCGAGGCGGCCGAACGCGCGAACCGCGAGGAGACCGCGGCCGTCGAACGTGAACGCGCCGAGCTGGAAACCCAACGCGTCAGGATGGAGGGCGACTTGACGGGGGCCTCGGACGAACGGGTCCGGCTCGCCGAGAGCATCAGCTCGGAAAACCTTCGGCTCTTCGCATCGATAGCCGGCCAGCGCCAGGGCTTGGCCATCGTGGAAGCCAGGAACGGGCACTGCACGGTGTGCAACGTGCGGCTGCGCCCGCAGGTCTTCAACCAGATTCTGCTCAATACCGAGTTGATTCGGTGCGAGAGCTGCCTGCGCGTGCTCTATCACGACCCGAACCGCCTCTCCGATCCGCCCGCGGAGGAGCCCCCGGCGGACGGTTCGGCGCAGTGACCGCCGGCAGTCCGCGGGAACCGGCGCGGCACCTCCCGCCGCGCGCCGGCCCGGAAATCGCCGCCTGACGGCTCGCCCCCGGCCGGCTACTCCGCGCGTTGCCGCAGGAAGACGGGCACCTCGAGGTCGGCATCGGACTCCGGCTCCCGCGGGTCGCGGTTCCGGCCGGCGTCCAGCCGGTCCGGCGCCGGCAGCGTGATCACCGGCCGGCACCGCAACGGCGTCTGCGGGGGCGGCTCGCCGACGCTCGAATCATCCTTCCAGTCCGCGTACTGCTGGAGATCGACCGGCGTGTCCGCGGCCGCCCGGGCCGTCTTCGACCGGGCGTCCGGCCCATCGATTCCCGTCGCGATCACGGTGAGCTTGACCTGGTCCTCCATGTCGTGATCGATGACCACCCCGAAGATGATGTTGGCGTCCTCGTGCGCCGACTCCTGGATGACGGAGGTCGCTTCATGGACCTCCGTCAGCGACAGGTCGTTGCCGCCGGTGATGTTGATGATGACCCCGCGCGACCCTTGGACGGTCGCGTCTTCCAGCAGTGGACTGGAGATGGCCTGGGTCGCGGCATCGATCGACTTGCTCTCGCCGTGACCGACGCCGGTGCCCATGACCGCCAACCCGGCGCCGGACATGACGGCCTTGACGTCCGCGAAGTCGAGGTTGATGAGACCGGGCTTCAGAATGAGGTCCGAGATGCCCTGAATGGCCTGACGCAGCACATCGTCCGCGGTAGCGAACGCTTCGGGCAACGTCGTCGAGCGATCGGTGGTGGCCAGCAACCGCTCGTTCGGAATCGTGATCATCGTGTCGACGCACTCGCGCAGCTCCGCGAGGCCGCGCTCGGCCTGCATCTGCCGCCGCCGGCCCTCGAACTTGAACGGCTTGGTGACGACTGCCACCGTCAGCGCGCCCAGCTCGCTCGCGAGACTGGCGATGACCGGCGCCGCCCCGGTGCCGGTGCCGCCGCCGAGGCCGGTCGTCACGAAGACCATGTCCGCCCCGTCGAGGGCCGAGATGATCTGATCGGTGTCCTCGAGGGCCGCCTGCCGGCCGACGGCCGGCGCCGCCCCCGCGCCCAGCCCCTTCGTCAGCTTGGCGCCGATCTGGATGCACAGCGGCGCCTCGCTGTGGCTCAGCGCCTGGGCATCGGTATTGGCGACGATGAACTCGACGGAAGCGACGCCGGTGCGGACCATGCGACTGACCGCGTTGCTCCCCCCGCCTCCGACCCCGATGACCTTGATGCGCGCACCCAGAGCGTCGATCGGGTCGTGTATCGTCAGGCGCGGGCTCTGTTGATTGGATGCCGGTTCCTGGCGAGCGCTCTCGTCATTTCGTGCATCTCTCAGCCCAGTAGATTCCATCTACTCCCCCTTGTCCTTCCGCCAACGTGCCGCCGACGCCGGTACCGCGCGTATCCCGGCCGTTCGGCCGGACCGCGAATACCGGAAAACTGCCGCCATCCCCAACGACCGCGTCATGCCCAACCGCGGCCTCTGACCCGCCCCAGGAACCGGAACAACCCCTTGAGTCGACCGGTGAGGCTCCGATCGACGTCCCACCAGCTCTCACGCACCTGCTCCAGCATCTGGCGGCGGTACGCGTGCTTCACCAGTCCGACCCCGGTGGCGAAAGCCGGACTGTTGACGTGATCGGTGAGCCCCCCGACGTCGACCGGACAACCGCGGCGAATCGGCAGGTCGAAGATCTGCTCGGCGATCTCCGGCATTCCCTCCAGCAGGGCCCCGCCGCCGCACAGCACGATGCCGGAATGCAGGGAATCTTCGTAGCCGGCGCGCCGTATCTCGTCCCACAGCTTGTGGAACAACTGCTCCGCGCGCGGTTGCAGCACCCTGGACAGCACGCGCCGGGACATCTGCCGCGGCGGCCGCCCCCCGACGCTCGCCACTTCGATGCGCTCTTCCTCGTCGACCATCGAGTCGAGCGCACACCCCTTCAGGCGTTTGGTCTTCTCGGCATCGGGCGTCGGCATCCGCAGCTCGACCGCGATGTCGTTCGTGAAGTGGTCGCCGCCCAGGGTCACGACGCCGGTATGCCACAGGCTGCCGCGCTCGAAGATGGCGAGGTCGGTGGTGCCGCCGCCGATATCGACCAGCGCCACGCCCAGATCCCGTTCGGCGGTGGTCAGCACCGACTCGCTCGCCGCCAGTTGCTCGATGAACATGTCGGCGACCTCCACCCCCGCCCGGTTCACGCAGGCGATGATGTTCTGGGTCGTCGAGATGCTGCCGGTGACGACGTGCACGTTGACTTCCAGGCGGGACCCGGTCATGCCGACCGGCGCGCTGATCCCGTCCTCGCCGTCGACCGTGAAGTCCTGGGCCAGGAGGTGCACGATCTCGCGGCCCGCCGGCAGCGTCACCGCCTTGGCGGCATCGATCGCGCGGCGGACGTCCCCGCGGTTGATCTCGCGATGCCGGTCCGCCACCGCCACCACCCCGCGGCTGTTGAACGCCTTCAGATGCGCCCCGGAGAGACCGAGAGCCACCGAATCGATCTCCACGCCGGCGGTGAGCTCGGCTTCCTCGATCGCCTTCCTGATCGATTCGACCGCGGCCTCCAGATTGACGACGACCCCGCGCTTGATGCCCTGAGCCTCGACGACCCCGACGCCGATGATGTCGATGCCGCCATCGTCGAGGGGTTCGGCCACGATGACCGCGACCTTCGACGAACCGACATCGAGACCGACGAGATGATTTTCCTTGCGTGCCATGGCCCCCCCCGCCTCACCGACGCGACGCAAAGGCACCACCCGGCCGGGCGGCCGGGGCCCCATCGGCGACTCCGGGGACCCGCCGATTCGAGGCCGGCGATGCCCGACCGGCCGGCCGGACATAGACGCGCGGGTCGAAGCGCAGATCGACCTCGTCGATATCCCGGATCTCTTCGCGCAGCACCGGCGCCAGCTCCGCGTAGAGCCGCAGCCGTGCGAGAAACCGCTCCGTTCCCAGATGCAGCAACGTCACGTCGTCCTCGAGCAGCACGACCGCATCGCGGGGATCGGCGACGTCGATCTGGGACACCGCCTTCAGCACGTCGGGCTGACGCGCCAGTTGCGCCAGCAGTCGGGCGGCCAGCGCCATGCGCGTCGGGTCGACGCTCTCCGCGCCCCCCCCCTCGCCCCCGAGGCCATCGACGATGGGAAAATCGAACTGCGCGAAGCGCGGCCCGTAGCCGTCGACGATTGCCCCGGACGCATCCAGCAGGTACGGCCGCCCGCCGAACCGGGCGATGGCCATCGGGCGGCGCTCGGTCACGAACACCTCGACCGTCGAAGGCAATCTGCGGCGCAAGGTGCCTCCGGTCAGCCACGGCGATGCGGCGAGCCGCCGCTGGTGGTCCGCCAGATCGACGGACAGGATGCCGGCGCCGTGCAGACCCGACACCAGCGCCAGCACTTCCCCGTCCGAGAGCTGCTCGTTGCCGTGCACGACGATGTCGTCGACGGTCAGAAACGAGGCGGCGGGCAGCGCCGTCGCCGCCATCCATCCCCCGAGGCAGAGGCCGCCGGCCAGGCCCAGGCCGCGCACGACCCGCACCCAGTGCCGCCGGACGCCGTCGGCGAGCCGCTTCAGGCGCGGGGAACGCGGGTCGGAGTGCTCCGACGGCACGGGCGCAGACATGGCTTCTCGATACACGGCCGTCATCCTCCCCTCGCCCCGCCGGCGCCCGCTTCGATCGCCTCGAGCAGAGCGCCGCCGACTGCGCCGATGGGCCCCGCCCCCAGCGTGAGCACCAGATCGCCGGGCTGCGACAGATCGGCGGCCAGGGGCGCGACCTCGTCGAGGGTGCGCACGTGGTGCACGGGCCGGTCCGTTTCGCGGCGCACCGCCCGGGCGAGCCGCTCGGTCGTGATGCCCGGGAGCGGCTGCTCCCCCGCGGCGAAGATGTCGACGAGAATCACGACGTCGGCCGTTGCCAGCACCTCGGCGAAACGGTCGAGGAAGCGGGCCGTCCGCGAGTATCGATGGGGCTGAAAGACCACCACCAGCCGATCGTGCGGCTGCTGGCGGGCCGTGGCCAGCACCGCCGCGATCTCGGTCGGGTGATGGCCGTAGTCGTCGACGACCCGCACGCCGGCCGCCGTGCCGCGATGCTCGAACCGCCGGCCGACGCCGGTGAACCGCCGGAGCGCCGCCCCGATGGCATCCGGCTCGAGTCCCACCTCCAGCCCGACGGCGAAGGCGGCGAGCCCGTTCAGCAGGTTGTGCAATCCCGGCACGCGGACCTCGAACGCAGTCGTCTCGCGCCGCCCCCGCCGGGTGTACCGCACGTCACAGCGAGACCCGTCGGCGCCGCAGACGGGCTGGTGGCCGACCACGTCGGCGGACGGGTCGTCCAGCCCGTAGGTCACGACTCGCCGCTCGATGCGATCCCGCAGGCCGGCCACGCCGGGGTCGTCCGCGCACATCACGACCGCCCCCGATTCGACCGTCCGGTTGGCGAAACGCCCGAGGGTGTCGCGCAGCCGGTCGAACGTCCCGTAGTAGTCGAGATGTTCCGCCTCGAGATTCGTCAGGACCGCGATCCCGGGCCGCAACGCCAGCAGCGAGGGCTCGCTCTCGTCCGCTTCGACCACGAAATGGGGTCCGTCCCCCATTCTCACGTTGCTCTCGAAGGCCTCGACCCGGGCTCCCACGACGACCGCCGGGTCCAATCCGCACTCGGCCAGCATCACCGCCACCATCGACGACGTGGTGCTCTTGCCGTGCGTCCCGGTCACCGCGATGGCGAATCGCGAAGCCGCAAGCCGGGCCAGCATGACCCCGCGCCCCACCACCGGCAGGTGACGGCGCCGGGCCTCCACGATCTCGGGATTGTCGTCGGGCACCGCGGCGGAGACGACCACCGCCTGCGCCCGGTCGACCCGGCGGGCGTCGTGGCCGGTTTCCACGGCGACCCCGCACGCCCGCAGCCGCTCCGTGGCCGCCGAGACCACCAGGTCCGAGCCGCTGACCTCGTAACCGAGACCGCACATCATTTCAGCCAAACCACTCATGCCGACGCCACCCACCCCGACGAAATGCACCCGGCGAGTAGCCGGGGGCAGGCCATGGCTGACCGCCAGCCGCGCCCGCCCGTTCTCCCCGGGAAACTGTCTCGCCACCAGTTCACGCGTCGTTCGCCTCTCCGATCAAGCCTTCGGCTCGATCGACGATGATGGACACCGCCCGCGGCCGGGCCAGGGTCCGGGCCGCCGCCCCCATCCGCCGCCGCCGTTCGTCATCGGCGGCGAGCGCGAGCACCCGCGCCGCCAGCCGCTCTCCGTCCAGGCCGGTTTCCGGCAACATTTCAGCCGCGCCCCGATCCGCGAACACCTCGGCGTTCGCCTGCTGGTGGCCGTCGGCCGCGCTGGGCAGCGGCACCAGCACGGACGGACGGCCGGCCGCCGCCAACTCGGCGAGGGTGGTCGCACCGGCGCGACTGACCACGACGTCCGCCCGGCGCATGATGTCCGCCATCTCCTGGAAGAACGGCGCCACCCGCGCCGCCACCCGCGCCCGGATGTACGCCTCCTGCACCACGTCCCGATCGCGCTGGCCGGTCTGATGCGTGACCACGAGCGGGACCTCCGAGCCGGCCAGGACCGGGGCCGCCGCCATCATCGCCACGTTGAGGGCGTGGGCTCCCTGCGATCCGCCGAGCACGAGCAGGCGCACCGGCCGTGGAACCGGCTCCGCCGCCGGCGCCGGGGCCGGTTCGAAGAACTCGGTCCGAACCGGATTCCCCGCCACGAACCCCTTGCCGAGAAACGGCGGCAGGGTCACGTCGTGCGACACGGCGGCGGCGCGGACCACCGGCGCCAACAACCGGTTGGTAATGCCGGGCGTCACGTTCTGTTCGAGCACCATCGTCGGAATCCGCCGCAACGCCGCCAGCAGAACGACCGCCCCGGCCGAGTAGCCGCCCAATCCGATGACCAGGTGCGGGCCGACCCGATCGATTACCCGCCATGCATCCCAGGCGCTCAGCGGCAGCAACGACAACCCGTGGATCCGCGCCCGCCAGGACGTGCCCTTCAACCCGGCGCTGCGAATCGGCACGTGCTCGAATCCCTGATCGTTGACGGTCCGGATCTCCCCGCCGCGGCCGGTGCCCGCGAAGACGACCCGCGCCGCCGGGTGTCGGCGCCGAATCTCCCGGGCCACCGCGATGCCGGGATAGAGATGCCCGCCGGTGCCCCCCCCGCTCATCAGCACGTGTGGTCCGGACATCACCCGATCCATCTCCCGCGCATCTCGCCACCTCGCCGCCGGGCGTGCGCCCACCCGCCGTCCTGCCGTCGCCGCACGTCATTCGGACCGCACCACCGGCATCCGTCGAGGCTGCGACGTGTGTTGCGAGACGTTCAGCAGAATGCCCATCGCCAGCAGATTGATGAGCAGCGACGAGCCGCCCGCGCTGACGAACGGCAACGGAATCCCCTTGGTCGGCAGCAGCCCCAGCACGACGCTGATGTTGAAGAACGCCTGAAACGTCACCATCATGGTGATCCCGAGCGCCAGAAACGCCCCGAACCGGTCCGGCGCGGCCGTCGAGATCTCCAATCCGCGCCACAGGATGACCCCGAAGCACAGCAGCACCACTGACGCCCCGACCAGTCCGGTTTCCTCGGCGATCACGGCATAGATGAAGTCGGTGTGCGGATGCGGCAGGTAGAACAGCTTCTGCACGCCGGCCATCAGCCCCTGCCCCAGCACCCCCCCGGTGCCCACCGCGATCTGCGACTGGATGACCTGGTATCCGTGGCCGTAGGGATCGGCCCAGGGATCGAGAAACGTGAGCAACCGCTGGACCCGGTAGGGGGCGCTGATCAGGACCGCGAACAACAGCGGAGCGAGAGCCAGCGTCACTCCCGCCAGATAGCGGTACGGCAACCCCGCCGCGAACACCATCACGCCGACGATCGTGAGCAGGGTGAACGCGGTCCCGAAATCCGGCTCGAGCACGATCAGGCCGCAGACGAGACCCGTGACGAGGGTCACCGGCGCCAAGGCCCGGACGACCCGGTCCATCTTCTCCATGCGCCGCTCGAGGGTGGCGGCGGCAAACAGGATGACCGCGACCTTGGCGAGCTCCGAGGGCTGGATGCCGACGCCTCCGACCGAGAACCACCGGCGCGTCCCGTTGATCTCGGGCCCGAAGAAAACGAGCACGAGGGCCACGACGGAGACCGCCAGTGCGCCCCACGTCACGAGCGGCCGCCGCAACAGGCGGTAGTCGACGCGCATGGCGATGCCGAGCAACCCGATGCCGAGGATGGCCCAGACCACCTGCTTGAGCAGAAAGAAGTAGGGCGGCTGCTCGAAAGTATCCATGGCGAGGACGGCGGAGGCGCTGTAGACCATCACCACGCTGGCGCACACCAGCAGCAGAGTGGCGAGAAACAACACCTTGTCTGATTTCAGCTTTCGCGCCATAGTCAGAACTCGCGATGGCGAATGTTCGAAGCAGCCCTAAAGTCCGGGGCGTTTCGACCCGACATCCTGAAGCGTGAGCGGTCAGCAGTCATCAGTCGCGCGCGAGGAGAAGACACCGACCTCGCAGACCGAGGCAGCCTGCGTTCCCAGCGGTCGACTCTCCCCCGCCGCGACACGACTGATGACTGCTCACTGCTCACGCTTCCTTTCGACTTCCTCCCGCAGGCGGGCCACCGCCTGCACAAAAACGCGACCCCGTTCGGCGTAGTCCCGGAACATGTCGAGACTGGCGCACGCCGGCGCCAGGAGCACCGTGCCCCCGGGCGCCGCGAGCCCGTAGGCGGCGCGGACCGCGCCGGCGAGCGACTCGGCGTCGACGACCCGCACCGCCCCCTCGAAGGTCTCGCGAATCCGTTGGCGGATTTCGCCGATGGCGATGACCGCATCGGCCCGGCGTTCGAGCAACGGGACGAGCGACGCGAGGTCGCCCCCCTTGAAACGTCCGCCCATGATGACCACGAGGTGGTCGCCGCAGCTCTCGATGGCGCATCGCGCCGCCGCGACGTTCGTCGCCTTCGAATCGTTGACGAACCGCACCCCGGCCACCTCGCCGGCGGGCTCCAGGGCATGGTCGAGCCCCGCGAACCGATCGACGGCCCGGGTCATGTCGCCCGCGGACACGCCGACGAGACTCGCCACCGCGCTCGCCGCGAGCACGTCGCTCAGCAGATGCCGGCCCATCAGGTGCACCGCCGACAGCGGCACCAGGGGGTCGTCACCGGCCGGGGTGCGACGAACGATGGCGTCGCCCGCGACCACGATGCCCGCGTCCACCGGCTCCGTCAGGGCGTAGGCGACCTGCCGGGCGCGGCTCCGGCGCGCCATGCGCAGGACCCCGGGATCGTCGGCATTGACGACCAGCGTGTCGGCCTCCGTCTGGTTGGCGAAGATGCGGGCCTTGGCCGCCGCGTAGGCGGGATATTCCCCATGGCGGTCGAGATGGTCGCGATGCAGGTTGAGCAGCACCGCGATCGAGGGCCGGAACGTCTGCGTCAGCTCGAGCTGAAAGCTCGACGCTTCGACCACGTGGATCATCCCGGGGGTGGATTCCTCCACCTGCGTGCTGAGCGCGGTGCCCACGTTCCCCCCCACCAGCACGTCCCAGCCCCCGGCTTCGAGCATCCGCCCCACCAGGACCACCGTCGTCGACTTGCCCTTGGTCCCGGTGACCGCCACGACGCGCCCCTGCAACCAGCGGCACGCCAGCTCGAGCTCGCTGATGACGGGCACGCCCCGCCCCCTGACCCCGTCGAACACGGCCAGAGCGGGGGGCACGCCGGGGCTCAGCACCACCAGGTCCGCGCGCGCCAGCGTGCCGGCGCGATGCCCGCCGAGCTCCAGCTCGATGCCGGCGTCCTCGAGGCGCCGGACCGGGGCGGCGACCTCGCGGCGCTGCTCGGTCAGGATGACGCGCGCGCCGCGGGCCGCGAGGAGCTCGGCCGCGGCCACGCCGCTGCGCGCCGCCCCCACGACGACGACCGTCGACCCGCGCACGGAGAATCCAGTCATCGCAGCTTCAAGGTGGCGAGGCTGAAACAGGCGAAGACCACCGCGGCGATCAGAAACCGGCTGATCACCTTCGGCTCGCTCCACCCGATCAGCTCGAAGTGATGGTGGAGCGGGGCCATCCGGAACACCCGCTGGCCGGTGAGCTTGAACGACCCGACCTGAATCACGACGGAGAAGGCCTCGATGACGAACACCGCGCCCACGATCGGCAGCAACAGCTCCTGCTTGATGAGGAGGGCCACCGTCCCGAGCGCGCCGCCCAGCGCGAGGGAGCCGACGTCGCCCATGAAGATCTCGGCGGGGTGCGAGTTGTACCAGAGGAAGCCGAGTCCGGCTCCGATCAGCGCCCCGCAGAACACCGTGAGCTCGGCCGCCGGCGCCACGTGGGTCAACAACAGGTACTCGGCGAAGATCGCGTGTCCGGTGACGTAGGCCAGCGCGGTCATCGCCGCCGCCGCGACGATGAAGAGGCTGATGGCGAGACCATCGAGTCCGTCCGTCAGATTGACGGCGTTCGAGAAGAACACCATCACCAGCATCCCGAACGGAACGTACAGCCAGCCGAGATCGGGGGTGAGCTGCTTGAAGAACGGCAGGATGAGCTCGGTGTCGTAGAGCTCGCGGCCGCTCATCCACAACAGGGCGAGACCGACGGCCAGCGCCACCGCCGCCTGGCCGACGAGCTTGTACCGCGGGCGGAGCCCCAAGTGGTTGCGGCGGACGATCTTCAGGTAGTCGTCCAGGAAACCGACGAACCCGAATGCGACCATCGAGAGGGTCGCGATCCACACGTAGGCGTTCGTGAGGTCGCCCCACGCCAGCGTCGGCACCGTCGCCGCGGTCAGAATGAGCAGCCCGCCCATCGTCGGGGTGCCGGCCTTGGACTGGTGCCCGGTCAGGTCGTCCCGCACGATCTGTCCGATCTGGAAGTTGCGGAGCGTCCGGATCAACCAGGGCCCCACGACGAGACTGATCAGGAACGCGGTGATACCGGCCGCGGCAGTACGAAAGGTGATGTACTGGACCACGTTCAGCGGCGGATACAGCAGGTGGTACAGCATCACCCGCGCTCCGTTCCGGCCGCCCGGTCGGCGCAGAGCCGCGCCGCGATCAGATCGGTGCGAACGCCCCTCGACCCCTTGACGAGCACGACGTCGCGGTCGCGGATCGACGCCGCGGCCCGCGTTGCCGCCTCCTCGCTGCTGTCGCAGTGGACGACGTCGGCGGCGCCGGCGGCGACCGCGGCCCGGCCGAGGGCCCGCGCCGGGTCCCCCCCGACCGTCAGCAACAGCTCCACCCCGGCCGCCGCCGCGGCCCGGCCGGCGGCCCGATGCAGGTCCACCGAACGGGCGCCGAGCTCGAGCATCTCGCCGAGCACCGCCACCCGGCGGCCGCCGCGCGGCCCCCGCGACAGGGTCGCCAGCGCCGTCTCCACGGCCAGCGGACTGGAGTTGTAGGAGTCGTCGATCACGACCACGCCGCCGGCCAGCCGGTGTATCCGCCCCCGATGGGGCTGGGCCTCCACCGCCGCCGCCTGCTCGACCGCCGCGGCCAGCGGTACCTCGAGGGTCAGCGCGACCCCGATCGCCGCGAGGACGTTGGCGAGATTGCCGCGGCCGAGCAGCGGCGTGCGCACCGTCGCGGCACCGGCCGGGGTCCGAAGGCGAGCCTGCATGCCGTCCAGCCCGAGATCCTGCACGCCGCTTGCCGTCACGTCCGCCTCGACATCGGTTCCGAACGTGACGACCCGCCCCGGGAACCCGGACACCCGGCGCATGACCCGGTGATCGGCCGCGTTGGCCACGACCACGGTGTCTCGCGTCGCCCCCGTCAGGATCTCCGCCTTGGCATCGGCAATCGCTTCGATCGACGGAAAGAACGCGGCGTGCGCCTCGCCGACGTTGGTCCACACGCGCAGTTCGGGCTCGGCGATGTCCACGAGGCGACGAATCTCTCCGGGACCGCTCATACCGAGCTCCACCACTGCAATCTCCGGCCGGGCGCGCAGCTCCAGCAACGACAACGGCAACCCGATGTGGTTGTTGAGGTTGCCCCGATTCCGAAACACGCGGTAGCGCGTCGCGAGCAGCGCCGCCGCCAGCTCCTTGGTCGTGGTCTTCCCCACGCTGCCGGTGACCGCGACGACCCTGGCGCCCGAACCTCGCCGGACGTGGCGGGCCAGCGTCTGCAACGCGTGCAAGGTGTCATCGACGACGATCCCCGGCGCCGGCGGCGTTCCCAGCGCCGCCGCATCGCTGACGAGGACCGCGGCAGCGCCGCGTTCCAGGGCATCCGCCACGAAGCGGTGTCCGTCGAAACGGGCCCCGCGGATCGCGACGAACAGATCGCCGCGGCAGAGCGAGCGGGAGTCGATCGAGACACCGGTGGCGCGGGTCTCGCCCGCACCGGCAATCTGCCGGCTGCCCACGGCCCCGGCCAGATCGCCCAACGTCATCGACCATGTCTCGCTCATCTCCTGCGCCACACGCCGGCTGCCCCGGCCCGCCGCCCCGACCCGCCGCCCCGCGATTCCCGTTCAAGGCTTCAACACGCCCGCGCCCCGGATTCGCCGGTCCGCGAGCGCCTCCCGGGCCACGACGCGGTCCTCGAACGGCAGCCGCTCGCCGCCGATCTCCTGCACGCACTCGTGCCCCTTGCCGGCGATGACGACGGCATCACCCGGCTCGGCCTCGGCGATGGCGCGCTCGATCGCGGCGCGGCGGTCGGTGATCGCCAGATGCCGGCATCCCGCCGCACCGGCCGTCGAGAGGACGCCGCGGCGAATCTGATCGATGATGCGGTCCGGATCCTCGGACCGCGGATTGTCGGAGGTCAGCACGACCAGATCGCTGAGCCTGGCCGCCACCGCACCCATCAACGGGCGCTTGGGGCGGTCGCGGTCGCCGCCGCACCCGAAGACGCTGACGAGGCGGCCGGTGTGGAACTCGCGCACGGTCCCGAGCACCGCCCGTAGCGCGTCGTCGGTATGGGCGAAGTCGACCAGCACCCATACGTCGTCGTCCGGCGAGGACACCACCTCGAATCGCCCCGGCACGCCGGCGAGCCCGGCCACACCCTGCTCGATGGCGGACAACGGCAGGTCGAGGGCCACGGCGGCGGCGACCGCGGCCAGCACGTTGTAGGCGTTCACGCGCCCGGGGATGGACGAGCGCAACTGCAGCCGCCCTTGGGGCGTGCGCACGTCGAGCCGGATTCCGGCCCGCGTCGACTCCATCCGCTCGGGCCGCACCTCGGCGGCCTGATCGACGGCATAGGTCACGGGATGGTCGACGAGGCCGGCGAGCCGGCGACCCGCGGGGTCGTCGAGGTTGACGATCGACGGCGCGCCGGGCGGCAGCATGTCGAACAGCCGGCGCTTTGCGTCGAAGTACTGCGCCATGTCGGCGTGAAAGTCGAGATGGTCCCGCGTGAGATTGGTGAAGATCGCGGCCGTGAACGCGGTTCGGTCCACCCGGCGCATCGACAGCGCGTGCGAGGAAACCTCCATCACGCAGGCGGTCACGCGATGCTCGACCATCTGGCGTAACAGCGCCTGCACCTCCGGCGCCTCGGGTGTCGTATGCGGCGCCGCCGCATCGGCGGGGCCGGTCCGATACGACACGGTTCCGATGCGGCCGCAGGGCCGGCCGGCCGCCTCGAAGATGGCCGCCAACAGGTACGTGGTGGTGGTCTTGCCGTTGGTGCCGGTGACCCCCACGACCGTCAGATCACGACTCGGGTCGCCGTAGAACGCCGCCGCCAGCTCGGCCAATGCGAGCCGCGCGTCGGTCACCTGCACCCACCGCCCCTCCGCCCCGGGCCGCGCCCGCGATTCGGAAACGACCAGCACCGCCCCCCGCCGGGTCGCCTCGGCGGCAAAGCTGGCGCCGTCGGCGTGCTGCCCCTTGATCGCGACGAAGATCGCCCCGGGCTCGACACGGCGCGAGTCGAAAGCGATCGCCGTCGCGTCACGCGCCAGAACGGCGGCGGCGACCGGCGGAACCCGGGAGCCGGCATCCACCCGTCCGGACAGCCGCGGCATCAGATCGCCGACGGTCATGACCCTGCCCCCGTCCGGCCGCGGTCGAGCGTCAGCATCAGCGCCTGCCCCGGGGTGATCGCAGCGCCCGCCGCCGGCGCCTGCGCCACGACGACTCCCCGCCCGCTGAGCCGGGTCGACAGGCCCAGATCGGTCGCGGCCGCGAGCGCCGCACGCGCGCTGAATCCCTGCAGATCGGGCATCACGCCGGCCGCCGCCGCGATCGAGCCGGCCGGCCCTGCCGGTGCGTCCGCGCGCACCGGGATGCGCCGCACGCCGGGGAACGGGGCGGGCTCCGGCGGCACGAGCATTCGACGCGGCGCCTCCACGTTGGGCGGAACGCCGAGATGCTGGAGAGCCGCCTCGCCGATCCGCCGGAACGCCGGGCCGGCGACCGATCCGCCGAACCGGGCCACGCCGTCGATCACGACCATGATGGTGAGCTCCGGCCGGGTCGACGGCACGAACCCCCCGAACGAGGCGACGTGATTCGTCTTGGAATAGCCGCCGCCGGGCAGGATCTTCTCGGAGGTGCCGGTCTTGCCGGCCGCGGCATACCCGGGTATCCGGGCCTGCCGGGCGGTCCCCCGGCTGACGACGTCCTCCATGATCCGGGTCATCTTGGCGGCGGTCTGCGCCTTGATCGCCCGCTCGACGACCCGCACCGGGATTTCCTCGCGGACGCCGCCGCGCAGCTCCGCCCGGATCAGGCGCGGCGCCATCCGCTCCCCGCCGTTGGCGATCGCGTTCATCGCGACCGCCATCTGCAGCGGCGTCACGGAAATGTTGTAGCCCATCGCCACGCGGGCGAGCGCGCCTTCGCGGAGCCGCGATGCGTCGTGCACGATGCCGCGGCTCTCGCCGGGGAAATCCCGCGAGCTCGTCTGCCCGAAGCCGAATCGCCGCACGTAGCGGCTGAGCCGGTCCGCCCCCAGGGCCACGCCGATCTGGCTGGTCCCCACGTTGCTGGACTTGACGATGACGTCGGCGAACGAGAGCGACCCGTAGTTGCGCACGTCCCGGATCGGCCGCCCTCCGTAGTAGATCACGCCGGGGCTCACGTCGATGACGTCGCCGAGCCGGACCACCTGCTCTTCGAGCGCAGCCGAGGCGGTGACGATCTTGAACGTCGATCCCGGTTCGTAGACGTCCTGGGTCGCGCGGTTCCTGCGCGCATCGGACGTGACCCCCGTCCACGCGTTCGGGTTGAACGTGGGTTCGTTGGCGAGCGCGAGAATGTCGCCGGTGCGCGGGTCCAGGATCACGACGCTGCCGCCTTCCGCGTCGTGCTCCCGGACGGTGGCGCGAAGCTCGCGCTCGGCGATGTGCTGAATGTAGCTGTCGATGGTGAGCTCGAGAGAGACCCCCGCCGTCGGCCGCCGCTCGGCGCGGTGGAACGCCTGCCGCTGAGCGTCCCGCCGCACCAGGATTCTGCCCGGCTCGCCCGCGAGCGTCTCTTCGTACAGCGATTCCAGGCCGTGCAGTCCCTGATTGTCGATGCCGACGTGGCCCAGGAGATGCGCGGCCAGGGTGCCGTTGGGGTAGTAGCGCCGGTTCTCCTTGAGAAAGCCGATGCCGCCGAGATCGAGGTCCCGTATCCGTTCGGCCACGCGCGACGAGATCTGCCGTTCCACGTAGGCGAAGGCGGTGTCCCGGGCGAAGATCGACTCGAACCTCTCCTCCTGGTCCGTCGTGCACGCCATCACCGCGCAGAGCCGCTCGGCCGTCGCCTTCGGATCCTCCACGTCCCTCGGCTCGGCGATGATGGTGTCGGCGGCCACGTCGTAGGCGAGCACGCGGCCGTCGCGGTCGAGGATCTCCCCGCGCCGGGCCGGCGTCTCGATCGCGCGCTCCTGCTGATTCTCGGCGCGTTCGACGAAGTCGTCGTAGCGGACGATCTGGAGATGAACGAGCCGCCCCTCGATCGCGATCCCCCACAGCACCATGACGCAGGCGGCGAGTCTCACCCGTGGGTGCAGGACCTGCCGCCAACCGCCCGCCGCGCCGGGGTTCATGGTCATCGTCTTCTCAACGGGCCGCCGTCGGAACGATCCACGCGCCCGTCTCGCGGGTCGCGATCACGGTGCGGTCCGGCGGCGGCGACGCCACCTGGCGCTCGATCACCTGCACGTCGCCGACCGTCGGAGGCGCCAGCCCCAGCTCGGTGGTTGCGATGCGCTCGATGCGCCGGGGCGCGCGCAGGGTCTGGATCTCCAGACGCAGATGCCGATTCAGATCGAGCTCCTCGGATCGCGCCTGCTCCATCTGTTCAATCTCGTAGCCGTATCTCAGCAGCTCGAAGTTCTGCCACGCCGAGAACAGGATCACGGCCACGAAACAGACCCCGACCGCGAGCGATCGCCAGAGCTCGCGCTGCCGGCGCGGGTCGATCTCCCGCACGATCGGCGCGTTGCGGATATCGCGCGTGACGCGGAAATCCAGGTTCTGCTGATTCACGACTCCCTCCAGGCCGCGCGCAACTTGGCGGAGCGGGCGCGAGCGTTGCGCCGCAGCTCTTCCTCGGCGGGCCGCACCGGTTTCCGGGTCAGAATCCGCATCGCGAGCTCGCCGCCGCGGTCGAGCTCCCGCAGGGTGTGCTTGACGATTCGGTCCTCGAGCGAGTGGAAGCTGATGACGGCGAGGCGGGCCCCGGTCTTCAGGCGCCCGGCCGCCGAACGCAGGAACGCGTCGAGCCCGTCGAGCTCCCCGTTGACCCAGATGCGCAGCGCCTGGAACGTGCGGGTCGCGGGGTCGATGCGGTACCTGCCGCGGTATCCCACGGCGCGGCGGACGACCGCCGCGAGCTCGGCCGTCGTCCGGATGCCGGCGCCGGCCCACGCCGTGACGATGGCGCGCGCGATGCGGCGCGAATGGCGCTCCTCGCCGTACTGGAAGATCACGTCCGCCAATCCCTCGGGGGTCGCCTCCGCGAGCAGATCGGCCAGCGGCCGGCCGGCCGACCGGTCCATGCGCATGTCCAGCGGATCGTCGCGGCGGAAGCTGAACCCGCGGCCTTCCGTCTCAAGCTGCGGCGAGGAGCACCCGAGGTCGGCCAGCGCCCCGTCGACCCGATCGACCCCCAACCGGTCCAGCACGTCGTCGAGGCTGCGATAGTCGGCGTGCACCAGATCCACGCGGTCCTTCCAGGCGATCAGGCGGCGGCGGGCCAGCGGGAGCACCTCGGCGTCCCGATCGAGTCCGAGAACCCGGGCCGCCCCCGCCTCGAGCAACGCCGCCGCATGTCCGCCGGTCCCCACCGTGCAATCGACCACAAGCCCGCGATCCGCCGGATCGAGCAGCTCGATCGTCTCGGCCCGCAGGACCGGCTCGTGTAGGATCGTCGGCATCAGATGCCAAACTCCGACAGCTTCCGGGCGTCGGCGTCCGTGAACGGCTCGTTCGCCATGTGCGTGGAAAACCGTTCGTGATTCCAGACATCGAGATGGTCGAGCTGACCCAGGACGTCCACGTCGCCCACCATCGCCGCCGAGTCCCGCAACAGGGGATGAATGGACACCCGGCCCTGCTTGTCTATCTCGCCGGGCTGGCCGTAGTAGTTCACCAGGTCGACATAGCGCGCGAGCTCGGGGAGCGACGGCGGAAGCGTCGCCAGCTTGCGCTCCATTTCTTCCCAGACGGGCATCGGATAGATGTTGACGACCACGCCCTTGTCCTTGCGAGAGGTCACGTACACCTGGCTGCCGTACCGGTCCTGCATCGCGGTACGAAACAGGGCAGGAATCTTCAGCCGTCCCTTTTCGTCGATCTTGACTGAATAATTCCCACGCAGCACCACTACACTCCACTGAGGTCCAATAAAATCCACTCCACTATAGAGAACGACCGCCGCCAAAGTCAACAAGTCATGTAAAATCTTGAACTTACGCTTTATCTTCGATTTTCGCCGCGCCGGCGGCACCGCCAGCATCCGGACCGGGAATGCCGGCCGGTGGCGCCCCCGGATAGCGGGTGCGTCGGCGCCGTTCGAATAGCGGGGGGCGCTCGGACGGCGAAGGAAGGACGACGGGAATCATGTTGCGGGCCGGGCTCATCGGGCTGCCATCGACGGGGAAGACCACCCTGTTCCGGTTGTTGACGCAATCCTCCGGCGAGCCGGCGCAGCGCCGGCAGGCGTCACAGGTGGGGGTCGCGCAGGTGCCCGATCCCCGTCTCGATCGGTTGACGGCGCTGTTCGACCCGCGGCGGCATGTGCCGGCCACGGTCGAGGTGAGCGAGCTCACCGGCCACGGTTCCGCCGCCGCGATGCTCGACGTGTCGGGGTTCCGCAACGCCGACGCGTTGCTTCACGTGCTGCGGATGTTCTCCGACGAGCGGGTCCCGCATGCGGCCGGGGACCTGAACCCGGCCCGGGATGCCCGGCAGATCGAGGACGAGCTCATCCTGGCCGATCTCGGGGTGGCGGAACGGCGCCTGCAGAGAATCCATCAGGACATGAAGAAAGGCCGGAGCCGCGAGCTGGACGACGAGCTGCGGGTGATCGAGCACTGCCGGGCGACCCTGGAGGACGGCCGGCCGCTGCGGGCGCTCGCCCTCGACCCGTCCGACGCCAAACGGCTGCGGGGCTTCAGCTTCCTGTCCGCCAAGCCGCTGCTCATCGTGCTCAACCTCGATGAAGCGGACGTGGCGGATCCGGAGGGGGCCATCGATCGGACCGACCTCGCCGACGCTCTGTCCGGCAGCGGGATCGAGACGGTTCCGGCCTGCGCGAAGATCGAGCTGGAGATCGCCGAGCTGCCGCCGGGCGACCGGGCCGCGTTTCTCGCCGACATCGGCCTCGCCGACTCCGGACTCGACCGGATCGTCCGGGCGAGCTACCGGCTGCTGGGGTACATCTCCTTCTTCACCGTGGGGAAGGACGAATGCCGGGCCTGGTCGGTCCCGCGCGGCACCCCCGCGCAGGAGGCGGCCGGCGAGATTCACAGCGATATCGCGCGGGGGTTCATCCGCGCGGAAGTGGTCCACTACGACGCCCTGACCGCGCGGGACGGCTCCCATGCCGCCTGCCGCGAGCACGGAGAGGTGCGGCTGGAAGGCAAGGACTACGAGGTCCGCGACGGCGACGTCATCAACTTCCGGTTCGCCACCTGAGTCCGGTTCCGCTCGATGCGTCCCGAACGAACCGCGCCCACCCCCCCGGCCGGCGACGGGCTGGCCCGCTCGGCCGGCATCGTGAGTCTCGCCACCATGACCAGCCGGGTGCTGGGACTGGTCCGGGACCAGGCGCTCGCCTACCGCTTCGGCGCCGGCAATGCGATGGACGCCTTTCTGGTGGCGCTGCGCATTCCCAACCTGCTGCGCGAGCTCTTCGCCGAAGGGGCGATGAACGCCGCCTTCGTGCCCGTCTTCACGCGGCATCTGACGCACGCGGGCCGCGACGCGGCGTGGCGGTTGGGCACCCAGTTGATCAACGTCCTCGCGGTCGTCACCGGCGGCATCGTGGTGGCCGGCATCGTCTTCGCCGAGCCCCTGACCCGCCTCTTCGCCGGCGACTACCAGACCGTGCCCGGGAAGTTCGAGCTGACCGTGCAGCTCACCCGCATCGTGCTGCCGTTCCTCGTCCTGGTGGCGATCGCGGCCGCCTGCATGGGCATGCTGAACTCGCTGCGGCGGTTCTTCATCCCCGCCGTGTCGCCCGCCGCGTACAACGTCAGCCTCATCGTGAGCGCCGTCTTCATCGTGCCGCTGATGCCCGAGACCGGGATCGAGCCGATCGCGGCCGTCGCGGCCGGGGTGCTGGCCGGCGGGGCGGGACAGATCGCGGTGCAATGGTGGACGCTCCGCCGCGAGGGATTCCGCTATCGGCTCGCCCTGGACCCGGCCGACCGGGGTCTGCGCGAGGTCGTCGGGCTGATGGGACCGGCGACGATCGCGGGGGCGGCGCTGCAGATGAACCTGCTCGTCAACACCGTCCTCGCCACCGGCGAGGGCACCGGCGCCGTCACCTGGCTCACGCTGGCGTTCCGGCTGATGTACCTCCCCCTGGGGGTGGTCGGGGTGTCGATCGCGACGGTGACGCTGCCGGAGGTGTCGCGGCATGCCGCCAGCGGCGACGTGGCGGCGGTGCGCCGGACCGTCTCTCACGGACTGCGCCTGATGCTGACGGTGATGGTGCCGGCGGCGGTCGGTCTCGCGGTCCTGGCGACCCCCATCGTGCGGGTCGTGTTCGAGCACGGCGTGTTCACCGCGGCCGACACCCCGGCGACGGCGCGCGCGCTGGTGGGCTACGCCCCGGGCATCGTCGGCTACGCGGCGGTGCGGCTGACCGCCCCGGTGTTCTACGCCTTCGGCACCAGCCTGACCCCGGCCGTCGTCAGCGTCCTGACCGTCGGCCTGAACATCGTGCTGAATCTCGTCCTCGTACGGACCCTGGGGTACGCCGGGCTCGCGCTGGGCACGACGATCGCGGCCTGGCTCAACGCCGGCGTCCTGCTCGTGCTGCTGCATCGCCGGCTCGGGGGGATCGAGGCCCGCGGCCTCGCGGACACCTTCTGGCGGAGCTGTCTCGCGGCCGGCGCGATGGGCGCGGCGGTCGCCGCGGCCGACGGCATGGTCGCGGGGCTCGCGGCCGAGAGCGGCGTCCTGACCGCCGGGCTGATCCTGGGCGGGGAAATCGCGCTGGGGCTGGTCGTGCTGGCCGCCGCCGCCCGGCTCCTCGGCATCGCCGAGTTCGATCAGGCCCGCGAGCAGATCCTGGGCAGGCTGCGTGCCAGGCGGCCGCCGCCGGACGGCGACGGCCGCTAGCGCGACCTGCGGTCGCGTTGGAAGTTTCGCTGGCGCGAAACTTCTACGGCGCAAACGCCAGGCCCGGAAATCGTCGCCTGCGGCACCGACTACGCCCGCCAACCCTCCGGGTTCGCCCTGGCAGCCCGTGGCGAGGTCCCCGCCGCATTCGACCGGCGGTGCATCCTGCGCCTCGCCGATCTCGGTGCAACGCGGGGTTCACCACGGGCTGCCGGGCTCGCCGGATCGCATCCGGCCGCGGCACGGATCGCGGATCGCGGCTCGTGGTACGATAGCCCGAAGATGCGCCGCACCTACTATCCGCGGGGTCCGTCCGGAATCGCGTTCGGTCCGGGTCCGATGACCCCGGCCGTGAAGATGCTGCTGTGGGCGAACACCGGTGTATTCGTGGCCGGCGCCCTGATCCCTCCGCTCGGCGGCCTCCTCATCGAGGTGTTCGGGCTGCGCCCGCAGGCGGTGGTGACGGGGCTGCGGTTCTGGCAGCCGGCCAGCTACATGTTCCTGCACGGCAGCATCAGCCACATCCTGTTCAACATGCTGGTCCTGTGGATGTTCGGCGTGCAGCTCGAACGCCTTTGGGGACCCGCCTATTTTCTGCGCTTCTACTTCGTGACCGGCATCGGCGCCGGCGTCGCGACGATCGTCGCCGGCCTGTTGCCGTTCGCCTTCAGCGACCCGACCTGGTACGGCGTGACCATCGGAGCCTCCGGAGCGATGTACGGGCTGCTGATGGCGTTCGCCGTCTACTATCCGAATGCGCCGATTCTGGTGTTCTTCGTGTTCCCGATCCCGGCCCGGTACTTCGTGATGATCATCGGAGCCATCGCGTTCCTGTCGGTGCCGCGCAGCGCCGGCGTGGCGCACGTCGCCCACCTCAGCGGGCTGATCGTCGGCTACCTGTATCTCAAGGGGGGCAAGGGGCTCGGCCTGAACCGGTTCGGCCGATTCGGGGTGAGGGCGGAGATCAAGTACCGGTATCTGCAGTGGAAGATGGGCCGCCTCCGACGCAAGTTTCGCGTCCTGCCGGGCCGCGACGACTGGGACGGTACCATCCACTGACGCCGCCCGGCGGACCGAGCGGCCGCCGGACGGGGCTCCCTCGTCACGCCTTGTCAGCCGGCGTCTTCCGCCCGCGGGCGCCCGCGCCGGCCTCGGTGCCACGCCGGGTTCTGCCACGGGCGAAGAGCGCAAAGGTATCCGCGAGGGCCTCGATCTGGTGCGGGGCCCGCGCGGGAACGGGTAGCACCTCGCCGTCCCGCACGATGACGTCCTCGCCCGCCACCCGCAGCTTCAGTATCCCGTCGAGCACGTAGAGCATCTGCTCGCCGTCATGGACATGGAGGGGAACGAGGGCCCCCCGCTTCAGATACACCTGGGCCAGCATCTGGCAGTCGCCGCTGACCCGCTTTCGCGAAATGAGCGCGGTGATCTTCTCGAGCTCCAGATCGCTCCACGCCGTCACATCCCCGACGAGTTCGTTTGTCATTCCGATGCCCTGGTAGCCCGTGGCGAAAGCCCCGCGTTGTACCACGGGCGGCTGGATCAGGCCGCTCCGGCCGGCCGGCGGGGCCGGTCCCGGCGCGCCGCCACGATGCTATAATTTACTTTCAATGCGGGCCAGCTCCCGTCGGTTTCACCTTCGGCACGCAGGATTGCATCATGAAGCGCTCGACAGGCTCGGGGAACGCGCCTGCCGCGACCTCACAGCGGCTGTACGAGGGGCTGTCGCGGGATGATCTGCTGCGGTTCTACCGCACGATGCTGCTGTCGCGCCGCCTGGACGACAAGGAGCTGCAGCTCAAGACGCAGAGCAAGAGCTTCTTCCAGATCAGCGGAGCGGGCCACGAGGCGATCCAGGTTGCGGCGGGAACGCTGCTGACCGCGGGCCGCGACTGGTTCTTTCCCTACTATCGCGACCGGGCCCTGGCGCTGGCGCTGGGCGTGACGTCGTACGAGATGCTGCTGGCGGCGGTCGGCGCCGCCGCCGATCCGTCCTCGGGCGGGCGCCAGATGCCGGCGCATTGGAGCAAGCCGGCCCTGAATCTGGTGTCTCCGTCCAGCGCGGTGTCGACCCAGTGTCTCCACGCCGTCGGATGCGCCGAGGCCTGTCAATTCCATCTGCGGTTTCCAGAGATCGCGACCACCGCCAACGCCTGTTCTGAAGGTGACGTCGTCTACGTGTCGCTCGGCGAAGGGGGCACCAGCGAAGGCGAGTTCTGGGAATCGCTGAATACCGCCTGCACCCGCCGGCTCCCGGTGATCTATCTGATCGAGGACAACGGGTACGCCATTTCGGTCCCGGTCGAGATACAGACGCCGGGCGGGGACATCGCCCACCTCGTGTCGGCGTTCCCGGGACTCGAGGTCATCAGAACCGATGGCACCGACGTGCTCGCGAGCGTCGCGGCGATGCAGCGAGCCCGCGCCTACGCGCGCGGCGGCCGCGGGCCGGTCCTGATCAAGGCCAGCGTGGTGCGGCTGCACTCGCACTCGGAGTCGGACGACGACGGTCAGTACAAGAGCGAGGCGGAACGCGAGGCCGAGCGGGCCCGCGACCCGATCACGCAGTTCGCCGCCTTCCTGACGGACCGGCAAATCGCGGACGACGACGTGCTGGCGCAGATCTCGTGCGGCGTGGACGACGAGATTCAGGCGGCGGCCGACCGCGCCCTGGACGCCGCCCCCCCCGACCGATCGACGGTGCTGGACTACGTGTACTCGCCCGACGTGGATCCGGCGGCCGACCGCTTCGATGTCCCCGGCGCCCCCGCAGGCCCGCCGATCACGATGGTGGCGGCCATCAACCGCACTCTCAAGGAAGAGATGACCCGCAACCCCCGAATGCTGGTGTTCGGGGAAGACGTGGCCGACTGCAGCCGCGCCGAGGCGCTGTCCGGGGTACAGGGAAAGGGCGGGGTGTTCAAGGCCACGCTGGGGCTGCAGCGGACCTTCGGAAGAGAGCGCGTGTTCAACGCGCCGCTGGCCGAGGCCAACATCGTCGGCCGGGCCATCGGGATGGCCATCCGCGGGCTCAAGCCGGTCGTCGAGATTCAGTTCTTCGACTACATCTGGCCCGCGATGATGCAGATTCGCGACGAGCTGACGATGCTGCGGTACCGGTCGAACAACGCGTTCTCGTGTCCTCTCGTGATTCGGGCGCCGATCGGCGGCTATCTGCGGGGCGGCTCGCTGTATCACAGCCAGTCGGGCGAGAGCATCTTCGCGCACTGCCCGGGGTTGCGCATCGCCTATCCGTCGAATGCCGCCGACGCCGCGGGGCTGCTCCGGACCGCCATACGCTGTGACGACCCGGTGCTGTTTCTCGAACCCAAGCACCTCTACCGCCAGACCTACAGCAAGGCCGCGTATCAGGGTCCGAACCATCAGATTCCGTTCGCCCGGGCGAGCATCCGGCGCGAGGGGACCGACGTCGTGGTGATCACCTGGGGCTCGCTGGTTCAGCGGTCGATGCTGGCGGCGGAGCGGGCGGCGCAGGAGGACATCAGCGTGCAGGTGATAGACCTGCGGACCCTGGCGCCCTACGACTGGCCGTCGATTGCCGCGGCAGTGACCGCCACCAACCGCGTGGTGGTGGCGCACGAGGACCAGTTGACGTGCGGGTTCGGAGCCGAGCTGGCCGCGCGCATCGCCGACGAGCTCTTCGAGCACCTCGACGCACCGGTCAAGCGCGTCGGCGCCCTCGACTGCCCCGTCGCCTATCATCCCAATCTGGAAGAAGCGATCCTGCCGCAGTCGGACGACATCCTCCGGGTGGTCACGGCCACCGCCGCGTATTGATCCCGCTCGGGCACGCGCCCGCGGCCGGCGCCTCCCGGCCCGTCGGCTCCCGGCGCCGTGCCTTGCCACGAGAACGCTCCTCCTGCTATGATTATGCGTTTTTAGAGGGTGTTGAAACGGCCATCCTACGGGCATGAACCGTGACCTGACAGCGGTGGCGGACTGAAAGACACAGTCACGCATTCTCGCTATCGGCTCGTCACGATGCCCGACCCCAACGACCATTTTCTCGCAAAGTCGATCGAGGCCTTGCAGGAAAACGTTCGGCGAGCGGGTCCGGCCGCCACCGCCGGGTACACCTTGATCGGCGCCATTCTTCTCCTGGGAGGACTGGGGTACCTGATCGATCGGTGGGCGGCGACCGAGCCTTGGTTCGTGCTCGCGGGTCTGTTGACGGGGATGGTCGTCGGGTTCTACGAGTTGGCGAAGACGGTCTGGAAGCAATGAGGTTGTCGGCCGCACTGGCGGCGGCGTGCGTGCTTACCTGCGGAGCCGCGGCGGCATTGGCGGCGCCGGAGACGGTCGGTCCTGCGTTTCTCGGCATGGCCGCGCCGCTTGTGGTGGGGTTGGCGACCATACGCCTGGTCGAACGGACGGTGCGCACCGACGTCACCCGCCTCACGGGCCGGATGGCCGCCGCTTTCGCCGCGAAGCTGGTGTTCTACGCGGCGTACGTCTCCATCGTGGTCGGGGGGCTCCGGGTAGACCCCGTGCCGTTCACGCTCAGCTTCACCTTCTACTTCATTTCACTCCAGATCATCGAGGCGCTGTACTTCAAGACCCTGCTGGTGAACGCCAACGCGCGGACGCCGGGCGGCAACTGACGCCGGCGCCGCCACCCGACATCATGATGAACGCCGCACAGCACGCCGAAGACGCACACGCCGCCGCCGATCAGGCCGCGGGCGGACACGGCGCGGGTGAGTTCGACGCGGGCGAGGTCATCATCGAGCACATCGCGAACAGCCCGCTCGATCACCCGATTCTGCATCTGCCGCACGTCGCCGGCATCGACTTCTCGGTCACCAAGCACGTCCTGATGCTGTGGCTGGTGGCGGGCTTCCTCTTCGCGGTGGTCACCTTCGTGACGCGCCGGTATCTCGCGCAGGAGCGTCCCGTTCCCGCCGGGTTCATGAACGCCCTCGAAGCGGTGGTGCAGTTCGTCCGCGACACGATCGTGCTGCCCAACGTCGGCGTCAGGTGGGTCAACACGTGGACGCCGATGATTCTGACGCTCTTCGTGTTCATCCTGACCGCGAACGCGATCGGGCTGGTGCCGGTGTTCGAAGTGCTCGGCCTGCTCGACCGGGCCGTGCTGCATACCTCGCCGGAGTCGCTGCTCAACAACGTGCTCCACGGCGGCGCCACCGCGACCGCCAACTACAACGTGACCGCCGCGCTGGCGACGATCACCTTCTTCGCGATCATCGTGGCCGGCAGCATGGCCCACGGCTTCGTCGCCCACTGGAAGAACCTGGTGCCGTCCGGACTCGCGTGGCCGATCTACATCCTGCTCATTCCCATCGAGGTCATGGGCATGTTCGTCAAGCCGTTCGCGCTCACGATGCGGCTGGCCGCCAACATGAGCGGGGGACACATCGCCATCCTGGCGATTCTGTCGCTGGTGTTCATCTTCAACCAGCAGTTCGGAAGCGCGGCGCTCAGCGTAGGCATCGGCGTCTTCGTCGGGGTACCCCTGGCGGTCGGCATCTTGGCGCTCGAAATCATCGTCGTCCTGGTCCAGGCCTATGTGTTCACCCTGCTGACGTCGGTGTTCATCGGCATGGCTATCAACGTGCATCACTAGGTAGCCACTCTTCGAACGACAGGCACACTCACACGGGAGGTTAACTGCATGGAACTGTTGTACATCGCCGGCGTTGCGATCGGTCTCGGATTGATCGTCATTGGCGCGGGTCTGGGAATCGGCCGGTTCACGGCCGCCGCCGCCGAGAGCATCGCACGCCAGCCGTCGGCTGCCGCACAGATTACGGGGGCCGTGCAACTCCCGCTCTTCCTGCTCGAAGGCGTGGCGATTCTGGCCGAAGTATTCATCTTCGTCGTCGTGCTGATGCGGTGACCACCGCATTCCCCGGAACGCGGCGGGTGACATCGTCAGAGGGAGCGTCTCATGGATAATCCGCTGGTCCAGCCAGATCCCGGGCTGTTCATCTGGACCATCGCCACCTTCCTGGTGCTGCTCTGGGCCCTGCGCAGGTACGCCTGGGGGCCTCTGCTGCAGGCGCTCGATGCGCGCCAGGAAACGATACGCAAGTCGCTCGACGAGGCCGAACAGGCCCGGCAGGCGTTTGCGCAGGCCCAACAGGCGTCGGCGAAGGTGATGGCCGAAGCCAGAGCCGAGGCCCGGTCGCTGCTGGCCCAGAGCCGCACTGCGGCCGAAGCGCTGCAGGAAGAGTCGAGAAAGAGGGCCAAGACAGAAGGCGAAGCGCTGGTCGCGGCCGCCCAGCGGCAGATTCAGCAGGAGACGGCGCGGGCGATGCAGGAAATCCGCCGCGAAACGGTCGACCTGTCGCTGCAGATCGCGTCGAAGCTCATTCGCAAGAACCTGACCCCGGAAGACAACGACGCGCTGATACGGGAATCGCTCGGCCAGATCGACGCGCGGCACTAGCCAGATGCCGCTTCCGGCGCCGCGGGGACGCTCCGCCGCCGGATGACATCCCACCCCGAGGGGCCCGGTGGCAAGGGCCCCGCTCCGCGGTTTCACACCGGATTCCTGGGGAAGCTGGCCGATCGCCGGCTTCCCTGCCTCGCAATCCCCCCCACCGGACGTGCCGGCACCTCATCGACCGGGCCGAACCGCGGTACGCGCGAAAACCGGCGCGTGCCGCCGGGCTGGCAGCCCGGCGGCAAAGGGCCCGCTGCATATCGATTCGGTGCAACGCCCGGTTCTGCCACGGCCGCTGGGGAAGACGGGCGGCCCGCAGGCGGAAGCGTAGCGAAGCCGCCACCACCCGCCGGCTGCTCACTCGAATCGCGGCGCCCGCAGGCAGAAGCGTAGCGAAGAGCAGCCGCCGTCAACCGACCGGCGGCCGAGGCTGCGCGATGCGGGGAAACGGGCGACCCGGACGTCAGCGCGACGCCACGCTGGCGCCGATGCCTTCGATGGTTCGCGCCGCCGCCTCGGCGTGCTCGAAGAGGAACTGGGGATAGAGGCCGAAGAGGACCGTGCCGAACAGGGCGACGACGAGGGCCACGGTCATCGCGGGCCCGATGACCAGGGGTGAAGCGGCCGGCGCGGTCTCGTCGTTGATCCACATGAACACGACGACCCGCAGGTAGTAGTACAGCGAGATCGCGCTGTTGGCCACCGCGATCACCGCCAGCCAGATGAAGCCGGAGTCGATGGCGGCGCCGAACAGCCAGATCTTGCCCATGAAGCCGGCGGTGGGCGGAATGCCGCCCAGCGACAGCATGAAGAAGAGCATCGCGAAGGCGGCCATCGGGCTGCGCCGCGAGAGACCCGTGAGGTCCTTCAACTCGTCGCCGATCACGTCGCTGCGCCGCATCGCGGTCACGACCGCGAACGCCCCGAGCTGCATGAAGAGATAGACGCCGAGGTAGACGAGCATCGCGGCCACGCCGCGCTCGGTGCCGGCGACGATGCCGATCAGCAGATAGCCGGCGTGGGCGATCGAAGAGTACGCCAGCATCCGCTTCAGATTGCTCTGCGTCAGCGCCGCGACGTTCCCCACCGTCATGGTGACGACCGCGAGCACATAGAACAGGATCGTCCACTCGGCCGCGAGGGACGGGAGCCCTTCCAGGAAGATCCGGATCAGCATCGCGAACGACGCCGCCTTCGACCCCACCGAGAGGAACGCGGTCACCGGAGTGGGCGCGCCCTCGTACACGTCCGGCGCCCACATGTGGAACGGAACCGCGGCGATCTTGAAGCCCATGCCCGCGCCCACGAGGACCACCGCGAGCACCAGCACCAGGCTCGGCCCCTGCTCGCTCAGCGCGGCGGCCGTCCCCGCAAGACTGGTGGTGCCGGTCACCCCGTAGAGAATCGACATGCCGTAGAGCAGGACCCCCAGCGAGAACGCCCCGAGCAGGAAGTACTTGACGGCGGCTTCGTTGGACCGCGGATTGGGCTTGAGATAGCCGGCCAGCACGTAGAACGACACCGCCATCGTCTCGAGCCCGATGAACAGGGTGATCAGGTCCACCCCGCTCGCCATGAACATCATGCCGAGGGTGGCGCAGAGAATCAGGAAGTAGTACTCGCCCGCCCGCAGCCCCTCGACGCGCAGGTACGGCGCCGACATCAGCATCGTCAACCCCGCCGACAGGAGCACCACGACCTTGAAGAACGCGGCGAACCCGTCGATGGCGAGGAGTCCCCGCGATGCGGTCACGTCAAGCCCGGCGAACGACGCCACCCCGTACAAGGTCGCGGCCACCGTGGCGAGGGATATGCCGAGCAGCAAATCGTCCCGGCGCGGCGTCACCACCGACAGGAGCAGGACGAAGAGGGCCCCGCCGGTGAGCAGCAGCTCCGGCCAGATGTAGTAGAAGTCGGCGGCGGAGAATCCTGGCGGCATTATCGAGCGCCCCCGCGCGTCGGCGCCTCGACGTCAGCAGCTCCATCCTCGCGGGCGAGCAGCGCCGGCGACGCCCCCCCGGTGTCCTCCACGTTGACCGGCGCGTACTCGGCGTTCACGCGGACCATCACCCGATCGACCGAGGTGTCGAGACGGTCGATGAACGGCTTGGGGTAGAGCCCGATCCACACCGCGAGAATGATGAGCGGCGTGAAGGTCGCCCACTCGCGGATGCTCAGATCCGGCAGGTTCTCGTTCTTCGGATTGTCGACGGTACCGAACATGGTGCGCTGATAGAGCCACAACATGTATGCCGCCCCGAGGACGATGCCCGTCGCCGCGAACGCCGCCCACCACTTGTTGACGACGAAGATGCCCTGCAGGATCAGCACCTCGCCGATGAAGCCGTTGAGGGTCGGCAGCCCGATCGAGGACATCGTCATGATCAGGAACACCGCCGCGTAGGCGGGCATGATCTTCGACAGGCCGCCGTACTCGGCGATCTCGCGGGTGTGCCGGCGCTCGTACACCACCCCGACGAGGAGGAAGAGCGCGCCGGTGGAGATGCCGTGGTTGATCTGCTGCACGATGCTGCCGGTGAGGCCGACCGGGGTCAGGGCGAAAATGCCGAGCATGACCAGGCCCATGTGACTGACGCTCGAATAGGCGACCAGGCGCTTCCAGTCCCGCTGCGCCATCGCCACCAGCGCCCCGTAGATGATGCCGATGATCGACAGCGCAGCCACCCATGGCACGAACGCCACCGTCGCCTCGGGAAGGATGGGCAGCGAGAACCGGATGAACCCGTAGGTACCCATCTTCAGGAGCACCGCGGCCAGGATGACGGACCCCGCGGTGGGGGCGTCGGTGTGGGCGTCGGGCAGCCAGGTGTGGAACGGGAACATCGGCACCTTGACCGCGAAGCCGAGGAAGAAGGCGAGAAAGATCCACCACTGCAGGTCGAACGGCATGTTCAGCGCGTGGAACTGCGTGATGTCGAAGCTGTAGACCCCGGTGACTTCGTAGTGGTAGAAGTAGACGGCGAGGATGCCGAGCAGCATGACGACGCTGCCGACGAGGGTGAACAGGAAGAACTTGATCGCCGAGTAAAGGCGGTTGTCGCTGCCCCAGATGCCGATGAGGAAGTACATCGGCACCAGCATGACCTCCCAGAACACGAAGAACAGCAGGAAGTCGAGGGCGACGAAGGCGCCGATCATGCCGGTCTGGAGCACCAGCAGAAAGATGTAGTACTCCTTGACCCGCTCGGTGATGGCGGTCCAGGACGAGAGGATCGCGATCACCCCCATCAGGGTCGTCAGCAGCACCAGGAGCGCGCTGAAGCCGTCCACCCCAAGGTGGTACTCGGCCCCGATGGAGGGGATCCACGCCGCCCGCTCGACGAACTGCCAATCGGGGCTCGCCGCGTCGAACGCGAACCACAGCGGCAGCGACACCAGGAAGCCGAGCCCGGCGGTCACGTTCGCGATCCAGCGGATCGTGTCCCCGCTGTGCTTGTTCACGAACAGCAGGATCACCGCTCCCACCAACGGCGTGAACATGATCACCGACAACAGATTGTCACTCATGAGCGGATTCTCGGTACGTCACTGCCCGGCATAGCGGGCGACGATGTACAAGGTCACGAACGCGAACACACCAAACAGCGTCGCGACCGCATAGTTCTGTATCAGGCCGGTCTGCGCCCGTCTGAACACGTAGCTGCCCCGGGCGCAGACCGATCCCAACAGATTCACGAGTCCGTCGACGACGTACTTGTCGACGACGTCCGACACCCAGGCGGACGCCCGGGTCAGCCAGCCGGTGCCGTTCACGGCGCCGTCGACGACGTTGCGGTCGACGGTCCACAGGCCCCGCGCGCTGCTCATCGTGCCCTTGACGGCGGTCGCGTCGTACAGCTCATCCACGTAGTACTTGTTGGTCAGCACCCGGTGGGCTCCCGCGAAGTCGGACGCCAGCCGCTCCGACTGCTCGGGCCGCCGCACGTAGAGGTGATAGGCGAGCGCGATGGCGCCGATCGCGATCAGCACCGACAGCGCCATCAGCCCCAGCTCGGCCGCGTGAGACAGGTGGGCCACGGCGTGCTCGCCCTCCGCCCCGTGCGACGCCTCGGCCACGAAGCTCGGCTCCAGGAAATGCTCGATCGCGTTGCTCCCGCCGAGGGCCGCGGGTATCCCGACGAACCCGGCCAGGACCGCGCCCACCGCCAGCAACTGCAACGGTGCGGTCATGAGCCGCGGCGACTCGTGCGGCCCGTGCCAGGCGTGGGCATGCCCCTCGCCGTGCGCCGCGTCATGGCCGGCCTCGCCCCACGACGGACCGCGGTAGTCGCCCCAGAACGTCATGAACATCAGGCGGGCCATGTAGAACGCGGTCATCCCGGCGGTGACCGCGGCCAGCCCCCAGAGCCAGCGGCTCTCGAGAAAGGTCCGGTAGAGAATCTCGTCCTTGCTGAAGAAGCCCGAGAACGGCGGTATGCCGGCGATGGCCAGCGTCCCTATCCCCATCGTCATGAAGGTCACCGGCATGTAGAGCCGCATGGCCCCCATCTTCCGCATGTCCTGCTCTTCGTTCATCGCATGGATGACGGAGCCGCTGCCGAGGAACAGCAGGGCCTTGAAGAAGGCATGGGTCATGAGGTGGAAGGCGGCGGCCGCGAAGGCGCCGACCCCGGTGGCCAGGAACATGTAGCCGAGCTGCGAGACCGTCGAGTAGGCCAGCACCTTCTTGATGTCGGTCTGGACGAGCCCGATGGTGGCCGCCATCAGCGCCGTCAGCGCCCCGATGACGGCGACGATCATCATCACCTCCGGCGCGTGCGTGAACAGCACCGCGTTGCGGCTGACCATGTACACGCCGGCCGTCACCATCGTCGCGGCATGGATCAACGCCGAGACGGGGGTGGGGCCTTCCATCGCGTCGGGCAGCCAGACGTAGAGGGGAATCTGGGCGCTCTTGCCGACGGCGCCGACGAACAGCAGCAGGCAGATGAGGGACAGGACGCCGAACGCGCCCTCTTCCACCGGCATCTCCGCCGCCGCCTCGGCCACCGCGCGGAAGTCGAGGGTGCCGAACGTGAAGAAGACGAGGAAGATGCCGAGGATGAACCCGAAGTCGCCGATGCGGTTGACGATGAACGCCTTCTTCCCCGCGTCGGCCGCGCTCTGCTTGTGGTACCAGAAGCCGATCAGCAGATAGGAGCAGAGCCCGACCCCTTCCCACCCCACGAACATGACGAGGAAGGTGCTGCCGAGCACCAGCGTCAGCATGAAGAAGCAGAAGAGGTTCAGGTAGCAGAAGAACCGGACGTAGCCGCCCCGCGGCTCGTGGTCCATGTAGGCGACCGAGTACAGGTGAATCAGCAGTCCGATGCCGGTGACGATCAGGCTCATCATCCCCGACAGGGGATCGAGCCGGAACGCCCACGGCACCTCGAACGCGCCGAGGCCGGACACCGTCTCGAGGGGAATGGGCGGGATCCAGTAGACGAGGGTCACGAGGTGCTCCCGGTGCTCCGCCCCCAGGAGCTGCACGAACGCGACGAGCGACAGCAGCAGGGCGCCGCCCATCGTGCCGCAGGCGATGGCCGCCGCCGTCTGCTTGCTGAAATAGCGCACGCCGAACACCCCGTTCAGGGCGGCGCCGATACCGGGCAGCACGGGAATGAGCCAGATGAGATCCATCGTCTGCTGTGATTCGTGTCAGGGGGAAGCGCGCCCGGCCGCTACCAGCGCATGAGGTTCATCTCGTCGATGTTCACGGTCTCCTTGTTCCGGAAGAACGCCAGGAGGATTCCCAGCCCGACTGCGGCCTCGGCCGCCGCCACCGCGATCACGAACACGACGAAGACCTGGCCGATGAGATTCTCGAGGTACCGGGCATGCGCGACGAGATTGATGTTGACGGCGTTGAGCATCAGCTCGATCGCCATGAAGATGATGATGACGTTGCGCCGCACCAGGACGCCGATCACCCCGATGCTGAACAGCGCGGCCGACAGAACCGTGTAGTGCGCCGCCGTGATTTCCATGATTTACGACTCTCGTCTCGCGAGGACGATGGCCCCGACCATCGCGACCAGCAGCAGCACCGACGCCACCTCGAACGGAATCAGGTAGTCGGTGTAGAGCAGCCAGCCGAGCTCCTCGGTGTTGCCCTCGACCGGCGACGCGGCGGCGGGCGCGGACGCCGGCACGAGCCGTCCGTAGCTGTAGACCACGATGCCCGCCAACTCGAGCAGCACCGCGCCCGACAACCCGAGCCCGAGCCGCGCCAGCCGCCGGGGATCCTCGTGCGCTTCCGGGGCCCGCTTCAGATTGACGAGCATGACCACGAACAGATACAGCACGACGATGCCGCCGGCGTAGACCAGCACCTGAATCACGGCCAGGAACTCGGCTCGGAGCACGACGTAGAGCATCGCCACGCAGAGGAAGTTGATCACGAGAAACACGACGCTGTGGACGGTCTTCGGGGTGGTGATGACCGCCACCCCCAACCCGAGAATCAGGACCGCGAGCGTGTAGAAGACGATTGCTTCGACCATGGCTCTACAGCAGCACCTTGAAGACGCCGGTCACCACGATGTTCGCCATGGCGATCGGGATGAAAACCTTCCAGCCGAGGCGCATCAACTGGTCGTAGCGATAGCGCGGCAGCGTGGCCCGGATCCAGATAAAGAGGTACAGGAACGCGAACATCTTCGCGAACAACCAGATCCAGCCGGGAATGAGATCGAGGAAACCCAGCACCTCGACATTCGGAAACGGCCGCAGCCAGCCGCCCCAGAACAGGATCGCCACGACCGCCGAGATGACGATCATGTTGGCGTATTCCGCCAGGAAGAACAGCGCGAACCGCATGCCGCTGTACTCGGTGTGGAACCCGCCGGTCAGCTCCTGCTCCGCCTCGGGCAGGTCGAACGGGGCCCGGTTCGTCTCGGCCAGCCCGCCGATCAACACGAGCGCGAAGGCCACCGGCTGCACGAACCCGAACCACAGGCCCGCCTCCTGCTGGGCCTCGACGATGCCGACCATGCTCAGGGTGCCGGCGGTCAGGATGACGCTGACCAGGGTCATCGTCACCGCGATCTCGTAGCTGATGAGCTGGGCCGACGCACGCAGGCTCGCGAGCAGGGGGTACTTGCTGTTCGACGCCCAGCCGGCCAGGATAATGCCGTAGACCCCGATGGAGGTGACCGAGATGACGAACAGCAGGCCGACGTTGATGTCGGTGATGTAGAAGAGCTCGTCGCCCCCGAAGGGCACCACCGCAAACACCACCAGGGCCGGCACCAGCGACAGGATCGGAGCCAGGGTGAACAGCATCCGGTCGGCCCGGGCCGGCGTGATGTCCTCCTTGAGGATCAGCTTGATGGGGTCGGCGATGGCCTGCAGCACCCCGTAGGGTCCGACCCGCATCGGTCCCAGCCGCGACTGCGCCCAGGCGATGACCTTGCGTTCGAGCAGGGTCATGAACGTCACCGACACGAGGATCGCGTTCAACAGCACCAGGATCTTGAGCAACGGGACGACGATGGTGTCGATCATCTATCTGTCGACCTCGCCGAGCACGATGTCGATCGTGCCGATCAGGGCGACCACGTCCGCCACGAGGTGGCCGATTACCAGCGGCCGCAGGCCCTGCAGGTTGCAGAACGACGGGGGCCTGACCCGGAAGCGATAGGGGTTGGTGGCCCGTCCGTCGCTCACGATGAAGTAGCCGAGCTCGCCCTTGGGCGATTCGATGGCGTGGTAGGTCTCGCCCGCCTTCGGCTTGATCAGCCGGGGGACCTTGCCCATGATCGGCCCCTCCGGCAACCCGTCGAGGCCCTGCCGGATGATCCGGATCGACTGCCGGAACTCTTCGAGCCTGATCAGATACCGGTCGTAGGTGTCGCCCCGCGTGCCGAGCGGCACGTCGAACTCCAGCTCGTCGTAGGCGGCGTACGGCTCGTCCTTCCGCACGTCGCGATAGACGCCGGACCCGCGCAGCGGGGGGCCGCACAGCCCGAGTCCGATGGCGTCCTCGGCGGAAATCACCCCGATGTCCCGCGTACGCTCCAGCCAAATCCGGTTGTTGGTCAGGAGCTGTTCGTACTCGGGGATCTTCGCCTCCATGACGTTGCAGAACTCCCGGACCTTGGCATCCCAGCCGGTCGGAATGTCCAGCGGGAGGCCGCCGATACGCATGGCGTTGTAGGTCAGCCGCGCGCCGCAATACTCTTCGAACAGGTCGAGAATGAGCTCGCGCTCGCGGAACGCGTAGAGAAACACGGTCATCGCCCCGATGTCCATGGCATGGGTGCCCAGCCAGAGACAATGGCTCGCGATGCGCTGCAGCTCGGCGAGAATCGTGCGGATGTAGCGGGCGCGGCGGGGCACCTCGATCTCCATCAGCTTCTCGACCGTCTCGCAGTAGCCCAGGTTGTTGGTGGCCGCCGCGACATAGTCCATACGGTCGGTCAGCAGAATGATCTGGGTCCAGTCCCGGTTCTCGCTCAGCTTCTCGATGCCGCGGTGGATGTAGCCGATGACGACGTCGGCGTCGACCACCCGTTCGCCGTCGAGCCGCAGCACCACCCGGAGCACGCCATGCGTGCTGGGGTGTTGGGGCCCCATGTTGATGACGAGCTCGTCGGTATCGAAGATGGGCACTGCCGCTGCGTGGCCAGTCATGATTCGATTACTCGATCTCCGCTTCGTCCCGGAAGTTGCGCAGGCGCAACCACTCCATCGGGCTCTCGAGCAACAGCTCGCCCGGCCCTTCAAGCGGATAGTCCTTGCGTTGCGGATGCCCCTGCCATTCCTGCGGCATGAGAATCCTGCGCAGATCCGGATGTCCGGTGATGTTGACGCCGAACATGTCCCACACTTCGCGTTCCAGCCAGTTCGCGGCCGGCCACAAACCGGTCACCGACGGCACGGACTCGCCGTCGGCCGCCTGCACCTTGACGCGAACCCGCTGCCGGCGCCGGGTGGAATAGAGGCAATACAGTACATCGAAACGCCTCTCGCGCGGCGGCCAGTCCGTGGCGGTGAGGTCGGAGCAGTAGTCGAACGACCCTTCGTCCGAGTCTCTCAGGAAGGCGGCGACCTCGAGCAGCGCCTCCGGCGTGATGATGACCGTCCAGTCTCCGACCCAGTAGGCGATCTGTCGAATCCGGTCCGGCAGCGCGGCCTCGAGGGCGGTCAGGAACGCCGGTTTCTCGAGATCGTCGGGCGGAGGGGGATCGGTCGGTCCCTTGGGCGCCTCGGGGGGCGCCTTCGGTTTCGGTTTCGGCTTGGGCTTGGCGACGGCCGGCTTCGCCGCGGCGGCGGCCGGTTTCGGGGCCGCGGGCGCCGGGACCGGTTCGGCGGCGGCCGGCTCCGGCGCAGCGGTCGCGCTCGGCGCCGCATCCGGCGCACCGGTCCCGGAGGGCGGCGGCCCGGAGTCGGGCGCCGGCGCGGCCGGTGGCCCAGCCGCCGGCTCACCCGGTTTCGGCGCGGCGCCGGGGCTCGATGCGCTGTCCGTCCCGGCCACCGGCCGGGAGTCAGGCGGCTGCGCGCCCAACGATTCGGCCGCCGGTTCACCCGATTTCGGTGCGTCTGCCATGGTCCAAAAAAACTCCGCGTTGCCCCGCGAACCCGTGTCGCGGAACGGATCTGCCAGCCAGGAAATCGTCGCCTTGCGGCTCCGATTGCCGCCCAACCAACCCTGCAGGAATCCGCGCCGTTCTACGGCGCAGACGCCTGGCCCGGAAATCGTCGCCTGCGGCGGTTCAAGCCCATTCCAGCGCACCCTTGCGCCACGCGTAGACGTAACCGATCACCAGGATGAACAGGAAAACGAGCATCTCGATGAGCCCGAACAGAGCCAGCTCGTCCATGATGACGGCCCACGGGAACATGAACACGGTCTCCACGTCGAAGATCACGAACAGCATCGCAATCAGGTAGTAGCGGACGCTGTAGCGATCACGCGCGTCGGTGTCGGGCTCGATTCCACACTCGTAGGGCTCGAGCTTCACCTTGTTGTAGCGCGACGACTGGAGCAACGACGAGACGATCAAGGTAAAGATGGCGAAGCCGATCGCGACCAGCACGAACAACAGGATCGGAACGTATGCCTCGATCATGGGATGTCACCCTGTGTGCAGTCCATTGACGACCGGATGAACGTGCGCAAGGCTCGTTTTGCCGGAGAGCTTCCATGCGGCAGGGCCGGTCGCGGAAAGCCGCAAATTTATAGCATGCGCCCGCAGGGGTGTCAAGAAACCGGGCCGTCCGCCGGCGCCGGCGGCGTTCACGGAGGCGAGCGTCCGCGATCGGCAGGGGGTCGCCCCCCACCGGCCGAAACCGGCTATACTTCATCTTCTTGAGTCATCCTGGGGACTGTGCACATGCATCGACCAGCGTCCGGCCGGTTGGCCCGCGGCAGTCGGCTGGGGGCTCACCGCCCGGGGTTCGCGGCCTCCGCCTGTCTGCTGGCGGTGCTGGCGGCTCCGCTCCACGGACAGGACAACGAACGGTCCCTGTTCGTGAGCGTGCTCGACGAAGAGGGCGCACCGGTGCCGGACCTGACCGTAGACGAGTTCGTGGTCGAAGAGGACGATGTCGAGCGCGAGGTCCTGCGGGTCGAGCCGGCCCGTAACCCGATGCAGGTGGCGGTGCTCGTGGACACCAGCGCGTCCGCCGCGTTCGCCATCCGGGACATCCGCAACGGCCTGGAGCGGCTCGTCCCGGTCCTCGCGGAACGCAACGACGTCGCCATCATCTCTTTCGGCGGCGCGCCGCGCGTCCTCGTCGAGTCGACCCGCCGCCTGGACGATCTCCGCGACGGCATCGGCCGGATCTTCTCGTTTCCGGACAGCGCCGCCTTTCTTCTCGACGCCCTGATGGAGACGGCCCGCGGATTCGAACGGCGCGAGTCGCCCCGGCCGGTGATCATCGTGGTGGCCACGGAAGGACTCGACTACAGCCGCTACGACTCCCAACGGACGCGGGAGGCGCTTCAGGCCACGTGGGTGGCCACCCACGTGATCGTGCTGCAGGAGCGGGGCAACACCGCGCTCCGCGCGAATCCGTTCGATCTCCCCCCCGGCGTCGATCTCTACCAGCGCGACCGGGCCCTCACGCAGTTGCCGGAAGTGACCGGGGGCCAGCGGTACGACCTGCTGCTGAGCACCGCACTGCCCGACCGGATGGGCGCGCTGGCCGACATTCTGGCGAATCAGTACCGCGTCGTGTACTCGCGCCCGCCCGCCCTGATCCCGCCCGAGACCATCTCGGTGCGGATGCGGCGGGCGGACCTCGCGGCCCATGGGACACCGGTCGGATGGACAGGAGACGGCAGCCCGTGATGATCGATCTGCGACAGTCGACCGGCGCCTCCCGTCGTACCGACGGCCACCCGGGACGGTGCTCGCGTCCCGCTCGCGGCCCCGCCGACGCCCGGGGCCGCGGCTATCGGACCTTCCGGTGCCTGACCGCGGCGGCGCTCGCCGGCTCGATGGCGGCAGCCTCCGCTCGCGCCCAGGAGCCGGCGCCCCAGGAGCCGGCGTTTCGCGCCGGCGTCGATCTGGTCTCCCTCAACGTCACCGTGACCGACCGCGACAGCCGGTACGTCATCGACATGGACGTCGACCGGTTCCAGGTCTATGAAGACGGCGCGCTGCAGGAGGTCACCTTCTTCACCCGCACGCAACTGCCCATCGCCCTGTCGCTGCTGATGGACACCAGCGCGAGCATGACCGAGAGGATGGAGACGGCGCAGCAGGCCGCCATCGGATTCGCGGAACGGCTGCGCGACGAAGACATGGCCAGCGTCATCGACTTCGACAGCCGGGTCGACATCCGCCAGGGGTTCACCAACTCGCTGGACGACCTGGCGGCGGCGATCCGGCGTACTTCGGCCGGCGGCTCGACCTCGCTCTACAACGCCATCTACGTCTCGCTCAAGGAGTTGGGCAAGATCGCGGCCGCCGTCACCGGCGATATCCGACGCCAGGCCATCGTCGTGCTCTCGGACGGCGAGGATACGTCGAGCCTGGTCGACTTCGAGGAGGTCCTCGAGCTGGCCAAGCGTTCGGACACCGTCATCTATTCGATCGGGCTGCGTTCACGGGACATCCGCACGCGGCGCGGGTTCCGCGAAGCCGACTTCGTGCTGCGCCAGTTGGCGCAGGAGACCGGCGGCCGAGCCTTCTTCCCGCAGCGCGCGGAAGATCTGGCGGAGATCTATCAGCAGATATCGGACGAGCTGTCCAGTCAGTACACGCTCGGGTACTCCTCGAAGAACCCGATGCGTGACGGCCAGTGGCGGCGGCTCGTCGTCCGCATCGACCAGCCGAACGTCGCCGCGCGGACGAAACAGGGCTACTACGCGCCGACCATGAACTAGGAGCCCGGCCCCGCGGCGTCCCGCGCGGTCGGGTTCTTCATTCGGCCGACTTCCACGAACCCATGACCCTCCTCCCGCTTCTCCTGTATCTCATCGCGGGCATCGTCTACACCGTTTTTTTTCTCCGGCGCAACGTCCGGGCGGGCCGGCTCGCGACCGCCTCGCTGGCCGCCGCCGCCCTCATCCACACGTTCGTCATCGGGATGCGGACGGTGGAGGTCGGCCACCTCCCGTTCGTCGACACCGCCTCGGCGATTTCCGCGTTCGTATGGATGCTGGCCGTCGCCTATCTTTATACGGAAGTCACCACCGACGAACGCGCCCTCGGCGTCTTCATCGCCCCGTTGCTCGTCGGGCTCCAGACCATCTCGACGTTGAGCGGGACCGCGAACGAGCCGCCCCCGCTCCTGGACAGCCCCCTGCTCGCCGCGCACGTGGTCTCGCTGCTGTTCGCCTACGCCGCATTCGCGCTGGCCTGCGTCGTCGGCATCACCTACGTCCTGCTGTTCCGCGAGCTGAAGTCGAAACAGCTCGGGTTCTTCGCCGCCCGGCTTCCCTCGCTGCACGTGATAGACGCGATGAACGGACGAGCGGTGGGCATCGGGTGGCTGTTCCTGACGGCGGGGCTGCTCGTGGGCGTGGTCTGGGTCCTGCAGCTCCAGCCCGACAGCTCGGACCCGCGCGTGCTGGCGATGTCGTTCGCCGACCCGAAGATCTTCGTGGTGGTGCTGAGCTGGGCCGTCTATTCGTTCGAGCTCTACGCCCGCCGGGTCATCGGATGGAGCGGCCGCCGCGACGCCTGGCTCTCGGCGCTGGGATTCTCGATCGTCCTCCTCAACCTGGTGCCGGTGGGGTACTTCCTGACGGAGAGCCACAATTTCTGAGTCCGCATGACCCTGTTGTTGCTCGGCGTGAGCCACCACACGGCCCCGATCGATCTGCGCGAGCGGGTCGACTTCTCGAAACGCGGCATCGTCGCCGCGCTCCGGGAGTTGGCCCTGTGTCCGTCCCCGGCGGAGTCGGTGGTGCTGACGACCTGCAACCGGTCCGAAATCTACGCGGCCTGCGAAGACACCGAGCTCGCGCGTGACGATCTTGCACGCTTCATGAGCCGGTTTCACGACATCCCCGAAACCGAGCTGGCGCCGCATCTGTATGCGCGAACCGGCGGTGACGTCGCCCGGCATCTGTTCCGGGTCGCCGCCGGGCTCGATTCGCTGGTCGTCGGCGAGCCGCAGATCTTCGGGCAGGTCAAGGATGCCTATGCCACCGCGGGCGGCGAGCGGTGCACCGGCACGTTGCTGAACAAACTCTTCCCCTGGTCGTTCGCGGTCGGCAAGCGGGTGCGGGCGGATACCGGTCTGGGCGAAGGGGCGGTGTCGATCAGCTACGCCGCGATCTCGCTGGCCCGCAAGATCTTCGGCAACCTGAAGGGACTCTCGGTGCTGGTGGTGGGGGCCGGAGAAATGGCCGAGCTGACCGCCACGCACCTGCAGTCGCAACAGGTGCAACGGATCACGGTCACCAACCGGACCCTGGCCAGAGCCTCGGACCTCGCCGACAAGGTCGGCGGCGCCGCGGTGGACTGGTCGACCATCGACGAGGAGCTGCTGCACGTGGACGTCGTCGTGACGGCCACCGGCGCCCCCGCGCCGATCCTGAGCCGGGCCTCGATCGAGGGGGCCATGCACGCCCGCCGGAACCGGCCGTTGTTCATCATCGACGTCGGACTGCCGCGGGACGTGGACCCCGACTCGGGCGACCTGGAACAGGTGTTCCTCTACAACATCGACGACCTGCGGACCCTGGTCAGCGAGAATCTGGCGCGGCGGCAGGAACAAACGTCCCGGGCCGAAGCGCTGGTCTCGGAGGCAGCGGAAGAGTTCCTCGTCTGGCTCCGGTCGCGCGGGGCGATCCCGACCGTCGTCGCCCTGCGGCGCCGGTTCGAGGCGGTCCGCCAGGCCGAGCTCGAACGCCTCGAGCCGAAACTGAGCCGGTTCCCCCCCGAGGCCCGAGCCCGAGTGGAAGAGATCACGCGGGTCCTGGTCCAGAAGCTGCTCCTGACGCCGACCGAACGTCTCAAGTCGGCCCGCGACGCGGCGACCGCGGCCCAGTATGCGGAAACGGTGACCCGGCTCTTCGATCTGGACGAGAACGGGTCCGGCGCCTCCTCCCTCGCCGGCAAGATCGGGGAGGAACCCGAACCCTCCGCGACGTCGAAGACCCCGGTGGCGTCGTGAACCGACTCAGACTCGGGACCCGCGGGAGCGAGCTCGCCCTCTGGCAAGCCAACACGGTGGCGGCCGGCGTTCGCAGCCGGAGCGGGCGGGAGTGCGAGCTGGTGGTCATCACCACCACCGGCGACCGGCTTCACGAGGCCAATCTGTCGCAGGTCGGGGGCAAGCGCGTCTTCGTCAAGGAAATCGAGCAGGCGCTCCTCCGCGGCGACATAGACCTCGCCGTGCACAGCGCGAAGGACATGCCGGCCGAGCTGCCGGACGGGCTCGCGATCGCCGCGGTTCTGCCGCGGGCGGATCCGCGGGACGCCGTCGTCCTGCCGGCCGGAGCCGCCGGGCCGCCCGCGCTGACCGCGGCGGAGAACGGCGGCGACGACGGCGACGGCCCCCGCGTCGGCAGCGGGAGCGTCCGGCGGGTCGCACAACTGCGCCGCGCGTGGCCCCGCGCGCGATTCCGGCTCGTGCGCGGCAACGTCGGGACCCGGCTCCGCAAGCTGGATGCGGGCGACTACGACCTGCTCGTGCTGGCGGTGGCGGGGCTGGAGCGGCTGGGCCTCGCCGACCGCATCTCGATGCCGATCGACGCGGACGTCTGCCTGCCCGCCCCGGGACAGGGCATCGTCGCCGTCGAGATCCGCGCCGGCGATGCGGATACCGGGGCCGCCCTGGCCGCCATCGACGACCCGGAGACCCGGGCCGCGTTCACGGCGGAACGCGCCGTCGTCGCCGCCCTCGGCGGCGGGTGCCAGGTGCCGATAGGCGCCCTCGCCGAAGGCGGCGGGGACCGTCTGCGCCTGCGGGCGATGGTGGCCTCCCTCGACGGTTCGCAACGCCTGCGCCGCGAGGCCGCGATGTCTGCCGATGCGGCGGAGACGCTGGGCGCCTCCGTCGCCGGCGACCTGCTCGCGGCCGGCGCCGGCCCGATTCTGGAAGCCGCGCAACGCGCCGCGGCAGGCGACGACGCGAAACCCGACCGGTGACGGAACGCGGACGGCGCCCGGTCCGAGGGTGGGCCGGTGCGAGCAGGACGCGGGTGACCGCGCCGAGTCAGTTCGCCTGCGCGGCCACCTTGAACCGGGGGGAGACGAGTGAACGGTCGTCGATGGGAAACCCCACCCGCACGACCCGGGCCGAGCGTGCGCCCGCCACCGTGACGTACTTGTAGAGGGCGCCGTCGGACGGGCGCGGCGCGATGGGGTGTTCTGCGACCGGCTTCGTCTCGCCGGGGAGCGGGACCGGAGCGCGGTCGCCGGTCGGGCCGCCCGGGTCGCCGGCGGGGGTCGCCGTGCGGGTCGTGTAGACCGCGTCGCCTCCCGGCCCCACGACGTGAATCTCGCCGGTGGGGCTGGATCGCACGATGCGCCGCAGCCTGCCTTCGATCTCCTCCGCCGGCCACCCGGCCGCCTCGGCGCCCGCGGCGAAGGCGTCCACGAGAATGGCCTGCACGACCATCTGTCGGCCGAGAATGCCCTCGAAGACGGCCCGGATTTCGGCAAGCCGGTTGGTGTGGGAGCTGCTCAGCAGGTCGGGCTCGCCGAACGCCGCCAGCACCGCGGTCATGACCGGCGACGTATACGCTTCGCCGAGCCCCTGCTCCTCGAAGGCCAGCGCGTTGCCGACCTGCACGATGCGATTCCGGTCGACGCCGCCGACGCCCACGTACTTGTAGACCTCGTAGTCGATCTCCCGCACCTGCGCCGCCTGCGCGACGACGGCGTCACGGTCGACGGGGGACGACAGCAGGGCGTAGAACGCCGAAGCCTGGGGCTGGACCGCGGGATCGGGATAGAACTGGAACGGCATCGGCGCGCCGGCGTCGTCCCGGACGTTGGTGATGTAGACGGCGCCCCGCTCGTCGGAGATCCAGATCTCGTCGAGCACCGTGTCGGCCGAGATGGCGTCGAGCGTCTCGATCACCCGCGCCGCGTCGTGCCCGGCCGCTTCCTCCGCCGCCACCAGATGCGCGGCGATGCGCGCCTGCGCGGTCATCTGGCCGTCCAGCATGGTGTCGAGTGCGCGCGCCACGGTGGCCAGCGAGATCGTGTCCATCATCGTGCACCAGGAACCGGCATGCCGGGTAGTTGCGCCGCGCAGGGCTCCGCTTGCCGCCCCTCGATCTTACTCGCGCCCGCGCCGTTCCTCCGTCGCGACCCCCCCCGGCCGGTCTCTGCATACTCTACCCGCAAATTCAATGCTACGCGGCCTCGGACCTGGCCGCGACGGCCCTGCCGTGGGCAGTCTTGACAGCAGCGTGAGTCGGCACAATGATGCCACCGGCTGGGAAGGCTGATGCGGCTGGGCTGCCGCGAGTCCGTACGAGCATGGCCATCGGAGAAAACGCCGCATCCCCGGCCCGCACGCGGTTCGCGACCCCTCCCCTCGCCGGGGTGCGGGTCGTCGTGACCCGCGCGAAGGCCCAGGCGGCGGAGATGGTGACCCGGCTCGAGAACCTGGGGGCCGAGGCCATCGAGGTTCCGGCGATCGCGATCGTCCCTCCCGAGGACCCGGGACCGATCGACGCCGCGTGCGCCCGGATCGGGACGTTCGACTGGGTGGTCTTCACGAGCGTCAATACGGTGGCCCGCTTCGTGGAGCGCCTGCCGGAGGGCGCCGGCGGCCCGCGCAACCTGCGGGGCGCACGCGTCTGCGCAGTCGGCGCGGCCACCGCCGCGGCCCTCGCCGGACACGGACTGAAGACCGATCTGGTGCCGGACGAGTACCGGTCGGAAGGCATCGTCCGCTCCCTGCGCGGGCAGGGTGGACTGACGGGCGTCCGGGTGCTGCTGCCGCGCGGGAATCTGGCCCGGGACCTGCTGCCGTCGGAGCTGCGGAGGGCCGGCGCCGAGGTGACCGCGGTCACCGCCTATCGCACGGTGCCGGCCGACCTCGACGGCCGGGGTCCGGACATCCGCCGGATGCTGCGCGAACGCCGGATCGACGTCGTCACGTTCACGAGCGGGTCCAGCGTCAGGAACTTCGCGCGGGCGGTCGGCGGGGAGCAGGCGGCGGATCTGCTGCGGCAGGTCGAGATCGCGTGCATCGGCCCGGTGACGGCCGAGGTCGCGACCGGCCTGGACATCACCACCACGATGATGCCGGCAGAGTCCACGGTGCCGGCGTTGCTGCAGGCGATCGTCGACGGCCTGGCCGCCCGGGGCAGAACCCCGCGTCGCACCGAGACCGGCGAGGCGCCTGCGTGACCAGGCATGACGAGCCGCCCGTGGTGGAACCCCGCGTTGCACCGAGAGCGGCGAGGGCGCCAGCGGGCTGAAGGGCGCCCTCGGGCAAAGAACGCCCGTGCCTGACAAGGCGTGAGGAGGGCGCATATATGCAACCGCGGACTGCAAGCAGTCCGTCCGAACAACGCAGTCAGGCGGGATGCATCGCCGCTCGAATACAGCGGGGACTTTCGCCACGGGCTGTCAGGGGCGGCCGCAGAACCGCCGCAGAACCGGCGAGGAGGAACCCGATGGCAACCACGGACACCCGCATCCCTGACGCTCCCGCCGCCGCGACCCCGGTTCGCGGGGACGCCGGCGGGCCTGTGCAGCGCCCGCGGCGGCTGCGCCGCACCGCCGCCATTCGCGATCTGGTGCGCGAGACCCGGCTGTCGGCCGACATGCTCGTGTACCCGTTGTTCGTGTGCGAGGGCGCCGGGGTGCGGCGCGAGGTGTCGTCGATGCCGGGGGTGTTCCAGCTATCGGTCGACGAGGCGGTCGACGAGACCGCCGCGGCCCGGGCGGACGGGGTGCGGGCAGTGCTGCTGTTCGGGCTGCCCGCCTGCAAGGACGAACGGGGTACGGCGGCCGCCGATGCGGCGGCCCCGGTCCAGACCGCGGTCCGCGCGATACGCGGCCGGCTCGACGACGTCACCGTCATCACCGACGTCTGTCTGTGCGAGTACACGTCGCACGGCCACTGCGGCGTCCTCGACGGCGAGACGATTCTCAACGACACGACCGTCGCTCACCTCGTGGAGGCGGCGGTATCGCACGCCGAGGCCGGCGCCCACATCGTCGCCCCGTCCGACATGATGGACGGACGGATCGGGGCCATCCGGACGGGGCTCGACGTCCGGGGTTTCCAGGACGTGTCCATCATGTCCTACGCGGCGAAGTACTGTTCCGCTTTCTACGGTCCGTTTCGGGACGCGGCCGACTCGGCGCCGACGTTCGGAGACCGGCGGACCCACCAGATGGACCCGGCCAACACCGACGAAGCGCTGCGCGAGGTGGCCCTCGACCTGGAGGAAGGCGCGGACATCGTCATGGTCAAGCCGGCGATGCCCTACCTGGACGTGATTCACCGGGTGAAGACCCGCTTCCGGCGGCCGACCGCCGCCTACCAGGTCAGCGGCGAGTACGCGATGGTGAAGGCGGCGGCGCGGCTCGGCTGGGTGGACGAACAACGAGTCATGATGGAAACCCTGACCGCCATCCACCGAGCCGGCGCCGACGTCATCATCACCTACTACGCCAGACAGGCGGCGCGCACCCTGGCGGAGCAGGAAAGGTGACGGCCCGGCACCAACAGCCCGTGGTGAAAGTCCCCGCTGCATTCGGTGCAACGCGGGGTTCCACCACGGGCTGCCAAGCCGGCAGACGTCACTCGGCCGCCACGATCATGATCTTGTCGAGCTCCACCTTGTCGGCGGGAAGCTCGGCGTCTCCGGACGGATAGTCGTTCCGGTCGAGCATGTAGGCCACGACGTCGGTATATTCTTCGTCCGACAACCGCCCCGGCCCGTCTTCGGGCATCGACACCCGGATTCGCTCGTACAGGGCTCCCACCGGCACCTCGGTCCAGAAGACGATGAAGTCGCTGCCGGCGACGCTCGGCGCCATCTCGCCGCCCCGCAACCCTTGTCCGTGGCAGGACGCGCAGTTCTGGTTGTAGACGCGGCGGCCCCGGCGCGCCTGCGCGGACGTGAACACGCCGTCGAGGGTCGAGCTGGTGGTTTCCTGCATCGCCGCCGGAAACACCTCACCCCCGCCCGACGCGGTCTCCACCGCCGCGCCGCTGACCAACACGAACGCCACCGCCGCCGCCGAACACCCTACCGTCAACCACCTGTTCATCCGTCGTCTCCTGTCGAAAGTCTCCCGACTCGATACGCGCCATTCTGGCATTCCGCGTTCGACCCGATCAACCCGCGGCGCCCGCCGCCCGTGATATCGTTCCCGCCAAATGAGTACCGCCGGCCGCAGCCAGTCCGCACGCCTGTTCGCCCGCGCCAAGCGAATTCTGCCGGGCGGCGTCGACAGCCCCGTACGCGCCTTCTCGGCCGTCGGGGGCACACCGCCGTTCATCCGCCGGGGCCGCGGCGCCCATATCGAGGACGAAGACGGCCATTCCTACATCGACTTCGTCATGTCGTGGGGGCCGCTCATCCACGGGCACGCCCCGGCGGAGCTGACCCGGGTGCTGGCCGACATCGCGGTGCAGGGCACCAGCTTCGGCGCTCCGACGGCGGCGGAAGTGGAGCTGGGGACCGCGGTGCGGCGGCTCATGCCGTCGATCGAGCGGGTGCGGTTCGTGAACTCGGGCACCGAGGCGACGATGAGCGCGTTGCGGATCGCCCGGGCCGCGACCGGCCGGAACCGTTTCATCAAGTTCGCCGGTTGCTATCACGGCCACGGCGATCCCTTTCTGGTGCAGGCGGGTTCCGGGGCCACCACGCTCGGGGTCCCCACCAGCCCCGGGGTCCCGCCGGCGGTGGCCGCCGACACCCTCGTCGCGCGCTACAACGACCTCGGGTCGGTCGAACGGCTCTTTCGCAGGCATCGACGTCGGGTGGCCGCGCTGTTCGTCGAGCCGGTGGCCGGCAACATGGGCGTGGTGCCCCCCGAGACCGGGTTCCTGGAGGGACTGCGGGCGTTGTGCGACGAGCACGACGCGATCCTGATCTTCGACGAGGTGATCTCCGGCTTCCGCGCCGCCGCCGGCGGCGCGCAGGCGCGGTTCGGGGTGCGCCCGGACCTCACCTGCCTCGGCAAGATCATCGGCGGCGGACTGCCGGTCGGCGCCTACGGCGGGCGGCGCGGCCTGATGGAGCAGGTCGCCCCGGTGGGACCGGTGTATCAGGCCGGCACCCTGTCCGGCAATCCCCTCGCCATGGCCGCCGGCGGCTGGGCCCTGTCGAAGCTGTCACCCGATCTGTACGCGCGGCTCGACGCGCTGGGGGGCCGCCTCGCGGCCGGCCTCGCCGACGCCGCCCGGGAAGCGCGGATCGACCTGCAGATCAACGTCCTCGGCTCGGTGCTGACGCCGTTCTTCACGGCCGCGCCGGTGCGGGACTACGAGAGCGCCACCGCCGCCGATACCGCCGCCTACGCGCGATTCTTCCGCGGCATGCTGGCCCGCGGGGTCTATCCGCCCCCATCCCAGTTCGAGGGCTGGTTCCTCTCGGCCGCCCACACCCCCGGCGACGTCGATCAGGCGGTGGCCGCCGCGCGCGCCACCCTGCTGGGGATGCGCCGGCGGCGCCCGCGGGCCGCCACAGCCGACTGACTGACCGTCCAGGCTTGGCGCCGTACAATAGAACGCCATGTCGCGACAAGGCGCTCATCCGCAAGGATGCGCCCTACCGCGTCAACCCGTACTCCGCGGACCGCCACCTCCCATACCACCGTCCACTTGCCACGTGCCGCTGCGTGCGCGTCGGCAGCAAAGTGGCGCAGCTTCGTCGCCACACGCGAGCAGGCGGTCGCCTGCGCACTACGCAGAGGCCAAGAGGTCCGGTTCAACCTGTGCGATTGGTGCGACCCGTGAACGCCCGGGAACGCATTTCACATCGGAACCCTGCCAACGCGCCAGTCGGCGACCGCGGCACGGGCGGGCGTGTGCTACGCTTGGTCGATAGAGCACCCTCGTCTCCCGCCTTTCGACCCCATGAGCACCGTCAGACTGCACCGCACCACCGGGGTTCTCGTGGGCGATGTCCAGATCGGCGGCGGCGCCCCGATCGTCGTGCAGTCGATGACCATCACCGACACGGTGGACGCGGAGGCGACGGCAGCGCAGTGCGTCGAGCTGGCGGAGGCCGGCTCGGAGCTGGTGCGGGTCACCGTCAACACCCCGGCGGCCGCCGCGGCGATTCCGGAGATTCGGCAACGGATGCAGGATCGCGGCTGCCGCGCGCCGCTCATCGGCGATTTCCACTACAACGGCCACCTCCTGCTGTCCCGGTATCCGGCGTGCGCCCGGGCTCTCGACAAGTACCGCATCAACCCCGGAAACGTCGGCACCGGGACCCGGCGGGACGACCACTTCACGACGATCTGCCGGATCGCCCGCGACAACGGCAAGCCGGTGCGCATCGGCGTGAACGGGGGGTCGCTGAACCAGGACCTGGTGATGGCCAGGATGCAGGAGAACACCGACCGGCAACTGGGCCGCAGCTCGGAGGAGATCATCAACGAGTGCATGGTGGTCTCGGCGGTGGAGTCCACGGCGCTGGCCATCGACGCCGGACTAGGCCCCGACCGGATCGTGATCTCCTGCAAGGTATCGTCTCCCCCCGACCTCATCGCCATCTATCGCCGCCTCGCGGCCGAGACCACGCAGCCGCTGCACCTCGGCCTGACCGAGGCGGGCATGGGCATGAAGGGACAGATCTGGTCGGCGGCGGCGATGGGCGTCCTCCTCGACGCGGGCATCGGCGACACCATCCGGGTCTCGCTGACGCCGCGGCCGGGGGGCGACCGGCGCGGCGAGGTCTACGCGGCGTGCGAGCTGCTGCAGTCGCTGGGGCTGCGGTCGTTCGCCCCGAGCATCACCGCCTGTCCCGGCTGCGGCCGCACCACGAGCAGCACGTTCCAGGAGCTGGCGGAGCGGATTCAGCAGCACGTGCGCGACAGCATGCCGGTCTGGAAGACCCGTCACGCGGGGGTCGAAGAGCTGCGCGTCGCGGTGATGGGCTGCGTGGTCAACGGCCCCGGCGAGTCGAAGGCCGCGAACATCGGCATCAGCCTGCCCGGCACCGGCGAGGAGCCCACCTGTCCGGTCTACATCGACGGACGGCACGCCACGACCCTGCGCGGCTCGTACGACGAGCTTTCCCAGGCGTTTCGCCGGCTCGTGGACGACTACGTCGTGCAGCACTACACCGAGAAGCCGGCGGAGTGATGCCGGAGTCCGAACCGATTCGGCTCATCGCGGTCGACATCGACGGCACCCTGCTCGACGCCGCGAGCCGCCTGCCGGACGCGAATCGGCAGGCGCTCCAGGCCGCGGCGGCGCGCGGCATCGATGTCGTGCTGGCCACCGGACGCGCCTTTCACCATGCCCGGCCGGTCGCTGAACGGCTGGACACCCCCGTGACGCTGATCGTCAACAACGGCGCGCTCGTCAAGACGCCGGAGGGGGAGACGCTGGCCTGCCGCCCCGTGCCGCGCGACCTCGCCCGGGGGCTCGTCACCGGCACGCGATCGGTCCGCGAGGGCGTCGCCCTCATCTTCGACCGGGCGGACGCCAGACAGTACGTCTACGAGCGGATCGACTGGTCGCATCCCCAGCGGCAGTGGTACTACGACCGCAACCGCGTCTACATGACGCGGGTCGAGCCGCTCGAGACCGCGCTCGACGACGACCCGGTTCAGGTCGCGTTCACCGGCGGGGTCGCCGACATGCGCGCTCTGGCCGGCCGGGTGCGCGCGCTGCCGAGCGCGCGCCGCCTCACCGTCACCCTGACCGAGTACGAGCAGCGCGACTTCTCGCTTCTCGACGTCACCGCCGAGGGCTGCTCCAAGGGCGCGGCGCTCGGGGACTGGGCCGCCCGGCGCGGCGTCCCCCCGGCCGGGATCATGGCGGTCGGGGACAACCTCAACGACCTCGACATGCTGGAGATGGCGGGGCACCCCGTCGTCATGGGCAACGCGGTGGCGGAGCTCAAACGCTGCGGGTGGCCCCTGACGACCGGTCATGACGAGGCGGGGCTGGCGCGGGCGATCCGGGAGCGGGTGCTCTGACAGCCCGTGGCGAAAGTCCCCGCTGCATTCGATCGGCGGTGCATCCCGCCTGACTGCGTTGTTCCTCGGTCACATATGCCCAATATGCTCTCTCGTCACGCCATGTCAGGCACGGGCGCTCTTCAGCCCGCTGGCGCCCCGCCGGTCTCGGTGCAACGCGGGTTTCACCACGGGCTGCTGGGCCCCGTCCGCCAGGCGCGCGACCGGCGCCACCAGATCGTCACGAGCACGGCGCCGACGAGCGTCAGCCCGATGGACAACCCCACCCAGAGACCGACGACGCCCCAGCCCACCACGAAGCAGAGCAGATAGCCGGCCGGCAGGCCGATGCCCCAGTGTCCGGCGAGGTTGCACACCATGGGCGTCCGGGTGTCGCCGAACCCCCGGAGCACCCCCGTCGCCACCCCCTGCAGCCCGTCGAACAACTGGAAGAACGCCGCCACCAGCAGCAGCGTCACGCCGGCACGGATCACTGCCGGGTCGGTGGTGAACAGCCGCAGGATCGCGTGCGGCGCGAGCACGAAGAACAGGGCGGCGGCGCCCATGAACCCGCCGCCCAGAACCAACGCGGCCCACCCCGCTCGCCGGACGCCCGGCGGGTCGCGCCGTCCGACCGCGTAACCTACGCGAACCGCGCCGGCCGCGCCGACCCCGAGCGGCACCATGAAGGTCACGCTGGCGGCGTTCAGCACGATCTGATGCGCGGCCAGCGTGGTCGCGTCCAACCGCCCCGCGAGAGCGGTGACGACCGCGAACACGCCGAATTCCAGGGACACCTGGGCGGCCGCCGGCAGGCCGAGCGCGGCCAGGCGGCGAAGACGGCGCCTCTCCAGGCGGAGCGGCGGCCACGGCTCGGAGCGACCGCGGCGCCCGTGGCGCAGAATCACCACCGCGAGAAACAGCGCCAGGTATACCCGCGAGATGCAGGTCGCCCAGGCCGCGCCTTCGACCCCGAGCGCGGGCAGGCCCAGATTACCGAAGATGAGCACCCAGTTCGCGGCGGCGTTGATCGCGTTCGCGGTGAGCAGCGCCGCCGTCACCCGGGTCGCGAGGCCCACCGCCTGCAGATACCGCCGGCACGCGGTATAGACCAGCAGAGGCAGCACGCTCAGCAGGACGATCGAGAAGTAGGGCGTGGCGAGCCGTTGAATCGCGGGGTCCAGTCCCCATCGGTCGAGGGTCGCGGCCACCACGCCGGCGACGAGCGTCAGCGGCACCGCCAGCAGCACGGCGAGGCCGACCCCCTGGACGAGCCACCGCCGGCACTCGTAGAGACGCCCCCGGCCGTAGCCCCGCGCCACCAGGGTATCGAGCCCCAGCAACATGCCGATGCCGAACACCACCACGGCGAAGCAGAGGACGCTGCTCACGCCCACCGCTCCGATCTCGTGCGGCCCCAACCGGCCCACCATCGCGATGTCGACGAGGCCCATCGCGACCCAGCCGAGCTCGGCCACGACGATCGGCACCGCGAGGCGGATCGTCGGAGGCAGCTCGCGGCGGAGCGCCAGCAAGAGAGGTTGATTGGAGAGAGAGCTGAGCCGCAAGGTCGCGCTAGCGCCAGATCATCAGGCGTTCGATCCACGCGACTCGCGTCAGATCGTTGTAGATCACCGTGACCATCAGGGTCATCAGGACCACGAAGCCCGCGAGGAGCATCCGTTCCTTCAGCCGCACGCTGAAGTCCCGGCGGGCGATACCTTCCATGCCGAGGACGAAGATGTGGCCGCCGTCGAGGATCGGGATCGGCAGGAGGTTCAGAATGCCCAGATTGAGGCTGATCATCGCCATCAGCCTGAACAGCATCACCCATCCGACCTGGGCCGCGTCACCGGACAACTGGGCTATTCCCACCGGTCCCACGAGCTGCGACGCCGGCGTCTCCCGCGTCAGCAGCCCCCACAGGGTCTGGAAGATCAACTGCGACCATTCGTAGTTCTGCTCGAGGCTGAGGGCGAACGCCTGGAAGAGTCCGGGCTCGATGATGCGCACCTCGAACGGGGCGAGACTGACCCCGATCATCCACGCATCGCCGACCTCCTCCGGCGCCAGCGTGATCTCCCGGGTCACGCCCTCCCGGCGAATCTGCATCGCCAGCGGCGCCCCGGCGCTGACGTTGATCGCCTCGATCAACGACTGCTGCGTGACTCTCCGGCCGTCGACCGCTTCGATCACGTCGCCGATCTCGATCCCGGCGTCGCGCGCGGCCGTCGTCCGCGAAGACCACGCGACCACCTGGGGCGAAATGTCGGGTCCGACGCCGACGTCGCCCAGGTTGTATTCGGTCTGGCCGACCGGCGTCACCTGCACCGTCCGGACCCCGCCGCCGCGCCGCAGCGCCACCTCGACCTCGCGGTCCGCGCGGGACATGATCGCGAACGTCAACTCTTCCCACGTGTCGACCGGCCGGCCCGCCACGCTCAGGATGCGATCGCCGGGCAGAATGCCGGCCGCCGACGCCGGGGAATCCTCGGCCACCGACCCGATGACCGGCGGCCGGTCCTCGTAGAGCGGAACCTGGGCCCCCTGCAGGAGCACGACGGTCATGACGAGGACCGCGAGCACGATGTTCATCGCGGGCCCGGCCATCAGGATCTGGAAACGCTGCCACTTCGTCTTGGACAGGAACTCGTCGTCCCGGCCGTCGCGCTCGTCCTCGACGGTCTCGCCGGCCATCTTCACGTAGCCGCCCAGCGGGATCGCGCTGATGCAGTACACGGTGTCGCCCCGCTTCGTCTGCAGAATCTTCGGCCCGAAACCGAGCGAGAACGTCAGACAGCGGACGCCGTGATGCCGGGCGACGAGGAAGTGCCCGAGCTCGTGCACGAAAACGAGCACGCCCAAGACGAACAGGAACGCGAGGAGACTGGTCATCGTTTCGATTGTAACTCGCCTATGCGGCGGCAGGAATACCGGGTGGCGCGGGCATGCACGAGCCGCACGTCGTCGAGGGTCATGGGGTCCGCCGGCGCCGCCCCTGCCGCGTCGTCGAGAGCCCCCGCGATCACCTCGGGGATCGCGGTGAACGCGAGCCGCTCGGCGAGAAACGCCTCGACCGCGGCCTCGTTCGCGGCGTTGAGGGCCACCGGCAGCGCCGGACCGCCGCGCAACGCCCGGTAGGCGAGCGCGAGGCACGGGAACCGGTCGAGGTCCGGCGGGCTGAACTCGAGACGGCCGCAGGCGGCCAGATCGAGTGGCGGCAGCCGGCTGTCCCACCGGTCGGGATAGGAGAACGCGTACTGAATGGGCAGGCGCATGTCGGTGACCCCCATCTGGGCGATCACCGACCCGTCGCAGAGCTCGACCAGGGAATGCACCACCGACTGCGGATGCACGACCACGTCGATCCGGTCCGCCGGCGTCCCGAACAGCCAGCGGGCCTCGATGACCTCGAGCCCCTTGTTCATCAACGTCGCCGAGTCGACGGTGATCTTGCGGCCCATGCGCCAGGTCGGATGGGCCAGGGCGTCGGCCGGCCGCACGCCGTTCAGGCGCTCGGCGCTCCAGCCGCGGAACGGCCCCCCGGACGCCGTCAACAGCAGCCGCCGGACCTCGCCGGAGGGACGTCCGTGGAGACACTGGTGGATGGCGTTGTGCTCGCTGTCCACCGGCAGCACCGCGACCCCGCGCCGGCGGGCCGCCGCCATGACCAGACCGCCGGCCATGACCAGGACCTCCTTGTTGGCGAGGGCGATGGTCTTCCCCGCCTCGATCGCCGCGAACACCGCGTCGAGCGCCGTCGTCCCGGTGGTCGCGCACAGCACGAGGTCGGCCGCGGGATGGGTGGCCACCGCGCGCAGCCCGTCGGCGCCGGCCGACGCGTGCTCGATCCCCGCCCGGGCCGACGCCGACACCCCGGCCAGCACCCCGGCGAGACCGTCGTCGGCCGCGACCGAGATCACCCGCGGCCGATGGTCCTCGACCTGCGCGGCCAGCCGGGACGTATTGGCGCCGGCGGCCAGACCGACGACCTCGATCCGGTCGGGATGGGCCGCCGCGACCGCCAGCGCGCTGACGCCGATGGAGCCGGTCGACCCGAGTATCGCGATACGCTTCACGTGCGCTGCTCCCCCGCCGCCCGCGGTCGAGCCGCGCGAGCCCGGCCCGGTCGCGCGCGGCCGGATCGGTCGGCCGCAACGGCGATGCGCGTCATCCGGACGCCGGTCGCAGGCATTGCAGTGGTCACAGGAATTGCAGGAGTCACAGGAATTGCGTAGCCGCCAGTAATCACAGGAACTGCAGTAGCCACCATCGTCACAGGAATCGCAGTAGTCACAGGAATTGCAGAGTAGCCACCGTGGTCACAGGAATTGCAGGAGTCACGATTGCAGTAGCCCCAGGAGTCACAGGAAGTGCAGCAAGAGGTAGAAGCCCGGCCCGGCGAACAGCAGACTGTCGATGCGGTCGAGCATTCCCCCGTGCCCCGGGATGAGGGCCGAGGCGTCCTTGACGCCCGCCCCGCGCTTCAGCAGCGACTCGAAGAGGTCACCGGCGATGCCCAGGCCGGCGATGGCCGCCCCGAGCAGCAGGCACACCGCGATCGGCGAAAAGCTCAACGCGCTGAACACGATCGGCCCGCCCGCGGCCATCACTCCGGCCCCCGCCGCCACCCCGAACAGCGCCCCCTCGACCGTCTTGCCGGGGCTGATGGCGGGCGCGAGCGGGTTGCGCCCGAGCCACCGCCCCCCATAGTACTGAGCGGTGTCGCTGGCCACGATCAGCCCGAGCAGCAGGAAGACCGCTCCCGCGCCGGCCGACGTCCTCACCGCCACCACCGCCCCCAGCGGCAGGCCGAGATACAGCAACGGAAACGCCGAGGCGGCGACGTCGATCAGAATCCGGTCCCCGCGGCGCCCCGCCGTCAGGCTCGCCCCGCCGATGGCGAGCAGCGCCGCCGGCAGCACCACCGCGGTTGCGTCCCAGGCCCCGGCGGCGACGCCGGCGGCGACGCCGGCGGCCACCACCCCGCGGAACACGCGGGCGCCGTACCCCGCAGCGAGCGCCGCGTACTCGCGCAGCGCCAGCAGCGCCGCCGCTTCCGCCAGCACCACCGCGCCGGCCGGCGGCAGGAACCCGATGACTCCGATCACCACCGGCAGCAGCGTCAGGGCGCTCAGGACGCGCTTCACCTACCCTCCGGCCGCCACCGGCTGGGTGATCCCGCCGTAGCGCCGATCACGTTTCTGGTAGCTGACGATCCCCTCGAGCAGATGCCGCGCGCGAAAGTCGGGCCACAGCGTGTCGGTGACCCAGATCTCGGAGTACGCGATCTGCCACAACAGGAAGTTGCTGACCCGCATTTCGCCGCTCGTACGAATCAGCAGATCGGGATCCGGCTGCCCGGCCGTGTACAGGAACTCGGCGAAGCGCCGCTCATCGAGGTCGGCCGGATGGACCGCGTTCTCGATGGCCCGACGCGCCGCCTCGACGATCTCCGCCCGCCCGCCGTAGTTGAGGGCGATGTTGAACCACATGCCGCGGTTGCCGCTGGTGCGTTCCTTCGCGGCGTCGAGCTCGCGCCGGACGTCGGCCGGCAACTTCTCCTGGCATCCGATGACCCGAAAGCGGATGTCGTTGTCGAGGAGCGTCTTCAGCTCGAGCCACAGGTACTTCTTCAGCAACCCCATCAGCACCGATACTTCGGCAGGGGGGCGCTTCCAGTTCTCGACCGAGAAGGCGTAGAGGGTCAGGACCCGAATCCCCAGCCGGGCGGACACCTCCACCACGTCCCGGACCGAATCGATACCCGCCCGATGGCCCTCCACCCGGGGCAGATGCCGCTCAGCCGCCCACCGGCCGTTGCCGTCCATGATGATGGCCACGTGCGCCGGCAGACGGTCGAGGTCCACCTGCCGAACGAGCGATGCTTCACGCGAACCGGCCGGAGCCCAGGTCAGCAGATCTTCGAAACTCATCCGCGTATTTGGCAGGTGCGAGCCCGTGATCCGACGGGACCCCGGGCCGCAATCGTCCCATCCTGATTATACGAACCGCGCCCGCGTCTCGTTCAAGCCGATCCGGCGGGTCGGAGCCGCCCGGCGGCCCGCGCCGCCGCCCCACCGGCCCGAGACCGGCGCCGTCCGGACCGCCGTCATTGCGAATACGCGACCGCGGTCAGGAAAAGCCCCCGGGGCGGCGCGGTCGGTCCCGCCGCACTTCGATCCGCACCCCGCAACGCCTGCTCGACCTCCCCCGCACCCCGCCGCCCCCGGCCGACCTCGACAAGGGTCCCCACGATGGTCCGGACCATGTGGCGGAGAAAACCGCTGCCGCGCACGTCGATCACGGTCATGTCCGCGCCGCCGGCGTCCGCGGCGGTCCAGGCGTCGGGGGAAGCCCGCCGGACCGTCAGATCGAACAACGTGCGCACGGTGGTCCGCACCGTGCTGCCGGTGGCCTGGAACGCGGCGAAGTCATGCTCGCCGATCAGCACCCGGCCCGCCGCGGTCATGGCCTCCACGTCGAGCCGCTCCCGAACGTGCCAGGCGTATCGCCGCAGGAACGGGCTCATCACCGGGCCGTGCAGCAGACGATAGCGATAGGACTTGGCGACGGCGTCGAAGCGCGCATGAAACGCGTCGGGGGCCAGCGCGCTGTCGACGACGCGAATGTCCGCCGGCAGCCGGGCGTTCACCGCGCGCGCCAGCGCCGCCGGATCGATGCGAACGTCGAGCCGGACACCCGCCACCTGTCCGTGGGCGTGGACTCCGGCGTCGGTTCGCCCGGCGCCGACGACGGCGACCGCCGCCCCCCCGATATCGCCCAGCGCCGCCTCGAGACATCCCTGAATCGACGTCCCCGCCGCCTGCCGCTGCCAGCCGACGTACGCGGTGCCGTCGTAGGCCACGGTGAGCTTGAAGGTGCGCATCGCGAATTATCGTGACGGCCGCGAGCCGGGGCTGGCGACCGGCTCGCCGCGGGCGCACTGCGGACAGCGTTCCGGCTCGAAGACCGGCAGCGGCCAGCGCACCAGCGCCTCGAACGGCACGTCGAATCCGGGGGGGGTCTCGCCCCGGTCGAGAATCGCCGCGGCCCCGACGACCTCGCCGCCGGCGTGCTCGGCGACCTCGATGGTCTCGCGCGTGGACCCGCCGGTGGTCACCACGTCCTCGACGACGAGCACCCGTTCGCCCGGGGCGATCCGGAATCCGCGGCGCAGCAGCAGCCGGCGGTCGCGGCGTTCGGCGAACAGCGCCCGCACCCCCAGGGCCCGGGCGACCTCGTGTCCCGCCACGACCCCGCCCAGGGCCGGCGACAGGACCAGCTCCGGCGTCACGCGCGCGACCCGCTCGGCCAGCGCCCGGCCGAGCGCCGCGGCATCCTCCGGGTGCTGCAGCACACGCGCGCACTGCACGTATCCCGCGCTGTGCAGGCCGGACGAGAGCCGAAAGTGCCCTTCCAGCAGGCCCTCGCGCCGCCTGAACAGATCGAGTACGGAACTCGCATCCATGGCAATGGGAATCGAAGTATACAACCCCGGCCGCCGCCTCCTTCACCGAGGCGCGGCTCCCCGCTTCACCCGCGGGATGCCGCCCCTTGCTGGCCGGGGGGCGCGGTGCTACGTTTGAAGCCTCGGCTGTCGCAGGCCATCACGCACGTCGTGCGATTGACGGAGGTCTGAGCCGCTGCTCCGCACGGAATCGCAGGCCCGCCAGAACTTGAGCCCTTCGCGAACGTCATATACAGGAGGCGGCACCTTGGCGGCCGGGTCCTCGGCCGGCGAGCGGCGCCGGACCAACGTATCGGTGTCCTCAGGAGATGCACATGCGTAGTGGACGACTGCTCGTTACGATGCTGATGGCGCTCGCGCTGCCGGCCTTGCACCCCGCTCCCGGCCGCGCTCAGCCGCGGGCCGGGCTTCCCGCCGACGCCCCGGCCCCTGCCGCCGCGCCGGCGGGCAGCGTCATCCTGCCTCGGGCCTCCCTGCAAGCGTCCCGCCCCGTGCGTCACCTGTCGGTCGAAGAAGCGGTGACCCTGGCCCTGGAGCAGAACCTCGACCTGCGGGTCGAGCGCATCAATCCGCTGATTCAGGATACGGTCGTCGCCGAGGCGCGGTCCGTGTACGCCCCCACCCTGTCCACGACGGTCGCGGGCAACGACCGCGACAGCCCCGCCGCCAACATCTTCGCGGGCGGCGAGGTCAAGGTGACCGACCGCCTGCTGCAGGACAGCGTGGACGTGGTGCAGCAGGTGCCCTGGAAGGGCGGCCAGTACTCGGCGAGCTGGAACGGCTCGCGATCGAGCACGACGAACATCTTCTCGTCGTTCAACCCCATCCTGCGCTCCAACGTGAACCTGAACTACACCCAGCCGCTGCTGCGCAATCTCGGCATCGACGGCTTCCGGCAGCAGATCGCGATCACCCGCGCCAATCGGGATCTCTCCGACATCGACCTCCGGCGCACCGTCATCGGGACCGAGCGCACCGTCCGCAACGCCTATTGGCAACTCGTGTTCGCCCAGTCGTTCCTCGAAGTCCAACGCCAGTCGCTCGAGCTCGCGCAGGAAATGTTGCGCAACAACCGCACCCGGGTCGAGGTCGGCACCATGGCGCCGATCGACATTCTCGAGGCGGAAGCCGAGGTCGCGAGAAACACCGAGGCGGTGATTCTGGCCGAGGCGGACCTCGAAAGCGCCGAGGACCGGTTGCGGACCCTGATATTCGACCCGGACACCCCCGGCTTCTGGTCGGTCCGCCTCCAGCCCAGCGACACCCCGGTGCTGCGGGCGCGGGAGATCGACGTCGACGCCGCCGTCCGCAATGCGCTCCTGAACCGGACCGACCTCGACGCCCTCGACACGAACATGGAGACCACCGACACCAACATCCGGTACTACCGCAACCAGCGCCTGCCCGAGGTGAACCTGCGGGTCGACTACGGGCTGACGGGCCTGGGCGGGGAACGGCTGATCCGGACCGGCGGGTTCCCCGGCACGGTCGTGGGCCGGGAGCAGAGATCGTTCGGCACCGTCCTCGGCGACGTCTTCGCGAACGATTTTCCGGACTGGCAGGTGGGAGTCACCGTCGCCTACCCCCTCGGCACGAGCGCGGCCGACGCCAACCTCGAGCGCTACCGGCTCGAGCGGACCCGGAGCGAAGCGAGCCGCCGGAGCCTCGAGCTGCGCGTCACCACCGATGTCCGGGACTCGGCCCGGAGCGTGCGCACGAACCTGCAGCGGGTGGAGGCCACCCGGGTCTCGCGCGAGCTCGCGGAACGCCGCCTCGAAGCAGAGGAGCGCAAGTTCGAGGTGGGTCTGTCGACCAACTTCTTCGTGTTCCAGGCGCAACGGGACTTGGCGACGGCGCGCAACAGCGAGCAGAGCGCCATTCTCGACTACATCCGGTCGCTGGTGGACTTCGACGCGGTCCAGGAGATTCCCCTGGGCGGGACGATCCAGCCCTGAGACGTGTTGCGGTCCGAAATGGCAACGCGGCCCTCCGCGGCCGCGCCGCGGCATCTCCGCGGCGTCCGACCGCGGTGCGGCGGGCGCTCAGGGCCGAACCAGAGGTCCGGCAGACCGGCGGCGCCGGGGTCCGCCGGGCCGGCACACCCCCCGCAACGGACACCGGTCGTCACGTTGCGGCCGGTCGAACCCGCAGGCCTCCATCATGCCGAGATGGCACAACGAGAAGTCGTAGCGGACCGGATCACCGGGGTCGAGCCGCCGCAGCGAGTCGGTGATCTCGCGGGCCATCGCCCATCCGGGGCTGCGGTAGCGCGTGAGCCGGAGACACCGCCCGACCCGGATCACGTGCGTGTCGAGCGGGACGATGAGCCTGGACGCCGGCAATCCCGACCAGATCCCCAAGTCGACGGCGTCGCGGCGGACCATCCACCGGAGAAACAGGTTGAGCCGCTTGCAGGCGCTGCCGCCGGCCGGGCGCGGGAAGAACCACGCGACCCGGCGCCGCGGGTCGCCGCCGTAGACCGGCGCGAGATCGGTGGCGAGGGCCCGCGCCGCGAACCGGTTCAACCCCGGCTCGACGTCCGGCGCGGACGGGTCGTCCCCCTCGAGGAAGAAGCGCTCGATCGATCCCGACGCCGCGAGCATCCGCTTGAGGACCCAGAGCAGGGCGATGACGTCCACGCCGCGGATCCAGCGGTGCACGAGGGGGCGCAGGGCGTCGGCGTCCCGCGCCGGGTCGAACTGCCGCACGAACGCGGCGGGACCGGGTCCGAGCACGTCCAGCACGGTCTCGATGGAATCCAGCACCGCGGCGACCCGGCCGAACGCCAGCCCCGCCGCGCAGAACGCCACCACCTCGCGATCCGCGGGCGCGGGATACCGCCGCACGAGCTGGATCGGGTCGACCGCCGACTCGGGGTGGTTGAAGGTCCGGTACAGATGATCGAGCGGCGCCGCCAGGCGGCGGAGCGCGGCGGACGGCACGCGGCGGCGCGGCATCAGGCGCGGGCCGGGGCGCCGAAGGCGGCGGCGCCGGCGACCGAGCCGTTCACGTAGACGGTCCGCCCGCCGACCATCGTGGCCGCAACGCCGCCCCGCAGCGACCAGCCGTCGAAGGGGGTGTTACCGGCGAGGGAGCGAAACGCGCGGGCATCGACGGTGACCGGCAGATCCGGGGCGAGGACGGTGATGTCGGCCGGCGCCCCTTCGGTCAGGGCGCCGCCCTCCACCCCGAGGATCCGCGCCGGATTCGCGGAGAGCAGCGCGACGAGACGGCTCAACGACACGCGCCCCGGATGGACGAGCCGGTCGAGACAGACCGACACCGCGGTCTCCAGGCCGACGACGCCGAACGGCGCGCGGTCGAACTCGGCGAGCTTCTCGTCGAAGTGATGCGGAGCGTGATCGGTGGCGACGCAGTCGATGGTGCCGTCGGCAAGACCGCCGAGCAGCGCCTCGAGGTCGGCCGCACCGCGCAGCGGCGGGTTCATCTTGCAGTTCGTGTCGTACTCCGCCAGCCGTTCGTCGGTCAGGGTCAGGTGATGCGGGGTGACCTCGCACGTGACCGGAACCCCGCGCGCCTTCCCCGACCGGACCGCCCGCAACGTGCCGCGGGCGCTGACGTGCGCGAGGTGAACCGGCGCCCCCGTGAGCCCGCTCAGCGCCACGTCCCGCTCGGCGTTGATCTCCTCCGCCGCCGCCGGCATGCCGCGCAACCCCAGCAGCGCCGCCGTGCGGCCCTCGTGGGCGACCCCGTCGACGGTCAGCGCGGCGTCCTCGCAGTGGTCGATGACCGGCATGCCGCACATCGCCGCGTACTCGAGGGCGCGCCGCATCAGGATCGCGTTCGCGACCGGGCGCCCGGCATCGGAGACGGCGACGCATCCGGCGTCCCGCAGCTCACCGATCGCGGCGAGCTGCCGGCCCGCGCGCCCCTTCGACACCGCCCCGATCGGATAGACCCGGGCGAGGCCGGCCTGCGCCGCTCGGGCGAGAATGAGCCCGGTGACGCCGGCTTCGTCGTTCGCCGGCTCGGTATCGGGCATGCAGGCGACCGCGGTGAAGCCGCCGGCGACGGCCGCCGCGACCCCCGTAGCGACCGTCTCCTTGTGTTCGGCACCCGGCTCGCGCAGGTGGACGTGCATGTCGACGAATCCCGGACACACCACGCATCCGTCCGGCACGTGGATGACCGCGGCCGCCGGCTCGACCTCCAGGTCGGGACCGACCCGCGCCACCCGGCCGTCCCGAATCAGCACGTCGGCGACGCCGTCGAGACCGGCGGCGGGGTCTACGACCCGCCCCCCCTTCAGAATCGTGGTCCGTTCACTCACTGACTCGATCCCCGGTCCCACGCGCTCTCGCCGGGGGGCTCCGGCCCGCCGGGCGCGGCGCCCGACTCCACCGCCCTCACGCTCCGCGGCTCCGGATCCTCTGCCACGTCGAGCTCCGGACCGCCCGGCGCGGGCCCCGACTCTCCCCGGCGGCTCCCGGCCAACAGGTACAGCACCGCCATGCGGACCGCGACCCCGTTCGACACCTGCTCCAGAATGACCGAGCTCGATCCGTCGGCGACCTCCGAGGCGATCTCGACCCCGCGGTTCATCGGTCCGGGATGCATGATGATGGCATCGGGCGCGGCGCGCCGCAGGCGGGCCGGGGTCATGCCGAAGCGCTGGAAATACTCGCGCCGCGACGGGAAGAAGTGGCCGCGCATGCGCTCCAGTTGCACCCGGAGCAGCATGATGACGTCGGCGCCCGCGACCGCGTCGTCGACCGAGGTGGTCGCGCGCACGCCGAGGTGCGCCATGTCCGGCAGCATCAGGGTGGCCGGCCCGCACGCGCAGATGTCGGCGCCGAGAGCCCGCAGCAGCAGCAGATTCGACCGGAACACCCGGCTGTGCAGCAGGTCGCCGATGATGGCGACCTTGAGCCCCGCGAACTCGCCCTTGTGCTCCCGGATCGTGAACGCGTCGATCAGGGCCTGGGTCGGATGCTCGTGCATGCCGTCCCCGGCATTGATGACGCGAGCCCCGCACAGACGCGCGGCCAGATGCCCCGCCCCCGCCGATGCATGCCGCAGGACGATCACGTCGGGGGCCATCGCCTCGAGATTGCGGACCGTGTCGGCCAGCGACTCGCCCTTCGAGACGCTCGAACCGCTGGCCGCAACGTTCACGGTGTCGGCGCTGAGCCGCTTCTCGGCAATCTCGAACGAGGTTCTGGTGCGGGTGCTCGGTTCGAAGAAGAGATTCACCACCGTGTGCCCCCGCAGGGCCGGCACCTTCTTGATCGACCGCGTGCCGACCTCCTGCATGGCCTCGGCGGTATCGAGTATCAACAGGATTTCGTCGGGCGACAGATCCCGGATGCTCAGCAGATCCTTCGTCCGGAGGCGGACCGGCACGTCGAGTTGCAACGACGCATCGACGGCGCGGCGGGACGGTTCAGCGGTCGGGACCATCGTCGATGACCACCTCGTCCCGGCCGTCGACCTCCCGGAGGCGGACCTGGACGCTCTCGTCGCGCGAGGTGGGAACGGTCTTGCCCACGTAGTCGGCCTTGATCGGCAGTTCCCGGTGCCCCCTATCCACGAGGACGATCAGCTCGATGGCCCGGGGACGCCCGAAATCGATGAGGGCGTCGAGGGCCGCCCTGATGGTGCGGCCGGTATACAGCACGTCGTCGACCAGGAGAATCCGGCGGTCGTCGATGGAGAAGTCGATGTCGGTCCGGCGGAGGACTGGCTGCGGCCCGACCTGATGGCGCATGAGGTCGTCTCGATACAGGGTGATGTCGAGCGCGCCGGTCGGCACGCGGACCCCGCCTATGTCGTAGAGCTCGGCCGACAGCCGGCGTGCGATAGGGGCGCCGGCGGTGCGGATGCCGACGAGTGCGAGATCATCGAGGGTGCGATGCCGTTCCGCCACCTCGTGGGCGATTCTGATAATTGTCCGCGCGACCTGCTCGGCCGCCATCACCACCGGCACGGGACCTCCGCAGGACCGGACGCGGCGCAACGAACGAGAGGCTGGAATCGCAACCGGTCACCGCTCACGATCGGCTCTTGGCGGCGTTGGCAGCCCGTCGCAAGAGACCCCGCTGCATTCGACCGGCGGTCCCGGTGCAACGCGCGGTTCTGCCACGGACCGCCAGGATCGGCGTCACCCTGGAGAGTCCAGGCATTGTAGCGTTCCGCGGCAAGCGTGCGCAACCGTGCGCAACCGCGCGCACGCGCTCCTGCCGGCGGTCGGAGCCCCTCCGGCCGCGTTCGGATATGATCGCCCCGTCATGCCGGTCGATGTGGACGCGGTCGTCCTGTCGAACACCCGCCTGTCGCCCGACTACAACGTCCTGGCCCTGGCCGCTCCGGACATCGCAACAGGGGCGAAGCCGGGGCAATTCGTCATGGTCAAACCCGGTCCCGGCGACCATCCGCTGCTGCGGCGGCCGTTCTCGATCTTCGAGGTGCTGCGGGACGACACCGGACGCATCGCCGGGCTGTCGCTGCTGAACAAGCAGATCGGGGTGACCACCCGCACCCTGTTCGGCCTGGAGCCGGGGACCAGGGTCCGCTGTCTCGGCCCCCTGGGCCGGCCGTTCTCACCCGCCGCCCGGCCGGAGCGGGCGTGGATGGTCGCGGGGGGCGTCGGCCTCGCCCCGTTCCACAGCCTCGCCGTCGCGCTCCGCACCAGCGGCGTCGAGTCGACGCTGTTCTACGGCGCGCGCTCCGCCCGCGAGCTGTTCCATCTCGATGCGTTCCGGCGCCTCGGGGTGGGGCTGGAGCTCGCCACCGACGACGGGAGCCGCGGCGACCATGGACTGATCACCCTGCCCCTGGAACGCGCCCTGGGCCGGCTCGACCCCGCCGCCGGGTTGCGTCTCTATGCCTGCGGGCCGACGCCGATGATGCGCGCGGTGACGGATCTGGCGCACGCCCACGGACGCCGGACCGAGGTGTCGCTGGAGCAGGTGATGGGATGCGGCCTCGGGGGCTGCTACAGTTGCGTCGTGCCGGTGCGGCGCCCCGGCGAAGCCTCCCACTTCGTCCGTTCCTGCCTCGACGGACCGGTCTTCGACGGCGGGACGGTGGTCTGGGACGGGCTGGGGCAGCCAGGAGCGGGATGAGTGTCGACCTGTCGGTGAACATCGGGGAGCTCACGCTCGCGAATCCCTTCATCGCGGCCAGCGGCTGCTTCGGCTACGGGGTGGAGTACGCCGGCGTCGTCGACCTCGGCACCCTCGGCGCGGTCGCGGTCAAGGGGCTGTTTCTCGACGAGCGGGAGGGGCACCCGCCGGAACGCATCGTGGAAACCCCGAGCGGGATGTTGAACGCCATCGGCCTGCAGGGGATCGGGGTTCGGCGCTTCGTCGCGGAAAAGCTGCCGCCGCTCCGCGAACGCGGCGCCGTCGTAATCGTCAACATCTGCGGCTCGACCATCGATGAATATGCCGAGGTCGCCCGCATTCTGGACGACGCCGAAGGGGTCGCGGCGATCGAGCTGAACATCTCCTGTCCGAACATCAAGAAGGGCGGCATGATGTTCGGTTCGTCGTTGCGGGGCACGCACGACGTCGTCGCCGCGGTGCGGCGGGTCACCCACCTCCCCCTCGTTCCGAAGCTCACGCCGAACGTGACCGACGTCGCCGCGTTCGCGGTCGCGGCGCGCGACGCGGGCGCGGATGCGGTCTCGCTGGTCAATACGTTCCTGGCCATGGCCATCGACGTGGAAACCCGCCGCCCCCGGCTCTCGAACGTGGTGGGCGGGTTGAGCGGCCCCGCCATCCGCCCCATCGCGGTTCGCATGGTGCACGAATGCCGCCAGGCGGTATCCCTGCCGCTGATCGGGATGGGCGGCATCATGAACGCCGAAGACGCGCTCGAGTTCCTGATCGCGGGAGCCACCGCGGTCCAGGTGGGCACCGCGAACTTCGTCGACCCGTTCATCTGGGAGAAGCTGCTGGCGGGACTGACCGGCTACCTGCAGCGTCACGGGCTGGCCGGCACGACCGACGTCATCGGCTCGCTGGAGCTCTCGCCCCCCGGTCCGCCGGTCCGCGCCTGAAACCATGCGCCTGACCCTCTACACCCGTCCGGGCTGCCATCTGTGCGACGAGATGAAAGCGGTGATTCACCGCGTCCTGGGTCAGGTGGAGTGCGAGCTGACCGAGGTGGACATCTCGCTCGACGATGCCCTTCTGCGGCGGTACCGACACCACATCCCGGTCCTGCTCGCGAACGACGTCGAGGTGGCCCGCGCCCGCATCGGGGTCGCCGAGCTCTTGCAGGCCCTGGCCTCCCTTCCCCCGGCGGCCCGGGACGAGGCGAAACGTCGGTGAAATAGCCCCGTACAAGCGGAACGGGTGTGTACGGAAACCGCACACACCCGTTCATCACGACCGAACGGCGTCGGGACGCGGCCGGCCGCCGCCCCGAGTCCTACTTCGCGGTGACCATGAAGTGACCGCGGCGGTTCTGCGCCCAACAGCCGTCCGTCGACTCGGTGCAGAACGGCGACTCTTCGCCGCGGCTCGTGGTCTGTATCCGGTTCGCGTCCACGCCGATGCTCACGAGATAGTCGCGGACGGCGGCGCCGCGGCGCTCGCCCAGAGCCAGGTTGTACTCGTTCGTCCCGCGCTCGTCGCAATGTCCCTCGACGAGCACCTGCGTGGAGGCCCACCGCTGCATCCATTCGGCGTTGCGTTGCAGGACAGCCTGTCCCGCCGGCAAAACCGCCGACTGATCCAGGTCGAAGAACACCGCGGCGAGCGGTGACGAGTCGTTGAGCTCCTCCAGAGACATCCGCGCAAAAAGCTCTTCTTCCGTCAGCGGCGGCGGCGGCGGAGGAGGAGGCGGCGGAGGAGGCGGCGGCGGCGGCGGCGGCGGCGGCGCCGGAGCCGGAGGAGGCGGAGGAGGCGGCTCGGGCGGCGGATTGTCCGCGCATCCTGCAGCGCCCAGCCCGAGCACCAAGCTCAGGCAGACAGCAACAAGGTAACGATATGACGACTTCATATTGTGACGTCTCCTGTTCTCAGCGCCCCGAGAGGGCCTCCCGGGGACTGGCAGCTCTTGGCAACCGCCGCCTCGGCATCCGCCGACGCGACATCCCGGCGGTCAGGCATCCCTTCCCGCCGGTATGCTCCCTCGTCACCCCTGATCGGCGCTCGACACGCCTCCCCGTCCCGATGCGGGACGTGCAGGGGCGGCCGATGCCCGGATACACCGGACCAGAGGGGCACAGCTTACAAAGGAACCGAGAAATCTGTCAATCCGGAGTTACGATGTCCGCGATGCCCGCATCGACGACCGGTTCGCGCACGGTGCTCCTGGCCACCGGCGACGGCGGGGTCCGCGATCGATTCTCCGACCCCCTGCACCAGGCCGATCACCGCGTGCTCGGGGCGACCCGCGCGGCGGCGCTGCTGCATCAGCTTCGCGACGAGCGCGACCCGGTAGACCTCCTGCTCCTCGATCTCCGGCTGGCCGACGACGACGGCACCGCCCTCTTCCGCCAGGTGCGGGCGTGCGCGGCCGGGCTTCCGGTCGTCATATTCAGCGGGTCCGTCGCGAGCGCCGCCGAGGTACGCGCCCTCGCGCCGCTCGGAGTCGCCGGCTACGTGAACGAACATTGCGACGCGCAGGACATCCTGCCTTCGCTGGCTCCCCACCTGTTTCCCGACCAGTTCAACCGCCGCAGCAGCCCGCGCGTCGTTCTCGCCATTCCCGTCTCGTACCGGGTCGACCAGACCATCGCCACCGCGGTGACCCTGAACATCGGCACCGGCGGGTTCGCGGTGCGTACGATGAACCCGTTGCGCCCCCCCGGCAAGGTCCACGCCCGGTTCCGGCTGCCCGGGTCGGCACTCGACATCGAAGCCCTGTGCCGGGTGGCCTGGCGGGATCCACGCATCGGGGTGGGCCTGCAGTTCGAGCGCATGGACGCCGCCGACCAGACCGCCATCGACGATTACGTCGACCGGCATCAGGAGAATGCTGCGATCGCCCACCGGGACGAACCCTGACAGCCCGTGGTGAAAGTCCCCGCTGCATTCGACCGGCGATGCATCCCGCCTCGCCGCTCTCGATGCAACGCGGGGTCCACCACGGGCTGCTGAGCGCCGGGGACCGGAGTCCGGTTGCGAATGGGCGGACCGAACACTACAATAACCCTGCGCATCCTGAGTCGGCTGGACGTCTTTTTTGCTGGGCTCTGCGTCTAATTCACGGTCACTCGGCGCGACCGGCCCCGTTCACAAGTATTGGTGCGGGTCGAGGCGGCGCCCGATCGGTTGCGGGAGTGCGGGAGAACGTATCGTGGTCGAAGTGCAGCACGTGACCAAGCGGTATGGCTCGTTCACGGCCGTGGACGACCTGAGCTTCGAAGTCGAGCCTGGGGAGATTCTGGGCTTCCTCGGTCCGAACGGCGCCGGCAAGACCACGACGATGCGCATCCTGAGCGGCTATCTGCCGGCCACCGAAGGCCGAGCCCGGGTCGCCGGCTTCGATGTCTTCGACCAGCCCCTTGAGGCCAAGCGCCGGACCGGGTATCTGCCGGAGACGCCGCCCCTGTACCCCGAAATGACGGTCGGCGAGTATCTGCAGTTCGTCGCCCGCATCAACGGGGTCGCGGCCGGCGACCGGGCGGCGCGGGTCGGCGCGGCCATGGAGCGCACCAGCATCACGGACATGGCCAAGCGCTACTGCGGCACCCTGTCGAAAGGGTACCGACAGCGGGTCGGTCTGGCCCAGGCCCTGATCCACAACCCGGACGTGCTGATTCTCGACGAGCCGACGGCCGGGCTCGACCCGAGGCAGATTATCGAGACGCGGCGGATGATCACCGAGCTCGCGGGCGACCACACCGTCATCCTGAGCACCCACATCCTGCCGGAGGTCTCGCAGACGTGCCAGCGGGTCGTCATCATCAACCACGGCAAGGTGGTCGCGGTCGACAGCCCGGACAATCTCACGGCGCGGCTGCAGGGCTCCCGGAGCCTGTACCTGCAGGTCGACAGCGGCGGCGGCGACCCGGTGCCGGCCCTCCGGGAGGTCGCGGGCGTGGCCGGCGTGTCACTGGCCGACGAGCGGGACGGCATATCGGGATTCCGGCTCGAGATCGCCCCCGGCCGCGACGTCCGGCGCGAGGTGTCGCACACCGTGGTGACGAACGGCTGGGGCCTGCTGGAGCTGCGGGCGCAGCAGATGAGCCTGGAAGACATCTTCCTGCAGTTGACGACGGAAGACACCGCAGGCGAGCCGGACGAGATCGCTCCCGACGACGAGCCCGACGACGGCGGGCCGGGCGGCGGCGCGCCCGAGGGCGCGGATCCGCTCGATGCGGAGGAACACACCAATGGGTAACATCCTGGCCCTCGCCCAGAAGGAGATGCGCGCGTACTTCGTCTCGCCGATCGCGTACGTGCTGCTCGTGTTCTTCGCCCTCCTGTTCGGCTGGTTCTACGTGGCGAGCATCAACGTGATGCTCCAGCTCAGCATGGGCCAGTTCGGCATGGGGCCGCAGGTCGTCAACATCAACGAGTTCATGATTCGGCCGCTGTTCGGCAACACCGCGGTCATCCTGCTCTTCCTGCTCCCGATGCTGACCATGCGGTCCTACGCCGAAGAGAAACGCTCGGGGACCATGGAGCTGCTGCTGACGTCGCCGTTGAGCGACATCCAGATCATCCTGGGGAAGTTTCTCGGGGCCCTGGCGCTGTACTGCCTGATGCTGGCCCTCACGCTGCTGCACGTCGGGCTCCTGTTCTGGTACGGAGACCCCGAATGGGGGCCGATCTTCAGCGGGTACCTCGGCCTGCTCCTGATGGGCGGCGCGTTCATCTCGGTCGGCCTCGCCATCTCCAGCACCACGAAGAACCAGATCGTGGCCGGAGTGGCGACGTTCGCGGTGCTGTTGCTGTTCTGGATCATCAACTGGATCGGCGACGCCTCCGGCACGACGGCCCAGGCGGTTCTGGCGTATCTCTCGATACTCGAGCACTTCGACGACTTCTCGAAAGGCGTCATCGATACGACACACGTGACGTACTACCTCAGCTTCATCGGACTCAGCCTGTTCCTGACCGCGAAGTCGATGGACCAGGAACGCTGGAACGGCTGAGGCCCGACTGCCCCCACGCCCGATGCTGAACAGAATCTTCGATTTCCTCGGCTGGATCGGTTCGATCCTCGTCTTCACGGCGGTGCTGGCGTGGCTGGTCGTTCCGGACCAGGACTCGCTGCGCCGGATGCTGGCCCTCGCCGGTCTGGCGTGCATCGTCCTGTACGGCGCCGGGCACTGGCGCGAGGTCGGCCGGTCGTTGGGGCGGCGCCAGACCCGCTACGGCGCCCTCGCCGGCACGAGCATCCTACTGGTGGTGACCATCGTCGTCGCCCTGAACTACGTGCTCGCCCGGCAGAACCGGCGCTGGGACCTGACCGCGGGCGGGCAGTACTCGCTGTCCGACCAGACCCGGCAGGTGCTCGACACCCTGGCCGCGCCGGTGCGGATACGGGTGTTCGCACGGGAGCCGGACTTTCCCCGCTATCGGGACCTGCTTGAGGAATACGCCTACCAGTCGAGCCGGGTCACCATCGACTACATCGACGCGGACGGGCAGCCGATGCTGGCGCGTCAGTACGAGGTGCAGACCTACGGCACCATCGTGTTCGAGTACGAAGGCCGGGTGGAAAGGGTCGAATCCGATTCGGAGCAGGAGCTGACCAACACGCTGATCAAGGTCGTGGAGGGCGCGGAGCAGACCGTCTACTTCCTGGAAGGCCACGGCGAGAAGACGCACACCGCCGCCGACGAGGACGGCTACAGCACCGTCTCGGCCGCCCTCGAGCTCGACAACTTCGAGGTCGGCTCGCTGGTCCTCGCGCAGCGGGGCGCGATACCCGACGACGCCACCGTCGTCGTCGCGGCGGGACCGCGGACGGACCTGCTGCCCGGGGAAATCGACGCGCTCGGCGCCTGGCTGGACCGCGGCGGCAAGCTGCTGCTGCTGCTCGACCCCCCCGACACCGGGGACGAGCCGGCGCCGGAGGGTCTGCTCGGCCTCGTGCGCGAGTGGGGGATCGAGGTGGGCGCCGGCGTCGTGGTCGACGCGAGCGGCGTGGGGCGGCTCTTCGGCGCCGACGCCTCGGTGCCGGTGGCCGCCGACTATCCGGTTCATCCGATCACCGAGCGGTTCAACCTGCTGACCGCCTATCCTCTGGCCCGCTCGGTCTCGGCCGCGTCGGGCCGCCCCGACGGCCGGATCGCGCAGTCGTTCATCGAGACCGGCCCGCAGAGCTGGCAGGAAGCGGACATCGACAGCCTGGCCACCGGACAGGTCGAGCTCGACGAGGAAGCCGGCGACCGCCCCGGCCCGGTGGTGATCGGCATGACCGTCTCCGCTCCCGCCCCGGCCCCCGCGGACTCCGGCGACGGCGCGGACGAGGAGGAGAGCGCGGAGGACGGCGCGGCCGAAGGTTCGCCGGCGGAGACCGTGGACGACGAGTCCGCATCCGACGGCGGGGACGACCCCGCGCCGCCGGAGACCCGTCTCGCGGTGATCGGCGATTCCGACTTCGCCAGCAACGCGGTCGTCGGCATTCAGGGCAACCGCGACCTGTTCCTGAACACCGTCAACTGGCTGGCCCAGCAGGAGAACCTCATCTCGATTCGCGCCCGCGAACCGGAAGACCGCCGGCTGACCCTCACCGCCGGCGCGCAGCGGCGGGTCTTCTGGCTCTCGGTGCTGTTGCTGCCCGCCGCCATCCTGGGCGCCGGGGTGTTCACCTGGTTGAGCAGACGCTGAGGCTGGAGGACATGCGCGGAGTGCGCTCGACGCTGGTTCTGCTGGTGGTGGCCCTCGGTCTGGGCGGCTACATCTACTTCGTCGAGTCCGGGCGGCCGCCGGCGGTGACGCCGGATCCGCTGGAGACCGTATTCGACGTCGAGTCGGACGATATCGACTCGCTGTCGGTGACCTCGAGCAACGGCGACCACACCGTCATCGAGAAGGACGGCGACCGGTGGCGGATGGTCGAACCGTTCCGCGTCAATATCGACGTCATCAAGGTCGTCTCGCTGTCGTCGAGCCTCGCCACCCTCGAGATGCAACGCGTCGTTGCCGAACCCGAGGACGCCCCGGACCTGCAGCCGTTCGGGCTGACCGCGCCCCATATCGAGGTCGGTTTCGGGACCGCGAACGGCGTGGACGCCCGGCTGCTGATCGGCGGCCGCACCCCGGCCGGCAACGACCTCTATGCGACCGTCGCCGACTCGAGCCGCGTCTTCCTCATCTCCGGTTTTCTGGACACGACGTTCGACCAGACCACGTTCGACCTCCGCGACAAGTCCATCCTGGACATCACCCGGGGCCAAGTCGACTCGCTCGAGGTCACCGGCCCCGACCTCGCCGTCCGGCTCGGCAAGACGGATGGGGAATGGTCGCTGGTCAGCCCCGTCGAAGCCCGGGCCGACCTCGCGGTGACCGACGGTCTCGTCGGCCGGCTCGCCACCGGCCAGATGGCCGCCCTCGAGCAGGAGGCGGCGGACGACGTGGAGCCCTACGGGCTCGACACGCCGCGGTTGACGGTGACAGTGGGGCTCGGCAACTCGGCCGCGACCCTGCTCCTCGGCGACACGAGCCCGGCGGGAACCGTCTACGCGCGAGACGCGGCGCGCGACCTGGTGTTCACCGTCGACGAATCGCTGGCCGCCGAGATCGGACAGGGCGCCGACGAATACCGGCGGAAGAACCTGTTCGCGTTCCGTCCGTTCAATGCCACCGCGCTCGAGATCGAACACGACGGCGGGCAGTGGACGTTCGCGCTCGAAGCGGCGGCCGGGGAGGAAGAAAGCGACGCCTGGCGTCGAACCGCACCGGACGCCGGGGACGTCGAACGCAGCGCCATGGACGACCTGCTGGCCAAGCTGTCCAACCTGCGCGCCGAATCGTTCGAATCGTCCCGCGACGGCACCGGCCTCGATGCGCCGATCTCCACCATCGCCGTCACCTTCGACGGCGGCGCGGACCGGGAACGGGTCATCGTCGGCCGCACCGGCGACGACGTGTTCGCGGTGAGCGGCGACGAACCCGGCGCCGCCCGGCTGAACACCCGAAGCTGGGACGACGCCATCGAGGCCCTCGCCCCCCTCCGCGGGGCCACCGAAACCCCGGCGCCGTAACCGCACGGACCCGGACGGCGGCAGGTTCATCCTTGCGCTCCGGCCTGCCGCCCAGCCGACCTTCCAGAAGCCCGCCCCGTTCTTGACGGCCCGGGCTCCTTGCCAGGAATCGTCGCCTTTCGGATCCGGCCTCCCCGTCCAACCCGAGCCCTGCCGGAGTGCGCGCCGTTCTACGGCGCAGACTCCGGCTCCGGCATCAGGGCGAACGTCCACATCGAGCCGCCGGTCGGAACGAGACCGCGCGCGTAGCGGTTGGCGAGCCCGCCCCCGAGCCCGGACGCCACGGTCACCTGCTGCCGGCCGTCGTGGGTGTAGGTGACCGCGGTCGCGTTCACGCTCGACCCGGTCTGGAACTCCCAGAGGGTCTCGCCGGTCTCTGCGTCGAGCGCGATGAACTCGCCGGTGATCTTGCCGGTGAACAGCAGCCCGCCGGCAGTCGCCAGCACGCCGGCCGAGCTGGGAAAATCGTGCATCGGGATCTCCCACTTCTTCTCGCCGGTCAGTGGATTGATGGCCACGATGTGCCCGAGCAGATCGCCCGGCTCGACCTCGGGGAAGCGGTTGGAGACACCGGTGGAGCTGGCCCCGATGACCCTTTCCTGCGGCTCCGGGAGCAGCCGCTGGATGCGCGGCACGTGCCATGTCGTCGAGTAGATCAGACCGGTGTTCGGATTGAAGGCGATGGGAACCGCGTTCGTGCCGCGCGACGGCCAGATGTAGACCTGCTCGCCGGACAGGAAATTCCGGTAGATCTCGGTCAGCGCGGGCCGGCCGGTCTCCAGGTCGATGTGCGTGGCCCAGTTGACGTAGGCATAGGGGTGCGCGGCGATCAGCGAGCAGTCGGTACGGTCGAGCGTGTACAGAAAGCCGTTCTTGTTGGCCTGGATCATCACCTTGCGCATCTCGCCGTCGACCTCCAGCTCGGTGAGCACGTGCTCGTCGATGCCGTCCACGTCGTACACGTCGTTGGGGGTGTACTGGTAGTGGCAGTGGATCTCGCCCGTCTTCGGGCGGATGGCGAGCACGCTCGACGCGTACAGGCTGTCCAGCGCCTCCCGCGGCGCCGGGTCGTACGGCTCGGCGTTGCCGGTCCCCCAGTAGACGAGGTCGAGCTCGGGATCGTACGAACCCGAGCGCCACGTCGGCGCCCCGCCGTACATCCAGGCGTCGCTGTCGGCTGGCCAGGTCTCGTGGCCGGGCTCGCCGGGCCCCGGGATCGTGTGACGGCGCCACAGCTTCTCGCCGGTGGCCGGATCCCAGCCGTCGAGGAAGCCGCGGGTCGTGGACTCGCCGCCGGACATCCCCGAGATCAGGACCCCGTTGGCCACGATCGGGGCGCCCGTCGCGTAGTAACCCTGCGCCCCATCGGCGAACTTCTGGTTCCACAGCTCTTCGCCGGTCTCCATGTCGAGGGCGAGAACGTGGTTGTCGACCGTCACCCGGAAGAGCCGGCCCTCGTAGATCACCGGACCTCCCCGGTTGAAGCTGCTGCGCCGCCGCGATCCCTCTTCGAGGACGACCGGCGTGCGCCAGATCTGCCGGCCCGTTTCCAGGTCGATGGCGAAGGTCCAGCTCCCGTTGATGGCGTACAGAACCCCGTCGTAGATGGCCGGCGCGGCCAGCTCGCCCGACAGGTTCATCAGGCTGGCGTTCCAGATGGGCACCAGCCGGTGGATGTTGGACTTGTCGATCTGGTCGAGCGGACTGTAGCTCTTGCGGTCGTACCCCATACTGTGGATGAGCACGTCCCCGGGGGTCTGCGCATCGTCGAGCAGCTCTTCCGCCGTCTGGGCGAGGCCCGGGCTCGACCACAACCCCATGAGGATCGCGAGCAGTCCAGCCGTATTTTTCATGATCAACCTCCCATCGACCCGCGGCCGCCGGTGGACCGGCAACGGCGGACTCCCTGGCCCGGAGAGCGTCGCCTTGCGGCTCCGCCTGCCGCCGAACCAAACCTGCGTCCTGCGACAGCCAGTGTCGCAGCCCTTCGCCGGCCATCATACGGGGTCCCGGCGGGACGATCCAGCGGCGGGCCGCGGCAGAGCCGCAGAGCGCGGGCCGCGACCGACCGTTTCCGGCCCCGCGCGGGGCGCTCGCCGCGGCCCGCCGGCATGCGTCTCGAAACGGGAACGGACTGCTGTAGGATGGGTCGGGCGCGCACCGGAGCCGCAAGGCGGCGCCGGGCGAGCCTGTCGGAGAGATGGCCGCGACCGTCGTTCGCCGGACCGCCGGTCGCGGAGACCGAGCCAGCAACCAGGAGGTGCCCGATGCAGTGGACCAGCTTCGTGACCGGCGTGACTCTCGTCTGCGGCGTGTCCGCAGCCGCGGCGACCCTCAGTGCGGCGCAGGAGCACCCCGTGACCCGGGCGGCGCCGCACAACCGTCTCACCGCCCCCCGGATCGCGGTGCCCGACGATCCCCAGGGGGCGAGCCCCCTGCGGCAACTGTGCCCCGAGGTCACCGACACGTGCCGCAACTACTGGGCCTATACGATCCACTTCGTCGCCAACTACGCGATTCCCCTCCGCGACAAGGAGCTGCTCATCCTGCGCACCGCGTGGCTGTCCCGCGGCGACTACATCTGGGGTCGGCACAACCTCATGGGGCAGGACGCGGGGCTGACGGAAGAGCAGGTCCGGCGCATCACCGCGGGTCCGGACGCCCCCGGCTGGGACGACTTCGACCAGGCGCTCCTGCGGGCGGCGGACGAGCTGCACACCAGCCGGTTCATCTCCGGCGCGACCTGGGACAAGCTCGCGGAGCGCTACTCGGAGGAACAGTTGCGGGAGGTCGTGCTGATCGTCGGCAACTACACCCAGCTCGCGATGTTCCAGAACACCCTGGGGGCCCTGCTCGAGCCCGACGTCGAGGGGCTGCCGGACGAAGCCGGCCGGTGAGGCCGGCCGTTTTCCGCCGTTGATGACGGCCTCCCGTGCGGATACCATTCAGCGAAGGGTCGAAGAACCGACGGGAGGTCGTCATGCCGATACCGAGGGTCGTCACCCCGAACGCGGTCCGGAGAATCCTCATCATCACGGTCGTCGTGCTGGCGTGCGGCGCGCCGGCCCCGGCGCAGCCCTTCCGCCTCACCCAGGATGACTTCCCCAACGTCCGCTTCCCCGACACCCTCGGGGAGCCCCACCTCGTGATCTACGACGACGGCGTCCTGCTGGCAAGCGCCTCGTACCGCTACTCGCAGCGCCATCACGACTCGCCGTGGCTGGTCGTCACCCTCGATCTCGCCGCGTCCGAAACTCTGAGCATCCCGCGGGAGGACATCGCGCTGGTCCGGCCGGACGGGATCGAGGTGCCGCCGGCGACGCAGCGCGAGCGCCGCCGCGACACGGAGGGGGTGCGCCGGCTTCTCGACGAGCGGGCCAACTGGCCCGAGACGTTGAGGTTCGCCTTTCCCCGGAGCAGAGTCCGCAGGGGCTTCTACCGGTTCGAGTTCGGGGTAGAGGGGTCGGACAGGATTCCGGATCGGATCCTCCGGACTGAAGCGCTCGGCGGCGTTCGCGGCGACGTGTTCTTCGTCTCGCCGGACGGGAGTTGGGAAGCTGGCGTGCACGCGCTCGTCGTCACCGTCGACGATGACCGGATCGTCAGGCTGCCGGTCCTGCTGAGATAGCGGCCACTGCGGCGCCGCCCCGCCTCGCGTCCGTCGGGGGCGAGCCGGCTCTTCGCCGCCGGCTCGATCGGGCACGACGGCCGGACGCGTCAGTCAAGGATCCTCAAGGAGGCAATCGCAGTGCTCGATGTCGACTACCTGGAAAGTAGGTGGCACCTCCATCCGGAGCGCGATCCGCAAGCTGTCCGAGCACTGCTCCCGTAGTCGTCGAGCTGCTGAGCCCAGGACTCCGGGAGCCCTTGGCGCCACGGACTCCCGGTCCGCGTGTTCCCGTATCCCCCGGTCATGACTGACGCTCCGGTCCATCTCCGCAGGTTCCTCGGTCGCGGCGACGTGCTCGCCGTCGCGTTCGGCGCGATGGTCGGCTGGAGCTGGGTCGTGCTGGCCGGCGAGATGATCGTGCGGGCCGGGGCCGTGGGCTCGATCCTGGCGTTCGGGGCGGGGGCCGTGATGGTGTGGCTGGTGGGGCTCACCTACGCCGAGCTGTCCGCCGCCCTGTCCCGCGCCGGGGGAGAGATCAGCTTCACGTTCCTCGCGATGGGGCCGCTCGGCGCGTTCGTCTGCGGATGGACGCTGGTGCTCGCCTACGTGGCGGTCTGCGCCTTCGAGGCGGTCGCCCTGCCCACCGTCATCGGCTACCTCGTGCCCGGGTTCGGAACCGGAGACCCGCTCTACACGGTGGCGGGATGGGGCGTGCAGCCCGCCTGGGTGCTCGTCGGGGTGGCCGGGGCGCTCGTCATCGGCGCGGTCAACTACCGCGGCATCCGGTTCGCGGCGTTCGCCCAGCGGCTCGCCGTCGGCTGTCTCCTGCTGGTCGGGCTGGCGTTCTTCCTGCCCGGCACCGCGCGCGGTGACCTCGCCAACCTCGCGCCCGCGATCACCGGCTGGGAGGGCGTGCTGCGGGTCCTGATCATGACCCCGTTCCTGTATGTGGGGTTCGACGTCATCCCCCAGCTCGCGGAAGAAATCGCCCTGCCGTTCCGGACCATCGGCCGCATCATCCTGCTCTCGATCGTGATGGCCCTCGTCTGGTACGGCCTCGTGCAGTGGACGGTGGGCCTGTCGCTGCCGCCGGGCACCCTGGCCGATCGAGCCCTGCCCACCGCCGACGCCATGAGCGAGATCTACGGCAGCCCGTGGGGCGGGCGCGTGCTGGTGATCGGCGGCGCCGTCGGCATTCTGACGAGCTGGAACGCCTTCTTCCTCGGCGCGTCCCGCCTCCTGTTCGCGATGGCCCGGGGCGGGATGCTGCCGGCGGCGTTCGCGCGGCTGCACCCACGCTACGGCTCCCCGGCCGCCGTCGTCGTGGTGCTGACCGCGACCACCGTGATCGCCCCGTTCTTCGGACGGCCGGCCCTGGTATGGCTGGTCGACGCCGGATCGCTGGCGACAGTGGTGGCCTATCTGCTGGTGGCCGTCTCGTTCCTCGTCATCCGGCGCCGCCATCCGGATCTGCCCCGCCCCTACCGGGTCGCGGCCCCGGCGCTGGTCGGCTGGCTCGCGGTGGCGGCCACGGTGTTCTTCATCCTGCTGTACCTGCCGGGCAGCCCGTCGGCGCTGGCGTGGCCGGAAGAGTGGCTGATAGTGCTGCTCTGGACGGGGCTGGGCGCGGGGTTGGCGGCCGGCATCCGCCGTCGCATGGCGGCCCTGGGCCCCGGCCGGCAGGCACGCCTGATTCTCGGCGACCACGCGAGCCTGGTCGCCGAGCGTGCCGGGTCGCGCGCCGACGCCTCCGGGTAGGACCCGCAGCCCGGGACCGGCGCGGGCCTCACCCCTTCCCTTGAATCACCCGCGCAGACCGCTGATAATTCGGCGCACAGCACCCGTCGTCCACGACACGCGTTCCTGCTCACGCTCGGCGAGCCGCGCTTGAGCAACGCCTCGACAAGACCCGCGCCGTCAAGCAAGGCATGATGCAGCAACTCCTGACCGGCCGGGTGCGGCTGGTGGAACCCGGAACCGCGCCGGTGCCATGACTCCCCTCCGCATCTTCATCAGCAGCGTTCAGGGCGAGTTTGCGGAGGAGCGCGCGGCGTTGAGGGACTACCTGCGCGGCGACCCGCTGATGCGGCGGTTCTTCGACGCGTTCCTGTTCGAGGACGTTCCGGCGACGGATCGCCGGCCCGATGAGCTCTACTTGGACGAAGTCGAGCGGTGCGACGTGTACGTCGGGCTGTTCGGGCGCGAGTACGGGGCGGAGAACGCGCAGGGGATCTCGCCGACGGAGCGTGAGTTCGACCGCGCGGCGGCGCTCAGCAAGCACCGGCTCATCTTCGTGAAGGGCGCGGACGGCGAGACCCGGCATCCGAAGATGCGGGCGTTGACCGGCAGGGCGCAGGCCGGCCTGATACGAAAGCGGTTCGGTACGGCGGCAGAGCTGTTGGCCGGCCTCTACGCGGCGCTGGTGGAGTACCTCGAAAGCAGGGAGTTGCTGCGCGGGGGACCGTTCGACGCCGCGGCTTGCGCGGACTCGGCGTTGGACGACCTCGACTTCGAGCGCATGGCTTGGTTCATCGGCACGGCCCGGCGAGCACGGCAGTTTCCTCTCGCGGAAGACGCGTCGCCGGAACCGTTGCTCGAGCACCTGAATCTGTTGAACCGGGGTCGGCTGACGAATGCGGCAATCCTGTTGTTCGGGAAGAGGCCCCAACGGTTCGTGATCGCTTCGGAGGTCAAGTGCGCCCACTTCCACGGGACGCGAGTCGCCAAACCGATCCCGTCTCACCAAGTGTACAAGGGCACGGTGTTCGAGCTGGTCGATCAGGCGGTGGACTTCGTGCTCGGCAAGATCGCGCTGTCGGTGGGTACCCGGGCGGAGAGCGTCCAGGCGCCGGTGGCCTACGAGATCCCGAAGGAGGTCGTAACGGAGGCCATCGTCAATGCGGTCGCGCACCGGGACTACACGAGTGCCGGCAGCGTGCAGGTCATGCTGTTCGCGGACCGACTGGAGGTCTGGAATCCCGGCGTGCTGCCGCCGCCGCTGACACTGGACAAGCTGCGGGTTCCCCACGAGTCGCTGCCCGGCAACCCGTTGCTGGCGCGAGCGATGTACCTGGTCAAGTACATCGAACAGATGGGTACCGGAACCCTCGACATGATCGGACGCTGCGTCGATGCGGGCCTTCGCGAACCGGAGTTCGAGGCCGCCGGGAAGTTCGTAACCAGAATACGGCGCGCGGCGCTGGCCGGACAGCCGGTCGTGTTCACCGACCGAGACGATGTACAGAGCAGAACAAGAGGGAAGGCCGAGTCGCAGCTAGAGTCGCAGCTAGAGTCACAGCTAGAGTCACAGCTAGAGTCACAGCCAGAGTCACAGCCAGAGTCGCAGCTAGAGTCGCAGCTAGAGTCGCTGATGGCGAGAGTGCTTGGGTTGTTGGTTGGCGGGCCCATGTCGAAGGCGGAACTGTCCGTTCGCTTGCAGCAAAAGCAGGCATCCGGCCAGCTCCACGGGGTGGTCCGCCGACTCGTGGCTGATCGGATGATCGAATACACGGTGCCGGACAAGCCTCGCAGCCGACTGCAGAAGTACCGACTGACGGAGAAGGGGAGGGCCGCGTTGGCGAATTCGGAACCAACGCAGACGGACGAGTGAGCACGGTCGGCGAGCGGGAGATCCGCACGCAGCGGCGCGTGGCCGCGTTCTTTCAGGACGTGCTGGGCTACGTGCGTCTCGGTGACTGGCGGGACCGCGCCGGGAACGCCAACCTCACGCTCGAACCGCTCCGCCTTGTGCATCGCGGACGCCCGCGTCGAAGCGATCGGTTTCGCGAGCTGATGGACGGGATCATGCCGCGGTGGCGCGCTCATCGGGACGAGCTGAACCGTGCCCCGCTCGCGCACGAGGAGTGGACGTGCTGATGACGCGCAAGAGCACGTGATTCAAGAAAGGATGCTCGAATGCGTGTTCGACCGGACGCCGTTCGAGGATGGGATCACGGCCGAACGTGTACCCGGCGACGATGTGCTCCGGCTGCTCGACTACCCCGCGTACTTCGAGTTGCTGCGGCGACCGCTTCCCGCGAATCGTGAGGGTATTCTCGACGCACTGGCCAGTGACGACCTGATCCACGCCTGCAGTGCCGGCGGTTGGGACGTGACCAACCTGGGGTCGGTGCTGTTCGCGCGGCGACTCGAGGACCTGCGCGACCTTCGCCGCAAGGCCATGCGCGTCATCCAGTACCGCGGCAGCAGCCGGATCGATACATTGAGGGAACGGGTCGGCAACAGAGGCTACGCGTCGGGCTTCGAGGACTTGATCGGATTCATGAACAGCCTGCTGCCCTCCAACGAAGTGATCGAGCAGGCGCTGAGGAGGACGGTGCCCAGGTTCCCGGAGCTGGCGGTGCGCGAACTGGTGGCCAACGCACTGATCCACCAGGACTTCTTCGTCACGGGAGCTGGACCCATGGTGGAGATCTTCGAAGACCGCATCGAGATCACCAACCCGGGGGCGCCGCTCGTGGACACCCGACGCCTCGTGGACTCACCGCCGCGTTCGCGAAACGAGGCGATCGCGTCGCTCATGCGCCGCATCGGGATCTGCGAGGAACGCGGCAGCGGGTGGGACAAGGTCGTATCCCTGAGCGAGTTCTACCAGTTGCCGGCCCCGCTTGCGGAGGTGGTGGAGGGCCACACTCGCGTGGTGCTGTTTGCCCCGCGAGGGCTTTCGAGCATGGACCGGGCGGAGCGCGTGCGAGCCGTGTACCTTCACGCATGCCTGCGGTACGTGAATCGCGAGTATCTGACCAACTCATCCATGCGGCAACGGTTCGGGATCGACGCCCGCAACAGCGCGCGGGCATCACGACTGATAGCGGAGGCGGTCGAGGCTGGCGCGATCGTACCCGACGACCCGAAGGCCGGCCCAAGGTTCATGCGCTACGTGCCGGAGTGGGCGAGTCCCGGACGGCGTGTCGGTACTTGACGGGTACTTGATCGGACGCTGTCGGTACGGCGCATCACACCGCAGCACGGACAGCAAGAGTCCTGTTATCAATTATTTACACGGATCTGCTTTACTTGACGGGTACTTGATGGAACGTCCAATGACGAGCGACTCCAACCACGAGGAACTGGAAGATGAACGGATGAGCACGGCGCCGGTGCTGCCCAAGCTGGTCGGCCAGCGCCGTCAAGCGGCGCGAGGATCCCGCGGCTCACCGGGGGGGCGCCACTCCGGTCGCGGTGGTCACGCGGGATCCCGCGTGAGGATGTTGCGTCGCGGGCTGTCGAGCAGGGACCCGGCGGACTCGACGTCGCGCCTCAGAAGGCCGCCGCCGCGGGACGTTCGACCTGTCGCTTGACATGCTCCAGATAGCCGCGCACCGCATCGCGCGAGCGGCGTCTGATGACAGGTCGCAGGAACCACCCTCTGAAGCCGGTCATCCCGTCATTGCGCGACCGCGTGATCGAGACGAGCGCGGTGCCATGCTGACCGGAACCGCGGGCGTGGTCGACGAGAAAGCGCAGCTCGAGCGTGGTGTGGAAATAGTGGCTCGCGTAAAGCTGCTTGATGGCTATCGCGTACGCGATGCCCGATGGCGAGCCGGCAGCCAGCGGATAGATCGTGACGTGGTTCACCCGGATGGTCGGCTTGAGCCCGAAATCGACCACCGTCCAGTAGAAGAAGTCTTCGGCGCCGGCGGGACGACCGTGCGGGTAGTCGTCGAGATACGCCAGGAGCGCGGGCACGGGAGCAGGCAGCGGATCGCGGCTGTCGAGCAGGGCGCGGAACTGCTCGGCCACGAGCATCGGCCTGTCGCCATCGACGTAGGATCCCAGCGCCGCGTTGCCCTCCGCCTGATAGGCGCGGACCAGCTCGAGGATCATCTCACGGGCGACCTCGTCGGCCTGACGCGCCGCGGTCGCGGACGACCAGTCCACGTCGGTCCGGAATCGGTTCATCGCAGATGCCGAGAGCTTCACGTCGCAGTCGCCGGGACGACACCCCGGCAGCGCCTCGATATCGGCTTCGGGCAACGTCAGGGCCTGGAGATCCTCGAGCCGCGGGGGACTGTCGAACCGCCCGATCTGCGGGATGCCGGGGCCGCGCTCGAACCGCTCGATGTCGCGGAACTGCTCGACCACATGCTCGGGCCGAGCGTCGAGGTACACCACCCCGACGTTGGCCAACTCTTCGCGGACCGGCGTGTCGAGGCTCCTGATGACGGCCGAGCCGCTGTCCAGCGCTTGCACGTCGTCGGTCGAGAAGCCGAGGGTCTGCGTCACGAGACGCTCCACGGGCGACCCGGATTGCGCGGCGAGGGAGACGACAGCGATCACCAGGGACACCCACGTGAGGGCGACCGGCGCAGCCTTCGGGGACTGGCGGCGAATCGGGTTCCGGCCGGGAGAGGCGCCAGCGGCGAGGGACATGGGCGACAGGCTCATTGTAGTATGCGCATCGTCCGGGCGTGGCCGTGCCGGTACTTGACGGGTACTTGATCGGACGGCGGCGACACGGTGTCTCTCGCTGCCGCGCGGACACAAAAGGCATTTATTATCAACAACTTATGCTTATTCAATCCCACTTGACGGGTACTTGATGGAACGCCGAATGACGACCGACAACGACCAGAAGAACCTCGGAGATGAACGCATGAACACGGCACCGATCCTGCCCAAGTTGGTCGGCCAGCGCGTCAAGCGGCGCGAGGATCCGCGGCTCGTCCGCGGGCGGGGCACCTATGTCGACGACGTGAAGATTCACGGCCTGCGGCATCTCGCGTTCGTGCGGAGCGACGTTGCGCACGGCCGCATCCGGTCGATCGATACCCACGCGGCCGCCGCGATGGACGGGGTCGAGGCGGTGTTCACCGGCACCGAGATCGCCGAGCTCCTCGACCCGATGCCCATCGGGACGCCGTTCCCCTCGCCCGACCACCACGCGGTGGCGGTGGACACGGTCCGCTACGTCGGCGACCCGATCGCGGTGGTGGTGGCGCGGGACCGCTACGTGGCGCGGGACGCGGCCGATGCCGTCGTCGTCGACGTCGAGCCTCTGCCGGCGGTGGTCGACCCCGAGCAGGGAATGACCGGGCAGCCCGCGGTGCTGCACGCCGACTACCCGACCAACGTCGCCCTCGGTCCGCTGTCGCGCGGGACGGGCATCCGGCGCCGGCAGCCGGTGGACGACACCGCCGTCGACGAGGCGTTCGCCGCCGCGGACGTGGTGATCTCGCAGCGGTTGGTGAACCAGCGGCTGGCTCCGAACCCGATCGAGCCGCGTGGGGTGGTGGCCCACTACGAGGGAGGCAAGGACGAGCTGACGATCTGGTCGTCGACCCAGAACCCGCACATCCTCCGGACCTTCGTGGCGCAGATGGTCGGCCTCGGCCAGGACCGGGTGCGGGCGATCGCCCCCGAGGTCGGCGGCGGGTTCGGGGCGAAGATCAACATCTACGGCGAGGAGTACGTGGCGGCGGCGCTGTCGAAGCGGCTCGACATACCCCTCAAGTGGATCGAGGACCGGTCCGAGGCGTTCCTTGCCACCGTGCACGGCCGCGACCTGATCGGATACGTCGACCTGGCGGCCCGCCGCGACGGGACGGTCCTCGGCCTGAAGCTGCGCATCATCGCCGATATCGGCGCCTACAACATGCTGCTGACCGCGGGCATCCCCACCAACAGCATGACGATGGCCAGCGGCACCTATGCGATTCCCGCCGTCCGGGTGACCCTGACCGAGGTCTTCACCAACAAGACGCCGACCGACGCCTACCGCGGCGCGGGCCGCCCCGAAGCGACCTACTTCGTCGAGCGGGCGATGGACATGCTCGCGCGCGAGCTCGCCATGGACCCGGCGGAACTGCGCCGGAAGAACTTCATCCGACGCGACCAGTTCCCCTACCGGACGCCGCTGGGCGCGGTCTACGACTCGGGCGACTACGAGAAGGCCCTCGACCGCGCGCTGGAGACGGCGGGTTGGCCGCGGCTCAGGACCGAGCGCGACGCGGCGCGGGCCGACGGCCGGGTCGTCGGGCTCGGGCTGTCGATGTACGTCGAGAGCTGCGGGCTGGGGCCGTCCGCCATGGTGTCGCCCGGCGGCTGGGAGCACGCGCAGGTCACGGTCGAGCGCGACGGACGCATCAGCGCGGCCACCGGCGCGTCACCGCACGGCCAGGGCAACGAGACCACGTTCGCGCAGATGCTCGCCGACCAGTTCGGGGTGCCCATCGACCACGTCACCATCCGCCACGGCGACACCGCGGTAGTGAAGCAGGGCATCGGCACCTTCGGCAGCCGCTCGCAGGCGGTCGGGGGGGCGGCCATGCACAACGCGGGCCTCAAGGTGAAGGCGAAGATGGCCCGGTTCGCCGCGTTCCTGCTCGAAGCGCACGAGGAGGATCTCGTCTTCGAGAACGGGACCATCGCCGTTCAGGGCGCGCCGGCGTCGGCCCGGCCGTTCGCCGAGGTCGCCGCCTATGCCTACAAGCCGGTGAAGCGGCCCGAGGACCTCGACCCCGGCCTCAGCGACGAGGCGTTCTTCGAACCGCTCAACAACACCTACCCGTTCGGGTGCCAGATCGCGATGCTCGAGGTGGACCGCGAGACCGGCGAGCCGCGGCTGCTGAAGCTGGTCGCGGTCAACGACGCCGGCCACCTCATCAATCCGCTCATCGTCGAAGGGCAGATCCACGGCGGGCTCGCCCAGGGCATCGGCCAGGCCCTCGTCGAGGAGGTCGTCTACGACCGCGACGGCCAGCCCCTCACCGGGTCGTTCATGGACTACGCCCTCCCCCGCGCCGCCGACTTCCCGCGGTTCGAGCTCGACCACACAGTCACCCCGACCCCCGTCAACCCGCTCGGCGCGAAGGGGGTCGGCGAGGCGGGGACCATCGGCTCGACCCCCTGCATCGTCGCCGCCGCCGTCGACGCCCTGAGCCCGTTCGGCGTGCGCCACATCGACATGATGCTGCGGCCCGAGAAGCTCTGGCGCCTGATGCACGACAGCGAGTCGACCAAACAACCGGAGTGACGTCGCGTGGTGCAAACGACCAATGCAGCAACCCCCGGCGACGCGGCCCTGATCTCGCAGGTTCGCGCACGAGCGGATGCGGATACCGCGCTCGAAGTCGGTACCGGACTGCTGGTGCTTGCCGCTCTTGAGGGAGACGAGACACTCGATCGCGCACTGGCGGACGACGCCGCAACCCACCCCGATGCGCCACCTGCAGACGCGGCTCCCGTCCGTGCGACGGCGGCACACGCCTACATCGATTCGATAGCCGTCCAGGGTTTCCGCGGCATCGGCGCCCGTAGCGAGCTGCAGGTGTCCCCGGGGCCCGGACTCACCTTGGTCGTGGGACGAAACGGCAGCGGCAAGTCGAGCTTTGCGGAAGCCCTGGAGCTGCTGCTGACGGGCAAGAACAGCCGCTGGGCAAACCGCTCGGCGGTCTGGAGGGAAGGTTGGCGCAACCTGCACTGGGCCGGCCCCACGGAGGTCGAGGCCACATTCGCCATTGAGGGAGAATCGCAATCACTGATCGCCCGTCGCGCCTGGGCACAGGACACCGCCGAAATGGAGGCGGGTGTCACTACCGTACGCGGCGCGCGCCACGGCGACGGCCTCGCGGTGCCAGGATGGCCCGAAGCGATTTCGATCCATCGGCCGTTCCTTCCATACAACGAGCTCGGGTCGATCCCGGACAGCAAGCCCTCAGAGCTCTACGACATGATGTCGGCAGCACTGGGACTGGACGCGTTGGTCGACGCCCGCGAGCGGTTGCGCACCCGGAGACTCGCGCAACAGAAGCAGTGCGCCGCCGCCGAGTCAGTGCGGAAGCAGTGGTTTCCCCGCGTCGAGGCGCTCGACGACGAACGCGCGCGCACCTGCGCAGCAGCGATCGGGAAGCCGAGCGCCGGCACGTGGGAACTCGACGACGTGGAGCTGGTGCTTGAAGGCGCAATCGAACCGCCGGAAGGCGAGATAGTCCTGCTGCGAAAACTCGAGACACTGCAAGCTCCGCGACCAGAGGAGGTGACCGCCGCGGTTACGGAACTGCAGAGCGCGATTGAGGCCGAGCAAGCCACTGCGTCCACCGACTCCGGCCGCGCGCAGCAACTCGCGGATCTCCTCGAGCGCTCGCTTGCGGTGCACGCGGCGCACGGCGACAGGCCGTGCCCGGTCTGCGGAGGAGGCGCGCTGGACGACACGTGGCGCGCCCGGACGGAACAGGAAGTGAGCCGTCTGCGCAAAGAAGCGACCACCGCGAAACGAGCCCAACAGGCGCTGGAAAAGGCTCGGCTTGGCGCGCGCCGTCTACTGGTCGCGCCACCGGAAATGCTGACCCGCGCCGACAGGGTCCATGTCAACGCCGCACCCGTGCGGGCAGCCTGGAAGCGCTGGACCGACCTCCAGACCGACGCGACGGACGACACTCTGATGGCCCACCTGGAAGGTGCGCACCGAGATCTGGCAGCCGCGGCGGCTGCACTTCGCGCACGCGCGGCCACCGAGCTCGAACGCCGGGAAGATGCGTGGCGTCCGCTCGCCCGTTTGTTGCGCGATTGGTTGCCGGACGCGCGCCGCGCGGTGCGTGGAAACAAGGCGGTCGCCCGCCTGCGTTCCGCGGAAGAATGGATTCAGACCGAGACCGAGCGGCTGCGCGCCGAACGGTTCCTCCCGATTGCGGAACGGGCGGCGGAGGTCTGGGAGCTGCTCCGGCAGAACAGCAGCGTGGCGCTCGAGGGCCTGACGCTCGCCGGTACGGCCACCAAGCGCCACGTCGTTCTGGACGTCACCGTTGATGGAACCGACGGGCAGGCGCTCGGGGTGATGAGCCAGGGTGAGATCCACGCGCTCGCGCTCAGTCTCTTCCTGCCGCGCGTGCTGCTACCGGAGTCTCCGTTCGGTTTCGTCGTGATCGACGATCCGGTACAGGCGATGGATCCCGGCAAGGTCGACGGTCTCGCGCACGTGCTACAGGCGATGGATCCCCAGGTCGACGGTCGCGCACGTGCTCGCCATGGTCGCGAAAACACGGCAGGTCGTCGTCTTCACGCATGACGAGCGGCTGCCAGAGTCTGTTCGGCGACTGCAGATTCCCGCGCAGGTGCTCGAGGTGACGCGCCGCGCGAGCTCCGTGGTCGAATGCCGACCAACCGGCGATCCGGTCACCCAGTACCTCGACGATGCACGCGCGCTGCTGCGAACCAGTGAACTCCCGCCGCCCGCCGCCGCCCGCGCCATCTCGCTGTTCTGCCGCTTGGCGATCGAGGCGGCATGCACGGAAGCGGTCCGGCGTCGGCGCATCGGGCGAGGCGAACCGCACGCCGACGTGGAAACGGTCCTGGCGAACTCACGGACACTGCTGCAGAAGTTGGCGCTCGCCTTCTTTGACGACGCTGGCCGCGCCGGGGACGTGATGAGCCGGGTCAACCACCGTTCGCGGGCCGACGCCGATGCAGTCGGATGGGCGAACCGCGGACCACACGAAGAGGACGCCACCTCGGTTCCGCAATGCGAGATGCATGTCGAGGCGACCGCCCGGATCACGCAATGGGTGCGTCACCCGCAGTAGCACCATGACCTCACTTGAGTTCCTCGACACGGCCGATGCGCTGGTGGGGCGCGGGCGGGACGGTCGAACCGGCGGCTGGCCGAGAATCGCCGCGGTACTCGGCCGGCACGCCATCGAGAAAGCGCTTCATCAGTACTGGCGCCTCCGTCAGCCCGGCGTGGAACGCTGCAGCGGGCGCGCCCAGTTCCTCTGTCTGAACACGTATCTGAGTGACCGCGATCTGGCCCGTGCGACGTTCGTTGCCTGGTCCGACCTGAGCCGGTACTGTCACCATCACCCGTACGAGATCGCCCCGACCGCGAACGAGTTAAGCGAACGCCTCCAGATCGCACGCAGGTTCGCGACCGAAGTCACACGGCAAACCGCCACCACCCGCCGGGGATGATGCATGCTGCGCTCCGGGGCCCTGCCCCTCACCGTTCGTTCCGCCGCCAGTGCTTCGAGATGCCGACCATTCTTCGCGACGGCCCCTACCGCTATTTCTTCTGCTCCGGCGATGGACATGAACCACCGCACGGAGAGTCGGACATCGTTCCAGCGGTGGCTGGCGGGGCGTATCTGAGCTACCACGCGAACTCAGGCTACGGCCGGGCGCGGCCCCGCGAGCAAGCTGCAAGAACAGGACACAGCGTGACGAAGCCCCTCCGGTGGAAGGCGTGGAACGCGGGCGGCGATGCGTGCCGCCCGGGCTTGGCAGTCCGAACGGCTGCGGCCGGCCATCGTCGCCTACGGCTCCGCTTGGCTCCCAACCTGGTCGGCGGCGGCCTCGGCGGCCACGCGCTCGGCCTTTCCGGGCGTGCGCTCCAGGGTCACGGGCGCCGGGGCGGACCGTGCGTGGCGCAGCCCTTCGAAGAGTCTGCCGATCCCGTAGCCGGCCAATGCTCCCAGACCGGCCAGCCCGAAGCCCTGCCAACAGTTGAGCCGCCTTCGTTGTGACAGTGCGACGTGACCGCGAAGGAGCCGAAGAGTCCCAGCGCCGCGCCGGCCATCGCGCCCTTCACTCGGCCGCGGAGGGGCGGCACAACCACGGTTGCCATGGGCGGGCGGTGGACGCCGGAGACGGGCAACGCCGGGTATGGCTGCAGGACCTGAACCAGAGGCTGGCCTCCCAGCGTCAGGCGCGGCGGAGGCGCGCCGTTCGGCGCCTGCCCCTGGGCCGCCGCCGGGTGCCCACCCGCCAGGGCGGCGACCACCAGGGCCGCCCCAATCCGCCGCGTCGTGGTCGTTGTCGTTTTCATGTCTGACCTCCTGCAACGGAATGCGCCAGACGCCGCCGAAGCGGCTCACGCCCGACCACCGACATCGAGCGGGCGCATGGATCAAGGAAGTCTGCTGCTACCATGGGTGCCAGGGAACATCCTGGTATGGAACCTGCTGCATCTTCGCGTGAGTCGACCCGGCCGGTAACGGGCGACGAGTTGATGCGCATGCCGGGGCTCGACCCGTGCGAGCTCGTCGCCGGCCGCGTCGTACCCATGACGCCGACCAACCCCACCCACGGACGCATCGAGGTGAACGTGGCCGCCGCGCTCAAGCACTTCGTGCGTACGCAGAATCTGGGCGTCGTCATGGCCGGCGAGGTGGGCGTTTTCACCGCCCGAAATCCGGATACGGTGCGGGCGCCCGATGTCCTGTTCCTGTCGCACGAACGGGACGCGCGCCGAGAGCGGCGAGAGGGCTTCCTGGACGTCGCCCCTGAGCTGACGGTCGAGATCCTGTCTCCGACGGATCGGCCGGACCAGGTGCGGCGCAAGCTCAGTGAGTACTTCGCAGCCGGCGTGCGTCAGGTCTGGGTGATCGACCCCGCCACGCGCACGGTGCAGGTCCATCACGGCCGCGGCGGGCCTCTGTCGCTTGCGCACGGTGCAGTGCTCACCGGCGGGGATGTGCTCCCCGGGTTCGAGCTGCCGGTCGACGACATCTTCGAATAGCACCATCGAAGACGACGACTTCGATGGGCGTAGACCAGCGATGAACGCAAGCGCGCGGTACGTCAAGATTGTGGAATGGTCGAAGGACGATGGCTGCTACGTGGGGAGCTGTCCCGGGCTCTCTCTCGGCGGCTGCCATGGAACGGATGAACGCGCGGTATTCGCGGAGTTGTGTGAGATCGTGGAAGAGACCATAGACATCTACCACGCCGACGGCACGCGCCTTCCTCCGGCTACGGCCGGACGCGGCCTCGCGAGCAGGCTGCAAGAACAAGAGGTAGCGTAAACCGGTAGCCAGCGTGGCGTGCCCAGGCGCGCCAATCCACGATGGGTCCAAGGCGCATCAAAATATCATCGATAGAATTGATATATCATTCGAGTGGCTGGCGAACGCGCACGAGGGTGAGAACACGCGAACAGGAACCACGATGAACGGCAGGCCGAGCGTCGCCGACGAAGCCTGGATCGCCACCGCGCTGTTGCATCGGGAGCATCCCGACCGCCAGGACTTCACGATGCAGGAGATCGTCCGGCGGGCTGAACAGGTTGCGGGTCCCGAGCCGTTGCGCCTCGGCGTCAAGCACCACGTCTCCTATCACGCGGTGGCCCACACGAGGCCGAATCCGGGACGGCACTGCCTGCTGTTCGCGACCGCGCGCGGGAGGCGGCGTCTCTTCAGACCCGGCGACCCGCGCCACCCGGACCGCCGGGGCCGGGAAGTTCCGCGGAAGGACACGCTCCCGCCGGCATACCGCTCGCTGATCGACTGGTATTGCACGGAGTACGTCACCGATGCCGGCGAGGCACCGGCCGACCCCATCCTGGCGCTCCGTGGCGTCGGCCGCGCGCTCTGGGCGGACGAGGAGGCCGACGCCTACGTCGCGAGGCTCCGCGAGGGCTGGTCGTGAGCCGGGTGTTCTGGGACACCAACCTGTTCGTCTACCTGATTGAAGGAACGGGCGCGCGGGCCGAGTCGGTGGTGGCGCTCCGGCGGCGGATGATCGAACGGGGCGACGAGCTGCTGACGTCGGCCCTGACGCTCGGCGAGCTGCTCGTCAAGCCGGTCGAGACCGGCGACGACGAGCTGCGGGATCGCTACGCGCGAACGCTGGAAGAGAGCGTCACGGTGCTGCCCTTCGATGCGCGAGCCGCACCCCGGTTCGCGGCGATCCGCGGGGACCGATCGATCCGGGCGCCCGACGCGATTCAACTCGCGTGCGCGGCGGCGGGCGGCGCCGACCTGTTCATCACGAATGACGATCGCCTGAGCCGCAAGAACGTGCCCAGCATCGCGTTCATCCAGTCCCTGGAGCAGGCGTTCCTCTGAGCGGCGGCGGGCCTTTTGTCGCCGCCGCGGACCCTCGGTCGACCGACCCTGCCGCCGCGCACCCCCCAACTCTCACGGGTCAGCGGGGCGGGACGAGAGCCACGGCGCGGACGGGGCCGCCGGTGCCGTTCTCGATCTTCATCGGCAGCGCCGCGAGGAGGAAGCTGGCGGGGCAGACCGGAGAGGTCTGCGAGGTTCGGTGCGGACTGCTACCGGGGGGCGTCGTTGCTGCTCGTGGCGCCGAGGCTGCGCAGCAGCCGGGCGGTGTCGGGATGCAGCGGCCGGGACACGGTGCCAACGTCGAGCGGGGTGAGGCCGCGGCCATCCGCGATGTCCGCCCGCGCGCCGTTCTCGGCGAGCACCTCGATGATCGCGTTCTTGGCGAGGCGGGCCGCGCCGTGCATCGCGGTGCGCCCGCGCCGGTCGACGGCGTTGAGGTCGATGTCCATGCCCACGAGCAGGGTCACGAGCTCGAGCGACTGGCTCGCGGTAGCCTGCCGCGCCTCGTTCAGCACCACGCCGACCGCGGCCATGAGGGGGGTAGTGCCGTCGTCGGCGGGCATGCCGGGGTCGCCGCCGGCCGCCGCGATCGCCCGGAGGATCTCGGGGTCGGGCACCCTCGCGGCAGCCGCCAGCCAGAGGGGGGTCGCCCCCACGTAGCGGCCGTACGAGATGAAATCGCCCTTGTAGACGAACGGGGCCTGGGTGAACCTGACGTTGGGGTCGGCGCCGTGCTTCAGCAGCGCGTTCGCCAGATCGGCCTTGCCGGTCTCGACGGCGGCGTGCAGCGCGGTCCGGCCGATGCTGTCGGGCACGTTGGGGTCCGCGCCCCGTTCCAGGAGAAACAGGGCGAGCGCCTCGTGGGTGCTCGACTCGACGTCGAGGCTGTACTCCCAGCCGCTGGTCGCCACCTGGCTGGCGCTCGCCACCACCAGCGGGGTCCGGCCCGATGTCTGCGACTCTTCCACGTCGACGCGACCGTCGAAGGGCAGGTACGGCTCGGCGGCGTGCACGTCGGCGCCGCCGTCCAGCAGCACCCGTGCGGTCTCGACGTCGCCGTTGCGGGCCGCGAGCAGCAGGGCGGTGGTTCCGTATGCGGATCGCGCGTGCACGTCCGCACCCGCCTCGACCAGAAGCTGCACGACGCCCGCGTGTCCTTCTGACGCCGCCCACATCAGCGGGGTCTGGGCCCGGAAATGCGTGGTCCCGCGCACGGCGGCGCCGGCCGCCACCAACGACCGCACCAGATCGGGGTTCCCGGTGCGGGCGGCGGTCATCAGCACCGTCTCGCCCCCGGGGCGCACGGCGTCGGGGTCGGCGCCGGCGCGCAGCAGGGTATCGGCCATCTCCGCGCTGGCGTTGAGGGCGGCGAGGGCGAGGGGGGTGACGCCGAGGTCGTTCGGCGCGTTCACCTCGGCCCCGCCCGCGATCAGCAGCCGCGCGGTGTCGACGTCGTTCCAGTGCGCGGCCCAGTGCAGGGCGGTGGCCCCGTCCGGCTGGCGGGCATCGACGGGGGCCGACTCCGCCAGGAGCGCCCGCACCGCGCCTCTGTCGCGCCTCTCGGCGGCGTCGGCGAGAGGAGAGTCCTCAGCGGCGGCGCCCGCGGCGACTGGCAGGACCGCGAGGGCCGCGACCGCGCCGGCCGCGATAGCCCGCCAGCGGGACCCTCGGCCACCTGAGACTCCGGCTACCTTTCGTCCCTGCATTCCCGTTACCCTCCGCTGACCTGAAACGAACGCTCGGTCCAGGTGTTCCCCGCTCGAATGATCCGCTCGGGCGGCGGCGCGGCCAACCTGGAACCGTCGCCTGGGCGGCTCCGGTCGCCACGCAGCCAACCCTACGGAAACCCGCGCCGGCCTGCACCGCTGTCGCGCAGATTCCCGACCGTCACAACGAGAGCGCGTCCACCCGGCCGGTGCTGTCGCCCATCGTCTCCAGGGGCACGCCCAGCTTGTCCAGCATGGCCAGGAACAGATTCGTGTTCGGCGTGTCCTTGGCGACCCGCACGTGGCGGCCGCCGGTGAGCCGGCCGGCGCCGCCGCCGACCAGCAGCGTGGGCAGGTCGTGGTGGTTGTGCCGGTTGCCGTCACTGAGGCCGCTGCCGTACATCACCATCGCCGAGTCGAGCAGGGTGCCCTCGCCGTCCGGGGTCGAGGCCAGCCGGTCGATGTAATAGGCGAACATCTCGGTGAGATGGTGGTCGACCTTTTTCAGCCTCTCGATGAGCACCTTGTCGCCGCCGTGGTGAGACAGCGCATGGTGGGCATCGGGCACCCCGATCTCGGGGTAGGCGCGATTGCTCGTCTCGTGCCCCATCATGAACGTGATGACCCGGGTCAGGTCGGCCTGAAAGGCGAGCACCTGCAGATCGAACATCAGCTTGGCGTGCGCCTCGAAACCGTCGGGCACGCCGGCGGGCTGGTCCATCGCCGGCAGCTCGCGCGCGGTCTGCTGCTCGGCCATCTGGATGCGCCGCTCCACGTCGCGCACCGCGTCCAGATACTCGTTCAGCTTCACCTGGTCGCGGGCGCCCAGCTCGCCTTTCAGCCGCGCCACCTTGGCCGTCACCATGTCGAGCAGGCTGCGGTCGTGCCGGCGGGCGGCCAGCCACGCCGCCGGATCGGTCGTCCCGCCGGTGCCGAACAGCCGCTCGAACACCGCGCGCGGGTCGCTCGCCATCGGCAACGGGGTGGTGGGGCTGCTCCAGCACAGGGTGTTGGCGTAGGCGCAACTGTAGCCGGGGTCACACGACCCGGCCCGATCCGCCGACTCGAGCGAGAGCTCAAGCGAGGCCAACTGGGTCTCCTGTCCCAGCTCGCGGGCCGCGATCTGATCCATCGAGACGCCGGCCCGGATGTCGTGCCCTTCGGTCTTCTTGGGATGCACCCCGGTCAGGAAGGCGCCGGCTGCGCGCGCATGGTCGCCGGCCCCTTCGCCGGGACGGGCAATGCCTTCCTCGCTGCACAGCCCGCTGACCATGAGCATCCGTTCGCGGTGCGACGCCAGCGGCCGCAGGGTCTCGGTGATCTCGAGAGCGCCGCTGCCGCCCGATGGCGTCCAGTTCTGCATGAACATGCCGTTCGGCACGTACACGACCCCGAGACGGCGGACGGTCTGGGCCGCGCCGGCGCGCAGGCCGAACGCCGGCACCATGCCGTCGAGCATCGGCAACGCCAAGGTCACGCCGAGGCCGCGGAGGAACGTACGACGCGGGAGGTGCTTCCTGGTGACAATCATGGCTCTCGCGATCTCCTCATCTGAAACGGAGTGCTCTCTACGACGCCGAGAATCATCGACGACCAGCGGTAGTCGCTCGCCGCCGCGCCGCGCGCGATGGAGCGGACGGCCGGCGCATCGTAGTACTCGACCCCTCGACCCAGGGCATAGGTCAAGAGCTTCTCGGTCACGGTTTCGGCGAAACGTTCTTCCGACCCGAGCAGGATGTCCCGCAGCCCGGCCGGGCCGGCGAATCGGGAGCCGTCGGGCAGCGTGCTCGACACATCGATGGGGGCGCCGTCCTCGGTCGTCCGCCAGGCCCCGATGCCGTCGTAGTTCTCCAGCGAGAACCCCAGGGGGTCCATCAGCACGTGGCAGCTCGCGCAGACCGGGCTGATGCGGTGGACCTCCATCCGTTCGCGCATCGAGAGCCGGCGGGCTTCTTCGGGGTGGTTCGCGTCGGGCAGCCCCGGCACCTCGGGCGGGGGCGGCGGAGGCGGCGAGCCAAGGAGGCTCTCGAGCACCCAGAGCCCGCGCTTGGTCGGCGAGGTCCGGTTCGGATACGAGGTGGCGGTCAGCACGCTGCCCTGGCCCAGCAGCCCGCCCCGCCCGTAGCCGGCGACCGCCACCTGCCGGAAATGGTTGCCATAGACGTTCGGTACCCCGTAGTGCCGGGCGAGGCGCTCGTTCAAGAAGGTGTACTCGGCCCGCAGCAGGTCGAGGACGCCGCGGTCCTCGCGCACTTGACTCTCGACGAAGAGCGCCGTCTCCTGCTCCATCGCCTCGCGCAGGTTCTCGTCGAAGTCGAGAAAGGCGTCGGGGTCGGGGGCGACCGTCCGCATGTTGCGCAGCAACAGCCACTGGCCGAAGAAGTTGTCGATGAAACCGTCCGAGCGCCGGTCGCCCAACATGCGTGCAATCTGGGACTGCAGCACCCCCGGCTCCCTCAGCCGGCCGGCGGCGGCGGCGTCGATCAGCTCGTCGTCCGGGAAGCTGCTCCACAGGAAGAACGACAGACGTGAGGCCAGCTCCAGGTCGCTGACCGGATAGGCGGTGGCGGGCGCCGCCCCGGCCGGGTCCCGCTCGATGCGGAACAGGAACTCGGGGTCGATCAGAATGCCCCGCACCGCGAACTGGATGCCCTGCTCGAAGCTCCCCTCGCGCCGGCCCTCTTCGTAGAGCGCCAGCAGCGGCCCGACGTCGACCTCGTCCACGGGGCGGCGGAACGCCCGCCGGGCCAGGGAGGACAGGATCTCGGCCGCGCAGCCGGCCTCCTCGGCCGGCGCCTGGGGGTAGCAGGAGAACACCTGCCGCCGACTGGGGGTGTCTTCCGGCGTCACCCCGTCGTAAGGGCCGCCGATCTCGATGCTGCCGAGGGCCATCGCCGCGTTCCGGTCACGGGAATAGGCCAGGCTCGACACTCCCGGCCGGGGTTCGAGGACGCCCTCGGCGACCGCCGCCCGGTCGAGGAACGCAGCGCTCACGAGACGCGTGCCGGCTTTCACCTGAAGCCGCACTTCCAGCCCCTCGTCGGCCGTCTGCTCGTAGAGGGACGGCCGGGACACCGCGTTCCAGGCCGCCCGCACCCCATCGCCGCCGACCGTGAACTGACCGATGCGCGCGCGGTCGAGGCGCAGCTCGATGTCGTTCGGCTCCTGCAGTCCGCGGATGTGGTTGCCGTAGGCGCGCTGCAGCTCGAGGCGGATGACGTACTCGCCGTCGAGCGGGAAATGGTGGCTGACCGCGAGGCCGCCGCGCGAGCCGAACGGCAGGTCCTCGCTCATGCGGCCTTCCTGCCAGAGCGTATAGGGAACGGTGTAGGTCTCGATGGCGGGTCGGATCGCGGCGGCGTCGCCGAGGGCGAGCCGGCTGATCTTCTCGGCCGCGACCATGTAGCGGTCGAGCAGGACCGGCGAGATCGCCAGCACGTCGGCGATGTTGTCGAACCCGTAGCCCGATTCGTCCGGCGGCAGCAGCTCGCGCTCGTCGATCTCCAGCCCCAGCAGATCGCGAATCGCGTTGCGGTACTCGACGCGGTTCAGGCGATGGATCGGAGGACGGCCCGGATTCGGGTCGGCGGCCGCGGCGGCGTCGAGGGCGGCCTCGAGGACGTGGGCGGCGGCGTCGTAGGCGGCGGCGTCCGGCCGGGGCCGGCCCGGCGGGGGCATCGCACGGCCCCGCAGCTTGCGGACGACCTTCTCCCAGGCCTCGACCTCGCCGGCGACGTAGCCGACGTTATCGGTGTCGATGGTCTGCAGGGTCAGGCCCGCCTGACGCGCGCGGTCGTTGTGACACGCCACGCAGTACCGATCGAGCAAGGCCCGCGGCGAGGAGGCGGCTTCCGCCGTCGGCGTTTGTGGCGCCGGGGGCGCCTGTGCCCACGCCTGACCGCCGCCGGCCGCGAGCACGAGACCGAGCCACCCCACCAAGCCTCTGGCCGTCATTCCAGTCAACCTTCCTGCACGCTCCGACGCGGCAGGCGCAGTCGGGGCGTACCCAGCGTACGTTCACGTCCGGTTGTGCATCGTAACCCAGATACACCGGCGCACCAACCCCGCCACAGAGCAGGTCCCGGCCTGTATCGTTCAGCCGCCTGCCGCTTGATCAGCTCGGTCGCGTTCCTCCTGCCCGCCGCGCAGAAACGCAACGTCGACGGCGATAACGTCGACCTTGGCGCCGAGCGACGCTATCTGTCGCTGGTTTTCCTTGACGTTCTCGGTGATCGCCGCGTGCGCTACGGTGTTGTCGGCCTTGATGGAGTCCAGCCTGGACGCGAGGAACTTGGCCGTGGCGAGCACCAGCGCCAGGATTCCGAGCACTTCCGGAATCGTCAACGTCATATGCACATGTTATCACTCAGCACTCCGACGCCATCCCCCGATCGGGTTGGCATCGCCACGGCCGGGCATCTCCTCGGTCGTGGCCGAATGCCAGCATGCGGGCGCCTGCCGGAAGGCAGCGGCGCCGTAATGACGTCAACGCCGGCGGGCGGCGCGGGTCAGCCCGTGCCCGGCGGGGAACCCGTCCCCGAGGGTGATGGGGAGATGCCCCCCGATGGCCGCATCCCCGGCCAGCGCGCGGACCGCGGTGGCCTCGGCCAGATCGTAGAAGTCGTAGGTCAGCAGCATCGCCGGCAGCTCGGGCAGGGCCGTCGCGACATAGGGGTTGCCGAAGAACACGGTCACGAACGGCTGGTCCCGCCGGGCGCTGCGCCGAGCGACGTCATGCAGGAGCCGCACCACGCCGGGAGCGAGGTCCATCCGCCCGCTGAACGAGGCGGTGCGCACGAAGACCGACGCGACGACCGCATCGTATCGGCCGGCGCTCGCCCGCAGCAGGTCGAGCTCGGCCCGCGAGGTGTGGTCCGAGACTTCGACCGCCGTCACGTTCGGCCACCGGTCGCGCAGCTCGGGCAGGAACGTGCGGCTCGGGGCGCCGTTGCCCCAGCCCGAGGGATAGTCCAGCACCGACAGGTACAGAACCGCCGCGGATCGGGGCAACGTCAACGGCACGTCGCCGCGCTCGTCCCGGATCAGGGTCAGGCCGCGCCGGCTCACCTCGGCCGCCACCGCCCGGTGGCGCCGGGTGCCGACCAACCGCGGCAGGTCATCGAGGCTGACCGTCCGGGTCCGGTGCAGACCGAGCGCGGCCTTCTGCGCGAGGATCCGGCGCACCGAGGCGTCGATTCCGGTTTCGGTGAGGGTCCCCCGCTCGACCGCCCGCCGGAGACCGGCGAACGCCGCCGCGTCGTCGGGAGAGTGGACGACGACGTCGTGCCCCGCCGCCACCGCCGCCACCGCCGCCTCGGCGGGTGACAGCAGGTTCGTGATGCCGCGCATGCGCATCGAATCGGTATACACGAGCCCTTCGAACCCGAGCTCGCCGCGCAGCAGGCCGGTCACTATCGGCCGGCTGACGGTGGCCGGCCGGGTCGAACCGGGGTCGAGACGCGGCAGGGCGACATGGGACGTCATGACTGCGCCGGCCCCGGCCGCGATGCCCGCCCGGAACGGCGGCAGCTCGACCCGGTCGAGGCGCGCCCGCGGATGCGCGATGAGGGGCAGCCCCACGTGCGAGTCGACATCGGTGTCGCCGTGGCCGGGAAAGTGCTTCAGCGTGGCGACCATCCCGCCCGCGTGCAGACCGCGCACGTAGGCGGCGGCGAGACGGGCCACCACATCCGGATCCTCACCGAACGACCGCGTGTTGATGACCGGATTGCGGGGGTTGTTGTTCACGTCGGCGACCGGCGCGAAGTTGACGTGGACGCCGAGGGCCCGCGCCTCGACGGCGGTGACGCGCCCCGCCTCGAACGCCAGCCGCTCGTCGCCCGCCGCGCCGAACGCCATCGCCCGGGGGAAGGTGGTTCCGCCCCGGAGCCGGAACCCGACCCCGGTCTCGAAGTCGGCGGCGTTCAGCAGAGGCAGCGCGGAACGCGCCTGTAGCCGATTGATGATGGACGCCCCGGCCAGCGGCTGCCCCAGGGTCGACCGCGAGTAGCCCGGGTTGAGGAGCACGTCGGGGGCCGGCTCCCGGCCGCCGAACAACAGGAATCCGCCCACGTGCTGTTCCCGGACCAGCGCCGCCAACCGGTCGAACGTCTCGCTGTCGGTGCTGAGATAAGTGGACCGGAACGACGGCATGACGAGCTGACCGATCTTCTGGTCGAGGGTCATCTCACGCAGGGTCGTCTCGACCCACCCGGCCGCCTCGGGGTCGAGCTGCCGGGCCGCGGTCCCGGTGAGGAGTGCCGCCGCCAGGAGAGCGGCCACCGCCGCGAAATGGCGCGCATGGATACGCACACCCGGATGGTAGCAGGTATCATCGTCGACCATGAGTCACGAGGAGCATCGCGCCGCCGCGCCGGCCGCAATCCGCTGCCACGCCATCACCGTCAGCGATACGCGGACCGAGGAGACCGACACCGGCGGGCGGCTTCTGCGGACGTTGCTCGCCGAGAACGGCCACCAGGTGCTGGGACACGAGATCGTGCCCGACGAGCCCGCCACGCTGCGGGCCGCGATCGAACGCCAGCTCGAGGCGGAGGCGCCGCAGGCGATCATCACGACCGGCGGCACCGGCATCAGCCGCCGGGACGGCAGCTACGAGGTGGTCACCGGTATGCTCGAGAAGCGTCTCGACGGCTTCGGGGAGCTGTTTCGCGCGTTGAGCTTCGAGGAGATCGGTCCCGCCGCGATGCTGTCGCGAGCCGTCGCGGGCACCGCGCGCGGCAAGATCCTGGTCGCGCTCCCCGGCTCGTGGAGCGCGGTTCAACTGGGTATGACCCGGCTGGTGCTGCCCGAGCTGGGACATCTCGTGCGCGAGGTTTCGCGGTAGCGGCCCGCGGTAGAACCCCGCGTCACATCGAGACCGTCGAGGCGCCCGCCTGACAAGGGCGTGACGAGGGAGCATATTGAGCTATGGGACCGAGGAACAACGCAGTCGGGCAGGATGCCTCGCCGGCCGAATGTAGCGGGGCCTTCTGCCACGGGCCGCTAGAGCCATGACCGGAACGAAGATGCGGCCGATACGCAAGACCATCCCCGTCGAGGAAGCCCTGCGGCTGGCCGGCGAGGCGGCCCGGCCTCTCGACCGGACCGAGCGGGTCGAGCTGGACGGGTGCGGGGGGCGCGTGCTCGCCACCCCGGTGGTGGCCGGTCAGGACGTGCCGGGGTTCAACCGCGCCGCGATGGACGGCTATGCGGTCGTCGCCGAGAGCACGTTCGGCGCCAGCCGGACGAATGCGCGGCTTCTCGACTGCATCGAGACGGTGCACACCGGGGACGTCCCGACCCGGGTTCTCGAACCGGGACAGTGCACGCAGATCGCCACCGGGGCGCCCATGCCGGACGGCGCCGACGCCGTGGTCATGGTCGAAGAGACCGAACGCCGCAACCCCGGCGAGGTCGCCGTCTTCACGCCCGTCTACTCCCGGCAGCACGTCGGACGCCGCGGCGCCGACATCGCCCGCGGCACCGAGCTGCTGCAGCCGGGCGACCTGCTGACCCCGAGCCGACTCGGTTCGATCGCCGCTCTCGGCATCGCCGTGGTGGAGGTGTACGCCCGGCCGCGCGTCGCCCTCCTCTCGACCGGCAGCGAGATCGCGGCGCCGGGCCAGCCGCTGGCGCCGGGCCAGATCTACGACATCAACCGGTTCACCCTCGGCGCCGTCGTTCGCGAGCACGGCGGAGTCGCGACGCCGTTCCCCACCGCCCCCGACAACCTCGACGAGCTGAGCCGCACCGTGGACGACTGCCTCGACCACGACATTCTCGTCTTCTCCGGCGGCAGCTCCGTCGGCGAGCGCGACCTGACGCTCGACGTCATCCGGCAGAAGGGCGAAATCCTGTTCCACGGCATCGCCGTCAAGCCCGGCAAACCGACGGCCTGCGGCGTCATCGGCGGCACCCCGGTGCTCGGCATGCCCGGATACCCCACCTCGTGCCTGTCGAACGCGTACATGCTGCTGGTGCCGGTCCTGCGCAAGGTGGCCCGCCTGCCCCCCTACCGGTTCCACACCGCCTCGGTGCCCGCCGCGCAGCGCTTCGTCTCGACCAGCGGCCGGCATCAGTTCTATACCGTCCGGGTCGTCGACGGCCGGGCGGTACCCGCCTTCAAGGCCTCGGGCGACATCACCAGCATGTCGCAGGCCGACGGCTACATCGAGATACCCGCCCGCACCGACATCATCGAGGAGGGCGAGACGGTCGAGGTCAAACTGTTCTGACGGCAGGCGGCGCGCCGCCGCCCAGGTGTGGGATGCCCGGCCGGCAACCTGAGCGTTCCGGAGAACGGTGACCGTGTTGACAAGTACCCTCGTGGGCGGTACCGTCGATATCTGGATACGGATACGGATACGGATATGCCTCAGCAGATGACGAAGAAGGCGACGATTCTCTTTCCCCCGGCCCTCTACCGGGAGCTGGAGGACGAGGCTCGCCGCCAGGACCGCTCGGTCGGGGAGCTGGTGCGGGAAGCGGTCATGATTCGGTACGGCGCGGGTGGTGTGTCGATGCGAGTCGAGGCCATTGAGCAGCTCATGCAGCTCAATGGCGAGGTCCCCGACGATCCCGCACAGCTCGAAGCCGAGATCATCCGGGGTGCGATCGATCGGTGAGCGTATTCGTCGACGCCAACATCCCGATGTACGCGGAAGGTCGCGACCACCGCTTCAAGGTCCCCTCCGCCGAGTTCATGCTCGCGGTGGCGCGGCGCCACGTCGACGCGGAGAGCGACGTCGAGGTGTTGCAGGAAATTCTCCACCGCTACCGCGCGGTAGATCGAGAGTCGGATGGCTTCGTCGTCTTCGAGACGTTCGCCACCGCGGTTCGGATCTTCCATCCGATCATGCTCGCCGATCTGTGGGAGTGCCGCGCGATCCTGAAGCGACACCGCGGCCTGCAGCCGCGCGACGCGATCCACGCTGCCGTCATGCGTCGCAACGGGATCCGGACGGTCGTCAGCTACGACCGGCACTTCGACGAGCTTCCCGACATCGAGCGCGTCACGCCTGACGCGGTGCTCTGAACGCTCTGGACGCAGCGGGGCGCCTGAGAGATCTCCAAGTACCGCCCGGCAACCGATTGGAAGCACTGCAGGAAGACCGTGACGGACAGCACAGCGGACGCATCAACCGGCAATGGCGAATTCGCTTTCGGTGGAATGCCGGGAACGCGTTCGACGTTGAGATTGTGGACTGTCACTGACGAGCAGCGACATGGCGACTACCGATCACGATCCGTTGCCAAATCCCCACCCCGGTGAGATTCTCCTGGACGAATTCCTGAAGCCGATGCGGATCAACCAGTCCGATCTGGCGCGCGCGATCGTGGCCATGCGCAGCGCGTCGTGGGCCTTCATGCCTGCCGCGGCCATGGCCCACAGCTCCCAGTGGTATCCGAGGCCCTGCAACTGGCCGTGGCTGCCCACGCCGGCGCGCCCGCCCGCCCGCCTCGACGAGGTCGCGCACGAATCGGGCGTGCCGCTCGAATACGTGCTGCTCGTCGCGGAACCACTGCCCCCGCCGCAGGATACGTGCGTCGATCTCGTCGTGGGGCACGAAGCGCCGCAGCTTCGCGTCGTCGTGGGGGTTCTCGCGGCTGTAGAAATAGTTCTCTCGGCCCACGGCCCCCCGTATGAGACGAGCAGCGTGGACGTATAGACGCGACCGGTCTCCGCGAAGAGCCGCACGTAGTCGCCGTACACCGGGAAGATGGGAATCGAATGCTCCAGGCCGGGGTATCCGTCCAGGGTCTCGGTCAGGTTCTGCCGGATGTTGAGCGACCGCTCCGGTGGTCGGCATCAGGCCGAGCTCGCGGGCCGCCGCGATGATGTGCTGCCGGCCCTTGCGCGCCGCCGCCACGTACATCTTGATGGTCTTGGTGTCGAAGTAGTCGGCGTACCGCTTGAGGACGTCCCGCGCCTCGTCCTCGGTGTCGATGCCGTCCTGCCAGAAGACGCCGGGGCCGGTGGAGTAGATGCGCGGACCCAGCTCCGTCCCCGCGCGCACCCTGTCGGCGTAGGACAGCACCTCGGTGTTTCCGGTCTGCGGATCGCGGGTGGTGGTGACGCCGTAGGCGAGTTTCGCCAGGTACGGCCACACGTCGCGGTGCGGTGAAGCTCGTCGCGCGCGCGCAGGTGCGCGTAAGTGTCCACGAAGCCGGGCACCACGGTGCGCCCCGACACCTCGATGACCGTGGCCTCGGCGGGCACGTCCACCGTCCCGCGCGGCCCCACCGCCTCGCTGCGCGGCCCGCGCACCACGATGTCCGCGTCGTCGATGACCTCGCCGCCGTTCATGGTGATGGCGCGCGCGCCGCGCAGCACCGCCACCCCCTGCGGCAGATCCCGCGCAGCGTCGATGACGACCCGGACCTCGATGGCCCTGAAGTCGGCCTCTTTTCGTCCGCGTCCTCCGCCTCGTCCGCCTCGTCGGAATCGTCGGCGTCGCCGCCAGCGTCCACGTCTTCGTCCGGCCCGGCGTCCGCGGGCTCGTCCGCCTCCGCGGCCTCGTCGTCAGCCTCCTCGTCCTCCGCCGCCTCTCGGCGCTCCTCGAAGGCTCGCGCCTCGTCGAGGTCGTACGAGAACCAGGCGTTGCCCAGCGACCAGTGGACGGTTCGCCCGTCCGCGCTCCAGGCCGGGAACTCTCCCCCCAGGTCGGTCAGCCGCCGCGCCGGGAACGCCGCGTTCTCCGGGTTGGACACGTTGATCGTGGGCGCCGCGCCCAGCCGCGGGACGGTCACCGTGTAGACGTTGCGCTGCATCTCCACCAGCGCCTAGTCCCCGCGCGGCGCCATGACGATGCGCGTCGGCGTCAACCCGTCGGTCGATCCGGCCAGGGTGGAACCCTCGACCTTCACGTGCTCCTTCTCGTCCGTCCCGTCCCACCGGATGGTCACGAGAGCGTCGGGAGACTTGAACACGTGGATGCGGTCCGAGCCGGCCGTGAAATGGGGGTAGGCCCGCCCGTCGGAGGGGGCGATCAGCGTCGCCGCCGTCCCGCCGTCGCCTTCGGGGTCGGCGGGAACCCAGACGATCGCGAGCGCGATCCTCGACCGGATTCTGCATCACGCGGTCACCATCAGCATTCGGGGCGACTCTTACCGGTTGAAGGACAAGCTGAAATCCGGGGTGGTCAAGCCGACGACGACGGAAACGTGAGCGACGGGGGCCCATGGACGCTACCGTCGCGGTGGACGCGCTGGCGCGCGCCCACCGCGACTTGGACAGGCCACAAGACGGCCTGCCCACAGCGCCCACCGGCCATCGTTTTGTCAATCCGATTCAACCAGGGGGTGGGGGAATTTTCGATGACCGCAGGTGGGGAATTTTGAATGACCGTTGACACGGTCTCCTGGCCCCCACGCCGGCCGGTAGTACGCGGCGGCGTCGCGCGTCAGCCGCACCGGCTCGCCCACACCGTCGGCCCGCGTCTTGTACAGGTGGCCCTGCTCGCCGTCCCAGGTGGAATAGGCGATCCACGTCCCGTCCGGAGACCACGCGGGAAAGTGCTCGGACCGGTCGTCCCCGGTCGGCCACCGGGGACTGGCCCCGTCCGCGCCGGCCACCCACAGGCGGTCGAGGGCGGTGAACGCGATCCGCTCGCCGTCGGGCGACGACGCCGCGTCGCGGATCTGCCGCACCGTGAACGTGGGGGTTTCCTCGATGGGATAGTCGAACTCGACCTTCGGCCCCAGCGTCAGGTCGAACCGCACCCGGAACGGGATCTTCTCCGCCGCCTCGCCCGCCACCGGCAGCTTCCACAGGCCGCCGCTAATCAACGACAATTATTTTTGCCGGTCGCCGAGGCAGCGATCGGCGGGTCGCGGGAGCACCCGCGGGGCGTGTGACACCGCCCGTTTTCCTCCTGGAGGACGGGTTGGTCACGGATGGGCAGGTTCGGCGATTGCGCGAGAAGCGGATGGCAGGGAAGACGCTGGCGGCGGCCGCCGCGGCGGCGGGGATGAGCGAGCGGACGGCGCGCAAGTGGCAGAGCGGGGCGGTGCCGTCGACGGCGAAGGCGTCGCGGACGTGGCGAACGCGAGAGGACCCGTTCGCCGAGGTCTGGCAGTCGGAGGTCGTGCCGCAGTTGGTGGCGGATACGGAGGGACGGCTACAGGTGCTGACGCTGTTCACTTGGCTGAGCGGGCGACATCCGGGTCGCTTTCAGGCGGGGCAACTGCAGACGCTGCAGCGGCGGGTTCGCGACTGGCGTGCGCAGCACGGTCCGGATCGCGAGGTCTACTTCGAGCAGGTAGCGGTTCCGGGCCGGGAAGCAGCGTTCGACTTCACGGACGCGAGCGGCTTGGGGGTGACGATTCGGGGAGAGCCGTTCCCGCACCTGTTGTTCGAGTGGGTGCTGACCTACAGCCGATGGACGTATGTGGGGCTGGCGGTGAGCGAGACGTTCGAGGCGCTGGTGACGGGCCTGCAGGGCGCGCTGTGGACGCTGGGTGCGGCGCCTGCGGTGCTGCGTCACGACAACCTGTCGGCGGCGACGCACGAGTTGAGGCGCAGTGGCGGGCGCCAGTTGACGGCGCGGTTCCAGCAGGTGCTGGACCGCTACGGGCTGCGCTCGTCGCGGATCCAGCCGGGGAAGCCGCACGAGAACGGGGTCGCCGAGCAGGCCCACTTCTGGACGAAGATGGCCATCGAGCAGGCGTTGCTGTTGCGGGGCGGCACCGACTTCGTCGACGAGACGGCGTATCTGGGCTTTGTGCGGGCGGTCGTTGACGAGGCGCGGAACACCGCGGCGGCGGCGCGGCTGGCCGAGGAGCGCCCGTATCTGCGGCCGCTGCCGGCGGCTCGGATCCCGGAGTACACGACGTTTCAGTGCGTGGTGCGCAAGTGGAGCACGATCCGGGTCGGCAGCCGGATCTATTCGGTGCCGTCGCGGTTGATCGGTCACACGGTCGAGGCGCGTCAGCATCCGTCGATGGTGGAGGTCGTCTACGGCGGCCGGGTGCTGTGCACGATGCCGCGTCTGCGGGGCGCGGCAGACCACCGGATCGAATACCGCCACATCATCGGGAGCCTGGTCCGCAAGCCGGGCGCCTTTGCCCGGTACCGGTTTCGGGAAGAGCTGTTTCCGTCGCTGACGTTCCGCGCGGCGTATGACGCGCTGGGTCGGACGCACGGCGAGCGGGCCGACGTCGAGTACGTGCGCCTGCTGCACTTGGCGGCGAGGACGAGCGAGCGGCAGGTCGAGGCGACGCTTCGCGCCCGGCTCGACGCCGGCGACCCCTGCGACTACGCCGGCGTCCAGGCCCAGGTGCGCCCGCCGGTTCCGGCGGTCCCCGTGGTCCACGTGCCCCGCCCGGATCTGGCGCAGTACGACGCACTGCTGTCTGGAGGTCTGCACGGATGACGGCGCCGAGCACGCAGGTGACGACGCTGCTGACGCAGTTCGGCCTGACGACGGCGGCCGAGGAGTTCGTGCCGCGGCTGACGCAGGCCGGCCACCACGAGGCAATGCCGGTGCTGCTCGAGGTGTTCGAGGCCGAAGCCGAGGCACGACGCCAGCGCCGGATCACGCGGTTGCGCCGTGCCTCGCGGTTGCCGCCGGGCAAGACGTTCGCGACGCTCGACACCGGAAGGTTGCCGGGGCCGGTCGTGCAGCAGCTGGAGACGCTGGCCACCGGGGCGTTCCTCGAGACGGCGACGAACGTGCTGGCGTTCGGCCTGCCGGGTGTCGGCAAGAGCCACTCGCTGTGCGCCGTGGGGCACGCGCTGGTCGAGGCCGGCCACAGCGTGTTGTGCGCCCCGGCCTACGCCCTGGTGCAGGACCTGCTCGGCGCGAAACGCGACCTCGACCTGCCCCGCGCCCTCCGCAAGCTCGACCTCTTCGAGGTAATCCTGGTCGACGATCTGGGCTACGTACAGCAGAGCCCGGAGGAGGCCGAGGTGCTGTTCACGCTGCTCGCCGAGCGCTACGAGCGCCGATCGGTGATGGTGACGAGCAACCTGGTTTTCAGCCAGTGGGGACCGGATCTTCCGCGACCAGATGGCCACGGCCGCGGCGATCGACCGACTCGTACACCACGCCGTGGTGATCGAGTTCGAAGTGCCGAGCTACCGAACAGACCGGTCGCACCGGAAATCACCGTCGGCACCTGCCCCCCGCGGCCGTGCTCCCGGTCCGCTGTTGCCCCGGGCCCGCCGACGGTCGACCTCGTGAACGCCCGGCCGGTCCCCGGCTCCGAGCAGCCTGTGGACCGCGCCAGCGGCATGGAAAACGCGCACGAGCACCGGGTGCAAGCGTGTCACCGTTGAGGCAGCGCGTTTTCCACCCCGCTTTGGACGACGCAAGCGCCGCCCACACGGCCCACAGGCATCATCGTTGTTGATCTCGATCCACGACGACCGGAACCGGCAAAAATGGCTGACGCCAACCGGCAAAAGTAGTTGACGCTGAACACGCGCCCCAGGACGCCGCGAAGTGGCGCGAGTCGGGGGTGAAGGACATCCCCGGCAGCACGTCCAGGGTGGCCCGCGACTCCTGGTCGTCGTGCTGCACCGGATACGCCAGCCAGCGCTCGGCCCCGGTCTCCAGGTCGCGGAGGACCAGCCCGGTGTGCTCGTCGTGCCGCGTGCCGAAGACCAGCCACCGCCCGTCCGGCGACAGGGTGGGCCGCATCGCCGACCCGTAGCGGGACGAGCGCGGGTAGCGCTCGCCCGTCTCCATGTCGTAGGCCTCGAGCTGGTACTGCGGGAGCTGGGCGTTGTACTGCCAGTCGCCGGTGCGCCGCGCGTACCAGATGTAGCGTCCGTCCGCCGACACCGCGGGGCCGATGGTCTTCAGGTCGTCCGGCTCCGCGATCAGCAGGGTGCCGCTGCCCCCGTCCACGTGGAACAGCTTCAGCTTGGGGAGCCCGCGGCCACGGAAGGCGCCGATGGCCGCCATCACGTACTGGCCATCCGGCATCCACTCCGGCGACTCCGCCCGGTTCGAGGCGCCCTACAAGCGGGCGTATGGCGAGCCTGAGGAGAAGGCCCAGAGCAACTTCACGGACCCGGAAAGCGGGATCATGAAGACGAGCAACGATGGATTCCAGCAGTGCTACAACGGGCAGGCGGCGGTGGACGGTGACCACCAGTTGGTGGTGGCGACGGATCTGACGGCGAACGCGAGCGATCAGGGCGCCCTGCCGGTGTTGCTGGATGAAGTGAAGAAGACGTTCGACGCTCAGCCGGAGAAGGTGTTGGCCGCCGCGGGGTACTGCAACGAGCGGGACTTGGCGGAGCTGGAAGAGCGGGGCGTTGACGGGTATGTGTCGCCGGGCCGGGAGGGCAAGACAGATGGCGGCCGAGACTTGGACAAGCATCCGGCGACGGGTCGCATGCTGAAGAAGCTGGCCACGTCGGTGGGCCGGGCGACGTATGCGGAACGCAAGTGGCTGTCGGAGGCCCCGTACGGCTGGATCAAGCACGTGTTGGGATTCCGGCGTTTCAGCCTGCGGGGACTGGCCAAGGTGCGTTGCGAGTGGGACTTGGTGTGCCTGGCGCTGAACGCCAAGCGCCTGCACGCGCTGATGGCGGTGTAATCGCGCAGAGTATGGGGCTCGTCACGGCGGCCAATCGGTCCGAATCGCGCTCTCTGGTAGGCTTCTGCGGCCGGTCAGGGCATGATTTTGCTGTTCGTTCGCAATTCACCGGGAAACGGCCGAGTTGTCGAGTTGCCCCGGCATGGGTGAGTCAGCTCGCGGGACGGCGCTCCATCTCATGCCGCAAATCTCCTGCGGCGCAGACTCCTAGCGCGACCTTGCGGTCGCGTTGGAAGTTCGCTGTCGCGAAACTTCTACGGCGTAAGCTCCTAACCCTAGCGTAGTGTCCTATACAAACCGTCAATTAACTGTGCTGTCGAGCGCTTGGCGAGCACGGGCCACTTTTGGAAAATCTGCTCGGGTGGCTTCGTCCACACCAACCGCTGCGGGGTTCTCATCGTATTTGTCCTATCAGCGCATAAGAAGATAACCAAGTATTTATTCAGGACACTACACTAGCTCGGAAATCGTCGCCTTGCGGCTCCGATTGCCGCCCAACCAACCCGCCAGGAATCCGCGCCGTTCTACGGCGCAGACTCCTGGCCGGCGTCGAGCTGGTGGGCCATCGGAATGAAGACGATGCCGTTGACGGCGCGCTCCGGTCCGGTCTGGCGGAACCCCAGGCGTTCGTAGGCGGGAACGCCGAAATGGGAGGAATTGACGGTCACGCGGTCGAGACCGGGCTTGGCGGGCCGGGCGACGGCGATCGCGCGGGCCAGCAGCTCGCGCGCGATCCCGTGCCGCTGATACCGCGTGTCGACGAACAGCAACGACACGTGGTCGTTGTCGCGCAGCTCGATGAGCCCCACGGGGTACTCACCCTCCATCGCCACCAGCACGAAGTGGTTCGACCGCGTCCGCTCGACGATCTCGCTCGGGTCGCGGAACCGCGCGTTGGCGATCTCGGCCGGAAAATCGAGGTGGACCGGCTTGGGCACGCCGCTGCGGAGCTGCCGGAACGCGTAGCCCGCGTATTCGTGGATGCGGGCAGGCGTGATCAGCCGCTTGCCGTACTTCCGCATGCCCTCGGTGGTCGGTTGCTGGTAGCCGTCCTGGATGCCGCGTTCGGTATCCTCCGCGAAGATCGTCTTGTTGCTGGCCAGCACCAGGACCGGGGATCGCGCCGAGTTGGCGGCGGCAATCCCGCAGATCATGTCGGTGAAGCCGGGCCCCTCGGTCCCCGACGTCGCCGCAATCTCCCCGGTGACCCGGGTGAACGCATCGGCGGCGTGACACTGCGCCCCCTCGTGCCGGCCGCCGTAGGTGGGAATGCCGGTGTCGGAGATCGCGTGCACCACCGAGTAGTTGCCGGGACAGCAGAACAGCGCGGCCACCCCTTCCGCCTTGCAGGCGCGGGCGAACACCTGGGCCCCGGTCATCGGGAAGTCGACCTCGGGCAGCGAGGCGTGCTTCGCGGTCTCGAACTCGGCCGGCACGGTGATCGGGCTGACGTCCTCCTCGGCCGCCGCGGCCAGGACCGTCGTGCCGCCCCCCACCGTCGCCGCCCCCGCCCCCAGCACCGCCTGTTTCATGAACCGCCGCCGTGAGCTTCCCTGGCCAGCACGTTTCATCGTTCGCTCCTGGTTGAGTTTCCCTCTCAGCGGTGCCCGGTCCTTCGACGCGGCGACACGCCTCCCGGCGCCGGCGCGAGCCGGCGGCACCACGCCCGACGACGCGCCATGCGCGTCACGGGGGGCGCGGCCCCTGCGAGAAGTCGATAGAACTCACCAGAGAATGGCACGCCGGCCCCGGCCGGCGCAACACCCGCGGACGGGAGACAGGTCCGCCCGCGCCGCGGTTCCGCCGCCCCTACTCCGCCGCGGCGGCCGCCGCGCGGCGCGCGCAGCGGAAGCCGACGTTGCTGGTCTGCCCGGTCTGCGCGAACGGCAGACGGACCGAGATCCGCAGGGCCGAGGGAAAATTCAGCCAGGATCCGCCGCGGGCGATCCGCGCGTAGCCGGCCGCCGCGCCCGGCGGGTCGACGAGCGGCGACGTCGCGTAGTCGCCGTCGTCCAGCCAGCCGTCAACCCACTCCCAGACGTTTCCGGTCATGTCGAACAGGCCGAACTCGTTCGGGGGAAACGACCCCACCGGCGCCGTGTTCATCCAGACGTCGGCCCCGCCGGTGGCGCCCGCGCAACACTGCTCGGCGCCATAGTTCGTTCGGTCGCGGGAGATCGCGTCGCCCCACCCGTAGATCGATCCGGACCGCCCCCCCCGCGCCGCGTACTCCCACTCGGCCTCGGTCGGCAACCGGGCCCCGGCCCACGTGCAGAAGGCGGCCGCGTCGTCCCAGCTCACGAGCGCCATCGGGTGCTGCCCGGTCTGCTCGAAGTCCGGCTCGGCCGGGGGCGGGTATCCCATGTCACCCACGAACCGGGCGTAGTGTTCGACCGTCACCTCGGTCGCCATCATCTCGAACGGCACCGGAAAGCGAACGGGGTGCCGCGGCCGCTCCATGGCGAGGCAGTCGGGATCGGACTCGACGCACCCCATCTCGAAGCTGCCGGCGGGAATCCGGACCCATCCGAGCTCGGGCGGGGCCTGCCCCGCGGCGGACGCGGGCCGCCCGGCGCCGGTCAAGACGACCAGGACCGCGGCGAGCCCCAGGGTCGCGGCGGCCGTCCGCACGGTTCCGCACATCTGCTGCTTCCTCCTCCGGGCGCGGGTCGGTGCGGCGGCCCGCGAGCCGGCCGCACCCGGGCCATCCGTCGCCGGCCGTCGATGGGCGCCCGGCATCTCCGTCAGCCTCGCACCGCGATGCCCATCACCTCGAACCTCGCGCCGCGCAGGAGGGTGCCCGAGCCCAGGAACGCCCGCGCGGGCGGATCACCCGTGAAGTAGGTGCGGTAGACGGCGTTGAAGTCGTCATACAGGGCCACGTCCGAGCAGAACACCTGCACGCTGACCAGATCGTCCATCGTCATACCCGCCTCGCCGAGGACCGCGGCAATCTGGTCCAGCACGTTGCGGACTTCATCCTGGGGATCGGCGGGGGGGGCGCCGGTATCGGGGTCGAGACCGAGCCGGCCGGCCAGATAGAGGGTCTCGCCGACCTGAATGGCGTCGCTGAACAGCGGATTCTGCGTCGTCCGACCGGGCAGGTTCACCGCCCGCCGCCCCGCATCCGGCTGGGCCGTCACCGTACCCAGCGCGCCGGCGCCGAGACCGCCGAGCACGAGACCCGCCGCGAAGATGCGCATCGTTTTCATCATGACTCTCCCTCCATGACCAGGACCGTCGACCCGGTCGTCTGGCGCGCTTCCAGCCGGCGGTGCGCCTCGGCCGCCTCCTCGAGCGGCAGGGCGAGGTTCACGTCGACCTTGACGGCGCCGCTGCCGACCACCTCGAACAGATCGCGGGTGGTCGCCTCGAGCTCCGCTTTCGTCCCGATGTAGCTGGCCAGCGTCGGCCGGGTCAGAAACAGCGACCCCTTGGCGGCCAGCAACCCCGGACCGAACGGTTCCACCGCCCCCGAGGAGTTGCCGTAGCTGACCATGAGCCCCCGCGGCTGCAGGCAATCCAGGGAAGCGGCAAAGGTGTCCTTCCCGACCGAGTCGAAGACGACCGGCACGCCGGCCCCGCCGGTCAGCGCCCGCACCCGCTCGACGACGTCCTCGCGGGTGTACACGATGGGGTGGTCGCAGCCGTGCGCCTGCGCCAACTCCGCCTTGGCGTCGCTGCCCACGGTACCGATGACCGTCGCCCCCAGATGCTTCGCCCACTGGCACGCGATGAGTCCCACCCCCCCGGCGGCGGCGTGCAACAGGATCGTGTCGCCCGGCTGGACGGGATGGATGCGCCGCAACAGATACTGCACGGTGCACCCCTTCAACATCATCCCCGCCGCCTGCCGATCGCTGATGGCGTCGGGCAGCCGGACGAGACGCGCGGCCTCGATGACCCGCCGCTCGGTGTAGCTGCCCAGGCTCATGCAGTACGCGACCCGGTCGCCGACCGCGACCTCCGTCACCTGCTCGCCGACCGCCTCCACCACCCCCGCCGCCTCGTTGCCGATGATCGCCGGCCACCCCGGAACCGGATACAGGCCGGTCCGGTGATAGACGTCGATGAAGTTCAATCCGGCGGCCGTCTGGCGGATGAGGGCCTGACCCGGCTCCGGCGAACCGGGATCGGACTCTTCCCACCGCAGCACGTCCGGACCGCCGTGCTCATGAATGCGAATGGCTCTCGTCATCGTCTGCTCTCGTCTGCTCCGCCTCTGCCGCGCACCGCCAGCCCGGAAAGGGCCGCCTGACGGCTCCGCCGCCGCCTTGCGGCGACGCCGCCCCAACCAACCCTACCGGGATCCGTACCGTGCTACGGCGCGGACTGCCGGCTCGGGAATCATACCCGGTTCGGCCGACTCCTTGCCCCGCGAGACACTTGCGGCCCGCCGCTCGGGACCGCGCGGCCCGCTGCGCCGCAGCCGGGACGCGGCGCTGGCCTTCACACCGGCGGTCGGGTACGATGCGGCCACCGGCATCGCGCTGGCGACCGATCGCCGGCCCGCAACCACGAGAGAGTCTCGACTTGGTGACCACTGCATCGGCTTTCGACGCCGCCGCCTCGACCGAAACGCGCTCCGCCTTCGACGCCCAGGCCCCGCCGGACCCGGCGCTGGCGGCCGACTGCGTGCACTGCGGGTTCTGCCTGCCGACCTGCCCCACGTACCTGCTGTGGGGCCGGGAAACCGATTCGCCGCGGGGCCGCATCGTGCTGATCAAGGGCGGTCTCGAGGGCGAGACGGCCGTCACGGACCGCTTCGCTCGCCACTTCGACACCTGCCTGGGGTGCATGGCCTGTGTCACCGCCTGCCCGTCCGGCGTGCAGTACGACAAGCTGCTCGAGGCCACGCGCCCGCAGATCGAACGGCTGACCACCCGGTCACTGGCGGACCGGCTGTTCCGGCGCCTGATCTTCTCCCTGTTCCCCTACCCCGGGCGCCTGCGCCTGGGGATCGGCAAGCTGTGGGCGTATCAGCGGTCGGGGCTGCAGCGGCTGGTCCGCGCGAGCGGCCTGCTGAACCTGCTGCCGGCCCGCCTGCGCGCGATGGAAGCGCTGCTGCCCCCGGTCTCGTTGCACGGCGGGTGGACGCGGGTGCCGGCCCGGGTGCCGGCGGTCGGGACGCCGCGCCGGCGCGTCGGGCTGCTGCTGGGATGCGTGCAACGGGTCTTCTTCGACGAGGTTAACCGCGCGACCATACGGGTGCTGGCGGCGGAGGGCTGCGAGGTGGTCGTCCCCCGCGGGCAAGGGTGCTGCGGCGCCCTGATGCTCCACGCCGGCCTTGACGGGGACGCCGCGGACATGGCGCGGCGGTTCATCGACACCTTCGAGGCCGAGGCGGCCGACATCGACACCCTCGTCATCAACGCCGCCGGCTGCGGCTCGACGTTGAAGGAATACGGCCACCTGCTGCGGGACGATCCGGTCTACGCCGAGCGCGCCCGCGCGCTCGCGAACAAGTGCAAGGACATTTCCGAGCTGCTCGACGAGCTCGAGCCCCGGGCGCCGCGCCATCCGGTACCGCTGCGGATCGCCTATCACGACGCCTGCCACCTGCAACACGCGCAGGGGGTGAGCCAGGAGCCGAGACGCGTGCTCGGCGCGATTCCCGATCTCACCCTGTGCGAGATCCCCGAAGCCGGCATCTGCTGCGGCTCGGCCGGCATCTACAACTTGGTGGAGCCCGAGGCGGCGCGCGCGCTGGGTGACCGCAAGGCGCGCCATGTCCGGAGCACCGGGGCGGAGGCCATCGTGTCGAGCAACCCCGGCTGCCTGCTGCAGATCGCGGGGTGTCTCGAATCGTCCGGGGACCGGCCGCCCACCTACCACCTCGTGGAGCTCGTGGACGCCTCCATCCGCGGCGCGTCTCTGCCGTCGTAACCAGCCCCAGAGCAGCCGGTGGTGGAACCCCGCGTTGCACTGAGAGCGGCGAAGCGCCCGCCTGACAAGGCGTGAGGAGGGCGCATATTGGGCATATGGCAACCGCGGACTGCTGCGCAGTCCGTCCGAACAACGCAGTCAGGCGGGATGCATCGCCGCTCGAATGCAGCGGGGACTTCCACCATGGGCTGCCAGGGGCAACGGCGCGGTCTTCGACCCCGGGCGCGGTCTTCGACCCCTGCGCCGTTCTGCCACCGCGGCGCGGTCGTGCCACCGGACTCCCGAAAAACCGCGGCGGGAGGCGCGCGGTCTCGCCCCGGGCTCGCGGCGCGTCAGCGCAGGCGCCGTCCATATCGGGTCAGATCTGGTGCGGGAGAACGCCGAAGGAAGGGGCCCAGCCGTTTCTCATTTGTGGAGTCTGAACAACTCTGCTTGGGCCGTACCGGCTGGGCCAAGGCCCTCGCACTACTCGATCCGTAATAGATTGGACACCGGCTCGCGCGTTTCGCCTCCGAAGCGGAGCCGTCCGCTCAGAGACCGCCGGGTCCGCGACCCGGATTGAGAATCCCGCGGGGGTCGAATTGGCGCTTGACCTGCCGCATGAGCGGAAAACCGTCGCCGAGCGGTCCCCACACGTCCACCAAGCTCCGCAGCTCCGGGTCGGCCTGCCGGATGACCGCGCTGCCGCGGCCGCGTTCGATGCGCTCGCGCAGCGCGCGAACGAGTGACGCCTGCGCGGATACCGCGCCGGTCAGACGGAGATACAGCACCCCCAACCCCGCCCGGCCGACCAGTTCGTAGCCGAGCGACTGCCCGCGCGCCGCCTCGTCGAGCCACGCCAGGGTGGCGGACAGGTCGCTCGGCAGGACGACGAGCTTGACGATCGTCCCCTCGCCCCCGAACACCCGGGCCTCATGCCGGCGCCAAGCCGCCGCCTCGTCCGCATCCTCGAGCACGGCGGCGGCGCCGCCGCCGTGCCGCACCAGCGCCGCCGCCTGCTCCGCCTGCTGCACGGCCACCGGCGCGATCGACTCGAACCGGACGAGCATCGTCGCCGGCGGCCACGCGAGCTCCACCGCGGTCGGCGTCGAACCCTGGGCGAGCAGCCCGGCCGCGACCTCACCGAACTGCCGGCCCCCGGAGAGCGTCACCTGCACGGTGCGCGACGCCTCGGCCACCGGGGCCAGCTTGAAGGTGGCGGTCAGGATGACCCCGAGACATCCGAACGACCCGGTCAGCAACCGGGCCAGATCGTACCCCGCGACGTTCTTGACCACGATGCCACCGCTCTTGGCGGTGACCCCGTCGGCCCGGGCGAAGGTCATGCCGATGATCAGATCCCGCGGCGCGCCGTGGCGCTGCCGCCGCGGTCCGCTGTCGTTCGCGGCCACGAGGCCGCCGATGGTCGCCCGCTCGGCGTGGGGCGCATCGAGCGGCAGCCACTGGCGGTGCGCGGCCAATTCGGCGTTGACGTCGGCCAGCACCGCGCCGGCCTGCACGGTGGCCGTCAGGTCACCGTGGCGATGCGCCTCGACCGCGTTCAGGGCGCGGGTCGACAGCAGCACGTCGACCGCCTCCACGGGGGCACCCCATCCCAGCTTCGTGCCGCCGCCGCGAACCACGACCGAGCGTCCGTGTTCCGAGGCCCATCCCAGCACCGCGGCCGCCGCCTCCGGCGACCCCGGCTCGGCGACGACCGCCGGCACGACGGCGTCGATAGCATCGGCGACGGTTCCGGGCCGGGCCACCGCCCCCCCGGCACAGCCGTCGATCTGGCTGATCAGCGCGTCCCGCAGCACCACGACCTCGGTCATGACATCCCTACAGACGATGCGCCACCCCGGCTGCTTCCGCCGGGTGGGCGCGATAGGGCCCCGGCACCTCCCCGCACAGCCGGGGGGTCGGCAGCAGCTTGTCCGGGTTGCAGAGCTCCGCCGGATCGAACGCCCGGCGCAGGAGCCACATCGTCGCCAAGTCCGCATCGTTGAACATCTTCGGCATGTGGCAGGCCTTGTCGGCGCCGATGCCGTGCTCGCCCGTCAACGACCCGCCGGCGTCGAGGCAATAGGAGAGAATCTCGGTGGCGACCTGCTCGGCCAGTTCCGCCTGCCCTTCCACCGCGTCGTCGTAGCAGACCAGCGGATGCAGGTTGCCGTCGCCGGCATGGAACACGTTGCCGATGGTGAGCCCCGACCGCCGCGCCAGGTCCCGGATGCGGCGGAGGACTTCCGGGAGCGTGCTCCGGGGAATCACCCCGTCCTGCACGTAGTAGCTGGGGGCGACCCGCCCCATCGCCGCAAACGCCGCCTTTCTGCCCATCCAGATGCGGCCCCGCTGCTCCTCGTCGCGCGCGACCTGCACCCCCCAGCCCCGGTGCCGGTCACTGATCGCCTCGATCTGCTCGAACAGCGCCGCCACTTCCGGCTGCGGCCCGTCGAGCTCGACGATCAACACCGCCTCCGCATCGGGAAACCCCGGACTGACCGCCGCCTCCGCCGCACGGATCGTCGTGCGATCCATCATCTCGATCGCGGCGGGGATGATGCCGGCGGCTATGACGTCGGAGACCGCGTTCCCGGCCGCGTCGGTCGAATCGAACGCCGCCAGCAGCGTGCGAACCGACTCGGGGCGGCGCAGCAACCGCAGGGTCACCTTCGTCACCACCGCCAGCGTGCCCTCAGACCCCACCAGCACCCCGAGGAGATCGAGACCGGGACTGTCCAGCGCCGAGCCGCCGAGATGAATCATCTCGCCGTCGGGCAGAACCGCCTCGACCCCGACCACGTGGTGCACCGTGAAGCCGTACTTGAGACAGTGCGCGCCCCCGGAGTTCTCCGCCACGTTGCCGCCGATCGAGCAGATGACCTGGCTCGACGGGTCGGGCGCATAGTAGTAGCCGTCGGGGGCCACCCGGCGGGTGACCTCCAGGTTCATGATGCCCGGCTCCACCGTGATTCGCTGGTTGGGGATGTCGACGTCGAGCACCCGGTTCATGCGGGTCATGACGATCAGCACCCCGTCGGGATGCGGCAGGGCCCCGGCGGAAAGTCCCGTGCCCTGCCCCCGGGCCACGAACGGCACCTGGGTGCGGTGGCAGAGCCCGACCACCGCCTGCACCTGCTCGGCCGTCTCGGGAAGCACCGCCGCCTTGGGCCGCGAGCGATGCGAGACCAGCCCGTCCGACTCGTAGGTCGACAGCTCGCCTTCGTCCCGGACGAGGTGATCGGGTCCGACGATCCGCTCGAGCTCGGCGAGGAATTGCGCATTCACGGGCATGAGAACGATCCCCTCTGTGGCCGGCCCCCGTTCACGGTCTGGCGTACCGATCGATGACGTTCTCGATCGCCCGGCTGCAGACGCGGCAGAAACCGACCGGGTTGCGGGTGAACATGATGCAGTCGACCTCGGAGCGATACAGCCCGGTCGGTTCGTAGGACGCCCCCTCGAACGCCCCGACCCGCCCGGCGTGCTGCATGCCCCCGAGCAACGCGGTTTCGCGGTCCATCTGCTCGGTGAACAACCGATCCATCACCGTCTCGGCGACGCCCTCGGTTCTGAGCGCGCGCCGTTCCTGCTGGGCGTCGATGCTGCCGGCCTCGAACGCCGCCTTGTCCCACGGCGTCGGCAACGGCGTGTCCGCCTCTATCAGATCGCCCCACTTCACCCGCTCCGGATCGTGCAGCGCGGTGACATTCGGCTCCCACGGCTCGGGATGAAACGCCGCCCCGGTCTCGTAGGCGACGTCGGAGGTGTAGTACTCGTCCGCCAGCCCCGCGAAATGATGACCGAACTCGTGGATGAACACGTACTCGGCGAAGCCGGTGTCGGCAGCCGCGGTCGCCTGGAAGTTGAAGATCCCGCCGCCGCCGTACTGCTCTTCGTTGACGAGAATCTCGATGAACTCGTACGGCGCGGCCGAGGCGGCGTCCCGGAGGGCCCGGTTGTCGTAGGTGAGCACGTAGCGCTCGGAATCGAAGATGTTGTACTGGGCGGACAGCGGGGTGCGGCGGAACTCGCCGGCGCGGGGCCGGGTCACCCCGGACTCGGCCGACGGCAGGTCGAGGCCCCAGACGTTGAAGTCGCTCTTGCGGCTGCGGAACGGCTCCTCGTCGAACAGGGCGTTCACGAGGCGGGTCGCGTCGGCGTGGAACTTGGGAGTCTCCGCCGCCGTGTATCCCTCGCCGATGACGAGCAGATCGACCTTTTCCGACGGCGGACCGCTCTCGAACAGCGGCCAGACGACGCCGGCGGGATCGCGATCGGCGGGGTTCACGAACCGCGAGTCGGGATCGATGACCGTCGACCAGCGTTCGCGAAAGCTGTTGTCCGCGTCCCGGCCCTTGAGCACGACCTGCACCGGGACCTTCGGCCACGGAAACCGGAGCGACTCGTGAAAGCTGCGATGCACCTCGCGGGATTCCGGGGTCGTCTCCCACTCGCCGTAGATGGATGCGAATCCCCGCGAGTACAGGACCTGATTCGTCTGCCGGTCGATCACCTCGAACCGGTACTTCCCGAGATTGAGGTCGTCGCGCAGCCGCGTGCGGCTGCCGGCCCACGGCCCGTCGGAGACCACCTGGTCAAGGGCGAAGATCTCCTGCCCCAATCCACCCGCATGGACGTAGTCCACCCGCATGGCCTTGTCCAGGAAGTAGGTGTCGAACCCCGGCTGCTGTCCCACCAGGACATCACCGCGCGCCAACGCGGCCGCTATCACCGCGCCGGCGAGGAGACAGGTACGCATGCGCATCATGCCGCCATTCTAACGGAATCCGGTGGCCGGCGACGCCGCCCCGGGAACGCGCTACAATCGATGTCAGCCGTGTTCACGGCTCGATCCTCAGGAGCCTGTCCTCTGTCCCCATCCAACGCATGAGCACACCGCCCCCCCTGCCCGACGGCGATCCCGTCGCCGACAAGCACACCGCTATCGGCGTCTGCCTCAACCTGTTGCTGCTAGCCCTGATCGGCTACGGCTACGCGCGCTCGGAGGACTACCGCTGGGCGTGGGTGCTCGTCGGCGTCCCGATCGCCATCGTGACGCTTCGCTACGCCTGGCATCTGGTGAAGTCCCGGTCCTGAGACCCCGGGCTCCCCGGCCACCATCGCCGGGTGCATCCGACCCGACCGCAGCCGGAGCCACCCCGCCTTCGACCCCGCGATGCGAGAATCTTCGTCACGAGGCGGCAGCATCGGCCCGCCCCATCCTGTCCCGAACCGCCGCACCCGGCGGCGAGCTCAATCCGAGACCGCGAGCTCTCCCGGAACGATCGGCCGGGTGCGCGGCAGCTTTCCCCGATAGGACAGCCATCCGACGAAGACGAGAACGCCCACGAATACGCCCAGCTTCAGTACATCGCCGGCGCGGCCGTACGGCAGCACCGTCCAGAGGCCCCAGAGAATCGGCTGCCCGATGCACATCGCCCAGGCCGACCCGTAGAAATAACGCCGCTCGTGCCCCTCGCCCTTCGTGGACGCCTTCACCCGAGGCAATAGCCCCAACGCGCCCAGCGCCCAGACCGCGCCGGCCAGCGGGAAATAGCCCGCGTCGTAGATCTGCCGCATGCTCCAGACCCCCGTAACCACCGCCGCCGCCAGTCCCCCGAGGTTGAGGACCCCGAAGGAAATGACCGCGCTCCAGGCGAACGTGTAGCAAACGCGCCTGTAAGGCGGGTTGGGGCGATCTTCGGTGAACCGGATGATGTACGGCGTCGGCTCACACCCAGGCAGCCGGCCCCGCAGCCCCGCCATGCCCGTCCCGAGCAGCACCGCACCGAGCCAGAGCGCCATCCGCTCGTCGAATCCCCTCTCGAACAGGTCGAACGTGAGCGGACCCGGCAGGATGAAAAACACGAAGATCCAGATCGGCCAATGGTTGAACCGGTAGTAGAGCTTGTTCCGGTAGCGGATTTTCCGACCGCTGGCCAGCTCCACCGGAATCTCCCCCGGGGTCGCCGGCGCCGTCTGTTCTCTCGTCACGTCCGTCCGCCGTTTTCCTCAACGCTGCAAGGCGCCACCCCGTACCGCCAGCCCGTCCGCCCCGCCGAGCGGCCGGCCATCCACTCGCCCGCCCGCCTGGCCCGAGAGCAGCCTCCGTACAAGCCAACGCCCGGGACCACGCATGATCCCGGGCGTCGCGTAAAAATCCCGGCGGTGACCTACTCTCCCACACAGTTACCCGTGCAGTACCATCGGCGGTAGAGGGCTTAACGGCCGTGTTCGGCATGGGAACGGGTGTGCCCCCCCCCCTATCGCCACCGGGAAACGCAAAAGGGCCGAGACGCGCCCGGCCCTATCTGTCAAAGAACCGACGATGCCGGACCCCGGACATACGCCGGGCGTCCAGCCGACAACTGAATATCCTGCAAACGGTAGTTCCCTCCGCCCACTTCACAAGCGTGGAGCGAAAAAAGGTCAAGCCTCACGGCTGATTAGTACCAGTTAGCTCAAGCCCTCGCGGGCCTTACACACCTGGCCTATCACCTGGTAGTCTTCCAGGAGCCTTCAGGAGCCGAAGCTCAGGGAGATCTCATCTTGGGGAGGGTTTCACGCTTAGATGCTTTCAGCATTTCTCCCTTCCGAACGTAGCTACCCAGCGCTGCCGCTGGCGCGACAACTGGTACACCAGAGGTCCGTCCATCCCGGTCCTCTCGTACTAGGGACAGCCCCCCTCAAATCTCCTGCGCCCATGGCAGATAGGGACCGAACTGTCTCGCGACGTTCTAAACCCAGCTCACGTACCGCTTTAATCGGCGAACAGCCGAACCCTTGGAACCTGCTACAGCTCCAGGATGCGATGAGCCGACATCGAGGTGCCAAACCTTGGCGTCGATATGAACTCTTGGCCAAGATAAGCCTGTTATCCCCGGCGTACCTTTTATCCGTTGAGCGATGGCCCTTCCATGCGGAACCACCGGATCACTAAGGCCTGGTTTCCCACCTGCTCGACTTGTAGGTCTCGCAGTCAAGCTCGCTTATGCCTTTGCACTCTCCGGCTGATTTCCAAACAGCCTGAGCGAACCTTCGCGCGCCTCCGTTACATTTTGGGAGGCGACCGCCCCAGTCAAACTACCCGCCTAGCAATGTCCCTGCTCTGGATAACAGAACGAGGTTAGGGCGCCAGAGTGCTAAGGGTGGTATCTCACCGTTGACTCCCCGGACCCCAAAAGGCCCGGTTCAAAGTCTCCCACCTATCCTGCGCATAACACGCCAGCACTCACTACTAAGTTGTAGTAAAGGTGCACGGGGTCTTTCCGTCTTGCCACGGGCAACCGGCGTCTTCACCGGTACCACAAATTCGCAGTGCCCCTCGTAGAGACAGCGCCCAGATCGTTGCGCCATTCGTGCAGGTCGGAACTTACCCGACAAGGAATTTCGCTACCTTAGGACCGTTATAGTTACGGCCGCCGTTTACCGGGGCTTCAGTTCAGAGCTTCGCCTTACGGCTAACCCCTCCCTTTAACCTTCCGGCACCGGGCAGGCGTCAGACCCTATACGTCGTTTTCGACTTAGCAGAGTCCTGTGTTTTTAGTAAACAGTCGCCTGGGCCTCTTAACTGCAACTCCTTCGCGCTCAGCGGGCACGCCGCATCACGCTAATGGAGCACCCCTTCTTCCGAAGTTACGGGGCGAGTTTGCCGAGTTCCTTTACGAGGGTTCACACTCGCGCCTGAGGATTTTCTCCTCGCCTACCTGTGTCGGTTTGCGGTACGGGTACCCGAAAGACTCCTTAGAGGCTTTTCTCGGCAGCGTGGCGTCACCCACTTTGCGGCCTTGCGGCCTCGCCATGGCACCTCAGGGTTTCGCGATCCACCGGATTTTCCTAGCGGATCCCCCTACATGCCTGAACCTACACTTCCAATCGTAGGCTGGGCTAGCCTCCTGCGTCCCCCCATCGTAATAACGTCTTTCAGGTAGTTCAGGAATGTTGACCTGATGTCCATCCGCTACGCCTTTCGGCCTCACGTTAGGACCCGACTAACCCTGAGCGGACGAACCTTCCTCAGGAAACCTTAGGCTTTCGGCGGAGAGGATTCTCACCTCTCTTATCGCTACTTATGCCGGCAGGGTCACTTCTCTGCGCTCCACCAGTTCTTTCGATCTGGCTTCTCTGCCCAGAGAACGCTCCTCTACCAGAGACATGCCCCGCAGGGCATGACAATCTACGGCTTCGGTACTGTGCTTGAGCCCCGTTACATTGTCGGCCCAGAGCCGCTTGACCAGTGAGCTATTACGCTTTCTTTCAAGGATGGCTGCTTCTAAGCCAACCTCCTGGTTGTCTCGGCGTCTCCAGATCCTTTTCCACTTAGCACAGATTTAGGGACCTTAGCCGGTAGTCTGGGCTGTTTCCCTCTCGACAATGAAGCTTAGCCCCCACTGTCTGACTCCCGGGATATGAGTCGCTGGCATTCGAAGTTTGGTTGGATTCAGTAAGCTTGTAGGCCCCCTAGTCCATCCAGTGCTCTACCACCAGCGCCAACCTCCCGAGGCTAGCCCTAAAGCTATTTCGAGGAGAACGGGCCATCACGAGGTTTGATTAGCCTTTCACCCCTACCCTCAGCTCATCCAAACCGTTTTCAACCGATATTGGTTCGGGCCTCCACGCGGTGTTACCCGCGCTTCACCCTGGCCAAGGGTAGATCACCTCGTTTCGCGTCTACTCCCAGCGACTGAACGCCCCGTTCAGACTCGCTTTCGCTGCGGCTCGCTTTACGCTTAACCTCGCCACTGAGAGTAACTAGCCGGCTCATTATGCAAAAGGCACGCGGTCAGGCATTCCGGCGCCTAAGCGCCAGCATAGCCCTCCCACTGCTTGTAGGCATACGGTTTCAGGTACTATTTCACTCCCCTAGCAGGGGTTCTTTTCACCTTTCCCTCACGGTACTGGTTCACTATCGGTCGCCAGGGAGTATTTAGCCTTACGAGATGGTCCTCGTAGATTCTCACGGGATTTCCCGTGTCCCGCGATACTCAGGAACCTACCCAGCGAGCCAGCACGTTTTCGTCTACCGGGCTCTCACCGTCCATGGCCGATCGTTCCAGATCGTTCGACTAACGCGCTGGTTTTTGACTCGCCGACCCTAAGGTCTGGCAGGCCCTACAACCCCGCCGTGCATGCACGACGGTTTGGGCTGGTCCGCGTTCGCTCGCCGCTACTGACGGAATCACTGTTGTTTTCTGTTCCTGCAGGTACTGAGATGGTTCACTTCCCTGCGTTGTCTTCCTTGACCTATGTATTCAGTCAAGGATACCTCAGTATTAACCGAGGTGGGTTTCCCCATTCGGAAATCTCCGGGTCAACGCCTGTTTGCGGCTCACCGAAGCTTATCGCAGCTTACCACGTCCTTCATCGACTCCTGGCGCCAAGGCATCCACCGTACGCCCTTAGTAGCTTGACCTTACAACCCTCGGAACCGATGCCCGTCGGTGCTTCGGGCCGGAACAAGTCCGACCAAAAGAACCCG
>CBDDJQ010000013.1:200000-1744202 GCA_965229825.1 Vicinamibacterales bacterium
GCGGCTGGGGAATCACCCGGACGACCTTGCGCTTACCCACCTGCAGCACGAACGGCCCGGCGTCGGGCGCAAATCGCGCCGCCCGGTCGACGGCCCGTTCGCCGTCGACCCGCACGCTCCCCTGGCCGATCAGCCGCGTCGCGGCGCTGTTCGACTCGGCGAAGCCGACCTCGACGATCACCGCCGACAGCCGGGTACCGGCCGGGGGCACCGCCACCGGCTGCTCCCGCAGCTCGGACGGGAGGGCCCGGCCGCTGAACCGCCGCTCGAACTCGCGCTCGGCCGCGACCGCTGCGTCATCGGAATGGAAATCGGCGACGACGCGGCGCCCCAGGTCCTGTTTTGCCCGTTTGGGATGCAGGTCGCCGTCCCCCACCCGCGCGCGCAACCCCTCGATCTCGGCCACCGACAGGTCGGTCAGCAGCTCGTAGTAGCTCCACATCAGCGTGTCGGAAATCGACATCAGCTTCCCGAACATCTCGTCCGGAGGCTCGGTGATGCCCACGTAGTTGCCGGCCGACTTCGACATCTTCTCCACGCCGTCGAGCCCCACGAGCAACGGCACCGTCATCACCACCTGCGGGGGTAGCTCGAACGAGGGCATCACGTCCCGGCCCACGTTCAGGTTGAACAGCTGATCGGTGCCCCCGAGCTCGACGTCCGCCGCCAGATGCACCGAATCGTAGGCCTGCGTGAGTGGATAGAGGAACTCGTGGATTGCGATCGGCTGCCCGCGGTCGTACCGCTGCCGGAAGTGCCGGCGCTCGAGCATCTGGGCGACGTTGTAGCTGGCGGCGAGGCGTATCCAGTCCTCGCTGCGCAGGGCCCCGAGCCAGCGGCTGTTGAACTCGACGACCGTCCGGTCCGGGTCGAGCAGCTTGAACACCTGCGCCCGGTAGGTGTCGGCGTTCTGCCGTATCTGCTCCGGCGTCAGGGCCGGGCGGGTCTTCGACCGGCCGGTCGGGTCGCCGATCAGCCCGGTGAAGTCGCCGATGAGGAAGACCACGGTGTGACCGAGATCCTGGAAGTGCTTCATCTTCCGGATCAGCACCGTGTGCCCCAGATGCAGGTCCGGCGCCGTGGGGTCGAAGCCGACCTTGACCACCAGGGGCCGCTTTCTCTGCGCCGCCTGCTCGAGCTTCGAAGCGAGCTCGGACTCGCGCACGACGTCGACCGCCCCCTTGGTCAGGTAGGCCATCTGGTCGGCGACGGTCCCCAGAATGGAAGACATCCCCTCAGTCTACCTGAAGAAAGGGGCGTCAGATGCGGGCGCGCGGCTGCGAATCGCCGCCACCCCGCACGAAGCGGCGACCCTCGATGCGCCATTCGCCGTCCAGCACGGCGCCGATGGCCTCGGGATAGATGCGATGCTCCTCGATCAGGATTCGGGCCGACAACGTGTCGGGGGAGTCGTCGTCGTGAACCGGCACCGCGGCCTGCTGCACGATCGGCCCCGCATCGAGCTCGGGGGTGACGATGTGCACGGTGGCTCCGGCAACCCTGACGCCATGCCGCCACGCCTGTTCCTGGCCATGCAGGCCGGGGAACGCGGGCAGCAGCGACGGATGGATGTTGAGTATGCGGCTGGGGAAGGCGGACACAAACGTTGCGCTCAGGAGCCGCATGAACCCGGCCAGGCAGACCAGGGCGACGTCGTACCGACGCAGCAAGGCCGCGAGCTTCCGGTCATAGGCTTCCCGCGAGCCGTACGCGGTGTGGTCCAGAACCGCCGTCTCGATACCGGCCCGGCGGGCGCGTTCGAGCCCCGGGGCGTTCGGCCGATTGGAAACGACCACGGCGACCTCGGCGACCAACCGGCCCGCGGCAATCGCATCGAGGATCGCCTGCAGATTGCTTCCCCGTCCCGAGATCAACACGCCGAGACGACGGTTTCCGGCGCCGCCGCCCGGGTCCGCACTCGCGGCGGCGGTCATGCGTACCGTACCGTGCCGTCGCCGGTCGTGACCCGACCGATCACCGCCGCGCCCGGTTCGCCGTGCCCGCGGCACCACGCGAGCAGCGCGTCACGCTGATCGGGCGCACAGACGATGACGAGGCCGATGCCCATGTTGAACGTCCGGAGCGCCTCGGTGTCGGTCAGACCGCCGTGCCGCTGCAGGAAGGTGAACACCGGCGGCGGGGTCCAGGCGCGCCGATCGATGTCGACGGCGGCGCCGGGCGGCAGCACGCGGGGAAGGTTGTCGGTCAGGCCGCCCCCGGTGATGTGGGCCATCGCCTTGACGACCCCGGTCCCCTCGGCCAGCAGCGGCGACACCAGGCGCAAGTACGAACGGTGCGGCCGCAACAGCACCTCGCCGACCGGCCCGCCGAGTCCGTCCGGCGACGAATCCACGGTCAGGCCCAGGATGTCGAACACGATGCGGCGGGCCAGTGAGTACCCGTTCGTGTGCAGGCCGTTGGACGGCAGGCCGATCACCTGATCGCCGGGCCGGATCCCGCGGCCGTCGATCAGGCGGTCCCGATCGGCTATTCCGACGATGAAGCCGGCCAGGTCGTACTCCCCGTCGGCGTAGAACCCCGGCATTTCCGCGGTCTCACCGCCCAGGAGGGCGCACCCGTTCTCGGTGCATGCGGCGGCGATCCCGCGGACCACCGCCTCGATGACATCCGGCGAGAGCCGGCCGGTCGCGAGATAGTCCAGAAAGAACAGCGGAGCCGCACCCTGCACCAGGATGTCGTTCACGCAATGATTGACGAGATCGCATCCGACGGTCTCGTGCCGGCCCGCCAGGAACGCGACCTTGAGCTTCGTTCCGACACCATCGGCGCTCGACACCAGAACGGGGTCGGTCAGACCCGTCAGGTCCGGCCGGAACAGACCGCCGAAACTACCGATTTCCGAGAGCACCCCGGGGGTGAAGGTCCCGCGCGCGAGCGCCCGGATCCGCCGCACGGCTTCCGTACCAGCATCGATGTCGACGCCCGCGGACCGGTAGTCGAGCCCGGCCCGGGTCGTCATGACACGCCCGGCAGCTTCAGCGCCATCTGCATGTAGGCTTCGGTATCCTTCGGACCCTCGACCGGGTAGACGCCGGTGTAACACGACGTGCAGTAGTCCCCGCTCCGCGTCCCGACCGCCTCGCGCAACCCGTCCAGGCTGAGGTAGGCGAGCGTATCCGACTTGACGTAACGGCAGATGTCGTCGACCGAGTAGTTCGCGGCGATCAGCTCGGACTTCCGGGGGGTATCGATACCGTAGTAGCAGGGAGAGACGGTCGGCGGACAACTGATTCGCATGTGTATCTCGCGGGCGCCAGCGGCGCGAATCATCCCGACGATCTTGCGGCTGGTCGTCCCCCGCACGATCGAGTCGTCGACGAGGACGATCCGCTTGCCCTCGATGACGCTCCTGACCGGGTTCAGCTTCACGCGCACGCGGAACCCGCGAATCTCCTGTTGCGGCGCAAGGAACGTCCGGCCGACGTAGTGGTTCCGGATGAGCCCCATCCGCATCGGCAGCCCGGCCGCCTCGGCATAGCCCATGGCCGCACAGGTCCCGGAGTCCGGTATCGGCACGACGACGTCGGCGTCCACCGGCATCTCACGCGCGAGCAGCCGTCCGAGATTGGTGCGCACATCGTGGACGCTCTGGCCGAACACAACGCTGTCCGGCCGGGCGAAGTACACGTGCTCGAAGACGCACTGCGACGGACGGGCGGACGGAAACGGCCGGACGGAACGCTGGCCGTCACGACCGATGACCAGCAGCTCGCCCGGCTCGATGTCCCGCTGATATTGCGCCCCGATCAGATCGAGCGCGCAGGTCTCCGAGCAGACCACGGCGGCGCCGCCGAGGGTGCCCAGCACCAGGGGACGAAACCCATAGGGATCGCGTACCGCCATCAGGTAGTCCCGGGTCAGGAGCACCAGCGAAAACGCCCCCCGCACCTGCCGGATCGATTCGACGATGGCGTCGGGGGCCGTCTCGGCGGCGGACCGGGCGTAGAGATGCAACACCACCTCGGTGTCGCTGCCGGTCTGGAATATGCTTCCCTTTCGGACCAGGTCGTCGCGCAGCTCGGCTGCGTTGATGAGGTTCCCGTTGTGGCACAGGGCAATCTCGCCATGCACGCAGTCGATGAGGATCGGCTGCGCGTTGACGATCTGGCTGTCCCCCGCCGTCGAGTACCGCACGTGGCCAATCGCGGTGTCCCCGCCCAGCGCCGCCAGCGCCGTCTCGTCGATGGCCTCCGACACCTGCCCCATGGCCCGCATCAGATGCAGGCGCTCGCCGTCGGTGGTGGCGATGCCCGCGCTCTCCTGACCCCGATGCTGCAGCGCATACAGCCCGAGACGGGTCAGGGCGGGCGCCTCCGGATGTCCATGTATGCCAAAGACGCCGCATTCGTCGTGGAATTTGTCGTCGTCCATTGACTACACCGCTGCCGGTTCGAAGTGACGAGCCAAGCCGGTGGCCCAGGCGTGCTCGGCCGTCGCGACCGCCACGTCGGCGACCACGTCGGCGGCCACGGATACCGTCAGCCGATCGCCCCCGGTCCGGCCGATCACCGCCGCCGGCACGCCAAGATCGCGTGCCCGCGCGAGCAGCTCGGCCTGTCCGGCCCGGGTCACCGAGACGATGATCCGGGTCGGCGACTCCCCGAACAGGGTCCGCGCGACATCGAATCCATCGTTCGAGCCGATCGATACCGGCAGATCGACGCGTGCGCCGACCCCGCCGCTCTCGATGCTGCACTCGGCCAGGGCCACCGCGAGTCCGCCTTCCGCACAATCGTGGGCCGAAGATAACATCCTGTGGCGCGCCGCATCCACTACCAGGCGCTGCAGCGCCGCCTCGCGGTCGAAATCGACGGGGGCGGGACGTCCCCGCACCAGCCCGTGCACCTGCTTCAGGTACTCGCTGCCGCCGAGCGCTCCCGCCGGGTCTCCGAGCAGGACGACGTCGAGCCCCGCGGCCGGGAAGATGCGGGTCAGCACCTGCGCGGCGTCCTCGAGGAGTCCCACCACTCCCAGCACCGGCGTGGGATAGATCGCCTGACCGTCCGTCTCGTTGTACAGACTGACGTTGCCGCCGGTGATCGGAATCCCGAGAGCTCGGCATCCCTCGGCGATGCCGTCCACCGCCTGCACGAACTGCCACATGATGTCGGGACGTTCCGGGTTCCCGAAATTCAGGCAGTTGGTCGCCCCGATCGGCTCCGCCCCGGCGCAGGCCACGTTGCGCGCCGCCTCCGCCACCGCGAGCCGGCCGCCCTCGCGCGGGTCCAGGTAGGTGTAGCGGCCGTTGCCGTCCACCGACAGGGCCAGGGCGCGGCCGGTTCCCTTGATCCGCACGACCCCGGCGCCGAGGCCCGGCAGCGCCACCGTATTGGTGCGCACCATGTGGTCGTACTGCCGATAGACCCAGCGTTTGCTCGCGATCACCGGCGCCGCCAGCAGTTCCAGCCAGGTCCGGGTCAGGTCGGCGGGCACCGCCAACGCGGACACGTCAAGCTGTTGCACCGCGTCGAGATACGCGGGGTACCGGGTCGGCCGGTCGTACACCGGCGCGCCGTCGGCCAGCTCCCGGTTCGGAATCTCGGCCACCACGCGATCGCGGTCGCGCACGCGCAGCCGACCGTCGCCCGTGACCTCGCCGATGCGCACGGCGTGAAGGTCCCACTTGTCGAAGACCTGCTCCACCTCCGCTTCGCGCCCTTGCCGCACCACGAGCAGCATCCGCTCCTGCGATTCCGACAGCATGATCTCGTAGGGCGTCATGCCGGTCTCGCGCTGCGGCACCCGCGAGACGTCGATCTCGATGCCGGTCCCGCCTCGGGCCGCCATCTCGCAGGTCGAACAGGTGAGCCCCGCCGCGCCCATGTCCTGAATGCCGACCAGCGCGTCGGTACGCAGGACCTCGAGACAGGCCTCGAGCAGCAGCTTCTCCATGAACGGATCGCCGACCTGCACCGCCGGCCGGTTGTCGGCCGACTGGTCGTCGAACTCGGCCGACGCCATCGTGGCCCCGTGGATGCCGTCGCGCCCGGTCCGGGCCCCCACGTAGTAGACGGGGTTGCCGATGCCCGCGGCCACTCCCTTGGCGAGCCGGTCGGCCTTCGCCACCCCCAGGCAGAACACGTTCACCAGGGGGTTGCCGGCGTATCCCGGTTCGAACCCGACCTCGCCGCCCACCGTCGGTATGCCGATGCTGTTGCCGTACCCGGCGATGCCCGCGACCACGCCGTCGACGAGGCGGACGGTATCCGGCGCCGGCCGGCCGTGCTCGTCTTCCAGCGCGCCGAACCGCAGCGAGTTGAGGAGGGCGATGGGCCGCGCCCCCATCGTGAAGATGTCGCGAATGATGCCGCCGACGCCGGTCGCGGCCCCCTGATAGGGTTCGATGAACGAGGGATGGTTGTGCGACTCGATCTTGAACACCGCGGCCAAGCCGTCACCGATGTCGACCGCGCCCGCGTTCTCGCCCGGCCCCTGCAGGACCCGCGGACCGTCCGTCGGGAAGCGGCGCAAATGCCGGCGCGAGCTCTTGTAGCTGCAGTGCTCGGACCACATCACCGAAAAGATCCCCAACTCGGTGATCGCCGGCTCGCGGCCGAGAATCTCCACCAGCCGCCGATACTCTTCCGCGCTCAGCCCGTGGGCGGCGATCGTGGCCTCGTCGATCACGCGGCACCTGTCGCGGCCATCGCCGTCACCACCGATTCGAGCACCACCCGGCCGTCCTCGCTCCCGAGCGCCGATTCGCAGGCGCGCTCGGGATGCGGCATGAGCCCGACGACGTTGCGGCGCCGGTTGCACACGCCCGCAATCTCGTGCAGCGACCCGTTGGGATTGCCGGCGTCGGTCACCGTTCCCGCCGCGTCGCAGTAGCGGAAGACGACCTGCCGGTTCGCTTCGAGCGCGGCCAGGGTCTCCGGCGCCGCATGATAGTTGCCTTCACCGTGCGCGATCGGCAGCTTCAGCACCTGCCCGGCCGATGCCGCGCGACTGAACGGGGTGTCGGTCTGCTCCACCCGAACGTGGACGTGCTGGCACAAGAACTTCAGCCGGCGGTTCCGCAACAGGGCGCCCTCGAGGAACCCGGCTTCCAGCAGCACCTGAAAGCCGTTGCAGATGCCGATCACCGGCCCGCCGGCGTCGGCGAACTCGCGAACCCGCTGCATCACCGGCGAGAACCGGGCGATCGCCCCGGTTCGCAGATAGTCCCCGTAGGAGAACCCGCCCGGCAGCACGACCACATCGGCGCCCCGCAGGCCGGTTTCCTTGTGCCAGACGAGCTCCGCCTCCTGCCCCAGGACGTGTCTGGCCGCGTGGCAGGCGTCGTGATCGCAGTTCGAACCGGGGAACTCGATGATGGCGAACTTCATGGTCGAATTCCCTCGTCGCATCGGGATGCCGGCCGGGGAAATCCGCCCCGCGGCATCGGGAATCCGAATCCCTCCGATCCGGCGCGGCCGACCTCGAACCTCGTCATTCCACCCTCACGCGCCGCTGGCCGGGCTCGCCCGGCGGCGCCGGTGGTCCATCGCCGTCGACCTCCACGCGGTAGCTCTCGATAACGGGGTTGGCGAGCAGCCGGTCTGCGACCTCGGTCACGAGGGAACGCGCCGCCTGCGCGGTCTCCGCGTCGACCTCCAGCTCGAAGTACTTTCCCTGCCGCACGTCCCGCACCGACCCGTACCCCATCGACCCCAGCGCCTCGACGATAGTCCGGCCCTGCGGGTCGAACACCGAGGGCTTCAGGGTGACGAACACTCTCGTTCTCACGCCGCGGGTCCCTCCAATGCCGCCGCGGAAGACCCCGATGCTACGCCGGCCAGCACGCGGTCGACGATGGGACCGGCGTGGCGCAACTGGCGTTCGAGGTCGAACGCCTGATCGAGGTCGGTGCGCGACAACACCGCCATCACCTCCCGGTCCTCGGCCAGGAGGGTCTTGAAGTCGAGCCGCTCGTCGTGCGACCGCATCGCCGCCCGCTGCACCCAGGCGTAGGCCTGTTCGCGCGACACGCCGCGTTGCGCGAGCTCCAGCAGGACGGTTCCCGAGAAGACGATGCCGCGCGACCACTCCAGATTCTCGCGCATCCGCTCGGGATGCACCACCAGCCCCCGCACGATGCGGGTAAACCGCCGCAACATGTGATCGAGCACGATGAAGCTGTCGGGAATGACGATCCGCTCCACCGAGGAATGCGAAATGTCACGCTCGTGCCACAGCGCCACGTTCTCGAGCGCGGCCATCGCGTTGGCGCGCAGCAACCGCGCCAAGCCCGTCAACTGCTCGCATCCGATGGGGTTGCGCTTGTGGGGCATGGCCGACGATCCCTTCTGCCCCTTCGCGAACCCTTCCTCGACCTCGCCGATCTCCGTCTTCTGCAGGCCGCGCACCTCGAGGGCGAACTTCTCGATCGAGGCGCCGGCAATCGCCAGGGCCCCGAGCAGCTCGGCGTGACGGTCGCGCTGCACGATCTGCGACGCCACCGGCGCCGGGGTCAACCCGAGCGCGGCGCAGACCCGCTGCTCGATCTCCGGCTCGAGATGGGCGTAGGTGCCGACCGCGCCGGAGATCTTCCCGACGTTGACGACCTCCCGCGCCCGCTCCAGCCGCGTCCGGGCCCGCCGGAGCTCCGCGTGCCACAAGGCGAGCTTCAACCCGAAGGTCATCGGCTCGGCGTGCACGCCGTGGGTGCGCCCGACCATGGGGGTGTCCCGATGCTCCCGGGCCCGCTCGCCCACCGCCTCGATCGCCCCGTCGAGGTCGGCCAGAATCAGCCCGCACGCCTCCCGCATCTGCAGCGCCAGCGCCGTGTCGAGCACGTCGGACGACGTCAGCCCGAAATGCAGCCAGCGGGCCGACGGGCCGACCTGCTCGGCCACCGCCGTCGTGAACGCGATGACGTCGTGCTGCGTCGTCTGCTCGATCTCGTCGACGCGTTCGGCCCGCACGCCGGTGCACGCCGCGATGTCCCGCGCCGCCGCTTCGGGAATGAGCCCGGTGGCGGCCATGGCGTCGGCCGCCGCGACCTCGACCCGCAGCCAAGTGTCGTACTTGCGCTGATCGCGCCAGATGCGGCCCATCTCGGGGTTCGTATAGCGTGGAATCATGACGTTGCGGACACCTGAAACGGCAGGGCGATCTGACGCCCCGGGGAGAAGCCGGCACCGGAACGCGCCGGCCGAACATCGAGGCGCACCGTTTCCGTGACGCGATCCTGGTGGGATACGACGACCCGGACGTCGGACCGGCCCGCCGCCTCGAGAGCCTCCCGGCAGGTCAGCACCGCGATCTCCGGCAGATTGTTCACCTGACTGAGGTGCGCCAGCACCAGGCACTCAACGGCGGCCCCGAGGTCCTCGCGGATGAACCGGGCGAGCGCCTCGTTCGACAGATGCCCGCGCTCTCCCGCGATGCGCGCCTTGGTGGACGGCGAGTACGGACCGACCTGCAACAGATCCGTCGCATGATTCGACTCCATCACCAACAGGCGGCACGGCCGAAACCGGGTCCGCAGGGCTTGGGTGGTCATGCCGACGTCGGTCGCGAACCCGATCGCCCCGGCCGCCGTCTCGATGTGAAACGCCACCGTCTCGGCGTCAGCGTCGTGGGACACCTCGAACGGGGTGACGCGGAGGCCGCCGACGTCGGTGGTCACGTTGCAATCCAGCCTGCCCCAGGACCAGACCTCGGCTTCGGGCCAGACCGCGCGCGTGGCCTCGGTCGCGTGTACCGGTATCTCGTAGCGGCGAGAGAACAACGAGGCGCCCCGGGTGTGATCGCCGTGGGCGTGGGTGATGACGGCGGCGGTGATGCTCTCCGGCGCCACCCCGAGCGTGCTCAGCCGGCGGGCCGTCTCCCGGCAGCTCAGTCCGACGTCGATGAGCACCCGCGCCCCGCCTTGTTGCAACAGCGTCGCATTCCCCGCGCTCCCGCTGCCGAGGACCGTCAGCAGGACAGGCATCACAGAGGCCGGGGAGTCCGCGCCGCCGCCCCGCGGGCCGTTCGCCGGGGGTTCTTCCTATGCCAGGGCAAGCTGATCGTCACCGAGCTGAATTCCGTTCACCGGACCGAGCACCGTCGCCGACAGCGATCCGGGCGGCAACAGGTCCCGCGCCACGCGTCGAACGTCGTCCAGGGTCACCGCCTCAACCCCGCGCAACGTATCTTCCAGGGTGAATTGCCGGCCGAAGTACATCTGCTGCCGCGCCATGTGCGACATCCGGCTCGACGAGCTCTCCAGGCTCAGGACCAGACTGCCCTTCAGGTGGTCCTGCGCCCGCCGCAGCTCCTCTTGCGAGATGAAGTTGTCGCGGAGATCCTGCAGCTCGGCGACGACGAGATCGATGACCTCGCGCACCGCGACCGCGTCACAGCCGGCGTAGATCGTCAGCGCACCGCCGTCCTGGTAGGAAATCAGACCGCTGCTGACAGCGTAGGCGAGCCCCCGCCGCTCGCGGATGTTCTGAAAGAGCCGGGAGCTCATCGAGCCGCCGAGCACGATGTTCAGCAGGTAGGAGACGTACCGATCGTCGTGCTGCTGGGGATATCCGTTCACCCCCAGACAGACGTGACACTGTTCGATGGCCTTGTCGCGCACGATCAGTCCGGGTACCGCCGTCGGCGGCGTGATCGGAACGGCCTCGCCGTTCGCCGGCAAGTCCGCGAACGCCTCGGCCACCAAGTTCCGGACCGCCTCGTGCTCGACGTTGCCGGCCGCGGCGATCACCAGGTTCCCGGCGGTATAGACGCGCGTGAAGTAGTCCCGTAAAGTGGTGGTTTCCATCGGGGCGACGGTGGCGGGCACCCCCAGAATCGGACGTCCGAGCGGGTGCCCGGACCAGAAGCGCTGGGTGAAAATCTCGTGCACGAGATCGTCGGGCGTATCTTCCACCATCTTGATCTCTTCGAGCACGACCTTCTTCTCGCGCGCGAACTCGTCGGGGTCGAACTTCGGATGCTGCAGCAGATCGGCGAGCACGCCGACGGCCCGGGGCAGGTGTTCGTCGAGCACCTTGACGTAGTAGCTCGCGCACTCCTTGGCCGTGAACGCATCGAGCTGGCCGCCGATCGAGTCGATTTCCTGCGCGATGTCCTGCGCCGATCGGGTCGCCGTGCCCTTGAAGAGCATGTGCTCGACAAGATGGGCGATGCCGGAGTGAGCCGCGCGCTCGTGGCGTGATCCGCGGGTCAGCCAGACCCCGAAGCTGACGGAGCGCACACCGGGCATGGGCTCGGTCAGCAGACGCAATCCGTTGTCGAACTGCTCGGAAACAATCATGGGTGATGCAGCCCGTCCGCCGTCGAAGTCCACCGGCCAGCGTTGGCGTAAATCGTTGTAAAAGAGATAATTACGCGATAGCTACGACGGGCACATCGTATCACGGAACCGCCTCGATCATCAACCGGGGGCGACGGGTCGCTGGGCCGCACCACCGACATGGTACCGTTGATGCATGGCCGACGCCCCCCAGGACCTCGCGGAGCTCGACCCGGACGAGCTCGAGCAGGCGCTGTCCCGACTCGGCGTCGAGCCCTATCACGGCCGGCAGATCTATCGATGGGTCTACCGCCGGGGGCTGGAACGGTTCGACGGCATGACCGACCTCTCCCGGCCGCTGCGCGAGACGCTGGGCCGAACCCTGTCTTTCTCGACCCCGCGCATCGCCGCCCGCGAGCACTCGGACGACGGCACCCGGAAGTTCCTGTTCACCCTGGCCGACGGACGCACCATCGAATCGGTGTTCATCCCCGACACCCCGGGGATGACGTTCTGCGTGTCGACCCAGGTCGGATGCGCGATGCGCTGTCGGTTCTGCCTGACCGGGCAGATGGGGCTGGCCCGGCATCTGACCGCGGGCGAGATCGCCGGCCAGGTAAGGGTGCTGGCCCGCGAGCTCGGCTTTCAGGACCGCCCGTTCAACATCGTGCTGATGGGCATGGGCGAGCCGCTGCACAACTACGAGGCGACGATGAAGGCGCTGCGGATGCTCGCCGCCCCGAGCGGGCTTGCGCTCACGCCCCGGCGGGTCACCCTGTCGACGGTCGGCATTCCGGCGGGGCTGGAGCGGCTGGCCGGCGAGCCGTGGATCCCGAACCTCGCGGTCTCGCTGCACGCCACGACCGACGAGGTGCGTCACGCCCTCATCCCGACCAGCCGGAACCAGCGGCTGGCCGACCTCATCGCCGCCTGCCGCAGCTTTCCCCTGAGGCACCATGACCGGATCACGTTCGAGTACGTGCTGCTCGACGGCGTCAACGACACCGCGGACGACGCCGCACGGCTCGGCGGACTGCTGCGCGGGTTGCGCGCCAAGGTGAACCTGATCCCGCTCAACGCCGCGCCGGGCATCCCTTTCACCCGGCCGCCGGACCGGCAGGTGAACCGCTTCGCGCGCAGCCTCGCGGCCCGCGGGATGACCGTCTCGGTCCGCAAGAGCCGCGGGCGGGACATCCGCGCCGCGTGCGGCCAGCTCATCGTCGAAGGCGGGCCCCGGGGGTCGGTCGCGCAGCAGGCGGCCGCCCTGTTGGACGGCTAGGAGCTTGCCTGGAAACCGTCGCCTACGGCTCCGATTGCCGCCCAACCAACCCTCCGGAAATCCGCGCCGTTCTACGGCGCAAACTCCCGGCCCCAGGCCTCGGCGCCCTGCGGCGCCGCTTCCCGCCCGACCAACCCCCGGGTCATCCGCCGCCGCTTCTCACGGCAGGCGCAACCCGATCAGCTCCGGCACCTCGCCGCCGATGGTCAGCGCGATGTACTGCGCCCCCTCGTGCAGATAGGTCATCGGGGTGCCGATGGCGCCGGACGGCAGGTCGAGCGAGCCGAGTATCTCGCCCGTCGCCTTGTCGCGCGCCACCAGCCGCGGTCCGCCGTCCGACCCGCCGGCGGACAGCGCACTGATCAGCAGGGTCCGGGTCAGCAACGGGCCGCCGTGGCCTTCGCCGCCCAACGGCGGCAGATCGAGATCGCGCAGCCGCGGATGGTTGCGAAACCGGTCGCCGTCGCCGTTGGGTTGCATCCAGGCATGTTCGCCGGTGTTCAGGTCGATGGCGGTCATGCGCGAGTACGGCGGCTTCAGCAGCGGCAAGCCCTGGGGCAGGACGGGCTGCGTGCCGCTGTCGAAGTCGGCCTGCGTATAGCGCAGGTTGCCGCCTTCGGCGGGGTCCGGCGTGTAGTACTTCAACACCGAGAAACGGTTCTCGGACGGCACGTACAGCAGCCCCGTCTCGGGGTCGACGGCCGCCCCGCTCCAGCTCGCCCCGCCCGCGATGTGGGGCCGCTGAATCGTGCCCTGCAGGCCGCCCTCGACACTGAACATCGGCGGCGTGAAGAGCGGTCCGAGCCGGAAGTTCCGGACCGCCTCGACGGCCAGGGCCCGGATCTCCGGGGTGAAGTCGACGAGATCGTCGATGCCGATGCCCTGGTACTCGAACGGAGGCGGCTTCGTCGGAAACGGCTGGGTCGGCGACAGCACCTCGCCCTCGAGGTCGGTGTCGGTCTCGACCGGACGTTCCTCGATCGGCCATACGGGGTCACCGGTCACCCGGTCGAAGACGTACGTGAACCCTTGCTTGCTCACCTGGGCGATCGCCTTGACGGGACGTCCGTCGACGGTGACGTCGACCAGGGCCGGCGCGGCCGGGAAGTCGTAGTCCCAGACGCCGTGATGCACCGCCTGAAAGTGCCACATGCGCTGGCCCGTCTCGATGTCGACGGCGACGAGGCTCTCCGCGAACAGGTTGTCGCCGAGGCGATGCCCGCCGTAGTAGTCGCTGGTGGAGGTGCCGATGGGCAGAAAGACGTACCCGGTCTCCTCGTCGGCGCTCATCGGCGGCCAGATGTTCGCGTTTCCGGAGTAGCGCCACGACTCGTTCAGCCAGGTATCGGACCCGAAGTCGTCCCCCTGGGGCACGGTGCGGAAGACCCACCGGGTGTCCCCGGTGCGGGCGTCGATGCCCTTCACCCAGCCCGGGGGCGCCTCCTTCCGGATGACGAAGTCGGAGATGATCGTCGGGGTGACGACGATGTCGCGCAGGACCACCGGCGGCGACTTGACCTGGAGCAGGTTGCGCCCCTGGTAGTTCATCTCGCCCCGGGTCGCGCGGGGGATGCCCTCGGTCAGGTCCACGCGGCCGTTGTCGCCGAAGGTGGCCACCGGTCGTCCGGTCTTCGCGTCGACGGCGTGCAGCCAGCCCTCGCTGGTGCCCCAGAAGATGCGCTCGTCGTCGCTCTCGTCGTCCGCCCACCAGGCGATGCCGCGCGAGCCGTAGCCGTGCGTCGGCCGCCCCTCCAGATACACCTGCGGGTCGTGCACCCAGCGGGTCTCGCCGGTGCCGGCGTCGATGGCCGCCACCCGGTACATCGCCGTCGACAGATACAGCGTGCCGTCGACCATCAGCGGCGTCGCCTGGAATCCCCGGATCGAAACCGGTCCCAGCCGCTCGCGCAACGCCTCGAGGTCCATCGATCCGTCGGCCGACTGCCAGCGCCACGCGATGCGCAGGTCCTCGAAGTTCGACGCGTCTATCTGGTCCAGCGGCGCGTACTTGGTGCTGCCCTGGTCGCCGGCGTACGTCCGCCACTCGCCGTCCGCGGCGCCGTACTGGGCGCGCGCGGGGGCGGCGGCCACCAGCAGCCCCGCGGCCAGGCAGACGACCGGCAACGTCGACATTCTCATGGTGTGCTCCTTGACGTGGGGAACGACTCCGGTCACGACGGCCGTGGCGAAAGCCCCCGCCGCATTCGACCCGCCATGCCCCCTGCGCCTCGCCGGTCCCGGTGCAAGCCGGCGTTCACCGCGGGCTGCCGCAGCCCCCGACTTCAGGCGACGTCCCGGTCGCGACGGCCGGCGAGAAAGCCGTCCATGGCGCCTTCCAGCCGCGCCATCCGCTCGCGCAGATCCCCGAACTCGCGGCTCATGTCATCGAAACGCTGGTTGACGCCATCGAAACGCTGGTTGACGCCGTCGATGACATTGTCGAAACGCTGGTTCACCTGTTCTGCCTGCCGGTCCATTCGGCCGACGAGAACCAGCACCGTGGCTATCTGTCCCCCGGCCAGCGTCAGGATCCCGACGACGAGCGTGATGAGCTCGACGCTCACGTTGTCACCACCCTTCCACGACCGGCCACCCGCAGTATTGCACACCCCGACGCGGGCACACACGCGGCCCCGCAGCCACCATGCCCACGCATGGGACATCCAGACACATGAAAGGAACATGCCAGGACGGTGACGCCGGCGCCGGCGTCACACCAACGTGCCGGCGAGAGGGTCGGCCCCGGTAATCCGCACCCGGACCCGCTGGTTGGCGCTGCCGGTGGGCGGCACCTGCACCTTCAGGTAGTTGTCGGTCGCGACCACCGCGCCCCCGTCCAGGGTCAGGCCGGGCCGCACCGCGCCGACGTGCCGCTCGCGGAACCGGCGCGCGAGATCGGCGCCGGCGTCGCGGAGGGCCCGCGCGCGCTCCCGCACCAACGGCCCCGGCACCCGGTCGGGCAGCCCGCACGCCTCGGTTCCCTCGCGCGGCGAGTAGGGAAAGACGTGCAGATAGGTCAGGGGGCTCGCCGCCACGTAGTCCCGGGTCCGGCGCGCGTCGTCGTCCCGTTCGCCGGGGAACCCCGCGATCAGGTCCGCGCCGATGCCCGCGTGGGGCATCCGGCCGCGCACCCGGTCGACGACGCGCCGGTAGCGGTCCAGGGTGTAGGGCCGCCGCATGCGCCGCAGCATCCCGTCGCTGGCATGCTGCAGCGGCAAGTGGAAATGCGGCGCGAACCGTCCGCTGGAGGCGACCAGATCTATCAGCGCCGGCGGACAGTCCATCGGCTCGAGCGAGCTGATGCGGCAGGTCACGTCGGACGGATGGCCGTCGATGGCCCGCAGCAGGGCGGTCAGGCTGGACGGCGGGTCCAGGTCGCGCCCGTAGGACCCGAGATGGACCCCGTTCAGCACCACTTCGTGGAATCCGCTCGCCGCCGCATGGCCGATGGCGGCCAGCACGTGCCGGTGGTCGAGACTGCGCCCGCGCCCCCGCGTCGAGGGGATGATGCAGTAGGAGCAGACCTCGTCGCACCCGGTCTGCACCCGAAGCATGAACGCCACGCGGCCGATGCTCCCCGGCGTGATCAGGGCGCCGCACGGGCCGGGACCGTCCCCGAAGCGGTCGGCGGTGGAACCCTCGCCGGGCAGCAGCCGATCGACCAGCGTCTCCTTGCCGTCGTTCGGCACCACCTCGGGCGCCCCCGGCAACCCCGCGATCTCGTCGCCGGCCCGGGTCGCGTAGCAGCCGGTCGCGACCACCCGCGCGTCGGGGTTCTCCCGCGCCACCCGCCGCAGGGTCTGCCGGACGCCCTGATCCGCCGCCGCGGTCACCGAGCAACTGTTGACCACCACGACGTCGGCGTCGGCGATGGCCGCGGGGGTGGCTCCGCGGGCGCGAAGCTGCAGCTCCATCTGCAAGGAATCGGCCTGGTTGACACGGCACCCGAACGTCGTGACGGCGTAGCGCAAAGCGGCTCCTCTCGGCGATCCATTCTCTCACCGACGGCCGGAGACGGAACACCGGACCGTCTCGATTCGCGGCAGGCGCGCGGGTCCCTGGTGCGGAACCGGGCGAAATGCCATAGGATCGCGTATTCGACGCTTCGTCGACGGGGCGTCGACCTGCCTCGTCGAACGGGGACCGTTACTTCGGGAGACCCGCCATGCGCTTTGCATCCTTCACCTGGGCCACCGCCGCCGTCACCGGCGCCCTCGTCCTGCTCTCCCTGCCGCAGCCCGAGCCGCCCACCACCGCGGCCGCGACGCGGCAAGAGCCCACGCGGCTCACCGAGCTCAAGGACGAGGTGGTCGTCGACGTCGACAGCCGCCGCGACTTCACCCAGCAGATGGTCGACATGATCTACAGCTTCAACGAGTTGGGCTTTCAGGAGTTCGAGACGCAGCGCTACGTCACCGGCATCCTTGAGGACCACGGATTCACGGTGGAGAAGGGCGTCGCGGGCATTCCGAGCGCGTGGTGGGCCTCCTGGGGCTCGGGCTCCCCGGTCATCGCCCTCGGCACCGACGTCGACGGCATTCCCCAGGCGTCGCAGAAGCCCGGCGTCGCCTACCGCGAGCCGCTCATTCCCGGCGCGCCCGGCCACGGCGAGGGGCACAACGCCGGCCAGGCGCTGAACGTCACCGCGGCGCTGGCCGTCCAGAAGGTCATGCAGCGGGAGAACCTGCCCGGCACCCTCGTCATCTGGCCCGGCATCGCGGAAGAGCAGCTCGGCGCCAAGGCCCACTACGTCAAGGCGGGGCTTTTCGACGAGGTCGACATCGTCCTCTACTCCCACGTCAGCAGCGACATGTCCGTGAGCTGGGGCGAGAGCGGGGGGAACGGCATGGTGTCGGTCGAGTACCTGTTCGCGGGCGAGAGCGCCCACGGCGCGGGCTCGCCCTGGGACGGGCGCAGCGCCCTCGACGCCGTCGAGCTGATGAACATCGGCTGGAACTTCCGCCGCGAGCATCTCCGCATTCAGCAGCGTTCGCACTACGTCATCACCGACGGCGGGGATCAGCCGAACGTGGTGCCCCCGACCGCTGCGGTCTGGTACTTCTTCCGCGAGACCGACTATCCCAGCATCATGGGCATGTGGGAGCTCGGCAACCAGATGGCGGACGGCGCCGCCCTCATGACCGGCACCACCGTGGATTCGCGGGTGCTCGGCGCGGCCTGGCCGCAGCACATGAACCGGCCCCTCGCCGAGGCAATCCACGCGAACATGCACGACGTCGGCCTGCCGAAATGGAGCGAGGCGGACCAGCGGATGGCGAAGGCGGTGCAGAAGATGCTCGGGGCCGAGGAGGACGGGCTTTCCACCGAGATCGCCGAGGAGCTGCGCGGCCGCGAGGACATCCCCGACTCGCAGCGGCGGGGCGGCGGCTCGGACGACATCGGGGACATCTCCTGGGTGGTGCCGACCGTCTCGCTCCGCTTTCCGTCGAACATCTCCGGCGGGCAGGGCCACAACTGGAACAAGGCGATCGCGATGGCCACGCCGATCGCGCACAAGGGGGCCACGGCCGCCGCCAAGGTCTTCGCCCGGACCCTGCTCGACATCCTGCTGACCCCGACGCTGGTGGACGACGCCCGCACCTACTTCGAAACCGTGCAGAAGGCGGATACCGAGTACACCTCGTTCCTCCGGCCGCAGGACGACCCCGCGATCTGGCTGAACACGGAAATCATGGAGACGTTCAAGCCGCAGTTGGAGCAGTACTACTTCGACCCGTCGCAATACGACACCTACCTGGAGCAGCTCGGGATCGAGTATCCGACGATCCGCGAGAACGAGTAGACGGCTTCGCGACGCTGGACGCGGCGCCGACGCCCCTTGCCGGCGCATGGGGTCGGCGCGATGCCCGTACTGTCCGCAATGACTACTTCGGCCCCCGAGGCGCGAGCTGCCGTCCACGGCAAGTTCCTGTCGCTCGGGCGCGATCGGTTCCTCGTCAAGGGTGTCGCCTACGGCACCTTTGCGCCCGACGAGGCGGGACACCAGTTCCCCGCGGCAGACATTGTCTCGCGCGACTTCGCGCGGATGCGGGAGGCGGGCCTCAACACCGTCCGCACCTACACCACGCCCGAACACGGCGTGCTCGACGAGGCCGCGCGCCACGGGCTGCGCATGATGATCGGCCTGCCCTGGCCGCAGCACATCGCTTTCCTGGACGACCCCGATCTCTGCCGCCGGGTCCGCGGGGACATCATCGCCCGCGTCCGCGAGCTGGCGGGGCACCCGGCCGCCCTGCTCTTCGCGCTGGGCAACGAGATTCCCGCGCCGGTCGTCCGCTGGCACGGCCAGGCGCGCGTCGAGCGCTTCCTGCGCGAGCTCTACCACGACGTGAAGGCGGCGGCGCCCGACGCGCTGCTGACCTACGTGAACTACCCGCCGACCGAGTACCTGTCGCTCCCGTTTCTCGACGTCTGCGCGTTCAACGTCTATCTGCACGCGGAACCGGACCTGCGGCGCTATCTGGCCCGCCTGCAGCATCTCGCCGGACACCGCCCGCTGCTGCTGGCGGAGGCCGGGGCCGACAGCCGGCGGGAAGGCGAGGACGGCCAGGCCGCCATCACCGCCATGCAGCTTCGCGCCGCGTTTTCCGAGGGCGCCTGCGGCGCCGTCGTTTTCGCGTGGACCGACGAGTGGTGGCGGGGCGGACAGCCGGTCGACGACTGGGCGTTCGGCCTCGTGGACGCGGGGCGAAAGCCGAAGCCGGCGCTCCCCGCGGTGACCGAGGCATTCGCGGAGGCGCCGTTCCCGGAGGCCGAGCGGCGCACGTGGCCGAAGATCTCGGTCGTCGTCTGCGCCTACAACGAGGCCGCCACCATCGACGAGTGCCTCACGTCGCTCGAGAACCTGACCTATCCCGACTTCGAGATCATCCTCGTCAACGACGGATCGCGCGACGCCACCAGCACGATCGCCCGCCGGCATACATCGGTCACCGTGCTCGACATCCCGAACGGCGGGCTGAGCGCGGCCCGCAACGTCGGGCTCGAGCACGCCACCGGCGAGATCGTCGCCTATACCGACGGCGACGTGCGGGTCGACCCCGATTGGCTCACGCATCTCGTGCGGCCGTTCCTGACCTCGGACGTCGCCGGCGCGGGCGGCCCCAACCTCGTTCCCGCCGACGACCCGCCGATGGCCCAGTGCATCGCCCGCGCTCCCGGCAGCCCGACCCAGGTCATGCTCGACGACCGCATCGCCGAGCACGTGCCCGGCTGCAACATGGCGTTCCGCCGGGAGGCGCTGCTCGCGGTCGGCGGGTTCAACCCGATCTATCTGCGGGCAGGCGACGACGTCGACATCTGCTGGCGCCTGCAGGCGCGCGGCTGGAAGATCGGGTTCGCGCCGTCGGCGCTGGTCTGGCACCGCCACCGGTCGTCGCTGCGGGCCTACTGGCGGCAACAGGTCGGGTACGGCGAGGGCGAGTCCTGGCTCAAGCCGCACCATCCCGACCAGTTTCAGGGCCTCCACATCGGTTGGCGCGGACGCATCTACGGTCCGCTCCCCTTTCACCGCTCGCTCACCCGGGCCCGCGTCAACAGCGGCACGTGGGGCACCGCGCCCTTCCCGTCGGTCTACGCCAGCGACACCTATCCGTTCGCGTTCATGCCGCATTCGGCCCGCTGGCAGGTCGCCGCCGCCGCCCTGATCGGCCTCGGCGCGGCGACCCTGATGACCAGTCAGATCGGACTGGCCCTCGCGCTGCTGACGGTCGGGATCGGCGCTCTCGGGACCACCATCGCGCGCTGCGTCCGCTACGCCCTCGTCACCGACATTGAGGGGCTGCCGCCGCTGGTCCGCCGCCCGCGCCGCCTCGGCCGCATCCTCTACCGCTCCCGCATCGCGGGGCTGTACTTCATCCAGCCCCTCGCCCGTGCGTGGGGCCGGCTCCGGGGCGCGATGTCCCCGCCCGAGGTGCTCCGCGCCCCGGCCAGCGGACGGCGTCCCCCGGCCGCTTCCGCAGGCGCGATCCGGGGCCTGTGGACCCCCGCGTCGCGCCGCACCCCGCCACGGCGCTTCTGGAGCGAGACATGGGTCGCCGGAGAGGCGCTGCTCGCGCATCTGACGGCCCGGCTCGAGCGGACCCGCGAGGTGCGGACGGTGGAGACGGACGACGGCTGGCAGGCCGACCGGGACATCAGCGTCGGCCTGAACCGCTGGCTGTCGCTGCACCTGCGGGTGCTGGTCGAGGAGCATCGGGAGGGTCGGTGCCTCGTCCGCCTCGCCCAGCGACTCCGGGCCACCCCCAAGCTGTGGCTGGCCGGCGCGTGCCTTGCGGGAGCCGGACTGGCCGGCGCCGCCGCCGGGCCGACCCCGTACTGGCCCTGGCTCGCCGGCGCGGCCACGCTGCTCGCGGCCTGGGCGGCCCGCACCCTGCGGCGATCCGCGCGCGCCGCCGCGGCCGTCGACGAAGCCATCGCGGACACCGCCGGCGCGCTGGGCCTGCTGCCGTTGCCGGACGCCCCCGCGCGGGAGGAGGCCCGAGGCCCCGGCGCGGAGCCGACCGAGACCGGGCCGGTCGCGACGGAGCCCCGCGCGGAGCCGGCACAGCCGGCGCGTACGCGCGCAAGTGCCCGCATCGACACCGAGCCCGCGAGCCCGCGCCCGCAGACCGGCGACGTGCTGGCGTCCCGTAACGAGACCCCACGTCGCACCGAGACCGGCGAGGCGCCTGCCTGACAAGGCGGGCCGAGGAAACCTGCGCGATCTGCAGCGACCATGCCGGCGCAGGCCGGCGCCGCGAAGGGAAACGAGCCATGACGACACGACCCCGACGAACGCATCGAAGCACCCTGCTCTCCTTCTGGATGTCCCTGTGGGTCGCCGCGTGCCTGCTGCCGGCCGCGGCCCCCGCGTGGGCGCAGGACGACATCGTCGTGCTCGGCGGCGAGGGACGCCACTGCGGCGAGGACCCCGCCTGCATCAACCGGTTGCATCCCGCGATTCCGATGGCCGCCCGCGCGCAGCCGGGGCAGACCATCGTCTTCCGGGCCCGCAACGCGAGCGACTTCGACCTCGACCCGGCGAGCACCTACGACGATCCCCGCCAGGGCGACCCGCAGATCGGGACGGTGCACCCGCTGACCGGGCCGGTGCACATCGAGGGGGCCGAGCCGGGCGACGTGCTCGCGGTGACCCTGCTCGACATCGCCCCAGGGCGCTTCGGCTATACGTCGGTCAGCCCCATCGGGTTCGTCTCCGACCACGTGAACGGATCGTTTCGCGCGGTGTGGCGCCTCGACCGGACCGAGGCGGTCAGCGACGACGTCCCCGGCGTGCGGGTGCCCAACGCCAGCTTCCCCGGCATCCTCACCGTACTGCCGGGCCCGGAACAGCTCGAGGCGATGCTGTCGCGCGAGGCCGAGCTGCGCGCCCTCGGCGGGGCCGGGTTTCCGCCCCACGCCCTGCATGCGTCGCCGGCCGCCGTCTGCGGCCCGAACGGGTCCCACGCCGACGACTGCCTGCGCACCCTCCCGCCGCGCGAGCACGGCGGCAACCTCGACATCCGCTACCTCCAGGTCGGGGTGACGGTGTACCTGCCGTGCTACATCGCGGGCTGCGGCCTCGCCATCGGCGACCCGCACTTCGCGCAGGGCGACGGCGAGGTGTCGGGGAACGCGATCGAGATGGACGCCGACTTCACGGTGACCACCCGGCTCATCACCGACGGACCCGCGCTGACCCGCGGCCCGCACTTCGAGGGGCCGGCCCGCGTGCTCGACATCCCGTCGCGCCGCTTCTACGCCACCACCGGCTTCCCCCTGAAGGCGGTGGGCGAGATTCCCCCCGACATGCGCTATCTCGGCGCCTCGGAGCGCATCGCAGGGCTGCGCAACCTGTCGAAGGACGTCTCCCTAGCCGCGCGGAACGCGCTGCTCGCGATGATCGACTATATGACCGAGACCTACGGCCTGACCCCGGAGCAGGCCTACGTCGTGGCGAGCGTCGCCGTCGACCTGCGCATCGGCCAGCTCGTCGACGCCCCCAACGTCGGGGTGACGGCCCTGCTGCCGCTCGACATCTTCTCGGACCGCTGAGCCTGGGCCTGCTTCCGCTCCCGCTGGCAGCGCATGACCGACCCGCCCGTCACCGACCCTCGCCCCGCCACCACCATGCAGGCGCTGGGACCGCTCGGCCTGCTCGTGGCCCTGCTCGCGGGGTCGGTCTACCTGTTCGGGGACGAGTCGTCGAGCGGCCCGAACCAGATCGCCCTCATTCTGGCCGCGGCGGCCGCCGCGGTGGTGGGGCTGCGCAACGGGCACCCGTGGAAGGCGATCGAACAGGGCATCCGCCGAAGCATCTCGGTCTCGATGGGCGCCATCCTGATCCTGCTCGTGGTCGGCGCCCTGATCGGGACGTGGATTCTCGCCGGGGTCGTCCCCACGATGATCTACTACGGGCTGCTGGTGCTGTCGCCGGCGGTGTTCTACGCCACCGCGTGCGTCATCTGCGCCTTCGTCTCGGTGGCCACCGGCAGCTCCTGGACGACGGCCGGCACCATCGGCATCGCCCTCATCGGCATCGCGACCGCGCAGGGACTCCACCTGGGCCTGGCCGCGGGCGCGATCATCTCGGGCGCCTATTTCGGCGACAAGATGTCGGCCCTGTCCGACACCACGAATCTTGCCCCGGCGGTCGCCGGCACCGACCTTTTCACTCACATCCGTCACATGGTCTGGACCACGGGACCGAGCATCGCGGCGGCGCTGGTGCTGTTCACGGCGGCCGGCCTGATGGCGCCGGCCCCCGCCTCCACCGCCGAGCTGGAAGTGGTGCTGGAGGCGCTCGATCGCCAGTACGCGATCGGCCCCCACCTGCTGATTCCGGTGGCCCTGGTGCTCGCCCTGGTGCTGCGGCGCGTCCCCGCGTTGCCGGCGCTGCTCATCGGCGCGCTGACCGGGGTGGTCTTCGCCGCGCTCTTTCAGGGCGACACCGTCGTGGCTTTCGTAGCCGAGCCCGACCTGTCGCGGCCCCTGGCCGTCGTCAAGGGCTGCTGGATCGCCCTCTTCAACGGGTTCACCCTCGACTCCGGGAACGCCGCCCTCGACGACCTCCTCAGCCGGGGGGGTATGAGCAGCATGCTGACCGTCGTCTGGCTCATCATGTCGGCCATGATGTTCGGGGGGGTCATGGAATCCACCGGCCAACTGGAGGCGATAGCGCGGCGCATCCTCCACGTCGTCCACGGCACGGGGAGCCTCATCACGGCGACCCTGCTCACCTCGTTCGGCACGAACGTGGTCACCTCCGACCAGTACATCGCCATCGTGCTGCCGGGGCGGATGTTCCGGGCCGAGTACGAGCGGCGCCGGCTCGACCCGTGCAACCTGTCGCGGACCCTGGAGGACGCGGGGACCATCACCTCCGTGCTGATCCCCTGGAATACGTGCGGCGCGTACATGGCCGGCACCCTCGGGGTCGCGACCCTGACCTATGCCCCGTTCTGCTTCTTCAATCTCATCAACCCCCTGGTCGCCGCCCTCTATGGCTGGGCCAACATCTCGATCGTGAAGCTGGAAACGGATCCGGCCCGCGAGCCGGTGCGCGGCTGACCGGGCAGAGACGGACAGCATGGCCTTCGGACGCCGGACACGTCAGGCGGGGATGATCTTCATCTTCGTCACCCTGTTCATCGACATTCTCGGGCTGGGCATCATCGTTCCGATCCTGCCCGAGCTGATAAGGCAGTTCACGGCCGGGAGCGGCTCGCAGGCGGGGCTGTACTACGGCGTCATCATCGCGCTCTACGCGCTGATGCAGTTCCTGTTCGCCCCCGTTCTCGGCGCCCTGTCCGACCGGTACGGCCGCCGGCCGATCATTCTCGGCTCGCTGTTCGGGTTCGGCGTCGACTACCTGGTGCAGGGCTTTGCGCCGTCCATCGGCTGGCTGTTCGTGGGCCGCGCCATCGCCGGCATCATGGGGGCGAGCATCACCACCGCCAACGCCTACATCGCCGACGTGTCGACCGCCGAGACACGCGCCCGCAACTACGGCTTCGTCGGGGTCGCCTTCGGGCTAGGCTTCATCTTCGGCCCCGCGCTGGGGGGGCTGCTCGGCGGCATCCATCTGCGCCTGCCGTTCTTCGTGGCGGCGGGACTCGCCCTCGTCAACTGGCTGTACGGGTTCTTCGTGCTGCCCGAGTCGCTGCCCCCCGAACACCGCAGTCCCGTCTCGTGGAGCCGGATGAACCCGTTCGGCAGCCTGGAACGGCTGCGCGCCTATCCGCTGGTGGCGGGACTCGCGGTGGTGTTCATCTTCGCGTCGCTGGCCCAGCGGGGTCTCGAGAACGTCTGGGTGCTCCACGCCAGCTACCGGTACGGGTGGGACGCCCAGACCAACGGCCTGACCCTGGCTCTGGTGGGGGTGATGGCGGTGCTGGTGCAGGGGTTGCTGGTCCGGCCGCTGGTCGCCCGCCTCGGCGAGCGGCGCGCGATCCTCCTCGGACTGACCGTCTCGATGCTCGCGTTTCTGGGCTACGGCTTGGCGTCGGCGGGCTGGGTAGTCCTCGTCATCATCGTGCTCGGGTCGGTGGCCGGCGTCGCGTTCCCGACGATTCAAGGGCTCGTGGCCGGCGCCGTGCCCCCCTCGGAGCAGGGGAAGATTCAGGGCGCCCTGACGTCGCTGATCAGCCTGACCGCGATCGCGGCGCCGCTTCTCTTCACCGCGGGGCTCTTCAGCTACTTCACGTCGGCCCGTGCGCCGTTCCGCCTGCCGGGAGCCCCGTTCCTCCTCGGCGCGGCCCTGACCGGCCTGGCACTGATCCTGGTCGTGCGGCTGTTCCGCCGGCTTCCGGAGCCGCCGGCCGCCGGGGAACGTCCCGCGGCCGAGCCGGCGCCCGTAGACGAGCCGGGCGTCGGCGCCGCCGCTCAGGTCTGAACCACTCGCGGTCGGCCGTTCGCAGGGCCTGACAGCCCGTGGCGAAAGCCCCGCTACATTCGAGCGGCGATGCATCCCGCCTCGCCGCTCTCGGTGCGGGGTCTCGCCACGGGCTGCTGGTGCTTGCGCGACCGCAGGGTCGCTGCACCGCAGGAGTTTCGCGTCAGCGAAACTCCCAACGCGACCGCAAGGTCGCGCGGTCGCTGCGGCTTGCAACTCCCGCACCGGACTGCCACGATGAGTCGGTGCGCGCCTACGAATGGATCGTCTGCGGCTTCTTCGTCTATCTCCTCGTCCTCGCCCGCCTCCAGCCGCTGTCGGCGACCCGGCGCAGCCGGGTGCTGGTCGTCGGGCTGGTCTGCATCGGGCTGGTGCTCGTGCTCTCCCAGCTGCGCCTGCAGCTCCCCATGCGGATCGCGCGGGACTGGGTGCCGTGCATCTACCTGCTGCAGGGCTACTGGATGGCCGGACTCTTCTTCCGGCGCCCCATGCCCGCGGTCGAAGGCCGGTTGCTGCGGCTCGACCGGCGCCTGTCCGCGGCCCTGCGACTCGACGCGGCGGTGGAACGGACGCCGGGGCCGGTCCTCCAGCTCCTCGAACTGGCCTATCTGTGCGCCTACCCGTTCGTCCCCGCCACGTTCGCCCTGCTCTACGGCGCCGGCCTGCGGGGCGACGCGGACGCGTTCTGGACGGCGGTGCTGCTCGCCGCGTTCGCGTGCTACGGCGTGCTGCCGTGGATTCAGACCCGCCCGCCCCGCAGCATCGAGCCGCCGGGGGCGATGGACCGGCGCGGCCTCGCGCTACGACGGGTGAACCGCGTCGTGCTCGAGCACGCGTCGGTGCGGGTGAACACCTTCCCGAGCGGTCATGCCGCCACCGCCGTCGCCGCCGCCCTCGCGACCGGCCAGTTCCTCCCCGGCCTGCTCGTCCCATTGCTGGCGGCGGCCGGCGCCATCGCCGTCTCGACGGTGGCGGGGCGCTACCACTACGCGGCCGACACGCTGCTCGGGGTCGTCGTCGGCGCCGGCGCGTGGTGGGTCACTACTTGATCGGCTTCTTCAGGTGCACCGGCGTCACGTGGCGAATCCGCTGGTTGACCATCTCGACGAAGACCGAGAACGCCATCGCGAAGTACAGATAGCCCTTCGGAATCTCCTGGTGGAACCCTTCCGCCACCAGCGAGAACCCCACCAGCAACAGGAAGCTCAACGCCAGGATCTTTACCGTCGGACGTTCGTTGACGAAGTGGCTGATCGCCTCGGCCGAGATCAGCATGATAAGCACCGCGATGACGATGGCCGCGACCATCACCCCGAGTTGATCCACCATCCCCACCGCGGTGATCACCGAGTCGAGCGAGAAGACGACGTCGAGCACCAGGATCTGCAGGATGACGCTGGCGAACGTCGCCGTCTTCTTCCGGGACCGATGCCCCTCGTCGCCCTCGAGGCTCTCGTGGATCTCGTGGGTCGACTTCGCCAGCAGGAACAGCCCGCCCCCGAGCAGCGTCAGGTCGCGGCCGGACACTTCGCGGCCGGCCACCGCGAACAGCGGCTCGGTCAACTGGATGATCCAGCTCAGCGACAGCAGCAGGGCGATGCGGGACAGCATGGCCAGTCCCAGACCGGTCCGGCGCGCCATCTTCTGCTGGTCGTCCGGCAGCTTGGCCGACAGGATGGAGATGAAGATGACGTTGTCGACGCCCAGGACGATCTCGAGGACGGTGAGGGTAGCCAGGGCGATCCAGATCTCGGGGTTGAACAGCCATTCCATGACGGGTTCTCCCATGCCGCGTCAGCGGACGCGGCGAACGGCGTAGTCCGGCCAGCACCACTCGTCGGCGCCGGCGAGCCGGTTCCAGGCGTCGAAGCGGTCGTCGGCCAGCTCGAAGGCGTCATCCGCGAACGCCGGTCTCGCGCTCCGGCCCGAGGCCCCGGCCGGACGGGCCGCCGGGTCCAGGGTCCGCGCAATCCGATGCCGAACGTCTTCGAGGTGCAGGCGGGTCGCGCGGTCGGACGTCCGGCCCTCGGCGCGCCCGATCGCGGCGTCGAGCGCGCGCAGCTCGCCGCGGAGAAACGGCCCCGCGTCGCCGCGGGCCTGCGACGCGCCGCCGAGCCGCGCCTCGATCAGATCGAGATACGCCCGCTGGATGTTCCGGCGATAGGCGTCGATGCGAGTCTCGCGGTCGTCCAGCTCGCTCCATACGCCGTGGCGCACGTCCGCCAGGAACGCAGTGGCGGGATAGGCAGCGTCGCCGTCGATCACCTCCTGCTCGACGAGCCGAGCCAGCCGGCCCGCGGCGAGCAGCGTGCCGAGCACCCGCGTCTGGCTGGTTCGAATCCGGTCGAGCACCCCCATCGGCTCGATCCGGCGCAGAATCTCCGGGTCGGTCAGGAACGCCGGCGGCATGAACGCATGGTCGTTCAGAAACGCCACCGCGTTCGCCTGAACGCCCCGCGCGATGGTGGCGAACCGCACCCCGTCCTGGCCGTGATGCTTCTGTTGCGACGTGACCCCGCCCACGACCGCGGCGACGTGGTTCATCTCCAGGGTCCACTGCCCGACCAGCCGGGCGTACAGCTCGTCGAGATCGTCGTACGGCTCCCCCGGCGCGGCGGTGGCGTCGAGCAGCATCCCCGCGACGCGTTCGAGGTTCTTCAGCCCGAGCGCGGTCGACTTCACCGCATCGGCGTCACCGACCGCCTCGGTCAACTGGCCGGGGTCGGCGCTGCGCGCACCGGGCGTCGAGAAACGGAACCACGCCGTCTCGTCCTGTTCGCGCGCCCAGGCGTCGAGGATCGGCCGTTCGTCATCCGGGGTCGCCGCGTCCGCGATCGGGGCATAGCCCCACCGGGTGGCCCATTTGTCATACGGGCCGATCTTGGGAATCAGGTCCGCCGGCGCGATGCCGTCCTCCGGTTGCGCGACGTAGTTGAAGCGCGCATAGTCCATCAGGGTCGGCGTATGGCTCATCGTCCGCACCCACTCGGGGTCGCGCAGCCGATCCGGCGGGTAGAGCGAGCTCGCCTTCATGTTGTGCTGGAACCCGAGGGTGTGCCCCACCTCGTGGGCCACCACGTAGGCGAGCAGCTCGCCCATCAGCGCGTCGGGCAGCGGCAGCGTCCGGGCGCGCGGATCGAGCGGCCCGACCTGGACGAAGTACCAGTCGCGCACCAGATTCATCACGTTGTGATGGAACTGGATGTCCGATTCCAGGATCTCTCCGGTGCGCGGGTCGTTCACGTGGGGACCGGAGGCGTTCTCGGTCGTCGACGGCAGCCAGCGGATCACCGAATAGCGCGCGTCCTCGGGGCTCCAGTCGGGGTCCTCGTCGGCCGAGGGCGCCTCGCGCGCCACCACCGCGTTGCTGAACCCGGCCTCCTCGAACGCCGGCTGCCACGCCTCGATCCCCTGCTTCATGTAAGGCACCCACTTGTCGGGGGTGGCGGGGTCTATCCAGTAGGTGATCGGGGTGACCGGATCGGACAACGCCTGGTCCGGTTGCTGCTTCTCGAGCCGCCAGCGGGTGATGTACCGCCGGCGCGGCGAGCGATGCTCGTCGCGGCCGTAGTCGATCTGCCGCACCGAGAAATAGCCGACCCGCTCGTCGAACAGGCGCGGCATCATCGGCTGCTCGGGCAGCTTGACCATGCTGTGGTGCAGCACGACCGTCGCGCTGCCGGGCCGCATGCCGCGGCGGCGCACCGGCATCGGGCGGTTGCCGGCGCCGGACGGCTGCGGCGCGGTATAGGTATGGGTGGCCCGGACCTCGATGTTCCGCGGAAACGACGCCACCGACTCGACGAACGACCGGTCCCGGGCGAACCCGCGCGCCTGCAGCCGCGACCGCGCGCTGAACTCGGGAACCTCGGTATTGAACAGCGCGGTGACGTCGATCACCGGCGCCCCCGCCTCGGACAGCGCCTCGATGCCGAACGCCCTCAGGATCGTGTCGTTGTTCGCGGCCTCGACCGCCTGCGCGATGGGCCGGGACTCGTCGGCGACGATGGCGTAGGACACGCTCTTCAGCAGAATCCGGTCGCCGCGGCGGTCCCACTTGACCACCCGATTCCCGAGCGCCTGCCCCCCGTAGCCGACGCCCTCGCTGGTGCGCTCGATCTGGCTGACCCAGAGAAACTCCCGGCCCAGCTCGTCCACCGGGATCTCGTAGAACACCTTGTCGTCGAGCCGGTGCACGACGAACACGCCCTCGTCGCTCTCCGCCTCGTCGGTGATCACCTCGTCGTAGGGCTGGATGCCGTCGCGGTCGCGGCCCCGCCGCGGCCGCTGGTCCTCGCCCTCCTCCTCCTCGGCAGATTCCGCCGTCTGCTCCTCCTCCTCGTCCGGCGGCTGATCCGGCGGCTGATCCTGCGCCGCGGTCACGCCGGGACCCGCCAGACCTGCCGCCAACCAGAAGACGACGGCGCTCACCGTACCGAGTCGCGTCACGGTCATGAAGCCATTCCTCCCTCGGGTGATCAGCCGAAGTTGACCACGATACACCACATCGCCGGTCCCTGCCGGCGCCCCCCTACCCGTCCGAACCCGGCGCATCGAGAACCCTGATCCGCTCGAGCGAGCGGCGGGAACCGACCCGGCGACGGGCGCGCCGGAAGCGGGAGGTTGATATCCGCGCGCCGGACGCGGATGATCGCAGCGATGGCAGATTCGGCCCCCGTCCCGCGGCAGGATCCGGCGGACGGCCCGCGCCGCAACTTCCCCGCCTGGATCTGGGCCGTCTACCTCGTGCTCTTCGGCGCCTCGGTCCCGTGGTACCTGCCCGCCGGCGGGCCGCTGCGCATCTGGTTCGGGCTGCCCCACTGGGTGGTCCTCTCGCTCGCCGCGACTGCCGGGGTCGCGGTCTTCACCGCCTTCGTGGTCCACCTCCTCTGGCCCGAGGAATGACCGAATCCCTGGGCGGCGGCGCGATCCTGGCCGTCGGGCTCTACCTGACCGCCATCCTCGGCGTCGGCTACGCCGCGCGCCGCCGGCGCACCGGCGAGTCGCTCGCCGACTTCTACCTCGCGGGCCGGCAGCTCACCGGGCCGGTGCTGCTGCTGACGCTGTACGCGACCCAGTACAGCGGAAACACCCTGATCGGCTATCCCGGCGAAGCGTTCCGCCTGGGCTTCTCGTGGGTGATGAGCGTCGGGTTCATGATGGCGATCATCGTGGCGTACCTGTTCTACGCGCCGCGGCTGCATCGTCTGGCCCGGCGGTTCCATTTCGTCACCCCCGGCGACTGGCTCGCCCATCGCTTCCGCTCGCCGGCCCTCACCCTTTTCGCCAATCTGCTGCTGATCGCCGCCATCGCCAACTACCTGCTCGCCCAGCTCATGGCCATGGGCCATATCACCGCCGGTCTCTCCGGCGGGGCCGTCCCCTACTGGGCCGGGGTCGTGCTGCTGACCCTGGTGGTGCTGATCTACGAGACCGTCGGGGGCATGCGGGCGGTCGCGTGGACCGACCTCGTGCAGGGCGTGATGCTGGTGGTGGGATTGACGGGGCTGCTGGTCGCGGCGTCACCGACCCCGGCGCACATGGCGAGCGTGACGGCGTGGATCGCGGTCGAGGCTCCCGAGAAAGTCGCCGTGCCCGGCTGGGACACGTGCCGCAACTGGTTCAGCACGCTCGCCCTGATCGGCTTCTCGGGCGCCGTCTATCCGCACGCGATTCAGCGCATCTACGCCGCCCGCGACAGCGCCGCCCTGCGCCGCTCGTTCGGCATCATGGTGTTCCTGCCGATGATCACCACCGGGTCCGTCTTTCTCGTCGGTGTGCTGGCGATCGAACGGCTCGCCGCCGCCGGACCCATCGAGGGCGACCAAGTGCTGCCGCTCCTGCTTAACGAGTGGGGATCGAGCTCGCCGCTGCTCTACGCCCTCAGCCTGCTCGTGATCGTCGCGGTGGTCAGCGCGATCATGTCGACGGCGGACTCCGTGCTGCTGAGCCTGTCGTCGATGCTCGCCAAGGACGTGCTGGGCACGACGGTGCTGCAGGGGGCGAGCGAGGCGCGCCTGACGCGGGCCGGCAAGCGCGTGTCCTGGGTGCTCGTCGCGGGACTGGTCGCCATCGCCCTGAACCCGCGGCTCACCCTCTGGGGCCTGACCGAGCTCAAGATGGAGATCCTCGCGCAGGTCGCCCCGCTCTTCATCCTCGGCGTGAGCTGGGACCGCCTCACGACCCGGGCAGCAATGGCCGGCATGGTCACCGGCACCACCGTCTACGCCGCTCTCCTCGCCGCCGGCCACCCGCAACCCTGGAACGTCCACGCCGGGGTCGTCGCCCTGCTCGTCAACGTCGCGGTGTGTGTGGCCGTGACGCGTTTCGATCCGCACCCCGCGCCGGCGGGATGAGGACATGCAGATGCCCCACCGCCCCCCGGCGGCCGTTTCAGGCGGGATGCATCGCCGCTCGAATGCAGCGGGGACTTCCGCCACGGGCTGTCAGGGCGCTCGTCTCCTGGCTGGGAAGGAGGAACATCGCCGTCGTCAGCCGACCGGACGCGAACTCGGGCCAGCCGGCCGCCACCCGAGTTACGACCTGAACATCCGGAGCAGCTTGGTCAGCGGGTCGTACATCTTGTCGACGACACGCTCCTTGAGGGGGATGATGGCGTTGTCGGTGATGGTGATCTCTTCCGGGCAGACCTTCGTGCAGCACTTGGTGATGTTGCAGTAACCGACGCCGTGGTCGTTGGCCAGCTCCGTGGTGCGGTCGGCGGTGTCGAGGGGGTGCATCTCGAGAGCGGCCGCGTGGACGAAGAACCGGGGTCCGATGAACTCGCCGTGCAGCCGGTGGTCGCGCAGGACGTGGCAGACGTCCTGGCACAGGAAGCACTCGATGCACTTGCGGAACTCCTGCACCCGCTCGACGTCGTACTGGTCCATGCGCCACGTGCCGTCCGCTGCGTCCGGCTCGCGCGGCGCGAACGGCTTGATCTGCTTCTTGACCTCGTAGTTCCAGGACACGTCGGTGACGAGATCGCGGATGACCGGAAACGCCTGCATCGGCTCGATGGTCACCGGCCGTTCCAGCGGGAGCGAGTTCAGCCGCGTCATGCACATCAGCTTGGGGCTGCCGTTGACCTCGGCCGAGCACGACCCGCACTTGCCCGCCTTGCAGTTCCAGCGCACGGCCAAGTCGTTCGCCTGGTCGGCCTGAATCTGGTGCACCGCGTCGAGGACGACCATCCCTTCGGACACCTCGGTGGTGTAGTTCTTGAACTCGCCGCCCTCCGAGGCTCCCCGCCAGATCCGGAATGTCGCGCTACTCATTTACGGTGTCTCCGCGGTAACGAGCGCGGTAACGCCCGCGCGGCGCCGTTACTTGTTGTCTTCGATTATCTGCTGCAGGTCGGGCCTGGTCTCCGAAATCGGCTCCTGCGTCACCTGCATCTCGCCTTCCTCGCCGCGCCGGATGACGGTGTTCACACGGCCCTGCTCGGGGTCCTTCTCCAGATGGTCCTCGCGGAAGTGCGCGCCGCGGCTCTCCTTGCGGAGAATCGCCGAGCGCGCGACCGCCTCCGACACCATCAGCAGGTTCCGCAGGTCGAGCGCGGTATGCCATCCCGAGTTGTACTCGCGGTTGCCCTCCACCCCGACCCGGCCGGCGCGCGCGTACAGCGCCTCGAAGCCGTCGATGGCCTTCTGCATCTCTTCCTGCGTGCGCACGATGCCGACCTGCGACTGCATCATGTCCTGCAGGTCGAACTGCACCTGATACGGCCCCTCGGCATCGGCGCCGGCGCGCTCGAACGGCGCGAGGGCCTCGTGCGCGACCGCGTCGATCTGGTACTGCGCGGGCTTCGCCATGGTCTGCTGCTTGGCGTACTCGGCCGCGTACTGGCCGGCGCGCTGGCCGAAGACGAGGAGGTCGGACAGCGAGTTCCCCCCGAGCCGGTTCGCGCCGTGCAGCCCCGCCGCGCACTCGCCGGCCGCGAACAGCCCGGGCACCGTCGACATCTGGCTGTCGGGATCGACGCGCACCCCCCCCATCACGTAGTGGGTGGTCGGGCCGACCTCCATCGGCTCCTCGGTGATGTCGATACCCGCGAGCTGCTTGAACTGGTGATACATGCTCGGCAGCTTCTTCCGGATGTGCTCGGCGCCGTTCGGCAGCCGCTTCTTGATCCAGGCGATGTCGAGGAACACGCCGCCGTGCGGGCTGCCGCGGCCTTCCTTGACCTCGCGGACGATGCAGCGGGCCACGTGGTCGCGGGTCAGGAGCTCGGGCGGGCGGCGGGCCTGCTTGTCGCCCTGGGTGTAGCGCCAGCCCTCTTCCTCGTTGGTGGCGGTGGAGCTCTGATACAGCTCGGGGATGTCGTCGAACATGAACCGCTTGCCGTCGCTGTTGCGCAGCACCCCGCCTTCGCCCCGCACCCCCTCGGTGACCAGGATGCCGCGGACGCTCGGCGGCCACACCATGCCGGTGGGATGGAACTGCACGAACTCCATGTCCATCAGCTCGGCCCCGGCCCGATAGGCGAGCGCATGCCCGTCGCCGGTGTACTCCCAGCTATTGCTCGTCACCTTGAACGCCCGCCCGATGCCGCCGGTGGCGAGCACCACCGCGCGCGCCATGAACACCCGGAAGCGGCCGCGCTCGCGGTCGTAGCCGAACGCCCCGACGACGCGGTCCCCGTCCTTCAGCAGCTCCACGATCGTGCACTCCATGTGCACGTCGATGCCCTGGTGAATCCCGTGGTCCTGCAGGGTCCGGATCATCTCGAGCCCGGTCCGGTCCCCGACGTGGGCCAGCCGCGGGTACTTGTGCCCCCCGAAGTTGCGCTGCAGGATTCGCCCGTCCTTCGTGCGGTCGAAGACCGCCCCCCAGGCTTCGAGCTCCCGCGCCCGCACCGGCGCCTCCCGGGCATGCAGCTCGGCCATGCGCGAGCTGTTCAGATACTGGCCCCCGCGCATGGTGTCGGCGAAGTGCACCGTCCAGTCGTCCCGGTCGTCCACGTTCGCCAGGGAGGCCGCCAGGCCCCCCTCGGCCATGACCGTATGCGCCTTGCCGAGGAGCGACTTGCAGATCAGCCCGACCGAGACCCCGGCCCCCGACGCCTCGATGGCCGCCCGCAGCCCGGCGCCCCCGGCCCCGATCACCAGCACGTCGTATTCGGAGGATTGGTATTCGTTGTCCATTCGGAAATCTTCATCTGCGGCGACCCGGCAGCGCCGCGGTCGGCCAATGGTCCAGCCCTCTGTCCCCTGCCGCGGCCGGCCGCGCCCGCCCTCGTCGAGGAGGGACAAGCCGGGCGCGGCGGTCGCGCTACAGGAGCCGGAGATCCGTCACGATGCCCATCGCGCACAGCCGGACGTATATGTCGGAGAAGCCGACCCAGACCAGGCTCATCCAGGCATAGAGCATGTGCCGGCGATTCAGGCAACTCACGCAGTCGTAGGTTGGACGGCGGATCGGCAACCCCGCGATCCGGTCGTGCTTGCCCCCGACGAGATGCCGCAACGAGTGGCACCCCAGGGTGTAGCTGCCAAGTAGAGCAACGTTGGTCGCCAGAACGAGCGTCCCGATCCCAATGCCGAACGAGATGGCCCCGGTCGCCGGGTTCTCGAACCACAAGGCATTCCAGACGTCGAGGGTCAGAAACACCAGGAGCAGCAGCGCGAAGATCAGGAAGTAGCGGTGGAGGTTCTGCACGATCAGCGGGAACGAGTTCTCGCCCCAGTAGCTCGATCGCGGCTCACCCACTCCGCACGCCGGCGGGTCGTGCCAGAATGCCTTGTAGTAGGCGCCGCGATAGTAGTAGCAGGTCAGCCGGAAGCTGACGGGCGCCCACAGGATCAGGAACGCCGGCGAGAAAGGCACCGGATTCGGCCACCAACCAGGTCTCGGCCCCAGCAGGCTGTGCGGCGAATCTCCGAAGATCTCGGGCGAATAGAACGGTGACAGATACGGCCCGAAGTGGTAGTACTCGCCCTGGAACGCCGCCCACGTGGAATACACGATGAACGCGGAAAAAGCGAAAAGGACGCCGAGCGGCTGCGTCAGCCAGGCGTCCGGCCGTAGAGTCTCTGCCCACCGGCGGACCGGGGCGTGAAAGTGAACCTGTTCCATCCTGTCTCGCTCCGCAACGAATAGAACGCCCGGCCCAGGCGGACCGGACCAACCGGGGGGCATGGGGCACAGCCGGGCATCCTGCCCCCGCGTCGCCGAGAGACTATCACTTCTGCCGCGCTGTCCGAAACCACCCGCGGCTTCCGGCGCCCTGATTCCGCTTCACGCCGCGTCGAACCGGGCGGGGGCGACGGCGGCGAGCAACGGGTCTTCCCGGCCGTCCAGCACCAGGTCCGCCACCAGGCGGGCGGTCAGCGGCGCCAGCAGAACCCCGTTCCGGTAGTGGCCGGTGGCGTACACGAGCCGCGGCGTCGACGCCGAACGCCCCACCACCGGCAGATCGTCCGGGGTGCCGGGGCGCAGGCCGACGCGCACGGCCTCGAACCCGGCGTTCCGGGCATCCGGGAGCACGCCGCTGACCGCCTCGGCCAGCGCCGCCACCCCCGCGACGGTGGCGCGTTCGTCGAACCCGACGTGCTCGACGGTCGCCCCGACCAGCACCGAACCGTCGGACCACGGCACCACGTAGCAGCGCGGGCACCAGACGACCCTGGCCAGCGGATTGCCGGTCCAGTTCAGATGCAGCAGTTGCCCGCGCACCGGCCGCACCGGCAGCGCCGCCTCGTCCTCGACCGCCACCCCGCCCGACCAGCTCCCCGCCGCGAGCACGACGGCGTCCCCGGTCAGACTTCCCTCCGTCGTCTCGACGGCCAGCCCGCCGGCCGGGCAGGCCCCCACGCGGCGCGCGAGCCGGCCGGTCAGAAACGACACCCCATGCCGGGCGGCGCCCGCCTGGCGGAGCGCGGCCGTCAACGCGGCCACCCCCGCGAAGCCGTGGGTCGGAATCAGGAGGGCCCCACCCACGTCCCCGCTCAGGTACGGCTCGGCGGCGTGGGCCTCGCGCGCCGTCAACAGACGGCCCTCGACCCCCGCCGCGGCGAGGGCGGGCAGGGTCCGCTCCAACCGGCGCATCGACGGCTCGTCGGTGACGACCTCGAGGGTGCCGGTCCGCTCGTACGGCACGTCGCAGCCGCTGTCGGCGACCACACGGCCCACGAAGTCGTCCCACAGCTCGAGACTCTTCGCGCCCAAGGTGCGGAGGGGACCCGGACCATCCGCTTCTATGAACGGCGCCAGGATGCCGGCCGACGCCTGGGTCGCCCCGCGCCCGACGTCCCGACTCTCGATCACCCGCACCGCGGCCCCGCGCCGGCCGAGCTCGCAGGCGACGGCGCAGCCGATGATGCCGGCCCCGATCACGATGACGTCGGTCTTGTCACTCACGGGCACGCTTCAAGTCTCCCACACTGTCCCCTTCTCGCCGCGGACTGTCTACTTCCGATGACGCGCCGGCACCCGGGAACGTCCGGTTTGCGAAACAATAGGGCGGCGTACTCGCGGGCGCCGCCGCGGGGACCGCGAATCCCGCAGCCCGTGCGTGCAGGCATGATAATTGCTTGATCATGCACGAAAGAAAGGACGTATCCCGATGACGAAGCCGATCGCCGTCGCCGGTATCGCGCTCGCCGCCGTCGCAGCGGCAGGTGTCGGTTCCTATCTCGCCGTACGGCACGCCGTCGGGCCCGCTCCCGAGACCACTGCGAGCGCGGCGACCGAACCCGCGCCCGTGGCCGCCGACCCTGCGCTCGCGGTCGCCGAACCGCCTCCCGCACCCGAGGCGACGGAGGCCTCGACCGAGACGGCGGTCGATGTCGAGCCGGCCGCGGCCAACCCGCCCCCGGCGCCCCGGCGCGAGCCTGCGACGCCGCGGCCCGCCGCGGCCCGCCCGGCGACGGCAGCCAGGCCCGCACCGGCGCCGAGACCGGTCGCTCCGGAGCCGAGCCCCCGGCCCCAACCGGCCGCGGCGCCGGTGACCACGCTCCCGCAACCGGCGCCCGCTGCCGCCCCGGCGCCGAGGCGGCCGCCCGCCGACGTCGCACGGGCGGCGGGCAGCGATCCGCCTCTTCCGGCCGCCGACCTCCCGGTCGTGGAGGGATGGGCACGGGCTGGCGGGCCGGCGCGGGCACCGCTGCCGCCACCGCGCACCGAGCCGCAACCCCCGCCGCTGGCCGGCACCAACCTCCTCGATGCGCGAGCCGCCAATCCCGGCATCGCGCCAAGTCGATGGCCGGCGTTCAACGAGCTCGAGATTGCCGCCGACTCGGTGATCGGGATCCAGATCGAGACGGCCGTCTCCACCCGTACCGCCAGACTCGAGGACACCGTCGAGGCCCGGGTCATCCGCGACGTGCAGGCCGGCGCGCAGATGGCGATTCCCTCCGGCACGCGCATGCGGGGCTCGGTGGTCCTCGTCGAAACCGGCGGCCGCATCCGCTCGGCGTCCCGGCTCGGAGTGCGGTTCCACACCCTGCTGATGGACGACGGCGCCGAGGTGGCGCTGTCCACCGAGACCATCTACCGCGAGGGCAAGGCCCGGGGCGGCGACAGCGTCGCCAAGATCGGCGGCGCGGCGGTCGCCGGGTCCATTCTGGGGGCAATCTTCGGCGGTGAGCGCGGCGCCGCCATCGGGGGCTCGATCGGAGCCGCGGGCGGAACCGCCGCCGCCCTGAACGGGGAAGCCGAGCCGGCCAGCCTGCTGCCGGGATCGAGACTGACGGTGCGGCTGTCCCGACCGGCTCTCGTCACCGTGCCGCGGTAGGGCGTCCCTGCCGGCGCTCGAGCGGGCCGGTGGTATAGTTGCGCGTGTGGACGACGAGATTACGCAGGCCGTGCTGTCCCGGGAGGAGGTGGCGCGGTATCTACGCGGTAGTACCCGGCTGAGCCCCCATGAGGCCCAGGTGCGGATTGCCGCCTACCTCAAAGAACTCAAGACGACCCAGCGATACCAGATGTATCGCGCGCTGAAACACCCGCTGTACCCGATTCTGCGCAAGATACAGCGGCACCCGGAACACGTCGAACGGGCGCAGACCGCCACGCGATCCAACCGGGTCATCTACGCGTCGAACCACAAGAGCCACATGGACTACCTCGTCGAGCTCGTGGTGCTCGACGAAAACGAGGTTCGCCCCCCCGTCATCACCGCCGGCATCAACCTGTTCAACGGCGCCATGGGGCTGTTGAACCGCTACGTCACAGGCGCAGTCCCCATTCGCCGGAACTCCCGCGATCCCGCCTATCTGGCGACGCTGCGGGCGTACGTGGCCGAGCTGGTGCAACGGCACGACCTCTTCCTCTACCCGGAGGGCGGACGCAGCTACAGCGGCGAGTTCAAGACGCTGAAGACGGGATTGCTGCAGGCGGTCATGCAGGCCCGGCGGCTGGATGTGGTGATCGTGCCGGTGGCGATCGCCTACGACCTCGTGCTCGAAGACCAGACGTTGGCTCGCCAGGGGGTCAAACGGCGCCAGCGGCTCTTCACGACCGAAGTGGCCGAGATGGTGAACCACGCCGTGGGCTACCGGACGCGCGCATTCGTCACCTTCGGGCAGCCCATACCGCTCGCAACGGCCGACGACCCCGAATCGCGCCGCGGTCTCGTGGCCCTGACCCGCCGCACCCGCGACGCCATCGGCCGCCTCTACAAGGTGTTGCCGACCGCCCTGGTGGCCACCGCTCTCCGGCCGCCCATGCGGCGGCGGGAGCTCGAAGACCGCATCGACCAGTTGCTCGACGCCCTCCGCCTCGTGCCGGCCAATCTCGGCGTCGAGTGCGGCCGCGATGCCGTCGACCAGGCCACCGAGCCGCTCGTCACCCGCGGGATCATCGTCGTCGACGGCGACCGTTTCCGCGTCCGGAACCGCCACATCCTCCGCTACTACGGGCGAACCCTGAACCACCTGCTGCACGACCGCGGCGGCTCCCGGTTGACGCACTAGCACTAGCCCGGAAATCGTCGCCCGCCGGCTCGGCTTCAGCAGAAGTCCCGGGCGAGGTCGATCAGCACGTCGCGGCAGGTGAGCACGGAATCGATCTCGACGTACTCTTCGCGGCTGTGCAGGCCGGCGCCGCGCGGTCCGAACAGCACCGCCGGGGTTCCTGCCCCGGTCAGGATCGCCGCGTCGGTCCAGAACGACATGCCGGTGGGGTCGGCGGCCTCGCCCCGCCGGTCCAGCACCCGGGCCAGCGTCCGGCAGAGCGGGTGGTCGACCGGAAGCTCGTGCGCGGCGCGCGTGAAGACCGGCCGGGCCGAGCCCTCGAACTCGGCGTCGTCCCGCGCCAGCGCGTCGAGAATGCCCTGCGCCTCGGTCAGGCCGATGTCCGGCGGCTCTCCCAGCAGGGTCCTGCGTTCGAACGACAGGCGGCATCGGTCGGGATACACGCTGAGCTCGCGGCCCCCGGCGATGGTCGAGGCGTGGAGCGACGCCGGCCCCAGCAGGGGGTGCGGCGGCCCCGCGGCGAGCCGGGCGTTGACGGCCTCGAGGCGGTGCAGGACCCGGCCCATGCGCAGAATCGCGTCCCGCCCGTCGGCCGGACGGCTCCCGTGGGCGGCGCGGCCGCGGGTCTCGACCTCGACCCATTCGAACCCCTTGTGGCACGTCGCCATGCGCAGGTCCGTCGGCTCGGTCACGACCGCGCCATCCGCGCCATGCTCCCGCACGAGGACGTCGGCGCCCAGACTGGCGTGCTCTTCGTCGGCGACGGCCGCCACCACCAGCCGCCCGGCCGGCAACCCGCCGCGTACGGCGAGCCGGCCCGCCGCGTCGATCATCGCGGCAACGCCGCTCTTCATGTCCTGCGCGCCGCGGCCGTAGAGACGCCCCTCGCGCACGACCGGCGTGAACGGCTCGTGCATCCCCTCGACGCCGACGGTGTCGAGGTGCCCGCACAGCATCAGCGTGCGGCCCGGCGCGCGCCCCTCCAGCACCCCGACCACGTTGGGACGACCGGGGGCGGCGTCGACCACCGCCACGTCGAGCCCGGCCCGCCGCATCACGACGGCCACGTGCTCGGCGATGGCCGCCTCGCCGCCGCCGCCGAGCGCCAGCACGGGATTGACGGAATCGATCGCCACCAGATCGCGCAGCAGCGCCAGGACCGGGTCGTTCACGCGGTCCTGCCGGAAATTGCGGGGTTCAGCGAAAGCCTGCGCCGCAGAGCGGGGCAGGCTCCTGTAAAGCTGGCCGGGCGGTAGGCGGAGCCGCAAGGCGACGGTTCCGGCGCCAGGAGCCCGCACAAGAGCACCCGGTGCTTTCCGCCGGTGCAGCGCGCGGTCTCCCCGCGGGCGCCTACCGCAACCATTCGACCAGCCCCAGGCTCAGCCACGGCACGTAGGTGATGATCAGCACCCCCAGCCCCAGGATGGCCAGCAGCGGCAACGAGGCGCGGTAGACCTCCAGCAGGGGGCGGTCGAACCGGTACGACGCCAGGAACAGGTTCAACCCCACCGGCGGCGTCAGGAACCCGAGCTCGAGGTTCGCGATGAAGATGATGCCCAGGTGCAGCAGGTCGACGTCGAACTGCTCGGCCACCGGCACCACCAGCGGTACCACGACGAAGATCGCCGAGAAGATGTCCATCAGACATCCCACCACCAGCAGGAACAGGTTCAGGCCGAGCAGGAAGACCAGCCGCGACCCGATGTGCTCGTCGGCCCATTCGACGATCAGGTACGGCACGTCGGCATCGTTGAGATAGGCGGTGAAGCCGACCGCGACCCCCAGAATGATCAGCACCCCGCCCACGAGCACCACGCATTCGCTGAACGCCTGGTACAGTCCGCGGCCCAGCGTGAAGTCGCGATGAATCAGCCCCTGGACGACCGCGGCGTACAGCGCGGTGAAGGCGGCGGTCTCGACCAGCGTGGCGAAGCCGCTGAAGAGCACCCCCAGGACCACGAACGGGATGCTCAGCTCCCACTTCCCGTTCCAGAGCGCGGCCCGCAGCTCCGGCCACCGGAAATCGTGCCGGCCGGCGCCGGTGACGACCCCCTCGCGCATGCCCCAGGCCGCGGTCAGCCCGACCAGCAGTACGCCGGGCAGAATACCCGCCACGAACAGGTCGTCCGGGGCGACCTGCGCGACGATCGCATACAGGATGAGCGGCATCGCCGGCGGGAACAGCAGTCCCAACGACCCCGACGCGGTGAGCAGGCCCAGCGAGAACCGGTCGCGGTAGCCGTCCTTGAGGAGGGCCGGGAACAACAGGCCGCCGAGGGCGAGAATCGTGACCCCGGAGCCCCCGGTGAACACCGTGAAGAACGCGCACAGCAGGACGCAGACGACCGCGGTGCCGCCGGGAATCCGGCCGACCGCGGCCCGGAACACGCGGAGCAGCCGCTCCGAGGCCTTCCCCTGGGCCAGGATGAACCCGGCCAGGGTGAAAAGCGGAATCGCCGGCAGATGCGGCTGAACCGCGAGGGAGTAGGTCTCGATGGTGACCAGCACCGGGAGGTTGCCGTCCCCCAGGTACAGCAGCACCGCGGCCCCGCCCAGCACCGTGAAGATCGGCGCCCCGAGCACCGCCGCGGCCAGCACCAGCGAGATGAACGGCCAGCTCGGCGCCTCGGCGAGGATGCCCTCGGACAGGCCGAACCACAGCCCGACGACGATGCCGATCGCCGCCCCCGCGCGGCCGGCCCACGCCGGCGATGACCGCCAGACGAGCCGCCCCGCGATGACCGCGAACGAGACGGGCAGGACCAGTTGCGCGATCCACACCGGCACCCCCGCCGCGATGATGGTGCCGTCCTCGCGGTCCAACAGCATCAGGTCCCAGGCCCCGGCCGCGAGCATCATCGACACCGCGGCGCCGACCCCGGCCGCGAACACCCGGGTGGCCCCGCGGACCCGCCCCTCGGGAATGAACGTCGCCGTCGCGAGCGCAATCAGCTTGCCCTCGCGCGCGGCGAGGGCGGCGCCGAGAAAGCCGACCCAGAGCGTGAAGTGCTGGACGAACGGGATCGAGCCGGGAATGCCGCCGGCGACCAGCGGCCGGACCACGATCTCGGCCAGCGGCAGCAGCACCATCGCGGCCAGCGCGAGGTTGGCGACCGCCTGCTCGGCGCCGCCCAGAGCCCGGACGACCTGCGCACGGACCCCGGCGGCGGAGGCGCTGTCACTCATGAGGATCGCGGGTCAGCCGCACCTTCAGCGGCCGGCCCGGAAGCTGTCCCGCGCGCGCACCGCCATGTCGTAAACGTCGGCGGGAATCATGTCGCCCCGCCACGACGCGGTGAGCTCGTCGGCGACCGCCCGAAACGACGCCTTCGCGGCGGCGTCGATCTCCACCACGGTGAGGCCGCGCCGCTTCATCTGCTCGATGGAGTCGCGCTCCTGCGCGGCCACGTCGCGCAGCAGCTCCTGCTCGAGCCGCTTCGCCGACGCCCGCATCACCTGCCGGTCGTCAGGATCGATCCGGTCCCAGGTGCGTTCCGCCACCACCGTGATCCCCAGCACCGGCGCCAGGGGCACGTCGAGCATGAACGGGGTCTTGTCGAACCACTGGAACAGCAGCGCCACGTAGGGCGGGCTCGGATGGGCGTTGATGAGCCCGGTGTTCAAGCCGAGCAGGACATCGGTGACGGCCAGCGGCTGGGGGTCGAACCCGTTCTCCTTGTACCACTGCAGCATCTTGTCGTCGCCGGCCGCCGTGAACAGCTTCGCGCGCCTCAGATCGTCGAGCGTCTCCACCCGGTCCTCGCTGAAGAAGTGCGCCCATCCGGCGTGGCCCCAGTTCAAGAGCACCAGCCCTTCCTCCGCCAGAACTTGCTCGAAGGTCGGCGTCAACTGCTCCACGACGTGGAACACTTCCTCGTCCGATTCGAAGAAGAACGGAATGTTCAGGACGCTGAAGGCCTCGTGGATGTCGCCCGGCAGTCCGAAGACGGCGGCCTGCGGCCGGCCCCGCTTCAACCGGCGGGCCAGCGCCGCCTCGTCGCGGAACGCCCCGCTCTGCACGCGAAGCTGCACGCGGCCGTCGGTCTCGTCGCGCCACTCGACGGCCATCTCCTTCAGGGACCGGTCCCAGACGGAGTTGGCGGGCAGGATCGAGCCGAGCTGAATGCGGGTCGCCCGCTGCGCCAGCAGCACCACCGGCACCGCCATCAACGCCACCAGGACCGCGGTGACGACCAGGGATCGCGACTTCATGGAACGGTTCTCCTTCACTCGAATTCACTCGAAAAACAGGTCGTCGACGCGGTCGAGCAACAACCGCGCCCGCTTCTGGTTCACCACGTTGAGCAGGCGCTGGCTGGTGTCCTCGTCCGGATCGATGGCCAGGGACTGGTTCAACAACTGCTCGAACTCGGCCCGGTTCTCCGCCGGCACCGAGACGCCGAGCGCGAACGTCACGTACGGCCCCGCGTCGAGCCCGTCCGACAGCTCGACCGCCCGCTCGAAGTGCTCGCGGGCCCGCTCCGGCGAGCCGCCGAGTTGCTCGGGCAGCGACTCCAGGGTGATGAGGGCGGCATGAATCGAGCCCCGTTCGTAGTCCTCGTCGAGCTCGAGGGCCCGTTCGAGGAGGGCCCGCACGACCGGCAGATCGACGATGAGCGCCGGCTGGTCGAGGGCGTTCGAGATGGCCAGCCCCCAGGCTGCGCTCAGCAGGTACAGGACCTCGACGTCGTCGGCATCGGTGACCGCGAGGGCCGCCGCGGGGTCCGCCCGCAGGTCGTCCCCGAAGTCCTCGTACTGCAATTCGAGGCTGTCCAGGCAATAATCCCGGGCGCGCACGTAGATCTTCCAGGCGCGGTCGCGCAGCTCGATCTCCCGATCGTACTCGCCGTCCCAGCCCGCAATCTCGGCATCGACCTGCAGAAACGCATTGCCGTAGAGGGTGAACCCGCTGCAGGCGGAGACCAGCGCCTCGTCCTGCTCCGGCGCCGTCAGGATGATCGACTCGAGGGTCTTGAGCAGGAACGGCAGCGACTCCCGGACCAGCTCCGGGTCTTCCTCGGACAGATACACGGCGGGGTCGGCCAGCACCGGCACGACGGCGTTGACGGCCATCGTCCGCAACGAGCACCCCGACGACGCGAGCATCGTCACGGCGAGAAGGATGGCGGGGGCGCCGCGCCGCGGCTTGGCCGGTTTGCGCCTGGGGTTCGGTGAGCGATGCATGCGTACGATGGTGCGCCCGCTGTTCGCGGTGCAGGCAAGAACACAGCCTTCAATGATATCAGTGTCGAGAACGTCCTGTTCCTTCGAGACCGCGCCAATGGCCACCATCGGACTTCCTCCACTCGTTCCACCGGTCGCGCACCGCTCACTCGAGGCATCGTCGTCGTGGCGCCCTCGTTTCGGCTCTGGCAGCCCGTGGCGAAAGCTCCCGCTGCATTCGAGCGCCGATGCATCCCGCCGCTCTCCGTGCAACGCGGGGGTTCACCATGGGCTGCTACCGGGAAGTGCGCGAACCGGCCCGGGACCGGCTCAAAGCGCCATCGACGGCCAGGTGCGGACATGACCGGACGCCCCCGCATCGAACACGCTCTGCGGTCCGCGCGAGTCGCCCTGCTGCTCGCCGCCGTCCACGGCCTCGGCGCCGCCGCGCCGGCACTCGCGCAGGACGAGGAGACGCCCCCGGGCTGGACCAACGAGACCGAGCTCAGCCTCGCCCTCACCGGCGGCAACTCGACCGCCCGGACGTTCGGGTTCGGCAACACCGTCCGGCGCATCCGCGAATCTTCCCGACTCCAGATTCGGGTGAACGGCATCCGCTCGGGCACCGCCCGCGATCGGTTCCTCCTCGTGAACCCGGGCATCAGATTCCCGCTCGCCGGGACGCCGGAGAATCCGGAGACGCGCCTCGTCAAGCCGGGCGTGGACACCGAGGTCGAGAACTACCTGATCTCGGGGCGCTACGAGATGGAGTTCAGCGAGCGGTTCTTCTGGAACGCCGGCGGAAGCTGGGACCGCAACAGCGACGCCGGCATCCTCAACCGGAACACCGCGTTCGCGGGCGTGGGCAACGTCTGGCGCGACAGCGAGACGATGCGCTTCGCGACCAGCTACGCCGCCAGCTACACCAACCGAAGCGAAGAGACCGCGGAGCCCGGGAAGGATCCCCGCTTCGCCGGCGCCCGCCTCGGCTGGGACTACCGCCAGCGGTTCGGCGAGGCGGCCTTCTACGAGAACGAGCTCACCGCCAACGTCAATCTGACCGCCGCTTCCGACTACTCGTTCAACATGACGCACGCCCTGAGCGTCGCCCTGAGCACCCGCCTCGCCCTCCGGGTCGGCCTGCAGTGGCTGTACGAGCACGAGCCCGCGCCCGAAGAGGTCGCGATCGTGGCCCGCGTCGAGGTGATCGACCCGGACGGGTTGCCGGGCAGCGGCGACGAGCTCTTCGAGACCGTGGCGGATCGGGGCGCCGCAATCTCCCTCGCTACCGGCCGGGTCCTCAAGGACCGTCTGGACACCATCTTCCGGACCGCCCTGGTCGTCAGCTTCTGACGTGGCCGGCATATTGCGGGTGCGTGGCGATCCGCACGCGCCATCTTCGGGGCCGCCCTGGTCATCGGCTTCTGACGGCTCGACCGCCGCGGGTCCGCAAGAGGACGGCGTTCCCAGCGTCTCTCGATGTGTCGAGCCGCGGCTTCTGCGCGGCGGATCGACCAACAACCTGGCCACGCATCGGACAGGGGCCGCAAACCGCCGGCCCGATCTGTGCGGCGGATCGCCAACGACCTGGCCACCCATCGGGCAGGGGCCGCAAGACCGCCGGCCCGAGCGGCGTCAGAACACGAGCTGCCACCGGGTGTACAGCTCGTGCAGCGCCGCGGGGGCAGGGGCGGCCGCATCCGGCTTGAAGTAGTCGCCGGCCAGCAGCACCGACGCGCCGACTTCGAGCGCCATCATCGACCCCATCTGCCAGCGCGCCTCGGCCAGCAGCTCGGTGCCGATGGCGGTCGAGCCGTTCATGGGGTGCGCGGCATCCGAGCGCAGCCAGCCGGCGGCGAGATACGCGGTCCACCGGTCCGCCAGCGGGTGCTCATAGCCCGCCTGCAGCGCCAGCAGGCCGAGCCCGCCGTTCTGGAGCCCGATGCCGAGGTCGTTCACGTCGGACGGCCCGCGGGGCGACGTCAGTCCGAGGAGGCTCCAGTACGCCTGCGCCCCCTGGTTGTCGCGCACGCTCTGGGCGATGGTCCGGAACTCGCCCGACCGGGTCGGATCGCCGCCGTGGTTTCCCGTCGAATAGAGCCACTGCAGGTGCGCCGCGCCGCGTCCGGCCGCGAGGGTCGTGGCGACCTTGGCCGACCAGCCGGTGTGCGTCCAGCCGAGAGCGGGAATCTCGCCGGAGTTCAGGATGAGGAAGAGCCCCGTCGTCCCCCCGCCGTGCTCGACGTGACCGCGCCCGCCGATCCAGAAGTCGGTGCTGCGCTGAACCCCCGCGCCCACTCCCGCCGGCGGGCCGCCGAACCCGCCGTAGGAGTAGCCGGCATCGTCGCGCAGGTAGTAGACGCTTGCGCCCCAGAGCGACGACCCGATCGCCCGATCCACGTCGGCGGTCAGCAGCCACGACCCGTCCTGCCCACCCGCGGGCGCCGCGTCCCGTTCGAGCAGGAGGGCGCCCAACGCGTAGTGCCACGCCTCGCCGGCCGCCGCCTCCACCGTGACCCCGGACACGCTGAACTCCCAGTCCGAGTTCGCCAGCGGGGCCCGGGACGTCCCGGGCCGGCCGACCGACCACAACGGATCGGCGAAGGTCGGCCGCTCGCCGAAGCGATCCTCCCAGGTCAGTACTCCCGCCCGGATCAACGCTCCTTCCGCCGGCTTGAACCAGAGGAACCCGCGCCGCATCTCGACCCCGACCTGGTCGCCGCCCGACCCGAACGTCTTCGGAAATTCGCGTCCGCTCCCCAGGTTCAGATGCCCGATCTCGACCTGGGCATAGCCCCCGTAGCGGCACGACGCCCGGTCGTGGACATTGGCCCAGGTGCGAAACCGCTGGTTGGCGATGGTGCGTTGCGGTGGGTCCGCTCCGGCCGTCCGGTCGTGAAAGCCGAAGTTCGCGCGGTTGCCCATCAGGCGGAACTGCCCCCCCGCGGCGACGCCGACGTCGCCCAGCACGAGGGCCGGCGCGCACCCGGCGGCGGCGGATGGGCCCGTCCGAGCACCCCCCGCACCGGCGGCCGAGCCGGGACGAACCGCCTCCGCCGATACCGTCGAGGCCTCGAACGATGCGACCGCGAGCATCGCCCCGAGGGCAACCCCGAACGCGGCAGAACGGACGTGCCGGAGGGTCGCGGCCCGGAGCACGGTGGCTCGTGAAGAACATCGATCGGATAGCAGCATGACGACTGCCGAAAGGCTACCGCGGATTTGCGCGCGCTGCAGGTAAATCCCGTGTAAACGAGGCCGCGGGGTTCTACGAGCGGGGCGTGACAAGGAGAACAGGGCCGGCCGGCACGATCCCGGCTCGCGTTCCCCGGCCTGTATCATTGGGGTCGATAGAGGCGGGACACCCCCGTCCCGCACCCGGGAGGCAGACGATGGAATCGGCGACACGCAACCACCCTGGGCTGGTCCGATCGACCGGACTCGCAGTTTTGCCGTTTGGATTGGCCGCGCTGCTGCTCGGCTGGCCGACGGCGAACCCGGGCGCGGCGGCCGCGCAGTCGCCGGACGGGTCCGGCAGGGTGCAGGGCATGGTCAGCGTGACCGTCGAGGTCGAGCTGTCGTGTCCCTCCTGCGCCCAGGGGCTGGAACGGCGGCTCAACCGCCTGGATCACGTAACCGGCGTCGAGGTCCGGCCCGCCGGCGGACAGATCGTCCTGACCGTCGAGCCCGGCCGCCACCTGGACCTGGCCGCGGTGTGGGACACCGTGCGTAACGCCGGCTTCATCCCCGACGGCGTCGCGGTCACCGCGGTCGGACACCTCACCCGCGTGAACGGCGCCCTCGCCCTTGCCCTGTCGCCCGACTTCGCCCTCGAGCTCGCGGCCACCGACCGGGCCGAAACGCTGGCGACCGAGGCCGACGACCGGCTCTTGAAGGTGAGCGGACACTGGAATGCCCCACCGGACGGCGACGGACGGCTGCAGGTCGAGTCCTTCGAGGAGGTGCGTTAACGACCGCCACGAGCCCATGAGCACGATTCTCCCGATCAACCTCGACGATCTGCTCTATTGCCGCGGCGTCGAGTCGGAGCGCGTGGAGTTCAAGGCGTCGTGGGATCCGCACACGACCGGCTACCAGGTACTCAAGACGATTTGTGCATTCGCGAACGACTATCACAACTTGAACGGCGGCTACGTCGTCATCGGCGTCGCCGAACGCGACGGACGCGCGACCCTGCCCCCCTCCGGTCTGTCCCCCGGGGACCTGGAAGCCGCGCAGCAGTGGATTCGCGGCAACTGCAAACGGCTCGACCCACCCTATCAGCCCATCCTGTCGCCCGAGACCGTCGACGATCGGATCATCCTGGTCGCGTGGGCCCCGGCCAGTGACACGAGACCCCATCGCGCGCCCGCCGCCGCAGGCGGGCCGAGCCGGTATTGGGTGCGGCTCGGCTCCGCGACCGTCGACGCCGAACAGCGTGGCGGAGTGCTTCCCGGACTCATTCAGCAGACGGCTCGCGTGCCCTGGGACGACCGCCGAGCGCTGGATGCCCGGGTCGAAGATCTGCGCGCGGCGAAGGTCCGCGAGCATCTGCGCGACATACGGAGCGGTCTTCTGGACCAGCCGGACGAGAGAGACGTCTATCGCCGCATGCGGCTCACCGTTCGGGTCAACGATCACGAGGTACCGCGGAACGCCGGGCTCCTCTTCTTCTCGAAGGAACCGACGCAGTGGTTTCGCGGCGCGAAGATCGAAGTCGTCCAGTTCGCCGCGGATCGAGCGGGAGACCTGCAGGAAGAACGTACCTTTGACGGTGGACTCGTCGATCAACTTCGCGATTGCCTGAACTACCTCGAGAATCTCTCTACGTTCCACTTGCAAAAACAGCAGGACAGGAGCCAGGTGCGCGGCTGGGTCAGCTATCCGCTGCCGGCCCTCCGCGAGACGCTCGTCAATGCGGTGTATCACCGCGGCTATGACGTCGATCAACCCGAGCCCACCAAGGTCTACCTCTATCCGAGCCGCATCGAGGTCACCAGCTATCCGGGACCGGTCCCGGGCATCGAGTCCCGCCATCTCGGGCCGAACGCGGCAGTGCCCGCAGCCCCTGCCCGCAACCGCCGCATCGGGGAGTTCCTCAAGGAACTGGGACTCGCGGAAGGAAGGCTCTCCGGGTTGCCCAAGGTGTTCCAGGCGATGGAGGCCAACGGATCACCGGTGCCTCGGTTCAATTTCGACGAGCAGCGCACTTTTTTCCAGGCCACGCTGCCGGCGCACCCCGAGTATGGCGCCCTGTCCGCGTTGCGCGACGCGGCACACCTGCGGGCGCTGGGAGAGTCTGCGGAGGCCCTTCGCCGAATCGAATCGGCGTGGGCATCCAACCACGCATCGGCCGTCCTCGCATCGGAGATGATCCGCGCGTACGCGGAAACCGGAGAGACGGGGCAGGCCGAGAGCGTTTTGGAGACCTTCGAGGCGCAGGGACCCAAGAACGCCGTTCCTCACGTCGTGAATACCCTGATCGAAGCGCTGGTAGATGCCGGCGAGGAAAGCAAGGCGCTCCAGCTGCTCAAGCGCCCTCAGGCGCTGGTATTCGGCCAGGATGCCATCGACGCCGCCATCCTGGCCCGCCGCGCCCGGGATTCTCGTCTCGCGCATCGCTACTTCGAGCGTGCCGGGGACGGGATTCTCGCCGACCCGCGCGCCCTGCAGGAGTTCGCACAGACCAAGATGTGGCTGGCCACCGAAGCCCACCGCCAGCGCCGGCGCGACTCGAACCGCAGGTTCCTCACTGAAGCGCGATCGCTGCTGGAGCGTGTCGTCCAGCTCGAGGCATCGCCCACCCGTCACGCCTGGGCATGGCGAGACCTCGCACGCACGCTCCACTGGTTGCGAGCGCCGGTTCGAGAAGTGGAGAACGCTTATCGCAAAGCGATCGAACGCCTCCCGGACGAACCGCGGTTCGTTCAAGAACTCGAGCGGATACGAACCTCCGGCAGTAGTCACCAATGAGCACTCACCGCCAAACGCTGCTTGCGAAGCTCGCGCCGATGTTCGGCGCGCAAACCGAAAACCTCGCTGTCGCGGCCCTCGGGCACATCCTGTCGGAGTCCGGGGCGGCGCGGCGCGCCCTGCGGGACGTAATTGCGGCGGGCGGGGTAGACGTGGGTGAAATCGCCTCGGTCCGAACCCACCAAGCGACCGGGGAACAGGGCGAGCGGCCGGATCTGTACGTCGCTCCGGCCGGCTACACTTGGTGGGGGACCTGCGCGTGCTTGATTCGAGGGACGTGCGACCGGCGGCGCGTCCGCCCGCGGTCGGAGCGCGGGGCGAAGGGAGGATGAGCCAATGGGTGCGGACCGACTGGCGGCGGCAGGACCTCGGGCCTGGGTGGTATGGCTCCGGACGATCCTCGGGGCGGTGGCGGCCAATCTCGTCGTACGGGCGGCGGCGCTCGCGGTTTTCGACATTCCGCCCGAATTTGAGCCGCTGGCGGTGGCGGGGCCGACCGCGTTCCTGACGGTCGTCGGGGTCGGCGCCGGGCTGGGTGTCGCGGTCGCTGTCGACAACCGGTCCGAGCGCCCGGTGCTGCTCTTCCGCCGGATCGTCATGGCTGCCCTGCTGGTTTCGCTGCTCCCGGACTTCTGGCTGCTCACCGACAGCGCCAGCGAGGCGTTTCCGGGCGCCACGGTTCCCGCCGTCCTGACCCTGATGGCACAGCACGTCGCGGCCGCCGCGGTCGTGCTCTGGAGCGTGACCCACCCGCTCGGCAGGGCCTCCTGAGCAACGAGGCCCGTCGACATCCAGGGTATCGAGCAGGTCGGGCGGAAGGCGGGCCGGCAGTCACGGTAGCGGCGAATCGAGGAACGACGTGGGTTTCTATCTCAGGAAGTCCTTTCGCGCGGGGCCGATCCGGTTCAATCTCTCGAAGCGCGGCATCGGCGCGTCGGTCGGGGTCACCGGCGCTCGCCTCGGCATGTCGTCGGCGGGGCGCGCGTACGTGCACGGCGGGCGCGGCGGCCTCTACTACCGGAAGTCATTCGGAGGCGGAGGAGGCAGGAGCGCGGGTGTGTCGCGCACGGCCGCGACCGGCCCCGTCGAGCTGACCGAGGACACCGGCGTTACGTACGGCGCGCCGGCAGACCGGGAGGACGCGCCCGATGCGCCCGCCGGACCGGTCCGGAGGTCGCCGGTCCCGTACGGATGGCTCGCCCTGGGCGCCGTCGCGGGCGGCCTGCTGCTGCCGTCGCCGTTCCCCGCGCTCGTCGCGGCCGCGGTCTTCGTCGCTGTCGTCATCCTCGGCGTGAGGCGCGGCAAGCGGAGGGCGGCCGGCGACGCCTACGGCCGCCTGCTCGATGCGCGCGTGGCGGCTGCCGGCCCGATCACGGACGGCGAGCACTCCGCCATCGACGCGGCGCGCGGCGACCCCCGTCTCACCCCCGCCGACGCCCGCTATTTCGAGGAGCGAGCGTACCAGGCCCTGCTGGAGGCCGCAACCGCGAACGACGCGGACGCTCCGCATGTCTTCGAGCGGCTCGCCGAAGTCGAGCCCCTACTTGGTCTCGATCCCGCGTTCCGGCACCGGGCGCGGCTCGACGCCTACACGCGGGCGCACGTCGAGGCGGTGAGCGACCACAACCTGACCGGGGCGGAGGAGCAGGCGCTCGACCGGGCGCGGGCCGCCTTCGGGTTGACCGACGAGGAACTCGCCGACGAGCTGGCGCTGCTCGACCGGCTCCGCGAGCTGCGGGCCATCCGCGACGGCGACCTCCCGGCCGTCGACGCAGCGGCGAAGCTCTCGAGCCGGGAGGTGTGCCACCTGGAAAGCGAGGGACGGCTGCTGAAGCGCCGCCTGCTGCGGTCGTTCTCCCGCGACGGACAGCGCTACAAGGTGCGGGGCTACGTGATCGACAAGGAAGGCACGCTGCTCGTGACCAGCCGGCGGGTGGCGTTGATCCACCAGGGCGTGACCTCGTTCGCGATCGGCAAGATCCTGGATGTCGAGGTGGATCATGATCGCCAGTTGCTCATCCTGACCCGGGACGGGGTCGCGACGCCGACCTGCCTGACGACGCCGGACGCGCTCCGGGCCGGCGCCATCGTCGCCGCCCTGGCCGAAGGCCGATGACGACCGAAGACTGAGGACGCCCCATGCTGCTGCGGACGGCCGTGCTCGAGCGCATCGTGCGGGGAGAGATCTCCCTGGTGTTTCGCCGGTGGCGAAGGCCGACGGTCCGCGCCGGCGGCAGCCTGCGCACCGCGGTCGGGGTGCTCCGCATTCTCGCGGTCGCCGCGGTGGAGGAACCGGACCTCCTGGATGCGGACGCAGCCGCCGCAGGATACGTCTCGCGGGCCGCGTTGCTGGGAGATCTCGGCGCGCGCGAGGGGCAGCTCTATCGCATCGCGGTGGAGTACGGGGGCGCGGACCCGCGTATCGCGCTCCGGCAACAGGACGAGCTCTCGGACGCGGACGTCGAGGATCTCGTACCGCCGGCTGAGCCGGCTCGACGCGCGGTCGCCAACAGGTCCCTGGACGCTGCGCGTGCTGACGGAGATAGAAGACCGCCCCCGGGTCGCCGCGCGGGTTCTGGCCCGGCGGCTGGGTTGCGAGAAGGACTGGCTGAAGCCGCAGGTCCGCAAGCTCAAGGACCTCGGGCTGACGGTCAGCTTGGAGGTCGGCTACGAGCTGTCCCCCCGGGGCCGAGTCGCGCTGGAGCACCTGCGCACTGGTGAGGGCGGCCGCTGAACGTCCCCTGCCGCCTCGGAGTGCGGCCGTCCCAACTGCGCACGTGCGCGAGATGGCCCTTCGTCGCGCAACTCGCCATGGCCATCGGCAAGCGGCCACACGGCAGGCGTCATCAGCCGCCGTTCGCAGTTGTTCTCGCGAGATCGCTCAGCAGTCCCCGAAACCACTCCGGCGGTTCGAGATCCGGGCGTAGCGCGACCACTCCCACGTCGTGCTTCGCGATGTAGTCGGTGCTGGTCAGCCATGCCGCCGCATCGGCGTTCGGGACCAGCAGGAGCGTACGTTCCGGACGGCGGGCACCCCAGCGGAGAGCGTCCTGGTACAGGTGCACGCTCTCCACCATGCCGCCCAGGATCCCCGCTTCGCCCGCCCGGTACTTGGCGTCGAGCACGACGAATCGGGTCACGCGACCAGACAGGTGCGACGACAGCACCAGATCCGGTACGCACTGGCGCGAGACCGACCAGCCCTCGGGCTGTTCGCGGCCCTTCGTGCCACGAAATGTCTTCTGCAGATCGAGCGTGATGCAGTGTCCGTCGTTCCGCCTGCCAATGACGGTTCGCCGGTCCGAACCACGTGTGCCTCGCCGCTTCCAGTCATAGTCGGGCAGCCACTTCCCCAGCATTCGCGCCAGCGCCACGAAACACCAGCGCTCGTAGATCTCCCATGTCGGGCTGAGCGGCAGCAGATCCTGCGGGTCGAGCTGATGGACGCCGCGCCGCAACGCCTCCCACCCGATCCGCCAGAACCGGGCATATAGGGGATGGGTGCGGCTCTTCTTCGTAGAGGGCTTTTTCGCCTGTTCATAGGCGTTTGCGCTCGCCGACGGTCCCTTTTTGGCTCGTTTTGCGCGGGGACAGCGCCCACCCTCCTCTTTCGGGCAGCCAGCCCGGCCTGATCACGGGCCTGGGCGCTTCGGTCTGTCCCCTCCGGCGCGCCCCCCTGGACATTCGCGCGGCGTTTTGGTACGGTGTCGTGGGAAGGGAGACGCCTGCGATGGCCGTGGCGACGACGAGGTTCTCGGGACGTGCCTTCAGCGTGCAAGAGGTGAGGCTGATCCGCGAGATTGTGCGGGACTGTTCGGGCTTGAGCCGGATGGAGCTGGCGCGCACCGTGTGCGAGCTGTTGCGGTGGCGGCGCCCGAATGGGAGGCTGAAGGCCCGGGAGTGCCGGGAGTTCCTGGAGCGGCTCGACGCGGGGGGTGCGCTGGTGCTGCCTGACAAACGCCAGGGCCGCGCGATCGGTTCGGTCACCCGGGTTCCCCGGACGGCCGCGGGGGAGCCGGGGAACCCGCTCGTCGGCAGCGTGCGCGATGTCGAGCCGCTGCAGGTCGAGCTGGTGCGCGAGCCCGCCCAGCGCCTGCTGTTCCGGGAGCTGGTGGGACGCTACCACTACCTCGGGCACACGGTCCCGTTCGGCGCACACCTGCGCTATCTGGTGTTTGCTTCGAGGCCGGCACGGGCGGTGGTCGGCTGCCTGCAGTTCTCCAGCCCGGCGTGGCGCATGGCGGCCCGCGACCGCTGGGTCGGCTGGGACGACCCGACTCGGGCGCGCAATCTCCAGCGCGTGGTCAACAACAGCCGCTTCCTGTTGCTGCCGTGGGTCGGGGTGAGGAACCTCGCCAGCGCCGTCCTGGCGCGCGGCCTCGGGCGGTTGGCGGTGGACTGGCCGCACCACTACAACCTCGAGCCCTGGCTCGTGGAGACGCTGGTGGATCCCCGCCGCCACCACGGTGGTTGCTACCGCGCCGCCAACTGGGTCGCGTTGGGCGCCACCAGCGGTCGAGGTCGCATGGACCGGTACGGCCGCCGGGCCGGTGAGGCACCCAAGACGGTCCTGGTCTATCCTGTGGTCCGGGATGCGAAGCGGCGGTTGCGGGAGCGTTGAGCGATGCGAGCCGTCGCCCACCGCGCCGCTCCCCCCGACGAGGCGCCGTATGCGGCGGCGGAGGCCGCCTTCGCGGAGGCCAAAGCCTACCTCTCTTCGCGCGAAGCCCAGCAGATGAGTGAGAGCGACCTCGAACGGGTGCTGCAGCGGCGGGGCCAGGAGCTGATGCGCAAGCTCCTGCAAGGGCACCTCGAGCAACGCAGCCCGGGGGAGGCCGCCGGTCCGGTCGAGGGGGCCGACGATGTCGAGCGCTCGGAGCGGCGCGTGCACGAACGCCACCTGGAGACGACCTTCGGCACGGTGCAGGTCGAGCGCCTGGGCTACGCGCGCCCCGGTCACGACAGTCTGCATCCGCTCGATGCCGCGCTCAACCTGCCGCCGGAGCGTTACTCGCTCGAGGTGCGCCGCCGGGTGGCGGAGGCGGCCGCCTCGCGGTCCTTTGACGAAGCGCTGTTCGATCTGTCTCGCAGTACCGGGGCGGAGGTACCCAAGCGTCAGGCGGAACAGTTGGTGGTTCGAGCGGCTCAGGACTTCGACGCCTTCTACGAGGCACGCCGTACGGAGGATGGCCAGCCGCCACCCGAGGGGTCGGTTGTGGTGCTCACCTTCGATGGCAAGGGGGTCGTGCTGCATCGCGAGGATCTGCGCGAGGCGACGCGCAAGGCGGCCGAGAAGCGCCGGCAGCACAGGGGGCAGCTCTCACGGTTCAAGCGCCTCAAGCCGGGAGAGAAGAAGCACTCGAAGCGAATGGCGACGGTGGCCGCCGTCTACACGGTCGCGCCGTTCGTGCGGAGCCCGGAGGAGTTCCTGCAGAGCTTGATGCCACGACCGCCGGGGGCCAAGACCCGGGCCGTGCGGCCTCGCCCCGTGGCGAAACGGGTCTGGGCGAGCCTCGAACGGGAGCCGTTGGAGGTGGTCGCGGAGGCGACGCTGGAAGCGGAGCGGCAAGACCCCGAGCACGTCAAGCGCTGGGTCGCGCTCGTCGATGGCGCCGAGACGCAGCTCGACCTCGTGGAAGCGGGCGCCGCCGCGTACGGCGTGGACGTCACGGTGGTACTGGACATCATCCACGTGGCCGAATACGTCTGGAAGGCGGCGCATGTGTTCCATCGCGAGGGGAGCCCCGAGTTGGAGTGCTGGGCCTGGACGCGTCTGCGATGCATTCTCGAGGGCAAGGCCCGCAAGGTGGCGGCGGCGATGCGGCGTGCGGCGACCGTCGCCGGCTTCTCGAGCGACACCCGCAAGCCGGTCGATACGTGCGCCAACTACCTGCTGAAATACGCGCCGTATCTGCACTACGACCGCTACCTCGCGGCGGGCTATCCCATCGCCACCGGCGTCATCGAAGGGGCGTGCCGGTACTTGGTCCGCGACCGGATGGAGTTGACCGGCGCCCGCTGGCGCCTGGTTGGAGCCGAGGCGGTCCTGAAGCTCCGGGCGCTACGAGCCAGCCGCGACTTCGATGCGTACTGGGACTTCCACGAAGCGCGCGAGTACCAGCGGAACCATGCCCAGCGATACGCTGATGGGATAGCACCGCCGGTCAGCGAGCCGCCCCCACCGCCCTCCTCACCACGCCTTCGACGGGTCAAGTAGCTCTTGCCGTGCCGCTCGCAGAAACCCCTGGGCCGCCGACGAAGAAGAGCCGCACCCAGCGAAGCTTCAGACCAGGAAGTGGATGAAAGACACGCGCGAGGGTCAGTACCGGAACAGATACGAGATCTTGCCGAAGAACGCACGGTTCGTGCGCAGCAGCTCGGCGGTCGGGAACAGCAGGTCGTCGATCTGCATGCCCTGCCGGTAGCGGTCGTCGTAGCCGACGAAGATGACGGTGCCGGCGTTCACCCGGTAGGTGAAGAGCACGTTGTTGCCGAGGGTCTCGGCGGCGGTGTTGTGCTCGATGATGTAGCGCGCCAGCAACCGGTCGGTGAACTGGTAGGTGGTGCGGGTGCGGAAGATTCTGACGTTGAAGACGTCGTCCTGGGTCGTGTGATCGACGAAATCGCTCGACACCATGGTGAACTCCGTCCGCAGCCGGGACGTGGGCTGGAAACGAAAGTTGACGTTGCCGACGGTCGACCGCCCGAGGTAGGGGGTGTCCGTGTCGTAGTAGATGCCGTCACCCCAGTTGTAGCCGCCGTAAATCGAGAGGATGCGCGCGCTCATGACCCCGAAGAAGCCGAAGCCGGCCTTGCGGAAGTCGACCGCCCCGTAGCGCTCGAAGTCGCGATTGACCATGCCGGTAATCGCCATGTTGTTGCGGAACGAGAAGCTCGCGGTGCCCTGGAGCTGCTCGTCCTGCAGCAGGCCCCCGTGGTCGTACAGGCGCAGATAGGTCACCGAGGGGCCCCACGTCATCAGGGTCGACTCGGGCCACCACCGGTACGACGCGGTGCCGGTGGTCTGCTGGAGATTCACGCGCGGCAGGAATCCCGTGTTGGTCCGGAAGCCGGGATCGATGCGGCTGTGGGCGACGTTGTAGCTGACGTTGCGCCCCTGCTTCGAGAAGTCCGCCTCGATCACCCCCCCGGAGAGCGAGCCGAGGGCCTCGTCCTGCGTCTCGGAGCCCGCCGCGAGAAAGCTCACGCGGTGGGTCCGGCCCAGCCGGAACCGCCCGTCCACCCCGGCCACCCGATTGTAGTCGGCGCCGAACTCGCGCGCGGTCATGATGGCGCCGAGATACGACTCGGCGTAGAAGTCGTACCGGGCGCGTCCGAGGACGGTCTGGGCGGTGGTGCCGTACAGCGGGTGCTCGCGGTCGTCGAGGCGGCCCGCCGCCTCGTCGTCGGCCACCACGAACCCCAGCGTGGCTTGGCCTACCTTGCCGGTCAGCTTCCCGCCGAAGCGCGGGTCGACGATGGTGCGCGTGTGCACGAGGGTCAGCGGCGTCGCGGTCTGGAAGATCTCCTGCCCTTCGAGGAAGAACGGGCGCTGCTCGGGGTAGAACAGCGCGAACCGCTGATTGGTCTCGATCTGCGGCCGGTCCGACTCGATCTGGGAGAAGTCGGGGTTGTAGGTGACGTCCGCCGTCAGGTTGGGGGTGATCCCGTACTTGACGCCGAATCCCAGCTCGCCGGTCGGGTCGTCGGTGGCGTACTCGCCGGTGCCGGTGTCGAGGGAGCCGACTCTGAACCCGGTCACCTCCGGCAGGAGCTCCAGGTTGCGGCTGTTGGACAGATCGCCCATGCCCTCCAGCACGCCGAACTGCGTGAGCTGGCCGGCCACGCCCCGCGAGATCGGCGACCACGACTGCGCTTCCGACTTGTCCCGGATGACGCGGGTGATCTGGAAGCCCCAGCGGTGCCCCTGCCCCCGGCCCCGCGAGGGGTACCGAAGGCTCTTGAACGGAATCCGCATCTCGGCCGTCCAGCCGTCGGCGACGACCCGGCCGGCGGTATCGAACAGCGCGTCCCACGAATCGTCGCCGCGAATGCCGAACTGCCCCGAGCTGCTCATGCCGCTGCCGCCGCCGCCCCGCGAACCGCCGCCGCCCCGGGTCGCCGACGAGCTGCCGCTCGACCGCGAAAACCCGGTGCTGCCGTCGGCGTTCACGAGCGAGTCGGCCTGCACGCCGTAGCCGTTCACCTCGAACTGGTACGCCCGCTGCTGGTCGAGGAAGGGGTCGAACAGGATCGACATGCGGTCGTCGCCGCGGATCTCCTCGCGGTCGGCCCGATTGATGCGCATGGTCTCGGGGCGGGTGTAGTGGGCGTAGAAGGCGAAGTAGAGATGCTCGCTGTCGTACGCCATCCACACCTCGGTGTCCTCGGACCCGGGCGCGCCTTCGATCGGCGCGATCTGGATGAAGTTCGTGATGTGGGCGGCGGTCTCCCAGACCGAATCGTCGAGCCGGCCATCGATCTCGGGGGGCGCGGCGGTCCGCCCGATGACCGCCGTGGAACGACCCAGCGGGGTCGGGGCGAATCCCCCGCCTCCCGGTCGGCGCGGGCGCGCGGGGGCGTCCGCGGCCCCCGCGGACCCGCCGGCCGACGACGGGCTGAAGGCCAGCGCGCCGCTGACGGGCCGCTCGGGCGGCGCTCCGGACTCCGCGGGGGGAACGGAAGCGACGGCAGGCGGGGCAGGCATGGTCGGGAATGCCGGCGCGAGTCTGCCCGGCGCGAGCCTGCCCGGCGCGAGCCTGCCCGGCGCGAGCCTGCCCGGCGCGAGCCTGCCCGGCGCGGGTCTGCCCGGTGCGGGTCTGCCCGGGGTGATCCCGTCCGACGCCGCCCTGTCCGGCCCTGGCCGGACCATCGGCATGGACCGGCCGCCGGCATCGGTCGAGAGGCGGGCGGCGAGCACCGCGGCGACCTCGTCCTGGATGTCGAAGAGGTCGGCGATGCCGCCGTCGACCCGCGTGCCGAACTCGACCGCGCCGGTCTTGACGTCCACGATCCGGGTGGTGATGCGCACGGCATCTCCCACGTGCTGCAGGGTGCCGTCGATCATCCAGGCGACTCCCTGCCGCCGATAGGCATCGAGCGCGGCGGCCGGGTCCGGCGCGCCGGACGGGGCTCGGCGATAACCGATGCGTTTCGGCTCGGGGCGGTGCTCGACGACCTCGAGTCCGGCGTCCTGCAGATCGACGGCGATCGTCTCGGCGATGCCCGTGCCGATCCAGTCATCGGCCGGCTGCCGGCTCACGTTCGTGAAGGGCGCGACCACCACGGTGGGAGACGCCTGTCCCGCCGCGGGCAACGCCGAGGTGACGAGCCCCGCGCCGGCGACGACCATCGCGAGCACCCCCACTCGCAGGCAGGCCGCGCCCGGCGCCACGCGCGACAGGTACGGTCCGAATCGATGTCCCGGTACGCGCGATGTCGTGTCGTACATGCAGTCATCCAGCCCGGAAGCCTCGCCGTTCGGCGCGCCTTCCGTCCAACCCAGCCCTGTCACGAAAGCCTGCTCCGCTGCCAAGGTACAGTCTCGCGGCCCGGGAATCGTCGCCTTGCGGCTCCGCTTCCCGCTCGACCAACCGGGCAGGCGTCTGCGCCGTGCCACCGCGCAGACGCTTGGCAGCCCGTGGTGAAAGTCCCCGCTGCATTCGAGCGGCGATGCATCCCGCCTCGCCGCTCTCGGTGCAACGCAGCGTTCCACCACGGATTGCTAGTCTATCGGCATTCGGGCCGGGCGTGTAACGTCGCCGTACCGCCGGCTGCCTCTGCCCGACGCGCCCGGACGAGGCCAGCCGGGCCAGCCGGGCCGAAAGGCCTCACGCGACGCCGGGCGGCGGGGAAGAACTCATGAGCGCCTCGCCGACGACCGCTACACGCCGGCGTACCAATGGAATCCCCAGTCGGAGTTGATGCCGCCGGTGCCCTTGCCGAAGCCGGCCATCGAATCCACCACCTGAATGGACTTCAGGAACTTCAGGTTCTTGTATCCGCACTGGCGCTCGACCCGGAGCCGCAGCGGCGCGCCGTTGCCCACGGGCAAATCCTCGCCGTTGAGGCCATAGGCGAGGATTGTCTGCGGATGCACGACCTCGAACATGTCGATGCCCTCGTACCAGCCGTCGACGGTGTCGAGGACCACGTACCGCGCGCCCGGCTGCGCGCCGCCCGCCGCCTCGAGCACCCGCATCAGCGGTGCGCCGGTCCACTGGGCGATCGCCGACCAGCCCTGCTCGCAGACGTGGGCGGTGATCTGCGTGCGCGGGGGAAGGCGCTTGATGTCGTCGAGCGAGAGCGACACCGGCCGGCCGACGAGGCCGCTCACCGGCAGGCGCCAGTCGCGGAACCCGTCTTGCAACTGGCGCTGATACTCCTCGTCCGGGGGATTGGTCTGACCCCAGGTCGGAAAGTCGGGGGCGATGTCGCCCGGCCCGTATTCGCGCGCCAGCGGCTGGTCCGAGAGCAGCAGACGATTCGTGCTCATGGTCAGCACGTCGGCGACGCCGACCAGGCCGCCCCGGACATCCGGCGGTAGGTAGGCATCGCTGGAACATCCCGCCGCCAGCAGCCCGCCGAGAGCGGGGAACCGCGCCAGCAGGCGGCGCCGCGAGAGGGTCCGGGGGCGGGTCATCCGCCGTGCGGTGGATATCGGCGTGCTCATCACTCCTCCACGGGCAACCGGAACTTCCCGGTGATCATCGAACGGATCCGGTTGACGGCGCCGGCCGCCACCACTTCCAGCACGTGCACGACGACGAAGAGGACGAAAACGACGGTGCCGAGGGTGTGCAGCGTCCGCGCCGACTGCCGGCCGCCGAACAGGTCGAGCAGCCACGGCATCGCCGCCGTGAAGCCGGGCGACTGCGCGAGCCCCGTCAGCGTCATCAACGGCACGAAGAGCAGCAGCAGCAGGAGATAGGAGACCTTCTGCAGCACGCCGTAGTGAGTCGCGGAAGCGCGCGCCCGCACGCGCCAGGGAAGATGCGCGCGGAGATCACGCTGCAGATGCTCGGCGGTCATCTCGTCCCGGCGCGGCACCAGCCGCTCGCGAAAGCGTCCGGTCGCGACGTTCCAGCCCGCGTAGACCAGTCCGTTGACGAGAAACACCCAGGCGAAGGTGAAGTGGTAGTTGCGGCCCCACCGGCGGTCCCCCATCGCCCCCGCCTCGTCCCAGGAAATGCCCCAGTCCGCGAGCCGGAAGATCGCGGGATAGCCCTGGTAACCGGTATGCCCCCAATAGAGCTCGGGAAAATCCAGAAAGATGTGGATGCCGCTCAACAAGAGGTAGCCACCGGCGACGGCGTTGATCCAGTGACAGATGCGTACGTTGTACGAGTGGAGCGTGACCCACCGCGCGACCCCGGACCCGGCGTTCTCAGACATCACGCTTCGTCACGCCAATCGCTCGGCTCAGGCCCGGCCGTGGTCGGCGTCGATTTGACACGCCCGACTCCGGGGTATAGGGTACCCTACATCATGATGCGGCGGCATGGCCATCACACAGCGCAGTCGACTGCCCACGGGGCGGGGCTGCGGATTTGCATGTGAGGTAGCACGGCTGCCCGTCACGCGAACGCATGCGACCGCCCCGCCGACAACCCGGCGGGGCTTTTTTTTTGAGCACACACGACATGGACTTTTCGAAACTGGACGGACTCATCCCGGCGGTCGTGCAGGACACCTCGAGCAACGAGGTCCTGATGGTCGGCTTCATGAACCAGGAGGCGCTGGACCGGACCCGCAGCTCGGGCTTCGCCACGTTCTTCAGCCGGACCCGCGGCAAGCTGTGGATGAAGGGAGAGACATCGGGCAACACCCTGGCGGTGCAGCAGATTCTCGTCGACTGCGACGACGACACGGTGCTGCTGCGGGTCACCCGCAACGGTGACGGCAACGTCTGCCACACCGGCGAGCGAACCTGCTTCTATCGCGCGCTCGAGCATCCCGCGGACGACCGGTAGCGCGCCCCCCTTGCCCCGCTGACAAACCCGTTGACGCATCGATCATGGCTGACAGAACACTACGACTCGGCATCCCGAAGGGCTCGCTGCAGGACTCGACGATCCAGTTGTTCGCGCACTCGGGCTTCAACATCTACACCAGCTCGCGGTCCTACTTTCCGACGATCGACGACCCCGAGATCGAGTGCACGCTGATTCGGGCCCAGGAGATGGCCCGCTACGTCGCCGACGCCGCGCTCGACGCCGGACTGACCGGCCAGGACTGGATCGCGGAGCATCATGCCGCCACCGGCGACCAGGTCGTCGACATCGTCGACCTGGTCTACTCGAAGCAGAGCTTCCGCAAGGTCCGATGGGTGCTGGCGGCGCCCGAGGACTCGAAGTACCGCACGCCGCAGGATCTGGCCGGCGCCACCATCGCGACCGAGCTGGTGCGAGTCACCGAGGCCTGGTTCGAGCGCCTGCAGATCCCGGTCAAGGTGGAGTTCTCCTGGGGAGCGACGGAGGTCAAGCCGCCGCTGCTGGCCGACGCGATCGTCGAGGCGACCGAGACCGGCTCGACCCTGCGCGCCAACCGGCTGCGCATCATCGATACCGTCATCGAATCGAATCCCCAGTTGATCGCGAACCCTGCGGCCCTCGAGGACGACTGGAAACGGACGAAGATCGAGAACATCGCGCTGCTGCTGCGCGCGGCCATCGAGGCCCAGGGCCGGGTCGGCCTGATGCTGAACGTCCGGCGCGCCGAGCTCGACCGGGTTCTCGGGTTGCTGCCGGCTCTGCACGACCCCACGGTCGCCCCCCTCAGCAACGACGCGTGGGTCGCGGTCTCGACCATCATCGAGGAATCGTCGGCGCGCGAGCTGATTCCGAAGCTGAAGGCGGCGCGGGCCGAAGGCATCGTGGAGTTCCCGCTGAACAAGATCGTGCTGTGATGCAGATCATCGACTCGTCGGATCGACCGGCGGTTCAGCGCCTCGTCGATCGCCGGCAGGACGTCGACCCCGCCCTCACCCGGCGGGTGGCCCGGATCGTGAGCGCGGTCCGCCGCTCGGGCGACGAGGCGCTGCTGCGCTACGCGCGGCGGTTCGACGGCCTGGCCGGTGCGGCGGAGGTCCCGCCGGAGGAACTGCGGACAGGGCTCCGGACCATCCCCGCGGACCTGCGGACGGCGCTGCGAACCTCGGCGAACCATATTCGACGCATCGCCCGGCGGCAGTTGCCGCGGGGCTGGCGGACCACGATCACCGGGGGGGTCGACATCGAGCAGCGCGTGACCCCCCTCCAGCGGGTCGGCTGCTACGTCCCGGCCGGGCGCTACCCGCTGCCGTCGTCGCTGCTGATGACCACGATTCCCGCGAAGGTCGCGGGGGTGCCAGAGGTCATCGCGGTCTGCCCGCGCCCGGACCCCGCGACCCTTGCCGCAGCCGCCATCGCCGGCGTCACCCGCCTGTTCCGATTGGGGGGCGCCCACGCCGTCGCCGCGCTGGCCTACGGCACCGAGACCGTCCCCAAGGTCGACAAGATCGTCGGACCGGGAAACGCCTACGTCGCCGCCGCCAAGGGGCTGGTATCCGCCGACTGCCCCATCGACTTCCATGCCGGCCCGACCGAGATCGTCATCATCGCCGCGCGGGGCGAGACGCGCTGGATCGCCGCCGATCTGATCGCGCAGGCGGAGCACGACCCCGACGCCCGGGCCATCGTGCTCACCCCCGACCGCCGGTTCGCCGCGCGCATCGCCCGGCGCGTGCAGGCGCAACTGCCCGCGGACGGACCCGCGCGGACGTCCATCGAGCGCAACGGGGTCATCGTGGTCACCGTCTCGCTCGACGAGGCGATCGAGCTCGCCAACGACATCGCGCCCGAGCATCTGGTATGCCTCGACGAGGAGGTCGCGGCGCGCACCACCCGCGCCGGCACCGTCTTCATCGGCCCGCACGCGGCGCAGGCGGCCGGCGACTATGCGACCGGATCGAACCACGTCCTGCCGACGGGGGGCGCGGCGCGGTTCCGCGGCGGCCTCAGCGCGTCGGACTTCGTGTCCGTGCAGAGCACCCAGCGCATCACGCAGGCGGGGCTGGAGACCCTGGCGCCGACGATTCTCACCCTGGCCGCGGCGGAGGGGCTGACCGCCCACGCCGAGTCGGTCCGGGTGCGCCTTGCGAGGAGCCGATGACACCGCGGCCGCGGAACGGCGGGGGGCAGCGGCGGCAGAGCGCCGGCGCGGACGGCCGGGGCGGGAAGCTGCTGCCATGAACGGCTGGAAGCTGCTGCCATGAGACGCGCACGGATCGAGCGGCGGACGACCGAGACGCAGATCACCGTCCGGCTGGGCCTGGAGGGGCGCGGCCGGTACGAGGTCAGCACCGGGATCCGCTTTCTCGACCACATGCTGGAGCTGGTGGCGCGCCACGGCGCCTTCGATCTGCAGATCGACGCGGCCGGGGACCTCGACGTCGACCAGCACCACACCGTCGAGGACGTCGGGATAGCCCTCGGCGAGGCCGTCGCGAAGGCGATCGGGTCGCGGCGCGGCATCAACCGCGCGGGCTATTTCGTCATGCCGATGGACGAGACCCTCGGCGTCGCGGCCATCGACCTCAGCGGGCGCCCCCACGCGGTGGTGGATACCCGCCTGCGCGTCCGGCTCGTCGGCGACCTGCAGGCGGAGCTGTTGCACGACTTCTTCGAGGGGTTCGCCCAGGGGGCGCGGGCCAACGTGCACCTGAAGGTGCTCTACGGCCGGTCGAGTCACCACCAGGTCGAAGCGCTGTTCAAGGCGTTCGCGAGAGCGCTCCGGGTCGCGTGCGAGAAGGACGACCGCATGGCCAGGCAGCTGCCGAGCACCAAGGGACTGCTGTAGCAGGCGGCGCGAAGGGCCTTGCGCGATGATTGCATTGATTGACTACGGCGCCGGAAACCTGACGTCGGTGCGCAAGGCCCTGGCCCACCTGGGAACGGCGGTGACGACGCCGACGGCGCCGGCGGATCTCGCGGCGGCGGCCGGCATCATCGTGCCCGGCGTCGGCAACTTCGAGGTGACCGCGGCCCTGGACGCCGACTGGCGCAGCGCCATCCGGAGCCATATCGCGCGCGAGCGGCCCCTCCTCGGCATCTGTGTCGGCATGCAGTGGCTGTTCGACGGCAGCGCCGAGGCGCCCGGCCACCCCGGCCTGGAGCTGCTGCCGGGCCAGTGCAGTCTGATCGCCGACGAGGAAGGCACCCCGGAGGGGACCGGCGACGGCGGCGCGGCGTTCAAGGTGCCGCACGTGGGCTGGAACTCGCTGCACCGCACCCGGGACTCGTGGCTGCTGGAGGACGTCGACGAGGGCGAACAGGTCTACTTCACGCATTCCTACGCCGCCCCGCTCACGGAGAGCTGCGTGGGGTCGACCCGCTACGGCGTCGAGTTCGCGGCGGCGGTCGAGCATCACCCGGTCGGCGGCGTGCAGTTCCACCCGGAGAAGTCGTCGGACGTCGGTCTCCGCATCCTGCGCAGTTTTCTGCGCCGGGTGCCCTGAGGCACGCCATGCTGTCGAAACGCATCATCGCCTGTCTCGACGTTCGTGACGGCGCGGTCGTCAAAGGCATCAACTTCGAAGGTCTGCGGCGCGCGGGCGATCCCGCCACCCTCGCCGGCCGGTACAACCGGGAGGGGATCGACGAAGTCGTGATTCTGGACATCACCGCGACCATCGAGGGGCGCAAGGCCCTCGCGGAGACGATACGGGCGGTCGCGCAGGAGATCTTCCTGCCGCTGTGCGTCGGCGGCGGCATCCGCGGCGAGGGCCACGCGGAGGCGGCGATCGAGGCCGGCGCCGACAAGGTGGGCATCAACACCGCGGCGCTCGCCCAGCCGGAGCTGATCACGACCCTGGCGAGGCGCTACGGCAGTCAGGCGGTCATCGTCGCCATCGACGCCAAGCGCGAGGACGATCGCTTCAAGATCTACGTCCGCAGCGGCCAGCAGGGCACCGAGCGGAATGCCGTGGAATGGGCGCGCGAGGCGGCCGACCGCGGCGCCGGCGAGATTCTGCTGACCTCGATCGACCGGGACGGCACGAAGCAGGGCTTCGACTGCGGGCTGACGGCCGCGGTGTCGTCCGCCGTCAGCATCCCGGTCATCGCGTCCGGCGGCGCCGGCACGTTCGACCATTTCGTCGACGTCTTCACCGCGGGCCGGGCCGACGCCGCCCTCGCCGCCTCGATATTCCACTATGCCGAGCACGCCGTCGAGGACCTGAAGGCCCATCTGCACGCGCACGGCATCCCGGTGCGGCTGCCGAAACCGCACGCGGGCGCGGCCGGCGGCCCGCCCGCGGCTAACCGCCCGTGGTGAAAGTCCCCGCTGCATTCGAGCGGCGATGCATCCCGCGCCTCGCCGCTCTCGGTGCAGCGCGGGGTTCCACCACGGGCTGCTAACCCCACCCCATGCTGATCCCATCCATCGACCTCAAGAACGGCCGCGTGGTGCAGCTCGTCCAGGGAGAGCGGCTCGCCATCGAGAGCGAGGACCTCGACGGCTGGGTCGCGCGGTTCTCCGGGTTCCCCAAGGTACAGCTCATCGATCTCGACGCCGCGATGGGGTCCGGCGACAACGACGCGCTGGTCCGGCAGGTCGCGCCGCAGCTTCCCTGCCGGGTCGGCGGAGGCATCCGCTCCATCGCCCGCGCCGACGCGGTGCTCGACTACGGCGCACGGGCCGTCATCGTCAGCTCGGCCCTCTTCCGGGACGGCCGGCCGGATCTGCAGTTCGCGCGGTCCCTGGCGGATGCGGTGGGCGTCGAGCGCATCATCGGGGCGGTCGACAGCAAGGGCGGCCGGGTCGTCATTCGCGGCTGGACCGAGCCGGTCGAGGTGACCGCGGTCGAGGCGGTACGGCAGCTCGAGCCGTACTGCGGCGAGTTCCTGTACACCCACGTGGACCGGGAGGGCTTGATGACCGGCACCGACCTCGACGCGGCGCACGCGGTGGCGGCGGCGACGAGCCGGCGGGTCACCGCGGCCGGCGGCATCACCACCCGGGAGGAGATAGACGCCCTCGACGCCGCCGGCATCGACGCGGTTGTCGGCATGGCGATCTACACCGGCGCCTTGGCCCTCGATCACGCGTAGGAGCCCGAACCGGCGCCGCGCGCGGATTCCGGTGCCGCTGGCCAGCTTCCAGCGGGCGTCCGCAACCGACCCCTTGGAGGCGCACACGCTCGAGGCGACACCGCGGGCGTGTCGACGCGTCAGTATGCACCGACGCTGGACCCAGTGCCGACCGGGGTGACTGAGCGGGCGACATCCCCCAGCGCGGTGTCGCGCCGGTTCGTGGCGTTGTCGACCGAACGGCTCCGGGCGTTCGTCGGCCGGCCGCTGGGCGAACTGGACCTGCGGTAGTCCATCGCATCCTCGTCGACCGGCAAAGATAATTGTCGTTGATCAACTACATGCGCCTACGGTTCGCTGCCACGCGGCCGTAGCCGCGCGGCAGCCGTTCGACCTGCGTCAGTCCGCCCGAAACGACTCATCGGGATCGACGCGGGTCGCGGTTCGGATGGGTCGATAGCACGCCGCGGTGACCGCCACGGGCAGGACGGCGGCGACGGTCGCAGTTGCAGGCCGGCACCAGCGGCTTCGATCCGTCGGCCGCCACCGCCATCGGCTCCGGCCTCGTCGTCTGCGTCAGGGGCGGTCCGCGGGAATCACTTGGAGCGCCGCAGGCCCGCCGGCGATCAGCGCCGCCGGCACGCTCTGGTCCATCGTGGCGAACAGCACGCCATGCCGCGAGGCGACGGCGAGCAGATAGAGATCGGCAAGCTGTTTCGGCGAGACGCCCGGCAGGTCTCCGAACGTCGGCGCGTGCGCGACGCTGACGTCGGCCGGCAGGAACCGATGGGCGGGCAATGCCAGCAGGTGACGCAGCTCAATGAGCGCCTCGCCGGGCGAGCCGGGGCCGCCCGGATACTCGGGATGACCGTAGATGCGGAGAAACCCGTTCTCGGTCAAGGGACACGTGCACAGAATCGCCTCCGGGTGTTCGGCCTCCCAGCGCCGGCAACGCCGATGGTGCTCGTGGCGCGAGTCGGCCCGGGCGATCAGGATGTTGACGTCGAGCAGGAAGTCCACGCTCAGACCCCTTCGCGCGCGCGAAGCCGATTCACGAGCTCGTCCGTGATGACGGTGGCGTCCCCGGGCGGCCGCTTGAGGACCGGCCAGCCCCGGTCGTCGACCTCGAATCGCTCCCGGCGTGGAAGCGCTTCGGCGGGCGAGGCCGGACGACCGAGCGACGCGGCCAGGGACATCAGCAGCAGCGCGCGCAGCGTCGTACCCTCTTCGGCCGCCCGGATCTTCGCCCGGCGGTAGAGAGCGTCAGGGATATCGACCGTTGTCTTCATGACGGGCAGTATTCCCGTGTCTCCATAAAGATGTCAATTGCGGCCGGCGCCGCGGGGTCGACTGCGAGGTCGCTTTGGCACAACACTATACAAGTGTTATGACATGTTCATGGAGACGGTAAACGCGCTGGAGCTTCGTCAATCGCTCGGCAAGGTGCTCGACCGACTTGAGCACAATGGCGCGCGCTCGCCGCGTTGTGCGACGGGGTGTGGCTCACGGCCGACGCGCTCGCCGCCCGCCGCATCGACCGCTCCCATCTGGTTCGCCTGCTCCGACGATAGCTCACACCGGCCGATTCTCCGAGGTTGACACCTTCATGACCCAGTACTGGGACCCCGAATCCTACGCCGAGCACGCCCGGTTCGTCTCGGACCTCGGCGCACCGGTCGTGGACCTGCTGGCCCCCCGGCCCGGCGAGCGCATCCTGGACATCGGCTGCGGGGACGGCGCCCTCACCGAACGGTTCCGGAACGCCGGCTGCCTCGTCGTCGGCATCGACAGCAGCCCCGAGCAGGTGTGGGCGGCGCTCCAGCGGGGACTCGACGCCCGGATCGTCGATGCCCGCGAGCTTGCCTTCGACGGCGAGTTCGATGCCGTCTTCAGCAACGCCGCCCTGCATTGGATCCGGGATCCGGACGCCGCCATCGACGGCGTCTGGAAGGCCCTGAGACCGGGCGGGCGGTTCGTGGCCGAGTGCGGCGGCGCCGGCTGCGTCGCCTCGGTTCGGGAGGCCTTCGCCGAGGCGCTCGGCACGCGGGGCGTCGACAGCGCCGTCGTGAACCCCTGGTACTTCCCCACCGCCGACCAGTACCGCGCCCGTCTCGAGCAGCGCGGCTTCCGCGTCGACTCCATCGAGCTGTTCGCGCGCCCCACCCCCCTGCCCGGCGACGTCATCCACTGGCTGGAGGTGTTCGCCCAGCCGTTCATCACCGCGGTGCCGGAGCCGGAACGCGCGGAGCTGCTCGCCGAGATGCGGACGCGGCTGGCGCCGCGCATCCAGCGCGAGGACGGAACGTGGGTCGTCGACTACGTCCGCCTGCGGCTCGCCGCCACCCGACCGTAGCAAGCGGAGCCGCGAGGCGACGACTTCCGGGCCAGGAGTTCGCGCCGTCGAACGGCGCGGACTCCTGCAGGGCCGGTCGGGCGGGAAGCGCAGCCGCGAGGCGGCGGTTTCCGGGCTAGAATGCCCCGTCATGACCCCGCCAGACCGGAAACCGCCTGACCGCCGGTATCCCGGCAGCCCGGTGCTCTGGCGGCTCGCGGTCCTGGGCGTATCGATCTTCTATCGCATCGAGCGGGTCGGTCCGCCGCTGCCGGAGGGCCCCGTCCTCCTCGTCGCCAATCACCCCAATTCCGTCCTCGACCCCGCGGTCATTCAACGGACGGCCACCAGACCCATCCGGTTCCTCGCCAAGTCGACGCTGTTCGACCGGCACGTGCTCAGCCCCTTCGTCCGCCGATCGGGCGCGATCCCGGTCTATCGCCGCATGGACCCGGGCGTCGATGCCTCCCGCAACGCGGAGACGTTCGCGGCGGTGGAGCAGGCCCTGACCGAGGGACATGCCATCTGTCTCTTCCCCGAAGGCATCAGCCACGCCAGCGGTCGTCTCGAACCGCTGCGGACCGGCGCCGCCCGCATGGCCCTGGCCGGCGCCGCCGGCCGTCACGCCGCGATCGTGCCGGTCGGGCTCAATTTCGACCGCCTGCCGATGTTCCGGTCACGGGTCATCGCCCTGTTCGGCCGGCCGTTCGACGCCAGCGATCTCGCCGACACGTTTCGCGAGGATCCGCGAGAGGCCACCCGCATCCTGACCGACCGGATTTCCGCCCGGCTACGGCGCGTGATGATCGAGGCGGACCCGCGGTCGGACCTGCGGCTCGTCGACCGCATCGATCGCCTCTACGCCGCGGCCCGCGGCGTCACGCGAGATCCGGCCGAGCGGGTCCGCCGGCGGCGGTTGATCGCCCGGGGCATGGAACGTCTGCGGCGGGAACACCCGGCCCGCCACGACGCCATCCTGCGCGACGTGCTGGCCCACGACGAACAGCTCCGGACCCTCGGGCTGCGCGAGGGAGACCTCGACCGGCGGATGCCGGCGGGCCAGGTGCTGCGATTCGCGCTGCGGGAAGGCAGCCGGTCCCTCGTGATGGCTCCCCTGGCGGTTCTCGCCCTGGTGTGCTTCGCGCCCCCGTACTACGGCACGTGGGCGATGAGCGGTCACGCGCCCGACCTGCAGACCCGCGCCGCCTGGGAGGTCGTCGGCGGCGCCGTCGTCTACGGGGTCTGGATCGCGGCCCTCGCCGTCCTGAGCGGTCTGTGGTTCGGAAGCGGCATCGGGGCCGGGACGGCGGTCGGTCTGGTCTTGCTGGCCTTCGCCGGGTTGCCCGCGATCGAACGGCAGGCCGCGGTCGTCAGGCTCGTGCGCGCGTTTCTCGCCACCCGGCAGACCCCGCTCCGCGCACGCGCCCGACTGAAACGGCAACGGGCGGCGATCGCCACGGTGCTCGACCGCGTCCACGACTGGCTGAACGCCAACGAGCCGGGCGCCGATCCACCCGCGTCCCCGCCTCCCCCGGCCGGCCCCGCATCGCGAGCCGAATGACCCGGCCCGCGCGCGGCGGCGAGTGAAGTAATATTCAATACATGGCCGAAGCAGACCCGCACGCGCTGGAAGTGCTCTACGACCAGCACATCCGGGCGATGTACGGGCTGGCCCTGCGCATCCTCCAGGACCACGGGGACGCGGCAGCGGTGGTGCAGGAGGTCTTCTCGCACGCCTGGTCCCGGATGCAACAGCCTGACGGCACCCCCGAACCGCCGGCGGCGTGGCTCCTGGCGACGACCCGCCGCCGCGCCATCGAGCGGCTGCGTGCCCGGTCAGCGTCCTCCCCGGACGACCCCGTGGTCGTCGAGCTGCCGATGCCCGCCATCGCCGACGAGCGCCCGCCCCTGCCGGCCGAAACGGTGTCCCGGCTGCGGGCGGCGCTGGCCGAGCTCCCCCTCGTCGAGCGCACGGCGATCGAGCTTGCCTCCCTCGAAGGCAGGACCGCGGCCCAGATCGCCGAACGGCTCGAGCAGCCGCCCGGGATGGTCAAGACCCGCATACGCGCCGGCCTGCTGGCCTTGCGGGAGACGTTGCCGGCATGACCGAACCGACGCACGACGCGTTCGACGGGTTGGCGGCGCTCTACGCGTTGGGGGCGCTCGACGACGATGAGCGGAGCCGCTTCGAATCGCACCTCGAAGCCTGCCTGGATTGCGTCCGGGAAGTGAAATCGCTGCTGCCGGTGACCCACCATCTGCCGCAGACGACCGTCCCCGTCGACCCGCCGCCGGGGCTCCGCGAGCGCGTGCTGCGGGAGGTCGCGGGTTGGACCCCGGCGCCTTCCGAGCCCGCCCCTCCGGCACCGGCCCCGAGCCCGCCCGCCGCACTCCCGGAGCCGGCCCCGAGCCCGCCCGCCGCGCGGCGAAAGTCGGGACTCGGCGGCCTGTTCTGGCTGATGGCAACCCTGCTCATCGCCGGCGCGGGCACCGGCGGCTGGTACGCGGCCGATCTCCACCGGCAGATCGCCGATCAGCAGGGGACGGTGGAGTCCGCAACCCTCCAGGCGGACATCCTGCAGCTCGAAGCAACGGTCGCGGACCTCGAGGCCACCCGGCGGGAAGAGGTGATCACCATCGCCACCGACCCGACGGTGCAGTCCCTGACGCTGGCCGGACAACCGCTCGCCCCGCGCGCCACGGGACGCGCCCTGTGGACCGAGTCGTCCAGGCTGGCGTTCCTGGCCACCGGGCTGCCGGCCTTGCCGGCGGGCGATACCTACCAACTCTGGTTCGTCATGCCGGGGGCCAATGCCGTCGGCGCCGCGCTGCTCTCCCCGGAAGCGGAGGAGGGCGCCGCCACCGTGACCCTGGAGATCCCGGGGGCGGTGACGATGCCGGCGGCGATGGCCGTCACCATCGAACCGGCCGGCGGCGTGCCGGTGCCCACCGGCGACGTCTATCTCCTGGGACAACCCTACTAGTACTAGTAGGAGCCGGGCTCACGGGGCTTCGGGACCGCGGCCGAGGCTGAGCAGATTCGCCAGCAACTGGTAGGCGCCGGGCGTGCCGGCGGGAAGCTGCCGCCAGAGGCCGAGCCCGACGTACAGCCAACGCCCCTCGCCGTACCGCGCTTCGACCAGGGCGCCGCGCTTGGCGCCGGGGTTGGACGGGAACGTATCGCGCAGCTCGACGAGGTCGGCGTACGCGAGGTCCTTGTCGCCGAGGAAGTACAGCCCGCGTTCCTGCACCCAGCCGCTCCACGTCGCATCGGAGATCACGTTCGGAAAACCGAAGACCTGGTGGTCGGGAGTCAGGACCTGCACCGGTGCGTACTCGTCCGTCACGCGGTTGCGGCTGACGCGCGCCGGATAGGGCCCGTACTGCGCCTCGTTGAACTCGAACTTGTTGTACTGCACGACGAGCGTGCCGCCCGCCTCGACGTACTCCAGCAGCCGGTCGTTGTTCGCCCGCAGATCCTGGTTCCGCTCATAGGCCCGGACCCCGGTCACGATGACGTCGAACCGGGACAGGTCGCCGAACACCAACTGATCGCCCGTGATGTGCTCCAACTGCGCGCCGAGCTGCTCGATGGCCGGCGGCACCTCGTCGCCGACCCCGTCGACGTACCCGACCCGCAGCTCCGGATCCAGCCGGACATCGATGACCTTGATGGCCGTTTCGGCGGCATGGACCAGGTGCCGCCGGCCGATGTGGGGATACTCCACCACCTGATAGCCGCGGTCGAACTGCGCGCCGCCGGCCTCGAACCGGGCGCCGATGCGGTATTCCCCGGCGGGCGCGGCCGGGGCCGGATGCACGGCGAAACGGACGGTTCGCGCCTCGTCCTCGCGGGTGAAGGCCACTGGTATCCGGTCCGGCGTCTGCCGCCACCCGTCGGGCAGCTCCAGGCTCACGACCCCGCTCGCGGCCTCGAGGCCCCCGTTGCGGATGGTGACCCGGACGTCGCGAGGCTCGACCGCCCCCAGGGGCACGATGGCGACCTGCGGGGCGATGTCGACGGCGAACGGCGGCACCACCTGCAGCTCCATGCGCTTCTCGCCGGCGAACAGATCGCTGCCGGACCGGAAGGTGACGGCTCGGTCGACGGCAATCCTGGCGGTTCCGAAGTCGAGCTCGAAGGTGGCGCGAAACGGCGTGGGTCGGAACGGCGCCCCGAACGGCACGTCCGCGTCGACCCGATACCGCGCCGCGTCGGGCAACCGCTCCCAATGGATGTCGGTCGAGGCCGCGGTCGCCGGCAGATCCAGCGGGGTCTCGCAGCGGTACACCGCGCCGGGAGCCAGGGCGCCGGTCCCGCAGGTGGAATCGGCGGTCTCGAAGCCGTGAAAGCGGATCCGCTCGACGGTGGCGTCCGCCCCGCCGTGGTTGGCCACCTGCGCCAGCACCGTGACCGGCTGCCCCGGGGTCACGACGCCGTCGTCGGCGACGACCTCGAGCCGCAGGTTGTGGGCCAGCACCACCGCCCGTTCGAACTGGGCCTCCTTCTGCGCCAGCCGGAAGTCGATCTCGAAGACCGCTTCGTCGGACAAACCGAACGTACCGAGCTCCCCCCGGAGGGTGCGGACGGCTCCGAGCCCCGCCAGCAGGGTCACGCGCTGGGCGTCGACGGCGCCGCGTTCGTAGACCTGCAGGGCGGTGGCGGCATGCCGGGCGAGGGTGGCCAGGCCCTCCACGAGGCCGGGCGGGGGCTGGGGACCGGCATACCGCGCCAGTCCCGCGACCGACGTGTCGACCCCGTCGAACAACGAACGCTCGACCCTCCCCGCGTGATCGGGGATGACGGTATCGTCCAGCCGATAGCGGACCGACGCGGGTCCCGGCAGCATGACGACCGGCGACATCCCCTGGCACTTGTGCATGCCGCGGGCCTGGCTGCCGATCTCGGCGTAGGTACGGCCCAGCAGCGGGTCGAATCGGCTGAGATTGATGGAGACCGTCCCCGCCTGCGCGGTCTCCCTGCCGCCGCGGGGGCCGCCCGGCCCGCCCCCGGTCCGCCCGAATCCGCCGCCGAACCGGAAGAACGGGAACCCGCCGCTGAAATAGAACTTCCGCGCCTGCCACGGCCGCAGCCCTTCCGCCAACTGCTCCGGAAAGCGGTCGGGATCGGCGGCCGCCGCATAGGCTTCCCGCGCCAGCACCGCCGAGGCCTGATGGTGCTGCCCCCCGCCCGCACCGTCGGGACTCATCCCCGCGATGACATCGGGCCGAAGGGTGCGAATCATGCGGACGAAATCGCCCAGGATCACCTCGCGGCCCCACGCCTCGAAGGTCTCGTCGCGACTGAAGGAATAGCCGAAATCGACGGCGCGGGTGAAGAACTGCTCGGCCCCGTCCAGACGATGCGCGGCCAGCAGCTCCTCGGTCCGCAACGCCGCCAGGGCATCGAACAGCTCCGGACCGATCTCGTTCTGTCCACCGTCCCCGCGGGTGGCGGTGACGAGCGTGGTGCGCACTCCCTCGCCATGACTCAACAGCGCCAGCAACCCGTTGAACTCGTCATCGGGATGCGCGGTAGCCATCATGAAGGTCCCGGCGTTGTTGATCTGCCGCAGCACCAGCCCGAGCGCGGTCCGGCCGTTGACCCGCTCCGCGGGCTGCGCCTGCAGGGTCGCCCCCGCCGCGGCCAGGAGAATGCACAAGGTTCCGCTTGCCGCCAGTGCACGCATGTGTGTCATGGTCTTCCGAGTATACCCGGTGGCGGGTCTCCCCGGGCCAGGGCGGCACCACGGCCGCCCGCCCCTTCCCTGCGTGCTCCTCCATTCCGCCACGCGCCGCCCGCCGCCAGACGGGACCACGCGCTGGTCCTGTCGCCACCTCGCCGCCCACCTCGTGTGACCAAGGACATCGTACCGCGCGTCTGCCGCGCAGTCGCCCTGCGGCCGCACCCGTTGGCGCGCTACTACGGTGTCGACCGACCTCCGATTTCCAGACGTAAGGCGGCAGACATCATCGGTGTCTACCTGGACCCGCCCCGTCATGCCACAATATTCCCGCTTCGATCAGAAGACCGCCATTCAGCCCTCCTCCGCTGGGACCGCGTGTTGCAGGTCTCCCCGGGCAGGGTCGACCGTCACGGATTCGGGCACCACCGGCACGCCGCGCTGTCGCCCACGCCGCGCCCAACGTGCGGACCGCGGAGGTTCAGCGCAAGACCACCGCCCGGCACACGAGCAAGGACTCCCGTGGCCTCCACGGCAAACCCCATCGACCCCCGCGCAAGCCGCGACAGGATCTCGCCGCTGCGGGACGGGGTCGGGACCCTCCGGCACGGCGCCGAACGCGAGGCGCGAGCCCGGGCAGGTCATGGCGTGTGGGTGGGGCCGACGAAGCGTCCGCGGCTGTGGGTGCAGGTCGTGTTTGCGCAGTCAGCGACCCACCTTCTTGGTGCTGACGATGAGTTCGTGCTCGCATGGCGCCGCGCCCGGCGGTGGTACGCATACGTTCTCGAATTTCATCGCAGATTGCGTCGCATGGCGGACCATTCCGTGTCGGCCACCGCGGCCGTCCACGCGTGGTGGGGGTGGAGCGCCGACAGGCAGGAAGCTGGGTCCTCGGGTGATGGACATTCCCGCGGTTCGACGAAACACAACGCCGCGCCGCAGCACGGGTACATCCATCGTCGCCGGTCTTTGCGCAAAGTAGGTCTCCAATGCGTCGAGTCAGACCAGCGCGGTTCGGCTGGGGTCTCCCTGCCGAGGAATTCCTGTACCACTTGCCTCGCTCAAGCCGACGCTGTGGGTGCGGTCTCGGGCCAGCTCGCCTTGGATTCCTTCCTCTTCATGCGAATCCTGGGTCTCGCAACCGTTCAGGTTGGGGGTGCCATCCGAAATCCCCACTACACTGTCGCCATCGAGGCGCCGATACACCAGGCATGCGGTGCCCCACCACTGGCCAGCGCGCACTCCGACCGCGGTTGCCCGGTCGAACGGCCGGCTTCCGGAGGGCCGGCGGCGGGACGTCGCCACGCGGGAGCTGGGCCCCACACGTTCAAGACCAACACGCCCCGCCCTGGGCGCTAGTTCAAAAGTGTCAAGACGCCATTCCCGTCTGTGGGTGTGCCCACCGAGGCATCACAGCCCGGCCGCGGCGCAGGAACAGAAGTGCCGCTTCCTGGGCGGACCGGGGTCCCGAGCGTCACTTCGATGCGAGGGTGTCGTGGCGCATCGCCGCGGGCCCCGTGTTACGCGGCGTGGGCGTCCCGGAGGTTTCGCGGCTTCGTCCCCAGCCCTGCACGGTCTTAGGCAAGCGGCTGTGGCGGTGCCCGCAGGCGTCTGCAACACCTAGCGCCGCTAGTAGAGTTTGCTCGGCATTCGATTGCGTACTGTAGAGATGCCGAGACTCTCGACCATTCACCCGTACCCGGCCATGATGCCAGATGAATTGGTGACGAGTCTTGTGGGGGAGTACGGGGGAGACAGGCTGCTGGATCCATTCTGCGGTACGGGACGTGTATGCTTGGCTGCAGCTGAGGCGGGCGGGTTGGGGATCGGTATTGACGTAAACCCTTTGGCTCTTCTTATTTCGCGGGCGAAGAGTCACAGCAACAATACCGTCAACTTAGACGGCGTGCTTGATGAATTCCTCGAAGCGCGACGCTCGGGTGGTCTATCGGGTGCCGTCCGCATTGATCTCCGTGCCGGCCGCAAGGTGGAATGGTTTGGCCAAGAGGCAGCACGGCAGCTCGGCGAAATCGTAAGCGCCATCGACATGAAGCGGAGAGATCGGTCTACCCAACTGGTATTTGTTTAGCGGGTTATTTCTCAACAAATACGGGGCTGAAATGGGCCTGGAAAGCGGAAGTTCAGAGCCGCGACGAGGTTGCGTTGGCCCGATGGTTTCGTTCACGGATTGCCTCCACCGCCAATACGATGCCGCGGGGAGGAAACCGGACCGAAGCGCCGGCCTGCCGACGGGTGCGGTGGTGACCGAGCCCAGCCCACTCGGGACACCCGCTGCGCAGATCCGACAGCCGACCCGCGGAGCACAGCGTCGCGGCGAGCCGCGGGACCGGCCGCGCTTCGAAGCGGTCGTTTGGAGGCGTGCCCGCCTACGCGGGGGGCGGCGGGAGCCCGAGAACCTCGGGGCCAATCGGTTCGGTGGCGCACATCTCCTCGACGGCGCCAGCGGCGGCGCGCCCGGCGATGAGGGCGGCAGGGACGGCGGGTTCGGTGGCCCGCAAAATCGTGGCGATCAACGGCGGCAGACCGAGGTCGCGTTGGCGGGCGGTGCGCACCACGCTGGACAGCACCTGCTGGGTGTCGGCCCCGCGGCGGGTGCGGTTGCCGCCGCACACCTTGCGGATGACCACGGCGGGCCGGATGGCCTGTTCGGCGCGCCAGTTGGTGGCGTCCAGCGAGGGGTCCCACAGGAAGAGGAAAACGGCGAGGAATTCGGTGACCAGGTGATTGGCGAAACGCACTGCGTCTTTCAGCGGCGGCGGTGCGTCGACCAGCCGACCGAGCCGGGCGATGAGTCGGCCGCGGGCCGTCGCCATGCCGTGCTCACTCAGTTCTCCCGCGTTGCAGCGGTCGCGCAGGTCGAGGCCGGCCTGCAAGGTCGCCTGCACATCGCCGGCCCAGCGACTGTCGGGATGGTCCTCCTGGAGTTCCTTGCATCGTCGGAGCAGGTGCGCAAGACACGATTGGTGCTCGGCGTCGCGGAAGCAGCGGTACGGCGCCCATCCGTCGCGCACGAGCACGCCGGCGTAGTCGGTCCCGAGCACGGTGGCCGCATCGTCGAACCCGCGGCCGCGGCAGATGGCGTAGACCGTCGTGTCCAGGGTGGCGTACGCCCAGAGCCAGTGGCGGTCGGCGCCGACGCGCCAGCCGGTCTCGTCCGGCGTGACCACGGGCGCGTTGCGGACTTGCTCGCACAACTCCGCGTAGGCCGGCGCGGCGTCGCGGGCGGTGCGGTGCAGCAGGTGGACCAGACCGCTCGGCGTAACGCGCAGATTGAAGTTGGTCCGCAGCAAGTCGGCGACCTTCGCCAGCGGCACCCCCATCCCCGTGTGCAACTCCACGACCAGCGCGACCACGCCGGGGCCGAGTTGCGCCCCGGCGGCTCCCAGCGCGTCGGAGGTCTGCAAGGCGTGGCGGCCCTGCACCCGCCGCCGGCACTGCGAGCAGTGCCCGACCTCGATGTCGAACCGGCGCACGATGGGGCGCACCTTGGGCAGGTCCTCCTGATACTGCGACGCCACGCGGGCCACTTCGACCGCGCCGCCGCAGTCCGGGCACGCCGAGGGGACCGGCGCTGCGTGGGTTTCGTCGACCCGCGCCGGGCGGAGACGGCAGCCGTGCCGCCCGTACTGCGCACCGGGCCGCCGGCCGGGCCGCTTGCCGTGACCCTGCGGCCGGTCCTTGGCGAAGGGCGCCGCTTGTCGGCGGCCGGCGCGACGCGACGCCTCCAACTGCTGTTTCAGGTGGTCGTTCTCGCGCTCCAAACGGTCGTTCTCGCGTTTCAGGCGGTCGTTCTCCCGCCCAAGTTCCTTGATGCGCGCGTCGCGAGAATCCCGCTCCGGCCGGGACGCGTCCGAACCGCCGCGTTTGCCCTTCTCTCGAGCCATACCCCATGTATCGGCACGCGTGCCCCGAACCTGCACACCGCTTCGCGGAGTTTCTCACCCTTACCCGCTAACCAAAGACCCCAACTGATACTCGCTGCCGTGTTGAGTGCGACCGTAAGGGAGGTGTCATTCGCGAGGCGTGACCAATGGAAATTGCATCGACTTGGAGCGACGGCCCGTGTTGGTGTCCGGCAAGACGCGTGGAGTGTCTTCGAGCGCCGGTTGCGCAATGCCTGGCGGGAAATTCTCACCTTGGATCGATTATCCGGAAGTTGCGCGTTTGTCCTGGGGGACGCGCGTTGTTCGCCTGTAACCTTGGGCCGTGTTCTTGAAGATGGCCTTTTTGACGCCATAATCACGTCGCCACCATACGGTGACTCGCAGAGCACGGTACAATATGGCGCAATGTCGAGCCTTTGTATGGATGTCGTGTCGAGAATACGAAAATTTCAACCGTACCGAGTCGTTGGCGCTGAAGTGGATAGACTTGGCCTTGGTGGCCGCATTCGGCTTGACGAAGCCCAAGCCAAGCGCACCTTGGATGGGTACTGGGCGGGAGGTGCCAACAATGCCAGATGTCGCAGCGCCGGAACGTACTTGCGGGACTTGCGAAGCAGCATTCGAGCTGCCGCTGCCTGCCTACGGCCTAAAGGAGTGTTTGTCACGGTAGTTGCGCGTCGACTTGTAGGCGGATGGAGACTGCGAACAGATGATTTCGTCGATGACACCCTAACGGGACTTGGTTTTGCTCGAGTTGACCGCAAGCGCCGACGCATCGGCGCCAAGGTTACGCCGCCCACGATAAACCGCATGGCCCGGAGAGCGGGCGTCTCCGGGCGCGCGAGGGTGCGAACGATGCGAGAAGAGTGGATACTTGTTCATCAAGCCCCGCGGTATGATATTTGTAAGGAGGAGAATGAGCCGTGATTCTACTGCGGGCGCCCCGCGAAGCGCGCAACCCAATTGCGACAGATGGCGAGTGCAAAGCGGGAGCCGGGCTGCAAGCGCGCGCGCCAGTTGCTGGTCATCTACGCCGCCGTAACGCTCCGGTCCATATACGTCGCGTCATCCTCGCCGCTTCGTTCCGCCTGCGCTGTCACCCACCCCCCCTCCCTGTATCGACGCCCCACTCCCGGTCCCAGCGCCCAAAACCGCGCCCGCCTCCCGCCGCCCGCCGCCCGCCTCCCGCCTCCCGCCTCCCGCCTCCCGCCTCCCGCCTCCCGCCTCCCGCCTCCCGCCTTCCGCCGCCCGCCTCCCGCCTCCCGCCTTCCGCCGCCCGCCGCCCGCCACCCGCCACCCCTTCTCCTGCATCCGCCACACCCACCGCCGCCCCACCGCTCGCCCCCACGCCGGTCGCCGCCTCCGGGTCGGTAAACCAACGTCACGCGACTCACATCGCAAACGCCTCTTCCCGAAGCCCCAACCCCAGCCCCAATCCGGCGCAAATCCGCGCGGCGACCGCAGCCCCCGTCAACTCCGTCGTGTCCAACGTCTGATCCGGCCGCCGGGGTGCAATTCCGTACAGCTTCGAACACAACTCTCCATCCTCCCTATCGCTCTCATCAACGAGCCAACCAGGATCCGCGTCCGCGACTCCATTCCGACGTTGATATCGGACACCGCGCACCGCCCGACTACAGGTCAACTCCACCACAGTGACGGCAGTCAGCTCCACCAGCACATAGCGAAGGTAGCGTCCATCAATAACAACGCCCCGTCTCCCGTCCGCCGCGCACACCAGCGTCTCCCTGTCAATTTCTCTATGTGTTTCCAGCCCCAGTTCCCTTACCGCCCCTCCACGCTCGCCCGCGGCCTCCACAACCTGCATCCCGCAATCCCGACGGTCCCAGCGCAGCGCTCTCGCAATCCCATCCGCAACCGTCGTTTTGCCCACGCACGTTCCGCCGCATATGCCAATAACTAATCCTTCCGAAATACACATACCAACTCCTTCGCCATGCGGCCCTGCCGTTCCGCCACCCGCCTCCGCGAAACGATTCGTTCGACTGGACCCCAACAACGCTTGAGCAATCGACCAAATACCTCCACCGCCTCCAACGCCACGCCGTCGTACTTCCTCGACGCACCAATAACTATCGCGCAGTACGCCCCCGACTTCATCACTCGGTGTATCCTCTCCACTCCGGCCGCAATTCCCCTAAGGTATCTCTCGCGCGCTTCCCTGTGATCCCTGCCACGCCTACTGCCAAGTTCCTGTCGTCGGTCTCTATCTAAGTCCCAACCCATCCACAAATATGACAAACGATTTGCCAAGGCGTAGTCAATCATACCAAGATACGGCGGAGAGGTTACCACCAGATCCGCCTCGCTCCCGCCACAACTCAAGCTCGCACACGACTCCCGCACGACCATCGCGTCGCTGCGATTCCGCTCTGCCTCCGACCGCGCGACATCAATTGCCAGCATCATGCGCTCCCGAAACATCTCAATGGCGTTATGCCAGTGTAGCGCCCTTGGCTTCACGTTGTCAGCGACCCATCCCCAGTGATGCCGTCGGCGCCCTCCCGTCCGGGTCGCGCCTCCGCCAGTCGACGCACACGCAAACAACACATCACTGAATAGGCACTCCAAGACCGTCCGAAACACTGCATCGCCGGTGTTTTCCACGAGAAACCAAATAAAACTCAATTGTTCGAGTGTATCGCTATCAAACCATTCCGCGAGTTCCGGACAACCACGCCACTCCCGTCTCGCCAGCCCTTCGAAATGAAGCTCTTCCATCACGGGCCTGCACTTTTCATTCAGATTCGGCGTTCCCAACAGCGCCAGCTTACCCCGCGAGACCTGAATGCTCGCTTGACATACGTCGCTCTGCCTGGATCTTACGTCCCAATCGGTATGCCTCCGCCCCGGTGGTGCCACTACCGCAGAATGGATCCAGAACCAAGTCACCAGGCCGAGACAACAACTGTATCAAATGAGCCGGGATCTGCGGTATGAAATTACCTGGAAACCAATGCAGAGCGTGCACGGAGCCACCAAGAGTCCGCGCCCCCGGGAAGTCCCAATCGACTCCATTTAGCCGCCGAACTACATCCGCCTCCTCTCGCATTACGCTGCCAGTCCTCACTCAACAAACAGAGTACCTTCTGTCCCCATCCCCTTGTCCGCATACCCAACGACCTCCGCGGCAAATGCCCCCCGCGTCGCCTCCAGTATTGTCGTCTTGGCGCGTCTCGATACTCGTTGCTGATCTACCGCCACTGCGAAAAGCCAAGTCCGCGACTTGTCGCCAAGCACAACTTCCCCGCCGCTTGTGAGAACCAAGTCCACCTCACGGTGTCGTTTGTCCATGATCCGATACGCAATACATCGTCCAATCTCTCGTGAGATGTCCTTAGAAAACCGGTACATTTCTGATAGACTCGGCACCTTGCCCTTCATCCATACTATGTCACTCAGCGGCCACAGTTCGCCCACCAACCACTGCCGAAGTGGCTTCCTCGCTCGTTCGCAGCTACTCGACAGCAAACGACTCGTGAATTCCGAATCCGTCAGTCGCCAATCCTCTTCCGCAATCACGCCGTCCTCACACGCCGCCGTGGCCGCGGCGAGTAACATAGCCTTGCCAGAATAGTCCATTTCAGCCAACATCAGCTTCGTATAGACCGCCTCGCGGAGGTCCAACCAACAAGAAACCAAATCAACGCCTTCTTCGTCCACAACTAGTCGTCCATTACTAACCCCACGGATCGTCCCAGCCAAGCGTTTGGGTAGACTCCGATCACATGGGATCCCTATGTGAAACGCCGCCCTGGCGACATTGTCAATATTGTCAACATCTAATTGTCCGGAAATTACTGCCCCGTGCGTCCCCTCGCCCTTTACCGCGGCGATTGCGGCACCAAGTGGCCCGCGCCAACGCCCGCGACCGAACGTTTCTTCCGCCCACAACCCCAAACCGGACTCCCGACCCATGTAGATCTGCGATTGTACGCCACCCGGTTCATCCGACGACTGCTCGTCCAACAACTGTTGCCACTTTCTCTCGTGGTCGAATGGCCGCCCGACGTACGCAAAGGCCTCCTCAACCAAATGGCCGTAGGGCGTAATCGCAGTATCATGAATTAGCGCGGCCGCTTGCAGCACGACTCGTTCTTCGGCCCTCGTTCTTCTGATAGCAGGTTCCCAAAGAAGCCGAGATGCGCCGCAACCGCGGCGGCGCCGAGGGCATGCTCGTACCGTGTGGAGCCGGCGAACCCCGGCAAAGACATTGAGTCAATATTTGACAACCTGACGTGGCGAAGTCGTTGTACCGCTGGCGTGAGAATCAAAGCCCTCAACGGGTCCTCGAAACTCACGTCGCCATACAGCGGGTCGTAGATGTCGAGTGTCGTCATGACGCTTTCCCGTCGTTGTCGACCACAGCCGTCGATCGGTCAACAAAATAGTCCGAATAGCTCTGCAGCAATGCCTTGCTATCTTTATCGAGACCCAGTTCAATGACCGATGTGAACATTGAACCCCACATTCGCTCTGATGGGATTACGTGCCGCATGAAACGTCGATACTGCTCCGGAGACTCCAGGTCGACAAGTGCGTATGTTGCTTCAAATATCAAGAGCGCCGGCTTTCGTGGTGTATCCTGCCCGCCCCTCTCCTTGGACTTAATTAAGTTGAAGGCCTCCGCCGTCGCCGTATGAATTCCGGCGAACGTAGGACGACACCGAATCACGCTGACTGCAAGGTGCTTTTCAAGAAATTTTGTCCTGGTTTCGTGGACGGAATCATAGAATCCAAAATGGGGGGTGTACCCGTCTACCACTACGACGTGGTCAGCCGTCCGGTGCCACTTCTCGCCCAAGTGGGACTCAAGCTTAAGCAGAAATTCCATCGGATGTCTAGCGCACGGCGTGTACTGGACGTAGTGACCTCGCTGAAGGAATGCAGTTACGAGCTTTAGCAGGTGGACATCGGCGGAGTGATAGGAAGACGCAATTAATGATAACGTGAGGGACAGCCCGGGGCGGCCATCAACTCGACCGCTTGTCGACCGGCCCTCGAGTTGTTCATTACGTGGCCATCCTGCCTGGACAATAGCATCTGTGAGTTCGTCGCTGGGATTTAGGGATTGGTGCTCGTAACTCATGCCTGGCTCCGCGTCATGCTTGCGACGGCGTTGCCAGATGTAGTAGTGCTTCCAAACTGGAAGCACTAGCCACCACTTGTCGTCGCGAAGGCGAAGGTCACGATTGGCGATAGAGTAAACTCGCTTAAGGGTGGCCACGGTGGCAACCAGCAAGAGAATCTGCGCAATAGTGCGGGAAATGCTAGAAATCCATTGCGGGCCGCCGAAGAACACCAGGGTCAGCAGCGTAAATAGTACGGCGAGTAGCACCAGACCGATTTCCGTATAGACGGTATGCGTGATGTATGGCGCCCTGCGCTCGCGGGCGCACAGCGCATAGAATGCGAGGATGAAGGCGAGCAGCCCAGCCTCTACACGGAACAATTCCGCGACCTGCTCAGCCATCGCGACCTGCTCAGTCATGAGACAGCTCCATTGGGTCGAGAGTGACCCGCTGAACAACCTGAACGTCTTCCTGTTTTGCAAGCTGGAATGTTTGCTCCAAAGCTTGATCCCAGCGTTCGAGTTCGGCCGCCAATTCAGCTGGGCGGAGCGTATTGTTGAATTGCTGGATTAGGCATTTCTGTTCCAAAGCATCATGGTTTAGGCCGGCCATCTGTAGTTCCCGGATCGCGTCGGCTTTTGAGGAAAGGTCGAACGCCGGTAGCAGGAGTTCGAGGCCGTGGTTCCTTAGATTGTGTCGCAACATCTGGATTGCTTGCGGGGTTTGCTCGAGCCAATGCGATTGGTATCCGGTGTACCCGAAGGCGACATGTGGCGCATTGGTATTCGGTTACCGGGTGCGGGACTGATTTTCTCCAGTGGAAATGGGCGGAAATGAACCGAGCCGTCGGGGAAGTTGCTGCATGACGAGGTTGTCCCCGCGCAGATTTGTCGGCATCGCAGCGTCGGTCTCTGTGGCTGTGAGGAGGCCGGAAACGAGGGGCACGAGGGGCGACTCGCCGGCCGGCGGACCTGTGCAGAGCATGTCGCTGTTGAGAGCGCCCATGGCAGACTCGCAGTCCCATTGTCGCCAAGGCAGCTTGTCGGCGCGTCATCGGCAGCGACGGTCGGTCCGGCTGGTTCGCTCGCGGAGCGCTGGGTCTGGCGGCTCCGCGGCGCCCCGGTCCCCCGCGGCGGCGCGAGACCACGCGGGTCCCGGCGACGGCGCCGCCGCCATGAGGGACACGCGGCGGGGACCGACGCCGCGAACAGCGGCGAGCTGCCTGGTGGCGTTCCCGCCGCTGGCGGCGAAACCCACGGGTCGCGGGCTCGGGCGGCGGCGGGACGGCGCGGATTGAGTGCGGGCCGGGGGCGCGCAGGAGGACGGGAAGCGGATGAGCGGTTTCCACGCCGCCCGGCGTCAGGCGGGCGGCGGCAACGCAAGCGCTTCGGGCACGACGGGTTCGGGGGCGCACAGCATCGTCGTGATCAGCGAGCGCGGGTCGAGGTTGCGTTGGCGGGCGGTACGCACGACGCTGGCCAGCACCTGCTGGGTGTCGGCCCCGCGCCGGGTGCGGTTGCCGCCGCAGACCTTACGCGTGACCACTGCGGGTCGGATGGCCTGTTCGGCCCGCCAGTTGGTGGCGTCGATCGACGGGTCGCACAAGAAGAGGAACACCGCCGGGAATTCGTTGGCCAAGTGCTTGGCGAAGCGCTCGGCGGCGGCCAACGGCGGCGCGGTGTCGATCAGCCGGCCGAGCCGGGCGGCGAGCCGACCGCGGGCCGACGCCAGACCGTGCTCACTGATTTCGCCCGCGTTCGAGCGGGTCCGCAGGGCGAGGCCGTCCCGCAGGACCGCCTGCACCGCGCCCGCCCACGGGCTGTCGGGATGAGCGGCCTGCAAGTCCTTGCACCGTCTCAAGAGGTGGGCCAGGCACGTTTGATGCGGCGCCTTCTTGAAGCCGCGATAGGCCACCCACCCGTCCCGCACCAGCACGCCGGCGAAGTCGGGGCCGAGAACCGCCGCCGCCTCGGCGAACCCCCGGCCGTCGCAGATGGCATAGACCGTCGTCTCCGGGGTGGCGAACGCCCACAGCCAGTGGAGGATCGCGTTCACCCGCCAGCCGGTCTCATCCGGCGTGACCACCGGACTGCAGCGGACCTGCTCGCGCAGCGCCGCATACGCGGGCGCCGCCGCGTCGGCGGTGCGGTGCAGCAGTTGGACCAGGCCGCCCTTGGTCACCGACAGTCCGAACTGCGTCCGCAGAACGCGGACGACCTTCTCCAGCGGCATGCCCAGCTCGGTGTGCAACTCGACGACCAGCGCGGCGACGTTCGGGCCCAGTTGAGCGGCAGCCGCGCCCAACGCGTCGGAGGTCTGCAGCGCGTGCCGGCCCTGCACGCGCCGCTGACACTGCGAGCAGTGGCCCACCTCGATGTCGAAGCGCCGCACGAGGGGACGCACCTCGGGCAGGTCTTCCTGATACTGCGACGCCACACGGTCCAGCGCGACCGCGCCGCCGCAGTCCGGACAGCTCGTCGGGGCCGGCGCCACGTGGGTCTCGTCAGCCTGCGTCGGCGGCCGGCGGCGCCCCTGCCTGCCGTACTCCGCCCCGGCTCGCCGCCCGGGACGCCCGCCGCGTCCCTGCGGACGGTCCTTGGCGAAGGGGGCCGCTTGTCGGCGGCCGGCGCGCCGCGCCGCCTCGAGCTCCTTCTCCAGATGCTCGCTGCGGCGCTTCCAGTGATCCCGCTCCTCGATCAGCTTCGCCTTGTCTCGTTCGAGGCGCTCGATGCGCACGTCCCGAGGGTCTCGCTGAGGCCCAGGACCCTTCGAACCGCCGCGGTCATCGCTCTTGCGCGCCATACTTCACGTATCGGCACACGCCCGCCGTACCTGCACACCTTTTCGTGGATTTTCTCGCCACGACCCGCTAACCGAAGACGCGCATTGTTGTCCAGCGCGAAGCGAAGGCCCAACCCGGAATAGGCGGCATGGCATGGCAAGCAGGTCCGGTGCCCGGTTCGCATCACCGATGCGAACCGGGGAGGTTGGACAACATGGATCCAGGTTGCCCGCATGGCGAGCTTGGGACGAAGCTCATCCAGACGGCGCCTTACCGAATGAATGCCCGTCAGATGGTCGGAAGTCACTGTGATCAGCAACAGGCGGTATTTCTGCCTGGAGAGGCGGAGAGCCGCGAGGGTCGAGTCGCGGCCACCGGAAAACATGACTACGCAAACCTTGCCCGAGGAGGTGGTGTGTGCGCGGACGTCAATGCCATCGGTGTACCGGTTCACAAATCCTCCACTGCTAGCTCTATCGCGTGCCAAATCTAGCACGACGAATTGGTTCACTCACCCTTTGGCCAGCGTGACCGAGTCGTTGACGTTGGCGCCGCGAACAGCGTGGGAGCCGTGGCGCGTCAACTCGTAGATCGGGTGCGCACCGGTCGTCGTCTCCACGCAGACGCCACGGGTGGCGGAGGCCGGTTTGGGAGCGCGCGCACGTGGTGCAGCAGGCCGAGGATGGTGCGACTGCGCCGGATCCTGTTCGGGATGAACGCGGGGAGCACGCCCGCCTGCCCGTACTCGTTGCCCCTGTGGGGTCGATAGCGTCCTCGCCGCTGTCGGCGACGAGCAGGTCCGGACCGCTGCCTTCCGGCCGGACCCACTCCTTGTTCGTGCACCAACGGTACTCGGGGATGGTCTCGCCCTTCCAGGCAAATGCCGGGACGTCCTGCGCGTCGCCAACGGCAGCACCGTCGGCGACGGTGCTGCCGTTGGCGGGTTCACCGACATCGAGCGCCACCTCTGCCTGGTCCTGCATGGAGAAGATGTGGCACCTTACCCAGCTCGCGTCGGCACCGAGAACGGTCAGCGTGTCGGTCGGCACTTCGGTGTGGACGGTCATGTGCAGGCTGCCCCTGACGTTCGGGCCGACGGGGGCCGCTGCCCGGCATGCTCGCGCGGGTTCGCCATCGGTCCCGGCGTCTGCTCAGCGACGCGAATCTCGTTACGGCCTTGCTGGGCGAGTCCGAGGTCGGGAGTCTCGAGCGGCGGGCGTCCGGCCGCCCGGGTTTTCTCAAACGAGTGAACGGCTTCAGCAACCGCGGTAATCAACCATCTTCTCCTTCGAGCGTCCTTGCGCGGGGTCCGCGGCAGCGCGGCATGCCCCACGCGGGCGACAGAGACATCTTACCGCCTGCTTGACTTATCGCGTGCACGAGCAGCTGCCGGCTCGCGACCATCCCCGCATCGACGGACATCGGCCTGCGCCACGCTCTATGAGGTCGGGCCCAATCTCAGCGCGGCCCGGCGGGGTTGCCATACCCTCCAGACGTGCTCGCGAGTGCGACCACGGCACCGTGCCGCCCCACCCCGCGAGATGCCCCCCGCCGCGGCGGGGGGCGGGAACCGTGGTAGGTTGCAGGCAGTAACCGAGCGTCGGACGGAGTTGGCGTGAGCCGAGTTCGGCCCGCGTGCGTACCGGGGTGACCACATGCCGCAGACCGCGACGCTGCGGTCCACCGCCGAGGGAAACCGCCCGGCGCGACGGGGTGGTGCGAGACCTCATACCCCCCCTTCCGCACATTTCCGCCCAACCAGCCTTGTCAGGAACGAGCCGCGAGCGCCGGTTCGCGCGCCAGCACCTCGGCGTAGAACGCCTCGTACTTGGGCACGATGGCATTGGCGCAGAACCGTTGCTGGACGGCGGTGAGCCCGGCCGTCGCGACCGCCCGATGGAGGTGCGGATCCGTCAACAGGGCCACGCCGCTCGACGCCATGCCCTCGAGGTCGTCCGGGTCGTGCAGAAAGCCGGTGACCCCGCTCTCGATCACCTCGGGGAGCCCGCCGACCCGGGACGCCACCACCGGCACCTGACACGCCATCGCCTCCAGGGCGGCCAGCCCGAAGCTCTCCTGCGCCGACGGCAGCAGGAACAGATCGGCGACCGACAACAGCGGCACCACCTGTTCCTGCTCGCCCAACTGGACGACGGCATCCGACAGCCCGAGGTCCCGGACCTGGCGGCCCGCCCGGTCGAGGTCCGGCCCGTCGCCGACCAGGAGCAGCTTCGACGGCACGCGCCGGCGGATGCGATCGAAGACGTCGATCACCGCCTCGATCCGCTTCACCGGCCGGAAGTTCGACACGTGGATCACGAGACGCACCGCACCGTCGCCCCCGGCGACGCGGTCGCCCCCGCCGAAACGGGCGCGCAACGCGGCATCCTCCGAGCGGTGATGGATCTCGCAATCGAGGAAGTTGGGAATCACCCGGATGTCGGCGCGCACCGGCAGTTGGTCGTAGGTGGCCGCGCGCAGGCTCTCGGACACCGCGGTCACGCCATCGGACTGATCGATGCAGAAGGCGGCGGTCTCCGAGTACGAGCTGTCGCTGCCGATCAACGTGACGTCGGTGCCGTGGAGGGTGGTGATGACCCGCGGCACTTTCGCGCCCTCGGCATTCGCGAGAATCTGCCGCGCCAGATAGGCGGCGGCGGCATGCGGGATGGCGTAGTGGGCGTGAATGACGTCCAGGTGATGCTCGCGGCTGACCTGGACGATCTTGTTGGCGAGCGACAACAGGTGCTGCGGCTCGCGAAACAGCGGATAGCCGGGAGTCTGGACGGCGTGAAAGACCAGCCCGACCTGAAAGTCGGGCCCGCGGAACGGCATCTCGGTGCTGATGAGCCGCACCTCGTGCCCCCGCTGGGCCAGCGCCTTGGCGAGCTCGGTGGCGACGATGCCGCTGCCGCCGACGGTGGGGTAACAGACGATGCCGACGTTCATCCGCGCGCTATCTCCTCGGCGGGCCTCCGCCTCCACGGCGAAGGCATCGCACGCATGTGGAAGGACGAGCCAACGGTCCCGATCGTTTCACCAGGTCGGTTTCCGGCTCCATCGTCACGCTTGATCAGCCGGGCGTCTTTCGCCCCACGGGCGCCCTCGCCGGCCCCGGCGCAACGCGGGGTTCTGCCTCGGCTGCTAGACTGGGAACCGGACGGTGTCCACGCCAGGTCGGGCATGGCCTTCAGACTCGATAGGAAACACCCATGAAACCGATCACGTCGCATGCCCTGCCCGCGCTTCTCCTCGTGGCTGCTGCCGCCACCACCGCGACCGCCCAGTCCCTGGTCGAGGTCGCGCGGCAGGAACGGATGCGGCGCGAGGCGCTCGCGCGGCACGCCGGCCCCGACGCCGCGCCCCCGAAGGTCTATACCGACGCCAACCTCGTGCACAGCGGCGGGCTCACCGTGCGGGTCGGCGACGGGGCGCGGGTCGCCGCGCCGGCCGGCGACGCTACGCCGGCAGGTGCCGGGGCGGCCGCGACGCGGTCGGAATCCCCGGCCTTGCCGCCCTCCGACGCCGGGGCCGCCGGCGACGAGCAACGGTGGCGAGACCGCATGACCGCGGCCCGGCAGGCCCTCGAAGAGGCCGAACTCCGCGCCGCCGCGCTCCAGACCCGCGTGAACGGGCTGTGGGCCGACTTCACCAACCGCGACGACCCCGCGCAACGCGCCGCCCTCGAGCAGGAGCGGCAGGCGGCGCTGGCCGAGCTCGATGAGACCCGCGCCGCGATCGACGAGCTGGCCCGGGCCGTCGCCGCCCTGCGCGACGAGGCCCGGCAGGCCGGCGTGCCGCCGGGCTGGCTGCGCCAGGAGCTTGCGCCGTAGAAGTTTCGCGCCAGCGAAACTTCCAACGCGACCGCAAGGTCGCGCTGGCTCGCCTACGGCATCCGCTTTCCGGAATACTCCAGCATCTGCGCGGTCAGGTCCTGCGGGTAGGAGATCTTCACGTCGGTAATCTCGCCCACGCCGTTCCGCACCGGCTCCAGCCGGGGCTGAACGAACCCGGAGTACGACGGCAGACCGATCGCGTCGACCCGGGCCACGATCTCGTCGCGCAGGGCGGGGTCGAAATGAATGCCGTAGGTCTCGAACAGCGTCCGGGCCGCCTCGTAGTCTCCCTCCGACTTGATGCGCTGGATCTCCGCGAGGAGGGTCGCCACCCCCGCGCGGAACGCCCCCGCATCGACCATCACATAGTACGTCCTGCCGTCACGCGTCCGCCGATCTATCGCCTCGGTGTTGGCCATCAGCCAGTGGACGACCATCTGGCGGTTGCGCATGTGGTCCTGCTCGATCTGGGTCCCCTCGCGCATCCGGCGGAGCTGGAGCAGCGCGTTGCGGGTGTAGGCCTCGTACTCCGCGAGCACGATGTCCTCGTGCGCCTCGGCCGGGAGCACGCCGATCTCGACGAGCTTCGGGTCGGCCAGGAAGTAGAGCCCGACCAGGTCTGCCCGCGCCTCTTCGAGGGCCGAGTAGTGCTCGTTCAGATAGGGCTGGGCCGAACCGCCCAAACGCTCCGCCAGTTGCCCCGAGGCATGGCCGATCACCTCGTGCATGTTGGTGGTCATCTCACCCGCCAGGCTGCCCCAACGGCCCGACCGCTCGGCCTCCGCCTCCGTCCACGCGAACTCCTGCCGGTAGCTCCCGGACCGGGACAGCTCGTAGGCCTCGTTCACGTTCGACAGCGAGATCGACTTGCTGCCGTACTGCTCGCGCACCCTCTGGTCGTTGGGCAGGTTGATGCCGATCGGCGTCAGCGGACCGGAGTCGCCGGTCTCGACGACGACGTCGATGGCGTTGGCGGTGATGCCGGTCACCCCCGCCTTCCGATAGCGGGGGTCCCAGGGCATCCGGTCCTCGAACCACTGCGCGTTCTCGGCGAGGGTGCGGATGGCGCCCGTCTTCTCCGGATTGACGTAGAAGACCAGCGCCTCCCACGCGCCCTTGGCCCCGCGGGCGTCCATGTACACCTCGGTGAAGCCGTTGATGGTGTCGACCGACGAGCTCTGGTCTTCGACCCAGGCGATGTCGTACGCCCGCTGGTCGACCGGAGACCCCGTTCGGTAGTAGGCGACGTTGGCGCGCAACGCCTTCGCCATCGCCTCGTTCGCATAGGGAATCGCCGCCTCGAGATGGCCCATGATCTCGGAGATCTCGTCGCTGTACCGGCCACCGACCTTGTAGACCTCCTCGACGAGCCGGCCGTCGACCTTCACGAGGCGCGAGGTCAACGGATACTCCTCCTCGAATGTCTCCAGGTCGGCCATCGAGACGCCCTTGTAGAGGTTGTTGGCGCTGGAGAGCAGCATGTCGTCGCCGGGACCCGGGGTCTTGTTGGTCACGATCGGCTCGAAGTCGGGATCGAAGAACAGCGGCGTCATCCGGTCCACCATCTGCCCCAGGTCCTCGCCGTCACGCGCGGGGAACCGCGCCCCGGCGCGGGCCGCCGCCTCGACCGCGTCCGCGAACGCGGCCGGGGTCGTCTCCATCACGAACCGGCGCGCGGTGAGGTTGTTGAACGGACCCGTGTTGATCCAGAACAGCTTCGTGTATTTCTCGATCGCGGCCAGCGTCTCGCCGTCGACACCCTCGGGATGGGTGATGATCGCCTCGAGGACCTCCCGCATCTCCAGGTTGTGCTCGTAGCGCTGGTCGTAATAGATGTCACGCCCGGCCAGCGCGGCCCGATAGAGATGCCAGACGAGCGTCTTGTCGCGGAGCGACAGGCCCTCGAAGCCGTCTGCGTAGAGCTGTACGACGGAGGCATCGTCGATCCGCTCCAGCAGGTAGCGGCGTTCGCCGTCTTCCTGCGCCGACACCGGGGGCGCGCCGGCCGACGCCGCCAGAACCAACGCTACCGCCACCCCGACCCCATTCCGATACCGCATGAAACCTCCCCACCGGCGACCCGTCGCCGGTCGTATCTCTGCTAAGCTAGCCCGGAAGTCGTCGCCTGCGGCTCCCCTTGCCGCCGATCCCGTCCTGCCCGATGCCGCGCCGTTCCGCGGCGCAGGCTCGGCAGACCGTGGCGGCGGTTCCAGGCTGCCGAGCAGTCTACCGCCCCTCGGGGCGGGACATCCAGCCCGGCGCTCCCGGACGCGGAGGAGTCGCATGCGCCAGTGTATCGCGTACAGAACCGTCCGGTCCGCATCGCAAGGAGAGGCAAGATGACCCGTTGGCATCGAGAAGCCCGGCATGGGCAACCGCGGAGCGAACGCGCTCGGAGCATCGCCACCCACGCGGGATGCGGCGCCGGTCGAAGGCAGCGGGGCTTTTGCCGCGGGCTTCCGGGCCTGGCCGGTGCGGCGCTCGTGGCCCTCGCGGCGCTGTCGCTCGCCGGATCGGCGGCGGCCCAGCAGCGGTTGCTGACCATCGACGAGATCTACCACCCCGACCGGCGGGTTGATTTCAGCGGCGACACCCCCGCCGGACTCGCCTGGATCAGCGATACGCACTACCTCCAGCGCGAGCGCGACCGGGGCAGCGGCCGCACGAACCTCTTGTCGGTGAACGCCGCGACCGGCGGCGCCGAGCCGTTTCTGGATGCCGCCGCCCTCGAGCGGGCGCTCGCCGACCTGCCGGGGATGAGCACGGCCGCCGCGCGCCGCGCGGCGCGGGGACGGTTCACGTGGAACGCCGATCACTCGGCCGCGGTCATGAACATCTCGAACGACCTCTACTACCTCGATCGGGAGGGCGCCGGCGGCGAGCAGGTGCGGCGGCTGACCCGCGACCCCGCCGAGGAGTCGATGCCGTCGTTCAGTCCCGACGGCCGGATGGTGGCCTTCGTCCGCGGCCACGACCTCGCCGTCGTGGAGGTCGACACCGGCCGCGAGTGGGCGCTCACCGAGGGCGGCGACGGCGTCCGGCTGCTCAACGGGGAGCTCGACTGGGTGTACCAGGAGGAGATCTACGGCCGGGGCAACTTCAAGGGCTACTGGTGGAGCCCGGACTCGTCGCGGCTCGCCTATCTGCAGACCGACGAGAGCCCCGTACGGGCGTTCACGGTGGTCGACCACCTGCCCTACCGGCTCGATCTGGAGCAGACCAACTATCCCAAGGCCGGCGACCGCAACCCGCTGGTTCGCCTCGGCGTCGTGCCCGCGGCCGGCGGCGAGACGCTGTGGGCCGACCTGGATCGCTATACCCCGACCGACATGCTGCTGGTCTCGGCGGGATGGACGCGCGACGGCGATCAGGTCGTCTTCCAGGTGCAGAACCGCGAGCAGACCTGGCTCGACCTGAACCTCGCCGAGCCCGCCACCGGCGCTGTGACGCAGCTCTTCCGGGAAACCAGTCCGGCTTGGGTCTCCGTCAACGGCGACCCCCTGTGGCTCGAGGACGGGACGTTCCTCTGGCTCAGCGAGCGGACCGGGTGGAAGCACCTGTACCACTACAAGGCCGACGGCGCCCTGATCGGGCAGGTCACCGACGGCGAGTGGGAGTTCCGCACCCTGCACGGCGTCGACGAGGAGACGCGGTGGGTGTACTTCTCCGGCACCCGGCGCAGCCCGATCGGCGGGGACGTCTACCGCGTGAAGCTGGACGGCGCTGACCTGACCCGGCTCTCCGAGCGCCCCGGCACCCACGCCGCCCGCTTCAGCCCCGGCTTCACCCGCTATCTCGACACCTGGAGCGACGTCGAGACCCCGCCCCAGTTGCGCCTGCACGCCGCCGACGGCGCCGAGACCCGGGTGGTCGCCGAGAACCGCGTCAGCGCCCTCGGCAACTACCGGCTGTCACGCCCCGAGTTCCGGCAGGTCGCCGCGCGGGACGGATTCGTCATGGAAGCCATGCTCATCCGCCCCCCCGACTTCGACCCGACGCACCGTTACCCGGTGTTTCAGCACACCTACGGCGGCCCGCACGCGCAACAGGTTCTGAACCGCTGGGGCGGCACCGCCGGCATGTTCTATCAGCTCCTGGCGCAGCACGGCATCGTCGTCTGGGTCATGGACAACCGCACCGCGAGCGGCAAGGGCGCGGTGTCGACCTGGCCCGTATACCAGCAGTTCGGCAAGCAGGAGCTCGCGGACATCGAGGACGGCGTGGCCTGGCTGCGGCGGCAGCCGTGGGTCGACGCGGCCCGGATCGGCATCGAAGGCTGGAGCTACGGCGGCTTCATGACCAGCTACGCGCTGACCCACAGCGACAGCTTCGCCATGGGCGTCTCCGGCGGCACCGTGACCGACTGGCGCGACTACGACACCATCTACACCGAGCGCTACATGCGGACGCCGCAGAACAACCCCGACGGCTACCGGGCGAGCTCGCCCCGCTTCAACGCCGCCGATCTGCACGGCGCGCTGCTGCTGATCCACGGCACCATGGACGACAACGTCCACATGCAGAACACCCTGCAGTTCGTCTACGAGCTACAGAAGGCCGGCAAGCAGTTCGACCTGATGCTCTATCCGCGCTCGCGGCACGGGGTGACCGACCCCGACCTGAACGCGCATCTGCGCCGCAAGATGCTCGACTTCATCCTCGAGCACCTGCGGCCGGCCTCCACCGGTGGCGGATGAAGCCATCCCGGCGCCGTTACCGACTTGCCGACTGGAGCGTCGGCGACGCCAACGCGACGGACCCCTTGAGGCGTTCTCGTGGCAGGACCTGCGCGGGCTGATCTACGGGGAGACCGAAGCGCGGTGATTGCCGTCGATACGAACGTGCTCGTCTACGCCCACCGCAAAGAGGCCTGCGTGCATGAAGCAGCCATCTCGATCATGCGGAAGCGCTTGAACTGAAGCTCTGGTCGAGCGCGGTCAGTGAATCATCGAGCCTCGTGCGGCCTCGCCACCCGAATCCGCGAACATCTCCTGCAGGGTCCGCAGCACCGCAGCCAAGGTTTCCGCCCGGAGACGTCCGAGCCGCCCGGTGAGACGGCTCGTGTCTACGGTTCGGATCTGGTCAACGGCAACGAAGCCCGCTCGGCGGCGAAAGCGGCACGGAATCCGCCACGGGTAGGCGCGACCGCCGGTCGTCATGGGCGCGACGATGACCGTCCGAAGATGCTGATTGACCTCGTCCGGCGAGACGATGAGGCAGGGGCGCACCTTGCGAATCTCGCTTCCCGTGGTCGGGTCGAGAGTCACCAGATGGACATCGCCCCGAGCCATGCGACCGCGGGCTACCACTCCCACTCCTGGTCGTCGAAGGTACTCGACTGAGGCGGGTCGAGGAGCTGGTCGTCACCGGCCGCGCGCATCCGTCGCGCCGCGTCCGCCCAGCCGGCCCGTGGAGACCGGGCGGCGGTCACTACCAACCGCCCGGGCTCGGCTTGCAGCTCAACCTGCTCGGGCAGATCGGCCTGCTCCAGCAGAGCCTTCGGAATCCGGATGCCGCGCGAGTTTCCGATGCGGACGATACGGGTCGTCGTAGCCATGTGATTACAGCGTAATCACATCGTGCCCGTCTGACGCAAGTGGTGCCGTCGATCTACGGCATGTCGGCCGTGTTCTCCTGCTCCCACCGGTCGAAATCGAAGGGTGCCCGGGAACGGCATCAACGTCACGAACTGCGCGAACGTGATGTCCGGCGCGCCCGGATCGAGGGTCGCCTTGAAGGTAATTTCCGTCAGCGTCCTAAGCTAGCAAACGACCGTGTCGCGCATGGTCGCGAGCTCGTGGCGGCGGTTGGAAACATGCGGACCAGCCACCGCGGCCCGTTGAGCAGCCAGTTCTTGCAACGGGCGAGCGTCGTCATGCGTGCTCTGTGTGGCCGGTCCAGTCGAACCAGGCGCTCGACCCTGTCCGCCGGGTACTGCGGCACCCGGCGGACGCTTCTGTCACTCAACTGCCTGCATCAGCACCCACTGGGACAGGCGGTCGTCCGGCAGCAGGGCGTGGTGCGCCATCCGAGCTCTATTGGGGGTTGCTCATGCCCCTGGAGGTGAGGCCGGGCTCCGCTGGAGAACCCCTTCTCTGACGAGTCGCGTCACCAGGGTCAGCTTCCCCTCGGCATCGAGACAGTCGGGCAGATCCTGGATGGCGAACTCGTCAGTCGTCGTGGCGAACTGCAGCGCCGGCCACACACCGACTGGCAGCCTGAGCTCCCGGCCACAGAACCGGAGGAGGCACGTCTCGCCCTCCGTCACGGCTTCCGTGAGCAGCCCGACACGGCGTCTTACCCGCGAGCGGGGCGTCAACCGGTCTGCGCGGAGCCGCTGACTGAACAGGTCGGTGAACAGCGGTACGTCGGTGGCCAGGACCTCGTCGGTGAAGCGGCGCCACACGACCTCCGGGTCGAACCGCGACTGCACGAACGCCAGCTTCTCGCCAAACAGACGCTCTCGCTCGGCGACGGGAAATCCCTCGCGAGCGAACTCGCGAGGGAGATTCCGGCGCAGCGATTCTTCCTCGAGTGCCGCCGCGGTGACACTTTCGACGAGGAACTCGGCCCACGTGAACGCGGTGAGCCCGAGCGTAACGTGCAACGACGCCTGGCCCGTCGAACGGGCCGAGTGCATCAGGCCGCGCGGCAGATAGACGGCGCTGCCCGGGCCGAGCTCGAACTCGTCGGTGACGTCGCCGGGAGGCGTGCCGGGCTCGAAGCGCTGGCCCCGGAGCGGCAATCTCACCTTGGTGTCGTAGATCGACCAGCGCTTCGTCCCGCTGATCTGCAACACGAAGACGTCATGGGTGTCCCAGTGCGGGGCGAATCCCTGCGCGTCGGGCGGCGTGAGATACACGTTCGTCTGGACCCGCGAAGAGAAGCGCCGCCCGAGCGCGACACACAGCCGCGCCAGCGTCGGCACACGCCTATGGAGCTGGTTGAAAATGACGGTCGCGCCGTCGTCGAAGCGCCTCGCGACCTCAAGCGGCTGGACCTTGCCGGCGTCGTTCGTGTACTCGCCGCGTGCGACATCGCCGTCGCCCCGGACCAGGCTGATGTCGCGATAACTGGCGGAGTGGGTACCCAGCACGAGGTCAAGGTCGGTCACCGAAAGGAGTTCGGCGTAGTAGGGGAACGCCTCGCGCCGGAGGTGAAGAAGTCGTTGTTCGTAGTAGTCGCGGTCGAACTCGGCGGTCGGCAGCGGATCGATGAGCCAAGCGTACCAGTCGCGGTCGGTCGCCGGTCCTGGCTTGGTGTGGTCTGTCATCCTGGCGAGCACTCCATTGCAATGCGAATCGTACTTCGTTCTCGCGCGATGGTCTTGGGGGTCGCGTCACCGCTTGACAACCAGGGCACGCGCCGCTACGATACTGGGACTCATTCTCATCTTATTCATCTTACAGCATCAGGAGAGATGTCATGCGCAGACTGGAGAACCGGAAGCCCGGCGCGAATCGTCAGGGGTCGCCGACGTCGCTGACAGACGAGGACATCACCGCCGTCCGGGTCGACCGCCGCTCGTTTCTCTGGCGTACGGTCGCGGCCGGTTCGATCGCGGCGGGTGCCGCCATGACCGCGGCCTGCCCCGGCGGAACGGATGTCGACGGGGGGGGCGATGCCGAGCCCGAGGCGACCGAACCCGACTCCCAGGGAAGCGACTCCGACGCCCAGGCGACCGACTCCGACCGCTCCCAGTAGCGGGCGTTCGCCACGCCGCCTGGAGTCCCCCCGGCCTAAGTCGGGTCCTCGCGCACCCGCCAGCCGCATCGGCGCCTGCACGCGGCGCCGACCGACGACCCGGGGCCGGGGGCTTCCGTCCCGAACCGGACCAGACATGTCCCTGCGCACGGCGATTTTCTGGATCCATCTGCCGGTCGGCGTCACCGCCGCCATCGTGATCCTCATGATGGCGGTGACCGGCGTGGTCCTCACCTACGAGGCGCAGCTCAACCAGTGGGCGCTTCGCGGGTATCGCGCCGATCCGCCGGCCCCGGACGTCGCGCCACTCGGCCTCGACGAGCTGATCGCGCGCGTCACCGTCGACCAGTCCGCCGGTCTCGTCACGTCCGTGGCCCTCGAGAGCGATCCGCGGGAGCCGGCGGTCGTCGAGCTCGACGACGGAGACCCCGTCCATGTCGACCGCTTCACCGGCGAGCGGCTGGGGGATGGCAACACACGAACGCGACGCTTCCTCCGGAGCGTCATGTACTGGCACCGCTGGTTCGCCCTCGAGGGGGAGTATCGGATCATCGGTCGGACGTTCACCGCAACCGCCAACCTCGGGTTCCTCTTCCTCGTCGTGAGTGGATTCTATCTGTGGTGGCCGCGCACCTGGACGCGCCACTCGCTACGGAACGTCACGTGGTTCCGGCGCGGCCTCGACGGGAAGGCGCGCGACTTCAACTGGCACAACGCGATCGGCTTCTGGACCGCCCTGCCGCTGCTGATCATCGTGTTCAGCGGGGCGATGATCTCGTACCAGTGGGTGGGCAACCTGATCTACGCCGCCGTCGGCGAGCCCCCCCCCTGGCGCAGCGCGCGACCGGCGGCCGCAGCCGCCCCCCCGGACGATGCGGCCGGCTCGTCACCGCGGCCGGGTGCATGGGCGAGCTACCAGTCAATCCTCGACCGCGCCGCGGCGGAATCCCCCGGCTGGCGCCGGCTCACGGTGCGCATCCCCGATGGGGCCGACGAAGCGGTGACGGTGCAGGCGGATCGCGGCTCGGGACGGCAGCCGGCGAAGTGGACCGACCTGACGTTCGATCGGTCCAGCGGAATCCTGACCGCGCGCGTCAGTGGGCTGCCGGACAGCCGCGGTGAGCAAATCCGCTACTGGCTGCGTTTCGCCCACACCGGAGAGGTCTACGGCGTCGTCGGACAGACCATCGCCGGCATCGCCTCCACCGGCAGCGCGGTACTCGTCTGGACCGGCCTCGCCATGACGTGGCGGCGGTTCGTGCGAAGCCGGGCAGTAGCCGCGGCGCGCCGAGCCGCATCCCTTCCCGCGTTACCGGACTGGAACGCCTCTCATCAGCCGCGCCCGGTGCCGATCGAGGCAGCGGACGGACAGGCGCGCGACACCGCGCGAGCGGACCGATGACGTGACGACGAGCCGTACCAGACAGGCTTCCTTCACCGCCTCTGGCCACGCGGGCTCCGCAGTCGAGAGTCGGGCCCTGGCGACGCAGGATTGGCGTCTGGCGATCCCCGACGGCCGGGAGTTCGACGACTACAAGCGCCTGCTCGACCAGGGGCTCTGGCGGCCCGGGGCCGTCGAGCTGTTCGTCATGGACGCCGACGGCTCGAACCTGCGGCAGGTGACCGACCTGGGCGGCGCCAACTTCGCCCCCTTTTGGCACCCCGACGGGGAGCGGATCATCTTCGCGTCGAACTCGCACAACCCGGAAGGCCGCAACTTCGACCTGTTCATGATCAACCTGGACGGCTCGGGGCTGGAACGCATCACCTACAGCGACGTCTTCGACGGCTTCCCGATGTTCTCGCCCGACGGCACCAAGCTGATCTTCGCCTCGAACCGCGATGCCGCACAGGAGGGAGAGACGAACATCTTCATCGCCGACTGGGTCGACTGAACGGGTTTCCTGGCGCAGCCCGCGGTCGAACCCCGCGGGCGCACTGATGGGAGGCGTAACGAGACCCGGCTCGTCCGACCCGAGTGGGCTGGGTCGCGCGCTGGCGGGGCGCTGGAGCGACCCCTGGAGCAGGAACCCGTGAGAGGCACCACAACGAGTTCCATCCTCGGCCGGTCTTCGCCTTTGAGTGTTGGGCGACACCGAAAACACGAAGATAGCGTCGGTGCCGTTCACCGTCGCGGAATCGCTCGCCTATAATCGCCGTCATGACCGACGACACGACTGCAGCGAACCTGCGTTCACTCAACGACCGCCTCGTCGCCGCGCTGAAACCGTTCGCAGCGCCGCTGGCCATCTCGTTCCACGCCCCCGGCGACGCCCCACCGGCGCCCCGCGTCGAGCCCCGCTACCCGGAGCCGAACGAGCACGGCCGCACCGGACAGGTCCCGGCCGGCTGCGTCTTCTGGATCCAGGGCGCCACCGACACCTTCGCCACCGTCGCCGCCGACCACGCCAACTGCAGCGTCGGCAGCTACACGCACGGGTTCATCACGCTGGAGGATGCAGCCACGAAGGACGATGTCGGGGCGGTCCTCGAGGCCGGCTGGGTCGATCAGGCGGCGGTAATGGGCCTGCCACACGTCGCCGCGCAGCCGGAATCGGTCGTCTACGGACCGCTCGCCGAACGCCGGACGCCCCCCGATGTCGTGCTGCTGCGAATCAACGGGCTCGGGCTGATGACGCTGAAGGACGCCTTCCCGCAGATGCCGATCGAAGGCAAGCCACAGTGCCACATCGTGGCTATGGCGAAGGAGCGGAACGCGGTGGCGGCCAGCGTCGGCTGCGCGCTCAGCCGCTCGCGGACGGGGATGCGGTCCGAGGAGATGACCTGCGTCATTCCGGGCGCGCGACTGGCGGAGGTGGTCGAGACGCTCGAAGCGACGGTCGGACTCGACCGCGCGATGGCGAGCTACGCCTCGGCCGACGCGAAGCGCTTCGGGTAGATTCGACAGCTTCCTCGACGGATGCGAGAAGGCGTTGACACCCCACTTCCGGCCTGCGACTATCCGGGACGCCTTCTCGACGCCACCTTCTTCGAGACGCAGTCGCTCGCGTTCTCGCACGAGCCGGCCGCGGGCGTCCTGACGGAGCTCGCCGGTACGGCGTACGTGAACCGCAAACAACACCTGATGAACAACCACAACAAGCCGACGGCGGTGCGGAACCAGCATCGGACGCCGCCGTTCCCCATCCGCGTCGACCTGCCCGCGTCGGCCGACACCGTCGGCGGCCGTTTCCACGCCGCCCTGGAGACGGGACCGCTGCGCTACAAGCTGGGGTTCGACACGTACCAGCTGCGGCAGAACGCCACGCAGACCGTCAGCGACCGCGACACCGGGGACATCCACCACGACCGGCATCCGGTCTGGCCGGACGCGACCCTGACCAACGCCGGTGGCTACGCCCAGGTACTCGTCGACCGCGGGCGGAGCACCGTCGGGGCCACCGTGCGGGTCGATCGGGAGCAAACGCAGCTGGGGCAGGTTACGTCATTCTTCGCCCACAACGCGGTCCCCGAGTACGGGCTGAACGAAGTGCAGGGCCACTTCCACTGCGTGACCGCGCAGTGCATGGCCCCGATGCACGGGCACGGCTCGCACGACGAGGGGATGCAGGGCGAGGGGCATGGCGCGGCGATGCTCGTCCCGGGCGATCAGTTCGCGCAGTCCAACACCAGCGTCAGTGCCGCCGCCAGCGCCAGCCTGCGCCTGACCGACAACTGGCAGGTCACGCTGGGGGCCGGCCGGGCCGTGCGCAACGCGTCGGTGCTGGAGCGGTATGCCGATCGTTTCCCCGCCGTGAAGTTCCAGACCGCGGCGGAGTTCGTGGGGAATCCGAGTCTCGTGCCCGAGAAGAGCCTCGAGTTCAACGTGGGGACGACGCTTCGCGCGGCCGAGGCCACCGTCACCCTCGACATCTTCCTGCGCAACGTCGACGACTACATCACGGTGGCGCACGACCCCAACCTCGCGCGGCGCCTCCCGCTCAGCCCGGATCAGCTCTTCCGCTACGTGCAGGCCGACGCCGCGCGCTTCGCCGGCTTCGATCTGACGGCGACCTCTGCCGTCGGGCCGTGGGTCGACCTGCGGGGAGGGTGGTCGTACGTTCGGGCCGAAGACCTGCTGTTCGACGAGCCGCTGTTCGGCGTGCCGCCGTTCGAGCAGCGGTACGCCCTCGACGTGCACAATCCGGCCAGGACCGCCTGGGTGGAGGTGCTGGTGACGAGCACCTCCGCGCAGGAGCGCGTCGCCGCGACGCGGTTCGAGGCGCTCACCGAGGGCTGGACGACGATCGACCTGATGGGCGGGGTGCGGGTGAGCGAGGGACTGACGGTGCGGGCCGGCGTGCAGAACCTGACCGACCAGTACTACGTCAATCATCTGAACTCGTTCAATCCGTTCACGAGGCAGCGGATTGCCGAGCTCGGCCGCAGCGTCTACGTCGGCACGGAGGTCGGTTTTCGAGCAAGGCCAGTCGATGCAACCGCCTGGGACCCAACCCCGGGGCTTGCCGGTCTGGTCGGGGGGCGACGCGCCGTCCGCCCCCCGCCCAGGTGCCCAGCTAAGTACTTACTGCAATAAATACGACAAGCCCGGCGGTGTCCCCGCGCCGCGAGCGAACGTCCGGCTACGGCGCGGGCACCTGCAGGTCCGGCATGGGCTCGGCGGCGAAGAGCCGGTGCGCGGGCTTGGCCATGAGCCGGGCCCACTGGGTCGACCGCGATACGCGGGCGCTGTCGGTGGACAGGCCGGTGTTGGCGTACATCTGCCGGTAGAGCTTGGACACCAGGAGAAACGCCAGGCGAGCCTTCAGCGACTTCACGACGATCGAGCGCCGCCAGGCCTCCTTGGCGCTGTAGAAGTGGTCCCACACCTGCTGGGTGTGGACGCGGATCTCCTCGCCCGACATCGCCGGGTGCGGGGTCATCAGCTTCGGCCGCTTCGACTGCGGGATCAGCCAGTGGCGCGAGATGGGGATGCCGTCGATCTGCGGCATGTCGGCCGCGTTCTCCTGCTCCCATCGCTCGAAATCGAGGGTGCCCGGGAACGGCGTCAACGTCACGAACTGCGCAAACGTGATGTCGGCCCGGCGCGCCAGGTCGAGGGTCGCCTTGAAGGTGTCCGGGCGGTCGCTCGGCAGCCCGAAGATGAACGACCCCAGGACGTGCACACCGTGCTCCTTGAACAGCTTGAGCCGCTCGACGAGCTCATCGCCGGCGAGATTGAACTCCTTGTAGACGTCCTTCAGGCCGTCGGGGGTGACCGCCTCGATGCCGACGAGCGCGCCCAGGATCCGGGCCTTGCGCATCGCGTCGAGGAACTCGGTGTCCTCGGCCGCCTCCATCGTGATCTGGGTGAAGAACACCAGATCCTTCGGCAGCTTCTCCATCTGGGCCATCAGCTCGAAGCGCTCGTCCCGCAGGGCCTTCAACTCGTCGTAGCGGGTCTTGTCCTCGCGCCGGTTCGCCATCCGAAGGTCTTCGAGGGTGACGGGATAGAAGTTGTCGTCGGCGAGGGCGACGAACCGGAACCCCATGCGCCGCAACTCGACGATCTCCTCGATGACGGGGTTCACCGGCCGCTGGCGCGGTTTCTGTCCGTCGGTGCGCCACACCGAGCAGAACGAGCAGTGCTTGGGACAGCCCCGCACCGTCTGGACCGACGCCCACATGTAGTTCTCGCGCTTCAGCAGGTCCCAGCGCGCGGGCTTGAACACGCCGGCGTCCACCTGGCCGGCGTCGTAGATGCGCTCCGGATCGCCCTTGACGCAATCCTCGATGACGGTGCCCCAGACGACGTCGCCGTCGCCCTTGACCACGGCATGGGCGTCGCCGCGCTCGTGCGCCTCTTCCGGATACAGCGTCGCGTGGATGCCGCCGTACACCACCCACGCCCCGCGCGCCCGCACCCGCTTGCCAAGCTGGTAGCCGACCAGTGCGTTGCCGGTGTGAACGCCGATGCCCACGACGTCGCCGGGCTCGATCTGGCTGTCGTCGAACGGCTCGAGACATTCGTCGGCCAGGATCGGATCGCCCCACTTGCGGGGGGTCGCCGCGGCGAGCACGTACATCCAGCGGGGGGTGATGACGGCTACGCCGAACGAGAAGTGGCTGGGGTTGACGATGAATACTCGCACGGAATCCTTTCCTGGGGCCCCGTCGCCCCCCGGACGCCGCCGTGGCGCCATTCGACGCATGCCGGTCCCGGCGCCGGTACCGTAGAGCGTGGCGCCCCCGGACATCGGTCAGAGCGACACTGCTCCTGTCCGGGACCGGCATTCGTCCCGACAGACGGGCGAACCCGACGTCGATAGCTTGGAATTGTAGCCTGCCGAGGCGAATCGCGACAACTCGGCCCGGGAACCGCGGGTCGGGAGGTCCGGGCAAGAGGCCCGTCTCAACGGGTCGCGGGGACCGCCGGAGAACGTGCGAGTTCGCTGGCCTCGGTACTGCGGCCGCCGAGCCCTTGACAGCCCGTGGAGACAGTCCCCGCTGCATTCGAGCGGCGATGCATCCCGCTCTCGGTGCAACGCGGGGTTACGCCACGGGCCGTTACGGGGCGGGCTCGACGGTGACGTCGACCCGGTTGGACCCGTCGCGCTCGCCGTCGCTGGCCCACAGCTCGAGCTCGTAGCGTCCCGCGGCATCGAACGACGCCAGCGTGCGCGGCTCGTCCGGCGCGCTGAAGGTCACGGCGCCGGGGCCGCTCAGCATCCGCCAGCGGCTGACCAGCGCTCCCTCGCGGGGCAGCCCCTCGTCACGGACGCTGCCGAACAGCTTCAGCGGTTGCCCGACGGCGACCGCCACCTCGGGCGGCGCGCCTTCGGGGCCGTTCCGCAGCCCGAGGAATCTGACCGTCGGCGACCGGTTGAGACAGACGCCGCGGGGCGCCTCGGCCGGCTCGACGTCGCGCAGCAGATTGCGCATCGAGCGCTCTTCGAACTCCCAGTTGTATTGCAGCGTGTCCTCGCTGGTGCCGGTCGCGGCGCCGGCATGTTCCACCGTCCAGCGCAGGTCGCCGGCAAAGTCCGGGTCGAGGACCATCACGCACTGAAACCGGTGATGACCCGGCAGAAACGTCGTCGGCTGCCCCCGGTCGGCGGCGGCCGGCTCGAACCGGTTCCGCGGGCCGGCGGGCACCGTCACCGGCTCGAAGTTGTGGCTGAAGTAGGCGAACGACAGCACGTGCAGGCCCTCGGGGGTGATGGAGAACCCGTCGTAGACGGGATACACCGGCTCTTGCTGCGCGAACGCGGAAGGCGCCCACGGACCGGCGGCCACCACCGCCGCCAGCACCAGCGCCGCCGGCCCGAACGAAAGACGCGTACCACGGGCGGTCATGTCGTTCCTTCTCCCTCGTTCCTCATCACCGGCCGGCGTCGATCGAGCGCAACCGCGGCCCGATCACCGCGGAAGCGGCGTACCGACAGAATCATTTATCACGAGGCCGCGACTCGCCACAAGCGGCGGCGGCCGGCGCGTCGCTCCGGCACACGGTGGATCTCGCCGATACAGTTCCACTAGACTGGGCACGCATCGGCTCGGTTGCGTCATTTCCGGAGGTCATCACCATGCGCGTCTCGACACGCGTTGCCGTCGTCATCACCCTCGCGGCCGGTCTCTTCAGCCCGACCCCCGGCGCTGCGGGCCAGTCGGAGGACGGCGCCACCTTCACCCGCGACGTGCTGCCCCTGCTGCAGCTCTCGTGCCAGAAATGCCACCGTCCGGGCACCGGCGCGCCGATGTCGCTGCTGACCTACGAAGAGACCCGGCCCTGGGCGCGGGCGATTCGCGACCGCGTCGTCGCCCGGCAGATGCCGCCGTGGCACCTCGACCGCAGCATCGGCGAGTACGTCGCCGACCCGTCGTTGAGCGACGCCGATATCGCCACCATCGTCGCATGGGTCGCAGCCGGCGCGCCGCGCGGCAATCCGGCCGACGCGCCCCCGCCGCTCGAGTTCGCGAAGCTGGACGAATGGACCTACGGCGAGCCCGATCTGGTGGTCCAGATGAAGAAGGGCTTCGAGATTCCGGCCGAGGGCGCCGACTTCTACCCGTCCGAGATCGTCGATCCGGGACTGACCGAGGACCGGTACGTGAAGTGGGTGCAGATCATTCCCGAAGCCTACTGCTGCGTGCACCATTCGCACGTGTACGTCAGCGTGCCGGAGACGGCGGAGGACCGGGAGGAGTTCCGGCTCGGCATGGGGTCGAACACGCGCGAGATCGACCTGATCGAGTACGCCATGGGCAGCACCGGCCAGTACTATCCGGACGGCACGGGGCGGAAGCTGCCGGCGGGGGGGCTGTTCCGGTTCGCCCCGCACTACCATCCGTGGGGTGAAGAGACCATCGACCGGCAGAAGGTCGGCATCAAGTTCTACCCCAAGGGGCAGGTGCCCGAGCTGATCGTCACCGCTCACCGCATTCGCACCGGCGTCGGCCACGACTGGAAGCTGAACCGGGAAGCGGTCGAAGACCGGCTCCTGCTGGCCGGCTACGACCTCGACCTGCACGCGGAACGGATGCCGACGGGAGCCCTCATCGACGACAACACCCTGAACGGCGTCGCCCTCATGAGCATTCCGCCCGATACCGTCGCACGCCACGAGCGGTTCTGGCCGCTGCCGCAGGCCGCGCTGATTCTCAGCTTCCAGCCCCACATGCACTTCCGGGGCAAGCGGATGCTGCTCGAAGCGATTCACGTGGACGGCCGCCGCGAGGTGCTGACCGACGTCACCAACTACGAGCAGACGTGGCAGATCGTCTACGCCTACGAGAAGCCGCACGTGTTTCCGAAGGGCACGATTCTGCATACGGTGTCGTGGCACGACAACACCGCCAACAACCGGCACAATCCCGACCCCACCGCGTGGGTCGGCTGGGGGTCGCGGACCATGGACGAGATGGGCCACGGCTGGACGGACGTCGCCTTCATGACCGACGAGCAGTACGAGCGGTATCTGGCCGGCGAAACGCTGCAGCGGGTCGCGACCGACGACGACGGCGAGTAGCCGGGACACCCCCCGGAGAGACCACGCCAGGAGCGATGGGCCGCCGCATAATCGCCATAGTCTCCTGTCTCGCGGGAGGACTCATGAGCCAGCCGGCGCCGTCCGCCCAGCCCCACCAGGGGCTGACGGCGGTCGCCGGGCTCAAGGTCGGCCATCACACCCTCGCCGCACGGCCGACCGGCTGCACCGTCGTGCTGGCCGAAGCGGGGGCGGTCGCCGGCGTCGACGTCAGAGGCGGCGCGCCGGGAACGCGCGAAACCGATCTGCTCGACCCCGCCAAGACCGTGCAGCGTGTGCACGCGATCGTCCTCGCGGGCGGCAGCGCGTTCGGGCTGGACGCGGCCGGCGGCGTGGTCCGCTACCTGTCGGAACGGGGCATCGGCTACGACACCGGCGTCGCGAAGGTGCCGATCGTGCCGGCCGCGATTCTGTTCGATCTGAGCGTCGGCGGCGACCCGGCTATTCGGCCCACCGCCGATTGCGGCTATCGCGCCGCCGCCGGCGCCGACGCGAGCCCGGTGGCCGAGGGCAACGTCGGGGCGGGGGCGGGGGCGACCGTGGGCAAGCTGGGCGGGGCCGGACGGGCGATGAAGGGCGGCGTCGGCTCGGCCGCGATCACCGTGCCCGGCGGACTCGTGGTGGCGGCGCTGGCCGCGGTCAATGCCGTCGGCGACGTCATCGACCCCGCGACCGGCCGGGTGGTGGCGGGAGTGCGCACCCCGGACGGCGAGCGTCTCGCCGATGCGCGCACGCTGCTGCGCGCGGGCGGGGGCGGCGGCGGGCGGCGCCGCGAGAACACCACCCTCGGGGTGGTCGCCACCAACGCGGGGCTCAGCCAGGCCGAGGCGACCACGGTGGCGCAGATGGCCCATGACGGCTTCGCCCGGGCCATCGTCCCCTCGCATACCCCCAACGACGGCGATGCGATCTTCGCCCTGGCGACGGGACGGCACGACGAGCCGGTGCGTGTCGGGACGGTGGGCGCCCTCGCCGCCGAGGTGATGGCCGAGGCCGTCGTGCGGGCGGTGCGCGCGGCCACCGGCATCCCCGGCTATCCCGCGGCGCGCGACCTCCCGTCCGGTCCGTGACCCGTGAATCTGTATCTAGCGGTCATCCTCTCCTACGCCGGACTGCTCATGGCGGTCGGGTTGTGGTACGGCCGCCGGGTCACGGCACCGAGCGATTTCTTCGTCGCCGGCCGCCGCCTCGGGCCCGGCCTCCTGTTCACCACCCTGCTCGCGGCCAACATCGGGGCAGGGTCGACGATGGGCGCGGCCGCGCTGGGGTATCGCGACGGCCTCAGCGCGTGGTGGTGGGTGGGGTCGGCGGGTATCGGCTCGATCGTCCTCGCGTTCTGGGTGGGTCCCCGGCTGCGGCGCATGGCCGAGGCCCACGACCTGCAGACGGTGGGCGACTTCCTCGAGCACCGCTACGGGCCGGAGGTGCGCGCTCTGATCGCGGCCCTGCTGTGGGTCGGCACCCTCGCCATTCTCGCCGGGCAGATCATCGCGATGGGCGGCGTGCTCCACGCGGTGAGCGGACTCCAGCCGTGGATCGGATCGCTGGTCGGCGGGGTCGTGGTGACGGTCTACTTCACGGCCGGCGGACTGCTGACCTCGGTCCGGGTCAACGCGGTGCAGCTCGCGGTGCTGCTGACCGGTTTCGTGGTCGTCAGCCCGCTCATCCTGACGTCGGTGGGTGGGCTGTCGGGGATGCTCGCCGAGACCCGCGAGATCGACGGGTACTGGAACATCTGGCAGGGCGGCGGGTCGGGCTGGTTCCTGCTGGTCATGATCGCCCCCTCGTTCATCGTCTCGCCCGGCATCCTGCAACGAGTCTACGCGGCCCGCGACGATCGGGCGGTACGCGTCGGCGTCGGGCTCAACGCCGTGGCCCTGCTCCTGTTCGCGGCGGCGCCGGCACTGCTGGGCATGATGGCGCGCACCGTGGCCCCGGACCTGGACGACCACAATCTGGCCCTGCCCACGGTGCTCATCGCGACCCTGCCGCCGCTTCTCGGCGCCCTCGGGCTCGCGGCCATCTTCTCGGCCGAGCTCAGCTCGGCCGACGCCATCCTGTTCATGCTCGCCACCTCGCTGTCCCGCGATCTCTATGCGCGATTCGTGAATCCGGGCGCGGACGACGCCGCGGTGCTGCGGGTCGCCCGCGGCGCGGCGGCGGCCGGCGGGGCGTGCGCCACCGCGCTGGCCATCTCGCTGACCTCCATCATCGCGGCACTGAGCATCTTCTACACGCTGCTGTCGGTGAGCCTGTTCGTGCCGGTGATCGTCGGACTGTACGTGGGCCGGGTGCGGACGCCCGAGGCCCTCGCCTCGATCGCGGCCGGGGTCACGGTATTCGCCGCGGTCCGACTGACCGGCGGCGACGGCGGCATCGCCGGGCTGAACCCCGCGATGCTCGGGCTCGGGGCGGCCATCACCGCGACCCTCGCGGTGATGGCGATGCACCGGCGCCCGGGCGGCTCGCCCGCGGGCCGCGCCTGAACCGCCCGACCCCGTATCGACCCCGCCGCAGTATCATTCCCCGCGTCTCCGATTCCGCACCCTGAATCGTCGGCCCGGCGGCGTCACCCGCGGAGCAGCCTCGAAGGGAAGGCGTCAATCATGTCCAACCCCAACGCATCTGTCAGCGACTACCGGGCCCTCTTGATCCTCCTGGGCGCCACCGCCCTCATGGCCGTCGTCCATCTGCTGCCGGTGCCGGCACCGCTCGAGCGGGGGGGCGAGCTGATTGCCCTGACCCCCGAAGGCAAGACGTGTCTGGCGATCCTGCTCTTCGCGGTCACTCTGTGGGTCGGCGAGGCGATGCCGTTCGCGGCCACCTCGCTGTTCGTGCTGGTGCTGATCGCGGCCTTCGGCATCACCGACTTCGCGTCGGCGGTGAACGCCGGGTTCGGCAATCCCCTCATCGTGTTCTTCATCGGGGTCCTCTTCCTCTCGACCGGGTTCACGTTCTCGGGGCTCGGCACGCGGATGGTGCTGCACGTGCTGCGGTGGGCGGGCACCCGGGCCGATCGCGTGCTGCTCGGCTTCCTGGTGGTGGGCGCGCTGCTCTCGATGTGGATCACGGACATGGCCGTCGCCGCGGTCATGCTGCCGCTCGGCGTCGGGGTGCTGAAGGACGCCGGCCTGAAGCCGCTCCAGAGCAACTACGGCCGGGCTCTGATGATCTCGTGCGCCTACGGCCCGCTCATCGGGGGCATCGGCACCCCCGCCGGCACCGCCGCCAACGTGTTGGCGCTCAGCTACCTGGAGGAGATCTCCGGTGTGTCCATCTCGTTCGCGCAGTGGATGGTGCTCGGGGTCCCCGCCGCCGCCCTGATGGTGCCGGTGGGCTGGTGGCTGCTCCTGCGCATCTTCCCCCCGGAGATCGAGACCCTGCCCTACCGGGAGGGCGAGATCGAGGCCAAGATCGAGGCGCTCGGCCCCCTGAAGCCGGTGGAGCGCAAGACCCTCGTCATCTTCGCGCTGACCATCACCGCGTGGCTGATCACGCCGTGGCTCGCCGACCTGACGGGGGGCCTTGTCGACCCGCCGGTGCAGGCGGTGGCCCTCGCCGGCGGGCTGACCCTGTTCCTCCCCATGATTCGCGTCATGTCGTGGAAGGAGGCCCAGGGCAACATGGACTGGGGCGGCGTGATGCTGATCGTCGCCGGCCTGTCGCTCGGGCTGATGGTGTTCGAGACCGGGGCCGCCCGCTGGCTCGCGCAGCTGCTGCTCGGCAACCTCATCCTGATCCCGGCGCTGCTGCGCCCGTTCGTCATCGTCATCGCGGTGGCGCTGCTGCACCTGCTGTTCTCGAGCAACACCGTGACCGGCTCGCTGATCATGCCGATCCTGCTCGCCCTGGCCATCGACCTCGAGCTCGACGCCTGGGCCATCGCAGCCCCCGCCGCGTTCACCTCGACCCTCGCGTTCATCCTCGTCACCGAGAGCCCCACCAACGTCCTCCCGTACTCAGCCGGCTACTTCTCGATTCGCGACATGGCGAAGGTCGGCATTTGGATGACCCTGGGGGCAGCGGTGTGCGTCACCATCTCGATAACCGTCGTCGGGCTGTTCGGCGGGTGAGGGGAGCCATGAAGATCGACCTTGACGCCGGCGGTACTTCGTCGCCATCATTTACAGAGGACCGCAACGCGCCGTCGTCCATCACTGAGGTGTCATGAAGTACGCGGAATACGCCGCACCCGGGTTGTTGATCGCCATGTCCGCGGCTGGGTTCGTCGCCTTCGCGTACGTGGCCACCACGAGGCCCCTGACGGACCTGGAGAGCGTTTTCCTCCAGGTCTTGGCCGTGTCGACGGGATTCACGGGTACGTTTATGGTTGGTCGCCTATCCGCCACGAATGCGGCAAGAGAAATAATCAAGCCACATGCCCGATCGGCATTTCGCCGCCTTCTGTCGCAGTACCAAAGTCTGCACCGGATGGCAACCATCATCATCGACTCGTCGCGTGATTCCAACATGCCTGACCAATGCCAGCAGGTGTTGGCGAGACTCGGCGAGATAGCAATCGCTCAGATCAGCACGGCCGATAATGCACTGGCAGATTGGGAAGACGTTGTACCTGAGGACGTCAAGGAGCTACGCCAAGTACTGTCCTCCGGACGGTCACGACGGGGTGGGCAATGACTGAACCGATTCGCGGAAAGGTAGCGCGAATTCTCAACTCGCGGGAGATGGTCATCAACGTCGGCGCTCAAAGCGGAGTGGCCGTCGGCATGCGCTTCGAGGTGATGGACATCAAGGGAGAGGACATCCGAGATCCTGATACTGGCGAACTATTGGGATCGCTGGAGCGCCCAAAAGTCAGAGTCGAAGTTTCCAAGGTTGAAGAACGACTTTCCGTGGCGTCGACGTACAAACAGGAAACCGTAAATGTCGGCGGAGCTGGAATGGGTACTGCCATAGGCACGTACTCGCTGAGTGGACTTTTCATGCCCGCCAAGTGGGAAACCAGATACGAGACATTGAAAACGGAAGAAAAAACTTGGGAAGATCTCGAAGAAGAAGACAGCTACGTAAAAACCGGAGATCCTGTTGTTCAGGTAGTGGCTGATGCCAGTGTACTGCAGGAATCCAAGCGGGAGCTTGGGGAAACCGACCTGTCATCGGAATCGGCAGGATAGTTCGGCCAACGGGGACGGCGAAGGTGTATTCCCGCCGTTGCGGAACCCTCGAAGCATGGATCCCGAGGTCACGGTTCCGTGACCTCGGCCGTACTCTGACCTGGAGCTTCAGTTTTCGACAGAGTCACCGGCTTGCTCGCCGACCATGGAATATCGTCGACCAGAAACGGCGGCCTCGAGTCACGCAGTACTTCCAAAGGCGCATCCAGGAGTTCTGCTCGCTCCACCCAGCGCCAGGCGAGCACCAGGTATCGCCGCAGGACCGGCACGGGAAAGAACCCCTTGCTCCTTGCCCACTCGAAGACGTCTCGGCCGCCCTTGCTGGAATTGCACCACCGGCATGCCGGAACCAAGTTGTCTGCCGAGTCCGGTCCCTGTCGCAGTCGAGGAATCAGGTGGTCCATCGACTCCGCTGGTTCGCCGCAGTACGTGCAGCCGCCGGTGAGCTTGCGGCGCTCGTCCCGCACGTCCATAGACCTAATGGTCTTCTCCCCCGACAGCAACGCCCTGCGCAGTTTCATCGCAATCGCGGCGAGACGTCTCCGGTCATGCGGAACCCGGCTGTCTCTCAACATGACGTGGTAGACCATCCTGGCGTACGAGTTGATCAGATATTCCCGCGCCGTGTCGTTGCGCAGTACGTCGAATCCTCTACTCGCCACGGCTCGCAATCCCGTCAGCCAAGCGTTGGACCACGGCCACGACAAACGCGGTCGCGGGAACAACCACAGTCACCGGCATCCGCGGCGGGAAGTGGCCAGTCGGCGAGTCCGCGTCGGAATCGGCAACATCCACCCGAACCATGAATCAATGATGGGAGCGAACGGCGTTGATCGGGTCCGTCAGATTCGTACCGGGCGAGATTGGTCGTCGACGAGAGGCAGATGCTCGATACGTAGCGGTCGCCCCGTTCCGTCACCGACGGCGAGCTTGGCGGCCCCGCACCGAAACACGGCGAAACGGCCGCCCGGGCGAAGCCGATACGCCTTGTCATGGAATATGCGTCGAACGAGCTGAATGGCCGTAGCCACATCCAGCGCTCCAAAGTACTCGAGCCAGTTCACCGACAGATGGTCCTCGCCCGGGCGAAGCTCGAAGGCGCTCGCGGTCGGCAGACCGTCGTCAACCGTCGACGGTTTGCAGTACCGTGACAGATGGTCGTCGTCAGGAATCGTCTTGTCGCTCATGAGCGGGTCGGTCGAGAAGATCTGTGAATGCCCGGATCGCGTCCAGCACCTCGCCCGCGGGCAAGGTTCCGCTGACGCGCCGGCGCTCGATTCCGGGCTGGGCGGGGGCGGAGATGGCCGCGAATCGGATGAACCCGGATGGCAGGAACTTCATGGCGAGCAAGCCGCTCTCCGGCACCCGCCACTCCGCTTGCATGAAGCCCTCCGGGCCGACGCCGAGGCGTGGGCTCGGCAATTGGCGTTCGTTCAGGAGGAACGACGCCAGTCCTCGCAACGACTCGATCGGGATAGCTGGTTCTTCCGGGTCGTCGTCGACAAGTTCATGCAGGTGAACGAGCCGAGCGGCAATCGTACTGAAGCCCGACTGTTCCAGAGCGATAGCGATACCGTGATGGTCGCCTGCCGCGTCGATTTGCGCCGCCGATCTCGATGAGCTTCGGCTGCCGGGGGCCGGGCGAATCTCCGCCACCGGGACGCTGCGCCGACACAACACCACCGTCTCGCCATGCTCGACTGATTCGAGATAGTCGGCGAGCCCGTTGTTGGCGTCGGCAACATCAACGCGAATCATGAATCAATGATAGCGCCCGGCGCGACGCATCTGGAGGAGACGCCTGAGCGAAGGTCGCTGGACACGGCTCCCCATCGCGCCACCGGCGACCGCCGTCGTCAGGCCACGGGGCTGAGGTGGACGCGGTTCCGGCCGTGGGCCTTGGCGGCATAGAGCGCCTGGTCGGCGCGTTCGACGAGGCCGGACGGGGTGGTGTCGGGTCGGGACACGGCCACCCCGAAGCTGGCGGTGATGCGGAGGCCGGGCGGGCGGGGGGAAACCGTGTCGGGCCAGTACTCCTGAATCCGGCGTCGAATGCGCTCCGCGCTGCCGCAGGCCGCAGCGGCGGCGCCCCCGGGCATGACGATGGCGAACTCGTCGCCGCCGAACCGGGCGCAGATGTCGAACATCCGCACCGACCGGCGGAAGATCGCGGCCAGCCCCTTCAGAATCGCATCGCCGGCGGGATGGCCGAGGGCGTCGTTCAGCGACTTGAACCCGTCGACGTCGATGGCGACCAGGGCCACCGGCTCGCGGTGCCGGCGCGCCCGTTCGATCTCTTCCTGCAGCCGTGCATCGAGGCAACCGCGGTTGAAGAGCCCGGTGAGGGGGTCGACCGTCACCGCCCGCTCGAGTCGGTTGTTGACCTGCACGGCCTGCTCGTAGGCGAGGGCGAGGGCGGCCGGCGCGGCCAGTCCCTGCACCGCAGAGAGGTCGGCCTGGTCGAAGGGCTGCTCGCCGGCGCGGTCGCTCAGGGTGATGACCCCGAGCGCCGTCCCCCGGGCAATCAGCGGCACCGAGAGGCACGACCCGTTGCGAAACGGCAACCGCGGTTCCCTCGACCCTCGCGCGGCCGCGTCCGACACGAGCTGGGGGCGGCGGGTGACGAACGTGCGTCCGATGATGCCGGCGCCGGGCGCAATCACCGAGCCGGCGGCCGGCGGGACCGGCGACCCGCGGGTCGCGGTGATCGTCAAGCCCTCGCCGGCGTCGTCATAGACGGCGAGGGCGGCCCGCCGCGCGGCGACGGCGCCGGCCATGGTGTCGACGATCAGCTGATGGGTGTCCTGCTCGCGGCTGGCCAGGGCGTGGGCAAAGCCGTCCACGTCGACGGTCCGCCGCTCACGTCCTGCCCGGTCGGCTCCCCATCCGTTCATGGCTCTCGTCGCTCCATGCCATCACGAAAGCAAGGGCCGTGCCGAGCCCGCACCGGGACTCGCGACGAGCGGCGACCCACGGAAGACGCCGTCCCGGGAGCCCATGGCGCAAGCCCCGCTGCATTCGACCGGCGATGCATCCCGGGGCGGCGTGGGGCTGCACGCCGTCCTACGCCGCAGGCTCCTGTCCGGCGCGGGCGGCCGGGGCGCAGAAGGGCCGGTCGCCCTTGATCGTGACCCGGTAGCCGTGGCGGGTCTCCGGAAAGTAGTCCCAGACGGCGTGGTGCTGGGTGCACCGGTTGTCCCAGAACGCCATCGAGTTGGCATGCCAGCGGAACCGGCACTGGAACTCCGGGGACCCGCAGTGGCGCACCAGAAACGCGAGCAGCGCGTCGCTCTCGGCCCGCTTCAGCTCCTTGAACCCGGTCGTGAAACCCTCGTTGACATAGAGCGCGGAACGACCGGTCACCGGATGGGTCCGCACCGCGGGATGCTCGGCGGACGGATAGGCTCCGTCCCGCAGATGGTCCCCGCCGTAGCGCCCGATGTAGTAGTGCCTCCCCTCGTGTACCGCGGTCAGCTCACGGAGCAGCTGCTGCATCCGGTCCGACAGGGCCTCCCAGGCGGCGTACATGCTGGCGAACAGCGTATCGCCGCCCGACGACGGCACCTGTTCCACGCGCAGAATGCTCCCCATCGGGGGCTCGACGTCGCACGAGACGTCGGAATGCCACAGCTCGCCGGCCACGAACTTCGCGGTCTCGTCGGCGTGCACGACCAGGATCTCCGGATGGTCCGCGTCCTTCGGCGCGGCGGGGTGGACGTGCAGATCCCCGAAATGACGGCCGAAGGCCATGTGCTGCGACCAGGTCAGGTCCTGGTCGCGAAAGAACAGAACGAGGTGGTTCATCAGCGCCGCGCGGATCGCCTCGACGACGTCGGGCGCGAGCGGGGTGCTCAGGTCGACTCCGGACACCTCGGCGCCGATCACCGGCGACACCGGTTCAACCCGGATGTGATTCTCCAATACGGTCCTTCCGTGTTCCCGGGACTCGAGTCCCGTCCTTTTCTACCATTGTCGGCATACCGGGCGCCGGAGGCAAGCCGAAGGGCTCCATCCGCGGTATCATGGGGCGTCTCTGGCGGGCTTGCCGGATGCCGGAGACCCGGCAATGGTATTTTGGCCTCCGATTCGGCAGCGGCTCGCGAAAGGCGGCGGAGTCAGGCTGTTCGTGCATTTTTGAGCAGGTCGTGCAACCGACTCGACGGAAGCGTGATATATACCGGTACTCGGCTCTGCGGCGGCCACGCGGCCGGCGGCGTCGGACAGTCTGACCGAGTCCACGCGCGTATTCGCGGCGCCGGGAAGGGCGCTTTCGCACCCGGCCCGCGTGGTCCCGGCCCTGAATGACAGGGACAGACATTTTCAAGGAGGCCTCCATGTCCTTTCTCCTGGTTTTGACCGCGCTGCTGGCTCAGCCTCAGGCGTCTCCGGCGCCGACCCTCGACTACGACTACTTCAAGGCGAACGTCCAGCCAATCTTCCAGGAGAGGAAGGCGGGCTTCACCCGCTGCGTCGTCTGCCATTCCGAGGGCGGCCGGGTCGGGTTCCTCGAAGAGCTGGAGCGGGGCGCCGACACCTGGAACGAGGAGCAGTCACGCGCCAACTTCGAGTCGCTGCAGCGGCTCGTGATCCCGGGTGAGCCGCTGGAGAGCCGACTGCTGATGCATCCGCTCGAGCCGGACGCGGGCGGCGACGAGTTCCACAACGGCGGACGCCAGTTCAGCTCGCAGGAAGACCCCTGGTTCCAGACCCTCTCAGCCTGGGTGCTCGGGGAAACGGCTCAGTAGCAACCGATGGAACGCGCTTCAAGAGAAGGAGTTCGAGCAATGGTCACGACACGCAGACTGGCGGTTCTGGCGGCGATCGCCGCCCTCGTCATCCCGGTCGCGGCGGCGGCGCAGACGGTCCGGATCGTCCAGACCAACAGCGCCGGCGACAACGTGCACGTCATCGATCCGATCACCAACACCGTCGTCGGAGAGATCACCGGGATCGAGCGCGCGCACGGCGCCTCGCCGTCGCCCGACGGCAAGAGGCTGTACGTCGCCAACGAGTCCGACGACACGATCGACATCGTCGACATGGAGACGCTGAAGGTCGTCAAGCAGGTGGAGTTGATTGGCCGCCCCAACAACATCGCGGCCACGCCGGACGGCCGCAAGGTCTACGTGGCGATCGCCGAGTCGCCGGGAGCGCTGCAGGTCCTGGACACCGAGTCGGAGGAGATCATGGCCACGGTCTCGGTGCACGGCGGGGTCCACAACACCTACGTGACGCCGGACGGCAAGTACGCGATCGCCGGCATGGTCGGCGGGCGCAACATCACCGTCGTGAGCACGGAGACGGACTTCCCGGTGTGGACGACGTACTCGGACCTCGGCATCCGCCCGATGACCATGGACGTCAACGAGGACGGGTCGACGAGGCGCATCTACGCCCAGCTCTCGAACCTCAACGGGTTCGGCGTGCTGGACTTCGAGACCCGCAAGTGGGTCAATCGCATCGAGTACCCCGAGGTGATGGCTGACGAGCGGACCCCGGGGCACGGCGGCAACACCGCGCACGGAATCGGCGTGACCGCCGACAATCAGTATCTGGTCGCCAACAGCAGCCTGAACAGCAGCGTGTACGTCTACAGCCTGCCCGATCTCGAGCTGCTGGGCGGCGTCCGGGTGGGCCACTCGCCGAACTGGGTCACGATTACCCCCGACAGCAAGTACGCCTACATCTCGGTGTCCGGCAACAACAACGTCGCCGTGCTGGACATCGCGAACGTGGAGCTGGCCGCCACGATCGAGACCGGCGGGCAGGTTCCGAAGCGGAACGCGACCGTGGTCCTCGACCAGTAGGTAGATTGGTTCGGAAGCACGCGGGAGAGGGGGAACCGCCGGGTTCCCCCTCTGTCGCCGGGGACTGAAGCATGCGTGCGTTTCTTCTTGCGGCGGCGGCCGCCCTCGTCATGAACGGGGCGACTGTGGCCAACCGCCAACCCCCTGCTGAGGAAGGTCTCTACACGTCGGCGCAGGCCGACCTGGGCGAGGCGTTGTACGACGACCAGTGCGTCTCGTGCCACGGCAGCCTGCGGGCGTTCGCGCCGGAGATGGCCGCCCTGCTCGGCGACCACACCTTCCGAAACCGGTGGGACGGCCGCTCCCTCGGCGAACTGTTCGGGCTGATCCAGGAGGAGATGCCGCAGGACGCCCCCGGCACCCTGTCGCCCGACGAGACCGCGAGCCTCGTCGCCTACATTCTCGCCGGCAACCGGTTCCCCGCCGGAGACACCGCGCTCTCGAGCGAGATCGAAGCGTTGCTCGAGATCCCGTTCGCTCCCTGACCGCCGGCCGCGAACCGTTCCGCGGCAACCCGCTCCCCGGCCATGATCTCCACCCGCTTCACCGAAATCTTCGGCATCGAACATCCCATCGTGCAGGGCGGCATGCAGAACGTCGGCTACGCCGAGCTGGTCTCGGCCGTCGCCAATGCCGGCGCCCTCGGGTTCCTGACGGCATTGACGCAGCCGTCGCCGGAGGCGTTGACGCGGGAGATCGCCCGTACCCGCGGAATGACCGACCGGCCGTTCGGCGTGAATCTCACGATTCTCCCCACCCTGAAGCCGATCCCGTACGCAGAGTACGCACAGGCCGTCGTCGAGTCCGGCATCAAGATCGTCGAGACCGCCGGCAACAACCCGCAACGTTTTCTGCCGGCGTTCAAGGCGGCCGGCATCAAGGTCATCCACAAGTGCACCTCGGTGCGGCACGCGATCAAGGCGGAGACGATCGGGTGCGACGCCATCAGCATCGACGGGTTCGAATGCGCGGGACATCCCGGAGAGGACGACATTCCCGGGCTCGTCCTCATCCCGTGCGCGGCCGACCGCGTCGGCATCCCGATGATCGCCTCCGGCGGCTTCGGCGACGCGCGCGGCCTCGTGGCCGCCCTGGCCCTGGGGGCGGACGGGATGAACATGGGCACCCGGTTCATGGCCACCCGGGAAGCACCGATTCACGACAACATCAAGCAGCAGCTCGTCGGCGCCAGCGAGCGGGACACCGCCCTGATCTTCCGGTCGTTGCGCAACACCGCGCGGGTCTTCCGCAACGTCGTCTCCGACGAAGTCCGGTCCATCGAGGCCGGCGGCAACGCCACCATCGACGACATCAAGCACCTGGTTTCCGGCGAACGCGGCAAGCAGGCGCTGGAGAGCGGAGACTCCGACGCCGGCATCTGGTCGGCGGGCATGGTGGCGGGCCTGATTCACGACATCCCGACCTGCCGGGAGCTCGTGGACCGCATCATGCGCGAGGCCGCCGCGATCATCGACACGCGCCTCGCCGGCATGCGGCCGGCGGTCCCTGCCTCCACGCTGTAAACCTGAAGGCAGCCCCGCGGGGCTGCGCGCTACTGGATCCCTCCCCGCTCGCCCCCCCGGGGATCGCGCGCTGGCGCTGCGGCTCGCAGGCCGAGCGCGCGCCGCGCCCGGGGGCCGCAGCCAAGAGTCTGCGCCGTTGGAACGGTGCAGACTCCTATAAGATTGGTTGGGCGGGCAGCGGAGCCGTAGGCGACGATGTCCGGGCCAGGCCGGCACGCCACCTGCCGCGCAAATTCCGGCGCCGGTTCACCCCCTCGACCGGATACAATACGCAGGCGGGAGCCGGCCGTTCCACGCGGAGGGATTCGTTCCTCATCGAGCGGTTGCGCGAACCGGACCGTCCGTTTCCAGCGTATGTTCCGGCGTTCTCGCCGGACCCGGGAGGATCTACCAGATGAATCCGATCGTGTTGTTCCTGCTGACCGGCGCCGGGGCGTTCCTGCTCCACATCCTGATGATCTTCGTCCTCGTCGGCAAGAAGAAGTGACGCCGGGGCGTCATCAACCGCCCCCCAGCTCCACGCTGCGCCGGTGGGCGGCCGCGACGGCCTTGGACAGGACGGTGCGGAAGCCGCCCTTCTCCAACTGGTAGAGCGCGTCCGCGGTGGTTCCGCCCGGCGACGTCACCCGGTTCCGCAGTTCCGCCGGGTGGAGCGCCGACTGCCGCGCGTAGGTGGCCGCGCCGAGCACCGTCTGGACCACCAACTCGTGGGCCTCGGGGCGCGACCAGCCGAGGTGGACCGAGGCGTCGATCAACGCCTCGATCAACAGGAAGACATAGGCCGGGCCGCTGCCGCTGACCGCGGTCGCCTTGTCGAGGAACCCCTCGTCCTTCACGTACAGATGCTTCCCCAACGCGCCGAGCAGGGCCCCGGTCTGCTCGCGCTGTGCGGCCGACACCGCCTCGGTCGCGGTCCACACGGTCATGCCTTCGCCGACCTGGGCCGGCGTGTTGGGCATGGTCCGCACGATCGCGCCGTGCCCCAGGCCGCCGGCGATCGACTCGATGCGGGCCCCGGCCACGATCGAGACGACCAGGGTCTCCGGCGGGAGCACCCCGCGCAGCTCGTCGCAGACCGCCGGCAGCACCTGCGGCTTGACCGACAGCACCACGAGGCCCGCCTCCCGGACGGCAGAACGGTTGTCGCGGGTGGTCCGTATCTTGAACCGCTGCTCCACCGCGCTCAGCCGGCCCTCGTCCAGGTCCGACGCGGTGATCGCATCCGGCTCGACGAGGTCGTGGTGCAGGAGGCCGCCGATCATCGCCTCGCCCATCGCCCCCGCCCCGATGAACGCGCACGCCGTGTCCCGCAGAATCGTGGACGGTGTCAACCTGCCGCTCCTTCCCCGGTGGACGAGCCGGCGGCGGCATCCCCCGGTCCGCCGTCTTCGGGATCGCCCGTCTCCGGCCCATAGGTCCCGAAGCTCCACAAATGCCCCTCGAGGTCACGCGCCGCGTACTCGCGCGCACCGTACTCGGTGTCCTCGAGCTCCATGATGATTTCCGCGCCGGCCGCCTTCGCCCGGTCGTGGTGCGCATCGATGTCGTCCACGTGCACGTAGATCCCCTGCGTCGTGCCGCCGGCCGCCTTCGGGGTCTTCATGTTCATGAAGTCGTCCTCCGCCGTCCCGATCATGAGGACGCTGGCGCCGTAGCGAAGCTGCGCATGCGCGATGGTCCCCTTCGGCCCCGGCACGAGCATCTGCTTCTCGAACCCGAAGGCCCGATGGAGCCACTCGAACGCCGCGGGGGCGTCCTCGTACCGGAGAAACGGAAAGATTCGCGTCGTGTCCTGCATCGCTGCCTGTCCTCGCACCGGTGCTCGCCGCACCGCCGTCCTTCCACCCTGTCGGTGATCCCCGCCGCTTCGTCGTGCATCCGGCCGGCCCGGGACCGTCAGACCGCACCCCGGGCGCCCGCGCCTCGCCGCCGGGTCACGCCGCCGCCGAAGCCGCCGCCACGGGGGGACGGGCGGGCCGGTCCCGGAAGAACAAGGCGAACAGCATCAGCACCGCCGCCGCCCAGACCGCCGGGACGATCCATATCCGGTTCCACGCGTGACCGGCGCCGTCCACGTAGAGATCGACGACCAGCCCGGACAGCCACGACCCGATGAACATGCCGACCCCGAGGGTCATGAACGCGATGAGGCCCTGCGCCGCCGCCCGCAGGTCCGGCGGGGCCTTCTCGTCGACGTAGATCTGCCCCGTCACGAAGAAGAAGTCGTAGCAGATGCCGTGCAACAGGATGCCGCCGTAGAGCATCCAGACCAGGGCGCCGTTGTCGCCCCAGGCGAACAGCAGATAGCGGGCGACCCACGCGGCCATGCCCACCAGCAGCATCCCCTTCACGCCGAGCCGCCGGAAGAAGAACGGCATCGCCAGCATGAACCCGATCTCGGACATCTGGCCGAGAGTCATCTTGCCGGCGGCGTTGACCACCCCGATCTCGTTCAGGAACGGGTTGGCGAAGGCGTAGTAGAACTGCAGGGGGACGCAGAGCAGCAGCGAGCCGACCGCGAACACCGCGAACGACGGCTCGCGCAGCAGGCGCAGGGCGTCGAGCCCGAGGACGTCCCGCGCGGTCACCCGGGCCGCCGCCTTCCCGGGCGGCGTATGCGGCAGCAGCAGGCAGTACAGGCCCAGGACGACGGAGGCGGCCGCCGCGATCTGCATCGGCCGCTGCGTGTCCTCGAGGCGCAGGAACCCGACCACGAGGCCGGCGACGATCCAGCCGAGGGTGCCCAGCACCCGGATCGGCGGGAACTCGCGGGCCGGCTCGGCCATCTGGCGAAACGACAGCGAGTTGGTCAGGGCGAGGGTCGGCATGTAGCAGAGCGCGTACAGCAGCAGCACCCCGTAGACGGCGGGGAACGCGGTGCGGGTCGACGCGACGAACAGCACTGCCCCGCCCGCAACGTGCAGCCCCGCCAGCAGCTTCTCCGTCGCGAAGTAGCGGTCGGCGACCATCCCCACGAAGAACGGCGAGATCATCGCGGCGACCGCCGTCGTCCCGAACACCAGCCCGATCTGCTGCCCCGGAAACTGCAGCGCCTCGCCCAGATAGGTCCCGAGGGGCACCGACCACGCGCCCCACACGAAGAACTGCAGGAACATCATCCCCGAGAGCTTCGCGCGGGTCAGTGAAGTCATGAGGCTCCGGGTGCGGCGTCCTCGCGCTGCCTACGCTTCGAGCACCTGCCGGCAGTAGTCGAAGCAGCGGCGCACCTCCTCGACGGTGTCGCCGCCACGGTACTCGTACTCGATGTTGCAGGGGATGTCCCACCCCGCGTCGCGCACCAGGTGGAGCACCTCCGCGATGGGGGCGTCGCCTTCGCCCCACGGCACGTTCGGGCCCTCGTCGTGCCGGCGGTCCTTGAGGTGGAGGGTCGTGATCTGCTCGTGATGCTCGCGCAGGTAGGCGACCGGGTCGTGGTTCGCGGCAACGTAGTGGCCGATGTCGAGATTGACGGCGATCGAGCGGCCGTCACCCTGGGCCACCGCCGCCGCGAACTGGGCCGGGCTCGAGAACTCGTTCGCGTCGCGCCGCGAGTGGTTGTGCATGGCCACCGGAATGACATGGGCGGCAGCCATGCGGGCGATGCGCGGCACGCTGTTCACGTGGGCCGACGCGGTGATCGCGGACACGCCCAGGGCCGCCGCCATCTCGAACCCGCGGTCGATCTCGTCGTCCGAGAAGTGGTCCTGGAAGCTGAGGTTGTAGGAGTTCAGGGTCAGGCCGACCCGCTCGAAACGCTCCCGGATGGACCGGAAGTGGTCGAGGGAGACCGTCAGTCGCCAGCGCCGCATCTCGTCCCGGGCGTCGCGGCCGCCCAGTTCGCGGGGCTCGACGTGCCCCTGCCAGAGCTCGCAGCTCGTGATGCCGACGGCGCGCATGCCGTCGATGAGGCCCTGCAGGTCGCGGTCGCGGAAGCTGTAGCTCTGCACCCCGATCAGCACCCCCCGGATACGCGACTCGCGGGGCGGTTCCTGCCCGCGAAACGCTCGCGGCGCCCGGCCGGCCGCGCCGGCCAGCAGGCCCGCCACCATCAGCTTGTGCCATTCCCGTCTCGTCAGCATCGTCATGTCAGGACCCTCGCTTCGCACCGCCCGCCGAGCCCGGGACGCGGCGACTCCGCCCGGCCGCCAGCGGCTCCACCGACAACCAGCGACTCACCTTCGGCTGAGCCAGCGGCTCCCGCCGGCCGAGCCGGCGCCAGGACCCGCCTGGCCTTGCCACCGGGCGCGCGGGATGCCGTACTATAATGCGCCGATGTCCGAAAGCAGGAATGCCGCCCCGAAACGCCGGAGAGCGTCGCTGACCGCGATCTACGGTCTCGCCCTGCTCGCGGTGACGAGCCGCGGCGACGCGCCCCTCGCCGCCGAGTCGGCCCGCCAGCCGGGCGGTGACCGGCCGCCCAACATCGTCATCATCACCGCCGACGATCTCGGATACGGCGACCTGGGGTCCTACGGGCACCCGAACATCCGCACCCCCCACCTCGACCGCATGGCGACCGAGGGACAGCGGTGGACGAGCTTCTACAGCCAGGCGCCGGTCTGTTCCCCGAGCCGGGCGGCCCTGCTGACCGGCCGCATCCACCTGCGGAGCGGCATGTTCGGGCGGCGGCAGGGCGTCTTCTTCCCCGACTCGCACGCGGGGCTGCCGGCCGAGGAGATCACGCTGGCGGAAGCGTTGCGGGACGCGGGCTACGCCACCGGCATCGTCGGCAAGTGGCATCTGGGCCATCGGCCCGAGTACCTGCCGACCCGGCACGGATTCGACTCGTGGCTCGGCATTCCCTATTCGAACGACATGGACTGGCAAGTGCCGGGGGGCACGGAGCGCCGGGCCGCGATGTTCGACCCGCGGACGGACTACTGGCACGTCCCCCTCATGCGGGACGAGACGGTGATCGAGCGTCCCGCCGACCAGCACACCGTCACCCGGCGGTACGCCGAAGAGGCGGTGTCGTTCATCGAGGGGCACCGGGACGAGCCCTTCTTTCTGTATCTGCCCCACACGATGCCCCACATGCCGCTGTTCCGGTCGGAGGACTTCCGGGGCCGGAGCAGCGCCGGCGTCTACGGTGACGTCATCGAGGAGATCGACTGGGCGGTCGGGCAGGTGCTCGAGACGCTCGAGCGCCTCGACCTCGCGGAGCGGACCCTGGTGGTGTTCACGAGCGACAACGGCCCCTGGATCAGCTACCAGACCCACGGCGGGTCGGCCGGCCCGCTCCGGCACGGCAAGGGGACGACCTTCGAGGGCGGCATGCGGGTGCCCGGCCTGTTCTGGTGGCCCGGGACGATAACCCCCGGCGTGACCCAGGCCATCGGCTCGGCGATGGATCTCTTCACCACCGCCATCGTCCTCGGCGGCGGCGCGGTGCCCGACGACCGGCCGATCGACGGCGTCGACCTGAGCCCGGTGCTGCTGGGCACGGGACCGGAACCGCGGGACACGATGGCTTACTACCGGATGGGTGAGCTGTTCGCGTTCCGGCTGGGGCCGTACAAGGCGCACTTCACGACCGCAGGCCGCTACGGCCTCCCGCCCGAGCGAACGGACCACGACCCGCCGCTGCTCTTCGACCTCGGGGCGGACGTAGGTGAACGCTATGACGTGGCGGCGGAGCGCCCCGACGTCCTCGCCGCGGTGGTCGCGGCGGCCGAGGCGCACCGGGCCGGCATGACGGTGGCCGAGCCGCTCTTCGATCTGCGCGGCGCGAACTAGCAGCCCGTGGTGCAACCCCGCGTTGCGCCGAAAGCGGCGAGGGCGCCCGTGCCGCGGGCTGAAGGGCGCCCGTGCCTGACAAGCCGCGACGAGGGAGAATATTGGGCATATTCGACCGAGGAGCAACGCAGTCAGGCGGGATGCATCGCCGCTCGAATGCAGCGGGGACTTGCGGCACGGGCTGCCAGGAGTTCACGCCGTGGACGGCGCGGACTTCTGGTGGGTTGGTTGGGCGGCAATCGGAGCCGCAAGCGGCGATTTCCGGGCCAGGGTCTGCGCGCCGGGTCCGGGGGAACCGCGAAGCGACGATTTTCAGCACAAGGAGGAGGCTCGATGGACACCGGCAGCCGGCTTCGTTTTTTCATCCCGTGCGCAGCGCTGGCCGCCGCGGTGGCGCTCGCCCCGCGGCCCGCGGACGCCCAGTCGAGGGTGCCCGACGGCGAGTGGCACCACTTCGGCCGGGACGCCGCGAACACCAAGTACTCGCCGCTCGACGACATCACGGCGGAGAACTTCGCCGACCTGGAGATCGCCTGGCGCTGGACGTCGCTGTCCCGCGCGGTCGTCGAAGAGCACGACCGCATCCGCCCCGCCGCGTTCAAGACGGCGCCGCTGATGGCCGGCGGGCTGGTCTACGTCAGCACCGCCCTCGGGCAGGCGGCGGCTCTCGACGCCGGCACCGGCGAGACGGTCTGGACCTACGACCCCCGGATCTACGACGACATGGACCGCCCCCCCAACATGGGCTGGCACCATCGGGGCCTCTCGTACTGGAAGGACCGCGAGAGCGACGACGCGCGCATCTTCATGACCAACCACGATCTGAAGCTGGTGGCACTCGACGCCCGCACCGGCGCCCTCTATCCGGACTTCGGCGAGAGCGGGTACGTCGACCTGACCCAGGGCTACTCGCGCGAGATCGACGCGTCGCGGATGACCTACTCGTCGCCGGTGGCGGTGGCGGGTGACACCGTCATCACCGGCAGCATCATTCAGGACACCTACATCACGGACCGCGAGGCCTCGCCGGGCGACGTGCGGGCCTACGACGCCCGCACCGGCGAGATGAAGTGGATCTTCCACACCATCCCGCAGGGCGACGAATTCGGCGCCGACTCGTGGCAGAACGAGTCGTGGCGCTACAGCGGGCACACCAACGTCTGGTCGTACATGGCGGTCGACGAAGAGCTCGGCCTCGTCTATCTGCCCACCGGCACCCCGTCGAACGACTGGTACGGCGGCATGCGTCCGGGGAACAACCTGTTCGCCGAGAGCATCGTGGCCGTCGACATCGAGACCGGCCGGCGGGAGTGGCACTTCCAGGCGATCCATCACGGGCTGTGGGACTGGGACTTCCCGACCGGGCCGAACCTGCTCGACATCACCGTGGACGGCCGCGAGGTCAAGGCCCTGGCCCAGGTCAGCAAGCAGGCGTTCACCTACGTCGTCGATCGGGTGACCGGCGAGCCGATCTGGCCCATCGAGGAGCGCCCCGTGCCCCAGGGCAACGTGCCGGGCGAGTGGTACTCCCCGACCCAGCCGTTCCCCACGAAGCCGCCGCCGTTCGACCGGCAGGGCATCGGCATCGACGACGTCATCGACTTCACCCCGGCGCTGAAAGCCGAGGCCCTCGAGCTGATGAGCACACGCGCGCAGTTCGGGCCGATATTCTCGCCCCCGGTGCTGCGCGGCGCGGAGACCCCGTCCATTCAGGTGCCCGGCGCCGGCGGCGGCGCGAACTGGCAGGGCGCGGCCGTCGACGTCGAGACCGGCCAGCTGTTCGTGTCGTCGTCGAGCACCCTGATCGTCGTCGAGGTGATTCAGTACGACGCGCCGGCGACGGTGGGCTACTTCACCGACCCGTGGGGGGTCGGACTGCCGGGGCCGCAGGGGCTGCCGCTGTTCAAGCCGCCCTACAAGCGGGTGACCGCGCTCGACCTGACCACCGGCGACCGGGCCTGGATGCAGCCCCACGGAGACGGCCCGCGGAACCACCCCGCCCTCGAGCACCTGAACCTGCCGCCCCTCGGCGGCGGGGGCGGCATCAGCTCGGGCCCGCTGGTGACCCCGACGCTGCTCATCATGAACCACGGCGGCCGCGGCTACGAGGACGCGGCGGCCGGCTCGCGCACCATCAGCGCCTACGACAAGACCACCGGCGAGCACCTCGGCTCGGTCGATCTGCCGGCGGTGCCCGGCGGCAACCCGGTGACCTACCGCCACGAGGGGCGGCAATATCTCGTGGTGGCAGTCGGAAGCGGGGGCACCAATTCGGAGCTGCTCGCGCTGACGTTGCCGCAGGAGCCGGCGCCGTAGAGCGGCTCCTGAAGGGATTGTTGGTGGGTATGCAGAACCGTCAGGCGACGAACTTTCGGGCTTGAGTTGCGTGCGTGACCGTCTCCTGACGCTCGTCGGGCTTCTGCTGTGCCCTGTGCCGATCGTGTACGCGTCCGCGCAGCCGCCGGACGACACCGGCGCCCGGGCTCCGGCAACCATCCAACAAGCGGCCGCCGAGCTGCCGGACGGCGCCGGCGCAGAGAGTCCCGCGACCATCGAGGAAACGACCGCGCAGCCGCCGGACGACACCGGCGCCCGGGTTCCCGCGACCCTCGAGGAATCCAGCCCGGAGACGGACGCGGGCTGGTTCCTGCCGAAGGCGTTCCGCGCCGTGCGGCGCAAGCTCCAGCTCCGGACACCCGAGGACTGGTCCCTGCGCTTCGACCTTCAGACCGGCGTCGTCGGCAAGGCGCATCCCCTGCCGCGCAACTCCTTCCGCGCCTATCGCGTGGAGCTCGTGCGGCGCACGAACGGGTCGGCCGTGTGGCACCACACCTACCGCTTCCCGTCGTACGGCGTGGGGGTCCAGTTCGCGGACTTCGGCGGCGCGCCGGCGGACCGGGGCCGACCGTTGTCGGTGTACGGGTTCATCCAGACTCCGATCGTGCCGCCCATCGCGACCGTCGACGTCCTCGCGAGCGTCGGCATGGGCGTGGCGCACGGCTGGAACACGCCGGCGTTCGAGGCGTTCCCGTTCGAGCGGCACCCGACCACCCGGCTCACCAGCTATATCGACCTGGGCTTCCTGGCCCGGCGGCGCCTCTCCGACCGCCTCGACCTCCTGGCCGGATTCTCCCTGAACCACTTCTCGAACGGCGGCGTCGGCAGTCCGAACCGGGGCCTGACGGTGACCGCTCCGCGCGTCGCCATCCAGCGCAGCCTGGGCGTGCGCGGGCCGCCGCGACGGCGCGAAGACCGGCCGCCGTTCGTCAATCGCTGGGAGACGCGTCTCGACGGCGGGCTCGCGGTCCGGGGCGTCGGGTTCTTCTGGCGCGAGGACCGGTTCGGCCCCCGCGGGTCCATCCAGGTCGCCGCGCTCAAGGGATCGGTCTGGCGCCGGTTCTATCGCATCGGCCAGGTCGGCGGCGGCCTGGAAGGGTCCCTGGAGACCGCCCGGCCGCCGGGCACGGCACGGGTGCCCGACGCCGATCTCACCGGTGGCGGCAGCGTCGGCCTCTACACGGGGTACGAGCAGATAGCCGGCCCGATCTCCATCTACCTCCACTTCGGGACGCACCTGGCCCGCACGCGGTCCGACGAGCGTCCGGCCCCGTTCTACCGGGTCGGGACCATCCTGCGGCTCGACGAACGCTGGTTCACCGACGTGAGCTTCCGCTTCACGAGCCGGGGCAAGGACTTCAGCCACGACTACATCGCCTGGCACCTCGGCTACCGCATCGACGGGTTGCCGTTCCGAGATCGGGAGGCGGCGCGGTAACGTTTGTTCGCCGGGCCCGGCTCTTCTTCGCGGTCCTCCCCCGGGACGGTCCTCCGTCGGGGCGGCCAGCATGGCATCCGACACCCGGTGCGTGTAGGATGCTGGTCTGAGATACGACGAACACGGGCAGGATGCTGGTCCGAGAGGCGCCGAGCACCCGGAGGGGGTGCACGGCGCACACCAGGCGCCGCCTCGGCTGCGGCCCCCGGAGGAAACGACGATGACGAAGACTGCGGCGCTGTTGTTCACCTTGGGGCTGCTGGCCGGTTGCGGCGGCGGGCCGGCGCCCGCCCCCATCAACATCACCAACGGCCACGGAGAGATGGCCGGCGAGGTGACCGCGGACAGCGTCATCCTGCAGTCGCGGCTGACCACCCTGGACGGCCTGGTGGACGGTGACGTGGCGGGGGCGCCGGGGACGGCGCGGTTCGAGCTGGCCCTCGCGGACGACTTCGGCGACGCGACGACGACGGCGTGGCTCGACGCCGTGCCCGAGGGGGACTACATCGTGAAGACCGCCGTCGACGGGCTGACCGCCGGCACCCGCTATTTCTACCGGCTCGAGTACGGCCCCGCCCCCGACAACACCCGGCTCGGCCCGACCCGCTCGTTCCGCACCCTGCCCGGCGCGGACGCCGCGGAGGAGGTGAGCTTCGTCGTCGTCACCGGCATGAACTACGCGCTCTTCCACGGCGACGGCCCGCGCGCCGGCTCCCCCGAGGACCGGCCGCTCGGCTACCCCGGGCTCGCGGCGATCCTGGCCCGGGAGCCCGCGTTCTTCGTCGGCACCGGCGACAACGTCTACTACGACGCCCCGTTCAGCGAGTTCGAGCGCACCCAGTCGTTCTTGCGCAAGAAGTGGCACCAGCAGTTCGTGCAGCCGCGGTTCGTCGACCTGTTCGGCTCGGTGGCCACGTACTGGGAGAAGGACGACCACGACTACCGCTACAACGACTGCGACAACACCGTCGACCTCGAGCCCGACCCCTCGCCCGCGCTGGGCAAGGCCACGTTCCTCGAGCAGGTGCCGGTGGTCGACCCCGCCGACCCCGACCCGCGGACCTACCGGACGCACCGCGTCTCGCGCGACGTGCAGATCTGGCTGACCGAAGGGCGGGACCATCGCAGCCCGAACATGGCGGAGCCGGGGCCGGACAAGACCCTGTGGGGGGCCGAGCAGTTGGCGTGGCTGAAGGAGACGCTGCTCGCGAGCGACGCCACCTTCAAGATCCTGATCTCGCCGACGCCGATGATCGGCCCAGACGACGGCAACCAGGCCGGGCGCCAGGCGGAGGGGCACGACCCGTTCAAGCGCGACAACCACTCGAACCCGATGGGATTCCAGTACGAGCGCGACCGGTTCTTCGACTGGCTGGAGGAGAACGACTTCCTCGACAACCACTTCTACATCGTCAGCGGCGACCGGCACTGGCAGTACCACTCGATCCACCCGCGGGGGTTCGAGGAGTTCTCCACCGGCGCCCTCGTCGACGCCAACGCGCGTCTCGGCAGGGCGCCGGGCGACCCCGGGTCGAACGATCCAGACGGCTTGATCGTGCAGCCGTTCTCGTCGCCCGAGCCCACCGGGGGCTTTCTGGAGGTGACGGTGACTCCGGGCGAGGCGCCGGCCGCCGCCTTCCGCTGGTTCGACGAGCACGGCGCCGCGACCTACGAAACCGTTCGGACGGCCGGGTGATGGTGAGCCATGCTGATTAAGCTTCTCGATCTCTACTCCCTGATCGTGCTGGTGGCGGTGGTCATCTCGTGGATGCAACTGCCCCCGTCGAACCCGATCGCGAGCTTCGTGCACACGATGACCGAGCCGCTGCTCGATCCCATCCGGCGCGCCCTGCCGGCGATGGGCGGGCTCGACTTCTCGCCGATGGTCCTGCTGATCGGGCTGCGCATGATCCGGAGCCTGTTCGGGTGACCGGCGCCGGCAGATACGGATGGCCGGCATCGCAGTAAGTGGGGTTGACCGCGAATCAACCCCCCTTGTACGCTGGCTGTGGGAGTGGCATGGCATGGATTTCAAGGTGTCGAAAGAAGCAGCTGAAGTCTTGGAGAACTTCGCGAAAGGAAACCACATCACCGAGACAGAAGCGCTACGTCGTGCAATCGCCTTGCTTGCCTTGGCCGACGAACAGCAGAAACAAGGAAGATTCCTGGGGCTCGTGGAAGAAGCCAACAACGCCGAACTCCACGCGGTTGGCCGCGTCCGTGGTGTATTTGAAGGTCAGTAATGATGGCCGCAGTACCGGACAGGGCGGGCGATGTCCACATTTCCGGCCCTTCCGGGGTGAGCGTCCCTGAGACTGATCGCCTCAAGCTGGCCCGCCAGTTGCTGTTGGCCCTTGGCGTTCTGACGGTCGGTTTCTTTACCTGGTACGCCATGGCTCCCACGAACGCCGCGCTCCAGGCAATCTTTGAACTGTTCAAGATCGGCGTGCTTCCACTGGTTACGCTGATCGTATCGTTCTACTTCTCCAGAACGGATCACTAATGGCTCTGATGGATATTCCCGTCGGATGGGCATGCAAACGTTTCACATCCGTGCGCGGGCGCGCCGCCCGGGTGGTGGTGGCTGTACTGGCGGCGGCGGCCGGCTGCGCCGAACCCGACGAACCGCCGCAGTCGCTCGAGGCGCTGGCGGACCGCTCGCTCGCCACCATCGAAGGAGAGCTCGCCGTTTCCGGGCTGAAGGCGCCGGTCGAGGTGATCCGGGACGAATGGGGCGTGCCCCACATCTACGCCGAGAACGATGATGACCTGTTCTTCGCGCAGGGCTACGTCATGGCCCAGGACCGGCTGTGGCAGATGGAGATGTGGCGCCGCTGGCACGAGGGGCGGCTCGCCGAGGTCTTCGGGCCGGAGGCGCTCGACTACGACCGGCGCACCCGGCTGATGATGTTCCGGGGGCCGTGGGACGAGACCGAGTGGACCAGCTATCACCCCGACGCGCACCGCCTCTTCACGGCCCACGCCAACGGGGTGAACGCGTACATCGAGCAGCACCGCGGCAACCTCCCGCTGGAGTTCCAGCTCACCGGCGTGGCGCCGGAGCCGTGGACGGCCGAGACGGCGGTGCTGCGCTGGGCCGCGCTGGGCGTGCCGAGCGTGCGGGGGCACGCCCTCCACGAGATTCAGCTCGCGCTGAACGTCGCCCGCTACGGGGTCGACGAGGCGAACCGGCGCGCCGCTCCGGACCCCTGGGACGACCTGGTGGTGCCTGACGGGCTCGACCTCAGCATCATCACCGAAGATCTCCTCGACGCGATGCGCGCCGGCGACGGCGATCCGTTCGTGGCGGGGCGCCTGCCCGCCCTGGAGATCGTCGAGCCGTACCGCGGGCTGGTCACGCCGCCGGGGCTGCGGGCGTCGCGGGTCCTGCCGGACGTCGTCGCGACCGAGGGCAGCAACAACTGGGTGATAACCGGCGACCGGTCGCCGACCGGGGTCCCGATACTCGCCAACGACCCCCACCGGCGCATCGAGATGCCCGCGTTGCGCTACTTCGTGCACCTGGTGGCGCCCGACTGGAACGTGATCGGGGGCGGCGAGCCGCCGTTCGCGGGGGTCGACGCCGGCAGCAACGAGCGCATGGCGTGGGGCTTCACCTTCGCCGGCACCGACATGGTCGACGTCTACGTCGAAGAGCTGCACCCCGACGAGCCCGACATGGTGCGGTGGCAGGACGGCTGGGAGCCGTTGCGGATCGTCGAGGAAGAGATTCCCGTGAAGGGCCGGGACCCCGAGCCGATCGTGCTGAAGTTCAGCCGGCACGGCCCCGTCTTCTACGAGGACCTGGAGAACCGCGTCGCCTACGCGGTGCGGTCGGTGGTGCAGGAGCCGGGCACCGCCGCCTACAAGGGCAGCTTCCAGCTCGCTCAGGCGGAGAGCTGCGACGACTTCTTCGACCGCGCGATGCACTGGCTGGTGCCGACGCACAGCCTCATCTGCGGCGACGCCGACGGCAACATCGCCCTCCAGGTGACCGGGCTGACGCCGGACCGCGACGGCTGGAACGGACGGCTGCCGGTGCCCGGCAACGGCGACTACGAGTGGCGCGGGTTCCGCGAGGACCTGCCGCGCGAGTTCAACCCCGAGCGCGGCTACATCGCCACCGCCAACAACAACGTTCACCCGCCGGGCTACGAGGGCCGTCCCGTCTTCTACCACTCGTCTCGGGGGGTCGAGACGTCGCGCATCGCGCGCCTGCACCAGATACTCGGCGCCGGCGAGACGCTCTCGGTGGACGACCACCAGCGGATTCAGCACGACGCGCGCCTCCTCGCGGCCGAGCGCGACATCCCCGCGTTCCAGGGCTGGACTTCGGACGACCCCGACGTCGAGTGGGCGCGCGGGCTGATCGCCGAATGGGACGCCACGGTCTCGCGGGAGAGCACCGCGGGCGCGCTCTACGTGCGCTGGAACGCCGAGGTGGACGGTGCGGCCCGGGACCCGAAGACGCCCGCCGCCGAGCGGCGCACGCTGATCGAGCACGGCCTGACCGCGGCGATCGAGCGGCTCACGGCCGAGCTCGGTCCCGACCGCGCCGAATGGCGGCACGGCCGGGTCCATGCGAGCGCCCTGCCCCACATGATGGAGCCGACGTTCGACCTGCCCGCGGTCGAACGCCCCGGCGGCTTCGGCGCCGTCAACGCCACCGGCGCCAACTTCCGGCGCATCATCGACCTCGCCGATCCCGACCGGTCCGTCGCCAGCAACGCCCCGGGACAGTCGGCCCAGCCCAGCAGCCCCTACTACGGCAACCTCGCCGAGAACCTGGGCAACGGCGAGTACTTCCCGCTGCTCTACACCCGCGGCGCGGTCGAGGAGCACGCCGCGCACCGCCTGACGCTGCAGCCGGCCGGGCCCTGAGCGTGGCGTGTCCGCACGGCGAGCGGGCCGACGTCGAGTAGCGGCGGCTTCATCTGGCGCTGGCTGATGCGTTGTCAGTCATCCCGTGCTTCCCGCGCTCGCCGCCGGGCGTGCGCCACGATCACGACGCCCAGCGCCAGTCCGCCGCCGAGCAACGCGAGCGCCGGCGTGTCGGCGCCCTGCTCGCCGAGCGCGGCATTGAGCAAGCCGCCCGCGAGCATGCCGATCAGCGCCGCGAGCAGAGCCCTCACCACGACGCGGGGGCCGGGACGGAATCTTCCCTTCGTCATTAGCTCAGTCTCCTTGTACGCGAACCTTGAGACAACCCGGGCGGCATGGCGCGGGCGGCGCCCGCATGATATCGTCAGAGATTCGAGGCGGAGTCGGCGGGAGCCGTTTAGGGATGCCGTTTTCCAGGGCGGGGCGCTTCTCGCTTCCGGGAGCGGTTTATCCCCCTGGACGCTCCAGGCAGCATGGGCGACTGCCGACAAAGCCGCTTTGTGATCGCGGTTCGTGTCGCAACGATGCGGCAGGATCGCACCCAGACCAACCGACTTCCCGGAGGGCACCATGCGAATGCGCAGCCTGTGGGCGATTTCGACGCCAGCGGCGCTGGCGACCGTCTTCCTCATGACGGCCCCGGCCACCCCCTACGCTCAGGAAACCACCGAAAACCAGTTCACGACAACGCTCGACGTCCGCATGGGCGAGCGGCTCTTCCGCCAGCAGTGCAGCCGCTGCCACGGCCGGGACGGCGACGGCGGCGAGCTGGGCCCGGCGCTGACCAACGGGTTCAGCAGCGCCAGCACCGACGCGGGGCTGTTCCGTATCGTCCGTGAGGGAATCCCCAACACCCAGATGATCGGCATCAGCCGCACCGCCACGGAACAGTCGGTGTGGATGGTGGTCAGCTATCTGAACTCGATGAACGACACCGGCGCCGCGGATCTGCCGGGCGACGCCGCGGCCGGACGCCAGGTTTTCGCCGGCAAGGGCAACTGCTCGAGCTGTCACATGGTGAACGGCGAGGGCGGCCGGCGGGGCCCCGACCTGAGCCAGGTCGGCAGCCGCCGCGATGCGGACGAGCTGGCCAGCGACCTGCGCACGCCGGACGAGGACGTCACGCCGCGCTGGTGGACGTTGCGGATCACCCGCGAGGACGGCTCGGTGGTCGAGGGCCTGCGCATGAGCGAGGATACGTTCACCATGCGGGTCATGGACGAGAACGAGGATCTCTGGTCGTTCTCGAAGGGCAGCGTGCGGTCCTACGACCGCAGCACCAGCTCGACCATGCCCGGCGTCAACGCCCTGTTGACCAACGCCGAAGTGGACGATCTCGTCGCCTATCTGTACTCGCTCCGACGGGGGGAAAGCTAATCATGCGACGGCTTGCCATTGTCCTCGCGATCGCGCTGGTCGCATTGCCCGCCGCCGGCCAGGAGACCGAGTCCCGGCCCGCCGCCGCCCCGTCGTTCTCGCCCGTCACCTGGGAACGTCTGGTGAACGCGGCCGACGAACCCCACAACTGGCTGATGTACTCGGGCACCCTCGACGCGCAGCGCCACAGCCGGCTCGAGCAGATTCACAACCGCAACGTGGGCGAGCTCGAGCTGAAGTGGGCCTATCAGATTCCGCAGCTCGACCGGGCGGAAACGGTCCCGCTCGTCGTGGACGGCGTGATGTTCATCACCGAGGCGCCGAGCAACGTGGTTGCGGTGGACGCCGCCACCGGCCGGCAGTACTGGCGGTACAACCACACGCTGCCCGACGACCTGCGCATCTGCTGCGGCCGCAACAACCGCGGCGTGGCGATACTCGGCGATACGCTCTACATGAGCACCCTCGATGCGCATCTCGTAGCCATCGACGCCCGCACCGGAAACCTCGTGTGGGACGCGGAGACCGCCGACTATCGGGCGGGCTACAGCAAGACCGCCGCGCCCCTGATCGTCAAGGATCAGGTGGTGACGGGCATCGCCGGCGGCGAGTACGGCATCCGCGGGTTCATCGACTCGTATGACGCGGCATCTGGCGACCAGGTCTGGCGCGCGTGGACGATTCCCGGCCCCGACCACCCCGACAACCAGAGCTGGGCCGGCGATTCCTGGCGGACCGGCGGCTCGGCGAGCTGGATCACCGGCGCCTACGACCCCGAGCTGGATCTGGTCTACTGGGGCACCGGCAACCCCGGGCCGGACTGGAACGGGGACGTCCGGCTGGGCGACAACCTGTACTCCGACTCGGCCCTGGCGCTCAACGGCACCACCGGCGAGCTGGACTGGTACTTCCAGTTCACGCCGCACGACGTGCACGACTGGGACGCCATCCAGGTGCCGATTCTCGCCGACCTGACGATGGACGGCGAGGAGCGCAAGGTGATGATGTGGGCGAACCGCAACGCCTTCTTCTACACCATCGATCGCGTGACCGGCGAGTTCCTGATCGGGAAGCCCTACGCCAAGCAGACCTGGGCGGTCGGGCTCGACTCGAACGGCCGTCCGATCCGCGTGCCCGACACTGCGCCCACCCCCGAGGGCACCCTCGTCTCGCCGCCGGTCGGGGGCGGCACCAACTGGTTCTCTCCCGCCTACAGCCCGCGCACCGAGCTGTTCTACGTGCAGGCCTATGACGGCGAGGACATCTTCTACAAGCGCGACGAAGAGTACGTCGAAGGCGACCAGTTCACGGGCGGCGGCGGACAGCGCCCGTTGCCGGCCGACCACTACAACAGCGCGATCCGCGCGATGGACCCCCGGACCGGGGATGTCCGATGGGAGTACCCGATCCAGCCGCGGTCGACCGCCGGAATCATGACCACCGCCGGCGACCTCGTGTTCAGCGGCACCGTCGACGGCTACTTCTTCGCGCTCGACGCGGTCAGCGGCGAAGAGCTGTGGCACATGAACGTCGGCCAGCGCGTCCACTCCGCGGCGATCACCTACGCCGTCGACGGCGAGCAGTACGTGACGATCGCGGCCGGTAACGTCGTATTCACCTTCGGCCTGAGGGATTGAGCCGTGGCGTTCTTCTCGACCACCGACATGTTGCGCAAGGAGCCGATGGCGGGCTTCGTGGGCCGGTTCGCCACCGGGGTCACGATGACCTCGGTCAGTTGGACCATCGCCGCCGGCTCGGAGCTCCCCGAACACGCGCACCCTCACGAGCAGGTGTCGCACGTGCTCGACGGGGAGTTCGAGATGACGATCGAGGGCAAGACCCAACGCCTCGGACCGGGGATGGTGGCGTTCGTCCCACCCAACGCCACCCACTCGGGCCGGGCGATCACCGAGTGCCGCATCATCGACGTGTTTCATCCCGTACGGGATGACTATCGGTAGCCGCACACAGCCCGCAACTACCGGACGAGTCGTCGTCGAAGGGGCGCTCCCCGAAAGGAGCGCCCCTTCTTTGTCCGGCCGCGAGCACGTCCGGCCGCCAGAAGAACGGCGTTGCGGCATTCGGCCGCCGGCGCGGCATCGGCCGAGGCGATCGACCGACACCCCTCCCCGGCCTGCGCGGGTTCCACCGTCCTGCCATCGCGGTGAACGCCCGAGAGGGTGATACTGTAGCGGTGATGGCCAAGCAGGTCCGGCGATGGTGCGTCGCTGGCGGTTTCGCACTCGGCTGCGCTTGGCTGGGCGCGGTCCACGCCCGCCCCGTTTCGCCCGAACCCGGCGCGGCCCCGGAGACGGAATACCAGCGGCTGGACGCCGCCGGCGGCCGAGACGGCGCGGTCTTCTCCGGGCGCGAGACGGCGCCCGCCGCAGGGCGGCCGGGAGCCTCGACGACGACGCCTTCCGGAGCCGAGCCCTCCGGCATCGAACCCTCCGACGACCGGTCCGCCACGGCCCGGTCCGCCAGCGCGGCCGCGTCGCGTTGGCTGCTGCGCTGGACCGTCTGGCTGCAGGACTACCTGCTCACCTGCGGCTTCCTGGTGTGATGCGGTTCATCGCGCCGTTGGGTGACGGGCTGCGGCGCGTGCTGCAGGCCCCGATGATTCTCGCCGGCGCCGCGGCGCTGACCTTGGCGGTAGCCTTGCCGCCGGGACTGCTGCTCAAGGACGGACTGCAAGCCGCGCTGCACGCACGCCCGACCCACGGTCCGGCGGCCGGGTGCGCCCCGCTGCATTGGTGGCGACACGCGGGCGGCGGACACGCGGGCGGCGACCCGCCGTGTGCGCCCGCGGCCGCCGGGGCGGACGCTACGCTCGCCAACCTGCGTGCGTTGCTCGACGGTGAAGGCCCCGATCCGGCGCTCGCGGCGATCGCCGTCTCCTACCTCGTGGCCTGGACCTTCCTCTCCGGCGGCGTGATCGACCGCTATGCCCGGAACCGTCCGACCCGCCGCGCCGGATTCTTCGCCGCCTGCGGCGTCTACGGGCCGCGCCTGCTGCGTCTGGCGCTCATCGCCGGAGTCGTCTACTGGATGCTCTTCAGCACGGTCCAACGTTGGGTGGTCGGCGCCCCCCCGCCCGACCGCAGCCTGCCCGCGGCCGGGCTGCTCGGCTATATCGGATTCGGACTGCTGCTGGCGGTGGTCGGCCTCGTGTTCGACTACGCGCGGGTGCGTGCGGTGGTGGAAGATCGCCGCAGCATGCTCGGGGCGCTGCTCGCCGGCTGGCGCTTCGTGCGGCGGCATCCGACAGCCTGCCTGGGGCTGTATGCGGCCAACTGGATGGTCCTGGCGGCGGTCATCGGCGCCTACGCCGCCGCGGCGCCGGACACGGTCTCGAGCGGGACGTCGATGTGGTGGGCGTTCATCGCCGGTCAGGCCTACGTCGTGGCGCGTCTGGCGAGCAAGCTGCTCTTCTACGCCACTGAGATCTCCTATTTCCAGAGCCAGTTGGCCCACGCCGGATACGTTGCGGCGCTCGCCCCGGTGTGGCCGGAATCGGCCTCGGCCGAAGCCCTGGGGCGGCTCCCGGGCCAGGCCGGGCGGCGGCGCCCACAAATGCCATGATCGAGGTCCTGATCGTCGGCGCCCTCGGGTTCGTTCTGACCCTCATTCTGCCGCTCGTCGCCTTCCTGTACGCGTCGGCGGTACGCGCGCGCGTCGTGGCGATCGAGCACCGTCTGGCTCGCCTCGAACAATGGATGCAGGGAGAGGCGCCACGGCAGACGCCGGCACCCGAAACGGCGGGGCGATCCGGCGTCACCGCCGATGCGGATACGACTCCGGCGCCGACCGCGGCAATCGCGCCGGCCATCGCATCTCCGGAGACCCGGCCGGCGCCGGTGCTGCTCGAGACCCGTATCGGGACCCGCTGGATGCTCTACGCCGGGGTGGCCATCCTGGTCATCGGCGTGGGCCTGTTCATCCGCTACGCCTTCGTCAACCAATGGATCACCGAGCCGTTGCGGGTCGCCACCGGCCTGGGCGTCGGCGGACTGCTGATACTGTCGGGCCGGCGGTTCGCGGCCCGCGGCCACGCGCGGTTCGGCACGACGGTCGCGGGCGGCGGCATCGCCACCTGGTACCTCGCCGTCTACGCGGCCCTGAACCTGTACGGCCTCGTGGGCGCCGCCACCGGGTTCGCGATGCTCACGGCGGTGACCGGGTTCGCCGCGTTTCTGGCGGATCGGATGCGCGCCCAACCGCTCGGCATGATGGCGATCGGCGGCGGATTCGCCACCCCCTTTCTCGTCGGCAGCGGCGCCAACGCGCAGCTCGTCCTGTTCACCTATACCGCCCTCCTCATCGGCGCCATCGTCTATCTGGCGCACCGGCGTGATTGGCCCGCCCTGAACCTGGCCAGCTTCGTGCTCACCGGGCTGACGATCGGGGTGTGGCACCTCCGCTTCTACCAGCCCGGCGCCTATCTGCAGACGGAGCTGTTCTTCACGCTGTACGCGGGCCTGTTCCTCTGGGTGCTCTATCGGTCGCGCGCATCGACCCACCCGTATGCCGGCACCATGCGGTGGGGGTTGTGGACCACGCCGTTCTGGTATCACGCCGCGTCGCTCACCATCCTCGGCGACCACTGGCTCGCGTTCCTGGTCTATCTGATCGCCGTCACCGGGGCCGGCGTCGCCATCGCGGTGCGCGGGGGATCGATGTGGGCCCGCGTCGGGCTCTGGGCGGCGGTGGCCGGGCCGCTGCTCGGCTGGGGGGGCGCCGACCAGGACGGCTCGTGGCTGGTTCCCGCCGTCGTGACGTGGATCGCGGTCGCGAGCCTGCACATCGCCGCCCAGATCGAGTTGCTGCGGCGACGAGGCGGGCTGCTGCATGCTGCCGACGTGCTCCTCGTGCCGGTCAACGGGTTCGGGCTGGCGTTCGGGCTGCAGGCGCTGTTCGAGCCGCATTTTCCCGCCGTGATCGGGTTGGTGACGGCCCTCCTGGCGGTGGCCCAGTGGGCCCTGGCGGTTGCGGTGCGGCGAATCGACCCGCGCGCCGCGATGCACGTGCTGGCTCTGGCCGCGGCCCTCGCGGTGGCCGCGGTCGCCCTGCAGTTCGACGGCGCCTGGGGCGCCCTGGCGTGCGCGGCCGAGGCTGGGGGTCTGGCCTGGGTGGGTGTCCGCGAGCGGCGCACCTGGATCCGCGCCGGCAGCGCGGGGCTGCTCGCGGTGGCGCTATTGCAGACGTTCGCGGCGCAGGCGGCGCCGGTGCCGGCCGCCCATGCCGTCTTCCTCAACCGGCGCGCCCTTCTCGGCCTGTTCGTCGTCGGCATGCTGGCGCTCGTCGCCTGGCTCCACCGGCGGGACGCCGGCAGGGACATCCCGTACCGCGAGCGGTCGCTCGCCACCGCGGTGGTCGCCGCGAATGCACTGCTCCTGCTCACGCTCTCGACGGAGATCTACGCTTTCTGGGAGCTGCGGCGGGGCGTGGGGCAATTCGCCGCGAACGCAGAGCTCGTCGGGCAGATGATGCTGTCGGCGACCTGGGCCGCCTACGCCGCGGCGCTGACCGCGGCGGGCATCAAGCGGCAGTACGCGCCCGTCCGATATCTCGCCATCGTGGTCTTCGGCGCCACCGTGCTCAAGGTGTTCCTGGTCGACTTCTCGCAGCTCGATTCGATCTACCGCATCGTCAGCAGCGTCGTGCTCGGACTGCTGCTGCTGGCGGCCTCGTACCTGTATCAGCGCCAGAGCGACCGGACGGACGGGACCCCGGATGCGCCGCCGCTCCCGCCGTCCCCCGCCGGGCCCGCCGGGCCCCCGTTCCCCGCCGAGCCCGCGGCGACCCCGGCTCCCGCCTCGCCCGAGACACCGCCGGCCGACGACTGAACCGAGGGCGGTGTCAACAAAGCTCGCGAGGCGAGCGGCGTTGACCGGAGCCCCGTAAACATGGAAATATGGGAGATGTGAAGACCACCATCGAGTTGCCCGATGCCGCCTTCCGGCAGGCCAAGGCTCTCGCCGCCACCCGCGGCACGACCTTGAAGCAGTTCTTCACCGACGCGCTCAACGAGAAGCTCCGACGCTGCGCCCGCGAGAGAACCGCGAGAGAACCGGAGCCTCCCTGGATGGCCGCGTTCGGCGCGCTGTCCGATCTGTCGAACGAGCACCGCCGCGTCAACGCCGCCATCGAGGAGGAATTCGAAACGCTGGCGCCTGAAGACGTCGCATGATCCTCGACACGAACGCCTTGTCGGCGTGGGCGGAAGGGCTCGCTGCCGTCGAGGCGCCCATACGCTCGGCGTTCTGAGAGCCGGCGGCCGCCGGCGCCGAAGCCCGCCGCTGTACAGCTACTCCCCGGTTCCCCCAGTGCCTCGGCGTCAGGACTGCCGCATTGCCGTACAATGGGGCCGTCTCTCGGAAAGGAAGGTCCAGATGAAGTCTTACTCTTGCGTCCTGCTGGCTGCGTTCGTGGTGCTCGTCGGCACACCCGCACTCTCGTCCGGACAAGCGTGGGAGCCCCCGCGCCTTGCGAACGGGCAGCCCGACATTAACGGCATGTGGAACAACGTCGGCTCGTCGCACGTGCCCCTGGAGCTGCCGGCGGATCTGGCGGGCAGGACGTTGACCGCGGAAGAGCGTCTCGAGCTGTTCACCGCAAGGTCGGACCGGGCGAAGGCGGTGGAGTGGGAAGGCCACGAGAACAGCCGCGGGGTCGGCGCCTATGCGAACTACTGGTTCGACTGGTTCTGGAAGGAGCCGGTTGCGGGCGAGGCCCCGGCCCTGGTCATCCATCCGCAGGACGGTCAGGTCCCGGACATGACCCCGAAGGCGCGCGAGAGCGTGCAGTACTACCGCGACCACCTGCACGATCAGGCCGCGAACATGGAGTCGGGCGACCGGTGCCTGTCGCGGGGGGTCTTCGGCATGATGATGCCGACCGCCTACAACAACGGCAAGCTGTTCGTGCAGACCGAGGACCACGTGATCATCCACAGCGAGATGATTCACAACGCCCGCATCATCCCGATCGACGGCGGCTCCCACGCCCACGCGAACGTCACGCAGTGGGAGGGCAATCCCCGCGGCCGCTGGGAGGGCAACACCCTGGTGGTCGAATCGATCAACTTCAAGGCAGTCGGCAACATGCGGGCGCCCGGCTCGCGCGCGCCGCAGCACGAAGGCCGTCGCATGGTCGAACGCTTCACCTTCGCCGACGAGGACACGCTCAACTACGAGCTCACCGTCGACGACCCCGAGACCTACGCCGAGCCGTGGACCGTCGCCTTCCCCTACAAGCGCGACAACGCCTACCAGCAGTTCGAGTACGCCTGCCACGAAGGCAACTGGGCGGTGCCCAACTCGCTGAGCGGCGCGCGCGCGCAGGAAGCCGAGTCGACGGAGCAGTGACGATGCGAGACCATCAGGCGCCCCGAACCAGGAGTCTGCGCCGCGGAACGACGCGGATTCCTGCAGGATTGGTCGGGCGGCAATCGGAGCCGCCGGGCAGCGATTTCCGGCTTATCGGAAGGGCGGCGCTCGCCGCCCTTCTCGCCTTCGCCGCGGTCGCCGGCGGCGGCCCGTCCGCATTCGCGCAGGCGCCGTCCACCGACTGGTCGAGCCAGAACCTCAACCTCGACAACAACCGGTTCGCCCCGCTCGACGACATCGATACCGCCAACGTCGGCCGGCTCGTCGAACGGTGGTCCTACGAAGTCGGACCGACCGACAACATCACCCAGGCCACGCCCCTGGTCGTCGGCGGCGTGATGTATCTGCACTCGCGCTCGACGCTCTTCGCCCTCGACGCGGAGACCGGCGCCGAGCTGTGGACGGCGGCGCTCGACGCCGGGTCCCCCGGCGGCAGTCCCGTGCGCGGCCCTACGTTCGCGGGCGGCAACATCTACGCCTACCGCGGCGCCGATCTGTATGCCCGAGACGCCGGCACCGGCGCCGCGGTCGAGACGTTCGGCAACCGGGGCGTGCTGCCGGTCGTCAGCAACGCGCTGCAGATGAAGTACCCCGACGACTATCCGCCCACCCTCGATCCGGTCCAGATCGGCTACCGCATCACCACTCCGCCCGCCTACCACGACGGCACGCTGTACGTGGCTGCGGCGCTGTCCGAGGGACACATTCCGGGCGGGCTGGTCATCGCCACCGACGCCGCCACCGGGGCCATCGACTGGGTCTTCAACACGATTCCGCAAGGCCCCCAGGACGAGGGCTGGGAGATCGCGCGGGACACCTGGGGCTACGGCGCGCGGGCCGGCGGGGGCGTCTGGACCCAACCCGCTATCGACCTGGACCTCGGCATGGTCTACGTCAACGCCGGCAATCCGTCCCCCGACTACGACGGGTCGGCGCGGGTCGGCATCAACCTCTTCAGCAACAGCACGATCGCCCTCGACCTCGAGACCGGGGCGCTGCGCTGGTACTACCAGGCGGTGCACCACGATCTCTGGGACTGGGATCACGTGACCGGACCGGTGCTGTTCGACGTGCCGGGCGACGGCGGCGCAGTCGTCAAGGGAGTCGCCGCGGCGGGCAAGAACTGTCTCTTCTACATGTGGGACCGGGAGACCGGCGAGCCCCTGCATCCGATGGTGGAGACGACGGTGCCGACGGAGACCGACGTCCCGGACGAACAGGTCTGGCCGACGCAGCCGATTCCCTACAACGCGGCCGGGGTGCCGATGACCCCGCTCTGCGCCACCTTCGTCGAGCTCGACGACCCCGAGCTGGCCGCGCGGTCGAGCCAGCTCTACAGCCCGTACTGGATCAGCAAGGAGGTGATCGTCCCGCACGGCGGGTCGAGCTTCGGGGCCCCGTCGTTCAGCCCCGCCACCGGCCTGGTCTACGTCACCGGCAAGAACGGGGCGATCGCGCTGGTGGTCAACCCCGTCGGCGACACCCTCGAACCGGGACCGGACTCGCGCGGGCATACCGAGAGCTTCTCGAACCTCGACCGCATCAGCGACGCGTTCCCGCCCGAGGTCACCGTCTCGGCCTACGACCCGGCCACCGGCGAGCAGACCTGGCAGACGATTCTGCCGGCGCAGTCCTCCATCGGAGCGAGCGGCAACGTGGTGACGGCCGGCAACCTCGTGTTCCAGGGCGTCGAGGACGGCGGGTTCTACGCCCTCGACGCGGCCACCGGCGAGATCCTGCTCCGCTACGATGCGCCGCGGCCGATCCGGGCCAGCCCGATGACGTACCAGGTCGACGGCAGGCAGTACGTGACCGTCGTCGCGACCAATACCGTCGTGACCCTGGCGCTGCCGTAGCCCGGACATCGCCGGCTTATGACGACGTTGCCGGCCCAACCAATCCTGCAGGAGTCCGCGCCGTTCCACGGCGCAGGCTCCTGACCCGGGGCAGAATACGATGCGCAGCGTGACCGTGGTGCGCGGGAGAGCCATCGAACGCCCCGACTGACCCGGCATTCGTCGGAATCGGTTGCCGGGCAGAGTCGCTGTCGTAGGGTCAGTCGAGATCCGCGAACACCGGCGCGTGGTCGGACGCGGTGTTGCCGTCCTTCTTCTTGCGGTAGTCGCGGTCGATCTCGACACGGCGCACCCGCGAGACCACGGCGGGGGTGCCGAGCAGATGGTCGATGCGCAGCCCCAGGCCGCGGTGGAAGGAACCGCCCCGGTAGTCCCACCACGAGAACTTCTGCTCCTCCGGGTGCAGGTGGCGAAACAGGTCCGCGAGCCCCAGATCGAGGAGCGACCGGTACCGGGATCGCTCTTCGCCGGTGCAGAAGATCGAACCGTCGGCGGCGTCGCCCTGCCAGCAGTCCAGCGCCGCGGGCACGATGTTGAAGTCGCCGCCGATGACGAACGCGGCCTCCCGGTCCACACCGGCGAGATAGTCCCGCAACGCATCGAACCACGCGAGCTTCAGAGCGTAGTCGGGATGGTCGAGGGTCTTGCCGTTGGGGCAGTACACGGTGGCGAAGTAGAGGCCGGCAACCCCGACGCGCAGCAGGCGCGCTCCGTCGCCCTCCCGGCCCGGCAACCCCCGGGTTTCCACCTCCGCCGGCGTGCGGCTGAGCACCGCCACGCCGTTCCAGCCCTTCTCGCCGTGGACGACGGCGTGGTAGCCGAGGGCCCGGAAGTCGTCGTGCGGGAACTCGTCGTCGTTCGCCTTCAGCTCCTGCAGGCCCACCACGTCGGGCGCGCGGCTGTTCAGCCAGTGCGCGATGAAGTCCATGCGCGCCCGCAGGCCGTTGACGTTCCAGGTTGCGATACGCATGACCTACTCTACTGATTTCCCGGGGTTGAGGACAGACGGTCACCGTGCGAAAGCTCTTCGCCGGCGCCGTCGACCCCGTCCGCGACCGCCGCTTCCAACGTGAAGCGGGTGGACGCGATCACGCCGTGCCGGCGCCGTCCGATACCGCGCCGGTGACCGAGACGAGCCAGTCGCGCTCGATGCGCCGGACGACCGCCCGCACGCCATAGACCTCCGCGAGACGGGCCGGCGTCAGCGTCGCCTCGGGCTCGCCGTCCGCGACGATCCGGCCGTCCGCCATCCAGAGCAGGCGGTCGGCGGTGCGCGCCGCGAGCGCCGCATCGTGCATCACCACGAGGACGCCGCAGCCGGCGTCGGCGCCGGCGCGCAGGAGCTGCATCACCTGATGCTGGTGCAACGGGTCGAGGGCCGCGGTCGGCTCGTCGGCCAGCAGGAACGGCGCCTCCGCGGCCAGCGCCCGCGCCACGTGCACGCGCGCCAGCTCGCCGCCCGAGAGGGTCGCGCAGGGCCGCTCGGCCAACCGTTCGAGATCGCATTCCGCGAGGACGCGCGCCACCGCTTCCGCGTCGGCGCCGGCCAACCGGCCCAGCGCGGCGCCGTGGGCGAACCGGCCCAGGGCCACGACGTCGCGCACCTGCACCGGCCACGCCAGCGGCCGCATCTGCGGCAGGTAGGCGATGCGCCGCGCCCGCGCGGACGGCGGCATCCGGGCCGGGTCGTCCCCGTCGGCACGGACCGTGCCGGCGGCGCGCGGCGTCAGGCCCAGCACCGCCCGCAGGGCCGTGGTCTTGCCGGCGCCGTTCGCCCCCAGCAACGCCACCAGCTCGCCCGCGGCGAGTCGCCAGGACGCCTCGCGCACCACTGGCCGTCCATCCAGCGCCACCGACAGCCCGTCGACCGCGAGCTCAGGCACCCGCCGTCCTCCTGGCCGCCGCGATCCAGATGAAGACCGGCGCTCCGATCAGCGCCGCGACGACCCCGAGCCGCAACTCCGCCGCCGTGGGGACCAGCCGCACGCCGATGTCCGCCAGCACCAGAATCGCCCCGGCCAGGAGGGCGGAGGGCACGAGCGTCCGGGCCGGGTCGTGATTGACCAGTGGCCGCACCAGATGCGGGGCGACGATGCCGACGAAGCCGATCGCGCCGGCCGTCGCGACCGCCGCCCCGGTCGCCAGACCGGCCCCGACCACCACCAGCCGCCGCGCGCGCGGCAGATCGACGCCGACGCCGGCCGCCGCCTCCTCGCCCAGCGTCAATGCCGACAGGCCGCGCCGCGCGGCCAGCAGGAGACCGAACCCCGCCGCGAGGAAGGGCGCGGCCAGCATCACATCGTCGAAGCTGCGGTTGGCGACGCTGCCCAGGGTCCAGTTGAGCATGTCGGCGAGCGAGAAGGGGTTCGGCGCCAGGTTCATCAGCAGCGCCATCATCGCGCCGGCGAAGCTGGACAGACCGACTCCGATCAGAATCAGCGTCACCACCGACCCGACGCGGAGAGCGGCCGCGGTCAGCAGCGCGGTCGCGGCCAGCGCGCCGGCGATCGCGGCGACCGGCAGCGCGAACGCGCCCACTTCGACGAAGCCGTAGTAGATGACGAAGGTGGCGGCGAGCGACGCCGTGGCGGAGACCCCCAGCACCCCCGGCTCAGCCAGGGGATTGCGCAGAAGGCCCTGCAGCGCCGCGCCGGACATGCCGAGGGCCGCGCCGGTCGCGAACGCGGCCAGCGCCCGCGGCAGGCGGATCTCCCACACGACGATGATGTCGCCCGGGGACGCGGCGCCGAACAGCGCGGCGAGCACGCGGCCGACCCCAAGCGGCGTCGAGCCCAGCAGGCAGGCGGCCGCCGCGGCGGCCAGACCCGCCGCGGCCAACAGTCCAATCAGCAACGTGTCGCGCGACCCGGAGGCACCGGCCATCGGCGTGCCTCAGCCCGCGGGATTGCGCCGCGCGCCCGCTACGCACAGGACCGGAACGAACAGGTCGGGGGACGAGACGCGGAAAGCGTGTCGGGTGAGCGCCGAGGGAGAGCCGGCCACGGTTCCTCCTTTGCTTCCCCATCGGAAGCGGGGCGAGGTGTGGCCGAGCCGGTCTCCTGGCTCACAGGGTTGCGCCTACTCTCCGCGCCTTCCCATCCTCGACGGACGGTGGCTGTCGTGCGGATTTCGTACCTGCTCACAGTTGCGAGGGCAGCGTCGGTATCGCACCGAACTTCCCGTGCACCCAGCCACGAACGTGAATCCCAGGGCGCAAGTATAGCAGACGCCCCCGCGGGCCGGCGGCCGGCGACGACCGCCGACGGCCGCCCTACCGGCACGTCCGCGTGGCCCCGAAAGGGCATCGTCGAGGACCGTCAGGGAATCGGAGAGACGGGCCCGCTCCTGCTCTCGGCCGCTCCCGCCGCGAGCGCCTCGACCGCGTCGGCCAGGAACCACCCGCCGCAGACCGTGGTCGAGCCGTCGATCAGGGTCGTGGGACCGGCCTGCACCCGGCGCACCGCCAGCGGATGCCGGAACGGCGTCCAGACCGTGTTGTGATCGGTCTCTTCGAACCCGGGCACAGCATAGGCGTCGGGCGTCTCATAGGCCATTCGTTCGAGCGGAATCGTGCTCCAGCCCCGCCCGTCGTCGAAGTTGTCGAGCCCGGCCGCCGCGATCAGGTCATCCACGAACGTGCCGGAGCCGGCCGCGACCCCCGCCGGGGCGAGGTACAGCGTGCGCGCACCCGGGACCTTCGGCAGCGCCCGGGCCCGCGCGAGGCGGGCATCCATGCCGGCGATCAGCGCGTCGCCGCGATCGGGCACGCCCAGCCCCGCCGCGGCTTGCCGAACGCGGTCGCGGACCGCGTCGATGTCGGGGGCGAAATCGATCTGCAGGACCCGCACGCCCGCCCGCTCGAAGAACGCGGCCGCCCGCGACCCGCCCCCGTAGCTGCGCACCACCAAATCCGGCTTCAGGGCCAGAACGTCCTCGGCGCGCGGCCGCACCGCCGGCAACCCCGCCGCCTCGGCCCGCAGGTAGGAGAAGTTCTTCTCGGCGTCCGGCGAGAGCGCGAGGATGCGCTCCCGATCGGCGAGCCCCAGCACGTACTGGTCCGCGCAATAGTCGAGGCTGACGATCCGGCTGGCGGAACCCTCCGGCCGGCGCTGCGGCGGCACGCTCCCGCAAGCGGCGACGAGGCCGGCAATCAGCAGCGGCAGCATCCGCAAGACGCGCACCCTGGAATGGACGAAACGATTCGGCATCGACTCCCTACTGCCCATGATCGGCGCCACTCGACCGCCTCGCGAGACGCCCACGGCAGGGCTGGCCCGGAAATCGTCACCTTGCGGCTCCGATTGCCGCCACTGTCCTCGAGAGAAGCTGTCCATGCCCGTGACCGTTCCCGTGCACTTGCTGGTTGCGATTCGGCGACCGGACGGCAAAGTCGGTTCCAGGACAGTCACCAGTTTGCCACGGCCAGCAAGACCGTCGCGCTGCCCGCGGCCAGGGCGGCGGCCAGCAGCACCGTCGCGCGCGCCCGCCGGTAGTCTTCGGCCGAACCGCCGGCGTCGGCGGCCGGGTCGCCGATCCAGACCTCGGTGACGAGACGGCCGCCCAACCGGATCGGCCCGACGAGGCGGCGTCGGATCGCACCGGCCAGGGCGGCCTCGCTCCAGCCGGCGTTCGGCCCCGGCACGACGGCGTGCTGCCGCCAGCCGAAGCGCAGGGCGCCGCGGCCGGAGGCGCCGGGAACCAGCAGCGCGGCGGCGGCCACGAGCAGCCACGTCGCGCGCGCCGGCAGCAGGTTCAGCAGGTCGTCGAGACGTGCGCCGCACCAGCCGAAGTCGCGATACCGCTCGGTCTTGTAGCCGACCACCGAGTCCATCGTGCTGACGGTCTTGAACAGAACGATCCCGGGGATGCCGCCCACCACGTACCAGACGATGGGCGACACGAAGCCGTCGACGAGGCTCTCGCCCAGGCTCTCGATGGCGCTCCGCCGGCACGCGGGGCCGTCCATCGGCGCCGTGTCGCGGCCGACGAGCCGCCCCGCCGCCGTCCGGGCGGCGGGGAGATCGCCGGCGGTGACGGCCGCGTCCACGTCACCCGCGTGCGCCAGCAGGTCACCCAGCGCGACGAGGCTGTAGAGCAGAAAGAGATGCACCGCGCCGGCCGCCGCGGGGTGCATCCGCGCCGCGCCCGCCGCGAGGGCGGCGGCGCCGCCGCACCACACGACCGCGAGCACGACGAAGAGCATGCACCCGCCCAGGCGGCCGCCGGCGCCGGCCGCGCGCAGCCGGGCTTCGACCCAGGTCAGCGAGCCGCCGATCAGCCGAATCGGGTGCAGGCGATACACCGGATCGCCGGCCGCGAGGTCCAGGACCACGGCCGCCGCCAGCAGATCGGCGCGGGGAGCCAGGATGCTCAGGTCCACTGCGCACGCCCGGCGGTCACCCGCTCACGCCCACTTCGCCCCCCACCCGGCCGCGACCGCGCGCAGGACCAGCTCGATCGGATCGCCGGGCGTCCCCAGGAGCTCGCTCCGGAACGCCGGCCACGCTTCGGGCCGCCCTGCGAGCGCGCACGCCACGCAGGCCGCCTGACTGCACAGCGTCTCGTGCGCCAGCCCCTCCGGAATCGTGCCGCACGCCACGCGATCCAGGACCGCGGCCAGCGCGTAGGCCGCCGCGCCGACGCCCGGCTCGAAGAAGACGGCCTTCCGGTTCTTGTCGAGCAGGTCGTAGCGTGCCGCCGGCAGCAGCTCCGCCAGACGCTCGAGGGCGCGGGCCTCGGTGAGGCCGAAGCGCCCCAGGGCATGGAACAGGCCGCGCGTGAAGGACGCCTCCAGGCCGTTCTGCCAGCGCAGGGCTTCTTCCACCGACGCCTTCACCGCGACGCCGATGATCTCGCCGAGCTTGACGTGGGGGCCGGTCCACTCCTTCGCCCGGCGCCCCGGATCGAGCGGCGCCGCGAGGCAGAAGTGATCGGTGCCGGTGCCGGTGGCGATGGTCGGGGAGTAGCGGCTGGGCACCGCGAGGTCGGCCAGCGCCGCCGACTTCGCCTCGGTCATGGTGACCACGGCGCGGGCCTGCGCGGCCGGCGTGACAGGACAATCGATCAGGAGGATCGTGTTTATCGTGCCGGGGGGCGGCGACACCCGGCTCCAGCCGTCGTCGGTCTCCGCCCAGGCGGCGGGGTCGCCGGCGCGCGCCGCGTTTCCGGCGACGCCGGCCGTCGTGAAGGCGTCCACCCGCTGCCCGTCGAAGGCCGCCGTGCGATGAGCCGCGTACGTCATGTTGGCGGCGGTGCCCATGACGGCGGTCTCGTCGGGGTTCAGACCGAGCTCGCCGCACACCCGGTGGTGGTAGGCGACCGGCCCCGCGGCCGCGATCAGGTCGTGGCGCTCGCGGTCGCCGGTCGCTTCGCAGCTCTGGTGGTTGACCAGGAAGCGCAGATCCTCTCGCTGCCCACCCGCGTGCGCGGAGTTGCTCAGCACACGATGCGGCGCCAGCAGCTCGGCGATCAGGTAGCGCCCGGCCCGATGCACGGCGAAGCCGCGCTCCCGGCACAGCAGCTCGGCCGACTCCGGCGGAAAAGCCGGGGTCATGAACGCGGGTCCGCCGCGCGGCACCCGCCATTGACGGTGATCGAAGCTCGGGCCATCGGTACCTCCGAAAAACAGTCCGATAGCGTAACACTCTACTCTCCGATCGCCACCCGGACCGGACGCCCGGCTCATCTGCCCGCTTCGGTTCATTTCGATCACCCGCCGGGCGTCGGTGGCAGACTTGACACGCCGGCAGAGGCCGTCGAATGATCCGGCCGGCGTGGACGCCCGGGCGGGTCGCGCGATCCGGATGCCGGCCCCGGACCCGCCGCGGGCCGCGATGACGTTCCAACTCCCCGGATCCGAGGCGTCGGGAGGACCGCATGAGTCGTTCGACGCCGCGTGACCCGCACCCGCCCCCCCGCTACCGAGGGCTGCTGGGGCGGTGCTCGCTCGGCGTCCCCGCGCTCGCCTTCGGCGCGTGGACGGCAGCCGGCGCCGACTCCGGCGGAGCGGACGCCGGCGAGGTGACGCCGTTCCTGCTGGCCATCGCCTGCATCCTGGTGGCCGCGAAGCTCGGGGGCGAGCTGGTCGAACGGCTGCACCAGCCCGCGGTGCTCGGCGAGCTGCTCTTCGGAATCCTCCTGGGCAACATCGGCCTGACCGGCATCGAGGTCTTCGACGCGCTGAAGACCGCGCCCTTCCTGGCCATCGCGGCCGAAATCGGGGTTATCCTGCTGCTGTTCCAGGTCGGGCTCGAGAGCAATCTCGACGAATTGCTGGCGGTCGGCGCGTCCGCCGTCGGCGTCGCGGTGCTGGGGATAGTCGCACCCATCGCGCTCGGCTACGCAGTATCGTCGGTCCTCATGCCCGCCGATGCCGCGTGGTACGTGCACCTGTTTCTGGGGGCCACCCTCGCGGCGACGAGCGTGGGCATCACTGCCCGCGTGCTCAAGGACCTCGGCGCCATGGACACCCGCGAGTCGAAGGTCATTCTCGGCGCCGCGGTCGTGGACGACGTCCTCGGCCTGATCGTGCTGGCGATTGTCCTCGGACTGGTGCGAGCGGCCGATGCCGGCGGCCCGCCGAACATCTCCCTCGTGCCGATCCTGGTGATCGTGGCGAAGGCGGTGGGGTTCCTGGCCGGGGCGATCGTGGTCGGCCGGCTGGTCATGAGCCCGCTCATGCGCATCGTCCGCATGGCCCGCTCCCCGTCGGTGCCGGTCGTCCTCAGCGTCGCCTACTGCTTCCTCATGGCGGCGGCGGCGGAGCTGGTCGGGCTGGCCGACATCATCGGCGCCTTCGCGGCGGGACTGGTCCTGGACGACGCGATCGCGCGGTTCTTCGGCAAGCAGAAGGACCGCTACCGGATCGACGACGCGATCGCGCCGGTCAGCACCATCTTCGTGCCGGTGTTCTTCGTCTACATGGGCCTGCGCGTGGACCTGGGCTCGCTCGCCTCGCTCGACATGCTGCTCTTCGCCGGCGCGTTGAGCATCGCCGCGATCGCCAGCAAGCAGGTCTGCTCGCTGGCCGTCTTCGAGAAGGGCCTCAACCGCTGGGCGGTCGGCGTCGGCATGATCCCCCGCGGCGAGGTGGGGTTGATCTTCGCCGGGGTCGGCGCCACCGCCATGGTCGCGGGCACGCCGGTCTTCAGCGAAGAGACGTTCGCGGCGGTCGTCGTCACGGTCATGCTGACGACGCTCGTGACCCCGCCGCTGCTGAAGGCGGCGCTGTTACGATCCGCGGCAGGCCGCGCGGACGGATCCGGGGTGGTCCGTTGACACGTCATGCAACCCGGCTGCGCCGTCGACCGACCGACGCTCGTCAATCCGTTCGGCGGAATCGCCTGAGCGCGCCTGTGAGCTTCGATGCCTGACGGAGCGCGGCGACGGCGGCGGCCTCTGCGCCCGCTACCGCAGTCGGACCCCGCCGAGCGGCGGGTGGTCGACGGGTGGGTGCGCGCTGCCGCCGGCGTCGTCGTGCTGCACGCCGGACTGCTCCTGACGTTGTGGGCGCGGCCGGGGCCGATTGCCCTCTGGATCTGGTACGGGGGGCCGATTGCGCTCACCCTCGTCACGGCCGGGCTGCTCGTCGCCTCGCTGCGGTCTGCCCACCGCTGGAAGCACGGGGTCAACGCGTGGCAGCTACTGGCCTACGCGGGGCTGGTGACGGTCATCTTCACGCTGCCGGTGTACGACCCCTACCCCTCATCCTACGACGACCGGCCGAGCCAGGTCGCGTTCCGGCTGCCCCTCGACGGTGAGGTGACCGTCGCGTGGGGCGGGCCGACGGCCGAGGTCAACTACCACGTGTTTCTGCCCGACCAGCGGTGGGCCTATGATCTCGTCGTCACCTGGGACGGACGCACGTTCCGCACGGACGGGGTCGCCCTCGACGACTATCTGGCTTACGGCCTGCCGGTGTACGCTCCGGCCGCGGGTCCCGTCTTCGCGGCTGGCGACGGGGAGCCCGAGGTCGCGATAGGCGCGCCGCGCTGGGGCCTGGCGGGGCTCGGCAACCACGTCGGCATCGAGGTCGCCCCCGGCGAGTTCCTCTTCGTCGGCCACCTGCAGCCGGGCACCGTCACCGTCGGGGTCGGCGACCGCGTGGCGGCGGGACAACTGCTCGGCCGCCTCGGCAACTCCGGCAACAGCAGCGAGCCGCACGTGCACCTCCACCTGCAGGATACGCCGCGCTCCTGGTTCGGCGAGGGGATTCCGTTCCACTTCCACGGGTACCGGCACGCGGGCCGGCTCGTCGAGCGGGGGATGCCCGAGGGCGGCCGGCGCGAGGGCGAGTACCGGGGCCAGCGCGTCGCCCACGCGGACCCGGGCGCGGCCGGCGGCGGCCGGTGAGGGCCGTCGCCGCCGGCTCGAGCCGGCGGCGACGGATCACCCACCCAGGGCGCCGATCTCCCGGTAGAGCGCGGCCGAGGCGACGACGCCGTTGTGGAAGTTGCCCAGATCGAGCTTCTCGTTCGGGGCGTGGGCGTTCTCGTCCGGCAGGCCGATGCCGAAAAGGACCGCCGGCAGACCGAGCACGTCCTGGAACGTGGCGACGACCGGGATCGAGCCGCCCTCGCGGTTGAACACCGGGGCTCGGCCGAACCCCGTCTCCATGGCCCGCCCCGCCGCGCGGACGAACGGGTTGTCGAAGTCGGTCATCCACGGCCGGCCGGTGTGCATGCGGGTGACCGCCAGGTCGACCGTCTTCGGCGCCACCTTCTTGGCATAGGCCTCGAACAGCTCGCCAATCTTGTCGGGATCCTGGTCGGGCACGAGCCGCATGCTCACCTTGGCCATCGCCGTCGCCGGGATCACGGTCTTGGCGCCGTCGCCGGTGAAGCCCGCGAGCAGGCCGTTGACCTCGAACGTCGGCCGGCCCCAGAGCCGCTCCAGCGTGGTGAACCCCGTCTCGCCGAACAGCTTCGGCGCCTGCAGCTCGGTGCGGTAGCGGCGCTCGTCGAACGGCAGCTTCGCGAACTCGGCCCGCTCGGCGTCGGAGAGCGCCCGGACGTCGTCGTAGAAGCCGGGTATCCGCACCCGGCCGCTCCGGTCCTTCATCTGCGCAAGCATCTGCGCGAGGACGAAGGCGGGGTTGGCGACCGCCCCCCCGAACGAGCCCGAGTGCAGGTCGGACGCGGTGCCCCGCACGTCGATCTGACAGTAGGCCAGCCCGCGCAGGCCGTAGCAGATGGACGGCACGCCGCGGTCGAACATCGGCGTGTCGGAGATGACGACGACGCTGGCGTCCAGCGCGTCCTTGTTCCCGCGGACGAAGCCGTCGAGATGGGTGCTGCCGACCTCTTCTTCGCCCTCGAGGATCAGGCGGATGTTCACCGGCAGCCGTCCGCCCTGCTGCAGGCAGGCCTCGATGGCCTTGAAGTGCATGAAGATCTGGCCCTTGTCGTCGGCGGCGCCGCGGGCGTATATCTCCCCCTGCCGAATCGTCGCCTCGAACGGCGGCGACTCCCACTGGTCGAGCGGATCGACCGGCTGGACGTCGTAGTGCCCGTAGAAGAGGATGGTCGGGGTGCCCTCGGCGTGCAGCCAGTCGCCGTAGACCACCGGATTGCCCGGCGTGTCGATGACGCGGACGTTCTCGAGGCCGACGCGCTTCAGCTCCGCCGCCGTCCACTCCGCGCAACGGGCCACGTCGGCGGCATGGTCCGGCAGCGCGCTGATGCTGGGGATGGCGAGGTAGTCGGTCAGCTCCCGCACGTAGCGGTCGCGGTTGGTGTTGATGAAGTCGGTGACGGCGTCGAATGTCATGGCGTCTGTCTCTCAGGGTTCTACGATTATCGCTCACGCGTCATTGGCCCTCGCTTCGAGATCGGCGCAATTGTCGATGAGCAGATCGAATGGTTCGGCATTATCGAGCAGCATGCCGTCGGAGATCATCCTCTCGTAGTCCTCTCGGAGCGCGTTCCGGGCGAGTCCGTCCGGAACCAGTTGCAGCCCGCCCGAAACGGCGGCTCCATAGTCGATCCACTGGCCCCCGGCATCCTTCTCGCGAAAAAACGCCGCCTTGTGCCGCGCAACCGAAAGGGCGAGCGCACGGTCGGCAAGCGCCTTGCCGGCGTATCCGGTCTCGTCCAAACGTGCGACGTCATGCCAGTGACGGGACAGCCGCTCGCCTCGCGGGCGTTGCTGACGGCAGAAGACGTGCATCGCGGTCGCCTTTTCCCAAAAAGTGCGTTCGGCCAGCATGACCGACGGCGAGGCCGTCGGAAAAACGATGTCGGGAAGATGAGGCGCCGCGTCGCACGCGACGGGGCGATTCTCGTGGGGTTCGCCTGTCTCGAGCCGGCAGCGAGTGGAACGGAATCTCAGCCATGCGCGACCAGCAGGCTCACGGGCTCCGCCATCCAGTGCGGCATGGTCGCCCGCGCCTCGGCGAGCTCGCCGATATCCCCGGGGGACAGGCGGGGCAGAACGGTCTGGAGCCCCGCTCGGACTTCGGCCGGGCCGAGCCAGGCCAGAGCGCGGATGATCTCGCCCGCCCGGCGGCGGGGGGCCGTGAGTTGCCAGCGCGGCGCATGGCGCAACTCGACAGCCAGGTTACCGAAGCGCAAGCGGCGACCGCGACCCGAGGTGAGGTAGACCGACCGCACCGGGATCTGGGTGGTGAGGCCGAGCACGTGCGCCGCGGCGCCGCCGCAGGGGACGATGGTCTCGTTCCACAGATCCGCAAGAGCGTTGAGCGCCTTGTCGACGCTCGGCGCGCAAGGCCCGAACCGGGTCTCGACGGGTCGCATGTAGACCCCTTGGCAGATCCGCATGAGTCTCCCGGAGCGGGCGAGCCGCGAGAGCGCCTGATCGACTGCTGCGCGGTTGCCGAGATGAAGCAATGCGCCCGCGCAGATCGGCATCGCCTCCGGAAGCGAGCAGGCGTGCTCCACGATGCGTTTCGACAGGCTGAGCATCTTAGTATCCGGTCGAGTTCCTTGTCAGAAATATACTACGTATACTGACATTCTTGGCAAGGGTTCAGACGTCTGGCGCCAGGCGAGCCCGGCCGGTTCGGCAGCACGCCAGCGGTCGACGGTTCGAATGTTGCGCGCGGCGGGGTGTCGGGCTCAGCCAACCGGCCTGACACGGCCTGTGGAACTGCTTCTCTCGAGGAGTTCCGGGTCGCCCTTGTACGAGACGGACCCGGTGCTGTTCAACGTAGCGCTCAGCGACTCCTCCGCCCACAACCTTGCATCGCCGGTGCTGTTCAGCTTTACGGCTGCCCGCGTGCTGCGCACGGATTCTCCCTGGTAGTCTCCGGTGCTGTTGATGGTGACGTCGAGACTGTCCACTTCACCCTCGCCGATCCTGACGTCGCCCATGCTGCTGATGCGGACGATCAGCGACTCCGCCCGGAGGTCATCCACGGCCACATCAGGCCGGAACTCGCGATGCGGACGTCGACAGACTCGGCTTCGATACCCTCCAGTGACAGATCACCGGAACTGCCGAGGCGGATCTCGAACCGGTCCGCGCGGAGGGCCGGAGCCGTGGCGTTTCCGCTGCTCGACAGCCCGATGAACTCGATCTCCCTCGCCGTGAGCGTGTAGCGAATCGGCCGGGACGGCCGCAGGTTGAAGCCGGGGCGGGTGGCGATTCTGAGGGTGCCGCCGTCCGTCGTGATCGCGAGGTATTCCTGCAGGTTGTCATCGGCCGAGACCTGCAACGCTTCCGTGTCGCCCAGGCGGATCTCCAGGTCGCCGATCGTGGCAAGCTCCACGCCGGTGAGTCTGGAGAAGCTGTGGCTCTCCTCGGATAGGCAGCCTGAACCCCGTACGGACTCGCGCCCGATGAGGGCGTCCACGCAACCTGACGAGAATCCCAGCAGAATGACGCACGCATGGCAAAGCAGGCTGTTGCGGTTCATCGCTTCTCTCCCCGATCCCTTCTGACGGCGCCGCCGGGGAGCGAGTTCCCGCCTTCCGCGCCACCTTTCGTGGCCGCGCATCTTCCGGCGTGGCCACGGCCGGCTGCCGGACCGATGCCTGAAGGGCCGCCTCGTCGCAGCGCGCCGTCACCTGTACGACGCCGCCGTCGACGAGGGGGCGGATGCCGTGCCGCACCGCGTTCTCGACCAGCGGCTGCAGAATGAGGGGCGGCACCCGGCATGAGCCGCATCCGGGCGGCAGCACGACCTCGCTCTCCAGACGCGGCCCATAGCGGACCCGTTCGATGTCGAGATAGGCGCGGACCATCGCCATCTCCTCGTCCAGCCGGATCTCTTCCTCAGCCCCGAGCCGCACGCTGCTCCGAAAGAAGTCCGCCAGCAGCAGGCACATGCGCCGCGCGCCGGCCGGATCCGCCGAGGCCAGCGCGCTGATCGACTGGAGGCCGTTGAAGAGGAAGTGCGGATCGATCTGGGCGCGCAGGGCCTTGAGCTCGGCCTCGCGGGCCAGGACCTCCAGACCGAGCTCCCGCGCCTCGGCGCGGCGCGACTGCTCGAAGGCGGCCAGCAGGTAGTGCAGCAGGCTGGAGAGCCAGAACAGCAGCACCCCGGCCGCGGCGACGGCCGCCAGTTGCGCGGGCGGGACGCGCGCCGCGTCGCCGAATGCGGGCAGGCCGGCCAGCACCCCCGTCCAGGCGGCCCACGCGACGGCCCACACCGTTGCCGCCACCATCCCGGCGCCCGCGTGCATGGCGAGCGTCCGGACCAGCGCCCCGGCGTCCGCCGGCGCGGCGCGGCAGACGTACCAGGCCGACAGGCAGACGAACGCCTGGACCAGGCACGGCGGCACGGCGACGGCGAGGGCGACGGCGATGCCGGCGTCCGGGTTCGCCGCCGACCAGGCGACGGCGACGAGCAACCCGATCACGGTCCAGGACGCCAGATAGAGGTTGCGCCGCCGGGCGGACGCAAGGATGGGATGCACGGCTCAGTTTGCGACCACCACCGTACCCATGAGCATGGGCCCGCGGAGGGTCAGCCCCCGTCCCACGTAAGGTCCTCTGGCCATATGCCCTTCCCCTTGTCGATGCACCGCCTGGCTGCACGCCGGCGCCGGACGACTCCCCCACCCGGTCAGTTGCGGATCTCTATTCCGCCCATGATCACCGTCCCCTTCAACACGAGCCGCTTGCCGGCCACCGCCGGCCCGCGCGTCTTGTCCTCGACCCCGCCCATCATCGGCATCACCCCCACCTCGACCGTCCACTCCTCGGGCACCCGGATCTCCAGGCCGCCCATCATCGCGAAGACGTGGATCACGGCCCGCTCGCCGGCGATGTCCGCCTCCCGCAGATCGAGTTTGACGCCGCCCATGAACGCCGACGCGTATCCGCCGCGGTAGTCGGCGGACCGGTTCCGATGCTCGACGCCGCCGAGGAACGCCGCGGCGGCCTCCTCCGACTCGGAGAGATCCTTCGAGTCAGACATCGCGTTGATCAGCGTCCGGATGCCGATGGCGACGAGGACGAGAGGCCAGAGTTCCCCGGGGTCCACGTCGATCAGGTTCAGGCTGTTCAGCAGCAACAGCGCGCCCGCGGCGGCCAGCAGGGTGCCGCTGACCGCCGACCCGCGATCCGGGGCGCCGACGAGTTTCCTGAGGCCGACAACGAGCAGAATCAACGGCCAGAACCGCAGAATGGTCCAGCTGTCGACGAGATCGAGGTTGTCGAGGAGGAACGCGAGGCCTACGACCGTCAGGACCACACCCGGCAGGAGCGGTCCGAGCGCGACCCGCGATCGGCGTCCGGAGCGCCGAACCTCGTCGTGGCCGGGGATCGATTCGGTCAACGTGCACCTCCCTCGGTGGTCATTGGCGTCCATCCTGACGCCCACCGCGCGACGGCGCCAGCGCTTTTCGGTGAACGGCGGATCCCGACCGGCGAACGGCGCCGTCCCGCGGCCCGTGCGAGGCCCTCGCAGGCACAGGCCGACCGGGACGCGGCGGACGCGTGCGGCCCGCGGCGGCGGGATGCTCGGCTCAACCGGAGAGACGGTGCGGTGGCAGGCGGCCGCTACGGAATGGCGGTCAGGACCCTTCCGGCGCGTCCGCGCCCCGAATGACATCCAGGCCCGTCATGCCGACGAACGGCGCCGCGGCCAGCAGGCGCCGGTCGTTGCTGTAGATTCGTTCGAATCCGTGCTCCCGGGCGGAGAGGAGGTGCACGGCGTCGCCGGTTCGCAGGAACACGTCCCGGGACAGACTGGCGAAGGCGTCGGCGACCGCGTTCATGACGCCGGTCGTCAGCGGAAGCCACTCCCACAGCCTCACCGACTCGTCGACGGCCAGTTGGCGCAAGGCGACGTTCAGGTGGTCCCGAGTCAGCCTGCCCTCCCGAAGCTTGCGGTGCAGCGCGGCATGCAGGTCGAGTCGCCCGTAGACGGAGCAGGCGATGCGCTCGCCGCCTCGGGCGAGGGTCCGCACCGGCTCCCAGCCGGGTTCCTTCAGGTAGCACCTGAGCAGATATGCCGTATCGAAGTAGATCATCCGCGATCCCGGTCGTCGGACACGCCGGCGGTGGAGTCGCCGGAGACGGGCGGCAACGCCTCGAATTCCGGCAGCACGACGCGTTCGGCGTACGAGCGGCCCTGGGCGCCCTCGCGAAACGGTATGAGGGAAGCCACCGGCCGCCCCCGCTCGGTGACGACCACCGCCTCGCCCCTCGCCGCGCGCCGCACCCACTCGCCCGTCTTCAGGTGAAGATCGCGAATCCCTATCTGCTGCATGTGCACGAATGTGACACACGTGACCGGCGCCGTCAAAACGGGCCATACGGACTGCCGGCCTCCCCGGGAGACATGGCGCGGAGGACACTTGCGGATTGCTATCGGGTGTCAAGGGCGGCGCTAGCTGTGGAATCCTCACAAATTGCTCATGACAAGGCGCTTATCGCCATCGGACTCACGGCGCCGGCACGTGTACCTCCGACACACCCGCCGGGCCGCGTCTCTCCCCTACAAATCTCCCTTGGCCGGAAGGCCAACAAGGCGGCGCTACGGTCACCGCGAACGATGTCGGTGCGGTCGTTCGGCTCGCTCTTGGCTGACGGCGTTCTGAGCGAGCGTCAGTAGTACTTCCGGATGGCCCGTTCCCGTCGAGGGCTTCAGCGACTCGTACACTTGGCCCAGCCAGCCGTGGTCGACTTCATACGGCTCCAGACTCGGGTCGGGGGAGATCGCGTCCCAGAGGCATGCGAGGTAGCTGTAGTCGGCGGCGAATCCGTCGCGTGTCTCATCGTCCGGGAGGCACTCCTGCGCAGCGATCCGGCTGCGCCGCGACCTCCGGGTTGAGGCGGATCAGCACTTCCCGCACGTGGTCCTCGACGAGGATCTCGTGCGCCTACCGCGGCAGTTGCTGCGCGCCGAGGTAGTGCCAACCGAGGCCGGAGAGCGCGCCGTGCCTCCGCGCGAGGCCGGGTCCGACCGCCGTAGGGTGGGTGACGCCGCCGCAGAGGATGTCACGGACGAGGGCCTCGACCGTGTTCGACTCGGTGAACGTCATGCTGGCAACCTGATTGGCGTGTCCCTACGTCGCGCCACCCTGGCCGGGCTCGATCACGAGCAGCGTCGTGTCCGGTTCGGTGACGAACGTCTCGATCTCCTGATGGTGGCCGCGCAGACGCCGCTCGATCTCGCGGGTCGAGCAGTTGCCGAGTGCCAGCCAGATGACCTTGGGCGGCGCACCGTACAGGGAGGAACGGCCGCTGAAGTCGCCGTCCTTGGACACCATGGTGAAGCCGTGCTGCCTCGCGTACGCCCAGACGGCCGAGTCGTCCGCCGCCGCCAGACCGACCGCTCGAACGTGAACGACCTCAGTCCAGACGTCGCGCAGGCCGTCGCACAGCTGCGGCGAGAGGTTCTGGTCGAGGAGCAGCCTCACCTTCCGCCGACCGCAACCAGTCGCCGCTCGCGATCCGCGGCGAACGCGAGGCAGGCCCGGATGTCTTCGCGCGTCAGGTCCGGGAAGTCTCGGAGCAAGTCGTCTTCGGACATGCCGGACGCCAAGTAGTCGAGCACGTCCGAGACCGTCATGCGCAGGCCACGGATGCAGGGCTTGCCGCTGCGTTTTCCGGGCTCGATGGTGATCCGGTCCAAGTGCGCCATCGGCTCAGGCGTACGCAGCCACCCGTCATCGGTCAAGCGGCGGCGCGGCGGGAGCATCGTGCGGATGTCCCCCGGGCCCGCACCTCACCGACGAGTCGAAAGGCGTCCAGCGCACAGCCGGGGAACTCGCTCGCAGGCCCACGGATAAGCCCTTCGCCCGTTCGTGGACCTCCCCCGGACCATCAGCCGGCCGGCTTGAAGGTGCACAGCCGCTGATTCGGCGCCGCGACTGAAAGCGCTCGTACTTCTGGATACGGCTACCAGCGGACGCCCCGAGGGCGTCGGCTGTCTGGAAGCGGTGGCGGCCCTGGACGCGCCGCCGGCACTGCGTTCTTGAGTCACCGGCGCGGTGGACACGTCTTGCCATTTGCCGGCCCTCGTTGCCGGCGCGCCGCCTATCCAAAGAATGCTCTGCATCGGGTGTCAAGGCAGCGCGAACACGAACAACACGCTCCCCACGCTGGGGCGCAGCTCGGGGGTCAACCGGAGGTTGGTGCCGCCGCCGGCGCCGGTGTTGACGGCCACGTACTGGCGGCCGTCGACGGCGTAGGTGATGGGGAAGCCGACGACCGGCGAGCCGAGGTTGATCTCCCACAGCACCGCGCCGGTCTCCTGGTCGAGGGCGCGGAACCGGCCGTTTAGGTCGCCGCCAAAGACGAGCCCGCCGCCGGTCGCCATGACCGACATGGTGGCCGCGCGCTGCTCATGCAGCCACGCCGTCCTCCCCGTCTCGGCCGACACCGCGTGGATGGTGCCGAGCTGGTCCTCGCCGGGGGTGATCTGGTGCCGGGCCGCGAGGGCGTATATCTCCAGGCCCCCCTGCCCGCCCGCGGTCAGTGCCCGCGCCCGGTCGCTGCGGACGTCGTCGGTGGCGAGCATGCGCGCGCAGGTGTTGCGCAAGGGCATGTACATGGTGTTCGTCAGCGGGCTGTAGGCGCCCGCCTCCCAGTCCTTGCCGCCGGCCCAGGTGGGACAGGCCAACACTTCCTGGCCGAGCGCGGTGAAGATGACCTCGGCGTTCTCGGTCACCGCGCCGGTGGCCCCGTCGATGTCGTTGATGACGTTCTGCGAGACGGTGGGGGTGGCCCACAGGAACTCGCCGGTCTCCCGGTCGAGGGTGTAGACGACGCCGGTCTTGCCCGGCACCCCGGTCACGACCTTGCGGACCTCGCCGGGCCGAATGCGCGGGTTGATCCAGCTCACGGCGTCCGGGTCGGGCGCGACGGCGGTGTCGACGAGGAGGCGCTCGAAGGGATGGTCGAGGTCCCAGTGATCGTTCAGGTGCTGGTAGTACCAGCGGATCTCGCCGGTCTCGACCTCGATGGCGAGCGTCGAGTTGTGGTACAGGTGCGCGTTCTCGACCCCGCCGAGCATGAACTTGGGAGCCGGCGAAGTGACCGACGTGCCCTGGAAGATGAGCCGCAGCTCGGGGTCGTAGCTGGCCGGTATCCACGAGCCGACGTGGACCCGCCGCTCGTAGGGCACGCCGCCCCACGTCTCGTCGCCCGGCTCGCCCGGCGCCGGCACCGTCCGCCGCCGCCACAGCTCCTCGCCGGTCCGCGCGTCGTGGGCCACGATGACGCACGACTCCGGCCCCCCGCGCGGCCGGCAGCTTCGCCCCGAGATCACCCGGCCGTCGGCGATGATCGGCCCCGAGCTGTGCCCGGCGGGTATCTCCCGGTAGTCGAAGATCTCGGTCTCCCAGACGATGTCGCCGGTCTCGACGTCGAGCGCGTAGGCGTAGTCGTCGTCGCTGATGTTGATGATCTGCCGGTCGTAGATGGCGATGTTCCGCATGCTGCGGGCATTGCCGCCCACGAACTCGTAGACGTCCTCGGGGAGGTCGCGGCGGTACTCCCAGACGAGGTCACCGGTGGTCGCGTCCAGCGCCTGGATGATGTCGGTGACCGTCGGCATGTACAGCACGCCGCCGTAGGCGAGCGGCGTGACCTCCTGGGTGCCGGCGGGCAGGGCGCGCGACCACGCCATCTGCAGCTCGCCGACGTTGTCGCGGTTCACCTGGTCGAGCGGGCTGTAGCCCCAGCCGTCGAGGGTGCGGCGCCACATCGGCCAGTCGGCCGGGTCGGGATCCTGGAGCATCGCGTCGGTGACCGGCACGAAGTCGCGGGCGGGCTGGGCCTGCGCCCGGACCGCACCCGTGGCGAAGGACACGACCGCGGCGGCGGCGACGAGCAGGACCGGGACGGAGAAACGCGGTTGAGGCATCTGGGGACTCCCATCCGAAAGCGTGGGCGGCGGCCGGGTGAAACGGCGCCGGCCGGTCGTCGACCGGGTCTACTGTTTGGTCCGTCTCCGATCGGGTCTACTGCCGAGGTCCTCGCCGGCGTGGTGGCGGAACATGCCGAAGTGCGGCGCATAGTCCAGCCCGAACCGCCCCCCGGCGGAAGGCTGGGCGCCGGCCGGACGCGGGGCGGCGCCGGCCGCGGCGGGGGCCAGTCCCGCCGCCACCGCGGAGACCCCGGTCGCGAGAAACGATCGTCGATTCATCGGTTGCCTCCCTACAGTATGCCGGAACCATCCCGTCGCGAAGAACTCGATCGGATACTGCACTTCGAACCGCGTTCGACGGCGATTCGATCTGGCCAGGGACGTAGCGGTTGCCCGGTTCGAACAGCGCCCGCGAGCCGCCCTCCTCGGCCCGCTCGACCAGCCCGTCCAACCGTGGGACGCAGCGCGTCCGTCCGCGGAGATGCGCTATGATGCATCCTGGCTATTGGTGCCAGACGTAGAGAGCCCTCCGGCTGGCCGGAGGCGCGCCGGAACACGATGCGACAGACCGGACCGCTTGCGGCCGCCCTGGCGGCGGCCATCGCGCTGGGCTCGGCAGAGCCCGCGGCGCAGCGGGCGTCGGAGCGGCGGGTGGCCGACCGGGGCCAGACGCAGTTCGACGTCCAGTTGCTGCGGCCGTCGGGTGGCCCCGTGGTGCCGATCTTCGAGGGGTGGTACCGGAACCCCGACGGCAGCTTCGAGCTGTCGTTCGGCTACTTCAACGTGAACACCGAGGAGACGGTTGAGATTCCCCTGGGGCCCGAGAACTTCATCGAGCCGGCCGAGTTGGACGGACGCCAGCCGACCCGGTTCGAGCCCGTCCCCGAGAGCGACCGGCGCCATTGGGGCGCCTTCACGGTGACGGTGCCGGCGGACTTCGGCGACCGTGACGTGGTCTGGTCGCTGCACGTGCGCGGGCAGACGCTCTCGGTGCCGGGGCGGCTGACCAGCCCCTCCTACGAGCTGGCGGGGTGGGAGTTTCCGGGACGGTCGAGCATGTCGCCGCTGCTGCGCTGGGCGGCGGAGGGGGCGACCGGGCGCGGACCGCGGGGGATAACCGGCGAGGCGCGGCAGGCGCGGGTGGGGGTTCCGCTCGATCTCGGCGCGTGGGTGGCCCGCGACGCCGGGGCCGGCGGGGACGAGCGTCCGATCAACATCAAGTGGTTCAAGCACCAGGGGCCCGGCGACGTCGCGTTTGCCGAGCGGACGGCCAGCGTCGAGTGGGACGCCTGGGCGCAGGAGGGCGGGGCGCAGGTGGCCACCACGGCGACCTTCTCCGAGCCCGGCGACTACCTGCTGCGGCTGCTCGCGTTCAACGTAATTCGGGAGTTCGAGTTCCAGTGCTGCTGGACCAACGGGTTCGTGCCGGTCACGGTCGCTCCGTGATCGTGATCCGGGGAGTTCGAGTTCCAGTGTTGCCGGACCAACGGGTTCGTGCCGGCGTGATCGTGAGCCGGGAGTTCGAGTTCCAGTGTTGCTGGACCAACGGGTTCGTGCCGGTCACGGTCGCTCCGTGATCGCCGATCAGGACCGGCTGAGAGACCGGCCGGGGGAGAGGAAGAACATGGCCAAGGCGGACAGGTTCGTTGGCGGGCGTCGGAGCCGGGCAGCGCGTGGCGAAGGCCAGGCCGGGAGATCCTGTTCCAGACTGCCGTTGGCCGTCGCGGGACTCGCCGCCGCGCTGCTGCTGGCGGCCGCGGGCGGGGCCCTGGCTCAGAGCGGCGCCGCTGAAGCGCCCGGCGCGGCCGACGCGGCGCCCACGTTCAGCCGGGACGTCGCGCCGATCCTGCAGCGGTCGTGCCAGCACTGCCACCAGCCCACGGGCATCGCGCCGATGTCTCTGCTCAACTATCGCGAGGCGCGGCCCTGGGCGCGCAGCATCCGCGATCGGGTGGAGCGGCGCCTGATGCCCCCCTGGCACCTCGACACGACGGTGGGCATCCAGGACTACAGGAACGACATCTCGCTGACGGCGGACGAGATCGATACCGTCGTCCGGTGGGTGGACGCGGGCGCGCCCGAGGGCGACCCCGCCGATCTGCCCGAGGCGCTGGCGTTCCCCCGGGCCGACGCCTGGGAGGTCGAGGCGATGCTCGGCCGGCCCCCCGACTTCGTCGTCCGCTCGTCGCCCTACCACGTGGTGGCCAACGGACAGGACCAGTGGTGGAACCCGGAGCTCGAGTTCGAGGGCTTCGACGTGCCCCGCTATATTCGCGCGGCCGAGTTCAAGCCGTCCTACCCGATCGGGATCAAGGTCACCCACCACGGGCACGCCACGCTGCGGAGCACGGAAGCGGCCGAGGGCGAACGGCCGCCGTCGGTGCGGCTGGTCGGCATGGGCATCGGCAAGCGGTGGGACCTGCTGCCCGAGGGCATGGGCAAGCTGCTGCCGCCGGGACCCGCCACGCTCCGCTTCAGCCTGCACTACTTCCCGATGGGCGAGGAGGTGACGGAGGTCGCCGAGGTGGGCGTGTGGCTCTATCCCGAAGGCGAGGAGCCGGACAAGGTGACGGCCGGCGAGCGGCAGTTCTACGTCGACGGCACCCATCGCGAGCGGCTGCGGGCCAGCGACATCCTCATTCCGCCGCACGGGCACTTGGTGCTCGAGGACCAGTACGTCATGGATCAGCCGGCCCTGCTCCAGAGCTTCCGGCCCCACATGCACATGCGCGGCACCGAGATGTCGATGACCGCGCTCTACCCGGACGGCCGCCGCGAGCTGCTCAGCAACGTCAACCGCTACGACCACAACTGGCAGATCGCCTACATCTACGACGACGACGCGCAGCCGCTGCTGCCGAAGGGCACGGTGCTGATGCTGCGCGCGAGGTGGGACAACACCGCGGCGAACCGCATCAACCCCGACCCCGACCAGTGGGTGGTGTTCGGCGCGCGGGGCGTCGACGAAATGTCGCACGCCTGGATCGGCATCACCTATCTCGAGGACGCCGAGTACGAGGAGCTGGCGGCGGTTCGTGCGGCGCCAGCCGCCGAGCCCACCGGGGACGGGTCGCAGCAGTAGCCCCGAACCGCCGCCTGCGGCTCCGACTGGCGCCCGACCAACCCTGGCGGGAGTCGGCGCCTCTGGCGGGAGTCGGCGCCTCTGGCGGGAGTCGGCGCCTCTGGCGGGAGTCGGCGCCTCTGGCGGGAGTCGGCGCCTCCTCAACTGGAGGAGTCGCCTCTACCCCGCAGACTCCCGAGCCGGATCTACCGCGGGACCCACTTCTGCAGGCAGCCGCCGGACGGGCTGACGTCGCACCCGCTGGTCAGGCCGGCGAAGATGTTGCCCGCCTCGTCGGCCGCCATCCCTTCCGGGCGCGTGCCGGGGATGAAGTGATCGAGCGATCCGTCCTTCGCGCTGCCGATCCGGACGCCGACCTGCCACCCTGGATTGCGGGGCGAGCGGCCCCCGCCGTCGGGCGCGACCGGCGGACCCGCGATCGACGCCCCCGACTCCGAGTCGGCCACGATCAGCGTGTCGTCGGCCAGGATCGTGATGCCGCTGGGCCGGCCGAAGTGCCGCCATTCGTCGACGAAGTTCAGGTCCCGGTCGAGGACCTGGACGCGGTTGTTCGACCGGTCGGCGACGAACAGCCGTCCCTGCGAGTCGAACGCCAGCGCGTGCGGCCCCATGAACTCGCCCGCGCCCAGCCCGAGCCGCCCCACGGCGCGCACGAACTCGCCGTCGGGGGTGATCTCCACCAGCCGGTCTCCGTCCTGCTGGGCGGTGGAGGGCCGCGGCCAGTGCCCGTCGGCGACGATGATGTTGCCGTCGGGCGCGACCGCGCAGGCCGTCGGACCGATGAAGGTGTCCTCGCCCGCCGCCGACATTCCCGCCCGGCCGAGGCTCATCAGCAGCTCGCCGTCCTGGCTGAACTTGTGGAGCTGGAAGCCGCGTCCCGCGGTGGAGGGATCGTCGCCGAACGGACCGCTGTCGCCGGCCCAGAGGTTGCCGTCGCCGTCCATGCAGAACCCGTGGGCCTGGACGATCATGCCGTCGCCGAAGCTCTTCGTGATCTGCCCCTCGGCGTTGATGTAGTTGATCGGCGGCTCGGACCGAAACATCATCCACGTGCCGCCGGTGCCGTCGGGGATGAGCCCGATCGCGGCGCCCCACTCCATGCCCGGGCGCAGGGTCGGCCAGTTCTCGATCAGGCGGTACGGGTTGGACATCGTGCTCGTCGGCCGCCTGGACAGCTCGAACAGCGGCGACGGTTCCTGCGCGGACGACGCGACGGCCACCCCGAGAACGGCGGCGAGCACCGCGCCGGGAGCGATCTTCATGACGGCACCGTGTGACATCTGGTTCCTCCTCCGGACGACTCGGCGTCCTGCTGACGGGCGATGTTACAGTTGTTGGGCGGTCGGGGCCAACGTCGAGGCGCCGATTCCGCGCGAGTGCGGCAGGGATGACCTGCCCCGATGACGGCGCGGGGTGCATCCTCACGCCGTCGAGCAGGCGGCGCGGCCGGGAGCGCTCGCAGCGCTCAGTGTGCCGGACGACGATAGTCGGGCGGCGGGCGACGCGGGAAGCCGGGAGCGCTCCCGGCGTTGCGGCTGCCGGACCACGCTATCCGTTGAAGACCGAGGAGGGACAGCTCATGCGGCACCTTATATCTTCTGCGTTGACCGGCGGCATGCTGGCCGCGGCGCTGCTGGCGGCAGCCGCCGCGCCCGCGCACGCGCAGCTCCAGGACCAGACCCGGGTGGCGCCGACCAACGACCTGCCCAACCCCTACGCCCGCGTGCACCCGTGGGGCGAGCTGCCGAATCCGTACGCGCCGGGCGACTACGACGAGCGGACGTCGTTCATCGGCGCCGACGAGGGACCCGACGGCAACATCTACCTGCTGAGCCGCTGTCTCCAGAACTCCTGCACCGGACGGAGCGAGCCGCCGCTGCTGAAGCTCGACCCGTCGGGCGGGTTGCTCCTGAGCTGGGGCTCGGGGCTGTTCGACTTCCCGCACGGCCTGGACCTCGACGACGAGGGCAACGTCTGGGTGGCCGACCAGCGCGGGCACCGCGTGGTGAAGTTCGATGCCCGGGGCAACCAGCTCCTGACCATCGGCGAGCGGGGCACAGCGGGAGATCCGCCGCTGCTCAACGAGCCGACCGACGTCGTCGTGGCCCCGGGCGGTGAGATCTTCATCACCGAAGGGCACAGCTTCACAGCAGGCGCCAACCGGGTGACGAAGTACGCGGCCGACGGCACGTTTCTGATGTCCTGGGGGAGCACCGGCTCGGGGCTCGGCGAGTTCAACGTGCCCCACGCGATGGCGCTCGACTCCCAGGGCCGCCTGTTCGTGGGCGACCGGGGCAACAATCGGATCCAGATCTTCGACCAGCAGGGGACGCTGCTCGACGTCTGGTATCAGTTCGGCCGGCCCAGCGGCATCGCCATCGGCGCCGACGACCGCATCTACGTAGCCGACTCCGAGTCCTATGGCACCGACAACCCGGGGTGGAAGAAGGGGATCCGGGTGGGGAGCGCGCGCGACGGGTCGGTCCAGTACCTGATTGCGGACCTCGAGCCGACGGCCATCGAGCACAGCGGCGCCGAAGGCGTGGGCGTCGACTCGGCCGGCAACGTCTATGGCGCGGTCGTCCGCCGCCGGATGCTGGAGAAGCACGCGCCGAACGGTGACGCCACCGCGCTCCCCGGCGAGACCGCGCCCGCGCACGTGGGCCACGTCGCCTACGGATTCCCCGGCGCCCCCGGGGGGCGCAGCCTGGCCGCCGCCGCCTCGGCCGAGACCGGCACCATGCTGCTCCACGCCAACTTCGCGGGCGGCGACCTGAGCGACTTCGGCGCGATGCGGCGGCATGCCGGGCACGTGCTTCACCTGCTGGAGCCGGCTGACGGCGCGTCGGGCCCCGGGCTCGGGTTCGGCGTGATACCCGCCGTCGAGGCGCTGGTCAGCCACCTCGAGCGGGCGGCCGGCGAGAGCGGGGCCTCCGACAGTCTCCGAACCCATGCCGGGCATGTCTCCGCAATCGCGGCCGGACTGCTCGCCAACGCGCGCGACGCCGCCGCGCTTGCCCGGCAGCTCGGCGACGCCACCTCGATCCGGCGCGCGGCGCCGCTCGTGGCCCGTCTTCGCGCGCTGGCCTATCAGATCACCGAAGGCTTCGACGTCGACGGCGACGGGCGCCTGTCGTTCGACGGCGAGGCCGGCATGCAGCAGCTCGAGGCGCACCTCTACCTGTTGCTGGAAGGCGAGGCGCTCCCCCGCGTGCTGCGGTAGAGTCGCCGAATGAGGAGAGCAGACATGACCAGACGGATGACCGGCACGTTGTGGGGAATCGGAATCGTCATCGCAGGGCTGTCCGCGGCGGCCCCCGCGGCGGCGCAGGAGAGCTGGGTCGAGCGCGCCGTGCACAACTTCGGCGAGCCGATCAACACCCTCTGGGCCGAGGGCGAGCTGACGTTCGCGGCCGACGGCACCATGGTCTACTGCAGCGCCCGCGAGGACCTCGGCGCGGCGCCCGGCGACCCCAAGGACCTCTACATCGCGACGTTCGACGCCGGCACCGGACGCTGGAACACCCCGGTCAACATGGGGCAGCCGGTCAACGCCGCCCCCGCCACCGACGCCGACCCGCTTCGGCTCGGCGACGACCGGGAACCGTGGATCACCGCCGACGGCAACACCGTCTACTTCAAGTCGGACCGTCTGGCCACCAGCACCCCCCGGAACGCCAGCGATCTGTTCGTCACCCGGAAGGTGAACGGCGAGTGGACGACGCCCGAGTTGCTCGGCCATCCCATCAGCACCGACGCCGGCAACGAGCACTGTCCGGCCATCCTCGCCGACGGCGAAACGCTGTGCTTCGCCTCGAGGCGGGAGGGCGGCTACGGCGGGTCGGACATCTGGTGCTCGCGCCAGGACGACGACGGCGCCTGGCAGGAGCCGGTGAACCAGGGGCCCAGCATCAACACCGCGGCCGAGGAGTTCCACTTCTCGCAGGAGGCCGGCGGCCGGGTCTACTTCACCTCGGCCCGTCCCGGCGGCCAGGGCGGCATGGACATCTGGTCGGCGATGCAGACGGGACCGAACAGCTGGGGACCCGCGGTGAACCTGGGGCCCACGGTGAACACCCCGGCCGCCGACATGTGTCCGGCCCTCCCGCCGGACGCCACCACCTTCACCTGGTTCTCGAGCCGTGAAGACAACAGCCTCGGCGGGATCGACATCTTCTGGACCAACAAGTCCAACCTGGCCACCGGGCCGGAGCGTTAGCGCGACCTTGCGGTCGCGTTGGGAGTTCGCTGGCGCGAAACTCCTACGGCGCAAGCGCCGAGGTGAAGGGTGAGCCGGCAGCTCCTTCCGGGGCGGCGCCGCCGCTGGCTGGCCGCCCTGGCGACCGCCGCGGTCGTCTGGGGCGCCTCGGGCCAGGAGGCGAGGGCGCACGAGCTCGAGTTGAGCGAGGTGCACGTCACCTTCGCCAGCGACGGGACGTTCCGCATCGAGGTGATGAACGATCCCGGCTGGCTGCTTATGCGCGTCGAGCCGTTCTCGGGTCTGGAGCTCTCCGGTCGGCTCGACCCCCCGGCGCGGGAGCGGCGGCTGGCCGAGATGGAGCCGACCTTCGCCGAGTGGGTCCACCTGTACTTCGACGGGGAGCGGGCCGCGGCGTCCGCGACCTATCTGCCGCCCACCGAGGACGGTCCCACGGCGCCCGACGGGACCCTGCTGGGGGTGATGCGGCTCGACGGCCGGGTGCCGCCCGGGGCCGAAACCTTCAGCTTCGCCTACGGGCTCGTCATGGATCCCTATCCGCTGTTGATCCGTGACCGGAGCGACGAGATCATCACCTACTGGAACGTGGGCGAGTATGAAACCGAGCCGATGCTCCTGGGCGAGCTCACGCCTCCGACGCGATGGCAGGTCGTGGGCACCTACCTGCGGCTCGGGTTCACCCACATCATCCCCAGAGGGCTCGACCACATCCTGTTCGTCATCGGCATCTTCCTGCTCGGCACCCGCCTGGCGCCGATGCTGGCGCAGGTGACCACCTTCACCGTCGCCCACACGATCACCCTCGGGCTCACCATGTTCGGGGCCCTCTCGCTGCCGGCCCCCGTGGTCGAGCCGCTGATCGCCCTCTCGATCGCCTACGTCGCCATCGAGAACATCGTGACCAGTGAGCTCAAGCCGTGGCGGCTGGCCCTGATCTTCGGGTTCGGGCTCCTGCACGGGATGGGCTTCGCCGGGGTGCTCACCGAGCTGGGGCTCCCCCGCGGCGAGTTCGCCTCGGCGTTGATGAGCTTCAACCTCGGGGTCGAAGGCGGCCAGGTGGCGGTGATCGCGGGGATGTTCATGGCCCTGGGCTGGGCCCGCCAGGCCCCTTGGTACCGCCGCGCCGCGGTGGTCCCCCTGTCGCTGGGCATCGCGACCGTCGGCGTGTACTGGACCGTCACCCGGGCCCTGGGCGGCCTCTGAGGCATGCCCGCCGGCCGGGGGGGGGGACCTCCTGAACGGCTCTGCCGGTACGTCCTGCGGCCTGCGGTCTGTCCCCGGTGCGGGGGACGCCTGACGCTGCTCGCGATCATCGACGATCCGGCCGTGACCGCGCGCATCCTGCGCCACCTGGAGTTGTCGGCGACGATCCCCGAGCCCTGTCGCCCGGTCGCCCCCGCTGTTCCTGGCGTCGTGAACACAACCGCCGGAACCGTCCCCCTCGGGACGCCCGGCGTCAGCGTCACACCCCTGCCCGTCTCGTCCATCTTCGTGTCGTCCGTACGGGTCAACCCGCTCGACGTACGCCCGGCGCGCGGGTCGGCCTGCCCGCGGGGCGCCCGGCGCGCCCGTTCGGGTTTGACGATCGCCCCTCGTGTCGATATCGTGAGGCGAATTCGGCGCACCGCGCCCCCCGGGGGAAATCCGCGTGAGGACGACCGGTAGTCCGCCCTGTTCGAGGCAGCGGCGTGCCGGGGTTTCCAGGGGGGCGGGATTACCGGGAGGGGGCAGCATGACCGGGAAGCACGCTAATACGCACTATCGTCTGCGAATCTGGCTGGCCCGTCATGCGCTCGCGCGGTCTCGCCGTCTCGCATGGTGCGCCGGCGTCCTGACCAGCCTGCTCCTGGTCGGGTGCGGGCCGAGTCCGAACTTCGAGAGCGCCGGCATCGGCCAGACCGGCGTGAGTGGAGCGGGGGAGGTGTCGATCCCGGTGCCGCCAGGGGAAAACGAGAGTGGGGATCTCCTCGTGGCGATCCTCGGCACCCCGGGAAATCCGAATACCTCCGGGCCCGAGGGATGGACGGCGGTGCCCGGCTTCGGTGGCTTCAACGGCGCCATGTGTCAGTCGGATGGACAGGGAACCGCGTGTCAGATGGCCGTCTTCTACAGAATCGACGACGGATCGGAGTCCACCGCCTCCTTTTCGTGGGGCGGCAGGCGGCAGGCGGCAGCGGCCGTGCTGCGGTTCTCGAACGTCGACGTGAACGAGCCGATCGGCGCGACGAACCTGCAGCGCGGGTCGTCGGACACGCCGAGGGCGCCGCTGATCGAGACCACCCGGGACGGGTCCCGCGCACTGCGGATCGCCGTCAGTGAGCTGGACGAAGCGGGGCAGTTTCTCCGCGGGGCGGTGGCGCTGTCGGACGAACCTCCCTCGGCACGGCTGAGCATCATCTCGTTTCCAACCGCCGCAGACGATCCGACGAACGGCTGTGGCCCGCCGTTGTCCGCGTGCGACGAGGCCCAGCGCGCCGTGGGGCTGGCGGTGTCGGACACGCGTCACTCGTCGACCGGTCCCTCCGGTCCCGTCTCGTGGGAGCTCGGCGGCGGCGACCAGTGGCTCACCGCCACGATAGAGATCAAGCGGCCGCCCGGGCAGGGGCGCTGACGCCTCGCGCGTCGTCGAGTCGGCTTCACGCAAACGGCTTGGCGTTTGGCGCGACGTTCAGCCGGCCATGATCGTCGCGGCGAGCGCCATCCGATGGTCCTTTGCCCAGGGCGGTCCCAGCGTTGCGCGGGGACCGCGGAGCACCTCGTCGGCCCGCTCGCCGAGGATACTCGCCGCCCGGCTCTCCACGTCCCTGGCGTCGTAGAGATGGACGTCCCAGCCGCGTGCTCGCGCGGACTCGGCCAGTACCTGGCGATACATGACGGAGTCGGCGCGGGCCTCGTAGGGTACGCGGCGCAGGACGGCGATGTCGTCGGGGAATTCGGGCGGCCAGGCCCGCAGCGACATCGACACGATCGGTTCCGTCACCGCGGTTGCGAGCTCGTCCAGCGAAGCCGACGTCGCCCGCGTTGCCGACGCCCGCACCTTCGCGACCAGCGCCGCCGCCGCGTCGTCGTCGAGAGGCTTGCCTTCGTGGTGGATTGGCGCCGTCGGCACGCCGGGTTCGACCAGCTCGATCCGCCGGCGGTCCACGACCTCGTGGCCGGCGGATGCAGTCACCGCCACGGCCCAGCCCAGATGATGAGCGATGCCGACACGCACGCTATCGAGCATACCGCGGCCCACGAGCCCCGGCGCAACGGCGCCCCGCGTCGACAAGTGCGCGCGCATCGGAGTAGGATGCAGGCGGAGATACGCATCGACGGGTACCGCGCCCATGAGCGCGGTGCAGGTCGGGCCGACCACACCGGCCCGGTGAGCGCGTCACGGGAGGATCCATGCCGAAGAGAGTCAGCCGTCGGGAGCTGCTGGCCGGTGCGGTCGGCGCGGCGGCGATTCCGTCCGCTTCCGGGCGTGCTCGGGCGCAGGGCGGGGACACCACCGGCCAACCGGGATCGGCCGCCAGCGGGCGGGGCGCCCGCTCGCCCCACGAAACGGTCCGGCGCGACGCCCGAAGCGGCCTCGCATCGCGCACGCCGCTCCAGGATCTTCAGGGCACGATCACGCCGTCGGACCTCCACTTCGAGCGCCACCACGCCGGCATCCCCGCCGTCGACCCGGACGCCTACCAGCTCCTCGTCCACGGCATGGTCGAGCGGCCGATGGTGTTCACGCTCGCCGACCTGAAACGCTTCCCGGCCACGTCGCGAATCTGCTTCCTCGAGTGCTCCGGCAACTATCCGACGGGCGCGGGGCCGGAAACGAAACCCGAGGGCGTCTGCGGCATGACGTCGACGACCGAGTGGACCGGCGTGGCGCTGGCGACGCTCTTTCGCGAGGTCGGCGCCAGCCCCGACGCCACCTGGTTCCTCGCCGAGGGCCAGGATGCGGCGGTGATGACGCGCAGCATCCCCATGGAGAAGGCGCGGGACGACGCCCTCGTCGCCTACGCCCAGAACGGCGAGGCGCTCAGGCCGGGGCAGGGCTATCCGGCGCGGCTCCTCCTGCCGGGGTGGGAAGGCAACTCGAACGTCAAGTGGCTGCGACGGATCGAGCTCGCCGACCGTCCGTTCATGACGCGCGAGGAGACCTCGAAGTACACCGACCCGCTGGCCGACGGTACGGCGCGGCAGTTCAGCCTGGTCTTCGACGCCCGGTCGATCATCACCGCGCCCGCTTATCCCGATGTCGTCGAGCCGGGCTGGATCGAGCTCCGCGGCATCGCCTGGTCGGGAAGGGGCACGATCGCGCAGGTGGACGTGAGCACCGACGGCGGCCGCACCTGGCAGGAGGCGCGTCTCCAGGAGCCCGTGCTGCGGCAGGCGCATACGCGCTTCCGCCACCTGTGGCGCTGGGACGGCGCGGAGACCGAGATCATGAGCCGGGCGGTCGACGACACCGGCTACGTGCAACCGACGCGCGCCGCGCTGCGGGCCGTGCGCGGGCGGCGGGCCCGGCGGTACCACCTCAACCCGATCACCGCCTGGCGCATCCGGCCGAACGGACAGGTCGAGTACCGGGTGGAGGCGCCATGGGACGTCTAGCCCGGGAATCGTCGCCTGACGGCTCCGCTTGGCGCCCAACCAACCCGCCAGCGGTCCGCACCTTTCCACGGCGCAGACTCCTGGCGGCAAGGCTCGCGTCCGGCCGCGCCGCGTGCGCGTTGCTCGCTGGCCTCGCGACGGGAGGATTCGTCCTGCCGCCTGCGACCGGCATGGCCATGCAGGCGGCGAGCGGTCCGGCCCAGGCGCAGCAGGCGGCGGGCGCGGCGGAGCCGCAAGCCGAACGGTTCGGATTCGGCCGCCCCGCGGCGCTGGCGGAGATCGCCGCGTGGGACATCGACGTCACGCCGGACGGCGCCGGTCTCCCGGCAGGAGCAGGGACGGCCGCGGGCGGCGCGCCGGTCTACGCCGCCCAATGCGCCGTCTGCCACGGGCCGGCCGGCGAAGGCGGCGTCGCGGACCGGCTGGTCGGCTACGACCCCGCCAGCACGCCCCCGTTCGGCCCGCGCTACGAGGCTTGGCGCGCCGGCCGCGCCGACGTTCCGTTCTCGGTCGGCAACTACTGGCCGTACGCCACGACGCTCTTCGACTACATCCGCCGTGCGATGCCGTCGAACGAGCCCGGCACGCTCGCCCCCGACGAGGTCTACGGCCTCGTCGCCTGGATCCTCGCCGAGAACGGCATCATCGCCAGCGATGCGATCATGAACGCGGCGACGCTGCCCGCGGTCGAGATGCCGGCCCGCGACATCTTCGTCCCACAGGAACGGTAGCCTGCCGCAGCGCGTACAGCCTGCCGATCAACGAGGTCGAGACGACCGCCGGAGGTGTAGCTCCGAGAAACCACGCAGCCCAGCCGACACAGCGCCCGGCGCTCCGGGCGGGCCTCGACCGGCTGGGTCGACTGTTGACCTGCCTGCCGCCGCCGGCTACGTGCCCGCGCTCCCTCAGTCCTGCCCGCTCTCCGGGTTCCGCTCTTCCTGACGCGCACCGCCCAGGATGTTTGGCATCGCGTAGTTGCCCTCGTGGCAGGCGTACTCGAACAGCGGCAGCGCGTTCCACTGCATCGGGATCCGGGCGGTCCAGGGCGCGGTCCACGTGCCGGGATCGTCGATGGTGAACTCGTAGAGCAGCGTGTCCGCGTCGATCCGTGTGAACCGCTCGACGAGGTGACGTTCCGTGGTCGAACCCCGGTAGCTGTGCTTGTCGCTGAAGTGCGTGGTCTCGACCAGCAGCGTGTCGCCTTCCCAACGGCCGCGCGACTCGCCGGTCCATGACTCGATGTCGGCTCGCGGGCGGCCGTCGAGCGGGATGATGCGCGAGTCGTGGACCATCTCGTTGAGCACCACGACGTGGTCGGGGGTCTGGAACAGCTGCATGTTCTGGTTGTAGAAGCCGGGGGTCATCGGCGGCCCGGTGTTGAACCCGAGAATGCAACGGTCGAACGCGTTACGGTCGAGATAGGAGTCGGCCGGGTGGGCCTCCCGATACGCGCTCCGCTCGTCGGCGCGCTGCTGCCCCTCCTCGGACAAGGCGGGGATGCGCCCGTCCGGCGGATCGACGACGAGCGACGTGCGCCGGTCCTCGATGACCTTCGTGCCGAAGTCCAGCCAGAAGTTGTTGTAGCCGCCGACGTTTTCCCCGGCCTCGGTCCGGCGGGGCGGCGCTTCCCAGAGGCGGATGTTCCGTTCGACCCTCTCCTGCTCGATGCTGGCCGCCTCCTCCTCCGTCAGGAACGCCTGGTCCCCGCGATCCTCGGGCCGCTCGAGCGGCGTGGCGGTGCGGAAGTCCCAGACGCCCTGCAGGTCCGGGTCGCCCCACGGCGTCCGCGGCGCGTCCTGGCCAGTCGCCGGACCGGCCGCCAGCACGACGAGCACCGCCGCCAGCGCCGGCGCAACGCTTCGACCTTTCTCGACCGTCATGACTCCACCTCCTGAGGTACGGGCGCCCGCCTCGCAAGGCCGCCCTGGCGGTCTACGATAGCCCCTGGGCGGGACCTCTGTAAAACCCGGCCTCCGGACCCCGAGCCGGAGCTCGCCCGGCGCCGTCAACGGCGATGCCCTCGTTGCCGAGTCGATCGACGATCTCGCTCACGTCCATGCCGATGAGGTCGGCACCGGCCCAACCCTGGGCCCTGGACCTCTGAGGCACGCCCCCGCCGGCGTCAAGCCGAAGGTACTGGTGCTCATGCTCGACCAGCGGCTATGCCACCGCCTGCACCAGTCGCAGGTCCCGAGTGTGGTACGCCTTCAAGGTTCGCCGACCGTCCCGTTCCCGGTAGAAGACGATGGACTCCTCGCGCGCCGCCGCGGCAGACGACTCGAGCTCGCTGACCCACCGCTCCATGCGCGACCTTACAGGGGCGAAGCCTTCGTCCAGGATGGTGTCGATCGTACGTATGCTCTTCTCCAGGCTTCGACCGCCTCCAAGAGTTCGGATCACCTGTGCCGCGATGTCGGTCAGGCCCCACGGGAGGAACTCCAACCTGCCCAGCTCATCCAGCTCCTGCTGCAACTGGTCCCGGAATGCCCCCACTGGATTGTGATCGAGCAGCTTTCTGAAGGTGTCTTCGCACTGTTCGACCTTCCTGCGTAGCACTGTCTGGCGGCGCTCCGCGTAGTGCGGATCGTCCTGGAGAGTCAATTGGAGGCGGAGTGCGTCGGCCCGGAGATCCGTGAGACTCGACAGCACGAACAGATTGATGTCGGACACGGCCACCTTGGCGTCGTGCTCCGAGCCAATCTCCCTCACAGCGAGGTGCCCGAACTTGCGACGCAGCCACTTGACCTCACCCCTGGCCGAAACGAGTTCGATCTTCATGCCGTCGGTGAACCGCTGGCCGTGCTCGAACTGCGAGCCGATTTCGTCGAGCTGTTCGGCGGCGCTCTCGAACCGGGCGTAGTCCTCGGCTTCCATGAGGTGACGCACGCGCGCCAAGCTCTCGGAGAGCGCGCCGAGAGCCCGTTGCACCCGGTCGAGCCGCGCGCCGACCATCATCGACGAGACGGTCATGAAGAGCATCACCGGCGCCACGACCGGTATGAGGGCGCTGCTGGCGGCGACGAACGGCGCCTGCCTGATGATCCCGGCAGGCCCCATGACCGCCGATCCAACCCCGGCGCCGATGGTCATCAGCGTCGCGGGATTGGCGGTCGCCAGGAAGACGTTCCCGGCGAACAGGGACGATGCAGCCGTGCTCCCCGCGCCGAGAAGCGGTTGCAGCCAGGCACTGTCAATCACGCCGCCCGATTGGAACGGACGCGCCGCGGGCCACGATGCGCGTAGTGCTTCACTCGCCTCCCTGCCGAGGTCGACCACGGCGATGCTCGGGTATCCATCGCGCGTGAGCATCTGTCCGACCGGATCCTGCGGCACCTCCTGTTTGAGACCGAGGATGTCCATGCGTCCTCCTGCTCGCTGGGTTCTGCGGTCATCGGCTGTTCGTCCTCTTCAGAACGGAATGTGCTTCTGCTCCAGGCACATCTCTATGCAGGTCGCCGAACGACCCACAGCCATCGAATCGCGCCGCCGGCCGCCGCAACCAGCGTCGCCAGGATCAGCCCACTCTTCAGCAGCGTGAAGGCCGCGGCCACTCTTGTCCAGGACGACGGTGCGCCGTCGTAGGTCGAGACCAGCCACGCGATGGAGATGTTCTCGAAGACGTCTGTTGCGGCCGCCACGATCGGCAACAGGTAGAACGGCCGCCCGTCCTCGAAGAGGCGGAGCAGCACGAGCGCAAGGAGCAGACCGTACGCAACCGGGAAGATCATGTCGAGCGACACTTCGGTCCAGGCATAGACAGCCCGTGCGCGCGAGTCGAGCCGATCGAGGGCTGCGAACAGGGCGGCGGCCTGCTCAGGCGTGTACCACTGCCTGATGTCGAGAAGTTCGAGACCACCCAATCGAGCTGCTCGCCACCGAAAACCAGCCTGACAGAGCAACGCGGCCAGCGCCGCCAGGATGGCTACGGGCCGCGTGGCGAGCCGTTGCAGTCCACGACGAAACCGGTCGCGCATGTTCGCCAGTGCCGCCCGCGCCAGAGCTAGTGGTGTGTCGCAGGAAGAGGTTTACAGTTGACCCACGAACATCCCCGACGGTTCAGGCCGGAATTGCCGTCCACGGTCCATTCGGCCACATGCGGGCAACCGTCAGATCATTTCTCGGACACACCTACTACGGAGCGACCGGCACGAACTTCTGCACGCGCTGGCCGTAGGTGTCGGCCGCGTACACCGCCCCCTGGGTGTCCACGGCCATGCCGTGAACCCAGTCGAACTGCCCGGGGCCGCGGCCGGGCGACCCCCAGGTGGCGAGAATGCGACCGTCGTCGAGGGCGATCTTGTGGACCCGCTCGCCGGCGTGGTCGGCGATGTAGGCCACGCCGTCGTCTCCGCGCCGCGAGATGGCGATGTCCCAGGGGTTCCAGCCCTCGTTGGCGAACTCGCGGACGTAGTTGAGCTGGTTGTCGAACACCTGGACCCGGCGGTTCTCCCGGTCGATCAGATAGAGATTGTCGTCGGCATCGACCGCGCCCTGATGCGGCAGGTCCCACTCTCCGGGTCCGGCGCCCTTGTCCTCGGGCCCGCCGCGCCCCCGGCCGACCTGCTTGATGAAGGTGCCGGCCGGCCCGTAGAGCGCCACCCGGTTGTTGCCGTAGCCGTCGGTGACGACGATGTTGCCCTCTCGGGTGAACAGGATGCCGGACGGGCTGTTGAGATGCGTGGCGTCGTTCCCGGATTCTCCCGTCGTGCCGATCTGCATCAGCGCCCGTTCCAGCGTCGGGTCGAACTTGAGGATGCGGTGGTTCATCCGCTCGACCACCCACACGTTGCCCTCCCAGTCGACCTCGCCCGAGTGCAGCCAGCCCCCGGCCACCGGCTCGCCGTGCATGTCGCGCTCGGCGCCGGCCCGCACGAGGTTCCCCTCGCGGTCGAAGACCATCACCGTCTGCTCGCCCCGGTTGAAGACGTAGATGTGGTCGTCTTCGTCGATGGCGATGCCGGAGACCCCCTGTCCGTAGATGGGGGGCGTCGGCGGGCGGGCGCCGCCCGGTCCGCCACGCCCACCGCCGCCCGCGCGCCGGGCCGCCGCGGCGGCGTCGCGGGCCGTCTGGTCCGGCCAGCCGCGTTGCTGCCCGAAGAAGACCTCGGGGGAGAGTGTCGGCCAGTCGGCCACCAGCCGGTAGGCGGAGTCCTGGGCCTGCCCGACCTCGGCCGGAAGCATGCCCACGACCAGGACGGCGGCGACGAGTCCGGTGACGAGAATCCGCATTACGCTCTTCCTTCCGTGTGTTCGCCCGCTGGTGCAGGTCCGGGTTCGGCCGAAGTCACGGACACCATAAGGCCGTGCTCCAGGCGAGGTCAAGCGGGGGCGTCCCTGTCGTGCGGGTTGCCGGCACGCGCCGGCTTGGCGACAACGGCCCCAACCGAGCGGTCACGCGGCCGCGTGACGGGCTTGGTCTACGCCGCCGGGGAGCACCGGTCGGGCTCTTCTCGGCCGGCGGGTGCACGACAAGAAAGTGGGGGATTTGCCGTCGGGGGTATTGAGCGAGTGCTGATCGGCCGATTCCTCGGGTAGGAGGACTCCGACCATGCCCGAGGCGCAGTTGACTGAACCGCTCGATCACGCGGTCGAAAAAGGGGGCGTCGAGGAGCTGTTCGCCGCGTTGGAGGCAGCGGTCGGGGCCGACGTCGACGCGTTCCTCAAACGAGGAAACGTGAATGCCCAGGACTTCGAGACTCTCTTGCAGACCGTTCACCGTCGAGCGCTCGCCACGGCAAGCCAAGCCGTCAAGGTGATTGGCGCGCAGCGTTCGTAGCCGCGCTCGCGGCCGAAGTCGATGCATTCATCGGGCCGGGGAGCGTCGACGCGCAGGACTTCGAGGCCCTCGAGCAGGCCCTCCGTCGCCAAGTCCTCGGCCTCGCCGCTCAGGCGATGGCGGAGTACTTCGACGCGGACGATTCCGACCATTCGAGTTCGACGATAGCGTGCGCCTGCGGCCAGACGGCGCACTACGCCGGCCGCCGCCCGAAGACCTTCACCACGCTGTTGGGGTCGCTGACGCTGGACCGCGCCTACTACCACTGCGCCGCCTGTCGCAGCGGAAGCTGTCCGCGCGACCGGGCCCTGGGTCTGCAAGACACCTCGCTGTCGCCCGCCACGGCGCGGCTGGTGGGACTGGCGGCGACGAGCGTCAGCTTCGCCGAAGCGAGCGAGTGGATGGGGGAACTGGCCGGCGTGGCGGTCGACCCCAAACAGGTCGAGCGCACCGCCGAAGCGCTGGGCCGCGAGGTCGCGGCCGACGAACGCGAGAGGGTCGAGCCCGCACCCGGCGCGGCGGCGACGATGTACCTGGGGCTGGATGGTACCGGCGTGCCGGTGCGCAAGTCCGAGGTGGAAGGCCGGCGCGGCAAGCAGCCCGACGGCTCCGCCAAGACCCGCGAGGTCAAGCTCGTCACCGTGTGGACGGCGGAAACACGCAACGCCGACGGCCTCCCCCAACGCGACCCCGGGTCGGTCAGCTACAGCGCTGCGGTCGAGAGCGCGGCCAGCCGCCCCACCGACCCGCTGCCCTCCCCGTTCGCGCAACGGGCGTATCGCGAAGCGCGGCGGCGCGGCTTCGACACGGCGGCGCGGCGCGTCGTCATCGGCGACGGGGCCGAGTGGATCTGGAATCTGGCCGCCGAACAGTTCCCCAGCGCCATCGAAATCATCGACATCTACCACGCCAAGGGGCATCTGTGCGATGTCGCCAAGGCCATCTACGGCGCCGGCACGGACTTGGCCGCCCGGTGGGGCAAGGACCGGCGGGACGAGTTGGACGCGGGGCGGATCGATGCGATCCTGACCACCCTGCGCGCCCACAGTGAGACCTGCGAGGAGGCCCGCAAGTGTATCGACTACCTGACCCGCAACCGCCACCGGATGCGCTATCCGGAGTTCCGAGCGTGGGGTCTTTGCGTGTCGTCGGGCGTCGTCGAGGCCGGATGCAAGCTCGCAATCGGCGCCCGGCTCAAGCGCGCCGGCATGCACTGGACCGTGGCCGGCGCCAACGCCATCATCGCCCTGCGGTGCTGCAAGCTCAGTGGCCGCTTCGAGGATTTCTGGGAACGACGAGCCGCCAGGGCCGCCTGACAGCCATCTCACGAATCTGACGTGCACCCTCGGCCGGCCGCCGGCTCGCCCCCCTCCGAAGATGCTACGCTTGCCTGCTGGGAACGCTTCGACATGCACCGCCGCTCGCTGACCCGAGACCGACTGCGCTCTCACCACGCCAGGGCCGCCTGACAGCCATCTCACGAATCTGACGTGCACCCTCGGCCGGCCGCCGGCTCGCCCCGGCACTCCGAAGATGCTACGCTTGCCTGCTGGGAACGCTTCGACATGCACCGCCGCTCGCTGACCCGAGACCGACTGCGCTCTCACCACGCAATCGGGTGGAAACGGGAACCGTGTCGGACGGCATGAGGCGGCGATGAACCCCAGCGTTTACATTGAGACATCGGTCGTCAGCTACCTCACGGCCCGGCCCTCTCGGGATGTCGTGGTCGCGGCCTATCAGGAGGTAACGCGAGAATGGTGGCGTAGCGCTCCGGACAGGTTCGTGCTCTACGCCTCTGCGCTTGTCATTTCCGAGGCTGGCACGGGCGACGCAGACGCCGCGCGCGCTCGTTTGGATCTTCTCGGCACGCTCCCACTTCTCGAGGCGACGAGAGAGGCTGTCGCACTGACCCGGAACCTGCTGGATCTTGGGGCCGTTCCGCGCAACGCGGCTGACGACGCCGCGCACATCGCCAATTGCGGCCATGAACAGCGTCGACTACCTGGTCACGTGGAACTTCCGGCACATCGCCAATGCGACCATGCGATCCAGGATTGAAGACGTGTGCCGCCGGTCAGGCTGTGAGCCGCCGGTCATTTGCACTCCCAACGAACTTGTGGAGACGTGATGCAAAGGATGCTGACCGACCCGATCATCGATGAACTCCGGGCAGTGCGCGACGAGCACGCCGCCCGGTGCGGTTACGACGTTGAGGAGATCTTCCGGGACATCCGGGCGAAGCAGGAGGCTTCCGGGCGCGAGTACGTACGCTTGCCGGCACGTCGCGCAGTTTCCAGCGACGAGCGGGCGACGCCCTGAGCGGGCGTTTCTGGGCGCATCTCGGCGACCAGGAGCGCTGCCAAGCAGTTCTGCGAGCTGTGACCGAAGAGGACTGGGGGGTAATCGCGATCGCGCGCAATGGCCAGAACGTCCGAATCAACACGTGACAGTCGACTCCGAACAGGGAACCGGCCGGCTCATGGGCGCACGTGTACCGCCTCGCACTCCGGGCCACCCCTGCCCCGCGTCCCTGCTACGATAGGCGTCTCACGAGGAGGACTGTATGACCGCAGGATCCGCTCGTTCAACGCGTCCGAGCTGGCGCGCCGCGACGCTGGCGTGGCTGGCGGCGGCCGCGGTGCTCTCGACTGCCGCGGCGTCGTCCGCGCAGATGGATCTCGGCCCGCGCGTGGACACGACCTACGGTGCGGGGTTGCCCAGAGACCGCGACCGGCTGATCTTCGACGACGACCAGTACCCGGTGTGGCCGCTGACGCCGGAGCAACAGCAGTACGCGAGCATCGACGGCGCGCGGATGAAACGGCACGTCATCGAGCTCGCGCAGATCGCCCTTCGCTATCGTGATGCCGGACACAAGTGGTGGGGACGGCTGCCCGGCACCTCGGCCGACCGCGAGGGCATGGCCTACATGACACGCGCCTTCGAGGCCCTGGGGCTGACGGTCGAGCACGTCCCCTACGTGCTGCCCTCCGACTGGCGGGCGGCCGATTGGGCCGCGAGCTACCGCGCCGCCGACGGCTCGACGACCACCTTGGCGACGGCGTTCCCGGTGGCCCGCACGAAAGCCACCGGACCTCGGGGCGTCACGGCGGAGGCGGTGTGGGTCGGCGTCGGCTCGGGGGCCGATTTCATCGGTCGCGACGTCGAGGGGAAGGCGGTGGTCATCTACAGCGTCTTCGTCCCGGGCGGACGCAGTCATTCGGCCACCGACCGCGCCGGGCTCTTCGGCGCCAACACCCGGGCGGTCGCCCTGGGCGCGGCGATGGTGGTGAACGTGATGGGGGTGCCCGGCAACGGGCAGTTTCAGCCCGAGGGCGGCCTGCGCGAAGTGCCGCAGTTCACCTTGAGCATGGATGAAGGGTTCGCGCTCAGAGATCGATTGGCCGCGGGCGAGACGGTCGAGCTCTCGTTCCGGCTCGAGGTGGACGAGCCGCGGAACATCGCGACCGAGTACACCGTGGCCACGCTGCCGGGCCTGTCCGACGAGCAGATCGTCGTCATGTCGCACACCGACGGGTACTTCCAGGCGGCGACCGACAACGCGGCGGGGATGGCGAGCGCGCTCGAGCTGGCGCGCTTCTTTGCCGAGCGGCCTCGGCGGGATCGGCCGCGCACCCTGAAGTTCATCCAGTTTCCCGATCACCATCACGGGGAGGTCGCGCGCGGCCGTGACGGCGTCGGCATCGACGACACCTACCCCTGGGACAAGGTGGCGGTGAAGCTGACCATGGAGCATCCGGCGCAGACGCTGCTCTACATGTACAACGACGCGCTGACACCGACCAACGCGGTGGGCGCGTTTCGCTGGAACGCGCTCGGCAGCGCCGCGTTCGAGCAGATGGTCTTCGATACGTTGCGCGAGTTCGGCGTGTCGGTGTACGCGCTGGAGGACGGTCCGAAGAACGGCAACTACGCGCCGTCGTTCCACATCATCGACCACGTCATCTACCACACCTCGCTCGACACCCCCGAGCTGGTGCCGGCCAGCGGCCTCGAGCGCAGCACGCGCGCGTTCGCGGCCGCCCTCGATCGCGCCAACGGGATGACGATGGCCGAGCTGCGCGGCGAGCACTTCCCGCCCGGCGCCGGCCAGGGCACGCTCGCCGGGACGGAGTCGCTGTCCAAATAACGGAGCAGGCACGTCTGCGCGCCCGAGCGCGGATTCGGGCGCGCAGACGTTGCGCGGTGGGTGGCGGGAGCCGGCCCCGCGGCAGGGCCTGCGGTACCAGTTCCGTCAGTCGTTGGTCATCTCCGCCGTGGGCCACCGGTCATCGATGGGCTTGGACGGATCGGCCGTGATCTTCAGGTCGGCGCAATGATGATAGGAATAGCCGCCAGGCTGGTTGTACCCGTGATCGGCCATGAACTGGAGGACCTGCAGCGTGCAGTTCTCGCAGTTGATGTTCGGGATCTCGATGTCGGCCTCCCAGGGATCCATCGGGGTCTCGGGTCGAAACGAGGGGCCCTGGTCCCCTTCGGGATAGTGCCTGAACAGGCCGTCGGCGAGGACCGGGATCTGCGGCGGGCTCTGAATCGCGCCCCAGACCGAGTAGATGCCCCGGTCCGTGTACTTCTCGAACGTGAGCGGATCCGCCGGCAGCTCGTTGCGTGAGTTCACGGAGAGCGCGGCGCGGTAGTGACCCGAGTGAAAGATCGTCTCCTGGATCTTCAGGTGCAGCTTGGACCCGCCGGTGACCTCGGTGACGACGCCGCTCAGAATCGCGTCGTTGTCGCGGTTCGGGTTGCCGCCGCACGGTCCGACCTTCTGGGGGTTGCCCAGGTCGTCCAATGCGATCCAGGGCGCCGGTTCCAGCAGTTGGAAGTGCGCTTGGGTACCGACCGGCGGCATGACGAGTGCGACGGTCAGGGCGAACAGAACAGGCAGAAGGCGCTTCATGTGGTGTCCCTCCTCGATGGACCCGGTGATTCCGATGGGTGGCGGCCTCTGGTAGCGCGCCACAACGGAGGTGGCACGCCGAGGCGTCCCGTATTGTATAGCGGCGCTTGTCAACCTGACGACGCAGCCCTTGCCGACAGTCGACGCGAGGGGTCGACGCGTCCGCTCTCCGCGGCGCCCCGTCGCCACGACGCGGCTGATATCATGGCCGCGGGCGGCTGGCGAAAGACCAGACCGCGAATCCGGCGGGTTCCGCAGCGGAGGCACCATGGACAGACGCGACTTCATCAGAACGTCGGTCGGCGCCGGGCTTTTCGTATCGGCCTACCCCAGGTCCTTGTTCGCGCGATTCCAGGCGCAGGAACGCCGTGGGACGATGTTCGACAAGATCTGGGATGCCCACGTCGTGGCGAACCTCGCCGGCGAGACCGATTTGCTCCAGGTGGACCGCTGTATCGGCGGGAGTCCCACCCAGGTCATGCGGTTGGTCCGGGAAGGCGTCGAGCTCCGGAACCCCGAGATCTTCTACAGCGTACCCGACCATACCGTCTCGACGTCGCCGGACCGATACACCGACCCGTCGCTGGGATGGGGCTGGCAGCCGTACGAAGAGATCGCCCGGGAGATGAGGGATCTGGGCTTCACCAAGGCCTTCGGCCAGTTCGATCCGCGATTCGGCATCATGCACGTCGTCGGCCCCGAGACCGGACTGAGCCAGCCGGGCATGGTGCTCTGTGCGGGTGACAGCCACACCTGCACGCACGGGGCGATGGGCCTGATCTCCTGGGGCGGAGAGAACTCGGAGAACGTCCTGCGTACCGGCACGGTCATCCGGCGCCGTCCGAAGACCATGCGCGTGAACATCGTGGGCACGCTCGGTCCGGGGATCCGGGCGAAGGACGTCATCCTTCGAACCATCGCCCGGCTCGGCACGGACTCGGGCACCAGCTATGCGGTGGAGTACGCGGGCCCGGTCGTGCGGGCGCTGTCGCAGGAGGCCCGCTTCTCCATCTGCAACCTCGCGGTGGAGATGGCCTCGCCGACGGGCATGGTCAGTCCCGACGAGTCGACCTACGAGTACCTCGCGGGCCGCGAGTTCGCCCCCTCGGCGCGCTACTGGGACCAGGCGGTCGCGTTCTGGCGCACCCTCCCCACGGACGACGACGCCGTGTTCGATCGGGAGGAGACGATCGACATGACCGGGGTGGAACCGCAGGTCACCTGGGGCATCAACCCCGAGCACGCGATCGGGATCAGCGAACGGATTCCCGATCCCGACCAGGCTCCTGCGAACAAGCGCGCCACGTACCGGCAGGCCATCGAGTACAGCCGCCTCACGCCGGGTGAACCGATCCTGGGGACGCCGATCGACGAAGTGTTCATCGGCTCCTGTGTCGAGAGCCGCATCAGTGACCTGCGCGCGGCGGCGGCCGTCGTCGAGGGCCGCCGGGTTGCGTCCACCATCACCTCGGCCTGGGTCGTGCCGGGGTCGAACGCGGTCAAGGCCCAGGCCGAGGCGGAGGGTCTGGACCGCATCTTCAAGGATGCGGGTTTCGAATGGCGTGAATCCGGCTGCTCGAAGTGCTACGGATCGAACGGCGACTATGTCGAACCGGGTCACCGGTGCGTCTCGAACTCGAACCGCAACTACATCGGCCGGCAGGGACGGGACACGAACACCATGCTGGCGAGCACGACGACCGTCGCCGCGTCGGCGATCGCCGGCAGCATCGCCGACGTGCGCACGTTCCTGTAGAAGGGGGCCGGGACCATGGGACAGAACATCCAGCGCGGAGGGCAGCGCTTCGTGGGGCACGAGGGCCTGGCGGCGCCCTTCATGTTCGACAACGTGAGCACCGACGTGATCGCCCCGGCCCTGACCAACCTGACCGAGGGTCTGGACGCGCCCCGCGGCGGCCTCGGCTCCAACCGGGGCGCCACCGCGTTCGCGAACATCCGCTACAACGCGGACGGATCCCCGCGGCGGGACTTCGTCTTCAATCAGGAGGCGTACCGGACCGCCTCGATCATGATCGTCGGCAAGAACTACGCCACGGGCAGCTCGCGGGTCACCGGGGTCACCAGGCCGCTCGCAGCCTGGGGCGTCAGCGTCTACATCGGCGAGAGCTTCGGGCCGATCTTCCTGACCAACGCGGTGCAGTACGGCGTGTTGACCGTCGAGCTGCCCCGGGAGACGCTGAACGAGATCGTGGCGTGGGTCGAGTCGCACCACGGCGTCAGGATGAACGTGGATCTGGAGCGGCAGCTGATCGAGATGCCGGGACGCGACCCGATCCCGTTCGAGACCGACCCCAGAGTGCGGAACAAGCTGCTGAACGGCCTGCACGACCTCGAAGAGATCGAGCCTCACCTCCCGGCGGCCAGGGCGCTGAGGGAACGGGACGAGCAGGAGCGCCCCTGGATCTATCGATCCGGTGACGGCGGCCGCTGAGGTGCCTGCCGCCATGTCTCGACACCCACCGCGGTTCGTGCGTCATACCGGCATCGCGGCGCCCTTCCGGCAGCCGGACCTCGAGAGCGAGCTCATCGCCCCGGTCGGCGTGGAGCTTCGGGATCTTCACGGCGTGCATCCGCATCGGGGCAGCGTGCGTCTCGACGCCCACCGGCACGACGGGTCGTGGACCGGCCAGCATGCGTTCCACGGCTTTCGGTACCGGCCCGACGGCACGGAAGACCCGGACTTCGTCCTCAATCGGGAACCGTATCGCGATGCCTCGATCCTGCTCGCCGGGCGGAACTTCGGCCAGGGCAGCCAGCAGGCGTTCGCGGTCATCCGGCTCCGGCACTGCGGGATGCGAGTGATCATCGCACCGAGTTTCGGGCCGGTGTTCCACGACGACTGCTTCGACTTCGGTCTCCTACCGGTGACGCTGGACGAGCGGGTGGTGGAAGAGCTCACCGATCGAGTCAGCGCGAATCCCGAGATCGAGATGACGGTCGACCTGGCGAGACAGGTGGCCGAGCGTCCAGGCATGGCGCCCGTTCCCTTCCGGATCGACTCGAGGCGGCGCTCGAGCCTGCTTCAGGGCGTGGACACGACGCTGCTCGAACGGCTTCGGCACGGCGCGAGCGCCGAGGCGATGAGAGAAAGAGATCGGCGTCTCCGCCCCTGGATCTACGACGGTCCCGACCGTCGCGACCCGTGAGGGTGCGTCGGTCGCCGGATCGTTTCGCCTCGGGATCCAATCCCAGTCGTTCGCCGAATCGCTGATGTCCGGCGTCCGGACGAGCCGGCCCGCTGACCGGGCGCTCCGCTCATCCGGCGCCGGCCCGTGGACGGTATACTCGGCGTCTCACACATAGCGAAGGCCGACGTCTTGTGACCGGCGGCCGAAGGAGGCGGTCATGCGAAATCGATCCTGGCGGGCGGCGCTCGTCGTCGCAAGGCCGACGTCTTGTGACCGGCGGCCGGGGAGGCGGTCATGATGCGAAATCGATCCTGGCGGGCGGCGCTCGTCGTCGCGGTGGCGGTCGGGGCGGCGTGGGGCGGGCCGTCGATTGCGGAGGCCCAGGAGGCCTACACGCTCGACGAGGGCTGGCCGCAGTACCCCGGCGACATGGTGTTCGAGATGGGCACCGGCATCGCGGTGGGCGCCGACGGGGTCATCTACACGATCTCCCGCGACATCGACCACTGGGCCGGGCACCCGCTGGCGATGAGCCGCTACAAGGGCAAGGGCACGGTCGCCAGGTGGGACGGCTCGGGCCGGTTCCTGGGCACGTTCGGCGACGAGCAGGAGTTCATCGGACCGCACTCGATGTATGTCGATTCCCAGGGGTTCGTCTGGGTCGTCGACCGCGAGGGTCACCAGGTCGTGAAGCTCACGCCCGACGCCGATGCCGTGATGAAGCTGGGCGAGTACGGCGTGTTCGGCGACGACGAGGGCCACTTCAACGGGCCCACCGGCGTCGCCTTCCTCCCCGACGGCCGCGTCGTGGTCTCGGACGGCTACTGGAACTCGCGGCTGGTCTGGTTCGACGAGGACGGCAACTACCTGAAGGAGGCCGGCGGGTTCGGCAGCGCCCCGGGCCAGCTTGCGGCGCCGCACGCCATCGCCCTCGACCCGGCCGGCCGGCTCATCGTCGGCAACGTGTGCGGCACGGCCCTGCACCCGTACGTGACGGCGCCGGGGCAGATCGCGCCCGAGCGTCTACAGCCGATTCCCGGCTGCGTGAGCCGTTTCGAGGTGTTCACCCGGGAGGGGGAGTACCTCGGCCCCTGGGACGGGGTGCCCGAGCCGGGGCTCCCGTTGAGCGTCGCGGCCTATGGCGACCGGATCTACGCCGGCGTGACCGGGACGGAGCGGGGGCGGCAGGATGTCGTGGTGGTCGATGCCGAGACCGATGACGAGGTCTTCCGCATTCCGAACGCCAACGTCTACGTCCACCAGATGGCGATGGCGCCCAATGGCGACATCTACGTGGCGTCGGTCTACCCCGAGCACGGCGGCGAGGCGCGCGGCATCGAGGGGCCATCGTTCGTGCGGTGGGCGGCGGATCGATAGGCGCAGCGACGACGCGACCGCCCGCGCCGGGGTTACGGGCCACCGCCGCCGCATGGCGCCGGTGGCCTTTCTCGTGTGGGGCGGGCCCCGGCCGCGTCCCTCTCAGGACGGGGATTCATCACTGGATCCCAGCATCCGATGCTCCAGGGCCGCGCTCGACACGCCCCCAGACCGGCACGCAGGTGCCGTACTTCGTTATCGAGTCGGTCCGCCGACGACTCGCCGGTCTCGACATCGAGACAAAGGACCATCCCGGTCGCCCCGACGACGTAGACCCCCGATCGCCGTCGGCGGCGTCGCCTGTGGTGGCTCAGCGCCCACCGTCGGCGGCCAGCCAGCGGTACACGCCGCGCACGTTGAGCGGGAACCACTGTTCGTAGTTGCCCCACTCGGAGTACGCGTCGAGACGGACGCTCTCGGCGGCCTCGTCCTCGGTCAATCCGGCTGCGACGGCGTCCCGAACCGCCGCCGTCAGGTCATCGTAGTACGCAATCTGGCGGTGGATCGCGGCCCGGTCACCAGCCGGTCCATGGCCGAAGACGATCGTCTCGAACGGGATTCCGAGCAGACCCGACAGCGCGTCGAAGAACGCCGGGAAGTGCCAACTGGCCAGGTCCTGGAACCCCGGCCGGTCGTTCGAGGCGAAGTCGACCGCGAAGGCGACGCCGACGTCGGGGATGAACCCTACGGCGATGTTGTCGGTGTGGCTCGGCCCGAGATAGTGGAGCTCGATCCAGCGCCCTCCCATCTGGAAGCGGAGCTTGTCGGCGAACGTGACGTTCGGAGCCGGCTGGTCCGCGCTGCCGCGCGCCTCGATCGGCGCGACCGCCAGTTCGTGCGCGATGATCGGGACGCCGGTCTGTCCCATCGCCTCCATCAGGGCGCCCGCGCCTGTCGCGTGGTCCGCATCGCTGTGGCTGTAGACGATGGCGGCGAGCGGCGAGCCCGGCGCCGTGCGCTGAATCTCGGCCGCGAGCTGCCGGGCGGCGTCCACGCCGATCGTATCGAAGACCACGACGCCGGCGTCCGTGGTCACGAACATCGCGTTGTGACCGATCCAGCGGAACTGGTAGACACCGTCCGCGATCTCGGTCGTCTCGTAGCGGTCCTGCGCCGCGACACCCACGGCGGTCGCGAACGAAAGAGCGACCGCGAGGACGGAGCGGGTTGCGAAGCTGACCATCGTTCACCTCTCTGTGAGCGCGCCGGTCGATGACGGCTGACCGGTAGCTTATCGCATCACCGGCGCTCTGCCGGACAGGCCCGCGACACCGCCTCGTCGATGAGCGGCGCCACCTTCCCGAGTCGACCCGCACCACCAGGCAGGTGATGGGGTCATCGATCGTCGTGAACGGGTGCCCGGCGCCGGCGGGAATCACGAATACGTCCCTGGCCTTCAGCAGCGTTCCGGCCGGCCAGGATACGGGCTTCCGGTATTGCGGCCCGGCCGCATCGCCGCCGACGTTCTGGCCAGATGCTCGAAGACGACATACTCTCAGGCCAGGACTCCGGCATGAGACGCGCGAGGTATCCGGAGTGAGACATCCGGGAGCAGCCCTCGGCCTCGCCGCGCTCTCCGCGATGCGGGACAGGGCGGGGGAGCTGGACCAGCACTGACTGGGGACACACCCAGACACCAGGAGCAGGAATCAATGAAGAATCGTCGAGCAGGAACCGCCGCCGCCGTGGCGGTCGGCCTGTCGGTGCTCGCGCTCTGTCCGGCGCCGGGGGCCCAGCCGCCCACCCCGATCCGCAACGACGTGCCGAGAGTGGGGCAGCAGGAAGTCATCATGATGCGGCACGCCTATCTCGAGGCAGGCAGCTACGAGGCTTGGCTCGAAGCCAGCCGGTCGGGCGTGTGGCCGTACTTCGAGAGGCTGGGCGCCCGGATTCTGGGCGACTTCGAGATCGTCTATCCCGGGGGAGACGACGCCACGCCCGGCCAGGACGAGGCGCTGCGTCTCGTGCGTTACGCCAGCTACGAGCACTGGCAGGCCACCCGCGGCGGCGCCCTCGCCGGCGACACCGGCGGCGCCGGCCGGCTCGCCGGCGACACCGGCCTGAGAGAGGCTTTTCGAGAAGGGCTGGGCACCCGCCGGCAGTACCAGCAGGGGTCCCGCGGCGGCATCTTCCTGCAGGGCTACCTGGCCGAGACCCGCCCGCTCTACATGCCCGGGCTCGCCGAACGCTACGAGCAGGTCGACGGCAGCCCCGATGCGGACTCCGCGCCCTACCCGGTGCGGCTGGGCCGAGCCCGGCCCGGAGACGGCATGCTCGCGCTCGAGCACTCCCGAATCAGGAAGGGCGCTTTCGAGGAGTATCACGCCATCGCCCGCGATCGGGTCTGGCCCTACGTGGAGAAGATCGGCGTGCGGCCGGTGGGCCTGTGGCGAGTCGCCTACCTGCCCAACAGCGACCCGGTCGAGAGCGAAGACTACGACGAGGTGTACTACTTGGCCCGCTACGCCAGTTACGAGCACTTTCTCGCGGTGCGCGACGAGGCGGTCGACATGGGCGGCAACGGGCCCGACTTCGAGGCGTTCAGGAACGCGTCGGATCTGCTGGGCGCGCTCACGCAAGAGCGTTCCATCGAGTTCCTCAGGGGCGAGCCGTACGGCAGCCCGCCCGTGCATGCGCCGGGCCTGCAGGAGAACTACCGTCTGGTCCGGTAGTGGGCGGTGAACGTCGTACATGAAGCCTGCGGACACGGGGAGATCCGCCGGATTCAGCTGCAGTTCCCCAACGTCCGCGGCCCGTCATCCCCGGAGCGCCCGGAGGAGCCGGCGGGCTGACCGGGCGCCCGGCTGCGGCTCGGGCTGCAGGTCACTCCCCGCGCCGTAGCTCACTCCGGAGTGACCGCCACCAGCGGGAGCACCACGTGGGACGGGTAGGCCGTCTCGTGGTGGATGGAGTTGTCCGCGGGCACCGTGCGCCGGTGCAGCCCCAGCGGCTCCCCCGTGTTGGGGTTGACGTCGAAGCGCGGGAAGTTGCTGCTCGAGACGTCGATGCGGATGCGGTGCCCGGCCTTGAACCGGTTCGCCGTGGGATAGGGCTCGATGGTGAGCTCGTAGACCTCGCCCGGCGTCATCGGCTCGGGCCGGCTCGGGTCGTTCCGGTACCGCGCCCGCAGGATGCCGTCGGTGAGGTTCATCTCGAACCCCGTCGGAAAGTCCTCGGACGGGGGATAGACGTCGACGAGCTTCACCGTGAAGTCGGTGTCGACGGCGGCCGAGGACGCGTACAGGGTGACGCGGATGGGGCCGACGACCTCGACCGGGGCCTCGAGCGGCTCGGTCTGGAACACGACCACGTCGGGCCGCGTCTTCAGCGGCAGGTACGGGGGCCGCGAGCCGTAGAACCCGTTCTCCGAGCCGCCCCCCAGGCGCCTGAACTCGCGCTCGCGCTGGTCGTAGGCGCCGCGCTTCAGCACCCCCGAGAACGAGCCGCCGATCGTCGGCACCGGGTGCTCGGGGTCGTAGGTGTAGGTGGTCGGCGGCGCGTCGGCGGGCTCGCGCGGGCTCAGGGTGCCGTCGGCGTGGAAGTAGTAGCGCGTGGGCTCGGCCTCGGGCAGGGGCCAAGCCTGCGCGTCCCGCCAGTGGCCGCCGTGATAGAGCCGGCCGTCGGCGTCGCGATGGCCGTCGCCGGTGCCCATGACGAAGAGGCGGATCGGCGACCAGTCGTCGACCTCGGTGGGGACCTGCTTGAGGTGGCGGTCGAACCACTGCCGGTGCAGCTCGGTCGCAAAGTCGGGGATCGCCGCGGCGGGGCCGAACTCGACGTCGCCCGCGTACGACCGCGTGTTGGCGCCGTGGGTCCAAGGGCCGACGAGGAGATGGATGGGCGCGGTCTTGGCCCGGGACAGCCCGACGAAGTTCTCGAACATGCTCCCGACGTAGGGATCGTACCAGCCGGCGACGTGCAGCATCGGGACGTTGGCGGTGCGGCCGTAGTAGGCGCTCCAGTTCACGCCGAGGCGCGTCCAGTGCCGGATGTCGGCGTCCGGTCGATCGTGATCGCCGTGGGTGAGCTGGGTCAGCACGTAGTCCTCGAACTCGGGCGCCGCCGCAAGCGGGCTGAGGCCCGGCCTGAGGGGCATCGCGGCGAACCAGTCGGCCACCTCCTCGGCCTCGAAGGCGGCCCGCACCACCGGATCGGGCGACAGGCGAAGCTGGTCGAAGGCCCATCCGAGTTGCTGTCCCAGCTCGAACGCGCCGTGGTTGCGCACCTTGTGCGACCAGGGGTCGGAGATGCCCCCCTGGTTGAGGAGCAGGGCCTTCAGGTGGGGCGGGTTCATCTTGGCCGCGTCGGCCTGGGTGTGGGCCCCGTAGGAGGTGCCGAACATGCCGACGTCGCCGGTGGTGTAGGCGAGCGTGGCGATCCACTCGACGGTGTCGAAGCCGTCCGTCGCGTCGAAGTCGTGATACTTCGAGAACGTGCCTTCCGATTCGTAGCGGCCCCGGGTGTCCTGCAGCACGACGACGTAGCCGTGCCGGACGAACCAGCCGGCGCGATCGACGAGCCCGCGCCCCTCCTTGCCGTAGGGGGTGCGCTGCAGAAGCGCTCCGGCCAGCCCCACCCGCGCGCCAGGCTGCTGCCGCCGCCACCGAGTCCGTTTAGTTTAGTTAGTCCAACAGCATGCAATGGTCCTTAAACAGACCCACGACAATCTGACCAGGGCTGTAGCCGCCTGAACCGGCTTCGTATAGGAAATGAATCCGGTCCACACGGGGCTGGAGTTTGACGTGCCACCAAAATACCTTCTCAACGCCACGATGGCGCCGAGTACGGTCTCGACGCGCATCGGCATTCCGCTTAGTACGGCCATCCTCATCAGAAACTTCAGCACCGACCTTGGCCGACAGGACCCCTGCCAGTTCACGAGGGTCACCCGCCCCAAATTCCCGAAAGCAGGCCGCACCGTAGTCGTTGAGGCCACCCAGGCAGCGGACCAGCTCGTCCCGGACGGCGATATAGGGACGGCTGAACTGCCTGAAACCCCGCCAAACCCCGTCCGCCCAGTGGAGGGCCGGAAACGCGGAGCCTGCGAGACCCGCGAACTGCACTTCATCGGCGCTCTCCAGACCGATGACCGAGCGAAAGAACTCCACGTGATCGGATTCCCCTGCCACAAAGCAGATCTCCAACGTATCGTCGGCCACCGTCACCGCCACCCTCCCCACGCGCCCTTCGTCAAGCGGGAGCGCAAGCACCGCTACCTGCCTTCCCTCCCGGCAGCAAGCGTGTGCCCAACTCACTCCCGGCGCGAATCGCACCTCTCCATCGAATGACGCATCGTAGTCAACCAGCCCGGAATCGTCGAGCTCGTCGGCCCTGTCAAGGGCCAAGACAAGCCGGAGAGCGAGATCTTGATCAAGTTGCACTCGACAGTCCGACTCGAACAGCACTGAGAAAAGCCGCACCCCGTCGCCGAGATCGGTCCCGTAATAGTCCCCGTGCTTCGCAACGCCTTCACCACGCTCACGCGCCACGTCGAGCCTCTCCAGCAGACGCTCGAGCGCATCACTCAGCACGGCAGCCGACCTGTGCCCAGCCGCACCGGCCCATGACGACTCGTCAAGCACGAAGCGAGCTATCACGACGTACGCCCCCGCCGACGGGCCAGCATCGCAAGGTCCACCTGAGCTTGGTCAAAAAACCCCGCGGGCCAGTCCGTAAGCTGACCACTTCGCCGAACCGCCATCGACTCAACCGCGCCGCGCTCGTCCCCCTCGCTTCGGAAAAAGTGAACCACTGCCCGTTCCTCGCTGAGCGCGGCAGTGCCCTCCGCGACGGATCGCCTGATGCCATTGAGGACGTGATCGCTGTGGGTCTCGAGGAAAACCTGCACACCATCCGCGGCGACCTGCGCCAGAAAACCGCCTATGGCGGACTGACCGGCCGGATGCAGGTGCGCCTCGGGGTTCTCCACGAGAAGCAGTCCGCCAACCGAGGCGCGAAGCGCCGCAACGATCACAGGCAGCGCGTACGAAACACCAAAGCCGGCGTTGGGTGCGCGTGTCCACTCACTCCGAAGGCCGGGTGTCTTGAAGCGCAGGCGGGTAACCGATGTGTTGGGAAACCACTCGGCGTCGATCTGGGTCGGGCGTACGATTCTGCTCATCCAGCTCTCCGTTTGATGCAGCAGGCCGCCGACCGCAGACTCTGTTGAATCAACCGCCAGCCGGCCGTCTCGTATCCGCGACCGATCGAAGGACGCCAGCACTTGTGCTACAAATTCGCCCCGCGAACCAACGCCAAGGGCGCCGATCTCGGCCGCGCTGGCACCGAGAACGTCGCGCGGCCCCAGTCGCTCCGCGCACAGGTACGTAAACTCCGGCGGAAGCGCTCCCAGTGCGCCCGCATAGTCAACGGGCCTCTCTACAACAACCGCGTTTAGCGTCCGTATGTTCATGGGCGCACGGAACGACCAGCGCCAACGTTGTCCCCCGGTATCGAAGATTTCGATGGCCGCAAGTTCGTCGACGGCCTCTCGATGGATGACGTCGTCCGCACCGCCCAACTCCAAGGTGTCGACGCCGGACAGCTCAACGTGGTCCTGCTCCGCTTGCCTCGTCATCTGACGGGCAAGCAGAAGCGCGTGGAGGACGGAGGTCTTGCCCGCGCCATTGGCACCTGTCAAGACCGTGAGGTCCGCGGTCCTCAGACTTAGCTCGCGAAACCGCTTGAAATTCTGAAGCAGGATCTCGACGATCACCCAAGTACCTCCTTCACCACGGTGTGTGCCCTTTGGAGGCGGATACGAACATTGCGGACATCACCGGTGCCGCCACTGATAGAACCGATATACTCGTAGTCCTGAGTCATCATGTGCCGCGCCAGCTTAGTCAATCTCGCGGCTCGCGCTTTGACCGTCGCCGTATCATGGTCAGCCAGCACGGTACCCCAACTCTCGAACAATGCCCGATTGATCGGGTTACGACGGTCTGTGCCCCGTGGCCACTTCCGAAAGGCATGGTCACCGAATACCGCGTGGCAGTTGGTCATGCCACGGACAAAATCGGCGTGAAGCTGGTCAAGACTGGGACCCGCCGGGTCGTCGAGTCGCTGTGTCACGAACCCCAGGAACTCATCGAAGCTGGCATGCTGGGCGTACTCGTCGGGCGTAAACAGCCGGAAACCGATGAACCGTAGCACCATTTCCAGGTCCGCCATCCGCGGATGGCCGGCAACCACGCCGCTGGTGGCCGTGGAGAAGCTCTGGTGGTCTGTCAACTTCTTGAGGAAAGCGCGAGACCTGGCGCCGCTCATGCAATGGCGGATCTCCTGAGCGCTGAGCGGGCTCCCACCAGTATTGATGCGGCGAAAAATCTCGAACTTTACCCGGTAGGGCGTCTTCGGGTCGATCACATGGGCCACGAACTGCGCACTATTGAGCCGCCGACGAAACATCGCTGCAAGGTCGTCGAATCCCTGGCCTTCCAGATCGTGGAGGTAAGTTACAGAGCCGAGCGTAAAGCTTTTTTGGGTTACGTACTGGAAGATCGTTGTCAGGCGCTGGACCCCGTCGACTACTTGGAGCAAGCCCGAGGTATTCTCGTTGAAGTAGAACGAAGGCAGAGGGATTCCAAGCAGGAGCGACTCGATGAGGCTCCAGCGCTGCCGAGGCTTCCAAACGTAATGACGTTGAAAGTCCGGGGCTAGGTCGATGTCGCCGTCGGCGATCATGTCGGTCAGTTGGCGCAGCGAGTAGTGCTTTGTATGGATCCTGATCTTCTCGGGATCCCAGGGTTCCGGTTCGTCGGATGGTAGAACTTCGGTTTCGACCTCGACGTCAGTGGCGCGACTCTCGAAGTACTCCTCGGGCGCCTTGTCTTGTGTCTCGGTCGACTTGTCCAGCGTCGTCATGAATCCAGCTCCCGTCCGGAGGCGTACCTGCCCCGCTCGATGACGCCGAGCGCTCCCGTGCGGGGAAGAGCCACTCTGGGGTAACACGCAAGTGTTGGACAGTCTACAACGCCGGGCAAAGGAACTGCCGCTGGCGCGCCCGGAAGTGGCTGCCGTCGCCCACGGCGCAGACCTGGGTCGGTCGGGCACGCGACGGCGAGCACCCGGTCGACCGCCGTCTCGAGCTGGTCGCCCCGGCGCAACTTGTAGTCCCACTTCACGAACTCGCGCACTAGGCCCGCCTGGGCGAACGACTCCTGGGCCCAGTGGATGCTCAGGTTGCGCGGGGCCGGCAGCCCGCGCTCGGTGATGGCTGTCCCGCGCCTTGGCGCCATTTCACCTCCATTTGTCCTGTGCCGTCGTCGATTAGCAGCCGCGGGCACCGGCCCGGTTACGTCGAGCCGCAGCTCACTCCGGAGTCACCGCCACCAGCGGGAGCACCACGTGAGACGGGTAGGCCGGCTCGTGGTGGATGGAGTTGTCGGCGGGCACCGTGCGCCGGTGCAGCCCCAGCGGCTCCCCCGTGTTGGGGTTGACGTCGAAGCGCGGGAAGTTGCTGCTCGAGACGTCGATGCGGATGCGGTGCCCGGCCTTGAACCGGTTCGCGGTCGGATAGGGCTCTATGGTGAGCTCGTAGACCTCGCCCGGCGTCATCGGCTCGGGCCGGCTCGGGTCGTTCCGGTACCGCGCCCGCAGGATGCCGTCGGTGAGGTTCATCTCGAAGCCCGTCGGAAAGTCCTCGCTCGGGGGATAGACGTCGACGAGCTTCACCGTGAAGTCGGTGTCGACGGCGGTCGAGGACGCGTACAGGGTGACGCGGATGGGGCCGACGACCTCGACCGGGGCCGCGAGCGGCTCGGTCTGGAACACGACGACGTCGGGCCGCGTCTTCAGCGGCAGGTACGGGGACCGCGAGCCGTAGAAGCCGTTCTCCGAGCCGCCCTCCAGGCGCTTGAACTCGCGCTCGCGCTGGTCGTAGGCGCCGCGCTTCAGCACGCCCGAGAACGACCCACCGATGGTCGGCACCGGGTGCTCGGGGTCGTAGGTGTAGGTGGTCGGCGGCGCGTCGGCCGGCTCGCGCGGGCTCAGGGTCCCGTCGGCGTGGAAGTAGTAGCGCGTGGGCTCGGCCTCGGGCAGGGGCCAGGCCTGCGCGTCCCGCCAGTGGCCGCCGTGATAGAGCCGGCCGTCGGCGTCGCGATGGCCGTCGCCGGTGCCCATGACGAAGAGGCGGATCGGCGGCCAGTCGTCGACCTCGGTGGGGACCTGCTTGAGGTGGCGGTCGAACCACTGCCGGTGCAGCTCGGTCGCGAAGTCGGGGATCGCCGCGGCGGGGCCGAACTCGACGTCGCCCGCGTACGACCGCGTGTTGGCGCCGTGGGTCCAGGGGCCGACGAGGAGATGGATGGGCGCGGTCTTGGCCCGGGACAGCCCGACGAAGTTCTCGAACATGCTCCCGACGTAGGGATCGTACCAGCCGGCGACGTGCAGCATCGGGACGTCGGCGGTGCGGCCGTAGTAGGCGCTCCAGTTCACGCCGAGCCGCGTCCAGTGCCGGACGTCGGCGTCCGGCCGGTCGTGATCGCCGTGCGTGAGCTGGGTCAGCACGTAGTCCTCGAACTCGGGCGCCGCCGCGAGGGGGCTGAGACCCGGCCGGAGGGGCATCGCGGCGAACCAGTCGGCCACCTCCTCGGCCTCGAAGGCGGCCCGCACCACCGGATCGGGCGACAGGCGGAGCTGGTCGAAGGCCCATCCCAGCTGCTGTCCCAGCTCGAACGCGCCGTGGTTGCGCACCTTGTGCGACCAGGGGTCGGAGATGCCCCCCTGGTTGAGGAGCAAGGCCTTCAGATGCGGCGGGTTCATCTTGGCCGCGTCGGCCTGGGTGTGGGCCCCGTAGGAGGTGCCGAACATGCCGACATCGCCGGTGGTGTAGGCGAGCGTGGCGATCCACTCGACGGTGTCGAAGCCGTCCGTCGCGTCGAAGTCGTGATACTTCGAGAACGTGCCTTCCGACTCGTAGCGGCCCCGGGTGTCCTGCAGCACGACGACGTAGCCGTGCCGGACGAACCAACCGGCGCGATCGACGAGCCCGCGCCCCTCCTTGCCGTAGGGGGTGCGCTGCAGCAGCACCGGGAACGGGGTCTCGACGGGGACGCCCCCTCGGGCCGGCCGGTAGACGTCGGCGGCGAGCCGGATGTCGTCGCGCATCGGCACCATGACGTCGCCGGCGTGGAGCACAACGTCATAGGGGTCCGGGTCCTGCGCCTGTGCGCTGGCGGCCAGCGTCAGCGCGGCCAGCGCCAGCAGCGCCGCCATTCCGAGCGTGCGTGTCTTCATGGTCGTCACCCCCGTGTCCGTGGTCCTGCCGCACGGTCTCTCCCGGGAGCCCGTGGCGAAACCCGCGTTGCACCGAGACCAGCCAGGGCGCCAGCGGGCTGAAGCGTCCGAGCCTGACAAGACGTACCGAAGGAGCCTATTGCGCCTATGCGAGCGCGGACTGGACGCAGTCCGAGGAACTACGCAGTCAGGCAGGCTGCATCACCGGTCGAATGCAGCGGGGCCTTTCACCACAGGGCTCCAGCCCGGCGCCCCCGCTCACGGCGTGTAGACGCGGCCGTCCTTCACCACCGTGACCACGTTCCGCAAGTCTCGCATGCTCAGCAGCGGATTGCCGTCGACCACGATCAGGTCGGCGAGCTTGCCCCGGGTGACGGTGCCCAGCTCGCCGCCGCGGCCCAGGTACTCGGCGTTGCGCCGGGTCGCCATGGCGAGCACCTCCATGGGGGAGAAGCCGTACGACACCATCAGGTCCATCTCCTGCCACGTGGCGTCGGTGTGGAAGTTGAGCGGCGTGCCGCCGTCGGTACCGATGAGCACTCGGACGCCGGCGTCCCGCAGCTGGCGCAGCTTCGCCCCCATCTCTTCCATGCGCCGCACCCGCAGGCTGCCGCCGAAGTAGCCGAACCGGCGCGGGTTCTCGATGCTGCGCCGGATGTCGGCCCAGATCTCGGGCGGCGTCAGGGCGCGGGCCCGCGGGTTGTCCCGCCAGTCGGGCCACTCGACCGCCCGGCCCTGGATCATCGTCTGGATCAGGGTGGGGATGACGTAGGTGCGGTGGTCCACCAGCCCCTGGAGCACCTCGGGCGCGATGGCGGGGCCGGCGCCGGCGCCGAGGGACAGGTGCTCGATGCCGTCCTGGCCCGCGCGAATCCGCATGAGGAGGTCGTCGCGGGTCCCGACGTGGCCCGTGATGGGGAGCCCCCGGGCGTCGGCCTCCTCTGCGATGGCCCGTAGCTGGGCCTCGGTCAGTCCCGTGTGCACCTTGATGATCCCGGCGCCCTGCGCGATCGCGGTCCGGGCCGCGGCGCGCGCCTCGTCCACCGTGCGCACGTTGACGGTGTGCGACCGGCGGTGATGCCGGGCCACCTCCTGGTCGGACCAGTTGGTGATCCACCCCATGCTGGCGACCACGCGAGGCCCCGGCAGGTCGCCGCGCTCGATCCGGTCCTTGATCGGCCCGAGGGCCTCCGGCTGCCCGGCCAGATCGACCACGGTGGTGACCCCGCTCATGAGGAGCTGCCGGGTCGAGATCTCCATGATGTCGGCATAGCCGCCGTCGCGGTACCGGCCGTGCCAGTGCTGGTAGTCGGAGTGGCCGAGGATGTCCAGGTGCACGTGCGCGTCGATGAGGCCGGGCAGGATCGTCATGCCGCGGGCGTCGACGACCTCGGCGCCGTCCGGCACCGTCAGCTCGTCCCGGCTGCCGACGGCGACGATGCGGTTGCCCTCCACGAGCACCACCGCGCCCGGCAGCGGCGGCCCCTCGTGCCCGTCGATCAGCAGCCCGCCGACGATGGCGAGATCGACCTGAGCCGGCTGCGGGTCGGGCTCGCCGTCGAAGGTCTGCGCGCCCGGAAGGGCGACGGCGGCAGCGGCCAGCACCGCCGCGAGGGGGAATCGGAGGCGTGTCCGGAGACGGGTCTTGATCATTAGGTCGCTCCCTCTCTGACTTCGGCGTGCCTGAGACGATATCATCGCGCCGGCCGCGTCGGGGGGTCAGCGGCCCCGAACCCGCTGGAGCCGTAGGCGAGCAGGGCGGCACGAGGCGGCGGGCGGCGGTCCCGGCCACCCGTGGCGTGAGAAGCAGGAACGGGTGTATAACGGGTCCGATCCGGGCGGCGAGTACCGCCGTCTCGGGGAGTACCACCGGGAGGAGGTTGAGCATGAGCGCAAAGTCACGGACCGCCGGCATGTCATCGAAGTCCGTCCGGCAGATCGTTCTCGGTATCGCGGTCGCGCTGGGTTTGGTGGTCGCGGCCGGGGGCGTCGTCTGGACCGTGAACTGTCCCTGCGAGACCGCCCCGGGCTTCGTGCTGCTGGGTGACGCCAACGAGGAGCCGGTCACCGACTGGAGCTTCGCGAACGACGTCTCGCTGTGCGCGATCCAAATCGGGATCTTGTTGAGGCCCCATTCGGTGAACGTCAACTGCATGGCGACGCCGGAGGGCGAGCTCTTCATCAGCTGCTCGGTCGGGGAGAACAAGTACTGGTGTCCGCGGGTCGGACAGGACCACTCGGGGCGCCTCCGGCTCGACGGCATCGTCTACCCCGTCGTCCTCAACCGTGAGATGGACCCGGCCACGCTCGATCACGTGTGGGCCGCACGCATCCGGAAGCTGCAGAAGCCGGCCGTGCAGGCGCGGCAGCCGGGGGGCGGCGGCGAACCGCCTCCGCTCGACACCCCGCGGCCGGAGAGCTGGTGGACGTTCCGCGTCGAGTCGCGCTCGTAGCGCTGGTCGGGACGCAGCCGCTTCGCCGCGAATGCGTCCACCGGGCCTCAACGCCGGAGAGCCCGGCCGTAGCGATCGCTCGCTCGCCCGCCGCGAGCAAGCAGTGGGCCGAGCCTTGCAAGCACCACCGCGGCGAACTGGCTGCAGCCGGCGCCCCCGAGGACCAGAAGATCCGTTGGGCAGGCGGCCGGTGTCCGCCTGCCCGGCGCGGGAAGCGGCGCTGCACGACGGCTCGCGGTCTCGGGTACACCGCCGGTGGACCCCGCTCGCGCCGGCGGCGGACCTTGGTCGTAATACCGCTCGTCCGACGCTGAAAGACCACCGGAGCACCCGAATCCGGCGAGACGCGATGAAGACTGCGAAGAAGGAGACTTGATCGCGGGGGCCGGTTCGTCCCTACCAACTGGGCGCACCAGCCGGCCTCGAGCTCCCCCCCGGCTCCACGGTCCCAGGGAAACCGGCCGCTGTCTCCCGCAACCCGCGCATCCCCGTCTCGATACGCGCCCCGCCGGTCGGGATCCGACCGGCGCTTGCGGCCCGGTAGCAGCGGCTCGGCGGCAAGCGCATATTCCATCGAGGGTCGCCAACTCCAGCCGTCGACGCGCAGATTCAGCAAGCGTCGGGTTACAATAGTCCGTTTGGGCAGGTCACGATCATCCCTGCCTATGGCTCATGAAGGAGGAAACTCAGGAAACCATGCTGACACGACGACAGGCGACGGGGAGGACCCTCGCCCGTAGTAATGCCCACCCGCGGCTGCGGCTTTCTGCCGCGCCGCTTCGCCAGCACCGCCACGCCCCGATCCGACGGGCGACCGCCGCCGCGCGTTCGCAGGACCTTCGGTCCGTCTCTCTGCAGTTCGTGCGCCGCCTCTGGCTCATGGCGTCATAGCCGGGCCACCCCACCGAAATCGCACTTCTTGTCTCGCCGGAACCGGGCGGCATCCAGCTTCGGATGTCATCCGCCCGGCGGCACGGATCTCGACTACACCGACACCGAGCGCCGCAGCCGATTCATCCGCGGCTCGTCCTCCTGCGCAGCGCCGTGTTGCGCATGGCCCTGAAGGTGGACGAGGCAACGGCCCTCTACGAGTCGGTGGGGCGGCAGACGGACGGCTTCACGCGCGATCGCGATGGCGGCGACGCCGATGCGCTGGCGGTTGACCGGGTCTTTGCGCTGGTCGTGCTGGCGGGCGGCTCAAAATTGGCGTTGCACCGCGAGGTCGACACGCTCCTGCCCGCCGGCGACGTTGCGGCCAGCGACGAGAGGTCAGGGCTACTTCTCGGCGCGCGGCACATGGTGCTCTGCGGCTCGTGCTACGAACGCGCCAGTTTCGAGGAATGCCGGCGCCACGCCATGCTGGCGCGCACGCACTTCGGCGACGAGACGCGCTACGGCAACATCGTCTTCGACGTCTACCAGGGGATGGCCGCGATGGCCGAGGGACGTGTCCAGGAAGCTGCCGAATGCTATGCGCGTGCCCGGCGGAGCACGAAGATGAACTTTCCCACCGAGCCGTGCCTGGCGGTGTGCGTCGACGCGGTGGCGATCGAGCTCGACCTCGAACGCAACCGCGGGCAGGCGATCGAGCAGCGCGTGCTGAACGGTCTGGCAGAGCTGCGGGCCATCTGGACGGACATCGACGCGCTGGCGATCTCGGTCACCGCCGAGCTGACCTTCGAGCAGCACGACCGCGACGCCGTCATCCGGCTGCTGCAGAAGACACTCGACGATTTGCGGGCGATGCGCTCCGAGACGTTGTCGAATTGCATCGCCGGGCTTCTGGTCTTCTACCTCGTCGAGGTTGGCCGTACCGATCAGGCGGCCCGCGCGTGGCGCGACCACGCATTGCCGGACGATGTCTCGGAGCTGCTCGATCTCGACGGCCAGCCGTGGCGTACGATGGAGTCGATCGCCTGTGCGCGCATTTGGCTGCTGCTGGCACAGTCCGAGTTCGCCGCCGCGGCCGAGCTGGCGAGCCGGCTGTGCGCAACGGCTTTTGAGCATGGTCTCTTCCGCACGATGTTGCGGGGGCTGGCCCTGTCGATGGTCGTCGCCGAGCGGGCGGGCCAGCCGGATCGGGCGCTGGAGCGGCTGGCCGAGTTTCTGGCGCCTGGTCCGCAAGGCGGACTACATACGGCCTTTGGTGCGCTATCGCCAAGTCAGTCGCGTCGTGCTGCAACGCCTTCTCGGCACAGACCTCGACGCAGACCTGCGCGATGCCGCCCAGTTGATGCTGGCTCACCTGGACGGAAAGCGGCAGGCTCCGGTCTTCTCGCCGCGGGAGCTGCAGGTACTGGCCGAAGCCCGTCAGGGCCGGCGGAACAAGGAGATGGCCGACCGCCTGGGCATCTCGCTGCCGGGTGTCCGCTTCCATTTGAGGAACATTTACCGCAAGACGGGCGTCAGCCGCAGACAGGAAGCCGTGCGCATCGCGCAGTTGATGGGCGTTCTGGACTGACGGACTTGCACAGAGACTCACGACGCTCCTGGCGGCGGTTGCTTGCTGCCGGTTCCGCATATCTCGTCACGTGATCGCCCGCCACCCGGCCACCGATAAACTCAGGACGGGCCGGCCGGCGTGACCGCCGCCGCCCTCAGCGGCGGACGCTAGACCATCGGGCGAGGCCTCGTCGAGGTCCAACCCCTCCTCGACCACGTGGCCGTTGCAGCCCCACACCCGAAACGACGCAACCCGATCCGCCCCGCAAACCGCACTCCGCCAGTGCCGCCCGCCGCCTGGGCGGCTCCCGTCGTCTCGTAATCCACTGCCCAGCCGTACCCGTACCAGATGCCGGTCGACCAGGATCGATCTCTGCGGTGGAGGCGGCCTCCGCCGGGTGGGGGGCGGACGGCGCGTCCGCCCGCGTCACGCAGCCGCCGCGGCGTCCTCGCCGGTGAGCGTCGCCTGCGCAACTGGCGCGGTGCGCCCCCGGCCGGACCGGCACGCCCCGGCCGCGATGTCACCCCGCCGCGGGTGCGCCAGACGCTCGCCGCGGCCCGTCTTCGGTCGCCGCTTACAACCGCGTTTCGGCAGTCCGGTACGGCATCACCTTGACGTCACCTTCGCGGGCGCGGGCGCGGGCGATATCGCAGGACGCCTGCATCCTCATGAGCGTGTCCATCTTGACGCGGAAGGCCTTCTCGATTCGCAGCGCCATGGGGCCGGACAAGTCCGAGCGGCCGTTGAGAAACCTCGACAGCGTCGGACGTGAAACGCCCAGCACCGCCGCTGCGGCGACGACAGTCAAGCCGAGAGGTTCGATGACTTCGGTCTTGACGAACTCTCCGGGATGCGGCGGGTTCTGCATGCGCATGGCTGTCCTCCGTCAGTGGTAATCTTCAAGATCAACATCGACAACCTCCTTGCCGTCGATGCGGAACGTGAGCCGCCAGTTTCTCGTGACGTGCAGACTCCAGACGTCCTTTCGGTCTCCGGTCAGGCGATGGGCTTTCCAGACGGGGATCGTACGCAGCTCGCTAGCCGCATCCATGTCCTGCAGGAACGCCAGCATCTTCCGGAGCTTATCTGCCGCCGGCGCGGGAACTCCCTTTGGGTCGTCCGCAAGGAACAGGCGACGAACACCCTTGTGGTCTATATTCCTTATGGTCAACCCGTAAAGTGTACCCGCACACGCTACAGCCCGTCAATGCACTACCCCGATCCTCGGGGCGGCGCTCCGGCGGAGCGGGGCGGGCGCCAGGTGGCGGGGGGCGGCTTCACGGTGGCGTTCTCCAAGGGAGAGTCGCTTGTGGGTGGGGCGCCCGGCAAGCGCGGCGCCGCCCCGGTCGCGATGTCCACCGTCATGGTGCGCGAGGCCGCAGGCGTGATCACCGCGGCGGTGGGGGCTCGAGATCGGTTCAGCGGCGGGTGGGGGAAGGGAAGGGGGTGGAGGTCTGGGGGGAGGGTGGGGGAAGGTGCCACCGTGGGTCGGCTGGGGCGGAGCGAGGGGAGCGACAGGGGAGTGGCACCAGGGCGGGCACGGCCGGCAGCCAGCCCCCCGTCGACCTGCACGCTCTTCGTCGGCCGCGCCGGCAGGGTGCTCGACGTGAGGCGTTGCCGTTCCCGACGCCACCAGGTCCTCGAGCCAGGAGCCAGCGCGACATCGCGATCGACGGGTTGGTTGGGCTCGGGGGTGGCCGGCGGGTCCGCCCGCGTCACGCCGCGAGGACGGGTAAAACGAGCTGTTCCGCCTCCGGCACCCCTTACCGGGCCGCCGCCGTTGCTGCACCGATAGCGGCGAGACGCCCGCCAACTTCATCCCGGTGAACGGACGCGCCCTTACAAACACCCACTCTTCTTTCAGGATACGAGGGCCGACGTCCCTGACGACCTCGCCCTCCGCGTCCAGCTTGTCGAGCCGGTGCTCCAGATTCGCGCTGTCGGGACCGCTCACCAGCTCGATCTGCAGGACGTCGTCTACCGGCCGCACCGCGACGCGGATGGGTTGCGGCTTCGACTCCGCCTCCTGCCGATCGAGCAGATACAGGAACGCTTCCTCGCCGGCCAGCTGCAGGCGGTTGACGGCGGTTTCGTCCCAGCCGGCGCGTGCCGCGGCGAGGTCCAGCACCGCGCGCAGCTTCGAGACCGACCGCACGCTCGGCTCCAGCACGTCGTGCTGGCCGTGCTGTCTGAGGGCCACCAGCAGGGTGAGGACCATGGCGACGATGCCGCCGGCCGCCATGCCGTTGTCGAGCACGCCCCTGGACCACTGCGGCAGATGGTCGGGGAAGATGACGCCGTTCTGGAAGCCGAGACCTATCCAGAACGAGATGCAGACGATCAGACCCTTGTCGTAGTCGAACCCGCCCGTGGTGACCAGCCGCACGCCCTGGCGGAACAGGAGCACGAGGAAGATGAAGATGTAGGCGCCGGCCACGGGGTCGGGCACGACCTGCAGCAGCGCCGGGAGCTTGGGCACGAACGCCGGTCAGGACGATGACGATCCCGCCGTACAAGGCGACGCGGCGCGACGCGACTCCCGTCAGGTCGGCGATGGAGATACTGCTGGAGTAGGTCGTGTTGGGCACCGTACCGGCGATGCCCGAGAGCAGATTTCCGACCCCGTCCGCATTCAGCGCCCGCTGAACCACCTTGAAGTCCACCGGCACCGCGGTGCGATGCGACACTCGCTGTATCGCGATGGCGTCGCCGTAGGTCTCGATGGCCCCGATGATCGTGACGATGATGAAGGGGACGAGCAGACCGAAGAACCGTGCATCGAACGACAGGTCGAGGCCGGGCCAGCCGCTCTGCGGCAGGCCGAACCAGGCGGCGTTCAGCACCGGCGTCCAGTTCAGCATTCCGGTCGGGGCCGCGGCGATGGTCCCCGTCAGAATACCGATGAACGGGGCCCACAGGCGGATCGCGCCGCGCGCATAGAGCGACACCAAGGTGATGGTTGCGAAGGCTGCGAACGCAACCAGCGGCCCGCTCATGGAGCTGGGGTCGCCCCCGGCGGGAACACCCGCGAGCAGGTCGGTCGTAATGGGAAAGAGGTTGACGGCGAGCAGCATGATTACCGTGCCGCCGACCGTCGGCGTGATCACCCTGCGGAAGAACGACAGGCGGGCGGAAACAGGAACTGCACCAGCGACGAGACCACCACGAGCGTGGCCAGCAGCGACAGGCCGCCGGCGATCACCGCGGCCGTCGATACGCCGATGAATGCGCCGGACGTGCCCATGTAGAGGGGGTAGCCGGCGCCTATCGGACCCACCGGCCGGGCCTGCAGGATGGTCGCCAGACCGCTGACCGCCAGGGCCGAGAACACCGCCCACTCCAGCCCTTCGGGGTAGTTCGCAGCGTTGAGCACGATGATGGGAATGAGGATGATGCCGGTCAGCACCAGCGTGACCACCTGCAGGCTGAGGCCGAGCGTCAGTCCTTCCGACGGCGTTTCGTCCACCGCGTAGCGCAGGCGTGAGTTCGAGGTCGATCCCTGGGTCTTGCTCATCGAGCAGTGGCTCCCATGCGGATGCGCGCCTGAGGCCGCCGGCGGCGGGGCGGGTGTCACGCGGTTCGGCCAAAGGCGGCCGGAAACCCAGGGCTACTATAGTCCGCGAGCAGCTGCTTGCTCGCGGACGTTTGTTCCGCCGGCCCACTACACCACGACCGGGCACCCCCCCCCAACCCCGAGCACGGGGGTGGACGGCGCGTCCACCCGTGTCAGTCTGCACTATGTGCTCGACCCCGTGGATGCCACCGCCAATGGAGCCAACGGCGTGGCGGCCCGGTGAGGTCGCAGCTCGTCGATGACCGGGGGCTGCTCACCAGTACAAACCGGGGCTTGTCGCCACATGCCTCCCCGGCTGGCCCACGCCCGGGGGCTGAACCGCGCCGACACCGGCATCCACATCGTCGAGCTGACGGGACCGGGCGTTGCCGATTCCGTCCTGATGCATCGCAGCTCCCCGGACGGAGCGGACCACGCTCAGAAGAACCGCAACGAGTAGCTCACCTTCAGCCCGCGGCCCATCTCGGGGGCTAGGTCCTTGATGAAGGACATGTGGTTGGCATAGAGCGCATTCGTGAGGTTGTGCCCGGTGAACGACAGGACGTGCGCCCGGTGCTGCCCCGGCCAGACGTAGGACGCGTCCAGGTTCACGAGGGCGTAGCCGTCGGTCGGGGTCTCCTCTTGGAACACCCGGTCCTGCCGCGCGGCGACCGTGAGCTCGGGGCTCACGGTGAGGGCGCCGGCGTGAATGTCGACGTTCAGGGTGGCGCGCAGCGGCGGGATGCGCGGCACCGCCTCGCCGGTCGACGTCAGCGCCGCATTGACGTAGCCGATGCCGAGCGTGGCCCACGTGTCGCCGGCCACCCGTACCCTCCCTCTGGCGTCGAACCCGACGAACCGGCTGTCGCCCTGGATGATGTCGAGGACCCGCAGGTTGTCCACGACCTCGGTGGTGTGGTCCCCGAAGATGAAGTCCTTGATGTCGTAGACGTAGACGTCAGGTCGCTCCCGACGCGGCTCGACTGGTGCCGCAGGCCGAAGTCGAGCCCCAGCGTGGTCTCGGGATCGAGTTCGGGGTTGCCGACCTCGAAGTTCCCCAGGTGCGGGCCGAAATTGTACAGCTCCTGCAGCGCCGGCACGCGGTGCGACTGCATGAGGCTGGCCACGAAGGCGCTGCCGGCGCCGATGGCCGCGTGCAGCCCGACGGAGGCCGACGCCCCCAGGAACTGCCGGTCGCGCGGGTCGGGCGGCTCGAGGTGGTGCTCGTCTTGGCCGGCCGCGCCGGCTCGTTCCGCGGCCATGTAGTCGTTGCGCTCGACGCGGCCGCCGAGCTGCAGACGATAGCGCCCGAAGATCAGCTCTTCGTAGCCGAAGGCCGCGAACGTGGTCTGGTCGGTCCGGGGGGACAGGGCCTCGGCGCCCGTCGCGAGGAAGTCGCGGACCTGCAGCTCGCCGCCGAACCGCCCCGTGACGTGCTCCAACTGCCGCTGGTAGACGAGCGCGCGGGTGACGTAGGTGCGGTTGTTGAACCGCGTGTCGATGTTGTCGACGCCGCCGATGGTGTCCACGTGGTCGTCGGCCACGTCGATGGCGGTGAAGGCGGCGCGCACGCCCTGAATGAAGCGGTTCTCGAGGTTGCGCAGGCCGACGTCGAAGCGGCCGACGCGGCGCCGCGAGGCGAGGTCGATCGCGATGTCCTCGTCGTTTCCCTCTTCCTCGCGTCCGTGATCGTCCTCCTCACCGGGGACGTGCCCGGCGTGGAACCGGTCCTCGAACGGGAGGCCGAAACGGCTGTCCTCGAACGTGAAGCTGCCGCTGGCGAACCCCCGGTCCCCGAAGTAGCCGAGCCCGGTGCGGGCGCTGGTGAGCTCGCTGGCCGAGTTGAAGACGGGTCCGTCCGGGGTATCGTAGTCGTCCGTCTGCCGCCAGCCGCCGCTGGCCCAGTAGAGGAGACTGCCCCGCGAATGCTGGAGGTTGGCGTAGGTGCCGGCCTGCCGGTTGGCGCTGCCGTCGGTGCCCATCTGCCCCCGCGTGCCGTCGGTCAGCGAGTCGCCGTAGCTCTCGGGCGGCGTCAGCAGGTTCCGGTAGGCGGCGTGGGGAGTGATGATGTTGATGAGACCGCCGACGACGCTCGAGCCGTACAGCAGCGTCGCCGGCGCCCCCGCACGATCTCGATCCGCTCGGCGCTGTTGGGATCGATCGTCATGCCATGGTGATCCGAGGTGGACGAGAGGTCGCCGGTGCGGATGCCGTCCTCGATGATGAGGACCCGATCGCCGCCGAAGCCGCGGATGACCGGCCGGCTTGCGCCCGGACCGAAGCTGCGGTTGGCGACGCCCGGCTCGTGCTCGAGGGCCTCGCCGATAGTGCTGGGCGCCTCGCGGGCGATCTGGAGCGAGTCGACGGTGGTGACCGCGTTGAACGTCTGCAGCGTGGCGGCGGCGCCGACCGCCGGCGCGGTGACCGTCACTTCCTCGCGCACCGGCGACAGGCTGAGCGCGAAGTCGGCGGTGGCGGTTCCTCCGGCGGCGAAGGTGATCGACCGCGCCGTGCGGGACGTCCTGTCGCCGGCGATGCGGCTCGACCATCCCCGCGCCTTCGGGTTCATTCCGTCCGAGCCGACGTGGCCGGGCGTACTCGCCGACTACCTCGCGACCGGCTTCAACATCAATGCGGCGACGTGGCTGACCGCGAGCGGTCCGAGCCAGCTCGAAGCGGTCGTCGTCGACTGGCTCCGGCGGTGGATGGGATATCCCGAGACCGCGGGCGGCGTGATGACGAGCGGCGGCTCCGCCGCCTCCCTCGACGCCTTCGTGGCGGCCCGCGAGGCGGCGGGGCACCCGGTGCGGGCCACCGTCTACATGGGTGACCAGAGCCACAGCGCCCAGGCCCGCGCCGCGCGCATCATCGGCATCCGCCCCGGCGGCGTTCGCGTGCTGCCGACCGGCGACGACTTCCGCCTCGACCCGTCGACGCTCGCTTCCGCGGTGGAGGCCGACCGCGCCGCGGGGTGCACGCCCGTCGCGATATGCGCCGACGCCAGCTCCACCAGCACCGGCGCCGTCGATCCGCTGGACGCCATCGCCGACTACTGCGCCAGGGAGGGCATCTGGCTGCACGTCGACGCGGCGCACGGCGGCTTCGCGGTCCTCACCGAGCCGGGGGCGCGGTTGCTGCGCGGCATCGAGCGCGCCGACTCCATCGGCATCGACCCGCACAAGTGGTTCTTCCAGCCGTACGAGACGGGGTGCCTGCTGGTGAAGGACGTGCGGACGCTCGAGCGGGCCTTCGCCATCCACCACGACGTCCTCCAGGACTCGGTGTGGGGCGCAAACCACCCGAACCAGACCGACCGGGGCCTGCAGCTGAGCCGGCGCGACCGCGCCCTCAAGATCTGGATGTCGGTGCAGGTCTTCGGCATGGCCGCGTTCCGGGCGGCCGTAGCCAAGGGGATCGAGCTGGCGGAGCGCGCCGCGCAGTACGTCGTGGACAGCTCGATGCTGGAGCTCGTGACACCGGCCTCGCTGGGAATCGTGTGCTTCCGGGTCAACCCCGGCGGCGAAACGGGCCGCGAGAGGGCGCTTTACCAGCTCAACAAGAAGGTGCTCGCCCGCGTGTTCTGGGAGGAACGCGCGTTCATGTCGTCGACGAGGCTCCGCCAGAAGTTCGTGCTGCGGATGTGCGTCATCAACCACTCCACGAGTTGGGACGACGTCCGCGAGACTCTGGAGACCATCGAGCGGTTCGGCAGTGACGCCGCGCGGGAGTTCGCGCCGGCCGCGGCCCGCGAGTCCGACTGAAGCTCGCGGTCTCTTGAACGGGGCCGCCAGGGCCGCCGCGCCGGCCGGCGCGGCGAGGACGGGCGTCGCCGCGCGGCGCCTCAGCTGGCCATGCGGACGACGCCGGTCCATCCGTCCGAGGAGCACCGTGTCCCGTTTGGCGGCGGCTCGGCTCAGCCACGACCGGTGGCGGAACCCGGACCGCGCGGCGCGCCTTCAATGGGTAGGCTGCGGCTGCAGGCCGACGGCGAGCAGCGCCTCCTCGACAGCTTGCTGAACGGAGGTGCCGGCCGCGAGGTCCGCCGCCGCCTGGCGGATGACGTCGGCGGCCAGCCAGAAGGACACGCGTTGGGGCATCAGCTCCGTCAGCGCCCGGAAGAAGATCCGCTCCACCTGCTCGCGGTTGGCGGCGCCGACCCCCTCGACGGTGAGCTGGGTAACCAAGTTCGTTCCCCCTTCGATGGCGAGATAGAACGCGTGGCTGATGATCGTCGAGTTCCAGTGTGAGCCGTCGTAGCAGCAGGCGTAGTCTGGCCAGCCCACCAGCTTGCGGTCCAGGAACAAAGCCCCGGAATAGGCCGCGAACTCATCGTTCTCGTCGACGGCCAAGGCGAACTCCCAGCGGTAGGGGTAGGCCATTGCGTCGCGGAGCCGCGACCACGGGTCCGACAGTGACCGGACCGTCCCGGCCGCGTACTCGCTGCCGTACTCGTAGCTGCCCAAGGCGCCGGCTCCTTCGTGGAAGAACCCGGTCGACACCGCGAAAATGTCGGAGTAGGCCTCGTGGAGGGCGCCGGCGTGGGAGGACGCCAGGATGAATTCGCTGTCCTCGCTGCACAGGGCTCGCCACCACTCCCACACCCAATCCCCGTCGATCGGTACCAGGATGCGGAAACGGGTCTCGGGACAAGCATGCGTCGCGTCCTCGAACTCGAAGCTCGTCGGTCCGGTCCGGGCCGAAGCGAGGTTCGCGAGGCCGCCCCCGGTGCGCTGCGCGACGGAGAAGAAAGTGAGGCCGTGCATCAGCTCGTGAGCGACGGTGTGCAACGCGACCTGCGGCTGCGTCGCCTCGGAGTCCGGAATCCCCGCGCTGGCCGAAGACGTAGACGCCGGCGCCCTCCGGACCGAACGGCGGCGAGTAGGCGAGGGCGTTGAAGAAGTCGTTGTTGACGATGCCGACGATGCGTCCGTTGTTGCCGTCGAGCCCCTGCCACTCGTGCCGCTGCGCGAAGTAGTCGTAGGTCCAGCCCATGTGCACGTGGCCGTCGACCACCGCCGCGTCGTCCCAGTCGTTGTCGGCGTCGGCCGCGATGTCGCTCGACGTCCACCGCTGGACCCGGTGCGGCCCCGGATCGGTCAGCACGTCCAGCCGCATCTCGTCGAAGCCCCCGTCGAGGGTGACCACCTCGCCCGGCCGCAGGCGGTCGTGCGCCTCGTACCGCCCGTCGTTCCGCGTCGCGCTCACCTTCTTCGTGTCGCCGAGAAAACCGGCGCCAATCCCGACCGCGGACTGCGTCTCGAACGCGGCCTCGGCATCCACGACGGCGCCGTCCACGGCGGACACGAAGTACGTGTAGGCGTCGTCCAGGGTCAGGCGATACGTCAGCTCGTACGAGCCGTCGAACAGCGGCAGGATGACCAGGCCGGCCTCGCCGCGGCCCACTGGCGCCGCGCCCGTCCGCCGCATGACGCCCCCCAGGACCTCCCCGGAGGCCAGCACCGGCGCCGTCTCGACGTCGATGGCAGCATGGATGGTGCCGAAGAGCGACACCGTCACGCCTTGGTCGAGCTGCCGCGAGACCCCGCCGCCATGCACCCGCACGCCCTCGAAGAACTGCGCGAGGTACTCGTGGGTACGCCCCGGCAGGTTGCGGTCGGCCTGACGGGACACGACGACGAGCTCGCCGGTCCGCGCCATCCCGTCGACCGTCGCATCCCACTGTCGCAACTCGTTGACGTCGGTCGCGTACCCGGCCGCAACGGACACGGTGTTTGGCGGCGGCTGGGACGCTGCGGGCTGGCCGGCGGCCAGAATCAAGACCCCCGCGAGGGCCGACGCCATGACGAGTCGCGGAACGGGGACCATTGGGTTCTCCTCGGATGCGCGAAAGGATCTGCGGGACGACGTTCGGGGAACGGACGGGTGGCTTTGCGGGTGTCCTTCGTCGGCGAACGGCCGAGCAGCGTCCACACGAGTACCAGTCGCTGCTGGGCCGGTCCGGCGGTGGGTCGCCGCAGTGGCGAATGTTGCCGAGCTCGACCCGCGCAGGCACAGCGTCACACGGCTTGGCGGCTGCCCCTGGGCACCGAGGCCAGGGACGGAGTTTTGTCATTGCACTCGTCGACGATGATTCCGGGCTCTCCTGAAACAGGTGTGGGTGGGTTGAGCCCGACCGATGGGCTCAACGAGGGGCCGTGAGTAGCTACGGGACGGCCGGCATGTCAACGCGCTGCGCGCGTCCTCCGCTCCGCTCCGGCCCTGTCGGGTGACACGCCGGCCGTCCCTTCGCTCAGACAGCGGTTATGGGCCTTGCGGCCCGGCCTGGACGGTGACGTCCCGGCCGTCCACCAGGATTGGCGCCGGGGCGGCAGCGTCAGGGCGTTGACCTTGCGCGTAGGGTGTGGTTCGGCTCAAAGGGGGTTGCAAACGCAGGGGGCTTCCGGGTCTCATTGGCGTGTACCACCACAACCAACGAGGAGGAGAGCCCCCATGCGTCTGAACACCGGTACTACGGCGGCTGTTGGGTGTCACGCAGATGCACGTCGAGGATGCACACGTCGCGACGGATGGCCCGTTGGTGGTCTGGGTACGACCGTCGTGGCGGCGGTCGAGGTGTGGAACGTGCGGTCGTCGGGGGCCGCGGTATGACCGGCGACCGATGCGGCAGTGGCGTCACCTCCCGTGGGGGCGGACGCCGGTGTGGTTGCAGTATGCGCCGTGGCGGGTGTCGTGCCGGCGGTGCGGGGTGCGGGTGGAGCGGGTGTCGTGGGCGACGGGCAACAGCGTGTTCACGTCGGCGTTCGAAGAGCTGACCGCGTATCTGGCGCAGGTGACGGACCGGACGACGGTCACCCGGGTGCTGGGGATTTCGTGGCCGGCGGTCGGGAGCGTTGTCGAGCGGGTGGTGGCGCGGCGGCTGGACTCGAGTCGGCTCGTCGGGCTGCGGCGCATCGGTATCGACGAGTTCAGCTATCGCAAGCGGCATCACTACTTGACCCTCGTCGTCGATCACGACACCCGGCGGGTGGTGTGGGCCGGCAAGGGGCGCAGTGCCGAGACGCTGGACGCGTTCTTCGACCTGCTGGGACCGTCGGGGTGCGCCCGGGTCGCCTTGGTGACGGCGGACCTGGCCGCGAGTTGGCAGAAGGCGTTGCGGGCGCGGGTGCCTCACGCGCGGGTCGTCTTCGACCGGTTTCACGTTGAACGCCTCGCCTCGGACGCGGTGGACGAGGTTCGGCGGGCGGAGCAACGGCGGGTGGGGGCGAAGGCGGCCAAGACGCTCAAGGGGACGCGCTTTTGCCTGCTGAAACACCCGGCGCGGCTGAAGCCCGGCGAGAAGCGGCGACTGGAGAAGCTACGCCGGGAGAATCGTGCTCTCGACCGCGCCTATGAGCTGAAGGAGTATCTGGCGACGATCCTGGAGCGGGTCAAGCCTGACGAGGCGCCCGACCTGCTCGACGAGTGGCTGGCGTGGGCTGCGCGGTCCCGCTTGGGCCCGTTCGTCAAGCTGGCGCGGACGGTCCGGAAGCACGCCACCGGCATCCTGGCCTACCTCGACACGAAGATGACCAATGGGGTGGTGGAAGGTATCAACAACAAGCTGCGGGTGATTGCCCGCCGCGCCTACGGTTTCCACTCTCACAACGCGCTCATCTCGATGCTGTTCCTCTGCTGCGGAGGTATCGAACTGGTGCCGCATCTACCCACACGTGTTTGAGGAGACTCCGAAGTAGTCCCTGACCAGCGGGTGCAGCCGCCGTACCGTACCGGCTTCGTCAATCGGCGACAGCAAGCCGTCGAGCGGCGACAACCGATCGATACGCAGGCGCGCATCGTTCGAACCGAGAACCTCGTCCACCAGATCCGTGTCGATCCAGCCAAAGACCGCCAGCTCGCAGGCGAAGCTGCGATCCTCCTTCGACAAACCGCGCAGCAGGCGCAGTCCGAGAAAGCTGGAGGTGAGCTTCGCGGTCTCCACGCCGGGCCGCCCCGCCTCACCCGCCTGCGCAGCTCGATGGACCAGCAGAGCGACCGGCCAGCCGGCTGTGCGCTCCTCGACCTCGGTCAGTTGGCGGCGCGACAACTTGCCCTGGAAGAACTGCTCGATCTCCGATGTCGAGAAGCGGAACTCGTCGGCGCCTACGACGATGCCCGAACCGTCGAGGACCTGCATGGCCAAGTCAAGGCCCGGATTGGCACGGAACGCCAGGGCGAAGTGGAGATTGCCGGGACCGTGCTCGACGAGGCGCTGGAGCGGCTCAACGGTTTCGCGCGGAAGCCGATCCACCTCATCGAGTACGAGCAGGCACGGCGCCGCGTGCAGATCGATGGCGCGAGCCAGCATTCCAATCTGATAGGTCACCGGGGACGACGACCAGGCGCCGGGGTCGTTCAGCACGGACAGGTCGAGACCGGCGCACTCGAACGCGTAGGTGAGATAGTTCCCGAACACGCTTGGCTCATCGTCCTCGTCGAGCGAGACCCAGGCGACGACCAGTCCCTGCTCCTGCTTCCTGCGGCTGAAGTCCGCGAGCACGGTGGTCTTGCCGAAGCCGGCCGGCGCCTGCAGTAGGGCGAACCGGAGCTCGAGGGTTGCGTCGAGGCGTCGCAACAACGCGTGACGGGGCACGTAGCCATCGCCTGGATCCGGCGTGCTCACCTTCGCCTTCAGGAGCCAGGACGGCACGACGGTGGACGTCGGTGAAGACACTGTGTTTACCCGGGCGGCGCCGGAGCGGCATTCGCGAGCGGCGCACTATGCGCCAGGGCCAACCGGGTCGATTCAGCCGGACAGAACTGGGGGAGAATCTTACCGCGACCACCACGGATTCCCCCGGTGCCCGGCCCCGTGTGTCCTCCGGTTGGGCTGACGGCCGCGGCCGAACCCTCCACGAGCACAGGCCCGCGTCGGCGGTGGGCCCTCGCCGCTCAGCTCTTCCTTGGCCGGGGGGGGATGCGCCGAAAGCGCGGTGAGCGCCCTCCGCCGGTCCGACAGTCGCTGCCTGCTTCCGGGTCAAACCCGGGCGAAGGCGCGGGCAGCGAGCGGGTGCCTCGCCAGATCAACAGGAATGTCCTCGCCGGTCCTTCGGCGCGGACCATGGCCGCCGCCCTCGCAGCAATCTACGGGCTGTCGCTCCGGGACCGTAGCGCCTCGGGCCAATTCAACAGAACGGAGATCGACGGGGCGTTGTCCGACCTCGTCGTCACGAACCGGCCATCCTCGGCGATGTCGTACGTCGGCGACCGTTCGTAGATCCGGAAGTCTCCGTCGAACACGCGAACCGGCGCCGCGAACTCGAACCCCGTCGACGTCTCGACCGTGGCCGCCATCATGGTCCGTCCGTCCAGGTAGTACAGCGTGCCGCCGTCTCTCGCCCACGCGGGCTCGGCCCCACCGTTGCGAGAGACCCGCACGGGTGGGCCCGGCCCTGGATAGCGACGCACCCAGATCTCGCGCCGACCGGTGGCGTCCGAGGTATAGGCGAGCCACCCCGCGTCGGGAGAGAGCGTCGCCGCACCCCCTTCGCTCGCAGGCGTCTGCACCAACGGCCGCGGCTCGGCCTCCGACGACGGCAAGAACTCGACGAGGTCGCCGCTCTCGCCGGAGATGGCCACGGCGATCAGGTCGCCGTCGGGAGACCACGCGTGGGCGTGATAGTGACCCGCCGGTCCGATCGGCTCCGGCGGGCTCCCGCCGTCGGCGGACACCCGGTAGAGCGAGCCGTCGCCCTCGTAGACGATGCCCGCGCCGTCCGGCGTCCACAGCGGCGAGCCGATGGCGTCGCTCGACTCGTCGAACGTGAGCCTGATGGGCGGTCGGTCGTCGTCCAGGTCGAACACCCAGATGTCGCCGGCCACCACCAGGGCGAGCCTGTCGCCATCCGGCGACAGGCTCGGATGTCTCGGGTCGTCCAGGCCGCGAATGCGCTCGGCCTCCAGCTCTTCACCGGTGGGATCGATCCACCTCACGGAGGTGGCCACCGGGGCGTCCCGCCAAGTGAGGGTGCCGGTTCGGGACACCGAGAACGACCTCCAGCGCACGTCATAGCTGCCCACTTCTTCGGCCACGACGGTGGGCTCTCCCGCGAGCTCGAGGCGGGCGGCGTCGAACGGCTGCGACAGCAAACGGCTCCCCTGCATGAAGAACAGCCGGCCGGTCGTCGAGTCGCGCGAGGGCGCGTACACGGCGGGCCGCTCGGTCGCCAGCAGCCGCGTCGACTCCTGCGCGCCGGGCTCGACGCCCAGCGCGCCGATGTAGATGCCCCCGGTGCTCGAGTCCAATGAGGCGCGCAGATAGAGGAAGTGACGGTCGTCCGGCAGGAACCACGGTGCGGCGTGGGTGATCTCGCCGCGCGTGTCGTCGACCGTCGTGAGCTGGGTCGGCGTCCCGCCGTCGCCGGCCACTTGCATGATCCCGTCGCGTCCCCCGAACACGATGACGTCGCCGCCGTTCCAGGTGCCGCCGTTGAAGACGGGCGTGTCGCACACGGGCTCGTCCGCCCCGGTCGCCACGTCGACCGTTCCCTGGAGTGCCTTCATCGTGTCTTTCTCTTCCCCTTCCGGCGGAATCACGGAGCCGAGGGATCACATGCTACGACATCGCTTCCGCGAGTTGGCAAGCGCGGTCGCGCAGGCCCCCGGCCCGCCTCGACGCCGTGGTCGCAGGTTGGCTCCTCTTCATGGCCGGGACGCGCAGCGAGGTCGCCCCTCCGACCGGGCCGATGTCGCCGACGCGACCGAGACTGACGTGGATCCTCGTCACCGTCCGCCGGAGAGCAAGACGAACCAGCAGGGGAAACGCGTCTCGGCAAGTTAACGGAACCCCCGGTTATTGGACCCAAGGGGACGAAGGGCGGGCCGGCTCCGAACCGGCCACGGCGAGGCCGCGGCCGGCCCGCCGGGTGCGCCCCGAACCGCGGGTTATGAGATAGCCCAGGGGCGGCAACCGCGACGGGGTGCGGAGGACCGCCGCCGAGGACTGGCGGGCTCCGATTTCAGAACGGCGGCTGGAGCCCGTCGCTCTCGCGGACCCAGGACGGGCCCCGGCCGTGACTGCCGCCGCGCTCATCCCGACGGCGCCGCCTCATCATGACCGGCCCTGGACGCTCCCACGCTCGCCCGACGCGGCCCGTGACCGCGGCGGCTGGCCAAGCGGCGGAGCGAAAGTCGGTCGGCGATGTCCGGCCGGCGGCGGCATCGGATCGTGGCGTGGCCTCGAGGCGCTACGAGCGCGGCAGCATCCTGATCACGTCGAACCGCTCGGTCGGGGAATGGGCGAGGTGTTCGGCGACGCCGTGGTCGCGACCGCGATCCTCGACCGGCTGCTGCACCCCAGCCACGTGTTGACGATCACCGGGGAGAGCTGCCGGCTGCGGGAGAAGCGTCGAGCGGGCGCCCTGAAGATCCCCGCACCGAAGCCTGTGGCGCCGGAGACCCGTTCGCAGGCGTCGACATGACCACACGACCGACACCGTGGCGAACACCGACAAGGACTCACGCGCCGGTGAGGATCATCGTTGTCGATCTACATACGCAGCCTCGCTAACGCTCCGCCGCGAACCGAAAACAGCTCGTCCGTTAGCCTGTCTGTCCTGTTTCCGCGCCACTACCCTGCACGCCGAAACGCCGCTTCGTAGATGACCGGTGCTCCGGTGGGCAGCGCCCCCGGCTCTGGGAGGTTGTACTCGCTGAACGGCACCGATGGCTCGAGCACGAAACCGGCAACACGCAGCTCCGAGACGAGTTGTTCCCTGGTGAGGAAGCACTGTGGTTCTCCCGAGAACTGGGTGAAGACGAACGACTCTCCCTGGGCGGGTTCGGCGATGGGCGGGAGCGTGTGGCGCGAGAACGTGAACACGAAGAGTCCAGCGCCGACCTTCGCCACGCGCGCCGCCTCATGCACCGACTCCCGAAATTCAGCCGCGGATCTCGCAAGATTCCAGATGCCGTGCGCGATCACGAGATCACAGCTCGCGCTGCGGACTGGTAGCGCATCCATGGGGGCCAGGGCCAGCCTGAGGCGGTCGCTGAGTCGATCAGCCCTCACGCGCTGACTGGCGGCGCGCAGCATCGGCCACGAGAGGTCGAGGCCGATGACCCGCCAGCCGAGCTGCGCGAGCGGCAGCGCGTTGCGCCCCGCACCGCAACCGACGTCAAGCGCGCGGGTGCTTCCGCCTTGGCGCAGTTCGTGGCCCGCGAACGCGACCAGGTTGGTGTTCGGCGGCGACTGGAGGAAGCCGGCAACCGTTCCGGGAGTGCTCCACGTCGAGCCGGCGAGTGGGTCCGTTGGTCGTACCATGAGCGTCATGTCCACTATGACTCAGACACTTCCGCCGGCCGAGGCGCATTCGTTGGATGCGCTGATCACCCCGACCGAGCATGGGATCGCGAGCCGTGTCCTAGCCAAGGCCGTCGGCGGCAGTCTCACGCTCTTTGCGTTTGATAAGGGAGAGGGACTCACTGAACATACGTCGCCGTTTGACGCACTCGTGCTGGTGCTCGAGGGATCGCTGAGTCTCACGGTTGGCGGAGCCGCCGTGCTCGCCACGCCCGGGACGGTGGTACGCATGCCCGCTGAGATTCCGCACGCCCTCGATGCCGCCGAGCCCTGCCGCGCGCTGCTGATCATGCTGCGCGACCCCAAGGCTTCCTGAGCCGGGAAGGGACCCGTCCTGCGGAATAGCGGCGCGCCTGGCGTGCACCTGGTCGACGTCGACCGCGGCGGGCGCGGCGCCGACCACCCGTCGAGCCCGGGCCACGAGCCGGCCGCCCCCGCGGGACGGCGGTCCGGTCGAGCTCATCGAGCGCGTGTCTCCGCCATGGCGTCCGTGGTCGACATCCGTTCCTGATTCTATTTGCGCATTCCGGTGAAGTTGAACACCAGATCCGGGGCTGACGACGAGCCCACTCACAGCGCCACGAACACCTTTGCGAGATCCGGATCCGTTCACTGTCACAAGTCCAGTCTGGTCCGCGGACGGCTCTCAAGGTCCGTTGAAGTCGCGCCAGGAATGGTGGGTGTGATGCGGAGCCAGCAAGACACGCAGACCGACAAACCCTTTATTTACAAGTAATTATGTCCATCACGTGGCGGAGGGACTGGGATTCGAACCCAGGAGACGCTTTCACGCCTAACGGTTTTCAAGACCGCCGCCTTCAACCACTCGGCCATCCCTCCGCGGGCTTGCCGCCTGAACCATCCTACCCCGTCCCGGCGCCGCGGCGGCGGCGGCCGGCGAGCCCGGCTCACCGGGGCGTGATGATCTCCAGGCCGCGCATGTACGGGCGCAGCGCTTCCGGCACGACGACCGAACCGTCGGCCTGCTGAAAGTTCTCGAGGATCGCGATCAGGGTGCGCCCCACCGCGAGCCCGGATCCGTTGAGGGTGTGGACGTGCTCGGCCTTGCCCTTGCCGTCGGGCCGGTACTTGATGCCGCCCCGGCGCGCCTGAAACGCCTCGGTGTTGCTGCAGGAGGAGATCTCCCGATACTTCCCCTGCCCCGGCAGCCATACCTCGATGTCGTAGGTCTTGGCGGCCGAGAACCCCATGTCGCGCGTGCAGAGCGCGACCGTCCGGTACGGCAGGCCCAGGCGCTGCAGAACCGATTCGGCATGGCCGGTCAGCGTCTCCAGCATCGCGTAGGAGTCCTCCGGCCGGGTATAGGCGACGAGCTCGACCTTGTCGAACTGGTGCTGGCGGATCAGGCCGCGCACGTCCGCACCGTAGGACCCCGCCTCGCTGCGGAAGCAGGGCGTGTAGGCGGTGTACAGGAGGGGCAGGTCCCGGCCGTCGAGGAATTCACCACAGTGGAGGTTCGCGAGCGGTACTTCCGCGGTCGGAATGAGATACAGGTCCCAGCCGTCGATCTTGAACAGGTCGGCTTCGAACTTGGGCAATTGCCCGGTGTTGACGAGCGCGTTCGGGTTGGCGAGAAACGGCGGGACCACCTCGACGTAGCCGTGCTCGCCGGTGTGCAGATCGAGCATGAAGTCGATGAGGGCCCGCGACAACCGGGCGCCGGCGCCGATGAGCACGGAAAACCGGGTGCGGGCCAGCCTGACGCCGCGCTCGAAATCGACGATGCCGAGAGCCGGGCCCAAATCCGCGTGGGACCGTGCGTCGAAATCGAACACCGGCGGATCCCCGTGCCGGCGGATCTCGAGGTTGTCCGCGTCGCTGTCGCCGACCGGAACGCTCTCGTGGGCCAGGTTCGGGAGCCTCAGCAGCAGCGCGTTCCGCGCCTGCTCGACCTCGTCGAGCCGTCCCTCCTGAGCATCGATGATCGCGGTGTGGGCCTTGCCCGCGGCCATCAGTACGTCGACCGGCTCGCCGTCGCGTTTCGCTCTGCCGATCTGGGCGCCTATCGTCTTCTTGGCGTGCCGGGCCTCTTCGAGCAGCGGAATGATCGCGCGACGTTCGCCGTCGAACCGGCGCACCTCCGCGAGGATGTCGGCCAAACCGTCGCCGCGGAGGGCAAGACGGGTCTCGACGGCGGGATCGTCACGAAGCAACGCTGGATCGAACATGGCCCGACATTGTACCCGTCGGCCCCCGGGGAGACGCCGCCGGAACCACCCCGGGCTGCTATCATGCGCCGCGATGTCGATCTCCCGCCCGATTCGGAAAGTCGTGTTTCCCGCGGCCGGACTCGGGACCCGCATCCTGCCGGCCACCGCGGTGCTCCCCAAGGAGCTGCTGCCGATCGTCGACAAGCCGATCATCCAGTACGGCGTCGAGGAGGCGGTCGCGTCCGGCCTGTCCCGGATCATTCTGGTGAACAGCCCCGGGAAGCGGATACTCGAGGACCATTTCGGACGGCACGCGGCCCTTGATGCGCTGCTCGCCCGGCGCGGGAAATCGGCGCTGCTCGACGGCCTCCGCGAGCTCGCGGCCGGCATCGAGCTGTCGACGGTACTCCAGGACGAGCCGCTGGGGCTGGGCCACGCGGTGCTGGTCAGCCGCGAGCAGGTCGGCGACGAACCGTTCGCGGTGGTGCTGAGCGACGACGTCATCGACGCCGACCCGCCCGCACTCGAACAGATGCTCGCGGTGTTCGCGCGGGTCGGCGGTCCGGTCCTCCTGGTGGAGCGGGTACCCCGCGAGGCGGTCGGCCGCTACGGCGTCATCGCCTGCGAGACGTTGGGCAACGGCACCTACCAGGTCACCGATCTCGTCGAGAAGCCCGCCCCGCGGGACGCGCCGTCAGACCTGGCGATCATCGGGCGGTATCTGCTCACCCCCGACATCTATCCCGCGCTGGAGCAGACTTCACGCGGCCTGGGCGGCGAGATCCAGTTGACCGACGGGCTGCGCCGTCTCCTCGCGCAGCGTCCGATCTTCGCGGTCGAGCTCGACGGGGTGCGCCACGACGCCGGGAACAAACCGGGCTACCTCCGCGCCATCCTCCATTTCGCGCGGAAACATCCCGAGCTGCGCCGCGAGCTGCCCGGTCCGATTGGCGAGGCCGTCCCGGAGACGCGCTGACGACCGGCGTCAGGACGAGGAGCCGGTGCCGGATGCCGGCTTGGTCGACTTGGACGAGGCCGCGGCGGAGTCGGAAGAGCTCTTCGAATCGCTCGATTTCTTGCCGTCCTTCTTGTCCGGCTTCGACTCCGCGCCGTCGGACGAGGCACCGGCCTTGGACTCCGCGCCGTCGGACGGGTCCTTCCTGTCCTGCTTGGCGTAGTCGGTCACGTACCAGCCGGTGCCCTTGAACTGGATGGCCGGCGAGGAGACCAGCTTGCGTACCGCGCCGCTGCACCTGGGGCAGGACGTCAGCGGCGGATCGGAGAACTTCCGAATCTGCTCGAAGCGATGCGCGCAGGCTTCGCACTGGTATTCGTAGAGTGGCATGGGTCGTACACCCGATCGCAACGTCGTCTCCCGGTCGACGGGTGGTCCGGCAACGAACAGGAACCAACCATTCATGGTACCCGGCCGCCGGATCGGGAATCAATCGAGCAGGTCGTCCCCGGTGTCGCCGAGGAGCAGCGTCCGGTGCAGCCAGATCGGGACCGCGCCCTGCCCCAGCAACCGATCGTGAAACGATTTCAGCGAGAACTTGGAGCCCTCGCGGGCCTCGAGATCGTCCCGCAGCTTCAACAGCATCAACCGGCCGACCGAATACAGGGCATAGTCGGGATCGAACGTGCCCCGTTCCGCCTCGCGCCGGGCGCTGCCCTCCTCGAGATAGGCCTCGTCCCGAAAGAAACGGACCCCTTGTTCGACCGACAGGTCGTCCGCGTGCAAGCGAATGCCGACCACCAGTCGGGCCAGCCGCAGCAGCGTTCCGACGATCTGCCCCAGCTCGATCGCGTCGTCACCCTGGGCCAGACCGGCTTCCATCACCATGTGCTCGGCATAGTGGGCCCATCCCTCGACGAACGAGACCGGCGCGAACAACTGCGATTTCCGCAGCGCGCTCCGGATGCGCCGCTGGTGCAGGAAGTTCAGATAGCGGCCCGGATAGGCCTCGTGCGCCGACACAGACCACAGGGTGGCGAAATTCAGTCCGCGCAGATGCTCTTCCCGGCGTTCCTCCGACCACGACGGATGGACGTCGGTCACGTAGTAGCAGGAGGACAGTGTCTTCGGCTCGAACGGCCCGGGGAGCCGGACGCCGGCCTGGGTCCAGCGCAGGAAATCGGGGGTCGACGCCACGACGATCGAGCGGTCGTCGGGCACGGTGACCAGAGCGTTTCGTTCGATGAACGACACCAGGTCCGTGAGCTGGTCGCGCACCGTCTGCGCCAGCGTTCCCGGTTCCGGGTGCCGCACCTTGACCTGGCGCCAGACGTCGGCCGGCTCCGCCTTGGGATCGATTCGGGCCGCGACCTCGCAAAAGCGGCTCTGCTGACGGACGAGCTCCCGTTCCGCAATCGGCAGCAGTGCCTCGGCCCCCAGGCCGATTCCCTCCCGGTGGCGCAGGCGGCCGTCGAACCGCTCCCGGCCCAGCCGAAACGTCGCTCGACTCCGGGGGCCCAGGGTGCCGCGCAGGTGGTCCGTGTAGCGGTTGATCGCCTCCGTCGCTTCGGTGGCGGCATCGGCCAGATCGCCGAGCAGGTGCAGATCTTCGAGCCGCCTGAAGGCCCGCGGCAGATCGCGTTCGATGAACGTGACCACGATGTCGAACATCTCCGCGCCGGTCTTGATGAAGATGCCGGGCGGATCTTCCACGTTGGCGGCGGCCGCTTCGAGGAATCGCGGCGTCTGCCGCAGCTTGGACACCACGCGCCGGGCTCTTTCTTCGACCGGCGCATGCTCGAACAGGGTCTGCCCGGCGAGCGACGCGGACAACAGATCGGCGTAGTACCGCGGGTTGCGCTCCCACGGCCTGACTTCCTCCAGCTCGAACAGTCGACCTCGGATGTGGTCGGCCAGCATACGCCGCTCGAGCTGCTCCTCGACCGTCAGACTGCGGGTCGTGATGCGGTCGAGACGCCGTGCGAACCCCCCGAGCTCGCGCCCCTGGCTGTCGATGGCCGCGCGGGAGACGTCCTCGAGGCGGTCGTCGTGCGCATGCATCCCGTCGCCGGACGCGGCAGTGGGAGCGTTCTCGTAGAGAAACTCCAGATACTCGTCGATAAAGTGCGACAGGGGTTCCGAAGTGTGCATGGGTATCGGCGCGAGTCTTACGTGGCCGGACGCGTGCCGCCAGACTCAGGCTGGCGTGACGGCGGACCCTTGAATGTTACAATATCGCACGATTCTGCATAACTTGACGCTCTTTGGCCGTGTCCCGGCATGCCCGGCGCGCGACGGCCCCGGCGGGCCGCCAGCTCGCTAGCTCGCTAGCTGGCGGCCACCGGAGCACCCCCTCAGACCGGAGTGCAGTGACGAGTCCCAGCACGCTCTATCTCGTCGCGACGCCCATCGGCAACCTCGAGGACATCACGTTCCGGGCGGTGCGCATCCTGAAGGAGGTGCCGCTCATCGCGGCCGAGGATACGCGCCGAACCGCCAAGCTGTTGCGGCATTACGGGGTCGCGACCCCCGCCACCAGCCTCCACGACCACAACGAACGCCAACGGACGCCCGGTCTCGTCAAGCGCCTGCTCGAAGGCGATTCGATCGCCCTGTTGTCGGACGCGGGAACCCCGCTGGTCTCGGATCCGGGGTTCAACCTGGTGCGTCAATCTCTTGACGCCCAGATTCGCGTTACCGCGATCCCCGGTCCCTCTGCGGTCACCACGGCCCTTGTTTCCTGCGGCGCTCCCGTCCAGAGCTTCACCTTCCTGGGTTTCCCGCCCCGCAGGCTGAGCGACCGAAAGAGATGGTGCGACGAGCTGGCTCTCGAACCGCGAACCCTCGTGTTCTTCGAAGCCCCGCATCGTCTCGCCGCCACCCTCGAGCTCCTCGAAGAGCGCCTCGGCGAGAGAACCATCGCGCTGTGCCGGGAGCTGACCAAGCTGCACGAGAGCACCCTCGTCGGATCGATGTCGTCGCTGCTCCAGTCGGTCGGGACGCCGCGCGGCGAATATACGTGCGTCGTCTGGCCCGCCGACGCGGGCGCCGCCGACGCGCCGCAACCACCAGACGGACCGGAACTGATCGACGAGCTCGATCGGATGACCGACGACCGCCGTTCGCGGCGCGACGCCGTGAAGGCCATGGCCGGCAAGTACGGCCTCACCACCCGGGCGATGTATCAGGCGATCGAGGCGGCCAAGCCCGAGTAGGCCCGCGAGCTCGGGTTCGATTACACTGGAAGCGCGGTGCCGAATCACGTCATCATCCTGGCCGCCGGCCTCGGCACCCGCATGCGGTCCGCCTGTCCCAAGGTGCTGCACCGCCTCGCCGGGCTCCCGCTGATCGAGCATGTCGTGCGCGCGGCCGACAGCCTGCAACCGATGCGGATCGGCCTCGTGGTCGGCCATCAGCGGGAGCGCGTGCAGGCCGTCCTCTCCCACCGGGAATCCCTGGCCTTCGCCCGCCAGGACGAGCAGCGCGGCACCGGGCATGCGTTGCTGCAGGCGGAGCCGCTGTTCGAGGAGTTCGGAGGGACCCTCGTCGTGCTGTCCGGCGACGTGCCGCTGATTCGACCGGCCACCCTGGAGCAGCTTGTCCGCACCCACGAGCGCGCGAACGCCGCCCTCACCGTGCTGACCGCGACCGTATCCCGGCCCTACGGCTACGGCCGCATCGTCCGCGCCGACGGACGCCTCGCCCGCATCGTCGAAGAACGCGACGCCTCGGCGTCGCAACGGAAGTTGAAGGAAATCAACAGCGGCATCTACGCCCTCGACCTGCCGCCGCTCTTCGACGCGATCCGGGAGATTCCGCCAACCGGCGCCTCGAGCGAGATCTACCTCCCGGATCTGGTGCGAATCTACCGGCGGCGCAAGCTGCCGCTGGAAACGGTGGAAGTGGCGGATCCGGATGAAGTACGGGGAATCAACAGTCAGACCGAGCTGGCGGAGGTCAAGCGAATCGTGAGACAGACCAGGAACGAAGAACTGATGGCGGCCGGCGTCACCATCGAGGATCCGGCAACGACCTATGTCGACATGGACGTCACCGTCGGACCGGATACCGTCATCCACCCCGGCGTCTTCCTCCAGGGACGAACCCGCGTCGGGGCGCGGTGCGAGCTGCATGCCGGGGTTCGAATCGTCGACTCCACGCTCGGCGACGACGTAATCGTGCGCAACCACTGCGTCATTCAGGGCGCCGCGCTGGCCCACGGTGCGCAGGTCGGGCCGTTCGCCCATCTCCGACCCGGGGCCGAGATCGGTGAAACGGCGAAGGTCGGCAATTTCGTGGAGATGAAGGAGTCGTCGTTGGGCCGCGGGTCGAAGGCGAACCACCTCGCCTATCTCGGCGACGCCGCGATCGGAGACGGGGTGAACGTCGGCGCCGGCACGATCACATGCAACTACGACGGGAAACGGAAGCATGCGACGACGATCGGCGACCGGGTGTTCATCGGCAGCGGCACCCAGCTCGTCGCGCCGGTGACTCTCGGCGACGACGCCTACGTCGGGGCCGGATCCTGTGTAACCGACGACGTCCCCGCCGGCGCGCTGGCGGTGGCCCGCAGCCGGCAGGTCATCAAGGACGGGTGGAACGGCCGGCAGAAGGACGAGTCCGACGACGGATCGTCCGATTCCTGACCAGGCCGGCCGCGACATGTGTGGAATCATCGGCTACATCGGGCAGAAACCGGTCGTGCCGGTCCTCATCGAGGGGCTCCGGCGGCTGGAGTACCGCGGCTACGATTCGGCGGGGGTGGCCCTGGTCCGCGGGGAAACCGTCGAGTTGCGGCGGAGCGCCGGAAAGCTGGACCGTCTGGTCGAAGCCCTCGCCAACGATCCGGTCGACGGCGACTACGGCCTGGGCCATACGCGGTGGGCGACGCACGGCCGGCCCACCGAAGAGAACGCCCATCCGCACCGGGACTGCACCGGACGCATCGTCGTCGTGCACAACGGCATCATCGAGAACTACCTGGAGCTGAAGCACGCGCTCGAGGCCGACGGCCACCGGTTCGCGACGGAGACCGACACCGAGGTCATCGCCCATCTCGTCGAGTGCGAATGGCGCGGGGACGGCCTCGAGGCGGCGGTCCGCCGGGCCCTGGTCCGGGTGCGCGGGCTGTTCGCCCTGGTGCTGCTGGCGGCCGACGACCCGCAGAAGCTGGTGGTGGTTCGCCACGGTCCGCCGATTCTGGTGGTCGAAGGCGACGGGGGCTTTCTCGTCGCGTCGGACGTCCCCGCGATTCTCGACCACAGCCGGGACGTCGTGTTTCTCGGCAACCGCGAGATGGCCGTCATCACCCCCGGCGGCGTGACCTATACCGATTTCGCGGGCGCGCCGGTCGCCGCCACCACCCAGCGCATCAACTGGGACCCGGTGATGGCGGAGAAGGCCGGCTACCGGCACTTCATGCTGAAGGAGATCTTCGAACAGCCGTGGGCGGCCCGCGAGACCGTGCTCGGGCGCACCTCGCTGGAATCCGGGCAGGTCTTCCTCGGCGAGCTGGACATCCCCATTGAACGGCTCCGGGCCGTCACCCGCGTCGTCATTCTGGCGTGCGGCACGTCCTGGCATGCCGCCCTCGTGGGCAAGTTCCTGATCGAGCGGCTCGCGGGAGTATCGGTCGAGGTGGACTACGGTTCCGAGTACCGGTACCGGGACCCGATCGTGACCCCGACGACGCTCTCGGTCGTCATCACGCAATCCGGCGAAACCGCCGATACGCTGGCCGCGCTTCGCGAGGCCCGCGACCGCGGCGCCGCGACCATCGCCATCTGCAACGTCGTCGGCAGCATGGCCACCCGCGAAGCCGATTTCACCGTGTACACCCACGCCGGTCCGGAGATCGGGGTCGCGTCGACCAAGGCGTTCACGTCGCAGCTCGTGGCCCTGCATCTGTTGGCCCTCTATCTGGCGCAGATCCGCGGGGCGCTGCCGCCGGAGGCCGCGCGCCGGCACCTGGAAGACCTGGACCACCTGCCGCGTTGGCTCGAACGAACCCTGCAGTGCGAGGACGTCATCAAGTCGGTGGCGCAGCGGTTCCACACCCGCCGGAGCTTCCTGTATCTGGGGCGCGGCATCAACTATCCGATCGCCCTCGAAGGCGCGCTCAAGCTGAAGGAGATCTCCTACATCCACGCCGAGGGATACCCGGCGGGCGAAATGAAGCACGGCCCGATTGCCCTCGTGGACGAGCAGATGCCGGTCGTGACCCTGCTCCCGGACGGTTCCGTATTCGAGAAGATGGCGTCCAACTTGCAGCAGGTCAAGGCGCGCGGCGGATCGATCATCGCGGTGGCCGATGACCGCCAGCCGGACCTCGAGAGCTTGCTCGATCCGAGCCTGGACGCACTCATCACCATACCGGCGACACCCCCGCTGATCACGCCGATCGTCATGGTCGTTCCGCTCCAGTTGCTGGCGTACCACATCGCCGTCCGCCGCGGCTGCGACATCGACCAGCCGCGCAATCTCGCCAAAAGCGTGACGGTGGAGTGACCCCGGCGACCAGCATCGTGCGAACCCTGTGGCATGCTGATGCCCGCCCCTCTCGGGGCTCACCTCTGGATCCATGGAATTCCTGTCACAGTTGAACCCGGAGCAAAAGCGGGCGGTCCTGCACACGGACGGACCGCTCCTGATTCTGGCGGGGGCCGGGTCCGGGAAGACCCGGGTCATCGCGTACCGCGCCGCCTACCTGATCGGCAAACGCCACGCCGAACCGGACCGGCTTCTCGCCGTCACGTTCACGAACAAGGCGGCGGAAGAGATGCGGGGACGGGTGGAGCGGCTGGTGGACACCGGGGGCCGCCGCCTGTGGATCTCCACGTTCCACGCCTTCTGTGCGCGGATCCTGCGGCGGGAGGGCGGGGTCGAAGTCACCCGCGATTTCGTGATCTACGATTCGACCGATCAAGTGGCGGTGGTGCGCCGAATCCTTCGCGACCTCAAGGCCTCCGACAAGATGCTGCCGGCCCGTCAGGCTCTCAGCGCCATCAGCCAGGCGAAGAATCAGATGCTGTCGCCCGAGAGCCTGCGCGAGGAAAGCTGGAGCGCGCGGGGCGAGCTGCTCGCCAAGGTGTACGAGCGGTACCGGCGCACCCTCGAGGGCGCCAACGCCCTCGACTTCGACGACCTCCTGCTGCAGACGAAGAAGCTCCTCGAGACCGCCGAGCCGGTCCGGCGCCGCTACGCCGAGCGCTTCCGGTTCATCATGGTGGACGAGTATCAGGACACCAACCTGCCGCAGTACCGTCTCATCCGGCTCCTGACCGACGAGCACCGCAACTTGTGCGTCGTGGGCGATCCCGATCAGTCGATCTACAAGTGGCGCGGCGCGGACCTGCGCAACATCCTGGATTTCGAGCGGGACTTCCCCGAGGCGACGGTCGTCCGTCTCGAACGGAACTACCGCTCGACCCAGGTCATTCTCGACGCCGCCGGCGCCGTCATCCGGCAGAACCGGAATCGCCCGGAGAAGCGGCTGTGGACCGACCGCACCGGAGGCGCCCTCGTCCGTTGCTTCCGGGCCGGTGACGACATCGAGGAGGCCGACTTCGTCACCGCGCGTCTCCGCGAGGCGCTGGCCGGGAAAGAGACCCCGATCGGCGTGCTGTACCGGACGAACGCCCAGTCCCGGGCGCTCGAGGACGCGCTGATTCGCGAGGGGGTCGCCTACAAGATCGTTGGCAGCGTCAGATTCTACGAGCGCAAGGAAACCAAGGACGCGCTGGCCTATCTCCGGCTGCTGATCAACCCGGATGACGACGTGAGCCTGCGCCGGGTGGTCAACACCCCGGCCCGGGGCATCGGCAAGGGCGTGATGACCTCCCTCGAGGAGCTGGGGAACGCACCGGCCGACGCGGGACCCCTCTTCGCGCAGGCCGAGACCGGTACCGGGTCGAGCAACTCGCTCTGGCGGCGTCTGAATCGCGCGGTGGACGAAGCGCTGGTGCCTGCCCGGGCTCTCACCGTCCTGCGGCGGTTCCGGGACCTGATCGGCACCCTTCGCGATATCGCCGCCCGCGAGCCGGTCTCCGACGTCCTCGGCAAGCTGCTCGATCGGAGCGGCTATCTGCGAGACCTCCGCGATCAGCAGACGGAGGAGGCCGACGGCCGCCTCGACAACCTGATGGAGCTCGTCTCGGCGGCGCGCGACTACGAAATCCGCGAACCGGAGGCGTCTCTGAACGGCTTCGTCGATCGGTTGTCCCTGCTGTCGGAAACCGATGAGGAAAAGGGATCCGAGGACGCCGGCATCTGGCTCATGACCCTGCACGCGGCGAAGGGGCTTGAATTTCCGGTCGTGTTCATCGTCGGTCTCGAAGAGGGGCTCTTTCCCCACATGCGGTCACGCGATGACGCCGAGGCGCTCGAGGAAGAGCGCCGGCTGTGCTATGTGGGGATGACCCGAGCCCGGTCGCGGCTCGTGCTGACCAGCGCCGCCCGGCGCCGCGTCTTCGGCGAATACCAGGCGTCTGAACCCTCGCGCTTCCTCAGCGAGATTCCGGCCGAGTTGCTGGACCCGGTCGAGCCGGTCTTCTCGACGCCGGTGCCGGCCCCGACGACGTTCGGCCGGACATCTCGCGGGCGGCGGCGCGGTCCGGGCGGCGGCGAGCAGATTCAGCCGGACTACGGCTACTCCTACGAGGACGAAGACCAGTCGGTGATCAGCGTCACGCCGGGCACGCGCGTCCGGCATCCGACGTTCGGCCTGGGCACCATCCTGTCGGTGGAACCGCTGACCGACGACATGAAATTGACGGTCAGTTTCAGCGACATCGGGCGCAAGACGCTTCGCGCCAGGTTCGCGAAGCTCACGCTGGCATGACGAGCCCGGCGGCGGGCGCCGGATTGCCGCGCCCGCCCGGCGGGGGCGGAACTCGAACCGGGGTCGTGTTGCCTGCGACGGCGCCGCCGGGCTCGGATTGACAGCCCGTGGTGAAACCCCGCGTTGCACCGAAGACCGGCGAGGCGCCTGCCTGACAAGGCGTGACGATGGAGCATATTGGGCATATGTGACCGAGGAACAACGCAGTCAGGCAGGATGCATCGCCGGTCGACTGCAGCGGGGCTTGTAGAGTCGACGACTGGCGCGGTGGCGGTAGGCGCAGGGGGTAGCTGTTGCCGGCGGCTTTCGCCGATGCCGGTGCCTCACTCCTCGCCATTGCTCCGTTTCCAGTCGCCGCTCATCGAACCGGACATGCGGATTTCCCGCATCCGGCTCTCGGACGAGATTCATGCCTTCGCCCACGGAAAGCTCGTCGTGCGCGGTGCAAGGCGCGTGAGCCCGTAATCGGACCAGAGCCGCATGGCCGGGAAGCGCACTTCTTGCCCGGTCCGCACCTTGTGCTTCCGACAGAGCCACTGGCGCAGCCGCCGCGTCGCGTGCCGGTCGACCGCCGCGTAGGCCGGGCTGACCTGCCCCAGAGTGAAGTAGTTCGCCCAGCCGGTCAAGAGCCGGTTCAGGCGCGCCACCACGACCTCGGGCGACAGGAGCCCGCTGCGCCGCGTCGTCAGCTCGCTCATGCGTCGGCAGATGCTCTGGACGCTCGCCGGGCTCGGTCGCGTGCCGATGTAGGCAGCTCCCGTGTCCCGCCGGTAGTTGCGTCCAATCCGGTAGCCGAGGAACGTCATCGGTTCCTCCGGCACCCGGCAGCAGCGGGTCTTCTCGGCGTTTATCGGCAGCTTCAGACGCTTCATCAGAGCTTCGACCGCCGTCAGTGCGTAATCCGGCGGAAGTTGAACGCCGGATCCGGCGGAAGTTGAACACCGGATCCGGGATGTTGAACACGGGATCCGGTGAAGTTGAACACGGAATCCGGTCATCGTGAACGCTCGTCGGTAGCCTGATCGCCGCACGCTGGCCTTCCGAAAGGAGGGCGAGGCGATGCCGGCACGGAGGCTACTGGTGAGGAAGATTCGTGAGGTTCTCCGTCTCAAGCACGAGCGGGGGTTGTCCCACCGGGCGATAGCCCAAGCCTGCGCGATCGGCGTGGGCACGGTCTCGCTGTATCTGCAGCGGACCGCACAACGAGGGTTGGGTTGGCCACTGCCGGCCGAGTTGGATGACGCGGCCCTCGAGGCCCGGTTGTTCCCACGCGCCGCCCCGGTGCACGACCGGAGCCAGCCTGACTGCGCGTACATCCACCGCGAGCTCAAGCGCGACGGCGTCACGCTGCAGCTCCTCTGGGAGGAGTACGCCCAGGTTCATCCGCACGGCTACCGCCGCACCCAGTTCTGCGAGCTCTACCGGCAGTGGGCGCGACGGCTGCGGCCGTCGATGCGGCAGGTCCACCGCGCCGGCGAGAAGACGTTCATCGACTTCTCGGGGAAACGTCCGGCGCTGGTCGACCGGCACACCGGAGAATTGCGACGCGTCGAGCTGTTCGTCGCCGTGCTCGGCGCCAGCGGCTTAACCTACGCCGAGGCGACCGCCACCCAGCAGTTGCCCGACTGGGTCGACGCCCACACCCGCATGGTCGGGTACTACGGGGGCACGACGGCCTTGTGGGTCCCCGACCAGCTCAAGAGCGCCATCACGCGTCCCTGCCGCTACGAGCCGGGCGTCAATCGCACCTACGAGGACCTCGCCGCCCACTACGGCGCCGTCGTCGTCCCGGCGCGGCCGAGGAAACCAAGAGATAAAGCCGCCGTGGAGGGCGCAGTACTCCTGGCCCAGCGGTGGATACTCGCCCGGCTCCGCGACGAGACGTTCTTCAGCCTCGGTGCCCTGAACCTGGCGATCCGCGTCCGCCTCGACGCGCTCAACGACCGGCCGATGAAGAAGCTGGGCATCAGCCGCCGCGCCCTCTACGAGCAGCTCGACCGCCCGGCGCTACGACCCCTGCCGGCCACGCGCTATGTCCTCGCGTACTGGAAGCTGTGCCGCGTCTCCATCGACTACCACGTCCTCGTCGAGCGGCACGCCTACAGCGTGCCGTTCCAGCTCCTCCGCGAGCAGGTCGAGGTCCGCTACACCACGACCACCGTCGAGGTCTTCTTCAAAGGCCGCCGCGTGTCGTCGCACCCCCGCCGCTACGACGGACAGCCGTCCACCGTCGCCGAGCACATGCCGAGCGCCCATCGCGCGCACGCCGAGTGGACCCCGTCGCGTCTCATCCGTTGGGCCGAGAAGGTCGGACCGGCGACCGGTGAGCTCGTCGCTCGAATCCTCGAGAGCCGCCCCCATCCGGAGCAGGGATACAAGGCCGTGCTCGGGCTCATGCGGTTGGGGCGGCAGCACGGCAACCCCCGGCTCGACGCCGCGAGCGCCCGCGCCATGGCCCTCGGCTCCTGCCGCTTCCACACCGTCAAGAACATCCTCGCCACCGGCCAGGACCGTCTGCCCCTGGAGCCGCCGGCCGAGACCGCCCCGACGCCCACCCACGCCAACATCCGCGGCGCCGACTACTACGCCGCGACCACCACTGGGGAGGACCCATGCTGATCGAACAGACCCTCGACAAGCTCAACGCCATGAAGCTCGGCGCGATGGCCGACGCCTGCCACCACCAGCTCCAGACCGCCGAGGCCGCCGCCCTCGGCTTCGAGGAACGCTTCGGCCTGCTCGTCGACGCCGAATGGACGGCCCGCGAGCAGCGCAAGCTCCAGCGGCGGCTCCGCGCCGCCAAGCTGCGCCATCCCGCCACGCTCGAGGCCGTCGACTTCACCCATCCGCGCCGGCTCAACCGCCAGCAGGTCCTGACTCTCGGCGCCTGCGCGTGGGTCGCCGAGCGTCACAACTTGGTCCTGATCGGTCCCACCGGGATCGGAAAAAGCTTCCTCTGTTGCGCGTTCGTCGAACGGGCCTGCCGCCGCGGCTTCACCGCACGCTACGTCCGGATGCCGCGCCTGCTGCACGAGCTCGCCGTGGGCCGCGGCGACGGGTCCTACGCCCGGCTCCTGACTCGCCTCGCCAAGCTCGACCTGCTCGCCATCGACGACTGGATGATCGCACCGCTGCGCGACGCCGAGCGGCGCGACCTCACCGAGGTCATCGAGGACCGGGCCGAACGCGCCTCGACCCTCATCGCCAGCCAGTTGCCCGTGGCCGACTGGCACGCCGTCATCGGCGACGCCAACCAGGCCGACGCCATCTGCGACCGCCTGCTCCACGACGCGCACCGCATCGAGTTGAAGGGCCGCTCGATGCGACGGACGCACGACGCGCCGAAGACCCGCACCCGGCAGACGACATGAGCATCCCAACGCCAGCCCCCACCGCGGCACTACCGAGGTCAGCCCCGGTCCAGCACGCCGCCGGTCCCCGCCGGGGGCAGGCCGGCCCGTGGAGCGCACCGGCGGTATGGAAAACGCGCACGATACGCTGGCGGCTGACTGCACCCGCGTCGAGGCGCGTTTCCCACACCGCCTTGGACAGCCCAGAACGCCGCCCATACGCTCCACAGGCAAGATCGTTGTACTCTTCGAAAACGACGTCACGGGTAGGACTCGAACACCCGTTGCGAAGCCGATGGGAGGAAACCGACCGAGGAAACGTCGTTGTGCTCCGACGAGCCGTTCACGTTCGCCGGATTCCGTGTTCACCATCCCCGGATCTGGCGTTCAACTTCACCGGAATGCGCAGCCGGCCGGCCCCGTTGCCGTTCTTCCTGCTGCGCGTGCCAGATGTCCCAGTTGGCCTGGAGGTTCATCCAGAACATGGGCGTCGTGCCCAGCAATCGACCGAGCCGAAGCGCCGAGCGGGCGGTGACGCCGCGCCTGCCGCGGACGAGCTCGTTGACCCGCGTGACCGGCAGGTTCATCCGCCGGGCCGCGTCGGCCTGGGTCATCGGGATCTCTCGCAGGAACAGCTCGAGCAGGATGACGCCGGGATGCGTCGGACGGCGGCGTGAGGGCAGGCCGGTTGCCGGAATCTCGCTGGTCGGGTTCTTCGGCATGGGCAATCCTGGCAAGCCTCGTCAGCCCTGGTGACGGTCGTCGCAACGGACTCCATCCACGTCGCCGTCCCGGAACCGGAACGCGATGCGGTACTGTCAGACCCGCGCGCGGAACAGCGACCCGTCAATCCGCCAGGCGCGCGCTGACCAACCGGTTCAGGCTGACGCCCTCCTCGGCCGCTCGCAACACGAGCGCCCGGTGGGTCTCCGGCGGAACGCGCACCACGAACTTCCCGCTGTACGCGCGGTCCGCGAGCGGGGGCGGTGGGGTCTCGCTGTTGGCGTGCATGTCCGAGAGGATTTCGCGCACGAGCGCGCGAATCCCGGAGAACGCCTCTTCGGGGGTGGTCGCCAGCCAGCTCAGCGACGGGAACTCGGCGCAGAGCCCCGCGTACTCGCCGTCTTCCGGCGACCAGGTCACGCGATACGTGTAGTGATCAGTCACGCTGCGCCTCCAGCTTCTCGATCGCCGTGAGGACCTGGCGCACCTGATACCGCTTGGCCATCCCGTCGTGATCCTGGATGTTCACCCGCGGGTCGCCCGGCCACGGCGTGCGATACACCCGGTGGCTCGTGCCCGCCTGCCGCGGCTCCCCGAAGTAGGCGTCGCACACTCTCGCGAGCTCGCGGAAGCGCACGGCCTCTGGACTGTCCCGCGCCTTTCGAATGATGTCGGCGACCCGCGACACCAGGGAATGATATCATTAACGATACTACCAAGAGCGGTCGCAGTCGGCGGCTCGTTCTGCCGGCGCCGTGCTGGTTTGCCTCGTCCCAGGTCAAGTCCTCAAAGAAGGCAAGTGCCAAGAGCTGCAGCCGCTGGAGAAGAACTGGCGCGCGTACTTCGACTCCGCCAGGTCATGCGCGCCCTGGGCCTCCGGCTTCATGCGGCAGCAGTTGATGTCGAGCGCCTTGCGCTGCTCGGCGATGCACCCAAGGCAACGGCAAGACCGTATCCACGATTAGCCGCCGTTGACAAATTATTCCGCCATGGCTAATGTTGGCCAATGGCGGTCGACCTGTGGCACTTCGAGCGCGGCGAGTTCACGTCGCGCGTCCTGACGCTGCTGGTCGACGGTCCGGGGCAGGCCCTCACCCTGTTCGCGCCTCGGCGGACCGGCAAGACCGAATTCCTGCTCAAGGACCTCGCGCCGCTCGCCGAAGAGCGGGGCCATCGCGTGATCTACGCGTCGTTCTGGCAGGCGCCGCTCTCCCCGCTGGCCGTGTTGCTCCATGCCCTGGAAACGTCTCTGAAGCGCGGCACCTTCCGCGATCGGGTGCGCAGCTCGGCATTGGCCCTGGCCCCGAAGCTCAAGCTGTCGGCGCCCGGCGCGGGAATGGAGGCCGCCGTCGATCTCACGGCGCTCAGAGGGCGGCCGCCGGACGATCTGCTGCTCCACCTGGACGACCTGCTAGATCGCGTCTCCAGAAGGCGCAAGGAGACGATCCTGCTCCTGGACGAGGTGCAGGAGCTGGCCCGCGGCCGTGACAACGCGCCCCTCGTGGCCGCGCTGCGAACCAGCCTCGACACGCGCGCCGGGCGGGTCCGAACGGTGTTCACCGGCTCGAGTCGAGAAGGACTGGCGGCGATGTTCTCGGCGCGGCAGGCGCCTTTCTTTCACTTCGCGGCGCCGATCGAGCTGCCGCCGCTCGCCGAGCCGTTCGTCGATCACATACTCGAGGCCTTTCACAGGGTGTCGCGGCGAACGCTGAACCACAAGGACGCGCTCGCCGCCTTCGAACGGCTGCATGTCAATCCCCACTTCTTCCGCCTGCTGATCGAGCAACTGCTGCACGACCCCGGGCTGGCCATCGGGCCGGCCCTCGCCCGCGTTCGTGATCGGATCGCCCTCGACCTCGGCTATCCCGATACCTGGCTGGCGCTCACCGCCATTCAGCGTGCGACCGCGGGGGCGCTGGCCGGCGGCGCCGACCGTCCGTTCGGCCAGTCCTTTCGTCACCGGGTCGGCGGCGAGATCGGGGAACCCGCGCTGTCGGCGGGACGTGTCCAGGCGGCGCTACGCCGCCTGGAACGCGTGGGACTCGCGGATACCCACACCGGCCGCTGGGCGCTCGTCGATCCGGAGTTCGCAGCCTGGATCCGGGAGCTCGACGGCGAACCGGGGTAGGCGTTCGGAACGCCCCGACCGGCGTGCGACGCCCCTCGCTGTCCGCTATTCCGTAGCGCCGAGGGCGAGCAGCAGGTCGGCGGTGCTGGTGTCGGAGTAGTCGGTCAGGCTGCGCGTCAGGCGGGCGGGGGCGCGGGGGCTGAGGGCGCGGTCGAGGGGCGTCTCTCCGCGCTGGTTCGCGGCGTCGAGCCGCCCCCCCCGGCTGACGAGGAACCGCACGACGGACTCGAAGCCGTGGAACGCGGCGAGGTGCAGGGCGGTGTCGCCGGTGGCGCTGGCGGCGTTGACGTCGGCTCCCAGCTCGACCGCAACCTTGACGGCCTCGAGGCCGCTGCCCATGACGCGACGGAGGTCGGGGTCCTGGGTGAGGGCGACCTCCATTTCGGCGGAGTCCATCTCGCGGCCCCGGCGGTCCTTGCCGGCGCGGCCGAACCCGCCGGTGAGCATGCCCGCGGCGGCCATGAGGGGGGTCACGCCGCCGTCGAGGCCCGCGTGCGGATCGGCGCCGCTTTCGGCGAGCCGGCGCATGATGCCGCCCTCGCCGAACTTGGCGGCGAGGAAGAAGGGCGTCGCGCCGGCCCAGGTCGTGTCCAGCGAGAACAGCTTGCCCTGGCGCGCATAGCGGGTGCCGCGCTCGAGCCGGACGTTCAGGTCCGCGCCGTGGGCGAGCAGGGACCGCACCAGCGCCGTATCGCCCCGGAGGATCGCCGCGTGCAGCGGCGCGTACCCGGCGCCGGAGGCGTTCGCGTCGGCGCCGGCGTCGAGCAGGGCCGCGGCCAGGGCCCCGTGCCCGCTGTGCGCGGCCACGACGAGGGCGCTGGTGCCGGCCGGGGCGGCGTCGTCGGGGTCGGCGCCGGCGGCCAGCAGCAGCCGGGCGGCCGCGAGGTCGCCGGTGCGCGCCGCGAACAGCAGCGGCGTGAACCCGCCTTCGTCGACCATCGCGACGGCGCCGGGCGCGCGGGTGCGGGGGGAGTGCGCGACCACCACGGGCCGAACGCGCGAACGGGCGTGCACGTCGGCCCCGGCCTCGAGCAGGACCTCGACCACGCCGGCGTGGCGCTGCGAGACCGCCCACATCAGGGCGGTCTGATCTTCCGTGGTCTCGCGGGCGTGCACGTCGGCGCCGTGGGCCAGCAGCGCCGCCACCGCGCCGGCGCTCCCGGTGCGCGCGGCGGTCATCAGCGCGGTCTCGCCGCTCGGCAGCGCCGCGTGCGGCGAGGCGCCGGCCGCGAGCAGCGCCCGGACCAGCGCGGCGTTGCCGTTCTCGCAGGCGAGATAGAGGGGCGTGGCCCCGAGCTCGTTCGCGGCGTCCACCGCCGCCCCCGCCTCGATCAGCAGGCGGGCCGTCTCGAGGTCGTCGAGATAGGCGGCCCAGTGCAGCGCCGTCGCCCCGTCGGGCTGCGCCGTGTTCACGTCGACGGGTTCCTGCAGCAGGGCCCGCACCGCGGGGTGGTCGGTCTCGCGGACCGCGCTCAGGAGCCGGAGGTCGGGCGGCTGGGCCAGGACGGGCGACGACAGCGCGGCGGCCAGGCACGCCCCGAGCAGGAGTCCACACCGTAGAGCGGCTCGGACTCCAGGAGGGTCGGTCGGGCGGCAAGCGGAGGCGCAGGGCGACGATTCCCGGGCCGGGCTGGGGCCTCCTGCGCGCAGCCGCGCTTCTCCGAACCCGTAAGCTCTCGCGGGTGGACGTTCGCCGTTTCCGCCCGTGCCTCTGGTGCGCATGCCCCGCCTCCCGATCAATACCCGCGTCAGACGGCCGAGAGCCCCGCGATCTCCCCGTTGCTCGCCCCGAAGCGCTCCGCCGGCACCCCGAGCTTGTCCATCAGGGTCACGTGGAGGTTGGACATCGGGGTCGGGTCGAGGCACCGCACGTGACGCCCGCAGTCGAGCATGCCGGCCCCGCCGCCCGCGAGCAGGATGGGCAGGTTCTCGGACGAGTGCCGGTTGCCGTCGCTCAGGCCGCCGCCGTAGAGCAGCGTCACGTGGTCGAGCAGCGAGCCGTCGCCGTCGGGCGTGGCCTGGAGCCGGTCCAGGAAGTGCGCCAGCAGCGTCGTATGGTACGTGTTGATGCGGGTCAGCTTGTCCAGCTTGTCCGGGTCGTTCTGGTGGTGCGACGTGGGGTGGTGCGCTTCCGGCACCCCGATCTCGGGATAGGTCCGGCCGCTGTACTCGCGGCTGATCATGAAGCTGATGACGCGGGTCAGGTCCGTCTGGTAGGCCAGCACCTGCAGGTCGAACATCAGCTTCGCGTGCTCGTCGAACGAGGCGGGAACCCCCAGCGGGGCCGCGATGTCCGGGAGCGGCTGGTCCACCTGGGCCTCGGCCTTCTGGATGCGGCGCTCGATGTCGCGCACCGCGTCGAGGTACTCGCCGAGCTTATGCCGGTCGCGGGGACCGAGGTCGCGGCGGAGGTGCGCCACCTTGTCGGTCACCGCGTCGAGCAGGCTGCGGTTCTGCTCGATGCGGGCGAGCCGGGCGGCGGGGTCGGTGCCGCCGGTGTCGCCGAGCAGACGCTCGAAGACGGTCCGTGGGTTGGTCTCCATCGGCAGCGGCGTCGTCGCGCTACGCCAGCAGATGGTGTTGGTGTAGGCGCAGGTGTAGCCGCCGCCGCACGTGCCCACGTCGTCGCCCGACTCCAGAGCGAGTTCGAGCGACGCGAGCTGGGTGTGCCGGCCCGCCTCTCTCGCCACGAGCTGGTCCATCGAGACGCCCGCGCCGAGCTGGGAACCCTGCGTGCGCTTCGGGGGCACGCCCGTCAGAAAGCTGGTGGCGCCGGTCTCGTGGATGTCGTCGGGTCCCTTGTTGCTGAGCCCCGACACGACGAGCAGGCGATCGCGGAACCGCGCCAGCGGCCGCAAAATCGGGGTGATCTCGAAGCCGGCGCCCTCGGCCGCGGGCGTCCACTGCTCCATGACGATCCCGTTCGGCACGTAGATGACGCCCAACCGCCGCACCGGCGCGGCCGCGGTCCGGCTCAGGGCGGTCAGGGCCGGCACCATGCCGTCGAGGAACGGCAGCGCCAGCGTCGCCCCGACGCCACGGAGCACCGTACGGCGGGGGAGGGCCTTCTTGCTGATTATCATGATTCTGCTCTCCGCATCTGGAACGGCGTGCTCTCGACGATGCCGAGCACGAGGTCGGACCAAAGGTAGTCGTCGGACGCCGCCTCGCGCAGGATCCGGCGGACGGCCGGCATGTCGTAGTGCTCGAGCCCCCGGCCCAGGGCATACGTCGCGAGCTTCTCGACGACGGTCTGCACGAACTGCTCGTGCCGGCTCGACAGCATCGCCTTGAGCCCGGCCAGCCCCTCGAACCCGGTCCCGTCGGGAAAGACGCCCGAGGCGTCGATGGGGTCGCCCCCTTCGCCGGTGGCCCGCCACTTGCCGATCGCGTCGAAGTGCTCGAGCGCGAAGCCCAGCGGGTCCATCGGGGCGTGGCAGGCGGCGCAGACGGGGTTCTCCCGGTGCTGCTCGAGCCGCTCGCGCACCGAGGCAGGCCGGCCGCCTTCCCCGCGGTCCGGCAGGTCCGGCACGTCGGGGGGCGGGGGCGGCGGCGGGGCGCCGAGCAGGTGCTCGAGCAGCCAGTGCCCGCGGAGCACCGGCGAGGTCCGCGTGGGGTACGAGGTCACGGTGAGGATGCTCCCCTGGCCGAGCAGACCGCCCCGCACGCCGTCCGTGAACGTCACCCGCCGGAACCGGCTGCCGTAGACGTTGGATATCCCGTAGTGCCGGGCCAGCCGCTCGTCGACGAACGTGTGGTCGGCCTGCACGAGGTCGAGGACGCTGCGGTTCTCGCGTATCTGGCTCGCGACGAACAGCTCCGTCTCGCGCCGGAACGACTCCCGCAGGTTGTCGTCCCACTCGGGGAACAGCTCCGGCGTGGGGACCACGCTCGGCAGCGTGCCGAGGGCGAGCCACTGCAGGGCGAACCCGTCGACCAGGGCGTGCGCGCGGGCATCGGCGAGCATGCGCCGCACCTGCCCATCCAGGACGCCCCGGTCGCGCAACTCGCCGCTGGCGGCCGCGTCGAGGAGCTCGTCGTCGGGGATGCTGCTCCACAGGAAGAACGAGAGCCGCGAGGCGAGCTCCAGGCCGCTGACGGGATGGATCCTGCCGGGCGCCGCTCCCGCCGGCTCGCGCTCGATGCGGAACAGGAACTCGGGATCGACGAGGATGCTCTCGAGGCTCCGCTGAATCCCGGCCTCGAAGCCGCCGGCGCCGTGCCCCGCCTCGTAGAAGCCCAACAGGGTGTCGAGGTCTCGGCCCGTCACCGGCCGCCGCCACGCCCGGCGCGCCAGCGTCGAGAGGATCTCGCGCGCGCACGGCTCCTCCTCGGCGGCGGTGGCGGGCCGGCAGACGAAGATCCGCTGCCGGCTCGGCGTCTCCCCCGAACCGGTCGGGTCGAACGGACCGGCGATGCTGACCTGATCGACGGCCGCCTCGGGCGCCTCGGACGGCGAGCTCCAGCGCTCGGCGACGGCGAGAACCTTCCCGGTGGCCCGAGGCTGCAGGACGCCGTCGCGCTCCGAGCGTCCCTGCACGAACGAGACGCCGAGCACCCGCGGCCCCGCCCGGGCCGCGATTCGGACCTCGAGGTGCTCGTCGGCGTGCAGCGCGTACTCCTCCCACGCGCGGTCGCCGAGCACCGCGCCCGCGAACGTGCGCGGGGGCGGCGTCCCCGGCGCCCCGCCGATGGTGAACGCGGCCACGCGCTCCCCGTCCAGCCGCACCTCGAGCTGCTGCCGGTTCTGGAGCCCGCGCACGTAGTCGTAGAGCTGGCGCCGCAGCCCGATCCGGACGTCGTACTCGCCGTCGAGGGGGAAGTTGTGCCGAATCGCCACGCCCCCGCGCGACCCGAACGGGAGGTCCTCGCTCATGCGGCGGTCCTGGAACCGCATCGAGGGCAGGACGTAGGTCTCGGTCGTCGGCTCGATGGCGGGGTCGCCGACCGCGAGCCGGCTGATCTTCCGCGCCGCGAAGATGTAGCGGTCGAGCAGGGCCGGGGACACCGACAGGATGTCCGCCATGTTGTCGAACCCGAGGTCCGCGTTGTCGGCCGGCAGCAGGGCGGCCCCGTCGACCTCGAGGGTGAGCAGGTCCCGCACGGCGTTGGCGTACTCCCGCCGGTTGAGGCGGTGGACGGTGGTGCGGCCGGGATCGGGGTCGGCGGCGGCGACGCGGTCGAGGGCCGTCTCGAGGGTCGACACGACGGCGGCGTAGGCGGCCGGCTCGGGCCGCGGCCGGCCCACCGGGGGCATCGCCCCCGTCCGCAGCTTCCGCACGACCGTCTCCCACGCCGCGGCGTGGTCGCCCACGCGGGCGGGGTCCAGCGTGTCGAGCGCGAGCCCGGCCGTCTGCAGCCGCTGGTTGTGACAGGTGACGCAGTAGCGGTCGAGGACCGCGCGGACCGCACCGGCGTCGGGCTCCCCGGCGGCCCTCGGCGAGCCGGGGGCGCCGGACGGCTGCGCCTGCAGCGCCACCGCCGGTGCGGGAGACGCCGGAAGCCCGTTCGGCGGCGCGGCGGCGTACCCGTGCAGGTGACCGGCGCCGGCCACCGCGACGCCGAGCCCGACGACGCATGCTGCCCAGGTTCTCAACTTGGTCCCGCTTCCTTCAATGAGGCCGCGGGTCAGACCCCGCGGAAACTGGAAGCACCGAGTTCGTGAACGCACCCGCAGTCGAACGACCGTTTCGCGTTCCGAACGTCCACTCGCCGGGCGCACGAACGATACCGTAGTCTACTCCCTTTGCGCTCCGAAAAGCCCCCGACCGAATCCCGGCCGGCGGACGGCGCGCGGTCGCCCCAGGGGCCGGGCGCGGCACGCCGGATACGAAAGGACAGCCCTACTCCCCCGGACGCTGCTCCTCGCGGATGGCCCGGAACTCGCTGGTGGCGCTCCAGGCGGGCCACTCGCCGGTGGCGGCGAGCTGGGCGCCCATGTAGTACATGAACGTCAGGTCCTCGAGCGCGCCCGACAGGTCCCAGTCCGGCTTCACCTCGTCGGACACCGCGTGGTAGTCGTTGGCGGTGTACTCGTTCCGCTTCTCGATGCCGTAGCCGGCCGGCTTGTCCAGATAGTCCACCCCCGGGTCGGCGTAGAACGCGGGAATGCCGACCCGCGCGAACGAGAAGTGGTCCGAGCGGTAGTAGAAGCCCTTCTCGGGCTCGGGGTCGGGGTTCAGCACCCGGCCGAGCCGGGCCGCGACCTCTCCCGCGACGTCGTCGAGCCCGGACTGCCCCATCCCGACTATCGTCATGTCCCGCGTGCGCCCCCACTGGTTGAGGACGTCCATGTTCAGGGCGGCGACGGTCTGGGCCGCGGGATACAAGGGCTCCTCGCCGTAGTAGCGGGACCCGAGCAGCCCCTGCTCCTCGGCGGTGACGGCCAGAAACAACACCGACCGGCGCGGCGCCTCTCCTTCGCTGAAGGCGCGGGCGATCTCGATCAGTCCCGCGGTGCCGGTGGCGTTGTCGGCGGCGCCGTTGTAGACCTGATCGCCGTCGAGGCTCTCGTCCCGGCCCAGGTGGTCCCAGTGCGCGACGTACATCACGACCTCGTCGGGGGCCTCGGTCCCCGGCAGGCGCGCCGCCACGTTCTGCGAATCGATGGTGCGCAGCTCGTTCCGGATCTCGATGGACCCGGTCACCCCGAGCGGGATGGGCTGGAACGCGCGGTCGGCGGCCTGCTGCTTCGCCGCCTCGAAGTCGAGCCCGGCCAGCCCGAAGAGCGCCTCCGCGGTGGCGCGCTGCACCCACCCCTCGAAAGTCGCGCGGCTCAGGTTGTCGTCGGCCGCGATGAGGTCGAACGACTCCGCGTAGGGGGTGCTGCCGACGACCTCCCAGGGATAGCCGGCCGGCCCGGGCTCGTGGATGACGAGCGACCCCGCCGCGCCGAGCTCGGCCGCGATCTCGTGCTTGTACGTCCACCGGCCGTAGTAGGTCATGGCCGGCCCGCCGAACGCGTCGTCGAGCGGGGGATCGTTGACCAGGAAGAGCAGAATCTTGCCGCTGACGTCGGTGTCGCCGAAGTCGTCCCAGTCGTACTCGGGCGCCCGCGCGCCGTAGCCGACGAAGACGAACTCCGCGTCCGAGACGCTGACCGCGTCGACGACGTGCTTCGTCGCCGCGACGTAGTCGGCCCCGGGCTCCAGGGTCCGGGTCTCGCCGCCCCCGGTGACGGCGAGGCCGTCGCCGGGCAGCGGCGTGATGCCGACGAGGGGCACGTCCTGCACCCAGGTGCCGTCCGGGTTGCCCGGCTCGAGCCCCAGCGCCGCGAACTGCTCCGTCAGGTAGCCGACGGTGAGAGTCTCCCCTTCCGAGCCCGGCGACCGCCCGGCGAACTCGTCCGACGCCAGCCGCTCGATCCCGGCCAGCAGCGTCTCGGCGCCGATCCCGGCCGCGACGCCGGCGGCGCCCGTACCCGGATCGTCCGACGCGCCCCCGCACCCGATACACGCGAGCACCCCAACCACGGCAACCAACCTGCGCACGGTCTTCCTCCCGACCCGGAACACGCCCGGGTCTTTAGTCCAAGATTCCCGGGCGGTCATTCCTGCGGCCGTCCCACCTGCCACAGCAGAAAGCTGATGGTGTCGACCATCTCGTCGATTCGCTGCGACACCGGCTGACCCCCGGAGTGCCCGGCCTCGGTGTGATACCGCAACAGCATCGGGGTGGCCGCCCCGTGGGTCGCCTGCATCAGCGCCGCCATCTTCCGTGCGTGCAGCGGCGCGACCCGGGTGTCCCCGTCGCCGGTGATGTAGAGCGTGGCCGGATAGTCGGCGGTCTCGTCGACGTTGTGGTACGGCGAATAGGCGCGCAGCCAGGCGAACTGCCCGGGGTCGGCGCTCGACCCGTACTCGGGCACCCAGAAGCTCGCCACCAGAAACTGGTGATACCGCACCATGTCCAGGAGGGGATAGGTGCAGACGACGGCGCCGAACAGATCGGGCCGCTGGTTCGATACGGCTCCCACCAGCAGCCCCCCGTTGCTGCCGCCGCGAATCGCGAGATGCTCGGGGCTCGTATAGCCCTCGGCGATCAGATGCTCGGCCGCCGCGATGAAGTCGTCGAATACGTGCTCCTTGCGTTCGAGCATCCCGCCGCGATGCCACTCCTCGCCGAACTCGCCGCCACCCCGCAGATTCGCCTCGGCGAACACCCCGCCGCTCTCGAGCCACACCGCGGCCAGCGACGAGAACGCCGGCGTCAGGCTGATGTTGAACCCGCCGTAGCCGGCGAGCAGGGTCGGGTTGGCGCCGTCGAGGGCCACCCCGGCGCGATGGGTGATGAACATCGGCACCCGGGTCCCGTCCTTCGACGTGAACCACGACTGGGTGACCTCGTAGGCGCCGATGTCGACGGGCACCTCCACCTGGGCCCACATCGTCCGATCGCCGGTGGCGAGGTCGTACCGGTAGATGGTGTTCGGCCGGTGGTAGGACTGGAAGGTGAAGAACGCCTCGTCGCTGCCCCAGCGCCCCGCCCCGCCGCCCACCGAGCCGAGGGTGTCGAACGCGATGTCGCGCACGTGCGCCCCCGACATCTCGTGGATCGCGACGCGGGGCTGCACGTCCTGCATGTACGACACCGCCAGCCGCCCGCCCAGCCCGCGAGCGTCCTTGATGACGACGTCCGGGCGCTCGGGAATGATCTCGCGCCAGTGCTCCACCGCGGGGTTGGCCGGATCGGCCACGACCACCCGCTTGTTCGGCGCATCCAGATTCGTCGTGATCACGATCCGGTCACCCGCGAACTCGGCCCAGGACTCGCTGACGCCGTCCTCGACGACGGTCCGGAACGGCGCGTCCGAGGCGAGATCCTTCAGGTGGATCGCGGTGGGACCGGACGACCCCTCGATCACGTGCACGAGCAGCCACCGCCCGTCGTCGGACAGCAGGGACACCGGAATCTGGTACTGCTGGTAGCCCTCGCCGAAGAGCTGGACGTCCCCGCTCGGGTCGCTGCCGATGGCGTGGTACATCACCCGCGGGGTGACGTCGCCGTACCGCTCGTAGTAGAAGCCGGCGCCGTCGGGGGTCAGGTTCACCTGCCCGTACCGGCCCGGCGGCAGCGCGTCGTCGAGGTCGTTTCCGGTGTCGACGTCCCGCAGCCGGATCGACACTTCGTCGACGCCCCCTTCCCGCACCGCGTAGACGACGAGGCGGCCGTCCTGCGACACGTCGAGGTAGCTGACGCTGGTGGTGTGGTCGGGGCTCATCGGATGCGGGTCGATGAGCACCCGCTCGGCGCCGTCGAGGCCGTCGCGCACGTACAGCACCGACAGGTCCTGGTCGGCCCGCCGCCGGCTGTAGAAGTAGCGCCCTCCGCGCTCGTTCGGCAGCCCGATGGCGTCGACCTCCAGCACCCGCGCGGCAAGCCGTCTCAGCGCGCCGCGCCCCGGCAGGGGCTCGAGCAGCGAGTCGGCATAGGCGTTCTGCGCCGCGATCCAGGTGCGGGTCGCAGGCGCGGTCTGATCTTCGAGCCAGCGATACGGATCCTGGACCGGGACGCCGTGCAGCGTCTCGACGACGTCCTCCCGTTCGGTCTCCGGCGGCGCCACGTGGCCTCCCTGCCCCTGCACCGACTGCACCCACAGCACCGCGGCGATCGTCCCGGCGCCCGCGACCCGGCGACGGCGGGACGTGCTGCGCGCCATCAGCTTCCCCCTTCCGGATGCAGCCGCCCGGTGAGCCAGCGCCCGATATCCTGCACCTCTTCGAGACACACCTGGTGCGCTATCGCGTACTCGCGCCAGTCGACCCGATACCCGGCGGCGCGCAACCGCTCGGCGCTGCCGTGTCCCAGTGCGCGGGGGACGACCGCGTCGTGCCGCCCATGCGCCTGGAAGATTTCGATCTGCCGGTTCGCGGGCGCCGCCTCGTCGGGCAGCGCGTCGGCCAGGGGCAGATAGCCCGACAACGCGATGATGCCGCCGAGGCGATGGGGATACCGCAGTCCGGTGAAGAGCGCCATCGCCGCGCCCTGCGAGAAGCCGGCCAGCACGATGCGCGACGACGGGACGCCGCGTTCGATCTCGCGGGCGATCAGTCCGTCGATGGCGGCGGCGGACCGCCGGATGCCGGCCTCGTCCTGCCCGCGCTCGTCGAGGCTGACGATGTCGTACCAGGCCCGCATGCGCATGCCCATGTTCAAGGTGACCGGCATCTCCGGCGCGTGCGGGAGGATGTAGCGGATCGCGGCGTCCGGCGGGGTGCCCAGTTGCGGCGGCAGGGCGGCGAAATCGTGGCCGTCGGCGCCGAGTCCGTGCAGCCAGATCACCGCGGCGTCAGCCGTGCAATCCGGTTGCTGCTCGACCGTTTCGAGAAGCGGCTGTGTCGTGTTCACGGAATCTGATCACCGTCGAGAAAGCGGCGCGCGCTGCCGCGAGCGCCAGCCGCGCGACGGCGCCGCGCGGCCGGGGCCGTCAATGCGTCATCGCGTGCAGGAGGAAATTGATGCCGACGGCGTACGACGTGACCGAGAAACGGTAGAAGAACTCGTAGTCCTCCCCTTCCCGCTCCCAGCCGTCGGCGATGTCGGTGTTGTGGGTCATCAGCACCATCAACCGGCCGTGCTCGTCGTAGATGCCCCGAACGTGCACCTCGGCGCTCAGCGAGCCTCGCTCCGAGGTGGTCATCCCCCCGACCCGCCGGAAGTGCTGAATCGACGGTACCTGGGGCACCTCGTCGATATCGAACATCCCGTGGTGAATCGGATCGGAGAGCGGAATGTCGACGATCGGGTACTGACCGGGCGGCAGGACCTTGCCGATCTCGGCCGCCCACTGCTCCCAGGCGTACGGCCCCCAGAAGTCGTCGACCCACAGGAAGCCGCCCTTCCGCAGGTAGGCGCCGAGACGCTCGGCCTCCTCGGCATCGAGCCAGAGGGTGCCGACGTCCGACATGAACAGGAACGGATAATCGAACAGCTCGGGATCGGTCAGCCGAACCACGATGTGGTCCGGCTCGTCCCGCCGGTCGACCCCCACCGGGGCATGGGTCAGCTCCGAGAACCGGATCGTGAAGTTGATGTCGGCGTCGGGGTAGTCGGTATGCCAGCCCTGGCCCCCCCGCTCCCGGTGGGTGCTCTGATACAGCACACGCGCGAACGTGAACAGCCGGTGGGTCGGCTCGGCGGACGGATAGCGCGGGGGCATGCGCCGCCAGCCCCACTGCGCAACCGCGACGGTCGACCCGCCGAGCAGCAACGCCACGACAACGGACGCAGCAATCCGCCTACCCACGCAGGGTCTACTCCTCGGCCAGCGCCCTGAAGTACTCCTCGATCAGATCGCGGAACCCGTCCGGGATCTCGTCGCTGCTCGCCAGGAAGAGATCCTCGCGATCACCGTCGACTTCGCGGCGCAGGCGATACTCGAACCGCTTCAGCTCTTCGATGACGAACGACTGCATGCGCGCGATCTCCTCGACGTCCTGATACGCTCGCGGGTCGTTGAGATTGCGCATCGCCTGGATGATCTCGGCGAGGTCACCGACCTCCCCGAAGTTCTCGGCCCGCAGCAGCCGCTGCAGCTCCTGCGCATCGGCGCCGCGCTCCTGGAACTCGCGCTGCCATTGGCGCACGTCCCGGGGGTCGAACTCCCAGTCGCCGGGCCGCGCGTCGCCGGGGCCGCCCCGGCCGAACGGGCTCCCGAAGCGGTTGCCGCCGGCCCCGTCCGCGACCTGGCCTCCAGCCTGTCCGCCACCCGCTTGCGCCGTCTGCCCCTGGCCCTGCTGGCCCGATTGCCCCGGCTGGCCGTCCTGACCCGATTGCCCCGGCTGGCCGTCCTGCCCCGGCTGGCCGTCCTGCGGCTCTCCGCTCGCCTCGTTCTCGGCGCGCGCCCGACCCTGCCGTATCCGCTGGTCGAGCGACTCCAGCCCCCGCATCAGGTCCCGCGTCTGGTCGAGCGCCTGCTCGAGCCCGGTCCCCCCGGAAGTGCCGACGGCCTCGCCCGCCTCGGCGAGCTGCTGCTCCAGATCTCGGATGTCGTTGCCGATCTCCGCCTCGAACTGCCGGGCGTAGTCGGGCGACCGGGCGCGGATGAGACCGCGCGAGTAGCGGATCTTCTCCTTGAGCTTGCTCTCTCGAATGCCGTTCGCGGCCTCCTGGAGCTCCGTGGACGCTCCACGCTCCTCGCGGCGGAATTCAGCCGAGGTGGAGTCCATGTCGCGCTCGAGGTCGGCGACCTGCGATTCCATCTCGTTCTTGCGTTCGGTCAGGCGGGCGATGCGATCGACCCGCTCCTGATCGGCGAGGTCGCCGAGACCCGACACCTGCTCGGAGAGATCCGCCTCTTCCGTCGACAGATCCTCCGCCCGCCGCTGGAAATCCTCGATATCCCGAGACAGACGCTCGCTCTGCTGCCCCTCCAGCTGGCGTTGCACTTCGCGCAGGCGGTCGAGGGCGGACGCGGCCTCCGCGAACCCCTCGTTGTCGGCGTTCGCCGCTGCCTGACGCATGGCGTCGGCCGCCTCCTGCAGACGCCGCGCGGCCTGCATCATCTGGGGCGACTGCTGCTCGCGGGCCAGCCGCTCGAGCCGCCGGGCCGCCTCTTCCGCCTCGTCGGCGAGGACCCGTTGCGACGCGCCGCCGCCGGCCTGCGCGGTCTGTCCGCCCCGCGCGCGCCGGCGCCGCCGCTCCGCTTCCTGCTCCTGCCGGCGCGCCAGCTCCCGGAGCCGCTCCATCAACGCATCGACTTCGTTGTCGCTGGCCTGCTGCTCTCCGCGCTGCACCGTCTCGTACTGGTTCTGCAGCTTGTCCAGCTCGAGCTCGAACAGATCGGCCAGATCTTCGGCCGCGTTCTGACCGCCGCCTCCACCGCCGCCGCCACCGCCGCCCTGCTGGACACGGACCTCGTCATAGGCCTCCTCGGCCCGCTGCAACTGCTGCAGGGCGCGCTGCTCGGCCGGCAACGCACCGTCGACATCCTGTTCCTGGAGCGAACTCTCGGCCGCCTGCATCTCTTCCGCGGCCCTCGGCAGGACCGCGAGAATCGAGCGAAACGCCGGATCGGCCGGCATGACGCGGCTGTTCATCCGCCGCACCAGGGTCTCCACCTGCTCGCGCAGCCGTCCCTGCGCCAACGTCAGGAAGACCAGGTTCTCCCGAAACTCCTCGTCGGTGAAGGTGTCCCGATCGCGAATCACGTTGAAGGTCGCCGAGATCACCTGCCGCTGGGCCTCGGACAGGGCGCGGGCGTCTCCCCCGCCGCCACCGCCTCCGCCGCCTCCGCCGCCCTGCGACTGGGCGGCGCGGAAGTCGCGCCGGAACGCCCGGATCTGGACGAAATACAGATCGCTCTTGACGACCCGGCCCGAGTCTCCCTGGTTGTCTCCGGCACTGCCGTAATACGAGATGAAATCACCCGGCTCCAGCTCGTACTCTTCGAGGAACAGGGTATGTCCGGCGGAAATCTCCCGCAGTCCGCCCTCTTCCGAGTCGAACAGCTCGACCGTCTCCTCCGGCCCGCCGTTGACCGAATAGGTCAGGCTGAGCGACCGCACCCCGAAGTCGTCATCGGCGCGCGCCTCCAGAAACACCTCTTCGATGGCGTTGGCGGTCGTGTCGCGCCCCGGCTTGACGAACATGACGGAAGGCGCCTGGTCGGTGAGCACGTCGATGGTGTACCGCGGCGACGCCTCCACCAGCTCGCCGCTCGGACCCTCCAGCTCGACCTGGTAGAAGCCGTCCTCCTCGATGGCGAAGCTGGCCGTCAGGACCCCATCCTCGCGGAGGGTCAGGTCGGCGGCGGTGGTCTCGTCGAACACCAGGCGGCCGGCCGGGGTGCCCATGGTCGGAAACACCCGCACCTGCACTTCGGTCCCCCGCAGGACGGCGATGTCCCCGCCGTCCTGGATCAGGCGCGGCTCGAGCCTGGTATAGGCGGGGAAGTGGTACTCGAGCTCCAGGTGATCGACGTACGGCAGGTCGATGACGTCGACGCTGAACGTCTCCGAACGCACGCCGGACGCATCGATGTAGTAGTCCGTTTCCTCGCGGATGTCGAACAGGACCGTCTCGAACGCGCCGAGCGGCGGCGGCCCGCCGTCGAGGGCGTCCTGCGGAATCAGCGGGACGAGCTCCCAGGGCGCGCCGGGGGCGGTCCGCATGAACAGGTTGACGTCGTTCGTCTCGAACCCGAAGAGCTGGGCCGTCACCGTGAGATCCGCTCCGCGCGCAATCGTGACGTCACCCGGCTCCACCAGGATGCTGTAGGGGCTGGCGTCGTCGAGACTTCCGGCGGGGACCATCAACGCCGCCGCGCCGTGCTGCAGATAGGACGGTCCCAGGATGAAGACGAGAAGGGCGGCGGCGGAGGCGAGCGCCAGATAGCTCGACGACCGCCGGATCTTCTCCCGCTCGACCGCCGACCCCAGATCGAGATCCCGGCAGCGTTCCACCGCCGAGCGCACGAGCCGGTCGACCAGGGCCGCAGAATAGTCGGGGCTGTCGGTCCGAGCCCCCCGCTTGGTTTCCTCCAGCGCGCTCAGCACGCTGGCGTCGAGCGTTGGCTCGTGCTCTTCGAGATACAGCGCCACCCGCTCGTCCGACACCGACCGGGCCAACGGCTGGATCAGGTACCGGAACGCCAGCCCGGCCATCGTCAGCCAGGTGAGAGCGCGAAACGCGATGACCGACCCCGAGGAAAATCTGAAGAACTCGAGGCCGTACGACGAGACGAGAAACGCGGCAAGACCGGCCGCCAGCACGATCGCGAGCCCGCGCAGGACGATACGCATCCGCCACCGGTTCCGTACGCGGCGGATGACGCCTACCAAGTCGTCGGGGCCGGCTGATGACCACAATTTGCTCAGCATGGTTGCCCTTTCTGTCTACGGTCAGATTGCCATCTTATCCCAAGTCACCGGCGTGCCCGCGCGAATCTTCAATCCTTTGACGCGCCAGCGCACCGGTGATGGGCAACCACCCCGGTGCCCCCGGAGAACGCTCGAGAATCGATGCGCGTGCGACGCCGAAACTGCGCCGCGGGTTCGGCGGATAGCCGACCCCGGCCAGCGTGCCCCTCGCGATCCGGCTCCGACCGGGACCGACGTTCCGGTCCCGGTCGGCGGACGGTCACGCGTCCGGATCGAGCTCCCGGCGCGACAGGCGGTTCGACACGACGGTCTCGCCGGCGAGGAATCCCAGTGCGCCGATCAGGAGATACCACCACATCGTCTGCCGGCGCTCCAGGTCTTCGGGCCGCAACTCGCGCTGCGCGGTCACCGACCGGTCGCCGGCGGCGCGGCCGGTGACCGCCGCCACCAGCTCCTGGGGGTCGGCCCGGGAGAGATTGGATTCCTCCAGATCGACGTTGACCGCCACCGTGACCACCGAGCTGTCCGCCGCGTCGACGTCGCGAATCTCGTAGAAGCCCGGCTCGACGAGATCGATGAAGCCGGCCCGGCCGTCGCGCCCGCCGGACCCGACCGGCACCCGATCGTCGGACGGGTCCCGGACCACCAGGCTGCTGCCGGTCAGGTCGAGTCCGTCCGCGTCCGGATACTGGGCCAGGTCGAGCACCTGCCCCGCCGTCAGGTACGGCGTCGGCGGGCGGTAGGCGGCGAGGTACTCGATGGTCTTGTGGACGAGCGGCAGGTAGATCGGCTTGAGGGCGACGTCGTTCCAGAAGCTGTCGACGGTCGACGTCCACACCAGCACCCGGCCGGCGCCGACCTGGCGCTCGGCGACGGCCACGTCTCCGTTGTCGTATCGCGCCAACACCGTCGCATCCGCCTGCAGGTCGATCGGTCGATAGCGAAAGAAGCGGGGAGTCGTGAGATCGCCGCTACGGGGGGTGCCGAACAGCTCGAACACCGGATGGCTGTAGTCGACGAATCCGAGCACGCCGCCGCGACCGTCCCGGTCGGCCGGTTCGTCGATCGTCCCCGGCAGCACCTCGAGGTTGCCGCCCGGCCACCGCACGCTCTCGCCGAGCACGATCCAGAGCCCGCCGCCGTCCTGGACGAACCGCGTGATCGCGGCCCCGAGCTCGCCCGACGGCAGACCCACGTCGTTGAGCACCACCACCGACGCCGCCTCGACGTCCTCGACCGTCAGCTCGTCCACGGGCCGCACCACCGGGGCGAACGACGGGCTCGAACCGATGGCCAACGCCCGATCCAGATACAGGCTCGACTCGGGCGCGCCGGGGCTCCCGATGACCAGCACCGACACGACGTCTCCGGGCGAGACGAGGAAGTGGAAGACGTCGTCAGGCGGCAGGGCATCGGTCTGGGCGCGAACCGAGACCGGCATGGCGGTGTCCTCGATGGTGAACGGGGCGAAGGTGATGCTGGCCACGCTCTCCGCCTCGGCGGCCACCGGGAGCGCCTCGAGCTCGTAGCCGTTCAGCTCCAGGGCCACGCGCATCCGTTCGACCGGCTCGGAGCCGCGGTTGGCGAGTCGCGCGGTCACCGTGGCGCGTTCGGCGCCGGCGAAGGTCTCGCGCTGCACCGACACCCCGACCACGCTGACGTTCGGCGTCTCCGTCTCGGTGGCCACCGCCACCGGGGTCAGCACGGTTCCGGGGGGCAGCAACGTATTCGCCGCGCTGTCGATTCCCGCCTGCTGAAAATCGCTGACGAGCACGACCTCGAGCTGCGGCTGGTCGGAATCTTCGAGAATGCCCTGGGCGAGCTGCAGCGGCGGGCCGAAGCGGGTCGTGCCGGCGCTGACGGCGGCGCCGTCGATGGCCGCCAACAGGCTGGCGCGGTCGTTCGTCGAACGGGTTCCGGCCTGCGCGCCGCTGTCGAACAGGACGACGGTGGCCCGATCGTCCGGCCCCAGGTCCTGCACCGCGCCGCGGGCGGCGGAGCGCGCGCGGTCCCACCGGTCGCCGTAGGCCATGCTCCACGATCGATCGAGGAGGACGACCACCTCGCGCCCGCCGCCGGCCACCGCGAGGGCCGTCGACCGGAGGAAGGGCCGCGCAAAGGCCGCGATCAGCACCGCGAGGGCCGCACACCGCAGCAACAGCAGCAGCCAGTGCCGGATCCGCTGCCGGCGCAGCGAATGAAACGGAATCTTGCGCACGAACATCAGCGACGGGAACTCGACGACCTCGGTGCGCTGGCGCTGGATCATGTGCAGCAGCACCGGCGCCCCGAGCACCGCGAGGGCGGCGAGGAACAGCGGAGTCAGAAATGCCATCAGCGCACCTTGGTGAGCTTGTGCCGCATCGCCAGGTACCGGAACAGCGCATGGTCGAGCGGGACCTTGGTATTCATGAAGTGGTAGTCGATCCGGTTCTGGCTGCAGAGCTGCGAGACCGCCTCGATGTGGTCCTGCACGAGCTGGCGGTACTGATCCCGCAGCTTGTCCGGCACGACCGGGACCTTCCGGCCGGTCTCGATGTCCTGAAAGCTGGTCGAATCGTCGTAGGGAAAGTCGACCTCGGCCGGGTCGAGGATGTGGAACAAGATCACGTCGTTACCCGCGAAGCGCAACGGCTTGACCGCCTCGAGCACCTTGTCGGGCTCCTCGTAGAAGTCCGAGATGATGGCCAGGATGCTGCGCCGCTTGAAGAACTCCGTCGCCTTGTAGAGCGGCGGCCCCAGCGCGCCCGGCCGGCCCGCGGTCATCCGGTCTAGGGTGTGCAGGGCGACCTCGAAATGCTTGGCGGAAGGGGGCACCCGTTCGACGATGTCGTCGTCGAACGTCACGATGCCGACCCGGTCCCGCTGCTTCGTGCTCAGGTAGCTGAGGCAGGCGGCGAGGAACCGGCCGTAGTCGAGCTTGGTGAGACCGCGGCTGCCGAAGCTCATCGACTTCGAGACGTCGAAGAGCACCGAGAAGTTGGTGTTGGTGTCGGCCTCGAACTGCTTGACGTAGAACCGGTCGGTCCGGGCCCACAGCCGCCAGTCCACCCGCCGGATGTCGTCTCCCGGCATGTAGCCGCGGTGCTCCGCGAAGTCGATGGAGACCCCCAGATACGGCGCCTTGTGCAGGCCGTTGATGAACCCCTCGACCACGAACCGCGCCGCCAGCTCGAGGCTGCCGACGCGGGCCAGCACCTTCGGATCGATGAACCGTGCACCGGGCGACGCGGCTGGGGCGGTGGCCATGGCTACATCTGCGAGACGGGGACGGGAACCACCTCGATCAACTGATCGACGATCTGATCGGTGGTGATGCCCTCCGACTCGGCGTGGAAGTTGAGGAGCACGCGGTGCCGCAGCACCGGATGGGCGAGGGCGCGGATGTCCTCGAAGCTGACGTGGTAGCGGCCCTGGGTCAGGGCCCGGGCCTTGCCGCCGAGGGTCAGATACTGCGCGGCGCGCACGCTGGCGCCGTAGGCGATCCACTTGCTGAAGTCGGGAGCGCCGTCCCCCTTCAGCCGGCTCGTCCGGGCCAGACTCAACGCGTACCGCATCACCGGCTCGGACACCGGCACCTTCCGGACCAGCCTCTGGAACTCCACGAGATCGTCGCCGGTGACCGCATGCTTGTACTCCGGCTCGGCGAGCCCGGTGGTGGTGCGGACCACCTCCATCTCCTCGTCCTCCGGCGGATGCTCGATGACGATGTGGAACATGAACCGGTCGAGCTGGGCCTCGGGCAGCGGATAGGTCCCCTCGAGCTCGATCGGGTTCTGGGTCGCGAAGACGAAGAACGGTTCCTTCAGGGTATAGGTCCGGCCCTGCACCGTGACCCGGTGCTCCTGCATCGCCTCGAGCAGGGCCGACTGGGTCTTCGGTGGGGTCCGGTTGATCTCGTCGGCGAGGAGCACGTTCGTGAAGACCGGTCCGGGCGCGAACACCATCTTGCGCCCGCCGGTCTCGGCGTCCTCCTGGATGATGTCGGTGCCGGTGATGTCGGACGGCATCAGGTCGGGGGTGAACTGGATGCGCCCGAACTTCAGGTCGAGGACCTGCGCCATGGTCTGGATGAGCAGCGTCTTGGCCAGCCCGGGCACGCCGATGATGAGGCTGTTGCCGCCGACGAACAGCGTCAGCAGGGTCTCGTTCAGGACCTCCTGCTGGCCGATGATCTTCTTGCGGATCTCGGTCAGAATCTGCTCGCGTCCCGCTTTCATGCGGTCGGCCAGCGCGATGTCGTCGGGGTTTTCGAGGTCGGTCGGTTGATCGGCGAATTCGTTCACAGCGGAGAATCTCCTCGGCCGCAGCGGGCCATCGCAGGGCGCCTCGTTCCGATGCCTCCCGTCCGCCGCCGCGCCGCGACCCGGCGAGAACCCGCGGCTCGTGCGGCGATCAGTGGGTCAACGCGTACATGATGTAGTTCACACCGAGCTTGAACGCCTCGTTCGACAGGTCGATGGGCAACCAGCCGGTCATCGAGTACTCCCAGTACTCGCCGATGTCGTTGTTGTGATTGGCCACCACCAGCAACCGCCCGTTCGGGTCGTTGTCCTCGAACAGTCCGAAGAAGATCGGGTCGTATCCGGGGTAGGCCTGCTCGTACTCGAGCGAATCGATGTCGAAGAACGCGTGGTACACCGGGTGGGCGGCGTCGAGCGGCAGCCACCGCAGCTCCGGCACGACCTTCTTCATCTGGGTTTCCAGGTTGTACCAGTGCGAGTCGCCGCGAAAATCGTCGAAGATGAGAAAGCCGCCCTTGAGCAGATAGTTACGCAGCCCGATCGCCTCGTCGTCGGAGAGGCTCCAGTACCCCGGCTCGGACATGTACGCGAACGGATACTTGAACAGGTTCGGGTTGTCGAGCGTCAGAATCGTCCCGCCGTCGGCCCCCACGTAGGGATCGATGAACGTGATCTCGCCCAGAATGCGCATCAGGTTGGCTTCGGCCCGAGGATAGTCGTGGGCCCACGGCAGATCCTGGCGGAAGGCGAACCCGCCGCCGACATATCCGTCGGCGTAGCGGATTCGGGCGAACACGAACCGTCCGTCGAAGGTCGACGGGCCGGACACCGGCGGCGGATCGTCCCCCGCCTCGACCACCATGCCGGCCATCAACACCGCCAGCGCCAGCCACGGTCGCAACGCCCCTGTACGCATCACCCGTCCATCCGCCACGGGCTGCTAGCGCGGCGCCTCGGCCGCCGCTTCCGCGTCCCGGATCTCGCGGCCCTTCAGGGCGATCGCCACCAGCAGCTTCTCCAGCTCGGCCTGATAGACCGCCTCGTCGGTACCGCCCCGGGTCGCCTGCAGCGCCTCGATCTGCTCCTGAATCTCCAGCCGCTCCTGGTAGAGAGCCCGCAACGCGGGGTCTTCCGGCCATCCGGGGATGCCCGCCCCCTCGCCGGCGCTGATGAACAGGGTCCGCGCCAGCGCCCCGTCCGAGCTCACCGGATCGGGCTCGCGGGTACCCTCCTGGTCGCCGTTGTCGTCGAGCAGGGCGTGCTCGGTCTGCAACCGTCCGTCCGACGCGTAGACCCGGCTCACCTGGGCGACCGCGTACTCGAACGCCTCGAGCACCGAGACGCGGTCATCCCGGTTCTGGTCGGACTCCGCCGACCCGTCGGCGAACGCGGCGACGAAATGGCCCCCGAAGACGGTCTCGTTCCACTGCCCGCCGCTGCGGGTCGCGGTGACCACCGTCCGCCCTTCGCCGGAGAGCGCGTCGATGAAGCCGCCGCTCGACGTGGCGGTGTTGATGAACGAGACGCGTTGCGCCTGCAACCGCTCGAGCAGCAGATCGTAGTCTTCGGCGGTCAGGTCACGCCCCGGCAGATTGAACCGCGACTCGCCGTTCTGGTAGCTGCCGTGCCCGATAAGCAGAATCAGGACGTGATCGTTCGGCTCGGCGCGATCCGCAATGGCGGCCACCGCCGCCTCGACATTCTCACGCGTCGACCGGCCGTCCATGCGTTCCGGGTCGACGTCGGCTTTCTCGGCCAGCCAGGTCACGTTGGCGGCGGGCAGCTCGTACCGCTCGGCCGCCGCATCGATCAACGCCGCCGCCCACGTGTGGAACTGCTCGGCGTAGGCGGGATCCCCGCTGAGACCCGTGACGACGAGAATGTGGGTCTGCTGCGCGGCCGCCGGTCCCGCCAGCGCCAGCAGGACCAGCGCGGCCGGCAGCAGCCGCCGCAGGGCGGGAAGGCTCCAGGTCATGCCAGCCCCCGCGCCCGCCGGTATCCCCATTCCCCGACGACGAGCATCAGGAACAGCCCCAGCACCGCGGGCATGTCCCACAGGTCGCGCTCTTCGATGACGGTGACGCCGCCGCCCACCGTCTGCACGTCGTCGGCCAGCCCGTCGATCGAATCGGCGGTATAGAACCGTCCCCCGGTCTCGGTGGCGATCCGCTCGAGAAACGCGGTGCGCTGCGTCGAGTCGTAGTACTCCGCGTCGCTCGGCGCCACCCGCACGTACGTCGTATCGCTGCCCAGAAGCTCGCCGTCCTGCGTGGCTTCCACCCGCACTTCGTAGAGGCCCTCCTTGCGGGGAGTCAGACTGGCCCGATACTCGCCGTCGCGGTCGGCGGTCCAGTCCATCGGCACCTCGAACAGCTCCTCGTCCGGATCGGTAATCCAGGCCGACACCTGACTGGTATTGACCTCCTCGTAGTTGGCGTCGTCGACCTCGGCCCCCAGCGTCAGCGGCTGGTCGATCTCCACCCGCTCGACCGGCACGTCCGCCACCACCTGATCGGGCACGCCGTCGACCATCCACCGCAGCAGCCGCCGCCACAGGGTCTCGTGGGTCTGGTCCTCGACGTCGATGTCGACGTGCATCTGCCACATCCACGAGTCCTGCACCGGAAACGCGAGGGCCTTGCCGGCGCCGTAGCGCTGGAACGCCAGCACCACGAGCGACTCGTCCCCGCTCGTCAGGAGCGTGGTCGCGCCGGGCTTCACGTCCCGGATGGCGTTGACGAGGGTGATCGGCGGCAATTCGAGCCAGCGCGCGCTCGACGCCTGCTCGGTCTCGGCGATCTGCGTCGCGGGATGCGCCGCTCCCGCCCGGGTCGGGCGGACGTCGGTCTCCACGAAGAAGCGGCTTTCGCTGTCCACCGACTCCGCATCGATCACCACCGGGAGGACGTCCGCCACCGGCGTGCCGGCATAGCCTCCCTCGGCGAACGAGCGGCGGCTCCCGAGCATCAGCAGCCCCCCGCCGCGCTCGCCCACGAAGTCCGCGATCATGCGCAACTGATCGGGGGTGAAATGGTTGGCCTCGATGCCCCCCAGGATGAGCGCCCGATACTGGAACAGCTCGGCGCGGGTGCGGGGGAAGCCGCCAACCAGATCTTCGGCGTCTTCGACGCCCATCCGCATGAACTTGTTCTCGGCGGTGCGCTGCAGCACGGCCAGTTGCAGGTTGTCGTCGTCGGCGACGGCGCGGCGCAGGAACTTCACTTCCCAACGCGGCTCGCCCTCGAAGTAGAGCACCTTCTCGCGGGTGTCCTCCACCACGATGAGCACGTTCCGCTCGTTGTTCTGCGTCACCATTTCGTCCGGCTGCGGGGCGATACGGAAGCTGAAGAGCCGCGGGCCCGCGGCGGCCGCCGTGAAGCGGACGCGCACGGTGGTCGGCTCCCCGTCGGCCGGCAGGGTGACGGGCTCGTCGGCCACGATGCGGCCCTCGTCCTCGACCACGAGGCTGACCCGCTCGCCGCGGTATCCGGTCTGCGCCACGACGACGTCGACCACCAGGGCCGCACCCTTCAGGACGGACCGCGGCGTATCGACCCGGCTGAGCTGAATGTCCCGGGAATAGGCTTCGCGCCCGAGCCCGACCGTGAACACCGGCACGCCCGCCGCCTGCAGCGGCAGCAACGTCTCTTCAATCGACCCGTCGGCGTTGTCGGCGCCGTCGGTGACGAGGACGAGGCCCGACAGCGGCACGCCGGAGAGCTCCTCCCAGGCCCGGGTCAACGCCTGGCCGACGTCGGTCCGGGTTCCCTCGTGCCCCAGCTCGTCCACCGAGTCGATCCGGTCGGTGCGCGACGAAAACCCGAACAACCGCAACGCGAACCGGTCCGCGAGGGCGGCGAGCAGCGGGCTCTCGTCGCCGAGCTGCCGGCGGATGACGCCGGCGCGCGACTCGCCGTCGACGTCGGCGATCTGCATGCTGCGCGAGTCGTCGATCAGGACGCCGAGGAAGTTCTGCTGCGGCTCGACCTGGGACAGCACCAGCACCGGCCGCCACAGACAGACCACCAGCACGGCCAGGATGGCCAGCCGGATCCCGGTGAGGATGCCGCGGTCGACGGACCGGCTGTGCGCCCGGACCTGCCGGTAGGTGCGCAGCGTGACCACCGCCGCAACCACGACCAGAATCGTCGCCACGTACGTCGCCGCCGTCGGCCGGAAGGCCAACATTCCCTCTTCGAACGCGAGGGGCCGATACTTGAACAGGAACTCGAACATCTAATGACTCATCGCGTAGACGATGATGTTGATCGTGATCTCGATGGCGTAGGTCGAATACCGCAACGGATAGTAGGGGCTCTCGGCCCACTCCCACGCGTCGCCGATGTCGGTATTCCAGTTGATGATCACCATCAACCGGCCGTCGTCATCGAAAATCCCCTTCACCTGCGGCTCGTAGCCGTCCCGCTCCCAGGTCGGACCGCCCTGGGCATTGCCGATCGACGGCACCTGCACGATCTCTTCGATGTTGTAGACCGTGTTGAAGATGGGATGGCTGAGGGGGATGTCCACGATCGGATGCTCCGGCAGCACCCGCCGGATCTCGGACTCGAAGTTCGCCCACTCCCAGGTCCCCCAGAAGTCGTCGATCATGAGGAACCCGCCCGCGAGCAGGTAGTTGCGGAGCCCCTGGACCTCCGCCTCGCTCATGTACATGTCCCCGACTTCGAGCGCGTACAGGAACGGGAACCGGCGCACGTTGGGATCGTCGAGCCGGATCGCGTTCTCGGCCTCGTAGGCGTCGAGGTCGATCAACCGCTCGAGGATGATGAGGAACTGGCGATCGGCCTTGGGATAGTCGGTGGCCCAGGAGCTCCAGCGGTAGCCGCTGTTGTAGACGGCCCGGGTGAAGAAGAACTCGCGGGCGTCCGCGTCGGCGTTCCCGAGGGATCTCCGGAGATCACTGCGGCTGATCGGCCGGCGCTGGGCGGCGGGGGGCCCCCCGACGAGGGGGGCCGGCTCCGGGGTGACCGGTGCGAGCAGGTGCTCGGCGGCCCACAGGGTTCCCCACCCGACGCCGACGAGCGCCGCCGCCGTCACTCCGGCGCGCGCGAATACCTGTAGCCGCACTCGACTGCTCCAGGAAAAGCGGCCCGTTGCGGTCTGCGCAACGGGTCGGCGGTGGAAGCCTCTCCGGACGTTACAGAAGCCTCACGACTCGATCGGCAGCATAGCACAGCCGGAATCATCGTTCGTCCGGCCGGCCCTCCCCCTCCTCGACGAAGCGCACCTCGAACATCTTCGGCCACCATTTGCCGGTGATGTAGAAGGTGTCGGCGTTCGGGTCATAGGCGATGCCGTTGAGCACCTCCGCCCCGAGGCGGTCGGCCCCCTGCAGCAGCCCGGCGGCATCGATATAGTCGGTGACCCGGCCGCTCGCGGGATCGATGCGGACGAGGAAGTCGGTCTGCCAGACGTTGGCGTAGACCGCCCCGCCCACGCATTCCAGCTCGTTCAGCTCGTACAGCGGCTGTCCCCGCAGCCGGACCCGCTGCTCCCCGATCGGCGCAAAGGTGATCGGGTCGCGAAAAGTCAGCCGGTCGGTGCCGTCGCTCATGACCAGCCGGTCGCCGTCGTGGCAGAGGCCCCAGCCTTCACCCTGATAGCGATAGGTGTCGAGCAACTCGAACGAGGCCCGGTCGTAGCTGAACGCGCGCTGCGCCCGCCACGTCAGCATGAGCAGCCGCCGGTCGACCAGGGCCAGTCCCTCGCCGAAGTACTGCGCCGGGAGGTCGATGCGCTGCTCCACCCGCCCGGTCTGCGGGTCGAGCCGGCGCAGGGTGGACTCGCCTTCCCGGCCGGTGCTCTCGAACAATACGCCGTTCCACCACACGAGACCCTGCGTATAGGCGTCCCGCTCGTGCGAGAGTTCCCGCAGCACCTCGACGCGCAGCCGGCGGACATCCTGTTCGGGGGCGGAGGCGGCGGCCGGCGTCGATATCGCGGGGGCGGGTTCGCCGGGAGACGCCTGCGACGCCGAAGGCGAGCGCCACAAGAGGACGCTGCCGCCGGCGAGCAGCAGCAACCCCGTCGCCACAACCCAGACCCGCGATGACCGCGATGCGGCAGCCGGCTCGGGAGCGGGCGCGCGTGCCGGTCCTTGTTTCGTGCCTCGTTTCCTGCCCACCTGCGGCTCCAATTCCGGATTCTGCTGACGCCCGATTATATGCCTGGCGTCAGTTCCACGAGGTCGGCGCCGGTTTCGACGCCCCGCCACCCGCCGCGCCGTTCCGGCGCGCCGGGCTCGCCGGAACGGCGCGCGCCTACACCCGCATCAGCACCGGACGCGCCGGACTGCCGGTCGCCCGGGCCACCATGTCGGCGTACAACTGCACCTGACGGCGATAGACGTCGAGCGCCGTTTCCAGCTCACGGTCGGTCTTGAAGTCCACCACGACCCAGGTGTCTCCGTCGCGAAACGCCAGGTCGACGACACCTTCGACCAGCACCCCGTCGGCGCCCCGCATCGTCACCGGCGCCTCGCGCCTGCATTCGCCGGCCGCGGCCGCGCGCCGGACGCGATCGAAGAGCGGGTGGGCGAGCCCCGCCGCCGCCACACCCGCCGCCGCGTCGACCTCTGCCTCGGCCGCCCCCAGCAGGCGGCCCTGCAACCGGGCGATCTGCGCGATCTCGACCGGATCGGCGGTCAGAGGCACCGCCGCGAGCACCGCGTGCACCAGTGCGCCGAACCGGGGGCCGGCCGGCCGGGGGCCGCCGCGGTCGAGCTCGATCACGTCGGGCTCGGCGATCGACACCGGCACGAGGTCGGCGACCTGGCGGTGCGCCAGCTCGGTCACGGTGACCACCTCCACGCTCGGGGCCGCCGCCTCCGCCATCGTCCGGTCCCGCCGCGATCGCCAGGTGCGATAGCGGTCGAGATCCTGGTCGACAACGTCGCGCGGGACGTCCTTCGACAGCAACTCCGCCTGCCGGATGCCGAACCGCGCCTCGATGGCGAGTTCCAGGGCGGGGGAAGCGGGGTCCCACCACACCACCGCGTACCCGTCTGGCGGCGGCGAGGCGACGGTGTCCCGCGGGGCGGAGACCGGCCCGGATGCGGGGGACGGCGCCGTGCCGGCGGCGGGGAAGGGCACCACGGCGGCGGAGCCGGAACCGTCCTCGTCGAACCAGTACCGGCCCGGGGCGACGGTCTCCGGTCCGGCCGGGTCGCCGTCCGGCCGCTCCACCACGCTGTCGCGGCCAAAGCGCGGGCAGGCCGGCGCGGGCCCCGGATCGCGGCGCTCGGCCACCGGGGGATAGATGGCGGGGTGGAGCGGCTCCAGCCATCCGCCCGCGTGGGGTCCGTCGCCGACCGCCGGCACCACCAGCAGATCGCGGGCGCGGGTCGCGGCGACGTAGGCGAGCCGGATGCCTTCCTGCCGATCCCGCTCCACCTCGTCTTTTTCGTTGTCGAGCAGATCCAGGGGCGGCCAGCCGGCGAGGCGCAGCGCGCACAGCCCGCGGGCGGCATCGATGAAGCGCCCCGCCGTCCTGCGGTGGAGCTTGCAGGTCGGATCGGCGAGGACCACCACCGGAAACTCGAGCCCCTTGGCCCGATGCACGGTCATGATCCGGACGCCGTCGCTCCCCTCCTCCAGAATGGACGCCTCTCCCGCCTGCCGGGCCACCGCCTCGTCTTCGAGCCGTTCGACGAACCCGCGGAACGAGAGCCCTCCCCCCGACTCGTAGCGCCGGGCCAGCTCGGCGATCAGCAAGACGTTGGCGAGGGCCTGCTCGCCTCCGGGCCGCATGACGAATCCGGCGTGGGCGCGGGTCGCTTCGAGGAGCCGTCCCACCGTCTCCGCAACCGGCACGAGGTTCCGCTGCCGATGGGCGCCGCGCAACACCTCCAATGCCCCGGCAATCGGACCGAGCCGCTCTTCCAGGCCGGCGTCGCCGCCGCCGCCGGCCGTCAGCTCGGCGGGAATGCGAAACGGGTGCAACCGGCCGAACCGCTGGTGGTACTCGAGCAGGGCGGCGTCCTCGACGGCGAACAGCGACCCCCGCAGGGTGGCGAACACCGAGAGCTCGTCGTCGGGGTACTCCACCGCGGCCAGGGCCGCGCGCATCGTCGTCACCTCTTCCCGGTCGTGGAACGCCCGGCCGCCGACGAGCAGGTGCGGCAGGTCGCGCGCCTCCAGGGCCTCGACGTAGGCCCGGGTCACGTCGGTGCCGAAGCTCTCGAAACGCCGGAACAGGATGCACACGTGCCGAGCCGCCAACGGCACCCCGGCCGCCCCGGCACCGTTGCCGGCCGGCTCGGCCTCGGCCGACCGGCGTTCCGTCACCCGCCAGCCGCTCTCGGCGACGAGCCAGCGGACGAACGCGCCGACCGCGTCCGGCAACGAGCGTTCGATGGCGGAGGCGGCGATGCGCCGCACGCCGTAGGGACGCGGGACCGGCAATACGACGACACCGGGCCGGGCGGCTGGCTCCTCCCGATACGGAGACAGCGGCACGTAGTCGACCTGCTGCGGGCCCTCGCCGTCCGGGCGCGGGGCCGCGCCGCCGTTCGGACGCGGGGGGCCGGACATCAGCGGCGCAAAGGCCCGGTTCACCAGACGCTGGATGCCGGGCGCGGCGCGAAAGCTGGTGGTCAGGGCCAGGGCCGGCACCCCGGCGGCTTCCAGTTGGTCCTTCACCTTGCGGTACACGCCGAGGTCGGCCCGCCGAAACCGGTAGATCGCCTGCTTGGGATCGCCGACGATGAACAGCTTCCCCGGCGCCGGCCGCACCCGGCGCCAGTCCCGCTCGGCCGGATCGCCGGCCGCCAGCAGCAGGAGGATCTCCGCCTGCAGGGGGTCGGTGTCCTGAAACTCGTCGACGAAGATCCGGGTGAACCGCCGCTGGAAGTCGGCGCGGACCTCGTCGTGGTCGCGCACCAGATTGCGCGCCTCGATGAGGAGGTCGACGAAGTCGAGCCGGCCGCCGTCCTGCTTGAGGGCGCCGAAGGCTTCGATCGGCGCCTGCAGCTCGTCCCGCAGGCGCGCGGCGAGGTCCGCATCCGCCACCCGCCGGAAATCGTCCAGCACCTGCACGATCGCGCGGTGCTGCTCGAGCACCGCCTCCCTCGGGACGTCCTCGCCGTACCGGATCCCCGATCCCTTCCGGGGGTTCTTGAAGCCGCGGTTCCCGGCCAGGTCGACCAACTGCGCCTCGATGCCGTCGTAGTCGCGGCGGGCGGGCCGCAGCTCGTCCTGTTTCCGGATCGCGCGCGCCAGCAGCAGGGCCGGCCGCAGGTCCAGATAGAGGCGGTCGCTGCGGTTGGTCACCCGTTCCGCCAGCTCGGCGAAGTCGGCCAGGTGGGCGACGATCTCATCGATGAGCGCGGTCCGCTCGAACCGCTCGCGGCGCCACGGGGCCTGGAAGTCGCGCCACTCGGCGAGGCCCACGGCCGCCGCCCGCAGCCGCTCGGTGGGCCGCTCCTTCCCCCCCGGCTCGCCGAAACCGCCCGCGGAACGGCGGTTCAGCGCACGCCGCACCCCCTCCGGGGGGTCGGTCAGGGTCTGCTGGAGCCAGGCGTCGAAGGCCTGTCCGAAGACCTGCGCCGAGTCCGCCAGTACCTCGAACCGGGGGTCGACCCCCGCCTCCACCGGCCGTTCGCGCAGCAGGTCGGCGCAGAACCCGTGGATGGTGCTGACCTGGGCCTCTTCGAGATGGGCGATGGCGTGCTCGACGTTCCGCAGGCGGGCGTCATCGCCCCCTGCGGCGCCGCCGGGCGGCGCGTGACGCGCATTCTCGAGGCCCTCCCGAAGCCGCAGCTTCAACTCCCCGGCGGCCTTCTCGGTGAACGTCACGGCCAGAATCTCGCCGACCCGCGCGGCGCCGGCCGCCAGCACGTTGACGATCCGGGTCACCAGCTCCGACGTCTTGCCGGTGCCGGCCGCCGCCTCGACGAGGAGGCTCTCGTCCAGCGACGACCGGATGCGTTCCCGCGCCCCCGCATCGACCAGTTCGCGTTCCGTCATGCTCAGCCCGGCAATCGTCGTCCTGCGGCTCCGCTTGCCGCCCAACCAACCCTGCAGCTAGGGCAATCTCCGCAGCGCCTGCAAATCGGCGAGCTTCGTGTCGTCCTTGCGCCGCACCCGCGTTTCCTCCCAGGGCCCGCACACCACGCGATAGTCGCACCACTTGCAGGCGTCCCGGCGCGGCGCGGGCAGGATGACCCCGGTCTCGATGGCCCGGTCGACGATCGACAGCGCCTCGATCCCGTATCGCCGCGCGGTGTCGTCGAGCGGGACCGACCGGGTGTCGTACCCTCCCGCCACCGAGGAGAAGAAGAGCCGCGACTCGGTGACCGGACGCCCGAGCACCTGCTCCACCGCCAGCCCGTACAACACCGGCTGCAACACCTCGCCATGCCCGACCACCATCCGCTCGGCGGTACGGTTCCGCCCGGTCTTGTGGTCGGTCACCCGCAGCTCGCCGGCCGCCGTCGGCCGGGACCGCGCCTCGACGAGATCGACGACGCCGTGCAGCTTCCAGGTGCCGTCGAGCAGCACCGGGTCGCCCGAGCTCCGGGGGTCGCGCCCCGGACCCGGCGGGAAGCCGAACCCGAGCTCGGCTCGAATCGGCATCCACTCACCGCCGTCGTCCGCGACCTGCTGCAGCCAGCCCTTCAGATCGACGCGCAGCTTCTCGATCTCGTCGTTCCACACGCGATCGATGGCCGGCGCCAGCTCTTCGTGGTAGCGCGCGGCCAGCTCATCGAGGGTCTCGTCGAGCAGGGTCCAGGCCTCGGCGAGGCGTTCCCGGATGACCGGCAACCGCTTGCGGCTTTCGAGCAGGCGCACCAGCCCGGCCTGCACCTCGTGGAACATCCGCCCGCGCGTCAGCGGATCGAGCCGTTCCAGCGAGGCGATGTCCTCGCGCGGCTGCAGGCGATAGACCGCCGACAGCAGAAACTGGTACGGACAGGCGGCGAAACGCTGCAGCGCCGTCACCGAGTAGGGCCGCGCCGACAGCCGCTGGGCGTCGAGCGCGGCCCGCGCCCCGGAATCCGGCCGATAGATCCCGTCGTAGCGGCTCCAGGGCGGCTTCCAGCGCGCCCAGCGGGCCAGCAGCGACCGGCGCAGCACCGGCTCCAGCGCCAGGAGATACCGCGCGCGGCCCCGCAACCCGTCCGGCGCCTGCTGCCGCAGCAGCGGCCCCAGGACTGCGAGATCGTGCTCGGTGTCGTCGATCGCGACATCGGGATCCGACGGCGCCGGCCACGCCAGCCGCGACTGCACGCGCTCGAAAGCCTCGCGTTCCGTGATCGCGAAGTCCTGCACCCGGCCGGTGCGGGCGCGTTCCAGATCCAGGGCATAGAAGGACGGTACCCGCGGGCGCGACTCGCCGAGCTGGAGGCGGGAATACGACAGAAAGAGCCGGCGGGCGGCGGCGCCGACGGCCAGCCGCAGCAGCAGCCGCTCGTGGGCCGCCCGATCGTCGAGCACCGGCAGACCGAGGGGATCGGAGTCCACGCCGAAAGACGGCGCGGACTCCGGCAGGGTTGGTTGGGCGGAAAGCGGAGCCGCAAGGCGACGGTTTCCGGGCGCGGGCGGCGCCGCGTCCGGCGTGTTGAGTCGCCGGCGGACGTCGTCCAGGAGGATGGGGTCCTGCCGGGGCTTCTGCGGGAACATCCGCTCGGCCAGTCCCGGCACGAACACGATATCGAAGACACGGCCCCGCACATGCTCGGGCCCTCCCACGAAGACCCGGCCGTAACGTCGGGCGGGCGGTTCCGCCTGCAGCTCGGTCAGCCGCTCCGCCAGCACCCCCTGCACCTCGGTCAGGGGGACGGGACCGACGTCGGCCATCGGCCGCAGCTCGCCGAGGGTCGCGAGCACCCGGTCGGGGCGGCGCAGGACCATCGGCGCCAGGGCCTCGAGGCGGTCGAGCCAGTCTCCCCAGTGCGCCTTCGGGGGAAACGCGTCGAGCCGATCGATCACCGGCACGGCGAACCCGCGCAGATGGCGGAGATCCGTCAGATCGCGTTCGAACCGGCGTACCTGCGGCGACCGGGGATCGTCGCCGGCGCACTCGTCGAGACGCAGGCGGAGCTCCCGTTCGAGCCCCGTCAACCGGCGGACCCACCGGTCGCGCCCGCCGATGACGGCCGACTCGACCAGCAACCGGTCCCAGTGCCAGGGGGCGCGCAACGCCCCCCCGACGACCGGCCGGTCGTCGGCGTCGGGCTCCGGTTGGTCGTGGTCCGGATCGAGGTCGGCGACGTCGAACAGCGATCCCTGCACCGGCAAGGCGGGCGCCGGCAGCACCTCGTCGGCTTCGGAGGGAGGCACCCACCGCCCGCGGCCGGCCGGGGGGGCGCCGGCCGGGTCGGGTTGCGGCACCTGCCCCAGGGAGAGGTACTCCGAGAACCGGCGCGCGGACAGGTTCTCGGCCCCACACGCCAGCAGTGCGAGGAACGCCCGGCCGGCCGGATCCGGCGCCCGGGTGCCGCGGACGAACCAAGCCTCGACGCCGGCCCGACGCAAGGCAGTCTCCAGCAACCCGCTGTAGACCTGCGGGGCCCGCAGCACCACCGCCATCCGGTCCAACCGCACCCCGGCGGCGGCCTCTCGCTGCACGAGCCGGGCGATCTCCACGCATTCGCGGGTCTCCCCCGGCGCCGAGAAAAGCTCGACCTCGCCGCTGTCGGCGGCGGCCTCGGAATCCTGCGTCTCGATCGGCTCGAAGAGCCGGGTGCGAACCCGGGCCAGCGGGGTGTCCGGGCCGGCCGCGTCGTCGGGCGGCGCCACCTCCGCCTGCGGTAGCCGGCGGAGCGCCGCCCACGTCCGCTCGTCTCCCTGCGGAACCGTCGCCAGAAGCCGCGTGGACCGGCCGGCGATGGCCGCGACGAAGCCGCAGGCGGCCCGGTCGCGGACCGGCACGTCCAGCAGCACCACCGGTACATCGAGGGGCACGTCGACCGGGTCCCCGGCCGCGACCACCTCCGCCGCCAGTCGATACAGGTCGGGGATGTCGACGAGATGAGCCTGACCCAGTTGCCGGGCGTATTGCCGCGACAACGCGTCGAGGTCGGCCCCGACCGCGCCGCAGCCCGACAGATCGTCGGCTTCGACACCGCCGAGGCGCAGGTCCTCGAGGGTCGACGCCAGGGTCCGACCGAAGCTGCGCAATCCGGCGATCGGCGCGAGATACCCGAGCGTGCCGCGCTCGAGCTCCTCGAAGGCGGCGCGGGCGGCGACCGCCTCGGCGCCGAGCCGGGTGGCGGGGGCCAACCGGCGGCCGGCCAGACGCGGCCCCGCGATCCGGGTCGCCAGCCGGCGCAGACTGAAGCGGTGGAGGCCGAACGTGGCGCCGCGCCGGGCCGCGCCCTCCCGCACGAAATCGTCGACGGCATCGCGGGCGGCGCCGACGATCAGCGCCTCGGAACCCGGCGACAGACTCTCGAGAAACCGGTGCGCGGCGGCCAGACGCGCCGGGGCGCTCGCGGATTGATGAAGCGTGACCGCACCCACGACAGGCGCCCTCCCCGCGGCGCGCTCACGCGCCGGCATCTACACGACAGGCGCCGCGCACGCTCACGCCGCCGGCATAGCTGTCGCTGTCGAGACCGGCCACCTCTCGAAATCGATCGGACATGCGGGCGGCCAGCGCCCGGGCCTGATCGTCGGACGCGGCGAACGCGAACACCGACGGCCCGGACCCCGACAACGAGCATCCGAGCGCGCCCGCCTCCAGGGCGGCCTGCTTGACGTCGGCGAACCCCGGCACGAGCGGGGCGCGGATGGGCTCGACCAGGGCATCGCTGATCGACCGCCCGAGCAGCTCCAGGTCAGAGCGATGCAGGGCGGTGATCATCGCCCCCAACTGGCCGAGGTTGGCGACCACGTCCGCGATCTCGAAGCGGCGCTCGGCCACCAGGCGCCGCGCCACGGCCGTCGATACCGCGGTATGCGGGTGCACGACGGCGACGCGCAACGTCGCGGGCACCGGCAGCGACAACAGCTCCATCGGGGCATAGCTTCGAATCAGGACGAATCCGCCGGTCACGCAGGGCGCGACGTTGTCGGCGTGGACGCCTCCCGACACCGCGCGCTCCCCTTCGAGAGCGCAGGCGATGAGCTGGTTCCGATCGAGCGCCCCCCCGAGCAGCTCGCTCACCGCGAGCGCTCCCGCGACGCTGCTGGCGGCCGAGCTGCCAAGCCCGCTCGCGAGCGGCATGCGCTTGTCCAGCCACAGCCTGACGCCGGGCGGCCGCTTCCCGGGCGCGCGGGCGTCGACCAGGCGCAGGGCCGCCGCCGCGGCGATGCCGACGACGTTGCGGGTCGGGTCGGTCGTCAGTTGAGCAGCGTTCCCCCGTATGCCGGCGATCTCGACCCCCGGCCGATCGGACCACTCCGCGTCCACGTAGTCACCCGGCTGCTCGACGGCGAGCCCGAGCACGTCGAAGCCGGGCCCGAGATTCGACAGGGTCGCGGGAGCGAAGACACGAACGCGATCCTGTATGGACATGGACGTCTGCAAGCGGAGGATGAGCCGATGCGTTTGGCGTGACGAAGACCGGGTTGCGCCGCCCCCGGCAGAAAACCGGGAGCCGGCGCAACCCGAGACCGGCGAGCGATGCGGGCGGAGCCGGCCCGGCTTCCCGGCCGGCTCACGGATCCGGACGCTCGAACTCCGCGCCGGAATCCGCCCGGAACCGCCTCCTTGCGGCTCCGCTTGCCGCCCGACCAACACCGAGCAGGAGTCCGCGCGGTTCTACGTTAGAGTCCCTCCTGTCGTATCGCGCTCTCGAGGTCGTCGAGGGTGGCGACGCCGGGGCCATGAAGCGGGACGATGGTGTCGATGCGCAGGTCCCGCTCCTCGATGTTCTCGAGCAGGGAGGCCGCGAACGGCGACGCCGCCGCCCCCGGCGAGAAGGCATCGACCTCGAACAGAATCCGCTCCCGCGTCAGATACGCCATGACGATTCCGTCGCAGTGCCGATCGCCCGCGATGCGGGAGATCTGCAGGGTGCGGCGCCCGCTGCTCAACTCGTAGACCTCGTCCGCGGCCACCGTCTCGAGGGTGAGCGGCTGCGGATTCCCGGCCAGGACGTCCGGCTCGATCGTGTGCTGCCGGGCCACCATGTCCTCGAAGAACGGCCGGTTGATGTCGTGCGTAATCACCGTCAGCCCCTCGGAGACCGCGGCGCGGATGCCGGCGGAGTGGTCGAAGTGGTGATGGGTATTGACCACGTACTGCAGCGGCTTCTCCGGCTGCAGCCCGCGGGCGTGCTCGATCACGGCCAGCGTGCGCGCTTCGCTCTGGGGCGCCTCGATCAGCGCGAGGAACTCGTCGAACTCGATCAGCGCACTGTGATGCGAGCCGCCGGTCAGGTGCCAGACCCCGTCGGCCACCTCCTCCGCCTCGACGACGACCTCGTCCGACGCCGGCTCGGCCTCGGGAGCCGACAGGTCGCCGATCTGCGCCTGGGTATCGCTGCCCACCCGATACTCGGCGATCGTGTACTCGCCGAGATTGTAGGTATAGCTGCGCGGCAGCGTCAGCCGCGCCTGGAACCCGCCCAGTCCGCCGGCTTCGGCATAGTCCTCGAAGACGGTCTCGTAGTTGACGTCACCCAGAACCGGGTGATACCGGGCGGACATCACCCGGCTGGGGTGCAGGGTGGTCGCGTCGACGTGCAGGGTGAACTGGGTGCCGTTGGCCGCCACGATGTCGACGACCTGCTGGCCGTCCTCCTCGCGGAGATTGCTCACCGTCGAGGTCTCGTCGAGCCCGAGCAGCACGATGCCAAGCGGATTGTGGTAGATCTCGGCCCAGCGCTCGGCGGCCACCCGGTCCGACGCACGCACCCACCCGTCGCCCTGTTCGTCGTAGGCGACGTCGCCATCAAGGCCGTAGGTCTGGCGCACCCCGTAGAGCGGACTCCCGGTGAGGAACGTCGTGGTGCGGTCCTGCCGCACCTGCCACCGCTGGTTGGCGAAATCGAGCTCCAGACGATAGTTCTCGATCTCGTAGTACGGCAGGTCGGCCCGCGGGGTCGAGTTCTGGCCGAGACGGTAGGTTCGCCCCGTCCCCTCGAGAACCACGCCGGTCGTCTCTCCCACGGCGCGGAGGCTCCCCAGCGCCTCGGCCGCATCTTCGAGGAGCTGCAGCTCGGGCGTCGCCGCCCCACAGCCGACGAAGACGAACAGGACGCACGATACGATCAGACAGTGCTCCCACCTCTTCATGAATCCGCACTCCTTTCGCCCGCAAACGAGAACCCAAGAGCGGCCGAATCAAGGCGCACGGACCCGCAACGAACTTTCGGCGCAACGGGGTCGATACGCCTGCCGCAACGAACGACTAACTGTATAGAGGGGCATTCTGTCCCAAACCCGGCAGGGGCGCAACCGCGAGGCGGCGCCGGCGGCCCCGAGGCGGAACCGCGCGCCGCACCGAAACCGGGTGCCTGACCGGGTGTCTGCGCCGTGGAACCGCGCGGACTGCCGGAGGGCCGGTTTGGCGGCAGGCGGAGCCGCCGGGCGTCGATTTGCCGGGCCGGGCGTGACGAGGGAAGCCTGTTGGGCCCAGGTGACCGAAGAAAACGTAGTTCAGGCAGGATGCATCGCCCGTCGCCGGCAGCGGGGCCTTGCCGCGGGCTGCTCGGACGGTCCCGAGACCCGCCGCTACAGGAGCCCGAGTTGCAGCTTGGCCGCATCGGACATCTTGTTCATGTCCCATTGCGGCTCCCAGACGATGTCGACCCAGGCATCGCTGACCCCGGTCACCGCCTTGGCCTTCGCCTTCACCTCCACCGGCAGGGTCTGGGCGGCGGGACATCCCGGCGAGGTCAGGGTCATGCGGATCCCCACCAGCGCGTCGGCGTTCACGTCGACGTCGTAGATGAGCCCCAGCTCGTAGATGTTGACCGGGATCTCCGGGTCATAGACGGTCGACAACGCCTCGATGAGCTTCGGTTTGAGCTCGAGCGTCTTCAGCGGATCCGGGTCTATCGGGTCGTGGGTGGCCGCCGGCGGCGGGGCGGGCGGCTCGCTCGGCAGAATGGGCCGGGGCGAATCCGGACGGGCTGGACTCGCCGCGGCCGCAGCGTCCGGCGCCGGCGTCCTCGCGGGGCCGGATTCCGGCCGATCGCCCCCAGACGTATCGAAGTTGAAGATTCCCACTTGGCGCTGTCTCCCAGGTTACGGATCGCCACCGGCGGCGGGGATCGCGGCTACTCCGTCGACACGATCTCGCGGCCGGCGTCCACCGCGGCCCGCAGGGTGTGCCACGCCAGGATCGCACACTTGACGCGGGCCGGGTAGTCGCGCACCCCCGCGAACACCGCCAGCTTCCCCAACCCCGCGTCGTCCGCCGGGGCCGTCCGATCGGTGACCAGCCGGTGGAACCGCTCGAAGAGCCGGTGGACCTCTTCGAGGGTCCGGCCCTTGACCCCCTCGGTCATGAGGGACGCCGACGCCTTCGAGATGGCGCAGCCGGACCCCTCGAAACGCAGGTCGACCACCCGATCGCCGGTCAGCTTGACGGTGATCGAGAGCTTGTCGCCGCAGAGCGGATTGTGGCCGTCGGCCCGGAGGTCGGCATCGTCGAGCCGCCCGAAGTTGCGCGGACTGCGATTGTGGTCGAGGATGACCTCCTGATACAGATCCCGCAGATCGGACATGTCGTCTCTCTCGCGCGGCGCCCGATCGGCCCGGCTAGCCGAACAGCTCCCGGACCCGGGCCAACGCCGCCACCAACTGATCGATCTCGCCGGTCGTGTTGTACAGGGCGAGCGAGGCGCGGGCGGTGGCCGGCACCCCCAACCTGTCCATGACCGGCTGGGTGCAGTGGTGGCCGGTGCGAATCGCGACCCCTTCGGTGTCCACGATGGTCCCGATGTCGTGGGCATGCACCCCCTCGAGCACGAACGACAGAATGCTCGCCTTGTTGCCGGCGGTCCCGATGAGACGCAGTCCGGGCACCGCGGACAGCGCCTCGGTCGCGTAGTCGAGCAGGCGCCGCTCGTGCGCCACGATGGCGTCGAATCCGATGCCGGTGATGAAATCGATGGCCGCGCCGAGCCCGACCACGCCCGCGATGTGCGGCGTGCCCGCCTCGAACCGGTGCGGAATCTCGTTGTAGGTCGTCCGCTCGAACGTCACCGAGCTGATCATGTCGCCGCCCCCCTGGTAGGGCGGCATCGCCTCAAGCAGGGCGCGGCGGCCGTAGAGCGCGCCGATCCCGGTCGGGCCATAGAGCTTGTGTCCGGTGACGACGTAGAAGTCGCATCCGATCGCCTGCACGTCGACCGGCATGTGATACGCCGCCTGCGCTCCGTCGACGAGAACCGGGATACCCTGCCGGTGGGCCAGATCGACGACCCGCTCGACGGGATTGATGGTCCCCAGCGAGTTCGACATGTGCACGATCGACACGAGCCGGGTCCGCGGCCCGAGCAGCGCGGCCAGCTCGTCGACCAGCAGCTCTCCCGCGTCGGAGAACGGCGCCACCCGCAGGCGGGCGCCCTTTTCCTCGCACAGGATCTGCCACGGCACGATGTTCGAGTGGTGCTCCATGCCCGAGATCACCACTTCGTCTCCCGCCCCGACGCGGCTGCGGCCGAACGTCTGCGCGACGAGGTTGATGCCCTCGGTCGCGTTGCGGGTGAAGATGATCTCGGCCGGTTCGGCCGCGTTGAGAAAGGCCGCCACCTTGCCGCGGGCGGCTTCGTAGGCCTGCGTCGCGTCCTGACTCAGCGCGTACACGCCGCGGTGGATGTTGGCGTTGCCGGCAGCGTAGTACCGCGCCAGCCTGTCGAGGACCGCTTGCGGCTTCTGGGTGGTCGCGGCGTTATCGAGATAGGCCAGCGGCTTGCCGCCGACGGTCTGCGCGAGAATCGGAAACTGCCCGCGGATCCGGGCCACATCCAGCACGGCAGGCTCCGATGCGGTCACGCTGGTCATCAACACCCTCGAACCTGGATCGCAACCGGCGTCCACGGCCCCGACCGATCCCTGTCCCTGCCCCCCGATCGCCGTCACTCGCCTCCGCTCATCGGGAGCCGTTCCAGCAGCAGCGCGTCGAGCTCGCGGCGGATCGCCTCCACCTTGATGTGCCCGAGCAGATCGGCGGCGAACGCGTGAATCAGAAGCTGCCGGGCCTGCGCTTCCGACAGGGCGCGCGCCCGGAGATAGAACAACGCGTCCGGGTCGAGCTGACCGACAGTGGCCCCGTGGGTGCACTTCACGTCGTCGGCGAAGATCTCGAGCTGGGGTTTGGTGGTGATCTGCGCGTCCTCGGACAGCAGCAGCGCCTTGTTCGACTGCTTGGCGTCGGTCTTCTGGGCATCGAGCCGGACGATGATCTTGCCGTTGAACACGGCGCGGCTCCGCCCGTCCAGAATCCCCTTGTACAGCTCGTGACTGTCACAGTGGGGCATGGCGTGGTCGATGGTGGTCTGGTTGTCGACCAGTTGCCGGCCGTTCGCCAGATACAGCCCGTTCAACGTGCACTCGCCGCCTTCGCCGGCGAGGACGACGGCGGCCTCGTTCCGCACGATGGCCCCGCCCGCGGTGATGGCGTGGGACGAGAAGTTGCTCGACCGGCCGAGGCGGACGGCCAGGTTGCCGACGTGAAACGCGGCATCCGCCTGCCGCACCACCGTGTAGTGGTCCACGACCGCATTGTCGGCGGCCGACACCTCGGTCACGGTATTGCTCAGATACGGGACATCCCCGACGCCAGCATGGCTTTCGACGACCCGGACCTCGCTGCTGGCCCCGGCCGCAATCAGCACCCGCGGCTGGCTGAGCACGGGGACCGCCTCGCTCGAAGACACGAAGAGCAGATGGATGGGGCGATCGAGCACGACGCCGCCGTCCACCTCGATGACCGCGCCGTCCCGGAGGAAGGCGGTATTGAGCGCGGCGAACGCGTTGTTCTCGAACCGCGCGAGGCGCCCGAGGTGCGCCGCGACCGCCTCGAAACCGCCGCCCTCGCCGGCGGCCACGGCCGCGAGGCTCCGCACCCGAACCCCCGGCGGGAGGCCGGACGCGTCCGACAGCTCCGGAGAAAAGCTCCCGTTCACGAACACGAATTCGGGGGCGCCGGACCGGGACAGATGCAGCGAGTCGAGGACATCCCGGTCGAGCCCGACGAACGCGGCGGGCGCCTGGAACGGGGTCTGGGCGATCGGGGCGACGTTGGTGAACCGCCACTCCTCAAGCCGGGTGGTGGGAAATCCGAGCCGGTCGAAGCAACGGAACGCGTCTTCGCGCAACGTTCCGAGCCGACCGTCAAGCGGTATCCTCTGCTTCACGGCCGCGAACTGCGCGGCGTAGCTGTCAGCGCTGATGGCTATCTGGGGCATTGACGTTCCCTATCGCGCAGTCTAGGCGGTCGCCGCCGTCGGCTCGGTCTCGAGCCATCCGTAGCCCTTTTCCTCGAGCTCGAGGGCCAGCTCCTTGCCGCCCGATTTCACGATCCGCCCCCGGGCCAGCACGTGCACGAAATCGGGAACGATGTAGTGCAGCAGCCGCTGATAGTGGGTGATCACGATCATGGAGCGCTCGGAGCTTCGCATGGCGTTGACCCCGCCGGCGACGGTCTTGAGCGCATCGATGTCCAACCCCGAGTCGGTCTCGTCGAGAATGGCGAGCGACGGCTCGAGCACCGCGAGCTGGAAGATCTCGTTCCTTTTCTTCTCGCCCCCGGAGAACCCGTCGTTGACGGGACGGTTCAACAAGGCGTCGTCCATCTCCAGCAGCGATAGGCGCTTCCGGACCAGGGTCATGAAGTCGATCGCGTCGAGCTCGGGCTCTCCCCGATGCTTCCGCACCTCGTTCAGGGCCGCCTTGAGCAGGTAGGCGTTGTTGACGCCGGGAATTTCGACCGGATACTGAAATGCCAGGAACAGGCCCTCGCGCGCCCGCTCCTCCGGGTCGAGATCCAGCAGATCCTGTCCCTTGAACGTTGCCGACCCGCCGGTGACCTCGATCCCGTCACGGCCGGCCAGCACCCCGGCCAGCGTGCTCTTGCCGGAGCCGTTGGGCCCCATGATGGCGTGAACCTCGCCGGGGTTCACCACCAGGTCGATACCGTTCAGGATCTGGCGTTCCCCGGCCCTGGCCTGCAAATCGCGAATCTCGATCATCGATTTCCTGTCCCTATCCAACGCTGCCTTCGAGACTGATGCTCAGGAGCTTCTGGGCCTCGACCGCGAACTCCATCGGCAGCTCGCGGAAGACCTCCTTGCAGAACCCGTTGACGATCAGGTTGACCGCGTCCTCGGTCGACAGTCCGCGCTGTCGGCAATAGAAGATCTGGTCCTCGCCGATCTTCGTCGTGGACGCCTCGTGCTCCACCTGCGACGACGTGTTCTTCACTTCGAGATACGGGAAGGTATGCGCACCGCAGCGGTCGCCGAGCAACAGCGAATCGCACTGCGAGAAGTTGCGGGCGCCGCGAGCCCCCTTGCCGATGCGCACGAGGCCCCGGTAGGTATTCTGACCGTGCCCGGCGGAGATCCCCTTCGACACGATGGTGCTGCGGGTGTTCCGGCCCAGATGCACCATCTTCGTCCCGGTGTCCGCCTGCTGGTAGTTGTTGGTCACCGCGACGGAGTAGAACTCGCCGACGGAGTTGTCGCCCTGCAGAATGCAGCTCGGGTACTTCCAGGTGATCGCGGAGCCGGTCTCCACCTGGGTCCAGGTCACCTTGGCGTTCGCGAACGCCTTGCCCCGCTTGGTCACGAAGTTGTAGATCCCGCCCTTGCCGTCCTTGTCGCCGGGGTACCAGTTCTGTACGGTCGAGTACTTGATGGTCGCGTCGTCGAGCGCCACCAGCTCGACCACCGCCGCGTGAAGCTGGTTCTCGTCGCGCTGCGGCGCCGTGCAACCCTCCAGATAGCTCACCTCCGCGCCCTCGTCGGCCACGAGCAGGGTCCGCTCAAACTGCCCGGTGTTGGCCGCATTGATGCGGAAATAGGTCGAGAGCTCCATCGGGCACTTCACGCCCTTGGGGATGTACGCGAACGACCCGTCGCTGAACACCGCGGAGTTCAGGGCGGCGAAGAAGTTGTCGGTATGCGGCACGACGGTGCCCAGATACTTGCGGACCAGCTCGGGATGGTCGCGCACCGCCTCGGAGAACGAGCAGAAGATGATGCCGAGGTTGGCCAGCGTGGCCTTGAACGTGGTGGCGACCGAGACGCTGTCGAAGACGGCGTCGACGGCCACGCCGGACAGGCGTTTCTGCTCGTCGAGCGAGATCCCCAGCTTGTCGAAGGTGGCCCGGATCTCGGGGTCGACCTCGTCCAGGCTCTCGAGTTGCGCCTGCTTCTTGGGCGCCGCGTAGTAGCTGATCGCCTGATAGTCGATCGGCCGATAGCGCACGTTGTGCCACGCCGGCTCGGTCATCTTCAACCAGACCCGAAAGGCGTTCAGGCGCCAGTCGAGCAGCCACTTCGGTTCGTCCTTCTTGGCCGAGATCAGCGCGATGACCTCCTCGCTGAGGCCGACCGGGATCGAGTCCGTCTCGACGTCGGTGACGAACCCGTACTTGTATTCCTGATTCGCAAGCTCTTCGACGGTCTGGATCGCGGTGCTCATGGCGCTCCCTGCAACGTGTCGAACAGTGGCCGGCGAGCAGTGGCGTCCAGCCGGTCCGACCGGCCGCCCACCGCCTGTCAATCACGACCGGGCATGGCCCGATCGGATTGCCGACCAGAACGGTCGTATATCAACATATCACGGGGGGACCCACCGATCACGGGGGGACCCACCGACAACGCCGGTGCGCGCGTCATTCGGCAGGCTGGAGCCAACTGACGGCGAGGCCGACGACCACCACCGCGACGGTGCCGACCACGTTGTTCCAGAGGAAGGACACGTCGGCGGCGCTTTCGAGCAGGGCGACCGACGCCATGCCCGCGAACAGTCCCAGGAAGGCGCCGTTGGCGGTGGCCCGGCGGAACCCGAGGGCCAGCACGAACACCCCCAGGAGCGACCCGTAGAAATAGGATCCGATCTGATTGACGACCTCGATCAGCGACCCGAGGTTGGCCGCGGACACCGCGAAGACGGTCGCCACCACGCCCCACAGCGCGGTCGCCAGCTTCGACACCCGCAGATAGTGGCGGTCCGACGCGTCGCTGTTCAGGTACCGCCGGTAGAAATCGATGACGCTGGTGGTGGACAGCGCGGCCAGCTCGGCCGCGGCGCTCGACATCGCCGCCGCGAAGATCGCCGCGATCATCAGGCCCACGAGCCCGACCGGCAGATGCGTGATGATGAAGGTCGGAAACACGTAGTTGACGTCGGAGTACTCTTCGCCGGTGGCTGCCTCCACCAGCCCCGCCGCCCGATCGCGCACCGCCCCGACCCGCTGCTGGCTGGCCGCGAACGCCGCCGTGGCCTCGGCGATGACCACGGCGCTGCCGTCCCGGCGGGCCGCGAGCATCTCGCCGGCCGCGGTGCGGCGCACCGCGAGCGCCTCGGTGAACTCCGTCTCGATCCCCGCGTACTCCGCCGCCCGGCCGCCGGTGCGCGCGGCGGCGTCCTGCACCGGGTTGAAGAGCATCGGGGGCGCCTGGAACAGATGGAAGACGAACACCAGCACCCCGGTCAGCAGAATCAGCGCCTGCAGCGGGATCTTCCAGTACGCGCTCATCAGGAGCGACCGGCGGGCGGCGTCGACCGAATCGGCGGTCAGATGACGCTGCACCTGACTCTGATCGCACCCGAAGTACCCGAGCATGAGGAACAGCCCGCCGAACAGACCGGACCAGAACGTGTAGGTCTGGTTCAGATCCGGTGAGAAGTCGATGGCGGTCAGCCGGCGGGCCGCGCCGGCCAGATGCATCGCATCGCCGAGGCCGACCCCGCCCGGCAGCCCCAGAACGAGCGCCGCGACCACCGCCAGCAGCCCGCCCACGATGATGACCATCTGCTTGACGTCGGCCCACGCGACGGCCTGCACACCGCCGAACATGGTGTAGCAGGTCGTCGGAACCCCGATCGCGAGGGCCGTGAGGGTCAGGTTCCACCCCAGCACCACGGAGAGCACCACGGCCGGCGCGGAGATGATCACCCCCACCGCCAACCCCCGCGAAACCAGGAAAATCAGACTCGTCAGGGCTCGGGTCTTCCGGTCGAACCGGCGTTCCAGATACTCGTAGGCCGTGAACACCCGGGCCCGGTAGAGGAACGGGACCAGCGTCACCGACAGGATGATCATCGCGAGCGGGAGGCCGAAGTACATCTGCACCAGCCCCATGCCGTCGGCGTAGCCCTGCCCGGTGGTGCCGACCAGGGTGACGGCGCTCATCTGGGTGGCCATCACCGACAGCCCGACCGCCCACCACGGCAGCGACCGGCCCGCGAGAAAGTACCCTTCGACCGCGTCGGTTCCCCGCGACCGCTTCAGGCCGTCGTAGACCACCCACACGAGATAGCCGCCGATGATGATCCAGTCCAGGGGATGCATGGGAAGGTGCGGCAGCCGGCGGAACGCGGGTCCGAGCCGACTACCCTGAGAAATGTCGCGAGAACAGCCACAACCCCGCGAGCACGAGCACCTCGACGACCACCACCGCGACGTAGGTGGCGGTGAACGGCTCGTCCCCGCGGGTGTCGAGCACGCGCCGGACGTCCTCGGGCTGCGGATTCATGGGCGTCGGCCTCACCGCAGTATACCTGTCCGCCGGCAGTCCGTGGGCAAGGCACCCGAGTCGGACCGAGACCGGCGCAGGGCGCCGTCGGGCGAGAGACGCCCGGCTGACAAGGCGTGACGAGGGCGCCTGTCGGGCCCGGGCGACCGCGGAGCAATGCTCCGCGGAAAAACGCGGTCAGGCCGGATCGCCGGCCGTATGCGGCGGCGCCTCCCGCCGCGGGCCGACCAGGGTTGCAAAGGACGGGGCGGCGCCGATAGAATTGCGCGGACGTCAGACGTTTGTGAAACGATGCACGTGGATGGCATCCTGCCATCCCGGCACCGTCTCGGCTGTCGCCAGCATTGAATCACGACGGGAATCGCGAGGCAGCCTGCTCCGTCGAGAGCCCGCGGGCGCCAACGCCGGTCACGTCACTGCCTCACGCCCGACCGGCGTCGTCGCCCGTGGCGACCACCGGATCGCAGGCAGGTCCAGAAAGGAGTCACGACGTTGGAGAACGTGACCACCGCCGAACATGTCGCGCATGCCGAACATGCCCACGACGAACACGAGTCGAGCTTTCTCCGGACGTACGTCTTCTCGGTCGACCACAAGGTGATCGGCATCCAGTATGCGATCACCGCCATGCTCTTCCTGCTGTTCGGCTTCTCGCTGATGATGCTCATGCGGTGGCAGCTCGCCTTCCCGGGCGCGCCGATTCCGATCATCGGCAACTTCCTCGGGTCGGAGAACGCGCCGGGCGGCATCATGCTGCCGGAGTTCTACAACCAGCTCGGGGCGATGCACGGCACCATCATGGTGTTCATGGGGGTCGTGCCCCTGGCCGTCGGGGGCTTCGGCAACTACGTGCTGCCGTTGCAGATCGGCGCCCCCGACATGGCGTTCCCGCGGTTGAACATGGCCAGCTACTGGGCGTTCTTCCTGGGCGGCGTCGTCATGTTCGCCAGCTTCTTCGTGCCCGGCGGCGCCGCGAACTCCGGGTGGACCTCCTACGCGCCGCTGTCGATCATCGCGCTGGAAGGGCAGACCTGGTGGCTGGTCGGGATGATCTTCCTGATCACCTCGTCGCTGCTCGGCTCGATCAACTTCATCGTCACGGTCCTGCAGCTCCGCGCCCCCGGGCTGAGCTTCATGCGCCTGCCGTTCTTCGTCTGGGCGCAGCTCGTGACGGCGTTCCTCCTGCTGCTGGCGTTTCCGCCGCTCGAGGCGGCCAGCGTGCTGCAGTTGATGGACCGGCTGGCCGACACCAGCTTCTTCCTGCCGAGCGGGCTGGTGACCACCGCAGGGCCCCTCGACGTCAGCGGCGGCGGCAGTCCGCTGCTGTGGCAGCACCTGTTCTGGTTCCTCGCCCACCCGGAGGTGTACGTCCTGATTCTGCCGGCGATGGGCATCGTCGCGGAGATTCTCGCCAACAACACCCGCAAGCCGCTCTGGGGCTACCGCGTCCTGGTGGCGTCCGTCGTCTTCCTCGGATTCATGTCGTTCGTGGTGTGGGCGCACCACATGTTCCTGACCGGCATGGGCACGGTGATGAGCTCCTTCTTCCAGACCACGACGATGATCATCTCGGTGCCGTCGGTGGTCATTCTGTCGGCGTTCTTCATCTCGCTGTACGGCGGGTCCATTCGCTATAACGTGCCGATGCTGTTCGCGCTGGCCTTCCTGCCGATGTTCGGCATCGGGGGGCTCACGGGGTTGCCGCTGGGCCTGACGGCGCCCGACCTGCATCTGCACGACACCTACTACGTGATCGGCCACTTCCACTACGTCGTGGCGCCCGGCACCATCTTCGCGCTGTTCGCCGGCCTCTACTACTGGTACCCGAAGGCGACCGGCCGGGTGATGAACGAGACGCTCGGCAAGATTCACTTCTGGGGCTCGTTCATCGCGATCAACTTCGTTTTCGCGCCGATGTTCATCACCGGGCTGGCCGGGGTGAACCGGCGGCTGTATGACGGCGGCATGCAGTACGTGCACGCGCAAGAGGTCATGGAGTGGAACGCCGTGATGTCCTACGGCGCGTGGGCGCTCGGGTTCTTCCAGCTCTTCTTCATCGTCAACTTCTTCTGGAGCATCCGGAACGGCAAGAAGGTCGACGACAACCCGTGGAAGGCGACGACCCTCGAGTGGCAGGCGCCCTCGCCGCCGCCGCACGGCAACTTCACGACACTGCCGGAGGCGCACCGGGGACCCTACGAGTACAGCGTGCCCGGCGCTTCGAACGACTTCTCCATGCAGGGACAGGCGACCGGCGCCGAGCCCGCACCCGCGAAGGTGTAACCAGGATGGACATTCCGTATACCGTAGCTGAACGGCCGGATACCGGCTTGAACAACGTCAAGCTCGGCATCTGGCTGTTCCTGGCCTCCGAGGTGATGCTGTTCGGCGGGCTGTTTTCGACGTACGTGATCCTGCGGGTGGGCGGTGTCGATTGGCCGTTGGGCGCCGAGTATCTGAACATTCCGATCGGGGCCTTCAACACCGCGGTCCTCATCGGTTCGAGCGTGACGATGGTCATGGCCTTCGCGTCGCTCAAGCTCGGCGACTTCGCCAAGTACAAGCTGTACATGGGCGCGACCATCCTCCTCGCGCTTACCTTCCTGGGCGTGAAGGGGTTCGAGTACTACGAGAAGGTGACGCACGACCATCTGCCCTCGCACAGCACGTTCCTGGCCATCTACTGGACGATGACCGCCCTGCACGGGCTGCATATCATCGGCGGCGTCATCGTCAACAGCTATTTCTGGGGCGCCGGCAGCCGGATGTGGCATGTCAAACGGGAGATGTTCGAGAACCGCGTGGAGGCCGCCGGCCTGTACTGGCACTTCGTCGACCTGGTCTGGATCTTCCTGTTCCCGGTGCTCTACCTGCTGTAGAGCTGCCGACCGTCGGCCGAAGCCGGAGGGCGTTGCCCGCTTCTCCTTGCCGGCCGGGCTCCTGGACACTGCGGAGGCGTCATGAGCGGAAGCGCTGAAGAAACCAAGAAGCACATCGACATCTACATGAAGGTCGCCGGCGCGCTGGCGATCCTCACGGCGGTGACGGTTCTCGCCTCGTACCTGGACGTGGCGGTGCCGTTGGCGATCATCATCGCCCTCATCATCGCCACCGCCAAGAGCTCGCTGGTGGCGAGCTACTTCATGCATCTGATCGACGAGCGGAGCCGGGCCCTGGTCATCGCGCTGGCGCTGACCGTGGCCTTCTGGCTGGTGCTGATGCTCGTGCCGATCCTGACGCTGTCGGACACCTACGGCGTCCACAAGACGCTGCCGAACGCGGACGCCGCGCACGCGGAGGACGAGGCGCACTGATGTCGTTGCGCGCGTTCCACATCGTCTTCGTCATCGCGTCGATCGGGCTGACGCTGATGATGGCGGTGTGGGGCGGTGTGACCTACGGCTCGGACCGTGGCACCGTCTGGCACTTGGTGACGGCCGTCGGGTCGATGCTGACGGCGGGGCTGCTGTCGGTCTACACGGTACGGTTCATTCGGAAGACACGCGAGATGGGGCTGCGTTGAACCCGGTCGACACGAGGCGCTGAGATCATGATGCGACACGTGCTGCGGACGACGATGGTGCTGGCGGGGGTCGTGCTGGCCACGCCGCAGGCCGCATGGGCCTGTCAGGTCTGTTTCGGAGACCCGAACTCGGCGATGTCGATCGGTGCGAGCTGGGGCATTCTCGTGATGATCGGCATCACCGGCGGCGTGCTGGCCGCCTTTGCGAGCTTTTTTCTCTATCTGTTGAAGCGATCCAGGATGGCGATCGGCGAGCGCGTCGATCTGTCCCCATCGTCGCAGGCTGGGAGCCCGTCGTAACTCCGCGACGGCATTCGCCGGCGCGGGATTCCGGGACGGGCGGGGAGTCGGCGCCGCAGGACGGCCCAGGCTCCTACAGGATTGGCAGGGAGTGAATCGATGCAGGAATTTCTCGGACTGCCGCTACAGGCTTCGGCTCACGCCGCGGAGATCGACCGGATTATCGTCATCGTCCATTGGCTCATGGCGATGCTGTTCGTCGGCTGGGGGATCTTCTTCATCTATACCTTGATCCGTTTCCGCGCCTCCGCGAATCCGAAGGCGGACTACGCCGGCGTCAAGAGCCACACCTCGAGCTACCTCGAAGTCGGCGTGGCGGTCGTCGAGGCCGTCATTCTCCTGTTCTTCGCCATTCCCGCGTGGACGGTTCGCGTCAACGCGTTCCCCCCCGAAGAGGGAGCGACGGTGGTGCACGTCATCGCGAAACAGTTCGAATGGCATGCGGTCTATCCCGGTCCCGACGGCAGCTTCGGACGCCGCGACGGCAGCCTGATCACGCCGACCAATGCGATCGGCCTCGACCGGGACGACCCGGCCGCCGCCGACGACATTCACACCATCAACCAGCTCAACCTGCCGGTCGACGAACCGGTCATCGTGTATCTGTCCAGCCTCGACGTCATCCACAGCTTCGCGATTCCGCCGATGCGGGTGAAGCAGGATGCGATCCCGGGCATGGAGATCCCGGTCTGGTGGGTGCCGACGATTGCCGGGGATTACGAGATCAACTGCTCGCAGCTCTGCGGCCTCGGCCACTACCGGATGCGCGGGTTCGTCTCCATCACCAACCGCGCGGATTTCGAGGGCTTCCTCGCCGAAGAGGCCGCCCGCCTCGTAGCGGCGGACTGATCTCGCGCCGGAGTGGCGCGCGGCCGGTCGCCGGAGCGACCGGCTGCGCCACCCTCTATCCTTATCGGCTACGGTCCAGCTCGTCCCGCACGATTTCCTCGAACACGTCGTACGGCGCCGCTCCCATCACCGCACGGCCGTTGATGAACACGGTCGGGGTCGACTGGATGCCGAGCGCCTGTCCGTGCCGCAGGTCGGCGTTCACCTGCTCGGCGAACCGGCCGCTGTCGAGACAGGCGTCGAAGGCCCCCTGATCCATCCCGAGCTCGCCGGCATGGCGCTTCAGGTCCTCCACCTCGAGCTCCTCCTGCTTCTCGAACAGGGTGTCGTGCAGCTCCCAGAACTTTCCCTGCGCATTGGCGCAGAGGCCCGCCTCGGCCGCCTTGAACGCCTCGGCGTGGTTGGGTAGCGGAAAGTCCTTGAAGACCAGCCGGATCTCGTCGCCGTACTCCGCCTTCAAGCGGTCGAGGGTCCCGACCAACCGCTGGCAGAACGGACACTGAAAGTCGGAGAACTCCACGATCTCGACCGGGGCGCCGTCCGGACCGGAGACCGGGTCGCCCTCGACGATCTCGATGGCCGTGCGGGGCGGATCGAGCTCCACCCGGATGTCGCCGGCGGCGTCCCGCAGCTCGGTCATGTAGGCCTGCAGCGCCTGCATCGGCCGCTGCTGGGCGAGGAACGTGCGGATCTGCGGCTCCATCTCCTCCTCGGTCAGATTGGGGAAGGCGCGCCGGTTCTGCTGATAGACCCGGGTGATGTCCTCGGCGGTGACGGGCAGGGTTCTCGCCGGCAGCTCCTGCGCCAGCAGCTCGTCGCGAGAGGTACCCTGGGCGACCGCTTCCCGCTCGATGAGGATTTCCCCGATGACGATGTCGAGGGTGCGTCTGCGGGTCTCGTACAGCTCCTGCAGCATGCGCATGCGGGAGGCCGCATCGTTGCTGCGCCAAGCCTCGTCGAGCTCCGCCATGGTGACCGTCCGGTCGCCGACGCGCCCCACCACCTGGCCGTCGGATTGGGCATGCGTCGGAGCACCGCACGCCGCAGAAATCGCCAGGACGGCGCCCACGCCGCAGAGCCGATGGAACATGGAAGGAACCCTTTCCGTATCGGAGCCGTCAGACCCCATAACCCACAATGGCCAGCAGCCCGTGGCAAATAGCCCCGCCGCATTCGACCGGTACGACGCGGGGTCCTGCCACGGGCTGCTGGCCTGTTCGGGACAAGCTAGTCACTTTATCATGATCACTTTGGCGGAATCCGGCTCGCCGCGGCAAGGTGCCCCACCGGTCAAATGGAGCGGGGCATTCCCCCACGGGCCGCTGGGCCGATACGCGAACATCGACTCCTCGAATCGTTCGATCCGCATGGCGACCAACCGCATCCGAACCCGCCCCGCGCGCGCCGCCGGTCACGACTCGCCCCCCGCGGCCGTGGTCACCGAAGACGTCTCGGGCTTCGTCGAGGACGCGGCCCACTACCCCGGCGGTCATGCGCCGGCGGTGGCTTTTCCCCGGGACGAGGAGCAGTGCGCTTCGCTGATCCGCGGCGCCGCCCGTGTGCTGCCGGTCGGCGCCCAGTCGTCGTTGACGGGCGGGGCGACCCCGATGGGCGAGCTGGTGCTGAGCACGTCGCGGATGAACGCCCTCGAGGACATCGCGGACACCCTGATCACCGCGCAGCCGGGGGTCAGCCTGACCGCCCTGCGCGAGACCCTGGACGCGGCCGGCAGGTCGTATCCGCCGGTGCCCACGTTCGAGGGAGCGACCGTCGGGGGGGTGGTGTCGACGAACGCGGCCGGGGCCGCGACGTTCAAGTACGGCACCACGCGGGACTGGGTCCGCCGCCTGACGGTGGTGCTCGCGTGCGGCGAGCTGCTCGATCTCGAGCGGGGACAGGTGCGCGCATCGGATGGCCGGTTCGTGATCGACACGTCACGCGGCGCCATCGTGGTGCCGGCCCCGACGTATCGCCTGCCGCGGGTCCCCAAGCACTCGGCCGGGTATCATGCCGCCCCCGATCTGGATCTCATCGACCTGTTCGTGGGCTCGGAAGGCACGCTGGGGGTGGTGACATCCGTCACCCTCGACGTCCTGCCCCGGCGCCCGGAGGTCTGCGTCGCGCTGATCGTCCTCGACGACGAGGGGCAGGCGGCGGCGCTCGCGGCTCGGCTGCGCGACGTGTCGCTGGACACCCGCCGCCGGGCCGATCCGGCCGGGCTCGACGTCATCGCCATCGAGTACCTGGACCGGCGCTCGCTCGAGCTCGCGCGCGCCGCGGGGGGCGGCCGGCGCACCCGGGTGTCGATTCCGGAGACGGCGGGCGCGGTGCTCCTGCTCCAGATCGAGCTCCCCCCCGGCACCACCGCCGGCGAGGTCCACGAGCAGATCGGCCTCGCGGCCTCCGCGCAACCGCCCGGCGGCCCCATCGTCCACCTCTGCCGGCTCCTCGAGGCCGAAAGGCTCCTCGACCACACCGAGCTCGCGGCCCCCGGCGACACGACCCGGGCGGCCGAGCTGCTCGCCTTCCGGGAAGCAGTGCCGGAAGCGGTGAACCGGCAGGTGGCTATCGCCAAGCGCACCGTGGATGACACAATCGAGAAAACCGCGGCCGACATGATCGTGCCCTTCTCGAAACTCTCCGACTGCGTCCGCCTCTTCCGGACCGCGTTCGAATCGCGCGGCCTCGACCACGCGGTGTGGGGGCATCTGTCGGATGCGAACCTGCACCCCAACGTCCTTCCCCGCTCGGCGGACGACGTGCGGGCGGGGAAGGAAGCGATTCTGGCGTGCGGGCGGGAAGTCATCCGGCTCGGGGGTTGCCCGCTCGCCGAGCACGGGGTGGGCCGCAACCCGATCAAGCAGTCGCTGCTGCGGTTGCTCCACGGCGCGGCGGGCATCGAACAGATGCGGGCGGTCAAGCGCGCGCTCGATCCGGAGAACAAGCTGGCCCCCGGCGTGCTGTTCCCGGTCGCGGCCCGCGGGAAGGCATCGGCATGAGTACCCTGTTCCTCGCGCACTGGCTGACGACCGCCGTCGCCCTCGCGGTGACCGCCTGGGTCCTGCCCGGCGTCCGGGTCGACGGCCTGTTCTCGCTCGCCCTGGCCGGGCTCGTCCTCGGCTTCGTCAACGCCATCGTGCGGCCGCTGCTGCTCCTGGTGACGCTGCCGTTCACGGTGATGACGCTGGGGCTGTTCTACTTCGTCGTCAACGGACTCGCGTTCGGCCTCGCCGCGCTGCTCGTCCCCGGGTTCAGCGTCGCGTCGTTCTTCTCGGCGATGCTCGGGGCGATGGCGGTCGGGCTGGTCTCCTGGTTCATCGGGACGTTCACCGGCGCGCGGCCGCGGTCCGAACGCTCGACGGTGGTCGAGGTCCGGCGCCGTCCTGACGGGCGGTGGGGCGGCTGACCGCACCGAATCGACCCGGCCGCCGGCCCGAGTCGTACGGACGGACGCAGGGTCACCCCGGATGGGGCTGCTCGCAGGGCTTCGGCTATGATGGGGCATGAACCGGTCGGCACTCGACAGGAGCGCACCATGGCCGTAACCGTAGATCAGGATCGCGTTGCGGACGTCCAGCGGTACCGCTTCGACGTCGACGAGTTCGCGCGCATCGGTGAAGCCGGGGTCTTCACCGAGGACGATCGCGTGGAGCTCATCGACGGAGAGATCCGGGAAATGACGCCCATAGGATCACCGCATGCGGGGATGGTGAACCGCCTGACCGAGATGCTGGTCACGCGCCTGGCCGGCAGGGCGACCGTGATCGTTCAGAATCCGATCCGCCTGGACCGACACAACGAGCCGCAACCCGATCTCGTGGTGGCGCGGCGCCGGAAGAGCTTCTACGCCGATCGCCATCCCGAGCCCGGCGACGTCCTCGTCGTCGTCGAGGTGGCTGATTCGTCCCTGCGCTACGACCGGGCGGAGAAGGTGCCGCGGTACGGCAGGGCCGGCATTCCGGAGACGTGGCTGATCGACGTCGAAGCCGGCACGGTCACGGTGTACACCGATCCCGGCCCGGAGGGATACGCGCGGCGGCGGGTTCGGCAGCAAGGCGAGCGGATGGTCGCCTCCAGCGTTCCGGATCTCGGTCTCGCGGTGGACGACCTTTTCGGCGAGTGATGCGGGCTTCTCGATGCCGAGGTTCGCCGCCTGCAGGTGCCGCCGCCGGTCGCTCGTGTACGTCGCCTCGACCAGCCGCTCGAGCACGTCGAGCGCCGTCGCCTGCAGCCGGTTTCCCAGCAGGGACCTTTCGCCGACCGGCCTCCAGGAGTCCGCGACGTTCTCCGGGCGGGAACTCGTGACCGCCTACAGCTCGACGCGGCGGAGCCGCAGGGCGTTGGCGATGACCGACAGCGAGCTGAGGGTCATGGCGGCGCTGGCCCAGATGGGACTGATGAGCAGCCCGAAAACCGGATAGAGCAACCCCGCCGCGACCGGCACGCCGACGGCGTTGTAGACGAACGCGAGGAACAGATTCTGCCGGATGTTGCGCATCGTGGCGCGGCTCAGCCGGCGCGCCTGCACGATGGCGCGGAGGTCGCCGCGCACCAGCGTGACGCCGGCGCTTTCTATCGCCACGTCGGCGCCGGTGCCCATGGCGATGCCGACCGCGGCCTCGGCCAGCGCCGGCGCATCGTTGATGCCGTCGCCGGCCATCGCCACCACCTGACCTGCCGCCTGGCGTTCGGCGACGATGCGCCGCTTGTCGGCCGGAAGCACGCCGGCGATCACTTCGCCGATTCCGAGCTCGGCCGCCACGGCATCCGCCGTCACCTGGTTGTCGCCGGTGACCATGACGAGGCGCAGCCCGGCCGCCCGCAACTGCCGCACGGCGTCCGGCGTCGTCGCCTTCAACGGATCGGCCACCCCGATCAGCCCCGCAAGCCGGGTCTCGACGGCGACGAAGACCACCGTCTGACCCTGACGGCGCAGGGCGTCGGCGCGGGCGGCCAGCGGCGCGGTGTCGACCCCGCGCTCCCGGAGCAGCGCGGACGTGCCGAGTGCCACGCCCTGCCCCTCGACCGTCCCCCGCACCCCGCGTCCGATCTCGGCCTGGAAATCGGCGGCGGCCGGCACGGTCAGGTCCCGGCCGGCGGCGGCCCGGGTGATCGCCTCGGCCAGCGGGTGCTCGCTGCCGCGTTCCAGGGCCGCCGCCACCCGCAACAGCTCGACCTCGTCGACGCCGTCGGCCGGGAGCACGGCCGCCACCTCGGGGCGGCCTTCCGTCAGCGTGCCGGTCTTGTCGACGATGAGGGTATCCACCCGTTCGAGGGTCTCCAGCGCCTCTGCGTTCTTGATCAGGACGCCGACGCCCGCGCCCCGGCCGGTGCCGACCATGACCGCCATCGGGGTCGCGAGCCCCAGGGCGCAGGGGCAGGCGATGACGAGCACCGCGACGCTGCTGACCAGCGCCAGGGCCAGCCGCGGCTCCGGCCCCCACACCGACCAGGCGACGAAGGCGAGCCCCGCGACCGCGACCACCGCGGGCACGAAGACCGAGGCGACCCGATCCGCCAGCCGCTGAATCGGGGCCCGGCTGCGCTGCGCCTCGCCGATCATCGTGACGATCTGGGCCAGCAGCGTCTCGGCCCCGACGCGTTCGGCCCGCATCAGCAGCGTGCCGGTCCCGTTCAGGGTCGCGCCGACGACCCGAGCGCCCGGCCGCTTCTCCGCCGGCAGCGGCTCACCGGTCAGCATCGATTCATCGACGGCGCTGGCTCCTTCGACCACCACCCCGTCGACCGGCACACGCTCGCCGGGACGCACCCGCAGGAGGTCGCCGACCTGCACCGCGCCGAGCGGCACGTCCGCTTCCCGGTGCTCGGCTCCGCCGGGCTCGCCGGAGACCCGGCGCGCGGTGGCCGGGGCGAGACCCAGCAGCGCCCGCAACGCCGCCCCGGTCCGGCCGCGCGCCCGCAGCTCCAGCACCTGCCCCAGCAGCACCAGCACGACGATGACGACGGACGTGTCGAAGTACGGCTCGACACCGTCCGACATCCGGAATCCGCCGGGAAACAGGCCGGGCGCGACGGTCGCCGCGACGCTGTAGAGATAGGCCGCCCCCACGCCGAGCGCGATGAGCGTGAACATGTTCGGGCTGCGGTTGACGACCGACGCCCAGGCGCGGGCGAAGAACGGCCAGCCCGCCCACCAGACCACGGGGGTCGCGCACACGAGCTGGACCCAGTTCGACGTCGTTTGGCCGAGCGCCGGTTGAACCCGCTCGCCGAGCAGCATCTCGCCCATCGCCAGCGCGAAGACCGGCAACCCGGCGAGCGCGGCCCACCGGAAGCGCCGCGTCATGTCCTCCAGCTCGGGATTGGCGGCGTCCGGGACCACCGTCCGCGGCTCGAGGGCCATGCCGCACGACGGACAGCTTCCCGGCTGGTCGCGCACGACCTCGGGATGCATCGGGCACGTGTACTTCACCGTGGGGTGGAGGGCGCCCGCCCCCAGCTCCGCGTCGAGCGCCATCCCGCACTTCGGACACACCCCCGGCCCGAGCTGGCGCACCTCGGGGTCCATCGGGCACGAGAACCAGGTCTCCGCCACCTGGTCCACCGGCAGCTCGGCCGCCGACGCGGCACCATGGTCGGCGGCCGCGCCGCTCGCGCCAGCGGCCAGGTAGCGATCCGGATCCGCTTCGAACTTCCCCCGGCAGCCGGCGCTGCAGAAGTACCACGTCCGCCCAAGGTGCTCGTGCCGATGGGCGGCACCGGCCGGATCCACCTGCATCCCGCACACCGGATCGGTCACCGTCTCGGCGATGTCCCGGACCGGTTCGGCCGAGGGGGCGTGGACCACAACCGGTTCGGCGGCGGGAGTGGCGGCCACAACCGGTTGGGGGACGGGGACGGCGGCCACGAAGCGGGTCGGGTCGGCCTGGAAGGCGGCATGACACCCGCCGCAGCAGAAGTAGTACCGCCGCCCGTCGTGCTCGTGGCTGAACCGGCTCTTCGCCGGGTCCACCCGCATGCCGCACACGGGGTCGCGAACGTCGCTGTCCATGGGAAATCCAGCCGGGGAATCGTCGTCTGCCAATCCGCTCGCCGCCCAACCAGCCCTGCGCCGGTCTAAGGCGCAGGCTCCTCCTGCCCCGCCTTCGAGCCCAGCCACGCGGCGCGGAACCGGCTCTGGGCGGGGGTGGGACGCCGGCCGAGCTGCTCGAGCGGCACCAGATCGCGGGTCGGATCGGGAGCGATCTCCAGGCTGGCCGTCATCGGCTCGCCGCGCCGCTCGTATCGAACCGTCACCTGCCCTCGATCGCCGAGGTCGCGAAGCAGGCGGTCGAGCTCGGCCGACGACGACAGGCTGCGGCCGTCGATCGCGACGAGCAGGTCGTCCCGCGCCACCCCGGCGTCGTAGAGCGGCGTCCCGAAGGGCATCGGGGCGACCACCCGCGCCCCGCCGCGCTCGAACCGCAACGCCGGCGCCCCCAGCCAGCCGCGGTCGGGCGCCCGCGGCCGCAGCGACAGCCCGGCGCGCTCGAAGAGCGGGGTGAAGTCAATCGCCTCGTGCCCGTCGACGTAGCGGTCGAAGAACTCGGCGGCGAATGCCTCGTCGCCGGTCAGATCGGCCAGCGCGGCGCGGGCGTCGCCCGGGTCATAGGGCCGGTCCACCACCCCGGGGGTCGTGCCTCCGCCCCGCCCGAACCGTTGCCAGAGAAGCTGCATGTAGTCGTCGAGGGTGGCCGCGGAGCCGATCCCGTCGGCCGCGCGGGTGCGCAGCAGCAGGTCGAGCCCCAGCCCGAGCGTCTCGCCCCACGTGTAGTAGGAAATGAAGAAGTTGCCCCAGTTCGTGCGGTCGATGGCGCTCGCCGCGTCGGTGAACGGGGCGAGGCGGCTCATGTCCGCCGCCGACCGGAACCGCCGGCCCGGACCGCGCGCGACGGTGTCGATGGCCGACGCGAACCGGGCGAGGGTGTTCGGCAGCCCGGCCAGCCCGGATCGCTGCAGAATCAGCGCCCCGTAGTAGTTGGTGAAGCCTTCGGCCAGCCACAGCTCGCCCGACGGATTGACGTCCTCGAAGTCGAACGGCTCGAGCGACCGGGGGCGAATCCGTTCCACGTTCCAGACGTGGAAGAACTCGTGCGACACCGAGCCGAGCAGGCGCGGCTGCTGGGCCCGCAACGTCGCCGGCGCGCTCAGCACGGTGCTGTTCCGGTGCTCCATGGCGTCGCCCGACGCGGCCGGCAAATAGTCCGCGATGAAGGTATAGCGGCCGGTCTCGAACCGCGGGAACTCGCCGAACACCGTCACCATCTCGCGCACGATCCGTTCGACGTCCTGCGCGTACCGGTCGAGCTCGCGGTCGCTCCCGGTGTGGTGCATCGCGATCCGAAACACCGGCCGATGGTCGGAATCGGCCGGGTCGACGAGGGTGAAGGACCGCTCCGCGAAACGGCTCAGCTCGGCCGGACTGTCGAGCAGGTACTGCAGGTTGGGCGCGGTGTAGGTGAACGGGTCGTCCGACGGATAGAGCTGCGTGGCCACCCGCCAGCCGCGATCCGGCGGCGGCTCGAACCGGACGGTGACCGGCCGCCGCTCGAACCCGTTTCCCCACATGAGGGCGGCGGGCATGTTGAGGTGCGCATGGGTATCGTCGATCGCGAGATACGTGCCGTCGACGCGGTCGCCGTACACGCGGTAGGTGAACCGGACGGTCCCGTCGTGGCCGGCCACGTCCCAGCGCGCCATCGCCGAGCGGACCGGATCGAGGACACTGCCCGCGCCGTCGAACGCCCGCACCTCGAACACGTTCTTCGCGAAGTCGTGTCTCGCGTAGCGCCCTGGCGAGGCGGTGCTCATCCGCATGCCGAGCGGCTCCGGCGGGAGACCGGTCACCGTCACCGCGACCTCCATCCAGCGATGTTCCGGCTCGGGAAAGCGCAGCTCGTAACCCACGGGCGGGCCCTCGACGCCGGCGACGCCGGTCTGCCCGCCGGTGCGCGGCATGAACCACACCGCGGAGAGACCCAGGGCGATCAGCCCGGCCGCGCGCAAGACGACGATCCAACCGCCTCGCGCGCTCATCCGACCGACTCCACCACCTGATTGACGAACGTGGCCTCGGGCACCGCGCCGAGAATCTCCGTCCGCTCGTTGATGACCGTCTTCGGCACCCCGGTGACGCGATACTGCTGCACGAGGTCCGGATACTCGACCGCCGCGACCGCCGCAGCGGTGACGTGCGGGCTGGCGAGGGCCACGCGATGGGCCAGGCTGACCGCCTGGGGACAGTGGGGTCAGGTGGGGGTGACGAAGACCTGAATGTCGATCGGCTCTTCGACCTCGGCCAGCCGGGCGCGGCTCTCATCGCTCAGACCGGAATCGCGGGAGGCGACCAGGACAACCGCGTCGATCAGCGAGATCAGCTCGTGGCCGTCGGGCACGCCGTAAAACCGGATGCCGGTATCGGTCTCGCCGACCACCGCAATCGCCGGCGCACGGAGAATGCCGTAGGTCCGGACCTGGTCCTTGTCGAGCACCAGGTTGAACTCCTCGACGGCTATTCGCTCGGACAGCGACGCGATCCGGTCCACGATCCGCCGCGCGGACACGCAGGTGTCGCAGCCGAACGTCTGGGTGAAGAACACGAGTTTCACCGGCGCCGCGAGACTCGCGAGCGCCGCTTCGAGATCGGCAGGGTTGCGGGCGTCCATGCCTCAATTATGGCAGCGTCTCTCACCTACTTGAAGAGATCCTCGAAGGCCTGCTTCGCGCCGCGGGGACCGGCTGCCCTTTCCGAGTGTGTCTGACGCTCGACGGTCACTCGCGGGGCGAAGTGGGTGCACTCGTTGCGCGCGTCCTTGGGAAATATCCGGACCGTGATCGGCTGGAGACACTCGAAGCGGCTGCCGCCGTCGAAGAACCCGCATTGCGCACAGGTGTGGAGGGCCGACCCGCACCCGGGACAGGTCGTGTCCGGGCCGATCGCCGATCGCAGGATCCGACGGCATCGGGCGCACCGCATGACATCGTGAAAACCGGGCAGGTTGGGCGTCCGGTGCTGCCGGTTGATGACGCTGCGCGGGGCGCCGTCCGGGCTCGGTTGACGCGGCCGGTCGGCCGGTTCACGGCGGGCGGTGTCGTCCTGATACCCGCGCTGACGGTATTTTCGATCGCTCATGCTCTGGCTCGCTCCCGTGATGCCGGCGGGGGGTCTGAGGGACGGGAGGCGCCGGGAGAATCGCCAGCCCCCGGACCCGGCGCCTCGTCGAATGCCCCGACCGGTACCATGCCCTTCACCCGGCATGGTACAGTTACTTCGTCGGATATTCGACCGAAGTTCCAGGAACATGGCTGCCGCATCCCCTTCGCTCGACGGCCTGAAGATCGAACGCCGGGACGACACCGACCGCCGGCCCTGGCCGTGGCTCGTCGTGGCGGCCCTGCTGCTCGCGGCCGGCGGATGGTGGTGGTGGACCGGACCGGCCCAAATCGCGGCCGTGCGCACGGCGGTGGCGCGCGCGACGACGGCCGCCGCGGCCGACACCGCCGTCCTCAACGCCTCGGGCTACGTTGCCGCGCGCCGCCGGGCGACGGTCTCGTCCAAGGTGACCGGGAAGCTCATCGCGGTACCGGTCGAAGAAGGCATGGCCGTGCGCCAGGGACAGGTTCTCGCCCGGCTGGACGATTCGACGGTGCGCTCGCAACTGGCCCTGGGCGAGGCCCGGCTGGGCGCCGCGCGGGGGGCGATCGCGGAACAGGAGGTAAGACTGCACGAGGCGCAGCTCTCGCTGGCCCGCACCCGGCGGCTGGTAGAGGAAGGGGTCGTCGGCGCCGCCGACCTCGACACCGCCACCGCGGAGGTCGATTCGCTCGCGGCGCGCGTCGCCCTGTCGCAGGAGCAGGTCGTGGTGGCCGAGCGGGAGATCGACGTGTATCTAACCCAGCTCGACGACATGGTGATCCGCGCCCCGTTCGACGGGGTGGCGATCTCGAAGGACGCCGAGGAAGGCGAGATGATCTCCCCGGTGTCGGCCGGGGGCGGGTTCACCCGGACCGGGGTCTGCACGCTCGTCGACATGGCCTCGCTCGAGATCGAGGTCGACGTCAACGAGAGCTTCATCAATCGGGTCCGCGACGATCAGCGGGTCGTGGCCAACCTGGACGCCTATCCCGACTGGGATATTCCGGGCGCGGTCATCACCACCGTGCCGGCCGCGGACCGGCAGCGGGCGACGGTACTGGTGCGCATCGCGTTCGACGAGCTCGATCCCCGCATCCTGCCGGACATGGGCATCAACGTCGCATTTCTGGAGGAAGACCCCCCCGAACCTCGGGCCGGCACGACACGCCTGTTGGTCCCGGCCGGCGCCGCGCGCAGTCAGGACGGCCAGGACATCCTGTACGTGGTGCGCGGCGATGTGGTCGAACGCCGGGCGGTGCGGCTCGGGACCGCCGTCGGCAATCAGGTCGACATCGTCGCCGGCCTGACCGCCGGGGAACGCATCGTCGTCGCCGGCCCGGCGGATCTGGCCGACGGTGATCGGGTGACCGTGCTGGAATAGCAGTCCGTGGCAGAACCCCGCGTCGCACCGATGCAGCGGGGCCTTTTGCCACGGGCGGTCAGGCCATCGCACCGGCCGCAACCCCGCCGCGCCGGAAGGCCGTCCGGCACGCCTGTTTCCGTAAAGTCATGTTAATGTTGCGGTATCGGCAACCGCAACCTGCTGCCAGAGGCTTTAGAGAATGCCAGCGAGGCTCGTATTTCTGCTCGTTCTCCTGTCGGCGTTCATGGTGGTGCCGTCTGCACTGGATCTGGTCACCGAGTGGCTCTGGTTCAATGAAGTGGACTACACGGGCATCTTCCTGCGCAGCCTGAGCACCCAGGTCACGTTGGGTGCGGTGGTGTTCCTGTTGGCGTTCGCCGGGTTGGCCCTGAATTTCCGCTTGGCCTTCCGGCGGTTTACGCAACCCTACACCCTGTTCCCCGGGAACGGCGACATTCAACCGGTGGTGCTGACGCCGCAGCAACTGCAGCGGCTGGGAACCGGAATCGCGGCGCTCATGGCTCTGTTTCTGGGCGTCTTCGCCTCGAACGAGTGGCTCACGTGGCTGCAGTTCCGAAACGCGGTACCGTTCGGGCAACCGGATCCACTGTTCGGCCGCGACATCGGTTTCTACATCTTCTCTCTCCCGTTCCTCGACCTCGTCCGGTATCTCACGCTGGCCGTGGTCATGCTCTCGCTCATCGGATCGGCGGCCCTCTACGTCATTTCGAATCAGTTGGCCATCGACCCGGCGCGCGGGCCGATCGTCAGCAACAGCGCGCGGCGCCACCTCGGACTGATCATTGCGGGAGTTTTCGTTCTTCTCGCCTGGGGCGCCTATCTCGATGTTCCTCGGGTTCTCACTACCTCGTCCGGCATCGTCCATGGCGCCTCGTACGTCGATGTCGCGCTGCGGATACCGGTCTTCCGGTTGCTGCTGCTCGCCGCGCTGGTCGGCGCCGGCCTCAGCGTCATCTCGGCCCTGACTCCTCGGAACCGGCCGCTGATGGCCGCCATCGGCCTCTACGCCCTGATCTCGGTGGGGGGAAACGTCGGTGCGTTCGGACTGCAGCGCCTCGTGGTGACACCGGACGAACAACAGCGGGAGGCTCCGTTCCTGACCCACAACATCGGGGCCACGCGACAGGCGTTCGGGCTCGACCGCGTCGAGGAGCGGGAGCTGTCCGGTGACGCCACCCTGACCCTGGCGGACATCGAGAACAATACCGACACCATCAACAACGTGCGGCTCTGGGACCACGGGCCGCTGCTCGACACGTTCGGACAGATCCAGGAAATCCGCACCTATTACGACTTCGCCTCGGTCGACAACGACCGCTACTTCATAGACGGCGAATACCGGCAGATCATGCTGTCGAGCCGCGAGCTGAACTCGGACAACCTTCCCAACCGGTCCTGGGTCAACGAACGACTGCAGTACACCCACGGGTTCGGGGTGGCGATGGGTCCGGTCAACCAGGTCACGCAGGAGGGACTGCCGGTCCTGTTCATTCAGGATCTGCCGCCGACCTCCTCGGTGGATCTCGAGGTCGAGCAGCCGAGCATCTATTTCGGCGAGTTGTCGAACGACTACGTCATCGTGAACACGAACACCGACGAGTTCCACTACCCGGAAGGGGACGACAACGTGTCGACCCGCTACGACGGGTCCGGCGGGGTGACGATGTCGTCGGTGCTGCGCCGGCTGCTGTTCGCGGTGCGGTTCCGCGCCTACGAAATCCTGGTGAGCAGCCAGTTGAACAGTGACAGCCAGATCATCTATCACCGCAACATTATCGACCGGGTCACCACGATTGCGCCGTTTCTCCGCTACGACACCGACCCGTATCTCGTGATCTCGGAGGGCCGGCTGGTCTGGATGCTGGATGCCTACACCACCAGCAGCCTGTATCCCTATGCCGCGCCGGCCTCCAATGGGATCAACTACATTCGCAACGCGTTCAAGATCGTGATCGACGCCTACGACGGCACCACCACGTTCTATCTGGCCGAACCCGACGAACCGATCGCCCGAACGCTGCAGGCCATCTTCCCCTCCCTTCTCCAACCGCTCGATGCGATGCCGGCGGATCTGCGGCAGCACATCCGTTATCCGGAAGGGCTGTTCTCCCTGCAGACGGCCATCTACTCGACGTACCACATGACCAACCCCGCGGTCTTCTACAACCGGGAAGATCAGTGGGAAGTGCCGGTCATCGACAACGAGCAGATGCAGCCCTATTACACGATGATGCGCCTGCCGGACCAGCCCCGCGCGGAATTCATCCAGATGCTGCCGTTCACACCGACCGGCAAGAACAATCTCGCGGCCTGGATGGTGGCGCGCAGCGACGGCGATCAGTACGGCAAGATTCTGGTGTTCCAGTTCCCGAAACAGAAAGTGGTCTTCGGGCCGAGTCAGATCGTGGCGCGGATCAACCAGGATCAGGACATCTCGCCGCAGTTGACCCTGTGGAACCAGCAGGGGTCGGAGGTCATCCAGGGCACGCTGCTGGTCATCCCCATCGAAGAGGCCCTGCTGTATGTCCGCCCCCTGTATCTGCGGGCGGACGGCGGGCGGATCCCCGAACTGAAGCAGGTCATCGTCGCGTATCAGAACGAGATCGTGATGGAAGCAACGCTCGATCTCGCCCTGAGCCGCCTCTTCGGGTCGGGAGCCGGGGCGCCGCCGGCAACGCTCCCGACCGGGACGCTGATCGCCGACGCCGCATCGCCGCGGCCTGCGCCGGCCGCGCAGACCGGCCCGCTCGTATCGCAGGCGGCCAACCACTATCGCCGCGCCCTCGAGGCGCAGCGCGGCGGCGACTGGGCGCAGTACGGCGCGGAAATCGAACAATTGGGCATAGTGCTGGAGCAGATGGGCTCGGGACCGGATCTCGAATAGCGATTCTCCCCGGCGACCGCGAGGTGCCGGGACGATCGAACGGATACTGCGGGAGGAGAGGGAATGTACGCCAGAAGTCTTGCCGTCCTGTTGGGGTTGGGAGTGGTGGCCGCCGCCGCTTGCGGAGAAGCGCCGGTCGAGATGACGCCGGGGTTGCAGGCGTTCGTGGGCGCCCGGATCATCGACGGAACGGGGTCCCCGGCCGTCGAGAACGGTGTGCTGGTGGTCCGCGACGGCCGCATCGAGGCGGTCGGGGCCGGCGACACCGTCGAGGTGCCGCCGGATGCCGAGCAGATCGACGTCGGCGGCCGAACCATCATGCCGGGCCTCGTCAACGCCCACGGACATGTGAACAACGTGCGCGGCCTCGAGGCCGATCCCTCCTTCTACACGGAGGAGCACGTCGAGCATCAGCTCGGTCTCTACGCGCGTTACGGCGTCACCACCGTCTTCAGCCTCGGCGGCGACGGTCCCGCCGGCGTCGCGGTCCGCGACCAACAGCGGACCAACGCCGACCTGAACCAGGCGCGCCTGTACCTCTCCGGGAACATCCCCACCGGTCCGACGCCGGAAGAGGCGGTGGAACAGGCCAACGCGGCGGTCGACCTCGGCGCGGACATCGTGAAGATCCGGGTCGACGACAACCTCGGGGCGAGCACCAAGATGACCCCGGAGGCCTATCAGGCGGTGATCGACACCGCGCACGAACGCGGCCTGCGGCTGGCCGCGCATCTCTACTATCTCGACGACGCCAAGGGCCTGCTCGCGGCCGGCGCCGATATGCTGGCGCACAGCGTGCGCGATGCCGCAGTCGACGACGAGCTGATCGCCCAGCTCCAGGAGAGCGGGGTCTGCTACTGCCCGACCCTCATGCGCGAGGTCTCGACCTACGTCTACGAGTCGCGGCCCGAGTGGTTCGACGATCAGTTCTTCCTGAAAGAGGCGGACCCGGCGGTCGTCGCCGCGCTCGAAGATCCGGCCTATCAGGAGCGCATCCAGAACAGCAGCAGCGCACAGACCTACAAGGCGCAGCTCGAAATGGCCAAGCAGAACCTGAAGGCGCTGTCGGACGCCGGCATCCCCATCGCCATGGGAACCGACACCGGCCCCGCCGCCCGGTTCCAGGGGTATTTCGAGCATGGCGAGCTCGCGCTCATGGTGGAAGCGGGTCTGACTCCCATGCAGGCGATCGTCGCATCCACTTCGGATGCCGCGCTCTGCATGGAGGTGGACGCCGACCTCGGGTCGCTCGAAGCGGGCAAGTGGGCCGACTTCCTCGTGCTCGGCGCCAACCCGCTCGAGGACATCGGCAATACGCACACCCTCGAGTCGGTCTACATCGCGGGCAACGCGGTGCCGGGGGTATAGCAACCCGTGGTGAAACCCCGCGTTGCACCGAGAGAATGCAGCGGGGACTTCCACCACGGGCTGTTTAGCCACGGGCTGCCAAAGGACACCGGAAAGGCGATCCGGGCCGGCGGCCGGCAGCGGGCCGGGCAGGCCGTTGGCGTCGGCCGGAATCGCCGGCACGGAAGGAGAACACGCATGCACCGCCATCCGTTCGTCACCGCGTGCACCCTGCTGGTTCTGGGCGGACTCCCGACCGGGGCCGCGCTGGCCGCAGCGCAACCGGCGAGTCGGCTCGAACGGGAAGTACGGGACGAGCTTCGCGGTGACCGCAACCTTCGGCGGCTGGAGGTGACCATCACCGGCAGCGAGGTCACCCTGGCCGGACAGCTCGACACGTTCTGGTCGAAGAGCGAAGCCATACGGCGGGCGCTGAGGGTCGACGGCGTCGAGACGGTCGACAGCGAGATCACGCTCCCGCCGGCGGAGAGCGACGAGAACCTGGTCGAGGACGTCTCCCGAGAAGTGCGGCGGTATCCGTACTACACGGTTTTCGATCATCTCGACGGGCGCATCGAGAACGGAGTGGTGACCCTGATGGGTCGGGTGACCAGCGAGCGCAACAAGGGGGCCGAGATCTTCGAGCGGGTGGCGAAGATCCGCGGCGTCCAGGACGTACAGAATCAGATTGTCGCGCTCACCCCGTCGTCGGCGGACGACCGCCTCCGGTACAGCATCGCCCGGCAGGTGTTCAGCAACAGCCACTTCCAGCGGTTCGCGTCGCAGCCGAACCCACCGTTTCACATCGTCGTCGATCGCGGGGTCGTCACACTCGTCGGGTACGTTCAGGGCGAGATCGAGCGCCGGCAGCTCGAGAGCATTGCCCGTCAGACGCCCGGCGTGCTGCGCGTCTTCAACCAACTGCAGACGACCAACTGAGGCGGCTGCACCGCGCCGTATGGCCGTCTCGACGCTCCCAAGTGCCGGGGTCGTCCCTCCCGGGACGGCTGCTCACCGCGTCCGTCGATCGCTCGCCCGAGTGGCGGTGGCGGCGGTGCTCGCCTGCGCCGCCTGCGCCCCGCCTGCCGGCGACCGGCCGCGGCAGGCGCGCGGCGCCGATGCCTCGGGCGTGGCGTACGTGGCGGATGCCGAGTGCGCCGGCTGTCACCGGTCGCAATTCGACACCTGGACCGGCTCGCATCACGACCTCGCCATGCAGGAGGCGACGCCCGAGACGGTCCTGGGCGATTTCGACGACGCCAGCTTCACGCGCGACGGCGTCACCTCCCGGTTCTTTCGGCGCGGCGACCGGTTCTTCGTTGACACCGAAGGCCCCGACGGCGCACCCGCCAATTTCGAGCTGACCTACACCCTGGGCGTCGAGCCGCTGCAGCAGTATCTGGCCCCGTTTCCCGGCGGGCGCCTGCAGAGCCTCCCGATTGCCTGGGACACGGCGCGAAACGCGTGGTTCCATCTCTATCCCGACGAGCGGATCGAGCCGGACGACCCGTTGCACTGGACCGGGCGCTACCAGACCTGGAACCTGCAGTGCGCCGCCTGCCACTCGACGGATCTGCGGAAACGCTACGACGTCGAGTCGGACACCTACGAGACGACCTGGGCCGAGATCGACGTCGGCTGCCAGGCGTGCCATGGCCCCGGAGAGCGGCATGTCGAGCTGGCGCGCGCCGACAACGGCGGAGGAACCGTCCCGTCCGGCGGGTGGGGCCTGGTCGCGCCGTTCTCGGCCGACGATCCCGCCCCTGAGCTCGACGCGTGCGCCCCCTGCCACTCACGCCGCGAAACGCTGACCCCGGTGGCCGCGCACGGCGGACCGCTGCTCGACGACTTCCTGCCGGCGCGGCTGGGGGAGGGCCTCTACCATCCCGACGGTCAGATCCTGGACGAGGTCTACGTCTACGGCTCTTTCGTCCAGAGCAGGATGCACGCGGCGGGGGTGCGCTGCACCGACTGTCACGACCCGCATCGCCTGAGCCTGCGGGCGGACGGCAACGCCCTGTGCACGCAGTGTCATCGGGAGCGCCCCGTCGACCGCTTCCCGATGCTCGCGCCGGACCGGTACGACACGCCGGCCCACCACCACCACGAAACGGGCTCGCCGGGCGCACAGTGCGTCGACTGCCACATGCCGGACCGGACCTACATGGTGGTCGACCCCCGCCGCGACCACAGTTTTCGCGTGCCCCGGCCCGATCTGTCGGTGGCCCTCGGCACTCCGAACGCCTGCACCGGTTGCCACGTCGACCGCGGCGACGCGTGGGCGGCCGAGGCGGTCGCCGGCTGGTCCGGGGTATCGGCGACCCCGCACTTCGCCCGGACCCTCGCCGCGGGGCGCGCCGGCGACCGGGCGGCCGAACCGGATCTCGCCGCGCTCGCCGGCGACCCGGACCGGCCCGCCATCGTGCGCGCCACCGCCCTCGAGCTGTTGCGGCCCCTCGGCCAGACCGGCATCACCGCCGCCCGCGACGCGCTGAACGACCCGGACCCCCTGGTGCGCGCGACCGCCGCGGGCGGGCTGGATCGGCTGCCGCTCCCAACCCGACGCGCAGCCCTCGAACCGCTGCTGACCGACCCGGTCAGGGCGGTGCGCCTCGAAGCCGCGCGGGCCCTCGCCGAAGCGTGGGGCGGCAATGCCGCACCGGCGACGGGCAACGCCCTCGCGACCGCCGCCGTCGAGTACCTCGACGCCCAGACCGCGGTCGCGGACACGGCGCCGGGCCGTCTCGGCCTCGCGGTCGTTCGCGAGCGTCAGGGCGCGCGAGAGCAGGCGGAAGCGGAGTACCGCGCGGCCGTCGCCCTCGACCCCCGGTTCATCCCGGCCCGGTTCAACCTCGCCAACCTCCTCAACGCGCAGGGACGCAACCCCGAGGCGGAGACCGTGTTGCGGGGGGGAATCGACTACGCACCCGACGACGCCGAGCTGCACTACTCGCTCGGCCTGCTGCTCGCCGAGGAGGGACGTCTCGAGGAGGCGATCGAAAGCCTGGCCGCGGCCGCGGGCGCCACGGCACGGGCCCGCGTCCACTACAACTACGGGCTCGCGCTCCAGCAGGCGGGACGTCTCGACGAAGCGGAGACGGCGCTGCGCGAAGCCCGCCGGCGCGACGATCGCGACCCCGACGTCGTGCTCGCCCTCGCCCGCCTGTTGATGGATCAGCAGCGGTGGAGCGAGGCGAGCGAGTTCGCTTCCGCCCTCGTGCGGCTGGTTCCCACTGCACCGGGACCGCAACGCCTGCTGAACGAGATTCAGATCCGGGAGCGCCGGAGCCGGCGGTGACGGCGGCTATCGGGTACGGGCAGCCGAGGAGCAACGCGGTCCGCGGAGGATGCATCGCCGGTCCGAGCCGTGGAACTCTCTTCCGCGGGATCCCCGGACGGCTTCCGAGACCGAGCGCGGCGGGAAGGTCAGCGACCGAGCCGATCACCAGCTCGCGCGACACCGCCGGGTGGGTGAGGTCGGCCTCCAGGAACTTGCCGGTCCCGACGAGCATGCCGACCGCACCGGCGGCCCGAGCCCCCTCGACCTCGGACCGCACGTCGTCACCGACCACCAGCACCGCGGCCGGCGACAGGCCGAGCGATCGCGATATCATGGCACCCTGCAACCTACCGTGACGCTGACCACCGGGAGAGCTGAATCATGAGGCGAGAAACGGCGATGGGTGTTGTTCTGGTTCTGATGGTGGTCGCCGCCCCGGCGGCGGTGCCGCGGCCGGCCGTTCAGCCGGCGGAGGCGCCGGCCGAGGGGACGATCGATCGGCTCGATCCGCGTCTCGACGATCTGCTGGCCGCCGACGCGGTGGTCGAACGAATCGCAGACGGGTTCCAGTTCATCGAGGGACCGGTGTGGGTCGGGGGCGCGAGCGACGGCCACCTGCTGTTCAGCGATATCCCCGGCGACACGGTCTACCGGTGGTCGGAGGCGGACGGGACGAGCGTATTCCTCAATCCGGTGTTCCTCCCCGAGCTCGACACCAACGGACAGGGCGGCTCGAACGGGCTGACGCTCGACCCCGAGGGCCGCGTCGTCCTGTCCGAGCACGGCAATCGCCGCTTGGCGCGGATCGAGGCGGACGGCTCCCGGATCACGCTGGCGGACCGCTACGAGGGCCGGCGTCTCAACAGCCCGAACGATGTCGTCTACCACTCGAGCGGTGCGGCCTTCTTCACCGATCCGCCGTACGGCCTCGCCTCCCCCGACGCGGCCGAGCTCGACTGGAACGGCATCTACCGCCTCGACCCCGACGGCGCGGTCCACCTGCTGGCCGACGGCCAGACCCGGCCCAACGGCATCGGGCTCTCACCCGACGAGCGCACGCTCTACGTGGCCAACTCGGACGGCGCGGCGCGGCAGTGGATGGCGTATCCGGTCAACGACGACCTCGGCGTCGGCGAGGGCCGCGTGCTGCTCGACCTGACGGACAGCGCCGACGCGGGCGTGCCCGACGGCTTCGCGGTCGATGCGTCCGGAAACCTGTGGGCGAGCGGTCCCGGCGGCATCGTCGTCATCAGCCCGGAGGGCGATCATCTCGGCACCGTGCGGCCCTCGGAGCAACCCGCCAACGCGGGGTTCGGCAACGACGGCAGGACTCTCTACATCACGGCGCAAACCGGCCTGTACCGGATTCGCACCCAGGTCGCGGGTCTGATGCCCTGACCCCGCGGGCGGCGGCGCGTTCGGGCGGCCGGGTGAAAATGCCGGGCGGTTGACGCCGCCTGTCCCCGAGCGCGATTGTCGTCGGGCCGGCGGCACCCGACGGCGGCGGACTCGACCGCCGTTGCGCGATGCCCGGCGTTGCGGTACGATGGCCGGCGTCATGCAGCTATCGATCAGCTATTGCAAGGTTTGAAACTACCTGCCCAAGGCCACCAGTCTGGCGGCCGCGATCCAGGATGCGCTCGGCGTCGAGGCCAACGTCGTCGCCGGAAGCCGGGGTCAGTTCGACGTCGTCGCCGACGGCGAGTTGATCTTCTCGAAGCAGAAAGAGCAGCGGTTTCCCGAGCCCGACGAGATCATCGGCGCGCTACGCTCGCTTTCGGTCCCCACTGCATAGAGCTCGCGCGGGTTCCGCGGGACGGTTCGGGGTCGGAGTGCGTCATAATACCGGCGGCGCGGCGGTGGGTTCCCTTCGTGTGCGCCGCCGCGAAACGACGGCAACAAATGGGGGTGGCTGAGCCATGGCGCACCGCGAACGATCGCTGGACTCCTCTCGACCTCGGCGGGGCGGCCTGACCCGCCGGGAAGTACTCGCCGGAGCGGCCGGAGCGGTGGCCGCGGCGGCGCCGGCGGCCGGGCAGCAGGCCATCGACACGACCCGGCGGCCCGGGCCCCCTCCGAGCGGGGTCGGGCAACGCTCGCCCTTCGTGACCCCGCTCCGGGACCCCAGCCCGACGTCGTCGCGCACGCCGCTGCAGGATCTGCGGGGCACCATCACCCCGGCGGATCTGCATTTCGAGCGGCACCACGGCGGCGTGCCCGCGATCGACCCGGCCCGGTACGAGCTCCTCGTTCACGGGCTGGTCGACCGGCCGACCCTCTTCACGCTGGACGACCTCAAGCGTTTCCCCGCCACGTCGCGGGTCTGCTTCCTCGAGTGCTCGGGCAACCTCCGGCGGGGCGCGCCGGACACCCTGCCGCAGATGGTGTGCGGGCTCACGAGTCAGACCGAGTGGACCGGGGTCCTGCTGTCGACGGTGCTCCGCGAGGTGGGCGCACAGGCCAACGCCACGTGGTTTCTCGCCGAGGGCCAGGATGCGGCGGTGATGACCCGCAGCATCCCCATGGAGAAGGCGTTCGACGACGCGATGATCGTCTACGCACAGAACGGCGGCGCCCTGATGCCGGGCAACGGATATCCCGCCCGGCTGCTGCTGCCGGGATGGGAAGGCAACTCCAGCGTCAAGTGGCTGCGCCGCATCGAGCTCGCCAACGGGCCGTTCATGACCCGGGAAGAAACGTCGAAATATACCGACCCCCTCGGCGACGGGAGCCGTTCGCGCCAGTTCAGCTTCGTCATGGACGCGCGATCCATCATCACCGATCCCGCCTATCCCCGCGTGATCGAGCCCGGCTGGCACGAGATTCGCGGACTGGCGTGGAGCGGCCGCGGCCGGATAGCCCGCGTCGACGTCAGCGCCGACGGCGGCGCGACCTGGCAGGAAGCGGAGCTGCAGGAGCCGGTGCTGTCGAAGGCGCACGTGCGGTTCCGCGCCCCCTGGAACTGGGAGGGCGGAGCGGCCGAGATCATGAGCCGCGCGACCGACGAGACCGGTTACGTGCAACCGACGTGGGAAGCCCTCGTCGCCGCCCGCGGAACGCGGACCCGGTATCACCAGAACCCGATCACCTCGTGGACGATCGGCGCCGGCGGACGGGTCCTGTTCGGGGCAGAGAGGCTGCAGTCATGATGCGGACCGCCGCCTCCGCCGGACCCGGCCGGACGGCGCGCCCGGGCTTCGGCGCGCTCGCGCGCGGTGTGGGCCAGAGAACCCGCGGCAACGCCGCGCGCGGCGCCGTTCGAATGCAGCGGGCTTCTTGCCACGGGCTCGTGGCGCTTCTCCTGACGGCGGTCCCCTGGGCGGCGGCCGGCCAGCCGCCGGACCCCGCCGCGGCGAGCCCGCTGGGGCTCGGACGCCCGGCGACGGCAGACGAGATAGCCGCGCTCGACATCGACGTCAGGCCGGACGGGACCGGCCTGCCCCTCGGCGGGGGCACCGTCGCGGACGGCGCCCGCGTCTGGGGACGCGCCTGCCGCACCTGTCATGGACTGCAGGGCGAAGGCGGCATCGCCGCCCCGGTGGTCGGCCGCGATCCGGCGGCGAGGCCGCCGACCGTCGGCAACTACTGGCCATACGCCACGACCCTCTACGACTACATTTATCGCGCCATGCCGCGCAATGCGCCCGGGACCCTGAGCCCGGACGAAGTGTACGGACTCGTCGCCTGGATCCTGGCCCGCAACGACATCGTTGACGACGAAGCGGTGATGAACGCCGCCACGCTGCCCGAGGTCGTCATGCCGGCGCGCGACCGGTTCGACCCGGACGACCGCCTCGAGAGCGATACGGTACGCTGACCCTGTCACCCCCCGCCACCGCGATGTTGAACCGACCCGGGGTGCCCTGTCTGCGACTGCGACTCGCCGCGGTCGCCATTGCCCTGCTGGCGGCGGCCGGTCTGTGGTCACCGCCCGAGGCCACCGGACAGCCGGCGCCCGAGCCCACCATCGGCCAGGAGGGCAAGGACGTTCCCTGGGTGCCGACGCCCGACGTGCTCGTCGACAAGATGCTGGAGATGGCCGCGGTGACGCCCGACGACTACGTCATCGACCTCGGCTCCGGCGACGGCCGCCTGGTGGTCGCGGCGGCCCGCCTGGGCGCGCGGGCCGTCGGGGTCGAGCTCGATCCGGGTCTCGTGGTGCTGTCGGAGCGCCGCGCGGCAGAGGCGGGGGTGTCCGACCGGACCGAGTTCCTCGCGACCGACCTGTTCGAGTTCGATCTCTCGCCGGCCACCGTGATCACGATGTTCCTGCTGCCGGACATCAACTACGCTCTGCGCCCCACCCTCTTCGACCTCCGGCCCGGCACCCGTATCGTCTCCAATACCTGGGACCTGAGCGGGTCCGACACCGACCTCGACGCCCCGGGATGGGTCCCCGACGCCACCGTCGTGCTCGACCCCTGCCCCACCTGGTGCACGTCGCTGCTGTGGATAGTGCCGGCCAAGGTGTCCGGCGTCTGGCAGATGGACGCCGGCGAACTGGTGCTCGAGCAGCGGTTTCAGGAGGTGTCCGGCCAACTCCGGACCGCGGACCGAACACTCGCGGTCACCGACGGAAGGCTGCGCGGCAACCGCATCAGCTTCGAAGCCGGCGGTACGTCTTACACCGGCCGCGTCGCCGACGGATCGACCCTGAGCGGCACCGCACGGACCCCGGCCGGGGTCTCCGCGTGGCGCGCGGTGCGCCGGCCCTGAGTCCACGCCCGCAAGTTGCCTCCCCCAGTCGGCACGCGGCCGTCACGGATTCACGGGGCCAGAGCGGTGCTCGGGCGGCGCAGATTCGACGGAGTCCTCTCACCTTCACCGTAGCGATGTATAGTGCTGGTGTATACCAGTGCGGTAATCCGCACCCCGCTCCGTCCAGGCACGGCGCAGGGCGCGCCGGGGCGCCGCGGCGTTTGCGGAACGCCGGGTTGGCGCGGACGGATCAGGCAGACGACACGGTGCCGGTTTCGACCAAGGCCTCGACCGCGGCCACGATGTGCCGGGACGAGATGCCGAACCGGTCGAGCAGCTCGGCCGACTTGCCGCTCCGGGGCACATCGCGCACCGCGAGGCGACGCACCGCGATGCCGTGGGGGGCGACGGCGTCACTGACGGCGTCTCCCAGCCCGCCGGCCGCGTAGTGGTCCTCGACGGTGATCACGCGGCCCCCGGTCGCGCGCGCGGCGCGGACGAGCGCGTCGGCATCGACGGGTTGGATGGAGTAGGCGTCGATGACCCGGATATGCACCCCGGTCTGCTGCAGCGTCTCGTGGGCGGCCAGCGCCTCGAAGACGGTGACGCCGGACGCGACCACGGTGACCGCGTCCGACCCGCTCTGGCGCAGGGTCTTGGAACCGCCGATGGGAAACGCCTCGTCCGCCGCGTAGACGACCGGAGTCTTCGGGCGCGAGGTCCGAATGTAGGTCATGCCGTCGTGCGCCGCCGCCGCCGCGACCAGCGCCGACGTGCTGACGGCGTCGCACGGATACAGCACGACGCAGCCGGGAACCGCCCGCATCATCGCCAGATCTTCGAGGGCCATCTGCGACGGCCCGTCCTCGCCGATCGACACCCCGGCATGCGAGCCCGCCAACTTGACGTTGACGTTGCCGATGCCCCCCATCCGGATGAAGTCGGCGGCCCGGGTGAGAAAGCACGCGAAGGTCGACGGAAAGGGAATCGCGCCGCGGCTCGCGAGGCCGAGCGCCGCCCCCACCATCACCTGCTCGGCGATGTACGTCTGGTAGAAGCGGTCGGGATGTTGTTTCTCGAACTTGTCGCTGAAGGTCGAGTTCTTGACGTCGGCGTCGAGCGCCACCACCCGCGGGTCGGACCCGCCCAGCGCCGCGAGCGCCGCGCCATAGGCCTCGCGCGTCGCGACCGTGGCGCCTGCGTCGTAGGCGGGCAGGCGAAGCGCCGACGGGGCCGAGGGTCCGCTCTCCCGCGGCGGCGGGGCCGGAATCGGCAACGCCGGAACCGGGGCATTCCCGGTCGGCTCGCCGAGCTGCCCTTCGAGCTCCCGCAGGGCGCGATCGAGATCGTCCCCCTTGAACGGCTTGCCGTGCCAGTTGTCGCGCCCCTCGGCGAAGGAGACGCCCTTGCCCTTGACGGTGCGCGCGAGAATCATCGACGGGCGGCCGGCGGTGCGGCCGGCCTCGTCCAGCGCCTCGAGGAGCGCGGCGAGGTCATGCCCGTCGACCACCATGGCATGCCACCCGAACGCCTGCCACCGCCGCTCGTAGGCGGCCATGTCGTGCCCCCACTGGGTGGCCCGGCTCTGCCCCAGGGCGTTGACGTCGATGACCGCGCACAGGTTGTCGAGCTCGAACCCCGCCGCGGCCTGCGCCGCCTCCCAGACCGATCCCTCCGCCGACTCGCCGTCGCCGAGCAGCACGTAGGTCCGATAGGCGGACCCGATGCGGCGCGCGTTGAGGGCAATCCCCACCGCCGCGCAGATGCCCTGTCCGAGCGAGCCGGTCGCCACGTCCACGAACGGCAGCCGCGGCGTCGGGTGCCCTTCCAGGTCGGAGTCGATCTCACGCAAGGTCGCGAGCTCGTCGCGCCCAATCACCCCCGCCTCGGCCCACGCCGCGTAGAGCACCGGCGCCGCGTGCCCCTTCGAGAGCACGAAGCGATCGTTGTCCTCGTGGTCGGGATTCTGCGGGTCGAAGCGCATCTGCCCGAAGAAAAGCGCCGCCATGATCTCGGCGGCCGAGCAGCAACTCGTGGGATGACCGCTTCCCGCCCGACTCGTGGCCCGGACCGACTCGATCCGAAGCCGGGTCGCGAGGTTGCGGAGCGCGGGAAGCGCGGAACGATCAATGGACACGGCACCTCCAGAGCGACGCAGTGTACCATCGGTCCGGCCCGCACGAGGAATGGCCGGCCCGATGGTCACCGGCGAGACGACGCACCCGACACCGCGTCCAGCGCCAGCACGTAGGCGGCGCCGTCGAGTCCCAGATCGCGGTATTCCGGGGTCTGGCGCATCAGGGTGCGGCGCGCGAGGTCGAGATGGTCGGGTTCTTCGGCCAAGTCGGCCAGACGGGCCAGAACCATCACGGCACGGCAGTTGAGGCCGAGCGGGTAGATCGGGTCGCGCAGCAGACCGACCGGCGCGTCCAGTCCCGGGAGCGTCGGATCGCGATCGGCGAAGCCTCCGGTCTCGTCCCACAGGACCTGGTGGCAATAGGCCATCAGCTCGCGCGGCATGTCGAGATAGACGGCCTGGCCTGTCGTCTCGTACAGGTCGAGCAGCGCGGTGCTCGCCATCACGTGGTCGGCGAGCAGTCCGCGCGGGCTCTCGTTTCCCGTCGCGGTGTGCCCGATGCCGGCGCCGCGCTCGTAGGTTTCCATCACCACCCGATCGACGGACTCGGCCGCGAACTCGAGCAGCGAACGGTCGTCGAGCACCGACGCGCCATGCACGTAGGCGGAGGCCATGACCGCGGTGGCGTCGGTGTAGACGGTGCGGTCGATGGCCCCCTCCCCCGGCGCCGGGGACTGCCCGGGCCGGTCCGGATCGGGCGCCCCCCGCTGACTGGCGAAGAAGCCGCCGTCGGCGTCGACCAGCGTCCCGTGCGCGAAGCGGACGATGGCGCGCGCGCGCTCAGCGTAGTCCTCGCGCTCGAAGAGGGTCGAAGCGGTCAGGTACAGATCGAGGAGGCGCGCGTTCGGCGCGAGCAGCTTCTCGGGCGCCGGATCCGACCAGTCGCGGCCCGCGCAGTAGCGGAAGAAGCCGCCGTCGACGGCATCCCACAGGCCCCCGCCGGCCATGGCGTCGAGGGTGCGGGTGACGATGCGGGTCAGGCCGGGGTCGCGGGTCTCGCGGCACAGGAGGAGCGCGGCGGCGAGGGCGTCGGCCTCGACCCGCTTGGGGCCGTCGCCGAAACCGGCGGAGGTCGCATCGAAACGCTCCAGGAGCAGATCGTGCAGCCACCGGCCGGCGTCGTCGTCCAGTCCGCCGCCGCCATCCGGTCCGCCGGCGTCCGAGCCGGAGCCGGCATCCCGTTGGGCGGCGGTCTGGACGACACCGGCGGTTCGGGCCGCACCGGCGGTCCGGCCCGGCTCCCCGCCGGCCGCCGCCGCAGTCCGCGCGGCTGTTGCGCGGGCGTCGATGTCGGCGCGCCGGCCGGCGAACGCCCCGGCCACGTCGGCCAAGACCGCGGTCAGGGCATCGGCGTCGAGATAGGTTCCGCCCCCCAGCAGATCGCCGTCGGGGGTGAGGAACGCGGTGGTAGGCCACCCGTCGAGGGTGTACCGCGCGCTGACGTCGGGCCGCCGCTCGGCGTCGACCCGCACCGGCAGGAACCGGTCGGCCACGAGCTGCGCCACCCGCGCATCGCGGAAACTGAACCGGTCCATTTCCGCCGTCCACCGGCACCACGCGGTGCCGATGAACAGCAGGATCGGCTTCTGCTCCGCCGCCGCCCTGGCGAACGTGTCGGCTCCCCAGTCCAGCCAGGCGATCGAATCTGCTGAAGGCATCAGGCCCGCGAAACATCCCCTTCGGACTCGCCCGTCCAGGCCGGAGGACGCTGGGGTGGCTTCGCTGATTGATCCGACGGACAGGCAGGAAGGAACCACCCGGGAGCCGGGCAGTCAGCTTGTGACCACCGCCGGCGCTGACCGCCATCCGGCGACCGCCATCCGGCGATGACGGCCCCCACAGGCGGAAACGAGATCACTCCTCCGTGATGTCGGCGTCGATGTCGATATCGATGCACCCGCGCACGCTGTTGGCGGCGGGGCACTTCGTTGCATGCGTGTCGACCGCCCGCTGGGCCTTCTCGCGGGTCCCGGGCGGAACGCTCAGCCGGTACCGCACGCGGATCTTCGTGATTCGCAGCACGTTGTCGATGGCCTGGATGTCGCCCTCGACGTTGGCCTGCAGCTTCTCCGTCGGCGCCGGAATGTCGCGCACCTCCAGTGCGCGTGCAAGGGTGCCGAGCAGTCAACCGCCGACCGCGCCGACCATGTAGTCCAACGTGGCCGGCACGTCTTCCGGCGGCTCGACGCCGTAGAACGCCTTGATGCCCCCGTGAACCCCGAACCGGATCGGTTCGTCGAAACCCTCCAGATACGCGTGCCGCAACGGACCGGCGATCCGCTCGACCCGCAACCGGCTCGTATGCACTACTGCTGCTTCTGCCACCAGACCCTCCGTGCGCTCACCCTTGATGCGCGAACACCGCGGGGCATCGTGACACGGGCGCCAGACGTCTGACGCCGCCGGTCCCCGGCCCCTCCAGAACCTTGATGCTACAATTTTCAGTCGCGCACACCAAGGACCGATGTCCGCATACCCTCCCGGCGAGCCGCCGCCTTCGACGTCCCCGCCGCCCCTCGGCGACATGGACGCGGCGGCGTTCCGGCAGGCCGGTCACGAGCTGGTCGACTGGATTAGCCGGTATCTCGAAGAGGCAGAGCGATACCCGGTGCTCTCGCGGGCGCGGCCCGGCGACTGCCGCGAGGCCCTCCCCCCGGCCGCCCCCGACGCCGGCGAGCCGTGGAAAGACATCCTCGACGACGTCGAACGGGTGATCGTCCCCGGCCTGACCCACTGGAACCACCCCGGGTTCTTCGCCTACTTCGCGATCAGCGCCAGCGGCCCCGGCGTGCTCGCCGAGTTTCTGAGCGCCGCGTTCAACGCCCAGGGCATGCTGTGGCGCACCTCCCCGGCGGTGACCGAGCTCGAGGAGGTGGCCCTGGGGTGGCTCCGGCGCCTGCTCGGGCTTCCGGACGCCTTCGAGGGAGTCATCTACGACACCGCCTCGATCTCGACCCTGCACGCCCTCGCCGCGGCCCGGCAGGCGGCCGTGCCGGAGGTTCGCGAACGCGGCCTCGCGGGCCGCTCCGACCTCACGGCCCTGCGGGTCTACTGCTCGGAGCATGCCCACTCGTCGGTCGACAAGGCGGTGATGACGCTGGGACTCGGACAGAGCGGCCTCCGGCGAATCGCCGCCGACGAGCAGTTTCGCCTGCGCCCCGCCGCGCTCGAGGCGGCGATCGACGAGGACCGGCGGAACGGCGTCACGCCGCTGGCGGTGGTGGCGACGGTGGGCACGACCGCGGTCACCAGCGTCGACCCGGTGCCGGACATCGCCGACATCTGCGCCCGGCAGCGCCTGTGGCTGCACGTCGACGCCGCCTACGCCGGGGTGGCGGCCCTGGTGCCGGGCAAGGAAGAGACGCTGGCCGGATGCGACCGGGCCGATTCGCTGGTCGTGAACCCGCACAAGTGGCTGTTCACGCCGTTCGATCTCAGCGCGTTCTACTGCCGCCGCATGGATCGGATCGAGGAGGCCTTCGCCCTGACCCCGGACTATCTGCAGAGTCGGGAGCCGGGGACGGTCCGCAACCTCATGGACACCGGCGTACAGCTCGGGCGCCGGTTCCGCGCCCTGAAGCTGTGGATGGTGCTGCGGTACTTCGGCGCCGACGGCATCCGCCGGCGGCTCGCCGAGCACATGCGGCTCGCCCAATGCTTCGCCGACTGGGTCGACGCCAGCGATCGTTTCGAGCTTCTGGCGCCGGTGCCGTTCTCGGTCGTGTGCTTCCGCGCACACCCGGCGGAGCCGGCCGAGGGCGACGCCCTCGACGACCTGAACGCCCGGCTGCTCGACGCCGTCAACGCCACCGGCGAGGTGTTCCTGTCGCACACGCGGCTGGACGGCCGCTTCGCCCTGCGGCTGGCCATCGGGCACATCCGCACCACCGAGCGCCACGTCCGGCGGGCCTGGGAGCTGCTGCAGCAGCACCTGGACCGGCTTCAGTCGGCCTGACGGCCGTGACGGAAATTACCTTGCCGTGTCCCAGGCCCGCCGAGCAGCAAAGACCGGCGCCGTTTTCGATGAAGTTGGCAAATCCATATCGAGTACCGGCCTGACGGCCGGCCCGGCCGCGATGTCTTCCAACCGCGAGGCACCCGGCTCACCCGGGCGGCGCCGCCAATCGCCAGCGTTCGACCCACGCCGCCTCGCCGCGCTCGACCGCCACCAGTCCGTTCGCGGGAAACGGCGGCAGGCTCTCGTCGTCGGACAGCAGATGGCGCAGCAGCCGGTCGAGATGGGGCAGGTGGCCCACCAGCATCACGTCGTGCGTCTCGACCTCGAGCAGGTCGGCGAGCCGAGGCGGATCGCCGGGTTGCGCCCACCGCGCGGCCGTGAACTCCGCCAGGGGGTTGCAGGCGCGCCAGTACGCCTCGGCCGTCTGGCGAGCCCGCAGCTTGCCGCTGTGCCAGATGGCGGCCGGACGCACCCCCCGCGCCGCCGCCTGCGCGGCCAGGGCATCGGCCTGCGCGCGCCCGCGGGACGACAGGGGCCGCTGCGGGTCGACCCCCGATCCGAGCGCGTCGCCGTGGTGGGCGAGGTAGAAGAACATCGGCCAGCCGTCAGAGGATGGCGCGGTCCCCGCGCCGGGTCAACCCCGGAGCGCCGCGGGGGCAGTCCCAGGAGCTCGTGCGAAGAGCCCCCCGGTTTCACCGCGCGCCGCGCCGATGACGCGGACGGCCGCCGCGCCGCAAGGCGACAACCCCGCGGTTCACCACGGCTCTTCGGGGGGGCCGCGCCGCCGCGGGTCCGCACCGCCATCCGCGATATGATCGCCCGCCATGGACCTGTTCAGCTCGGTAGACCCGGTCGCGGCCATCTCCCTCGCTGCCCTGGCGGTGGCCATCGTCGTCAGTTGCACCATCCGGCTGCACGTCGGCTTCCTGGCCATCTCGCTGGCGTGGCTGGTGGGCGTCTACGCCGCGGGGATGAGCGCGCGGGAGGTGATGGCGGGATTTCCGGCCCGGTTGTTCCTGACCCTGGCCGGCGTCACCCTGCTGTTCTCGCTCGCCCAGCTCAACGGCACCCTTGACCGGGTGGCGCACCGGGCCGTCAGCTACGCCCGCGGCAACGTCGGCGTCATGCCGATGATGTTCTTCTTGCTCGCGTTCCTCCTGGCGTCGATCGGGCCGGGCAACATCGCCTCGACCGCGATCATCGCCCCGATGGCGATGGCGGTGGCGGGACAGGTCGGGGTGCCGGCGTTCCTGATGGCGATCATGGTCGGCATGGGCGCCAACGCCGGGTCGCTCTCCCCCATCGCCCCCACCGGGGTCATCGTCAACGGCGTGATGGAGCAGTACGGCATGGGCGGGTACGAGCTGCACAACTACCTGAACAACATGATGGCGCACACCGTCGTCGTGTTCACCGCCTACTTCGCCTTCGGCGGCCTCAAGCTGCTCGGCCGCTATCACGAGGGAGCGGTGGAGGTGCCGTCGAGCGACGGAACCGAAAGCGTCGACGACGCCGGCGCGGTCACGTTCACGCGGACGCATCTCGTCACCCTGGCGGTGATCGCCACGCTGATCCTCAGCGTCATCTTCTTCAACGTCGACGTCGGGCTGGGAGCCTTCGCCGGCGCGGTGCTGCTGAGCCTGCTGAAGGCGGGCGACGAGCTCGAGGCGGTGAAGATCATGCCGTGGCGCGTCATCATGATGGTGTGCGGGGTCACCGTGCTCATCGAGGTGCTCGGCGCAACCGGCGGGCTCGACTTGTTCACCGACCTCATCGAGCGCCCCGCGGCCATCGCCCCGACGTTCGTCATGGCCGCGTCCACCGGGTTCATCTCGCTCTACAGCAGCACCTCGGGGGTGGTGCTGCCCGCGTTCCTCCCCACCGTGGCCGAGCTCGGCCAGCGGCTGTCGGTAGAGCCGATCGCCCTCGCCTCGGCGATGAACGTCGGCGGGCACCTCGTCGACGTCTCGCCGCTGTCGACGCTCGGCGCCCTGTGCATGGCCGCCGCCCACCCCAGCGTGGACACCCGCGACCTGTTCAACAAGCTGATGGCGTGGGGCCTGTCGATGACCGTCGTCGGCGGGCTGGTGAGCTACCTGCTGTTCACCGTGCTCGGCATCGGGGTGTAGGCGCCCGCGTGGCGCGAGCGGACCGTCCGCCGGGCGCGAGCGCCCGCGGCGGGCGGTCCCGACGTTCCGGCGCAGCCGGTCACAGCACCCGGATGGCGCCGGGGTAGCGCGCCCCCGCCGCCCAGAGTAGAACGTGCGTGTCGAGAAGAAGGTTCATTCGCCGCCCTCGAACGCCGTCTCGATTTCGGCGAACCCCATGCGGTCGAAATCGTCGGGCACCGAGATCTGCCCGGCCAGAAACCCGATTCGGCGTACGCCGAGCGCCGCCGCGTCTATCGCGATAACCTTGACCACCGCTGGCCTGGGCGCGCAACTCGGCCGCGGACCGCCTACACGAGCGCCGCGAGGCCAGCGCGAAACTGCTGGAAGCTCACCGAGCGATTCGCGGTCACGTCCATTTTCGGCGCAATTCTCCTGGCCGCGTCGATCTTGGGATAGCGCCCGCGATAGATGCCGTTCTTCCTCAGATAGCGGTGCAACGCCTTCCAACCGCCCCTTTCCGGGCTGCGGAACGGGGCAGACCCCGGATTGGCGGCCGGCAGGCTTGGGAATGCCGCGCGAACCGCGGCGGGGTCGCCGAGAAACCAGGACTCCAGCTCTTCCACGACGACGCGGTTGACAACCCGAAACCGGCCGTCACCGCCGGGCCGTGATCGGGTCGACAGCCCGGCCCGCGCGGCGGCGGTGGCCAGTTCTCGCTTCAGAACGAGGCAGTCGTCGTCATGGCGATCCACCAGGACGAGGATCCTGACGTCCTCGCCCTGCTCTACGCGGACACGGTAGGCACGAAGGCGCGCCTCCAGTCTTTTCAGCAACTCCGGCTTGCTCTTGAAGTTCACGATCTTCCAGCGCACCGTAACGGGCACCAGTTTCGGCAACAGTTGGCGCAGCGCCGCCTCGGCCGACGGCTCTTCGACCAGCACCTCCAGGCTGGGCATCAGTCCGACTCGGCGAGCGGGTCGCCATGCTCGAAGTGCCCCTCCATCCAGAGCTCGCCGAGCTTGGCGCCTTCGTCCATGAACGGCTGGATGCCCGGCATCTTCGAGACGCGATAGGCCCGCGTGTAGCCGTCGCGACCACGGGAGAGAACGCGCACCTCGTCGGACCGCAGCCCGTCGATGAAGTACGGGGAGTGGGTGGTGACGATGAGCTGCGCGCGCTCCGCCGCCTGCAGGCACTCTTCGGCAAGCTCGGGCAGGAGGCGCGGGTGCAGGAAGTTCTCAGGCTCTTCGATGCCGATCAGCCTGGGCGGGGCGGGATCGTGGAGGATCGTCAGGTAGGCCAGCAGCTTCAGGGTTCCGTCGGAGGCGAAGCGCGACAGCACCGGCGTCGAGAAGGGTCCGTCCTTGATCCGGAGCAGCAGGCGGCTGTCCGCAAGAATGTCCGCTTCAACCCGTTCAATGCGGGGAACCCGCTTCCGCATGGCGGCGAAAATCCGGTCCAGCCGGTCGGGATGCTGCTCCCGCAGGTACTGGATGACGTTGGGCAGGTTGCCGCCGGTCGGGGACAGGCGCTCCTCGGCCCCCGCCTCGGGGCTGCCGCGGGTGGCGTCGGCCGAGAGGTAGGAGAGATGCCAGTCGGCGATGAAAGCGCGCAGCGCTATGACCCGCGGGTTCTCGGCCAGGGTGCCGAGTGTGCTGACCGCCAGTACGTCCGGGCCGGACAGTGGGCGGGGAATCCGCCCGTCGTCCTTCTCGGGGGTGTCTCCGGTGACCACCTCCCCGATCCCGAGCCTGTAGTCCAGGAAGTTGAACGGTCTGCCGGACCCCCCGCCTCGCGTCCAGCGCAGAAACTCGTGAGACACGACGGGCCGGCCCTGCCGTTCGTTGATCTCCAGGTGGTAGGTGATGAGCGGCGACTTGGGCCCCTCGCTGCGCTCGCGGTACTTCAGCTCGATGACAATCGGTCCGGTGCTGTCCCGGCTGCGCAGCTCGAGGAAGCGCCCCCGGCGATCCCAGGCCCTGCGGATGCCGTCGGAAAGGCATTCCGACAGAAACGCGAAGACGTCGAAGACGGTCGACTTCCCGCTGCCGTTCGGACCCAGCAGCGCGGTGAGCGGCGTCAGGCGGTCCAGGGTGACGTTGCGCAGGGCCCGGTAGTTCCTGACCGTCAGAGACTCGACCCGCGGCGGCGCAGACTCCGTCATTTCGGCGCCTCCTGCGAGGGAATCGCGGAACCATCCGTGGTCGCGGTCAAGCGAGCCTTGATTGCCGCGAACACCCGATCATACGTAGTCGTCCGCCGCGCCTGGATGTCGGCCTCACCCTGCACCATGAGCTTCAACATGAGCAGCGCGCTCCGCTGGCGCTCGTACGCGTCGAAGTCCTGCACCACCGCGCTTGCCGCCCCACGCTGGGTCAGGACGATCTCGTGCTCCGTGGCCTTCATCTCGGCGAGCATCTGTCCTGCCTTGGCCTTGAACTCGCTAAGACTGACGACTGCGGTCGGCATAGCCACCTCGAAAACGATCGGATCCCAGTTCCGATCCTAGCGCACGCGACGAGCCTGAGCCGAGCCTTCCGCCCGGCGCGTCAGAGCTCGGCCCCGGACCGGAGGACGCGGCCGGCGTCGAGCACCACCACCCAGTCGGCGAGGGCGCGCACCTCGGCCTCGGCGTGGGACACGTACAGCATGGGGGTCGCCAGATCGTCCCGGATGCGCTCCAGGTAGGGCAGGATGCGGGAGCGCAGGGCGGTGTCGAGGGCGGCCAGGGGCTCGTCGAGCAGCAGGAGGGCCGGCGACGCGGCGAGGGCACGCGCGAGGGCGACGCGCTGGCGCTCGCCGCCGGACAGGCCGGCGACGCCGCGGTCGAGCAGAGGGCCGAGTTCCAAGAGGGCGATGACGTGCTCGAACCCGCCCCCCGGTCCCGCCCCCGCGCCGTAGAGGATGTTGCGACGCACGTCCATGTGGGGGAAGAGCGCGAGGTCCTGGGGCACGTAACCGACGCGTCGGCGGTAGCTGGGCACGTCGACGCCGGCCTCTGCGTCGAAGAGGGTGCGCGACCCGATGCGGATGACGCCCCGCCGCGGCCGGCGCAGCCCGGCAATCGACTCGAGCACCGTCGTCTTGCCCGACCCCGACGGGCCGAACAGGGCAACCACCCGCGCGTCGATGCGCTCGTGCATCTCGAGCACGAAGTCGCCCTGGTGCAGCGCGAAGTCGAGGGTGATGGGGCCGGGGGCCGGCGAGTCGCCGGTCATGCTGTCGCCAGGCGGTTCGACGCCAGCAGGGCGCCGAACGCGATGGCCGCCGACACTGCCAGCATCACCGCGGCCGCGGCGTCCTGGCCGGTCTCGGTGTAGGTGTAGATGGCCACCGCGATGGTCCGGGTGCCGGGCAGCGCGCCGGCCACCATGATCGTCGCGCCGAACTCGCCCAGGGCCCGCGAGAATCCCAGCAGCGACCCCGCGAGCACCCCGCGCCGGGCCAGGGGCAGGCTCACCGTGAAGAAGACGCGCGCCGGCCGGGCGCCCAGCGTCGCCGCGATCTGCTCATAGCGCCGGTCCACCTGCTCGAACCCCGCCCGCGCCGAGCGCACCAGCAGCGGCAGGCCCATCACCGCCATCGCCACCACCACCGCCCGCCACGTGAACATCACCTCGAGGCCCATCCGCTCGAGCAGCCCCCCCAGCACGCCGCGCCGCCCCAGAACGGTGATGAGGATGAGCCCCGTCGCCACCGGCGGGAGCACCAGGGGCAGCGACACCAGGGTCTCGAGCAGCGCGTGCCCCGGGAAGCGGCGGCGGGCCAGCACCCACGCGACGGCGAGGCCGGGGGGCAGCATGACGGCGGTGGCCAGGGCCGCCATGCCCACCGTGAACAGGGCGACGGACAGGACGTCGTTCATGGGCCAGTCGCCTCGACGTTGATGACCGCCAGGGCGACGGAGGGGATGTCGTTCATTGGGCCGGTCGCCTCGACGTTGATGACCGCCCCTCCGGCCGTTGCGAACAGGGCGACTGTGACGCCGTTCATGGCGCAGCGGCCCGGGAGGCGGGCGGGCGCTCCGGCATGATGAAGCCGGCCTGTCTGAACGTGCTGCGGGCGGCCTCGCTCTGGAGGTAGTCGAGGAACCGCGCCGCCCCCGCCCCGTTCGGAGCATCGGCGAGAATCGCGGCCGGATAGGCGATAGCCGGCCCCTCGTCCTCCGGCACCTCGAACGCGACGGCGACGCCGTCGGACGACAGGGCGTCGGTGCGATAGACGATACCGGCGTCGACGTCGCCCCCCTCGACCACCGCCAGCGCCGCCCGGACGCTGCGGGTCGGCACCATGCGGGGCGCCAGCGCGTCCCAGAGGCCGCGCGACGCCAGGTAGCAACGGGCATAGACGCCCGCCGGGACGCCGGCCGGATCGCCGATGGCGATGCGCCGGAACGCCTCGGCGCGCAGCTCGGCGGCGCTACTCGGCGCAGCGCCCTCTCCCGCCGGCACCACCACCGCGAGGCGGTTCGACAGCAGCACCACCCACGTCTCCGCGTCGACCAGCGATTCCGCGGCCACCCGATCCATCTGCCGCTCGTCGGCGCTGATGAACAGGTCGACCGGCGCCCCGGCCAGGATCTGCGCGGCCAGGGTGCTGGAGCCGGCCAGGTTCAACTCGACCGCGGTGCCGGTGTCGCGTTCGAAGTCGTCCGCCACCCGCTCCAGCGGCTCCGTCAGGCTGACCGCCGCCGACACCCGCACCCGGTCGACCGACGATGCTCCCGGACCCGTGCAGCCAGACAGAACCGCGACGGCGACGAACCCCAGGACCGCCGCCACCCTCGCGGCCACCCACCGGCCGTCGCCGCCCCTCGCAGCGGCTTCCCGGTCTTCCGCACCACGCCAGGAACACGCGTCATGGCCCGAGCGCGCGCCACCTGCACCACCCGGGGCCATGCGGCGGCAAGTCATCTGCTCAATATAGTATGATTCGATTCGATTCGCCAAACGATTCGGAGTGACTTTCATCGGCCGATGCGGGACAGCGTCCGATCCCGAGAGGCAGGAGCGGCAGTGGAATGGCCACGCTGACGGTGCGACAGGCGGCAGAGCGCCTCGGTATCGGCTACTCGACCCTCAAGCACTGGATCTACCGCGGCAGCGTCCGCACCACCCGCACCGCCGGCGGACACCACCGCCTCGCCGAAGCCGAGGTCGAACGCCTGCTCGCCCGCACCAACCGGCCGCCCACCCGTCCCAAGGGCGCCATGCCCGGCGGCGGCGTCCTCGTCCGCATCAGCGGCCGCAACCGCCTGCAGGGCATCGTCGACGAGGTGCGGCGGGAAGGACTCGTCGCCCAGGTACGCCTCCGCATCGGCGACCAGTGGCTGACCGCCGTCATCACCCGCGACGCCCTCGACGAGCTGGAGCTGAAGCGCGGGGACGAGGCGACGGCCCTGATCAAGGCCACCGAGGTGATGATTGCGAAGGAGGCGCCGCGGGAGGATCACCGGGCATGAACTCCGACTCGGGCGCCTTCGTGCACGACTTCACCGATCCGGCCTGGGACACCCGCTCGGCGACCTCTACCAGGATCTCTCGGAAAGCGCCCGCAAGCGCTACGCGCCGCTCCAGACGCCCAAGTTCGTCGAAGAGCTCATCCTGGACCGCACGCTGAACCCGCCATCGAGGGAGTTCGGTTTCCGCGGGGTGCGGCTGATCGATCCCGAGTTCGACGTCGGCATGGGCGGCTCTCCGAAGGCTTCACGACGAGGAGGCGCGGGCGCTCGCGCCGACCAGTGACGCCGTTCGCGCCTGGGCGCCGCCCGAAGGCCGCAGCCGGCGGGCCGCCCCGCACCAAGCCGCGAGATGATACCGGTCGGGGCCTTCTTGCCATGTTGTCGCAACCGCGGCGGGCACGCCATAATGCGGACGCGTCGGAGGCCGTCACGGGCGCACGATCCGCGAGAAATCGTGCCGATGGCGCCGCGTACCGTTTGATTTGAACTCGCGGCAGACACGACGCGGCGAACGGAACCACGATGGTGGATCAGAAGACACTCGACAGAATCGTCGAGAGCATCGTAGATGCGGTGGCGCCGGAGAAGATCATTCTGTTCGGGTCCGCCGCTAGGGGGGACATGCATCCGCACAGCGATCTGGACCTGCTCGTCGTGAAGGACAACTGTCATCAGCGGAAGACCGCGGCCAGGATATACCGCAACCTGCCCAGGCCGCGGCCGCCCGTGGACGTCGTCGTCGTCTGGCCCGAAGACCTTGTACGGCACAAGGACACCCATTGGCTGATAATCGCGCCGGCGTTGAGGGAGGGCACAGCGATCTATGACTCGACGGCGCGTGCATGAACCGAGTCACGCTCGCATGTGGCTCGGCGAAGCGGAAGACCATCTGAAGATTGCACGCAAGTACGACCCGGAGCTGAACCTCCGGCTGCTGTGTTCCGAAGCGCACCTTGGGGCGGAAAAGGCGATCAAGAGCGTAGTCATCGCGCGCGGTGGAGCGTTTACGTACACGCACGACGTGGGCGCGCTGCTCGACGAGGCGGAACAGATTGGAGAGACGGTTCCCCAAGACGTTCGGGCCGGAGAGATTCTGACGACCTACAGCAGCAGCGGAAGATACCCGAGCACCGGCGACGAGCGGAACGCGACGACCCGGGAAGAGTACGACGAAGCCATCGAAGCGGCCACGGCCGTCCTCGGTTGGGCGACGGATCGCGTCGAAACGCTGCTGGCGGAGAGCGATGAGTCGGGAACCGAAATCCCGGGACGGCCGGCGGAAGACCTGAAGACATGATGCTGAATCCGCGGCCTGATCGACATCCCGGGCAGGTTCACCGTGGCGACTTCGTGCTGCGGCTCGCGGAGGGCGCGGCGCGGCCGGCCGAGACCTTGCGGACCCATGTAGTGACGCCACAGCTCGCCGGCACCTTCTACCGGGCCCTCGAGCTAATCCGGGACGCGATCGGATCGACCTCCACCCGGACTTCGATCCGCGGCACGACTAAGCCCTTACCCTGACGGACGGCGAGCTGACGGATGTCGAGCGCAACGCCCGCGCCGCAGCCACCCCGGACGACATCGAACTCGAACCGTGAGCCGGCTTGACACGAGCGGCACAATTCGCACAATCTCAAGGAGTTAACCGGTACTCAAGCCATGATCGACACTGCTTCCGACACCCGCCGAAAGCTCCGAGATCTCCTGGACGACCGGGCGGCGCGGACAGGTGAGGTCGCGCTCAGCACCGGGGTCAAGTCGAACTTCTACTTCGACTGCAAGCCGGTGACCTTGAGCGCGGATGGCTCACACCTGGTCGGAACGGCCTTCCTCGACGCACTCCAGGAACTTCCCGAGCGCCCCGGGGCCGTCGGCGGGTTGACGCACGGCGCCGATCCGATCGTCAGCGCAATGGTCGTGCTGTCGTACGCCCGAGGATGTCCGATCGATGGGTTCTACGTTCGCAAGGAAACGAAGGGCCACGGCACGAGGCGCCGCATCGAGAATCCGCCGAAACCGGGCACGAAGGTGGTCATCGTCGACGATGTCGTCACCACGGGGAAGTCGCTGCTGCAGGCGGTAGAGGCGGCGCGCAAGGCCGGATGCGAGATCGTCGGCGTGATGGCGCTTGTCGACCGAGAGGAACTCGACGGCGCCGCGAATATCCACAGGGAAGTCGACACCTACATCCCCCTCTACACGCGGAGCGATTTCCCGCGCATCGCCAGCGCGGCGGGTTCCCGTCGTACAACGATGCCGTCCGAAGAGTCATCAAGCGAGGAGGCTTCAGCATCGACAGCCTCCGACGCCTGAGATGGGCCGCGACTCGTGAGCCCCACGTCGGCGTTCGACAGACTGCATCCCGCGCTTCAACATCACATCGTCAACTCCTGGCGAAAGGTGGTGTCTGCACTGCACCGGAGCGAACCCTGTTGAGGCTGTAACGGAGACCTGCGTTGTTCGCCAGCCCGCCTCGGACGAGGAACGCCCGTTCCTTCGGACTCGGAGCTGCTATTCACTCCAGATCCGCCAACTCAGCCAGTCGGCGCAGCTTGTCCTTGACCTCAGCGAGCAACGGCGGGGGAAGTGGACGAAGCCGTCGCCGAAAGCGTTGGTTGTCGATGGCTCGGCTCTGGTCGATCATGATCCGCCATCTCGTCGGCCAGCGACCCTCGGGTCGCAATCGACGCGTCTCGGTAGGCCCGCCGGAGCTCGTCACGTTCCGTCGTGGATTCGAGGAGACGTAGCGCACGCCGTACCACGGCGATGTTGGTCTTGGCCCCGACGCGGCGCTTCAGGCGCTCGATGAGCGCGACCTCTTCGGCTGGCAGCGTGATGCTGAAACGAGCATTCACTTTCATGCTTCTTGAAAATCACCGGCTACTACACCCAGTCAACGTCCCACGACATGTCGGATCGACAGCCTTGCGCAGTGCGCCGGGCCAACAGGTTTCTTGACAGCCTGTTCGACCGCGATCTCGGTCGGGGGTCGACTCGATTCGAATGCCGTACCGGCGCAAGCCGCGTACCTGCTCGACTGCGAGCAGGCGCAGTTCGCCGTAGAATCGGCGCATTGAACGTGAGTCCCGAACCCGAAGCGCCCGATGCCCAACCAACCTCTCCTGAACCGAGTAGCCGTGGTCGCCGGCGCCACCCGCGGCGCCGGGCGCGGCATCGCCCGGATGCTGGGGGCGGCGGGCGCCACCGTCTACTGCACGGGCCGCAGCGTGCGCGGGCGCCCCGCCACCGCCGGGCGGTCCGAGACGATCGAGGAGACGGCAGAGCTGGTGACCGAGGCGGGGGGCCGGGGCATCGCGGTCCGGACCGACCACACCGTTGAGGCCGAGGTCGAGCGGCTGTTCGCCCGCGTCCGCGCGGAGCAGGGCCGCCTCGACGTGCTGGTCAACGACATCTGGGGCGGCGACGCGCTGACCGAGTGGGGCACGCCCTTCTGGGAGCTGTCCACCGCGCAGGGACTGGAGCTGCTGGAGCGCGCCATCCACAGCCACATCGTCACGAGCCGGCACGGCGTGCCGCTGATGGTCGAGCGCAACGCCGGGCTCATCGTCGAGCTGACCGACGGGGACACGCTCGGGTATCGCGGCAACCTCTTCTACGACCTGGCAAAGAACGCGGTCATCCGGCTCGCCTACGCGATGGCGGCCGATCTGCACGCGCACCGGGTGACGGCCGTGGCGATCACGCCGGGGTTCCTGCGGTCCGAGGCGGTGCTCGACCACTGCGGGGTCACCGAGGCCAACTGGCGGGACGCCATCGCGGAGGACCCGTACTTCGCCGAGTCCGAGACGCCGTGCTACGTCGGCCGGGCGGTGGCGGCGCTGGCCGCAGACCCGAACGTGGCGGTCAAGAGCGGGGGCCTGTTCTCGAGCTGGGGGCTGGCGAAGGAGTACGGCTTCACCGACGTGGACGGCCGCCGGCCGGACTGGGGCAGCTTCTTCCCGCGGAAGGTGCAGGAGATCGTCGAGCGCAACACGCCGCCGAGCGAGAAGGACATGGACCTGTTCGTCGTCCGTACCCGGCTCTACCAGGTGGAACGCGACCCCTCGGCGACCGACGAAGCGGCGCGGCTGCGGGCCCACCTCGATCGCCATCGCTGAGAGGTCGTCGCGTCACCCGCAATCAGGCGGCGGGTGGAAGGCGGGGCGCCGATGGAAGGCCAAGGACAGTGACCGATATGGAGTTGCCAACTGCACTCGGGCACAGCCCGTTCTCTGCAGCTCTACGCGCCCCCGACACGCGGCAAGGTCGTTTCCGTCAGCGTCCCAGGTCAGCCGACGCGCCGGTACACCAGGGCGTTGCCGTTCTTGCCGCAGACCTCGCTGACGCCGCCTTCACGGAAGCAGAACGCGGCCAACTGGCCGAGGCGCCGCGACGACTTCATGGCCGCCGCGACGTCGCGGGTCGTGAACCGCTCGGGCAGATCGGCGTCGAGCGGGGCGAACAGGTCGGCCATCGACGCGATGGTGCAGGTCTCGACGACGTCCACGAGCCGGCGGTCCAGGATGGCCCACCCGCCGCGCCGCCAACTGCCGCGCCCATTCATCCCACGGACCTCTTCCTCGACCGTCATCACGACCTCCAGCGTCAGGTTGGGATGCGCGAGCAGGGCCGGAATGCTGGCGAGGGCCGAGAAGACCTGGAAGACCGAGCCGTGCTTCGGCGACCGGCGCCGGCTCGGGGGCGCACTCGGGTCGGCCGCCACCTTGACGATGTACCGGTCCCTGGCCACGGGATGCACCAGGGTGACCGGATACCGGTCGAGCAGCCGCCGCAGCTTGTTCTTGAGCGACCGGAAGCTGCCGGTGTGGACCTCGACGATGCGGCCGCCGGTGACCACGTCGGCGACGAAGCCGTCGACGGCCTGCTCGGTCGCGCTGCCGGCGACGGCGTAGCGCGCCTTCAGGGCCCGGTGCAGCGACCGTTCGTTCAGCTCGCCGATGGACGCCGCGCCGGCCGGGTGCTGCTCACGCCTGGCCGACGGGAATACCGGGTGCAGGGACATGCGAAACCGTTCACTCTGGTTTCGGCTGTTCCGTCCCCGGCCTTTATACGGTCGCCAGTACGCCTGTCCCTGCGCCCTGCGGCCGCGCGTCGTACAGGCCGTCCCAGAACGTCTTCACGGCATCGAGCATGGTGACGCCGGCGGTGATGAACGCGTCGTCCTCGAACGGGGGCGAGTCGTAGCACGCCCGCAGCTCGTGCCAGACTTGATCGCGGTGGTTCTCCTCGACCACCGGATGGCGCATCAGCTCGCGCTCGACGGTATCCTTGAACGTCTCGAAGTTCCTGCGGATCATGGTGTTCCTCCCTCTTCGGCGGTACAGCGATCCGTCGGGTTGGTGGAACTGCGTGTGGCGCTTGTGGGGGACGTCGCCCCGCCTGACGTAGCAGCTCATGACGCCACCGCCTCGACGAGGTTGCCGCGGCGCGCCTGCTCGCGCTCGATCGCCTCGAAGAGCGACTTGAAGTTCCCCTGCCCGAAGCCGTTCGACCCGCGCCGCTCGATGACCTCGAAGAACATCGTCGGCCGGTCCTGGACGGGCTGCGTGAACACCTGCAGCAGGTACCCGTCCTCGTCGCGGTCCGCGAGGATGCCGAGGCGGGCAAGCTCGCCGACGTACGGGCCGACGGGCGGGACCCGCGCCGCCAGGTCGTCGTAGTACGCGGCGGGCACGGACAGGAACGCGAGGCCGCGCGCCCGCATCCGCGAGACGGTCTCCACGATGTCGCGGGTGGCGAACGCGATGTGCTGGACGCCGGGACCGCCGAAGTAGTCCAGATACTCCGCGATCTGCGACTTCCGGCGGCCCTCCGCCGGCTCGTTGATCGGAAACTTGATGCGGCCCGCGCCGTCCTGCATGACCTTCGACATCAGGGCCGAGTACTCGGTGGAGATGGCCTCGTCGTCGAAGTGCAGGAGCTCGGTGAACCCCATCGTCTCCGCGAAGAACTGCACCCACCGGTCCATCTCGCCGAGCTCGACGTTGGCCACGACGTGGTCGACGGCCGCGAGCCCGAGGTCGTCCGCCGGGGGCTCGGGACCGCCGCGCGGCTCGAACCCCGGGGCGAACGCGCCGTCGTAGCCGTGCCGCTCGATGAACCGGATCACGGTATCGCCGTAGGCGTGGACGGCCGCGGACCTGAACACCCCGTGCGCGTCGCGCTCGTCGACCAGGGCCGCCGCGCAGGCGGCACCGCGCCGGCGCGCCTCGGCGAAGGCGTACGCGGCGTCGGGCACCTCGAGGGCGACGACCGCCACCCCGTCGCCGTGGGCGTGCGCGAACCTGGCGGCGGGGTGGTCGGGGGCGAGGCCGCTCGTCAGGACGAAGCGAATCGCCCGGCACTCCAGGACGTACGAGGTCGCCTCGCGGCATCCGGTCTCGAGGCCGCGGTAGGCGGCGACGCGGAAGCCGAACGCGTGCCGGTAGAACGCGGCCGCCTGCCGGGCGTTCCCGACGTGGAGCTCGAGGTGGTCGATGCGACGGATGGGAAAGCGGTCAGCCATGATGCAGCCTCTTTGCGAGCAGTCGTCCGAGGCGCTCGACGGCGGTCCGAATGTCGTCGGGGGCGCAGCTCGAGAAGCTCAGGCGCAGGCGGTTCGCGGGCGCCCCCTCGGCCGCCGCAAAGGCGGACCCCGGCACGACCGCCACCCGGACCTCGGCGAGGGCCTCCTCGCACACGCGGTCGCCGTCGAGCCCCGGCGGCAGCTCGACCCAAACGAAGAAGCCGCCGGGCGGGCGCGTCCACCGGGCGCCCTCGGGGAAGTGGTCGCGCAGCGCCGCGAGCAGGGCGTCCCGCCGGCGCCGGTAGCCGGCCCGGATGCGATCGAGATGACCCGCGAAGCCGTGACGCAACAGTCGGGCCACCGCGCGCTGGGTGAGGGCCGAGCACTCCAGGTCGGCCGCCTCCTTGAGGACCCCGGCCTCGGGCGCGAGGCGCGGCGGCAGCACGAGCCAGCCGAGGCGCAGCGCGGGCGCGAGGATCTTCGAGAAGCTGCCGGCGTAGATCACCCACTCGGCGTCCAGGGCGCGCAGGGCGGGCAGCCAGTCCCCGTCGTAGCGCAGGAGCCCGTAGGTGTCGTCCTCGACGACGGGGACGCCGAACCGGCGCGCGAGCGCGACGAGCCCCCTGCGTTTCTCGCGGCCGAGACGGACGCCGCACGGGTTGTGGGTGTCGGCTATCGCGTAGATGAACGCGGGCCGCGCCCCCCGCACGAGGAGCGCCCGGACGCCGTCGACGTCCATGCCGGTGTCGAGGTCGGTGCGGACGGTCAGGAAAGACGGCCGGTACGGCAGGACCGCCTGGCGCAGGCCGGCGTAGACGTGCTCTTCGGTGAGCACCTCTGCCCCCGGCGCCATCAGCAGCTGGGCGGCGAGACTCAGCGCCTGCTGGGCCCCCGACGTCAGCAGCACCTGCCGGGGGTCGCAGTCGATGCCCCGCTCGTGCATCAATTCGACGATGCGCTCCCGGAGCGGCTCGTACGGCTGGCCGTACTGCATCGCGGCCGCATCGCCGGTCAAAGCGTCCGCGAGGGCCTCGGCGTAGGCGGCGCGGGGTATCAGCTCGGGAGCCGGGAGTCCCCCGGCGAGGGACAGGAACCCGGGTTGCGGCGGAAGCAGGGCGAGCTCGCGCAGGCGCGAGCGGGCTATTCCGGCGCGCGGCCCGGCGGCGGCCGCCGTGTCCCGTGGACGGTCGAGGGTGACGACAGGCATGTACTCACGATAGCAACAGTTTTTAGATATAAGCAATGATAAAAATCGTGTATTGACATTACATGCTTGTTTTACTAACTTAACTTGCCGTGTTGACTAAAAAAGACAACAATTCACCCAACCCATCGATGGACGGCGCGGCGGGGACGAAGAAACCGCGGGCGACACGGGCTCGCGGGGGCGATTGGCCGCCGCGGCTCGACGACCTGGATCGCCGGCTGCTCGCGCTGCTGCAACGGGACGGGCGGACAACGAGCGTCGAGCTGGCGAGACGGCTCGGCCTGTCGCCGCCGGGCCTGCAGCGACGGATGCGGCGGCTCGAGGCGGCGGGGGTCATCCGCGGGTACACCGCCCTCGTCGATCGCGAGGCGGTCGGCCTCGACCTGCTGTGCTTCGTCGAGGTCAAGCTGGCCCACCACCGCCCGGACTGCGTGGCGCGCTTCCGGGACGAGGTGCAGGCGATTCCCGAGATCCTCGAGTGCCACTACCTGACCGGCGAGTCCGACTACCTGATCAAGATCGTGGTGTCGAACCACAAGGCCCTCGAGACGGTGCTCTTCGAGGGCCTGATGCGCATCGACGGGGTCGACCGCATTCACACGAGCATCGTCGTCAACGAGGTGAAGGCGTCGACGGCCCTGCCACTGGGGGCGCCCTCCCGGGCGCGCCTGACTGAAGAGCAGTGAACGGCGAGAACGGCGAGAACGGTGAGAGCGCACCGATGGTTGCCGCGGCCGGTATCCCCGAGCGGACTTGATCCGGACAGGGACTATCAGACCATGGCGAAAGTCCCCGCTGCATTCGATCGGCGATGCATCCTGCGCCTCGCCGGTCCCGGTGCAACGCGGGGTTTCACCACCTGATCCTATGCTGGGGGGTCGATGCCCTCGCGCGTTTCCGCGACCACCAGATCGACCACGGACCGCAGCGCCTCCTCGTCCGTGTCGCCTTCGAGGCGGCGCAGACGGAAGTGGTCTATCTGCCGGTCCGCGCCGCTGCCGTCGCGGATGATGCCGAGCACATGGCGCAGCTCGGACTCGCAGCCGAGGGCGCGCGCGTCATCAGTCAACTGCTCCACGAGCGCGGCGGCGTAGTCTTCGATGTCCACCCGGCCGTCGTGCCCCTCGTCGCCGAGAAACGCGAGCACGCCGTAGCGCTGCGCGAGCCACCGATTCTCGCCGATGATCTCGGTGTGCGGCTCGGCAGGCAGCCGGCCGTCGCGATCCAACCGCATCAGGTGCCGGACCAGGGATGCGTAGAGCGCGGCGACGCCCACCGCGTCGTCGATGCGCGGGCAGACGTCGCAGATCCGCATTTCCACGGTGGGAAAGGCCTGCGAGGGGCGGACGTCCCACCACAGTTCGCTGGCGCTCTCGATGAACTTCATGCGCTGATAGGCCCCCACGAGCCGGTCGTATTCGGCCCGGGACGACAGCGGGCCGGGCAGGCTGGTGCGCGGCATCGCCCCCATGATGGTCAGCCGGTAGGACTTGAATCCGGTCTCGCGGCCCCCGGTGAACGGCGACGACGTCGACAACGCATGCATCAGCGGCAGGTGACGCCGGAGCGCGGTCATGACCCGGATGCGCGAATCGGCATCGCCGAAGCCGGCGTGGATGTGCATGCCGCCGACGACGAGCCGCCGCAGGCTCTCCTGGAACGTGACCGCGAACCGCTCGTAGCGTTCCCGCGGCGTGACCAGTTGCGCCCGCCATGCCGCGAACGGATGCATCGAAGCAGCCATCACCGACGCACCGTATTGCGCGGCGAGCTCGATGACCAGTCGCCGGGTCTCCCGCAGCGCCTCCCGCGCCTCGGCCACCGACCGGCAGACCTTGGTGCCGGTCTCGATCTGGGCCCGGAGAAACTCCGGTACGACGTTGTGGGGCCCGCGGTACCGTTCGCACGCCTCGAAGATGCGCCGGTCCGGATCGGACAGCAGATCGCGCGTCTCCGGGTCGACGAGAAAGAACTCCTCCTCGATGCCGAGCGTGATGCCGAGATCCGATTCGCTCATTGGGCCTCCCCTGCGGCTGCGCGGCGGCGCCAGCCGACCTCGAGAGGTTGCTGCCGGCGACGCTGACGACAGCGAAGCTGGGTGCGGCTCTTCTTCGTAGAGGGCTTTTTCGCCTGTTCATAGGCGTTTGCGCTCGCCGACGGTCCCTTTTTGGCTCGTTTTGCGCGGGGACAGCGCCCACCCTCCTCTTTCGGGCAGCCAGCCCGGCCTGATCACGGGCCTGGGCGCTTCGGTCTGTCCCCTCCGGCGCGCCCCCCTGGACATTCGCGCGGCGTTTTGGTACGGTGTCGTGGGAAGGGAGACGCCTGCGATGGCCGTGGCGACGACGAGGTTCTCGGGACGTGCCTTCAGCGTGCAAGAGGTGAGGCTGATCCGCGAGATTGTGCGGGACTGTTCGGGCTTGAGCCGGATGGAGCTGGCGCGCACCGTGTGCGAGCTGTTGCGGTGGCGGCGCCCGAATGGGAGGCTGAAGGCCCGGGAGTGCCGGGAGTTCCTGGAGCGGCTCGACGCGGGGGGTGCGCTGGTGCTGCCTGACAAACGCCAGGGCCGCGCGATCGGTTCGGTCACCCGGGTTCCCCGGACGGCCGCGGGGGAGCCGGGGAACCCGCTCGTCGGCAGCGTGCGCGATGTCGAGCCGCTGCAGGTCGAGCTGGTGCGCGAGCCCGCCCAGCGCCTGCTGTTCCGGGAGCTGGTGGGACGCTACCACTACCTCGGGCACACGGTCCCGTTCGGCGCACACCTGCGCTATCTGGTGTTTGCTTCGAGGCCGGCACGGGCGGTGGTCGGCTGCCTGCAGTTCTCCAGCCCGGCGTGGCGCATGGCGGCCCGCGACCGCTGGGTCGGCTGGGACGACCCGACTCGGGCGCGCAATCTCCAGCGCGTGGTCAACAACAGCCGCTTCCTGTTGCTGCCGTGGGTCGGGGTGAGGAACCTCGCCAGCGCCGTCCTGGCGCGCGGCCTCGGGCGGTTGGCGGTGGACTGGCCGCACCACTACAACCTCGAGCCCTGGCTCGTGGAGACGCTGGTGGATCCCCGCCGCCACCACGGTGGTTGCTACCGCGCCGCCAACTGGGTCGCGTTGGGCGCCACCAGCGGTCGAGGTCGCATGGACCGGTACGGCCGCCGGGCCGGTGAGGCACCCAAGACGGTCCTGGTCTATCCTGTGGTCCGGGATGCGAAGCGGCGGTTGCGGGAGCGTTGAGCGATGCGAGCCGTCGCCCACCGCGCCGCTCCCCCCGACGAGGCGCCGTATGCGGCGGCGGAGGCCGCCTTCGCGGAGGCCAAAGCCTACCTCTTTTCGCGCGAAGCCCAGCAGATGAGTGAGAGCGACCTCGAACGGGTGCTGCAGCGGCGGGGCCAGGAGCTGATGCGCAAGCTCCTGCAAGGGCACCTCGAGCAACGCAGCCCGGGGGAGGCCGCCGGTCCGGTCGAGGGGGCCGACGATGTCGAGCGCTCGGAGCGGCGCGTGCACGAACGCCACCTGGAGACGACCTTCGGCACGGTGCAGGTCGAGCGCCTGGGCTACGCGCGCCCCGGTCACGACAGTCTGCATCCGCTCGATGCCGCGCTCAACCTGCCGCCGGAGCGTTACTCGCTCGAGGTGCGCCGCCGGGTGGCGGAGGCGGCCGCCTCGCGGTCCTTTGACGAAGCGCTGTTCGATCTGTCTCGCAGTACCGGGGCGGAGGTACCCAAGCGTCAGGCGGAACAGTTGGTGGTTCGAGCGGCTCAGGACTTCGACGCCTTCTACGAGGCACGCCGTACGGAGGATGGCCAGCCGCCACCCGAGGGGTCGGTTGTGGTGCTCACCTTCGATGGCAAGGGGGTCGTGCTGCATCGCGAGGATCTGCGCGAGGCGACGCGCAAGGCGGCCGAGAAGCGCCGGCAGCACAGGGGGCAGCTCTCACGGTTCAAGCGCCTCAAGCCGGGAGAGAAGAAGCACTCGAAGCGAATGGCGACGGTGGCCGCCGTCTACACGGTCGCGCCGTTCGTGCGGAGCCCGGAGGAGTTCCTGCAGAGCTTGATGCCACGACCGCCGGGGGCCAAGACCCGGGCCGTGCGGCCTCGCCCCGTGGCGAAACGGGTCTGGGCGAGCCTCGAACGGGAGCCGTTGGAGGTGGTCGCGGAGGCGACGCTGGAAGCGGAGCGGCAAGACCCCGAGCACGTCAAGCGCTGGGTCGCGCTCGTCGATGGCGCCGAGACGCAGCTCGACCTCGTGGAAGCGGGCGCCGCCGCGTACGGCGTGGACGTCACGGTGGTACTGGACATCATCCACGTGGCCGAATACGTCTGGAAGGCGGCGCATGTGTTCCATCGCGAGGGGAGCCCCGAGTTGGAGTGCTGGGCCTGGACGCGTCTGCGATGCATTCTCGAGGGCAAGGCCCGCAAGGTGGCGGCGGCGATGCGGCGTGCGGCGACCGTCGCCGGCTTCTCGAGCGACACCCGCAAGCCGGTCGATACGTGCGCCAACTACCTGCTGAAATACGCGCCGTATCTGCACTACGACCGCTACCTCGCGGCGGGCTATCCCATCGCCACCGGCGTCATCGAAGGGGCGTGCCGGTACTTGGTCCGCGACCGGATGGAGTTGACCGGCGCCCGCTGGCGCCTGGTTGGAGCCGAGGCGGTCCTGAAGCTCCGGGCGCTACGAGCCAGCCGCGACTTCGATGCGTACTGGGACTTCCACGAAGCGCGCGAGTACCAGCGGAACCATGCCCAGCGATACGCTGATGGGATAGCACCGCCGGTCAGCGAGCCGCCCCCACCGCCCTCCTCACCACGCCTTCGACGGGTCAAGTAGCTCTTGCCGTGCCGCTCGCAGAAACCCCTGGGCCGCCGACGAAGAAGAGCCGCACCCCTCGCAGATGCCGCTCATCACCCGCGGGGTGAACGCCGCGTCGGCTCCGCGGATGCGGGAATCTCAGGTTGTTCAGGACGGCGCCAGAAGCACGCTGACCTTGCGCAGGACCGCGGCAACCGTTTCACGTGGCAGCGCCGTGACCAGCGTCGCGTTGCGCCGGCGCCAATCCAGGCTCTTCACTTGATCCGCAAGGATGACGCCGGCCACACCCAATCCGTCCGGAATGGCAACCTCGAACGGATATCCCTTGACCTGGATGGTGATCGGACAGAGCAGCGCGAGGCCGACCTTGCCGTTGTACGCGGCCGGCGACAGCACGACGGCGGGACGACGTCCTGCCTGCTCCCTTCCCGCCTGTGGGTTGAAGTCAATCCAGACCGCATCCCCGCGCTCGGGAGTATGCAGGGGCGACGTCACCATGCTTCGCCGCCTACGGAGGTGCCGGTCTCGACCTCGCCGTGGAGATTGTCCTCGGTCACACGGGCCAGAAGATCATCCAGTTCCGTACCGGGTCGCTGGAGCAACGAGACAACGAGCTGCTCACCCCTCGGAGTCAGCTCGACCGTCGCATTCAACGTGATGCCGACCCGGGCCGCCACGGACTGCGGAATTCTCAACGCCAGGCTGTTGCCCCACTTTCCGATGCGTGTCTCCATACGACTCCCCGTTGGGCTCGGCGGGCGACGCCGAAGTAGATACATATGTATATCCGCCAGCGGCGATGCCGTCAACCGTGCCGCCGAAAACGGGCGGAACGAGCGGCGCGGACCGAGGGAACGCCTCAAAAGGATTGCCGAGGGCGAACGAGCCTGACCGGTCACCCACAGCCCGTCGCGAGGGCCAGCGCGCGACAGACCTTGCGCATGGTCGCGGCGCCCACGGATCCGACGTACGTGTGCAGCAGCCGCTGCTCGACGGTCTGCACGTGATCGAGGTTGATTGCCGACTCGTGTTTCAGGCCTTCACCGACACCGATGACCACCTCGCTCGGCAGCCCCCGGACGGTTGACGTGATCGGCGCCACCATCGCCGTGCGCAACAGGGGTAGCACACTCTGCCGTGACAGGATGACGACCGGGCGGCGCTTGTCGGGCGCCCCGAATCGATAGTGCCAGATCTCGCCGCGGCGAGGCTGGTGTTCTAGTCCTCTGGCCATACTCCCTCGGCGGACCAGCCGTCCAGATCGTCCTCGATGGCCGGCGCGGCCGGGGTGTCGCGGTAGCCCGCCTGATAGCGGCGGTCGACCTCTTCGGCATCCTTGCGGGCCAGATAGTCGGCCGCGGCTTCCCGAAGCACCGCCGATCGGCCCAGCTCGCGGACCGTCGGATGCCGATCGAGCCGTTCGAGCAGGGCATCGTCGAACGTGACCTGTATCGGTTTCATGTACAGATAATGCCACATTAATCGGATACATATCAATGGATGCCATCTTCCATATCCTGAGCGGCCGAGCGCGGGCCGCAGGCATGAGCCCGCGCGAGGCGGGCTACCCCCTTCCGACGTGCGGGAGGCCCGCGTCAGCGGCGCCGGATGTCGCGAAAGGCACCGAGGCCGTCTTCCGGAGGCTTCTCCGTCACCGGGCGTCGAGCGACTCGATCAGCGCGACGCCTCCGAGGCGGTCCATCTGGTTGCGTATCCACGACTGGCGGGTGCGGACGTAGGGGGACGGGCGGTCGGCGCGCAGCCGGGCCGGGTTCGGGAGGACGGCGGCGAGGCGCGCCGCCTCGTCCGCGCGGAGGTCGGCGGGGGGCTTGCCGAAGAAGCGCTCGCTGGCCGCGGTGATGCCGAAGAGGCCGTCGCCGAACTCGGCGACGTTCAGGTAGACCTCGAGGATGCGCTGCTTGCTCCAGCAGAGCTCGACGAGCACCGTGAGCCCGGCTTCCAGCCCCTTGCGGACCGGGCTGCGGCCGGGCCACAGGAAGAGGTTCTTGACCGTCTGCTGCGAGATGGTGCTCGCGCCGCGCAGCCGCTCGCCCTGCCTGGCGTCCTCGAGCGCGGCCCGGATGGCATCGACGTCGAAGCCGTGGTGGTCGGGGAAGCGCTGGTCCTCGGCCGCGATCACCGCGAGCGCCGCGTAGGGGGCGATGTCCTCCCAGGCCGTCCAGCGGTAGCCCGTCCCGGTCCATTCCGACACGTCCGCGCGCGCCTGGGCGCTCCGCACCATGAAGGCGGTGGTCGGCGGCGGGACCCAGCGAAGTACCACGACGACGAGCAGGGGGACCCCGAGAGAGAGCAGACCGAGGGCGAGGCAGGTCCTTCGCAGGCGCGCCGCCCACGCCCTTCGCCGCGTCCGGCGGCCGATGCCCCCCGGCAGGCGCAGCCGTCTCACTCCACGAGTGCCATAGGCCATGGGATCCCGGTCGTCTTATCGGCGGACCACGCCCCTTGGTGCATCTCTACCGGCGCACGATGTCGACGTGCCAAGCCCCGTGCGGCTCCTCGCCGGCCGTCGTCACGCCGGCTTCGAAGGACCGCGAAGGCGCGATACGGGGTGGGGGCGTTGCCGCGATGGGACTGCACGACGCAGGTGCGCTCGGGCCAGGAGAGACGTAGAAGCGGGTCATCTCCACGCTCTCCCCGGCGAGGCGGTCGATGTGCGGCGTCTGCAGCACCGGGTCGCCGTGGAACCCGACTTGGGCCCAGCCCTGGTCGTCGGTCATGACGAGAACGATGTTGGGGCGCGGTCCGGTTCCTTGGAAGGAGAAGCCGGGCGATGCGGCAAGCAGCAGGGCGGGAAGCAGGGCCAGGACTCGGGTTCGCATCGGAATCACCTTCGCTGGGCTGCCGCCGGCGGCAGCCCAGCGGACGGCCGGAGAATCGGATCTCCGGTATCCTAACGCCCGTGAGCGGCGACAACGTCACCATCCGTCCGCTGAGCGGCCGCGACGAATGCGAGGCCTGCGTCCGTTTGCAGCAGGACACCTGGGGCCGCGACTTCGGCGACCTGGTCCCGGCCACCATCCTCCAGGTGAGCCAGCGGGTGGGCGGCGTGGCGTCCGGCGCCTTCGCGCGGGACGGGCGGCTGATCGGGTTCGTGTTCGGCATCAGCGGGGTCCGCGAGGGCATCCCCGTCCACTGGTCGAACATGCTGGCGGTGCGGCCCGACGCCCGGCGGCGCGGTCTGGGACGGCGGCTCAAGCTGCATCAGCGCCGGCAACTGCTGGCGGCCGGCGTGGAACGGGTCTACTGGTCGTTCGATCCGCTGATGTCGCGCAATGCGCATCTCAACCTCGTGGCGCTGGGGGCGGTGCCGGTCGAGTTCGTGCCGAACATGTACGGCGACACCGGCAGCGTGCTGCACCGCGGGCTCGACACCGACCGGCTGGTCGTCGAGTGGCGCCTGCGCGACCCCGCGGTGGAACGCATCCTGGACGGCGAACCGCCCCCCCTGCCGGCCGAGGCGCGAACCGCCCCCGTGGTCACCCCGGGGCCGGCCGGCGCCGAGCCGGCGCCGCTTCCCCGCACGCCGTGGCTGCGCGTGGAGCTGCCGGCCGACATCCAGCATCTGAAGGTTGCCGCGCCCGAGTCGGCCCGGCGCTGGCAACAGCACCTGCACCGCGTCTTCACGGCCCGTCTCGCCGATCCCCGCACCCGCATCGCCGGGCTCGACCGGGAAGCGTCGACGGGGCGGTGGTTCTATCTCCTGAACACGGTGGTGCCCGCGTGAGCATCCGACTGCATTCCATCATCCTGCGCGAGATCCGGATGGCCCTCGTCGAGCCGTTCCGCATCTCGTCCGGCACCGCCGACCTCCGGCGCATCCTCCTGCTCGAGACCCGCGACGCCGACGGGACCGTCGCGTGGTCCGAGTGCGTGGCCGGCGAGTGGCCGTACTTCTCGCCCGAGACCATCGACACCGCGTGGCTGGCCATCCGCGAGTGGATCGGGCCGCTGGCCCTCGACGAGCCGTTCGCCGGGCCGGAGGCGGTGCACCCGAGGCTGGAGGCGGCGGTGCGCGGCCACTACATGGCGAAGGCGGCGGTCGAGATGGGGGTCTGGGTCCTGGCCGCGGAACGCGCGCAGGCGAGCCTGGCCGCGCTCCTCGGCGGCACCCGCCCGCAGATCGCGACGGGAATCTCCATCGGCATACAGGACCGCCCGCAACGCCTGGTCGACGTCGTGCGCCGCGCCCTCGCCCAGGGCTACCGCAAGGCGAAGATCAAGGTGCAGCCGGGCGCCGACGCGACGTATCTGGCGGCGGTGCGAGAGGCGGTGGGGGACGAGGCGCCGCTGATGGCCGACGCCAACAGCGCCTATACGACGGCCGACTTCGACCACCTCGCCACCCTGGACCGGTTCGGGTTGATGATGATCGAGCAGCCCCTGGGGCGCGACGACCTCGTGCGCCATGCCGCCCTGCAGCGGCGGCTGGCCACCCCGGTGTGTCTGGACGAATCGATTACGAGCCTCGACCGGGTCGACGACATGCTGGCGCTGGGCAGCGGGCGCATCGTCAACATCAAGCCAGGCCGGGTCGGCGGCTTCGCGGTGGCCCGCGCGATTCACGATCGCTGCGCCGCCGCGGACATCCCGGTGTGGTGCGGCGGCATGCTCGAGAGCGGCGTCGGCCGCGCCTGCAACGTCGCCCTCGCCTCGCTGCCGAACTTCGTGCTGCCGGCCGACCTCAGCCCCAGCGCCCGCTACTGGCAGTCGGACATCGTGTCGCCCGAGTGGACGATGGACGCGACCGGCATGGTGACGGTGCCCCGCGATCGCCCCGGACTCGGCGTCGCCGTGGACCGAGACCGCGTGGAGGACCTGACGGTGCGCTCGGAGACCCTCGCGGCGCGCTGACGCCCATCGGTCGCGGGAGTCGCGCCCGAACGCCGGGGCAACCTCCGGCACCGGCTGATATACTGGTTCATCGCCTTGGAATCCGCCATGTTCGACACGCATGCCATCGCCCGCACGCTTACCGATGCTGGCATCGATCCGGATCACGCCGATGCCATTACGGACGCGGTGCGCCAAGCGGCCGAGCACGGCGAATACGTCACGCCCGAACGTCTCGACACCGTCGTCGCCATCCTGCGCGCCGACCTCTACCGCGCGATGATGATGCAGACCGCGGTGACGGTCGGGTTGCTCGGCATGGTTCTCGCGGCCCTGCGCTGGCTGGCTTGAGTATCTCCGGCCGGCGCGTCAGCTGGCGAGCCGAAGGTGCCGGCCGGGCGCAGTCATTGCGTCTGCATCCGATACCAGACGTTCAAACCCTGATCGCGAAGACCACCGAAGACGCGTTCGCGGTCCGCCCAGATGCGCCGGGACCGGACGTCGATGCCGGCGAGGTCACAGTAGACGAGCGCGAACGCGACCGCGTACTGGGTGGGCATCCGCTCGTCCTGCAGGGACGGGGCGATGTCGTCGTAGCGGGGGTCGGCGTCCGCAATCCACGCCGCGGCCTGCTCGATGCCGTGGGTGCGGGGGATGTAGAGCAGCGGCGAACCGGTCACCCGGTAGGTGCCCACCTGCATCACGTGCATCAGCTCTTCGAGGACGCCGAGGCTCGCGGGCGCATCGATTAGCAGGCTGTCGCCCGACCCCGCCGGCCGCCGCTCGGACTGGCGTCCCACCGACCGCACCGGCCAGTCGTGCCACTGGTCGTCGAACAGCCGGATGGCGGCGTCGCGCCGGGAGATCATGTCCCGCCCCCCGCCGTCCGCCGGAAACGACACCCCGACCGGCATGGTCACCACGAGCCGGCCGCCCGAGCGGTTCCGGATCCGAAGGGTGACGCCGGTCTCGCCCGCTCCCCGCGCCTCGGCCTCGACGAGGCCCTGCTCGCCCGCCGCCGCCAGATCGAGATTCCGGATGGGGCCGCCCGCGACGGTGTCGTCCCCCGCCGCCTTCAGGATGAAGAGGTGCTGTCCGGGCAGGAACTCGTGCAGGTCAACGAGCGCGAAGCCCGCCGGTAGCCATTCGGCGAGGACCTGCCGGACGGACATCGCATGGTCGGCCTTCAGGTTGTCGCCGGTGCCGTCCTCTATCCGGTACTCGAGCAGGGCCACGCGGCCGCCGGGGGCGAGCGCCGCGCGCATGTCCGCCAGCATCGCCTCGTAGTCCGACATCTCGTGGTAGACGTCGGCCAGCACGATCCAGTCCACCGCGCCGGCCGGCAGCGCGAGGTCGTCGGGCTGGCTCAGCACCGGGACGATGCCGGTCACCCCGTCACGGTCGGCCAGCTCGCGCATGATGTCCAGCATCTCGGGCTGAATGTCGACGCAGTAGACGCGGCCTCCCGGCGCGACCCGGCCGGCGGCGCGGCGCGCGTAGTAGCCGGACCCGCAACCGACGTCGGCGACCACGTCGCCCGGCTCGAGGCCCATGGCGTCGAGCACCGCGTCCGGCCGCTCCTCGTCGTCGCGCTCCGCCCGCTCGAGCCACTGGGCGCCGCGGAAGCTCATGAAGTCGGCCGGCACCCGATGCCGCTCGGCCCGGTCCGTGGACGGCGACTGCGCCGACGTGCCGGCTCCGGCGGTCAGGATGAGGCCGAGCGCGGCGACGACCCCCCAAGCGGCCAACGACAACCGGATGCGCCTGTCGGTCTGCATGTGTACCCCCCGTCCCTGTCAGCATACCAGCCGGTGGTGATACGCTGGCCAGAGGGAGCCTGCCGCGAGCCGCGCACTGGCCGCGGGCTCCTGAACACGCGCCATGAACGCACCTTCCGACTCCACGACCGCCCTCGACCGCGACTACGAGCGGTTCCTCGCCGCCTGGCCCGCCTACGCGAGCAACGGCATCGACGCGGTGCGCGCGGCCGAGTTCGGGCGGCTGGACGACCAGGGGCAGGTCTATCTGGACTATACCGGCGGCGGCCTCTATCCGGTCTCGGTGGTGCGGCGGCACGCGGACTTTCTCGCCACCCACGTCCTCGGCAACCCTCACTCGATCAATCCGACGTCGGTGCTCGCCAGCGAGGGGGTCGAGCGCTGCCGCGCCCACGTCCTGCGCTTCTTCAACGCGCCGCCGGACGAGTACGCGGTGGTGTTCACGGCCAACGCCAGCCATGCCCTGAAGCTGGTCGGCGAGGCGTACCCGTTCGAACCCGGCGACCGGTTGCTGCTGACCTTCGACAACCACAACTCGGTGAACGGGATTCGCGAGTTCGACCGGGCGCACGGGGCCGAGACCACCTATCTCCCGGTAGTCCCGCCGGATCTGCGGGTCGACGAGGCTCATCTCGATCACGCGCTCGCCCGCGCCGGCCGGCACAACCTGTTCGCCTATCCCGCGCAATCGAACTTCTCCGGCGTGCAGCATCCGCTGGAGTGGGTCCCCAGGGCCCAGGCCCGGGGCTGGGACGTCCTGGTCGACGCCGCGGCGTTCGTGCCGACCAACCGGCTCGACCTGAGCCGGGTGCAGCCCGACTACGTGGCGCTCTCCTTCTACAAGATGTTCGGACACCCCACCGGCGTCGGGGTGCTGATCGCCCGGCACCGGGCGCTCAGGAAGCTGCACCGGCCGTGGTTCTCCGGGGGGACGATCACGGTGGCGTCGGTACAGAGCGACCGCCACGTCCTCGCCGTGGGCGCGGCCGCGTTCGAGGACGGGACCCTCGACTACGCCAACATCCCCGCCGTCGACGCCGGGCTGACGTTTCTCGAGGAGGTCGGCCTGGACCGGATCCACGAGCGGGTGCGCTGCCTGACGGCGTGGCTGCTGGAAACGCTGGCGGTCCTGCACCACGCCAACGGCCGGCCCCTCGCCCGCGTGTACGGGCCGCTGACCACCGACCGCCGCGGCGCCACGGTCGCGTTCAATCTCCACGACGCCGGCGGCGGCATCATCCCGCACCACACGGTGGAAACCCGCGCCGCCGAGGCCGGCATCTCGCTCCGGACCGGCTGTTTCTGCAACCCCGGGGCCGGGGAAGCGGCCCTCGGTCTCTCGGCCGGCGAGCTGGACCGTTGCTTCGCGTCCAGCGGCGATCGGATGACGCGCGAGGAGTTTGGCCAGTGCCTGAACGGCGGCACCGGTCCCGGCGCGGTCCGGGTCTCCCTGGGGCTGGCGTCGACCTTCGCCGACGCCCATGCCTTCGTCACGTTCGTTCGGCGGTTTCTCCAGTAGGAGCGGCAACGCGGGCGCGCGGCGGGTCTCCACCGACGGCGACGGCGCCCCGATCGGCGCAGGTCCGTTCGCTTGTCCGGCGGACTGCGACCCGCCCACAATGGCCGCGGCCTGAAGAGCGCCTCGGCGATCAATCTGCACCACGTCATCACCGTCCCGAAGGCCGGACTGCGGCGTTTCGCCGGTTCCGTGTCTCCGGCGGACCTGGAAGGTGTCCGCGCAGCTCTCCTCTGCGCCCTCGGCTTCGATTGACGCCGTGATATTCTCGCCATTTTGGGACTGGTTCGTTCCGACAACGCCTGAAGGGCAGGGTGCGCGATTGTCCGCCCGGAGGGGTGAACGCGGTCCCGACGACGGGACCCCGAGCATGCCAATGCAGCTGATCAGATTCGTCCTCTTGCTCGTCGTGCTGTCGGTCGCGTCGACCCCCGTCGTCCGGGCGCAGGCCCCCGGCATCCCGCATCCCACCGACTACTTCGGTTTCGAGATCGGGACCGACGGCGAGCTGGCGCGCTATCCCCGGATTCTCGAGTACCTGCAGCTCCTGGCGGATCGCTCGGACCGGATCGCGTTCGAGCAGCGCGGCACGACCACCCTGGGCAACCCCTATGTGCTGGCGACGATCAGCGCCCCGCGCAATCTCGCGCGTCTCGACCGCCTCGTCGAGATCAACCATCGCCTGAACGACCCGCGCGGCCTGTCGGAGGCCGACGCGATGGCGCTGGCCCGCGAAGGGGTCCCGTTCTATTTCCTCTACGCGACGATCCACTCGACCGAGGTGGGCAACACCCAGGCCCTCGTCGAGCTGGCCCACCGCATGGCCACGGAGCAGTCGCCGGAGATCGCCGAGATTCTCGACAACGTGGTGCTGCTGATGGTGCCTTCGCAGAACCCGGACGGCCAGCGGCTGGTCATCGACCATTGGTACGACACGCGCGGCACCGACTACGACCGCACCTATCCCGACCTGTATCACCACTACACCGGGCACGACGACAACCGCGACTGGTTCATGTTCACCCAGAAGGAGACCCGGCTCGCCCTCGACATCCATCGCGAGCTGAAGCCGCAGGTCACGCACGACATGCACCAGATGGGGTCCACCGGGGCGCGCATCTTCGTGCCGCCCTACCAGGACCCCCACGACCCCAACATCCACCCCCTCCTGCTGCAGGGCCAGGCCCGCATCGGGATGGCGATGGCCGCCGCCCTGACCGCGGAGAACAAGGGCGGAGTCGTCTACGGCCAGCAGTACGACCTGTGGGCGCCGGCCCGGCAATACATGCTCTATCACGGCCAGCCCCGCATCCTGACCGAGATCGCCAGCGCCCGGCTCGCGGATCCGTTCGTGAATCCGGCCGGCGCCGACGTGCCGCTCGGCCCGCAGGAGGTCCGCATCAACTTCCCGGTGCCCTACGACCGCGCGGTGTGGCGGCTCGGCGACATCGTGGACTACGGACTCACCGCGGTCTACGCGGGGCTCTCGGAGGTGGCGAAGAACCGGACCACCTGGATGGAGAACTACTACCGAGTGCACCGCGACTGGACGACCCGCGACGAGGCGCCCTACGCCTTCGTCATCTCCGCCGAGCAGCGGGACCCGTTCGCGGCGTGGGAGCTGCTCGAGCTGCTGCACACCGGCGAGGTGGAGATTCACCGCGCCCGCGCGCGGTTCACGGCCGGCGGCCGGGACTATCCGGCCGGTTCCTGGGTGATCCTGCTGGCCCAGCCGGCCGGCGCCTTCGCCAAGACCATGCTCGAACGGCAGGTGTACCCCGACCTGCGCTACTACCCCGGCGGTCCCCCGATTCCCCCCTACGACGTGACCGCGCAGACGCTCGGGCTGCTGATGGGGGTCGACGTCGAGCAGATCGACGAGCCGGTCACCGGCGACCTCGAGCGGTGGGAGGAGATTCGGCCCGACGTTCCGCCGATGCCGGCGGCCCCCGACTGGGCCTACGTGGTCGGACCGGAATCGAATGCCGGGTTCCTGGCCGCGGCCCGGCTGCAGCGGGCCGGCGTGCCCCTCTACCGCGCGGCCGAGGGGTTCGCGAGCGGGGGGCGCGAGCATGCCCCAGGGGCGTGGCTCGTGCCGCCGACTCCGCAGGCCGCCGCGATACTGGAGGCGGTGTCCCGCGAGACCGGGCTGCCGGTGAACGGAGCCGACACCGCCCCCGCGATTCCGGGATTCCGCGTCCGGTCCCCGACCCGCATCGGCCTCTGGCGGGCCGCGAACAACATGCCGGGCGGCTGGATGCGCTGGCTGTTCGAGCAGTACGAGCTGGGACACGTCGAAGTCTCGTCGCTCGACTTCGAAGGCGATCTCGCGGACCGGTACGACGTCATCGTCCTGCCGTCCGGCACGACCCGCCGGAGCATCGTGGGCGGCCTGGACCCCGCGCGGCACGACGACTCGTGGCGGTGGGCCCGGGGCGTCGGGGACGCGGGGTGGCGGAAGCTCGCCGACTGGGTCCGGAACGGCGGCACGCTGGTGGCCCTGGGCAGCGCCGTGAGCACCGCCCGCGCCCTCGTGGACCTGCCGATCGAGCCGGTGCTGCCGGCCGGCCCCCAGCCCGCGGCGCCGCCGGAGAGCGACGAGACCCAGGTCCTGCGCGACGCGTTTCGGAGCCCGGCCCAACTGCTCGGCACGTTGCGCGACCGGGTCGTCGAGCCGACATCGCTGTTCTACAGTCCGGGGTCGCTCCTGAAGCAGGAGTTCAACCCGCGGCACCCGGTGGCGTTCGGCATGCCGGACCGCTGGCCGGTGTTCTTCCGCTTCGACCAGGCCTACCGGTTGACCCCGAGCTTCGAGATCACGGCCCAGACGGTTTCCCGCTATCCCGACGAGCCGGACATGGTGGCGAGCGGCTGGCTGCTCGGGGACGAGCTGCTCCGGAACCGGGCGAACGTCGTGGCGTTCGACGTCGGGGCGGGAACGGTGGTGACGATGGGCAGCCAGATCGCCTTCCGCACCCAGACCCGGGGCACCTTCAAGCTGCTGTTCAACGCCATCTACCACGGCCCCGCCGAGCCGGTCGGACCGGCGGCGCTGGCCAGGCTGGATTGACCCCGGCTGACGGCCACGCCCGAGATTCGGCCGGCGCCTGCCGCCGGCCCGGAGGACTCTGCATGCCCGGTTCGATCACCCTGGAACGCCGCGGCGACGTCGCGCTGCTGCGGTTGGACAACCCCCCCGTCAACGGCCTGAGCTTCGCCATGCGCGCGGCCCTCGACGAGCGGATGACCGAGACGCTGGCCGACGACACCGTCGCCGCGATCGTCATCGCCGGGGCGGGCCGCATGTTCTGCGGGGGGGCCGACATCCGAGAGTTCAGCGCGCCGCCGCCCCCGGGGGCCACGTCCCTGCCCGCGGTCCTGGACCGCATCGAGGCGTCGCCGAAGCCGGTGGTCGCGGCCATCCACGGGGTCGCGGCGGGGGGCGGCATGGAGGTGGCGCTGGCGTGCCACGTGCGGCTGGCCGCACCCCGGACCCGGCTCGGCCTGCCCGAGGTGACGCTGGGCATCCTGCCCGGCGCCGGGGGCACGCAGCGGATGCCCCGGCTCATCGGCGTCGAGGCGGCGCTCGACGTCATCGTCGGGGGGAAGCTCCATCCGGTGGAGAAGGCGGTGGCGCTCGGCTTCGCCGACGAATGCGTCGAGGGCGACCTCGAGGCGGCGGCGGTGGCGCGCGCGCGGCAGCTCGCGGCCGACGGCGCGCCGCTGCGGCGCGCATCCACGCTGGAGGAGCATCTGGCGGCGGCGCGCGGGCGGCCGGAGATCTTCGAGACGTTCCGCAAGAAGATGGCGAAGCGCGCACGCGGCTTCGACGCGCCGTACGCCTGCGTCGACTGCGTCGAGAGAGCGCTGACGCTGCCCTACCCCGAGGCGTTGAAGAACGAGCGCGCGGTGTTCCACCGCCTCCGCGAGTCGGACCAGTCGGCGGCGCAGCGGCACGCTTTCTTCTCCGAGCGCGATGTCGCCAAGATTCCCGACGTGCCCAAGGACACCCCGGTGCGGCCGATCGCGGCCGCGGCGGTGGTCGGCTGCGGCACGATGGGGGGCGGCATCGCCATGAGCCTGGCGAACGCGGGCCTCCCGGTCACGGTCCTCGAATCGTCGCAGGATGTGCTCGACCGCGGGCTCGCGACCATCCGCCGGAACTACGCCGCGACCGTCTCCAAGGGGCGGCTCTCGCAGGCGGAGATGGACGCGCGGCTGGCCCGCATCACGCCGACCCTCGACTACGCCGATCTGGGCGCGGCGGACATCGTGATCGAGGCGGTCTTCGAAGAGATGCCGATCAAGAAAGAGGTCTTCGCCCGGCTCGAGCGGGTATGCAAGCCGGACGCGATCCTGGCGACCAACACGTCGACGCTCGACGTCGACGCGATCGCCGCCGCCACGTCGCGGCCGGAACAGGTCATCGGGACGCATTTCTTCAGTCCCGCGAACGTCATGACCCTGATGGAGAACGTGCGCGGGGCCCGGACCTCGCCCGAGACCATCGCCACCGTCATGAAGCTGTCGAAGACCCTCGGCAAGGTGGGCGTGCTGGTCGGCGTATGCGACGGCTTCGTCGGCAACCGGATGCTCTACGCCTACCGCCGCCAGGCCGACTTCCTGCTCGAGGAAGGCGCGCTGCCGGGCCAGGTGGATCGGGTCGTCTACGACTTCGGCATGCCGATGGGGCCCTATCAGATGGGCGACCTCACCGGGCTCGACGTGAGCTGGCGCGTCCGCAAGGCGCAGGCCGCGACCCGGCCGGCGCACCTGCGCTACTCGCCGGTCGCCGATCGCATCTGCGAGATGGGCCGCTACGGGCAGAAGACCGGCGCCGGCTGGTACCGCTACGAGGCCGGCAGCCGCGTCCCGATTCCGGACGCCGTCATCGACGAGCTCATCACCGGCGTGTCGGCCGAGCTCGGCATCGCCCGCCGCGCCGTCCGCGACGACGAGATCGTCCCGCGCGTCTTCTATCCGCTCGTCAACGAGGGCGCGAAGATCCTCGACGAGGGCCTCGCCCTGCGCGCCAGCGACATCGACGTCATCTGGATGCACGGCTACGGCTTCCCGCGCTACCGCGGCGGACCGATGTTCTGGGCTGACATGGTGGGACTGAGGACCATCTACGACACCATGAGCCGGCTCTACGACGAGCACGGCGAGTGGCTCGAGCCGGCACCGCTTCTCAAGCGGCTCGCCGAGCAGGGCAAGGGCTTCGGGGACGCGGCGCGGTGAGGCCCGACCGCGCTCGACCACTCGCACTCGCACCGGTGCCCTCGTCCCCCGGCCCATTCGCGGTAAACTGACATCTCCACGCGCGTACTCCGGCTTGAGCCTTCACGTGGGGCGCGGCGGACGACCGGGGAGCGGACATGGCGCGGAGCGACCTCCTGATTTCGCTCGTCAAGGCGGGATCGAGCGGCGACACGGCACGGGCCAAATCGGTGACCGAGGCGATCATCGCCGAAGAACGGGCGAAGCGCCACAACGTGCTGGCCGAGCGACTGTCCGACGCCATGCGCGTCAACGGCGTCGCATCCGGCGCCGCGACCTTCGTCGGCCCTGGCCGCCAACACCGCCAGTTTCTGCTTGAGTTGACGCCCCGGAAGCGGCTCGACGATCTGGTGCTGACCGCCCTCGCCCGCCGAGCGTGCGAGGAATTGATCGAAGAACAGCACCGGGCGGCGGTCCTGCGGGCTCACTCGCTCGAACCCCGGCATCGCGTTCTGCTCGTGGGACCGCCGGGCAACGGCAAGACGTCCCTGGCCGAGGCGATTGCGGAAGCTCTGGCGGCGCCGTTCTTCGTGGTGCGGTACGAGGCGTTGATCGGAAGCTTCCTCGGCGAAACCGCCGCCCGCCTCAAACGCGTCTTCGACTACGCCCGCACCACCCCGTGCGTCCTCTTCTTCGACGAGTTCGACACCGTCGGCAAGGAGCGCGGCGACGTCCATGAGACCGGCGAGATAAAGCGCGTCGTCTCCTCCCTATTGATGCAGGTCGATGACCTGCCGAGCTACACGATGGTGGTCGCGGCGACCAACCATGCCGAACTGCTCGACCGGGCTGCGTGGCGGCGCTTTCAGGTGCGTCTCGCCCTCAATCCACCGACGCGTCATGCTCTCACAGCCTATATCGCCCGCTTCGCCGACTCATTGGATGAACCGCTAGGACAAACGCCTGCGACGATTGCAAAGAGACTCGGCAGCATCAGCTACGCCGAAGCGGAGGAATTCTGTCGCGACGTGCGGCGGCGCTCGGTGCTGGCCATGGGCGAGAAGGCGCTTGAAGCGATCGTCTTCGGTTAGCGGGTCGTGGCGAGAAAATCCACGAAAAGGTGTGCAGGTACGGCGGGCGTGTGCCGATACGTGAAGTATGGCGCGCAAGAGCGATGACCGCGGCGGTTCGAAGGGTCCTGGGCCTCAGCGAGACCCTCGGGACGTGCGCATCGAGCGCCTCGAACGAGACAAGGCGAAGCTGATCGAGGAGCGGGATCACTGGAAGCGCCGCAGCGAGCATCTGGAGAAGGAGCTCGAGGCGGCGCGGCGCGCCGGCCGCCGACAAGCGGCCCCCTTCGCCAAGGACCGTCCGCAGGGACGCGGCGGGCGTCCCGGGCGGCGAGCCGGGGCGGAGTACGGCAGGCAGGGGCGCCGCCGGCCGCCGACGCAGGCTGACGAGACCCACGTGGCGCCGGCCCCGACGAGCTGTCCGGACTGCGGCGGCGCGGTCGCGCTGGACCGTGTGGCGTCGCAGTATCAGGAAGACCTGCCCGAGGTGCGTCCCCTCGTGCGGCGCTTCGACATCGAGGTGGGCCACTGCTCGCAGTGTCAGCGGCGCGTGCAGGGCCGGCACGCGCTGCAGACCTCCGACGCGTTGGGCGCGGCTGCCGCTCAACTGGGCCCGAACGTCGCCGCGCTGGTCGTCGAGTTGCACACCGAGCTGGGCATGCCGCTGGAGAAGGTCGTCCGCGTTCTGCGGACGCAGTTCGGACTGTCGGTGACCAAGGGCGGCCTGGTCCAACTGCTGCACCGCACCGCCGACGCGGCGGCGCCCGCGTATGCGGCGCTGCGCGAGCAGGTCCGCTGCAGTCCGGTGGTCACGCCGGATGAGACCGGCTGGCGGGTGAACGCGATCCTCCACTGGCTGTGGGCGTTCGCCACCCCGGAGACGACGGTCTATGCCATCTGCGACGGCCGGGGGTTCGCCGAGGCGGCGGCGGTTCTCGGCCCCGACTTCGCCGGCGTGCTGGTGCGGGACGGGTGGGTGGCCTATCGCGGCTTCAAGAAGGCGCCGCATCAAACGTGCCTGGCCCACCTCTTGAGACGGTGCAAGGACTTGCAGGCCGCTCATCCCGACAGCCCGTGGGCGGGCGCGGTGCAGGCGGTCCTGCGGGACGGCCTCGCCCTGCGGACCCGCTCGAACGCGGGCGAAATCAGTGAGCACGGTCTGGCGTCGGCCCGCGGTCGGCTCGCCGCCCGGCTCGGCCGGCTGATCGACACCGCGCCGCCGTTGGCCGCCGCCGAGCGCTTCGCCAAGCACTTGGCCAACGAATTCCCGGCGGTGTTCCTCTTCTTGTGCGACCCGTCGATCGACGCCACCAACTGGCGGGCCGAACAGGCCATCCGACCCGCAGTGGTCACGCGTAAGGTCTGCGGCGGCAACCGCACCCGGCGCGGGGCCGACACCCAGCAGGTGCTGGCCAGCGTCGTGCGTACCGCCCGCCAACGCAACCTCGACCCGCGCTCGCTGATCACGACGATGCTGTGCGCCCCCGAACCCGTCGTGCCCGAAGCGCTTGCGTTGCCGCCGCCCGCCTGACGCCGGGCGGCGTGGAAACCGCTCATCCGCTTCCCGTCCTCCTGCGCGCCCCCGGCCCGCACTCAATCCGCGCCGTCCCGCCGCCGCCCGAGCCCGCGACCCGTGGGTTTCGCCGCCAGCGGCGGGAACGCCACCAGGCAGCTCGCCGCTGTTCGCGGCGTCGGTCCCCGCCGCGTGTCCCTCATGGCGGCGGCGCCGTCGCCGGGACCCGCGTGGTCTCGCGCCGCCGCGGGGGACCGGGGCGCCGCGGAGCCGCCAGACCCAGCGCTCCGCGAGCGAACCAGCCGGACCGACCGTCGCTGCCGATGACGCGCCGACAAGCTGCCTTGGCGACAATGGGACTGCGAGTCTGCCATGGGCGCTCTCAACAGCGACATGCTCTGCACAGGTCCGCCGGCCGGCGAGTCGCCCCTCGTGCCCCTCGTTTCCGGCCTCCTCACAGCCACAGAGACCGACGCTGCGATGCCGACAAATCTGCGCGGGGACAACCTCGTCATGCAGCAACTTCCCCGACGGCTCGGTTCATTTCCGCCCATTTCCACTGGAGAAAATCAGTCCCGCACCCGGTAACCGAATACGTACCGACGTGCAGAGTCCAGGAGGAACTCCTCCGAGGCCTCCGCGCCGTAGCCGAAGTAGCAGTGGCGATCCGGCATCACGGCGTCCGTGCCGTCGAGCGGCGCGGCCAGCGTGAACTCGACCTCGATCTTCAGGCCGTCGCCCAGCCCAGGTGTGTTCACCACCGTGTACTCCAGTACCCCACGTCGTATTTCCAAGTCGACGCTGGCCACGACCTCGCAGGCCTTCTCGTAGGCCGCCGAGACCGCCGCCTTCAACGGCTCCTCCGCCGTGGGGTCGTTGCCGAGGACGCGCTCGATGAGCGACAGGAGTCCAGGGACGAGCGGCCGCGTCAGTCGAATCGCTTCGGCAATTCTCGCTGCCCTCGTCGGATCCAGGTGATAGCGTTCCACCTCGTCGGTGGGGTCATGGTCGGTGTGTTCGTCTCTGGTCATGGTTTCCTTCTGTTTGAGACTGGTTTACGGGATTTGCGTCAAAGTTGCGGGATGACTCTCAAAGCGGGCGGCGGTCTCGGCCACGGAGGGTCCGACCCGGGTGACGATGGTTCTCGCACCGTGCCTCCTTTCTGGTTCCTTGTTGTGAGGGTGACAGCCTGCCTCTCTTGCGCAGGTCTTCCTGCGCATCCACAGACGCGCGTACGTGAAACTTGCGCAGCCTTGACCGTCACGCGGCTCGCAGGCCGTGCGTGGCGGGGCCGGGGATGAGGCGTCGCCCAGGCGTGTATTTCACGCCGCGACGTAGCCGTCAGTCTCTCTGTCGCGGGCGATCATCGAGGGACCGGCCCGCAAGAGAGCGCCGGGGGTTCCCTCTCAAACCGGGGATGTTTCGCTTGATGTTGTTCGGCGGAGGCGGTCCGGTGTTCTTCCGATTCTCGTTCTGCCCGCGCAAAGGGTTGGGCGGGGGTTGATCGGCACTGCAACGTCGGCCCATCCGGCGCCGCTGGTGTTCTCTGGGTTCGTGCCAGGAGGAGCAGTAGGTCGAGCCGGCCGCGGCAGGCGTCGTTGCCCGCCGAAGGCTGGCCGTCATCGTGGTCGTTCGTGATTCGCGCAAGCGCTACCGAACTCGTACGCGCCCCCGCCGGTCTTCAGGTGGGCGGGCCGCTCGCAGACAGTACTCATGTGTCACGCTCTTTCTCTCCCCCTGTGGCGGTCTTTCCTCCGGCGGCGCGGGTCTCAGCGCCGGCGGGGGGGCGTCGACGCCGCAGCCATTCCGCGCGGCGTCGACACGACATCGGGCAGCACGACTTCGAGCACATCGTCCATCGTCGTCGCGTAGCGGGCGGTGATGCCGCCCGGCAGCTCGTCGCCGAAGCTGTCGACGACATCGGGCGCGTTCGCCGCGGGCAGGAGCACCGCCGTCATCCCGGATCGGGACGCCGCCAGCACCTTCTCCCGGATGCCCGCGACCGGCTCGACCCGTCCCGCCAGCGTCAGCTCTCCGGTCATCGCCACATCGCCACGCACCGGCTGGCCGCTCAGGGCGGAGACGACGGCGACGGCGAGGGTGACTCCCGCCGACGGACCGTCCTTCCCCCGCGAGGCCTCGGCCAGGTGGACATGCACGTCGGCCGCTTCGTCGAAACCGGCGGCGACGCCCGCGAGCCGAGCCGCGTTCGAGCGCACCCACGTCAGCGCGACGTTCGCCGACTCCATCGTGATCGGCCCGACCGTCCCGGTGACGCGCAGCTGCCCGCTGCCCGGGAGCCGCGCCGCCTCGACGACCAGCACTTTGCCGCCCGCGCGAGTGGCGGCCAGACCCAGGGCGACGCCCGCCCGGCGGGTCCGGCCGGTGATCTCCTCGTCGCGGAACCGCGGCGCCCCGAGCCACCGGGCCAGCCTCTCGGGCCCCATTTCCCCGAGGCGCGGGACACCGTCGGCCAAGAGACGCGCCGCCCGCCGGCAGACCGCGTCGATGCAGTCGTCGAAGCCGCACACCCCGGGCTCGCGCGCATAGCCCCCGAGCAGGAGCCGGAGGGCTGACGGGGAGAACGACAGCTCATCGGCCGACAACCCGTGACGCGCGAGACGTTGCGGGATCAGATGCCGGGCCGCGATGCGCTGCTTCTCGGCGTCGGTGTAGCCGGTCAACGGCAGCAGTTCGAGCCGCTCGGCCAGCAGCGGCGGAATGCGACCCGGCTCGGCAGCGGCGGCGACGAACAGCACCCCGGTCAGGTCCAGCGGCAAGCCCACGTAGCGGTCCAGGAACGCGCCGTGGCGCACCGGGTCGATCACCCCGAGCAATGCGTGGGCCGCGGTCTCGTCCACCCGGTCGAGCTCCCCGAGCAGGACCAGCGGGTTGTCCCCGGCGCGGCCGGGCAGGGGGCCGAGCCGCCGTAGCGCGTCCACGAGCCGGCCCGGCGCGGCGTCGGGAGCGGGCCGGGCGACCCCGTGGATCCCCGCCGGGCTCTTGACCCCGCCGAGCGAGACGCGCACGAACCGACGCCCGACGGCGGCGGCCAGCGCCCGGGTGAACGCCGTCTTGCCGATGCCGGCCGGGCCGGCCAGGCACAGCACCGTGGGCTCGCCGGCGTGGCGAGCCATCAGGTAGTCGAGCGCCTGGTCCTTCTCACGCCCGCGGCCCACGTGTTCCCGGTCGAGGACCTCCCGCAGCACCGCCGGCGCCCCGAGCCGCTCCCCCGACTGCCGCCGCCACGGCAGTCCCTCGATCACCTCGACCCACGTGGTCGCGTCGACCGCCGCGGGGTCGGCCGGATGCAGGCCCAGGACCCGGTCCCGCTCTCGCGACAGCGCGTCCCGCACCCCATCGGGCAGCAAGCCTGCGTACCGCGGCAGTCCCAGGGTCTCCGCCACCGTGACGTGGCCGCGGCCCGGTGCGAGCCCATCGGCCTCGTCGGCGTCGGCGACGACGGTCAACGGGCCGGTGTCGCCGGTGTCGACCCGGCGGCACGCCACGAACTGGCAGATGGCGCCCAGCTGCCGCGCGAGCTCCCGCACCCCCGCCTCGCAGGTGTGGCCCCGGACTACTTCCAGGACCGCCGTATCCGTGATCTCGACTGGTCCCGCCGTCACCGGGGGCGGGTCCATCGCCGGACCCGCCTCGGGCCGCGGTGTGGCCGCCGTCTCCCCGGCGAGCACCTCCACCGCCGGCCTGCGGACGGGCGCGGCACCGGGCGTTGCCTCCGGCCCCGCCCGATGCGCCACCGTCGGGGTCCGGGTCCAGAACCCCGTGGCGGACAGCCCGGCAGCATCGAGCTGGTCGGGCCACAGGGCTCGCCGTGCGATGTCGACCTTCTCCTCCTCCGAGTACCCGGGCGCCGCGATCACCTCGAGCCGGTCCCGCAGCGGCGGGGGGACTGCCGCCAAGTCGTTGGCGGTCGCGATGAACAGGACCTCGGAGAGGTCGAAGGGGACATCCAGGTAGACGTCCCGGAAGCGGGTGTTCTGCTCGGGGTCGAGGAGCTCGAGCAGGGCCGCCGACGGGTCGCCGTGATTGTGCGTGCGGCCGCCGACCTTGTCGATCTCGTCGAGGATGATGACGGGGTTGCGGACCCCGGCCTCCTCCATCGCTTGCACGATCCGGCCCGCCTCGGGCGTCCGGAACGTGGTCGGCAGCCCGCGGATGGCGGCCTCGTCCCAGACGCCGCCCAGGGCCACGAGCACCGCGGGGCGGCGCAGGGCCCGGGCGATCAGCTTGGCGAGAGAGGTCTTGCCGCCCCCGGGCGGACCGGCGAAGCAGAGGACGGGGGCCCTCTTGGCGGACCGGGGCGGGCGCACGACGAGGCGGCGCAGGGCGGCCTGGGCTGCAGGGTCCCGGACGCAGGACCCGCCGGCGCGGCCCTCCACCGTCCAGGTTGCCGAGTTCAGCTGGCGGGTGGCCAGGAACCGCCGGATGCGCGTCTTGGCCTCGGGGCGGCCGGCATGGGCCGCGTCCAGCTCGGCCATCGCCGCCTCGACGTCGACCCGCTCGGGCGCCCGCGCGGTCCACGGCAGGGCCCCCAATAACCTCAGCCGTTCGAGAGACACGGCGCCGGCCTCGTTCCCCAGGGTCTGCGCCAGGCGAAGCTCGTCGAGCGCGCGGGTCAGCACGTCGACCGGCAGGTCGGCCGCCTCGAGCTGTCCGAGCACATGCCGGGCCTCGGCCTCCAGCCGCCCGGCCGCGTGCTGTTCCTCTTCCTTCAAGCCCTCCCGGACGACCTCGAACTTCTCGTTCGGCAGGGTGTCGTCGTCCAGCGCCTGCTGCGCCTCCTCGACACGCTGCAGCACATGCCGGATCCGTCTGAGGGCGGTGTCGTTCCACGCGTCGCGCTCGACCTGGCGCCGGGCGTCGGCGACGGCACGGATGCGGCGGACCGCGTCCCCGGCCGTCCGCTCGAACCCCCGCAGGGCCTCGTCGCACCTCGCGACCAGTCCCTCCTCGGGCATGTTGCCGGCCGGGTCCTCTTCGACCTGCTCCAGGAACCGCCGGAACGCGGACGGCGACGGCGTGGTCTTCATGCCGGCGAAATCGAGCCGCCCCAGAGGCTCGCCGACTTTCCGCAGGCGCCTCTGGATGGTCCAGCAGGTCCTCGCGACACGCTCGGTCCGCTCATCCCCCGAGTCCGAGCCGCCGGTCTCGCCCAGCCGTTCCGGCGTGACCTCCCGGCGGCGCAAGGCGGCAATCTCGCGGCCGGCGGCCTCGAGGCCCGGCGCGACCAACCGCTCGAGCGGCTCGATGAGCTCGTCGAGCGACTCCAGCAGGTTGTGGATGCGCGGTTGGCGGCACAGCTCCCGGAAGGTCGCGTGGACCGATGCGGGGATGGGACCGCGGTCATGCTTCAGGTTCACGACCGGCCCCGGACCCGCCCGCCCGCGACGCCGGCCCTCGATGGCGTCCGCGAAGATCTCGCCGACAGCGCCGTTCACGAGGGCCGGGTCGGCGGCCGGACTCGCGCCGTCCCCGCAGAGCAGCTCGATCGCCTCGTCGGGGTCCATCACCGGGACGGGTTCGGGTGTCTCCAGCGTGTCCGGATCCCCGGGAGCGGTGTCGGGGGCGGCCGTCCCGTGCTCCAGGTCCGGCAGGCCCCAGGCCCGCCGCTGCCCGTCGGTCGTCACCACGTAGTAGCCGCCGGCCGGCGGCTCCGCCGTTGCGGCTCGTTCTTCTCCGGCCGGGGTCACGCGCTCGTCTCCACCCCGATCGCCGGTTCGCGCTTCGGAGGCTGCCTGGGGACAGGACTCCACCTCGGCCCGCGCCTGCTTGTACTCGTCGCTCGTCGTCGGGAAGACCAGCGTCACGCGCCGGTCATCGGCGGCGCCGGAGTCCGACGCCGTTCGCTTGTCTTCGTTCTTCACCACGATCTTCTGCATCACTCACCGTCCCGAATTCCTGTTCCTGTGCGCGACAGACCACTCGTCGTCGGCCGCGCGCGTGTCAATGCACCGTCCCCGAACCTGTATCCAGGAAGGAGGCGGCGCCGTCGTCGTGCGTCGTCCCCGTACTGGCGCCGCTCGACAGCAACAGCGCGCCCCGCTCTCCAGGCGTGCCTGGCCGCCGCGGCATCCAACGGCTTGCTGCCGTCGTCCGCCCGCGCTTGGATGCTTGCCCCGGGGGACAGCAGCACTTCGACCGCGGCCACGGCGTCGCCCGACGCCGCCCAGTGCAGGCGGTGCGTGGCCCTCGGCGCAGCGATGTGCAGCGGGGTCGCGCCTGTCCGGAGGCACCGGCTGAACCGGTCCTGGCCGCAGCGGCCCAGCGTGCTCAGCAGCCCCGGGCCGAGCAGCACGCCGTCGGTCCGTAGCCGCGCGTTCAAACGACGCTCCGGCCCCGAGCAGCACCCGGGCCACGACGGCCAGTCCAGGGCCGCCGCGTAGTGCAGGTCCGTCCATCCGTTGTCGTCCACCGCCGACGCCGACAACTCGCGGCCGAGATGGACGGCGAGTTCGGCCGGCAACGTGATCGACGGTCGCTCCGGCCCGGCCGGCAGCGCCTCTCGCCCCGCGTTCCTGTTCCCGTCACTCATGGGGTGATCCCCCTCCTTTCTCCAGATCTGCACGGTGACGCCGGAGATTCCCGGACGGGTCATCAGCTCGTCCTCGACACGAGCGGCCGTGGCGCCGGTCGGCGCCACGGCCGAGTTTTTCGGGTCACCGCGTGTCAACCCTCGATGGGCTGGCCCGCTGTCGTAGGCGACGGCCAGGTGTCAGCGCTGTCTGCGCCTCGGCGTATCGTTCACCGCGGGACGCGACGGTCGTTCCGACCCGTCGTCACCACCGAGAAACGCTGACCAGCACCATCGGCGGGGGCGGCTCCGCATCGCCTTCAGTGGGCAGCGCCAGCTGCTCGCAGAGCCAATACCGGCGTGCGGCCTCCCAGAGCCCCTGTCGTGACTGCTCTGCGCCGTAGCCGTGGTAGGCCCGAGCCTCCCAAACGAGCAAGACGTCGAGAGCCTCGGGCAAGGCCAGCGCGAACTCCACGTCGATCCGGATCCCCGTGCCCAGGCCTTGGTCCGGCATCGCCGAGTAGGTCAGCCCTCGATGCCGGATTTCCAATCCAACCCCGGCCACGATCTCGAACGCCTTCCGGTGGATGGGCGCCAGCGCCTCTCTCAACCCGCCGTCCCCCGAAAGCTCGTTTCGGGTGTCGCGCTCGATGAGCCGCAAAGCGTCGGCGGTGAGCGACGAGCTGACCAGTTGGCGGGCTTCGAGAATCTTGCTCTGTGTGGGGGCGAACGGGTCATAGTGTTGGATGTGCTTGTCTGTCATTGGATTCTGTTCCTTTCACTCTCGAACAACGGGTTTACGGGGTCGTTGCGGATTCGGGAGATGGCTCCCCCGGGCCTCTCTCCGGGGGTGGCCGCGGGCGATGCGCGGGCCGCCAGCGAGAGGACGATGACGGTTCGCTCACGCGTACCTCCTTCTGATGTGGTTGTAAGCCGGAGCCTCTGTTTTGCGCAGGTACACCTGCGCCACACAACGCCGCGTCCGTGAAATGGCGCAGCCCTGGATTCAACCTCGCGCTCTTCATCCACCCTTCTCTCTTCCCCCTCGTCTGAACCGCCCGGCGGTTCCCCCGTTCGATGGACGTGGGGATCGATCGTGAGGACAAACCCTTCAGAACGCACACCGGGTGCGTTGTGCCGTAACCGTTCAATAGAAGGTGCGGGACTGCCTTCAGGATCCCGCGGACGGCGTCGCCGCCCGCGGGCAGGTCGTCGGCGATGGCCGCTACAGAAAGCGGCCGCAGCCTTCAGCGTCGGGTGGGCGCCGCGGGGTCGTCACCGCGGAGAGCCGGCCCCCCCTCGAACCCGTCGGTCGGGTGCGCGTTGGCCTCGGTCGGCAGCAGCAGCTTGTCCGAGAGCCAGTACCGGCGCGCCTCGTCCAGGAGCACCTCCTCCGACGCCTCCGCGTCGAAGCCGATGTAGGCGCGGCGCTCCGACGCCAGGGCGGCCTCCGGGCCGTCGAGGGGCCCGGCCAGCGCGAACTCGACGTCGATCCTGAGGCCGGCGTCACGCCCCGGCACGTTCGTCACGGTGTGCTTCAGCGCCCGCTGCCGGATTTCCAACCCGGCGTCGGCCACGACCTCGCACGCCTTCACGTAGGTGGCCCGGGCCGCCTGCCTCAACGACTCCGCGTCGATGTCCACCTCTCGGAGAGCACGCTCGATGAGCGACGACGTGTGATCGACAAGCGGCGTCATCCGCCGTCTGGCTTCGAGAAGCCTCCTTGCCGTCGTCGGGTCTGTGCGCATGTTCATGATCAGTTCCTTTCCTTTCCTGGAAAACGGGTCTATATGGGTGTTGCACGTCAGACTTGCCGGTTGAGTCCCAGGCGGCGGTCTTGGCCGCCGGGCGTGCAACCACCGGCGAACGGGCGATGACTGCTTGTTCACGGTGTTGCCTCCTTTCTTGATGTTCCTGATGAGCCGGACAGGCTTCGTACGCAGGTCCCCCCGGCACCTCGATAGACCAGCGTCCGAGAACTTGCCCTTCAGGCCCTTGGTGCGGCCCGGCAGGCCGCTGTGTTCCCGGGCGCTCCAGTTGGGTGGGCGGCCGGGAGGGGAGCCTCGGGCCGCGCGCTCTGAGAGGGGGGAGCAACGCCGGAGAGCGCCGGGAGGTGCTCTCTCAGATCCTGATTGGCGACATCCCGAGCAGCGCCGGACCGACCTCGTGGGTGCGGAGGAACCGCCTGCGTACGCCAGATTCCGGTTGACCGCCGAGGACTTCGGTCACCGCAACGGCCCGCCGCTCATTCCTCGAATGCAGGGAAAGCGCAAAGACCTCGCCGACCTGTGGTCTCGAGGGACCGGTGACGGGCGCCGCCCAGCCCTCGGCCCACACGGAATTGCCCACGCCCATCCGTTTGGGCGGGTGCATGCCGCGCGGCAGGAGCGCCGCCGTGGCCTCCGATATGGCCTGCGGCGATTCGCCGGCGGCCCGGAGGCGCCTCACGTCAGTCGCGCTGACCCGGAGGCCGGACTGCGGTGGCCGCAGCTGATCGGCATTGGGCCCGAAGACTCCACCGGGACCCGGGAGCACCGGCATTCCCGCCGGAGGCCCGCCCTTGGGCGGGGGCGTCCACGCTGGCGCAGCCGCAGCCGCTCAGTGTGCTCAGCAGCCCCGGGCCGGCAGCACGCCGCCGGCCCGCAGCCGTGCATTCAACGGCGCTCCCGCTGCCACCAGGGCCGGGGCCACCACTGGCCGTTCCGCTCCCCGTTTCGCGCTCACGCCGTGATCGTGTTCACGTACGACTGGCTGCCCGTGAACACCGCGGTCCGGGAGTTCCCGCACACATTCCTGAATGCCATGGACCACCCTGGACCCTCCAGATGATGACCCGTGTTGACTCCGCGTTGATCGTCCTTCAAGCGGTGCGGGCCTCCGAGGGTGATGCCCTCGATGTCGTCGATCCGGTCCGTTGTCGTGTGCGTTGCGACTCCTGCCAGCCTCGTTCGAGGCAGGCTGTGCTGGCGGTCCTCCGCCAGCCCCCGTTCCTTTCGTTTGTGAAATCGCGGAGCGCTTGCTGAACACACCCCCGCCCTTGAACTGTCCGCGGCTCTTCCCCTCCCCGCGACTCGTCGCGGTCGCCGGCCACGGCGGGCTCAGGTTCCGGCCTTCGCCGACGCTCTCTCACCGCGTTCGGTCCACACCGCGTCGCCAGGTCTGGAAGCAGCTGCTTCAGGCCAGCGCCGGGCGGCGTCGCGTGGGGGCGACCCTGAGCGTTTCCTCGGCTGTCCTCGACGACTCGACCCCGCCCCCCCGGGGACCCCATTTCCGGGCGATCGTGGAGGTCGGCCGAGCCGGTATTCTGTATGACCTTAAACTAACGTAGAGCAGAAGGGGCGTCCTCGAAGTTGTTCTAAGTGCCGCCCGGTCAGCGCGTTAACCGCTGCTGGCGGGCCCTGACCGGCCCTGTGAGGTGGTCTCGGTTTTTCGGACAACCGGCCAAGGTGTATTCCAGGGCCTTGGGGAGGCACTGGGATGACGACGAAACGGCGCCGCCGGTTCACGGCGGACTTCAAGAAGCGGGTGGCGCTCGAGGCGTTGCGGGGGGACCGAACGGTGCAGGCGATCGCGGCCAAGCACGAGGTCCATCCGAACCAGGTGGGCACCTGGAAGCGGCAGGCGGTCGAGGGGTTGGACGAGGTGTTCGCCCGCGGCGGATCGCCCGGCCCGTCGGAGCACGAGGCGACGATCCGCGACCTGCACGCGAAGATCGGCGAGTTGACGATGGAACGGGATTTTTTTCAGCGGGGGTTGCAGCGATGAGCCGGGCGGCGCGGCGGAACCTGGTCGACCGGGACGGCGCGTTGAGCATCAGGCGCCAATGCGTGCTGATGGGCATCAGCCGCTCATCGGTGTACTACGCGCCGCGGGGAGAGAGCGCGGAGAACCTGGCGTTGATGCGGCGGATGGACGCCTTGTCGCTCCAGTACCCGTTCTACGGCAGTCGGCAGATGGCGCGCCACCTGCGGCGCGAGGGCGTGGCGGCGGGGCGCCGTCGAGTCCGGCGCCTGATGGGCCTGATGGGCCTGGAGGCGATCTACCGCAAGCCGCGCACGAGCGACGCGCAGCCGGATCACCACGTCTACCCGTACCTGCTGCGCGAACTGAAGATCGACCGTCCGGACCAGGTGTGGTGCGCGGACATCACGTACATCCCAGTGACGACCGGCTTTCTGTACCTGGTCGCGATCATGGACTGGGCCAGCCGACATGTGCTGTCGTGGCGGCTGTCGAACACGATGGACAGCAGCTTCTGCGTCGAGGCGCTGGAGGCGGCGCTGCAGACGGGGACGCCCGGCATCTTCAACACCGACCAGGGGTCGCAGTTTACGAGCGCGGCGTTCACCGACCGTGTCCAGGCTGCGGGCGCGCGGTGCTCGATGGACGGCCGCGGTCGGTGCCTGGATAACGTCTTCATCGAGCGGCTCTGGCGGTCGCTGAAGTATGAAGCGGTGTATCTTCACGAACTGGCGGACGGGTTTGTGGCCGAGCAGGTGATCTCGGAATGGATGACATTTTACAGCGACGTGCGTCCGCACTCGGCGCTCGGCGGACGCACGCCGGCCGAAGCCTACCGCGAGGAGCGGGCGGCGTGAACACGCGGGCAGCGGGGCGTGGGACCACTACGGCGGGCATCGCGGCCACGACCGACGCCGTGACGACCGTGGCAGCCGCCGGCGAGCGTGGGAGGCAAGGGACGACGCGGGGCGTGATTTACCAACCGGGGTCCACCTTGACCAAGTTCGGGACCTTTCCGGAGAACCGGACCACGTCGGTGAGCCGGTCGTTGACCGGCTCCAGCACGGTCCCGTTTCATCGGGGTGGACGGTGTTTCGTCCGGCTGCCGGTGAGCCGGTCGTTGACCGGCTCCAGCACCGTTCCAGTTCATCGAAAAGGAGGAAGCCGTCAGCGCATGAGCGGACCGAGCACCATGTCCCACCCGGCGATGTGGACCTGCCCGGCCTGTGGACGCCCGCTCACCGTCGCGCTGAATCCGGAGGGAGGCGAGGCGGGCGCCCACAGGCCGTTGGAAATCTCGCGGGCGAGCGCCGCCGCCCATGCCTGCGCGCCGGCCGCGAGATTCCCACAGTTCCACAACGCATCATCATCATCGATAACCGGGTACGAACCGGCCTCGTGCCAACCATGGCAGCCGCCGGTCAGTGCAGGAGCGGAGGACGATGAGGGCGTGATTTCGCAATCGGAATACACCTTAACCAAGCCCTCGAGTTGTCCAAACCACCGGGACCACGTTACAATGCCTTGATCCCTCACCCGCACTTGTTGACCGCGCGGCGGTCCGCGGGCGCGCCGCCCCCTGCGTCCGATAACCTGCGCCGTGTCCGGACCTAGCTCTCGCGGGGGCGGACGGTGCGACGGCCCCCGGCCGGAGCGGCAGTCGCGGCGCTCGAAGTCGAACGGCGGTGCGCCGCCGCCAGGGCCTCGCGGACCTGGGCGCGGCGCCGTCATGACTGGCCCCCGGCCCGGCGCCGCCGCAGGTTGACGATATCGACGCCGAGCGCATCCGCCGCGGCCCGGATCATGTCCGCGTCCGGCACCGCCCCCGCGGTCAGCCGCGACGCGCCCAACGGCCCCGCTGGCAGCCGGCCCGGCCATCGGGCGCCGCAGCTCGCCGCCCGACGTGTCCGACAGGGGCCACAGCACCCGGTACACCCGCTCGGAGTACTGCTCGAGGAGGAGTCTAGAGACATGGCGAGATCGAACTATGACGCGGCCGTTTTAACGACGGTGGTCGGGTGGTTCTATCGGGAGGGATACCGGCAGCAACGCCCGGTTGATTTCGGAGATAACGACAAGCGCATCTGTGAGGTGGCGGAGGCGGTACAGGTTGCCCGTGAGAAATTGCGCGATGCGGACGCGAGATGGACGGACCTGCCTCGTGAAGACCTCGACAACTTCATGGACGGCGTCGTGGATGATGAGGATCGTGAAAGCATGACGCTAGGGGGCGTGCGAATCCCGATACGCGGGCGAAAGTCCCGCTAGCTGCAGCAAGCAGACCGGGGGTCCGGCCGGGCTCCCGCTGGCCGCTGGAGAGCTGACCATGCCCACACTGACGAGTCCAACCACGGAGACAGCATGACCGAAGACCAGTGGACAGAACGAGACGCGGCGATGCAAGCGGACATCGATACGTTCCGGCAGCGTTACCGCGAGCTGACGAAGGAGCCGCACCTCGACAACGAGACGTTGAAGGTCGCTGCGCTCATGCTGAACGTGTTGTCGGAGGCGGAATCACGGCTCATCTTCGACGCCGAAGACACCCCGTAGGGAACCCTACGAGAGTTGCCGGGGGCGCGTTGCCAGATTCGACGCGTCCCGGCTCGTCAGCTCCGATCACTTCCACGTCTGGGTTCGGACCGGGAAGATCTACTCGATGCAGGAGCGGCGCTTTGAGTCGCGGACCACGGCACACAAGGCGGCGGTGAAGCTGCGGGCTGAGAAGTCCGACCGGCTCGTACTCGCGTGCTTGCCCCGAGACCAAGCCCTTGAAGCGGAAGCAGCCGCGGGTGGGGACCATCGCTCGCCGGCTCGCGGAGCGGTTCGACCTGCCGGCCGGCGAGGTCCGCGAGGTGCTGGCCGCGGAGCTGGCGGCCGAACGGGAGAGAACCACGCCGCCCTCTGGGCTCGAGCGATTCAGGGTGTGGTATACCGTCTGCCGATATGGCTGACTCTCCCCTTCTGTTCGACTCGTCCAATCTACCCAAAGACCATCAAGCCGCCCGCAAGGACGCGATCGAGAAGATGGAAGCGATCGTGTCAGAGCTGATGAAGGTGAAAGACCAAGATGCGGCGGATGTTGTTCGCCGCGCCGCTAAAGCGCTCAAGCGCCCCCTGTTGGTGGTGTTGCCCGACAAGGACGGCAAGTTCCTCCACGGTGGTGTGAAGACTCCTCCTTGGGTCTGATAAGGGGTGATTCTGTCAACCGGAGCGCTTCGGCGGCGAGGGGTGCACGGCCACGCCTGGCCACCCGTTCGTTGGCAGGCGGACCGCCGCTGGCCGAGCGTGCCCGTTCGCGAGCCACAGACTGGTTCGGCTCCACGGGGGGGGTCCGCGAGTTGGGACCCTGCCGGCTGCACTCCGTACTTGCCAGCCGGCGACGCACCGTTTAGGCTGGAGTAGTGATGGTACTTCCAAGGAGGACCCATGCACACAGGGCTCGTACGGCGTAGCCTTGGCTGGCGCGCCTGGATCGCCGTTCTGGCGATCGCGCTGGTCGGCGCCGCGTCCGTCGCGACCGTCTGGCACGGGGACCATGCCGGCGACCAGGACTGTGCGGTCTGCCAGCTGCGTCACCAGCCTGCCGCCGAGCTGTCCGGCATTCTCGAGATCGGACCGGCGGCCGTCGCGGAGCTGCTCGAGCAGCTTCCCCGTGACGGATGGATCGCATCCGATCGATTCTCCCGTCTCCCCGCCCGCGCCCCACCCGCCTAGCTCCCGTCATTCGTTGCATTCGTTGGTCGCATAGCGGTCGCCGCCGTTGCGGTGTGCGCCGTGGTGCACGTTCCGGCGTGCCCGTGGTGCGCGCCAGGGCGCAGCGCCACGGCAGGGGGCGTCCCTCCCGCGGCTGCAGCCCGCCAGTCGACCAGGCGCGGGAAGTGTGAGCAACAGATATGGGAGACAAGGGGGATTCGATGTACGGATTGACAGCGACACGCTTCGTGGCCGCCCTGGCGGCGGCCGCCCTCCTGGCGATGCCGGTCCGGGCGCAGGAGACCGGCGTCGTCGGCGGCAGGGTCACGTTGGTGGAGAACGGCGGGCCCGTTCACGGTGCGGTGATCGTGGTGGTCGGCGCGGGTGCGCTCGGCCTGACCGACGAGCAGGGCGGGTTCGAGATCGACAACGTGCCGGCCGGCTCGTACGAGGTCATCGCCCAGCGTGAGCACCTCACTGCCGACCGGCGGATGGTAACCGTCGCGGCCGGCGAGACGGCGACCGCGGACTTCGCCCTCGGCCTGTCGGCGGTGCACGAGGAGCTGACCGTCACCGCCTCGGCCGGCGGCGCCGAAACGACGCTCGAGGCCTTCAACGCGGTCACCACCCTGGATTCGTTCGACATCTCGGTGGAGGGCGCGAATACCGTCGGCGAGGCGCTGCAGAACGAGCCGGGCATCGCGAGCCGCAGCTTCGGACCGGGCACGAGCCGGCCGATCATCCGCGGCTTCGACGGCGACCGGGTGCTCATTCTCGAGGACGGTGTCCGCACCGGCGACCTCTCCAGCCAGTCGGGCGACCACGGGGTCACGATCGACCCGAACGGCGCCGAGCGCATCGAGATCGTTCGCGGTCCGGCGACGTTGCTCTACGGCTCGAACGCCGTCGGCGGCCTCGTCAACGTGATCACGCCGCACGAGAGCTACCGCGAGTCGCTGTTCGAGGGCACGCGGGGGCAGTTCAGCACCGACGCCGGGAGCGCGAACGGGCAGGCGGGCACCGCCGCCGGCCTGCAGCACGCGCGGGGCGACGTCCTCTTCTGGGGCGGCGGCAGTGTGCGGCGGACGGGGGACTACGACACCCCTGCGGGGACCGTCGACAACTCCGCGACGGAGCTCGCGAACGCGCGGGCCGGCGTCGGCTGGTTCGGCGAACGGGCGTTCGCCAGCGGCGGGTTCACGGGCGAGGACGGCCGATACGGCGTTCCGTTCGCCGGCGAGTTCCACGGGGCGCACGACGGCCCCGAGGATGAGGGTGGGCACGAAGAGGAGCTGGAGGTCGATCTCGACTCGCGGCGCCGCGCCGGTCGTTTCGATATCGGTCTGCACAGCCTCTCCAACCGAGCCATTGCGGGGGTCCGTCTCACCGCGAACGTCATCGACTGGAGCCACGACGAGCTGGAGATCGCGGAGGGGATCGAGAGCGTGGGCACCCGGTTCACCAACCGGACCCGCATCCTGCGCGCAGAGGTGGACCAGCGGCAGACGGCCCGGGTGTCGGGCAGATTCGGGGCGTGGACGCAGGTCCGCAACTTCGAGGCGGTCGGCCTCGAGGCGCTCGCGCCGCCGACCGACCAGACCGCGTTCGCGGCCTTCGCCTACGAGGAGATCGATTTCGGACGCTATCGGCTGCAGTTCGGCGGCCGGGTCGAACGGAACGACTACCGGGCCGGCGAGCGCCCGGATCATGACGACGACGGCCATGACGACGATCATGACGACGGCCATGACGACGACGATCATGACGACGGCCGTGACGACGACGACGGCCATGACGATGATCATGACGACGATCATGACGACGATCGCGGCGACGAGCTCGTGGCCCCCGACCCGCGGGACCGGCAGTTTCTGGGGAGCTCGGCGTCCGTCGGCCTGCACGCCGATCTGGGTGCGAACAGCGCGTTCGTCGCCAACCTCACGTCGTCGCACCGCGCCCCGGCTCTCGAGGAGCTGTACAACTTCGGTCCGCACGTCGGGAACCTCGCCTTCGAGGTCGGCAACCCCGGCCTCGGCGCCGAGACGACGCTCGGCCTCGACCTCAGCCTGCGGCACCAGGCCGAGCGCGTCCGCGGCGACCTGAACGTCTACGTCTACGAGATCGACAACTTCATCTTCGGCGAACGGACCGGCGTGCTCGCCGATGGCCTCCCCGTCTTCGACTTCCAGCAGGGAGACAGCCGGTTCGTGGGGTGGGACGCCCGCGGGAGCCTGCGGCTGGGGAGCCAGGCGTGGACGACGCTCGGCATCGGCTACGTCGACGCCAGGCTCACCACGACCGACGAAGCCCTGCCGCGCATCCCGCCGCTACGGGCGACCTTGAGCCTGGACCTTCCGTACGGCGGGTTCACGGTCAGCCCCGAGCTGGAGCTCGCGGGCGCCCGGAACCGCGTGTTCCCGGGGGAGACCGAGACGGAGGGCTACTCGGTCGTCAACCTGCGCGCGTCCTACGTCTGGCCGCGCCAGCACGCGGCGCATATCCTCACCTTCACCGGCTACAACCTGACCAACGCGCTCTACCGGAACCACACGTCCTTCATCAAGGACCTGGCTCCCGAGATGGGCCGCGGGATGAAGGTGGGCTATTCCGTGCGGTTCTTCTAGTTAGGACACTGACGCAAATTAACTTGCCATCTTTGGCGATCTGTGGTCTATTTGGGTTCTATGCAGCGCAACGTGGAACTGGAGGCCACGATTGTCGCCAAGTACGCGGCGGTGTCGCCGGTATTGGATGAGCGCAGTCGCCGCCGGTGGGCGGCTGCCGAGTCTGTGGCCATCGGCTATGGCGGGGATGCGCTGGTGTCGTCGGCCACGGGTCTGGCCCGGGAGACGCTCCGGAAGGGCCGCCGGGAAATCACGCAAGGCGGGACGCCGACGGGTCGCATACGACGCCCGGGAGCGGGGCGGCCCCGTCTCGAACAGAGGCAGCCTGGCCTCCTGGCCGCCCTGGAAGGGCTGGTGGATCCGCTGACGCGCGGCGACCCAACGTCTCCGCTGCGCTGGACATGCAAGAGTCGGGCGAAGCTCGCCTCGGGGCTGGCACAACAAGGGTGGCGAGTGAGTTCGACGACCGTCGGCCGGTTGCTACATCAACTGGGGTACCGGCTGCAATCGGCCCGTAAACGTCAGGAGGGGACCAGCCACCCGGACCGTAACGCGCAGTTCGAGCACATCAATGCGACCGCGGACTCGTTTCTGGCCGAGGGGCAGCCGGTGATCTCGGTCGACACGAAGAAGAAGGAGCTGGTCGGGAACTTCAAGAATGGCGGGCGGGAATGGCAGCCGAAGGGCACGCCGCCGGCGGTGCTGGTCCATGATTTCCCGACGGACGCGGAGGGCAAGGCGATTCCGTATGGCGTCTACGACATGGCGCGCAACGAAGCTTGGGTGAGCGTGGGACGGGACCACGACACCCCGGCCTTCGCGGTGGCGTCAATTCGTTATTGGTGGCAGCAAATGGGCTGTGACGCCTACCCCGACGCCACGGCCCTGTTCATCACGGCGGATGCGGGTGGGAGCAACGGGTATCGGTTGCGCGCCTGGAAGCACGAGCTTCAAACAGTTGGCCGACGAGACCAGACTGACCATCCACGTGAGTCACTTTCCACCCGGCACCAGCAAATGGAACAAGATCGAGCACCGTCTCTTCTGTCACATCACGGCGAACTGGCGAGGCACCCCGTTGACGACGTATGAGACCATCGTCGACCGCATCGGGAACACCCGGACGGAGACCGGGCTCTGGGTCCGGGCCGAACTCAACGCCGGCCAGTATCCCACGGGCGTCAGGGTGACCAAGGAGGAGATGGACGCAATCGCGCTGGTCCGCGACGGGTTTCATGGGGAATGGAATTACAAAGGGTGCGGCTCTTCTTCGTCGGCGGCCCAGGGGGTTTCTGCGAGCGGCATGGCAAGAGTTACTTGACTCGTCGAAGGCGGGGTGAGGAGGGCGGTGGGGGCGGCTCGGTGACCGGCGGTACTGTCCCATCCGTGTAGCGCTGGGCGTGGTTCCGCTCGTATTCGCGCGCTTCGTGGAAGTCCCAGTACGCATCGAAGTCACCGCTGGCCCGGAGCGCCCGGAGCTTCAGGACGGCCTCGGCTCCAACCAGGCGCCAGCGGGCTCCGGTCAACTCCATACGGTCGCGGACCAGGTACCGGCACGCCCCTTCGATGACCCCGGTCGCGATGGGATAGCCTGCCGCGAGGTAGCGGTCGTAGTGCAGATACGGCGCGTATTTCAGCAGGTAGTCGGCGCACCTGTCGACCGGCTTGCGGGTGTCCTTCGAGAAGCCGGCGACGGTCGCCGCGCGCCGCATCGCCGCCGCCACCTTCCTGGCCTTGCCCTCGAGAATGCTCCGCACGCGCGTCCAGGCCCAGTGAGTCAACTCGGGGCTCCCCTCGCGATGGAACACCCGCCCCGCCCTCCAGACATACTCGACCACGTGGATGATGTCGAGTATCACCGTGACGTCCACGCCGTAGGCGGCGGCGCCCGCTTCCACGAGGTCGAGCTGCGGCTCGGCCCCGTCGACGAGCACGACCCAGCGCTTGGCGTGCTCGGGGTCCTGGCGCTCCGCTTCCAGCGTCGCCTCCGCGACCACCTCCCACGGCTCCCGTTCGAGACTCGCCCAGACCCGTTTCGCCACCGGCCGCGGCCGCACGGCCCGGGGCTTATCCCTGGGCTTATCCCCCGGCTGTCGGGGCATCAAGCTCTCCAGGAAGTCCTCCGGGCTCCGCACGAACGGCCCGGTCGTGTAGACGGCGGCCACCGTCGCCATGCGCTTCGAGTGCTTCTTCTCTCCTGGCTTGAGGCGGTGGAACCGGGAGAGCGGCTCCCGGTGCTGCCGGCGCCTCTCGGCCGCCTTGCGCGTCGCCTTGCGCAGGTCTTCGCGATGCAGCACCACGCCCTTGCCGTCGAAGGTCAGCACGACCACCGACCCCTCGGGCGGCGGCTCGCCCTCCGCCGCACGGCGCGCCTCGTAGAACGCGTCGAAGTCCTCAGCCGCGCGAACCACCAACTGTTCGGCCTGACGCTTCGGCACCTCCGCCCCGGTGCTGTGAGACAGATCGAGCAGCGCTTCGTCGAAGGACCGCGAGGCGGCCGCCGCCGCCACCCGGCGCCGCACCTCGAGCGAGTAACGCTCCCCCGGCAGGTTGAGCGCGGCATCGAGAGGATGCAGACTCTCGTGACCAGCCCGCGCGTAGCCCACCCGCTCGACCTGCACCGTGCCGAAGATCGTCTCCAGGTGGCGTTCGTGCACCCGGCGCTCCGAGCGCTCGACACCGTCGGCCCCCTCGACCGGACCGGCGGCCTCTCCCGGGCTGCGTTGATCGAGGTGCCCTTGCAGGAGCTTGCGCATCAACTCCTGGCCCCGCCGGTGCAGCTCCCGTTCGAGGTCGCTCTCGCTCATCTGCTGTGCTTCGCGCGAAGAGAGGTACGCTTTGGCCTCGGCGAAGGCCACCTCGGCCGCCGCATACGGCGCCGGGTCGGGTCGAGCGGCGCGGGGGGTGACGGCTCGCATCGCTCAGCTCTCCCGCAACCGACGCTGCGCATCCCGGACCACAGGATAAACCAGGACCGTCTTGGGCGCCTCGCCGGCGCGGCGGCCGTACCGATCCATCCGACCTCGACCGCTGGTGGCGCCCAACGCGACCCAGTTGGCGGCGCGGTACGAACCCCCATGGTGGCGGCGGGGGTCCACCAGCGTCTCCACCAGCCAGGGCTCGAGCTTGTAGTGGCGCGGCCAGTCCGCCACCAACTGCCCGAGGCCGCGCGCCAGGACCGCGCTGGCGAGGTTCCTCACCGCGACCCACGGCAGCAACAGGAAGCGGCTGTTGTTGACCACGCGCTGCAGATTCCGCGCCCGAGTCGCGTCGTCCCAGCCGATCCAGCGGTCCCGGACCGCCATGCGCCACGCCGGGCTCGAGAACTGCAGGCAGCCGACCACCGCCCGGGCCGGCTGCGACGCAAACACCAGATAGCGCAGGTGGGCGCCGAACGGGACCGTGTGCCCGAGATAGTGGTAGCGTCCCACCAGCTCCCGGAACAGCAGGCGCTCGGCGGGCTCGCGCACCCGCTCGACCTGCAGCGGCTCGATATCGCGCACGCTGCCGACGAGCGGGCGCCCCGGCTCTCCCGCCGCCGTCCGGGGCACGCGGGTGACCGACCCGGTCGCACGGCCCTGGCGCTTGTCCGGCAGCACCAGCGCACCACCCGCGTCGAGCCGCTCCAGGAACTCGCGGCACTCCCGGGCCTTCAGCCTCCCGTTCGGGCGCCGCCACCGCAAGAGCTCGCACACGGTGCGCGCCAGCTCCATCCGGCTCAAGCCCGCACAGTCCCGCACAATCTCACGGATTAGCGTCACCTCTCGTACGCTGAAGACCCGTCCCGAGAACGTCGTCGTCGCCACGGCCATCGCAGAGGCTTCTCCCTTCCCACGACACCGTAGCAAAACGCCGCGCGAATGTCCAGGGGGGGCGCCGGAGGGGACAGACCGAAGCGCCCCGGCGCCGTGATCAGGTCGGGCTGGCTGCCCGAAAACAGGCGGGTGGGGGCGCTGTCCCCGCGCAAGGCGCACCGAAGAGCCCGTCCACAAGCAAAAACGCCTATGAACAGGCGAAAAAGTCCTCTACGAAGAAGAGCCGCACCCAATTACAAACTGCTACCCCGATGAAGTTGGCAAGTTTATATCGATCACTGTCCTTAGTTGCAATAGCGTGCTATTGCCGGCCACCACTACGTTGTCCTCCCTTATATCGCCCTGGTAGCCCAAGCACGTCACTCCCGCCTCTGCCAACGATTGCCAAAGCCGCAAGTACTGGAGCCGCTGGTAGGCGTCATCCTTGCGCTCATCGCTATACATGGAGTTAATTAACAGTGCTATATGTGGTTTGCCAATGTCCAGTTCCATAGCCGCAATGGCTTTTCGAATTTCCTCTGCCCTGCATCTGTATGTTTCTCCGTCCATCACCGTCGCTGTTTGGGCTCTTGCCGACACTGTAGGATGCACCATCACAACAAAGCGATCGTCGTCCGTCACTAGTCGACACGTCGACACGTCGACACGTCGACACGTCGACACGTCGACACGTCGACACGTCGACACAGGAATCCTGGCCGGAACGTAAAACACAGGAATCCTGGCCAAACGGCCAGATATCGCGTGGTTCCACACTCCTGATCATCTGGGCAGAGTTGGACGACGACGACCACGAAATGATCCGGGAGGGGCTACAGGCTGGTGGGGTTCGGTCCGGGCGGTGCGAGCGGGTTGTTCGGTCGCGGCTGCGGACGGCGATCGGGACTTGGCTCTCGCGGGGGGCGGACGGCGCGTCTGCCACGGAGCTCCAGCCACCTCCGCACCTGTTGACCACGCTTCCCGCACCGGCTGGGGGCGGACGGTGCGGAAGCCCCGGTCGCGGCTTGCGGGGGCGCGCCAGACCAGGGCACGGGTGAGGCGCGCCGCAGCGGTGCCGGCAGCCGGGGCAGCGCGACGTTCAGACCTCTGAGGGTGTTGAGACGTCTTCCCAGGTTCCGTGCGTATCCGGCCGGGTGACGCCGGCATGCGGATCGCGCCACAGTGTATCGACGAAGATCCGCACGGAACCGCCGGCCGTCCGCACGTACTCGACCTTGCCACCGGCGATCCAGTTGTAGATCGTGCGGCGGGTGACTCCCACCAACTCACCCGCCTTCGCGATCGAGAGGGTTGTCCTATCAGCAATCATGAGAGACGCTCGAGTTTCGCCCACCCAGGTCTTCCCGGTCGATCCACGCTCCCTGACAGGCCCAAGGATGGTATCGGCACCTGATGACCCCTTCATTAGTTAGCAGCCTGTGGCAGTGCGCCGTGAAAGGCGCCGAGAACCATCGCCTAGCCCTTGACGATCTCTGAGCCCTGGTCGACCAGCTCGCCGGCTCACCGTTCTGGTCAACCGACCCTTCTGAGTCGGTGACCGGGTTGCGAAGCTCGCCAACCTGGTTCGTTCCGGGACGGAGCAGCCCTCAGAGCTGCAGCTACGGGCTGGTTCTGATGGACGTTGGGTGCCGATAACGGCTCTTCCGTCAACTTTGGGGCGCGTGTGAGCGTTCAACGGCCTCGGATGAGACGGCGCATCGCGTCCAAGCGCCCGCCGGGGACGTACTCGCCAAGCGCCCGGACTGGCAGGCGTGACGGCGGCTCGGGAGGCGTGACCGGCACGGTCCGGCGCGCGGGCTCCGACGCGTTGCCAACCGTCCCGGTGGACAGTTGGGCGACCAGCATCCGCCGCTGGAGCCGGCCGGGCACAGCGTTCAGGTTTCGGGGTTGCTTTGACATGGGGAACCCTCTCCAGCATAACCCCGGCCTCGCGGACCCGGACGGACCGGGTGCGCCACGGATGCGGGGTTCAGCATCCGGTCAGCGACCGGGCGGACGGCGTGCGCGTGCGAACCACAACTCCACGTATCGGCACACGCGCACCAAACCTGCATACCATTTCGCGGATTTTCTAACCCCTCCCCGCTAACTGCGTAATCCGGCGGAAGCTGAACGCTGAATCCGACGGAAGCTGAACACCGAATCCGGGGAAGCTGAACACCGAATCCGGTCATCGTGAACGCTCGTCGGTAGCCTGATCGCTGCACGCTGGTCTTCCGAAAGGAGGGCGAGGCGATGCCAGCACGGAGGCTACTGGTGAGGAAGATTCGTGAGATTCTCCGTCTCAAGCACGAGGGGGGGTTGTCCCATCGGGCGATAGCCCAAGCCTGCGCGATCGGCGTGGGCACGGTCTCGCTGTATCTGGAGAGGGCGGCCCAGGGAGGGCTGGGTTGGCCGCTGCCGGCGGAGCTGGACGACGCGACGCTTGAGGCGCGGTTGTTCCGTCGCGCCGCCCCGGCGCAGGACCGGGTCCGGCCCGACTGCGCGTACATCCACCGCGAGCTCAAGCGCGACGGCGTCACGCTGCAGCTCCTCTGGGAGGAGTACGCCCAGGTCCATTCGCACGGCTACCGCTACAGCCAGTTCTGCGAGATCTACCGCCAGTGGGCGCGGCGGCTGCGGCCGTCGATGCGGCAGGTCCACCGGGCCGGCGAGAAGACGTTCATCGACTTCTCCGGGAAGCGACCGGGGCTGGTCGACCGGCACACGGGGGAACTGCGGCGCGTCGAGCTGTTCGTCGCCGTGCTCGGCGCCAGCGGCTTCACCTACACCGAGGCGACCGCCACCCAGCAGCTGCCCGACTGGGTCGGCGCCCACACCCGCATGGTCGAGTACTTCGGGGGCACGACCGCCTTGTGGGTCCCCGACCAGCTCAAGAGCGCCATCACCCGACCCTGCCGCTACGAGCCGGGCGTCAATCGTACCTACGAGGACCTCGCCGCCCACTACGGCGCCGTCGTCGTACCGGCGCGACCGAGGAAACCAAGAGATAAAGCCGCCGTGGAGGGCGCAGTACTCCTGGCCCAGCGGTGGATACTCGCCCGGCTCCGCGACGAGACGTTCTTCAGCCTCGGTGCCCTGAACCTGGCGATCCGCGTCCGCCTCGACGCGCTCAACGACCGGCCGATGAAGAAGCTGGGCATCAGCCGCCGCGCCCTCTACGAGCAGCTCGACCGCCCGGCGCTACGACCCCTGCCGGCCACGCGCTATGTCCTCGCGTACTGGAAGCTGTGCCGCGTCTCCATCGACTACCACGTCCTCGTCGAGCGGCACGCCTACAGCGTGCCGTTCCAGCTCCTCCGCGAGCAGGTCGAGGTCCGCTACACCACGACCACCGTCGAGGTCTTCTTCAAAGGCCGCCGCGTGTCGTCGCACCCCCGCCGCTACGACGGACAGCCGTCCACCGTCGCCGAGCACATGCCGAGCGCCCATCGCGCGCACGCCGAGTGGACCCCGTCGCGTCTCATCCGTTGGGCCGAGAAGGTCGGACCGGCGACCGGTGAGCTCGTCGCTCGAATCCTCGAGAGCCGCCCCCATCCGGAGCAGGGATACAAGGCCGTGCTCGGGCTCATGCGGTTGGGGCGGCAGCACGGCAACCCTCGGCTCGACGCCGCGAGCGCCCGCGCCATGGCCCTCGGCTCCTGCCGCTTCCACACCGTCAAGAACATCCTCGCCACCGGCCAGGACCGTCTGCCCCTGGAGCCGCCGGCCGAGACCGCCCCGACGCCCACCCACGCCAACATCCGCGGCGCCGACTACTACGCCGCGACCACCGAGGAGGACCGATGCTGATCGAACAGACCCTCGACAAGCTCAACGCCATGAAGCTCGGCGCGATGGCCGACGCCTGCCACCACCAGCTCCAGACCGCCGAGGCCGCCGCCCTCGGCTTCGAGGAACGCTTCGGCCTGCTCGTCGACGCCGAATGGACGGCCCGCGAGCAGCGCAAGCTCCAGCGGCGGCTCCGCGCCGCCAAGCTGCGCCATCCCGCCACGCTCGAGGCCGTCGACTTCACCCATCCGCGCCGGCTCAACCGCCAGCAGGTCCTGACTCTCGGCGCCTGCGCGTGGGTCGCCGAGCGTCACAACTTGGTCCTGATCGGTCCCACCGGGATCGGAAAAAGCTTCCTCTGTTGCGCGTTCGTCGAACGGGCCTGCCGCCGCGGCTTCACCGCACGCTACGTCCGGATGCCGCGCCTGCTGCACGAGCTCGCCGTGGGCCGCGGCGACGGGTCCTACGCCCGGCTCCTGACTCGCCTCGCCAAGCTCGACCTGCTCGCCATCGACGACTGGATGATCGCACCGCTGCGCGACGCCGAGCGGCGCGACCTCACCGAGGTCATCGAGGACCGGGCCGAACGCGCCTCGACCCTCATCGCCAGCCAGTTGCCCGTGGCCGACTGGCACGCCGTCATCGGCGACGCCAACCAGGCCGACGCCATCTGCGACCGCCTGCTCCACGACGCGCACCGCATCGAGTTGAAGGGGCGCTCGATGCGACGGACGCACGACGCGCCGAAGACCCGCACCCGGCAGACGACATGAGCATCCCAACGCCGGCCAGCACCCCGGGGGCCAGACCCGGACCCGCGCGCCGCCGTCCCGCCGGGGCCGGACGGCCTATGGATCGCACCGGCGGTATGGAAAACGCGCACGATACGCCACGGCTGATTGCAACCGCGTCGAGGCGCGTTTCCCACACCGTCTCGGACGGCACAGAACGCCGCCCGTACGCTCCACAGGCAAGATCGTTGTACTCTCCGAACACGACGTCACGGGTTGGATCTCGAACACCCGTTGCGAAACCCATGGGAGGAAACTGACCGAGGAACGTCGCTACGCTCCGACGAGCGTTCACGTTCGCCGGAATCCGTGTTCAACTTCCCCGGAATGCGCACTAACCAAAGTCGCACCGTCTTCGTCGCTATCGCCGACAACCCCCGGCGTTCGCGGTCGCCTGCATCGAGAAGTGGTGGCGCACCGAGGGACGCAAGCGCTATCCCGACGCCGATTGCCTCCAGAGCCCTCGCCGACAGCGGCAGCAGCAACGGCTACACGCCGCGCGCCTGAAAGTTCAACCTGCAGCTCCGGGAAACACGGGCGTCGCCGGGCGAGCTGACGAGCGCCGCGTCCCGGCGAGCTGGTCACCAGGGCTGCCGAAGCGACCTGCTCGAAAACGGAAGGGATCTGCTCGAACAGGAGCGATCTGCTGGCGATCGCTGGGGTGGTTGCGCCGGCCGGGGGCGGACGGCGCGTCTGCCACTGGCTCGGGGCGGCCGGCACGGCCGTTTCCGAGCCGAGGGAACCGGCGAGACCGTCGGCGGCCGAGGCTAGGAGTCTGCGCCGCAGAAAATCGATGCGACAATTGTTAGACGAGCCGACGACGAGAGGGGGACTTGATGTCGACAACGTTTCGCCCCTACGTGCCGGAGCAGTCGCTGTTGTTGCCGCCCGATGTGCGGGAGTGGCTGCCCGAAGGTCACTTGGCGCACCACATCAGCGATCTGGTTGACGGTCTGGATCTGACGGCCTTCTACGCGCCGTACGAGGGGGACGGCCGGCGCAACGCGCCGTATTCACCTCGGATGATGGTGAAGGTGCTGGTTTTACGCCTACGCGACGGGGGTGTTTTCGTCGCGGGGGGTCGCGAAGAAGCTGGAAGAGGACGTGGCGTTCCGGGTGCTGGCGGCGGGCAACTTCCCGCAGCACCGGACGATCTGCGAGTTTCGACGCCGGCACTTGGCCGATTTCAAGCGGCTGTTCGTGGAGGTGGTCGGTCTGGCGCGGGAACTGGGTCTGGCCCGATTCGGGAAGCTGTCGATTGACGGGACGAAGGTGCGGGCGAATGCGAGCAAGCGCAAGGCGATGAGCTACGGTCGGATGCAGGAGGAGGAGCGGCGTCTGGCCGGCGAGATCGACGCGCTGTTGCGGTCGGCGGACGAGACCGACGTGGCCGAGGACGTTCGTTTGGGCCCGGAGGTCCGGGGCGACGAGTTGCCGGCGGAGTTGCAGCGCCGAGAGGACCGTTTGGCGGCGATCCGGGCGGCGAAGGCGCGGTTGGAGGCGGCGCAGCGGGCGGCGGACGACGCGCGGGGCCGGCAGCCGGGGCAGACACGGAACCCGAAGGGAGGCCGGCCGTACAAGCGAGCGTATGGGGAGCCTGAGGAGAAGGCGCAGAGCAACTTCACGGACCCGGAAAGCGGGATCATGAAGACGAGCAACGAGGGCTTCCAGCAGTGCTACAACGCGCAGGCGGCGGTGGACGCGGAGCACCAGTTGGTGGTGGCGACGGATGTGACGGCGAATGCGAGCGACCAGGGCGGTCTGCCGGTGTTGCTCGACGCGGTCCAGGAGCGGTTCGACGCGCAGCCGGAAACGGTGCTGGCCGACGCGGGGTACTGCAACGAGCGGGACTTGACGGAGCTCGAAACGCGGGGTGTTGACGGGTATGTGGCGACGGGCCGGGAGGACAAGAAGGTCGCCGCCCGTAATCTGAAGAAGCATCCGGCGACGGGTCGCATGGTGGAGAAGCTGTCGACGCCGGCGGGCCGGGCGGTGTATGCGGAACGGAAGTGGTTGTCGGAGGCGCCGTACGGCTGGATCAAGCACGTGCTGGGCTTCCGGCGCTTCAGCCTGCGTGGACTGGCGAAGGTGCGGGGCGAGTGGGACCTGGTGTGCCTGGCGGTGAACGCCAAGCGCCTGCACCTGCTGATGGCGGCGTAACGGGGACCGATCTGGCCCCACTGACCGAGAATCGGTCACGAATCGCGGCGTTTGGGCGGTGTACGGCCTGTTCTTCGGTTCCGTCCGCCGGTTGGTCGAGAATCACCTGCTCGTCGGCCGGCGGCCTACGCCCTGACGCCGTGCGTCACGACGCAGACCGCCGGGGTTCCGCGAACTCCTGCGGCGCAGACTCCTAGGCGATTGTCGACGAGTTCGCTGCTTGAGTCGCGCCGGCGGCAACGCCATCATCGCCCTGCGCTGCTGCCTGCTCAGCGGCCGCTTCGAGGACTTCTGGGAGCGGCGAGCCGCAAACGCCGCCTGAAGAGGCATCTCACAAATCTGTCGTGCACCCGCGGCGCAAGGGGAGCACGGAGAACCGCCGACGACAACAAGACGAAGGCCGTCGGCAAGGGGTCCGGGGTGAGGTCGCGTCTGCCTGCGGGCTCCTACAGGAGTCCGAGCTGCAGCTTGGCCGCATCGGACATCTTGTTCATGTCCCATTGCGGCTCCCAGACGACGTCGACCCAGGCATCGCTTACCCCGGGCACCGCCCGGGCCTTCGCCTTCACTTCGACCGGGAGGGTCTGGGCGGCGGGACATCCCGGCGAGGTGAGGGTCATGCGGATTCCCACCAGCCCGTCGGCATTCACGTCGACGTCGTAGATGAGCCCCAGCTCGTAGATGTTGACCGGGATCTCCGGGTCATAGACGGTCGACAACGCCTCGATGAGCTTCGGCTTGAGCTCGAGCGTCTTCAACGGTTCCCGCTCTATCGGGTCGTGGGTGGCCGGCGGCGCCGGGACGGGCGGCTCGCTCGGCGGAATGGGCCGGGAAGGGTCCGGACGCGCGGAGCTCGCGGCGGCCGCAGCCTCCGAGGACGGCGCCGGCGTCTTCGCAACGCCGGCCGGCTGGTCGCCCCGAGGCGAGGTATCTAAGTTGAAGATTCCCACTGGCGCTGTCTCCCGGAATCGAATCGTCGCCCGCGGCGGGGATTGCGGCTACTCCGTCGACACGACATCGTGTCGGTCGCCCACCGCGGCCCGCAGGGTGTGCCACGCCAGGATCGCACACTTGACGCGGGCCGGATAGTCTCGGACCCCCGCGAACACCGCCAGCTTCCCCAACCCGGCATCGTCCACCGGGGCCGTCGGTCCGTCCGCAAACGCCGCCTGAAGAGGCATCTCACAAATCTGTCGTGCACCCACCGAAAGCGAGGGTGAGGGGGTCCACACAGTCTGTCGTGTGCGTGACCCGCCTGCGACGCGAACAGCGGACCGACTTCGGCGGCGAGATGCCGACGGAGCGTCCTTCAGCGGGTAGCCGGCTGCGGCGGCGTCCAGCGCCCGGCGCAGGTACCTCTGGGGCGGCCGAAGGTGGTCAGCACGATGACGCGAATCGACCGGTCCTGGCGGGCCAGTTCGGCCGCAAGCTCGAGGCCGGTCATCCGCGGCATCTCGATGTCGGTCAGCACGATTGTCCGGCCAGGTCGAGGGCCTGCGACAGCGCGTGGCGCCCGTCGGCCGCCGGGCCACGACCTCGATGTCCGGCTCGGGCCGACAGCGACGGCCAGGACCTCGCCGGGCGTCGCGGAGGGCGCCGGGGCGGAACTCCAGGCTGCCCCTCGCGGTCGTCCTCGTCAGCACCAGGTCCGGCTTCACGTGGCAGTCGCGGTGGTCCCGCCACTCGCCGCTCAACCCATGGTCGTGATGCCGGGCTTCGAGAGGATGATCGTTGGCCAGTATCTCCACCACCGGGACCAGGCTGCTATCGAGGAACGCCCCATGCCGGCCCCGCGACTCACGCCGGTAATCGCGCTTGAACTGGCCCGTGGCGGGCGGCGGCGGGCGGCGCTCGAGCGCCGCCACGGCGGGACAGGCCGGGGCGAGGGAATCCATCTCGCCACCGCAGACGTTCGATCCACGTGTCGCCCGCTTCGGAGACCCGGACCTCGAAGCGGTTGAGGCCGGGCCCGAGCTGGCGGTCCGGCGTGATCCAGACGATGAGGGCGTCGACCAGGCGGGCGCCGCGGGCGCGGGGCGTCTTCTCCGGCATCCGGCCGATGGCCTCCTCGGCGATCCGGAACCAGACCTGGTCGCCGGCGGGGGGCCGAGCTCGGCCCCGAACCAGAAGGTCCCGTTTGGTTCCCGGGTGGGGTCCCGCGCGGTCAGGGTCCTCGCCCCCCCGGGCTCACCACGCGCTCCTGGACACTCCGGATGGCTGGCTCCGCGACCGGCAGGCCGCCGCTGACGGGGAGCATCCGGGACGAGCCCGCACCTCCCTCCTCACGGGGCTTCACGACATCACCCGTCAGACACCGCCCTGCATTCGCGGCCTTCCCAAGACCACGGTTGACACTCTACTAAGTGGACTGCTAATCTTTGGCAGTAATTAGCACAGAGTGCTAACCCGTCCTCGATTTCTACGCCAAATCCGGGGAGGGCTTCCTTCAATGCGTAATCCGGCGGAAGTTGAACGCCGGATCCGGCGGAAGTTGAACACCGGATCCGGGATGTTGAACACGGGATCCGGTGAAGTTGAACACGGAATCCGGTCATCGTGAACGCTCGTCGGTAGCCTGATCGCCGCACGCTGGCCTTCCGAAAGGAGGGCGAGGCGATGCCGGCACGGAGGCTACTGGTGAGGAAGATTCGTGAGGTTCTCCGTCTCAAGCACGAGCGGGGGTTGTCCCACCGGGCGATAGCCCAAGCCTGCGCGATCGGCGTGGGCACGGTCTCGCTGTATCTGCAGCGGACCGCACAACGAGGGTTGGGTTGGCCACTGCCGGCCGAGTTGGATGACGCGGCCCTCGAGGCCCGGTTGTTCCCACGCGCCGCCCCGGTGCACGACCGGAGCCAGCCTGACTGCGCGTACATCCACCGCGAGCTCAAGCGCGACGGCGTCACGCTGCAGCTCCTCTGGGAGGAGTACGCCCAGGTTCATCCGCACGGCTACCGCCGCACCCAGTTCTGCGAGCTCTACCGGCAGTGGGCGCGACGGCTGCGGCCGTCGATGCGGCAGGTCCACCGCGCCGGCGAGAAGACGTTCATCGACTTCTCGGGGAAACGTCCGGCGCTGGTCGACCGGCACACCGGAGAATTGCGACGCGTCGAGCTGTTCGTCGCCGTGCTCGGCGCCAGCGGCTTAACCTACGCCGAGGCGACCGCCACCCAGCAGTTGCCCGACTGGGTCGACGCCCACACCCGCATGGTCGGGTACTACGGGGGCACGACGGCCTTGTGGGTCCCCGACCAGCTCAAGAGCGCCATCACGCGTCCCTGCCGCTACGAGCCGGGCGTCAATCGCACCTACGAGGACCTCGCCGCCCACTACGGCGCCGTCGTCGTCCCGGCGCGGCCGAGGAAACCAAGAGATAAAGCCGCCGTGGAGGGCGCAGTACTCCTGGCCCAGCGGTGGATACTCGCCCGGCTCCGCGACGAGACGTTCTTCAGCCTCGGTGCCCTGAACCTGGCGATCCGCGTCCGCCTCGACGCGCTCAACGACCGGCCGATGAAGAAGCTGGGCATCAGCCGCCGCGCCCTCTACGAGCAGCTCGACCGCCCGGCGCTACGACCCCTGCCGGCCACGCGCTATGTCCTCGCGTACTGGAAGCTGTGCCGCGTCTCCATCGACTACCACGTCCTCGTCGAGCGGCACGCCTACAGCGTGCCGTTCCAGCTCCTCCGCGAGCAGGTCGAGGTCCGCTACACCACGACCACCGTCGAGGTCTTCTTCAAAGGCCGCCGCGTGTCGTCGCACCCCCGCCGCTACGACGGACAGCCGTCCACCGTCGCCGAGCACATGCCGAGCGCCCATCGCGCGCACGCCGAGTGGACCCCGTCGCGTCTCATCCGTTGGGCCGAGAAGGTCGGACCGGCGACCGGTGAGCTCGTCGCTCGAATCCTCGAGAGCCGCCCCCATCCGGAGCAGGGATACAAGGCCGTGCTCGGGCTCATGCGGTTGGGGCGGCAGCACGGCAACCCCCGGCTCGACGCCGCGAGCGCCCGCGCCATGGCCCTCGGCTCCTGCCGCTTCCACACCGTCAAGAACATCCTCGCCACCGGCCAGGACCGTCTGCCCCTGGAGCCGCCGGCCGAGACCGCCCCGACGCCCACCCACGCCAACATCCGCGGCGCCGACTACTACGCCGCGACCACCACTGGGGAGGACCCATGCTGATCGAACAGACCCTCGACAAGCTCAACGCCATGAAGCTCGGCGCGATGGCCGACGCCTGCCACCACCAGCTCCAGACCGCCGAGGCCGCCGCCCTCGGCTTCGAGGAACGCTTCGGCCTGCTCGTCGACGCCGAATGGACGGCCCGCGAGCAGCGCAAGCTCCAGCGGCGGCTCCGCGCCGCCAAGCTGCGCCATCCCGCCACGCTCGAGGCCGTCGACTTCACCCATCCGCGCCGGCTCAACCGCCAGCAGGTCCTGACTCTCGGCGCCTGCGCGTGGGTCGCCGAGCGTCACAACTTGGTCCTGATCGGTCCCACCGGGATCGGAAAAAGCTTCCTCTGTTGCGCGTTCGTCGAACGGGCCTGCCGCCGCGGCTTCACCGCACGCTACGTCCGGATGCCGCGCCTGCTGCACGAGCTCGCCGTGGGCCGCGGCGACGGGTCCTACGCCCGGCTCCTGACTCGCCTCGCCAAGCTCGACCTGCTCGCCATCGACGACTGGATGATCGCACCGCTGCGCGACGCCGAGCGGCGCGACCTCACCGAGGTCATCGAGGACCGGGCCGAACGCGCCTCGACCCTCATCGCCAGCCAGTTGCCCGTGGCCGACTGGCACGCCGTCATCGGCGACGCCAACCAGGCCGACGCCATCTGCGACCGCCTGCTCCACGACGCGCACCGCATCGAGTTGAAGGGCCGCTCGATGCGACGGACGCACGACGCGCCGAAGACCCGCACCCGGCAGACGACATGAGCATCCCAACGCCAGCCCCCACCGCGGCACTACCGAGGTCAGCCCCGGTCCAGCACGCCGCCGGTCCCCGCCGGGGGCAGGCCGGCCCGTGGAGCGCACCGGCGGTATGGAAAACGCGCACGATACGCTGGCGGCTGACTGCACCCGCGTCGAGGCGCGTTTCCCACACCGCCTTGGACAGCCCAGAACGCCGCCCATACGCTCCACAGGCAAGATCGTTGTACTCTTCGAAAACGACGTCACGGGTAGGACTCGAACACCCGTTGCGAAGCCGATGGGAGGAAACCGACCGAGGAAACGTCGTTGTGCTCCGACGAGCCGTTCACGTTCGCCGGATTCCGTGTTCACCATCCCCGGATCTGGCGTTCAACTTCACCGGAATGCGCATTCAACAACCCAAGGAGTCGGACACACCATGGCAATCAAGGTACGACCACTTCACGACCGCCTCATCGTGCAGCGTCTCGAGGAGGAAGAGCAGCAAGTCGGCGGCATCATCATTCCGGACACCGCCAAGGAGAAGCCGCAGCAGGGCAAGGTCGTCGCCGTCGGCAAGGGCAAGGTCAAGGAGGACGGCGGCCTTCAGCCGATGGACGTCGCGGAAGGCGACAAGATTCTGTTCGGCAAGTACTCGGGACAGGAGATCAAGCTGGACGGCGAAGAGTATCTCATCATGCGGGAAGACGAGGTCCTGGGCGTCGTGCAGTAGCCGGCGGCCGCGATATCACCCGGCAGGCGGCCGGCCGCGCGGCCGCGCCGGTCACGTCGAATTCGACCTGATTTGGAGCACATCAACATGGCAAAGCAGATTGTCTACAGTGAAGTAGCGAGGCAGAAGATCCTCGCCGGCGTCGATCAGTTGGCCAACTGCGTCAAGGTGACGCTGGGGCCCAAGGGCCGCAACGTAATCCTCGACAAGAAGTTCGGGTCCCCCACCATCACCAAGGACGGGGTGACGGTCGCGAAGGAGATCGAGCTGACGGACGCCCTCGAGAACATGGGCGCGCAGATGGTTCGCGAGGTCGCCAGCAAGACGTCCGACATCGCCGGTGACGGCACCACCACCGCGACCGTCCTCGCCCAGGCCATCTACCGTGAGGGCGCCAAGAACGTCGTGGCCGGCGCCAACCCGATGGAGGTGAAGCGGGGTATCGAAGCGGCCGGCGCCGCGGTCGTCGAGCACCTCGAGAAGCTCTCGCGCGCCGTCAGCGGCGACATGATCGCCCAGGTCGGACAGATTTCGGCCAACAACGATCTCGCCATCGGCCGGATCATCGCACAGGCGATGGACAAGGTCGGCAAGGACGGCGTCATCACCGTGGAAGAGGCCCGGACCCTCGAGACCTCGCTCGAAGTGGTCGAGGGGATGCAGTTCGACCGGGGTTACCTGTCCCCGTACTTCGTCACCGACGCCGAACGGATGGAGGTCGTGCTCGAGAATCCGATCATCCTGATCAACGAGAAGAAGATCAGCTCGATGAAGGACCTGCTGCCGCTGCTCGAGCAGGTGGCCCGCCTGAATCGGCCGCTGCTCATCGTGGCGGAGGACGTCGAGGGCGAGGCGCTCGCCACCCTGGTGGTGAACAAGCTGCGCAGCACGCTGCAGGGCGCCGCGGTCAAGGCGCCGGGCTTCGGTGACCGGCGGAAGGCGATGCTCGAGGACATCGCGACGCTCACCGGCGGCAAGGCGATCACCGAGGACCTCGGGCTGAAGCTCGAGAACATCGGCATCGAGGATCTCGGCAAGGCGAAGAAGGTCACCATCGACAAGGACAACACGACCATCATCGAAGGCGAGGGAACCCACGCGGCCATCGAGGGGCGGGTCAAGCAGATCCGCACGCAGATCGACGAGACCACCTCGGACTACGACCGCGAGAAGCTGCAGGAGCGGCTCGCCAAGCTGGTCGGCGGCGTGGCGATCATCAAGGTCGGCGCCGCCACCGAGACCGAGATGAAGGAGAAGAAGGCGCGGGTCGAGGACGCCATGCATGCGACCAAGGCGGCCGTCGAGGAGGGCATCGTGCCCGGCGGCGGCGTGGCCCTGCTGCGCAGCCAGACCGCTCTCGCGGACCTCAAGCTCGAAGGCGACCAGCAGATTGGCGTGAACATCATCCGGCGCGCGCTCGAGGAGCCGATGCGCTGGATCGCGGCCAACGCCGGTCAGGAAGCGTCCATCGTCGTGCAGAAGGTGCGCGAGCAGAAGACCGACGAAGAAGGCTTCAACGCGCAGACGGAGACCTACGAGAACCTGATTGAGGCGGGCGTCATCGATCCCACCAAGGTCGTCCGGGCGGCGCTGCAGAACGCGAGCTCGATCGCGTCGCTGCTGCTCACCACGGAAGCCCTCGTCAGCGAGATTCCTGAAGAAAAGAAGGATGCCGGGATGCCGGGCGGCGGCCACGGCGGCATGGGCGGCATGGGCGGAATGTACTAGGAAGCCCGTTGTCGGCAGAAAGACCAAGGGGGCGAGCACCACGCGGGTGCCGCCCCCTTTCTAGGAGTGGGTGGGCTGGGCCCTGGATCGATGGGCTCAACGAGGGGTGACCGTGGGGTAGCATCCAGCGTCTTGAGGTTTGGCGAGGGCCCCGAGCGCTTCGCTCAACTCATTGCCGAATAGGTCCAGCTCCGGCCAGGACTCCCACCTGCTGGATGACGCCGCCTTCTCACGGCGCCCGTAAACAAAGACGTCTGCGGCGTATCCGGCCGGGTGACGCCGGCATGCGGATCGCGCCACAGTGTATCGACGAAGATCCGCACGGAACCGCCGGCCGTCCGCACGTACTCGACCTTGCCACCGGCGATCCAGTTGTAGATCGTGCGGCGGGTGACTCCCACCAACTCACCCGCCTTCGCGATCGAGAGGGTTGTCCTATCAGCAATCATGAGCGTTCAACGGCCTCTGATGAGACGGCGCATGGCGTCCACGCGCCCGCCGGGGACGTACTCGCCAAGCGCCCGGACTGGCAGGAGTGGCGGCGGCGCGGGGGGCGTGGCCGGCATGGTCCGGCACGCGGGCCCCGACGCGTTGCCAACCGTCCCGGTGGACAGTTGGGCGGCCAGCATCCGCCGCTGGAGCCGGCCGGACACAGCGTTCAGGTTTCGGGGTTGCTTTGACATCGGGAACCCTCTCCAGCATAACCCCCGGCCTCGCGGACCCGGACGGACCGGGTGCGCCCACGGATCCGGGGTTCAGCATCGGTCAGCGACCGGGCGGACGGCGTGCGCGTGCGAGCCACACTCCACGTATCGGCACACGCGCACCAAACCTGTACACCATTTCGCGGATTTTCTCACCCCTACCCGCTAACGAAAGGTCGTGGGGATGTTGACTTCGGGGCGCGTGTGGCCGACGCCACCGCGCTCCGACGACTCGACGCCGAGGGCGACGGCCGCCACCGCGCGGTGGCGCCTCGCCCAGGCCCTCGATTTAGAAACCCCAGCCGCGGGTGCCGATGTACTTCCGCCACGCCCCGGTGGCGAAGATCTGCTCCTCGGCCTCGAAGAAGACACCGACCCCCCCGCTGCCGCGGACCTGCGGGGGTATCGGGAGAGCCTGAGGCGACGAACGTAGGCTGCTGCCACGCGAACACCGTTCATCCGATGGCTGAGCTCAACCCGGCGCTGTTACTCATTCGCATAGGCGGGGAGAGTGGTGAGCCGGGTGTCCTCGATGGGCCCACCCACCGTGAAATGGTAGAGGTCTTGGTAGGTGAGGTCTTGGAGGCCAAGGACACGATGCATGGGGTCGTCGAAGTAACACCCGATACCAGTGCTCCGAATCCCGGCAGCTTCGGCTTCTAGATAGAGCACCTGGCCAATCATCCCGGCCTCCCAGAACAGACGTGGATAGAACCACGGACCATTCTGTTCAATGGGTGCCTCGTACTCCGCGATCATCCCAAGACTGAAGCACCCATCGCTTGCGATGTCCTGGTGACACGAGACCTGCCGGGCGGATTGCTGGGCCTCAGCTTCGATGAGGCAGTACAGCTCCAGTTGCGGCGGACATTCGGCGGGTCGCTGCCATTGATCCACCTTGGTGAACGCTGCCCGAAGAGCGCGTGTCTGTGACGCGTCGCGCACGAAGATGTACAAGCCAGCGGGAAGATCCTTTACGCGGTGAACAAAAATGGCCAAGTGAATGTGCGGCGCCCACGGAAGCGTGCTTAACGGAATGCTTCCTGGTACCGCCAACGTTCTTTGAAGAATCCGATAGAACGTGTCTCGGGTGATGTGAGTTTTTCTATCCATCGCCACCGCGCTGCGGCGCTGACGAACGACTGTCCGGAGAGAAACGGACCGATGGTCGTAAGAACACGAAGGCTGCGGACTCTCGCGTCGCTCGTACGGCTGCCGACTTCGCGGCTTTCGGGCGGCGGCGGCCGTGGTCTCGACACCCCAGTCGAGGTGAGATGGGCTGAGCTGATTGGCAGTGCCCTGCCAGGTAAGAGACCTCAAGGCTTGTATCTGATCTTCCTGGAGCCCCATAGCCTCTTCGGCATGCGGACCCACAGCCATAAGCACATCTGGCTCCTCCGACTCGGCGTCGTCATTCCCTGTGCCCATGAGCAGCGCCAATTCTTCTGTGCCCAGGTCGTCTAAGACCTGTGTCTGCCACCCGAGGCCAGCCGCAGCAATAACGATCGCGCCAATCGCGTGCCCGACATCGTGCTGGCAGTAGCGATAGGCCCGCTGGCCATATTTCCAGGCTTCTCGCCAATGAATGGACGTCAGTCCGACAAGAAATATGTCCGCCGGTGCTACTAGCCACAATGCGTCCCACATTCCCCGCTCGAACTCCGCCCGTACCTCCAATCCATGCTCCTTCGGAGCGTAGTGACACACCATAGGCCGATCGCCTAGCCCATCGATGGGACCACAGATCAAGTAGCCCTCGGTGGGATGTAGATTGCCGCTCGACGGATTCACGCGGAGTGCCCAACTGTGCTCGCCGGTGCTCTTCCAAGCTGAGATTGCCAAACTGTCATAGAAGAGTTGCGAGATCGTCTGAAAGGTCACCGGAGCGGCGGGAATCCGGCCTCGAACAAAAGCGTCGTCGTACAGCGGCTCGTCTGTGGCTGGGAACTTCTCGAGAGATACGAGCCGCGCCCCCTGATACCGCCGAAACGGCTTTGGCTGTGTGGCCCAATCCAAAGACCCTGGCCCCTGGGCATAGCTTTGGAAGTGATGTTTTGTGATCTCGTGGTAGTGAAGAACCTGCTGCAGTGCGGGACGGGCGTCTAGATTGTCGTCGAAATCGGCGGTCATCTCTTGTCTCTCTGAAAACGAGCGCCTCTTCAGTACCAGGGGCTGATCAAGCAGTCATTGAATACGGCTCGTGCGGCGTGAGTGAGCCGCTTCGCCGCATCTTCTTCGAGCTTCGACCTCTGAGGCGCACCCCAGGAGGGTACGGTACCTGGGCGATCTTCAACGACATCCAGCGACTCGGGAAACTCACGCCGCAGGGCGCTATCGAAGAAGCGCTGCAAACTGCTCGGGCCGTTTCGAGGGACTGCTCGCATCGATCTGGGAAATCCAGACTGGGCGGCGAGTCCTGGTCCTTTACCATTCGTCCGCCATATTCTAACCCGGATTATGCGTGAAGGTGTTGATTCTGGGAGAGACACAAGGATCCATCAGCACACCGGCAGTACCGATACCCTCAAGTCAAGGACACACAGCCGCAGGCAATAATCGGACCGTCGGAGTAGCAGAATAAGGCTCTGCACAGGAAAATAGACCGGCATCTCAGGTGGGCGGGGTCATCCCGCTCGCCGGCCGGGACCGCCTTCACGATAGTCGTGGTCCGGAACGACATGTGGCTGCCGTCGGGTCGAGCTTGCCCCCGAACCAGGCGGCGTCAGGGTAACCAGTGAGGTCCTGGGTTGGCGGCCGGACCTGGCTCTCGCGCGGCGGGGGACGGCGCGGCGGGGGACGGCGCGTCCGCCATGCGACGGCGGCCACGGGCCGGAGGCGGCGGCGCGGAACCGGTTGCCGCTCGAGGGCGGCCTGGGCGAGCGGCCTGGGCTGGCGGAGGCGGTCGTGGGGCGGCTGGGTCGAGACGCGGCCGCCCGTCAGCGTGTCCGACGGCCAAGCCCGCGGCCGCGCGGCCGACCGCGTTCTCGACGGTGCTCCGGCCCGCTCGAGCCGCGATGACCTGCAGGCCGAGGCCTCGGGACGGACAGCGTGTCGCGCCCGTCGTCCCGCCCGTCGTCCCGCCAGCCGGCGCGGAAGTCGTGCCGGGCGGCACCGTCGATCGCGGCGATGGCGCTGAGCGGCGTTTCGGCGGTCACGGTCCCGACTGCGGGGGCAGTCCGTGAGTCCACCACCACCGGCTGGCGCGGAACCGGTGTCCTCCTTGGGTCGGATACGCCGGTGCGGTGTGTTCTTCCGGACAGCGGAGCTCGGCGAGGTAGGCTGCCTCACGCGCGTCGACGTGTCGCCCACGGTTGGCGTCGCGGAGGGTGCCGGGGGCGGAACTCCAGGCTGCCCCCCCGGTCGTCCTGGCGCAAGGGGGTTCAGGCCAGCGCCAACCAGTCGGCCAGCCGCTCGACCGCCTGCTCGGGAGTTTCGCCGTAGAACGGCATCAGCGCAGTCGGGCCTCCGGGGACGCCGACGAGATAGGCGCGCCACCGGTCGGGATCGACCAGGATCGCCTCGACGACATATCGGCGGTCGTTGATGGCGCGTTCGTATCGTTGAGCGGACATGGGGCTGTCGGGAGCGAGATCGACGAGACCGCAGAATCGCGGCGATGCGGTGAGCGCCCTGTCGACGGTATCACGTCACGAGTGCTCGATTCCCGTTGCCTTGCGTGCCGCGTAGTAGACGGCGCCGAGCTGGGTGCTTGACCTTGCAGAGACCTCCGGGAACTGGTCGCAGGTCGCGGTCCAGGAAGTCACCTTCGTGACGCCGCTCGGCCGCTTCGACCGGCGCCGGGTAACGGTTCCCGTCAGCTTGCAGGGTGCGCCAACAGCCGTAGCGATGAACTTCCACGTGAGCACGTTTCGGTCTGGGGTGGCGGAGAAATTTGGGTACATGCCGGCAGGATAGCACCACCGCCCAGGGTCCGATAATGGGTGATTCTGTCAACCGGAGCGCTTCGGCGGCGAGGGGTGCACGGCCACGCCTGGCCACCCGTCCCGTTGGCAGGCGGACCGCCGCTGGCCGGGCGTGCCCGTTCGCGAGCCACAGACTGGTTCGGCTCCAGGGGGGGCCGGGGGTGGAAACCGAACCAGCTCACCCTCGCCGGCCCGCGCTGGGCTGGTTATTGGCGGCCGGGGGCGGACGGCGCGTCCGCCCCGATATGCGCGCGACTGGCCAGGCGTGGGCCGAAACTCGTACACCGGGGCGCTCCGCCGCCTCGACGCCTGGCTCGACCGCCGGCCGCAGGACGGCACCCTCGCCGCGTAGCTCGGCGAGCTCCACGACCAGGGCCGGGCGCCGGCCGAGCGCCTCGACGACGGTGGCCGCGGCGTGCTTCCGGGCTCGCCTTGCCAGCGAGGCTACCCCGGCCGGGGGAACGGACGGCTCGGGTCATCGCCGGCTACCGGCGGACCGCCGGCAATCGAGGCCGGCGGGCAAGCGCGGCCGTTCGGGGCAGCAGGCCTCGCCGTCCTCGCCACCAGCCGCGCCGGCGCGTCCGCGGTCGCGAGTGCGAGGCGGTCGCGCCGGCCGCCTCGACGCCGTGATCGCGGGACTCCTGTTCATTGGCGGGGATGTGGCGGAGCGAGGTGAGCGCCCTCCGCTGGGCCGACGTCGACGACGCGGCCGCCGGCGACGGCGTCCTCGTCACCGTCCGCCAGAGCAAGACGGACCCGGAGGGCGAGAAGGGGGACATCCGGTTCGTGAAGGGGCGGCGTCGCCCGCGTGATCCGTGCCCTGCAGGGTCGCCGTGAACCCAGTGCTCGGGGAGCGTCGGGCTGGCCTCCGAGCTGACGAGCCGGGGAGCGTCGACGACGGACGTGATGTTGTGAGGGTTCCCGGCTCCGGTCACGAACGCACCGGCAGGGACTCCGGGGGCGCGCCAGTCGACCAGAGCTGCTCGACCTCGAACAGAGAGCACCCCAGGACTTCAGCCGCGGCCCTGCAACCGTCGATGATTCTTTGGTACTCGTCGTACTCTGCGATCGCCGTGATTGAGTGGAAATTCACTGCGCCGTGAATCTCTGAGTGCCGCCGAAAGCACTTCACGAGGTGAGCCTTGAGTCGGTTGTCGACCGGTGGGTGCAGCGCATCGCGAAGGCCCTCGCGTCCGAGATCTCCGACGTAGGCTGCCGTTTTGAGGTAAACGTTGATCAGCTTCGCGCTCCAGCCGACCGGGAGTTCCTTGGCCCATCTGGCCGGCAACTTCGGTGCCCGGGCGGACAGAGCGTTGGTCTCGCACCGGTGCCACTCATTGAACTCCTTGCACGAAATCCGCCCTAGCGACGGGTTGAGCACTTTCGAAAACGCGACCCCACCGAGGAGCTGGTAGACGGGTTTGTGGGCCTTGATCGGACCTCTGCTCTTGACTGCCGAGAGCGCGGTCCATTTCGCGTACTCGACGAGGATCTGGCAGCGAGGTTCCAGCTCACCCATTGAAGGGACCCTCCTGTGGCCCGGTCCCCCGCCGGGCCGGACGCCGCGGGCCAAAACGCCACACGTGGCTGTGGAACGAGGACGGGCGCGACCGCAAGGGGCAGCAGGTCGATTCTGGCGAGTTCGAGTTCGTGCTGGGGGTCACCCAGACACTGCGGGCTTTCGAGGAAGGGCTCGTCGGCATGCGGGTCGGCGGCATGCAGGTGCCGCCGGAGTACGCCCTCGGGCTGCTCGAGGTGCGCGAGTGACGAGGTAGCCGCCGCCCTCCGGCGGTCCTCCCCGATGCCCAGTCGCAAGGTGTCGCCCCTGCGCGCCTGACGACCGACGGGGCGGGCGGCGTCGGCTCTCGACTGCCGTTCGTCCTTGATGGTCACGATTCACGAACCCGAGGGCTCGATCCCATACTTGGCGGCGAGACCGTTCACCAGCCAGGCCAAGTCGGGATCGCTGGCGAGATGCGCCACGAGCCTCTGCCACGAGCACCGGCGGAGTAGCGGCCGTCGCACTAGCTATGGCGGCTGGTGTTATCTGCCGATGCTGGGGTTTCTGAGCTTCGACCGCGAGGCGGAGCAGTATCTGTGCGCGGCGGTGCTGCGGCCCGGGAAGGCAGTGGCCGCCGACGGGACCCTCGGCCTGCTGTGTCGGTTGCTCCCGCTGTTGCGGGCCGCGTTTCCGCGGGCGCGGTTTCTCGTCCGGCTCGACGGGGGCTTTGCGACCCCGGAGATCTTCGATTTCCTGGATGCGGAGCCCCGGCTCGACTATGTCGTGGCGATGGCTAAGAACGCGGTGTTGCAGCGGCATGCGGAGTCCGCCATGCAGGTGGCCCGCGCGCAGAGCGAGGTCAGTGGCGAGACCGCGCACGTCTATACCGACACCCGCTACGCCGCCCGCACGTGGGACCACGAGCGCCGGGTCGTGATCAAGGCCGAAGTCGTTCGCCTCGGAGACCGCGAGCCGCGGGACAACCCGCGGTTCGTGGTGACGAATCTGCGGCAGACGCCGCGCTTCATCTATGAGAAGGTCTACTGTGCTCGCGGGGACATCGAGAATCGGATCAAGGAACTGCTCGATGGGCTGCAGATCGACCGCACGAGCTGCTGTCTGTTCCCGGCGAACCAGTTGCGCGTCTTCCTGACCGCCGCGGCCTACGTGCTCATGCAGGAACTGCGATTGCGGGCGGCGCGTACTGCGTGTGCCCGCAGCCAGGTGACGTGGCTGCGGGACCGGCTGCTGAAGCTGGGGGTCCACGTCGTCCGCTCGGTCCGCCGCGTGGTTCTGCATCTGCCGCGCTCGACGCCGCACCTCGAGGCGTGGCGGCACATCGCACTCGCGCTGGGCGCGCGCGCCGGATAGCCCACCCGTTGCGCCGCGCCCACCTGCTTCCTGGGCGGCATGGGCCGCTCCGCCGGCGGGGCTGTCGCTGCCCAACCCTCGCGTCCGTCATGCCCCCCCCGGTCGGCTGCTCAACCCCGGCTCCGCTTGCAGGCGACGATGTCCGAGACCCATTCCTGCGCCGATCACGCCCTTTGGCGGTCGAATCTGGACCTTCGTGAATAATGCAGGCTAGCGCTCCGGTTACCGCCTCCCACTGCCGTGCAGCCTCGCCGCCAGGCTGAAAGGCCGGGTTGCGGTCATCGTAGATGACGAGGGTGTGACCGGCGTCGTCGACCGTCCCATCGGGGCGGACGCAAGCGGCGAGGACATTCCTGGCCAGCTGGTAGGTATCGCGCAGCGGGCATGGCTTCATGTCACTGTCCGCCGACCAGTCGAACAGCTCCGGCAGGTACTGCCAGTATCGGACGCCGATCTCGGTCAGCGAGCAGCGCGTCCGCCGGTCGCGCTGGCGGGTGTAGGAGCCGTCGCAGTGGTCGCGCTCGTAGTTCCGGTCCTTGTCCGGCTGCAATTTGGGGCGGGAGCACCGGCCAAAGTGGGGTTCCGTGAACTTGCACTCGACCGCAACCCGTTGGTCCCCGTCGTCGAGCCAAACGTCGACCGACGTTTTTGACCTCCGCTCGCCCAGGTGTTCGACGCGGTACTCCATCCGGACGGTCACTCCGCTGCGCACCGTCGGCAGTCCGTCGTCCGTGGTCAGGCGCGCCAGCACGCCCTCCTTGCCTAGTTCAGCAAGTGAACCGAAGACGCTCTGCGCGAGAGCCTGCGAACTCAGCATGCTGGCGAAGTAGCGGTGTCGCCGACGCACCCGCGGCTCCGTACGTGGCGGGTAGAGCAAGTTGTGCTCGGCCGCTACGTCTTTGTCGACGAACACAGGCGGGCGCTTGGGCGAGCGCTCAGGCTTGTCGAAGAGCTCTGGCCGATCCCCGAACTCGCGCTCGGCATAGTCCCAGAGGCGCTCAACAACGGCCGACCGATAGTCGTCGTACGCACCCATTCAGCCCTCCCGATGAGCCGGGCTCCCGGCCCCCGCGGGGTCTCCCACAAACGGCATCATGGGGAACCCCTTCCCCGGCGGCGCCCGGGCAGCTGGTCGCGCCAGGCCTCGTACTCGGCCTGCAGGGTGCGGAGCTGGCCGACGGCGTCGGCCCACCGCTTCGGCCGCGGCCCATAACGGAAATTATAGGCGGAGCCCCTCGCCGCCGCGCCGCCCTGTCTTTCCTTGCGGCCCCGGCGAGCCCCCGGCGGCGGCCGAGCTTCGAGGCGTTCAGCCCGGGGCCGGACGGTGCGTCTGCCCCAGCAGCACGACCTCGTCGAACTGCACGCCCGGGCGGGCCTCGAAGGGCCGGAACTTCGAGATTTGGCCGCCCCCCGGAACATCCGCGACCACACGGCCGACAACAGGGGACCGGCGATTGAGGTCGAGGGGCAGGCGCAGGCCGTTCGGGTGCGGCGGACCGCCCCGCGATCCTCTGCCGACCCTCGGCGGCGCGGTCGCGGCGTTCGAGTCCGACGAGGTCGGCCCTTCGAGCGCGGGCCGCCTCGCCGCCGGTGGATCTCCCGGGTTTCTCTTCATGGCCAGGATGCGGGGGAGCGAGCTGAGCGCCGCGGCCCCACCGTTCGACGGCCCGTCTGGGTTTCCGGCGGCTGACCCCAACCACGGAGCGCCGCGGCTCACGTCCTCCCCAGCACCACCGTGGTATTCTCCGCGCTCGGTCGAGCCGCACGGGAGTGATGAGGCGATGAACGAGATTGCGACGACTGCTGAACGTCAGATGCTCCGGAACCTCTGCGATCGCATCGCGCACAGCGCGCCGGACCCACGATGAGCACCGCTCTACGCTGGGTCGCCGTCCTGCCCGGGTCTCTACTCGCCGCGACGCTGGCCCGTATCATCCGGGGCCGCTCAACATGCTGACGATGGAAGACTCCATTCTGGGGTTGTACTGGGGTGGATTCTTCAATGGTGCGGTGTGGGTCTTCGCGCTGACCCTCGCGGGCTCTTGGATCGCGCCGGCCCGGAAGGTTGAGACGGGAGCCACCCTCGCGGGTTTGTTCCTGTTGGTTGTCGTTCTTGCGAGCGCTGTTCTGGCGGTTTCCGATCCGTTATTCGTCTCGCAGAACCTCACCGATCCCGTTATATGGAGCGAGGGAACGGGCGCGATCGCCGTTGTCGTCTACGTGCTGCTTCAAGCGAGGAGAGGAGTCGGCCCTTTAGGTTGAAATCGCCGGCGACCGCCGTGGGGGGCCTGGAGATCCGGCGGTCGAATGTCGACGAGCCTACCGTGCCGCTATCGGGGCACCCAACCCGCATCGGCGAGCCCGCCGCGGCCGGTTGGTGCTCTCGCTTGGCCCCGCCCCGCGACGGAATCCTACCGCGTCGGTCGGCCGCCGCCGGCGGCCCCCGAACGGCCGCGCGTGCGTCCGGGGGCGGACTCCAGGGCTGCCCCCGTTGGCCCAGCGGCAGCTGCAGGTTTCCGGTGGCGCAGGGCGCCACCGTCGCGCTCGCCACGCGCGATTAGCCGCTCTCGACCCGCAAGACCTCGTTCGCCTGGAGCGCGGTCGGCGGCTCCGCGCGCTGTGCGCGCGGAACGCCACGGCCGCCCCGCTGTGCGGGGGCGGGTCCGCCTACAGCGGGTCAAATGACCGAGCGACCGGGTAGAGCCTGCCTCATAGGATCGTGGATTCGAGCCGTCCGGGAACCGCCATACAGGGAAAAAGGCCTTCGCGTCGCCGGCGTAGACGGCACCCATCTCGTGCTCCAGGGCCTTGAGCTCCGGCCGCGGCTCGTGGTACCGGTCCTGTCGCCCTCGCATGCCGCCTGCCGGCGGCGTGCCTCCCGGGAGGTATCAACGACCCTCTCACCAATCCAGGCTGCGGCCGCGCTCAACCTCGTCCCTGAGCCAACTGACGCCGGGAACGCCCGAGGCACCGGCGCCGGGTTGTTCAGCGCGTCCGCGATCAGCTCGTCGAACTCCGCCACCGGATCGGGCGCGAACCGCGACACCTCCGACCGCCAGCGCATGACCTGCTCCACCGCCATGACCTCCGCGTTCCGCTTCGCGGGCGCTTTCCCGGTCGCCGCCGCGTACGCCTGGCCGGCCCATGAAGGTGTACCAGCCCTGCCGCAACGCGAGCCGGTCGAGCTTCTTCCCGACGTCCCGCGCCCGCTTCTCGGCCGAGGGCAGCAGCCGGGACTCGTCGAGCTGCCCGGACCGCACCTGGCGCAGAACGCGCTCGGTAAGCGGTTCCCTCCGAGATGTTGAACTCCGTCTCCGTCGTCATCACCACGCTCGATCCCGTTCCGCGGCGCGCCCCGATGAACAGCGACGCGGCGTTCGCCGCTACGTCGGGCGACCCCACGCTGACGGTGGCGCCCGCGCGGCCGTGGCCGTCACGGCCCGGGACGCGGCGTTCGCAGCGGAGGCGGGAAGTTGACTTTGACGGTGGTGGTCGCGGTGTCCGCTATGCTGGTCTGTGATGGCCAAACCTGTAGCCGAAATCACCAGCACGGGCGGGGTCCGGGTGCGCCTGATGGACGATTGGTCCTGGGCGTTCGCCCCGGATTCGACGAAGCCTGCCGGCGTCGCGGATCTCATCCTGAGCGAACTCAGGCAGATCGGCCGCGTGGGCGAGGGGGTTCCGAACCTCGCGGACACGGCGAGGGCCGGGGCTGGCGTCCTGCCGGACGGGGATATTGCCCGTTGGTGGGGCGAGCACGAGAACGACAGGGCGAAGGCCATCGCCCGGCACGGTCGGACAGAGGGCGGCATCCCCTAGTCGGTCTCGCCTCGAACGACCCACTTCCACAGCCAGTCGAAATATTCAGGGTCCCGCCGGGCGAATTCCTCGGGCCGGCCGTAGAGCTGTTCCATCCCCACGGACGGGTCGTTTGCGGGAGGGGGCGAGAGATCGAGGCACTGCTCGCGGCCGGGGCCGATGTCGCGGCGACGGCTGATTTCGGAGTCAAGCCTCTGCATTATGCGGCCAGGAACAACGAGAACCCTGCCGTGACCGCCGTCGCGGTAGCGTCAATCGCTCCTTGGGACGACCTTATGCTTTCGATCCGGACGGCTTATTGTCCGCGGCGGCATCGATGACAATCACATTAGGGTCGCCGGTCATATTCAGATCAACGAGGACACGTTGTACTTTGGCTAGGTGAGTCGCACTGAAGCATAGAATCACCTTCACAGTGACTTCCGCGTCACTAGCCCTCTCGTAAATGGCCGCCTGTTGCTCAAGGTTTCGCCTCAGGTGGCTGTTGCTTGCCAGTTTCATTTCGACAAGCGACTTATCGCGAGCGCCGCGAGAGACTTTAAAATCGGCTGGCCCGCGGCCATCATTGACCTCTCGGCTCACGTCTAGGGTCGTCGCAAACCAGGTCAGCCGGTAGAGGATCTGGAGGTCTTCCTCGCGCTCAATGGCTTGGCCACGGATGTAGAATATGCGGTGGCCGCCTTTGTTTTCGATCACATCTTTGAGGAAGAGTACACGGGTCCTGGCCGCCAGCAGAGTGGTGTCCTCGACGTCATAGAAGTCGGTCTCACGCCTCAGAAGGTGGGGCAGGCGTGCGAATTGCTCAAGGTAGAGCCGACGCGAGCGTGCCACCTTGCTCGCACTGACGCTCTTGGCTTCGTCACCGTGATCCTCCTTGTATCGAATGTAGTAGTCAACAAGCGCCGGGAACCTCAGTAACGTGCGCCGAACGGCGTCAGACTCATCCCTAGTAGTCGGCCGCCTCGGAAGCAGCCCTCGAAAGTAGTTGTTGATCTGGCCGCGTAGCTCGTCATTGGGGATGGCATCTGGAATCCACGAGAATCCCTTCGTAAGGTCAGCCTTGTTGATCCACGTATTGTCCTTGGTGAGAATACTCACCGGCGTTAGGAGCACGTGGCGACCGTTGTGAACGGGGAGGACAAATTCATCAGATTGCCAAGTCTCGGTGTCATAGTTGAACCGAACCTTCGGCACCCGGACTCGGCGCCGCATGGCGGGGGTGACGCGGGCCAACGCGAACGCCTGCGTGTATTCCAGCAGGAACTGGTGGATAAGGTTGTTTGTGAAGTCAGAGATGCTGTCCTTACCGACGCCGGAGCTGACTAAGCACAGTTTCTCTAGCCTGCATTATTCATGAAGCTCGGGCGTCCGTCACGGACGGGGCATGATCGGCCGCGAGCAGGGCCTCGGACGTGGTGGCGCGCGCACCGCGGCGTAGAGTAGCCGGTCGTGCCGTCGGGCGGTGGCGGAGAGGCGGGCGGCAGGGAAGGCTCTGCTGGGGCCGGGCCTGCTTGACCGCGAGCGGAGCCTCTCGGACGCGGCGACGGACGCGGCAGGAGGCGTGGAGTGGCCCTTCACGGGCACCGGGCGGTTGCGGAGGCCAAGTGGGGGGAAGGTTCTGCCGGAACGGGCGGTGCCGCCCGGGACCGAGACGTGCGCCGAGCCCCCGCGCGGGCTCTGACTAACCCGCGCGGGCGCCGAGCGCGAGCGCGATGCGCCGCCACGCGTGGAGATGGGGCGTCGCCCGTGGTAGATGCAGGACGATGCGGCGCGCCGAGCCGACGACATGCACCCCCAGCTTCAGCAGCCGGTCGCGCAGCCACGTCACTTGGGTGCGGGCACAGCCGGTGCGCGCCGCCCGCAGCCGCAGCTCCTGCATGAGTACGTAGGCCGCCGCGGTCAGCAACACGCGCAACTGGTTCGCCAGGAACTTGGGCTCTCCTCAAACGGGTGTGGGTGGGTTGAGGCGCGATCGGCGGGTCGGCGAGGGGTGCTGGCAGTTCACCTGACCGGCGGCGGGCGTGGCGCACCGTGGCGGGATATAGTCGGAGCGGAGTAGCTGCGGGCCGGCCGGCGTGTCAACGCGCTACGCGCGTCCTTCGCTGCGCTGCGGCCCTTCGGGTGACACACCGTCCGTCCCTCCGCTCAAGCAGCAGATATGGGCCTTGCGGCCCGGCCTGGACGGGGGCGTCCCGGCCGTCCACGACAACGCGGAAAGCGCGACGGCTGGCGGTTCGGGGATAGACGCTGGCTGATTGCCCCAACGGCCACCTCGGGTCCCGGCGCCGGCGGCGGACGCCCGTTGGGCGGGGCCAAGGGTGTTGTCGGGGCCGCGTGCGTCGTCTCGCTTGGCGGAAGCGGTTGCAAACGCAAGGGGCTTCCTGGTCTCATGGGCGTGTATCACCACGACCCGCGAGGAGGAGAGCCCCATGCGTCTGACTACGTTACTACGGCGGCTGTTGGGTGTCACGCAGATGTACGTCAAGCAGGTGGAAATGGCCGCCGACGGTCCGTTGACGGTGTCGGTGGAGCCGGCGTGGCGGCGTTCCCGGTGCGGGACGTGCGGGAAGCGGTCGCCGCGGTATGACCGGCAGCCGGTGCGCGAGTGGCGGCATCTGTCCTGGGGCCGGATGCCGGCGTGGCTGCGGTATGCGCCGTGGCGGGTGTCGTGCCGGCGTTGCCGCGGGGTGAAGGTGGAGCAGGTGCCGTGGGCGAGCGGCAGCAGCGTGTTCACGTCGGGGTTCGAGGAATTGGCGGCGTATCTGGCGCAGGTGACGGACCGGACGGCGGTGAGCCGCCTGCTGGGGATATCGTGGGTGACGGTGGGCAGCATCGTGGAACGGGTTGTGGCGCGGCGGCTGGACGGGGCTCGGTCTTCGGTTAGCGCGTGGCGAGAAAATCCACGAAAAGGTGTGCAGGTACGGCGGGCGTGTGCCGATACGTGAAGTATGGCGCGCAAGAGCGATGACCGCGGCCGAAGGGTCCTGGGCTCAGCGAGACCCTCGGGACGTGCGCATCGAGCGCCTCGGCTGATCGAGGAGCGGGATCACTGGAAGCGCCGCAGCGAGCATCTGGAGAAGGAGCTCGAGGCGGCGCGGCGCGCCGGCCGCCGACAAGCGGCCCCCTTCGCCAAGGACCGTCCGCAGGGACGCGGCGGGCGTCCCGGGCGGCGAGCCGGGGCGGAGTACGGCAGGCAGGGGCGCCGCCGGCCGCCGACGCAGGCTGACGAGACCCACGTGGCGCCGGCCCCGACGAGCTGTCCGGTGCGGCGGCGCGGTCGCGCTGGACCGTGTGGCGTCGCAGTATCAGGAAGACCTGCCCGAGGTGCGTCCCCTCGTGCGGCGCTTCGACATCGAGGTGGGCCACTGCTCGCAGTGTCAGCGGCGCGGCAGGGCCGGCACGCGCTGCAGACCTCCGACGCGTTGGGCGCGGGCCGCTCAACTGGGCCCGAACGTCGCCGCGCTGGTCGTCGAGTTGCACACCGAGCTGGGCATGCCGCTGGAGAAGGTCGTCCGCGTTCTGCGGACGCAGTTCGGACTGTCGGTGACCAAGGGCGGCCTGGTCCAACTGCTGCACCGCACCGCCGACGCGGCGGCGCCCGCGTATGCGGCGCTGCGCGAGCAGGTCCGCTGCAGTCCGGTGGTCACGCCGGATGAGACCGGCTGGCGGGTGAACGCGATCCTCCACTGGCTGTGGGCGTTCGCCACCCCGGAGACGACGGTCTATGCTGCGACGGCGGGGGTTCGCCGAGGCGGCGGCGGTTCTCGGCCCCGACTTCGCCGGCGTGCTGGTGCGGGACGGGTGGGTGGCCTATCGCGGCTTCAAGAAGGCGCCGCATCAAACGTGCCTGGCCCACCTCTTGAGACGGTGCAAGGACTTGCAGGCCGCTCATCCCGACAGCCCGTGGGCGGGCGCGGTGCAGGCGGTCCTGCGGGACGGCCTCGCCCTGCGGACCCGCTCGAACGCGGGCGAAATCAGTGAGCACGGTCTGGCGTCGGCCCGCGGTCGGCTCGCCGCGGCTCGGCCGGCTGATCGACACCGCGCCGCCGTTGGCCGCCGCCGAGCGCTTCGCCAAGCACTTGGCATTCCCGGCGGTGTTCCTCTTCTTGTGCGACCCGTCGATCGGCCACCAACTGGCGGGCCGAACAGGCCATCCGACCCGCAGTGGTCACGCGTAAGGTCTGCGGCGGCAACCGCACCCGGCGCGGGGCCGACACCCAGCAAGCGTCGTGCGTACCGCCCGCCAACGCAACCTCGACCCGCGCTCGCTGATCACGACGATGCTGTGCGCCCCCGAACCCGTCGTGCCCGAAGCGCTTGCGTTGCCGCCGCCCGCCTGACGCCGGGCGGCGTGGAAACCGCTCATCCGCTTCCCGTCCTCCTGCGCGCCCCCGGCGCACTCAATCCGCGCCGTCCCGCCGCCGCCCGAGCCCGCGACCCGTGGGTTTCGCCGCCAGCGGCGGGAACGCCACCAGGCAGCTCGCCGCTGTTCGCGGCGTCGGTCCCCGCCGCGTGTCCCTCATGGCGGCGGCGCCGTCGCCGGGACCCGCGTGGTCTCGCGCCGCCGCGGGGGACCGGGGCGCCGCGGAGCCGCCAGACCCAGCGCTGACCGTCGTGCCGATGACGCGCCGAACCGGGCGAGTCTGCTGCGATGCCTGCACAGGCGGCCGGCGAGTCGCCCCTCGTGCCCCTCGTTTCCGGCCTCCTCACAGCCACAGAGACCGACGCTGCGATGCCGACAAATCTGCGCGGGGACAACCTCGTCATGCAGCAACTTCCCCGACGGCTCGGTTCATTTCCGCCCATTTCCACTGGAGAAAATCAACCCGGACCGAATACGGGGCCGGTTCGCCAAGCGACGATCCGTCGGAGGCTACCGGAAGCGACACCCGATGACGATGCGCCGGCGCTGGGGGCTTCGAGCAGTTGGGACCTGGTGGCTGCGCGGATCGAGTTGGTGCGGACCTGGCGCGGCTGGCAGAAGGCGCGCCGTGGGTTCCGACGCGCGGGTGGTGTTCGCCGTTTCACGTGAACGGCTGCGGCGGATGCGGTTGACGACGGAGCAGCGGCGGCTGGCCTCGGAGCCGGAGGATGCGAAGGCGCTCAAGGGGACGCGCATGCGTTGCTGAAGCACCCGGCGCGGCTGAGGCATCCTGGCGTATGCGCCGGCGCTGCTCGATGAGTGGCTGGAGTGGGCTGCGCTGGACGGAAACACGAAGATGACGAACGGTCCGGTGGAGGGCATCAACAACAAGCTGCGGGTGATCGCGCGTCGCGCCTATGGCTTCCACTCGCCCGGCGCGTTGATCTCGATGCTGTTCCTCTGCTGTGGAGGCATAGAACTGGCGCCGCCGCTACCCACACGCATTTGAGGAGACTCGAAACTTGCAGCAGCTCGTGCGGTCGATCTGCAGGCCATCCAGCAACTCCTTGATCCGGTTCTCGATGTCCCCGCGGGCGCAGTAGACCCTCTCGTAGACGAAGCGCGAGCTCTCCAAGAGATTCGTCACGACGAAGCGCGGATTGTCCCGCGGCTCGCGACCCTTGAGCCGGACCACTTCCGCCTTGATCACGACCCGGCGTTCGCGGCCCCACGTGCGGGCCGCGTAGCGGGTGTCGGTATAGACGTGCTCGGTTCGGCCACTGGCTTCGCTCTGCGCGCGGGCCACGGCCATCGCGGATTCGGCATGCCGCTGCAACACCGCGTTCTTCCCCATCGCGACCACGTAGTCGAGCCCAGGTTCGGCATCCAGGAAATCGAGGATCTCCGGGGTCGCAAAGCCCCCGTCGAGCCGGACGAGAAACCGAGTCGCCGGAAACGCCGCCCGCAGCATCGGCAGCAGCCGACACAGCAAGCTCAGGGTCCCGTCGGCCGCCACCGCCTTGCCCGGCCGCAGCACCGCCGCGCACAGATACTGCTCCTTCTCGTCGTTGAAAGTCAGGAACGCGAGCAGCGGCAGATAGCACCAACTGTCGTAGTGCCCGTTGAAGAACGTCAGTTGTTGCGCGCCATGCGTCCGGTCGTCGGTCGGGTCCAGATCGATGGTGACCCGCCACACCCGCCGCCGCAGGCGGCGTCGATGCCGCTCGATCACGCACGCCGCCAACTCCCGCGCCATTCGGTAGAGCGCGCCGCGGCCCGGGCCGTTCTCGAACCGCGAAATCGTTGGTTGCGACGCCAAGGGCGCGCCGGCCACGGGGTCCCGCCCGAGCAGCAGCTTGTGGATGGGATCCTCCGCCAAGTGGTCGGCGTCGTTGCCGTCGGGATGACCGCACGCGATGCCGAAGATCCGCTGTCCGATCAGCTCCGCGAGCGTGTGCCGAATCTTCTCCGGCGCGCGCTTGTCGGCGAGACACCCGGCAAACGCCTTGACGAGGCCGTACACCCGCTCGGCCGCCTTGAGGAGGACGGCGCCACCATCCGAGCTCGCCTGCTCGCGGTCGAACGTGGCGACGACGGGCTTGTCGAAGAGCTCCGGGAACAGGACAGTCTGTGATATCTTGTCAGCCGCCATGCAGGGGCCTCCATCGTGGCTAAACGTTTGTCAGCACTGCGTTTGTACCACATGGAGGCTCCTGTGTCTCTCCAGAATCAGCACCTTCACGAATAATCCGGGCTAGGTGAATGCCCTTTTCCACCGTAGGCTGTCCAAAGTTGCTGAAGAGTGTATGCAGGTTCCCGTGGAGAGCCACGGCGAACTTCTTCCCGAGGCCGCGCCCATCGTTACCGGTGGCCGAGAAACCGAGCCAATTCTCTTTGATCTCCGGGAAGCGGTACCAAGCTTTGACTAGGTCGGGCGACAGCCCGCCGGTCTGGGCTTTCTCGTGCAGAAAGAGTAGGTATCGGACTATTCCCTCGTGGAGTTGTTGGTACTTGGGATCGGGGCTGTTAAAGATGAGGAACGGGTCAACAAATAGCGGCAGGTCAGCGACCAACGCCACGTTGAAGGCGCCGTAGGCGTCGATCGCAACTGGGTCGATTTCAAACACGTCGGAGAACAGAATCTTCATGGTTGGGAATTGTATACCGTGGTGCCCACGGAGATCCGCAGACCGCGCGCGCATGGAGGTGGCTGTTCTGACGAGCCCCCCAGTTGAGAAGGGTAGCGCCCCCACGTTCGAGAACCGTGCTGGGCGCAGTCACTTCTCCTGGGACACGTCGACACCGGGCGCAACGGCGACAAGTGCGGACCGGCACTCCGGCCACCGGCCGCGCAAGGGACCCGGCGCGATAGCTCCTGGGAGGGGGCGGACGGCGCGTCCGCCCCCTACGCGGGCCACGAGGCCGCGCGGGATAACACTCATAAGTTTTCCTAGGGAGCCTCTTGCGAAAAGCGTGTTCGGCCGAGTTTTTGCCTGAGGCCGCGGGGCGAGCGAGGGTCAGCGGACGGGACGCAGCGTTCGCAGGATGACAGTGACCGCCACTGTGGCCGGGGAGCCGGAGCCGCGGGGGTTCATGGAGCCTGCCTGCCTGTGATGAGGGCAAGCACACGCGAAGAGATGCGGCGCATTTCCTCCACGAGCCGTTCCAGTTCACGGTTGTTCTCGATCCACTCCCGGTAAAGGCCGAGTTCGTCTTCGGTGAGCTTCAAGCCGACGGTTTTTCCGCGGGCCTTCCGCGTCCAGTAGTGGTAGGGGCCGTGGCGGGCGTCCGGGTCGTGATGGCAGCGGCAGGTGGGCGACCCACAGGCTATACGGCGGGTCTGGACGCTGCCCTGGCCGATGAACCCGACCGCTTGTAGTTTCGCCTTGAGCGCATCGTACTGTTCCTCGTACCGATGCATCGCTTCGTCGTGGGCCATCGATTGGCTGCTTGACATCCTCTTTGCTCGTAAGTGTACAGTAGGCAACAGGAGTGGTCAAGAAATGAATCACCTGCGCGTCGCCTTCGCCCCCTACTGGCAGTCGATCCAGCATGCCCTGTTTCCGCAGTTGGAGCGCGTGTTGGGTCCGCTGACCGAGAAACAACAGCAGTTGGTGCAGACCCTGGAGGTCATCCGTATCGAGCAGATGATTCCCCGGCGCTTCCGAGTGCCGGGGCGTCCGCCCAAGGACCGTGCGGCGATGGCGCGGGCCTTGGTGGCCAAGGCGGTCTACGACATGCCGACGACGCGCGTGCTGCTGGACCGATTGGACACCGACGTGGTGCTGCGGCGGATCTGCGGCTGGGAGCGAAGGAGTGAGGTGCCGAGCGAGTCGGTCTTCTCGCGCGCCTTCGCCGAGTTCTCGGACACGCAGTTGCCCCAGCGCGTGCACGAAGCGCTGATCTGGAACACCCACCGCGACCGGCTGGTGGGCCACCTCTCCCGCGACTCGACGGCCATTGAGGCCCGCGAGAAGCCGGCCGCGAAGGAGAAGGCACCTCCGCCGCCCAAGCGCAAACGGGGACGGCTGAAGAAGGGTGAGGAACGACCGAAGGTCCTCAAGCGCCTCGACCGGCAGGCGACCATGAGCCTGCCGGCGATGCTCGACGACCTGCCGACCGCCTGTGATGTCGGCATGAAGAAGGACAGCAAGGGCTACAAGTCCACCTGGGTCGGCTACAAGCTGCACATCGACGTGGCCGACGGCCAGATTCCGATCAGTTGCCTGCTGACGTCCGCCTCGCTGCACGACAGCCAAGCCGCCATTCCGCTGGCGACGTTGTCGGCCGGGCGGACGACCAATCTGTATGACCTGATGGACGCCGCCTACGACGCGGAACCGATCCGGCAGCACAGCCGCTCACTCGGCCACGTCCCGTTGATTGACACCAACCCCCGCCGCGACAAGACGCTGGCGGAGGAACTGCGAACCGAAGCCCGGCGCCTGAAAAATCTCGGCTTTCAGCTTGCCGAGCAGGTTCGCTACAACGAGCGTACGGCGGGTGAGCGCGTCAATGGCCGACTCAAGGACGAGTTTGGCGGTCGCCATGTCCGGGTCCGTGGCGCCTCGAAAGTGATGTGTCACTGCATGTTCGGCGTGCTCGCACTCATCGCCGACCAGCTCGTACGCCTGGTGACATAACCAGCGCACCGCCGGCAACGCCCCTCGGCGCCCGACCGGCGTCAGTCACCCACCGGTGTTCCGACGCTCGGTCGGCGACACGTCGAAACAGCCCTACTTCCACCTCTCGGCGTGCCGCCGGTCCTCCGGAGCCGGCATCCAGTCGGCGATCCAGGGCGAATGGGTGTTTACCAGGAGAATTGAGGACTGCGCCAAGCCGCCAGCCCCAGGAGTTTCGCAAGCGGCTCTAGGGGTTGTATCGTCCGTCGCTCGACGCCTCTGGGCTCCGGCCGAGCGCGTTTCAATCGGTTCCGATTCTAGCCCAACGAGAGTTCGGCGGCCAGACGGAGCCGGCGCAGTCAACGCTGCCGTTCCCGACGACCAGATCATTCTACCAGACATGGAAGGTTCAAGCCGCCTTTTCATTTGAAAGTCTGTGGGACAGCAGTGGTTCCAACAAGATCCTCCACGACGGGGAGAGTACGGCGATTCGAGCCGAGGAGGAAACCGCGGACGGGTGCATGCTGGTCCTCCTCCGGGTCCCGTTCCCGGCGCCAAGGCGGCCGCGCGAGGATGTCGTCGGCCCGGCTCGCGGCAGTCTGCGCAGCGGGTCGTCTGTCGGCTCGCCGTCTGACCGGGTCGCCGGGCCCGCCGCAGGCTTCGCAGATCTCGCCGCTCAGCGCATAGGCGGCGGCGAGAATCCCGCGAACACGCTCGGTCGGCTCTTCGTCCACCGTCTCGCACAGCAGGCGGTCAGCGGCGGGGCGCTGGCGGACGCGCGCCCCGTGCTCGTTGGCGAGGCGGATGGTGGTGGCGGCGAGTGTTCTCCAGCCTGTCATCGGTCCGGGTCCCCACGGAGATGTGAGAGCCGCACTGCTTGCCGGGCTCCGCCCCCGGCCTGATGCTCGGGGTCGCCTCTACGCGTCGGCCCCGGCGGTTCGCCGAAGTTGTGGAGCATGCGCTCCGCGACGCATCGACCGCCGCCTCGTCTAGAGGATGTCGGTTGCGAGCACCACCATCTGCTTGACGACGGGCTGTAGGCGGCGGCGCTGTCGGGGTTGTTGTGCGATGGGGAGTATGTTACACGTGTAAATTAAGCTCGTCAACGAGCGAGCGCCCCAGTCACCCCTCGGACGACGCGGGGCACTCCCCAGCGCGAGTTCGGTCGTTGGAACTCGCAGTCGACATCCTCACCGCTCAGGAGCGGCCGGTGGCTCGTATCGACACGGTAGACGGCGACACGCAGATCCTCACGCGGAAGGCGGCAGACAAGGGCGCAGCTGCCTCGGCACGAAGCGAGCAGGAGCAGCCCGCCTCCAGCGCGGGCCCCGGACGAGGAGAGGAGCCGCGGAGGTCGGGAGCCGCCCGGATGTCATCTCGCCGCCGGATCCGCGTCGCCGAGGGCATCTACAAGGACCGCCACGGGCTCGCCGCCACCGTCAAGGTGAACGGCGTCCAGCGCGAGATCCGCTTCCCGCCCGGCACGCCGCTGAGGACGATCCGTGCACGGCGGGACGAGTTGCGGGTGAGCCTTCGTCTCAACCGCCGGCGCGGAGGCGGTACGTTGGCCGGAGATGCCGTGCGGTATCTCGATCAGGTCCGCACCACGCTCAGCAGCTTCGCCGATCGGCAGCGGCATCTTGAGGCATGGCTGCCACGGTTCGGTCATCTCGATACGCTGAGCCTAGTTGACCACCATCCATTGCTGGACCGGCAGCTCCGCGAGTGGCGCCACGGGCTGTCCGCTTCGTCCTGCAACCAGCGTCGCGATGCCCTGACCAACTTGGTCAAGGTGCTCTACGGTCGTCGTGCCGCCGCGGACTTCGTCGACCTCGTCCGCTTCACACGGGAGCCCTTGCCGCCACGGTGGATCGACCGCTCCCACATCTCAACCGTTCTCGCACACTTGACCCCCGGGTCGAAGACCAAGGTACGACTGCGCTTGATGCACTGGACCGGCATGCGACCGTCACAGATGGGTCGGCTGCGCCGAGACGATTTTCGGCTGGACGATGCGATTCCCTTCGTCGCGGTTCCGCGAGGGAAAGGCGGCCGATTGGCGGCGATCCCCCTGGTCGAGGAGGGTCTGGACGCAGCCCGCGACTTCCTGGCGCGCGAGGCCTTTGGTTCGTGGTCCTGTCCTAGCGCGAACAAGGCGCTGGCACGGGCGGCACGCGAAGCACAGCGACCCGCCTTCACGGTGTATGCTATTCGCCACTCGTTCGCCGCAGGACTGCGCCGCACGGGGGCGGACGTTGCCGACATTCAGGATCTGTACGGTCACACGAACCCGAGCACGACGATGATCTATGCGCCGCCTGAACTCGTCAAGCACCAGGCTGCGATCGCGCGCTTGCGCCTGCTGGAGAGCGGCGCGACGCCGAAACGGCTGGCAGAAGCGGCTGGCAGTACCGGACGGGTCCCCGTAAGTCGTTGATTCCAAATGCGCGCCCGTAGCTCAGCTGGATAGAGCGCCGGGCTTCGAACCCGTAGGTCGGGGGTTCAAATCCCTCCGGGCGCGCCACCTACCCCACTCCACCGGGATACACCGATGAGCGGTTTGGCGAGTCGCCGGAGCGCCACCCCCGAAGGCGAACTCACGATATCGGTGTCGTGTTGGAACTGCTGGTGCCGCCTCGAGGGCGTCAGAACCGGAAAAGTCAGTTGACTTGACCACGAAGCCGCGGTTGCGCAGGTCCCAGCCCCGGTGCTCGTCGTCGCGTCAGGCGACGAGCCGCCCCCGTCGACGCGCTGGCCGCGGTCAGCGGCGCAGGAAGGGCGCCGGCCAGCGGCCCGCGCGGTAGACGTGCCATCCGGTCGGAGAGTCGTCGTCGAGCACCAGCGCGAACACCGTCTCCGCCGGATCGTCGCGCGTCACTTCGAGGATGCGCGCCCAGCGCCGCTGCTCGGGCTCGCCGCCGGCCGCCCCGGTCGTGCGTATCCGGCCGCCGTCGGTGATCAGGATGTTGCCGGTTTCCGGCAACCAGTCGGCGTCGCCCAGGAACGACGAATAGAAGCGTTCGGCGTCGGACTGCGGATACGCCCAGCGCTGCCGGACGCGCATCGCCGCCTCGTCGACCTCGAACTCGACGGCCCGGCTGTAGGAATCCTCGGCCGGCAGCGGGTCGTCGAAGGGCGTGGCGCGGTGGTTCCCGTTGTCGAACAGCAGGATCGTGCCGCCGGGGGTGACCTCGACCCCATGCCCGTGGTAGGGCCATTCCAGGTCGCCCCGGGGGTCGAGGAGCCGGGCGCGCCACGGGTCCGTCCAGCCGGCGTGGGGACCGAGGATCCACCGCACCGCGCCGGTCCGGTCCAGCTTGACGAGCGCGTCCTGGTGCCGCAGGGAGACGACGAACGTGTCGTCCCCGGGATCGTGGGCGAGCGCGTTGGCGTGCGCCCAGTCGGCGACCTCGGCCGTGGGGTGACCGAGGGCGCGGTAGGCGTCGCGCCAGAATCCCGTGCCGAGCGAATCGTAGCCGATGCGGTAGGGATCGACGGCGTCGAGCAGCGGCCACTGGTGCACGACGCTCCCGTCGCGCGCCAGCTCGACGATGACGTCGCCGACGATGTCGCGCGTCGCCCGGGGCGCGGCGGGGTCGTCGTCGCTCGTGGGGTAGTCGGGGAAGGTGCGGACCTCGGAGCCGAGCGTCGCCAGGTTCCCCGAGGGGAGTTCGACCATGTCGTGGTGCAGCGAGTCGACGTCGACGAGGATGCTGTCCGCCGGCGCGCGTTCCGCGAGCGTGCGCGAGTGCCAGCGGCGGGCGACGTTGCCGAGGAGGTCGATCTCGACGAGGACCCCCCAGACGCTGTCGACGGACGCCATGTACAGGAGGTTGCCGTTCGCCAGGGGGATCACGGGCCCGATCGCGTGCTTGGCGCGGTAGTACCAGACGACGTCCCCCGCCGCATCGACGGCGACGAGAAGGCCGTAGCCCGGGTCGCGCCCCTCCGCACCCCACCGGTAGACGTTGAGCAGCGTCGCGCCCGGCTCCATCCGCTCGGGCCGGCTCACGGTCGTTTCGAGCGGCGGGAAGTCGTCCGGCAGCGGGTCGGTGTCGATGGTCAGGGGTGCGGCACGTTCCTGGTTGCCGGCCAGGTCGGTGGCGATGAACGTGACGGTGTGCGTGCGTCCCGGCCGCAGGCCGACGAGAGGCACGCGGTGCGCGGTGCGGTATTCTCCGTCGAGCTCCAGCCGCTCGATCAGCTCGCCGTCGGCGATCTCGATCGACAGGCGGGCCGGCTCGCTCGTGGCGACCTCGACCGGCATCCCGAGGGGCGCCTCGGGGCGGGGCGGCTCGACGATGTCCACGCGCTCGATCGAGGGCGCCGTCCGATCCGCGCACGCCCCGGCCGTGGCGCCGAGGGCGGCGATACCGACCGCCAGCAGGGCGCGGTGCACCGGTCCGGGTCCGTCATCCCCGGCGCGTGGTCGAGCGTTCCGGCGGCGGTGCGTGTGAACCACTCCGCGCGCCGCGGAACGTTCCGCGCCGCGGGCGGCGCCGGGCGGCTCCGGTGCGGGAGTCCCGTGTCGAGCGTCGTGTCGCGGGTCCACCGGCATGCGTCCTCGGGCGAATCGTATACCCTGACTTCCGGCCGCGTCCACAGAGCGTTCCCCAAGAGCCCGGAGGCCCTCGGCTAAACGGCGTCTTTAGCGGCGGCGTCTCAGTAGACGACGATTTGCACGCTGTGCCAGGGAGCCGCGCCATGCAGCACACATCCGTTTCGCGCCTCAGGTCGATCCGCGCCGCTTCGGTCGTGGTTCTCATCTGCATTGCGTCGCCGCTCGCGCGAGGCCAGGTCGAGTCCACGTCGACCCTCGCCGTTCTGCCCTTCGCCGATATCAGCGGGGTTCCGGGCGACGAATGGATCGGCACAGGAATCGCCGAGTCGGTCTCCGCGGCCTTTCACGGGTCGTCGGCCACACCGGCCGTTCGCGTCCGGCTCCTGAAACCGGTCCGCGAGACGCCGTCCGGCGTTCGCGCCGATACCGACGCGAACCGGCTCGCGGCAGGCCGAGCCGCGGGGGCGCAGCGGGTGGTGGTGGGCGCGTATCAGCGTCTCGGCCAGCGGCTGCGCATCACCGCCAGGGTGCTGGAAGTGGCCACCGGCAGGGTTGTGGCGCAAACCCTCGTGGACGGCGTCGTCGGAGAACTGTTCGCGCTTCAGGACCGCGTGGCTGTCGCCCTGCTGGCCGCCCTGGGTCCGGGAAGCGCCCAGGCGCCTCCGGGGGCCGCGGCCGGAACGTCAGGCATCCCGGCGGCAACGGGCCGTATCGCCGGCGGGTTCGACCCGGCGCTGCCGGCCCGCCGTCCACTGCCCCCGGCGGCGCGCGGCCCGTCTTCCGGCGCCCCACCGGCAACGGCGGCGCGCGGCCGATTCGGACCCGATCCGGGTGGGTCCGCGGAGACGAGCAGGCCGCGGACCGGCGGTGCGGCCGGCTTCCGAGCGCCGGGCGCGATCGACGGCCCGCCGCCTCCGCTGCCGCCCGACGTCATCCGTCGCGACGAGCGGCGGCGCGCCACCATCCGCGCCGTGGAGCTGCCCGAGGGAATCCAGCTCGACGGACAGCTCGACGAGCAGGTTTACTACACCGTGCCCGCGATCACCGGCTTCATCCAGCAGGCCCCCGACGAGGGTGCGCCGGCCACGGAGAAGACCGAGGCGTGGATCATGTTCGACGCCGACAACATCTACGTCGCGGGCCGGATCTGGGACTCGGCGCCGCCGAGCCAGTGGGTGGCCAACGAGATGCGCCGCGACACCCGCACGCTCCGGCAGAACGACACCTTCGCGGTCATCCTGGACACCTTCTACGACCGGCGCAACGGCGTGGCCTTCTACACCAATCCGCTGGGAGCTATCGCCGACTTCGCGATCACCAACGAAGGCAATCCCAACAGCGACTGGAATCCGGTCTGGGACGTCCGGGTCGGACGGTTCGAGGGCGGTTGGACGGCGGAGATGGAGATTCCGTTCAAGTCGCTCCGGTACCGGCCCGGCCCCGCCCAGGTGTGGGGCGTCCAGATCCGCCGCAACGTACGGCGCAAGAACGAATGGGCCTACATCACGCCGATTCCCATCTCGGCCGGCTCCGGTCCCGGCGGGATCTTTCGCGTGTCCGACGCGGCGACGCTCGTCGGGCTCGACGTCCCCAGCGGCAGCAAGAACCTGGAGATCAAGCCGTACGGCATCGGAGGCCTCGCCACCAACCTCGCCGCGACGCCCCCGACGCGGAACGCCGGCTCGGGCGACGCCGGTCTCGACGTGAAGTACGGCGTCACCCAGAACCTGACGGCGGACTTCACCTGGAACACCGACTTCGCCCAGGTCGAGGTGGACGAGCAGCAGGTCAACCTGACCCGGTTCAGCCTGTTCTTCCCGGAGAAGCGGGAGTTCTTCCTCGAGGGCCGCGGCATCTTCGATTTCGCCCGCGGCGGCCTCGCCGGCGGGTTCGGCGGCGCCCTGCGCCGCGGCGGACAGGGCGGCGGCTTCTTCGGCGGCGGCAACGCGCCGACAATCTTCTACAGCCGGCAGATCGGCCTGCAGAACCGAGCCGTGGTGCCCATTGTCGGCGGCGGCCGGGTCACCGGCAAGATCGGGGCGTTCGACGTGGGGGCGTTGAACATCCAGGCGGACGAGGACACGCTGGCCGAGGCGCAGATGACGAACTTCACGGTCGTGCGCGTGAAGCGGGACATCCTGCGCCGCAGCACCGTCGGGGGGATCTTCACGAACCGGTCGGTGTCTCTCGTCGACGACGGCGCCAGCCAGGCCTACGGCGCCGACGCCACTTTCTCGTTCTATGAGAACGTCAGCCTGCTGGGGTACCTGGCCCGGACGAAGAGTCCCGGGCTCGACGGCGAGGACCTGAGCTACCAGGGCCGATTCAACTACGCCGGCGACCGCTACGGGTTTCAGACCGAGCACCTCCTGGTCGAGGACAACTTCTTCCCGGAGGTCGGCTTTGTCCGGCGCGACAACTTCCGCCGCACCTACACGACGGCCCGGTTCAGCCCCCGCCCCCGGTCGCTGGCCAGCATCCGGCAGTTCAGGCTCGAGGGGAGCTTCGACTACATCGAGACCGCGGACCAGCGAATCGTGGAGACCCGCCAGGCGCAACTGGGATTCGCCACCGAGCTCGAGAACAGCGACCGGTTCGGCGTCTCGGTGGCGGACAACTACGAGCTCCTCCACGACGAGTTCACCCCGGGGCCGGAGGACGTGGTCTTCCCGGTCGGCGGCTATCGCTTCTTCGACGTCGAGGGAACCTACTCGCCGGGCGCGCAGCGCCGCGTGAACGGGACGGTCACGGTGCGCGCGGGCGGGTACTTCGGCGGCGACATTCGCTCGGTCGGCTTCAGCCAGGGCCGCATGGAGATCACGCAGCAGCTCTCGCTGGAGCCGAGCGTGTCGGTCAACTGGATCAGCTCCCCGCAGGGGTCGTTCCGCGCGGACCTGATCGTCTCCCGGGTGAACTACACATTCACGCCCCGCATGTTCTTCAGCGGGTTGATTCAGTACAACTCGAGCACCGACACCGTCAGCAACAACCTGCGGCTCCGCTGGGAGTACTCGCCCGGCAGCGAGCTGTTCGTGGTGTATACGGAGGATCGTGTGACGGACCCACTGCGCCCGGACCGGTTCTCGGAGCTCCGCAACCGCGGTTTCGTCGTCAAGGTGAACCGGCTGTTCCGCTTCTAGCAGGCTGCGGCGACCCCGCTGCATTCGACCGGCGCGATGAGGCTGGTGGCGTCGGGCGGAGCGCGTGGAAGCCGCCCGATGGTACGATCGTGCCCGCCAACCGCGGCACGCCAGCGCGCAGAAGACGCTGATTCGCAGGCTGCGCGCAGACGGCGCCGACTCACTCCGAGCGATGGGACCCCAGCACGCTGACGTTCGCCGGGACGTACGTTACGAGCCCGACGAGAATCCCCCCAACCTCGCGTTCCGTCGGCGCCTGCATCGGGCTGATCTTCGTGATGATGGCGTTCGTCCCGAAGCTCTCGGCCCTGATCAGATGGCGCTGCTGAGCGAACGGTCCGCGGGCGGGCTGATGGAGCAGGGGGTGTCCCTTCGCCTGCTGCAGCACTATGCGTCGTCCGTGCGCCACAACCAGTACCACGACACCGACGTGGTCACCGTCCGCGTGGAGTCGGCGCAGGCGTGAGCGGAGGCGAGGAAGGCGCGGTGTGCCGCGCCGAGTCGAATCTCGGACCTGCAGCTTGAGGCGAGATTCGGCTCGTCCAGCCGTATCCGGGCGTCCAGCGTTCTGTACCCCCTCAGCGCACGCTACCGGCGAGCGCTCTCATCAGCCTCCTGGAGCGCTTGGCCAGAGTACCGACGGTCGTTTTCTGAAAAGGAGTCTCTCTTTTCAGAAGCAACCGAATAGAGATCCTTCGCCTCCTCGGACGCCTTTTGCGCGACCGTAAGGGCCACGCCAACGCCCTCTACGATTCTCAAACTGACAAGCGTATTCGACAAGGCCGCCTCCAACGCCCGGAAGTAGGATGGCTCTGTCTTGCCTCCTTCACAGACGAGAACAAACCACCGCTTCGGCTTCCTCCGAGGACCGCCGCGCCGCAGGTTGCGATCCTGCGGTTGTGACGCTTAATTCTTGCCAAGGGCCGATACCGGGTTCGCGAACGGCACTGCACCGAAGCGACCTTGGAGATACCCTCTCTCCAGGTTGTCGTCAACGCGGGTCTCGATGTCCGTTAGCGGGTACAGGTGGGTTGCTCCAACCTCGTTCTTCTCGGTGAGCCAAACTTCGTCTCCTCGGAGCAATGGAGACGCCAGAAGGTTGGTGTCATGGGTGGTCGCGATAAGCTGAGCGCCGTTCGGATTGTGTTTTCGCGAGCCAAACAGTTTCAGGATGGCCTCGCTTGCCTGTGTGTGCAGGCTGGCGTTGAGCTCATCGACACATAGTAGCGTTCCCGCGTCGAGAGCTGCGAATGTGGAGCTGAGCACCACCAATAGTCGTCTCGTTCCAGCACTTTCGGCTTCCAGTTCGAAGTAGATGACGTCACCATCGTGGGCGCGATGGCCAAGCTCGATTGCGACGACTTGGTCATCTTCGTTGTCGGAACCTACCGCATCCGAGCCGAATGCGTCCCGGATGGCGGCGGCCAGCTTTCCCCTGAACTCCCGAACTGCTGCTGGCAGCTCCTTTCGGTTCTCACGGTAGTCAACAACACCGGTACTAATGTCCTTGAGGAAATCAATCACTCGCTGGTCCAGGTCGTTTTCGGTTGCGAGCAGATCTGATATTGCTGCGCCCGGAGCCGCCAGGGTTTGAACGCCACCTATTGACTGAAAGTACCCAAACACTCGGGAAAGCTGCGCATGGTCGTTCTGAGCGCCGGCAGAGACAAAGAGGCTGTTGGGTCTCGTCAGGGCTGCAATTACTCTGTTCTGTCCCTTCAGCTCGCGTCCGAAGCGAAAATCATCGCCGGTGCGATCAAACCACAATTGAGGACGTGCAGTGGGAAAGACGTACAGCCATTCCTGTTCGAACACTTTCTCTGAAGCTTGGAACCCGTAGTGGTACCGCATACCGTCAACTACAAAGTCCATCTCGAAGCGTGATGGAGAACGACGATTGGCGCTATCCAGCTTGAACGGGTGGACGCGCACGCCGCCACCAGGCTCGCCCTTGTTGTGGGAGTTAAGTACCAGGCTTCGCATGAAGCGCAATGCCTCGAGGAGGTTGCTCTTGCCTGACGCGTTTGCGCCGTAGATCACCGCTAGTGGAAGAACAGCTCCTCCGGGTGCGGCGGAACACGGGATCAGTCCATTGCTCTGGTCTTCCAGTCCGGAGGCGGAGAGCAGGAGTTGCTGCTGGTCACGGATCGACCGGTGATTGGAGACGCTGAAGCGCAAGAGCATGACCGTATAAGCATATCAATTTTGAGGGCGGCGTCGGGAAGTGGCGAGGTCGGTGGAAGGGGGTGGGTGTTGGATGGAGGTCGACGGGCCCCACGGAATCGCCGCAGGAAGACTCGGGGGCTGAGGGCGTCGGTGGGCGATACGTCGGGCACTGGCGACGCAAGGGGTGGGCGGGATGCACTCGTGGCGTGTCCTTGGCAAACGGGCGGCGGGTGGGGTGCGGCACGAGGCAGAGTGCGGAGGCGCGGGCGTGGCCAGCAGGGACGGGGCTTGGGGGGAGCGGGGCCGACGGTGGGCGCGAGCGGCCAGTGCGGAAGTGGAGGGATGGTTGCTGCGCGAGAACGGCGGGCTCCGTCAACGTACCCAGTTCTCCACCGTCAACCCCGGCACGCGGGAGAAGTGCTTCTCGTTGTTGGTGACCAGCACGCGGTCGAGGGTCAGGGCGTGGGCGGCGATCATGGCGTCGTTGCCGCCGATGGGGTTTCCGGTCTCGAGCAGCCGGGCCTGAAGATTCGCGAACCGGTCGGCGGCGGGTCTGTCCCAGGCGAGCACGCCGCTCAGACGATCGCAGAACGCCCGGATCGCCAGGTTGTATCGTTCCGCGTGTCGCGAGCGTTCCGCCCCCAGCCTCATCTCCGCGTACGTGACGACCGAAATGGAGAGGTCGGCGCCCGCGCGGGCCTTCTCCTCCATGACCGCGAGCAGACGCGGGTCGCGAGCGCGGACGGCATAGCTGCAGATGTCGGTGTCGAGCAGGTATCGCATCACCACGCGATGCGGCCGTCATCGTCCATCAGCCCGGGGCGCTTGGCGAGGAAATCGCCACCCACCGGAGGCGCTTCTTCGGCATAGGAGGTCCACGTCTTGCGCGCCGGCACGATGATCAGCGCGTCCCCCTCCTTGCGAATCAGCACTTCGCTGACCCCTTCGAACTGGTACGCCTTGGGGATCCGAACCGCCTGGCTGCGGCCGTTTGTGAAGAGTCTGGCGCTCGTTGTCATGGAGGCGCTCTACCTCGGGGGCACGCGCCCCTACCGACCCTGCGAGTATATCACCGGCATATCCCGCCGCGGGCCCAATGGGACGGCTCGGGTGCCGTCCTGGCAGCCCGTGGTGGAACCCCGCGTTGCACCGAGAGCGGCGACTTTCACCACGGGCTGCTGGGGTTCGCCGTCGGTCGATCGTCGCCCGGGACCGGGCCGCCTGCCGCGAACCGCGGATGCGCGTGACGCTCATCGGACCGTAGAGGCGATAATGGCCCGGTCGTAGCAGGGCATGCTTTCAGGTGAGGTAGCGATGAACCGCTCACGAAACGGATACGCTCGACGGGGGTCGGCGGCGGCGATCGGGTTGGCGGCGGGGGTTCTGGCGGCGGGTCTGGCCGTCCCGGGCGCCGCGCAGGCGCCGGCAGACGGCTCGTACACGGCGGCTCAGGCGGAGTCGGGCCGCGCGATCTACGAGCGCGAGTGCGCCGCGTGCCACCAGACCAATCTGCAGGGCAGCTTCGAGGCGCCGCAGCTCGCGGGAGAGAGCTTCCTGCGGTTCTGGGCGGACCTGAGCCCGGGCGATCTCTTCGTCCGCATCAGCGGATCGATGCCGCCCGGGGAGGAGGGCGCGCTCACCGAGGAGGCGTACCTCGACGTCGTGGCGTACCTGCTGCAGGCGAACGGCGCGCCGGCCGGCGGCACGGCCCTCTCGGCGGACAGTGCCGTCGCCATCGGGACCGTCGCCACCCCGGCGTCCGCGGCTGCCGGCCTGGCGGGCGGCGGCGCACCGGCGGCGGCGTCCGCGGCGGCAGGCTCGTCCTCGGCGCCGGAGGCGGGCGGCGTCACCCTCGCCGGCACCGTCGAGGGCTTCCGGCCGGTCACCGACGAGACGCTGCGAAATCCCGACGACGGCGACTGGCTGATGATCCGGCGCAACTACGAGGCGTGGAGCTACAGCCCCCTGGCCGAGGTCAGCCGGGACAACGTCGGCGAGCTGGAGCTGGCCTGGGTCTGGGCGATGAACGAGGGCGGCTGGAACGCCCCCTCGCCGATCGTCCACGACGGCGTGATGTATCTCGCGGGGATCGGACCGGTGGTGCAGGCGCTCGACGCGGCCACCGGCGATCTCGTCTGGGAGCACGAGGTCGAGGTGGGGATGACCGGCTTATCCGGCATGAGCCGCAACCTCGCCATCTACGAGGACAAGCTGTTCCTCGCCACCCCCGACGCCCGCCTGGTTGCCCTCGACGCCCGCACCGGCGAGCGGGTGTGGGACACCGTGATCGCGGACCACGCCGAGGGCTTTCGCAACACGAGCGGGCCGGTCGTGGTCGGCGGGACGCTCGTGCAGGGGCTGAGCGGGTGCGATCGGTACACGCTGGAGAGCTGCTTCATCAGCGGCTACGACGCAGACACGGGCGAGCGGCTCTGGCGGTTCAACACCGTCGCCCGGTCGGATGAGCCGGGCGGCAACACCTGGGCGGACGTGCCGGACTATCTGCGCGGGGGCGGCGACACCTGGATCACCGGCAGCTACGACCCCGGCCTCGACCTCGTCTACTTCGGCGTGGCGCAGGCCAAGCCGTGGGTGGCGCGCAGCCGCGGGATGACCGTGAACGACCCCGCCCTCTACACCAACTCGACCGTCGCCCTCCGGCCCGGCGACGGCAACCTCGAGTGGCACTTCCAGCACGTGCCGGGCGAGACCCTGGATCTGGACGAGGTGTACGAGCGGGTGCTGGTCGACGTCGGCGGGCGCAAGGCCGTCTTCAGCGCCGGCAAGCACGGCATCCTCTGGAAGCTGGACCGGGAGACCGGCGAGTTCCTGGGGCACAAGGAGACCGTCTATCAGAACGTGTTCGACCGGATCGATCCCGAGACCGGCGCGGTCACCTACCGGCAGGACATCGCCGACGCGCAGTTCGAGCAGCTCGTGCCGGCGTGTCCGAGCACCGCCGGCGGCAAGAACTGGCATCCGATGAGCTATCACCCGGGATCGGGGCTGCTGGTTCTGCCGCTGGCCCAGAGCTGCATGGAGCTCGCGGCCCGCGAGGTGGCCCTCGAGCTCGGCTCGGGCGGCGTCGGGATGAGCTCGCGGCCGTTCCGCGAGATGCCTGGCACCGGCGGGCGGCTGGGCAAGCTGGCCGCCTACGATGCCGAGACGCTCGAGGAGGTCTGGAGCATCGAGCAGCGGTCGACGTTCCTGACCGGCGTGCTCACGACGGCGGGCGGACTCGCCTTCGCCGGCGACCTCGATCGGCGGTTCCGGGCGTTCGACGTGGAGACCGGCGAAGAACTCTGGGGGGCCCGCCTCGGGACATCGGTTCAGGGCTTTCCGATCAGCTTCCGGGCCGGCGGCCGGCAGTACGTCGCGGTGTCGACGGGGCTCGGCGGCGGCAGCCCGCGGCTGATGCCCCGCAACCTGGCGCCGGAAGTGCGTCACCCGCGGAGCGGGAATGCGCTCTACGTCTTCGCGCTTCCCGAGGAGGAGCCGGAGGCGCTCGCGCTTCCCGAGGAGGAGCCGGACGTGGCGGAAGAGGTGCTCGCGCTGGAGAAGCGGATCGAAGAGGCGGTCCTGCAGGCCGACGTCGCGTTCCTCGACACGGTCTGCGCCGATGACTTCACCTATACGCACGGGGACGGCTGGACCACCGGCGGCCCGATCCTCGGCGTCGACCGGAAGGACGAGTGGCTCGCTTCGCTGTCCGGCCGCTATTCCTCGCGCGAGGTCGACGCGCAGCAGATCGAGGTCCACGGCGACGTCGCCATCACCATGGGTCGGTTGCGCGCCCGTACCGGCGGTCCGGCCGCCGGCCAGCGCAGCTTCAGCTTCTGGTACGTCCGCGCCTATGCGCATCGGGACGGCGCGTGGCGGTACCTCTCGCACCGCACCGTCCACGGTCCCCTGTACGAGGACTGACCGGCGGTCCGGCATGGCAGCCCGTGGCGAAAGTCCCCGCTGCATTCGAGCGGCGATGCATCCCGCCTCGCCGCTCTCGGTGCAACGCGGGGTTTCACCACGGGCTGATGGGCCTGCGCACGGTCGGCACCGTCCTCGGAATCCTGCTGGCGGTTCGGCCCGCGTGGGCCCAGCCGCGAGCAGGAGCGGGTGGCGCTGAAGGCGACGTTGCTGCGGGCGACGCCAGTTGTCGGCGCCGTAGCGGGTCGCGCTACAGCCGCGTGTACTCGTACAGGTAGAGCAACCCCACCGCCACGCCGTGCAGGGTGGCGCTGAAGGCGACGTTGCTGCGGGCGATGCGCCAGTTGTCGGCGCCGTAGCGGGTCGCGCTACAGCCGCGTGTACTCGTACAGGTAGAGCAACCCCACCGCCACGACGTAGAGGGTGGCGCTGAAGGCGATGTTGCTGCGCGCGATGCGCCAGTTGTCGGCGCCGTAGCGGGTCGCGAGCACGACGTTGACGCCCGACAGGGGATTGACGGCGCAGCCCAGGCCCCAGCCCATCGCGAACGCCGTGGCGAGCAGCGTGGGGTCGAGCTCGATCGTCTCCACCAGCGCCACGGTGACGCCGACGAGCACCGCCGGGTGGATGCAGGCCAGCGACGTGACCACGAAGGCCAGCACGAGGAGGCTCGCGTGGAAGCCGTCCAGGCGCGGGAAGAGTACCCAGTCGCCGGCTCCCGCCGCGGCCGCCACCACGCCGGCCGCCATGACCCCCGCGCCGAGGAACAGCGCCAGCTCGCCGCCCATCTGCGGGGCGCGGGTCTGCACGTACTCCTCGAATGCCGGGCGCAGGCCGCGCAGGCCGCCCCGCTTGAGCAGGGCGGCCAGGACGACCGCCGGCGTGACCATGGTGATCAGGGCCAGCACCGAGTAGCCGGGCATCGTCACCGACGCGATGAGCACCCCGGCCCCGAGGGCCAGCGGCACCTTCAGGTCCTGCGGATGCAGCGGGTATCCACGGAAGCTCTCCACTTCCCCGGCGCGGCCGCTGCTCGCGTACCAGTACAGCCACAGGAAGGCGGCCGCCGCCAGCGGGGCCCCGAACAGCATCATCACCACCGGGCTCGAGCCGGGGGTGTAGGACAGGGCGAGGGCGACGCCCCCGATGAACGGCGAATAGAAGGCGATGGCGCTGAACGCCCGACTGAAGAGCTGCGCCTGGTTGAACCCGAGCGGCCGCGCCCGCGCCAGCCGGTCGGACATGATGATCACGGCGGAGATGTTGATGACCGACCCGAACGCGTGCACCCCCAGCATGCTCTGCAGGTACGCGCCGAGTCCGCGCGGCAGCTCCGGTTCGTCCGTCCGTGGCGGCCGGTTCAGCAACCGCACCAGGGTGATGGACGCGAGCATCGAGAGGATCGGCTGGTTCTGGCCCAGGAGGCTTTCGACGCGTAGCGGCGCCCCGCGGCTGGCGCCCCAGAGGAAGGCGGCCAGGCCCGCGGCGCCGAACACCAGCGCCTGCACCTGCTGGCGCCGGCCGACCCCCGGCCACAGCAGGGCCAGCGCGACCCACGCCAGGACCGCCGGCGCCATCGGCGGCACGGCGGACCAGACCGCGGCAGCGATGGCGGTCGCCAGCATGCCGGCGATCACCATCCCTGCCGCGCGCTGCGCGAGCACGCCCTGTCCCGCCTCCCGGCGCCACCAGGTCGCGATGTGTTGTGTCGTCGTTGTCAGGGCGTGGCCAGAAGATGGCGACCACCAGGCTCGCGTGGATGGTGCCGGAAGATCAGGACGAGGCTCGACGCCGGCGCGAACCGCCTCCCCAGTGGACCGGCGGCACGACGGGTTCTCGAGCACCCCCACGCGGCAGATGGCCCGCGGCGTGGGATCGAAGTCGGGATCGGCCGAGGCATGGGCAACTCGGCGTCTCCGACCGCCGTTGCCGTCGGGGCAGAGTACCACAATGCGTGCCGGGCCAGCCCGGAAGCGTCGCCTTGCGGCTCCGATTGCCGCCCACCCAACCCTCCAGGAATCCGCGCCGTTCTACGGCGCAGACCAGCCGGCTCGCAGCGTCGCGAACGGGTCGGCCTTCGCGGCGCCGTGACGGCAGGCAACAGGCGAGGAGGGCCGCGCCCGTCAGCGGGAGGCCCACGAGCCGAGGCATTCGGGATGCGGCACCGCCCGCCCGCCCGCGATCCCGGGTGCGATCTGACGTGACGGCGACGGGCTGGTCGAACGGATCCGGACAGGACCGCCTGTGGTATCGTGTCAGGCGTTATGCAGGGGCCTCCGTTGTGGCTAAATGTTTGTGGACATTACGTTTGTACCGCATGGAAGCTCTTGTGCCCCTCCGAGAAGCAGCACCTTCACGCCTGGTCCGGGTCGGCTCGGTGACGAGACGTGGCTCGGATCGCATCGCGGTGGACGGATTTGCGCGGCTGTCGACCGCGCCGTTATTTGCGCGGCTGTCGCCCGCGCCGTAGAGAACAGGAGCACCCCATGTCGATACAGACGAATCGGCGTATCCGGCGGATTCCGGTGATTCTCGCCATCCTGCTCGGCACGACGGTCGCCGCCCCGGCGCAACAGGGCGCGCGGGAGGGGGAGTGGCGGTACTACGGCGCAGATTCGGGCAGCACCAAGTACTCGACGCTCGACCAGATCGACCGCGACAACGTCGCCGACCTCGAGATCGCGTGGCGGTGGCGGTCGGACAACTTCGGCCCCCGTCTCGATTTCAACTACCAGGCGACGCCCTTGATGGTCGGGGGGGTGCTCTATACCTCCGCGGGCTGGCGGCGCAACGTCGTGGCCATCGACGGGGTCACCGGCGAGACCCTGTGGATGTACCGCCTGGACGAAGCCGAGCGCGGCGAGGTCGCGCCCGTGCGGGCCAGCTCCGGCCGGGGGGTGGCGTACTGGACGGACGGGCAGGACGACGCGCGCATCATCCACGTCACCCGGGGGTATCACCTCGTGGCCTTGAGCGCCGCGACCGGACTACCGGTTCCCGGCTTCGGCGATGCGGGTGTCGTCGATCTCTACGACGGGCTCTATGACGGGCTCGACCGCCCGCTCGTGGAAAACGGGCAGATCGGCCTGAACTCGCCCGCTCTCGTGATCGGCGACGTGATCGTGGTCGGGGCGGCGCTTCGCGCCACCGCGCCCGCCCCCGAGTTCCCGGCGGGATTCGTCCGCGGGTTCGATGCGCGCACCGGCGAGCAGTTGTGGATCTTCCACACCATCCCCCAAGCCGGCGAGTTCGGCAACGACACGTGGGAGAACGACTCCTGGCGGTACAGCGGAAACACCGGCGTGTGGGCCCCGATGTCCGCCGACCACGAGCTCGGCTACGTGTACCTTCCCGTCGAGACCCCCACGAACGACCTCTACGGCGGCCATCGGCCCGGCGACAACCTGTTCGCGGAGAGCCTGGTGTGTCTGGACGCGAGGACCGGCGAGCGCGTCTGGCACTACCAGTTCATCCACCACGGCATCTGGGACTACGACATCCCGACCGCGCCCACGCTGGTCGACATCACCGTGGACGGCCGGGAGATCAAGGCGGTGGCGCAGGTCACCAAGCAGGCGTTCACGTACGTGTTCGACCGGGTCACCGGCGAGCCGGTCTGGCCGATCGAAGAACGCCCGGTACCCGCATCGACGGTGCCCGGCGAGCAGGCCGCGGCGACCCAGCCGTTTCCGACCCGGCCCGCCCCGTTCGACCGCCAGGGGGTGTCGGGTGACGACCTCCTCGATTTCACGCCGGAGTTGAACGCCGAGGCGCGGCGAATCGCGGGGGAGTATCAGCTCGGCGGGATCTACACGCCTCCGATTCTGGCGGGGCAGGACGGCCGGCGTGCATTGCTGATGCTGCCTCAGATGACGGGGGGCGCGAACTGGCAGGGCGGAGCGGTGGATGCCGACACGGGCATCCTCTACGTGGCCTCGGCCACCAACCCGACCGCCGCGGGACTCGTGAACAACCCGGACCGCTCGACCATGGACTACGTGGGCGGAGGCCCCGGGAGGCGCGGGCCCGGCGCGCAACAAGGGTGCGGTGAGATCGGACCCCTCGGCCTGCCCCTCATAAAGCCGCCCTGGGGGCGCATCACCGCCATCGATCTGAACACCGGCGACCATCTCTGGATGATCCCGAACGGCGACACGCCGGACTGCGTCAAGGACCATCCGGCCCTGAGCGGCCTCGACATCCCGCGGACGGGCAAGCCGGAGCGGAGCGGCATCCTCGTCACGAAGACGCTGGTCTTCGCCGGTGAGGGCGGCGGGCTCTTCGCCACCCCCACCTGGGCCGGCGGACCGATGTTCCATGCCTACGACAAGCAGACGGGAGAGACGATCTGGGAGTTCGAGCTGCCCAAGCGCCAGAGCGGCGTTCCCATGACCTACATGGTCGACGGCAAGCAGTACATCGCGATGGCGATGAGCGCCCGCGGCGAACCGGCGGAGCTGGTGGCCCTGACGCTTCCCTAGAACCGTTCATAGATCGGCACGAGGTCTCCCCGGCCGATGACATGGCCTTCCATCGCCTCGAGCAGCTTCCGGCGGGTCAGGCCGGCTTCGAGCCCCAGGGCCTCGTCGAGCGCGTACACCGTGAAGTGGTACAGGTGCGGGGTGCCCGCCGGCGGCGCCGGTCCCCGGTAGTAGGGCCGCCGCCAGCCGTTCAATCCCTGAATTGCCCCGGCCAGCTCCGCGGGCATCGGGGTCTCCGGCAGGATGGGCAGGCCCTCGGGCAGTCCGCCGGCGGTGGCGGGGATGCCGTAGATGATCCAGTGCACCCACGGCGGCGGATTCCCGGCGCCGAAGTCGGCGCAGACGACGGCGAGCTCGCGGGTGCCGTCCGGCAGATTGGTCCAGGTGATGGGCGGGGACACGTTGTGTCCATCCGGCGTATGCCGCCGCTCCATCGTCTCGCCCGAGGCCATGGCCGGGCTCTCGACCTGTATCTCGTGGATGCGCGGCTGCCCGCCCGCGGACGCGGCCAGCAGACCGGCCGCGAGGGCCAGGAGCCCGTGGCGAAAGCGCCGCTGCATTCCACGGGCTCCTGGACCGGCGGTGGCGAAGCGGTTGGTGGGCGATGGCATGGGAAACTACCTCTTGCATCGGGGTCGCCGGGGCATCGGGGTCGCCGGGGCATCGCTCTGCCGCCGGAACCCGTCCAGTGTACGAGACGCGCTACGGGACTGCCACGTTCCTGGGGGGATCTTTACGCCCGGAACGGTTTTTTCGTAGACTTTTCGAGGGGGGCGGGTCCACCGCCTTCCTGATCCGGCCGCCGGCGACCGCCGCGGCGCGGGACCTCATCAGCCGGTATCCCGCATTTGATCGGGCGGCTGCCGGCGCACGCTCTCCCACGAGGACGTCAGCGGCGCCTTGCGGCTGACCAAGTGGACCTGCCGGCCCCGCCGCTGATTGCGGCCCGCCGCCGGGGCTATAATGGTGTAATGCGTACAGCCTGTTTGCTGGTGTCCGGACTCTGCACCCTCGGCGCCGCCGTGCCCGCGGCCGCCCAGTCGGCTGCCGCGGCGGGAAGCGGCGGCGCTTCCCCGGCCGGCGGTCAGCCGCTGATTCTCGAGGGGAGCGGCGGCTCGGACGACGCGGGCCCGGCCCCGGCCAGGCGGCTTCGCGTCGAGCCGCGCCGGGTCGAGCAGGCGCCGGTCGTGGACGGTCGTCTGGACGAAGAAGCGTGGCTGTCGGCGGAGATCATCGACGACTTCGTGCAGCAGGAGCCGGCCGAGGGCGAGCCGGCCACCGAACGCACGGTGGTGCGCCTGATGTACGACGAGAGGGCGCTGTACATCGGGGTCGAGGCCTACGATTCGGTGCCCGAGGCGGTCATCGCGACGGAGATGCGCCGCGACTCGCTGCGGTTGCTCGACGAAGACAACTTCCAGGTCATTCTCGACACCTTCCACGATCGCCGCTCCGGCTACATGTTCGTGACGAGCCCGCTCGGGGCGAAGCTCGAGCAGCAGGTGTCCGAGGAGGGCGAGGGGGGCTGGCGCGGCACCAACACGTCGAACATCAACTTGAACTGGGACGGTGTCTGGGACGTGGTGGCGCATCGCACCCCCGAGGGGTGGACGGCCGAGATCGCGATCCCGATGATCACCCTGCGCTTTCCCGAGATGGAGGAGCAGGTGTGGGGCGTCAACTTCATGCGGAACATCCGCCGGAAGAACGAGCAGGTGTTCTGGGCGCCGATCTCCAAGGAGTACACCCTGACCCGGGTGAGTCTGGCCGGCACCATGACCGGCATCGCCGAGGTCAATCGCGGCATGGACCTGCGGGTGACCCCCTACGTGCTGTCGGGGGGGCGGCAGGATCGCACGGCCGGCGGGCTCGACGGGAGCGGGTTCGACGGGAGCGGGTTCGGCGACGTCGGCTTGGACGTCAAGTACGGGCTCGCGTCCGGATTCAACCTGGACGTGACGCTCAATACCGACTTCGCGCAGGTCGAGGTCGACGAGCAGCAGGTCAACCTGACCCGCTTTCCCCTGTTCTTTCCCGAGAAGCGCGACTTCTTTCTCGAGAACGCCGGCATGTTCAACGTCGGGGCGGCCTCCGGGTTCAGCCGCCTGGCGGATCTGTTCTTCACCCGGCGCATCGGGTTGTCCGATCGCGGCCAGCCGGTGCCGATCGTCGGGGGCGCCCGGATCTCGGGCAAGGTGGACCGCAACAACGTCGCCATGATGAACATCACGACGGGGGCGTTCGGCAACGCCGGCGACAACTTCTTCGTCGGACGCTACAGCCGCGACATCCTGTCGCGGTCGAAGGTGGGGGGCATCATCATCGACAAGAACGCGGTGAGCGGCGCCCACTTCAACCGGACGATCGCCGCCGACACCACCCTGGCCCTGCACCGCAACTTCGTGGTCAACGGATTCCTCGCCAAGACCGAGTCCCCCGGCGTCTCGTCGGGGGACATGGCGGCGTACGCGCGCGCCACCTGGCTGAGCCCGTCGTGGAGCATCTACAGCGAGTACATCGACCTGCAGGAGAACTTCAACGCCGAGGTGGGCTTCGTGCCCCGCGTCGGCATCCGCACCTCGAAGTTCCACGGTGAATGGGACCCCCGCCCGGGACGCTGGGGCATCCGCATGTTCGACCCGATGTGGAACATCAGCTACACCACCGATCAGAACAACCGGCTGTTGACGCGGCGCATCCACAACATGATCGGGACGTACTTCGACAACGGCTCGTCGTTCACCCTCTGGTACAACGACAATTTCGAGCAGCTCGACATACCGTTCCAGATTCGCAGCGGCCCTGACCCGGACCAGCACGTCGTGATTCTGCCCGGCACGTATCGATTCGGCGAGTGGAACTATCGCTATCGCAGCGACCCTTCGCGCCGTCTCTACGCCGAGGGGGCCTATTCGCCGCAGACCTTCTTCGGCGGCACGCGCAACGACGCCAGCGCCACCCTCGGGGTGCGGGCCACCAGCCGGGTCGCGGCCGAGCTGAGGGTCAGCCGCAGCGACGTGGATCTGCCGGTGGGCGCCTTCGTGGCCGATCTCGCGTCGGTGCGGTTCGATTTCACGCTGTCGCCGGAGATGACGCTGCGAACCCTGACCCAGTACAACTCGATCACCAAAGAGATCAGCACCAGCGTCCGGTTCAACTGGATCTACAGCCCGGGCAGCGACATCTACATCGCCTACGACGAGCTGCGGCTGGACACGCCCGGCGTGTACGGCTACTACGATACGCCGTGGCTCCGCAACCGCCAGCTCGCCATCAAGATGACCTATCTGTTCTCGCGCTGACCTGAAGTCGGCGCTCGCCGGCTCTGCCCGACGCGGCCTTCTGACGAGAACGGTGGATGGGTTGCCGAAAAACAGGTTTTGCGGCAACGGCGTTGCTGGAATGGTCGGCAAGACCACCTGTTTGCGCCAGCGTTTTCCGGAGTCGCCGGCTCCTCGGATCCCATCGAGGATCTTCGCGCCTGTTGCGGGAACTACCTGCGACTGGAGATTCAGGCCGAGGGCTTGGTGAGAGGCATCGAGACATCGCCATGCAGAAACTGATTCGTGTGCTCGCAACCGCGCTCCTGGGGGTGTCGGCGGCGCCGGCGTCGGGGCAGATTGCGCCTCCGAACGCTGTCGGGGTCGCGATGGGCCACCTGCACTATCACGTGCGCGACGTCGAGGCCAACGCGCGGTTCTGGATCGCGCTCGGCGGCGAGCGCACCACGTTGGGGGAGACGACCGTGATCCGGTTTCCCGACGTTCTGGTGCTGCTCGATCGGGGAGAGCCGTCGGGCGGGACCGAGGGGTCGATCCTGAATCACATGGCGTTCAGGGTGCAGGCGCTCGAGACGATCGCGGAGGCCGGCCTCGCGCTCGAACCGCCCGCGTCGACGTCGGGCATCGCCAACGTCTTCACGCCGGAAGGCGAGCGCATCGAGCTGTTCGCGGAGACGGCGACGAACCTGACCTTCACCGCCGACGAAGGAACCCTCGACGCGGTGGCGCAACGGCACAACGCGCCCCTGCCGGCGCCCATCGTGTCCCACCACCTGCATCTCTATCTTGTCGACGACGCCGTCGAGGAGGCCCAGGGGTGGTACGCGGCCACGTTCGGCGGCACGCCGGGCATGCGCTGGCGCTACGATGCCGTCGACCTGCCCGGGATCAACTTCAATTTCTCCTACAATCCCGACGCCGGCGGCGCCTCCACCCGCGGCCGCATGCTCGACCACATCGGCTTCGAGGTGGACGGCCTCGAACGATTCTGCCGCGATCTCGAAGCCAGGGGCATCGTCTTCGACGCGCCGTACCGCCTGAGCCCCGCGGGCATCGGGTACGCCCGCCTGACCGACCCGTGGGGCACGTCCATCGCGCTGACCGAAGGCCTGCGCGGCCTGTGAGGGACCCCGGGATAACCGAGCGACGCCACGCGGTTGCCAATCGAGACGCCGGCCGGCGTGGTTTGCGGCGGTCCAGAGTCGTTGTCGACCACGTGGGCGGCACCTGATCGGCGGCGAGTGGCGGGGACGGGACACCTCACGAATCGCCCGTCCGGGCACTTCATTCTGCAAGGCGTACGATTCGGCACGCCCTCCAGTTCCTGGTCCAGTGTTCGTCGGTCTGCACGTGGCCCACCCGCACGCTCTTGCAGACGTTGTCTCGGAACTCCGAAACCGGAAACTCTCGAGCCAGCCGCAACACCACTCCCTCCCGTTCACCGCCCAGCGCGGACGGCTCGCCGTGGGCTCTGTTCACGAACGCGCGGATCTCGGCCACCGAGCGAAAGCACCCCTTGAACAGGACGGGCACGACCGGTATCTCATTGCGGCTCGCGTATTCCTCGACTTCGGCAAACGACGCGAACCGACCGTCGCCGTGCCGAAGTGCAAAGGCATGGAAGGTCTGCTCCTCCGCCACGGGTTCGTACGCGATGCTGTGCACCCCGTAGATGTCCTCGCCGTAGAGATAGACCTCCGGTTCCGTCACCTTCCACGCGTGGTGCTTCTTCACCATGGCCATCCACTTGCCTTCGGAGGGCCCCGAAACGCTCCGCCCGTAGACCGCGCCGGCATGGAGCAGGGTTATTGCCGCCGTCCAGCTTCTCGGTCACCACCACGGTGTCTCCCACGAAGCGCTCAGGATTCGGGTGCACGTCGTCGCCCCGACCGAAGGATGGAGACCATGGCCAGTACGGCGTGCTGGGATACTTCGGGACCGAGGGCATCCGTCATTCACCTTCCCTACATCAGCGATTCGCCAGTGTCTCGGGCAGCGTCCAATCGAGGAGCAACCTGTCACTCTGGTCTTGGTCATGCTGGTGCACAACATCTCCAAACATCCCGACGTTCACCAAGTCCACTGGTCCGCCAAAATCGAGGACGATGCCGCCGATCGTGCTGGAGATTCCGGAGCCACCATGGTCGTGGCGCATCGTCTCGGTGCGGGACCGTCGGCATCGGAGCCCTGCCGGGGAGCCGACCCTACCGCGACTCGAACTCCGCCTCCTTCAGGCGGAAGCCGTCCGCCAGCTCGGGCTCGCGGTCGTCGTCGAGCACGCGGTGGGCGATGTAGTCGCCGAGCACCGGTCCGAACTTGAAGGCCTCGGCGGAGCCGCCGCCGGCCAGCCAGACGTTGTCCAGGTCCGGGTGGGTGTCGATGATGAAGTTCCGGTCGACGCTGCTCTCGTAGTGGCAGGCCCGGGTCTCGTTGATGGGGGCTCCGACGAGGTCGGGAAAGTGGCGCTGCAGGATCTGGCGTGGACGGTCATGGTACTCGGGCGCGATCCAGCGATCGGACAGGTCGGGATCTTCCGGCGCGCGGCCACCGGTGCGGACGCGGAATCCGCGGTGGTCGGGGGGCAGGGCGGGCCAGCCGGTGCAGCCCGGCACGCCGTAGCTCGGCATGTGCGGATAGGAAAAGCGGGTGTCGCCCGGGGGCACCGCGAAATAGAAGACGTGCCCCATGGAGATGCGGATTCGCTGTCCCATCAGCTCGGGCAGGACCTTCGGGAACCACGGGCCGCAGGCGAGGATGACGGTCCCGGCCGACAGGGTTTCGCCGGAGGCGAGCTGGAGGGTGCCGAGCGACCGGCCGTCTCGCGCGCCAAAGGCGGCGCGGTCGATCCGGATCGTTCCTCCCTCGTCCTCGAAGACCCGCGCGACCGACTCGATCGCGCGGCGCGCCCGGACCACCCCGGCGTCCGGCTCGTAGAGCGCGGCCCCGAGGTTGTCGTAGCGTATCCACGGCCACCGGTACGCCACCTCGTCCGGCGCCAGGACCTCGTAGGGGGTGCCGAGCGCGTCCCAGTGCCGGCGCGTGTCGGTGAAATACTGGTTGGCCGCCTCGCGCAGCATCAGGTCTCCGGTCTGAAAGAAGACCCGCGGCAGCAGCCGGTCGCGGCCTGCCTCGTCCCACGCGAGCCACCGCTCGATCGCCCGTTGCGCCCAGCCGGTCCATTGCGCTCCGTGCGGGCGGTCGCCGTACGACGTGCGGACCCCGCGGGTCTCACCGCCGGAGGTCTGCCGGGAGTTCCCCGCGCCATAGGCATCGACCACCGTCACGCGGGCTCCCAGGCGCTGCAGGTGCAACGCCGTCCACATGCCGAACGCCCCCGCCCCGACCACCGCCACGTCGGGTGACGGCCGCGTCTGTACCGCGTGCGTCCGGGTGGCGGCGGCGCGGGCCGGCGGCTGCCCGCCGCCCGCGGCGAGCGCGGCCCCGGCTCCGGCGCCCATCGTGCGCAGAAAGCGTCGCCGGTCGACGGGCGCGCCGGATAGGGATGTCCGGACCGCGGTGCGGGTAGGGTTGCTCACTGCGTCCTCGTCTGGGGTGGCGGTGACGGGAAGCCCCCGCCGTGGCCGGCGATTTTAGCACTCCGAGCACGCGTGCCGCGCGTTCGCCGGCTGGTTTCCGCGGGGCAGGGCGCCGGGTGCGCCCCCGCGACGACGTGCGCTTCGTGGCGATGGAGACGCCCGCCCGCCGTCCGTCCCCCGTGATAGGCTGGCTCCCGCTGTCGGTCGGTGCGGCATGAAGCGATGACACTGGTTCCACGCGTCCGCAGCCTCTGTCGACCGCCGCCGGGGTCCGTCCCCGGAATTGCACCGATGCCTCTCGAAGCCCATCCCACCAGTGACGCGTGGGTCGCTGCCGGCTCTGCCGCGGAACCACGCCAGCCAGGCGACCAGCCCGCCGCGCCGGGCCCCGGCCCCCCGGACGCCGGCGCAGGCGACCAGTGGCTCGATCCGGCGTCGGTCACGGCGGCGCGGCTCGCCGGCGCGATCTGGGTGGCGGCGGGGTCGCTGTCCGGTCTGGTCGGCATCCTAGCCGCCGTCCTCGCGACGCCGCTGGGCGGACTGCGCGCGGCCGTTCTCGGCGCCGCCGTGATGGTGCTGGCGGCGGCGGGCGCCGCAGCGTGCTATCTGTGGCCGGCGGTGCGGTACCGGCACACTCGCTACCGCCTGGACGCCCACGGCGTCACCATCCGCCGCGGGGTCGTGTGGCGCACGGTCACGTCGGTCCCGACGTCGCGCGTCCAGCACACCGACGTGACGCGCGGCCCGGTGCAGCGTTACTTCGAACTCGCCACCCTGGTGATCCACACCGCCGGCACGCGCGACGCGTCGGTCACCCTGAGCGGCCTCGGGCATCGCGCGGCGCTCGCCCTGCGCGATCGGCTGATAGAGCTCCAGTCCAGCCCGTGAATCAGTGCTCCTTCAGGTTCCTGAACTCCTCGATCGGCAGACCGAGGTGGACCGCGCTCAGCAGCCCGCCGTCCGCGTGGTCGAGGATGTGGCAGTGGAAGATCCAGGTGCCGGGACGGTCGTCGAAGCCGACGGCCAGCCGCACCGTCCGGCCGTGCGGGATGTCGACGGTGTCCTTCCACTCGATGGGCCGGACCGGTGCGCCGGTCTCGTCGAGCACCAGGAAGAAGAACCCGTGCAGGTGCAGCGGATGGGACCAGTCGGTGGTGTTGGTGACGGTCCAGATCTGCGTCTCGCCGAGCTTCGCGAGGATGGGCGGCGCCTTCCAGAAGGGCACGTGGTTGATGCCGTACGCCAGCGACTGGTCGTACGGATCCTGCGAAAGGGTCAGCTCCAGGTCGACCGGGGTGGCCCCTTCGAGGTCGTAGGGCTGCATCTCGCGGCGGGTCCGGGGAAGCGGCCCGCCGGCGTAAGGCGGCTCGTCGGCGAAGCGGATCGTGAGCAGATTCTCGAAGTCGCGGCCGAAGATGCTGCCGTAGCCGCGGTCGTGCAGGAGCGACCGGAGCAGTCCCTCGCCCCCCGGCTCGCCGGTCGGCCGGACGATGACGTCGGCCCGCTCGCCCGCCCCCAGCAGGATGAAGTCGTGGTCCTCCGAGTACTCGGTCAGGCCGCCGTCGCCGCCGATCTTCCGGAAGACGTGCCCTTCGCCGAGGTCCAGCTTGAAGTAGCGGCTCTTGGCCGCGTTCACCAGGCGCCACCGTTGCGGGGCCCCCGCCCGCGCGACGAGCTGCGGTTGGCGCCGGCCGTTGACCAGCACCTGGTTGCCCTCGCGGCCGAACAGCATGCCGAAGGCGCCGCCGGTGTCGGAGGGGATCAGCGTGCCGTCGTCGTTCACGTCGATGTCGCTGAGGACGACCACGAGATCGTCGGCGACCCCGACCATCCCGGCTTCCGCCGGGTCCTCGACGAGGAAGGCGCCGTAGAGGCCGAACCCGACCTGCTCCGCCGACATCACGTGCGGGTGATACCAGTAGATGCCGGCGTCGGGCACCACGAAGTCGTAGGTGAAGGTCCCGCCCGGCTGCACCGGTTCCTGCGAGTAGCCCGGCACGCCGTCCATGTGGATAGGGATCCGGAGCCCGTGCCAGTGGATCGTGCTCGGCCGCGGCAGGTTGTTCGTGAAGTGCACGATCAGCCGGTCGCCGACGTTCACCCGGATCATCGGTCCCGGGATGGTGCCGCTGTAGGTCCAGGCCTCCACCTCGAACCCCGGGGTGATCTCGACGCGGGCCACCCGGGCCTCGAAGTCGACCTCGACCACGTCGGGGTCCGGGTTGCGGTCGACGGCTTCGGCCATGCGCAGGCCCGCGTCCCAGTCCGCCGGCTGCAGCGATTGCGCACCGGCCGGGCCCGCGGACAGGGTCCACGCCCCGCCCGCGACCATCATCGCGCCCAGCATCCATCCGACCGTCAGCCGTTTCGTCGCCATGTCGCTATGTTCTCTGAGAAGCTGTCCGTCCATCGTGGCCTTCGATCGTAGCATCGCCGGCGGGCGATGCCGCCGCGAGCGTTGTATGCTCGTCGGTGCGATCGCGGCCGGCACGCCTCCTTACCGGTTTCGGAAGTGCGCATTGCCGAGGCCCGGGAGTGCGGCCGGAGGACGTGTCCCGTCCGGCGGACGCTCTGTCATGACCAACCTCGGAGAGGCGGGAGGCGACGGTGGCGTCTGACGACCGGCGCCTGCATCCGCTGTCCTGGATCTTCACCGCCGCCCAGTTCGCCAAGGGGTTCATCGTTCCCGCTCTGCTGCTGCTCGTGGCCTCGGGCGGCGACGGCTACGAGCTGTGGGGAGTGCTCTTGGCCGGCCCCGTGGTCGCCGCCGCCGTGCTCCACTACCGGGTCTACCGCTACCGTCTCGCGGCGGACGAGATCGTGGTGCGCGACGGTCTCCTGACCCGCACCGAGCGCCATATTCCCTATGGGCGCATCCAGAACATCGACCTGGTGCAGAACCCGCTGCACCGCCTGTGCGGGGTCGCCCTGGTGCGGGTCGAGACCGCCGCCGGCGCCCGGCCCGAGGCGGTGATGCGCGTGCTGTCGCTCGACGCCGTCGCCGAGATGCACGCGCGGGTGTTCGCCGGCCGGCCCGCGTCGCGGGACGCGAGCGCGGCGCGTGCGGCGTCCGGGACGGGGGTCTCGGGACCTCCGCCCGTCCGGCCGGGGCCGTCAGCGGCGGGCGACCCGGCGCCCGGGGCGCAGGAACCGCCGCCCGCGGTGGCCGGCGAGCCACGCGAGCGCGTGCTGCTGCGGGTGCCGGCCGGCGAGTTGGTGAAGCTGGGCATCGTCTCGAACAAGGGGATGGTGGTGGTCGCCGCCGCCCTGGGCCTGCTCGCGCAGAGCCGCCCCGACGGGGACGCGTTCGAGCCGGTGCTGCGGTCCGCCGCGGACCGGCTGCCGCTCGGCGCGGCGGCCGACTGGCTGACCGGGCTCCGGTTGGCCAACCCGGTGCTGACCGCCGTCCTGCTCGCCATCACGTTCGTGGTGTTGGCGTTCGTCCTGCTCCGCATGCTGTCCGTCGGCTGGTTCCTGCTGCAGCTCCACGGCTTCACCCTGACCCGCCGCGGGTCGGACCTGCGCGCCGACTTCGGCCTGTTCACGCGCGTCTCCCGCACCATCCCGACCGGCCGCATCCAGTCGTTGACGGCCACCGAGTCCCCGCTGCACCGCCGGTTCCGCCGCCAATCGCTCGAGTTGCGCACCGTCGGCGGCGCCGCCTCGGCCGACGCGGGCGTCGACTTCGAGTCGCCGTCCGGCGACTCGAAGGCCGAGAGCCAGTGGCTGGCCCCGATGGTGGAGACGGCGCGGGTCCCCGTCCTCCTGCAGCAGGTCCTGCCGTACGTCGATCTCGCCGGCGTGGCGTGGCAGCCGCTCGCCGGCCGGGCGCGGCGGCGCATCCTCGCCCGCGGGCTGGCGGTCGCCGCGGCGGTGACCCTGCTCGGCGGGTTGGCCGCCGGCCCGTGGGCGCTTGCGCTCGCTCCGATCGCGGCGTTCGCCGCCGTTGTCCATGCCCATCGCTGGGTGGCGCACGCCGGCTATGCGCTCACCGCGTGGGGCGTGCTGTTCCGGTGCGGCTGGTGGACCCGCAAGCTCGCCATCGTCCCCCATGGCCGGATCCAGACGGTGGGGCTCGCCGAGTCTCCCTTCGACCGACGCCACGGCATGGCCTCGGTGCGCATCGACACCGCCGGGGCCGGGCCCGGCGCCTACACGATCGCCATCCCGTACCTGGAGAAGAACGTCGCCGCCGAGGTCGTTCGCCGCTTGTACGCGGAAGCCGACCAGCGCGCGTTCCGCTGGTGAGCGCTTCACCGTTGCCGACCGGTACGGGCGGTTCCGGAAGTTGACCGTTGGCGGCGGGGAATCCGCTTGGATGACGACCATCCATGAGCGTTCGCCGCCCGGCGTACAATGTCAAGAAACTGCTTCGGTCGACGCGCGACCGGGTCGGCATCGCCGATCCGGACCGGGCTCGGAACGCCGCGCGACGCGATCGGGCTCTTCATAGGGGGATTGAGGCGTTGGATGAGTAGCAGGGAGACGATGACCGCGGCCGGTTCCGAGGGACCGTCCGCGTGGCGTGGAACGTGTTGGTCGTTGGCGGTGGCGGCGGCACTCGCAGGCGGCGCCCAGGAGGCTGCCGGCCAGGACCAGAGCCGGCCCCCGGCGCAGCCCGGCGAACCGCGGACCACGGCCGGTTTCGACGTCGGGGCGGGGCGGCAGGCCGGCGCGATACGGGTGGACGTGGCCCCGCTGCTCGACGGCAACGTCCTCGACGACCCCGCCTGGGAAGGCGCGCCGCCGGCGACCGGATTCCGGCAGACGGCTCCCGACGAGGGCCAGCCGGCGTCGGAGCGCACCGAGGTTCGGGTCGTCTTCACCGACGACACCATCTACTTCGGCGTCGTCTGCTACGACCGTGACCCCGGCGCGATTATCGTGACCGACAGCCGCCGCGATTCGTCGCTGGCCGACAGCGACAGCTTCCAACTGATTCTCGATACCTTCCTCGACCGGCAGAACGGGTTCGTGTTCGGCACCAGCCCGTCCGGCCAGGAGTACGACGGACAGCTCGTGAACGAGGGCGCGGGCGGCAGCGGCATGGGACGCGGGGGCACGTCGTTCGGCGCCGGCGGGGGGTTCAACCTGAACTGGGACGGCGTGTGGCAGGTACGGACCGCGACGTCCGACGTCGGGTGGAGCGCCGAGTTCGCCATTCCGTTCCGCACCGTTCGTTTCCCGGCCGGCCGCGTCCAGACCTGGGGGGTGAACTTCCAGCGCAACATCCGGCGCCGCAACGAGCTGGCCTACTGGGCGCCGCTGCCGCGCCAGTTCGACCTGTTCCGGGTCTCGCTGGCCGGGCAGTTGGCCGGCGTCGAGGCGCCGGAGGGGTTGTGGCGCACGTTGCAGATTACTCCCTATGTCGTGGGCGAGGTGGTCAGCCAAGCCGGTCCGGGCGCTCGCGAGACGACGATGCTGGGCGACGTCGGCGGGGACATCAAGTACGGGGTGACGTCCGGCGTCGTCCTCGATCTCACCGCCAACACCGACTTCGCCCAGGTCGAGGTCGACCAGCAACAGATCAACCTCGATCGGTTCAATCTGTTCTTCCCCGAAAAGCGGCCGTTCTTTCTCGAGAACGCCGGCGTTTTCACGGTCGCCAACAGCGGTGGCGCCGCCTTCAACGACCCGGGTCAGACCGAGCTGTTCTTCAGCCGCCGCATCGGCATCGCCCCCGACGGCCACGCGATTCCGATTCTCGGCGGGGCCCGGTTGTCCGGCAAGGTCTCCGACACCGTCACCGTCGGGTTCCTGAACATGCAGACCGGGGAGTCCGGCGGCGTCCCCTCCAACAACTTCGGCGTGGCCCGGGTGCGGCGGGATCTGCCCAACCGGTCGAGTATCGGGGGGCTGTTCGTCAATCGCCAGGCCACCGGCGACCTGGCCGGGGACGACGACTACAACCGCACGTTCGGCTTCGACGGCCGGTGGGGCTTCGGCCAGAACGGCATCGTGTCCGGATTCGCGGCCCGGACCGAGACCCCCGAAGGGGTCAACGAGGACTACGCCGGCGTGGACTACGCCTACGACGTGGCCGTCGACTACAACGCGCAGGCGTGGCGCGTGCGCGCCGGCTACATGGAGCTGGGCGACAACTTCAACCCCGAGGTCGGGTTCGTGCGCCGCCACGGGTTTCGCAAGGTCGACGGCGGCATCTTCTATACGTGGCGGCCGGACGACCTGCTCAAGATCCAGGAGATGCGCCCGCACGTGACATTCAACCGGTTCTGGAACTACGACCGCGGCTTCATCGAGAGCTCCCTCCTCCACATGGACAACGCCTGGGAGTTCGACGACAGCTCCTCGCTGATCACCGCCTGGAACGTGCGGAAGGAAGGGGTGGTCGAGTCGTTCCCCATCTCGGGGGTGCCGGTGCTGCCCGGATTCTACGACTGGAACGAGGCGTCCCTCAGCTACAACTCGGATCGGTCCGCGCCGGTGAACGCCGGATTCCGGTTTCAGGGCAGCGGCTTCTTCGGCGGGACCCTGCGGTCCTACGGGCCGTCGCTCGGGGTGCGCAGCGGCGAAACCCTGAACCTGCTCCTCAACTGGAGCCGCAACCACATCGACCTGCCGGCCGGCCAGGTCGTCACGAATCTGGTCTCGACCCAGATCGCCTACAACTTTTCGCCCCGGATCTTCGCGCAGAGCCTGCTGCAGTACAACGACAGCGTCGATCTGTGGTCGGTCAATCTGCGGTTCGGCTGGCTCCAGGACGCCAACACCGGCCTGTTCGTGGTCTACAACGAGACCGAGGGGCTCGGCGACTTCATCCCGTCCGGCGTCGGCCGCAGCATCATTCTGAAGTACAGCTATCTCTTCGACGTCCTCAACTAGTGGACTGTCCTCAAGAGAAGGTGTCCATGCCCCTCGAAATCGAGCCCGGGGTCGTGCGCGGCGGGTGGTGGCATCCGCTCGACGACGGCCGGGTGCAGTGCGACCTGTGCCCGCGCTTTTGCAAGCTGCACGACGGGCAGAAGGCGTTCTGTTTCGTGCGGGAGGCGCGCGGCGGCGAGGTCGTGCTCACCAGCTACGGCCGCGCCACCGGCTTCTGCATCGACCCCATCGAGAAGAAGCCGCTGAACCACTTCTACCCAGGGTCCAGCGTGCTGTCGTTCGGTACCGCCGGCTGCAACCTCGGTTGCCGCTTCTGTCAGAACTGGGACATCTCGAAGGCGCGCGAGGACCGCGTGCTGTCGGCCGCCGCCGCTCCGGCCGGGGTGGCCGACACCGCGGCCGGAGCCGGATGCACCAGCGTCGCGTTCACCTACAACGACCCCATCATCTTCGCCGAGTACGCCATCGACTGCGCGAAGGCGGCCCGCGCGCGCGGCGTCAAGAGCGTCGCGGTGTCGAGCGGCTACGTGTCGCCGTCCGCCCGCCGGGACCTCTTCGCCCGGATGGATGCGGCGAACATCGACCTCAAGGCGTTCACCGACACCTTCTACCACCGCATCTGCTTCGCCCATCTGCAGCCGGTGCTCGACACCCTGGAGTGGCTCGCGCGCGAGACCGAGGTCTGGCTCGAGATCACGACGCTGCTCATCCCGGGGCAGAACGACTCCCGCGACGAGGTCGACCGCCTCTGCGGCTGGCTGGTCGAGCATCTCGGACCGGACGTGCCGCTGCACTTCACCGCGTTCCACCCCGACTTCAAGATGCTCGACGCGACCCCCACGCCGCCCGACACCCTCCGCCGGGCGCGCGAGCAGGGCCTGCGGGCCGGCTTGCGGTACGTCTATACCGGCAACATCCGGGACGAGGAGGGACAGTCCACGTACTGTTCCGGCTGCGGGGAGGTCCTGATCGGCCGTGACGGGTACCGCATCACCCGGTGGCGCGTCGACGCCGAGGGACGCTGCCCGGCCTGCGCGGCGGCGCTGCCCGGCCGCTTTCTCGCGCAGCCGGGCCGGTGGGGCGCGCGGCGCCGGCGCGTCGTTCCCTGATTGCGCGCCGCCCCCGGCGTCCGACAGGTCCGATTCGCGCGGGACTCACTTTTCTCGCGCAGCCGGGCCGGTGGGGCGCGCGGCGTCGGCGCGTCGTTCCCTGATTGCGCGCCGCCCCCGGCGTCCGACAGGTCCGATTCGCGCGGGACTCACTCCTGCGGGACGACGGGGGCATCGAGCGGGACGCGTTCCCCGGGGTAGATGGCGGTGACCCGCCCGTCGAGCAGCTCGAGCGCCGAAGCCAAGCCCTGGTAGGTGCCCTGCAGCATGCCGGTGTCGATGAGGAAGACTCTCTTGCCGAAACGGCTAGTGATCCGCCGGGATGCGGTGACCGAATGGCCGACCACTGCACGGGCTACGTCGAAACGTTCCAGCACGTCACCGACGAAAGCGTCGACGGCCCCATCGGGCCATTGAGCGAATCCGCGGAACCAGAGGGGGCCTTCGGGGGCGGTGATCGACCAGCTATTGATGGTTTGCAGGTCCATCAGCACGTCGAGGAGCGCTCTCTCTTGGCGCGATACCGACCGCCGCGGGTGCGGCTCGCGCCGGTTCGGGGACAACCGCTCGATCCAGGCACGCAACTCGAGGGCCGCGGCCGCGAATATCTCCTGAAACGTCGAGAACGGCAGGATGACGCCGGCGTCGATGAGGTGGCTCCGGTGCCGATCGAAGCGTTCGATCTCCTCCCGCGCGGTGTCGTTCAAGTTCTCGACGCTCGTCGCTTCCAGGCTCGGCGCGAGGCCGCCGTGCAGGAAGACGGTGTCCTCGACCACGGTGACGATCGGCTTGTCGCGCAGCCATCGGCCATACCGTCCGTCGGGTCCCATCGCCGCCATGTACTCGACGAAGCCAGACGGGTGCGCCTGCATCCATTCGCTTCGAGACAGCGGGTCCGGGAGCTCACGCCGAGAATGGTCCGCCCGTCGCCGCGACGCGTGGGCCGCGTATTGCCGATAGGCGTCCTCGCGCCGTCGCTCCGCGTCGTCCGACGCGAAGCTGCCGAAGATCGCGGGGGTGACGTCCCGCACGTCGCCCATCAGGTTCATCGTCTCGTGGTTGCCCAGCAGCACCCGCACCTCGCCGCCGTCGTCCCGGGCGTCGTCCTCGAGCCGCATCAGCAGGTCCATGACCTCGCGAACCTGGGGACCCCGGTCGGTGAAGTCGCCGGTCTGCACCAGCGTGGCGGTCCTGCCGCTCCAGCGGCCTGCGCCGTCGACCAGCCCGGCCTGGCGCAGGATCGCGTTCAACCGGCCCCCGGCGCCGTGGATGTCGCCGATGGCGACCACGCGGTCGGGACCGGGCTGGGCCTCGGCCGGGGCGGCCGCGCCACCGGACGCGACCAGCAGCAGGAGCGCCGCCGCCGGACCGGCGCCGCCGCGGATGCGGGTGCGCCGGTCCGCCCGGAACGAGGCCGCGGACGCCGGGAAAACGCCGGATTGCATGCCAGTGTCCACTCTTCGAACCCTTCGCCGGGAGCGCCGTTCCGCGGCGCAGACTCCCGGGAGCCCTGAGACCGCGGGCTCCCTAGTCCATCACCACGCCGCTCTCGCCGTAATGCGCGATGCGATCGTCGAAGTGGCGCAGCAACAGGTCGCGGCGGCGCATCAGGCTCGACCGCTCCCCGGAGGTGAGGCTGTCGTCGAGCGCCGCTTCAAGGGCGTCCGGGGTCAAGGCGCGCAGGTTGTCGAGCAGCGCCCGTTCGATCCGTGTCATCCGCTCGGGTTTCGTCACTTCGACGTCCAGGCGGAACGCGCGCGTGTGGTCGATCAGCCACATCTCCCAGTCCGTCGTCCACAGCATGTTGCCCTGGTTCCGGTCCCGGTTCTGGATGAGTTCGTCGAAGACGTACTGGGTGTAGAACTGCCGGCTCGTCCTCGCGGGGTCCGGCCCGAGCGTCCGCTGGTCGATGCGATCCTTCTCGGTCATGGCCACGTCGTCGACCCACCACGTGACCGCGGCCGGCTCGCCGTCGATCTCCCGCAGGACCGACATGGGCACGTTGTCGATGCCCAGCAGGGCGGCCAGACGGTAGGCGGCGACGTTGTAGAGGTAGGAGTCCCTGAAGTTGAGCTCCACCCGGGCGCCGCGCGCGACGAACCGCGATCGGCTGACGTCGACGGTCTGAATGTGGACGTCGTGGGTCAGTCGACCGTCGGAGGCGGTCGCGCGCTGCGACCCGGTCACGCCGGCGCCGGCGTCGCGGACGTCCGACACTTCGGCGTTGAGCAGGAACGCCTCCATCGCCTCCGGGGCGAGCGCGCGGGCGGCGTCCTGGGCAACGGCGGCGCCTGCGAGCCACGGCACCAGCACCGCCGCCGCCGCGAGAGCCGGAAACCGATGAGACATGCGCATGTGTGGCCTCCACGAACTGGTCCGGAAATCGTCGCCTTGCGGCTCCGCTTCCCGCCCGACCAACCCCTCCAGGAGCGCGCCGTCCTACGGCGCCGACTCCAGCGTCGTCAGCGGCGTCGGCCGCCGTGCGGGTGCGGGCGCGGCCCTCGGAAACGCGGAGCCCCGGGCCGCGAGCACGCCGCTGAAGAGATCCTGCAGCAAGTCCACCCGATCGGACAATACCGCGAACACGTCGTCCCGCTCCGCCCGCAGGACCCGGCACGCTCCGTCCGCGGTGGCCCGCCATCCCGCCCGGGCGCCCGCGAGGGTCTCGGGCACCAGCAGCGTGCCGCCCGGTCCCGCGGCTATCGGCGCGGCGCCGTCCGTTTCGAGCCTGAGGGCGCCCTCCAGCACCAGGCACAGCGCGGCAGGGGCGTCGTCGAGAAACAGGACCTCCCCGTCTTCGAGCGACAGCCTCCGCGCCGCCTGGACGAGAGCGAGGAGCTCGACCGCCGCCGCCCGTCCCAGGAGGGGATGGTGCCGCAGGAGCATCGCCTCGTCGAACGGCTGCAGCGCCGTGTTCGGCAGCGTCACCGCCGGCAGGTGGGCGGGGCTCCGGTCGCTCCGGCCGGCCGTAGGGGTCAGCAGCAGCCGGAACAACCCCTGCGCCAGCAGGACGTCGTCGGACACCATCGCCATGAAATCGGGGGCCTGGATGCGCAGACAGACCGAGCGTTCGTTGGCCCACGTCGGCTGGGTGGTGGGCGCGCCCTGCAGCACTTCCTCCAGACCGAGCACGCCGGGTGCTCGCAGGGCCTCGCCGTCGCTGGTTCTGATGGACCGCCGGACGGAACCATCGATCAGGAGCTCGACCGCCTCGGTGGCGCCTTCCGTGCCCACCGGCTGATCGGCCGCGTACCACACCTCCCGGCCGGACTCGATGACCCGGAACAGCTCGTCAACCGAGACGAACTCGAAGATCGGGATGCGGCTCAGCCGATTCGCGAGCTCCACCGTCGGGAGGCCGTGAACGTCCGCGGGGGACGCCGTCCGGCCGGACGTCGTCAGGGACAGGGCCCAGGAAGCGGTGTCGTTGACGTGCGGATCGGTGGCGGCCCGGTGGGCGTTCACCCACTCCAGGTCATCGGTCACGGTTCCCGGAGCGTGTTCCACCGCGAAGTGGATGGCCGTCGCCGCGATCACCGGGTTGGCGTCGTGTATCAGTTGCGCCAGGGTATCTTCGAGGTCGCGCGGCCTCGTGCCGAGCAGGAGATTGGCGTGCTCGACCTTGGCGGACAGGGGCGTCTCGTCGATCAGGGGAAGGACGCGCTTGCGTACGGTTCCGGGCAGCACGTTGTCGAGGTACTCGAGGGCGTGGGCGCGGCGTCGGGCGTCGCCGCGTTCGATCGCGTGCCGGGCCGCCGCGACGTCGCCGACCTCGTGCAGGATGCCCAGCAGCCGGTAGATCCGGTCGACGTTGCGCTCGAGCAGCTCGTGGAGGGCTCGCTCGAGCAGGGTGTCGTGCGGGGCGAGCACGGTCGCGCGATGGTGGTCCCGCCGCTCGACGCCGCGGGCGCGCTCCTGGTCTGCGTCGTTCGGGGCCGGCGCATGCCTGAAGACGTTGTTTCCGAGGGTCAGGACGTTGCAGTACCGCCTCGACTCCTTCACGAGAAGCGTCTCGATGGCGGCGTGGGGGACGACCAGCGCGGGATGGTTGCGCCGGAGGCGCTCGATGGCCGCGATGATCTTGTAGCGCAGGAATCCGTCGGGGGTGTCGAGGCTGCCCACGAGCGCGTCCATGGCCGCCTGGTGGGGCAGGAGGGCCAGCGTGGACGGGACGTGCCGCCGCACCCAAACCTGCTCGTGGGGGTTCTCGAGCGCGTAGCGGAGGGCCGGGATGCCCGCTTCGCCGTAGGCCACGAGCGTCTCCCGCGCCGCGTGCTTCAGGCTGCGGTGGCCGAGCCTCGAGAGCAGACCGGGCAGGAACAGTCCGTCCGACGCGCCGAGCGCCCGCGCGCTCCGGATGGCCTCGAGGACGACGTCGCCCCGATGGTCATGCAGCAGGGACGCCAGCAGGGTGCGGAAACGGCGGTCCTCCATCTTGGCGAGGGCCCGCGCCGCCTCGCGCCGTCCCGCGGCGCCGGCGTCGCGGGTGTCTTCGATGAGTCTCTGGAACGTCGCTATCGCGAGGAGCACGTCGGGCTCGCGGCCGGATCGGGCGAGGGCGGCGGCCGCGGCCACCGCCACCCGGGGCTCGGGGTCGGCGAGATGGCCCGACATCATGGCCGCCGCATCCTGGTGCGACAGGCTCGCCAGCGCCTCTAGCGCAGCGGCGCGCACGTCGACGTCGTCGTCCCGGGTCATCCGCTCGACCACGCCCTGCCAGCGGTGAGCCACGCGCGAGCGGCCCGACGCCAGCGCATGCAGCGCGCGCACCCGGACCGGCCCTGATTCGTGACGCAGCAGCAGCGGCGTGACGAGGTGCGGCTTGTCCAGCGCTTCGAGCATCTCGATGGCGTAGAGCACCGCGGGAGGGTCCGGGTTGGACAGCTCCTCCACCAGGGTCTCGACGGTGGCGGCCTCGCCCGCGCGCGTTATCACCGCGTCCGGGGTGATGGTGCGGGCGTCGATGCTGGCTCGGAAGGACCGGAGATACTCGGCCCGCGCCCGGATCGAGACCGCGATCCAAAGTCCGGTGATGGCGAGACTCGCATAGCTCAGTTGGCGCCAGTCGAGTCCGAGCCCCCAGGGCTGGATGAGGGCGAGCAGCAGCACCGCCGTCAGCGCCTTGGCGAATCGGTCCATCGTGACGTCGATGAACGGCTTGACTCGGTGCCGCAACTCGGCCGCGAGCGGCACGAAGAGGACCTCGCGCGTCGTCTTGTCGAGCGTGTAGCGCATGGTCGAGCCGAGTACCCGAGCCCCCGCGACGGCCCAGAGCGCCCCCGTCAGGAGGATCACCGCCGCACTGGCGCTGAAGCCGATCGGCAGCAGGAGAAGTGCCGCGCCGATCCCGGCGGACCGGTGGATGCGGCTGATGAGCGCGACCTGGACGACGAATCCGCCGATCGAGAGGTAGGCGGTGACCTCGGCCAGGAAGGCGGCGATGCTGTCGCCGCCGCTGTCGCCGCGCATCGCTTCCGCCGCCATGCTCAGTTGCTGGTCGACGACGGCGGCGCCGGCGGCGGCGCACCCGACGGTCAGGGCCAGCACCTGCAGCTGGGGCGACTCGGAGAGGAGCCGCATCGCCTCTCGGCCTCCGACGCCGCTGTCGGGCGCGTCGACCTCGCCGTGCTCGCCGACGGGAAGGCGGCGGAGCAGGAGCAGCACGATGCCGGTACAGGCGGCGAGGGCGGCCGCGCTGACCAGCACCAGTTGTTCGGAGCCCACCTCCTCGACGAGGAAGGCGGTGATGCCGGCCCCCAGGGCCCCACCGAGGCTGGCCCCGCCGCCGATGAACCCGAACAGGCGCTTGGCCTGCCGGGCGTCGAAGATGTCGTTGGCCAGGGTCCAGAACTGGCTGATCAGCAGGATGCCGAGAATCAGGCCGAAGAAGTAGAAGGCGACGGTGACCCAACCGGCGCCGGTCTGCAGGAGCCCCCAGAAGATCACGAGCAGGCCGATGATGGCGGCCTGCGTGACCGGTATCACGTGCCGGGGGCGCAGGCGGCGAATGGCGCTGGTGTAGAGGTGCATGACGACGCCGATCAACATCCCGGCGGCGAACAGCACGTACGGTAGGTTGTCGGACCCGAGGGTGGCGATGAACTGCGACCGGGTGAGCGGCTTGACGATGTTGTACGACGTCATGGCGAGAAACGAGTAGGCGAACATCAACGCCACCGGCGCCGTTTCCTCGGGACGAATCGAGGTGACGGAGCCGATCAGACGGTGGAGGAGGGTCCGCGTTGCCATGAACTCCGGAGACCGCGAGGTGCCTGCGGTTCGCCTGACCGTACCGTGATTCTTCCTTCGCTTGCAAACGCGCCCGCGCCTCGTGCAGCACGAGGCGACGGATCTGGCCAGACGGAGGCGAAGTGCGTAGACTGGCGTATTGCGTGCGCCGGGGTGGCGGGCGGGATCCCGAGCGCCGATGGCACGACGCCGCTGATGGTGGCGGCGGGGGTCGCCATCTTCATCGCCGGCGAGGACGGCGGCTCGTTGCCGGGGCAGGAAGGTGAGGTTCTCGAGGCGGTGCGGCTGTGCGTGGAGGCGGGAACCGACGTCGATGCCGTCAACGACCGCCACGAGACCGCGTTGCACGGCGCCGCGTTTCGCGGGGTGAACACCGTCGTCGACTATCTGGTCGAGCAGGGCGCGGCCCTCGACGCCCGCACCGTCGAGGGCTGGACCCCGCTGCGAACGGGCTCAGCTATTCCGACTTCTTCAAGGCCCAGACGCGTACCGCGGACCGGTTGCGCGCGTTGATGGAAGCCCGCGGACTCGACACCGCCGGCCACGCAATCGACCCCGCGGTCTGCCTCGACTGCTTCCAGACCCGACCCGATCAGGTGCGCGCGGCCATCGCGCGCGACGAGCAGATGGCGGCGGAGCTGGCCGCGGGGCTGCGCTGACGCCGACGGGCCGCTGCGAGAGATACGTTCGATGTCCGTGACCATTCCCAGCATCCTCGTCTTCCAGCACATTCCGGTGGAGCATCCCGGCGTTTTCCGCGATTTCATGCGCGAGGACGGCATCGAATGGCGCGCGGTCGAGCTCGATGCCGGCGAGTCGATTCCCGACCTCGGCGCCTACGACGCCCTGTGGGTCATGGGCGGCCCGATGGACGTCTGGGAGGACGGCCTTCATCCGTGGCTCGAGGTCGAGCGCGCCGCCATCCGCGAGGCGGTTCTCGAGCGGCAGATGCCCTTCTTCGGTTTCTGCCTCGGGCACCAGCTTCTCGCGCAGGCTCTCGGCGGCGAGGTCGGGCCCGCGGCCGAGCCCGAGATCGGCATTTTCGAGGTCGAGCTGACGGCGGCGGGCCGGGAGAGCCCCCTCTTCGAGGGCGTGCCGGCCACCCATGCCTGCCTGCAATGGCACGGCGCGGAGGTGTTGCAGCCGCCGCCAGGCGCCCGTGTCCTCGCGGCCTCGCGCGCCTGCGCGGTGCAGGCGCTCGGCGTCGGCGGCCACGCCTTCAGCATTCAGTATCACGTCGAGATCACCCAGAGGACGGTGCCCGAGTGGGGCGCCGTCCCCGCCTACGGGCAGGCCCTGGAGCGCGCGCTCGGGGCGGGCGCCAGGGCCGGCTTCGAGGCCGCGGCCGCGGCCGGCATGGCCGACTTCAACCGCAACGCGCGCCGCATCTACGACAACCTCATGCGGATGGTCAGGCGCGCAGGGGCCAAGCCGGCCTAGGACCTGGGACCGGGGCCTCGAAGCCGCATCCGCGGGCTGAACGTTCACTCCATCCCGCACGTCCGGCAAGAAGCCGGAGGGCCGGGCGAACCGGACCGCAGGAGATTGCCGCATCGCGGCACGCCTCAGCGACCCCGGTCGTCGCCCTTCTCGTTCTCTGGCGCGGTGTCTTCCAGCGCGGCGGCGACTTCGGGAAACAGGAGCTGCGGGAGCGAGCGGCGCGAGCGGGCGGCGTCGCCGAAGCCGGTGGCGCGCTCGTAGCGCTGCACGGTGCGCAGGGCGTCGGCGACCGAGTGCTTCCGGGTCGCCTCGAACTCCACGCATTCGACCGCGCGCGCCCTCGCCGAGGCGCGGTAGTGCACCACTTCGATATCGGGGAAGTACCAGACCGTCATGTCCTTGTGGAGGGCGCCGCTCCAGGTCACCCCGAGCCGCTCGACGAACGCGTCGACCGCGGAGGCCTGGTCGCCGGCGTGGTGTCCGAGATCGAGATTGACCTCCGAGCGCACCTCCGGGTCCCGGGCCAGCGATTTGAGGGTCAGATGGTGCAGCTCCGGATCATGGCGATGGCGGAGGATGAACCGCCCGCGCCGGCCCGCCTCGGTCAGAAAGTACCGGTCCCGGACCCGCAGCGCGTTCGTGCGTATCGGTTGCAGTCGCTCGATCGCGGTGCGGAAGCGCGTCAGGTCGAAGTCGTCGCCGACGACGAACTTGTGCTCGATTTCGGTGAACCGAAGGTCGTCGGGCATCACATTCCTTCCGGGCTACATCCACCGCTTGAAACGGCCGAGCAGGGCCAGCCGCAACCGCAGGCCGGCCGGCAGGCGCCGGCGGAATCGGGGGCCGACCGGCGTGTTGCCCGGATCGGCCCGGAGGGCGTCGAAGATCGCCCGCGCCGGGGCGACGGCCGCCGGGTCTCGGGTGGCGAGCATGGCTTCGGCGAGCCGGTCGTGCGCCGCGTCCTCGAAGTTGTAGCTGCCGAAGGCGACCCAGGCATCGTCGACGAGCACGATTTTCGAGTGCTCGCCGCTTCGATTCTCGTAGATGCGGACCCCTGCGCCCAGCAGCCGCGGATAGCCGGCGGCGGCGGCGATCCACGCGAGATCCGTCGCCGGCAGCGCGTCGCGGTGTGAATGGAAGATCTCGATCTCCGCCCCGCGCCGCGCCGCCGCCAGCAGCGCGTCCAGCAGCGCTGGCGCCGGCTTGAAGTAGAAGGTGGTGAGCCGGATGCGGCGCCGGGCGGCGTTCAGCATGTCGAGCATGCGCTCGGTCACCACGTTGGAGCCGCGCCATCCGAGGGGACCGCGGCGGCCCTGGTGGAGATTGGGATTGCATATCCAGTAGTCGAGGTCGATGTCTCCGCGCGTTTTGGCCGCGCATCGATCCAGCTCGCGCAGGTGGGCGGGGTCGACCTCGCCGCCGATGGTCCGGTAGCTCTCGAGGAGGGCGCGCACGATGGGACCGCGAAGCGCGACCGAGTACTCGTTCCATCCTTCGAACGAGGTCCGGGTGACGTTGCTGCTGCCGAAGATGGCTTCGCCCTGCTCGGAGACCTGAATCTTGACGTGCTGGCCGCCGCCGAGGCGCCGCTGCATCGGGTGGGGAGGGCGGTACACGGTCACGACGGCGCCGGCGCCGCGCAGCGCGTCGAGCCGGTCCTGCAGGGCCGCCTTGACCGCGGCCGACATCAGGACCCCGCCGAGCCGCTGGCCGAAGCCGTCGATGAGCAGATTGACCGTCGCGCCGCGCCGTTGCGCCTCGATCAGCCGCGCGAGCAGTTCGGCGCCGTAGGCGTCGTACTCGACGTAGTAGGTGGACAGATACAGAAACCGCCGCGCCTCGCGGATCATGCCCAGTCGGCGTTCCCATTCCGACGCCCGGTTCCACAGCGGGCAGAGCGCGGTGGCGGTCAGGGGAATCGACACGTGGAGCTCGGGCCGCCCCGTGGCGGGGGTACCCTCCGGATTCGATTGGCGATGCATCCCGACTGACGGCGTTGCTCCGCGGAACACCGGCGCCCCTCGGTCACGCACCTCCACGATACCCCCTTGTTGCGCCGTTTCGCTCGGGCGCCTGCGCTAGTCCGCGGGCGCCGTCGCCGGCCGCTGAGCAAGACGCGGGTTCTGCGACGGCTCGTCAGAGCCGGTATCCGCCGGAGACGTCGATGTTGACCCCGGTCACGTAGGAAGCGTCGAGCAGGTACTCGACCGCCTGCGTGACGTCGTCCAACCGGCCGGCGCGCCCCAGCGGGATCCACTGGTCGATGGTGTCCGGCGGAGGCAGGTCGACGGAGTTCTCGAGCTGTCCCGGCGAGACCATGTTCACCCGGATCCGCCGGCCGGCATGCGCCTTCGCGAGGGCGCGGGTCAGGACCAGGAGCCCGGTCTTGCTGACGTAGTAGTCGGCGCCGTGGACGTTGGCGCGAATGCCTTCCAGGCCGGCCATGCCGATGCTGACGATGTTGCCGCCGTCGGGCATGAGCCGCAGCGCGTGGTAGCAGCAGTAGAACGCGCCGGACAGGTTGGCGGCGAGGGTCGCGTCCCACCCCGCGGGGTCGAGCCGGGTCACCGGCTGCGGGTTGTAGTTGCCCACGTTGTTCACGAGGAGATCGACCCGGCCCTCCACCGCCGCGACGTCGTCGAAGACCGCCGCCACGTCGCGCTCGACGCCGATGTCCGCGGCCAGGGGCCGCGCGCGCCGTCCCGCCGTCTCTATCTCGCGAACCAGCGATCTGGCGTCCTGCTCCGACGCGCGATAGAGCACCACGAGGTCGTATCCGCGCGCCGCGAGCATCGAGCACAGACGGCGCCCGAGACGGCGCGCGCCGCCTGTCACCACCGCGACCGGATTGTCCTGTCTGCTCACGAGCGGGTGCGCTCCACCCGGACGAAGGCGCAGGCGGCGGCGGGGACCGCCTGGGGCTTGCGGACTTCCAGCCGGACACGGTGCGCGCGGTCGATTCGGTCGAGGAGGAGCGCCGCCGCGGCTTCCGCCATGGCCTCGAGGAGCGCGAATTGCCGCCGGTGAACGAGCTCGCGGACGGCGGCGGCGATGCCGTCGTAGTCGATGGCGTCGGCCAGGGCGTCCGACTGCGCGGCGGGCGCCAGGTCGTAGTCGACCTCGATGTCGAAGACGACGGGCTGGGGGCGCTCCCGCTCGCGCGCGTAGACGCCGACGATGCCGGTCACTTCCAGATTCCTCAGTCCCGCGGTTCCGACCATGCGTTGCGGCTCCGTCCTTCCTGACCCGGAACCGCCGCCTCGCGGCTCCGCTTCCCGCCCGGCTACCCCGGTTTGCGGGCGATCCAGATCTGCTCGGCCGCGGTGTCCATCGAGAACGGCGTCCCGTCGAAGCTGCCGAGACAGGCGTCTATCGTGAATCCGGTCTCGAGCAGCAGCATCCGGGCGTGATCCGGGTCCAGCCAGCTCAGCTCGAGTCGCCGGTAGCGGCGCCATTCCGGCCAGCCGTCGGCCGTGAAGTGGTCTTCCCAGGTGATGACCGTGATCAAGCGGGCCTTCTCGTCCACGCGGGAGGTGACCCACAACAGGATCTCCGTGCCGGCCGCCGACTGGTAGGCGGCCCGAAGCTGCACCTGGCGCATCCGGGCCGCGGCGGCGGGGGTCATCACGAAATCGTCGAAGATGAACCGTCCCCCCGGCCGGAGCTGGCTGAAGACCTGGTGCGCGACCTGCCGCTTGGCCTGCATGCTCGTCAGGTGTCCGATGCTGTGGTACGGCAGGGCGACGAGAGCGGCCGGTTCGTCGATCCGAAAGGTGCGGAAGTCCGTTTCCAGCAGTTGGATCCGGTCGCCCACGCCGGCCTGCTCGGCGCGCCTCCGGCAGCGCCGCAGCATCACCGGGGAGGCGTCCACGCCGATCACCCGGCACCCGCGCGCCGCTGCCTCCACGGCGATGCGCCCGTCGCCCACGCCGAGCTCGACGACCGGACCGCCGGCGGCGAGATAGGCTTCGACATAGAACCGGCGGTTCGTCTCGGCCCCCGGCGCGGTCTCCGTCCAGACGCCGTAGATGTCGGCGAAGCTGTCGTACTGGGCCGCCGATCCGGCCGCCCCCGGCTGGGTTGGCGATGACACGGTCCAAGTTTACTCAGTCGACGGGTGGCCTTGCTCGCCTGGAGAGCCATCCCCGATCACGACGCACCGGCATGCTGAGCTGCCGCCGCCGGAACACCGGGGCCGAAGGCTTGTCTCCGGTCAGTCCCGGTGAACCGTCCCGATGGTTCGGATGTGGCTCCCGCGCGCGAGCGCCACGATCTCGTCCGCATCCTGCCTGAGTAGCAGCCGGTCCTGCACCAGGGCCTCGGCCGCCTCGCTGACCGCGCGCACGTAGGACGCGTGGTCCGGATAGCGTTCCTCCAGCGACGGCCGCGGGTCTCCCGACGAACGGCGGGTCGCCCGGGTGGCCGCCAGCGGGATGAACGATCCGGTCGCGCGGCATTGGGCGCCCTCGGCGAATCCCGCCCGCCGGAGGTTCCAGCCGGTGTAGGTGCCGATGGGGGCGACGAGATTGGGATGTCTCACGCCGTCGATCATGTTGCCGTCGGCGTCGGTGCGGCCGACCAGGACCGGGTAGGCGTCTCCCAGCATGGGCGGCAGCGACCGGTGGTCGGCCAGGTGCAGCGGGTTGTACGACCCCGACCAGGTCACCCCGGGGATGGCGGGGAAGTCGACGGCGGCCGCGGGGACGAGCCCACCGCCGCCGGCGGTGGGGAAGCGGCTCTTCGGGGGTGCGACGCCCCGGTCCACCCAGTCGTACAGCGCCAGGCTGAGGGCGACGCGTATCTGGCTCAGCGACAGGGGGTTGCTCAGGTTCTGGCACATGCCCGCGCTCGGCGCTTGGGTGTGGACGCCGGGACCCCCGCCGTGCTGGGTGCCGGCCAGCAGATAGACTCGTACGTTGTCAGGCAGCTCGATGGGCTGGCCCTCTGGATCGGTGACCACGAGGGACGCGCGCGCCTGCCAGAGCTCTGCTTCGCTGTCGCTGTGGACGATCTTCGGACAGGTGTCCGACGCCGCGCACCGTTCCTGCAGCCCGTCGGTCCGGCCGCTGATGGGGTCGGTCAGGGTGACGTAGGTGAACGGGAACTGATCGCCGGGATAGACGTGGTCCTCGTGCTGCTTCTGCCACCGCCCGGGCTGGCCGAACTGGTAGTTGGTGAACGTCTTGCGCGATCCGGCGATGTTGGGATGGATGCCGTCGAACACGATCCGGCCCGCGACGTCCTCGTTGAACCCCTGGTACAGGAAGTCCCGCAGCATCCTCCCGCTCTGGGAGATGCCGATCGAGATCGCGGTGCGGGGCAGGCCGCTCTGCGCCAGCGGGTTGGCGGCGCCGTCGGCGTCCGCCGTCTCGTAGCGCAGGAACGAGATGGCGTCCCGCATCGCCGCGAACCCGAGGCCCAGCACGATCGGGTCCCGGGCCTGATAGATGAACTCGTAGATGGCGCCGCCGTCGAACCCGGCGGGGCGCGCGATCTCGATCTCGGTGTCGCTGACGTAGGTCCACGCGAGGTCCGCGGGCGCCTGCCGTTTGGCGGTTTGGCCGGCCCGGACCGAGAGCATCCCCCCGCTGCGGTCGCGCGAGGCGGCCGGATAGGTCAGGCGGTAGCGGGATCGGGGCGCGGCGTCGTTGAAGATCATCTCTTCGAGGGCGGCGCCCACGATGGGGGAGCCGTCGGCCCGGGCGGCGGTCGGCAGTTGGGCCACGATATTCGAGTCGCTCGGGGCGATGTCGCCCTGCCAGCCCACGCGGACCGACGCGAACCCGCGTTCGAGGAGGGCGCGCTCGGCCGCGCCGGCCCCGCCCCGGTTCGGGACGGTATGGTAGATGGCCCCGTTCCAGTGGGTCATGTCGACAGGCCGATAGATCTCGACGGTGGCGCGGTACTCGACCCGTCCCCGGTCGTTGCGGGGGGCGCGGTCGAGGTTGACGATGTGCCGGTGCCGCGGATCGGCCGGGTCCACCTCGCCCGTGACCAGACCGCGCAGGCGCTCGTATCGACCGACCTCGCCGAAGGACTCGCCCCCGAGCGCCGGTGATTCGACGACCGGCAGGTCGACGCGCGTGATCTGCGCCGGCGCGCTGCCGGCCGACAGCAGGGCGACGATGGGTGCGGCGAGCAGCGCTCGACTCGCCCGAAGTCTGCGCCGCAACACGGGGCGGGCGCCTGCAGGGCCGGTCGGGCGGGCAGCGGCGGCGCGAGGCGGCGATGTCCGGGCTGGGGTCATGGCGTCTCCTTGTCGGGCCCATGATATCCCGCGGCAGCGCCGGCGGCGCGGACGGGACGGGCGAAGTTCCGGATTGATTGACGGGGCCGGGGCGACCGACAATAGTCTGCCGGCCGTGCAGTCAGCCGGGCTGATCATCTGGCCATGCACTCCAACCACCGCCACGCGGCCGACGCGCACGCTGAACCGGAGCACGCGCATGGGCCGCACGGGCAGGGCGGACACGACCACTCCCGCGAGCTGCGCGGGAAGAGCCGGCGGAGCCTGATCACGGCGCTCGTCCTGATCACCGGCTACATGGCCGTCGAGGTCGTCGGGGGCATCGTGTCCGGCAGCCTCGCCCTCCTCGCCGACGCGGGGCACATGCTGACCGACGCGGCGTCCATCGGCCTCGCGCTCCTCGCCATGCACTTCGGGGACCGGCCGCCGTCCGCGCGGCGCACCTTCGGCTACCGCCGGCTCGAGATTCTCGCCGCTCTGCTGAACGCGCTGACGCTGTGGCTCATCGCGGCCTGGGTGGTCGTCGAGGCCACCCACCGCTTCCGGGACCTGCCCGACGTCGACGGCGGGCTGATGCTGTCCATCGGCGCCGTGGGTCTCGCCGTCAACGTGCTCGCGGCGTGGATTCTCCACCGTTCGGCGGGACACAGCGTCAACGTCGAAGGCGCCTTCAGGCACGTGATGGCCGACCTGCTGGGCTCGGTCGGCGTCGTCGTGTCGGGTGTGCTCGTCTGGGCCTTCGGGTGGACCCTCGCCGACCCCATCCTGAGCGTGGTCATCGGCGTTCTGATTCTGCTCAGCACGTGGCGCCTGCTCGCCAAGGTGGTCCATGTCCTGCTCGAAGGCGCTCCCGATCATATCGACGTGCCCCGTCTCTGCCGCGAGTTGCAGAGCGTGGAGGGCGTCGTCGAGGTTCACGACATGCACGTCTGGACCATCGCCGAGGGCTACGACGCGCTCGCCGCCCACGTCCTGGTCGATCCCGGCTACCCGGGCAGCGGCCTCGAGCCGGTGCTCCGCCGCCTGCGCGCGGTCGCCGCCCGCGACTTCGGCATCCAGCACGTCACGATCCAGGTGGAGCAGTCGCTGGACCACTGCACCGAGCACCACCACGCCGACCGCCTGCACGCCCGCCAGCGTCCGTCCGAGGCCTGATATGCCCGCGGCCCGGGTCGGACGGTAGATTGCCATGCTCCAGCTCGCCGGGGCACTCGCCGCCCCCGTTGCCGGGGCCCTGCTGTACGGATGGCTGCACCACCGGCCCGGCTCCGTGCGAATCGTCGACGGATTCATGTACGTCGCCGTCCCGGCCCTGGTCGCGTGGCAGGTGCTCCCGCACGCGTGGGCCGAGCAGGGGGTGCCGGCGATCCTGCTCCTCGCCGCCGGCATCGCCACGCCGGCCCTCATCGAGCGCGCGTCGCAGGTGCTCGCGCCCCACGCCGACAACCTGGCGCTCGCGGCCGGCCTGTCCGGTCTGGCGCTTCACGCGCTCCTCGAGGGGGCGGCGCTCGCGCCGGCGGGCGCCGGGGTCGCCGTTGCGGTGATCCTGCATCGCATTCCGGTCGGCCTGGCGATCTGGTGGATGCTGCGGCCCCGCCACGGCTTCCGCGGGGGGGCCATCGGCATCGGGGTGCTCGCCGCCGCCACCGTCGCCGGTTACGCGATCGGCGCAGAGCTGCTCGACGACCAAGGCGGCGGCCTGGAGCTCTACCAGGCGTTCGTCGGCGGGTCTCTGCTGCACGTCATGTTTCACCAGAGCCGCCGCGACCACCGGCATTAGCAAGCCCGTGGCGGAGTTGCTGCCGTGGCGTAGAATAGACGACTTCGGAGCGGAAACAAGGAGTCCGCCACTCGCAAAGTTCAACAACGAACGGGATAATCCCGCCGCCTACTCCACGAACACGACACCACAACAGGATTGCCTGAATGCCGTTTCACGTTCTGACTGCCGAAATGTCTCATGAAACCAATTCATTCAGCATTCAGGAGACCGACGAGCAGGCCTTCCGGAACCGTTATGTGCTGATGGGCTCGGAGGCGCTCGCCGAGCGCGGCGCAGCAAATACCGAGCTCGCTGGCTTCCTCACAGCCGGCCGAGCACACGACTGGCAGGTCAATCATGTGCTCAGTGCGGCTGCTGGGCCAAGCGGCAAAGTGACGCGGGCAACGTTTGACTGGCTCTGTGATCCGATAGTGTCCGCAATCGAACAGCACTCATTCGACGGACTTCTGCTCGGGCTGCATGGCGCGATGGACCTCGATTTCTGTGAAGATGGCGAAGGCGAGTTGCTCTTACGCATCCGACGCGTGGTGGGCGAGGCGATGCCAATCGCCATCACCCTTGACCCCCATGCGAACGTCAGCCGTCAGATGTGTGGCCTCGCCGACATCATCGTTTCGTTCAAGACCTACCCTCACATAGACATGCACGACACGGGTCATCACGCGGGTGAGATCCTGCACCGGACGATGGCTGGCGACATTACACCGCGCACCTTGCGCGTGAGCAGGCCCATGCTGGAAGAGGTCAATGGTGGGCGTACCGATATCGGCCCAATGATCGAGCGTATTTCAGCCGCGCGGGCCTATGAGGAACAGCCTGACGTTTTCGCGGTGAGCATCAATGCAGGTTTCGCCGGTGCCGACGTGGCAGAGGTCGGTCCAACGGTGCTGGTGACCGGTCAGGGGAATTTTGCCGCGCACACTGCCTTCGCCGAAACCATCGCCGATGACATCTGGAACAGACGCCATGAGGTACTGAACGACTATTTGAGCGTTGAGGAAGCCGCAGCGATTGCAGCCGCATACGAGCCGAACCACGGGCCACTCGTCATTGCAGACTATGCGGACAATCCGGGTGCGGGCGGCTATGGTGATTCAACTGATCTTTTACGCGCACTGCTTGACGCCAGGGTGGGGAATGCCTGTTTCGGTCCCATGGTGGATGGTGACGCAGCGCGGGAATTGCAGGCCGCCGTCGTTGGAACACGACTTCACATGGTGTTGGGTGGCAAGACCGAGCCACGATTCGGAGGTGGGCCACTTTCCCTTGAGGTGGAACTTGTCTCTCTCAGCGACGGGCGTTTCACCGGCGACGGGCCGATGATCGATGGGCTCAGCGGCAGTTTCGGTCCGACTGCTGTTCTGCGCGTTGGCGGTCTTGAAATACTGGTCGTGACCATCGCCGGCCAAATACTCGACCTCCAGCAATTTAGAGCCTTCGGTATCGAGCCGGAGAGACAGGCTGTTGTGGCTATCCGATCGATGCAACACTTCCGCGCCGCATTCGAACCGATTGCTGGACGGGTGATCGTGTGTGACAGCGGCGCACTGTGCACCCCGCGCTACGACCGGCTGCCGTATCGCCGTGTACCAAGACCGATCTTTCCTCTTGAGCGAGACATGACGATAGTTTCCAGATCGGTCGAGTGACGGCGGCGCCTCAGACCCGCGGGGCCGACGCGGGGCCGACCGCGCGCATGTCGTCGCTCGTGATCGTCACAACCTTGGCGACGAAGGGTGATGTCATGGCGCGGAGGAGCGCACTGTAGTTGAGCTGGAACGTGATCTCGCCGCCGACCCTCAGGCGGGAGCTGCTGGAGTCTGCGATGAGGTGGTCGCTGCTGGCCCCGAGGACTTCGATTCCGGGTGGCGGACAGAGGCCGTCGGGGTCGGTGTCCTGGTGCCCGATGGCGAGGATCGTCTGCGAGATGCAGCCCCGATCTGTGGCGGGCGGAGTTTTCCCGAAGGCCGCTTGCTCGATCTTGCCCCATGGTCGCGATGGTTTCGCCTTCAGCTCGATCACTTCGGCGACCAGTGTGATGGCATCGGTGTGCAACCCGTGGATTGGTTCGCGGCGGAGAGGCTCACGACCGAGGAGGATCGATTCACCCAGGCGGAGATCGTTGATCCGCCCGGTGTCTGCGCTGCCGAGCGCCCACTGAAGGCTGCCGGAGTTGCCTCCGGAGATGATGCTGAATCCCAGGCCGAAGGTCGACTCGATCGAATCAGCCAATGCGGAAAGCTCAGCCATGTTCTTTGCGTCAGGCACCACGCCGCTGCGACAGGCGAGGTTGGTACCGATGCCCTGGAGCGAGATGTTCGGGAAGCGAAGCGTCTCGCGCACGGTGTTCTCGAGGTCGCGGGGCATGACACCCTCCCGGAGGTCCCCCAGCTCGACCATCAGCACGATGTCGTGTGTCTTTCCGGCCTCCTTCGCGGCGGAGGAGAGCGCGCTGATCACGTCGATTTCGGTATTGAAGCTCACGTTGGCGTGCCGTACGACCTGGTCCGCCTGGCTGAGCATCGGAGATCGAATGAGCGTCATCGACGCCGACACTCGCGCGCGACGCATCGCTTCGATGTTCTCGATACGGGAGTCGCCGAGCGCAGTCACGCCGGCGCGGAGCAGAGTGTTGGCAATGGCGGGTGAGCCGAGGGTTGCTTTGGTGACGCCCGTGACCGAGATACTGCGCTCGGCGAGCGCTTTGACCAGGGCGCGTGCGTTGTGGTGGATTTTGTCGAGGTCGATCTCCAATCGTGGCGCGGTCATCAGGCCACGACAGCCATCTTCTCCTCGAGCTCTGGGAATGCCGCAAGTGCCATATCCACCAGGCGTTCTGGCGACCGGGTGAGCGCATCGGTGGCCGGGATGCCGAGTTCGCACTCATACCGCGTGATAGCCGCGTCGACCTGGGCCTTGGTCATGTTCTCGTGGTTGATCGTGAGGCCAATGACCTTCGTGTCGGAGAACGTCTGGATGAGATTGATCTCGGAGGCCGGCGTCGGCATCGCCATCTGTTCGTAGTCGCAGCGATGGGTCCGTCCCGGTGCGTGCTGCAGCACGACCCCGTGCGGGTGACTGCCTCGAAGAATCAGGCTCGAGGTCGAGTAGGCGGGGTGACTGAGCGCGCCTTGCCCTTCGATGACGATCACGTCCGGGTTCTCGCCCTCGAACGCTTCGACGACGGCGGCTTCCATCTCACCCGAGCAGAACTGCGATGGGACGGCATCGAGCGCGACGCCGTAGCGGGCCCCCTGGATCAAGCCGGTTTGGCCGGTGCCCACCAGCACCGTCTTCACGCCGTGGGCGTTGAGGGCGCGGGTCAGGACGGTGGCTGTCGTGCGCTTCCCGATGCCGCAGTCGGTGCCCAGCACGGCAATCCGCGGGCAGGTGACCTCGGCGAGACGACCACTGAATATCCGGAGGTCCTTCTTCGGACGGGGCTTTCGGACGTCCAGGATTTTCACGCCAGCCGCCGCACTGGCCGCGGAAAATTCCGGGTCGTCGTTCAAGAACTCATGGAGACCGTTAACAATGTTCATCCCGCGGCGCATAGCCTGAAGCACGATGCCTCGCTCACGTGTCGACAACATGCCAGTCGCCGGTGCGATCCCGAAGATGAAGTAGCCGGGTACAGCTCCGACGTGCGCGAGTGCGTCGGCGAGGTCGCGTCGGATGGGGATGGCGTTCGGCTTCTCCCCGAGCACCGTACCTGAATCGAGACCAGCCTTCTCGCTGTCGATGACCGAGAGGATCTCGTACCGCTCGGAGTGACGGACGAGACCGTTGGCTGTTTTGCCGTCGATGGCACCAAAATTCGCCTCGCAATAGACGACGGCAGTTGCGGCACTCGGCGACTGGACCAGCGGACGGCTTGCAGACGCGCGCGGCCTGCTACCGTTCCCGCGGCGCCGCGGGGGCAGGACCAGTTCGTCGGAGTACCAGGAGTCGCGGATACGGCTACGCAAAGGCTGTTCGGATTGTGCAGGTTGCGTCATTGGTTTGGTTCGTAACTTTCACCCTGGTGCAGGGACGGCGACCACTTCAGCACGAGCAACTGCTAGCAGGCTGCTGAAAAAGTCCCCGTGCGGGATCGACACGCCGATCCCGACGTACTACGATGGTTCCATTCGGTCGCCGCCGGACGACCCCGGCAATCCGACGGTCAATTTCCACGGCAAGCGTCGGCGCAACGACACGCACCAGTCGACGTCAGACCCGGAGTCGCGGCTGTCCCGAAAGGGCCCGGGACGCGAGGCGACCCTGGCGCACCTGGGCGATGTCCTGCTCGACAACCTGCATGGGCTCGTCGCCAACATCTGTGTGACCGCGGCGACGGGGAAGCTGAACGCGAGGCGGCGTCGTGGATGCTGGCGGCGAGCGCGCCGCCGGACAGCACGGTCGGGGGCGAGAAAGGCTACGACGTGGCGGGCTTCGTCGACGAGGTCCGGGCACTCGGGGGGAGAGCCGATGTGGAGCACCGTGAGCGGGTGGTCGTGACGTACTGACCGGCCGCTTGGCGGGCACTGCTGCTGTGCGACCACCGGAACCGAGTGTGGGTCGACGTACGCCACCGCGTCGCTGATGTTCCCCATCAAGTCTGCATCGTCATCCAGCATCCCCCTCTCTTGGTGGCCCAGCGTAGCCACGCCAAGTTAAAGCAGTGTACTGCATATTCGCACTTTCGCCCAAGTCTCATTCTGTCCGGGGTGCACGTCAGAAAAGCGAAGGGGTATCGTCAGGGGGTAGGGCGCGGGCGGACTGTCCAAACCTGCCAATCCACGCCGCGGTACGGCGCAGACCCTGGTCAGGGATGCACTAGGATAGGAAGCACTGGAGAGGAGTTCGCCCATGGTCGTCATCACACGTCTGTTCGCTCTCGCCGCGGTCTCGTTGCTGGTCCTGCAGACCGGCGGGCCGGGCTTCCAGCACTGGAGCGCGGCGGAGCTGGAACAGCGCAATGCCGCCCTGTCCGAGAGCATCCGTCCCGACGGCTCGGCGCGCGAGACGCTGGCCGACTACGAGGTCCCCGGCGGATCCCATCGGTTCCGGTTCATCCGGCGTGACGCCGACGGCTTCCCCGAGCAGCACGCGAACATCGAGGACGTGGTGCTCGTCCAGAGCGGGGCGGCGACCCTCGTCGTCGGGGGCGAGCTGGTCGGCCGCGCCGGCGGCGACGGCGAGTACCGGGGCACGGACATCGCGGGCGGGGTGCGCTATCCGGTGGGACGGGGGGACATCCTGCACATTCCCGCCGATACCCCGCACCGCTACCTCGTGCCGGAGGGCGGGCACGTCACCTACGTGCTGGTGCGCCTGCCGGCGCTGACCGGCGAGCGCGTCGTGCCGCCCGACGCCCCCGCGCTCGACTTCGAGCCGCCCGGATTCGCCCTGTGGCGCGCCGGCGAGCTCGACCGGCGGCGCGCGGCCCTCGACCTGCGGATCGGTCCCGACCGGTCGGCCCGCGAAACCCTCGCCGACTACGGCAGCCCGACCCGGTCGCATCGCTTCCGCCACATCCATCGCGATGCCGACGGGGTGCCCGAGATTCACGACGACATCATCGACGTGGTCTTCGTGACCAGCGGCGAGGGCGGGCTGCTCGTCGGCGGCGAGATGCTCGATCGCACCGGGAGCCGCGGGTCCGGCATCGCCGGCGGGACCCGGCATCCGGTGGCGGCCGGCGACGTGCTGCACATTCCCGCCCGCACCCCGCACGGCTATCTCGTGCCGGACGGCGGACACGTGACCTACGTCCTCGTACGGGTTCCGGCGGTGGTCCCACGATAGCGCGTGACGGCTCATGGCGCTTCGTCACCACTTCGTGGCGTTCCATCCGCAGAAATAGCGAGTAGCTCCAGCCCCTCTTGCCGGCGACGCTCATCGACCGGGGGACCTCTCGGCGCGCGCCCTCTCGCGTCCGCTCCCGGTGCTGACAGGTTCTGACGCACCCCGCCTCTATCGTTGGCGGTGTCTACCCGACACGGGCACTGCCCCTCGGCCGCCCCGACCGCCGGCGCGGCGTTCCGGCGGAAGCCTGCACATGAACCAGGAGAAGCCCATGACCAAGAACACGGCAGGCGTATTCGTCGATCTGGAGCGGGCCGCCATCGGGCGTCCCGTCACGCGGATGGGCATCTCGTTCTTCCCGGTCTACCTGATGGACAACCCCTTGCCGGCCATCGCCACCGGCCCCAAGTCGGGACGGGTGATCGCCGAGCTGGCCGCCGCGTCGGTGCCGACGTTGACCGCGGCCAATCCCACGGACACGCCGATTCTGCTCGTCGAAGGCGAGCAATTTCTCGGCGGCGACCAGAACCGCACCCTCAACGTCAGCGTGCTGCTGCCGGCCGCCGCCAAGCTGCAGATCCCGGTGTCCTGCCTGGAAGCGGGCCGCTGGGGCAGCCGCCGCGACTTCGCGGCCGGCTCCACCTTCACCCACCGCCGCGTGCGGCGCGCCAAGAACGACGCGGTCGCCCGGCAGGCGGCGACCGGGGACCGGCGCCGGGGCGATCAGGACGCGGTGTGGAGCTCCATCGATGCCGCGCTCGACGACCTCCGGGTCTCCGCGCCCACCCGGGCCATGGCCTCGGCGGACACGGTGTTCGAGCGGGAGCCCGACCGGCAGGCGGCGGCGGAGCTCGGCGCTCTCGGCCCCCTGTCCGGCCAGTGCGGCGTCGTCGTCACCCACGGCCCGCGGGTCGTCGCCACCGAGGTCTTCGGTGCCCCCGGACTGCTCCGGCCCCACTGGGCAGCGCTGGTGCGCTCCTACCTGCTCGAGCGGCCGACCGCCACCGGACGACCGTCGGCCAGCCGCGTCCTGCGCACCCTCGGCCGCATCGGCAAAGCGGCGTGCCGCCAGAACCCCGGCCTGGGCCTGGGCGTCGAGCGGCACCTCGGCACCTCCAAGGGGGTCGGTCAGGCGCTCACCCTCGAGAGCGCCGTAGTGCATGCTTCCGTGCTGAGCGGGTGAGGCCGGTTGTCCGGCTGCCGAAAGAGAGCCTCTGCGGATCCGTGCGCGGAGGCGAGAGCGGCAGTCTGCGGCCGGTGGCTCGCAGCCGTCAGGGGTTGGGAGGGGGCGCGCTGCGCTGCACGTCCCCGGGCCCGGCGGACCGCTACCGGGAGATCACGGTCTTGAAGCGCCGGAGCAGGATCGCGATCAGCAGCGACTGGTAGGCCAGGCCGGCGAGGAAGTAGAGCCAGACGCGGGGCTCGCCGGCTTCCAGCATCCAGAACACCTTGAGGGGCCAGTACAGCGGGTCGACGCCGAACGCCAACTCCCACGGCGGGGAGACGAACCAGGCGATGACCGGCGGCCAGCCCAGGACCCCGACGCCCTTCAGCAGCGCGAACCCCTGCACCTTGTTCGACGCGAACGCGCCGACGAACAACGCGAAGAGCGGCGCGGCGGGGGCCGCCTGGATGGCGGCGGCGAGCGCGGGGACGACGCGCATCGTCACGAGATCCGCGATCGCGATGCTCGCCACCACGATGGGCACGCTCACCACCATCGGGACGGCGATGCGGTAGGCGAGGTACCCCTCCACCGTGAGCGGCGTAACCTGGAGCGCGGTGAGGGTGCGATCGTCCCGCTGATCGAGCAGCAGGAAGCCGACGACCGCGCCCAACAGCGCCGGGGTCATCAGCACGAGGAAGCTCGTCAGGAGCGGGTAGTACGGCGTGAGGTCGAACCCGTAGCGCTCGCCGAGCCAGCCGTGCAGGACGGGGACGCCCCACCGGAAGCCGAGCGCGTAGGCGATCGGTATGCCGACCAGCCAGCGCAGCATGCTGTCACGCGCGACGCTCTTGGCGTCGATCGGGCCGAGAGCCCGGACCACGGCGGTCGCCGTCGGCATCAGCGTCCCCCCTCGCGGGCGACGATGAACCGGTCGAACGCCCGCCGGCCGGCGAGCAGCAGCAGCCCGGCCCACGCGGCGGAGTAGAGCACGCCGTAGGCCCACTGCCCCGCGGTAACCGGCCGGAACGCCCCGGCCAGCAGCACGAGCGGCGCCGTGAACGGATGCAGATAGAGCAGCCAGGTGTCCCAGACCTCGAAGTAGTGCAGCATCGGGAGCGAGAGAACGAGCGTAAAGAGGGTGGAGGGAAACAGAAACTCGTTGATCGACCGGTAGCGGGCGACGAGCAGGAAGCCGACGAGGGTGTAGAGGACCGCGGCGAGCACGATGCCGGCGACCAGCGGGCCTGCCGCGAAGCCGCCGCCGTGCGCCGACCAGACGATGAGGAGTTGCTCGACCAGCGAGAGCGCGGTCAGCGTCACCGCCTTCGAGGCGAGGTACTCCCAGTCGGCGAGGGGCGTCACCACCTGGGCCTCCAGCGTCCCCTCGCCCTTCTCGAGCAGGACGAGGCCGCCGATGAAGTAGAAGTTCACCATCACCAGGTTGCCGAACACGATCGCGGGCAGCACGTAGCCCCAATCGACGGCGGGGAGGCGGGCGACGACAACGAACCAGCAGGCCAGCACGAACGCGACGGCGTAGTAGAAGCCGTTCCGGAGCTGCAGGCGGAGATCGAGGCGGATGGTCGCGGCCAGCCTGTGCAACGGATCACCCCAGTCCGTGGCCGGTGACGCGCAGGAAGACGTCCTCGAGGGTCGCCTCCTGCGTGTGGAGGGTGCGGAGGTCGGCGTCGCGCAGCAGGGCGAGGAAGTCGGCGTTCTCGCCGAGGCCGTCGAGCGGGAACTCCCGCCGCCCCGCATCGCCGTTGAGGTGGTACTCGACCACGACCGTCCGCGCCCCGTGGGCCAGCTTCAGGTCGCGCGGCGGTTCGACGAGCCGTATCTCTCCGTCCACGATGAAGGCCACGCGATCGCACAGCTCGTCGGCCACCGTCATGTCGTGCGTCGTCAGGAACACGGTGCGCCCGTCCTCCTTCATCTCGCGGACGAGGTCCCGGATGCGTCGCCCGCCGGCGGGGTCGAGCCCCGCCGTCGGCTCGTCGAGGAAGATCAGTTGCGGGTCGTTCAGCAGGGCGCGCGCCACCCCGAGCCGCGTCTTCATGCCCTTGGAGTACTCGGAGACGAGGCGCCCTCCGTCCTCGGCCAGCCCCACCCTCTCGAGCAGCGCCTCCGGCCGGCGGGTCTTCCCTCGGTAGAGCGCCCGGAAATAGCCCAGGTTCTCGGCCCCGGTCAGCCGGAGATAGTGGTTGGGAAACTCGAACGAGACGCCGATCCGCTCGTAGTAGTCGGATCCCCAGTCCGCAAGGTCGCGACCCAGCACCGAGGCGGCGCCCCGATAGCCTTGCAGGAGCCCGATCAGCACCTTCTGCGTGGTGGACTTGCCGGCGCCGTTCGGCCCGAGAAACCCGAAGATCTCGCCGTGGTCGATCCGGAACGACAGGTCCCGGACGGCCGGGCTCGTCGCGGACGCGTAGGTGAAGGTCAGCCTGTCGACGTCGATCACCGGCATGCGTGCGTCCTCGGGGTTTCGCGGTTCGGGAGGGTCGGGAGCAGGCCGCGCCGCGAGACCGCGCCGCCGGGACCGAACCGCGTCGGCATCCTACCACCTCGAATGCCGCCCAGCCGTCCGTGGCGGAACCCGCGTGGCTCCGAGACCGCGTGGGCGCCAGCGGGCTGTTGCACTATCGATCACTGTCCTGAAAGGTCGATCCGCGGGTTCCCGCCGGGAGTCCGCGCCACGCAACGGGGCGGACTCCCGGAGGAACGGTCGGGGCGCCGGCGCCGCAAGGCGGCGGCGGAGCCGCCGGGTGAAGCTTCCCGGCTATCGCAGGCGGACGTTGGCCGCGGTGGGGAAGTCGTCGGGCACCGGCTGGGTGACGTCGCCGGTGGCCGCCCACTCCGCCGCGCGCTGAATCAGCGTGATGAACCCGATGCACTCGATGGCCGGCCACGGGCCGGATCCCAGCGGGGCACCTCCGTCGACGTGGCCCAGGGCGGTGCCGACCACGCGCCCGCGGCCGTAGCGCACGGTGTGCACCATCGGCTCGTCGTCGCCGGTGCCGTGCGTGCGGACCCCCCAGTGCGCCTCGCGGGCGGGGTCGGACCAGGCGGTCGCCAGGATGGTCATGTTCTTCGCGGGTCCGCGCTGGTTGCTGTACAGCTCGTCGGTGCCGTGCAGCCAGACGCGCGGAAGCCCGCGCATGATCGGATGGTCCGGCTCGCGGGTGACCACCGGGTACTCGTGGGCATCCACGCACTCGCCGGCGTGGCCCGGCTGGTGGTCGAGGAACAGGCGCCCGTCGCGGTACTTCACGTAGGGACCGTGCCGCTCGTCGCGTCCGCCCCAGCCGCCGATGCCCATCATCTCGTTGAAGGCGCGCCAGTTCGTGAACGTATGGTTCACGGCGTGGGCATAGACGAGGCCGCCGCCGTTCGCCATGTAGCGTTCAAACGACTCCCGGACGGGTTCCGGCCAGGTATCGCCGTTGTACTCCATGACGATCACGTCGTAGTCCGAGAACGCGGGGGCGAACCCGCTCATGTCGGCGCCCCCGGGCGGGCTGGTCACCACGTCCACCTCGAAGAGGCCGGTCTCTTCGAGAATCGACCGGTAGTGCGCGCTCAGCACCTGCCAGCCGTGGTTGTTCTGCCCCGTCAGCACCATCGCCCGACTCGGGCGATCCTGGGCGTTCAGCCGGCCCGGCGGTTCGGGGCCGACCGACGACACCGCCAGCACGAGGAGGCCGAGCAGTGCTCCGTACAGCCTGACGTCGATCCGTCTCGCCATCGTCTCCCTCCGTGAACGCGGCAGGCGGCCAGACGCGCTCCATGGTCAGCGCGACAGGTAGCGCCGGTCGAACTCCGCGTCCCGTTGTCCAGTCGCGGTACTACATCACATCACGGCTACCGTCGCCATGGCCACTCCCGGATGCCGACTGGAATGAGAGTATGGGTGCGACACACGTGATGGTCACGATCCGCAACCCGGCGGATCCGCAGCGGCAGTGGACCGGGCGTTTCCTCGTGGACACCGGCGCCTTCGATTCGCGGGTGCCGCGACCCCACCTGGAAGCCATCGGCCTGAAGCCCCTCGCCAGCGAAAAGTACGTACTGGCCGACGGCAGCCCCATCGAGCTGCGCACCACGGTCGGGCGCATCGAGTTCATGGGCAAGATCGTCGGCGGCACGCTGGTGTTCGGCGATGCCGACGCCGAGCCCCTGCTCGGGGTGACCGCGCTGGAGTCCGGCGGTTTCGAGGTCGATCCGCGATCGCAGCGGCTGAAGAAGCTGCGGGCCGTACTCCTCAAGGGCCTGCGCAAGCAGCCCGTGGTGGAACCCCGCGTTGCACCGAGACCGGCGATGCATCGCCGGTCGAATGCAGCGGGGACTTCCACCACGGGTTGCTAGCTAGGTCGCGCCGCCGTCGACCGGCCGTGCGCAGAGACGTCGCCGGCCCCCCGACGGGCTCCCGCCCGTGACCTTCTCGTGACGCCAGTAGCGGGGACTTCCACCACGGGTTGCTAAGGTCGCGCCGCCGTCGACCGGCCGTGCGCAGAGACGTCGCCGGCCCCCCGACGGGCTCCCGCCCGTGACCTTCTCCTAACCGCTTTTCCCTGGCTCAAGACGGCGCCGGCCACCCCTGGCGGCGTGGCCCCCTTTTTTCTTGACCGACCGAATCGGTCGCACATAGAATGTCCCGTGTTGAAAGTGAGACTCAGACTCAATATCACTTAACCCAGGACCGCATCATGCGCCATACCGAAACGCTGCCGGGTCGCGCCGGCCTCCTCCTCACCCTCGTCCTCGCGTTGCCGCTTGCCACGTCCCGCCCCGCGGGCGCGCAGGACGACACCCTCGGCGGGTGGCGTCCGCCCAATCTGATCGATGCCGTCGCCAGCTTCGGCGCCGTCGGCCTCGACGGAGCACTCTACGTCTACGGGGGCCATGTCGGCCGGGTCCATGCCCACTCCCTCGAGAACATCAGCCCCGGGTTCCGGCGGCTGGTTCTCGACGTCGGCGCGACGTGGGAAGAGCTGGCGCGCGGCCCCCGCCTCCAAGGCGCGGTCCTGGTTTCGGACGGCACCGCCGTCTATAGAGTTGGCGGCTTCAGCGCCGCCAACGCCACCGTCGCCGAGCCCTCGGTGCTGCATTCCAGCCGGTCCGCCGCGCGGTACTCCGCGGCCGCGGATCGGTGGGAGGCGCTGCCCGACATGCCGGTGGGGCGCTCGTCCCACGACGCGGTGGTGGCCGGCGGGGTCCTCTACATCGTCGGCGGCTGGGAGATGCGCGGTCCCGGCGAGGACTCGGTCTGGGCCGACACGGTTCTCGCCCTCGACCTGAACGGCGGCACCGCGTGGCGTGAGATCCCGGCCCCCTTCATCCGGCGCGCGCTGGCCGCCGGTGCCCGCGGGGGGCGCATCTACGCGTTGGGGGGTCTGTCCCGGGAGACCGGACCGGTGTCCACGGTCAACGTCCTCGACCCCGCGACCGGCGCGTGGTCGAAGGGCCCGGACCTGCCCATGGGCAGCATGCTGGGTTTCGGAGCGGCCGCGGCGAGCGACGGGGACCGGGTCTTCGTCAGTCAAGCCGACGGCCGGGTGTACCGCCTCGCCGAGGACGGAGGCGCGTGGGAACCGGTAGAGACCCTCGACCACCCGCGCTACATGCACCGCCTGATTCCAGTCGGAAGGCGGCTGCTGGCGGTCGGCGGCGCCGGACGGAGCGGACACCTCGCGACGATCGAGGTCGTGGACATCGGCGAGTCGGACCGCGAGTCGGCCGGTCGAACCGGCGTCACGCGCTGGCCCGGCTTCCGGGGAGGACGCGACACCAACGTGAGCCGCGCCGCGCGGCTTCCCCTCACCTGGTCCGACGACACCGTGACGTGGCGTACGACGACACCGGGCTTCGGCCAGTCGAGCCCGGTCATCTGGGACGACACCGTTTTCCTCACGTCGCTCGAGGGACCGATGAAGGAGAACATCCACGTCACCGCCCTGGACCTCGAAGACGGCTCGGAACGCTGGCGCCGGCGGTTCGATGCGGCGGAGGCGCTGGAATGGAACGACTACGTGTCGAAGGGGGCGCCGACGCCGGCCGTCGACGGCGAGCGGCTCTACGCCTTCTTCGACAGCGGCGACCTGATGGCGCTGACCCACCACGGCGACACCGTATGGCACCGGGACCTCAGCGCCGACTACGGCACCGTCGGCGGCAACCATGGCGTCGGCAACTCCGTCCTCCTGACCGACCACGCGGCCGTGGTCCTGCAGACCCGGCGCACCTACTCGTATCTGCTGGCCGTCGACCGGCTCACCGGGGACACGGTGTGGAAGACCGACCGCGAGCCGGGCGTCGCCTGGAGTTCGCCGGTGCTCGCCCCCGACGGCGACGAGATCGTCGTCAGCGCCTCCGGCCGGATCGAGGGGTTCGACGCCGAGACCGGAGACCTCCGCTGGTCGTTCTCCGGCTTCAGAGGCAACCACGTGCCGTCGCCCACCGTCACCGGCGACCTCGTCATCGTCGGGGGCATGGCGGTCGAGGCGAACCTCGCGCTACGCCGCGGCCGGACCGGCGCCCTCGACCGCACGGACGTGGCATGGACGGCCGGCTCGGCCTCGAACTTCGCCTCGCCCTTCGCGTACCGCGACTGCGTCTACTGGGTGAACCCGGCCGGCGCGGCGCGCTGTCTGGCCCCGGACTCGGGGACCGTCCACTGGACCCATCGCCTGCCCGCGTCGACCTGGGCGACGCCGCTCGGTCACGACGACCGCGTCTACTTCTTCACCGAGCAGGGGGTTACCCAGGTGCTCCGCGCCTCGACCGGCGCACCGGAGGTGCTGTCGACGAACCATCTGTCGGTCGACGCGCCGGTGACCGGCTTCGCGGCCGTCGACGACGCCATCGTCATCCGGGCGGGGACCGAGGTGATTCGCGTCGGCCGGGCGATGGACTGAGATTCAGTGTTAGGGGGGCGTCCCCGCACATGGCCTTGGAAACCGCGCGAGGACGCCCCGACGAGCACCGACGCCGCATGGTGCGCCGCCGGACACCCACAGGGAGTATAGGAAATGCGACGCGTTCACCCAACCCACACCACTCGCGTCCCCGGCCGCGCCGCGGCGGGGGCGCTCCTGCTCGCCGCACTGGTCCTGATCCTGTCCGGCCCGGGCGCCGTCCTGGGGCAGGAATCCGCCGACAACCAGCCGGCCGACGCCGGTCCGCCCGCCGATTCGGAAGGCGACGGCGGGCGGTCGACCGATGACACGCTCACCTTTCTCGATTCCGTCGCAGTCTCGGCGACGCTGCGGCCGGCCCCGGTGCGGGACACCCCGGGGATGGTCTCGGTCATCGACAGCGAGACGATCCAGGAACGGATGATCGAGGACTTCTCGGACCTCGTGAAGTACGAGCCGGGCGTCTACGTCGAGAACAGCGTGACCCGGCTCGGACTGAACGGCTTCAACATCCGCGGCATCGGCGGGAACCGCGTCATGACGATGGTCGACGGCGTTGAGACCTCGGAGCAGTTCGACTTCGGTCCGTTCAACGTCCATCAGGCGGGACTCGACGTGGACGTCCTGAAGTCGGTCGAGATCGTGCGGAGCGCCAACTCCGCGCTGTACGGGAGCGACGCGCTGGGGGGTGTCGTGTCCCTGTTCACCAAGGATCCCGCCGACTACCTTCGGGACCAGCGGTTCTACATCGGCGCCAAGACCACCTGGGACGGCCGCGCCGACGACGTCGGCGTGAACGTCACCCTCGCCGGGGGCAGCGAGCGGATCCAAGCGTCGGTGTTCACCAGTCTCAACCGAGGCAGCGAAATCAGCAACAAGGGTACCATCGAAACGCTGAACGACACCCGCACGGCGCCGAATCCGCAGGACGCCGAAGGCCAGCAGATCCTGGCCAAGCTGGTCTTCAACGCATCGCCGGGCAACCGGTTCCGCACCACCGCCGAGGTGTACGACACCCGCGTCGAAACGGACTGGCTCTCGAACAACCGACTGCTGGATTTCGGGAGTTTCTCCTATCTCATCAACCCTTCGGCGGCCGTCGACACGCAGAGGCGCCAGCGGTTCTCGCTCGACCACACCCTCGCCGACCGCGGCCTCGACGTGCTGTCGTGGCGGGTGTACGGGCAGTTCAACGACACCGCGCAGGTCGTCGACGAGGAACGGGTGACCTTCGGGTTCGGACCGCCGTACCCGTCGATGCGCCACGGCATGGTCGACTACGAGCAGGTCGGCTACGGCGCATCCGCGCAGGGGCAGCACTGGCTGGGCGACCTGGACAACGGCGCGATGCTCACGTTTGGCGTCAGCTACAAGACCGACTACTTCGACATGCAGCGCGACCGGACTGAGACCAATACCACCACCGGGCAGCCGGTGCGGACCAGCCTGATCTTCCCCACGAAGTACTTCCCGGAGAGCGACGTCGTCGAGGCCGGCGTCTATCTTCAGGGCGAGATCCAGTTCGGGCGCATCACCCGTCTGCGCTCGTCGCGACGCCAACCAGGTCGATCCGCTCGTGCCCGGCGTGCGCTACGACCACTTCTCGCTCGACGCCAACCAGGTCGATCCGGTCTTCGTCGCGAGCCTCAACCCCGAGGCGGCCGACTTCTCGGCCGGCGCCCTGTCGCCGAAGATCGGGATGGCGGCGCGGCTGACCGACGTGGTAACGCTGCACGCGCAGTACTCGGGCGGATTCCGGGCGCCGCCCTACAGCGCCATCAACACCGGCTTCACCAATCCCCGCGGCGGCTACACGACGCTGCCGAATTCGGCACTCCGGGCGGAGACGAGCGACAACCTGGAACTCGGCATCAGGACCGCGTTCGATCGCGCGAGCTTCGGATTCAGCGGGTTCTCGAACCGGTACGACGACTTCATCGAGATGACCGACATCGGCTTCAATCCGCTGACCCGGCTGCTCGAATTCCAGAGCCAGAACCTCGAGGAGGCACGAATCAACGGGGTCGAGCTGCGCGGAGAGGCGTATCTGACCGACAGCCTGATGATTCGGGCCAGCTACGCGCGGATCGACGGCGTGGAGATTCTGCAGGGCGCCGCCGACGATCCGCCGCTCGCCGAGGAGACGGCGCTCGGCTCCATCGCGCCGGACGAAGGGGTCGTCGGGCTCCGGTACGTGCGACCGTCCGGCCGTTGGGGCAGCGAGCTGTCCGTCCGCATGGTCGAGAGCTACCAGCACGGTGACGAGGATCAGTTCGCACCGGAGGCCTACCGGATCGTGGATCTCGTCAGCTTTGTCTCGCTCGCGGAATCGCTCGTATTCCGCCTCGGCCTGCTGAACCTGACCGACAACAAGTACTTCGAGTGGTGGAACGTGCGGGGACGTCAGGCAGACGACCCGGTGATGGACCGCTACTCGAGCCCCGGCATCAGCGTCATCGGGTCGCTCGGGTACGACTGGTAACCACACGAAAGGGAGTGTCCGGAATGGAGTCGACCATGCACAGCAACCACGATTCGGAACGTTGGCCAAGGGGACGGATCTGGCCGTGTACCAGTGTGGACACGGACTGCTTCATCTGCGCGTCAATCGCGTGACGTTGACGCTCAAGCCCGCGGAGTTCGCCCAGCTCGCGACGCTGGTCGGCGAAGCCCACATCCGCCTCGACACACGGGAGGCCGTGCGTGCGTGCGCGACCCACTGACGGTCGCGCGGCGAGTTGATGCCGGCGCATCGACACCGCGGCTCCCGTAGCGGGAGGGAGATCCGCGGCCGGAAACCCGCATTCATCTTGTTCGTGGCCGGGTTGCCCGATTCGAACAAGACAGTCGAGGAACAGACATGTCGAAGCCCTTCTTGCGAACGCGATGGCTGCTCGTTGTGTTGTCGGCACTCCTGGCCCCCGGGGCCGTCGCGGCCCAGGGAATCCTGTTGCTCGCCCACGGCGGCAGCGACGACTGGAACCGGCAAGTCCTCGAGGTGGCGGAGCGAGTCGACGCGAGCCAGCCGGTCGAGGTGGCGTTCGGCATGGCGAACAAGCGCACCATCCGGGACGCAGTGAATCGCCTGACGGAACGGGACGTATCGAGCATAGTGGCGATTCCCCTGTTTGTTTCCTCGCACAGCAGTGTCCTGCGTGCCACCGAGTATCTGCTGGGGAGCCGCGACGACGCGCCGCCGGAGCTGGCGGGCTTCGCCCGCATGAGCGCCCGCCGCGATGCAGCTCGGGGGACGAGCGATACGGGCTTCGATCGGACCACGCCCCTCGAAACGACGGTTCCGCTCTCGGTGACGACGGCATTGGACAGCCACCCGCTCGTCGCCGAGATTCTGATTTCCCGAGCCGTGGATGTCAGCCGGACGCAGCAAGAAGAAGTCGCCGTGGTCGTCGCGCACGGGCCGAGCTCGGCCGACGACAACGCGCGCTGGCTCCACGACATGGAGATCCTGGTCGAACGGATGCGCCAGCAAACGGGATTCAGCCGCATCGAGTACCTCACGGTTCGCGACGATGCGCCGGAACCGGTCCGGTCGCAGGCGACCGCGCAATTGCGCGCCCTGGTCGAGGGCGCCGCTCAAGAGGGCAAGTCCGTGTTGATCGTGCCGCTGCTCCTGTCCTACGGCGGCATCGAAGCCGGCATCCGCCGGCGGCTCGAGGGATTGCCGTACCGGATGGCCGGTCAGGCCCTGTTGCCGGACGAGCGTCTGTCGCAGTGGGTCCTGCTGCAGGTAGCGAAGTGACCGGCCGTAGTCGGATCGCGGGATGCGCGCGATCCGCCGCGGACCGCCGGCACGCGGCCTTCTGATCGGCAACCGACATGCTCTTTGCTGCAAGTACCGCTGTTCACGGAGCACATCGCAAATGACACTTCGACGGGCCATTTTCTGGATACACCTGTGCGTTGGCGTCACCGCCGCCATCGTGATCCTCATGATGTCGGTAACCGGCGTAGATCCTCACCTTCGAAATGCAGCTCAACGAATGGGCGCGGCGGGGTTATCGCGCGACGCCGGCCGGACCGGGCGCGCGGCCGCTCGCGGCCGACGCCCTGCTCGAGCGTGTGACGAGTGCGTCTCCCGAGACGCGCACTCGATCCCCGAGGCTGGATTTCGCTACGTAGAAGAACGGTTCGCTTCAGCCTTCTGGGGACTCGAGAAGCTAGTTGCCGTGTTAGTGAAACCCAACAAGCCCAGTCAGTCGTCAACGCGAAAACGGGAAACGACGGCGGACAGGCTGCAGCGACTTTGTGACTCGCTGGGCGTCACTTGGCGCGATTTGTATCCCGCGAACAGAAAGGCGAAGAGACCAAAGTTCATCGACACACGGAACAAAATCTTTCACTCACATAGATCTGTGGATGGCGATCTCGTGTGGCGCGAAACGCACCGGGTGTCCATGTTATTTGAACGATTGGTGCTCAAAACGCTAGGGTGGTCAAATATGGACAATACGACACCACAGGCGACGAGAGTTGCCATCGACGAGCAGGTGTAGCCCAAGCGGTGAAGCCGCACGCCTCCCGGCAATCCCAACCCCCGGTTGGCTAGATGAACAGAAGGGCACCAACACGGAAGCGAGAACCGCGTCACCCCAGCGCCACCACCGCGGCCCGCAGCTCCATCACGTACGCCGCGCTGATCGGGATCGACCCCGCCCATCGGCGCCGGGTCGGTCCAACCCGGCGCCAGGCGCCCGGCTGCGACGTAGGCGGCACCCAGGGCCTCCCGGAGCTCCCGCGCCCTGCCGGCGAGGGGCTCCGGCTGCCCGGTGACCTCAGCGAACCGACCGTGACGACCTCATGGACGGTTGCCGGTCGGACACCCCGCGACGTCCGAACCCCTCGCCGCGTTGCCGACACCACAACCCTCGCAGGTTCTTCGGCCGACGCACGGCCGTGCCTTGCGGGTCCGCTCGGAGGGGGCGCGCCTGGGCGTCGGCTACGGCGATTTCCCCGGTCGCGCCCGTGGTGCCCGCGTGGCGCCGGGTTCATAGGTTGAGTTCACGGAGAAGCTCCGCGACGGTAATTTTGTGGTGCCGGGCAACGCTCTTCAGGATGCTCGACAGTGTCTTCGCCCTGACCGGAGTGTGCAGCGGGATCACCTCATGGTGTTCACCGTGGATCTGCGTCGTGATGCGCACGTGGGAGCCTCGCTGTCGCACGGTGTCGTACCCCAGACGTCGAAGCGACGCTTGCAGCGTCGCGCCGCTCACGTTGCGGGGCAACTTCATGCGACGAGAACCTCGTCTCGCACGAAGTGCAACCGGATCAACTTCGGTCGCGGCATGGTGTCGTCGAAGTAGCAGTCGACGGCCTCCTTGACGTTGCTGCGGATCTCCTCGACAGAGTCGCCCTGGGTGTGAATGCCGTGCCCGAGCGCGTTTGCCGAGTACCCGCCGTCCACTTCGTCCTCAGTGACTTCGAAGATGATCTCGGTCATGCAGTCGTCTCCCGCTGTTCGCCGACGCCGACGATCTCGCCTAGCAGCCCCGCCGTCTCCCTGCTCCAGCGCCAGAATAAATCGCGGCTCGGCATCCCTCCGCGTGCCGCAGAGAAGCGTAGACCAGAACACCCGACCGCCGCCACGGACCTGGCTCGGCCGCGACCAGCGCGGCTACTCGGGGCGCGGCTCCGGGATCGGAACCGCAAACCTGCCGCCACACCCGTCTGCGGCGAGCTGCGGCGAACGCTGAGCAGCACCCCGCCGTCGTCGGCTGCGCGGTCCGCGGCCCCGAAGGGCGGGCCTCACGAAGCTCCGCCCGCGTGCCGAGCGCTCGACACAGGGTGGGTGGTGGACTCGCCGCGTGGTCCCCGGTGCCCTCGCCGCCCGGCTCGCGACCAAGCCGGCCATCGAGGTCCTGCCCAGGCCGGCGACGGCCCCGGCGCCTTGGCGCAGGTCCTCGACCTAGTGTCCTGCGTCCGAAGTTGCTTCGCAGTAGCGGGTGCTTGTGACACCGCTGCACGCGCGCCGTTTGCCTGTCGATACGGGCCGATCCGCTATCGTGTCACTCTGGGTCTACTGCGAACGGACTTGCAATTCGGGACACTAGCTAGGCCGGCGGTCGGCCGCCGGTTCACGCGAGCAGGCGCCACACCTGAGTCAGCAGGAAGCAGACGGTGACGCCCATGGCCACCGGCATCAGGGTGGCCACGGTGGTCCAGCGGGCGCTGCGGGTCTCCCTGTAGATCGTGTAGATGGTGGTCGAACAGGGGTTGTGCAGCAGGCTGAAGAGCATCAGGTTCACGGCGGTGAGCAGCGTCCAGCCCCCCGCCCGCAGCAGGTCGCCGGTGGCTTCCACGCTGTCGAGCTCGAACATCACTCCCGCGCCCTGACCCGTTCCGGTCACGTTGGCGGTCAGCACCGTCAGCATCAGCACCGTCGGAATGACGATCTCGTTGGCGGGAATGGCGACGATGTAGGCGAGCAGGATCACCCCGTTCATCCCGATGAGCAGGCCCGGCCCGTCGAGCCAGGCGACCGAGTGCGCGGCGAGGCTCGCGTCACCGAGGGTGAGGTTGGAGATGATCCAGATGACCGCGCCCGCCGGCATCGCGAACAGCACCGCGCGCCAGAGGACGATGACGGTGCGGTCGATCACCGACGTATAGAGGGTCTGCAGAAGGCGGGGCGGACGATAGGGCGGCAGCTCGAGGCTGAAGCTCGTGGCCTCGCCCCGCAGCACCGTGCGCGAGAGCAGCCACGACGCGACGAGCATCAGGCCGATGCCGAGCACCGCGATGCCCACCACCGCCGCCGCCGACACGATTCCGGCGAGGTGGGCCGGGGCGAGCGCCCCGATGAAGATCGACGCGATGAGAATCTGGGTCGGCCAGCGCCCGTTGCACAGCGAGAAGTTGTTCGTGATGATGGCGATCAGCCGTTCTCGCGGGCTGTCGATGATGCGGGTCGACACCACCCCGGCCGCGTTGCACCCGAAGCCCATGCACATCGTCAGCGCCTGCTTGCCGTGCGCACCGGCGCGGCGAAACAGCGCGTCGAGGTTGAACGCGACCCGGGGCAGGTAGCCGAAGTCCTCGAGCAGCGTGAACAACGGGAAGAAGATGGCCATCGGCGGCAGCATGACCGCGATCACCCACGCCGTGGCCAGATAGATGCCGTCGAACAGCAGGCCGCTGAGCCACCAGGGCATGCGCAGCAGCTCGCCGGCGCCGGTGAGCCACGGATGGACGGTATCCATCAACAGGGTCGCGAGCAGGCTCGACGGGACGTTCGCCCCCTCGATGGTCAGCCAGAAGACCACCGAGAGGATCGCGAGCATCAGCGGAAAACCGAGCCAGCGGCTGGTCAGGAGCCCGTCGAGCCGCCGGTCGAGGTCGAACCCGGCCCGCCCGAGGCCGCGGCGCATCGAGCCCTCGGCGACCTGCTGCGCGGCGTGGTAGGTCCGTTCCGTCACGGTGTCATGGAAGTCGGCGGGCAGATCCCACTGAAGCTGCCGGGTCGTCTTCAGCACTTGCTGGCGGGCCGCGTCCGGGATCGGCGGTTCGCCGCCGCCGCCGGCGTCTTCGTCGAGCTGACCCAGCTCGCCGGAGCGGACCGCGGCCACCACCGCGTCGTCGGCGTTGAGCAGGCGTTCCGCCACCCAGCGGCTGTTCGCCACCTTCGGAAACGCGGTGTCGACGGTTTCCGCGAGGGCGGCGATCGCCTGTTCGACGGCGGGCGCATGCCGGACGAGCCGGAACGGGGTGGTGCGGGTCTCGCCGATCGCGACCCGGTGGGCGGTGTCGAGCAACTCGTCGATGCCCACCCGGTTTCGGGCCGCGCCGCCGACCACCGGCACCCCGAGCTCGCTCGCGAGTCGCGCCGCGTCGACGGCGATGCCGTGCCGGCGGGCTTCGTCCATCAGATTCAGGAACACGACCACCCGGTCGGTGATGTTCAGGATCTGCAGGACGAGATGGAGGTTGCGTTCGAGACGGGTGGCGTCGACCACCGCCACGGTGACGTCGGGACGCCCGAAGAGCAGGAAGTCGCGCGCCACCTCCTCGTCCGCGCTGCCCGCCTGCAGAGAATAGGTTCCCGGCAGATCGACGAGCTTGATCCGCGATCCGCGATGGGCGAACGCGCCCTCGGCGCGCACGATGGTCTTGCCCGGCCAGTTGCCGGTGTGCTGCCGCAGGCCGGTCAGGGCATTGAAGACGGTGCTCTTGCCGACGTTGGGATTGCCGGCGAGGGCGACCAGCACGTCCCAGCGGCCCGGGCTCAGACCGAGTCGAACCAGATTGTGGGCTCGGTTTTCCGCGCCCCCCCCCAACCGGGGCAGGGCCGCGCGGAACGCGGCATTCGCCATCAGACAGCCTCCTGCGGCGCCGGTACGTCCGGCGGTTCGATCCAGATCAGCCCCGCCTGGGTGCGTCGCAACGCGATCAACGCGCCCCGGATGCGGTAGGCGGTGGGGTCGCCGGCCGCGCTCGTCAGCTCCGGCGTCACGGCGGTCCCCGGCACCAGGCCGAGGTCGAGCAGGCGCCGGCGCTGCGACCCCTGACACGCCCGCGAGATGCGGACGACCCGCACCGTCTGTCCCGGCGGCGCATCGAGCAGGGTGGTCAGGCTGGTGTCGACCGGCTCGTCCTCCGCCAGATAGCGGACGGTGACGTTGTCCGCGGTCACCGGGTCCAGGTTCAGGCAGCCGCCGTGCGAGCGGAGGCGGATGGTGCGGTCGGTGCGCTCGAGGATCTCCAGGCGGGCGCCCAGCGACAAGCCGTCTTCGAGCAGGGCGTCGTAGATCTCGCGCGGCTCGTCTTCCAGGTGCAGGATCTCCACCGTCCGTCCCGGCTCCGCCGCCAGCAGGCCGAAGCCGGGGTCGGGCGGCATCTCGCCGGTCGGCGTCGGAATCGGATCGCCGTGCGGGTCCCAGATCGGATGCCCCAGGCTGGTGTCGAGGGCGTCGACCTGCTCCGCCGACAGCGTGTGCTCCATCCGTTCCGCCTCGGCGTGCCATTCGCCGGCCGGCACGCCGGTCCGGTCGGCCAGATAGCGTTCCCACATGCGATGGGTGCGAACGATCTGCACCGCCGATCGCTCGCCGTCGGCGGTCAGCGCGGGGCCGGTGCTCGGGGTGCGTACCAGCCGCAGCTCCGCGAGCCGGGAGATCAGCGATGCGGCGCGGGCTCGCGATATTTCCAGTCGCCCCGCCAGGCTGTCGAGCGAGCAGCGCTGGTGCGAGCGCTGGCACATGTAGATGTGCTTGATCGCATCCTCCAGCCGCTCGCGTTCGTCGAGGTTCGCCAGCCGGCGAAGCCGGCCGATCAGGCCGCCGGCCGGCCAGAACAAACCCGCGCCGCCGGCTGCGAGCAACGCGAACGTCAACAGAGCCAGAGTCGGATCGACCATGGTTTTGAGTATACAAAAAATTGTATTCGATGTCACGAAAACAGACTCGGGGCCCTGTCCCCTGTGGCTCCACACGAATTCTGGCCGATATGCCAGGATTCGTGCGTTTTCTCGCATGCCAGAATTCGTGAGCACTCGGCGCCCCCGCCGCCTCGTCTGGGAGGAATCGGGCCGCGTCGACCGAACGCGCCCTCATCTCGTGGCCTCGCGCACCCGACCGAAGCTCGAGCACGACCCGAACCAGCGTCGCCGGAGGTGAACTGCTCCCTGGTCTTTGGCGGATGGCATATAAATGGGAACATATTACTTGACAATAAGTATAGCTCTATGTAGACTGACCCTGTTTTCATAGCGTGCGGAACGATCCCGATGCGGATCATCGCCAAGAAGGCCCTTCGGGAGTTCTGGGAGCGCCAACCCCCTGCCAAGGGGGCCTCTCCTCGCCTGGTATCGGGAAGTCGAGCATGAGGATTGGGCCACGCCGGCCGACGTGAAGGCGAAGTACGGGAGCGCCAGCATCATCGGCTCGGACCGCGTGGTCTTCAACATCAAGGGCAACGACTATCGGCTCGTCGTACGGATCAACTACGCGTATCGCATCGTCTACGTACGTTTCGTCGGCACGCACGCCGACTACGACCGCGTGGACGTGAAGGAGGTGTGATATGGCGGACATCAAGCCGATCAGGAACGGGAACGACCACGACGCCGCTCTCTCCCGGATCGACGAGCTCATGAACGCGGAGCCCGGCAGCCCAGACGGCCAGGAGCTCGATGTGCTTACCGACCTCGTCGAGCTGTACGAGAGCAAGAACGAGCCGATGGGGTATCCCGACCCTGTGGCGGCGATCGAGTTCCGTATGGAACAGGCGGGCCTGAAGCCGCGTGATCTGATTCCGTTCATCGGCAGCCGCGCGAAGGTGTCCGAAGTTCTTGCCGGCAAGCGGTCCATCACGATGCCGATGGCGCGCGCGCTGCACGAACATCTCGGCATCCCCGCCGACGCACTCCTGCGCGAGCCGCGCGATTCGATCGACGACCCGCTAGCGAACATCCAGTGGCGCCGCTTTCCACTCAAGGCGTTGGCCCGCCGGGGCTGGATTCCCGATGTTCCCGACAGATTGGCTCGAGCCGAGGAGCTCGTGCGCGACCTGATCACACGTGCTGGAGGCGAGCATGCGGCGTGCGCCGCCCTCTACCGCAAGAACGACCATTTGCGCGCCAACGCCAAGACCGATCCCTATGCGCTGAAGGCTTGGTGCTGGCATGTGCTTGCGACCGCGCGTGCCAGCCTGCCCAAGGCGGACTACCAGTCCGGCACCGTCACCCTGGAGTTCCTCAAGCAGGTCGCTCGGCTGAGCTGGTCGGAGGCCGGTCCCAGGCTCGCACAGGAGTTTCTTGAGAACAGTGGAATCCCACTGGTGATCGAGCCACACCTGCCAAAGACGTACCTCGACGGAGCCGCCCTCCAGCTCGACGACGGGCGCCCCGTGATCGGCTTGACCTTGCGTTACGACCGCATCGACAACTTCTGGTTCTGTCTCCTGCACGAACTGGCCCACGTCGGCCGCCACATGGACCATGATCGGGGATCCGCGTTCGTCGACGACTTGACCCTTCGCACCGTGGACGGCACCCGGGAAGATCCGCGGGAAGTGCAGGCCGATGAATGGGCGGAAGAGGCGCTCATCCCCCGAGCCTTGTGGAACACGAGCGCGGTCCGGGAACGTCCGACGCCGATGGCCGTGATGCACCTCGCGACGGCGCTGCAGGTACATCCCGCCATCGTCGCCGGCAGGATCCGTTACGAGCGGCGGAACTACCGACTACTGTCTCAGTTCGTCGGCACCGGTGAAGTGCGGCGACAGTTTGCCGTTGCGGCGCCGTCATTGGGCGTCGTCTAAAGGAAACCGCATGGCTAAAGGTCCACTAACGCGTCCCTTCAACACATCCGGAGATCACGGTCCCGGTACCGCAAACCACATCATGCATCGCGCCTATGCGTCCAACGCCCAGATCGGGGTGTTGTGCATGTACGGGCTGGCTGTCGCTGTGGCGATCGTCTTGTTTGCGCACGGGCTGCTTCCTGAAGTGCTGAACGGTCCCGCCGGCGGCATACGTGAATGGCAGCTCCTCCAGTTGGCAGCGTGCGCAGGGGCCCTGGGTGGCCTCATCCATATGGCTACCTCACTTGCTCGCTTCGTCGCGTTTCGCGACCTGGAACGTAGCTGGTTCCTGTTCTACGTCTTCCGACCGCCGGTCGGTGCCGGGCTAGCCGTCGTCGTTTACTTCGTTCTACAGACAGGTCTTCTCTCTCCAGTATCTTCCGGGAGCGCCGCGCTCGGTGACGGGAACGACGGCGTCTACCGAATCCTGGCGTTCTCGAGTCTCACCGGCTTATTTGCCCGCCAAGCCATAGAGAAGCTGTCAGAAGTTTTTGACGTCATGTTCAGGACACGAACCCCAGAATCCAAGCCATCGCCGGCATCAGAGGACGTCCCCGGTACTGGCAGTGGTTCGGGCGATAGTGGGACATCCGACGACCAGACTCCGGCCACAAGTGGCCGAAAGACGGCTACCTCGGAAGCCAGCACCGGTAGTCCTGCCGAAGAACAAGAAGAGTCGTATTCGGTTACCGGGTGCGGGACTGATTTTCTCCAGTGGAAATGGGCGGAAATGAACCGAGCCGTCGGGGAAGTTGCTGCATGACGAGGTTGTCCCCGCGCAGATTTGTCGGCATCGCAGCGTCGGTCTCTGTGGCTGTGAGGAGGCCGGAAACGAGGGGCACGAGGGGCGACTCGCCGGCCGGCGGACCTGTGCAGAGCATGTCGCTGTTGAGAGCGCCCATGGCAGACTCGCAGTCCCATTGTCGCCAAGGCAGCTTGTCGGCGCGTCATCGGCAGCGACGGTCGGTCCGGCTGGTTCGCTCGCGGAGCGCTGGGTCTGGCGGCTCCGCGGCGCCCCGGTCCCCCGCGGCGGCGCGAGACCACGCGGGTCCCGGCGACGGCGCCGCCGCCATGAGGGACACGCGGCGGGGACCGACGCCGCGAACAGCGGCGAGCTGCCTGGTGGCGTTCCCGCCGCTGGCGGCGAAACCCACGGGTCGCGGGCTCGGGCGGCGGCGGGACGGCGCGGATTGAGTGCGGGCCGGGGGCGCGCAGGAGGACGGGAAGCGGATGAGCGGTTTCCACGCCGCCCGGCGTCAGGCGGGCGGCGGCAACGCAAGCGCTTCGGGCACGACGGGTTCGGGGGCGCACAGCATCGTCGTGATCAGCGAGCGCGGGTCGAGGTTGCGTTGGCGGGCGGTACGCACGACGCTGGCCAGCACCTGCTGGGTGTCGGCCCCGCGCCGGGTGCGGTTGCCGCCGCAGACCTTACGCGTGACCACTGCGGGTCGGATGGCCTGTTCGGCCCGCCAGTTGGTGGCGTCGATCGACGGGTCGCACAAGAAGAGGAACACCGCCGGGAATTCGTTGGCCAAGTGCTTGGCGAAGCGCTCGGCGGCGGCCAACGGCGGCGCGGTGTCGATCAGCCGGCCGAGCCGGGCGGCGAGCCGACCGCGGGCCGACGCCAGACCGTGCTCACTGATTTCGCCCGCGTTCGAGCGGTCCCGCAGGGCGAGGCCGTCCCGCAGGACCGCCTGCACCGCGCCCGCCCACGGGCTGTCGGGATGAGCGGCCTGCAAGTCCTTGCACCGTCTCAAGAGGTGGGCCAGGCACGTTTGATGCGGCGCCTTCTTGAAGCCGCGATAGGCCACCCACCCGTCCCGCACCAGCACGCCGGCGAAGTCGGGGCCGAGAACCGCCGCCGCCTCGGCGAACCCCCGGCCGTCGCAGATGGCATAGACCGTCGTCTCCGGGGTGGCGAACGCCCACAGCCAGTGGAGGATCGCGTTCACCCGCCAGCCGGTCTCATCCGGCGTGACCACCGGACTGCAGCGGACCTGCTCGCGCAGCGCCGCATACGCGGGCGCCGCCGCGTCGGCGGTGCGGTGCAGCAGTTGGACCAGGCCGCCCTTGGTCACCGACAGTCCGAACTGCGTCCGCAGAACGCGGACGACCTTCTCCAGCGGCATGCCCAGCTCGGTGTGCAACTCGACGACCAGCGCGGCGACGTTCGGGCCCAGTTGAGCGGCAGCCGCGCCCAACGCGTCGGAGGTCTGCAGCGCGTGCCGGCCCTGCACGCGCCGCTGACACTGCGAGCAGTGGCCCACCTCGATGTCGAAGCGCCGCACGAGGGGACGCACCTCGGGCAGGTCTTCCTGATACTGCGACGCCACACGGTCCAGCGCGACCGCGCCGCCGCAGTCCGGACAGCTCGTCGGGGCCGGCGCCACGTGGGTCTCGTCAGCCTGCGTCGGCGGCCGGCGGCGCCCCTGCCTGCCGTACTCCGCCCCGGCTCGCCGCCCGGGACGCCCGCCGCGTCCCTGCGGACGGTCCTTGGCGAAGGGGGCCGCTTGTCGGCGGCCGGCGCGCCGCGCCGCCTCGAGCTCCTTCTCCAGATGCTCGCTGCGGCGCTTCCAGTGATCCCGCTCCTCGATCAGCTTCGCCTTGTCTCGTTCGAGGCGCTCGATGCGCACGTCCCGAGGGTCTCGCTGAGGCCCAGGACCCTTCGAACCGCCGCGGTCATCGCTCTTGCGCGCCATACTTCACGTATCGGCACACGCCCGCCGTACCTGCACACCTTTTCGTGGATTTTCTCGCCACGACCCGCTAACCGAAGACGAAGAGTCGAAGAGCGAACCGTTGAGCAAATAGCCGAAGCCACCGCATTCGATGGATCATCCTCCAACTGAACCCGCGGAAGAGCTGTGTTCGGTTTCTCGTGGAGAACACCCGATGTCCTTGGTTACGTTCGAAGACGCTCACGGACTCGTGCAGGCCGAAACCGCGCCGCATCTCTTGCTCGGGAACGGTTTCAGCCGTGCATGCCGCGAAGATATCTTCGCCTATAACGCACTCTTCGACCGAGCCGACTTCAATCAACTCTCGCCGCTCGCCCGCGGCTCATTCGATCTCCTCGACACGACCGACTTCGAAGTCGTAATGCGCGCGCTTCGAGACGCAGCACGGCTCATGAAGATCTACTCGCCGGACCAGCCAGAGGTGGAGGGTCGGCTTCGATGCCGATGGATTGCGAGAAGTGCTCGTGCAGGCTATTGCAGACAACCATCCGGAGTTCCCGGGGGAAATCTGTGATACCAGCTACGCCGCGTGTCGGCGGTTCCTTTCGCGCTTTGACAGAATTTATACACTGAACTACGATCTCTTGATGTACTGGGCTCTGATGCAGAGCGAAATCCAGCCGGATTTACGCTCAGACGACGGATTTCGTGCACCGGGGCCTAGTCAAGGCGAGACCTACGTGACGTGGGAACCTGGTCGCCACCGTCAGAAGATCTACGGCTCTCCTCAAACGGGTGTGGGTGGGTTGAGGCGCGATCGGCGGGTCGGCGAGGGGTGCTGGCAGTTCACCTGACCGGCGGCGGGCGTGGCGCACCGTGGCGGGATATAGTCGGAGCGGAGTAGCTGCGGGCCGGCCGGCGTGTCAACGCGCTACGCGCGTCCTTCGCTGCGCTGCGGCCCTTCGGGTGACACACCGTCCGTCCCTCCGCTCAAGCAGCAGATATGGGCCTTGCGGCCCGGCCTGGACGGGGGCGTCCCGGCCGTCCACGACAACGCGGAAAGCGCGACGGCTGGCGGTTCGGGGATAGACGCTGGCTGATTGCCCCAACGGCCACCTCGGGTCCCGGCGCCGGCGGCGGACGCCCGTTGGGCGGGGCCAAGGGTGTTGTCGGGGCCGCGTGCGTCGTCTCGCTTGGCGGAAGCGGTTGCAAACGCAAGGGGCTTCCTGGTCTCATGGGCGTGTATCACCACGACCCGCGAGGAGGAGAGCCCCATGCGTCTGACTACGTTACTACGGCGGCTGTTGGGTGTCACGCAGATGTACGTCAAGCAGGTGGAAATGGCCGCCGACGGTCCGTTGACGGTGTCGGTGGAGCCGGCGTGGCGGCGTTCCCGGTGCGGGACGTGCGGGAAGCGGTCGCCGCGGTATGACCGGCAGCCGGTGCGCGAGTGGCGGCATCTGTCCTGGGGCCGGATGCCGGCGTGGCTGCGGTATGCGCCGTGGCGGGTGTCGTGCCGGCGTTGCCGCGGGGTGAAGGTGGAGCAGGTGCCGTGGGCGAGCGGCAGCAGCGTGTTCACGTCGGGGTTCGAGGAATTGGCGGCGTATCTGGCGCAGGTGACGGACCGGACGGCGGTGAGCCGCCTGCTGGGGATATCGTGGGTGACGGTGGGCAGCATCGTGGAACGGGTTGTGGCGCGGCGGCTGGACGGGGCTCGGTTCGCCAAGCTGAGACGAATCGGCGTCGATGAGTTCAGCTACCGGAAGCGTCACCGCTACCTGACGATCGTGGTTGACCATGACGAGCGTCGGGTGGTTTGGGCGGGGCGGGGGCGCAGCGCCGAGACGCTGGGGGCCTTCTTCGAGCAGTTGGGACCTGGTGGCTGTGCGCGGATCGAGTTGGTGACGGCGGACCTGGCGTCGAGCTGGCAGAAGGCGCTGCGGGCGTGGGTTCCGCACGCGCGGGTGGTGTTCGACCGGTTTCACGTTGAACGGCTTGCGGCGGATGCGGTTGACGAGGTGCGGCGTTCGGAGCAGCGGCGGCTGGCCTCGGAGCCGGAGGATGCGAAGGCGCTCAAGGGGACGCGCTATGCGTTGCTGAAGCACCCGGCGCGGCTGAGGCCTGGTGAGGCCCGGCGTCTGGAGACGTTGCGTCGTAAGAACCGGGCGCTGGACCGGGCCTACGAACTGAAGGAGTACCTGGCGACGATCCTGGGGCAGGCGACACCCGAGGATGCGCCGGCGCTGCTCGATGAGTGGCTGGAGTGGGCTGCGCGGTCCCGCCTGACGCCGTTCGTGAAGCTGGGGCGTACGATTCGGAAACACGCTGAAGGCATCCTGGCGTACCTGGACACGAAGATGACGAACGGTCCGGTGGAGGGCATCAACAACAAGCTGCGGGTGATCGCGCGTCGCGCCTATGGCTTCCACTCGCCCGGCGCGTTGATCTCGATGCTGTTCCTCTGCTGTGGAGGCATAGAACTGGCGCCGCCGCTACCCACACGCATTTGAAGATCTACTACCTTCATGGTGCGTTGCACATTTTCGATGCCGGTACTGAGGTACGGAAGTACACATGGAGGAATACCGGAATCCGACTGATTGAGCAGATTCGAGAAGCGCTCAATAGTAATCTCTATCCCGTCTTCGTGGCGGAGGGAGAGAGTAAACAGAAGTTTGAGCGTATCCGTCACAACGACTTCTTGTCGAAAGCCTATAGGAGTTTTCAGGAAATCGGTAATGCTCTGTTCGTCTACGGACACGCGATGGCTCCAAGTGACGACCACATCACACGACTCATCGGGCGGGGGAAGCTCAAGCAGCTCTTCGTTGGAATCTACGGTGCGCAGAACAGCGATGGTAATCGATGGATCCGCCGAAGGGTAGAGGAACTCCAAGCGATGCGACCGGCCCGCCGTCGGCTGGACGTCGTCTACTTTGACGCTCGAACGGCGCAGGTATGGGGCTGAGCGTCCGGGGGTTTCTCATTCGCCGGCCGTTCGTTCACCCGATGTCGATCCGGATGCGCTCGCCAAGCTGCAGGTCATCCAGGATCTGTCGCAGATCAGCCAAGAGAGCATCGGTTTCCGGTCCGTCGGCGGTCAGCTGGAACGTGACGCCCACCTTCAGGTCGCGACCCGAGCGGAGCTTCGGCAGGAGTCGTGTTCCGACTCGGTTCCAGACTTCGGGCGGGATGTCGCCGTGGATGCGGAGCGTCTTTCGTACCTGCGGCTCGGGCGGTGTCGGAGGCTCCGGATCGGACGGAGTGTCGGGTCCGGGACCCGGTGAGCCACCTCCTGATCCATCCGGACCGGCTTCCGGCCCTGGCGGCGCTTCAGGCTCCGGGGCAGGCGGGGCCTTCAGTCTCTCGGCCAGGCCTCGAGTCAGCAGGTAGACGTCCGCCTCGAACATCACCTCCTCGGAGGAGACGGTCTCCCCGAACGACACGTGCTCGAACCGGCCGTCCGCCGCCCTTCCGGAGCCCAACCCGAAGTCGCCCTGGCCCACGAATTCGACGATCTTCCGGCGCAGCACGGCGTCCGGATCGACGAGACGGGTCAGCGAGCCGTCGAGAAAGCTCTGGCGTAGGCTGACCAGCGGCCAGGCGCCGTCCTCCTTCAGGGCCGGCGGCCAGTTGCGTTCGAGGTAGCCGGCGCCGACCGATTCGTTGAGCAGGGCGCCCGACTTGAGCGCGGAGATGACCCGCCGGCAGAGGCTCTCGCTGCTGCTGGAGTGACCGGCGCCGAGGTCGATGCTCGCCAGCCCGTCGGGGGCCGAGGCGTCGGCGATCACCACGAAGCGGTAGTCCCCCCACACCTCCTCGCGGGCCGCGTCACCCGCTTCGCGGACCTTGCTGTGGATCCCCCGCGCTCGGCACGGTCGAGCTCGCTCCCCAGGGTTCCGGCGGAGATTTCGCTGGCGACACGCTTCCAGGCGAGCCACTGTTCCACCCTGTCCCGTAGCTCGCGGCCCGGCTTCTTGACGGCCCAGACGAGGGCGCCCGGGTACAGTCGGGGCGACGCGCCGCGGGCGCGAGTCCACTCACCGATGCGTCTGCGCACGTCGTCGTCCGCCACGCTGGTCCACTCTACCTCGGGGTCCATCACCACGAGCGTCAGCTTCGGGTTGTCCGGAATCGACGCGGCGTCGGCCGGGAAGCAGACGCGGGGGATGGTCGCCCCCCGGTCGAAGTCCTCCTTGACCAAGCTGCGGATAGCCGGCTGGATCTCGCCTTCCTTGTCCAGCGACGCGCGCCGATCGTTGACGACCTTCTTGATGGTCGGCCGATAGCTGATCCTAAAACCGTCCGTGCCCACGCGGCGCAGGAAGTAGGAGTGTTCCTCGAGGGCCATCGCCGCACTGTCGACCGAGGTGGTCTCGATGGCCGGCTCGCCGAGCGCAAAACGCAGCTCGGGCAGATGGGCGACCCGGTCGACCTGTCCGCCCGACGACTCGAAGAACATCGTCGTTCCCACTCGCCGGTGGATGTCGCGGAGCGCGGCCTTGCTGTCGGCGTCGAGGGCGCGCGCGTGCGCCTGAGCACCCGCGATGTCGGCGTCGATGGCCGTCGACAGGCGCGACTCGCCGAGCTGGCCGAGCACGACGCCGACGAAGTCGGAGACGTCGAGCGGGGCCGAGCCGAGGGTGATCAGCGGTTCCGTGCGCGCCTTCGTGAAGCCGTCGCGGTGAGCCCAGGAGATCCACTGGGCCAGCATCGCCAGCGTCCCGCGGGTCTGCTGGAACTGCGGCAGCGCGTTCCACTTCCGCTGAAAGACCGACAGCGTGGCCGGATGGAACGGGTAGCAGGCCTCGAACCGCGCCCGCAGATGCTCGCGCGCCTTCGCCTCCGTGGCGGCGCTGTCCACGAGCGTCCACTGCGGCGGAAGCCGCTCGCGTCGCTCGAAGCACCAGTCGGCGTAGAGCCTGGACACCTTCTTCCGGAACCGTTCGTCGCCGATATGGTCGAACAGCCGCCGCCGGACCACCTCGCTCACCTCCGTCTCGTCGTTCGCGAGCAGGTCCTTGGCGACGCGCCGGACGACCTTGGTGATCTTGTTCTGCCACGCCAGATCGAAGTCCGACATCTCGACTTGGCTGCGCGGCAGGCTGATGACGGCCGCTCCGTGCGTCGTCCCGGTCATCGCAACGGTCAGGTTCTGGATAAAGGCATGGAAGGGATCCGCCATCTGACGGTAGCGGTTGACGAAGTTGAGCACCTCGTCGAACAGCACGAGGACCGGCGCGCCGGCCGCCGCGAACACCCGGCCGAGAGCCTCGGTGCCCGGCGGGGTAGTCGCCGCGTTCGCGCCGAGCAGCTCGACGCCCCGGTTACCGGCGAGCTGACGAGCGACGTCGACCCACGGCGCCTCCCGCCCCTCCTGCGGATCCCAGGCGTTGCCCACGAAGACCGCCACCCGCGCCGCCGGCGCGGCCGACAGCCCCGCGTCGAGCAGCAGATCGCTGACCTCTTGCAGGCCCCCGATGGACTCGCCGGCCGTCACCAGGTGATACAGCGCCGTCAGCGTGTGGGTCTTGCCCCCGCCGAACTGCGTCACTAGCGTCATCACCGGGGACGTGTTGGCTGTCTTCCCCGCCAGGCGCCGCAGCACCATCCCCGTATGCTCGCGCAACGCCAGCGTGAAGCACGTGCGCGCGAAGAACGCCCTCGGATCGCGGTAGTCCGTCGGGGCCGTGCCACCGACCACCTGCTCCAGAGCGATGGCGAACTCGTCCGGGTTGAACGAGCGTCCTTCGCGAACCTCCTCGCGGGGGAGCGCGATCTTGTACCAGGGCTCAAGCGGCATCGCGTACGTGTCTCCTCAAGGACATCCGGCCAATTGACGGCACCGTTTGGGGGTTCGCCAATCGCCTACTCTGCTGACCCACGGATTTCTCGAAACCTGCTTCGAAGATCGCCAACGAAGGCCCTCAACGACGAATCGCTCCTGCCGGCGCGGTACAGGTTCATCGCGTCCACCAGCTCGGCTGCGAACTCGATGCCGCCCAGGGTGGCTGGTTGGCTCCCCTTGGGGATCGCGTCTATCAGGAGTCGCTTGTAGTGCTCCCGCTCGTATTTCTCGCGACCGATCACCGGCCGGTAGCCGACCACCTTGTGGAACGAATCGGGATCGGCCAGGAACCAGCGCTCGACATGCGGGTTGGGGCAGCCTGCGACGAGCCGGTCCAGGAGACGGGGCCGTGTCGCCTCCTTGCGTCGCACTCGGAGCTTCGAGTCCACCCGCTCAATCGCCGGTGTCCCCTTCGGATTGCCGGTTCGTCCCAGAAGTGCGAGGTACTCGTCAGCCACGCTCAAGCGGCCCGACCGCAACTCGATGCTCGGCTCCACGCGATACCGGTATCGCTCCGTGCCCACCGCCAGGTCGGCTTCGAGCGAGAACCGGGCGTTCCGTTGTTTCACCAGAGCCGGCAAGCCTCCGGCCGGAAACGAGAACGCCTCGAACGCGTGGCCCCGCACCGGCAGCGGCCGGTCCAGCACGTCTGAAAGCGTGCGCACGTTGCCGATTCCCGACAGTGTGGCGATGGCGTCCAGGAGGTTGCTCTTGCCAGCGGCGTTCGGGCCGAAGAGCACCGCGAGACGCGGGAACTCCACGGTCACGTCCACGAGCGACTTGAAGTTGCGGACCGTCAGTTTCCTCAGCATCGCCAGCTACCTTGGCATCGCGAGCAGCATCGCGTCGAGCAGGCGCTTCTCCTCGCTGCCCCGGGGATAGAGCGCCGACAGGGCGTTCGCCAGGCGCAGGAAGTCGGGACCGCGCTCCTGCTCCGCCTGCACCAGCGCCCGCAACGCGTTGGTCTGCCCGCCCGCCTGCAGCAGCATTCCCCTATGGACCTGGTCGAGAGTGGTTGCACCGGGGCTGGTCGGTGAACCGTCTTCGGACGCGTCGTCGACGGTCCCGTATCGGCGGGGCCGCTCCCGGCCAGCGGACCCCGCCCGTTGCGGTGGGTCCGGAAAGAGCACGCCCTGCAGCGGACCCCTCCGGGTCACCGCCTCCTGCTCCAGCCACGCGGCGACCCCCTGCGACCCGCGCTCGCCGAAGAGCTGCTTCGCTCGCTCGGCCACGGGCAGCAGGCTGACCACGCCCTTCTTGGTCTCGATGGTGCGCTTCTCCCACTTGGGCAGGTCGATGCCGAGCGGCTGCGCGAAGCGGCGCACGACGTCGAAGACGAGGGTGAAGCCCTTCGGCTTGCCCGTGGAGACGTTTGCGACGGCGACATCGTCCGCCTCGTCGGCCGGCCCACCCCCGTCGGACCCCGCGTCCGCGGTGTCCTCGCTGGCGGTGGCCTGGAACGTCCACAGGAAGAGCGCGGTTAGCCGCGCATCCTCCTCCAGTGCCCCCGCGAGCCCGTTGCGGGCCCTCGCGTCCGCCGAGCCGAGGACGTTCTCGAGCGCAGTGCGGCCGACCACCTCCCAGACCTTCTCCAGGTACGCGGGTAGGCCGACCTCGTGCCCGTCGGCCGTTTCGACCCGCGCGTAGCGGCTAAAGATCTCCAGCGCTGGGCCGATGCACGCGAACACTAAATCCGCGCCCCGGATCCCTTCCCCTTGCAGGCGCTCCATCCACGCGCCGACGCGTTTCGGCAGCTCGCGCAGCACTACGGCCCAGTCGCCGACCGGGGCGTCTTCGGGGCGCGGGCGGCAGACAAGGTGGACGCTGGTGGCCAGCGACGCGGTCTCTCGCGCGTTGAGTCGCGATCCCATCTCCGTCGCGATGGGCCACGATCCGGTGAGCGTCCAGCCTCCCTGAATCATGCCCGTGAGAAGCGCCTCCCAACCCTCGGTGGTCTTGTGGGCGAAGACGACGGAGCCGATGCCGTCGTCCTGGAGCACGCGCCGACCCTCGGCGAACGCCCGTGCCATCCCGCGTTCGTACGACTCCGCATTCTTCCTGGACTTGCTCAAGCGATGCGGCCGATCAACGACAATTTCAGGCCCCTTGGGTGTCGTGCCGTCGCTCGACAAGGAGGAGTCGCCGAGCAGCGGCTCTTCGGCAATCGCGCGCCTGAGCCAAACGAAAAAGAAGTCCGCGAGGTGTGCGTACGGCACCGCATCGTAGTACGGCGGATCGGTAAACCAAACCGACGCCGATTGATCTGGAAGGGGATGAGCGGTTGCGTCAGCAAGCTGGATCGCTGATGAGCCCGGGACTGACGCAATGGACTCAATTCCCGCACTCGTGTTGTTTGCCGAAACATGAAAGCTCCCGCTTGAGGATGAAGTGATCACACCCTCCGCGAAATCCCATGCCATTGGGATCGCCTGTCGTCCGAATATGTGTCTTGGGCATTCCGCTGATGGCTCCCACGTGCAAACTGAACAAGCCAACTCAGACAGCTTCGAAATCGCCAAACCCAGCGCGGTTCCGGCGTTCTCGTTGAACCTGCGGGCAGCCAGTTTCCCCAACTCCGCCAGCGCCGCCTTCTGCCGCGCCGTGAACAGGTCGCCCCACGCGCGCATGCCATAGATCGGCATGCTGATGCGCCGCACTTCGTTCAGTGGTCTTTGGTTAGCGGGTAAGGGTGAGAAACTCCGCGAAGCGGTGTGCAGGTTCGGGGCACGCGTGCCGATACATGGGGTATGGCTCGAGAGAAGGGCAAACGCGGCGGTTCGGACGCGTCCCGGCCGGAGCGGGATTCTCGCGACGCGCGCATCAAGGAACTTGGGCGGGAGAACGACCGCCTGAAACGCGAGAACGACCGTTTGGAGCGCGAGAACGACCACCTGAAACAGCAGTTGGAGGCGTCGCGTCGCGCCGGCCGCCGACAAGCGGCGCCCTTCGCCAAGGACCGGCCGCAGGGTCACGGCAAGCGGCCCGGCCGGCGGCCCGGTGCGCAGTACGGGCGGCACGGCTGCCGTCTCCGCCCGGCGCGGGTCGACGAAACCCACGCAGCGCCGGTCCCCTCGGCGTGCCCGGACTGCGGCGGCGCGGTCGAAGTGGCCCGCGTGGCGTCGCAGTATCAGGAGGACCTGCCCAAGGTGCGCCCCATCGTGCGCCGGTTCGACATCGAGGTCGGGCACTGCTCGCAGTGCCGGCGGCGGGTGCAGGGCCGCCACGCCTTGCAGACCTCCGACGCGCTGGGAGCCGCCGGGGCGCAACTCGGCCCCGGCGTGGTCGCGCTGGTCGTGGAGTTGCACACGGGGATGGGGGTGCCGCTGGCGAAGGTCGCCGACTTGCTGCGGACCAACTTCAATCTGCGCGTTACGCCGAGCGGTCTGGTCCACCTGCTGCACCGCACCGCCCGCGACGCCGCGCCGGCCTACGCGGAGTTGTGCGAGCAAGTCCGCAACGCGCCCGTGGTCACGCCGGACGAGACCGGCTGGCGCGTCGGCGCCGACCGCCACTGGCTCTGGGCGTACGCCACCCTGGACACGACGGTCTACGCCATCTGCCGCGGCCGCGGGTTCGACGATGCGGCCACCGTGCTCGGGACCGACTACGCCGGCGTGCTCGTGCGCGACGGATGGGCGCCGTACCGCTGCTTCCGCGACGCCGAGCACCAATCGTGTCTTGCGCACCTGCTCCGACGATGCAAGGAACTCCAGGAGGACCATCCCGACAGTCGCTGGGGCGGCGATGTGCAGGCGACCTTGCAGGCCGGCCTCGACCTGCGCGACCGCTGCAACGCGGGAGAACTGAGTGAGCACGGCATGGCGACGGCCCGCGGCCGACTCATCGCCCGGCTCGGTCGGCTGGTCGACGCACCGCCGCCGCTGAAAGACGCAGTGCGTTTCGCCAATCACCTGGTCACCGAATTCCTCGCCGTTTTCCTCTTCCTGTGGGACCCCTCGCTGGACGCCACCAACTGGCGCGCCGAACAGGCCATCCGGCCCGCCGTGGTCATCCGCAAGGTGTGCGGCGGCAACCGCACCCGCCGCGGGGCCGACACCCAGCAGGTGCTGTCCAGCGTGGTGCGCACCGCCCGCCAACGCGACCTCGGTCTGCCGCCGTTGATCGCCACGATTTTGCGGGCCACCGAACCCGCCGTCCCTGCCGCCCTCATCGCCGGGCGCGCCGCCGCTGGCGCCGTCGAGGAGATGTGCGCCACCGAACCGATTGGCCCCGAGGTTCTCGGGCTCCCGCCGCCCCCCGCGTAGGCGGGCACGCCTCCAAACGACCGCTTCGAAGCGCGGCCGGTCCCGCGGCTCGCCGCGACGCTGTGCTCCGCGGGTCGGCTGTCGGATCTGCGCAGCGGGTGTCCCGAGTGGGCTGGGCTCGGTCACCACCGCACCCGTCGGCAGGCCGGCGCTTCGGTCCGGTTTCCTCCCCGCGGCATCGTATTGGCGGTGGAGGCAATCCGTGAACGAAACCATCGGGCCAACGCAACCTCGTCGCGGCTCTGAACTTCCGCTTTCCAGGCCCATTTCAGCCCCGTATTTGTTGAGAAATAACCCGCTAAACAAATACGTTCAGTGATATCGGCTCATCCGGTACCGGACACAGCCCTTGCCGCCCGTCGCGCTCCCACTCGTCGAGGATCCTGGCGACCCGCTTCTGCGCCCGGCGCACCGCCGCGTAGTCCCGCAGCGCCGGCAGTCGGTAGCGCCGTCCCTTCTCGCCCGGCTTGAGCGTGGCCACCGCGAGCAGGAGCGCCCCGCCGTTGCGGCGCCCCTGCTCGTCGAAGAGGACGTCCGCGCCTCCCCGCTGCGCGGCGAGCTGCGCGCGCACGCGTTTCGGCGGCAGCACCGATCCGCAGCAGACACACGCAGCCTTCGCGCCCGCCACCGTCCCGGCGCGTACGTCCCTGTCGGCACCGGGCTCGAAGATCTCGAACTCGACTCGCGGCGGCGCGGGGCCTGCCGATTCCCGTCCGCCCTTCTGCACGGATTCGTCGGCGCGCACGACGCGCGCCCGCAACGCCCGCTTGCGCCGCGTCTTCTTGCATAGCCAAAACGAGCGCATCAGCGGTATCTCCGCTCCGCAGTTCGGCGCCTCGCACCGCACCGTGCGCGCCCACAGGTACGCGATGGGTGTCGCGCCGTCGGGGTCCGGCGGGTAGAGATCGGCCAGCTCCTTCTCGACCGCGGCCTTGAGCTCGCCAGCGACCTGGCGCAGCTGGTCGGCCAGCTTCGGCCCATGGCGCGGGATGTCCTCCAGCGTCACCTTGAGGATCAGACACGCCACCGGATTCAGGTCGCTCGCGAACGCCTCGCAGCCGAGCCGGAGCGCCTCCAGCGGGATCGACCCTCCGCCCGCGAACGGGTCGACGACCAGCGGCGTCTCTTCACCGTGGGCGGCGCGCACCAGATCGCGCCCCACCTGGAGGTAGGTCGGATGCCCCGCCAAGTCCCAGTTGGCGAACGCTCCAACGAACCACAGTAACGCTCTCCGCAGCTCCTCGTCGCTCTCGGGCGGCTGCCGGACGGCGCTCAGAATCTCCGGCGCCTGCCGCCTGAACGCCTCTGGACAATGCGGGTCGCACGGGTCCGGCAGCAGCAGGGCCAGCAGCACCGCCCGGCTTGACGCCAGCGGCCGTCGCGCCCACCAGAGGTGGAGCGTCGAGGGACGCCCGTGGCGGATGGAGTTCTCCCGCACCGCGTGCTTCGACACGACGGCGATGGGGAAGTCCACCTCGGCAAGCCTCTTGCACTCCCTGGAGATCATGAGCGTCCACACCAAAGCAACGGGTCAAGAGATCCGATCGTCGGCAAAGTCCGCAAACCCGTCGCTCCCATCGGCCTGGATCACGTAGCGGAAGCGAAGTTCGTCCCGATCGTCGCCTCTGCTGTCATCCCGGATGTCGAGCACGTGCACAGCGGCATAAATCCCATGGGTATTCTTGAATACGACAATCCCGTCACGTTGAGCCATTCGCGACCGTGAACTGAAATCCAGTCCGGAGGCCCCGGACACGGCCGCAATGGAGTGGCAATTCTTGGCCAATGCGACGCCATGGATCGAAGGGGGATAGTTGTATACGCGAATACTCGTCTTGTCCGCCTTGCTCCACTTCGTTTCGAACTCGGAGGTTACCGCGACCGATCACATAAAGACCGTCGTGGTTACTGTAATTGAACACTGCTTCACCGCTAAGGGAGGTCATGCGCGGCGGCGGCACGTCCGAGGCCTTCCCGACAAACGGACTGATCCCGAGCTTGTCGGCAATGATCGTCGCGAGTTCGGCCGGCGAATGTTCGTCTGCGGACAGATACTTCAAGTCCGTGGGCAATCCCGGCACGGGTGAGTCGTCGAAGCGCACCGGCAGGATGTACTCCCGCTGTTGCGCGGCGCGGCTCAGGCTCGATCGTCGCTCGTGGTTTGGCCACGCTTTCAAGACGTATTCCTGGGAAACAAACATGACGACGTAATTTGCTCCGCTCTCGTATACGTCGTGCAGTTCTTCGGCGAGATGGCGGCCCCAGAGGCGCGTCTGTTCGAACTCGTCATAGAAGACCCCAACTCCACGACTGTGAAGAGCACGGGCTACCTCCTCTACGTATCCGCGCTGTTCTCCAGCGAAAGAGAGCGCTACCTCGTATTGCGTGGACTCACGGGGTATCACGTCATGTTCCCCCAACGGGTCTGCACGTGCCTGACAACCTCGTTGACCGGGAGCGTCCGGGTCCCGTTGCCAACGCGCAGGTAGAAGATGGCTTCGCTGTGGTGCTCGACGTAGATCGGATGGTCGCTTGGCTCGACCGTGACCTGACAGATGTCCTGCCCGTCGATCTCGTGGAAGCTGACGGTCAGGAACGACGAGGACGCCGATTCGCCGAGATCGCGGACGAACAGAGCCTGCAGGTGCTGCTCGAATGCGTCGCGGTCCTGCCTCCTGAGCGATCCGTAGTCGGCGGCCAGGCCAACGGGCGTACCGCCGTCGTCGACGCCGATAAGGAGCGTTCCGCCCGCCGCGTTCAGGAATCCGGCGAGCGTCTTGACGACCACACCCTCGAGCGCCTTGTTGACCCGGTCTTCCCGGCGGTCCCAGCGCAAGCTCGACTTGAACTCCAGTGTCTCGCCTTCGCCCGCGGCGATGAGCCGCCGCATGCCGTGTTCCCCATTGGGGTCGGTGACGTCGGGCAACCAATCCGCAATGAACTCGTTCATCGCCTCGGCCAGCAGATGCCGACGGGCCGCGAGGAAATCGAGGAAGTGCTCGGGCTCCCAGAGCGTGCGGTCCATCGGCACCGACTGCGCCCGAAGGGCGCCGGGCTGGTTCTCCTCGACCTCAGGCAGATACTCCGCCGGCGACGCCCCGCGATGTTCCCTCGGAGCGGGCTGCTCCAGCAGAGCTCGGTTGGCTACTGCATTGATGCGGGCCGTGTCGCTGAATCCTGCCTTCTCGAGCACCCTCTTCGGAAAGATGTGGTGGCGCTCGTCGCCCAGGCTCTTCCCCATGACCTGGTCGTAGATCCGGACGCCCGTAAACCAGTCGCGGGCGTCTCGATGCCGCGCCACCACGCGGCTCAAGCGGGCGACCGCCGAGTCGATGCGTGCCCGGTCGAGATCTTCCTCCTCCAGGGTGACGCGACCGCGGTCCCGCAGGATGGCCGCCTCCAGCTCGTGGGTCGGGTCGACGTCGCGCCCCGCCACGAGTGCCACGTCCTGCTGGAGCTTCGTCTCGCTGGATCCCGAGTAGCGCGCCCAGAGGCCGGCTAGGTAGATCCATCGGATGAATCGCCGCTTGACGGCATCGGTCGGGAACTGTCCACCCTGCCGAGCCAAGTAGATGGCGGCCGGCGCCAGCACGTAGTTGGTGGGCAGGTCGTCGAGACCGCTGATGAACGCCTCGTGGCGCAGGACGCTCGCCAAGTGCTCGAACGCCGGCTGCATCTTCTCCCAGGCGCCCTGCAGCACGGCGGCGGGGGTCTTCAGGAACGAGCCTTCGAGCACCACCGAACCGGTCGCCACCCCCGCGAGACAGCGCACCAAAAAGTTGAGATCGACGGCGAAGCCGCGCTCCGCCATCTTGGCGCTGAAGCTGCGCAACTCCGCCCGGGCCTCCGGCCAGATGCTGCACACGTGCGCCAGCGCCAGGTCCGCCTTCTTCAGGGGCGTTCCCTTGCTGTTGACGCGATTGAAGATGTCCACGACCTCCTCGACGCTGTAGTCGTCGCCGGACACCTGATCGACGGTGTAGGTGTAGTCCCGCACCTTGTCGAGCTTGCTCAATCGAGCCAGGTTCTGTTGGATGATGGCGCGCCGGTCCTCGCCCACTTGGTCCAGCCGTTCGAGTAGTGCGTTCAGCCCCTCGCGGAGGAAATCGTGCACGCGAATCCAGGCAGGGTTGTTCTCCATGAGCGACCTCTGCCAGAACCGGAACTCCTCGGTCTGCATGTTGAAGTGCAGATTGAAGAACAACGATTCGCCTTCGTAGAACTTCGGAGCCTCGCCTCTGAACAGCACATACAGCGACGTCAGGCGCTGCTGCCCGTCGAGCAGCAGCAACGAGTGCCCGTCCTGTGCTGCCTCGCCGCCGCGCACGAGCGATGGCCTGTACGTGCGCCAGATGAGCAGGTGCCCGGTAGGGTGCTTTCGGTAGAGCGACTGCATCAGCCCCCGCACCTGATCCTTGTTCCAGACGTAGCCGCGCTGGAACTCGGGCAGCAGAATCTCATCACGGCTGATCTGGCTCAGCAGATCCTGAATCGACCTCACCTCGTGCATCGACACCTCGCGCGTCAGATACTCCCAATGCTCGTTCGACGGAGACCGGCGATGGCCCGCCGCAGGCTATCCACGCGTGCGGCAGCGGCGTCACGCCGCCAATGGTCCATAGCGCAGCCGATCACAGGCAACCCGCTGCCCATCGGACGACGGCGTCCGCCATTGCGACGGCTTCAGCGTACTCGGCTTCAGACACGGGCTCCTCCAGACTGGGATACCGCCCCTGAACGGCATAGACCGTGAGTCTTGGGGCGCTTCGAATTCCGTCGGGGATGTGCTCTCCGCGCGACTCGAGAATGCTCATCAACCGCGCGAGATCGTGGATGTAGGGAAAGTCGATGCCACGCAGGATCATCACGGCCTTGAGCGCCTTCTCAGCCGCCTGTTGCGCATCGAAGCACAGGTCTTCGAGGTAGTCGTCCGCCACCCGCTTTCTTGCCCGCGCCAAGTTGCTCCTGGCGCGGTTGAGCCATTCGCGCGGGTCGTTTGGCGGGAATCGCTCAGGCGGATTCATAGACGACCTTCCCTTCGCTGAGCGCCGGCTTGATCACGAGCGCATGGCTGGCCCCGTAACGCTCGATGTCCGAAGGCGTAACCACGACCACGTCGACGGCTGCGCCGACCCCGTACAGGTTCTCGTAGATCCGCCCGGCCAGACTGCGACGATGCACTCCTTCCTTCACGACCAGCAGATCGACGTCGCTGTCGCGTCCCATCTCGCCTCGGGCGGCCGACCCGAACAGGATGACCCGCTCGGGCCGCGCAACCTCGACGACGCGCCGGATGATGTCTTCCAACGTACGGTCGTCGAGCGTCGCACCGCCTCGTTGCTGGCCGGTGCCGCCGCCTTCTTGCGTCACCACACCCTCCCCCACAACAACAGCGAGTGCCCATGTCGTGCCGCGCCGCGGTCGCTTGCGAGCGACGGCTCACAGGTGCTCCCAATCTGAGGGCGCCCGGTCTGATGCCAGCGGAGGATGTACTGCATGAGTTGCTCACTAGCCGGCCCGACGGCGCAGTCGCTGCACTCTCCAGCAACGATCCGCCTGGACTGCCCCGATTCCCAGCGCGTACAGGAGCAGAGCCGCCGGATACCGCCTCAACTGCAGCCAGATCACTTTACCGCCACGTGATGGCGCCGAACCGAGACGGCTCAAGGCTCGTTGCCACAGCGAGACGTGTTCTTCCTCCCCCCAGAAGCCGGCAACCGGCGCCAACGCCAGTAATGTCGAGCAGGCGGCCTCATAGCGACGCACGCGTGCGGTCGTCGACGCGGTGTCCGGTTGCGGATCCTCCATCGCGAATGCTTCGCCAGACGTCGCCTCGAGCACCCGCTCGACGACACCGTCGACGAGATCCGACAACCGAATCCGATACCGCGACTCAGGGAGGTAGCGCTTCAGGCTCGCGACGGCAGCTTCGGTGGACAGCGGATGCGGCCGGGCGAACTCCTGAAGGGATTCGACGTGTTGCTGGACGGTGTGGAAGAAGTCGTCAGCGTCGTTGATCGGAATCAGCCGGGCTCTGCGGTGGTCGATAAGTCGCCGCGCCTCGTCTTCGAGTTCTCCGCGCGTCGCCCAGTACGTCGTGAACCGCCGCGACGCCGCTCGGAACAGCGCCTCGCGCAGGGCGCCGTACCACGCCGCAGACCACCCACAGACGACGAGGCCGAACTCATCGAAGATGCGATCCAGCAGGCCATCGAATTCCTCTGAATAGCCATGGAGCTCGGTCCGGGTGTTCCTGATGCGCGTGTCGAGGTAGTCGCCGTGCAGCTTGATGACACAGCAGCGCGTGTGAATCAACGGGAGCGCGCCTTGCACGTGATCCGGCATGCTCAGTACCACCGGCTTCACACCGGCGCTGTCCAACGCCGTTTCGATCAGGCGATCGAAATTCGTCGTGAGGATGACTCGAAGGGAGCCTTGCGCGGCCAGGGCCGCGATGGCGTGGTGAGCACCCGTAGGTTGCTTCGCGCCCTCCTCGCGCTCCTCGTCGGTCGGCTCCCAGTAGGCGCGCAACAGCTGCTGCCGCTCGGCGGGCGTCTTGCAGAGCTCATCGAGCAGCTCCGAGTAGTCCGCTTCTTTGCCAAACGTATTCTGGTACCACTGTTCCGGGTCGGGGTCGCATGCCTCCTTGCGAAGCGCGGCCAGCCTACGCACCAAGTCGAGCGTAATCTCCCAGCCTGTGGGGATCTTCGCCGCCCGCGAGACGCCCGATCCCGCCAGCACCGCGTACACGCCAGGATTGGCGTGCATCGAGAACGCCAGCGATTCCGTTGGACTGATCATGCTTCAATCCACCGAATAACATACAGGCGTATACGTGTGAACGGTAGATCTGTGCTCAATCGGTCCTCCTGTACGCTCATTCTCCTGCCTCGTATTCCGGCCGTTTGTCTCGGACCCGCATGGGCCGCGTCATCGCGTCGACGCTCAGGTAATAGTGCTGCACCTTCCTGACCTCGTGCCACTGCAACCGCGCGGGGTCCGCGATCGGCTCCTGGAGAACCGGCGTTCGGCCGCAGTCGGTGACGACGTACAGCCAGTAGCAGTCGGGCCGGTCCTCGGCGACGCGGCGCTCGTTGGGCGTCAGCAGGATCGTGCCGGTGGCGGCGGCGAGGCCCTTGACTTCGATCAGGCGGAGGTCGCCCGATTGCGTATCGAGACTGGTCACGTCGTAGCCGAGGTTCTTCGCGCTCACGTCCTCGATGTGCCGCCCCTGATCCCGCTCGTGGTCCATGACGACCCGCATGGCCCTCGCCTCGGTCGCCGGGTCGGGCTGGTGGCGCCTCACCTCGGCGGCGCGGCGGTCGGGGTGCGGCAGCACCAGCACGCTGGTCATCCGCTCGACGCCCTGGAGCGAGAGCGCCTGCTGCTGTTGCAGCTCCTCGCGACGCCGTTCGCGGCGGGCGAGCAGTTGCGCGTGCCGGTCCTCGGCCATCGCCAGCCGGCCCTCGGCGCCCTGCCGGCCCTCGTCCACGTCGCCCGCCGCTCGGCCGATCTCCTCGTCGGTCCGCTGCAGGAGCTCCGTCAGCGAGAGTTCAACGTGGTCGGCAACGCGCTCGACCTCGGCGAGACGCTCCGCGCGGGTCTCCTGGAGGAACGGCTCCAGAATGTGCTCCTGGAGCCAGGCTGCCGGCTCTGGCCTGTGGGCAACCTCCGGCAGCGCATCCGGGACCGGGGCCGGCGCCAGGTCGCCGAGCAGAGCCGGCTCGCACCGTCGCGGCTCGCCGGCGCCGGCCACTTGCGTCGCGAAGACCCTCTCGTGCACCACGTGGCCGAGTCCGTCGACGACTCGGGCGCGGTAGAAGTCGATGCGGGCCGGTGCGTCGTGCGCGAGCGAATGGAAGGTGGCGCCGCGAGCGAGCGGATCCAGCGCCCTCTCACGTGCATGGCGGCGGATCGCCTCGAACAGGGGATGACCCGGCGTCACCCATTCGAGTTCGTGCTTCTGGGCTTCGTCGCGATCGGTGCTGCACCGCGGATAGCGCCCGGCGAGCTGCGGGAGCCGCCAGTCGGATTCGCGCTCATAGCGGCGCAGGGACGCCGGCGTTCGCGCCGGCTCGAACGTGTGCGGCAGCCTCCCGATGAAGTCGAGCCTCAGCGGAACGAGCGGGGCCGCGTCTCGCAGGAAGCGGGCGATCGTCTCCGGCACGACGCGGCGTTCCCGGGCGCGCGCGCGGCGCTCGACCAGCATCTCGAGGTTCAGCTTCTTGGATGCAAGCCCCTCCAGGGCGTTCTGGCAGATGTTGCGGAAGTGGCCCTCGTCGACGTCCCGCAGCAGGCGTTCCTCCATGTCCTCGGCGCCGAGCCGGCCGGCATAGTAGTCGCGCAGCACGCGCTCCACGTGGGCCGCCGGCAGCACCTCGCCGACGACGTTGAAGACGGCGTCGTCGTCGAGCGCGTCGCGAATCTCCTGAAGCTTGTCGAGCAGCCGCTGCAGGACGCGGCCCTCGATGGTGTTCGTGGCGACGAAGTTGAAGATCAGGCAGTCCTTCTTCTGGCCGTAGCGGTGGATACGCCCCATCCGCTGCTCGAGGCGGTTCGGATTCCACGGGATGTCGTAGTTGAAGAGAATGTTGCAGACCTGCAGGTTAATCCCCTCGCCCGCGGCCTCGGTCGCCACGAGCACCTGGACCGCGCCCTCGCGGAACTGTTGCTCGGCGTGGAGCCTGGTGCCCGGCTCGTCCCTACCGCCGGGCTTCATGCCTCCGTGGATGGTAGCGACCTTGAAGCCCCACGCTTCGAGCTTCTCGATGAGGTAGTCGAGGGTGTCCCTGAACTCGGTGAAGACGATCAGCCGCTGATCCGGCCGATCGAAGAACCCCTGGCGACGCAGGAGATCTTCGAGCTTCGAAAGCTTCGCCTCGACGCCCGCCCGTTCGACGTCCTGCGCCTTGACGGCCAGGACCCGGAGCTCGGCGACCTCCTCGCGTACCATGTCCGCGTTCCCGGCCAAGGTGATGGCATCCAGCAGCCGCTCCAGCCGTTCGCGGTCACGGTCCTCCATCTCCTCCAGCTCGTCCAGGTCGGGCAGGACCGGCGGGGCGGTTTGCGCGAGGTCCTGGGCCTGGCCGAGGGCCCGCTCGAGACGGTCCGCCCGGTTCGAGAGGCTGCGGCGCATGGCCCGCGTGCTGGAGGCGAGGCGCCGCTGATAGAGCGCCATCAGGAAGCCCACGGCGCGGGCGCGTGGATCGTCGCCCGCGGCGGCGGCCCGGGCGCTCTGGCGCTTCACGAACCGCGTCACCTCCCGGTACAACTCGAACTCCGGTCCGTCGATGGCGAAATCCACCGTGCCCGCGATGCGCTTCGTGAAGATCTTGCGGGCCGTCCACTGCCCGTGCTCGTCCCGCTCCGGAAAGTGGACCATCGCCTCTTTCGTGCGCCGCAGGTAGAACGGGGCGCGCCCCGCGTCCATCGCCTGCCGGATCGAGCGCACGTCGGCGTAGGCGTCGCGGTCGAGGAGCTGCAGGAAGAGCGAGAAGTTTTCGGGGTCCCCTTTGTGCGGGGTCGCGGTCAGCAGCAGGATGTGGTCGGACGAGTCGCGCAGCAGCTCGCCCAGCTTGTAGCGCTGGCTCTTGTGCGACTCGTCGCGCGCAGACATTCGGTGGGCCTCGTCGACCACGACCAGATCCCAGCGCACCTGTTGCAGGCCGGGGAGGATGTCGTCGCGCTTCGCGAGATCGAGCGAGGTCACCACCTTCGGCTGCTGCATCCACTGGTTCACCCCGAACTGTGCCCGCAGCTCGCCCCCCTTCAGCACCATGAACGTCTCGTCGAACTTCTCCTGCAGCTCGCGCTGCCATTGGAACGCGAGGTTCGACGGGGCGACGATCAGTATCCGCTCGGCGAGGCCCCGCAACTGCAGCTCCCGGATCAGCAGCCCGGCCATGATCGTCTTCCCGGCCCCGGCGTCGTCGGCCAGCAGGAACCGAACGCGCGCCAGCTTCAGCAGGTGGTCGTAGACCGCCTCCAACTGGTGCGGCAGCGGGTCGACCCGGGAGACCGACAGCCCGAAGTAGGGGTCGAACTCCCAGGCGATCCCGAGCGCGTGCGCCTGCAGTCCCAGCCGCAGCAGCGCACCGTCTCCGTCGTACCGGAAGCCGCCGTCAAGAACTGTCAGTCCGGCCAGCTCGGCCGCCCCGAGCGAGACCCTCCGGAAGCGTTCGGACCGCGTGCCGACGAGACCGAGCGTCCAACTGCCGGGCCCCGTCTCGGTCACGGTCTCCACGCGCATCGGCTCGTTGAAGAGCGGACCGGTCAGAATCTGACCTTCGGCGGGGGACGCGGGAGGGTTCATCGGTGGCTGTCTTGCAGGCCTGCCCCCAAGAGCGATTCACCAACCCCTGGTTGAATCCGGTTCATGGGACGTGCGGCCGGGGCACTGTGGGGCGAGGACGGAATGGCCAAGTCTACTCCGACCTGCGGGCCGAACAAGAACGACGAGAGGCGCATCGACAGATGGCCGCTGTCGTCGAGGGTGCGCCGGCATTCCTGTCTTCCGTCAGCCACTGATCGTGTCGGGCCGCACGGGGCGCCGCGGATCGGCTCTTGGCGGACCCGCGCCAGCCGCCGGGCCGTGGCGCGCCGAGAATTGACAGCCCCCGGCCGGCCCCATACCCTATGTGAAATCGTGTCAGGATTCAGTGTCGGCGTGCGGGCTGCCGTGGCCCGCGAGGGTCGCCCCGTCCGCCGTTCCTGGGACACCGAGTGCTCTGGCGCCCGTGGTGGAACCCTGCGTCGCACCGACACCGCCGGTCGAATGCAGGTGGACACTCCACCTTGGGCTGCTTCAGTGCTGAGCTTGCATCTCTCGTGCGGCCGCCGGGTCCGGCCCGAAAGGAACACCGATGCCACAGCGTGACACCCACCCCTTCCGGCGGAGCCGCCGGGGATTCCTGAAGGCGGCGGCCCTGGGGTCGGCCGCGGTCGCGTTGCCGCCGTTGCCGGTCTCCGGTCAGGAGCCTGCCGGGCGCACGCTCGGCGAGGGGGTCAGTGCCTACGGCCGGCGTTCGCGGTTCGAGGTCGCGGCCCGCCGGGTTCGCGGGGCGCGCTACGAGCAGGCGGCCGGGAGTCTGACTCCGCTGCAGGACCTGGACGGCAGCATCACGCCGTCGGCCCTGCATTTCGAACGGCACCACGCGGGGATTCCGGACATCGATCCGGCGGAGCATCGGGTGGCGATCGGCGGTCTCGTCGACCGGCCGCTGGTGTTCACCATGGCCGAGCTCCGGCGGTTGCCGGCGGTCACCCGCGTGTACTTCATCGAGTGCTCGGGCAACGGCCGGGTGAAGTGGTCTGCCGCCGAGCCGGACACCGACGCCCAGGGGGCGTTCGGCATGACCAGTTGCAGCGAGTGGACCGGGGTGCCGATTTCGGCGCTGCTGCGCGAGGCGGGAGTCCGGGCCGAGGCCCGCTGGCTGGTGGCCGAGGGGGCCGATGCGTGCCGCATGACCCGGAGCGTGCCCCTCGACAAGGCCCTGGACGACGTGCTCGTCGCCTATGGCCAGAACGGCGAGGCGCTGCGGCCGGCCCAGGGGTATCCGGTTCGGCTGCTGATACCGGGGTGGGAGGGCAACATCTCCATCAAGTGGCTGCGGCGGATACAGCTCGTCGACCGGCCCTGGCTGACCCGCGAGGAGACCTCGAAGTACACCGACCTGATGCCGAACGGCGAGGCCCGGCAGCACACGTTCGCGATGGACGCGAAGTCGGTCATCACGCAGCCGTCCGGCGGGCAGCGGCTCGACGGGCCGGGGTTCTATCGGATCTCGGGGCTCGCGTGGTCGGGACGAGGCCGGGTGCAGAGGGTCGAGGTCTCGACCGACGGCGGCGGGTCGTGGGTGGACGCCGGGCTTCAGGGGCCGGTGCTGCCGCTGGCGCACACCCGGTTCGGCCTCGACTGGCGCTGGGACGGCTCGCCGGTGACGCTCGTCTCCCGGTGCATCGACGAGACCGGCGACGTGCAGCCGACGCGGGCTGCGCTGATCGCGGTGCGGGGCACGCGGTCGAGCTACCACAACAACGCGCTGCAAGGCTGGCGAGTCCTGCCGGACGGCCGCGTGGAGAACGTCGATGTCTGAATGGGGTGTGCGAGCGGCTCTGGCCGGCGTGGTGCTGCCGGCAATCTGCGCCGGCGTCGTCGCGGCGCAGACGCCAGCGGACGGGACGGCACGGATGGGTCTGGGGCGTTCGGCGACCCCGGAGGAGATCGAGGCCTGGGGGCCGATCGTCGGACCGGCCGGCGAAGGGTTGCCGGCGGGAAGCGGGACGGCGGCCGGGGGCCGGGCGCTCTACGACCGCCGATGCGCCGCCTGTCACGGGCCGACGGGGCAGGAGGGTCCGGACGACCGGTTGGCGGGTGGACAGGGATCGCTGGCCGGCGAGCAGGCGCGGAAGACGGTGGGCAGTTACTGGCCGGCGGCCACCACCCTCTGGGACTACGTCAATCGAGCCATGCCGTTCAACCAGCCCGGCTCGCTGGCGCCGGACGAGGTCTACGCGGTGGTCGCCTACGTGCTCTACCTCAACGACATCGTCGGCGAGGACGACCCGATCGACGCCGCCACGCTGCCGCAGGTCGAGATGCCGAACCGAGACGGCTTCGTTCCCGACCCCCGTCCGGATCTGGCCGGAGCGTCCGGGGCCGCCCGGCGGTCGCCGGCCGCCGCGGTAGCGGACGCTGGGCCCGCGGCGCCGCGCACGCCGTGGGGCGACCCCGACCTGCAGGGGGTCTGGAACCACGGGACCATCACCCCGCTCGAACGCCCTGCCGAGTACGCCGGCCGTGAGCAGCTGACGGAGGAAGAGGTGGCTGCGGCGAACTTCGCCTCCGAGATCCGGGCCACGTCCGAGCGCCGGAGCGAGCTGACCCGCGAGCAGGACGTGGCCCTGGCCTACAACCAGTTCTGGTGGGACCGCGGCATCTCCAGCGGCCGGACCTCGTTGATCACCGACCCCGCCGACGGCCGCCTGCCGCCGCGCACGCCGGGGGCGCTGACCCGTGCCGCCACCCCCGAGGCGCAGCGGCTGGCCGCCGCCAAACGCGGCCGGGTGCCGGCGCACGGGCCGGAAGACATGGACCTCGGGGACCGCTGTCTCGTCTACCGGCCGGTGCCGATTACGTCGAGCGGGTACAACAACCACGTGCACGTGCTGCAGTCGCCCGGATGGGTCGTCATCCTCCAGGAGCAGATTCACGACGTGCGCATCATTCCGGTCGCCGACCGGCCGGCGCTGCCCGACCACGTCGATCAGTGGCTCGGGGTTTCGCGCGGGCGGTGGGAAGGGGACACGCTCGTCGTCGAGACCCGCAACTTCTACACGCAGGCGAACTACCTCGGCTCGAGCGTCGACCGCCACGTGGTCGAGCGGTTCACCCGCATGGCCGACGACGCGATCCGCTACGAGTTCACGGTCGACGACCCGACGGTCTGGACCCGTCCCTGGACCGGCGTGGTCCCGTGGCGTCCCGCCGCCGGGCCGTTGTTCGAGTACGCCTGCCACGAGGGGAACTACGGGATGACCAACCTGCTGGCGTCGTCGCGCGCGGTCGAGCGCGAGGCCGGGGGCGAGCGGTGAGGGGCGTCGCGGGAGCCGGCTTCTCCACCCGGGGGTTCGTCCGGCGGAGCCTCGCGGGTGTGGCGCTGGCGCTGGCGCTGGCGGCCGGACTGGCCGGGGGCGGGCCGATCGGAGCCTCCGGGAGGGCGTCGTCGATCCAGTCGTCCGCCGGTTCGGTGCTCGACGGGGTCTTCACGCCGGCCCAGGCGTCGCGTGGCGAGCGGACGTTTCGCGAGGTGTGCGCCGCCTGCCACGACACCGGAGAGTTCTCGGGCGGCCGGTTCCGAATAAGCTGGGTGGGCCGGCCGGTGGGCGAGCTGTTTGAGACGATCTCGACGCTGATGCCGGAGGCCGATCCGGGCAGTCTCAGCCTCGGCGAGTACGCCGCCATCGTCGCCTATCTGTTGCAGTTGAACGACTATCCGGCCGGGGACGCGGACCTGCCGTCGAACGGGCGCGCCCTTGGGCAGCTGGAGATCGTTGCGCCGCCGGCGCCGTAGTGCGTCTGTGGCAGGCCCCCGCGTCGCACCGGGACGGGGGAGGCCCGCCGGGGCAGCAGGGGCGCCAGCGGGCTGAGCGCCCGTGAGACAAGGCGTGACGAGGGAGCATATCGGGCACGCGTGACCGCGGATCGAACGCAGTGCGCGCGCTGTGCGCAGTCCGTGGAGCGCTTCGGCGCCGCGGACCGACGCAGTCGGGCAGGATGCGGCGCTGTCCGGTTTCCGGGCCGTGGGGTGTGGCGCCGGCCGTCGTAGCGCCCAAGCGAGAGAAGGGGAAAGCGGATGAGAACCACTGTGCTGCCCGCCCGTGAATTGCTGGCCAGCGTCGCCGCCGCGGGGATTCTTCTGGCCGCGATGCCGGGGTTCGCTCAGGACGCCGGCGAATGGCGCTACATCGGGGGCGACGCCGGGCATGCCCGCTACTCTCCGCTCGATGAGGTGACCGCCGACAACTTCGAAGACCTCGAGGTGGCGTGGATCTGGCGGGGCGACAACTTCGGCCCGGCCCGGCTCGGCGTGTCCCGTTCGACCCCGATCTACGTCGACGGCGTGCTGTATACGGTGGCCGGCGAGCGCCGCACCGTGGCCGCGATCGATCCCGCGACCGGCGAGACGCTGTGGACGTTCCGCGAGCCGCATACCATCCGGTTCGACCGGGGCATGCGGAACGGGTACGGCAAGGGCGTCGCCTACGCCGAGATCGACGGCCGCGGAGTCATCTATACGATCAGCCCCGCCTTCTTCCTCTACGCGCTCGACGCCCGGACCGGCCTGCCCCTGGAGGACTGGGGGACGCCGGTGCCGCTGTCGGGGTTTCCGGGCACCGGCGTGGTCGACCTGTTGCCGGACCTGATCGCCGACTGGGGGCCGTGGCAGAGCTGGGACGGCGCCTACGACCCTGATTTCGGCATTCCCCGCGAGCTGGGGCACGTCACGAGCTCGTCCCCCCCGATCGTCGTCAACGGAGTCGTCGTCGTGGGCAACTCGGCCGAGCAGGGCTACAACCAGACCCGCATCGAGAACGTGCCGGGCGACATCATGGGGTACGACGCGCGGACCGGCGCGCACAAGTGGAAGTTCCACGTCATTCCGCGGCCCGGCGAGTTCGGCCACGAGACCTGGGAGAACGACGCCTGGGAATGGACCGGCGACGTGTCGTCGTGGGCGCCTATGTCGGCGGACCCCGAGCTGGGGCTCGTCTACGTCCCGACCAACCCGCCGACCATCGACTTCTACGGCGGGTTCCGGCCCGGGGACGGGCTCTTCGGCACCAGCGTCATCGCCCTGAACGTCGAGACCGGCGAGCGCGCCTGGCACTTCCAGACCGTGCATCACGACATCTGGAACTTCGACAACCCCACCGCGCCGGTGGCCCTCGACGTGTCGGTCGACGGGCAGCCGCGGCGCATCGTGGTGCAGACCACGAAGCAGGGTTGGGCCTATACGTTCGACCGGGGGACGGGCGAGCCGGTCTGGCCGATCGAAGAACGGCCGGTGCCGCAGTCGGAGGTACCGGGCGAGCGCCTCTCGCCCACGCAGCCGATGCCGAACCGGCCGGCCGCCTTCGAGATGCAGGGGCTGACCGAGGACGACCTGATCGACTTCACCCCCGAGCTGCGGGCCGAGGCGATCGAGATTGCCCGGAACTACCGCCTCGGGCCGATCTTCAATCCGCCGATCGAGCGCGGCCATCCGTCCGGGCTCCGGTCGTTCGTCAGTTGTCCGAGCGGGGCGTCGAACATCTTCGGGCCGACCTCGGCCGACCCCGAGACCGGCATCCTCTACGTGTCGACCCGCCGCGGCTGCCGGTCCGAGAACATCGTGCCGGGCGCGGCCATCGACGTGCCCGAGGACATCAAGACCACGGGCCGCACCATCGCGGAGTTCGCGGTGCTGAACCGCGGCGACTTCCGGGGGCCGCAGGGCCTGCCCATCTACAAGCCGCCCTACGCCCGCATAGTCGCCATCGACATGAACACCGGCGACCACCTCTGGGAGACCCCGAACGGCGACACGCCCGAGCGTATCCGCAACCACCCCGCGCTGCAGGGCGTGGACCTGCCCAACACCGGGCGCGATTCGCATCCCGTGAACATGGTCACCAAGACCCTGGTCATCACCGCGGAGGGCACTGGAGGCACCCCGCGCCTGCACGCGCTCGACAAACGGACGGGCGAGCGGGTCGGCACCGTCGAGCTGCCCGCCTCGGGTCAGTACGGCATGATGGGCTATCTCCACGAGGGCCGGCAGTACATCCTGGTGCAGGTCGCCGGCCCGGACCTGCCCGGATCGCTCGCGGCGCTGCGCTTGCCGTGATGGCGCTCGACCGCCGGTCGCCCTCAGGAGGGGCCTGCGCTTGAACGCGGGGGCGGCGCGCGGATGCTGGCCGCCGGGGCGCCCTGGTCGGTCGCGGGATAGTTCTCGAGCCCGGTGGGGTTGCCAGATCAGGGAACGGAATTCCCGAATTACTGTGTAAAATGGGAGTGTGTATCCCAGAATGCTGGAAGCTCCGCTCCGGGGCGACCAGAGTTTCTTTCTCTTCGGTCCCCGCGGCACCGGCAAGACGACTTGGCTCAGGCAGCGGTTTCCGAACGCGCTCTACCTCGATCTGCTCGATCACACGCTATACCTCGACCTGCTGACGCGGCCGCACCGGTTGCGGGAGCTGATTCCGCCGCGGCACGACGACTGGATCGTGCTCGACGAGGTGCAGCGGGTGCCGCTGGTCCTCAACGAGGTCCATCGGCTGATCGAAACCGAGGGGCGGCGCTTCATCCTGACCGGATCGAGCGCGCGCAGCCTGCGCCGCCGCGGCGTCAATCTGTTGGCGGGACGGGCGCGAACCCATCATCTGTACCCCTTGACGGCAGTCGAGACGGGCGCCGATTTCTCGCTGGAGCGGGCATTGGTCCACGGCCAGCTCCCCTCGGTGTACACCCAGCCGGATCCGGACCGATACCTCGCGTCCTACGTCGAGAGCTATCTGCGCCAGGAGGTCATCGAAGAAGGACGAACCCGTAACCTCGCGGCGTTCAGCCGGTTCCTGGAGAGCGCCAGCTTCTCCCAGGCCGCGCTGCTCAACGTCGCCGGGGTCGCACGCGACGTCGGGGTGGACCGCAAGACGGCCGGCGCCTACTTCGACCTGCTCGAGGATCTGCTGATCGCCACGCGGGTGCCGGTCTTCACCCGACGGGCCCGGCGCCGGATGACCACCCATCCCAAATTCTTCCTGTTCGACGCCGGCGTGTACCGGGCGATCAGGCCGACCGGACCACTCGACAGTCCCGAGGAGGTCGACGGCGCGGCCCTCGAGACACTCGTCCACCAGGAGCTGCGGGCCCATATCGCCTACCGGTCGCTCGATCTCAAGCTGTTTGCGTGGCGCACGGCGGCCGGGGCGGAGGTCGACTTCATCGCCTACGGGAGCGACGGGCTTTTTGCCATCGAGGTGAAACGCCGTCGCGCCATCCGGCAGAGCGACCTGCGTGGACTCACGCAGTTCAAGACCGATTACCCGATGGCGCGTTGCGTGCTGCTCTTCGGCGGACAGCGCCGCGAGTACCGGGACGGCATCGAGCTGCTGCCGGTGACCGAGGCGCTGGCCGATCCGACCCTGGTTCTGGCGTAGTTGGGCGCTCGGGCCAGAGGAGGCAGCGTTCAGTCCGCAACCGCACCGCCATCCGGGTGCCACCCCACGTCGGTTCGGCCCAGGGGGTCCTCGTCGCCGATGAAGCGTTCGACGCATGGGCCGTTGTCGAGGCCAGCATCGCGAATCTCGTCGGCTCGATGGCGGTGAGGGTTCAAGTCCGCGTCGTCGGGAACCGGACGCCGGTCCGATCACGTCTCATCATCATAGGGAGGACACGGCGGGCCCCGATCCGGGGTTCACGGCCGCGTGCGACACGGCCGATACAATTGGTGAAGGACAATACGGAGGCAACGCATGGTGAATCTGGACGTGTCGGCAGACATCGATCAGGGGTCCCGCGGGTCGAGAGACCGAGCCACCGGACATGACAAGCTGTGCCGCCGGTGCGGCAAGCACAAGGCGCTGTGCACGCGGTATACCCAGAAGCGGCGGGTCAACCGGGGACGGCACCACGATCTCTGCTTTCGGTGCCGGCGCGCGGTGCGCGATGCGACGCGGACCGCGACCCGCGGGTGCTAGCGCGACCTTGCGGTCGCGTCTGCCACCCGCTTGGGTGCGACGCGCTCGTAGCGGGCGGCGGCGGCGTCCGCGTTGGTGTTGTACCAGGCGATCGGATCAGCCATTTCGGTTCAAGACGCTCGTCATGCGGGACCGCCGCCGCTGTGCGGCCATCCCGGACTAACGGGCTGGCGAATCGGGACTGCCTGGAACGCCGCGCCGGTTCCGACGTTCGTCGGTAGGCCTGGGGTCGGTGGCTCTTCGCCCCCGATTTGGCGGACTGGTCAGGTCGGAATACGAAGCCGTGGTATATTTCGTCATATCGATGGTATGATAGCTTTTCGGTCCCGAAGAATCCGGGAGAGCGTCAAATGTCCACCGCAAAGCCTGCCCGCAGAACCCGGATGACCGTTTCCGTTCCGGCCGACGTCGCCGAGTATCTCCGATCGACTTCCAATGCCAGTGCGGTGGTCTGCGAAGCGATTGCGGTGTACCGGGCGCACGAGCTCGACCGCCGGCTGGAAGAGGCGTATCGGGCGGGTGCCGCCGAGTCAGAGCAGCTCAGCCGGGACTGGGAGGGCGTCGACGCCCAGGTTTCCGAATGAACCCACCCTTGGCGCGCGGTGCCGTCGTGCTCGTTCGTTTCGACCCCACCGAAGGGCGTGAGATCAAGAAGACACGGCCCGCCGTCGTCGTATCCAACAACGTGGCGTGCCGTCATGACACGGTCGTGCAGGTCGTGCCCATCACGAGCCTGCCCGACCGGGGGCTGCGGCCGTACGAATCGCGTTGCGGCTCAAGTTCGAGCGGTCTCGCCCACCCGTCGAGGGCCGTGGCCAACCAGATTCGCACCGTATCGCGACATCGGATCGGCCAGTTGTTAGGGCACTTGGCTCCGGATGAGACGATGGCCCTGGACCGAGCGTTGCTGATTCAATTGGGGTTCGACGCGTCGTAAAAGGGCGTCGTCACCTTCATTCGGCGCGGTCGGACGCGAGCGTGCGCTCGAACGCGGTCTTCACGCGTGGCTCGAAGCAGACGAACGTGACCTCCTCTATCGACGGTGTGTCGGCGAGGGCGGCCCGAACCGCGCCGACCGCAACCGTCGCGGCCTGGTCCGCCGGATACCCGGTATGCACCGATCGAGTCCTTTCCCTGACTCTTCTTGCACGCCAGAGGTACGGAGTCACCCTGATACTAGTGGGGGTAGTGTGTCCGTTTGAACTTGCGGGCTCCGAGACCGTGGTGGTATCGTCGGGCCACCGGTGGGCAGCCGCCACCCGAGACCCACGGAAGCAGCAAATACATGTCACGAGGACCAAACGGTGAGTGGCGCCCGCGAGACCCAAACGCGTGCGCGGTCCATGTCGGCAAGATCGCGACGGGCGAGATCGCAGAGACCTACACGCCGCCAGCCGACGAGCGACGCCCGGACCCGGCCGCCGGCGGGCGAGCTCGCGCCCAGAAGATGACCCCGGCGGAGCGGTCGGCCAGCGCGAGGGTCGCGGCCGCGGCCCGCTGGCCCGCTTTGTGGGCCTTGGCCGTGCTCCTGTTCCTGTTCCCTGCACTGGCGAGCGGGCAGGAACAGGAGGATGTAACCCGCTGGCAGGACAAGCAGGCGCGGGCCGCAGAGCTCAACCGGCAGCAGCCGGAACCGCAGGTGCGGAACCTGATACCCCCGGGGCGCTCGACATCGGTCAGGAGCTACCTGGGCTTCGAACTGCATCAGGGCGGGCTCTACGAGCCGTCGATCTTCCCCACCGAGACGTGGCTGCAGGTCGCCTGTATCCACGCCGACCTGGAAACCCCGTACGACCGTACGGCTCACGGGTCTGGTCTATTGAGGATTCACGCCCTGGTCTACGACGCGGATCTCAACAAGATTCACGACACAACCGACACGGACGAATCCGACGAGGCGATCTGCAACCTCGCGTACACGGCCGATACGAGCTTCGTCGAGCTGTCTCGCACGATCGGCAGCCGCGCCTCGGCCGTGGCGTTCATCGCGATTCCGAGCAGCGGACAGTACGTCGAGCCGTCGAAGATCATCTACCGTGTGCTCCCACGATGACGGATGAGGAGTTCCGGGCGGAAATGTTGGAGTTTCGGGAAGCTGTTATGAAGCGGTTCGACGGTATCGACAACCGCCTGGATGAGTTGACGGCGGAAACCAGCCTCATGCGGGCCGCTCTGGAGCGGTTCGGTTCATGAGGAAGGCTCCACAACCCCACCGGCGCCCGGACCACGTACGGAGGAAGTAGCGGCCTGCCGATAGTCGCAAAGGGTAGCACCGAAAGTATTTGACGCTACACCGTGCGGACTGCGTCATTCTGAATATGAACAGGCTGCACAGCCAACGGCGGGCGACGATCCTGAGACTGCTGGTCGAGGGGTCATCGCGCCGCTCCATCAGCCGGGTCACCGGCACCGCGGTCAACACCATCATCAAGCTCCACGCAGCGGCCGGCCGCGCCTGCATGGCGATCCACGACGAGGCGGTCAGGAACGTACCGTCGAAGCGCATCCAGGTCGACGAGGCGTGGTCGTTCGCCTGCGCGAAGCAGAAGAACGTCGGGCTGGCGACGGCTGCACCGGACCGGGCCGGCGACGTGTGGACGTGGACGGCGCCGACGCCGACGCCGACTCGAAGCTGAGCGTCTCGTGGCTCGTGGGCGACCGCGACGCGGGCTCGGCCTACGCGTTCATTCACGACTTGGCCGAGCGGCTGCGGAACCGGGTGCAGCTCACGGGAGACGGCCTCGGTGTTTACGTCAACGCCGTCGAGGACGTGTTCGGGGCTGACGTGGACTTCGGCCAGCTCGTGAAGGTCTACTACAGCCAGCCGGGCGAGAACGAGCAGCGGCGATACAGCTCGGCGCACTGCAAAGCTTACCGGGTTCCGGTCACCGGCAACGCCGACGAGGCGTTCATCAGCACGTCATTCGTGGAACGGCAGAACCTCAACATGCGGATGAGCCTGCGGCGCTTCACGCGGCTGACCAACGCTTTTTCGAAGCGGTTCGAGAACCACGTCCACGTCTTGGCGCTCTACTTCGTCTGGCACAACTTCTGCCGGCGCCACGGCACGCTTCGGACCACCCCGGCGCAAGCGGCCGGACTCGCGGACGATTGGCGGGATGCGGATTGGACCGTGAGCCTGATCGACGCGCAGGCACCGAAGCCTGGACCGCGCGGCCCCTATCAGAAGCGGCGGGCGCCAGATTCAAACTGATACACTACCTTCGTGGGACGCCATGACGGTGTGCAACGCCAACGAAGGGGAACTGTGCGCCCTTGCGGCTGGGGTGTTCCTGCTTCTCGCGGGCCTCCACGGCGCCCCAAGTTTGTCGAGCAGTCTGTGACCGCACCTTGGTGCCGCGGAAGCCGTGGTACTGGCTCGCTTCGATGTGGCCGAGGGACCGGAGATCAAGTCGACGCGGCCGGCCGGCGTTGCGCAAGGTCCTGGAAGAATCGTGTCATCTCGCGCAACTTTCGAATGTCCTTTGGTTCAAGTCCATCGGGGCTGAAGTGCATCACGTTGTTTCGGATCTTCCTGACATCGTGCAACTGTTTTACAACGACTGCACGGTCGACCTGAAGATTCAACCTGTCCCATCGTTCCTGGTTCTCGAGCAAACGACAGTGTTCCCCGAACGTCAGGCTGGCGATGTCGTCAATACTCCTGCCACTCGATGTTTCGCTTGCGCTGAGAAGCTCCTCGCGGGTGAATTTACCGTGAATTACCCGTCTCACGTGGTGCTCGATTTCACCTATAAGCAGAAATGGTTCGGCTAGTTGCAGGAATTGATGGTTGAGATCACTCGCAGTGATTATCCCGGTGATGGTATTGTCTTGGCCCCTGACGAGAACATAACCGTGTTTGGTGATGATGTGCACTGCCTCGAACAAGGGGCGTCGTCCGTCTATTACCTGGGGAGACGTCATGTACTGGCGAGCCTTGTCGCCTGTTTGATCCGCCGATCTTCCGATTGATTCCCATGTGACTATTCCCTTGACGTCCCGGGTCCCCGTCATGACGGGGACATGCGAAAAACCGTTGCACAACATGATTGTAGTGGCCTTCTTGAGATCATCATCGGGAGCCACGGCGATGGGGCTGTTGTGGGCGGCCTCAAGCGCGTCCACGCGCAACGTGCCGTCTGACGGCGGCGTCGACACGGCAGAGTCCCTGAAACAAATCGTACTGTCAATATAGGTGTTCTCAAAATCGGGTTCAGTATGGAGACCGTGGGCCTCCAACTCGTTCCGCACTCGATCGATCAGCCAAGAACTGCGACGCTGAAACCCGAACCAGGATATGAACTCCCGGACGGTTGTAGCAGGCGGATTGGGAGCCAAGCCCTGCTCTCGCTCTTCCTTCATCTTCGCCGCAATTTCCTGCAGTTTCCGCAGACCCTGTTCCATCATGTCGGCTGGCTATCCTGGTACCGAACTGAACGGCTTGTCAAAGCGAGTCGGAATCGGACGCTCGGCACCGGCTGCGCATTCCGGTGAAGTTGAACGCCAGATCCGGGGATGGTGAACACGGAATCCGGCGAACGTGAACGGCTCGTCGGAGCACAACGACGTTTCCTCGGTCGGTTTCCTCCCATCGGCTTCGCAACGGGTGTTCGAGTCCTACCCGTGACGTCGTTTTCGAAGAGTACAACGATCTTGCCTGTGGAGCGTATGGGCGGCGTTCTGGGCTGTCCAAGGCGGTGTGGGAAACGCGCCTCGACGCGGGTGCAGTCAGCCGCCAGCGTATCGTGCGCGTTTTCCATACCGCCGGTGCGCTCCACGGGCCGGCCTGCCCCCGGCGGGGACCGGCGGCGTGCTGGACCGGGGCTGACCTCGGTAGTGCCGCGGTGGGGGCTGGCGTTGGGATGCTCATGTCGTCTGCCGGGTGCGGGTCTTCGGCGCGTCGTGCGTCCGTCGCATCGAGCGGCCCTTCAACTCGATGCGGTGCGCGTCGTGGAGCAGGCGGTCGCAGATGGCGTCGGCCTGGTTGGCGTCGCCGATGACGGCGTGCCAGTCGGCCACGGGCAACTGGCTGGCGATGAGGGTCGAGGCGCGTTCGGCCCGGTCCTCGATGACCTCGGTGAGGTCGCGCCGCTCGGCGTCGCGCAGCGGTGCGATCATCCAGTCGTCGATGGCGAGCAGGTCGAGCTTGGCGAGGCGAGTCAGGAGCCGGGCGTAGGACCCGTCGCCGCGGCCCACGGCGAGCTCGTGCAGCAGGCGCGGCATCCGGACGTAGCGTGCGGTGAAGCCGCGGCGGCAGGCCCGTTCGACGAACGCGCAACAGAGGAAGCTTTTTCCGATCCCGGTGGGACCGATCAGGACCAAGTTGTGACGCTCGGCGACCCACGCGCAGGCGCCGAGAGTCAGGACCTGCTGGCGGTTGAGCCGGCGCGGATGGGTGAAGTCGACGGCCTCGAGCGTGGCGGGATGGCGCAGCTTGGCGGCGCGGAGCCGCCGCTGGAGCTTGCGCTGCTCGCGGGCCGTCCATTCGGCGTCGACGAGCAGGCCGAAGCGTTCCTCGAAGCCGAGGGCGGCGGCCTCGGCGGTCTGGAGCTGGTGGTGGCAGGCGTCGGCCATCGCGCCGAGCTTCATGGCGTTGAGCTTGTCGAGGGTCTGTTCGATCAGCATGGGTCCTCCCCAGTGGTGGTCGCGGCGTAGTAGTCGGCGCCGCGGATGTTGGCGTGGGTGGGCGTCGGGGCGGTCTCGGCCGGCGGCTCCAGGGGCAGACGGTCCTGGCCGGTGGCGAGGATGTTCTTGACGGTGTGGAAGCGGCAGGAGCCGAGGGCCATGGCGCGGGCGCTCGCGGCGTCGAGCCGGGGGTTGCCGTGCTGCCGCCCCAACCGCATGAGCCCGAGCACGGCCTTGTATCCCTGCTCCGGATGGGGGCGGCTCTCGAGGATTCGAGCGACGAGCTCACCGGTCGCCGGTCCGACCTTCTCGGCCCAACGGATGAGACGCGACGGGGTCCACTCGGCGTGCGCGCGATGGGCGCTCGGCATGTGCTCGGCGACGGTGGACGGCTGTCCGTCGTAGCGGCGGGGGTGCGACGACACGCGGCGGCCTTTGAAGAAGACCTCGACGGTGGTCGTGGTGTAGCGGACCTCGACCTGCTCGCGGAGGAGCTGGAACGGCACGCTGTAGGCGTGCCGCTCGACGAGGACGTGGTAGTCGATGGAGACGCGGCACAGCTTCCAGTACGCGAGGACATAGCGCGTGGCCGGCAGGGGTCGTAGCGCCGGGCGGTCGAGCTGCTCGTAGAGGGCGCGGCGGCTGATGCCCAGCTTCTTCATCGGCCGGTCGTTGAGCGCGTCGAGGCGGACGCGGATCGCCAGGTTCAGGGCACCGAGGCTGAAGAACGTCTCGTCGCGGAGCCGGGCGAGTATCCACCGCTGGGCCAGGAGTACTGCGCCCTCCACGGCGGCTTTATCTCTTGGTTTCCTCGGCCGCGCCGGGACGACGACGGCGCCGTAGTGGGCGGCGAGGTCCTCGTAGGTGCGATTGACGCCCGGCTCGTAGCGGCAGGGACGCGTGATGGCGCTCTTGAGCTGGTCGGGGACCCACAAGGCCGTCGTGCCCCCGTAGTACCCGACCATGCGGGTGTGGGCGTCGACCCAGTCGGGCAACTGCTGGGTGGCGGTCGCCTCGGCGTAGGTTAAGCCGCTGGCGCCGAGCACGGCGACGAACAGCTCGACGCGTCGCAATTCTCCGGTGTGCCGGTCGACCAGCGCCGGACGTTTCCCCGAGAAGTCGATGAACGTCTTCTCGCCGGCGCGGTGGACCTGCCGCATCGACGGCCGCAGCCGTCGCGCCCACTGCCGGTAGAGCTCGCAGAACTGGGTGCGGCGGTAGCCGTGCGGATGAACCTGGGCGTACTCCTCCCAGAGGAGCTGCAGCGTGACGCCGTCGCGCTTGAGCTCGCGGTGGATGTACGCGCAGTCAGGCTGGCTCCGGTCGTGCACCGGGGCGGCGCGTGGGAACAACCGGGCCTCGAGGGCCGCGTCATCCAACTCGGCCGGCAGTGGCCAACCCAACCCTCGTTGTGCGGTCCGCTGCAGATACAGCGAGACCGTGCCCACGCCGATCGCGCAGGCTTGGGCTATCGCCCGGTGGGACAACCCCCGCTCGTGCTTGAGACGGAGAACCTCACGAATCTTCCTCACCAGTAGCCTCCGTGCCGGCATCGCCTCGCCCTCCTTTCGGAAGGCCAGCGTGCGGCGATCAGGCTACCGACGAGCGTTCACGATGACCGGATTCCGTGTTCCAACTTCACCGGATCCCGTGTTCAACATCCCGGATCCGGTGTTCAACTTCCGCCGGATCCGGCGTTCAACTTCCGCCGGATTACGCAGCAGTATCAGGAAGACCTGCCCGAGGTGCGTCCCCTCGTGCGGCGCTTCGACATCGAGGTGGGCCACTGCTCGCAGTGTCAGCGGCGCGTGCAGGGCCGGCACGCGCTGCAGACCTCCGACGCGTTGGGCGCGGCTGCCGCTCAACTGGGCCCGAACGTCGCCGCGCTGGTCGTCGAGTTGCACACCGAGCTGGGCATGCCGCTGGAGAAGGTCGTCCGCGTTCTGCGGACGCAGTTCGGACTGTCGGTGACCAAGGGCGGCCTGGTCCAACTGCTGCACCGCACCGCCGACGCGGCGGCGCCCGCGTATGCGGCGCTGCGCGAGCAGGTCCGCTGCAGTCCGGTGGTCACGCCGGATGAGACCGGCTGGCGGGTGAACGCGATCCTCCACTGGCTGTGGGCGTTCGCCACCCCGGAGACGACGGTCTATGCCATCTGCGACGGCCGGGGGTTCGCCGAGGCGGCGGCGGTTCTCGGCCCCGACTTCGCCGGCGTGCTGGTGCGGGACGGGTGGGTGGCCTATCGCGGCTTCAAGAAGGCGCCGCATCAAACGTGCCTGGCCCACCTCTTGAGACGGTGCAAGGACTTGCAGGCCGCTCATCCCGACAGCCCGTGGGCGGGCGCGGTGCAGGCGGTCCTGCGGGACGGCCTCGCCCTGCGGGACCGCTCGAACGCGGGCGAAATCAGTGAGCACGGTCTGGCGTCGGCCCGCGGTCGGCTCGCCGCCCGGCTCGGCCGGCTGATCGACACCGCGCCGCCGTTGGCCGCCGCCGAGCGCTTCGCCAAGCACTTGGCCAACGAATTCCCGGCGGTGTTCCTCTTCTTGTGCGACCCGTCGATCGACGCCACCAACTGGCGGGCCGAACAGGCCATCCGACCCGCAGTGGTCACGCGTAAGGTCTGCGGCGGCAACCGCACCCGGCGCGGGGCCGACACCCAGCAGGTGCTGGCCAGCGTCGTGCGTACCGCCCGCCAACGCAACCTCGACCCGCGCTCGCTGATCACGACGATGCTGTGCGCCCCCGAACCCGTCGTGCCCGAAGCGCTTGCGTTGCCGCCGCCCGCCTGACGCCGGGCGGCGTGGAAACCGCTCATCCGCTTCCCGTCCTCCTGCGCGCCCCCGGCCCGCACTCAATCCGCGCCGTCCCGCCGCCGCCCGAGCCCGCGACCCGTGGGTTTCGCCGCCAGCGGCGGGAACGCCACCAGGCAGCTCGCCGCTGTTCGCGGCGTCGGTCCCCGCCGCGTGTCCCTCATGGCGGCGGCGCCGTCGCCGGGACCCGCGTGGTCTCGCGCCGCCGCGGGGGACCGGGGCGCCGCGGAGCCGCCAGACCCAGCGCTCCGCGAGCGAACCAGCCGGACCGACCGTCGCTGCCGATGACGCGCCGACAAGCTGCCTTGGCGACAATGGGACTGCGAGTCTGCCATGGGCGCTCTCAACAGCGACATGCTCTGCACAGGTCCGCCGGCCGGCGAGTCGCCCCTCGTGCCCCTCGTTTCCGGCCTCCTCACAGCCACAGAGACCGACGCTGCGATGCCGACAAATCTGCGCGGGGACAACCTCGTCATGCAGCAACTTCCCCGACGGCTCGGTTCATTTCCGCCCATTTCCACTGGAGAAAATCAGTCCCGCACCCGGTAACCGAATACAGATATTGTTGAGTCTCCTCAAATGCGTGTGGGTAGCGGCGGCGCCAGTTCTATGCCTCCACAGCAGAGGAACAGCATCGAGATCAACGCGCCGGGCGAGTGGAAGCCATAGGCGCGACGCGCGATCACCCGCAGCTTGTTGTTGATGCCCTCCACCGGACCGTTCGTCATCTTCGTGTCCAGGTACGCCAGGATGCCTTCAGCGTGTTTCCGAATCGTACGCCCCAGCTTCACGAACGGCGTCAGGCGGGACCGCGCAGCCCACTCCAGCCACTCATCGAGCAGCGCCGGCGCATCCTCGGGTGTCGCCTGCCCCAGGATCGTCGCCAGGTACTCCTTCAGTTCGTAGGCCCGGTCCAGCGCCCGGTTCTTACGACGCAACGTCTCCAGACGCCGGGCCTCACCAGGCCTCAGCCGCGCCGGGTGCTTCAGCAACGCATAGCGCGTCCCCTTGAGCGCCTTCGCATCCTCCGGCTCCGAGGCCAGCCGCCGCTGCTCCGAACGCCGCACCTCGTCAACCGCATCCGCCGCAAGCCGTTCAACGTGAAACCGGTCGAACACCACCCGCGCGTGCGGAACCCACGCCCGCAGCGCCTTCTGCCAGCTCGACGCCAGGTCCGCCGTCACCAACTCGATCCGCGCACAGCCACCAGGTCCCAACTGCTCGAAGAAGGCCCCCAGCGTCTCGGCGCTGCGCCCCCGCCCCGCCCAAACCACCCGACGCTCGTCATGGTCAACCACGATCGTCAGGTAGCGGTGACGCTTCCGGTAGCTGAACTCATCGACGCCGATTCGTCTCAGCTTGGCGAACCGAGCCCCGTCCAGCCGCCGCGCCACAACCCGTTCCACGATGCTGCCCACCGTCACCCACGATATCCCCAGCAGGCGGCTCACCGCCGTCCGGTCCGTCACCTGCGCCAGATACGCCGCCAATTCCTCGAACCCCGACGTGAACACGCTGCTGCCGCTCGCCCACGGCACCTGCTCCACCTTCACCCCGCGGCAACGCCGGCACGACACCCGCCACGGCGCATACCGCAGCCACGCCGGCATCCGGCCCCAGGACAGATGCCGCCACTCGCGCACCGGCTGCCGGTCATACCGCGGCGACCGCTTCCCGCACGTCCCGCACCGGGAACGCCGCCACGCCGGCTCCACCGACACCGTCAACGGACCGTCGGCGGCCATTTCCACCTGCTTGACGTACATCTGCGTGACACCCAACAGCCGCCGTAGTAACGTAGTCAGACGCATGGGGCTCTCCTCCTCGCGGGTCGTGGTGATACACGCCCATGAGACCAGGAAGCCCCTTGCGTTTGCAACCGCTTCCGCCAAGCGAGACGACGCACGCGGCCCCGACAACACCCTTGGCCCCGCCCAACGGGCGTCCGCCGCCGGCGCCGGGACCCGAGGTGGCCGTTGGGGCAATCAGCCAGCGTCTATCCCCGAACCGCCAGCCGTCGCGCTTTCCGCGTTGTCGTGGACGGCCGGGACGCCCCCGTCCAGGCCGGGCCGCAAGGCCCATATCTGCTGCTTGAGCGGAGGGACGGACGGTGTGTCACCCCGAAGGGCCGCAGCGCAGCGAAGGACGCGCGTAGCGCGTTGACACGCCGGCCGGCCCGCAGCTACTCCGCTCCGACTATATCCCGCCACGGTGCGCCACGCCCGCCGCCGGTCAGGTGAACTGCCAGCACCCCTCGCCGACCCGCCGATCGCGCCTCAACCCACCCACACCCGTTTGAGGAGAGCCCGATCTTCCCGCGCTCACAGATCCCGTCGCACCGCTCTGGATAGACGGCCGTAGCACATACAACGGCCTGAACGACAAGATCCCGATTGCAGCGACCGGTTCGGTTGCCGCTTCGTTGCGGCTACTCCACGTCGACCAGTTGCGGCTCATGGTGTGCACGCCGGGCGAGGCCTTCGGCAACAACAAGCGGCGCGGACAGGGCCGGTTCCGGCATGCGAGTCGCGAGTACGCGCTGTGGGTTACCGATCCCGGCTTCGAGCGTGCCTATCTGGCAAAACCGAACGGCACCTACGACATCGCCGAGTGCCACCTGACAATCAGCCTGGGCGAACCGTACCAGGAAGCGTGCTACAAGCTGATCGCCGCCATCATACCTGCCACCTGACGACAGATCATGCGTACGACCGGCAGCACCGTCCTGACGATAGGTCACTCGACGCACCCCATAGAAGCGTTCATCGATCTGTTGCAGCGCCACGGCGTGACCGCGCTGGCAGATGTCCGCGCCGCACCCTACAGCCGCTTCAATCCACAGTTCAACCGGGAGACGCTAGCGGGCAGCCTCGACGCGCCCGGCATCGCGTACGTGTTCCTCGGATCGGAGTTGGGCGGCCGCTCGGAAGATCCCGGCTGCTACGAGAACGGTCGCATCAGCTACGAACGCCTCGGCGGGACCCGCTCGTTTCGGAAGGGACTCGAACGCGTAGCGCAGGGCGCCACGAACCACCGCATTGCGCTCATGTGTGCAGAGAGAGAACCGCTAGAGTGCCATCGCTGCCTGCTCGTAGCCCCGGCACTCGACGCACGAGGCGTTGCAGTTGCCCACATTCGGTCGGAAGGTGGGCTGGAACTCCATGCGGACGCCATGCGCCGACTGCTTGGCCATACACGGCATGCAAGATTCGATCGAGAGCCAACGGTTGTTCCCTCGCTCCCGCACGGAACGGATCACAGACGCCATCGCCCGGCAGGCTCATCGATTCGCGCACCGGACCGAAACGCCGGCTGACGATTCGACACCGCCCGGCCGGCACCGCGGCGAGTTGCATCCATGAGGGTTTTCACCATCGGGTTCACGAAGAAGCCCGCGCGCCGGTTTTTCGAGCTCCTACGGACATCTGGCGCGCGACGCATCGTGGACGTGCGGCTCAACAACGTGTCGCAACTCGCTGGCTTCGCAAAGCGGGACGACTTGGCCTATTTTCTCGCTGAAATCTGTAGCATGGACTACGTGCACGTGCCAGCGCTGGCGCCCACGAAGCAGATGCTTGACGACTACAAGAAGCGCCGCGGCGACTGGAGCACGTACGAAATCCGGTTCTTGGACCTCATGCGGACTCGACGCGTCGAGCAAACGGTAGCCAGAGAAATTGTCTCCGACGCCTGCCTGTTGTGCAGTGAGGATACGCCCGACTATTGCCATCGTCGCCTCGTGGCAGAGTACCTGGACCGGCACTGGGGCAAACTGCACATCTCGCATCTCGGATCGTGACGGCCACGATCCTGCGACTCGGCGCGGGACGCGCAAAAAGGCCAAGACATGGAACCGGAACGGCATCACGCGCCGGCTCTACCACCTGGACGAGCTGCGCGGTCGCCCGCACCCCGATCAAGGGCAGGTGTCGGCCAGACCGACCACCGACATGAGGTTGATGCGCGATTCGTCGTCGGTCTCGATGAGGAGGCCCTTGACCAGCACGGTGCGGCCCGGCCGCAGCTCGCCGCTGGCGTTGATCTGATCGGGCTCGGTGAACAGGGCCCGGTCGCCGAAGTTGAGCAGGCCCTCGGGGGTCAGGAAGTCGGCGAAGCCGATGAGCCGGAACTCGCCGTCGCCGAGCCTAGTCTCCCGCGCCTCGTCGATTTGCACCTCGTTGAAGACGCCCGCCCGCGTCACCGTCGGCTCGGCGGCGCGGGTCAGCCACCAGGTCGAGTCCTGCCGAGTCCGGCGCTCGACGCAGCCGACGGTCTGGACGAACTCGACCTGCGGCTTCGGTCTGCGCGTCGCCGCCCGCTGCTCACCCGAACCCGCGAGGGGAAACCCGATGGCGGCGACGAGCAGTCCTGCCGTCAATCCCGTCCGAATCGTCATCCTCTGCTCCTCGCCCGGCAATCGTCGCCTGCGGCTCCGCTTGCCGCCCAACCAACCCTGCCGAAGACCGCGCCGTTCCACGGCGCAGTCTCCTACTTCGACGCCTGCTCTGCCGCCTCGGCGGCCGCCTGCTTCTCCAGGTTCCGATAGATTTCGAGGATGTGCCGGATGTCGTGATTGCCCTCGTGGCAGGCGTACTCGTACATCGGCCCCTCCGTCGCCACCATCGGGATCTCCACGCTCCACGAGCGGGTCCAGGTGTTCGGGTCGTCGACGGTGAACTCGTAGCGGATCTCATCCGCGGCGATGCGCGTGAATCGCTCGACCACGTGCATGGCGCCCGTGGCCCCGCGGAAGCGCCTCCGCTCGTTGTAGTTGGTGGTCTCGACGACCAGCGTGTCGCCCTCCCACCGGCCGCGTGAATCGCCCGGGAACTGACGGATACGGTCAGAGATGTGCGGGCGCCCATCGAGCGGAACTATGCGCGGCGGGTTGGTGTTCAACTCGGTGAACAGGACGACGTGGTCGGGTGTCTGGAAGATCTGATGAATGTCGTTGTAGGCCGGCGGCAGATTCGGCGGACCCTCGTGGGCCCAGACGATGCAGCGCTCCGGAAAGGGCCGGGTCTCATGGCTGTCGAACGCGCTGGGGAGCCGTCTCGCCGCCGCCTCAGCCGCCAGTCGTTCCGCGGCGTCCGGCGTCAGGGGCGGGATTCTCCCGTTCGGGGGATCCGTGACGAGCGACGTGCGCAGCGTCGACAGTCCCTTCGGCACCGGCGTACGCAGCCAGACCTGGTTGTCGTAGTGGACGTACGACGGGTCGCGGTTGACCTGATACAGCCTCTGCTGTCTCGCTTCCGGATCTTCGATCTCGACCGCGTCGCGCGCCGACGGATCGACGCCCTCGGCCGTCAACTGCGCGTGCAGCTCGGCCGCTTCCTCTTCCGTGAAGAACGCCTTGTCGGCCAGATGTTCGGGCCGTTCCAGGGGGGTGAAGGTCTGGGTCGTCCAATAGCCCTGAAGGTCCGGCCGGCCGTCGGGCATGCGCGGCAGGGTCCACGTCGATGCCGTATCGGCCCCGCTCGCCGCCGGACCCTGCCCGGAAGCAGGCGCCGGCCCCATCCACCCGATCGCGATCACCGCCACCCACGCTGCACGACTGCGATGGATCATCTTCGCTCTCCTTGGCCGGGGTGCCGACCGTGTCCGAAAGCGCCGAAGACGGAACGGAGCCGGAACCAACGATCAGGTCGAAGGGGCGTCCGGCGGCGGCTTCTCGTTGGCCAGAGCCGCCGCCGGTATCGCTTCGGATGCGCGAGGGCGGAGTATCTCGTCGATGAGGAACAGATCGGTGAGCAGCGCCCGCAGATGGATCGACCCGTTCAGGTTGTCGATGACCTGGCTGCTGATGCCGGGCTGGGCCCGAACGAGCCCGAGCACCTTCCGCGCCCGTTCGGCATCTCCGACGAGCACCTCAATGAACCCGTCGAACGCCGCGGCCGGCTCGAGGCCCCGCTCGCGGACCAACGAGGCGAGGAACGCGCCGAGCCCGTCGAGCGCCCGATCCATGCCGTCGAGGCAACGGCGCAACTCACCATCACCGACGCCGGGCTCACCTCTGTAGCCCTTGGCGGCATAGCTGAGGAAGAACTCGTAGCCTCCCTCGAGCGTATCGATGCGATCTCTCAGACCCTCTGTGACTGTCTCGGACACCTTCGGCTCCCTACGACGCGGGTTGACCTGCGCTCTGGGGCGCCGGCGGCGCCTGCGCCTGGGGCTTCGCCTTGGCCTTGGGTTTGGGCGGAGTGACGTCCCACCGCTTCGGATCGTGATGCGCCAGATAGTCCTCGCGGGACACCGTCCCGAAGATCATCGACTTCGTGATCCACAGCTTCTCGGGCCGGACGGCGAAATAGATGTGGGTGATGGTCAGCATCACGAACAGCACCGCCGAGAAGCCGTGCAGGACGTAGACGATTCCCCAGGTCGCATCGGAGTAGAAGTAATCGTTCAACGGCACGATCGGGTTCTCGACCTTCAGCATCATCAGCAACCCGCTGACCGAGACCACCAGGCCGAAGATGGTGACGGCGAGATGGTAGAGCTTGTGATCGAGCGGATACTTGCCGTGCTTGTCGATGTCGACGGAGGCCCCGAGCTGACGCTGCGTCCGCCGGAACGCCTCTTTCAGGTCACGCGGCAGAATCCAGATCGACCAGAAATCCAGGAAGAAGGAGGCGTGCACGATGTGATAGATGATGCACAGAATCAGGATCAGACCGGCCACCCAGTGAATGGTCAGCCAACTGAACTCCAACCCCACGATCGGGAAGAAGCCGGTCACGAGGAGCGCGAGCATCGAGGCCGCCATCACCCAGTGGAACATCCGGGCGGCGCCGGTGTGACGCACGATCTTCTCGGGAATGCTCGGGTCGACCGCGGCCGCCGCCGCCGCTTCCGGTTCCACCCGCGGCTTCCACGCCACCGCGTAGGTTGCATGAAACAGCGCGAACGCGATACCGGCCCAGAACGACAGGGTCAGCAGCCCCCACGCGAGCCGGATGATAATCTCTTGTCCCCAGGGATCGGTCCCGACCTGAAACAGCTCCATGATTACGCCCCCGTGATGTGACCCGTTCATGGACGGTGGCATTCGGCCACCGATGCACAGCGGATCGGTGTGCCGATGCGTGAACCGCCACCCCACCACCCGTGACCCGCCGCCCCGGTCCTGGTGTACCGATGGGGGCGTTCGCCACCGGCGGCAGGACGGCACGCACCGCCCAGCCGCTCGTCGAACAGCTATCGGCCTGAAGAATACCGAGGTCGCGGTCAGGATTCAACTGATTCTTCGCCCGAGACCAACGGTTCCGGCCCCGGCACTGTCCGGCTCACGGCGTGTCTCTACGCCGCTTTTTGAACTTCCCGCGCATCAAGGCGTATTATTTCAGTGGGGGCTCGGCGGCTTCCCGGCGGCAACACGACATCATCACCATGGCGGCAGAGACCAGAACACACCTCGGCAACGCTCGCAGTCTCATCGGTCTGCTTCTCCTCGCGACAGGATGCGCCACTACTGCCCCGCTCGCGGACCATCCGGCGCTCGATGCCGACTTGCCGGCGGCGTGGACCGCGCGCGACGACACCGGCGGCCGCCCCGAGCTGGCGTGGTGGACCGATTTCGGCGACGCCGCCCTTGATGACGTCGTGCAGGCGGCGCTCCGGCAGAACTACGATCTGCAGGCAGCCGCGGCCCGGCTCGAGCAGGCGCTGGCCGATTCCCGCATCGCCGGAGCCGACCTCCATCCCACGCTGCAGGTCGGCCTGAACGGATCGCAGCGAAAACAGAACTTCATCGGATTCCCCATTCCCGGCGCGGAAGACCGCGTGCTCAGCACGGTGTTCACGAACTACGGGGTCTCCCTGGATCTCACGTGGGAGGCCGATCTGTGGGGCCGGCTGCGATCGGGCGCCCGGGCCGCGCTGGCCGACCTGCAATCCCGGGCCGCGGACCTGCGCGCCGCTCAACTGTCTCTGGCCGGCCAGACGACGAAGGCGTGGTTCGCGATTGCCGAGGCGCAGCAACAGCTTCGACTGGCGGAAGCCTCGGTCGCCAGCTTCCGGAGCTCGTCCGATCAGGTCCGCGAGCGGTTCGAGCAGGGCCTCCGGCCGGCCCTGGACGTACGCCTGGCCCTCTCCAACCTCGCCAATGCCGAGGCCCTCCGCGAGCAGCGGGGCCAGCAGTTCGACGCCTCCATCCGGCAGTTGGAAGTGCTGATGGGGCTGTACGCCTCGGGCACCATCGCGATACCGTCGGCCCTTCCCGCGGCGCCGGGGGTCATTCCCGGCGGGCTCCCGGCCGAGCTCGTGAGGCGGCGCCCCGACGTGGTGGCGGCCGAGCGCCGGATCGCCGCGGCCCGGCAACGCCTGCAGGTGGCGCAGCGCGATCTGTACCCACGGTTCAGCCTCACCGCGAACACGGGTACCGCCACCGGCGCGTTGACGGACCTGGTCAACCGCAATTTCGGTGTATGGACCCTGATCGGCAACCTGATCCAGCCGCTGTTTCAGGGGGGACGCCTGCGCGCCGGCGTCGACCGCGAGGAAGCCCGCGCGGCGGAGGAGCTGGCGGTGTACGCCAATACCGCCCTCCAGGCGTTCTCGGAAGTGGAAACGGCGCTCGCGGCCGAGGAGTATCTGGTCAAACGAGAGCGCTACCTCGAGATCTCGTCCGAGCAGTCCCGGGCGGCGGAGACCATCGCCGACGACCGGTACCGGTCGGGGCTCGACGACTACATCACCGTGCTCGAATCGCAGCGGCTCGCGTTGCAGGCGGAAGGGGATCTGATTACGGCCCGGCGGCAACGTCTCGAAAACCGGGTGGATCTGTATCTCGCGCTCGGCGGCGGATTCGATCAGCCGCCGGCCATGCCGGGTTCCGGCGACTGAACCGGCAACGCAGCTTCGTTCCACGGGTGCAATATCGAGGTCAGCAATGCTCAATCGGATTCTGAAGGCGCTCCTCCCCCCCGTCGTCCTCGGTGTCGCCGTCATGGGCGCCTACGTCATGTACCTCAACCGCCCGCCGGTGGAGACCCAGACCCCGGTCGTGGCGCCGCCCGCGGTACGGGTGCAGCGGGTCGCGTTCCAGAGCGTCGACCTCACCGTGTCCAGTCAGGGCACGGTGCAGCCGCGCACCTCCAGCCAGCTCATGCCGGAGATCTCGGGCGCCGTGATCAACGTGTCGCCGGCCTTCGCGGTCGGGGGATTCTTCGAAGAGGGAGAGGTCCTGCTGGAGATCGATCCCTACGACTACCATCAGGCGCTCATCGCGGGTCGGTCGCAGCTCGCGCAGGCCCGGCTCAGACTCGCGCAGGAAGAGGCGGAAGCGGAAGTGGCCCGGCGAGAGTGGGAGGAGCTCGGCCGCGGGGACGCCAACGCGCTGACCCTGCGCCAGCCGCAGGTCGAGGATGCCCGGGCCGCGGTGGCTTCCGCCGAGGCTGCGATCGACCGCGCGAGGCGGGATCTGGAACGCGCCGAAGTACGGGCGCCGTACGCCGGCCGGGTCCAGAGCAAGGAAGTCGACATCGGACAGTTCGTGAACAAGGGAACCGCGGTCGGCCGTATCTACGCGGTCGACTCGGCCGAGGTCCGGTTGCCGCTCCCCGACGAAGAACTGGCCTACGTCGACGTGCCCATGACGTACCGGGGCACGCAGCAACAGACCGGCCCCGCCGTCGTCCTGTCGGCCGATTTCGCCGGGCGCCGGTACACTTGGCAGGGACGTATCGCCCGGACGGAAGGCGAGATCGACGCCGTGAGCCGGATGGTGCAGGTGGTGGCCGAGGTCGCCGATCCCTATGCACCCGGTTCCGACCCCACCCGCCCCCCCCTGGCGGTAGGGATGTTCGTGGAGGCCGAGATCGCCGGGCGGCGCGTCGACGACGTCGTCATGCTGCCGTGGGCGGCGCTGCACGGACGCGACCAGGTCCTGATCGTCGACGACGATGGCCGACTGCGATACCGGCAGGTCGAGATTCTGCGATCGACCACCGAGTACGTGCTCGTCCAAAGCGGGCTCGCGGAGGGCGAACGGGTGTGCATCTCGGCCCTCGATGCCGTCATCGACGGCATGGCGGTGCAGATTGCGGAGGAAGAGCCCATGCTGGCGCAAGCCGAGGTCGAAGCCCCGGCGCCCGCCCGTGGTCCGGAGACCCTGTCCGCGGATCCGGTCCCCGCACCCCGGGCGGGGCGAGGCACGACCCCCACCCCCCCCGCGGGAGCGGGCGCCGTCCCGGCGGCCGGCGTCCCGGACGACCAACCGGATCCAGGCCGGATCGCGGCGCGCGAGACCCCCCGGCCGGACAGACCGTCCGCCGCTGCCGCACCGGCCCCGGCGCCCCCCCGCGATCGGTTCGACATCGACCCGACCCTGCCGCGGAACGAGCAGATTGCCGCCATCCGCCGGCGCATCGCCCAGTTGCGCGGTCAGGCGGACCCGCCGCCGGCCGCGGCTCGTGACGCGGGCGCCCGGCCGTCCACGCCGACCGCCGGTACCGAAGGCCGGATGGCCCGCGCCGAACCCGGAGCACGTTTCGACGGCGGCCGCGGACCCGGAAGTGCCGCCGCAAGCCGCGGGCCGACGCCGAGCGAACCCGCCGCGGCCACCGGCCGCCGTCCCGGGCCGGATGGGCCCGGGGCCCGAGCGGACGCCCCGGCGCCGATGCGTCCTGGCGGTCCCGGAAGCCGCGCCCCCGGTGCCGACGCGCCGATCCCGGCCTCGGCCGCCAGACCGGCCCGCGGCGATGCCCCGCCCCGTGCACCGGCCGCCAGACCGGCCCGCGCGGATGCCGCGGACGCGGTCGCGCCGGTGGTGGCCCTGCTCCCCTTCCGGAACGTGTCACGCGACCCGGCCGATGACATCATCGGGGAAGAGATGCGCACCGTGCTCCGGATCGCGCTCGAGAGAGCCGCGGGCATGCGGGTCGTGCTGTTGGGCCGCGACGACGAGTCGGATGCCATCGCGCGCGCGATGGACAGCCAAGCCACCTGGTTGGCCGGGGGCGGGTATCAACGCGTCGGCGAACAGTTGCGGGTGACAGGACGGGTCCTGGACGTGGCCACCGGCGAGCTGCTCGGATCGGTCAGGGTGGATGGCACCGTCACCGGCCGGGACGCCTTGACCAGCCGACTGATCGCGGCGCTACGTTCCGAGCTGGCCGGCCACATGCCCGCGGTGACCGCACCGAGGTTGGCGGCGGCGGCACCCGCGCCGGCGCCGGCCGCCGCACCGGATGCGACCCGGGCACGGGCAGACCGGAGCGCGGTCCAGGTCGCCGTGTCGCCGTTCACCAACATCTCGCGCAACCCGGCCGACGACGGAATCAGCGACACCGTGGCGGCGGAGATTGCCGGACAGTTGGCCCGGATCCCGGGCATCGCGATCCTCACCCTCGACACCAGCGCCGCCAACGCACCGGCCGCCCTGTCCGTGGCCACCGCCCGCGGCGCCGACTGGCTCGTCACCGGCGGCTACCAGCACGTCGGCGGACAGCTCCGCCTGACCGCCCGGCTGCTGCAGGTCTCCGACGGCGCATTCGTGGAATCGGTCAAGGTCGACGGATCGATCGACGCGCTGTCCGATCTGCTTGCCGAGGCCGTCTCGACCCTCGGCGCCGCCCTCGTCGCCAACGCCGCCGGTTCCTGAGAGGCGCCGCCAGGCGGGAGGTCGTGATGGCAATCATGCTTACGGTGAACGGTGAGACCCGCACCGTGGATGTGGAACCGGACACCCCGCTGCTCTGGGTGCTCCGGGACACGCTCGGGCTGACCGGCACCAAGTTCGGGTGCGGCATCGCGGCGTGCGGAGCCTGCACCGTGCACGTGGACGGCCGGGCCGTCCGCACCTGCACCGTGCCGGTCTCCGCCGTCGAAGGGATGCCGATCACGACCATCGAGGGCCTCGCGCAGGACGGCGCGCTGCACGCGGTGCAGCAGGCGTGGATAGACCACCAGGTGCCGCAATGCGGCTACTGCCAGTCCGGCATGATCATGGCGGTCTCGGCCCTCCTCGCGCAGCGGCCCGACCCGAGCGACGAGCACATCGACGCCGCCGTCACCAACATCTGCCGCTGCGGCACGTTCGTGCGCGTGCGCCGCGCGATCCACGCCGTCGCCGAGGGCAGGAAGGCGGAGCGTCATGGGTAAGTGGACGCGGCGCGCCTTCATCGGCGCCGGGACCCTCGTCGGCGGCGGGTTCGTCCTCGGCGTCGCCGGCGTCGCGGTCGCGCCGGGCCGCCACGGCATCGTCTCGGCCGATGCGATCGACAAGGGCGAGCTGACGACCTGGATCACCGTCACCCCCGACGACCTCGTCACCATCCTCGTCCCGCATTGCGAGATGGGACAGGGGTCGCAGACCGGGCTCGCGATGATGGCGGCCGAGGAGATGGAGGCCGAGTGGGAACGGGTGCGGATCGAGGAAGCGCCCGCCCTCGACGCCTATGCGAACGCCTACATGCTGCGCGCGTTCACGGGCGACTCGATGCCGGCGCCGGTCGGGCGCGCCGTCGACTACGGCGCCTACCGCCTGGCGCGCTGGTTCGGCACCCAGGCGACCGGGGGCTCGCTGGCGGTACGCGGTACCGGCTACGGCATGCGGGTGGCCGGCGCGGCGGCGCGGGAGATGCTGCTCACGGCCGCGGCCGAGCGCTTCGGCGTCCCCGTCGCCGAGTGCGCGGCAGCGCGGTCCCGCGTCGCCCACGCCTGGTCTCGCCGGAGCGCGACCTTCGGCGAGCTGGCGAGGGCGGCGGCCGCGCTCCCCGCGCCGTCGAATCCACCCCTGAAGGATCCCGACACCTACACCATCCGGCGCACCTCGCAGCCGCGCTTCGACATTCCCCCGAAGGTCGACGGGGGCGTCCGCTACGGCATCGACTTCACGCTGCCCGGCATGCTCTACGCCGCCGTCGACATCGCGCCGGTCGAGGGCGGCAGGTTGGTGTCGGTCGACTCCGCGCCGGCGCAGGCGATGCCCGGCGTGCGGGAGGTCGTCGAGCTCGAGAACGCGGTCGCGGTCGTCGCCGACAGCTACTGGCGCGCCCGCAGGGCCCTCGCCGCGCTCAGCCCCGCCTACGACGACGCGGGCCGCGGGGACGTGTCGAGCGCGACGATCTTCGCGGCGTTCGACGAGGCGCTGGGCGCCGCCCCGGAGATGCCGGCAGAGGCCGCGCAGGTCGTCACCGCCGACTACCGGGTGCCGTTCCTCGCCCACGCCACGATGGAGCCGATGGCGTGCACGGCCCGCGTCGAGGACGACCGCGCCGAGGTATGGGCGGGCACCCAGGACCCGCTGAACGCGCGCTCCGCCGCCGCAAACGCCCTGGACCTCGATCCCGGGCAGGTCCATCTGACCAACCTGATGCTCGGCGGGGGCTACGGCCGCCGCCTCCCGTTCTGCTTCGACTACGTCGACCTCGCCGCGCGCATCGCGAAGGCGATGTCGCCGGCGCCGGTCAAGCTGGTCTGGAGCCGCGAGAACGACATCCAGCACGACTATTACCGGCCCGCCGCGATGTGCCGGTACGCGGGCGCCCTCGCCGCCGACGGCCGTCCCCTCGCCGTCGGGGCCCACTACGCCGGGGGCGGCGACCGCGAGTCGCTGTTCATGCCCTACGCCATCCCCGACCAGCGGTTCGACGGCCGGGCCGCGTCGCACCACATCCGCGAGGGCGCGTGGCGTTCGGTGCTGAACTCGCAGCACGGCTTCTTCAAAGAGTCGTTCATCGACGAGATGGCCCACGCCGCCGACATGGACCCCTACGAGTACCGGCGCATCCTGATGGACGAGCACCCCCGCTTCCGCGCCGCCCTCGACCGGGCGGCGGAGATGGCGGGCTGGGGCAGTCCCCTCGCCGAGGGCGAGGGCCGCGGCATCGCCATCGCCGAGAGCTTCGGCTCCATCGTCGCCCAGGTCGCACACGTCGCGGTGTCGCCGCAGGGCGGGCTACGCGTCCGCAACGTCTGCGCCGCCGTCGACTGCGGCGACGTCGTCAACCCCGACAGCGCCGCCGCCCAGATCGAGGGCAGCGTCATCTTCGGCCTCTCCGCCGCCCTGGTCGGCGAGATCTCCATCGCCGAGGGCCGCGTCGTCCAGAGCAACTTCCGCGACCATCAGATGATCCGCATGGCGGACGCGCCGGACGTCAGCGTGGAGTTCATCCGCTCGGGCGAGCGCCTGGGCGGACTGGGCGAGCCGGGGGTGCCGCCGGTGGCGCCGGCCGTCACCAACGCCATCTTCGCGGCGACCGGCATTCGGGTGCGGAATCTGCCGATCAAGAATCAGGATCTGTCGCGAGCGTAGAAACCGGACCCCGATTCTGCCGAAGCTCCGCCGGCCCGGCGATGCCGCCGCTTGTCAGGAAGCGGTGATCTCTCCGACGACGGCCTCGGCCAGCGGCAGGCTGAACCCGCAGGCGGAATCGTTGATCCGGCACTGGGCGAGGGTCAGCCTGCAGCCGCACGTGCAGCTCTCTTCGTTCAGCCGCTGCAGCGCGGTGACCCGCTGCTCGGGGGTCAGCACCGACAGGTCGATGCCCGGGATCTCCGTCGCATGGGCGGCATTGACGAGGAGGCCGTGGCGATCCTGCTCGACGAGGTCGACGGTGATATCGGGGTCGATCGCGGCCAGGAAGCGGGCTTCCTGCTCGAGGATCCCCGGGTTGACGAGCCCGACGTGGGTTCGCACCACCCGGCCGTCGGGATCGACGATGAACGAGGTGGGCAGCGCCATCACGCCGGGGAACGCCCGATCCAGCTCGGGCGTGGACATCACGATGGGGTAGTTGATGCCGTACTGCGCCGCGAAGGTCTCGACGACCTGCGTCGGTCCTTCGTCCTCCGACACACCGATGACCTGCAGTTGATCGGGATAGCGTTCCTGCAGCCTGATCAGATCGGGGATCTCCGCGCGGCACGGTCCGCACCACGTCGCCCAGAAGTTCACGAGGGTGACCTTCCCCTGGAGGTCCTCGCTCGTGATGGTGCGGCCGTCGAGGGTCTGCATGGTCAGGGCGGAAAGCACGACCGGATCGGCCACGAGCTGAATCGTGTCGGGTCGCGGGTCGAACACGGCGGACGGGCTTCCGCTCGCCGCCTCCCCGCCCGGCTCGGCGGGTCCCCCGCACCCGACCATCACCCCGACCGCCAACAACGGAACGATGCCGAAGAACCGGCTGCTCGCAATCATGGAACTCTCCCTCTGCCGGGGGCAACCGGCCTTGCCCGTTTATTGTAACGGGTATCGGCCGGCGGACGACCGGAATCGAGCCCCGCACCGGGACCCGCGCCCCAGGTCCGGCCGCCGGGCCGCCGTACGACGCCGCGGCGCGACGGACACCGGACGGGAAGCCGTCAGTACCCCATTCGAACCGCGAGCATCAGCGCCGCGATCGCCACCAGATACAGCTTCACGAGCAAGGGGCCGACGAACCGCAGCCAGCGCTGATAGGGAATCCGGGCCAGGGCCAGCATCCCCATCAACAGGGCGTTGGTGGGCACCACCATGTTGGTGAACCCGTCGCCCAACTGGTAGGCGAGCACCGCGACCTGCCGGCTCAGTCCGGTCAGGTCGGCGAGCGGGGCCATGATCGGCATGGTGACGTAGGCCTGCCCCGAGCCGGACGGAATGAACAGGTTGCACACGGTCTGGACCACGAGCATGCCGACGGCGGCGGCCTGGCCCGGCAGCGCCTGCAGCGGCGACGCGAGCCCGTTGATGATCGTGTCGATGACCCGGCCCTCGGTCAGGACGACCTGGATCGTGCGCGCGAAGCCGACGATGACGGCGGTGGAGACCAGCTCGGCCGCGCCGGCCTGGAACGCCGCGGCCACCCGGTTCGGGGCGAGGCGCACGATCGCGGCCGCGGCGAGGGCCATGCCCAGGAACACCGCGGTCAGCTCGGTCAGATACCACTCGCGGGCACTGACGCCGTAGACGAAGAGCACCACCCCGGCCACGAACACCGCCACCACCGCCACCCGCGCCCGGGTCAGCCGGACATCGGCGGGCAGGTCGAACCCGCCGGCATAGGAGACGTCGTGCACCAGGCTCCGCGACCGGTCCCCCTGCACGCGGCGCGCGTAGCGCAGAATGTGATCCACCCCGACAACCAGGCAGACCGCCAGCAACAGCCAGCGCACGGCTTGGCCGGACGTCAGCTCGACCCCCGCGATGTCCTGTGCGATCAGCACCGTGAACGGGTTGAGGGCGGCGCAGGCGTAGCCGACCCCGGCGCCGACGTAGATGATCCCCAGGGCCACGACCGCGTCCAGGCGAAGGGCCAGGCACATCGTGACCAGCAGGGGCACGAACGGCATGTACTCTTCCGCCATGCCGACCGTGGACGACCCCAGCGCGAACACGGTGACCATGCCGCCGGTCAGCAGCACCGGGCTGCCCCCCAGCCGCGCGATGGCGAGTCCGATCAGTGCGTCGACGGCCCCGGTCGCGCGCAGCACGCCGAACACGCCGCCCACGACGAGGATGAAGAAGATGATGTCGGCGGCGTCCGCGAGGCCCGCGGGCACCGCGGTCAGGAACGTGAAGAACGGTAGCGGCTCGGCGTCGACGGCCTGATAGGTGCCGCGAATCACCTGCCGCCCCGCGCGCTCGAACTCGCCGGCCGGGAGCACGTAGGTGGCGGCCTGCGCCAGCAGAATCAGCCCGCCGATGAGCACCAGCGCATCGGGAAACCGCCGGGAAGGCATCTCGGTCATCTCACCGCCAACAGGGCCTCGGGACACCGCCGGGAAGGCGCCTCGGTCATCTCACCGCGTCGGGTCGTCGGACACCCGGACCAGGAGCTTGCCGAAGTTCTCGCCCCGCAGCAGCCCCAGGAACGCCCCGGCCGCGTGGTCGAGCCCCTCGACGACGTCCTCGCGGTACTTCAGCTCGCCCGACCGTATCCAGCCGCCCGCGTCCCGCAGGAAGTCGGGCTCGAGGTGCGCGTGGTCGAACACGATGAAGCCGCGGATCATCAGGCGGCGGACCAGCGCCAGCCCCATCAACTGGGGAACCCGGTCGGGCCCCTCGGGCAGCGACGTCGCGTTGTAGCTGGCGATGCGCCCGCACACCGGCATCCGCGCGAACTGACTGAGCAACGGCAGCACCGCGTCGAACACTTTACCGCCCACGTTCTCGAAGTACAGATCGATGCCGTCCGGGCAGGCCGCCTTCAGGTCGCCGGCCAGGGTGTCGCTTTGGTGGCTGACGCACGCGTCGAAGCCGAGCTCGTCCACGACGTAGTCGCACTTCTTCTGCGCCCCGGCGACGCCCACTACCCGGTGCCCCTTGATCTTCGCAATCTGCCCCACCACCGCTCCCACCGCGCCGGACGCTGCCGACACCACGACCACGTCGCCGGCCTTCAGCTCGCCGACCTCGAGGAGTCCGACATAGGCGGTCAGCCCCGGCATGCCGAGAACCCCGAGGGCGGTCGAGATGGGTGCGGCCGCGGGGTCCAGCTTGCGGACGCCCCGGCCGTCCGAGAGGCCGTACTCCTGCCAACCGGCGCCGGCCAGCACGAAGTCGCCTTCCGCGAACCCCTCGTGCCGCGACGCCACCACCTGCCCCACCGTCCCGGCGGTCATGACGTCGCCCAACTCCACCGCCGCCGCGTACGACGGCCCGGCGTTCATGCGGCCCCGCATGTAGGGATCGAGCGACAGGTAGATCGTGCGGATGAGCAGCTCGCCCGCGCCCGGCTCGGGCGCCGGCGCCTCGACCAGCCGGAAGTCGGCCTCGGAGGGGAACCCGTCGGGACGGGCGTGCAACAGAATCTTACGGTTGATGCGGGTCGACATGCCCTAGATCGTTCCACCAACCCCCGTCCGTTGGCAAACCCGGCCGAACTGCCGTCCGAGCCGCAGCCTGCACCGACGTTCCCGCCGCCAGCACTTGGTGTTGACAATTTTGCCGCTTGGTGTTGTCAATGGCAGGCTTCACAGTTAACAATAGCAGGCAACAGAGTTGCCAACATGCATCCATCAATAGCCAGAGGCGAATCAATTCGACAATTCATCCTTCGGAACGTCCAGGCCAACCCCCGCACCATCAGCAGACTGGCCGGCGAGAAGTTCGCGGTCGGCAGGCAGGCTGTCAGCCGTCATCTGCGGCGCTTGGTCGAAGAAGGCGCGCTCCACCAGAGCGGCCAGACCAACAACCGCGTCTACCGGCTGGCCGTCTTGCGCGAGTGGACGCGCACCTACCCCATCGGCGAGAGTTCGGACGAAGACTTGGTCTGGCGCAACGGCATCGCCGCGGTACTGGGAGATCTGCCCGAGAACGTCCGCGGTATCTGGCACCACGGATTCACGGAGATGTTCAACAACGCCGAGGATCACTCAGCCGGGTCGACGATTGTCGTGGCGATCACGACTACAGCGGTTACGGCTGAAATGCAGATCCAGGACGATGGCGTGGGCATTTTTCGGAAGATCCAACGAGAGCGGGATCTGCTCGACGAGCGCCATGCCATCTTCGAGCTGTCGAAGGGAAAGCTGACGACCGATCCGCAACGTCACACGGGCGAGGGGATCTTCTTCACGTCGAGGATGTTCGATGCGTTCGAGATCCTGTCAGGCGCGGTCTTCTTTTCCCACGAAATCGCCAAGGCGGAAGACTGGCTGCTGGAGCGACCGAAGTCGTTCGATGGCACGGCGGTGTTCATGCGGCTCGACAACAGCACGTCACGGACGACACGCGAGATCTTCGACCAGTTCACCGGTGACGATGAGGACGTCCCGGTATTCAGCAAGACGGTGGTGCCGGTGCGGCTGGCGCAGTACGGCGACGACAGGCTGATCTCTCGATCCCAAGCGAAGCGTGTATTGGCTCGAGTCGACCGATTCAGTACGGTACTCCTGGATTTCCGGAACGTACCGACGATCGGGCAGGCGTTCACCGACGAGGTTTTTCGGGTGTTCCGCCGGGAGCACCCGGACGTGAGCATCATCCCCATCAACGACAACCCCGAAGTCAAGCGCATGATCGCCCGGGCGCAGCCGCCACGGGTCACCGACGCCGCTGCTCCGGGACAGCGTGGCGACCCGCCTTCGCAGGAGTAGCCATGGTCGAAACACTGTCTTCCCTTCGCAACCGCATCGCCCTGCCCCGCCGCTCGGCGACCTGCGGCTCCGCTTTCCGCCCAACCGACCCTCCTGCAGTCCGCGCGGTTCCACCGCTCAAACTCCTGGCGCTCGGCATCGGAATCCCGGCATCGGCCGGCGCCCAGACGCCGGCGGACATCGACTGGCCGGTCTATCTGGGCGCGGGCAGCAGCCAGAATTGCGGCGGGCGGCGGCAAGATCGGCACCCGGTCGGGCGACGCCTACGTGGCGTTCGCGCTGCCGTAGGGGCCGGCGGCTGGACCGGCGGTATCCGGCACGAGTCGGGACCGTATTCTCGGCGTTTTGGCCCGTCGTCGAGTCCCCGCCGTGCCGCGCGGCGTCCCCTCGAATCCTGCCTCCGACGGCTACAATAGGACGTACGCCCCACGGATGACGGCACAGGGAACGACGACCGACCATGCCCCCAGTGAATCCTCAAGCTCCCGGCCCAGAACCGAACCTCGACCGGCTGCGCATGCTGCTCCGCGAAATGTTCCAGCTCGACCGCGGTGATCTCGACTTCGGCCTGTATCGCATCATGAACCTGAAGTCGGCCGAGATCGTGTCGTTCCTCGACAACGATCTGTTGCCGCAGGTAAAGGACAAGCTCCAGCTCACGAGTGATGCGGAGCGAGCCCATCTCGAAAGGCAGCTGGACGTGGCCCGCACAGCGGCTCGGAAGGCGGGCTACGACCCTGACACGGCGCCGTCCGACACGATCACCAGGCTGAACCGGCGTCTCGCCGAAATGCGGAAGGACACCGACGCCGAGGCAGACGTCTACAACCACCTGGCCAACTTCTTCGCCCGCTACTACGCCGAGGGCGACTTCATCTCGCAGCGCCGCTACTCCAGCGGAGGCCGCTCGGCCTACCTCATCCCCTACGATGGGGAGGAGGTGAAGCTGCACTGGGCCAACGCGGACCAGTACTACGTGAAGACCACCGAGAACTACGCCTCCTACATCTTCACCGTCGACTCCGGCAACCCACCCCGCCGGGTGCGCTTCGAGATCGCGGCCGCCGACAACGAGAAGGACAACGTCAAGGAGCCCACCGGCCGGCAGCGCCGCTTCGTGCTCGCCCCTGGCAAGGGCGCTATCGCCATCGACGGCGCCAACCTCATCGTCCGCTTCGAGCACCGCCCGCTGACCGAAGCGGAGAAGAAAAGGTGGCCCGGAAACGGCGACAAGCAGCAGGGGCGAATCAACGAGACGACCGTCGAGCGCATCCCACGCTCCCTCAATCCCGACTGGCAGGTCTCCCTCGCGGCACCCGCCCCGACCGAGACCGTTCTCGACCGCACGCTGCTCGGCAAGCATGTCGACCGCTACACCGCCAAGAACAGCTTCGACTACTTCATCCACAAGGACCTGGGTGGCTTCCTCCGCCGCGAGCTCGACCTCTACCTGAACACCGACGTTCTGAATCTCGACGATCTCGAGCGCGGCGACGCCGCCCGGCTCGACCGCGCTCTCGCCCGCGTGCGGGCGACCCGCCACATCGGCCGCAAGATCATCGACTTCCTGGCCCAGCTCGAGGACTTCCAGAAGCAGCTCTGGCTCAAGAAGAAGTTCGTGCTCGAGACCAACTGGTGCGTCACCCTCGACCGGATTCCCGACGCGCTCTATCCCGAGATCACTGCCAATGAGGCGCAGTGCGCCGAGTGGATAGACCTGTTCGCCGCCGACAAGATCACGGGCGACCTGACGAACGCCAACACCGCTTGGACCAATCCGCCGACGGTGGATTTCCTCAGGACGAACCCCCACCTCGTCGTGGACACGCGCCACTTCCACCGTGGCTTCGCCGACCGCTTGCTGGCGGCGCTCTCCGACGCGGGACCGCTCGACGAACAGACGGACGGCCTGCTGGTTCACGGTGAGAATTTCCAGGCGCTGCGTCTGCTCCAGCCGCGATACAGCGGACTCGTCCAGTGCGTGTACATCGACCCGCCTTACAACACCGCTTCCTCGTCTATCCTGTACAAGAACGATCTCAAGGATTCCTCCTGGCTCTCGCTGATGCAAGACCGCGTGTTGCTTGCCAAAACGCTCCTGTCGAGCAAGGGCATTCTGTGCTGCGCCATCGACGATGAAGAAGCGTGGCGGTTGCGGGCCCTACTGCAGGGGATATTCAACAAGGAGATCGGCGTTGCCCCCGTCCGTTCGACGCCGATCGGCCGGACGTCCGTCGGCAAGCTATCGCCCACGCACGAGTACGCCTTGTTCTACGGCGGCGAGAACTCCAGTCCGGGTCCGTTGATGAAGACGGAAAAGGAGCAACGGAGATACCCCTTCTCAGATGACCGCGGACGCTATGCGTGGCGTAATCTTCTCCGCACGGGGACAGGCAGCCGTCGGACGGATCGTCCGACGTTGTATTATCCGATATTCGTTGATGAACATGACGCCTTGCGCGTACCTCGAATGGAATGGGACGAACAAAAGGCCGAATACACGATTCTAGAAAACCTCCGTGAGAATGAAGTCGTCGTCTGGCCCGTCAAGCAACAGAACGGCAGGGTGGTCCAGAAACGCTGGGAACACGGTTGGGATCGAGTGTCCGCCGAGATCGACCAATACCGTGTGCAGCGGCACGGAGACCCGAAGGGCGTGCAGGAAATCAGCATTCATTTCATCCAGCGCATGGACGTGGAATCTGTTCCCAAGACGTGGTGGGGCGACAGCAAGTACGCGTCGTCCAACCATGGAGCCAGAGTGCTCAAGGAACTGTTCGTCGACAACCCCTTCGATTTTCCGAAGTCCGTCGCGCTTGTGGAGGACTGCATCCGCGCATCGGGGGGCGGCGAGCCGGGTGTGCGTGTCCTTGACTTCTTCGCCGGCTCTGGCACCACCGGACACGCCGTCGTCAACCTAAACCGCGAGGACGGGGGTAAACGCCGCTACATGCTCGTCGAAATGGGGGCCCATTTCGACACGATCATCCTGCCGCGCATGAAAAAGGTCGTCTATTCGCCGGACTGGAAGGAGGGCAAGCCAGTCTCCCGCAAAGGCATGTCACAGGTGTTCAAGTATGTACGCCTGGAGTCGTACGAAGAGACCATGGACAGCTTGGACCTGGCCCCGTCGTCAGACCAACGTGAGGCCCTGCTCGCCCGAAACACCGAGCTGGCGGAGGACTATCGGCTGCGCTACGCGCTCGAGGCCGAGACGTTCGGCAGCGCGTGCCTGCTGGGCGGGGACTTCACGAGTCCCTTCGCGTACGCGCTCTCCGTCGTGCGGGACGGCGCACGCCGCGAGGTCGGGGTCGATCTCCCGGAGACGTTCAACTGGCTCATCGGCTTGCGGGTCGAGTCCCGGCGTCGGCTCGACGGCCTGCTCGCCATCACAGGGGCCGATGCCAACGGTCGGCGTTGTCTGGTCCTCTGGCGGAGCCTTGAAGAGGTCGACAACGCTGCCCTGGAGGCATGGTTCGACCGCAACCGCGCGCGGTTCTCCTGGCCGCTGCATCTCGTGTACGTCAACGGCCACCACACGCTTGAGGCAATGCGCAGACCAAACGAAACCTGGACGGCAGAGACCACTGAGTCGTTCTTCCGACAACTGTTGTTCCAACCTGAACAGAAATGAAGATTGCGACCCGAAAACAATTGGTCGAGCGTCCTCAAGAACGACATGATCATCCTCATGTTGTGCTGTTGGGCGCTGGCGCTAGTCGCGCGGCGTTTCCGGAAGGTGACAGTTTGTCGCGGCGAATTCCATTGATGAACGACCTGGTGGAGATTCTCCATCTGGAACCGGCAATCGAATCGGCCGGGAAGTTCGAGAACCAGGATTTCGAAGAGGTCTACGCCAAATTGGCCGGCGATAGGCGATACGACCACATCCGAAAAGACGTCGAGCAGAAGGTTGCGAATTACTTCTCGTCTCTCCAGCTCCCGGAGCACGCAACGATCTACGACCGCATTCTTCTTTCGCTCAGACCAGGGGATGCAGTGTTCACGTTCAACTGGGATCCATTCTTGTTCGACGCGTACAAGCGCAATGTCGGAGTGGCTTCTCTTCCGAAGATTTTCTTTCTGCACGGCAATGTGCGAATCATCGGGGCTCCGCTGCTCTATCCCGTGGACAAGAAGGGATACTCCGGTGATCCTTACATTTCAGAGAGCTGGAAGGCCGCCGAGGATTTCTTCGGCAACGCCTTGGTCCTTACCGTCTTCGGTTACAGGGCTCCTGCCTCGGATGTCGATGCCGTGGATTTGCTGAAGTCGGCATGGATGGAGCGTAGCCGGAGAGAAATGGAACACGTCGAGATAATCGATCTTGCGCCGAGGAGCGAGCTTGTGGACCGATGGGAGGAGTTCACACCGACCCACCATTTGCACCCGCGGCGGCATTTCGACGAGTCCTGGATGGCGCGATGGCCGCGACGTTCCCGTGAAGCGGTCTTCGTCCCGATGAGCACCGGAATGCCGTGCCAGGACTTTCCATTGTCCCGCACGGAGGACTTGGCGCGATTACAGGAAGAGGTTCGCGAAATCGCCAAGTGGGAGGCCGCTGAGCATGAGGAGGCGAATTGAGCATGGCGGCGCTCGAGAACCGGCTCGTCTTGCACGCCTTCATGTGCCGGGAGTTCGGCTACCTCGCTGTCGAGGGCTTGCTCAACGAGTTACAGGGCGTGTCGCCGGGGTTCCGGGCAACGGGCGGGAGCGAGTTCGCGCGCGCTCTGTACTTGAACCCGGATCGGGCAAGGGTGACCCATGAGCAACTTGCCGAGTACGACGGGAACGTCGTCGCGCACAGCGCCCAGCTGCGCATGGCGGGGGAACACGGCCGGACCTGGAAGCCGCACCAGTACATCGCGCTGCTGTTCACGGAACACTACCTGTGCCGGTATTTCGACGATCCCGAAGAGCTGCGCAGGGACCTGACTCTTGCGCGGAAGATGGCGCGCGAGATGATGGCCCTGCCGGAGTACACGCCCGACGACCTGCGCGTCCTGGCGTTCCAGAGCGCCACCGGGTCCGGCAAGACGCTGCTCATGCACGCGCACATCCTGCAGTACCGGCACTACCTCGACCGGGCGGGGAGGCGGCTGAACAACGTGGTGTTGCTGACTCCCAACGAGCAGATGTCGGGGCAGCACGAACGGGAGATGCACGCGAGCGGGCTCCATGCGCGGGTGTTCTCCAGCGACGCCGCGGCGGACCTGTTCCAGCCGGTCGAGATCATCGACCTGAACAAGCTGGCGGAAAAGAAGGGCGTGAAGCGGGTCGCGGTGGCCGATTTCGGCGACGACAACCTCGTGCTGGTCGACGAGGGGCACCTGGGCGCGTCGGGCAAGGTGTGGCGCGAGCGGCGCAAGGGGCTGTCGCGGGGGGGATTCACGTTCGAGTACTCGGCCACCTTCAATCAGGTGGTGAGCGGCAAGGACCCCGATCTTCTGCACGCCTACGGCAAGTGCCTGCTGTTCGACTACACCTACCGGCGTTTTCACGACGACGGCTACGGAAAGGACTACGCGATCTCGAACCTCCCGCACGGTGCGGAGGACGAGAACAGCGACATGTACCTGCTCGGCTGCCTGCTGACCTTCTATCAGCAGTGCCGCATCTGGCGCGACCGGGGGGCGGGGTGGAGGGCGTTCAACCCCGCGAAGCCGCTGTGGGTGTTTCTCGGCAAGACAGTGACGGGGTCGAGCAAGGCGGATCGGACGACCCGATCGGACGTGGTGCGCATCCTCGGGTTCCTCGGCTGGGTGCTCGCACACGGCAACGTGGTCCGGCCGATGATCGCGCGGCTGCTGGAGGGTCGGTCGGGACTGCTGGGCGATGCCGGCGCCGACTACTTCGCAGGGCGCTTCAGCCATCTGCCGCAGACCGGGACCGGTCTCTACGCCGATCTGTGCGACCTTCTGTTCCATGGGCAGGGACGCCTGCACGTCGTCTATCTGACGGCGGGCGAGGGCGAGCTGCACCTGCGCGTCGCGGACAAGGCGCCGTTCGGGGTTGTCAACGTTGGAGACTCGGCGGCACTCTACAAGCTGCTGACGGAGAACGCCGACCCCGACTTCGATGTCGACCGCGAGCTGGGCTTCGCGGCGCGGCTCTTCGCCGACGTGGACCGGCCGGACTCGACGGTGAACGTGGTCATCGGAGCGCGGCGCTTTATCGCCGGCTGGAACTCCTGGCGCGTCAGCACCATGGGGTTGATGCACGTCGGCGTCGGCGAGGGGCCGGAGATCATCCAGATGTTCGGGCGCGGGGTACGACTGAAGGGCTGGAATATGAGCCTGAAGCGGCATCGCGAGAGCGGGGCCGAGTTGCCGCCGGACAGCGCCGAGCTGCAGGAGATGGAGACCCTGTACATCTTTGGACTGCGGGCCAACTACATGCAGACGTTCCGGGAACTGCTGCAGGCCGAAGGCATGCGCGTCGACCGGGAGACGATCACGCTGCCGGTCACCTGGAATTTCGCCAAGGAGAAGAACCTGAAGCTGATCCGGCTCCAGGAAGGGTCGAAGTACGAGTACTCGGACCGCCGGCCCGTGCTGCCGAACCCCGGGGACGCCGACAGCCCGCCGGCGGTGGAATTGGACCTGCACTCACGGTTGCGGGCCGTCGGCTCGACCGACGTCACGGGGAACGCGGATGCCGAGCGGACGTCGGTCAAGCTCGATCCGCGCCACGTCGCCTTCTTCGACCGAACGCGCATCCGCGACGCGCTCGCTGCGCACAAGCAGCGCATGGGCTGGCACAATCTCGTCATCCGGCCCGGGACGGTCGACCGGCTGCTGGAAAGCGACAGGTGGTACCTGCTGCACGCGCCGCCGGAGCGCATGCAGGTGAAGCGGTTCGAGGACATCCGCGCGCTCGAAGGCGTCGCCGTCGATCTCATCACCGAGTACGCCGGTGAATTCTGGCGCCGGCAGCGCCGGAGCTGGGAGCGCGACCGCATCGAGGTCGTCAGGCTCGACGAGAACGACCCGAACAACATCTGCGAGTACCGGCTGTCCATCGACGCCGCCGAGAGCCAACTGCTCGACGACGTGCGGGACTTGGCGGAGAATCTCCGCTACGGACACCACTACTACCTGAAGCTCGCCGTCCTCAAGATCGACGCGCACGCCTACTACCCGCTGCTGCATGCCGACAAGGGCTGCAAGGTCACCATCCAGCCGGTCGCTCTCGACAAGAACGAGACGACGGTGGTCGAAGCGCTGAGCGAGCTCGCCGAGCGCCGCGACCCCTGCCTGCGCGGGAGAGAGCTCTACCTCATCCGTAACCTGACACGCGGCCGCGGGGTGTCGTTCTTCGACGACTACACGTACTATCCCGACTTCATAGTCTGGCTGATCGACGACGAGAGCCAACACCTCATCTTCCTCGACCCGAAGGGCCTCGTCCGATACGGCCCGAAGGAGCGACGGAAGGTGCGGCTCCACACCGACATCAAGCAGCTCGAGGAGCGCGTCCATGTCACCGACCCGGACCTGCACCTGCACGCCTACGTGCTATCCGTCACGCCGTCGGACCGGATCGGCGACGAACTGCGTCCGCCGGAGGCGTGGGAACAGCAGGGGGTGTATTTCCTCAACGACCCCGATTGCCTCAAACGAGTCATCGAGAACGTGTTGAACGCATAGGCAATCCACCCGAGCGGTGGCTCCTCTCCCGGGTGCCGGCGCCGCTCGTCGGAAGGAGTGTGAAGCTCCATGACCGCCGAACCCACAACACCACCAGCGGTCGGTGCTCGTGATCCAGGCTCACGTTCCGAATTCAGCCAAACTCCACCCGATCGCGCAGGGCGAGCTACCCGGACGATTCGCGAGCAGAAGGCCGGCGCTCGCCACCCACGACAGAAGTAATTTCGTTCGACCAGCCGTCAACCGTGGCCGAGGCGACCAAACGGGGCTCCCGAGCGTCTCAGCCGGGCGTTACGAATCGTTCGCGCCGCTCAGAATCTTTGCCGTCGAGATCGCTTGCCCCGCATGCCGCGTGCAGTGCTCGGCGGCGTGGAAGATCAGGCCCAGGGTCGTACTCGGCAGGCCTGCGCGGCCGACCTTTTTCGGAACCAGCAGCTCTTCGCGCGACGTGGCCCGCAACTGGTCCAGCGCCCGCGCGATCGAGGCGCAGGCGCCTTCCGCGACCTCCCTCAGAGATGGGTCGGGACGGCCGGGCTCCCCTTCCGAGCGCGCGGCGGCCTTCTGGGTGTCCGACAGCATCTCGCCCCGCGCGTAGGTCAGCAGGCGACCGAGCGCCCCTCCCAGGTGGCGTACGTGAAACCCGATCGACGCCGCGCCGCCCGGACGCCGCCACACGTGCTCGGCCGGCACGGACGCGGCCAGACCTTCGATATCCTCGCGTGCTTGCAGCAGGGCGTGCACGGCTGGCATGAGTAGCGGCTCGAAGCCTTCGACAGGGCCGCGGAGCCAAGCTTCGGGTTGCGGATTCATCCGACAAGTGTTGCACGCCCGGTGTTCCGCCGCCAGGCGGCACAACGCGAAGGGTGCACGACAACAAAGTGAGGCGCGGGCCGTGCGCGAGCCGTGCGCCCGACGGCGGCACCGAAATCGCCGAGTCTGACCGCGCCAGGGGCCGTCGTCTCTCAAATCTGTCGTGCACCCCAACGCGAAGCGGCCCGAACCGCGGGTCTCTCGCGTCAGGCGCAGGAACTCGACCAGCCGCGCCGGCGCCCGGTCCGGCTGGCCCGCGCCGTCGGCGACGAGGGCCACCACAAGGTACGTGCTCCACGCGCTCCCCGAGCGGATGCAAGGTCGCAACGGCTCGAGGATGTCCGAGCCCTTTAGGGGTCGCCGTCTCAGCCGGCGGCCTGCGCCTTCTCGATCCTGGCCCAGGTATCCCGCAGGGTGACGGTGCGGTTGATCACCAGCCGGCCGTCCGCCGAATCCGGGTCGACGCAGAAGTAGCCCTGCCGCTCGAACTGGTAGCGGCTGCCGGCCGGCGCGCCCCGCAGGCTCGGCTCGACCCGGCAACCGGTCAGGGTCTCGAGCGACGCGGGATTCAGCGCGTCCTTGTAGTCACCGCCGGCACCGGCATCCTCGGGGTTGATCCGCGTGAACAGGTGGTCGTAGAGCCGCACCTCGGCCTCGACGGCATGCGGCGCCGACACCCAGTGGATGGTGCCCCGCACCTTGCGGCCGTCCGGGGCGTAGCCGCCCCGCGTCTCCGGGTCGTAGGTGCAGCGCAGCTCCACCACCTCGCCGGTGGCGGGATCCTTCACCGCTTCGCGGCAGGTGATGAAGTACGCGTACCGCAGCCGCACCTCGCGGCCGGGGGCGAGCCGGAAGTACTTCCGCGGGGGGTCCTCCCGAAAGTCGGTCCGCTCTACGTAGAGCTCCCGCGAGAACGGGACCACCCGCGACCCCATGGCCGCGTCCTCGGGGTTGTTGACCGCCTCGACGTCTTCGACCTGCCCCTCGGGATAGTTCTCGATGACCACCTTCAACGGCCGCAGCACCCCCATCACCCGCAGCGCCCGCCGGTTCAGATCCTGACGGACGGCATCCTCGAGCTGGGCGATCGACACGATGCTGTTCGCCTTGGCGATGCCGATGCGGTTGCAGAACTCCCGGATCGCCTCGGGCGTGTAGCCGCGGCGGCGGAACCCGACGATCGTCGGCATGCGCGGATCGTCCCAGCCCGCCACGCGCCCCTCCGACACCAGCTCCAGCAGCTTGCGCTTGCTCAGCACCGTGTAGCTGAGGTTCAGCCGCGCGAACTCGATCTGGCGCGGCTGGCAGGGCACGTCGATGTTCTCGAGGAACCAGTCGTAGAGCGGCCGGTGGTCCTCGAACTCGAGGGTGCACAGCGAGTGGGTGATCCCTTCGAACGCATCGGAAAGGGGATGGGTGAAGTCGTACATCGGATAGATGCACCACGCGGCGCCGGACCGATAGTGGGGCACCCGCCGGATGCGGTAGATGGTCGGGTCGCGCAGGTTCATGTTCGGCGACGCCATGTCGATGCGTGCCCGCAGGGTCCGCGACCCGTCCTCGAACTCGCCGGCGCGCATGCGCGCGAACAGGTCGAGGTTCTCGGCCACCGTCCGGTCCCGCCACGGGCTGTCGCGGCCGGGCCGGTTCCACAGCCCCCGATACGCCGAGACCTCGGCCCCCTGCAGGTCGCAGACGTAGGCCTTTCCGGCCGCGATCAGTTGGACCGCGCAGTCGTAGAGCTGCTCGAAGTAGTCGGCCGCGTGGAAGAGGCGGTCGTCCCAGTCGAACCCCAGCCAGCGCACGTCGCCCTCGATGGCCCGGACGTACTCGACGCTCTCGGTGGTCGGGTTCGTGTCGTCCATCCGAAGGTTGCACCGCCCGCCGTGCTCGGCCGCCAGCCCGAAGTTCAGGGAGATCGACTTGGCGTGCCCGATGTGCAGGTAGCCGTTCGGCTCGGGAGGGAACCGAGTGTGCACGCGGCCGGCATGCTTCCCGGTCCGTTGGTCCTCGGCCACGATCTGCCGGATGAAGTCGAGCCCGCCGGCCGCTTCCCCGGCCGCGCCCGCCGTCTCTGGTCGTACGTCAGTCGTCATCGCCGTTCCATCGCATTCCGCTGGTTACCGCAGGTCTTCCATTCGGGGTCGCCAATCCGGTTCATCGCCGATCAGCTCCAGTCCGGGCTGGCCTCTCTGATGCATCGGGCATTTCCGCTGCCATAGCCCGGAAATCGTCGCCTCACGGCTCCGATCGCCGCCCAACCAACCCTCCAGGAGTCCACGCCGTTCTACGGCGCCTACTCCGGGGTCGCTTCCATTCGCGCCGTAGTTCCCCGACACACCGGGGGCAGTGCATCACGTATACGAACTGAGCGTGGTCGTTGCCGGCACGAGGCGGCTCGGTGCAGCCCGATTGATCTGTCCGTTCCGGTTCTCGAACCCGGGTGTCGTCGTCATAACGACGTTTCGGCCTCGGCGCACCGCGACTACACCGCGAGCTGCGCCAGGGCGCGGTCGATGCGGGCGAGACACGCGTCGGGGCCGAGGATCGCCAGTCCCTCGAACAGGCCGAAACCGACCGCCTTGCCGGTCACCGCGACCCGAACCGCGTGGATGATCTGGCCGATCCGAATGCCCTCCGCCTCGACGAAATCGTGCAGCGCCCGCTCGAGCGTCGCCGCGTCGAACGGCCGGGTCGCCTCCAGGCGGTCCCGGAATCGGCGCAGGAGCGGTGCGACGCCGTCCTTGCGCAGCCGCTTGTCGAACGCCTTCCCATCGTAGGCAATCTCGGCATCGGCGAGAAAGAACTCCGGGTAGTCGAGCACGTCGCCAGCGACCTTGATGCGGTCGCCCGCTGCCTGCACCACGTCCCGCACCCGCGCACGCTCGGCCGCCGACGGCGGTTCGGCGACGAGGCCGGCGCGCTCAAGCCACGGCGTCACCCGCGCCACCCGGTCGTCGACCGACAACGCCTGCATCCGCCGCTCCTGGAACGCGGCCAGCTTCCCGGGATCGAAGCTGGCCGCCGCCCGGTTGATCCGCTCGAGCGAGAAATGGGCCACCATCTCGCCGCGCGTGAAGTGCTCGGTGCGGTCGTCGAGCGACCAGCCGAGGAGAAGCAGGTAGTTGAGCAGCGCGTCGGGCTCGTAGCCGACCGCGCGGTAGAAGTCGACCACCACCGGGTTGAAGGTCTCGGGCGCCACCACGAGCCGCGACCGCTCCGCGATGGCCAACCCCCGGTCGTAGACCGCCTTGAACTCGTGATGCCGCAGATAACGGTCCAGCTTGCGCTTGCTGAGCTTCTCCGCGCTCCCGGGCGCCGCCACGTACGGCACGTGGGCGAAAGCCGGCGGCTCGTAGCCGAGGGCTGTCGTGATGAACAGTTGCCGCGGCGTATTCGACAGGTGCTCGACGGCGCGGATGACGTGGGTGATGGCGAAGTCGTGGTCGTCGACGGCGCTCGCCAAATGATACAGGCAGGTCCCGTCCGCGCGCTGGACGACGTGGTCCTGCTCGAGGCCCCACTCGAACTCGACGTCGCCGCGCACCAGATCGTGGAACGCGCAGACCCCCTCGCGGGGCATCCTGAGCCGCACGCTGGCCCGCCGGCCCTCGGCTTCGAAGCGGGCGGCGGCGGCGTCGGTCTCCGCCATCCACCGGCGGCTGTAGAGAAACCGCCGCTTCTCGCGCTGGGCCGCCTCGCGCTCCGCCTGGATCTCGTCGGTGGTGGCATAGTCGCGATAGGCGGCGCCGGTCGCCAGCAACTGCTCGACCGCCGCCGCGTACCGGTCGCTCCGCTGCGACTGGTAGTACGGCGCGTACGGCCCGCCGACCTCCGGGCCTTCGTCCCAGTCCAGCCCCAGCCACCGGAACCCGTCGAGAATGGGTCGCAGGGCGGCGGCGACGTTGCGCTCGGCGTCGGTGTCGTCGACCCGCAGCAGGAACTGCCCGCCATGCCGCCGGGCGAACAACCAGTTGAACAGGGCGGTCCGCACGCCGCCGATGTGGAGGTAGCCGGTGGGACTGGGAGCGAAGCGGGTACGAACCTTCATCAGTCGACGATTATAATGATTGCCTGCCCCGACACGACGCGGGTGAGAGACCGAATCGTCGGCGAGGCGACCGCGCGACCTTGCGGTTGCGTCGGAAGTGTCGCTGGCGCGACACTTCTGCCCGGTGCAGACCCCGAGAGGAGACGACGATGCCCTGGCTGCTGACCACCGCCCTTCTTGCGACGCTCGCCCAGCCGGCGCGCGGACCGGGCCTGCACAATGCGACGATCGAGGTCGACGCGGTGGGCACGGTCACCTACGGCCTCTGGGTCCCGCGGGACTACGACGCCGGCGAGCCCCGCCCGCTGGTCCTGGCCCTGCACCCGGGCGGGTCGCCCGGCCCCGGATACGGCGCGCAGTTCCTCCGCGGGATCGTCGCGCCGGCGCTGCAGGACTGGGGCGCGGTCGTCGTCTCGCCCGACGCCCCGGGACGGCGCTGGGACAACGAGACCAGCGAGCGCGGCGTGCTGGCCCTGATCGACGACGTGCGGGCGCAGTACGCCATCGACCCCGCCCGCATCCTCGTCACCGGGTTCAGCATGGGTGGACGCGGCACCTGGTACTTCGCCGGGCGCCATCCCGACCTGTTCTCGGCCGCGATTCCGATGGCCGCGCGGTCCGACCCGGACGACGCCCGGCAGGTCGGAGACATGCCGGTGTTCATCATCCACGCCCGCAACGACGAGGTCGTGCCGTTCGAGCCGGCCGAGCGGATCGCGCAGGAGATGGAGGCCCGGGGGCAGACCGTGTCGTTCCTGCCCCTCGAAGGCATAGGCCACTTCCAGATGAGGGCCGAGCCGCTGCGCACCGCCAGCGAATGGGTGCGGCAACGCTGGGCCGAGCGGTAGGCGCCTGCGCCGTAGCCAGAGGCACCGTCTCCAGCAGAGGGCCGACTCCTGGGAAGTTGGTCGGGGCGACAATCGGCAATCGGGGCCGCAGGACGATTTTCGGGCCAGGAGGGCCGGCGGGGAGACCTCGCGGGACACCGAAACCGGGAGGACGCCAGCGGGCTGCAAGGCGCGACGAGGCAACGAATTGCGGATCGACGGTAGTCGGCCGCGGAAACCACCATCATGAAGTATCGACGGCTCGCGAACACCGGAATATACGTCTCGGAGCTGTGCCTCGGGGCCATGACGTTCGGCGGCGCCGGCCCGTTCAAGGCGATCGGCGCGCTGGGGCAGGCCGAGGCGAATGTCCTGGTGCACCGGGCGCTCGACGCCGGGATCAACTTTTTCGATACCGCCAACGTGTACTCGGCCGGCCAGTCGGAAGAGATGCTCGGCGCCGCCCTGGGGCCGCGGCGGCGGGACGTCATCGTGGCCACCAAGGTGCGCGGGCGGATGGGGAACGGTCCGAACGAGATCGGGCTGTCGCGCGTGCACGTCATGCACCAGTGCGAGGCGAGCCTGCGCCGGCTCGGCACCGACTACATCGACCTGTATCAGATTCACGGTCCCGACCCGGTCACCGACATCCGGGAGACGCTCGAGGCGCTGACCGATCTCGTGCGGGCGGGCAAGGTGCGCTACATCGGCTGCTCGAATCTCAGCGCCTGGCAGCTCATGCAGGCCCTCGGTCTCTCGCGGCAGCATCGGCTCGCGGAGTTCGTCAGCACCCAGTCCTACTACTCCATCGCCGGCCGGGAGCTCGAGCGCGAGATGATTCCGCTCGTGAAGGACCAGCACGTGGCGGTGCTTCCGTGGAGCCCGCTGGCCGGCGGGCTGCTGTCGGGCAAGTTCACCCGGGACGGCGAGACCGATCCCGACGCCCGGCGCGTGTCGTTCGACTTCCCGCCGGTCGACAAGGCGCGGGGCTACGACATCATCGACGTCATGCGCGGCGTTGCCGACGCGCACGGCGCCTCGGTGGCCCAGGTCGCCCTCGCCTGGCTCCTTCATCAGCCGGCCGTCACCAGCGTGATCATCGGCGCCAAGCGGCTCGATCAGCTGAACGACAACCTGGGGTCGGTCGATCTGACCCTCACCCCCGAAGAGCTCGACCGGCTGAACGCGGGCAGCGCGCTGCCCGTGGAGTATCCCGCCTGGATGGAGATGATGCAGACCGACCGTGAACCGGGCACCTCGCGAGACTGGAGCCGGTTCACCCGGGAATGACCGGTACGAGGATGCCGCCGGACGAACCTCCGGCCCCGTGATGAATCGAAACCTCCCGCCGATACGTAGTACAACTCGGCACCGGGCCGTGCGCGCGCCGGTTCGGAACGACAGTACGGAGGGCTCGAACGGTCTTCGCTCGCATCGCCATCACACCGTCCGTCCCGCCCGGTTCCGACGGCGCCGCGGTCATTCGGGTGCATAGAAGGAGAACGTCGCATGAACGACAACTTTCGCGTCGTCGACGCAGCAGGCGGGTTCAAGGTGCCCCAGCTCCCGTGGCGGAGACTGGGCGCCGGAATCCTCGCCCTCGCCGCGCTCGTCACCGCGGCCGGCACGGCCTATCAGATCGAACCGGAGGAGGTCGGGGTCGTGCTCCGGTTCGGGAAGTACGTTCGCACCACCGACCCCGGCCTGCACTTCAAGATTCCGTTCGTCGAGCGGATGCAGCGGGTGCCGGTGCAGCGGCAGTTGAAGCAGGAGTTCGGCTTCCGCACGACCACGGCTGGGATCCGCACCGAATACGCCGGCCAAGAGCTCGCCGACGAATCGGTGATGCTGACCGGCGATCTGAACGTCGCGGTCGTGGAATGGATCGTCCAGTACCGCGTGGACGATCCCTACGAGTATCTGTTCAAGGTGCGCAATCTCGAAGACACGTTCCGCGCGATGACGCAAGCGGTCATGCGGGAGACCGTCGGCGACCGGACGGTCACCGAGGTCGTCACGGTGGGCCGGCAGGAGATCGAGACCACCGTCGAAGCGCGTCTGCAGGCGCTGACCGAGCAGTACCAGATGGGAATCGCGATCGACCAGGTGGTCCTGCAGGACGTCAATCCGCCGGACCCCGTCAAGCCGTCCTGGGACGAGGTCAGTCAGGCGCAACAGCAGCGTGACCGGCTCATCAACGAGGCGCTGGCGGAATACAACGCGGTCATTCCGCGAGCCCGGGGTGAAGCGGAACAGGCCATCCTGCAGTCCGAAGGGTACGCGCTGGACCGGGTGAACCGCGCGCGCGGCGAAGCCACCCGGTTCGCCTCCATCGAGTCGGCATATCGGGCGTCGCCCGTGGTGACCCGGCAGCGGATGTATCTGGAAACGATGCAACGCATCCTGCCGGCGGTCGGACACAAGGTGTTCGTGGCCGAAGGCGCGACCGGGGTGATACCCCTGCTGTCGCTGGACGGCGGCGCGCGCGCGGCCACCGCGCCCCTGCTCGGCACCACGGCGCGGACGGGAGGTGGACAATGACACGCATGCGACCGACGTGGGTGGCGCTCCTGGTGGTCGGCTTCTTCCTGGCGGGCAGCTCCGCCTATATCGTCAGCGAGTTCAACCAGGCGATCATCACCCAGTTCGGCGAACCGGTCGGGGAACCGATCACCGAACCGGGGCTCCACTTCAAGATCCCGTTCATCCAGACCGCCAACATGTTCGAGAAGCGGTTCCTGGAATGGGACGGGTTCCCCAACCAGGTCCCGACCCGGGACCGGCGGTTCATCTGGGTGGACACCTACGCGCGGTGGCGCATCACCGATCCGCTGTTGTTCTTCCAACGCCTGCGTGACGAACGGGGGGCGCAGTCGCGGCTCGACGACATTCTCGACGGGGAGACGCGCAACTCGGTCGCGCGGCACGATCTGATCGAAATCGTCCGCACCAGCAATCGCGATCCGGCGGACACGAGCGCCACCGGGCAGGAGGAGCCGGAAACGCTCGCTCCGATCGTGAACGGCCGCGAGCAGATCACCCGCGAGATTCTCGAGGCGGCGGCCGCCGCGGTCGGAGAGCTCGGCATCGAGCTGCTCGACCTGCAGTTCAAGCGGATCAACTACATCGCCGACGTCCAGCAGGACGTGTTCGCCCGGATGATCGCCGAGCGGCAGCGCATCGCCGAGCAGTTCCGCTCGGAGGGCCAGGGCGAGTCGGCCCGCATCATGGGTGAGCGCGAACGCGACCTGGCGCAGATCCAGTCGGAGGCGTTTCGCACGGCGGAGGAAATTCGCGGGACCGCCGACGCCGAGGCGATCGACATCTACGCCGAGGCCTACGGCCGGGATGCCGCCTTCTACGCGTTCACCAAATCGCTCGAGACCTACGAGCGCACCATGGATCCCAACACGTTCTTGATTCTGGGGACCGACAGCGAGCTGCTGCGGTTCCTCGAAACGCCGCGGTAGTTACGTTGCAGGCCGGGGGGGCGCCGCGCGGCGCCCCCCCGGCCTGCCGGCGGAAGCACGACCAACCCGCGAAGAGCCGGGCAGGGACCTGTTGCGAGCGGCCGGGCAGGACCCCGCCCCGCGCCGATCGACTGCCGCGGGGCCTCTTTCGGCACGAGTGCCCGAAGGCGAATGCGGTTGCATCCGGCCGCGGGAAAGCCTGACCATACGGCATGCTCGAACTCTCAATCGTCGTCGGCATCGTCGTGCTGACCTCGGCTGCCTGCTCGCTGTTCGAGGCGGTGCTGTACTCGGTGCCGCTCGCCCATATCGACACGCTCGAACGCGCCGGCCAGCCCGCCGGACCGGTGCTCCGGCGGCTTCGATCGCACGTCGACCGGCCGATCGCGGCCATCCTGTCCCTGAACACCGTCGCCAACACCGGGGGCGCCGCGCTTGCCGGCGCCATCGCCTCGAACGTGCTGGAATCGGTGTGGATCGGCTATTTCTCCGCCGCCTTCACCCTCGCCATCCTGGTCCTGTCGGAGATCATTCCCAAGACCGCGGGGGTCGTCTACGCGCGGCAGCTTGCGGGTCCCATCGCCGCGCCCCTGCAGACGCTGGTGGTCGCGTTCGCGCCGATCATCTGGATCAGCCGCCGCGTGACGCGCTTGCTGGCCGCGGGCAAGGCGGCCGACCGGGTCTCGGACGAAGAGCTGCTGCTGATGGTGCGTCGGGGCCTGAGCTCGGGCGACCTGAAACCGCACGAAGCCGACGTCATCAGCAACATCCTCGCCCTGGAGGCGAAGACCGCGGCGGAGGTGATGACCCCGCGGACGGTGCTCTTCACCCTGCCCACGGCCACCGGGGTCGCCGAGGCCGCCGCCGACAAGCAGCTGCTGCGCCACAGCCGGGTGCCGGTCTACGACGAAGACCCCGACGACATCGTGGGCATCGTCCACCGGCACGACATCCTGCGCGCCGCCGCGAAGGACGAGTTCGACACCACCCTCGACCAGCTCATGCGCAAGGTCCACTTCGTCGTCGAGACGGCCAAGCTGGACCACCTGCTCCGCGGCTTCCTCGAACAGCGGCAACACCTGATGGTCGTCACCGACGAGTTCGGGAGCATCAGCGGCATCTTGACCCTCGAAGACGTCCTCGAAGAGATTCTCGGGCGGGAGATCGTCGACGAGTTCGACCACGTTGCCGACCTTCGCGCATTCGCCCGCCAGCAGCGGGGCACCCGGCCGACCTCCACGCCATCCGCGCCGCCGTTCTAGTCCTGAGCATCGACCATGTCCGATGCAGTCGTCATCGTCGACGGCCTGACGTTCAGCTACGGGATTGGGCCGGGTTCTGCACGAGCTCTCGTTCACGCTGCAGAGAGGCGAGGTGGTCGGCCTGCTGGGCCCGAACGGCGCCGGGAAGAGCACCACCATCAAGGTCCTGACGGGGGTTCGAGCGGCGATGCATCCCGCCTCGCCGCTCTCGGTGCAACGCGGGGTTCCACCACGGGCTGCAAGGCGTCCCGAGGGAGGAGAGGCGGCCGGCCGGCCGGTGTCCTCGACACGTGACACCGACGAGCCAGGAAGGCGACACGCCGGCCCCCGTTGCCCCCGAAGAACCGGCTCGCCAGCGTGGATTGTCGCTGGAACACACTTTGCAACTACAGCTACCGTCCAGCCATGAAGGAGGGTAAATCGGTGACTGTGTTGAAACAATTCACACTCGGGATAGGCGTGATCGGCGCCCTGACGGTGCTCGCCTGGCCGGCGGCGGGCGCGCAAGTGGCAGGCGCGCAAGCGGCAGGCGCACGAGAGGCGGGTGCACGGGTGGCAGGCGCACAAGCGGCGGCCGCACAAGCGGCGGGCGCACGGGCCGCACGAGAGGCGGCCGCACCAGCGGCGGACGCACCGGGAAGGCGCGCGGTGCGCCGCACGCCGCGACCCGTGCTGCAGACCCGCACCTGGCACGCTCCCGGATTCGGGTATTACACGCCCCTCGCCTATCCGGGGTACTTCTACGGCCCGCCCTGGGGCCTGCACCAGTACGGCCCGTGGGGACCCTATCCGTACTACGGCGGCTACTACTACCGGGAACGCGGCTCCGTCCGCCTGCAGGTCAAGCCGGTGGAGACCGAGGTGTACGTCGACGGGTACTACGCCGGGGTCGTCGACAGCTACGACGGGTTCTTCCAGCGGCTGAGCCTGCCGCCCGGCCAACACGACATCGAGTTGCGCCTCGACGGATACCGCAGCATTCAGGAACAGGTTTACCTGACGATCGGACAGAGCTATCGCATCGAGCACGGGATGGAGCCCCTCGGACCGGGCGAGACGACCCCGCCGCCGCCCACGCCACGGGCCGAGCCGCAGGTCGAGCCGGTCCTGGAGCTGGAGCCGGAGCCGTTCGCGTGGCCCGAAAGGGACCGCACGACGCTGGCGCCCGCCACCCCCGCAGGGTTCGGAGACTTGGTGGTGCGGGTGCAGCCGACGGGCGCCACGATCTACGTCGACGGTGAGGAGTGGCAGACCCCGGACGGCTCGCGCCTGGAGCTCGAGCTCGGCGCAGGACGACATCGCATCGAGGTCCGGCGCGCGGGTTACGAGGGGTACGTCACCGACGTCACGGTGCGGGAAGGCGAGACGACGGCGGTGAACATCAGCCTGCCGAGAAACCGGCCGGAGGACCCGGAGGAACCCGAGCCGGGCCCCGGAGCATGACCCGGAGGGCGCATGGATGAGAGGGGGACAGGCGCATGGCTACCGTCAAGGCATCGCTGAGGCACGGCACCGCGGTCGACATCCGCGCCGGCCGCTTTCTCTGGCGCAGCGACGAGCCGAAGCCGGCCGGGGGCGCCGACTCGGGTCCCACCCCCTACGAGTTCCTGCTCGGCAGCCTCGCCGCCTGCACCGCGATGACCCTGCGGCTGTACGCCGACCGCCAGCAGATTCCCCTGACCGGGGTCGAGGTGACCCTCGAGTTCGACCGGGTGCATGCGGACGACTGCGTCGACTGCGACGAGCGGGGCGACGGCCTGATCGAACGGGTGCGCAACGACGTCACCCTCCACGGCGACCTGACCGCGGCTCAGCGCTCGCGGCTCGCCCAGGTCGCGCAGCGGTGTCCGGTGCACAAGACCCTGGCGCACGGCCTGCACATCGACGACGCGGTGACGTTCGTCGACCCCGCGGGGTGACCGGGGGCCTACCAGGTATCCCGCTCGAATCGCACCTGGCGGCGTTTTGCGGTCGATTCGATGTCGGCCACCGAGGCGGGATTGCCGCAGGCGAGCAGCACCGTGTCGCCGCCGGCGACCCGGCCGCCGAGCTCGGCGGCGTCCACGTGGGCGGGAAGCATGGGACGCACCAGCCGCTCGAGCGCCAACCCCACCGCCACTTTCGTGACGTCGCTGGTCGCGCGGGTCTGTTTCTCTTCCTCCGCGGTGGGCAGGCCGTACACGTGCCGGACCACGTTGCCGGCCCGCCCCCGGCCGATGCGGGGGTCCTCGATCCCACCTCGTGCAGGGTCCGCGCCCTGCCCGGGCCGGCTGACCGTCGGCAGGTACAGGAAGTCGAACCGGCCGGCCGCCTCGATCTCGAAGAGGGCGGAGTGATAGGCCAGCTCGACCTCGGTGCGGGCGGCGTGGATCAGCGTATAGCGCCGGCCGTCGCCGCCGGCATCCTGCGCCCGAAGCTCCCGGAGCATCGAGACGAAGGGCGCCACCCCGGTGCCGCTGCCGACCATGAGGACACTCGCCGCATCGCCCGCCCGCGCCGACAGCGTGAGGCTGCCGCCGATGCGGTCCTGATAGCCGACCTCGCAGCCCTTATCTTCTTCCCTCCCGAACAGCACCTCGCTCAGACGACCCGACAGCCCGTGGACACCGTGCTCGAGCGCCACGAGGAACTCGAGCCAGCCGTGCTCTGTGGTGTCGCTGGGGGCGGAGGCGACCGAATAGGCGTGGATGACGGGGCCGACGGTCTGCCGCCCCCAGGGGTCGTACTCCGGCTCGCAGATCGGTTTGCCGTCGCGGCCGACCCCCGTCTTCCGCGTGAGCTTGCAGTCGTCCAGGCGCAACGAGATGGCCTGTCCCGCCTCGTAGCCGGGGAACCGGGAGCCGCTCTCCGGCGCCAGCCGGAACCGGATCAGGGTCTCTGAGACGATCTCCTTGTGCACGACGGTGCCGGTTCTCAGCCCGGCCATCGGTTCTCCATGGAAAGACGCAGATCCTTAGTTGGCGGCGAGCGATCGCAACAGATCGACGGTGCTCTGCTTCGGCGTGGCCCATGCGATGCCGAGACGCCGCGACCCCGCCGTCGCGACATCGAGCGGGGTCTGCCCGTCGGCATTCGTGCTGTCGAGGTCGGCGCCGTGCGCCACGAGCAGCTCGATGACCGAATCGTAGCCACGCGCGGCGGCCGCGTGCAGCGCGGTGTCGCCGCGGGCGTTGGCGGTGTTCACGGAGACCCCGAGGGTCACCGCGAGCCGGGCCGCCTCGAGGATGACCGCCTCGCGCTCGGCCGGGTCGGGCTCGCGCCGCGTGCTCCGGACCGGCGCGCTCTCCGCGATGCGGCCCAGCCGGTCCACCGCCACCAGGGGATTGCGTCCGCCCAGGCCGACCGCCGCCATCAGCGACGTCGTCTCGCCCTCGTTCACCTGTGTCCGTTCATCCCGCACCGACAGCGAACCTGGCCAGTACGTCGGGTGGTGGATCAACCGCGGATTGGCGCCGCGCTCGGCCAGCATGTGCATGATGCCGGACGCACCGAAGCGCGCCGCCAGCCAGAACGGCGTCGCGCCGACGTAGGACGGATGCAGATAGAAGTCGACCGCGTCACGGCGAACCGGCGTGGAGGTCCTGACCGCCGCGTCCGGATCCGCGCCGTGGTCGAGCAGCGCCCGCACCAGCGCCGCGTCCTGGTGCAGAATCGCCGCGTGGAGCGCCGTATAGCCGGCGCCGGCGGCATTCGGATCCGCGCCCTGCTCGAGGAGGTGCGCGGCGACGTCCCCGTGCCCGCTGTGCGCCGCGACGACCGTCGCGCTCGTACCGTAGGGCGGCTGGTCGTTCACGTCGGCGCCGGCCGCGACGAGCAGCTTCGCCGACGCGAGATCGCCCACCCGCGCCGCGAACAGCAGCGCCGTGTAGCCGCCCTGCGGGATCTCCGCGACGTACTCCGGGTTCCACGGCTCGGGCGTCGTCTTGACGACCTCGGTCCAAACGTCCGACCGGGCATCGACCGCCGCGCCATGGGCCAGCAGCACCTCGACAACGCCGGGATGCCGCTGCGCGACCGCCCACATCAGCGCCGTCTGGCTCCGCGACCCCGTCGCATCGACGTCAGCGCCCGCGTCGAGCAGCAGACCGGCGACCCCTGCCGCGCCGACGCGCGCGGCGGTCATCAGCGGCGTCTCGCCCGACAGCAGCGGCGCGTTCGGGTTCGCCCCCGCGTCCAGCAGCCGCCGAACCATCGCCGCCCGGCCATTCTCGGCCGCGGTCCACACCGGCGTCACGCCCAGGTCGTTGGCAGCGCTCACGTCGGCTCCGGCGTCGAGCAGCAGGTCGGCAAGCTCGACTTCGTCCCAGTAGGCCGCCCAGTGCAGCGCGGTCGCGCCGTCGCCCTGACGGCCCGTCACGTCGGCCCCCTCGGCGATCAGCGCGCGCACCACGCCCCAGTCTGCGTTGCGGGCCGCATCCGCGAGCGGCTGGTCCGCGGCGGACGCGCCGGCCGCCAAGCCCGTGACCACCCACGCCAGGATCGCGCCGCGGAGCGCGAGCCGCCGCCGAGCACGATTGCCGTTGCTCATCGCTTCACCCATCTCCAAGAAGGGACCCGCCAAAAACTACGCGGTCTACCTAACCAGCGAAGCGGCTCGCCGACCGCTCACACCCCCGACAGGGTATCGATCGGCAGCTTGCTGGTGCTGTCCCCGAGGCGATCCAGCGGCATGTCGAGCTTGTCCATCAGGGTCATCAGCAGGTCTGCGTTCGACGTGTCCGGCGAGTAGCGCAGGTGGCGGCCGCCCTTGAGCTTGCCGGCGCCGCCGCCGATGACCAGCAGCGGCAGGTCGGCGCCGAGGTGCCGGGTGCTGTTCGAGATGCCGGCGCCGTAGAGGATGGTCATGTTGTCGAGGAGCGAGCCGTCGGCGTCCTCGGCCGCCCGGAGGCGCGCGAGATACCCGGACGTCAGCTTCGCGTGGTAGGCGTTGATCTTCGACATGACCTCGATCCGCTCGGGGTCGTCCTCGTGGTGCGAGAGCGGGTGGTGGGCATCGGGCACCCCAATCTGCGGATAGGCGCGGGTGCTCTGCTCTCGGCCCATCATGAACGTGACGACGCGGGTCAGATCGGCCTGGAGGGCCAGGAACTGCAAGTCGAACATCAGCCCGAGATGGTCCTCGAAGACCCGCGGCGGGGCCGACGGCTGCTCGGTGAACGACGGCTCGACGTCGGGCTGCTGCTCGGCGATCTGGATGCGGCGCTCGACGTCCCGCACCGCCTCCGTGTACTCGTCCAGCTTGACCCGATCCCGCGGCCCCACGTCGACTCTCAGGTCGGCCAGCTTGTCGGTGACCGAGTCGAGGATGCTCTGCTTCTGCTGCCGGCGCGCCCGCCGCACCACGGGGTCGGCCGATCCGCTGTCGCCGAACAGCCGTTCGAACACCGCGCGCGGGTTGTTCTCCATCGGCAGCGGCATCGTCGGCGTACGCCAAGAGATGGTCTGCGTGTAGGCGCAGCTCAGGCCGGCGGTGCACTGGCCGGCGTTGGCGAACTTGTCCATCGACACCTCGAGCGAGCCGAGCTGCGTGGTCTTGCCGAACTCGCGCGCGAGGATCTGGTCCATCGAGGTGCTGGCGAGCACGTCGGTCTCGTTCTGCCCGCCGCGCGGCGTCCCCGTCAGAAACGACGCCGAGGCCCCGGCGTGCACGTAGGCCCACGACGCGCGGAGCCCCGAAACGACCAGCACCTGGTCCCGGAACGGCGCCAACGGCTCGAGAATCGGCGTCAGCTCGAAGTTGCGCCCTTCGCGTTCCGGCGTCCAGTACTGCATCGCCATGCCGTTGGGCACGTAGATCGCCTGGAACCGGTGGGCCGGCTTCGCAGCGGTCTTCACCAGCGCCGTGAGCGCGGGAGACATCGCATCGAGAAACGGCAGCCCCAACGTCACCCCGAGGCCGCGCAACACGGTCCGGCGCGACAGCGATTTCCTGCTGATGGTCATGATGTCGTTCTCCTCATCCCTGCCAACCGATGGGTCACCGTTGCGCGTCGCCGGCTCCCGCCGCATCGCCGTGTGTCAGTTCGCCGCCGCCGTCGCGTTCCGCATCAGGAACGCCGGGCTCTTCGCGACCCCGGCGACGAGGGCCGACCAGCGGTAGTCGTCGGCCGCGGCGGCGCGGACGACGGCGCGGACGGTCGGTCGATCATGGTGCTCCAGGCCGCGGCCGAGGGCGTACGACAGGAGCTTCTCGGTCACCGTGCCGGCGAACTGCTCGGGCCGCTCCAGCAGCCACGCGCGCAGGCCGGCCATGCCTTCCACCGTCCGTCCGCTCGGCAGCGTCGCCGCCGCGTCGATGGGGTTGCCGAACTCGTCCGCCGTCCGCCACGCGCCGAGGCCGTCGTACTGCTCCAGCGCGAAGCCGGGGGGGTCGATGGACGCGTGGCAGGTGGCGCAGGCGGGAGCCTGCCGGTGGCGCTCGAGCCGCTCGCGGACCGACGTGGAACGACCGCCGTCGCCGCCCTCGGGCAGCGCCGGCACGTCGGCCGGCGGCGACGCGGGCGGGGCGCCGAGAATCGTGTCGAGCAGCCACTTGCCACGCAGCACCGGCGACGTGCGGGTCGGGTACGACGTCAGCGCCAGCAGTCCGCCGTGCCCGAGAAGGCCGCCCCGCTGCGTCAGGTCGGGCAGGGCGACGCGCCGGAACCGGCTGCCGTAGACGCCGGGGATGCCGTAGTGCCGGGCCAGCCGCTCGTCGACGAAGGTGTAGTCGGCGTCGAGCAGGTCGAGCACGCTGCGATCCTCGCGCAGGGTGCTGGCGAGAAACAGGGTCGTCTCCTGCCGGAACGCCTCGACGAGGTTATCGTCGAAGTCGGGGAACGGCACCGGATCGCCCTTGACGTCCTCCAGGTTGCGCAGGTGCAGCCACTGCATGGCGAAATCGTCGACGAGAGAGCCGGCGCGAGGGTCGGCCAGCATACGCCGGACCTGCGTGTCCAGGACCGCGGAATCGGTGAGTTCGCCCCGCTCCGCCGCGTCGAGCAGCGGCTCGTCGGGAATGCTGCCCCAGAGGAAGAACGAGAGGCGCGAAGCCACCTCGACGTCGCTCAGGCGGTACGGCTGTCCGGGCGCCGCCCCCGCCGGATCGCGCTCCATGCGGAGCAGGAAGTCGGGGTCGACGAGCATCCGCTCGAGCGCAAGCTGGATGCCGGCGTCGAAGCTACCGCCGCTCTCCCGGCCGCTGTCGAAGAAGCCGAGCAGCGTGTCGAGGTCGGCCGGCGTCACCGGGCGGCGGTAGGCGGGCCGCGCCAGCCTCGACACGATCTCGGCCGCGCACGCCCGCTCGTCTGCCGCCGCCGAGGCGTCGGGGCGGCAGGTGAAGATGGCGCGGCGGCTCGGCGTGTCTCCCGGGCCGGTCACGTCGTAGGGCCCGCCGATGGCCACCGCGCTCACCGCGGCGTTCCCGTGATACGCCTCGTCGTTCGACAGCACCTCGCCCGCCTGCCGCGGTAGCAGGATGCCTTCCGGCTCCCACACGTTGCGGACGAACGACACGCCGACGGTGCGCGGCCCCGCCGCGACCGGCACGCGGACCTCAAGGCTTTCGTCCGCCGTCTGCAGGTACGCCTCCCACTCCGGATCGCCCCGCTCCGCGATGGTGAACGTCACCGGCGCGGGCCGGCCGCGATCCTCGCCGCCGACCGTGAAGCGCTTCACCAACTCGCCGTCGATGCGGACGTCGAGCTGGTGCGCCGTCCCCATGCCGAGGATGTAGTCCTGCCAGTTGGACCGCAGCTCGATCTTGACGAGGTACTCGCCGTCGACCGGGAAATGGTAGGGAACGGCCACGCCCCCCCGCGAGCCGAGCGGCAGGTCCTCGCTCTGGCGGTCGTCCTGCAGCTGGAGCAGGGGCACGTCGAACGTCTCGAACCCGGGTCCGGCCGGGGGCAGGCCGACCGCGAGGCGAGTGATGGTGCGCGCCGCCGACAGGTAGCGCTCGAGCTGCGCCGTCGAGATCGACAGCACGTCGGCGTTGTTGTCGAAGCCGGTGTCCGACGTCTCGTCGCCCGGCAAGAGCGGCTCCACGTCCAGATCCAGGGCGAGCAGGTCGCGAATCGCGTGACGGTACTCGGTCCGGTTCAGCCGGTGCACGGTGCTGGTCCGGCCCGGGTCGGGGTTCGCGGCGGCCGCCCGGTCGATGTCCGCCTCGAGCCGGGAGGCGACCGCGGCGTAGGTCGCGGCGCCGGGACGCGGCCGGCCCGGCGGCGGCATCGCACCGGTCCGCAGCTTCGCGATCACCCGCTCCCAGACGTCCGCGTCGCGGCTCGGGTCGGCGGCGTCGACGGCGGCCCCGTCGAGGGTGAGCCCGCCGGTCCGCAGCCGGTCGTTGTGACAGGTGACGCAGTACCTATCCAGTACCGCGCGTGGCGATTCGACCGCTGCCTCCTGGGCCGCAAGCGGCGCCGCGGGCGCGAGCCCCGCCGCCGCGGCCAAGGCCGGAACCAGGAGCGTTCTCCCGAGCCGCATCGTCATCTCCTTCACGTGGCGCCTGTAGCGCCGCGGTTTCCCCAGAGTAGCGATCCTACCCCCGGCTCGGGCTCCGCGCAATGGCCGCAGGGCACGTACCCCCGTCCCCGTTGTTGTGGCATGATGGACTCTGAGTCGCAGGCTGGAGGCGCTACTCGCACATGGCTGAACTCGACGTCACGTCACGGTCCGGGGCGTCTGGCCCCGCCCCGCCGCCGCGAGACGCGACACCGCCGGTCCCGACACTGGAGAACGGAGACCGACTCACGCGCTGTGAGTTCGAGCGCCGCTATGCGATGCGGCCGGACCTCAAGAAGGCGCAACTGATCGAGGGAGTCGTGTGCATGCCGGCGCCGGTCAGTCTCGTCCACGCCGAGGCCCACTCCGCCCTTCAAAGCGTGCTTGCCGTATACGCGGCCTCGACCACCGGGGTTCGCGTCGCCGACAACGCTACCGTTCGTCTCGACCTCGAGAACGAACCCCAACCCGACGTGCTGCTTCGCATTGAACCGCCCGCCGGCCGATCACGAGTGAGCGACGGCTATCTGGAGGGACCGCCGGAGCTCGTCGTGGAGATCGCCGCCAGCAGTGCATCGATCGACCTGCATGACAAGCTGCGCGCCTACCGGCGCAACGGCGTACAGGAGTACGTCGTGTGGCGGATTCGCGACCAGCGCATCGACTGGTTCGAGCTGGCCGACGGCGACTACCGCCTCCTGCCAGCCGATGACTCCGGTATCATCCGCAGCCGCGTCTTCCCCGGCCTGCGACTCGCCTCCCGCGCACTGCTGAACGGGGACCTCGCCGGCGCACTCACGGTGCTGCAGAAGGGCATCGGCTCAGCCGACCACGGCCAGTTCATCGCCGGCTTGAGCGCCCGGACATGACCGTTCCCATATCGCGGACGTCAAGACGGCAAGGGTGCCCAATCGTCGAACGCAACCGGAACGCCCGCCAAAGCAGGCCAACCAGCGGATCTTCCAGCTCGACGAAGCGCGTTGGCGGGCGTTCCAGAACGTGCTCGACCGTCCGGTCGCCGGCAAGCCTCGCTTGACGCGATTGCTGGCCGACAAAGAGCGTGCTGGAGTGACACCGGACGCCGAGCGACGCTGTCCCCGGTCGAACTGCTCGGGGCAACCCACGATGTCGGCGCGTTCGACTGCGGCCTAAGGAGCCGCTCAATCGCTTCCTGAAGCGCTTCGCCCCCCGCGGTCAATTTTTCGGATTAAAACGGGTGGACAAACGAGTGATCCGCATGACATCCTGCGTAAACAGATGCAAACGGATGGAAAAACGTGGGGACTTCCTGAGACGTCGTCGCTGCCGGTCACGGGCGAGCTGCTGACGCTCATCGGCGAGATCGACGAATTCAAGGGCACGTGGCTGGCCGTCGGGCGTCTCGCGCCCGAGAGGTTGTCCCGCCTCCGCCATGTAGCGACGATAGAGAGCATCGGTTCGTCCACGCGCATCGAAGGGGCGACGCTCGGCGATCGTGAAGTCGAGCGGCTTCTCTCCGCCGTTGACGCAGGGTCGTTCGCGACGCGCGACGAGCAGGAGGTCGCGGGCTACGCCGACGCGATGCACACCGTCTTCACGACCTGGGACGTCATCGACCTCACCGAGAACCACGTCAGGCAGCTCCACCGCGATCTGCTCAAGCATTCGGAGAAGGACGAACGCCATCGCGGTAACTACAAGACACTCCCCAACCACGTCGAGGCGTTCGGTCCGGACGGAGAGCGGCTGGGCGTCGTCTTCGAGACCGCCTCTCCCTTCGACACCCCCCGGCAGACAGCCGACCTGCTGTCGTGGACTCGGGCCGGCTTGGCGCACACCGACGTTCACCCTTTGCTGGTCATCGCCGTCTTCGTTGTGGTTTTTCTGGCCATCCATCCGTTCCAGGACGGGAACGGCCGCTTGTCGCGAATTCTGACGACCCTGCTGCTGCTGCGGGCGGGGTACGCCTACGTACCCTACAGCTCCCTCGAGAGCGTCATCGAAAGAAGCAGGGACGCCTACTACCTGGCCCTCCGCCGAACCCAGGCCACGCTGCGGACCGATGCGCCGGCCTGGGGCCCGTGGTTCGTCTACTTCCTGAGAGCGCTGCAACGGCAGAAACGGCATCTCGAGCAGAAGATCGAGCGCGAACGCGTGATGATGGGCGAACTGCCGGAACTGTCGCTGCTGATTCTGGGTATTGCCCGCGACCATGGACGAGTGACCGTCGCCGCGGCGGCGAAGGCGACCGGCGCCAATCGCAACACGGTCAAGGATCACCTGAAGGCGCTGACCCGCGACGACCACCTGACGAGGCACGGGGCCGGACGCGGCACGTGGTACGCGCCTGCCTGAGCGCCCGGACGGTCGGCTGGAATTTCGCAGCAGGCTTGCCGAGAAGAAGCAGGGACCGCGAATCTCAGCGCGGGGGGCGCCTGGGGCGGTCGCCGCGGGGCCGTGGCCCGCCGTCGGGCCCGCGCCCGCCGAATCGGCCGCGGCGGTCGCGACGCATGCGGACGATCTCGTTCTCGAAGACCTGCATCTGCTCCGCGGTCAGGATGGCGGCCAACTCGGCGTTCATCTGGGTCCGCTCGGCTTCGAACTGCTCGCGGACGCCGGCGTTGATGTCGCGAAACCGGAGCCGGCGGGCCTCGAAGACCTCGCGCAGCCGCCGCCGCTGGTCGTCGGACAGACCGTTGTCGGCGTCCAGACGGTCGTCCAGACGGTCGAGCAACCCTTCGGTCCTCCGCGCCGAGGACGGCGGCGGCTCTCCCCGGCCCCGGAACCCCCGGGGCGGATCCGGATCGATCCACGGCCGCACCACGAACCCGGCGGCCAGCCCCGCGCTGAAGACGACGAGGACGAAGAGACCGGCCCACAAGCGCATACTGGTACGGTTCATCGCGTCATCCTTGCTTGGCCCGGAAATCGTCGCGTGCGGCTCCGCTCCGCCAACCCCCAGGGATCCGCCCCGTTCCACGGCAGCCCCCGGTCGCGCGTCACTCAAAAAGGCTCGCCTGGATTCGCCGTCAGCACCGCCTCCAACAGGGTGTCGTCAGTCACCGCGTCCTGCCACAGCAGGCCGAACGCGGGCAGCGACGCCGCATCGTCCACCCCGACCCAGTCCGTCACGAGGTCGAAGAACTCGATGGGCTCGACGGCCTCGGCCGGGCCGAAACCGACGGCCGCGACCACCAGCAGAGAGGCCGCCACCGGCGCGAGCCGCATCGTCCAGCGGCGCCAGTTGATGACGTCGAGCCAGGTGGGCGGACGGTCGAGATGCGCCATCACGCGGGTCGCAAACCCGAACGGCGCCGCGGCATCCGGCCGCGCCGACAGGATGGCGGCCACGTCCTGCTGGCTGTCCGCCGCCTCGCGGCAAGTCGGGCAGTCACCGAGATGCGCTTCAAGGCGCTCTACGCCGGCCGGGTCGAGCCGCCCCGCCGCGCGTTGCATCACGGTCCGTTCCACGTCATCGCATCTCATGACGATCTCCCCATCAGCGGCTGCAACAGCGGCCGAAGCCGGCGGCGCGCGCGAAAGATACGCGATTCGACGGTCCCGATCGGCACCCCGATTGCGGCGGCAATCTCCTTGTAGTCCAGCCCCTCGACGTCGCGCAAGACCACCGCGATCCGCAGATCCGGGGGCAGGGCAGCCAGCGCGCAGTCGATCAGCTCGCGCCGCACCAGGGCGGTCTCGGCATCGGGGCCGCCCGCGGGGACGTCGCCGGCCGCGAGCGGCGCGGTTTCGTCGTCCAGGCTCTCGTCTTCCAGCCGGTTCCGCCGCCCCCGACGTTCGAGCCCGGTCCGGGCGGCATTCGTCGCGATGGTGTAGAGCCACGTCTTGAACGAGCTGTCCCCGCGAAAGCGGGTCAACGACCGGTAGGCGCGGATGAACGTCTCCTGCGCGACGTCCTCCGCCTCTGCGGAGTCCTTCACGATCGCCATCGCGTAGTTGACGATCCGGGTCTGGTGCCGGCGCACCAGCGCCTCGAACGCGTCGCCATCGCCCGCGACCGCGGCGGCGACCAGCGCGCGGTCCGGGTCTGCGCCCCGGGCGTCACCGGCCACCTCATCCCGCCGCGGCAGCACGTCGGCACCGTCCTTCGCGGCGCCGCCGACCCCGGGGCCGGCCTCCGCAGCAAGGTTCCCGGCGGCACCGTTCGCGACCGGGGGCAGGACCGACCGTGCGGCGGCCGCCGGCGCGGCCAGAAGCCCGGTCACTACCCCCATCGCCTGCCATCCGGGCAGCGCGGCGGTGGACGCAGGGTTCATGGCGGGTTTCATCGGACAGTGCCCTGGTGTCATGGACCGCCCCGCCCCCGCGTTTATTCCGTTCCCCCGCGACACGAAACGATTTCGTCCGGATCGCCGCCTATTCGGAAACCGTGACCTGGACGATCGCAGAGGTCCAGCAGCATTGAAACCCGCTGCCCCCCACCCCGGTCGAATCGAGCGCCTCGGCGCGCAGCCAGTACTCGCCGGCGGCGCTGAAGCTCGCGGTGGTTCGCGGGTTCTGCTCCGAGGTCTCGTCGTACTCGAACTCCGACTGGGCGAACTCGACCTCGCCCGGCCCCCGGAGCTTGTGCCAGCGCAGGCTCATCGGCGGGCTGCGCCGGAACGGGTTCTCCCGCACGTGGGTGTCGGGCGTCACGTCGGACAGCCACAGGCTCAGGTCGACGGGACTCCCGACCGTACCGGTCAGGCGCCGGGCGATGCCAATCGGCGGTCCGGTGACCGGCGCCCCGTCCTCGAAGCGGATCGTCGGCGGCTCGTTGTTGTTGGACGCATCCTTGAGCGGCTCGACGAAGTACGACGGCCGCAGCTGAAACGGAATCGTGACCGGCTCGCCGTTGGCGACCAGGGTCCAGCTCAGCTCGCCGTCGAAGTCGCCGGGCACCTGCACGGTAAAGACGCCCCATGCCCGACCCGGGGGAAAGTGGGTAGGCTGTCCCCGATCCTGAGGGCCCGGGGCGAAATGGTTCAGCTCGCCGATCGGCAGGTCCACTGTCTGATCGGTGTTGGAGTTGAAGAAGCCGACGAGGAGGGTGGCGGTGCCGTCGGCATTCTGATACCAGCCTTCGAAGGCGGGATATACCGGCACCCCGAAGCCCTGGAGCGTCGAGGGAATCTGTCCCGCCGCCCCCAGGGTGGCCCCGAGCAGACCGGCCACCGCGGCCAAGAGCCCCGCCGAACGATACGTCCGCATGACAAAAACCTCCTCGTACGTAACGGAAGCCGCCCCGATGGTGATGGAGCGGCTCCCGGAATCCCGTTGTCGTCGACCTCGCCTATTCGCCGCCGCCGTCGTCGGTCGCCTGCAGGAGCGCCTCGCGCTCGGCGACGGCCGCCGAGAAGTCGTCGTCATCCATGTAGGTGACGTTGACCCAGGCATGCCCCATCTCGTCCACGGTGCGGTCGCCGTACCCGACCCACTGGTTCGGATCGGGGTTGGCGCGGTTGGCCGAGGTGTTGTCGTACCAGGACTTCACCGCGATGACGGTACCCTTCGGCAACAGCGGCGCGGCATGATCGGCATAGACGTAGTTGTTGTGCCAGTTGAAGCTGAAGTCGCTGACGCGGCTGAGGACGCGCTGCGACCCGTCGGGCAGAATCGCCGACATCTGCATGCCCTTGCCCCGCAGGTGCATGTGCGGCTGGTAGTTCTCGATCCGGCCGTTCTGCTTGAGCACGTGGTAGTTCTCGGTCGTGGTGACGGCGTTGGGCAGAATCGAGAGGTGCTCGCTGCCGCCCTCGATGGTCGACCACGCCGACAGCACCTGCCGGTGCTTCGGCTCCTGCCCTTCCGGGTAGAAGTACAGCCCGAGCTCGGCCGAGTCGGTGACCTCCTCGCCGGCCGACGAGTAGTGGATGTCCCACACGATGCTCGAGTCGGCCTTGATGAGCTTGCCGCTGCCGTCTCGCATGATCTCGCCCTGCTTGCCGACCGCCCACTCCATGAGGATGCCGGGGCCCACTTCCGAGGCGGCGCCGAGGTCCTCGGGGGCTTCTTCCTGCTGCAGCCGCGCCAGGGCGTGGTGCGTGATGCTGCGCCCGGCCACCGTCGACGGCCGGATCTCGATAGCGCGAATCCACCGGTCATCGGTCAGTCCGGTGGGCACCTCCGGCTTCCACCAGGCGTCCTGCGCGAGGGCCGGCATGGTGTACGGCGTCGAGTGGATGACCAGGTCCGGCGGCCCGGCGAAGCGATCCGCGAAGTTCCAGACGTCATCGTCGGCGAACACCGCGGGGGGAGGCAGGTCGGCCGGGTTCCCCCGCGGCGCGCCGCCGTCGACCCAGCGCACGATGGTGTCGATCTCGCCGTTGGTCAGCGACCGGTCGTTCTGGAACGCCTGAATGCCCACCGACTTGTCGATATGCCAGGGCGGCATCTGCCGCGTCTCGACGCGATTCTTGATGGAACGCGCCCACGGCCGCGACTCGGTGTAGGTCTGCAACGACATCGGCGCGATGTAGCCCGGCCGGTGGCAGTTCTCGCACTTGGCCCGGAAGATCGGCGCCACGTCCTGCGCGTACGTCGGGGTGGCCTCGTGCTGCGCGGCCGCCATGCCCGGAATGAGCATCATGCCGCCGAGCGCGAACGCACCCGAAACCAGGGCGACTCGAATCCTGCGTGTTCGTCTCATCCCTACCGCTCCTCGCCACTCGCGGCTACTTCGCCGCGCCGATATCCCAGCCGTACGCTGCCCGGCGCGCCCCATGCCGGTCACGGGGTGCTTGGGTACACTCCGACGTGCGCCACGTCTTCGGCACGAAGCCACTTATCATTATAGTCTGACGCGTGGGAGATCAAGCAGGCCCAAGAGGAGATCGACATGACGAACAGCCACGAAGCGACTCGGCGGCGGTTTCTGCAGGGCGCCGGGCTCGCCACCGGCGGGATGGTGGGGCACGCGTTCTCGGCCGGTCTCGCGGAGGCGTCGGCCCAGGCCCCGGCCGCCGCGAGCCCGGGCGCCCGGTTTCGCGCGCTCCTCGAACGCCCCGAGCCCAGCCGCTGCATCAACTGCGGCGACGTGGCCACGGCCCGGCTGGCCGAGATGCACGGATTCGAGATGGTGATGACCGGCGGCAGTGCGCTGTCACTGAGCAAGTACGGCCTCGGTGACTTCGGCATGATCACCATGGACGACCTGGTGGAGTTCTGCAACCGGACCGCCGACGCGATCGAGGCGCCGATCATCGCTGACTCGGACGACGGCGGCGGCAACCCCCTCAACGTCTACCGCACGGTGCAGCGCATGGAGAAGGCCGGCGCCGCCTGCATCATGATCGAAGACCTCTATGGCGCGAAGCACCTCGCCGGCTATGATGAAGGCAAGATCATCAGCCGCGAGGCGATGGTCGACAAGGTGCACGCGGCGGTCGACGCGAAGCGGGACCCGGACACGGTGCTGCTCGTCCGCAGCGACGTGGTGGCCGACGGCGGCCCCCTCGACGAGGCCATCGAGCGGGTCGCGCTCTACGCGCAGGAAGGGGGCGACGTCATCTTCGTCCCCGGCATCCCCCTGGACCAGTGCCGGCGGGCCGTCGAGCTGGCCGGGCGTCCCATTCTGACCGGCGCCCCCTCGGTCGACGCGGCGCGCGAGAACGGGGTCGGCATCCTGTTCGTGGGCGCGATGGGGGCCATCGCCCTGGGTGCGGTCGACGGCGCGATGGCCGCCCTCGCCCGCGACGGACGCATCGGCGACGCCGGCTCGGGCGGTCTCGCCGGCCCGCGCCGCCTGGAGCTCATCGGCAACGAGGCCGCCGTCGATCGGGCGCGGCGGTACAACGCCCATCGGGAAGGCGGCCAGTAGACCGTGGCCGGGCGACCGGCGCGCGACCTTGCGGTCGCGTCTGAAGTCTCGCTGGTGCGGGACTTCTACGGCGCAAGCCCCTGGGAATCTGCGCCGTAAAACGCTGCCGCCTCCTGCAAGGAAGCGCCGACTCACTGCCAGGGTTGGGCGCCAAGCGGAGCCGCCAAGCGACGATTGGCGGGCCTGGTCTAGGATTGCGGAATGATCGTCAAGCCCAGGATTCGAGGGTTCATCTGCACGACGGCGCATCCGGAGGGATGCGCCGCGAGCGTGCGCGAGCAGATCGCGCGGGTCTCGCCGTTCCCCAACGGCCCCCGGCGGGCCCTCGTCGTCGGCGGGTCCGGCGGCTACGGCCTGGGGTCGCGCATCGTGGCGGCGTTCGGGGCGGGGGCGGGCACCCTCGGGGTGTCCTTCGAGAAGGCGCCCCGGCGCAACAAGACGGCGACCGCGGGGTGGTACAACAACGCCGCCTTCGAGGCCGCGGCGGCGGCGCGCGGACTCTACGCGCGCACCCTGGACGGCGACGCGTTCTCGGACGAGATGAAGGCCCGGACCATCGACGAGATTCGGGCATCGCTGGGGCAGATCGACTTGTTCGTCTACAGCCTCGCGGCGGCCGTCCGCCAGCATCCCCGCACCGGCGTCCTGCATCGCTCGTCCATCAAGCCGCTCGGCGAGTCGTTCCACGTCAAGTCGCTCAACCAGGACTCCGGGGAAGTGCAGCAGGTCAGCCTGGAACCGGCCTCCGAGGCGGAGACCGCGGCCACGGTGGCGGTGATGGGCGGCGAGGACTGGGAGTTCTGGATCGATGCGCTCGAGGATGCCGGCGTCCTCGCCCCCGGGTTCAGGACCGTCTCTTTCACCTACATCGGCAGCGAGCTGACCTGGCCGATCTACTGGCAGGCCACCCTCGGGAAGGCCAAGGAGGATCTCGACCGCGCCGCCGGCGCGATCCGCGAACGGGTGTCGGCCCTCGGGGGTGACGCCCGGGTGGCGGTGCTCAAGGCGGTCGTGACCCAGGCCAGCTCCGCGATTCCGGTGGTGCCGCTGTATCTGGCCCTGCTGTTCAGGGTCATGAAGAACGCCGGCAACCACGAGGACTGTCTGAACCACATCGATCGGCTGTTCCGCACCGCACTCTATTCGGACACCCCGCCGCCTTTCGACGACACCGGCCGGATTCGGATGGACGATTGGGAGCTGTCAGAGCCGGTCCAGGCCGAAGTCAATCGCCGCTGGCCCATCGTCTCCACCGACAACGCCGCCGAGCTCGCCGACCTCGACGGCATTCGGGACGATTTCCTCAAAATCTTCGGGTTCGGCATCGACGGCGTCGACTACGACGCGGACGTCGACCCCGCCGGCGGGCGACCCCCGACCGAGTGACGCCGGTGCTCGGGTCCCACTCCCGGCTGGCCGGCGGTCTCGTCACGCTGCTCATCGCGGCCGCGTGCACGGCGCCGCCGGCGACCCGTCAGGCCACGCGCGACCTGCGCGCCCTCGAGGACCGGGTCCAACAAGGGGCCGCGGATGCCCAGGCCGATCTCGGGGCGCGGTATCTGATCGGCGATGGCGTTCCGCGGGATGCCCAGGAAGCCCTGCGTTGGTATCGGATGGCCGCCGAGCAGGGATACGCGCCCGCCCAGGCCACCCTCGGCGACCTGTACCTCAACGGCGAGACGGTACCCCAGGACGACGGCGAAGCGGTGCGCTGGTATCGCCTGGCCGCCGAGCAGGGCCACCCCGGCGGGCAGTACGGTCTGGGTTACCTGTACGCGGTCGGCCAGGGGGTCACCCGCGACGACGCCGAGGCGGCGCGACTGATGCGCCTGGCCGCCGAGCAGGGGGAGGTCCGGGCGCAATACGCGATGGCGCTGCAGTACGAGAACGGTCAGGACGTTCCGCAGGACGTCGCGGAAGCGGCGCGCTGGTATCGACGCGGCGCCGAACAGGGACACGCCCGCTCGCAGGCGGGCCTCGCCGCGCTGTATCTGACCGGCCGCGGCCTGGACCAGGACGCGGCCGAAGGCGCCCGCTGGCTGCGCGAGGCCGCCGGCCAGGGCTATGTCGCCGCGCAAGTCGATCTGGCGTACCTGTACAGCGTCGGGCAGGGAGTTCCGCAGGACGACGCCGAGGCCCTGCGCTGGCTGCGCCTCGCCGCCGACCCCGCCCACGCCCGGTCGGAGGCGAACATCGCGGCCATGACGCGCGCCCAGTACAGCCTCGCGCTCGTCTACGCGAACGGCCGGGGCGTTGCCGTGAATGACGCGGAGGCGGTGCGGTGGCTGCACCTCGCGGCGGACCGGGGGCTCGCGGAGGCGCAGGCGGACCTGGGCTTCATGTACCTGCAGGGCCGGGGCGTCCCCGTCGACGACGCCGAGGCGATCCGGTGGATTCGCCCCGCGGCGGCGCAGGGGCACGCCTCCGCCCAGCGCTACCTCGGCCTGATGTACCGCGACGGCCGCGGCGTCTCTCCGGACGCGGCGGACGCGGCGCAGTGGCTTCACCTGGCGGCCGATCAGGGGGACGCCCTCGCCCAGCTCGACCTCGGCATGCTGCTCGCCCAGGGAGCCAGCGTGCCCGCCGATGCCGTCACCGCGCACCTGTGGCTGGGTCTCGCCTCGGCACGGCTGACCGGCGACGAACGCGACCGGGCGGTCGAGGCCCGCGGCGAGGTCGCCGCCGGAATGACGCCCGGACAGCGAGCCGCGGCCGAGCGCCGCGCACGCGAGTGGAAACCGGTGACCGAACGCTAGCGCTAGCCCAGCAGGTGCCGCAGGGCTCCTTCGAGCGCGGGGTGGTCGAAGTCGAATCCCGTCCCCAGCAGCCGGGACGGCTCCACGCGGGCGCCGCCCAGGAGCAGCTCGTCGGCCATCTCGCCGAACGCCAGCCGGGCGCCGAAGGCCGGCATCGGCAGGATCGTCGGGCGCCGAAGCACCCGGCCCAACGTCTTGGTGAACTCCGCGTTCGTGACCGGGTCAGGCGCGACCGCGTTCACCGGCCCCTCGAGCCCGTCGGTGCGGACCGCGTGCAGCACGGCGGCCACCAGGTCGTGGAGGGCGATCCAGCTCATGAACTGCCGGCCCGAACCGATGACCCCGCCCACCCCCAGCTTGAACGGCAGCAGCATCTGCCCGAGCGCGCCGCCGGCCGGGGTGAGCACGATCCCGATGCGCAGGTGGACTACGCGGATGCCCGCCTCGCGCGCGGGCGCCGCGGCCGCCTCCCACTCCTGGCAGACGTCGGCGAGAAACCCGCTTCCCGCCGGCGACGATTCGTCGAGCCGCTCCTCGCCGCGATCGCCGTAGAAGCCGACGGCGGAGGCGGCGACGAGCGCCGCGGGGGGCGGACCGAGCGCGGCGAGACCCCGGCACAGCGCGGCCGTGCCCTCGACCCGGCTGTCCCGGATGCGCGCCTTGCGCGCCGCGTTCCAGCGCCCGCCCGCGATGTTCTCGCCGGCCAGGTGGACCACCGCATCCAGCGGCCCGCCGCCAGCGGCCACGCGTCCCGTAGACGGGTCCCAGCTCGGCGGACCGGCGGCGTCGGCGGCTCCCCGCCGCAACCCCACCGCCTCGTGTCCCGCCCCCTTTAGGACAGGGAGCAATGCCGATCCCACGAGCCCGGTCGCCCCGGTCACCCCAATCCGCATCTGCCGTCCTCCGTATCGTCGTCGTCGCCTCGGCCCCCGCGCCTCGGCCCGATGGCGACGGGCTCGGACCGAGCCGAGGAGCCCGTGACGAGAGCCCCCCCTATTGTTCGACGGGCGAGGGGCAGGGCCGGGTTCCACCGCAGGCTCCTGGTACAATCGGCGGCTGGTATGCCACGATATCAACTCTGCCGAATCGCCGCGACCCTGCTACTCCTCTTGCCGGGCGCCGTCGGCTCGGCCGGGGCACAAGTCGCCGGCTCAGCCGGGGCACAAGTCGCCGGCTCGGCCGGAGCACAGGCCGCCGGCTCGGCCGGGGCACAAGTCGCCGGCTTGGCTGGAGCACAAACCGCCGGCCCGGGGGCACAATCCGCCGACGGGTCGGCCGAGGTGCAAGCCCCCGACGGGTCGGCCGGGACTCAGTCCGCCGCCGAGCCGGACTACCGCGCGCCTCGCACGCCGGACGGCCAGCCCAACATCTCGGGCATCTGGACCAACGACACCCTGACTCCGCTCGAACGGCCCCGCGAGCTCGGCGACAAGGCCTTCTTCACCGCCGAGGAGGCGGCGGCGGTCGAACGCCGCGGGACCGTCGCGCGCGACGGCGACAACGCCCCGGGCCGGCAGCAGACGGCGGCGGGCGGCTCGCTCGACCGCGGGTACAACTTCTTCTGGTTCGACCCGCGCGACCACATCGTGCCCACGCGCCGCACGTCCATGGTGGCCGACCCGCCGAGCGGACGCGTGCCCACCCGCCCGGCCGCGGAGGAGCGGGCGGCGTGGCTGGTCGAGAACCGTAGTGCGTCGTACCTGAACATGAGCCCGTACAGCCGGTGCCTCACGCGCGGCGTCCCCGGGTCGATGCTCCCGAATTCCTACAACACGGGCAACCACATCTTCCAGGTACCCGGCTACGTGATCATCGTCTACGAGATGGTCCGCGAGCCGCGCATCATCCCCCTCGACGGCCGGCCGCACGTCGACCCGCGGATTCGGCAGTGGATGGGTGACGCCCGCGGCCGGTGGGAAGGCGAAACGCTCGTCGTCGAGACCACGCACTTCACCGAGAAGGGCTGGATCACCCCGAACCAGAACGCCGGGCGCATGCACGGCGTCCCCGTCGGCCCCTCGCTGAAGCTGGTCGAGCGCTTCACGCGCGTCGCCGAGGACGCCCTCGACTGGCAGGTCCGGGTCGAGGACCCCGAGGTCTACACCGAGCCGTGGACCCTCGAGCTGCCCCTCAAGCGGGACATGAGCTACACCCTCTACGAGTACGCCTGCCACGAGGGCAACCGGGCGGTGAGCAACATCCTGGGCAACGCGCGCCACGCCGAGCTCGGTCAGGCCCCCTGACCTCGTAAGCCGTCCAACTCGACTAACGATCCCGTTGGCCCTCCGCTTCGCGGAGCATTTCTTCGAAACTGGCTTCGACGCCCGCCACGAGACCGCTCCAGCCTTCCGCGTCCAGGCAGGTAGCACACCTCGAGTCGACAGGAAGCGCCGGGTCCAACTCGCGGGGCGGATTCTGCGGGTGATTGTGCAGGAAGAGGTCGGGAGGCTCGAGCTCCTTCAGCCTTCGAAGGGTCCTCTGCGTGTCGGCGACAACCGTCGGGTGTCGGGGATTGTCGAAGAGCTGAGCCCCCTGGTTCGGAATCTCGCCGCCGCGGAAGGCTATGGAGTAGGTGTCTCCACCTTCCCGGGCGGTTGTCATCCACATCGTTGCTCCCTGCGTGTGGCCCCCCGTCCAGAGGGCCCGCAACGTCGTCCCACCCAGCGTGACCGTGTCACCGTCGTCGATCACGCGATCCACCGTGACAGGCTCGAAGTCCCGGGCCCCGATGGCGGAGTTGTCCTGGCCTGATTGGAGCGCCACGGCGTCGCCGCCGAGCGCAACCACCTGTGCTCCGGTCACCCGCTTCATGGCCGCGTGTCCCTCGACGTGGTCCCAATGCGCATGGCTCGAGATCATGATCCGGATCTCCCGTACGTCGAACCCGAGCTTCTCCACGTTCGAGACGATGAGCGCGTGCATGTCGGCGGTACCCGTGTCGTGGAGAATGTGGCCCTCCGGCGTGGTGATGAGGTAGGAGCCGTATTGGCCTCCGACGTAGTAGATGTTGCCAATGACGCGGAACGGTTCCACGGCCTCGCCAGCCGCCTGAATCCGCTCCCCTCGTTCCGCCGCACCATACGGCGACGGAGATACCATCGCTGCACTCAGCACCGCCAATGCACATATCAGACGCATACGGCCTCCTTGCCAACGATTGTGTCACCAGCCTCGACACGGCTGTCGAGCTTCCGAGCATCCCACCCTGGAGCATGGCCCGGCGTCCCGCTGCGCGGCGACCGCCGGCGGGAGCGCGATCGTCGCCGCTGCGGTGTGCGCGCCCCATCGGCGAACCCGCCGTCTCGGGGCGGATTGCCGACTGTCCCCGCGGATTACCGACCGTCCTCACGCGGATCGCCCCCGCAGCCGGCGCGGTGCGCCGGATTCGCCCGATGTTGGCCACATTGGGAAGCGACAGTCAAGCTCGAACGGACCCGCCCGGGGCGTACGGAGGCAGGCCGACCGTGCACGGGGCGCACGAACAGGCCGTTCGCCCGGGCGGCGTGAGCGAAGCCTCGGCGCATCGCGCTCATTCGTCGCCGGCGAACGCGGCCGCGGTCGCGAGCGCCAGCGAGCGGACCGCGTCCTCCGCGAACGAGACGTTCGACGACACGGCGATCACGAGGTCGTGATCGGGGAAGGTCATGAAGGACGTCGAGCCGCCGACGGCACTCCCGCCGTGGCCGATCACGCGGGCCTCGGTGTCGTTGAGCGGCACGCGCCGCACGAACCAGCCGAGGCCGTAGCCGGTCGGCTCGCCCGATAGGTGTGCCTCCGTCTGCAGGAGCTCGACGGTGCCCGGGTCGAGCACGTCGCCTCGCGACAGCGCCGCACCGAACCGCACCAGGTCGCTCGGCGTGGACACGAAGCCGTCTGCGCCCATGAGACAGGTGTGGTCGATGTTCGGCGCGTCGTGCAGGCCGTGCCGCGTGCGCATGGCGAACGCCGGGAAGTAGAGGCCGGCCAGGCCCGGCACGGCGTGCCCGTGGCCGCCCGGGGGCCCGCCCGGCGCGTCGAGCAACGTGTCGGGCATCCCGCCCGGCGCGAAGACCTCGCGTTCCATGAAGTCGGCGAACGGCTCGCCGGCAACCGCTTCGACGAGCGCGCTGACCAGGACCCATCCAAAGCTCGAATAGCGGAAGGTCGTGCCGGGCTCGAACCGCGGGCGGTCACCGGCGAAGACGTCGATCGCGTCGGCCGCGACCGCGCACGTCCGGCGGGCGAACGCCAGCTCGTCGTCGGGGTTGACCTGCCCGTTCTCTCCCCCGCCGTAGTGGCCGAACCCGGCGACATGTCCCATGAGCTGGCGCGTCGTTACCCGCCCATGCTCGCCGGGCAGCGTCGGGAGGTAATTCCCCACGGGCGCGTCCAGGTCGAGGAGTCCCCGCTCGAGAAGCAGGCCGACGGCAGCCGCTGTGAGGGGCTGCGACACACCGCCGATGCGGAAGCGCATCCGTGGCGTCAGCGCGACGCGCTCCTCGAGATCCGACCACCCCAGCGCCTCGGCCCACGCGAGCTCGCCATCGACGGCCACCGCGATCGACACGCCCGGCAGGTTCTCGTCGACGATCAGGTCCCGCGCATGCCGCTGGACCTGATCGACCGCGGCGGCGTATCGGGCCGCGGGCGGCGCAAGGGTCTCCGCGGGCAGTGCCCCCGGGTCCTCGCCCGGGCTCGGGGACAGGCCGCAGCCGGCGAGGATTGAGGCTATGGCCAGAGTGAACAGCAGGCGAACGGTGCATCCATTCATGGGGGCAGTCTCGACGATCCATACCCGGAAGTCCTCACCGAAGAGTGAGCAACTCGTGAGATCCCCATGAAATCCTGCCAAATCGAGGAATTCACGCCACCGAGGGCATCTGCAAGGACCGGCGAGGCCTGGCCTGCACGGTGAAGGTCGGTGGCTTTCGGCGCGAGGTCCGCTTCCCGCCGGACACGCCCCTGAAGACGATCCGGGGCGCGCCGCCCCGCGCTGCGCATCCCCTGCCTTGCCGCCGCTCGACCGCGTCCTCGCCTTCCCTGCGCCCGTCGGGGAAGAACGGCTGGATGTGGACGGCGGGGCGATGGGCGCCTGGCACCGCATCCGCAAGCTGGCCACGACGGCCAGCCTCCTCCATGTCACGGCCCACCCCGACGACGAACACTCCGGCATGCTTACTCTGGCCAGCCGGGGTCGGGGGGTGCGCACCGCCCTCCTCAGCCTGAACCGCGGAGAGGGCGGCGCGAACGCCATCGGCCCGGAGCTCTTCGACGGCCTCGGTCTGATCAGAACCCGTGAACTGGTCCTCTCCGGACGCTACTACGGCCTGGACGACCTCTACTTCACGACGGCGGTCGACTACGGTTACTCCAAGTCGGTGGACGAAGCCTTCCGCAGCTGGGACCGCGAGGCCGTCCTCGAGGACATGGTGCGGGTCATCCGCCTCAACCGCCCGTTCGTGGTCGTCAGTCGGTTCCACGGTTCGGGGCGGGACGGACACGGCCACCACCACGCCGCGGGCCTGCTGACACCGGAAGCTGTTGCGGCCGCAGCGGACCCCGCCCGCTTTCCGCGCCAGATCACCGAGGAGGGACTCCGGCCGTGGAAGGTCCTGCGCACGTTCAGGGGCGGGGTGCGAGCAGACGAGTCGTTCCATGTGGAAGTGGACGCTACCGGGTCCAGTCCGTGGCTGGGCGACACCTATCACCGCTGGGCCAGCCGGGGGCTCGGTCTGCAGCGTTCCCAGACCGCGGGGCGCGTGCGCACGGGGCGCGGGCGCTACCTTTACGAGCGCCGCGACCAGATGGATGGGGGTAACGCCGGCGCGGGAGAGGTTGCGGCCTCGTTCTTCTCCGACCTGGATACGAGCCCGGGCGGGCTACCCGCGCTCCTCGGCGAAGCAGCGCCCCGAGCGAGCTCGCTCCTCGACGAGCTGCAACGCTCGATCGCCGCTGTTGTCGAGGCGTTCGATTTCCGCGCACCCGAGGGTTCGGTTCCGGGCCTGGTCCGAGGTCTCGAACTTCTGCGCTCCGCGATCGCGGCCACAGCCGCGGCTCCCGAAACCCGCTTCCACCTCCGGCTGAAGGAGCGCCAGTTCGAAGACGCCATCGTGGCTGCGAACGGGGTGCGGGTCATCGCAGCGCTGGAGGGACCCGCGCGTGGCGCGGTACTCGTCCCGGGGGAGTCCGCGACCGTGCGGGTTGCGGTCGAGACTCCAGGAAACGGGGATGTCACCGTGGGGGCGGTACGGGTGACGAGCCACGGCGGCGATGTCCTGGCCCGGACTACGGATGTGCCGCGGGACCCTCGGGGCTCCGTCGCGACATTGCAGATGCGAATCCCGCGAAACGGGCGAGACGACCTGGCCGCCGCGCCGTACTTCGGACGCGACGGTCTGGCGGAGAACCACTACGGGATCTCCGATTCGACGGACCTCCACCTCTCGTGGCGCCGGCCAGGCCTCTCGGCGGGGGTCGAACTGTCCGTGGCCGGGCGCGTCTTCGAGCGCATCGTCCCGGTCACCGCCCGGGTCCCACGTCTGCCGTACGGTTCGGTGACGCGTGAGGTGGCAGTTCTGCCGGCGCTGTCGGTCTCGGTCGAGCCCGGGGTCGGGATCGTCCCGGTCGTTCTGGAGCCGGCGGCAGGCCGCCACCCGGGGACCGCGGGCGCGGGCGGAGAGCCCGTCGCTTCCCCGCCGGCGCAGGTGCGGGTGCGCACCAACGCGAACGCCAGCCCTCTCGCTGCGACGATCCTCCTCGAGCTGCCCGACGGATGGACCGCGACCCCCGAGACCGTGCTCCACGAGTTCAGGAACCGAGGGGAGACAGCGGAAGCGTCCTTCACCGTAACGCCACCGGCGGGGTGGCGGGGCACGGCCCGGGTTCGGGCCGTGCCCCGCGCCGGGGGCATGGAGTATCGCGCGGGGTACCGGACGATCGAGCATCCCGACCTGCCGCTCGCGCGGCTCTGGCGGCCGGCTCACACCTCCGTGCGGTCCGTGTCCGTCGCCCGCCTCGATGGGGCCCGCAACGACCGATCTCGACCGGGCGCTCCCCGGTGCCCACGCGGTCGTGATGGCCATCGAGCTCCGCCGCTACTTCTACTGGGCGCAGGACTTCCACGTCCCCCGCAACTTCGGCTCGCGGCAGATCTACGGAGAAAACGGAGGTCCGGGAGGCCTCTTTCACGCGCTCCGCAACATGAAGCCGGCACTGGAGGTGGTGCGGGCGATGGAAGCGCACTGCCCCGAAGCCTGGCTCGTCAACTACACGAACCCGCTCACCAAGTTGTGCGAGGCCCAGAGCCGGCTCTCCTCGATACGCGTCGTCGGACTCTGCCACGGCGTCTTCGACGGCATGGGGCAGATGGCTCACCTCCTCGACCTTCCGGCGGACCGGCTCGACGCCCGTGCGAGCGGGCTCAACCACTTCGCCTGGTTCGAGTCCGTACACGACCGGGAAACGGGCGAAGACCTCTACCCGAGACTCAAGCGTCGCGAGCGCGAGGCCCACTGGCTGCACGACTGGGACGAGATCGCGCTGAGCCGGATCCTGTTCCGGGTGTTCGATCGATATCCGAGCCCCGGCGCGAATCACATCGGCGAGTACCTGGGATGGGCGCAGGAATTCCTGGGCAGCAGCCCTCTCCAGTTCTTCTACGACCCCGTAAAGGGTGCGCCCTGGGAGACGGGGGACACGCCGACCTGGATCTACAACCTTGCGGACCACCCCACGGATGTGCCCGCGTTCCCCGACGCGCCGCTCAGCCGGCTACGAGGCGACGCGGGGAACGACGCGGACGAGCCCGACCCGGACGGGGATCTCGCTCCCTCCGGTGAACTGGCGGCCCCCCTCCTCGAAGGGGTGCTGTGCGGCGTCGACACCGCCCTCGCCGCGGTCAACGTGCCGAACGCGGGCTACGTGCCCGGCCTGCCCGAGGGCGCCGTCGTCGAGGTTCCCGCCCGTGCCGACGCGAGCGGCCTGCACCCCGCCGGCATGGCGCCGCTCCCGGAGGGAATCCTCGGGCTGCTGAGGACCCAGACCAGCATCAATCGGCTGCTGGTCGACGCGTTCGCGAGCGGCAGCCGCCGCACCCTGCTCCAGGCGCTGCTGATGGACCCGACCACGCACTCGTACCGGGCGGCGGTTCACACCATCGACGAGATGTTCCGTCTCCAGCAGGACGTCCTGCCCCCGATGGAGTGGTAGCGGGGCGGCCACCTACGGAAACAAGACACCCGACCAACCCCGCTTCTCACCTTCCGACTCGTCTGCCGCGCCAGACCGGAGGCCGCCGAAACCAGCGCGTCGCCACCACAGCCAACGGCCAGCGACTCGGCTGCCGCCCACCAGCCCCGCGTCCAGCACCGACGCCAGCGCGCCGAACTTCTCAACAATAGTCGTCAGTAGCTAATTTATATTTAGATTTAGATTAGAGCAATATCTTCAGGTGCTACGTGGCTCCTCTGCCATCACTTATTAGATAAAACCAGCGCCACGGCCTTGTTCTCCGCTTGTCCAGCGCGGCGGTAATTGCCTCTGCCGTGGCTGTAGCCGCGATGCCGAGACCTGGCACCGGGATGCTCCCTACTGCCGTTGCAACCCAGCCGGCAATACGGCGCACTCTTCCACCTGCAAGTTCCAATCGCAATACTTCGTCAAGTACTCGTTGGGGGTAGCGTGGGTCAATCAAATCTCCGTGCTCCGACGCGCGTCGAATTTCGGAACGCAAGGCCTCAATTCTGCGATCTCTTCGCAACCTGGAGAACTCCTTTACTGATGTCGGAGCATACGCGGGAAAGGCCAGTTCAAAGAACTCCGTCCCGGCCGCCGATTGGTCCGTCACCCTTGCCGAGGCCAACTTTTCCTGAAGATATCTTCGGTAGGGTGCCCACATCATTGGTGCCACGCCAAGGACATCGCAGGCAGTGAGACATGCATTTACTTCGCGTAGTTGGCTCGCTGCAGTGCTGGCTGCCCGCGAAAACAACTCGGTATGAGCCTCGTTATGTGAGTCGGCACCATCGCCAAGGACTGCGCTCAAGTCATGATAGTGCCCGTCTAAGCCCTTTATGCCATGGGTGCGGCTCTTCTTCGTAGAGGGCTTTTTCGCCTGTTCATAGGCGTTTGCGCTCGCCGACGGTCCCTTTTTGGCTCGTTTTGCGCGGGGACAGCGCCCACCCTCCTCTTTCGGGCAGCCAGCCCGGCCTGATCACGGGCCTGGGCGCTTCGGTCTGTCCCCTCCGGCGCGCCCCCCTGGACATTCGCGCGGCGTTTTGGTACGGTGTCGTGGGAAGGGAGACGCCTGCGATGGCCGTGGCGACGACGAGGTTCTCGGGACGTGCCTTCAGCGTGCAAGAGGTGAGGCTGATCCGCGAGATTGTGCGGGACTGTTCGGGCTTGAGCCGGATGGAGCTGGCGCGCACCGTGTGCGAGCTGTTGCGGTGGCGGCGCCCGAATGGGAGGCTGAAGGCCCGGGAGTGCCGGGAGTTCCTGGAGCGGCTCGACGCGGGGGGTGCGCTGGTGCTGCCTGACAAACGCCAGGGCCGCGCGATCGGTTCGGTCACCCGGGTTCCCCGGACGGCCGCGGGGGAGCCGGGGAACCCGCTCGTCGGCAGCGTGCGCGATGTCGAGCCGCTGCAGGTCGAGCTGGTGCGCGAGCCCGCCCAGCGCCTGCTGTTCCGGGAGCTGGTGGGACGCTACCACTACCTCGGGCACACGGTCCCGTTCGGCGCACACCTGCGCTATCTGGTGTTTGCTTCGAGGCCGGCACGGGCGGTGGTCGGCTGCCTGCAGTTCTCCAGCCCGGCGTGGCGCATGGCGGCCCGCGACCGCTGGGTCGGCTGGGACGACCCGACTCGGGCGCGCAATCTCCAGCGCGTGGTCAACAACAGCCGCTTCCTGTTGCTGCCGTGGGTCGGGGTGAGGAACCTCGCCAGCGCCGTCCTGGCGCGCGGCCTCGGGCGGTTGGCGGTGGACTGGCCGCACCACTACAAACCTCGAGCCCTGGCTCGTGGAGACGCTGGTGGATCCCCGCCGCCACCACGGTGGTTGCTACCGCGCCGCCAACTGGGTCGCGTTGGGCGCCACCAGCGGTCGAGGTCGCATGGACCGGTACGGCCGCCGGGCCGGTGAGGCACCCAAGACGGTCCTGGTCTATCCTGTGGTCCGGGATGCGAAGCGGCGGTTGCGGGAGCGTTGAGCGATGCGAGCCGTCGCCCACCGCGCCGCTCCCCCCGACGAGGCGCCGTATGCGGCGGCGGAGGCCGCCTTCGCGGAGGCCAAAGCCTACCTCTCTTCGCGCGAAGCCCAGCAGATGAGTGAGAGCGACCTCGAACGGGTGCTGCAGCGGCGGGGCCAGGAGCTGATGCGCAAGCTCCTGCAAGGGCACCTCGAGCAACGCAGCCCGGGGGAGGCCGCCGGTCCGGTCGAGGGGGCCGACGATGTCGAGCGCTCGGAGCGGCGCGTGCACGAACGCCACCTGGAGACGACCTTCGGCACGGTGCAGGTCGAGCGCCTGGGCTACGCGCGCCCCGGTCACGACAGTCTGCATCCGCTCGATGCCGCGCTCAACCTGCCGCCGGAGCGTTACTCGCTCGAGGTGCGCCGCCGGGTGGCGGAGGCGGCCGCCTCGCGGTCCTTTGACGAAGCGCTGTTCGATCTGTCTCGCAGTACCGGGGCGGAGGTACCCAAGCGTCAGGCGGAACAGTTGGTGGTTCGAGCGGCTCAGGACTTCGACGCCTTCTACGAGGCACGCCGTACGGAGGATGGCCAGCCGCCACCCGAGGGGTCGGTTGTGGTGCTCACCTTCGATGGCAAGGGGGTCGTGCTGCATCGCGAGGATCTGCGCGAGGCGACGCGCAAGGCGGCCGAGAAGCGCCGGCAGCACAGGGGGCAGCTCTCACGGTTCAAGCGCCTCAAGCCGGGAGAGAAGAAGCACTCGAAGCGAATGGCGACGGTGGCCGCCGTCTACACGGTCGCGCCGTTCGTGCGGAGCCCGGAGGAGTTCCTGCAGAGCTTGATGCCACGACCGCCGGGGGCCAAGACCCGGGCCGTGCGGCCTCGCCCCGTGGCGAAACGGGTCTGGGCGAGCCTCGAACGGGAGCCGTTGGAGGTGGTCGCGGAGGCGACGCTGGAAGCGGAGCGGCAAGACCCCGAGCACGTCAAGCGCTGGGTCGCGCTCGTCGATGGCGCCGAGACGCAGCTCGACCTCGTGGAAGCGGGCGCCGCCGCGTACGGCGTGGACGTCACGGTGGTACTGGACATCATCCACGTGGCCGAATACGTCTGGAAGGCGGCGCATGTGTTCCATCGCGAGGGGAGCCCCGAGTTGGAGTGCTGGGCCTGGACGCGTCTGCGATGCATTCTCGAGGGCAAGGCCCGCAAGGTGGCGGCGGCGATGCGGCGTGCGGCGACCGTCGCCGGCTTCTCGAGCGACACCCGCAAGCCGGTCGATACGTGCGCCAACTACCTGCTGAAATACGCGCCGTATCTGCACTACGACCGCTACCTCGCGGCGGGCTATCCCATCGCCACCGGCGTCATCGAAGGGGCGTGCCGGTACTTGGTCCGCGACCGGATGGAGTTGACCGGCGCCCGCTGGCGCCTGGTTGGAGCCGAGGCGGTCCTGAAGCTCCGGGCGCTACGAGCCAGCCGCGACTTCGATGCGTACTGGGACTTCCACGAAGCGCGCGAGTACCAGCGGAACCATGCCCAGCGATACGCTGATGGGATAGCACCGCCGGTCAGCGAGCCGCCCCCACCGCCCTCCTCACCACGCCTTCGACGGGTCAAGTAGCTCTTGCCGTGCCGCTCGCAGAAACCCCTGGGCCGCCGACGAAGAAGAGCCGCACCCATCTCGTACAGCTACCGGCTGTGGCGCCTTGAGCCCCTCGGACCCGGCCTCGGGTTGGGGACATTCGGGTTGGTCATGTCCTTCTATGCTGGAGGCGTGGTGACGGGCGGTCGCACCCAGGCTGCGGGGCAACTCAGAGAGACAACCAACGGCGAGGTTACCCTGCTAGCCAACAGGATTCTGCGCGCAAGGGGGCAGTGATGCGATCGCACTCAGGACCGCAACGCCCCAGACCGGTAAGTTCATAATGCGAAAAGAGGCACAACGACTATGACGCGGTCATCCCCTCCGACGAATCCTTGACTTGACGCCGAACAGGCCCCATAGCCGTTCGCCGGAAGATGCGCCTCGATCACGGTTTCGAAAGCCTGCTCGCTGGTGCGTTTCATGGCTGGTATCAAAGCACCCGAATTGGGCCCGGGTAGCGCCCCACGACCTCGTCCGCCGTCAATAGTGTCATGCCTTCGACCTGGGCCTGTGCGATCAGAATGCGGTCAAAAGGGTCCTTGTGAATGGACGGCAGCAGACCTACGGCTATCGCATGGGCGCCGGTCACCGCCACCTCCGCATAACCGTTCGCCAGCAACTCCCGATGCAGCACGCGCGGTTCGACTTCGAAATCGGCGCGCCCGAGTCCGTTCTTGATGGCAACCTCCCAGAGCGAAGCAGCGCTGAAGACCGGATCTGTTCCCGGGTCCTCGATCAGCGCACGCGCATCCTCCGACAACTTCTCCGGGAAACCGGACGCCCAGAGCAGAACATGCGTGTCGAGGAGGAGCTTCACTTGCCACCCTCGAACCGGGCTTCGATCTCGGCGGACCCCATGCGGTCGAAGTCTTCGGGCACCGAGATTCTACCGGCCAGAAACCCGAGTCGGCGTGTCTCTCCGGACACCTGCGCCTCGACCGCGATGACTTTGACCACGGGCTTGCCGGCGCGCGTGATGATGAACGGATTCCCCTCGGCAGCCGCGTCAACGAGACTCGAAAGATGTGTCTTGGCTTCGTGCATGTTAACGGTGCGCATGACTTCCCTCCATCGTTCGGGTTTTCCAGATGTCGCCGCCACGGTCCTCGAGAAGCCCTTGATGTAGCTGACGAGGTGCTTCTCGATGTTGTCGGGATCGCCCTTGAGCTTCTCGAAGTCCAGCGGAGAGCGGTTGTGAAAACGCTGGCCGGCGACCGTGTTCAGCCGCAGGTCCAGGGCTTCGCCCTCGATCCTGCCGCCCTTGCGCTTGTGGCTCGGCCAGGACCTTGGCTTTCGACGGGGCGAGCACGCAGTCGAACCGGCGTAGCACGGTCATCGGGAGCATCACGCGCTCGTACTGCGGGCGCCGGTACGGGCCGCGCAGCAGATCGGCGATCTGCCAGATGAGGTTCGTGAAGTAGCTGTGGTCAGGCATCGCTCAGATCGCACCCTTCGCATCACAGTCCTGCCCCGTCATTTGGGCACTAGTTTAACGGACGTTCGATCGAGGCTGGTCCTGAGCTCTCGATGTATTCGGTTACCGGGTGCGGGACTGATTTTCTCCAGTGGAAATGGGCGGAAATGAACCGAGCCGTCGGGGAAGTTGCTGCATGACGAGGTTGTCCCCGCGCAGATTTGTCGGCATCGCAGCGTCGGTCTCTGTGGCTGTGAGGAGGCCGGAAACGAGGGGCACGAGGGGCGACTCGCCGGCCGGCGGACCTGTGCAGAGCATGTCGCTGTTGAGAGCGCCCATGGCAGACTCGCAGTCCCATTGTCGCCAAGGCAGCTTGTCGGCGCGTCATCGGCAGCGACGGTCGGTCCGGCTGGTTCGCTCGCGGAGCGCTGGGTCTGGCGGCTCCGCGGCGCCCCGGTCCCCCGCGGCGGCGCGAGACCACGCGGGTCCCGGCGACGGCGCCGCCGCCATGAGGGACACGCGGCGGGGACCGACGCCGCGAACAGCGGCGAGCTGCCTGGTGGCGTTCCCGCCGCTGGCGGCGAAACCCACGGGTCGCGGGCTCGGGCGGCGGCGGGACGGCGCGGATTGAGTGCGGGCCGGGGGCGCGCAGGAGGACGGGAAGCGGATGAGCGGTTTCCACGCCGCCCGGCGTCAGGCGGGCGGCGGCAACGCAAGCGCTTCGGGCACGACGGGTTCGGGGGCGCACAGCATCGTCGTGATCAGCGAGCGCGGGTCGAGGTTGCGTTGGCGGGCGGTACGCACGACGCTGGCCAGCACCTGCTGGGTGTCGGCCCCGCGCCGGGTGCGGTTGCCGCCGCAGACCTTACGCGTGACCACTGCGGGTCGGATGGCCTGTTCGGCCCGCCAGTTGGTGGCGTCGATCGACGGGTCGCACAAGAAGAGGAACACCGCCGGGAATTCGTTGGCCAAGTGCTTGGCGAAGCGCTCGGCGGCGGCCAACGGCGGCGCGGTGTCGATCAGCCGGCCGAGCCGGGCGGCGAGCCGACCGCGGGCCGACGCCAGACCGTGCTCACTGATTTCGCCCGCGTTCGAGCGGTCCCGCAGGGCGAGGCCGTCCCGCAGGACCGCCTGCACCGCGCCCGCCCACGGGCTGTCGGGATGAGCGGCCTGCAAGTCCTTGCACCGTCTCAAGAGGTGGGCCAGGCACGTTTGATGCGGCGCCTTCTTGAAGCCGCGATAGGCCACCCACCCGTCCCGCACCAGCACGCCGGCGAAGTCGGGGCCGAGAACCGCCGCCGCCTCGGCGAACCCCCGGCCGTCGCAGATGGCATAGACCGTCGTCTCCGGGGTGGCGAACGCCCACAGCCAGTGGAGGATCGCGTTCACCCGCCAGCCGGTCTCATCCGGCGTGACCACCGGACTGCAGCGGACCTGCTCGCGCAGCGCCGCATACGCGGGCGCCGCCGCGTCGGCGGTGCGGTGCAGCAGTTGGACCAGGCCGCCCTTGGTCACCGACAGTCCGAACTGCGTCCGCAGAACGCGGACGACCTTCTCCAGCGGCATGCCCAGCTCGGTGTGCAACTCGACGACCAGCGCGGCGACGTTCGGGCCCAGTTGAGCGGCAGCCGCGCCCAACGCGTCGGAGGTCTGCAGCGCGTGCCGGCCCTGCACGCGCCGCTGACACTGCGAGCAGTGGCCCACCTCGATGTCGAAGCGCCGCACGAGGGGACGCACCTCGGGCAGGTCTTCCTGATACTGCGACGCCACACGGTCCAGCGCGACCGCGCCGCCGCAGTCCGGACAGCTCGTCGGGGCCGGCGCCACGTGGGTCTCGTCAGCCTGCGTCGGCGGCCGGCGGCGCCCCTGCCTGCCGTACTCCGCCCCGGCTCGCCGCCCGGGACGCCCGCCGCGTCCCTGCGGACGGTCCTTGGCGAAGGGGGCCGCTTGTCGGCGGCCGGCGCGCCGCGCCGCCTCGAGCTCCTTCTCCAGATGCTCGCTGCGGCGCTTCCAGTGATCCCGCTCCTCGATCAGCTTCGCCTTGTCTCGTTCGAGGCGCTCGATGCGCACGTCCCGAGGGTCTCGCTGAGGCCCAGGACCCTTCGAACCGCCGCGGTCATCGCTCTTGCGCGCCATACTTCACGTATCGGCACACGCCCGCCGTACCTGCACACCTTTTCGTGGATTTTCTCGCCACGACCCGCTAACCGAAGACCTCTCGATTTCCCGGCGGAAGGCGATCTTCATCCCGTTTTGGGCTGGGTGCACGACGCGACACGACTGGCGATCTGTCTTCGAGGGCGTGTAGTCCGCGTCCTTGACCACCGTTCTCCCGCGGAGTATCGTCGGCCCGGCACGGCCGGAGCCGGCACGCCACCTCACGGCTGGGGCACGGCGGGAGAGAATCGCAGGGTGGCGGTAGGTGCCGCGCGGGCGTGGACGGAGAACGAGCGTCACGGAGACTGTCATGCCGGAATCCTCGCTGACCATTCGCGCGCTGACCGCGCGCGCCGTCGCCGCGCCGCTGGCCCGGCCCCTGCGCACCGCGTCGGGCGACATCCCGGTGTCGCCGCTCCTGCTGGTGGACGTCGCCTCCGAGGAGGGTCCGGTCGGCCGGGCCTACGTCTTCGGTTACACCACCCTCACGCTGCGGGCGCTGAAGGCCTTTCTCGAAGACGTGGAGGAGATAGTGCGGGGGCGCCCGGCGAGTCCCGCGGTCCTGTACGACGACTTGGCCGCGCGCTTCCGCCTGATGGGGCGCCAGGGGCTCGTGGGCATGGCGCTGTCGGGTCTGGACATGGCCCTGTGGGACCTGCAAGGGCGCGCGCAGCAGCGGCCGGTGGTCGAGCTGCTCGGGGGGCAGGCGGTGCCGGTGCCGGCCTACGACAGCTACGGCATCGTCGATCCGGCCGCGGACGCGGCGGCGCTGGAGCGCAGCGTCGAGCAGGGCTTCCGCGCGATCAAGATCAAGATCGGGGTCCGCGATCTGGCGTGGGACGTGGCCAACGTCGCAGGGGTGCGCGAGATCGTCGGGCCGGACGTGCGGCTGATGGTCGACTACAACCAGTCGCTGACCGCGCCCGAGGCCCTGCGGCGCATCCGCTCGCTGGCCCGGTTCGACCTGGAATGGGTGGAGGAGCCGGTGCCGGCCGAGGACCTCGCCGGCCACGCTCGGGTTCGCGCCGGGTCTCCCGTGCCGGTTCAGACCGGCGAGAACTGGTGGTTCGGGCACGACATGGCCCACGCCCTCGCGGCCGGCGCCTGCGACCTCTGCATGCCGGACCTGATGAAGATCGGCGGGGTGACCGGCTGGCTGCGCGCCATGGGGCAGGCCGTGGCGGCCGCCGTCCCCGTGTCCAGCCACCTCTTCATCGAGGCCAGCGCCCACGTCCTGCCGGTGACGCCGCTGGCGCACTACCTGGAGTACCTGGACCTCGCCGGCGCCGTCCTCACCGCGCCGCCGCCGGTGGTGGACGGCTCGGTCACCGCGCGCGGTCCCGGTCTCGGCATGGACTGGGACGAGGCGGCGGTGGCCCGCTATCTGGTGTGAGTGTTCGCGCGTCGGCGGTGGCGCGTTGACGGATGCGGATCGATGTGACACCTTGGTGCGCATGGAGCAGATCAAGATTCACGCTTCGGGCCGCTCGTTTCGGGAGCGTTACGTGCTTCCCGAGTTCGACGCGTTGCCGCTGGTTCCAGGCGATGCAGCCGCCTATGTCTCCGAAGACCGTGACCGTCTGATCGAGCCGTCCGCCGCGCCCGCGCGTTCCTGAAGCCGGTTCCGACCCCTTGCACGTACCACGGCACCGTCCGCGTTCAGAGGGCCGCTACCGCCGCCGCCATCTCCCCCATCGAGAAGAACACGAAGGCGGTGGACGGCATCGTCTCGACGCGCTCCGTGGCGCCCCAGCTCCCGCCCTCGGACAGGCGCTGCCGGTCGATCCAGGCATTGGCGAGCCCGAAGCGGTTCGCCGGCCCATGGTCGTGGTGCAGGCTCTGCGCCGTGTGCAGCACGTCCGGCCGCTCCAGCCCCAGGTCCGATTTCAGGTGGGCCAGCAGGTACTCGAAGTTGGTGTCGGCCGGCTTGTACGAGCCGATGTCCTCGGCGGTGTAGATGGCGTCGAACTCGACCCCGAGCTTGCGGTTGGAGGCGGCGATGCCGTCGCGGTGCACGTTGGACAGGATGACGAGCTTGTAGTGCCGCTTGAGGATGCGCAGCGCGTCGGCGGTGTCCGGGAACGCGGGCCAGTGCGGTACGGAGGCGCCGAACGCCTCGTCGAGCGCGTCGTCCGTCTGCAGGCCAAGGCTCTCGGCGATGCGCCGGTGCACGTGGGTGAGCAGCTCCGGATAGCGCAGGCCGGGCGTGGCCTGCTCCTGCCGGCTCTCGCCTTGCGCGAACGCGCGGAGCCCGGCGTCGCGGGTGGCCCGGGCGCCGGGGTTGCGCATGATGAGGGGCTGCAGCGCGTCCCAGATCCCGCACTCCCAGTCGATCAGGGTGCCGTAGCAGTCGAAGGTCAGAACGCGGAAGTCTGTCAATTGGGGCATTCGCGCGTCCCTACTGGTTCTGAAAGTAGTCGTCGGTGTGGTCCAGCCAGTCCTGCCGCGGCGGGCTGAAGATGTCGACGTCGAGCGTCTCCTCCAGGGCCTCGGCCTTGTGCGGCACGTTCGACGGCAGGTGCAGCACCTCGCCCTCGCCGACGTCGAAAACCTGCGAAAGGTCGTCGCCCACCCAGAACCGGAGCTTGCCCTGCAGGATATAGGTGATCTGCTCGTTGTGGTGCGCGTGCTCCGGCACGATGGCGCCCTTCTGCAGGTACACGTGGGCCACCATCGTGCTCTTGCCGCAGACGATCCGGCGGTCGATATGGTTGGTGACCCGTTCCTTCGGCATGTCGTTCCACGTAAACTTGGTGACGGTGGCTGAGTTGGGCATGGCCCACAGTGTACGCCAGCGGCCCGTGGCGGCTGAATGGGCGTCAAGGGCGAGGAGAACCGTCATGAAGCTGAGCGCCGAGGAGATCGCACGGTTCGATGAGCAGGGCTACCTCTTCTTCCCGTCACGCTTCTCCGCCGAGGAGGCGGCGATGCTGCGGGCCGCCGCGGACGAGGTCTACGCACTGGACCGCGAGGAGGTGTGGCGCGAGTCGAGCGGCGTCGCCCGCACCGCCTTCGCGGCCCACACCTACAACGAGGCGTTCCGCCGCCTCGGACGCCACCCCCACCTGGTCGAGCCGGTGATGCAGCTCGTCGACGGCCCGGTGTACATGCACCAGTACAAGGTGAACGCCAAGGCCGCGTTCGACGGCGATGTCTGGCAGTGGCACCAGGACTTCGGCACCTGGCACCGGGACGACGAGATGCCAGAGCCGCGCGCCATGAACATCGCGGTGTTCCTCGACGAGGTGACCGCCGCCAACGGGCCGCTGCTGTTCCTGCCGGGGAGCCACAAGCAGGGGGTGTTCGACGCCGGCCACGATCTGGCGACGACGAGCTACCCGCTCTGGACGCTCGACCGCGCGACGGTGACGCGGCTCGCCGAGCGGGGCGGGTGCGTGGCCCCGACCGGACCCGGGGGCAGCATGATCGTCTTCGCCTCCACCCTCGTGCATGCGAGTCCGCCGAACATCAGTCCCTTCGGCCGCAGCATCGTCTATCTCTCGCTGTGTCACGTCGACAACCACATCCGCCGGTTCAAGCGCGCGCCGTGGATCGCGCACCGCGACTTCACCCCCATCGAGCCGCTGGCGGACGACTGCCTCGCGGAGCTCGCGCGCGCCGGCGCGGCGGTCTGAGGGGCACGCGATGTACCTCTACGACCAGCTTCGCGAACGCGCCGGCTCGGGCCGCCCGGTGCGGGTCGGCCTCGTCGGCGCGGGCAAGTTCGGCTCGATGTTCCTCAGCCAGGCGCCGTCGGCGATCGGCGTCGAGGTGACGGTGATCGCGGATCTCGATCCGGCGCGGGCCCGCGCCGCGTGCCGGGCCGTTGGCTGGAGCGCCGCGCGCATCGCCGCGACGCGGTTCACCGCGGTCGCGGTGGACGCCATCGGGGACGATGCCGTCGACGTCGTGGTGGAGGCGACCGGTGACCCCGCGGCGGGCATCGCGCACGCCCGCGCCGCGTTCGCGGCGCGCCGGCACATTGTGATGGTCAACGTCGAGGCCGACGTGCTCGCGGGGCCGCTGCTTGCGGCCGAGGCGCGCGAGGCGGGCGTGGTCTACACGATGGCCTACGGGGATCAGCCGGCGCTCACCTGCGAGCTGGTGGAGTGGGCGCGCGCGTGCGGCTTCGATGTCGTGGCGGCGGGCAAGGGCACCAAGTACCTGCCGTCGTACCACGCCTCGACGCCGGACACCGTGTGGGAGCACTACGGGCTCACGGCCGAGCAGGCCGCGGCGGCGGGCATGAACAGCCGGATGTTCAACTCGTTCCTCGACGGCACGAAGTCCGCCATCGAGATGGCCGCAATCGCCAACGCGACCGGTCTCACCCCGCCGCCGGACGGCCTGCGGTTCCCGCCCTGCGGTCGGGACGACCTCGCGCACGTGCTGCGTCCCGTCGAGGCGGGCGGACAGCTGCACCACAAGGGGCAGGTCGAGGTGGTCTCGTCGATCGAGCGCGACGGCCGGCCGGTGCCGAACGACCTCCGATGGGGCGTCTACGTCGTGATCGAGGCCCCCAACGACTACACCGCGGCCTGCTTCCGCCAGTACGGCATGAACACCGACGCGACCGGCCGCTACTCGGCGATGTACAAGCCGTTCCACCTGATCGGGCTCGAGCTGAACGTGTCGATTCTCGCCGCCGGTCTGCTCCGGAAGCCGACCGGGGCCACCCACGATTTCGTCGGCGACGCGGTGGCGACCGCGAAGCGCGATCTCGCGGCGGGGGAGACCCTCGACGGGGAAGGCGGCTACCGCGTCTACGGCAGGCTGCTCCCGGCGCGCGCGTCGCTCGACCGCGGCGCGCTGCCGATCGGGTTGGCCCACGGGGTGGCGTTGAAGCGCGCGGTCGGCGCCGGAGAGGTCGTCGGGTGGGACGACGTGGATGTCGACGGGAACCTCGCCGCCGTGCAGGCGCGGCGCGAGATGGAGAGCCGCTTCGCAGGGAGGAGCATGCGATGAGCGCCGAGCCGGCCGGTCTCCTGCGCCGCGAGGTCGCGACCCTGATGTTCGACCAGTACGGCACCGTCGTCGACATGCAGGGCGGTCTGACCGAGATGGCGGCGCCGTTCCTGGCCGGCAAGGGCTGGCGCGGCGACCCGCACAGCTTCGTCACCTGGTGGCGGCGGACGCATTTCGAAGACTCGATGATCGATGCATTGTGCGACCGCGGCCACACGTCCTACCGTCAGATCGGCCATCGCGCGGTGTCGCAGGTGATGCGGCGCGCCGGCATCGACCATACCCATGACGAGGTGCGCTGGCTCGTCGGCTGCATCGAGCGGCTGAAGCCGTTTCCCGACGTGCTCGAGGCGCTCGGCCGACTGCGGGCACGGTACCGCCTCGCGATTCTCTCGAACGGCGACCGCGACATGCTCGAGGCGGCGAGGCCGCACATCGGGTTCGACTTCCACGCGGTGATCTCGGTCGAGGAGGCCGGCTACTTCAAGCCGCACCACGCGACCTATGCGAAGGCCTGCGAGCGGCTCGGCGCCGACCGCTCGAGCGTGCTCTTCGTCGCCAACCACGCGTTCGACTGCATCGGCGCGAAGGCATACGGCATGCGCACCGCGTTCATCGACCGGCGCCGGCGCCCCTTCGGCGATTCGCCGCACCAGCCCGATCTCATCGTCGAGGACTTCGCGGCGCTCGCGCAGGCGATGTTGGAGTGACGCGGCCATGGCCGCTGCCGCTTCCTTCGCGCGCCGCCTGCTCGCCTGGTGGGACGTCCACGGCCGCAAGAACCTGCCCTGGCAGCAGGAGCGCACGCCCTACCGGGTATGGGTTGCGGAGATCATGCTGCAGCAGACCCAGGTGGGCACGGTCGTGCCGTACTTCGAGCGGTTCGTGACCCGGTTCCCCGACGTGGAGACCCTCGCGCGGGCCGATCTCGACGACGTGCTGCACCTGTGGAGCGGCCTCGGCTATTACGCGCGGGCGCGCAACCTGCATCGCGCCGCCGGCACCGTCGTCGGGGACCACGGCGGGACCTTCCCCGACACGGAGGCGGCGCTCCGGGCGCTGCCGGGGATCGGCCGTTCGACGGCTGCCGCGATCGTCGCCCAGGCCCACGGCCGGCGCGCGCCGATCCTGGACGGCAACGTCAAGCGCGTGCTGGCGCGGCGGCGCCGGGTCGCGGGGGCGGTGTCGTCGACCGCGACCCTCGACGAGCTCTGGCGCCTTACCGAATCGCATACCCCGCGGGATCGCGCCGCGGACTACACCCAGGCCGTCATGGACCTCGGCGCGACGGTGTGCCGCCGCCGGCGGCCGCGCTGCGGCGACTGTCCCGTGCGCAACGGTTGCCTGGCTTTCGCCGCGGGCGACCCCGAGCGATATCCGGAAGCCGCGCCGCGCCGCCCCCGCCGCCTCGAGCGGCGCCGGTTCTTCGTGCTCGTCGACCCCGACGGCGCCTGTCTCGTCGAGCGACGGCCGCCCGCCGGCATTTGGGGCGGCCTCTGGTCTCCGCCCGAACGCGACGCCCGCGTGACGGCGCGCGGATTCCTCGACGAGGCCGGCGTCGATGCCGCGCTCGTCGACGAGATTCGCCCCGCCGACGTCTTCCGGCACGGGTTCACCCACTACGACCTCGACATCGAGCCGGTCTACGTCCGCCTCAAGTCGCGGCCGTCCGCGGTTCGAGAGGACGCCGGACGCTGGATCGACCCGAACGACCACCGGCTGGGCCTCTCGACCGTCGCCGCGAGGCTCGTCGGCGCTCCGTTGATTCCCGCAAGGCGCGTGCGGTAGCCTGAGGGTATGGCGGTCCTCGATCAGCGGTCCGGCCTGACGGCCCTGGAGTTGCACATGCACCCGGCCATCGACATGAGTCGGGAGCAGTTCTTTCAGTTCTGCCAACTGAATCGGGACGTGCGGATCGAGCGTAACGCGGAAGGGAGCATCGCGGTGATGGCGCCCACCGGCGGCGAGACGGGGGCGCGGAGCGGTCTCCTTTTCGCTGCCCTCCATCGCTGGGCCGAGCAGGACGGGACCGGCGTGGCCTTCGATTCCTCGACCGGCTTCGAGCTGCCCAACGGCGCGGTGCGTTCGCCGGATGCGGCCTGGGTCCTCCGCAGCCGCCTTGCCCGGCTTCCTGCCGAGGACAAGGCGGGATTCCTGCCGCTGTGTCCCGACTTCGTCATCGAGCTGCTCTCGCCGTCCGATTCTCGTGCCGCCCTCCGGCGAAAGATGGAGGAGTACCGGGCCAACGGCGTCCCCCTGGGCTGGCTGATCGATTCCGCCCGGCGGCAGGTCACCATCTACCGTGCCGACGGCAGCCCCGAACACCGCGCCGGACCGGACATCGTCACCGGCGAAACGGTGCTGCCGGGGTTCTCGCTCGACCTTGCCGCCATCTGCAAGCCCGCCTTCTGAGACAGGTCGACCGCGGCGGGCTACAGCGCCGGGAAGCTCGTCGACCCGACAGTGGCGGGGACTATAACCTGGAGGAGAGCCGGTGAGGTCGGGCGAGGCCGTCTCCGGGATGCGTGCGGAAGAGTACCAAGCGCTGGTCGAGGCGCGAAAGCAATGTCGTTTGTGTGCGTGTGCCGGACTACTGAATCCGGCGACGGCGGAGCTGGCTCAACTGGATTCAAATGAAATCGGTCCCTGGACGCGTTGGCTCGGTGATCGCAACGCCGAGTTGATGATCGTCGGGGAAGATTGGGGCGACGTCAACCACTACAGGAAGCACAACGGCTTCGACGACGATCGTGCGAACAGTCCTGCAAACCGGAGACTCAAGCGATTGTTGAACTCCATTGGCAGGAACATTCCGTCCGGGGAAAGAAGAAGCGAGCCCTCTGGCGTTTTCCTCACCAACGCGTTGCTTTGTCTCAAGAGAGGGGGCCTTCAGCGTAATGTGGACCCGCGGTGTTTCGTCAACTGTCAGGGTTTCCTTCGAAGACAGATCGAAATCATATCGCCGAAGGTCGTCGTGACGCTTGGCGAGCGTGCATATGATTCTGTCGTCTCTTCGTTCGAACTTGAGCCCAAATTGAAGTTCGGTGCGGCGGTCAAGGCTCCGGATGGTCTTGAACTCAAGAATGGGTGTCGGCTCTTGCCCGTGTATCACTGTGGCAATCGCTCCACCAACATGAATCGCTCGGAGGTTGAGCAGGTGCGTGACTGGAGGCGCGTGAGACGCGCACTTCGGAGAGACATCGAGTGGACCTGACGAAGAGCGTTTCCCTTTCGGACGATCGCGTGCTCCTGCGGCAGTGGAGTCCCGCGGATCTCGATGCGCTGATCGAAGTCGGTCTGCAGCACCTGCGGTCGTTGATCGCGAGGGCCTGAGGGGCTGCTCTACCTGGTGTTCAGCAGGATGTCCGGGTTCAGGGAGTCTTCCCGCCTGGTCCGGTTGTCGTCGCTCGACAAGTGACGGCCGACTCTCGCGGTAGCAAGGTGATGCGCGGGCGGGACCTGCTGTTTCCGAGCGGCGCGCGGCGCCGCTGCTTCTGTTTTCCGACGCCGGAGGAGGGTGTCGTGGCGCCGCTTCATCCCGCGGAGCCGCTCTCGGTGCAACGCGGGGTTCCACCACGGGCTGCCAGGAGCCTGCACCGTTGTGCGGCGCAGACTCCTGGCAAGCTCATTCACTCCGTCACCACGAACGTGACGTCCTCGTAGGTCCCCAGCGCCCCGTCGTGGGCCATGCACCGCAGCACGTAGGTGCCGGGCGCTCCGAAGGTCGCCTGCACCACCCACTTGTTGTCGGGGGGCGGTTCGGGAGTCTCCCAGCCGGCGCCCCACGGCGAGTTCGAGTTCGCCCGCGTGTCCTCCCAGACCTTGGTCTGCACCGGGTCGAAGGTCACCGGCACGGCTCCCCGGTAGACGAACCAGGAGAGCCGGAGGCCGGTCGCGGCGATCGGGGTCAGGCTGGTGGGACGGCCCGGGTCCACGGGGCGCATCCGCCGCGGCTTCGGCAGCCCGTCCTCGTCGTGCGCGACCGCGGTCAGGGTGACCGGCGCGTTCGCCTTCACCGTTCTCGTCGACTCGCCGTGCACCTCGATCACCGGGGCCACGTTCTTGAACAGCTCGCCCGAGACGCCGGCCCCGTTGTTCGCCATCCGGACGTTGTCGTCCATGTAGTAGTCGGGCTTCAGCGTTCCGTAGGCGTGCTTCGTCTCGCCGTGGCTGGTGAGGGTCCAGACCAGCTCCCGGTCGCCGAAGTCTGCCGGGACCCGGATGCGGAAGAGGAACCGGTTCCGCCGCGGCAGGAACCACGTCGGCTGTCCCAGGTCGGGTCCGCCGGGCTCGATGTGGTTGTCGGGGCCGACCGGGATGTGCAGCTCCTCCTCCCAGTTCCGGTTCATCGTCCCGAACACCAGGTTGAACGAGCCGTCCGGATTCCGCTCCCAGCCCTCGTAGGCCGGCACCACCTCCTGGCCGGAGTCGTACGCCCGCCGGGCCCCCTGCGCGCCCGCGTCCTGCGCGGCCAGGCCGGCGAGCAGCCCGGCGAGCAGGACGACGATCGCCGGGAGGCTCCTGTCGCGGGCTGCCGAGGCTCTCACTGTCCTCCTCCGGCGTTGGCGGCCGGCTCCTGGGCTACCGTTCCGCAGAGCGGACAGCCGAGGACCACCTCGCCGTCGGCCAGACCGAGGGCCTCGCGCCGCCCGGCCATCTCCGCCGCGAACTCCTCGTCGGTCAGGTAGACCCCGCGCATCAGGTTGATGAACATCTGGTCGACCGAGCGATGTCCGCCGCCCGACCAATTGCGCGGATCGGGCACGTTGGGGTTCGACGGCGAGTTGTTGAAGTAGCCGGTCATCCGCAGGATGGTGCCCTTCGGCAGCAACGGCGCCGCGTCGTCCTCGTAGTTGTAGACCCGCACCCAGCTGTGGTCGTAGCCGGCGCAGTTCAGCGTCTGGACGTTGTGACCCCAGATTGCGTCCAGGCACATCCGCACGCCGGGCGCGTGCATGTGGGGTTCGAAGATCGTGATCAGCGTGTTCTCCGGCAGAGTGAAGTAGGCCTCCATCTGCTGGGCGGGATCCATCGCCTCGATGTCCAGGTCGACGCCGTTGCCGAAGGACATGCGAACCCACTTGCGGGTCGGCTCGTAGCCGGGGGGATGGAACTTGAAGCCGACGTTCAGGCGGGCCTGCGTGTCCGCGCCGTTCGCGTGCAGGTGCATCGAGTTGAACCGGAGCTTCGACCCCGCCTTCATGATCTTGCCCGCCTCGGGGTCGAAGACGTCGGCGTTGCGCCCCACCTCGTGGGTCGGCCAGCGGCGCTGCGCGGCCAGCGGATCGTCCTCGTCCGGATCGGGATTCGGATCGGTCACGCCGAGCGTGGCGTGGTGCACCACGAAGAGGCCGCCGACCGTGTCGCGGACCTCACCCTCGCTGTGCTCGGTGACCTCTTTGTACTCCATCGCCGCGACATAGCGATCCTCGGCCAGCCCGGTCGGCACCTCGCCGATGGACCCCCACCAGTCCGGCGCGTCGCCCCCGACCTCGAAGCTCGGCGACGACACGATCAGGTCGGGCTGCCCGATCTCCCATTCGTCCACGTCGATGAACGCGACCGGCGGGGGCAGGTCGGCCGGGTCGCCCCGCGGGGCGCCGGCGTCCGCCCACTTCGCGATCAGGGCGATCTCCTCGTCGCTGAGCGACGGATCGTCCTTGAACCGCTGGATGCCGATGTCCTTCTCGATGTACCACGGGGGCATCACGCCCGGCGTGTCGCGCAGCCCCGTGCGGAACTTGATGGAGCGGGCCCAGGGCCGCACCTCCGCGTAGTCGATGAGCGACATCGGGGCCAGCGAGTCGGGCCGATGGCACTTCTGACAGCTCCGCTGGAGGATGGGGGCGATGTCGCGGGTGAACGTGACCTCGTCCGTGGCCGCAGCCTGTGCGGCCGCCGGAGACGGCAGCGCGACGAACGCCGCGACCGCCGTGCCGAGCACTACCCGCCAAGCGAACATCCGCCGCCGGTTTCGCGTCGTGGTCATCCGAGGCCTCCTCGGTGCGAACGTGGTTTCCGGCCAGAGCCAAAACTCTATTTTAGGAGCCTGTACGGCAAACCGCAATGGGGATGATCCGCGGCTTGACGGCGGCCCGGCCGCGTCGGTTCGCGCGCTCGACGGGCCGGTAGCGCAGGCGAGAGATTCTCGCCCGCGGGAGAGCGGACGCGGCTATCATCGGAGACTGTGTCCCGCGGGCGCAGCAGCCGGGACCGAGAGTAGCTCGCTCGCCCGGGCCGGCCGGTCGGAGCATCCCGTCTCAGGCGGACGCGGAGCCGCATCGAACGCGGGGCGATACCTGGGAGAGGACCGATGAGGACGACGAAGAGAAGTCTGGCAGGCATCGTCACACTGGCGGGCATCGTCACGTGTGTGCTGTTCGCTCATACCGTCGGCTCTCGGGGCTTCCAGCAGGAACGGGACCCGGCCGCCGCCGGGCGGCAGGTGACGCAGTCGGACGTAGAGCGGTGGAAGCAGGAGCTGACGAACTGGGGGCGGTGGGGCGCCGACGATGAGATCGGCACCCTGAACCTCATCACGCCGGAGAAGCGAAGGCAGGCCGCCGCCCTCGTGCGGGAAGGCATCTCCGTCTCGCTGGCGCACGACGCCGAGACCGAAGCGACGATCGACGGCCCACGGCCGTATCAGGTCATCCCGCTCGGGATTACCGCCGACGAGATCCGGATCGCGTACCACGGGTTCATCCACACGCACCTCGACTTCCTGAACCACAACTTCATCGGCGAGGGCGTGACCTACAACGACTACCGGCCCGATCCCGCCGTGGTCGCGGCGCAGGGCGGCCACGCCAGGAACACCGTGCACAACGCCAAGTCGGGCATCGTCACCCGAGGCGTGCTGATCGACATGGCGCGGTTCCGGAACGTGCCGTACCTGGAGCCCGGCACGCCGATCCACGTCGAGGACCTCGAGGCCTGGGAGGCGGCAACGGGGGTGACCGTCTCCTCCGGTGACGCGGTGGTCATCCGCACCGGCCGCTGGGCCCGGCGCGCCGAGGTCGGCCCCTGGGACGTGGCCAACGCGTCGGCCGGACTGCATGCGTCGGTCATTCCGTGGCTCAAGGCGCGGGACATCGCGTTGCTGGGCGGCGAGGCGGCCCAGGACATGGCGCCGGCCGACGCCGACCCCGCCGTGACGGTGGCGGACGACCTCGGTCCCCGCCCGCTCCACCGCTTCGTCCTCATCTACTTGGGGATGCCCCTGTTCGACAATCTCGACCTGGAGGCAGTGGGGGAGGTGGCCGCCTCGCTGAACCGCTACGAGTTCATGCTGACGGCGGCACCGCTGCCCACGCGCGGCACCGGGTCGCCGATCAACCCGATCGCCACTTTCTGATTCCTGGGTTCAGCACGTCGCGGGAGCGACGCGGCGCGAGATCAGGCTGGTGGCAGAGCGCGCGGGGTGAGGACGGTCGACGGCCTTCGTCCAGCCGTCCATCGCGCCCTCCAGCTTCGCCATCCGTTCGCGGAGATCAGCCATGTCGCGGTGCAGGCTGAAGTGAGATCCGACAACCGTCGCGCCGACCGCCAGGACAGCAACCCCAACGCCGATGATGGCCCAGAACTCGGGGGTCATGGTTCAGGACGCGCCCTGTGTGAAAGCGATCACCACGCGCGCAAGGTCGTTGTCGATCACAGCTCGGAAATGCTCAGTGGCAGCGGCCACGGCGAGTGCCATGTCGTTGTCGATTGCTGGCACAGTGCCAGTGTAGCACGGCCGTGCGCCCGTGGTGATCTTTCGTTAACCCCCTTGGTTCAGCAGCGGGCGCCGCGACCGACGAGGCGGGCGGCGGCTGCCTGGGGCGGCAACGGAAAGCCGTCGGTGCACCGAACCGCGCGCATTGTGGGCGTGTGGTCCCAGCGCGTGGTGCGGCGCGGCTCGGCGTCACTGACAAGACGGTGGCCAAGGCGATGACTGACTCCGAACCACCATGCCTGGGTGAAGGTCCACGCGTCAACCCAGGATCACTCCGTCGATCACCGAGGCGATCGCCGCTGCATCCAGCCTCCCGCCGGGCTCGTCGCGGGTTTCGATCAGCGTTCCTTCCGGGCCTCCACCGTCTTCGTGAGGCCCGATTCCACACTCCAGGTACTCGGCACGCTTTCTCTCCCATCGGGTTCTGTACCCCGGGTCGTCGAGCATGCCGAGATGCTCCCAGTAGAGGGTCACGCCCCGGGCGTGATCCGCGATCGTGAAATCCGGGTAGCGGGTGCGATCATTCGGCAGCACGAGAGGCTGCTCGTAGGCGTAGTCGATCCCGCGGGCGTGAAGCTTGTCGGCAATCACCAGCTCGGACTTCGAGCGCACGAGGTCACCGCGCTCGGTTCGATGTATGAGCCCTTCCTCGAGGAAGCGTTGCTGCGCGTTGACGGTTACTTCGCGCGGCAGCGGATCCGCAAAGAGGTTCGTCATGCGCCGCGCGATCTCCGAGTGCTCGTCACCTGCATAGCGGCGATACTCGACAAGGGGGCCCTCGTGCAGGATGACCAGCCGGTCCTTGTGGCGGGTCAGCGCCGTGTACAGGAGCTCGCGGGAGAGCAGCCAGCAGGGGTTGGTGAGCACGACGAACGTGACGCCGAACTCGCTGCCCTGGGTCTTGTGCACCGTCAGGCAATAGGCCAGCTCCAGTGGGTTGCGGCCTTCGTCTCCGAACTCGCCGCGGTAGAACCCGTACTTGGGGCCCAGCTGCCCGGCGAACTCGACCTCGAGCTTCCACGGCATACCCTTGAAATTCTTTGTCTTGTACTGTCCGACGACGATGCCGATGTCGCCGTTGGCGAGGTAGGCCTTCCCCGCGGGCTTCGGCCAGACGTCGCGCCGGCGCTGGTTGATGACGTTGATGACCTTGTCGCCGTAGAGGAGCATCTGGGGGCCGACGGGACGCGGCACCTTGCGGCTCCAGCCCTCCGTCTCGGCAAGCTCGCGCGCCTTCACCCGGAACCGCGTCTGGAGCATCCGGTTCAGCGCGTCCACCCCCACGAGTCCGGCACGCACGGGCGAGAGCATCTGCCACGCTTCCGCTCGCGCGGCGGCTCCCGGGTTGTCGCCGAACCGGTTCCAGAAGAAGGCTCGCGGGATGTTCTCATGAGGCGTGCCGCCTAACGATTTCTCGAAGCCCAGTTCGTCGTCCGGCTCGGTAAGACCGAGCGCGTCGACGAGCTCCGCGACGAGCTTCTCCTGAAGCTCCTGCGGGTGGTCCCACCGCACGCGGCGGAGGCGTCCGTCCACTACTTCCTCGGTCTCGTCCAGCACCGCGTCTGCGCCAGGGTCGAGTGGTCGTCCACTGAAGTTCGATGCCAGGAGCACGTCAGCCCCGCGTCGCTGGCGTCGCGGGATCGTGAGATCGGCATAGCCCGGGCCGCAGCGCGGAACGAGCCTCTCGACGTTCTCGGGTTCAAGCTCTCGCACGATGTCCACGAACGGGCGACCGGCCCCAATCGGCGGGAGCTGGCGCGGATCCCCGACGAGCACGAGCCGCTCGACGTTGCTGAGCGAGTCGATCAGTGCCGCGAGCTGCTCATCTGTCAGCATCGAGCACTCGTCCACGATCACGGTTCGGTAATCGCCACACCGAGGCGCCCGGGGCTTGGGAAAGTAGGCGCCGGTCGCTCCGTCGTACCGCTGCTGCCGGATCAGAAACTGCGCCAGCGTCTGGCCAGTACCCCGCATCTCGGTCTGCTCTTCCAGGCGCACGCGGGCCTTGCCCGTGGGTGCGAGGAGCAGCAGCCCCTTTTCGGCGAGGCCTGGAAGCGAGCAGAGCATCCGCAGTAGCGTCGTCTTGCCCGTTCCGGCCGGGCCGATCAGCACGGAGAGCCGCGAGCGGAAGAGCTGCTCAAGGGCCGCCGCCTTCTCGTGCCGCGCGCTCTTCTCCTGCATGCGCTCTTCCGGAGCGGTAGGCAGCGGCTTCTTGATCCCCGCGTCCACCAGCCCCCGCCAGTCGAGTTCGCCCACGTGCGGCCTGCCCTTCTTTCGGCCGAGCACTTCGCGGCGGATGATCTTGCGGCACTCGAGGAGCCGGTCCACCTGATAGGCAGGCTCGCCCGCGCGGGTTGCGGTGCGCGAGACGACCGGCGCGAAGCTCTCCTCGCAGGCATCGAGCACGTTCTCGCCGAGCGGGCACGGCGGCTGGAGCGAGCGCTCCCGCGCCCTGCGGATGACCCAGCTCCGGGGGAGGAGCGTGTGCCCCTCGGCCGCTGCGTGCTCCAGGAGATCAACGACCAGCGCGCGCACTCGCCGCTGGTCGGCCGGGTCTTCGATGTGGCTCGGCTCCGGCACGGGGAACTGCTCCCGCACTGCCTCGTCCGGAAAAAGGCCTCGGTCCACCGCGCCAAAGGCGATCGGGTGGGCGGCGCGCCGGTCGCGCTCGAAGAGGCGGTACGGATTGCGCAGCAGCTCTGCGTCGCTGGCCTCGATGCCGGCCTCCGCCCGCGCCGTGGTGTCATATATGCGGAGCGCCTGATCCTCCGAGATGGCGCAGCGGCCGAGGAGCTGGAGCAGGGCCCGCCGCTCGCCGGCGAGGCGCTTCCAGCCCTTGCGCAGCCCGTCCGTGAGGAGCTTCGCCACGGGGCCGCCGAGCTTCGCGGGCTCTTCCATCACGGCGTCCACGAGCGCCCACGGATTGCCCCCGCCCTCGCGCTCGCGCAGGAGCTCGATCTCGTAGGCGAGCAGGCTCCCGTGCTGGAAGCCCCACTCGTAGCCGAACGCGGAGAGCGCCGAGCCCAGGCCGGGGAACGCGCCGCGCGCCTTCCACAGGCGGTTGAGCTGCGTGTCGATCCAGGTGAGCGCCTGTTCCCACGGTCCCTCGATCCGGCCGCGGATCCGGTGCAGCGTCGCCGCGCAGGCCACGAGGGAGGCCACGGCGCCATCGTGGGTCAGTAGCTCCGAGCCGAAGGAGTATGCGTCGAAGTGCTCGTCAGGAGCGAAGGCCACGAACTCCTCGGGGTCGACCCCCTCGCGTTCGGCGAGCGCCAGCGCCTCCTGGTAGGGAAAGAGGAAGCCGTCCGCGAAGCCGGGCCGGACCGAGTGGCCCACGTTGCGCTCCCAGAGCACGCAGTGGAGCGGCGGGTTATTGACCTTGTATGCGTACTCTGTGGCCTTGCCCATGGAGAGCACGCGGCCCACGCCGATGATCACGCGCCGGGACTGCTCGGAGAGCGGGGTGCGCTTGGCATAGAAAAAGCAGAGCGACTCCTCCGGCCGGACCGCGCCGAAAAAGGTGTCGAGGAGCGCGAGCTGGTTCTCGCGCTCCTGGACCCAGTCCGTCTCGACCTGTTTGCCCTGGTGATTGCGGATGTCGGGCTCGCGGCCCGGCACCCAGCCGATCTTCAGACGCTCGGCGATTCCGACCTCGCCATCTTCCGCGCTTCCCTCGACCTTCTCGCGCAGCATCCATCGGTAGGGCACGCAGGCAGCGGAGTACGGCGGCTGTACGAAGCGGGTCGGCGCGAAGTGGCCGTGGGTCTCGGGGTAGAACTCCGTGTACGGGTGCGTCATCGTCCGGGTGAGCGCGAAGGGTGCCATGAACGAGACGCGCTCGCCCACGCAGGGTGGCAGGTCGGCGCGGTCGAGCTCGTCCAGCCGCTGGTTGGCGCAACGCGCTTCTACTTCGTCGCGCCGGCCCTCGCCGATCCGGGGCAGGATGAGGCAGCTCGAGTTGTCCAACGGCCGGGCACACACCGTCCCGGTCCAGCCCCCGTCGTGCCAGGGAACGCGGATGGTGACGTGGTGGAGCGGCAGGCGGCGGGCACCGGTGACCATCTACTCAACTCCCTGCTACGAACGGTGGCTGTTTCAATCGGCTGGGATTCTGGACCACAACAAGGACGCGGCACTTTGCTCGGGTAATCGCGTTGTACAGCAGGCGTCGCTGACGCTCGACGATCCCAGCAACTTCGTAGGGCCACAGGACGATGACCGAGTGGAACGCGATTCTTCGCCTGATGGATCGTCATCACCCGAACCCCGCCGCCCCTCACCCTGCGATACGCTCTCGACCGCTGGTGGAAGCGGCGCGCCTCGCGACGGATTTCTTCAGCTGCGAACGTTGTCCTTCCGGTGAGACGCGTCTGCCGCTCGATCCAATGGCGAAGTTCCTGCTGTGGCCCACCGACATCGCCGAATGAGAGCCCATTACAGCAGACCACAGCATTGGGATCGTCAGGCAGCCCGAGTCCCTCAATGAACTGGTCGCGTTGCTCTTCCTGCGACTCCTCCCACGGTACAAGGTGCGGACCCACCGGAGGGTTACCAATTGGCCTCGCCCCCACTCGGGCGATAAGATCGCGTACAAATGCCGAGCCGGGGGGGCGAACTGGCGTCAGAACCGCGATATCGGCACAGCTATTCCACCACAAGAGGTTCCTGGAAACGAAGCTGGCCCCGACGTTGTGACTCTGCGCGCCCAGCACGGTGAAGCCGTCACCCTTATGATGAACGTCGCCTCCAGCCCGAAGGGCTCGACTTGCTTCCAGGAGACCTGACGCCGAGGTCCGGCGAATTTTACTCAGACTCTCGCTTTCGCCATTGGTCCGTGCCCACGCGACAGCTGGATTCACCCCGGCGCTTTCCAGATCCTGAAAGTCATCAGCCGCGACGATGCAGGTCGCCGAGCTGGAAAGCGAGGAAATCATCGCCAATTGCCCACCCTTGCTATCCTGGAACTCGTCGACAACAACGATTGGGAATTCCCGGACAACCCAACGCGAGACGGCCGTCTCGGCCAGCAGATCGCCGGCGAGCGAACAGACCTGCCCGTAGTCGTCCTCGGCCAGCTCCGACGCCGACCTTCTTCGAGCGTCTTTGGTTAGCGGGTAAGGGTGAGAAACTCCGCGAAGCGGTGTGCAGGTTCGGGGCACGCGTGCCGATACATGGGGTATGGCTCGAGAGAAGGGCAAACGCGGCGGTTCGGACGCGTCCCGGCCGGAGCGGGATTCTCGCGACGCGCGCATCAAGGAACTTGGGCGGGAGAACGACCGCCTGAAACGCGAGAACGACCGTTTGGAGCGCGAGAACGACCACCTGAAACAGCAGTTGGAGGCGTCGCGTCGCGCCGGCCGCCGACAAGCGGCGCCCTTCGCCAAGGACCGGCCGCAGGGTCACGGCAAGCGGCCCGGCCGGCGGCCCGGTGCGCAGTACGGGCGGCACGGCTGCCGTCTCCGCCCGGCGCGGGTCGACGAAACCCACGCAGCGCCGGTCCCCTCGGCGTGCCCGGACTGCGGCGGCGCGGTCGAAGTGGCCCGCGTGGCGTCGCAGTATCAGGAGGACCTGCCCAAGGTGCGCCCCATCGTGCGCCGGTTCGACATCGAGGTCGGGCACTGCTCGCAGTGCCGGCGGCGGGTGCAGGGCCGCCACGCCTTGCAGACCTCCGACGCGCTGGGAGCCGCCGGGGCGCAACTCGGCCCCGGCGTGGTCGCGCTGGTCGTGGAGTTGCACACGGGGATGGGGGTGCCGCTGGCGAAGGTCGCCGACTTGCTGCGGACCAACTTCAATCTGCGCGTTACGCCGAGCGGTCTGGTCCACCTGCTGCACCGCACCGCCCGCGACGCCGCGCCGGCCTACGCGGAGTTGTGCGAGCAAGTCCGCAACGCGCCCGTGGTCACGCCGGACGAGACCGGCTGGCGCGTCGGCGCCGACCGCCACTGGCTCTGGGCGTACGCCACCCTGGACACGACGGTCTACGCCATCTGCCGCGGCCGCGGGTTCGACGATGCGGCCACCGTGCTCGGGACCGACTACGCCGGCGTGCTCGTGCGCGACGGATGGGCGCCGTACCGCTGCTTCCGCGACGCCGAGCACCAATCGTGTCTTGCGCACCTGCTCCGACGATGCAAGGAACTCCAGGAGGACCATCCCGACAGTCGCTGGGCCGGCGATGTGCAGGCGACCTTGCAGGCCGGCCTCGACCTGCGCGACCGCTGCAACGCGGGAGAACTGAGTGAGCACGGCATGGCGACGGCCCGCGGCCGACTCATCGCCCGGCTCGGTCGGCTGGTCGACGCACCGCCGCCGCTGAAAGACGCAGTGCGTTTCGCCAATCACCTGGTCACCGAATTCCTCGCCGTTTTCCTCTTCCTGTGGGACCCCTCGCTGGACGCCACCAACTGGCGCGCCGAACAGGCCATCCGGCCCGCCGTGGTCATCCGCAAGGTGTGCGGCGGCAACCGCACCCGCCGCGGGGCCGACACCCAGCAGGTGCTGTCCAGCGTGGTGCGCACCGCCCGCCAACGCGACCTCGGTCTGCCGCCGTTGATCGCCACGATTTTGCGGGCCACCGAACCCGCCGTCCCTGCCGCCCTCATCGCCGGGCGCGCCGCCGCTGGCGCCGTCGAGGAGATGTGCGCCACCGAACCGATTGGCCCCGAGGTTCTCGGGCTCCCGCCGCCCCCCGCGTAGGCGGGCACGCCTCCAAACGACCGCTTCGAAGCGCGGCCGGTCCCGCGGCTCGCCGCGACGCTGTGCTCCGCGGGTCGGCTGTCGGATCTGCGCAGCGGGTGTCCCGAGTGGGCTGGGCTCGGTCACCACCGCACCCGTCGGCAGGCCGGCGCTTCGGTCCGGTTTCCTCCCCGCGGCATCGTATTGGCGGTGGAGGCAATCCGTGAACGAAACCATCGGGCCAACGCAACCTCGTCGCGGCTCTGAACTTCCGCTTTCCAGGCCCATTTCAGCCCCGTATTTGTTGAGAAATAACCCGCTAAACAAATACCTTCGAGCAAGCGTTCGCCAGCGCCGCACGATGTTCCATGCAAAGCTATCGGCGGTGCGGCAGCGGTACCGCCCACGGAGACCCGGAATAGCCCGCAAGAGACCATCCATACGTCGCCTCGATCCGTGCATCTTGGTCAGTGCGAGAACCTGCTGGTGCTCCTCCAGCGGGCATTCCTCCAGCACACGCTCGAGTCGCCGAAACAATCGCGTCGTCTTGCCGGTGCCCGCGGGACCCTCGATGAAGTAGAGGCTCATGGTTCGAGACGGAACACGTCAGAGTCCACGGTGCTGTGGGCATCGTCCCTCCGGATAGAGTCACAACCCTCCGATCTTCCTAGCGTGGCAAGCGTGACCGCCTCAAGCAGAACTGCGGCGCGAGCCCGACAGCCGGGAACGCTGCCGATGACCGAGGCCACTTCCTCATAGGCGAGGTAGTCGGTCTTCAAGCGGCCGGGACCAGTCTTGACCTTGAACAAACCGACCAGGTCGTCGATGGACCCGAATTCACGATCAATTCGGCCCTGCAGTTCGGCAAGCGCGCCGCCCTCAAGGATCCAGCCGATCGCGTCTCCATCGTCCAGCCGTCGCGCCATCTCAGGACGAGCTCCGGCATCGGGACGGAACCGTGGACTTGGACGATCTTCATGGCTCCGGCGTCATCCCCATCCACGAGGGGAACCAATCCACGACGCAGCGTCCGCAGAGCGTCGTAGACTTCCGCCACCGCTCCGTCGTGGGTTGGCACCACACCGATGACGGTGCCGAAAGCGGGCGCGTCGGCATCGGCGGCGTCGAATGCGATGTCGCCCGTCTCAAGCACATCGCTCAACAGCCGAAACCACTCGTACTCGCTGCGTCCTTCGGGGATGAGCACTCTGTGGTGCATCAGCGCCTCGATGAGCCGCGCGCGATCATCGCGAAAGAGCTTGCGTCGCGCGTTGGTCGCGCTCCCGTCCAAGGGCGCTGACAACATGGGGGTCGCAGCCAGACGCGCCGGGTTGTGATCGAGGATCTGAACGGCGGTCGCGGGGTAGTAGGCGGCGACGCGAGGCGAGTGGCTGGTGCAGATCGTCTGCTCGGCAATCGAAACGGCCTGTGAGATCAATCGGCGCTGCATTCCTGGCGGGATATGCAACTCGGGCTCCTCCATCGCGAACAGGAACGGCTTGCCCATGCGTATCCGCTCTCGTCCGAGTTCGAGCAGAAGAATGAAGGTCTGAAGCGAGAGCAGACCCATCCCATGCCGCCCGATCGGGAGCGGAACACCGTCGCTGCCAACGTAGTGCGGAACGAGGGCACGAAGCAGCGAGTCGGAATCCGTCGCCGTGAGCCTTAGCTGAAAGCGGGGTGCGTCGGGCAATAGCTCCGCCAACTGCCGGTTGATGCGCTCCACCAATGGCGAGAGGCCGACCGTTTCCTCCAGTGGTAAGGCGGGCGCACGTAGGCGGTCGCGCTCCTGGAGGATGGTCTGCGCTGGGATGCCGCCCACGGTCGCAACCGCCTTGCGGAACAATTCCGAGGCGAACGATGCGGCTGCTTCCCAGGTGCGGCGTGCCGGCAGGACGTAGTAGCCGACGTCGTCGAAGAGCCGAATCGGAATGGGCTGGACCGCATCGTCCAGGAATGGATCGTATTCGGTTACCGGGTGCGGGACTGATTTTCTCCAGTGGAAATGGGCGGAAATGAACCGAGCCGTCGGGGAAGTTGCTGCATGACGAGGTTGTCCCCGCGCAGATTTGTCGGCATCGCAGCGTCGGTCTCTGTGGCTGTGAGGAGGCCGGAAACGAGGGGCACGAGGGGCGACTCGCCGGCCGGCGGACCTGTGCAGAGCATGTCGCTGTTGAGAGCGCCCATGGCAGACTCGCAGTCCCATTGTCGCCAAGGCAGCTTGTCGGCGCGTCATCGGCAGCGACGGTCGGTCCGGCTGGTTCGCTCGCGGAGCGCTGGGTCTGGCGGCTCCGCGGCGCCCCGGTCCCCCGCGGCGGCGCGAGACCACGCGGGTCCCGGCGACGGCGCCGCCGCCATGAGGGACACGCGGCGGGGACCGACGCCGCGAACAGCGGCGAGCTGCCTGGTGGCGTTCCCGCCGCTGGCGGCGAAACCCACGGGTCGCGGGCTCGGGCGGCGGCGGGACGGCGCGGATTGAGTGCGGGCCGGGGGCGCGCAGGAGGACGGGAAGCGGATGAGCGGTTTCCACGCCGCCCGGCGTCAGGCGGGCGGCGGCAACGCAAGCGCTTCGGGCACGACGGGTTCGGGGGCGCACAGCATCGTCGTGATCAGCGAGCGCGGGTCGAGGTTGCGTTGGCGGGCGGTACGCACGACGCTGGCCAGCACCTGCTGGGTGTCGGCCCCGCGCCGGGTGCGGTTGCCGCCGCAGACCTTACGCGTGACCACTGCGGGTCGGATGGCCTGTTCGGCCCGCCAGTTGGTGGCGTCGATCGACGGGTCGCACAAGAAGAGGAACACCGCCGGGAATTCGTTGGCCAAGTGCTTGGCGAAGCGCTCGGCGGCGGCCAACGGCGGCGCGGTGTCGATCAGCCGGCCGAGCCGGGCGGCGAGCCGACCGCGGGCCGACGCCAGACCGTGCTCACTGATTTCGCCCGCGTTCGAGCGGTCCCGCAGGGCGAGGCCGTCCCGCAGGACCGCCTGCACCGCGCCCGCCCACGGGCTGTCGGGATGAGCGGCCTGCAAGTCCTTGCACCGTCTCAAGAGGTGGGCCAGGCACGTTTGATGCGGCGCCTTCTTGAAGCCGCGATAGGCCACCCACCCGTCCCGCACCAGCACGCCGGCGAAGTCGGGGCCGAGAACCGCCGCCGCCTCGGCGAACCCCCGGCCGTCGCAGATGGCATAGACCGTCGTCTCCGGGGTGGCGAACGCCCACAGCCAGTGGAGGATCGCGTTCACCCGCCAGCCGGTCTCATCCGGCGTGACCACCGGACTGCAGCGGACCTGCTCGCGCAGCGCCGCATACGCGGGCGCCGCCGCGTCGGCGGTGCGGTGCAGCAGTTGGACCAGGCCGCCCTTGGTCACCGACAGTCCGAACTGCGTCCGCAGAACGCGGACGACCTTCTCCAGCGGCATGCCCAGCTCGGTGTGCAACTCGACGACCAGCGCGGCGACGTTCGGGCCCAGTTGAGCGGCAGCCGCGCCCAACGCGTCGGAGGTCTGCAGCGCGTGCCGGCCCTGCACGCGCCGCTGACACTGCGAGCAGTGGCCCACCTCGATGTCGAAGCGCCGCACGAGGGGACGCACCTCGGGCAGGTCTTCCTGATACTGCGACGCCACACGGTCCAGCGCGACCGCGCCGCCGCAGTCCGGACAGCTCGTCGGGGCCGGCGCCACGTGGGTCTCGTCAGCCTGCGTCGGCGGCCGGCGGCGCCCCTGCCTGCCGTACTCCGCCCCGGCTCGCCGCCCGGGACGCCCGCCGCGTCCCTGCGGCCGGTCCTTGGCGAAGGGGGCCGCTTGTCGGCGGCCGGCGCGCCGCGCCGCCTCGAGCTCCTTCTCCAGATGCTCGCTGCGGCGCTTCCAGTGATCCCGCTCCTCGATCAGCTTCGCCTTGTCTCGTTCGAGGCGCTCGATGCGCACGTCCCGAGGGTCTCGCTGAGGCCCAGGACCCTTCGAACCGCCGCGGTCATCGCTCTTGCGCGCCATACTTCACGTATCGGCACACGCCCGCCGTACCTGCACACCTTTTCGTGGATTTTCTCGCCACGACCCGCTAACCGAAGACCACGGGAGTTCCGACGGCGGCGCCGTCCTGCTCAAGGCGGCTGAACGTGTGTACGGCTTGGTCAAGGCGTTCGCGCGGTTGACTGCTCGACAAGCGCGCCGCTGGGAAGATGCGGCACAAGTGCGCGGACCTGGCCAGCGGATCTTCGGCATCGCGTGCGGTCATCCCGAATGGCAACGATGCCGCCTGCGGGAGCTGTTCGGGCACCTTGATGAGCTGAGTCGGGCTGCGCAGGAGCGAGGTGCGGAGGGGCGATACCAAGAGCCGAGGGTCGTGGACGACGGGACGGTTCACTAGTTGGACTGTCCTGGAACACACTATCCCGAGGAAGCGGGGCAGCGGCATGGGCGACCCTTCCTGCAGTCCGGGTGGCGGGGGCGGACGGTGCGTCGCCACGACCCCGCGGGGGTGATGGCGGGCAGCTTCACGGCGAGTCGTGCGCCTCGCCCGTGGCGCGTGGCGCGACGGCCGGGGACACGGCTGGCGTTCCCGGTTTGCTGACCTTCAGTCTACCGCGCATTCGGGTGTTCGAACAGCGGTTGTCCAGTCGTGTCCGATGCGTTGTATCCTCTCAGATACTTACATCCTTTCTCCCCCCACGTGCAAGTCTCCCAACCTGCGTCGTTTGCGATTAAGCAATCTCTATAGTGATTGCGCGCCGCTTCCGTGTCACCTCGGTCCCTTCGCCCTGTAATCTCAAGACCGCCTACCTGGATTGCTTCGCTTATGCATTGTCGGATTTTGTATTCGATGTTGATGCATCCTGTTCCGGAGCAGATCGCTCTTGTGTATATGCTGTTCCCCAGTGTCTCGGCTCTTCTTATGTCGCTTATTGTAATAAACGTGAACAAGCATCCCGTTACTACTAGCAGCCAGAATGTGGTGCTCTGTACCGTCAGAACTACTATCCCTGCCAGCGCGCCTGCCGCTGTTTTCGTTGCTTTTGCGCTCTCTCGGATTATTTGCGGTCTTATCCATACTGTAAGGAGAATCGTCGCCGCCGTTATAGATATCCAGGGCGGGACGGCCCGGAGCTGGTCGCTCAGTGCTGTTGCTACGAGTGTTAGTAGTATTGCTGCTGATGCGCCGCGGATCTTCTCGAGCATGGTCAGCTCCTCTCGGGGGAGTCGTCGGGTTCCCCGTGTGGTGGGTCGGATAAGCCGGGTTCCGTTAACCTGATGCCAGTCGGGATGGCGCTCGGCGGGGACGGGTCCACCGTTGTTCCAGGGCCGCGTCTAGCACCGGCGCGGGCAGCTGCACGGTGGGACGAGCTGTCTACTTCTTGGGGGCCGTCTTCTTGGGGGCCGTCTTCCTCCGTTCGGCCCAGTAGGCGGTCATGCGCTCCGATACCGCCTTCTTCTCCGCGGCCGTCATCTCCCGGCGCTTCCTCTGCGGCTTGACCTCGGGCTGGCTCTCTGCGGAGGCGGCGGTCGCCTTTCTCCGCGAGGAGCGCCGCGCCGCGGAGCGCGCCGCCGGGGCGGAGGCTCCCAGGAGCTGCTCGACGTCGGTCAGCGCCTTGATCTCGGTTTGGAGGCGGTGGATTTCGCTTTACCGGTCGGCAATTGCCTGTGCGATGACACTCATGGTGCTGGAGAGTAGTGGTCCTGCGATGGGGATGTCAACGAATGGGGTTCGCCCTTGGCGGGGCAAGACGGTGCGGCCGCCCCCGGCCGGCTCTTCGGCGTCCTTGGTCGAGCAACTCGCCGGCTGCGGCGGGCGGGGGTCCAACTCGTGGCAGGCCCCGACGATCCCGCGGCGGCGGCGATGAGCTCGGCGGCCGAGGCCAGCTCCGAAGGCGGGAGGTGCACGAGCGTCTCGACGCGGCGGTGCGCTCGGCACTTCGAACGCGGCCGCGGCGGGAACAGGTGCGCAAGGGTTTACGGCGTCCGGTCAGGTCTTCTTCGCAATCTTCTTCGCAGTCTTCTTCGCTTCTCGGCGTTTCAGGTAGCTGGTCGCCGACCTGTATCGCTGGCATTTGCGGCAGGTCGCCGGCTCGTCGCCGTGCGGGAGCTGCTTCTCGTCGTACAGGAAAACGCCGCACAGCGACCACCGGAGGTCGTCGGAACGGGTTTCGTCGATGTCGTGAGTGATCATTGGTCTCCTCGGCGGCCGACGCTGGCTGGGCGTCCCCTCGATGACGATCTTCGGTCCGTCGCCGGTCATGTTCCTCCGGACGGGCGCGCCGCGTGCGCCCAGGGGCTTTCCGTCAGAGCCCTCGGGCACGCCGCTGTATCCCTGGGGTTGGACGCTCTCGGCGATCCGGCGGCCCACCGTGATTTCGGCCCGCCGCAGCTCGTAGGTCTGCTGCAGGTTCAGCCACACCTGCGGCGTCGTCCCGAAATACCGCGCCAGCCGCAACGCCGTGTCCGCGGTCACGCCGCGCTGCCCGTGCAGGATCGCCGTGACCCGGTTCACCGGCACCGCGAGCGCCTTCGACAGCGCGTTGGCCGACACCCCGAGCGCCTGGAGCTCATCGCGCAGGATTTCACCCGGATGCACCGGGCGCATGCCGTTCTTGGGGGTCAAGGCCTTCTTCCTGCCCCTACCGATCGATCGTCCACGATCTCGACGTCGTGCGGTCCGTCGGAGGCCCATCGAAAACAGATCCGCCGCTCCGCGTTGATCCGGATGCTGTGCTGCCCGGCCCGGTCCCCCGGGAGCGCCTCCAGCCGGTTGCCCGGCAAGACGGCCAGGTCCTCGAGGGCGTCCGTTCTGTCCAGCAGGGTCGGGTTGTTTGCGGGAGGGGGCGAAATCCTACGTTTAGCCCGCTCCCGCGTCACGGTCCTCCGGCTTCAGGATGCAAGGACCTTCTGGCCCTGCTCCCGCAGCTGGCCCTGATCACCGCCTTCTGGGAGACGGCGGTGTTGTTCCACCTGCGGGACGCGTTCCGCGCCGGCGACGTCTGGCTGGCGCGGTCCCGCCGCTACGGCGACATCCGAAAGGCGCTGCTGTCGGCTCCCGCCATTGCTGATGCCGACCGCAGCCTGCCGGCTCCGGCCAGTCCGCACGACTGGCTCGCCGAGCGCCGGTTCCGCTGAGGGACCTGCGCCGGCTGGCCGCCGCGGCGCGGGCCGGTGCGGTTGCTGGCGGAAGCATCGAAGACAGCGTGCTCCGCGTCGAGAGGACGGAAACCGGCGTGCCGGACGGGGCCGCTGACTTGGTCGCCGACCTCTACCGGCGGATGCCCGCGGCGCGGCCGGGCGAACTCCTGGCGCCGACCCGTCGGGCACCGCGAAACGCTTAGCGTAGGATCTCGCCCCCTCCCGCAAACGACCCGACGAGAGCGACCTCGACCTCGAAGAGCACTACACCGACACCCACGGGTACACCGAGATCAACTTCGCGGCCTTCGGGATGGTCGGCATGCGGTTCTGCCCGCGCATCCGCAGCCTGCACCGCCAGCGGATCTACTGCGCCGACCCGGCCCGTGACCACGGCGTCCTCGAGCCGGTCCTCAAGCGCGGCCGACGGGCGGTGAACTTCCGCCTCATCGTCGAGCAGTGGGACCGCATCGGCCAGTTCTACGCGGCGTTCCCCGCCGGCCACGCCACCGCGTCGGCCGCCCTGCAGCGGCTCAACCGCTTCCAGGCCTCGAACCGCTTCTACGCCGCCAACCGGGAGCTCGGCCGGGCGCTGAAGACCGAATTCGTGCTGCAGTACATGTCGGAGCCGCAACTGCGGGCGAAGGTGCGGCGGGGCCTGCTCAAGGTGGAGCAGCTCCACGCTCTGGCGCGGTGCCGTGTACTACGGGCAGCGGGGGCGCATCAGCGCCCGCGAGGTCTACGACCAGGTGAACGCGTGCTCGTGCCTGACCCTGATTCCTTGCCTGCATCGTCTACTGGCAGGCCCGGGAGATCTCACGGCTCGCTGCGGCGCCCGACTTCCCGTTCGACCCCGACCTGCTGCGTCACATCAGCCCGATCGAGTGGAAGAACGTCGTCCTCTACGGCGAGATCAAGATCGACCCCGCCAAGCTCAAGATGCGCGGCCCTTAGTTAGGGTGTATTTCTGCACGAATCTGGTCGGTACCCTGACTGGTGCCACAAGCTGGCCAACGTGCTCGACAAGCTGCCGAAGCGTCTTCGGCCGCGTGCGAAGCGGGCGCTGCGGGGCATCATGTATGCGGAGACGAAGGCCGACGCGGAGCGGGGCATCGACGCCTTCGTTGCGGAGTTCGAGGCGAAGTATCCGAAGGCGGCGACGTGCCTGGCCCAGGATCGGGAGGGGCTGCTGGCGTTCTTCGACTTCCCGGCGGAGCACTGGCGGCACCTGCGGACGTCGAACGTGATCGAATCGGTGTTTGCGACGGTGCGTCTTCGGCAGCGCGTGACCAAGGGCGCGGGCTCGCGGACCAAGGGGCTGCTGATGGCCTACAAGCTGGTGACGATGGCGCAACGGCGATGGCGCCGGCTGAACGGGGCGCACCTGCTGCCCCTCGTCCGGGCCGGCGTGGTCTTCCACGATGGCGTCATCCAGACCAGCCGGCAGACGGAGGCTCGGAAGGAGGCTGCCTGAATCACGTCAAGAGCCGATACACAACTTTTGACAATTCCTCGCCGATCATGGCGGATCTGGACTACGATCCGAGAGTGTCTTCCTGATCTGACGGGTATCGCGGCTGGCAGATCGACCTCGGGACAGGTGCGTGACTGTCGCAGTGGAGGGATGGAGAGGCGGCATGACTCGGAGACGAACGCTGGCGGTCACGATCGCGGCGGTGGTGCTTGCGGGGTCGGCGGCGGCGCAGAACACCGTCGACATCTTCGACACCGCCACGGGCACGGAACGACTGGGGACCATCACGCTTCAGGAGGAGGCCGGCGGCGGCGTGCGCTTCACGCCGGATCTCGGCGACATCCTCCCGGCGGGCGACCACGGCTTTCATGCCCATGCGAATCCCGACTGCGGGTCAGGAGGTCAGGCCGCCGGCGGGCACTACGACCCGGCGAACACAGGCGTGCACGAGGGGCCCGAAGGCAACGGTCACCTTGGCGATCTGCCACGCCTCACGTCCGACGGCGGCCGCGTGACGACGGCGGTGGTCGCGCCTCGGTTGGCCCTGAGCGACCTGTACGGACGCGCGCTGGTGATTCATGAGGGCGGCGACAACTACTCGGACTCGCCGGAGCCGCTGGGCGGTGGCGGCGCGCGGCTGGCGTGCGGCGTCGTGGCCACGGCGCCCTCGCGGCGCTGATGGCGCTTCTGCTCGCGATCGCGGCGCATGCCCGCCGGCGGCCGGCGCCGGCGCCGAATCGGGGCTGACCCTCGGCGCTTCGGCACGAGCCTCGGCGGTCTCCGTGCGGCGGTCCACCCGGCGCGGGTTGTCACCATCGCCCGGATCCGGTCCGCCAATCGTTGTCTTCGGCTCCCCTTGGTGCCCGACCCAGGGTACCAACCAGATTCGTGTTGAAATACACGCTAAGGGTCGCGCCTCGTGAGCTTGGCGGGGTCGATCTTGATCTCGCCGTAGAGGACGACGTTCTTCCACTCGATCGGGCTGACGTGCCGCAGCAGGTCGGGGTCGAACGGGAAGTCCGGCGCGGCGGCCAGCCGTGAGATCTCCCGGGCCTGCCAGTAGACGATGCAGGCGAGAATCAACGTCAGGCACGAGCACGCGTTCATCTGGTCGTAGACCTCGCGGGCGCTGATGCGCCCCCGCTGTCCGTAGTAGACGGCCCGCGCCAGGGCGTGGAGCTGCTCGACCTTGAGCAGGCCCCGCCGCACCTTGGCCCGCAGCTTCGGCTCGGACATGTACTGCAGCACGAACTCGGTCTTCAGCGCCCGGCCGAGTTCCCGGTTGGCGGCGTAGAAGCGGTTCGAGGCCTGGAAGCGGTTGAGCCTCTGCAGGGCGGCCGACGCCGTGGCGTGCCCCGCGGGGAACGCCGCGTAGAACTGGCCGATGCGGTTCCCACTGCTCGGCGATGAGACGGAAGTTGACCGCCCGCCGGCCGCGCTGGAGGACCGGCTCGAGGACGCCGTGGTCGCGGGCCGGGTCGGCGCAGTAGATGCGCTGGCGGTGCAGGCTACGGATGCGGGGGCAGAACCGCATGCCGATCATGCCGAAGGCGGCGAAGTTGATCTCGGTGTACCCGTGGGTGTCGGTGTAGTGCTCTTCGAGGTCGAGGTCGCTCTCGTGGTAGAGCACGCCGTCGAGCACGAAGGGCGCGTCGCGGTCGGTGCACTCGATCGGGCGGCTGTAGAACGGCGCGTAGTTGTCGGCGACGAAGGAGTAGAACTCGAGCGCGAAGTCGTTGAAGCGGGTGCTGTAGGTCCGCTGCAGGACCTTCTGCGGCATGGCGAAGCGCTGCCCGTCGCTGGCCGACAGTCGTGCCGTCGCCCCAATGGCCGGCGGCGTCGAGGCGGGAGATGCCGTGGACGATGGCGGCGAGCGCGGCCCGCTGGTTCTCCTCGACGAGCCGCCAGTCGCTGACGTACTTGAGCCGCCTGTAGGCGATGTCGGGGGCGACTTTCTCCATGGTGTAAAGGCCGAGGTTGCAGCCGTGGGCGAGGATCGCGGCGAGCAGCGCGCAGACATCCCCGGGGTCGACCCGCTTCTCGCTGGGCTGCTGGAAGTGGACGCTGAACCCGAGGTCGTTCTCGACCTCGATGAGCAGGTCGGCCAGCCGGATAGTGCGACTGCGGGCGTCCAGCCAGCGGTGCAGCTCGGCGAGGCGCTCCGACTGCGCCGGGTCGGGCTGCTCGGCCGGGTCCGTCTTCAGCCGCCACCCTGCGTCGTCGAACGTGACCTGCCGGTTGTCAGCGACACCCTCCAGGAAGCGGTCGAACGCATCCGACAGGCGGGCCTTCAGGTGGTCGACCGCCGCGTCGGGGTCGACGGGGAATCCGGTGCGCGCCCAGAACGCCTCGCGGACCCGCTCCCACTGGGCGGTGGGCAGGAAGAAGGCCTCGAAGCGGCCGAAGTTCTTCGCGCCCTCGATGGCGAGGTTGCCGGTCTGGAGCTCGTCGCGCACCTGGAGGAACAACGCGCTCTCCCAGCGTCGGCGGTCCGTCACGCCGTTGCGGCGGATGAGCGGCTGCAGCGCCGGTGGCGCGAAGTCGAGCGACACATCGGGCGGCAGGCCGCGGCGCCCCGCCGCGCGGTGTTCGCGGTAGGCCCGCAGCGCCGACAGCGTCGGCGAGGTGTCCTTGGCCTGCTCGTCGACGAACTTCATCCGGCTCAGAAACGGCGCGGCGAACTGGCTCAGCCCGGCGTGCCGCTCCGCCGTCTGCTCGAAGCGGGCCTTCCGGTCGCCCCGCGTCCAGTTCGCCAAGTCGGACTGGTCCTCGCGCAGCTGCTCCTCCGGCACGATGGACAGCAGTCGGGCCCGCAACCCGTCGTCGACGACGTCCGGATCGAGCAGCACGGCGCCAAGCCGCCGGTAGCGCTGAACGATCCGGTCGACGGCGTGGCGCTGCGCCTTGAGCATGTCGTCGAGGCGGTCTTCGACCCGCTTCCGATTGCGGTCGAGGAGCTTGCCGTACATGTCGACGGCCTGGTCGAGCGTGTCGCGCCACGCCTGGTGCAGGAAGCACACCAGCGCGAGGTGGCGGCGCGGGGCGGCCATCTCGCGCACCCGGTCGGCCGACGCAGTCCGGACGCTGTGGAACAGGATCCGTTGATAGTTCCCGTTGACCCAGCTCACGTCGATGTCCAGCACGCCGGTCGCCTCGATCGATTCCAGCCGTGTCAGAAGTCGTTTCATGCCCCCGACCGACGGGCTCGACGTGCCGGTCTTGATGCCGTGCAGGGACGAGTGCGGCTGGTCGTCGCCGACGGCGACCAGCGCATCGAGGCGGTCGCGCATCGGCGCCGACAGACGCTCCGCCATGCGTTGCGTCAGCAGGGCGCGGGCCTTGTGCCGGGCTGCCCCCACCGCACGGCGAAGCACCGAGTCGGCCGGCGCGAGAACGTGTTCGTCGCGAAGCCAGCCTCGCGCCCGCGCCAACAGCGACGCCGTGCGGTCGAGCCGTAGCGCTTCGTCTTCGAGGAACCGCGCCAGCCGTTCGCCGACGGCGTTGTCGAACGCGCCCAGACGCAGGTACTCACCGATGCGCTGCTGATGCTCGGAGACCGTCTGCTGCCGGCGGGCGTAGGCGTAGATCGTCTCGGCGTCGGCCCCGAGCTGCAGGGCCGCGAATCTCAGGATCTCCCCGTCGATCTCCAGGGGCGCCTGTTGGGGGAACCTGCCGAGCACACGCACGAAGGCGACCTGGTACGCGAAGCCCAACCGATTGTGGGGGCCCCGTCGCAGGGCGATCTCGCGTCGGTCGGCCTCGAGGAAGGTGGCATCGCGGATCAGGCGGGGGCGGGAGACGTCGGGGTCGGAGGCCGGCACGGTTCTGTCAGGAACAAATGCCCGTTCTGGCTGAACAGTTTGGCACCACGGAACATGACGGGTTCCGTGGTGCGTATCTGTCAGGAAATACCCCGAAGCCGCATTCCATGGACAGGCCGGTCGACCGTGCAGCAGGACGTGCGCAGCGCGACCTTGATCTCCGAGCGCACCCGCGAGGCGCCCTTGCCCTGGGCGCCGTCGACCGCGCTGCAGCGCACGCGGCGCACCGGGTAGAAGCCCTGGTCGTCGAACTCGACGACGTCGGACTCTCGCTCGACTCCCGTGGTGCGGGCGACCAGGGTCCCTCTGGGGGGCGCCTGGGCCGGTTCCGGGCGGCTGTTCGGCGTCGAGCTCGCCGACCCGCCCCGCCGAGCCCCTTACAGTGTAATTTTGCACGAATCTGGTCGGTACCCTTGCTGCCACACGTTTCGTGCGACGGGGATCACGGCGTATCTGTCGAACGGGGGGACGCTGGAGCACGCGCAGCAGATTGCGGGGCACGCGTCGCCGAAGACGACGAAGCTCTACGACAGGACGGCGGACACGATCACCGTCGACGAGATCGAACGCATCGTGATCTGAACGGGGGAGACCCGCCCGGAGCAGGCCGTGAGCACATCACCAGTTCGCTTCAGCGACGGATGCGGATTGATCCCGTCCGGGTTTTCATGACCGATCAGATCGTCATCACCGAGAAATCCAGTCAGGCGAAGGATATCCGCGCCGCCGTTGGGTCCCGTTATGGCGCCGTTCTCCCGGCCGAGGGCCATCTGCTCGATCTGTGCGAGCCGGAGGATGTGAACCCGGCCTGGAAGCGCTGGGCGGCGGTGCTGCTCAGGCCAGAAGGGCTGTACGGCACCAAGCCGGCCACGGGCGGCAATAAGGCGGCGAAGCTGAAGGCTATTCGCGCGGCGCTGCGCACTGCCAAGCGGGTCTGGCTCGCCACCGATTGCGACCGCGAGGGGCAGCTCATAGGCCAGGAGATCCTGGAGCACTGCGGCTATCGGGGCGAGGTCCTGCGGGTGCTGTTCACCGCGCAGGACGCTCAAACCATCCGCGAGGCGTTCGGCCGCGCCCGGCCCAACGGCGAGCATGCCCGCCTCTACGCCGCCGCCGTCGCGCGCCGACAGGCCGACCAGATCTACAACCTGTCGCTGACCCGGACCGCAACCGTCACGGTCGGCCGGGGTGCGCGCGGCGTGATCGGGGTCGGCCGGGTGAAGACACCGACGCTGGCGATTGCGTGCAAGCGTGAACTGGAGATCCGCGACTTTGTTCCGGGCTCCTATTTCGAGGTCGTGGCCGCAGCGCATGCACGGGCCGGGACGTTCCGGATGCGGCACGCGCCGAAGGAGCGTATCCTCAAGCGAGCGGACGCGGAGGCGGTCGCGACCTCGGCGCGGGACTTCGAGGGTCCGCTCGGCGTGCGGGTCGAGGACAAGCGGCAACGTCCGCCCAGGCTCCACGACCTGCCCTCGTTGCAGAAGCTTTGCAGCGCCCGGTTCGGCTGGTCGGCTTCCAGGACTCTGGAAGTGGCGCAGGAACTCTATGACGGCGCGGGCAAGAAGATCATCACCTATCCGCGCGCCGAGGTGCGCTACTTGCCGGAGAGCGCGCTCGGGGACGTGCCGAAGATGGTTGCCGGGCTGCAAGCCGGCAAATCCTACGGCGGGATACCCGTGCCGTCGCCGCCGGTAATACGTAAGGGGCGGAACGGCAGCTTCCATGACAAGGGGCTCGCGGGTGAGAGCCACCACGCGGTCATCCCGAACGTCAACAGGATCGGCGATCTGGGTGAGATCTGGCGCCGCCTGTCGGGCGACGACAAGAAGTTGTTCGACACCGTCGCGCGGTCCTACCTCGCTTCGGTCATGCCGGACTACCGCTACCGTCAGACGATCGTGACGCTGGATGTCCGCGGATTCGAGTTCCGCGCGACCGGGCGCCAGCCGATCGAGCGTGGCTGGCGCGACGCCTTCCCCGAGTGGCGGCCGGCCGATGAGAAGGGCGAAGCGGCGCAGGTGCTGCCGGTGCTGCGCGACAAGGAGGTCGCGCGGTTGCGCGGTCCGAAGATCGAGGACAAGGAGACCCGTCCGCCGCCGCGCTACAAGGAGGGCACGCTGCTCGAGGCGATGCAGAATGCCTGGCGCTTCGTCGAAGATGACATCCTGCGGGACCGCCTCAAGGAGGCCAAGGGCATCGGCACGCCGGCGACTCGGGCGGAGGTCATCGTCGGACTGAGGAACCAAGGGTTCCTGAAAGCGCAGAGACAGAACATCGTGCCGACCGAGCGGGGGCTTGCGCTGTTCAACATTCTGGAACGCGCCGATCCGGCGTTGGTCGATCCGGGTGTGACGGCTGAGCTCGAATGTCTGCTCGACGATGTGGTGCTTGGCAAACAGAAGATGATGGGCGCGATCGACGCGGTGTGCGATGCGGCCCGGCGCATCATTGACAGGCTCGGGAACGGTTCCGTTGCTGGGGAGACGGTTGCGCTGGGCGAAGCTCTCGGCGGCGGAGACGGCGGTGGGGACCGCCGGCCAACGGCGGCGATGAAGCGGTTTGCCGCTTCGGTCGCCAAGCGCAAGGGCATCAGGCAGCCAGTGGGCTATACGAAATCGTGGGCGGTCTGCCGGGCGTTTCTGGATCTGCACGCGCCGACACGGGCGGCCGGCGATACGGGCGAGGACTCCACGGGGGCAGCGGCGACTAAGCCGCCGAGTGTGGCGCAGGTATCGTTTGCTGAGGCCATCGCGCGGGAGAAGAGTGTTGGGTTACCCGACGAGGCTAGGGCCTGTTCAGCCGCGATGTCGAAGTGGATCGATGCGAACAGGGAATCGAAAGCGGTAAAGGGTCGCAAGGTGCCGGCGCGGAATGCGCGCAGCCGGGCAACGACGGGAAAGAAAGTGCAGGCGAAAATGCCGCGGAAGCGGAAATCGAGAAGCGCGGCAGAGGAAGCGGTGGAATCCGGCAGCGTCGGGACGGATTCGGAAACGGACACGCCGTTGCGGATTCCCTACGGGAACAAGGAGGTCGCGCTCGAACTCGGCGCTCGCTACGCAGCAAAAGGCTGGTATGCTCCGCCCGGCGTCAATCTTGCGGCTTTCCGTGAGCGTGGATGGCTGTAAATGTCGTTGCGTCCGGGAGCCCAAATCCCCGCGAACCTGCATGTCGTCGTTGTCCACCAACGCAAAGATCGCCACGTTCGGCACATTGTAGGCGGGTTGCTCAAGCGCAGCCCCGGAACCCCGCGGCGCGGGCCCGTCATGCCGGCCGCCCCCGCGACCGGCTGGAGGGTCGTTGCGGTCATCAGGTGCGCCGCAGGGAGGCCGGGTGCGTAGGGTCCGGGCCGGGTCCGGTCATGCCTTCGGCCATCGGGTGCCCCTCATGACGTTGCGTGTTAGATTCAGGTCGCGGGAACGACCCCGCCGGAGCGGCAAAGTCTGGCCTAGATGACCCCATTACCTCCCCATTCCTCGTCGTGAGGGGTCGGTGCTCCCTCCAGCATCTCGTGAACGCGCTCGTTGGCATCACCTTCATAGACGCGGAACGAGGGGTGGTTCCTCCCAAGATTCCGCAACCGGTCCGCCTGCTTGCGCTTGATGTCGCACACCGCGTAGTGACGAATGGAAGGGTTGCCCTCGGTGCGCCGTTCCAGAACCCGCCGGACGGACCAATTCTCGGCGTCAGTTGCGTGTTGCGGTCCGGCGAACAGGTCCAGGTAGACGCCGTGCTTCGTAACCAGCAAGAAGTGATGGATGTACTCGTCGATCAGGCGGGACTTATCGATGGTCCAGAGCGGTGCCTCGATACCAACGGGCGGTTGGCGTACGTGCGGTCGCGGCCTACCGGCTGGCCGAAGATCGCCGAACAGTTCGGTCTGAGTAGCCATGCGGGAGCTCGTCCCACGTCCGGCCGTCCAAGACGCGGCCGGCGCTCTTCTTGCTCATTCTGACGAAGGAGGTGTCCACTCCGTTCTGTGCTACTCCACCTGTCTCCTGCGGATACCAGTTGCCCCACTGCTTAAAGTGGAATGCGACGCCAGCGCTCACGCATTGGTCGCGGAGTCCGCGAATCCAGTCGGGATGCGTGGGCCGTGCCCGGCCGCCGCTTTCCCCGCCTGCGATGATCCAGTGTAGTCCGTGGAGATAGGCGGACAGGTCGAGAGGTCCGAGAAGCGGCTCGCAACTCAGGAATCGATATCGACAGGGAACGTCTAGCAGAAAACGGATGCGCCGGTCAGCGAAGTGCTGGTTCTCGACGGTCGTTCCGAGCCAGACGTGGACCGGCCACGCACTGGGCCATGGCGCTAGTCGTCGGGCCAGATGCGGCCGTTTTGTGAGCAGTAGCCAGTCGAGATGCGGTGTACTATCAACGAGCTTCCACAGGCGTTTCCGGAGGCCGTCTAACGTACGGTCCCATTCGAACACGTCCGCCATGGACGCGCAGAACACGCGCGCTCGACGGCCGGACTGGGCGGCGTCGCGATCCCAGCGGAGCGGCTGGCTCCAGTAGTCGTCACTGAGGTGTCGCCGCGGCGCGTTGGCGCCCCAGATATCGAAGCCGGTGCGCCGTGCCCAAGTTTCCGCGTAGCAATGATCGCACGCCGGAGAAACCTTGGTGCAACCCCACCACGGGTTGAACGTGTGGCCCGTCCATTCGATTGCGGAGTCTCGTGCCATGATTGACGGGATGGTCCGACGGATCAGCGTAGCACGGTTGGCGCCCGGTCCGTGCGAACCGCGCGGTTCCATCGAGGGGGGACTTGTCGTGATCGGCGTCGCCCGCGACGGCCTGCGCGACCGCCGCGGCCGGGTGGTGGACCGGACAAACGGGGTTCCCATCAACTTTGGGCCGGGGGATTTCCAGCGCCGGCCGCGGCGAGCCCCTCCACCGGGCCACCGGAATCGTCGGGCAGCTATCGCGGGTTCGGGGGCGGACTCCAGGGCTGCCCCCGCGGGGTGTCCGACCCAGGTGGGCCCCGGCGTTCGAGCAACGCCGCTCGCGCCCCGGCTGCGTCCGCCACGCGGCCCCTTTCGCTCGACCTCTGGCACTTCATTGCGGAAAGCCCGTCTGGAGCTGCAGACGCGGAACTCGCGGGGGCGGACGGCGCGTCCGCCCGTGTCAGCCTCCACTGCGTGCTCGACCCGTTGGGTCCTCGCGGCCGTCCGGGCGCGGGGCGGACGGTGTCGAGGCGGCCGGACCTGGTGGGACTCGCTCCTCCGTTGCCGGCGCTCAACCATCACCCGCGCCCGAACCAGGTCACCCCCGGCCGCGGCCAGCGCGCGCCCACTCCCAATCCCCGGCGCAGGCCTTCACCAGCCGGCGTAGGTCCTCACCGGGGTACGGGCACGGCCGGACTGCGTCTTCCGGCCAGGCGCGCACGTCAGGCAAATCGAGCGCTCCGACCCGCAATCTGGACACGTGCCCCGGCGCCGGGGCCGCACGCGACGCAAGCACCAGCCGGGTTCCCGGCCGGCCCGTCAGTACGGGACGGCGGACACTTCACACCTCACCAACGGCGGGACCGAGGCCGGCGTTTGCGTCGAGACTCACCAGACCGCCCGATTCCCTACCTTGCCCCGGCCGCGTATACTCCCCCCCATGGAACGTGTCGATAAGCTGATGGACCTATCTCGCATCAGGCTCCTGGCCACCTGCGCGGTCGTCGTCGTGGCCACCGCTTCGTGCGGCGGTGACAACAGCCCAACCGCTCCGTCACCGCAGCCGCAGATTCCGAATGTCGCGGGAACCTATAGTGGACCACTGACGATCACAGCCTCGATGGTGAGTCTGAGCGGAACCATGCAAATAACCGTGGTGCAAGCTGGGGCACAGCTCACGATCACGGGCTCGATCTCGATCTTCGAAGAGACCAGCGCACTCCCAGCTGTCACCGGCACCGTGAACGAAACCGGCCTCGTCACGTTCCCACCCGACTCCATAATCGATGCCGTGCCCATTGACGACGACACCTGCGGCACCATCACACGGGCTCCCACGATGCTGACTTTCTCGGGCAACACGGCTCGATTTCTCCAAACCGCGAGCAGTGACGGCTGCGGGAACGTTGAGGTCTTGGGAACGCTGACGCGGCAGTAGCGAGAGTCCGACGAGGTCACCCTCGAGCGCGACCGGCTCCACGCCGTGATCACTGGGCGGTTGCGCTGGGGGGGCGGACGGCGCGTCCGCCATGCCGCCCCCGGCGGCGAGGCCGTGCGGGCTCGGCTGGGTGGAGCGTGCGTCGCTGTAGCTCAGAGACACCGATACGCCTTCGTTCCCGGAACCCGGTGGCTTCGCCAGCAGCATCCGCACCCGCACCCGCACCCGCACGTCCGCCGACAGACCCGTCGACGGGTCCGAGACGACGAGGCCGCCGCCGATGTCGAGGCCCGAGCCCCGTAGCCGCCCCCCCGGGCCCCGGAGTCGACCAGCTCGCCCCGGTGCGCCCGCCGCGGCCATCGCCATCTCCGGCGCCGGTCCGGAGCCCGGCGTCAACTGCAGCCGGATTGAGCGTTCAAGATCCCCGGGATTGGGCAGAGTGCCGAGAAGCAGGACTTCTGGAACAATGGGCACGGGTCGTGACATAGTGCCCTCAGATGCGTCCGCGCGGACGATCCCCCACCACCTGGAACGCGCCCCCCCAGGGCCGGCATGGCCCGCAAGTGAGGGCGACCACAGCCCCCGGCCGCGAGGTGCTGGCCGGCCTCGTCGAGCGGGTGACCTTCCACAACCCTGAGACCGGCTTCTGCGTGCTCCGTATCAAGGCCCGCGGCCATCGCGACCGCGTCACCGCGGTGGGCCATGCCGCGACGATTTCGGCCGGCGAATGGATCACCGCCTCGGGCGAATGGACCAACGACCGGACCCATGGGCTGCAATTCCGTGCACGCTTCCTGCGGGCTTCCGCACCGTCATCGATCGAAGGCATCGAAAAATATCTCGGCTCCGGCATGATCCGGGGCATCGGCCCGGTCTTTGCCAAGCGCATGGTCGGACTGTTCGCCACGGACGTGTTCGACATCATCGAAGCCAGCCCCGGCCGTCTGCGCGAGGTCGAGGGGATCGGACCGACACGGGCGGCCAGGATCACCGCGGCCTGGGCGGACCAGAAGATGGTCCGCGAGATCATGGTGTTCCTGCACCAGCATGGCGTTGGCACGGCCCGCGCGGTGCGCATCTTCAAGACCTACGGCGCCGATGCCGTGCAGGTCATGAGCGAGAATCCCTACCGGCTGGCCCGCGACATCCGGGGCATCGGCTTCCGTACCGCCGATCTGATCGCGGAACGACTCGGCATCGAGAAGACCGCGATGATCCGGGTGCGCGCCGGGATCTCGTTCGCGCTGACCGAGGCCATGGGCGACGGCCATTGCGGCTTGCCGGCCTCGGAGCTGACCACGCTTGCGGTGAAGCTGCTCGCGGTGCCGGAAGAGCTCATCGCATCGGCGCTCGAGCAGGAGCTGGCGGAACAGACGGTGACCGCCGACAGCGTGGCCGGCACCCCCTGCGTGTTCCTGAGCGGGCTCTATCATGCCGAACAGTCGGCCGCCGAACACCTGCGCCGCGTGACCGGCGGCCCGGTGCCCTGGCCGGCGATCGACGCGGCCAAGGCGCTGCCCTGGGCCGAGGCCAGCACCGGCCTCACACTGGCCGATAGTCAGGCTGCGGCCGTGCGCCTCGCGCTGCGCTCGAAGGCGACCGTGATCACCGGCGGTCCCGGTGTGGGCAAGACCACCATCGTCAAGACCATCCTGCGGATACTGCAGGCCAAGGCCGTGACACTCCTGCTGTGCGCCCCCACGGGCCGGGCCGCCAAGCGCATGTCGGAGGCCACCGGCATGGAGGCCAAGACCATCCACCGGCTGCTGGAGGTCGATCCGAAGACCTTCTGTTTCCGCCGCCGGGAGGGCAACCCGCTCGATTGCGACCTGCTCGTGGTGGACGAAAGTTCGATGGTCGATGTCCTGCTGATGCAGGCGCTGCTGCAGGCCGTGCCCGATCATGCCGCCCTGCTGCTCGTCGGCGACATCGACCAGTTGCCCTCGGTCGGGCCGGGCCAGGTGCTCGCGGACATCATCGGCTCCGGTGCGATCCCGGTCGTGCGCCTCACCGACGTGTTCCGGCAGGCGGCCACGAGCCGGATCGTCGCCAGCGCGCATCGGATCAACGCGGGCCGGATGCCGGAGTTCAACGCGGGGGACGGCGAGAGCGACTTCTACTTCGTGCCGGCGGAAGACCCCGAACAGGCGGTGGAACGCATCCTGACCCTGGTCCGGGATCGCATTCCCGGCCGGTTCGGGCTCGATCCGGTGCGCGACATCCAGGTGCTGTGCCCGATGAACCAGGGCGGCGCCGGCGCGAGGGCGCTCAATATCGAGTTGCAGGCGGCACTGAACCCCGCCGGCGAGGAGCAGGTCGAGCGTTTCGGCTGGACCTTTGCCCCGGGCGACAAGGTCATGCAGATCGAGAACGACTACGCCAAGGATGTCTACAACGGTGACATCGGCACCGTGGAAGGCGTCGATGCCGGTGAGGGAGAGCTGACCGCCGGGTTCGACGGACGCCGCGTCACCTACGGCTTCGGTGAACTGGACCGGCTGGTGCTCGCGTATGCGGCGACGATCCACAAGAGCCAGGGCTCGGAATACCCCGCCGTGGTGATCCCGGTGCTGACGCAGCACTACGCCATGCTGCAGCGCAATCTGCTCTACACCGGCATCACGCGGGGCAAGCGGCTCGTCGTGCTGGTGGGCCAGCGCAAGGCCCTCGCCATTGCGGTGAAGAACGTCTCCGGCCGGCGGCGCTGGTCGAAGCTCGATGAGTGGCTTGGGGGTTGGTGCATGACTCGGAGCTGACCGACAGCGGTCCCAACCCAGAGGCTACTCACCGACCAAGACGGTACGACTCCGGCCGACCAAGTTCAGCGGGCGCGTGCCTCCGCCGGCCGCGGCTCTGCGCGACCCTCGATGACCTGCCCGTCGATCGGAGCCGCCGCCGCGGTGAGGGTGCTCACGTCGCCCCCGGCGCACCGTTCCCGACTGGGGGCAGCCCGTGAGTCCACCCCGTGTCGATCGGCTAGGCACGCGGCCCGCGGGCGGGCTTGGTGGACCAATTCGCGGAGGACTCCCGGCCCATGCGCGGCGCCGACGAGTCGCCCAATCACCGTCATCCGCGCGGCGCCGGGTCAGCCGTCATCCGTGCGCTCGACCACGCCGGTGTCCGTTACTGCCGCCGCGATGGTTCGGGGTCTGACGACAGGTGCGGGTCTCCGTTCGAGGCGTGGTGGGAGGGCGTTGACGCGGCGGGCGGTGCTCGCCATGATCAAGCGGCGGGACGGGCTACCCGTGGGGTCGCTCAGACAAAGCCGACTGGGGTCTGCGGTCGGCAGGGCGGTCAGGCGGGGAGCGAGGCCGACTGCGGAGTAGTGGACGGGTTTCGGCGATGATCGGTCTGATCGCTGTCGTGTTGGGCATCGCAGTTGCGGTGGTTGACTTCGTTCTCTACAGGGCGATGACCGTTCCGGTCGCGCTCGGTCTGACCGCCATCGTCCTCTTCACCGTCCTCGAAGTGTTCAACTATCGCCTGCCGCAGGTCTCGATCGTCCCGATCTACGTGGTCATGTACGTTCTGGTCTCGGCAGCGATACGCTTGGTGCAGCGACGGACGCCGGCTCCGGCCCCTGGATTCGACGACGAGCCCCACCTGGATCGTTCACATTGGCCCATATCCGGCCCAATCGGCTGCTTCGGACCCTATGGCCTCTTGGCGACGTTCTACTCGTCACAGTTGTTGTGTATCTTCAACCCGTTCCAGGTTGCGGAGCTGGTTCGACAGGCGACCGGTAATGCAGCCTTGGTCCGACGCGAGAAGCGCAGTGGCGACGACGGCCGGAGTTACGAAACGCAGGTCGTCTACACCTTGCCGTTCGACGGCGAGTGGCTCGTAGCCAGCGGCGGTGCCACGCCGAATACCTCGCATTCGTGGGACATCCTGGGACAGCGTTTTGCGTGCGATTTCGTGCAGGCGAACGAGACCTTTCAGACCCACACTGGCCGGGGAACGAAAGCGGAAGAGTACTTCTGCTACGGCCGCGAAATCCGCGCGGCGGCCGAGGGAACCGTGGTCAGCGTGGAAGACCGGGTTCGTCAGGCGTTCCTTGGCTGGGGCCTCTGTGACTTCACGGCGCGCAGTTTCGTCGGCAATCACGTGCTCATCAAGCATGCCGAGGGAGAGTTCGCGTTGTACGCTCACCTCATCCGCAGCAGCATCACCGTCGCGCCCGGCGACCGTGTAGCCCGCGGCCAAGTTCTCGGGCGCTGCGGCCACACGGGACACAGCACCGAACCGCACCTGCATTTTCACCTGCAGGACTCGGCCGACCTGTTCCGGGGCATGGGTCTGCCGGTGCGTTTCTCGCACCTGTTCGTCGACGGTAAAGCCGCCGACGGCGTGCTCCTCAGCGCCGGGAATCGCGTGCGGTCGCAACCCGGGTCGCCGTAGAGGTATGCTCGAGTCGTCGCAGTCGAGTCCACGGCGGCCGGGGGTGGGTCGGATAACCGGGGATCGACGGGTCCAATCATTGGGCAGAGAGTGCGGCCTCTCCGCTGCGGCGGCGGTCGCCTTCCTCGGCGAGTGAAGAGCGTTGCGACGTACAGGAGCACGCCGCACAGCGACCACGGGATGTCCTGGGAGCGGGTTTCGTCGAGGTCGTGCGTGATCCGGGGGCCGGTTCCCCGGTTCCCTAAGGGAGAGAGCGGGAAACCCCCGCGGGGTGGTGTCGAGGAGCTTCGTCGTCTGCGGCGGCGGGAGCGTCGGCGTCGCGCCCGTGGTGACGACGTGGCTTCGGGCCAGCGCACGGCCGGGGCTTGGCGCGGGCCGCGATTCGACGCGGCGGGGGCGGACTCCAGGACTGCCCCGTGGGGCGTCCACGTGCGACGGTGGGTCACGTGCTCGTCCCGGGTGGGCGATCGCGGGGCGCCGGGGGCGAGCACGGCGCGAGGTCGTCCTCAATGGCGGGCCGCCGCCGTGGCGACGGACGGGACGCGACGGCGGTTCCGTCGCCGCCGGGCGCCGTGTCAGCTCGCCGTCCGTCGGCGAGCGCCGCCGCCCAGCAACAACAGCGCAAGCGCGATCGCGCCGATCACCGGCAGAGCCGGCACCGGCGTCAGGTCCGCGACGGTCGAGAACTGCATCGCCGCCGCACTCGGGTTGCCGGCGCCGTCCTGCGCGGCCCCGGCCGCGATGTCCACCGTCACGGTGCCCGAGGCGGCGGGCGTGGTGGTCGCCATGTAGCTCGCGTTATTCCGCTCTGGTTCGGGCTCCCGACCGGAGATGGTCTTCGTTGGACCGGACGCGACGCGACGTGAAGGGGGGGCACGCCGCGCAGATGAGCGCCGTTCGTGTCTGCGGTGGCTTACACGAAGCCTTCTTCGACAAGTTGGCTCCCACCGGGCGTGATTGCGTGGCGTTGGCCCGACCCGCCAACGACGCGGCACCAGCTCTCGGAAACGAGCTTGGGGTGGACGCCATCTACCTCCAGCCGGTAGCTGAACCCGCCGTACATGCCCGGTACCGCGAACCACATCTTGGGCCTGTCCAACTCCAACAACGGCTCCAACTCCGGCAACCGGAGTCCGTGCTCCTCGATCAGCCGTTCCGCCCGCCCGCGGATAACGGTGTGGAAGTGAGCTTGCACTTTCAGCAGCACTCCAAGAGGTATGCGGTGCCTGTACTCCGGAGTCAGCGCGGCGAACAGATGTCGATGACCTTGCCGGTCCGCGATGTCCAGGGGACGTTCGCCGCGTGCGTTCTGATGGGTACGCCAAGCGCCCGAGTCGAGCAACTGCTGGACCACCGTGACTGGAGCACCGTGCCAAGCGGCCTGGTGGAGCGGGGCGTACCAGGCGGTTCCTCCTGGTCGGGTAGAGTTGATCCACTCTCGATGTTCGGACAGCAACTCGAACACACGCTGCCAATCGCCTGACTTGGCGGCGTCGGCTAGAGCATGCCGCGTCCGATCCGCCTCGTCGGTCAGCGTTCGGACCTGCGTGACCCCGTCCCAGACGATGTCCGAGTCGAGCCTCTCCTGTGCCACAGTTCGTGTTCCGCAGGAAGTGCGCGTAGCACCGCTGCCACAACCTTGTTCTGGCAGCAACTCCACGGTGTGCTCAGCCCGCGTGCTCTGCAGGGCGCTCGATCTCACTTTGGCGGTCGGCGCGATCGACGCGCTGTGGACTCCGGACCCGGGGCGCGTTCCTGTGGGTTCGGATTCTAGCCCAACGAGAGTTCCGGTCGGTGTCACCCTCGTCCACAGCTCGCCGCCACCGGCGCACGTCACCGGACCAGCAACAGCACCGCAAGCGCGATCGCGCCGCTGGCGGTGTGGGTGGTGCAGAGCGGGGGAGCTTCCGTCAACTCGCCCCAAGGCGGCTTGAGTAGCGTCCAGGTGCGCTGCCGGGAACGGCCCGCGGCCTGGCGGCGGGCCCGATCCGCCCGACGATCCGGCGGTCGCTGGCGAGGAGATCCGGGGCCGTCCATTCCCGGGGCGGCGGGCGCGGGCCGCCGGCTGAGGCGGGCCCGCCAGCGCGGTCAGGTCGACCGAGCCGAAGCCCGCCGCCTGGTCGCCCACCTGCGTGTAGCGCGAGCCGACGTGCTGGAAGGTCCCGCTGAGGTAGCCGACCCAGCCGCCGCCGGCCAGCCAGCGCCACGTGGCCGCCGCCGCGGCCTGGAAGCGGGGTGTCGTCGGCAGGCGCCGGCCCGCCTCGATGCCCGACACGCCCACCGCACCGTCGGCGTGGGTCGAGGTGATCGTCGACTGCAGCCGGGCGTTGGCGACGCTGGCCGAGACCGCGAAGTCGAAGAGCGTGGTGGGCTGCGCGGCCAGCTCCAGCTCGACGCCGGCGCTGCGGGTGTCGGGCACGTTGAAGATGATGCGCGACGAGCAGGTGCCGGCGGTGAGGGTCGCCTGCAGGTTGCGGATGTCCATGTAGAAGCCCGAGGCGTTGAACGTGCCGCGGCCGCCGAGAAAGGTCGACTTGACGCCCGCCTCGTAGTTCCATTGCCACGTAGTCCTTCGCGTACGCGCTCTGCCCGTACCAGCGCTCGGAAGAGCCGTAGAAGGAGCCGATCACCCAGTCCAGCCGCTCGCCCTCGCCCGCGAGGCGGATTTCCTGCGTCAGCCCCTCGGCGGTGGTGGCGTGGACGAGGGGAAAGTCGAGGGTGTAGCCCGCCTCCGGCGCCCCGAACGGGCTGAACGAGACGCTGCCGCCGAGCGCCGAGGCGTCGCGCACCACCTCGACGTCGCGGTAGATGACGGAGGTGATCTGGGTCAGCACGACGTCGCCGAAGTCGATCTCCGCCGTCAGAGCGCCGAGCACGAACCGGTCCGTGTAGGGCTCGTCGATCTGGGTGAACTGCTGCCGGTTCTCCAGCGACACGGCCGGCCGCGTGGTCGTGAACGGGTTCGCGAGGATGTTGCAGGCGTCCATCCGGTTCCAGCCGTTCATCGACACGTCCTGGTAGACGAGCCGCGGGGTGAACGAGAGCCGCTCGGAGGGTTGCAACAGCACGGCCACGCGGGCGCCGGTCCGCCGGCCGTCGTCCACGTTCTCGCGGACGCTCAGGTCCGGCTGCACGGCGTCGATGAAGCCGCCGATGGCGGTGTTGTACGCGGCGACGCGGAGCGCCGCCGCCGACCCCAGGGGCACGTTGACGGCGAGCTTCGCGTCGTTGCCGAGCCCGCCGCCGGCGAGCGAGCTGAAGCCGAGCTCGCCCGTTCCCTCGGTGACCCCGAGGGCCGGCTGGTTGGTGATGTAGCGCACCGTGCCCGACAGCGAGCCCGAGCCGAACAGGTTCCCTGCGGGCCGCGCAGCACCTCGACCCGCGACATGTCGAACAGGTCGAGGTAGGGCGTGAACAGCGAGATCGAGACGACGGACTCGTCGAGGTAGACGCCGACCTGCTCCTTGGCCCCCGGCTGGTCGCGCACGATTTGGCCGGCCGAGACACCGCGCATGGCGACCTGGCTCTGGCCGGGGCCGAGGTTCTGCACCGAGAACCCGGCGACGTTGGCGGAGACGTCCTCGATGGTCTCGGCCCCGCGGTTGCGCAGGGCCTGCCCGGACGGCGCCGCCACCGAGAAGGGCACCGCCCGAGGTCGTTGGTGCGGACGGCGGCGAACGAGGGGACGGCGGCGGCGCTGTCGCCCGACGGGCGGTGGCTGGCCTACACCTCGGGACGGGACTGGCCGGCGCGAGATCTGGGTGCGGCCCTATCCCGGGCCCGGCGCGCCGGGCCCGGGTCTCGCCCGACGGCGGAGCCGAGCCCCGGTGGACGAGGGATGGCGGCATGCTGTATTACCTCCACGGGCGGACCATGCTGGGGCCGGGGTCGAGACGTCGAACGGGTTCGAGTTCGAGGCGTCCGTGCGCCTCTTCGACGGCGACTTCCGCACCTACGAGCGGCCGCCGTCGTACGACGTCGCCGCCGATGGCAGCTTCGTGACGACGAGGTCCGAGAGCGCGCCGTCGATCTCGGTCCTCCTGAACTGGCCTGGGACGCTCCGCTCCCGGGGCGACGGCCGTTGACCGGCCCGCAGGCTCACAGCGTCTTGCGGCCGAAACGTGGCAGGCCATCCGGCTGGGCGGCGGCCCGGCTCCGCAGCGACGAGCTACTGATCGGCAGCTTCGCTGGCTCTCTTCGGCGGCGGGAGCTCGACCGCGTGCCGCGCTGGCGCGGCGACCACGTCACCGTCAAGCAGGTCGTTGACGATTTCGCGCGGTATCTCTACCCGCCGCGCTCCAGGCTCCCGAGGTGCTGCACCGCGCCGTTGCGGACGGCGCCGGGCTTCGAACCCGTTCTGGATTCGACAGAAAACCCAAGAAACCCCGTATTCGTTGGGAAAACCAGCGGGCTCTGCGGGTCAGAACGGGTCAGAAAACGGCTCGTAGAACACGAAACGGCTGGCAGTACGGCTGGCAGTGGGCAGTCAGACCGAAGATCCAGAAGCCGGGCCCCGGACGTCGTCCGGCCGTCACCTACCTCTACACCGGACCAATTTACCCGTCCGTGGACAGTTCCCGCGCCGTCGGCGACGCGACAGAGCCTCCGGCGACAGGCATCGGCTCCACGTTGCCGTAGCGGGTCGTCCGATTCGAGCTGTAGGCGAACAGCCGCAACCGATTCCGCCGCGGCATGGCCGAATGCCCGTTCGCCGCCACGCCGAGCAGATCGTTGCGCGTCTAACCGACAGATGAAGCCACCGAGCTACCTGCCCGCCTTCGAGCTCAGACGCTGTTGTTTCGCCGAGGCCTCCCTCGTCCTGAACACCCGCCGGCTTACGCTGGGGCGCTCCGTCGTCTCGACGCTTGGCGCTCGACGGCCGGCGGCTCGATGACGAAGAACTTCGCCGTCGGCGTCGCAGCCGCTGGCGGTTTTCCGCTCCGCCCGGAAAACTGGTCAAATCGACGATCCGGCTGCAGATCCTCCAACGTTCGCCCCCAAGCCGAATCTGAAACCCCTCAAGCCACCCTCGACCTACGACGTCGACTCGGCGACAACACGTCGACATCGACCACCCCGCAGGCCCTCTACCACTGGACCCTCGCCGACCAGTTCGAGGACCTCGAGTCGAAGGACGGCGGCTCGCGACCGGGCTCCCGCGGCGGCAACTCCAGGTCCACGCCGTTGGCCGGCCCGAAGTGCGAGCGGATGATGCTGGTGAGATTCCGCGAACTCGGCTTGCGTCCGACCACATCGCGCAGGATCAGCCGCGCCTCCTCTTCCATGGAGCGACCGTTGTCCGCCGCCCGTACGCGCAGCCGAGTCTTGACGTCGTCGTCGAGGTTGCGAATCGTGATGCTCGCCATCCGGCATCCCCTCCGGTCGTCCGAGGAGCTTAACTCACACAACGATTGCGTTGCAATCACGGTGCTACGACCGCACGCCGCCAGCCGAGCGGTGGCAACAGGCCCACCAGGCTCTCGAGCGCGATCCGACCGGCCACGACAGCTGGGGCCGCTTGGCAGGTATCGAGGACGGCAACTAGGCCCGCGGCCCCCCCGAGCTTCGGAGATGTCGGCGCTGGTCATCTCGGAGACGCCGCGTTGGGCTATGGTCGGGAAGACGTACCGTTCGAGGCTGGCCGGCCGTCGAGGGCGTGCTTGGGTCGCTCCAGCCGACCCTCGCAGCGCGTCCGTCAGCAGCTGTGGGCCTGAACGGCTGGTTCGGGGCTGACCGACCCGGCCCAAATCCGTCGCTGGCAAGGGTGAACATCGCCTAGAATTCGGCACGTGGGAGCGCGACTCGGCAGCCCGCGCATACGTCATGGAAGCAACCTCGCCCCGCTGGCAGGCGATCACGGACTCGGAGTTCCCCTGGGAGCGGGACGCGCTCGCGTTCGTGCGCGACCGGTTGCCCGATCACGACCCGTACCGCGCCTGGGCGAACTTCGAGTTCATCGCCGACGACGGTTCGATCAACGAGGTCGACCTGCTCGTGCTGTCGCCGAAGGGCTTCTACCTCGTCGAGATCAAGAGCCACCCCGGAATCGTGGAGGGCGACCAGGGTACATGGACGTGGCGCCACGACGGACGCCCGCAGACGGTCGACAACCCGCTGCTGCTCGTGAATCGCAAGGCGAAGAAGCTCATCTCCCTCCTGCGTCGACAGCCGGCGCTGCGGAAGAAGGCGGCAAGCCCATTTCTGGAAGCCCACGTCTTTCTGTCGCACGAGGATGTCGACTGCCGCCTCACGGAGGACCTGCGAGACCGGGTGCATCGTCGTGACACCGGAACGGGACGAGGCGAGCGACCCGGGATCGTCGCAGCTCTCACCCGGCACAGCGCTGGTACGCCGCCCCGCTCGAGGCCTGACCGGCCGATGGCCAAGGCGATCAGCCGCGCCATGCAGGAAGCCGGCATTCGCCCGTCGCAGCGCACCAGGCGCGTGGGCGACTACCGGCTCGACGAGCTCCTCTTCGAAGGGCCGAACTACCAGGACTGGACGGCCCGTCACGCCGCCATCGACCGAGAACACGCGCGGGTCAGGATCTACGCGATTCCCCCGGCCGCATCGGGCGAGGAGCGGGCGGCGCTGCAGCGGGCGGCGCGACGAGAGTACCAGATCCTGCTCGACGTGCAGCACGAGGGCATCCTCAAGGCCAAGACCTACACCAACCACGTCCACGGTCCGGCGCTAGTATTCGAGCATCGTGAAGGCTCCCAGCGCTTCGACCACTGGCTCGCCGAGCGGGCCGCCGACCTCGACGTCGATACGCGCCTCCACCTGCTGCGCCAGATCGCAGAAGCCCTGCACTTCGCCCATGCGAAGCACCTGGTTCACCGTGCGCTGTCGCCCCAGAGCATCCTGGTGGTGGATCCGGAGGTTGCACAGCCGCGGGTCCAGGTCTTCAACTGGCAGACCGGGGCGCGCCATGCTTTCGACACCGGGACGCCCGGACCGGCCACAACGGGGGCGAGCCGGCTCGACGTACTCGTCGAAGAGAACACCTGGGTCTACATGGCGCCCGAGGCGGTCACCGAGCGCGGCGCCACCGGCGAACAGCTCGACGTCTTCTCGCTCGGCGCCATCGCGTATCACCTCTTCTCGGGTCGCCCGCCGGCGTCGAGTCTCGTCGAGATGACCGAGCGGCTGCGGCAGGAACAGGGTCTGCAGATCTCGTCCGTCCTCGACGGCGCTGGGGAGCGTCTCCAACTGCTCGTGCAGTACGCGACCCATCCCGAGGTGACGACTCGGCTCGGATCGGTCGGCGAGTTCCTGAAGGAGCTCGAGGACGTCGAAGACGAGCTCACGCGACCCACGGAGCGTTCGCGCCCCGATCCTCTCGATGCCCGCGCAGGCGACGAGCTCGACAACGGCCTCGTCATGAAGCGGCGGCTCGGCAAGGGATCGACGGCGCTCGCCCTCCTCGTCGAACGCGACGGGCGGGAGCACGTGCTGAAGGTGGCGCTGTCTCCGGAACACAACGACCGTCTTCACGCGGAAGCGGACGTCATGCGCCGCCTGCGTCATCAGTGCATCGTGGAGCTGCACGATGTACTGACGTTCAACGACGGCACGGGCAGCGAACGGGTGGGCTTGCTGATGGCGCGGGCGGGCGACGCCACGCTCGCCGACCGCCTGCGTGACGAAGGGCGCCTCCACCTCGAGCTGCTGGAGCGGTTCGGCGAGGACCTGCTGGCCACCATCGACTGGCTAGAGCAGAAGGGCATTCCGCACCGCGACATCAAGCCCGAGAATCTCGGCACCGCCAAGGTCGGCAACCAGCTCCACCTCGTGCTCTTCGACTTCTCGCTGGCGCGCACGCCGACCGAGAACATCCTGGCCGGTACGCGCCACTACCTAGACCCGTTCCTCCAGACGCGCAAGCCGCCGCGGTGGGATACCCACGCCGAGCGGTTCGCGGCCGCCGTGACGTTGCATCAGATGGCGACCGGGTCGCTGCCGCGCTGGGGCGACGGACAGAGCGAGCCCGCCGTGCTCGACTGCGAAGCGACGATTGAGGCCGACGCCTTGGAGCCGGCGATTCGCGAAGACCTAGCCGCTTTCTTCGTGAAAACGCTGCGCCGCGACTATCGTGAGCGTTACGACAATGCCGAGGAGATGCTGCGCGCCTGGCGTCAGCTCTTCCTGGCGGCGACGCGGCCCGAGACCGAAACCGACCCCGAGGGCACGACGCCGCAGTCCATCGCCATAGGCGAAGCGCGTCTCGACACCCCGCTCAGCGGCGTCGGCCTGAGCGCACGCGGCATGAACGCCATCGAGCGGATGGGCGTCCGTACCGTCCTCGACCTGCTGCGGTTCCCCCTGGTTCAGATGAACCGTTTGCGTGGCGTCGGTAGTCGCACGCGGAAGGAGCTGACGAATCTGGCTCGGCAGCTGGCCGAGCGATTCCCGGAGGCAGCCAGGGCCCCGAAGGCCGAACCCATCGCAGAGAAAGCGGAGATTCTCGAAGAGACCAGACGCGCGAGCGTCGACGAGCTGTTGCGTCAACTTCTGCCGGCTGGCCGAACCGAACAGTCGAGACGTGACGGCGATCTGGCGGCGGCCCTGCTGGGCTTGCGTGACGACGGACCGTCGGTGCCGTGGCCGAGCCAGAGCGACGTCGCCCGGGCGCTCGACGTCACCCCGGTAATGGTCAGCCAGGCGGTCGCCCGGGCGCGTCAGCGCTGGAGCCGGATCTCCGCGCTGACCCGGCTCCGGCACGACATCGTCGAAATGCTCGAGGCGCACGGAAACGCGATGACGCGCCGGGAGCTTGCCGCCGTGATCCTCGCGCGACGTGGCTCGGTACAGGAAGAGCCCTTCCGTTCGCGCCACGCCCTGGCGTGCGTTCGCGCCGCGGTCGAAGTCGAGCGCCAGCTCGCCGCGCCGCGCTGGTTCGTGCGCCGGTTGGACGGCCCGGCCCGCGTGCTGCTGGCGCGTGACGCGATCGACGATCACGGCGAATCGCGCATCGACGGCCAGAAGCTGGCCGATTTCGCCCAACGCCTCGGCCGCACCGCCGACGAACTGGCGGCGGCCGATCCGCTCCTCTCACCGGCGCGGGCGATCGATACGCTCCAAGCCGTGGCCGCGCCGACCGGGGTGGCCAAGCCGGAGCCGACACGGCTGATCGCGCTCGCCGCCGCCGTCTCGCAGAACGCGGCGCTCTCCGGCCGGCTCGAACTCTATCCGCGCGGGATGGCAGCCGACCGCACGCTTAGGCTCGCGCTGGGCGCACTCGCGGGAGCCCGAACGCTCACCCCGGAAGAGATACGGAGACGAGTCGCCGGGCGTTATCCGGACGCGGCGCCCCTGCCGGAACGTCCGGACCTCGACACGTTGCTGCGGGACGCGGGCAGCGAGCTGCGGTGGGAACCGGCCGCAGCCGACCGGCAGGGCACCTACCGGTCGCCGCTCCGCCAGTTCGTGACCGTCTCGTCGGCCACCAACTATACGCGCCGCTCCGGCGGCGCATCCCTGGTCAGCGAGACCCGTTCCTCGGAATGGGACGACACGGACGCCTTCGAGCAACGACTCCGGCATGCCCTGGAAGACCAGGCATTCCTGGCGCTAACCGTATCGCCCCACCGCTTACGCCAGGCGGAACGGGCATTGGCGTCCGGGTTCGCCATCGATCCGCGCAGCGCTGACGAGCTGCTGATCCGCCACATGAAGGCGGCCGCCCGCGAGGCCCGGGCTGACTGGAGCGTTGTCCTACGCGCTGACCGCCGCCCCCGCGGCGGCTCGGACTGGGCCAACCTCATGCGCTTGGTCGGGCATCGCGCGCTGCCCCGCGTCGCCGCGGAACTGGCCGTCGCGCCGCGTGCAGTGCTGCTCACTAATCTCGGGCTCCTGGCCCGCTACGACCAGATGACGTTTTTCGACGAGCTCCGAGACTCCGCCGGCCGGACAGGGGGTCCGCCGGGTGTCTGGCTGCTCCTCCCGTCCAACGAACAAGAGTTCCGCCCCATGATCGACGGCAAGCCGGTCCCCGTCTTCACGGCGGCGCAGTGGACGTCCATTCCGCCGGCGTGGCTCCGCGGTCTGCGACAGTCTGACGATCGGAACACCGAGGGGGCTGCGTGATCGACCCTGGCCGTCTGCTCGCGGACCTGACCCGCCTGCGGGCCGACCTCGAAGACGACCTACGCGAGAGGTGCGAGGAAGAGCCCAAGCTGGACGCCTTCCTCCAGGGGGAGCACCGGCAGGCGGTCGCGTGCAAACGCACCGCCTCGCCGTACGCCGCTTGGCGGGACGACCACCTGACGCAGGTGGCTGTCGCTTGGATTCTCGGCTGCGTCTTCGTGCGGTTCCTCGAAGACAACGCGCTGGTCGATCCGCCACGCCTCTCCGGTCCCGGTGAACGCGGCCGCCGAGCACTCGACGAGCACAACCTCTACTTCCGCGCTCGCCCTACGGAGAGTGACCGCGAGTACCTGCTCCACGTCTTCCGCGCGGTTGCCGCCCTGCCAGTCGCCGGGCAGCTCTTTGACCAGCGGCACAATCCGCTGTGGCGACCCGCCCTGGAATTTCGTGCCCCCTCGGGCGATGCCGCGGGTCGCCTGCTCAGATTGTGGCAGCGGATCGACCCCGATTCGGGATCCCTCGCGCACGACTTCACGGATCCCGCCTGGGACACGCGCTTCCTGGGGGACCTCTACCAGGACCTCTCCCAGAACGCCCGCAAGCAGTATGCGCTGCTCCAGACGCCCGAGTTCCTGGAGGAGTTCATCCTCGGCCGCACGCTCACCCCAGCGATCGAAGAATTCGGATTTCGTGAAGTGCGCCTGATCGATCCAGCCTGCGGATCTGGACACTTCCTGCTCGGCGCCTTCCAGCGTCTGGATGCACTCTGGGCAAAGCACGAGCCAGGCACGAACCCGCGCGAGCGTGCGAGGTGCGTACTCGAACAACTGGCGGGCGTCGACCTGAATCCGTTCGCCGCCGCCATCGCCCGCTTTCGCCTCTGCGTCGCCGCCCTCCGTGCGTCCGACGTGCAGTACCTCGCCGACGCGCCCGACTTCGGAATCCACGTGGCCGCAGGCGATTCGCTTCTGCACGGGCCGCGCCCTGGTTTGACCGGCGCACGTCAGGAGTACCTCGATCCGGCGCATGACCCGCTGGCGCACGTCTATCAGACGGAAGACTCGGAGGCACTCCGCGCCATACTCGGGCGCCGCTATCACGTCGTGGTCGGTAATCCGCCCTACATCACGCCGAAGGACAAGGCGCAAAACCACGGCTACCGGGAGCGCTTCGGATCCTGCCATGGCAAGTACTCCCTCGCCGTCCCGTTCACGGAGCGCTTCTTCGACCTCGCCCACGCGCCGATGTCGAACGCGCCGGAGCCGGCGGGCTTCGTCGGCATGATCACGGCCAACTCGTTCATGAAGCGCGAGTTCGGCAGGAAGCTGATCGAGGAATTCATCCCGCGCTGGGATCTGACTCACGTGGTGGATACGTCCGGTGCGTACATCCCCGGCCACGGGACGCCTACGGTGATCCTGTTCGGGCGGCACCGTCAGCCCGTCGATCCTCACGTGCGCGCAGTCATGGGAATCCGCGGCGAGCCGGCGATACCGGATGATGCAGCGAAGGGACGCGTCTGGCTCGCGATCGTCAAGCAGTTGGATCAGCCTGGATCGCAAAGCGAGTTCGTGAGCGCCTCGGAATTGCCACGGGAGCGCTTCCAAAAGCACCCTTGGAGCATCGGCGGCGGCGGGGCGGTGGAGGTGAAGGGAGTCATGGAGGCTGACTGCACACGACTCGGTGATTTCGCCGAGAGCATCGGAATAACTGGGGTAACGGGGGAAGATGATCTGTTCATGTTCCCCAACCGCGCAGCAGCGAAGAGACTCCGCATAGAGTCGACGATCCCGCTCTTGACGGGAGACAGGATCCGAGACTGGCGCTATGACGATCCGGATGTTGCGATTTGGGTCTATGACAACAATTGCCAACTGATTCCTCTCGAACGCTCTCTTGAGATCGGCAACCTGCTCTGGCGCTTTAAGACAAGGCTGTCGAAGCGCAAGCGGTTCGGTATTCCGATGCTTGAGCGGGGCCTCACATGGTACGAGTGGCAGGAGCTGTACGCTGACAAGCTCCGGACTCCGCTGTCAATTGCTTTCGCGTTCGTCGCAACACACAACCACTTCGTGCTGGATCGCGGCGGAAAGGTCTTCAAGCAATCTGCACCGGTGATCAAGTTTCCGCCGGATGCGACCGAGGATGATCATCTTGGGCTAGTAGCCCTACTCAATAGTTCAACGGGATGCTTCTGGATGAAGCAGGTGTTCTACAACAAAGGGGGCGGCGGAATCGGTGGTGGTCTCGCGACAGAGGAATGGGAACAATTCTATGAGTTTGATAGCACGAAACTCCGCGATTTCCCGCTATCCAATACCCGCCCGCTTAACGTCACACGCGAGCTGGACACCGCGGCTCAGGCACGAAACGGACTGCTCCGGGCCGCGTTGGTCGAGCACGGCGCACCGTCAGTCACCTCCCTGCAAACAGCGCGCAAGCGCAGTCCTGAAATGCGCGAACGGATGATTGCGCTGCAGGAAGAACTTGACTGGCGCTGCTATCGGCTCTACCGGTTGACCGATAGCGATCTCTGCATGCATCCCGGTGACCTGCCCGCTGTCCGCCTCGGCGAGCGCGCCTTCGAGATCGTGCTGGCGCGCAGGCTGGCCGCAGGCGAGGTCGATACAAGGTGGTTCGAGCGGCACGGCTCCACACCCACCACCGAGATCCCCGCCCACTGGCCCGCGCCGTACCGCGCCCTGGTCGAACGGCGCATCGAGACCATCGGGAAGAACGCCAACGTCGCGCTGATCGAGCAGCCCGAGTACAAGCGCCGCTGGAACGACGAGCCGTGGGAAACCCAGCAGGAGCGCGCCCTGAGAGGCTGGCTGCTCGATCGGCTGGAAGCCCCGGCCCTCTGGAAGGAAACGCGGCTGACGACCACCGCAGAGCTGGCGGACCGCATGCGGGAGGACGAGAAGTTCCTCCAGGTCGCGGAGCTGTACACGGGGCGTCCCGACTTCGATGTCGCGGACTTGGTGGGCCGTCTGGTGGAGGATGAGAGCGTCCCGCTGCTTCCGGTACTCCGGCTCAAGCCGTCCGGGCTTCGCAAGCGCGAGGCCTGGGAACATACCTGGGATCTCCAGCGGCACGAGGATGCGATCGACGCGCGGGCCGAGTTGGCCGCCGCCGCGCCGGAGCACCTCACCGCCGAGTCAGCGGCGGAGTTGAAGACGGCAGAGATCGGCGCGACCCCCGTGCCGCCGCGCTACACGTCGGCCGACTTCCGGAAGGGCGCCTGGTGGCGCTTGCGGGGCAAGCTCGACGTGCCGAAGGAGCGTTTCGTCAGCCTGCCGGGCTGCGCGCGCGACGCGGACCCGTCGCTCGTCATCGGCTGGGCGGGCTGGCCTGCGCTGGAGCAGAGCCGGGCTGTGGCCGAGTACCTCATCCGGATGCGAGAACAGGAGGGCTGGACCGCGGAGCGGCTGGCACCACTTCTCGCCGCGCTGTTGGAACTGCTGCCGTGGGTACGCCAGTATCACAATGCGCTCGCTCCGGAATTCGGCATCGGCATGGGTGACTACTTCGAGGGGTTCATCGACGAGGAGGCGCGGGCGCTCTCGCTGACCCGCGAATCCATCCTCAACTGGACGCCGCCCGACGGCCAAACTCGGCGGCGCGGCCGGCGGAAGACTTCGACATGACGCTGATCCGTGACCTCATCGACATCCCGGAGCGGGTCCACCGTGACGACTTCGTGCTGCGACTCGCGGAGGGCGTTGCGCGGCCGGACGAAACGCTCCGGACCTACGTGGTGACGCCGCAGCTCGCGGGTGCCTTCGACCGGGCGCTCGGCCTGATACGCGACGCCCTGGTGTCGGGCTCCAGCAAGGCGGCCTACCTGCACGGGAGCTTCGGCAGCGGCAAGAGTCACTTCATGGCGGTGCTCCATCTGCTGCTTCAGCAACACGCGGCCGCTCGGGCCATGGAGGGTCTCGAAGGCGTCGTCACCCGGCACGACGACTGGCTTCCGGGCAAGCGGTTCCTCCTCGTGCCGTATCACATGATCGGCAAGCCGAGCATGGAGGCGGCCGTGCTGGGCGGCTACGCGGCGCGGGTCGCCGAGCTGCACCCCGAGGCGCCCGTGCCGGGCGTCTACCGCAGCGAGGGACTGTTCGAAGACGCCCGCGGCCTGCGCGCTCGAATCGGCGACGAGCAGTTCTTCGCCGGTATCAACGCGGCCACTTCCAGCACCGGGGAGGGAGCCTCGGGCTGGGGTGATCTGTCCGCGCGCTGGGACGCGTCGAGCTTCGAGGACGCGCTCACCGCGCCAGCGGGCGCCGAGGAACGGAGCCGCCTGGTCGGCGCACTGATCGACTCCTTCTTCCAGAGCTACCGCAGCGTGGCGGGAGGGAGCGCCGAGGCATTCGTTCCGCTCGACGATGGACTGGCGATCATCTCGCGGCACGCGCGCGACCTCGGTTACGACGCGCTCGTGCTGTTTCTGGACGAGCTGGTCCTCTGGCTCGCGACCCATGCCGCCGATCTCCCGTTTCTCAACGAGGAAGGCCCCAAGGTCTCGAAGCTGGTCGAGGCGGAGGCGGCTGACCGGCCGATTCCGATCGTGAGCTTCGTGGCGCGACAGCGCGACCTGCGGGAGCTGGTGGGCGAGCAGGTGACGGGGGCGGAGCAGCTCGGTTTTGCCGACGTGCTGCAGTGGTGGGAGGCCCGCTTCGAGCTGGTCACGCTGGAGGATCGCAACCTGCCGGAGATTGCGGCCCGGCGGCTGCTGCGCCCGCAGACCGAAGCGGCGCGCCAGGAGATCGATCGCGCCTACGGCGATACCGAGAAGGTACGGCAGGACATCTTCGAGACCCTGCTGACACCGCGGGCAGACCGTACGATGTTCCGCAAGGTCTATCCCTTCAGTCCCGCCCTCGTCGAAACCCTGGTCGCCATCTCTGCGCTTCTGCAGCGGGAGCGGACCGCGCTCAAGGTGATGCGCCAGCTCCTGGTTGACCGGCGGGACACGCTCGAGCTGGGAGAGATCGTGCCGGTCGGCGACCTCTTCGACGTCATCGCCGACGGCGATGAGCCGTTCACCGAGGGAATGCGCCATCACTTCGAGAATGCACGGCGCCTGTACCACCGGAAGCTGCTGCCGCTCATCGAGAGCCGCCATGACGTCTCGAAGAAGGTGGCGGAGACGAGGCCACCAGGGGACAGTGCTGCGCGGAACCTCCGGGCGGAGGATCGGATCGCCAAGACGCTGCTGCTGTCGGCGCTGGCGCCCGAGGTCGAGGTACTGAAGAACCTGACCGCGGCCCGGCTCGCCGCGCTCAACCACGGGTCGATCCGGACGCCGATCGCAGGGCGCGAGGGTCAGGACGTGCTGCGCCGTTGCCGCGCGTGGGCGGCCGAGATCGGGGAGGTCCGGATTGGCGACGACCCGGCCAACCCGACCATCACGCTGCAGCTCACGGCGGTCGACACCGAGAGCATCCTCGCCAACGCCGATCGTCACGACAGCGCCGGGAACCGCCGGCGCGCGATCCGGGAGATCCTGTTCCACGAGCTCGGGATCGAGGACAGCGGCAAGCTCATGCTCTATCACGAGATCACTTGGCGGGGCACGCAGCGACGCTTCGAGGTGATCTTCGCCAACGTGCGGGAGCTGCCCGACGAATCGCTTTCGACGCGGGCGGACGACTGCAAGGTGGTGGTCGATTTCCCGTTCGACGAACCGGGTCATGGGCGGGCGGACGACCTCGCCCGCCTCAACGACTACCGCGGGCGCGGGGCCGCAGCACGAACCCTCGTCTGGCTGCCGTCCTTTCTGAGCGCCGCGGCGCAGCGAGATCTCGGGACCTTCGTGAAGCTGGACCACGTGCTGGCCGGCGAGCGGCTGCGCGACTACGCATCGCATCTGTCGACGGTAGACCAGGCGTCGGCGCGCGAGCTGCTGCGGAATCAGCGAAGTCAGCTCCGGCAGCGGCTGGTCCACTACCTCGAAGGCGCCTACGGCGTGGAGCAGCCGACTTCCGGCTCGGTCGACGAGTCGCATTCGCTCGGAGAGCACTTCCAATCGCTCGACCCTGCCTTCGCACCCCGCCCACCCGCACGGGCCAATCTCCGAGAAGCGCTCGGCAACCTTCTCGACCAGATGTGCGCCAGTCAGTACCCGGCGCATCCGGCGTTCGGCACGACGATTAAGCCGGCCGCGCTGCGCAGCGTGCGCGAGCAGGTGTCCCGGGCGGTGCAGGAGCCGGAGTGGCGCGTCGCCATCGACAAACCGCTCCGCCCGTCGATGATGCACATTGCCGTCCCGTTGCGGCTCGGCGAGATGGGTGAAACCCACTTCGTCCTTGGCCGCCACTGGTTCAGCCACTTCGAGAAGCTGGCGAAGCCGATGACCGTGGCCAAGCTGCGCGCGGCGATCGACGAGCCGCTACGGATGGGACTTCCGATCACCGTGGAGAACCTCGTCATCCTGACCTACGCGGACCAAGCCAACCTGGCGTTCCGGCGCCACGGCGGCCCCTGGACGGCGAAGCTGGATGACCTGCCGGACGACCTGGTGCTGCGCGAAGAGGAGCTGCCGGCTCAGGACGTCTGGAACGAGGCGATCGACCGCGCCGGTAAGGTGTTTGGCATCACGGTCTCTCCTTTGCGCAACGCGAGCAACGCGAGCGAGTTCGCCGCAAAGCTGGGCGAAGCCGCCGCCGCAGACATGTCCGCCTGCAGCGAGCTGGTCGAGCTGCTGTCGTCCATCGGCGAGGATTTCTCGATCGTTGAGGACAAAGCCCGTCGGCTACGGACGGCCCGCGCCATCAGCGCCCTTGTCCAGTCGCTGAATACCCTCAGCGGCAAGGCGCGGGTCGAGAGGCTCGCGGCGATGGAGCCCGACACCTCCCTCCAGGCGATGGGGACGAGTCTCCGCAAGGCTGGCTCGGTGCGTGATGCGCTACAGCGGACGAAGTGGGCGCTGTTCGCCTCACTCAGGCAGTTGACGGACGAGCGGACGGACGCGGCGCGACGCGTGTTGGAGGAACTGAGCGAGGCAGTGGTCGCCGATGAATACGCTGTCGCGCTCGGCGGGAAACTCCCCGACCTGGAGGATCGGGCGATCAAGCTGCTGGCACGTCCACCCGTGAAGCCGCCGCCACCGCCTCATCCACCAGACCCTAGCATCGTGCGCGAGGGCTCGTACAACGCTCTCGATCGCGACAGCCTGCTCGAAGCGACGACAAAGCTCGAGGCGCTGTTCAGTGAGGAGCCGACGGCTCGACTCGACCTCAACTGGAGGCTCCGGCGGAGGGGCGACGAATGACCGGTGCGCCGTCGTTGGCCCAGGTCCGTGCGCAGGTGCGGTCTATCCGCGAGAAACCTCGGAAGGCGCGTGCCATCGCGATCGGCTTGCCGGCCCTCGACGCTGCAGAGGCAGCGCCGGAGACCATGCGGATCGGCTCGGAAGATCTGCCCGTCTTCCGGTCCGGTTCGGTGCTTGCCTTGCGCGAGCGGCTTGTCGATCTCGCTGACGACGGTCCACCGCTCGTAGTCCTGACCGATCTGCCGGAGACAGAGCTCGGGCACGACCTGCTGGCACGATTCGCCCACCGCCGGGTCTTTTGCATCGAACCGTGGCAACTCGTGAAGGACCGCTTTAGGGCCGTCAACGTCGATCCGCGCTTGGCCAAGCACCATGACTGGGTGGCGCGCGCGCTCCTCGATGCGGAGCCGGAAGCAGGATATCCTCCGGTCCCGAGCGGTTTTCTCGACGCCGAGACAGCCTGGCGACACCTGTTCAACGCGCTTGTTGGAACCAGGCGCGGCGAGCGCGACCCCGAGACGCTTCTCGGGTGGGCGCTGGATGACGCGCCCGCGGAAAGACTGGGAACGCTGCCGGACGCGGTGCGTGAAGGACTGACCGAGGCAGTGGAGGCCAGCGCGGGACGTGCGGCACGGGCGATCTTCGACTGCGCGATGCGGCTCGGACGCCGGACCGTCTCGGTCGGTCTCGTAGCGCGTGTCCTCTTTGACCCGGACGCAACGGGCGACGAACGGGCGGCGAAGGCTCGGGGGAAGCTGGAGGCGCTGCTCGGCCTGAACGAGCTCGATGCGGAGCTCGCTCACGCATGGACCGAGGCTGCCGAGCGGGTGCTACAACGACGGCTTTCGCGTACGGCCGACTCCCGGGAGCCCGAGTCACGAGCGACCCGCGACCCGGTGCTCGCCGATGCCGATGCCCTGCTGCAGGAGCTGGGAGCCACCGACCTCGCTTGGCGGAGCGGGATACTGCGGGCATCCCTCGATCAGCGGCTAGCCGGGCTGGCGCGGGACTTGGTCGCCTTCGTAGACGGTGACGACCAGGAAACCCCGAGTGGGCTGAGAGGCGCCGCCAGCAGCGTACTGGACCACGCACTCTCGACGGACGAGCCCCGACGTGCAGCCGGCGTCGAGATGGCCCTGCGACTGGCGGGCTGGCTCGCAGCGCGGCGCCGCGGTCACGCAACAAGCCATGGGTCCTTCGGAGAGGCGGCACGTGCGTATCGATCCGAGGGAGGCTTCGTGGACTGGGCTCGCACGCGCCTCTGGGACGGCGACTCTTCGCCGGTCCTCGCAGAAGCGTACGCCGTTTTGGCTCGACAGGCGGACGAGGCACGCCAGCAGGATAACCGAGCCTTCGCTAGGCTCGTGACCAACTGGCCGGGATCGGTGTCTCAGGACCGGAGCCTGCTGGGCGTCGAGGCGGTGCTCGACCGCTGGATCGTTCCTGTCGCTCGGGTGCAACCGGTTCTTCTGCTGGTCATTGACGCGATGAGCATGGCGGTGTTCCGGGAGTTGGAGCGCGACCTCACGTGGCACGGATGGGTCGAGCTGGTGCGCGAAGAGACGCCTCGACGCCCCGTGGTGATTGCCGCCTTGCCTACGGTGACCGAGGTGTCGCGAACGAGCCTGCTGTGTGGCACGATAACCCGTGGGAATTCAGCAAAGGAAAAGGACGGGTTTTCGGCACACGTCGGCCTGCGCTCAGCCACCACAACGGCGGCGCCGCCGATCCTGTTTCACAAGGGCGACCTGCGTGAAGCCGGCGCTGCGGGGGTCTCCCCGCGAGTGCTCGAGACAATCGCCGAACCGGACCACCGCATCGTGGGCGTCGTGATCAACGCCGTGGACGATCACCTCGCGAAAGGCGACCAGGTTCGCGTCCCCTGGACCGTGCGGCACATCCGTCCCTTGGATGAACTGCTCGAAGCCTGTCGCTCCAGCGGACGCGCCGTCGTGCTCGCAAGCGACCATGGTCATGTGCTCGAGCGCGAGACGGAACTCCGCGCCGGTGACGGCGGGGAGCGCTGGCGTCCCGCGACGGAGGCCCCCTCGGACGACGAGGTCCTGCTGCAGGGACCGCGCGTCGTTGCCGAGGGCGGTCGCCTGCTGGCGCCGTGGAGCGAGCGAGTCCGCTTCGGGATGAAGAAGAACGGCTATCACGGCGGAGCGTCTCTGCAGGAGGTGGTGCTCTCGCTCGGCGTCTTCGCCCTCCCGGAGACGACCGCGCATCTCGACGGGTGGCGCGAAGCTGCGCCGGAAGCTCCAGCCTGGTGGCAATGGCGGGCCGAGACCCGCTCGGCGCCAGCGTCCGATCGCTCGACACCGGCGGAAGAACGACGGGCTCCGGCGCCGGTGCGCCGTCCGCCCGGCAGGGGACAAACTGGGGACCTGCTCGAAGGCTTGGAACCGAAAGTACCCCGCCCGACGGAGACCTGGATCGACCGCCTCATCGAGACGGATCTGTTCGCGGAGCAGCGCAAGCAGGCGGCGCGGACGGCCCTGCCCGAAGAGCGCATCCGGGCCATCCTGACCGCGCTCGACGCCCGCGGCGGCAAGCTCACCGGTCCCGCGCTGGCCGAGAGTCTTGGTGTCCCGCTGTTTCGGCTCGGCGGCATCGTCTCCGCCTTGCGCCGGGTCCTGAACGTCGACGGGTACGCCGTGTTGTCCGTCGACGAGTCGTCCGAGACCATCGAGCTGAATCGCGATCTGCTCGATACGCAGTTCGGTCTCGCGCGTGACGAGGACTAGCTTGCGAAGGCCCGGCCCGGTGATCAGCTCCCAGCGGCGCAGCGAGATCGTAGATGCCCTACGGCGCGGAACCGTCCCCCGTCGCTGTCTCGATGCGTTCGCGGTCGGCCTCGATGCGTTCGAGTCCGTGGTGGGCGAAGAGCTGGCATCCGTCGCGGCCGGGAGCGCGAAGTTCAAGGCGGTTCGCGGAGAGTACGGCAGCGGGAAGACCTTCTTCGTGCGGTGGCTGCAGGAACGCGCGAAACGCGAAGGGTTCGCCGCGGCCGAGGTGCAGATCTCCGAGACGGAGACGCCGCTGCACCGCCTCGAGACGGTGTACCGCCGGCTGACCGAACGCCTCTCGACCGCGGATACCCAGCAGGGCGCCCTCCGGTCCATCCTCGACAACTGGTTCTACGCGCTGGAGGAAGATGTCCTCGCCGAGGGCAGCGTCGCGGAGGGTGATGCGGAGGCGCTCCTGGCCCGGACGACCGACCTCATGGAACGGCGTCTCGCGCAGGTTGCCCGCCACGCTCCGTCGTTTGCAGCGGCGCTCCGCGCCTATCGACGGGCCGTCGCCGGGAACGACCGCGCCATGGCCGAGGCGCTGTTGGCCTGGGTCGGCGGGCAGCCCAACGTCGGCGCCGCCGCCAAGCGGTACGCGGGCGTCAAGGGCGACCTCGACCACTTCGGCGCACTCAGCTTCCTCCAGGGCCTGCTCGTCATCCTGCGCGACTCGGGCTTCTCGGGGCTCGTGCTCGTGCTGGACGAGGTCGAGACACTCCAGCGCGTGCGGAGCGACGTGCGAGAGAAGAGCCTGAACGCCCTCCGTCAACTGATCGACGAGATCGACTCCGGCCGCTTCCCGGGCCTCTACCTCGTGATCACCGGGACCCCCGCGTTCTTCGAGGGACCGCAAGGGGTGCAGCGACTGCCGCCGCTTGCCCAGCGGCTCGCCGTGGACTTCTCCGGCGCGCAGCGCTTCGACAACCCGCGGGCGCCGCAAGTGCGGTTGCAGAACTTCGACCTCTCGCGGCTTGAGGCCGTTGGGCGGAAAATTCGTGATCTCTACGCCGAGGGCGCCGCCGCCCCCGGACGCGTTCTTGATCGAGCGGACGATCCGTACTTGAGCAGTCTCGCCCGCGCCGTCACCGGCGGTCTGGGTGGCCGAGTCGGCATCGCGCCACGGGTCTTCCTCAAGAAGTTGGTCCAGGACGTGCTCGATCGGATCGACCTCCACCCGGACTTCGACCCGCGGCGCGACTACGCCCTGACCCTGAGCGACCGCGAGCTGACGGATGTGGAGCGCAACGCCCGCGCCGCAACCACCCCGGACGACATCGAGCTGGAGCCGTGAATCACAAGCCCGCGTTCGAGCGGCTGCACCCCGCCCTTCAACATCACATCGTCAACTCGCTCGGGTGGACGTCGCTGCGGCCGCTCCAGGAGCACGCCATTCCTCCCGTGCTGGACGGCGATCACGCCTTGCTGCTGGCGCCCACCGCTGGCGGCAAGACCGAGGCGGCGGTGTTTCCGCTGCTTTCACGGATGCTGACCGAACGCTGGAGCGGCTTGAGCGTGCTCTACGTCTGTCCGATCAAGGCTCTGCTCAACAACATCGAGTCGCGCCTTCGGGCCTACGGCACCCTGGTCGGCCGGCGTGTCGCGCTCTGGCACGGCGACATCGGCGCCTCCCGACGGCGGGCCATCATGCAGGAACGGCCCGACCTTCTGCTCACGACACCCGAGTCCATCGAGGTCATGCTCGTCTCGAGCCGCGCGGAGCCCCGCGTGCTCTTCCAGGACCTCCAAGCCGTCGTCGTAGACGAGTTGCACGCCTTCGCCGGCGACGATCGAGGCTGGCATCTGCTCGCGGTCCTGGAGCGAGTACGCCACTTGGCGGGACGTGAGATTCAGCGCCTCGGTCTCTCCGCGACCATCGGGAATCCCGAGGCGCTCCTCGAATGGCTGGCCCCCGCCTCGTCGCGACCGCGTCGGATCGTCGCGCCGGGCGGTGACGCGGCCAGTCCGGCGAGCGCGCATCTCGACTACGTCGGGAGCGTCCGCAACGCGGCCAAGGTGGTCTCTGCGCTTCACCGCGGCGAAAAGCGACTCGTGTTCTGCGACAGCCGAGCCGGTGTCGAGGCACTGGCCGCCGAGCTCCGTCAATCCGGCACCGAGACATTCGTCTCCCACAGCTCGCTCGCCCTCGACGAGCGCCGACGTTCCGAGGAGGCGTTCTCACAGAGCCGTGACTGTGTCATCGTCGCCACGGGTACGCTGGAGCTGGGAATCGATGTCGGTGACCTCGACCGCGTCATCCAGATCGACGCGCCCTCGACCGTCGCCTCCTTCCTCCAGCGGCTGGGCCGCACCGGCCGCCGACCCGGAACCGTCCGGAACTGCCTGTTCCTCGCAACGTCCGACGACGGCTTCCTGAGAGCGTCCGGTCTGCTCCGACTCTGGCTCGACGGCTACGTCGAATCCGTCGTACCGCCACCGGAACCGTTCCACATCTTCGCGCAGCAGCTCCTCGCCCTCGCCCTGCAGGAGGGGCGCGTTGGGCGCCAGACGTGGCGCGAGTGGCTCGGTGCAATGCCCGCGTTCCGGGCGATGGCGCTCGAGCACCTCAACGACATCATCGAGTTCATGCTGGCCCGCGGCATCTTGGTCGAGGACGGCGGGATGCTGTCGATCGGAGTCGAAGGCGAGCGCTCCTTCGGCCGCCGGCACTTCATGGAGCTCATGTCGGTGTTCACCAGCGACCCGCTCTTCTCCGTGCGACACGGGCGGACGGAGCTCGGTCTCGTGCATCCGCTTTCGTTCCAGGTCCGCCGCGACGGTCCTGTCGTGCTCTCGCTCGCCGGCAGAAGCTGGGAGGTGTCGCACGTCGACTGGGACCACCGCGTCGCCTACGTGAAGGCTTCCACCGAGAGGGGACGCTCTCGGTGGATCGGACCGGGAGTCCCGCTGTCCTTCGACCTTTGCCGCGCTATCCGACGGGTCCTTATTGAGGGGTCGTTTCCCGTCGACATCAGCAAGCGGGCTCGAACGAAGCTCGACGAGCTCCAGCAAGACTTCTCGTGGATTGACACTACCGGTACCGCAGTCGTTCGGGACCCCGCCGGCACCGCCCACTGGTGGACCTTCGCGGGACTTCGAGCGAACACGGCCCTTGGACAGCTGACTGGGCCGCTTCGTTTCCCAGTGTCCCGAGAGGACAATCTCTCGATCCGGCTCCGCGATGGTGTTGGGGTTGAGGAACTGAGGCGACGGGTGGACGATCTGCCAAGCGATACCATCGCCAACCTCTTCCCCGTGACGACCGACGCCACCGAGACACTGAAGTTCTCCTCCTGCCTCCCTGAGGAACTCGCGCTTCGAACCATTCGTCAGCGCGGCTCTGATGTGCAGGGGGTTCGTGCATGTCTGCAGGAGCCGATTAGGAGCATTGCGTTGGCGTAGAGTCACCCGCTCGAGGGCCCGGATTATGCGTGAAGGTGTTGATTTGGGAGAGACACAAGGGCCTCCGTGTGGTACAAACGTAGTGTATACAAACGTTTAGCCACGACGGAGGCCCCTGCGTGACACCTGACACGATACCACAGAGTGTTCTGTTTCCGGATCTGTTCGACAAGCCCCTCGTCGCCACGTTCAACCAGGAGCACGCGAGTTCGGACGGCGGCGCCGTCCTGCTCAAGGCGGCCGAGCGTGTGTACGGCTTGGTCAAGGCGTTCGCCCGGTGTCTGGCCGACAAACGCGCACCGGGGAAGATTCGGCACACGCTCGCGGACCTGATCGGCCAGCGGGTCTTCGGCATCGCGTGCGGTCATCCCGATGGCAACGATGCCGACCACTTGGCCAACGACCCCATCCACAAGCTGCTGCTCGGGCGGGACCCGGTGTCCGGCGCGCCCTTGGCGTCGCAACCCACGATCTCGCGATTCGAGAACGGCGCGCGCCGCACCGTGCTCTACCGGATGGGGCGCGAGTTGGCCGCGAGCGTCATCGAGCGTCATCGGCGTCGCCTGAACGGGCGGGCGCGCCGGATCACGATCGATCTGGACCCGACCGACGACCTGACGCACGGGGCCCAGCAGCTCACGTTCTTCAACGGGCACTATGGCGGCTGGTGTTATCTGCCGATGCTGGGGTTTCTGAGCTTCGACCGCGAGGCGGAGCAGTATCTGTGGCTCTCCTCAAACGGGTGTGGGTGGGTTGAGGCGCGATCGGCGGGTCGGCGAGGGGTGCTGGCAGTTCACCTGACCGGCGGCGGGCGTGGCGCACCGTGGCGGGAATAGTCGGAGCGGAGTAGCTGCGGGCCGGCCGGCGTGTCAACGCGCTACGCGCGTCCTTCGCTGCGCTGCGGCCCTTCGGGTGACACACCGTCCGTCCCTCCGCTCAAGCAGCAGATATGGGCCTTGCGGCCCGGCCTGGACGGGGGCGTCCCGGCCGTCCACGACAACGCGGAAAGCGCGACGGCTGGCGGTTCGGGGATAGACGCTGGCTGATTGCCCCAACGGCCACCTCGGGTCCCGGCGCCGGCGGCGGACGCCCGTTGGGCGGGGCCAAGGGTGTTGTCGGGGCCGCGTGCGTCGTCTCGCTTGGCGGAAGCGGTTGCAAACGCAAGGGGCTTCCTGGTCTCATGGGCGTGTATCACCACGACCCGCGAGGAGGAGAGCCCCATGCGTCTGACTACGTTACTACGGCGGCTGTTGGGTGTCACGCAGATGTACGTCAAGCAGGTGGAAATGGCCGCCGACGGTCCGTTGACGGTGTCGGTGGAGCCGGCGTGGCGGCGTTCCCGGTGCGGGACGTGCGGGAAGCGGTCGCCGCGGTATGACCGGCAGCCGGTGCGCGAGTGGCGGCATCTGTCCTGGGGCCGGATGCCGGCGTGGCTGCGGTATGCGCCGTGGCGGGTGTCGTGCCGGCGTTGCCGCGGGGTGAAGGTGGAGCAGGTGCCGTGGGCGAGCGGCAGCAGCGTGTTCACGTCGGGGTTCGAGGAATTGGCGGCGTATCTGGCGCAGGTGACGGACCGGACGGCGGTGAGCCGCCTGCTGGGGATATCGTGGGTGACGGTGGGCAGCATCGTGGAACGGGTTGTGGCGCGGCGGCTGGACGGGGCTCGGTTCGCCAAGCTGAGACGAATCGGCGTCGATGAGTTCAGCTACCGGAAGCGTCACCGCTACCTGACGATCGTGGTTGACCATGACGAGCGTCGGGTGGTTTGGGCGGGGCGGGGGCGCAGCGCCGAGACGCTGGGGGCCTTCTTCGAGCAGTTGGGACCTGGTGGCTGTGCGCGGATCGAGTTGGTGACGGCGGACCTGGCGTCGAGCTGGCAGAAGGCGCTGCGGGCGTGGGTTCCGCACGCGCGGGTGGTGTTCGACCGGTTTCACGTTGAACGGCTTGCGGCGGATGCGGTTGACGAGGTGCGGCGTTCGGAGCAGCGGCGGCTGGCCTCGGAGCCGGAGGATGCGAAGGCGCTCAAGGGGACGCGCTATGCGTTGCTGAAGCACCCGGCGCGGCTGAGGCCTGGTGAGGCCCGGCGTCTGGAGACGTTGCGTCGTAAGAACCGGGCGCTGGACCGGGCCTACGAACTGAAGGAGTACCTGGCGACGATCCTGGGGCAGGCGACACCCGAGGATGCGCCGGCGCTGCTCGATGAGTGGCTGGAGTGGGCTGCGCGGTCCCGCCTGACGCCGTTCGTGAAGCTGGGGCGTACGATTCGGAAACACGCTGAAGGCATCCTGGCGTACCTGGACACGAAGATGACGAACGGTCCGGTGGAGGGCATCAACAACAAGCTGCGGGTGATCGCGCGTCGCGCCTATGGCTTCCACTCGCCCGGCGCGTTGATCTCGATGCTGTTCCTCTGCTGTGGAGGCATAGAACTGGCGCCGCCGCTACCCACACGCATTTGAGGAGACTCAGTTACTCTCCCTCGAGAGTCACGATATAACGCAACAGCGTTTTGCCCGTATTCATGCGAGGGAGCTCAGCGCACGCCGGGTGCGGGAGATAGGGGCAGCCGCCAGGCAAGCCCGCGAGTACTTCCGAAACGCGAACCGCTCCGACTACACAGTACGGCCACTGCTGACGTTTTACGGAATAACCTCCTTGAGCCGTGCCCTGCTACTCTTGCTCAGGGTCGAGGGAGGAGAAGAGGGACTAACGCCTGGTCACGGTCTCGAAACGGTACGTTGGGGCAATGTCCTTTGTGGCGACACGGCAGTCGGCTTGGGGCAACTAGGCGCACTGACGGTCCGCCGTAGTGCCGGACTGTTCTCGGATTTCCTAACGCACACGAAAAACCGGATCTCCATTCACATAAACTCCGGCGGCGTTGATTGGGTAGTGTATCCATCTGCCCCAAAATCCAAATCAATGGATTCGGAGACGTGCTGCTCGAGCCGCCGCCGTACGGCGCTCTACATCAGCAGCGCTGTCATGGTACAGCTCAGCGAGGTCGGCGATCCAACCAACGGACCAGCGGTGACGGGCGAGGCCCGCCGCAACCGCGGGAGTCGTCTTGAGCGACCCGTGAATGCGGACCCAGTTGTAGTGGAGAATCGAGAGAGCCACCTGATTCAGGTGTTGCTCGACCGACTTCGAGAACGCCAGCGTCTTGCGACGGTACCGAGCATTCTGCTGGCGGCATGTCAAGTTCCAGCGCTCTACGAACGAGGTCCCAGCCTCTGAAGTGTCGGGCGACCCACTGAGGACTGTCTTCTCGTCAAAAACGAGTCGTGTATACGGTGTGTCTTTGCCGAACACCCGCACGATCGCCTGCTGGTAGTTCACGAGCCCGTCCGACGACAAGTGCGGCACGGCGTCGAGCCGTCGCTCAAGGTCCGTCATTGAAGTCGATGCACGTCTTGGCGTTCCGGGGACCGCACAGGTACGACACGATCAGCTTCGAATCGGGGTCCAGCGCCGTCCACAGCCAGAGGTCGCCAGCCCCAGCCTTGCGAAGCTCCTGTGCGCGCTTCGCCTTCGCCGCGACGAATGCCCAAATCTCGTCAAGTTGGACGCGTTTGCAACCACCCCACGGATGTTCTCGTGATGGTACTGATCAGCGAGCGGCCCGATCTCCCGCAAGAACCGGACCACGGTGTTCAGACCTACCTTGCAGATCCGGGCAGTCGCCCGCATCAAGTTCCCCTCTACGAGGCAGTCAATCAACGAGACGCGTTTTTCGTGCGACAGGCGCCACATGGCCGGTGATCCCAGGCAAAATGTTCCGTTCCTCGGCCCTCAGCGGCTTCTCCACGAGGCCACGGACCCGCTGATCGACCGCGCACCTCCCAAGCCCTTCGCGAGGCGAGCGCCATCGGCGGCATCGACGTAGTCCTCGAACTGCGAGCGCCGCCCTGTTGCTCGTGATGGGAGCATCGACAGAAGGCGAACATATCACGAAAGCTGCTCTTGTACAACCTGAAAGGCGTGCTAAAATAGCTGCGTGTCGTCCACCTGCGGAGCCCTCTCGTCGAAGGGGTGGGCACCGTAGCCTTCGTGGCGGCCGAGGACACGGAACACATCCGCAGAGGGAACGACGGTGACTGACAATGCGCAGCCGAAGACGCGCCGTACCGCTACACCGCACGACATCGCCTTTAACAATCCGGCCCACAACAGAGACGGACGCGCGGCTTGCCGCCGCCGCAGTGCGGAACGGTCTCGCTAAGGCTACGTTCGCCCGGGAGTTGATCGCCCAGGGACTCGACACCAAGAACACCGGGGGAACCGGTGAGACAAGCTGAAACCGCGACAGGACCCGGATCCGCGGAGCCGCGGTCAGGACGCCGAAACATCGCAGAGATCACGATGACCAGCAACCAAGAGGAGCCGACCCACGACGATCTGGGACAGATCGACTGGCGGGAGTGCCCACACGTACGCCGGGACCCCGAAATCATGAGCGGCGCATGGTGCTTTGAAGGAACCAGGCTGCCGGTATCCACGCTGTTCGGCAACCTGGCAGCCGGACTGAGTATACCGGAGTTCATGGAACAGTATCCAAGCGCTAGGGCCGACCACGTCAGCGCTGTGCTCGAATTCCAGGCTCAGCGGCTGGAAGCCACTAGCACCGAATGAAGATTCTGTTCGATCACTGCACACCACAGGGGCTGAGGGAGTACCTACAAGAGCATGAGGTACGAACCGCGAAAGACGAGGATTTACACGAAGTCCGGAACGGAGAACTGATCAAAGCAGCCGTGGACAGAGGCTTCGACGTCCTGATAACGGCCGATAAACGGATGCGCAAGCAGGAGACAATCTCCGGATTGCCACTGCGAGTGGTGGTGCTGACACGACCGTACTGGCCCAGCGTGAAAACCCACGCGGAGAGAATCCGAAGAGCCGTAGAAGAAGCCGAACCCGGCCGGTTTACGACTGTGAGGACAGCATAAACAGGCACGATCGACCAGTCAGCAGAAAGGGGCGCTGACGGACAGAAGCCGGGGAGACCAGCAGGGATTTCCGGAGGACAAGAACAAGGGAAGGATCGGCCCCGACAAGGACAGATCGTGTTCCATAAACGGAGCGACGGACGGTTCGACATCAAGCACGAAGACGACGCCGATGGTTCGACGAAGACGCTGACCTCTTGCGAGAGCATCCGCTCAGGCCTCGAATGGCTGGCGCGAAGGAAACTGGTGCCGGAGAGCGAAGTACCGAGGCTCGAGCGGAACCTACTTGAGGAACTCAAGCGAGGGAGGACGCGCGGACGCGGCCGCTGAAGGACAAGCACCACCACGGTACCGAAGACCGACCTCGCCAGTATCGACGTCGTCCAGGTCCGCGGTGACTGCAAGAAGAACGGATGCCGCGAAACGCCGCGGCATCGCAATTCAGAGAGCTATCCAGTGACGCCGCCACGGCAAGCCCCGAACCGGTCGAGAGCAGATGGAACAATGCAGGGCACCAGGGGTTGGGGAACCCGGCAAGCTAGGCCGTGAGCCTATCAGAACGCGAATCGGAACGATCCACTCCCTGCGTCTCCCGCGTCAGCAAAAGATCCTGGGACCCTCCATCAGGATCGGGGGCGTCTATTGGATCGGCCTCGTACTTCGAGATGATCTCGTTGAGGGTCTGAACAGCGGCCCTCACGGGTGATGTCGACCGCCGCTCGCCGTTCGGACCCGTGAACGTCGGCGGGCGCCGAGGCTGCTTCTTGTGCATCGGTGGACCACTATACCATGGCCAATTGATCCCGGCGTGGTGTGCTTCGCGAACTTCCGCCTCAGCTCGTCGAGACGAGGCTCCACCGGTGTCGGACTACCGGGTGGCGGGCAAGTGTTGGACGCCAGGAGCGCATCCGCTGTTCACAGCCACGCCCAATTTATTGGATCGAGAACCAGGGCCAAATGGATACACTACCGTTGATTGGCGTCTCTGCTATGGCGTCCCCGATTCCAACCCCGAGCTGTCTATTTCAGACTTATTCTCCCGCATTCCCGATCTTCGACCCGATTATTCGGATGTTACGAAGCCCGTTCGTTATGCTGCCGTGTCCGACTTGACCTACACGCATGACGCCGGGGGGGATGTCCCGGATGCTGTTGAACTGAGGTGAAGCGGGTGGCGACTCCTCGCCCCTGTTCTGTGGCAGGACAGGGGTGCAAACAACAGGAGGAGAGCCACCCATGGCGAAGCATGACAGGCGGAAGCGTTCCAGCCAACCCCGAAGCTCGCGAACGGTCTCGATTCAGGTGCCGCTGCCGGTGCTCGGCGTGCTGAACGGTGTCAGGGAAGCGTTCCATGGCTTGTGCATCAAGACCGGGATGCAGGTCCTGGAGGCGATGATGGAGGGGGATCGAGAAGACCTGTGCGGCCCGAAGGGGCGCCATCAGGCCGAGCGGCCGGCGTGGCGCGGCGGGAGCGTGGCCAGTCAAGTAACGCTTGGCGGGCGCCAAGTTGCCGTGCCGCGGCTGCGCGTTCGGCGCGCCGACGGCGAGGCGCCGCTGCCGAGCTTCCAATGGGCGGCGGCCACCGACCCGCTGGACGAGCACACGCTCTCGGCGGTCGCCGCCGGGGTCTCGACGCGGCGGTATGCGGGCACGTTGGACCCGGCGCCGGCCGAGGTGGAGGAGCGGGGAACGTCGAGCAGCGCGGTGTCTCGGCGGTTCGTGGCGCTGTCAGCCAAGCGCCTGCGGTCGTTTCTCAGCCGGCCGTTGGGCGAGCTGGACCTGCGGGTGGTCTGCATCGACGGCAAGGTCTTCCGGGACCATTGCATGGTGGTGGCGTTGGGGATCGACACGCAGGGCTGCAAGCACGTGCTGGGACTGCGCGAAGGAGCCACCGAGACTGCGGCCGTCGCCAGCGGCCTGCTCAGCGACCTGGTGACGCGCGGCCTGCCGACGGACCCGACGTTGCTGTTCGTCATCGACGGCGCGCCGGGGCTGCGCCGGGCCATCACCGATGTCTGCGGTTCCCGCGCGGTGGTGCAACGGTGCCAAGTACACAAGCTCCGCAACGTGCTCGGCCATCTGCCCGAACGGCTGCACGCTTCGGTCGGCAAGGCGTTGCGGGATGCCTGGGACCTCGAGTCAGCGGACCGCGCGGCGCGGGTGCTGAAGCGATTGGCGGGTTCACTGGAGCGCGACCACCCCGGCGCGTCGGCGTCCATCCGGGAGGGCCTCGAGGAGACGCTGACGGTGCAGCGGCTCGGTCTGACGGGGGCGCTCGAACGTACTCTGCGGACGACGAACATCATCGAGAACCTGATGGGCAGCGTTGAGGGTTACACGCGGCGGGTCAAGCGGTGGCGCGGCGGGCAGATGATTCAACGCTGGGTGGCGAGCGCGCTGGTGGAGGCGGAGCCGCGCTTCCGGCGGGTGCGGGGCTACCGCGACCTGCGCTACCTGGTCGGCGCCTTGGACGCGCTGGCCCCGCCCGACGGTGCGGTTGCTGACGTGGCGTAGAATAGACGACCTCGGTGCGGAAACAGGGAGTCCGCCACTCGCGAAGTTCAACAACGAACGGGACAATCCCGTCCGTGGACAGCGGAGATGCCGCTACGGGTTTCACCCGCGCCGCTGTATGAGCACGCCTGTCATGAAGGGAACTACACCCTGCCGCTCGTGCTGAACGGCGCCCGGGTGCGGGAGCGGAAGGACCGCTGCGGGGGAGGAGTCGAAGTAGACCGCCGCAACCCCGAGGCTCCGTGCGCGACGCCGGTAGCCGCTTCCCGACTATGGAGGAGGCGCCGCGGAGGGCCCGAATACCGGCGACTCGATGGCAATCACGACCTCAAGGGTCAGATTGGGATGCGCAAGCAGCGCGGGGATGCAGGCGAGCGCCGAGAAGACCTGTAACACCGAGCCGTCCTTCGGCGACTTGCGCCGCGGCGCCGGGACGTCCGGGTCGGTCGCCAGCTTGACGATGTACCGGTCCTTGGCAATGCGGTGCACCACTTCAGGCGCGGTGCAGCGACCGTTCGTTGAGCTCGCCCATGGAGGTCCCGCTGGCCAAACGCCGCTCGCTCTTTCAGGTTGAAGCCGTATCTGTGCCATAAGTCATTTTTTTTCGCAATCATTTAGCACATGAGCCAGCTCCTGATATACCACGTTAAAACCCACACATGATGCGGCCTCGGCAGATCTCATTTCAGCCAGGCAACTCAGTTTACACCGAGGCGGCGAAGCTGCGGATCGCGTCGGGACATCTGCTCCCGCGCTGGCACCGACGGTACGGCCTGACGTTGGCGTGGTGGATGAGGGCTGCCCACCCTGGCGGTTCGTTCCGAGCGGAGGCCCTTCAGGGTTCCCTGCCCCAGGGGTCGCTCCAGAGCGGGTCGCGCAAACAGCGCCTCGTCCGTCAGACTGTGGAGGAACGCGACCAGATCTAGTCGCTCATCCTCGCGCAGCGCCAGGGGCTGGATCGATTCGCTCTGCCGCGGATTTGAAGCGCGCCCTCCCGCCACGTAGTGATCAAGCACCTCGTCGAGCGTGGCGATGCTGCCGTCGTGCATGTAGGGAGCCGTCACGGCGACGTTGCGCAAGGTCGGAATGCGGAACCGGCCAGCGTCGTCGAGTTCCCCCGCGTGGGCGTACTTCCCGGTGTTGTCGGCCGGATACGGCACCGGGCCCGGCAGATCGTAGAGACCCGTATTGTGAAACATGAACACGAGCGGGTCGGTCGGCGGGCTGGTGGACGCCTTCGAACCGCCGTCCAGGTTGAGCCCCAGTTCGGTCGTCACGGTGTGTCCCAGATGGCAACCTCCGCACCGGGTACGGCGCGAGAAGAAGAGCGCCATCCTACGGCGGGCCGACGCCGAGAACGCCGCTTCGTCGCCGTGGAACCGATAGCGGTCGTACGGCGACCGGAAGGAGACGATCGACCGCTGGAACGCCGCCAGTGCCAGCGCGATTCTCTCGATGGTGACCAGTGGCTCGACGGCGCCCCGGGAACGGTCCGCCGGTACGGGTGCCGGAAACGCCGCAACGAACAAGAGCTGGTAGATCGGCGGGGCCGCGAGCTCGACCTGGACACGGAGCTCGTGCCCGGCCAGGCCAAGCTCGACCGGATCGGTCCCGAACATCGGGACGAGCGCCTGCTCCTCGATTGATCGCAGCGTCGGGTTCGCCCACGTGAGGGCGTCACGGTACGTCACGTTCGCCAGTGACATGGACCTGCGCGGGTGGCAGTCCCCGGCGGAGCCGATCGCGCGCGGTCGGCCATCGGTGAAGGCGAGGGCCTGTCTGTGCACCAAAGAACTGCAGGGGTTCATGCAACGCCGTTGCTTCCGCACCGAACCTCACGCTTCTCGGCGTCGCACGGCAGTCGCCGAGCCGGCTCGACTTCCGGCAGTCCGTCGTGGATCTGAAACGAATCGGTCTGAGGGCGCCGACGCGAACAAGGTGTGCACGATAATCACTTGAAGCTGCGCCTTCGGCTTCCGGTTGCAGCCGGACGACGAGTCCGGCGTTGTAGCGGGACGGCCGGAACAACCAAGGAGAACCCATGCGAACCATTCCCTCTCGGCTTGCATTCATCGTGGTCCTTGCCATCGCGGCGCCCGCGCTCGTCGTGCACGGACAGCAGAATCCGGAGGCGATGCCCCAGGCCGGCCTCGTCAGGCTGCTCGACGAGGACAAGGTGGCCTTCGGCCTCACGGTCGACGCGCGCGCGGACCCCGTTGCTCTCTCGGCAAACGACGATATCGACTTCGTCTTCTTCGACATGGAGCACGGCCCCTACGACGTCAGCGCGTTGCGGACGTGGATGCAGTGGCTTCTGAATCCTGCCGCGATCGCCGTGACGGGCGACGCGATGGCGGGCAAGGCCGTCATCGTGCGAATTCCGGCGACCGGCCGCGAGCTCGACCAGAACATCTGGATGGTCAAGCAGGTGCTCGACGTGGGTGCGCACGGCATCATCTTCCCGACGGTCGAGACCCCGGAGCAGGCGCTCATGGCCATCCGCGCCATGCGCTACCCGCAGAGGCTCGGTGCGCCGGACCCGGAGCCGGCGGGGTTGCGGGGCACCAATCCCCGGCTCGCGGCGCGCTACTGGGGCCTGTCGGTTCCGGACTACATTGAGCGGGCGGACGTCTGGCGGCTGGATCCGCCGAACGGCAACCTGCTGCCCTGGCTCCTCATCGAGAGCCCGCTCGGGGTGGCCAACGTGCGCGAGATCGCCCGCCAGCTCAGCGAGCGGAACATCGGCGCCGTGCTGTTCGCCGGTTCCGAGACCGGCGGAGACATGCTGAACACGCACGGAGGCAGCCTGGAGGCCGTGGCGCAAGCCATCGATACCGTGCTCGCCGCCGGGAAGGAGTTCGGCCTTCCCGTCGCCATGACGAGCACGACCAACATGATGGAGCGCATCGAGCAGGGAGCGCGCCTGTTCACGGGCGGTGTGACGCCCGCGCTGCGGAGGGAAGCGGGCCGTTAGGTTAGTGTCGCGTCTGACCCGTCGTCATCAGCTCCTCGACCGGGGCGCGCAGCAGCTCTTGTGCCCCCTCAGCCCTCACCGCCGCCTCGGTCGCCGCGGCGGCGAGTCGGACAACCGCGGGGTCTACGGGGGCCGGCCCGGCATCGTCAGCCAACTCCCGAAGGTGCAGCGCGGCTAGCTTCAACAGCGCGGCCGCGGTAATCAGGTTGTCGCGTCGGTCAACATTCATTTGCTCGTCTCTCCCTCGGGGCGCACCGGGCACCCCAGTTTCCGGTTTCCGTTTGGGGGATTTCACCAGCCCGCGGCGGGGTGCCGCAGGGACTGGCTCGCCCGGGCAGAAGATGCCGGGACTGGTCTCTGAGGGGGCGATTAGTATCGCATGGGAGGAGGTTTTGGTCCATTCTACGAACAAGGCGGTAGTGGCCTGTTTTGAAATAGCCCTCCGAAATCAGTCCGTGTGGCTCCTGTCGACCGACGACAAGAGGGCCGGTACTCTCGATCTCATGGTGTTCCTCGTCGACAGGCGCCCCGCAGTGTCCGCCTAGAGAGGACACTGCGGGGCGTCGAATCCGCTACCGGGCCCCCAGCAGCTTCAGCAGGTCCTGCTGCGCCACTTCATGATCTGGATGGTGCCCTGCGATCTCCGTGGTGTGCGCCAAGATCTCCAGAGCGCGCTCGGCGTGACCGACCCAAGCGCCGTCGCCGTTGCCGTGCATGCAGCGCGCCAGCATCCAGATCGCGAGCGGAAACGACGGCTCGATCTCGATTGCGGCGGTCAGCTTGTCGAGAGCCGGTTGGCCGCAGCGGACCTCCCGCTGTCCATCCCGGTCGAGCAGGGAGACCTCGATGGGACCCTCCAGCGCCTGACTCAGCGGAGAGTCCCAGGCCAGCCCGTCTCCGACCATGCTCGGGACCCCGTCCGGGCCCAAGGTCGCGACGTCACCGTACATCCTCAGGCCGTCGAGCTGGCTCTCAAGCTCCTCGGATCGTGCCCGCAACCCCCGCAGTTCTTCGTCGACGCGGTCCAGCGCCTCCTGCTCTGTGAGGTGGGGATACCGCTCCCGCATCAAGTCCACGACGTCCTGAGACGCTGCTTCGATGCGCTGGCGGGCCAACTGAGCCTCCGCGGCTGACGCCTCAAGCCGCTGTCGCGCTTGTTGACCCTCAGCGGCTGCCGCTTCGAGACGCAACCTCGTCTGCTGAGCTTCCGCGGCGGCCTCCTGCACCACCTTGGCGGCTGTAGCCTGCTGATGGTGCTCCACTACCAGCGCCGCCGCGATCACCACCGGCACGACGACGGTCCGCGTCATGAATACAGCCTCCACAACGCTCTTGCCGCGCCGAGCCGAGGAGGCGGCAAGGCCGTGTGCGAGGAATGGGGCCAGGATCTTCAGTACAAGCACGCCCATGAATGCGACGTCCCTTCAGCTCTCGATAGGGCTCGGTGGCCCGCACCGAAATCAGTGCCTCGTGTCCACGTCGGCGCCAGCGTCCTCCTCAAGGCACCTAACGGCCATCGCCACAGCCGCGCGCCAAGGCCCTCACGAAGACTCAGTGGCGTCAGGTCGCAGAGGCTGGAGCCGAAGCTCGCTGGGAGTCGTGAGCAGCGTCGATTGCCCATGACCTGACGGCTCTTCGGCCCTGTCATCACGCCCCACCAACCCCCACTTGTTGTCAGCCTTGAATACCTTGTTGCGCTTCTTCAGCCTGTGGAGAGTACTGTATAGGTGCGAGCGTGGAACGTCGCGTTCGTTCGACAGGCCGTTGTAGATCTCTTCCGCTGTGAGCATCTGACCGGCCGCGTTCAGCATACCGATGATTCCGGCTGGCATCTGCACGGTTGTCCGGGCCGTGACCTTCTTCTCCGGGGTCGGTGCCTTCCGGGACATGGCGGCATCGGCGGCATCTAGGCGCTTCAGCACCGCCAAGATCTCGTCCCGCTCGCTGTCAAGCGCAGCTCGCCGGTTCTCAACGTCCGCCAGCTGAGATTCGAAAAAGCCTCTGTAGTCAGTCACGCGGCGCCCCTCCTCCGCGGCTGTGAGCATGGTGGTATAATGACGAAAGGCGGAGCGTCTGGGGCCGGGTTTCCCCGGCCCCCACCCGCGACGGGCGGCGCTCATATCATTGGGTCCCCCCCTTCGGGTGCGTGCTGCCGGGGGCGGCGCATCGGGTGTCCTGCACAGACTCATCACCGACGCGCCGCCCTCCTGTCACGCCATACCTGACAGTGTATCACGCTACATAACAGGATCAACCCCGTGTGATGCCGGCTGCAAAACAAAATCGCCGCCTGCGACATTACGCCCTTCGTGATGTCAACTTGGCCCCATGACAGGCCGTGCGCGGCGAAGCGGGCGACGATCCTCAACATGCTCGTCGAGGGCTCGTCGCTCCGCTTGATCTTCCCGGATCACCGGCGCCTCCATCACCGTCGCCAAGCTGCTCGCGGGTGCCGGCGACGTCAGCATCGCCTACCACGCCGGGCACGTCCGCGGTGTCGTTGCCGAGCGCACCCAGGTAGACGAGATCTGGCAGTCCTGCTCCGCCAAGGGCGGAACGTCGAGACGGCCGTGCTCTCGACGGTGCCGGCGGCGTGGACGTGGACGGTGCTGGATGCCGACTTCGAGCTGATCGTCTCGTGGCTGTTCGGCCTGCGCGACGCGCTCACCACGGATCTCGCCACGTGTGACTCGTACTGGTACCCTATCCGCCGTTCCGTCACCGGATGGCTTCATGAACGATCCTCTCGCGGCGGCGACCGAGGCGCTCGTGTTCGCGACGTGGGCTCTGGTCCTGATCGCGGCGGTTCAGCTCGTCGTCAACCTCTTGCTCTGGCACGCCAACCGGAAGGTCGCCCATGCAGCAGCGCAGAACGCCGACATCGCAGCCAAGGACTTCCGCCTCAGCCGACGCCCGGCCGTCATGATTTCGTGGTCCGTCTATTCGGCCGATGCCGCAGGCCCTGAGCCTGGCGTGATCCAAGGCATCGTGCGTGAGATGAGAGACAGCTCTGCGATCCTGCACCGCTTCCGAACCAAATTCATCCCGAACGCCGTCGAGCTGGAGTTCGTCCCCAACGACGCTGGCTTTTCGTCCGAGCCGTGGGAGCTGAACACACTCCTCAAGGGCGACCGCCTCACGTACAGGTTCACCCAGAGGGCCACGCACCTTAGCGCGATCGGGGGACTCGAAGTCGTTCTGTTGGTGTCCGGCGACGGAGAAACGATGGACGGGTTCAGGGGCTTTTGCATCCTCACCTTCGTCGATGGGAAGCCCCAGGTGACGGAAGGACCCATCACGCGCATCGCCGACGAGTACTTGGCCGACTTCTTCCCCTCCCAGCGCCCTCCCAATCAGCCCCGCCGGGACTACGGGCAACGTGAAGCAGACGCCCTTTCGCGGGCCTGGAGCGGCGGTCTCGACGGGACGTGAAGAGCCTTCCCAGCAGGACCACGTCTCCGACCATCCCCGCCTCGGCGTCAAGAAGCGCTTCGCGAGGGCGGTGCCGCGAAGATCCTGACGTTCTGACCGTTGTGCATGACGGTGATGGACTCCCAGTCCTCTCCGTCGACGGCGTCCGTGAGCGCCTTCGCGCGTCCCTGCTCGCCCAAGTGCACCCAGAACCAGCCCGAGGTGGCGAGCATGCACACGGTGTCACTGCTGTCCCACAGACTTTCAAATGAAGGCGGCTTGAACCTTCCATGTCTGGTAGAATGATCTGTGGCGCAAATCATTCAAAAGACAGGAGATCCAAGCCGTGGCTCATCATAACACAGTCTTCGTGCAGCTTCTCAGGTTCCTTCCGAGACATGAATTCGAAGCCGAGGCCCGCCAACACCAGCGAGGTCAGGGGTTGCGCGTCATGAGCCGCTGGGCGCAGTTCGTGGCCCTTGGCTTGGCGCAACTGACGGGCCGACAGAGCTTGCGTGACATCGTGAGCAACCTGAGCACCCAAGGGCGCAAGCTCTATCACTTGGGCGGTCTTCGGTTAGCGGGTCGTGGCGAGAAAATCCACGAAAAGGTGTGCAGGTACGGCGGGCGTGTGCCGATACGTGAAGTATGGCGCGCAAGAGCGATGACCGCGGCGGTTCGAAGGGTCCTGGGCCTCAGCGAGACCCTCGGGACGTGCGCATCGAGCGCCTCGAACGAGACAAGGCGAAGCTGATCGAGGAGCGGGATCACTGGAAGCGCCGCAGCGAGCATCTGGAGAAGGAGCTCGAGGCGGCGCGGCGCGCCGGCCGCCGACAAGCGGCCCCCTTCGCCAAGGACCGTCCGCAGGGACGCGGCGGGCGTCCCGGGCGGCGAGCCGGGGCGGAGTACGGCAGGCAGGGGCGCCGCCGGCCGCCGACGCAGGCTGACGAGACCCACGTGGCGCCGGCCCCGACGAGCTGTCCGGACTGCGGCGGCGCGGTCGCGCTGGACCGTGTGGCGTCGCAGTATCAGGAAGACCTGCCCGAGGTGCGTCCCCTCGTGCGGCGCTTCGACATCGAGGTGGGCCACTGCTCGCAGTGTCAGCGGCGCGTGCAGGGCCGGCACGCGCTGCAGACCTCCGACGCGTTGGGCGCGGCTGCCGCTCAACTGGGCCCGAACGTCGCCGCGCTGGTCGTCGAGTTGCACACCGAGCTGGGCATGCCGCTGGAGAAGGTCGTCCGCGTTCTGCGGACGCAGTTCGGACTGTCGGTGACCAAGGGCGGCCTGGTCCAACTGCTGCACCGCACCGCCGACGCGGCGGCGCCCGCGTATGCGGCGCTGCGCGAGCAGGTCCGCTGCAGTCCGGTGGTCACGCCGGATGAGACCGGCTGGCGGGTGAACGCGATCCTCCACTGGCTGTGGGCGTTCGCCACCCCGGAGACGACGGTCTATGCCATCTGCGACGGCCGGGGGTTCGCCGAGGCGGCGGCGGTTCTCGGCCCCGACTTCGCCGGCGTGCTGGTGCGGGACGGGTGGGTGGCCTATCGCGGCTTCAAGAAGGCGCCGCATCAAACGTGCCTGGCCCACCTCTTGAGACGGTGCAAGGACTTGCAGGCCGCTCATCCCGACAGCCCGTGGGCGGGCGCGGTGCAGGCGGTCCTGCGGGACGGCCTCGCCCTGCGGGACCGCTCGAACGCGGGCGAAATCAGTGAGCACGGTCTGGCGTCGGCCCGCGGTCGGCTCGCCGCCCGGCTCGGCCGGCTGATCGACACCGCGCCGCCGTTGGCCGCCGCCGAGCGCTTCGCCAAGCACTTGGCCAACGAATTCCCGGCGGTGTTCCTCTTCTTGTGCGACCCGTCGATCGACGCCACCAACTGGCGGGCCGAACAGGCCATCCGACCCGCAGTGGTCACGCGTAAGGTCTGCGGCGGCAACCGCACCCGGCGCGGGGCCGACACCCAGCAGGTGCTGGCCAGCGTCGTGCGTACCGCCCGCCAACGCAACCTCGACCCGCGCTCGCTGATCACGACGATGCTGTGCGCCCCCGAACCCGTCGTGCCCGAAGCGCTTGCGTTGCCGCCGCCCGCCTGACGCCGGGCGGCGTGGAAACCGCTCATCCGCTTCCCGTCCTCCTGCGCGCCCCCGGCCCGCACTCAATCCGCGCCGTCCCGCCGCCGCCCGAGCCCGCGACCCGTGGGTTTCGCCGCCAGCGGCGGGAACGCCACCAGGCAGCTCGCCGCTGTTCGCGGCGTCGGTCCCCGCCGCGTGTCCCTCATGGCGGCGGCGCCGTCGCCGGGACCCGCGTGGTCTCGCGCCGCCGCGGGGGACCGGGGCGCCGCGGAGCCGCCAGACCCAGCGCTCCGCGAGCGAACCAGCCGGACCGACCGTCGCTGCCGATGACGCGCCGACAAGCTGCCTTGGCGACAATGGGACTGCGAGTCTGCCATGGGCGCTCTCAACAGCGACATGCTCTGCACAGGTCCGCCGGCCGGCGAGTCGCCCCTCGTGCCCCTCGTTTCCGGCCTCCTCACAGCCACAGAGACCGACGCTGCGATGCCGACAAATCTGCGCGGGGACAACCTCGTCATGCAGCAACTTCCCCGACGGCTCGGTTCATTTCCGCCCATTTCCACTGGAGAAAATCAGTCCCGCACCCGGTAACCGAATACCTTGGGCGTAGGGACGACGGTCAGTCGCTCGTCGCTGGCGCGCGTCAATGCCGAGCAGCCGTACACTCTCTACGAGACGCTGTTCGGACGCCTGCTGAGCCGCTGTCAGCAGTGCGCGCCGAGGCACGGCTTTCGGTTCAAGAACAAGTTGTACGCGGTCGATGCGACGACCATCGATTTGTGTTTGGCGGTCTTCCCGTGGGCGTCTTTTCGACGCACGAAGGCCGCGATCAAGCTGCACATCGGGCTGGATCAGGCGGGCCATCTGCCGAGCTTCGTCAGTGTGACCGAGGGCAAGACCGGCGACGTCAAGGCCGCCCGCACCTGGACGTTTCCAGCCGGCAGCGTGGTCGTGGCGGACCGCGCGTATCTTGACTTCAAGTGGTTCCATCAGTTGCAGGCGCGGGGCGTGACCTTCGTGACGCGCCTGAAGCGGGGCGTGCGATATCGGGTCACGCGCGAGCATGACATCCGACCCGGAACCGGCGTCCTCAGCGATCAGACGATCGAGCTGACCAGCGCTCGCAGCCGGAAGGCGTATGCCGCGCCGCTGCGGCGAGTGGCCTACCAGGATCCGGTGACGAAGAACCGTTATGTGTTCGTGACCAACAACACAACGTGGGTGGCCCAGACGATTGCGGATATATACAAATCGCGGTGGCAGATCGAGCTGTTTTTCAAGTGGATCAAGCAGCATCTGAAAGTGAAGCGCTTCGTGGGCCGGTCGAAGAACGCCGTCATGACGCAGCTGTGGGTGGCGATGTGCATGTACCTGCTGTTGGCGTACCTGAAGTTCGTCATGCGGTTGCGCTGGAGCCTTCACCAGATGCTGCAGGTGCTCCAGCTCAACATGTTTGAACGTCGGCCACTCCAGGACCTGTTCACGACGCCGTCGCTACCGGCCCCCTCTGGCTCCCAATTGTCGCTGGCGTGGTCCTGAAAATGTGGGACACTAGTGACACGGTGTAGACCAGCGCGACCGACCAGAACCAAGCCCCAGGGTACCGGGGTTCGCTGACTGCATTGATGGGGTTGCTCGTGAGCTGCCCCACTCCGCCGTGGACGAAGTCGTTGAGGATCTCGGCGAGGGTCTTCCACACCGGCAGAATGTGTGCGGCCACCGGAACTCGCTCTGTCAGCTTCCGGAGCGCACGCAGGTTGACCGGCTCCTGCCATCGGACGATGCGCTGCCAACCATCGTCCTCGTCCGGGTACTCGCTGATCGAGAACTGCTTGATCAACCCCTCCAAGGCAGGTCGTGCGAGGGCGAACGCTGGCGGGTAGTGCCCGCCACCGAAGGCCCCCATGGCGATGTCCGCGTGCTCGAGGATGACCACCGTGTACGAGCTGGCGTTGCGCTCGCGCGCCGAGGCGTCCCGCTTGAAGGTCTGCTCACCGGCGGGTAGGTGCTGTTCACGGAGTCGCCAGTAGCGGCCGAGAATGGCCTCCCTGGCGATCGAGAATTCCCGACTGCCGGTGCTCAGGTCTGCGACGTTGCTCTCCCACATGCCCTCGACGCCTCCCGCGTCGGCCCTTCGACAGAATCACCCTCGTCGCGTCCGTGAAGCGTGGTCCGCCCGGCCTCCATCACGCGCCTCTTCGTCACGTCGGATTTCGTCCAGCCTCGCCAAGTCTTCGGTTGACGCGATTCGAACCCCTACGTCGTAAAGCGGAATCGTCGTTCTCGTCGACCGCGCCCAAGCGCGGTCGAAGTCGAACCCTTCCGGTGGAGTGAGCACATCCACATCCCGCCCGTATCGCTTGTCGGGCAGCGACAGTTGTTTCATCCCGCGATTCCTGAGTTTCCGGAGTTCCCTCCGATTCGGCTCGCTGTCCAGCTCGCGAAAGACTCGCAAAACAACTCGCTGTGCGCGCTCAGCGTTCTGATCCGAACGAGCAATCATTAGCCTGCATTATTCACGAAGGTCCAGATTCGACCGCCAAAGGGCGTGATCGGCGCAGGAATGGGTCTCGGACATCGCTGCCTGCAAGCGGAGCCGGGGTTTGAGCAGCCGACCGGGGGGGCATGACGGACGCGAGGGTTGGGCAGCGACAGCCCCGCCGGCGGAGCGGCCCATGCCGCCCAGGAAGCAGGTGGGCGCGGCGCAACGGGTGGGCTATCCGGCGCGCGCGCCCAGCGCGAGTGCGATGTGCCGCCACGCCTCGAGGTGCGGCGTCGAGCGCGGCAGATGCAGAACCACGCGGCGGACCGAGCGGACGACGTGGACCCCCAGCTTCAGCAGCCGGTCGCGCAGCCACGTCACCTGGCTGCGGGCGCACGCAGTACGCGCCGCCCGCAATCGCAGTTCCTGCATGAGCACGTAGGCCGCGGCGGTCAGGAAGACGCGCAACTGGTTCGCCGAGAACAGACAGCAGCTCGTGCGGTCGATTTGCAACCCATCGAGCAGTTCCTTGATCCGATTCTCGATGTCCCCGCGAGCACAGTAGACCTTCTCATAGATGAAGCGCGGCGTCTGCCGCAGATTCGTCACCACGAACCGCGGGTTGTCCCGCGGCTCGCGGTCTCCGAGGCGAACGACTTCGGCCTTGATCACGACCCGGCGCTCGTGGTCCCACGTGCCGGCGGCGTAGCGGGTGTCGGTATAGACGTGCGCGGTCTCGCCACCGACCTCGCTCTGCGCGCGGGCCACCTTCATGGCGGACTCCGCATGCCGCTGCAACACCGCGTTCTTCGCCATCGCCACGACGTAGTCGAGCCGGGGCTCCGCATCCAGGAAATCGAAGATCTCCGGGGTCGCAAAGCCCCCGTCGAGCCGAACGAGAAACCGCGCCCGCGGAAACGCCGCCCGCAACAGCGGGAGCAGCCGACACAGCAGGCCGAGGGTCCCGTCGGCGGCCACTGCCTTCCCGGGCCGCAGCACCGCCGCGCACAGATACTGCTCCGCCTCGCGGTCGAAGCTCAGAAACCCCAGCATCGGCAGATAACACCAGCCGCCATAGTGCCCGTTGAAGAACGTGAGCTGCTGGGCCCCGTGCGTCAGGTCGTCGGTCGGGTCCAGATCGATCGTGATCCGGCGCGCCCGCCCCTGCAGGCGACGCCGATGACGTTCGATGACGCACGCCGCCAACTCGCGCCCCATCCGGTAGAGCACGCTGCGGCGCGCGCCGTTCTCGAATCGCGAGATCGTGGGTTGCGACGCCAAGGGCGCGCCGGACACCGGGTCCCGCCCGAGCAGCAGCTTGTGGATGGGGTCGTCGGCCAAGTGGTCGGCATCGTTGCCATCGGGATGACCGCACGCGATGCCGAAGACCCGCTGGCCGATCAGGTCCGCGAGCGTGTGCCGAATCTTCCCCGGTGCGCGTTTGTCGGCCAGACACCGGGCGAACGCCTTGACCAAGCCATACACGCGCTCGGCCGCCTTGAGCAGGACGGCGCCGCCGTCGGAACTCGCGTGTTCCTGGTTGAACGTGGCGACGAGGGGCTTGTCGAACAGATCCGGGAACAGAACAGTCTGTGGTATCGTATCAGGTGTCACGCAGGGGCCTCCGTTGTGGCTAAACGTTTGTATACACTACGTTTGTACCACACGGAGGCCCTTGTGTCTCTCCCAGAATAAACACCTTCACGCATAATCCGGGCTGCACGGCGCGTCGCCAAGACGCATGCTCGCGCTGAAGATCGCCAGCCTGAGGGACAAGGACCGCGACGACATCAGGACGCTGATGGCCGCGACGGGAGCGACCACGTTCGAAAAGGTCGAGCGAATCGTCAGCGACGAGTACCAGGACGAAGGACCCGGAGCAGCTGCGCTGCTGAAGCTTCGACTCGTAACCTTCAAAGAAGAACTACAGAAATTCGACTGAGTCCCGGGCGGCGACCACTAGGCCGGACGCCCGGCACGAACAGCAGAACGGCCCGACTCCGACGAGACTTGGCCACCGGCCGGACGAGCGACATCGACAACCGAACCGGTCCGGGACCGGAGCAGCCTGCGGGACGAGGGCCGACGGGTCCACGACCGGCGGCGGCCGGGCCCGGCCGCCGAGCGCCCCGCAATAGCGGGGATTCTGCGGGACGGTGGTCGCACTAGACGAGACCGCCGGCACGATCGACCTGAAGCGCGCCCGCAGCTCACCCGTGCCGCACCCGGCGGCGTTGGTGCCGCTCGACAACGTCCAGAACGCGGTGTTGCGGGAGAGTCTCGCCCGGCTCGCAGAAACAGCCGTGTCCGGCGGCTTCGCGGCGGCCAGCCCGCGACGGGCGGCGTTCGACCTGCTCGGACGCGTCCCGCCGCGCATCGGAGCCCCGGCGTCGACACCGAACACGTCAGGCTTCGCTGCCCCGAAAGACCTCGTTACCCTGGGTGAAACCCCGCTGGCCGCGGTCCGGCGGGTCGCCCCGCGACTCAACCGCTCGGTGCTCCCCGTGCAGGGGCCGCCGGGCAGCGGCAAGACCTACACCGGAGCCCGGATGATCCTCGACCTGCTCGCCGACGGGAAGCGGGTCGGGGTGACCGCCAACAGCCACAAGGTGATCTCCAACCTGCTCGCCGCGGTGTGCGACGCGGCCGACGGGCCGTCGGTCGAGAACGGCCGGACCGGAGGCGAGTCGGACGGCAGGCCAGTGCGGCAAGCGCCGGTCGAGCTGCGCGGGATCCAGAAGGCGAACGCCGGCGACGGGTGCCCCGACGAACGCATCGTCCAGGCCGGCTCCAACGCGGAGGTGGCCGAGGCACTCGCCGCCGGCGACGCCAACCTCGCCGGCGGCACCGCGTGGCTGTGGGCGCGTGAGGAGATGGCCGACGCGGTGGACGTCCTCGTCATCGACGAGGCGGGACAGATGAGCCTCGCGAACACCCTCGCCGTCTGCCAGGCAGCGGGGAGCCTCGTCCTGCTCGGCGACCCCCGCCAGCTCGACCAGCCCATCCAGGGGGTTCATCCGCCCGGCGCCGACGTCTCCGCCCTCGGCCACCTCCTCGGCGAATCGGCGACCGTCGACCCGTCCCGCGGCGTTTTCCTCGACCACACGTGGCGCATGCACCCGGACATCTGCGCGTTCACGACGGAGCAGTTCTACGAGGGCCGGCTCCGCGCCCGCCCGGAGCTCGGCCGGCAGACGGTGGTCGGGCCGGGGCCGCTGGCCGGCTACGGCCTGCGCTTCATTCCCGTGGCGCATGCCGGCAACACGAACGCCTCGGCCGAGGAGGCCGAATGCGTCGCGGGGCTGATCCGTGAACTGCTCGGCACCAATGCCGCCTGGGTAGACAGGCAGGGTGTCCAGAGACGGCTGACGCTTGACGACGTTCTGGTCGTGGCCCCCTACAACGCGCACCTCGCGGTACTGCGGGCAACGCTGCCGACCGGGGCGCGGGTGGGCACGGTCGACAAGTTCCAGGGACAGGAGGCGCCGATCGTGATCTACTCGATGGCCACCTCGACCGCCGATGAAGCGCCGCGGGAGATGGAGTTCCTCTACAGCCTCCACCGCCTCAACGTCGCCACCTCGCGCGCCCGCTGCGTGGCCGCGATCGTCGCCAGCCCGACCCTGCTCACGCCGGATTGCCGCACCCCGGAGCAGATGCGCCTGGCCAACCCCTTCTGCCGCTTCCTCGAGCTGGCCACGCCGGCGCCACGACACGCGGGCCGAAGTTGACACAAGCCCCGTTATCCGACCCAAGGCGGGGGTCCGGGGGCGCACCCGGACCCCCGCGGGTCCGCGAGGCCGGGGTACCCGAGCGAGGCGGAGTGGGAGTACGCAGCGCGAGCGGGGACGACGACCCGTACGGCGGACACCTACGCCATGTCTTTCAGCTTCTTGAGCGGCAGAACCTTCAGGGAGCTGCTGGCCGGCTTGGCCTTCACGTCCATCGTCTCACCAGGCCGGAACGGATTTGGCACGTTCTTCCGGGTCCTTTGCGCGGGCTTCTTCACGACCTTGATCTTCATCAGGCCGGGTATCGTGCAAGCGCCGACGGCCCCTTTCTGGACATGGCGCTCTATGACCGATTCCAGCGCCTCGAAGACATCCGCGACCTGCCGCCTCGACAACGCCGTGTTCTCCGCGATATCCGATAACAGCTGCGTTTTCGTCATGGCCACGGTGAGTTTCTTGACTCTTGCCAACATTCCCCTCCTTGGAGATGAGTGAACCGGTCTCTCGCTTTGCCCGCATGGTATCCCCGATCCGGCGGGCCCGGCCCCCTGGGCTGGCGACTCCGGCTACGCCGCGAACGGGCGTCGCCCCGGGGGGCAGTTCAGCCGCAGCCCTCCGCTTTCGTCATCGCGCGTGGGATGAGCAGCCGTGTTCGGCTGAGATGACTGTCGCTGGTGGTTACAGCAGGTCGTCGATGGCGGCCGGGTCCAGTCGGCCCGCGGGATGGACCGGGCGGACCGCCTCCAGCGCCGGCCAGTTCTTCCCGGCCGGTGGCCGGGGCGAAGCCCTCAACCTGATCAACGCCCGGTACGGGGCCGAACCCGGCGTCAAGGCGTACTCGCACGTCTGCGACCGATTCTCCCCGTTCGCCACCCAGACCATCCCGGCCACCGTCCACGAAGCGCCCATCCTCGACGGGCGCCTGATGAACGAGACCGGGCGGCGCGTCCGCGAACAGTACGCCGACACCGGCGGCTTCACCGACCATGTCTTCGCCGCGTGCTCGTCGACATGACCACGCGACCGACACCGCGACGAGCACGGACACGGACCCTCGGGCCGGTGCCCCGTGCAGCGCCGCCCCTCCCACACCACCGGCCTTGACCGGCTTCGAGCTCGAGCGCTACGGCGGCGACTGAACCGCGCTGCGCCCAGGGGGGCCCGCCGGCCGGCTCCCCGCCTGAACGGAGGCGGTGGCGGAGCGCTCCGGAACATACCTATCGACGCGTGGCCGGAGCGGAACCGGCACGAACCTCCCGCCACAGCCGAATCGCCGCCGGGAAGTCGCGGTCCGCCAAGGCGGCCAGCGCCAGCGCGGTCAGGGATTCGGGTGACCGATGCAGCGCGCAGGCGCGGTCGCCGCAGGCGCGGGCCTCGGCGCGGTCGCCGCGCTCGAGGGCGTCGCGGGCCTGCCGCCGGTGGCGGGCCGCGGATCGCTCTATCGCCAGCACCTGCCGAAGGTCCGTCCGGCAGCGGTGGCAGGACGGCCCGCCGGCATGCCGGGCCCCGCAGGTCGGACAGCGTTCCACGTCGGCTATTCGAGGTAGAAGAGGATCTCGTCGAGCTCGCGCCGGAGCTCGGCCGCCCGCTCGGCGCCGCCGGCGCCGCCCTCCTTGAGAGCGTCCCGGAGATCCTCCATCAGGTTGATCATCTCTTCGCGATCTTCGGCCGGCGCCGCGTCGAGCGCCCGCACCGCCCGTGCAAGGGTCTCCTCGGTCTCGCTGGCCACGTCCGGGGGAACGGCCGCCGGCGCCGGAGACGGTTCCGCACCGCCTGCGGCGTCCCCGTCCCCGGCGCCCGCCTCGCCCCAGAGCGCGGAGACCCGTTCCCGCGCCGCGCCGAGCTCCTCGTCGGTCGAGCGCCCGATGACGTTCTCGACGACTCCGCGCAGTTCCCGGCCGGTCGCGCGTTCCCGCGAGTGGACGTGCAGCAGCCCGTCGAGATCCAGGCTGTAGGTGAAGAGCAGGCCCTGGTCGTGGGCGCCCTCGCTCTGGTTCAGTCCGGTGAACAGGAAGGTGCCGATCTCCACGTTCTTCAGGGCGTCCGGATCCTCCCCCTGATAGACCTTGATCTCCACTTCTTCCTGGTCCTCGAACAGGGTGAAGAACACCTCCGTCCGGGTGGCCGGCAGCTTGCTGTTGCGCCGGATGAGGGGCACGAACTGGTGGGCGTACGGCCTGCCGTAGAGCTCCCCCTCCGCCCCGGTACCGAAGGTGTAGGGGGTGATGTCGACCAGCACGGCCTGCGTGTCCTGTCCCATCTCGAGCCCCGCCTGCACGCCGGCCCCGAGCGCGACGCACAGGTCCGGATCGACCTCGCCGTGCGGCTCCTGCCCCAGCCGCTCCGTGAGGACGGCGGCGATGCGAGGAATGCGGGTGGAACCGCCCACCAGCAGCACGCGGTCGAGCCGGCTCGGCCGTATGCCGGCATCCTGCAGCGCCGTGGTCACGGCCTGGAAGGAACGGTCGAGGAACGGCTCCAGATCGCTGTCGAAGTCGGCGCGGGTCAGCTCGCAGGCGAGATGCCTGGTCTCGCCGTCCACCGTGGCGACGTGGTCTTCCTCGACGCGTACGTAGGGTTGGTCCGACAGCTCGATCTTGGCGCTTTCGGCCGCCCGGCGCAGCCGCGCCTGCAGCAGGCGGTCGTCACGGGCGTTCTCGACCCCGAGCTCCCTCTCGACGTGCGCGTTCAGACGATCGAGGATGAGCGCGTCGAAGTCGTCGCCGCCGAGCTGGTTGTCGCCGGCGGTGGCCAGGACCTCGATGACGCCCTGCTCGATGCGCACCACGGAGACGTCGAACGTCCCGCCGCCGAGGTCGTAGACGAGGAGCGTACGGCTTCCCGCACCGCCGCTCTCGTAGCTGAGCGCGGCGGCCGTCGGTTCGTTGATGATCCGCACGACCGTCAGGCCGGCGATCTCCCCGGCCTCGCGCGTCGCCTGCCGCTGCGCGTCGGTGAAGTAGGCCGGGACGGTGATGACCGCCTTGCGCACGTCGCGGCCGAGCGCGCGGGCCGCCCGCTCCCTGAGCGCCTTGAGAATGAAGGCGGAGATCTCCTGCGGGGTGTAGGCCTCCTTGCCCATCCGCACTTGCGTCCCGGAGCCCATCAGGCGCTTGACCGAGAGCACCGTCCGCTCGGGGGCGGCCGCGGCTTGGTTGCGGGCCCGGCCGCCGACGATGACCGCGCCAGCGTCGTCGAGTCCCACGCACGACGGCAGGATGGCCTCGCCGCCCTCCTCCACGATCGAGGGCTTCCCGCCGGAGACGATCGCCACCTCCGAGTTCGTAGTGCCCAGATCGATACCGATGATGGTGTCGTCGTCCGCAGCCCTGGTTTCCGACCGCATCAACCCTCCTCCTGACGTCGGTTGACCGCGACGTCGGCCAGACGCAGCACGTCGTCGCGCCGCACGAACCCGCTCCGCAACTCCTCGATCACGACGCCGTCGCCGATTCGGTCGACGCGGCGCGCCTCCACCGCATGCATGACCCTGCCGTCGAAGGGGCGTCCCACGGTCTGCACCGGCCGCACGTCGAAGCGGGACAGCATCCTGTCGAAACGGCCGAGCGCCAGCTCGTAGCCTTCGACGACGCCCCCGGCGCCCCGCGGCGGGCGCCCGAACAGGCGCGGCCGATCGCGCAGCCGGACCGCCGCGTCCCGGCCTCGCACCAGGGCGTCGCGCACCTCCAGGGTCTCCAGCAGGCAACGGTCCTCGGCCGTTCGGGACACGCGCCGCTCGAACGCGGCCAGCGTCTCGTCGCCGCGCGCCGCCTGCCGGGCGGCCGTGTCGTAGCCTTCCGCCGCTGCCGCCAGCTCCCGGCCCGCCCTGGCCTGCTCCCGGTTCTGCAGCCGAATCTCCTGCCGTAGCGCGGCGAACTCGGCGAACAAATCGCGCAGGTCACAGTCGGCCGCGTCCGTTTCCTGCTGCTCCGGGGGTTCCTCGCCCGCCGCGTCGAGCCACTGCCGGAAGTCGTCGAGCGCACGCTGCTTCCAGTCGCCGTCCGGTTCACTCAATGCAGCTTCCCTTCCGCCGCCAGGAGGGCCTGCAGGCCTGGCGTCTCGCGGCGCGCCGGACGAGCCTTCACCAGCGCATCGAGCGCCAGCTCGAAATCGCCGTAGGCGGCCATCCCGAGGAGGGCCGTCTTCACGCGCGCACGGTCGTCCTTCAGAGCTTCGTACGCGGCGGTGATCTGCTGGAACCGTTCGGGTTCCGCACCCGGCCGGTGCGCCCGCACCAGCTCCAGGTAGCGTCGGCGAATCTCCTCCCCCGTCGCCGACGGGGACAGTCCCAGCACGAGATAGTGGACAAGCATGGGTTCTGCTCCTGGCTAGTGGTATGTCCCAGAAATGATCTTGCGGTTGCTCGCACGTCGCCGAACGGGTCGTCGAACGGCGATTCCGGCCCAAACCGTCGAAACGCCTCGCAGATCAAGCGTCAACTTGTTCAAGGGACACACCACTAGCGGCGCCGCTTCCTTCCCTTGCGGGGGTAGGGCAGGGCGCGCAAAAAACACGCACGAGGCCTGTGCCGCAGAGACGTTGCAGCCGTAAGTGATTGTTTGCGAGTAACTTAGCGATTCGGCGATTTGCGCTACCAACCCCCAATTACGTACAGATGTGGGACGGAATGGTTAAACGCCCGAAGCCCCGTGAAACGGGACATCGGGCAAAAATTCGTCCATTTCGTCCGCCAATCAACGCGCCGCGCGAGGGAGCACATAATCAGCCCAGGTCTGCATAAGGGCGACGCGAACCTCGAACAGCGGACCGTCGCGGAGGTAGGCCCGGAAGGTAGGACTTCCTCGATGAGCAAGGGCCGCCTCAGCCGCCTCACCAGGAGCGCGCCCAACCTGGAGATTCCAGCTAACGAAACTCGCGCGGAAGCCGTGCACCACGGCCTGCTGGCCATCGCTATCCCGCAACTCGTGCTTGCGCATCCAGTAGCGCAAAGACTCTCCGCTGACAGGGCCCAGCTTTCCATCCCGCCGTCGGAAACGAAAAACGAAAGGGTCACCGGGGACGCGGACTCGGTGCAAGACCTCGATCGCCTGCATTGAAAGTGGCACGGCGTGGTCGTGTCCAGCCTTCATACGCGACCCAGGGACATTCCACACTGACTTGTTGAAATCGATCTCCGACCAGAGAGCACCGGTCGCCTCAGACAGGCGCGCAGCGGTCAGAACAAGGAAGACGAGAACTTCCTGGACAACCGCGGGCGCCGACGACGCCCGTAGGACCTCGAGTGCGGACCGCAGCTGCACGTGAGGAAGACTAGGGTGATGCGCGGGCTCGCGGCGCATAGCGGGAAGCAAATCCAGGAGCTCGTGTGCGGGATTGTCAGAGCGGTGCTTGAGCACAACAGCGTGCCGGAACAGGACGTCGAGCCGCTGACGCACGAGGTACCCGGGGGAGCCACGCCCGTGCCAGTGAGGCTCCACGATACGGTTAACCTGCGCGATGGTGATGCGGTCGACAGGGATATCGCCCACAAGCGGGAACACGTAACGTTTGAAATCCCTTGCCCAACTTGCCTCAGTCTCGGACCCGCGCCAAGACCGTTTCCGCAGGTTAATGACCTTCGGGAGGAGCTCCCGGACGGTCGGCACGGTTTTCTTCCCAATGCGATGGGCCAAGCCCCGACGTCTGAGGCGCAAATTCTCGAGAGCCGCCTCACGCGCCTTGTCAAGGGTGACCGCTGGGAAGCCGCCGAGACCAATGTCCCGTCGGCGGCCGTTGACGACGATGCGGTGGACGAACGCCCTGCCGCCGCTGGGACGAACGTCCAGGTACAACCCCAGTCCATCGCCGTACCGACCTGGACGGGCCTTGTGGCAATCGCGCTCGGTCAGTTTGAAATACTGCCGCTTTCGATGTCGAGCCAATGGGTGCCTCCCTTCGGCGGGAGAGACCCAGACCACGCCTTTCCTTGACGGAACGAGCGCCCAAGGGCGACAATCCCGTCTGGAGAGCGAGATAGGGGTGCTCTCGCGCCACTATCGCTCTGGCAGTTGTTTAGCAGCACTCAGCCAGAGCAGCTGTCTGAACCAGCACCGGGGGCTGCATCTGCAGCTCTCGGTGCACCTTCCCACCCGGTCACCCGAAACCGCGACCAACGCACGGCACGATCGCCATCGGGACGAACGCTGCCGCGTGCAGGCTCCCGGCACGCCCGCCTCAACTAGGCTTGACTAGGCGCGGGTGGACCGCGACCAAGCACGACGAGCCGTAGCCTGGAAAAAACAGGTGTAGATCGACGGTCAACTGAGAATGGCACCACCTGACACCACCTCCCCCGTGCAGAAGAACCTGCACGAGACCACTGCGACAAAGATCTCCTGCCAAGAACGGGAGATTTGATCGTTGCCAGACGTGGTGTCCACCTCAGAGGGTGGCGAGTCTCCCAAAAAGGGAGAGCGGCCGCTCTTATCGACCGCGTGAAGGCCGGATGGTTTTGGCCTGGGGCCGGCACTTTCCCGGCCTGCGTGAAAACAAAGGTAAATCCAATGCCATTCGAAAGTCAACCCTCGGATCGCATGCGCATCATCGGCAACCGTGTCCGAACGCAGCGGAAACGGCTGGGTCTGTCCCAAACCCGGCTCGCGAAGCTGACGGAAACCTCGTGCAGCCAAATCTCGGTGGTCGAGCTCGACAAAGCGGGAGCGTCGCTCCGAACCGCGATCGTGATCGCCGACGCGCTCGACACCTCGCTGGACTACCTCCTGGGCCGGGTCGACGACCCGAGACCAGCCCGCGAGATAGCGTCCGAACTGAAGACGAAGACCGCCCGCATCCGGGACCTCGAAGAGGGCCACGCGGAACCGCTCGCCCCAGACTGGCGGGAACACGTCGGCATCGACCAGCTCGACACCACAGTCGGGGCCGACGGGACGGTACGCGACGAGACCGTCACCCGGCGGCTGAAGTTCCCCTATCCATGGCTCCGCAAGCACGGGCTCAGAGCGCACGCGTGCCGGATCGTCCGCATGACGGGCGAAGCGATGGAACCGACGATACCGGACGGATCCGCGATCCTCGTCAACACCGCGGCGACTAACCGCCGGGACGAGAGCATCGTCGTCGTCCGCATCGCCGACCAGCAGGTCGTCAGGCGCTTGACGCACGACCCCGAAGCCGGCTGGCTGCTGTCGAGCGACAACCCGGACAGGACCGGATGGCCGACCGAGCCGTGGCCCGACAACGCGACCATCGTCGGCGAGGTCAAGTGGCTCGGGCGAGCCCTCACGTAGGGAACAAGCCGACGCCCCTGAAAGTTCACTACCGCAGCACGCACCATCACGGCGCAGAAACCGCATTCGCGACCTCGGTGGACACAGGCCGGCGCCCCGGCGAGACGCCACCCACGACGGCGTACACCATGACCACGCCTCGGAAGACAACACCAGGGTGTCCATCATCAACCACAACGCCAAAACAAGCCCACGCCTCTCGAAAAAGAGAACCCCCGATTCAACGACGCGCCCCGGCAAGATCGAATACCCGGATCCGGACCGCCGCCTCGAGCAGCACGTGGAGCCGAAGGTGCTCCTCCTGCAGGTCCCGCACAGTCCGGCCGCAGCGGCGTCGCACGGGCGAGTCAGCAGCCGGACTGCTCCGGCAGGCGTCCAGAGCCGCCCGCTCCTGCTCGACGTCGTCGAGCGTCTCGACCACGGCAAAGTAGGCCGTGCGGAGCCGATCGACGTGGGCCGCCAGGTCATCAGCGACCAACACCGCGAGCGACGACGCCCAGACCGGTCCGTCCGACACGACGTCCCCAGAACAACTCGTGAAGACCGTCAGCCCGCTATCGCACCGCGCGATCAGCTCGCCAGCCGCGTCAAGCGCGCTGACCACGTCGCCAGCAACAGGACGACACGGGCGTTCGGGTCGGCCCGCGGCGGTGAGCCACGTGTCGCCCGTCACCGCAACGCCCGGCCCGGCGAACTCCACCAACGTCAAGGGGAGCCACCCGAGCCAGGCAGCATGACGCAGGTCGGAATCACGAGCCTCCCCCCCGAAGAAGTACGAGGGATCGGCACCGACAGCGCCAAGGCGATAGACGGATACGGGACCCACGTGCACACCTCCGTGATGAAGACGTCGAATCAGCTGCCGGCAGCCCGACGGAGCCGCAACCAGTCAGCGAGCGTCCGGACGGACCACACCCTCCGCGACCACACGCCGGCGCACGAGCTGCACCGAGCCGCCTTCCGCCGGCACGGTCACCATGTCGTAGACCCGCCACCGGCCGCCCCCATCTAAACGCGCCAAGCCCGCCGCGAGGCGGGACGCCTCGGCGACGTCAACGCAGACCTGAAGCTGCCAGCGGCGCTTGGCCGACCCGATCGGGCGCCAGCCGAGAGCGAACGGGAACCTCTTGACCATCACTCCGGAACTCCAGCGGCGAGTGCCGCCCGCAACGAAGCGGCCGACTCGACCGCTAGGCTGCACGCAGCTTCCGCCGGGCGCAGGACAACCTCCAGAAACTCGTCGACCCGGCGCACGGGGCGCACCGTGAGTTCGCGCGCGACGCCGCCCCCGAGGCGGGTATCGAGCTGGTCCTCGTTCCCTCGCGGCACGACCACAGCGGTCAGCCCGCGCCGCCGCGCCGCCGGCAGCTTCTGCCAGACGCCGGCCACCGGGACCACGTACCCCGACAGCGTGATCTCGCCAGCCCCGAGACCGAAGACCTCAACCACCAAAGGAGAGTCGTCGGGCGAGACCGCTCTGACGCGCAACACCCTAGCCTCGCCTTCCTCCCGGAGAAATTCCATGCGCATCACTACATCCACCCTGAGTCACCCGCGCGGGCCGGTCCAATCAGCGGCTCCCAAGCACAACACGCCGGCAAACGTCGCCCGACGGCGACCGACGAACAATGCTACAATTGGGCACGCCCCGTCGGACACGAGTCCGAGTGGGTATCAGTCCAAGCGGGCATACCCGATTGGACACCAGTCACAGACGGATGTCAAGGGGGGCAAGAACCGGATGCGGGGAGAGACGCTGACCGACCGCCAGCAGGAGGTGCTCGACAAGATCCGCGAGCACATCGAGCGGACCGGACTCCCGCCGTCACGGTCGGAACTCGCGGGGAGCCTCGGGTTGGCCCACGCCTCGGCGGTGAAGCACCACCTGCACGCCCTTGAGAAAAAGGGCTGGCTCGAGGTGAAGCCCGGGGTGTACCGCGGGATCTACCTACTGTACGAGGGGACGCCGGTGTTCGACCCCAGAGCGCTGCCGACGGTCCCCGCGGGCACGCCAGCGCTCGCCGACGAGAGCGCAGCGGTCGTCCGGGTGCCCGACGGCGTATCACGGCTGATCCACCCTCAAGCGGATTTCTACCTCGTCGTGCACGGCGATAGCATGGACCGCGTCGGGTACAGGTCGAACGACATCGTCGCGGTGAAGCGGAACCCCGAACCGAGCGAGGGCGACGTAGTGATCGCCCGGCTCGGGCATGAGATCACTCTGAAATGCTTCCACCGGGCCGGCCGCGACCGGATCGAGCTCCAGCCACGAAGCAGCAATGCCGAGCACCGGCCGATCGTGATCGACGGGACCACCGCCGATTGGGAGATCGTCGGGGTCGTCGTGGGGGCGATGATCGGAGCGCGGCCGACGACAGGATGCTGATTGGACGGCTGACGAGCGGGAGCCATCACCGGCTCGGTGCACTTCGACCCGGATCTGACGGGCAGGGGGCCGAGAAAATCGTTGTGCGCCATCTTCTCGTCGTCGTTCGTCTCCGGGCGAACCGCTTCCGATGTCGGTATGCTTCCGACCCGTGGAGGTGCATCAATGCCGAAGGTCTCGAGCTGGAAGTCGCTGCACAGCGGCCACCGGTCACAGAATCGGGCGGGGACGGGCAACCCGCGCGTCAGGCGGCGGAGCGCACTGCGGGCGGGTCGGCAGTGAGGGTCGGGAGCCTCGCCGTCGTCGCGTTGGTGCTCGTTGCCGTCGTCTCGGCAGCTGGCCAGTCGCGGCCGCGGCCCGATTCGTTCCAGCTTGACAATGGGTGCAACCCGTTGGGGTTGCTCGTCGACGTCGGCATTACTGACCCTGATGGGGTCACGCTTGATCGCGTCGTTGACTTGGTCAGGAATCGTCTCCGCATTGCCCGACTGTTCGACGAAGACGCTTGGAGGTGGGTTGAAGACGAGAACCGGAAACCTGTCCTGCTGGTAGTCACCATCAGCGTTTTCGGGCGGGCCTTCGTCTTGGATGTCCGATTCACGCGGGAGGTTCGTGTTGTCGGAACGGGGTTTCAGGGGCGCGCGGCTACGTGGAGCCGTCGGATGGCCGGGGAACGCGCTCGCAACGGTGACTTCATGGTGCAGTACCTTTCGGAAATGCTCGATGAGTTCATCCTCGAGTACCTGCGTGTGAACGGGGAGTACTGCGACCGGTGACGTCGGGCGTTCAGTCGCGCCCGAACCCCCGCGGGTGTCGATCCAATGAATCGTATCGGCGTCCCTGTTGACCGATCCAGCGACCCGTTTTGGGGTCCCCGCGACCGCTCCAATAGACCGTTTTGGGGTCCCCGTCGACGGTAGCACCGAAAGCGATACGCGCCGTGCACCCGCGCGGTTGGACGCCGAGCGTCAATTCGTAGCCGTGACGTCACGCCACACAGCAGTCGCCTGTCGGCCGTGCACACGGGTTCCATCCTGACCCCGGAACGTGACGCATGAAGCGAACGCGGCGGCGCCCGCCCCGCGCGTGCTAAACCGCACCGTCTGCCGACGGCTATCCAATCCTCAACGACGAGCCCGCGCCGGCCGACGAGGCTGTGCAGCGGCGCACCCTCGAGGATGCTCCAGAGAGGACACCATGAAAGAAGACGAACGCGCCCCGGCCTCTGAAAGTCGCGCCAACGAGACCGACCGCGGATACTGCCTCCACAAGGGTCTGACCTACGAGACGAGCGACCACCGCCGGCTCTGCACCGACTGCGGCCAGCCGCCCGACGGACCGCCAACGGTGGACGTCAAAGTGATGATGACCATATTGTCGAAGCGATGCGACGACCGGTGCGACATCGACTACGCCGACCGGATGCCGATCGCCCGCGAATTGAAGCGCCGCGGCGAACACGCCGAGACGATCAGGTTGCTCACCAACATCCAGCAGTCCGACCCGGAATGGGAGGACATGGAGCCAGCCCGGCCCGCGAACGCGGGAATCAACCACTGAGCGCGGTGCGGTAGCCCCAATTCCGACCGCTGACGCGGTCGCTGCAGATCCTGTTGCGGCCGCACCCCCGCATGATTCCTTCCAGCCGGATGTCCCGGCAGGAAGGAAATCGTTGTGCGTCATCTTCTCGTCGTCGTCACTCTGCTGGCCGCCGCAGGTACCGCGGTTGCTCAGGAATCCGCAGGTCTGGTCGGAAGTCCCTGCCATGAGGTCGATAGCCGTCCTTCTCGTCGCCGTTCTGAGCATCTCCCCGACGGCGTCATTGAGTGGCACGCTTCCGCCACACGACCGCTACGGTCACTAAGGCACCGAAAGCCATGATGGGCAGGGGCACCGCGGGCACCGGCGTCTGCGCGTAGGGAGTCTGCCTGTCGATACAGTAGACGGGATGGTCGGTGTAGACGAGGTCGATGCTCTCGGAGTTCAGCCCGCGGATGACGTTGACGTTGTCTTGGGTCCACATCGTAGGGTTCACGAAGTTTGAGGCGAGAGCATCGGCTACGACCGAAGCCTACCGGCGTGGGGTCGTTCACTCTTCTGGATTCTTTCCGTGGACGTCTATTCGGTGCGTTTAATTCATCCTACGTCGTTTATTGTCAGCAGTTTATGATGGTGCACGCCCCGGGAAAACGCACGAGCGACGGGGTACGCCCCGACCGCGCCTCGGAGGATAGCGGCGGCGAATCGGCGAGGTCGACGCCATCACGCCGGGCGGCCCGGCTCGAGGTGTTGCGGCGATGACCGTAAGGGACCGCGGTCCGATGCGACCCGAGAACGGCCCCAAAAAGCGCAAGACGCGGTGTCCCGTCCTCCGGAGGCGGGTCGTCGAGCCACGTGAACAGGACGCCGCCCGGAACATCGGGCCCCTTCAACGGCGAACGCGGCACTTTTGACAGCCTGCCGCGGCCGCGGCTAGACTGCCCAAATGCCGCGCAAACGCCCCGACCCGCCACACCGGGCGCGCCGGCAGAACTCGCCAGCCTCAAGGCTCATTTGCGATGGCGTTTCGGTGACGCGGTGCTCGCACAGACGCTCGCGATCCTGGGCGGCGTACTCGCGATGCTCCGCCTGATGGGGTAGCGCACACCCACCTGGCGCCGAGATGAGGCTCTCCTGGAACGAAATTCGAACGCGGGCTGCCGCCTTCGCCCGTGAATGGGCCGACGCCACGTACGAGAAGGGCGAGACCCAGAGCTTCTACAACGACTTCTTCGACATCTTCGGCGTCCGCCGACGCAGCGTCGCGCGGTACGAAGAGCACGTCAAGCGCCTCGACAACACCTCTGGCTTCATCGACCTGTTCTGGCCTAGCGTTCTGCTCGCTGAGCAGAAGAGCGCCGGACGCGACCTGACCGCGGCCGGTGTTCAGGCCGCCACGTACTTCGACGCACTACCGGAACTCGATCGCCCACGGTACCAGCTGCTCTGCGACTTCCAGACATTCGAGCTTCTCGACCGGGACGAGCGCGAGGAGGCCCGCTTCGCGCTGGCCGACCTCCCGGAACATGTCGAGAAGTTCGGGTTCATCATCGGCGTCCAGCGCCGCACGTTCCGCGACCAAGATCCCGTAAACATCGAGGCAGCGGAGCTGATGGCCCGCCTGCACGACGCCCTCAAGGCGTCCGGCTACGCCGGCGACGACCTCGAGCGGTTTCTCGTGCGAACAGTGTTCTGCCTGTTCGCCGACGACACCGGAATCTTCGAACCACGCGGCGTCTTCCTCGAGTTCATCGAGGAACGCACGGCCGCCGATGGCACGGATCTCGGCCTCTGGATGGCTCGGCTGTTCCAGGTGTTGAACACGCCCCCAACTCGCCGTTCGCAGGCCCTTGACGAGGACTTGGTCCGCTTCCCTCACGTCAACGGAGACCTGTTTGCCGAACAGCTTCGGATCCCCGACTTCGACTCCGCGATGCGACAAGCGCTGCTCGAGGCTGCGGAGTTCGACTGGACCCCGATCTCGCCGGCCATCTTCGGCGCGCTATTCCAGTCGGTCATGGAGCCGGCCGACCGCCGCGCCCAGGGGGCGCACTACACGACCGAGAAGAACATCCTCAAGGTGATCGAGCCGCTGTTCCTGGACGACCTGCGGGAAGAGTTCCGGCGACTCCAGGCCCGCCGAGACGGCCGCGCAGTGGCCGATCTGCGGAAGTTCCGGGACAAGCTCGGCACGCTGCAGCTCTTCGACCCGGCGTGCGGCTGCGGCAACTTCCTGATCATCGCCTACCGCGAGCTTCGGACGCTGGAGATCGACGTGCTGCGGGAGATAGCTTCTAGGGCTACAGCCACGCAACTAGAGCTTGCCGTGCAGTCCGTCGTCGAGGTCGACCAGTTCTACGGCATCGAGATCGGCGAGTTCCCGGCACGCATCGCTGCGACCGCGCTCTGGATGATGGACCACATCATGAACAACCGGCTGAGCCTGGAGTTCGGCCAGACCTACGCACGAATCCCGATCGAGAAGTCGCCGCACATCCGCAACGCCGACGCGCTAGAGCTCGACTGGGCCGACGTGCTCCCGCCCGACGAGTGCTCGTACGTCTTCGGCAATCCGCCATTCGGCGGGGCCAAGTTCCAGTCGCCCGAGCAGCGGGCGCAGGTTCGGCGCGTCGCCGCACTCGGCGGCAGCGGCGGCACACTCGACTACGTCACCCCGTGGTTCATCTGCGCCGGCGACTACGTGCGGCGGGCGCAACCGCCGGACGGAGCGAGACCGCCGCGCATCGGCTTCGTTGCGACCAACTCGATTACGCAGGGCGAGCAGGTGGCGCAACTCTGGCCGCTGCTCCTCGACCGGCGCCGCTTGGAGATCGCCTTCGCTCATCGGACCTTCGCGTGGGGTTCGGACGCTCGCGGCAAGGCTCACGTCCATGTGGTCATCATCGGACTGGACGCGGCGGAGCACGCGCCACGGGACAGACGCCTGTTTGCCTACGAAGACATCAACGGGGAACCGCTCGAAGGCCGTCACGCCGTGATCACGCCGTACCTGTTCGACGGCGGCGCACTGGCCAATCCCCACCTCGTCGTTCACGAGGAGGCGCGCGCCGTCAACGGGATGTCGCGACTCTACACAGGGTCGCAGCCCATCGACGGCGGGCACTACATCCTCGATGACGACGGTCGCGACGCTCTCCTCGACGAGTGCCCCGCCGCGGAGCCGTACGTCCGTCCGTTCGTCGGCTCTCAGGAGTACCTCAACGCCAAGAGTCGATGGCTCTTGTGGCTCGGCGAAGCGCCTCCGGAACTACTGAGGAACGCGCCAGCATTACGTGAACGCGTCGCGGCCGTACGAGAATTGCGGCGCCGCAGCAAGCGAACCTCGACACGAGCCCTTGCTGACACACCGACGCTATTCCAGATCAACCTCATCCCGACCGGCCCGTTCCTGGTCGTACCGGAGGTCAGTTCCGAGCGCCGCGAGTACGTTCCGATCGGGTGGCTCGAACCGCCAGTCATCCCGAGCAATCTCGTACGCGTTCTCGAAGGTGCGACCAAGCCGATCTTCGCCCTGCTTACCTCGGCGATGCACATGGCGTGGCTGCGCCAGATCGGCGGCCGGTTGAAGAGCGACTACCGCTACTCCATCGGCCTCGTCTACAACACGTTCCCGCTGCCGCCCGGCTTCGCCGACGCGGACCCCTCGGCGCTGGAGCCGCTCGCACAGGCCGTGCTCGACGCTCGCGCCGCCCACACGGGCGCGACGCTGGCAGACTTGTACGACCCGAACCTGATGCCGCCCAACCTCCGAAGGGCGCATCAGGCCTTGGATCGTGCTGTCGATCGTCTCTACCGCCGGAAGCGCTTCACGTCGGAGCGAGAACGCGTCGAGTACCTGTTCGGCCTATACGAGCGCATGCAAGCTCCGCTGACTGCGCAAGCCACGACCGCGTCCAAGCGCAGACGGCACACCCGAAAGTCGAGGAGTACAGTGCGGTGAAGTCGCCTTCCACACCGGAGCGGCAGGCACCCCAAAGGGCGATTCAGCCCGAAGACCGCCCACCAGACGACAATCAACCGAGTCGAGATGTGGGACTCAACGTGGTAGCGACGCCAAATACGTAGGTAACCCGCTTTTTCTCAACAGTTTACGGGCCGCCCCGCAGAAGCGGGGGAACAGGAGGGCGTGCAACTCCGGCGTCAACCTGTCACGCAGGCCGACCGTCTGGCAGTCGCGCGCCAGCCGATCCAGCTCCTGCCGCGCCGCCGGGTCGGCCCGCAGATTCCCGGCGAGCTCCCCCAACAGGGGCCGTGGCTCGCCGCGCAGCTGGTTGTCGTCGATCAGGTCGTCCAGGCGGTCCAGAACGTCGTCTATCTCCCGGTCGAACAACATCCCCTGCCGACCGGCGTCCTGCGACGCCACCGCCGTGTCCTCCGTCAACGCCCGCCGGAACCGTTCGACCAGCGCCGGATCGCCGGGGTCGGGCGGCGCGCACCGCGGCGAGCCGGCCGGTTCGCGCGGCAGTCCGGCGACTTGCAATTGCTCCTCGAGCGCAGCCAGAAAAGCCTCCAGCCGCGGCGACGGTCCCGGGCCGAACGGCTCCGGCCCTGCGTCCAGCGGCTCGAAATCGAACGTCCGCAGCGCGTGGCGCAACGGTTCCTGCGCGTGCCTGGCGAGCCTCGCGGCGGCCGCCCGCAGCCGCTCGCGGGTGGCGGCGTCCGCCTTCTTCAGCACGTCGCGGAAGCGCCGGGAATCGTGGTCGCTGCCTTCCTCGTAGCGGATCACCGCCAAGTAGAAGAGCAGCAGCGGGTTCCGCCGGGGCTTCCTGACACCGCGCAGCCGGCGTTCGATCTCGGCCCGAACCGCGTCTCGTCCGCCGCAGTCCATCAGGATATCCAGGACGGCCGGCAGGCGTTCCCCGTCCACGCGTTCGAGCAGCGCGGGCCACCAGCGGGCGAAGGTCGAGGCGATGTGCCGATCGTCGTAGAGGAGGTCCAGCTCGACGGGCAGCGGCTCGAGCAGCCAGGGGATCTCGTCCGGCGCGCACTCGCCGGCGAGAGAGACCTTGCCGGCCAGCAGGCGCCACACGGCATCGGCCATTCCCGGTCTGACGTTCATCACTTGGTGGTTGCCATACAGGTCGCGGAGCACGAGCGCGAGCATGCGAAGCTGCGCACCCGCCGGCTGCCCCTCCAGGTGGGGGGCGAGGATCGCGGCCGCGGCCGAGCCGCCGGAGACGATCTCCAGCAGGAGCCGTTTCGCCGGCAGGACCGGCTCGATCACCCGGCGCCGGAGGCCTTCGGCGCGCTGCAGGTCCCGGGTCGCGAGGGCGAACCGCCCCTTGTTCCGGCTCTGATCGGCGGACTTGAGGAAACCGACGGCCTGCAGATCCAGGAGCCGCTCGTCGTGGGGGGCGCGCCGCCGGGTCTCTTCCAGCGCGTCCTCGGCCTGGCGATACGCGTTCCGCGAATAGTGGAGGGTGGCCAGCTCCAGCCAGGGAGTCGAGTCGTCGGGAAACCGGTCCGCCATGTCCTGCAGGACACGCTGGACCCTCTGCTTGCCGGCGTTCTGTCCCCGCAGCAGATCGAGCAGAAAGAGGTAGCCGTCGCGATTGTCGGGGTCGGCATCGAGACTCGCCAGCATCAGCTCGACGAAGACCATCCCGGGGTCCTCTACGCGTCGGCCGAGCAGCGTGGCCAGATCCGCAACCATCTCGGGAGGCAGGAATTCCGGATGAACGGCCGCGCGGCCCGTGCGCGCCAGCGCCTCCAGCACGCACGCCCGTGCGAGGTGCCGATCTTCCGTCCGGGGAAATTCCACCGGCAGCGCGTCGATGATGGCGACGGCCGGTACGGGATGCCACGCTTCCAGCACCGCCTGCTGCCTCGCGAGGAGGATGCGGGCCACGACTCCGGCCACCCGATCCGCCGGCAACAGTCGCCGCGCCAGCCTCTCGATGGCGCCGCGCGGGAACGGGTTCCGAAGCGTCGCCAGCCCCGCGATCTCCAGCAGGTCGATCCGCGCCCGCTCCGGGTCTTCGGGGTAGAGAGCGCCGGCCAGACGCTCGATCGCCGTGCCTGCCGCGCGAACGTTCCGATTGTGCAGTGCCCGCTTCAGCTCGCCGGCCACGGCCGCCACGTGCCCGTTGCTGCCCCCCGGCTCACTTGGCGCCCCGGGGCGGCCGGAGCCGGTGGCGGAGTGGCCGACCAGGCGCCGCCAGTCGGCGACCGTGCGGGCGAGGGCGAAGTCGGCCGGCAGGAGATCGAGGGTCCGGCGCAGCCCGTCGTCATCGCCCGCGCCGTAACAGACCATGGCCTTGCAGAACATGCGCCAGGCCGCGAACGGCGACCGCCGGGGCACTCCCTGCAACAGGCTCGCGGCCTGCGCCCAGTCGCCGGCATCCATCGCGTCGAGACCGGGAATGACCGCCCTGGCGTCCCGCCGTAGCGGATGGCTGTCGTCGAAGACGTCGAGACCCTCCCAGCAACGCTGGACGACCAGCCGATCCGCCAGCGCCCGTTCCACGCGGAGCAGGGATGTCCCGCCGGCCAGGTGGTCGGCATACGTCGCCAGCGCGTCGGCGCCGTCCAGGTACCGGACGTACTGGACCCACTCGTCCTCCGACAACGCCGGCCCGGAAACGGACGCTCGATAGCGGTCCGCCCGGGCGCGCATGGTGGCCGCTTCCTTGTCCATGCCCTTCGCCGCGAGTTGCCGGGCACGCTGCATGGAGGCGCAAAAGGACACGAGCGGCAGCCCCGGCAGGCTGTCGTTCCGATCCCGCGCCTGGCGGACCAGATCGAGCGCCTTGCGCCCGTCTCCTCCCGCGAGGACCTCCCGCGCCTGCTCCAGCATGCGCCGGGGGGATACCCGGGGAGCGCCCGCCGGCGCCGAGCGTTTTCGATTTCCGCGATTGCGCCTGCCGGGCACGTCTCACGTCTGTGGTTCAGTTGCGGGATGCGAAACTCCTCGCCGGCGGCGAGCCGCGAGCGGCGCGGACCGTCGAGGTCGAGCCGAGGTTGACGATATGTTATTTCTCGCGGAACATCTCGTTCAACTCTGGAGCACATTCGTCACGGTCTCCGTCGCGAGCCACGACCATTGGAACGCCGTGACTTCCTCGACGACGCGATCTGACGCTCGTCGATCTCCAGCGCTTCCCAGGGAGTCTCGCCTGCCCGCCCGCCTGCACGCCGCGGCCTCGGGGTGAGCGACCACAACCTGCTGGAGTTCGGCGATGATGTGGTGATCGGCGGCGACATCCCACCTGTCGGGTCACACGCTCGAGGGCGGCTTCGTGAAGACGGCGCCGGTGCGCGTGCGCGACCTCTTCACCGTCGGGCTCGGCTCGGTGATCGGAATCGGCGTGACGGTCGGTTCCGACGTGCAGATCGGCGCATTGAGCCTCGTGCCGAAGCACGCGATGCTCGAGGGGGTTGGGTCTACGTCGGAGTGCCGGTGCGTCCCCTTCGCTTCCGATGCCTCGCCGTCGACACGCGGCCCGAAGCACTGGGTGACGACGTCACGTGACCTCTCCGGGACGTCAGCGAACCCGACGACGGGGGTTCACGACGCGGGTGACCGCCCAGCGCCGCGGTCTTCCAGCGACCCTCGCCGCCGAGCACCTGGGGTCGACTGATGCGTCTCCCTTCGAGACGGATTGGTGGTGGACTCACGGTCGGCCCCGCCGCCGCGATCGGCAGCCCGTCCGAGCACGACGGCGGCCGCACCGGCGACGGAACCACCCTGGCCATCGAGAATTGACGACCAAGCCGGCGACCTTGGCCCGCCTCGGGCCGGCCGTCTCGGACCGGGGCGGCGTGTCGATGACGACGACGTCCTGCTCCGCCGCAGCGTCGATCGCGTGCCGAAGACGGGACGAGCCGCCGCGAGAGGCGATGCGCGCGGGGTTTCGCGCGGGGACGAGCTGACGAGCAGGCCCCCCCGAGACGGTCGTCGGTGAACCCGGTGGCGTTGTCCACCTCGAGCAGGATGTCCGATCGCACCGGCTCGCGCCGCGGCGGCCAAGCCTGCGCAAGATATCTTCGTCCCAGCGCGAACTTGCGCCGGCGGCGCGCCTAGGTCGGATTGAGGCGTTGAACACCTCACCGCGTCACAGCGTAAACCCCACGGCCACCGAGAGCCGGATGTTCGGGAAGAAGCCGACGCAGACCTCCGGCGCGATGAAGAACCGCCGGCCGGCGGACCACTCGGTGATCCCGAACCCGAGCTCCGGGGCGAGGCCGGCGCCCCAGCCCCACGCCCGCTCCCCGCTGCTCGTCGTCGACCCACGGTTGCTGCCGCCGACGATGAAGGCCCGCATCGTCAGGTAGGGGAGCCGCTTGCGAAACTCCTGGGGCTGGCGGCTTGGCGCAGTCCTCAATTCTCCTGGTAAACACCCATTCGCCCTGGATCGCCGACTGGATGCCGGCTCCGGAGGACCGGCGGCACGCCGAGAGGTGGAAGTAGGGCTGTTTCGACGTGTCGCCGACCGAGCGTCGGAACACCGGTGGGTGACTGACGCCGGTCGGGCGCCGAGGGGCGTTGCCGGCGGTGCGCTGGTTATGTCACCAGGCGTACGAGCTGGTCGGCGATGAGTGCGAGCACGCCGAACATGCAGTGACACATCACTTTCGAGGCGCCACGGACCCGGACATGGCGACCGCCAAACTCGTCCTTGAGTCGGCCATTGACGCGCTCACCCGCCGTACGCTCGTTGTAGCGAACCTGCTCGGCAAGCTGAAAGCCGAGATTTTTCAGGCGCCGGGCTTCGGTTCGCAGTTCCTCCGCCAGCGTCTTGTCGCGGCGGGGGTTGGTGTCAATCAACGGGACGTGGCTGAGTGAGCGGCTGTGCTGCCGGATCGGTTCCGCGTCGTAGGCGGCGTCCATCAGGTCATACAGATTGGTCGTCCGCCCGGCCGACAACGTCGCCAGCGGAATGGCGGCTTGGCTGTCGTGCAGCGAGGCGGACGTCAGCAGGCAACTGATCGGAATCTGGCCGTCGGCCACGTCGATGTGCAGCTTGTAGCCGACCCAGGTGGACTTGTAGCCCTTGCTGTCCTTCTTCATGCCGACATCACAGGCGGTCGGCAGGTCGTCGAGCATCGCCGGCAGGCTCATGGTCGCCTGCCGGTCGAGGCGCTTGAGGACCTTCGGTCGTTCCTCACCCTTCTTCAGCCGTCCCCGTTTGCGCTTGGGCGGCGGAGGCGCCTTCTCCTTCGCGGCCGGCTTCTCGCGGGCCTCGATGGCCGTCGAGTCGCGGGAGAGGTGGCCCACCAGCCGGTCGCGGTGGGTGTTCCAGATCAGCGCTTCGTGCACGCGCTGGGGCAACTGCGTGTCCGAGAACTCGGCGAAGGCGCGCGAGAAGACCGACTCGCTCGGCACCTCACTCCTTCGCTCCCAGCCGCAGATCCGCCGCAGCACCACGTCGGTGTCCAATCGGTCCAGCAGCACGCGCGTCGTCGGCATGTCGTAGACCGCCTTGGCCACCAAGGCCCGCGCCATCGCCGCACGGTCCTTGGGCGGACGCCCCGGCACTCGGAAGCGCCGGGGAATCATCTGCTCGATACGGATGACCTCCAGGGTCTGCACCAACTGCTGTTGTTTCTCGGTCAGCGGACCCAACACGCGCTCCAACTGCGGAAACAGGGCATGCTGGATCGACTGCCAGTAGGGGGCGAAGGCGACGCGCAGGTGATTCATTTCTTGACCACTCCTGTTGCCTACTGTACACTTACGAGCAAAGAGGATGTCAAGCAGCCAATCGATGGCCCACGACGAAGCGATGCATCGGTACGAGGAACAGTACGATGCGCTCAAGGCGAAACTACAAGCGGTCGGGTTCATCGGCCAGGGCAGCGTCCAGACCCGCCGTATAGCCTGTGGGTCGCCTACCTGCCGCTGCCATCACGACCCGGACGCCCGCCACGGCCCCTACCACTACTGGACGCGGAAGGCCCGCGGAAAAACCGTCGGCTTGAAGCTCACCGAAGACGAACTCGGCCTTTACCGGGAGTGGATCGAGAACAACCGTGAACTGGAACGGCTCGTGGAGGAAATGCGCCGCATCTCTTCGCGTGTGCTTGCCCTCATCACAGGCAGGCAGGCCCCATGAACCCCCGCGGCTCCGGCTCCCCGGCCACAGTGGCGGTCACTGTCATCCTGCGAACGCTGCGTCCCGTCCGCTGACCCTCGCTCGCCCCGCGGCCTCAGGCAAAAACTCGGCCGAACACGTTTTTCGCAAGAGGCTCTAAGGTCATGCAGAATACCGGCTCGGCCGACCTCCACGATCGCCCGGAAATGGGGTCCCCGGGGGGGCGGGGTCGAGTCGTCGAGGACAGCCGAGGAAACGCTCAGGGTCGCCCCCACGCGACGCCGCCCGGCGCTGGCCTGAAGCAGCTGCTTCCAGACCTGGCGACGCGGTGTGGACCGAACGCGGTGAGAGAGCGTCGGCGAGGGCCGGAACCTGAGCCCGCCGTGGCCGGCGACCGCGACGAGTCGCGGGGAGGGGAAGAGCCGCGGACAGTTCAAGGGCGGGGGTGTGTTCAGCGCTCCGCGATTTCACAAACGAAAGGAACGGGGGCTGGCGGAGGACCGCCAGCACAGCCTGCCTCGAACGAGGCTGGCAGGAGTCGCAACGCACACGACAACGGACCGGATCGACGACATCGAGGGCATCACCTTCGGGGGCCCGAACCGCTTGAAGGACGATCAACGCGGAGTCAACACGGGTCATCATCTGGAGGGTCCAGGGTAGTCCATGGCATTCAGGAATGTGTGCGGGAACTCCCGGACCGCGGTGTTCACGGGCAGCCAGTCGTACGTGAACACGATCACGGCGTGAGCGCGAAACGGGGAGCGGAACGGCCAGTGGTGGCCCCGGCCCTGGTGGCAGCGGGAGCGCCGTTGAATGCACGGCTGCGGGCCGGCGGCGTGCTGCCGGCCCGGGGCTGCTGAGCACACTGAGCGGCTGCGGCTGCGCCAGCGTGGACGCCCCCGCCCAAGGGCGGGCCTCCGGCGGGAATGCCGGTGCTCCCGGGTCCCGGTGGAGTCTTCGGGCCCAATGCGGATCAGCTGCGGCCACCGCAGTCCGGCCTCCGGGTCAGCGCGACTGACGTGAGGCGCCTCCGGGCCGCCGGCGAATCGCCGCAGGCCATGTCGGAGGCCACGGCGGCGCTCCTGCCGCGCGGCATGCACCCGCCCAAACGGATGGGCGTGGGCAATTCCGTGTGGGCCGAGGGCTGGCAGCGCTCGTCACCGGTCCCTCGAGACCACAGGTCGGCGAGGTCTTTGCGCTTTCCCTGCATTCGAGGAATGAGCGGCGGGCGGTTGCGGTGACCGAAGTCCTCGGCGGTCAACCGGAATCTGGCGTACGCAGGCGGTTCCTCCGCACCCACGAGGTCGGTCCGGCGCTGCTCGGGATGTCGCCAATCAGGATCTGAGAGAGCACCTCCCGGCGCTCTCCGGCGTTGCTCCCCCCTCTCAGAGCGCGCGGCACCGAGGCTTCCCTCCCGGCCGCCCACCCAACTGGAGCGCCCGGGAACACAGCGGCCTGCCGGGCCGCACCAAGGACCTGAAGGGCAAGTTCTCGGACGCTGGTCTATCGAGGTGCCGGGGGGACCTGCGTACGAAGCCTGTCCGGCTCATCAGGAACATCAAGAAAGAAGGCAACACCGTGAACAAGCAGTCATCGCCCGTTCGCCGGTGGTTGCACGCCCGGCGGCCAAGACCGCCGCCTGGGACTCAACCGGCAAGTCTGACGTTGAAGTACACCGTGACGAACGTGCCGGGGGGTGACGCCGGCCTCAGGATCGTCGAGTTCGCGCTGGCCGGGCCCCTCGACGGCCCGGAGGCCGCCCGGGCATGGGAGCGCCGCGCCTACATCGGCTCCGACGCGGAGGCGTCGGAGGAGGTGCTCCTGGACCAGGCGCGCCGGTACTGGCTCTCGGACAAGCTGCTGCTGCCGACCGAGGCCAATGCGCACCCGACCGACGGGTTCGAGGGGGGGCGGCTCCTGGGGCGGCTCCCCGCGGTGACGACCCCGCGGCGCCCACCCGGGGCTGAAGGCTGCGGCCGCTTCCCTGTAGCGGCCATCGCCGACGACTTGCCCGTGGGCGGCAACGCCGTCCGCGGGATCCTGAAGGCAGTCCCGCACCTTTCTATTAGACGGTTACGGCACAACGCACCCGGTGTGCGTGCTGAAGGGTTTGTCCTCACCATCGATCCCCACGTCCATCGAACGGGGGAACCGCGGGGCGGTTCAGACGAGGGGGGAAGAGAGAAGGGTAAATGAAGAGCGCGAGGTTGAATCCAGGGCTGCGCCATTTCACGGACGCGGCGTTGTGTGGCGCAGGTGCACCTGCGCAAAACAGAGGCTCCGGCTCACAACCACATCAGAAGGAGGTACGCGTGAGCAAACCGTCATCGTCCTCTCGCTGGCGGCCCGCGCGTCGCCCGCGGCCACCCCCGGAGAGAGGCCCGGGGGAGCCATCTCCCGAATCCGCAACGACCCCGTAAACCCGTTGTTCGAGAGTGAAAGGAACAGAATCCAATGACAGACAAGCACATCCAAAACTATGACCCGTTCGCTCCCACACAGAGCAAGATTTGCGAAGCCCGCCAACTGGTCAGCTCGTCGCTCACCGCCGACGCTTTGCGGCTCATCGAGCGCGACACCCGAAACGAGCTTTCGGGGGACGGCGGGTTGAGAGAGGCGCTGGCGCCCATCCACCGGAAGGCGTTCGAGATCGTGGCCGGGGTTGGATTGGAAATCCGGCATCGAGGGCTGACCTACTCGGCGATGCCGGACCAAGGCCTGGGCACGGGGATCCGGATCGACGTGGAGTTCGCGCTGGCCTTGCCCGAGGCTCTCGACGTCTTGCTCGTTTGGGAGGCTCGGGCCTACCACGGCTACGGCGCAGAGCAGTCACGACAGGGGCTCTGGGAGGCCGCACGCCGGTATTGGCTCTGCGAGCAGCTGGCGCTGCCCACTGAAGGCGATGCGGAGCCGCCCCCGCCGATGGTGCTGGTCAGCGTTTCTCGGTGGTGACGACGGGTCGGAACGACCGTCGCGTCCCGCGGTGAACGATACGCCGAGGCGCAGACAGCGCTGACACCTGGCCGTCGCCTACGACAGCGGGCCAGCCCATCGAGGGTTGACACGCGGTGACCCGAAAAACTCGGCCGTGGCGCCGACCGGCGCCACGGCCGCTCGTGTCGAGGACGAGCTGATGACCCGTCCGGGAATCTCCGGCGTCACCGTGCAGATCTGGAGAAAGGAGGGGGATCACCCCATGAGTGACGGGAACAGGAACGCGGGGCGAGAGGCGCTGCCGGCCGGGCCGGAGCGGCCGTCGATCACGTTGCCGGCCGAACTCGCCGTCCATCTCGGCCGCGAGTTGTCGGCGTCGGCGGTGGACGACAACGGATGGACGGACCTGCACTACGCGGCGGCCCTGGACTGGCCGTCGTGGCCCGGGTGCTGCTCGGGGCCGGAGCGTCGTTTGAACGCGCGGCTACGGACCGACGGCGTGCTGCTCGGCCCGGGGCTGCTGAGCACGCTGGGCCGCTGCGGCCAGGACCGGTTCAGCCGGTGCCTCCGGACCGGCGCGACCCCGCTGCACATCGCTGCGCCGAGGGCCACGCACCGCCTGCACTGGGCGGCGTCGGGCGACGCCGTGGCCGCGGTCGAAGTGCTGCTGTCCCCTGGGGCAAGCATCCAAGCGCGGGCGGACGACGGCAGCAAGCCGTTGGATGCCGCGGCGGCCAGGCACGCCTGGAGAGCGGGGCGCGCTGTTGCTGTCGAGCGGCGCCAGTACGGGGACGACGCACGACGACGGCGCCGCCTCCTTCCTGGATACAGGTTCGGGGACGGTGCATTGACACGCGCGCGGCCGACGAGGAGTGGTCTGTCGCGCACAGGAACAGGAATTCGGGACGGTGAGTGATGCAGAAGATCGTGGTGAAGAACGAAGACAAGCGAACGGCGTCGGACTCCGGCGCCGCCGATGACCGGCGCGTGACGCTGGTCTTCCCGACGACGAGCGACGAGTACAAGCAGGCGCGGGCCGAGGTGGAGTCCTGTCCCCAGGCAGCCTCCGAAGCGCGAACCGGCGATCGGGGTGGAGACGAGCGCGTGACCCCGGCCGGAGAAGAACGAGCCGCAACGGCGGAGCCGCCGGCCGGCGGCTACTACGTGGTGACGACCGACGGGCAGCGGCGGGCCTGGGGCCTGCCGGACCTGGAGCACGGGACGGCCGCCCCCGACACCGCTCCCGGGGATCCGGACACGCTGGAGACACCCGAACCCGTCCCGGTGATGGACCCCGACGAGGCGATCGAGCTGCTCTGCGGGGACGGCGCGAGTCCGGCCGCCGACCCGGCCCTCGTGAACGGCGCTGTCGGCGAGATCTTCGCGGACGCCATCGAGGGCCGGCGTCGCGGGCGGGCGGGTCCGGGGCCGGTCGTGAACCTGAAGCATGACCGCGGTCCCATCCCCGCATCGGTCCACGCGACCTTCCGGGAGCTGTGCCGCCAACCGCGCATCCACAACCTGCTGGAGTCGCTCGACGAGCTCATCGAGCCGCTCGAGCGGTTGGTCGCGCCGGGCCTCGAGGCCGCCGGCCGCGAGATTGCCGCCTTGCGCCGCCGGGAGGTCACGCCGGAACGGCTGGGCGAGACCGGCGGCTCGGACTCGGCCGACGAGCGGACCGAGCGTGTCGCGAGGACCTGCTGGACCATCCAGAGGCGCCTGCGGAAAGTCGGCGAGCCTCTGGGGCGGCTCGATTTCGCCGGCATGAAGACCACGCCGTCGCCGTCCGCGTTCCGGCGGTTCCTGGAGCAGGTCGAAGAGGACCCGGCCGGCAACATGCCCGAGGAGGGACTGGTCGCGAGGTGCGACGAGGCCCTGCGGGGGTTCGAGCGGACGGCCGGGGACGCGGTCCGCCGCATCCGTGCCGTCGCCGACGCCCGGCGCCAGGTCGAGCGCGACGCGTGGAACGACACCGCCCTCAGACGGATCCGGCATGTGCTGCAGCGTGTCGAGGAGGCGCAGCAGCCGCTGGACGACGACACCCTGCCGAACGAGAAGTTCGAGGTCGTCCGGGAGGGCTTGAAGGAAGAGGAACAGCACGCGGCCGGGCGGCTGGAGGCCGAGGCCCGGCATGTGCTCGGACAGCTCGAGGCGGCCGACCTGCCGGTCGACGTGCTGACCCGGGCGCTCGACGAGCTTCGCCTGGCGCAGACCCTGGGGAACGAGGCCGGCGCCGTGTCTCTCGAACGGCTGAGGTTGTTGGGGGCCCTGCCGTGGACCGCGCGGGCGCCCGAGCGGGTCGACGTCGAGGCGGCGATGGCCGAGCTGGACGCGGCCCATGCCGGCCGCCCCGAAGCCAAGACGCGCATCCGGCGGTTCCTGGCCACCCGCCAGCTGAACTCGGCAACCTGGACGGTGGAGGGCCGCGCCGGCGGGTCCTGCGTCCGGGACCCTGCAGCCCAGGCCGCCCTGCGCCGCCTCGTCGTGCGCCCGCCCCGGTCCGCCAAGAGGGCCCCCGTCCTCTGCTTCGCCGGTCCGCCCGGGGGCGGCAAGACCTCACTCGCCAAGCTGATCGCCCGGGCCCTGCGCCGCCCGGCGGTGCTCGTGGCCCTGGGCGGCGTCTGGGACGAGACCGCCATCCGCGGACTGCCGACCACGTTCCGGACGCCCGAGGCGGGCCGGATCGTGCAAGCGCTGGAGGAGGCCGGGGTCCGCAACCCCGTCATCATCCTCGACGAGATCGACAAGGTCGGCGGCCGCACGCACAATCACGGCGACCCGTCGGCGGCCCTGCTGGAGCTCCTCGACCCCGAGCAGAACACCCGCTTCCGGGACGTCTACCTGGATGTCCCCTTCGACCTCTCCGAGGTCCTGTTCATCGCGACCGCCAACGACTTGGCGGCAGTCCCCCCGCCGCTGCGGGACCGGCTCGAGGTGATCGCGGCGCCCGGGTACTCGGAGGAGGAGAAGGTCGACATCGCACGGCGAGCCCTGTGGCCCGACCAGCTCGATGCTGCCGGGCTGTCCGCCACCGGCTTCTGGACCCGGACCCCGACGGTGGCGCATCGGGCGGGGCCGGAGGCGACGCCCGGTGCCGCGCCCGTCCGCAGGCTGGCGGTGGAGGTGCTCGCCGGGGAGACGGCGGCCGCACCGCGGCCGGAGGCGGGTCCGGCGATGGACCCGCCCCCGGTGACGGCGGGACCAGTCGAGATCACGGATACGGCGGTCCTGGAAGTAGTCCGGGGCCACACCTGCGAGGCGGGGGTGCGGGAGCTCGCGCGGCAGCTGGGCGCCATCTGCCAGTTCGTGGCGTGCCGCCGGGTCGAGACCGGCGACACCGGCCCGTTGACCGTCGTTGCCGACGCCAACGAGGCCGATGGGCTCGAACCGGGCCGCGGCCACGTCACGGTGGCGGAGACCCTGGGACCGCCGCGGTACGCAGGCTTGCTGCCCGATGGGGTGCGGGACGCGCTCTCGCGAGAGCGGGACCGGGTCCTGGGCCTGCATCCGGCCGACCCCGCGGCGGTCGACGCGACCACGTGGGTCGAGGTGATCGAGGGACTGCCGTGGCGGCGGCAGTCGGGGGAGCGGCTCGGGGCGCCGGCGGTGCTGCGGGAGGTCCTCGACCGGGAACACGTGGGCCGCGGGCGTGAGAAGGACCAGGCGCTCGACTACCTGATGGCTCGCCACGCCGGCGAACCCACGGTGCTGTGCCTGGCCGGCCCGGCCGGCATCGGCAAGACGGCGTTCACCCGGGCGCTGGCCGCCGCCGTCGGGCGTCGGTTCGTGCGCGTCTCGCTCGGCGGGGTCAAGAGCCCGGCGGGGATCCACGGGGTCGGCCGGCCCGCTCCCGACGCCGCGCCGGGCCGGCTCGTGGACGCGCTACGGCGGCTCGGCCCCCTGCCCGGCCGCGCCGGGGACAACCCGCTGGTCCTGCTCGGGGAGCTCGACCGGGTGGACGAGACCGCGGCCCACGCATTGCTCGGGGTGATCGACCCGGTGCGCCACGGCGCGTTCCTGGACCGCTACGTGGGCTTGCCGCTGGACCTGACCGGGGTGCTGTTCGTCGCCGCCGCCGCCGACCCGGGGCGCATTCCGCCGCTGCTGGCCGAGCGGCTCGAACTGCTGCCGTTGACCGGCTACACCGACGCCGAGAAGCAGCGCATCGCGGCCCGGCATCTGATCCCGCAACGTCTCGCGCGTCACGGGTTGTCGGCCGATGAGCTGTCGTTCTCCCCGTCAGCCCTCCGGCTCCTGCTCAGGGGCTATGCGCGCGAGCCCGGGGTGTGCGGCTTCGACGACTGCATCGACACGGTCTGCCGGCGGGCGGCGCGTCTCTTGGCCGACGGTGTCCCGCGCCTCGGGGAAATGGGGCCCGAGAGGCTGGCCCGGTGGCTCGGGGCGCCGCGGTTCCGCGACGAGGAGATCACCGGCCGGACCCGCCGGGCGGGCGTCGCCCTGGGTCTGGCCGCCACTCGCGCGGGCGGCGAAGTGCTGGTCGTCGAGGCGGCGCGGCTCCCGGGCAGCGGGCAGCTGCGCGTCACCGGGACGGTCGGGCCGATCACGATGGAGTCGGCGAACGTCGCGCTGACGTGGGTGCGCTCGAACGCGGCTCGGCTCGCGGGCGTCGCCGCCGGTTTCGACGAAGCGGCCGACGTGCATGTCCACCTGGCCGAGGCCTCGCGGGGGAAGGACGGTCCGTCGGCGGGGGTCACCCTCGCCGTCGCCGTCGTCTCCGCCCTGAGCGGCCAGCCGGTGCGTGGCGATGTGGCGATGACCGGAGAGCTGACGCTGGCGGGACGGGTCGAGCCGGTCGCGGGCATCCGGGAGAAGGTGCTGGCGGCGTCCCGATCCGGGATGACGGCGGTGCTCCTGCCCGCGGCGAACGCGCCCGATGTCGTCGACAGCTTCGGCGACGAGCTGCCGGGCGGCATCACCGCCCGCTACGCGACGACGATGGACGATGTGCTCGAAGTCGTGCTGCCCGATGTCGTGTCGACGCCGCGAATGGCCGCGGCGTCGACGTCCCCCCGCCGGGGCTGAGAACCGCGCCGGGGGAGGAAAGACCGCCACAGGGGGAGAGAAAGAGCGTGACACATGAGTACTGTCTGCGAGCGGCCCGCGCACCTGAAGACCGGCGGGGGCGCGTACGAGTTCGGTAGCGCTTGCGCGAATCACGAACGACCACGATGACGGCCAGCCTTCGGCGGGCAACGACGCCTGCCGCGGCCGGCTCGACCTACTGCTCCTCCTGGCACGAACCCAGAGAACACCCGCGGCGCCGGATGGGCCGACGTTGCAGTGCCGATCAACCCCCGCCCAACCCTTGCGCGGGCAGAACGAGAATCGGAAGAACACCGGACTGCCTCCGCCGAACAACATCAAGCGAAACATCCCCGGTTTGAGAGGGAACCCCCGGCGCTCTCTTGCGGGCCGGTCCCTCGATGACCGCCCGCGACAGAGAGACTGACGGTTACGTCGCGGCGTGAAATACACGCCTGGGCGACGCCTCATCCCCGGCCCTGCCACGCACGGCCTGCGAGCCGCGTGACGGTCAAGGCTGCGCAAGTTTCAAGTACGCGCGTCTGTGGATGCGCAGGAAGACCTGCGCAAGAGAAGCAGGCTGCCACCCTCACAACGAGGAACCAGAAAGGAGGCACGGTGCGAGAACCATCGTCACCCGGGTCGGACCCTCCGTGGCCGAGACCGCCGCCCGCTTTGAGAGTCATCCCGCAACATTGACGCAAATCCCGTAAACCAGTCTCAAACAGAAGGAAACCATGACGAGAGACGAACACATCGACCATGACCCCACCGACGAGGTGGAACGCTATCACACGGATCCGACGAGGGCAGCAAGAATTGCCGAAGCGATTCGACTGACGCGGCCGCTCGTCCCTGGAATCCTGTCGCTCATCGAGCGCGTCCTCGGAAACGACCCCACGGCGGAGGAGCCGTTGAAGGCGGCGGTCTCGGCGGCCTACGAGAAGGCCTGCGAGGTCGTAGCCAGCGTCGACTTGGAAATACGACGTGGGGTACTGGAGTACACGGTGGTGAACACACCTGGGCTGGGCGACGGCCTGAAGATCGGGGTCGAGTTCACGCTGGCCGCGCCGCTCGACGGCACGGACGCCGTGATGCCGGATCGCCACTGCTACTTCGGCTACGGCGCGGAGGCCTCGGAGGAGTTCCTCCTGGAATCTGCACGTCGGTACTGGCTCTGCACGAAGCTGTGGATCCCGACCGAGGCCGATGCGCACCCGCCGGAGTGGGTCGTGTGGGAAGAACCTCCCCACGCTGACGACCCAACGACGGGCGCACAACCCTGAGTGCGGCGGCGGCCTACGGCCGCCGGCTATTGCCAACGACCTGCTCGTGGACGGCGTCGCCGTCTGCGAGCAGGGTTCACCGTGACGTCACCTGCCGATGTCGGCATGCAGCTACCGCGGCGTCGAATCGCTCCTCCGGCACCGACTCGACGAGACCGCCGCCGAGCCGCTCGCACGCACCGAGCGGTCGACCACGAAGTTCACGAGGTGGTCTACCAACGAGGGCCATCCAAACCGGTGTTCTCGCACCGGGAAAGCGAGGCATTCAATTGTGAAGAGACAACGCAAGGACTACTACACTGGCGATAACTACCTTCACGCCCGCGATGAGGCATTTGAACGTTCCAAGGGCATGTGCCAGTTGTGTGGCTGCCGAAAGGCGACCGTGGCGCACCACCATGCGACGGAGTATCCGCCCCCGGAAGCTGTGACCGGCAACGACTTCACGGCGCTCTGTCAGACTTGCCACAACCTGACGCATTACGCCACATTTGTGGCGAAAGTGGGGTTGTCGGAGATTCAGCTCCTGGAAGCCCTGTCGAAGCTATTCTCGAAGCGTTTTGGTATGCCCATCGGGAGGCCGCGGGGTCTCGACAACGGCAAATGGGGCGCTCTGATCTTCTCTATAAGACAGCCCGACATCGGGGATACCGTGATGCTCTATCTGAAGAAACAACGTACCTGGAAAAAGGCGACGGTGACTGCGGTCATCGAGGGACAGCCCGGAAACTGGCTAGTCCGTCAGAAACTCTGCAAGGAGAGCCTTTTGAGCCAGCCGTCACTTGAGGCACCTGAACGTCACACCGGCTGACGTCACCTGGAAGTCGGGCGGCGCGGAGCTGGCCGGCGTCTCGGCCACCGGCGCCATCTCGAACCGCTCGTAGTCGTTCACGAGCGCATGCGCGAGCGATTACAGCCGCTCCACGCGTTCTTCGCGCCGTCGAACCGCACCCGCGATCCGGCCGCCCTCGACCGACACCCCTCCGCCAGCTTCCCCGCGGGGCCCGCGACGGGCAGCCTCGCGGTGAGGAGGGTCCGGCCGAGGTTCTTCGAGGCTGACCTGAATGACGTCGGGGATGGGGAGAAGCCACCGGACTTCGCGGGTACCCTGAGCTCCTCACCCGCGGTCGGGCGGAGCCGCGCACAGCGCCGCCCGACGCCTTCTCCAGTTCTATCACATGCGCGATGCGCCGCAGGGCTCGGACGAAGTCCATCACGACAACCTTCTCCTTGCGGGACGCCATCCAGTCGGCGGGCGATACCGCGCAGATCAGCACCAGAACAGGGGGACACCCCATGAGTAACAGGAACAAGAACGCGGGGCGTGAGCCTGCCCCGACAAGGCCGGCGCGTCGTCCGTCGATCACGTCGCCGACGGAACTCGCCGTCCATCTGGGCCGCGAGTTGTCCGCGTCGGCCGTGGACGGTAACGGCTGGACGGACCTGCACTACGCGGCCGCCCTGGATTGGCTGGCGATGGCCCGGGCGCTGTTGGCGGCGGGGGCGCGGCTGGACGCGCGGCTGCGGGCCGACCGGGAGCCGCTGGGGCCGGCGTTGGTGAGCACGCTGAGCGGCTGCGGGCAGGACTGGTTCCGCCTGCTCCGCCGGAACGGCGCGACCCCGCTCCACATCGCGGCGGTCGCCAACGCGAGCGAGGCCGTAGGGGTCCTGCTCGAGGGCGGCGCGGACCCGGACGTGGCCGATGCGACATCGGCCACCCCGCTGCACTACGCGGCCGCGGGCAACAGCGGCCCGGCCGCGGCCGGGCTCGCGGCGCGCGGGGCCGACGTCAGCGCGGCGACCGCGAAGGGCGTCACGCCGCTGCACGCGGCGGCCCGGCGGGACGCGGTCCCGGTGGTGCGGGTGTTGCTGGAGCACGGGGCCGACGTGGGGGCGCAGGACGTCGGAGGCGACACGCCGCTGCATCGGGCGGCGTCGGGCGACGCGGCGTCGTCGGCGGCCCTTCTGCTCGACCGGGGGGCCGACACGGCCGCGCGGGCCAACGACGGCGTGCCCCCCCTGCACGTGGCGGCCCTGAAGAACGCCGGCCGGGTGGCGCAGGTGTTGCTCGACCACGGCGCGGACGTTGGCGCGCGGGTGAACGATGGCGTGACTCCCCTGCACGTGGCGGCGCTGAAGGACGCCGCCGGGATAGTGGCGGCGCTGCTGAGCCACCGGGCAGACCTTGGCGCCGAGGACGCCGCGGGCCAGGCGCCCCTGCACTGGGCGGCGATGGGCGATGCGGCGGCCGCCGCCGCCGTCCTGATCGACCACGGGGCGCACGTCCATGCGCGGGGGAGCGATGGGTCCACACCGTTGCACGCGGCGGCGTTCAACAACGCCGCCGTGGCGGTGCGGGCGCTGCTGGAGCGCGGCGCGGACATCCATGCGAGGGACGCCGCGAGGCTGACGCCTCTGCACTGGGCGGCGGCGGGCGATGGCGGGTCGGCGGCGGAAGTCCTGCTGGCCTGCGGGGCGGGCATCGACGTGCGGTCGGCGGACGGCTCGACGCCGTTGCGCGAGGCGGCCCGGCGGCAGGCCTGGCGGTCGGCGTCGGTATTGCTGGCCCACGGCGCCGACCCCCAGGCCATGGACCACGACGACGCCACTCGGGATACGGAGTCGGAGACGGTGCATTGAGGTCCGCGACCGACGCGCGGAGTGGTCTTGGCGGCCTCACGGTCAACGCCGGCCGCACCCGCCGGCAACGATGAACGGCGATTGAAAAGAAGGAGGGTTCAGGACATGGATGGTCCGAGACAACGATACTCGCGTCGGTCGGCGTTTTCATTGCCGCGATCCACTACTTGTTGGTGGTCTTCGAACTCGACGTCGTCCGCGACGACATCCGCCGCCTCGCCGAGCAGATGCGCGAGAGAGGGGGACGCGGTCACGAACGCCGTGAGGCAGCACAGAGAGTCCTGGCGCGCTCCCGCAAGCGGGCCGCGCCAAGCGCCGGGGCGGAAGCTCCTCATATACCGGAGCCACCACATCTCCGAGCCCGGCTTGGTCGACAGCGACGGTCTCGAGGAGGTCGACTCCACCTCGCATGTGGACGGCGACCCGCCGTTGCTGCTGGACACCGGACTGGATTCAGGTGCTCTGACCGACCCGCTCCAGCCCCTTCAAGCTGATCTCGGTCGCAGAATCCATCCGAGTGGCCCGCTGGCTGTGGAGCACGCCGGATAATTCGTTGCCTGCACTATCTCATTGTCCACCCTCCAGCAACTCACAGCGATGAAAGGCAACTTCGGCTTTGGTCAAGACCGCCTGCGGGCAAGTGATTGTGTATTGGCCGGAATCCAGCGCCCGTGTTAGCTGGCCGTCTGCGAGATTGATGAAGTAAGCACGCCCCATCGGCAGCCCAGGTACCGCGAGTCTGGCGGCGGTGCCATAAACGGGACCGTTGAGGCCTCTTGTAATTGGCTCGTCGAGGACGTCATTGAGGATTGCTGTCGGCGGGCGTGTGATGTCGTTTATGACCGTAAGTAACATCCGGTCGACGCCGGACACTTGGCTGCGCGTGGCACCGAGTTCAGCGAGAATGTCGCGCATCGTGTCGTTTTGCGTCGTGACTTCGCGTACTGTAGATGAAGTTCTTTCCAACAGTACGGCGAGCCCCATGACGACAATCAGTGAGAAACACAATGTGACCATAGATGTCGTCTTTGGGTCGAGACCCTTCCAAAGGGTCCAGAAAAAGCCGAGTAGAGCGAGGACTACGACGAAGATGCTAGCTACATCTGCGGTCATCCCAAGCAGGTCGCACAGTGCCATAGTGCTTCTTCTCCTTGAACTTGGCGAGCAACAGTTCGGATTCTTCTCGGGTAGTTGTTTCGAGCGCATTATAGCAGCCGTGGTACCGTTGCCCCGGCCGGGGAAGACCGAGCCGCCACGGCGGAGACGCCGGCGGGCGGTCGCTATGTGGTGACGACCGACGAACAGCGGCGGGCGGGGAGCCTGCCGAACCTGGAGAACAGGCCGGCTGCCCACGACACCGCTGTCGGGGATTCGGACACGCGGGAGATACCCGACCCCGTTTCGGTGGTGGAGCCTGACGAGGCGATCGAGCTGCTCTTGGGGGACGGCGCGAACCCGTCTGCGCATTTCGGTGAAGTGGAACAGGGATTCCGGGGATCTGGAATACGGAGCGGGAGCCTGCCCCGACAAGGCCGGCGCGTCGTCCGTCGATCACGTCGCCGGCGGAACTCGCGGCCCATCTCGGCCGCGAGTTGTCCGCGTCGGCGGTGGACGGTACCGGCTGGACGGACCTGGACTACGCGGCCGCCCTGGACTGGCTGGCGATGGCCCGGGCGCTTCTGGCGGCCGGGGCGCCGGTGGACCCGCGGCTGCGGACCGACGGCGAGCCCCTCGACCCGCGGCTGCTGAGCACGCTGAACTCCTGCGGCCAGGACCAGTTCAAGCGGCTTCTCCGGACCGGCGCGACCCCGCTGCACATCGCGGCGGCCGCCGACGCCGGCGGGGTCGTCGCGCTTCTGCTTGATGGCGGCGCCGAGCCCGACGCGGCCGATGCGACAACGGCGACCCGGCTCCACTACGCGGCGGCGGGCCACAGCGACTCGGCCGCGGCCGTGCTCGCGGCGCGCGGAGCCGACGTCGGGGCGGCGACGCGGAAGGGCGTCACGCCGCTGCACGCGTCGGCGCGGCGGGACGCGGTCTCCGTCGTGCGGGTGTTGCTCGACCACGGGGCCGATGTCGGGGCGCAGGACCGCGGGGGCGATACGCCGCTGCATCGTGCCGCGTCGGGCGATGCGGCGGCCGCCGCAGCCCTCCTGCTCGACCGCGACGGCGACCTCTCCGCGGGCGCGCACAACGGTGTGACACCCCTGCATGTCGCGGCGCTGAAGGACGCCGGCCGGGTAGCGCGGGTGTTGCCCAGCCACGGAGTGAACGTCGACGCGCGTGCGGACGACGGTGTGACCGCGCTGCATGTGGCGGCGATGAAGGACGCCAGCGGGATCGTGGCAGCGTTGGTGAGCCACGGGGCTGACCTCAACGCCACCGACGCCGCGGGGCAGGCGGCGCTGCACTGGGCGGCGTCGGAGGAACGCCGTAGCCGCGGTCGAAGCCCTCCTGGACCGCGGGGCGAGCCTGCACGCGCGTGCGGACGACGGCAGCAAGCCCTTGGACGCAGCGGTGCGCGCGGAAGCCTTGAAGGTGGCGACACTGTTGGTGGCGCGCGGAGCCGGCATCGAGGAGGACCGCAGATCGTCATCAAGGGGAGACGCGAGGACTGGCCCGGCGGCGCGCGGACGCTGACGCCGCACGAGCCCGGCCGGGAACCCAACCGGCAGACCTTCTGGTTCGGGGCCGCTCGACCCGGACGGCAGCCAGGTGTGGTTCCGGATCACTTCGGAGGCGGTCCGCCGGATGCGGGAGGGAGACGCCGTGGCCCGCGGCGAGCGCCTGGTCGACGCCCTCCTCGCGTGGCTGACGCCGGCCCGGCGGCTGGGGCCCGAGGTCAACCGCTTCCAGGTTCTGGTCTCCGATGACGGCGACACGAGGCTCGAGCGCTACGGCGGCGACTGAAGCGCGGCCGCGTCCGGTCGCCGCCGGCCGGCTCCGTCTGAACGGAGGTACGATGAAGCTGATTCCCCACCACCAGGACGAGTACCGCTCGCCGGACGGCGCCTGGCGAGTCGTGCAGACCCGCCGCCCCGGAGGAAGCCGGAACGCGCGGCCGCGCTGGGAGGTTCACGAGCGCTGCGAGGGCCGCGGCGCCGGCTGGCGTCATCACGCCGCCTTCGAGCGCCGGCGGGACGCGCTGGTCTTCCTGGACACCACGGCCGCAGCGTCGGGGGGCGAGAGCGTCACGACAGCGCCCGCCAGGCGGCGCGAGACCCCCGAACCCTCGCAGGAACCACCCCAGTCCAGCCCGCGCCGGACGCCGAAGGGGCCGACCACGCACGACCTCGACGAAACCCGCTCCCAGGACATCCCGTGGTCGTTGTGCGGCGTGCTCCTGTACGATCCGAGGCAGATCGCGAAGGAGAGCGAGCCGGCGACCTGCGGGAAGTGCCAGCGGTTCCGGTCGGCGGCCAGCTACCGGAAACGTCAGGCAGCGATGAGGGCGGCGAAGAAGGAGGCCTGACCGGACGCCGGGTGGGCCCAGCCGCGGACCGGAAACGGAGAAGGACCCCGGCTCCACCGGCCCCCCGGCGCCGCGGAACGGATCGAGCGTGGTGATGACAACGGAGACGGAGTTCAACATCTCGGAGGAACCGCTTACCGAGCGAGTTCTGCGCCAGGTGCGGTCCGGGCAGCTCGACGAGTCCCGGCTGCTGCCCTCGGCCGAGAAGCGGGCGAGAGACGTGGTTCAAGAAGCTCGACCGGCTCGCGGCGCGGCAGGGCTGGCACACCTTCATGGCCGGCCAGGCGTACGCGGTGGCAACCGGGAAAGCGCCCGCGAAGCGGAACGCGGAGGTCATGGCGGTGGAGCAGGTCATGCGCTGGCGGTCGGAGGTGTCGCGGTTCGCGCCCGATCGGCTGGCGGAGTTCGACGAGCTGATCGCGGACGCGCTGAACAACCCGGCGCCGGTGCAGAAGACCGACCAGTGAGCCGACCGCGCTCCAGGGCGAACGAGGTCCTGCGGGTCGAGAGCGGCTGATCGCGCAGCAGCGTGGCGAGCGCGACGGTGGGCGCCCTGCGCCGCCGGAAACATGCAGCTGCCGCTCGGCCAACGGGGGCAGCCCTGGAGTCTGCCCCGGACGCGCGGTAGCTGCCCGAGGCTTCCCGCGGCGCGGGGGGCGGGGCTCGCCGCGGCCGGCGGTGGAAATCCGGAACCCTCGTTTATCCGCCCCTCCACCAGCCGCGGCGGCCCGCGCAGGTCGTCGGTAGCCGGGTTGTCCGAAGGGCTGGGGCCGGCGCCGCTCGCCGATGGCGATGTGCACGGGGCGGGTCGGCGCGGGCATCGTCCCGCGGCGGCGTTGATAGCTGGTCGAGGGGCGCAGGTTGTAGAGGTGTCCGTTGGAGATGGCGGCGAGGCGCTCGAAGCTGCGGTCGCCGAACAGGTGCAAGGCCCGGACGCAGAGCTTGCGGGTGGCCGGACCGGAGAGGGTGCCGTGGAGGGCATCGACTTCGGCGAGCAGCCCGATGTCGGCCTTGGTGTAGCGGCGTGGGAAGGGGTGCCGGGGGCGGCGGTGGTCGGCGATGGCTCCTGTGGTCCGGTGCTGGTGCAGCAGGCGGGTGACCTGCGCGCGTGAGAGGCCGGTCACCTTGTTCAGGAAGCGGCGGATCAGGCCCTTGTCGGCCTTCCCCCGGCGGGAGTAGTCGAACCGTTGCAGGGCCTCGGCCACGAACGCATAGGCCTCGGCCCGGGTCTCCGGCTGCAGGTCGAGGGGTCGGCTGCCGGCAAGGAACTCCCGAACCTGGTCCAGGGTCTGCAGGCGCTGGGTGTCGAGCTTCACGATCATCCTCCGATGATCCGGGACCCAGCCCCCTTCAGGCTCATCTCACGTTGGAATCAATCCTCCCTTCAGGCTCACTTCACATTGGACAAGGCTGGATCTTTACTCCGGGAACGGTTTTCTCGTAGAATTTTTCGCGAGGGGGTCCACCGCCTTTAGTGATCCGGCTGCCGGCAACCGCCGGTACGGGACTCCGCAGCGGGTCTCCGGTTTCGGATCGGCCGGCGGCCGGCGCGGCCGCCGTCACCTGCAACCTCGAAGCGGCGGGCGCACAGATGAGGCGGGCTGCCTCGAGCGACGGTCGGCGCCGATTCGCGGCACGGCCCCGCGGTGCCCGCGCACGTCCTGTGGAGGAGATTGCCATGAAAGCCACCCGAGCCTGCCTGCTACTTGGAACGTTCCTGGTGACCGCACCGGCCTTCGCACAGCACGACGCCCTGCGCGGCACGTGGTCGGGGCAGTGGATTCCCGAATCGGGATACGACGCCTCGACGCTGCGGTTCGAGGTCGACGGCGACACCATCACCGGCGAGATGCTGAACCCGGAGAACGTGGCGTTCGACCGTATCGATTTCGACCCCGACACCCTCGAGCTCGTCGCCGAGGCGACCAGCCCCGAGCACGGGCACTTCCGGATCGAGGCGCGCATCGAGGAGGTCACCCGGTTGAACGGCACGCTCTCGCACGACGACGTCAGCGGCGCCCTGCGGCTGACGAAGTGGACCTACCGGCCTCGGCGCTGATGCGGCCCGCGGCCGGGACGCGGCCAGAGACGACGTCAGCGGCGCCCTGCAGCTGACGAAGTGGGCCTGCCGGCCACGGCGCTGATGCGGCCCGTGGGCCGGGACGCAGCTATAATGGCGCCAGTATGCGCACAACCTGTTTCCTGGCGTCCGTACTCTGTGCGGTCGGCGCCGCCGCGCCCGCGTTCGCCCAGTCGGCGGTCGAGGCGGCAAACGGCGGCCCCCCGGCCGGCGTTCAGCCGCTGATCCTCGAGGGCTGGCTCCTCTCGAACGACAACCCCGACAAAGCCGGGTGGCCAACCCAGCCGTGGCCCAAGAACGCGGCCGTCGTAGGCCAGGTCAAGTGGCTCGGGCGAGCCCTCACATAGCTGCACAAGCCGGCAGCCCCGAGAGTTCACGACCGGGCCACGCACCATCACAGCATGGAAGGCGCATTCAAGCTGTGGTATCGTGAAGAACGAAACCCCCAAACCGACATGAACCGGCCGGTTCAACAGCCCGACCAACGGCCTACAGACCTGGCACGGAATCCCAAGCTCGGCCTCCCCGGCTTCTCAACCCGGGAACTCCCACACGCTCGAGCCACCCGCAACACGACGGGACCAACGAATACGACCCTAGTGGTATGTCCCAGAAATGATCTTGCGGTTGCTCGCACGTCGCCGAACGGGTCGTCGAACGGCGATTCCGGCCCGAACCGTCGAAACGCCTCGCAGATCAAGCGTCAACTTGTTCAAGGGACACACCACTAGCAGCCAGGAGCAGACAGCGGTGAACCGCCGAAGCCCGAGGGCAACCGGACGAACCGCCCGCCTCACCCGGTCCCCGCTGGGGCGGGACCGCGCAAGGGATGACACGCTCACGAAAGGGTCACCACTCGACATCCGGAGTGACCGGGAACGAAACCGGATATCGAAGATGGTCCACCAGGCCATGTCCAAAGCGAACGGGAATCCCACCGCGGCGACCTCTGCACTCAGACGCGAAGCGCAGGAACATCTAGAGACAGCGGCGAGAGCGGCACGGCAGAACGCCAACGGCGACGAGCAGCTCCTGCTGTGCATCGACGCGATCCGAAGACGGATCTTGACCGCTCGAGAAATCGAGCCGCACGCCACCGAGACAGCAGAAGCACCCGAGAGGGCGATCGACCGGACAACGCTGACGCAAACCATTGCGGACGGCGTCGGGTCAAAACGACGGGCATAGACCACGAGGCGGCATCATTCCCAAAGGGACAATCCCGGCGAGGATCGCACGTGGAGGAAACCATGAACACCAGAGGAACCGATCCCGGGCTCAACCGAGCCAAATCCGGCGCTGCGGACGCCAGAACTGCAGACGCCGGGCTCGGGAGCGCCGAACCGCGGCGCGTACGCCTCCGGTCCCACGCGACCCGGGCCGTATGCGGATTCCAGTGATCGACCTGTCGCTGTAGCGCTCGCATCTGGAGGGCGATCTCCGCCGCCCTCAACGAGCTAACGGGAGTCCCTCGCGAGCGTCGCGGCACCGGGTCGATGCTGAGACGTAATGCGTCTGGCGCTAAGCCAGCCGGTCACAAGCTCGCGAGCGTCGCGGCACCGGGTCGATGCTGAGACGCGCTTCTGCGCCGCGGCCTCGCCGGCAACGAAGGCCCGCGAGCGTCGCGGCACCGGGTCGATGCTGAGACAGGAAGCCGAAGTGTCCAGCCATACCCCCGAGAGTAGCTCGCGAGCGTCGCGGCACCGGGTCGATGCTGAGACCTCGCTGCATCCAGTACCTGTACATGCACGGGCTCGCGGGCTCGCGAGCGTCGCGGCACCGGATCGATGCTGAGACAGGACACCCATGGCCGGGGGCGGCGTCGTCGTCGGCGGGGCTCGCGAGCGTCGCGGCACCGGGTCGATGCTGAGACATGGCATTCGTCGCCGTATTCAGCTGGCCAGGTGTTCCTCGCGAGCGTCGCGGCACCGGGTCGATGCTGAGACTTGCCACTGTCGCACGGTGGCGGGGTCGGTCCGCGATCGCACCGGTGCCACTACCCGACCGCGCCGCCGGAACCATTCACCGCTCGAAGCCATCAAAAGCTGTGTTCGCAGATGTTTCCATACCAAGAGACACCGGATGTGTGACGCTCCGCGGGACGACAGGAAAACACCTACCGTAAGTAACTGAAGGTAAATAACTTAGCGACACAAAAAGAGATACGCGATGCCAAAGACCCGCTGGCCGATCAGGTCCGCGAGCGTGTGCCGAATCTTCCCCGGTGCGCGTTTGTCGGCCAGACACCGGGCGAACGCCTTGACCAAGCCATACACGCGCTCGGCCGCCTTGAGCAGGACGGCGCCGCCGTCGGAACTCGCGTGCGCCTGGTTGAACGTGGCGACGAGGGGCTTGTCGAACAGATCCGGGAACAGAACAGTCTGTGGTATCGTGTGAGGCGTCACGTAGGGGTCTCCGTTGTGGCTAAACGTTTGTATACACTACGTTTGTACCACACGGAGGCTCCTGTGTCTCTCCCAAAACAACACCTTCACGCATAATCCGGGTTAGGGGCCGAAGCTGGCCAAGAACGTCGAGCGAGACACGGCCGCCAGACGGGCGCTGCGCGAGATGGGCTGGCGCGTCGTCACGCTATGGGAATGCCAGATCCACAGCCCGGATCTCGCCGACAAGATCGATGAATTCTTGTGCAGCACTGTTGAGATGTCTCCCGGAACCGACAAGTAAAGGGATGCGTAGCAGCTTCGTCACCGGCACGATCGGCTACCGAAGAGCGACGGCCCCGGCCGCCCCGCGCTCCGGGGTGGCCTCGTGCCACGCGACGACCGAGAAGCGTACACGGTATGAGGGCGCCTGCTCGCGCCATCGATCGACAGCCTTTGCGGAAGCGTCACAGCCAAGACCGTCAGGCTCACCTGCACGGAGCCGAGAAGTCCCCAGCGGGGCAGCGGCGCCCGTCCGAGGACCGTCATTCGGGGCCTGATGCCGGATCCGAGTTCATCCGAAGGCCGGCCGCACGCCCGGCAACCGTGAACGTCTTTGCACCAAAGGGCACGAGTACCCCATGCCGCACGAAACACCTCCAGCACAGCCGACCTTTGCGGATGCGTTCGCAGGTTGCGGCGGGCTGAGTCTCGGCCTCATGCGCGCCGGATGGACGGGATTGTTCGCAATCGAGCGTGACCCGTTCGCCTTCCAGACCCTGTCGACGAATCTCCTCTCGGGCAACGGCCGGTACCTGTACGACTGGCCGGACGACATAGAAGAGGGCGCTTGGGACATCCACGACCTTCTCGCCACGCGCCGTGACGCACTGACCGAACTGAAAGGTACGGTCGACCTGCTGGCTGGTGGGCCGCCATGCCAAGGATTCTCCGCCGCCGGCCGCCGGAGGCCAGACGACCCGCGCAACAGCCTGTTCGAGGCCTACCTGGAACTCGTCGATATCCTTGACCCGCCATTCGTGCTCGTGGAGAACGTCCGCGGATTCACCGCGGACTTCCAGGTATCCAAACCCGGCGCCATCGCGAACTTCGCCGACGCGTTGCGCCAAGGCCTGACAGCCAAGTACGAGCTAGCCAGCACGATCATCAGAGCATGCAACTTCGGCGTGCCGCAAGTACGCCCTAGGTTCTTCATGGTCGGGGCGAAGAAGACGGCATATGGCCACGGCCGAATCGCCGCCTTCTTCGACGACTTGACGCGAGAAGCGACCAGCTTCTTGCACGAGCGAAACTTGCCTTCCCGCCCCACCGCGTGGGACGCGATCTGCGACCTCGAGATCCGCCGCAACGGCACGGTTCCATCGCCTGACACTGCGGGATTCGAGGCCATTGCCTACAATTCCCCCTTGACGCCCTACCAGAAGGCGATGCGCGATGGGCACCAAGGCACCAAGGCACTCCCGCAGACACCCGTCTGGCCAGGCATCAGACGACGATCCGAGCCCGGTTCGAAGCGATTATCAAAGCCAGCACTGAAGAGGGGCGCCTCGGAGCCACCCTGTCTCCAGAGACCCGCAAAGCCTATGGCCTCAAGAAGACCGCCATCCGCGTACTCGACCCACTCGGCTGCGCACCCACGATTACGAGCCTGCCCGACGACCTACTCCACTACTCCGAGCCTCGCACGTTGACTGTTCGCGAAAATGCCCGGCTCCAGGCCTTTCCCGACTGGTACGCGTTCAAGGGGAACTACACCAGCGGCGGCCACAGGCGCCGCAAGGAGGTGCCGCGCTTCACGCAAGTAGCAAACGCCATCCCGCCCCTGCTGGCGGAACAGCTGGGCTTAGCGCTGTTGCGCCTCCGCTTACTCCTCGACTCCGCTCAGCTGAACGTCGAGAATACGGCACAGGTTCGCGAGCGTCGGCTTGTGCCGCTTTAGCACACCGCGCATTTCTTGCATCCAAGCCTCGTCGATGACGACATCCTCCTGTCCCGCCTTGATGGACCGCAAGACGACAGCGCCATCCGCGCGCGTGTCCGCCTTCACGTGAGCCAACAGGTTGCGGCGTGGAGTGATGTCGTCATTAAACGGTTTCAACCCGTCCAACAAGGCAGTCGGCCGGATCGGCAACCTCTTCGCAATGGCACGTACTAGCCGATACTTGTGCGCAAATGTAAATAGCTTGCTGTTTTCAACGATTTTAAGGAATTGTCCCTGTTCCGCGCGAGCCCGCAGCCACTCCGCGTCACTACCCAGATTCTCAACAAGTTCCGAGATCACCCCAGCCACCTGATTTTGGGCCACACTGCTATCCGACTGAAGCGCCCGGCACAGCGTCTCGTATTCGGTTACCGGGTGCGGGACTGATTTTCTCCAGTGGAAATGGGCGGAAATGAACCGAGCCGTCGGGGAAGTTGCTGCATGACGAGGTTGTCCCCGCGCAGATTTGTCGGCATCGCAGCGTCGGTCTCTGTGGCTGTGAGGAGGCCGGAAACGAGGGGCACGAGGGGCGACTCGCCGGCCGGCGGACCTGTGCAGAGCATGTCGCTGTTGAGAGCGCCCATGGCAGACTCGCAGTCCCATTGTCGCCAAGGCAGCTTGTCGGCGCGTCATCGGCAGCGACGGTCGGTCCGGCTGGTTCGCTCGCGGAGCGCTGGGTCTGGCGGCTCCGCGGCGCCCCGGTCCCCCGCGGCGGCGCGAGACCACGCGGGTCCCGGCGACGGCGCCGCCGCCATGAGGGACACGCGGCGGGGACCGACGCCGCGAACAGCGGCGAGCTGCCTGGTGGCGTTCCCGCCGCTGGCGGCGAAACCCACGGGTCGCGGGCTCGGGCGGCGGCGGGACGGCGCGGATTGAGTGCGGGCCGGGGGCGCGCAGGAGGACGGGAAGCGGATGAGCGGTTTCCACGCCGCCCGGCGTCAGGCGGGCGGCGGCAACGCAAGCGCTTCGGGCACGACGGGTTCGGGGGCGCACAGCATCGTCGTGATCAGCGAGCGCGGGTCGAGGTTGCGTTGGCGGGCGGTACGCACGACGCTGGCCAGCACCTGCTGGGTGTCGGCCCCGCGCCGGGTGCGGTTGCCGCCGCAGACCTTACGCGTGACCACTGCGGGTCGGATGGCCTGTTCGGCCCGCCAGTTGGTGGCGTCGATCGACGGGTCGCACAAGAAGAGGAACACCGCCGGGAATTCGTTGGCCAAGTGCTTGGCGAAGCGCTCGGCGGCGGCCAACGGCGGCGCGGTGTCGATCAGCCGGCCGAGCCGGGCGGCGAGCCGACCGCGGGCCGACGCCAGACCGTGCTCACTGATTTCGCCCGCGTTCGAGCGGTCCCGCAGGGCGAGGCCGTCCCGCAGGACCGCCTGCACCGCGCCCGCCCACGGGCTGTCGGGATGAGCGGCCTGCAAGTCCTTGCACCGTCTCAAGAGGTGGGCCAGGCACGTTTGATGCGGCGCCTTCTTGAAGCCGCGATAGGCCACCCACCCGTCCCGCACCAGCACGCCGGCGAAGTCGGGGCCGAGAACCGCCGCCGCCTCGGCGAACCCCCGGCCGTCGCAGATGGCATAGACCGTCGTCTCCGGGGTGGCGAACGCCCACAGCCAGTGGAGGATCGCGTTCACCCGCCAGCCGGTCTCATCCGGCGTGACCACCGGACTGCAGCGGACCTGCTCGCGCAGCGCCGCATACGCGGGCGCCGCCGCGTCGGCGGTGCGGTGCAGCAGTTGGACCAGGCCGCCCTTGGTCACCGACAGTCCGAACTGCGTCCGCAGAACGCGGACGACCTTCTCCAGCGGCATGCCCAGCTCGGTGTGCAACTCGACGACCAGCGCGGCGACGTTCGGGCCCAGTTGAGCGGCAGCCGCGCCCAACGCGTCGGAGGTCTGCAGCGCGTGCCGGCCCTGCACGCGCCGCTGACACTGCGAGCAGTGGCCCACCTCGATGTCGAAGCGCCGCACGAGGGGACGCACCTCGGGCAGGTCTTCCTGATACTGCGACGCCACACGGTCCAGCGCGACCGCGCCGCCGCAGTCCGGACAGCTCGTCGGGGCCGGCGCCACGTGGGTCTCGTCAGCCTGCGTCGGCGGCCGGCGGCGCCCCTGCCTGCCGTACTCCGCCCCGGCTCGCCGCCCGGGACGCCCGCCGCGTCCCTGCGGACGGTCCTTGGCGAAGGGGGCCGCTTGTCGGCGGCCGGCGCGCCGCGCCGCCTCGAGCTCCTTCTCCAGATGCTCGCTGCGGCGCTTCCAGTGATCCCGCTCCTCGATCAGCTTCGCCTTGTCTCGTTCGAGGCGCTCGATGCGCACGTCCCGAGGGTCTCGCTGAGGCCCAGGACCCTTCGAACCGCCGCGGTCATCGCTCTTGCGCGCCATACTTCACGTATCGGCACACGCCCGCCGTACCTGCACACCTTTTCGTGGATTTTCTCGCCACGACCCGCTAACCGAAGACCCGGATTGTTCATACCCGCAGGTATACCATCCGCCACCCTAAGTGTTAATGTATTTCAGAGACATGCCACTAGCAGGGCGCAGCCAGGATCGCCTGGAGTCTCTGGAGTTGCTCCTTGATCCACTGCGCAGCCTCCGGCCACTCCGTTTCGTCATCACGCGTCCAGTGCTTTTGGACATTCACCGTCGTGCCCTCCGTGTTGTTCTTCTCCAGGCTGTCCCCCAGTGTTTGGTCGCCCATCTGGTCGCGAATCGTCCACGAGTACTGCCGCATTCTCGCCGTCCTCTCTTCGGACCGCTGACTCTCTCCCGCCCGAATGTACAGCCAAAGCAGATGCGGATTTCCCACGTAGATCCCGATCCTGTCACCCAAGGAGTTCAAGGGACTTGTCCATTGGGATGCCCCCCGCCAGCTGTCCCTTTGTCCCGGTATGCCCCCCACGTGTGTCTTGAGGAATCTCCAAAAGTCCTGGGTCCGGTTGTCCTCCTCGAACTGTACCTCGACCCGAACGTCGCACCGCTCGCCCATCTTCCGGCAACGTTCCGCGCTCATTGGATAGTCCTGCTCGTACGGGTACAAGACGTACTGATCATGGCCGGGTACTGCGCGCATCGTCAGCGTTCCGGCCGTGGTACCGGGAGGGTAGCTGCTGCCCAAGTGTACGTTCGAGCGGATCGCTTCTCCGGACAACCTTCCGGCGTTCGCTGGATCTCGACTCAGGAGCGCCCCCGCGACGTTCAGGACCATCTGGCTCGCGGCGTTCTCGGGATGCCATGGGCCGTCTTCGATACGCCACCTGAGCGTTGCTGAACGGTTCTGGTGCTCGGTGGAACCATCGCTCTGTTCGGGCCACGGCCAACGATGCAGAACCCGACGAGTGATGTCCTCCGCGCGGCGTTCAAGCGCATCTTCGTGCCACTCATGCTCGTCTGCCAAGCGTCGCGTCATCCCGATCGCGCTGTTACGGTACACCTTGCGCTTCTTATGGAAGGGATCCGCGGCCATGCTTGTGTTGGTGGCGTTGCCGCTCAATGTCAGGTTCGCCAGTCTGTCGCGATAACGGCCGTGAGTCTCTTCGGCTCCGTCTCCCAAGGCACGCTTCCACTCGTCCGTCAACGTCTGCGGCATCACATGCTCGATTGTCAGCTTGTCACGAGCCGGCGCCTCGTCCTGATGCTCCTCGGCTTCCATCAACGCACACAGAACCGCGAACGACGACCGCGTCGCGCTTCCCCCGTAGGCCTTTCGGGTTCGGATCCCCTCCCGAACCGCTTCGTCGTTCGGGACGCCCACACGCGTGTTCCGGAGCCTGCGGATCCGTCCGATCCAGTGCTCCGCAAAGCCCTCGCCTTCACCTGGGCCGGATCCGTGAGCCAACTCGGCTACGGCCTTGTTCATTCCGGCCGTCGCGCGATCCGCCAACCACAACCGAGTGGTCCATGTCCCAATCCCCGCGAGAGTCTTCGCCACGTCATCGCTCATCACCGCTGTTGGACCGTTTCCCGCAGCGTCATGCAGGAGCCGCAGGGTCAACGGACGGTGGATATCGATCCTCATCTCTCGCAGGTGTCGGAGTTCTCGTTCGACCCTCGCATCGCGGTGCCTTCCCGCCGTGCCGGTCAGGATCCCGTAGAACCCCGCGAGCCGAGCAAGGTCACGACAAAGAGCCGGACGATCCCCGGCCTGCCCCTGCCGCACCGCCCACCGCCGAAGTCCGTCATAGACCTGATCGATGCCGTGGATCTCCCCCGTACGCCAGCGTAGGACGTCCCGAAGGAACGTGTCGGTGGGTTCGGTCGTGTGCTGGGCTCCGAGCGTTCGTTCGATCTTGAGCCAATGGTTGTCGTGCAAGTCCTGCTGCTCGTCGTCCGGCAGCCCCATGAGGAGCCAGTTCTTGACCTTCTCGCTCTCCGTCAACGGACGGCCGGTGGCGTTCAGACTCTCGAAGATCTGTTGAGGATCTTCCTTGTCGGCGAGTCCGATACTGACTACCCGGAGCCGCTCAAGCCCCTTGAGCAAGCGCGGCACGTCATGCCGAGCGACCAAGCGGCGCGCTATTCTCCAAGCCTGAGCCACGGCTCCGGCACCAGCCGGGCTGCCGTCGAGACCGCGATGGTATTCTTCCTCGTCCCCATCTTGAAGCCTCAGCTTCCGGCGTTTTTCCGGGGCCTTGCCGGGATTCGTCAATCGATCATCGTGGATGATCTGAGGGGTCCAGTCACCGCATCGGCCTTCCGGTCCAAGCTTGGCCGCGATGCAGGCGAGGAGGATGCTCACTGTCGTCAGCCTCTGCTGGCCGTCGACCAGGCGGATGGTCTTGACCACCCCCGCCGCCCCGGGCTCCGGGAAGGTGAGCAGTGTGCCGCCGTAGTGCGTGGCATCCGGGCTAGCCATCGCGACCGTCAGCAGGTCGTCAACCAGCCGTTCGATGTCGGCTTGACCCCAACGGTACCGACGTTGCCACCGGGGCACGACGTACTGGACCTGACCGTTCAGGAGTTCCAGGAACTCAATGTGGTGGGCCTGCATGGAGCTATAGTTAGATAGGGGCGCGCGAGTCCTGCAACCCCGCGGAAGAGCCCGCGGACGGCCCCGTCCTCGGCGCCGTCACGGTCCTTTAGCAGCTTCGGCGGACTTTACGAATCCCACAGTACGGACGCGTCCCGGCCGATCTGCACGTGAACCCAAGCCCGGCACGTGATCAGTAGTTCGTCGTCGTTGTCGGCCGCTGGCCGTGCCGCCTCCAGAAAGTCGCCCGGGTCGATGCCAGCGGTGGCGAGCGCATCCCGCACCGCTGCGATCATGGCGTCTGGGTTGCCCCAGATGGTCGTGAGATCAACGTGTACGTCATGCGGGTGTTCCGGTGCGGTTCGCAGCGAGAAGCCGAGGCTACCGTCGACCGGCCCGATCCGCTCGTAGCACTCGCTGCACCATTCGAGGCCGAATGCCCGTGGCCGCTTCCGACACTCAACGCACGGCCGCCGTGGCCGGGACGGACTCGAAGGAGGGGGTTCGTTCCGCATGTCCGTTCACGTAGTCAGTGACCACACCGATGCCGGAATGCCGTGCGCGCTCGCCCGGAGCCACCCGCATCGCCGCCGGGCAGTATAGCACGGGGGGGGGGGCCGCGCCGGCCGCCCTGCTTCTGTTCCAGCACCCGGCGGGCCACGTCGGCCACGGTGGACATGTCCTGGACGCGGCGCCCTCGTCCAATGGAATCCCCGCCAGAGTGGACGAGCTCGCGGTCGCCAACCGCGAGCTCGTCCACTCTGGCGGGGGAGACGGGCACGGCGGCCGCTACGAGCCGCGCGTCAATCGCCGCCCCAGCCGGCCCCGGCGGCTCGCACCCGTGGGACTCGGCGTATCACGGGCTGCATGAGCACCGACGCGCCGCGGCGACGCCGCCGGAACGACGGAGCGGGGAGGACGAACCCCAAGCCAGCAGAGGCGGGGCTACCTTGACGCAGACGCAGGCAGAACCTTCCTGGCGTTGTGGGGTACACCGTGGTATGCGGTCTCCCTGTATACCTGTAAACCTATGCATAATAAGCAACTTGCAGCGGTAATCGCGCTGACGCTGCCGGATCACGCCCTTTGGCGGTCGAATCTGGACCTTCGTGAATAATGCAGGTTAGTCGATCACGACCAGCGAAGGCCGGGTGTAGTGGCGGAGGCGTCGTTCGAGGGCGCGGGCGGTCTCCTGTCCGTTGAGGTCGAGCAGGAGGTCGGCCGCGGTGGTGAAGAGGGCGGAGTGTCCGGCGAGGATGGCTTGGTGGACGATGTTCTTGGCGAGCATGGTCTTGCCGAGTCCCTGGGCCCCGACCAGGATCAGGTTCTCGCCGCGGGTGAGGAAGTCGAGGGTGAGGATGCGTTCGAGAGCCGTCCGGTCGAAGGAGGTCGGCCAGTTCCAGTCCCAGTCGGCGAGGGGCTTGAAGCGCCCCAGTCTGGCTGCGCCAAAACGGGGCCGGCAAGACCGCTCCCCGACGTACAATCGGACCCGTCGCGATGTTCGGCAACGCGACACCCCCGACGGGACACCTCAGCCCGAGACCCCTCGAACTCCAGCTCCCCGCCGACGACCAGCCACCGGCCGGCGATGAGCGAACAGGGCCACCACCGCCGACATCCCCCGGCTCCCCGACCTGACGCCTCGCAGGCCCGAGTCTCCGTGACACCCCGAGACGCTCGCCATCCGCCGCCACCCCCCCTTCGAAACCCGCAGCATCTCCGTCGAGCAGGTCGGCTACAAGCCCACGCTGCTGACGGACAGGCGGGGCTTGGTGGCGATCCTCGTCAGCGGAAATGCCGTCGCTGTCCTTGACCCCCGCCGTCGAGCCGCACGCGCACAGCGTGCACGTGTCCGTGTTGCGTACATGTACCCCGAGGCCTCCCCCGAAGCCCAACGTGCGCCAACAGCAACGCCCGGTGGTCCTGCCCGTACAGCAACGCGCACACCTCGTCGAAGCCGCGGACGGAACGGCCCTGATTGCCGAACATGAGCCCGTTCCGTGCGAGCAGCCCCGCAGGCCCACGGCCCGCGGTCAAGTTCCCGCGGGCCGTGGGCCGGAGGTAGGCCCACCGTACCGCCACCGCGCCACCAAGCCCCTGCTCCCCGCCGCCCAGCACCCCGCGTGCGACACCCACTACCTGCGCGCTCGAGACCATCCACCCAACTCGCGCCCGCATCAACTCCGCTGCAAACCGCCCGACCAATTTCCGTGTGCTATCATCGCCCGGCACAAGGCCCGTCACTGACCACTGCCGGAGGAAACTCCAAACCGTCCGCCCAACCGAAAGAACCGGGAGTTGATCCGTGGAACTACCCGAATATCTGAAGACCCAAGTCCGCGAAGGCAAGGTCGTGCTTGTCTTCGGTGCGGGCGCCTCCCAGGGCGCCACCCGCAGGGACCGCCGCCCGGTACCCCACAGTGGCGCGGAGCTGGGTCAGTTGCTCTCAGATCGCTTTCTGGGTGGCAAGTACTCAAGCTCGCCCCTAAATCAAATAAGTGACTACGCCATCAGCGAAAGTAGCTTGACCGATGTTCAGGAGTTCATTCGCAGCATATACGAACCGCTCGAGCCCGCACCCTTTCATCGTCTCGTTCCGAAGTTCCGTTGGCACGGCTTGGCAACAACGAACTACGACCGAGTTATCGAAAAGGCCTACGACGGGCAGAAGCAGCGGTTGCAGACGATACAGCCCATAATCTCGAATGGCGACAGTATACAAGATGCACTCCGTTCCCTCGACGACGTCCTCTTGCTCAAGTTGCATGGTTGCATCTCCCGCACCAGCAGCGACTCATGTCCCCTTATCTTGACCACCGAGCAGTACATCCAATACAAGGCGGGACGTTCGCGTCTGTTTTCGACTCTCCATGACTGGGCTTACGAAAGACCTCTTGTATTCGTCGGCAGCAGCATTCAAGATCCGGACCTCCGGGCCCTCCTGTTCGAACTCGTAACGCTTGGGGACCAGCGCGCAAGGTGTTTTGGCGTCGTGCCCGACGTAGACGAGGTTGCGTCGCGCTATTGGGAAGCCCGGAAACTCACCCTTCTTATGGGTACGTGTCAAGAGTTCCTGGAGACGCTACATGAGGTGATTCCGGCCAACGTCAGAGTGTTGTCCGGTCTGCTGAGAGCGCAGGAGGCACATCCGATAGCCGAGCGTTTCGCTTCCAGCGAAACGGTGCTGAGCGATACCTGTCGCAGGTTTCTTGGTACCGACGTGGAGTACGTAAGAAGTGTGGCCTCCGAACAGGTGAACCCTAGACACTTCTATCGAGGGTTTGGCACTGGGTGGGCGGCCATCGAACAGAACTTGGACGTGCACCGTAAGGTGGCCGATACCATCTTGACGGACGTCGTGTTGAGCGAGTTGGCCGAGCCCACGGACGGTATGAAGATTGTTCTCATCAAGGGTCACGCAGGTGCCGGCAAGTCAGTGCTGTTGCGGCGGATCGCGTGGAACGCGACCCATGACTACCAAGCGGTCGTTCTGATGGCGAAACTCCAGGGCTCACTGCAAGCTGCCGCGGTCCGCGAGATCATCACGGCGCTAGACGGTAGACTGTTCTTGTTTATTGACGACGCGGCGGATCGGGCACCGGAGGTCACCGCCTTGATTCGGGATGTCGGAGTTGAACGGCGACGCCTAACGATTCTTCTCGCGGAGCGAATTAACGAATGGAATATTGGCGGTGGCGGGATTGATCCGTATGTAAATGAGCAGTATACCGTGCCGTATTTAGATATAGATGAAATTAAGGGCCTGATCGATTTGCTGGGTCGCCATCGCGCTTTGGGCACGCTCGAACAGAGTTCTCCGGAGGAGCGTGTCGCTGCATTTGATCAGAGGGCAGGTCGACAATTGCTGGTGGCCCTACATGAGGCGACCCTTGGGCGTCCGTTTGAGGACATAATCGAGGATGAATACAACAATGTCGTGCCTGCGGAGGCGCAAGAAATTTATCTTTCCATTTGCGTGCTCAATAGACTGAATGTCCCTGTGCGGGCCGGTGTTATTTCTCGTATGCACGGGGTTCCATTTAGCTATTTCGAGGAACGCTTCTTTCGTCCGCTTGAGCACGTAGTGGAGACCTCTTATGATCCGCTTTTAAAAGACCACACATACGCGGCTCGCCATCCTCATATTGCTGAGATTGCGTTTCAGAGGGCACTGGTTGACGATGAGCAGCGTTTGGACAAGTATTTGCGCTGCCTCTCTGCGCTTAACATAGACTATGCGAGTGACGAGCGGGCCTTCAGGCAGATGGTGCGAGGAAGTACGTTGGGGGAGCTATTTCCGTCGCGGGAGATGGTTCAGCATGTCTTTAGGGCAGCGCGCGAGAGTATGGGGGACGAGGCGTATCTTTTGCAGCAAATGGCATTGTATGAAATGAAGAGTCATGGCGGCAGTCTGGAACGGGCTGCGGAGTTATTGGATCGCGCAGGGCAAGTTGCCCCGTACGACGGTTCCATCAAGCATAGTCGGGCCGAACTGTTCCTCAAGCTCGCGGAGGTGGCGAGGACCCCTTTGGAGAAGGAGCAGCGGCTCCGGAGCGCGATGCAGATCGCGAGCGCGCTGAGTCGAGAGCGAACGGAGAGGGGTGGTGGGTCGCACGCGATACACACGGTGATCAAGGTGGGCCTGAGTCGCCTCAAGGACTTGCTGGCGGAGCCCGAGGGGGTGGGCACGGGCGACGCAGTGAGCGCAGCGATTCGATCCATAGAAGACGGTTTGTTGGAGGGCCTGCAAAAGTTTCCGGATGATTCGTATTTGTTGAGCTCTGAGGCAGAGTTGGCGACATTGCTCAAGGACTCGACGCGGGCGATTGCGGCGATGCGCTCTGCGTTTCAGGCGAATCCGCGAAACGGCGTCATAGCCGTACGTTTGGCAAAGAGCCTTGAGAATCAAGGAGAGGTGGCTGAGGCACGGAATACCCTGGAGGCAGGGCTTGATGGCAACCCAGGGGACAAGAGGCTGCATTATGCCTTCGCGAAGTTCCTCATGCGTCATATGCCACAAGGAATGGAGCAAATAGAATACCATCTTGAAAGGGCGTTCGCACCCGGCGACAGAAACTATGACGCGCAATTGTTGTACGCGCGGCAACTGTACGTGAGGGGAGAAGTTGGTGCGGCGAAGGAGCGTTTCCGGGCGCTTGAGGCGGCAAGGGTCGGCTTGGAGGTGCGCGACAAGATTCGGCATCCGATGGACGGTTGGTATGGGGGGCGTTTGGCGAGGCTGGAGGCGACGTATTGCTTCGCGGCTCGGGATGGGTTGGCGGACTGGGTGTTTGCTCACCGGTCGCAAGTGAAGGCCGGGGTGTGGCGGAGATTGGAGGTTGGCTGTAGAGTGCAGTTTCGTATCGGGTTTACCATGAAGGGGCCGGTGGCTTGTGAGTTGAAGTTGGAGAATGCGGCGGAGTGAGGGCGGGGTGCTGTGGCGCGGCTCACCAAGGACTCTGGTGAGTTTCATTTTCGCGAACGGGCTCTAGGCTTAACCCGGATTATGCGGTGCGCCGTGAAAAGGCGCCATTCCTCAGCGGGTGCGAATCCCGCCCGGCAACTGTCGCTCCAGCCGGTAGCAGTCGGAGCGGACGATGGAGGCAACGACATCGGCTGAAGCCCTCCGACGACAAAGGGCCGCCCTGGGCGGTTCAGCGACCACACGGGCGTGCGCCAGGCTAACTGACGGAAGGACAGCCGGTGGAAGTCCGGCAGAGGGAAGGAGTAACCGACCACCTTCACCCCGAGTCATGCGCCGGTCGCTGTGAGGCGGCAGGCGAAGCGTTGACAGGGGCGCGAACGGGCAGGGCTACTGAGCATCGAAAGGTTGCATGTCTGGAGTGCCGAGACCGCCGCGTGCGCGACAGCGTCGAGTGGTTCGGCGGCGCCTCGGTCACGTCCAGGTCCAGGAAAGCCCGCAGGCTCAGAGAATCCGCGACCCGCCACGCAATCCCCCGCTCCGACGACAGACCCTCGAAGTAGCCGATGAACAGCAGCCGGAAATACCGCCCAGGACGCAGACTCGGGCGGCCCAGCCGCGACGCGTAGAACACCGCGCACAACCCCTCCACAAAGGCATCGAATCCGGCCTCCTCCAGGACCCGGTTCAGCCGTTCGAAAAAGGGATGTCCCGCGCTCGTCGGAAGGTCCGCTGTGGTCACCCACATCGGCGACGGCTGTCGCGCCGCCGGCTTCTTGCCCATTGCCATGCCGCCAAGTCTACGCCACTCCGTCGACTCAGGTCGACTCCGATCTATCGACTTTTGCCACAGGCTGATAAGGCAGCCCGACATCGGGGATACCGTGATGCTCTATCTGAAGAAACAACGTACCTGGAAGAAGGCGACGGTGACTGGGGTCATCGAGGGACAGCCCGGAAATTGGCTGGTTCGCCAGAAACTCTGCGACGAGAGCCGTTGAGCCAGCCGTCACTTGAGGCACCTGAACGTCACACCGGCTGACGTCACTTGGAAGTCGGGCGGCGCGGAGCTGGCCGGCGTCTCGGCCACCAGCCCCATCTCGAACCGCTCGTAGTCGTTCACGAGCGCATGCGCCAGCGATTAGAGCCGCTCCACGGCGTTCGTCGCGCCGTCGAACGGCACCCTCGATCCGGCCGCCCTCGACCGACACCCCTCCGGCAGGTTCGCCGGCTTCCCCGCGGGGCCCGCGACGGGCAGCCTCGCGGTGAGGAGGGTCCGGCCGAGGTTCTTCGAGCTGACCTGATGACGTCGGGGGTGGGGAGAGGCCACCGGGCTTGGCAGTTACCCTGAGCTCCTCACCCGCGGTCGGGCGGAGCCGCTCGACAGCGCCGCCCGACGCCTTCTCCAGTTCTATCACCTCCGCGATGCGCCGCAGGGCGCTGACGAAGTCCATCACGACAACCTTCTCCTTGCGGGACGCCATCCAGTCGGCGAGCGATACCGCGCAGATCCGCACCAGAACAGGGGGAGACCCCATAAGTAACAGAAACAAGAACGCGGGGCCGGAGCCTGCCCCGACAAGGCCGGCGCGTCGTCCGTCGATCACGTCGCCTGTGGAACTCGCCGTCCATCTCGGCCGCGAGTTGTCCGCGTCGGCCGTGGACGGTAACGGCTGGACGGACCTGCAATACGCGGCCGCCCTGGACTGGCTGGCGATGGCCCTGGCGCTTCTGGCGGCCGCGGCGCCGGTGGACCCGCGGCTGCGGACCGATGGCGAGGCCCTCGACCCGCGGCTGCTGAGCACGCTGAACTTCTGCGGCCAGGGCCAGTTCAACCGGTTTCGCCGGACCGGCGCGACCGCGCTGCACATCGCGGCGGCTGCCGACGCCTGCGGGGTCGTGGCGCTTCTGCTCGATGGCGGCGCTGACCCCGACGCGGCCGATGCGACAACGGCGACGCCGCTCCACTGTGCGGCGGCCGGCCACAGCGGCTCGGCCGCGGCGGTGCTCGCGGCGCGAGGAGCCGACGTCGGGGCGACGACCGCGAAGGCGTCACGCCGCTGCGCGCGTCGGCGCGGCGGGACGCGGTCTCCGTCGTGCAGGTGTTGCTGGACCACGGGGCCGATGTCGGGGCGCAGGACGGCGGGGGCGATACCCCGCTGCATCGGGCCGCGTCGGGCGACGCGGTGTCGTCGGCCGCTTTCCTGCTCGACCGCGCCGCCGAGACCTGCGCGCGGGCCAAGGACGGCGCGACGCCTCTGCACGTGGCGGCGATGAAGGACGCGGGCCGGGTAGCGCAGGTGTTGCTCAACCACGGGGCGGACGTCGGCGCGCGGGCGGACGACAGCGTGACTCCCCTGCACGTGGCGGCGCTGAAGGACGCCGCCGGGATAGTGGCGGCGTTGCTGAGTCACCGGGCAGATCTCTTGGCGCCGAGGACGCCGCGGGCCAGGCGTCCCTGCACTGGGTGGCGATGGGCGATGCGGCGGCTGCCGCCGCCGCCGGTCTGCTCGACCACGGGGCGCACGTCCACGCGCGGGCGGCCGATGGGTCCACACCGTTGCACGCGGCGGCGTTTAACGACGCCGCCGGTGCGGTGCAGACGCTTCTGGAGCGCGGCGCGGACGTGCACGCGACGGACGGGGCGAGGCTGACGCCCCTGCACTGGGCGGCGGCGGGCGATGGCGGGATCGGCGGCGGAGGTCCTGCTGGCCTGCGGGGCGGACATCGACGTGCGGTCGGCGGACGGCTCGACGCCGTTGCGCGAGGCGGGCCCGGAGGCAGGCCTGGCGGTCGGCGTCGGTATTGCTGGCCCACGGCGCCGACCCCCAGGCCATGGACCACGACGACGCCACTCGGGATACGGAGTCGGACATCGTGCATTGAGGTCCGCGGCCGACGCACGGAGTGGTCTTGGCAGCCTCACGGTCAACGCTGGCCGCACCGGCCGGCAACGATGAACGGCGATTGAGGAGAAGGAGGGCCTCAGTGAACGGGTCAAATCCGGCCATTTGTGGACACCGCAAATCCGGCCATTTCGGCGTCCCGAGACGGGAGTTGAGTTTTACTTCACGGCATCCTGTGTTTGCAAGGTTGTCTGGATCTTGGTGCGCCAGCTCCGCGGCCCGCACTTCAGCACGTGCGCGTGATGGAGCAGGCGGTCGAGCAACGCGGTGACGGCGGCGGTGTCGCCGAGCAGCTTTCCCCAGTCCTCGACCGGTCGATTCGAGGTGAGCAGCGTGGAGGCCCGCTCGTAGCGGCGGATGACCAGCTCGAGCAGGTCCTCGGCCGCGGTGTGGGGCAGCTTGCGCATGCCGAGGTCGTCGATGATGAGCAGGGGCACGCGGGTCAGCTCGGCCAGATAGTCCTTGCGGGTCTCGACGAGCGTCGCCTCGGCGAGCTCTTCGAGGAAGGCGTGCGCCTCGCGGTAGATGACGCGATAGCCCTGCTGGATCGCGGCGCGGCCGATGGCCTGGGCGAGATGGCTCTTGCCCGTACCGGGCGGCCCGAGCAGGAGCGCGTCTTCGCGCTGGGCGACGAAGCGGGCGGTGGCGAGCTCGAAGACGAGCGCGCGGTTGATCTTCTTGTTGAAGGCGAAGTCGAAGCCGTCGAGCGCGCGGTCGGGGTCGCGGAAGCCGGCCTGCTTGTGTCGCCGGGCGAGCAGGCGGTCCTGGCGCCGCTGGAGTTCGTCAGTGACGAGCGCGGCGACCACATCGATCGGGGCCATCTGTTCGACCTGAGCCTGCTGCAGGCGCGTTTCGAGGACGTCAGCCATTCCGGAGAGGCGGAGCTTGCGCAGCGCCTGGTCGAGTTCGACGAGATTCATGACGGGTCTCCTGTTCTGCGGTCGATGAGATCGCGGTAGAGGGTCAGTTGCCGGATGAGCGGGTCGACCTGACGCAAGGCCAGGGGCGCCACGGGTCGGCGGTCGAGGTAGCGCCGCAGGAAGCGGTAGGTGGGCACGCCGAGTTCGAGCGCGGCGGTGGCGGCCTCTTCGACGACGGCGGGACCGTGCTTCCTGGCGAGAGCGAGGACGCCGAGGATGCGGCGGACGCCGGCGGCCCCGTCGTGGCGATGGATGTGGTCACAGATCGTGGAGATGGCGGGGCCGGCCCGCTTGGCGGCCGCGAGTAGGGCGAGGGTCTTCGGCGGGGTGCGGGCGGACCGGTCTCGGTCCTCAATGCGATGCCAGCCCCGCGGCGCGCGCAGGTGCTCGCGGAGGAGTTGGCCGGTGCCCGGGTCGAGCAGCCGGACGTGGGCGTCGTTCCATTGCACGTCGACGCGGCGGCCGATCCAGCCGGGCGGCGCACTGTAGTAGGCCGACGCGACCTCGACGCAGCCGTCGAGATGCACGGTGCGGCGGCCGTACTGGTAGTAGCGAAACGGCTCGAGCGGCAACGGGCCGAGCGCCGCACGCTCCTCGGCGAACATGGCGGCGACCTGGCGCTTGGTCGTGCCGTGCATGCGGGTATCGGCCCAGCGCCGCTCCCAGCGGTCCAGATACGCCTGGCCGTCGGCGAGGTGCTCGAAGCGGAGGCCGCGCAGCGGCGTCTTCTGGGCGTGGCCGACCGCGGCTTCGACTTTGCCCTTGCGATCGGGGTCGCCGACGCGACACGGCAGAGCGACGACCCCGTAGTGGGCCAGCACGTCGCGGTAGAGCGGATTGAGCGCGGGGTCGTAGATGTCCGGGGTGAGGACGCCCTCCTTGAGGGTGTCCAGGACGACGACGCGGACGGTGCCGCCCAGCCGCCGGAACGCCCGCTCGTGCAGCTCGGCCCAGACCTGCGCGCTCGACCGGTGGACCAGCAGCCGGACGGCCTTGCGCGAGTAGCCCAGCGTCAGGACGAAGAGCCGTGTCCGCCGGTACTTGCCGGAAGCGGGGTCGCGGACCATCGGCCCCTCGCCGTAGTCGACTTGTGCTTCCTCCCCCCGGGCCGTCGTGATGACCACCCGGGCCTCGACGGCGGGCTGCTCCCGGAGCCTCGAGACGAAGCGCCGCACGCTCGCATATCCAGCCGGAAAGCCATGGTCATCGACCAGGTCCTGCCAGATGGCCATGGCATTGCGCCCCCGGCCGACGGCCTCGACGATCAGCTCTCGGTAGGATTCGCAGGCGCTCGCCCGCGGCGCTCGGCTGGGGCGGTCCCGGGACACGGGCGCGGCGTCACCCGTGTCCGTGCTGGCCGACGGTGCCGTCGACGAGTCGGTGGACACCTCCGAAGAAATGGCCGGTTTTGCGGTTCGGGCGGGAGGCCGGCCCCGACCCCGCACCACCACGCCGGCCGCCTTTAGGTAGCTGCTGACCGTCTCGCGGCGGACCCCCGTGGCCCGTTCGATCCGTCGCAGCGACCATCCGAGGCGTCCCAGCGCCAGGACCTGCTGTCGTTTCTCTTTAGCCAAGACGTTGCTCATGCCGAGCAGGAACGTCCAGTTCCCTGCCGGCGTCAACGTCTCGGGCCGCTATCCTAAATGGCCGGTTTTCAAGTGTCCATTAATGGCCGGATTTGGGTGTCCACCGAGGAAGGAGGGTTCAGGACATGGATTGCCGTGAAAGTACAGGGCGGTGAAGACGCACGACCCCTGACACGACCGGAGGGTCGCAAACGAATGGCGGTTCATGCGCTACGTGGCGACGCTCGCTCTTGAGGCTGCCCATGTGGCCTCGACGGCGTAGCGTACCGTGAGCGGGGACAGGCTACTGTACCTTCATGGGTTGGGGTGGAGGTCGCGCTGTGGAGGTGGTCGCGGCGCCCCGATGGTCGCGGCGGTGCCGTCAATGCGGGGCTGGATGACCGCACCGTCGAGGTCGCGCTCGAGGTCCTCGCGGAGATCACCAGGCGCGCTCCATCGCGAACCCCGCGAGGTTGCGCGTCTCGTCGACGCCGAGAACCGGCCGGCGGCCTGTCGGCCGCGCCCCTCCGGTGCACGAAGGGGGGCTGCCGCGGACCATCCGCGACTACACGAGCGAGCGAGGCATTCGTCAGCTCGCCGCTGTGCACTCCCACAGGTATCTGGCCTTCAGGACTCGGAAGTCCTGGCCGTACGGCGGCCACCGAACGGGCGCCGATCACCAACAAACCGGAAGAAGTGTGGCTGTATCCAAGCGGGGCCGCGCGGTGACGGTTTCCGGGCTATGATCGCGCCACCGTCACGAGGTCCATGTGTCCGACGTGTCCATCTGCCACTACCGCCTGAGCCGCGTCTAGTACGACCGCGCCGTAGAAGCCGGCGTGTTCGAGCCGAACGCCAAGCTGGAACTCATCGACGGACTTCTGCACGCCCCGACACCGGAGGGAAGCCGCCAAGCGACCGGTAGGGACCTCGTCACGGACTGCCTGCGGCGGGTGTTCGATTCCGGGTTCCACGTACGGATACACCACCCGCCGGCGGTCGACGACTACTCGGAGCCCGAGCCGGACGTAGCCGTTGTGACCGGCACGATCCGCGACTATCGGGACGCCCATCCAACCTTGGCAGTGCTGGTCGTCGAGGTGTCGGACGAGTCACTGCACCACGACCGGACCGTCAAGCGGCGCCTGTACGCGCGGTGCGGGATTCCCGAGTACTGGATCCTCGCCCTCCCCGATGCCCGTCTCGAGGTCTACCGCGATCCGGTTGAGGGCGGGTACCGTAGCGTCACCAAGCATGCAGCCGGCGACAGCGTCGCGCCGCTTGCTCGCCCCGACGCGCTCCACGTCTGGCTCGCGGCGAACCGCTCGCTCAAGTGCGGGATCAACCCTTTCGAGATCCGCGTCGCCGAGAACGGCGACACGTGGATAGAACGGCTCCGCTGGGTGAGACGGACATCGACACCGTCCGGCCCCAAGCTGGAACGTCCGGGCGTGACCCCCAGCACTCTAACCCGCGACCGCGACTGATAACCGGCCTGATCCAGGGTCCGAACAACCATGCCGGACCTCGAGACGCGCTATCATGATCCTCGCGACCATCGGCGCAAGGGAAGAGAATACCCACGTGGCCACCGCGCCGTCACGCAGCCGCAGGGGGTGAGTCTTCGGTGTGCCTGCTGTGCTGGAGAGGGCGTGGCGGGCTACAGTACATCGGCCTTTCGGAGGACGTTGAGGAGTCCGACTGGAGTTCGGCGCCTGTGGGCTATAACGTGGTATACGACGTGGCTGTAAATCTATAAGTGGCCTAAATTCAGTTACTTAGTGTCTGTGTTTGGCTTCGCGCCGTGATGCTGATGTCGGCCTTCGCCTTCCCGCCGTTCCCGTTGCCGCTGGCGTGGCGCGGATGAACTCGATGGACTGCACGAACATGCCCGACGAACCGCAGCAGGGGTCGTAGACCCGGCCGCGGTACGGCTCGAGCATCTCGACCAGCACCTTGACGACGCAGCGGGGCGTGTAGAACTCGCCCCCCTTTTTACCCTCGGCGCTCGCGAATTGCGAGAGGAAGTACTCGTAGACGCGGCCGAGCACGTCGCGCGAGCGGGCGTCCTCGTCGCCCACTTGGATGTTGCTGATCAGGTCGATCAACTGTCCGAGCCGGCGCTTGTCCAGCGCGGGCCGGGCGTAGTCGCGCGGTAACACCTCCTTGAGCGCGGGGTTGTCGCGCTCGATCGCGGCCATCGCCTGATCGACGGTCAGGCCGATGGTCGACTGCCTCGCCTGAGCCTTCAGGTGCGTCCAACGGGCCTCCGGCGGCACCCAGAAGATGTTCTCGGCGGTGTACTCGTCCCGGTCCTCCGCGGCGTCCTCGCCCCACGCGGCGAGCACTGCGGCTCGGCGTTCCTCGAACGCGTCGGAGATGTACTTCAAGAAGATCAGCCCGAGCACGACGTGCTTGTACTCGGCAGCGTCCATCGAGCCGCGCAGGGCGTCGGCCATCGCCCACAGCTTCGCCTCGTAGCCGGTGGTGGCCCCGCCGTTCGGGGTCGCCCCGGCGCCCTTTCGCCGCTTACCAGACGTGCTTCGCGCCATCACCGTGGTCCCCGTCGCCAGACTCCAGAGCTGGCGGGCCGACAGGCGGCCGGTCACCACATACGGCTCGGAGGTCCCGTACCGCCCCAAGCCCGTCGCGGTTGTGCGTCCGACTCGACGCCGGGTGCCGGTGCCAGCGGAGGGCCGACCGGTGAGCCTCGTCGAAGCCCTTGGTGACCCAGACGACGGTTGTGGCCTCCAGACCCGCGAAGGAAGATCTGGCCGAGGTGGTCGAGATCGGCGTGCTCCAGTCTGGTCCTCGATGAGCACCCGGCTGTCGTCAGGGTCTGACCGAGGGAGTGCGGGACTCGGCGGCCGGTCGCTCGCCGGCCTCCTGGCCGGCCGTCGAGATTCCCCTCCTACGCCTCAACCGTGATCCTGATGCTTGCAGGATCAACCCCAAGCGTCCGGGCCAGCCTCGCCTTCGCCTCCGCAATGGTGAGCGGCTCTTCGTCAGCGTCGCTTGGGGTGGCTGGTTGCGTTGCCCCGGGGTTCGGAGGGCCGATCGCCGGTGCATCGACCTCGCCGAGTGGCACCCGGACGATCGGGGGGTGAGCGATGCCTACACCAGCGCCGACTCGCGATGGGGGATCGGTGCTGTCCTCGTCATAGAGCGAAACCCACACGCCCCTCCCCTCCGGGAGGCTGTGACCCGCAGCACGACGGGCGGCGTACGCCCGGTCGAAGCAGTCTCGCATCTCGTTCGCATCGATCATGTGGATCTGAGCGAACTTCGGATCCAGCTTGCTGTCCACGGAGGCGGCTACCACCACGTCCACGTCGGCCAGCGTCGTCCACTTCGTGTTGTCCCTGTTGCGCATGAACGCGATCCATGTGTCCTGCGACGTTCGGATTGCGGCCAGCTTGCTCGCACCGTTCTTGGTGATGCGACAGACGTGGTTCGTTCCAAACTCTTTCGTCTTGGTGACGTTCCATCCGCGTCCACCCAGGGCTATCAGAGCAGCATCCTGGAGCTTTTTGCGGATATTCTTCTTCGCTGGCGTGGAAACATTCGGCATCAACTGGCTCCTTCCCGCAGTGGCACTGTCGATAGCTTAATTCATTCCGAGGGATGGTGTCAATGCTTGTATTGATGCGCGGAGGGCTTGGGGAGGTCCACCGCGGCATCTCCGTGCTCTTGAGACAAGGGCATCCGGAAACCGGTGCTTGAATCGTCGGGCTTCGCGGTCGAGCCCGTTGGCCGAGCAGGCTTCGATGCGCCGCTCAAGACACTGCGACTGGCTGCCTCGTGGAGCTGCGGATCAGCCAGGGAGCCTCGTCCCGACGGCAACTGCACCGACGTCAGGCCGCAACGTCCGCGTCAGGGGAGCAGATGCCTCGACGCCGAGGCCGCATCATGTGTGGATTATAACGTGGTAAATCAAGAGCTTTCTCATGTGCTAAATGATTGCAAAAACATGACTTATTGCACATATGCGGCTTCAACCTGAGCAGGCCGCTACGAACGTTCGAGGCGAACCGGGCGCCGTTGACGCCTCGATGGTTCTCGAGAGCATCCGTGACCTCTCGGTAGTCGAGCGTCCGGTGGTGCGCCGTGACAGCCGCCATCGCGCACCGCTCCGCCGATGCCCTCGCTGGCCGCGGTGTAGTCCGCGTAAGCCGTGTGCCTGACACCACGACAAGACGGCGCGGACGCGCCCGCGGACCTTGACGCCGAGAGCGTGCTTCGACGACCAGATCGGGGTCAGGACGCGGAGCGCGTCTTCCCGGCCGATCTGGTCGACACCTCGGTCAACCAACACGGGATACGCGTATCTCGCCATCGACCCGGTCAGTTGGCCGCCGTCTTGGCGCTGCGCCAACCGCGGGTCTGTCGGCGCGGGCGTGCCTGCGTTTTCGTGTTGCTGACCGCGTGCCGGTTCGGCGAGGCGAGGGGCGCGAAATTGGGACGAGGTCGACCTTGACGCTCGGGAATGGCGCATAGCGGCCACCAGGATGCGAGCCGCCCGCGATGCCGCCGGGTTGTGCCGCAGTTGTCCCGCGCTTGCCGACCGGGGGCGCGAACGAATGCGCCCGGTGTAGGAAGCGGTCAGTCGCACGTGCGACGGCCCCGCAAGCGCCGACTCTCCGAGGCGGTCGGCGCCAACCTGGCCGCCTACGCGGTTGGGTCCCCGGCGGCGGTGACACAAGCCCACGTGACCCACGGCGTGGTGACACAGTGGTGACACGGCCCGATCCTGCCCAAGGTCGACCATGCGACCAGGATCTCCGTAAACTATTGATTTTATTGAGGATTAAGTTGGTGAGCCGCCGGGGACTCGAACCCCAAACCCGCAGATTAAGAGTCTGCTGCTCTGCCAGTTGAGCTAGCGGCCCAAACCATTTATTGTCAATAAGTTACGAGGATTCGTCAAAGCTCTGCCAGCCGATTCTGCCCAGCTAAAACGGGTCGAAAGCCCGATGGAAGAACTCTCAAGATCCTAGCACGCCACGTCGGAGAGGGTGCGCGGGCCTCACCGGTCGCGCGTCTGAACCGGACTGATGCAACCTCGGGGCCGAGGCGGCCGACCCGTTACAGGCCCTCCACACGAGGCACCGCGCGGGATGCATCGCCGCTCGAATGCAGCGGGGTCTTTCGCCACGGGCTGTCAAGTGGTTGCGGCGCCGCCGGTCCGGTCCGCGGGGGCGTCCGGCCGCCGTCGGCGGAGGCTCCAGGCGATGCCGAGATGGGGGGGCAGGGCGAGCGCGAGGAACATCGCGTTCCGCTGGGTCGAGGCCGGCGCGAGCTGCCAGAGGAGGCCCGCGAGCCCCAGCACCGCCACGCCGACGGCGAGCGCGCGGGCGCGCCCCTGCCAGGCCTCGCTCCGGGTCGACAGCGGCAGCAGGACGCCGAGGCCGAGCGCCAGCGGATGGAAGAGGAAGAGGTTCTCGTTCCACCAGGTGAAGGAGTGGTCCGTCGCCAGCAGCAGGACGAGGATGGTCCCGACCCCGCCGGCGAGGAAGGACCACCCGGCGGCGAGGGCGAGGACGCCCCGGCGCAAGCCGGTCGAGGCCCGCACCCGCGGGGTTCCCGCGGCCCCGAACAGCACCCCGAGAAGGAGCCCCAGGGCCAGATAGCGGCCGAGCCACGCCGGCGGTTCCGCCGGTTCCGCCGATCGCGCGGACGAGACCGCGACCTCCTCGGCCCGCACCAGCGGCCGGGTCTCCCCGTCGCGGGTGACGCGAACCGAGCGGATGCGGTCCCGCAGGGCCAGCGGCAGGAACAGCTCTTCCCACGCCGAGATCGGCCGGTCGGTGGGGGTGCCGAGCAGCAGGTTCGTGCCGGTGTAGATGAGCGGATCGATCTGCGTGAGGCGCCGGGTGTGGTCCCGATAGCTCAGGCCGGTCGGGCGCGCGTCGAACGCCTGCTTCAGGGCGCCGCCGAGCACCCCGTCGAGCAGGTCCCGGACGCGCGTCGAGCAGTTGTCGAGGAAGTACTGGTAGGCGTAGTCGCGGTTGCGCGGCAGGGCGTTCTCGTCCGCGGCGTCGCGCAGCATCGCCCGCTCGGCCGGAGTGAGGTCCAGCTCCTGCAGGACGACCTCGCGGTCGGCCTGCCGATACTGCTCGATCATGCCGTCGGTCCGCAGGGGCGCCATCATGTAGAGCATGCGGCCCTGCAGGAAGCGCGAGATGAAGTCAGCCTGCCGGAAGTCGAAGAAGCCCCAGTTGTAGGACACGTCGCGTCCGGTGCGGGTGTCCAGCACCCGGAGGGCGTTGTGGCCGTAGCGTTCCCAGACCGCGTCGCCGGGGCCCGCCGTCACCAGCCAGACCCGCAACTCGCTCCCGGGTTCCGGTGGCTCGGGCGGTTCGAGCGCGTCGGGGGCTGCGCTCGATTCCGGTCGGTCCTGCGGTTCTGTCCAGGAGCCCGTGGTGAAACCCCGCCTTGCACCGAGACCGGCGAGGGCGCCAGCGGACTGGAAGGCGTCCGTGCCTGGCAAGGCGTGACGAGGGAGCATATTGGGCATAGGTGACCGAGGAACAACGCAGTCAGGCGGGATGCATCGCCGGTCGAATGCAGCGGGGCCTTTCACCACGGGCTCCCAGGCTCCGCCGGTCAGGGCCGGCCGGCCGGCGAGCAGCAGGAGCGTCGCGAGGACCAGCCAGGCGAACGCGGTCCGCCGCCGGGCGCCCCCGGTCGATGCGGTTCCGGCCCGGCCGGGTGCGTCGACCTCCCGGAGCCGGAGGGGGGACCGCCGGGTGTCCCGGTGCAAGCCTGAATCGGCGCGCTCCATGACCGGCCGCCGGCACGAGCCCGGATTCCGGCCCGATCCGGACGGGTGGGCGGGGAACGCGGGGGTGCGGGACATCGTAGACATGATTCATATAATCTCCCGGAGACCTGCATTTTGCAGTGAGGCAGTCAGGAGGATGACCATGCCGCATGCGTATCGAGTGCTTCTGGCGGCCGGGCTCTGTATGGTGTCCGTCGCGACGGCCGCCGCGCAGGACCGGACGTTCCAACAGACCATGGAGCTGCAGTCCGGGAGCCGGCTCGCGCTGGAGGCCGAGCGGGGGAGCGTGCGACTGACGTCGTGGGATCGCCAGGAGGCGGAGATTCTCGCGCGCATCGAGCCGCCCCCCGGCGTCGATGCCGACTATGCGCAACAGGCGGTCGACGGCACGACCATCGAGGTGCGGGGCAATCGCCGCTCGGTGCGCATCCGGACCGACTACCGCGGCGTTCCGCGGCTGTTGGGGGACCGGCGGGTGCCGCGCGTGCACTACGAGATCCGCGTCCCGAGACAGTTGGACCTGGACCTCGAGATCGATCGGGCCGCGACGACGATCGAGGGGTTCGAGGGGCGCCTACTGCTCGACCTCGACCGGAGTGATCTCGACGCCCGCGACCTCGCGGGGACCGTGACGCTCCAGCTCGACCGGGGGACGCTTCAGGCGAGCGACCTCGCCGGGTCCATCGCGATCGATCTCGACCGCAGCGGGGAGGTCGTGCTGGACGGGGTGCGGGGAGGCCTGCAGCTCGACGCCGACCGGACGGACGTGACGTTGCGCGACCTGGCGATCGAGAGCGACTCGGCCGTCGAGATGGACCGGGGCGACCTCGACGTCGAGCTCGCCGCCGATCGGGCGGTGACCGTCGATGCCGCCGGGACCCGCCGGTCCGGCCTGTCGATCGATCTGCCGGGCGGGTCCGAATCGCGCGACGGCGGCTTCCGCGGGGACGTCAACGGCGGCGGTCCGGTGCTGCGGATCGAGGCCGACCGGGGCTCGGTCCGGGTGCGGATGCACCAGTAGGAGCCCCTGCTGAAGCGGCGCGTCGCACCGGGACCGGCGAGGCGCCCGCCGCGGCGAGGCGCTAAGAGGGCGCATGGAGGCGCTAAGAGGGCGCATATTGGGTATATGCGACCGAGGGGCAACGCTGCCACGGGATGCGAGGCGGGGATGTAGCGCCGGTCGAACGCAGCGGGGGCTTTCACCCGGGCCCCCGGGCCGACGTGGCCGTCGAAGGTGGCCCGGCGGACGCCGGCCGGCTCAGGCCGCCGGGGGGCGGGCCGTGGGGGCGCGGGCGAACGACGTGGCCGTCGCCGGCGTCCCGATAGCCGAGGGCCTCGACCACCGGCCGGACGTCGGCGTGGGGACAGGACAGCCGCCGGCGCACGGGTTCGGCGGGGTCGAACGGGCCGTGCCGGGCGAGGCGCCGGAGCTCCCGGACGAGCCGTTCCAGGACGTCGGCGCGGACGGCGCGGGCGCCGGCCAGCGGGAAGCCGATGGCCGCGTACAGGCCGGCCGGCCGATCCGGCTGCGCCGGCATCGACACGGCGGAGGCCGGGGGGGGGACCGTCTCCGCCTCGGCGCCCCAGAACGCCGTCGCCAGCGCCGTCCGGCGCGCCACCAGCGCCGGTTTCGACCCCGCCGGCAGATAGACCACGTGCAGTCCCAGACAGATGCCCGCCTGTTCGAGGCGCCGGCGCTCGGCCGGGGTCAACGCCTGTAGTTGCGCGCGCGCGTCGCGGGCGAGGATCGTGCCGAGACCCTGCTCGAGCTGATAGATCACGCCGCGCGCGGCGGCGCCGAGATCCCCGAGTCCCTCGGTCCGCAGCGGGGCCAGGACCTCGGCGGCGAGGTCGCGGCCGGCCGCGACGAGGCGCCGTTCGACCCGGTGGCGGAGGGCGCGCGAGGTGGTGACACCGTCGGCCAGCACCACGTTCGGGCGCAGGAGATCGACGCCCCGCACCAGCCGCCCGACGAGCTGTCCGGCGAACCGGACGCGCGCCGCCGGGTCGATCTCGATACCCGCGTGCGGCGCATCGATGAGCTGCTCGAGCCAGTTCGAGGCCGGCGCGGCCGGGGTGGCCGGGGCGGCCACCAGATGGGCGAGGACCGCGAACGGGCTGGCGTCGCGCAGCCGCGCGTCGTCGCCGTGCGGGATCGCCCGGGGGGTGTTGCGCCGGGGGTCGACGAATCGATCGACCAGCCGCTCGTGCAGCGCGTCGCTCAGCCGGTCCTCGATGGTCCGGGTGCGTTCCTGCCAATGGCCGGCATCGACGACCCAGGCGGGGCGGTGGGCGATGTACGTCCAGGTGCGGATGAACGCGAGCCGCATCAGCAGGTCGTCGACGTCGCCGCCGGTCTGATCGAGACGGCCGACGCGGTCCGCCATCCAGTCCGCGGAGAGCCGGCCCGATGATCCCGTCAATTGGCGGAAGACGTCGCCGAGCAGCGCCACGTGGTCCTCCAGGACGAGCTGCCGGTAGTCCGGAATCTGGCAGACGTCCCACAGGAGCCGGACGCCGGGCTCGGCCCCGGCCCGGTCGCGGATCACGGGGTCGAGGGCCAGGTTGGACAGGGCGTCGCGGTCGGCGCCGCGCGTCGCGAGCCGCAGCCCGTGCCGGGTCGGCCGCCGGTGCAGCGAGGCGATCAGGGCGTCGAGGCTGGCGAAATCGAGCGCGCGGTTGCGCCACATCACGCTCCGGGCGGCGGGAAAGCGGTGGTTCTCGATGGCCTGGACCACGCGCGGGGCCAGGTTCTCGACCGGGGCGAGGGCGCCGAACGTCCCGTCGTTCACGTGGCGGCCGGCGCGGCCCGCGATCTGGCCCAGCTCGACCAGGTCGAGGTTCCGGATGGTGCGGCCGTCGAACTTCGTGAGCTCGGCGAACGCGACGTGGTCGACGTCGAGGTTGAGCCCCATGCCGATGGCGTCGGTGGCCACGAGAAAGTCGACCTCGCCGCTCTGGTACAGGGCGACCTGGGCGTTGCGCGCGCGCGGCGACAGGGCGCCGAGCACGACGGCGGCGCCGCCGCGGCGCGCCCGCACCCGTTCCGCGAGGTCGTACACCCGCGCCATCGAAAACGCGACGATGGCGGTGCGCGGCGGCAGCGCGCTGACTTTCAGGCGGCCCCGGTGGCGCAGGGTCGACAACCGGATATGGCTCTGGACGGTGACGTTCGGGACGAGCGCGGTCACCATCGACCGTACGGTGTTCGAGCCCAGGAACCAAGTCTCGCGCCGGCCGCGGGCGTGCAGCAGCCGGTCGGTGAAGACGTGCCCCCGCTCGGGGTGGGTGGCGAGCTGAATCTCGTCGACGGCGACGAAGTCGACGGTCCGGCCGAGAGGCATCGCCTCCACCGTGCAGACCCAGTAGCGGGGGGAGGCCGGCACCCGTTTCTCTTCCCCGGTCACCAGCGCCACCGCCTGCTCGCCGGCGCGTACGCTCAGGGTGTCGTAGACCTCGCGGGCGAGCAGGCGCAGGGGAAGCCCGATCATGCCGGTGCGATGTTCGAGCAGCCGCTCGACCGCGCGGTGGGTCTTGCCGGTGTTGGTCGGGCCGAGCAGGGCGACCAGCGGCGGACCGGACGGGGGGAGATGCGTGGACACGGCGATGCCGTTCGTCGGGCCGCGGGTCCCTCGGCCCGGGGGCCGGCCGTCGGCGCGGCCCGGTGCCGGCGGAGTACGGTTGTCGTCGAGTCTAGCACCAGGAGCCCCGCGGTGAGGCCGCCGGGCTTCCGCCACGGGTTCCCAGTGGATTTGCTAAACTAGCGGGCTGAATGCCGACGGGATCTCCGCACCCTGTCCTCATTGCCCGCGCGCAATTCCGCCGCATGAGAACCCGTGTCTCGGCCGGCCGGCGCCATTGGAGGGTCACCGCCGCCGCGGGGCTCCTGGGGCTCGTCGTCTCGGCGGCTCCGGCCGTGGCGCAGCCTCCCGTCGCCGCCGTCGTTCCTTTCACCAACATCAGCCGGCAGCCGGCCGACGACTGGATCGGGGCGGGGATTGCCGAGACGGTGGCGGCCGACGTGCAGCGGGTCGGGATGGCCGTCGTGGGCTGGGGGGCGGGCGGCTTGCAACGAGGCGGCGGCCCGCCGGGATCGGGAGAGGCCGGATTGCTTGCACCGGGCACGATGGCCGCCTACCAGGACCGGGGCGTGAGCTGGTTCGTCGACGGCACGTTGCAGCGGCTCGGCGACCGCCTGCGCATCACCACCCGGGTGGTCGACTTGGCCTCCGGCGCCGTCGCTTTCCATGCCAGGGTCGACGGCACGTGGCAGGACCTGTTCGAGACGCAGGACCGGGTTGCGGCCGCCGTCGCCGACTGGCTGTCGTCCCGGTCGGGGCCGGGATCGGCGCCGCCGGCCGCGGCATTCGCCCCCCCGCCTCGCACCGGGCGCGGAAGGGGAGCACCGCCTCCCGCGGATCCGGCCGAGTTGGTATCGGCACCCCGGGTCGCACTGGCACCCCGGGTCGCACTGGCACCCCGGGTCGCACTGGCACCCCGGGTCGCACTGGCACCCCGGGTCGCACTGGCACCCCGGGTCGCACCGGCACCCCGGGTCGCACCGGCGCCCCGGGTCGCACCGGCACCCCGGGTCGCACCGGCGCCCCGGGTCGCACCGGCGCCCCGGGTCGCACCGGCGCCCCGGGCAGAACCGGCGCCCCGGGCAGAACCGGCGCTCCGGGCAGAACCGGCGCCTGACACCCGACGGGCCGCGGCCGGGGCGGGGATCGACCCGTTCGCGGGGCGGGGGAGAGCACGCTCCGGCAACGGGGTGACCGGCACCTTGGCCCTGCCCGGGCCGGGACGCGCCCGAGACCCGGTGGCCGCCGACGCGCCGCCGAGGCGCCCCCGCGGCGGCGGCGGCGGATTCGCGCCCGGTCCTCTCGCGCGGCCGACGGCGACGGTGGCGCGGACCTTCGATGCCCCGAACATCGACGGCCGGCTGGACGACCCGGTGTGGGAAACCGCGACGCACATCACCGATTTCGTGCAGATCGCGCCGGTGGAGGGAGCGCCCGGCTCGGAAGCGACCGAAGTCTGGATGGCCTACGACAGCGACCATCTCTATTTCGCGTTTTATGCCCACTACTCCGACCCCGGCATCATGCGGATCAATCGCGCCGACCGCGAGGAGATTCGCGGCGACGACCGCATGGCGGTCCTGTTCGATCCGTTTCTCGACCAGCAGCGGGCCTATCAGTTCGAGGTGAACGGCTACGGGGTGCAGGCCGACTCGATCGTGAACGCCGACGGCAGCACCGGCTTCTCCCGCTCCGGCTCCAGCTCGTCGGCGACCCGCGGCGGGGGCGGCGGCTCGCGGGGACGCAGCAGCAGCAGCGTGTCGGGGCAGTTCGGTATCCGGGGCGACCAGTCCTGGAATGCGCTCTTCGATACCGCCGGCCGGATCGTCGACGACGGGTGGGTCGCCGAGATGCGGATTCCGTTCAAGAGTCTCCGCTATCCTTCCCGCGCGGGCGCGGCGGGCCACCGGTGGGGATTCCAGATCACCCGCATCATCCGGGGCAAGTCGGAGGCGCAGTCGTGGTCGCCGATCTCACGGGGGGTGGCGGGGCAGATCACCCAGTTCGGGCAGCTCGAGGGGCTGTCGGAGCTGTCCGCGGCCCGGAACCTCGAGATCCTGCCGGAGGTCACGGGGTTCCGTTTCGGGTCGCTCGACCCCGCCAGCGGGGTGTTCACCGACAGCGATCCGACCGCCGATTTCGGGTTCGGCGTCAAGTACGGCATCACCCCGAACCTGACCGCGGACTTCACCTACCGGCCCGATTTCTCGCAGATCGAGTCGGACCGCCCGCAGGTCGAGACCAACCAGCGGTTCGCGCTGTTCTACCCCGAGCAACGGCCGTTCTTCCTCGAGGGGCAGGAGATCTTTTCGACCGCGACTCCGCTCACCCTGGTCCATACCCGGACCATCGTCGACCCCCGTTTCGGCGGCAAGCTGACCGGGAAGGTCGGTCCGGCCACCCTCGGGGTCCTCGTGGCCGACGACGAGGCGGCGGGATTCCTGCTGGATCCGGCCGGTGCCCAGGCCGGCACGGCGGCGCAGACGGTGATCGGCCGCGCCCGGTACGATCTCTACTCCGAGTCGTACGTGGGCGGCATCATGACCGCCCGCGAGTTCGGGCAGGACTACAACCGGGTGGCGGGGGTGGACGGCCGCTTCCGGCTCGGCCGGAACCATCGCGTGAACTTCCTGGCGATGGGCTCCGAGACCGCCGATCGGGAGCTCGGGGCCCTGTCGGGGCCGGCGTTCGAGGCGGACTTCTCGCGCGAGGGGCGCAACCTGAGCTACAGTGCCGCCTACAGCGACATCGATCCCGGGTTCCAGACCCTGACCGGGTTTCTCCCTCGCGTCGACCTGCGCCAGGCGAGCGGCGACGTCGGCTATCGCTGGTGGCCGGAGTCGTCGATCCTCACCTGGGGGCCGTCGGTGAGCTATCTGCGGCTCTACGACCACGCGGGCGTCCTGCAGGACGAGCAGATCCTGGGCACGGCCAGCTTCTCGTTCCGGAACAACATCTCGTTCACGGGGATGGTGAACCACGACCGCGAGCGGTATCGGGAGGAGGAGTTCCAGAAGACCGGCTACGGGTTCTTCAGCGGCATCAGCTCGCGGCTGGTATCGCTGTTCGGGGGTTACAACTGGGGCGAAGGCATTCTCTATGCCGACAACCCGTACCGGGGGCAGTCGGTCTCGGGGAACATCAATTTCCGCGTGCAGCCGACCTCGCGGTTGCGCACCGAGCTCAGGACCGTGTTCAGCAGCTTCGTCAACCCGTTCGACAACACGGAAGTGTTCGACGTGAAGATCTTCCGGTGGCGGACGACGTACCAGTTCACCGACCGGCTGCTGCTGCGGCACATCCTGGAGCACAACACCTGGGACGTGACGTTGGGCAACAACGTCTTGATGACCTACCGCATCAACGCGGGCACCGTCCTGTTCGTGGGCTACGACGACCGTTTCAAGAGCGGGATGAAGATCGACAGCATGCTCTTTCCGATGGCAGCCCTCCAGCGGACCAACCGGGCCTTCTTCGGCAAGGTCTCCTATCTGTTCCGCTACTGAGCCGGGCCCGCGCCCGCGCGTGGCGGGCTGGGGGGGCGTGGTGGGCCTCGGGCTGACCGAGGCCGGGCCCGCGCCCGCGCGTGGCGGGCTCCGGTCCCCGAGAGCCGATGACTGACACCCCGAGATCCCGTCTCACCATCCGCGGTATTACCGCGCGGCCCGTGCTGCTGCCGCTCGAACGTCCGGTGGTCGCCCGCATCGCCACCATCACCGAGTGGCCGATCGTGCTCATCGATCTGGAGACCGAGGAGGGCATCGTCGGCCGCAGCTATCTCGAGCCGTACATCCCGAAGGCGATGCGGTATCTCGTGCCCGCGCTGCACGATCTGGGCGAGCTGCTGCGCGGCCAGCCGGTGGTGCCGGTCGACCTGTACACCGCCGGTCGGAAATCGCTGCACTTCGTCGGCTACGAGGGGCTGTCGGCGATTGCCGTGTCCGGCGTGGACATGGCGGCGTGGGATGCGCTGGCGAAGGCCGCCGGCCAGCCGCTGTGCGTGCTGCTCGGCGGGTCGGTCGCCCCGGTCCGGGCCTACAACAGCAACGGACTGTGGCTGCACGAGCCCGCCGCGGTGGCCGAGGAGGCCCTCGCGCTGCGCGAGGAAGGCGGGTTCGAAGGCCTCAAGCTGCGTCTGGGGCGGACGCGTCTTGGCGACGACCTCGCCGCGCTCGAGGCGGTGCGGCGCGCGGTCGGCGGCGACATGCACCTGATGGTGGACTTCAACCAGGGGCTGGACCAGGCCGAGGCGCTCGAGCGCTGCCATGCGATAGACGGTCACGGCCTGACCTGGATCGAGGAGCCGGTGGTGTACGACGATTTGGACGGCTATCGGCGCCTCGCGGCGGAGCTCGACACCCCGCTCCAGATCGGCGAGAACTTCTATGGCCCGCGCGCCTTGCACCGCGCCCTGCAGGCGCAGGCGTGCGACTACGTGATGCCGGACTTCATGCGCATCGGCGGGGTGACCGGCTGGCTGCGGGCGGCCGCGATCGCGGGGGCGGCGGGGGTGCCGGTGTCCACCCATCTGTATCCGGAAGTGGCGGCGCACGTGATGCGGGTGACCGAGACGGCCCACTGGCTCGAATGGCAGAGCTGGGCCGATCCGATACTGCGGCAGCCCTACGCGGTGACCGGCGGGCAGTTGCAGATTCCCGACACCCCCGGCGTCGGGCTCGAATGGGACGAAGAGGCGGTGGCGGCGCACCGGGTCTGAACGGCGCGGAGCCCGGGCGGCGGAGCCGGCGGTTGCGGGCGGAACCGCGGTGAGGCATACTTTCGGGTCGGGTCCGCACGCAGTTGGCCCGGGTCCCCACGTTTTCGAAGGAGAGTCTGCGATGAGCGCCATGCGTGGTTCGGGACTTCTGATTGCCGGTGTCGTCGGATTCAGTCTCATGGCGCCGGCCGCCGTGAGCGCGCAGTCGGATCAGGCGGCGGCGTCCGGGGCCGAGGTCACCTTCGCCCGGGACATCGCGCCGATTCTGCAGCGAAGCTGCCAGCAGTGTCACCGGCCCGCGTCGGTGGCCCCGATGTCCCTGCTCACCTACGCCGAGGTGCGCCCCTATGCGCGGGCCATCAAGACCCGGACCGGCCTGCGCAACAAGCGCGGCGCCATGCCGCCGTGGTTCCTCGAGCGCGATCTCGGGATTCAGCACTACAAGAACGATTCGTCGCTGAGCGAGGAGGAGATCGAGCTGGTCGCCCGGTGGGTCGACAGCGGCGCGCCGCTCGGCGACCCCGCGGACATGCCGGCCCCCCTCGATTTCGGTGACGAGAGCGAATGGTCGATCGGCGAGCCGGATCTCGTCCTGGAGACGCCGGCCGTCACCGTGCCGGCCTCGGCCCCCGACAAGTGGACGAACCTGGGCACCATTCCCACCGGGCTCACCGAGGACCGCTACGTCGCGGCGGTCGAGGTGAAGGAGTTCAACGACATCCCGCCGGACGGCACGGGTGACACGGTGGGCGGGCGCTACGTGTTCCACCACATGACCTACGCCTCGGTGGTCCCCGAAGGGGCGGATCCCGGCGACGCCACCCGGTTCCCGGTGCACGAGGTCGGGCGGAACGCCGACATCTTCCCCGACAACGCGGGGCGGCTGCTCAAGGCGGGTTCGTCGATCGAGCTCGAGACGGGGCATCTGCACGCCAATGGCCGCGAGACCGAGGCGCGCCTGAAGTTCGCGTTCAAGCTGCACCCGAAGGGCTATCAGCCGGAGATCCGGCATGCGCGGACCCTCGTCGGGAACGGGGTCGACATCGATATCAAGCCGAACCAGACCTCGCAGGAGCTGCATGCCTATCGGGTGCTCGACGAGCACACCCGGCTCGTCTCGTTCGAGCCGCACCAGCACGCGCCGGGCACGCGCATGTGCCTGGAGGCGATCTGGGGGCACAACATCGAGACCCTGGCCTGCGTCGGCTACGACCACAACTGGGTCAAGCAGTACATCTTCGATGACGACTACGCCCCGCTGCTGCCGAAGGGGACGATCGTGCACATCATCGGGTGGCTGGATACGACGCTGGCCAACCGCAACGTGGCCGATCCGAGAAACTGGTCGGGCGGCGGGCGCCGGTCGGTGGCCAACATGTTCATCGACCTCGGCGAGGCCCTCGAGCTGACCGACGAGCAGTTCGAGCGCGAGATGGCCGAGCGCCGCGAACGCCTCGGCCTGCAACTCGGGGATCACCTCATCGGCTGCCCGCTGTGCATGGCGGACTTCCCGTCGCAGCAGGTGGAAGAGGTCAACGACCAGCCATGACCGTGACCGGGAACCGACTCGTGCGTGCGGGCGCGGCCGTCGCGCTGCTGGCCGTGGCGGTGGCCGCGCCCGCCCAGACCCGTTTCACCTACTCCCGGGGGCAGAGTGTGTCCCCGGCCTTCGAGGGGTGGTGGCAGAACGAAGACGGCAGCTACAAGCTGTTCTTCGGCTACATGAACTCGAACTGGGAAGAAGAGCTCGACGTGCCGGTGGGACCGGACAACCACATCGAGCCGGGCGGGCCCGACCGGGGACAGCCCACCCACTTCTATCCCCGCCGCAACATGTTTCTCTTCACGGTCGACATGCCGGCCGATTTCGGCGATGGGGAAGTGGTCTGGACCCTGACCACGCACGGCCGGACCGAGCGCGCGTACGGCTCGCTGCGCACCGACTACCTGCTCGACGCGCAGACCATTGCGACGGAGATGGGCGCGAACTTCGGCCGCGTCCGCGACGAGTGGCGGGAGAACGAGCCGCCCGAGCTGGCTCTCGGGGTGGATCAACCCCGGCTCGTGCGGGCCGGGGAGCCGCTGACGCTGGTCACGTTCACGAGCGACGACGGGATACCGTCGGGCAGCTATCGGCCGCCGGCAGTCGAGCCGGGCAAGCCGCATCCCGCGTACCGGGCCCGGCAGCAGATTGTGCCGGGCAACCCGCCCGGGCAGCGGTTCTCTTGGATCGTCTACCGGGGCGACGCGTCGAAGGTGCGCTTCAGCCCCCGCCAACTGAAGACCTGGCAGGACACCCGGGTCTACTCGTATTCTGCGTGGTCCCCGCCCTACATCCTGCCCGAGGCGCCCGGGGACGGGCGGTGGGAGGTGCACGCGACCTTCGACGAGCCCGGCACCTACGTTCTGCGGGCGGTTGCCGGCGACGGGGCGTTGACCACGGGCGAGAACGTGACGATTACCGTCACCCCCTGACCGGAGTGGCAGGATAGCAGCCCCTGGTGGAACCCCGCGTTGCACCGAGAGCGGCGAGGCGCGCGATGCATCGCCGCTCGAATGCAGCGGGGACTTTCGCCACGGGCTGATCCGATAGGGATGTTCCGGGCACGACGAAGAACGTGACGCTGCGCTCCCCGCGCGGTCGGCGGGGCGCCGTCCGGACGCGGCCGCATCGGCGGTATGGACTGTGTCGGAAGAAGGAGATTGACGACGATGAAGAAGTGGCAGAGCGCGCGGGCAGGTGCGTTGCTGGCGGTGTTCCTGCTGGCCGCCGGCTCGGCGGCGGCGCAGACGGAAGTGCCGCGCGCATTCGACGGAAACCCGGACCTGAACGGGGTCTGGCAGGCTATCGGTACGGCCCACTGGGACATTCAGGACCATCCGGCGAGCGCCGGACCGCCGGACGTGGGCGCCATCGGGGCGATTCCGCCCGGCCAGGGCGTGGTCGTGGGCAACGAGATCCCCTATCGCGCGGACGCTCTCGCGCAGAAGCAGCAGAACTTCGAGAACCGGTGGACCGACGATCCCGAGGTGAAGTGCTTCATGCCGGGGGTGCCGCGGGCCACCTATCTGCCGTATCCGTTCCGGATCATTCAGGGCGACCAGAAGATCATGTTCATCTACGGGTTCGGCGAGGCGAACCGGACCGTGCACATGGACAAGGAGAACCCCGAGGCGCCGCCTCTCGACACCTGGATGGGGCGGTCGCACGGACTCTGGGAGGGCGACACCCTGGTCGTCGACGCCCAGGGCTTCAACGGCGAGTCGTGGCTCGATCGCGCCGGCAACTACGCCAGCAACGGCCTGCACGTCGTCGAGCGCTATACGCCGATGGGGCCGAACGCCATTCGGTACGAAGCGACCATCGAGGACCCCAACGTCTTCACCCGCCCCTGGACCATCGAGATGCCGCTCTACCGGCGTCTCGAAGCGAACGCGCAGGTGCTGGAGTACAAGTGCGTCGAGTTCTCGGAGGATCTGATTTACGGGCATCTGCGCAAGGTGCCCACCCGCTGACCGCGGCGCGCCCGCCGGAACTTGAAGAGAGGCATCGCACGATGAACCGGACCAGAAACGTATTGCCGTCCGCCGCGGCCGTCGCAGCGCTCCTGCTGCCGGCCCTGGCCTCCGCGGCCGACTACCACCACGTGCACCTGACGACGTCCAACGCCACCGAAGCGATCAGTTGGTACTCGCGGTATCTGGATTGCGAGCCGCTGGCCGACCGCGACGACGGGGTCGAGTGCGGCGGGGCGCAGGTGGTCTTCGACTCGCGCCCGGCCCTCGGCACCAGCCAGCGGACGGGCATCGACCACATCTCGTTCTCCTACGCCGACCTGACCGCGAAGATGGCGGAGCTCGAGGCGGTCGGCGTGCGCGGCTCCGGGGTGCGGCTGCAGCGGTTCGAAGATGGGTCGACCCTGCGTGACGTGCCGGGGCTGTTCAAGTTGGGCTTCATCTTCGACCCTTGGGGCACCCGTATCGAGATGGTCGAGGATAGCGACACCCTCGGGTTCCACCACATTCACCTGAGTGCGACCGACCCCGCCGCCACCCTCGCCTGGTATCAGGAGCGGTTCGGGGGCGAGAGCGCGCGGCTGCGCGATCGCATCGACGGCCTGCGCATGGGCGACGTCTGGCTGCTGGCGATGGCGCATGCGGACGGCGAGCCGGCCGCGACGGCGGGCCGGGCCATCGACCACATCGCGTTCGCGGTGCCGGCGATGGACGCGGCGGCCGGCGACCTGCGATCGAGCGGGGTCGAGTTCCTGTCCGATCCGGTGGTGCCGGAGGGCGGCCGCACCGGTGCCAGGCGGGCGTTCATCGGCGGCCCCGACAACGTCAGCCTCGCCCTCGTCGAAGAGGGGTTCGCGGGGGTCGACGCCGAGGTCGATGAGGTGGTCGACATCACTACCGAGCTGCAGCCGTACGACGTGCCCCGCACCCCGTGGGGTACGCCGGATTTCCAGGGGGTGTGGACCGGCGACGCGGCGCATGGCATTCCCCTGCAACGGCCGGAGGACCTGACCGCGGTGGACGTGCTGACCTCCGAGCAGGCGGCGTCGCGGCGCGAGCGCGGAACCCTCGGCAGCATCTGGGGCTATGAATCCGAATGGCGCGACACCACCCTCGGCTACGTGAAATCCGCGCCGTCGCGGCAGGTGGCGATGGTCATCGACCCGCCCGACGGCCGTCTGCCGTCGCGCACCCCCGAGGGCGAACGGTTGATGGCCGAGGCCCGGGCCGCCCGGCGGCCGATTGCCGAGGGCCCCGAGGACCTCAGCTCGTGGGTGCGGTGCATAACCCGCAGCCTCGTCCCGACCCCCGGGGTCTACAACAACGGGGTCCAGATCGTGCAGGGGCCGAACCACGTCGCGCTTCAGCGGGAGATGATTCACGAGACCCGCGTCATTCCCACCGACGGCAGTCCGCACGCCGGGGACGACATCGCGTCCTGGCTCGGGGATGGGCGGGGGACCTGGGAGGGCGACACGCTGGTCGTCGAGATCCGCAACTTCAACGGCAAGGCGCCGTATCAGGGGTCGAGCGACGCGTTGACCATGACCGAGCGGTACACGCGGACCGGTCCCGACACGCTGGAGTATCGGTTCACGATCGATGACCCGAAGGTGTGGACCCGGCCGTGGACCGGGATGTTCACCTTCGTCCGGGACGAGACGCAGTACGAGCTCGTCGAGTACGCGTGCCACGAGGGCAACTACGGGATGACCAATATCCTGAGCGGCGCGCGCGCCCGCGACGCCGAGGAATCGGGCCCCGATCGATAGAATCGGGCGTGATCGGTAGAATCGGGTGCGATCGATAGGGATCGGGCGCGATCGAGAAGATGGACAGTTCTGGCGGCACATTCCAGGAGTGAGGCAATGCGAAAGAACGGAGTCATGCTGGCCGCGGTGGTCGGAATCGGTCTGATTGCGGGCACCGCCCAAGTCGTGGCGCATCATGCGTTCGCGGCCGAGTTCGATGCCAACCGGCCGGTTCGGCTGGAGGGCAAGATCACCAGGATGGAGTGGATCAACCCGCACGCTTGGATGCACCTCGAGGTGACCAACGAGGACGGCACGGTCGACAACTGGATGATCGAGGCGGGTCCCCCGGGAGCGCTGGTGCGCCGCGGGTGGTCGAAGAACTCGGTGATGCCCGGCATCGACGTGATGGTGGAGGGGTATCAGGCCATCGACGGCGCTTTGCGGGCCAACGGCCGTGACGTGACGTTCCCCGACGGCCGCCGGCTGTTCGCGGGATCGTCCGGCACCGGCGCCCCGCTCGACGGCCGCGATTCCACCGAGCCCCGGTAGCCGGCAGCCGCCTCTCGCGGCCTGCCGCATTGGCGGTCGAGCGTTGGAACGCGGACCGCGAAGGTCCGGCGAGCGAGGCGGTGCCCGGAGACCGCCTCGTTCGCCGGCATCGGGCCGGCGTGTGCGGCGGTCTCCGGGCGGCACCCACCCAGGGCGTCGGCCGCCCGAGCATCCGACCGCGTGTTCGCGTTCCGCGACAGCAACGCAAGCCGTAGCCCGGCGCCCGCTCCCGGATCGGTGGCGGCGCCGCGGTCTACGCGGGCAGATCGAATCCACCGGCTCGCCGCAAGGCCCGATCGAAGGTATACGTCGTGGAGGCGCCCGCCCGCGCGGCGGATGCGCCGATCAGGTAGTCGGAAAAGTCCCCGTTGCCCCTCTCGTAGTCTTGCAGCGCTCCGGCGACGCAGCCACGGTCGAGGAACGCGAAGACCGCCGTGTCCAGCAGACGCCTCAACGTCTTGATGATTTCGGACTTCGGTACGTCATAGACGGCGCCCAGCACCCATTCCAACTCGCACAGCATGATGTCCGGCAACAGCACCTGGTCGGACCGGGACACGGCTCGATCGACCAGGGCCTGGGCCTGTCTGGCCTGCCGCGGTTCGTCGTTCAGCAACAGGCGCAGCAGGACGTTGGTGTCGAAGGCAATCACCGGACCCCGTACTTCGCCGCCGCGCGGCGGCGAAGCGCCGCGCGGACCTGTTCGTCATCGACGGGGTCGCCCTTGACGTATTCCGAGAGCAGGCCCCGGAGCGGGCGCGGTTCGTTCCGGACCCGGCTGACCCGCAGTCGGCCGTCCTCTTCGAGCGCGAACGCGAGGTGGTCACCCGTCTCGATCGCCATCAGTTTCCGGACCTGTTTCGGAATCGTGACCTGACCCTTGCTGGTGACCTTGGCAGTATTCACGTTGGCGCCTTGCCGAATTACCCTGGCAGTACTCCTGCCGCCTTACCGAATTGCCAGATGGGAAAAATCGTAATGCGATCCGCATTCGCGCGTCAACCGGCTCCGGGAGGAGCGACCCCATGGCCAGAGCGCATCCTGCGCCAGTGCCCGCGATCACCTGTTCTGGTACACTGAACCGCTCCGGGGCGTATGGAAGCGCCTGCGGAATTGGAACTGGAGCTGCGAATGGGCTCGCCAGACGCCGTCCTTGACGCGCCGGCTCGCCGCATGCGCGAGGATCTTGCGCGCCGTCTGTGTGCGGAGCCCACGGTCCGTCTCGCCTATCTGTTCGGGAGCCGGGCGCGCGGTGCGGCGCGGCCGGACAGCGACATCGACGTCGCCGTGCTCGTCGACGACGCCAGCGTGGCGACGCCCACGCTGGTCAAGGAGACGATCTGGCGGCTCATCCCGGCCATGGCCGGCGATGTCCGGAGCGATCTGATCGACCTCGTGCTGCTCAACGAGGCGCCGGCCCTGCTGCGTCACCGCGTCATTCGCGACGGCATCCTGCTCACTGCACGTACCGAGACGGAACGGGCGCGCTTCGTGCGCCGTACGATCCGTGACTATCAGGACATGGAGCCGCGCCTGCGGGAGTTCACTCGTCGGCGGATACGGCGGCTCGAGGAAGAGCGGGACGGCGATGGTCGATACGGAGATCTTCTCGAGGCGGCTCGACGCGCTTGACGACTACGTGCGGCGTCTGCGGCGCCTCGGCCGGACGAGTGAGTCCGACTACGTCTCCGACCCGAACGTGCACGACCTCGCCGCGCGCTATCTGCATCTGGCGACGGAGGCGGCCATCGACGTCGCCAATCACTGGATCTCCACCGCCGGTCTGCGCACGCCCGAATCGAATCGCGATTCCTTCGGCGTGCTGGAACAGGCGGGCGAACTCGACCCCGCGCTGTCGAAGCGCCTGCAAGGCTGGGCCGGGTTTCGCAACGTGCTGGTGCACGACTACCTGACGCTGGACCACCGCATCGCCTATCGGACGATCCGTCACGACCTGGGCGATCTCGACGCGTTCCGCCGCTGGGCGCTCGGCAAGCTCCACACAGATTGACCTTGGAGGTGCTCGACCCTCCCGACGCTCAGCAGGGTCTCGATGCCGGCGCCACGGTTCGCCGTCCCGCTGTGGTCGCACCGGTCGTTTCTGCCACACCTGCGACAGCGAGCCTGGCCGCGTCGTGCCGCGTTTCAGGCGGCGCGGCTCGCGGAGCGGGCTGCGTGCAACCGGCGAACCCGATCGGCCAACCCGTCGACGCGCCGGCGCAGATCGTCGGTCGTCCCGGAGAGGTCCAGCGCGGAGACTTCCAGCCGCTTGCTCGCATGGCGGACCACGTGCACCACATCGTCGGCTTGGCCCTGGGCATAGACGAGCAGCCCGCCCGGCAGATTGAGTGCGGTGGCATAGGCGAGGAGCTGATAGAGATCGGCGTTGGGCACGCGATCATCCCGAATCCGCTTGTACTTGGCGTCGCCGACGAACCTGCAGGTCGGGCCGTCCCACCACGAGAGGTCGGGCCTGAGATCGACGCTCCGCTCCTCGTCAAGCGTAACACTGCGGATGCCGCTATCCGACCTGAACGTACGGTCCGAGAGGCCGAGTGCTTCCCGGAGCGCCAAGGTGACGAAGTACTGGAATACGTCGTTCATGTCCATCAGGAAACCGGGTGCTCGTACGGCGCCTCGGCCGGTTTCGATGGTCGCATGCCGCAGAATGAGCCGCGCGAGTGCCACGACCTCACGGTAGTGCTCGTTCAGCCGGTTGAATGATACGTCGGGCACCGCGCCCGGCGGGTACTCGACGAGCGCCACGTTCTCGAGCATGGCGTCGATCCAGCCCAGGTTGGTACGCGATGGGCGGGCGCGAATGCGCATCCGGCTCAGTTTCGTGGCCGCCGCCTTCACGAGCCGGTTGATGAGCACGTCGTCGGTGAAGTCGTCGTACGTGACCTCCACCGGCACGGGAATCCCAAACCGGCGGCGGAGCTGATCGTCGATACGGATTCGCCCACGGACCGTGTGGAGCGTCTCCTCCTCCGTCCGGTACCCGTGGACCAGGCCGCGCGCGAACGCCCGGCGGGCGCTGGCGGCAAAGACCGGAACCAGCGCCTCGACCAGCGTGTCCGCATCCGGGAAGCTGAAGCGCTCCCTCTCGCGGAGCCTGAACGCACCCATGGCGTAGGACGCGAGGAACAGCACGCGGCCGATGGCCAGCTTCGGCCGGATGGAGACCGACAGGTCCCCGATCTCAAGTGCCCCGATGGTCGCGCCGGGCGTCAGGATGTAGGTGTTCTCCGAATCGGGGGCCGGCTCGATCGTGAGGGACCGCAGGCTGCGGCGAAGCGCCTCTCGCTCGGCGACGCGGAGCCGGACCGGTTCGCTCGGTTCGTATTCCTGCAGGTCAAGACGCCGCATCGTCGTGGCCGTCCTCTTGGCCGTCGTGGCTGCCATCTTCCACGTTCGCCTCGGCGCCTTCGCGTCGGAGAGCATCGAGCTTGAACTTGCCGAGGCGGTCGTGTTCCCCGTGCAGCCGCTCCTCAATGTACGGAAGGACGTTGTGCTCCCAGATCAGACCGACCATTTCCTCGTCGAGTCCATCCTTCATGAAGTAGCTCGGCCCTATTGCCGCCGGCCGGTCGTTCAGCTCGACGTTGGCGCGATCGACCACGTCCGCCACCCAGCCCATGTGCTTTGCGTGCCGATTGAGCCAGCGCTTCAGCAAACCCTGGACCGGCGGCTTGCCGGGATGGAACTCCACGAAGTGGAATCGGCGGCGCAGTGCCAGGTCCACCAGCGCGATGGAGCGGTCCGCGGTGTTCATGGTGCCGATGACGTACAGGTTCTCCGGCAACACGAACGGCTCGTCCGAATACTGGAGCTGCATCTGCTGATCGCGGTACTCCAGCAGGAAGTACAGCTCGCCGAACACCTTCGCGAGATTGCCCCGGTTGATCTCGTCGATCACCAGGAAGTGCGGGGCGTCGGGAGCCTCCTGCGCCTGTTCGGCCATGCTGAGCAGCGGCCCGGGCCTGAGCTTGAAACCGGGCTGTTCCTCGATGAGGGTGGGACGGTAGCCCTGGACGAAATCCTCGTAGGCGTACGACGGATGAAACTGCACCAGCCGCACGCGCTCCTCTCCACCGGCGAGGTGCGCTGCCAGCTTCCGCGCAACGTAGGTCTTGCCGGTGCCGGGTGGTCCCTGGAAGATGACCTGCCGCTTGTCTGTCAGCAGGCGCTTGATTTTGCGAAGGTGACCGGAGTCGATCAGCAGTTCGTCCGCGAGCTTCTCGATGTCCGGTGCTCTCGGGGTGGGCGGCGGAGGGCCGTTGTTTGGCGTCTTGCCGCCGAGCCGATCCAGCAGTTCGAACGTCGCGGTGTATTCTACGGCTTGACGAAAGGCGTCCACGGTCGTCTTGCCAGCCCTGGAAAATGCGATGATAGGCGTGTTCCCTGGAAGGTCAGCCGCTGACGACGTGTTCAACCACAGGACGTGCAGTCTGCTGTCGGCCGCAAACCTCTCGCCGTAGTCGTTCCTGTAGACGACGCCAATTCCACGTCCTTCACGCTTATACCGCACGAGCACGACGTCTCCCGGCTGCGGTTTGTCGAGGGGGTAGTCGCGGCCGACATCATCTGGCGCCGGGCTGTCCCAACCTCTCCCGGAGCGGCGTTCCCCAGTATAGACCCAGTTGTTGTCCCTGAAATCTTCCCAGAGATCGCCTTTCTCGTAGACGTTCGTGCTGACCTGGAAACACTGTCGGTTGTTGATGGCAAGCCCGTTCGTGTTGTGCAAATACGCCAGCAGGTTGATTTCATACGGCCAACAACCCGGAAACGCATTCCGGATTTGACCGAGCTCCTCCTGATAGCGCGACCACTCGATCTCGACTGGCTTCCTGAGCGCCGAGATGCCGAGGGGAAGAACCCCGGTCTTGTCGAACGCCAGGAACTCTTCCGGGTTTACGAGAGAGAGTGCCTGTGTCAGTTTCGATAGCGCGACTCGCGGAATCTTCAGCGCACCTTCGAAATCGCTCGCCTTGACCGAATGGACGCCCGCCGTGGCTTGGCGAAACAAGTCCCAGAGCAGTTTCGGATTGCCTTTACCGTCGTAATGGAACAGTACGTTGACGAGGGTGGGTGTCGGGAAAACGAACATCTCGTCGCGGTCGAGATGTTCGGGATCGGACACCCGGAACTGCTCGCTGATGCTCGGATAGATCCGGGCTCGGCTCTTGGCCGAGGAGCTGTAGCCGGCGAGGTAGTAGAAAAAAGAGAACGGATCGATGTTCTCGTCCCCGTACTGCAGCAACGGGGCTTCGCTCCGGTCCTCTTTCCATTCCACCTTCTTCGCCCGTTCGATCAACAGTTCCGGTCCGCCTTCGGCGATCCGTTGTGCGAGGTTCCGGAACCAGGGCACCCAATCGTAGATTTCTTTCACAAGTTCACTCCGTCACGACCGAATTCCTCTGGTTCCTTGGACGCATCGGTGGAGGTGAGCAGGTTCCATGAGCAGACACCTCAAGGTGCCTCGGCGTTGCAGTTTGGCTCGACGCCTGTTCCGCCGGGCGCCGGGTTCCTTGGAGCGATACGGCGTTGGTCGATGAGGTCCGCGTCAGCGCTCCGAGTACCCGGTCAGGTGGTCGACGAGCAGCGCGGTCATTGCGTCGGGCGCGAGGTCGGGTATCCAGTGGCTGACGCCTTCCAGGACCTCGAAGCGGTACGGGCCCTCGACGTACTCCTGGGTGAGTAGCGCGCCGTCGATGCAGAGCGCGGTGTCGCCGTCGCTCCAGGTGAACATCGTCGGCACCTCGACGGGGCCGACGGCGAGGCCTTGCAGGTTGCGGTCGCCGATGTTGGCGCGGTACCAGTTCAAGGCGGCGCCGAGCGCCGGCTTCGAGCCGAGGACCCGCACGTACTCCGCGACCGCCTCGGCGTCGATGCCGGCGTAGATGCCGCGCAGCAGCGCGTGATCGTTGGCGAGGAAGGCGTCCTCGGAATCCGGCTGCACGAACAGGTCGAAGTAGGCCGACGCGGCGACTTGGCACGACGCGGGGTCGGCGAGGACCCGCGCGAACGCGTCCGGGTGGGGGACCGAGACCGGGTTCGCGGTGATGACGCGGTCCCGCGCGGCGACCGCCACCGCCCACGCGACGGCTGCGCCCCAGTCGTGACCGACGACGTGGAACCGCTCTGCCCCGATGGCGTCGGCGAGGCCGATGACGTCTGCTGCGAGAAGCGGTAGCGCATAGTCCTCGACCCGGGACGGCCGCGCCCCGGGCGAGTAGCCGCGCTGGTCGGGCGCCACCGCGCGGAACCCCGCCTCGCCGAGGGCGCGGAGCTGATGCCGCCATTCGTAGGACGTCTGGGGAAACCCGTGGAGGAGGATCACGACCTCGCCGTCGTCGGGGCCGGCCGTCCGCACGTCGAACGTGAAGCCGCCGACGTCGACCTGGGTCATCGCGATCCCGTCGTCGGTCTGACCTGTACCGGCGGCGGCTTCGACGACCGGTTCACGCCGCGCCGTCGTCTCTGCGGCCGCCTCCGGCGTCCCGCCCGCCGCCACGAGCGCCGACACGCAACAACCCGCCACCATCGACCGTATCGATTTCTGCTTCATTTCTCGCTTGCACTCCCGGACCGGCTGCGCCGGCCGCGAACCGAACCTGTACGTGGCGCTCGTCCAGTACGACTACCGTTGCGGCAGATGGCACGGCGCCGGTGAGGTGTTCTGATGTGACGCGGCCTGCCGGACGATCTTGTGCGACCCGGGCGATCTCGACGCGTTCCGCCGCTGGGCGCTCGGTAAGGACGCTGACGGAAATTACCTTGCCGTGTGCCAAGCGCGCGGATCCGTAGAAAACGGGCTGCGCCCGGGTCCAGTTGGCAACCGTATATCGATCACAGTCCCAAGCTCGACCCCGGCCGACCCGGTCAGGCTCGCACGAGCGGCGCCAGATCGGTGATCGCGGATACCACGTGATGCGCCTCGAACCCGAGCTCGTCGGGGGGCTCGGCGGCGGCGCGCTGAATCCAGAACGTGGTCAGCCCGGCCGAGGTGGCGCCGGCGATGTCCCAGGAGTTGGACGACACGAATCCGAGCGCGGACCGGTCGACCCCCAGCCGCTCCAGCCCCAGGTTGTAGACGCGCGGGCTGACCTTGAAGATCTTGACTTTCTCGACGCTGATGATGGTGTCGAGGAGGGTGTCGATGCCGGCGCTGCGCGCTGCCGCCTCGAGCATTCGGCTCGCCATTCGAGAGAATCGCCAGCGTGACCCCGCGGTCCTTCAGCGCCTCGAGCCCCGGTCTCACGTCGGGAAACGCGGTCAATGTGAGGTACGCTTCCATCAGCCGGTCGCGCCGCGCCGCGGTCAGATCCAGCCCGAGGCTCCTGGCCGCGTGGACGAGGGCGTCCCCCGTGACCAGCCAGAAGTCCCGGTGCCGGCCCATGAGGCTGCGCAGCAGGCTGTACTGGAGCTGCTTGGCGCGCCAGCGTTGCGCCAGCGCGTCACCGTTCCCCGGGAACAGCTCTTCGCAGAGCGCGGTCACCGAGAAGACGTCGAACAGGGTGCCGTAGGCGTCGAACGCGAACGCCTCGATCCCCTCCGTGCCCTCCAGCATGCGGCCGGCCGGAGCGGCGCGGTAGCGCCGCGGGTCCGGAAAGTCGTGCGCGAACGGTCCGGTCCCCGCGCCGCCGGCCTGGGTGGCCGCCGCCGCGAGCGAGCCCCTGCGCCGGCCATCGGCAGCGCGCCCGCCGCCGCGCCCACGGTCTTGACGAACTTCCTGCGACCGGTGTCCATGGCGGCTCCTAGTGGTGTGTCACGGTAATGAGTTTACGGTTGACCCACGAAACATCCCGATGTTTTCGGGCCGGAATTGCCCGGGCAACACGGTTGGGCCACAAGCGGGCAACTGCAAGATCATTTCGCGGACATACCACTAGGCAAGCGACAGGGCGTCGAGCCGGCCGGTGCTGTTGCCGACCTGGTCCATCGGGGCGCCGAGGGCGTCCATGATGGCGACCAGCAGGTTGGCCATCGGGGTGTCCTCGGAGTACCTGAGGTGCCGGCCGCCGCGCAGACCGCCGGCCGCCCCGCCCGCGAGCATGACCGGCAGGTCCACCGGCGCGTGCGCGTTCGAGTTCGACATGCCCGCGCCGTAGAGCAGCAGCGAGTGGTCGAGCAGCGAGCCGTCGCCGTCGGGGGTCGACCGCAGCCGGTCGACGAACTCGGCGAACAGCGACACGTGGTAGGTGTTGATCTTCGACATGACGCCGATCTTCACCGGGTCGTCGAGGTGGTGCGACAGCGGGTGGTGCGCGTCGGGAATCCCGATCTCGTTGTAGGTCCGGCCGCTGATCTCCCGGCCGACCATGAAGCTGACCACCCGGGTGAGGTCGGTCTGCCAGGCGAGGAGCTGCAGGTCGAACATCAGCCGCATGTGCTTCTCGAAGGTCGCGGGCACCCCGGCCGGCTGCTGCACCAGCGGCAGGGCGCGGGTGCTCTGCTCTTCCGCCTTCTGAATGCGTCGCTCGACGTCGCGGACCGCGTCGAGGTACTGCGCGATCTTGTGGCGGTCGCCGGAACCGAGCCCGCGCTGCAGGTCGGCGGCCTTCTCCGTCACCGAGTCGAGAATGCTGCGGTCTTCGTCGAGCCGGGTCCGCCGGACCGCGGGGTCGGTGCTGCCGCTGTCGCCGAAGAGGCGCTCGAAGACGACCCGGGGGTCGTTCTCCATCGGCAGGGGCGTGGTCGGGTTTCGCCACGAGATGGTGTTGGTGTACGCGCAACTGAATCCGGCGTCGCACGAGCCGGCGAAGTCGCGGCCGTCGAGGGCGAGCTCGAGCGACGACAGTTGCGTATGCCGGCCGAGCTCCTTGCCGAGGAGCTGATCGATCGACGTTCCCGACTGGATCTCGGCTCCGTCGGTCTTCCGGCCGGGCACGCCGGTGAGGAACTTGGTCGAGGCGCCGGCATGGGCGCCCCCGCCGAGTCCGGGATTGAGGCCGGTCAGCACCAGCGTGCGGTCGCGGAACGGCGCCATCGGTTGCAGGATCGGCGAGAACGCGAAGTCCTTGCCGGTGCCGGCGGGGGTCCAGTGCTCCATCGCCATGCCGTTCGGCACGTACACCACCCCGAACCGGCGCATCCCGCGCGCCGGCGTGTTGCGCACCGCGGAGAGCGCGGGCACCATCCCGTCGAGCAGCGGCAGGGCCAGCGTCGCGCCGAGACCGCGGAGAACCGTGCGCCGGGGAATCGCTTTCCTGGTGATGATCATGACCCTGTGCTCCGCATCTGAAACGGGGGGCTCTCGACGATGCCGAGGACGATGGCCGACCAGCGATAGCCGGTGCCGGCCGCGTCCCGGGCGATCCGTCGAATCGTCGGGTAGTCGTAGTGCTCGATGCCGCGGCCGAGCGCATAGGCGAGCAGCTTCTCGGTGATGGTCCGCACCAGCGGCTCCGGTTCGTTCACGAGAAGCTGCCGCAGCCCGGCCAGGCCCTCGAACGCGTCGCCGGTGGGCATGGCGCCGGTCGCGTCGATCGCCTCGTGCCCGTCCGTCGTTCGCCACCCGCCGATGGCGTCGAAGTTCTCGAGGGCGAACCCGAGGGGGTCCATCGGCGCGTGGCAGCCGGCGCACGCCGGACTCTCGCGGTGCATCTCGAGCAGCTCGCGGACCGTCGCGGGGGCGTCGCCCGGCTCGCGCTCGGGGAATGACGGCACGTCCGGCGGTGGCGGGGGCGGGGGGGTGCCCAGCAGGTTCTCGAGCACCCACTTGCCCCGGAGCACCGGCGAGGTCCGGTTCGGATACGAGGTGACGGTGAGGAGCCCGCCGTGCCCCAGCAGGCCGCCCCGACGCTGGTCCAAAGTCACCTGGCGGAACCGGTTGCCGTAGACGCCGGGGATGCCGTAGTGCGCGGCGAGCCGTTCGTTGACGAACGTGTAGTCGGCGTCGAGCAGGTCGACGAGGCCGAGGTCCTCCCGCATGACGTGTCCGACGAACAGCTCCGACTCGCGCCGGAATGCCGCCCGCAGGTTCTCGTCGAAGGTCGGGAAGACGTTCGGGTCGGGGGTGACGGTCGGGATGTTGCGCAGCAGCAGCCACTGCCCGACGAAGTTGTCGACGAGGGCCGAGGACCGCGGGTCGGCGAGCATGCGCCGGACGTGCCGGCGCAGCACCGCCGGTTCGCGCAGCTCGCCCCGGATCGCGGCGTCGAGCAGCGCCTCGTCGGGAAGGCTGCTCCACAGGAAGAACGACAGCCGCGACGCGAGGGTGAGGTCGCTCACCGGATAGGGGGTGCCGGGCGCTGCGTCGACGGGGTCCCGCTCGATGCGGAACAGGAACTCGGGGTCGGTGAGCAGGCGCTGCAGGGCGAGCTGGATGCCGGCCTCGAAACCGTCCGTCCGCCGCCGCCGCTCGTAGAACCCGAACAGCAGGTCGACGTCGCGGTCCGTGACCGGGCGCCGGTAGGCGCGGCGGGCGAGCCGCCCCAGGATCTGCCGTGCGCACGCGTCCGCCGCATGCCCCCGGTCGGGGTGGCACGTGAAGAGAGTGCGGCGGCTCGCGGTGTCGCCGGGTCCGTCGACCGCGTACGGTCCGCCGATCTCCACGCTGCTCACCGCCGCGTTCCCCTGCCAGCGCTCGTTGATGGCGAGGGGAAAGCCGGTCTGGCGGGGTTGCAGCGCGCCTTCGGTTTCCCAGAGCTTGCGCTCGAACGAGACGCCGACCACCCGCTCGCCCGCCGCGGCGCGGAAGCTCACCCGGAGGTCTTCGTCGGCCCCGAGCACGTAGGTCTCCCAGTCGGGATGTCCGAAGAGCGGGGTGTTCCCGGCGAAGCTGGCCGGTGCCGCGGTGGCTTCGCGGGGCGCGCCGCCCCCGACCGTGAACCGGGTGACGAGCCGGCCGTCGACCCGCACGTCCAGGTGCTGGGGGGTGCCGAGGCCCCGGATGTAGTCGGTATAGGTGCGCTGCAGGCGCAGCCTGACGGAGTACTCGCCGTCCACCGGAAAGCGATGGCGTATCGCGATGCCCCCGCGCGAGCCGAACGGGAGGTCCTCGCTCAGCCGGTCGTCCTGATACAGCAGGAGGGGGATGCGGTGGGTTTCGATGCTCGGCACCGGCGGCGCGAGCCCCACCGCGAGGCGGCTGATCTTGCGCGCCGCCGACAGATAGCGTTCGAGGAGGGTCGGCGAGACCGACAGCACCGCCGCCATGTTGTCGAAGCCGTGCTCGTCGGCGTCGTCGGCCGGCAGGAGGGCCGAGACGTCGATGTCGACCTGCAGCAGGTCGCGCACCGCGTTGCGGTACTCGGCCCGGTTCAGGCGGTGGAACGTCTCGGTGCGCCCAACCCCCGGATCGGCGTCCGCGGCCCGGTCCAGCGCCGTCTCGAGATACGCCACCAGGGCCCGCGCGTCGCCGCGGTCGGGCCGGGGCCGCCCCGGGGGCGGCATTGCGCCGACCCGCAGCTTGCGGATCACCTGCTCCCAGATGGGCGCATCGGGCGCGACGCCCGCCAGGTCGGCCGTGTCGAGGGCGAGGCCCGCGGTGCGCAGCCGCGCGTTGTGGCAGGCGACGCAGTAGCGGTCGAGCATCGCCCGGTGCGGCGAGACGTCGGGCGTGGGCTGGGCGCTCGCTGCCGCGGTGGCGCCGAACAGGACGCCGGCGGCGCACAGCATGCCGGCGAGGGCGGCCGCGGCAGACGCTCGCCGGGCGGAACGGGTGGCTCTCATTCGGCGTTCCAGGCGGTTCGGGGCGCGGCGGATGACACAGGACGATCACCGCAAAACCGGCGCCTCGCGGCTCGGCTCCGCCCGACCGAATCCTGTACGAAATCCGTGCCGTTCGACCGCGCGAGCCCATGGTCCCCGATGACTCCGGCGTTGTCAACGGGCGCCGACGGCGGAGCGTTGTCAATGGACGGGGGCCACGGTAGCATGGGCGCCATGAGGGCAGGAACCGGATCGGCTGTGCGGATCGCCTTGGTCATCGCAGGTCTGGCGCTGGCGCTCGCCGCGGATCCGGCCCGCGGCCAGACCGGGGAGAGCCCCCTCGTCGACGCCGCCAAGCGGCAGGACGGGGCGGCGGTGCGGGCGCTGCTGCGCGACGGGGCCGACGTCGACCGCCCCCGGGGGGACGGCGCGACGGCGCTGCACTGGGCTGCGTACTGGGACGGTGTCGAAACGGTGCGCCTGCTGCTCGCGTCCGGCGCCGCCGTCGACCCCGCGAACGCGCTGGGGGTCACCCCGCTGTGGCTCGCCGCCAACAACGGCAGCCCGGCCGTGGTCGAGGCCCTGCTCGCGGCCGACGCCGACCCGAACAAAGCCCTGCCGTCGGGCGAGACGCCGCTGATGACCGCGTCCCGGACCGGCAGCGCCGCCGCGGTGCGCGCCCTGCTCGCGCAGCGGGCCGATCCCCACGCGAAGGAGCACGCCCATGGGCAGACCGCCCTGATGTGGGCGGCGGCTCAGGGGCATCCGGAGGTCGTGCGGCTCCTGCTGGCGGCCGGGGCCCGGGTGGATGACCGGTCGAAGGTGTATCCGCAGGTCGTGAGCTCGTCCGGCAACGCCGATCGCAGCGGGGTCTTCGAGGTTCTGCAGGGCGGCTACACGCCGCTGCTGTTCGCGGCGCGGCGCGGCGACGTCGCCTCGGCCCGGCTGCTCGTCGCGGCCGGGGCGGACGTGGACGCCGCCGCCGAGAGCGGCACGAGCCCTCTCGTGGTGGCCGCCCACGGCGGCCACGGGGCCCTCGCGGCCTTCCTCCTCGAAGCCGGGGCCGACCCCGGCGCGGCCGGCGCCGGTTACGCCGCCCTGCACGCGGCGGTGCTCCGCGGCGACCCGCCTCTGGTCCGCGCCCTGCTGGCCCACGGCGCCGACCCCGACGCGATTCTCGAGCGCGGCACTCCGGCCCGCCGGGTCAGCGCCGACTGGCGGCTGCCCCACCGCATGATCGGGGCGACGCCGTTGTGGGTCGCGGCCCGGTTCCGCGAGCCCGCGATCATGCGGCTTCTCGCCGAGTACGGCGCCGATCCGTGGGCTGCGCTCGGGGGCGAGACCGCGGTCATGGCCGCGATTCAGGGGGGCTCGACGCGCGGCCGCTTCGGCATTCCGCCGCCGGACGCCGGGGAGGAGGCCCGCCGCACCGTCGGGGCGGTGACGGCTTCCCTCGACGCCGGCGCCGACGTCGACGCCCGGAACGAGAACGGCGACACCGCGCTGCACCTGGCCGCTTCGCGGGGGCTCGACGCCGTCGTCACCCTGCTTGCCGAGCGTGGCGCGGCCCTCGACGCACGGAACGAGCGCGGACAGACCCCGCTGGGGCTGGCCGCGGGCGGCACCGCGGTGCTGCTCGCCGAGCTCGGGGCGACCGATGGCGGGGGCGGAGCCGGGGCCGCGGTCACGGCGCGCTAGCGGCGCTAGCGGCTGCGGTTCCTGAAGGACTATGCCGCCGAAATCGGTCGGCCACCGCCGGACCTCCTCGCCGTTGCGGTGCTCCTCCTCGCCATTCTCGGCGGCTATCAGAACCGCACCCACGACCCGCCGCCCGGCCACCAGATCATGTGGCGCGGTTACGAGCGGATTTCCATCGCCACTATCGGCTACCGCATTGCCCTGAAAGAGCGTGCCGCTATTGTCCCGAACGAATAGTGGGTACAGGGCAGCGCTAGCGCGACCTTGCGATGTCGCGTTGGGAGTTCGCTGGCGCGAAACTCCTGCGGCGCAAGCCCCTGGGAGTCCGCGCTGCAACCCCGCGTCGCACCGGGACCGACGAGGGGGTGTATCGCCGGTCGAAGGCAGTGGGGGCTCTTGCGACGGGGCCCCTACCGTCAGGGCAGGTCGGCCGGCGGCGCAACGGCGCGGGACTTCGCCCTGCGGTCACGCTCGTGAGCCGCCATCTCCAGCTATAGTAGGTACATGCCCTTCAGGTCGGTCTTCATCGCCGTCACCATCAGCGGTGCGCTGCTGCTGGCGGCGCTGCTGATCAGCCACGCCAGACCGGCATCGGAGGTCCGGCAACCGCGGCCCGAGCTCGTACGCGCGACCGGGCGGTGCGCGCAGTGCCACCGCGAGGAGACCTCCGCCGTCGTGCACCAGTTCGAGCGGAGCGAGCACAGTCGCGCCAACGTCACTTGCCTCGACTGCCATCAGCCGCACGACAGGCAGGAAGCGTACGACCACTACAACTTCCGCCTCGCCCGGGACGTCACGTCCCTGAGCTGTCGGGGCTGCCACCGCACCGAATACGATCAGTTCGCCCGGAGCCGGCACGCCCTCCCGGCCTGGGCCGCGGTCAACGGAACGAGCGGGATGTCGCCCGAGCAGATCGCCTTCGGAGAGCGGCACCATCCGGGCGCGGTGGACCGCCCCGCGAACGCGCTGGCCACCCTGGAGGGCGCGGCCGCGGTCGAGACCGGCTGTCTCGGCTGTCACAAGGTCGGCCGGCCCAACCGCGACGGCTCCATCGGAAGCTGCACGGAGTGTCACTCGCGGCACTCGACGTCCATCGCACTCGCCCGCGAGCCGCAGACCTGCGGCCAGTGCCACATGGGTCCCGACCACGCGCAGGTGGAGATCTACACCGAGTCGAAGCACGGCGTGCTCTACGCGGCGCAGCGCCCCACGTTCGACCTCGGCGCCGACCCCAAGCGCCTGACGACGGCGGACATGCCGGTGCCGACGTGCGCGACCTGCCACCTGAGCGGCCTCGACGGGCTCAAGGTGACCCACGACACGACGGAACGGCTGTCCTACTGGCTGTTCGCACCGGTGTCCGAGCGGCGCCCCGGCTACGACCGCGCCCGGACCGAGATGCAGGAGACGTGCCTCCGCTGCCACGCCACGTCGAGCGTCGCGCGCTTCTACGAGGACGCCGAGGCGGTGCTGTCCGCGACCAACGACCGCGTCCGCGAAGGGCAGGCGCTGATGGCCGGCCTGCGCGCCGAAGGGCTGCTGACCGCCGATCCTTTCGACGAGCCCATCGAGTTCCTGTACTTCGATTTCTGGCACTACTTCGGGCGCACCGCCAAGCACGGCGCGTTCATGGGCGGGGCCGACTTCGTGCAGTGGCACGGCAACTACGAGCTGCTGCAGAAGCTCACCGAGCTCGAGGACATGGCCGGCGAGCTGCGGGACCGCCGTGCGGCTCGTTGACGGGGCGGCGCCCCGCCGGGGCGAGCTGCTGGAGGCATTCGTCCTCGCGAACTTCGCCTTCCTCGTCCTCGATGTCTTCCTCGCCCACGCCGTCAACGACTTCCGCCATCGGGCCGAGTGGATCCCCTTCGTCTTCTCGATTGCCGCAACGTTGCTGCTTGCGGCGGCGCTGCCCGGCCGCCGGCGCACGATCCGCCGTTCCTACGCTTACGGCGCCGGAATGCTGGTGGGAGCCGGCTCCATCGCGCTCGGTCTCGCCGGTGTCGCCTACCACCTGGAGAGTCAGTTCTTCTCGCAGTGGACCATCCGCAGCCTCGTGTACACGGCGCCGTTTGCCGCCCCCCTCGCCTACGCGGGCCTCGGCTTCCTGCTGCTGGTCAACAGAATGGTTCCGGAAGAGACCGAAGAGTGGAGCTGGTGGGTGCGGTTCTTCGCGCTCGGCGGCTTCATGGGCGTCTTCGTCCTGGCCCTGTGCGACCACGCGCAGAACGGTTTCTTCTATGCCAGCGAATGGTGGCCGGTCGTCGCGAGCGCCCTGGCCGCGGGCTTCCTCGCGGTGGCGCTGGCCGACCGCGGCGGCGCGTTCGCGAGAATCTGCCTCGGCGTGCTCGGGATGCAGGCGCTCATCGGCGTCACCGGCTTCTACCTTCATGTCGCGGCCGACGTGAACGGCCTGTCGGCCAGCCTGTACGAGAACTTCGTCCACGGCGCGCCGGTCTTCGCGCCGCTGCTTTTTGTCGACCTCGCTGTCCTGGCCGCGATTGGCCTGACGGTGCCGATCGGCGACGATTCGAGTCACGGAGGTCTGCCCCGATGCACCGCATGCTGAAGATAGAGTGGGACGCCGTCGCCGGCGTGCTGGCCGCGGTCACCGCCATCGTTCTGCACTTCCTCCACGTGATCGAGACCGAAGTGCTGTCGATGATCACGCTCGTGCTCATCGCCGCGATGTTCCTGCGGCTGCTCAGGTCGGAGCAAGGGCAACAGCGCATCGCGGCCGGCGTGGACCGCGGCGAACGCCTGCTGGATCAGCTGGCCCGGAGCGCGAAGCCGCCGGACGTGCTGGTCGTCGGCCCGCGCGACCTGCGGCAGGTGAGTGCCGAGTTCTCACGGGGGGCCAAGGGGGACATGGTCTGGTTCAACGTGTGCCTGTCGATGTTCGAGCGGCAACCGCTCTTCGACGCGCTGTTGCGCCCGGCCATCGAGAACCCGGCGGTGACCGCCGTCACCTTCGTCCTGGACGAAGGGCAGCGTCCGAGGTGGGAGCGCGACGTCCGGCCCAAGGTGGCCGCCTGCAGCGGCGCCGGCAAGGTCGCCGACCCGGTGTGGACACGCCTGCCGGAGGACATCTCGTTCATCCTGGCGGACACCCTCGCCGGCGGCGCGACCGAATGCCTGCTCAGCTTCTGGGGCGAGCCCTTCATGGCGCGCGGCGTCGGCCGCGACGTGCCGCGGTATATTTTCCACGTGACCGGACACTCGGAGCTGATCGAGCGCCTGGTCGAGCTGGACCGGGAGCATCGGTTGTCGCGGTAAGACGGGTTCCGGTCCTCGTCCCGAGCACCCGGGCGGTTCCGCGCCCGGCTGGGGCAGCGGACGGTCGATTGGATGGAGAGACGGATCTGCCGTGGCACGACTTCAGACGAGAACCGCGACGACCGGAACAATCCAGGCCACGTTGAACAGCATCCGCATGGTGGTGTCGGCGCCCTCTACGGCCGCGTCGCCATCAGCTCGGCGAGGAGGACCGCGGTGTGCGGGGCCTCCTTGAAGGTGGCGGTGCGGAAGACGCCCCGGGCGATGCGCAGGGGCGTCCAGCCGGTGGCATTCTCCTGGTCGAAGGTGCCGGCGCCGTGGGCGACGAGCAGTTCCACGATGGCGTTCGCGCCGCGGTACGCGGCGCCGTGCAGGGCGGTCTCGCCGCGCTCGTCGACCGCGTTGGGGTCGCCCTCGAGATCGAGCGCGAGCTCGACGCACGCCAGCGCCTCGGCCTCGGTGCCGGGGTCCTCGCCCGGCGAGTGGATGCCGACGCCGGAGGCGACCATGAGCAGGGTGGTGCCGTCCTCGTTGGTCAGCGCCGGGTCGGCCCCGAGCTCGAGGAGCACGCGCATGAGCGGCGCGTCCGCGAGCCGGGCCGCCATCAGCAGCGGGGTGGCGCCGATTCGGTTGAGGGCATTGCGGTAGCCGTTCCGGGGCTCCGCGGTCATGCGGGCGTCGACGTGGGCCCCGCGTTCGACGAGGGCGCGGGCGAAGGTCAGGCTGTCCATCGTGCCGGTGAGCACCGGTCCCGGCGGGTTGAAGCCGAAGTTCGGCATCCGCACCCAGGTCATCGCATGCAGGGCGGTCCACCCCTGCCCGGCCCCGTTGGGGTCCGCCCCCTGGTCGACGAGAAACACCCCGAACTCCCAGTGGGCGTTGGTCGCCGCGAGGACGACGGTGTTCATGCCGTCCGGCAGCCGGTCGTTCGGGTCGGCGCCCGCCGCGATGAGCCGGCGGGCCGTCTCGATGCGCCCCGCGCGCACCGCGAACAGCAGCGGCGTGAAGCCGTGCGGGGCCGGGCCTTCCAGCCCGGTGCGGAGGGGGACGTCCGGGACCACGGTGCGCGCGTGGATATCCGCCCCCGCCTCGATCAGCGCCTGCAGGGTCTCGAGATGCCCCTCCGCCGCCGCCCACATCAGGGGGGTCTGGCCGGATCGCTGGGCCGCGTTCACGTCGGCGCCGTGGGCGACGAGGGTGCGCACGGCGTTGGCGCGCCCCGTCCGCGCCGCCGTCAGCAACGCGGTCTCACCCCCCGCCGTCGCGGCGTTCGGGTTCGCGCCGGCCCGCAGCAGCGTGTCGAGCATTTCCGCCGCGCCGTTGACCGCGGCGAGGGCGAGCGGGGTCACGCCGAAGATGTTGGCGGCGGTGGCGTCGGCCCCGGCCGCGATCAGGAGATCGGCGAGAGCCGGGTCGTCGACGCGCGCCGCCCAGTGCAGCGCCGTCGTCCCGTCCGCCGACGCCTCGTTCACGCCCGCACCCTCGGCCAGGAGGGCTCGCACCGCGGCCGCGTCCCCGTCCCTGGCCGCCGCCGTGAGCGGCGTGTCGATGGCGGCGCCGACGGCCGGCGCGGACGCGAGCAACACGAGGAGGCCGGTGACGACGGGACCCGTTCCTGACCGGCGAGGGTGTCGAGCTCGAGACATGGACGACATGGCGCACTCCTTATCGCTGGGGTGATCCTACCGCGGAAGCGGGTGTCGAGCGGCATGGCCGACCCGAGGCTTCCGGGCGTCCGGCGACGAGGCGGCTGGTGGTAAACTGCTGGCCTGCTGCGGCGGTTGCCGCGGTCTGTTACCGCTTCGGGGGAGGATGCCGCTCGTGAGGATTTCGACCGCGTCCGTCGCCGCCGCCTTGGCGCTGGTCTCGTCGGCGGCCGCGGGTCAGCCGCCGGTCACGGCGGAGCGCGCGCTGCTCGACCGCTACTGCGTCACCTGCCACAGCGACTCCCTGCGGGTCGCGGGGCTGGCCCTCGACACGCTCGATCTCGCGCGCGTGGGCGACCACGCCGGCGTCTGGGAGAACGTCGTCGGCAAGCTGCGCGCCGGCATGATGCCCCCGGCCGGCCGGCCGGGGCCCGACCGCGAGGCGTCGGGCCGGCTCGTCGCGTATCTGGAGACCGAGCTCGACCGGGCCGCCGCGGCCGACCCCGACCCCGGGCGCAGCGCCGCGCTGCGGCGCCTCAACGCCACCGAGTACCGCAACGCCATCCGCGATCTGCTCCACCTCGACATCGACGTTGCGGCGCTGTTGCCGGCCGACGACTCCAGCGCGGGCTTCGACAACGTCAGCCTCGGGGGGCTCGACCCGGGACGGTTCGAACGCTATCTCGCGGCGGCGCGGAAGATCAGCCGGCTCGCGGTCGGAGCCTCGGTGGGGTCGCCGGTCGCCGATACGTTCATCGTGCCGTCGGACCTGAACCAGACCGATCATGTCGAGGGCATGCCGTTCGGCACCCGCGGCGGGGCCCGGTTCGACTACAACTTCCCGGTCGATGCCGAGTACGAGCTGCGGGTGGAGCTGGGCAAGAGCTGGAACACCAACCGCATCGGCGGTCTGCGCGAGCCGCACGACGTCGTGATTCTGCTCGACGGCGCGCCGGTCGAGGTGCTGAGGGTGACGCCGCCGGTGCGGCGGCCGGCCGCGACGCAGAGCCTCTACCAGCCGGACGACCGGCCCGCGGACGCCGGACTGGTCGTCCGGGTGCCGGTCGAGGCGGGTCCCCGCACCGTCGGCGCGGCGTTCGTCGGCAAGGGCACCGAGCTGGTGGAGCGCCACCGGCAGCCGTTCCTGAAGGTGCACATCACCGTCGGCGGCGACCAGCGGACGCAGCCGAACGTGTATGCGATCACGGTGACGGGGCCGTTCGGGGCGACCGGGTCGGGCGATACGCCGAGCCGCCGCCGCATCTTCACGTGCCGGCCCGCCGAAGCCGCGCCGGAAGCCGAACGGGCGTGCGCGGCCGAGATCCTCTCGACGCTGGCCCGCCGCGCCTATCGCCGGCCCGCGACCGGCGCCGACGTCGATCTGCTGCTCGGGTTCTTCGAGGACGGCCGGGCGGACGGCGGCTTCGACCAGGGCATCGAGATGGCCCTGCGCCGCCTGCTCGTGAGCCCCGAGTTCCTCCTCCGGGTCGAACGCGACCCCGCCGGCGCCGACGGGCCGTACCGGGTGAGCGACCTCGAGCTGGCGTCCCGCCTGTCGTTCTTCCTGTGGGGAAGCCTTCCCGACGACGCCCTGATCGAGGCGGCGGCCCGCGGCGCCCTCAGAGACCCCGCGGTGCTGGAGGCGCAGGTTCGGCGCATGCTGGCCGACGAGCGCTCGGCGTCGCTGGTGACCAGCTTCGCGGCCCAGTGGCTGTATCTGCGGAATCTCCCGGCGGTCTCTCCCGACTTCATCGCGTTTCCCGATTTCGACGAGACCCTGCGCCGCGCCCTGCGCCGGGAGACCGAGCTCTTCTTCGAGAGCATCCTGCACGAGGACCGGAGCGTCCTCGAGCTGATCACCGCGGACTATACGTTCGTGAACGAGCGTCTGGCCCGGCATTACGGCATGCCCGGCGTGGCCGGGAGCCACTTCCGGCGGGTGCCCCTGCCGCCGGGCAGCCCGCGCGGCGGCCTGCTGGGGCACGGCAGCATCCTCGCCGTGACCGGCTACGCCACCCGGACCTCGCCGGTGGTGCGGGGCAAGTGGGTGCTGGAGAACCTGCTCGGCACGCCGCCCCCGCCCCCGCCCGCGAACGTGCCGCCGCTGAACGAGGAGAAGTCGGCCACGGTGCTCTCGATGCGCGAGCGGATGGAGGAGCACCGCCGCAATCCGGCCTGCGCCGCCTGTCATGCGCTGATGGACCCGGTGGGGCTGTCGCTGGAGAACTTCGACGCCATCGGCCGCTGGCGCACGCTGACGGCGGGGCTGGCCCCCATCGACGCCTCGGGCGGATTGCCGGACGGGACGACCTTCGACGGGGTGGCGGGGTTGCGGCAGGCCATCCTCGACCGCTCCGACCAGTTCGTGCGCACGCTCGCCGACAAGCTGCTGACCTATGCGCTGGGCCGCGCGACGGAACACTACGATGCGCCGGCGATCCGCGCCGTCGAGCGCAACGCGGCCGCCGCCGGCTACCGGTTCTCCGACCTCGTGCTCGGCATCGTCAAGAGCACTCCGTTCCAGATGCGGCGTCCCGACTCCGTCGGGTCGGCCGCCTCCAACGGGCCGATCGCGCCGACCGTCGCGGCCGTTGCGACTGCCCCACCCGTGGTGGCACCGCCGGCCGCGGCTGCCGCCGTCCACCAACCGAGACCGATCCCATGATCATCACCAAGACGCATCTGCCTCGACGGACGTTCATCCGGGGGATGGGGGCCACCCTGGCCCTGCCGCTGCTGGACTCGATGGTGCCGGCCCTGACCGCCGCCGCGAAGACCTCGGCCAATCCGGTGCGCCGGCTGGGGTTCCTCTATTTCCCGCACGGTTCGGTGACGTGGGCGCCCGAGGGTCAGAACCAGTGGACGCCGCCGGGCGAGGGCGGGGCTCTCGAGCTCTCGCCGATTCTGCAGGCGCTCGAGCCGGTGAAGCACCAGATGCTCGTGCTCACCAACATGGAGCACAAGAACGCGCAGGGCAACGGCACCGACGGCAACGCCGAGCATACGCGCTCGAACGCGAGCTGGTTGAGCGCGGCGCGGCCGAAGATGACGGAGGGCGCCGACGTCCGGCTCGCCACCACCGTCGATCAGATCGCCGCGCAGCACCTGTGCCGCGATACCCGGCTGCCGTCGCTTGAGCTGACCCTGGAGAACAGCTTCCTCGTCGGCAACTGCGACAACGGCTACAACTGCGTCTACGTCAACACCCTGTCGTGGTCGTCACCGACCACCCCGCTGCCGATGGAGAACAACCCCCGCATGGTGTTCGAGCGGTTGTTCGGCGACGGCGGCACGGTGGACGAGCGGCGGGCCGAGATGCGGCGCGACCGCAGCATCCTCGATTCGGTCACCGAGGACATGGCGCGGCTGGTGCGGACCCTCGGTCCCGGCGACCGGGCGCGGGTCGATCAGTACGTCGACGCGGTGCGCGAGGTCGAGCGCCGGATTCAGCGGGCGGAGGCGCAGGCCGGCGAGTCGGCGTTCGCGTTGCCGGATCGGCCCGTTGGCATTCCCGAGAGCTACGACGAGCACGCCCGGCTGTTGTTCGATCTGCTGCTCCTGACCTGGCAGGCGGACATCACCCGGGTCTTCAGCCTGCAGCTCGGGCGCGAGCAGAGTGCGCGCACGTTCCCCTGGATCGGCGTCAACGAGGGGCACCACGCGGTCTCGCATCATCAAGACAGCCCGGAGAAGATCGCGGCCATCGGCAAGATCAACGCCTACCATGTTCAGCTCCTCTCCTACTTCGTCGAGAAGCTGGCCGCGACCCCGGACGGCGAGGGGTCGCTGCTCGACCATTCGATGTTGCTGCACGGCAGCGGCATGAGCAACGGCAACCTCCACGACCACAAGAACCTGCCGCTCGTCCTCCTCGGCGGCGGGGCGGGCCGCCTGCGTGGAGGCCGCCACATCAAGTTCCCCGAGCTGACGCCGATGGCCAACCTGCTGCTGGGACTGCTCGACAAGGCGGGAGTGCCGGCCGACCGCTTCGGCGACAGCACCGGCCGCGTCGACCTCGAGCCGCTGTCGCTCACGTCGGACGGCTGATCGGCGGCGTGCGGGGGCGCCTGCCCCTGCCGGATTGTCCTTTGCGGAGTGACGGATTTTCGTATGTTCGTCACTCCCACAGTGACGGTTTCCGGCTCTCCTCAAACGGGTGTGGGTGGGTTGAGGCGCGATCGGCGGGTCGGCGAGGGGTGCTGGCAGTTCACCTGACCGGCGGCGGGCGTGGCGCACCGTGGCGGGATATAGTCGGAGCGGAGTAGCTGCGGGCCGGCCGGCGTGTCAACGCGCTACGCGCGTCCTTCGCTGCGCTGCGGCCCTTCGGGTGACACACCGTCCGTCCCTCCGCTCAAGCAGCAGATATGGGCCTTGCGGCCCGGCCTGGACGGGGGCGTCCCGGCCGTCCACGACAACGCGGAAAGCGCGACGGCTGGCGGTTCGGGGATAGACGCTGGCTGATTGCCCCAACGGCCACCTCGGGTCCCGGCGCCGGCGGCGGACGCCCGTTGGGCGGGGCCAAGGGTGTTGTCGGGGCCGCGTGCGTCGTCTCGCTTGGCGGAAGCGGTTGCAAACGCAAGGGGCTTCCTGGTCTCATGGGCGTGTATCACCACGACCCGCGAGGAGGAGAGCCCCATGCGTCTGACTACGTTACTACGGCGGCTGTTGGGTGTCACGCAGATGTACGTCAAGCAGGTGGAAATGGCCGCCGACGGTCCGTTGACGGTGTCGGTGGAGCCGGCGTGGCGGCGTTCCCGGTGCGGGACGTGCGGGAAGCGGTCGCCGCGGTATGACCGGCAGCCGGTGCGCGAGTGGCGGCATCTGTCCTGGGGCCGGATGCCGGCGTGGCTGCGGTATGCGCCGTGGCGGGTGTCGTGCCGGCGTTGCCGCGGGGTGAAGGTGGAGCAGGTGCCGTGGGCGAGCGGCAGCAGCGTGTTCACGTCGGGGTTCGAGGAATTGGCGGCGTATCTGGCGCAGGTGACGGACCGGACGGCGGTGAGCCGCCTGCTGGGGATATCGTGGGTGACGGTGGGCAGCATCGTGGAACGGGTTGTGGCGCGGCGGCTGGACGGGGCTCGGTTCGCCAAGCTGAGACGAATCGGCGTCGATGAGTTCAGCTACCGGAAGCGTCACCGCTACCTGACGATCGTGGTTGACCATGACGAGCGTCGGGTGGTTTGGGCGGGGCGGGGGCGCAGCGCCGAGACGCTGGGGGCCTTCTTCGAGCAGTTGGGGACCTGGTGGCTGTGCGCGGATCGAGTTGGTGACGGCGGACCTGGCGTCGAGCTGGCAGAAGGCGCTGCGGGCGTGGGTTCCGCACGCGCGGGTGGTGTTCGACCGGTTTCACGTTGAACGGCTTGCGGCGGATGCGGTTGACGAGGTGCGGCGTTCGGAGCAGCGGCGGCTGGCCTCGGAGCCGGAGGATGCGAAGGCGCTCAAGGGGACGCGCTATGCGTTGCTGAAGCACCCGGCGCGGCTGAGGCCTGGTGAGGCCCGGCGTCTGGAGACGTTGCGTCGTAAGAACCGGGCGCTGGACCGGGCCTACGAACTGAAGGAGTACCTGGCGACGATCCTGGGGCAGGCGACACCCGAGGATGCGCCGGCGCTGCTCGATGAGTGGCTGGAGTGGGCTGCGCGGTCCCGCCTGACGCCGTTCGTGAAGCTGGGGCGTACGATTCGGAAACACGCTGAAGGCATCCTGGCGTACCTGGACACGAAGATGACGAACGGTCCGGTGGAGGGCATCAACAACAAGCTGCGGGTGATCGCGCGTCGCGCCTATGGCTTCCACTCGCCCGGCGCGTTGATCTCGATGCTGTTCCTCTGCTGTGGAGGCATAGAACTGGCGCCGCCGCTACCCACACGCATTTGAGGAGACTCCGGTTTCCCGGGAGATCCTGCGCGCCAGCCTCGACGAGTCGCTTGCATCCCTGGCATTGGCCCGCGGGAAGCTGGGCGGGCCGGCCGCGCTGGTCGTCCCCTCCGGCCCTGCGCGCCAGCCTCGACGAGTCGCTGGCATCCCCGGCATTGGCCCGCGGGAAGCTGGGCGGGCCGGCCGCGCTGGCCGTCCCCTCCGGCCCTGCAGGCGGAATAGACGACGGAGCGAGCCCGCGTGAAATGCGGACGCGGAATAGCCGGGCGTGGCGACCCAGTGGCGGTTGCCTCAGATCCGATCGACGCGATCGGATCTGAGGCAAACCGGCATGCCGGGTCTACGGCTCGTTCGAGGCGTTCAGATCGATGTTCCGCTGCCCTCCGAGCATCAGCGGCATCGAGTAGTTGCCCTCGTGGCAGGCGTACTCGTACATCGGCTCGGGGTTCAACGCCAGCGGGACCGAAGCGGTCCACGGGCTCACCCAGGTCTCCGGGTCGGTGACCGTGAACTCGTAGTTCAAGGTGTCGGCGTCGACGCGGGTCAGGCGCTCGACGAGCCGCGCGCCGTCGGTGGTGTTCCGCCAGCGCCGTTTGGCGTCGAAGTTGCGGGTCTCGATGACGAGGGTGTCGCCCTCCCAGCGGCCGCGCGAATCGCCTGACCACTGCCGGATGTCCGGGTCGAGCCGCGACCGTCCGTCGAGGGGGACGATGCGGGCGGTATGCACCATCTCGGTGACGATGACGACGTGGTCCGGCGTCTGGAAGAGCTGGATGTTGTTGTTGTAGGCGCTGGGCGTGAACGGGGGGCCGGCGTTGAAGCCCAGGATGCACCGCACGCCCGCGCTGAAGTCCTCCCACGAGCCGGCCGGGAACTCGCGCAGATGTTCGCTTCGTTCATCCGCGCGCCGTTGCGCGGACGGGGTCATGGCCGGCATCCGGCCGTTCGGCGGGTACACGATGAGCGAGGTGCGCCGGGTCTCGACCGCCCGCAGCCCCCGGTCCATCCAGAAGTTGTTGTAGCCGCCGACGTTCCCCCCGGCCTCGGTCCGGCGCGAAGCCGCCTCCCACAGGCGGGCGTCCCGGGCCACCGCGTTCTGTTCCAGCTCCGCCGCTTCTTCCTCGCTCAGGAACTCCCGATCGGCCAAGTCCTCGGGCCGTTGCATCGGGGTGATGCTGCGGAAGTCCCACACGCCCTGGAGGTCCGGCCGCCCCCAGGCCGTCCGCGGGGCGTCGCCCTGCGCCTGTGCGAGCGCGGGCGCGAGCGACCCGACCGCGAACACGAGCGCCACGACGCCGACCAGCCTGCGACTGCAATGACTCATGTCAGCCTCCCTTGGTGTGTTTGAATGCGCCTCCATCATACCAGCCCGTGACAAGTCTGGCGGTTGGGACGGTGCGGCCTCGGGGCGGTCCGCGGAGTGACCACTCATGAGGACAGTCAGAGGTCAGAAGCGGCGACTCCATTCGATGAAGTCCTTTTTTTATAGGCAGATACAGCGGTCTCTATCCCCGCAAGAGAATTGGCATGCTTCATGCTTGATAGACGTTCAGACAGGAACGCCGCGGCCGGCAGACAGCGGCTGGTCGGTCGGGGGCGGCGGTTGCGGCTTTGCATGAGCCTTTGCAGGAATGGGAGACGATCATGAGAACGACGGATAGCCGACGAGCGGGTATCGGAGCGGTGACGACGGCGATGCTGGCGCTGGTGCTGGCCGCGTCCGGCGCCGCCGCGAACGTGGCGGACGATGCGTTGCGGCAGGCGGTGGAGCGCCGGCTGGCAAGCAAGGGCGCGGTGGCGGACCGGGTCGAGGTTGCCGTGCGGGGCGGAGAGGTCACCCTCGACGGCACCTTGGCGACGCTCTGGGAGAAGGAGTGGGCGGGTGACCGGGCGATGGGGACCGACGGCGTCGGCACCGTCGTCAACAACCTGATCATCCCGAGTCCCGAGACCGACAAAGAGCTCGGCAACGCGGTGGGGCAGGCGATCGTGCGCTACCCCTACTACTCGGTGTTCGACTACGTGGACGTCACGGTCGAGAACGGGGTGGTGACCCTCCGCGGCGACGTGACCCCGCGTCCGGACAAGCCGGCCGACCTCTACGAGCGGGTGTCGAAGGTGCGCGGCGTGCAGGCGATCGTCAACGAGCTCGAGGTCCTGTCGCCCGGGATCGGCGACGAGCGGCTCCGCAACCGTCTCGCCCGCGAGCTGTTCGGCCACTCGCAGTTCGACCGCTACCTCGGGCTGGCTCCCCGGCTCTCGATCATCGTCCGGAACGGCTACGTGACCCTGAAGGGAGTGGTCTACGACCAGGCGGACCGGATTCTCGCGGAGAGCATCGCCCGCCGGACGTACGGGGTAATCCGGGTGAGCAACGAGCTGCAGACGCGCCAAGAGCTGCTCGAGGCGAGGCAGCCCGAGGAGTCTGCGCCGTAGAAAGGGTGAGCAGCCCGTGGCGGATTTCCGGGTTGCAGCGCCGCTCGAATGCAGCGGGACCTTCATGACTGGCTGTTGGACTCCCGGCAGGATTGGCTGGGCGGCAATCGGAGCCGAGGGCGACGGTTTCCGGTCCGGCCAGCTGCGCCGGCCGCCGGCCCGTGCCCGGAGCCGGCGCCGGCTCTGTGTGCGGCGTCCTGTGGTGGATTCCGGCGACCCTCCCACGGGCTGCCGAGCCGTCACGGGGCGTCAGGCTCCTCCGGCAGCGCGAACACGAACAGCGTGTTGCTGCCGCTCGGGGTGGTGAGCTCGGGGGTCAACTGCAGGAACCCGGTGCCCTGGGTCAGGCCGCCCGCCCCCACCGCGAGATACTGGCGCCCGTCGACGCTGAAGGTCATCGGCCGGCCGCTGACCGGTCCGTTCAGGATCGTCTGCCACAGCACGTCGCCGGTCTCGGCGTCGAACGCCCGGAACCGGCGGACGACGTCGCCCGAGAAGAGCAGGTTCCCGCCGGTCGCCAGCACCGACCCGTAGATGGGGGCGCGCTGCTCGTAGAGCCAGAGCGTCTCGCCGGTCGATGCCGACACCGCCTCGAGATGGCCGACCGGCGCGGTGTCGGGGTCGACGCCGGGATGATGGCGCACCTGGACCCGCACGTCGTAGCCGTCGCTCGGCCCCGCCTCTTCCACGGACATCGCGATGTCCATGCAGGCGTTGTTCATGGGCATGTAGAGGGCGTTGGTGTCGGGGCTGTAGGCGCCGGACGGCTGGTTCTTGCCGCCCAGCAGGTGGGGGCACGCGAACGAGGGCGTCTGGACCGACTGGGGCGCCGTCGACTCGTCGAACGACGGGCGCCCGGTGTCGAGGTCGAGCCCGGTCATGATGTTCTGGTAGACCGTCGGCCGCGCCCACAGGAACTGGCCGGTGGCGGCGTCGAGGGTCCAGATGAGACCGGTCTTCCCGGGGATGCCGGTGATGACCTTGCGCCGCTCGCCCGGTCGCACCGCGGGGTTGATCCACGGCACCGCGGCAGGGTTCGGCGACACCTCGGTCTCGACGATCATCCGCTCGAAGACGTGGTCGAGGTCCCAGTTGTCGCGGGGCAGGTGCTGGAAGTACCAGGCCATCTCGCCGGTGTCGGGGTCGAGGGCGAGGGTCGAGTTGGTGTAGAGCAGGTCCGCCTTGCCGGCCCCGCGCAGCGTCTCGGGCAGCGGCGCCGGCGGCCCCGTGCCCCAGTAGACGAGGTGGAGCTCGGGGTCGTAGCTGCCGACCATCCACGCCGAGGCGTGCCGGCGGGCGGAGCGGGGCAGGCCTCCCCAGGTGTCGCCGCCGGGCTGGTCCGCGGTGGCCGCGGTGTTGATGCGCCACAGCTCCTCGCCGGTGTCGACATCGTGGGCGGTGATGAAGCAGCCGCCGGGGCGCGGGCTCGACGGGTTGCAGCGCGAGCCGTTGATGAGCTTGCCGTTGACGATGGTCGGCCCCGCGGTCTGGGCCACCCGCTCGCGGTAGTCGGCCCGCTGCGTCTCCCACACCAGCTCGCCGGTCCGGGCGTCGAGGGCGACGACAAAGGCGTCGTTGGTGGCGAGGAAGATCTTGTCGCCGTAGATCGAGACGTTGCGGTACCGGTAGCGGGTCCCGGTGACGTTGGCGATGTTCTCGGGCAGGTTGCGCCGGTACTGCCACAGGAGGTCGCCGGTGGTCGCATCGAGCGCCTGCACGATGTCCTCGACGTTGGCGAGGAACATCACCCCGTTGTGGACGATCGGCTCGACCTCCTGATAGCCGAGCTGCATGGCGCGCGACCAGACGAGCCGCAGCTCGGTCACGTTGCCGGCGTCGATCTGGTCGAGGGGGCTGTACCCCCACAGCGGGTAGCCGTTGCGGAAGCCGATCCAGTTCTCGGGCGGGGGCTCGCGCAGCATGGCGTCGGTGACCGGGACGAAGTCCTGCAGCAGCTCCGGCACCGGCGCCGGATCCGGCTGCGCGGCGGCTCCGGCGGCGAACGCGAGCAGGGCGACGCCGACGACGAGTCCGCACCGCAGAACGGCGCAGACGCCCGCCGGGCTGGCGGGGCGGCGAGCGGCTCCGCCGGGCGACGATTTCCGGGCGAGGCCGACGGCCGGCTGCGGGCTGGTCACCATGGGTCCACCTTCCATATGTGAAGCGATCCGGGTCGAGTGCGAGAATTATAGGCCTGCCGTCCCCTCCGCGTCACCGGACGCGCCGGGCGGCGCCCCGCCCTCGCGCGGGACCGGGCGCTGGCCGGTGTCGGGGTGGGGCCGATCACGTCGGCGCCCCGCCCTCGCGCGGGACCGGGTTTCGACCGACAACAGGAAGAGGAGACGAGCGGCTGGGCGGCCGGTGGTGGAACCCCGCGTCGCACCGGTCGAATGCAGCGGGGCCCTTAGCCGCGGGCGGCCGGGGCCGCGGGCATCCGTTCGATACGAGGAGTGGCATGAGAGTGGCGAGTGGAACGAGAGTACTGCTTCTGGTCTGCGCGCTGGCCTCGGCGGCCGGCGCCGCCCGGGCCCAGGATCAGGATCCGGAGCCGCGGCAGGACGGCACGCGGGTCCTGGTGTTCCGGGAACAGTTGGCGCCGTTCGCCGACGAGGCTCGAAGGATCCTCGGTGGAGACTACGGGCGGTTCCGCGCCACCCTCGAAGCGCTGGCCGCGCAGGAGGCGCGGCAGCGCGGCCTCACCGGCGACGTCGACTTCAGCTTCAGCGCCGACGAGACCGGGGACTTCAGCGGCAGCGGTCCGGGCAACGAGACGCTGTTCGGGCTGCGCACCGGCGCCCGGCTCGGCGGCGGCGGGTACCGGTCGCGGATTCGGCTGCTCGCCGACATGCGGGCGCTCGTCCAGGACAACGTCTTCGAGCAGGACTTCAGCCGGGTGCGGATCGGCTACGACCACCAGCGGACCGACCACCTCGGGGCCTTCGCGTTCATCGAACGCTACTCGGACGACGCCATGAGCATCGCCTCGCGATACGAGATCGGGGCCGGTGTCAGCTTCGGGGTCGATCTGTGGCCGCGGCTGGACGACGCGGCGGGCGCCCGGGCCCTGTCTCACCTCGAGACCGGAGACGCCGGCAGCTTCCAATGCGGCGTCGAGCGGCTCCGGGCCGGCTTCGATCCGGCGGGCGGGGCGCCGCTGCCGCCGGCCTGCGCGCCGGCCATCTCCGCTCCCGCGCCGGCGTACCGGACGGGCGCCGGGGCCCCCCGGCCTTCCCCGGCCGTCTTCGACGGCCTCCTCGACGTCGTGCCGCCTCTGCGGCGGGGGCTCGGCACCCGTCAGGCGATGGTGTCGCTGTCGCTCGGCGTCGGCGTCTTCTCCGAGTTCGAGAACGCGCTGATCGAGACCCGGGTGTCCCGGCTCGATCCTCCGGCCGGCGCGTCCGCCGTCTCCGCCCTGCCGCTGCGCTACCTGCGGCTGCCGGGCCGGCATCGCTACCGGTTTCTGCTCTGGCCGACCATCGCCATGCGGCCGCTGTCGACGCTCTCGGTCGAATTCGTGCCGTCGTTCAAGCTGCCGATCAGCGCGCCGCGCCGTTTCCTCGACGGCGTGCTCGCCTATCGCATGGACTGGTTCGTGCGCATCGATTGGCGCCCGCGCCGGGACGACACCCTCGCCGGCCGGATGAAGCTGTTCGTGAAGTTCGACTACTACAAGAACATGGGACCGCCGGTGGTCGCGGACGCGCTCCCGCCCGATGCCGTCCTCGAGCCGCTCTTCTACCACCGCACCGGCGCGTCGAAGAAGCACCGGTTCGTCTCGTTGGGGGTCTCGCTGGATCTGAAGTCCCCGTGACGCGGGAGCCAGCGTCGTGGAGGCGGGCGCGGACTCCGGTCGCCTCGGCGGGCGGGGAAACCGCGCCCAGGCGTTCGACCGGCAGCCGAGGCGCGACCGGTCATCCAGCCCGCGGAAGAGGCCCCGCGGTATTCGAGCGGCCCTGCATCCTGCCGAGACTGTGTCGCTCCGCGGTCACCCATGCCCGGCATGTTCACTCGTCGTCACGCCTCGTCCGGCGCGCGTTCTTCCCCCGCTGGCGTCCCTTCCGCCCGCTGGCGCCCTTCCAGCCCGCCGGCGCCCTCTTCGGTCTCGGCGTAACGGAGGTTCTTGCCGCGGGCTGGTCTATGATCGACCGCGTTCCGCATCGAGGATCGTGAATCGGTTGCTCCAGAAAGGATGACCCAATGGCCTCTTCGAGACGACGGTTCCTGACGACGTTGAGCACGGCGGCGGCCGGCAGCGCGGCGGCGCTCGGCGGACGCGCGGCGGCGTGGAGCGGACCCGCGGTCCGGCCCCCTGCGCCCGACAGCTTCTCGCCGGCCGAGCTGCTGGAGCGGCACCTGTCCCGCCCCGTCGCGGCCGGCGCCTCCGGTGCCGCCCGCGCCGCCCTGCAGGATCCCCGAATGCCGACGGCCGAGGAGGTGCAGTCGTGGTTCACCGACCGCCGCAACTGGGGCCGGTGGGGCGATGACGACGAGATGGGCGCCATCAACCTGATTACCGACGAGAAGAGCGCGGCGGCGGCCCGGCTCGTGCGGACGGGGCGGAAGGTCTCGGCCAGCCGCGTCTTCGAGCCCTCGCAGCAGTTCATCCGCAAGAGCCCGCGGGAGGGCGGCGGGGGCGCGGTGTCCGACTACTACGGCTTCATCTACCACGGGCAGACGGTGACCCACATCGACGCCCTGTGCCACATGTGGGAGAGCGACGGCATGTGGCAGGGCCGCGACCCCGACGTGGAGGTGACGACGCAGGGGGCGGCCTTCGGCGCCATCGACGCCTGGTCCGACGGCATCATCACGCGGGGCGTGCTGCTCGACGTGCCGCGCCACCGCGGCGAGCCGCACGTGACCCCGGGCAACCCCGTGCAGGGCTGGGAGCTCGAGGAGGTCGCCCGCGCCCAGGGGGTCGAGGTCGAGCCGGGCGACGCCCTGCTCGTCTACAGCGGCAAGGACTCGTTCGTGCGGGCCGGCGGCGAGTACGGGGGCGGCGACCGGCCGGGGCTCGGCGTGACCTGCGCGAAGTTCATTCGCGATCACGACGTGGCGCTCCTCGGCTGGGACATGATGGACGCGCGGCCCGACCCTTACGGCCTCACGTTCCCGGTCCACGGCGTGCTGTTCAACTATGGCGTGGCCCTGCTCGACAACGCCCTGCTCGAGCCGCTGGCCGCGGCGTGCGCCGAAGAGGGGCGCTACGAGTTCATGTTCATGGGCCTGCCGCTCAAGGTCGCGCGCGGCACCGGCAGCCCCGCGAACCCCATCGCGATGTTCTGACGGCGCAGCAGCCCGACAAGACCCGCGTCGAAGGCAGCCAGCCTTCGGCGCGCGGGAGGCAGCGATTCCCGCCGCGCGTCCTCCGTCCCGGCGGGGGCGGAGGACGCGCGCGGGCCAGCGCGGACTTCTGCGGGGTCGGTCAGCCTTCCTGGACGGGGACGAACGCGAGGAAGCGCCGCGGGTTGTCGACGAGAATCTGGCGGATCGCGTCCTCGGGGACCCCGGCGTAGCGCAGCTTGGGCACGAACTGCATCAGCACCGACGACCACCCGTGGCCGTAGTACCGCTTGAACTGGCGGACGTTGCCCTGGTCGGACGAGAGCAGGATGTGGTCGATCAGTCCTGCCTCCAGCAGGTCCTGCACCATCCGCACCTTGTCGGCGGCGGGGATGTCCGACCGGCCCATCTCGTGCCCGAGGGTGTCGAGGCCGATGAACGCGCCGCGGCGCGCCACCTCGCGGTGCGTCCCGAGGGGGTCGTGCTCGGGCCTGAGGGTGGCCATGTGCCCGACGACCACGCGGGAGAGGTCGGCGCCCGCGCCCTCGATGACGTCGAGCTGCTCCATCGCGCAGGTCGGACAGCTCTCGTGCGGCGTGTGGGTGAAGATGGGGATGCCGGTCCGCAGATGGGCGCGCGCGACCGCACGGTGCACCTTGCGTTCGTCGGGGCGCATCTCGAGCGACGACGCGATCTCGCCGAAGGCGCCCCACCGCTGAGTCGCGGCGTCCTGCACCAACTCGTCGACGAGCGCGTCTTCCGACATCTCGGCGACGCGCACCGGATAGATCGCGAAGCCGATGTCCTCGAAGTAGCCGCCGGCCATCACGATGCGGACGTCGCTCTGCGCGGCGATGGCGTTCAGGTGGCTCACCTGTTCCGGCGTCCGGCGGCCGGTTGCGGCATCGACGATGCAACCGAGCCCGTCGAAGGCGCAGGCGCCCAGCTCTTCGACCGCGAGATCGACGTCCCCCCGCCCGACGTGCTCGTGGAAGAGGGTCGCGCCGTTGGCGAGCGCCTCGGGGGCCATGTCGCCTTGCAGGGTTCGGATGATCGCGCCGCCGGGGAAGTCGGGCGGGGCCACGCTCGTGAAGGTCTGCTGGGCCCGGACCGGGACCCCGCCGGCCGCGGCGGCGAGACCGGCGCCCGCCGAGCCGAGCAGGCGCAGCGCCTGCCGTCGTGAGTACTCTCCTCGATTCGAATGCTTGGGGTTGGTCATGGCGTTCTCCGTCTCCGGTGTCTGCCGCCCGCTCTGAGGGAACGGGCAGGAATGCGGTGCACAGGGTACTACGGCGGCTCTCCGCGTGGGGCAACCACCGCGGCAAGATACAATGCGGGTCCTGGGAGCCCGTGGTGAAACCGCGTGTGGCACCGAGACCGGGTTCGCCGGTCGAATGCAGCGGGGTTTTCCCCCACGGGCTCCCAGCGCAGTGAAGTCGTCAGGTCGGGGTCCGCCGGCGTGCGTCGGCACCGCGGTTTCGACCTGCACATGAGGAGGTTGCCAACGTGAAGCGCACCATGCGGTCGGCGGTCGTTCTGGGCGTCGCGGGCTCCATCGGGCTGCTCGCGGGCGCCGCTGGTGTCGGGGTGTCCGCGCAGGGGAGCGGGGAACAGGCGGCCGCCTCGTCCGCGGCCGGCGACTGGCCGATGTATCGGCGCGACCCGGCCGGGACCGGGTTCTCGCCGCTGGACCGGATCACCGCCGCCAATGTCGCCGATCTGACCTCGACGTGGACCTATTCGCTGGCGGCGGTGGCCGAGGGCGCGCGCGGGCCGAACTCGCAGGTCACGCCGATCGTCGTCGGCGGGGTCATGTATCTGCCCGCCGCCGACCGGGTCGTCGCGCTCGACGCGTCGAGCGGCCGCGAGATCTGGCGGCATTCCCTCGCCGGGGCGCGCCCGTCGCGCCGCGGGGTGTCCTACTGGGAGGGCGGGGACGGCATGGCCCCCCGCATCCTCTTCACCACCGGACAGCATCTGCGCGCGCTCGACGCGGCCACCGGCGCCCCGGTCGAGAGCTTCGGCGAGGGCGGCGCGGTCGAAATGGTCGTGCCCTACAATTCGGTGCCTCTCGTGCACGGCGACGTCGTGGTGGTCGGGGCCAACACCCCCGCCGGCACCATCGGCGGCATCGGGAACGCGCGGGCCTTCGATGCGCGCACCGGTGCGCCGGTGTGGGAGTTCAGCTCGGTCGCGCAGCCCGGCCAGCCCGGGCACGACACCTGGGGCGGAGACAGCTGGCAGGGCCGGCTGGGGGCCAACGCGTGGCCGTTCTACTTCTCCATGGACGTCGAGCGCGGGCACGTGTACCTGCCCCTCGCGTCCCCGATTCCCGGCGACTACGGCGGCGATCGGCCCGGTGACAACCTGTACGGCAATGCCCTCGTGGCGGTGGACGTCGCCACCGGTGCGTACCGGTGGCACTTCCAGACGATTCACCACGACCTGTGGGACGCCGACCCGCCGGCGCCGCCCGCCCTGTTCGACATCCCCCGCGACGGCGGGGCGATTCCCGCCCTCGGGGTCACCACCAAGTCCGGCTATCTGTACATCCTCGACCGGGAGACCGGCGAGCCCGTCTACGGGGTCGAGGAACGGCCGGTGGCGGCCAGCGACGTCCCCGGCGAGGCGACCTCGCCCACCCAGCCGATACCCGTCAAGCCGGTCGGCCTGTCCAAGCTCACCTGGGATCCGGACGACCTCGTGACCGGCGAGGACACCTCGCCCGAGCACGCCGCGGCGTGCCGCCAACTCGTCGACGGTCTGGGCGAGATCTACAACGCGGGCCCGTTCACCCCGTGGGTCTATCGCGCCGACGGCGCCCCGCTGCGGACCACCCTCTCGTTTCCCGGCGGGGTCGGCGGCGCCAACTGGGGCGGGGTGGCGGTGGACCCCGCGACCGGCTATCTCCTCGTCGTCACCCAGGACCTCGGCGCCCTCGGCTACGTCGAGGCCGCGCCCCCCGAGCATCCCGTCCCCTACCGGAAGGGCGCGCAGCGCCCCGCCAGCTTCGCCGTGCAGCTCGGCGGTGCGACCCTGCCGTGCCAACGGCCGCCGTGGGGCCGGCTGACCGCGGTCGACGCGGCGACCGGGGACATCGCGTGGCAGGAGGTCCTGGGCGTCACCGACCAGTTGCCCGAGGGCCGGCAGGCCACCGGCCGGCCCATCCGCGCCGGGGCCATCACCACGGCCAGCGGCCTGGTGTTCGTGGCCGGCACCGACGACGGCCGCCTGCGCGCCTTCGAGGCGGCGTCCGGCCGCGGGCTGTGGGAGGCGCGCCTGCCGGGGCCGGGGAACGCCAATCCCATGACCTATCTGGGCGGGGACGGCAGGCAGTACGTGGCGGTGTCGGCCACCGACACCCTGGTCGTGTTCGCGTTGCCGTGAAACCGACCAGCCGCACGCGCACCGGTTGGCGGCTGGAGAAGGGCCGTACCGATCCGCAAGACGCGGGCGATCGAGTGCGAGATCGGTGGTGCGGAAGGGGGGATTTGAACCCCCATGAGCCATTGGCTCGCTAGCCCCTCAAGCTAGTGCGTCTGCCAGTTCCGCCACTTCCGCAGGGGTGGTGCGACGTTCTACTAAGGTTCTTCCGGCGGGTCGGCCGGCTCCTCGGTTTCCGGGTCGGGCTCGGTCGCGTCGGCCGCGGCGTCCGGCGCGGGGGCGAGATCCGCGGGCGCCGATACTGGCGCGGGAGGCTGGAGGCCGGGACCATCCAAGCCGCTCAGCACCGAGCTGGTGTTGCGCTGGCCCATGATGGCGAGAGCCATCGACCCGACCATGAACAGGGCGCCGAACACGGTCGTGGCCCGGGTCAGCACGTTGGCGCTGGCGCGGGCGCCGAAGGCGGCGTCGCTGCCGCTGCCGCCGAAGGCGGCCTGCAAGCCGCCGCCCTTGCCCTGTTGCATCAGGACGACGACCAGCAGAAACGCACAGACGAACACATACAGTGCGGTGAGGATGATACTCAGCATCGTTCTTCCATTATACGGCGATCCGGGTCCGGGGTCTGCTGCCGGCCACGATTTCGGCGAAGGCGGCAGGGTCGAGACTGGCGCCGCCGACGAGGGCGCCGTCGACGTGGGGTTGGGCCATCAGCGCGGCCGCGTTGCCCGGTTTGACGCTGCCGCCGTAGATGATGCGGCACGCGTCGGCGGCGGCGTCGCCGAAGTGGGCGGCGAGCCGGGCTCGGATGCGGCCGTGGGCGGCGTTGGCCTGGTCGGGGCTGGCGACGCGTCCGGTTCCGATGGCCCAGATCGGTTCGTAGGCGACGACTGCAGCGCTCGCCCGGGCCGTCGACAGGCCCGCGAGGCCTTGCCCGATCTGGCGGTCGAGCACGTCGAAGGTGCAGTCGGCCTCTCGTTCCTCCAGGGTCTCGCCGACGCAGACGATCGGCGTCAATCCGGCGTCGGCGGCGGCTCGGGTCTTGGCGTTGACGCCGGCGTCGGTCTCGCCGAACAGCCGGCGGCGTTCGGAATGACCGATGATGGCGAGGGTGACGCCGGACGCCTGGAGCATGGGCAGGCTGACCTCGCCGGTGAAGGCGCCCTGCGGTTCGGCGTGGACGTTCTGCGACGCCACGGCGATTCGGCCGCCGCCGGCGAGGCCCGCCAGCGCGTCCACCAGGGCGGGCAGGGCGGGGAACGGCGGGGCGAGGACGATGTCGACGTCCGTGACGTCGCGGACGCGCGGGACGAGCTCGCCCGCGTAGTCGACCGCTTCGCGGACGGTCTTGTGCATCTTCCAGTTGGCGGCGACGAAGGGTCGTCTGGACAAGGGGTCAGCTCCCTGCGGCGGCATCCGGCAACGCCTCGACGCCCGGCAGGCTGCGGCCGCCGAGAAACTCGAGCGACGCGCCGCCGCCGGTCGAGACGTGGGTGATGTGCGCGGCGACCCCGGCCTGGCGGACGGCGGCGACGGAGTCGCCTCCTCCCACGACCGAGGTCGCGGGGCTGGCCGCGACCGCCCGGGCGACGGCGAGGGTGCCGCGGGCGAAGGGACCGATCTCGAATACGCCCATCGGCCCGTTCCACAGGACGGTGCCGGCGGCGGCAACGGCCTCTGCATAGCGGTCGGCGGTCTCCGGACCGATGTCGACGCCGAGCCGGTCTCCGATGGCGGGGTCCTCGATGCCGAGGGTCGCGTGGGCGGCACCGGCGTCGAGACGGTCGGCGACGACGTGGTCGTTCGGCAGCTCGAGTCGCACCCCGCGGGTGCGGGCGGTCCGTTCGATGTCGCGGGTGGTGCCGGCGAGGGTTTCCTCGACCAGCGATCGACCCACCGGGTGCCCGCGGGCCTTCAGGAAGGTGTAGGCCATGGCGCCGCCGATGAGCAGGGCATCGAGGCGGGGGAGCAGGTGGCCGATGACTTTCAGCTTGCCCGAGACCTTGGCGCCGCCGAGGATGCCGACGAACGGCCGCGGCGGCGCCTGGAGGAGCGCGCCGAGATGCTGCAGCTCCTGCATCATCAGCAGCCCGGCGGCGGCGTCCGCGACATGGCTCACCACGCCGACCGTCGAGGCGTGGGCCCGGTGCGCAGCGCCGAAGGCGTCGTTGACGTAGGCGTCGGCCGAGGCCGCCAGCGCGGCGGCGAATGCGGGGTCATTGGCCTCTTCCCCGGGGTGGAAGCGCAGGTTCTCGAGCAGCACGACCCCGCCGGGACCGGCCTGGGACAGCGCCGCGGTCACCGTCTCGCCGATCGCCTCCGGGGCGAAGACCACCCGGCGGTCGAGCAGCTCGGACAGGTGCGCCGCGATCGGCCGCAGCGTGAAGGCGGGATTCGCGGTTCCCTTGGGTCGACCCAGATGGGAGCCGACGACGAGCGTCGCCCCCCGGTCGAGGGCATGCCTCAGGGTCGGGAGGGCGGCGCGAATGCGGGTGTCGTCGCCGATCGCGCCGTCGCGCAACGGGACGTTGAAGTCGACGCGCACGAAAAGCCGGCGCCCGTCGATATCGAGGTCGTGGAGGGTTCTCTTGGGCACGATTACCTGGGGCCGCCCGGGGCGGCCGCGGGCCCGAACAGCCCGTGGCGAAAGTTCCCGCTGCATTCGAGCGGCGATGCTCTCGGTGCAACGCGGGGTTTCACCACGGGCTGCCAAGCGCTTCCGGCGCTACAGTCCCCTGTCCGCCAGGAACGTGATGAGATCCACGCACCGGGACGAATAGCCCCATTCGTTGTCGTACCAGGACAGCAGCTTCACGAAGTCGCCGTCCATGACGCTCGTGTACGAGGCGTCGACGATGGACGAGTGGGGGTTCCCCTTGAAGTCGATCGAAACGAGGGGTTCGGTCGCCACCTGGAGGATCCCGTTCAGCGGGCCGTCGGCGGCGGCGGCGAACGCCGCGTTCACCGCCGCGGCGGTGGCGGGGCGGTCGACCTGGGCGACGAGGTCGACGACCGACACGTTCGGGGTCGGCACCCGAATGGCGATGCCGTCCAGCCTGCCCTTGAGCTCCGGCAGCACTTCGCCCACGGCGGCGGCGGCCCCGGTGGTCGTGGGAATCATGGAGAGCCCGGCCGAGCGGGCCCGGCGCAGGTCCTTGTGGGGGAGGTCCAGGAGCTTCTGGTCGTTGGTGTACGAGTGCACGGTGGTCATCCACCCCCGCTTGAGGCCGAACTGCTCGTGCAGCACCTTGGCGACGGGAGCGAGACAGTTGGTCGTGCAGGAGGCGTTGGAGATGATCTGGTGCCGGCTCGGGTCGTAGAGGTCCTGGTTCACGCCGAGGACGACGGTCAGATCGGGCTGCTTGGCGGGGGCGGTGATGATGACCCGCCGGGCGCCCGCGGCGAGGTGCTTGGCCGCGTCGTCACGTTTCGCGAAGATGCCGGTCGATTCGAGCACGACGTCGACGCCCAGCTCGCCCCAGGGCAGATTGGCCGGATCGCGCTCGGCGGTGACGCGGAAACGCCCGTCTCCCACCCGGATGCCGTCGCCGTCGACCGTCACGGTGTCGGTGAGGTTGCCCAGCACCGAGTCGTACTTCAGCAGGTGGGCCAGCGTCGGGGCGTCGGTGATATCGTTCACCGCCACGATCTCTATTCCGCTTGCGCCCCGGGCTGCCCGCATGATGTTGCGGCCGATACGGCCGAATCCGTTGATGCCTACTCGTGTCGCCATGCGCTGTCTCGACTTTCCTCCGGTTCGGCGCGCCTGTCATCGGCGCGCCCCTTGTCACGGTCCACAAACGATCTATTGTAATTTATGGCGCGGTGGTCCGGTCAAACCGGAGACGGATGCTCGCTCGAGGCGCTCGCGAGGCTCCGCCTCGCTCTGCCGAAGGCCCCGAGGCGACCCGCATCGATGCATTTCCTTTACAGCGTAGCCATCGTCTGCTACGCCCTCTTGGTGGCGCCGCGCCTTCTGTACGAGGCGATCCGCCACCGCAAGTACATCGGGACGATGCGGGAACGCTGGGGGTACCTGCCGGCCGCCATCAATCCGGCGGGGCGGCCGTCCATCTGGATTCACGCGGTGTCGGTGGGCGAGGTCCAGGCCGCCCGCACCCTGATTCCGGGGTTGCGCGACCGCTATCCGGGCCATCCGCTGTGGCTGTCGACCACCACGCAGACCGGCCGGGCGGTCGGGGCTCGCATCGAGGCGGTCGACGGCATGTTCTACTTTCCGCTCGACCTGCCGGCCGCCGTCGACCGGGTCTTGGACCGCGTGCGGCCGGCCCTGTTCCTCGCGGTGGATACCGAGCTGTGGCCCAACCTGCTGCGGCGCTGCGCCCGGCGCGGGGTCAGGACGATGCTCGTGAACGGGCGCATTTCGGATCGGTCGTATCCGCGCTACCGTCTGGCAAGGCGGTTTTTCCGGCGCGTGCTGGCCGACGTGGATCGGTGCTGCGCCCAGAGCGAGGAGTCGGCCCGGCGCTTCATCGATCTCGGCGCGCCGGCCGACCGGGTCGCCATGACCGGCAACCTGAAGTTCGATGTCCCGCCGGCCTCGGGCCCGGACTCACGGTCTCGGGACGAGGGTCTCCTGCGATTGTTCCGTTTCGCGGCGGATCAGCCGGTCCTGATGGCGGCCAGCACCCACCCCGGCGAGGAGGGGCTGGTGCTGGACGTCTTCGTGCAGCTCAGGACCCGCGTGCCCGGCCTGGTCCTGCTGCTGGCGCCGCGGCATCCCGAGCGCGGCGACGAGGTGACCGCGCTCGCGGCCGAGCGGGGAATCGCGGCCGTGCGCCGCAGCCGGCTTCCGGGGCACGAAACGCCGCCCGCCGACGTCGTGGTGCTGGATACCGTCGGCGAGCTGGCCACGCTGTTTCAGGTGGCCACCGTCGTCTTTCTCGGGGGGAGCCTGGTGCCGGCGGGTGGACACAACGTGATCGAACCCGCCGCCTGGGGGAAGCCGGTGGTGTTCGGTCCGCATATGCAGAACTTCGCCGAGATCGCGGATCTGTTTCTCGCGAACCGGGCCGCCCGCCGGATCGCCGCGGCCCGGGAGCTGGAACCGGTGCTGGCCGAGCTGCTGGCCGACCCGCTCCAACGCGCCGCGCTGGGGACCGCCGCCCGGACCCTGGTCGCGGCGAATCGAGGCGCCGCCGCGCGCAGCCTGGCGGAGATCGCGGCGGTGCTGCCGCCGCCCGGCGGCTCGGCGCCGGACCAGGCGCGGGCCGCGGCGCCGCGTTGACGAGGAGGGGACCCTGCTGGCAGCCCGTGGCGAAACCCCGCGTTGCACCGAGAGCGGCGAGTGCGCCAGCGGGCTGAAGGGCGCCCGCGGGCAAAGAACGCCCGTGCCTGACAAGGCGTGAGGATGGCGCATATTGGGCATATGGCAACCGCGGACTGCTGCGCAGTCCGTCCGAACAACGCAGTCAGGCGGGATGCATCGCCGCTCGAATGCAGCGGGGACTTTCGCCACGGCCTGCTAGTGTGCCGTCCCTTAAGTAATGGAGTAAAATTGGGGCTCTCTCAGGAGGAGGGTCCCCATGCCACGAGGCCGTCCGGTTGCTCCCATCGAACTCAGCGAGGCGGAGCACGCTCATTTGACTCAAATCAGCCGGTCCCGATCGCTCCCGAGCGGGTTGGTCCAGCGGGCGCAGATCGTGCTCGCCTGCGCCGAGGGCAGGTCGAGCACGGCCGTCGCGGCGCGGTTGGGCGTGAGCAACGCCACCGTCGGCAAGTGGCGTAGACGGTATCGCGAGTGCGGTCTGGAAGGCTTGCACGACGAACTCCGCCCCGGGCGGCCGCGCACCTACGATGATGAGCGCGTAGCCGCCGTCATCAACCACGCCCTGCAGGCGACACCGCCAGACCGGACGCATTGGAGCGTGCGCTCGATGGCCGGCCACAGCGGCGTCTCGAAGAGCACGGTGCAGCGGTGGTTCAAGTTGTTTGGAGTCCAGCCGCACCGGCAGGGCTCGTTCAAGCTGTCCACCGACCCGTTTTTCGTCGAGAAGGTGCGCGACATCGTCGGGCTCTACCTCAACCCTCCGGACCACGCCGTGGTCCTGTGCGTCGACGAGAAGAGCCAAATCCAGGCGCTGCAACGGACGCAGCCGGTGCTGCCGATGGGCCTGGGGTACGTGGAAGGGGTTACTCACGACTACTGGCGTCACGGGACCACTACCTTGTTCGCGGCCTTGGCAGTGGCTACCGGTACGGTGCTCACGCAATGCAAACCCCGCCACCGGCATCAGGAGTTCCTCGCCTTTCTGCGCCACATCGACGCGAACGTCCCCGCCGACCTCGACGTACATCTGATCGTCGACAACTACGCCACGCACAAGCATGCCCGCGTGAAGGCGTGGTTGGCGAACCGGCCACGGTACCACGTCCACTACACGCCGACCTACGCGTCCTGGATCAACCAGGTGGAACGGTGGTTCGGCATCATCACCGAACAGGCCATCCGCCGCGGCTCCTTCAGCAGCGTGCGGGAACTGATCGGGAGAATCAATCGCTTCGTCGAGCGGTACAATACGGATACCTCGCCGTTCGCTTGGACTGCCACGGCGCAATCGATCCTCGCCAAGGTGGAACGCATTGCACTGTATATTTCCGGGACAGCACACTAGTGGTCCGCCACGTCATAATCTTCGGATAGACGGACTAGCGCGCGCATCGTCGAACGATGTACTTTTTTCTGCATGGGGGCTCTCGTCTCGGTTCGAGGTGAGTTCCCCGATAGCCCTGATGTTTATTCATGGCAAAGCACTAGGGTTGTTCAGCCGACTCTATGACGAAGCGGCGTGGCGCCGCCGGCGGTGGTATGGGCGGCGCCCCGAGGCCCGGCGCCGGCTGGTCCGGCCGGTCATCAGCGTGGGGGCGCTGGCGGCCGGCGGCAGCGGCAAGACGCCGCTGGTCGCCTGGCTGGCCCGCATGCTGGTCGGAATGGGGGAGCGGCCGGCCATCCTGAGCCGCGGGTACGGGCGCGCCGATGCGGTCGAGGGGGCGGCGGTGATACGGGACTTCCAGCGAACCGTCGGCAGTCTGGCGATCGCCGGCGACGAGCCGTGGATGCTGGCCCGGGCGCTCGACGGTGTCGCGGTGGTCGTGGCGGCCGACCGCCATCTCGCCGGTCGCCTCGCCGAGGCCCGCCTGGACGCCACGGTGCATCTGCTCGATGACGGGTTCCAGCACCTCCAGTTGGAACGCGGGACCGATCTCGTCCTGTTGTCGGCCGCGGATCTCGATGATCCGCGGGTGCTGCCGGGGGGGCGTCTGCGGGAGCGCCTGGTGACGGCTCGTTGCGCGCACGCCCTGCTCCTGGCCGACGTGCCCGATGACCGCCGCGCCCGGCTGGAGGAGCAGTTGCAGCCGGTCCGCCTGTTCCACGTGCACCGCCGGGCGGGCGCGGTCCGGGTGCGGCAGCCGGGCGGGGGGGGCGATGCGCTGGACCCGGGGGCGCGGGTCGCCGCGGTGGCCGGGATTGCCCGCCCCCAGCGGTTCTTCGACGACCTGCGCGCGGCCGGATTCGACGTCGTCCGCGCCATGGCCTTCTCCGACCACCATCGGTATACGTTGCGCAATGTGGACCGCATCCAGGTCGAGGCGCGGCGCGTGCGGGCGCAGGCGATCGTGACGACGGACAAGGATTTTGTCCGCCTCGAACCGTGGCTGCCGTTCGACCCGGTCCTGGCGACGATGCCGCTGACGTGTGCGGTCACCCCGGAGGCGCCTTTCCGCGCATTCATTGCCGACCGGCTCGCAGCCGAGCGGAGGGGGGAGCGGTGACGGCGGGAACGCCGCGGCAGCTCCGGCCGCTTCGCCATCGCGCGGAATACCTGGCGGTGAAGATGGTCCAACTGGTGGTGCGGAGCATGCCGCGCCGGTGGGCGGCCGCGCTGGGGGGGGGGCTGGGGCGGTTGTTTCATCGGTGGGACGATCGGCGCCGGAGCACCGCGGTCCGCAACGTGCGGGCGGCCCTGCCGGGCCGGACCGACGACGAGCACCGCGCCATCGTGGCGAGCGCCTTCGCCAACGTCGGCCGGCACGTGATCGAGCTGCTGCGATTCGACGCCATGCGCGTCGATCAGATGATGGCGCTGGTGGAATTCGAGGGCGCGGAGCATGTGGAACGGGCGCGGGCGGCGGGCCGCGGAGCGATGTTCTTCACCGGGCACTTCGGGTTCTGGGAGCTGCACGTCATGGCCCACGCCGTCCGGTTCGAACCGATCCTGATGGTGGCGCGCAGGCTGGACAATCCGTTCCTCGAGGCGATGATCGAGCGGGTCCGGACCCGGGTCGGCACCCGGATCATTCCGCGGCAGGGGGCGGTGCGGGGGCTGTTGCGCGGTCTGCTCGAACACCGCTCGGTCGGCATGATGGTCGACCAGCACATGCAGGACCGCAGCGCGGTGACGGTGGAGTTTCTCGGCCGGCCGGCCGCGACGACGTCGGCCATCGCCGCGCTGGCGTTGCGCACCGGGGCGCCGGTGATCCCGGTGTTCACGCTGCCGCTGCCCGGCTACCGCTACCGCGTGGTCTACGAGCCCCCCGTCGAGATGCCCGATCCCCGCCGGCCCGATGCGGTCCAGGTTCTGACCCAGCGGTGCACCGACGTGCTGGAGTCCTACGTCCGGCGGCAGCCCGAGCTGTGGCTCTGGATGCACCGGCGCTGGCGCCTCGCCGACGCGCCGCCGCATGCCGCGGCCCGGTCGGATTCGGCGGATTCGCGAGGCGCCGTGGGGGGGAGACGGTCGACTCGTTGAAACCGGGCGCCGTCGTCCCGGCGTAAGCGGGAGACGAGCCCGGTCCGGGTGAGGGGGCTCAGTTCCCGTGCAGTCCCGGGGCGTTGACGTGCGCGTTGAAACCGGTTTCCAGCGTCTCGACCTTAGCCGTGCAGGCGGTTGAACTTGTTGTTGAGCACGATGGTGCCGACCCCGGCGGCCAAGGCGCCGAGTACGGTCAGGAGATCGATGGTCAGTTGTACGACGTCCACACTCGGATGTTATCACATGCGCAAAATGTATATGCGGTGTCAACGTGCCCGCGTGCCGGCGGGTCGCCGGCGGCACAGGCGGCGGAGAGCTGGACACCGATGCGCGTAGTTGTACGGACACCGAACTGGCTGGGCGACGTCGTGATGGCGCTGCCGGTGCTCGCGGCTCTCCGGGCGCACTTTCCGGGGGCGATCCTCGCGGCGGCGGGTCCCCGGCCGCTGGTTCCCCTGCTGTCGGCGGTGCCGGGGGTCGACGAGGCGGTCGGGGTGATTCGCGGCGGGTTGCGGGGGCGACGGTCCGAGACGGAGGCGATGCGGCGCGGGAGGTTCGACGTCGCGGTGCTGCTGCCCAACTCGTTCGGTTCTGCCTGGATCGCCCGCCGGGCCGGTATCCCGGAGCGCTGGGGGTTCGCCGGGCAGTGGCGGCGAACCTTGTTGACCCGGGCGGTGACGCCTCCGGGCCGCCGCGGCGGTCCGATGCATCAGGTGGCCCGCTACCTGGAGCTGGTCCGCGGTCTCGGTATCGAGCCGGTCGCGGTCGAGCCCCGTCTCGAGGCGCCGGCGTCCATGCGCGCACGCGCTCGCACGCTGCTCGCGGCGGCCGGCGACGACCAGCGGCCGGTGGTGGGCATGGCGCCGGGGGCTGCCTATGGCTACGCCAAGCGGTGGCCGGCGGCGCGCTACGCCGGCGTCGCGGCCCGGCTGACTCGGGAGCTCGGCGCGCGGGTCGTGCTGCTCGGCAGTGCTCACGACCGGGATGCCGGGCATGCGATAGAATCCACCCTCGCGGCCGAGACTCGGCAACGCGGCGGCGTCCTGAACCTGATCGGGCGGACGGATCTCTCGGAGTTGATCGGTCTGCTGGCCGCGTGCCGGACGTTGATTGCCGGCGACTCCGGGGCGATGCATCTGGCGGCGGCGCTGGGGGTGCCGGTGACCGCCATCTTCGGTCCCACCGACGAGCGCCTGACGGCGCCGATCGGGGGGCACGCGGTCCTGACGCATTCGGTGTGGTGCCGCCCCTGCTTTTTCCGCGATTGTCCGATCGACCATCGGTGCATGACGCGCATCTCCGAGGCCCGGGTCTTCCAGGCGGCCGGCGGCCTGCTCGGTGCCGCGGCGCCCCGCCGGGTGGGCGAACCATGAGCCGATCCGACGCCCCCCGCCGGTGCGTCCGATGATCCTTCCTTCCATTCATCCGGGGCCCGGTGACGAGGCGCTTCGTACCCGTCTCGTCGAGCTGATCGGGTCGTTCGGGCGGCCCCGCATCGTCGTGGTCGGCGACCTGATCGCGGACGAGTTCATCTACGGGCGTATCGACCGGGTGTCCCGCGAGGCCCCGGTGCTGATCCTCAAGTACGATGCCGCCGAGGTGCTGCCCGGCGGCGCCGGGAACGCCGCGCACAACGTGGCCGCACTCGGCGCGGAAGCCCGTCTCGTGGGTTGCATCGGGCGGGACGATATCGGTCGACGGCTCAACCGAAGCCTCCCGCGCGGGCTCGCCGGGACCGGACTCGTGAAGTTGCCGGGGTATCGGACGCCGACGAAGACGCGCATTCTCGCGGGGGGGATTCACTCGGCCCGGCAGCAGGTGGTGCGCATCGATCGCGACGGGCCGCCGATCACGCCCGAGTTGCGGGACGGGCTGGCGCAGGCCGCGGCCGAGGCGGTCGTGGGATGCGATGCGGTGGTCGTGTCCGACTACGGCACCGGATTGATCACGCCGCGGTTCGTCGCCGACCTCAAGCGCCTGCTGCCGCGCCGGAAGCGCGGCCCGGCGGTGCCGGTGCTGCTCGATTCGCGATACGCCGTATTGGAGTACCGCGGGTTGACGTTGGCGGTGCCCAACGAGTCGGAGGTCGAACACGTGCTGGGGTGGGCGGTCGGCGAGGACCCGGAGGCCCTCGAGCGGGCCGGACGCACCATTCTGGAGCGCACGCGGATGCACGCGGTGCTGATCACCCGGGGGAGTCGAGGCATGGCCCTGTTCGAACCGGGACGTCCGACCCAGCACATCCCGATCCACGGGTCGGACGAGGTCACCGACGTCACCGGCGCCGGCGACACGGTGATCGCCACGATGGCGATGGCCCTGAGCGTGGGCGCCTCCTGCCTCGAAGCGGCGCTGCTCGCCAACTACGCGGGGGGGCTCGTGGTCATGAAACGCGGCACGGCAGTCGTCAGCGGGAGTGAGCTGCTGCAGGCCGTGGAGAGGGACCTGGCGTGACCGCGCGGGGGAACGCACCGGGGGTCGTCGTCACCGAGGCCGAGCTGGCGGCACGGGTCCGCGCGGATCGCGCGGCCGGCCTTGCGATCGCGTTCGCCAACGGGTGTTTCGACGTGCTGCACGTCGGTCACGCCCGATACCTCGCCGGCGCCGCGGCGCTGGCGGATCGCCTAGTGGTGGCCGTCAACGACGATGCCTCGGTGGCGGCGCTGAAAGGGCCGGGTCGCCCGGTGCAGGCCGCGGCCGAACGGGCCGAGCTGGTGGCCGCGTTCGCCGTCGTCGACTACGTCGTAACGTTCCCCGATCCTACCGCCGACCGGCTGCTGTCGTTACTCGAGCCGGACATCCACTGCAAGGGGCCCGACTATACGGTCGACACGGTGCCGGAACGCGGCGCCGTCCGCGCCTACGGTGGACGCACCGTCATCGTCGGGGGCGACAAGACGCACTCGACCCGCGACCTGGTGGCCCGGATCCGCACGCCGTAGGCGTCGGCGCGGTGGAGGCATGCGAGCCATTCTCATTGTCCGCCTCGGCGCCCTCGGCGACATCGTGCACGCGGTGCCGGTGGCGGCCGCGCTTCGCGAGCGGTTCCCGGCCGCGCGCATCGACTGGGTCGTCGACGAACGGTATCAGGAGGTGCTGCGCCTGGTGCCGGTGGTGGACCGGCGCATCGTGCTCCGCTCCCGGTCGATGCCGGTCTGGCGGCGGGTCGTCGAGCTGCGCCGCGCGCTCGCCGGCGGAACCTATGACGTCGCGGTCGATGCGCAGGGACTGCTGAAATCCGCGGTGGTCGCCCGGTCGAGCGGGGCGCCCCGGGTCCTGGGCTTTCCGCCGCCGCATCTGCGCGAACCGCTCGCCCGGTTCTTGTATACCGAGACCTGCGATCCGGGGGACGCCGCACACGTCATCGAGAAGAATCTGACACTTGCCGGCCGACTGGGCGCGCGGACCGCCGACCGGCGGTTTCCGATGGAGGTGCCGGCGTCGGCCGCGCTCGATGCCGTGCGCCGGTTTCCCCGAGTGGGAGGAGGGCCGTTCGCGGTAATCAACCCGGGCGCCGCGTGGCCGAACAAGCGCTGGGCCCCGGCACGGCTGGCGCGGGTCGCGGAGTGGTTGTGGGGGGAGCGGCGGTTGCCCTCGCTGGTGACCTGGGGACCCGGCGACGAGACCACGGCGGCGGCCGTCGTCGACGGCTCGAACGGCGCCGCGCTGCTGGCGCCGCCGACCCGCGTGTCCGATCTGGCCGCCATCATGGGGGCGGCGGCGGTCGTGGTGTCCGGCGACACCGGGCCGGTGCATCTGGCGGCGGCGGTGGGGACGCCGGTGGTCGGTCTCTATGGTCCGACCGATGCGCGCCGGAACGGGCCCTGGGCGCCGCAGGACGTCGCGGTGTCGCGCTTCGCCGACTGCCGGTGTCGATACCGGCGGCGCTGCCGCGCCGCGCGCCGGTGCCTCGACGACATCACGGTGGCCGAGGTGACGGCCGCCCTGGCCCTGCGGCTCGACGCCTCATGACACGCGGAGCGCCGGTCCCTCGCCGCGGCGGTGAGGCGTGGCCGGGGCCTCGCTGGGTCTTCGTGGTGGCGCGGACTCGAGTGGCGGCGGGTTTCGCGGTGGCGGCGGCGGCATTCTGGCTTGCGCGCCCCACCTGGTGGTCGCTCGGGCTGGGAGCCGGGGTCGGCCTGGCCGGGGCGTGCCTGCGGGGCTGGGCGGCCGGGCATCTGGAGAAAGGGGTCGAGGTGACCACCTCGGGACCCTATCGGTGGACGCGGCATCCCCTGTATGCGGGATCGACCCTGCTGGGGCTCGGCTTTGCGGTGGCCGCGCGTCACCCGGTCGCCGCGGTGCTGATCGTCCTGTATCTGGCCGTGTCGCTGTCACTGGCCGCGCGGTTCGAGGAGGCGAGGTTGCGGGCCGAGTTCGGCGACGTCTACGACCGCTACGTGGAAGGGGCGGCCGCCGCCGCGGACCGGCGGTGGTCGATGGCCCGCGCCGCGCGCAACCGCGAAGGGCAGGCGCTCGCCGGGGCGCTGGCCGCGCTGGCGCTCCTGGGGCTGAAGGCGCTGCTCGCGATTTGATTGGGGCTCGCGTTTCCGGACGCTGCGATTCTGCATTATAATGGCCGGGTTCGTTCGGGTGCGGGACACGGACCGGAAGCCGGGCGGTTAGCTCAGTTGGCAGAGCACCGGCTTTACACGCCGGTTGTCACAGGTTCGAGCCCTGTACCGCCCACCAGCCGGCGTTCGCCCGCACTGCGCGGCGAGCGGCGGCCAGCTCCGGTGACATGGAGAGGTGGGTGCCGCACGCACGAGTTCCGCCGTGACTTGGCCGGCGGATGTGCGGCAACGGATGTCGTCTACGACGCGGGGTCGTAGTTCAGCTGGTTAGAACGCCGGCCTGTCACGCCGGAGGTCGCGAGTTCGAGTCTCGTCGGCCCCGCCATTCTGCGCACCTTGCAGGATGTTCCCGTTGCATGGAGGTTCCGGGCGGTCCGCCCGGAACGGGGATCGGACGACGGGCATTTCCCGCCGCCCCCACGCCCTGTTCCTTCAGCATCAATTTCAGCATCAATCGCCGGTACCCGCACGCGGCGTGTGCGTACGCGTGTTAGACTGCTACGATGGACGGGGAGGCCGTGGCGTGAGACTCGGCGCCGTCAGGGGGCATGCGGCGATTCGCCGCCTGCTGGCCCGCGCGGTCGCGCGAGACCGCCTGCCGCCGAGCTTGGTGTTGTCCGGTCCCGACGGTGTCGGCAAGCGCCAGGTCGCGGTGGGTCTGGCCGAGCTCCTGAACTGCGAGGCGGTTTCCGAGGCGGGAGGCGACGCCGGCGTTCCGGAGAGCTGCGGGACGTGCCGCACGTGCCGGCGGATCGCGCGGGGGGTGCATGCCGACGTGATCGGGGTGGCGCCCGGTGACACCGGCACCATCAAGGTCGACTCGGTTCGCGGCGTGGTGGAGCAGGCCGCGTTCCGTCCGTTCGAAGGGCGCCGTCGCGTCGTCATCGTCGACGATGCCGACCGGCTCGTGGCCGAAGCGCAGAATGCGCTGCTCAAGACGCTCGAGGAACCGCCGCCGGCATCGGTGTTTCTGCTGGTGACGCATCGGCCGCACCTGTTGTTGCCGACGGTGCGGTCACGGTGTCCGGAGATACGGTTCGGCGGCTTGGCGACGGACGAGGTGGTGGATATCCTGGTGGGAGAGTGCGGCGTCGCGGCGGCCACCGCGACGGCCTCGGCGGCCGCCGCCGACGGAAGCGTGGCGCGGGCGATCGAGACCGGCTCGGACGAGTATCTGCAGGCGCGGGAGTCGGCGGCCGCCGCCCTGCGGGCGCTCGCCGGAGCGCCGCCCGCGAAACGGCGCCTCCAGACCGGCAAGGACCTGATGGGCGCGCGCCGCCCCCGGTCGGGCGCCGCGCCCGAGCGGGAAGCGCTGACCCGCCGGTTGCGCGCGCTCGGCACGCTGTTTCGGGACCTGCAGGTGGTGTCGGTCTGCGGCGACCGCGCGTGGCTGGCGAACGCCGATCTGGCGGACGAGCTCGAGGCGCTGTCACGGTCCTACGACGTGAATCGGGCCGGCCGCGGCTTCGAACACGTCGATCGGGCCGTCGGGGCGTTGGCGCGGAACGCCAGTCCGCGGGTGGTCGTCGACTGGCTGACTCTGCAGATATAGCGGGCGGCCGGATGTCGCGGGTGGAGGAGCAGCATGGACAGTCCCGTGGAGCGCCAACCTGCACGCTGCATGAGCGTGAAGTTCGATCCGGTCGGGCGGACCCGTACGTTTCTGTTGCCGGAGGTCGACTTCGATCCCGAGCCGAATCCGGGCGACCTCGTCGTCGTCCAGATGGGGGCGCGGCAGACCCTCGGGACGATGGTGCCCACGATTCCCCCGATCGCGCAGCGGACCGCGCCGCCCCCCGAATCGCCCATGCGGGTGGTGCGCCGCGCCAGCCGGGAGGATGTGCTGCGCCGGTTCCGGCAGGAACAGCGGGAACGCGAGGCCCGGCGCATCTGCCTGTTGAAGATTCGCGAGCGCGGCCTGCAGATGAAGCTGGTCAAGGTCGAGCAGATGTTCGACGATTCGAAGCTCGTCTTCAGCTTCACGGCGGAGGGACGCGTCGATTTCCGGGGGCTCGTGCGCGAGCTGGCCAGCGAGTTCAAGGCGCGGATCGAGATGCGGCAGATCGGGGCGCGGGACGAGGCGAAGCTGCTGGGCGGGTACGGCACCTGCGGGCGGCCGTTGTGCTGCACGACGTGGCTGCAGTCGTTCGAGCCGATCTCCATCAAGATGGCCAAGCGCCAGAACCTCAGCCTGAACCCCTCGCGGTTGTCCGGAGCGTGCGGCCGGCTGAAGTGCTGTCTGCGGTACGAGCTTCCCAACGCCAACGGCGAGCGGCATGCCGGGTGTGCGCATGAATCGAGCTGTGACCAGCCAGCCGGCGGGTGCGGCGGCGGGTGCGGCGGCGATTGTGCCTCGGGTGGGTGCGGTGCGTGTGCGAGCCGCGCCTGACCGCACGCGCCGGGATTCCGATCGATCGCGGATTGGGGTGACGATGGGCGATCCGGCCGGGATCGGCCCCGAGATCGCCCTCGCCGCGGTCGCCGACCGGCGGGTCACGGATGTCTGCGAGCCGGTGCTGTACGGTCCGCGCTCCGCGGCGGATCGGGCGCGCTTCCGGCCCGGGGAGTTGTCGGCGGCGGCGGGGCGGGCCGCGTTGGAGGCGGTCGAGCAGGCGGTCGCCGATGCCCTGGCGGGCCGGATCGACGCCGTCGCGACGGGACCGATTCACAAGGAAGCACTGGCGCTGGCCGGCTCGGCGTGGCGAGGCCATACCGAGTTGCTGGCCGATCTGACGCGGGCCGACGACGTCGCGATGATGTTCCATTCGCCGCGGTTGTGCGTCGTGCTGGCGACGGTGCACGTGCCCCTGTCGGCGGTGCCCCGGCTGTTGACGCAGGACCGGGTGGAGACCGTCCTCGGTCTGGCCGCGGCCCATCTGCCGCGGTTCGGGGTGGCCCGGCCCCGTCTCGCGCTGGCCGGTCTCAACCCCCACGCCGGCGAGGGGGGCCTGCTCGGGACCGAAGATCGCGACGTGCTGGCGCCGGCGGTGGCCGCGGCGCGGCGGCGCGGCATCGACGTCGCCGGGCCCCTCCCGGCCGACACCGTCTTCCGCCAGGCCGTCGAAGGTCGTTTCGATGCGGTCGTGGCCTGCTACCACGATCAGGGACTGATACCGGTCAAGCTCGCCGCGTTCGGGGAGGCGGTCAACGTCACGCTGGGGCTGCCGATCATCCGGACGTCGGTCGACCACGGGACCGCGTTCGACATCGCCGGCCGAGGGGTCGCCGACCCCGCCAGCCTGGTGCAGGCGGTGGTGCTCGCGGCCCGCCTGGCCAGAGAGGAACCAGGAAGACATGCCCGGCGCCGACCCGCAGCAGGGTGACAAGCTGATCGCGGACAACCGCAAGGCGCGTCACGACTACACCCTCTTCGAGACCTTCGAGGCCGGTATCGCCCTGTTGGGTACCGAAGTGAAGGCGATTCGCGAGGGACGCGTGAACCTGCGCGACAGCTATGGGCGGCTCGAGCAGGGGGAGGTCTTTCTCCACAACGTCCACATCAGTCCCTACAGCCATCGGGGATATGCCGAGCACGAGCCGATGCGTCGGCGCAAGCTCCTGCTGCACAAGCGGGAGATCCGCAAGCTGATCGGGAAGGTCGTCGAACGCGGCATGACCCTGGTCCCGGTCCGCATGTATTTCAAGCGCGGGCGGGTGAAGGTCGCGGTGAGTCTGGCCAAGGGCAAGCAGCTGCACGACAAGCGTGAGACGCTGCGCCGCCGGGAGGCGGATCGCGAGGCGCGGGCCGCCATCAAGCAGCAGTGACAGCCAGTGGTGGAACCCTTCGTTGCACCGAATGCAGCGGGGATTTCACCGCTGGCTGGCAAGCACCTCGTCGACGAGCCGCGCGACCAGGCGGCCGATCGCGAGACAGGCGGTCAGTCCCGGCGAGTCGATGCCGGCGGCGTGGATCAGCCTCGGCTGTTGCGGGTCGCGAGCGATCAGGAAGTCGGAGAAGGCGGCCGGGTCCGGACTGAGCTTCGCGCGGATGCCGGTGCCGCCGAGCCTCAGGTCGCCGGATCGCACCGCCGGCAGAAGCGATCGGGTCGGTTCGATGAACGCCTCGACGGGAAGCCGGTCCCGCTCGTGGTCGTCCTTCGACGCCTGGTAGTGAACCGTCGGGCCGATGGTGACGTTGCCCCAGGTCGTGGGGGTGAGATGCACGCCGAGATGCTCGCCGGCCGGGGCCGGAACCGGATAGACCGGCCGGCTGACCCCTGTGCGGCCGTCGCCGAGCAGCTCGGCGTATTCCCCGCGGCAGGGATGGATGCGGAAACGGCGTCCATCGAGCCGGGCCGAGATCTCGTCGGCGTAGAGGCCCGCGGCGTTGACCACCGCGCGCGCCCGGATGGTCTCGGCCGGCGTCTGGATCTCGATGGCGCCGGCGTCGGACCGGCCGGCGACGAGCGGGGTGCCGGGGAGCAGGATGACCTCGCGTCCGGCCGCCTCGTGCCGCAACGCGCGGACGAGGGCCTCGGGGTCGACGATGCCGGTCGACGGCGACCACAGGGCGGCGCAGGCCGCCACCTGCGGCTCCATCCGTTGAACGGCGCCGGCGTCGACGATCCGCAGGTCGGTGACGCCGTTCGCCTCGCCGCGGACGCGCAGGCGCTCGAGTTGAATCCTCTCCTCGTCGGTGCGCGCGACGATCAGCTTCCCGCAGCGCCGGTGCGGGACCTCGTGCCGGGCGCAGAACCGATACAGCGCCTCACGGCCTTCGACACAGAGCCGCCCCTTGAGGGATCCGGCCGGATAGTAGATGCCGGCGTGGATCACGCCGCTGTTGTGGGTGCTCGTTTCGGTGCCGAATCGTCCGTGGCGCTCGATCAGGCAGACGCTCCGCCCCGGGCGGGCGGCTTCACGCGCGCACGCCAGGCCGACGACGCCGCCGCCGACCACGACCAGATCGATCGCTTCCATCACGTCCGCCGCCGGCGGCCCGGCATGCGCGCCGGGGACCGTCCCGTCGGGTGCGATACCCTACCATGACGTTGATCCGAACGGGCCGGTCCTCATACGATCGGAGTCCTGGAAGGTTGGTTGGGCGGGAGGCGGAGCCTCGAGGCGACGGTTTCCGGGTCGGGACGGGGGTCGTGGAGCCGCCCGTCTTCGAGGAGATTCATGTCCAGGCGCGCCGTTATTACCGGGATCACGGGCCAGGATGGGTCCTATCTGGCAGAGCTGCTGCTCGAGAAGGGCTACGAGGTGGTCGGCGTGACGCGGCGGCTGAGCGCACCCAACCAGGAGCGTATCGAGCACCTGCGCGGGCGTATCGAGTTACGGCACGCGGATCTGCTCGACCAGATGTCGCTGCTGAACGTGGTCGACGAGGTCAGGCCCCACGAGCTCTACAACCTCGCGGCCATGTCGTTCGTGCCGGCGTCCTGGCAGCAGCCGATCCTCACCGGCGAGTACAACGCCCAGGGAGTGACCCGGATCCTCGACGCGATTCGCAGGCTGGATACCTCGATTCGGTTCTATCAGGCCTCTTCGAGCGAGATGTTCGGCAAGGTCTGGGAGACGCCGCAGAACGAGGAGACGCCGTTCCATCCCCGCAGCCCCTACGGGGTGTCCAAGACGTTTGCCCACCACATCACCGTGAACTATCGCGAGAGCTACGATCTGTTCGCGGTGTCCGGCATTCTGTTCAACCACGAATCGCCCCGGCGGGGTCTGGAGTTCGTGACGCGGAAAGTGACCGACGCGGTGGCGCGAATCAAGCTCGGCCTCGTCGACCATCTGTCGCTCGGCAATCTGGACGCGCGCCGCGACTGGGGTTTCGCGGGCGACTACGTGCGGGCGATGTGGATGATGTTGCAGCAGGACGCCCCGTGCGACTACGTCATCGCCACGGGCGTCAGCCGGTCGGTCAGGGAGCTGGTGGAGATCGCGTTCGGGCACGTCGGTCTGGACTGGCAACGGCACGTGCGTACCGATCCGGGCCTGTTGCGGCCGGCGGAAGTCGATCACCTGATTGGTGACGCCTCGAAGGCCCGAACGGAGCTCGGGTGGTCACCGGTCGTCGATTTCAAGGCGCTGATCGGCATGATGGTGGACGCCGATCTGGCTCGTCACCGGGCTGCTTCGCCGCCGCTCGCGGTCGAGGCGGCCGCGCCGTAGGCGGCGCATCTGCGCCGGTGTTGGCGGAATGACGCGGACGGCATGACTGTGCGGCTGGCCCGTGCGCATCTGGAATCGGTGACGTTCGTCGTATTCGACTTCGACGGCGTCATGACCGACAACCGGGTGCTCGTCGCCGAGGACGGCCGGGAGTCGGTGTTCTGTTCCCGCGCCGACGGGTTGGGGGTGCAGATGCTGTCCCGCGGCGGCGTGGGCTGTCTCATCCTGTCCACGGAAGTGAACCCGGTCGTCTCGGCCCGCGCCGCGAAGCTCGGGGTCGAGTGCGTGCAGGGCCTCGGTGACGCCAAGGCGGAGGCGTTGCGCGAGATCCTTCGCGATCGGGGACTCGACCCGGCCACGGTGGCCTACGTCGGCAACGACGTCAACGACATCGGGTGCCTCCGACAGGTCGGGGTCCCCATCTGCGTCGCCGACGCCTATCCCGCCGCCCGGCGGGCGGCGCGTTACATCACCGGGCGCTCCGGGGGGGACGGCGCCGTGCGCGAGGTCTGTGATCTCGTGCTGGCGGCTCGCGGCCGGCCGCTGCCCGATGCTTGACGGCGTCCGGGGCACAGGAATACGCTGTCTCCACTCTGGTGACCGCGTTGCTGACTCCTCATGACTGAGCGCCGGCCGGTATCGGCGAGGGCGATGCCGGGGGACGGTGTGTCCGCGACGCCCCCCGTTGCCGAAGCCACGGCGTGGGTCGAACGCTGGTTCCTCCGCATCGCGCTCGGCATCGGCGTCGCGGCTTGGCTGGGGCTCGTGATTGCCGAGCTCGGGCGCCTCCACCTCGGTCTCCTGCTGGCCCTGCTGGCGGCGGGGGCGATTGCCCTCGCCGCCCATACCCGTTTCGTGCGTCCGTTCCGGCCGTCGGTGCCGGCCCCCGGAGTCGGGCTCAAGGGGCTCGGGGCGTTCTGCGCCGTCACGCTGGTGGCCGGGTTCCTCTTCTTTCCTTCGTACGAGACCGTGGTGAACGGGAGCGACGCCACTGTCTACCTGAACCTCAGCCGCAAGATCGCCGAGACCGGTGCGCTCGTCTTCGACGATCCGCTGCTGCGAGAGCTGCCGGTCGAGGCGCGGGAGTATCTGTTCCGGAACCGCCAGCCCGGAGACTTCGGGTACGGCCGGTACGCGAGGTTCCCCGGCGGCTTCACGATCGCCGACATCGGGGAACCGGACGTCTCGAGCGGCTTCTCTCCGTTGTTTCCGGTCGTCGCCGCGCTGTTCCACCAGGCGTTCCCGTCCCGGGGGGCGCTGCTCGTCGCGCCGCTGTTCGCGGTGCTGAGCATCGGCGCCCTGTTCCTTGTGGCGGCGCACGTCGGCGGCATCCGCACTGGGCTGCTCGCGGCGCTGCTCCTGGCGGTGTCGCTGCCGCAGATCTGGTTCGCGAAGTATCCGGTACCGGAGATGGTCGCTCAGTTCTTCGTGCTGGCCGGTCTGCTGGCGTTGCTCGCGGCGTTTCGAGACGATCGACCGTGGCAGGCGGCGGCGGCCGGCTGGTTCCTGGGGCTGGCCTGCTTCGCCAAGATCGACATGATCGTCCTGCTGTCCGTCGCCCTCGCCGCGTTCGTCGCCTGGCGGCTCCTGGCCCCGCCGGAAGGCGGTGGCCGGTGCGTGGCCTTCTTGCTCGCCGCGTTCGGTCTCGTGCTGGCGCACAACGTGGCGCACTACGTGCTGTACCCGTCCGACTACACGCTGTACGTCCGGCAATTGCTGGATCGGTCGTCCATCCTCGCCCGTCCCACGGAGTTGGTGATCGGGCTGACCGTGGTGCTGCTGGCGGCCGCCGGCATCGGGCTGTGGGCGGTCCGGGGGGAGTGGCGGCGCCTCGGTCCGGTGGCCCCCCGGGCAGTTGGGTGGGGGCTGGTCGTGTTGCTGGCCGCGTACGCCGCCGTCTACGCCACGACCACCTCCGCGCGTTGGCCGGACACCCTCGTCTGGCTGAGCTGGTACCTGTCGTGGCCGGTGCTCGGGCTATGCCTGCTGGGGCTGGTATGGCTGCTGTGGTCGGGACAAGCGGGACGCGCGCATCCGGGACTGTCGTTTCTGCTCATCCTGACCGGCGTCGTCAGCCTGCACTACCTGTATGACCCGCTCGAGGCGGGTGACCACATCTGGTCGATGCGGCGGTTCGTGCCCGTCGTCCTGCCGGGCCTGCTGGTGGTCGTGGCGATGGGGGCCGGCCGGCTGGTGGAGTGGGTCTACTTCGAGTTCCGGACGGTGGCGACGACGGCGTTGGCGGCGGTCCTCGTCGGGTTCGTGGGCGCACCCGGCTGGCCCGTGCTGGGGGAGCCGCTGTGGGACGGCGGCCTGGACCAGATCGCCGCCGTGGCCCGTACCTTTCCCGAGGACGCCGTGGTGCTCGTGAGTCCGGAGCTGGTGGGGACCCACGTCCAGACGTCCCTGGCCTATCTGCACGACGTCGACACCGTGCTCATACAGGAGGACGAGCCCGATGACGTCGTGCGGGACGTCCTGCTCGACTGGCTGGCGCGCGGCCGGCCGGTGTTCTTCGTCGTCGGTCAGCGCGGGTTCTCGTTGAAAGCGCCGGAGCTGGCGGTGTCGGAGATCCGGCAGGCGAGCATCGACTTCCGCAACCTGGAGCGGACGCGGGAGCGGGTGCCGCGAGACATCGTCGACGTCTCCGTCGGCCTGCGTATTCTGCAGGCGGTGCGGAGCGACGCCACCACCGCCAGCATGACGGTCGACGTGGGCAATCTGGCCGACGAGCTCGTGTCGGGCCTTCGGGGCTTCCATGCGGCGGAGCGAGACGGGAACGGCGGGTCTTTCCGTTGGACCGAAGAGGCGGCGTCGGTCGCCGTTCCAGGGGGAGACCGTGTCCGGCTCGTGGTGGCCGGCGCCCGCCCGCCCGAGGCGGAGCCGGCCGAGATCTCGGTGTGGGCCGGGGAGCAACTAATCGCGGAGGGCTTGGTGGTCGGGAACGATCCGCAGACGATCACCCTGGACCTGCCGGAGTCGGAACGCTCCGGATCGACCGAGCTGACCATCCGCTCGACCGCCTTCCGGCCCCGCGCGCTGGGGCTCTCGCCCGACCTCCGGAATCTCGGCGTGCGGTTGTACAGCGTGGACGTGCTGGTCGATTCGCCGGACGAGTCGTCACCGGATCGGCAATCGCCGCCGGACGCCGCATCCTGAGACCGGTCTCCGCCGGGCCGAACCCGGCCCCGGCCGGGGTCCTCGGGGGGCCGTGGCCCAAGACGAACTGCCTCGTCCGGGTGCCCGGTTCTAGGGACGCCTGCCGATCGCCGCGTAGTCCTGCTCGGCAAAGACCAGACCGTTCAAGACCTCGGCGTGCTGGTTGATCGTCTCGGCCAGCGCGCAGACGGCGGCGCCGGCCGGCGTGGCGGCCAGCGCCGGGTCGACCGCGGTGTGTCGGAGCTTCGCCGCGTCGGGCACCGGCGCGCTGTAGACGATGGTCACGTCGACGAAGCCGCTGGCGCGCAGGAGGTAACCCAGCGTGTCGGGGTGCAGCGGGTGCCGGTGCGTGATGTCCCGCACGTAGGCGCTGAAGAACGCCGTCCAGGACGCCGGGTTGATCGTCTCCAGCACGACGCGGGACCCCGGTCGGAGGGTGCGGTGGGCTTCGCCGAGCATCCGCATCAGGTAGTCGGCCTCGAGGTGCTCGACGACCTGGGCCGAGAACAGGCCGCCGATCGACTCGTCGGGCAGGGTGCGCAGATAGGCGAGCGCGTCGGTCCGGTCGGCCTCGAGCCCCCGTTCCCGGCAGCGCTCGACCGCCTCCGCGTTGGTGTCGACGCCGCGGCCGGGAATGCCCTTCTCGCGCAGCAGGGCCAGGAACTCGCCGCGGCCGCAGCCGGTGTCCAGCACGTCCGACGCGCCCTCGAAGTACGGCAGATAGGCGCGTTGCCGCGCCGCGATCTCCTCGGGGGAGCCTCGGAAGACGTCTTCGAAGCAGATGTACTGGTAGGCGTCGAGATCCGTATCCGCCGCGGCCGGCCGGGGGCGGGCGGCGCGGCTGGCATCGGTGCCGTCGGCATCGGCGCTGCCGGCCGGTGTCGCGGCCGGGCGCCGCAGCCGCTCGACCTCGCGCTTCAACCCGTGCGTTGATGCGGTCGCGAGATTCACGGATTGGCGCAGGCCCTCGGTGGTCTGCTCCAGGGTCTGCGTGGTCCGCTTCAGGGCATCGACGGATTGCCCGAGGTAGTGGATGAGCCGGGACTGAAACGTGGCGACCGCCTCGAGGTGCCGGTCGAGCACCGCGATGAGGGCAGCGGCGGACTCCCGGCTCTCAACGATCCCGCCCACGTTGTCGTTGAGGTGCCGGAGGAGAAGCGTGTTGAACCGTTGCTGGCGTTCGAGGATCGGCCGGAGCAGCCGCCACGCGACATCGCGCAGCCGGCCGCGCCACCCGGTGCCCAGGTCGATGTCCTTCTCGCGCTCTTCGGGGAGCAGGCGCCAAACTTCGTTCAGCGCGCCGAGCTGCCGGTCGTCGAAGCCGGCGGGAGGCCGCGGCAACTCCGGCTTCGGCGCGATGCCGCCCTGGAGCGCGGTGAGGGCGGCGTGAAGCCGGTCGCCCTCCTCGCGGAATGGGGTGTTGCGCGCCGGATCGTCGTCTCTTTCGTGCATCGACGCGGGCTCCTTGCCGGACGACGATTCTCGGGCCGCGGGGCGGCCTGCGGTCGTTGGCCGCCTGCTGCCGCATCTGCCCGATGGGCGGGTCGGGGCGGCGGGATCGACCGCTATGCGGAGAGCAGACCGTCCACGGGACTGCTGGCGGTGGCGTAGCGTCGCGGCGCGATGCGGCCGGCCAGATAAGCCCCCCGGCCGGCCGCCACCGCGAGCTTCATGGCATCGGCCATGGCGATGGGGTCGCGGGCGCCGGCGATGGCGGTGTTCATCAGGACCCCGTCCACCCCGAGCTCCATCGCGATGGCGGCGTCGGACGCGGTGCCGACCCCGGCATCCACGATGACCGGGACCCCCGCGAACTCGCGGATGATGCGAATGTTGTTGATGTTCTGGATGCCGAGTCCGGAACCGATGGGGGCGCCGAGCGGCATGACCGCGGCCGCGCCCGCGTCTTCCAGCTTGCGGCACACTACCGGGTCGTCGTTCGTATAGGGCAGCACGACGAACCCTTCCTTGACGAGGACGCGGGTCGCCTGGAGCAGGCCGTCGTTGTCGGGGAACAGCGTCCGCTCGTCTCCGATGACTTCCAGCTTGACCCACTCCGACAACCCGACCTCGCGCCCCAGCCGCGCGGTTCGAATGGCCTCTTCCGCGGTGTAGCAGCCGGCGGTGTTCGGAAGCAGGGAATACCGGCCGGTATCGATGAAATCGAGCAGCGACTCCCGGCCGCGGTCCGTGAGGTTGACGCGGCGAACCGCCACCGTCACCAACTCGGCCCCGGACGCGTCGTGCGCCCGTTGCATGATCTCGTTGGACGCGTACTTGCCGGTCCCGACGATCAAGCGGGACGAGAAGGCCTTCCCGGCAATCACCAGCGCATCGTTGCCCATGTCCATGAGTATGACAGGAACCGGATCGGACGACCCGGCCACCCCGGAATATCGTCGCCGAACGCGACCGCGAGGTCGCGCTGCGGCCTCCGATTGCCGCCCAACCAACCCTGCCAGGAGTCTGCACCGTTCTACGGCGCAGACTCCTGGCCTCCGCCCACGAAGTTGACGATTTCGACGGTATCCTCCGCCTGCACCGTCGTCGTCGCATAGGCGGCGCGCTTCACGACGACGAGGTTGTGCTCGACCGCGACCCGGCGCGAATCGATGCCGAGCCGCGCCAGCAGGCGGCTGATCGTCATCGGTTCGCCGAGCTCGTACGCGTCGCCGTTCAGAGTAATCCGCACAGGATGGACGGAGGATAGCCGATGGCCGGGATCCGCGTGGGACGACCGGTGCGAAAGTCTACCCCGCCAGAACCGGTGAAGTCAAATGTAAATGTCTGGCCGATCAGGAGTTATGACCACCATGGCGCCAACCTGCGGCGGTAAATTGACTTCGTACAGCGCCCTTGGTACGATGCTGATTGCGCAGGAGCCCTTCAGATGCGGGTCGTTCGTAGAAGCAGTCGTCGGCACCCGTCGGCTCGGCTTGAGAAAAATTTCACAATATCTTCCGGCCCGAACCTGCCCCCGATCGAAGACGTGATTGGCGCTTGGAAGATCCGCAGGACAGCGCACCGGACCAGGGTGCTCGAGACGGTCTGGCGCGGGTTCCTCTCCTGATACCGTATGGGGCGACACACCATTCGCAAGGGATTGCGGTTGCCGGTCTCGGGAGAGCCCGACCAGACGGTCGGTCCCGCTCGGATGACCCGGCGGGTGGCGCTGCTGGCCGACGACTACGTCGGTCTCCGGCCCACCATGCACGTGGCCGAGGGTGACGACGTTCGCCGCGGCGCGCTGCTGTTCGAGGACAAGAAGCGGCCCGGCGTGCGGTTTACGTCGCCGGCCGCCGGCACCGTCGAGGCGGTCCATCGCGGCGAGCGCCGGAGCTTCCGGTCTGTCGTGATCGCCCTCGGCCGGGACGAGCAGGAGGGCCGCAGCGGTGCGTCGGTCGGGTTCTCCGCGTTTTCCGGCCGGCATCCCACGGGCCTGCGCGGCGACGACGTGCGGGAGCTGCTGCTCGAGTCGGGCCTCTGGCCGGCCCTTCGGTCTCGACCGTTCGGCCGCGTCGCCGACCCCATGACGCGGCCGCGTTCCATCTTCGTGACCGCCATCGATACCGAGCCGCTGGCGCCGCGGGTCGAGGTCGTGCTGGACGGGGCGCACGGGCCGTTCGAGAACGGTCTGAAGGCGCTCGCGCAGATGACCGACGGTGTGGTCTACGTGTGTACCGCGCCGGGCGGCCGCGTGCCGGTGCCGGCCGGGGATCGGTTTCGGCGGGAAGAGTTCGCCGGGACCCATCCGGCCGGGACCCCCGGCCTGCACATCCATCGGCTGGATCCGGTGAATCGCAACAAGCAGGTGTGGTACGTCGGGTATCAGGACGTCGTGGCCATCGGCCGGTTGTTCGAGACCGGCGAGCTGGCGGTCGAACGCGTGGTGGCGCTGACCGGGCCGGCCCTGTCGCGCCCCCGGCTGGTCAGGACGCGTCTCGGGGCCGCCGCCGCCGATGTCCTGGCCGGCGAGTCGCTCGACGACGGGATAAGGGTAGTGTCGGGCTCGCTGCTCGCGGGGCGTCTGGCGTCGGGCCCGGTCACCGGGTTCCTGGGCCGATATCACCGCCAGATCTGTCTGGTCCGGGAGGGCCGCGAGCGCGAGTGGCTGGGCTGGCTTCGGCCCGGACTCGGGAAGTTCTCCGTGTCGCGGGCGTTTCTCTCGACCTTGCGGCGGGGTCAGCGGTTTCCGTTCACGACCACGACGCACGGGTCGCGCCGGGCTATCGTCCCGATCGGCCTCTACGAACGCGTGATGCCCATGGACCTGCTGCCCACGCCGCTGCTGCGGGCGCTCGTCATGCATGACGTCGAGCGCGCCGAGGAGCTGGGCTGCCTGGAGCTCGAAGAAGACGACCTGGCCCTGTGCTCCTTCGTCTGTCCGAGCAAGCTCGACTACGGCGCCGCGCTCCGCCGTGTCCTGACCACCCTCGAGGCCGAGGGCTGACATGAAGTTCGTGCGCGATCTGCTCGATCGGCAGGCCCACCATTTCGAGAAGGGGGGGCGCTTCGAGCGGTTGTATCCGCTCTGGGAAGCGCAGGACACCTTCCTGTTCACCCCCGGCGAGGTGACGCAGTCGACCCCGCACGTGCGCGATGCCCTCGACATGAAGCGCCTGATGATGACGGTGGTCATCGCGCTCGCCGGGTGCATCTACATGGCCATCTACAACACCGGGTATCAGGCGCACCTGGCGATTGCCGCCGGGGCGCCGCCGCTCGACGTCTGGCAGACCGATGCCATGCGGTGGATGGGGCTGGCGTTCGCACCGGACGACCCGTGGGCCTGCCTGGTGCACGGCGCCCTCTACTTCGGGCCGGTGCTGGCGGTGACGTTCGCCGTCGGCGGGCTCTGGGAGGCTCTGTTCGCCGGGGTCCGGGGGCACGAGATCAACGAGGGCTTCCTGGTCACGGGGATGCTGCTGCCGTTGACCCTGCCCGCCACCATTCCGCTGTGGCAGGTGGCGCTCGGCGTGTCGTTCGGCGTGGTGGTGGGCAAGGAGATCTTCGGCGGGACCGGCATGAACGTCCTGAATCCGGCCCTGACCGCCCGCGCCTTCCTTTTCTTTGCCTATCCCGCCGACATGTCCGGCGACGCCATCTGGATCGCGGCGGGCACCGCCCCCGACGGAGTCAGCGGGGCGACGGTGCTCGCGCTGGCGACCGAGCGCGGGTTGCCGGCGGTGACCGAGACCCTGAGTTCCTGGCAGGCGTTCGCCGGGTGGATGCCGGGGTCGATGGGCGAGACGTCGGTGCTGGCCTGTCTGGCCGGCGCCGTGGTGCTGGTCGGGACCGGGGTGGGATCGTGGCGCATCATGGCCAGCGTGGCGCTGGGGACGCTGGGCACCGCCTGGCTGCTCAATACCGTCGGGTCGATGACCAATCCGTTCTTCGAGGTGACCCCGCTCTGGCACTATCTGCTGGGCGGCTGGGCGTTCGGGACGGTGTACATGGCGACCGATCCGGTGTCCGGGCCATCGACCCCGACCGGCCACTATGCGTACGGATTCCTGATTGGTCTGCTGGTGGTGCTGATCCGGGTGGTGAATCCGGCCTACCCCGAAGGCATGATGCTGGCCATTCTCTTCATGAACCTGTTTGCTCCCCTGATCGACTACATCGTCGTCCAGGCCAACGTGCGGCGCAGGAGGGCTCGTCATGCAGGGTAGCGTCGGCTACAACATGGGGTTCGCGGCGGCCGTCTGTCTCGTCTGCGCCGTCGTCGTGTCGTCGGCGGCGGTGGTCCTCGCCGACCGGCAGGAGCGCAACGCGGCCCTCGACAAGCAGCGTAACGTGCTGCTGGCGGCCGGACTCGCGGGTGACGACGAGTCGCTGGACGCCGAGGCGGTCGCGGCCCGGTTCGCCCCGATCACCCCGGTGGTCCTGGCCCTGTCCACCGGCGAGGTGGCGGCGGACGTCGACCCGCTCGGCTTCGATCAGCGGTCGGCGGCGATCGACCCGTCGCGCAGCACCGCGGCGCCCGACAACGTCGCCGGCATCAACCGGCTGCCGGACGAGGTGTTGGTCTACGAGGTGCGCGGCGAGGCGGGGCGCCTCGATCTCGTCGTGCTGCCCATCGAGGGGCTCGGGCTGTGGGGGACCCTCTATGGTTTCGTGGCGTTGGACGGTGACCTGCGCACGATTCGCGGATTGACCTTCTACGAGCACAAGGAGACGCCGGGGCTCGGCGGCGAGGTGGACAACCCGCGGTGGAAGGCGTTGTGGCCCGGCCGGCTCGCGTTCGACGACGATCGGAGCCCCGCCATCGGGGTCGTCAAGGGACCGGCGGGAACCGTGGACGAGGCGCCGTACGCGATCGACGGGCTCTCCGGCGCGACCATCACGAGCCGGGGGGTGACCAACCTGGTCCGGTTCTGGCTGGGGCCGGACGGCTTCGGGGCGTACCTGACCCGGCTGCGTGACGAGGGAGGCGCGGACTGATGTCGAAACCACGCGAGGCACTGATCGATCCGCTCTTCAACAACAACCCGATCGCGCTGCAGGTCCTCGGCATCTGTTCGGCCCTGGCGGTGACGACGCAGATGGACACCGCGCTCGTGATGAGCGCGGCGGTGGTCTTCGTGCTCCTCTTCTCGAACCTGTTCGTCAGCCTGCTGCGCAACCAGATTCCGACCAGCATCCGGATTATCGTGCAGCTCACGATCATCGCGTCGCTGGTCATCGTGGTCGATCAGGTCCTGAAGGCCTATCTGTTCGAGATCTCCAAGCAGCTCTCGGTGTTCGTCGGCCTCATCATCACCAACTGCATCATCATGGGCCGCGCCGAGGCCTATGCCATGCAGAATCCGCCGCGCATGAGCATGATCGACGGGCTCGGCAACGGGCTCGGCTATGCGGTGATTCTGGCCGGCACCGCGGTCATCCGCGAGCTCTTCGGGTCGGGCTCCCTCATGGGGGTGCAGGTGCTGGCCCTGGCCAGCGAGGGCGGCTGGTACACCCCGAACGGGCTCATGGTGCTGTCCCCCGGGGCGTTCTTCATCATCGGATTCTTCATCTGGGCGATCCGGGTCTGGAAGCCCGCGCAGATGGAGCAGGACTAGCCGATCCATGGAGTACTACCTGAACCTGGCGGTGAAGGCGATCTTCGTCGAGAACATCGCCCTGGCGTTCTTTCTGGGCATGTGCTCGTTTCTCGCCGTGTCGAAGCGGGTCTCGACCGCCCTCGGCCTCGGCGCCGCCGTCATCTTCGTGCTGACGGTCACGGTGCCGTTGAACAACCTGGTGTACGCCTATGCCCTCAAGCCGGGGGCGCTGGCCTGGCTGTCTCCGTCGCTGGCCGCGTACGACCTGTCGTTTCTGGGGTTCCTCACCTTCATCGGCACCATCGCCGCGATGACCCAGATCGTCGAGATGACGCTCGACCGCTTCGCGCCCGCCCTCTACGCCGCGCTCGGCATCTTCCTGCCTCTGATCGCCGTCAACTGCGCCATCCTCGGCGCCTCGCTGTGGATGATGGAGCGCAACTACAACCTGGCCGAGAGCGCCGTGTTCGGGTTCGGGTCGGGGGTCGGCTGGGCGCTCGCCATCGTGGCCCTCGCCGGCATTCGGGAGCGGCTCCGCTACAGCAATCCGCCGGACGGTCTGCGGGGGTTGGGACTCACGTTCATCATCGTGGGACTGATGGCCATCGGCTTCATGGCCTTCGCCGGGGTGCAACTGTGATCACCGTCTTCCTGGGCGTCGGGATGTTCACGTGCACGATCGTGTCGCTCGTGGCGCTGCTCATGCTGGCCCGGCGCCAGCTCGTCGCGACCGGGGAGGTGACGATTACGGTGAACGGTGATCCGGAGAAGGCGCTCGTCACCCAAGCCGGCGGCACCCTGCTCGGCACCCTCGCCGCCAACCGGATCTTCATTCCGTCCGCCTGCGGCGGCAAGGGGAGCTGCGGGGTCTGCACGGTGACGGTGCAGGACGGCGGGGGCGCGATCCTGCCGACCGAGCTGAGTCACGTCTCCCGCGGTGACGCACGCTGCGGGGTGCGTCTGTCCTGCCAGGTCAAGGTGAAGCAGGACATGGCGATCGGGCTGCCGCCCGAAGTGTTCAGCGTCAGGCAGTGGCGCTGCCGGGTGCGGTCCAACGCCAACGTCGCCACGTTCATCAAGGAGCTGGTGCTCGAGTTGCCCGCGGGCGAGTCGGTGCCGTTCCGGGCCGGGGGCTACATCCAGATCGAGGCGCCGCGGGGCACCGTCAACTACGCCGACTTCGATATCGACGAACAGTATCGGGCGGATTGGGACAAGTTCAACCTGTGGCGCTACGTGTCGACGGTCGAGGAGCCGGTGACGCGCGCCTACTCGATGGCGAACTATCCCGAGGAACGCGGCGTCATCATGCTCAACATCCGGGTCGCGTCGCCTCCGCCGAGGGCCCCGGAGGGGACGCCGCCGGGGAAGATGACCTCGTACATCTTCAGCCTCAAACCGGGCGACGAAGTGACCATCTCGGGGCCGTTCGGCGAGTTCTTCGCCAAGGAGACCGCCGCCGAGATGCTGTTCGTCGGTGGCGGCGCGGGCATGGCTCCGATGCGCTCGCACATCTTCGATCAATTTCGCCGGGTGGGCACGTCCCGGAAGGTGTCGTTCTGGTACGGCGCCCGGAGCCTGCGCGAGGCCTTCTACCTCGACGATTTCGACACCATCGCGCGCGAGCACGACAACTTCGAGTGGCATCTCGCCCTGTCCGAGCCTCTGCCCGAGGACAACTGGACCGGGCATACCGGTTTCATCCATCAGGTCGTGCTCGGCAACTACCTGAAGGCCCATCCGGCGCCGGAGGACATCGAGTACTACCTGTGCGGCCCCCCGATGATGCTCAAGGCGTGCATGGACATGCTCGATTCGCTGGGGGTCGAACGGGACAACATCCTCTTCGACGACTTCGGTTGATCGGAGCCGTCAGGCGACGATTACCGGGCCAGGTCGGGGTCAGGTCCATGTCCACTGCCTGCGGCCGGCCGGTATCCGGCACCGACCCGGACCCACCGGCGGCCGGCCGGCCGTGTCTTCCGGACCCTCGCCGCGGGTCCTCGGTCCGGTCGGCGTGCGCGCTGCTGCTGGCCGCGGCGTCTGCGTGCGCGCCGCCCGACCCCGGGCCGCCCGTCCACGTGTTCGACGGGGCGACGATGGGAACCACCTATGCGGTCCGGGTGGTGACCGTCGACGCCTGGCCGCAGACCGAGCGGGACCGGGTCGGGGCGGAGATCCAGGCGGTGCTCGACGACGTCGAGTCCAAGATGTCGCACTACGAGCCGTCGTCCGAGCTCTCGCGGTTCAACAGGCAGCGGACGACCCGGCCGTTTGCCGTGTCGGCGGATACGTTCGAGGTCTTTCGTCAGGCCCGGCGGCTGAGCGAGCTGACCGCGGGGGCGCTGGACGTGACGGTCGGTCCGCTCGTCAATGCGTGGGGTTTCGGGCCGGTCGAGCCCGACCGGCTGCCGCCGGATGCCGAGCTGCTGTCGCGGCTTCGCGAGCACGTCGGCCATGCCGGGATCGAGCTGGACCCTGCGGCATCGACCCTGCGCAAGACGGATCCGGCGATCGAGGGCGATCTGTCGGCGGTGGCCAAGGGATACGGTGTCGATCGGGTGGCGGACGCCCTGCGCGAGGCGGGGCTGACCCGGTACCTGGTCGAAGTCGGGGGTGAGATCGTGGCCGCGGGCACGAATCACCTCGACCGTCCGTGGCGTATCGGCGTCGAGTCGCCGGTGGCCGGCGGCGGCATTCAGCGGGTCGTCGCGTTGCGCGATCGGGCGATGGCCACCTCGGGCGACTACCGCAATACGCGCGAGGTCGATGGCCGTTGGGTTTCGCACACCATCGATCCCCGCACGGGACGCCCGGTCGAGCATCGGCTCGCCTCGGTGAGCGTCGTCGCGGACCGGTGCGTCGTGGCCGACGGATTGGCCACCGCCCTGGAGGTGCTGGGCCCGGATGACGGCTATGCGCTGGCCGTAGAACGGGGTTGGGCCGCACTCTTCCTGAGTCGCGGTGAGGACGGCGCGATCGGCGAGCGCGCCACCCCCGCGTTCTCCGCACTCCTCAGGGCGCCGGCGCCGGGGCAGGAGCCTGCGCCGTAGGACGGCGCGGATTCCTGGGGGGCCGGTTGCCGTGACGTACACCCCATGTATTGCCTGTGTTCGGGGCGGTCACGCGAAGCGCGGCCATGAGGATTGGGGCGGTGCGGCCGCGGGCCGGCGGTCGCACGGGATACAATGGAAACGATGGCGGTGTTCCTGTTGACGCTGGGGGGAATCGCGATCGTCATGGCGATCATGGCGATCGGGGTGATGCTCGGCGGCCGCTGTCTGCGCGGTTCCTGCGGCGGGCCCGAGGTGGTCGGGCCGGACGGCGACTCGCTGGCCTGCGCTACCTGTCCCCACCGAACCGGATCGCCGGCAACCGACGGCTGACGAGCCGGCGCCCTCCCGGCGGGCATCCCGCCGATTTCAGACCAGGCCGATCAGGGTCGTGGCCAGCAGATCGTCCTGCTCGGGCAGTACCGTCCGCAGGTCGAGCAGGACGCGGTCCTGCTCGATGCGCGCAACGACAGGCGGACGCAGCTCGCGGAGCCGCGCTTCGAGCCGCGCCGCCGAACGGCCGCGCGGGGTGAGTCTGGCCAGCCTGGTCGGCAGCGCGGACCCGGGCGCGCCGCCGCCCCCCACCGTCGACAGCCCGTCGACGATGTCGACCTCGAACATCGAATGGCCGTCGAGTCGCCTCGCCAGATCCCGCGCCCGCGCGTCGATCTCGTCAGCGGGGGTAGCGAGCATGCGAACCACGGGTATCGTTGCCCGCGCCCGGCCGCGGGCATGCTCCATCAGCGTGACCTCGAGCGCGGCGTAGGTCATCTTGTCGACCCGCAGGGCTCGCATCAACGGGTGGCTCCGCACCCGTGACAGCGCAGGCTCCTCGCCGACGATAATGCCGGCCTGCGGGCCTCCGAGGAGCTTGTCGCCGCTGAAGCAGCAGACCGCGGCGCCGGCCTCGACACTCGCGGTTACCGAGGGCTCGTCGACACCGCCGGTGGGGACGTCGGCGAGATGACCGCTCCCGAGGTCTTCGACCACGGGCACGTCGAAGCGCCGCCCCAACGCCACGAGCTCGGCGAGATCGGGCCGGGCGGTGAACCCCTCGATACGGAAGTTCGACGGGTGCACGCGGAGGATCAGCGCGGTTCGGTCGTTGATGACCGCGGCATAGTCGGCCAGCCGCGTCCGGTTCGTGGTGCCGACCTCCCGGAGCTCCGCTCCGGATTGACGGAGGATGTCGGGAATACGGAAGCCGCCGCCGATCTCGACGAGCTCGCCCCGGGAGACGATGGCCTCCCGCCCCTGCGCAAGCGCGGCGAGGACCAGCAGGACTGCCGCGGCGTTGTTGTTGACCACGACCGCCGCCGCCGCCCCGGTCACCTGGGTCAGGAGTCGGGCCGCGTGGGTGTGACGGGCTCCGCGTCCGCCGGCCGTCAGGTCGTACTCCAGGTTCGTGTAGCCGGCGGCCAGTTGCGCGACTCGTGCCGCCGCCGCCGCGGCCATCGGGGCCCGGCCGAGGTTGGTATGCACGATTACCCCGGTGGCGTTGATGACCGACGTGAGGGACGGCTCCATCCGGGCCGCGAGCTCGGTTGCCGCATGCTGCTCGATGGCCGCCGCCGCCTGTTCACGGTCCTCGATGGATGTCGTGTCCGCGCGGGTCAGGTCCTGCCGCACGCGGCCGGCCGCCGTACGCAACGCGGCCAGCGTTGCCTCGCTTCCGTACTCGGTTTCGAGGGCGCGGACGAGCGGGCGCTGGCGCAGGCGGTCGATCGACGGCAGAATACGGGGCGTCGTCATGGAGCCAGCGCGCCGGGGCGGGCCGGTGTCTTGCCGCTCCGCCGGGATTCGGATACCATCGCCTGCCGCGCAAGCCGATGATCAGGATCTCCAGTCAGTCTACCATCGCCCCCGGCGGTTCGCCGGCCGTAGCCCGGACTCTGTGGAGTGCAAGAACGCGGGAGGGGGGAGTCGGTGGCCCGGACGCGGTGCGCCCGGGCCGGAAGGCGGGAGTTATTCGCTGCGGGTCACGCTGCCAGCCTGGGGACCCTTGGGTCCGTCGACGATCTCGAATTCCACGGCCTGACCTTCTTCGAGGGTGCGAAAACCGTTACCTTGAATCGCCGAGAAGTGAACGAAGACGTCGCTGCCGCCTTCACGCTCGATGAATCCGTACCCCTTGGCGTTGTTGAACCATTTGACCTTGCCTGTGATGCGCATCGTGCTTCCTCTGTTTTGCATGTGGATGACATGGAACGTCACCCGGCTTCCGAACCCATGAAGGCGTTGGCGGCCATGGGTGCACAAAAAAAAGACCGCCAAAGCGGCCTTTGGGCCGAACCCCTGTATCGACGGGCTGAACCCCAGCGTGCAAGGCATCGTAGTCAGCCTGTTCGGCGTTGTCAAGAAGGCTGGAGAGGAGTGTGAGCTTGAGACGAGCGCTGTTGAGTGTATCCGACAAGACCGGTATCGTCGATTTCGCCCGAGCACTGGCCGCCTGTGGTTTCGAGCTCGTGTCCACGGGCGGTACCGCTCGCGCGCTGGCGGATGCCGGGCTGGCCGTGACCCCGGTGTCGTCGGTGACCGGATTTCCCGAAATGATGGACGGCCGGGTCAAGACCCTGCATCCCGCGGTCCATGCCGGCATTCTGGCCCGCCGCGACGAGCCCGGCGATCTGCAGGCGATCGAGAAGCTGGGTATCCGGCCCGTCGACGTCGTGGCCGTCAACCTGTATCCGTTCGCCCGCGTCGCCGCCGATCCGGACGCCGGCGTCGAGTCGCTCATCGAAGAGATCGACATCGGCGGACCCACGCTGGTGCGTGCGGCGGCGAAGAACTTTCGCGACGTGGTCGTCGTCGTCGACCCGCGGGACTATCCCGAAACACTGGAAGAGCTGCAGCGTTCCGGCGGACCCGGCCTGGACTACCGGTTGTCGCTCGCCCGCAAGGCGTTCCAGCACACCCAATCGTACGACGACACCATTGCGTCCACTCTGTCGGCCGTCGGGGTCGCGGACGGCCGCTTCACCCGGGGCGCGGCGCCGGTGGAGGAGATCACTCCGGACACCCTGGTGGTACGCGTGGACCGCCAACGGAGTCTTCGCTACGGGGAGAATCCGCACCAGGCGGCGGCGCTCTATGCCACCGGCAACGCAGGGTTCGGCGGCGCGCGCGTGGTGCAGGGGAAGCCCCTGTCGTTCACCAATCTGCTGGATCTCGATGCGGCCGCGCGGCTGATGCTGGAGTTCGACGAGCCGGCCGCGGTCGTGGTGAAGCACATGAACCCGTGCGGAGTGGCGACCGCCGCCGCGTTGTGCGACGCCTACGTGACGGCGCGGGAGGTCGATCCCCTGTCCGCGTTCGGGGGGATCGTCGGGTTGAACCGGTGCGTCGACCGGACGACCGCGGAGGCGATCGCCTCCACCTTCATTGAGGCGGTGGTGGCGCCGGATGCGGACGACGCGGCACGCGCGGTCCTGGCGGCCAAGAAGAACTTGCGGGTGGTGCTCGCCGATTGCTCCTCGGCCCGAGGGGACGTGCGACTCGACCGCGAGGTCCGGTCGATTCTCGGCGCGATCCTCGTGCAGAGTAACGATCGCGTGACCGAAGCGGCGGGGCCGTGGACCCCGGAGACGGCGGAGCAGCCGGAATCCGGCCGTCGCGTGGTGACCCGGCGACAACCGACCGATGCGGAGTGGGCGGCCTTGCGGCTGGCCTGGCGGGTCTCGGCCCACGTCAAGTCGAACGCGGTGGTGTTCGCGCGCGCCGATCGGCTGGCCGCGATCGGCGCGGGACAGATGAGCCGGGTCGACGCGGTGAAAGTGGCGACGATGAAGGCGGAGGCGGGGCTGATCGGCACGGTCGCCGCCTCCGATGCGTTCTTTCCGTTCCGTGACGGCCTCGACGCCATTGCCGCGGCCGGAGCGACGGCGGTGGTGCAGCCCGGCGGCTCGGTGCGGGACGAGGAAGTCATCGCCGCCGCCGACGGCCACGATCTCGCCATGGTGTTCACCGGCCGGAGGCACTTCCGGCACTGACGCTGGTAAGGCCGCGGTCACCCGGCTGCGAGCGTGCCCGCCTTCCGTCCTCAGCCGTGGACCGGGTTGGGGGTGGCGTGCTTCGCCGCGGGCCGACAGGCGGCGGCCTGCGGCAGGGTGAGGAGGACGAGGAGCAGCATCAGAAACTCCGAGTCGCCGAAGTTGTATTCGAACAGGCCGCCGGTGAGCATGCCGGCGAGCGCCGCGAGACCCGCCGCGGCCAGGGGGCGGACATCGCCGTCGCCGAGCTGCCGGAACAGGTGACGAGCGGCTGCGACCACGAATATACACCAGATGGCGAGCGCGGGCAGCCCCCGTTCGGCCGCGATCTGCACCGGGACGTTGTGCAGATGCGGGTTCTCGTCCTGCACCGCCCCGGCATCGCGGTACTGCGGGTACACCTCCTGCACCATGTCCGGACCCACCCCGGTCCAGGGGTGGTCGGCGATGATGCGCATCCCGGCCCGCGCCATCGCCAACCGGTCCTGGATCGTCGGATCCTGCAGATCAAAGGTGGAATAGATGCGGCTCGTGATCTGCGGGGGAGCGAGGGCCAGCACCAGGGCGGCAAGAACCGGCACCACCGCCACCAGCCGCAGGTCCTTCAGAAGACACAGGACGGCCAGGGCGGCCCCGGCGCCGACCCAGTAGCTCCGGGTCAGCGTCACCGCCAGCGCGACCAGCAGGGCGGGCATCACGAGCGCGGACCACAGGCGGCGGCGCCGGTCGAACACGACGCGGGCCGCGGCGAGGGACATCGTCAGCACGAGCAACCCCGAATAGGTCATGTAGTGCCCCATCGTGCCATCCGGCCGTTGCCCGAGGTGGTCGTATTCGAGAACGCCGTATTGCACCACGCCCCACACCGCGGTGGTGGCGCCGACGGTCACGATGAGGGTCGCCAGGGTCTGGGCCCGCTGGTGCCGGGCCAGGCGATGGACTATCGGCACCACCGCGAAGAGCAGCACTTCGCGGGAGTCGACGAGGCTGGTGCCCGGGTCGAGAGAGAACGCGACCGAGACCAGAGTAGCGGCAGCGTAGAGCAGCAGGGCGGTGAAGAACGGGGGGGCCGCCGGCCGCTCGCGTTCCGCCGCCAGCAACGCGATCCAGAGTCCGATGGTGACGGTCAGCAGGATGCCGGAAGCGGCGATTGAAATCTGCAGGGCGGCCACGAAGCCGAGGAGCGTCACGAAGGCCGCAGTTTCCAGTCCGGGCAGTCTGGGGGCGGTCATTCGGCTGTTTCAGGCGGTTCTTCGATGGTGGCCTCGTCGATGAGCATGACCGGTATGTCGTCCGCGATCGGGTACACCCGATGACAGGTCCCACACTTCAGACCGGTGTCGTCGTGTACCGGCACCACGGGCGTCCTGCAATTCGGACACGCCAGGATATCGAGCAGTTCCGCGTCGACCGCCATCACCCACCCTCCCCGCGAAGATCAGACTATACCAGACCGCCCCGGCCGCCCGGAGGCGCCCGAAGGCCGGGCCGGAGAGGCGGAGCGCCCTCCGATCGCGGCAGGGGAACGAACCGGGTTGTTCACAGTCGTGTCGTTGTGGAACAATGCGGCTCTTATGCGGTTTCCAATCAGCGCTCTGTTCGTTGTCGGCGTATTGGCGCCTGGAGCCACCGCCCAGGCTCAGGCGACGGCGCCCGAGCCCCCGGGCCTCGACGATCGCGCCGCCGCGTACCACGCGTTCATGCTGGGCCGTTCGTTCGAGAAAGCGGGTGAGATCGAGGAGGCGCTCGGTGCCTACGAGCGAGCGGCCGAGCTCGATCCCTCGTCCTCGACGATCTGGGCCGAGCTGGCCGGTCTGCACGCGCGCCGCAATCAACCCGACGAGGCGATCGACGCCGGGAACGAGGCGCTGGACCGGGACCCCGACGACCGCGATGCCCATCGCACCCTGGGGCTCGTCTACGCGGCCCGCGCGGAATCGCAAGAGTCCCCCGCCCAGAGCGACGTGGACCTCGCCATCGACCATCTGGAGCAGGCACGCAATCCGCAGTCACCCGACGTGGCCCTGTCCATCTCTCTGGGGCGGCTCCATCTGTCCACCCGGGAGCCGGCCAGGGCGGTCGAAGTGTTGACCGAGATGCTCGAGTTGGAGCCGCAGTTCAGTGACGCGCAGATGTTGCTGGGTCGCGCGTACGAGGTGCTGCGTCAATGGGAGGACGCCGCGGCGGCCTATGAGCGCGCCGTGCGGTACAACCCCCGGCGGGCTCGGTACCGGCGCCAGCTCGCCAACGCACTGGTGAACGCGGGGCAGGCCGGCCGGGCCGTCGAGGTGCTGCAGGAGCTCGTCCGGGCGCGGCCGGACGATACGGACGGCTGGTCTCTGCTGGCCGAGCTCGAATTCAACGCCAGCAACTACGATGCCGCGGAGGCCGCGGCCCGGCGGGTCGTCGAGCTGGAGCCGGACGGTCTGCGGGGCGCCTACGCGCTGTCCCGGGCGCTCGGCGGCAAGCGCGAGTATCGGGCGATGGCGGAGGTCCTGGCGCCGGTGGTGCAACAGGCTCGGGAGAGGGGCGTCGATCCCCGCCAGGTGGCCGGCCTCCTGCAACGACTGGGGTCCGCACAACAGAGTGCGGGTGATTTCGACGCCGCCGTCGAAACGCTGACCGACGCGCTCGAGCTCGCGCCGTCCAACCTCGGATTGCAGGCGCAGCTCGTGCAGGTCTTTCTCGATGCGGGGCGTCTCGACGAGGCGGGCGATCTCGTGGCGGAGGCCCGGCGCTCCCGGTCCGACAATCTGACCCTGCTCCGGCTCGAGGCCCAGACCCTGTCCGCTCGCGGCTCGGTCGGCGAGGCGGTCGAGTTGCTCGAAGGCGCGCGCGCCCGGCACGAGGACGAGCCGATCGCGCACGTGGCGCTGGCCGGGCTCTACAGCGAGCACGACCGGGTCGACGAGGCGGTCGGCGTCCTGCAGGCAGCCAAGGCGCGGTTTCCGGGCAACACCCTCATCGTGTTCCAGCTCGGCGCCGTGTTCGAACGCGGGAGACGGTACCCGGAAGCGGAAGGCGCGTTTCGGCGCGTGCTCGAGCAGGACCCGGACGACGCTCCGACCCTGAACTATCTGGGATACATGCTGGCGGAGCGCGGCGAGCGGCTCGATGAATCGGTCGATCTGATCCGCCGCGCGATCGAGCTCGATCCCCACAATGGGGCCTATCTGGACAGCCTCGGGTGGGCCTATTTCCAGCAGAACGAGTTCGAGCTCGCCGAATCGCCCCTGCGCGCGGCCAGTGATCAGATGCCCCGGAATTCGGTGGTGCAGGACCACATGGGCGACCTGTTGTTCCGCTTCGAACGCTACGCGGAAGCCATCGATGCCTGGGAGCGCGCACTCGCGGGCGACGGCGAAGGGCTCGATGCGGCGACGGTGGGGGCCAAGATTCGCGACGCACGCGCCCGGCTGAACCCGAGGCAGTAGGAGCCTCGGCCGCGTCGGGCGAGGGGCGACGATCGTCTGACGGCGGCGTCGGACAGGTTGCGGCGAACGATGAGCAGTCTTCGGGTGCTGTCGATCTGTTCCGCTGTTGCACTGCTCGCCGGGTGCGGATCGACGCGGCTGGTCCTCCCGGACGGTCCCGGCACACCCTTTCCCGAGTTCGAGCGTCTCTTCGGCTCCGTGGTTTCGGAGTGCCGGAGCGTCCGGTCCGTCGAAACGATGATCGCGCTCAGCGGGCGCGGCGGCGGGATCAGGCTCCGGGGGCGGATTCGGGCCGGGTTGGCCGCGCCCGGGTCGATGCGGCTGGAGGGATTGGCTCCGTTCGGCGCCCCGGTCTTCTATCTCGTGGCGTCACCGGCCGGCGCCACGTTGTGGCTGACCCGGGAGGCGCGAGTGGTGACGGGTGTTCCGGCCGCCGATCTGTTCGCGAGTCTGGCCGGCATCCGGTTCGGGCCGGACGACCTGCGGGCGGTGTTGACCGGCTGTCTGGTGCCCGACCCGCAGCCGATCGCGGGGCGGCGCCACGGCGACTGGGTTGCGGTGGATCTGGCCGGCGGCGCGGTCGCCTACCTGCGCGAGATCGACGGCGAGCATCACGTGATTGCGGGAACGCGGGACGGGCTGACGATCGAGTACGGCGAGTTCCGGCGGCGTCTGCCCCGGCTCGTGCGCGTCGTGTCCGACGTCGGGGGAGATGGTGCGGGGGCCGGGCCGTCCACCGATCTCACGGCTCGCCTGTCGCAGGTCAACCTGAACGTCGCACTCGTTCCCGGGGCGTTCTCGCTGCCGGTCCCCGCGGACGTCGTGCCGGCGACCCTGGAGGAGCTGCGCGGAGCGGGTCCGCTGGAGGTCCCGGTCGATCCGACATGAGCGCGTCACCGGTCGCCGGACCCGTCCGGCGGGTGACCGTGCGGGCGCACGCCAAGATCAATCTGGACCTGCGGGTCGGCGGCCGGCGCCGCGATGGTTACCACGATCTGCGGACCATCCTGCAGTCCATCGGATTGCACGACACGCTCATGCTGCGGGCCGTCGAGGGCGTCTGCCGCATTCGATGCTCCACGACCGGGGTGCCGTCGGGGCCGGACAACCTGGTCCACCGCGCCGCCCAGCGGCTGTGGACCGAGCTGGGAGGATGCGGCGACGTTCGGGGCGTGGCCGTGACCATCCGAAAGCGAATCCCGGTCGCGGCGGGGCTGGGGGGCGGGACCGCGGACGCGGTGGCCGTGCTTCGAGGCCTGTGCGGCCTGTGGGGACGGACCCTGCCTGCGGCCCGGCTCCACGAGCTGGCGGCCGATGTGGGCGCCGACGGTCCGTTCTTCCTGGTCGGCGGCACGGTGCTCGGGGTGGGGCGCGGGGACGAGGTCTATCCGCTCGCCGAGCTGCCTCCGCACTGGGTGGTGGTGGCGGTCCCCCCGCACGGCGTCTCGACCGCCGCCGCCTACGGGTGGCTCGACGATGACCGGGCATCGGCGTCCCGGGAAGGACCGGCCGGCGCGAAGGCTTCGCCGCCGGGGCGGTTTGCCGGGGCGACGCTCCTGCTCGACGATCTGCGCAACGACCTGGAGGGGCCGGTGGTGCGGCGCCGCAGCGGTATCGGTGAGACGACCGGGTTGCTGCTGGATGCCGGAGCACGCCGGGCCGGCATGACCGGCAGCGGTTCCGCGGTGTTCGGTCTCTTCGAGCGCCGGGGCGCGGCCCTCGGAGCGGTCCGGGATCTGCGGACGCGCCGGGAAGGGTGGACCGTGTGCCTCACGCGGACGATGGACCGGGCTCGACTCGAGCGGCGATTCCGGGTGTGACGACAGGGGCGGCGGTCGGGACGAGAAAATCCGCCTGCCGGTCCTTGATGGGTTTGAGCAGTCTGGTTACAATAGCGGGTTCGCGGTAGTCAGTAGGTCCTGCTGCGTGCGGGACAGGCCCTCGCTGGATGGGGCGTGGCCAAGTGGTCTGGATGGGGCGTGGCCAAGTGGTAAGGCGCGGGACTTTGGCTCCCGTATTCGAAGGTTCGAATCCTTCCGCCCCAGCCATACCGCCGGCAGCGGCGTGCCCCCCCGCGAACGGCCCTGCCGGGCCGGAATCGACGGCGATGTTGAACGGGCAACTCAAACTCTTCTCGGGCAGCGCGCATCCGCGGTTGGCGCAGGAGATCGCCGACTATCTCGGTGCGCCGCTGGGCCGCGCGAACCTCAAGCGGTTCGCGGACACGGAGGTATCGTTTCGGATCGACGAGAACATCCGTGGTGCGGACGTGTTCATTCTGCAACCGACGTGCACGCCGGTCGATGCGCACCTGATTGAGCTGTGCGTCATGATCGACGCGTTTCGGCGGTCATCGGCGGCTCGCATCACCGCCGTCATGCCGTACTACGGCTACGCGCGGCAGGACCGGAAGGACAAGCCCCGGGTTCCGATTTCCGCGAAGCTGGTGGCGAATCTGCTGTGTGCGGCCGGGGCCAATCGCATTCTCACCATGGACCTGCACAAGGCCCAGATCCAGGGGTTCTTCGACATCCCGGTCGATCACCTGTTCGCCGCCCCCGTGTTCATTCAGCATCTGTCCGGGTTTCAGGACCCGCGTCTGGTGTTCGTGTCGCCGGACGCCGGCGGCGTCGAGCGTGCACGGGCCTATGCCAAACGGCTCGGCGCGGATCTGGCCATCATCGACAAACGTCGTTCCGAGGACGGCCGGGCCGAGGTGATGCACGTCGTGGGCGACGTGAAGGACCGCGTATGCATCATCCAGGACGACATCGTCGACACGGCGGGCACGCTGGTCCAGAGCGCGTCGGCGCTGCGGAAGAACGGCGCCGCGCGGGTGATCGCGTGTGCGGTGCACGGTGTGCTGTCGGGTCCGGCACTGGAGCGGATCGAGGGGTCGGAGCTCGAAAGGCTGGTGGTCACGAACACCATACCGCCCCGCCCGGAGATTGTCGCATCCACCAAGATCGAGATACTGTCCGTCGCCCCGTTGCTGGGGAAGGCGATTCAGAGCATTCACCAGGAGACATCCGTGTCGTCGCTGTTCGTCTGAGGCGAGGCGGGTCGGCTCATTGCCAGCAGGTTCATTCATGGAAACCACGTTGCAAGCAGAGATCAGGTCCGAACGCGGCAAGAACGTCGCCCGTCGACTTCGTCGAGCCGGCCGTGTTCCCGGCGTCGTCTACGGCGAAGGGGGGGGGACGGCCGGGTCCGGCACGCTCGCCATCAGCGTCGAACCCGGTGCCCTGTCGCGAGTGCTCCACTCGGACGCCGGCGCCAATACCCTGATCGGTCTCACCGTCGGCAGCGCGGGCTCGAACAACGTGCTGATCAAGGACTATCAGGTCGACCCCATTTCACACCAGCTTCTTCATGTCGATTTCTATCGGGTCGCCATGGACAAGGTCATAACCGTCACCGTGCCCATCGAGCTGTCGGGGGAGGCGGAAGGGGTCAAGGTGCAGGGCGGCCTGATCGATTTCGTGCAGCGCGAGGTGGCCATAGCCTGCCTGCCGTCCGAGATTCCGGAGCATATCGGCGTCGATGTCTCGTCGTTGACAATCGGCCAGGGCATACGACTCAAGGACGTCCTCGGCGTGGCGTCGTGGCAACCGGTGAGCGACCCCGAGACGCTCATCGTTCATGTCATTGCGCCGAAACTCGAGGCGGAACCGGAAACGGACGAGACGGAGGCCGAGGCCGAGGCCGATTCGGCGGCGGAGGAGGCCGGGAGCAAGACGGAGGGATGACCCGGATGCCGTGGCGGGCGCCGGGGCAGCCGGCTGGTGCGGGCTCTCTTTGTGCAGGACCGTGAAGCTGATCGTGGGGCTTGGAAACCCCGGCGCGGAGTACCGGGGGACCAGACACAACGTCGGCTTCGAGGTGCTCGACGAGACCGCCAAGCGCTGGAATCTCTCGTTTCGGACCGCTCCCGCCGACGCCATGCTGGCCAACTCGCCGCCGGTGCCGGGGGGCCGTGACGCGGTTCTGCTGGCAAAGCCGCAGACCTACATGAACCGCAGCGGGTTCGCGGTCGGCGCATTGCTGCGGTACTACCGAATCGAGCTGGGCGATCTGCTGGTGGTCACCGAGGATGTGAATCTGCCGTTGGGTCGGTTGCGGGCCCGCCGTCAGGGATCGTCCGGGGGACACAACGGCCTGCGTTCGATCATCGACGCGGTCGCCGGAGAGCAAGGGTTCTCGCGCCTGCGGGTCGGGGTGGGGCGCGGCGACCCGCGGCAGGACCTGTCGCGGCGGGTTCTGTCCCGGTTCAACCGCACGGAGCGCCCGGCGATGGACGACGGCGTGCGGCGTGCGGCCGATGCGGTGGAGATGTTCGTCGACGCCGGCATCGGTCCGGTCATGAACACGTTCAATCGGCAGGAAACCGAGAGGGGTGACGAGAAGGATCCGCCAGATTGAGCCGGTCCCGTATTGACGCCGGTTCTCCGGTCCGTTACTCTCGTGAACAGAGAGGGGCGCATTCGCGCCGGCCTCGTTCACTCCTTGCCACGCCGGGTGGCCGTCGAGTCCAGAAGGAGCTGCATGCCAAACGATAGACAATACGAATTCGTGTACGTCCTCGCGCCCACCGTCGCCAATGCCGAGGTGGAAGCGCTGCAGGGTCGGATAGACGAGCAGATTCTCAAGCTCGGCGGGACGGTGGAGAATACCGATCTGTGGGGACGCCGCAAGCTCGCGTACCCGATTGGCAACTTCACGGAGGGCATCTACGTCGTTCAGCTCATCCACGGGCCGGGCAGCATGGTGACCGAGCTCGAACGCCGGCTGCGCGTGAATGACGATGTCCTGCGGTATCTCACGGTGCGCGTAGACGACGACCTCCGCAAGGTGCGGCGGGCGGCCGAGAAGCGGAAGGCGACGTCGGAGCGGCGCCGCGCCGCGCGTGGTCTGCCGGAGGAACCGCCGCCGCAACCCTCGTCGGAGCCCGTGGACGAGGCCCCGGCGGAGAGCGAACCGCCGCCGGAGGTGACGCCGGCGGCTGCGGAGGCGGAGCCGTCGACGTCTGCCTCGGACGGAGGGGCACCGGCGGAGGGTGAACCGGTGCCGCCCGAGGTGACGCCGTCGGCCTCGGATGAGGCTTCGGCGGAGGGTGAACCAGCGCCGCCGACAGAGGATGAACCTGCGCCGCCCGCGGCGGAGTCGGATGAACCGGCCGGCAGCTAGCCGGTTGGCCGTGTGCAACGATTGATGTCCGCGACCCGACGCGAGACATTCGGAGGTGAAGCATGAAGAACGATCGCGGCGCCGCCCGCAAGCCCAAGTCCGACCGGCCTCGACGCGGCATGTTTCGGCGAAAGCGGGTCTGCCGCTTTTGCGTCGACAGGGTCCCGTTTATCGACTACAAGGATGTTCGGATGCTGATCGCGAGCATTCCCGAACGGGGGAAGATACAGCCTCGACGCTTGTCGGGAACCTGTGCGCCTCACCAGCGCAAGCTGCAGACGGCGATCAAGCGCGCACGGCAACTGGCGTTGATTCCGTACGTGACCGACTAGCAGGAGTCTGCGCTTTCGCGGGTCGAGGCCCTGTCGTCCGAGTGAAACCATGTCAGTAGAGATCATTTTGAGAGAGCCGGTGGACTACCTCGGACGCCGGGGCGACATCGTGAAGGTCGCCAACGGATATGCCCGCAACTATCTCCTGCCACGCCGGTTGGCATTGCCGGTGACCGACGCCAACCGCCGGCAGGTCGAGCGTGAGCGGGTCGTCGCCGATGCGCGTGATGCGGCCGAGAAGGAGAGCGCGGAAGCGTATGCCGGGCGTCTGAGCCAGGTGGTCTGCGTCATCGCGCGTCGGGTCGGCGAGACCGATACCTTGTACGGATCGGTCACCGGCGCCGATGTCGCGGCCTCGCTGCTCAAGAAGTCGTTCAAGGTGGACCGGCGCAAGATTCAGCTCGCCGATCCGTTGAAGCGGCTCGGCGCACACCGGGTGGCCATCAAGGTGCATCGCGAGGTCACGGCCGAGGTGACGGTTCGTATCGTCAAGGAAGGCGCCGAGGGCGAGGCCGAGGGTGATGAGGCCGGCAGTGGCGCATCGCCGGAGGCGGAGCCGTCCGGCGCTTCCGCCGAGTAATGCCGATTGCATGACCGCATGAAGGCGGCACCCCGGACTCGTGCCGGCTCCGTCCGGCGCACCACCGGGCCGGTTGCGTGTCGCCTCATGCGGCGTCGGCCGCAGCGGGTCGTTCCCAGGGACGGCTACGCATTACCCTCCCGCTCCCGGTCCTGATGGTCATGGCCGACGTTGTCTCTTTCCCCTCCGAACGATCGTTGCCTCACAACCTCGAGGCGGAGCGCTGCGTCCTCGGCGCGGTCCTGATTCACAACGATGCGTTCAACCAGGCGGCCGAGTTGATCGACGCCGACGACTTCTTCCGGGACGCCCACCGCCGCCTGTTCGACAAGATGATCGACCTCAACGAGCGGGGCGAGGTGATCGATCTCGTCACCCTCAAGGAGGAGCTCGAACGGTCGGGCGATCTCGACGGCGTCGGGGGACCGGCCTACATTACGGGATTGGTCGACGGGGTGCCCCGTTCCACCCACGTCGAGTACTACGCCCGCATCGTCAAGGAAAAGTCGACGCGCCGGAAGATCATCTTCGCCGCGAACGACATTATCGAGACGGCGTACACCGGTGAAGGGGAGGCCGATACCGTTCTGGACAAGGCGGAGCAGGCGATTTTCAGCATCGCCGACGACAGTGTCCATACCGGATTCGTGGCGTTGCACGACCTGGTCGAGGCCAGCCACACGAGCATCGACAAGCTGCAGTCGGGCGAGGGCGTCGTCACCGGAGTGCCGAGCGGGTTCGTTGATCTCGACAAGTTGACCCGGGGGTTTCAGCCGTCGGATCTGGTCCTCGTGGCGGCGCGGCCGTCCATGGGCAAGACCGCCCTCGTCCTGAACATCGCGCAGTATCTCGGCGTGCACAAGGACGTGACGGTCGGCGTCTTCAGCCTGGAGATGTCCAAGGAGCAGTTGTTCATGCGGATGCTGACGACCGAGGCGGGGGTCGATTCACACAAGTTCCGCGGCGGGTTTCTCGCCCAGCGGGACTACGACAATCTGGCGGCGGCGCTCACCCGCCTGGACGGCGCGAAGGTCTTCATCGACGACAGCGCCTCCATCGGGGTGCTCGAGATGCGGGCGAAGGCGCGCCGGTTGAAGGCCGAGCACGGGCTGCATCTCGTGGTGGTCGACTACCTCCAGCTCATGACGGGGCGCGGCCGGTTCGACAACCGCACCCAGGAACTGGCCGCCATTTCGCGGTCGCTGAAGGGTTTGGCGAAGGAGCTGGACGTGCCGGTGGTGGCGCTGTCCCAGTTGAGCCGGGCTCCCGAGAGCCGGTCCGACCGCCGCCCCCAGCTTTCCGACCTGCGGGAGTCGGGCGCGCTGGAACAGGACGCCGACGTGGTCCTCTTCATCTTTCGGGAGGAGCAGTACGACCCGAGTCCGGAGAACGAGAACCTGGCGGAGATCATCATCGGCAAGCAGCGGAACGGACCGACGGGGGTCGTCAAGCTCGCCTTCCTGAAACAGTGCACCAAGTTCGCCAATCTCGCCGATGCCTACGAATCCTGATCGCCGGGCGTCGCATCGGACATCGCGTCGCCGGATCGGCGTGCCGGGAGCGCCCGGCGGAACCCCGCGTTGCCGCGAGACCCCCGGTGGGATGCGGCGGAGCTTTCGCCACCGGCGCCCGGGGTGCCGGCGGCTCGTGGGGTGATGCACGGTGTCCGGTCCACCCCGGAAGCCGGTCTCGGTCGCCGTCCGGCCGACGTTTGCCCAGGTCGATCTCGACGCGGTGCGGGCCAACTACGCGGCGGTGGCGCGTCACGTGAGCGGCCCGGCGGCTCCGCAGGTGATTGCGGTCGTGAAGGCGAACGGCTACGGGCACGGCGCGGTCCCGGTGGCCCGGGCCCTGGAATCGGCCGGGGCCGGCATGCTCGCCTGCGCGGACATCGAGGAAGCGGTGACCCTCCGCCAGGGTGGGATTCGCGCGCCCATTCTCGTGTTCGGCGCCCTCAGCGTCAGCGATCTGGACGGCGTGTTCGCCCACCGGCTGACCCCGACCGTGTCTTCGCCGTTTGCCGCCCGCGCGTTGAGCGATGCCGCGGTCCGGCGGGGAGTGACGGTGGCGTGCCACCTGAAGATCGACACCGGCATGAACCGGCTCGGATTCCGTTTCGACAATCTGAGTCGCACCATGCCCGATGTGCTGGGCCGGCCGGGGCTCGAGATCGCGGCGGTGTATACGCATTTCGCCACCGCGGATGACCCGGTGCACCCGCTGTTCGAGCTGCAGCGGACGCGTTTCGACGAGTCCTTGCGCTGTCTGGCCGCGCTCGGGGTCCGCCCGGCGATGAGACACGCGGCGAACAGCGCCGCCCTGTTGCGGGACCGGAAGACCTGGTACGACGGCGTCCGGCCGGGGTTGCTGCTCTACGGTCTGATTCCACCCGGCGTCGACGCATCGCTTCCGGTGGTGCCGGTGATGACGATGCGCAGCCGGGTCGTCGCCGTGAAGGGGATGCGGGTCGACGAGACGACCGGCTACGGTGCGCAGGCCCCGGTCCTGCGTCCGACCACCATCGCGGTGGTGCCGGCCGGCTATGCGGACGGTCTCGACGTGCGCATGGCGGGACGCGGCTCGGTGCTCGTGCGCGGCCGGCGGGCGCCGGTCGTCGGCGCCGTGTCGATGGACTCGATTACGATCGACGTGACCGGTCTCGACGTAACCCCCGGGGACGAAGTGGTGCTGATGGGCGCGCAGTGCGGGGAGCGTATCGACGCCGGCGAGATAGCGGCGGCGCTGGACACCGTACCGCATGAGATTCTGTGTCGGACCGGGAGTCGGATCGTCCGCACCTACGCCGGTCGTCCGGACGGTCCTTAGCTCGTTGGAGATGCACGCGTGGCTCCCGTGAAATCACCCGACACCGTCTTCGTTTGTCAGGCCTGCGGGGCCCAGGTGCGGAAGTGGCTGGGACGATGTCCCGACTGCGGCGAATGGAACTCGCTGGTCGAAGAACGGGCCGTGAAGCGGGGGTCCGATCCCGGTTCGAGACCAGGCCTCACCGGTACGGAAGCGCAGCTCTTTACCGATATCGAAACATCGGATGCGGATCGTATATCGACCGGGGTCAGCGAGCTCGACCGGGTGCTGGGCGGAGGTCTCGTGCCGGGGTCGCTCGTCCTGCTCGGGGGCGAGCCGGGCATCGGGAAGTCGACGCTGCTGCTGCAGGCGGCGGCGCAGGTAGCGGCGGCCGGCCGGACCGTCCTCTATTGCTCGGGCGAGGAGTCCCCGCATCAGGTGCGTCGGCGGGGAGAGCGTCTCGGCCTGGCGCCGCCCCGGTTGCACGTGCTGGCCGAAACCTGTCTGGAACGCGTGATCGACGAGGTGACGCGGCTGTCGCCGGACCTGGTGATCGTCGACTCGATTCAGACGGTGTTCTCGCTCAAGCTCGAGTCGGCTCCGGGAACCGTCGCCCAGGTGCGGGACGCGGCGAACCACCTGCTCTTCGTGGCCAAGGGACGCAACGTTCCGGTTCTCGTCGTGGGGCACGTGACGAAGGACGGCAGTCTCGCCGGTCCCAAGGTGCTGGAGCACATCGTCGACACGGTGCTCTATTTCGAGGGAGACCGGTATCACGCGCACCGCATCGTGCGGGCGGTGAAGAACCGGTTCGGAGCGGTGAGCGAAATCGGGGTGTTCGAGATGACGGCCGCCGGCCTGCGCGCGGTGCTCAACCCGTCCGCGCAGTTCCTGTCGCAACGCAAGGCGGACGTGCCGGGATCGGTCGTGCTCTGTTCGTTGGAGGGGTCGCGGCCCATTCTGGTCGAGGTGCAGGCCCTGGTCGGCGCCGGCGTCTACGGCAACGCCCAGCGGGTGGCCAACGGCGTCGACCGCCAGCGCCTGTCGTTGTTGCTGACGGTGCTCGAGAAACGCGCCGGTCTGTCGCTCATGGGCGAGGACGTGTTCGTGAACGTGCCGGGGGGCATCCCGGTGCACGAACCGGCCGCCGATCTCGCGGTGGTTGCGGCGGTAGCGTCGAGCCTGCGCAATCAGCCGGTGCCGGCCGGCGCCGCCCTGTTCGGCGAGGTCGGGTTGGCGGGAGAGATTCGGGGCACCACGCAGCCCGGATTGCGGGTTCGCGAGGCGGCGCAGATGGGGTTCACGCGCTGTGTCATGCCGAGGGGCGACAAGGAGGACGGCATGTCCGCACCGGGCTGCGAGCTGTTTCCGGTCGACAGCGTCGGCCAGGCGCTGGAAGGACTGTTCGCATGAGGGCCGGGCATCGGTTCGGGTTGGTCTTCCCGGGGGGGGCGGCGCCATGGTGACCGCCATCATCGCCGCCGGCGGGGCCGGGACCCGTCTGGGCGCCGGCCGGCCCAAGCAGTTGGTGCGTCTTGGCGGCGCCACCATCCTGCAGCGTTCGGTAGAGGCGTTCGACCGGTGCGATCGGGTCGACGAGATCGTGCTCGTGCTGCCGTCCGCGCTGATTGGCGGTCCCGCGCTGGTCGACACCCCGAACGGCACGCCATTGCGGATCGTCGCCGGCGGTGCGCGGAGGCAGGATTCGGTGGCGAGAGGATTCGAGGCGGCGACAGCGAGCGACATCGTCGTCGTGCACGATGCGGCCCGGCCGTTCTGTTCGTCCGCGCTGATCGTGCGCACCATCGATGCCGCCCGGCGCCATGGCGCCGCGGTCGCCGCTCTCCCGGTTCAGGACACCCTGAAGCAGCGCTCGGTCGGGGCGGGCCGGTTCGTGGGCCGCACCCTGGCGCGCGACCGGATCGTACAGGCGCAAACCCCGCAGGCATTTCGCGCCGGCATTCTGGCCGAGGCGATTCGGTCTGGCCGGACCGGCGTGGAGGCCACGGACGAGGCGGGGCTCGCCGAACGAGCCGGGCATCGGGTGGCGCTCGTGGAGGGCGACCCCTGGAACATCAAGATCACGACCGAGCGGGACCTCGCCATTGCCCGGCGATTCGTGGAGGAGACCATGGCGACCGGCCGTGTCGGGCTCGGGTACGACCTGCATCGTTTCACGGCCGGGGGGCCGTTACGGCTCGGTGGGGTCCTGATTCCGCATGACCGCGGGCTGGTGGGGCATTCCGATGCCGATGCGGTCTGTCACGCGGTGACCGACGCGATTCTCGGTGCGGCCGCGGCGGGCGACATCGGCCGCCACTTTCCGGATACCGATCCCCGGTGGAAGGGGGCGTCGAGCATCGCGTTGCTGCGGACGGCGGTGGGTCTGGCTCGCTCCCGCGGATTCGTCGTGGTCAATCTGGATGTAGTGGTGGTGACCGAGCATCCCCGGATAGCCCCCCATGTCGAGCGCATGCGGGAGGCGCTCGCGTCCGCCGTCGGCGTCGAGCCGGACGCGGTCGGCATCAAGGGCAAGACGAGCGAGGGCGTCGGGGCGACGGGCCGCGGCGAGGCCCTGGCGGTGCACGCGGTCGCCATGCTGGATGCCGCCCCGGCCGCCTGAACCAACGATGGCCGGTCCGGTCTTCCGGCGAGGGGGGGGTGAGGCATCGTGATCGTCTACGGCATCAACCCGGTGCTGGAGGCGTTGCGGGCGGAGCGGGTTCGGACCGTCCGTCTGGCGGCGGTCTCCCGCAAGACGGCGGAGATTCGCAGGTTCGCGCAGCAGAGCGGCATACCAGTGATTCGGGTCTCTCCGGCGGCGCTCGACCAGATGGTGGGAGGCGCGGTGCATCAGGGGGTGGCGGCGGAAGTCGCCCCGCCGGAGCCGGTGACCCTGGAGGCGTTGATTGGTGGTCTGCGCGATCCCGCGCTGTTGCTCGTGCTCGACGGGATCGAGGATCCCCGAAATCTGGGGGCGATCCTGCGCAGCGCCGAGGCGGCCGCGGTCGACGGCGTCATCCGGCAGACGCGGCGGGCCGCGCCGGTCGGACCGGTCGCGAAGTCGTCGGCCGGCGCGATTTCCTACGTGCGGCTGGTATCCGTCGTCAATATTGCCCGTGCGCTGACCACCTTGAAGGCGGCCGGGGTGTGGACGGTAGGGCTCGAGGCGGGTGGAGGCGACCTGTATCGAGACGTCGATCTGACCCTGCCTACCGCCTTCGTGCTCGGCAGCGAGGGGCGCGGATTGCGGCGCCTCGTCCGGGAGCGGTGCGATCGCGTGGCGTCGATCCCGATGCTCGGCCGCGTGAACAGCCTCAACGTTGCGGTGGCGGCCGGTATCGCGCTGTTCGAAGCGGTGCGTCAACGGCGCAGCGGTGTGGCTGGCGTCCCGGATGCATGAAGATGCATCTTGCGTCGGGGAGTAAAATCGTGCTAAATTCTACCGTTTGGTCCGGCTGGCGTAGCTCAGTCCGGTAGAGCGGCTGATTTGTAATCAGCGGGTCGGGGGTTCGAATCCCTTCGCCAGCTCCAGCGGATTGTTTCCACGTGACAGGTGGGTATCAGGGTCGGTGTTATCTGCCGTTGCGAGGTGACCACGGCATCGGTGTCCGTCCGCCGCGCAGCGTCGGCCTGGAGCGTGTATCGCGAGTGTTTTCGGCTGAATCGTTGTGGGATACGGCGAGGTTGCGGAGCGGTCAAACGCAACAGACTGTAAATCTGTCGCCCTAGCGGCTTCGGAGGTTCGAATCCTCCCCTCGCCACCAGTTTCGCCCGGCACGAGCCGGCGGCATGGCGAAGCTGGTCCGTAGGCCACGACGGCAGGAGCCGCGAAGGCGGGAGTAACTCAGTGGTAGAGTCACAGCCTTCCAAGCTGTTGGTCGCGGGTTCGATCCCCGTCTCCCGCTCCAGTTTCGCGCGTGCGGCAGCGTCGCCGGACGGGGCGAGCGCGCCTCGTCGGCAATCTGCCGTGACATAGAGGGACGTGGCCGTCTCGGCGCGGGGCGGCGGGGCGTGCGGCGGCATGCCGATGTAGCTCAGTAGGCAGAGCGCGTCCTTGGTAAGGACGAGGTCACCGGTTCGAGTCCGGTCATCGGCTCCAGCCGCGATCACGCGATTGGAGGCCGCCCGTGTCGGGAGGCGGGGGTAGCGCGGTGAAAGGCGCCTTCGGGTGCAGGGTTTTGTTTCGAGAGCGAGCGAATACATGGCGAAGGAAAAGTTCGACCGGTCGAAACCGCATGTGAACATCGGTACGATCGGGCACATCGACCACGGGAAGACGACGTTGACGGCTGCGATCACGTCTGTGCTGGCGAAGCACGATCCGAAGAACGCGGTTCGTTCGTTCGACTCGATCGACAACGCTCCGGAGGAACGGGAGCGAGGGATCACGATCGCGACGGCGCACGTGGAGTACACGACGGCGGCGCGCCACTACGCGCACGTGGACTGTCCGGGGCATGCGGATTACATCAAGAACATGATCACGGGTGCGGCCCAGATGGACGGGGCGATCCTGGTGGTTGCGGCGACCGACGGGGTGATGCCGCAGACGCGGGAGCACATTTTGCTGGCTCGTCAGGTTGGGGTTCCGTCGTTGGTCGTGTTCATGAACAAGGTGGACATGGTGGACGACGAGGAGCTTCTGGATCTGGTGGAGCTGGAGGTTCGGGAGCTGCTGTCGTCGTATGAGTTTCCGGGCGACGACCTTCCGGTGGTTCGGGGTTCTGCGCTGAAGGCCCTGGAAGGCGACGAAGCGTATACGGGCTGCATCGACGAGTTGATGTCTTCGGTTGACGACTATGTTCCGCTTCCGGTGCGCGACGTTGACAAGCCGTTTCTGATGCCGATCGAGGACGTGTTCTCGATCTTGGGTCGCGGGACGGTGGTGACGGGGCGTGTGGATCGGGGCATCGTGAAGGTGAGCGAAGAGATCGAGATCGTTGGTTTCCAGGAGACGCAGAAGAAGGTCGTCACCGGTGTGGAGATGTTCCGGAAGCTGCTGGACGAGGGTGTGGCCGGGGATAACATCGGAGTTTTGCTGCGTGGCCTTGAGAAGGACGATGTGGAGCGTGGCCAGGTTCTGGCGAAGCCGAAGTCGATCACGCCGCATACGAAGTTCAAGGGTGAGGTTTACGTTTTGACGAAGGACGAAGGCGGTCGTCACACGCCGTTCTTCAACGGGTATCGGCCTCAGTTCTACCTGCGGACGACGGACGTGACGGGGGTTGCGACGTTGCCGGACGGTGTGGAGATGGTGATGCCGGGTGACAACGTGGCGATGGAAGTGGAGTTGATCACGCCGGTGGCGCTGGAGAAGGGGCTGCGATTCGCGATTCGTGAAGGTGGCCGCACGGTCGGGTCGGGGGCCATCACCGACATCATCGAATAGCCGCGGCGCGCGGCGTCTCGAAGGCACGCGCCCTGGTGTGGAGTAGCCCAAAACCATGCGGGACATCATTTCGTTGGCGTGCACGGACTGCAAACGCCGCAACTACAGCACGACCAAGAACAAGCGGAAGACCACCGGGCGGCTCGAGTTCAAGAAGTACTGCCGCTGGTGTCGCACGCACACCGTACACCGGGAGTCGAAATAGCCATATACGGACCGTAGCGGGATTCCAGGCTCGCGCCACCCGGCCCGGCGATGTTGGCTGGATCGGTCGACGAACGAGTCGGCCGGGCAGCGGAGGTTCCGAGCAGGGACACCAGGAGCATAGGCCAGTAGCTCAATTGGCAGAGCACCGGTCTCCAAAACCGGGGGTTGGGGGTTCGATTCCCTCCTGGCCTGCCACACGCGTCCGGAGGGACCGGCCCGGCGCACGTTCAGCGCACGCGCACGCATGAAAGGATCGGGCAGTTCGTGAAGACAGCACGACTCGACAACGTCAGAGACGCATCGATGCACGTTACCGGGTGGTTCGGTCGGGCTCGCGTCTTTCTCGCCCAGGTCAAGAACGAGATGGAGCGGGTGACGTGGCCGACCCGCAAGGAGGTCTATGCCACCACGCTGGTCGTCATCCTGACCTCGGTGTTCTTCGGAATGTATCTCTGGAGCATCGACCTGGTCCTGACCCGGATTGCCAGACTCATTTTCGAAACGTTCGGAGCGCAATGACCGACGTCAGCACCCGGCAGTGGTACATCGTGCACACCTACTCGGGGTTCGAGAAGAAGGTCTCCGAGTCGCTCCGGCAACGGGTACTGGCCTACGGGCTGCAGACCGACATCGGCGAGGTGCTCATCCCGACCGAAGACGTTGTCGAGATGCGAGGGGGCAAGCGGGTCGTCAGCTCGAAGCGGTTCTTCCCGGGTTACATCCTGATCGAGATGAACATGTCCGACCAGGCGTGGCACGTGGTGCGGAATACCCCGAAGGTCACCGGGTTCGTCGGCGCAGGCTCGAAGCCGACGCCGCTGACGCAGGAGGAAGTGGACCAGATTCTGCTCCAGGTGACGGTTGCGGCAGAAAAGCCGAAACCGAAATACACGTTCGAGAAAGGCGACCAGGTGCGCATCAACGAGGGGCCGTTCAACAGCTTCAACGGTGTCGTCGACGATGTCAATCTGGATCGGAACACGTTGAGGGTCATGGTGACGATCTTCGGGCGATCGACCCCGGTGGAGCTCGATTTCCTGCAGGTCGAGAAGCAGTAGGAGTCGGCTTCGCGACAGCGGAGGCGACTCCGGCCGGTTTGGTTGGGTGGGGAAGCGGCGCCGGAAGGCGGCGGTTTCCGGGCGAGGCGCGCTCTGCGCCATGCGGCACGGCGCGGCGGCGGCCGGATGCCGGCGTACGTATTCGTGCGGGTGCGATGATTCGGAGGTTGGACGGATATGGCGAAGAAGGTGATCGGGATGGTCAAGCTCCAGATCGCGGCCGGCAAGGCGACACCAGCCCCCCCGGTCGGGACCGCGCTCGGCCCGCACGGCGTCAACATCATGGACTTCTGCAAGACCTTCAATGCCAGAACCGCCAGCCAGGAAGGGCTCGTCATTCCGGCGGTGGTGACGATTTACGCGGATCGGACCCTCAGCTTCATCACGAAGACCCCGCCGGCCGCGATATTGCTCAAGCGGGCGGCCAATATCGCCAAGGGCTCCGCAGAGCCGAATCGCGACAAGGTCGGCACCGTGACCCTGGCGCAAGTCGAGGAAATCGCGAAGACCAAGATGCCGGACCTGAACTCCAATGATCTGGCCGGGGCGGTGAAGGTGGTGGCGGGCACGGCCCGCTCCATGGGGCTCGACATCGCAGGCTAGGAGTCCGTGGTCACGGGCATTCGGGGAGCCGACGGTACGCCGGGTGTTGCCGGAGAGGGCAGAGATGGCGAGAAAGAGCAGGAAATTCAGGGCTGCGGCCGAGCAGGTCGAGGATCGGCTGTACGACTTGGCCGAGGCGATGCCGCTCCTCCAGAGAGTCGGGTACGCGGGCTTCGACGAGGCGGTCGAGGTGGCGCTCCGTTTGGGTGTGAATCCGAAACATGCCGATCAGATGGTCCGGGGCACGGTCATCCTGCCGCACGGGCTGGGTCGGTCCAAGCGGGTGCTGGTGATCGCCGGCGGTGAGAAGCAGAAGGAAGCCGAAGAGGCCGGCGCGGACGTCGTCGGCGGCGAGGAAATGGTCGAACGCATCCAGGGCGGATGGTTGGAGTTCGATGCCGTCGTCGCCACGCCCGACATGATGCGGGTGGTCGGGAAGCTGGGCAGGGTGCTGGGACCGCGGGGGTTGATGCCGAATCCGAAGACCGGAACGGTGACGTTCGAGGTGGCCCAGGCGGTGAAGGAAATCAAGGCCGGAAAGGTCAACTACCGCGTCGACAAGGCTGGTGTCGTGCATGCGCCGGTCGGTCGATGTTCTTTCGATGCCGGCGCCCTTGTCGAGAACGCCGAAGCGTTGATGACCAGCGTCATTCGCGCCAAACCGTCGGCGGCGCGGGGCAAGTACGTTCGAAGCGTGACCGTGTCTTCGACCATGGGGCCCGGGGTCAAGATCGACGCGTCGAAAGTCGATACCCTGGTGGGGTGACGGCGGCAGTCGGGAAACTGGGTCGGACGACCACCGGCTCGTCGGTTCGCGGCGTCAGGCCGGCCTCCATGGGCGGCCGGTCATGTGAGCGTCACGAGGATACAGGAACAGATGCCCGTCAGCAGAAGCGCCAAGAGTGAACGGATCGGGGAGTTGAGCGACGTACTGGCCAGCGCGGAGAGCGTGGTTCTCCTCGACTTCAGCGGATTGGACGTGCCGACGGTCACCGAGTTGCGGCGCCAGGTTCGCGCCGCGCGGGGCGGCTATCGCGTGGTCAAGAACACGCTGGCCCGGCGCGCCGTGGATGGCACCGCGTTCGAGCCGCTGCGGGATTCGTTTCGAGGGACCACCGCGCTCGCGTATACCGACGAGGACCCCGCCGGGCTGGCGAAAGCCCTCGTGACCTTTGCCAAGACGGCGCCCGAGCTGAAGGTGAAGACGGGTATGGTGTCGGGAAAGCAGATCGCCGCGGCGGACGTCGAGAGCCTCGCGACCCTGCCCGGCAAGGAAGAGTTGCAGGCGATGCTGCTCAGGCAGTTGCAGGCTCCCATGACCCAGATCGTCCGGGTGTTGAGTGCGGTGCCGCGCGACCTGGTCAGCGTGCTCGTCCAGGCGGAGAAGAAGCGATCGGAATCGGAGGAACAGGGATAGGTGGGCGGCAATGCCTGTCTTCCGGGGTTCTAGTGCGAGGAGTTGGTTATGGCCGAAGTGACACAGGAACAGGTTGTCGAATACATCAAGGGGATCTCGGTGCTCGAGCTCTCCGAACTCGTCAAGACCCTGGAGGAGGAGCTCGGGGTCTCCGCCGCGGCGGCGATGCCGGTGGCGGTAGCGGGCGCCCCCGGGGCCGCGGCCGAGGCGGCCGAGGAGCAGACCGAGTTCACGGTCATGCTCACGGAGATCGGGCTCAAGAAGATCAACGTGATCAAGGCCGTTCGCGAAGTGACCAGTCTGGGGCTCAAGGAAGCCAAGGACCTGGTCGAGAGCGCGCCGACAGCGGTCAAGGAAGACATTCCCAAGGACGAAGCGGAAGCCATCGTGAAGAAGTTCGAGGGCGTGGGGGCAAAAGCCGAAGTGAAATAGCGGCTCGTGGCGAGCGGGGTGCGCGGGTCGTCGCGCACGCCGCCGCGATGCGGGCATTCGGGCCGGAGCCGATGCGCTTGCGCATGGCCGCGGCGCGGGAGCGCCGGCGGGTCGCGCGTCGAGCGCTCGAACCGCGGTGCACGGCGCCGGACGACACGGGGGGGACCACAGGTGACCCGCGGTTCCCGGACCGGTCCGAATTCGGGCGTTCATTGGTGGCGTACCTGGAACCGATCGAGGACGTAGCGCGCAACTTCTGAACCATCCCATCCTGGCCGCCAGTCCGAGGATGCAGAATGCAAAGTCAGCCCAAGAACGTCTACCGGGAGCGCATCGAATTTTCGAAGATCCGGACGACGATTCCGATTCCCAACCTCATCGAGATCCAGAAAAAATCCTACGAACGCTTTCTGCAGATGACCCGACTCCCGTCGGAACGGGAGGATGCGGGGCTGCAGTCGGTGTTCAAGTCTGTTTTTCCGATCAGCGACTTCCGGGAAAACTCGTCCCTGGAGTTCATCGAATACTCGATCGGCAACTGGGAATGCAAGTGCGGGCGGCTCTCCGGTCTGCACCATCTCCGACAGCCCTGCTCGGCGTGCGACGCCACCCTGGTGGCGGAGCCCTACGGTCAGCACGAGGTGCTTTGCCCCAAGTGCGGGGCCGCCAACCACGCCCGAGGGGTGGTCTGCGACATCTGCGAGAACACCGTCGCCCTGAAGCTCAAGTACGACGTCGAGGAGTGTCAGGAGCGCGGCGTGACCTATGCGGTGCCGCTCAAGGTCACGATTCGCCTGGTGGTTTGGAACAAGGACCCCGACACCGGCGCCAAGACGATTCGGGATATCAAGGAGCAGGAGGTCTACTTCGGTGACGTGCCGCTCATGACCGACAACGGCACGTTCATCATCAACGGCACCGAGCGGGTCGTCGTCTCCCAGCTCCACCGGTCGCCGGGGGCGTTCTTCCACTCCGAGGACCGGCAGCTTCACGTTGCCCAGATCATTCCGTACCGGGGGTCGTGGGTCGAGTTCGAGTACGACGCCAAGAATCTCCTGTACGTACGCATCGATCGCAAGCGCAAGTTTCTCGCCACCGTGTTTCTGCGCGCGCTCGGCCTGCGCGGCGCCGACGAGATCGTCAAGACTTTCTACGCCGTGGATCGGATCTCGTTGCGTGAAGGCGCGCCGCGGTGGGCGGCGAGCCGGAACCTGATCGGCCGGCGCGCGGCCAGCGAGGTGCAGATCGACGCTACCCACAAGATCGGCGCCGGCAAGAAAATCAGCGCTACCACGGTCACCGCCCTGCAAAAGGCCGGCATAGAGTGGATCGAAGTGGCGGAAGCGGAGCTCGAAGGTACGTATGCCGCGGCCGACGTCGTCGATCCGTCCACCGGCGAGGTGATTCTGGAGGCCAACGACGAGGTGATACCTCGCATCGTGTCGATGGCCCAAGAGAAGCAGGTCGAGGAGATCGAGATCTTCTCGCCGGAGCGTGACGACATCGGGAGCGTGTTGTCGACGACCCTGCGCAAGGACACGATCCGGACGCATGAAGAGGCGTTGATCGAAATCTACCGGCGCCTCCGTCCCGGGGATCCGCCGACCCTCGACAGCTCGCGTTCGCTGTTCGAGAGCATGTTCTTCAATGCGCAGAAGTACGACTTTTCGCGGGTCGGACGGCTGAAGCTGAACACGAAACTCGGGCTGGATACGCCGCTCGACGAGAAAATCCTGCATCCGCCCGATTTCCACGCGGTCATCAAGTATCTCCTGGCGTTGCGGCGAAATCCGTTGAACGCGGACGACATCGATCATCTCGGCAACCGGCGGGTGCGGTCGGTCGGCGAACTCCTCGAGAACCAGTTCCGCATCGGTCTGGTCCGCATGGAGCGGGCGATCAAGGAGAAGATGTCGGTCTATCAGGAGATGGCGACGGCGATGCCGCACGACCTGATCAACGCCAAACCGGTGATGGCGGCGATCCGGGAGTTCTTCGGTTCGTCTCAGCTCTCCCAGTTCATGGATCAGACGAATCCGCTTTCCGAGATCACCCACAAGCGGCGATTGTCGGCCCTGGGGCCGGGCGGTCTGTCGCGTGAACGGGCCGGGTTCGAAGTCCGCGACGTCCATCCGACCCACTATGGGCGCATGTGTCCGATCGAGACGCCGGAGGGACCCAACATCGGGTTGATCTCGTCGTTGTCCTGCTATGCCCGGATCAACGAGTTCGGGTTCATCGAGTCGCCCTATCGCCGGGTCAAGGACGAACGCGCCGTCGACTTCGTGCAGATTACCAACGGCGGGACGACCCGATTCAAGGTCGGTGACGTCGTCGACGCCATCGACGCCGAACGGGAGAACGCGGCGGCCCAGAAGAAGGGGAAGAAGAAGGCGGCCGAGTACGAGCCTTACTCGTTCTATCTGTCCGCGTGGGAGGAAGACCGATACATCATCGCGCAGGCGAACGCCCGACTCGACGAAGAGGGCAACCTCATGGATTCCCGGGTCAACGCCAGGCAGGCCGGCGACTTCATTCTCGCGCCGCGCGACAAGGTGGAGTTCATCGACGTGTCGCCGAAGCAGTTGGTCTCGGTGGCGGCGTCCCTCATTCCGTTCCTCGAGCACGACGACGCCAACCGGGCGTTGATGGGGTCGAACATGCAGCGGCAGGGTGTGCCCCTGCTGCGGGCGCGGGCGCCGTTCGTCGGTACCGGCATGGAGTACATCACCGCCCGCGACTCCGGCGCCGTCGTCGTCGCACGGCGCAGCGGCACCGTTGACTATGTCGATTCGCAGCGGATCGTCGTGCGGGTCGAGGGGGAGTCGGGCGAGATGTCGCGCGAGATGGGGGCCGACATCTACACCCTGACCAAGTTTCGCCGGTCCAACCAGAACACCTGCATCAACCAGAAGCCGATCGTGAAGGTCGGCCAGAAGGTTGCCCGGGGACAGGTGCTCGGCGATGGACCCTGCACCGAGCTCGGTGAGTTGGCCCTCGGCCGTAATGTGCTCGTCGCGTTCATGCCTTGGCGGGGATACAACTTCGAGGACGCCATCCTGGTATCCGAGCGGATGGTCAAGGAGGACTACTACACCTCCATCCATATCGAGGAGTTCGAGACCGAGTCGCGGGATACGAGGCTCGGTCCCGAAGACATCACCCGGGACATTCCGAACGTTTCGGAAGGCTTCCTCGCCGATCTGGACGACAGCGGAATCATCCGGATTGGCGCCTATGTCAAGCCGGGCGACATCCTCGTGGGCAAGGTCACCCCGAAGGGGGAGACCCAACTGACCCCGGAGGAGAAGCTGCTGCGGGCCATCTTCGGAGAGAAGGCGAGCGACGTACGCGACGCGTCGCTGCTGTGCCCGCCCGGTATCGACGGGATCATCGTCGGGGTCAAGATTTTCTCGCGCAAGGGGATCGAGAAGGACGATCGGGCCAAGGCCATCGAAGCCGAAGAACTCGAGCTGATGGAGAAGAATCTCCAAGACGAGATTCGGATTCTGCACGAGGAGGTCAAGAAGCGGGTATCGGTGAAGCTCGATGGTCACACCCTCGACACCGACCTGTACGATGATTACGGACGGGAAGTGCTCGTCGCCGGGGGGACGGTCCTGACCGCGGAGAGCGTTCTCGGACTTCCCTATCAGGCGGTGACCCGTATTCGACTCGCCGGATCCGACTCCCAACTCGGGACCGAACTGCGCACTCTCGAGGAACGCACCGAACGCCAGGTGGAAGTGATCCGCCAGATGTTCGAAGAGAAGAAGGAGAAGATTCGCCGCGGCGACGAGCTGCCCCCCGGCGTGATCAAGCTCGTCAAGGTCTACGTCGCCATGAAGCGGAAGCTGTCGGTTGGCGACAAGATGGCAGGCCGCCACGGCAACAAGGGTGTCATTGCGCGGGTGCTTCCGGAAGAGGATATGCCGCATCTGCCGGACGGCACGCCGGTCGAAATCGTCTTGAATCCGCTGGGCGTCCCGTCCCGGATGAACGTGGGGCAGATCCTCGAGACCCACCTGGGCTGGGCCGCGAGCGCGCTCGGCCTGCATTTCGCGACTCCGGTCTTCGACGGTGCGACCGAGTCCGAGATCAAGGGGTGGCTCAAGAAGGCGGGGCTGCCGCCGGGCGGCAAGAGTCGGCTGGTCGACGGCATGACCGGCGAGGAGTTCGAGCAGGATGTGACCGTCGGGTACATCTACATGCTGAAGCTGTCCCACCTTGTGGACGACAAGATTCACGCCCGTTCCATTGGGCCGTATTCGCTCATCACGCAGCAACCGTTGGGGGGCAAGGCGCAGTTCGGAGGGCAACGCTTCGGCGAGATGGAGGTCTGGGCGCTCGAGGCGTACGGGGCCGCGCATACGCTTCAGGAGCTGTTGACCGCCAAGTCCGACGATGTCACCGGGCGGTCCAAGATCTACGAAGCGATCGTCAAGGGTGATGCGTCGTTCACGCCGGGATTGCCGGAGTCGTTCAACGTGTTGATCCGAGAGCTCCAGGCGTTGTGCCTGGATGTCGAGTTACTGAAGACGAGGTCACCGATGCCCGCGGTGGAACCCGGCGTCGAGGAGGCGTCGGCGGAGTCGTCGGAGACGGAGGAGACCGATCCGGTCCCCGTTCTCGACGAGGCGTAGCAGCAGTCGGCTTCGCTCGGGGCAGGAGAACCCATGAGACCCAGTTTCCCGGACCGCAGTTCGCTGACGGCCGATTTCGACGCCATCCGGATCAGCCTCGCCTCGCCGGAGACCATCCGATCCTGGTCGCATGGTGAAGTCACCAAGCCCGAGACCATCAACTATCGGACGTTCAAGCCGGAACGGGACGGGCTGTTCTGCGCCAAGATCTTCGGTCCGGTGACCGATTGGGAGTGCCTGTGCGGCAAGTACAAGCGCATGAAGCACCGGGGTGTCATCTGTGACAAGTGCGGCGTCGAGGTCACCCAGGCCAAAGTCAGACGCGAGCGGCTCGGGCACATCACGTTGGCCACCCCGGTCAGCCACGTCTGGTTCTTCAAGGGGCTTCCGAGCCGGATTGGGCACCTCCTCGACATTTCCCTCCGCGATCTCGAACGCATTCTCTACTTCGAGGCGTTCGTGGTTATCGACGCCGGTGACAGCGAGTACGAGCCGCATCAACTTCTCACGGAGGAGCAGTACCGGAAGGCGTTCGAGGACCACGGTCCGAAGTTTCGGGCCCAGATGGGCGCCGAGGCGATCAAGGAGTTGCTCAAGCGGGCCGACATCCACGACTTGGCGGACCGGCTGCGGGTGGAGATGCGCCAGGAAAACTCGGTGCAGAAGAAGCTCAAGTATGCCAAGCGCTTGAAGGTCGTCGGGTCGTTCCGGAAGTCGACCAATCGTCCGGAATGGATGATTCTCGATGTGATTCCGGTCATTCCACCGGAGCTGCGCCCGCTCGTGCCCCTCGATGGCGGCCGCTTCGCGACTTCCGATCTCAACGACCTCTACCGCCGGGTCATCAACCGGAACAATCGCCTGAAAAAGCTGATCGAGCTCAAGGCGCCGGATGTGATCATCCGCAACGAGAAGCGGATGCTGCAGGAGGCGGTCGACGCGTTGTTCGACAACGGCCGGCGCGGTCGGGTGCTGCGCGGGGCGAACAACCGCCCCCTCAAATCGCTGTCGGACACGCTCAAGGGCAAGCAGGGGCGCTTTCGCCAGAATCTGCTCGGCAAGCGTGTCGACTACTCGGGACGGTCCGTGATCGTCGTGGGGCCGGAGCTCCAGCTTCACCAGTGCGGGCTCCCCAAGAAGATGGCCCTCGAGCTGTTCAAGCCGTTCATCTACAACAAGCTCGAAGGCCGCGGTCTGGTGTCCACCATCAAGCAGGCGAAGGAGATGGTCGACCAGCAGCTGCCCGAGGTGTGGGACATTCTCGAGGAGGTCATCCGGGAGCATCCGGTGCTGCTCAATCGGGCCCCGACCCTGCACCGATTGGGGATTCAGGCGTTCGAGCCGGTCCTGGTCGAGGGCAAGGCGATCCGGATTCACCCCCTGGTGTGCACCGCATTCAACGCCGACTTCGACGGTGACCAGATGGCGGTGCACATTCCACTCTCGCCGGAGGCCCAGATCGAGGCCTCGGTCCTGATGAAGGCGTCGAAGAACATCCTGTCTCCGGCCAACGGCGCGCCGATTACGGTGCCCTCGCAGGACATCGTGCTGGGGTGCTACTACTTGACCAAGGCCAAGAAGGGGGCCAAGGGAGAGGGGCGCGTCTTCGGTTCCGCGGACGAGGTGGGACTGGCGCTCGCGGCCGAGGAACTCGAGACATTGAGCCCGATCCGGCTTCGCATCAGCGGCGAGCTGATGGACCTGACCATGTCCCGGGACGATCAGGACGTGCTGAGAACCAAGGTCCAGCGGATAGAGGGCAAGATCATCGATACCACGGCCGGCCGGGTGGTGTTCAACAGCGCTTTGCCGGATGAGCTTCCGTTCATCAACGGTCTCCTGAAAAAGAAGGGGCTCGGTCAGCTCGTCCAGTACTGCTATCTGAAGCACGGCGTCCCCAAGACGGTCGAAATGCTGGACCGGCTGAAGCAGCTCGGATTCGGGTATGCGACCCGCTCCGGTCTGTCGATTGGCATCGACGATCTCATCGTGCCCGCCCAGAAGGCGTCGATGATCAAGGAGGCCAACGACGAGGTCATCCGAGTCGAGCAACAGTATCTCGAAGGCGCGATCACGAACGGCGAGCGGTACAACAAGGTCATCGCCATCTGGTCGGATGTGACCGAGAAGATTGCCGACGAGATGTTCAACGAAATGGAGGGCGTCGACGGCGGGGACCGGGACTTCAACGCCGTCTACATCATGGCCGACTCCGGTGCCCGCGGCAGCAAGCAGCAGATTCGCCAGCTCGCCGGCATGCGGGGATTGATGGCCAAGCCCTCCGGCGAAATCATCGAGGTGCCCATCACGTCGAATTTCCGTGAGGGGCTGACGGTGCAGCAGTACTTCATTTCGACCCACGGCGCCCGCAAGGGGCTGGCCGATACGGCGCTGAAGACGGCCGACTCCGGCTATCTCACCCGCCGCCTCGTGGACGTAGCCCAGGACGTGATCATCTCGGAGGGGGACTGCGGGACCCAGGACGGGATCGAATCGCGGGCCATCGTGGAAAGCGGCGAGATTATCGAGCCGTTGCGGGAACGGATCGTCGGTCGGGTGGCGCTCGAGGTCGTCGTCGATCCGTTCAGCAACGAGACCATCGTGCCCGCCAACGAGCTGATCGTCGAGGATCTCGCCTCGCAGATCGAGGATTCCGGCGTCGAGATGGTCAAGATCAGGTCGGTGCTGACCTGCGCCGCCCGGCGCGGGGTGTGCGCCAAGTGCTACGGCCGCGATCTCGGCACCGGTGAGTTGGTCGAGCTGGGCTTGGCGGTCGGCGTCGTGGCCGCCCAGTCGATCGGAGAGCCGGGAACCCAGCTCACGATGCGGACCTTCCATATCGGTGGAACCGCATCGCGGGTGTCGGCGCAATCGACTCTCGAAGCGAAGCACGCCGGGACCGTGCGGTTCGACGCGATCCAGTGGGTCAAGGCGAAGGACGGGGCGCTGGTCGTGATGAATCGGACCGGTTCGCTGGTCGTCCATGACGAGAAAGGGCGGGACCGGGAGCGGTACCCGGTGGTGTACGGAGCCCGTCTGAAGGTATCCGACGGCCAGGCCGTCGAGCCGGACCAGGTCCTCGTTCAGTGGGATCCCTATACGTTTTCGATCATTACGGAGAAGACGGGAACCGTCCGCTTCAAGGACATCGTCGAGGGGACGACGGTGCACGAGGAGGTGGACGAAGTGACCGGACTGTCCCGCCTGATCATCATCGACTCGCCCGACGAGAAGAAGCAGCCGATGGTCGAGATCCGAAATGCGGCCGGCAAGATCGAACGCAAGTACAACATGCCGTCGCATGCGCATCTCATGGTGGTGGATGAGCAGGAGGTGACCGCCGGCGAGGTGCTGGCCAAGATTCCTCGGGAGACCACGAAGACCAAGGACATCACCGGCGGGCTGCCTCGGGTGCAGGAGCTGTTCGAAGCGCGAAAGCCTCGCGAAACCGCGGTCATCAGCGAGATCGACGGGACGGTCAAGATCGGCAGCATCGTCAAGGGGATGCGGAAGATCATCGTCGTGCCTGATGAGCCCGGGGCCGAACCGCGCGAGTACTCGTTGCCTCGCGGAGTCCATGTGAACGTCCAGGATGGGGACCGTGTCCGTGCGGGCGAGCAGCTCATGGACGGTCCGAGCAATCCGCACGACATCCTGAGCGTCCTCGGTCCGAAGGCTCTGCAGAGCTATCTCGTGAACGAGATCCAGGAGGTCTACCGCCTGCAGGGCGTCACCATCAACGACAAGCACATTGAGGTCATGGCCCGGCAGATGATGCGGTGGATGAAGATCGAGGACGTGGGGACCACCGATTTCCTGATCGACGAGCAGGTGGATCGGTCCCGGTTCCTCATCGAGAACGAGCGCGTCATCGGGGAAGGCGGGCAGCCCGCTACCGGGCGCCCGCTGTTGCTGGGGATCACCAAGGCCTCGCTGTCCACCGATTCGTTCATCTCGGCCGCTTCGTTCCAGGAGACGACCCGCGTGCTCACGGAAGCGTCGATCTCCGGAAAGGTGGACCACCTGCGGGGGCTGAAGGAGAACGTGACGATGGGACGGCTGATTCCGGCCGGCACCGGCTACGACTATTACCGTGGGGTGCGGATTCAGCCGGACGAGCCGCCGCCGCCGCCGCCGCAGTCGCAGGAAGAGATGGACCTTGAACGCGAGATGGAGTACCTCGTGGAGCCGGAGACGGCGGGTCGCGATCAGGTGATCGAGTAGGCCCGGAGAGACCCCCGTGGACGGGTTGACGGGAGGAAAGTTCTCGTGGGCGGTTGCGTTGATCAGAGTCCCGTGTTAAGCTCGCAAGGTTTTGGGGGGGAGTTGGACACCCTATCTAGCTCCGACCCGTCAGAGAGGCGTGTGGACCACTGAGCGCGGTGAGCTCCGTGGGGCATACATGAGCTTGGCGCAACTCGCCTCTTTCTCGTTTGGAGCAGGCCCGGGGCCGACCCGCTGGGTGGCCGGGCTCTTCACGGCGCGCACACACAAATAGGGTCAATCGCTTCGGGTGCCAAGCTGTTGCTTTCAGGCCCGAGGCAGACTGTCGCAGGCGTCCCAGCCGCCGGCCGGGGTGTCGTGCCCATCGACGCAAGGAGCGGTAGTGCCGACGATTAGCCAGCTCGTGAGGAAGGGGCGTTACCGGATCGAGACCAAGAGCAAGAGCCCTGCCTTGCAGCGGTCTCCCCAGCGTCGGGGCGTGTGCGTGCGGGTGTTCACGCAGACCCCGAAGAAGCCGAACTCAGCGTTGCGGAAGGTCGCCCGCGTTCGGCTGACCAATCAGATCGAGGTGACCACCTACATTCCGGGCGAAGGCCACAACCTCCAGGAACACTCTCTCGTGCTCATTCGCGGAGGGCGTGTCAAGGATCTGCCCGGGGTTCGCTATCACGTGGTTCGCGGGACGCTGGACACCACCGGTGTGCAGGGACGGAAGCAGAGCCGGTCGAAGTACGGGGCGAAGCGGCCGAAGGCGTAGAGTCTCCCGAGTCTCCGGGTTGTCGAGAAGGACATAGCCATGCCACGCAGACGCGAGGTGCCGAAGCGAGAGGTGCCGCCGGATCCGCTCTACAACAGCACCTTGGTGACCAAGTTCGTGCGCACCATCATGAAGAGCGGCAAGCGCAGCACGGCGGAGGGGTTGTTGTACGGAAGCCTCGACATCATCCGGGAGCGGACCGGCGACGATCCCATCAAGGTGTTCAAGAAGGCGGTCGACAACGTGAAACCCAGCCTCGAGGTCAAGTCGAGGCGGGTCGGCGGCTCGAACTACCAGGTGCCGATCGAGGTCAATCCGAACCGCCGTCTGTCGCTGAGTCTGCGGTGGCTGTCGGGCTTCGCACGAGGCCGCAGCGACGGCAAGACGATGAGAGAGAAGCTCGCCAACGAGTTCATCGACGCGTCGAATCTTCGGGGCGGGTCGGTGAAGAGGCGCGAGGACACGCACCGGATGGCCGAGGCGAACAAGGCGTTTGCCCACTATCGGTGGTAGGACAGCGGACGCCGTCAGGCAGGATAGAAGCAGACAAAGTGGTTGGAGCCGAGTTGGAAATCGCCCCGGTGATCGCGGAACGTGGTGTCGCGCAACGCAGGCAGTCACGAACGGGCAAGGTGATGTCGAGACAAGTGCCGCTTGAGCGGACACGGAATATCGGCATCATGGCCCACATTGATGCCGGCAAGACGACGACCACCGAACGGGTGCTGTTCTATACCGGCATCACCTACAAGATAGGCGAGGTGCATGACGGAACCGCGGTCATGGACTGGATGGCCCAGGAGCAGGAGCGGGGCATCACCATCACCTCCGCCGCCACGACGTGCATGTGGCGCGACCACCGGATCAACATCATCGACACCCCCGGACACGTGGACTTCACGGCGGAAGTCGAACGATCGCTGCGCGTGCTGGATAGCGCGGTGGCGGTGTTCGATGCGGTGGGCGGGGTGGAGCCGCAATCCGAAACGGTCTGGCGTCAGGCCGACAAGTACCGGGTGCCGCGCATCTGCTTCGTCAACAAGATGGACCGCGTGGGGGCCGATTTTCGGCGCACGCTGACCCAGATTGGCGAGAAGCTTCAGGCGAACCCGGTGGCGGTGCAGTTACCGCTGGGGGCCGAAGACGGTTTCGCCGGCGTGATCGATCTGGTCGCCATGAAGGCGGTTCGGTACCAGGACGAATCGCTCGGCGCCGAATCGGTGCTCGAGGAAATTCCGGCCGACCGCCTCGAGGAGGTAACGGCGGCGCGAGAGGCGTTGATCGAGAAGGTCTGCGAGGTCGACGACCGATTGCTCGAGAAGTACCTGCACGGGGAGCCGATAGGGCCCGAGGAGATCATTCCGGTGCTGCGCCGGCGGACCATCGAGTCCGTGCGCAACGAGGATGCGCCGTTCGTGCCGGTGTTGTGCGGCAGCGCCTTCAAGAACAAGGGGGTGCAGCCCTTGATCGATGCCGTGGTCGACTATCTGCCGTCGCCGGCCGATATTCCCGCCGTGACCGGGACCGTGCCGGATGGCGACGGCGATACGGTGCTCGAGCGGCCGGCGCAGGACGATGCGCCGTTTTCGGCCCTGGCATTCAAGATCATGACCGATCCCTACGTCGGTCAGCTCGCCTTCATACGCGTGTATTCCGGGGTGATGGCCAGTGGGGCGACGATCTACAACCCGCGGTTGGGCCGCCGGGAGCGTATCGGCCGCCTGCTGAAGATGCACGCCAACAAGCGGGAAGAGATCGAGCAGGTCTACGCTGGCGATATCGCGGCCGCGGTCGGCCTGAAGACGGTGGCCACCGGCGACACGATTTGCGATCGCGCGCATCCGGTCCTGCTCGAGGCCATGGAGTTTCCGACGCCGGTCATCACGCTCGCCATCGAGCCGAAGACCAAGGCGGACCAGGAAAAGCTCGGCCAGGGGTTGGCGAAGCTCACCACTGAGGATCCGACGTTCCATGTCCGGACCGATGACGAGACCGGGCAGGTGGTGGTGTCCGGGATGGGCGAGCTCCACCTGGAGATCATCGTCGACCGGCTTCGGAGAGAATTCGGCGTGGCGGCGACGGTCGGCCGCCCGCAGGTCGCCTATCGCGAGACCCTGACCAGGCCGGCGCAGGCCGAAGGGCGGTACGTCAAGCAGACCGGCGGGCGCGGTCAGTACGGCCACGTCAAGCTGCGCGTCGTGCCCGGGCAGGCGGGGGACGGCTTCGTCTTCGAGAACCAGATATTCGGTGGCGCGATTCCGAAGGAGTTTATTTCGTCTGTCGAGGCGGGGGTTCGAGAGGCGGTGACGACCGGCATTCTCGCCGGGTATCCGATTGAGGATGTGACCGTCACGCTCTACGACGGTTCGTCCCACGATGTCGACTCGTCGGAAATCGCGTTCAAGATTGCGGCGTCGATGGCATTCAGGAATGCCGCCCGTCTGGCCACCCCGGTGCTGCTGGAGCCGATCATGAAGGTCGAGGTGGTGGTGCCCGAGGCGTACATGGGCGACATCATCGGCGACATCATGGGCCGCCGCGGCAAGGTCAAGTCGATGGAGAGCCATGGCGGGACGCAGATTGTCAATGCGCGCGTGCCGCTGTCGGAGATGTTCGGCTACGCAACGGAGCTGCGTTCCCGCACGCAGGGGCGCGCTACCTACACGATGCATTTCGATCGCTATGACCAAGTCCCGCAGGCGGTCAGCGAAGAGATCGTCGCGCGTATCCACGGCAGATAAGAAGAGGCTATCGCATGGCGAAGGAAAAGTTCGACCGGTCGAAACCGCATGTGAACATCGGTACGATCGGGCACATCGACCACGGGAAGACGACGTTGACGGCTGCGATCACGTCTGTGCTGGCGAAGCACGATCCGAAGAACGCGGTTCGTTCGTTCGACTCGATCGACAACGCTCCGGAGGAACGGGAGCGAGGGATCACGATCGCGACGGCGCACGTGGAGTACACGACGGCGGCGCGCCACTACGCGCACGTGGACTGTCCGGGGCATGCGGATTACATCAAGAACATGATCACGGGTGCGGCCCAGATGGACGGGGCGATCCTGGTGGTTGCGGCGACCGACGGGGTGATGCCGCAGACGCGGGAGCACATTTTGCTGGCTCGTCAGGTTGGGGTTCCGTCGTTGGTCGTGTTCATGAACAAGGTGGACATGGTGGACGACGAGGAGCTTCTGGATCTGGTGGAGCTGGAGGTTCGGGAGCTGCTGTCGTCGTATGAGTTTCCGGGCGACGACCTTCCGGTGGTTCGGGGTTCTGCGCTGAAGGCCCTGGAAGGCGACGAAGCGTATACGGGCTGCATCGACGAGTTGATGTCTTCGGTTGACGACTATGTTCCGCTTCCGGTGCGCGACGTTGACAAGCCGTTTCTGATGCCGATCGAGGACGTGTTCTCGATCTTGGGTCGCGGGACGGTGGTGACGGGGCGTGTGGATCGGGGCATCGTGAAGGTGAGCGAAGAGATCGAGATCGTTGGTTTCCAGGAGACGCAGAAGAAGGTCGTCACCGGTGTGGAGATGTTCCGGAAGCTGCTGGACGAGGGTGTGGCCGGGGATAACATCGGAGTTTTGCTGCGTGGCCTTGAGAAGGACGATGTGGAGCGTGGCCAGGTTCTGGCGAAGCCGAAGTCGATCACGCCGCATACGAAGTTCAAGGGTGAGGTTTACGTTTTGACGAAGGACGAAGGCGGTCGTCACACGCCGTTCTTCAACGGGTATCGGCCTCAGTTCTACCTGCGGACGACGGACGTGACGGGGGTTGCGACGTTGCCGGACGGTGTGGAGATGGTGATGCCGGGTGACAACGTGGCGATGGAAGTGGAGTTGATCACGCCGGTGGCGCTGGAGAAGGGGCTGCGATTCGCGATTCGTGAAGGTGGCCGCACGGTCGGGTCGGGGGCCATCACCGACATCGTCGAATAGCCGCCGCGCGCCACGCCAGAGATACGACTCCGGTATGAGAAGCCATGTTCAGTGACAAGATTCGGATACGTCTGAAAGCCTACGATCACCGGTTGCTCGATCAATCGACCCACGAGATCGCCGATACCGCCCGGCGGACGGGGGCGCGCCTCGCCGGGCCGATACCGCTGCCGACGGATCTGAACAAGTGGACGGTGTTGCGATCGCCCCACGTCGACAAGAAATCGCGCGAGCAGTTCGAAATCCGCACGCACAAGCGGTTGATCGATATCTTCGAGCCAACGTCCCAGACCGTCGATGCGTTGATGAAGCTCGATCTCCCGGCTGGAGTCGACGTCGAAATCAAGGCATTCGGGAAGGGCAACGGCTAGGGAGGGCTCCGGGCGGCCCCCCGCAAGACGGACGCAAACGACCATGGTGACCGGCATTCTCGGACGAAAGATCGGAATGACCCAGTTGTTCGACGACGACGGCGCGATCCGGCCGGCGACGGTCATCAAGGCCGGCCCGTGCGTCGTCGTGCAACGCAAGACGGTCGAACGCGACGGCTATGCCGCCGTGCAGCTTGGGCTCGTCGAGGAGACTCCGGTCAACGCGAACCGGCCCATCACCGGTCACTACAAGAAGGCCAAGGTGCCCCCGACGCGGATTCGGCGGGAAGTCGGCGTGGATGGCGACGGACCGGCGGAAGGCGATCAGGTGGTGGCGTCGGTCTTCGCCGATGGCGATCGGGTGGATGTTATCGGGGTCAGTCGCGGCAAGGGGTTTCAGGGCGTCATGAAGCGTCACGGTTTCAGTGGCGGCCGCGCGAGCCACGGCTCCATGTTCCATCGCGCGCCGGGCTCCATCGGAGCGTCGTCGTACCCCTCTCGGGTCATCAAGGGCATGCGGGGACCGGGGCGAATGGGCGGCGACCGGGTCACGACCCGGAACCTGCAGGTGCTGCGAGTGGATGCGGACCAGCATGTGCTGGTCGTCAAGGGGGCGGTTCCGGGAGCTCCGGGCGGGGTCGTCATGATACGGAAGGCGGTCGCCGCCAAGCCGAAGCCCGCACCGGTGGCCGAGGAATCGGCGAAGAAGCGGAAGTGAGCGATTCTGACCGGGTTCCACTGGAGCAGGTTGCGACCATGACGCTGGATGTCGTTGATTTGGGGAACGAGAAGATCGGCTCGGTCGAGGTCCGTGATGACGTGTTCGGCGGCCGGCTGAACCGGGACCTCATCTGGGAATCGGTGGTGCACGCATCGGCCGCCGAGCGTCGCGGCACCCATGCCACGAAGACGCGCGGCCAGGTCAGCGGCACCGGGAAGAAGCCGTGGCGGCAGAAAGGCACCGGACGCGCGCGGGTCGGCGAGAGCCGCAATCCGCTTTGGCGTTCGGGCGGCGTCGTGTTCGGTCCCCAGCCGAGGAACTATGGGTACCGCCTGCCGAAGAAGATGATTCTGGGAGCGTTGCGAGCGGCGTTGACCGAGAAGTTCCAGGACGGCGATGTCCTGGTGGTGGAGCAGCTCGGGGTCGACGAGCCGCGTACGCGGCTGGCGGTCGAGTTGCTGCGGCGCCTCGACGTGGTGTCGAAGGCCTTGCTGGTCGACGTGCAACTGGATTCGAAGCTGGTGCTGGCGGTGCGCAATCTCGGTGATGTTAAGCTCATGCCGACCAACCAGCTCGGTGCAAGGGACGTCGTCGACGCCCGGCGGGTCGTGATGACGCGCGCTGCGGTCGAGCGGTTGACGCAGGTTCTGGGATCATGAGAGAGACCGAAGTCATTCGGCGGGCCCTCGTCACCGAGAAGACCTCGGTCCAGCGCGAGCACACCGGGACGATCGTGCTTGAGGTGGCGATGCGGGCGACGAAGGTCGAGATCAAGCAGGCGGTGGAGCGATTGCTGGGAACGAAGGTCGCCAGCGTTCGCACGTCGATCAACCACGGCAAGATCAAGCGGCAGGGACGGTTTTCCGGCCAGCGTCCGGACTGGAAGAAAGCCTACGTGCGCCTGCGCGACGGCCAGAACGTGCCCGAGTTCCTGGAAGGCGCCTAGACGATGACTATCCGCAAGTACAAGCCGACGTCCCCGGGGCGGCGATTCCAGACGGTGCAGACGTTCGACGAGATCACCGCGACGAAGCCGTACAAGCCGTTGACCGAGCCGTTGCCTAAGTCGGGCGGCCGGAACAACAAGGGCCGCATCACGATGTGGCAGCGAGGCGGAGGGCACAAGCGGACGTATCGCATCATCGATTTCAAGCGTGACAAGCACGATGTGCCGGGGAGGGTGACGACGATCGAGTACGACCCGAACCGGTCTGCGCGTATCGCGCTGGTGACCTACGCCGACGGTGAGAAGCGGTATATCCTCCATCCTGCCCGGGTCGCCGTCAACGATACCGTCATCGCGGGGGCGCGTGTCGATATCCTTCCCGGCAATACCCTGCCCCTCAAGAACATTCCGCTGGGCACGCAGATGCACAACGTGGAGCTCAAACCGGGCAAGGGCGGTCAGATCGCTCGCAGCGCGGGGTCGAGCGTGCAGCTCGTGGCCAAGGAAGGCGACTACGTGTCGGTCCGGATGCCGTCCGGCGAGATCCGCCGGATCTTGAAGGAGTGCTCGGCCACGATCGGCCAGGTCGGGAACGTGGATCACGAGAACGTGTCGCTGGGCAAGGCGGGTCGATCGCGCTGGCTCGGGCGCCGGCCCAATGTCCGGGGGGTTGCGATGAACCCGGTCGACCATCCGCTCGGGGGTGGTGAGGGCAAGTCGGCCGGCGGGCGGCACCCCGTGTCTCCGTGGGGCATGCCGACAAAGGGCTACAAGACCCGGAGTCGGAAGCCGTCGGACAAGTTCATCGTCCAGCGGCGGCGGCGGCGGTGAGCGGGTTAGGGACAACCGCGCGCCGGCCACCGGTGCCGGAACACGGCGCGCGCGGACTGTTCATGTGCGCAATCGCAGCCGTTTGCGGGCAGCCGGGGATTGAGACGAGGCGTCAATGAGTCGATCGCTGAAGAAGGGACCGTTCGTCGACATACCGCTGCTCGAGAAGGTCGAACGTATGAACGGCAGCGGAGACCGCCGGGTAATCAAGACCTGGTCTCGGAGGTCGACGGTCATACCCGAGATGGTCGGACACACCATCGCGGTGCACAACGGCAAGAAATTCATCCCTGTATACCTGACCGAGAACATGGTGGGACACAAGCTGGGTGAGTTCTCGCCGACCCGGTTGTTTCGAGGACATACGAGCAAGAGAGACAAGGCCGCCTCTGTCGGCCGGGGCAAATGACGATGATCGAAGGGCGTGCCACGGGGCGTTATGTCCGGACCTCGGCGCAGAAGGCCAAGCTCGTCATGGATGTGATTCGCGGCGAGAGTGTGGATCGGGCGTTGGCCACGCTGCGGTTCTCGCGGAAGCGGATTGCCGGCGACATTGCCAAGGTGCTCCGTTCCGCGGTAGCGAATGCGGAACAGAAAGAGGGCGCCGCCGGCGATATCGACCGGATGTTCGTGTCGAAATGCTACGCCGATCAGGGGCCGTCGATGAAGCGCATCCGGCCGGCGCCGATGGGCCGCGCGTTCCGCATCGTCAAGCGAACCGCACACCTGACCGTGCATGTCGTGGAGCAGCCGGGAATCGTCGCACGGGTGGTGACTCCGGGTGAGTCCGGCACGGCCGGAGCGCCGGCCGGGTCCTCCCGACCGAGGCGCCGTTCGAGAAGGCGGTCGACACGACGGCCGAGGAAGCGGTCGACCGACTAGGAAGTCGGCACGGAAGATTCGGCGCGGACTCCTGCCGGGTTGGTGGGGCGCGAAGCGGAGTGCAAGGCGACGATTCTCGGGCCAGAGGTTTGACGAGATGGGGCAGAAGGTTCACCCGTACGGGTTCAGACTGGGGTTCAACAAGACTTGGCGGTCGCGTTGGTATGCCGATCGCGACTACGCCAAGCTCTTGCACGAAGACCTCTCGCTCCGATCCGATCTCAAAAAGCGCTTCAAGCACGCCGGCGTGTCGACGATCGAGATCGAGCGCGCCGCGAACAAGTTAAAGATCGATATCTGTACGTCACGGCCGGGCATCATCATCGGGCGCAAGGGCACCGAGGTCGACAAGCTCAAGACCGAAATCCAGCGGCGAACCAAGCGTGAAGTGTTCATCAACATTCAAGAGATTCAGAAGCCCGAGCTCGATGCGCAGTTGATCAGCGAGTCGGTGGCCTTGCAGCTCGAGAAGCGGGTCGCCTTTCGCCGGGCGATGCGCAAGGCGGTCGAGTCGGCCGTGCGGTTTGGCGGCCGCGGCATCAAGGTGCGGGTGGGGGGACGCCTGAACGGGGCGGAAATCGCGCGTACCGAATGGTATCTGAATGGCCGGTTGCCGCTGCAGACTCTGCGGGCGGACATCGACTACGGATTCGCGGAAGCCCATACCACCTACGGTCAGATCGGGGTGAAGGTCTGGCTGTACAAGGGCGACCGTCATGAACCGCGGCTGGCCCGTGACGAAGAGTATCGGGCGCCGCGCCGCGGGGCCCGAGCCTGAGGTCCGGCGCGGAACGGTGCAGGAGTCCGAGGCTTCCGTCGCGAGCTCGCGGGTACGTGTGAGGTAGTTGTCATGTTGATGCCGAAGAAAGTCAAACACCGGAAGCAGCACCGCGGGCGCATGACGGGCAAGGCGTGGCGGGGCTCGACGGTGTCGTTCGGCGACTATGGCCTGCAGGCCATGGAACCGTGTTGGCTGACCGATCGCCAGATAGAGGCGGCGCGGGTGGCGATGACCCGGTCGATCAAGCGCGGTGGCAAGATCTGGATTCGGGTGTTTCCGGACAAGCCGATTACCAAGAAGCCCCAGGAAACCCGGATGGGAAAGGGCAAGGGCGCGCCTGAGCAGTGGGTCGCGGTGGTGAAATCGGGTCGCATTCTCTTCGAGATGGAAGGGGTCGACGCCGCCGTCGCCAGGCAGGCGATGCGGTTGGCTGCGGCCAAGTTGCCCATTCATACGAAATTCGCCACCCGGTTCGGTGAGGCCGAGGCACCATGACGTCCATTGCGGAATTGCGTGAGCTCGGCGTGTCGGACCTCGAGCAGCGCGAGCGGGACTTGGCCGAGCAGGTGTTTCGTCTGCGACTCCAGAAGTCGATGGGGCAACAGGAGGCGGCCGGCAAACTGCGTCAGACCCGGCACGATCTGGCTCGGGTCAAGACGTTGCTGCGAGGATACGTGCTCGGCACTGAAGCGCCGGCGAGCGACATGAAAGAAGTGGCGGATGGGGACTAAGGCAGAAATCCAGGGCGTCGTTGTCAGCGGCAAGATGGATCAGAGCGTCGTCGTGGCGGTCGAGCGCCGAGTACGCCACGGACTGTACGGCAAGATTCAGCGTCGCACCTCGAAGTTCATGGCGCACGATCCGGGCAACGAAGCGAAGGTGGGCGACGTGGTTGCCATCGTCGAGACCCGGCCTCTCAGTCGGCGCAAGCGCTGGGCGATGGTGCGGGTAGTCGAACGGGCGAGAGCCATCTAGGAGTCCTGCGCCCCGGCACAGCGAGCACAGAATCATGATCCAGATGCAATCGGTCCTCGATGTCGCGGATAACTCCGGGGCTCGGAAGATCGCGGTCATCAACCCGATCGGCGGGTCGACCGGACGTTTCGCGAGGCTGGGGGACGTGGTTACGGCATCGGTGAAGGAAGCGGTCCCGCGTTCGGCGGTGAAGAAGGGGCAGGTCGTTCGCGCCGTCATCGTGCGCACGTCGAAAGAGCACCGTCGGCGGGATGGCAGCTACATTCGTTTCGACCGAAACGCGGCGGTCCTGGTCAACGAGCAGGGTGAACCGATCGGGACGCGGGTTTTCGGTCCGGTGGCGCGAGAGCTGCGGGAACGCAAGTTCATGAAGATCATCTCTCTGGCGCCGGAAGTAATCTGAAGGGAGCAGGTCGGCGGTCGGACCGTCCGACTCCGGTGAGAGTGTGAGCCATGTCGAGATTACAGACCCCCATCCGGAAGAACGACAACGTAGTCGTGATCACGGGAAAGGACCGGGGGAAGCGGGGGCGCGTCCTGCGGCTGGTGCCGGCCAAGAACCGGCTGATTGTCGAGGGCGTGAATATCGTCAAGCGCCATACTCGCCCGAACCCGAGACAGAACGTCAAGGGCGGTGTCGTTGAGCACGAAGCGGCGCTGCATGCATCGAACGTGCAGCTCATCTGTCCGGACTGCGGTGTCCAGACACGTATCGGACGGCGCCTGCTCGGTGACGGCCGCAAGGTTCGGATTTGCCGCAAATGCGACGGGGTCGTGGATCGATGAGTCGACTGAGAGAACGCTATCAGGAGAACGTGGTTCCCGCGCTCACCAAGGAATTCGGGTACACCAATATCATGGCGGTACCGAAGATCCAGCGGATTGTCGTGAACATGGGGTTGGGCGAGGCCACCCAGAACGCGAAGGTGATCGATGCCGGCAGCGACGATCTGACCCGCATAGCCGGTCAGAAACCGGTGACCACGCGGGCCCGGAAGTCGATAGCCCAGTTCAAGCTCCGGCAGGGCATGCCCATCGGCTCGATGGTGACGCTGCGCCGGGATCGCATGTACGAATTTTTGGACCGTCTCATCTCCGTCGCATTGCCTCGCGTCAGGGACTTCCGCGGGGTGTCCCCCAAGGGGTTCGACGGGCGGGGCAACTACACCCTGGGGCTCCCGGATCAACTGATGTTCATCGAGATCGACTACATGAAGGTCGACAAGTCGCGCGGGATGAACATCTCCGTGGTCACGACCGCCAAGACCGACGAAGAGGGGCGCCGGCTGCTCCAGCTCATGGGGATGCCGTTTCGGACGAATTAGGGGAGCTCGATGGCGACAACTGCGAAGATCGTCAAGGAAGACAAGCCGCCGAAGTTCAAGGTGCGGCTACGTAACCGGTGCCGCCTGTGCGGGCGGCCGCGGGGGTTCATCCGCAAGTTTGAGCTGTGCCGGTTGTGTTTCAGGCGGCTCGCGCTCGAGGGTGACATCGCAGGCGTGACCAAGAGTAGTTGGTGACGATGCAAGCCGAGACGCCGCGTCACCGGGCGCGGGGTTGACAGACAAGAGAGACATGACTGATCCGATCGCCGATATGTTGACGAGAATCCGCAACGGGACATCCGCGCATCGCCGGCGCGTGGACATCCCGGCATCGCGGCTCAAGACGGAGATCGCCAGGATTCTGCAGAGCGAGGGATACATCCAGTCGTTCAGGATGGTCGACGTTGTCGTTGAACGGGGGCAGCAGGCCCGTTCCATGATTCGGATTCAGTTAAAGTACGGATCACGCGGCGAGAACGTCATTTCCGGGATCCAACGCATCAGCCGGCCCGGCCGGCGCGTCTATTGCGGCCGGGAGAATGTGCCCCCGGTGCTGGCGGGGCTCGGTACGAGCATTCTGACCACCTCGCGCGGGGTCATGACCGGCCGCGAAGCGCTCAAGATGGGCGTGGGCGGCGAAGTGTTGTGCAACGTCTGGTAAACCGGGTGGTGGAGTCACGAAATGTCGCGAGTGGGTAAGAAGCCGATCCCGATTCCAGCCGGAGTCACCGTGCAGATCTCTCCGGATGCGGTGGAGGCCAAGGGACCGAAAGGTACCATGCGGCAGCCGCTGCCGCCGGGGATCCTGGTGGAGATGCAGGACGGGGTACTGCACGCACGTCCCGAACGCGAGGAGCGTGGCATGGCCAAGTTCCACGGGCTCGGGCGCAGTCTGGTCGCCAATGCCGTGACCGGCGTGGCGGCGGGGTTCAAGAAGGAGCTCGATATCGTGGGGATCGGCTATCGAGCCGAGGCGAGCGGCCAGCGGGTCAAGTTGTCGCTGGGATATTCGCACCCGGTGATATTCGAGGTGCCCGACGGGATCGCGGTCGCGGTAGAGAATCAGACTCATCTGGTGGTGTCAGGTGTCGACCGTCAGGCGGTCGGGCAGGTTGCCGCCGACATCCGGAGCCTCCGCAAACCGGATCCATACAAGCAGAAGGGGATCCGGTATACCGGCGAAGTGCTGAAGAAGAAGGTCGGCAAGACCGGAGCATAGCGGGGCGAACGTGTCATGAAGGTCAAGACGAAAAAGGATCGGCGCCGCCGGATTGCACTGCGTCAGCGCAAGAAGATCACGGGGACGTCGGAGCGGCCGAGAATGTCGGTCTTTCGGAGCCTGGGGCATATTGCCGTACAGGTCATCGACGACTCGAACGGCACGACGCTGGCGTCGGCGTCCAGCACCGAGCCGACGGTCAAGGCGAGCTTTGGCGATGGAGCCGCCGGTGGAAATGTCGCGGGCGCCCAGGTGGTCGGCCGGCTGATCGCGGAACGGACGCTGGAAAAGGGAATCCAGAGCGTGGTTTTCGATCGTGGCGGGTTTCTGTATCACGGTCGCGTCCGCAAGGTCGCAGACGCGGCGAGAGAGGCCGGTCTGAAGTTCTAGCGAGGAACGACCCCTGCTGCCGCAGCGGCACATGGCGCGGCCGGAACCCTATGCGGGTTCGGCGAGTGTGCGGGTGTGGCGGCGGGAGGAAGCAGTCAGCCGGGATGCAGCCCCGGTCGAATGCCGCCAGTGGGTGGACACGGGCTGCCAGAAACTGCCATGAGCTACAAGCGATCACTAGCCAAGATTGACCCCAACGATTTCGACCTCAAGGATACGGTTGTCTCGATCAACCGCGTCACGAAGGTGGTCAAGGGCGGCAAGAACCTGAGCTTCAGCGCCTTGGTGGTCGTCGGTGATGCCCACGGTGTGGTCGGGTTCGGGGTCGGGAAGGCGAAGGAGGTACCGTCGGCCATCAAGAAGGGAATCGAAGCGGCCAAGAAGGCGTTGTTCCGGGTGCCGCTCGACGGCACGACGATACCGCACATGGTGGTCGGCCGGTTCGGAGCCGGTCGGGTGTTGTTGAAACCGGCTCCGGAAGGCACCGGGATCATTGCGGGCGGTGCGGTGCGCGCCGTCCTGGAATCGGCCGGAGTACAGAACATACTCACCAAGTCTCTGGGAACGCAGAATCCGCACAACGTCGTGCGAGCCACGTTCACCGGATTGATGGAGTTGAAGGATCCGGTCTCGGTCGCACGGCTGCGCGGCATCGATCTCGAGGAGCTGACGGCGGTCTAGGCGTCTGCATCGTAGAACGGCGCGGACTCCTGGAGGTTGCCTGGACGGCAGGCGGAGCCGCAAGGCGAGGATTTTCGGGCCGGGAAGGGAAGCGGCTCGATGAAAGACGAGGAGATGACGAATACAACGGCCGCGGGCGCCGGGCGCGTACGAGTGACGCTGGTGCGGAGCACGATCGGCTTCGACCGGCGTCAGGCGGAGGTCGTGCGGGGGTTGGGGTTGCGACGGCTCCGCCACACCGTCGAGCTGCAGGACGTATCGTCCATCCGCGGCATGATTCACAAGGTTCGGCATCTGGTCCGCGTGACCGAGGTCGAGGGCGAACAATGAGCTTGAGCGATCTGAGACCGCCCCGCGGTGCCAAGCGCCCGAAAAAGCGGGTGGGCAGAGGCTACGGCTCCGGTTCCGGGGTCACCTCAGGGCGAGGGCACAAGGGGCAGAAGTCCCGGTCGGGATACCACCGGAAACGCGGCTTCGAGGGTGGGCAGATGCCTCTGCACCGCCGGGTGCCGAAACGAGGATTCTTCAATCCGTTTCGGGTGGAGTACGCCGTCGTCAATCTCGATACCCTCGCCGAGCGATTCGAGGCCGACACGGAGGTCACGCCCGCCCTGTTGCGGGAGCGGGGCATCGTGCGGTCGAACGCCAAGCTCGTCAAGGTGCTGGCCCGGGGCGGCCTGGACGTGTCGTTGACGGTCAAGGCGCACAAGTTCAGTGAGAAGGCGGTCGAGCTGATCGCCGCCAGCGGCGGGCGAACCGAGGTCGTGACAGGGTGAGGGTCGGAACGGATCAGAGCCTGACCGGCAAGGGGCGCATCGATGCTTGACAGCCTGCGGAACATCTTCGCTATCTCGGATCTGCGGAGCCGGGTGCTGTTCACGCTGTCCATTCTCGCGGTCTACCGCCTCGGCAGCGTCATCCCGACCCCCGGCGTGAATACGGACGCGCTGGCGATTCTCGCCGAACAGGCGGCCGGGACCATGTTCGGGCTCTACAACATGTTCTCGGGCGGCAATCTGGCCCAGGTCACCATTTTCGCGCTGGGCATCATGCCCTACATCAGCGCCTCGATCATTCTTCAGCTCCTGACCGTCGTCTGGCCGTATCTGGAGCGGTTGTCGAAAGAAGGGGAGCTCGGGCGCCGGAAGATCACCCAATACACCCGCTACGGCACGTTGCTGTTGTGCGCGGTGCAGGCGTTCGCCATCGCCTTCTGGCTCGAGAGCCAGACCAATATCGCGGGCGGCCTGCCTCTGGTGTTCAACCCGGGTTGGGGGTTCCGCCTGATGGTGGTCCTGACCCTCACCACCGGCACGTGCTTCATCATGTGGCTGGGGGAGCAGATCACCGAGCGCGGAATCGGCAACGGCATGTCGCTGATCATCTTTGCCGGCATCGTCGTCAACCTGCCCGCCGCGGTCCTGAATACGCTCGATCAATTGCGCACCGGCCAGATGGGGCTGTTCCGCCTGCTGCTTCTCTCCATCGCGATGATCCTGGTCATCGGCGCCGTGGTGTTCATCGAGCGCGGGCAGCGCCGGGTCACGGTGCAGTATGCGAAGCGCGTCGTGGGCCGGCGGATGTACGGCGGCACGAGCACCCACATCCCCTTGAAGGTGAACACCGGCGGGGTGATTCCGGTCATTTTCGCCTCGTCGCTGCTCGCCTTTCCCGCGACCATCACCTCCGCGATGCCCCAGACCGCGTGGGCGCAGGCCATCACCGAGAATCTGGCGAACGGCATGCCGCTCTACTATCTCCTGTACATGGGGGGCATCATCTTCTTCGCCTACTTCTACACGGCCATCATCTTCAATCCGGATGACGTCGCGGAGAACATGCGCAAGTACGGGGGGTTCGTGCCGGGCATTCGGCCGGGCAAGCGGACCGCGGAATACATCGATACCATCCTGACCCGTATCACCCTGGTGGGAGCCGTCTACCTGGCGATCGTGGCGATATTGCCGGACCTGATGATCGTCGGGTTCCGTGTCGCCGCCATTCCGTTCATTGGCGACTCCCTCGACGCGGTCACCCCGAGGTGGATCACCGACGGGCTCAACGTCACGTTCTATTTCGGCGGGACCTCGCTGCTGATCATCGTCGGTGTCTCGATGGACACGGTGCAGCAGGTCGAGTCGCAGTTGATCATGCGGCACTACGACGGGTTCATGCGGAAGACCCGCATACGGGGCCGTCGCGGCTAGGCGGGGAGTTCGAGGTGAAATTCCGTATCGCACGGAAACCGGCGAGGCGCCCGCGCGGCAAGGCGCGCCGAGGGAAGCCTGATTGGTATCTGAACCGTGACCGTCTCCATGCGTGCCCCGATCAACCTCGTCGTGCTGGGTCCTCCCGGTGCCGGCAAGGGAACGCAGGGCGTTGAGTTTGCGCGCCGACACGCGATTCCGCAGATTTCGACGGGAGACATTCTGCGTGACGCCGTCAAGTCGGGTGCCGAGCTCGGACGGCAGGCCCAGGCGACGATGGATGCGGGGCGCTTGGTCGACGACGAGCTGATGATCGCGATCGTGCGAGACCGCCTGAGGCGGCAGGATGTCGCGGCCGGTTTCGTGCTCGACGGCTTTCCCCGCACGGTGGCGCAGGCCAGGGCCCTTGATGAGATCATGACCGGCCGCCGGTCGTTGATCGTCATCGATATCGCGGTGCCGGACGATGCGCTGGTCGCCCGGCTCGCGCGCCGGCGGGTCTGCGGACAGTGTGGACAGGCGACCAGCGTCGATCTGTCGCCCGGATCGCGTTGCGAGCGATGCGGCGGCGAGTTGCTGCTGCGGAGTGACGACACCGAGTCGGTCGTGCGGGAGCGGTTGCGGGTATACGCCGACGCGACCCGGCCGCTCGTCGACTACTACTCGGACCGTCCCTCGTTTCGCGCCGTCGACGGGAACCAGAGCCCGGCCGAGGTCGGCTCGGCGCTGGCCGTCGCCGTCGAGGCGGTGCTGGCGGACATGGAGGCCGACCGCGTGGCGGTCGGGGAGACCGGCGCATGATAGTCCGCAAATCGCCGGCTGAGATCGACCGCATGCGTGCGGCGAATGCCTTGGTGGCGGAGGTGCTCTCCGAGCTTCGCCGGCTGGTGGCCCCGGGTGTCTCTACCCTGGAGCTTGATGCGGCGGCGGAACGGCGGATTCGGGAGGGCGGCGCGGTTCCGGCCTTCAAGGGGTATCAGGGATATCCATCGACCTTGTGCGCATCGGTGAACGAGGCCGTCGTGCACGGTATCCCCTCGGCCGCGCCGCTGGTCGACGGCGACATCGTGTCGCTGGACATGGGTGTCGTCCTGGACGGCTACTACGGCGATTCCGCGATTACCGTGCCCGTCGGCGACGTTCCCGATCGCGTCGCCGAGCTGCTCCGGGTCACCCGGGAGGCGCTGGATCTCGGTATCGCGCAGATTCGTGTCGGTGGACATGTCTCCGACATCGGACATCACGTGCAGCGGCACGTGGAGGCGCACGGGTTCTCGGTCGTCCGGGAGTTCGTCGGCCATGGCATCGGGGTGGAGTTGCACGAGGAACCGCAGATCCCGAACTACGGCGAACCCGGTCATGGACCGAAACTGGAAGCGGGGATGGTGCTGGCGATCGAGCCGATGGTCACCCTGGGGCGGCCAGCGGTCAAGGTGCTCGGCGACGGGTGGACCGCGGTGACCCGCGATGGCAGTCTCGCGGCGCACTTCGAGCACACGGTGGCGATCACCGAGGGCGGTCCGGACGTGTTGACCCGCTCGGCCAAAGAACACGACGCCGCGCCTGCCGCCGATCGCGCGGCGCAGAATTCGGCGGCGGCGCGAACCGTGGGACCGGCATCGGCGTTCCAGGGATGACGGATCCACTGATGGCGAACGCACCGCCCCGGGCGCATCGTGACCGCGGCGGGGCCGCGGCGTCCGGCTTTCCGGTGAACCCGGTCCTGAGGACCGGTTCGAGGGCATGGAATGAAGGTACGAGCATCGGTAAAACGGATTTGTGACAAGTGCAAGATCGTGCGCCGCTCCGGCGTCGTGCGCGTGATCTGCTCGAATCCGAAGCACAAACAGCGACAAGGGTGAGGCTGGACCATGGCTCGAATTGCGGGTGTCGATCTTCCACGAACCAAGCGCATCGAAACCGGGCTGACGTACATCTTCGGCATCGGTGACCACCGTTCCGGGGTGATCCTGAAGGAGGCGGGCGTCGATCCCGACATCCGGATCAAGGACCTCTCCGAGGACGACGTGCGCAAGATCAGCCGGGTAATTGAAGAACAGGGCCGGGTCGAGGGTGATCTCCGGAAGGAGATCACGATGAACATCAAGAGATTGATGGAAGTCGGGTCCTTTCGCGGGATGCGTCATCGCCGCAATCTTCCGGTGCGCGGGCAGCGGACGCAGACGAATGCCCGTACGCGGAAGGGACCGCGCAAGGGCGCGGTGGCGAAGAAGCGGACGAGCTAGGAAGTCTGCGCGACCTTCGGTTGCGTTGGGAGTTTCGCTGCGCGAAACTCCCAACGCAAGCCCTTGGAGCGACCTTGCGGTCGCGGCGCGACCCTCCGGGTCGGGTTGGGAGTTTTCGCTGGCGCGAAACTCTTGCGGCGCAGGTGCCTTAGGCAGCGGGGCTCTTGCCGAGGGCTCTTGAGAGTGAGGAAAGGATTGTTCGCGAATGGCTAAGCTGGAAACGGTCGACGCCTCGGTTCCGACACCGAGCAAGCGGCCGGCCAAGCGGAAAAAGACCTTCAAGAAGAAGCGCGACAAGCGGGTCGTGCACCACGGAATCGTGCATATTCAGGCATCGTTCAACAACACGATCATCACGATTGCGGATACCGAAGGAAATGTCGTGGCGTGGTCGAGCGCCGGGGGCATCGGGTTCCGCGGTTCGCGAAAGGGCACGCCGTTCGCGGCCACCCAGGCGGCGGTCCGGGCCGGGCACGGCGCCAAGGCGGTCGGCATGCGCACCGTGGATGTACGGGTCAAGGGCCCGGGCGGTGGACGCGAGTCCGCCATTCGCGCATTGCAGGCCTCGGCCGGGCTGAGCGTAAAGTCGATTCACGACGTGACGCCCATCCCGCACAACGGGTGTCGTCCGCCGAAACGGCGTCGCGTGTAGTTTCAGGACGCGAGGGAGATTAACCAGCATGGCACGATATGCAGGACCCGTATGCCGGCTTTGCCGCCGGGAGGGAATGAAGCTCTTCTTGAAGGGCGAGCGATGCTACGCGGAGAAGTGCGCCATCGAGAAGCGCAACGTCCCGCCCGGCCAACAGGGACGACGCCGTCGTCCGAACAAGGTCATGGGTTACGGGTCTCAGCTTCGCGAGAAGCAGAAGGTCAAGCGCACGTACGGGGTGCTGGAGAACCAGTTCCGCCGGTACTTTGCGGCCGCCGAACGAAAGCGAGGCATCACCGGCGAGACGCTGTTGCAGCTCCTTGAGCGCCGTCTCGACAACGTCGTGTACCGGCTTGGACTCGCGACGTCCCGGCCGCAAGCCCGGCAGCTCGTCAGACACGGCCATGTGCAGGTGAACAGCAGGCGGGCCGATATTCCGTCGTTCTCGCTCAAGGCCGGCGATGCCGTCAGCGTGCGGCAGCGCAGCGCGAAGAAGCCGGCAATCATCTACGCCATGGAGGAGGTCAAGGGACGGGGAATCCCCGACTGGCTGGAGTTCGAGGCGTCCACCATGACGGGACGTGTCACCGCGCTGCCGACCCGCGAGCAGATCAACCTGCCGGTGCAGGAACAGTTGATTGTCGAGTTGTATTCGAAGTAAGAGAAACACGCCTTCCCGACGGTGTACGGCGTCGGTTCGTGCGGTCGGCGGGATGTCGAGCCGGCGTAGCCGGGACGCGGATGTCCGGTCCGCTGCAACGCTCTGCCCGAGAGGCTTCGGCCGGGCCCGGCCACAGAAAGGATTGACTTGATGTTGTGGAAAGGCTTCCAGCGACCGAAACGGCTGGAGTTCGATGCGGAGACCCTGACGGATCGGTTCGGCAGGTTTTCCGCACAGCCGTTCGAGCGCGGTTTCGGGACCACGATTGGCAACGCGCTGCGTCGAGTGCTGTTGTCGGCGATTGAGGGCGCCGCGGTCACGAGCGTCAAGATCGACAAGGTGCTTCACGAATTCTCGCCCATTCCGGGAGTCGTGGAGGATGCGACCGACATCATCCTGAATCTGAAGCAGATTCCGATCAAGCTGCACACCGACGACACGAAGACGCTGTATCTGCGGGCCGACAAACCGGGCAAGGTCAAGGCCGCAGATCTCGAAGTCGATGCCGCGGTGGAGATTCTCGACCCCGATCTCCATGTCGCGACGGTAGCCGACGGCGGCTCGTTGCACATGGAGATGCGAGTCAAGCAGGGGCGCGGATATGTTCCCGCGGAGAAGAACTTCGACGAGGATCTGGGGATCGGCTGGATTCCCGTCGACTCCGTCCACTCCCCCGTGCGCAAGGTCAACTACCGCGTGGAAGCGGCCCGTCTGGGGCAGACGACCGACTACGACAAACTCACTGTCGACGTGTGGACCAATGGCTCGGTGACTGCCCGAGAAGCGATCTCCCTGGGAGCCAAGTTGGTGCGCGACCATCTGAGCATTTTCGTCAATCTCGAGGACTCTGGTGACGCGCCGAACGAACCCGATGGCGAGAGGCTATTGGTGGCCAACGAGCATCTCGACAAGAGTGTCGAGGAGCTCGAGCTCTCGGTTCGTTCCTACAACTGCCTGAAGAACGCTGACATTCGAACGATTCGCGAACTCGTGCAGAAGTCCGAGGCGGAGATGCTTCGCACGAAGAACTTCGGCCGCAAGTCGCTCAACGAAATCAAAGAGATATTGCAGCAGATGGGGCTCGGTCTAGGGATGCGATTCGATCCGTCGGGGGACACCGACACCGACACCGACACCGACACCGACACCGACACCGACACCGACACCGACACCGAAGAGTAGGAGCCGGGAAAGTCTGCGTCCTGCATCCCGAGGGTGGACGAGAGGAAACGGAAGCCATGCGTCATCGAGTAGCGCACAGGAAACTGGGTCGTGTGACGGAACATCGACTCGCCATGTTGCGCAATCAGGCCCAGATGCTGCTGCGTCACGAGCGCATTGATACGACCCTGGCCAAGGCCAAGGAGCTGCGTCCGTTCGTCGAGCGACTGATTACGCTGGCCAAGCGCGGGATCGCGGATGGCGCGGAGACGACCCGCGCGTTGCACGCGCGCCGGCTCGTGGCGCGTGTTATCGCCGACAAGCGGGTCGCCGGCAAGCTGTTCGGCACGATTGCGCCGCGGTTTGCCGAACGCCCCGGCGGGTACACGCGCGTACTGCATCTCGGCCGCCGTCAGGCGGACTCGGCCGAGATCGCGCAGATCGAACTCGTCGGCAGCGAATACGAACCCGACCAGGACCGGGATACCGATGACGCCGCCTCGTCGGCGGCCGGTGCTTCGAAGAAGAAGGGGATGGGCGGTCGCCTGCGCGCCGCTGCGAAGCGGCTGCGGGGCGGGGAGGACGCCGAGAAGACCGAGGATACGGTCTGATCCTTGGCCTCGGCCATCAACCTCTACCATGAGTTGACGGTTTCAGCTCTCCTTGTCGTCCTCTTGGCCCCGCTCCCTTGGCCTCGGCTATCAACCTCCTCCACCATGAGTTGACGGTTTCAGCTCTCCTTGTCGTCCTCTTGGCCCCGCTCCGCCTTGGCCTCGGCTATCACCTTCTGCAGGATGTGCGCCGGTACCTCTTCGTAGTGCGAGAATTCCATGTGGTACGACCCCCGCCCGCCGGTGGCCGAGGTCAACTGCTGCTCATAGGTCAGCATTTCGGCCATCGGGACTTCGGCCTTGATCGAGGTCGAGGCGCCGCGCGTCTCCATGCCGCCGATCTTGCCGCGGCGCCCGTTGAGGTCTCCCATCAGGTCGCCGGCGTAATCGCTTGGCGCGTAGACCTCGACGTTCATGACCGGCTCGAGCAACGTGGGCTTCGCACGCGACATGGCATCGCGAAACGCGAGGCGTCCCGCCATCTTGAATGACATTTCGTTCGAATCGACCGGGTGGAACGATCCATCGTAGAGGGTGACCTGAAAGTCCACCATCGGATAGCCCGCCAGATACCCTCGCGTCCGCGCTTCCTGGATGCCCTTTTCGACGGCAGGGATGAATCCGCGCGGGATCGACCCCCCGAAGATCTCGTCGACGAACTGAAAGTCTTCTCCGCGCGGCAGCGGGGCGACCTTGATCTTGCAATCCCCGAACTGGCCGTGTCCGCCGGTCTGCTTCTTGTGACGCCCGTGCGCCTCGGTGGCCGCCTTGATGGTCTCGCGGTACGGAATTCTCGGCAGCTTGAGATTGACCTCGACCCCGAAGCGACGTTTGAGCTTGGCGACGGTCACCTCGATGTGCAACTGGCCCTGTCCGGAGAGCAGCAACTGCGAGGTCTCGGCGTCGCGGGTATAGCGGATGGTCGGGTCCTCTTCCTGCAGCCGTTGGAGGGCGGTGCTGATCTTCTCTTCGTCTCCGCGGCTCTTCGGCTCGATGGCGTAGGCCAGCACCGGTTCGGTGAACCGGAAGGGCGAGAATCGCCATGATGTCTCTTTCGGCGCCAGCGTGTCGCCGGTCCGCGTTTCTTTCAGCTTGGCGACCGCACCCAGGTCACCCGCCTTGATCTCGGTCACGCCGGTTTGGGTCTTGCCCTGCATGAGGGTGATGCCGCCAATCCGCTCGCTGACACTGCGACTGGCATTCTGAATCGTCGAATCCGATGCGATCGAACCGCTCGCCATCCGGAACATCGTGATCCGACCTGCGAACGGATCCGCGACGGTCTTCCACACCAATGCGGTCGCCGCGTCGGACGAATCGGCGGCCACCGGGTTCCCGTCCGAATCGACCACCGACAGCGTGCGTTGGGTCGGGGACGGGAGATACGCGAGGATGGCGTCGAGCAGGGGCTGCATGCCGATGTTGGCGGTCGCCGACGTGCACACCAGGGGGAACAGATGCCGCCCGGCGGTTGCGGTCTTGAGCCCGGCTTCCAACTGTTCCTGGGTCAGTGTGCCCGACTCGAAGAACTGCTCCATGAGAGTGTCGTCCGCTTCGGCGACCAGTTCGATGATCCCGTCCCGGGCGGCATTGGCGTCGTCGGCCAGTTCGGGCGGTACGTCGCCGGCGGACACGGTCCGGCCGTCCGGGCCGAAGGTCAAAGCCTTCATCGCGATCAGGTCGACCACGCCGCGGAAGTCCTTTTCGTCTCCGATCGGAAGATGGATCGGCACGACGGTGCGGCCCAGCGCCTCGTGCAACGACTCGAGTGAGCGGGACAGGCTCGCGCGCTCCCGGTCGAGGCGGTTGAGCACGACGACGCAGGGCATATTCAGCTCCTCCGCGACCGCCCACACCTTCTCGGTCAGGACCTCCGAGCCGGCCACCGCATCCACGACCACGAGGGCGGCATCGGCGACCCGCAACGCGCAGCAGGTGTCACTGAAGAAGTTCGCCATGCCCGGCGTGTCGATGAGGTTGATTTTCGTCTTCTTCCATTCCGCGAATGCGGTGCTGGCCGACAGCGTATGCTTGCGCGCGATCTCCTCCTCGTCGTAGTCCGTCACCGTCGTGCCGTCGTCGACGGCGCCGAGGCGGTTGACGGCGTCGGTGTCGAACAAGAGGGCCGAGGCCAACTGCGTCTTGCCGGCGCCGCTGTGTCCCACCAACGCGACATTACGGATCTGATCCGCATCGTACACTTTCATGGCTCGGCTATCCTCCTGCCGCGACCGGTCCGCAAACGCATCCGCGAGTACGGACGGCGCCGCCGCACGTTGCAATCGTCGAGGCCGTGACTTCCGGCAGCCTTGCGCGGTCCGCATCTCCATGCGCGGGCCATGCAAAATCTACATGCTACGTCACTCCGTGCGTGTGCTCAAGCGGATTGACCCAAGGGTCTATTCGTAGCGGAGGGCTTCGATGGGGTCGAGGCTGGAGGCCTTTATGGCCGGAAACAGGCCGAAGACGATGCCGACGCCGGCGGAGAAACCCAGGCCGAGCGCGAACGACCACCAGGGCAGGGAGACCGGGAATCCGGTCGCGTAGTGGACCCCGATGCCGATGCCGCTGCCCAGGGCGATGCCGATCACGCCGCCGATGCCGGTGAGACAGGCGGCTTCAAGCAGGAACTGCCAGAGAATCTCCTTCCGCTTGGCGCCGATGGCCCGGCGAGTACCGATCTCCCGCGTGCGCTCGGTCACCGAGATCGTCATGATCGCCATCACCCCGATTCCCCCGACCATCAGCGCAATCGAGGAGATCACCACCAGGGAGAGAAATGTGGCGCGGCTGATCTGGTCCCACAGCGCGAGCACCGCGTCCTGCGTGATCAGATCGAAATCGTTCGGTTCGTCAAGCCGCAGCCCGTGCCGGATGCGCATGACGCGCTCGATGTCCGCAATGGCGACGTCAGGTTCGACGTCCTCGTGCGGGGCCGCCGCAATCATCACCGCGCGCATCTCGCCGCCGAACATCCGCTGCGCCTTGATCCCGAACTGCTTCTGATAGGCGGTGTGCGGGATGATGACGAAGTCGTCCTGTCCCATGTTGAAGCCGCCGGGGCTCGGACTTTCGCCGAGCACCCCGATCACCGTGTAGCGGGTGGTCCCGATGCGAACGCGTTTGCCGATCGGGTCGGTGTTCGCGAACAGCGCCTGTGCGGGGGTGTACCCCAGCACGACCACGCGGGTTCGCCGGCGGGTCTCGCCGGGCGTGAAGAAGCGTCCATCCACCACGTCGACGGCGGTCACGTCCGGATACTCGGAGGTGGACCCGAAGACCATGATCGGTTTCGTCTGCTCCGATCGGTGGTAGACCCGCTCCTGGGTGGGGTTGCCGCCCTGGCCGAGCACGATCGCCACGGTGCCGAGCGAGTCGGCTTGGCGCGCGAGGGCGTCGGCGTCGTCCGTGGTGAGGTTCGGGCGGCGCATCAGCTCCGTGAACTCCTCGCCCGAGCCCAGGCTGATGGCCGAGAACTTCGTCATGAAGATGGTGTTCGGTCCCATCGACCGGATCGTTTCGCGCAGCGACTCGTCGAGTCCCCGGATCAGCGACGTGCTGCCGACGATTGACATGATGCCGATGACCACGCCGAGGATCGTCAATCCCGACCGCGCCTTCTGCTCCCGCAGGGTGGCCAGGGCCATCGTCACGATTTCGCCGAACAGGCCGCCGTGAAACTGCTTGGCCATCGATTTTGTCGCGTGGAATGGATGTCGGAATCCGGATCGCGTCAGGCGCGGCCCAGCGCCGAGATCGGGTCCAGCGCCGCCGCCCTCGATGCGGGATACAACCCGAAGAACAGGCCTACCACGGCCGTCATCGAGATCCCGAGCACCACCGACCACGGGTGCACTATCGCGGTGACCGGCGTCAGGGAGCTCAGCCCGATGGCCACGCCGAATCCGAACGCGGTCCCGACCAGGCCGCCGGAGACGGACAGAATGATCGACTCGGCCAGAATCTGCCAGAGAAGATCGCGGCGGCGGGCTCCCAACGCCTTGCGCAGTCCGATCTCCCGCGTGCGCTCGGAGACCACCATCAGCATGATGTTCATGATGACGATGCCGCCCACCACCAGCGACAGCCCGACGATGCCGACCAGCACCGCGAAGATCCCGGTGGTGGCTTGCTGGTAGAGTCCCAGGACCGTATCCGAGGTGAACAGCCCGAAGTCGTTCTCTTCGGTGGCGCGCAGCTTGCGCTCGATACGCAGGGCGACCGTCGCTTCATCGAGGGCGCGATCGAACTGCTCCGGCGTGTCCGCGCGGACACGCAACGCCAGCGAGGGGCGCGCCCCGAACAGCTTGCGGAACTGACCCATCGGAATCACCACGAACTCGTCCTGCGACTGCCCGAACGTCGCGGGAGTCGGTTCGCTGACCCCGACCACCCTGAAGTTCACGCCCTGAATCTTGATTCGCCGGTCGACCGGATCGAGCTGATCGAAGAGCCGGTCGGCGGTGTCGAACCCCAGCAGAGCGACGCCGCGGTTGCGATCGACCTCGGTCGGGTTGATCAGGCGCCCGTGCTCGGCCGTGAAGGTCGGGAACTCCACGTAGTCCCGCGTCACCCCCTGGATGCGGACGTTCTCGAGCACCCGGTCGCGGAAGCGAACCTCACCGCTTCGGCGGGCCTGGGCCATGACCGCGCCGATGCTGGTTCCGAACCGCCGAATGGCCTGGGCATCGTCGAGCGATACGCGCGGGTTGTTCTTCGCGGCCTCGATGTCGTCCTCGGTCAGGACCATGGGGGTGCGTTCGACGACGAACGAATCGGAGCCGAACTGCGAGACGATGGCGTCGCCGACCTCGGCGTTGACGCCCTGGATCAGGGATACCACCGCGATGATGGAAGCCACCGAGACGATGTTCCCGAGAATCGTGAGGCCCGACCTGAGCTTGTTGGCCCAGATGGCGCGCAACGCGATGCCCGTGAGATCAACGGCGCGACGCATTCTCCACCACCCGTATGGAGTCGCCGTCGGCGAGGTTGCGCACCTCGCTGAACGGCCCGATGACGATGAGGTCGCCTTCCGCCACGCCGGAGAGCGCCTCGAAGTAGCGTTCTCCGGCGATGCCGGTGTCGACCGGCATGAACACCGCTTGGCCCTGGCGCGCCACGAACACGCCCTCGAGCTCCTCCTCGGTCTCTCCCGTGCGAAGCTCGGCCGCCTCGGCGGCCGAGACGACGCTCCGTCTCCGCGGTCCCGTCTCCTGTGGCATCAGGTTCCCGTTCGCGTCCAGCACCACCTCGCGCACGGTGGCCGCCTGTATCGGGATCGCCAGCGAGTCGGGGCGGACCGCGGTGGTGATGTCCGCGGTGCAGGTGAAGCCCGGGCGCACCCCGGGAATCGCCTCGTCCAGGGTCACGACGACCTTGAACGTCGTCGCCTGGGTGCCCGCGCCGCCGCCCGCGCCGGCGGGCTGGATGGGGCTGTTGCCGATCTCGGTCACGACGCCGGAGAACTCGTCATCGGGGAAGGCGTCGATGGTGACGGTCGCCATCTGCCCGAGCTCGACGCTGGGGATGTCGGTCTCGTCGACCTCCACCTCGGCTTCTATCACCGAGAGGTCCGCGATCGTCGCCAGCACGGTGCCCTGGTTGTTCATCGTGCCGACGACCACCGTCTCGCCCTCCTCGATGTTGCGCCGGGTGACGACGCCGGTGATGGGCGAGGTAATCGTCACCTTCGTCAGCTCGTACCGCGCGCTGTCCAGGTTGGCTGCCTCCTGGCGGATGCGCTGGGCCTGGGTGGCGACGTCCACCTCCCGCGCCTGCAGCTCCGTTTCCCGCAGGGCGACGTCGTTCAGGGCGCGATCGTACGCTTCGCGAGAGACCAGCCGCAGCTCCCACAGGTGCTGCTGCCGCTCGAGGTTGTCTCTGGCCAGATCGAGGTTGACCCGTGCGGTTTCCACCCCGATCTCGGCCTGCCGCTGGGACGAGCGGGACCCCTGCAGCGCCGCCTCGCCGCGGTCGACGGCCGCGCGCAGCGTCTCGGGGTCTATCTCGAGAAGGAAGTCGCCGATCCCGACCCGGTCGCCCTCGTCGAACGCGAGCCGGGTCACGCGGCCCATGGTGTTCGCGCTGATGTCCACGGTGAGCTGCGGGACGATGGTGCCAGGTGCCGACACGATCGCCTCGAGATGGCGGCGTTCGACCGCCTCGACCTCCACCTGGGGGCCGGTCGCCCGTTGGAACGTGAGGTTGACGTACACGACCACGGCCCCGATGGCGAAGATCGCAGCGATGAGGATTGCCTTGCGAGAAGCGGTCAACGGATCATCCTCCCAGGCGAGACAGTATGAGACCGGCCGCGACCGCGATTACCGCGTACAGGCCGTAGAACGTGACCGCGATGGGGCCCGTGCGCCGCTTGTAGAGGACCCCGGCGCCCACCGCCAGCAGAAACAGCTGCCACACGACAAAGAGTTCGACGATTCCCAGCGCCCGCTGAGCAAAAGTGCCTTCCTCGAGCATCGGCAGCATCGCGGTCAGCGTCGTGGGAGGGCTCATGACGCCTCGCGCGTAGTTGAGAGGAACGGTGAACAGCTGCTGGACGATGCTGACGACCCCGACGTGCGTGACGACGGCGTACATCGCCTTGAAGGGCGCATGCGCCCCCAGAATCACGTAGCACGCGGTCCACACGATCCCGGCCAGGATGAAAGTGACGATCGGGAGCAAGACGATGGTGCCTCCGGCAGCGAAGTACGCCGCGTTATCGAGGCTGCGTTCCATCTGGGTGTACATCTCGTCCGTCACCGTCACGCCGAACGATTCCATGCTCCCGATCTGCTGATCGAGGAGCAATTGCTGCCCAAACGCGGTGCTCGAGAGCCAAATGCCGGGGGCCGCGACGCACAGACAGACGACGAGGAGGGCGCCGAACGGCCTGGGCTGGTCCACGATCGCGGCGAACGTGGATCGCGGTGACACGAGTACGCCGAACAGGCGCGCGACGAGACCCGGGGAAGGTTCCGCTTTCGGACGCGCGTCGTCGGTTTCGGCAGTCATCGTCGTTCTAGTCGAGAGCTGTCCGGTTCGCGCGGGACGGGGAACCCCTCATTGTACCCTCACCGGCTGCCGCGGACTTCGTCGACGGGCTTGATTCGTCACTTACGGTAGACGCGCCGGCGGCACGAAAAGTTCAATCCCCGCCGGCGCTCTCGCGCAACTCTCGCGCCCTCCCCTCCTTGACAGGGTGCGGGTGGTTGCACTACGGTCTAAGTTTCGACATGTCCCGTCGGTTTCCGTCGGCGCAGTCGGTCATCTGCAGAACCTTCCCGGCGGAGCCCACGTGATCGAACTCGTTCCCAAAGAGCTGTTCTTCACCAAAGGTGTCGGCAAGCACCGAGAGAAGCTGACCTCGTTCGAGCTGGCGTTGCGGGCCGCCGACATCGCGGCCTGCAATCTCGTACGGGTGTCCAGCATCTTCCCGCCGGGCTGCCGCATTCTGCCGAGAGCCACCGGGGTTCGGAAGCTGAAACCCGGCCAGGTGGCGTTCGTGGTGATTTCGGAGGCGGCCAGCCGCGAGCCCCACCGGCTTGTGGCGGCGGCGATCGGGGTCGCGATTCCGCGCGACCGGAAGCTGTTCGGGTATCTGTCCGAGCACCACAGTTTTGGAGAAAACGAGGAGACCGCCGGCGACTACGCCGAGGAGCTGGCGGCGGAGATGCTTGCCACCACCCTGGGCCTGGAGTTCGACCCCGACGAGAGCTGGGACGAGAAGAAGGAGGTCTACCGGCTGTCGAACAAGATCGTCCGGACCCAGAACGTCACCCAGACCGCCGTGGGCGACAAGCAGGGGCTCTGGACGACGGTGATCGCGGCGGCCGTGATCGTCGGGTGACGCCCGCCCCGCGATCCGGCGCCGCACGTCCCCCGCGTTCCGTCGACCCGCCTCGGGGCTCTCGCACCTCGGATCGCATGTCCCTGGCGTCCCTTCGCGCCGTGCTGCTCCGGCGCGCGCCGTTCCCGCCTTCGACCCGCTTCCGCAGCCTCGGTTTCCTGATACCTCCTCGAGCGACCGAGCCGGCAGACGGCTTCGAGCGCTGATGGGCCCGCGAGCGAAGCGACGTCAGGACCGGTCGCTCTTCATCGACGATACGACAATAAATGGCTATAGCGGCCGCATGTCGGCTCTATGTTGACATGTAATGTCATTCAATTTAGGATTGTCGTCAGTCTGCCGGCTTCCGCAACGCTGCGGCTTCCCAAGATCATGGCTCCCCGAATCGGTGAACTGCTCCTCAAGGACGGACGCGTACCGCAGGTCCGGATCGACGAAGCGATGGAGCGCCAGAAGACCGCCGGCGGCAAGCTGGGGTCTCACCTGGTCCAGCTCGGTTGCGTCCGGGACGACGAGATCGCGTCGCTGTTGGGCCGGCAATTCGGCGTTCCCTGCATCGAACTCGGCCGGTTCGACATCGAGGCCGACGTCATCAAGCTCCTGCCGGCGGCGGCCGCCCGGAAGTACGAGACGGTGCCGGTGAGCCGAACCGGGGCCGCCCTGACGATTGCGATGTCCGATCCGACCAATGTCCTCGCGGTCGACGACATCAAGTTCATGACCGGGTGCCACGTGGAACCGGTGGTGGCGACGCAGACCGCCATCGCCGCGGCGGTCGAGCGCTACTACGGCGGGCGCCTGAACCGGGGCGGCGCGCCGGATCTGGGCGAGAGCCAACTCGCCCTCGCCGCCAAGGCGCTCGAAGAGATTCCGGGGTTCGGCGGCGGCCTCGAAGTGATCGAGGAGATGGAAGAGGTCGACGTGACCGCCCTGGAGACGCAGAGCGGGGAGACGCCGGTCGTTCGCCTCGTCAACGTCGTGCTGGCGTCAGCGATTCAGAAGGGAGCCAGTGACGTCCATTTCGAGCCGTATGAAAAGGAGTATCGGATCCGGTTCCGGATCGACGGTTCCCTGTACGGGGTCATGGAGCCTCCGCTGAAATACCGGGACACCATCACCTCCCGCCTGAAGGTGATGGCAAAGCTCGACATCGCCGAGAAACGGCTTCCCCAGGACGGCCGCATCAAGTTGAGGTTGAACGCGAACGGCGGCGCGAAGGAAATCGATTTTCGCGTTTCCTGCCTGCCGACCCTGCACGGCGAGAAGATCGTGCTGCGGCTGCTCGACCGGAGCAAGCTGATGCTCGACATGACCGGGCTGGGGTTGGAGGCGGAGTCGCTGAACCTCTTGGAGGAGGCGATTCGCCGACCCTGGGGGCTCGTGCTCGTGACCGGACCGACCGGCAGCGGAAAGACCAACACGTTGTACTCGGCCATCTCCCAACTCAACACCACGGCGACCAACATCATGACGGCCGAGGATCCGGTCGAGTTCAACATCGCCGGGGTCAATCAGGTGCAGACGCGCGAGAACGTGGGGCTCACCTTCGCCGTCGCCTTGCGTTCGTTCCTGCGCCAGGACCCGAACATCATCCTGGTCGGCGAGATCCGCGACTTCGAAACGGCGGAGATCGCGATCAAGGCGGCCCTGACCGGTCACCTCGTGTTGTCGACCCTGCATACCAACGACGCTCCCGGCACGATCCACCGGCTCGTGAACATGGGGATCGAGTCGTTTCTGGTCGCCAATGCGGTCAGCCTGGTCTGTGCGCAGCGGCTGGTGCGCCGGATCTGCACCGGATGCACCGAAGAGGAGCCTGCGCCGATGCCGGTGCTCGAGGCGATCGGGTTCGGAGCCGACGAGGCCTCCACGGTCGTGCCGCGCAGGGGGATCGGGTGCGAACAATGCAACGGCTGCGGCTACCGGGGGCGAGTCGGCCTGTATGAAGTGATGCCGGTGACGGATCGGCTCCGCGAGATGGTCCGGTTGGGGGCGTCCCCGGCCGATCTCAGACGCCAGGCAATCGAGGGCGGCATGCTCACGTTGCGGAGCAGCGGCTTGCGGAAGATAGCGGCGGGACTCACCAGCATCGAAGAGGTGCTGAAAGAGACGGTGAAATAGCGAGGACCCGGCGGGGCCGGGGTGCCACGATGTCGACATTGGCGGACCTGCTCAGATCGACGGTCGAGCTCGGAGGCTCGGATCTCCACCTCACGACGAATTCGGCGCCGCAAGTCCGGGTCGACGGCGAGCTCAGAGCGCTCGACCTGCCGCGGCTCGGCGCCGACGACACCCGGCAGCTCGTGTACAGCTTGTTGAGTGACGGCCAGAAGAAACGATTCGAGGAAGCTCGGGAGCTCGACTGCTCGTTCGGTATCAGCGGGCTCGCGCGTTTTCGTTGCAACGTCTTCCGGCAGTGCGGCGCCGTGGCGGCAGTCTACCGGCTGGTACCGGAGACGATACGAAGCATCGGCGAGTTGGGGTTGCCGCCGGTCATCGAACGTTGGACCGAGCGTCCCCGCGGCCTCGTGCTCGTGACCGGGACGACCGGGTCTGGAAAGAGCACCACGTTGGCGGCCCTGATCGACCGAATCAACACCGAGCGGCATGCGCACATCCTGACCATCGAAGATCCGATCGAGTACGTCCACCGGCACAAGCGTTCGCTCGTCAATCAACGCGAGATCGACAACGATACGGCCAGCTTCTCGGCGGCCTTGCGCGCCGCCCTCCGGGAGGATCCCGATGTCGTGCTCATCGGCGAGCTCCGAGACTTCGAGACCATCGAGGCGGCCTTCCGCATCGCGGAGACGGGCCATCTGACCTTTGCGACGGCCCACACCAACTCCGCCTACCAGACGGTCAACCGGCTCATCGACACCTTTCCCGACAGCCGTCAGAGTCAGGCCCGAGGTCAGCTCGCGCTCCAGCTCGAAGGGGTCGTGTGTCAGACGTTGCTGCCGAGGAAGGATGGCCGGGGACGCGTGATCGCGGCCGAGGTATTGAGCCCGACTCCCGCGATTCGCAACCTGATTCGCGAGAACAAGGTGCACCAGTTGTATTCCGCGATGCAGGCGGGACAGGGGCGGCACGGAATGCAGACGATGAACCAATCGCTGGCGTCGCTGGTCGGACGGGGAAGCATCTCGGTGGACGCGGCGATGGCTGCATCGTCGATGCCGGACGAGCTGCAGACGCTCATCTCCCGCGCCGGGGCGCTCGGTTCCAAGGCGATGCGTCGTCCCGGCGGGCGAGGGGCCGAATGATGCCGACCTTCGGCTATTCGGGACGGACCAGAGCCGGTCAGAAGGTGGCCGGTGAACGCGTTGCCGCCACGAGCGAGGCGGTGGTGGACGCGCTGCGTCGCGAACAGGTCTTCGTCACCAGGATCGAGTTGGTTGAGGGCCGGACGAAGCGGGGGAGGAAATCGCACCGGGGCCAATCGGTGCCGGCCAGAAACCTCGCGATCTTCACCCGCCAGCTCTCGGTGATGATCGATGCCGGCATGCCGTTGGTGGAGTGTCTCGAGACCCTGGGGAAGCAGGAGGTGCACAGGCCTTTCCGCGAGGCCATTCTGAAGACCCGGGCCGCGGTCGAAGCCGGTTCGAGTCTCGCCGATGCGATGCGGGAGCATCCGCGGATGTTCGATCCCCTCTATGCGAACATGATTGCGGCGGGCGAGGCGGGGGGCATCCTCGACACGATCTTGAAGCGGTTGGCGACGTACATCGAGAAGAACGTCAAGCTCAAGGCGCAGGTCAAATCGGCCATGACCTACCCGGTCGCGGTCGTGGGGATTGCCGCCGTCGTCGTTGGCGTCATTCTGTGGAAGGTCATCCCGACCTTCGACGACCTGTTCGCGGGGTTGGGAGCCACGTTGCCGTTGCCGACGCGGGTGGTCATCGCGTCGAGCAACGCGCTGGTATCGTACTTTCCCTTGCTTCTCCTCGGTGCGGTCGGGCTGGCGTTCGGATTCCGATGGTTCCGGGCCACTACGCGGGGGAGGCGGGTCGTCGACGCCATGCTGCTTCGGCTCCCGGCCCTGGGGCTGATCTTGCGCAAGGTGGCCGTCGCCAGGTTCTGCCGGACCCTGGCCACGTTGCTCGGTTCCGGCATCCCGCTTCTCGCGGGTCTGGAGATTACCGCGAAGACCGCCGGCAACGCGGTTATCGAAGATGCGGTTCTGGTCTCCCGAGCGGCTATCGAGCGGGGCGAAACCGTGTCTGCACCGCTGCGTCGGACGGGCATGTTCCCGCCGATGGTGACGCAGATGATCAACGTGGGCGAGACGAGCGGGGCGTTGGACGTCATGTTGGCCAAGATCGCCGATTTCTGCGAGGAGGAGGTAGACGCGACGGTTGCGGGGATGCTGACTCTTCTGGAACCCATCATGATCGCGCTGTTGGGTGTGGTGATCGGCGGGATCGTGATCGCCATGTACTTGCCGATTTTCGATCTCATCGGCCGGATGGCGGTCTAGCAACCCGTGCAGGGCCCCGCTGCATGCGGCGCAGCGCGCGGTCTCACCCGGGGCTCGCGGTGATTTCCGGCTGCACCGTTCGAGAGCGACAATGTCCGAGAACGATGTGCGCGGCGCGTGGACGCGGGAGCCGCGGGGTGCGTATGACATCGTGGGCGACAGCCCGCAGATGCGGCGCATACGGGAACGGATCGCGCGGGTCGCACCCACCGACAGCACGGTGCTGATTACCGGCGACCTGGGTGTCGGCAAGGAGTTGGCGGCGCGGGAGATCCATCGCTGTTCCAGACGAGCGGCGTTGCCGTTCGCTGTCGTGAGCGGCGATGCGCTGCCCGAGGCGATTCTCGATTCCGAGTCGGTCGGCCACGAGACATCGGATGTCGGCGGGGCTCGCGGTCGACGGGGACGAGTCGAGAACGCCGAGCCGGGGACCCTCTTTCTGACGGATATCGGAGAGATGGGTCCGGCGATGCAACTGGCGTTGCTGCGGTTCCTCAAGGAGCGGCGGTTTCGACGCATGAGTGACCGCACCGGCGGCACGGACGAGAAGGTTGCCGCCGCACGGATCGTCGCGGCGACGACCCGCAACCTCGCCAGGGCGGTCGAAGACGGTGACTTCCGGCGCGACCTGTTCTACCGCGTGAATGTCTTCACCCTCCACGTGCCTCCGCTCCATGCGCGGCGGGAGGACATCCTGCCGCTGGCTCGCCATTTCGTCGAGCGGTTCGCCCGAGAGGCGGGTCGGGATCTCCGCGGGTTCTCTCCGGCGGCCGAGCGCGCCCTGGAGACTCATGCGTGGCCCGGGAACGTCAGCGAGCTCGAAAATGTCGTCGAGCGGGCAGTCGCCCTCGAGGCATCGAACCGGGTGCAGGTCGAGAGTCTCGAGCTGGACGCGGCACCGGGCCCGGACCGTCGACCGGAGTTGCTGCCGGGCGGCGAAGCCGCTGCCGTCCAGTATCCGCATGAAGCGCCGGGGGATCGGCTTCCGGAGTCCGGCTTCGTGTTGGAGCGGCACGTCCGGAGCCTCGAACGGGAGTACCTCGCGCAAGCGCTTCAGCAAGCCGGCGGTGTCAAGGTCAGGGCCGCGGGGTTGCTGGGCATGAGCTTCCGGTCGTTTCGCTACTACGCCAAGAAATACGATCTCGGGTAACGCCGGTTGGTCTTGCCTGCATCTGGTGGAAACGCGGGTTGTCGGTTCAGGCAGCCGGGTCGGATGCGCTCCCGAATCCGGCAGCGTAAAATGAGTCGTGGCTGGCCGCCTCTCCCCCGGAGCGATGTCGGCGTCGGTTCGGGATCGATGCTTGCAATGAATGTTCGCGACAGAGATGGTCAGGATCAGCGCATCCGGGAATCGCCGGGCTTTCCGCGGGTCTTCAAGCCTGCCGGTTGCACCGGTCCGGACCGCGTGCGTCGACGCCGGCCGGGCCGGCGGCCGAGCGAGTGAAGGAGAGGCATAGATGAAGGCTAGGGGCAGCAGCGGCTTCACGCTGATCGAGTTGCTGATGGTGGTGGCCATCATCGGTATCATTACGGCTATTGCGGCACCGGGTTTGATGCGTGCCCGCATGTCCGCCAACGAGGCGTCGGCTATCGGTTCGCTGCGTGCGATCAACAGTGCACAGGCGATCTTCGCCGCCAGTTGCGGCAGCGGCTTCTACGCACCGAGCCTGACGGTGCTGGGGATGCCTCCGACGGTGGGGGGGGGCGACGGTTTCATCGGCACGGATCTCGCCTCGGATCCCTCCATGAAGAGCAGCTATTCCGTGGAGTTGACGGCGGGCGCGGCGGCGCAGGGGGCGCCGCCGTCGTGCAACGGCGTGGCCGCCGGCGGGGTCGTATCGACGTACTTCGTGTCGGCGACACCGGCGGCCGGCGGTGGTGTGCGCTATTTCGGTACGAGTCAAGGAGGTACGATCTACCAGTCGACGGCGCCGGTGCCGGCCACCCAGAACGGCGCGCCGGCCGGGGCGACACCCATTCAGTAGCGGTGATCGTGCTCGCTTGTCCGGTCGTGTCCGGTCTGCCCTCGACTTGTCCATTGGGCGGTCGGGCCGGCACTGCACCGCTTCTGACGCAGCGTGCTCCCCTGGCCCCGCGATCCGTCGCATGACAACTGGAGTTGCACCATGAGTCTGCCAGTTCGCCGCATCATCATCGCGCTCGCGCTCCTCGGCTTCGCCGCGGCCGCGACCTCGGCCTATGTGCACTATCAGATCGCGCAGGATCCCGCCTACGTGAGCTTTTGTGATGTCAACACCAGCGTGAGCTGCACCGAGGTCTATCTGAGTCGCTTCGGGTCGATAGGCGGCATTCCGGTCGCCGTGTTCGGTGCATTCTGGTTCGGCCTCGTGCTGCTGCTGACGGTGGCGGGGGGCCGAGGCTCGAGCGAGCTCGCCCGGAGCGTGGGCGGATATCTGCTGGTGCTGTCGACAACTGGGCTCGCGGCCGTGTTGTTTCTCGGCTACGAGTCGTTTGTCGTGCTGCGCACGCTCTGTCTTCTGTGCGTCACGGCCCATGTCGCCGTCGTCGGCATTTTCCTGTCCGTGAGCACCATCGGGGCGGTGCCCCTGTCGTCGATCCCGGGTCGCCTGTTCGCCGACGTGGGACAGCTCGTCAGGAAGCCGGCGGCGCTGGGCGTCGCCGGTGGATATCTGGGGATCACCCTGGTCGCGGTATTGCTGTTTCAGGCCGAGCCGTCCGGGCCGGTTCCTCTGGTTGCGTCATCGGCATCCGGTGTGGCGTCGCCAGCCGATTCCGGCGCCGCCGAATTGGAATTCGAGCGCTTCTGGAACGCCCAGCCGCGCGTCGATCTGCCGGTGCCGAGCGAGGGGGCCCAGGTGCTGGTGTTGAAGTTCAACGACTACCAGTGTCCGTCGTGCGCCCGGAGCCATTTTCTGTACGAACCGATCTTCGCGCGGTACGAGTCGAGTCATCCCGGGGCCGTCAGACTGGTCAGTATCGATTACCCGCTCGACCCCGAGTGCAACGAGCAGACGCCGATGGCCGGGCATATGGGAGCCTGCGAAGCCGCGGTCGCCGTCCGGCTGGCACGGCGCGAAGGGCGTGATCGGCAGATGGCGCGCTGGCTCTACGAACATCAGGAGACCATGTCCCGGGAGACGGTTCGAGACGGATTGGCCGAGGTCGCCGGCATGACCGATTTCGACGATCGGTATGAGGCGGTCCTCGAAGAGGTGCGCGCCGATATTGCCTTGGGGCCCCTGATCGCCATCGAGGCGACCCCGACTTACGTCATCAACGGAGTCGTGATCAATGGGGGGCTGCCGCCGCGGGTACTCGAGGCGGCAATCGCGCTCGAGCTCGAAGTTGCCGGTGAGGTCGAGCCATCGCCGTGATGCGAGTGGGCGATGTCGGCCGGTTGCGCGCGGCCGAGCGGCGGTTCACGCGGCGGTCCGTCGGTCTGCCGCGCTCGTGGCAGGAGCTGATCGACGCGGGGTTCGTCGCCGGGACTCCGGTCGATCCGCCCGGCCGGCCCTGCGTGGTCGAGGTTGCCGCCGGCACGATGGCCCTCGCACCCGGCTCGGTGCCGCTGCCCGCCTCGCGGCTCCCGCCGGCCCGATGACCGGACTGCCAGCGGTTGGACTGCTCGTTGCTGCGGGGCTCGCGGTCGGGAGCTTTCTCAACGTCTGCATCCATCGCCTGCCGCGCGGCGAATCGGTCGTCGTCCCTCCCTCCCGGTGTCCCGCGTGCGGCCGTCGCCTGCAGTGGTTCGAGAACGTTCCGGTGCTGAGCTGGTTGGTTCTGCGCGGTCGGTGTCGAACCTGCCGGGCGGCGATCTCGCCGGTCTACCCCCTGGTGGAGGCCGCTACTGCGCTCGTCTTCGCCCTGCAGTACTGGCAGCTTGGATGGCAGCCGTTGCTCGCGGTACGTCTCCTGTTCGCGGCGTCGATGATCGTGCTGGGGACTATTGACCTCCGGCATCGGATTCTGCCGAACGTCATCACCGTGCCGGGTGTGGTGGCCGGGATGGTGTGCAGCCTCTGGTGGGAACCGGGGTGGCGCGCCTCGGCGGTCGGGGTCATCGCGGGGTGGGCGACCCTGTGGACGGTCGGCGAAGCCTACTTCCGGATGCGGGGCCACGAGGGGATGGGCAGGGGCGACATGAAGATGCTCGCCATGGTCGGGGCCTTTCTCGGGTGGCGCCAGATGCTCGTGACGCTGCTGATTGCCTCGCTCTCGGGTTCGCTGGTCGGCGGGGTCATGGTTCTGTGGAGCCGGGACAACCTGAAGTACGCCTTGCCGTTCGGGTCGTTTCTGGCCGCCGGGGCCCTCTTGTCCACGCATGTCGCCCAGCCGCTGCTTCACTGGTATCTCTGGCGCTACTGGTGAGCCGTCGCCCGGCCCGCCCGGTCCGCGGCCCGGGCCCGTTCGTGCTCATCCTGCCTGCCCCCCAACACCCGGACCCGTCGCCGTCCATTGGCGGCGTCGCGGGGGCGTCCATCCTGCCCGGTGGATGATGCACCGTACCCTCCCGCGCGGTTTCTGAGACGGTTCGACGCGGTTGGCGGGCAGAAACTGCCAGCCCGGAAGTCGTCGCCCTGCAGCTCCGCTACCCGCACCGCACCAACCCTGAATTCGTTGCCCCGTGATTCGCGCGGCGGGCGCCGCCGGTCCGATGGCGGACGGCGAGGTCGACAGGTTGGTTCGCATATTGCTTTCGAATCGGCATGGAAGACTGGCACCGTCGTCCGCCACCGTCCGTCGATTCGTGCGTCGGCGCCGGCTCCGCCCGCGGGTTCGGTCTGGTCGAGGTCATGGTTGCCGCCGGACTGTTCGCCACGTTGGCGGCCGGTGTCGCACACCTGTTCGCGACGTCGACCCGTTCGCTCTTACTCGCTCGCCATCGGACGTCGGCGCTCATGCTCGCAACCGACAAGATCGAGCAGTTGCGCGCGGGCGGCGCGCCGTGGGGGCCGGCGCTGGCCGGCGCGGGGCCGGCGCAGACCGAGTTCCTGGGCGCCGGCGGGCATCTGCTCGGCCGGGGTGGGGCCGCACCTCCCGGCACCGTGTACCGGCGCGTGGCGTCGGTTCGCCGACGCGCCGGGCAGCCCGGGGTGTTGATCGTGGAGGTCCGGGTCGGGGTCGCTCGGCGGAGTGATGACCGGGTGTCTCGGGATCTCGCGCCGCACGAGGTCCTGGTGGTCACGCTGCTGCCGGCCCCGGAGGAGTCGTGATGGCGTGCTCGGCTGGCCGTTGCCGCGTGGACAGCGGCTCCGGCGATGTCCAGGCCGTCCGGCCGGACGCAGGGCTGTCGCTGCTGGAGACCATCGTCGCGTTGGCGCTGACCCTGGTCGTGCTGGGCGGGCTCTACGGTACCCTGCGCCCGGCGTTGCTGCTGAACCGGTCGCTCCCGGCGATGGCCGACGCGCAACAGCGGTTGCGGCATGCGTTCGATCGACTGCACGCAGACCTGATGGCGGCGGGACGAGGAACCACGCGGGTCGAGCCCGGGCCGCTCCGGCGGATGCTGCCGCCGATCGTGCCGTACCGGGTGGGGCGCTGGGCCCGCGACCGCGAGCATCAGCAGGTCCGATCCGACGCGATCACGATGCTGTCGGTGTCTACGGACGGTGGCGCCGAGACCCGCCTGCTGGATGCGATGACCGGCTCAGGCGCGGAGGTGCGGCTGGCCCCCGGGCCGGGCTGCGCCCGGCGCGGATGCGGATACCGCACCGGCGATCTGGTGCTGGTCTTCGGCGACCATTCCGCGTGGGACCTGTTCCGGGTGCGCGATACCGGGGAGACGACGCTGGTGCTGGATCAGGTCGGTCCGACCGCGACCGCCTTCGCGGCCGGTGCAGTGGTCGCTCCGGTCGATGTCCGTCACTACTATCTCGACGAGGAGCAGAGGCAACTCAGACGGTACGACGGCTGGCGGGGGAACTTTCCGATGGTGGACGGTCTGGCCGGGCTGCAGTTTCGGTTCTTCGGCCGCGCGCCGCTCGCCGGACCACCGTGTGGGCCCGAGGCGTCGGATGCGCCGCGGGAGCCGTTGCAGGAGATGCAGTTGGATCGATTTACGGACGGACCCTGGTGCGGGCCGGCGGGGTCGCCGTTCGATGCGGATCTGTTGAGGGTGCGGGCGATCGGATTCGATCTCGTGTCGAGAACGCCGCTCCCGATCGGCCTGGTTCCGACCGGCGGTTGCTTGCCCCCGGTCCGGCGGCCGGGGGCGGCGCGGTCGCGCCGGGCTACCGCGTCAGCGTCGTGGTCACGCCGCCCAACCTGGAGATTGCGGGGATCCGTGCGACGGAATGAGACGGGGAGTGCGCTGCTGGTGACGGTGCTGATCGGCGCCCTGGTATCCGCGCTGGCGGGCGCACTGGTTGCTACCGTCATGATGGAGCACGCCGTCGAGGCGAATCACCGGCGCGGGGTGCAGGCGTTGTACGCGGCGGACGGCCTGCTGGCGAGCGTGATCGCCGATCTGGCCGGCCGATCCGACTGGAATGCGATCGTGGAGGGTGCCGGACCGTCCCGGTTCCGGGCGGGGCCGGTCCGGGTGCCGTTGCCGGACGGGTCGGTCGTCGACACCGAGGCGGAGACTCGCGCCCTGACGTCGGATCGCGATCAGCCCGGCGATCTCCCATGGCATCTGTTCGCGTGGGGCTGGTTCGGAGACCTGGTGGGTGCCCCAGACCGGGTGCCGCGCCTCTACGTGGCCGCCTGGGTCCGCGCCGGCCCCGCCGCCGACACCGACTTGCCGGTCGATGCGACTGGCCCTCTCGTAGTGCGAGCGGCGGCGTTCGGCCCGTTTCACGTCAAACGGGTGGTCGAGGCGACCGTGGCCAGACGGGCCGCTACGGTCCAGGTGGTCGCGTGGAATATCGTGCGCTAGCTTAGCTTAGCTAGTCTAAAGAGTCTGCGCCGTAGAACGGCGCGGACTGCTGGAGGGTTGGTTGGGCGGCAATCGGAGCCGCAGGCGACGAGTTCCGGGATAGGCTAGTCTTGGCCTCGGACCCCTATCGTGGCCAGCGCACGCCGGATGTCTTTCTCGGTTACGTCGTCGACGATGACGGTCTCGCCTATTCCCCGCGGGAGCACGAAGTGCAATCGTCCCGCGATGACCTTCTTGTCGCGTTGCATGGCCGCGAGCACGTCCCCCGGCGACAGGTCGGTCACCGACGGCAGGGGCCCCATACGCCCTATGAGCTCGACCAATGCGGTGTGATCGCCCTTGTCGATCAGGCCGCGGGCGTCGGCGATCCGTGTCGCGACCAGCATGCCGTACGCTACCGCCTCGCCGTGACGGAGACGCCGGTACCGGGTGACCGACTCCAGGGCATGCCCGGCCGTGTGCCCGAAGTTCAGGATGCGGCGACGTCCCCCCTCGCGTTCGTCGTCGGCGACGACGTCGGCCTTGATTCGGCAGGAGGTGGCGACGATGTCCACCAGCAGCTCCGGCCTGCGCGCAAAAATATCCGGCAAGCCGTTCACGAGCCGGTCGAAGAGCGGCCGGTCGGCGATGACCCCGTACTTGACCACTTCGTAGAGGCCGGCCCGCAGCTCGCGGCGGGGCAGGGTGTCGAGGAGCTGCGGGTCGGCGATGACCGCGGCGGGCGGGTGAAAGGCGCCGATCAGGTTCTTGCCGAGCGGGTGGTTCACGCCGACCTTGCCGCCGACGGCGCTGTCCACCTGGGCGAGCAGGGTGGTCGGCACGTGCACCAGATCCACGCCGCGGAGATACGTCGCCGCCGCAAATCCGGCGGTGTCGCCGAGAACCCCGCCCCCGACGGCGATGACCGTCGAGTGCCGATCCGCGCCGGCGCGGATCAGCGCTTCATAGATGCGCGATACCGTGTGCAGGGTCTTCGAGCGTTCTCCGTCCGGCACGAGCACGGGCTCGACGTTGGGCAGCGCGGCCTGCATCGTCTCGCCATGCCGGGACCAGACCGTCGGACTGGATACGAGAAATCTGCGTTCTCCGATTCGGGCCGCGGACAGCCAACGGTCCATCTGGACGGCAAGGCCGTGGGCCACGAATACGGGGTAGGTCCGCGTTGCGCTGGCGACGTCGATACGCGTGGGTTCCATGGATGGTCTGTCGGTATCCGCGGATCGCACCGCACCGCGGGCAGGCCTTTCGAGAGCGGTATGGTAGGATAACAGTTTTGCCCGGAGGACCCCCCGCAGATGTCGGACAACGATGCCGCGTTCGTGAAGGAGATTACCCCCAGATCCGAGGATTTTCCCCGGTGGTATACGGACGTCATTCGTCGCGCCGAGCTGGCCGACTACTCGCCGGTCAAGGGCAGCATGGTCATCCGGCCGTACGGCTATGCCATGTGGGAGCTCATGCAGCAGGCCCTCGATCGCCGCATCAAGGCGACCGGGCACGTCAACGCCTACTTCCCGATGTTCATCCCCGAGGGACTGCTCAAGAAGGAGGCAGCGCACGTGGAAGGTTTCGCCCCGCAGGTGGCCTGGGTGACCCACGGCGGCGATGAGAAGCTCGAAGAACGGCTGGTGGTGCGTCCGACCTCGGAGGCGATCATCGGCACGATGTACTCGAAATGGATCCAGTCCTGGCGCGACCTGCCGGTGCTCATCAACCAGTGGGCCAACGTCGTGCGGTGGGAGAAGGTGACCCGGCTCTTCCTGCGCACCACCGAGTTCCTGTGGCAGGAAGGCCACACCGTGCATGAAACCGAGGCCGAGGCGCAGGCGGAAACGCTGAAGATGCTCGGGGTGTACAAAGAGTTCGTCGAGACGGAGCTGGCGATGCCGGTGCTCGAAGGCCGCAAGACCGAGAGCGAGAAGTTCGCGGGGGCGGCGAAGACCTATTCGATCGAGGCGCTGATGGGTGACGGGCGGGCCCTGCAGGCCGGCACGTCCCACAATCTCGGACAGAACTTCGCAAAGGTGTTCGACATCACGTTCCAGGGGCGGGACAAGACTGTGCAATACGGGTGGCAGACGTCCTGGGGCATGACGACGCGGCTCATCGGCGGGGTCATCATGATCCACGGGGACGACAGCGGGTTGATCCTGCCGCCGCGGGTCGCGCCGCACCAAGTCGTCATCGTGCCGATTCCGCGGGGCGACTGGCGGGAAACCGTGCTGCCGCCCGCGCAACGGATTCGGCAGGAGCTCGAGGCCCGGGGCATCCGGGTCCTGCTCGACGACCGCGAGGAGCATTCGCCCGGCTGGAAGTATGCCGAGTGGGAGATGCGCGGGGTGCCGCTGCGCCTCGAGATCGGTCCGCGGGACATCAAGAATGGGCAGGTCATGGTCGTCCGCCGCGACACCCGGGACAAGATGCCGACCCCCATGGACGGCCTGGCGGGGCGCATCGAAGAGTTGCTGGACACCATCCAGCAGGCGCTGTTCGACCGTGCGGTCACGTTTCGCGACGAGCACACCTTCAGAACCACCGATCGGGCCGAGTTCGATGCGATCCTGGAGGGCCGACCCGGGTACGTCCTCGCGCCGTGGTGCGGCGACGCCGACTGCGAGACACGGATCAAGACCGCCACGCAGGCGACCATCCGCAATCTGCCGCTGGAACCTCCTCCCGCGTCCGGCAACTGCATACAATGCGGAAAGCCGGGGCAGGTGGATGCGTATTTCGCGAAATCGTACTGAGCACGGGCCGCTCTGGCACGGGACGCCCCGCGTACCGCCGGGTCGTATCCGCGGCCGAGCCGATGCCGTTCGCCGGCGGTGACCTGCGCGCACTCGGCCGCGCAGGGTGCATTCCCATGGAACACCCCACATCGATCGACCCGCGGGACCACGCGGTTTATGCGCCCGGCAAGATGGGCAAGAGCACCCTCTTTCACTCCGAGCGCGTGATGGTCGGCCTGAACGCGTTCGAGCCCGGCCAGTCCCATGCGCTCCATGCGCACGAGGACATGGACAAGGTCTACCACGTCCTCGACGGTCAGGGAGTGTTCCTGCTCGAGGGTCGTGAAGTGCCGATGCAGGCCGGCATGCTGCTCGTCGCGCCGGCCGGCGAGGCCCATGGCATCCGCAATCCGGGACCGGAACGGCTCCTCGTGCTGGCCGTTCTGGCGCCGGGCCCGCGGTGATGCGTCAGAGGTTGTCGGCCCGTTTCCTGGGCGCCACCAGCCAAGCGATCACGATGCTCACGCCGTAGAGCACGATCATCGGCGCCGCCATCAAGGTCAGCGTGGCCGGATCGCCGGTCGGGGTCAGTACCGCGGCGACGATGAAGATGATGAGAATGGCGTACTTGGTATTCCGTACCAGGAAGCGGGCCGTCAGAACGCCCATCCGGGCGAGGAAGAACACTATCGTCGGCATCTGGAACACGACGCCGCAGGCGAGCGTCAACCGGACGTAGAGCGAGAACGTCGACTGGATCCGCGGCATGAACGTCAGGTACTCGGTCGAGAAACCGCCCAGGAACCCCCACGCCACCGGGAACAGGAGGTAGTGCGAAAAGAGACATCCCCCGATGAAGAACAGCGTCGACAAGGTGACGAAGGGAATCGCGAACTTCTTCTCGTGGACGTACAGCCCGGGGGCGACGAAGAGCCAGAACTGCGTGAGTACGACGGGCATCGCGAGGAGCAACCCGACCAGCGCGGCCACCTTGATGTAGAGGAAGAACGCTTCCGTCGGCTCGGTATAGATGAACCCGCCGTCCTCGGGCAGGATCGCGCGCAGCGGCCCCATGACGAACTCCGTGAGGGGGATGCTGAAGGCGAACGCGATCAGGAACCCGACGAAGATCCCGCTGATCGAGACGACGAGCCGCTTGCGCAACTCGTCCAGATGGTCGAGGAAGGACATCCGCCCGCCGCCGCCGTCGAGCTCTTCGCCGTCGCGCTCCTCGCCGCCGCTCTGCTCGTCGTCGGGGCCGGGTCGGGTTTCGAGCTGCGTGTCGGGGTCCGTCTCGGGGGTCTCGGAAACAGGGACGGCGGACATGGCTATGGCTTCCGATCAGACCGTGCCGGCCGGGTCCTGCTGCGGGTCGCTCGCGGGGGCGGTCGGTAGGGGCGCGGGTGACGGTACGGGCGCGGGCTCGGCGTCGTCGCTTCGAGCCTCTTCTTCTTCCCCGTGGATCTCGTCCAAGGGTGCGGGCGCGGGTGACGGGGCGGGCGTGGGCTTGGCGGCTTCGCGCTGAGTATGTTCTTCCACGTGGATCTCTTCCTCGAGGGTATTGCGCAGGTCGTTCGACGCGCGCTTGAACTCGCCCAGGCTCTTGCCGATGGATCGGCCGAGTTCCGGCAGCTTGCGCGGCCCGAATACCATCAAGGCGATAACCAGAATGACGACGAGCTCCATCGTCCCGATCGTACCAAACATGATCGCGGCTCCCTCTCGCTACGGGCGTGCCGGCGTGACGGTCGACACGGTGGTCATGCCGCGGATGGATGCCGGCACGACACAACTCCCAATCTCGCCATTATAGGGACCGGCAGGCCATGGGGTCAAGCCGCCGGTAGTGGTCAAGTTTCGCAACTTGACCACTACCAAGCCGCCGGCTCGGGAAGGGTGCACGACAAGAAAGTGGGGGATTTGCCGTCGGGGGTATTGAGCGAGTGCTGATCGGCCGATTCCTCGGGTAGGAGGACTCCGACCATGCCCGAGGCGCAGTTGACTGAACCGCTCGATCACGCGGTCGAAAAAGGGGGCGTCGAGGAACTGTTCGCCGCGTTGGAGGCAGCGGTCGGGGCCGACGTCGACGCGTTCCTCAAACGAGGAAACGTGAATGCCCAGGACTTCGAGACTCTCTTGCAGACCGTTCACCGTCGAGCGCTCGCCACGGCAAGCCAAGCCGTCAAGGTGATTGGCGCGCAGCGTTCGTAGCCGCGCTCGCGGCCGAAGTCGATGCATTCATCGGGCCGGGGAGCGTCGACGCGCAGGACTTCGAGGCCCTCGAGCAGGCCCTCCGTCGCCAAGTCCTCGGCCTCGCCGCTCAGGCGATGGCGGAGTACTTCGACGCGGACGATTCCGACCATTCGAGTTCGACGATAGCGTGCGCCTGCGGCCAGACGGCGCACTACGCCGGCCGCCGCCCGAAGACCTTCACCACGCTGTTGGGGTCGCTGACGCTGGACCGCGCCTACTACCACTGCGCCGCCTGTCGCAGCGGAAGCTGTCCGCGCGACCGGGCCCTGGGTCTGCAAGACACCTCGCTGTCGCCCGCCACGGCGCGGCTGGTGGGACTGGCGGCGACGAGCGTCAGCTTCGCCGAAGCGAGCGAGTGGATGGGGGAACTGGCCGGCGTGGCGGTCGACCCCAAACAGGTCGAGCGCACCGCCGAAGCGCTGGGCCGCGAGGTCGCGGCCGACGAACGCGAGAGGGTCGAGCCCGCACCCGGCGCGGCGGCGACGATGTACCTGGGGCTGGATGGTACCGGCGTGCCGGTGCGCAAGTCCGAGGTGGAAGGCCGGCGCGGCAAGCAGCCCGACGGCTCCGCCAAGACCCGCGAGGTCAAGCTCGTCACCGTGTGGACGGCGGAAACACGCAACGCCGACGGCCTCCCCCAACGCGACCCCGGGTCGGTCAGCTACAGCGCTGCGGTCGAGAGCGCGGCCAGCCGCCCCACCGACCCGCTGCCCTCCCCGTTCGCGCAACGGGCGTATCGCGAAGCGCGGCGGCGCGGCTTCGACACGGCGGCGCGGCGCGTCGTCATCGGCGACGGGGCCGAGTGGATCTGGAATCTGGCCGCCGAACAGTTCCCCAGCGCCATCGAAATCATCGACATCTACCACGCCAAGGGGCATCTGTGCGATGTCGCCAAGGCCATCTACGGCGCCGGCACGGACTTGGCCGCCCGGTGGGGCAAGGACCGGCGGGACGAGTTGGACGCGGGGCGGATCGATGCGATCCTGACCGCCCTGCGCGCCCACAGTGAGACCTGCGAGGAGGCCCGCAAGTGTATCGACTACCTGACCCGCAACCGCCACCGGATGCGCTATCCGGAGTTCCGAGCGTGGGGTCTTTGCGTGTCGTCGGGCGTCGTCGAGGCCGGATGCAAGCTCGCAATCGGCGCCCGGCTCAAGCGCGCCGGCATGCACTGGACCGTGGCCGGCGCCAACGCCATCATCGCCCTGCGGTGCTGCAAGCTCAGTGGCCGCTTCGAGGATTTCTGGGAACGACGAGCCGCCAGGGCCGCCTGACAGCCATCTCACGAATCTGACGTGCACCCGTAGCGGCGGAGCTGCTTGACGGCCTCGGCCTTCCACGCGTCGCCGATGGTGGGGCTCTTGCACTCGATGATCGCGAGCGGCAGGCCGTTGACGAACACGACCACGTCGGGGATGACGTGCTTCTTCGACCCGAGCACCCGGTACTGGCGGGTGACGAGCCACTCGTTCCGATCCGGCCGCTCGAAATCGAGGAACCCGACCGTGTGGCTCTTGCGCCCGTCGCCGCGATCCTGCTCAAGGGCGATGCCGTAGGTGAGCGACGTGTAGAGCTTCTCGTTGGCCTCGGCGAGACCGGCCGCCGGGACCTGGGTCGCCGCCTTCACCGCCTTGGCGACGTTCGTCTCGGACAGCCAGGGGTTCAGCCGCTTCAGGGCAGCGGCGAGGCGCCCGGTGAGGATGGTCTCCTTGAGGCTCGCGCGCTCGGGTTCGAGGGCTTCGGGCGGAACGTAGGTGTAGCCGAGCGACTCCAGCAGCTCGACCGCGGGGTCCTCCGCGAGGTGCAGCTCGTCCCAGCCGGTCGGTTTGGGGTTCATGGGACTGGCGAGCGCCTCACGCCTCGACTAGCGCGAGCCCCGCGGCGCTGGCAGCGCGCGACAGTGCCTGGTCCAGCGTCGCGAGTGGTGCATCCGACCGTTGGGCCAGCTCCAGATACACCGCGTCGTAGATGGACAGTTCGTGCCGTCGAGCCAGCGCGAGGGCGGTCGCGACACGCGGCTCGGTGTCCGTCCGGACCGACAGTTCCTCCAGGGTGCGCAGGCGCTCATCGACTTCGTCCGCTCGTATCCGTCGTCGGCGTTCTGCGCCGAGCAACGCGCTCCGCACTTCGAGGTGCCAATGCTGTGGAACCAGGGCCACTTCGGTTTCAAGCCGCGCCAATGCCGCGTTCGCACGCCCCCCGCCCTCGTCGTCGAGGAGCCATGCTGCCGTCACCGACGCGTCGAGTACGAAGCGGCTCACCACCGTCGGCCTTCGCGAATCGAGGCGAGGATCTCCTCGGTGGTCATCTCAATGCGCCGCCACTGCCGGCGACGGGCTCGGAAGCGCTCCACCGCCAATTTCTGTCGATCGCGATCCTGATCCGATGCCGGCACCAGATGCGCAATTGCCCTGCCGTGGCGGGTAATCGCCACCGTCTCGCCGTACTCGACGGCCCGAAGCAGCTCGGCGAGCCGCGCCTTGGCCTCGGTCGCCTTGATTTCACGCATGCTGCAACACCAGACTGGTCATTATAACTGGGCAGAATGCCACGAAGGCCCGGTCTTCTTCGGGCGCGCCGATGACCTCACTGCGCGATGTAGAACGCGCGTTCGAAGCTCTCTCTGCTTCGGACCGCTATGCCGTACTCGCGGGCCTTCCTCACCTTGCCGGTCGGTCCGGCGTCGGCGTCCGCCACGAGCAGCGTCGTGACCGCTCTGGAGATCCCGTCGGCGACGGTGCCGCCCGCGTTCTGGATTCTCGCCGCCAGCACCTCGTCGCGGAACCCGGTGAAGACGAACACCTGACCGCTCAGGTCCGCGTCGTACGCGACCTCCGCAGGCGCCAGATCCTCGTCGGGCGGGGCCAACGGCGCGAGGCTGACGCTGCCGCCGAGGAGGCGGCGCACCGCCCGGTACACCCCGATCGTCGCGCGGCAGTCATCGAGCGCACGGTGGCTGCCCTTGTCCGGAATATCCAGCCTCTCGGCAAGCGCTCCCAGCTTGTACGGCCCGCCCAGCGGCACCCGTTGCGCCATGCGCATCGTGCACACCCATTCGTTCCCCGTGAACGTCATTCCCATGAGCCGGGCGTTGTGCTCGAGGAACCGGCGGTCGAAGTGGGCGTTGTGGCAGACGATCGGCGCATCGCCGACGAACGCGGCGACCCGCGGCAGCACCCGGTCTATGGTGTCCGCGTCCGACACCATCTCGTTCGTGATGCCGGTCAGCTCGCGAATCTGTCTGGGGATGTTCCCCGACGGGCGCACCGGCTCGTTCAGCACCCGTTCTCGCGTGGCGCCATCCTCCGTGTCGCTGCGGATGACCGCGATCTCGATGATCGAATCCCGTTCCGGGCTCAGTCCCGTCGTCTCGATGTCGAGGACGCAGAACGAAGACCCGTCGCCGTCGGAATCATCCGGCTCGACCGGGCGCTCGACGACCGGGCGCCGGCGGCCGCGGACGGTGAAGTCCGCCGACCCGTCGGCATCGATATCCTGTATACCGATGGTCCCGATGCCGGCCACGAAGCCGACCGCGAACACCCTTCGAGCTTTGTCGGCGAGCCTCATCATCGGTGCTGTATCTGTCGCTTGCGGTGCTGCGGTGGAAGCTCCGCCGCGGTCATTAGATCAAGAAGCAATCCCGCGTAACGGGCGAAACCCACCGTTGGAAGTCTCCATCAAGTGCGGTATTCGGGGTTCGGACAGACGCGTAGCTCTCCCGTGAGGAGAATGGACATGAGGGCGGACTTGAGGCGTTCGAGCTTCTTGAGGTAGTCGCTTTTCCGCGACGATCCGTCATCGAACGCTCCGAGACACTCCACGATGCGGTCCTGCTCGTCCAACCATGGAATGGGAAGCGGCAAGTTCTTCAGTTGTGTGCTGTTCATGGAAGCGAGATTTGTCGTTTGTTTTGAACAGGTCAGAAAATATGATTTGCCTCTGGAGCTTTCTCTGTAGAGTGACAAAAACTTGGGCCGGATGTTCCCGAGTGACCTCGCGACGAATACGTGATTCTGGTGCAGACAGGGTTCTATTTCGCCACTCCATACGGTGCCACGACCCAACTTGTCGGCATCTCCACCTTCAGTGAACAAAACGTCTCCGGGCCTCAATGCGTAGCGGGACAGGGCGTCCGCGGTCACCTCTACCGCCTTCACCTCTTCGTAATTGGTTACCGGGTGGAGGGTTCTACGGTGCGGGGCCTTGCAGGTCGGGTGCAACAATAGGGGCTCTCCTCAAACGGGTGTGGGTGGGTTGAGGCGCGATCGGCGGGTCGGCGAGGGGTGCTGGCAGTTCACCTGACCGGCGGCGGGCGTGGCGCACCGTGGCGGGATATAGTCGGAGCGGAGTAGCTGCGGGCCGGCCGGCGTGTCAACGCGCTACGCGCGTCCTTCGCTGCGCTGCGGCCCTTCGGGTGACACACCGTCCGTCCCTCCGCTCAAGCAGCAGATATGGGCCTTGCGGCCCGGCCTGGACGGGGGCGTCCCGGCCGTCCACGACAACGCGGAAAGCGCGACGGCTGGCGGTTCGGGGATAGACGCTGGCTGATTGCCCCAACGGCCACCTCGGGTCCCGGCGCCGGCGGCGGACGCCCGTTGGGCGGGGCCAAGGGTGTTGTCGGGGCCGCGTGCGTCGTCTCGCTTGGCGGAAGCGGTTGCAAACGCAAGGGGCTTCCTGGTCTCATGGGCGTGTATCACCACGACCCGCGAGGAGGAGAGCCCCATGCGTCTGACTACGTTACTACGGCGGCTGTTGGGTGTCACGCAGATGTACGTCAAGCAGGTGGAAATGGCCGCCGACGGTCCGTTGACGGTGTCGGTGGAGCCGGCGTGGCGGCGTTCCCGGTGCGGGACGTGCGGGAAGCGGTCGCCGCGGTATGACCGGCAGCCGGTGCGCGAGTGGCGGCATCTGTCCTGGGGCCGGATGCCGGCGTGGCTGCGGTATGCGCCGTGGCGGGTGTCGTGCCGGCGTTGCCGCGGGGTGAAGGTGGAGCAGGTGCCGTGGGCGAGCGGCAGCAGCGTGTTCACGTCGGGGTTCGAGGAATTGGCGGCGTATCTGGCGCAGGTGACGGACCGGACGGCGGTGAGCCGCCTGCTGGGGATATCGTGGGTGACGGTGGGCAGCATCGTGGAACGGGTTGTGGCGCGGCGGCTGGACGGGGCTCGGTTCGCCAAGCTGAGACGAATCGGCGTCGATGAGTTCAGCTACCGGAAGCGTCACCGCTACCTGACGATCGTGGTTGACCATGACGAGCGTCGGGTGGTTTGGGCGGGGCGGGGGCGCAGCGCCGAGACGCTGGGGGCCTTCTTCGAGCAGTTGGGACCTGGTGGCTGTGCGCGGATCGAGTTGGTGACGGCGGACCTGGCGTCGAGCTGGCAGAAGGCGCTGCGGGCGTGGGTTCCGCACGCGCGGGTGGTGTTCGACCGGTTTCACGTTGAACGGCTTGCGGCGGATGCGGTTGACGAGGTGCGGCGTTCGGAGCAGCGGCGGCTGGCCTCGGAGCCGGAGGATGCGAAGGCGCTCAAGGGGACGCGCTATGCGTTGCTGAAGCACCCGGCGCGGCTGAGGCCTGGTGAGGCCCGGCGTCTGGAGACGTTGCGTCGTAAGAACCGGGCGCTGGACCGGGCCTACGAACTGAAGGAGTACCTGGCGACGATCCTGGGGCAGGCGACACCCGAGGATGCGCCGGCGCTGCTCGATGAGTGGCTGGAGTGGGCTGCGCGGTCCCGCCTGACGCCGTTCGTGAAGCTGGGGCGTACGATTCGGAAACACGCTGAAGGCATCCTGGCGTACCTGGACACGAAGATGACGAACGGTCCGGTGGAGGGCATCAACAACAAGCTGCGGGTGATCGCGCGTCGCGCCTATGGCTTCCACTCGCCCGGCGCGTTGATCTCGATGCTGTTCCTCTGCTGTGGAGGCATAGAACTGGCGCCGCCGCTACCCACACGCATTTGAGGAGACTCACAATAGGTGAAGGTGATCGAAGTAGCGCCACGATCACGGCGTGCGGATTGCACTGCCGTTGGCAGGCGGTGCGGATGACCGAGGCCAGCGTCTGTTGCGTGGCCGCGCCGCGCCAGGAACGATTGCCTCCACAAACCTTGCGGGTGACGACGGCGGGGCGAATGGCCTGTTCGGCGCGCCAGTTGGTGGCGTCGATAGCGGGGTCGCGCAGGAAGTGGAACAGCGCCGTCCATTCCCTGGTCAGATGCGCCGCGAAGCGCTGAACGTCGGCGAGAGTGCCGGGGCGGGTCAGTCGTCGGGCGAGTCGGGCGGCCAAGGCTTCGACGGCTTCGTCGAGGCCGTCGCGCGACAGCCTGCCCGCACGGGCGTCATCGCGCAGGCGTAGCGCGTGCTTCAACAAGGCGTGGATATCGGCGGCGGCGCGACTGCGGGGATGGTCGCTGCACAAGGTCCGTCCCCGTCGGAGGAGGTGCGCCAGGCACGTCTGATGGGTGGCTTGGGTGAAGCGTCGATACGGCGCCCAGCCGTCGCGGATGAGCACGCCGTCGAAGTCCGGCCCCAACAGGTTGGCGGCCTCCTCGTAGCCTCGGCCGGGCTGAATCGCGTAGACGGTCGTCTTCGGCGCGACGGCAGCCCAGAGCCACTGCAGGTGGCCGCCGACCTTCCACCCGGTTTCGTCCGGGGTGACGACCGGGCTGTTGCGGATCTGGCGCAGCAGTTCGGAATAGGTCAGCTCGGCACGGCGGGCGGCCCGGTGCACGGCGCGGACCAGGCCGCTCGGACTGACACGGATGTCGTAGTGTTGCCGCAGTAGCGTGGCGATCTTGCCGAACGACAACCCCATCTGCTTGTTGAGGATGACCACCGACGCCACCAAACCGGGGCCCAGTTGCACGGCGGCGGCCCCGAGGGCGTCGGAGGTCTGCAGCCGATGGCGGCCCTGCACCCGCCGGCCGCAGTCCTGACAGGCGCCGAGTGCGACCCGAAACTCGCGGACGACGACCCGCGGGACCGGCAGCTCTTCCTGGAGCTGGGTGGCCACGCCTGTCGAGCGGACTTGTCCACCGCAAGCCGGACAGCTCGGTGGCAGCGGTGCGTCGTGGCGGACGTCGACCCGGGTTGGCCTGCGCCGGCGTGCCGGCTGGCCGTACTGGGCGCCGGCTCGTCGGCCCGGGCGTTTGGGTCCGCAGGTGAGGGGCTTGGCGAAGGGAGCGGCCTGGCGATACCCGGCGCGTCTCGCCGCATCGAGCTGTCGTCTCAGGCGGGTGTTCTGCTGCTCCAGCCGTTCGATACGCCGTTGCAGCCGTTGGCGTTCACGCTCCGCCTCTTCGAACTCGCGCTTCACGCGTGCGTACTCTTCCTGCGTCGGCCGGGGCGCGTCCTGCTCGCTGCGGGTCGGGCGCATACCCGGCTTATCGGCACTTGTGCAATTTTGTGCACCCCGGACGTCAGCCACCGCGGTCCTTCGACCGTCTCGCCCCGCGGTTTCGACAGTCCGCCGCGCGTACCGAACCGACCCGGTAACCAATTACACCTCTTCAAGGTCCAGGAATCCATCTTGAACGTTCGCTACGCGAAGGTAGGACACGGACAGCGGCCCAGCGTTCGCTCTGTTCTTGGCGAGCCCCGTTTGAACGCTCGCGACCTCCGACAACTTCTTCAGTCGCCAGTCCTGCGGTATTGGGCCAATCTCCGTCTGCTTGAACCGCGTGTGCCGCCCCGGCAGGCCCCGCGTAAGCAGCTCCCGGATCAGGCCGCGCTTGACGACCTGCACCTGGTCGATGACCGCTTGGGTCTTCTCGATGGCGTCGTCCACCGAGGAGAGGATGGCGGCGATCTTGCGTTGCTCAGGTAGGGGTGGAAGTGAGAACTCGAACCCTCGGAGCAGTGCCCATGAGGTTCTGGGCATCTTCGTACCGGACGAGGTGGCAACCGCGTGTTGCTGGAGGGGATGCCACTGCGCGAGCTGAGCCAGATAACACGTATCGAGATTGTCGCGGTTGAACAACGGCAGGATGTCGGTCGAGCATAGACCGTCGAACGGCGCGGGAGCGGCTTTGCGCAAGTACGGGCGCAGCTTTCCGAACAATACATCGTCGGTGCGGAAGACCGTCTTTGCACTGACGGCGGTGCCGGCTGTGGACCACCCGAGCAGAGTCGGGCTTCCTTGCGCGAGATGTTCAAGGGCAACGTACGGGCGTGTGTCCGCCTCGGCAGGAACGGCCTTCTCCGTTCGTTGGTCAGCGACTTCGGACAGATGAACTCGACTCCAGCCGTCAGGCGTCATAGCCCAGCTCCGCCAGATACCGGTTCATCGTCGTCTCGGCCGCCGCACGCTCCCGCTTCCGCAGCTTCCGCACCGCCTCCGCGACGTCGATGCGCTGCTCCTCCTCGGACGTGTCCACGTACCGGCTGATGTTCAGGTTCCAGTCGTTCTGCTCGATCTCGGCGAGCGGCACGACCCGCGCGTACTTCTCGACATCGGCGTAGGCGTGGAACGTCTTGGAGATGTGGACGATGTCCTCGTCGCGCAGTCGGTTCTGGTTGCTGCTCTCCTCGAAATCGCCGGAAGCGTCGAATGAACAGCACCTGGCCGCGGCGCGCGGGCGGCTTGTTCCGGTTCAGCACCAGGATGGAGGCGGGGATGCCGGTGCCGTAGAAGAGGTTCGGCGCGAGGCCGATCACCGCCTCAAAAAGGTCCTCCTGCAGCAGGCCCTGGCGGATCTTCCCCTCCGCGGCACCGCGGAACAGCACGCCGTGGGGAATAACGACGCCGAGACGGCCGGAAGTGTTGAGCACGGCCACCATGTGCTGCACGAACGCGAAGTCGCCCTTGGTCTTCGGCGGCACGCCGAACCGGAAGCGTCCGTAACCGTCGTTCTCGGCCACGTCGCGGCCCCACTCGTCGAGGCTGAACGGGGGATTGGCGATCACGCGATCGTAGAGCAACAGCTCTCCGTCGTCGAGGAGCTCGGGATCGCGGATGGTGTCGCCCTTCTCGATACGGGCGTCGGGCAGGCCGTGGAGCAGCATGTTCATCTTGCAGATGGCCCAGGTGCCGAGGTTCTTCTCCTGCCCGTGAAGGGTCAGGTTCCGCGGATTGCCCTTCTTGCGCTCGATGTGGTGCGCGCACTCGATGAGCATGCCGCCCGAGCCGGCGGTGGGGTCGCAGATGCGCATGCGCTCTGTCGGCGCGAGCAGCTCGACGATGAGCTTGACGACCATGCGCGGCGTGTAGAACTCGCCGCCCTTCTTGCCGGCGTCGTCGGCGAACTGCTCGATGAGGTACTCGTAGGCGCGGCCGAGGAGGTCGGGCTCGGCCATGCGGTCGTTGCGCAGCGAGACCTGGGAGAAGTGCTGGACGAGGCGCGCGAGCACGGTGTCGCGGTTCTTCGCGTCGCCGAGCTTCCGCTCGTCGTTGTAGTCGATGCCGGCGAGCACGCCCTCCAGGGCAGGGTTCTGATCCTCCAGGGCCGCGCACGCCTTGTTCAGCGCCTCGCCGATGTTCGTGGCGGTCTTCTGGATGTTGCGCCAGCGTACGCAATCGGGCGCGAAGAACTGGTGCTCGTAGGGGTCGGTCCACGCGATCACGTCGGACACGCCGTCGGCAACGAGTTTCTCGACCTCCTCCTCAAAGCGGTCCGATCGGCGCTTCCGGAAGATCAGCCGAAGATGTCGGTCTTGTGTTCGCTGCCATCGGTCGATCCACGCAGCATGTCGGCCACCGGCCCCAGGTACCGTTCGAGCTGGCTCACCGTCTTCGCCGACGGGTGGTCGGCCGGCGAGAACGGCGGCAGTCCGGCTGGCGTCGCCCGCGGTCCGCGATTTGGCGCGCGGGCCGAGGATGCGAGGTCTTCGGTTAGCGGGTCGTGGCGAGAAAATCCACGAAAAGGTGTGCAGGTACGGCGGGCGTGTGCCGATACGTGAAGTATGGCGCGCAAGAGCGATGACCGCGGCGGTTCGAAGGGTCCTGGGCCTCAGCGAGACCCTCGGGACGTGCGCATCGAGCGCCTCGAACGAGACAAGGCGAAGCTGATCGAGGAGCGGGATCACTGGAAGCGCCGCAGCGAGCATCTGGAGAAGGAGCTCGAGGCGGCGCGGCGCGCCGGCCGCCGACAAGCGGCCCCCTTCGCCAAGGACCGTCCGCAGGGACGCGGCGGGCGTCCCGGGCGGCGAGCCGGGGCGGAGTACGGCAGGCAGGGGCGCCGCCGGCCGCCGACGCAGGCTGACGAGACCCACGTGGCGCCGGCCCCGACGAGCTGTCCGGACTGCGGCGGCGCGGTCGCGCTGGACCGTGTGGCGTCGCAGTATCAGGAAGACCTGCCCGAGGTGCGTCCCCTCGTGCGGCGCTTCGACATCGAGGTGGGCCACTGCTCGCAGTGTCAGCGGCGCGTGCAGGGCCGGCACGCGCTGCAGACCTCCGACGCGTTGGGCGCGGCTGCCGCTCAACTGGGCCCGAACGTCGCCGCGCTGGTCGTCGAGTTGCACACCGAGCTGGGCATGCCGCTGGAGAAGGTCGTCCGCGTTCTGCGGACGCAGTTCGGACTGTCGGTGACCAAGGGCGGCCTGGTCCAACTGCTGCACCGCACCGCCGACGCGGCGGCGCCCGCGTATGCGGCGCTGCGCGAGCAGGTCCGCTGCAGTCCGGTGGTCACGCCGGATGAGACCGGCTGGCGGGTGAACGCGATCCTCCACTGGCTGTGGGCGTTCGCCACCCCGGAGACGACGGTCTATGCCATCTGCGACGGCCGGGGGTTCGCCGAGGCGGCGGCGGTTCTCGGCCCCGACTTCGCCGGCGTGCTGGTGCGGGACGGGTGGGTGGCCTATCGCGGCTTCAAGAAGGCGCCGCATCAAACGTGCCTGGCCCACCTCTTGAGACGGTGCAAGGACTTGCAGGCCGCTCATCCCGACAGCCCGTGGGCGGGCGCGGTGCAGGCGGTCCTGCGGGACGGCCTCGCCCTGCGGACCCGCTCGAACGCGGGCGAAATCAGTGAGCACGGTCTGGCGTCGGCCCGCGGTCGGCTCGCCGCCCGGCTCGGCCGGCTGATCGACACCGCGCCGCCGTTGGCCGCCGCCGAGCGCTTCGCCAAGCACTTGGCCAACGAATTCCCGGCGGTGTTCCTCTTCTTGTGCGACCCGTCGATCGACGCCACCAACTGGCGGGCCGAACAGGCCATCCGACCCGCAGTGGTCACGCGTAAGGTCTGCGGCGGCAACCGCACCCGGCGCGGGGCCGACACCCAGCAGGTGCTGGCCAGCGTCGTGCGTACCGCCCGCCAACGCAACCTCGACCCGCGCTCGCTGATCACGACGATGCTGTGCGCCCCCGAACCCGTCGTGCCCGAAGCGCTTGCGTTGCCGCCGCCCGCCTGACGCCGGGCGGCGTGGAAACCGCTCATCCGCTTCCCGTCCTCCTGCGCGCCCCCGGCCCGCACTCAATCCGCGCCGTCCCGCCGCCGCCCGAGCCCGCGACCCGTGGGTTTCGCCGCCAGCGGCGGGAACGCCACCAGGCAGCTCGCCGCTGTTCGCGGCGTCGGTCCCCGCCGCGTGTCCCTCATGGCGGCGGCGCCGTCGCCGGGACCCGCGTGGTCTCGCGCCGCCGCGGGGGACCGGGGCGCCGCGGAGCCGCCAGACCCAGCGCTCCGCGAGCGAACCAGCCGGACCGACCGTCGCTGCCGATGACGCGCCGACAAGCTGCCTTGGCGACAATGGGACTGCGAGTCTGCCATGGGCGCTCTCAACAGCGACATGCTCTGCACAGGTCCGCCGGCCGGCGAGTCGCCCCTCGTGCCCCTCGTTTCCGGCCTCCTCACAGCCACAGAGACCGACGCTGCGATGCCGACAAATCTGCGCGGGGACAACCTCGTCATGCAGCAACTTCCCCGACGGCTCGGTTCATTTCCGCCCATTTCCACTGGAGAAAATCAGTCCCGCACCCGGTAACCGAATACGATGCGAGCTTCGAGGTCCGACTCCCGTCGGCGGGAATCGTCGAGGGCGGACGTGGGGGATAGCGCCTTCGGGCGGTCGCGGAACAGGTCAGGCAGTATCCCGTCGAGTCGAGCCTTCCGAAAATCGGCCAAGACGTCGATGAGCCGCGACTTCACGCGCCAGCCCTCGACCTCCAGCTCCCAGGAGTCGAGAAGTTCGTCGGGGTCAGCTCGGAACGAGTGGCGTGCCTCGCCGACATAGATGTCGCTCGCGTCTTTCGCAGGGCGGCGCCACGCACCGCACCGTGCGTATCCCATCTGATCAGCCCAAGCCGGCCGGCCATATTGCCAAGTCCGTGGACCGATCGCTTCGCCTTGATCGTAGTCCATACCAAGCCAACTTGTGATTGCACTACGATACAAGCCATTCGTTCTTGATGTCTTGATGTCCAGGAATTCCTCCTCGGACCGGCAGACGGACTCCCACGTCCCAATGACCTCGGGAATCGCCTTGCCGTGCGCGCGATAGTGCGTGAACAGCCTGACGCAAGTCTGGCTGCGGTCCGCCTCACGACCAGCCTCCGGGACATGTCCTGGAAGCCGCCGCTCGCGTCGGCTCCAGCGCCGTCCTTCCTTCCGACAGCCGTCTCGACGACCAGACGACCGAGTCCCGTGAGCACCCCGCTCTCGACATCGCCCACGAATGTCCATGGATGCTCGTCCACGACATCGCCCACGGCGTCGAAAGTCGCCCAAAGGGCCGTCTCGCGCCGCCAGCGAATCATCTGGCTGGCCGGGCGCAGGAGTTGCATCAGGTGGCCGTTGTCGGATTCCGATGCTCGGTGTCGGGAGACGATGCCCATGGCCTCGAGCGCATCGATGACGGCGTCCGTGCGGGGCGCGGTCATCGCTTCTTCCACCCGGCGAAGCACTTCATCACACGGTACCGCAAAGGCGTAGGCGCAGGCCACCTCCAACCGCAATGCCGGCACTTCGTGCGCGGCGCACTCCGCGGCCACGCGCGTCACAGCACTGCGAACGGGCTCGTCGGCGACTGAATCAGGATACCTTACGACAGTCGTAGCGAGCGTCCTCACGAGGTCCGACAGTTGTTTGCCCAGAACATTGTATGGAAACGAGCCCTTGTCGCGAACCTCGCGCCAATGCGCCTTGTCAGTGTCCCACCACTGCACGAGTCGATGCACGATGGAAAGCACGTCGTCCGTGGACCACCGAACGTCGCTTGCAGCGCGAATGTCACGACAGAGCACAACCTCTCGGGTCCCGCCCAGGTCGTATCTCGTGCTCTTTTCGCTGTCTTGGACGGGAAACCGTGCGCCACGTACGTACCGCACAAAGCGCTCAACCGGGTCGATATTCGCGGGATGCGGCAAAGAAAGGAACGCAAATCGATAGTAGTAGTTCGTACCCGACGGCAGGCCGTGGTCGTCAACCCGACTCCATAGGCCCTCGGCGAACCGTTGCGACGCCATCTCGTCCAGCAGCCCCGCGTTGTGCAACTTGCCCAGTGTGGCTACCGCGCGTCGGCGTGTGATTGGATTGTCGGATTCCGTTTCCGCGAGGAAAACGCTCAGCACCGTATCAGAAATCGGAAGTTGATTGGCTATCGGCTCACCGCGGAGGTCAAGAAAATCGAACGGATTCGGATATTCCATTTCCTCTACTTGGTTGAAAACGGTCAAGATCGGAAAGTCCAGCAGCCTCGGTACAATTGCCGCGCGCTCACGAACCGGAAAGGCTTCGAGAAGGCGCGAGATGAGGTGTCCGATTTCCCGATAGTTCGACCTGTGGTCAGAGCGATACACCTCCAGAAGCCAGTCGAGCAGCTTCTCCCTGGCGTCTCGTGAACACTTGCAACACAATCGCGACAAGATCTCCGGCAGAACGCCAGCCAACCGGGTGCCGAAGTTCGCGTTGTGCCAGCGGTCTCCGGTCGTGATATCCGGGACGGCAAGTCGAAGCGCTTCCAGGTAACGCGAAATGAGGCGGTCGACGGCTGGCGTACTCATGCGCGCAAGAGACCATCGGTCGAAGATCTCGTCGACGGCTTTGGTGTTGCCGATTCGTAGCAGGGTCGCCAATGCCCAGTGCGACGACTCGGGCGCGATACGAGCCAGCGTTCCGGCCGCACTATCGGCGGCGATAGTACGGCCGGGGATTGTGAACGGAATGCCGGCATCCTCACAGAATCGGAGAAAGCTGTACGCGGCCAAGGCCTCGTAGTTCCAGGCGCGCCAACGCTGTGTATGTACAGATACCCCGATGTCGAATGCAGGCGTTTCCGCCACGTCCGTCAGCGCAGTGGACGGGCGTTGTAACTTGTGTTCGAAGGTCGCGAACTCCTGCCATGGATCGCACTTGTACCTTTTCAGGCTCTCCTCAAACGGGTGTGGGTGGGTTGAGGCGCGATCGGCGGGTCGGCGAGGGGTGCTGGCAGTTCACCTGACCGGCGGCGGGCGTGGCGCACCGTGGCGGGATATAGTCGGAGCGGAGTAGCTGCGGGCCGGCCGGCGTGTCAACGCGCTACGCGCGTCCTTCGCTGCGCTGCGGCCCTTCGGGTGACACACCGTCCGTCCCTCCGCTCAAGCAGCAGATATGGGCCTTGCGGCCCGGCCTGGACGGGGGCGTCCCGGCCGTCCACGACAACGCGGAAAGCGCGACGGCTGGCGGTTCGGGGATAGACGCTGGCTGATTGCCCCAACGGCCACCTCGGGTCCCGGCGCCGGCGGCGGACGCCCGTTGGGCGGGGCCAAGGGTGTTGTCGGGGCCGCGTGCGTCGTCTCGCTTGGCGGAAGCGGTTGCAAACGCAAGGGGCTTCCTGGTCTCATGGGCGTGTATCACCACGACCCGCGAGGAGGAGAGCCCCATGCGTCTGACTACGTTACTACGGCGGCTGTTGGGTGTCACGCAGATGTACGTCAAGCAGGTGGAAATGGCCGCCGACGGTCCGTTGACGGTGTCGGTGGAGCCGGCGTGGCGGCGTTCCCGGTGCGGGACGTGCGGGAAGCGGTCGCCGCGGTATGACCGGCAGCCGGTGCGCGAGTGGCGGCATCTGTCCTGGGGCCGGATGCCGGCGTGGCTGCGGTATGCGCCGTGGCGGGTGTCGTGCCGGCGTTGCCGCGGGGTGAAGGTGGAGCAGGTGCCGTGGGCGAGCGGCAGCAGCGTGTTCACGTCGGGGTTCGAGGAATTGGCGGCGTATCTGGCGCAGGTGACGGACCGGACGGCGGTGAGCCGCCTGCTGGGGATATCGTGGGTGACGGTGGGCAGCATCGTGGAACGGGTTGTGGCGCGGCGGCTGGACGGGGCTCGGTTCGCCAAGCTGAGACGAATCGGCGTCGATGAGTTCAGCTACCGGAAGCGTCACCGCTACCTGACGATCGTGGTTGACCATGACGAGCGTCGGGTGGTTTGGGCGGGGCGGGGGCGCAGCGCCGAGACGCTGGGGGCCTTCTTCGAGCAGTTGGGACCTGGTGGCTGTGCGCGGATCGAGTTGGTGACGGCGGACCTGGCGTCGAGCTGGCAGAAGGCGCTGCGGGCGTGGGTTCCGCACGCGCGGGTGGTGTTCGACCGGTTTCACGTTGAACGGCTTGCGGCGGATGCGGTTGACGAGGTGCGGCGTTCGGAGCAGCGGCGGCTGGCCTCGGAGCCGGAGGATGCGAAGGCGCTCAAGGGGACGCGCTATGCGTTGCTGAAGCACCCGGCGCGGCTGAGGCCTGGTGAGGCCCGGCGTCTGGAGACGTTGCGTCGTAAGAACCGGGCGCTGGACCGGGCCTACGAACTGAAGGAGTACCTGGCGACGATCCTGGGGCAGGCGACACCCGAGGATGCGCCGGCGCTGCTCGATGAGTGGCTGGAGTGGGCTGCGCGGTCCCGCCTGACGCCGTTCGTGAAGCTGGGGCGTACGATTCGGAAACACGCTGAAGGCATCCTGGCGTACCTGGACACGAAGATGACGAACGGTCCGGTGGAGGGCATCAACAACAAGCTGCGGGTGATCGCGCGTCGCGCCTATGGCTTCCACTCGCCCGGCGCGTTGATCTCGATGCTGTTCCTCTGCTGTGGAGGCATAGAACTGGCGCCGCCGCTACCCACACGCATTTGAGGAGACTCCCTTTTCAAGACATGCCAACGCTCTCGAAACTCGCGGCGCTGTCTGCGCGTGTCCGATGGATCCGGTCCTCCCGGGAGCGATGGCTGGCGCACAGCGTCGAGCAGGTACATCACGAACGACTCCTGAGACACCAGGGTGTAGTCGGTCTTCGGGGGCGTGAGATTCAACTTCGTCCGAATCGTGTCGAGCGATTGCTCCAGAAGCTGGCTGGCCTCGCTCACCAAGCCGAGCTCGGCGAGCAGGCCGGCCTTCTTGGCGGTCCAGAAGGGAAGGGCGTCGTTGCGCGGCCATTCCGCGAGTCGGGTCCTGAGTTGGTGAAGATCCAGGGAGAACAATGCGAACAGCGCCCGCTCGTAGTGAAACTGCGCCTCGTGTTCTGGAGAGAGGGTCGGCAGAACTGCCTGAATCCTGTCGTGTGCCTCGCCCCACTTGGCCGACAGCCCTTCTTCGCGGTAGTGGCGCATCATCGCCAAGAGGACGTGGTGACACTTGGACCGGATGGCCTCGAGCGTGAGTTCTGGCGAGTCGGCGTCGCTCCGGTCGAGCGGCAGTGATTCAAGTGAAGAAACGGAATTCTCGGCAGGCCAGTAGCGGTCTATGGTGGCCTCGATGAACGGGACATGATTGTCGAAGATCGGGCAAAGGAATTTTTCCATGCGCCACGTTTAGTTCGAAGGTGAATTCGAGGTCGAGCGCGGCGGGAAGGACATTAGCGGCGGGCAACTCGTGGAGCCAATGGTTGGTTGCGATCCGGAGCGAGGAACGCAGATCCTCGGGAAGGACCACCCAGCCGGGGTATCGACGACGCTGGGCCTTCCAAAGTTCCACTGTCTTGCGTATCTGACCTGGTTCGTTGGCGTTATCCGGCGCGATGTCAGGGGTCTCGGTGCTGGGCCAGTCGAGCTGGCTGTCGGCGGCGCGGCGGGAGTGGAGGTAGGCGAGGAAGTGTTGGAGGGCTTGATAGTGGTCGTCACCGATGCCGGGACACAGGGACATGTCCAGCGGCGTAATGTTGCGGCGCTCGGAGAGGAAGGCCTTCTGGGATTGCGAGAGATCGAACGAACCGACGAGATATATCTTCGGTGCATTTTGACGACCGAGGCTGTCGTGTATCCAGCCGACCCATTGCAGGAAGTTGGGATCGTCGCCGGAGAAGCCAATCAGGCAGAGCGTGTTTTCGAGGAGGGCTTGGCGAACGGCGTTAACGAAGGGTGCGAAGTCGTGAGGGTATCGGCGGTAGTCCTCGTCCGTGATGATGAACGGACGGTCGGACGGCAGGCTGCCATGGAGCTTGACGATGCGTGGTCGATTGGAGTGGGTCAAGTCGTCGGGTTTGATCACCAAGTCGTACCGTTGGGAGATGACGGATCGGCGGGCGCGTTCGAGCAGAGTGTCGTAGTTGGTGGTGAAGACGTCGGACCAGGGAAGGTCGAGCAGGTCCACGTGGAGGGGCGAGGGTTCATGCTGCAGGTCCGGTACGGCGTCGCGCAGCACCTGATCGAGGGCGGGCCGGCCGAAGGCGGCTTCGACCTGGTGCGCGAGCGCGGGGACCTGGAGGTACCTGTCGGCGGGCCCCGGGGCGCGGCCGTGGAGGCGGGTGTAGAGGCGGTCGCCAAGTTGGGACCAATCGGGGAATGCCGGGCGAGACGCGGGCGCTGTGGCGTTTTTGCTGAAGCCTGCTCCGATCATCACTGCGGCATGGCCGGACAGGAGTCGGTCGGCGATCGTGTCCAGGTGCGGACGCAGCTCTTGGTGGATCTGAAGTGTGGGTGGTCTGGTCATGGCCTCCAGCCCTGTCGAGTCGGCAGTGGGAGTCGGAAGTCGACGATTCGCGTCGGTGAGGATCTCGGATGATCGTAGCCCATGCGGGGGGGGCGGACCAGGTTGCGGCGACGCGCGGCCCCACCGCGGGCGGCGACGAGCCGGCGAAGGCGAAGGCGGCGGGCACGCCGTCGGGGTTCCGTAGCAACGGAAGGCGCGGAAGGTTTCGTGCTCGGCCACGGGTGATCGCCGCAATGTCGGGATCAATTCCGGATCAGGCTCGGTCTTGAGCGCCCGAGCTGGTGGTGGCTGACCGCAGACCGCACCGGGCCGAAGGGTCGGGCGGGCGGTACGCCGGGAACACAGTGAAGGTTCTTGACACGGGCGTGGACGGTTGGACACCATAAGTGACATGGGCTGCACACACGTCACCGCGACCATTCGGAATCCGGCGGATTCGTCCAAGAGCTGGCGGGGAGACTTCCTGATCGATGTCCATGCGTGCAACTCTGTCGTTCCGAGATCTTGTCTGGCGGCCATCGATCTCGAACCCAGGGGGAAACGCACGTACGAGTTGGCCGATGGTCGTGAGGTCACGAGAGACGTGACGACCGGAGAGATCGAGTTCCTGGGGGCGCTCGTCGGCGGCACCATCGTCTATGGAGACGACGATGCGGAACCGGTGCTGGGAGTGACAGCGCTGGCTTCCGGCGGGTTCGAATTCGATCCGATCGATCGGACGATCAGGAAATTGCGGGCCGTGAGGCTGGGTGGGCGACCTTCGTCGTTCTGGTCCCATGCGTCTCTGACCGACTTGGCGCATGTGCAGGATGTCGCGCCGGTCGACGATCTGGAGAGCATCGCCGCCCTGTGGCCCGCGGATGACGATCAGGACGATCTACTGGCGCATGTGCTCGCTGAACGGGCGGTGCGGCGGCAAGCGCCGACACGTGACCGGGATGAGCCATGAGTGTCATGAGCACGGTACTTGTGGATACGACGGTCGCCAGTTTTCTCCACCCGCGAAAACGAGGAACTGAAATTCGAGAAAAGTACAACGCCCACAGGACGAATCGAATACTGGCGCTCAGCTTCCAGAGCGTAGCGGAACTCTGGCACTGGGCGGAGACTTGTGGTTGGGGTGAGAAAGCGAGGAACGAGCTGGACACCTTTCTGAGGCGTTTCCTGATTATTCCCTGGGACTATGAGCTGACGCGGATATGGGCTCGTGTCATGCGGAAGAGTAGTCAGATCGGACGTCGATTCGAGGTGGGCGATTGCTGGATTGCCGCTACGGCTATCCAGCGCCGGATTCCATTACTGACGCGTGACAGAGATTTCGTGGGTCTCTCGATTCCCGGACTTCACGTCATCTCGTACGCAGAGCCCCGCCCGGCGACGGCGCAACAGGGCTCGGACCAGGAGCCTGGTTGAGCTCGCGGGCGGCTTGCCCTGTGGTAGCCCAGCTCCGCCGGATGCGGGTTCATCGTAGTCTCGCCCGCCGCGCTCTCCGGCTGCAACTCCCGTAGCCTCCAGACCGCCTCCACTGCGGATGCCTGTTCGAGACGCGCAGGTCGGATCCGCTGTCAGCCATCGTACCCCAGCTCCGCCAGGTATCGATGAGTCTCCTCAAATGCGTGTGGGTAGCGGCGGCGCCAGTTCTATGCCTCCACAGCAGAGGAACAGCATCGAGATCAACGCGCCGGGCGAGTGGAAGCCATAGGCGCGACGCGCGATCACCCGCAGCTTGTTGTTGATGCCCTCCACCGGACCGTTCGTCATCTTCGTGTCCAGGTACGCCAGGATGCCTTCAGCGTGTTTCCGAATCGTACGCCCCAGCTTCACGAACGGCGTCAGGCGGGACCGCGCAGCCCACTCCAGCCACTCATCGAGCAGCGCCGGCGCATCCTCGGGTGTCGCCTGCCCCAGGATCGTCGCCAGGTACTCCTTCAGTTCGTAGGCCCGGTCCAGCGCCCGGTTCTTACGACGCAACGTCTCCAGACGCCGGGCCTCACCAGGCCTCAGCCGCGCCGGGTGCTTCAGCAACGCATAGCGCGTCCCCTTGAGCGCCTTCGCATCCTCCGGCTCCGAGGCCAGCCGCCGCTGCTCCGAACGCCGCACCTCGTCAACCGCATCCGCCGCAAGCCGTTCAACGTGAAACCGGTCGAACACCACCCGCGCGTGCGGAACCCACGCCCGCAGCGCCTTCTGCCAGCTCGACGCCAGGTCCGCCGTCACCAACTCGATCCGCGCACAGCCACCAGGTCCCAACTGCTCGAAGAAGGCCCCCAGCGTCTCGGCGCTGCGCCCCCGCCCCGCCCAAACCACCCGACGCTCGTCATGGTCAACCACGATCGTCAGGTAGCGGTGACGCTTCCGGTAGCTGAACTCATCGACGCCGATTCGTCTCAGCTTGGCGAACCGAGCCCCGTCCAGCCGCCGCGCCACAACCCGTTCCACGATGCTGCCCACCGTCACCCACGATATCCCCAGCAGGCGGCTCACCGCCGTCCGGTCCGTCACCTGCGCCAGATACGCCGCCAATTCCTCGAACCCCGACGTGAACACGCTGCTGCCGCTCGCCCACGGCACCTGCTCCACCTTCACCCCGCGGCAACGCCGGCACGACACCCGCCACGGCGCATACCGCAGCCACGCCGGCATCCGGCCCCAGGACAGATGCCGCCACTCGCGCACCGGCTGCCGGTCATACCGCGGCGACCGCTTCCCGCACGTCCCGCACCGGGAACGCCGCCACGCCGGCTCCACCGGACACCGTCAACGGACCGTCGGCGGCCATTTCCACCTGCTTGACGTACATCTGCGTGACACCCAACAGCCGCCGTAGTAACGTAGTCAGACGCATGGGGCTCTCCTCCTCGCGGGTCGTGGTGATACACGCCCATGAGACCAGGAAGCCCCTTGCGTTTGCAACCGCTTCCGCCAAGCGAGACGACGCACGCGGCCCCGACAACACCCTTGGCCCCGCCCAACGGGCGTCCGCCGCCGGCGCCGGGACCCGAGGTGGCCGTTGGGGCAATCAGCCAGCGTCTATCCCCGAACCGCCAGCCGTCGCGCTTTCCGCGTTGTCGTGGACGGCCGGGACGCCCCCGTCCAGGCCGGGCCGCAAGGCCCATATCTGCTGCTTGAGCGGAGGGACGGACGGTGTGTCACCCGAAGGGCCGCAGCGCAGCGAAGGACGCGCGTAGCGCGTTGACACGCCGGCCGGCCCGCAGCTACTCCGCTCCGACTATATCCCGCCACGGTGCGCCACGCCCGCCGCCGGTCAGGTGAACTGCCAGCACCCCTCGCCGACCCGCCGATCGCGCCTCAACCCACCCACACCCGTTTGAGGAGAGCCGTATCGATTCATCGTCGCCTCCGCCGCTGTGCGCTCCCGCTCCAGCTCTCGCAGCTTCCGCACCGCTTCCGCGACGTCGATGCGTTCCTCTTCCTCGGAGGTGTCCACGTAGCGGCTGATATTCAGGTTCCAGTCGTTCTGCTCGATTTCGGCGAGCGGCACGACGCGCGCGTACTTCTCGACATCGGCGAAGGCGTGGAACGTCTTGGAGATGTGGACGATGTCCTCGTCGCGCAGGCGGTTCTGGTTGCTGCCCTCCTCGAACTCGCCGGATGCGTCGATGAACAGCACCGTGCCGCGGCGCGCGGGCGGCTTGTCGCGGTTCAGCACCAGAATCGAGGCGGGGATGCCGGTGCCGTAGAAGAGGTTCGGTGGGAGGCCGATGACCGCCTCGAACAGGTCCTCCTGCAGCAGCCCCTGGCGGATCTTGCCTTCCGCGGCGCCGCGGAACAGCACGCCGTGCGGCATCACGACGCCGAGCCGGCCCGAGGCGTTCAGCACGGCCACCATGTGCTGCACGAACGCCAGGTCGCCCTTGGTCCGCAGCGGCACGCCGAACCGGAACCGCCCGTAACCGTCGTTCTCGGCCACGTCGCGGCCCCACTCGTCGAGGCTGAATGGGGGATTGGCGATGACCCGGTCATAGAGCAGCAGCTCGCCCTCATCGACCAGTTTCGGGTCTCGAATCGTATCGCCCTTCTCGATGCGCGCGTCGGGCAGGCCGTGGAGCAGCATGTTCATCTTGCAGATGGCCCAGGTGCCGAGGTTCTTTCTCCTGCCCGTGGAGGGTCAGGTTGCGCGGATTGCCCTTCTTGCGCTCGATGTGGTGCGCGCACTCGATGAGCATGCCGCCCGAGCCGGCGGTGGGGTCGCAGATGCGCATGCGCTCGGTCGGCGCGAGCAGTTCGACGATGAGCTTGACGACCATGCGCGGCGTGTAGAACTCGCCGCCCTTCTTGCCGGCGTCGTCGGCGAACTGCTCGATGAGGTACTCGTAGGCGCGGCCGAGGAGGTCGGGCTCGGCCATGCAGTCGTTGCGCAGCGAGACCTGGGAGAAGTGCTGGACGAGGCGCGCGAGCACGGTGTCGCGGTTCTTCGCGTCGCCGAGCTTGCGCTCGTCGTTGTAGTCGATGCCGGCGAGCACGCCCTCGAGGGCGGGGTTCTGGTCCTCCAGGGCCGCGCACGCCTTGTTCAGCGCCTCGCCGATGTTCGTGGCGGTCTTCTGGATGGCGGTACAGCGCGCGCGGTCGGGCACGAAGAACGGGTGCTCGTCGGGGTCGGTCCACGCCACCGTCTCGGACAGGCCGTCGGCGACGAGTTTCTCTGCCTCTTCCTCGAAGCAGTCGGAAAGGCGTTTGAGGAAGAGCAGGCCGAAGATGTAGGTCTTGTAGTCGCTGCTGTCGATCGACCCGCGGAGGATGTCGGCCGCGGACCAGAGGTACTGCTCGAGCTGCGCGACGGTCAGCGTCGAGGCCGGGACCACGGGAGGGTCCGCGACGCGACGAGGCGCGGCGGGCGGCGGCGCTTCGCGGTCGTCCGGGGACGGCGCCGTGGGTCCGGCGAGGCGCGCGACGAGGTCCGCCTTCCTGCGGCCGGAATCATCGAGGTCGAGGGCTCGGCATAGTTCCTTCAGCCGGTCGCGAAAGAGGTTCTGGAGAATCTCGCCGGCACGGGCCTTGCGGGATCGGGCCAGCGCGTCGATGAGTTGCGCCTTCACGCGGCGATCGTCGACCTGCAGTTCGTAGTAGTCCACGTTGGCGCGGAGTTCGTCCGCGAACAGTTCCGCAAGGATGGCGCGCTTTGTCGGCATCGAGTGTGTCAAGTCGCAGGATCCGTTACCGGAGCAGGTTCCGGTACGGGTAGCGCTCGGCCACAGCATCCCGAAAATCGCCTGGCCGATCCGAACTGAAGCTCCAAGTGACCGAGCTCACGGTTGACCGGCGAGCCGCCGATGAAGTCGCCGACCGCCTGCCGGTCGATGGGCTGGGCGGTCGATTGCGTTCCCTCCGACAGACTCGTGCGCCACCCGCCCGAGATTGGCCGGAACGTGCTGATCGGGCCGTCGTTCTTCGTGAGCGCCCGCTCGACGAATACCAGCTCGTCGAAGGAGAGTTGCCGCGCTACCTCGGGAGAGTGCGTATTGAGAACGACTTGCCGCAACGGGTTGTCGGCGCCGACCGCATAGCCGATGTCGACGGCATAGTCTGTGAGAAGCTCGGCTAAGTTGGGCACCCGCGCGGGGTGGATGCCGTTTTCCGGCTCTTCGATGCACAGCACGGCGCGGTCCTGGACATCCACCAGCATCAGGACCAGGGCGATGTAGCGCAGCGTGCCGTCCGAAAGGGAGCGGCCGTACAGCCAGTTGTCCACGCCGGGGACGCGGGCCCGCAGGGCGAGCTGGTCGCGCACGTCATCGGCGTAGACGCCCAGCTCCGTGATGTCCGAGTTGAGCTGGCGAAGCCGGTTGAGCACTTCGGCCTCGGCATCGGGAGTTCTGGTGACAAGCGCGTGAAGCGTGGCCGGCAGGTGGCCGCCCGACGCGGAAACGTGAGGCGGCGCCGAGCGGCGATCCGGGGTCCGCAGGGCGCTCGGCTCCAGGTGCAGTATCCGCCAGGACGACATTTCCCGCTTTGCGGCCAGGACGGTCGGGTAGTCGGAGGTGTTCGTGCCCCCGACCACGGTCAGTGGGGACCGGCCGACCGGCGCGGGACGTCCCCGGCTTCCGCCGTCGCCGTGGAGCTGGATCCTGTCCTCTTTGGTGGAGATGAGCGGTCCGCCTCTGCGAACCCCCAAGGCGACCGATCGCTTGAATTCCTTCGAGGAATCGAATCCGGTGAACTTCTTGTAGTCCTCCAGCTTCGCGTGCGCCAGGCTCTCGTACTCCACCAGCAAGCGGTCCGATTCCCGCGCGTACCGCAACCTCACCGTATAGGTCAGGAGCGTCGTGCTCGGCTTTGCCGCTTCGCCGAAGTCGTCTTCCACCTCCGGCGGTACCACCATGTCCGCGGACAGCTCGATTCGGCGATTGGGGTCCCGGCCGAACACCAGATCGAGGGGCGAGTAGCCACCGTCGCTCGTGCGCCGTACCTCGGTGGCTGCGTCAGAGATGTCCCGGTCGGTCAATGCGGCCAGGAAGTGGATCGCATCGAACAGATTGCTCTTGCCGACGCCGTTGTGGCCGATGAAACAGGTGAATGGTCCGAAGCGTACGTGCGCTTCGCGGATGCTCTTGAAGTTCTTGATCGACAGGGTGACGAGCATCGGCGGACAGGCTCAGGGGTTGTGCCGGGGCCGAACCCCGGGTGGCGCCGCTGCCGAACGCGCGTCCATCGGGATCGACCGGTCGGATTATCCCACACCGGAGGCGCCGGTCAACGGGCCAGGATCCGGTACTCATGCAACGAACTGGCCCTTGCGCCGGCGAGCCTGTTGCGAACCGGTCTTCAGCCTCCCGACCAGCGCATCGTCGCTCAGAATCTCCGCCATTTCCGCGTCGTCGACGAACTGCGCCTCCCTGACGCGAGCCAGAGCGGCGGTCGCGATGAAGTTCGACAGTGGCCTCCGTTCGGCCGCCGCCGCTTCGCGCAACTCTTCGTATGCGTCCTTCTCCAGCCGCACGGTCACGGTCCTGGTCATGCTTCCTCTCCTGCCCGCGCATTCCGGATGGCCCGAAGCGCTCACACTGCCATCGAGCCCGTTACCACATCATACCGGTCTTGGGCGGACACCCGCAGGCCGTCGGCGTCTTCGAGTGCGGCTTGGCCGGGAACCCGACGCGATGGCGTCTCCGCGGAGACGCGGGTGCGCGCGGCGGCGCCGGACGGCGTCTCCGCTGCAGGGTGCAGGGTGGGACGCGCGAACGGCGGCGTCCGGATGCGTCTCCGGGGGAACGCGGGATGCGCGATCGGCGGCGCCGTGCCGAGGGCCGTCTATCCGTCGGTCGTCGCGCCGCCGCACGAGCTGCCGGCGCCGGCGGTGCAGCCGAAGCAGTGGGGGCCGACGGCGACGCGGCGGCGCTGCAGGGCGGCGAGGGCCTCGGCCGGCGACGCCGGGGGGGCGCCGGGCGCGGTCAGGCCGCGCGCGAGGTCCATCACCGTCTGCGGCGCGGACGGCTCCACCGCGAGGTCGAGCATCTGGTTGAAGTCGCAGTCGTAGAGCCGGCCGTCCCAACCGACGCTCAGCGTGTTGCGGCACATCAGGCCGTCGACGGCGGACGGATTGAACGCCTGCACCAGGCGGTCCATGTAGCTCTGCAGGTGTCCGGACTGCTCGAGCCAGTCGAGGTACCGGCTGATCGGCATGTTGGTGATCGTGAACAGCCGGTTGAAGCGGATGCCGTGGCGCCGTTCGAGCTCGCGCTTCCAGTCGCGCTCGAGCGCGGCCTGCCCGGCGGGGAGGAACGCTCCGACGGGATTGGTCACGAGGTCGAGCTCGAGGCCCGAATCCGGCATGCCGTAGCCCAGCCCGTTGAGGCGCTGCAACGCCTCGATGGACTGGTCGAAGACGCCCTCGCCGCGCTGCCGGTCGGTCATGGTGCCGGCATAGGACGGCAGCGACGCGACGATCTCCACGCGGTGCTCGGCGAGGAACTCGGCGAGATCCCGGTACGCGGGCAGGGTCAGGATCGTCAGGTTGCAGCGGTCCATGACGCGCCGCCCGAGTCCCGCCGCCCGCGTCACCATGTCCCGGAACCGCGGGTGCAGCTCGGGCGCCCCGCCGGTGATGTCGAGGGTCGGGATGTCCGTCGACGCGAGCAGCGCGAAGCACGCGTCGACGACCTCGTCCGGCATGACCTCGCGCCGGTCCGGGCCGGCATCGACGTGGCAATGATGGCAGGCCTGATTGCAGCGCTTGCCGACGTTGATCTGCAGCGTCGTCGCCGCGACGGGCCGGAGCGGCGCATGTCCCGCCGAGGCGGCGGCCTCGCGGAAGGTGCGGCCGAGCGGCAGCGCCTCGAGGCGGGCACGCTGGGCGGCGGGCGGCGCCAGGGGCGAGCGCGTGTTCAGCAGCGTCGGCAGGGACATGGCTACATCGACAGCTTGTCGAGGCGGTTGCGCATCTGCACGCCGTGGACGAGTGACGCCCCGCCGCGGATGGCGGCGGCGACGTGCACCGCCTCGGTCATCTGGTCGGTGGCGGCGCCTTTCTCCAGCGACGCCGTCGTGTACGCGTCGATGCAGTAGGGGCACTGGACCGCGTGCGCCACCGCCAGCGCGATCAGCGCCTTCTCGCGCTGGGTCAACGCGCCCTCGGCGAACACCGCCTCGTACCATGCCGAGAACTTCTCCCAGAGCTCGGGCGCCTCCTTGCCGAGGTCGCCGAACTTCGCAAGATCGGGAGGATGGTAGTAGGTATCCATCGGCGAGTCTCTCGCGGTCTCCGCGCCGGTGCCGGGCGTCCGATAGTGAGGCCCGCCCTGGCGAGGGGCGCCGCGCACGGCGGCTGTGGCGGGGACCTGTCAACCATCGTATCACTGCCGGCCGCGCCCGCCGGCCATGGCACGGCCAGTGCCGGGCGGCCGTCTGCTTGTGGGGCGTGGTTCGCGGTGGAAGGCACCGCGGCGAGGCGGCCGGGACCTGCGGTGTCCGGAGAGACGAACACCCACAGCGCCGTGGGGCGGGGGCGGGGTGCGAGGCCGGGGGCGGGGTCGCCGCCCCCGGCGGGAACGTCCGAGGGACTACTGCGCCTCGGTGATCATGATGCCTTCGAGATCGTCGGTGTCGTTCGGAAGCTCCATGTCGCCGGCCGGCACGTTGTTCTTCGAGAGCATGTAGGCGGAGATGTCCGCATAGCCCGACGGGCTCAGGCTGGCCGGGGCCCCCTGCGGCATGGTGGTGCGGATGGCGGTGTACATGTCGCCGATCGACAGATCGCTCCACCGGAAGAAGAAGGACGAGCCGACCAGCGACGGCGCGATGCCGTCACCCATCATGTCGTCGAGGTGGCACGCCGCGCACTCCTGCTCGTAGGTGCGCTGACCGCGGGCCGCCTGTTCCTCGGTATACACGCCGTCCCAGATCGTCTGATCCTGGGCGGTGAGGGTCGTCGTGAGCGATGCCGCAAGGCAGAGTGCTGCCAGCAGGAACACCGCGGGGAGGCGGCGACCGGAGTTGATGGACGGATTCCGCATTTCTCTCTTACCTCGTTTGTCTCGGGGCGATCAGAGGCGGCATCGCGCCGCCCCGTTGACGCCGGTTGCCGAAGGGTGCACGCCGGCAGGCGCCGTCGTACGCTTGCACGGGGTCTCGTGCGCCCAAGGCGGCACCGCGTGACGCAGCACGCAGCCGCGGGCGGCGCGACGAGACCCGGATCCGACCGTGAACTATATCATCCCCGTTGCGATTCGGGCGGGGCGGCCGGGCCGCCGCCTTGGTTCCGCACCGCCCGCGGGCCGCGGGCGGCTACTTCCCGTCGATGAGGTTGCCGAGGCCGAACGCGTGGTCCAGCACCGAGCCCTCGCCCTGCCGGCGCCCGCCGGTCTGCGGGGCCGCCTTGTAGATCCGGTCGGCGAGGCGGCTCAGGGGCAGCGACTGCAACCACACCTGGCCCGGACCGGTCAGATTGGCGAAGAACAGCCCTTCGCCCCCGAACAGCGCGGTCTTGACGCCTCCCACGAACTGAATGTCGTAGGTCACGCTGGGTTGCAGCGCCACGAGGCAGCCGGTATCGACCCGCAGGGTTTCTCCGGGCTCCAGATCCATCTGGTGCACGCTGCCCCCGGCATGCAGAAAGGAGAGGCCGTCGCCCTGGAGACGCTGCATGATGAACCCCTCGCCGCCGAACAGCCCGACCCCGATCTTCTTCTGGAAGGCGATGCCGATCGACACGCCCTTGGCGGCGCAGAGAAAGGCGTCCTTCTGGCAGATGAGCTCGCCGCCCAACTGGCTCAGGTCCATCGGAAGAATCTTGCCGGCGTACGGCGCGGCGAAGGCCACCCGCTCCTTCCCGCGGGCGTTGTTGGTGAACACCGTCATGAACAGGCTCTCACCGGTGAGCAGTCTTTTCCCGGCGCCCAGCAGCTTGTTCATGAAACCGGACTGCTGCTGCTGGCTCCCGTCCCCGAAGACCGTCTCCATGGCGATGCCGCTCTGCATGTACATCATGCCGCCCGCTTCCGCGACCGCGCTCTCGCCGGGGTCGAGCTCGATCTCGACGTACTGCATCTCGACGCCCTCGATGTGGTAGTCGATCTCGTGCGCGATGCGGCCGGCCGGCACCGGCAGCAGCGAGCGGACTTCGGCCGGCAGGTACGTCCGCAGCCGCGGGACGTCCCCGACAGCGGTCCAGTTGGCCATGCCCGCGGTATAGACCAGGGTCGATGCGTCGGCGCCGCCGGCCCGGATTTCCTCGGCCAGATCCGCCTCCGACAACGGGCCGATCTGGTTCCCGTCCCGGGCCTTGTACCACTGTTGGTCCGACATCGATTCTCTCCTCGTCGTTCACGCCGCGGGCGCCGCGCGGCGTGATGGGGGTTCTGCGAGCACGTGCTATTCTGGCAGGCCTTCGCAGACAGCAGCGCCGTACCCGACCGGCCTCTGCGCCCGTGGGTACAGTCAGGGGATACGCGAGAGGCGGCGTCGCGGTTCCCGCCGATCGCGGACGGAATTGGAGACGGTGACCGGGGTGGAGAGCGTTGGCGGCGTGGTTTTCAGCGGCTCGGCGTCCGGGACGTGCGCGGTCAGCAACCGGTTCTTCGCCGACTTGGCGTCGTTCGCCCGCCTCCGGGCCGTCAAGCTGTATCGCCTGCGGGTCGATATCGCGACCGCGATCCCCCGCCTGCCCTGTCTCGACCACGAGGCGGTGCTGCACGAGGGCATCGCGCCCCATGCCGCCGCCTACCTCGAGGACCCCGAGACCGGCGAGCTGCAGGAGCTGGTGCTGATCCCGTCCCGCCGCCGCATCGAGGTGGACCCCGCCTCGACGCTGCACGAGCATACGGAGGCGGGGCAGGCTCGGCTTCTCGCCCGGCTGCGCACGCAATTTCCAGACTTCAAGGTGGTGGTCGAGAGGGTGTCCTGGCTGCGCGGCGACCGCCGGGTGGCGCGGTCGTGCCGAGCCCAGGTCACCCTGCGTGACGTCCTGGTGGGGGTCGACTTCGAGCGCACCACCCGAGGTCTGGAGCGGCTGCGGGTGGTGGCGGGGTTGATGGAGAAGCAGTCGCGGGTGGCGTCCTGGAGTGTCCGCACCGTCACCGGGCCGTTTCTGGCCGCGGTGGGGTTCGTCGTCTACCAGGGCCTCGGACGTCTCGCGCCCGAGCTGGGCGACCCGGCCGTGAACGTGCTGCAGGCGCTGGTGCTGGGCATCGTCGGCGCGGTGTTTCTGTACTACGGCCTGCGCGCGGTCCACCTGACGGAAATGGCCAACCGGGTGTGGAAGCGGGCGGCCGAGTACGGCCTCATCATCGCCGAGCGCCGGCGCCTGGCCGACGCCGGGAAGGGCCCCGATTCACCGGCAGGCGGCACGGGAACACCGCGGCCGGAACCCTTCCCGCACCCCGATTCCTGATCCGTATCCCCCGCCAGAGGCGGGGGAGCGCCGCCGCGCGCTCCCCACGAACCGCCGCAGAAGAATGCCGCCCGGCGTCAGGGCTGGTCCGTCAACGGCAGCAGCAACCGGCTACCCGGCGGCCGTTGCACGTCGAACGCCTTGAGGGTGTAGTTCACCAGGGTGTAGTGGCCGATCAGGCCCACCAGGTCCACTATCCCCTGGTTGCCGAACAGTCTCTGGGCGGCTTCGAAGGTCTCCGCGCTGAGCCTCGGCTCGCGAACCAGCTCGCGGGCGGCCTCGATGATCGTGCGTTCCACCTCGCCCAGGCCCGGCACCCCGTCCGCCACCGGCCGGTCGTAGCGGAGGAGTTCGATGATCTCCTCCTCGAGCCCGGCGGTGCGCCCGAGCCCTTCGTGGGCCGACCACTCGTACTGGCTGTTCAGTGAACGGGCGGCGGTCAGAATGGCCAGCTCGGTCAGCCGCTGGTCCCGCGCGCCGTCCGCGCCGTAGCGCAGATAGGTGCTGGCCGGGAACAGATGCTCGGCCATCGGCGGGCTGTACATCCACATCCCGATGGGGCCGCGCAGTCCGTTGGCGTAGCGGCTGTCCGGATTCACGATGACGTCGAAGACGCGCTGGCCCTCGGCATCGAGCGTGTCGCGCTGGAGCGTGGGCAGCCGCGCCCAGGAGTCTTCATGAATGTCCGGCGGAATATCGGCCGGGGTGACCTCGCGGGGCGTGAAGGGCTCCTGGCCGGCCGGTTCACCTGCCCCGGCGGCCGCGCGGGTCTCGGTGGTGACAACCAGGCCGCCCACCACGAGCAGGGCGGCGGAACTCAGGATGACGAGCAGACGCAACATCACGGGACCTCCATCGAAGGCGCCGCGGCGCCGCGGCGCGGTCTGGGACCGGGGGAGCGCGGTACGGGCAGGTTGCCCGGCCGCCGCCGCCCACGTGGGTTTCGGCGAGTCCGGTCGTATGCTCTCCCGGTACGGTCCCTTCTGGCAAGCGCCGGACGCGGGGTTCCGGCCTCGTGGGGGAGGTAGCTGCCGGCAGGAGGTGCAACGCGTTCGGGGTACGACATCGAACCGTTCGCCAGATGGCAACGGTTCACGGTGTTCCCCGTGCCGTGTCGAACTGTTGGCGTGACCGGCCGACCCCGGCGCGAGTCACAGCCTCCAGCTGGCGAGCCGGTCCCGGCAGGTGCAGAAACGGCCAAGCCGGCAGACGGCGATTTCTTCGACCGGAAAGTGGAACGGCGCCGTCGCCATCTGTCGGGACCCGATGCCGATGGTCACGTGCGGATCGTAGCGGGCGTAGCTCGATCGGTCGCGGAATCCCGCGACCCACGCGACGTCGGCGGGCCGGGCCGGCGCCTCGTCCGTCTGAAACGCCGCCGCGCCGCCCGTAACTTCGTGGTCCCGCAGCGCGTCCATCAACCGTTCGTGAAGTTGCCGAAGCGGTGCGGACGCCTCGACGGCCAGGACTTGGGAGGTGCGGCCGGCCCGCGCGCCGGTGACGTGTACCTCGAACGGATCGAACCCGTCCACCACGCCGCCGACGAGCCCCCGGACCTCGGACAGATGTTCGCGCGGCACGAAGTGCTGGCTCAGGGTGAGATGGGGATGATGCGACGCGTCGAACCGGAACCCGGCATCCGGCGCGTGGTCGAACCCCGCGTTCAGGCGTTCGGCGACGGCCCGCGCGGCGGCCGGGAGTAGAATCGCGACGTCGAGGGCGATGGACATGCGCGGCGGCCTTGGGAGCCCGTGGTGACACTGCGGGGCGCTTGCCGCGGGCTCGCAGGGCTTCCCCTACAGGATTTGTCCCAACGCGTCGAGCAGCACCGCGTGTTGCTCGTCGGTGCCGACGGTGATGCGCAGCGTCTCGGCCAGCGCCGGCTCGTCGAAATAGCGCACGAGTACGCCGAACGCTTCGAGCTGGCGGTGGATGCGGGCGGCATCGCCGGCCGGCGGCCGGACCAGCAGGAAGTTCGCCTGGCTGGGCCATACCCGCCACCCCAGCCGTTCGAGATGCTCGGCCAGGGTCTGCCGGCTGCCGACGATCCGCTCGACGACGTCCTGCACATGGGTGGTGTCGCGGATGGCCGCGGCTCCCACCCGGTTGGCCACCGCGCCGACGTTGTAGCTGTCCTTCACCTTCGCGAGCCCCTCCAACACCGCCGGCGGCGCGATGGCGTAGCCGAGCCGCAGGCCGGCCAGCCCGTGGCTCTTCGACAGGGTCCGCAGGATGACGACGTTCGGGCGCCGCCGCACGAGGTCGAGGGCATCGGCGTCGGCGAAGGCGGCATAGGCCTCGTCGATCACCAGCAGGCCGTCGAGCGAGTCGGCGAGGTAGGCCAGCGTGGACGCCGGCGCGGCGGTCCCCGACGGGCTGTTCGGGTTGGCCACGAACGTCAGCGCGCCCCCCGCCTCGGCGAGGGCCGCGACCGGCAGGACGAAATCGTCGTCGAACGGCACCTCGACCACCGGGGCCTCCTGGATGCCGGCGAGGGTGCGGTACAGGACATAGGTCGGGGTGGGGTAGACCACCGGCCGGCCGGGTCCGGTGACCGACCGGACCAGCATCGTGAGCAGATCGTCGCTGCCGTTGCCGGCGAGGATCCACGCCGGGTCGATGTCCAGGGTGTCGGCCACCGCCTGGCGGAACTCGTGGCTGACGGGGTCCGGATAGCGGCGTAGCTCGTCACCCTCGATCGCTTCGAGTGCGGCCAGCGCCCGCGGGCTCGGGGGGTACGGATTCTCGTTCGTGTTCAGCTTGACGATCCGCGCGCCGGCGGCCGGCTGCCGTCCCGGCACGTAGGGCTGGAGGGTGTCGACGGCGGGACGGAAGAAGGACACGGCGGTCAGATGACGCGGTCAGCGCGTCCAGTCGAAAGCATGCTCCGCGGTGACGACCTTGGAGCCGCCGAGAGAGCTGACGTTGTCGCCGGTCAGGTGCTCGCCGAACTGCCCGTACCGGAGCCGCACGGGCTCGGACTGGGGCGCCACCGGGAACTGCACCAGCACGTCGACGCGGCCCGGGGGCCAGTAGGTCGTGTTGAAGCGCGCCCAGTACACACCGGCCTGCACCACCGCCGAGCCGTCGGAAATCAGGTTCTGCGCGGGCCACTCGCCCCGCGGCAGCCCGCCGGCCAGGGCGTGGGCAATCTGGTAGGTCACCACCGCGCCGTCCGGCAGATCCGTCGCGCCGTCGATGCGCAGCTCCCGCCAGCGTGTCTCGTGCTCGACGGCCAGCATCACCGTCTCGGTGCCGCTGTCTTTGGCCCCGGCCGGTCCTTCGAGGCCCTCCCCGGCCGGGGAGGGCGCGCATCCCATCCAGACCGCTCCGGCCGCGAGCAGGCCGATCGCGGCCCCCGCCGTCCCGGTCGCGCCGCGCCGCCCGCCGCGGTTGGAGTTTCTGTTGCCGCCGGCCATCAGGTTGCTCCCTGCCTCCGCCGATCGCGCCCGCCGGCGTTCAGGTTGCTCCCTTGGCCATCGCGAACGGGTCCCGACCGCATCGTTCCCGTCGCATCGGCGCACCCGTCCGGCGATCGGCGGGGGCGGCGTAGACGGTCCATGTACTGTATTCTACGTGCTCGGAGCCGCCGAACCGCATCTGCCGGCCCGAACCCGGAGATCCATGACCGACCAGCAGGACGACCGCCTCGCGCCGCTTCGGGAGCTCGCCGAAACCATCGACGATCCCCATCAGCTCGCCCTCGTATCCGCCGTCGCGGCGATCGTCGAGCAGGATACCGCCCTCGTCATCGAACAGACCCACGGCGCCCAGGATATCGCGGCGCGGACGAAGGCCGGGGCGTGGATCGGCAATACCGACCTGGTCGAGATGCTGGACGACGCGGCCCACTTCCTGAGACGCTACAAGCGGCAACGCGAGGAAATCGGCGGCATCAAGGCGGCGCTCGCGGCGCGGCTCGACGCGAAGCCGTAGCCGCCCCAGCCCTGCGCTCCGACCTCAGCCCGCGGCGCCGCCGGCACGGTCGGATGCCAGACGCGGGCGCAACGCCGCCATGCGGTCGTCGACCGGGGGGTGGGTCGACAGATACGCGCCCAGCCCCGCGGCGCCGGCCGGCTCCAGCGCGCGGAATCGCTCGAACAGCCGCAATGCGCCGTGGGGGTCGAACCCCCCGGCCCGGGTCAGCATCACCGCCAGCGCATCCGCCTCGAACTCCTGCTCGCGCGAGTAGGCGCGTTCCAGCCAGTCGATGCCGATGCGCTGTAGCCACGGAGCGATGACCCCGCGGCCGGGCGTCAGCATCGACGCGGCGGAGTAGGCGGTCTGACGCAGGACGCGGTTGATCGCGTGCCGCCGGATGACGTGGGCCATTTCGTGGGCAACGACGAACCCGAGCTCGTCCCGGTCGCGGTCGCACAACTCGGCGAGCGAGGCGGTCAGGAAGATGAAGCCGCCGGGCAGGGCGTAGGCGGTTGGCTGCTCGTCGCCGACCACCCCGACGTCGAACCGGTGGAGCTTGTTGCGGACAACCCCCGCCAGCGCCTGCACGACCTGGTCGAGCAGCGCCCGCAGAGCGGGGTCGGCCTCGACCCCGTTCTGTTCGCGTACCACCGCCGCCATGTCCGCGCCGACGCCGTACTCGGCCTCGATCGCCTGACGCTGGTCACCGGTCAGCGAGTGCCAGACCCACTTGGCCTTGCGGGCCTTGCCGCCGGCCAGCCGGCCGAGCTTGTAGAAGACGCTGCCGTCTCGCTGACTCACGGCTCCGCGTTCGGCTGGTGGTCCTGGTATTGCGCCCAGGCGTCGGCGAGGGGGGTCGGCTCGCACCGGGCGGCGATCGTCCGGCCGCGGCTCGCCGCCAGCAGATCGTGGCGCTGCAGCTCGACCTCGCAGCCACCCACGCCCTTGAAGCAGTCCATCCGGACCTGCGGATCGTCCGGGTCCTCCCAGACGGTGCAGTACACCGGGTCGTCGATCGGCTCGCAGCGTTCGGGGGTGGTGTAGCCCGAGTAGCCGGGAAGGGCGCGCACGAAGGCGTTGCACTCTTCCTGCGACGGAAACTCGCCCCGCGTGAAGTCGACTTCAGCCCACGGCAGCAGGTTGATGAACGTCCGCTCCGGCTCGGAGACCGGCTCGGCGGTCTCGGCCGCGGCGACGTCGGGGACGGCGCCGACGGAGACCGGCTCGGCGGTCTCGGCCGCGGCGACGTCGGGGACGGCGCCGACAGCGGCGTCGGGGCTCGTGCCGCCGGGTCCGCCCGCGCCGCCGCACGAGGCCGCCAGCAGCACCGCGAAGCTGCCGAGCGCCATGCAGGCGTATCTCGAAACCATGTACCGGGAGTATACGCCGACTTCCCTCCGCGTGAGGGTCGCCCGCTGCCCGGCGGGAGTACAATGAGGCCATAGGTCTGCGCCGTGCGGAACCGGAGGTCACGCGCGCGACATGCCGGAAGGCAGGGGAGCTTCTGAAATGGCATTGAGCAAGCTGGCGTTGTTCGCGGGTATGGCCGGGCTGACGTTCAGCGTCGCCTGTGGATCGGCGCCGGCCGGCGCCGGCGAGGGGGCGGAGGCGGAGCTGGCGTCGAGCCCGGTCGAGCTCTCCGAGCTGGTCGGCCAGATGCGCGACATGGCGTGGGCGGAGGAGGTCGACGTCGCGGAGGCCCTCATTGAGGCGCAGCGGCCGCACCACGATACGGCATCGCCGGGCTGGCTGCTGGCCGCGTCGTGGCTGGGCCGCGGCGCGAGCTTCGCCGAGCGCTGGGACGTGGCCGAACAGTACGCGAGCGAGGCCCGCGACGGCAGCGTCGCGCTGCTCGGTCAGCGCGATCTCGACGCCGACAGCGAGCTGCCGCTCGCACTGGGAGCCGGCATCGAGGTGTTGGGCCATGCCCGGGACGCGCGCGGCGATCGCGCCGGCGCCGCCGAGTTCCTGTCCGCCCAGCGCGAGCAGTACCGCGGCACGTCCATCGAGACCCGCATCCAGAAGAACCTGCTGCTGATCAGCCTCGAGGGGCAGCCGTTCCCCGTGCTCGACGTCGAGCACCATCTGGGCACGCCGCTGCCCGCGGCCGAGAGCCTGAAGGGGAAGGTGGTCGTGGCGTTCTTCTGGGCCCACTGGTGTCCCGACTGCAAGCGGCAGCTCCCGATCCTCGAGCAGCTCCACGAGACCTACGGCGACCAGGGGCTCGCCATCCTCGGCCCGACTCAGCTCTACGGGTACATGGCGCGCGGCGAGGACGCGACGCCCGAGCAGGAGCTCGCCTTCCTGCGCGGCGCCTACCAGGAACGGTATCCGATTCCGTCGTGGATGAGCGTTCCCGTCAGCCAGCAGAACTTCCTGGACTTCGGGGTCAGCACCACCCCGACCCTCGTCGTCATCGACCGCGAGGGCGTTGTGCGGCTCTACAACCCCGGCGACCTCCCGTACGAGGAGCTGGCTCCTCACGTCGAACGGCTGCTGGGCTAGGAGCCTCGGGCGCAACGGCGGGGCTCTTGCCACGGGCCCCTCGGAGTCCCGGGAGTGGGCGCCGCAGAACGACGCCGACTCCCGGGACCGACCAGGCCGGGGGGTGGGCCGAACCTTCGAAAGCGCCGTGAACGCGGGCTGGCCGCGCATCGACTCGATGGCGAGCGGCACCCGCGTCATCGACCGGGAGGCCGAGACCGGCTTCGAGACGACCAACGAGTCATGACCGCGTGCTCGCTCCTCGATCTTTCCCCCATCCCCGAGGGGGGCGACGCCGCGATGGCCTTGCGCAACACGGCAGACCTGGCGCAGCACGCCGAGCGTTGGGGCTACCGGCGCTTCTGGCTGGCCGAGCACCACAACATGCCCGGCATCGCGAGCGCCGCCACCGCGGTGGTCATCGGCCACGCGGCCGCCGCCACGTCGACGATCCGCATCGGCGCCGGCGGCATCATGCTGCCCAACCACGCGCCGCTCGTGATCGCGGAGCAGTTCGGCACGCTGGCCACGCTCTTCCCCGGCCGCATCGATTTGGGGCTCGGCCGCGCACCGGGCACCGACCCGCGCACCAGCCACGCCCTGCGCCGCAACCTGGACGGGGACGTGAACGCGTTTCCCCGCGACGTGGTCGAGCTGCAGCAGTACTTCGCGCCGGCCGCGGTCGACCAGCGCGTGCGCGCGGTGCCCGGAACGGGGCTCGACGTCCCGATCTGGATCCTCGGATCGAGCCTGTTCGGGGCGCAGCTCGCGGCGGCGCTGGGGCTGCCCTACGCGTTCGCCTCGCACTTCGCGCCGGCCCAACTGATGGACGCCATCGCGGTCTACCGGGCGCGGTTCGAGCCGTCGGCGCGCTGCCCCGAGCCGTACGTCATGGCCGGCCTCAACGTGTTCGCGGCCGACACCGAGGAAGAGGCGCGCCTTCTCCGCACGTCCGCTCAGCAGTCGCTCCTCAGCTTGCGCCGCGGCATGCCGGGCAAGCTGCCGCCCCCGATGAGGGACTTCGAGGAGCGGCTGTCACCCCTCGATCGCCAGATTCTGGAGCAGTCGCAATCGTGCTCGGTGGTCGGAGCGCCCGACACGATCCGAAGCGGTGTGGCGCAGTTCGTCGAACGAACCGGCGTCGACGAGGTGATGGTCGTCAGCCATGTCTTCGACCATGCGGCGCGGCTGCGCTCGCTGGAGATCACGGCCGAGCAGGTGATTGCGCAGCCCGTCGGCGCCTGACGGCCGGCGCCTGCAGCCGGTATCGGCCGTGGTACGATGGCGGACGCTTTCAGCGAGGCAAATCCCCCCGTGTCGGCGGGACACGGCGCGGCGATTGAAGGAGAGAAAATGGCGAAGCGTCTTGTCGGCACCGTCGCGCTGCTCGTGCTGGCCGGGAGTTCCCCGACGGCCCAGGAGTTCCCCCCGGGCTTCGTCGATCCGGCGCCGCTCCTCGCGGCGGTCTCCCAGGAAATCGGCGAGGCCGACCTGCGGTGCATCTCGTTCTCCGGCACCGGCTATGCCGGGGCGGTGGGGCAGACCTTCGAGAACGCCGTGAATGTGGACTGGCCGCGCATCGACTCGATGGCCAACTACACCCGGGTCATCAACTGGGAGGCCGAGACCAGCGTCGAGACGTTCGATCGGCAGCCGGGCCTGGCTCCCGCATCCTGGAAGTACGGCCTCGGCTGGCGGGGCGGCACCCCGACCCAGCGGGAGACCCGGCAGACGCACGTCACCAACGGCGAGTTCTCCTGGCACATGGACGGCGACGGCTCGCCGGTGGCGGTGCCGCCCGAGATCGCCGAGGTCTACCGGCTCGACATGTGGCTGAACCCGCACGGGTTCCTCAAGGCGGCCCGCCTGCCCGGCGCCAATCCGGTGGCGTTCTGGCGGTGGGAGCAGATCGAGAAGGGCCGGGACGGGAACGTCGTGGCGCCCGAGAAGATGCACGTGGTCGCGATCACGATGTTCGGGAAGTACCGCGTGGACGCCACCATCAACCCCCGGAACCAGATCCAGCGCCTCAAGACGACGGTGAACATCCCCACCCTGGGCGACTTCAACATCGAGCACGAGTCCACGAACCACGTCTCGTTCGGCAACATCAAGTGGCCGACCAACTGGCATTCGCACCAGGGCTGGGACGACAACTGGCAGTTCTACCGCCTGAGCACCGGGCACAACGCGTACGGCGGGACGTTCGCCGACGTCGTGCCCAACGCGTGCGGCGAGCCGGCGCCGGTGCCCGAGGCGGTGGCGGCGGCGGACTGGCCGACCGAGGTCACGGTGGAGGAGATGGCCGACGGCGTGTATCGGCTGGGCGGCGGGCCCGCCAACAGCTACATGGTCGAGTTCAGCGACTTCGTGGCCGTCTTCGAGGCGCCCGGGGACGAGGAGCGCAGCCTGGCCGTCATCGACGAGATCACGCGGCTGGCGCCGGACAAGCCCATCCGCTGGGTGATTGCGTCCCATCCGCACTTCGACCACATCGGCGGGCTGCGTACCTACCTGCACGTCGGCTCGACCATCGTCACCCACCTCATCAACTTCGAGTTCCTGAACCACGACGTGCTGAGCTACGAGCCGAGGACCATAGAGCCGGACATCGTCTCGACATGGCCGCCGACCGAGCTGGCCGAGGGATACAACTACGAGGCGCTCCAGGAGAACTACGTCATCGCCGACGATTCCCGGATCCTGCGCGTCTACTACGTGCAGCCGCTCGGACACGTCGCCGGCATGCTGATGGCGTGGCTGCCGGCCGAGCGCATCGCGTTTCAGGCCGACCTGTTCGATACCCACGAGCCGCCGAAGCCGGCGCAGTTGCCGGCCATGCGCAGCCTGCACACGCAGGTCGAGCGCATGAACCTCGACGTGGAGACCCTGGCCCCGGTGCACGGGAACCCGGTGCCCTGGAGCGACTTCCTGGCCGCGCTCGAGCAGCTAGATCCTTAGATCTCAGCGGCTCGACCCGCAGATGTAGATGTAGATGGGGAGCAGCGCGTTGGCTGCTTTCCCCTGGAACCACCCGTCGGCCGCGTGCGGCGGCCGGCGGCCTCGCGGGGCGGCCGGCGAGGGAGGGGCCGCCGAGCGTCGCCGGCGCGGTCCGGCGGCTTGCGGCGTCCGCGACTACCGCGTGTGCAGGCCGGAATTCAGGTGAGCGTGGTGCCCGCGCTCGATGGCGTCTACTCGCCCGCTCAGTCGTTCGAGACGAAAACCGGTCCACAGTGAAGCGATGGCGGCGACACACGACGTGATGAGCGTGGCGATTCCCATTGTCTTGATATGTTAACACGCCAATGACGCAGAGTCATCCGTGTCGGGGCTCGGCGACCGGTGTGGCAATGTAGTTCAACTGCTGAATGGGCGCCGGGTAGGTGAGACCGGCTGCCGCTGCCGCCCGGGCGAGTTGACGGAACGTGTAGGCGCGCTGCGCCCACGCCGCCATGATCTCGTGGCTGGTCGCTTCGGTGACCCACATCAGTACGATTGCCTTCTGCCTTTCGGTCGGCCGTCCCGCGCGCACCGCTTCGTAGAATTCCGCCGGCGTCGGGGGTCTCGCCCAACCGGCGCAACTCGAGCCGATCCGCCCGGCGACGGCCCGCGCGTTTCGTCCCGTTTCACCCGGGTCGATTCCGGGGCACAGCCTCTCGAGCGCCTCGGGCGGCGCCGGGTCTGCGCTGAAGGCTTCCGGAGGTTTCAGCTCGCACCGTTGCGGTATCGTCTCCGTGCTCCGGCGCCGCTCGAGTTCCTTCTCTGCGCGTGCCCCGAGACCGCGGTCCGCCTTCATCTCTCGGTCCACTCCAGCGCCTCGTCGATGGTGCGTCCGCTTCGGTGTGCGTTCCGGAAGCCCATCTTACCAGCCGTCACCGGGGCCATTGGAGTCCCGCGGTTCCGTCAGCGCCTCCGTGTCCACCTGCAGCACCACCTGATACCGGTCGCCTGCGGTTCCACGGTCGAGAGTAGGAGACCTTGCCGCGGCGCATCGCATCGCTCAGCCTCGGCAGCTTGCCGAGGGAGCGCACCACCCGCACGTGCTCGCGGGCGGTCCCCAGCGAGAGCCCGGCCCGCCAGCTCAGCCACTGCGCGTACGACAGGCAGCCGTCCCAGCCCTCCTGCTCGTCGAACTCGCGGATGAGGACGAGCAGCTCGTAGGTGCGGCCTGGATGCGGAGGTGGAAGATGAGTGCAGGATGTCACGGGGGCGGGGTATTGTCAGCGAGCATGAACGTCCGGTCTCAGGGCCGGGAGCCGGGTTCCTGCCTGATCCTGTGGGCGATTTCTTCCAGTTGGCGGACCACGTCCTCAAGCACCTTGTCTTCCTCGACACCCACTGGCAGCTTGATCGGCACGCTCGGAGTCCCGTCCACATCGGCCAAGAGGGATTCGAGCCGGCGTCGCGCTTCGTCGACCGTCAAGCTGCCGGGCTTGTGGACAATGAGCCACAGTGGTGTTGTGCCGTGGCGCTTCCAGAGCTCGAGGTGGATGCCAAACCGGAGAGTGGCGTCCGAAAGCTCCAGCTCTATGTAGTAGCCGTTCCGATTCGACATGGACCGCTTGTGTTTCCACCCCCTGTCGCATATGCGCGCCACTGCTATATCGATGAGACGTCTCAGGCTGCGAAGACGGCGGGGCAACCTCGGGCCTATCTCGTTCGAACGTAAGGGGAGGAAGTCGGTCTCCTCCTGTTGACTGGCGAATTCTCGCAGTTCCCGGATATCGAGTTCCGCCTGCTTTTCCCCAGCGGCGATCGCTGCGCCGGACATGCGGCCGAGCAGAGTCTTCCAACTGATCAGCACCAGGCGGGACCCATCGCTGGTGGCCGCGCTCCAGGGTTCTTCCCCTGCACTGACGGCACTCGACGCGATGGCGGCGTCTTTGCACAGCCCGGTCCAGAACGTCTCGCACCGCGCGGCCGGGGCGACGAACAGCAGCGCCGCGGGCCGGTCGTGCGGCGGCGGCTCGATGTACGCGGTCGCCCGCGCGCCCCAGAATACCGCCTCGATGAAGGCGCGCCCTGCGCCCCGGTCATCGAAGGCCGCGAGGATCGGACGTTCCCCGGTATCGCTGACGGACTGGGTCGCCACCCGAACGATGGGGCCGCCTTCCACGCCGGCGGTTCGTAGCGTATCCGCGAGCGTACGCCGTGCGGCCTCGTACGAGGCCGCGATGTGCGAGAGGGCCTCGGTGGCGACTCGTTCAGGGGCGCCGAGCCTCCAAGCGATGCGGGTGAGGAGCGTCTGTGCGGCCATGGTGCGCAATTCTTGGCTTTGGTCGATGCGGTGTGCGAGGTCGATCGTCAGGCGTCGGATTGGTCAGCGGGACCGATCAGGTCCGCGATGTACTTGAGGCGCGCGACCACGGCGTCGAGCACCGCGTCGTACTCCACGCCCTCCTTGAGCCGGATTGGGACAAGCACATCGTTTCCGTCGTCCAGGATCCCGGGTGGGTCTTCCTGCCGAAGAGGTGCGAGTCTCCGCCGCATCTCGTCGACGTTGGACCGAAAAGGGAGCCACAAAGGCGTGACGGCGTGAACGGCCCAGAGGTTGCAGGAGATGGCCAACCGCAGCACTGTCCCGCCGAGTCTGACCCACCGCCCATAACCGTCTGGCCACGAGGCCGCAGCAAGACCATCCATGTTCAGGCACCCTTCCCTGCGCGCGCGCTGGGTGGCGTCGTCGATGAGCCGATTCAGGCCGAGCAGGCGCCGTGCGAACTCGGGACCGAGCTCGTCTGGCTGCAGCGGCGGGAAGGCCTCGGTGTCCATGCGCTTCGTGAGGCCCCGCAGTTGTCGGATGTCGGCCTTCGTCTCGCCATCGGGCGCGCGGGCTTCCAGGCGGCGGAGCAGCGCCTTCCAACTGGTGAGCATGAGGCGGCGCTCACCGCCGGTCGCGGCGCTCTTCACTTCTGCCGACTTCTTCGTTTCCGCTCCCCACTCGACGCCCTCCTCTTGGACCCGCCGCCGCAACTCGGGCCACAGCGACTCGGATCTGGAGGACGGCGCGACAAACAGCAACGTGGCCGGCCGGTCTTCCGGAAGCGTTTTGAGATACTCGACCGGCTGGTTCTTGGTGAGCTCGGCCCAGAATTTCCCTTCGATCAGGACCCGCCTGTCATCGTGCTCATCGAACGCCTCGAGATCCGGTATCTTCTGTCCGAGGTCGACTTGGCTCGACACGCGGGCAATCGAGCCGACGTTCGCGCCCCCGTCCCGTTCTTCGAGCGCGAGCCGGGCCGCTTCCGACGAAGACAGTATGTGACACAGGGCCTCGTTGGCGACGTTCTCGCGCTGCGTGGTGCACGTCACGGTGAGATGTTCGAGCAGCGTCCGTTCTTCTGCCATGATGACGTTCCAGCTTGGGGATTGCCGCGGGCGGATCGACGAGCAACGAGCAAGGTGACGATCAGTGGGTCAGGCCGTAGACCATGTAGTTGATGCCGATCTGGAAGCCGGTGTTCTCGGCTTCGATGGGCAGGAGGCCGCGGCCGGCGAGCCACCAGTACTCGGCGAGGTTGGTGTTGTAGTTGACGATGGCCATCAGCCGGCCGTTCGGGTCGTTGTCCTCGAACACGCCGAAGTACTCCGGCGTGAGCCCGCCGAGATGGTGGTTGTAGGGGTTGGGGTTGTCGATCTTGGGGATGCGGAAGAACACGCTGAAGATGGGATGGCTGGCGTCCAGGGTCATGAGCTGGGCGTCGGGGAGCACCCGCTTGAGCTGGGCCTCGAAGTTGATCCACTGACGGGTCTCGAAGTCGTTGAAGATGATGAAGCCGCCCTTCTGCATGTACGCGCGCAGGATGGCTGCCTGCGCGTCGGTCATGATCCAGAATCCGGGCTCCCACATCATGGCGATGGGGTGCTTGAACAGCTCGGGGTCGTCGATGGGGAGCGTCAGGCTGCCGTCGGTGCGGGCGTTGACGGCGGTGTACTCGCCGACCACGGACATCAGGTTGGCCTCGGCGCCGGGAAACTCGTGCGCCCAGAAGTTGATGCCCATGCCTTCCGGCCGCGCTCCGTAGGTGCCCCCCGTCCAGCGCAGGCGCACGAAGGTGAAGCGGCCGTCGTAGGGCAGGTCGGGCCGTCCCCAGAGGCGGTAGCCGCGGAAGCCGAACTGCGCCGACGCGGCGGTGACGCAGGCCAGCACCAGCACCACCACGACCACCCCCGCCAGCACTCTGCGCGTCGTCACGGTGTATCCATTCCGCTGCGGTCCGCGGCGCCGCAGGCTTTTACGTCGTAGGAGTTTCGCGTCAGCGAAACTCCCAACGCGACCGTCAGGTCGCGCCGCGGCCTACTTCTCGGCCGCAGCCTCCTGCCGCTCCAGGTTGCGGGCGATCTCGAGAATGCGGCCCCGGACGACCTGTTTCCGGGTCGCGGCCTTACTTCTCGGCTGCAGCCGCCTGCCGCTCCAGGTTGCGGGCGATCTCGAGAATGCGGCCCCGGACGACCTGTTTCCGGGTCGCGGCCTTACTTCTCGGCTGCAGCCGCCTGCCGCTCCAGGTTGCGGGCGATCTCGAGAATGTGGCGCAGGTCGTGGTTGCCTTCGTGGCAGGCGTACTCGTACATGGGGCCCTCGGTGGCGACCATCGGTATCTCGACGCTCCATGGTTGCACCCAGGTGGTCGGGTCGTCGACGGTGGACTCGTAGCGGATCGTCTCGGCGTCGACGCGGGTGAATCGTTCGGTCACGTGCAGGGCGGCGGTGGACCCCTGGAAACGGGTCTTGTCGGTGAAGTTGCTGCTTTCCACCACCAGCGTGTCGCCTTCCCAACGGCCCCGGGAGTCGCCGGGGATGAGCCGGATCGCGCCGGGCAGGGTGGGCCGCCCGTCCAGCGGAATGATGCGGGGCAGACTGTTGTTCAGCTCGGTGAAGATGACGACGTGGTCGGGGGTCTGCAGAATCTGGTGGATGTCGTTGTAGGCCGGGGGCAGCATCGGGGGGCCGTTGTGGGGCCACACGATGCAGCGTTCCGAGAGCGGCCGGGTCTCGTGTCCGCGGAACGGGTCGCGCCCCCGCCGCGCCTCGGCCTGCGCCGCGCTTCGCGCGTCCGCCGCCGGGGTCGAGGCGGGTATGCGGCCGTTGGGCGGATCCGTGATCAGCGATGTCCGGCGGGTCGACAGCCCCTTGGGGACGGGCGTCCGCAGCCAGAGCTCGTTATCGTAGTGGATGTAGGTGGCGTTGCGGTTGTCCTGATACAGCCGCCGCTCCCGCTCTTCGGCGTCCTCGATGTTGATGGCGCTCCCGGCCAGCGGATCGACGCCCTCCGCGGTGAGTTGGGCCTGCAGCGCCGCCCATTCCTCCTCGGAGTAGAACGCCTGATCGGCCAGATGCTCGGGCCGTTGGAGCGGGGTGAACGTCTGGGTGGTCCACAGGCCCTGGAGGTCGGGTTGGCCGTCGGGCGTGCGGGGTATCGTCCACGCCGACCCGGCATCGGCTCCCGCGGCTTGACCCTGGGCGGCGACCGGGGCCGGCTGCAGGCCACCCGCCGCGATGACGATGACCAGGACTGGCAGTCCGAGACGGCGATGGCGCATCTGACCCTCCCTCCACACGGTTGATTCGTCCGGCGTGCCCATGATCGCCCAGGACGCCACCGTTCGCAACTCCGGCCGGCCGCCGGGTCGGCGGCGGTGGCCCTTGACGTCGCGGCGTGGTCCGCCTAAACTCGCGGCAAGACCGTGTGCAGTCCGGCAAGCCTGCCGCGGGCGTGGTCCGTTGCACTCGGTGGGCAGGAGGGCGAGATGGTCCGACCGGCACGATTCGGTTCCGGCGCGTGCATGCTGCTGTGGCTCGTGGCCGGCGCCCTGGGGGCGGCGGGCTCGACCGCGGCATCCCCGCAGGCCGAGCAGGTGCAATCGGCGCGCGCTCCAAGTGCCGCGACCGCGCCCGCCGCCGCCCCGTCCCCGGATTCCCGCGCCCTGCTCGACGAGTACTGCGTCGCCTGCCACAACGCCCGCACCCGCACCGCCGGCCTGATGCTTGACAGCGCCGACGTCTCCCAGGTCGCGGCCGGCGCCGAGACCTGGGAGAAGGTGGTGCGCAAGCTGCGGAGCGGCGCGATGCCGCCGCCCGGCCGGCGCCGCCCGGACCCCCGGACCCTCGATGCGTTCGTCTCGGGGCTCGAGGCCGAGCTCGACGCGGCGGCCGCCGCCCGGCCGAATCCGGGCCGCCCGCCCGATCACCGGCTGAACCGCTTCGAATACGGCAACGCGGTGCGCGATCTGCTTGCCTTGGAGATAGACCCGGTGGCCCTGCTGCCGCCGGACGAGTCGGACCACGGTTTCGACAACATCGCCGAGGTCCTCTCGATGTCGCCGACGCTGCTGGGGCGCTACCTGTTCGCGGCCCGCCGGATCAGCCAGTTCGCGGTCGGTGATCCGTCGGCGGGCCCGTCGGTGGAGACGTTCCGCGCGTCGCGGGGGTCGCGGCAGGACGAGCGGATGGGCGAGGACCTGCCGTACGGCACCCGCGGCGGGCTGGCGGTGCGTCACTACTTCCCGCTCGACGGCGAGTACGTGGTCAAGGTCCGTCTCGGGCGCAACTTCACCAACTCGCAGATCCGCGCCATCGCGACGCGCGAAGAGATCGACGTGCTGCTCGACGGGGTGCGGATCACCCGGTTCACCCTCGGCGGCCAGTGCGCGGATGCCACCGACGACCCCGCGTGCACGGGCTCGGGCATCTATCGCACGTCGCGCTACCAGTTGACGGCCGACGAGGCGCTGGAGGTGCGCTTCGAGGCGCCGGCGGGCATGCACACGCTCGGGGTCGCGTTCGTCAAGAAGAGCGTGCTGATCGAAGGTCCGCCGCCGGCCCTGCTGCCGCCGCGGCATACCAGCTCGACCTACGAAGCCCCGCGCATGGACGTCGACTACGTGCGGCTGGAAGGTCCGTTCGATCCGACCGGCCCCGGCGACACCGCGAGCCGGCGGCGCATCTTCGTCTGCCGGCCTGAAGGGACCAGCGCCGAGGCGGAAGCGGCGTGCGCCCGGCAGATCCTGACCGGGCTCGCCCGTCGGGCCTATCGCCGGCCGGTCACCGACGCGGACGTCGAGACGCTGCTGGCGTTCTATCGCGCCGGCCGGCAGGAGGGCACCTTCGATCGCGGCATCCAGGAAGCGCTGGCCCGGCTGCTGGTGTCTCCGCAGTTCCTGTTTCGGGTCGAACGCGACCCCGGGAACGTGCAGGCGGGAGGCGTCTACCGCATCAGCGACCTCGAGCTGGCCTCGCGCCTGTCGTTCTTTCTCTGGAGCAGCATTCCCGACGACGAGCTGATCGAGGCCGCGGCGAGCGGCGCCCTCCGGGAGCCCGGGGCGCTCGGGGCGCAGGTAAGCCGCATGCTCGCCGACCCGCGGGCGTCGGCGCTGGCCCGGAGCTTCGGCGGGCAGTGGCTGTTCATCCGGAACCTCGGGGCGGTCGATCCGGACGCGAGCGCGTATCCCGAGTTCGACGACAACCTGCGCGAGGCGTTTCAGCGGGAGACCGAGCTGTTCCTCGATCATCAGATCCGCGGGGATCGCCCGCTCGCCGAGCTGCTGACCGCGGACCACACGTTCCTGAACGAACGGCTGGCGCGGTTCTACGGCATCCGCAACGTCTACGGGGCGCATTTCCGGCGCGTGCCGCTGCAGGATCCGCGGCGGGCGGGGCTGCTCGGCCACGCCAGCATTCTGACCGTGACGTCCTATGCGACGCGGACCTCTCCGGTGGTCCGGGGCAAGTATCTCCTCGACAACATTCTCGGGGCCCCGCCCCCGCCGCCGCCGCCCAACGTACCGGCCCTGGAAGAGACCGGCGCGGCCGGCCACGGGGCGTCCATCCGCGAGCAGATGGAGCAGCACCGCCGGAGCCCGGCCTGCGCCGCGTGCCACCAGCGGATGGATCCGCTGGGGTTCGCGCTGGAGAACTTCGACGGGATCGGTCAGTGGCGCGACATCGACGGCGGGTCGCCGATAGACGCCTCGGGGGTCCTGCCGGACGGCACCGCGTTCAGCGGTCCCGCCGACTTCCGCGAGGCGTTGCTGGAGCGTCGCGGGGAGTTCGTCCGCACGGTCACCGAGAAGCTCCTGACCTATGCGCTCGGCCGCGCCGTCGGGGCCCATGACATGCCGGCGGTCCGGCGCATCATGCGTGAGGCATCGTCCGCCGACTATCGGTGGTCGTCCCTGATTCTCGAGATCGTCGAGAGCCAGCCGTTTCAGATGAGGAAGGCGCAGGAGGCCGCGACGGCGGCGAACGTGCCGTGACGCGAGAGCCTCTGGTTGTCAGGGCGCCCGGCCGTAAGCATGCGATGAGGAGTGTCTGATGTTCATCACCAAGAAATGTTTGTCCCGCCGGACGGTGCTGCGGGGACTCGGTGCGAGCGTGGCGCTGCCGCTGCTCGACGGGATGGTGCCGGCGCTCGAGGCCATGCGGCGTACCGCGGCGCGGCCGGTGAAGCGCCTGGGGGCGGTGTACGTGCCCAACGGCATGAGCATGCCCTACTGGCTGCCGGCGGCCGAAGGCAAGCTGGAGCTCTCCCCGATTCTGACCCCGCTGGCCCCGGTGCAGGACCGCCTGCTGGTCCTGAGCGGCATGGCCAATCAGGAAGCCAAGCAGTGGCTGGACGAGGGCGACGGCGACCACTCGCGCTGTCAGGCCGCGTTCCTCACCGGGGCGCACGCCAGGAAGGCGTCGGGGACGGCCAACACCACCCTCGAGGTCGGCGTGTCGATGGACCAGCTCGCCGCCCGCGATCTGCGCGAGGACACGCAGCTCGCCTCGCTCGAGCTGTCGCTCGAGGCCAACGATCTGGCCGGCCAGTGCGAGGACGGCTACGGCTGCGCCTACAGCGCCACCCTGGCCTGGCGCGACGCCAACACGCCGTTGCCGATGCAGACGAATCCGCGCGCGGTGTTCGAGCATCTGTTCGGGGCCGTCGGCAGCACCGAGACCGAGGCGCGGCTCCGCGCGTTGCGCCGGGACCGCAGCATTCTCGATTCGGTGAGCGCCGAGATCACCGACCTGCAGCGGCAGCTCGGCCGCGGCGACCGTTCCAAGCTCGGCGGATATCTCGACTCGGTGCGCGACATCGAGCGCCGGATTCAGATCGCCGAGAGCCAGAGCGACCGGGAGCTGCCGGACGTGGTGCAGCCGGCCGGCATTCCGGCCGGCTTCGAGGAGTACGCGAACCTGATGTTCGACCTGATGCTGGTGGCGTATCAGGCCGACCTGACCCGGGTCGGCACGTTTCTCATGGGCCGTGAGAAGAGCGTGCGCACCTTTCCCGAGATCGGCGTGGCCGACCCGCACCATCCGACCTCGCACCACCGGCAGCGGCCCGAGCAGCTCGCGAAGCTGTCCAAGATCAACACGTTCCACATGCAGATCTTCGGGCGCTTTCTCGAGAAGCTGGCCTCGACTCCGGACGGCGACGGCTCACTGCTGGACCACTCGGCGTTCGTCTACGGCGCCGGCATGGGGAACAGCAATGCGCACGACCCGCTCGACCTGCCGATCGTCCTGGCCGGGGGCGGGGGCGGCACGATCAAGGGCGGGCGGCACGTGCGGCTGCCGGAAGGGACGCCGCTGGCCAACATGCACCTGACGATCCTCGAGAAGATGGGGATCCCGGCCGAGCGGCTCGGCGACGCGACCGGGGACCTGCCGGTCCTGTCCGGTGTCTAGCCGGATGCGGGCAAGGGCGGCCGAACACGGTACTGCGAGGAAGAGCCGCGGCGCGCGCCGCGGCAGATTGCCGGGGGACGTGACGATGCGTATCAACAGCAGGTCGGTGATCGGCGTTGGGCTCTGTCTGCTCGCCGCGGCCGGGGTCGCCGGCGCCGCCGCTCCCGCCGATGACCTTTCGCTCGTCGAGGCGGCTCGGCAGCAGCAGGCCGCGGCCGTGCGCGGCCTGCTGGCGGAGGGCGCCCCGGTGAACGCGAGCCGGGCGGACGGCGTCACCCCGCTGCACTGGGCCGCGCAGTGGGACGATGCGGAGATTGCCGGCCTGCTGATTGACGCCGGCGCAAACGCGAGCAGCGCCGACCAGTACGGCGTGACCCCGCTGGCGCTGGCCTGTACGAACGCCAGCGCCGGGATGGTCGGGCGGTTGCTCGAGGCCGGCGCGGACGCCGGCGCCGCGCAGGCGAACGGCGAGACGGTGCTCATGACCTGCGCGCGGAGCGGCGTCGGGGACGCGGTCGACCGACTGATGGCGGCCGGGGCCGACGTGAACGCCAGCGAGATCCACCACGGCCAGACGCCGCTGATGTGGGCGGCCTGGGAGGGGCACACGGACGTCGTCGAGGGACTGATCGACCACGGCGCCGACGTCGACGCCCGGACCACCACCGGCTACACGGCCCTGCTCCTCGCGGCCCGGGAGGGCGACGAGGCCGTGAGTCGAGCCCTGCTCGACGCGGGGGCGGACGTGAACGCGGTGGCCGGTGACTGGACCAGCGCGCTCGTCGTCGCCACCATTCGCGGTCACGTCGACTACGTCGACCTGCTCCTGAGCCGCGGCGCCGACCCGAACATCGGGCCCGGCTACACCCCCCTGCACTGGGCGGCGGGGGAGTGGGACACCGAGTTGAACGACCTCTCGAACGGGGTGGCCGAGGGCAACCGGTGGAGCATCTTCGGCGGGCTCCACGCCGCCGACCGGCTGCGCACCGTCAAGGCGCTCCTCGACCACGGGGCGGACCCCAACGCCCGCACCAACCGCACCCCCGGCTTCGGCATCAAGGTGAAGGGGCACCTGGGCAACATCACCGGCGGGACGCCGTTCCTCATCGCGGCGCGGGCGAACGACCTCGCGGTGATGCGACTGCTGCTCGAGCACGGCGCAGACCCGTTCATTCCCACCGCCAACGGCACCACCCCCCTGATGATGGCGGCGGGGGTGGGGCACGAGCCGGGCATCACCCGGTCGGCCGAGCTCGAGGCGGTCGAGGCGGTCTATCTGCTGGTGGAGTTGGGCGCAGACGTGGACGCGGTCAACGAGGCCGGCGACACCGCCCTGCACGGCGCCGCATGGCGGGAACGCGCCGACTCCATCGTCCAGTTCCTGGTGGACCGCGGGGCCGACATGAATGCCCGGAACCACCGGAACTGGACCCCGCTGGTCATCGCCGAGGGCATTCACACCGGCGGGAACTTCATCAAGTCGGACACCACCACCGCGCTGCTCCGCAAGCTGGGGGCCGAGCCCAGTCCCCCGGACATCTCGCGGGAGCCCGACGGCCGATAGGGGCCTCACGGCGCCGGGAGTTTGCCATCGATTCTCCCTGATTCGCGTCGTGCGCGTTCGCGCCGTCTGCGAGCCGTCGCGGCGGCGGTTCCGCGTCGGCCGTCAGGCGCCGAGCCGCCGCACGAAGGCGGCGACGGCCTGTCCGATCTCGTCCGGAGCGTCTTCCTGGATGAAGTGCCGCCCGCCGACCGTCACCTCTTCCTGTTTCTTCCAGCCGCGGCAGAACTCGCGTTGCGGCCCCGTCAGGATCGCCCCCGGGTCGGCGTTGACGAACAGCTTGGGGATGTCGTTTCCGGCCATCCATGCCGCGTAGTCGCGGACGATGCGAGTGACGTCCGGGGGGTCGCCTTCGATCGGAATCTCGCGGGGCCAGGTCAGGGTGGGCCGCCGCGATTCGCCCGGCTCGGCGAAGGGGGCCCGGTACACGGCCATCTCCGCCTCGGTGAGCTGCCTCAGGATCGAGCCGGGGAGGACCCGCTCGATGAAGACGTTGTTCTCGATCACCATCTGCTCGCCGGCATCCGAGCGAAGCCCCTGGAACACCCGCCGCGCCGCCTCCGGCCATTCCGCCCACGTCACCGGCCGGACCACCGCTTCCATGTACGCGATGCCCCGGCTCGCCCCCCGGTGCCGGTTCGCCCAGTCGAACCCGAGGGCCGATCCCCAGTCGTGCACCACCCAGACGACGTTCGACTCGACGCCGAGCGCGGCGAGGGCGCCGTCGAGGAACTCGCGATGCTCGACGAAACGGTACCGTCCCGGCCCCGAGTCGTCCAGCTTCTCGGAATCGCCCATGCCGATCAGATCGACGGCGATGCAGCGCGCCAACGGGGCCACGTGGGGCATGACGTTGCGCCAGAGATACGACGAGGTCGGGTTGCCGTGCAGGAAGACGACGGGATCGCCCCCGCCCATCTCCACGTACGCCATGCGCTTGCCGAGCACCTCGACGGTCTGCTTCGGCGGTGCCGTGTCTGAAATCATGTCGCGATCCTAACAGCCCACGGATTCGAAGGTGGACAGCCAGCGCCGCCATCGCTAAACTGGGGGCGCTACATTGTGAATGTTCGGGCGAGCCGTGCATCCGGTCGCCCGTTTGGGGACTCAGGAGCATGGAGGTGAGGGGAATGAGAAACGCCAGATTCGTGCTGGGCTGTCTGGCGGCAGCAGCGGTGATGGTCCCGGTCCTGGCCGCGGCTGAGGCACCGGAGAACCCGACGTTCCACAAGGACATCGAGCCGATTCTGCAGCGCTCCTGTCAGGTGTGCCACCGGCCCGACAACATGGCGCCGATGTCGCTGTTGACGTATCAGGAAGCCCGGCCATGGGCCCGCTCGATCCGGACGAAGGTCGAAGCGCGCGAGATGCCCCCGTGGCACATCGACCCCAAGGTGGGCGTGCAGGGCTTCAAGAACGACAAGTCGCTGACCGACGACGAGATCGCGACGATCGGCAACTGGGTGCAGAACGGTGCGCCGCGGGGCAATCCCGAGGATGCGCCGGCCCCGGTCGAGTTCCAGGAGTTCGGAGCCTGGACCATCGAGCCCGACGTGATCGTGACCTCGCCGCCGCATACGGTTCCGGCCGAGGCCGGTGACTGGTGGGGCGACTACATCGTGCCGTCGGGGATTCCGAACGACCGCTACATCCAGGCGATTCAGACCAAGGCCGGCGACCTGCGGGTCGTGCACCATGCGTTGACCTACGCGGTGACCGATCCGGATGCGCTGCTGAACGACAGCTCCGAGGACGCGTTCCTGAACGAGTACGCGGTGGGCAAGAACGCCGACGTGTATCCGGACGGGACGGGACGGCTGCTGCCGGGCGACTCGCGGGTGCGCTTCAGCTTCCACTACCACTCGGTGGGCGAGGAAGCGACCGACCAGACCGATCTGGGGCTGGTGCTGTATCCCGAGGACTACGAGCCTGAGCACATCCTCTACTCGCGGCAGTTGGGCCAGGCCGGCGAGCTCGACATTCCGGCCGGACAGGTGACGCGCCACGACGGCTACCAGAAGATGTATCTGCCCGGAAAGCTGACCGCCTTCCAGCCCCACATGCACTTCCTGGGGACCCGGCAGTGTCTGGAGCTCATCTATCCGAACGGGTCGACGGAGATGGTCAACTGCGCCAACTTCGACTTCAACTGGCACATCGTCTACAACTACGAGAACGATGCGCAGCCGGTGTACCCGGCCGGCACGACCCTGCACGTCATCAGCTATCACGACAACACGCAGGCGAACCGCGGCAACCACGATGCGAAGAACTGGACCGGCGGCGGCAGCCGCACGGTCGACGAGATGGCCTTCGCCTGGATCAGTTGGCACGACATGACGGACGAAGAGTACGTGACCGAGCTCGATGCCCGGAAGGCGAACACCGACAACGACTAGTAGCCGGTGGCTGGTCTCGCGTTCAGGTAGAACCATGCCCCTCTGCGGGGAGCCGCCGCGGCTCTCCGTAGAGGGTTTTTTGCAGAGCAGAAGGGAAGCGGAGAGTGATCATGAAGTTTCTCGGTCGACGGGTCCAGCGACGATGGCTCGCCGCGGGGGCAGGGGCGGTGCTGGTGCTGGCGGCCGCGTCGAGCGTGTCGGCGCAGGTCAATCGCCGGGACGTGCCGATCGCGACGCAGCCCCAGCAACGGTTCAACTCGGGACAGGACATCCAGCCGATCTTCGAGGGGTGGACCCGGAACGAGGACGGGAGCTACCGGTTTCTCTACGGCTATCTGAATCGCAACTACGCCGAGCGGCCGAACGTCCCGGTGGGCGAGGACAACTTCTTCTCGCCGGGCGACCCGGACCGCGGCCAGCCCACCTACTTCTATCCCCGCACCAACCGGTACCAGTTCGGCGTGACGGTGCCCGCGGACTTTCCCTTTGACGCCGAGTTGATCTGGGAGGTGACCCGGCAGGGGAGCACCCAGCGGGCGTACGGTTGGCTGCAGCCGGAGTGGGAGATCGACGTCAACACCATCACGTCCAACGGCCGGACGCAGTTCGGACGCGGGGTGGACGAGCTGTACTCCAACATCGCGCCGGTGGCCAGCGTCGAGGCGAGCCACGCCACGGTCGCGGTCGGGACGCCGGTGACCCTCACCGCGCGGCTGACCGACGACGATCTGCCGACGCCGGTCTCGGAACCGGACGACAGCGTGCCGCGGCGCCGCCGGGACCCGACGCTGGTGGCGCCGCCCGATGCGCCGCAGATTCCCGACAACATTCCGAGCTATACCCGGCCCACGCCGACCCGGAATCACCTGTCGGTGCTGTGGGCGGTGTCTCGCGGACCGGCCGATGCCGAGTTCGAGCCCTACGGGTACCAGGAATGGGAGGAGGGGATGGACGGTGACGGATGGACATCCGGCACGTTCGAGACCACCGTCACCTTCGACGAGCCGGGTACCTACACGCTGCGCGCCTTCGTCTGCGACGCCATGCTGATCTCGTACGCGAACGTCGAGATTACCGTGACCGCGGCCGAGTAGGACGATCGGGCGGCGGAGTGGCGCCGGCGCCGCTCCGCCGCCCTCCCCGCGCCAGGGTGGCGCGGGCGACCAGGAACACCCCGATCGCCAGACACGCCGCGCCCGCCGGCGCCACGGCGATGCCCAGGCCGGGGTCGCCCCCGTAGAGCCGGACCCCGCCGGCCAGGAACCCTCCCGGCAACAGCACGCTCGCCCCGATGAGGCACCGCGAGACCGCCCGCTGGTTGCCGTCATCCAGGTCGGGGAACGCGCGCAGGCACAGCGCGTAGAGGACGTGCACGAGACCCAGCAGGGCGCCGTGGGCGTGGGCCAGGGTCCACATGAGACGCCGGGTCTCGTTCGTGACGTCCAGATAGAAGCCGGCCTTGAACCCGTGCAGCAGCTCGAGGACGAATCCGACACAGAGAAAGGCCAGGAGCGACCACCATCCGAAGCGGAGGTGGCGGCCCGGGTAGTCGACGTTGCGGCCGGTTTGCTGAGCCACTATTCTCGGAGAAAGAGCGGCCGCCGGTCGCGGGCGTCGAACAGCCGCCGCATGGCGTCGACCCGCAGCTCGCCGCGTTGGTCGACCAGCAGCTCGGGCTCGCGCCGCAGCCGGGCGGCCGGTGAGGCGCGCCATTCCCGAAGCACCCGGACCGCGGTGTCGACGCGTGTCTGCCGGGGACCCGTGAAGTCGAACTCGAGGTTCGCGTAGCCGGGCAGGCTGCGCAACGAGCGAGCGGCGATGAACCGCACCGCGTCGTAGGGGTCGCCGAGCGCCTCGCCCAGGTGGGGCACCATCCAGGTGGTCCCGGAGGCCTCCTGGGCCGGCTCCCAGCCCATGCTCCAGGCGGTCAGGGCCCGCAGGCCGGCATCACCGGCCAGCATCCATCGGAGCCCCGCGGCCACCGTCCGATCGCCGTCCCGCAAAGGCGGGGCGGGAATGTCGTGCCACGCGTCGAGCCGGTCCGCGGTCCACGCCAGGGTCTTGTCGAGGTGACAGAGGTTGCAGGCGTTGGGCCGTCCCACCTCCGCCGTCTCGGCCGCCGACGGGCTGCCGACGGTATGGCTGCGTATCGCCTTCAGCAGCCCGTAGCTCGTGTACGGCATGTGGCAGTTGTAGCACCGGCTGCCCGCCGACTCCGGGGCGTGCCGGGTGTGCGCGGCGGGGTCCGCGCGGAGCGGCTCGTGACACTGCAGGCACGCCTCGTCGCCGTCCATGCCGGCCGACACTTGGTGGGTATCGGCCCATTCGGCGACGCTCCGCGGGTCGTCGGCCGCCTTGTGCAGGGTGTGGCAGGAGAAACAGCTCAGCGTGCGTTCCGGCGTCTCCGCGTCCCGGAAGCAGGGCGAGTCGAGCAGCCCGTTGTACTCGCGGCCCGAGACCCGGATGGTGCCGTCGCGCCAGAACGATCCGCGGACGAACTCGGGGTCGGCGGCGACCAGGGCGCGGATGTCCGCCGAGGTGCGGTCGGCCGTCGGCTGGGCGACGAAGCGGGTGTCTCGCAACTCGTCGCCGGGGCGATAGGGCAGTCCGTCGCGGTTGGCGCGCCGTTCGTCCTCCGGATCGTAGTACTCCCACACACTGTGGCACTGCCCGCACACCTGCGAAGACCGCACCGGATCGAGGGTGGCGGGCTGGGCGATGGTCGGGTCGCCGTCTCCGGCGAGGTGGAGGCCATAGCGGCGCAGGGGGTTGCGATTGGCCTCGACGTGGGCCTGCGCGGGACCGTGGCACGATTCGCAGGCGATGCCGAACTCCGCGACGGTGGTGTCGACGGCCTGCTCGGCGAAGGGCACGGAGCGGTAGGGGGTGTCGAAGGCGGTACGGCCCAGCGTGGTATGGCACACGATGCAGACCGCGTTCCAGTGACCGTCGAGCATGGCGAGCGACTGCCCCGGCGGGTGCAGCACGAGCGCGCTGCGCGGCACCCACTGCCGCTCGGCGAGGAGCCAGGCGCCCGGCAGCACGTTCAGCCCGCGGTCGTGCCCGGTGGCGTACCAGTAGACGTTCTGGTGATGCGATCCGGTCATCAGGACCACCCGCCGCCGGATCCGGGGTCGCTCGGCGTCCGGCCCTTCCCAGCCGGGGTCGTCGAACTCCGCCCACAGCTCGTCTCCCCGGCGTTCGAGGTGCATCGGGTCCCCGTGGACCGCGTCCACCTGCACGCCGTCGAAATCGGCGCGGACGGTGTCGGGCGTGGCGACCTGGGTCATCGTCCGGTGATACGACCCGTGCCAGCTTTCATATTCGGCGGGGTGGCACGCCCGACAGGTGTCCGACGATACGTAGCCGTCGCCGGTCATCTGAACGGGGCGATCGACCACCTCCGATTCCGGCGCCGGGGGGCTGCCGGTGATAACCAGGGCGACCCCGAGGGCGGTCGAGACGAGGAGGATCAGGATCGCCGGGGCGTAGCGGAGCGGGGGTGCGGATCGGGACTGCCGCGGGGCGTCGGCCGCCAGCGGGGCGGGGTCCGACGGCGGCCGCGGGCGGGAGGGTCGAGGCATCGGAACCGGAGAGCCGCAGCCCCCCGGGCGATCCGGTTCGAAACCGGTCGCCCGGGGGCTGCGAGAGCACGATGGCGCGCCGTTCTCCGGCGCAGACTCCTAGTTGGCGGCGAAGCAGAAGAAGTAGCCGTTGCCCCCCGTCGCCTGCAGGTTGGCCTGGCTGCAGCCGCGCGAGCCGTGGGCCGAGTTCCACGAGTTGGGGTTCCCGCCGCCGCCGGTGCGGTCGAAGTGGCCGACGAGGGCGCTGCCTTCGCCGTCGGCGCCCGACATCCAGTTGCTGCAGGTGGTGTCGCCGTCGACGGCGGTGCCGTCGAGATACGACCCGGTCAGGATGTCGTGCTGGTTGGGGTCGTCGCCCCGCCCGTTGGTCATTCCGCCCTGCTCGTTCAGCACGGTTTCCTTGGTCAGGTTGTTCTCGTAGTGGAGCACGTCGAGGTTGCCCGCGACGACCACGCCGGCGACGTTCTGCCAGGGGCCGGCGCCGATGCGATCACGCGCATTGACGCCGCCCGCACCGGTGGTGCTGAGATACGCCCGCCAGGTCTTGTCCCCGGCCCCGACGGCCGCGGCCAGCGACTGGCAGTGGGCGTCGGCCCCCTCGAGTCCGCCGAGATTGGCGCCGTTGCCGGGGCCGGCGCTGGTCAGGAAGAACGTCATGTCGGCGGCCTGCGCCTGCACCGGGGAGGCGGTCGCGAAACCCACGAGCAGCACGGCGCCACACAGCAGCAGCATCTTCTTCATCTCTGGTTCTCCTTGTCGAGTCTCGTACGCGGGACGATCCCTGTTGTCGGATGTACGTATCGGGTGATTATACCGCGGTCTGGCGGGCGCGTTCCGGCTGGCCGCGCGCCTGCGTATACTGTCTGCACGGTCCCGCCGCCGGGCGCGAGCGGGCGGACGCGGAACAGGCCCATGGAGACGGGGACGGCTTGGCCCGCTGCCGGGCGCGGTGGGCGGACGTCTGACGGCAGGATGAGGTGAGATCATGGTGAGAAGCGTTCGGTCATTGTTGCGGAGTGCGGCGGCGGCCCTGCTGCTCGCGGCCGGCGTCACGGGTGTCGAGGCCCAGTCGGCGAGCCAGATCATGCGGCAGGCCGAGGCCGATTTTCTCGCCGGCCGCATCGAGGAGTCGGTTGCCGGCTTCGACCAGGTCGCGCGGGCGCGGCCCGACGCGGCGCCCCAGTTCTGGCAGCGGGGCATCGCCCTGTACTACGCCGGACGCTACGACGACTGCCGCCGGCAGTTCGAGGAGCACCGCATCGTCAACCCGAACGACGTCGAGAATGCCGCGTGGCACTTCCTGTGCGTCGCGCGCGGCGACTCGCCGGAGGCGGCGCTGGCGGCGCTGCTGCCGGTGGGGCGGGACACGCGTGCGCCCATGCGCGAGATCTACGAGATGTTCCGCGGCCGGATGTCGCCGCAGGATGTCCTGTCGGCGGCGGGGGCACAGGCCAGTGCACGGTTCTACGCCCATATGTACCGCGGGCTCTATCACGAAGCCTGGGGTCGGACCGAGGCGGCGCGGGAGGAGATCTTCCTCGCCGCCGACGCCCGTTTCGCCCGGTTCGGCGGGTACATGCACGGCGTCGCGGTGGTACACCGCAACCTGTTGCCGCAGGGCCGGTAGATTGACCGGGCCATGGGTCAGGGCCACAGTTCGGTTGGCATCGGCGCGGCTGCGGGGGCGGCGCTGACCGGGGCGGCGGCGCTCAGCCGGCAGCGAAAGCGCTTGGTGGACTGGGTGCGGTGCCAACTCATCGGTCCGGCCGGTTCGGGTTGGTTGCTCGGTTCGCCGGTTGAACGTTATCCGACCGGTGTGCTCCATCCTGTCGATCCGGGTGGTTCGGGCATGAGCGGACTCGATCCCGCCCAGCCGGAGGAGGACGAAGCTCGACCCCATCTCGACGCGCCGGGACAACCGGTGGATCCGCAGGCGCACTCCGGATCCGCTGCCGTTCCGCCGGATGACGAGGAGGACGATTCGCCGGTCGGCGCCGACGGGACGCCGGGCAGCGTTACGGTGCGGCCGGTGGGCCGGCGCCGCTACGTGCCGCCGTCCTCTGTGGGCCTCTCCTTCTTCGTGCGCGGCGATGCGCGCCTGCGCGTCACCGCTTCCGCGGCGGCCTACCGGCGCGCGCGTGAACGCGGCGAGTCCGGCCGGTTCACGGCCCACCGGCCGGACTCCGGCCGTCCCGACGCCGACGGACGAGAGCCGGACGACAGTGGCGGCAGAGTCGGCGCGCGTTACGAGCGGACCCCGATCGAGTGCCATCTGATCTGGCCCGCCGGCGAGACGCCGGACGGCGGCAACCGGCCGGTGGGCCGCCGGCCGTATCGGGGTGGCGATGTGCTGACCGCCGCGTTCTCCGGTCTCCCCCCGGCGGCCCCGCGGGAGCCCGAGAGGCCCGAGACCCGTGGGTGGGAGGCGCAGATCGACGTCCGCCGCCGGTCGTGCGGGGATGGGCACATCCTGACCGTGGTCTTCGCGAACCGCCAGCGCGAGGCGCCGCCCGGTTCGGATCGCGCCGAACGCCGCCTGTTCGAAGCCCGTCTGGAGTGCGAGCTCGAGGCGGGCGAGCTGGCCGAGTACCCGCGCGTGGACCCGACCCTGCTCACCGACGAGGAACAGGAGATCGAACTCCGGTACCGCGATACGCACATCTACGCGATCGGGCACGGCGCGGCGGCGGACTGGGCGCTGGAGGCGGGCCGGCCGCCGCGCATCTGGTCCGAATGCATGCCGGCGGTGCAAGTGCCGGCCGTGACGACCCGGGTAGCCGGGCTCGACGACGACGTGTTGGTGATGCACGATATCGCCGAGGCGCCCTTCGAGGCGATCCTCGACCGGTTCGACGCGTTCGTGGACGGCTATGGCGAGTGGGTCGGCGGGCAGCGGGCGTCGGCGCGCCGGCTCACCGCCGGCCACAACGCGGCGGCGACACGTATCTGCGCGCGGATGGACACCGCGAGAGAACGGATGCGGGGCGGCGTGGAGCGGCTGCGCCGCGACGCCGACGCGGCCCTGGCGTTCCGGCTCGCCAACCGGGCGATGCTCGACCAGATGCGCCAGCACGATCGCGCCCGTGGCCGGGACAAGGACGCGCGGGGACCGGCAAGACCGTTGTGTGCCTGATTCGCGCCAGACGTCACCAAAAGCTGAAGGACGACTACCAGTTCCTCGTTTGGAACCATCTGCTGCATCGAGCCAGCCGGCAGCTCTACGGCGAAGAGCTCGCGAGCGAAACATGGGAGATCTGGTTCGACAGAGTGTTCCGGGAACGTACCGGCCGTGCGCTGCCGAGAAAGCCGCCGGAAGGGAAGAGTGACTACAGGCCCATCGACTGGGAGGCCGTTCAGCGCCTGGCGCCGTCTGGCCCCCCACCGTTTGTCGACGGGCCGTTTCTTGTGATCGACGAAGGCCAGGACATGCCGCCGCCGTTCTACCGCACGCTCGTCGAATTCGGCTTCAAGCGGTTCTTCGTGGCCGCCGATCAGAACCAGCAGATCACCGAGCAGCACAGCAGTCGTAGGGACATCGAGACGGAACTCGCCGTCGACACCGAGGACGTCAGGGAGCTGGTCCATAACCATCGCAACTGTGGCCCCGTCGCGCGGCTGGCGCGCGCCTTCTACACCGGCGACCCGGCCAGCCCCCCGGTCACGCTGCCGTCGCGACCCGGCCCCGCGGCGTGGCTGTGCGACTACGCGGAGAGCCGGTTCACGGACATCTGCCGGCGCATCGTGAAGATCGTCGACCGGGAACCGACAAAGCTCGTCGGGGTGATCGCCCCGAACGACGCGGTGAGGGAACGCTATCTCGCCGGATTGCGTGACGCAGCCTGCTGCCTGGACAACGGTGTGCCTCGCATAGAGACGTTCTTCGGCCGGTACCGGCCGGACGTCCGCTTCGACGAGGGCGGTATCCTGGTCATCAACGCCCAGGCCTGCAAGGGCCTGGAATTCGATGTCGCGGTGCTCGCCGACATCAACGGGCACCGCGTGTTGCCGACCGATCTCGACGCCGTGAGAAAGCGGTTCTACTGTAGTGTCCTGGACAAAAACTTGATTATAATCTCATGCGCGGATACACTGCCAGCACCGGACAAAAACGGAAGGAATCCATCCGATGAGGGTTGCTGCACAGGTGACGCTCACCCCCAACGAACGGCGGCTATTGGAGACGTGGGCGTCAGCCCGCAGCGCCGCGGTCCGGCTAGTTGAACGCTCCAAGATCGTGTTGATGGCGTGCACAGGCATGACGAATCAAGCCATTGCCGCGGCATTGGGGATCGACCAGAACACAGTGGGTCGGTGGCGCAACCGCTTCGTGAAGGAACGTGTGAAGGGGATCGAGAGCGAGCGGCCTCGCGGCGGCAATCACGGCGGCAAGAGTTCGGAGCGGCAAGCGGAGCTGCGGACCAGAATCATCGAGGCAACGACCCAGACGACGCCGACGGATGCAACGCACTGGTCGACGCGAACGATGGCCCGGGCGATGAAGACGACGCACAGCTTTGTCCACCGCGTCTGGCGATCTCATGGCCTGAAACCGCACCTGATTCGTACCTTCAAGCTTAGCAACGACCCACGATTTGAGGAAAAGCTACACGATGTGGTGGGGCTCTACCTGGATCCACCGGCGAACGCGGTAGTGTTCAGCTTGGACGAAAAGAGCTCCGTGCAGGCGTTGGACAGGACTCAGCCGGGTTTGCCAATCAAGAAGGGGCGCTGCGGCACGATGACCCACGACTATAAGCGTCATGGGACGACCACGTTGTTCGCGGCATTGGAAGTGGCGACGGGCGCGGTCATTGGGGAGTCGTGCCGGCGGCACCGTCATCAGGAAGTGCTACGTTTCCTGAAGAAGGTCGAGAAGGCGGTGTCGAAGGACCAGAAGATCCACATCATTCTCGACAACTACGCCACGCACAAGCATGAGACAGTGTTGCGTTGGATAGAGCAACAGAAGCGCATCTTCCTGCACTTCGTCCCCACGAGCTCGTCTTGGCTGAACGTGGTCGAGCGATTCTTCCGCACGTTGACGGACCGGCAGCTCCGACGCGGAGTGTTCACCTCGGTGGAGGAGCTCGAAGCCCGCTTGGCGGAATACATCGACAAGTACAATGAGAACCCGCAGCCGTTGGTGTGGACCAAATCGGCCGAGCAGATTATCGAGAAGGTGGGTCGTGCCCGCCAAGTGCTCGACAGCCACAGTTAATCAATCGTTTAACTAGGACACTACACTACGTGATGGTGGCGCGAGCCCGCGAGCGGGTGATTCTGCTCAAGCAGCGTGGTGTGAAGAGTCGCATCGAAGAGATCCTGCCGGACGATCCTGCCGTGCTGCGGCGGAAGGACCTGGTGTAAGGCGATCAGGATGACCACTCCGAAGCAACCCGGCCTGTTGGGCGGCATTCAGCCCGAGCCCGGCCCGCGCGATGAGCCGGCGGGCGGACGCGCCGTCCAACGACGCGATCTCCTGGCCGGTGCGCAGTCGGCGGCGGCTGCAATCGGAACGATGCCCGAACGCGGCAGCCTCGTCACCAATCACCTGAACCTGATGTACATGCTCGCGGCCGGCTTGGTGCTGCCCAGGAGCGGCTTCGGTGAGAAGTACTACCAGGACACCCTCGACGTTTGCCCGGGCTGGATACCGTTGTTCACCGGCCGTCCCGGCCGGGCCGCCGTCGACCACTCCATCGCCGAGGCCGGGCACCTCAAACCGTGCCAGGTGGTCGTCTCGCTGCGGGAGTGCGCCGGCCCGGTCATGGTTCCCATGCCGGGCGGCGTCGAGAAGCGCCGCTGGCCGCACGAGGTGGGCGGTGCGCCGCTGATCTTCGTGCCCGCGCCGCTGCCGGCGTCGGCGATCGAGGAGATCCGGTTCCGGTCGCGCGACGACGCTGCGGCGTGCAGGGCCGACGCGCTGGACTACGGCAACGTTCCGCTGGACGACTTCGAGACGCGCGCGGACCGCAAGCGCTTCGCCCCCGCCGCGGACCCGCCGTGGCCGCCGCCGAATGTGCCGCCCGAACGCGCGGCGCCGCTGGGAGCGGCGCAGGCCGCCGGCGGCGTGCTGGCCATGCTGCGGCTGCTGGCGAATCGGGACCCCGGCGGGATCCTGGAGGGTGACGAGCCCTTGGGCCTGGCCGCCTGCAAGGCCGCGTTCGACCCCGTGGAGGACCTGCCGCCCTGCCTCTCGGCGTCCGTGGCGGCGGGGCTGACGGCCTGGATGCAGGGTGGGCCGTCCCCGGCGCCGCACGAGGTCGCCCTGCCCGGCATCGACCGCGACGGCGCCCGGCGGCTCTTCTGGGGCGCGGTCGACACCCTCGCGGAGCAGGCGGGAGCGACCGGCATCGACGAGGCCAACGCCCGGCTGCTCGACTACCTCGAGCGCGCGTCGACGGGCCTCGACGAGCGGCTGCGGAAACACATCGTCGACTTTCCGGGTGAGGCCCGCGCCGTCGAGACCGAGGTGGACCGCATGCGATTCTCGACGCTGCTGGCGGGGGCGTCCATCGATCCGGAACACGAAGCGGTGGTCAGCGAAATGCTGGCGGACGGCGGCGCATCGTCGGCGCATCGCCGGCGCCGCCGCGGCAAGGATCGCCGGCGCGGCGGAGACCGGCGGGTCGGGGGATAGCCGGCGGTCGTGGAACGGGATGCCTGGCCGCAGGACCGAGGCGGTCGCGTCGTGTTCGCCGGGGGCGAGGCGCGCTCAGCCTCGGTCCAGATGCTCGACCCGACTGTTCCATTGCGAGGCGGCGACCCGATCGACGAACGGATTATCGGCGGTGACCATCCGTGTCCCGTCCCGTTCGGCCAGCGCGAGGTACAGGCAATCGTAGACCGGGTGGCCCAGCTCGCACGCCATCTCGAACGCCGCCTCGTACAACCGGTCCGCGGGAACCAGCGAGTCGAACCAGTGCGGCAGCGTCTTCAGCAACGCCTGCGCCTGCGCTCGCGGAATCTCCCGGCTCCGAACCCGGCGCCAAGCCGCGTTCGCGCATTCGACCAGAATCATGTCGGGTGCGATGAAGGAGGCGTCGGATGCCGCGAGGGCTCGCGCTTCGGCCGACCCATCCTCCTCGAAGAACCACTTGCAGGCGACGCTCGCGTCGATGACCAGTGTCATCGGCTGGCGCGATCCTGGCGGAGCAGCGACACGCTGTCCTCCAGCGGGCCCGCGGTCATGGCTCGAATACGGTCGGTCTCCGCGAGCAGCGCGGCCCGATCCGGACGCGCCGCGCGCGTCAGGATCAACCGCAGCTCCCGTTCCAGGGACCGGCCGTTCCGTTTCGCCCTGCGCTTCAGCTCCACCACGACTTCCCCATCCAGATTGCGCACTATCACCTGCGATGTCGCGTCGCGCCCGATGCGCGGCGGTGCGGATTGGCGAGGGCTCCGCGTGAATCGGATGCGTGCCGCTTCGAGATCGGGACGCCCGGCCGTCCTCCAGCCCGCCCGCATCCAGCTTGCGGCTTGTACGTGGGTCTTGTCATTCGCCCACCACGACTTATAGTTGTTTGCGCGCCTGGCGCTGCTCGGGAGCGAATCGCGGATGATCGCTTCGACATCGCGAAACGTCAGCGTGCAGGAATCGCCTGACTGCCCCGACAGGTATTCTCCGAGCGGGTCGTACATGCCCATGGCCGTCTCCCAAGTGGCGGGACCTGATGATAAGTGGATGATATCACCCCCGGCGCGCCGGGGGCGCTCGACGTCCGTTTGGCCGTCGATCGCGACCCGGCGTTCATGTTGGAGATCCGCGCCGTGACACACCCCGCCGGCTCGCAGACACGGTGACAGCGTCGATGCCTGCCGATTCCTCCCCGGAGGTGACCGTCGACGAAGCCCGGCGGCGCGTCGCCGACCTGCGCCGCGACCTCGTGCGCCACGAGCACCGCTACTACGTCCTCGACGACCCGGACCTCAGCGACGCCGAGTTCGACGTCCGGATGCGGGAGCTGCAGCAGTGGGAAACGCGGTTCCCGGATCTCGTCACCCCCGATTCGCCGACCCGGCGGGTCGGCGGGGCGCCGCGCGGCGGGGTGGAGAAGGCGGCCCACTCGTCGGTGATGCTCAGCCTGGAGAACGCCTTCGACGACGCCGAGCTGCGCGACTTCGACCGCCGGGCGCGCGAGCTGGCCGGAGCCGAGACCCTGGACTACGTCGGCGAGCTGAAGCTCGACGGCGCCTCGATGGCGGTCCGCTTCGTGTCGGGCCGGCTGGATCTTGCGCTGTCGCGCGGGGACGGCGTCGAAGGCGAGGTGATCACGCCCAACGCCCGGACCCTGCGGTCGCTGCCGCTGTCGGTCGACCCGGACACCCTGCAGGAGACCGGGGTGCCGGCCGACTTCGAGGTGCGCGGCGAGGTGGTGATGCCCCGGGAGGCGTTCGCCGCCCTGAACCGGCGGCAGGTCGAAGAAGAGAAGCGCACCTTCGCCAACCCCCGCAACGCCGCCGCCGGGTCGTTGCGCATGCTGGACGCGGCCGTCACCGCCGCCCGCCGTCTCGACTTCTGCGCCTACGCCCTGCTGGCCGGCGGTGAGCCGGTGCTCGATTCGCACTGGGCATCGCTGCAGGTCCTGAAGCGGCTCGGCTTCAAGGTGGGCGCCGACCTCGCGAGGCTCTCCGGCGTCGACGCTCTGCCGGCGTTCCGGGACCGGTGCCTGCAGCGGCGCGACGCGCTGCCGTACGACATCGACGGCGTGGTCTTCAAGCTCGATCTCACCGCGCTCTGGCGCCGGCTCGGCGCGACGTCGAAGTCGCCGCGGTGGGCGATCGCCTGCAAGCCGGCCGCGCAGCAGGCAGAGACGGTGGTCGAGGACATCGACGTGCAGGTGGGGCGGACCGGCGCCGTCACCCCGCGGGCGCGGCTCCGGCCGGTGGTGGTCGGCGGCGTGACGGTGTCGCGCGCGACGCTCCACAACGAGGACGAGATCGTCCGCCTCGGCCTGCAGATCGGCGACCGCGTCGTGGTGGAGCGCAGCGGCGACGTGATTCCGAAGGTGGTGCGGGTGGCGGCCGAGGCGGCCGACCGCCGCCCATTCCGCATGCCCACGGACTGCCCGGTCTGCGGTTCCCCGGTGGTGCGGGAGGCCGAGGAGGTGGTGGCGCGCTGTCTCAACGCCAGTTGCCCCGCCCGGCTGAAGGAATCGATTCTCCACTTCGCTCATCGAACGGCGATGAACATCGACGTCCTCGGCGACTGGCTGGTCGGGAAGCTGGTGGACGGGAAATTCGTGCGCGGGTTCGCCGATCTCTATGGGTTGCGCGCAGAGCAGCTCGCGGACCTGGAGAAGGAGACCGCCCTCGGCGCGGCGCGGGCGGCGGAGTTAGTGAAGCACCTGGCCCGGGTGAAGGCGGTGCTCGGTCCGGCGCGCGTGCTGCAGGCGCTGGGCATTCCCGGTCTCGGGCCGAAGACGGCAGAGCGAGTAGCCCCGGCGATGTCGGATCTCGCCCGCCTGGCCGATCCGGCGCCGGGCGCTCCGGCGCCGGCGGGGGGTATTCGGCGACGGGAGGCCGACGCGATCCGGGCGTTCCTGGCCGAACCCGCCCACCGGCGCCTGTTCGAGCTGGTGTGCCTTTCTCTCCTCGCTCCGGAGACGCCGGCAGAGGAAGAGGCGACCGGTTGCGGGCCGCTGCGGTTGTTCGAATCTGCACCGACCGCGCCGCCGGGCGTTGAGCGAACGGGCGCGTTCCGCGTCGCCCTCCGGCGTTTCGTGGAGCGGATCGGGGCGGGCCTCGGGGGTCGCGCGGGACTCGGAGCCGGGCTGGCCGGCAAGCTGGTCGAGCTCGGGCTGGTCCGGAGGCCCGCCGACCTGTTCTCCCTCACCGTCGCGCGGCTCGCCGAGGTCCCCGGGGCCATCAGACTCGGGAAAAGGTCGGCGGCCCGCGCGGTCGCGGGTATCGAAAGCTCGAAGCAGGCGTCCCTCGGACGGCTGGTGTACGGGCTGGGCATCCGGCACGTCGGCGCGCACACGGCCGATCTCGTCGCCGAGCGCTTCCCCAGCCTGGGGAGCCTGGCGGCGGCGGACGAAGAGGCGCTGGCCGCGATTGACGGCGTCGGTCCCCGCATCGCCGAATCGATTCGGGCGTTCTTCGACGCGAGCCGGAACCGGGCGCTGATCGACGATCTGCGCAGGGCCGGGGTCGACCCCGTCGGGCCGGCGCCCGCGGCCCCGGACGCGGCGCCGCTCCCGGACGCGACGCAGCCCGCCCTCGCCGGAAAGACGTTCGTTCTCACCGGCACGCTCTCGGCGATGACCCGCGACGAGGCGAGGGCCGGGATTCGGGCGTTGGGGGGCAGGGTCGTCGGGTCTGTCAGCAGGAAGACGGACTACGTGGTGGCCGGCGACAACCCCGGTTCGAAGCTGGAGAAGGCGCGGCGGCTCGAGATCGAAATCCTCGAAGAAACGGACTTCAAGCGTCTTCTGGCCGGCGGCGGCGCGGCCGGCGGTTCCTCGATGGCGACCGGGGAGGGGACGGAGGTGCCCCCGGCCCCCCGGCGGGAACTGGCGGCGAGCGCTGAGGGGCGAGCAGCCCCGGACGCGGAGGGGCTCGCGGCTCCGGCCCCCTTGGCCGGCAGGACGTTCGTCCTGGCCGGCAGACTGCGGGTGAAACAAGCCGATGTCAGGGCGCGCATAGAGATTCTGGGGGGCGAAGTCGCCGGGTCGGTCGGCAAGGCTACGGACTATCTCGTGGTCGGCGCACGCCCCGGTGTGAAGCGGGCCGAGGCCGAGCGGCTGGGCGTACGCGTCCTCGTCGAAACCGCCTTCCAGGCGCTACTGGACCGGATGGGCGGAGCGAACGCCGATCGCGGCCGGGCCGGTGATGCCCGGCCGCCTGCCTGACCCCGCGACCACGGATTCAGGAGCCCCTGCGGTCCCTGAGCATCCGGTCGATGCTCCAGTCGCCGGAATCGCGGCTGGCGAGGTACAGGAACAGGAAGCAGAAGAGGACGGCGGACTCGCCCTGGTTCACGATCGGCCAGATGCTGCCGCGCGGCACGTGCGCGATGAAGAACGCCACCGCCATCTCGCCGGCGGCGATGAACGCGGCCACGGGCGTGAACAGGCCGAGGGCGATCAGCGAGCCGGCGACCATCTCGATGATCCCGGCGAGCCCGAGGCGGGAGGTCAGCTCGACGCTCTCTTCCATGCCGAGGATGCCGAAGATCTTCTGGGCGCCGTGCTGGAAGAACAACACCCCGGCGACGATGCGGACGGTGTCGTGGATGCATTCGGTGTACGGTTTGAGAAACGTCATGGTCACCTCTCCCTTGGCGGCGGTTGACGGATACCAGGTTCCAGGGTGCTACCATGGTCGACCGTGCCGGCGAAGGCCGCCGGCAAGAGAATCCCGGTGACGATGATGGCTAAGACGGACAAGACGATACGGACGGACTTCTGCGTGCTGATTGGTGCGGTCGCGCTGCTGGTTGCGGCAGCGGGGGCGGCGCAGTACGGACATCCCCTGAAAGGCTCTTGGAGCGGCGACTGGGGGCCGGACGACGACAATCGCACCCGCCTGCTGCTCGTGCTGGACTGGGACGGCGAGGCGATTACCGGCTCGATCAATCCCGGCCCGAACGCGGTGCCCATCGCCACCGCGTCACTCGATCCGTCCACGTGGACCCTCCACTTCGAGGCGGTGGGCGAAGACCCCGGCGGGAACCCGGTGCGGTACGTCGTCGACGGCGAGCTGCAGAACATCGGTTCCTACAACCGCGTGATCACCGGTTCCTGGAAGCAGGGGGCGGTGACCGGCGACTTCAGCCTCATGCGGAACTGAGCCGGCGCCGCGGTGCTCGCCGAGCGCGCGGTCTCACTCGCCACAGACTCCTACCGGTTGCCGAAGATCGGTTGTCCGAAGTCGTCCGTCAGGTGATAGAGATAACGGTTGTTGTCCTGGCAGATGTACTCCAGTAGCTCGCCGTCCAGACTCCACGGGATGTCCCAGCCCACCGTCCACGGTTCCGTGTACGCCTCCGGATCGTCGATCGTCGCCTCGTAGCGCAGGGTGTTCTTGTCCGGGCGCGAGAACCGCTCGACGATGTGCAGCGCGTCGGTGTGGGGATGCCCGAAGAAGTCGATCCAGCTCGTCTCGTTGAAGCCGACCACGTCTACGACCAGCGTATCCCCGTCCCAGTGGCCGACCGAGTGCCCGAGGAACGTGGGGTTCAGGGCGTCGCCTTCCGGATGGGGACGGCCGTCCAGGTAGATCTCGCGCCAGACGTGGGTGGCGCCCTCGAAGACCATGAAGATGCGCTGTTCATCCGGCAGTTGAATGAACTCCATCGGATACGGCGTCGCCATCATCCGGGGGCCGCCCGGCGGCAGGCAGTAGCCTTCCGGGTCGTACTTGGATTCGTTGGCCGAGTTGTAGTCGTAGATCGCGGCCGACCACGGCATGAACGGGATGTGGGGCTCGGAGGCGGACCCGCCGCGGGCGCCGCGCGAGCTGCCGGGCGCGTCCGGGGTGGCCACCGGCTCGCCGTCGGGTCCGATGACCCGCGCGGCCATGCTGGTGATGTAGGGCACCGACCAGACGCCCTTCTCGCCCGCGACCCGACCGAGATTGGGCGTGCCGTCGGGCAGGCGGGGCGTCGGCTCGGCCGCCGGCGCGGTTTCCGGTTGCCCCGCCTGCGCGGCGGTGGCGCTCCCGAACAGGCAGGCGGCAATGCCGCCTGCGGCCAGCGCCGCGGCCGCGGCGCGCCGCCACGATTCCCACGTTCGCATGCGCAGGGTCATGGCGTCTGCCCCTGGCTCGACGCCGCGAACAGGCGTTCGCTGCTCGCGGCGAGCAGGACCACGCGGGCATTGGCGCGGCTGGCTCCGTCCTTGGCGCGGCTGCCCTCGACGCTCACCATGTTGCCGATCTGCATGGAGTTCCGGGTCCAGCCCCGCCGCATGAGGCCGTTCGGGCTGCCCATTTCCCAGCCCCAGTTCGTTATCTCGCCGTCGTCGCCGGTGACGTCGATGAAGAACCAGACGTGCGGGTTCGTCCACTCGATCTTGGTGACCACCCCGGTGAGGGTGATCGGTTGATCGGCGTCGAACTCGGCCGAAAAGGAGTGGTGTGCAGACACCGGCCCGGCCAGGAGCAACGCCAATCCGACCCACGCCGCGGGTAATCTCGCGCCCATCAGAAGCCTCCCGTTTCCTGTCTGTTACTGCGCACGGTGCGCGTTCTCGCTATCTCGGAGCCTGCGCGCCTTCCTCGGCGGGCTGGTCCTCGACCGCCAGCCCCCCCGCGATGCCGTCGACCCGGTGTCCGATCTGGATCGCCCGGAGCCGCTCGATCTCGGCCGGCGAGGCCGCCATCGGGTCGACGTCGCCGCACGTGAAGGCTCGGAGGGTGCATTCGGATGTCGTGTGCACGATGCCGCGCTCCTCCATCAGCCGGGTCATCAGCTCGGCCGCCTCTTCCATCACCACGATCGCGTTGTTCGGGCGAAACGTGCCGACGCCGACGGCGTAGTCGATAGGCATCAACGGTTCGATGCTGCCCCCGAACGCGCCGTCGTTCTTCTTCCCGAGGTCGTGCGCGCCGAGGTCGGCCCCGCGGTCGACGAGATACTGGATGATCGCGACGTCTCCCATGTTGGCGGCGACCATCAGCGGCGTGATGCCCGCGTCGTCGGCCCAGTTGACGTCCGCGCCCAGGTCCAGGATCAGCCTGACGACCTCCAGCCGCTCGGTAAACGACTTGCCCTGGCTGTAGCCGTCGATCCAGCCGTGGCCCGCCGCCGCCAGCAGCGGCGTCTCGTTGGCGCTCGACCGGATGTCGGGGTCGGCGCCGTAGTCGAGCAGAAGCTGGACCAGCTCCAGGTCGGCCGAGTACGCGGCCCGCATCAGGGTCGTGGCGAACTGGATGCGCGGGGAGCCGCCGAAGTTGCGGCGGGAGCGCGGGGTCTTGTCGACGAACCGGTTCGGGTCCGCCCCCGCGTCCAGCAGCTTGCGGATCAGCGGCAGCGGATCGGCGGTCACCGTCCAGGGGAAGCCGGGATTCCACTCCATGTTGCGCCGGTCGACCGCCCAGAACAGCGGGGTGAACCCTTCCGCATCGGGGTGGTCCACCCGCGACCCGCTGTCGAGCAGCAACGACGCCAGCGCGTAGTTGCCGTTGTAGATCGCCATGCTCACGGGGGGCTTCCCGTCGCTGGCCACCGCGTCGACGTCGGCGCCGCCCGCGATCAGCAGTCGCGCCGAGGCGAGGTCCCCCTCGCGCGCCGCGAACAGCAACGGCGTGAACCCGCCGTTCGAGTAGCCCACCGGCGCCGCGTCGGGGTCCGCGTCCTCGGGCTCGGGGCCTTCGCTGCCGGCGGCGTCGGCCACCGGGTAGATTCTCGATCGCGCGTCGACGTCGGCGCCGTGGGCGATGAGCAGCTCGACCGCCTCCGCGTGGTGCTCGGCCACCGCCCACATCAGGGCGGTGGTGCCGCCCCACGTTTCCGCCCGGTCGACCTCGGCGCCGCGCGCCAGCAGCACCCGGATGGCGTCGGGCCGGCCGGTGCGCGCGGCCATCATGAGCGCGGTGTCGCCGTCCGGGCTGAGCTCTGCGTTGGGGTCGACGCCGGCGTCGAGGAGGCGTTCGATCATCGACGCGCTGCCGTTGAGGGTGGCGAGCCTCATCGGGGTGGAGCCGGCGCGGTTCGCGGTGGAGAGCGCCGCCCCGGCGCGGATCAGCAGCGCGGCCGTCTCGTGATCGTCGGCCCGCACCGTCCAGTGCAGGGCGGTGGTGCCGTCGATCTGGGGAGCGTTGACGTCCGCGCCCTGCTGCAGCAGCCGGCGCACCGCGGCCCGGTCTCCCGCCATGGCCGCGTCGGCCACCTCGCTGGCGCCGGCGCCGGCCGCGAGGCCCGCCAGCGTGCAGGCCCAGACCAAGCATGCCGTGATCGAACCGTGCGTCATCAGGCGCTTGCGGGGCATGGGCGGCCTCCTGGCCGGTATCCGGCCGAAATCATCGAGTACGTTGTCAGTCTTCTATCACTTTGGCTCCAGATGCACAAACCACCGCGGCCGGCGGTTCGCCGGCAGGATAGCAGCCCGTGGGGGAACCCCGCGTTGCATCGAGAGCGGCGAGTGCGCCCGCGGACTGAGCAGAGCGTCCGTGCCTGACAAGGCGTGAGGAGGGCGCATATTGGGCATATGGCAACCGCGGACTGCGAGCAGTCCGTCCGAACAACGCAGTCAGGCGGGATGCATCGCCGTTCGAATGCAGCGGGGACTTTCACCACGGGCTGATAGGGCTTGCATTGACGGGTGGTTCACGCGATAGTTGGCCGTAGCTACCAACCGATACGGTAGAGGAGACGCGTTGCCCGGCGTGCCGCCGCCGCGGTTACACCGCGGGCGTCGGACCACGGGCCTGAGGTCGGCGATGCAGCATCGACTCGTGGTCGGCGGTCTCGCGGTGATGATGGCGGGCGCCGGCGCCGCGGCGGCGCAGGTGCCTGCGGCCGGCCCGTCCGCCCCCCCGGCGGTGCACGGCGAGCTCCTCGACCGGTACTGTCTGTCCTGCCACAACGACCGCACCCGCACCGCGAATCTGTCGCTCGAGGCCCACGATCTGGCCTCGGTGGGCGACAACCCGGAGCTGTGGGAGAAAGTGGTGCGCAAGCTGCGCGCCGGCATGATGCCCCCGCCCGGCGTGCGGCGCCCGCCGGAGGCGGACTATGCCGCGTTCCGGGACTGGCTGGAAACGGAGATCGACCGGTCGGCGCCGGTGATTCCGGGCACCAAGGTGCTGCACCGTCTGAACCGGACCGAGTACGCCAACGTCATCCGCGACCTGCTGGACCTCGAGATCGATTCGGCGACCCTGCTGCCGCCGGACGATTCGAGCCGCGGCTTCGACAACATCGCGGGGTCGCTGACCCTCTCGCCGACGCTGCTCGAAACCTATGTCAGCGCGGCCGCCAAGGTCGCCCGCATGGCGGTGGGGTACTGGAATACCCCGACCGAGGCGACCTACATCAGCCGGACCGACAGCTCGCAGAACCTGCACCTGGCGGGCATGCCGCTGGGCACCCGCGGGGGGATGGCGGTCCGCCACGTGTTCCCCGGGGACGGGGACTATACCTTCACCGTCAGGAACCTCGGCGTCGGCACCTACATTCCCGGCGAGCAGCTCGAGCTCTACATCGACGGCGAGCGGGTGCACGGCTGGCCCTACACCGGCATGGGCGCGTTCCGGGGCATGGATGCGGCGCGGGACGGGCACCTGGAGGTGACTCTGCCGGTGAAGGCCGGCTCGCGCCTGGTGGGCGCCACCTTCGTGGCGAAGAACTTCCGGCCGAGTCTCGACGTGGCGAAACACTTCGAGCGCAAGTCGCTCGAGAACGGCCGGGTGCGCGAGCTGACCACCTACCCGGCCATCGGCGCGCTGAACATCCAGGGCCCCTTCGACGCCACCCGCGCCACCGACTCGCGCAGCGTCCGCCGGGTCTTCACGTGCCGCCCGTCCGGCCCCGGCGAAGAGACGCCCTGCGCCCGGGACATCCTGTCGACGCTGGCCCGGCGCGCCTACCGGCGTCCGGTGACCGCGGACGACCTCGACGCCCTGATGCCGTTCTACGAGGAAGGGCGCGGGCGCGGGCGCGGGACGTTCGAGGACGGCATCGAGCTGGCGCTGCGGCGGATTCTCGCGAGCCCCCGGTTCCTGATTCGAGTAGAGCGCGAGTTGGTGGACCCCGAGCCGGGCCGCATCTATCGCGTTACCGACCTCGAGCTCGCGTCCCGGCTGTCGTTCTTCCTCTGGAGCAGCATCCCGGACGACGCGCTGATCGACGCGGCCAGCCGCGGCGTGTTGAGCGACCCCGCGGAGCTCGAGCGGCAGGCGCGCCGCCTGCTCGCCGATCCCCGGTCGGCGAGCCTGGTGGAGAACTTCGCGCAGCAGTGGCTGTACTTGCGGAACCTGGCGACGACGGCGCCGGTCCAGGCGGTGTTTCCGGACTGGGACGACCAACTGCGCGCGGCGTTCGCCCGCGAGACCGAATTGCTCTTCGAGAGCGTTCTGCGCGAGGACCGCAACGTCCTCGACCTGTTGACCGCCGACTATACGTTCCTCAACGAGCGTCTGGCGAAGCACTACGACATTCCCCGCATATACGGCTCGCACTTCCGGCGCGTGCCGCTGGGCGCGGACCTCGACTATCGGCGCGGGCTGCTGGGACAGGGCAGCTTCCTGTCCGTCACGTGGGTCCAGAACAACCGCACCTCGCCGGTCAAGCGGGGAGTCTGGGTTCTGGAGAACATCCTCGGGACGCCGCCCCCCGAGCCGCCGCCCAACGTCCCCGCGCTCGAGGAGACCGATGACGGGCCGGGCCGCGTGCTGAGCCTGCGCGAGCAGATGACCCGGCACCGGGCCAGTCCCGCCTGCGCGGGTTGTCACCGCATCATGGACCCGATCGGCTTCGCCCTCGAGAACCTCTCCGCCGACGCGCAGTGGCGCCTCAAGGACGGCGGAGAAGCGGGCACCCCGATCGACGCGTCGGCCGTGCTCTACGACGGCACCGCGATCGACGGGCCGGTCGCGCTGCGGCAGGCGCTGCTGCGCTACGCGCCGCAGTTCGTGCGCACGGTGACCGAGAAGCTGATGACGTATGGGTTGGGCCGCGGGGTCGAGTACTTCGACATGCCGGTGGTCCGGGCGATTGTCCGGGAGGCGGCGGAGGACGACTACCGGTTCTCGTCGATCGTGCTCGGTATCGTCGAGAGCGCGCCGTTTCAGATGCGGATGACGCCGGACGCCGGCGCGCGGCCGGCGACGGCGGCGGCGCCGTGAGGCCGAGCCGGTCAGGCGCCGGTCTGCAGGGGTTGGCCGTGTCCGGGTATCGGGATGGAGGGCACGGCGCGAGTCGGATGCTGCCGAGGAGTTGCTGATGTTCATTACGAAGAAGCACATTGCCCGCCGTACGTTCCTGCGCGGCGTCGGCGTCACGGTGGCGGTGCCGTTGCTCGATGCGATGGTGCCCGCCCATACCGCGCTGGCCGGAACCGCCGCCAGTCCGGTGCCGCGGTTCGTCGGCATCTGGCACCCGCACGGCGCGGCGCCGGGCTACTGGAGCCCGCTCGAGACGGGCCGCGACTTCGAATTCTCGTTCATCACCAAGCCGCTGGAGCCGTTCCGGGACCGCACCGTACTCATCAGCGGTCTGGACTGCACCGCCGCGTACTCCACGGTGGACGAGCCGGGCGGCAACCACGCCCGCGGCGCCGTCTTTCTGTCGGGCGCACGGCCGAAGCGCGACGCCGTGACCCCGCATCTCGACGTCACCATCGATCAGAGGATCGCGGCGCGGTGGGGCCGGGAGACGCTGTTGTCGTCCATTCAGCTCGGCATCGAGGACCCCAGCGGCAACAGCGGCAACTGCAACTGGGGCTATAGCTGCGCTTACACCAACTCCGTTTCCTGGTCCGCCCCGACCACCCCGTTGCCGACCGAGATCAATCCGCGGATGGCGTTCGAACGGATGTTCGGCGACGGCGCCAGCCCGGAGGAGCGGCGCGCGGGGCGGATGCAGACCGTCAGCGTGCTCGACTCCGTGACGCACGAGCTGGCCGACTTCAAGAGGGACCTCGGTCCGGGTGACCGCACCCGACTCGACGACTATCTGGAGAACATCCGCGAGCTCGAACGGCGCATCCGGATCGCGACGAGCAACCCCGAGGTGGAGCTGTCCGGCGAGGTGCCGTTCGGCATTCCCGAGAGCAAGGACGACCACTTCAAGCTGATGTACGACCTGATGGTGATGGCGTTCCAGGCGGACATCACCCGGTCGGCCACCCTCATGCTCGGCCGCGACCTGTCCGCGAGCAGCTTCCCCGAGTCCGGGTACGAGGGCGGGTGGCACGGCACGTCGCATCACGGCGACATTCCCGACAACAAGGCGAACTACGCCAAGGTGAATCGGTACCACGTGCAGAACCTCGCCTACTTCTGCGAGAAGCTGCGGAACATTCCCGACGGAGACGGGAACCTGCTCGACCACGTCCTGATCTACAAGAGCAGCAACATGGGCAACTCGCATCGCCACGCCCATGAGAAGGTGCCGGTGATTCTGGTCGGCGGGGTGGACGGGACATTCAAGGGGAATCGCCACCTGGTGTTCCCGGACTCGCGGGAGCGGACGTCCAACCTGCTGTTGAGCATCCTCGGGCTCTACGGCGTCGAGCGGAAGAGCGTCGGCGACAGCACGGGGCACCTTTCAATCGCGTGAGGCGCAACGCGTTCAGGACCGCGAGGGGGGACCGGCAGTGTCGGGGTGGAAGGCGATGACCGGAGCGCTTTGCCGGAGGTGGACCGTGCCGGCGGTCGTCGCGGCGCTGGCCGTCGGGGTCGCGGCGCCGGCCCCGGCGCAGCTCAACAACGGGCGCGCCGCCCGGCCGGAGGTGCGGTTGCCGGGCGGAGCCGTCAGGCAGGTCATTCTCCAGGCGTGCACGACGTGTCACGGCATCGACGACTATGCCTACCATGCGCTCGACCGCGCGGGGTGGCGCCAGCTCGTCGGCACGATGCAGGAGAAGGGCGCGGTCATTGCGGAGGACGACCTGTCGGTGTTGCTCGACTGGCTCGTCGCCGAGTTCGGCCCCGAGTCCACGCCGTTTCCCCGCGACTACGTCGTCACCCCCGTCGATGACCAGGTCTTCGCCGATGCGGAAGCGGCCGGCGCGTATCTCACCGCGACCTGTGCGGTCTGCCATTCCCTCGACCGGATCGAGACCGCCCGGTTCGAGCAGGGCCGGTGGCGGGCCACGGTGGCGGACATGCGGGCGAGGGGCGCGGCCGTGGCGGACGAGAACGTGGACGCCCTCGTGGACTATCTGACCCGGACGCGCGGCGCAGAGTGAGGGCGGGCGGCTGCCGCCGGAGATGTCGACATGACCAGAACGTTGGCGATGAGCGCGGCGATGATCCTCGTGATCGGCCTGTTGCCGGCCGCGCAGTCCATTCCCGAGCCCGTCGCCGTTCCCGGCGCGCAGTCGGGCGCGCCCGCGGCCGACCCCGGGCCGGCCGCGCACCAGGTGCTGTTCAACCGGTATCAGGCCCCGGTGATGACCGTCTTCATCGCCGACGCCGACGGGACGAATGCACGGGCGCTGACGCCGGCGTGGGGACTGGAGTACTCGCCGTCCTTCTCCGCCGACGGGCAGTGGGTCGTCTTCACGGCCGAGCCGGACGGGCAGGCGGACGTCTATCGCATCCGTCTCGACGGCATGGGGCTCGAGCAGCTCACCGACCATCCCGCCTTCGACGATCAGGGCGTCCTGTCGCCGGACGGCCGGACCCTGGCCTTCGTCTCCACCCGGGAGCGGGGCACCGCGGACATCTGGCTCTTGGACCTCGCCTCGAAGACCGGTTCGAATCTCACCGACCACCCGTCGGGCAACTTCCGGCCCCGCTGGTCGCCCGACGGGGCGTGGATCGCCTTCACGTCGGATCGGGACGCGCAGCCCGGGGATCTGCCCGGCAGTTGGGAGCATCTGCAGTCAACGGGGGTCTATCTCGTTCGACCGGATGGTACCGGGCTGCGCCGCCTGACGGGTCCGGGCGGCGTGGCGGGGAGTCCCAAGTGGTCAGCGGACGGCCGCCGGGTGCTGTTCTACGAGACCGACCCGGCCGGCGCCTATCTGGCGAAGAGCGGCCGGTCCCGTACGGAGCTCGCCTCGGTGGACGTCACCACCGGCGAACGCATCCAGCACACCGCTTCGCAGGAGACGAAGCTCTCGCCGGCGTGGCTGTCGGAGGGGCGCATCGCCTATGTGAGCCGCGCCGCCGGAGACCGGGGGGGGCTGCGAATCCGGCACCCCGACCGGCGGGTCGAGACGGTGATCGCGGGCGGGGTGCGCAGTCCGGACTGGTCGCCGGACGGCCGGCAGGTGGTGTACGAGCGCGTCGAGCGGCTCGGTTCCACCCAGCACCTCGTGCCCGCCTTCAGTCCCGACCCCGAGTTCGAGCTGTTCCTGCACGAGCCGTTCGTGTCGTTCTCGCCGGACGGCGCCCGGATGATCTTCAGCCAGTACGGCGACCGGGTCTCGGATGCCACCGGGCTCGAATCGTCGAATCCTATGGATTCCAGCGTCGAGATCATGTCGGTCGACCGGACGAACCAGCGGACGCTTTTCCACCGCGAGGGGGTCAGCGCCTTTTCCGCCGTCTGGTCGCCGGCCGGGGACGCGATCGCCCTCTCGGTGGGGCGCTACTTCCGGCCCGCCGGTCTGCCGCCGGCCCAGATCGGGGTGATCGACCCGAACGGATCGGATCTCCGGCTGGTGGTGGACGACGAGGTGAACGACGGGTTCCCGAGCTGGTCGCCGGACGGCAAACGTCTGGTGTTCAAGGGCGGGCGTCGACTCTTCGTCGTTCCCGCGGCGGGGGGCGCGCAGGTGGCCGTCACCGATCCCGGCTATTACAGCAACTTTCCGCAATGGTCGCCGGACGGCGCGCGCATCATGTTCACCTCGAACCGCGGGGGCGACTTCGATCTGTACACGGTTCGGCCCGACGGCACCGATCTGCGGCAACTGACCCACGCGACCGGCAACGATGCGCACTCGTCCTGGTGCGCGGGCGGCGACTGGGTCGTCTTCAGCAGTTCGCGCATGGGCTTCAAGGACGAGATGGCCCTGTACGACTCCGTGCCGCAGCCCTACGGCGAGATCTTCGCGATGCGCGCCGACGGCACCGACGTGCGCCAGCTCACCGACAACAAGTGGGAAGATTCGGGCGCGGTCTGCGTGCCCGACCGGGTCGGCCGGCTCTGATAGTCCCGCGCCAATTCCGCGTTCGTGTCTTGGCCTGCGCCCGACTCCTGCGGCTTCGGCGCAGGTCGCAGACCCTGGGCCGGTCAATCGGTATGGCGTTCCGAAGGAGGCGGATAGACCCGGCCCGCCGGACCGTGACCTCCGAGGAAACGGACCGCACGCACCAGACTGCCGAAGCACGCCACCTGCGCCGCATCGAGTTCGGCGAAGTCAATCAATCGCGTCATCGGTTTCTGATCCGTGGTCGGCTTGTAGCTCTTGCCTCGCGGAAGCTGGCCGCTGGGCCAGCCTTTGATGTTCCGTTGTGCTTCCCAGGTCGCACCGTCCCATCGCGTACGAGGCGGGAACCCGAAGCCCTGCAGGCGATGCAGACAGGGCAGAAAGAGCACCTCGTACTCGGGATGCAGCAGGGTCACGGCAGTCTGGAACGGGAGGTCGAGATTGCGGATGAGCGTCGAAATCCCGGGAGCAGTCAGCCTGGGACAGAGATCGTCTTCGTCGCGCAAAACCAGAACGCCACCCACGTCGCGCTTGCTTCGCATGAGCTCCAGTCCTTGCAGCAAGCCGCCACGCCTCCATGGCCCGGTTTCCAGAGATGAATGTTCTTCCAGCGTAGCGTGCCGGTCCAGGGGATGTGCATACCCAGGTGATGCCCGAGCCGGGCCAGAAGGACGGGCACGGCCTTCACTTCGCCGTGTCCCTCGACGAGGGCATAGAATTGCATGACCGAATTGCCTCACTGCAGATCGAGTGAGAGTTGGAGATCCCCCGAAAGGTAGAGATCTCCGAGGGAGAGCAGCTTCTTGCGAACCGGCGCCAGTTGCTCGTTCGACACCCGCTTCATGCTGGTTTGCCCATCATGGCGTTCGACCACGATGATATGGTCACGTTCGAGATCGGCGACGTCCAGAATGATCGGACTGTGCGTGGTGATGATGACCTGTGAAACTTCGCTTGCCTGCACGAGGTAGTCATAGAGCATGGGGAGTGCGCCCGGATGCACCGTCAACTCGGGCTCCTCGATGCCGACTACGGGTATGGTGGGCTGTTGCAGCAACGCGGTCAGTAGGCCGGCGACGCGCAGGGTCCCATCCGATTGCCGCCCTGCCGGAAACCATTTCTTTCTCTTGTTTCTGTCGTGCGGTACGAGTTGCTTGAATTCAGCGACAAGGAATCCGGCGGCGCTGCTGACCCGGGCGTCCTCGATGTCGCCGGTCAGTTCCTGAAGGCCTGAAATGAGTTCGCCCTTCTCTTCCTTCTTCAAGAGCTCTCGCAGAATCGAAACCCAGTTTTCGCCGTGCCGTTTCATGGGAGACACTGAATCGAACGTCTGAGGCGTCCGAAGCACGTCGGGGAAGATGGAGTAGACGCATATGCGGCCGAGAAAGTCGGCCAGCGGTTTGAAGCGGGTGTCGCCGGCTAGCGCCGTCAGTTCGAGAGCTTCGTCGTCCAGACGGGGCGCATAGCCGTCGGGACCATTCCATCGTGTTCCTTCGCGCCGAAACTGATATGTCTCCTGCTTCCTGCGTACGGAGGCGGATTCTGATTTGACCCGATATTCTTCGGTTCGGTCGCCGGTGATCTGAAGAGCGTATGTCGCAGGCTTGTTCTCGATGACCATCTCCAACGAGATGCTCACGTTGTAGGGGTGACCGCCGCTATGCCTGCGAATGCTGTCGATGCCTTCCCGATGCGTAATGGCGGCGGGCAGTCCCTGGAGGACAGCCGCGGACGAAGCTCAGGGCGTCCAGCGCGTTGGACTTGCCTGATCCGTTGGGACCGATTAGAACGGATATCCTCCCGAAACGCAACGCGATGTTTCGTCCGAGGCTTCTGTAGTTGGAAATCCGCAGTTGCCGAAGCATGTCCTCTCCACCGTTGGTCGTGAACCCGCCGAGGAATCAACCTGCCGGAGCGCTCCTGGGTCACCCCGACTCCGCGAGCAGCTCGCGCGTGATGCGCATGGCGGTGTGGGCGGCCGGGGCGCCGCAGTAGATTGCCTGCTGGAGGATGATCTCCTGCAGGTCGCCGGCGCTGAAACCCCCTTCTGCGAGCGCCGCGCGGGCATGGAGCCGGAACTGGTCCCACTGCTTGAGGGCCAGCAGGGTGCCGATGACCAGCACCCGCCGGGTTCGCTCGTCGAGCCCCGGCCGGGTCCAGATCTCGCCCCAGGCGTAGCGGGTGATCAGATCCTGGAACTCGCCGCTCGCGCCCGTCGTATCCGCGACCACCCGGTCGACATAGGCGTCGCCCAGAATCTCGCGCCGCATCCGCATGCCCGCCGCGTGTCGTTGCTTCTCGTCCATCGATCGTCCATTCCGTTTCCCGTGCCTCGGGCGTCTCACACGGGGGAGACCACCTCGAGACCAGCCCCGGCCGCGGCCGCGTGAAGTCGCCGGTCGTAGGTCACGACGGCGTCGAGTCCATCGAGCGAGAGCGCGGTCGCGAGATGGACGGCATCGAGACTCCGGAGCTGTCTCGGCTCGAGCGCCGCGGCGTCGTTCAGGAGCGGCTCGTCAACGGCCACCAGGGCGATGCGCTCCAGTACCGATGCGGCCCGATGAAGCTGTGTGTGAGAATCCCGCGTACGGCGCAGCGCCCGAATCACCTCGACGCGTGCGAGCCCGCTCGAGACGCGATCCGCATGTCCGGCCAGGTACCGGCGGAGAGCGCTCGACTCCGGCTCACTGACGACGAGCTTGACGATGGCGGAAGAGTCCAGGTAGACCACTGAACCGGCTCACCGCCGATCTGCGCGGTCGGCGATGATCGCGTCGCTTGCGGTCGTCGACGGCTCGCCGGCGGGCGGTGGCAGATCCAGCAGGTCTCCCGCCGGCATGGTCGCTCGTCCCGCCGCCACGAGCCTCGCCAGGGGAGACACGTTGGCCCCGAGCGGCACGAGCAGCGCGACCGGCCGGCCCCGATCGGTGACCTCGAATCGCTCGCCGCGGTGGATGCGGCGCAGGTAGACGCTCAGGTTCTGGCGCAACGCGCGCACGCCGACTCGCGATGTGCCGGCGGTGGTCTCGGACATTGACGCACATGGTAGCACGTTTCGGCTCCCGGCCCGGATCTCGGATCCGGAAGAGCCGTGGGCCGGAGACCACCCCGGGAGCGGTCCGCCCTGTGCATAGCTGCCTGGACCACTTTCCGCCTCGGCCCATGGCGCTCGGAGGATTGCGTTGGCCGGTGTCCGGATGGGTCGGAAGTGGAGCGGCGTGGCGACGAACCGTCAAACTATCGCGGCGGGACACCGGAGAGAAAACGCAGCACCCCGGCCGTGAAGGCGTCGGGTTGTTCGACGTTGGAGAGGTGGGCGGCGTCGAGGGCGAGCAGACCGGCCCCCGCGACCTGCTCGCAGATGGCGCGGGCGCCGGCCGGGGGCGTGGCGTGGTCGTCGGCACCGGCAACGACGAGCATCGGGCTTTCGATGCGGTGCAGGTCCGCGCGCAGGTCGGCGTCGCGCAGGGCGGTGCAGCAGCCGGCGTACCCGGCGGCGGGACAACCGGCCAACATCTTCCGAAACCGGTCGACGGTCTCCGGATCGGTCTGTCGAAACCGAGGGGTGAACCAGCGGGCGATGGCCGGCTCGACGAGGGCCTGCGTGCCGAGCTCCTCGACGTCGTGGATGCGTTGCTCCCAGAGCGCTGTCGTGCCGATGCGCGCCCCGGTGTTGGCGGCGACGATGCCGTTCACCCGGTCGGGCGCGTGCAGGCCGAGCCAGAGGGCGGTCTGCCCGCCGAGGGAGACCCCGCAGACGTGGGCCCGCCGGGCGCCGGCCGCGTCGAGAATCGCCACGGCGTCCCGTCCGAGCCGGTCGAGGGTATAGGGCCCGGCCGGCGCGTCGGATGCGCCGTGCCCGCGGGTGTCGAATCGAATCACCCGGAAGGCGGCTGCGAGGCGGTCCATCTGCGGCGTCCAGAGGTCGATGGTGGTGCCCAGGGCGTCGAGGAGGAGGAGCGCGGGCGCGTTTGCGAGGCCCTGCAGGGTCCAGGACAGGCGGCATCCGTCCGCGTGAACGTCAGGCATCTTCGTCGACCTCGGCGAGGACGCGCTCGATGAAGCGCCGCGAGACCCCGAGGTAGTTGTCGGGCGACAGCCGTTTCTCCAGCTCGGCGTGATCGAGGTGACGGCTGACGGCCGGGTCCTCCGCGAGCAGGTCGACCAGAGGCCGCTCCTCGGCCGCGGCGCGGCGGCAGGCGGCGGCGATGCAGGCGTGCGCCTCGTGCTTGCCGATCGACTCGGCCAACGCCATCGCCACCGCCTCGGCCAGCAACGCCCCGCCGGACGCGTCGAGGTTGGCGCGCATGCGATCGACATCGACCGACAGCGTATCGAGGGCTTCCGCCGTCGCCCGGGTCCCCCCGGCGGTCACCAGCACCAGCTCGGGCAGCACGTCCCACTCGACCTGCCAACCGCCCAGTCCCCGTTCGTGCTCCTGCACCATCGCCGCGAGCATCGCCGCGACGAGGCCCGGTGTGCGCCCGGCCGCGGCCAGCGCCACCGAGGCCGACACCGGGTTGCGTTTCTGCGGCATGGTCGACGAGCCCCCGCGTCCGGGGCCGGCCCGCTCGGCGACCTCCCCGACTTCCGTCTGGGCGAGCAGGGAGATGTCGCGGGCGACCTTGCCGGCGGCGCCGCTCGCGACGCCGAGCGTGCACGCCAGATGCGCGAACCGGTCACGGTGGGCATGCCAGGGCGTCGCCGCCGCCTGCAGATCGAGCCGGGCCGCGAGCGCGTCGGTCACGGCCAGACCCTGCGCGCCGAGGGCGGCCAGGGTGCCGGCGGCGCCGCCGAGCTGCAACACCAGGGCGCGGTCGAGAGCCGTTTCCACCTGCCGGCGGGTGCGGCCGAGCGCGTCGGCCCATCCCGCCGCTTTCAGTCCGAACGTGATCGGCGTCGCCTGCTGCAACCAGGTGCGGCCCGGCATCGTGGCCTCGGCATAGCGGCGCGCGAGGCGGGCCGCGGCATGCTCGGCGCGGCGGAGATGGCCGGCGATGGCCGGCACCGTGGCTCGAAGCTGCAGCACGAGACCGGTGTCCAGGATGTCCTGGCTCGTTGCGCCCCAGTGCACGTAGCGCGCGGCGTCAGGGTCGGTGGCGGCGACCCGTGCGGTCAGATGCCGGACGACCGGGATGACCGCGTTCCCGTCGCCGGCCGTTTCTTCGGCGATCCGCGCGCGATCGTACAGATCGGCGTTCGCCGCCGCCCGGATCGGTGCGACGCAGGTGGCGGGCACGACGCCCGCCGTCGCCTCGGCCTCGGCCAGCGCCGCCTCGACGTCCAGCATCGCCTGCAGTTGCGCCCGGCCGTCGAACCGTCCCAGGAGGTCCGGATCGCCGAGCAGGCGGGCATGCAGGCGTCTATCGGCGGTCATGACGGGTCATGGGGACGGCGCCTCGTCGCGCGCGGTTCCGCAGGGGCTCGCCGGTCTCGGTCGAACGCGAATGTCGCCACGGAATCCTATCAGCCCGTGGTGGAAGTCCCCGCTGCATTCGAGCCGCGATGCATCCCGCCTGACTGCGTTGTTCGTCTCGGTGCAACGCGGGGTTCCACCACGGGCTGCTATACGTCGAAGAAGACCGTCTCGTCCGGTCCTTGCAGAACGATGTCGAAGCGGTAGCCGCCCTCGCCCCGGGATGTTGCGATCAGGGTCGGGCGGCGGTCGGGAGGGACGCGGGCCAGGATCGGATCGCCGGCATTGGACGGCTCGTCGTCGAAGTAGATGCGGGTGATCACTCTCGCCAGCAAGCCTCGCGCGAACAGGCCGACCAGCAGATGCGGCGCCTGCAGCCGCCCCGGGCCGGGCACCCGGCCGGGCTTGATGGTCTCGAGGGTAAAGCGGCCGGCGGGGTCGGTATGCACGCGGCCGAAACCCGCGAACGACGGGTCCGGTTCGCCGCGCCCCGGATCTTCGGGATGGTCGTACCGGCCGGCCGCGTTCGCCTGCCAGATCTCCACCAGCGCGTCCGGCACCGCCTGTCCCGTCCCGTCCCGCACGGATCCGTCCACGCGGATCGGAACGCCGCGGGAAGCGTCGGCGCACAGCCGCAGGCGGTCCCGCGCCGGCACGAGGATGGCGAAGAAGGGACCGACGGTCTGGGACGGCGTCAGCAACGGCACCGGGTCAGGTCTCCATCGGCGTGGCGTCGCGCCCGCGCAGCACGATGTCGAAGCGGTAGCCGAGGGCCCAGCCCGGCTCGGTGGTGTCCAGCTTGAACGCCGCGATCAGGCGCCGGCGGGCCGATTCGCCGGGAATCGCGTTGAAGATCGGATCGAAGGCGAGCAGGGGGTCGCCGGGAAAGTACATCTGGGTGATCAACCGGGTCAGAAAGCTGCGCCCGAATACCGAGAAGTGCACGTGGGCCGGCCGCCAGGCATTCTCGTGGTTCTGCCACGGATAGGCGCCGGGCTTGATGGTCAGGAACCGGAACTCGCCGTTCGCGTTCGTCACCACGCGCCCGGCCCCGGAGAAGTTGGGGTCGAGAGGCGCCGCGTGCCGGTCCTGCGCGTGCGCGTACCGGCCGGCGGCATTGGCCTGCCAGACCTCGACCAGCGTCTCGGGAACGGGCCGGTCGTCCTCGTCCAGGACCCGGCCGGCGATGATGATGCGCTCGCCGAGCGGCTCGCCGGTGTGCTGGCCGGTCAGGTCGTGATCGGTCGGCCCGGGATCGCCATGGCCATACACCGGCCCGGTGACCTCGGAGAGCGTCTGCGGGATGACCACCGGCGGCCAGGTCGGATGTCGCGCGGCCGTGGACCGGTAGCCGGGTACGTCGTTCGGGGGATGACAGTCCGCCGGCGGACGTCGATAGCGATGAATCCGAACGCTGTCGTTGCGCATGCCGTTGTGGGCCGGGGCCTGTCCGGCCGCGGCGCTCCGTTTGCCCGTGGCTGCCCGTGACTGCCTGCGGCTGCCCGGAATCGTACCAGCACTGTATGATACACACGAGGCGCTTTGCGGGTGCGGCGCATTGCAAGGCGGCCGGGCGGTGCGCTCTGCAAGGCGGCCGGGCGGTGCGCTGCAAGGCGGCCGGGCGGCGCGCTGTCAGTGGGAAGCGCCGCGCCGGGTCGGAGACGCCGCGGCGGGCGCGGATTGCGTAAGCGCGAGTACCGCGACCGGCGTCTAGGACCGATAAGACGGACCAGGGGCTCGTTCGCGAAGCGGTGGAACCGCTTGTCGGGGAGTGAGACGTTGCCTTCAAAGAAATCCTTGTCGCGCTGCACCATCCGGGCGATGTTCGTGGCCGGTGTGCTCGTCACCGGAGGAGGAGCGTTCGCCCAGCCGGCCGGGAACGTCGGGACGGCGGAGCGATCTGCCGCCGATGCCCGGCCCGTGGTTGCAGTGATGCCCTTCGTGAACATCTCGGGTCGACCCGATGACGACTGGCTGGGCGCCGGGATCGCGGAGACGGTCATCTCCGGCATGCAGCGGTCGGGCGGGCTGTCGGTCGTCGACCGGCGGGGGCCGGCGGCCGGGGGACCGGCGGCCGGAGTAGCGGACGACGAGGATCGGGCGCGTTCCGAGGCGCGGGACGCCGGCGTGTCCTGGCTCGTGGCGGGCGGGTTTCAGCGGGTGGACGAGCGGTTGAGGATCGTGGCGCGCGTCATAGAGGTCGAGACCGGGGCGGCCCGGGAGATCTTCAGGATCGATGGCCGCGCCGATGAGCCGTTCGCGTTGCAGGATCGGGTCGTGACGGAAGTGGCGGATGGACTGGTCCGCCTGGTGCGCGCGGAGGCCCCGGCCCCGGCCATGTCCCGGCCGGATGCGGGGGTACCGACGGCGGTTCGCGCGAGGCCGAACGCGGGTGGTCCCCGGTCCGGCGGCCGGCCCGGCCCCGCACCCGCCGCCGCGCGATTTGGCGGCGGTCGCTCCACCGGTGCTCCCGCGCCGGGTTCGCGGCCGGCGGGGCGCGGCCCCCGGCGGCCGGCCCCCGCGGTCGCCGCCGGCCCGGCCGCGGCCGGATTCGCCCCGGTCCTTCCGGCCGGGGATGCCGGTGTGCTCACCGGACGAGTGTCGGTGCGGCCGCGGCGGACCGTGACTCCGCCGACCGTCGACGGCCTGTTGGACGATGCGGTCTGGGGGAATGCGGCGCGCATCACCGAGTTCGTGCAGCGGCAGCCGATCGACGGGGCGCCGGCGACCGAGGATACCGACGTCTACGTCGCCTATGACGACGACAATCTCTATCTGGCGTTTCACGCCAAGTACGCCAACCCGAACGCCATGCGGGCGAATCGGGTCGACCGCGACCGGGCGGGCTTCGGCGACGACACGATCTCGGTCTACTTCGACACGTTTCTCGATCAGCAGCGCGCCTACGTGTTCTCGGTGAACGGCTACGGCGTGCAGGGCGATTCGATCGTTTCCGGCGGCGGCGGAGGCAGAGGCGGCGGATTCGGCGGCGGCGGGCGCGGGGGCGTTCCGCGCGGCGACCGATCGTGGGACGCCCTCTTCACGAGCGGCGGTCAACTGGTCGGGGACGGGTTCACGGCCGAGATGGCGATCCCGTTCAAGAGTCTGCGGTATCCGACGCGGCCCGGCAATGCGCCGCATACGTGGGGATTCCAGATCGTCCGGCAAGTCAGGGACAAGGACGAGACGATCGTGTGGTCGCCCGTCTCCCGCGACATCGCCGGGTTTCTGCCGCAGATGGGGGTCCTCGACGGGATGACCGATCTGTCGACCAGCCGGAACCTGGAGATGCAGCCGACCTTCACCGCGTTCCGGTACGGCTCGTTCGACGAGACCGCGGGGCGGGTCGTCGACGGCGAGCCGCGTCCCGAGATGGGCGTCAATCTCAAGTACGGCCTGACCCCGAACCTCATCGCCGACTTCACCGCCAATCCGGACTTTTCGCAGATCGAATCGGACCGGCCGCAGGTCGAGGTGAACCAGCGCTTCGCCCTCTTCTACCCGGAGATGCGCCCGTTCTTTCTGGAAGGGGCCGAGATCTTCCAGATTCAGGCGCCGGTCACCGTCGTGCACACCCGGACCATCGTCGATCCGCTGTACGGCACCAAGCTGACCGGCAAGGCAGGCAAGACCACGCTGGGCATGCTGGTCGCCAATGACCAGGGCGCCAGCCTCGGCGTCGACGACCCCACGGATCCGGCGTACGGCCAGTCGGCGCAGACCTTCGTCGGCCGCGTCCGGTACGACCTCTATTCCGAATCGTTCGTCGGGGCGGTCGTCACCGACCGCGAGTTTCTCGACGGGTACAGCCGCCTCGTCGGCATGGACAGCAACTTCCGGATCGGCGCCACCCACCAGTTGGGGTTCCGGGCGCTCGGCACCGACCGGCGCGTGGCGCAGGATGGCGGCGAGAGCGACGGCTATGCGCTGGACTTCGGGTTCCGGAAGCGGGGCCGCAACCTGAGCTACTCCATCGACTCGTTCGCGCTGTCTCCCGACTTCGAGACCGACGTCGGGTTCGTCCGCCGGACGGATCAACGCGAGACCCAGGCGCGGTTCGACTATCTGTGGTGGCCGCAGACCTGGTTGATCAGTTGGGGGCCTGAGCTCCGATACGGCCGCAACTACAATTTCGATCAGGTGCTTGAGGACGAGAACTTCCGAGCCGGGCTCACCGCCAACCTGGCGAAGAACATCCGCTACAGCTTCGATCTCGATCAGGACATGGAGCGCTACGCCGGGTTCGACTTCGACAAGCGCCGGTATCGGATGTTCGGCAACGTCAACACGAGCCGGGTGTTGTCGGTCGGCGGCGGGTACAACTGGGGGGACGAGGTCTACTTCGACGCCGCCAACCCGTTTCTCGGGCGCGAGAGCGGCTTCCGTACGTTCTTGAACTTCAGACCGGTCTCGCGATTTGCCACCAACATCAACATCACGACCAGCCGCTTCACGGATCCGCGGGGTTTCTTCGTGGCCGGGCTCAACGAGGGTGGACGGGACGAGGACGGCGAGATCTTCAACGTGAACATCTTCCGCGCCCTCAACACCTACCAGTTCACCGACCGGTTGCTGCTGCGCAACATCACCGAGTTCAACACCTACGACCGGACGCTCGGGCTCAACATCCTGGCCACCTATCGCGTCAACTCCGGGACCGCCTTCTACGTCGGCTACGACGATCACTACCAGCAGTACGAACAGTTCGACGACCAGGTCAACATCACCGATCGCGGCTATCTGCAGACGAATCGAGCGATCTTCACCAAGATTCAGTACCTGTTCCGGTACTGACCGGGCGACGGGGGAGCCGTGAACGCTCGGGCTCTGCACCCTTGGCGCGTATCCCATGCGCAGGCCACCGGGATCCAGGACGCGTTGCGTCCGCGGCTCATCGCCGCGCCGCTTCCGAAGGACCCGCGACGGGTGGCGGGGGCCGACGTGGCGTACTCGCGCCGCACCCATCGGGTGTACGCCGCCGTCGTGGTAGTGGAACTGCCGTCGCTCGAGACGGTCGAGACGGTCGGCGTCACGCGGCCGGCGACCTTCCCCTATATCCCCGGGCTGCTCTCGTTCCGTGAAGTGCCCCCGCTGCTCGATGCGTTCGAGCAGCTCGCGGAGGCGCCGGACGTGCTGGTGTTCGACGGACAGGGATTGGCGCATCCGCGCCGGTTCGGTCTCGCCTGCCACGCGGGACTGCTGTTCGACGTGCCGTCCGTCGGGTGTGCGAAGACCCGGCTCGTGGGGGAGCACCGCGCCGTGCCGGACCGCCGGGGAGCCTCGGCGCCGCTCCGGGTGGAGGGTGAGACGGTCGGAGCGGTGGTCCGCACCCGCCAGGGGGTGAACCCGGTCTTCGTGTCACCGGGACATCGGGCGGATACCCCGTCGGCCGTCGAGCTGGTGCTGGCCCTTGCGGCCCGCTACCGGCTCCCGGAACCGCAACGCCGAGCCCACCAAGCCACCGTGGCCCTGTACGCAAGGGACCGCGACCGGTTGGCGCACCACCCCAAGACCTATCCGGACTTCGTGCCGAAGCGCCCGCGATGAACCGGCGCCGTCGCCGGGTTTCGTCCCGCCGCCGGCCGCCGCCGGCCTACATCCCCGGTATCCGCGCCGGGATGTTGCCGTCCAGGGTCGGAAGCATCTGCAGTCCCTCCCGCTCCGTGGCGACGCCGATGCGAGGTTGCGCGGACGGACTGCGGGGCTGTCGGTAGGTGATGCGGTACTGGCTGCTCACCCTGCGGTGCTTTTGCGCGATGTCCCGGCCGAGTTCGGTCAGCTTCTCGACGATGGCGCTGCGCACGGTGATTCGCTCGAAGCTGCCGAACGTGATCTGCGCGATCCGCTCGCCGACCCCCGCTGCCATGGATCCCGAGCCGAGGCCCCCCGGGCCGCTGACGAACAGCAGCGTGTGGACCTCCGCCGAGTTTTCGATCATGCGCTCCACCATTCGGTCGATGCGGCCCTGTTGACTCCTGCTGCCGTCGGCGCCGTCGGTGGCGACCATGATGATGACCGGGTAGTACTCGCGGTCCTCGTCGTCGTCGATGCGGTCCGCCTCTTCGGCGAGCGCGTCGTTGAACGTCGCCCCGCCGCCGGTGTCCGGCGAGATGTTGGCGATGTCCTCCTCCAGCTCGGCCCGGTCGTACGTGTGGCGGGTGATCCAGCGCGGTTGCCGGGCCGTGGTCAGGAACGCGATCTCGATCTCGGCCGGCAGCTCCCGCAGCAGCACGCGCAGCCCTTCGCGAACCTGCGGCACGAGTGCGCCCCCGTGGTCGCCGTTGTCGACGAAGATGGTGAGCCGGACCGGCCAACCGACCGCCTCGAACTTGGTCGTTTCCAGGTTCTCGCCGTCCCACTGCACGGTGATTTCGTCTTCCGTGAGGTCGGTGACGGGGTTGCCCTCGCCGTCGATGACGCCCACGTGCAGGATGTGTTCCTGGGCCTGCACGGACAGCGATGCGCCGAAGAAGAGGCAGAGCGCGGCGGTGACGAGCGCCGAACGCGTCCGTCGAAGACGCCGGGTCGGGGTCACCATGGGAACCTCCAGTGCCTGGCAGCGCAGGGACGAACGACACCGCGCAACGGAACCGGCGCGTCGCGACGAAGCCCCATTGTAAGTCTTTGCGGTGGCGCGCAGGTGACGACGATCGGACCGCGGAGGGACGGATGTACGGCGCGAGGAGCGCCGGGGCACCCGGGCACTATAATGGGCCTCTTCATGAGGCGGATGGCGCAGTCGGAACGAACGGACTGCGGACGGTCAATGGTGAATCAACCCGACACGCCGTGGTACCGGCAGGTCGACGGCCAGCAGTGGCGGGCGTTTCTCGCCACCTTCCTGGGCTGGACCCTCGGCGGGTTCGACTTCGCCATCATGACGTTCATCCTGATCGACATCCAGAACAGCTTCACGGTCGACGCGGCGCTGGCCGGCGCGCTCGGCACGGTGACCCTGTTCTTCCGGCTCGTCGGCGGGCTCGGCGCCGGCATGATGGCGGACCGGTGGGGGCGGAAGCTCCCGCTGATGCTGTCCATCCTCTGGTTCTCGCTGTTCGCGTGCCTCAGCGGTTTTTCCACCTCCTACGCCATGCTGTTCGCGTGCCGTGCCCTGTTCGGCATCGGTATGGGCGGCCCGTGGGCGGCGGGCATGCCGCTGGCCCTCGAGCACTGGCCGACCCGGCTGCGGGGGCTCGCGTCGGGGCTGCTCCAGGGTGGCTGGTTCTGGGGCTACATGCTGTCGGCGCTGGTCTTCTCGGTTGTCTATCCGATGTTCAGCACGGCGCCCGATCCCCTCAGCGCGTCGCCCGCGTCGACGTTGGGCTGGCGCGTGATGTTCTGGATCGGGATCTTGCCGGCCCTGCTCGTGCTGTGGATCCGGACGGGCGTGCAGGAGAGTCCTGTCTGGCTGGAGCGACAGCGGTATCTGAAGACGCGGGGGCGGGAGGATCTGGCGGATCGGGTGTCGGTGCTGCGGCTGCTCGAACCGGACCTGCTGTGGGTGACCGTTCAGAGCTCGCTGCTGATGTCCGCGTTCATGTTCTCGTACTACGCGATCTCGTTCTGGTACCCCACGTTCCTGCGGGGCGCCGGGGTCGACCCCCTGCCCTACGTGGTCGGGTTCAACGCCGGGGCGATCGTGGGCATCGCGCTGTGGGGCCGGGCCTCGGAGGGCGTCCTCGGGCGCCGGGGCGCGGTGACGCTGGCCGCGCTGCTCGGCGTGGCGCTGGCGCCGGTCTTTCTGACGGCGTCCGGCCCGGGGTGGCTGCTCGCGGGGGCGGTGCTGATGGGCGCCACCGGCGGCGGCATCTGGGGGATGGCGCCGGCCTATCTCACGGAACGGTTTCCGACCGCGGTGCGCGGCGTGGGGCCCGGGTTGTCCTACCACGTCGGCGCGGCGGCGGGGTCCGCGACCCCGTTCGTGCTGGGGCAGTTGCAGGACGGCGGCATGACCACCGGCGACGCGATGATGTCCTGCATCATCGCGGGCGGACTGCTGGTGGCGGCGGTGGCATGGCTGGGGCCGGAGACGCGGGGGCGGCGTTTCAGCGCCGTCGACGAGGTGGAGGCGGCCGAGACCGCCTGACAGCCCGTCGTGGAACCCCGCGTTGCACCGAGAGTGGCGAGGCGGGATGCATCGCCGCTCGAATGCAGCGGGGACTTCCACCACGGGCTGCTGAGGGCCGGGGAGTCGACATGAGACGGCAGGGATGGCTGGTGGCGGCGATGCTGGCGGCGTCGGCGGTCGGGGGCGCGGTGTCCAACGTGTTGCTGACGGCGCGGCTGGACGCGCAGGGCGCGGGGGTGGTCACCGCCTCGCAGGTGAACATCGTCGACGGGTCGGGGCAGTTGCGGGCGATCCTGTCCGGCGACGACGAGCGCGACTTGGCCTCGCTGGCGTTCTACGGACCGGACGGAACGTTCCGGGGGCTGGTCGGGGTCGATGCCGACGGCCATCCGATCCTGCGGTTCACCGATCCATCCGGCGCCACCCGGATTCTCGCGACGGTCAGGCAGGCGGACGGGATGCTCACGGTCGGGGATGAGACCGCGCGCCACGCCGTCATCGGCTCGCAGGCCGGCACTCCTTTCGTCGGTCTGTCGGACGGAAGACGCATCCCGATGCAGCTCACTCTGGGAGATGAGGGACAGCCGCGGGTGAACCTGCTGAACAGCCGGGGGCAGCCGGGCATCGGCATGGTCGTGGGCGCCGACGATGCGCCGTTCCTCTCGTTGTTCGACCCCGGCGGCTCGCAGCGTCTCGCCCTGGGGACCGTGCAGGGCGCCGCGGTGGTCAACCTCACGGACGGCGCCCGGCCGCGGCTGGTGCTGGGCGTCGCCGACAACGGCCGGGCCACCGTCGACTTCTATGACGAAGCGGGTGAAATCGAGCGCCAGGTCGCGGCAGACACCCGGTGACGGCCGGGAGTTCTGCCCCCGCAGGCGACTGTGCAGGCCGCGGGTACAGTCGGTCGGAGGACCGCTGAGCCCCGCGGGCGCCGACTTCCGGACGGGAGCCCGCGGTGGAGCCGCGAAACTCTGGCCATGGGCTCCTCGCGCCCTGTCTGTCTTGCGCCGGTGCGACCCGGTGCGGAGCGCGCCGGTCACGACCGTATAATGTGAGGCGTCCGCGACGGAGGTCATCGAATGCCCGGAACCATGGTGGAGTTTGCGAGCAACGGCGCGGCCGGGAACGGCTACCTGGCGGTGCCCGCGGCCGGCAGCGGCCCCGGGGTCATCGTGCTGCAGGAGTGGTGGGGACTCGTCGACCACATCAAGGACGTGACCGACCGTTTCGCCGCGGAGGGGTTCGTGGCCCTCGCGCCGGACCTCTATCAGGGCGAGAGCACGACGAGCCCGGACGATGCCGGCAAGCTCATGATGGCGCTCGACATCGGACGGGTCGAGAAGGACCTGCGGGGCGCCGTCCGGTACCTGCTCGGGCGCGCGGAGGTCACGTCGGCGCGGGTCGGCACGGTGGGCTTTTGCATGGGCGGGCAGCTGTCCCTCTATGCGGCCTGCGAGAACCCCGCGGTGGGCGCCTGCGTCGTTTTCTACGGGATCCATCCCAACGTCGAGCCGAACCTTTCGGCGCTCGAGGCGCCGGTCCTCGGATTCTTCGCCGAGCGCGATGCGTTCGTCCCGCCGGCGGCGGCGCGGCAGCTCGAAGAGGACCTCGCGGCGGCGGGCAAGTCCGCCGACATCACCGTGTTCGACGGCGCCGATCACGCATTCTTCAACGATACGCGTCCCGACGTCTACGACGCCGCGCACGCGGCCACCTGCTGGGCGCGCATGCTGGCGTTCTACCGGGAGCATGTCCGATAGACCCGACGGCCGCGGTCTCTTCGCCTGGCTCTCGCGCCTGCGCTCGTGGCAGCTCTTTCTGCTCGCGGGCGGGCTCTTCGTGGCGGATTTGCTGGTCCCGGACCCCATCCCGCTCATCGACGAGATAATGCTTGGCCTCGCGACGCTGCTGCTGGGCCGGTGGAAGCGCCGCCGGGACGTGATCGATCCGCAGTGACGCGGAGCCTGTCCCCAGGGGGACGGCGGATTCGGAACCTGAGAGCGATTCATGCCCGGCGACTCGTTCGGACACAGCTTTCGCATCACCACCGCCGGCGAGTCGCACGGCCCCGGCAACGTGGTCATCATCGACGGGTGTCCGCCCGGCATCCCCCTCGCCGAGTCGGACCTGGCCGAGGACCTCGCCCGGCGCCGGCCCGGCCAGAGCCGGATCGTGACGCCGCGGAACGAGCCGGACGCGCCGGAGATTCTGTCGGGCGTGTTCGAGGGGAAGACCACCGGCACCAGCATCGCGATTCTCATTCGCAACGTCGATCAACGCGGACGCGACTACACGGACATCCGGGACAAGTACCGGCCGGGCCATGCCGACTTCACCTACGACGCGAAGTACGGGCGGCGCGACTACCGGGGCGGGGGGCGCGCGAGCGCGCGCGAGACGGCGGTGCGGGTCGCGGCCGGGGTGGTCGCGAAACGGATCATCGCGACGGCGTTCGGGGGGCGGGTGGTCGGCTACGTCCGCCAGGTCGGGGACATCGTGGCGGAGGTGCCGGACCCCGCCGCGGTAACGCCCGAGCAAGTGGAGCGGCTGCCGGACGGCGCACCGAACATCGTCCGGTGCCCCGATGCCGCGCGCGCCGGCGAGATGGTGGCGTTGATCGAGCAGGTGCGCGAGGCGCGCGATTCGATCGGCGGGGTGGCCGAGGTCGTGGCCGTCGGGGTGCCGGCGGGGCTCGGAGAGCCGGTGTTCGACAAGCTGAAGGCGGATCTCGCGAAGGCGTTGTTCAGTCTGCCCGCGGTGCTCGGGGTCGAGTACGGCGTCGGGTTCGGTTGCGCGGCGTTGCGCGGCAGCGAGAACAACGACCTGTTCCATCCCGCGGAGGCCGGTGCGCCGCCGGCGGGTCCGCGCGTCGTCACCCACAGCAACCGCCATGGCGGCATGCTGGGCGGCATCTCGAGCGGCATGCCCATCGTGCTGCGGGCCGCCGTGAAGCCGACGAGCAGCCTGCCCCGCGAGCAGGCGACGGTGACCACCGGCGGCGAGCCGACCACCATCCGGACCAAGGGGCGTCATGACCCGTGTCTCCTGCCCCGGTTCGTCCCCATGGCGGAGGCCATGGTCGCCATCGTCCTCGCCGACCACTGGCTGCGGTGGCGCGCGTCGAAGGGATCGGGTGCGGTCTGACGCGAGAGGCCTTAAGCGGTGCCTGCCGCCGGGGGGGCTCCAGAGCGGCGCGCCGGCCCCGGCCGCGCGGACGGTCCAGTGGTACCGATACGGGCGTGGATGAGGCGGTCGGTATGTAACAATGTCCTGCTACCGGCGGGCCGCTTCCGAGTGGCGCGCATGGAGCAGCTCACCAGGAGTCTGCGCCGTGGAACGGCGCGGATTCCTGGTGGGTTGGTTGGGCGGCAATCGGAGCCGCAAGGCGACGATTTCCGGGCTGGCGACCGCTGGGAGTTCACCCGGCGGAGCGGCGCGGACTCGGGAGAACCTGCGAGGCGGCAGGCGGAGCCGACAGGCGCCGATTCCCGGGCTGGGCAAGGGAAACAGATGCAACCGTGGAGACAGCATGATCATGCGTAACGCCGTTCGTACTTTCCTGGCCGTCACGATGGGCGGCATCCTCGCGGGCGCCGCCTCGGCGCAGGATCTCGGGCCGACCGTGCCCGCGCCCTACGAGGCAGTCGAGGGCTGGCTGAAGCCGTTCGCGGGCGAGGGCTTCGCCTTCGGCGGGAACTCCGGGGTGTTCCCCGAGTCGCCCGACCGCATCTTCATCCTGCAGCGGGGCGAGACCCGCCTGCCCGACCCCGTGCCGGACGGGTTCGAGGGCTATGCCGGCTCCATCGGCATCAACACGCTGCGCGAGGCCGAGCGGCGCACGTGGCAGAACTGCATCTACGTCGTCGACGGCGACGGCAACGTCATTGAGGTCTGGGACCAGTGGGACCACCTGTTCGAGGGGTCGGACGGACCCGGGCCGCACCGCATCCGCATCAGCCCCCACGACCCGGAGCGCCGGGTGTGGGTGGTGCACGAGTCGGCGCATCAGATCTTCGTGTTCTCGAACGACGGCAGCGAGCTGCTGATGACGCTCGGCGAGAAGAACGTCCCCGGCGACGACGAGACGCATCTCGGGGGGCCGCAGGACGTCGCGTTCCTGCCCGACGGAAGGGTGCTGGTCGCCGACGGGTTCATCAACTCGCGGGTCATCATTCTCGACGCGGACGGCAACTACCTGGACGAGTTCGGCCGGGCCGGCGAGGGACGCGGGGAGTTCAACGTGGTGCACAGTCTCGCCGTCGGCCCCAACGGCCGCATCTTCGTCGCCGACCGCAACAACCGCCGCGTGCAGGTGTTCAACCAGACCACCCGCGCCGCCGTCTGGTATCACCCGAACATCGCTCCCATCGCGGTGTGGCCGGGATTCACCCTGCCGCTCGACATCATCGTGAACGAGTACGAGGTCTGGGTGACCGACCTCGGACCGGTCAAGATCGTCAAGCTCGATCTGAACGGCAACCCCCTCGCCAATTGGGAGCTCGACAGCGAGGGGCCGGGTGAGTTCATCGAGATGCACTCGTTCGCGGTCGACACCGAAGGCAACCTGTACGGGGCCGACAACCAGTACGGCCGAGCCCAGAAGCTGGTGCCGAAGGCGGACGCGGACCCCGCGCTGCTGATCGGACAGCCGTTCGTGGAGGCCGGCGCGGGGCAGTGAACCGGCGGCCCGCGGCGCTGCCCCGCGTCGCACAGGGGAGCGGGGCAGCCGCGCGGCCGACAGGATGCGGCGAGGGACCGTCCGGTTCCACGTGACCGACGAGCCGGCGCAGTCCGGCGGGTGCGGTTCCGCTCGAACGCGGCGCGTCTCCTGGCGCCGGTTGCCAGGCCGCGGCACTGCATGTTTGACGACGGGGAGGTTTCGAGATGGCAAGGGGCAGCATCGTGAAGATCGTCGCCGGCGCGGTTGTGCTGGCGGTGACCTTCGGGTTCGGTTGGGTGGTGGCGAAGTCGGGCGCCGGCCAGGCGGTTCCGGTCGCCTCACTGACCGATCTCGAGCGGGACTTCGCCGAGCGCATGCAGGACGTGGTGCTCGTCGGCAGCTTCACCCTCGACGGGCGCGAAACCGTCGGGGGCAGCCCCGAGCGGTACGAGATCGCCGGGGTCGCCAAGGTGGGCGACGGCGAGTGGCGGTTCGACGTGCGCATGGTCTACGCCAGCGTCGACGTCACCCTCCCGGTGGTCGTCCCCCTGGTCTGGGCCGGCGACACCCCGATGGTCTCCATCACCGACTTCGGCATTCCGGGGCTCGACGGCACCTTCACCGCGCGCGTGTTCTTCTACGAGAACCGCTATGGCGGTTCGTGGGAACATGCCATGGAGCGCGGCGTGTTCGGCGGCCTGATGTACGGCCACATCGAGCCGATGGCCGCCAGTTGACAGGAGCGGCGGCGCAGATCGACGAGGCACTCGCCTGCAGACGATGCTTGGCATCATTCTTGATGGTGTGCTGGTGACGAATCGGATGCGGGTTCGACCGGGATGGCCTGGACGCCATCCACACCGGAGTGTGCCATGGACGTGACCACGCTGTTCGGGATCAACTCACGGTCAACATCACGGTAACGCTGGGCGCCGCGCTGTTGCTGTGGCGCGCGGGCTGTCGGCCAAGGTCGGCTGCGCGCCGCGTGGTTCGAACGCGCCTTCGGTGTGGTAGCTCAACGCCTTTCCCTCCGGAACACTAGCCCCCCTCGAGCGCGCCAGTGAGCTGGAACCACGTTCCCCGCCTGAATTGGCCGGTGCGCACCACGACCGCCTGCTCTCGGCGGTCGACCGCTCCCGTTGAGCTCGGATCCTGAATCGAATCTCGGTGTCTGCCGATAACGTGGGCGGGTGCGCCGGTCTGGCCGTCGCCTGCATATTGCTTGCGCCTCCAGGGCATGGCCGCTGTTGGATCGGATAGCGACAAGGGCTTGGGCGCGTGTGGCGACCGGGTCGGGAAGAATGTCGCGAGGAGGACAACAGGATGGCAGACTCGACGATCGAGTGGACCGATGCGACGTGGAATCCGGTCGCGGGTTGCAAGGTTCTTTCCCCCGGCTGCACGAACTGCTACGCCATGCGCATGGCGGCCCGGCTGGCCGCCATCGGCCAGGAGAAATACCGCGGCCTCACCCGTCTGAGCGGTGGACGGCAGGTGTGGACCGGCGGCATACGCTGCGACGAGGCGAGCCTCGAGATACCCCTTCGTTGGCGGAAGCCTCGCCTGGTGTTCGTCAACTCGATGAGTGACCTGTTTCATGCCGATGTACCGGAATCGTTCATCGCCGGGGTATGGGCGACGATGGGAGCGGCGCGGCAACACACGTTCCAGATTCTCACCAAACGGCCCGAACGCATGCGGGAAGTGGCCGGGCGAATGGATCTTCTGCCGAACGTATGGCTGGGAACCAGCGTCGAGACATCGGAGTACCTGTGGCGTCTTCGCGAGCTGCGCCATACTTCGGCGGCCGTACGGTTCGCGTCGTTTGAACCATTGCTCGGTCCAATCGTCGACGCCGATCTCAGGCTCTCCTCAAACGGGTGTGGGTGGGTTGAGGCGCGATCGGCGGGTCGGCGAGGGGTGCTGGCAGTTCACCTGACCGGCGGCGGGCGTGGCGCACCGTGGCGGGATATAGTCGGAGCGGAGTAGCTGCGGGCCGGCCGGCGTGTCAACGCGCTACGCGCGTCCTTCGCTGCGCTGCGGCCCTTCGGGTGACACACCGTCCGTCCCTCCGCTCAAGCAGCAGATATGGGCCTTGCGGCCCGGCCTGGACGGGGGCGTCCCGGCCGTCCACGACAACGCGGAAAGCGCGACGGCTGGCGGTTTCGGGGATAGACGCTGGCTGATTGCCCCAACGGCCACCTCGGGTCCCGGCGCCGGCGGCGGACGCCCGTTGGGCGGGGCCAAGGGTGTTGTCGGGGCCGCGTGCGTCGTCTCGCTTGGCGGAAGCGGTTGCAAACGCAAGGGGCTTCCTGGTCTCATGGGCGTGTATCACCACGACCCGCGAGGAGGAGAGCCCCATGCGTCTGACTACGTTACTACGGCGGCTGTTGGGTGTCACGCAGATGTACGTCAAGCAGGTGGAAATGGCCGCCGACGGTCCGTTGACGGTGTCGGTGGAGCCGGCGTGGCGGCGTTCCCGGTGCGGGACGTGCGGGAAGCGGTCGCCGCGGTATGACCGGCAGCCGGTGCGCGAGTGGCGGCATCTGTCCTGGGGCCGGATGCCGGCGTGGCTGCGGTATGCGCCGTGGCGGGTGTCGTGCCGGCGTTGCCGCGGGGTGAAGGTGGAGCAGGTGCCGTGGGCGAGCGGCAGCAGCGTGTTCACGTCGGGGTTCGAGGAATTGGCGGCGTATCTGGCGCAGGTGACGGACCGGACGGCGGTGAGCCGCCTGCTGGGGATATCGTGGGTGACGGTGGGCAGCATCGTGGAACGGGTTGTGGCGCGGCGGCTGGACGGGGCTCGGTTCGCCAAGCTGAGACGAATCGGCGTCGATGAGTTCAGCTACCGGAAGCGTCACCGCTACCTGACGATCGTGGTTGACCATGACGAGCGTCGGGTGGTTTGGGCGGGGCGGGGGCGCAGCGCCGAGACGCTGGGGGCCTTCTTCGAGCAGTTGGGACCTGGTGGCTGTGCGCGGATCGAGTTGGTGACGGCGGACCTGGCGTCGAGCTGGCAGAAGGCGCTGCGGGCGTGGGTTCCGCACGCGCGGGTGGTGTTCGACCGGTTTCACGTTGAACGGCTTGCGGCGGATGCGGTTGACGAGGTGCGGCGTTCGGAGCAGCGGCGGCTGGCCTCGGAGCCGGAGGATGCGAAGGCGCTCAAGGGGACGCGCTATGCGTTGCTGAAGCACCCGGCGCGGCTGAGGCCTGGTGAGGCCCGGCGTCTGGAGACGTTGCGTCGTAAGAACCGGGCGCTGGACCGGGCCTACGAACTGAAGGAGTACCTGGCGACGATCCTGGGGCAGGCGACACCCGAGGATGCGCCGGCGCTGCTCGATGAGTGGCTGGAGTGGGCTGCGCGGTCCCGCCTGACGCCGTTCGTGAAGCTGGGGCGTACGATTCGGAAACACGCTGAAGGCATCCTGGCGTACCTGGACACGAAGATGACGAACGGTCCGGTGGAGGGCATCAACAACAAGCTGCGGGTGATCGCGCGTCGCGCCTATGGCTTCCACTCGCCCGGCGCGTTGATCTCGATGCTGTTCCTCTGCTGTGGAGGCATAGAACTGGCGCCGCCGCTACCCACACGCATTTGAGGAGACTCCGATCTCACCGGCGTGCATTGGGCCATCGTCGGGGGCGAGAGCGGCCCGGGATCGCGTTCAATGAAGACGGATTGGGTGCGTACGCTCCAGGTTCAATGCGAAGAGCAGGGTGTCGCGTTTTTCTTCAAGCAATGGGGTGGAACGCGAAAGAAGCGCGCAGGGCGGGAGCTCGACGGTCGTACGTGGGACGCGATGCCTCAGGTCTCGGATGGGCCGCGGGAAGGAGCATCTGAGCCGGTGGCACTGCGAACAACATAGCGGAGAGTTTCAAGATGACGGACCAGGAACAGCTCACACTATTCGACCTTCCGGAGGCACCGCCTCCACAGAAGGTATTCTCCGCTATCGAACGGCCGCTGTGGACCGAGCACAAGGCGAAGCTGATCAGCCGCTATCTGTACTACTTCGTTCTGATCACCAGACACGGTGTCTACATCGACGGTTTTGCCGGACCACAGAATCCAGAGCATCCCGGCTACTGGGCGGCGAAGCTGGTCCTCGAAAGCGAACCACGGTGGATGCGAAACTTCCTTCTCTGCGACAAAGAACCCGGACAGGTGAAGGCCCTGGAACAGCTCCGTGATGCTCAGCCCGAGACCGCAGGACGTACGATAGATGTCTTCCACGACGATTTCAACGTGCAGGTCGGTACGATTCTGGACACAGCGAAGATCGGCGAGAAGACGGCCACGTTCTGTCTTCTTGACCAGAGGACGTTCGAGTGCGACTGGGAAACTGTCCGGAAGGTTGCCTCCTACAAGAAAGGGAGGAAGATAGAGATCTTCTACTTCGTGCCGACCGGCTGGCTTGCCCGTTCCATAGCCGCCTTGAAGGAGCCCGCATCCACAATGAGCGGTTGGTGGGGCAACGCTGATTGGGCAAGTCTCGAGGGAATGAGGTCTTCGGTTAGCGGGTCGTGGCGAGAAAATCCACGAAAAGGTGTGCAGGTACGGCGGGCGTGTGCCGATACGTGAAGTATGGCGCGCAAGAGCGATGACCGCGGCGGTTCGAAGGGTCCTGGGCCTCAGCGAGACCCTCGGGACGTGCGCATCGAGCGCCTCGAACGAGACAAGGCGAAGCTGATCGAGGAGCGGGATCACTGGAAGCGCCGCAGCGAGCATCTGGAGAAGGAGCTCGAGGCGGCGCGGCGCGCCGGCCGCCGACAAGCGGCCCCCTTCGCCAAGGACCGTCCGCAGGGACGCGGCGGGCGTCCCGGGCGGCGAGCCGGGGCGGAGTACGGCAGGCAGGGGCGCCGCCGGCCGCCGACGCAGGCTGACGAGACCCACGTGGCGCCGGCCCCGACGAGCTGTCCGGACTGCGGCGGCGCGGTCGCGCTGGACCGTGTGGCGTCGCAGTATCAGGAAGACCTGCCCGAGGTGCGTCCCCTCGTGCGGCGCTTCGACATCGAGGTGGGCCACTGCTCGCAGTGTCAGCGGCGCGTGCAGGGCCGGCACGCGCTGCAGACCTCCGACGCGTTGGGCGCGGCTGCCGCTCAACTGGGCCCGAACGTCGCCGCGCTGGTCGTCGAGTTGCACACCGAGCTGGGCATGCCGCTGGAGAAGGTCGTCCGCGTTCTGCGGACGCAGTTCGGACTGTCGGTGACCAAGGGCGGCCTGGTCCAACTGCTGCACCGCACCGCCGACGCGGCGGCGCCCGCGTATGCGGCGCTGCGCGAGCAGGTCCGCTGCAGTCCGGTGGTCACGCCGGATGAGACCGGCTGGCGGGTGAACGCGATCCTCCACTGGCTGTGGGCGTTCGCCACCCCGGAGACGACGGTCTATGCCATCTGCGACGGCCGGGGGTTCGCCGAGGCGGCGGCGGTTCTCGGCCCCGACTTCGCCGGCGTGCTGGTGCGGGACGGGTGGGTGGCCTATCGCGGCTTCAAGAAGGCGCCGCATCAAACGTGCCTGGCCCACCTCTTGAGACGGTGCAAGGACTTGCAGGCCGCTCATCCCGACAGCCCGTGGGCGGGCGCGGTGCAGGCGGTCCTGCGGGACGGCCTCGCCCTGCGGGACCGCTCGAACGCGGGCGAAATCAGTGAGCACGGTCTGGCGTCGGCCCGCGGTCGGCTCGCCGCCCGGCTCGGCCGGCTGATCGACACCGCGCCGCCGTTGGCCGCCGCCGAGCGCTTCGCCAAGCACTTGGCCAACGAATTCCCGGCGGTGTTCCTCTTCTTGTGCGACCCGTCGATCGACGCCACCAACTGGCGGGCCGAACAGGCCATCCGACCCGCAGTGGTCACGCGTAAGGTCTGCGGCGGCAACCGCACCCGGCGCGGGGCCGACACCCAGCAGGTGCTGGCCAGCGTCGTGCGTACCGCCCGCCAACGCAACCTCGACCCGCGCTCGCTGATCACGACGATGCTGTGCGCCCCCGAACCCGTCGTGCCCGAAGCGCTTGCGTTGCCGCCGCCCGCCTGACGCCGGGCGGCGTGGAAACCGCTCATCCGCTTCCCGTCCTCCTGCGCGCCCCCGGCCCGCACTCAATCCGCGCCGTCCCGCCGCCGCCCGAGCCCGCGACCCGTGGGTTTCGCCGCCAGCGGCGGGAACGCCACCAGGCAGCTCGCCGCTGTTCGCGGCGTCGGTCCCCGCCGCGTGTCCCTCATGGCGGCGGCGCCGTCGCCGGGACCCGCGTGGTCTCGCGCCGCCGCGGGGGACCGGGGCGCCGCGGAGCCGCCAGACCCAGCGCTCCGCGAGCGAACCAGCCGGACCGACCGTCGCTGCCGATGACGCGCCGACAAGCTGCCTTGGCGACAATGGGACTGCGAGTCTGCCATGGGCGCTCTCAACAGCGACATGCTCTGCACAGGTCCGCCGGCCGGCGAGTCGCCCCTCGTGCCCCTCGTTTCCGGCCTCCTCACAGCCACAGAGACCGACGCTGCGATGCCGACAAATCTGCGCGGGGACAACCTCGTCATGCAGCAACTTCCCCGACGGCTCGGTTCATTTCCGCCCATTTCCACTGGAGAAAATCAGTCCCGCACCCGGTAACCGAATACGGAATGAGCAACCAGGATATCGTGGAGAAGTTTCGGTGGCGCTTCCTCGATGAGCTGGGGTACACACATGCTCATGGTTGGCCAATCTACGAGCGTCAGGGTAGCCAGAAAATCATGTACTACATGGTACATGCGACCGACCATGATGAAGCGCCCAATCTGATGTCTCGGGCTTACAAGACGGCTACACGTCGCGCGGAACCGCCGGAGCAGTTCAAGCTCGAGTTCGACCAATTCCTGGAGGGTCACAGTCGGACAATCGAGGCGGGGTCTCCGTCGGATTGAGTGGCCACCGAGGACCGTGAGTGGAATAGCGGGTCTTCAGCGCAGGGTCAGGATCGTTGAGCCCTCGGCCCTCCGGGGGTCGGACCCGCTGGTGATCCGGTAGGCGTCCGACAGTTGGCGTTCCTCGTCCACTGCCATGCCGGCGCAGCCGTTGTAGGGCGCGTTGCCCAGGATGACGAGGATCGGGGTTGTCTGCTTGACCCGCTCGGCGCGGTCACGTTCGTCCTGCAGCTCTTGAAAGGGCAGCGGAGTCGTGGTGCGCGGTTCCCAGCCGGTCAGAGCGTTGGTGAGATAAAGGCCGGCACCCGGCCGGGATCGGAAAGCTGCTGGAATAGCGCTCGCAACACCGGAGCGCGCAGGTGCCCGCGACGTGAAATGGGACGTGCCTGCAGGTATTGGTCAGTGGGCACACCATGGCGAGTCCGGTGTGGCGGTTGAACAGGGTGTTGCTGACCACCAGGGCCGGGCGCCGGCCCTTCTGCTCGCGCCCGGCCTGGGGATTGAACGCAATAATGACGAAGTCCCCTTTCTCGGGAACATACTTCGACATCTACCATGCTTCCCGACCGACTGGGGGCCCCCAGTCCGGCTCTTCGACCCGATACTCCTTGGGGCATTCGCGATACAAGCGCACGCAAATCATGCCTGCCGCGCACGCGGGATACGGGCTCGACGATGATGCGTCCCTCCTGGACTGACACCCGCACCTGATCGCCGACGTTGATCCGGGCTTCTTCCAGCACGGACTTCGTGAACGGAAGCCGCTGACTGTTCCCCCATTTCTGCACCTTCGTCACCATCGCTGTCCCCCTCGCGACCAGCTCGACGTGTATCCGAAGCGTCTTTGGTTAGCGGGTAAGGGTGAGAAACTCCGCGAAGCGGTGTGCAGGTTCGGGGCACGCGTGCCGATACATGGGGTATGGCTCGAGAGAAGGGCAAACGCGGCGGTTCGGACGCGTCCCGGCCGGAGCGGGATTCTCGCGACGCGCGCATCAAGGAACTTGGGCGGGAGAACGACCGCCTGAAACGCGAGAACGACCGTTTGGAGCGCGAGAACGACCACCTGAAACAGCAGTTGGAGGCGTCGCGTCGCGCCGGCCGCCGACAAGCGGCGCCCTTCGCCAAGGACCGGCCGCAGGGTCACGGCAAGCGGCCCGGCCGGCGGCCCGGTGCGCAGTACGGGCGGCACGGCTGCCGTCTCCGCCCGGCGCGGGTCGACGAAACCCACGCAGCGCCGGTCCCCTCGGCGTGCCCGGACTGCGGCGGCGCGGTCGAAGTGGCCCGCGTGGCGTCGCAGTATCAGGAGGACCTGCCCAAGGTGCGCCCCATCGTGCGCCGGTTCGACATCGAGGTCGGGCACTGCTCGCAGTGCCGGCGGCGGGTGCAGGGCCGCCACGCCTTGCAGACCTCCGACGCGCTGGGAGCCGCCGGGGCGCAACTCGGCCCCGGCGTGGTCGCGCTGGTCGTGGAGTTGCACACGGGGATGGGGGTGCCGCTGGCGAAGGTCGCCGACTTGCTGCGGACCAACTTCAATCTGCGCGTTACGCCGAGCGGTCTGGTCCACCTGCTGCACCGCACCGCCCGCGACGCCGCGCCGGCCTACGCGGAGTTGTGCGAGCAAGTCCGCAACGCGCCCGTGGTCACGCCGGACGAGACCGGCTGGCGCGTCGGCGCCGACCGCCACTGGCTCTGGGCGTACGCCACCCTGGACACGACGGTCTACGCCATCTGCCGCGGCCGCGGGTTCGACGATGCGGCCACCGTGCTCGGGACCGACTACGCCGGCGTGCTCGTGCGCGACGGATGGGCGCCGTACCGCTGCTTCCGCGACGCCGAGCACCAATCGTGTCTTGCGCACCTGCTCCGACGATGCAAGGAACTCCAGGAGGACCATCCCGACAGTCGCTGGGCCGGCGATGTGCAGGCGACCTTGCAGGCCGGCCTCGACCTGCGCGACCGCTGCAACGCGGGAGAACTGAGTGAGCACGGCATGGCGACGGCCCGCGGCCGACTCATCGCCCGGCTCGGTCGGCTGGTCGACGCACCGCCGCCGCTGAAAGACGCAGTGCGTTTCGCCAATCACCTGGTCACCGAATTCCTCGCCGTTTTCCTCTTCCTGTGGGACCCCTCGCTGGACGCCACCAACTGGCGCGCCGAACAGGCCATCCGGCCCGCCGTGGTCATCCGCAAGGTGTGCGGCGGCAACCGCACCCGCCGCGGGGCCGACACCCAGCAGGTGCTGTCCAGCGTGGTGCGCACCGCCCGCCAACGCGACCTCGGTCTGCCGCCGTTGATCGCCACGATTTTGCGGGCCACCGAACCCGCCGTCCCTGCCGCCCTCATCGCCGGGCGCGCCGCCGCTGGCGCCGTCGAGGAGATGTGCGCCACCGAACCGATTGGCCCCGAGGTTCTCGGGCTCCCGCCGCCCCCCGCGTAGGCGGGCACGCCTCCAAACGACCGCTTCGAAGCGCGGCCGGTCCCGCGGCTCGCCGCGACGCTGTGCTCCGCGGGTCGGCTGTCGGATCTGCGCAGCGGGTGTCCCGAGTGGGCTGGGCTCGGTCACCACCGCACCCGTCGGCAGGCCGGCGCTTCGGTCCGGTTTCCTCCCCGCGGCATCGTATTGGCGGTGGAGGCAATCCGTGAACGAAACCATCGGGCCAACGCAACCTCGTCGCGGCTCTGAACTTCCGCTTTCCAGGCCCATTTCAGCCCCGTATTTGTTGAGAAATAACCCGCTAAACAAATACTCCGAAGCATAGCCGGACAGCTTGCTGGCGCAACGGCGGGCGCTACTGCCGCTTCCGGTCGAGAAACGCCTGCATGTACCGCTGTGGCTCGTCCGTATGGTACGCGCTGGTGAACGAGCGGATGCCGACCTGGACGGCGTGATCGAGCGGCAGCGTCTCCCATCGCTGGACCAGCGCCTTCTGCAGCCGGATGGCGTGGGGGCCGGCGGCGGCGATGGCGTCCACCCAAGCCCGGGTTGCCGCGTCGAGCTCCGCATCGGGGACCACGCGTTCCACCAGCCCCCAACGCTCCGCTTCGGCCGCCGTGATCGGCTCTCCGGTGTAGACGAGCTCGCGCGTCCGGCCGGCTCCGATGAGCCGGGGAAGCAGGGCCGCTTCGTTGACCGAGGGGATTCCCACCTTGACCTCCGGCATGCCGAAGGTCGCATTCTGGCCGGCCACCCGGAGATCACACGAGGCGGCGATCTCGAGTCCGGCGCCGAGACAGTGCCCCGGTATCCGGGCGATGACCGGCACCGGCAACCGCCGAATGGCCGCGCAGGCGAGGTGGAGCCGGCTGATGAACGGGTGAGTCGTTTCGGGAGTGAGCTCGGCCAGCTCCCGGATGTCGGCCCCCCCGATGAAGGCGCGCGAGCCGGACCCGGTCAACACGGCGCACCGCAGTTCGGCGTCCAGGCCGAGGGTGCGGAACGCGGTGATCAACTGGCGGATGAGCCCGCTGTCGAGCACGTTGAGGCGGGCGGGGTTGTGCACGGTGACGCGCGCCAGCCGGCCTGCGTCGCCGAGCGATTCGATTTCGGTGCGGATTTCTGCGGAATCAGAAGACATGCTGGGCTCCGTGGTCGCGGGTGGCACATGACAATGGCGCGCACGGCAAGTGAGGACGGACGTATACTGGCGCCATGCTGAAGTGTAACGATATTTCCGGCCTGTTTGCAGGCATCTTTCTGTCGTGCGCGGCGCTGGCGACGGCCCAGACGGGTGCGGTCGGGGGAGAGTGGCCGACCTACGGCGGCGATCTGGGCCACACGCGTTACGCCCCGCTCGATGGGATCACCGCGGACAACTTCGCGGACCTTGAGATCGCCTGGCGGTTCAGGACCGACAATCTCGGGCCGGTGCCGGAGTTCCGGTTCCAGTCGACGCCGCTCGTGGTCGACGGCGTGCTGTACTCGACCGCGGGGTCGCGCCGCACCGTCGTCGCGCTGGACGCGGCGACCGGCGAGCTGCTGTGGCTCCACCGCCTCGACGAGGGGGCGCGCGGCGCCGCCGCTCCGCGTCAATTGTCGGGCCGCGGGCTCGCGTACTGGGACGGGGGTGAGGGAGGAGATCCGGCGCGGGTCGTCTACGTCACCCCGGGCTACCGGCTGGTTGCCCTCGACGCCGCGACCGGCCGCCGGGTCCCGGGGTTCGGGCTCGACGGCATGGTCGATCTGAAGCGGGACAACGACCAGCAGATCGATCCGGTCACCGGCGAGGTCGGCCTGCATGCGACCCCCATCGTCGCCGGCGACGTCATCATCGTCGGCGCCGCCCACCGCACCGGCGGGAACCCCCGGAGCCGCGCCAACGTGAAGGGCTACGTCCGCGGCTACGACGCGCGCACCGGCGAGCGGCTCTGGATCTTCCACACGATTCCGCGTCCCGGTCAGTTCGGACGGGAGACGTGGCTGAGCGACTCGGCCGTCTATACCGGCAACACCGGGGTGTGGGGACAGATCTCGGTCGACGTCGAGCTGGGGCTGGTGTACCTGCCCGTGGAGGCGTCGACGGGCGACTACTTCGGCGCCAACCGGCCCGGCGACAACCTGTTCGCGGAGAGCCTGGTCGCGGTCGACCTGCACACGGGCGAGCGCCGGTGGCACTATCAGCTCGTCCATCACGGCATCTGGGACCACGACATCCCGTGCGCGCCCATTCTGCTCGACCTCGTCATAGACGGGGAGACGATCAAGGCGGTGGCGCAGCCGACGAAACAGGTGTTCCTGTACGTCTTCAATCGCGAGACCGGCGAGCCGATCTGGCCGATCGAGGAGCAACCGGTGCCGGCCGGTGACGTCCCCGGCGAATGGTATTCCCCTACGCAACCGATCCCGACCCGTCCGCCCGCCTACGACCGGCAGGGCGTCACCCTCGACGATCTGATCGACTTCACCCCGGAGCTACGGGCCGAAGCCGAGGAGCGGGCGTCGTTCTACGACCTAGGCCCGATCTTCACGCCGCCGGTGGTCAGCCGGCTGGACGGGCCGCTCGGCACGTTGATGGCGCCGGCCCAGGGGGGTGGCACGAACTGGCCGGGCGGGTCGTACGATCCGGAGACCCGCATCCTCTACGTGTCGTCGAACAGCTCGCTGGGGTCGCTGGGGCTGATGGCTCCGTATCCGGGGCAGTCCGACATGGCCTACATTCAGGGGAACGCGGTGGCCGGCCCGCGCACCTCCGGCGGCGCGGGGTCGGCGGCCGGCGGCGGCCGGACCAGCTTCACGGTGCCGCCCCGCCCGCCCCTGACGGCCGAGCAGCGGCAGCGCGCCCAGCTCACGGTGCAGGGGCTGCCGCTCCTGAAGCCGCCCTACGGCGTCATCAGCGCCATCGACATGACGCGGGGCGAGATTCTGTGGCAGATTCCCCACGGCGAGACGCCCGACTACATCCGGAACCACGAGGCGTTGCGGGGGCTCGACATCCCCCGGACGGGCCAGCCCGGCAGCGTCGGCACCCTGGTGACGCAGACCCTGCTCATCGCCGGCGACCCCCAGACCACCACCGGCGACTCGGGCGAGCGCGGCGCCATGCTCCGCGCCTACGACAAGGCGACGGGGGCCGAGCAGGGCGCCCTGTTCATGCCTGCGCCGCAGAGCGGGTCGCCGATGACGTATCTGTCGGACGGGGTGCAGTATCTCGTCGTCACCACCAGCGGGGGCGGCCGCTCGGGAGAGCTGATCGCCTTCCGTCCGCCGCCGGAGTAGCGGCCGGCCCCTCCGCCGCGGCCTAGAAGTCCCGTTCGTAGCGCCATCCGCCGTCGATCATCCAGATCCGGTGCCGCGGGCCGGAGCAGTCGATGTCTCCCGTCTCGTACCCGCAGTCTTCCGCGTAGAGGGCGACCCGGCCGCCGTCGGTCGGGTGAAGGCGCCCCAGCAGGCGCTCCCGGGGCCACGTGTCGACTGCCGCGAGCGCGTCGGCGACAGTGGCATGTCCGGCGAGCCGGGTGCTCAGGGCGAAGGTCGGGTTCGCGAACTGGATGCGCTGATCGCGATGCGCCTGCAGGGCGTCCGGCGCATGCCACCACCGGTGGTCGTGGATCTCCACGCCGTCGACGCGAATGGCGGCGGCGGGGTCCGCGGCCGCCGCGAAGAACCAGGTGGCGAACCGGATCGGGCTCGTCTCCGGCGTCGTCCACTGGCATATCGGATGCAGGGTCGCCGGGTCGACGGTCACCCCGGCTTCCTCCTGCGCCTCCCGGGCCGCCGCGTGCCGGGCCGCGGCCAGTTCGTCGGTCTCGCCGCCCGGCCGGTGGTCGCCGGGGTCGATGCGCCCGCCGGGGAACACCCAGTAGCCGCCCATGAACTTGAGGTCCGGGCTGCGGCGCAGGTAGAGAATCTCCGGTCCGGCAGAGGTGTCCCGCAGAAGCACCACCGAGGCGGCGGGCCGCGGCGTCACGACAGGTCGAGGCTGATCGTCCACGGCCCTAGTCTACCCGGCCGGCGGATCGAAGCCGGTAGGCGCGCCCCGCGGTCCGGATGCACGCGGAATTGTGATCTGCCGAGGAGAGGTCGACTACGGGAAGCCCGACTAGTCACTGCGCGAGCGACGGATTGCGTTTGGCGTCGGTCTCCAGGGCTTTTCCGGCCGTGCGTCCCAGCGGTTCGGGTCGGCCCGTGCTACGCTTATCGCCTACCCGCACCCGGTTGGCATCCCTCCCCGTGGCGAGACGACCCGTGCCGGCGCGCAGTGGTCGTACGCATCATGTCCCCCCTCGATCTCACGATTGTCGTGTTGTGCGGCGTGGCCGGATTCACCCTGCAGGGAGCCGTGGGCTTCGGGATGGGCCTTCTGGGGTCGCCGATCCTCATCCTGATCGATCCCCGGCTCGTCCCCGGTCCGGTGCTCGCGTCGACGATGGTGTTCACCCTGATGATGGCGGTGCGGGAGCGCCGCGGCATCGACCTCGGCGGGCTGCGCTGGGCGCTGGTCGGCCGCATCGCGGGGACGTTCCCGGCGGCGGCGGCGCTGGCGGTGTTGCCGGAGAACCAGTTGGGCCGGATGTTCGGCCTGATGGTGGTCCTGGCGGTGGCGATCAGCGTCTCCGGGGTGCATATCCGGCCCCGACCCTTGACGCTGCTGGTCGGCGGCGTGCTGTCGGGGTTGCTGGGCACGGTCGCCGCCATCGGGGGGCCGCCGATCGCGCTGCTGTATCAGCACGCTTCCGGCACGCGGTTCCGGGGCACCCTGTCGAGCTTTTTTCTCGTCGGCACCATCATCTCGATCGCCGCGCTGGTGCCGGCGGGGCGTTTCGGCGGGCAGGAGCTGCGCTTGACGCTGTTCCTGCTGCCGGGTGTGCTGTTCGGCTTCCTGGTGTCCCGCCGCCTCGCGCGCCGGCTGGATCGCGGCTACACCCGGCCGGCGGTCCTCACCGTGGCCGCGGTTGCGGGGCTGATCGTGGTGGTGCGCTCCTTCGTTGCGTCGTAGGCGCCCGCATCGGACATCGATATGGAGTTGCCAACTGCGCCCGGGCGCAGCCTGTTTCCTGCGGCTTTGCGCGCCTGTCACACGGCAAGGTAATTTCCGTCAGCGTCCTAAAGTCCTGCGTCCGGTCGGCCGACATCCGGGGTATGGGTATCGTGTCGTCCCTACCCGGGATCTACCGTGTTGTCCGCTTCAGGTGCGCGATGCGGCGTCCGTCGCCGGTGCCGTCCGGGCGCCGGTTCGTGACCACGCTCCTGGCCGTCGGCCTGTTGCTCGGCGGCGCGCGGGGCGTGGTGTCGGCCCAGAGCCTGCGGGGAAGCGCCGCGTCGCTGGATCGCCAGGTTGCCCAGGCCCGGCGGCATGACTTCACCCATCTGGCGAGTGCCCGGGAACTGCGCCGGTTCGTCGACGCCGGTCTGCTCGTGCACGTCGCCGGCAATCGGGACTACACCCTGGTCGACGTGTCGTTTCCGTTCGCCCGTCCCGAGGCGCGGCTGTTCATCGAACGGTTGTCGGCGCAGTATCGGCAGGCCTGTAACGAGCGGCTGGTGGTGACGAGCCTGACCCGGCCGGCGTCCCATCAGCCTCGCAACGCCTCGGATCGCTCGGTCCATCCCACCGGCATGGCGATCGACCTCCGCCGTCACGGAGGACGCTGCCGCAGTTGGCTGGAGAGCGTGCTGCTGTCCCTGGAGGCCCGGGGGGTGCTCGAGGCGACGGCCGAGCGGCGGCCGCCGCACTATCACGTGGCGGTGTTTCCGAAGCCGTACGCGGCCTACGTGAGACAGTTGACGGAGCGTGCGGTGCGCCCGGCCGCGGCGCGCCCGGCCGAGAAGGCCCCGGCGGCGGCGGACAGGACCGACTTCCACGTCGTGCGGCGCGGCGACACCTTGACCCGGATCGCCCGCCGGCATGGCGCGTCGATCGACGCCCTCCGGCGCGCCAACGGGCTCACCTCGTCCCGCATCTATCCGGGGCAGGCGCTGCGGGTTCCCCGGGGGCAACGGTAGGAGCCCGCCCGCCAACAGCTCCGCGGTCTCACCACGGCTCCCTGGTCTCGACTCCCTGCCCGGCCCCGGGGAAGAACTGCTGTGTATTGCCGCGTCAGCCGGTTTAGAATAACGGACCACGGGACCGGGCTCGCCGTGTCCGGCGGGTCGTGACGTTCCCTGGAGTGGTGATAAATGAAGGTATCGGCCGGTGCACTGACGGCGTTTCTGGGATTGGTCGGACTGGCGGCGCCGGCCCTGGCGCAGGATGGCGGCGTGCCGCGGCTGTCGGACGGGCGTCCCGACATGAACGGCATCTGGCAGGTGCTGAACGAGGCCAACTACGACCTCGGGCCGCACATGGCCCGGCACTCGATGCAGATGCGCCCCGGGCCGGTGAACCCGATCCCCGCTATTTCCACCCTGCGCCTCGGCGCGGTCGGCGCGGTGCCGGGCAGCCTGGGGGTCATCGTCGGCGGCGGCGGGGTTCCCTACACCCCGGAGGCGCGCGCTCTCAAGGACGAGAACCGCGCCAACTGGATCGACCGCGACCCCGAGGTCAAATGCTACATGCCGGGCGTGCCCCGCGCGACGTACATCCCCATGCCCTTCCAGATTGTCCAGAGCGAGAAGGACGTCTTCATCGCGTACCAGTACGCGGGTGCGGTGCGTGACATCTACATGGACAATCCCGGGCCGTCGCAGGTCGATTCGTGGATGGGGTGGTCGGTCGGGAACTGGGAGGGGGACACCCTGGTCGTGGACGTGACCGGTCTCCACGACGCCACCTGGTTCGACCGGGCGGGGAGCCATCACAGCAATCAGCTTCATGTCGTCGAGCGCTACACCATGGTGGGGCCGAACCACATCGACTACGAGGCGACGATCGAAGATCCGGTGGTGCTGACGGAGCCGTTCACCATCAAGATGCCGATCTATCGCCGCCTGGAAGAGAACGCCCGCCTGATGGATTTTCGCTGTGTCGAGTTCGTCGAAGAGCTGTTGTTCGGCGAGTGGCGCCGGGAGCCGCTGCCGCGCTAGCGCGACCGCGCGACCTGCGGTCGCGTTGGAAGTTTCGCCGGCGCGAAACTTCTACGGCGCAAGCACCTGCGCGACCTGCGGTCGCGTTGGAAGTTTCGCCGGCGCGAAACTTCTGAGGGAGGTTGAGATGGGTAGTCGAATTGCAGTCGGTCTCGGCACACTGGCGGTACTCGGACTGGCGCTGCCGGCGGCGGCGCAGAGCGGTGACATTCCCCGCACCCCGAGCGGCCGACCGGATCTGTCCGGCACCTACGACGTGTCGACGTTGACTCCGATGCAGCGGCCGACCGAGCTCGGGGAGAAGATGTCGCTGACCGACGAAGAGGCCGCGGAAATCGCTGCCGTCGAAGCGCGCCGGACGGCCGAGCGCAACGCCCCCAGCGACCCCAACCGCGGGGCGCCGCCCCAGGGCGGAGACGGGTCTCAAGGGGCGGCCGGCAACGTCGGCGGATACAACTCGTTCTGGATCGACCGCGGCACCGGCGCGTACCGGATCGGAGGCGAGTGGCGGACATCGATTCTCATCGACCCGCCGAACGGCCGTTTCCCTCCGGTGACGGAGGAGCGGCAGGCGGCGCGGGATGGCGCTCCGCCGCGCCGCGCGCAGAACGACGGGACCGCCTACTGGCTCGAAGCGGGGCTCGATGCGCCCGGACCCTACGACGACATGGAGCAGCGCCCCTACGCCGAGCGGTGCATCCTCAGCTTCGGCTCGACGTCGGGACCGCCGATGTTGCCGGCGCTGTACAACAACCACAAGCGGATTGTGCAGGGCGAGGACACCATCATGATTCTGATCGAGATGGTGCACGACGCCCGCATCGTCCGGATGAACGCCGAGCACGATCCGCCGGAGATCAAGAAGTGGCTGGGCGACTCGATCGGCTGGTGGGAGGGCGACACCCTGGTCGTCGAGACGACGAACTTCGTGGATCAGCCGGCGTTCCGCCAGGGGACCGGCAACATGACGGTGACCGAGCGTTTTCGGCTGCAGGACGCCGATACGCTCATCTATACGTTCACGGTCGAGGATCCGTCGGTGTGGACGGCGCCGTTCACCGGCGAGTACGCCTGGCCGCGAAGCGGCAACAAGGTGTTCGAGTACGCCTGCCACGAGGCGAACTATGCGCTGGAAGGCATCATGAAGGGCGCCCGCCTGCTGGAGTCGGACTTCCGGGGCGAGGATCCCGAGGGCGTGGCCAATCCGACCAGATAGCGTGATGACATCCGGCGACCCGGATTCGACAGTCAGGAGAAGGACGATGCGCAAGCAGACCCGTGTACGGTTCGGAATCGGTATGGCCTCCACTCTCATCGTGGCCGGATTGGCAGTCACCGGCGGCGTGCCGGCGCAGGCGCATCACGCCTTCGGCGCAGAGTTCGACCCCAACCGCCCCGTCGTGCTGCGAGGGCCGGTGGTCCGGGTGGAGTGGGTGAATCCCCACACCTGGATCCACGTGGAAGTGACGGGCGACGATGGCAGCAAGCAGGTCTGGATGGTCGAAGGCGGCACGCCGAACACCCTGCTGCGGCGCGGGTTGACCCGCGACTCGATTCCGGTCGGCGCGATGGTCGTGGTCGACGGCTACCAGAGCAAGGATCGCAGCGCCCGCGCCAACGGCCGCGACGTGACGTTCGAGGACGGCCAGAAGTTCTTCATGGGCTCGTCCGGTACCGGTGCGCCCCTTGACAACCGCGACCCGACCGAGCGGCGCTAGCGCGACCTTGCGCAAGCTCCTGGCTCTGAGCCGGGAGTCTGCGCCGTAGAACGCCGCAGACTCCCGCAGGGTCGGTTGGGCGGGAAGCCGAGCCGCGGGGCGACGATTCCAGCCCGGTCACGCAGGATGGCCGACCGGCAGGCCGGGGGAGCTTGAGGCGCCGGGGGAGGCCGACCGGCTCTGCGTTCTCGGAGAGTGGGGCAGGACCGTCGTGCGCTCCAGCAGCCAGACGACGTTGACGGCCACCGGGGCGCCCCACGCCTGGGCCGGCACGAATCGGACATCGGACGCCAGCCGCAACAGCGCCCGCTGAAGCTCGGCGTCCGATGGGGTGGCGCCACCGGAGCTTTGCGGCGCGCCCCGGCCATCCTCGCGGAGGGTGTCGCGCGGAACGTCCGCCGAGTGCCGGCGGAGCACCTTGACCGAGGCGAGCAGGCCCTCGCGGGTCACCACCGCGGACAGCGCCAGATTCTTCAGCACGAGCGGCGGAAGCGGCTGAATCAACATGGCGGTGGCCTGGGTGTCGGCCGACACATGCGGCAGACTGACGCCGGTTTCGAACCCCAGCAGCGGATTGGCGTTCGATCCGAGGCTGTTGGCTCCTTGCAGGAATCCGGCCAGCGAGTGGGGGTGTACCGGCGGCGAGAAGCTGAGGGCCAGGGCCACCAACAGCCCCGCCACCAGCATCGAGACGGCCGTTCCGCCGAGCACGCACAGGCGCCGTCCATCCGCGATGCCCTCGCGAAGCCGCCGTTCGAGCGGTCGGCGAGGTTCGGGCATGATGTCGAGCACACGTGCCGCCATGCCGCCGTAGTCCGTTTCGTCCGGCCGGTGCTCGGTCGCGTGCTCGCGCAGGGCGATGCTGATGGCGGTCAGGTCGCGTCGGACGCGCCGGCAATCCGCGCAGGCATCCAGGTGTGCGTCCAGAGCCACCTGCCGGGCGACCGGGAGTTCGCCGTCATGGGCCGCGGTCAGCCATTGACGCGCGGTACGGCAGCGGAGTGATCTCATGCCAGTCATCGGAACACGTGCCTCAATTCTGCGCGCAAGGTCTGGCGTGCGCGCGCCAGCCGTGATTTCACCGCGGCGATCGAGATGCCGAGCGAGAACGCGATCTCGGCGTACCGCATGCCGTGCAGTTCGCGCAGCACGACGGCCGATCGCTGCTCGAACGGCAGGCGGCGCAGCGCTCGCCACAGCCGGCGGCGCAGCTCCTTCCGGTCCAGCGCGCACTCGGGCGAGGTCGTCGCGGTCGGCGCCGGCGGGTCGACGAACACCGTCTCCAGGGACACCTGATCGGACCGTTTGCGGCGGCGCCACCAGCGTTGCTGGTTGCGGGCGTGGTTCACGGCGATGCGGTAGATCCAGGTCTGCAACGCCGAGTCGCCGCGGAACCGGTGAATCGAGCGAAACACCGTCAGGAACACGTCCTGCGACAGGTCGCGGGCGTCTTCGGGGTTGCCGAGGAGTTGCAGGGCGAGGTGATACACCATCCGCTCGTGGCTGTGGACCAACTCCCCCCAGGCCTGGGCGTCGCCGGCCGCGCAGCGTTCCGCCAGCTCGCTCTCGGAGGTTGTCGTCTCTGCCCAGTCGATGGCTCGAACCGGTTTCACCCTGTCTCCCGTGCTGAAGTCCCGCGCCTCGGGGCGGTCAGCCCGCCGCTTGCAACGAACGGCCCACCCGCAGGGGCTGCGTCAGATTCTTCCCCTTGGCCCTCCCATAGAGTTGGATGCCGTTCGACGAAAAAAGTTCCGTGCATGAACAGGATGCGGGATCGAGGCGCTCCCGCAGGTCTGGCAGGAGGTCTCGGTGCGACGCGCGGTTTCACCACGGGCTCCGGGTGCACGTCAGATTCGTGAGATGGCTGTCAGGCGGCCCTGGCGGCTCGTCGTTCCCAGAAATCCTCGAAGCGGCCACTGAGCTTGCAGCACCGCAGGGCGATGATGGCGTTGGCGCCGGCCACGGTCCAGTGCATGCCGGCGCGCTTGAGCCGGGCGCCGATTGCGAGCTTGCATCCGGCCTCGACGACGCCCGACGACACGCAAAGACCCCACGCTCGGAACTCCGGATAGCGCATCCGGTGGCGGTTGCGGGTCAGGTAGTCGATACACTTGCGGGCCTCCTCGCAGGTCTCACTGTGGGCGCGCAGGGCGGTCAGGATCGCATCGATCCGCCCCGCGTCCAACTCGTCCCGCCGGTCCTTGCCCCACCGGGCGGCCAAGTCCGTGCCGGCGCCGTAGATGGCCTTGGCGACATCGCACAGATGCCCCTTGGCGTGGTAGATGTCGATGATTTCGATGGCGCTGGGGAACTGTTCGGCGGCCAGATTCCAGATCCACTCGGCCCCGTCGCCGATGACGACGCGCCGCGCCGCCGTGTCGAAGCCGCGCCGCCGCGCTTCGCGATACGCCCGTTGCGCGAACGGGGAGGGCAGCGGGTCGGTGGGGCGGCTGGCCGCGCTCTCGACCGCAGCGCTGTAGCTGACCGACCCGGGGTCGCGTTGGGGGAGGCCGTCGGCGTTGCGTGTTTCCGCCGTCCACACGGTGACGAGCTTGACCTCGCGGGTCTTGGCGGAGCCGTCGGGCTGCTTGCCGCGCCGGCCTTCCACCTCGGACTTGCGCACCGGCACGCCGGTACCATCCAGCCCCAGGTACATCGTCGCCGCCGCGCCGGGTGCGGGCTCGACCCTCTCGCGTTCGTCGGCCGCGACCTCGCGGCCCAGCGCTTCGGCGGTGCGCTCGACCTGTTTGGGGTCGACCGCCACGCCGGCCAGTTCCCCCATCCACTCGCTCGCTTCGGCGAAGCTGACGCTCGTCGCCGCCAGTCCCACCAGCCGCGCCGTGGCGGGCGACAGCGAGGTGTCTTGCAGACCCAGGGCCCGGTCGCGCGGACAGCTTCCGCTGCGACAGGCGGCGCAGTGGTAGTAGGCGCGGTCCAGCGTCAGCGACCCCAACAGCGTGGTGAAGGTCTTCGGGCGGCGGCCGGCGTAGTGCGCCGTCTGGCCGCAGGCGCACGCTATCGTCGAACTCGAATGGTCGGAATCGTCCGCGTCGAAGTACTCCGCCATCGCCTGAGCGGCGAGGCCGAGGACTTGGCGACGGAGGGCCTGCTCGAGGGCCTCGAAGTCCTGCGCGTCGACGCTCCCCGGCCCGATGAATGCATCGACTTCGGCCGCGAGCGCGGCTACGAACGCTGCGCGCCAATCACCTTGACGGCTTGGCTTGCCGTGGCGAGCGCTCGACGGTGAACGGTCTGCAAGAGAGTCTCGAAGTCCTGGGCATTCACGTTTCCTCGTTTGAGGAACGCGTCGACGTCGGCCCCGACCGCTGCCTCCAACGCGGCGAACAGCTCTTCGACGCCCCCTTTTTCGACCGCGTGATCGAGCGGTTCAGTCAACTGCGCCTCGGGCATGGTCGGAGTCCTCCTACCCGAGGAATCGGCCGATCAGCACTCGCTCAATACCCCCGACGGCAAATCCCCCACTTTCTTGTCGTGCACCCACGGGCTCCTCGTCGATTGAACCGGCAGCCGGTGCAGGGTAGGATACACGGATCGCACGGGGCAATCAGGCCCCGCGGTCCCGGCGCGAGGAATCCGGGGCCGGTTCAGCAGCAGGGGGCGGACATGCTCAGTCGTAGTCGCGTGACGGCCGGCATCGCCGGCATCGCCATGGCGCTCATCGCCGCGCCGGTCGCGGCGCAATCCGAGTCGACGGCGCCGCGGACGCCGCATGGCGATCCGGATATTTCGGGGATCTTCACGTTCCGGACGATCACGCCGCTGGAGCGGCCGGCGGCGCTGGCCGACAAGGCGAACCTGACCGCGGAGGAGGCCGCCGCCTTCGAGGCGTCCGAACGCACCCGGCTGAACCGCGATCTGTTCGACCCCGAGTCGGGCGCGCCGAACGCCGGCTATCAGCCGCGCGCGGAAGGCGGGGTGTTGTCCTACAACGAGTTCTGGTACGAGCGCGGCATCGAGCTGACCGCCGACAGACGGACCTCGTTGATCGTCGATCCGCCGGACGGCCGCCTGCCCTGGCGCGAGGCGAGCCGCACCGCCAACACGCTGAACCGGCTGAATCTGCGCAACGGCTTCGCCGACCACTATACCGACCGCAGCCTGTCGGACCGCTGCCTCATGGGGTTCAACTCGGGACCGCCGATGACCTCGGGCGCGTACAACAACAACGTGCTCATCCTGCAAATCCCCGGCTACGTCGTGATCCAGAACGAGATGGTGCACAACGCCCGCATCATTCCGCTCGACGGGCGCCCCCACGGCGCGATTCGACAGTGGGTCGGCGATTCGCGCGGGCACTGGGACGGCGACACGCTGGTCGTCGAGACCACCAACTTCCTGCGCGAGACCGCCGCCCGCGGTTCGAGCCGGGACACGCAACTGGTGGAACGGTTCCGGCGCCTCGATCCGGATACGGTGCTGTACGAGTTCACCTTCGAAGACACCAACCACTTCACCGGTCCGTGGACCGCGACCATGCCGTTGCGCCGGACCGATGGGCCGTTGTTCGAGTACGCCTGTCACGAGGGCAACATCGGCATGCACGGCATCATGGCCGGCGCCCGCCAGCTCGGCACGCAGGCGGTCGAGGGGACTCGCTAGCCCGGGTATCGAGACACCGAACGCAGGGCGGATTGGCTGGTCAGATGCTCATCGGCGGCCACGCAGTCCGGTAATCCATGGACTGGACCGCGCTCTCGGACGTTTTTCGGTTTCGCGCACAGGAGCTGCTGGGGACCGAGTTCGATCAGATCCGGTTCACCGACATCGGTCTCACCTACTGGTTGTCGGTCGCCGTGGTCCTGATCGCGCTCGCGACCCTGGCGCGTCTGTGGGGTATCGCCCGCTTCCACCATCGACAGCATTCCGGACATCACATCGACCGGCGCTTCCGGCGCGGGGCGTTGGGCCGCACCCTGTACCACCTGCCGAAGGTCCTGCTGGGTCTCGCTCTCGCAATCCTGCTGGTGGCGCTGGCCGACCCCTATCTCACGTCGACCGAGGAGATCGCCGGCCAGATGGAGTCGCGGATCCGGATCGATCTGGTCGATACCTCGCTGTCGATGGCCTGGGAGCTGCCGGGGACCGGGAGGTCGCGGGCCGATGTCGCGCGCCAGGCCCACCTGGAGTTTCTGGAGATGCGCCGCGAGAAGAACGACCGCGTGGCGTTGTGGCTGTTCTCGTCGTTCCCCTACATGGTCGACGACTTCGTCATCGACGACGAGCTGTACTATTTTCAGGTCATGGATGCGCCGTACGCCATCGTGCGCATCCTGGCCGCCCAGTCGGGCACCCCGATCGATCAGATGTTCGTGCCGCCGGACAAGGTGCGCATCATCGATCGGGAGGGCAATACGAACATCGTGCGCGCGCTGCAGTCGGTGGTCCGGCACTTCGACCGCGACGTCGCCCTCCTGGGGCGCGGCGCGACTCCCCACCGGGCGGTGCTGATCGTCACCGACGCCGACGTCGACGAGATTCCCGAGGCGGAGTTCGTCGAGCTGACCAAACGGAACATCGTTCCCTACATGATCTTCATCAACTCCGCCGACCCCCGGCGTGCGCGCACCGGCCGGAATGCCGCGACCCGCGGACCCATCAGCAATACGCAGGGGCTCATCGACATGATCCGGGCCTTTGGCGGGGACTACTTCGACGTGACCGACGCCGACGGGCTGGCCCGTGCCTACGAGGCGATCGACAATGCCGAGACGGTGCCCGTCGACCTGTCGCACCGCGCCGTCAAGGTGCCGATCTACGCGCGGTTCCTGCTGATCAGCATGGCCCTTTTCCTGGTGGGGATTCCCGCCGGGTTCGTGGCCGAATTGATGTGGGGAACGAATCCCTAGCCTGGCAGAACCGATACGAGGAGCCGGGTCCCGGGCGGGCGTCGCGCACCCGGGACCCGGTGCGTCGACTACTGCTCGCTCAGGACGTACTTGACGAGCTGCCGCGGACCGACCTCGGCGCCGTAGATGTTGCCCTCGGCGTCCACCGCCACGCCCTCGGCGGCGGTCGTTCCCCGGGGCACGTCGGCGGGGTCGGGAATGAAGTACCGCACGTGGCCGGTCACGGCGCTCCCGGTGCGAATCCCGCGGCGCCAGCCCGGGTTGGACGTGGGGCTCGACTCGGAGTCGGCGCCGTACACGTTGTCGTCCGCGTCGATGTAGATCCCGCTGAGACGGCTGAACTGCTTCCACTGGTCGAGGAAGTTGCCGTCCTGGTCGAAGATCTGAATCCGGACGTTCCCGCGGTCGGCGACGAACAGGCGCCCCCGCGAGTCCATCGCCAAGCCGTGCGGCGTGCGGAACTGTCCGGGCGCCGTGCCGATGCTGCCCCACGACTTGATGAAGTTGCCCTGGCGGTCGAACTTGACGACGCGGGCGACGGTGTCCCAACTGGCCGTCGCGCCCTGGCCGCTGTGCCCTTCGGCGACGAAGATGTCGCCGTTCGGTGCGACGTGCACGTCGTTCGGCTCGTTGAGGACCGGCCCGGACCCGTCGCCGGGCACGCCCGGCCGGCCCAGGGTCAGCAGGAGCTCACCGTCCGGGTTGAACTTGAAGACGGCGTGCCCCTTGCCCTCGTAGGCCGGGCCGCGTCCCCGCGGGCCCTGCGCATCGGTGACCCAGACGTTGCCCTGCCGGTCGACGTGGATGCCGTGCGGGAAGATGAGCATGCCGGCGCCGAAGCTCTTCTGCAGGTTGCCTTCCTTGTCGAACTTGAGAATCGGATCGAGGTCCGATTCCGCGCAACTGTTCGTCCCGCACCGCTCGCCGACCCAGATCGACGTGCCGTCGGGATCGATGTCGACGGCGCTGGTCGAGCCCCAGGTGCGTCCGTCCGGCAGCTTGAAGTGGTCGTTGATCGTCGTGAACGGATTCGGGTGGTCGTTCATCGGCTCGGTGGCCAACTGCGCCTGCGCGAGCCCCGCCGCCGATACGATCGTTGCCGCGGCGATCACCACCGCTGCACGCATGCCTGTTCGGTATTTCATCGAAGGTTTCCTCCTCTATTTGTGCGTGTATCCCGGACTGCAGCGCGTCGTCCTCGACGCCGAACGCGCCCGCCGACGGCCCGTCCCGACGAGCGGACCGACCGCCGAACGGCGCGCAGGTCTGCTCAGGGACCGTCGTTCGCCGTCAGCGCCAGCACCGCGTACGCGGTGGCGGCATCCCGCATGAAGCGCCCCCGGTCGGACGCCGGGTCGCGCTCGCGGTTGAGCGACGACGCCGGCCACGACCCGTCGGGGTCCTGGTTCCGGGCGAGCCAGGCGAGGCCGCTCGCCACCGGCGCGTGGTCCCGCGCGAGGCCGGCCTGCTGCAGCGCGAGCGTGACCAGCCCCGTCGCGTAGCCGTCGCTTCCCGTGTCGACGGGCGTCCCGTCCCGCCGAGACCAGGCGCCGAGCGACGGCAGGCTCCAGCCGCCGTCCTTCCGCTGCAAGCCGACGATCTCGTCGACGGTTGCCTGCCGCTGCGCACCCGCCAGCAGATCCGGTAGCGTGCCGGATGCCCAGAGGGCCATGACGCGATTGAAGGGTGGCTGGGCGTCGAACCGGCGCCGGAGGTAGTCGCCGAGCCGCGCGACGTTGTCCCGGATGTCGGGGCGGGCGCGGTAGCCGTCCGGCGCGAGTCCCACCGCGACGGCGGCCAGCGCCGCCCCGTGGTACGGTCCCTCGTCCGATTCCCACGGCGCCAGGTTGAAATGCAGCCAGGGCCACGCGCCCTGGGCGTCGCCGCTCGTCTGCTGCAGCGCCCAGAGGTGGTCGAACGCCCGGAGCGTGCGGTCGCCGAGCACGCCGGTCCGCTCGTCATGGCGGGCGAGGATCAGGGCATTGAATATCGCTTCCGTCCCGCGAGACTGGCTGGTCTTGGGCTCGCCGTAGCGCTCGTCGGCGTAGAAGGGACCGACCTCCGTCCAGTGGGTGACGCGGGTCGTCACGCTGTCCAGCAGCGCCCGCTCGGGCCGTGACGCCTCGCCGGCGCGGGCCGTGGGCCGCAGCATCGGGCGAGCGAGGCCGTACGGACCGGTGGTGTGACAGGAGACGCAGAACGTGCCGCGCTCGCGCGCCGCCGTCTCCCAGCCCGACCACCACTCCACCCGCTGGTCGAGGTAGGCGGCGGCGGCTTGCCGGTCCCACGCGCCGGGGCCGCCGCTCTGCGCGTGAACGGTGGAGAGCCCCAGGAGCAAGCCTGCCGCGAGCATCGCGATTTTTGGTCTCATCATCTCGGAAATCCAGCGGCCCATCATCTCACATCGAGGGCCGCGGGCGGGGCCGGGCAGGCATGCCGCGCCGGGGCTTGATTTACCAGGGTAATGCAAGCGACAATCGTTCGGCATGACGGGCGGGGAGCAGAACATGGAACCGATCGAATCGAAGATTACCTCCCAGGGGCAGGTGTCGATCCCGGCGCGCATCCGCCGCAAGCTGGGATTGACGGCGGGCTCGAAGGTCGAGTGGTGCGAGCGCGGGGACGAGGTGGTCATTCGGCGGGCGTCGAAGTACTCGTCCCTGGACATTCACAGGGCCGTATTCGCCAAACCCCCGGCTCGCAGGAGTATCGAGGACATGGACGAGGGCATTCGATCCCACATGCGGCGTACCCATGCGCGCCGTTGACACCAACGTCCTCCTCCGCCTGATCGTGCGGGACGATGCGGACCAGGCCGCCCGCGCAGAGGCGTTCGTGGCGCAGGGAGCGTGGGTTTCGCTGCCGGTGCTCGTGGAGACCACCTGGGTTCTGAAGTCGGTCTACGGACTGAGCCGCCAGAGGATCGGCACCGTCCTGGACATGCTCGTCGAGCACGATCGCCTGACATTGCAGGATGAGGACGCCGTCCGAAGAGCGTGCGCACTGTTCGCACGTGGACGGTCGGCCGGCTTCTCCGATTGCCTCATCGTCGAGGTCGCCCGCAAGGGGGGACACGTTCCGGTGGGCACGTTCGACACGAGAATGACACGCCTGGACGGTACTCAGCGGCTGTGACCGGTGCCTCCTCAGACGAGGCCAGCCCTCCGGCTCTGGCAAGGCCTTGACAATACAGGCTGGCCGCCCACAATGGAGATTCTGGACCGAGGGACCGGCCCGGACATTGAAGGGGACGAACCCATGACGACTCGATATCACCGTGCCGCGGCGGTCTGCGCCGTGCTGGCGTTCTGCATCACCGGCCCCGCCGTGTCGGCGAACGCGCAGAGCTGGGAGCCGGGACCGGCCGAATGGAGGGGGGACCTGACCCCGATCGCCGAGGCGGACTGGAGCTTCGACCGTGCCGAGCACCTGCTGGGCCGCGCGGGCTTCAGCGGCACCCCCGAGGACATCCGGAAGCTGGCCGACATGACCCCGGAGGAGGCGGTCCGCTCCCTGGTGGACTACGACGGCATCTCGAACGACCACCTGCCGCGGTTCGAGCATTCCGGGTTCTGGGACGAGGGGTTGCTGCACTTCCCGCCGAGCCGGCCCGCCGCCACCGAGCTCGGGCTCAGGAACGGCGAGAGCATGGGGGTCCGGGTCAAGCCCGAGCACGTCAACCGCCACGGGCAGCCGCTCTCCGATCGGTTCTTCTACTGGCTGCGCGCGACGGGACTGGAGACCCGCCGGGTCGGCTACTGGTGGGCGGAGCGGATGCTCGACACCCCCCGGCCGCTCGAAGAGAAGATGGCGCTGTTCTGGCACGGGCACTTCGCCACCGCCCAGAACAAGGTGCGCGACTACCGCAAGATGCTGCTGCAGATCGAGATGTTCGAGCGGCACGCGACCGGCGACTTCCGCGATCTGGTGGTCGCGGTGGCGCAGGACCCGGGGATGCTGTACTACCTCGATGCCGGGGTGAACGTGAAGGGCGCGGCCAACGAGAACTTCGCCCGCGAGGTGATGGAGCTGTTCACGATGGGGGTGGGCAACTACACCGAGCGGGACGTCCGCGAGGCGGCGCGGGCCTTCACCGGTTGGAACTTCGAGAACCTCGACTTCGTGGTCAACGCCGGGCAGCACGATGACGACGAGAAGGACTTCCTGGGACGCACCGGCAACTTCGACGGCGTCGACGTTCTCCGGATCATCCTCGAGCAGCCGGTCACGGCCGAGTACATCGCGTCCAAGATCTACCGCTTCTTCGTCCGCGAGGACCCGTCCCCGGCTCTGCAGGCGGAGCTCGGCGCCGTCTTCCGGGACAACGACTACGAGCTGAAGCCGCTGCTGCGGACGGTCTTCCTGTCGCGCGACTTCTACAGCGAGGCCAGCTACGGCGCCCACATCAAGGGGCCGGTCGAGCACGTCATCACGATGCTGAAGCAGCTCGGGGCCGAGGACGTTCCCGGGGTGCCCGACTTCAACAGCACGATGATTGCGCTCGGCCAGCACCTGCTGAACCCGCCGTCGGTCGCGGGCTGGGCGCAGGGCCGGTCGTGGATCACCCCCGCCCTCCTCCAGGAGCGGGGCAACGCCGCCTTCGACTACCTGTTTCCCGACATCGTCAACTTCCGCGACCCGAACTTCCTCACGCTCAGCGGGGACGGGGTCGTGGGCGACCGCCTGCGCCGGGGTTACGACTTCGGCGCCGCCATCGCCTTCGACGACGACCCGGACAACCTGTCCGCGTTCGACCTCGCCGCGCTCGAGCGGGACGAGCTGTTCAACACGCGCGTCTCCGGGTACATCGCGTGGGCCCGGGCCATGCAGAAGCTGATTCCGACCCCGCGCGGCGCGGCCCGGGTGGACATGACCCGGATGGTCCTGGACGCCGGCGCGGCGACCACCGGCGAGGCGGTCGACCACCTGCTGGGACGGTTCCTGCGGATGCCGGTGTCGGCGGGCATGCGCGATGCGCTCGTGACGCTCCTCGACGACGAGCTCGGCACCGCGGACCTCGCCCGCGCCGAGACCTACCTGGAGGACCCGCTGCGCATGGTGACGCACCTCATCATGAGCACGCCGGAGTATCAGATCGACTGAGGGCCCGTCGCTCTCTGGTCAGCCGGGCCATCATCGCAAGTCTCCCAGATACCGCCGGGACGCGGCGCCGTCACCGGCTTGAGGAGGTAGTCGACGACGATGGTGAGGTTCTCCGCGGGACTGCCGCCGCGCACGAGCAGGTCGTTGCGCTGATCGGTCTGCAGGTCCTCAAGGTCGAATTCTACCCAGGGGGGAACAGCTGTATCGATGAGATGCAGTCGTCCCAATCACCGCCGCACGGGCCCCCTACGTCGTCGAGATCTGTGAAATCGGACGTGATGGTGAGGGCTTGGCCCCCGAAATCATCGCGCTCGAATGCGATGGCCTCCCACCCCTCCGCGATTTTCAGGGAAGAGACACAGTCGTCCCAACTGGCGACCGGCGGGTCTACTGTCCCGCAGGGCCCACGCAGATCATCGAAGTTGTTGAAGTCGCGAACGAACGTGTACGAGTCGCCGCGGAAATCGGGATGCTGGTACACGGTGACACCTTCGGTCGGGCTCGGTTGCGAGGGGGTATCTCCACACGCACTCGGAAAACCCAGGGCCAGAATGACGGTCCAGAGCGCTCTCGCCTGCTTCTGACGACTCATACGCCACCCCCCCCGGCCGCGCTCTCCAAAAGCAATCGATTGTGACGGATCACGTGACCGAGCGCAGTGGACCCGCTCCCGCTACCACGTGAAGGTGAAGATTCTGAACGTTTGTTGATCCCGCTCGGGTCTGCTGGAGGGCGGGGTCTTGTACCGATCGGGTACGGTGGACCAGCCTGCATACGCAACTCCTGGAAGCTCCAGGAACTACCGGGACGGTATAGAGGCCAATGCCAGTTGTCAACGGCCAGGGCCTTGGCGGCCGTAGACGCCGTTCCATCCTGCTCTCACAGGAAGGCGTGATGAGCCGGGTTGATTGATGATACATATGTATTATATTCTCCAGGCATGAGCCAGGCACGGGCGGGGCAGACCCGCGACCGGGTGTTCCGGTTCGTTCGCGACCGGCTGCTCGCCGGCGATCCGCCGACGGTGCGCGAGGTGCAGCAGGTGTTCGGTTTCCGTACGCCGCACACGGCGCGGTACCACCTGGAGAAGCTCGTCGACGAGCGGCGGCTGTCGGCGGCTCGCGGCAAGGCCCGGGGCTATCGCCTGCCGATCGGCGGCGAACCGGCGTCTCCGCTGGGTTGGGTGCCGCTGCTGGGGCGGGTGCAGGCGGGGCGTCCGACCGAGGCGGCGGAAGATCTCGAAGGATACGTCCCGGCGCCGGCCGGCCGTTCCGAGGAGGGGCTGTTCGCGCTGCGGGTGCAGGGGCGCAGCATGGTGGGGGCCGGCATTCTGCCCGGCGACCTGGTGATCGTGCGGCGTCAGCCGACCGCCGATTCGGGGGCGTTTGTCGTGGCCCTGGTCGACGGCGAGGCGACCGTCAAGCGGTTGCGCCTGCGGGACGGACGGGTGGAGCTGCATCCGGAGAACCCCGAGTTCGCGCCCATCCGGTCAGACCGGGAGATAACGCTGCTCGGCAAGGTCCTCGAGGTGCGCCGCACCGTGGGTTGATGGAGATGCGCAATGGCCCGCGCCGCAACGTTGAAGCTGCCGCCGCGATTCGCCGAGTGTCTGGCCGCGTCCCCCGGGGGCGCGTCTGCCGACCGACTGCCGGCCGGCGCGCCGCTCCGGTCGTGGCGTCTGGCGACCCTGGCCGGGCGTTTGACCGAGTTGTCGAGCCGGGAGGGAGCAGCCGGACTGACCCTGGCGTTCTCGCTGGTGCTCGACGCCCAGCGGGCCGGCGAGCCGGTGGGCTGGCTGACCGCGGACGGGAGCGCCTTCTTTCCGCCCGACGCCGCGCGGGGCGGCGTCGATCTCGACGCCCTGGTCGTCGTCCGGTTGCCGGCGGCGGAACAGCTCCCGCGCGCAGCCGAGCACCTGGCGCGTTCGGGCGCTTTCGGACTGCTCGTGCTCGACCTCGGGGAGACCGCCCGGGTGCCGGTCCCGATGCAGATGCGTCTGCTCGGCCTGGCCCGGCAGCACGAATCGGCGGTGCTGTTCCTGACCCGGAAACGGGGTGACGCCGCGTCGCTCGGCTCCCTCGTATCGCTCAGGGCCGAGGCGCAGCGGGAGCCGGTCGCGCGTCCGGAGCCGGCCGGGGAGGGCGCCCGCCGCACCGGGGTCAGCGCCTTCACGTGCACCGCCCGGGTGCTCAAGGACAAGCGGGGCGGTCCCGGGTGGAGGCACGTCGAGGTGTGTCGTGGACCGGATGGCCTGTGTTGACGTGCCGGCGCTGCCTCTCCAGTTGCTGATACGCCGGCATCCGGGGTGGACGGAGCAGCCGGCGGCGGTGGTCGACCGCGACCGGCCGCAGGGGGTCATCCAGTGGGTGAACGAGCCGGCCCGCCGGGCCGGGGTGCTTCCGGGCATGTCGTACGCCACGGGGCTCTCGCTGGCCGGCGCGCTCCGTGCGGCCGAGATGCCCCCCGGCGACGTCGAGGCCGGCGTCGCCGCGATTACCGGGTTGCTCCGGCGGTTCACGCCGGGCATCGAACCGTCCGGCGCCCATCCCGGCGTGTTCTGGCTCGATGCCTCGGGGCTGCAGCCGCTGTTCGCCTCCCTGGTGGCCTGGGCGCGCGGGGTACGGGCGCATCTGCAGACCGCCGGGTTCCGGGGACGGGTCGTGGTGGGGTTCACCCGGTTCGGCACGTATGCGCTGGCGAGAGCCGGGACGGAAACGGACCGCCGGGGGCCGGACCGCCGCGTGACGGTGCTCGAGGACGCCGGGGCCGAGCAGCGTGCGGCCTGCCGCGTCCCCCTGCGCCGGCTGGATGTCGACCCGGCTCTGCGCGACGCCCTCGACACGCTCGGGATCCGCACCGTCGGGGCGTTTCTGCGGTTGCCGGCCGCCGGCATCCGCCGGCGGTTCGGCCGCGAGGCGTATCGGTTGCACCGCCAGGCGGCCGGGGATCTGGTCGTGCCCTTTCAGCCCGCGCCGGCGGCCGAGCCGCTCGCGCGCCACCTCGACCTCGATGCGCCGGAGACCGACGTCCATCGCTTGCTGTTCCGGGTCAAGCAGGCGCTCAATCCGCTGCTCGGGGTGATGGCGGCGCGGCAGGAGGCGCTGGCCGGCCTCGAGCTCCGCCTGCGGCTGGATGCGCCGGCCGCGGCCCCGCGGGCCGAGCGGGTCGAGCGGATTCGCTCCGCGGCGCCGACCCTCGACGTCCGGCAGGTCCTGAACCTGGTGCATCTGCGCGTCGAGGGCCTGACCCTGTCCGCCGGGGTGATCGAGATCGACCTGACGGTGTCGCCGGCCCGGGCGACCCGCGAGCAGTTACGGCTTTTTCAGGAAGAGACCCGGCGGGACCTCAGGGCCGCGGACCGCGCCGTGGCCCGCATTCGGGCCGAGTTCGGCGACGGCGCGGTGGTGCGGGCGGCGCTGACCGACGGCCATCTGCCGGAGGCGACCTTCGCCTGGCTGCCGCTCGAGCACGTCGTACGTCCGGTCCCGGCCCCGTCCGGCGTCCGCCCGCTGGTGCGGCGTCTCTTCGTCGCGCCTCGCCGGGTGTCGCCCCGACAGCAGCGTGAGCTGGACGACCGGGTGTCGCGCGATGCCCGTCACGAGGCCGCGGAGATGTGCGGGCCCTACGTGGTGTCGGGCGGCTGGTGGAGAACTCCGATACACCGGGAGTACTACTTCGCCGGCTCCGGCGGCCGCGCCTGGAGCTGGATCTACTACGACCGCCGCCGCCGCGCCTGGTTTCTGCAGGGCGCAGTGGAATGAAACGGCGGTGGAATGAAACGGCGGTGGAATGAAACGGCGGTGGAATGAAACGGCGGTGGAATGAGCCGCGGTGGGAACCCCGAGCCGAGGTGGAAAGCTATACGCCGCTCTGGTGCAAGAGCAACTACTCGTTTCTGGAAGGCGCTTCGCATCCGGAAGAGTTGGTCGAGCAGGCCCATGCCCTGGGTCTCGGCAGCCTCGCGTTGACCGACCGGGACGGCGTGTACGGGATCGTGCGCGCCCACGTGCGGGCCCGCGAGCTCGGCGTGCACCTGATTTGCGGGGCCCAGATGTCGCTGGACGGCGGGGCGCAGGTAGTGCTGCTGGCCCTGGATCGCGCCGGCTACGTCAACCTGTGCCGGCTGATCACCCGCGGCCGCCTGCGGCACGCCAAGGGCGCGTGCAGCGTCGCCGTGGACGAGGTCTGCGAGCACGCCGGCGGGCTGCTGGCGCTCTGGCCCGGCGCCCACTGGGCGGCCGAGGCGGATGCCGACCGCGACCGCCCGGTGCTGGCCGCGCTCCGCGACGCCTTCGGCGACCGGGTCTACGGGCTGCTGTCGCGCCACCGTCTTGCCGGCGAGGCCCCGCGGGAAGGGTGGCTGCGGGCGCGGGCCCGGGAGGCCCGCCTGCCGCTGGCGGCGGCGACCGAGGTGCTGTACCACACCCCGGCGCGCCGGGATCTCCAGGACGTGCTGACCTGCATCCGGCACGGCACCAGCCTCGCCCGGGCGGGACGGCGGACCCGCGCCAACGCCGAGCACGACCTGAAATCCCCCGTCGCCGTCGGCGCGCTGTATCGCGACGACCCGGCCGCGGTGGCGCGTACGGTCGAGATCGCGGCCCGGTGCGGCTTTTCACTCGATGCCATCCGGTACCGCTATCCGTCCGAGCGCCTGCCCGACGGCGATACCTCGTCGAGCTGGCTCCGCCGGCTCACCGAGGAGGGGGCGCGCCGGCGCTTCGGCGGCCGCGTCCCCGCCGCGGTGCAGGCGCAGATTGCCAAGGAGCTGGCCCTGATCGACGAGCTCGATTACTGCGGCTACTTCCTCACCATGTGGGAAATCGTCGAGTTCTGCCGCCGGCAGGGCATCCTCTGTCAGGGACGGGGGTCGGCCGCCAACTCGGTGGTCTGTTATTGCCTCGGTATCACCGCCGTCGACCCGACCCGGGTCGACATGCTGTTCGAGCGCTTTCTGTCGCGCGAGCGCGCCGAGCCGCCCGACATCGACCTCGACATCATGCACGAGCGGCGGGAGGAGGTGATTCAGTTCGTCTACGAGAAGTACGGGCGCGACCGCGCGGCGATGGTCGCCAACGTCGTCCGGTACCGCACCCGCTCGGCGGTGCGGGAAGTGGGGAAGGCGCTGGGGCTGCCCGAGACGGCGGTCGACCGGCTCGCCAAGCGGTTGTCCCACTACGACGCCGTCGACGAGGACACCGTGCGGCAGGTGCTCGACGGCAGCGGCCCGGCCGCCGAGCACCTCGTGCGGCTTGCCGGCGAGATCCGGGACTTTCCACGCCACCTGTCCATCCACCCCGGCGGGTTCCTCCTGGGTCACGAGCCGGTGCACGACCTGGTGCCGATCGAGAACGCGACGATGGCCGGACGCACCGTGATTCAGTGGGACAAGGAAGACCTGGAGGACCTCGGGCTGTTCAAGGTCGACCTGCTGGGGCTGGGGGCGCTGACCCAGCTCGACCTGTCGTTCGGGCTGCTGGAGCGGCACTACCGCCGCACACTGTCGATGGCCACGATTCCGGAAGGAGACGAAGCCACCTACGACATGATCTGCCGCAGCGACACCGTCGGCGTCTTCCAGATCGAGAGCCGGGCGCAGATGGCGATGCTGCCGCGGCTCAGGCCGCGCAGCTACTACGACCTCGTCATCGAGGTGTCCATCGTCCGGCCGGGGCCGATCACCGGCGGAATGGTGCACCCGTATCTGAGGCGGCGCAACGGGGAGGAGGCGGTGGAGTACCCCCACCCGTGCCTCGAGCCGGTGCTGAAGAAGACGCTGGGCGTGCCGCTGTTCCAGGAGCAGGTGATGCAGCTCGCGATGGTCGCCGCCGACTACACCCCCGGCGAGGCGGATCAGCTGCGGCGCGACATGGCGGCATGGCGGCGTAGCGGGCGGATCGAGCGCCACCACGACCGGCTCGTCAGCCGGATGACGGCCAAGGGCATCGCCCCCGAGTTCGCCGAGCGGGTGTTCGGCCAGATCCGCGGCTTCGGGGATTACGGGTTTCCCGAGAGCCACGCGGCCAGCTTCGCGCTCATCGCCTACGCCACGTCCTGGCTCCGGTGTCACTATCCGGACGTCTTCACCTGTGCGTTGCTCAACGCGCAGCCGATGGGGTTCTACGCACCGGCCACCATCGTGGACGATGCCCGGCGGCACGGCATCGAAGTGCGCCCGGTCGACGTCACCTGCAGCGACTGGCACTGCACGCTAGAGCCGGGGGGCGAGACGCCGTCTTCTCCGGCCCCGGGGCCGGTCGGAGGGGGCGGGTCGGTGGGGCCGGTGCAGTCGAGCCCGGCAATCGCCGCCTTGCCGCGCCGCTCATCACCCGACCGACCCTCCGGGAGCCTGCGCCTCCTCCGGAGGCGGCGCCGTTCTGCGGAGCGGACTCCCAGGTTCGCGGTGCGGATGGGGCTCCGGTACGTCAAGGGGCTGTCCGAATCGCGTGACTGGGTTCGCATCGAGGCCGCGCGCGGGCAGGCGCCGTTCTACTCGATCGACGACTTCGTCGCCCGGACCGGTCTCGGCGAGCGGATGTCGAGCCGTCTCGCCGAGGCGGGGGCGCTGGCCGGTCTGGAGAAGCGGCGCCGCGACGCGCTCTGGCAGGTCCGCGGTCTGATCCGCACCCACGCGCCGGTCCTGCCGGTCGGCGCCGCGCGGGACGAGACCCCGATTTTCGAGGAACTGGATCGGCGCGAGACCATCGCGTGGGACTACCGCACCAGCGCGCACAGCGCACGCGGTCATCCGCTGGCCGCCCTGCGGGAGCAACTGAGCGCCCGGCGCCTTCCCGACGCCCGTACCGTCTCGTCGATGCGCGACGGGCGGAAGACGCGCTACGCCGGTCTCGTCATCTGCCGGCAGCGTCCCGGGACCGCGGGCGGGGTCGTGTTCATGACGCTGGAGGACGAGACCGGGTTCGTCAACCTCGTGGTCTGGAGCCGGGTGTTCGACGAGCACGCGTTGATCGCCAGGACCGCGTCGTTCCTCGGCGTGACCGGCACGATTCAGCAGGCGGCCGGCGTCGTGCACCTGGTCGCCGACACGCTTTGGCGCCCGCAGCTCGACGGGAGCCCGAATGCGATCGGCAGCCGGGATTTTCACTAGAAGTGTTGGCGGCTATTCGTGTAACTTGTTTTTATACAATACGTTACAGCTCTTTTATTTGACTTGATGCTGTTTTTCGCCTAGGATAAAATCCTTTCCACATTTACACCCGTTTCAGGAGATCAACTTCCATGAAAGACTGTATTCGAAGCGCTTGGGTCGCCGGATGCGTCACGGCGATGCTGTTGACGGTCGCGCCGGTCGGCGCACAGGATTTCGAAGACTGGCAGAACGCCGAGTTGGTCACGCTGGCCGTGGCCATAAACGAGGCTCGCCAGGGGCAGCGCGCTCCCGACTCAGACGCGATCACCTATCTGCCCAGCTATTTCAAGGGCATCGGCGACGACCTTATCAGTGGCCCATTCTCGTTGCTGATCGATCCGGCGGCGGTGACCGCGGGCAACATCGCTGTGTACGTGGCCATGGCAGAGTCGAGTTCCGACTCGTCGGATCTGGAGTTGTCGGATCTGGTGTTCGAGAACAGTTTCTATGTCGGCACCGGGACGCGGGATGGCGATCGGGTGAGCATCGCCAGCTTCGTGCAGGCCGAAGGCGGTGCCTACGACCTCTATATCGCCGTCCGCGACAGCTTCGACGGCGATGCGCCGGTGGAGCGGTCCCTCGATCCGGTTACGAGACAGATCACGCAAGTGACGGTCGTTCCGCCGATCACCATTCTGCAGGAACGGGTCACGATTCCCGACCTGTGGACCGACGAACTGCAGATCGGCAGCGTCCTGCTCTTCCGGGACCTGCAGCCCCTGACCGAGGCCCCGACGCCGGAAGACATCGCCGAGTCCCCTTACCTGCTTACTGGCTTCCGGGTGACCCCCAGGCTAGACGCCGATTTTCGCCAGCAGGATGAACTGAGGTTCATGTTTGGCATCTACAACGCCGGACACGACGGCGGGATGCCCGATATCACCGTCAGCTACGACTTCCACTCCAGAACCGCGGACGGCGACGAGTTCTTCAACCGCACCGCCCCGCAGCAGCTTGGCCCGCAGACGCTCCCGCCGGGCTTCGACGTCCGGCAGTTTCCGCTCGTGATCCCTCAGAACATCCCCCTCGGCGGATTTCCTGCCGGCGCCTATCGTCTCGAGATCAAGGTCACCGACAACGAAGAGGATACGGAGCTGACGCAGGATCTCTTGTTCTCGGTCGCCGACAACTAGTCCACACCCGCCAGGCATCCGCGCCACAAACGGCGCGGATGCCTGGCCCGTAGTCCCCCCCGGATGCCTCCGGTCCGGCCAAGCCTCCCCCCAGCCGGTCTCGCCCCGGAAGCCGCCGAGTTCCGGTACGCCTGCAGGAAATCTCCTACAGCACCTCTTCTGCTTCGGCCGCATTGCCGGTGAACCGGTAGGCCAGCGAGTTAGAGACGGCAGGGAGGGGCCAAGGGTTGCCGGTTGTCCTGGTTCCGGTTGGCGGGAGTGCGATTCGGCGGTTACGGGAAAACGCCAACTGGATGCGCAGGCCGATGGTGACCGGCACGCAGGCGCACTCAACCGTTTGGGCTCGCCTTCGCGGCGACCGGTTTGCGCCCGGACAGGATGTCGTAGAAATCTCCGCGGGCGCCGGCGTTGGAGGTCATCAGCGACACCGCCGGAACGATGACCAGGGGTACGAAGAAGGTGAGATACGACGGGTCGACGCCTTCGCCGCCGACGGTGAGCGCCTGGACGAGGAAACGCCGTCCGAGTGCAGCCGACTCGGGGGCGGCAAGCCCCGCGGCGAGGGCGATCTTGATCGACGCGAACCAGATCAGTCCGGCGCCGTAGCCGACCGCCATGCCCCACCACGCGCCCTGCTCGGTGGTTCGGGGCCAGTACAGGAGATAGCCGAGGGCCACCGCCGGCGGGACCACCATGGCGAACCCGAACAGCAGCAGGTCGAGGATCGAGATCGTGGTCTGAGTGGCGACGAACCAGGCGGCCAAGGCCGCCGCGAAGGCATAGACCGTCGTGGTGATGCGGTACGCGGTGAGCTGCTGCGCCGACGTCCGGCGGAGGGTCGCCGGCAGCCAGTCGCGCACCACCATCGTGGCGCTCGAGAGCAGAATCGGGCCGCCGGAGGAAATGACCGCGGCGAGCACCGCGGCCAGCGCCACCCCGCCGACCACCGGGTTGATCTCGGAAGCCAGGGTCGTGAGGTTGCGGTAGCCGCCGAGGCCGGTATCGAGACCGTAGCGGGCGGTGGTGAGGATGCCGATCAGACCCGCGAGCACCGACATCGCGGCCGCGATCAGCCCCCCGATGAGAAACGCCGGCGCGATCAGGCGTTCGGTCCGGGCCGCCGTCGAGTAGTTCGTGTACACCGAGGCGGCCGGCGTGTGCACCGCCGCCGCGAAGAACATCCCGATTACCGGGAGCCACCCGGCGCCGGCGAGTCCCCACCACGCCGCCTCGTCCCGGGATGCCGCGGCCAGGTGATCGTCGATGGCCGCGGTCACCTCGGGCCAGCCGCCGAGCTGGTCGATGCCCATCAGGCCCACCCAGAGCAGGCCGGCCAGCACCACCGTGCAGTGAATCAAATTAGTGACCGCGGTGCCCCACAGCCCGCCGAGGGAGACGTAGGTGGAGAAGATGACGGCGGCCACCATCACCCCGCCGAACATCGACAGGGGAGTGAGCGTGCTCAGGATGACGCCGATGACGTAGGCCTCGATGAGGTTGACGACCACGTACTCGGTCTGCACGCACAGGCTCGTGAGCCACTGGCAGCGCCGCGTCCCGAAGCGGATCGTGAACAGCTCTCCGACCGTCTGAAGCTGGAAGCGCCGGTAGTAGACGCCGAAGAAAAGCCCGACGATGGCCAGGGCGAGAAAGGTGTTGATGCCGTACCACCACAGGTTCCAGACGCCACCGCTGATGACGTCGCCGGCCACGCCGTAGGTGCCGGCGCCCCCGATGCGGGTGCCGGCGACGCCGAAGGCGACCATGGTGGTGGACATGCCGCCGCCGGCCACCGCCCAGCCCGCCGAGCTGCGGGCGCGGCGGGCCATGAGGCTCCCGATGGCGGTAGCCGTCACGAGGTAGACGACGATCGTCGCGAGCGCGATGGCGTCCATGCGCGGGCTCTCTCGGTCGGCTCGACCGGGGCGCGGCGCCGGCCGTCTTCACGGGCGGGCGGTCAGCGCGGCGAGGGTAGCGTCGATGACATCTCGCGCCTCGCCCGCACTACGGCCCGGCGGTCAGCGCGGCGAGGATCGCGTCGAGCGCCTCCCGCGCCTTCGCACGCATCTCGTCGTCGGTGGCGTCCTGAATCGGATGCGGCACGAACACCGATCCGCTGGCGATCTCGGGCATGCCGAGCGCGTCCGCCTGCATCCGGGCGGCGCGGCGGAACTCGCTCGACGCCACCATGACGGAGGGGATTCCGCGGGTCTCGTAGTCGACCATGTCGTGCACACTGCACGACGTGCAGGACCCTCAATCGGCCAGCGCCTGAATGACCGCCTGACACCGCGCGCCCACCTCGTCCCGCAGGTCGGTCGGCGCCGGTTTCGTATAGGTCGGCTTGCGCAGGCGGATGATCTCGAGGGACGGCAATCGCTCGCTGACGAGCCGTTCCACCTCGTCGCAGAAGACGTCTCCCCGCGCCTTGGCGATGTCGATGATGCCCAGGGCGCCGTGCAGGCGGGCGGGCCGGGCGGCGGGCTGCCGTCCCATGGGGGTGCGTTCGTCGGTCGGGTCAAGAATGACCTGGGACTCGTTGTGCATGTCGTTCACCCTGTGTGGCGCGGTGGGTTCCGGCTCCACTGATGTTCCCATCCACCGGCGAAGGTCGATCTTAGCCCGGAAATCGTCGCCGGCGGCTCCGATTGCCGCCCAACCGACCCTGCCGGGCGTCCGTCCCGCTTCCGGCGCGGCGGTTGCCGGGTGCGCGTCCCCGGCCGGACGGGAAAGTTCGTTCCAGGACAGTAAACTAGCCCGTGATCTCCCGCGTCACCGCCGTCGATCCGGCGGCGCCGCTGGCCCAGCCGCCCACCACCGCCGAGAACTTGCCGGCGGTGCCGCCGGCCACGACGATCAGGATGTCGTCGTCGCGGCGGAACTTCGGCAGGGGGGTGTCGAGGGCCTCGGCCGTCGGCCGGCCGTCCGCGCCCAGATACTCCGGCGGCAGGGCGCCGAGGGCCATGCCCTTCTGGCACTCGTCGTCCGGCAGCAGTTCCCGCAGGGGCCTTGCAGTGACCTCCTGAATGCGCGCCCGCAGGTTCGCCTTGGTGTAGCTTTCCCGCGCGAACGTCCTCGCGTGCTCGGGACTGACCACCAGCAGCACCTCGCCCATGCGGTGCAACTTGGGGTGCGCCATGGTCTCCAGACACCACCCCATGCTGGCCCCCAGTGACCGCGCGGTCCGCGACAGTTGGTCCCGGATCGCCCGCGGCGCCTCGCCGGCGAAGACGGTGACGGTGCTCGTCCCGGCCGGGAACCCGCGCTCGACGTGCAGCGGCTCCCAGCCGCTCACCTCTTCGCGCTCGCCGATGCAGCAGGTGAACTTGCCCGGCTGCCCGAGCGTCGACATGTCGACCTCGCCGGGACGGCCGCCGCCGACGTTGCGCACGAGAAGCTGCAGCGCCCGCCCGATGGTGGCATTGGCGCGGAACCCCTGCCCGAAGGCGTTGCCGCCGCAGTTGAGGCCGATACGGGCGCGGATCGGCCCGTTGACGACGATGACCGGTGTCGCGAAGTAGGTCGTCGCCAGCACCCCGTGCAGGTTGAACGCGTCGGTGCAGGCGGCCTCCGCCGCGGCGATGACCACCGGCAGATACTCCGGCCGGCAGCCGGCCATCACCGCGTTGATCGCGACCTTCTCCACCGTGGCCGGGGCCAGGTTCGGGGGCACGCGGGCGACGACGTCGGACGCCGCGCGGGTGGTGCCCTCGAGCATCCGCAGCACCCGGGCCTCGGTCGGGGGCACGACCGGGAGCCCGTCGCCGAGCCCCTGGGACGCCATGAACTCGAACGGATCGTCGTCGGCGGGGACGCGCACCCGCCTGGCCCCCAGCGTCGCGGCGCTGCGCAGGACCGCCAGGCGGCGGGCCACCTCGGGGTCGTGGACCTTCGAGCCGCATCCCGGCCGGTGGTCGGGCAGGCCATCCTCGTCCCGCACGATCTCGGGGGCGGCAACCCCGCACGCCCCCGCCGCCTCCCGTATCAGCGCGATCAGGTCCTGTTTCACGAACCCTTCGAAGCTGTGCCGGACCCGGCGGGCCTGGCCGGCCAGCACCAGGGCCGGCACCGCATCGAACCCGTAGTCGGCCGATACCGTGAGGTCGGCGTCGAGCGCCACGTCGAAGCTCAGCCCGTGCCGGTTCACGAACCCGGCGGTGTCGGCGGCGGGGTCCTGGGAGACCCCCGTGACCCGCAGGCCGTGCGGCCCCAGGGCCCGATGAAGCTGTTCGATGAGGGGCGCCGTCAGGTCACACGTCGCGCAATCGTGCTTGAAGAAGAAGATCAGCGTGGCCCCGGGGGCATCGCCGTCGCCGTCGAACGCGAGGGCGGCGCCTTGCCGGTCGGTCAGCGAGAAGGCCGGCGCCTCGGCGCCGACGGCGGGCAGGTCGGACATGGCGAGAAGTTTACCTTGATGCGGGGGGGGGGCGGTTCCGTGCAGGCCGATCGCGCCGGTTTCCTGCGCCGGCTGGGGTACCATGTTCGCCATGGGCAAACGAGTTGCGTTCCTGGTCGTCGCGGTGGGTCTGCTGGGTGCGTGCAGCGACTTCTCGCTCGGTTCCCTCAATCCCTTTTCGCCCGACTCGGAGGATTTGCAGCCGTTGTTCCCGGAGGTGGTTCCGAACCAGACGTGGACGGTCGGCACCGCCATCCACGTGTCGCTGCCCGCCGCGACGGAGGGGAACCCCCCGCTGACCTACGGCCTTTCGCCGGAGCTCCCCGCCGGGTTGACGTTCGACGCCGCCGCGCGGACCATCGCCGGCACGCCGACCGCGGTGCAGTCGATGACCACCTACATCTATAGCGCCACCGACGATGACGACGATACCGCGTCGATCCAGTTCCAGAGCAGCGTGGTCGCGGCGTCCGGCGCCTAGCGCCAGGCTCGGCGCCGGCGTTCAGTGACGATTCGGTCAGGCCGGCTCGTACCGCTCGACGGTTATCTCGCTTGCCCGGGCGCGCATGTTCGTGGCGTCATGCCAAGCCTGCATCCGGAGCAGCATGTCCATGCTCACGCCGAATGCCTTCTCGATGCGGCTACGCAGTCCGTCCGAACAACGCAGTCAGGCGGGATCACGGCAGGGGCGTGGTCAGCAGCTCCGCGTACAGATCGTAGAAGGCACCGACGTCCAGATCGAGCATCACCTCGACGGGCCGGGCGGCGGGGTCGTCCGCCGCCGCCACCGAGGTCGCGCCGCAGGCGGGGCCGAACGTCGTCTCGACCGTGATCGGCAGCGATTCGGACAACGTCACCACCGACGGGTCGATGAGCCAAGCCGCGGTGATGCAGTCCCATACGTAGTAGGTGGCGGCCGGGTCGCGGGCGTAGCGTGGCCCCATGTCGTGCTGCATGAGGCGCGTGAGCGGGGTCCCGGCGGCGACGATCCGATCGAACAGCGTCTTGCGCACCGGAGCATGGTTCGTGATGTCGAGCCCGAACATCACGCGGGAGGGCACCGCGGTGCGGAGGACCTCGTCCGCCGCGTCGGGATCGAACCAGATGTTGAACTCCGCCGCGGGAGTGACGTTGCCGGGCACGCGCGCGTTGCCGCCCATGAAGACGACGCTCTTGACGCGGGGCGCCAGATCCGGGCGCGCGCGGAACACCGTCGCGAGGTTGGTCATGGGACCGACGGCCACGAGGGTGACCTCGTCCGGCTGGCGCTCGATCGCGTCGATGATGAACGACGCCGCGTCGGTCGGCCGAGGCCTGACGGCCGCGAAGCGCCCCCCGTGCGGCGGGCGTACCTCGGGTCCCGCGTCGAAGGCGCCCTTGAACGCGATCGGCCCCCACTGCGCTTCCTGCCGGGCCGCCCGGGCCCGGGTGTTGACGAGGGGGGCGGGGGCGCCGAGATGGAGCGGGACGCCGTCCGCGCCCATCAGCTCCAGCAGATGCAGCATGTGCTCGGCGCCCTGCGGCACCGTGTGGTTGCCGGCGACCACCGTGACCCCGAGCACCTCGACCCGGTCGGGCCGGCGCAGCAGCATGGCCAGCGCCGCGGCGTCGTCGTTGAAGACGGCCGAGTCGGTGTCGAAGATGATGCGGTGAGGCTCAGAAGCGGACATTGACTCCCACCTGCGCCCGCCGGGTGTCGCCGAGCCCGCTGCGGATCGTGCCGTCGAAGTTGAAGAGCAGCGATCCCTGGGCGGTGTCGAGGATGTTGTCGGCGTTCAGGAGGTTGAACACCTCGAAGACCGGCTCGATGGCAGCGCCGTTCGCCGGCAGGAAGCGCCGGGCGAGCCGGACGTCCCACGTGACGAACGTGTTCTCCCGGCGCAGGGTGTTGCGCTGGAGGATCGATCCGTCGGCGCAGATTCGGTCGGACGGCTGCGCGGCGCGGGCGCCCGGCTCGGCGCATCGGGCGGAGACCGGCGACGCCGAGAGGTACTGGAAGGCGTTGTCGAAGCGCACGTCGCCGGGGAGGGTGAGCAGGACATAGCCGTTCGCCCCGTGGCGCCGGTCACGGTCCGACCAGCCGTACTCAGGTGTGAGGTCGGCGGCGCTCGCATAGCGGAAGGTGAACGGGTCGCGTTCGTTGTCGTCGTCGGAACGGTCGAACGCGAGCGTGTAGTTCGTCTCGAAGGTGAGCCGGCCGCCGAACGCGTTCCGCCCCCGCAGGCCGAGCGTCAGGCCCTGATAGCGCGAGTGGGCGCTGCTCTCGGCGACGGTCAGGCCGCCCAGTCCGCCGCCGTAAGGGTGCGTCCCGGCCCCGAAGGGCGCGCCGAGGACGGGGTCGTTGCGGTTGACGAAGCGGAAGAGGTTGTCGGTTCGGGCGTGGGTGACCGTCAAGCTCGCGGCGAGGCCGCGCCCGAGGTCCCGATCGACGGCGGCGCTGAACGACCAGGTGCGCGGCAGCTCCAGGTTGCGGTCGGCCACCTGGATGTCGGGCAGGAACGGCTGGGTCGCCGACCCGTCGATCTGCTCGTCGAGGGGCGGCACCGGCCCGAGGGCGGGCGAGGCGGCGCTGCTGCGGAAGATGATCTGCTGGAAGGAGCCGTTGGTCGTGCGGTGTCCCGCGAAGACGAGCATGGGGATGCGCGCGACGTAGGATCCGGCGTTGGCCCGCACGATGGTGCGGCCGTCGCCGGCGGCGTCCCAGGCCAGCCCCAGCCGGGGCTGGAAGTTGTCGAGGTCGTCCGGAATCCGCCCGTCGGAGGGGAAGCGGGGATCGTCGAGATAGGGGGCGAAGAAGGTGTCCTCGGGCGCGACGAAGACGTCGGGGTGCCACGCGCCTTCCCAGCGGAGACCGAGGTCCAGCGTCAGCCGGTCATGCGGGGTCCAGGTGTCCTGCAGGAAGAGCCCGAGCTCCTGCGTGCCGAGCTGTTGCCGTCCGAGTTGATCGGGGGGGACTCCGGGGACCGTCGCCGACTGCAGGTAGAGCAGCACCGGTCCCGTGATCTGCGCGCCGGCCGGGCAGAGGCCGGCGTCGCTCGCCGACCCGTCCGAGCAGGTGACGTACCGGTGGCCCCGCGTCACGAAGTTCATGAAGCCGTCGACCGAGTCGAAGAGGTAGCGGCTGTTCGCGAACCCGAGGAACTGCTGTGCGGCGCCGGTCCGGTTGTACTCCACCCCCGCCTTGACGAGGTGGCGGCCCAGCAGGACCGAGACGTTGTCGAGCACCTGCAGGCGGGTGTCGTACGCCGGGTCGATCGGCAGGAAGAAGGGGAGCCCGATGCGGAAGCCGTCCGCGAAGTCCATGCCGACGTCGGGAAACGGCCGACCGCCGAGCCGGTCGAACTGCGGCGGGCCGGGCAGCGCCGCCCCCGGCATCAGCGGGCCGTCGTACCAGCGGGGCCGGTGCTCGCGCGCCCACTGCAGGCGGAACTCGTTCGAGAGGGTGTTGCCGAGGAGCGAGCGGAGGCCGGCGTTGAGGGCGCGCGACCGTTGCCGCTCGATACCGTTGGCGGAGCGTCCCCACGCGTCGACGTCGAAGGTGCCGTTCACCTGCTCCGACCACGTGTGGTTGTACTTGCCGGAGAGCTGGTGGCGGGCGTCGAGGGTGACGTCCACCTTGGCGAGGAACGATCGGGCGTCGTCGGTGCGCCGGATCGGCCCGAACTCGTCGTCGAACTGGCCCGGCCATCGGGTTTGCAGGAACGTGTCCAGGGCTCCGAGCGCCTCCGGGTTCATGACCCGCCGGTCCGTCTGCCGGGTCTCGGCCGCCGCCTGCTGGTCGTAGGCCAGGAAGTAGAACGCGCGGTTGGGCACGAGGGGACCGCCGAGGGTGCCGCCGAACTGGTTGCGCCCGAAGTCGGGGTCGCCGCCGCCGCGCGCCGCCGAATGGGCGGCGGAGATCTCGTCCCACTGCCCGTAGTAGTGGGCGGACCCCGTCGGATCGTTGGTGCCCGACTTGGTGATCACGTTGACGAAGCCGCCGGCCGAACGGCCGAACTCCGCCGTCGCGCCCTGGTTGACCACCACGATCTCTTCGATCGCGTCCTGGTTGAAGGTGAACGCGGGCCGCTGCCCGCCCCGCTGCTCGCCGAAGAACGGATTGTTGAAGTCGGCGCCGTCGACGATGACGTTGTTGAAGATGCCGCGTTGGCCGGCGATGTTGAGCACGTCGCCGTCCGGGCCCTGCGAGACCGACGCCCCCGGCGTCAGCAGCGCCAGATCGAGGTAGTTGCGGCCGTTGCTGGGGAGCCGGTCGACGACCGCCTCGGCCACCCGCTGCGAGCTCGTGACGTCGGCCGTCGAGACCAGCAACGCGCCGTCGGCGGCCACCGTGACCGTCTCCGCCGCCACGACCCGCAGATCGATCGCGAGGTCGAGGGTCGCGCCGACGCGCAACGTCGCGCCTTCGATGCGCTCGACGCCGTACCCGCCGTCGGCGGTCACCGTGAGGTCGTAGGTGCCCGGCGGCAGGAGCGTCCGCACGAACGCGCCGGCCCGCGTCGTCTCGATGATGGTCTGCAGGTCGGTCTCGCGGTGCAGGATGACGATCACCGCGCCCGGTATGGGCTGGCCGAGCGGATCGCGAACCATGCCGCGGATGACGCCGGTCGTCGCGCCGGCCTGGGCCGCCGCGTCCGGGGCTCCGACCGCGTGCAGGACCGCCGCCGCGGCGACGCCGACAAGCCGGCGCCGCGCGGTGCGGAGGAAAACGGAGCGCGGTGCCACGGCCGGGTCGGCAAACGTGCGCATGTCTCGAAGTCGTCGACCGCTACTCGGGCAGGGCCAGCGCGATCAGCTCGGGCACCGGCGAGCCGCCGACGGTCAGCGCGATGTACTGGCGGCCGTCGAGCCGATAGGTCATCGGGGTGCCGATCGCCCCGCGGGGGATGTCGACCGACGCCAGCTCGTCGCCGGTGGCCTTGTCGACGGCGATCAGGCGGGGGCCGCCCGTCGATCCGCCGGTGGTCAGGGCGTAGACGAGCAGGGTCGGGGTGACCAGCGGCCCGCTGCGGCTGCCGTCTCCGCCCACGGGCGGCAGGTCGAGGTCGCGCAGCATCGGGTGGTTCCGCATCCGGTCGCCGTCGCCGAGCGGTTTCATCCACACGTGGTCTCCTGTGTTCAGGTCGATCGCCGTCATTCTGGAGTAGGGCGGCTTGAACAGCGGCAGGCCCTGGGGCATCGTCGGCGACCGGGTGCCGGCGCCGCGCGCCTCGATGATGTTCAGGGTGGCGCCCTCGCCGGGTTCGGGTTCGCGGTAGTTGCGCACGCTGAAGGCGTTGACCGACGGCACGTAGAGGAAACCGGTCTCGGGGTCGACCGCGGCTCCCGACCAGTTGGCGCCGCCCCCGGCGCTGGGGCGCTGAATCGTCCCGCTGAGGCTCTGCGGCGTGAACAGCGGCCCCAGCCGGAACCCCTCGACCGCGTCGGTGGCCATCTGGCGGATTTCCGGCGTGAAGTCGGCCAGATCGTCGATGGTGGCGCCCTGATACTCGAACGGCGCCGGCCGGGTGGGGAACGGCTGGGTGGGCCAGACCGCCTCGCCGGGGATGTCCGTGTCGGTCGGGACCGGGCGCTCCTCGATCGGCCAGACCGGCTCGCCGGTGACCCGGTCGAAGACGTACAGGAAACCCTGCTTGCTCACCTGCGCCAGTGCCTTGATAGGGCGGCCGTCCACTTCGATGTCGACGAGGTTCGGGGCGGCGGGAAAGTCGTAGTCCCACAGCCCGTGATGCACCGCCTGGAAGTGCCACTCGCGCTGGCCGGTCTCGATGTCGAGGGCCACCACACTCTCGGCGAACAGGTTCTCGCCCGGCCGGTGGCCGCCGTAGTAGTCGGGGGCCGGCGTGTTGGTCGGCAGATACACGAGGCCCAGCTCGGGGTCCGCGCTCATCATCGACCAGACCCCGACCTTGCCGGTGACGCGCCACGAATCGCCGCCCCACGTGTCGTTGCCGAACTCGTCGCCCTGGGGAATCGTGTGGAACGTCCACTTCGTGCGGCCGGAGTGCACGTCGAAGCCCCGCATCCAGCCCGGCGGGGCTTCCCGCGTGATGTTGTACGACGAGATGGAGGACGGGGTGATGATGGTGTCGCCGACCACCAGCGGCGGAGACTGCACCGAGTAGAGCAGGGCGTTCAGCCAGTCCCGGTCGCCGCGGGCCGCGCGGGGGAGGTCGCGGGTCAGGTCGAGGCGGCCGTTCTCGCCGAAATCGGCGCACGGGCGCCCGGTGGCGGCTTCCGCGCAGATCAGGAAGCCGTTGCTCGTACCCCAGAAGATCCGTTCCGCCGACCCGTCGGTCCAGTAGGCGACGCCACGCTGGTTCCAGCGGGCGGTCATCGTGGTGGTGCCGGCTTCGTAGGTCTTGGGGTTGTAGACCCAGAGGGTCTCCCCGGTGGCGGCATCGACGGCGGCGCCCTGCGAGGTCGGCATGTTGAGGAAGATCCGGCCGCCGACCATCAGCGGCGTGGCCTTGAGATTGTTTGTGTAGGGCGCCTGCCCGTCGCGCCAGCGGTCGGGGTCTTCCTGGTCGAGAGCCTCGAAGATGACGTCCGATCTGGCCCGCCATTCGCCTCCGTCCGGGGTCGTCTTGCTGACGTAGGCGTCGGCCGACTGCCAGCGCCAGACGATCTCGAGGTCGCCGAAGTTGGCGGCGTCGATCTGGTCGAGCGGCGAGTACTTGGTGCTGCCGAGGTCGCCGCCGTAGGTGGTCCACTCACCGTTGGCCGGCGCCCCCTGTTGGGCGGCCGCCATCGGCGCGGCCAGGACGGCCGCGGCCAGCATCCAGCAGATCGGGTAAACCCATCGCATCATCGTCGTCGCTCCTCGCAGGTGTCGAGATACCCGTCACGGGCGTGTTCATGATACCGCCACCCGCCCCATCGGGAGCGCACCGCGCGTCACGGCTCGCAGGGGCGGGTATCCGGTGTCGCGGATTGGGGCAGGAGTTCCCGGTGATCGCCCGTTCGGAACCAGACGATTGCGCCGCGGAAACGGCGCAATCGTCCGGGAGGGCGGTTGGGCAGGAAACGGAGTCCGCGAGGCGACGGTTTCCGGGCTAGAATGGCCGCACCATGCCCGTACGGACCCGGGGTCGGAGGCGGCATGCGGCGGCGGGCCTCGCCGCCGGGGCGGTGGTCGGTTGCGCCCTGGGGGCCGCCGCGATCGAGGGACGCATGGGAACGCCGCAGCGCGAGTGGCATCCGATGCCCGAGACTTGGCATTGGGTGCTCCCCGCGCAGCATGACGGGGTCGAGGTCGTCGAGCTGCATCCCGGCGACTGCTACGTGATCCGGCAGGCGGACGGCATTGTGTATTTCAGCGAGCCGCCGCCCGACGTCCTCGAGCTGCAGAAGCAGCTCGGCGACCCGGTCGCCCATCTCGTCGAGGAGGCCGGCGAACATCCCGAGTGCGCGGGAAGGATGCGTCGCGATGACCCGCCTGACGCAGGCGATCACGAACCGGCTCGTCGAGGCCGGCAATCGGCGGGCGGTCCGCCGGGCGAACCATCGGCCGTCGCCGCTCGACGACATGCGGGGCGGGGCGTACTCGGACGTGGGGTCCGCGGATCGCCCGCGCTATCGCCAGACCCCGGAGCAGCGCATGGCGTATCTGCACCTGCGCACCGCCGCCCGGGACAACTGCTATGCCGCGCAGGTGCCGCGGACGTTGACGATTCACGTCCGGGACCGGCAGCATCGCGGCGACCGGACCGGGTTCTACAGCGGATATCTGTATCTGGAGCATCACCACGCGCCGGTTCCGGGGCGGGTGGCGAGCAACGAGCTCGTTTTCGTGGAGGCGAATGACCGATGAGACGATTCCTGATGGCCCTTTCCATCGCCGCCCTGGCCGTGTTCTCGGCCCAGTGGCAGACCCGCGGCGCCGCGCTGCAGAGCCCGGACGGCAGTCCGAGTCACCGGTTCGAGGAGCTGGCCGACGGGGTCTGGTTCGCGATCGGCACCGGGTCGATGACGGTCATGAGCAACTCGCTCGTCATCATCAACGACGACCACGTGATGCTGGTCGACACGTCGGTGACCCCGGCCGCCGCGCGCGGGCTCGTCGAGGGCGTCGCCACCCTGACCGACAAGCCGATCCGGTACGTCTTCAACAGCCATTACCACTTCGATCATGCGCACGGGAACCAGATCTTCGGTGACGACGTCGAGATCATCGGCCACGACTTCGTACGCACGATGCTGTCCTCCGACGTGCTCAGCCAGCGCACCAACCGTTCGTTCACCGCGGTGATCCCGGACCAGATCGAGCAGCGGAAGGCGCAGATCGCGGCGACCGCCGACGCGTCCGAGCGGGCCGGGCTGGAAACCCAGCTCCGCATTCAGGAGGCGCACTGGGAGGCGCTGCAGGAGACCGTGCCGACCCCGCCGAACCTGACCTACAGCGACACCATGACCCTCGTGAAGGGCGGGCGCGAGGTGGAGCTGCACTTTCCCGGGCGCGGCCACACCGGCGGCGACACCCTGGTGTTTCTCCCCGAGGAGCGCATCGTGTTCACCGGCGACTTCTTCGTCGGGCGCCCCGGCGGCCACGGCCTCCCGTACATGGGCGACGGCTTCGTCGAGGAGTGGCCGGCCTCGCTCGACCGGCTGAAGGCGCTGGAGTTCGACGTCATGGTGCCCGGCCACGGGATGCCGTTCACCGAGCGCGAGCAGATCGACCACCTGCAGGCGTACCTCCGGGACCTGAACCGCCAGGTGAACGCGTTCTACGCCGAGGGCGTCTCCGCCCGGAGCGCGGCCCGGCGCGTCGACCTCAGCGCCCACGCGCAGCACTACGGCGCGGGGGCGGCGCGGCCTGACCCGCGTGCGGTGGTCCGCATGTACGAGCTGCTGCAGGTTAAGTACCCGCGGTAGCCGTCGGCGTGGGGCCGTCACGTCGACGAGCCGCCCATGAAGGACGCGCCCCGAGGCAGGAGAAGACATCGCATGTTGCACGCTGTGCCCACCACTGTCAGCCTTGCTTTTCCCCAGCGGAAGCAGTTCGTGATTCCCAGTTATCAGCGGAACTACGTGTGGACGCGTGAAGGCCAATGGGAGCCTCTATGGGATGACTTGATGGCTCTGACGCGACACGTCCCCGTCGAAGGCCCGGGCGCCAAACCCCACTTCCTCGGCGCGATCATCACGAAGCAGATCGGCTCTCGGGGGGGCTTCCTCGACCGGTGGTGGGTGGTCGACGGGCAGCAGCGCCTGACGACACTACAGTTGCTCATCGCGGCTACACGCTCAGCCCTTCAGGAAAACGGTCTTGCGCAGTGCGCTTCCATCTTTACGGATACGCTGGTCAATGTGACAGCAGTAGTACAGGAGTCTGCGGACAAGTACAAGATCACGCACAAGAGCAGTGACTACGCAGGCTTTTCCAAGATTGTCGACGCGGCGATTGGGGACTCCGACGCCCCAGAGGGCGACGCGCTGCCGCTGCACAACTGCTATCGCTACTTCCGGAACTCGGTCGCGAAATGGGTCGCCCGTGTTCCCGAAGACGCTCGCCACGAACGCGCCAACGCGCTCACCAAGGCCATTCTCTTTGGGCTTCAGGTCGTCGACATCCAACTGGATGGTCACGAGAACAGCCACGCGATTTTTGAGGCCCTGAACGCTCGGGGCGAGCCGCTGACGGAGTGGGAGAAGACGAAGAACTATATCCTGTCTCTCGCAGTTGGCGACGACGACCCCGACGGGGACCGAACGTACGCCGACCATCTGGAGCCGTACGACACCGACGGCTATTGGACCCAGCGGATCAGCGCGCCACGGTTCTCGGGTAAGCGTATCGGGTTGTTTCTGTTTTTCTTTGCGCAGATCGAGCTGCCAAGACGCCGACAGGAAGCGTCTGGACAGTCGGACATGCCCACGTTGCCGCGGGATCGCCTCTACCGTGAATTCCGCTACGTGGGCGAGCATGTCTACAGGAAGTCGGACGAGGAACTTCAGGGACTGCTTGCGCGGTTGGGCCGCTACGCAACGATCTACAGGCGGATCGACCAGAGGGACGGCGAATTCTCCGAATACGCTCAGTTGGTCATGCAGCGCAGGGCCACGCTGAATCTCGCCTCCCTTATTCCGGTCTTCATGGTCCTCGTGGACAGGCTGGGGTACGGCGCAGATCTCGATCAGGCACTCCGAATCATCGACAGCTTCCTCATGCGCCGGGTCGCGATCAAGGCCAACTACTCGGGCTTCGACGACGTGGCTTTCGGGTATGTGCAAGCGGTTCGGGACGCGCCGGCGGACGGCGTTTGCGCGACGTTGATCGAGGAGCTTGAGAAGTCGACCTGGACGAACCGTTGGCCGACCGATGATGAAATTGTCGTGCGCCTGCGAGAGGCCGACATGTACTACGGCATATCGAGCGCCCGAAAGCAGCTACTGCTGCGCGGAGTCGCGCGCAGAATGCACGAGGAGAACCCCAATCTTGCAATGGACTTCACGCTCAGGCCGCTGACGGTCGAGCACGTTGCGCCGCAGAACTGGGAGCGGCATTGGAAGGACGATCTGAACTTCGACGACTCCGACCAGGACAGGCAGCGGCTGAACGGTCTGGTACACCGCATCGGCAATCTGACCCTGGTGAATCGGGCACTAAACCCGAGACTGGGCGACCGGGCATGGTCGTTCAAAGCGGGGCTTCTGCGTGGGGACGGCCTGGAGATGAATCGTCGCTTGGTCGAAGACATGGAAGGCGGGGTCTGGAACGAGAGGGAAATCAATCGGCGAAGCCAACTCCTGGCGAACTATGTGAACGAAATCTGGCCGCACGCCGCGGCGCTGCGCCGGGAGTTGAGCCTCCCTTCGACGGAAGGGGAGGTGAGGGGTTTCGTCTCCGGTGTTTCGGCGCTGGTGGCTCAACGGCTGGTGGACAGCGTCACGGAGTCCGGCATCGAAGACGGGTGGGCGGACAAGGAGGGGCTGAACCGATGGCGGCGCGGCGAGCGCTACGGCCGATACCTCCGGCTGGGCGGTGGCGACCGTTGGCACGGCGTGTGGTTCGGGGTGAGCACGAGGGACCGGCGACTCGTGCTGGACTACGGTGACCGGAGCGATGCTCCTGACGAGTTCATTGCCGTTCCCGACGATGTGGGCTTCGATGAAGTGATCGAATCCGTGACGACACAGGTGCGCGATGTGGCGGAGTCCATCGCCGACGGCGCCGCGGACGCTTGAGGGGATCGGATGTATATCGCGGAAACGCTACATGAGACGGAGGCGTGGACGCCAGCATGCTCAGCCTGATGGGATGAATGCACCGAATTCGGGGCCGGGCTGGCCGGCTGTCAACCGCGCGACAAGTGCACGGACCTGCCCAACGCCGAGGCCACGAAGGCGCTGGTGTTGGATTGGGCCGGCGTGGCGCTTGTTTCCCTGGAGCTTAGGCGATGAACCCGCTGGGGCCGCTGGCGCTCTCGGCTGGCTCGGAATCCGGGCATAGCAGCCCGTGGTGAAAGTCGGCGTCCAGGGATCGATCTGACGGGTCCTATGTTCTACACTGGTGCGCATGGCGATGGGCTTGACGCGCGACGACGGGTCGCAGCAATCGATGTGGGTAGCGACGACGGATCTGCCTCAGAGCGCGGGGCATCCGTTCTATGAGCGACTGAACCGGATTCTCGAGGCGGCAGGCTTCGACGCGTTCGTCGAAGGACTGTGCGCGCCGTTCTACGCGACGATGGGACGGCCGAGCCTGGCTCCGGGCCGCTATTTCCGATTGCTGCTTATCGGGTACTTCGAAGGGTTGGCCTCGGAGCGGGCCATCGCGTGGCGCGCGGCCGATTCGCTGAGCCTGCGGGCGTTTCTGCATTTGGCGACACCGGTGGCGCCGCCCGACCATTCGACGATCTCGCGGACGCGGCGCCTGTTTTCGGTCGAGACTCATCAGGCGGTCTTCACGTGGGTGTTGCAGCAGTTGGCGGAGACGGGCTTGGTCGGGGGGAAGACGTTGGGCATTGATGCGACGATGCTGGAAGCCAACGCGGCGCTGCGGAGTATCGTTCGACGTGACACGGGTGAAGGCTACACGGCGTTCCTGACCGGTTTGGCGAAGGCTTCCGGCATTGAGACACCGACGGCGGAGGACCTGGCGCGGTTTGACCGGAAGCGGAAGAAGAAGACGTCGAACAAGGAGTGGACTCACCCTCACGACCCGGATGCGAAAGTCGCGAAGATGAAGGACGGCAGCACCCACATGGCCCACAAGGTGGAGCATGCGGTGGATATGGAGACAGGTGCGGTGGTGGGTGTGACGGTTCAGGGCGCGGACGAAGGGGATACAACGACGATAGTCGAGACCCTGATCACGGCGGCCGAGGAGGTGGAGGCGGTGCTGGCGGGGGAGGCGGGGGTTGCGGAGGTGGTTGCGGACAAGGGCTACCACAGCAACGAGACGTTGGTGGGTCTGGCGGCGGTCGATATTCGGAGTTACATTGCGGAGCCGGCGCGGGGCAAGCGGTGCTGGAAGGACGCGCCGGAGGCTCGGGATCCGGTGCATGGGAACCGGCGTCGGATACGGGGCAAGCGGGGCCGGCGTTTGCAGCGGAGTCGTAGCGAGCTGGTGGAGCGGCCGTTTGCGCATCTGTATGAGACGGGAGGGATGCGGCGGGTGCACCTGCGGGGGCATTCGAACATTCTGAAGCGACTGCTGGTGCACGTCGCGGGCCTCAACCTCGGGCTGCTTCTGCGTCATGCGATCGGTGTCGGCACGCCCCGTGGCCTGCAGGGCCGGGCGGTAGCCGGCGTATGCGCGCTGATCGGCCTGTTTGTGGGTCTGTGGGACGTTCTGGAGCGGCTGGAGCCGGTCTTGACGCGATTCCAGCTCCATTCGGCGCGGATCGCCGCGTTATCGCGCTACCGGCCCCTTCAGCCATCCATTTGAACACCGGGGACTTCTACCTCGGGCTGATAGGGGCCCCGGCGCAGCCTGGTGGACATGGCCACCAGGCAACGGGCGGCGTAGGTGGCGAACGGCCGGGCGGTGTCGGGGGACGATTCGTCGGGGTAGGGCGCTGTCGTTCAGCTCGGTACGACCGTGTTCCAGCACCACGTTACCTGGGATCCGGCGAAGGCACGGAGGAACCGTGGCAAGCACGGCGTCACGTTCGCTGTGGCTGCCACCGTCCTCAACGATCCTCTCGCCCTGTCGGTTCCGGACGAGGACCACAGCGCGACCGAGGAACGTTGGTTGACCCTCGGTCAGGCCGCCAACGGAGCTCTGCTCGTGGTCGTTCACACGTACCGGGAGATTGGCGTCGATGCGGGTGCCGTTCGCATCATCTCTGCGCGAAGGGCAGGGAAACGCGAGCGGCGGCAGTATGAGTCGAAGGAATGAAACCAGAATACGACTTCTCAAGGGGGGAACGTGGCAGGTTCTTCCGTGGTGGCGCCGAATTGACCCTGCCCGAGGGCGACGCTGGGACCAGCGGGATGGAGCTGGACTTCCCCGACGCGGTCGAGCGAGTACCGGACGAAGTCCGTGCCGGACTGGAAGAACTGGCGGTTACCGTGAACAGGAGTCCGCATTGCCTGCGGTTCGTGGAGGAGTCCGTCAGAACACGGTGGAAGAAGCTGCTTGACGAGTGGGAAGTCGCACAGGACATCCCGTTGCTTGTGAGGAAGGGCTCCGGGAGGCGAGGTTCGGAGGTCGTTCATGAGTCGGGGCGAAAACTGGTCCTGTGCGACAATTCGCCGGCACAGTGGGGGTGTTGGCTCGCCGTTGGCGGTAGAACGCCGAGCGTCGCCCAGGTTCGAGAGTGGTTCGATTGCGACGCGATCCCCGTGGCCATGGCGCTTGGCGCCGAAGAACGGAAACAGGCGAGGTACCAATGCCCGCTGAGGGAATACAGCGTGAATCTGCATGGATGGAAACTGTGCCATATTGAGCCCGTCGGGTTGAACGTTCGGGGGCCCCTGGACCGAATTCCCATCGCGAAAGTGCAAGCCGCGTTCCGAAACTTGCTGGATCCGGCCAACTACTTCCTGTTGGCGAAGCCGTTGAGCGGCTTGGGTGAAGTGAGGGCTTTCCAGCAGGGCGTTCTGCGTCCGGGTGCATGACGGCCACGCTCACGCTGTCTGGGCGTGCCAGACGTAATCGTCACGGGGCCGCCTCCATCAAGCGGGTGAATGCCGATTGGAGAGCGGACTGTGCGTCAGCAAGGCGTGCCCGCGTAGCGCGCAGCCAGCGCCGGCTCGCGTCCGCCCGCTGGCGGCCAGCCCCAAGCATGCGCGTCACCTCTGCGGCCTGCGGCCCGCCGAGGCCCCGCCGGCTCGCCACCATCTGTTCCGGGTCGAGCGCGGCCTCGATCAGCGCCACGTCGACGGGCAGCGGCTCGCCGTAGGCCTCCTCGTACAAGTGGCGGAGCTCGTCCGCGGTCAGGTCCTTCGGGCGCTTGCCGCGGGCGCGGCCGTACTCCGTGATCTCCGACGCGTAGTGGTGACCGACCCGGAACGGCACCTCGGCGTGGCGCAGCAGGGTGTCGGCGACCTCGGTCATCGTCGCGTAGTCGGCGTCGACCTCCGCGAGCGATCGCGCCGGGTCGACCTGCAGTCCGTTCACGACGTCCGCGTAGAGGCGATACATCTCTCCGGCCTTGGCGACGGTCTCCAGAAGCTGGTCGCTGGCGCGGTAGTCGGCCATGCCCGTCGACGTGTTGTGCGCGTTGAGGAACACCGTCTGCGCGTCGCCGATCACGGTGCTTGCCAGCCGCCGGAGCCGGGCGAGGATGGTGGGGTTCCGCTTCTGCGGCATGATGCTGCTGACGCCGGTGAGGGACCGATCGAGGAGCAGCCAGGGCGCGGGGTCGTGATACTGGATTTGCACGTCCTCGACGAGCTGCCCGATCGACACGGCAGAGATCGCGAGCGTCGACGCGACCTCCGTCTTCGAGTCGACCGACGAGACGTGGTTGGCGTCGTAGGCGTTCTCCACGACCCCGTCGAAGCCCAGCAGCTCGGCGAGACGGTTGCGGTCGAGGGGGAACCCGGAGGTGGCGAGGGCGGCGGCCCCGAGGGGGCTGCGGTTCACCCGCGCGAAGGTCTCCTCGAGACGCTCGGCGTCGCGGTCGAGAGCGGCGGCGAAGGCCAGCAGGTAGTGGGCCAGCGACGTCGGCTGCGCCTGCACGCCGTGGGTGTAGGCCGGAATGATTGTCCCGGTGTGCTGCTCGGCGAGGTCGAGCAGCGCGTCGCGCGGCGCGAGCAGGGCCTCGTAGGCGTCGAGCAGCGCCTCGCGAATGCCGAGGCGCCGGAAGGTCGACCCGATGTCCTGGCGGCTCCGCCCGGTGTGGAGTCTCGACGCGTTGCGGCCCGCGACCTCGACGAGGCGCGCCTCGAAGTCGAGGTAGTCGGACGAGCGCGGAGCGCCCGGCTCTGCCTGCTCGGCGACGACCGCCGCGATGCCGCCGGCGATCGTGGACGCCATCGACTCGGGAACCAGGCCGACCTCGGTCAGCATGACGATGGACGCCTGGTTGATCTCGCCCAGGTGGTGAAAGTCGTCGTGCGCGGGTTGCGCGAGCGCCGGGGCGGCGCCGATCCCGAAGCCGAGCATGACCGCCGCCGCGAGTTGACCACGTGACATCGCGTCCTCCTGTGTCCCGGTTCTTGCGATTCCGCTTCGCCGGCTGCAATCCGTGAAGTTCATGAGCATCGATGAACACCGATGATTCATCATCAATCCCGAGCGTCGCGACCGACCCCGCGGGTCTTCACCAGGCGGCACCGTGGAGCGGCAAGCTTGGCGGTCGTCGACCCCGCGTCCCTCCACCGTCTGGTGGCGGATCCCATCGTGGGGTCGCAGACGCTGGTATATCACAGCCTGCACGCCGCCAGCCGAGGGCCGGGAGAATCCGGGCATCCTCCCGTGGAACAGCGCACGAGCCGTGCGTCCGTTGCCGTCCTCGAACCGGCGGTCGAACGGCGATCCGACAGTGCAGCGCGACGGCCCGGACGATCGGGTGCGTGAAGGTTCGGGCGCCGGCGCTCCGATTGGCGAACTCAACCCCGTCTCCGCTAGAATGCCTGGTAGCCCGTGGTGTAACCCCGCGTTGCACCGAGAGCCGCTCGAATGCAGCGGGGACTTGCGCCACGGGCTGCTAGTGTGCCGTCCCTTAAGTAATGGAGTAAAATTGGGGCTCTCTCAGGAGGAGGGTCCCCATGCCACGAGGCCGTCCGGTTGCTCCCATCGAACTCAGCGAGGCGGAGCACGCTCATTTGACTCAAATCAGCCGGTCCCGATCGCTCCCGAGCGGGTTGGTCCAGCGGGCGCAGATCGTGCTCGCCTGCGCCGAGGGCAGGTCGAGCACGGCCGTCGCGGCGCGGTTGGGCGTGAGCAACGCCACCGTCGGCAAGTGGCGTAGACGGTATCGCGAGTGCGGTCTGGAAGGCTTGCACGACGAACTCCGCCCCGGGCGGCCGCGCACCTACGATGATGAGCGCGTAGCCGCCGTCATCAACCACGCCCTGCAGGCGACACCGCCAGACCGGACGCATTGGAGCGTGCGCTCGATGGCCGGCCACAGCGGCGTCTCGAAGAGCACGGTGCAGCGGTGGTTCAAGTTGTTTGGAGTCCAGCCGCACCGGCAGGGCTCGTTCAAGCTGTCCACCGACCCGTTTTTCGTCGAGAAGGTGCGCGACATCGTCGGGCTCTACCTCAACCCTCCGGACCACGCCGTGGTCCTGTGCGTCGACGAGAAGAGCCAAATCCAGGCGCTGCAACGGACGCAGCCGGTGCTGCCGATGGGCCTGGGGTACGTGGAAGGGGTTACTCACGACTACTGGCGTCACGGGACCACTACCTTGTTCGCGGCCTTGGCAGTGGCTACCGGTACGGTGCTCACGCAATGCAAACCCCGCCACCGGCATCAGGAGTTCCTCGCCTTTCTGCGCCACATCGACGCGAACGTCCCCGCCGACCTCGACGTGCATCTGATCGTCGACAACTACGCCACGCACAAGCATGCCCGCGTGAAGGCGTGGTTGGCGAACCGGCCACGGTACCACGTCCACTACACGCCGACCTACGCGTCCTGGATCAACCAAGTGGAACGGTGGTTCGGCATCATCACCGAACAGGCCATCCGCCGCGGCTCCTTCAGCAGCGTGCGGGAACTGATCGGGAGAATCAATCGCTTCGTCGAGCGGTACAATACGGATGCCTCGCCGTTCGCTTGGACTGCCACGGCGCAATCGATCCTCGCCAAGGTGGAACGCATTGCACTGTATATTTCCGGGACAGCACACTAGTACCCTTCCTCCAATTCATGGGGGTAATGGCGGGTAGTGCCATGCCGAAGAAACAGCGAAAGGCGAGGCTGCGGGGGCAGCCGGTGCCGGATCCGGGACAGGGGATCTCGCTCCGCGGCGGCGGTGCGGGTGGGCCCGGGCGGATCTCCGCTGATGCCGCTGAAGAAGGCGGGCCCATCGCCAACCGCAGGATCTCGGGGACCGGCGGTGACCAGCCCGTTCCGCCGCATCCGCTACCACGACTTTGCTCACCTACAGGAGACGACTTGGATGTTCAGACGAACGATATTGTGCAATTGCCCTACTGACGATCGGGATCTCTCCGCTCTTGCCGGTCGACCTCGCGGTTGCCCAGGATGGTGCGCCGACCAATGACTATTGGTGGCCCAACCGGTTGAGCCTCGAGCCGCTGCGCCAAGCCTCTCCGGAATCGAATCCTCTGGGCGAAGACTTCAACTATTCGGAGGCGTTTGAAAGTCTCGACCTGGACGCGCTGAAGGCGGATCTCGAAGAGCTGATGACGGCTTCTCAGGACTGGTGGCCGGCCGACTTCGGTCACTATGGGCCGTTCTTCATTCGTATGGCCTGGCACAGCGCGGGCACGTATCGAACCATCGACGGCCGGGGTGGCGCCGACGGTGGCCAGCAACGCTTCGCGCCGCTCAACAGTTGGCCCGACAACGGAAACCTGGACAAGGCTCACCGGTTGCTCTGGCCGATCAAGCAGAAGTACGGCCGCAAGATTTCCTGGGCCGACCTGATGATTCTCGCGGGTACCGTCGCGATGGAGTCCATGGGCTTCGAGACCCTGGGTTTCGCGGGTGGTCGTATCGATGACTGGCAGCCCGAAGAAATGCATTGGGGACCCGAGGGCGAGTGGCTCGGCGCCGATCGACGCAATGAGGACGGAGAACTGGACCCTCCTCTCGGGGCTACGCAGATGGGCCTGATTTACGTGAATCCCCAGGGCCCGGGCGGCAACCCGGACCCGCAGGCGGCGGCTGACGCCACACGGGAGGCTTTCGGCCGCATGGCGATGAATGATGAAGAGACGGCGGCGTTGATTGCCGGCGGCCATACCTTCGGCAAAGCCCATGGCGCCGCCGATGCGTCCCAGTACGTCGGTGTCGAGCCCGAGGGCGGCGACATCGAAGCACAAGGACTCGGCTGGCAGAACGACTACGGCAGTGGCCATGGCGCCGACACCATCACCAGTGGCCTGGAGGGCGCCTGGACGATCGACCCCGCGGCCTGGACCCATAACTTCCTGGAGAACTTGTACGCCTATGAGTGGGTGCAGACTCGGAGCCCCGCCGGTGCAATCCAGTGGGAGCCGGCCGGCGGTGCGGCATCGGACCTGGTGCCGGATGCCCACGATCCGTCGCGACGGCATGCGCCGATGATGCTCACCACCGACCTTGCGCTGAAGGTTGACCCGGCCTATCGCGAGATCACCTCGCGCTGGCTCGAGAACCCGGAGGAGTTCGAAGGCGCCTTCGCCCGGGCCTGGTTCAAGCTCACTCACCGCGACATGGGGCCGACCTCGCGTTACCTCGGCGATCTGGCGCCTGACCAGGAATTCGTATGGCAAGACCCCGTTCCCGAAGTCGATCACGCCGTCATCGATGCGCAGGATGCGGCGGCGCTGAAGGTCGAGATTCTCGAGTCCGGGTTGCCTGCCGCGGTATTCGTCAGGGCCGCCTGGGCCTCGGCATCCACTTTCCGCGGGACCGATATGCGCGGTGGCGCGAACGGGGCGCGCATTCGTCTGGCGCCCCAGAATGATTGGGCGATAAACGATCCGAGTGAACTCGACCGCGTGTTGGAGACCCTGGAGGAAATCCGGAGTGGTTTCAACAGCGCGCAATCAGGCGGTAAGCGGGTCTCTCTGGCGGACCTGGTGGTTCTCGGCGGTGCTGCCGCCATCGAGCAGGCGGCTGCGAGAGCTGGGGTCGACGTGGATGTGCCCTTTGTGCCGGGCCGCATGGATGCCTCGCGGGAACAGACGGATGTGGGCTCCTTCGCTCTTCTGGAGCCGACCGCGGATGGGTTCCGCAACTACTTCGCCGGTGGTAACAACCGGTCGCCGGCGGAGATGCTGGTGGAGAAGGCGGCTCTCCTGAACCTGACGGTCTCCGAAATGACGGTGCTCGTCGGCGGCATGCGGGGTATGAATGCCAATGCCGGGGGCTCTGCCCACGGCGTGTTCACGGATCGCCCGGGCACACTGAGCAACGACTTCTTCGTCAACCTGATCGACATGTCGACGCAGTGGACGAAGTCATCGACCGAGGGCCTCTATGAAGGTCGCGATCGTGCCACGGGCGAGCTCAAATGGACCGCTACTCCGGTCGACCTGAGCTTTGGTTCCAACTCCGAGCTGCGCGCCGTCGCCGGGTTCTACGCGGCTGACGACGCGCAGGAAGAGTTCGTGCATGACTTCATCGAGGCCTGGACCAAAGTGATGACCCTGGACCGTTTCGATCTGCCTTGATTCGAGCAGAACAGCAGTCCGTGGCGAAACCCGCGTTGCACCGAGGCCGGCGATGCGCAGGATGCATCGCCGGTCGAATGCAGCGGGGACTTTCGCCACGGGCCTGCCAGGCCCGTGGCTCGGTTCGAGCGCCGGGTCGGGGCCTGAAAAGACCCTACTCCAACAGCCGTATTCGGTGGGCTTCGCTGTCGCCGACGTAGAGGCCGCGGCCGGTCTCGTAGAAGATGCCGTGCGGCCTCGCCATGCGGCAGCGCAGCGGGTCGTCTTCCGGGCCGTCGCCGCGGGTGCCGTCGCCGAGCACGGTGGAGATCAGGCCGGTGGCGGTGTCGACCATCCGGATGACGTGATTCTCGGTATCCGCGACGTAGAGCCGCCCCTCGGCGAACGCGAGCCCCTTGGGGCCGGCCAGCGTCGCCTCGGCGGCGGGGCCGCCGTCGCCGGTGTAGCCCTGCTCTCCGGTGCCCGCCACGTGGTGGATGGTCTCGGCGGCCAGATCGATCCGGTAGATGGCGTTGCCTTCCCGCAGCGCCAGGTACAGGTTGCCGTCGGGGTCGCTCGCCATGGCCCGCGGGCCGTTGAGCGGGGTGCCGGCCAGCGGGGCCCCGTCGGGCGTCGGCTCGCGGGCGCCGGTGCCGGCCCAGGTCTCGATGAGGCCGGTGGCGGGGTCGACCCGGCGGATGCGGTGATTTCCGATGTCGCAGATCAGGAGGCGGCCTTCAGGGTCGAAGGCGATGCTGTGCGGGCGTCTGAGCATCGCCTCCACGGCCGGGCCGCCGTCGCCGGAGAAGCCGGGCTCGCCGGTGCCGGCGACGGTGGAGATGATCCCGGTGACGGCGTCCACCCGGCGCACCACGTGGCTGTCGCGTTCGACGATGTAGAGATGGCCGGCGTCGTCGAACTGGATTTCGTGCGGCATGTCGAGGGCGGCCTCGGTGGCGGGTCCGCCGTCTCCGTGGTAGCCCCGCTCGCCGTTTCCGGCGATGGTCGTCGTCACCCCCGTGTCGCGATCCAGCCGCCGGATGCGCTGGTTGTCCAGATCGCAGAAGTACAACGCGCCGTCCGGACCGACGACGACGCCGTAGGGGTTGGCGACCTGCGCGTCGGAGAGGCCGGCTGCGCCGTTGCCGATGACGGTGGTGACGGTGGCCGCCTCGAGGTGGGCGAGGCCGACCGACAGCAGGAGTCCCGATACCAGGGTGATCGCACGTTTCATGATGTCCTCGTCGTCTCCCGGCCCCGCACCCGGGGCTCGGTCGGTGTTGCGTTCTCCATGCGCGGTCTGAACCGCGTCCGTATGTCCACGGTCAGAACTGCGCCCGGATGTCGCTCGCGCGGGCTGCCGCCGCCGCCGCCTCATCCACCCGGCCGGTGGCGCGCAGCAGGATTGCGTATTCGTCGAGCACGGTGAGCACCCGGTCCTGGTCCTGATCCGGCTCGGGCACGTCGAGCAGAATCGCCAGCACTTCGACATACAGCGGCTCTGCCTCGGCGTACCGTGCCTGCTGCACAAGGAAGCCGGCCAGCATCGTCCGCAGCTCCAGCACGTCGTTGTGATAGAACCCGTGCGTCCATTCGAGCGCCTCCAGCGCCCGCCAGTACAGAGGCTCCGCTTCCTCGTCGCGGCCCAGAGCCGTATAGAACACCGCGATGTCGGCCACGAACCGGGCCACGCGCGGCGAATCCGGTCCATCGATCCCTTCGAGCAGCGCAAGCGATTCCAGGTACGCCGACTCGGCCTCCTCGTCGCGGGCCTGCAAGCGATACAGGTCGGCGAGGTTGCCGAGGGTCAGGGCCAGCCGGGGGTCGGTGTCCTCGAATTCTTCGGCGAGCTGCCCGGCCAGCAGAAAGAACGCCTCCGCCTCCTCGGTCCGGCCGTCCTGGTAGGCGAAGGCGGCCGTATCCATGTACTGCTCCCACGATTGCGCCTGGCATGCGGGCAGGAGGGCCGCCGCGATCGCAAGCCAGGCACCGGTGGCGAGACCGCGTGCCGCGCCGAGGCGGGTGACAGGGCCGGCGGGCATGAGGCGCCCGCGCGGCGCCGTGCGGCGAGGGCGCCGATGAGGCGCGTGCGGCCGCGGACCGGACGCAGTCCGAGGCGCCGCGCAATCCACGCGGGACGCGTCGCCGGTCGCATGCAGCGGGACTCGTGGCACGGCTCCTTGACCTGAGCATCATGCCCGGCGCGCCGGGCGCCGAGCGGATCTCCGTCTCCCTCCGGATCGACTCGATCGTCCGGGCCTTCGAGGGATGGTTGACATTGTGGCATGTCCGTGTCCAAATCGTGGCGGGCGAGTCCGCCGTGACTCGGCGGCGTTCGAACCGACGGGAGCGATACGAGGGTCGGCGGTGGCACGGGAGGCCGGTCCGGACATCGGAGCATGGACCGCCCGAAGGCAGCGCCGGCATGACCGGAACAGGTCGGTAGAGAGACAACTCAGGGAGAGAGAAGATGACGAGAAGCAGGATGGCGTTTCTCGGGACGGTCGGATGCGGACTGGCCGTCTGCATGCTGGCGTTGCCGCCCGGAGTGGGCGCGCAGCAGATGGCCGTCGCGATCGACGGCGACGACATCGGCGGGGTCGTGACCGGGCCCAACGGGCCGGAGGCCGGGGTCTGGGTAATTGCCGAGACCCTGGATCTGCCGACCCGGTTCAACCGCACGGTGGTCACCGACGACGAAGGCCGCTACGTCGTGCCCGACCTGCCCGAGGCGACCTACGACGTCTGGGCGCGCGGCTACGGGCTCGTCGATTCGCCCAAGCAGCAGGTGTCGCCCGGAACCCGCGTCGATCTGACCGCGGTGGTCGCGCCCGACGCGCAGGCCGCGGCCCAGTACTACCCCTCGGGCTACTGGTACTCGCTGCTCGAGGTGCCGGGTCCCGACGAGTTCCCGGGCACCGGCGCCGACGGGAACGGCATCTCGCCGAGCGTGCCGAGCCAGGCTGCGTGGCTGCGCGGCCTGAAATCGGGCGGATGCACCGCCTGTCACGGGCTCGGGAACAAGGCCACGCGCGAGATTCCGCCGCAACTGGGGGAGTTCGACTCGCTGGTGGCGGCCTGGGACCGCCGCATTCAGTCCGGCCAGGCCGGGGGCAGCATGAGCGGGGCCCTCGATCGGATGGGACGCCGCCGCGCGCTCGAAATGTATGCCGACTGGACCGGCCGCATCATGGCCGGCGAGGTGCCGCCGGAGCCGCCGCGGCCCCAGGGGGTCGAGCGCAACGTCGTCGTCACGCAGTGGGACTGGGCCGATCCCACCACCTACCTGCACGACGAGGCGTCGACCGACAAGCGCAACCCCACCGTGAACGCCAACGGCCCGATCTACGGCGCGCTCGAGGCCAGCGCCGACTACGTGCCGGTGCTCGACCCGGTGAGCAACTCCATCTCGGAGGTCGTGGTGCCGGTGCGCGACCCGGACACCCCGCTGGCCGCGGGAGCGCCCCTGGCGTCGTCGCCGTACTGGGGGGACGAGGCGATCTGGGACAGCCGGTCCAACGTGCACAACCCGATGCTCGACCAGGACGGCCGCGTGTGGCTGACCTCCCGGGTGCGGGGTCCCGAGAACCCGCCGATGTGCCTGGAGGGTTCCGACCATCCGTCCGCCCGCGCGTTCCCCAATCCGCGGGCGAACCGCCATCTCGCGGTGTACGACCCCGCTACCGACGAGATGACCCTCGTCGGCACCTGCTACAGCACCCACCACCTGATCTTCGCCGAGGACGATAGCAACACCCTGTGGACGAGCGGCGGCGGGCAGGTCATCGGGTGGCTCGACACCAACCTGTTCCTCGAGACCGGTGACGAGGAGGCGGCGCAGGGCTGGAGCCCGTTGGTGCTCGACACCAACGCCAACGGCGTGCGCGACGCGTGGGTCGAGCCCGGCGAGCCAGCCGACCCCGCGAAGGACACCCGCATCCGCTCGGGCTTCTACGGCGTGGCCTACAACCCCGTCGACGGCAGCATCTGGGGGTCGTCGCTCGGCATGCCCGGCGCGGTGCTGCGGTTCGCCCCCGGCGACAACCCGTCCGAGACCGGCCTGACCGAGTTCTACGAGGTGCCGTTCCAGAACCCCGGCGCCGAGGTGCAGGACGGCTACTCGCCGCGCGGCATGGACGTCGACCGCAACGGCGTCGTGTGGACCCCGCTGGCCAGCGGGCACCTGGCCAGCTTCGACCGCAGCAAATGCACCGGCTCGTTGAACGGACCGGACGCGACCGGTCAGCACTGCCCCGAGGGGTGGACGCTGTACGAGGAGCCGATGCCCCAGATGAAGGGCATCGCCGAGTCGGGCAGCATCGAGGGCAGCTACTACACGTGGGTCGACCAGTTCGACACGCTGGGGCTGGGCCGCGACGTGCCCATCAACACCGGGAATGCGGCCGAGGGGCTGCTCGCGCTGCGCGACGGCGAGTGGGTCACCCTGCGCGTGCCGTATCCGCTGGGGTTCTACACCAAGTGGATGGACGGCCGCATCGACGACCCCGACACGGGGTGGAAGGGCAAGGGCCTCTGGGCGACCTGGAGCACCCGGGCGCCATTCCACGCCGAGACCGGCCAGGGCACACCGAGCAAGGTGGTCCGCTTCCAGCTCCGTCCGGACGCGTTGGCGAAGTAACCTGGAGTTCCGCGCTACTACCTGGGTGGATGCAGCCAGGCGGCTGCATCCACCCAGGCCCGCTCTTCCCGTGCAGCCTCTTGTCGCGGTGATCCGGGTACCCGCCCTGATCCCGCGGCCCGCTTCCATCTTCTGGGTTTCGCCGGTCCCGGATCGTACTCTTCAGCCCACCGCCGCCGTTCGTGTTCCTGGAACGGCGGCAGAGGGCGATCAGTTCGGCGGCGATCGGGTGGGGGCCGCCGGGGAGCGTGGGAGTGGTATTCCAGGTCTCACAGGAACTGGTCGCGCCCTCGAGTATCCGTGCTCCTGAACATCACGGGGATTCTCTGATGAAGACCTACGCCGCCGTCGTCGAGCGCGACGCCGATACCGGACTTTACGTCGGTTGGGTGCCGGGTTTCCCCGGCGCGCACAGCCAGGGCGAGACACTGGACGAGCTTCACGGGAATCTCCAGGAAGTCATCGAGCTGCTTCTCCAGGATGGTGATATTTCGACGGAGAGCGAGTTCATCGGGGTCCAGCATGTTCGCGTCGGCTCCCGTTGATTGACTCTGTCCCGCCTCTACTCCACGTCGCTGTGGCCACCCGTGCGGTGGTCCGCCCGATCAAATCCACACAGCTCGTCTACCGACACCTGGATGTCCCGCGCGATCTTGCGAAGCAGCGACGGCGCGATGTCTCGGCCCCCGTGGAACGGAACCGTCGTCACTCTTCCGTCGGGGTGTCGAAACCGCTATTAGTGCTGTTGCATCGGCATCACGACGCCCAGGGGCCTGCCCATCCTGGCCACGCGAACCGCCGTGCTCTGGGCTGTGTCCAGCAGATGGCGAAACCGATTCCTGGCTTTCCGGGCGGTGGTCGCTCTCATGATTCCTTGGTAGCAAGCAAGCGTTGCGGATGACGCAGACGTCGTGCCGGCGACCAACCCTTTACGTGTCCGAGTACCTGCCGCCGGGACCCGGCCGGTAGCGGCGCACCTCCGTCCGGGACTCCAGGATGTCGAAGTGCCGATCCACGGCGAAGATTCGGAGATCCCAAAGCAGACCGAGGCCTCCGATCAGCAAGTCGTTCCAGGGGATGGTGATGCCTTCGGCTCGCAGCTGCCAGGACAGGCGCATGGCCCGTCCCCACGCCTCGTCGGGCACCCGGCGATAGGGCACGCTGCCGAAGTACTCGAGGAGCCGCTTCCGATCTGCAGGACGGCACCCGCCGAGCACCTCCAGCAGGATCGGACCGGATACGACGGCGCCGTCCACTTCCAGCAGGGCTTCCAGCGCCACCTTGATCGCCAGGTCGCCTTGCCGGCGCAGGGCCTCGATCCAGACCGACGAGTCCACGAGCACCATGCCGGTCAGCGATTCTCGGGCTCAACCTCATCGCTGGTCAACGGGTAGTCGAAGGCGCCCTCGCGCAGCAACCGGCCGAACTCGCGCACGCGTTGCCGTCTGACGAACTCGGTGACCGCGCGACTGATCGCCGGGCTCATCTTTCTCTCCCCGGTCAGCCGACGAAGCGCGTTCAGCGTTGCTTCATTGATCTCGACGCTGACTCTCATATTGACTCAAATTATAGCCTGTTTTGCATCATGGCCGCTGTCCGTTGTCACCAGAGGACATGGACTTCACCTCGGCAGGGGGGTGTTCCCCATGCTGGGCGATGGACCGGCAAGAAGAGCTGCCAGTAGACCCAGGAAGTGGAACGATTCGTTTCCGATTCCGCCGACATCGTTCCGCCACACGGCGGCGCCCGGAGTTGCTGGCGCCACCTCCAGCCACGGGTTTGACCGGGCGGATCGCGCCGATTCACGGCGACCCCGACTACGCGTCGCACGAGGCGGTGAAGACCGTCACGCCTCGTCGGCAGAGGGGGCGGCGCGCCGGCGCAGCCAGTCGACGGTGAACAGCAGCAGCACCGCGAAGGCGATCAGGAACGTGGCGACGGCCAGAATCGCCGGGCTGATCTGCTCGCGGATGCCGGCCCACATCTGGCGGGGGAGAGTGCGCTGGTTCTCGCCGGCCATGAAGAGCACCACGACCACCTCGTCGAACGAGGCGGCGAAGGCGAAGAGGGCGCCGGACACGACGCCGGGCGCGATCAGCGGCAACTGCACGCGGCGGAAGATCACGAGCGGACCCGCACCGAGGCTGGCCGCGGCGCGGGTCAGGTTGGTGTCGAAGCCGGACAGGGCGGCGGTCACGGTGATGACCACGAAAGGGGTGCCGAGGGCGGCGTGGGCGAGAATCAGCCCGAAGTGGGTCTGGGACAGGCCGAGGGTGGAGTAGAAGAAGAACATGCCCGCGGCCGAGATGATGAGCGGCGTGACCATCGGCGAGATCAGCAGTCCCATCGCGAGGCGGCGGGCGGGCATGGCGGGGCTCGACAGCCCCAGGGCGGCGAGGGTGCCGAGCCCCGTTGCGAGCGCCGTCGACGCGATGCCGATCAGGAGGCTGTTGCCGAGCGCGCGCCGCCAGGCGGCGTCGGTGACGATCTGCCGGTACCAGCGGAGGGACCAGGCCTCCGGATCGAGGCGCAGCATCCCCTCGGTGAAGGTGAAGTACGGCTCGGCGTTGAAGCTGAGGGGCACGATCACCAGGATGGGCGCGATCAGAAAGGTGAAGATCAGCGCGCAGACGGTCAGATGGACGATCCGTCCTACTCGCCACCCGGGTTCGGCCGCGTTCATGCTCATCCCAGCCTCATGCGCTCGAGGCCGACCACCCGGTCGTAGACCAGGTAGAGAACCGCCACGCAGGCCAGCAGGATCCCGCCGAGCGCGCCCGCGAGCCCCCAGTTCAGCGAGGTCTGCATGTGGTAGGCGATGAAGTTGGAGATGAGCTGACCGCTCTGGCCGCCCACCAGGGCGGGCGTGATGTAGTAACCGATGGCGAGGATGAAGACGAGGAGCGAACCCGCGCCGACCCCGGAGAGGGTCTGCGGCCAGTAGACGCGCAGAAACGCACGCGGAAAGCTTGCGCCCAGCGAGGCGGCGGCGTTCATCTGCTGCGGCGGAATGGCGCGCATGATGGAATAGACCGGCAGCACCATGAAGGGCAGCAATATGTGGGTCATCGCCACCACCGTGCCGGTCATGTTGTAGATCAGGGCGATGCGTCCGTCGTCGGCGACCAGCCCGACCGCGACCAGCAGGTCGTTCACGACTCCCTGGGTCTGGAGCAGCACGATCCACGAGGTGGTCCGGACGAGCAGCGACGTCCAGAAGGGCAGAAGGACCAGTCCGAGGAGCAAGCCGGCGCGGCGCGAAGGCGCGTGCGCGATCAGGTAGGCGACCGGATAGCCCAGCAGCAGGCACAGCCCGGTGATGCCGAGGCTGATCACGAGGGTGCGCCACAGCAGGGGCACGTAGATGCGGCGCTCCGGGGGCTGGCGGGCGATCGACCCGTCGGGCAGCCGCTGCAGGTCGACGGCGTTCAGGTAGTGGCGCGCGGTGAGGCGATCGCCGGCGGTGCGGATGGCGCGCCAGGTCCCGGGGTCGCCCCAATCGTCGTCGATGTCCAGCATGGCGGCGCGCCAGGGGCCGCCGGAGATGTCCTGAAGCCGGCGCGTGCTGCGCACGACGACGCCCCGCAGGCCGCCGCGAACCCGGTTGACGCGGCTGGCCACGCGGCCGACCGTCCGCTCGTCCCGTGCGCGCAGCAACTCGCGCGCGGCCGCCGCGTACACCGCCTCGCCGGGATCGGACTCTCCGTCCCAATCGCGCAGCAGGGCCAAGGTGTCGGGCAGCGCATCGGCGACCACCGGGTCGTAGACGCTGCGCGCCAGCATCGTCGCCAACGGCACCACGAACGTGACGCCGATGAAGGCGATGAGCGGCAGCGCCAGCCCCGCCGCGCGCAGGGACGAACGGGTCACCGCGCCAGCCACGCGCTGAAGCGCTCGTTCATCTCGTCCATGTGGTCGCTCCACCAGGCCCAGTCGTTCTGCAGCGCCCGCCTGGTGTTGTTCGGGTGGGCCGGCATGTGGGGATTCATGTCGACGCCGGTCTCGGCGTGCGTCGAGATGAGCAACGCCCCGGAGCGGCGCGCGGGACTATAGGCGATGTAGCGGCTGACGGCGGCCATCGACGCCGCGGTCGAGGCGAATCTGACGAAGTCCAGCGCCGTCTCGAGGTCGGGCGTTCCCGCGACGATGCCGAGCTGGCCGACGTCCAGCACCTGACCGTCCCAGACGATCACGAACGGCTGTCCCTCCAGGTTCTGCGCGTTGAAGATCCGGCCGTTGAAGGCGGTGCTCATCACCACCTCGCCGTCCGCGAGCATCTGCGGCGGCTGGGCCCCCGCTTCCCACCAGACCACCTGATCCTTGATCGTGTCGAGCTTGCGGAAAGCGCGGTCGACCCCCTCGGGCGTGTCGAGGGTGGCGTACACGTGATCGAGCGGCACGCCGTCGGCGATCAGGGCGAACTCCAGGTTCGCGAAGGGCACGCGCCGCAATCCGCGGCGGCCGGGGAAGCGCTCGAGGTCGAAGAAGTCCTCCAGCGTGGTCGGCTTCTCGCTGGTCATGCGCTCGGCGTTGTAGGCGTAGACGGTCGAGTACAGCAGCGTGCCGACACCGCACTCCAGCACCGTCTCGGGCAGGAAGTCGTCCGCGGCCGGCACGCCGTCCGGCCCCGGCGCGAGCAAGGCCGGGTCTATGGGCTCCAGAATGCCCTCGTCGCAGCCGCTGACCGCGTCGTTGGTCTCGAGGTCGACGACGTCCCAGTGCACGTTGCCGGTCTCGACCTGCGCGCGCACCTGGGCAAGCCCGCCGTTGTAGTCGTCGAGACGGATCTCGACGCCGGTCTCGGCCGTGTAGGGCTCGACGTAGCCCTTGGTGATGGCCTGTGTGTACGAACCACCCCACGACACGACGGTCAACGATTCGCCGGGCGGCGGCGCGCAGCCGGACGCCAGGGCGGCCGCCGTCATCAGCGCCGGCGGCAAGGCCGCGAGACGGAGCGTCGCGGTGCACGGTCCAGCGATACCGGTCATGGCGTGGCCTCCTCGTGTTCGGCGTTCAGGACGCGGCTGTCTGTCGGGGTCCAGCCGATACGGATGCGGTCCCCCTCCAGCACCGCGCCGTGGCCCACGATGTTCGGAATCTTGACGATGAAGTCCGATTGGCCGCAGACGGTGACGCGGATGCGGAGGTGGTCGCCGAGGAAGGTCACGTCGTCGACCGTCGCATCGAACTCGTTGGTGTACATCCCCGGTTCAGGGGCGATCGAGACGCGCTCCGGGCGGATGGACAACAGGACGGGGTCGCCGTTCCGGCAGGGAACGACCCGTAGCGCCTGGACGCGCCGGCCGCTGACGTCCACGTCGCAGATATCCTCCCGAGCGTGGATGACCCGGCCCGGAAGACGGTTGTTCTCGCCGATGAAGCGGGCCACGAACGAACAGTCCGGTTCCTCGTAGAGGGCTTCCGGCGAGGCGACCTGCTCGACGACGCCGGCCCGGAACACGGCGACGCGATCCGACATCACCATCGCCTCGTGCTGATCGTGGGTGACGTACACCATCGTGACTCCGAGGTCGCGGTGGATGCGCCGGATCTCGTACTGCAGTTCCTCGCGCAGGCGGCGGTCGAGGGCGCCGAGGGGTTCGTCCAACAGCACGAGATTGGGCTCGAACACCAGGGCGCGGGCGATGGCCACGCGCTGCTGCTGGCCGCCGGACAACTGGCCCGGCCGTCGATGTTCCAGGCCGTCGAGCCGCACGAGCTGCAGGACGCGGCGTACCCGCGCTCGGCGGTCGTCCGGGTCGAGTCCGCGTACCTCCAGAGGAAAGGCGAGGTTGTCGCCCACCGTCATGTGCGGGAAGAGAGCGTAGTTCTGGAACACCATGCCGATGCCGCGCTTCCGCGGCGGCAGGTGATGCACCGAGCGGCCGTCGATACGGATGACCCCCGAGGTGGTAGCCTCGAACCCGGCCAGCATCATCAGGCAGGTCGTCTTGCCGGATCCGGACGGCCCGAGCAGCGTGAGGAACTCTCCCTTGCCGACGTGCAGGTCGAGGTCGCGCACCACGAGAGTCCGGCCGTCGTAGCTCTTGCTGACGCGGTCGAACGTGACGTATTCGACGTATTCGGCGTCTTTCGCCCCCCCGCTGCGGCGCGCCCGCGGCGTGGGGGAGGGCTCGACGCCGGTGTTCAATTCCGGCACCGCCGAATTATACTGTCCGCGAACCACGTTCTACGCTTGGCTCCGACGAGTCGCCGGCATCGCCCCGCGGGCCGTAGCTCGGAGCGTCGGGTGCGTGCGACCGCGGACGCAGGCTACCTGGGGACACGCGGCGAGCTTGGAACCCTCGAACGCGGGGCGGCGAGGTCAGACGGTGAGCGCGAAAACGACGGTTCCGGGTTGGTGGCCATGGGTGCTGGGCGCGGTGCTGGTGGTGGTTACGGCGACCCCTGCGGCCGCGCAGACCGAGTTCGCCTTCCAGTACGGCCGTCTCCGGAATCCCTTCTCGGGGCAGTCCACGCCGAGCCGGGTCCTGACGATACAGCAGGCATCGAGCTGGTCGTTGGGCGACAGCTTCGTATTCATCGACTATATCGACGACGGTCTGGGCGACGGCTTCAACGACAAGGACTTCTATGGCGAGTGGTACCCCACGCTGAGTCTCGGCAAGGTGTCGAACCGGACGGTGGGCGGCGGGCCGCTCCGGGACGTGGCCGTGATTGGCGGCATCAACTTCGGGGGCGACGCCGACTTCTTCAAGTACCTGCCGGGCGTCCGGCTGTCCTGGGCGGTGCCCGGTTTCTTCTTCCTGAATACCGACATCACCGCGTTCATCGACGGCAATACCGGCAGCGTTGCCCCGCGGACGAGCAACAGCTGGACGTTCGACGTGAACTGGGGCGCCGGGTTCGACATCGGTAGCCAGTCCTTCGGATTCTTCGGCCATGCCGAATATATCGGCGGCGTCGTCGATGAATTCGGGAACGAGGGTCAGAGCTGGATTCTGGCCCAGCCGCAACTCGTCTGGGACCTCGGCAAGGCAGTGAGCGGCGCCGCGAACCAGCTCTTCCTGGGCGGCGAGTACCAGTACTGGCCGAACAAGCTGGGCACTACGATCGACGAGAACACGCTGCAATTGCTGATAGTCTGGCGGCTCTGACGGAGCACCGCATGGATTTCGGCGCGTACGAGATCGACCCTGCTGTCTACGACGAGATGTTCGGGGCGGACCGCGCGCCCCGCGACCACAGCCTCCAGCTCCACGAGACGCTGGGCCGGCTGTCGAGCGCAGAGCTCGGCGAGATTCAGGAGCGGGTCAGCCGCTCGTTTCTCAACGAGGGCATCACCTTCACGGTCTACAGCGACGAGGAGGCGGACGAGCGGATCATCCCGATCGACTGCATTCCCCGCATCGTGTCCGCCGCCGACTGGAAACGGCTCGAGGCGGGCCTCGTGCAACGGGTCCTCGCCCTCAACCACTTTCTCGCAGACGTCTACAGCGACGCCCGGGCCATCGCCGACGGGGTCATCCCCGAGGACCTGGTGTACGGCTGTCCCCAGTACCGCCGCGAGATGTGCGGGGTGAGCCCGCCCCACGGGACCTGGGTCGCCATCTGCGGCACCGACATCGTGCGCACCAACGACGGGTTCCTGGTGCTCGAAGACAACCTCCGGGTGCCGTCGGGGGTGTCCTACATGATCGCCAACCGCAAGGCGGTGAAGGCGAGCATGCGGCGTCTCTACCGGCAATGCCGGGTGCGGGAGGTCGAGCAGTACGGACGTCTGTTGCGCGAGACGCTCTGCGAGCTGGCCCCCGCCGGCTCTCGCGAACCGACCCTCGCCCTGCTGACCCCCGGGGTGGCCAACTCGGCGTTCTACGAGCACATGTTCCTGGCCAACGAGATCGGCGCAGAGCTGGTGGAGGGCCGCGATCTGGTGGTCAGGAACCGGGTCGTCTACATGCGCACGACGGAGGGACTGCGGCGCGTCGACGTGATCTATCGGCGCGTGGACGACGACTTCCTCGACCCGCTGGTCTTCCGTCCCGATTCGCTGCTCGGGGTGCCCGGCCTGATGGAGGCGTACCGTCACGGCAGCGTGGTGATCGCGAATGCTCCCGGGACCGGCGTGGCCGACGACAAGAGCGTGTACCCGTATGTGCCGGACCTGATCCGCTACTATCTGAGCGAAGATCCGATTCTGGCCAACGTGCCGACCCGCATCTGCCGCCGGCCGGAGAGCCTCGAATACACGATCGACAACCTCGACCGGCTCGTCGTGAAACGGGTCGGCGAGTCCGGCGGCTACGGCATGCTGGTCGGTTCTCATGCCACGCCGGCCGAGCGCGAAGCGTATGCCCGGGAGATGCGAGCCAACCCTGCCGATTTCATCTCCCAGCCGGTGCTGTCGCTTTCCCGCGCGCCCTGCTTCATCGACGGCGGGGCCGAGCCGCGCCACGTCGATCTGCGCCCGTTCGTGCTCCGGGGACGGCAGACCCGCCTCGTGCCGGGAGCATTCTGCCTGCCGCGTCGCCCTCCGCCGGGGCAGCATCGTCGTGAATTCGAGCCAGGGCGGCGGCGGCAAGGACGTCTGGGTGCTGGAAGACTGAATGCTGGCGCGCAACGCGGAGGGTCTCTACTGGATGGGCCGCTACGTCGAGCGGACGGGCCACGTCTGTCGCCTCCTGCGCGAGCAGATGGAGACCCTGGTCGACCGGCCGATCCGCGAGATCAACTTCGGCTGGCGCCGCATCTACGGCGCGCTGGGCCGGCGGCCTTCCGGTCCCGCCATCGGATTCGGCGGCTCCGACGACGACTTCACCCTCGCCGATTCGTTCGCGCTCGCCGACGATCTCACCTTCGAGCGAGCCAACCCCGATTCGGTCCGGAGCTGCTTCGCCGCGGGCCGGGAGAACGCGCGCCAGATGCGCCACTGCGTTAGTGGCGAGATGTGGACGTGCGTGAATCTCGCCTACCTGCGTCTGCGGGACCTGCGTATCGAGGATATCTGGAAGACCGCGCCGGAGAGCTTCTATTCGGAGGTCTTGCGGGACGTCGACACCCTGATGGGCGTGGCCGAGCGGACCATGTATCGCGACGACCGCTGGCGCTTTCTGCAGATCGGCCGGTGTACCGAGCGCGTGCAGTTGGCGGTCTCACTGCTGCTGTCCCAGGTCGAGGGTATCGCGACGGCGGAGGAAGCCTCCGACCACGACTGGATGAGCCTGCTGCGTATCTGTCACGCGCTCGACGCCTATGCGCATCGCTACGGTGTCGCGATCCGCCCGGATCGGGTATTCGACCTGCTGGTCGTCGATCCCCGGCTTCCGCGGTCACTGTACTCGGCGTTGGATGCGGCGGCCCGCGAGCTGGCTGCGCTCGCGCCCGGGCCGGGACCGACCGGCGAGGCCCTGAGTCTTGCGGCGCAGATGACCAGGACCGTAAGCAGCCGCTGGCCGTCGGAAGGGCCTGCCCTGGAGGACTGGCGCGACCGTCTGCGGCAGCTCGAGACCCAATGCCGCCGCTTTCACGACCTCGTGATGGCGGCTCATGTCCAGTACGCCATCGACGCTCCGGTCCCCTGACAAGGACGCGGTTCGGCGGCAGCCCGAGCGGGGTGAAGCGTCGGCGCTTCGGATGCTCCCGCTGGCTCGGGCCGGCGGCGTCCGAGACGGGGTTCGTGGGGGAGGGTGGGTCAGGAGATTTCCAGAGCCGCCTGGCGCGAGTCGCGGATCGGAATGATCTGATCGAAGCCGCTGACGCGGAACACTTCCTCGATGTGGTCCTGCATGTTGCACAGGGCGATAGTGCCTTCGTTGGCGCTGAGTCTCTTGGCGGCGATGAGGAGCACCCGCATGCCGGAGCTGCTGATGAACGACAGGCGCCCGAAGTCGAAGATCAGCCGCCGCTCGTCGTTGCCGATGTGATCCATGACGATCGATTCGAACGCCCGTGCGTTCGCGCTGTCGAGCCGCCCGACCGGCAGCAGTATCAGCGCCCCGTCTTCCCGTTCTTCTGCGACTTCAATGTTCATCGATGCCCCTCGGCCGAAACCCTGCGACCCATGCGGGTCATGCGGATTCCGACTTGAAATGGTGATGTACCGTCAGGCGGTTCCTGCCGGCCACGAATTCGTAGGACATTTCGTGGGCGAAGGTCCTGACGAGATGCAAGCCGAGGCCGCCCACCGACCGGTCGTCCAGTGACGACGTGGTGTCCACGTCGGCCGACTCGGCCGACGTCGGGTCGAAGGGCGACCCGTTGTCCTCGATCGTCAGGGTCACGATGTTCCGTTCGGCCTTCAGATGGACATCTATCGTGGGATCCGGCACCTCGAACGTACCGTGCGTGACGGCGTTGGTGATCAACTCGTCCAGGGCCAGGTTGATCACGAAGACCGTCGGCAGTGGCAGGTGGTTCGCGTCCCCGAACTCTTCAACCGCGGACGACAGATTGCGGACCTCGGTCAACTTGGCGGGCAGCGAGACGTGAAGGTCAAGCATGGTTTCGCGCACGAGCGTCGGCGGGTGCAGCCCCGCCACTATAACAACATCCCGTGGCACCAATCCACTCTCTCGGTCAACGGATCCCGGCGCGGTCATCGGCGGCGCAGCACGAGGCAGGTCATGTCGTCGGCGGCGGCTGTTCCGGTCGAGAAGCTCCCAATCTCGTTCCAGACATGGGTCACGATGTCCGCAGGTGACCGCCGCGATGCGCCGTCCAGCGTTCCCTCCAGGCGTTCCTTGCCGAACAGGGCGCCGCTGAGGTCAACGGCGTCGGTCAGGCCGTCCGTATACAGAAACAGGGTCTCGTCCGGCTGAAGGACCTCGCTTCCACTCGAGTAGTCGAAATCGTCCATCAGCCCCATCGCCAGGCCCCGGGTCATGGGGAGGGGGCGCCGGGAGTCGTCGGGGGCGATGACGTAGGCAGGTTCGTGTCCGGCGCAGACGTAGTCGAGCCTGCCGCTCGGCATGTCGAGGATGCCGAGCACGCAGGTCACGAAGAGCCCCATCGGATTCTGCTGGCACAGCCGGCGGTTCGCCTCGTTGGCGATCGTGGAGATCTCGGTGTGCTCGGCGTACGCCGACGTCATCGCCGACTGGGATGCGGCCATGAACAGCGCGGCGGCGACCCCCTTGCCGGATACGTCCCCGAGCACGAAGAACAGGGTCTCGTTCGACGAATCCATGAACTCGACGAAGTCCCCGCCGATCTCCTGGGCCGGGGTCATCTTCGCCGACACCGAGAACCTCTCGAACTCGGCGTCTCCTTCGCGGACCAGCGCTTCCTGCACGACCTTGGCCATCGAGAGGTCCTGCTTGAGCGCCTCGTGGGCGATCTGCAGCCGCTGGTTGGTGGTCTGCAGCTCCCGGGTCCGCGCCGCCACCATCGTCTCCAGCTGCTCCTCGCGGTTGAAGACCTGGACGGTCATGTCGGAGAAGACGCGCGCCAGACTGCCGAGCTCGTCCGTTCGACGCATTACCTCCTGCATTGCTTCGCTGTCCGGCGGCTTCCCGGTCTCGACCTGCCGGGCGGCCTCGGCGATGACCTCGATGGGATGGGTCAGCCAGCGCGTGCCTCCCGCCGCCGCGAAGCCGGTGAGGGCGAGCAGCACGAAGGCGATGACGACGGTCTTCCCGGTCTCGCCGATCACCGTGTCCGCGATGTCGTCGAGGTTTACCGCGATCGCCAGGCCCCCGATGGGGATCCCGCCGGTATTGATGAGCGGCGAGGCGACCCAGATGCCGCGATCCTCGGGTGAGAACAGGCTCAGGCTCACGGCGCTCACGACGCGTCCCTGGTCTATGGCCGTGTCCATGACCGCTGCAGCGCGGTTTTCGAACAGTTGCCAGGCGTCCACGCCTTCGGTGGTCTGCACTTCGGCCCGCCGGGCGGCGGCGGCGAGCTCGCGATCGAGGTTGACGACCCAGAGCGCATCGAGGTCCTGGTTTCCGGAGCGGACCAGGACATCCGCCTCGCGCTGGTACACGGAGTAGAGCAGATTGCCGCCCGACGCGCTCTCGATGGGAATGCCGACCTGAACGCGCCGCGCGGCTTCTCCGGTGGCGACGGTGACGTACTTGTAGAGGGCGCCGTCGGACGGCCGCGGCGCCGTCGGATGCTCCACGACGCCACGCGATCCCTCGGACAGCTCGTCGAGGCCCGCGGGGCGCACGAGGGCCGCCCCGGCTCCGCCCGCGGCGGGCGGCAGCAGGCTCGAGTAGAGGGGGACGCCATTCGCGTCGGAGACGCGAATCTCGTCGATGGCGGTCGTGGTGGTGATGCGCCGCAGCCGGAACTCGATGTCGTCACGCGTCCATGCCGCGGCCTCGGCGGCGGCGATGAAGCGCTCCAGCATGGTCGCCTGGGCCGCCATCTGCTGGCCGAGAATGCCCTCGATGATCGCGGAGACGTCGGCCCGCTCGGACGTGTAGCGGCTCGTCAGGATCTCCTGATCGCCGAAGACGATCCCGTTGCCGACCTGCACGATCCGCTGCTTGTCGACACCGCCGACCCCGACGTACTTGTAGACCTCGTTGTCGATCTCCCGCACCTGGGCCGGCTGGGTGATCACGTCGCCGTCGTCCCCGGCGAGCAGCACGTAGAACTTCGACGCCTGCGGTTGCACCGCCGGATCCGGATCGAACTGGAACGGCACCAGCCGGCCCCGTTCGTCCCGCACGTTGGTGAGATAGGAGAACGCCGTCTCGTCGGTGATCCAGAACTCGTCGAGCACCGTCTCGGCGACGATCCCGTCCAGGATGCGGATGATTCGCGGCGGGTCGTACTCGGCCGCCTCCGCCGCCGCCACGAGCTGGGCGGCGATGCGGGCCTGGGCGATCATCTGGGGGTCGAGGGTCGCGTCGAGCGTCCGCGCGACGTTGGCCAGCGAGATCTCGCCCATCTCCGCGAAGCTCGCGGAGAACAGCTCCGACAGGGTGACCGCGTTGGCCTCGGCCTCGTCGCGCAGGGTGGTGGCGGCGTTGTAGAGGAGGGTGGCCGACGTGGTGACGATGGTCACCGCAAGCAGCACGGCGAGCGCGAGAAAGCCCCGCACCGCGAGCCGCAACCGCACGTGCGGGTGCGACTCCGATCGTGGAACCGAAAGCGCGTCCTCCGCGGAACGAATAGTGGCGACTCCCATGGCGCACCCTCGACGTCACGCTCAGGCGCGGCTCGATGATATCACCGTCTGCCCGCCGCTCGTACTTCGCGATCCCGCCCCGCCGCGGCGCAGGATTCCGCCGTCATGCGCACAGGTGGCGGCGGCTTCCGCGGCTCGGGCCGGAGCCGGATCCCGACGCGGTCAGTTCAAACCGCGCCGGACGAGGAGCGGACCGATGTCCGGGTCTGCTCCCCGGAACGCGCGAAACAGATCCAGCGCCTCGACGCTGCCGCCCTTCGACAGGAGCGTGCGCCGGAAGTGGTCTCCGTTCTCGCGCGTCAGGCCGCCGTTCTCCTTGAACCACTCGACGGAGTCGGCGTCGAGCACCTCGCTCCAGATGTACGAGTAGTAGCCGGCCGAGTACCCGCTGCTCCAGATGTGGGAGAAGTAGGTGCTGCGATAGCGCGGCGGCACCGTTTCGAGCGCAACTCCCGCCGTCTCGAGGGCTGCCGCCTCGAACGTCTCGACCCCGGCCGCGTCCGGCACCTCGTCGGCCGTCAACTGATGCCAGGCCTGATCGAGGAGCGATGCGGCGAGGTACTCGGTGGTCGCGAACCCCTGGTTGAACTGCTGCGTCGCCAGCACCTTGTCGAGGAGGTCGGCCGGCATCGGCTCGCCGGTCTCGTAGTGGACGGCGTAGTTCCGCAGCACCTCGGGCCAGGTGGCCCACATCTCGTTGACCTGCGACGGGTACTCCACGAAGTCGCGCGGCACCGACGTGCCCGCGAAGTAGGGGTACCGCACATTCGAGAAGAAGCCGTGCAGGGCATGCCCGAACTCGTGGAACATCGTCGTCACTTCATCGAAGGTCAACAGCGTCGGCTCGCCGTCCGGCGGCTTCGGCACGTTCAGGTGGTTGGCCACGACCGGCGACGTTCCGAGCAGATGCGACTGCGACACGTACGCGTTCATCCAGGCTCCGCCCCGCTTGGACGGCCGGGCGTAGTAGTCGCCGAGAAAAAGCCCGAGCGGCGCGCCGCCGACGTCGAATACCTCCCAAACCCGGACGTCCGGATGGTAGACCGGCAGCGCCGGCCGCGCCTCGAACGTCAGCCCGTAGAGCTGGTTGGCGGCGAAGAATACGCCGTTCTCGATGACGTTGTCCATCTCGAAGTAGGGGCGGAGCTGCGCCCCGTCGAAGGCGTAGCGTTCAGCCCGTACCTTCTCGGCGTAGTACGACCAGTCCCACGCCGCCAGCTCCGGATCGGCGCCTTCCGCGGCGGCCATCGCCTGCAGATCGGCGGCCTCCCGCTCGGCGTTGGCGACCGCGGGCGGGGCGAGGCTGGCGAGCCGTTCGTTGACCGCGGTGACGGTCCGGGCGGTCTGCCGCTCGAGGATGTAGGCGGCGTGGTTGGGATAGCCGAGCATGGCGGCCCGCTCGGCGCGCAGCCGGGCCATCGTCGTGATTACCCCGCGGTTGTCGTACTCTCCGCCCTGGCTGCCGCGCGCCATCGAGATCCGCATGATGCGCTCGCGGAGGCCGCGGTCGTCGAGCGCGGCCAGCGGCGGCTGCCCGCTGGTGTTCAGCAGCGGGATGACGTACTTGCCTTCCAGATCCCGCGCTGCCGCCGCTTCGACAGTTGCCGCGATCTGGTTCTCGGGCAGGCCGGCCAGCTCCTCGCGCGACTCGACCACGACGGCCGAGGCGTTCACCTCGTCGAGCACGTTCTGGGTGAACCGGCTGGACAGCGCCGCCAGCTCGGCGTTGATCGCCTGCATCCGCTCCTTTTCGGCATCGGACAGTCGCGCCCCCGCCCGCACGAAGTCGACGTAGTACTCCTCGATGAGCCGCCGCGACTCGTCGTCGAGGTCGAGTTCCGCGCGCTGGTCGTACAGCGTCTCTACGCGCGAGAACAGGGCGCCGTCGAGCAGCATGCGGTCGGTGTGGGCGGCCAGCCGCGGCGCCATTTCGTTGCGAATCGCGTTGAGCGCGTCGTTGGTGTCCGCTCCGGCGAGGCTGAAGAACGTCGACGCGACGCGATCCAGGAGCCGGCCCGACCGTTCGAGGGGTACGATGGTGTTCTCGAACGTCGGCGGATCGGACGCGCCGGCAATCGCCTCGATCTCGGCGATCTGCTCCGCCATGCCCTGCTCGAACGCGGGCCGGTAGTGGGTGTCGTCGATGCGGTCGAACGGCGGAAGCTGATAGGGCAGCGGGCTTTCGGCGAGAAACGGATTGTCGGCCATCTCTTCCTGCTCTGCTCCGTTCAGGACGCCGCCGATGCCGATTGCCAGCGCCAGACCGGCCGCCGCCACCCCCGTGAACTTCGAACTCATAGTCGGATCCTCCCGGCGAGAAGCGATTGTTCAACCTTGAACGATACCAGCTTTTGCCGACTCGTTCCCGAACCGCGGGTTCTTGGCGTACGATCGCCGCATGATCCAGAACGCACCCCAGGTCATCGAGCTCCGGGCCGGTTCGACGCGGCTCGCGGTGGCGCCCGACGTGGGCGGCTCCATCACCCGGTATGCCTCGGAACGCGCCGGCCGAACCCTCGAATGGATGCGCCCGGCGTCCCCGGAAGCCCTCGCCGCGCGGTCCGCCGGCGGGACGTCGAGCTTTCCGCTGGTGCCGTTCTCGAACCGCATCCGCGACGCGCGGTTCCGCTTTCGCGGGCGCGAGATTCAGCTTCCACAGAACTTCCAGCCCGAGCCGCACGCCATCCACGGCCACGGCTGGCGGATGCCCTGGACCGTCGTGGAGCGAGCCGACGCGCGGTTGACGGTGGAGTACCGGCATCCGGCCGACGCGTGGCCCTGGACCTACGCGGCGCAGCAGACCTTCGACCTCACCGACGAGCGCCTCCGCGTCCGGTTTGCCGTCACCAACGAGGCGCCGGAGCCGATGCCCGTCGGCTTCGGGCTCCACCCCTACTTCGTGCGGACCCCGCGTTCGCTGGTGCGCGCCGACGTCGGCCCGATGTGGGAGGCCGACGAGAACGTCATGCCGGTCCGCATCGTGCCGCCGCCTCCGCAGATCCTTCTCCGCGGCGCCGGCCTCAACCCGGACGCCACCGCCCTCGACAACAACTTCATCCGCTTCGGCGGGCGCGGGGTCATCGAGTGGCCGGAGTGGTCGGCGCGGCTGCGGATCGACGCGGACCCCGTCTATGCCTGTCTGGTCGTCTATACCCCGGCCGGCCGCGACTTCTTCTGCGTCGAGCCCGCCACCCACTGCATCGACGGGTTCAACATGGCCGACCGCGGCCGCACCGACACCGGCCTCATCGTGCTCGACCCGGGTGACACCGCCGCCGGAGACGTGACGTTCACCCCGGAGCTGACGTGACGACCATACCCCCACGCGATGACATGTCCAGGCCCTGGTTCGCGATCGGCTGGTTTCTCGTCTGGAGTGTCTTCCAGACCTTCGCGGTGGTATCGGTGCTCAACGGAACCTGGGCGCGGCCGAGCAGCCCGTAGCGAAAGTTCCCGCTGGATTCGAGCGGCGATGCATTCCGCCTGACTATGCGCGAGAAGCGTCGCGCTACGGAGGGATTCAGGGGGCGGCCTTCGACAACGTTCCCGCCCACAGCCGGTCCAGGAAATCGGTCCAGGGCAGGACGCTGATGCCGTCCACTCGGCGCGGCTCCGGTTCCAGGGACACGATGACGTAGTGGCTGCACACGCCCTCTTCACGCAGGGCCTTGATGCCCTTCATGTCCCGCGCGCCCACGTGGGCTTTCGCCTTGACCTCGACCGCGACGCCTGTGAAGACGAAGTCGACCTCGAACTGCGACTTCGACTGCCAGTACCGTGGCGTGGGTAGTCGGCGGTGATCGCACCAGGCCTTGATTTCCTGGAAGATGAAGCTCTCGAACGCCCGGCCGTATTCGGACGTTCCCGGCGCCAGCCCCCGCCGTCCCTGGAGGTGGCGGGCGACCCCGACGTCGAACAGGTAGTACTTCGACGTGGAGATGGCCTTGCGTTTCCGGGTGTCGGTGAACGCCGGCACTTCGTGGGCGATCAGAGTGTCCTTCAGGATCTCGTAGTATTCCCGAACCGTCGACGCCGGCACCTGCGCGTCGTTGGCCAGGTTGGCGAAGTTGATCATCTCGCCGTGGGCCAGCGCCGCCACTTCCAGGAACCGGCTGAATGCGCCGATGTTCCTGACCAACGCCTCGGCCGCGACCTCCTCGCGGAGATAGTCGCCGGCGTAGCCCGCGAGGTCCTCGGCCGGCGATTCGGAGAAGACGATCGACGGCAGCAGGCCGTGCTCGAGGGCCCTGTCCAGGTCGAACCGGTCACCGAGTTCGACGCGGACGAACGGGTGCAGGACGCGCGACCGCGCCCGGCCGCCCAGCAGGTTGACGCCCCGGCGCCGCAGGCGCCGCGCACTCGATCCGGTCAACAGGAACCGGATTCCGTGCTCCTCGATCAGCAGGTGCACCTCGTTGAGCAGCTCCGGCATCCGCTGGATCTCGTCGATCACGACGATACCGGTCCCGGGCCGGTCGGCCAGCGATTCCCGGATGAGCCGAGGGTTGCGGGAGAGGCGCAGGAACAGCGTCTGGTCCAACAGGTTCCAGACGGGACAGTCGGCGAACTGCTGGCGGATCAGCGTCGACTTGCCGGTCTGTCGCGGGCCGAACAGGAAGCAGGACTTCTGCTCCACGACGGCCCGCAGGTCCAGGTGGCGGGGGATAGTGGGAGGCTTCATGTGCTGATATTCAGCAACGGTGTCGTTGTTTATCATGACAACGAACGAAACCTCCGGTCAATGGCTTCGCGCGCGGAGGGGAGATGGTGCAACGTGACGGCGGGCTGGTGCGCCGCCGGGCAGGTTCAGGAGGAGAAAACGTCTTCCAGATCCAGGGCGAACCCCGGCAGCAGGGGCGAGCGCAACGTCTGTTCCCGGCCGAGGGTCTGGGCAACCACCAGCGCGCGGCCGTGCAGGCGGTGAATCCACACCGTCTCGGCCGAAGGATCGACCAGCCAGTACTCCGCCACGCCGTGCTTCGCATACAGCGCGCGCTTGTAGCCCCGGTCCCGCTCGGCGGTGGTCGGTGAGAGGATCTCGACCATGATGTCGGGCGCCCCCCGCACGTTCTCACCGCCGCTCAGCAGATGTGCGCGGTCGCGGGAGACCAACAGCAGATCCGGCTGCACGACATCAATGTCGGAGAGCACCACGTCGCACGGGGCGAAGAAGAGCATCCCAAGCGAGTTCTCCCGAACGAATCGAGCCAGCCGCTCACCCAACCGGACCTGAACCGTCTGGTGCTTCAGATTCGGCGCCGGGATCATGACCAGATCCCCATCGACCAATTCGTAGCGCTTGTCCGGCGGTGCCGTCCGGTAATCCTCGTAGGTGAACTTGAAGACGGGCTGCGCGGTGGGCACGTTTCGTCCCTCTGTCGTCCCGGCGAGTGCGGCGACTACGGGGGCTACTATAGGTCGAACCGGACGAATCCCGCGGTCAGCCGGGGGCGCAGCAGGTTCGAGTTGCTTCGTCGCCCAGTGGCGAAGAGCTTCGACACGCTGGGCGAGATCGGCGCTCAGCCGCTCGTGACGGCCGCGGCCTTGCTCCGCACGAATCGTGGCAGTCGCGTGGCGTCGCCGCCGATCAACGCCTTGATGTCATCGAGATCTTTTTTGAACTCGTTGGCCGGTACTCCGGCATAACGCCAGCAACTGAACTCCGAACCGCGCACCGCCTCCCGCGCTCGCGCCACGAACTTGGCCGCCGCCGCGGTGTCTCCGGTTGCCCAGCAGGCTACTGCCATGCATTGGAAGTGGTTTGGTCCCGGTCTCGGTTCCGTGCCCGATCGATCGTGCTCGACAACTCGAACAAACGGATCCGGAACGATCTCGCCGCTGGCTCCCCACGCCGCCATGCCATAGTTGAACGCGTCGCGAATACCCATATCTTCGAGACGGCGATCGGCAGGGCGAAGCAAGTCCACCGCCTCACCGCACGCTCCCATCGCGATTAGCCGCACCGCCAACTCTCTTCGCGCGAGCTCACGGTCTGCTTCCGGAGTGGCCGCGTCCCCAACGATCTGCTTCAGGATGGATGATGAGACCACGATTCCATCCGGCCACTCATCGAGTCCACCCGCCAGGGAGAGACGTTCAGGAACGTCCAGTGACATGACCGCCGGTGAAGCCGCAGCATCTTCTAGTCTGTTGGGCTCGGTCAGCGAGATGGCTTCCCAGATCAGTCGAGGGGGCACGCTGTCGGCCTGCAGCACGCGCAACGCGTCTTCGCTCGCGCCGCCGGGGTCACTTTCACGAGAACGAACGCGAGCGCGCTGCAGATACACTTCCGGTTCGGCGTACCCGGACTCGATGGCTTGATCGAACAGCGATGCGGCCCGCTTTACCCTCGGATCGTTTTCCCTGAATCTTCCAAGCGCGAACAGTACTTCCCCATCCTTGGAGTGTATCTGCTCTATTCGACGCAGCTTGTCCTTCAAGTCATCCAAGACCCGTGGTGACTCGTACGTCCTTCTCTGGCGTCGCCACGCTCTGGCCGTGCGTCCGATGTACGCCAGTGCTCCATCCCGGTCGTCCAGATTCCGTCCCACGATCTCGTCAACGACCGCGCAGTACTCTCTGGCGAGCCGACTCTTCGGACGATCTCGGGTGAACACTGCCTGGTTCAGCAGCGACAGGCTGTCGTACCGGTGCACGATCAGCGGATCCCGCGTCAATGTCAGTTGGTTCCGGAATGCCAAGATTTTTTTTTCGAGAATCTCGTCCTCGTCGTCCAGGTCCGGAACGTTGGACATGACGAAGTGAAGCTCGATGGCCTTGCGGCGCGGTTCGCTGGTCTCCGACCGGATGTCGTTCACCACCTTGGTCAGCCCGCGCAGGTTCTGCTCGTTCGGGAAGAACAGAATGGCTACCGCGTCAGGTAGCTGCCGGGTGCAGATGCCGCCGGTGTCGGTGTGACCGGTTCGTGAGTCGATGAGGACGTAGTCTGGATTGACAATTTGCTGCCACTGGGCCTTGAGATCCTCGAACAGCAGATAGCCGTCGCGCTTCTCGTACAGCTCGGCCCAGTCGATCTGATTGAAGTGGGCAGCGTACGTGGCCTGCTGCGCGCCCGACGGCATGATCCACAGCTCGCCGCCGCGGTCGCCGATGTCAGGCGAGCGCGCCAGGAACCTGCCAGCGTCGGGAGCGCGATTGGAGTCCAGGTACTCGTGGACGAAGTCGATGATTCCGGGAGCGTCGTCCCGAGGGCGCAAGACGTCGAACGTGTCGAGTCCCGGCGCCTCCAGATCGAAATCGACGGCCAGGACGCGGCGACCTCGCTTCGCGAGTTCGACGGCGGCGTTCGCGAGCGCCATGCTGCGACCTACCCCGCCCTTGAAGGAGTAGAACGTTGTGACGTACATGTTTCGCACCCGCCGGAGGCTACGCGGCGCGGCGGAGACTGAAATCCGCCTGCTGCCGTCGATGTTCGTCAGACACCCTGATGGCGCGGAAACGGCCGGTGTCTGCTTCCGAGGGTGGACACGAACCTAGCGGTTCCGAACCCAAGCGTTTCAGCCTGTGCATGTTGCTGCCAGCCGCGAGGAGGCGGAGGTAGCGGTCGTTCGCGGCGCTCTGGATCAGGATCCCGTTCTCCCAGCGGTTCAGCGTCGCTTCGCCGAGGCCGGTGACCTTGGAGAAGGCGGCGCGGGACATTCCGTACATCCCTCGGATTCCGCGAATCTCGTTCGGCGAAAGCACGCCGAGGTGTGCGCAGACCGCTTCGTGCTTCAGAGTTTCGGCTTCATCGTCGAGACACTCGAAGCCGCAGGACGGACAGACGTGAACCGGGAGTGTCACGGTCAGTTCGGCGGCGTCGGCGCCGATCCCGTAGGTGAACGTGTGCTCGCCCCAGATCCTGCGGGTGTCCGCGTCGCAGTCGAAGCAGGGGACGGTGTCTTGCGTGTCGTTGGGGGGAGTTGCGGTCGTCGCACGTGATGTCATGTTCTGATGCTCCGCTTGGCGGCCGATGGCCAGTCCCGGCTGCATTCAAAGGACGATGCTTCGCGGCTGTCCGCGTTGTGCGTCGCTGGAACACTGCCTGATTTGCGTCGCTTCTTCGAGCCCTGGCGGGCGTACGCGTCGGTCGTCACGGTGCGCCGCATGGTTTCGCCACGTGCTGTCAGCGGTTCGAGTAATGGAAGCTCCTGCCGAGTATCCTGCCCCGATGCAGTTGCAACTTCACGTAGAGTGGGGGACCCGTCGAGGAGTCAAGTCGGATATTCATGACGTAGCCTGGGGCGCCCTTCGGTTTGTCGAACTCCATGATCGTGACTCGATGGCCGTTCTCGAGCTTTGACGCGACCAGTTCCCAGGCGCCGTCGTTGGTGAACTCGTTGTTGCCGTCGTCTGGGTTCCGCACGTTCTCCGGATGCCACCTTGACGGGTGGGTCGGCGTGGACCTGGTCAATCGGCGTCGACTTCTCGCGAGTCTCACGAGCTCGGCTCGCCTCGGGTCCTCTTCGTTCAGGAACTCCGGCGCGCGGGACCTTGCATCAATCATATGACACTATGCGGCAAGATGTAAGCGGTCTCTTGGTGTCATTTGATTCGGTTCTCTGTGGCGGTCGGGGGCCGCGGGACCCGGGGCGGCACGGCGCACAGCTGCCATCGAGCGGACCGGTCGTCAGACTGCCTTTGACTCACTCGGCCGCCGTCAGCTCGTCGTACACGCCCTGAATGCGCACCGGCGCCAGCGGCCAGTCGAGGTCGGCGGTGTCGACGCGGGAGGCGATGTCGTCGCGGGTCGCTCCGGCCGCGATCTCGGTGCGCACCCGGTCGAGGACGGTCTCGAGCTTGGCGCGGAAGGTCCGGACGTCGTCCTTGCCGAGGATCGGCCCGTGTCCCGGAATCACCGTGTCGAAGTCGAGCGCGAGCAGGCCGGTCAGGGTCGCCGGCCATTCCGCGGCGCTGCCGCCGTTGCCGTAGTCCCAGAACGGAGACAGGGTGCTGCCGTCGAGGCGCTGGCCGTAGATGAACAGATCGCCGGTGTGGATGGTGCGCAGGTCGGGGAAGTAGATCACCGCGTCGCCGTTGGTGTGGCCGCGCCCGAAGTGGTGGGCCTGCGCCTCGGCGTCGCCCAGGAACACCGCGGTCTCGTCGGCGAACGTCACCCGCGGGGGGCCGGTCTGGTTGTTGCGGAGGTTGTTGGCGCGGGCGTTCCGGTGGGCGATGACCTCGGCCGACCGCAGGAAGTCGGCGTTGCTGCCGGCGTGGTCGCCGTGGTGGTGGGTGTTCAGCACGTACTTGATGGGCTGGTCGGTGACGCTGGCGACCTGGGCGGTGATGAAGTCGTAGCTGTAGGGGAACTTGTTGTCGACGATGATGACGCCGTCACCGGTCACCCGGACCGCGACGTTGCCGCCGGACTGGCCGCCGTCGAACCCGGGAATGACGTAGAGGCCGCCCGTCACTTCCCGTATCTGCAGGCGGGCCTCCTGCTCGGGGGTGAAGGTGGGGCGTTGCTGCCCGGCGGTGAAGACGAGTCCGGTGCCGAGGGTGAGAATGGCGGCCGACAGGCCGAGTCGTTGCCATGCGCGCATTTGAATGCCTCTTGGGAGAGCGGACCACGCCGCCGCCGACGCCGGTGCGCCGGGAGAGGGGGCCGCAGAATGGGATGGGCCCCCGGCTGTCCGCGGACAGCCCGGGGGGGATGCCTGGACGTCTCGCTGCCGCCGCCGGCGGTTTCGCGTCGGCGGACTCGCTCACGGGCCGTCGACGATGACGACGCCCCACGGACGCTCGCCGACGGCCACCGTGGCGACGACCTCCAGGGTATCGGTGTCGACGACCGAGACGTCGTTCGACGGGCCATTGGCCGCGTAGAGATAGCGCCCGTCCGGGGTGAGGGCGATGCCCCAGGGCCGCACGCCGACCTGCACGGAGCCGATCGGCTCGTTGGTCGCGGTGTCGATCACCGCGACGGTGCCCCCGCGGCCGGTGGAGACGTAGAGCCGCGACCCGTCGGGCGAGACCTTGGCGTCCATCGGCCGCACGTTCTCGCCGGTCAGCTCGATGGTCTCGATCACCGAGTGGTCGGCGGTGTCGACGACCGACACCGTGCCCCCGTTCTCGGCCGTGACGTAGGCCCGGGTGCTGTCGGGCGAGAAGGTCGACGAGCGCGGCCGGGCGCCGACGCCGAACGTCGTCGCCACCTCCAGCGCCTCGGTGTCGATGACCGTGACCTGGTTGTCGTTCTCCGACGTGATGTACACCCAGCGGCCGTCAGGGCTGCGCGTCACGCCCTCCGGCTCGTCCCCGACCGGGAGCTGGGCGAGGATCTCGGCGCTGGCGATGTCCACGATGCTCGCCACCGCGGCATCCTCGTTCGCCACGAACACCCGGGTGCCGTCGGCGCTCACCGCTACCTGCTCGGGGTCGGTGCCCGCGTTCAGCACCGTCACCACCCGTCCTGCGGCGATGTCGACGATGCCGATGCCGTCCGCCGACCGGTCGGGCGGCGGCAGGGTCGACTCGTCGACCCCCGGCGGGGCGGGCGGTGACCCGCTGAGGGCGACGAAGAGGCGTTCGCCGGCCGGATCGACCTTGATGCCCCGCGGGCGTTGCCCCAGGGGGATGGTCGCTAGTACCTCGTGCGTGCCGCCCGCGATGACCGACAGATCGCCCGAGCCTTCGTTCGTGACGAACGCCCGGTACGGCGGGGGAGCCGCTTCGTCCGCCGGCATGGGGTCGTCCGCGGCCGGTTCGGAACCGCCGCAGGCGTGCAGGAGCAGCAGGGGGACCGCGAGCGCGCGATAGTCCGGGAATCTCATGATGGGGCTCCTCACGATGGCGCGGACGGGGAGGGCCCGTCCTCTTCGAGGTCCACGCGCGCCGGCGCCGCTCCGGCCGTCACCGCCTCGTTGGCGACCTCCATGACGATGCGGCTGTAGGCGCCGGGATCCGGCAGCGTGCCGCCTTCGGCGAGAATCGCCTGTCCGTGCAGCAGATGCGCGTAGGTCTTCAGCTTCAACGACTGGGCGTTCTCGGCGTGGATGGCGCCGAGCCGCGCGATGAACGGATGGCCGGGGTTGATCTCGAGGATTCGTTTCGTCCGCGGCGGGTCCTGCCCGAGCTGCCGCATCATCTGCTCGAGCTGAGGGCTCAGGTCGTCCTTGTCGCCGACCAGACACGCCGGACTGTCGGTGAGCCGTCCCGAGATCCGCACGTCCTTGATGTCGTCCTGGAGGTGCGTGCGCAGCGTCTGCAGGAGGCCGTCGAGCTGGGGCCCTTCCGCCTCGTCCTTCGCCTCGTCTTCCGCATCGCCGGGGCCGAGGTCGATCTCGCCCTTGCTCACCGAGACGAACTTCTTGTCCCGGTACGTCAGGTCGCGTTCCAGCCAGAACTCGTCGACGGCGTCCGCGAAGAACAGCACCTCGATGCCCTTGCGGGAGAACGATTCTAGGTGCGGCGAGTGGCGCACCGCGTCGAGCGAGCTCCCGCCCAGATAGTAGATGTGCTGCTGGTCGTCCGGCATCCGTTCGACGTAGTCGGCCAGCGGCGTCCGCTCGTCGCCGTGGGTGGTCGCGCACAGAATCAGATCGAGCAGCCGCTCGCGATGGTCGCCGTCCGCCGCGAGCCCTTCCTTGAGGACCGCGCCGAACTCCCGCCAGAACGCGCGCATCGACTCCGGCTTGTCCTTCCGCAGCTTCTCGATGGCCTCGAGCGTCTTCTTGATCGCGAAGTTGCGGATCGACTGGACCTGCCGGTCGTGCTGGAGGATCTCGCGCGACACGTTCAGCGAGAGGTCCTCGCAGTCGATGACCCCCTTCAGAAAGCGCAGCCATTCCGGCAGCAGCGCCTTCCAGTCGTCCATGATGTGGACCCGCTTCACGTAGAGCTGCACCCCCTTCGTGATCCGGTCCCGGTGATACAGATCGAACGGGGCCGTGGGTGGGATGAACAGCAGGATGCGGGCGTTGAACGCGCCCTCCATCGCCGCGGGGATGATGGCCAGCGGGTCGTGCCAATCGTGGGAGAGGTGCCGATAGAACTCGTGGTACTCGTCGTCGGTGACGTCGCCGCGCGATCGGGTCCAGATCGCCTTCATCGAGTTGAAGGTCTCGTCTTCGACCACCGTCTGCGGCAGGACGCCCTTCACCGGCTGGCCGGCGTTGTCGAGGACCGGTTCCTGCCGTTCCACCTTCATCCGAATCGGGTGCGCCACGAAGTCGGAGTACTTCTTCACGATCTCGCGCAGCACGAAGGTGTCGGTGTAGTCCCGCCGCCCGTCCTCTTCGTCGGCCGGCTTGAGGTGCAGCACCACGGTGGTGCCGGCCTGCGGCCGCGCCGCGTCGTCGAGGGTGTAGGTGCCGTCACCCGTCGACTCCCACCGGGTTGCGGTGTCGGTGCCGGCCCGGCGGGTGGTCAGGGTGACCCGGTCCGCGGCCATGAACGTCGAATAGAAGCCGACGCCGAACTGCCCGATCAGATCGGCGGTGGCGGCCGACGTGCCCTCGTCGCCGGCGTTCTGCTTCGCCTTCAGCGCGGTGAGGAACTCCCGGCTGCCCGAGCGGGCGATGGTGCCGATGTCCCGCACCACCTCGTCGCGCCCCATCCCGATCCCGTTGTCGGAGAGGGTGAGGGTGCGCGTCTCCAGGTCGGCGTCGAGCCGGATTTCGAGGTCGCTCTCGGGCAGGAGGCTCGGGTCGGACAGCCCCTCGATTCGCAGCTTGTCCAGGGCGTCGGAGCTGTTCGAAATGAGTTCGCGGAGGAAGATGTCCTTCTGGGAATAGAGCGAATGAACCATCAGGTTCAAGAGCTCCTGGACCTCGGCGGTAAACGTGTGTTGCTCGGTGCTCATCGTTGTAATGTCTGCGGTTGGCGTCCGTGGCGCCGCTGTCGCCGGGCGGTTCCGGCGCCCGTCGTCCGTGCCGCCGCGCGGGGCGGCGCAACGCGGGGTTCTGCCACGGCTCTACGGTTGGGGTGTATTGGCGGCCAGCGCCTGCCGCTCCCAGGGCGCGAGATCCAAGGGCCGGCGGGTGCCCGCGGCGCGATCCGCGCCAAGCGCTTCCAGCAGCGTCACGAGCTGCGGATGCCGGTTGAAAGTGTTGGGATAGAACACGCCCTGGGCGATGGACAGCGCGGTCCAGCCGGTTTTGTTCACGGCATCGAGGTCGGCCCCCTTGTCGTGCAGGAAGCGGACGATTCCGTCGGCGCCGCGATGGATGGCGCCATGCAGCGCCGTATCGCCGTTGCCGTCCACGGCGTTCACGTCGTTCCCCAGCTCCCAGGTCAGCTCCACCGCGGCCACCGCCTCTTCGTTGGTGCCGGGGTTCTCGCCGATCTTCCAGATGCCGACCCCCGCCGCCGCCATCATCGGGGTCGCCCCGTTGGCGGTCGTCAGGTTCGGGTCGGCGCCGAGATTCGCGAGAAGCCGCATCATCGGCGCGTCGGCGGCTTTTGCGGCCAGCAGGAACGGCGTCGAGCCGACCCGGTCGAGCATGTTGCGGTTGCCGTCGCGCGGCTCCGCGGACTGGGGCAGATCCGGATCGGCGCCGTGGGCGACCAGGATGCGCACCATGTCGAGCCCGTCCAGCCGGCCCAGGGGCACGGGAAACGGCGGGTTGCGCCCGAGATTCGGCCGGCGCGTCCACACCACCTGATGCAGCGCCGTCCAGCCCTGTCCGCGCGCGTTCGGGTCGGCCCCGGCCGCGAGCAGCCGCGCCGCGATCTGGTACTGCGCGTTGTAGACGGCCATGCCGAGGGCGCTGGTGCCGTTGGGCAGCGTATCGTCGGGGTCGGCTCCGGCCGCCAGCAACACGTCGAGCGCCCCCAGACTGCCTTCCCGGGCCGCGAACAGCAGCGGCGTGAATCCCCCCGCGGACCGCGCGTGCAAGTCGGCGCCGGCTGCGATCAACGCCCCCGCCGCGCCCGCGTTGTCCTGCGAGGCGGTCCACATCAGCGCCGTCTGGCCCCGCCAGCCCTCGACCGCGTCGACCTCGGCGCCATGCTCCAGCAGGACCGCGATGGCGGATACGACGCCGTTCCGCGCAACCGTCATCAGCGGGGTCTCGCCTTCGCCCGACGCGCGGTTGGGGTCCGCCCCGGCCTCGAGCAGCATCCCGAGCACGCCGGGACTGCCGTTGGTGGCGGCCAGCGCGAGCGGCGCGACGCCGTGGCGGGTCGTGGCGTCCACCGCGGCGCCGGCCCGCACCAACCGCGCCGCCAGATCGAGGTCGTCGTTGTGCGCGGCCCAGTGCAGCGCCGTGGTCCCGTCCGGCTCGGAGGCGTCGACGTCGACACCCCGATCGAGCAGGGCCCGAACCGCGGCCGCGTCGCCGGTCTTCGCCGCCTCGATCAGGGGGATCCCCGGCGGTTGCGCCCCCGCCGCGGCGGTTGCGACCGCGATTCCCACGACCAGCCAGCTCGCCGAACGGTATGCCGGTTCCATGTTCGTCATCGCTCCCGTCTGCCCGCGCCGCATCTACACGGTCAACGGTTCGAGGGCGAGGCGCCCCGTGCTGTCGCCGAGCTGCTCGGGATCGACGACCCCCGCCTTGTCCAGCATGGCCAGCAGCAGGTTGGTCATCGGCGTGTCGCTCGGGTAGCGCACGTGCCGCCCGCCCTTCAACTGCCCGGCCCCGCCGCCGGCGAGAATCAGCGGCAGGTCGATATGCGAGTGCTGGTCGCCGTCGCTGATGCCGCCGCCGTACAGGATGAGGGAGTGGTCGAGCAGCGACCCGTCGCCGTCCGGGGTCGCCTGCAGTTGCTGGAGGAACCCGGACAGGAGATCCACGTGATAGGTGTTGATCTTGGCGTACTGCTCGAGCTTGGCCGGGTCGAGCTGGTGATGCGACACCGAATGGTGCGCGTCGGGCACGCCCACCTCGGGATAGCTCTGGGCGGTCTGCTCGCGACCGATCAGATAGGTGAACACGCGGGTGACGTCCGCCTGGAACGCCAGCGCCTGGAGGTCGAACATGAGGCGGGCGTGCTCGGTGAACGACTCCGGAATGCCCACCGGGCGGGCGAGGCGCTCGGGCAGATCGCCTTCGTCGGCCTGCGCCTCGACCCGCTGAATCCGGCGTTCGATCTCGCGCACCGCGTCGAGGTACTGGCTGACCCGGCGCCGGTCGCCGGCGCCGAGGCGCCGCTCGAGCCGAGCCATGTCCTCGCGCACCGCGTCGAGAATGCTGCGGTCTTCCTGCAGGCGGGCGAGGCGCTGGGCGGTGGTGCCGCCCTCGCCGAACAGCCGCTCGAACACGACGCGCGGGTTGTGCTCCATCGGCAGCGGGGTGGTCGGCGTGCGCCACGCGATGGTGTTGGTGTAGACGCAACTGTAGCCGTTGTCGCAGTTGCCGACCACGTAGCTGTTCTCGAGCGAGAGCTCCAGCGATGGCAGCGGGGTGTCCTGACCCAGCCTGGCCGCGGCGATCTGGTCGGCGGTCGTGCCGGCCCGGACGTCCGCGCCCTCGGTGCGCCTGGGGTGCACGCCGTTGAGCCAGACGCCGCTGGCCCGCGAATGCTCGCCGTTGCCGTCGCCCCACGCCTCGGCCTGCCGGTGGGCGAGGCCGGTCGGGATGACCACGTGGTCCCTGACGGGGGCCAGCGGACTCAGAATCGGCGACAGCTCCAGGGGGCCGTCGGCGGCCGGAGTCCATTGCGACATGTTGGCCCCGTTCGGGATGTAGATGAAGCCGAGCCGCTTCGTCGGGCGCGCGGCGGTGCGGGCGAGCGCGGTGGCCGCGGGCACCATGGCGTCGAGGAGCGGCAACGCCAGCGCGGCGCCGGCGCCTCTGAGAAACGTGCGGCGGGGCAGTGACATCCTGGTGACGATCATGACTGCGTGCTCCTCATCCGAAACGGGGGGCTCTTGACGACACCCAGGATGAGCGTCGTCAGGCGGTAGTCGTCCTCGGCCGCCGCGCGAGTGATGGCGCGCACGGCCGGCGCGTCGTAGTACTCCACGCCGCGGCCGATGGCATAGGTCAGCAGCTTTTCGGTGACGGTGGTGACGAAGCGTTCGGGGTGGGCCAGCAGCGCCGCCTTGAGACCGGCCGGCCCCTCGAAGACCGTGCCGTCCGGCAGTACGCCGGTCAGGTCCATCGGGACCCGGGTCTCGTTCGGGGTGCGCCAGCGGCCGATGGCGTCGAACGGCTCGAGGGCGAGGCCCAGCGGGTCCATCACCCGGTGGCAACTGGCGCACACCGGATTGGCCCGATGCTGCTCCATCGCCTCGCGCATGGTCAGGGTGCGGCCGGTGGTCGTGGCCTCCAGCGCCGGCACGTCCGCCGGGGGCGGCGGGGGCGGCGTGCCGAGGATGTTCTCGAGCACCCACTTGCCCCGTACCACCGGCGACGTGCGGTTGGCGTGCGACGTCACGGACAGGATGCTGCCGTGGCCGAGCAGCCCGCCCCGCGCGGGATCGTCGAGGGTGACCCGCCGGAAATGGCTGCCGCGCACGTTCGGGATGCCGTAGTGCAGGGCGAGCCGTTCGTTGACGAACGTGTAGTCGGCCGAGAGCAGCTCCACGACGCTGCGGTCTTCGCGGAGGACGGCGTCGAACAGCAGCTCCGTCTCGCGCCGGAACCCCTGCCGCAGGTCTTCCCCGAAGTCGGGAAAGAGGTCTTCGTCGGGCTGCACCGCGGCGGCGTTGCGGAGGCTGAGCCATTGCCCCGCGAAGTTGGTGACGAGCGCCTCCGCCCGCGGGTCGTCCAGCATGCGCCGGGTCTGGGCCTCCAGCACCGCGGGGTCCCGGAGCTCGCCGCGGATGGCGGTGTCGAGGAGCTCGCGGTCGGGGATGCTGCTCCACAGGAAGAACGACAGGCGCGAGGCCAGCTCCAGATCGTCGATCGCGTAGACCGCGCCGGGCGGGAGATTCGGCGGATCCTCGACGATGCGGAACAGGAACTCGGGGCTGACGAGCAGCCGCCGCAGGGCGAGCTCGATGCCGCCGTCGAACCCGCCGGTGGCCGCTCCCTGCTCGTAGAAGGCCAGCAGCCGCCCGACGTCCTCGCCGGTGACGGGACGGCGGAACGCGCGGCGGGCGAGGGTCGACAGGATGTCGGCGGCGCACGCGCCGGCCGCGCCGGCGTCGCCCGCCGCAGGCTGGCAGGTGAAGATGCGCGCGCGGCTCGGCGTGTCGACGGCGGGCCGGGAGCCGCGCGACTCGAACGGACCGGCGATCGTGACCCGTTCGAGATAGGGCTGGTAGCGCGAGTCGCCGCCCGACCCTTCACCGGTGAACGGCCGCCGGTACAGCTTGCGCGGGCGCTCCTGCTCGGCCGCGGTCTTGCGCAGGAAGGCGGCGCCGATGCGGTGGGGGCCGGCGCTGACCCGCACGCGAACCTCGCGCGCGTCCGCCTCCGCGTACTGGCTGCGGCGCTCGCCCGGTTCGAGGGCCCGTCCCACCGTGAACATCTCGAGGCGCTCGCCGTCGAGGGTGAGCTCCAGTTGATGGGGTTCGATGTAGAGCGGGCCGTCCGGGACGACCGAGATCACGTACTCGGCGTCCTCGGGGAAGTTGAAGTCGACGACCATGCCCCCGCGGGTGCCGAACGGGAGCCCCGCGATGTGGTCGTCCTGCCCCTGATCGGAGGCGATGCGGAACGTCTCGGCGATCGGCGAGGGGACCGGCGACCCGACGGCGAGCCGGCTTATTTTTCTCGCCGCCGCGAGATACCGCTCCATCAGGGTCGGCGAGATCCCCAGCACCCCGGCGATGTTGTCGAAGCCGTAGCTGGTGTCGTCGGCCGGCAGCAGGTCGCTCACGTCGACGTCGAGGCCGACGAGATCGCGGATGACGTTGCTGTACTCCGTGCGGCTGAGCCGATGGAGCGCCTCGGTCCGTCCCGGTCGCAGGTCGTCGGCGGCGGCCCGGTCGAGCTCGGTCTCGAGCCACGTACGGAAGCCGTCGTAGGCCGCCCGGTCCGGCCGGGGCCGCGGCTGCGGCGGCATGGCCCCGGCTCGCAGCTTGCCGACCACCTTCTCCCAGACGGCCGCCTGACCGGCGACGTTCGTCAGGTCGATCGTCTCGAGCGACAGTCCGCCGGTCTCCAGCCGGTCGTTGTGACAGGTGACGCAGTACCGGTCGAGCAACTGGCGCCGGCCGGCGGGAGCGGCGCCGGCCGGTTCGGCGGCCAGCGGCATCCCGGCGCCTGCCGTCCCCCAGATCACCGCGGTCCCGATGGCGGCGCTGACGACCCGAAATCCAGGCATAGACCGTGGTTCCTTTCGGTGGAGCGTGCCGTAGGCGCACACTGCGATAGGGTATTTTGGGCCTTGGGTGCGCAGGGTGTCAATCGGATGCCGGCTCGTGCCGCCCGCCGCGGCGGAACCGCCGGCGGCTTGACAGGAGCGGCGCGAGTCGGTAACAACACAGGATACGCGAGGCGTGGCGCCCCGCGCCCGGGAGGTGTGAGGGACGTATGAATCGATACCCGCTCATCGTCGTCGTCGGCCTGCTGCTGGTGGTTCTGGCCGCGCCAGCGTCCACCCGGGCTCAATGGGCGCAGTTCCGGGGTCCGAACGCCGGCGACGTCGGTGACCATCCCGATCTGCCGGAGACCTGGAGCGAAACGGAGAACGTCGTCTGGAAGATCGACATCCCGGGGCTGAGCTGGAGCTCGCCGGTGGTCTGGGAGGACACGATCTTCGTCACCTCCGCCATCAGCGCCGGCGAGGAACCGGATCCCATCCCCGGGCTGTACGACCCCGGGGACGACAACGGGGCGACCCGGTCGTCGGAGGTCCATCGCTGGGTGGTCTACAACGTCGACTTCCACACGGGGGCCGTCCGGTGGGAGCGCGAGCTGCACCGCGCCGCTCCCGAGATCGCGAGACACATCAAGAACAGCTTCGCGTCGGAGACCCCGGTCACCGACGGCCGCCGCGTGTACGCCTACTTCGGGACGGCCGGCATCGTCGCCGCGTTGAACATGAGCGGCGAGACGGTCTGGTACACCGAGCTGGGCGCCTACGAGACCACCGGCGGGTTCGGTTCGGCCGCCTCCCCGACGTTGTACGGCGACCGGCTCTACATCGTGAACGACAACGTGACGGGTTCCTTCATGGTCGCTCTCGACAAGGACACCGGCGCCGAGATCTGGCGGGTGGAACGGCCCGAGCGCGGCCAGAACTGGGCGACCCCGTTCGTCTGGGAGCACGAGCTGCGGACCGAGATCGTGACCGCGGGCACGCAGGGCGTCCGCTCGTACGACCTGGACGGCAACGTCCTGTGGGAGATCCACGGCATGTCCGGGCTGACGGTGCCGACGCCGTTCTCCCGGCACGGGCTGCTCTTCATCGGCTCGGGCTATCCCGGCGGCGGCCTGCGGCCGGTCTACGCGGTCAGGCCGGGCGCGTCGGGCGACATCTCCATTTGGTCGCCCGACGACATGCGGACGGGGCTCAACTTCGGCTTCCCCGGCGTCAAGGCCTCGTCCGAGGACGTCGCCTGGGCCTATCCGCTGCTGGGCACCTACAACACGTCGGCCCTGGTCTACGGCGACCAGTACTACACGCTGCTCGACCGGGGGTTCCTCGTGGCCCACGACGCCCGGACCGGCGACGAGATCTACGGCCGGCGGCGGCTCGAGATCGGCAACGGGTTCACGGCGTCGCCGTGGGCGTACAATGGCAAGGTATTCCTGCTGAGCGAGGACGGCGAGACGTTCGTCGTCCGGGCGGGATCCGACTTCGAGATTCTGCACAAGAATCCGCTCAACGAGATGACGCTCGCGACGCCGGCGGTGGCGCACGGCAGCCTCATCCTGCGGACCCGGTCGAAGCTCTATCGGATTGCGAAGGGGGAGCAGCCGTGAAGAGGACTCTGAACGTCGTCGTCTCGGCCGGCGTGCTGGCGCTGGTGGTGCTGGCGTCGAAGCCGGCCGACGCCCAGACCGTGACCCTGACCAAGGTCGGCGAGATACCCGGCCCGGCCGAGCATATCCGGGTGCAGGGCGACCACGCGTACGTATCCCATCACTCGACGTTCACCGTCTGGGATGTCTCGGACCCGGCCGCTCCGGTGCGGATGGGCGCGGCCGAGCTGCCCCAGGAGATCTGGGGGTTCAGAGTTCGCGGCGACCGCGCCTACGTCGGCGCCAACTTCTTCGGGGTGGCCATTCTCGACATCTCGGACCCCGCGGCGCCGGTCGTGCTGGGGAACCACGAGACGCTGGGACAGACCAAGATCGGCGCCGTGTACGAGAACCGGGTGGTGCTGATTGACCACATGGAAGGCATGGTGCTCGTCGATGCGTCGGACGAATCGGCGCCGACCGGCGCCGGCTCCTTCTTCCTCGACGGCTATGCGCGCGACGTGGTGACCTCGGGTCGGATGGCGTACGCGACCGATTCTCCGACCGGCCTGTATGTCTTCGACCTGTCGGCGCCGGGGCCGCCCGAGCCCGTCGGCATCCTGCACGCCCCGGCCGCGCCCCGCGCCATAGAGGTGCAGAGCGAGGTCGGCGAGCCCTCCGGTGTGCTCGCGGGGGCGGGAGGCGGCCAACTGCAGATCTACGACGCCTCCGATCCTGCGAACCCGGTGCGGGCCGCGAGCTTCGAGACGCCGGGGCGCGCCGCGCGGGTGGCCATCTCCGGGTCGCACGTCTTCGTCGCCGATACGGAGGCCGGCGTCGCCATCGTCGACATCTCGACCCCGTCGGCGCCGGCGTCCGCCGGGACCTATCGGACCGACGCGCCGGCACGCGACATCGCCGCGACCGATACGCACGTCTTCGTGGTCGTCGGCGTCGGCGAGCGGCAAGAGGGGGAGACCGCGGTCGACATTCTCCGCCGCTCGTCGTGACGCGGTGCCGCGCCTCGTGATCGGGTCCGCGCCGTCCGTCCTCCCGCGTCCTGCAGGGCGTCCGCGGCGCCTCTCCGGCGTGTGCGTGCGTCTGCCCGGCCCTTGACCCCGTGGTTCGCGACCGCGCCGAGGAATCTCGCGGTGCGCGCCTGCACGAACTGCCTCCAAGTGAAGCCGGCATGGACCCGCTCCTGACCCCCGAAGAACGCGAGTTGGTGCACGAGCAGCGGGCGCTGTTCGATGCCAGCCGCGAGCTGCTTGCCGACCTCGGCATGGTGCCGGGAGACCTCGAGGCTCTCGAGGCGATACGGCGGCGTCTGGACGAGCTGTTCCTGATCATGGTGGTCGGGGAGTTCAACGCCGGGAAGTCGACGTTCCTGAACGCCATTCTGGGGACCGATGCCCTCGAAACCGGCGAGCTGCCGACCACCCGGTCGGTGCACCTGCTGCGCCACGGGGCCATTCAGTCGGTGCGCGAGGTGGAACCGGGCCTGCTGGTCCACGAGCTGCCCGTCGAGGTGCTGCAGGACCTGAACATCGTCGATACGCCCGGCACGAACTCGATGCAGCGCGAGGAGCAGTTGCTGACCGAGGGGTTCGTGCCGCGCGCCGACTTCGTCTTCTTCGTCACCTCGCTGCTGCGCCCGTACTCGGCGAGCGAGCACGACTTTCTCAAGCTCATTCTGAGCTGGGGCAAGCACGTCGTGTTCATCGTGAACCAGGTCGATTTCGCCGCCGGTCCCGACCACGTGGCCCGGGTGAAGCGCTACGTGCAGCAGCAGGCGATGGAGGAGCTGGGCAAGGAGCCCCCGCTGTTCGCCCTCAGCGCCCGCGAGGTGGTGCGGGAGCGCACGTCCGGCGAGTCGTTGTCCGACCTCAACGAGTGGACCGCCTTCGCCGCCTACTTCCAGTCGAACCTGCGGGACCGCGACCGCGTCCGGCTCAAGCTGACCGCGCCGCTGCATAGCCTCACCCCGGTGCTCGCGCGGCAGGCCGACGCCTTCGCCGAGCGGCTGCGGCTCGTGCACGGCGACCACGCCGCGCTCGCGGCGATTCTGACCGAGGTCGACGCCTACGAGACGCGGATGCTGGCCGACGTCTCCCGCTACCAGTCGGAGATCACCAACATTCTCTGGCAGCTCGAGAAACGCGGCCAGCGCTTCTTCGACGAGCTCGTGCGCGTGTCCAACGTCATGCGGCTGCGCGACAAGGACATCGTCGAGAACCGGTTCCGCAACGAGGTCGTCGCCGACACCCCGCAGCGCATCGAGGAAGAGGTGCAGGCCCTGATCGACTGGATGGTGCGCCAGAACCTCGCGATGTGGGAGAAGGCGGACGGCATGCTGCACCAGCGGCGCGAGGCGTTGCGCGACGCGGCCGGGCGCACGCGGTTCGTCAGTCCGCAGTACGTCTACAACCGCGAAGAGATCTTTACCCGGCTCGCGCAACCGGTGCGGCGGCGGCTCGCGCTGTTCGACGCGCAGCGCGAGGCGGACGAGATCGTGGCGGCGGTGAACGCGGCCCTCGCGAGGACGTTCGGCGTCCAGGCCGTGGTCATCGGATTGGGGGCGGTGCTGACCGCCGCGTTCACCACCCTCGGTCTGGACGTGACCGGTACCGTCGGCCTGACGTTGCTCGTCGCCTCCGGCCTGTTCATCCTGCCCCAGCGCCGGGCGCGGCTGAAGCGCGAGCTCGCCGGCAAGGTCGAGACGCTGCGGCTCGAGCTGGCGCAGACCCTCGAAGTGCGGTTCAAGGAGCAGCTTCGCGACTACGTCGAGCAGTTGCGCGAAACGTTCGCGCCCGAGCTCGAAAGCACCAAGGCGCAGGTGCTCCGGCTGCGCAACGCCGAGCAGACTCTGCAGGCGCGTCAGGCGGAATGCGCGGCGTTGCTGAGCCGCATCGAAGGTCGGGGAGGTCAAGCGTCGGCGCCGCGGGACGGATCTCGGGCCGGGGCGGTTTCGTAGAACCGCGCCGGCACGGTCGGGCAGGCGCGGGCGACGGGGCCCTGCGTGTGGACGGGCTGCAGGAACGCCTCTCTTACACGCGGCAGCGCGGCCCGCCGGCATCTCCGGCGTACTCCGCGGTCCGGACTCCGAGCTCTTCCAGCACTTCCGGATCGCATGCGGCCTGCATCTGCTCGAAGAGGATCCGCTCCTCGGTGTGGATGTGCGACTTGAGCAGTTCACCGAAGGCCCTCAGCCGCTCTTCCAGGTGGGGGGCTGGAGTGGCCGCGAGCTCGCGGACCATTGCTCTCATGGTCTCGTGCTCGGCAATCAAGGCACGCGTCCGGCTGGCGCCGTCGTGCAGATCCCGGGCCGCGGTCGGGAAGACGTGGGCTTCCTCCACCTCGAAGTGCGGACGGAGGTCGTTCTCGAAGAACTCGATCAGGCGTGCCGCCTGCTGCGCCCGCTCTGCCGGCCAGTCGGAGTGCGGGTTGGTCGCCCGTCCCAGGATCAGCCGCTGGGCCATCACCAGGCCGTGGTGGTGGTCGCGGGAGAGCGGAACGAGACTGGCGTGTCGCTTCATCGCCGTGCGTCGAAGTCGGTCAACGCCTGCACGGCCGCGCGGGTGCGGGGACCATGCCTTGCAGCGTATCACGCGCAGCGTCGCCCGGCCCGCACGTCGACAGAGGTCCTGCCTGGTCGGTCGCCACGGGGGGCCGGAGCGCATTGAGGGTGGTCTCCAGCATGAAGGCAATGAACGGGGGCGGCAACGGAAGGGGGAGACTCTCCTGATGCTGTCGCGTCACGCCAGCAGGTCGGCCATGAGCCGCAGCATCCCACGTTGCCCATATGGTACACTGACAGATCCCAAAAGAGAGGGGAGTTCCACGTGGCCGCGAGAGCGTCATTGCCACCGGACGGGTTGAGCCTGCCGGTCCCCACGCTGGCGGAGATCCGTGCCGGCCTTCCCGCCAGCTTCCTGGATCGCCTGAAGGAGACCCTGGAGGTTACGGAAACTCAACTGGCGGCCGTCGTCGGCATTCAGCGTCAGACCCTGGTTCGTCGCAGGTTGGGGGGAGTCCTGCGGCGAGACGAGGCGGATCGGACAGCCACGGTGGCCAGGGTGTTCAACGCGACCCTGTCGTACTTCGACGGCAACCGGGCGCACGCGCTCGACTGGCTCAAGCACCCCAATCCGGCGCTGGCCGGAGAGACGCCGCTCGAACGCGCGGACACCGCCGCAGGTGCGCAGGACGTGGTCGACCTGATCGGCCGCCTCGAGCACGGAATACCGACGTGACGGTCTGGCGCATCGCCAAATCCGCGCACGCGGCCAGCGTCGAGGACATGGTGAGTGGCGAAGGCGCCGCCCGATACGGCGGCCGGTGGAATCCCAAGGGGATGCTCGCCGTTTATTGCAGCGAGAACTCGTCGCTGGCGGCCCTGGAAGTCCTCGTCAATCTGGCGCGCCCGTCCACGTTCCCGAGCTACCGGGTCGTGGACCTCGACGTGCCCGATGCTTCGATCGTGGTGGCACCCACGCGCATGGGTGACACCCGGCAGGCCGGCGCCGAACTGCTCCGGGCGCATCTGGCGATCATGGCACCGAGCGCCGTGAACCCGCTCGAACGCAACGTCGTCATCAATCCGACGCACCCGGACTTCGACAAGGTTGTCGCCGGTGCGATCCGGTCCTTCGCCTTCGACCGCAGGCTGGGGGTGGAGTGACCGTTCCCATTCGCTTCTTGCCGCCCCGGTCGATGGCCGCGGTGGACGGGGGATCGGATCCGGGGTTGTAGCCTCGGCGGTCTCGACGGCGATTGACCCCCGAGGAACGTTCGACCCGTGCGTCGATACGCCCGTCATCCCGACCGCGCGGTCGTCGCCCGCAGCCGCGCGGTTGTTCCGGTCTCGGCCGGAACCGAGGTCGCGACCAGGCGGCGCATTGCCTCGATGTCCTTCCCGTATTGTTCAAGCCGGCGCTCGTAACTGGCGCGGGTTTTGACGCAGACCAGTTCCTGTATCTCTTCGAGACCGATCTCGCTCAGCAGCGCCAGGAGGGCGTCATTTTCGTCACCGCCGTAGTGCGGCAGGAGGATCTGTCGCAGAAACCCCATGGCCGCGGGCCGGGTACATCCGCGGGAAGGCCGGAAGTCGGCTGGCTGAAGACCGCACGTCCCCGGACCGGACCGTAGCGCGTCCCGGGTGCACGACAAGAAAGTGGGGGATTTGCCGTCGGGGGTATTGAGCGAGTGCTGATCGGCCGATTCCTCGGGTAGGAGGACTCCGACCATGCCCGAGGCGCAGTTGACTGAACCGCTCGATCACGCGGTCGAAAAAGGGGGCGTCGAGGAGCTGTTCGCCGCGTTGGAGGCAGCGGTCGGGGCCGACGTCGACGCGTTCCTCAAACGAGGAAACGTGAATGCCCAGGACTTCGAGACTCTCTTGCAGACCGTTCACCGTCGAGCGCTCGCCACGGCAAGCCAAGCCGTCAAGGTGATTGGCGCGCAGCGTTCGTAGCCGCGCTCGCGGCCGAAGTCGATGCATTCATCGGGCCGGGGAGCGTCGACGCGCAGGACTTCGAGGCCCTCGAGCAGGCCCTCCGTCGCCAAGTCCTCGGCCTCGCCGCTCAGGCGATGGCGGAGTACTTCGACGCGGACGATTCCGACCATTCGAGTTCGACGATAGCGTGCGCCTGCGGCCAGACGGCGCACTACGCCGGCCGCCGCCCGAAGACCTTCACCACGCTGTTGGGGTCGCTGACGCTGGACCGCGCCTACTACCACTGCGCCGCCTGTCGCAGCGGAAGCTGTCCGCGCGACCGGGCCCTGGGTCTGCAAGACACCTCGCTGTCGCCCGCCACGGCGCGGCTGGTGGGACTGGCGGCGACGAGCGTCAGCTTCGCCGAAGCGAGCGAGTGGATGGGGGAACTGGCCGGCGTGGCGGTCGACCCCAAACAGGTCGAGCGCACCGCCGAAGCGCTGGGCCGCGAGGTCGCGGCCGACGAACGCGAGAGGGTCGAGCCCGCACCCGGCGCGGCGGCGACGATGTACCTGGGGCTGGATGGTACCGGCGTGCCGGTGCGCAAGTCCGAGGTGGAAGGCCGGCGCGGCAAGCAGCCCGACGGCTCCGCCAAGACCCGCGAGGTCAAGCTCGTCACCGTGTGGACGGCGGAAACACGCAACGCCGACGGCCTCCCCCAACGCGACCCCGGGTCGGTCAGCTACAGCGCTGCGGTCGAGAGCGCGGCCAGCCGCCCCACCGACCCGCTGCCCTCCCCGTTCGCGCAACGGGCGTATCGCGAAGCGCGGCGGCGCGGCTTCGACACGGCGGCGCGGCGCGTCGTCATCGGCGACGGGGCCGAGTGGATCTGGAATCTGGCCGCCGAACAGTTCCCCAGCGCCATCGAAATCATCGACATCTACCACGCCAAGGGGCATCTGTGCGATGTCGCCAAGGCCATCTACGGCGCCGGCACGGACTTGGCCGCCCGGTGGGGCAAGGACCGGCGGGACGAGTTGGACGCGGGGCGGATCGATGCGATCCTGACCGCCCTGCGCGCCCACAGTGAGACCTGCGAGGAGGCCCGCAAGTGTATCGACTACCTGACCCGCAACCGCCACCGGATGCGCTATCCAGAGTTCCGAGCGTGGGGTCTTTGCGTGTCGTCGGGCGTCGTCGAGGCCGGATGCAAGCTCGCAATCGGCGCCCGGCTCAAGCGCGCCGGCATGCACTGGACCGTGGCCGGCGCCAACGCCATCATCGCCCTGCGGTGCTGCAAGCTCAGTGGCCGCTTCGAGGATTTCTGGGAACGACGAGCCGCCAGGGCCGCCTGACAGCCATCTCACGAATCTGACGTGCACCCGCGCGTCCCCGACAGGCGGCACGACGGGATGATCGCGGCTACGGAACCGTGAAGACGCGGGCGGCGGTGAACGTCAGGTCGGGGAGCAGAACCGAGCGCACGGCGTCGTCTTCCGCGGCGGCCTGCGCGAGCCGGTAGGCGCCCTCTTCGAGGGCGTGCACCTCGAACTGTTCGCGGAAGGGGTCGACGATCCAGTATTCCGGCACGCCGTAGCGCGCGAACATGCGCCTCTTGCGGCCCCGGTCGATGGCCGCGGTGGACGGGGACAGCACCTCGACGGCGATGTCCGGGGGATATCGGGTCACCGCGTCGGGGTCGACGAGATGTCGCCGTTCCGCCCGAAAGAACACGACATCGGGCTGCGCGACGTCGAACTCGCCGAGCACGATGTCGAGCGGTGCGGCGAGCGCCATCCCGCCCGCGCCCCGCTGGTAGTCGTACAACAGCAGGAAGATCGCCTGGGCGGCCATCTGGTGGCGCGGCAGCGGGGAGGGGACCACGACGAGGGCTCCTGCGTGGATCTCGTAGCGGCGCCCGTCTTCCGGCATGTGCAGGAGGTCGGTGTAGCCGATCCGCGGCTGCACGTGCTGCATGGGCGCCATCGTATCACCGCGTACAAGCCAGATTCGTGCCGCCTCACTGGCGTGCCGGACGACTGCGGGACGGGTTTGTGTGCGCAGTTGCTGCGAGTTGGAAGGCCCAGCGAGATCGGCAAATCCGCCAGGCACGGCACGCATGCGCATCACGCGCTGACGCCGTTGGGGCTCGCTGCCGCCCCCGGCCGGATTCCGTGTCGGAGAAGCCCGAAGATCAGATCCGAGGTGTGGCCCGGATGACCTCCAGGGCGATACCGTCGGGGCAGTCGGCGGACTCGGTCAGGCGGCCCTCGACCACCACCTCGTCTCCCGCGGCGAGCCCGTGCCCCTCGTCGGTCAGCACGTAGCGCTCCCCGCCCTCGCCGTCTTCTTGCAGCACGAGGCAGCCGCCCGCGTCGTCCGCGATCCGGCCCCGGCGCCGCAGGGTGCCGTCCGGTTCGGTGACGTGGAAGGAGGCGGACACTGCCAGCGGCCGGAAGTAGACGTCCACCAGGACGAAGAAATGGGTGCGGTCGGTCGTGGCCCAGGACGGTACCTCGATGACCGTCGACATCGTGCCGAACTCGTCGGTGACGAGCTGGGCGAGGACCTCGAAGCTGGATCGGGTGGCGCCCAGGCCGAGGTAGATCGGGGTGACGGCCGGGAGGTTGGCCGTTTCCACCGTTATCGCGGTGCCCGCGGGACCGCTGCCGGGAGAAAAGATCGGAGCCCGCGTGTGAAGAGGGTCCAGAGGCTGGTTCGGACGATTGCTCGGTGGGGGCTGCTGCATGGCTGCGAGGGTCGCTCCCAATGGCATCATCTTAGCACTCTGCGGCAAGAGGCTGCCGCTGCGCCTCGCCCAGGCCTCGGTGCGGCGCGGGGTTCTGCCCGGGCTGCCGGCGCCCCTGGACGGGCGGATCCGGCGGGGAGGCGGAGATCCCGATGATCTGCTAAACTTGCCCGATTCAGGATTCTGGCGGTTCGAGGCGACCCATCATGAGACTTCCTGCCGTCCCCGCCGTGGTTCTCGCCGCCGGGCTCGCCGTTGCCGGCGGAGCCGTGAACGCCGCCGCGCAGCAAGCGGCGCCGCGCGGGCCGGCTGCGGTTCCCGACCATGACGCGCTGACCGGCGTCATGGAGACCTACTGCCAGCGGTGTCACAACGATCGGATGCTGACCGGCAACTTCTCGCTGGACGGCTTCGACATCCGGAACGCGGGCAGCGATACCGAGTCGGCCATCCGCGCCGAGAAGATGATCCGCAAGCTGCGGGCGAACATGATGCCCCCGCCGGGGATGCGGCGCCCGCCCGCGGAGACCCTGACGGCCCTGGTCGAGACGCTGGAATCGGTGGTGGACGAAACGGCCGCCGCCGACCCGAATCCCGGGTACCGCACCTTCCAGCGCCTGAATCGCTACGAGTACGGGCGGGCCGTTCACGATCTGCTGGCGCTGGAGATAGACGCGGGCGACTACCTGCCGCTCGACACCATGAGCGCCAACTTCGACAACATCGCCGACGTCCAGATGCTGTCGGCGACGCTGCTCGACGGCTATCTCCGGGCCGCGGCCGAGATAAGCCAGCTCGCGGTCGGCAATCCGGATGCGGCTCCCAAGCAGACGACCTACGCCAAGTCGCGCGCCTACTCCCAGTGGGAGCAGGTGGAGGGAGCCCCGTACGGCAGCCGCGGCGGGTTCTCGGTGGTGCACAACTTCCCGGCCGACGGGGAGTACATCTTCCGGATGGCGTTCCAGCACACGACGACCGGCGGCCTGTCCGGATCGACCATCCGGAACGAGCAGATCGAGATCTCGATCAACGGCGAGCCGGTGGCCCTGCTGGCGATGGACCAGTGGCTGCGGACCTCCGATCCCAACGGCGTAAATCTGGAAGTCGAAGCGCCGATCGTCGTGCGGGCGGGCCCCCAGCGCGTCTCGGCGGTGTTCGTCCGGCAGTTCGAGGGGCCGGTCGAAGACGTCTTGGCGCCGCATGAGTGGTCGATCGTCGACACCGAGATCGGCGACCTCGGGTACGGCATCACCGCCCTGCCGCACATGCGGGACTTCATCATCGACGGTCCCTACAACGTTACCGGCGTATCGGAAACCCCCAGCCGCCGGAAGATCTTCAGTTGCCGTCCGACCTCTCCCGACACCGAGCGCGCCTGCGCCGAGGAAATCGTCGCGCGTCTGGCCGCCCGGGCGTACCGCCGGCCGCTGGCCGAAGCCGATCTGGCGGATCTCATGGCGTTCTACGACGCGGGCCTCGCGGACCGCGACTGGGAGACCGGCATCCGCACCGCGCTTCAGGCGACCCTGGCCAGCCCCGACTTCCTCTTCCGGCTGGAGCGGCCGGCCGGCCCCGTCGAGCCGGGGGGGAACTACCGCGTTTCGGACGTGGCCCTGGCCTCGCGGCTGGCCTTCTTCCTGTGGGGCGCCCCGCCCGATCAGGTCCTGATGGCGCGGGCCGCGGCGGGGACGCTGTCGCAGCCGGAGGTGCTCGAGGCCGAGACGCGGCGCATGCTGGCCGACCCGCGGGCGGAGTCGCTGGCCACCCGGTTCGCGGCGCTGTGGCTGCGGCTCCAGGACATGGACCAGGTGCAGCCGGACGCATTCTGGTTCCCGAACTTCGACCGGCAGCTCGCCGATGCGATGCGCCGCGAGACCGAGCTGCTGTTCGACAGCCTCGTTCGGGAGGACCGGAGCTTCTTCGACCTGTTCACCGCCGACTACACCTTCGTGAACGAACGGCTGGCCCGTCACTACGGCATACCGAGCGTCGCGGGACCGCAGTTCCGGCGCGTCGAGTACACCGGCGAGCAGCGGCGGGGCCTGTTCGGCCACGGCTCGGTGCTCATGCTGACGTCGATGGCCAACCGGACCTCCCCGGTGCTGCGGGGCAAGTGGGTGCTGGAAGTCGTGCTCGGCACCCCGCCGCCGCCCCCGCCCCCGGCGGTTCCCGACCTCGACGAGACGGCGGCGATCATCGACGGCAGGGCCCTCACGACCCGCGAGCGGATGGAGATCCATCGGACCAACCCCACCTGCAACGCCTGTCACCGGTTCATGGACCCGCTGGGGCTGGCCCTCGACAACTTCGACGTCATCGGAAGGTGGCGTATCCGCGAGAACGGCGTCCCCCTGGACACCCGCGGCGAGATGTGGGACGGGACGCCGGTTTCGAGTCCGCAGGAGCTGCGCGCGGCGCTGCTGGAGCTGCAGGTTCCGCTGGCCCGCACGTTCACCGAGAACCTCATGGCCTATGCCCTGGGCCGGCGGGTCGAGCACTACGACATGCCCACGATTCGACGCATCGCCCGGACCGCCCGGGACAACGACTACCGCATGTCGTCGTTCATTCGGGGGATCGTCACGAGCCCCGCGTTCCAGATGCAGCGGGCGGAGCACCCTGGCGGCGAGGCGGGCGCAACCGTGCAGTAGCAGCGAGCGTGGCGCGCGAGACAGGCGAACATTCAGGAGACAGGCTGGGAGACAGACATGTTCATCACCGGAAAGCACCTTCCTCGCCGGACGTTCCTCCGTGACGTGGGGACCGCGACGCTGGCCCTGCCGTTTCTCGACGCGATGCGTCCGGCGGGACGCGTCTCGGCAGCCACCGCCGCCGCGCTCGATCCGACCCGGCTGATCTGCATCGAGATGGTGCACGGGGCCGCCGGATCCAACGCCTGGGGGGGCACCGAGCATCTGTGGAGTCCGGCCGCGGCCGGCCGCGGCTTCGATTTGACCTCGAGTGCGCTGAGCTCGCTGGAACCGTATCGCGACGACCTGACCATCATCAGCAATACCGACGTCGGGATGGCGGAAGCGTTCGCGCCACCCGAGATCGGCGGCGACCACTTCCGCACCAGCTCGGTCTACCTGACCCAGTCTCATCCGAAGCAGACCCAGGGGTCGGACGTCTTCGCCGGGACCTCCCTGGATCAACTGCATGCCGGGCGGTTCGGACAGGACACGCCGATTCCGTCGATGCAGCTCTGCATCGAGAACGTCGACCAGGCCGGCGGCTGCGCCTACGGCTACACGTGCGTCTACACCGACTCGATCAGTTGGGCGTCGCCGACCGAGCCGCTGCCGGTGACCCGGTCGCCACGGGTCGCCTTCGAGCAGCTCTTCGGGGTCGGGGGCACCGCCGAGGAGCGCGCGGCGCGCCGGCGGACCGATGCGAGCATTCTCGACTGGATGACCTCGCGGGTATCCCAGTTGACGCGCGAGCTCGGGGCGACGGATCGTCGGCGGATGGAGCGCTATCTGGACAACATCCGCGAGATCGAACGGCGTATCCAGCGGGTCGAGGTCCGGAACCTGAGCGGCGAGCCGCGGGAGCTGCCGGCCGCGCCGGCCGGGGTGCCCGATTCGTTCGACGAGCATGTGAAGCTGATGTTCGACGTGCAGGCTCTCGCCTTTGAGAGCGACGTGACCCGGGTGTTCTCGTTCAAGATGGGCCGCGATGCCTCGGGTCGGGTCTTTCCGCTGAGCGGAACCGACAAGCCGTTCCATTCGGCGTCTCACCACGGCGGCAACGAGGATGCGATTCTCGAGTTCAGCAAGATCAACCGCTACCACGTCAGCCTGCTGCCGTACCTGCTCGACAAGCTGAAGAGCACGGAGGAGGGCGACACTCATCTGCTGGACAAGAGCGTGGTCCTCTACGGCTCGGGGATGGGCGACCCGAACCTGCACAACCACAAGCGCTGTCCGCTGATCGCTATCGGCCACGCCAACGGCCGGCTCCCGGGCGGGCTCCATGTGAAGGCGCCGGAGGGGACGCCGATGGCGAACGCGATGCTCAGCCTGCTGCATGCCCTCGGGCACGACCGGGCGAGCTTCGGCGACAGCACCGGCGAACTCGCGCTTAGCATCTGACCGGGGGAGAGGGTCATGAGACTGTCACTGCGCGCGAGCGCTGTCGTGATGATGCTGGCGGCATTGTGCGCCGCGCCGTCCCTGTGGTCCGTGGTCGTCGCGGCGGCCGATTCGCCGGTGGCGGATGCCGCGAGCCGCGGCGACGGGGAGGTCGTCCGAACCCTGCTCGAACGGGGCGCGGACGTGCAGACGGCTCGACCGGACGGCATGACCGCGCTGCACTGGGCGGCGATGCGGAGCGACCTCGAAATGGCCGAGATGCTCCTGTATGCCGGCGCGAACGTCGCGGCGACGACCCGCATCGGCCAGCACACGCCGTTGCACGTCGCGGGCCGGAGCGGTCAGGCGCCGGTGGTGCAGGCGCTGCTCGAGGCCGGCGCCGACCCGCACGCCGAGACCGCGAGCGGGGCGACCCCGCTCCATCTGGCCGCGCAGGCGGGGAATGCGGCGGCCGTCGCCGCCCTGCTCGATCACGGGGCCGACGTGAACGTCCCGGAGCGGACCTGGGGACAGACGCCGCTGATGTTCGCGGCGGCGTCCAACCGGCTCGGACCGGTGAACGTGCTGATGGAGCGCGGCGCGGATCTCGAGACCGCCACGAAGGTTGTCGATCTTCCCGCGCTCGACGCGATGGACCGGGCCGCGTTCGGGCGGCGGCGCGAGGTGCTGAACGGGTTCCGGGCGGCGGCGCCGCCCCACGAGCAGCAGGGATGGCGGCCCACCGCCAGTCAGGTCCAGACCGCGGTCCGGGCGGCGCGGGAGGTGCAGGCCCTCGCCGACGTGCCGGCCAGCGAGGACGGAACGCAGTTGGAGCGCGGCACTCCGCGCGCCTACACCGAACGGGTCGGGGTGCAGGGCGGTCTGACGGCCTTGCTGCATGCGGCCCGCCAGGGGCATACGGAGGTCGCGATGGCCCTGCTCTATGCCGGGGTCGACATCAATCGGGTGAGCGGGGATCATACGAGCCCGCTGCAGATCGCCACCATGAACGGCCACTTCGATCTGGCGTTGCGGCTGATCGAGCGCGGCGCCGATCCCAACATCGCCACCGACGCCGGAGCCACGCCGCTGTTCGCCTCGCTCAATCTGCAGTGGGCGCCGCGGGCGCGCTATCCGCAGCCCCGCGCGCACGATCAGCAGGAAGCCACCTACCTCGACGTCATGGCGGCCCTGCTCGAGGCGGGGGCGAATCCGAACGTGAGACTCGAGAAGCACCTGTGGTACATGTCCTACAACCACTGCTGCTCGGAGAGTGTCGACGGGTCGACGCCGTTCTGGCGCGCCGCGTACGCAACCGACGTCGAAGCCATGAAGCTCCTTCGGGCCTATGGCGCGGACCCCCACGTTCCGACCCGGGCGCCCGAGTTGCGCCGCCGGAACGGGGTCGCCGCCGAGGGGGAGCCGGATCCGTCCGGGTTGCCGCCGGTGGAGCCGGGCGGCCCCGGCGTGTGGCCGCTCCACGCCGCCTCGGGAGTCGGCTACGGAGAGGGCTTCGAATCGAACGCCCACCGGCACGTGGCTGACGGCTGGTTGCCCTCGGTGAAGTACCTGGTGGAACAGGTCGGTGTCGACGTCAACGCCAGAGACCACGAGGGCTATACCGCGGCCCATCACGCCGCGGCCCGTGGAGACACCGAGCTCGTGCGCTATCTCGTGGAGCAGGGCGCCGACGTGATGGTGGTCAGCCGACGCGGCCAGACCACCGCGGACATGGCGAACGGCCCGTATCAGCGAACGCTGCCGTTCCCCGAGACGCTGGCCCTTCTGGAGAGCCTCGGCGCCGTCAACAACGACAACTGCGTGTCCTGCTGAATGCCGGACCGCGGATATGCGAATCCCTATGGTTTCCCGGTTGGTCCTGCTGCTCGCGATCGTGCTGTGCGCCCCGGCTGCGCCGCTCCAGGCCCAGTCCGGCACGATGGACATCTACTGGATCGACGTCGAGGGCGGGGGGGCCACCCTGGTCATCTCCCCGTCCGGCGAATCGATGCTCGTCGACACCGGCTGGCCGCGCCCGGAGGGCCGGGACGCGGAGCGCATCGTGGCCGCGATGCAGGATGCCGGGCTCGAGAAGCTCGACTACATGTTGATCACGCACTTCCACACCGACCACGTCGGCAGCCTCGAGGCGCTGGCCGGGATGGTCGAGATCGATCACTTTCTCGACCACGGCGGCGAGACGGAGGAGCGGAACCAGCAGTGGCGCGACATCTACCTGGAGACCGCTGGCGACGCGCGGATGGTCGCCGGCGCCGGGGACACCCTGTCGATGGGAGACGTCGAGGTACGGATGATCTCCTCGAACATGGAGCTGATCGTCGAGCCCATCAACGACGGCGGGCCCAACCCGCACTGCGCCGCGGCCGAGAACCGGCCGCCCGCCTCGCCCGAGAACCAACGGACCCTGGGTGCGCTGTTCAGCTACGGCGGGTTCCGGTTCGTGGATCTGGGCGACCTCGACTGGGACATGGAGATGAAGCTGTCGTGCCCCGTCAACCGGCTGGGGACCGTCACCGTCTATCAGACGAGCCGCCACGGGGCGTTCGACGGGGCTGGAGCCCCCGCCCACCTGTGGGCCATCGAGCCGCAAGTGGTCGTCGTGAACAACGGCCCCAGCAAGGGCATCACCGCGCCGCACATGTACGACCGCATCGCCGACGTTCCCGGCGTCGAGGGCATCTGGCAGACGCACCTCGCCCTGGAAGCGGAGGGCCACAACACCGTCGACGACATGATCGCCAACTTCGAGGACACCGACGAGTGCCAGGGCCACTGGCTGAAGGCGTCGGTCGAGGCGGACGGCACGTTCACCATGACCAACGGCCGCAACGGCTACAGCCGGACCTACACCGCCCGCTGACGGTGGCGGCGGCTTCCCGTCGCCCCGGTCGTCCCCGCTCCGGATCTCGGAGAGCGGTCCCTCGCGTCCTTCAGGAAGCGTTTTCCGTCAGAATCCGTTTCCAGAAGTCGCGGCAGTGCGCGGGCAGATCGTCGATGTCGGCGGAGACCTCGGCGACGAGGGCATCGCGGTCCGGCCCGGCCAGCAACTGCACCACGTCCCAGGCGTCCTGGGCGCCCCCGGCGAACAGCTTGAGCGCGATGAGGTCCCGCGCCTGCACGGCGGGCACGCGTGATCCATTGACGACCGCCGGCTCGGCGCGCTCGAGCATGCGCACCTGCCACCGATGACGGCCGACGACCAGGTCGACGGGGCGCTTCCCGGCTTCCTCGAAGCGGACGACGCCGGCCAGCGGATCCGCCGCATCGCCGCGGTTCACCGACACGGCCACGCCGGCGCCCGCGAGCGGTGCCCACAGCTTCGCGTCGAGACTCTGGTCCGCGAGCGTCAGCAGATCGATGTCATGGGTCGAGCGGGCGACACCGTGGGCGGCCATCGCCGCGGCGCCGATCACCGCGTACCGCGCGCCGGCGCCATCGAGAATCGCGGCGACGCGATCGAGCAGGCTCACCCGATCAACCGGTCGAGGCATGCGCTGGGCCGGCGGGTCGCCTGCCGCCGCCGTTCGAGCAGCCGCATCGCGGTCCGCCGGTCGAGGCCGTGGGTGGCGCGGAACGACTCGATGGCCTCGTCGCCGAGGCGAAAGGCCAGTTCTACGCGCTCGGCTGTGGACATGCGCCGGATCTCGGCGCCGGTACGCGCGCGGAGGTCGGAGGCCACCGACTTCATGATGCGAGTATACCGCCCCGCGAGCTGGTCTCTGACGTCGGGCGCCCGCCAGATGTATGCCTCGTGCGGCAACGCGATCCGGTTGGCCAAACCACGGTTTCCCGAGCCCCCGACGTGCGAGCCTGAGCGGTTCCCGGAAGCGGATTTGGCACGCTACTTCGCTGTCCGCTCGTCGGCCCTTGCCCCGGCCAGTATGCCTTCCAGGCCGTAGTTGCCCTCGTGACAGGCGAACTCGTACAGGTCCGCGTCGAGTCGCTTCATCGTCAGCGATGCCGTCCACGGCCTCGCATACGTGTCGGTGCCGGCGACCGTATAGACGTACTCCAGAGTCTCCGGGCCGGTGCGGGTGAACCGCTCGACGACGTGCAGATCGTCGGCCGAGCCCTGATAGCCGGACTTGCCGTTGAAATTGGTCGTCTCGACGACCAGCGTGTCGCCGTCCCAGCGTCCGCGTGAGTCTCCCATCCACTGCCGGATGGCGTCGGCGATCCTGGGGCGTCCATCCAGGGGAACGATGCGCGCGTCGTGAATGTTCTCGGTCCACACGGCAACGTAGCCGGGTGCCTGCAGCAGTCGCAGGTGGTTGTTGTCGCTGCCGCCGGTCATCGGCGGGCCGGCCTTGAAGCTGTGCGCGCAGCGCTCGCCGGGGGTGCGGTCCTCGGGGCCGTGCGCGGGCCGCCTGAGCAGATCCCAGCGCGCCTCGCGCCGTTGCCGCCCCTCGGGGGTGAACGGAATACGGCCGTCCGTCGGATCGACGATCAGCGCGGTGCGCCCCGTGGACCGGCCGCTGTCGTACCAGAACGCGTTGTAGGGTGATGCGTCGAGATGCAGAGCCCGTTGCTCCGGCGTCGACTCGCCGGGCAGCGGCTGCCGCCGATCGGGGCCCGTCGACGCTTCTTCATCAAGGGCGGCGATTTCCTCTTCCGTCAGGCGTTCCCGCGCGGCGTAACGCGCGGGCCGCTCCAGGGCGGTGTAGGCTGCGAACGACCACGCGGCTTGCAGGTCGGGGTCGCCCCAGGCGGTGCGCGACAGCGTCCAGTCCTGCACTGGCGCCGCCGGCGTCTGGCCGGCCGTGGCGGCCGCGGCCAGCCACAGCATCCCGATCGCCGCGCAGACACCTCGATGCGTCATCCGGCACCCCCCGGAAACGCTACCGCAGATCCCGAAAGAACGCCCGCAGATCGTCGACTAACAGCGCCGGCTCCTCGCTGGCCGCGAAGTGGCCGCCGCTCGGCATCATCGTGAAGCGGACGAGGTTGTAGCGCGCCTCGAGCCACCGCCTCGGCGTGAACCTGAACTCGCCGGGGAACGCCGCGCAGGCTGTCGGCACCTCGATGCGTTCCGGGTCCGGCGCGCTGCTGCCGTGCCGGCCTTCGTAGTAGTAGCGGGCGGCGGAGGTCGCCGTCTGCGTGGCCCAGTAGATGGTCAGGGTCGTCAGCAGCTCGTCCTTGCTGAAGCGCGTCTCGGGGTTGCCGTCGCAGTCGCACCAGCTCCGGTACTTCTCGACGATCCACGCGGCCAGCCCGACCGGCGAGTCGTTGAGGCTGTAGCCGAGGGTCTGCGGCTTGGTGCCGTGCATGTGGCTGTAGCCGCGTTCCTCGTCGGTCCAGAACGCGGCGCGCTCCTCCATCAGCGCGACCTCGGCGGGGGGCACGCCGGCAGTGGGGTTGTCGGGGTCCGGCGGGCCGGCGGTGCACAGGTTGAGGTGCAGGCCGGCCACGTGCTCGGCGTCGTTGGCGGCCAGCCACCGGCTGATCCCGGCGCCGAGGTCGCCGCCCTGGGCGCCGTACCGCTCATACCCCAGACGCGCCATGAGCTCGGCGAAGATCGCTCCGGTGCGGTCGCGGCCGTAGCCCAACTGCCGAGGCCGGTCCGAGAACCCGTAGCCGGGGATGGACGGGACCACGACGTGGAAGGCGTCTTCCGCGCGCCCCCCGTGGGCGACGGGGTCGGTCAGCGGCCCGATGACCTTGGCGAACTCCGCGAATGTTCCCGGCCAGCCGTGGGTCAGGATCAACGGGAACGCATCGGGCTCGGCCGAGCGGCGGTGCACGAAGTGGATGTCGAGACCGTCGATGGTGGTCTTGAACTGCTCGAGCCGGTTGAGCCGGCGCTCCTGCGCCCGCCAATCGAACTCGTCGCGCCAGTAGTCGACGAGCTGCCGCAGGTAGGCTTGGTTCATCCCGAGCTGCCACCCGATGTCCTCCGGCTCGTCGGGCATGCGGGCGCGCGCGAGCCGCTCACGCAGGTCCGCCAGCACGCTGTCGGGCACGTCGATGGTGAACGGTTCGATGACGGGGTCGGCCGCGGGCTGGTTCCCGGCCCCGGGCGCCACCACACCAGCCGGCGGACCCGAGGTGTTTCCGTGGACAGCGGCGCCCAATGGCAGCGCCAGCGCGACGGACAGGGCAGCGAATGCTCGCCTCATGGGTGATGCTCCCTTTGGCAGTGCGAGAGCCGAGCGGGGATTGCCCCTCGCGGCGTCGCCAGTCTGGTCGAGCCCGGATTGTACTATCCGTCCCGTGGCCGGTGTCGCCCCGGATCTGGGCGGGGTTTCCCGCGAGTTCGGACGGTATCGCGCAGACCGCCGATCCTTCGTGGTTTCGTGTCGGAGCGTTCGTGTCCGACATTCACGAACGGAATGGGCCGGTGCTCCCGGGGTTCGGGCGTCATACGGAGGTCGGCCTGGGCGTTGAGGGCGCTGCCGGCGCCACGGCTGGGTACGACGCCCGTCGACCGCGCAGCCGATCGGGAGTTGGGTGCGAGCCAGGGGATATAGCAGCCCGTGGCGAAACCCCGCGTTGCATCGAGACCGGCGAGGCGCCCGCCTGACAAGGCGTGACGAGGGGGCATATGGGGCATATGTGACCGAGGAACAACGCAGTCAGGCGGGATGCATCGCCGGTCGAATGCGGCGGGGACTTTCGCCACGGGCTGATAGGCGAAGGGCTGGCCTGAATGGGGCTGCGCCGATATAGTTGCGATGCGCCGTTCCGGCGCGCGAGGAGGGGAGATGAGACGCAGCAGGTACCTGGGCATTCTCACGGTGGCCGGCGTGGTCCTGACGGGGGCGACGTATCAGGCCCAGCAGGAGCGGGCGAGCCTCGAGGTGCAGGAGATCACCGACAACCTCTACGTGCTGGCGAACGCGTCGTCGGTTCAGGGAATGGGCGGCGGGGGGAATACCGCGATCTTCATCGCCGCCGACGGCGTCGCGCTCGTCGATACGAAGATCAACGGCTACGGGGAGGACATCATCGCCCACGTGCGCGAGCTGACCGACAAGCCGATCACGACCGTCATCAACACCCACACCCACTTCGACCACAGCGGCGGCAACATCGAGCTCCCCGACACCGTGAACTTCGTGGTGCACGAGAACACGCTGGCGCAGATGTCGCGCGAGACCTGCGAACCCGTGACCAACTGCGACGCCTTCAAGGGCGAGAACGCGAAATACCTTCCGAAGACCGCCTACTCCGAGCGCATGTCGCTCTTCAACGGCGCGGATCGGATCGACCTCTATCACTTCGGCCGCGGCCACACCGACGGCGACACGTTCGTGGTCTTCCGGGACGCGCGCACCATGCACACCGGCGACATGTTCCAGCGCAAGGGGCTGCCGTTCATCGACGTCGCGAACGGCAACGGCAGCGCCACCGAGTTCGGCGAGACGCTGAAGAAGGCGGTCGCCGGGATCTCGGGCATCGACACCGTGATTCCGGGACACAACCCCACCCCGGTGACCTGGAGCGAGTTCGTCGACTTCAGCGGGTTCTACAACGACGTCGTGAGCAAGGCGCAGCACGGACAGGCGGCCGGGCTGTCGGTGGACGACGTGGTCGGCGCGTACAGCGTGCCGGGCCAGTACAGCGACTTCCAGGCACCGGAGGGAAGCCTGCGGACGACCGTGCAGCACATCTACGACGGAAACTGAGGGGAGGCGGGGCCATGACGTTCGCGAGAGAGCGTTTTGGCGCCGTGGCCGGGGTGGTGCTGCTGGCCGCCTCGGTCGTGGGCGCCCAGACGAGCGATGATCCGTTCGCGGCACCCATTGCCGCGAACGACGGCGTCATCCGGGTCGGCGCCGTCGAGTTCGCCTCGCTGCCGGACGTCGATGGCGAGACGGCCCGCATGATGCGGCTCGTCGACGAGCCCGGCACCGGCCGGCTGTTCGTCAACGACATGCGCGGCCTCGTCTACACCGTCAGCTACGACGGCGGGACCGTCACGCGCTATCTCGACCTCACCGCCCCGCGCTGGGCGCTCGACGTCGAGGCGTCCGGCCGCGAGCGCGGTTTCCAGAGCTTCGCCCTCCACCCGCAGTTCGGCGAGGCCGGCGCCCCGGGTTACGGCAAGCTCTACGCCTACACCGATTCGAGCAACACGGCGCCGCCGGCCGACTTCGTGCCCGGCGGCGGCAACGACGCCCACGACACGATCCTGCTCGAGTGGACGGCCGTGGCCCCCGCCTCCCGGGTCTACGACGGCGGCCCGCCGCGCGAGCTGCTGCGCGTCGAACAGCCGTTCGGCAACCACAACGGCGGCCAACTCGGCTTCAACCCCCTCGCGGCCGCGGGCGACCCCGACTTCGGCCTCCTCTACGTCGGGTCGGCGGACGGCGGGAGCGGCGGCGATCCGCTCGACCTCTCGCAGAACCTCGGCTCGATCTTCGGCAAGGTCCTGCGCATCGATCCCCTCGGCTCGAACAGCGCGAACGGTCGCTACGGCATCCCCGCGGACAACCCGTTCGACGGCGACGGCGACGACGCCACGCTGGGCGAGATCTACTCCTACGGGGTGCGGAACCCGCAGCGCTTCGCCTGGGACGCGCGGAACGGCAACCTGTTCCTGGCCGACATCGGACAGAACATCGTCGAGGAGATCAGCCCGGTGTGGTCAGGCGCCAACCTCGGGTGGAACGACTGGGAGGGGAGCTTCCGGTTCATCAGCCGCCGCGAGGTCAGTCTCGTCGACCCGCGTGGCGAGGCCGGCCTCAGCTATCCCGTCGCCGAGTTCGGACAGGTCGACCCGTTGTTGCAACGGAGCTCGCACGCGACCGGACTCGTCGTCTACCGCGACGACGCGATACCCCAGCTCGAGAACCTCGTGCTCTTCGGCGACGGTCCCAGCGGCGAGGTCTTCTACGTCGACGCCGACGAGCTGCCCGAGGGCGGCCAGGACTCGATTCGCCGGGTGCTGTTCGAGCACGAGGGCGAGATCCGCACGTTTCTGCAGTTGATTCAAGAGAAGAACATCGCGCAGGGACGGACACCGGCCAGACGCGCGGACCTGCGTTTCGGAACCGGTCCCGGCGGTCAGGTTTTCCTCCTCAACAAGCACGACGGGGCGATCCGCCGGCTCGTTCCGTAGCACCTCCTTTGAGATCGCGTCTCATTCTCAGGCGTGCTATGATACGGCCCACCATGGAGACGGCGGAACGCGACGGGGTCGTCTGCGCCTGCCTGCAGGTCACCGAGCGCCAACTGCGCGCGGCGGTTGAACAGACCGGCATCCAAACCGTCAGAGAGCTGATACGCGCGACGGGGGCCGGCGCAGGCTGCACAGCCTGCCACCGCCGGCTCGAGTGCTGTCTGACCAGTTGGTCGACCCAGCCGCCCCCGCCCTCAGGCCTGTCCGAGCCGTCTCGCGTTCCCGAAACCTGCGTAACCGGCTAGTGCTGCGCCATGACTAAACGTTCGGGTTACGGTGCTGTGATTCGTCAACGATTGCACGCTGTAAACTCAAGTCCGTGTCCGAAAATTATGGCGTGACGCTCCACTAGCCTGATCCGCCCTCCTCACGCCTTGTCAGGCGGGCGCCTCGTCGCTCTCGGTGCAACGCAGGGTCGCACCACGGGCTGCTAAAGACAGTGATGAATATAAGGTTGCCAACTGGACCCAGGCGCAGCCCGTTTTCTACGGATTCGCGCGCTTGGGGCACGCGGCAAGGTAATTTCCGTCAGCGTCCCAACCCTAACCGTCGTGCCCTCCCATCTGCTCGGTCAGGTAGTTCTGGATGCCGACCTTCTCGATCCGGAACAGTTGGGTCTCGGCCCAGTCGACGTGCTCTTCCGACTCGCTGAGAATCGGCTCGAGAATCTCCCGGGTTCCGTTGTCCCCGAGCTGCGTGCACAGGGCGATGGCCTGGTTGTAGTGCTCGACGCCTTTCAGCTCCAGTTGCAGGTCGTTTTCGAGCTGTTCCTTGATGTCGGTGCCGACCCGGATGACGTCGTACCGTGCGATCTCCGGGGTTCCCTCGAGGAACAGGATGCGATCGATGAGCTGCTCGGCATGTTTCATCTCGCCGACCGACTCCTCGTAGTGCTTCTTCGCGAGGTGGTGGAATCCCCAGTTGGCGCACATCTTCGCCTGGCAGAAGTACTGGTTTATCGCGGTCAATTCAATGGTGAGCGCACGGTTCAGCGCGTCGATCACCTGGGGCTGTCCCTGCATGGCTGCCTCCGTTCCGTGACGTGCGGCGGCTCCCGCATCCCGCTGTTGCAGGGTACGCGCCGCATCGGTACGGCGCTCGTCGCCGCACCATACTTCATCTTACTCGCGTTCCGCTGGGGAGCCCGCGCGAGACCGCCGGGTCCTGGCGTGGCGCTACAGGCTGAACCGCACCTCGCCGACCACCGTGCGCCGCAGGATGTCGCCGAAGATGTGCTGCTGGATGCTCTGGTTGAAGAGGTTCGTCACCTTCAACAACGTGGTGATGGCGCCGCTGTTCCACTTGACGCCGAAGCTGCCGTTCACCATGGTGTAGCCGTTCGTGTAGCCGTGAAACTCCGATGTGAGGACGTCGGACCAGAACGCCGCGGTAGCCATGCTCACGGACGCGTTCCCGAGAAACCGCGTTCCGTTCACGGACGCGCCGACGTTTACCCGATGGGTCGGAGGCAGGGTGAGCTCCGTCGGCAGGTACGGGTTATCCGAGTCCAGGATCTCCGGCTCGCCCTGCCACGAGTAGTTGAACCAGGCGGACCCGGACCGCGAGATCCGCTGGTCCACCCACAACTCGGCGCCCACCTGCTGCGTCGGCCCCAGGTTGACGTAGGTGAACGCCGTCCGCGGCAGGACCACCCCGGCCGCCGCCATGAACGACAGGGCCTGCGGCGGGAGCACCCAGCCCGGCGGCGGGTTCTCCGCCGTATAGGGGTCGGCGCTAAAGGGCAACGGCACGAAACTGATCGGGTTGTCGCGCCGATTGAGGTAGATTGCGGCCCCGGCGGTCGTTCTCCCGAACGTCCCGGTGTAGCTCAGCTCGTACGCCGTCAGGGACTCTTCCGTGAGGCCGCTCCGCGCCATCGTGCCGACCGGCAGATCACTGCCGGCCACGCGGACCACCAGCGGAAACGGCTGGGCGGTGGTCTGATCGAGTTGCTGTTCGATCTGCTGCAGCGCCCCCTGGGCCACCGCCGGCGGCAGGCCGGGCGGCAGCAGCGCCGGCAGCAGCGGCCTGAAGGCGGCCAGCGCACTCAGGTCGACGGGCTGAACGATGCTCATGTCCAGGAAGTTGTTGATGGTCGACGGCGACCGGAACGCCCGGTTGTAGGAAACCGTCACGGAGTGGTCGGCGCTGGGCTTGACCATGAACGCCAAGCGCGGGGAGAAGACCGGCTCGGGCAGATTGCCGAACTTGTCGACCCGTCCGCCGAGGATCAGGCGGAAGTGGTCGAAGAAGATCTCGTCCTGCAGGTAGGCGCCAACCTCGAGACGGTCCTCCGACATCGGGGCGATGGAGATGTCGAAGGTGTTCCGGCGCACGTTGCCGCCGTAGGTCAGAAGATTCCGTTCCCCGACGAACGTGGAGTTGCCGATCTCGGCGTCGAACGTCTTCGACTTGAACCCGAGCAGCACCGGCTGGCCGGGGTTGGTCGGGTCCGGCAGCAGCAGGTTCGGCGCATTGCCGTCGAGGACGTTCGAGAACACCTGGAACCGGAAGTCGCCTCGCGTATAGCCCAGCTTGGCGTAACCGAGGTAGGACCCCTGCTGGATGTCGAACGGGCCGACCCCGCTGTGCACGAGCCCCTGGGTGCCGGCGACGCCGCCGGAGTACGAGAGCCGGCCGTCGTTGGACAGCTCCTGGTCCACCCGCACGTCGAACTTGGGCTGGCTGGTGCCCCGGTTCCTGAACGCCGCGCCGAACGGACCGGCCCCGTCGAGGGGATACGGGGCGCCGCCCACCATGCCTCCCGGCAGCCGCGGATCGGAGATCACCGGCACCCGGCCGGTCGGGCGTGGAAACGCATCCGACCGGAAGTACCCGGCGCTCACGCGGTACGACAACCGGTCGGTCGGTGCCCGGGTGATCGTCGCGTTCGTGCCGAACGTCGTCCCGGCGCCCTGTCCGACGGTCGAGCCGGCCTCCCGATCGATCCAGCCGCCGCTCATCGACACCGTCGTCCCGACCGATTCGCGAGGCGGCTTGGTGATGATGTTGACGGCGCCGGTCATCGCGTTCGCGCCCCAGGTGGCCGATGCCGGCCCTCGGACCACCTCGATCTGCTCGATGTCCGCGGAATTGGCGGGGACGAGATCCCAGAGGACCAGCCCGAAGAAGTCGAGGTACACGCTGCGTCCGTCCACGAGGACGAGTTGCGAGTTCGCCACCGGACCGGTGGACTGCCGGCTGGTCACATTGACGTCGCGTGCCGAGAGCTGGATGACGTTGACGCCCGGCACCGAGCGGAGGACGTCGCCAATGTTGGAGCTGGCCGTGGTTTCCAGCGTGCTGGCCGGGATGACCGAGGTGGTGACCGGCGCATCGATGACCCGGACCTCGGTGCGCGAAGCGGTGACGACCACGGTGTCGCCGAAGCTCGCGATGGCCAGCGCGACGGGTGGCGCTTCGACGAGCGCGTCCGCGACGGCGATCCCTTCCAGGGTCGCGTCCGAGAAGCCGGACAGCGCCGCGGTCACGGAATAGGTGCCGGCGGACACGGCCGGGAACGTGTACTCCCCGCTACCGTCGGACTGCGTGACGCGCGCCCTCTCCGGACCGCTCAGGGTGACCGTCGCGCCCGGCAGCACAGCCCCGGTCTCGTCGGTGACGCGGCCCGCAATCCCTCCGTCCTGCCCCGCGGCCAAGGTCGGCGACAATGCCAACAGAAGCAGGATGAGTGCGCCCTTCTTGTGAGTCACGCTTGCCTCCAGGGTTTCGAGAACCGTGTCCATGGAATCTCGCTCGTGGCCGGCCCGCTTCACCGTCCGGCTTCCGCGCTGGGTAACCAGGGGGCGTGCCGGCTGCGCCGGGCGGCGGGTGCGCGGTCCGTTCAACACCGCTCCGATCGCCGTGTAGCGAACGCCCACCTGGTAGACGAGCAGCAGAACCGCGACGACGGTGGTGCTGATCAGCACGAACTTGAGGTGGATGCTGACCGGCCAGCTCACCATCAGCTTCTGTGCGGCAATCACCAGCGGCAGGTGGCACAGGTACAGCCAGTACGACGCATCCGAGAGGTACCGCACCCAGAAGCGTTCCTTCGAGGCGATCCACCGGAACAGTCCCATCGATCCGAAGCACATCAGCCACGCGAAGGCGATCTGCACGACCGCGGCCACGCCCCGGACCCACTGCGCTCCCGCATACTGGAAACCCGCGTCATACAGGAGTACGACCCCGGCCGGGAGCAGCAGCATGAGCGCGGGACCGAGGGCGGCGGTCCACCACCGCCGCACGACGATGTTCCGCTGGCGGAAGAACACCCCGAACGTGAATAAAGATGGCGTAGTAGGAAAGTACACGGCCGGCCGGGATCAGGCTGTTTGCCGTGTCGGGGCCGAACGCCGGTTCGTGCATCGCGTACTGCGGCAGGAACGCGAGCGGCACGAGCAGCCACCACGCCGGGTGGCGGAACGTGAGACCCGACCGGACGGCGGCGATGAACGCCGCCACGAGGAGCAGCAGGTACCAGAGGAACCAGAGGTGGTCCAGCCCGCCGAGCCATGCGAGCGGCCAGTCGAGCAGGCTGAAGTCGGCGCCCGAGTCGACCCAGGCGATCGCCGGGACCACCGTGAACATGCCCGCCAGCAGCGGCAGGCCGATGCGTTTCAGGCGATGCCGGGCCAGGCGATGCAGCCCCCGCGACTGCCACAGCAACGCGGTGAAGAAGCCGCTGACCAGGAAGAACAGCGGCATCCGGAAGCCGTGAATGACGGACAGGATCCAGGCGTAGACGTTGGCTTCCGGCGCCGTCTCGTAGGCCCAGGCCTCGTGCACCGGCCAGGAGTCGACCGGCACGAGAAAGAGGCCTGCGTGCAGCAGAATCCCGAGCAACATGGCAACGCCGCGCAAAGCGTCCAGATCGTGAAATCTGGTCATGGTCAGCCCGCCGGTTCCGAGACCGCCATCACGGTTCTTCGGCGGCGAAGGGCCGTACGCGGCTGGCGCCCGCAGCGTCATGCCGGCGATTATAGCGCCGTCGATCGCGTGTCTTGGACGGGAGATACGCATCCGGCCGACCTTCCGGCCCCGGTATCGGTGTCCCCGGTTTGTGTCGGTCGTGACCCGACGCATCCGGGATCGTGGTAAGCTCCGCGGTCGCGTGAAGGTTCTCGTCACGGGCGCGGCGGGGTTCATCGGGGCGGCGGTGGCGATCCGCCTGCTCGAGCGGGGTGACGCCGTGATCGGCGTCGACAACCTCGACCCGTACTACGACGTCGCCCTCAAACGGGCTCGGCTGGCGCGGATGACCCCGTTCGACCGCTTCCGGGACGTTCGCGCCGACATCACGGACCAGGCCGCGGTCGCGGACCTCTTCGCCCGCGAGCGGCCCGAGGCCGTGGTCCACCTCGCCGCGCAGGCCGGCGTGCGGCACTCGCTGGAGCAACCGCGGGCCTTTGTCGACACCAACGTGACCGGCTTTCTCCACGTGCTCGAAGCGTGCCGGCGGCACCCGCCCGGGCATCTCGTCTACGCGTCGTCGAGCTCCGTCTACGGCGCCAACCGCGCCCTGCCGTTCAGCGTTCGCCACACCGCGGACCATCCGGTGTCGCTCTACGCCGCCACGAAGAAAGCAAGCGAGCTGATGGCCCACTGCTACAGCCATCTCTTCGGGCTGCCGACCACCGGCCTCCGCTTCTTCACCGTCTACGGACCCTGGGGCCGTCCGGACACGGCGCTGTTCCGGTTCACCCGGAACATTCTCGCGGGCCGTCCCATCGAGGTGTACAACCACGGCCGGCACCGGCGCGACTTCATCTACGTCGACGACGTCGTCGAGGGCGTCGTCCGCGTGGTCGATCGGCCGGCATGCGCAAACCCGGAGTGGCGGGGCGAATCCCCGGACCCGGCGACCAGCGCCGCGCCGTTCCGCGTCTACAACATCGGCAACCGCCGGGCGGAACCGCTCGAGCGCTACATCGAAGTGCTCGAAGCGGTGCTCGGGCGGAAGGCGGAGCGCCGCCTGCTGCCGCTCCAACCCGGCGACGTACCGGACACGCAGGCCGACGTCGACGACCTGACCGCCGACGTCGGCTACCGGCCGGACACGCCGATCGAGGTCGGCGTACGGCGCTTCGTCGACTGGTACCGGGCGTTCTACCGCGTTGGATGACCCGCGCGCCGACGGGCGCCCGGCGACGCTGTGCGACCGCGTCGGTGCGGCACTAGGGCAGGGGTGCTGTTCGGAGCGGCGGTGAAGGAGCGGGAGCGGACGATCGCTCGGGCGACGCCGCGGTGGGTTGACGGAACCCGGTCCTTGGTCACCGAACCGGACCAGCATAGAATAGGAGACCTGCGAGGGCGACGATGAAAATATCGCGGGCCGGGTCGGTGCCGACCATGGTCGCAGCCGTAGCGGTTGCCGTCGGGACGGCGGGCGGCTGGATCCCAGGCCGCTCTTCGGGCGAACTCCTGGCCGCCTCTGCGGCCCAGCCGCCGCCGGCTTCTCCCCAATCCGTCCGCAGCCTCCTCGATCGATACTGCGTCGCCTGTCACAGCGAGCGCCGGGTCACCGCGGTGGGCGCGGCCGCGTCCGTGCTCGATGCGCAGATCCGGGAAACCGGGCTCGCGCTGGACGTGGCGGACGCGGCGCGGCCGAGCGCCGACGCCAAGCTGTGGGAGCGGGTGATCACGCGGCTCAGGGCGGGTTCCATGCCGCCGGCCGGGCGCCCGCGGCCCAGCCAGGACGAGTCGCGCGCGGTCGCCGGCTGGCTGGAGACGCGGATCGACGAGGCGGCTTCGACGAACCCGAATCCGGGCCGGACCGGTTCGATGCACCGCCTGAACCGCACGGAGTACGGCAACGCGATTCGCGATCTCCTCGCGCTCGAGATCGATGTGGCGGCGCTGCTGCCCGGGGACGAGACGTCGGATACCGGGTTCGACAACAACGCGGAGGTGCTCTCCATCTCGACCGCCCAGCTGGAGCGGTACCTGTCTGCCGCGCGGAAGATCTCGCACTTGGCCACCGGCGTCATGACGGCGCCGGAGTTCGCCCGGTTCGAGAACTCGGTGCTGCTGACGCAGGCGGATCGTCAGAACGAGGACCTGCCGCTCGGGTCCCGCGGCGGTCTCAGCGCCCCCTACCATTTTCCCGCCGACGGCAACTACATCTTCAGAATCGGGCTGACGACCAACTGGCAGGACTACGTCCGCGGCATGGGAAGAAGGAACCTTCTCGACCTCCGCATCGACGGACGGCTCGTCCGGCGGTTCACGGTGGGGGGCGAGGCGCCGGGCACGCCGGCTCCGACGACCTGGTCGCCGGCGGAAGCGGGCGACCCCGAGTGGGAGCGGTACGTCCGCGAGTCGGCAGCCCACCTCGAAGTCCGCGTGCCGGTCGACGGCGGACCGCACGTCGTCGGGGTCTCGTTCGTCCGGAACCTGTGGGAGCCCGAGGGACCCCTGCAGCCGGTGATGAAGGGCGCGGTCCTGTCGAACGACGAGAAGTACCACGGGCACGCGGAGGTCCAGGCGCTGACGATCGAGGGACCCTACGAGGGCGCGGTTCCCGAGGACACGCCGAGCCGGCGGCGGGTCTTCGTGTGTCGGCCCGCCGCCGCGTCGGAGGAGGACGCGTGCGCCGGGCGGATCCTGTCGCGGCTGGCCCGTCTCGCCTATCGCAGGGCGCCGGCGGACCGGGACGTCGAGACGCTGCTTGAGTTCTTCCGGGAGGGGCGGGCGAAGGCGGGGGGCAGCTTCGACACCGGCATCCAGTTCGCGCTCGAACGCCTGCTCGTCGATCCGGACTTCCTCCTGCGGGTGCACGAGGACCCGCCCGGCGCGGGGCCGGGAGAGGCGTACGCGCTCGGCGATCTGGAGCTCGCCTCGCGCCTGTCGTTCTTTCTGTGGAGCAGCATCCCCGACGAGGAGCTGCTCGCGGTTGCCGAGCGCGGAGAGCTGACGGACCCCGCGACCCTCCGCGGCCAGGTGCGGCGCCTGCTGGCCGATCCGCGCAGCGAGGCGCTGGTCGGCAACTTCGCCGCGCAGTGGCTGCACCTGCGGAACCTCGACGAGGTCAAGGCCGAGCCCTCGGTCTATCCGGAGTTCGACCAGGATCTGGTGGAGGCGTTCCGGCAGGAGACGGCGTCGTTCATCGCCAGCACCATCGACGAGGACCGGAGCGTCCTGGACCTCCTCGGCGCCGACTACACGTACGTGAACGAGCGGCTGGCGCGTCACTACGGCATCCCCGGGGTCTACGGGAGCCGGTTCCGGCGCGTGGCGCTGCCCGACCTGGAACAGCGGGGCGGGTTGCTGGGCCACGGATCGCTGCTGTCGCTGACCTCCTACCCGAACCGCACCTCGCCCGTCCTGCGCGGGCGGTGGTTGCTGGAGGCGATCTTCGGGGCGCCGCCGCCGGGTCCGCCGCCCGACGTGCCCCCGTTGCCCGAGCGCGGGGAGAACGAGGCGCCGGCGTCGATGCGCGAGCGTCTGGAGCTGCACCGGCGTAATCCCGCGTGTGCGGGCTGCCACCGGCTCATCGATCCGCCGGGCTTCATGCTGGAGCACTACGACGCCATCGGGAGGTGGCGGGCCGTCACCGAGGCGGGTCATCCGGTCGACGCCGTCGGCACCCTGCCGAACGGGGTGACGGCGGTGGGCCTCGCCGGACTGCGGGGCCTGTTGCTCGAAGAGCCCGAGCAGTTCGTGGGCACGCTCACCGAGCGGCTCCTGGCTTACGCCCTCGGGCGCCAACTCCGGTACTACGACCAGCCGACGGTACGCGCCATCGTCCGCAACGCGGCCGCGGACGAGCATCGCTGGTCTTCGGTCATCTTCGGCGTCGTCGAGAGCCCGGCGTTCCTGATGCGGCGGGCGGCAGAGTGACGGGAGCAGGGGCTGGAAGGCAACGTCTCCTCTCGGAGAACGGACTCAATTTGGTCGGCCGAGCACGACCCGACAAGAGGACTGACATGAAAGGCATCAACTTCATCACCGCGAAGCCCTTGTCCCGCCGGACCGTCCTGCGTGGCGTGGGCGCGACCGTGGCGCTGCCGTTTCTGGACGCCATGGCGCCCGGCTTGTCGGCGCTGGCGCGGCCCGCGGCCAGGCCGGTTCGCCGCTTCCAGGCCATCTTCGTGCCGAACGGGATGGCGATGGAGTACTGGTCGCCGGCGACGGTGGGACGCGACTTCGAGCTCACCCCGATTCTGCAGCCCCTGGCGCCGTTCCGGGACCAGATGCTCGTCTTCTCGGGGCTCCGCTCGTCGTGGATCTACGTCCACGCGGGCGCTTCCGGCTCGTTCCTGACCGGCACGCGACGCGGGGGCACGTCCGAGACGGACGTGGTGGCCGACACGTCGATCGACCAGATTCTCGCGAGCGAGCTCGGCGGCTCGACCCCGCTCGCCTCGCTCGAGCTGTCGATAGACAAGGAGGCCAACGCGGGGCAGTGCACCTCGGGCCTCAGCTGCGCGTACACCCAGACGATCTCGTGGCGCACGCCCACGATGCCGCTGCCGATGGAGAACAACCCGCGCGCGGTGTTCGAGCGGCTGTTCGGCGACAGCGGCTCGACCGACCCTGCCGTGCGACGGGCGCGCATGGAGGAGAAGCGGAGCATCCTCGACTCGGTGAGGGGCAAGCTGGCGGACATCGAGCGTCGCGTCGGGGCGGATGATCGGCGTAAGGTCGAGGACTATGCCGCGGCGATCCGCGACGTCGAGAGACGGATCGAGGTGGCGGAGTCCAAGAACGACGTGCATCCGGAGGTCTTCGCGAAAGAGCCGCGGGGCGTGCCGTCCACGTTCGAGGAGCACGTCGAGCTGATGTTCGACCTCCAGTTCCTGGCCCTCCAGAGCGACATCACCCGCGTGGCCACGTTCATGCTCGGCCGCGAGCAGAGCACCAGGACGTACCCCGAGGTGGGCATCGCCGAACCGCACCATCCGCTGTCGCACCACGGCAACGATCCGGCCCTCATCGCCAAGATGTCCAAGGTGAACCGGTATCACGCGGAGCTGACGTCGCGGTACCTGGCGCGGCTGCGGGCGACGCCGGACCAGGACGGGTCGCTCCTGGACAACATGACCATCATGTACGGCACGTGCATGTCCAACAGCACGCGCCATGCGGGCACCAACGTCCCGATCCTGGTGCTCGGCGGCGGTGCGGGGCGGCTCAAGGGCGGGCGGCATCTCGCGTACGGCCCGGGGACCTCGCACGCCAATCTCCTGCACACCCTGATGGACAAGTTCGACGTTCCCCTGGAGCGTGTCGGCGGCAGCGCCGGGCCCTTGCCGATCGACGAGATCGATACGCTGTCGGAGGTGTAGAAGCGGTTGCGTCAGGGCGCCGGGCGTCTGCAGGACACCGCTGACGCGGACGAAGCTGGACCGGAGGATGCCGATGTTGGGAGCCCGTGGCAAGAGCCCCGCTGCAGTCGAGCGGCGATGCATTCCGTCTACCCACGCGGCGTTTCGCCGCGGGCCCCTGGGAGCCTGCGCCGTAGAACGGCGCGGACTCCTGCAGGATTGGTTGGGTGGACAGCGGCGCCTTGCGGCGGCGATGTCCGGGCCAGGCCGGGGTAGAAGCGCAGGAAGGACATGGGGCGCGCGCGTCTGCCTGTCCGGGTTGCTGCTGGCCCTGGCGGGAGCCCCCGCCGCGGCCGCGGCCCTGCCCGAGGCGGCGCTCGCCGACGCCGCGAGGCACGCCGACTGGGCCGCGGTCCGGACGCTGCTCGAAGAGGGCGCCGACGTCGACGCCCGCGAGGGGGACGACTCGACCGCTCTTCATTGGGCGAGCTACTGGGACAACCGCGAGGTCGCGGCCCTGCTGATTCGCGCGGGAGCCGAGATCGATGCCGCGAACGACCTCGGGGTCACTCCCCTCTGGGCCGCGTGCGAGAACGGCAGCTCGGCCATGGTGGAGACCCTGCTCGGGGCCGGAGCCGACGCGAACATGCCGTTGCCGTTCGGGGAGACGCCTCTGATGACGGCGGCCCGTACCGGCAGTGCCGACGTGGTCGGCCGGCTGCTGGCCGCGGGCGCGGACGTCGACGCGGCCACCGGGGAAGGGGCCTACGGCGCGCAGACGGCCCTCATGTGGGCGGTCGCGCAGAAACATCCCTCGGTCGTCGAGGTGCTCCTGGCGCATGGCGCCGACGTGCACGCGCGCTCGAGCACGTTCACGGAGACCGTCAAGACCATCTCGACGTACGCGAACTACGGTCTGCAGTGCGTGCCCAGGGACGAGTGCTACATCACCGAGGTCCGGAGCGGGGGGTTCACCCCGTTGTTGTTCGCGGCCCGGGTGGGCGACCTCGCCTCGGCGCGGCTGCTCGTGGCGGCGGGCGCCGACGTGAACGAGGTCACGCCGGACGGGGCCAGCGCCCTGGCCGTCGCGGCCCTCAGTGGAAGCGGGGCCGTCGGCGCGTTGCTGCTGGACAGCGGTGCGGACCCGAACGCGGCCGGGGGCGGCTATGCGCCGCTGCATGCGGCGATCCTGCACCGGGACCCCCTGCTGGCCGAGGCGCTGCTGTCGGCGGGGGCGGATCCGAACGCCCGGGTGTCGGCCTCGACGCGATACACGCGCGACAGCGCGGACTTCTTCTTCCCGCCCTGGTTTGTCAGGGCGCCGGCGTTCTGGCTGGCCGCGCGCCACCGGGAAGCCGGCCTCATGCGCCTCCTCGCCCGCTACGGCGCCGATCCCCTGGCCACGCACAGCCCGGAGTACTGGACCACCGACCGGCGCACGTCCGCGGGCCGGATGTGGGCCGAGGAAGGCGAGACGACCGCCCTGATGGCGGCGGTCGGACTGGGAGGACGTGACCCGCTCTGGTCGGTGGACCACCGCGCGAGGGTCGCGGAAGCGACGGAGCTCGGGCGGGGCCCCGACCCCACCGAGGTCCAGGCCGTGACGCTGGAAGCGGTCAGGGTGGCGGTCGAGTTGGGCGTCGACGTCAACGCCGCGAATGCGCGCGGGCGGACGGCGGTCGACGCGGCCGAGGGCGACGTGTTCGATGACGTGGTCGCGTTCCTGATCGAGCACGGGGCGGCGTCCCCGTTCGACACGAGAGACGACGCGCGAGGAGCACGTTGAGCGCGAGGCGCCAGGTGCCACCGCTCCCTGCTGATCACCCCTGACCTGCCTATCGGGCACTGGGACATCCGTATTTCCGAACGCCTCGGGCGCCGTAGCCCTGATCGCCCGCCTGACGCACGAGTCCAGTCGAGCCCGCCGGCGTTATCTCCGCTCGCCGACGAGGGCCGCCGGCCGTCTCTCATGAATCCGGAATAGCTATCATAGACTCGGTGCGCTACCCATCAGCGAATCGGATGCAGTAAGGTCGCAAGGCCGGGACCGTGACCATTCCGGTGCGGGACCATACCAGGAGGGAATCATGACAGCGAGCGGCAGGTCGCGCGGGCTGGCGGCGGGTCTGGTGGCGGCGGTGCTGGCCGGCGCGGGACTCGGCGCCCAGGAGCCGCCCCCGGAGGTGACGAAGGCGCAGTTCGACACCTGGATGACCGAGCTCTCGAACTGGGGCCGCTGGGGCGACGACGACCAACTCGGCGCCCTCAACCTCATCACGCCGGCCAAGCGGGTCGAGGCGGCGAAGCTCGTGCAGACGGGGCAGGTCGTGTCGATGGCCCGGCCCATCGAGCTCCAGGTCCTCGACGACCCGGATGCGGCCAGCGCGAACCGGAAGCCGGTGCTCGTGGGCGCCGTCCGCAACGTGTTCGACATCGACACCGGGAACGGCTACTTCTGGGAGCGCTACGAGGTCGAGTACCACGGGCTCCTGGTGTCACACCTCGATGCGCTGTGCCACGTGGCCTACGAAGGCAAGGTCTACAACGGCCGCACCTTCGAGGAGATCGCCACCGCCGAGGACGGCTGCACGGCCATGGGCGTCATCAATGCGAAGGACGGGCTGGTGACGCGCGGTGTCCTCATCGACATGCCGGGGAAGGCGGTCACGCGCGCGGACATCGAGGCGTGGGAAGCCGAGACCGGCATCACGATTTCGTCCGGCGACGCTCTGTTCCTGCGCACGGGCCGCGACGTCGGCCGGCAGGGCGGCTACCACCCGTCCCTCATCCCGTTCCTCAAGGAGCGCGACATCGCGTTGCTCGGCTCCGACGTGCCCCAGGAAGGCGGCACGGTGGAGGGCGTGGCCATCCCGATCCACGTCTTCACTCTCGTCGCGCTTGGCGTTCACCTGTTCGACAACCTCGGCCTCGAGGACCTGGCCCGGACCGCGAGCGAGGTCGGCCGCTGGGAGTTCCTCTTTACGGCGTCGCCCCACGTGGTGCCGAACGGCGCCGGGTCGGCCATGAACCCGATCGCCGTGTTCTAGCTCTAGTAGCCCGTGGCTTTCACCACGGGCTGCTGGCACGGCATCCACGAGATCTTTGGCGTGTTCTGGCAGGTCGAGCCGACGATCGCCTGGGAGCTGGTCAACGACCCCGATCCCGCTAAGTCCCAACGGGTGGTCGACACCGTCCTCGGAATGACGAAGCTCGACGCCGCCACCCTGAAACGGGCCTACGCGGGGGAGTAGGGCTGCCTCCGGGGTCGTGAGACCGCCGCCGAGGCGCGCTCCCTACGGCGCACCTGGACTCTCCGGGAGCGCGAACACCCACATGACCCCGCTGCCGTCGGGAATCCTCGTGTCTGTCAACCGCGCATAGAACCGGGTGTTGGCGATGCGGCCGCCCGCCCCCACCGCGAGGTACTGCCGGCCGTCGACCTCGAACGTGACCGAGCGCCGGAGACGTCGCCGTTCAGCCGCGTCTCCCAGAGCGGGGCGCCGGTATCGGCGTCGAGCGCGAAGAAACGTCGGTCAGAGGTGCCTCCGAACACGATGTCGCCGGCCGACGACAGCGCCGCCGCGCTCATCGCGGCGCCGCCGGGAAAGCGATGCTCCCACGCCGGCCCGTGATCGGGTCGAACGCCACGAACTCGCCGACATCAACCCATCGCCAACCGCCGCGAGCAGACGCCGCACGACGCTGGACGACCACGGTTGTCGGCCGGTTGGCCTGTGGTATGGTTCCCCGGTCGCGTCCTAGACTGCCAACGAGCGACGAATGGGAGGCAACCATGCTGCGCAAACGCTTACGTCGTGCGGTCCTAATCGCATCGATCGCGGCCGCAGGTGCCGGCCTGGTGCCGGCATGGCTGTCCGGTTCGGCGCCGGCCGGCGGGACGGCGGCGGCGCAGGGTCGCAGCCTGCCGGTCTTTGAGGTCGACGGGGCGTGGCCCACGGTGCCGGCCGAGATGAAGCTCGGAGCTCCGTCCAGCATAGCCATCGATGCGGAGGACAACGTATGGGTCCTGCACCGTCCGCTGACGCTCCCCCCCGAGCAGGCCGCGATGGCGGCGCCGCCGGTTGTCGTCTTCGACGCGGCAGGCAACTTCATCAAGGCCTGGGGCGGCGCGGGAACCGGCTACGAGTGGCCCCAACGTGAACACGGTCTCCACATCGATCACGAGGGCTTCGTCTGGCTGGGCGGCAACAACTGTCCGACCAACGGCGTGCCCAGGGTCGAGCCGGTCAACGACGACCAGCTGCTGAAGTTCACGCAGGACGGCACGTTCGTCATGCAGATCGGCCGCAGCAACCGGAACCAGGGCAACGCCGACACGATGAACCTCCACCGGCCGGCGGATCAGCAGGTCCATCCGCCGACCAACGAGCTGTTCGTGGCCGACGGCTACGGCAACCACCGTGTCGCCGTGTTCGACGCCCGGACCGGCCGCTTCAAGCGGATGTGGGGAGCCTTCGGCAACACGCCGGTGGACGACGACCAGTGTCAGTTCACGAGCCCGACCCGCTTCTCGGATCCGGGTCCTCCGAATCTCAGCATCGTCCACGCCATCCGGGTGTCGAACGATGGCATGGTGTATGCGGCCGACCGCGAGTACCGCCGCGTCCAGGCGTTCACGCTGGATGGCACGTTCGTGAGACAGGTGGTCACGACCGACGCACCCTTCGCGCGCAATCTCGCCCTGTCCGCGGATCCGGAGCAGCAGTTCCTCTACGTCGGCGGCGATGACGGCATCGTCGTCGTCGACCGCGCGACGCTCGAGGTCCTCGGAACGGTCCGCCCCCAGGGAATCCTGGGCGCCGGCCACCATATAGCGACCGATTCCCAGGGCAATCTCTACCTGGCGGCGACGGGCGCGGGCATGCAGAAGCTGACGTTCAGGGGGATGTCCGGCGCGCAGTGACAAAGGGATGCAGCTCACGAGCAGACTTGCGATCGTTCCGAGCCGCGCTCTGAGCTTGGCTCGGTGTAGACGCGGGGCTACTTCGATCACCTTCGCCTACTGTTGCACCCGAACTGCAAGGCCCCGCACCGTAGAACCCTCCACCCGGTAACCAATTACCCGTGGCTATCGCGTGCGCCTGAGCCTTGTTCACTGTTCGAGGCTCGCAAGGGCGGTGGCGTGAACCGCGTCGGGGTGTCCGTTCGAGACGAGCCATCGGTGGGCATCGTTGGCGGTGATCGTTCTCCAGCTCGGCGTGGAACCCTGCCATTGGGACCAGGAGTGCAGGATCCAGACCCGCCTTCCGCGTCGGGCGTTCGCCGGATGGCCAGGCACGTCATGTCGTCGACGGCGTCGGCGTCGCCGGAGAACTCGTCTATCGCGAACCAGATTCTATCCACTATCGCTGGTGGATCCGGGGGCGTGGTGGTCGCGACGATCTTCCGCAGTCGTTGTTCTCCGAAGTCGTCGCCGGTCTTGTTCGCTGCATCGGTCACGCCGTCGGTGTACATCACGATCGCGTCGCCCGGCTCCAGTTCCCCGGCTGCGGTGTTGTACGCGTGCTCAGGCTCGAGCGCCAGGGGTAAGTTGCCGGTGGGCGGCAGCTTTTCGAGCGTCGGCCCACGGCGGGCGATAGGGGGCTCGTGTCCGGCACAGACGTAATCGAAGTGGCCGGTGACGGTGTTGAAGCTCGCCAGGAATCCGGTGACGAACATGGAGAGCCTCGTTGCTCGCGCAGAGCGTCGCGTTTGCTGTTCGCGCGACGTCGGCGACGTTCGAGTGTTCCCGGGCGGCGGCGTTGAGCGCGGCCTGGGCGGCGACCATGAACAGGGCGGCTGCCACGCCTTTGCCGGACACGTCGAAGACGCCTGCCATGAGGGTCTGCGGGCCGGTTCGTTGCAGGATCACGAAGTCGCCGCCGAGGTCCTGTGCCGGGGACATTCGGGCGTGGAGTTCGAGTTGGTCGAGGTTCTGCGTCCCGGCGGGCACGAGGTTCTTCTGCACGATCCGGCCTAGGCGTACGTCGTGTTCGATCTGGTCGTTCGTCGCCTTGAGACGGTCGACGGTTCGTTTCAGCGAATGCGTGCGGTCGGCCACGAGCCTGGCGAGCTCGTCGTGGCGCGCGAGCACTTCCTCGGTCATGTGGTCGAAGCTCCGGGCGAGAGTCCCCAGCTCATCGCTGCGTTCCGCCAGGCGGGCCCTCATCGGTGGGGGGCGGTCGCCGCTTGCGAGCATGCGCGCCCGGTCGGCGATGGCGATTACCGGACTGGTGAGCCAGCGGCGGGTGGACCAGGTTGTCGCGAGCGTCATGATCGCTATCAATCCGACTGCGGTAGCGATCCCGGTCCTGATTTCCGAGCGCATCCGCCGGACCATGTCGTTCACTTCGGTCTGGACGACGATGGTGGCGTCCCGGCCTATGGGGGCGGCGCTCAGGACGGCGGCGGGCGTGCCGCGCCAAAGGTCGACGTCGGCGGTGGCCACGGCGCTGTCGGCGGTGGCGCTTCGGTTCGCCGTCCGGGTGATTGCGGGGCTCCATCGTGACCAGGCGTCCGTGGCGTCGCCGCTGGTCTCTCCCGGTCGCGGCGCCGCGGCGGCGAGGCGGGGTTCGGTTCGCCCGGCGTCGGTTGTCGTTATCCAGAGGCCGGTGATGCCGGGAACCCGGCCGAATTGGTCCGCGGCTGTCTGCCAGGCGCTTTCGACAAGGCTTCCTTCTCCCGCTTGCGTGGCGAGTTGGACGCTGGCTGCGAGTCGTCCGCGTGTCCGGAGCGCGGCCGCGGCCGCGATCCAGCGGCGTTGGTCGTCGAAGTGGCCGGCGAGGTCGGTGGTCGCGGTCTGGTTGGCGGCAATCAGTGCCGTGACCGCGGCCTGTGCGGTTCGTTCGTCGGCGGTCGCGCCGGTGTCGGTACGGGCGGCCGTGGTGGTTGCGGGTGCCGTGTACACGATTGTTCCGGCTCCGCCCAGTGCTTGTATCCGGACGATGCTCGTGTTCCTGACGATCGCATCGAGCCGGGCCTGTATCTCTCGTGCCGTCCAGTCGGCGTCTTCCGCGAGTTCGATCGCGTGGGCGATGATCAGGGCGATCGCCGCCGCCTGGTCGCTTGCAAGCCGCCTCGCGGCCAGGCTGCCGGGACGGCCGTAGGCGGTTTCTGCGTCTTGCTGGTCGAGGTTCTGCCGCACCTGCAGGGCGAGACGTCGGTGGAGGGTCTGTGACGCTGCGGTTTTGCTCAGCCCCTCTGGGGTTGTTCTCGCCGGCATCGTCGCGGTACGACCCTCAGGGGCGGTGCGGGCGAGTTCCCGGTAGGGTTCGGGAAGCTCGGCGATGTCGAGGGCGTTCCTTTCCGTCGAATACGAGGGTCCCTCGTCGGCGGCGACGTCGATTCGGCGTATCGGGGATCGGGCGGTCAGTTGGCGTAAAGCGTCCTCGATGTACGGGGCGGTGTGCCGGGCCGCCTCGGCAGCTTCTACGAGCATGGCGGCGGCTGCCGCGGTGGCCCGGAGCTGGTCTTCCATTACCACGTCCAGGGTGCGGGTGGTGTTAGCGGCCGAGTTGCTCGCGAGGGCTTCCAGCTCGCCGGCGAGGGTTGCGGCGGTTCGCCTTCCGTTCTGTTCGGCTTGCTGCCGCAAGCTGTTTCCGGCGATCCAGAGGGCGCCGGTGGTCGTTGTCCCGATGGCGATGGTCAGGGTGATGTACAACGCGATCCCGGTGCGTGTCCCGAGGCTCCATCCCGACGGGCCATAGGGCTGGTCTTCCGCTATGCTGTGCGGGTCGTCGCTGAGTATCGTGGTCATCGGGTGTTCCTTGAGCGGCGATACGCTGGTTGGTCGACAGATGGGGTGTGCTGATGACGCGTCGGGTGGGAGCGCTGGTCGGCTTCGTGGCTGTCGTCGGTCTCTCCGTCGCGCGCGCGGAGCAGCCGGCTGCCGGCGGGATAGAGGGGCTGGTGGTGGATCCCTTCGATGTCGGGGTCGGGGCTGCCGAGGTCGCCATCGTGTCGATCTCCGGGTATCGGGCCACGTCGAGTACCGATTCCAACGGCGCTGTGGATTTTACCAACGTGGTGGCGGGGGTTTACACCCTCGAGGTCGTCCGTGACGGTTTCGAGCCGATCGAGCGTATGGTCACGGTTCCGGAGGCGGGACGGGTGCCGGTGCGGGTGGTGCTGACGCCCTTGGTTGCCGCGGGCTTGTCTGTAGTCGCGGTCGATCCGCAGGGCTTGGCGTTGCCCGGGGTCGTCGTGGAGGCGCTCGGGCCTGGGGGCGAAGCGTTGACGGAGGTCACTGGACCGGACGGCGCGGTCGTTTTCGCGGGGGTTCGGCCGGGGCCGTGGCGGCTTCGCGGCACGCTGGCCGGCTTCGATGCTGCGGAGGAGGTTGCGGTCGCGGCGTTCGGCGTGTCGGTTCCGGTGCGGTTGTCGTTGAGCTTGGACTATGCGGTGGCCGAGAGCGTCGTTGTGGTTGGTTCTCGGCGGACGGTGGGGCGGCGGACGCCGGCAGAGTCGCCGGTCGCGGTCGAGATTGTCAGTGGTGCTCAGCCCCGGGCGGACATGGTCGAGGTCATGCGGGCGTTGAGTCCGTCGTTCAATGTCAATACCCAGCCGATTTCCGATGCGGCGACGGTGGTGCGGCCCGTCAATTTCAGGAATCTCGCGCCCGATCACCTGCTGGTGATGGTCAACGGGAAGCGTCGGCACCGGGGGGCGGTTATCGCGTGGCTCGGCAACGGGTTATCGGATGGCTCACAGGGTCCGGACCTTTCGGCGATTCCCACCATTGGCGTGCGCCAGGCGGAGTTGCTGCGGGATGGTGCGGCCGCCCAGTACGGTTCGGATGCGATTGCCGGGGTTGTCAATTTCGAGTTGAAAGACGCGCGGTCGGGGGGGTCGGTGGAGGTGCGGAGCGGTGTTTACGGGGCGCGCAACGCGGGCGATGTCCGGACGTGTGGTGCTCTCGCGGCCGCGCAACCGGGTTTGTCGTGCGCGGGCATCGGGGGACGGGCGTCGGGTTACACGGTGGCAGGTAACGTGGGGCTCCCGTTGGGGACTGGTTTCGCCAACTTGAGCATGGAAGCGGGCGGTCAGGGAGCGACCAATCGTGCGGTTCAGCGGGCCGATGCCCTTGCTCTTGTCGGGGCAGGGGGCGCGGCGCCACGGGATACGGCACAGGTGTGGGGTCAGCCGGAGATTGGCGGCGATATCAAGCTCTTCGGCAACTTCGGGGGCACGCTCGCGTCGGGCCACCAACCGTATCTGCACGCGAATTTCGCGCGCCGGCGTGTGGTCGGCGGCTTCTACTATCGGCATCCCCACACCCGCTCGGGGGTCTTCAGGGGACCGGAGGTGGATGGGGTTCAGTCCCTTCTGGTCGGTGATCGTCTACAGGCTGCGACCGGGGTGCCTGGCGCCGGCGGTTGTCCGTCCGTGCCCGTGGTCGAGCATCGGCCGGATGCCGCGGCGCTGGCGGCGGTCGAGGCGCACCCCGATTGTTTCACTCTCTATAGTCGGTTCCCGGCCGGTTTCACTCCACAGTTCGGCGGCGTTCTCCGGGATCATCCGGTGGTCGCCGGGTTGAAGTCTGTCGCAGATGGCGGCGCAACCTGGGATCTCAGTCTCGGCGTGGGTCGGAGCGACATCGATCAGTTCATCTTCGACACCGTCAACGCGTCGTTGGGTTCCGAGACGCCTACCGAGTTCAGCCCGGGCGGTTACGAGCAGTCGGAGCTGAACGTCAATGCGGACGTCGCGGTTCCGTTGTCGGATCGGCTCCATCTCGCGGCTGGCGCGGAGTACCGGGTCGAGCGCTTCTCTATCGTCCCGGGTGACGAGGCGTCGTGGATGATTGGACCGTACGCGGAACAGGGGTTCTCGTCGGGGTCGAACGGCTTCAACGGTTATCGGCCCGACACGACGTCCGGTTCGTGGGCGCGTGCGAATGCGGCGCTCTACGCCGACTTGGAACTCGATGGCGTGGACTCGGAATGGTCGGTCGGCGGTGCGTTACGGCTGGAGCGGTTCCAGGGTTTCGGTAACACGTTGAACGGCAAGGCGGTGTTCCGACGCGAGCTGGGGCCGGTCCTCGCCGTGCGGGGCTCTGTTTCGACCGGGTTCCGGGCGCCGACGCCCGGGCAGCAGCATACGTTCAACGTCACGACCGCGTTCATTGACGGGGAGTTGGTGAACAACGGCGTGGTCCCGGCGACGTCCGGGGTGGCTCTTGCCCGGGGCGGTCGGGCACTGGCTCCCGAGCGGTCCAGGAATCTGTCGGCGGGTGTGGTCGTCGACCGCGGGGCCTTTCAGCTCAGCGCGGATTGGTTCCGTATCGACATAGACGATCGGGTGGCCCTCACCCAGGAGATCCGTTTGCGGCCGGACGAGATCGACACGTTGTTGGCCGAGGGGATCGCGGAGGCGCGGAACTTCCCGGTTTTCCGGTTCTTCGTCAATGACTTTTCGACTGTGACGCAGGGGGCTGACGTGCTGGGGTCGTGGGCGTTGGGTGCCGGCACCACATTGACCGGGTCGTGGAACTACACGGTGACGACGGTGGCGGATTTGCGATCGAACGTCATCGACGCGTTCAGGGTTCAGACGCTCGAGCGGGGGTTGCCGGTCTCTCGGTGGCAACTCTCGGCGGAACATCGGCGTGAGGGGTGGAGTCTCACGGGACGGCTGCACTGGTACGGCGCGTACTGGGACAGCGAGGACGGGCGGAACGCGGCGGACCTCGGGGCGCATGCCGTGCCTTGGGAGTACCCGTTGTATCCGGGGCGGCTGCTGGCGGACGTGGAGCTGGGGGTCCGGGGTCCGGGTGGGGCGTGGCTCGCTTTCGGGGTCGAGAATGTCGCAGGAGTGTACCCGGAGGAAAACCGCTTCGCCCCTCTGACGGTGGGCAATCGCTACGGCCAGTTCTCGCCGTTCGGGTTCGGCGGGGCGTACTATTACGCTCGCGCGACGTACGTAGTGGGGCCTTGGCGGGCGCTAGAGTCGACGAGGATGGTTGCGGATGTGCGGGGGCGTGTCCAACCCATCGCCAACCGCCGCGAGCGACGCCGCACGACGCTGGACGACCGCGGCTGTCGGCCGGTTGGCCTGTGGTATGGTTCCCCGGTCGCGTCCTCGACTGCCAACGAGCGACGAATGGGAGGCAACCATGCTGCGCAAACGCTTACGTCGTGCGGTCCTCATCGCATCGATCGTGGCCGCAGGTGCCGGCCTGGTGCCGGCATGGCTGTCCGGTTCGGCGCCGTCCGGCGGGACGGCGGCGGCGCAGGGTCGCAGCCTGCCGGTCTTCGAGGTGGACGGGACGTGGCCCACGGTGCCGGCCGAGATGAAGCTCGGAGCTCCGTCCAGCATTGCCATCGATGCGCAGGACAACGTATGGGTCCTGCACCGTCCGCTGACGCTTCCCCCCGAGCAGGCCGCGATGGCGGCGCCGCCGGTTGTCGTCTTCGACGCGGCAGGCAACTTCATCAAGGCCTGGGGCGGCGCGGGAACCGGCTACGAGTGGCCCCAACGTGAACACGGTCTCCACATCGATCACGAGGGCTTCGTCTGGCTGGGCGGCAACAACTGTCCGACCAACGGCGTGCCCAGGGTCGAGCCGGTCAACGACGACCAGCTGCTGAAGTTCACGCAGGACGGCACGTTCGTCATGCAGATCGGCCGCAGCAACCGGAACCAGGGCAACGCCGACACGATGAACCTCCACCGGCCCGCGGATCAGCAGGTCCATCCGCCGACCAACGAGCTGTTCGTGGCCGACGGCTACGGCAACCACCGTGTCGCCGTGTTCGACGCCCAGACCGGCCGCTTCAAGCGGATGTGGGGAGCCTTCGGCAACACGCCGGTGGACGACGACCAGTGTCAGTTCACGAGCCCGACCAGCTTCTCCGATCCGGGTCCTCCGAATCTCAGCATCGTCCACGCCATCCGGGTGTCGAACGATGGCATGGTGTATGCGGCCGACCGCGAGTACCGCCGCGTCCAGGCGTTCACGCTGGATGGCACGTTCGTGAGACAGGTGGTCACGACCGACGCACCCTTCGCGCGCAATCTCGCCCTGTCCGCGGATCCGGAGCAGCAGTTCCTCTACGTCGGCGGCGATGACGGCATCGTCGTCGTCGACCGCGCGACGCTCGAGGTCCTCGGAACGGTCCGTCCCCAGGGAATCCTGGGCGCCGGCCACCATATAGCGACCGATTCCCAGGGCAATCTCTACCTGGCGGCGACGGGCGCGGGCATGCAGAAGCTGACGTTCAGGGGGATGTCCGGCGCGCAGTGATAACGCAGTGCTAAAGGGATGCAGCTCACGACCAGACTTGCGATCGTTCCGAGCCGCGCTCTGAGCTTGGCGGTCGCGCGCTCGCGTTCCCCGTGGCCACCCGAAGCGCGTCGGTCTTGAACGCCAGCCCGAAGCCGCCGATCGCCGAGGCCGCCAACTCGCCCCGCACTACGGGCGCCACGGTCACGGTGATGCCGGACACGGCGTACGAGCTGCAGGTGCGCGCGGTGAGCGCCGAAGGCGTCGGCGCCTATTCCGCGAGCCTTGACATTGATGTCGAACCGCTGTCGGCACCCCCGTCGGCACTCCGCAACCTGGTGGCGACCCCCGGCGAGCAGCAGGTGACGCTGAGCTGGTCGGCCCCGGAGAACGATGGTGGCGCCGACATTGATCGCTACGAGGTTCAGGTGGACACGGGCCAGTGGCGCGACGCAGGTACGGATCTGCAAGAAGTGGTGAGCGGCTTGACCAACGGCAGACCTACCAGTTTGGGGTCCGGGCGGTGAATGGGTCGGGCGAGGGGCCGGCGGCGACGGTTCAGGCAACCCCTGCCGTGGCGCCGTCGGCTCCCCGGAACCTGGCGGCGGAGCCGGGAGATGCACAGGTGACGCTTGCATGGTCCGCGCCGCGTAGCGATGGCTGGTCGGCCATCCAGCGCTACGAGTATCGGATAGACGGTAGCGGCACGTGGACGGACGTGGGCTTCGTGTCTACGGTAGTAGTGGGCGACCAGGAGAACGGTCGAACCTATGCTCTCACATCGAGTATATCAAAGGCTGCGAAAACCACACTCGGCCACGACCTCGATGTCGTCGTGCCCGGAGGCGTACTCCCGGGCGACCGCCGGTGAGAGCTCCTCGTCGTCAACCACGACGGCCCGGATCGGCCGGTTCGCCAGCGCGGTCACCGTCCGCCCCCGCGGGATTCCTCTCCCGCTCCGGCGGTTTCGACATCGCTTTCCATGAGGGTCCGGATGCCGATGGGCACCAGGATGACCGGCCAGAAATCCCGAAGGTCGACGTCGATCAGATTGAGGGCGTTGAGCAGCAGCAGCGCGCCCACGGCGGCCGGCAGCGTGCCGCTGACCGCCGACCCGCGATCCTGGGCGGCGATGAGGTTCTTGAGGCCGGCGACGAGCAGAATCAGCGGCCAGAACCGCAGGATAGTCCCGCTCTCGACGAGATCGAGGTTGTCGAGCAGGAACACGAGGCCAACGGCCAGGAGCACCAGACCCGGCAGGGGCGGTTCGCGCGCTTCGCCGGGCGGCGGTCGACACGCTGCTCGCCGGCGCCGCCAAGGGTCAGGACGACCACGCCAAACCGCGTCGCGAACCTGCGCGAGAGATCCATGCACGACGGCTGCGGCGTTGCAGGGCCGCAATACCGGAAAACCCGTATGCGTCCCAGGGTTGATCCCGCCGTTCCAGCGGCATAACATCGTCGACAATCAACGGCGCAGAATCCGGGGCACGTGCCCAGAACCAAGGAGTGCAGCATGAACCTGTCAACCAACTGGCGCGGCTGGATGTGGATTCCGCTCCTGTCACTGCTGTGCGTTCTCGGCGTACCGCAGGCCGCGGTCGCCCAGGAGGGTTCGGCGGGCGACCCGTCGTCGCAATGGGTCATGCCGAATGCCAACTATGCCGGCTGGAACTACAGCCCGCTCGATCAGATCAACGTCGACAACGCCGGGCAGCTCACGATGGCGTGGACGATGCAGCTCGGCGTCCACGATTCGTACGAAGCCTCGCCGCTCGTGATCGGTGACACGATGTACATCGTCACCCCGGAGCCGAACTACGTCTACGCGCTCGACCTCGCCCGGGACGGCTTCATTAAGTGGGAGTTCCGGCCCGAGATCGCGGACTCGGAGCTGACCCGGAGGAGCGCCTGCTGCGGCGCGCAGACCCGCGGCCTGGGCTATGACGACGGCCGGATCTTCTTCGCCACCCTCGACGGACAGGTGTTCGCGCTCGACGCGGAGACCGGAGAGCAGATCTGGCAGGCCGAGAATGCGACCGTCGCGACGGGGGAAACGGTCCCCGGCATGCCGCTGGTGGTCGGCGACAAGGTCATCGTCGGCGTGGCCGGCGGCGAGCGCGGCGTCCGCGGTCATGTCACCGCCTACAACCTCGACGACGGCCGGTTCCGGTGGCGGTACTACAGCATGGGGCCGAACAACGAGGTGGGCATCGGGTCTCGCTTCGCCCCCTTCTATCCCGACGATCGCATTCCCAACCCGGCGCTCGACACCTGGTCCGGCGACTCGTGGCGGCGCGGCGGCGGCGCCGTCTGGGGCTGGTTCACGTACGACGCCGAGCTCAATCTCTTCTACTACGGCACGAGCAACTGCGCCCCCTGGAATCCGGACTACCGCCGGGAGTGGGGCGAAGTCGAGCTCGACGAGGACGGGGGCCTGACCGGGTTCCGGAACAACTACTGCGCGTCGATCCTGGCCCGCGACGCCGACACCGGAGACCTGATCTGGGCCTACAACATGACCCCCCAGGATCAGTGGGACCTCGACGAGCCCAACGTGAACCTCCTCGTCGACCTCGAGATCGACGGCCAGCCGCGCAAGGCGCTGGTCCGCCCGGCGCGGAACGGCTACTTCTACGTGTTCGATCGCGCGACGGGCGAGATGATCCTCGAGCCCTGGATGTTCGTCTACAACGACATCTTCGATGGCATCAACATGGAAACCGGCCGTCCGCGCTACGACATGACGAAGATGATGTTCACCGACGTCGAGGATCGGCAGCGGTACCTGCCGGACGCCGAGAACGTCGCCATCGGCTGGTGTCCCGGCATCGCCGCCCGGAACTGGCAGAACGACGCGTTCTCCCCGCGCACCGGACTGGTGTACACCCCGACCTCGAACAGTTGCGATCGTCTGAGAATGGTCGAAGGCGAGTACGTGCCCGGGAACGACTACACGCTCCGTGAGCGCGGCGGCAATGCTCCGGACCCGCCCAACGCGGAGGTCGTCAACGAGCTGCAGGCCAACGACCCGGTGGCGGGCGAGACCGTCTGGCGGGTGCAGTGGACCACCGCCAACAACGCGCCGGTTATGGCCACCGGCGGGGACCTGCTCTTCCAGGGCGGCCCCAACGAGGGCGTGGTGCGGGCGATCGATGCCCGGACCGGGGACATCGTCTGGACGTTCCGGACCGGCAGCAACTTCCGGAACTCGCCGATCACCTACCTCGGGCCGGACGGGCGGCAGTACGTCGCCGTCATCGGCAGCCAGCGCCCGGGGAGCGTGCAGATCACGCCGGACGCGGAGCCGGACGCGGTCGCCCGCTTCCGGCGGGCGGGCAGCGCGCTCTACGTGTTCGCGCTCCCTGCGGCTCGCGACTGAGGAGCCAGGAGTCCGCGCCGTGGAACGGCGCGGACTCCTGGCGGGTTGGTTGAGCGACAAGCGGAGCCGCAGGCGACTTCCGGCCACGCGGGGGTTTCGCCACGGTTCCCGGACAGCCGATGCCCAGACTCCTGGAAGGCCTCCCGGTTCCGGGGTGTTCGTCGCTCCGGAACCAGGCGCTGGCGCTGACCTGCGCCTGCCACTGCATTGTTGCGCTCGCTCCGTGCGTCGCCGCTTCCCAGCAGACCAGCGCGTCGGATCCGGTCAGATCGGCCGTCGTGACGCGGGTCACCGCGGAGATTGTCATCGACGGGTCGCTCGACGAGGCGGCGTGGCGGCAGGCGCCGACCATCGGCGACCTGGTCCAGAGAATCCCCGTGGCCGGCGCGGCGCCCACGGAGAGGACCGAGGTCAGGCTGCTCTACGACGAGGACAACCTCTATATCGGCGTCCTGTGTCACGACGCCGAGCCCGACCGCGTGCTGGCGTCGCAGATGGCGCGCGACGCGAGCCTGAACGCCGACGACCGCCTCGCCATCGTGCTCGACACGTTCCGAGACCAGAGCAACGCATTCCACTTCGCGACCAATCCGGCCGGCGCCATGGTCGACGGCCTGGTGTTCGCCAACGGCGAGACGAATGACGAGTGGGACGGCATCTGGATCGTGCGGACCGCGCGAACCGGCGCGGGGTGGAGCGCGGAGTTCGCCATCCCCTTCAAGACCCTGAGCTTCCCGGCGGGCGAGACCGTCTGGGGCTTCAACATCAGCCGGACGATTCAACGAAAGCTGGAGGAGAACCGCTGGACGGGGGCACGCTTCCAGACGCAGTTCTTCCAGATCTCCGAGGCGGGGCAGATCACGAATCTCGAAGGCCTGGCGCAGGGCGTCGGACTCGATGTCCGCCCCTTCATGGCGCGGCTCTGGCCGCGCCCGGACACCGGCGGCGATACGGTCGTCGGAAAGCCGGGACTGGACGTGTTCTACAACATCACCCCGAGCCTCAAGCTGTCCTTCACCGCGAACACCGACTTCGGCGAGACGGAAGTGGATGCGCGGCAGATCAATCTCACGCGTTTCTCCATTTTCTTTCCCGAGAAACGGACGTTCTTCCTGCAGGATGCCGGCGTCTTCAACTTCGCCACGACCGGCATCGATCCTCCGGGCGGCATTCCGGGCACCGGCGCCGAGATTTTCCCGTTCTTCAGCCGGAGAATCGGCCTGCTCGGCGGGCAGGAGGTGCCCATCGACTACGGCGCCAAGCTGACCGGGAGAGTCGGCAGGACCGAGGTCGGCATGCTCGACGTGCGTACCCGCGGCGTGGCGGACGCGGACGCCGGCAACCTGCTGGTCGGGCGCCTCAAGCGGAACTTCCTGGAGCAGTCGTACGTGGGCGCCATTCTCACGAACGGCGACCCCGCGTCCGCGCTCTCGAGCAGCACCGTGGGCGTGGACCTGCGGCTGGCCACTTCCGATTTCCTGGGCGGCAATCGAAACATGGTGGTCAACGCCTTCGGCCTCAGGAGCAACAACGAAGGCGTCGCCGACAGGAACGCGTCCTACGGCTTCGGGGCGCATTATCCCAACGACAGGTTCGAGGCTCAGATTCTCTGGCGGGAGATTCAGGAGAACTTCGATCCGGCGATCGGCTTCGTTCAGCGCAGCAACGTGCGGATGCTCCGGGTCGCCGGCAGCTTCAACCCGCGCCCGAATCCGTCGACCGGCATTCAGCAGATGTACCATGACGTGTTCTACACGCGCTTCACCCGGCTCGACAACGGACTGGTCGAGAGCTGGGACATCTATGCCACCCTGGTCGACTGGCACCTGAACTCCGGGGACTCCCTGCACAGCCTGTTCGACCTGAACCCGACCTACGAGCGCCTGTTCGAACCCTTCGAGATTTCCCCCGGCGTCGTGCTTCCCGTGGGCGAGTACCGCTTCATGCCCATGCGGATCTTCTTCACCTCGGCGCAGAAGCGGCGGGTCCAGGGCAGCATCGGCCTGACGTTCGGCAACTACTGGTCGGGCACCGCGCAGACGCTCCGGACGGGCATCAGCTACAAGCTCCCGCCCAACTTCCTGGTCAGCTTCAATGCCGACCAGACGTTCGCCAACCTGCCGGAAGACGATTTCATCGCCCGCATCTACAGCTCGGAGGTGAACTACGCGGTCTCGCCCTTCCTCACGTTCTCGAACCTGATTCAGTTCGACAACCGATCGGGGAATCTCGGCCTCCAGAGCCGCGTGCACTGGACCATAGAGCCGGGAAACGACCTCTTCTTCGTCTTCGGCCAGGGCTGGGTGCACGACCTCGAGCGGGGCTACCGCGCTTTCCGGAGGCAGGACTCGAGGCTGGCCACCAAGCTCCAATACACGTTCCGCTTCTGAGAGAGGTGCCCACATGGTCAGTCGACGCCGGTTCAACACTCTGCTCGCGGGGACGGCCGGCTGGGTTGCCGCAGGCCCGCTCGGCACGGCCGCCGCGCAGTCGCAGTCGCGCGGCGCCATCTATGCCAGCGTGGGCGCCCGGCTCTACCGGATTCGCGTCGACGGCGATTCCCTGGTGCGGGAACCGCGCCCGCTGATCCTTCCCGCGCAGGTGCAGGAGGGGTGGCAGCATCCGTCGGGCCGCTACTTCTACATTGCCAGCAGCGACCAGCGCACCTCGACCGCCCGCGTGCGGCATCACTACCTGAACGCGTTCCATGTCGATTCGTCGGGGGATCTCCAACCGTTCGGCGGGGCCGTAGAGCTGCCGCACCGGCCGATCTACATCACCGTCGACCAGCGTGGCGAGTACTTGCTGTCGGCATACAGCTCTCCGAGCTCCCTCTCGGTGCATCGGCTCAATGCCGACGGGTCGATCGGCGACGTGGTAGATCAGCGCGCGAGCCTGGACGCGGGTTTCTATGCGCACGCCGTGTACGTCATGCCCTCGAACCGCGCGGTCCTCCTGCCGGCGCGCGGCAACGAGCCTGAGCCCGGCGTCCACACGGAGGATCCGGGCGGCCTCTACCTATACGGCTTCGAGAACGGCCAGTTGACCAACAAGCCGACGGTGGCGCCAAACGGGGGACTGGCGTACCGCGCGCGGCACGCCGACTTCCATCCGTCGGGTCGCTGGGTCTACGTCGATATCGAGACGCAGAACCTGCTGCACACCTACGCCATCCGAGCGGACGACACGCTTTCGGAGGAGCCCGTGTTCGTCAGCACGACGCTGGCCGCGCCGGAGGCCTATCGCGGCGGGCAGACGACGTCGTCGATCCGCATGCATCCGACCAACGGCCGGACCCTGTACGTGGCGAACCGGGGCCGCGGAACGGGGATCTTTCAGGGCGAGCGGGTATCGAACGGCACCGAAAACACGATTGCGGTGTTCTCCGTTGATTCCGGTACCGGCGAGCCGACCCTGGTGCAGACGATCGACACCCACAGCATTGCCGTCAGGACGATGGCGTTTCAACCGGACGGCCGGTCAATGGTCGCCGCGAGCCCGGAGCCAGGGCAAATTCGCGCCGGGGGGCGTCTGGAGACCGTGCCGGCCGCGCTGACGCTGTACGACATCGAAGCGGACGGCCGGCTGGGGTTCAGGTCCACCCTTCCGGTCGACACGCGGGGCGAGACGATGTTCTGGTGCGGGGTCGTCCGCTATTGAACTGGCTCGGCACGTCGTGAACAAGGGGAGCGGCAACGAGGGGGACACAATGGTGGATCCGACCAGACGCACGATACTTAAAACGGGCGCGGCGGCGACGGTTTTGGCCGCCACGCGGGTGTTTGCAGAGCAGACTGGCCAAGACGGAGCGGCCATGTCCTTCTACGAGAAGGGTCCCGTTCGCATCCGCTATGAGGAGGTCGGCTCCGGCTTCCCGCTGCTCATCATCGCCGGCGGGGGACTGAACTCGACGATCGCCGGTTTGGCCACTCATCCTTTCAACCCGATGGAGGAGTTCAAGGGAGAGTACCGCTGCATTGCGGCGGACCTGCGCAACGCCAACCGCGGCCAATCTTCCGGTCCGCTCGAGATCGATCGGCCATGGGATGGGCATACCGATGACCATCTCGGTGTGATGGATCACCTGGGCATCGACAAGTTCATGGTGCTCGGCTTTTGCATCGGCGGCCCTTTCATCTGGAACCTGCTGCGGCGGGCCCCCACTCGTGTTGTCGCTGCCGTGCTGGCGCAGCCTAGCGGGTGGAGTGCGGAGACGCCCAATCTGTTCTACGACAACAACATGAGGGGTTGGGGGCCAGAGCTCGTCGAGCGCCGGCCCGAGATCACGATGGACATGGTCGACAGGTTCTTGACCACGATGTACCGCACCAATGGGGACTTCGTCTTCACCGTGACACGAGACTTCGTGCGCGAGCTGCAGACGCCGATCCTGATCCTGCCGGACGATGTCCCGGCGCATCCGTACGCTGTCGCCATGGAGGCTGCGATGCTCGCGCCGCAGTCCGAAGTGAGCATGTTCCCGTGGAAGCAGCCCAAGGAACGGATTCCACTGGCAGTGCGCCAGATACGGTCCTTCCTCCGGGCGCATCAGCCAGCTTCCGCTTAGGCTTAGGAGTCCGTGGCGAACGCTTGGGCTGAAGAACAACCCATCTATTTTCAGTCGTTTGCAAAGTCGTCTCCAGTGGCCGTGTACATTTTCGTGCACAACCGGAACGGCTGTGCCTTGCGCCGCCCGTTCTCCTGCCTGTCGTCATTGAGGTGAGCCGGTTTCGGGCTCGTGTGCGCATTCTCCAGTGGAGGTGCACATGAGACTCGTCGCGATCGCCGTCGCCGCGCTGGTAATCCCGGCTGTGCTCCACGCGCAGCCCCGGCCTTCCCAACTCCGCGGAGCCGCCGGGGTCGGCGTCTTCGTCGAGGACCCGGAGCACCTCGCGGTCTCTGCTACCGCAAGTACTTCGGCACCCGAGGCTGGGGCCTGGAGGGCGAGTACCTGCACCTGCGCCAGGACATCAGCCACTCGGACCGCTGGGCGGTCCTCCACTTGGTCAAGGACCTGACGAGCCCGGACCGGGAGGACGGGACGTACTATGCGATCGTCGGCCTGTTCGTCGCCGGCTGGGGTGGTTACTCGGAAGCCTTCGGCGCCGGGTGGTACCCGTCGTTCGGGATCGGCGCGACGTCGTGGTGGTCGGGCCGGCGCGTCTTCGTCGCGCCCGAGCTCCGAATCGGCGCCGCGCCCAACTACCTGTTCTCGTTCAAGGTGGGGTTCAACCCGTCTCGGTGAAATTCCGTCGCCGGATCACTGCGCTGCGGCGCATCCGGGTGATGAACAGCAGCCCGGCTTGGTGATCGTTCTCGGCGCGTTCCTTGTACGGGGGTGTCGGTCGCCGGGATGTACTCAACCGCGATGCTGCTTCCTGCGCCAGCCTTCCGCGCCAGCACGACCACTGCCGCGCAGGATCATCCCTCGGCCGTGGAGGCAACGGAGCCCGTTCTGGTCGCGGATCATCACGCAGCCTCCCCAACGGTCACGCTGACCCGCTTGCCCAACCGGCGCAAGGCGCGGTCGATCGCTGCCGACTTGGTGGCATGGTCCGGATTCAGCATGCGCCGAACTTCGCTCTCGGCAACGTCGAGATCGCGGGCAAGACGGCGTTGCGACACACCGGCCTTGCGGAACGCTTCGTAGAGGGCCGCCTTCAGCGCAATCGGCACCGGCGGCACGACCAGGGAGGGGCCGGCGCTTGGTGGCGCGCGACGGCTCGGGCAAACCCTTGCCCTCCCGCATTGTCGCCGCGATCAGCTCACGAAGCAGATCCCTGGCTTCGGCCAACGCCTCGTCCCGGGTCGCACCGTCCGTTGCGCCCCAGCTCATCGATGCTGCTGGCAGCGATCGAAAACCGCCGGCCGCCATGGACATCGGCGACTGCCTCATCGTATCCGACTCGACGACCAGCGTGTCGGTCCATGTCCGGGTGCGGATCCTTATTCTGCGGCAGAATCCAAGAACAGCAGCACGTCCCGCCGCGCAATTGTCACGTCCCCCTGGGCGTGGACGTCCAGATCCGAACGCGGCATAATGGGATCGTGGCCGACCTCCTCACCCCCATGCGTCGTGTTCGCGTTGGGAGTTCCGCTGGCGGAGCTTCCGCGGCGCAGACTGCTGGAGGCGCCTGCCGGTGCCGCAAGGGGTAGACTTCAATGCGTACCAATTCAGGACCTTCGTGCATGATCCGGGCTAACCCTGCTCGGGGTAGGAGGCGCCAAATGCGCGTGCAGGAGTACGTCAGGCTGGCGAGCGCAGTCTGCGCGGTGTTCGTGGGGTTGTCGGCAGCGATTGGGGTCGCCCTCGTGGGACAGGCGGCGATGGCTACCCAGGCCGGGATGTCCCCGCGCACACCCTGGGGCGAGCCCGATCTCCAGGGGATTTGGACTGAAGAGTTCGACATTCCGCTCGAGCGGCCGGAACGCTACGGGAACAGCGAGTTCTTGACGGATGAGGAGCACGCCGAGCTCGACCAGCGCCGCGCTGCGGCCCTCAACAGCCAGCAGCAAGCGGGTGGTGACCGTCGGAATGAGCCGGGCAGTGAGCGAGACGTCGCCGGAGCGTACAGCGATGCGTTCCTCTCCTTCAAGCACATGGGTCGGCGCACTTCTCTGATCGTCGACCCACCGAACGGCCGCATTCCTCCGCTGACCGAGGAGGCTCAGGCGCGCGCCGCGGCCGAGCGCGAGTTTCGCCTCGAGCTGCTCCGGTCCACCGAGACATGCCGGAATCAGCTCCCGCAATGCGCCGGGGGCGTATATGACCCGACCCCTTCGCCCCGGCGGTCGGAGCTGCCTCCCCGGTACAACACGACCCGGATGAATCGACACGACAATCCCGAGGATGGGGCGTTCGGGGATCGGTGCATCGCCGGGCAGATTCCCGAGTTCGGCACGGCGTTCGGCGGCAGCTTTCGCCGCATCGTGCAGACGCCGGGCGGCATCTCCATCTTCTACGACGTCGGTCAGGGCCAGGGCTTCCAGAGGAACATCGTCATGAACGGCAGCCCGCATCTGCCCGACACCATTCGTCAGTGGTGGGGCGACTCACGAGGGCACTGGGAGGGGGACACCCTGGTGGTTGACGTCACCAACTTCAGTCCGAAGCAGGATTTCAGAGGATCCCGCGAGAATCTGCATCTGGTCGAACGCTGGACCCGAACCGGCCCCGACACACTGGAGTACGAGGTGACGATCGAAGACCCGACCGTCTGGGTTCACCCCTGGACGGTGCGGCAGGAGTTCCAGAAGCAGAGCGACGAACAGAACCGTATCTACTACGAGCCACGGTGCCACGAGGGAAACTACGGCTTTCCGGCGCTGCTCCGCGCCGCGCGCATCGCGGAACAGCGGTACGCAGAAGGAACGGGACCGCACCCGGCGACCTACGACAACGCCTCGGGGGCGGGGATCGAGCGATTCCTGGGTGTCCCCTGACCACAACCCGTGGCTGCCCTCGTGGCAGCATGATCGAACATCGGCGCGTCGGTCGGCCGCCGTGTCGATCGGCTATGATGCGACCGTGAAACCTGTCTCGCGGCGGGCGTTTCTCAAGTCGAGCGCCGCCATCACGGCGGCGACGACGCTTCCGGCCTCCCGGGCGCCGATCGGGGCCCAGAGCGGCGCCGCCGATTCGGCGCCTCTGACCACGATCACCCTCGCCGTCAACGGCGTGCGGCGCACCGTCGAGGTCGAGGACCGGTGGACGCTGGCCGAGTTGATCCGCGACCACCTCGACCTCACCGGGACCAAGATCGGGTGCGATCGCGGCGAGTGCGGCGCGTGCACCGTGCATCTCGACGGCGACCCCGTCTACTCCTGCAGTCAGCTCGCCGTCTGGGCCGACGGCCGCGACGTGACGACGGTCGAAGGGCTCGCCGACGGCGATCGGCTGGATCCGCTCCAGGAGGCGTTCATCGTCGGCGATGGCCCGCAGTGCGGATTCTGCACGTCGGGGCAGTTGATGGCGGCCAAGGCGGTCGTCTCGGCCACGCCGAATCCCACCGAGGATGACGTCCGGCAGGGGATGACGGGCAACATCTGCCGCTGCTCGAACTACAACCGCTACGTCGCCGCGGTCCTCGGCCGTCCGCCCGAGCGGGCGACGGATCGGGTCCCGATGAGCGTGGTCGGCCGGAGTCGCCCCCGGATCGATGCCGTCGAGCGGGTCACCGGCGCGGCGCGCTACACCGGCGACGTCAAGCTGCCGGGGATGGGATACGCACGGGTTCTCCGCAGCCCTCACCCCCACGCCCGCATCACGGGGATCGACACCCGGCGGGCGGGGGAGATGCCGGGCGTCTACGCGGTCTTGACCCGCGAGAACTGCGACACCATCTGGCGCAGCGGCGACCAGCAGAACCCGCGCTACCTGTTCAACAATCCGGTGCGGTTCGTCGGGGATCCGGTCGCCGCCGTGGCCGCCGTCGACCGCCATGTGGCCGAGGCGGCGATCCAGGCGATTCAGGTCGATTACGAGCCCCTCGACTTCGTTCTGGATCCGGAGGAGGCGCTTCAGCCCGGGGCGGTCGAGATCCAGCCGGGGGGAAACCTTTCCCGCCGCCGTGACGGCGAGGCGTTGCCCGACACCTATCGACGCGGCGACGTCGACGCCGGTCTCGCCGCGGCGGACGTCGTGGTCGAGGAGACCTACGTCTCCAAGCACCACAGCAACGCGCAGATGGAGCCCCGCTCCGCCGTGGCGCGCTGGGAGGGCGACCAGTTCACGCTGTGGACGCCGACCCAGGGCGTCTCGAACTGCCGTTCGGACATGGCGCGCGACCTCGGGCTGCCTCCCGAACAGGTCCGGGTGGTCTGCGAGTACATGGGCGGCGGGTTCGGCAACAAGAACCAGTGTCAGGACGCCGATCTCATCGCGGCGCTCCTCGCGCGGGAGGCGGGGCGGCCGGTCAAGCTGGAGCTGACGCGAAGGGACGACTTTGTCGGGGTCCACGGCCGTTGGCCGACCGTGCAGCACTACAAGGTAGGCGCGGCGAGCGACGGAACACTGCAGGCGATCCGGCTCCGGGGCTTCAGCGGGATGGGCCCGCACCGCAAGAGCGGCGGCGGCATCGCCGGGATCGAGCTGTTCCGCTGTCCCAACGTGCGCCGCGAGGTCTCGCCCGTCTACACCAACATGACCGTCGCCGCGAACTTCCGGGGCCCCGCCTATCCCCAGGGGGTCTGGGGGATCGAGTCGGTCATGGATCAGGTGGCCCACGAGCTGGCGATCGACCCGGTCGACTTTCATCTCCGGAACCTGACCCGCGCGTTCAACGACGCGACGCCGTATACGAGTTGGGCGCTTCCGGAATGCCTCACCGAGGGGGCCGACCGGTTCGGCTGGCCGGCGCGGTGGCGGCGGGCCGGGACCCCGACCGGTCCGCTTCGACGAGGCGTGGGGATGGCGGTCGGCATGTTCGCTGCTCGCCTCGGGCGCAGCAGCGCGGTGTTGCGCCTGGAGCGCGGACGCCTGTTTCTCCATATCGGGGTGACCGATATCGGCACCGCGGCCAAGACGGCCATGGCCCAGTTGGCGGCCGAGGCGATGGGGATGGATCTCGCCGAGGTCACCGTGATCTGGGGAGACACCGATCGCTGCCCGTATTCCGTGGGAGAGTCGGGGAGCCGGACGACGACCCATACCGGACAGGCGATTGTCGAAGCGGCGGAAGATCTCAAGCGGCAGATCGCCTCGGTCGACGGCCCCATCGAGGGCCGCACGCTGATCGCGCAGGCGACGCCGGAGCCGGTCCTCGACGGGCTCGCGCGGTACGCCTCGGCCGCGCACTTCGTGGAGGTCGAGGTCGACACGGAGCTGGGCGGGATTCGGGTGCTGCAGTATCTGGCGATGCACGAGAGCGGGCGCATCATCAACCCGCTCACCGCCGAGAGTCAGGTGAAGGGCGGCGTCACGATGGGGATCGGCATGGCGCTGCACGAGGAGCTGATCTACCGACCGCCTCACCGGCATTCCGGTCAACCCGGGGTACTACGGCGCCCGGGTCATGACCCACCTCGACGCACCCGAGATCGAGGTTCGGTTCATCGAGCCGGACGACGCGTTCGGACCGTACGGAGCGAAGAACGTCGGCGAGCCGCCGATCATCCCGGTGGTGGCGGCCATCGGCAACGCGGTGTTCAACGCGACCGGGCGTCGGCTCCGAGAGCTGCCGATGACGCGGGATCGGGTGCTGGAGGCGCTGGCGTGAGACCGCTCGCCCACGTGAATCCGGAGAGCCTGGCCGACGCCGTCGAGCGCCTGGAGCGCGGCGGCGAGCGGGCGGCCGCGGTCGGCGGCGGCAGCGACCTGCTCGGGATGATCAAGGACGACCTGACATCGCCCGACGTGCTGGTGAATCTCCGGGCGCTTGCCGCTTCGGACGGCCTGGACGCCATCGTCTCGGGACCGGCCGAGCTGCGGGTCGGCGGGCTGGCGACGCTGGCCCGGCTCGGCACGCATCCGGAGGTGGCCTCCCGGTGCCGGGTGCTGGCGGAGGCGGCCGGGTCCGTGGCGACGCCCCAGATTCGCAACGTCGCCACCCTGGCCGGCAACCTCTGCCAGCGGCCCTGGTGCTGGTACTACCGGCAGAAGTTCCCGTGCTACAAGCACGGCGGCAACCGGCTGCTATTCCCGGACCGGCGAGAATCAGTTCAACGCCATCTTCGGCGGCGGTCCGAGCTACATCGTCCATCCGTCGGACACCGCCCCCGCCCTCGTGGCCCTCGATGCCAGCTTTCGTCTGGTCGGCCCCGGCGGAGAGCGGGTGGTACCGGCGGGCGAGTTCTTCACGCTGCCGCGCGCCGATGTGGCGCGCGAGAACGTTCTGGAGCCGAACGAGATTCTGGCCGGCGTCACGGTCCCGGCCGCGTCCGGCCTCCGGAGCGCGTATGCCAAGGTGCTCGACCGGGAAGCGTGGACCCACGCCGTCGTCAGCGTGGCGCTCGCGTTGGAGATGGATGGCGACCGCGTTCGCCGAGCGGGCGTCGTGCTGGGCGGCGTCGCTCCCATTCCGTGGCGGGTCGCAGCGGTCGAGGAACTGCTCGAGGGGCGACCGGTGACCGACACGCTCGCGGCCGAAGCGGGGCGGCTCGCCGTCGACGGCGCCCTGCCGCTGTCGAAGAACCGCTACAAGGTCCCGCTGGTCGAGAATCTGGTGCGCCGGACGCTGCTCTCGCTGGCGGGAAGCGGGTAAGCGTGGCGAGGCGGTTGCGGGTGGCGGTGGCGGGTGGCTGCGCCGGTTGGTCGCGGGTGATCGGTGAGCGTCGATGAATCGCCGGGACTTCATCCTGCTCGGCCGGGGCCGCACGCGAACCCTCGACGTCTCGTGCGAACGGCTGTACATGACGTTCGTCGAGGCCCGGATGAACGGATCGACCGCCGCCCTGCTCGCTCGGCTCGCCGAGCAGTCGGCGCGGGCTCGCCAGGTGAGGCTGCGGGAGACGGTCTGGCTCGCGCGCGACGATTTTCGCTCCGCCCTCCAGCCGGTCCTCGACGCGTTCGAGTCGCGCGGCGGCACGGTGGAGGTGGCGTCGTAACCCACTGCGCCGGCCGGCGAGCGGGCTCAGCGCGAGTACCACTCGTAGAACGCGTCCCCCTCCGGGATCTTCCGCGTGACGTCGATTTCCATCGTGGCGCTCTCCCAGTGGGTGACCAACGGCTCCTTGCGCAGATGGCCGTACATGAACTCCTCGGCGAACTCCTGGCAGCGGAACTCCAGGAGCTGCATGTTTGGTTCCATCCGGCGATAGAGGGGCATGGCGATCTGCCACGGACGGGTGAAGGTGTTCGGGTCTTCGATCGTCACTTCGTAGTTGATGACGTTCGGCGTCACCAGCGTGAAGCGTTCCTCGAGGCGCATCGCTCCGCTGTGGTGATTGCCGGCGCGGTCGAACCAGCCGTTGTCGCGGAAGTTGTTCACCTCGACCACCAGGGTGTCTCCCTCCCAGCGGCCAACCGAGTGGCCCATCCAGGTGTAGTCAGGCGGTTCCTCCACCTCGTCCATGTGAATCGCGCGGGCGGTCGCGCTGTATGCGAACGCCATGTGAATCTTGTTCGTGCTTTGGGTGATCTCGAACGGGTGCGGCATGTACACGGCGCGCGGAATGCCCGGGAGGTAACAGCGGATTTCCGGATCCCGGTCGACCCAGTTTTCGGCGTTCTCCTGCTTCCGGGCCAGCGCCTCGGGGGTATAGGGGATTCGCCCGTCGCCCTGGACGACCCCGAGTGAACCCGGGACGGAGGCGACCGCTCCCAGGGCAACGACCGGCGGCGCCGGAAGCCGGGCGTACTCATAGGGATAGACGCCTGGCTGGGTGATCATCGCCGGGCGGGCGGCGTGGGATTCCAGGTCCCAGTTGGCCTCGTTGTTGGCCTGCCAGATGCCGCTGAAATTCGGACGTCCTCCGATTCGCTCCGGACGCTCCGGACGCCTGGCCTGGCCCGACAGCCGGCCGATGGACACCGTGAATACCCCGCCCACTGCCGCCGCTACGAGGGCGACGGCGATCAACGTAGTTGCATGGCGATGGCGCATGTAAGACCTCCTGGGAAGCAGCCGGTTACTCTAGCGAAGCGGGTTCTCTTCGACGCCTACGAAGTCGGTGGCGTTATCGAACGTCGCGGGATGCGGGCCTCGGCCGGCGGCGTACTCTTCCTCCGCGATCCGGGCCCCCAGCAGCAGCGCCGGGAAGCCGTAGTTGCCCTCGTAGCATCGGGGCTCGTAGTAGATGCGATTCTGCTGATCGCTCTGCTTCCGGAATTCCTGTCGGACGGTCCACGGCCGGACCCACACCGTCGGGTCTTCTATCGTGACTTCGTAGTCCAGGGTATCCGGGCCCGTGCGGGTCCAGCGCTCGATCAGGTGCAGGTTCTCGCGGGATCCGCGGAAGTCCCGCTTCGGGCTGAAGTTGGTGACGTCGACGACCAATGCATCGCCTTCCCAGTGGCCGCGCGAGTCGCCCCACCACTGGTGAATGTGGTCGGGGAGATGCGGACTGCCGTTCATGACAATGTTCCGCTGGAAGCCCTGTCCCTGGCCGACGTCATAGAAGACGGAGATCCCGCCCGGGGTCTGCACGATGCGCCGGAAGCTGCCGCCGAACGCGGTGCCGAACTCGGGGATCGCACCGCTGAGACAACGGTCGCCGAGCGAGCCGTCTTCGATGTTGTCCTGGCGATTCATCCGGCCGGTGTTGTAGCGGGGCGGCTGCATCTCCGAGCGCCGTGGGGAAGGCTCCTGGTTGTACTCGCCACCGCGGCACGCCACCGACCCGCTCCGGCAGGTCTCGGTCGAACGCAGCAGCTCCAATCGGAACGCCCGGTCCTCGTCGGCCAGGGCCTGAGCCTGCGGCGTCGGTGGAGGCATCCTGCCGGTCGGGGGATCCACGATGAGCGAGGTCCGCCGGTCGGTAGGCTTGTACGACAGGAAAACCGCGTTGTAAGCCCCTGCGACGTCGAGTTCCGTCCCGCGCTCGACCCGGCGGTTCCGGCCGATGAGCCCGGCGCGTTGCTCGTCGAGGGCGGCCTGCTCCTCGGGCGTCAGGAACTCCCGATCGCCGAACTGCTCCGGACGCTCGAACGGCGTGTCGACCTCGGTGGTCCAGATGCCCTGCAGATCCGGCTCGCCCCACGGTGTCCTGATTGACGCGTCGGCCCGGCTGCCGGCGGTCTGGCCCGACAGGCCGATCCGGGTCGCGCCGAGCAGGCCCACCGCGACCACGAGTGCCGAAACCGCTCCCGCGAAATGACGCGTTCTCATGGGCGTGCTCCTTCGGTTCGAGACGCGGTCGGCCCTCGCCTCTGCCATCAGGGCTCGACCGATTGTTCCTCGTCGCGATGGCCGGCCAGGATCTGCGCAGCGGCGGTGAAGACGCCTGACCGGAGGAGAGCGGCGGCAAGGGCGACAGCTGCGTGGGAGCGACGTTCCATCGAAACTTCCCGACCCTGCCCGTGTGGCCAATATACTCCATACTCGAAGAAAATCGTTGTTGCGGGCCCGTTCGAGGAGCAGCAGGCCGAGCTGGATCGCCAGCGCACGGAGTTCTCGGTCTTCGGGAATCACCGTCCGCGCCGAGCGGGGAATCGAGGCCGACGTGGCCGGCGCCTACAACGCCGTCTTCACATCGCAGCGGCCGACCGGCCGGCGCACCGGCATGGTCATCGATCCACCCGATGGGCGCGTGCCCCCGATGACGCTGGAGGCCCGGGCGCGTCAGGCGGAAATCCGCGAGTACGATGGCCCTGATGCAGAACACCATGGTGTGCCGGGACGGCCTGCCCGGGTGCCGGGGCGGCGAGTACGGACCGCCCTCGCCCCGGCGCGATCAGCAACCTCAATCGCGCCGATGGGCCCGAGGACCGCGGCCTCGGCGAGCGCTGCATGAGCGGCAACCTCCCGACTCTCCGCGGCGGCTTCACCGGCATCCATATCCGCCGACGGGCGGGGCGTGGCGCAGCCCGGTAGCGCGCCTGCTTTGGGAGCAGGAGGTCCCGAGTTCGAACCTCGGCGCCCCGACCATTCACTTCGACCGGGCGGGCACCCCGCCCGGTTCCCGCTTGCATCATGGCGCAAGGACTCGACGGCCCGTACCGATGTCTCCGACCCTGAGCCGGTCGCCGCTCCTGGTCTTTCTCCTCCTCGGGATCGTCGTGTTCGCACTGGAGCGCTGGCTGGCCGGCGGGGACGCCGGGCTGCGCGTCGTCACGGTGACGGCCGACCAGGTGGACGCGCTCCGCGCACGCTGGGACGCACAATGGGTCGGCCGCCGACCGGCCGGGAGCTGCGGCGGCTGATTGACGAGGCGGTCCGGGATGAGATCCTCTATCGTGAAGCGTTGCGGCTGTCTCTCGACCGCGACGATCCGATCGTGCGCCGGCGGCTCGCGCAGAAGATGACGTTCATGCTGGAGGACAATACGGAAGTGCAGGCGCCCGGGCACGCGGTGGAGGAGTAACTTCGCCGCGCACGCCGAGCGGTACCGTGAGCCGCACCGGACCACCTTCCGGCACGTCTATCTGAGCGCCGACCGGGCGGTCGGACCCGCGGCGCGATGCGGGTGCGCTGCTGCGCGCGGTGCGCGGCGGCGAAGACGGCGGCTGGAGACGGGCCGGCGACCCGTTCATGCTGCTCAGAGAGTACGCGGACCGGACCGACCAGGAGATCGCGGAGCTGTTCGGCGCGGACTTCGTGACCGCGCTGCGCGACATCGAGACAGGAGACTGGCAGGGACCGATCGTCTCCGCGCACGGCGCGCACCTAGTCCGGTGCTGGGTCTGGGGTCGTCGCGGACGCCCGCGCTCGACGATGTCCGGAAGCGGGTCGTCCAGGATTTGCTGGGAGGCGCGGCGGCGCGAGCAGAACCGGACCGCGTTGCGGACGCTGCGGGAACGGTACGATGTGCGGATGCCCGGCCCGGAACCTCTCGGGGAAACTACCTGCTGCTCGGCATCGAGCACCTGCTGTTCGGATTCGATCACATCCTGTTCGTCATCGGCCTGCTCTTCTTCGTGCACCGGCCCCTGCAGCTCGTGCAGGTGGGTCACCGCCTTCACCGCCGCACACAGCATCACGCTGGCGCTGTCGACGCTCGGTGTGTTGACGCTGTCTCAGCGACCGGTCGAGGCGGTGATCGCGTTGAGCATCCTGTTCCTGGCGGTAGAGCTGGTCCGCGGCGCGCGCGGCGAGCGGTCGGCGATGGCGCGCGCGCCCTGAGCGATCGCCTTCGGCTTCGGCCTGCTCCACGGATTCGGGTTCGCGGGAGCACTGGCCGAGATCGGCCTGCCCGAGTCGGTGCGCGCGATGGGCTGGGGTCTCGGGTGCGCCGTCAATCCGCTGTCGGGCGTCAACGTGGTGCTAGCCACCCGCTACGGCGCCGACAACTGGCGCATCGCGCGCAGCAACGTCGCCTACAGCGCTACCGTGTACGTCGTGGCGGTGGGACTGCTCTACCTGCTACGAGTACACGCGGCTCTAGCTAGTAGGGTCCGTGGAAATCAACCTAGCGGGTACACGGGGGATGGAAATCCATTGCGAGGGCTCTGAGAAGCGGTGGAGGTTGTTGTGTACCTCGACTTGCCCGGCTGATGCCGCAGGAGAGACGAGTCAACGCGAACCACGCGCCGTGTCGGGCCGGCATCCACTCGGCTGCGTCCCGGTCACTCTTCTCCGACCGGTTCACCGTCGGATCCGCGATCGTGAGGTTGCCCGAGGCCGCTCGCGATGTCAGCGGCTACAAGGTGCAGTGGAAGTCCGAGGAGAGCCCGATACCGTCCGAGGTCACGATCACGGCGACTTCGTACAACATCATCGGTCTGACGAACGGCACACCTACATTGCCCGTGTCAACGCGGTGAACGCACAGGGCACGGGTGCGTGGTCCGCGGACGCGACGGCGGTACCGGGGACGCCGGTCCCGGCGTCGCGTCCGGTTGTCGCGGGGGCGCTGGCGCTGTTGCTCTTGACCGTCGGGACTGCCGCCGCGATGCGTCGCCGGTCCTGGGTGCCGCTGATCTGATTGCGGTTGGATAGCCGCTTCCTAGGCGAGGAAGAGGGCCGCCGCACCGTGGACCGCGCTGAGGGGTCCCAGGATCTGCTGGACAAGGAGATGTCAAATGCGTCGCTGGGTCGGCTGACGATCGAGCGACACCGGACCGGCGAGCGGGAAGGAGTTCGACACGGTGATTCGGCCGGGCGCCAGCTGCTGGGGGCGACAGTCGCGGCGCCACCCAAGCTGGACCGACTACTTCTTGCGCGCCTTCTTTCGCCGTTCGGCCCAATAGACGGTCATCCGTTCGGATACCGCCTTCTTCTGCGCGGCCGACATCGGGCCGCGTTTTCTCTCCGGCTTCGCCTCGGACTTGCTCTCCGGGGCGGCGGGAGCCGCCTTCCTCGGCGAACGCCGCGCCGTGGACCGCGCTCATCCTCTCCGTTCACGTTGACGCATCCCGATCGCGCCTGATTTTGAATCTCTGTAAGTTGTTTATTTTATTGGAGCCGGCGAGCGGACTCGAACCGCTGACCTGCTGATTACGAAACATGAGATTACACTAATCCCGCCGTTGCGCGCTCGTTCGCGTTTCTCCCACAACACCCTGCATTATAGACGCTTATGGCCGCGAGGCTTGCGGTTGAATGCCGCGCCGTGTTGTGTCATGCTGTCGCTGTGGTGACACAGTGGTGACACGAGCTGACCCGCTGATTCGGACCGGCGAGGTCGAGTGAGATCCGAGTGACATGGTGACACGGGGGTCGCGCCCCCTGACCGAGCGGATCATCCGGGACGCGAAGCCGCGGTCGTCGACGTTCACTGTCTGGGACTCCGATGTGCGGGGGCTCGGTTTCCGGGTGACCCCGGCCGGTGTGAAGAGTTACATCCTCGACTACCGGGCAGGGGGGCGGCGGCGCCGCGTGACGATCGCTCGGTGTTCGGAGATCTCGCTGAGGGACGCTCGACTGCGGGCGGGGCGCGAGCTGGTCGCGATTCGGACAGGGGAGGCGGACCCGCTGGAGCAGCGGCGCGCGGCACAAGAGGCGCCAACCGTGGCCGAGGGGCTGGATCGGTTCCTCGACGGCTACGCCCCGGCGAGGATCAAGATCGGCCGGCTCTCCCTGCGAACGCTCCAGACCTACCGCAATCAGGCGAAGCTCTACATCCGGCCGGCCCTCGGCAAGCGCCGCATCGCTGACGTGACGCGGCGGGACGTCGATCGGGCGGTTGGGCGGCTGCCGAACGCCACGAGAAACCGCGTACTGGCGCTTCTCTCTCGGCTGTTCAACCTCTTCGAGACCTGGGAGTGGAGACCGCAGCACACCAACCCCGTGCGGGGCGTCGATCGGGCGCGGGAAGAACCCCGAGACCGCGTGCTCGACTCCGGGGAGCTGGCGGCGCTCTCGGCGGCGCTCGACCAACTTGACCAGCGGTTTCCGGCGAGCGTCGCGGCGATTCGGGTCGCGGCGCTGACCGGGCTCCGAATCTCTGAGGTCTGCTCGATTCAGTGGGGGTATGTCGACTTCGAGAGCGGGCGCGTGACGCTGCCGGAGACGAAGACGGGCCGGCGGGTGCATCATTTCCCGGACGTGGCGCTTGACATTGTGCAGGGGATGCCGCGAATCAACAGGGCCGATCACGTGTTCAGCGTCGACGCTCGCGGACCGCTTACGTATCGCACGGCCCGCACCCACTTCGCCGAAGCGGCGAAGCGGGCGGGATTGGCCGACGTTCGCCTGCACGATCTTCGGCGCACGGTCATGACCAACGCGGCAGCGGCGGGTGTTGGGCCGCACGTGCTACGGGACCTACTGGGCCACAAGACAACGGCGATGGCGGATCGCTACGTGCGCGCTGTCGGCTCGCCAGTCGCGGACGCGCGTAAGGCGATCGGTGCGGCGATGGCTGAGGCGATGGCGGGGGAGGGGCTCGCGACTGATCACGAACGACGAACGTGAACGAATCCCCGTTCGCGACGGCGGCGCGTGACCCAGGGGCCGGCTCACGGACCAAAACCGGCTGAACGGGGCGCACCTGCTGCCCTTGGTGTGCGCCGGCGTGCGGTTCGTCAATGGCGTGCTGGAGGAGCGCGACGAAATGGAGACGAAGGCTCGGAAGGGAGCTGCCTGATCACGCCAGTGGCCGATCCACAACATTTGACAATTCCTCTCCCTCCACGTAGCTGGAGGTCAGGTCGTAGAGCACTAGGGTGTGTTCCCGCAGATGTCGCTTGGCCAGGCGCTGCTCGATGGTCGCCTGTCGCTCGACCAGCCAGTCCATCGCCGCGTACAGCTCGTGTTGGTCGATGTCGGCGAGCCCGAGCGGTGGAGACGGCGCTTTCCGGGGCCAGGGCGCGGGCGGTGGCGAGCTTGGACTGCGCGTCGATGCCGCGGGCGGGGACCAGGGCGAGGTCACGGACGAGGCTCGCCTGCGGGGCGATTCGGGTGTGCAGTCCGAGTTGCGGCGGCCTCGTGTGGAACTCAGCCCATCCCGACGGCTTGTTGGAACGATGTGCAGTTTCGCGATAACTGTGGGCACGCCGAGCCGTCTGACACCGCCGGCCGGTTTCGGGATCTCGACCCGTTTGACCGGTTGCGGTTTGTAGGTCCCCGTCAGCAGCTGTGCCCTGATGGTTGGCCAGTGCTCCCGCAGGTAGGTCGCGGTGTCGTCGATGGTCAGGCCGTCGACGCCGGGACTACCCCTGTTTCCAACGAACGACGTCAAGGCCAGACGCTGTTGCGTGTACTGGATTGTCTGCGCGGTCCACTCATGAGTCGCGAGTCCTCCTGGCCACTCCCAATCGTTCGGGCCTTCGACAGGTCGCTACGGCCGTGCGGTCCCTGGCTGTTTCTGCCCTTTCGGGTCAGTGTCTCGACCGAGCGGGCCGGCGGGTCCCGGCTCGCGTCGGACGAGCATGGACTCATCAGCCGTCGTGCCGTAACGGCGCGCACGCCCGACTGGTGAACGGTTCCCGGGGCGTGTATGAGGAGGTTTGCGGGCGGGAATCCGGCATGGCCCGTTCCGCCGCCGTTGTCCGGGCAAGCCGGTGCCGAACTGTTGTCCCGCCGTCCGGGGGTGGGGCGGATCGCGAACGACTCGGGCGATCGCGCCTCGGCAACTCAAGGCAATCCCCTAACTGCCTTTATGGGACCTCCTCCCACCAAGAACCTGGATCTTGCATTTTGGAAAACCTTCTACTAACATGTCGAAATACATGTGCGGTAGAAATCGTCCCAAGTCGAACAACTGCAACTGGTTGACCGCGAACGGGGGAGACCCCGCGAGCGCCCCGCCCGGGACTCCGAAGGCGATTCCACCCGGGTCGCCGACGGCCTCGAGCCCGGCGCTTCGGCGGTTGTTCGCCCCGCACTCCAGCCGTGGCCGCGGCCGGCACGGGCGGGTCCGGAGGTCCGGCGGTAGACGTTGACGAGCTCGCCGTACCGCGCGGGCGCCTGGGCCGCGCCGCCAGCGCGCAGGCCGTCGAGGCCGCCGCGGCCGCGCCCCCTGCCGGCCTCGGGACGGAGGCCTCCGCCGTCGAGCCGGAACGTCCTCTCGCCCGCGGCGGCCGGCAGCGCGTCAGGCGGCGGGTCGAGGTCCTCGTCGCGGCGGACCGGACGAGGATGTCCACGCCGGCACTGGGCGACCTGGTCGTCGCCGGCGGGTGAGGATTCAGGGTGCCCGCCAAGCCGCGGTGGCTCCTCGCCATCCCCGACGCCATCAGCCAGCTCGAACAGCTCGACCGGACCCTCCTCACGCGCCGCGACGCTGTCGCGCCACGCCTGGTGGAGGAAGCACACCAGCGCGAGGTGCCGGCACCCAGCCGACGTCGACTTCCAGCACCCCGGTCGCCTCGATCAGCTCCAGCCTCGCCAGAAGCCGCTTCATGCCACCGACCGACGGGTTCGACGAACCGGTCTTGATGTGGTGCAGAGGCGAGTGCGGATCGTCGTCGCCGTCGGCGACGAGCGCATCGAGGCGGTCACGCATCGACGCCGACAGACGCTCGGCCATGCGTTGGGTCAGCAGGGCGCGGGCCTTCTGCCGTGCAGCCCCCACCGCGCGGCGCAGCACCGAGTCGGCCGGCGCGAGGACGTGTTCGTCGCGAAGCCAGCCCCGCGCCCGCGCCAGCAGCGAGCCCGTGCGATAGAGCCGCAACGCTCCGTCCTCGAGGAACCGCGCCAGCGCGGGGTGGGCCAACGGTCGACGAGATCGAGCGTATCGTGATTCAATAGGAGCGGAGGGGAGAGGACAATGATGACGTTCCACTGCGGCGTGAGAACCGCAAGGCGGAATTGGCAACCAGGGCAGGAGATAGGCGACGCGGAGCATCGTGCCCTGTGTAGAGAGTTGGGCGGTGAGCCGGAGGGTGACCATATCCTGGTGCCGGCTGGATGGCCCGAGGGTTCTGAGGCTACGAGACCCGAACGCTGGCGAGTGAGCGAGTGAGGCAGATCATACATGACCAAGTCAGTCAGCTGGGTGAAGGCGCCCGCACAGGTGTTCAACGACTTGGCGGATCGTGTGAGAGCAGATGTCGAGGAGTTCGAGGCGCTGCCACCACATGAGACCTCCGACCCGCCCTGTGGCTTCCGACGGGACACCGGCCGTTCCGCCACGTTCACCGTCAGCCGTATTGGAGCCGAGATGCGCATCGACTTCATGTTGGAGGGGCGACGGATAGTTGCTCAGCGGGTGTACTCTCACAAAAAGGCGGCTACGGACAGGTTCATTGGCGATCCGGTATTGTGGCCTGACGGTGGAGCTGGGTTGGAGGTCAACGGGCAAACGATGGAGCTCTGGCAGTTTAGCCGGCTGGTCCTGGAGTCGTTCTTCTTCCCTGTGACCACGTAGTAAGTACGCTGCGGCATTCACACAGCTACGGTACGGCGCTCTCCCGCTTCGGCGCGCCACACGGCTCCCCGGCCGCGAGCGACTGCGGCGGAAGGTGGCGCGCAGTCGGGGGCAGCCCGTGAGTCCGCCATTGCTGTGGGCGCGGCCCGCGTTGCCGTAGATGCATGCCGAGTCGCAACCGTCCATGGGCAGCAGAACTTGCTTCACTTCGCGGCGTCGTCTACTCTCGACGTGGAGGAGGTGAATGCCCAACCCAGAATGGCAGGAGTCCCCCCGGACCTGGGGGCCGCCCTGGCCTCAGCGAACAGGCGCCGGCTGCTGCGCTCGGTGTTCCGGCCTCACCAATTGTCGATCCCGATCGGTACTCGGTCAGTGGGTACCTCTGTCTTGGTTCTCTGGGTTGGAATTGATGCAAGGGGACCTTCTTTCCAGCGCGCGCTTTTGGATTTGCAGTGACTACCCATGGAAGAGCTGCCCACCTGGAAGCAAGAACTTCCTCGGACCCCGCACAAGCTGCTGGATAATCTCGTCACAGTCCTGGTCGAGTTTTATGGCGAGCACCTCCGGCGCGATCGCGCCGACGGCCGCCTGCAGCCGGGCAACGCGTGGCATCTCCTGCGGGGATTCCTCATCGCGGCGATGCAGACTTATGCATCAATCTGCATGCTGATTGCGGAGAAGCGGCCGAAGCGGCTTATGCTGCAGGCCGACGTGCTCAACCGTGCCCTCTTCGAAATCCTCGCCACGATTTTTGGGATCCTCGAAGATCCCGGGCCGCGCGCGCGGATGCTCCTGCGCGAATCACACAAGGCCCAGGTGACAAGATATCGGTACTTGAATTCGCGGTGGGGTGGCGACCCGCAATGGGCGGAATATCTTGACGTTTACAGGAAGGGACTGCTCATCATCGCGAAAGAGATCGGCCTTGCACCGGCGGACGCCCTGCGTCCTGAAGCGATCGCCGACAAATGGCCGACACCAGGGGTGATGATCTACGGACGTCCAAGCGAGCACGTGCGGCCCTTCATTTCGGGGACTAGGCTGGATGTGCTGAGGGAAACCTATCGGTATTACTATCCACACCAGTCGGCGCAGGCGCACGGGCGCATCGCAGCGCTGGCGGTGGCACTGCTGGTAGACGATCCGGACTCTCAATGGAACCCGGGATACGGCGAAAGCAACATCGTCTCGACAGCCCTCTTGTTCCTTGCGTGCATCCTGTCGGAACTGGAGGCCGCTGGTGGCTATCAACGTCATCCGAAGCTGGCCGAGTTATGGACGTATCTGCGCAATATCGACGGCGAGGTGACGCATCTCTGGACGCTCCGCTACGAAGCACTTCTTGCGCCGAGGACGTGAATAGACTTGCGCACCGGCGTCAAAGGCGCTCACCGGGGCGGTCCACCGCTGTGCCACAGGCGTCAGTGGGGGGGGCGTTCCGGCTGAGCGCAGCGCGATGGGGAGGGGCAGCAGACCGATCCGGACCCCGTGATTCCGGCGTCGCGGCCGTGGGCCGCGGCGCGCTTGATGGCAGGTGGCTAGGCGGGTCCGGGGGGAGCGCGTCCACTAGCGCGTCGGCGCAGAGCCGCTCATGGGCGCTGTGCCCGCATCCGTCGGGCGTGCCCGGCGGGACTTGAGCGCCGGCCGGGTTTGGCGTCGCCGGCGACGGGGGTCGTGCGGGCGAGGTCCTGGGTCGGATAACGCGGCGTATGTCAACTTCGGGGCGCATGTCGGCGGCCGGTCGCCGCGATTCCGGGTGGCGTCGCGGCCGGATCGATCCAGATCGTCGGCGTCAGGTTCACCGGGGCCCGCGCGTCCGGGTGCAGCGCCGACGCGAAGTCGGGCAGCCAGCCCGCGGCGTGGTCGGCCGCCTCGACGGCGGCGGCGCGGCCGATGCCTGACGGCATCTCAAGGCGGGCGATGCCCGCCCACGGACCCGCCCACGGCCGCGGGGTCGCCCACGCGTAGGTAGCAGCCATAGAGGGCGTCCTCCATCGCGAAGAGGCCCGACCGTTCCCCGGCCGTCAGCTCCGGCACCCTGACCCAGTGCTCGCGGGCGAGCATTCGGCGGTGATGCGTCTTCACGTAGCCGATGATGGCCAGGCGGCGGCGGTGCCGGGTGCCGTGCAGGGGGCCGTCGAGCACCGTCAGCCACCCCTCGTTCGAGAGGGCCTCGGCGATGTCCGCCTCGGCGTCACGCATCAGGCGCTGGAGCTGCTGACGGGCCGCTTCGACGTCGGCCCCGTCCACCGCGTACGGCTCCCAGCGCCAGCCGTCGCGGTGGTCCGGCAGTCGGACGGACGGCTGCCCGTGAAGATGGCGGCGCGCCCCGTCGTCACCTGGTCGAAGCGGGCCGGTTCGTCCCCATCGACGAGCACCGCCCCCGCCGCCCAGCTTCCCGCCAGGCCCATGTTCCCAGCTCGCACTCGACGGCGTGGGGCGAGTCGTCCGACGCCTGGAAGCCGGCCCCCCCAACCGCTCTGGGGCCCGCACCTGTTGACCACACTCCTCGAGCGGCGGCCCGCCGCGGCCGCCGGAAGCGGGACCCTGGTCGCGCGACCCCGCGGCGACCTGCAGTGCTCCGGACTCCCTGGCCACCGGCGACGAGCTCGGGCCGCCGGCTGGTTGCCATTTCCAACGTGACATGGTTAACTGCACATTTAAAGGTGCAGGGTGGCCGACAAGCCGACGCCACAAAGAATCCCGCTGATCTTCTACCGCACGGGGGCGGGTCGCGAACCCGTGAGGGAGTGGCTGCAACGGCTGGATGAGGCCGAGCGTCACGAGATAGGGAAGGATCTGCTCCGGGCGCAATGGCGGTGGCCAATAGGCATGCCGCTGTGCCGCCCGATGGGCGACGGCCTCTGGGAAATCCGAACGGACTTGGCGACGAACCGTACGGCGCGCGTGCTGCTGTGCCTCTACCGCCAGCACTTGGTGGTGCTGCACGGGTTCATCAAGAAAACGCGGGCAACGCCAGATTCGGATCTGGCAACGGCGCGAACACGCCAGAAGGAGTTGGAACGATGAGCAAAGCGCATATGGGATCGGGCATCGATGCCTTCCTGAAGAAGGAGGGCATCTTCGAGGCAACGCAAGCGCAGGCGATCAAGGAGGTCGTCGCGTGGCAGCTTGCGGAGGCCATGAAGCAGCAGAACATCTCCAAGAACAAGATGGCGACACTGCTGAAGACGAGCCGCACCCAGGTGGACCGGCTGCTCGATCCGAAAAACGACATCACGCTCGGCAGCTTGCAACGGGCCGCCGCAATGGTCGGACGCCGCGTGAACGTCGAGTTGGTGTAGGGGGAGGCCACGAGGTAGTACGTTCGGCCTCACGGCGGGGGAGAACAGGATTACCGTTGCAGTGCAAGAAGAGACGGTGCCTGGGAAGCGGTATTTCCGGTCAGGGTCGCCGAGCTTCAACGTGTTTCAGCCCCGAGCGACCTGGGCGCACCTGCGGTCGACGAGCGCGTCGGCCGAGGCTTCCAGGCTCGGGCGAGAGGTTTGCGTTGCTGTTGACCGCCGCCGCGGACGGGACTTGGCTCTCGCGGGGGCGGACGGCGCGTCGCCCCCCGGGCCGGACGGGCAGGCGGCTACACCAGCGTGATCACCGAAGAGTAACGCGCCCAACTCCCGAACCAACACGTCAAGGACCCGACTCTGGGAGAACCGGAGAACAGCCCATGCCCACCACCAGCTTCGACCCGCCCGAGAGCGTCGGGGTGCGCCACGACGTCGGCCGACGCCGAGACCGGCCTGCGGCTGGGGGGGGGCGGCTTCAGTGGTCTTGCTTAGATTAGGCTCCGGACCTGGCCGCGCGGTGCGATCACAATGGCGGGTGACAACGCGACCCCCGGCCGAGCCCACCGACCCGTCGACGAGCCCGATGCGTGCCCCCGTCGATCATGCCGTCTGGCCTTCGCGGTTGCGTTCGAGCACCGCCTCGCGCACCGCGCGCAGGGCGGTTCGGACGATGATACTCACCCGCGAGCAGATCGCGAGTGGAACGCGCCGATCGACGTCCACGTGCTTGCCCTACGAGGCTCTGGTGTTCGACGGCCTCGACAGCTTGGTGGAGCCGCTGCCGGCGGTCGGGCCGGCCGAGGCGGAGGTTGGCGGCGCGCCGGCGCGCATCGCTCCGGTACGCGACTGAGCCGGCGGGTGGGGGGCGGACGGCGCGTCCGCCCGCGTCACGCACCCGCCGCCGCGGTGTCCTGGCGCGGCGCGCCCCCGGTCGGACCGGCACGCCCCGGCCGCGATGTCACCCCGCCGAGCGGGTGTGTGCGCCGGACCGCTCGCCGCGGCCCGTCTTCGGGATCGTCCAGCGGCGCGAGGGGAAGGTGGCCACGGTCGGCTGAGGCAAGGGCGAGAGGAGTGGCACCAGGGCCCCGGCACAGCCGGGCGGGTGTTGCTGAAGAATTTCCTCTACCGGACAGTCGCCGGAACACGTATTCGTAGAAAGCGTGGCCGCGCGCGCTCTTTAGGCGTTCAACCCTCCACTTGAGCAATGCGCATTCATCGTATCGATGATATACTGCACTAAGCTGTCGATGTCTGTAACCAAATCGCCAAGGTCCGCGCTTGTGTAGTCACGGCCCACCTCGCTGGCCGTCCGCCTCCCATGGGCGATGGCGTTGCGATTGTCCACGAGTATATCTATTCTCAGCTTTAGTCGCTCATGCGGCAACACCGGCGCACCAATACCAAAAACATGCCATATCGTCTCCAATTGTGTCTTTCTGAACTGGGTGCCATCGTTGGGAAACAACGTGTCACAGGTCGCCATGGGTGCGTCATCATCCATGGCGCCGATTAGTGCGACTCTCTTTTTCCACAGTTTCTTTCGTCCAACTTTACTAACCCCGTCCCACGTTGGGTTCAGAACAAGCGCCAAGAGACTTCTGCGAACATCTCTACAACTCATTGTCGCCGCGCGCATCGTATCCAGCGCTGCCTGTACCGCTGAAGTAATAGCGTACTCGTATACACCGTACAAGTGAACAAAGAACAAACCTTTACATGTAGCACTCGCTCCTCTCGTCCGGCCTCTCTCGCCAATAGGCTGGTCATTCGCCGACACAATCAAAAGCAGGTCCCGCACCTCCAGGACGCGAACTGCCACTTCATTGCGGACAGTCTCAAACATGTCAATTACCCCAGGAATTTATCTCGGCAGTATTCGATTCTGCCAACGACCATCCGGCGGTTATTTGTTGCGCCCGTGGTAAAACGCCGCAGTTCCGCGCCGCCGATCCACTTACCAGCGCCAGCGATACACAATTGCGAACGCGTCTTGAGCGCTAGTGCGGCACCTACAGTAACGCCTTCGTAGAGATTAACTCGAGTAATCTGCTTTGCACCCCGAGCTATCCCACCCGGATACGCCCGTGCAAGCTCGCTGAATGTTCTGCAGAATAGCTCTTGATTGCCTGGGTAATCAAAATACTCGCTTGCATCCTTCATGTACTTGTTCAAAAAATCCACAACACTATGGTCAAAGGTCGTGTACCTATCCAAAAATGCAAAAAACCGCAGCACGTACTCCTCGCGAGTGCCGTCAAGTTCTTGTCCCTTGCGGAGATTAACAATGGCCTTAAAGTCAGGGGTATCTGCCAATCGTTCAAGGAACGCGTTAAACGCTCCGCGGTGTACGCAACTCCGAATTTCTTGGTCTGTGAGGGCAACCCCTCCGGTATTGAGTCGCTCAAAGAGATCGAAACGCACCTCGGTATCACTTTTGTCGCTCAGTGTAATCACTTTAATAGGGCGGGTATTGAATTGGAGCCGGGCGCTCTGTGGCAAGTCGTCAAATGCAAAACCATTAAGAGCTGAGAGCTTATCGGCGTTCCGTACAATTAAAGATTCTTTGAGTCCCAACTTACGGCGGGCTTCGGGAGTGCCTGCGAACTGGACAATCGTGCTAACCCGGATTATTCGTGAAGGTGCTGATTCTGGAGAGACACAGGAGCCTCCATGTGGTACAAACGCAGTGCTGACAAACGTTTAGCCACGATGGAGGCCCCTGCATGGCGGCTGACAAGATATCACAGACTGTCCTGTTCCCGGAGCTCTTCGACAAGCCCGTCGTCGCCACGTTCGACCGCGAGCAGGCGAGCTCGGATGGTGGCGCCGTCCTCCTCAAGGCGGCCGAGCGGGTGTACGGCCTCGTCAAGGCGTTTGCCGGGTGTCTCGCCGACAAGCGCGCGCCGGAGAAGATTCGGCACACGCTCGCGGAGCTGATCGGACAGCGGATCTTCGGCATCGCGTGCGGTCATCCCGACGGCAACGACGCCGACCACTTGGCGGAGGATCCCATCCACAAGCTGCTGCTCGGGCGGGACCCCGTGGCCGGCGCGCCCTTGGCGTCGCAACCAACGATTTCGCGGTTCGAGAACGGCCCGGGCCGCGGCGCGCTCTACCGAATGGCGCGGGAGTTGGCGGCGTGCGTGATCGAGCGGCATCGACGCCGCCTGCGGCGGCGGGTGTGGCGGGTCACCATCGATCTGGACCCGACCGACGACCGGACGCATGGCGCGCAACAACTGACGTTCTTCAACGGGCACTACGACAGTTGGTGCTATCTGCCGCTGCTCGCGTTCCTGACTTTCAACGACGAGAAGGAGCAGTATCTGTGCGCGGCGGTGCTGCGGCCGGGCAAGGCGGTGGCGGCCGACGGGACCCTGAGCTTGCTGTGTCGGCTGCTGCCGATGCTGCGGGCGGCGTTTCCGGCGACTCGGTTTCTCGTCCGGCTCGACGGGGGCTTTGCGACCCCGGAGATCCTCGATTTCCTGGATGCCGAACCTGGGCTCGACTACGTGGTCGCGATGGGGAAGAACGCGGTGTTGCAGCGGCATGCCGAATCCGCGATGGCCGTGGCCCGCGCGCAGAGCGAGGCCAGTGGCCGAACCGAGCACGTCTATACCGACACCCGCTACGCGGCCCGCACGTGGGGCCGCGAACGCCGGGTCGTGATCAAGGCGGAAGTGGTCCGGCTCAAGGGTCGCGAGCCGCGGGACAATCCGCGCTTCGTCGTGACGAATCTCTTGGAGAGCTCGCGCTTCGTCTACGAGAGGGTCTACTGCGCCCGCGGGGACATCGAGAACCGGATCAAGGAGTTGCTGGATGGCCTGCAGATCGACCGCACGAGCTGCTGCAAGTTCCTGGCGAACCAGTTGCGCGTGTTGCTGACCGCGGCGGCCTACGTACTCATGCAGGAGCTGCGGCTGCGGGCGGCGCGCACCGGCTGTGCCCGCACCCAAGTGACGTGGCTGCGCGACCGGCTGCTGAAGCTGGGGGTGCATGTCGTCGGCTCGGCGCGCCGCATCGTCCTGCATCTACCACGGGCGACGCCCCATCTCCACGCGTGGCGGCGCATCGCGCTCGCGCTCGGCGCCCGCGCGGGTTAGTCAGAGCCCGCGCGGGGGCTCGGCGCACGTCTCGGTCCCGGGCGGCACCGCCCGTTCCGGCAGAACCTTCCCCCCACTTGGCCTCCGCAACCGCCCGGTGCCCGTGAAGGGCCACTCCACGCCTCCTGCCGCGTCCGTCGCCGCGTCCGAGAGGCTCCGCTCGCGGTCAAGCAGGCCCGGCCCCAGCAGAGCCTTCCCTGCCGCCCGCCTCTCCGCCACCGCCCGACGGCACGACCGGCTACTCTACGCCGCGGTGCGCGCGCCACCACGTCCGAGGCCCTGCTCGCGGCCGATCATGCCCCGTCCGTGACGGACGCCCGAGCTTCATGAATAATGCAGGCTAAGGCGTTGAACGCCATCAACTAATTCCCAGGTGCCGTCTTTATTGGAAGCCATAAACAAACTGGGCACGGGGACACCGAGGAATATTGACTCGATTAGTGCTGACCTCCTCTCGGCGTTCCAACGAAACTGACGCTGGTATACTGGTGCAACGTCAATTGCGGACTGCTCCACCATTGTCACCAATTGCTGAACAGTGATGTCGTACGTGTCGAAGTCCACTTGTCGCCGTAGATTGCCCAGCTGTGTGATTAGGTCGGTGCTTGCCATTTGGGTGGGTTCCTGGGAAGTCCTATCTTGGGCCTCTCTGTAAACGTGGTCCGCCGTCGTCGGGGAACGTGTGGGGGGGTGCGTCGCACTGGGAACAAGTGCCCGCCCGCGCCGCCCTATGCGTGAGATCATGGTCAGGAACTACCCGTTGCGTCAACCGGCGTTGGGCTGACCGTCGACCCTGGGGGCTTCGTTGCGGCTGATGGTGAGGCGGGCCGGAACAACCTGCTGGCGCGGTCAATGCAGCGTACGGCGACGAGCCGGAGCGTGGGCGGGGGGGCAGCTTCGGGGGACCTCGACCTTCCGGCGCCGGGGCCGGACGACGAGTTCGGCGGCGCGGCTCGGGGGTGGGGGTGCGCAGGAACACGCCGCACAGCGACCACCGGATGCCGTCGCCAGAGTCGATGTCGTGCGTGATCGGTCTCCTCGGCGTCCGGCGCTGGCTAGACCCGTGTGGCTCATCCGGGCGTTCGGGGGTCTCGCGTTGCTTGGGGGGCGCGGCCGTGGAGACGGTGCTCTCGCCCACCGGTGTCACGGCCGTCGTATCCAGAAGACCATCGCGTCTCGTCGACGCTCGAAGGCGGCGTGGCAATGCCAGGGGGCGTGGTCCTCGGGGCGCTCGTGAACCTCCCAGCGGGGCCGTTCGTTCCGGTTGCCTCCGGGGTGGCGGGTCCGCACGACCCTCCAGATTCCGTCCGGCGAGCGATACTCGCGGGGGCCGGGCTTGTCGTCCTGGTGGTGGGGGATCAGTTTCATCGTGCCTCCGTTTCAGTCGGAGCCGGCCATCGGCGGTCGTGAGGCGCTTGCGCCGAAACTGGCCCCGGCCCGTGGGAGGTAGGCGGCGAAGTCGTGGTTCGTCGGGACGGCGGCCTGCGAAGATCGAGCGGGTTTCGTTCCGCTACGACGTCGAGCGTTACGGCGAGACGCTCGAGGAGGTCGTCAAGACGGCGCAGTTCACGGTGCCGGTCGGGGTGAACGCCAGACGCATCTTGCGGACCCGGGCGAAGTTCGACTGCCCGTGGTCGGTGGTCGGCGTGGCCGACGTAGACGAGGAGCTGGTGGACAAGGCGAAGCTGACGGCGTGGCTGGCGGTGGGCGGACGCCGCATCGGGTTGGGCGACTGGCGGCCGAGACGAGCGGTATCTTCGGTCGGTTCGATGTCGCGGGCGTGATCGAGCTGGCCGCCGACCCGGCGGCGGCGAGTCCTTCCAGCCGGGGCCGGGGCCCGGCTCCGGCCGGGAAGCGCGGCCGGGCGCGGCGGAGCGGGGCGGCCTGACGGGGCCGGATTTGCCACCCTCGGACGCACGCGTGGCGCGGTCCGGTTGCAGGAGTTTGCGGCGTGGCATGGCATGGCGGGCCGGGGCCTGGCATGGCTAGGCGCGGCTTGGCGGGGCGAGGCAGGGACGTTTTCTACCGCCCGAGCTGCTTGAACCGTTCGTCCGGACCGGGTTGGTTTCGGCTCGGTCGGAGTCGGACAGGACCGGCTCGCCGCGCGGGGGGATCAACGGAGTCCGCCCCCTGCGGGGCCAGTGGGTCGTCTCCGGCCGCGGGCGGACGGCGCGTCCGCCACGGCGCTCCAGCCACCTCCGCACCTGTTGACCACGCTTCCCGCACGGGCAGGGCGGCCGGCGCGGCCGCCGCAACGCCCCACTGCCGGACCGGCCAGCGTAGCGCCCCCGGTCGCGATGTCCACCGTCATGGGGCACGAAGGCGTGATCGTCGCCGGTGTTCGCGGGTGTTCCGTCTGCAGCCGCCGTGGTGCGCGCGCGTCCGCGACAGTCGTTGCGGCGGTGGGGGGGCTTCACCCGGACGCGGTGTGCACGAGGCGCGCCGCGGTCCATCTTCGAGATCGTCCACCGGCGGGTGGTCGAGGTGCCGTTCTCGACGACACGGCCCCCCGCCCGAGGGCCGTAGTCGCCGGGCTGTTGCGCTGGTTCAGGGGTGGAGGCGGGTCGGCCCCCACGTCAGCTCTCTCAAGGGATCGCGGCGGCGGGGCCAGCCCGACACCCCGAGAAATCAGCCCTGATCCGCGCCGGGCACGCCACGCCGACGGGCATGCGCACCGATCGCGAGCAGCAACACCATCAGCGCCACGAGGGCGGCCGGCGGCATTCAGGGCACCGCCGCGGGCACCACGCCGCACGCCAGCCGCGCGCCGCCACCGCCCAGCGGCGCCGGCGAGTCCGAGTAGTTGTCGCCGCCTTCGTGAATCACCAGGGCGCGTCCGTACAGGTCGCTCAGGGCCAATCGAGGCGCGACCACCACCGTCGTCACGCGGCCGCCGTCGGACGTGAGGCGTGGCAGATCGCCAAGGTGACCGTTGCCTTCGGGCCCCTCGTGCACGCCCGTGTTCGCCGGGTCGTAGTGCCCGCCGGCGGCCTGGCCTCCCGACCCGCAATCGGGATTCACGTGGGCGTGGAAGCCGTGATCGCCAACTGGGAGGATGTCGCCGAGATCCGGCGTGAAGCGCACGCCGCCGCCGGCCTCCTCCTGAAGCGTGATGGTCCCCAGTCGTTCCGTGCCCGTGGAGGTGTCGAAGATGTCCACGGTGTTCTGCGCTGCCGCCGGCCCCGCAAACACCACCGCCGCGATAGTGACCGCCAGCGTTCGTCTCTGAGTCATGCCGCCTCTCCATCCTTCCAGACTGCGACAGTCACGCACCTGCCCCGAGGTCGATGTGCCAGGTCGCGGTACCGGTCAGATCAGGAAGATACTCTCTAATCGTAGTCCAGATCCCCCATCATCGGCGCACTGAAGGCCGTCGATGCAGGATCCCTCTGGTGTTCATGAAGCTGTAGAGAGCGGTCCGGGACACGCCCGTGAGCTTGGCGATGGCGGTCTTCGAGACGCCGAGCTCGAGGAAGCGCCGGATCATTGAGGAGTTCCAGCGCCTCTCGATAGAACGCGCCCTCCTGCCCGCGGCGATCGGGGGCCAGGTTGCGGGCCGATGAAGCTGGACTCGCTCCGTCGCGCGTCGCGAACGGGGGGTGGACGGCGCGTCGACCCCCGGCCGGACCAGCAAGCGCGGCCCCGCCCCCGGTCGCGATGTCCACACCGTCATGGTGCGCGAGGCCGCAGGTGATGATCGTACCCCTGCAGTTCGCGTTGTTCCCCCTACAGCCGGGGTGGGGGCTTCGCCCGACGCGGCGCGCCAGGCGCTCGCCGCGGCCCGTCTTCGGGATCGTCCAGCGTTGGGTGGTCGAGGGGAAGGGGGTGAGGTCTGGGGAGAGGGTGGGGGAAGGCGCCACCGCGGGTCGGCTGGAGCCGGCGAGGGGAATGTACACCAGGGCCGGCACAGCCGGCACCGATTCCCTCACCGACTCCACGCTCTCCGGCGGCCGCGCGGCAAGGCGCTCGACTGAGCGCCAGCGATCCTCGCGGCCGTCGTGAGGCGACCGGTCGAAGAAGATCGTCCCCAGGCCGGAGCGGACCGGAGGCCGGGGTGGTGGGTGGCCGGGAACGCGGCGGCCTGCGCGACGTTGCTGTTCCGGACGACCAAGTCGTCGAGCGGGGAGCCAGCTCGACACCGTGATCCGGTTGGGCTGTTAGGACGGCCCGGGCGGACGGCGCGGTCCGCAGGCGTCACGCCGCTGGCGGGGAAGGTGGCGGCACGGCGGGGGCGCGACGAGAATCATTCACGATAAATGGCAGTTATCGTGGAGTGGATAATTGGGGCCGAGAACCCATGGCCGACGACGAGCTCGCGATCATCATTGAGGGACGGCGCGAGGGCTGGCCCAGCGGGGCCCGGACCCTGACGCCGTGCAAGCCCTGCCGGGAACCCAACCGGCGGACCTACTGGTTCGGCGCCGAACTCGGCCCGGACGGCACCGAGATCTGGTTCCGGATCGACTCGGAGGCCATCCACCGGATGCCGGAGAGGACGCCGAGGGACCGGGCCGCCTTCCGCCGCGAGGAGGAACGCCGGGAAGGGCTCGTCGCCGAGCTCGGAAAAGCCCGGCTCACGGGGATCCGCGTGAAGCTGCCGGCCGAGACCCCCGACACGAAACTGGCGAGCCTCCCCGAGGGGGTCTCGGTTGCGCGGGGCCGGATTGAGGTTCGGTTCAACGGGGCGAAGGAGGCGATGGAGTGGCTCTACCCGCTGGCCCACGCGCTGATCAACGACTACGAGCGGTTCGAGGAGCTTGTCGACGGCGGGGGAGAGGTGGTGAACGAATCACGGAAGCCTTGGTGCCGGCCGCGGCCGCGCTGGAGAACCGACGCGCCGGGTTCGGAGCCGACGTCGGCCGTGACGGGCGCGAGCTCGGCCGCGATCGTGTTGCCGCAGATGATCGCCGTCGCCGGGCCCGCGGCCACGGAGAGGTTTCTGGAGTTCTTCGGGGGCGGATCGCGAACGCGAGGACGCGGTTGGCGTACGCGCGGGCGGCGGGGCAGTTCCTCGGGTGGTGCGAGGCTCGAGGCCTCCGGCTCGAAGCGATCGTGCCGCTCCACGTGGCCGCCTACATCCGGACCCTCCCGGGGTCGGCCCCGACCGCGAAGCAGCACCTCGCGGCCATCCGCATGCTCTGCGACTGGTTCGTCGCTAAGTCATCCCGGTGAACCCCGCCGCGGTTGTCAGGGGGCCGAAGCACGTCGTCACCAAGGGCGCGACGCCGGTCCTCTCACCGACCGAGGCGAGGAAGCTCCTCGAGCACATCGATACCGGCACTTTGGCCGGCTGGCGCGACCGGGCGCTCCTCTCCGTGATGCTCTACAGCTTCGCGGGTGGCGCGCCGCACGCGCAGCCGCGGCACTGCAACTTGGCGCCCGCCAAGCGTCACCTGACTGACCACGCTCCCGCCACGCCACGCGGGCCGCTCGACCTGATGGCGCCCCTTCGGGCCGCATAGGTCTTCTCGATCCCCCTCCATCATCGCCTCCAGAACCTCCATCCCGGTCTTGACGCACAAGCCATGGAACGCTTCCCGGACACCGTTCAGCACGCCGAGCACCGGCAGCGGCACCTGAATCGTGACGGTCCGCGAGCTTGGGGGTTGGCTGGAACGCTTCCGCCTGTCATGCTTCGCCATGGGTGGCTCTCCTCCTGTTGTTTGCACCCCCTGTCCTACCACAGAACAGGGGGGCGAGGAGTCGCCACCCCCTTCACCTCAGTTCAACAGCCTCCGGGACATCCCCGTCGCGCCCACTGCCGGTAGATCTCGCAGAACTGGGTGCGGCGGTAGCCATGCGGATGAACCTGGGCGTACTCCTCCCAGAGGATCTGCAGCGTGACGCCGTCGCGCTGCAGATCGCGGTGGATGTACGCGCACTCAGGCTGGCTCCGGTCGTGCACCGGAGCGGCGCGCGGGAACAACCGGGCCTCGAGGGCCGCGTCATCCAACTCGGCCGGCAGTGGCCAGCCCAACCCTCGTTGTGCGGTCCGCTGCAAATACAGCGAGACCGTGCGCACGCCGATCACGCAGGCTTGCGCTATCGCCCGGTGGGACAACCCCCGCTCGTGCTTGAGACGCAGAATCTCACGAATCTTCCTCACCAGTAGCCTCCGTGCCGGCATCACCTCGCCCTCCTTCCGGAAGGCCAGCGTGCGGCGATCAGGCTACCGACGAGCGTTCACGATGACCGGATTCCGTGTTCAACTTCACCGGATCCGGTGTTCAACTTCCCGGATCCCGTGTTCCTGCTGCACAGCCACGTATGACGCTGCGGCATGCCGTCAACTTGGCTCTTAGCGACGGCTCTCATCCGTCCATCGCAGCCGGGGACTGTGCACCGTCGCTCAGCACCGTTACGAATCTCCACCATATCTGCTCATCCTCTCCGTTGGCGTGACGGGTGACACAGTGGTGACACAGTGGTGACACGCGCCGAACGCGCCTGATTTTGAATCTCTGTAAGTTGTTTATTTTATTGGAGCCGGCGAGCGGACTCGAACCGCTGACCTGCTGATTACGAATCAGCTGCTCTACCAACTGAGCTACGCCGGCATGTGCGCGAGAAGCGCTGACTTGCGTGGACGTCAGGAGTGGCCGCCCGGCGGTCTCTGCGAGTCGACGAGGTCTGGAGCCCGGAACGGGAGCCCGCAGCCGGACGATGCGGGCACGGCAGTCGGCTCACCCTCGCTGTCCCCTATTGTAGCCGGTTGCGGCGCGGTGTGCACCTCGGGGAGGCAATCGTCCTCACGGTCCGGTCGCCACACGTCGCTCCGGCTCGCGTTCGCGGGCTCGGGAGGCGCTGCCGGGCCGGCTCAAGGCGAGGGCCTCGGGAGCGCCGCCGGTGGCACTGCACGCAGCTCTCGACGATGGTCATGGCGCGGTGGAGACCTGGTCCACGTCGCCCTCCGACGCGGCCCTGGCGAGGTCTCGGGCGGCGTCCTGGAAGTCGCCGGCATGGCGGAGATACGCGGGCGTCGGGGCCGTCATCCAGGAGGCGGTCTCGCTGATCCGCAGCAGCTCGGCCGCCCCGCTCGACGGCCGGCAGTCGGGCGAGCACGACGGCGGCGACGGTTCCGCCGCAATCGCGGCCGATGCAGGGCCGCGGCGTTGCCGCGTCCGGGCAATGCGGAGGCTCCGATGTACACGTGACGGTCGACCCGTCAAAGCCTGAGCGGAAGCGCGGCCGCTCCATTTCAGGCCGGTTGGACGGAGGTGCGCGGCAGGCGGTACACTGGCGAGTTACGGTACCGCCGGGGACGGTGCGCGGGGACCGGTGGCTCGCCGGGTCGACGCGTGTCTACCAGCGGGCCGCGGATCTCGCATGTCAGAAGCCGCAGCCGCGAACGGGCACCTCGTCATCCGGGGCGCCCGTACGCACAACCTCAAGAACATCGACCTGACGCTTCCCGCGGGCCGGCTGATCATCGTCACCGGGGTCAGCGGGTCGGGGAAGTCGTCGCTGGCGTTCGACACCATATACGCCGAGGGGCAGCGGCGGTACGTCGAGTCGCTGTCGGCCTATGCGCGGCAGTTCCTCGAGCGGATGGAGAAGCCGGACGTCGACCGGATCGACGGCATCTGCCCGGCGATCGCGATCCGGCAGAAGAACAGTGTGCGCAATCCGCGGTCGACGGTCGGCACCACCACCGAGATCCACGACTATCTGCGGCTGTTCTTCGCCCGCATCGGCCGGACGATCTGCCGGCAGTGCGGGCGCGAGGTGGTCCGCGAGCCTGCGGAGGCGGCGGCGCGGAAGCTCGCCGCCCTGCCGGCGGGGACCCGCCTGCTGCTGGGGTTCGACTATGCGGTGGAGGACGCGGACGCTGCGGTCCCTACCGGCGGGGCCGATGCGGAGGGGTCGGAGCCGGGAGAGGGGTCGCAGCTGGGGGAGGGGTCGCAGCCGGGGGAGCGGCCGGCGGACGCCCCGACCCCCGCCGCGGGCGATCCGGTGTCGGCGGCCGTCGCGGGCCTGCGCAAGCGAGGGTTCGGCCGGATGATCGTCGCCGAAGGGGACGACCCTGACGGCAGCGGCGGCCGGGTGGTGCGCCTCGACGAGGTCGACCCGGCCCGGTTCGCGGGCCGGCGGTCGTTGCGCATCGTGGTGGATCGGGTGCAGGTGAAGCCCGACCTCCTGGGGCGGATGACCGACTCGATCGAGACGGCGTATCTGGAAGGCGGGGGCTCGGCGTTCGCGCTCGAGGTCGGGGGAGAGGGGCGCACGGCGGGTCCGGTGGAGCACCGGTTCAGCGAGCGGTTCGAGTGCCGGGCGTGCGGAATCGGCTACGAGCCGCCCGAGCCGCGTCTTTTCTCGTTCAATAGTCCGTTCGGGGCGTGTCCCACGTGCCACGGCTTCGGCAACGTGATCGAGCTCGACCTGAATCTCGTGGTGCCGGATCGGACGAAGTCGATCCGGCAGCAGGCGATCGAACCGTGGAGCAAGCCGGAATACCGCCCGCAGTTGGCGCGGCTGACGCGGGCGGCCCAGGGCGGGGCGGTCCCGCTGACCACCCCCTGGTGCGACCTGACCGACGCGGAGCGGCACTTCGTGGTCGAAGGCGACGGCGCCGACTATCCGGGCATCCGGGGGTTCTTCGGGGTCCTCGAACGGAAGAAGTACAAGATGCACGTCCGGGTGTTCCTGAGCCGCTATCGGGGGTACGTGACCTGCCCCGGGTGCGACGGGACCCGGCTGCGGCCGGAGGCCCGCGGGGTCCAGGTCGCGGGACGGACCATCGACGAAGTCTGTGCCTTCACGGTGGGGGAGGCAGCCGGATTCTTCGACCGCCTCGAGCTGACCGACAGCGAGCGGACCGTCGCCGACCGGCTGGTGAAGGAGATCCGGCGGCGGCTGAGGTTCCTGGGCGATGTGGGTCTGGAGTATCTGACCCTCGACCGCCTGTCGTCGACGTTGTCCGGCGGTGAGGCGCAGCGGATCAATCTGGCGACGGCCCTGGGCTCGGCCCTGGTCGGTACGCTCTACGTGCTCGACGAGCCGTCGATCGGCCTGCATCCGCGGGACAACGAGCGGCTCATCGCCATCCTGCGGCAGCTTCGCGACCAGGGCAACACGGTGCTGGTGGTGGAGCACGACGCCGACACCATCCGGACCGCCGACTTCGTGGTCGATCTGGGGCTGGGGGCGGGAGAGCAGGGGGGACGCGTCATTCACGCCGGGTCGTTCGACGCCCTGCTCAAGGAGCCGCAGTCGCTGACCGCCAAGTACATGCGGGGCGATCTGACGATTCCGCTCCCCGCGAGCCGCCGGAAGCACCCGCCGCTGGCGATCCGCGTCACCGGTGCCCGCGAGCACAACCTGCGGGGCATCGACGTCGAGATTCCCCTGAACACGTTGACCTGCGTCACCGGGGTCAGCGGGTCGGGGAAGTCGACGCTGGTCCATGACGTCCTCTACGCCGCCATCAAGCGGCAGAAGGGGGCGTGGGACAAGCGGGTCGGGCGTCACGACCGTCTCGAGGGGGCGGAGCTGGTGACCGACGTGACCCTCGTCGACCAGACCCCGATCGGACGGACGCCGCGGTCGAACCCGGTCACCTATCTCAAGGCGTTCGACCCGATACGCGAGCTGTTCTCGCACACCCGGGACGCCCGTGCCGCCGGTCTGACCCCGGGCCACTTTTCCTTCAACGTGCCGGGCGGCCGGTGCGACGGATGCGATGGAGAAGGCGTCGTGCGGGTCGAGATGCAGTTCCTCGCCGACGTGTTCGTGCCCTGCGACGAGTGCGGCGGCCGCCGGTTCAAGTCGCAGGTGCTCGACGTGCAATACCGCGGCCACGGTATCGATGGGGTGCTCGGCATGACCGTGCGCGAGGCCTTGTCGTTCTTCGCCGGGGCGCCGAAGATCGTTCGCCGGCTGCGTCTGCTGGACGAGATCGGGCTGGGCTATCTGCGTCTCGGTCAGCCCGCGACGACCCTCTCGGGGGGCGAGGCGCAACGCATCAAGATCGCCTCGCATCTGGCCGCGCGCAAGGCCGACCGCACGCTGTACATCCTCGACGAGCCGACGACGGGGTTGCATTTCGACGACGTCGCCAAGCTGCTGGCCGCGTTTCACAAGCTGTTGCAGGCGGGGAACAGCATCCTCGTCATCGAGCACAACCTCGACGTCATCAAGTCGGCCGACTGGGTGATCGATCTGGGACCGGAAGGCGGCGAGCACGGGGGCGGGATCGTCGCCATCGGCACCCCCGAGCAGATCGCCACGACCGGCGGGTCGCATACCGGCCGCTATCTGCACCCGGTCCTGGCCAGCGGGCAGGCCGCCGGCGGGTGAGGGGTCCTCGGACGCCGCGGGGCGGTGTGGTACGATCCGACTTTTGTGCCACGGCTTCACTGAACATCCGCGCGGACCGGTACGCGGTCTGCGCCTTGCATGGTCTTCATGGAATCGATCCAATCTACGCGCCTGCGGAAAGGCATGCTCGTCAAGCTCAACGACGAGCTCTATCGCGTGATGGACGCCACGCACCTGACCCCCGGGAAGGGGAAGGCGTTCGTACAATCGCGGATGCGCAACGTCAAGGCGGGCACCCTGCTCGACCACAAGTTCCGATCCGCCGAGTACGTCGAGCGGGCGGTCCTCGACGATCGCGAGATGCAGTTCACGTATCGTGACGGCGACGTGTTCCACTTCATGGACCTTGAGAACTACGAGCAGCTCGCGATGACCGCCGAGACCCTGGGCGACTCGGTCAACTATCTGCTGCCGGAGGCGACGATACGGGTCTCGCTGTTCGAGGGGGAAGCGCTCGGGCTGGATCTGCCGACGACCGTCGAGCTCGCGGTGGAGGAGACGGCGCCCGCGATCAAGGGCGCCACCGCGAACGCACAACTCAAGCCGGCGACCCTCGAGACGGGGCTCGTCGTGCAGGTGCCGCCGTTCATCAGCAACGGCGATCGGATTCGGGTGAACACCGAGACCGGCGAGTATCAGTCGCGGGCATGATCGCCCGCGTGCGTGGGACGATCTGTGGCTGTCGGGGAGCTGTTCTCCAGTTTCGTCGATTCGGTCCTGCCCGCCGCGTTGTGGCTGCTGGGGGCGGGATTCCTGGTGGCCAATCTTCGGTTGCTGGGGCGGTTTCTGCGGTTCCGGCGCCTCCGCCCGACGGCGGTGCTGACGTGGCCCGGCCAGCCCCCCTCCTCCTACGGGGTGTCGCTCGGGTTCGGGGTGCTGCTCGGTGCCCTCGTGTTCATGAAGGTCGTCGTCTGGAATCGTCCGCTGGCCGACGCGTTCGGCGAGGGGATGATGTTCATCTACTACGCCTACGCCTTTCCCCTGAGCCTGCGCATCGGACACGGGTTCTACGATACGGGCGTGTGGTCCGACAAGGGGCTCGTGCCGTACGGGCAGATCGGCGGCCTGTCGTGGCAGGGAGACACCGATCTGAGGCTGGTGCTCATCGACCGGGTGCGCAACCTGGTGCGGCATCTCGACGTGCCGCGGGAGCACTACGGCGAGGTGCGGCGTCTCTTGCGCGACAAGATCGCCGCCCACGACATCCACTTCGCGGGAAAGGGACTCGATCTCGGCTCCGACGAGCGGGAAGTGGTGTGATGGTCAGCAGCCCGTGGTGGAACCCCGCGTTGCACCGAGAGCGGCGAGGCGCCCGCCTGACAAGGCGTGAGGAGGGCGCATATTGGGCATATGTAACCGACGAACAACGCAGTCAGGCGGGATGCATCGCCGCTCGAATGCAGCGGGGACTTCACCACGGGCTGCTAGCGCAACCGATCGAGGATGATGCCGATCAGCCCGGGGCCGGAGGCCGTCGGATCGCCGAGCCAGTCGGGCGGGGTGAGCCAGACGAACGCGAGAATCGCGATCACCATGAGGTCGTATTGCCACGTGGCCCGGTCGAACGTCCAGAACAGGGCATGCCAGACCGCCCGCGCCGGCAACGTCAGGAGTCGCTGCATGGTCACGCTTCCTGGGTGTTGAGCGCCCGCCACGTGAAGTAGATCCGGTCGAGCACGGTGACGATCGACAGCACCAGGATCACCCAGAGGACGGCGCCCATCCGGTTCGTGAACGCTCCGATCATCACCAGGACGATCCGTTCGGGACGCTCCATGAACCCGACCTTGCACTTGTCGATCATGGACTCGGCCCGGGCCCGCGTATAGCTCGTCATCACGGAGAACATCATCGCGAACGCGGCGATCATGACGTAGTCGGTTCGTCCGAGTTGCGCGTACAGATAGATGACGCCGATGAACAGCGACAGATCCGAGAACCGGTCCATCACCGAGTCCCAGAACCCGCCGAACCGCGACGCCTGCTGGTTCGCCTCGGCCACCTTCCCGTCGATGAAGTCGAAGATGTTGGCGACCAGCATGATGAAGCCGGCGGTGATGAAGGCCCCCTGCGCGAAGTACCAGGCCGCGATGAAGTTGATGAACACGCCGACCAGCGTGAGCACGTTCGGATGAATCCGCAACGCGGCGCACGCGCGGATGATGGCGCGGAGCGGGAACATGCAAGCGGCGCCGATGGCACCCGTGAACGTCATGGCGGGAGATGCGAGGCTATGACTGCTGCCCCGGTGAGCCGGCCGCTCGGTGCGGCGCCCCCCGGCGGCACGAACCCCTCAGTGTAGTCCATGGCCATTCGTGATCTCAAGAAGCGGATCGCGGCGTTGCCCGAGCAGCCCGGGGTCTATCTATATCTGGACGGTGCCGGCGAGACCCTCTACGTGGGCCGGGCGCGTTCGTTGCGGGCCCGGGTGCGCAGCTATCTGGGGGCCTATGGCTCGAGCCCCAAGACCGACGCGCTGCTCGACGAGGTGACGAAGTTGGAGGTGATCGTCACCGACTCGCTGGTCGAGGCGCTGGCCCTCGAGGCCCATCTCATCAAGCAGCGGTCGCCGCGGTTCAACATCCTGCTCCGCGACGACAAGAACTACCCGTATCTGCAGTTGACGACCGGCGAGGCGTTTCCGCGGGTGCTCGTCGCGCGCCGGGTGGCCCGCGACGGACACACCTACGCGGGGCCTTTTCTGCCGGCGACGCTGGCGCGGAAGACGATGTCGCTGACGCACAAGCTGTTCGGCATCCGTTCGTGCAACGAGGTCATCAACGGCCGCCGGGGGCGCGCCTGTCTGGAGTACGACATCAAGCGGTGCGTCGCGCCGTGCGTCGACACCCTGTGCACCCCCGAGCAGTACTCCGAGGTGGTCGAGCATACGAAGCTGTTCCTGGAGGGCCGGAACGACGAGCTGATCGCCGATCTGAAACGGCGGATGCGGGAGGCCTCCGACGATCTGCGGTACGAGGAGGCGGCCCAGACCCGCGACGCGATCGCCACGATCGAGACGCTGCGGGACCGCCAGCAGAAGATGTCGTCGGTGCGGCTGGGCGACCGGGACGCCTTCGGCGTCAAGATCGGGCCGTCGGGCGCGATCATCCAGGTGTTCCAGATGCGGGGCGGGCGGGTCATCGAACGGGTCGAGCTGGTCGCCGACCTGCCGGCGGGAGCCGGGCCGGCGGAACGGGAGACGGTGCAGGCGGCGGTGCAGCAGTTCTACGAGGTGCGGACCGCTCCGCCCGAGGTGCATCTGCCGGTCGAGATCGACGAGCCCGAGGTGCTGGCGAGCTGGCTGAGCGAGCGGGCGGGACGGAAGGTGCGGATCACCGTACCGAAACGCGGGGACAAGCGGGGACTGCTGGATCTCGCGACCCGCAACGCGGCGCTCGCCTATCGGACGCGCTACAGCGATGAAGCCCGCGAGGGCGCCGCCGCCCTCGACGAGCTGCGGGTGGTGCTGGGCCTGCCGGTCGCGCCGCGGCGTATCGAGTGCTTCGACATCTCCACCCTGCAGGGTGCGGAGACCGTCGGATCGATGGTGGTCTGCGAGGACGGCCGGGCCGCCCGCAAGGAGTACCGCAAGTACCGGGTACGGGGGACGAACTGGGGCAAGGAGCGCACCGCGTTGCCGGGTGCGCCGCCGCGTCGCCGCCGGAGCGGAGGAAAGGCGCCCGGCGCCGACGCCCGCCTGCTGGACGACTTCGCAGCGATGCGCGAGGTGGTCGGCCGCCGCTACCGCCGGTTGCTCGACGACGGTGGGCCGCTGCCCGATCTGGTGGTGATCGACGGCGGCCGAGGGCAGTTGTCGTCGGCCTACGAGGCGTTCGCGTCGCTCGGCCTGTCGAACCTGGTGGCGGTGGGGCTCGCGAAACAGGAGGAGCTGATCTTCACCCGGGATGCGGCGGACCCGATCGCCCTCGAAGCGGTGAGTCCGGCGCTTCGCCTGCTGCAACGGTTGCGCGACGAGGCCCACCGCTTCGCGGTCACCTACCACCGGAACGCGCGGTCCCGCCGCGACCTCCAATCGGCCCTCGACGGCATTTCCGGGGTGGGGCCGCGCCGCCGGCGCGTGTTGTTGACCCGATTCGGGAGCGTGGCGAGCGTTCGCCGGGCGACCCGCGAGGAACTCGTGCCGGTGGTCGGGGCCAAGGTGGCCGATGCGGTGCTGGCCTACTTCGCCTCCCGGCAGAAGCCCGCGCCGTAGCCTCGAGAGCCGGCGCCCGATCTGCTCGGACTTGCGGTGACCCGGCCCGTCATTCTATGCTGGTGAGTCTTGCCCGATATCGGTCAGCTCCTCGTTATCCTTCCGGTCCTGCTCCTGTCCCTGACGATCCACGAGGCGGCCCACGCAGTGACGGCCGACTGGTACGGCGATCCCACGGCGCGGCGGCTCGGCCGGATCTCGTTGAATCCGGCGGTGCATCTCGACCCGGTAGGCACGGTGATCCTGCCCCTGCTCGGGATTCTTGCCGGCGGATTCGTGTTCGGATGGGCCAAGCCCGTGCCGGTCAATCCGGCCAACCTGGCGCAGCCCCGCCGCGACTTCCTGGTGATTGCGGCGGCCGGACCGGCCAGCAACATCGTGCTCGCGATGGGGGCCTCGTGGCTGCTGAGCGCGGTGCCGGGCGGTCTGGCCGCCGCCGACGGGCTTGCCGGCGCGCTGGCCACCTTCGCGTTCGCGATGCTGCAACTGAACCTGCTGCTGGCGGTGTTCAACATGATTCCGGTGCCGCCGCTCGACGGCGGCAACGTGCTGGCGGGGTTGCTGCCGGAGGCGCTGGCCGAGCCCTACGATCGACTGGTTCGGCCGTACGGATTCCTGATTCTGCTGGTGCTGATGGCGACCGGTTGGCTGCACCGGTTGATAGGGCCGCCGATGTCGCTGCTGATGGGATGGTTGCTACAGTGAAGCCACGCGTCGTGTCCGGCATGCGTCCAACCGGCAAGCTGCACCTCGGCCATCTCGTCGGTGCGTTGCAGCAGTGGGCCCGATTGCAGGACGACTATGATTGCATGTACTTCGTCGCGGACTGGCATGCGCTGACCAGCGAGTACTCCGATACGAGCGGGCTGACCGAATATGCCTGCGACAACGCCGCGGACTGGATTGCCGCCGGCGTCGACCCCGATCGGAGCACGTTGTTCATCCAGTCGCAGGTGCCCGAGCATGCCGAGCTGTACCTGCTGCTGCAGATGGTGGTGCCGATTCCCTGGCTCGAACGGGTGCCGACCTACAAGGAACAGATCGACCAGCTCGCCGAGAAGGACCTGTCGACGCTCGGATTCCTCGGCTATCCGCTCCTGCAGGGCGCCGACGTGATCATCTACAAGGCGAACTACGTCCCGGTGGGGGATGATCAGGTGCCGCATCTCGAGCTCGACCGCGAGGTGGTTCGGCGGTTCCACGGGTTCTTCGGCGAGCTGTTTCCGGAGCCGCAGGCGTTGCTCACCAGCTTTCCGCGGCTGCCGGGACTCGACAACCGGAAGATGAGCAAGAGCTACGACAACGCCATCAGCCTGTCGGACGATGCCGCGACCGTGAAGAAGAAGGTCATGCGGATGTACACGGACCCGAAGCGGATTCGCGCCGACATCCCCGGCACCGTCGAGGGCAATCCGGTGTTCACGTACCACGACGCATTCAATCCAGATACCGCCGAGGTCGACGATCTGAAGACCCGCTATCGCGCCGGCACGGTGGGCGACGTCGAGGTCAAGCAGAAGTTGGCCCGCGCCCTCAACGCGGCCCTCGATCCGTTGCGCGAGCGCCGGGCCGAGGTGCTGGCCCGACCGGGGCAGGTGCGTGAGATCCTCCTGGACGGGTCGCTCCGGGCGCGCCGCATCGCCCAGGAGACGATGAAAGAGGTTCGCGAAGCGGTCGGGTTGGCGTACAGATGACAAACCGAGCCGCGGCGCAGAGCCGCCGGGAACCCCGCGGCACCGGTCAGACCGGCGAGTTCGAGTCGGTTCTGGAGGCCTATCCGCTCCGGCTCGACAACTTCGAGGGACCACTCGATCTTCTGCTGCACCTCATTCGGAAGAACGAGATCGACATCTACGACATCCCGATCGCGCTGATTACGCAGCAGTACATCGAGTACATCGAGCTGATGAAGGACCTCGACCTCGACACCGCCGGCGAGTTCCTGCTGATGGCGGCCACGCTGATTCACATCAAGGCGCGGACCCTGGTTCCCCGGCCGGAAACGGGGACGGAGGATGCGGAGGAGGCGGAGGACCCGCGCGAAGCGCTCGTCCGGCGTCTCATCGAGCACCAGAAGTTCAAGGCGGCGGCGGAGCTGTTGCACGAAAAGCAGACCGTGCGGCACGCGCAGTGGGGACGCGCGGACGAGCGGCTGGCGGATCTCGCGGGCGAGCCGTTCGAGCGGGAGCTCGAGGCAGATCTGTTCGGGCTGCTGCAGGCGTTTCAGACGGTTCTCAAACGCCACCGGGCGCGGCCGGGAGTGCCCTTGCCGGCGGAAGAGGTGTCGATCGAGACCCGCACCCGGCAGTTGATGGAGCGGCTCGCGATCATCGGGGCATGCGGATTCGAGGACCTCTTCGACGGGGACAGCAGCCGCATCGAGCTCGTCACGACGTTTCTCGCGGTGCTCGAGATGATTCGGCTGAAGCTGATACGGGTGGTTCAATCCGGCTCGTGCAGTCCCATCCGGGTGTATCGCCGCGAGACCCCGGAGGATGCGCCGAAACCGATAGAGTCGACCGCCGACCGGGGAGTCAGGACAAGGTGACGGCGGCGTGATACCGGCCCCGGGGCGGCGGTACCCGGGCGTGGACAACCGAGCATGTCGGACGATCTCAAACCGATTCTGGAAGCGCTCATCTTCGCGTCGCCGGATCCGCTGACGCCCGGGACGCTGTTCGAGTTGCTCGAGGAAACGCCGAAGGAAGACATCGAGCAGGCCCTGGCCGCGTTGCAGGCGGAGTACGACCAGCGGGGGGGGGGGCTGCTGATGATGCAGGTCGCCGGCGGCTATCAAATCTGCACCCGGCCCGAGCTGCACGAGTGGGTGCGGCGGCTGTTTCACCAGCACTCGAAGCAGCGCCTGTCGGTGCAGGCGCTCGAAACGCTGGCCGTCATCGCCTACAAGCAGCCGATTGCCAGCGCCGAAATTGCGGAGATTCGGGGGGTCAACGTGTCGGGGGTGGTTGGGACGCTGCTCGATCGGCAGCTCGTGAAGGTGGTCGGCCGCAAGCAGGTCGTGGGGCGGCCGTTTCTCTACGGCACGACGTGGGAGTTCCTGAACCAGTTCGGTCTGAGCGATCTCGACGACCTGCCGAAGGTGGAGGAGATGGCCGAGGCGCTCGGCATGGACGTGCCGTTGGCGCTCGCCGCGGGCGAATCGGAGATTCAGTCGCTGCCGTTCGACGAACCGGCGAAGACGTCCGCGGACCCCGAGACCCCGCCCTCCGGACAGGTCCACTAGTGGTATGTCTCTAAAATAGATTGACATTTGGGGTGCCGGATGGTATACCTGCGGGTATGAACAATCCGGCTGCACCGCTGCCGCTGAGCCACGCGGATCGCGACGTCCTGACGAAGTGGGCGCGCAGTGAAAGCGCGCCCTATCGCGTCGTTACCCGCGCCAAGGTCTTGCTCATGGCTGGTGACGGCGTGGCGAATAGTCACATCGCGACCATCCTCGGCATCAGCCGACCGACGGTGTTGAATTGGCGCGCGCGGTTTCGTTCCGACGGACTGGACTCGGTGGGCAAGGTGCGCCCTGGCCGCGGACGGAAACCGGGTATTGCCGCGCACCAAGTGCAGGCCATCGTGCATGCCACGCTGCACGAGAAGCCTCCGGGGGCCACACAGTGGAGCTGTCGTTCGATGGCCAAGGCGGGCGGCGTGAGCCCCGCGACCGTCCAGCGCATCTGGGACGCGCACGGCCTACAGCCCCACCGCGTCAAGACGTTCAAGTTGTCGACCGACCCAGCGTTCGTCGAGAAGCTGACCGACGTCGTGGGGCTGTACCTGAACCCGCCGGAGAAGGCGGTGGTGCTGTGCGTGGACGAGAAGAGCCAGATCCAGGCGCTCGACCGCACGCAGCCGGGCCTGCCGATGAAGCCGGGCCGCCGCGGTACGATGACCCATGACTACAAGCGCCACGGCACGACGACGTTGTTCGCCGCGTTGAACGTGCTGACCGGCAAGGTCATCGGCCAATGCCACGGGCGTCATCGACATCAGGAATTCCTGAAGTTCCTGCGGCGTCTCGACCGTGCGTTCCCGCCCGACCTCACCCTGCACATCATCCTGGACAACTACGGAACCCACAAGCATGAAGCGGTTCGCAAGTGGCTGGCCGCCCACCCGCGCTTCAAGCTGCACTTCACGCCCACCAGTTCCTCGTGGCTCAACCTCGTCGAGAGCTGGTTCAGCAAGCTGACGCAGCAACGCCTTCGCCGCGGCGTCTTTTGCAGCGTGCAGGAATTGGTCGCGGCCATCAAAGACTACTTGACCCACCACAACGCCAACCCGAAGCCATTCGTGTGGAGCACCACCGTCGAGACCATCCTCGGCAAGATCAGGAAGTGTAAAGCTATTCTTGAGACATACCACTAGCAGCCCGTGGCGGAACCGCGCGTTGCACCGAGAGCGGCGAGGCGCCCGCCTGACAAGGCGCGACGAGGGAGAATATTGGGCATACTTGACCGAGGAGCAACACAGTCAGGCGGGATGCATCGCCGCTCGAATGCAGCGGGGACTTTCGCCACGGGCTGCTGGCCAGGGAGCTTGCCGTGAACCCCCCCGTTGCATCGGATGGCGTGCGGCTGCAGAAGGTGATTGCCGCGGCCGGCATCGCGTCGCGCCGGGCGGCGGAGTCGCTGATGCGCGAAGGCCGGGTCACGGTCAATGGCGTGGTGACGTCCACCCCGGGCGCCAAGGCGGACCCCGCCGTCGCCGACATCCGGGTCGACGGGCGCCGGATCGGCACCGGCGGGCGGCGGCGGTATCTGTTGCTGAACAAGCCGCGCGGCGTCGTGACCACCCGCGACGATCCGGAGCGCCGCCGTACCGTGATGCACCTGCTGTCGGGGGTCCGCGAATCGGTCTATCCGGTCGGACGGCTGGACTACGACAGCGAGGGATTGCTGTTGCTGACCAACGACGGTGAGTTGGCGGCCCGCCTCACGCATCCGCGGCACCAGGTCGAACGGGTGTACGAGGCGCGGGTCCGGGGCGTGCCGGACGCCTCGGCGTTGAGGCGGCTGGCCCGCGGCGTGGTGGTCGACGGCCGAAGAACGTTGCCGGCGTCGGCCAGTCTCGTCTCCGCGGGACGCGGCCGGGCGGGAGACCAGTCGTTGATCCGGATCGGTGTCACCGAGGGGCGGAAGCACCAGATCCGGCATATGTGCAAGTCGGTCGGACACCCGGTGGTGCGGCTGCGCCGGGTGGCGATCGGGCCGATCCACGATCGGGCGCTCCGGTCGGGCCAGTTCCGTGACCTGACGCCGGGCGAGGTGGCGGCGTTGTGCCGTGCGGTCGCGACCGGCGCCGCCCGCCGGACGTGACCGGTCCCGAGCAGTTGCCGAGCGCGCTGATGAATCCGAGCGGAGCCCCGGCTCGTCCGACCCCGGTGATCGCGATCGACGGGCCTTCGGGGGCCGGCAAGGGGAGTGTCTCCCGCGCGGTCGCCAAGACGCTGGGATGCCGCTACATCGACACCGGCGCGATGTATCGGGCGGTCGCCTGGCTGGCCTCCCACCGGGGGCTTGCGCTCGATGACGAGCCCGCCGTGCGGCAGTTGGTGGAACACGTCGAGCTGATTCAGGACGGGGGAACCGTGACGGTCGCCGGTCACGACGTGACGCACGCGATTCGCACCGCCGAAATCGACGCCGCGGCCGCCTGGGTTGCGCGCATGCCGTCGGTGCGAACGGCGCTCGTGGGCCGGCAGCGGGCCTATGCATCGGCCGGCGGACTGGTGATGGAGGGCCGCGACATCGGCACCACGGTATTCCCGAACGCCGACGTGAAGATCTACCTGGATGCGGCGCCCGAGGAGCGCGCGGCTCGCCGCGCCGCGGACCCGGCCCATGGCCTGGGCCGTACCGAGACCCTGTCGGACGTGGCGAGCGCGCTCGAAGCGAGAGACCATTCCGACCGCACCCGCAACAGCTCGCCCCTGGTGAGGGCCGACGATGCGGTGCACGTCGATACGACCGGTCTGCTGTTGGAGGTGGTCATCGAGCGCGTGCTGGCCATCGTGCGCGACCGACTGGCGCAGCGGGGTTGGGCAGAGCCGCCGGGGTGATTGTCGGCGTCAATCGCATTGACGCGTCTTGGTAACTGTCATATAGTCTGCGGCTTATCGCCAATCGATGGGTTTCGGCCACGGTGGCGGCCCGCCGCCGTTGCCGCGTATCGACGGCCACACCGCGTGGCGGCGATGGGCACTTACAGGAGGATTCGCAATTCCATGACGAAGGTAGAAGACGTCGACGTGGACCGCCCGGAGAAGATCGCACGACCTCTTCCCATGACGGTCATGGCCGATCGTTTCGACGACGAACCGTCGAGTCGTGCGGAGTACGAGCAGTTGCTCGCGCTGTACGAGGGCAGTTTCCGCAACATCGCCGAAGGCGAAGTGATTACCGGCACCGTGCTGAAGGTGTCGTCGTCGGAGGTGGTGGTCGACGTCGGATACAAGTCGGAAGGGATGATCGCCCTTCAGGAATTCCTCGACGAGACCGGCGAGTGCATCGTCCAGCAGGGCGACACCGTCGACGTTCTGCTCGAACGCACCGAGGACCGGGACGGCCATATCGTGCTCTCGCGCGAGAAGGCCGAGAAGATGAAGATCTGGGACGAGGTCGAGAAGGCCTACGACGATCAGAAGGTCGTCATCGGCCGCGTCATCGAGCGGATCAAGGGCGGGTTGGCGGTCGACATCGGGGTGCGGGCGTTTCTGCCGGGATCGCAGGTGGACGTGCGTCCGGTGCGCAATCTCGATGCGTTGCGTGGTCAGGAACTGCGCATGCGCGTCATCAAGGTCAACAAGAAGCGGGGCAACATCGTGCTGTCTCGCAAGGCGTTGCTCGAGGAAGAGAACGCCGAGAAGAAGAAGCACACCCTGGCGACGCTCGAAGAGGGCAAGGTGTTCCGGGGGGTGGTCAAGAACATCACCGACTACGGCGCGTTCATCGATCTGGGCGGGCTCGACGGGTTGTTGCACGTGACCGACATGTCGTGGGGCCGCGCCGCGCATCCGTCGGAGCTCTTCAAGGTGAACGACGAGGTCGACGTGGTGGTGCTCAAGTACGACCGCGCCAGCGAACGGGTGTCTCTGGGCTACAAGCAGCTTCACGCCGACCCGTGGACGGCGGTCGAGGAACGCTATCAGGTCGGCATGCGCCTGAGCGGCAAGGTGGTCAGCCTGACCGACTACGGGGCATTCATCGAGCTGGAGCCGGGCGTGGAAGGCCTGATTCACGTTTCCGAGATGTCCTGGAGCAAGCGGGTCAAGCATCCGTCTAAGCTGCTCACGGTGGGCGACGCCGTCGAGTCGATGGTGCTCGGCGTCGACCCGCAGGCCCGCCGCATTTCGCTCGGACTGAAGCAGATCGAGTCGAACCCGTGGCATCAGCTCGCCGACAAGTACCCGATCGGGTCCCGGTTGACCGGCCGGGTTCGCAACCTGACCGAGTTCGGTGCGTTCGTCGAGGTCGAGGAAGGCATAGACGGACTCATCCACATCTCGGACATGTCCTGGAGCAAGCGGCTCAAGCATCCGTCGGAAGTCGTGAAGAAGGGCGACGAAGTCGAGGCCATGGTGCTCAACGTCGATCCGGACAACCAGCGGCTCTCCCTGGGCTTGAAGCAGTTGGCGACCGACATCTGGGACGACTTCTTCGAGAACCACAAGGTCGGATCGGTGGTCGAGGGCAAGGTGGTTCGCATCACGAACTTCGGCGCCTTCGTGGAGCTGGCCGAGGGGATCGAGGGGCTCATCCATGTGTCGGAGTTCGACGACCAGGGCGGCCGCGAGAAGGTCGAGCTGAAGGTCGACGAGGTCACCAGCATGAAGATCATCAAGCTGAGCCCCTCGGAACGAAAGATCGGCCTGAGCATCCGGGCTCTGAAGTCGGACGACTACGAGGCAGACTGGGACTCCTACGGCGCGGCGTCCGGATCGCCGGAGGTAACTCTGGGCGACCACTTCAAGCACCAGACGTAGGAGCCGCGGTGAAACCGCGGGATTCTTGGCGCGGGCTCCTGGCACCTTCCGGACGTCAGGCTCGGCTCATGCAGCGGGGGAGATCCTGGTGGCAGGCGGGAGCGTGACCAAGGCGGCGCTCGTCGAGGAAGTGTCACGGGCCGCCGATCTGACCAAGAAGCACTCCGAGGTCATCGTCGATACGGTGTTCCGCAGCATCATCACCGCGCTGCATCGGGGCGAGAAGATCGAGTTGCGGGGATTCGGCAGCTTTCGCCTCCGGCAGCGCGAGCCGCGAAAGGGCCGGAATCCGAAGACCGGGGATCGGGTGGACGTACCCCCCAAGCGGGTTCCGTACTTCAAGCCGGGCAAGGAGCTCAAAGAGCTAATCAACCGGGAGCCGGAGCCGGGCCCGAGCCTTCCGCGAGACCCGAGGCTGTCGGAATCGGCGCCGCCAACGATGCCGGGTCCGGTGGCGGTCCCGGCTACTGATTCGGCCGCTGGATTTTCGCCGGGCGGGGGGCGGCGCAAGCGTCCGCGCGACCGGCTCCGGCAGGCTCGCCCATGGAACGACTCTGGTCCCCCTGGAGACTCGACTACGTGAGCGGCAGTGCCGGCGCGTCCGGCGGCGGCGCCTCCGCTGCCTTTGGCGACGATTGCGTATTCTGCGCCGCCCTGGCCGGCGCCGGCGAGACCTCGCCGCAGGGCCCCTCGCTGATTGTGGCGCGCGCCGACACGTGCTTCGTCATCCTCAATCTGTACCCGTACAACAACGGCCATGTCATGGTGGTGCCGAATCGGCACATCGGATCACTGGCCGAGGCGTCGGCGGCCGAACTCGGCGAGCTGATGACGATGGCCCAGCGGGCGGAGATCGCCCTGACCGAGGCATATCGGCCCCATGGCATGAACCTGGGGATCAACCTGGGGCGGCCGGCCGGGGCGGGGGTCCCGGGCCATCTTCACCTGCACGTGGTGCCTCGCTGGGATGGCGACACCAACTTCATGACCGTCGTCGGCGCGACCCGGGTCGTGCCCGAAACCCCTCCTCGGACGCTGGAACGTCTGATCCCGCTCTTCGAGCGTCTCGCCGCCGGCGCGTCGTGAACCCGCGCGCGGCGCCGAGCCGGGAGCGGGGCGACGGCCGGTACACGCCCCCGCCGGACGAGGCTCAAGCAGGGAGAATAAGGAGTTTGCGTCGCAGAAGTTTCCCGCCGGCGAAACCTCCCACACGACCGCCAAGGTCGCGCCGCCACCGCGCAGAAGTTCGCGCCAGCGAACTTCCAACGCGACCGTAAGGTCGCGCGGTTACCGCTCGGCGAGGAGATGGGCGGCGATTACCATGCGCTGTACTTCCGAGGTGCCCTGGTAGATCTCCGTCGCCCGGACGTCCCGAAACAGGCGCTCGACCGTCGAGCCCCGGCGGTAGCCGGCCGAGGCCAGGATCTGCATCGCCTTGTCGGCGGCCCGGTGCGCCGCTTCCGACGCGTAGAGCTTGGCCATGGCCGCCTCTGCGGCGCTGCGCTCCTGCGTCTCCTTGGCCGCGGCGCTCCGATACACCAGCATGCGCGCCGCCTCGATTTCCGTGGCCATGTCCGCCAGCATCCACTGCACTGCCTGATACCGGCCGATGGGGCGCCCGAAGGTCTGGCGGCGCCTGGCGTGGGCCAGCGCTTCGTCGAAGGCGGCCTGTCCGATGCCGACGGCCTGGGCGGCAATCGCGACCCGGCCTCCGTCGAGCGCCCACATGGCGATGCGGAATCCGCCGCCGGCGTCGCCGATCATCGCCTCGGCCGGGACGCGCACCGCATCGAGGTCGAGATCCCGGCATCCGAGACCCCGCACGCCGAGCGTGTCAGGGGTGGGCAACGCGTGCAGTCCCGGGGCGCCGGAGGGAACCAGGAACGCCGAGACGCCGCGGCCCCCGATGCCCGGTTCGGTGGCCGCGAACAGGATGAACACGTCGGCGGCGGCCCCGTTGGCCACCCAGACCTTGCGGCCGGTGAGGCGGTAGCCCTGGCCGTCCGGCACGGCGCGGGTGTGCTGATTGGCGGCGTCGGTGCCGGCGTCGGGTTCCGAGAGGGCGAAGGCGCCGACGGCGGCGCCGCTCGCGAGCCGCCGGAGCCATGTCTCGCGCTGGGCCGCCGATCCGAACCGGGCTACGACTTCGGTGACGAGGGAGTTGTTGACCGACAGGATCGCGGCCAGGGTGGCGCTGGCCCCGGCGATCGCCTCGATAGCCGCCGCGTAGCTGACGTAGTCGCGCCCGGCTCCGCCCGCCGCGGCGGGGATGGTGACCCCCATCAGCCCCTGTTGGCCGGCCCGGCTGACGAGATCGACGGGAAAACGGTCGGTTGCGTCGATCTCTGCCGCGCGCGGTCGCACCTCGACCTCCGCGAACCGCTGCACCGATGCGCGAAACGCTTCCTGTTCGGCGGTCAGTTCCAGGCGCATGGCGGATTCTCGATCCAGTCGGTTCGAGGGGCAGGAACCCGAGGTCGAAAGCCCCGCGGGCTCGCCGCAGGCTCCTCGATCATACGCGAGCGCCGCCGGATCGGCGGGGCCGCGCCGGCGCGGTGGACGGGAACGAGCGGCGGCGAGCCGAGTGGTATCATTGGATGTCGGCGTTTCTTTGCAGAAGGAAGGCGAGCATGTCGAGCAATCGATGGTGCGTGCGGGGTAGTATCGGCGTCCGGCTCGCGGCGTATCGGTCCGTCCGGACCGCCGTGATGCTGGCGGCCGCGGGGGTGCTCCTGCCGGGTACCGGCGTTCCCGCCCAGGAACCGCAGGCGCCCCGGACCGATCGCGCAGATGGATCCGAAGCCGCGGCATCCGGCGACGCCGATGCACGCCCGCAGACCCCGCTGTTCCGGTCCGGAATCAACTTCGTGCGGGTCGATGCAATTGTCACCGACGACGACGGCAACCCGATTCTCGATCTGAACCAGGACGACTTCCGGGTCTTCGAGGACGAGGTCGAGCAGACGGTAGAGTCGTTCCGGCTGGTGGAGGCCACCGGGGTGCTGGATCCGGCGCTGCCGCCTCCCTCCAGCATCCGCAACGAGTACGACCAGGAGCGCGAAGCGGCGCGCTCGGACTCGCGCATCTTCGCGTTCTTCCTCGACGACTACCACGTGCGGGACAGCAACGCCATCCGGATGCGGGCGGCGCTCGTCGAGTTTGTCGAGACGCAGCTCCGGCCGACCGACCTCGTCGGCGTCATGTACCCCCTGATGCCGCTCATCGACTTTCGGCTCACCCGTAATCATGAGCAGATCATCCGCGCCCTGGAGGACTTCGAAGGCGTCAAGTACGACTACCAGCCGCGCAACATGTACGAGCATCAGTACGCGAACTTTCCGACCACCACGGTCGAGCTGATTCGCAACGACGTCAGCCTGTCCGCTCTGAAGGCGTTGGCCATCCATCTGGGCGGACTGCGCGAGGGACGCAAGTCGGTGATCGTGCTCAGCGAGGGCTATTCGAACTACGTTCCGCCTCAGATGCGCGACAGGGACGCCATGGCCGGCGGCCTTTTCAATCCGCAGCGGTACGACCCGCTGGCGGGGGAGTCGCATATCGAAGAGACATCGCAGTTCTTCGAGTCGTCGTACATGCGCGCGGAGCTGATGTACACCGCCGACATCGCCAACAAGAACAACACCAGCTTCTACATGGTGGATCCCCGGGGGCTGGCCACCGGCGAGTTCGACTTCAGCAACGTCACCATCGACATGCGCACCGATTACCGCATGCTGCGCGAGCTGCAGGACACCTTGCGTCTGCTGGCGGACGAGACCGACGGCCGGGCCATCGTCAACCGCAACGACATGCTGCCCGGTCTGGCCCAGATCGTGTCCGACCAGAGCGCGTACTACCTGCTGGGATACACCACGTCGGCGGCGCCGACGGACGGCGAATTCCATGAAATCGAGGTAGAGGTCCTGCGGGAGGACGTGCGGATCCGGGCCCGCAAGGGCTACTATGCGCTGACGGCGGAGAATGCGGCGCGGGTATTGGCCCCGCCCAAGCCGGAGCCTCCCCGGGCCGTCGATACCGCGCTGGCGGGTCTGGCCGAGCCGACGCGGGGCCGTTACGTTCGGACCTGGGTCGGCGCCCGCCGCGGCGACAACGGCAGGACGCAGTTGACGTTCGTGTGGGAGCCGATCGGCGGCGACCGCGGCCGCCGCCAGGAATCGCCATCGCAGGTGAGGCTGATGGCGATGAGCGACAGCAGCGCGTACTTCCGGGGAGAGGTGCCGGGGACGGCGTCCGGCCGGGCGTCGCGCGCCAGCTTCGAGGTTGACCCGGGCGGGCTTGAGCTGAACATCGCGATCGAGGACGAGTACGGCGATCTGCTCGACCGGGCGATCAACGAGTTCGTGGCGCCCGACTTCACCGGCCCCGACGTCGCCCTGAGCACGCCGCAGGTTTTGAGGGCGCGGAACACCGTCGAGTTGCGCCAGTTGCTCGCCGATGCCGAGGCGCTGCCGACGGCGTCGCGTTTCTTCCGCCGTACCGATCAGCTCCTGGTCCGGGTCGAGGCCTACGCCCCGGGTGATGTCGTCCCGCGGGTTCGCGCGCAGTTGCTGAGTCGCGAAGGCACCGCCATGATGGAGCTGCCGGTGGAGGCACCGGAGGACGAGGGTCCGTATCAGGCTCTCCTGCAGCTCTCGCCGTTTCCGCGGGGAGACTATCTGATCGAACTGTCGGCGGAGGCGGGCGGCGAGGTGGCGTCGACGCTCGTGGCGTTCCGTGTCCAGCCGTAGACCAGCGATGGATCGGATTCGCGTCGTCATCGCCAAACCCGGGCTCGACGGTCACGACCGTGGAGCGAAAGTGATTGCCCGTGCGCTCCGGGACGAGGGGATGGAGGTGATCTACACCGGATTGCGCCAGACCCCCGAACAGATCGTCGAGGCGACCTTGCAGGAGGACGCCGGGGTCATCGGTCTTTCCATTCTGTCGGGGGCGCACAACCATGTGTGTCCGCGGGTGATGGAGCTGTTGCGCGAGAAGGGCCTCGACGATGTCCTGGTGGTCTTGGGCGGCATCATTCCCGATGCCGATCTGCCGGGACTGCGGGCCATCGGTATCGAAGGCGTGTTTCAGCCCGGAACCCCGATGCGGGATATCGTCAGTTTCATTCGCGAGCACCATCGGGCCGCTCCGGCATGACCGGCGGCTCGTCCGGTGCCGTCGACGCGGCCGCCGGTCGGTGATGCGGCGAACCAGTTTCCCTACGTTCCAGTTCAGGTCCGGACCTGCCGATGCCAGATACGCTTCTGCTTGCCGACGACAGCGCCACGATTCAGCGCGTCATCGAGATGACCTTCGCCGAAGAGGACATCCGCGTGGTGGCGGTCGGTGACGGGCGCGAGGCGATCGAACGCATTGTCGCCGACCCGCCGGACATCGTGCTGGCCGATACGAACATGCCGGAGAAGGACGGCTACGACGTGTCGGCCTTCGTCAAGTCCGACAGCGCTCTCGCCCACATTCCGGTGGTGCTGCTGACGGGGGCCTTCGATCCGGTCGACGGCGACCGGGCCCGCGAGGCCGGCTGTGACGCGGTGCTGGTGAAACCGTTCGAACCAAAGGCGGTGCTCCACCGGGTTCGCGAGCTGCTCGGCACGCCGGCGGATCCGGAGGCGGAGGCGCCGGCCGCGGTGGGCGCGATGACGGATCCGGATCCGGTGCTGGGGGACGCCGCGGCGGACCCGCGAAGCGGAGACGTCGCGCAGGCCGCCGGTCCGCCCTCGGCTCCGTCGCCGCCCGAGGCCCCGGCTTCGGGTACCCCGCCCGCGTTGTGGGATTCGGCGAAAGCGGCGGCATCCGATCCACAGCCGGTCGGCGCCGCGGGCGCGGATCCGGCCTCGCCGTCGCCCCCCGCCGCGGACTCGACACCATTTGTCCCGGCCGTACCCGCGGTAGAGGCGCCGGCGCCTCCCTCGCTGGCCGACGCGTTCGCCTCGCTCCTCGCCGCGGAACAGGGGGACCTCGATCGGGCCCGCGCGGCCTATCCCTGGCCTCGTCAGATCGCCCCGGTCCGCGAGGACGATCTGATCGAGCGGGTAACCGAGCGGGTCGTCGAGCGCCTGTCGGACGACGTGACCGGCGAGCTGGTCTCCGAAGTGGTCGCCAGGGTCGCGGAGCGGCTGGTGCGCGACCAGATTGGCCGCATCAAACGGGTTTGAGATCGGCCCGCCTCGTTGACCGGCTCGAGCCTTTCAGCACATCCGTCATCAGCAACGTCGGCCCGATCATGCCGACCGGCAACGCCGAGTCCGCCGCCGGCGCGCCCTCCGGCGCCTTGCCGGCGCCTTGATACCATGAGTGACATGCCCGAGTTGAGCAAGGGGTTCGACCACGCCAGCGTCGACCCGAAGTGGTACGCGTTCTGGGAGTCGAGCGGCGCCTTTCGGGCCGATCCGGCGTCATCCCGTCCTCCGTTCAGCATGGTGCTGCCGCCCCCCAACGTCACCGGCGTACTGCACATCGGTCACGCGCTCAACCAGACCCTGCCGGACATCGTCTGCCGCTGGAAACGGATGACGGGCCACGACGTGTTGTGGCTGCCGGGCACCGACCATGCCGGCATCGCGACCCAGAACGTCGTCGAGAAGCACCTGACCGACGAGGGGACCGACCGTCACGCGCTCGGCCGCGAGGCGTTCGAAGAACGGGTGTGGAAGTGGAGCCGCCAGAGCCACGGCACCATCACGAGTCAGATGCGCACCCTCGGGTCGTCGGTCGACTGGAGCCGTGAGCGCTTCACCCTCGACGCCGACCTGTCGCGGGCGGTCCGGCGGGTCTTCGTGACTCTCTATCGCGAGGGGCTGATCTATCGCGGCAAGTACATCGTGAACTGGTGCACCCGGTGCCGGACCGCGCTGTCCGATCTCGAGGTGGTGCACGAGGAGCAGGCGGGCCGGCTCTATCACGTGCGCTACCCGGCCGCCGGGGCGGACGCGGACGCAGCCGAAGGCGGCGGGGTGACGGTGGCGACCACCCGGCCGGAAACCCTGGTGGGCGACACCGCGGTGGCGGTGCATCCGGACGACGACCGGTACCGCGCCCTGATCGGCCGGACGGTGCGCCTGCCGATCATCGGCCGCGAGCTGACGGTGATCGCCGACGAGTTCGTCGACGCCGGATTCGGGACCGGCGCCGTCAAGGTGACGCCGGCCCACGACCCCAACGACTTCGAGATGGGCCGGCGGCACGATCTGCCCCAGGTGGTGGTCATCGGCGAGGATGGCCGGATGACCGACGAGGCGGGCCCGTTCGCGGGCCGGGACCGGTTCGCGGCGCGGGACGCGATCGTCGAGCGGCTCGAGGCGGAGGGCCTGCTCGAACGGGTCGAGGACCACCGGCACGCGGTGGGGCATTGCAGCCGCTGCCAGACCGTGGTCGAGCCGCTGGTGTCGACCCAGTGGTTCGTGCGGATCAAGCCGCTGGCCGAGCCCGCCATCGCCGCCGTCGAGGACGGCCGAACCCGCTTCGTGCCCGAGAACTGGGCTCGCACCTACTTCGAGTGGATGACCAACATCCACGACTGGTGCATCTCGCGCCAGCTCTGGTGGGGACATCGGGTGCCCGCGTGGCATTGCGATCGGTGCGGGTCGGTCCTCGTCGAGGAGGAGACGCCGGAGGCCTGCGGCTGCGGCGGCCCGCTTCGCCAGGACACCGACGTGCTGGATACCTGGTTCAGCTCCGGGCTCTGGCCGTTCAGCACCATGGGGTGGCCGGATCGCACCGCCGACCTCGCGCGGTACTATCCCACCAGCGTCATGATCACCGGGCTCGACATCATCTTCTTCTGGATCGCGCGGATGATGATGCTGGGGATGAAGTTCGCCGGCGACGTTCCCTTCAAGGTGATCTACATCACGTCGCTCGTGCGCGACGCGCACGGGCAGAAGATGAGCAAGTCGAAGGGCAACGTCGTCAATCCCCTGCAGGTGATGGAGGAGATTGGCGCCGACGCGTTCCGGTTCACCCTGGCCGCGCTCGCCTCCCCCGGCATGGACATCTCGCTCTCTGAGGGGCGCCTGCGCGGCTACCGGCAGTTCGTGAACAAGATCTGGAACGTGTCGCGGTTCGTGCTGATGAACCTGCCCGCGTCGCTGACCGACCGGCCGCCGGTGCCTCCGCCGGCCGAGCTCGGGACCATCCACCGGTGGGTGTTGCATCGGGTCAGCGAGCTCTCGGCCGAGGTGACCGGCGCCCTGGAAGGGTTCCGGTTCGACGTCGCCGCCGACCGGCTGTATCACTTCATCTGGCACGAGTACGCCGACTGGTACATCGAGCTGGTGAAGCCGCATCTGCAGGACGAAGCGGAAGATCGAGATCGGGAGCGGGCGCTGGCGGTCCTCCTGGCGGTGCACGACCGGGTGCTGCGCCTCGCGCATCCGTTCATGCCGTTCGTCACCGAGGAGCTCTGGCAGACCCTGCCGGCCGCCGCCGATGCCGCCGACGACGGGCTTACGCCGGACGGGCAGGCGCGGACGATCACCCGCGCCGCCTGGCCCGAGCCGGTGCCGGAATGGACCGATGAGGAGGCCGTGTCGGTGCTGACGCTCCTCCAGGAGGTCATCACCGCGGTGCGCACGGTCCGTGCCGAGCTGGGCGTGCCGCCGTCGCGCCGGCTCCGGTTGCAGATCGAGCACGCGAACCCCGACGAGCGGTCGGTGCTCGACCGCCACGGCGACTATCTGCGGCGGTTGGCCGGTCTGGAGACGTTCGAGTTCGTCGAGTCGGTACCGGCCGACCCCGATACGGTGCGTCGCATCGTGCGCCGCCTGCGGCTGTATCTGCCGCTGGCCGGCGTCATCGACCGGGCGGCGGAAACCGCCCGGCTTCGCCGGGAGATCGACAAGATCTCGAAGCAGCTCGGGTCCCTGGAAGGCAAGCTCGGGAATCCGAAGTTCCGGGAGCGCGCCGCCCCCGAGGTCGTGGCCGAGACCGAAGCCCGGCACGCGGCGGCGCGGCAGCGCCGGCAGCAGCTCGACGAGGTATTGGCGGAGCTGTCACCGTGATGGCCGCGGTGCTCGTCCGTGCGGCGCTCCCGGTTGCGGCGGCCGTCGCCGGCCGATGGGCCGACTCGTGAGCCGGTCATCCTCCGATCCCCTCCAGGCGCGCCTGCGCGGCGCGGCGTCCAGACTCGGGCCGTTCGACGGCCGGGTGCACCACTATCCACGGGTTCGCTCGACGAACGACCTCGTCGCCATGCTCGCCGGGCGCGGCGCGCCGCACGGAACGGTGGTGGTGGCGGACGAGCAGACCGCGGGCCGGGGACGTCACGGGAACCGCTGGTTTTCCCCCGCCGGTACGGGTCTGTACGTGTCGGTGCTGTTGCGCACCGCCTCGCCCCCGGTGCTGACGTTGGCGGCCGGGGTGGCGGTGGCGGAAGCCCTCGGGCAGGCGGCCGGGCTCGACGCCATGCTGGAATGGCCGAACGACGTGGTGGTCGAAGCTTCCGGCGGACGCCGCAAGGTGGCGGGGATTCTGGCCGAGGCGTCGACGGTGGGCGACCGGGTCGATCGGGTTGTCCTGGGCATCGGCATCAATCTACGCGACGGCGCCTGGCCGGCCGACGTGGCGTCCCGGGCCGGGTCGGTGGAAGGCCTGACCGGCCGGTCCGTCGATTCTGCCGCGCTGCTGGTGGAGGTGCTGGCGGCCCTGGCGATCCGGTGCGGCGAGGTCGAGTCGGGCCGGGTCGCGGCCCTGCTCCGGCGGTGGGAGGCGCTCGCGCCGTCGAGCCGGGGCGCCGCCGTGGAATGGTCGGTGGGGGCGGTCCGCCGCTGCGGGGTCACCGAAGGGGTGGATGAACAGGGTGCGTTGATCGTGCGGGTGGGGGCGCGTCGCGAACGGTTGTGCGGCGGCGAGGTGCATCACGTCGGATGACGGGACAGGGGACCGATGCTGCTTGCGATCGACGTCGGCAATACGAACATCGTCTTCGGGATCTTCGACGGGACGCGGCTCGGCGAGAGTTGGCGTCTCGCGACCCTGCGCGGCCGGACCGCCGACGAGCTGCGGGTGCTCGTGAGCCGGCTGTTCGCCGAGTCCGGTCTGGAGATGGCGCAGGTGTCCGGGGTGGTCCTCTCGTCGGTCGTGCCCCCGCTGACGGCGACGATCACCAGAATGGTGCAGGACGCGTTCGGCGTGGAGACCCTCGTGGTCGACGCCTCCAATGCCGGCCTGCGAGTTCGCTATCAGCCCCCGGAGGACGTGGGCGCGGACCGGCTGGTCAACGGCCTCGCGGCGCTCGACGAGTACGGTGGAGCCGGGAGACCGATCATCGTGGTGGATTTCGGGACCGCCACCACGTTCGACGTCATCTCGGTGGCGGGTGAATACGCCGGCGGCGTCATCTGCCCCGGCGTCGAGATCTCCGCCGACGCGTTGTTCCAGCGGGCCGCGCGTCTCCCCCGGGTCGACGCCCGCCGGCCGGAGCAGGTCATCGGGACGAGTACCGTGGGATCGATGCGGTCCGGGTTGTACTTCGGTTACGTCGCCATGGTCGAAGGGCTGGTGGCGCGCTTGCGCGCCGAGCTGGGAGCCGGCGGGCCCGCGGTGAGCGTCGCCACCGGCGGGCTGGCCGCTACCATCGCGGCCGAGACCGGGGCCATCGACCACGTCAGCCCGGATCTGACGCTGCACGGCCTCCGTCTCGTCTGGCATCGCAACCGGGGATCGGTCCGATGATGGATCCCGGAGCCTACTGCCGCGAAATCGAATCGTATCTCTGTCGTCGCAACCAAGGTCATCTCATCCGAATAGTGGGACCGGCCTTCGAACGGGTGTGCGGATGGGCGGAGGCCGGGGTGCCGCTGCAGGTGGTCACGACCGGCATCGACCGCAAGCTGGCCCGGTATCGGGGCGTCGGCTCCGATCGGCGGCCGCTCCGGATCGAGTTCTGCGAGGCCGACGTGCTGGACGCTTTCGACGAATGGCGCCGGGCGGTCGGGATCGCCACGGCGGCGGGCGGGGCGCCGGACGCGGGGGAGCCGGGCGCCGGAATGGACGCGGGGGACGATTCGGGCCGCCGCGTCCGGTCCGGCCGGCGACGCCTCAGTTTGCCCCGGCACGTCGACCGGGTCCTGGAACAGGTCTCCAACCGACTGGCGCGTGACGAGATGCCCGCGGCGCTGCGCGCGGCGCTGACCCGGCTCGTCGGCGATCTGGACGCGCTTCGGCCCGCCGTGCGCGGCGCCCGCGGCGTGGCGAGGAAGGCGGTGCTCGAACGGCTCGGGGACATCGACCGGGCGCTGCTGGCGTCGGCGCGCGAGGCGGCCGGCGCGGGGCTGGACGATGTCGAGGACGACGCGAGGGCCGAGCTGGCCTCGTTCGAGTCGCGTCTGGACGCCGATGCCTACGCCCGCGCCGTGGACGGCAGCATGGAGCGGCTGCTGCGCGAGCGTCTCCGTTTGCCGGTGGTCCGGTTCGAGGAGTAGGAGCCCGCTGCGGCGGGCGACGCGGTTTCTCACCGCCGCTTCCTTGCCGCGGCCGGGACGGTGGGGCGGGAGGAGGCTTGAATGGACGCTTCGGAGGAGACCGGGTTCGGCGAGGCCGACTGCATCGACCTGACGGTCGAGCGCCCGGCCGTCGGCGGCCGGATGATCGCGCGGTCGGCGGGGCGGGTGGTCCTGGTTGCCGGCGCCATCCCCGGCGAGCGGGTTCGGGCCGTCGTCGAACGGACCCGCGGCGGCGCGTTCTTTGCCCGCACCGTCGACGTGCTGGACGCGTCGCCGGATCGGCGCCCGGTCGACGTTCCCGCGTCTTGCGGAGGCCGAACCCTGGCCCATGTCGCCTATGCGCGGCAGCTCGCCCTGAAGGCGGAGATCGTGCTGGACGCCTTTCGCCGGGTCGGAGGCATCGAGCTCGAAGAGCCGCCGGTGGTCGCCCCCTCGCCGGAAGCCGGCTACCGCATGCGCGCCCGGCTGCACGTCGGGGACGATCGGGTCGGGTTTCTCGAAGAGGGCTCGCATCGGGTCTGTGCGGTCGCGGGCACCGGAGTACTGTCTCCGGGCGCCGAGCGGGTGGTCTCCGCGTTGAACGCCCGGGTCCCTGCGCTGCTGGCGGGCGGCGTCCGGACCATCGAGCTGGCCGAGGACCTCCCCGGCGATCGGTGCGCGCTCCATCTGGTCGCGCAGGGTCCCCTTCCCGAAGCCGGCATGCGGTGGGAGGCGCTGGCGGAGACGGCGGGGGTATCCGGTCTGTCGGTGGCGTCGCAGACGGTTCCGGGGCCGCCGCGGGTGGTGGGGGCTCCGTTCGTCACCGACCCGTTGGCGAAGTTCCTGCCGTCACCCCGGGCCGGGACCCTTGCCTTGCGCCGGCATGCCACCGCATTCTTCCAGGCGAATCGCCATCTCGTGGCCGAGCTGGCCGCGGCGGTCGCCGAGTTGACCGGCGGTGGAGAGGTCGTGGACCTTTACGCGGGGGTCGGGCTGTTCGCGGTGGGGTTGGCGGCGCGGGGAGGCGACCGGGTCACCGCGGTCGAACGCGATCCGGTCAGCGCCGGTGACCTGGCCGCGAATGCGGCGCCCCTGGCGCCCGAACTGCGCATCGTCCGGGCGCCGGTCGAGACCTGGCTGAAACGCTCCGGCCAACTTTCCGGCGCGACCGTCATCGTGGACCCTCCGCGCGTCGGCCTCTCGCGCGAGGTCCTCACCCGGCTCGTGCGCCGCCGGCCCCGGCGCATCGTCTACGTCTCGTGCGACGTGGCCACCCAGGCGCGGGACCTGCGCATCCTGCGATCGTCCGGCTACCGCCTCGATCGGGTCCGGGCCTTCGACATGTTTCCGAATACGCCGCACATCGAAACGGTGGTCTCACTCGACCGGGTGTAGCGGCCGCCGCGAGGACTCGACGGGAATTGCCCCGGGTCAAACAAAAGCGGGCCGGCCCCGGATGTCTCCGGTGGCCGGCCCGCCGCTGTTTCCGTGTCCCGAGAACGCCCGCGGGCACCGCTTCATCCCCGGCGCGGGCGGGCCGTCCCGCGCTACATCCGGTCCGGCACCTCGCATCCCATGAGGCCGAGGGCCCGCGTCATCTGCGCTTCGAAGAAGGCGACGCCGGCCGCGCGCCAGCGCTGGATCGCCTCGTCGGCCTCCGCTACCACCGGGCTGCTGTGGTAGAAGCCGTTGAAGCGTTGAGCGAGTCCGAACGCGTACTTGGCGAGGACGGACAGCTCCAGCGTCCGCACCGCCTGATCGGCGACCTCGTCCAGCCGCGCCGCCTCGAGGACGAGGCCCCAGAGCTCGTCGCCGGCCGGGCTCGCGAGTGGGCCGTCCGGTATCGTTCCCAGGTTCTCCAGGACGTCCGAGGTGTCGAGGGCGTTGCGGTCGCGCAGCTTCTGCAGGATCTTCCGGGCGCGGACGGCGGCGTACTGCAGGTACGGTCCGGTTTCCCCTTCGAAGGCGAGGGCTTCGTCGATGTCGAAGGCGATGACCTTGCCGCGGGAGAACTTGATCATGAAATAGCGCACCGCCGCGGTCGAGATGATCTCGGCGATGCGCCGGTGCTCCCCGGCGGGGAGGTCGGGGTGGCGGGCCGCGACTTCCTGCTGCGCCCGATCCGTCACCTGATCGAGCAGGTCGTCCGCCTTGACCCCGAGCCCCTTGCGGCCGGAGACCTCGACGAACGGCTTGCCGTCGTCGTCGCCGGCGGTGTGGCCGAGGGCTTTGGCGGTGTTGCGCGAGAGGGCGACCATCTCGTACGAGAAATGGACGGAGCGTTCCGCCTCGGTCGGGTGGTCCAGCGCCTGCAGCGCCTGCACCAGGAGCCGCTGCAGATAGCTCTGGCGCGTGTCGATGACGTTGTAGACGGCGGCTGCCTGCCCGAACGGCGCGTCGGGTTCGCCGCCGCCGGAGGCCGGTGCGGCGCTCGACGTGGTCCAGAGGGGGCGGCCCGAGAACTGCGCATCGAGTTGCCGGTAGTGGAAGTCGCGTCCCAGCAGGCCGAACTTCCAGAGCTGATACGCGATGTCCTTCCCGACGTAGGTCACCGTGCCGTTCGATCGCACGATGACCTTGAGGCGGGCATCGGGGTCGGGGTCGCCGCCGTCGGCGCCGGCCGGCGCCTCGGCCTCGCCGACTTCGTCGATGGGCATCACCCAACAGCCGGCGAGCCGTCCGTCGGCCTGGAGGTGGATGGCGCCCGAGGCCTTCAGAATCTCGAAGGCGCGGTCCCAGAACGCCAGTCTCAGGATGTCGCCCTCCCAGCTCAGGAGGTCGTACTCGACCCCGAGCCGCGCCATCGTCCGCAGGTGGCAGCGCACGATGCTGTCGGTCATCACGCGGGCCATCGCCGCGGTGGGGTCGGCGTCGTGCTCGAGGTCGTGCAGGGCGTCCCGGCGGTGCGACAGCCGCGCGTCGTCCTCTTCGTACCACCGCGTCACCCGCGCATAGAGATCCCAGCAGTAGTAGTCGAACCGGGGTGCGTCCGCGAGCCGGCGCACGTCGCCGACGTCCTTCTTCTCGAGCTCCCGCAGCCCGACCACCACGTCGGCCACCTGCACGCCGGTGTCGTCGATGTAGTTCTGCACCTCGACGTCGGCCCCCCGGAACCGCAGCAGCCGGCACAACGTGTCGCCGAGGGCGGCGTTGCGCAGGTGCCCGACGTGGGCCGCCTTGTTGGGGTTGATGGCGGTGTGCTCGACGATGGTCTTGCCCCCGTTCCCGGTCGCGGGAGCCGGCGGGGCCCCGCCGATGCGGGCGCGGGCGAACCGGGGTCGATCGAGGAACAGGTTGAGATAGCCGGCCCCGGTCGCCTCGAGACGCCCGAGATCCGCCAAGCCGGTCGCCGCTTCGGCGATCTCGGCGGCGATCAGGCGGGGCGCCTTCCGGAGGGTGCGGGCGAGGTCGAAGGCGACGGTGACCGCGAGGTCGCCCATCTGCCGGTTCGGCGGGTACTCGATCACGATCGGGGGCGTCGCGTCCGGCGCGAGGCCGTACAGCGTGCCCAGTGCCGATGCGATGGCGCGGCGCAGGTCCGTGTGCAGTGGCAGTATCATGCTCGGGTCTGTCGGGATGCGACGGTCCGTTCAGGCGGCCGGCGCCGCGGACCGTCTCGAAGCGCGGCGGCGAATCCATGGATGCAGGTCGGGGGCACGTCGCCCCGGGCATTGGCCGGGGCCGGCCGGAGCACGGCGTTCCATCGGCTCATGCGGGGCAGGCCAGGGGCGCCCGCGCTTCCGGGCCGGTGCGCCCGGCCGCGCACGAGATGGCGTGGGCGTGGTCGGCCGGCGTGTTCACGTTGAAGAGCAGCATGCCGTCGGGGTCGAAGGCGGCCACCTCGTCGGGTCCCACCTCGGTCACGCGCAACGAGCCGACCAGATCCACGAGACGGTACTGTCCCCTGTCGATCCGGGCGCGGATCGCCTCCGCGCAGCCACGATCGTAGACCGCGCACAGCGGCTGCAAGCCGGCCGCGTTCCGCGGCACCACCGCGTCCGCGTGCGGCGCCCGGACCGTGAGGTGTCGGAGGAACGCGCCCGACAGGAACGGCATATCGCCGGCGACCACGAGGATCCGCCGGCCCGGTGACCGGGTCAACGCGGTGTGCAGACCTCCCAGCGGACCCGCCCCCGGCAGGATGTCGTCGCATACCCGGAGCCCCGACGCGCGGAAGCGGTGATGGTCGTCCGTGACCACCAGGACGTGCGGGGCGACCTGGCCGAGCACCGCGAGCTGTCGTTCGATGATCTGCCGACCGCCGATGACGAGCGGGCTCTTGTCGAGCCCGCCGAGGCGCCGCCCCCGGCCGCCCGCGATGATCGCCGCGGCGTGCACGGTCGTGGTCACGGCCCGTGGGATGACCGGGCGCAACCCAGGGACGCATGCGACGGCCTTCCTCTCACAACGCCACAAACTCTACCAGATATCGCCGGGGCGCGAGTGAGGTGCGGGGAGCCTCGGTTCGGCTCGGTGGCAGAGCTCCGGATGGCGCCGCGACCGGAGACGGACCCGCCTCGTGGGGCGTGACGAGGACGCATGGGGGACTGCCCGATCGCGGAACGACCGGTCAGGCGGGATGCATTCGAGGCCGCGTGGCGGCGGGGGGCCTTTTGCGGCGGGCGGCTAAGCGTTACCATGGGAGACGGGGCGTGCGGGTCGAATCGCGGTTCTCGACCGCGCGCCTCTTGAGGAATCGACGCATGATCGCGCCGCGGTTTCGTTTGTCGATTCGCCTCATCGCGATTGGGGCGATCCTGGCCGCAATCGACGTTCCGGTCCCCGCGGGCCAGCCGGGCGACCGCCCCGAGACGCCGGCGGGCGAGCTGGGCGACCGCCCCGAGACGCCGGCGGGCGAGGCGGGTGACCGCCCCGAGACGCCGTTGGTCCACGTGGCGGAGGTCGACGCGCTCATTCATCCCGCCTCGGCCGAGTTCATCACCCAGACCCTCGACAATGCCGACGCCGCGCGGGCCGATGTCGTCGTCCTCGTGCTGCGCACGCCGGGCGGGCTGGTGGACTCGACCCGCGACATCAACACCGCGATCATCGAGTCCCGGGTTCCCGTGGTGGTGTTCGTGGGACCGAGCGGGGCGCGGGCGGCGTCGGCGGGGTTTCTGATCACCATCGCCGCCGACGTCGCGGCCATGGCTCCCGGAACCCATGTGGGCGCGGCGCATCCGGTGTCCGGCTCCGGGCAGCCGATGGACGACACGGCGGCCGAGAAGGCCGCCTCCGACGTCGCCGCCTATGCCCGGTCGCTGGCCGCGCAGCGTGGCCGGAATGTCGAGCTGGCGGAGCAGGCGGTCGTCGACAGCAGGTCGTTCACCGAAGAGGAGGCCCTCGGGGCGGAGCCGCCGCTGATCGATCTCGTCGTCGACGATCTCGATGCCCTGATCGAGGCGCTCGACGGGCGGGCTGTCACCCGGTGGGACGGGCGGGAGGAGGTTCTGCGCACCGCCGGCGCGCGGGTCGAGCGGATAGAGATGACCTGGCGGCAGCGTCTCCTGAGCGCAATCGCGCATCCGCAGATCGCGATCCTGCTGTTCAGTCTCGGTTCGCTCGGGTTGACGATCGAGCTGTGGAGCCCCGGCGCGGTCCTTCCGGGCGTCGTCGGCGGGCTGTGTCTGCTGCTGGCGTTCTTCGCCTTCCAGATTCTCCCGGTCAACTTCGTCGGGCTGCTCCTGCTGCTGTTCGGGCTCGTGCTGCTGATACTCGAGATGCTGACCCCCACCTTCGGCGCGCTGGCCGCCGGCGGGCTGGTGAGCATGGTCTTCGGCGCGGTGATGCTGATCGACTCGCCCCTGCCGGAGCTGCAGCCGGGGTGGCCGTTCGTTCTCTCGCTGATGACGGCCCTGGCGGTGCTGGTGTTCCTGCTCGGGCGTCTTGCCGTTCGCGCGCACCTGAGTCCGCCGGTGACCGGCGCCGCCGGCATGCTCGATCAACGGGGTGAGGTGATCGAACCGATCGCGTCGGGCGAACGTGGCCGTGTCGCGACCCACGGCGAAATCTGGTCGGCGACGGCCCGCGAGCCCATCCCGCGCGGCACGCGCGTGCGTGTCGTCGCCATCGAAGGTATGACCCTGACCGTGTCGCCCGAGCGACCCGCGGAACGGGTCGGAGAGGGACTCCAGTGACCTTGCTAAACAACCCCCTGCTGATCGCGGCCCTGTTGGCGGCGTTCTATCTGGCGAGCTCGATCAAGATCCTGAACGAATACGAGCGCGGGGTGATATTCCGTCTCGGCAAGCTGCTGCCGCGGCCCAAGGGGCCGGGGGTCATCCTGGTCTTCGCCCCGATCGATCGGATCGTTCGCGTGGGACTCCGGACCATCGTCATGGACGTTCCGCCCCAGGACATCATCACGCGCGACAACGTGTCGGTGAAGGTGAACGCGGTCATCTACTTCCGGGTGATGGACCCGCTGAGGGCGATCGTCGAAGTCGAGAGCTTCAACTATGCGACGTCCCAGCTCGCGCAGACCACGCTGCGCAGCGTCCTCGGACAGGCCGACCTCGACGATCTCCTGTCCGAGCGGGACCGGCTGAATCGCGAGTTGCAGCGTCTGCTCGACCAGCAGACCGATCCCTGGGGGATCAAGGTGTCGGCGGTCGAGGTGAAACATGTCGATCTGCCCGACAACATGCAACGGGCCATGGCGAAGCAGGCGGAGGCGGAGCGCGAAAAGCGGGCGAAGATCATCCACGCCGAGGGTGAGTTCGACGCATCCGAGCGCTTGGCCCAGGCCGCCGGGGTCATCGCCACCCAGCCGCTTGCCGTGACCCTGCGCTACCTGCAGACCCTGACGGACATCGCCGGCGAAAAGAACTCTACGATTCTGTTCCCGGTGCCGATCGAGTTGCTGAGCCTGTTCCCGAGTGCCAAGGCGAAAACGGCGGACGGCGACGATGGAAAAGACCAGTCGGCCTGACGTGCCGGTCAGTCCGAAGCAGTTGGTGTTTCTGACGATGATCGCGGTCATGACCGCGGTCGTGGTCTTCCTGTGCGGCGTACAGGTCGGACGGGGGGTGGCGGCGAGGGAAGCGGGGGGCGCCGGGTCCGTCACGGGGGTTCCGGCGGCTGACGGAGCGGCGGGGCCGGACGGTTCCCCATCGTCGCCGGAGGGCGGCGACCCGTCCGGGTCGCGGCTCGAGGGCCTGAGCTACTTCGAGCGCCTGCGCGGCGGCGAGCCGGTGCCGGAGTCGCTCGATTTCGGCGGCGAGCCGCGGGTGGCCGCCGGCGCGGCGCCGAGCCGGCCGGATCCGTTCGTCGGCGGGCACCGGGGATCGTTTGTCGTGCAGGTGATGAGCGTACGCGGCGGCGCCGTCGCGCAGGACTTGAAGGCGGACCTGGAGGCGAAGGGATATCCCGTCGTGGTCGAGCCGATGCTCCGGACCCCAGGCGCTCTGCATCGCGTCCGCGTCGGACCCTATGCCGATCGCGCCGAGGCCGAGTTGGCGAGTCATCGTCTCCGGACGGAAGAACGGTTCGAGCCGTGGATCACCCAACCATGATCGCAACGCCTCGGTCGCTCGCGCGTGGCTGACAACGGGTGCGAGGCCGTCCGACGCGCCCTCCCCGGAGGCGGGTACCCTGGTCGCCACCCTGATTCTCGCAGCGCTCTCCGGTTATCTGCTGGGGTCGTGCCCGAGTTCGGTGCCGATCAGCCGGCGGATGTACGGCAGCGACATCCGCGGGCATGGCAGCGGCAATGCGGGCGCGACGAACATGCTGCGGGCGTTCGGCTGGAAGCCGGCATCGGCGGTGCTGGCGCTGGACGTGGCCAAGGGGTACATTCCTGCCCTGCTGGCCCCCTGGCTGCAGATTGGCGATTCGGGTCCGTCTCCGGAGACGCTCGGGTTGGCGGCCGGCGCGGCCGCGACCCTCGGGCATTGCTATCCGGTCTTTGCCGGATTCCGCGGGGGGAAGGGGGTCGCCACCGCGACCGGGGCTTTTCTCGCGACGCATCCCGGTGCCGTGGCGATCGGGCTCGCGGTGTTCGTGGCGCTCGTCACGCTGTCACGATACGTGTCGGTGGCTGCCGTCGCCGCCGCGCTGGCCATGCCGGTGATCCTGCTGGTGCTCCGGCATCGGTTCGAGTACGCCGTGTCGCCGCCGGACCTGTATCTGGCGGCGGCGCTGGCCGGCTTTATCGCGTTTACCCATCGCTCCAATCTCTCGCGGCTGCTGCAGGGACGCGAAGCCAGGATCCCGTGGTGAAGACCGCGGGGCTTTCGCCGCGGGCTACCAGGATCGGAGCGGCAGGGGATGGGCGCGGCGGTTCGACGGTACGGGCGGATGAGACGACGACAGGAGGATGAACGTGACCATCGAGATTGACGAACAGCTCAAGCGCTACCAGGACCTCGTGGAGCGGTCGCTCGCATTGTGCGGCTATCTTTGACGCCCCCCAGACCGACAAGGAGCTGCGGACCCTCGAGACCCGGGCCGCCGCAGCCGATTTCTGGAGCGATCCGGACCGGGCGCAGGAGGTGCTGCGCCGCCGGCGGCGGCTGCAGGACGATCGGGACCTCGCCGAGTCCCTGCGGCGGAAATCGGAGGATCTCGGCGTCCTCGTGGACTGGATCGGGCAGGGCGAACCGGTGGAGGAGGATCTCGTGGCGGCGCTCGATGCGCTCGCGGCCGAGATCGACGCCGGCGAGATCAAGAAAATGCTCGGTGGCGAGCACGACGACAAGAACGCCATCGTCACCATCCATCCCGGAGCGGGCGGCACCGAGTCGCAGGACTGGGCGGAAATGCTGGTCCGCGCCTATCTGCGATGGGCCGAGCGGCGAGACTTCAAGGTCGAGGTGATCGAGTGGCAGCCGGGTGACGAGGCGGGAATCAAGGCGGCCACGCTCACGATCGCCGGCGACTACGCCTACGGATTGATGCTGGCGGAGGCCGGGGTGCACCGGCTGGTGCGGATCTCGCCCTTCGACCAAGCGTCCCGCCGGCATACGTCGTTCGCCTCGGTGTTCGTGTGGCCCGAACTGCCCGAGGACGTGGATGTCGAGGTCGACGAGAAGGACCTCCGTATCGACACCTATCGGTCCAGCGGCGCCGGCGGACAGCACGTCAACGTGACCGATTCGGCGGTTCGCATCACCCATCTGCCCACCGGTATCGTCGTCTCCTGCCAGAACGAGCGCTCGCAGCACCGCAATCGCGACGCCGCCATGAAGGTGCTCCGGGCTCGGTTGTACGACGTCAAGCTGAAGGCGCAGCAGGACAAGATGGAGGAGATCGGGGGCGAGAAGAAGGCGATCGGGTTCGGCAGCCAGATTCGCAACTACGTGCTGCATCCCTATCAGATGGTCAAGGACCTGCGCACGAAGGTGGAGACGGGCGCCGTGGACCGGGTGCTCGATGGAGACTTCGACCCGTTCATCAAGGCGTATCTGATGCAGAAGGCGGGCGGGGAGTAGCCGACCCGCATCGAACCGGTCGGCAGCCGCTAGACGGCGCGACTGCCGGACGGCCGGTTGGGCGGCAAGCGGAGCCGCAGGGCGACGATTTTCGGGGGTGACGGCGCTCCGCCGGGGGAGCGCCGTCACCCCCGTGCTGTGTATAGAGTTTACATTGGGAAGCTCAGATTATATAATTTGTCAGCTATTAGAATTGTTTCCCGTTCGTCACGGGTGCTCATTCGTAAACTCTTTCAGGACATGGTGTTATGAGCAAGGTAATCGGAATCGATCTGGGAACCACGAATTCGGTGGTGGCGGTGATGGAGGCTGGCGAGCCGGTGGTGGTGACCAATCAGGAAGGCAGCCGGATCACGCCGTCCATTGTCGCGTTCGCCAAGTCGGGTGAACGACCGGTCGGACAGGTGGCCAAGCGCCAGGCGGTGACGAATCCGGAGAACACCGTGTTTTCCATCAAGCGCTTCATGGGCCGCAAGTTCGGCGAGGTCAATGAAGAGATGAAGATGGTGCCCTACCAGGTGGTCAAGGCGTCGAACGGCGACGCCCGGGTCCACGCCGGAGACAAGGAGCTGTCGCCGCCCGAGATCTCCGCCATGGTGCTCCAGAAGCTCAAGCAGGCGGCGGAAGAGTACCTGGGGCAGTCGGTCGCTCAGGCGGTGCTTACGGTGCCTGCCTACTTCAACGACGCCCAGCGCCAAGCCACCAAGGATGCCGGTCAGATCGCCGGTCTCGAGGTGCTGCGCATCGTGAACGAGCCCACCGCCGCCGCGCTCGCCTACGGGCTCGACAAGAAGAAGGAGGAGACCATCGCCGTCTACGACTTCGGGGGCGGGACGTTCGACATCTCCATCCTCGAAGTGGGCGAAGGCGTGGTGGAGGTCAAGTCGACCAACGGGGACACCCACCTGGGCGGCGACAACCTCGATCAGCGGATCATCGAATGGATCGCCGGCGAGTTCCAGAAGAGCGACGGCATCGACCTCCGGAAAGATCGCATGGCCCTGCAGCGGCTGAAAGAAGCGGCGGAAAAGGCCAAGATGGAGCTGTCGACGGTGGTCGAGACCGAGATCAACCTGCCGTTCGTCACTGCCGATCAGTCCGGCCCCAAGCACCTCGCCATGAAGCTGAGCCGCGCGCGGTTCGAGCAGCTCGTCGAGGGTCTGCTGCAGAAGACGGTGGCGCCGGTCAAGCGGGCGTTGGCGGATGCGGGGCTCGACGCGTCGCAGATCGACGAGGTGGTCATGGTCGGCGGGTCCACCCGCGTGCCGCGCGTGCAGGCGATCGTCAAGGACCTGTTCGGGAAGGATCCCCACAAGGGGGTCAACCCGGACGAGGTGGTCGCGGTGGGGGCCGCCCTGCAGGCGGGGGTGCTGGCCGGAGAAGTCAAGGACCTGTTGCTGCTCGACGTCACCCCGCTGTCGCTCGGCATCGAGACGCTGGGGGGCGTCCGAACCACCCTCATCGACCGGAATACCACCATTCCCACCAAGAAGAGCGAGATCTTCTCGACCGCGGCCGACAGCCAGACGAGCGTCGAGGTGCACGTGCTGCAGGGCGAACGTTCGATGGCGCGGGACAACCGGACCCTGGGCAAGTTCCAGCTCGTCGGTCTGCCGCCGGCGCCGCGCGGCGTGCCCCAGATCGAAGTGACGTTCGACATCGATGCCAACGGCATCGTGAACGTGTCGGCGAAGGACCAGGGTACCGGCAAGGAACAGAAGATCACCATTACCGCCTCGAGCGGACTGTCGAAGGACGAAGTCGACCGGATGATGCGCGAGGCGGAGGCCCACTCCGAGGAGGACAAGTCGCGGCAGGAGGCGATCGAAGCCAGGAACCAGGCCGACCAGGCGGTCTATGCCGCCGAACGGACGATGCAGGAAGCCGGGGACAAGTTGTCGGCCTCGGATCGCGCGCCGATCGAGAGCGCGGTGGCGGACGTCAAGAAGGCCCTCGAATCGGAGGACGGTGCCGCCCTCAAGCCGGCGATGGAGCAACTGACCGCGGCTCAGCACAAGGCGGCCGAGGCGATGTACAAGCAGGCCAGCCAGACCCCGCCTTCGCCGGATCCCTCGTCCGGCGACGGTGGCGGCTCGCCCGGCAGGGGCGACGCCACGGGCGGCGGCGAGGGCGAGGTCATCGACGCCGAGGTGGTCGAGGACAAGAAGTGAGGCCGGGCGGCCTGTGAGAACGACGGATGGACCTCTATGTCATTCTCGGGGTCGAGCGGAGCGCCTCGGCAAGCGAGCTGAAGCGCGCGTACCGCCGGCTCGCGCGGAAGTACCACCCCGACATCAATCCCGGCGATCGCGAGACCGAGGTCGTCTTCCGCCGGTTGACCGAGGCGTACGAAACGCTCATCGATCCGGAGCGGCGCCAGGACTACGACGCGCATGGTCTGCCCGTGTCCCGCCCCCCGGAGGGTGAGATCGCCTTCGAAGGCTTCGACTTCTCGGGCGCCTCGATCGGTGATGCGGCGTCCAGCTTCGGAGATTTGTTCGCCGAGGTCATCGCCGAATCCGGCCGCCGCCAGCCGCAGGATGCCCCCGCCGTCGATCTGCACGCGACCCTGCAGATCACGTTCGAGCAGGCGATGCGGGGCGGGGACCACAAGGTGACGTTGACCCGGGTCGCGGCCTGCGATGCATGCGGCGGCACCGGGGCTCGGCGGGTCGCCGAGGGCCGCTGTGCGAGCTGCGCCGGAGCCGGTCATTCCCGCTGGATGCGGGGGCATATGGTTTTCTCCCGCCGGTGCGCCGAATGCGGGGGGACGGGTCGTCGCCGGCATCGTCCCTGCGGGGTCTGCCGAGCGGAAGGCGTCCTGTCGAGAATCGAGGCGATTGCGGTGCCGGTGCCGCCGGGTATCGCCGGCGGGACCAGGTTGCGGATTTCGGCCGGCGGGAACGCGGGGCGCCGCGGTGGTCCCACCGGCGATCTCTACGTGACGGTGTCCGTCGATCCGCATCCGTTGTTCCGGCGTGAGGGAGACGACCTGCATCTCGTCCTGCCGGTCGCCGTCCACGAAGCGGCACTGGGGGCGCGGGTCGAGGTGCCGGCCATCGGCGGCCGGGCTCGGGTCCGGATTCCTCCGGGAGCCCAGTCGGGGCAGCGATTCCGCCTGCGTGACCGCGGGGCTCCCTCGCCGCGCACCGGCGAACCGGGAGACTTGATCGTCGAAGTCAGAATCGTGCTCCCCCGGGTGCTCGACGAGCGGTCGAAGGAGCTGATGCGCCAGTTCGCCGAGAACAGCACCGACGACGTGCGCGCCGGGCTGTGGTGACGCCGTGGGAGCCCGTGGTGAAACCACGCGTTGCACCGAGACCGGCGAGGTGCGGGATGCATCGCCGGTCGAATGCAGCGGGGACTTTCACCACGGGCTCCCGAGGGCGCGAGAACCGGTCAGAAAGCGGGTGTTGAATGCCAGGCAGGGGATTCGGGCAGGGCTACTACATGATCAGCGCGGTGGCGCGGCGATACGACATTCATCCGCAGACGTTGCGTCTCTACGAACGCGAAGGGCTGCTGAAGCCGTCCAGGACCGAGGGCAACACCCGACAGTATTCCGATGACGACCTCGAGCAGTTGGAAGCGATTCTGACGCTGACGCGGGAGCTGGGGGTGAACCTGGCGGGCGTCGAGATCATCCTGAACATGCGGGGCAAGATGGACGGCATGCAGGCGGAGGTCAACGAGTTCATGGCCTACGTGAAGCAGGAGCTCGCCCGCGGGCTCGGAGATTGGGAGCAACGATTGGGCACCGCGCTGGTAAGATCGACGCCGACCGATCTGGTTCGCGTCGAGGGCAAGACCCGCGGTCGGCAACGGTGACCCGGGGCGTGGGGACGCGGCCCGATCTGAGTCGTTCGGCCACGCCGTCGGCCGTCGTGGTCGGCGGATGTGATTGCTTCAATGTCCTGTCCACACTGTGACGGCACCCGCTGGCGCGTCGTATCCGGGGACGGCGTCTCCCGCGTCGAACGGTGCGCATGTTGGCGAACGGATGCGGCGCGGACCTTGCTGACGGCGGCGAGGATTCCACCTCGCTACCGCGCCTGCGATCTGACCACGTTCGTCACCTACGAGAATCCCCAGCTCCTGCGCGCGATCGATCGCGCCCGCCGCTTCATCGAGGCGTTCCCGGTGGTGGACAAGGGGTTGCTGCTGATCGGCCCTCCGGGCATCGGCAAGACCCATATCGCGGTGGCGGCGCTGAAGCAGGTGGTGTCGGAGAAACGCGCGCACGGCCTGTACTACGACACGCGGAGCCTGCTCAGCACGATACGAAGCACCTACGACCCGGTGACCCGCACGTCGGAGGTGGACGTGCTCCGCCCGGTGATGGAGGCCGAGCTGCTCGTGCTCGACGACCTGGGCGCGGAGCGGTTGACGGACTGGGTGTACGAGACCATGAACTTCATCGTCAACACCCGGTACAACGATCGCCGCCCCACGATCTTCACCTCGAACTACGAGGACAGCGAGGACCCCGAGGACCTCGACTCGCTCCTCGCGCGCGTCGGCCTCCGCATGCACTCCCGGCTCCGTGAGATGTGCGAGTTCCTGGAGTACGATGGTGCCGATTATCGTGAGTTCGAGCACCCCCCAAACGGCGAGGACCTCATCCACCGGTGGAAGGCGAAGCCGCGGCGCAAGTTGCCGGCCCGCACATCGTCCCGCGCGCGAGCCCGCTTGAAGACCGGCAAGGCCGAACTGGGCTGGTCGGGGGGGCGCGCGGGCGGTTGAGGCTCGCGGGTCCGCACGCCGCTCGTGCGCCCGCACCCTGCCTTCGCCTTCCGCACGAATCGCCACCAGGCATCATGCCAGAGAGCGCCATCCCGTCCGCCGGTCCGCTGGGGCTCTACCTCCACATTCCGTTCTGCGAGGCGATCTGCAACTACTGCAACTTCAACCGGGAGTTGATCCGGACCGATGTGAAGCGCCGGTATCTCACCGCGTTGGCACGAGAGATCGAGTCGGCGCGGGATGGCGGGCCAGCCGACTCCGTATTCTTCGGCGGCGGCACGCCGTCTGTGCTCGATCCCGATGACGTGCGCGGCCTCATCGCCTGCTGCCGGTCGGCCTTCGCGCTCGATCCGGCGGCCGAGATCACCCTCGAAATGAACCCGGAGACCGCGTCGCGAGAGCGGCTGGAGGGCTATCGGTCGGCCGGGGTGACCCGTCTCAGTATCGGCGTGCAGTCGTTCCGTGACGCCGAGTTGCGCCGTCTCGGCAGAGTGCATTCGGCAGCGCGCGCGATCGAGGCGTTCGAGTCGGCCCGGGCCGCCGGGTTCGACGACATCAGTATCGATCTGATGGTCTGGCTGCCGGAGCAGACCCACGAGCACTGGCGCGAGACCCTCGACACCCTGATCGGACTCGACCCCGAGCACACGTCGTTCTATCTGCTCGAGCTGTATCCGAACGCTCCCTTGCGGGAAGACATGGCCCGGGGCGGATGGACCCAGGCGCCGGACGACGTCGCGGCCGAGATGTATCTGGCCGCGCTCGACCGCTTCGAGGCCGCGGGGTACGCTCAGTACGAGATCTCGAACGTGGCCAAGGCGGGTTGCCGGTGCCGTCACAATCTCAAGTACTGGTCCGATGGCGCCTGGGTCGGTTTCGGGTGCGGGGCGCATTCCACGCGGGACGGCCGGCGCTGGCGCAATGTGAGCGAAACGGAGTCTTATGTGACGCGGGTCGCCAACGGCGTGAGTCCGGTGGCGCACCAACAGATTCTGTCCGTCGACGAACGTGCGACCGACACCCTGTTTCTCGGGCTGCGGCTGACCGAGGGAGTCGATGTCCCGGCCGTCGAGCGGCGCTACGGGTTGAACGTCCGGGAGCGGTGGGGCGGCGAGCTGACCCGTTGTGTCGAAGCGGGCCTGCTGGAGGATGATCCGCAACGCCTGCGTCTGACCCGGAAGGGTCAGCTTCTGGCGAGCGAAGTGATGCAGGTTTTCGTCTAGCGGCGCGGCGCGATACAGGTATTCGTGCTTCTCGATCAGGTGCAGGCCGAAGCCGTGGTGCGGCGCCTGCGGGACTGGAGGACGGCAGGATGCGGATAGCGGACAGGCGGCGGCAAGTGGGTGGAGCTGTCGCGGTGGTTGGGGCGTTCTGGCTCGGGTTCCTCTGCGGCGGAGGCGGGAGCCTTTCCGGCGCCGCGCCGGTCCAGGCGCAAGATCCGCCTCCGGCTTCCCAGGCGCAGGATCCGCCTCCGGCTTCCCAGGCGCAGGATCCGCCTCCGGCTTCCCAGCCCCTGGGGGAGCCGTCGGCGGTCCCGGACGAATTGCCCGAGACGCAGGCGGACCCGGAGACGGACGAACTGCCCGGGCCGGAGCCGCCGCTCGTCCAGGACCGGCCGCGCGAGTTCACCGCCGCCACCGGCGTCATGCTCAACTTCGTCACGCCGGGCGGCGAGAGCGCCTTCGAGGGGACGATGACGCGCGTGGCCGAGGCGCTGGCGAGCAGCGAGAGCGAGGAGCGGCGCCTGCAGGCGGACGGCTGGAGAACCTACAAGGTCGAGGAGCCCCTGGCCGAGGGCGTCGTCCTGTACGTCTCCTGGCTCGATCCGGTGGTCCGGGGGGCCGACTACTGGATACCGGGCATCCTGAACGAAGCCTTCCCGACCGAGGTGCAGGCGTTATACGACACCTACGCGGGGGCGTTTGCGGATGGGCAGATCCTGCTGAACCTGATCCCGGTCGCGGGACCGTGAAAGGCGCCGGCGACGGGGTCGCGCGGCTGGCAGAGCGTTTTGTTTGGCCGAACGGAGTAGCTGCGGTAGAGTAGCTGCCTTTGGACAGTCGCAATCTGGCGACACCTTGAAGGAGGAGCACATGCGGAGGATGCTGAGTCAGCGGAACGGTCGGGTCTGGACGGGCGCGGCCATCGTGGCGGCGCTTGCCGTCGGTGTGGTGCTCGGGAGTTCGTTCGCCTCGCGGTCGGAAGCGGCGGCCCAACTACCCAGCCTCACCTTCTCGGGCCAGGCCGGTCTCGTCATGAACTACGTCAACGCGGCGGGTGCGGCCGACTTCGAGCGCGTCATGCAGGCGTATCGCGCTTCGCTGGCCGGCAGCGACGACGCCCAGCACCAGCGGATGGCAGCCGGGATGAGGATGTATCGCGCCGCCGAGCCCGGCCCGAACAACACCGTGGCGTACTGCCTCTTCCTGGACACCGTCGAGGCCGGAGGGAACTACGAAGTCATCGCCGTGCTCGCTCCCCTGTTGGCGCCCGGGCCGCCGTCCAACGGTGACGAGGTGCGGGAGCTCTACGCATCTTTCAACACCGCGTTGCAGGGTGGCGGACGGCTGCCGATGAATCTCACTCTCGTGTCGGGTTTCTAGTAGCAGGTCCGTGGTGCAACCCGCGTTCGGCCGGGACCGGTAAGGCGCCCGCGTGACAAGCCGCGACGAGGGCGCCGGTCGGGTACCGGCAACCGGCGAGCAACCCGGTTCACGCGGGATCGATCGCCGGTCGATGCATCGAGCTTTACCCCGGCTCCTGGCCAACGGGCCAGGCGGGCGTGTCCCCGTTCCTCCGGTTGGCGGCAGGCCGGCCGCAGACAGCCACCCACCAGATTCAGACGCCAGTCGCGGAACGAAAGCCCCGTCGTACGCGGGGGTTCGGGTCGCGGCTGGCGGCCCGCTCTGCCACGGTAGTACCGCCGGCAACCCGGCGGTATTGCCCGTTCAGGACACAACGCAGCTTGTAGAGACGCATCCGTCTCGATGCCGGCGGTGCCTCAAAAGGCGAGATTCAGGCCGGTGTAGAACCGGTGCTGGGTCTTGTCCTGCGATGATTCGCCGCGGAGCACGAAGACGCGATAGTCGAATCGCATCCGGAACGGTCCGACGAGGCCGACCTTGACCCCGCCCCCGCTGTTGGTGGCGGCGCTGGTTTCAAGCAATCCGGTGCCGTCTTCCCGGTAGAGCCCGCCGCCGACGGTGCCATAGAACTGCATGCCGAACCAGGTCGGCGCCTGCGCGAGCACGTTGAACATGCCGGCTCGCCGGCGCGCGTTGCCCATCTCGTCGGCCTTCGTGTCCGAGTATTCGAACTCGAACCCGATGAGCAGGAGCGAGAGGCCCGCGGCGACCCCGCTGACGGTACGGTTGGTCGGCGTGGTGTTCGAGCCGAGAAAGGCGGTCACGTCGGCGTCGGCGCGATGCGCCCCTGCGCACAGCGCCGCCAGGAGCAACACCAGAACGGGCATGGGTCGAATGGGCATGGGTCGAATGGGCATGGGTCGAATGGGCGCGGGTCGGCGTGCAGCCAGCGGAATCACGATGGACGGGGAATGATAGCAGAGCGCCTCGGCGACCTGGACGCCCGGGCCAGGCCCCGGTTCGGCTGCGAAACGGTGTGATAAAGTGGCCGAACACCTCCATGAACTTTCGGCCGACCGACGAGCAACGACTGCTTCGACAATCAGTTCGGGAATTCGCGGAAACCGAGTTGGCCCCCGGCGCCCCAGGGTGGGACGAGGCCCAGAGCTTCCCCCTGTCCCTGTTGCCCAAGCTCGGCGAGTTGGGGCTGATGGGCATTCAGTTTCCCGAGCGCTACGGCGGCGCGGCCCTGGAGGCGGTCGACTACTGCATCTGCATCGAAGAGCTGGCGCGGGTGGATCCGGCCATCGCCCTCTCCGTGGCGGCGCACAACGGTCTCGCGTCCGCGCACATTTACCTGTTCGGGACCGAGGTCCAGCGCACGCGCCATCTCGCCCCGTTGGCCCGCGGCCGGCATCTGGGCGCTTGGGCGCTCACCGAGTCCAATGCCGGGAGCGACGCGGGAAGCCTGCGGACGAGTGCGCGCCGGGTCGAGGGGGGATGGCGCCTGAACGGGTCCAAGACCTTCACGACGCACGCCCGTCTGGCCGAGACGTTCGTGGTCATGGCGGTCACCGACGCGGCAAAGGGGGCGCACGGCATCTCCGCGTTCATCATCCAGGGCAACACGCCCGGCCTGGTGCCGGGACGCAAGGAGAACAAGCTCGGCATGCGGGCCAGCGATACCGCCGGGCTGTCGCTGGATGATTGTTTCGTGCCGGCGGACCAGTTGCTCGGTGCGGCCGGCCACGGGTTCATCGATGCCATGCGCGTCCTCGATGCCGGCCGCATCGGCATCGCCGCACTGGCCGTCGGACTGGCGCAGGGCGCCTACGAGGCGGCGCGGCGTCATGCGATCGGGCGGGAGCAGTTCGGACACCCGATCGCGTCGTTTCAGGCGATACAGTTCAAGCTGGCGGACATGGCCACCCGGATCGAGGCGGGGCGATGGCTCACCTACCGCGCCGCCTATCTCAAGGATCGCGGCCGGGTCACGACGCGCGAGTCGGCCATGGCCAAGCTGTTCGCCAGCGAGATGGCGGTTCGGGTCGCCGAGGAAGGCGTGCAGATTCATGGCGGCTACGGTTTCGTGAAGGACTATCCGGCGGAGAAGTTCTTCCGCGACGTGAAGCTGACGACCATCGGCGAGGGCACCAGCGAGATCCAGCGTCTCATCATCGCCAGGCAGTATCTGGATGCCGGGGCATGACCGCCGATACGCGCCAGCTCGCAACCCTGGTGGCCGAGGGCGACCGGTGGGCCATCGCGCGCGCGATTTCCCGTGTCGAGGCCGAAGGGGAGTCCGCCGCGTCGATGGTGAGGGCGGTCTATCCCCGCACCGGCCGCGGGTATCTGGTCGGCGTGACCGGTGCGCCCGGAGTCGGGAAGAGCACCCTGGTCGATCGTCTCGCCCTGACCCTGCGGGCGAGGGACCGGACGGTCGGGGTGCTCGCCGTCGACCCCAGCAGCCCGTTCAGCGGCGGCGCGGTGCTCGGCGACCGGGTCCGGATGCAGACGCACGCCGGCGACGACGGCGTATTCGTGCGGAGCATGGCCAGCCGCGGTCAGCTCGGCGGGCTGTCGCGGGCCACCGGCGATGCCGCGCTCGTACTGGATGCGGCGGGGTTCGATGTCATCGTCATCGAGACGGTGGGGGTGGGGCAGGCGGAGGTCGAGATCTCGCGCGCCGCCGACGTGACGCTGGTGGTGACGATGCCCGGTGGCGGTGACGGGGTGCAGGCCCTGAAGGCGGGGGTGATGGAGATCGCGGACCTGTTCGTGGTCAACAAGGCCGACCATGCCGGGGCGGACCGGGCGGTGGCGGAAATCGAGGCCATGCTGCATCTGAACGACCATCGTCCCGGGGAGTGGCAGCCGCCGGTGCTCCGGACCCGGGCCACCGAGGGAAGCGGGGTCGAGGCCGTGTTGGAGGCGGTGTATCGGTTTCGGGCGCGCGGCGGAGATGGGGCGGAGGAGCGCCGCCGGGCGCGGGTGAGGACCCGGGTCCGGCAACTGGTCTCGCACCGGTTTCTCGAGCACGCCGAGCATCGGGCGCTCGAGCCGGGAACCTTCGATCGGTTCGTCGATGAGGTGGCGGGCGCGGTCACGGACCCGTACACGGCGGCCGACCGGATACTTGATTTGGCGGTTCGCGGGGCCGTTCCCACCGGCTCCCCGGAGGCGCGATCCAAAGGAGTGGGACTCGGATGAAGGTGACGCTCGATCACATCGGTATCGCGGTTCGCGACCTGGACACGGCGCTGGCTTTCTACCGGGATGCGTTGGGGCTGGAAGTGGGCGCGGCCGAAGAGGTGCCGTCCCAACAGGTGCGCGCACGGTTCCTGCCGCTCGGGGAGACCGCGTTGGAGCTCCTGGAGGCGACCTCCGAGGGCTCGCCGATCGCCCGATCGATCGAACGCCGCGGCCCCGGCATCCATCACATCACGCTGCGGGTCGACGATCTCGCGGCGACCCTCGCCGGCCTGCGCGATCGCGGCGTCAGGCTGGTCGATGAGCACCCGCGGCCCGGTGCGGGCGGCAGTCTCGTGGCCTTCATTCATCCCTCGGCGGCGCAGGGTGTGCTGATCGAGCTCAAGGAAGATCCGGGCGAATGAGGGCGGCGCCTGCGAACCGGGACGTCCCGCCGGCGCCGGGGGAACGATCCGGCTCCGGCGCGCCGGACTGAAAGGGAGATACGTGGAGAAGCCAGAGGCGGGGGTCCGAATCGGGGTAATCGGCGGCAGCGGTCTCTATGACATGGACGAGTTGACGGACCGGGAGACCGTCGATGTCTCGACGCCCTTCGGCGAGCCGTCTTCGCCGTATGTCGTGGGCACGCTCAACGGCCGGCGGGTCGCCTTCCTGGCCCGGCACGGCGAAGGGCATCGGCTGATGCCGTCGGAGCTGAACTTCCGGGCCAACATCTTCGGGTTCAAGACCCTCGGGGTCGAGTGGATTCTGTCGGCCAGCGCGGTGGGCAGCCTGCAGGAACGCTATCGGCCGCTCGACCTCGTGGTTCCGGATCAGTTGCTCGATCGGACCCGCGGGCGCGTCAGCACCTTCTTCGGCGGCGGTATCGTCGCCCACGTCGGTTTCGCGCATCCGTTCTGCAAGGTGCTAGGGGACATCGTCGTCCGCGCCGGCGCCGAGTCCGGGGCCACTGTGCATCGCGGCGGGACCTACGTGTGCATGGAAGGGCCGCAGTTCTCGACCCTCGCCGAGTCCCGGCTCTATCGCGCGTGGGGAATGGACATCATCGGGATGACCAACCTGCAGGAGGCGAAGCTGGCCCGCGAGGCGGAGATCTGCTATTCGACGCTCGCGCTGGTCACCGACTATGACTGCTGGCACGAAGGCCACGACGACGTGACCGTCGAGATGGTCGTTGCCACGCTGCAGAAGAATGCCGTCACCGCGCAACGGGTGGTGCGTGATGCGGTTGCTTCGTTGCCGGTCGCGCGCGACTGCGAGTGCGCGACGGCGCTCGGCTCGGCTATCATTAGCCGGCCGGAGCAGATCCCGCCGGCCGTCAAACGGGATCTGGCGCCGATCATCGGCAGATATGTGCCGCAACAGTAACCCGCCGGCCGTCGAGCAGTCGCCCGAGCGCTGCCGGTCGACGCCGCCGCACGGCGGCGCGATGACCCGGCAACGGTGTCGTCGCGCTGCCTCGGCGACGGGCGACGCGCCGTGCGCGCAAGGAGGGGTGCTGCGCTCGTGCATCCGATAGTGACCGTCGGCTCCGTAGCGTTCGATTCCGTCAAGACGCCGTTCGGGGAAGCGTCCCGGGTGGTCGGGGGAGCGGCTACCTACTTCAGCGTCGCCGCATCCTTCTTCACCGACGTGAGGCTCGTGGCGGTGGTGGGCGACGACTTCACCGAAGAGCAGATGCGGATCTTCGCGGGCCGGCGCATCGACCTGGCCGGCCTGCAGCGGGTGCCGGGCGAGACGTTTCGCTGGAAGGGGGAGTACAGCTTCGACCTCAGCACCCGCGAGACGATCTACACGCGGCTGAACGTGTTCGATCGGTTCAGTCCGGTCCTGCCCGATCTTTACCGGTCCACTCCGTTCGTGTTTCTGGCCAACATCCATCCGGCGTTGCAGACCGATGTGTTGACCCAGGTGGACCGGCCGCAGTTCGTGGCGGCCGACACGATGAACTACTGGATCGAAGGTGCGCCGGAAGAGTTGCGAGCGGTGCTGCGGCGAATAGATGCGTTGGTGATCAACGACGAAGAGGCGCGCCAGCTCGCCGGCGAATCGAATCTCGTGAAGGCGGCGCGTGCCATTCAGCGGATGGGTCCTCGGCTTCTGGTGATCAAGCGCGGTGAGCACGGGGTCCTGATGACCCGCGATGAGGGCTTCTTCGCGGCGCCCGGGATGCCGCTGGAAACGGTAGTCGACCCGACCGGCGCCGGAGACACGTTCGCCGGCGGGTTCATGGGGTATCTGGCGTCCGCCGGTGACATCACCGATGCGGTGCTCACCCGGGCGATCATCGCCGGGAGCGCCCTCGCATCGCTGGCGGTCGAGGACTTCGGACTCGACGGGCTGCGGGGGGCGTCCCTCAAGGCCGTGAACCAGCGGTTCGCGGCGTTCAAGCGGTTGACCCATTTCGAGGCGCTATGACGCGGCAGGCCCGGCGGCGGTGGATCGGCGGCGCGTTCACGGCGGCCACGCTGGTCTGGGCGCTCCTGATCTTGCTGGTGCCGGCGGCGCTGGCTCGCGAGACCGGGGGGCGAACGGTGACTCGGGTGTCGGCGGGCGCGTATCTGATCGCCGGGTTCGTCTGCCACCAGCGTCCGGACCGCTCCTTTCATCCGGGCGGGGTGCAGATGCCGGTGTGCGCCCGGTGCACCGGGTTGTATCTCGGCGCCGGGGTGGGGGTTCTGGCGGCCGGCGTGCGCCGGCGCCGCGGTGTGGGGCCGGGTCGAGCCCCGCGTTCGACCGGGACGGGGGAGGCGCCGGCGTGGCTGCGGTGGGTCGTGCTGGCGGCGGCGGTGCCGACGGGGATCTCGTTCGTGGCCGAGATGGCCGGCTGGATACCGTCGATCGGAGAACTGCGGGCAGCGGCGGGCGTGCCGTTGGGAATGGCGGTGACATGGGTCGCAAGTCTCGTGATACGCGGCGATCTCGCATGACGGCGGCAGCCGCCCCGGCCGACGCCGGCCGGGATCTGAATCAGAATCAGGCGCTGGCGGCGGCGGCGCTCGGCTGGGTCGTACCGGGGGGCGGGCATCTCTGGCTGGCGCGCCGTCAGAAGGGTCTGGTGTTCCTGCTGGCCATTCCGATGATGTTCGCCATCGGGTTGGGGTTCGGAGGACGGCTGTTTCCGTTCGACTCGGGTCAGCCCCTCGTGCTCCTGGCCGCGTTCGCCGATCTCGGTAACGGCCTGCCCTACCTGATCGCCCGCGTGGCCGGGCTCGGCGAGGGCCGCGTCATCGCCGAATCGTTCGAGTACGGGAACACGTTCATCATCGTGTCCGGTCTGTTGAACATGCTGGTCGCACTCGACGCCTACGACGTGGCGCTGGGCCGACGGTAGAGGACGATGTCGAGCCATCTGCTGGTGATGATGCTGTTTGCGGGGTTCGTGTCGCTGATCTTCGCGGTGTTGATGCAGGATCAGCCGGCCGAACAGGTGAAGCTGGGCGGCCGACTGTTTGCCGGCTTCGTCGGCGCCGCCCTGGTGCTGGGCTGGCTCCTGTTTCCCTTTCCGCTGTGACCCGCCATCTGGATCCGATGGCTCGCGGACCGCAACAGCCCGTGGTAGAACCCCGCTTGCGCCGAGACCGGCGAGGCGCCTGCCTGACAAGGCGTGACGAGGGAACATATTGGGCATAGGTAACCGAGGAACGACGCAGTCAGGCAGGATGCATCGCCGGTCGAATGCAGCGGGGCCTTCTGCCACGGGCTGGCAAGGCGGCGCCTGGTCACGTCTTTGGGTGTGGGGGCCGGCGTGGGCGGCCATGGCCCTGATCTTCGCCCTGTCCGCGATGTCGTACCTGCCATCGGCGGTCCGCGCGGTCGACGACGGGCTCTGGCACGGACTGGGTTACGGCCTGCTGGCGGCGCTGGTGCTGCGCGCGCTCGCGGCGGCCCGCTGGCAGGCGGTGACCGGCCGGACCGCTCTGCTGGCGGCGGCCCTGGCGACCGGGTACGGCGTGACCGACGAGTTGCATCAGTGGCTCGTGCCGGGGCGCACCGCCGATTGGTGGGATCTGTTCGCCGACGCAACCGGCGCCGCGGCAGCCTGCGGCGCGCTGTGGGTGTGGCGATCGCGTGTGGTGCGCCAACCCGCCGATTCGGAATCAGAAAGGACTTCATGAGCGTCGATCAGGTTCTGACCGAACGGACCGTGGCGGTGGCCACGGTCACCGTCAACCGGCCGAAAGTGCTCAATGCCCTGAACTCGGAGACCGTCGAGGCCCTGACCTCCGTCCTGAATGATCTCCGGAAGGACGACGAGGTCCGGTCCGTGGTGCTGACCGGCGCCGGCGATCGTGCGTTCATCGCCGGGGCCGACATCGGCGAACTGGCGCGGTTGACGCCGCAGACCGCGCGTACCCTCACCGACGCCGGGCACCGGCTCTGCACGCAGATCGAGCACCTCGGGAAGCCGGTGATTGCGGCCGTCAACGGATACGCGCTCGGCGGCGGATGCGAGGTCGCGATGGCCTGTACCTGCCGGATTGCCGCGAGGACCGCCAAGCTGGGTCTGCCCGAGATCACCCTGGGGATCATCCCCGGCTACGGCGGCACCCAACGTCTTCCGCGTCTGGTGGGCCGGGGCCGCGCGCTCGAGATGCTGCTCACCGGCGCGCCGGTTACCGCGGAAGAGGCCTGGCGAATCGGGCTGGTGAATCGGGTGGTCGACCCGGAGGCGTTGTCGGCGGAAGCGCTTGCGCTGGCGACGACCCTTGCCGCGCAGGCGCCGGAGGCCGTACGCCGCATACTCGACGTGGTCAACCATGGCCTCGACATGTCGATGGCCGATGCCACTGCGCTCGAGGCCACCGCCTTCGGGCTCCTCTGGGCGACCGACGACGCGCGGGAAGGCACGACGGCGTTTCTGGAGAAGCGGAAGGCTAGGTTTACGGGTCGGTGAACGTGCAGACCTTGACGGGGAACGGAGAGACCGGCGACGTTCGAGTCGGTCTCGCCGTGTCGCAATACAACGATTTCGTCACCAACCGGCTCCGGGACGGCGCGATCGGTGCGCTCCATGCCGCCGGCGTGGCCGACGAAGGGATCGTGCTGGCGCCGGTGCCCGGGGCGTTCGAGGTGCCGCAGGCGGCGCGGCGGCTCGCGTTCGCTGGCGACGTCGATGCGGTGATCGGTCTCGGGTGCCTGATCCGGGGCGAGACCGCGCACTTCGAGGTCATCGCGGCGGCCGTCGCCCAGGGCCTGACCCGGGCTGCGCTCGACAGCGGGATTCCGATGACGTTCGGGGTGTTGACCACCAACTCCGCGGAAGAGGCGCTGGCGCGCGCGGGGGCCGGCCGGTCGAACAAGGGGTGGGAGGCGGCGGATGCGGCGCTGGCGATGGTGCGTCTGTTTCGGCAGTTGAGGCTGCCCGGCGCGCGGGGGCGCTCGGCGTGAGCGCGGGTGGTTCCGATCCGGCGGGCCGTCATCGCGGGCGGGTCGCGGCCCTTCAACTGTTGTACCAGCGCGAGGTCGGCGGAATCGAAGGACCGCCGTTCGACCACGCGGTCGGTTGCTATTGGCGGGAACGCCCGGCTCCGGACGGTCCCCGGCAGTTCGCGGACCGCCTGATGCGGGGCACGCTGGAGGCGATGGACCGCATCGATCCGCTCATCGAGTCGGCCGCCGACAACTGGCGTCTCTCCCGCATGGCGGTCATCGACCGGCTCGTTCTGAGGTTGGCGGTGTACGAGCTGCTCGCCGCCGAGACCCCCGCCGCCGTCGTGATAGACGAGGCGATCGAACTGGCCCGGACGTTCGGCGACGAGCCGTCTCCGCGCTTCGTGAACGGGGTGCTGGACGCGGTCCGCCGGCACCTCGACCGGGACCGGGGTTCGACCGACCCTCCGACAACCTGAGCTCATGGCCGATTCTCCAGAAAACGATCAGCGCGCCCAGCGGCGCGCCAACCTCGCCTCGCTCGCCGATCTGGGCGTGCCCATCTACCCCCACGGGTTTCGAGGCACGAATCCGGACCGGGATACGGATACGGTGTCGGCGCTCGTGGACGCCCATGGGGCCGCCAGCGGCGCGGACCTCGAAAGCGCGGAGGTCCGGACGGCGACGGCCGGCCGGATCCTGATCGTGCGGAGCTTCGGGAAGGCCCGCTTCCTGGTGATCTCCGACGGCCGGAAGCGGATACAGGTCTACGTGCGGCAGGATGCGTTGTCCGAGCGGGATTTCCGGGTCGCGGCGCTGCTCGACATCGGTGACCACATCGGGGTCGAAGGGCGCCTCTTCCGCACCCGGACCGACGAGCTGACGGTATGGGCGTCCCGGATCGAGTTCCTGGCCAAATGTCATCGGCCGTTGCCGGAAAAATGGCACGGTCTGACCGATGTCGAGACCCGTTACCGGCAGCGGTACCTGGACTTGATCGTCAACCCCGGGTCTCGCGCGGTGTTCGAGGCGCGGTCCCGGGTGCTGGCCTCCATCCGCCGGTTTCTGGAGCATCCGGAGCGCGGGTTTCTCGAAGTCGAGACCCCGATGATGCAGTCGATCGCGGGCGGCGCCCTCGCCCGGCCGTTCGTGACGCATCACAACGCGCAGGACATGGACCTGTATCTGCGTATCGCGCCCGAGCTCTATCTCAAGCGACTGGTCGTCGGCGGCATCGAGCGGGTCTTCGAGATCAACCGGAACTTCAGGAACGAAGGCATCTCGACGCACCACAACCCGGAGTTCACGATGCTCGAGTTCTATCAGGCCTACAGCGACTACCGTGACCTGATGACGATGACCGAGCACCTGCTGGAGACCGTGGCGAGAGATGTCCTGCATTTCACCCGGGGCACCCTCGGCACCGCCGGAGACATTACCGGCACGCCCGGCGGCGCCGATGACGCCTCGGTGACCTTCGGCGGCCGAACCGTGTCGTTTCGCGGGCCGTATCCGCGCGTGCGGCTGCGGCAGGCGGCGTGTGACGCGGCCGCGGAGAGGCTGGGGACCCCGGTGTCCGAGGCGGACCTGCGAAACCGCGAGACGGCCGCGCAGATCGCGGCGCGCCTCGACGTCGAGACCGCGCCGGACCAGGGACCCGGTAAGATCAGCGTGGAGATCTTCGAACGGCTGTGCGAGCCGGCGCTTCTGCAACCGACGTTCGTGCACGACTTCCCGACGGAAGTGTCGCCGCTGTCGAAACAGCGTGACGACGATCCGGACACCGTCGAGCGCTTCGAGCTGTTCGTGGCCGGCATGGAGCTCGCGAACGGGTTCAGCGAGCTCAACGATCCGGCCGAGCAGCGGCGGCGTTTCGAGGCCCAGATCCGCGATCGACAGGGCGGCGATCTCGAAGCGCATCGCATGGACGAGGACTACGTTCGCGCGCTGGAGTACGGTTTGCCCCCGACGGCCGGCGAGGGCATCGGCATCGACCGGCTGGTGATGGTCCTGACCGACAGTCCGTCCATCCGCGACGTGATCCTGTTCCCCCTCATGCGCGCGAGGGGTGACGGGTGAAACCGCGCGCTTTTACCCGGGCTCCCCGGTGACGGGGGTGACCGGAACCGACACTCGGTCTCGGCGAGACGGCATGACGCTGCCCTTCGAGCTCTACATCGCAATCCGCTACCTGCTGGCCCGGCGCCGCCAGGCGTTCATCTCGGTGATCTCGGCCGTCTCCGCGGTGGGGGTGATGGTCGGGGTCATGGCCCTGGTCATCGCCCTGGCCCTGATGACCGGCATGCAGGAGGAGCTGCGGGACAAGATCGTCGGGTCGGCCGCCCACGTCTACGTGTACAAGCTGCTCGGGGGGTTCGTCGATCAGGAGGCGGAGGTGGCGAAGCTCGTCGGGGTGCCCGGCGTCGTCGCGGCGGCTCCCGCGATACTGGGCCTCGCGGTGGCGACGGCGGGCGGCGGCGAGGCGTTCATCAGCCTCAAGGGGGTGGACCCGGCGCTCGAGGCGCAGGTCACCGAGGTCCCCGATTCGATTCGGCAGGGCAGCTTCACGGCGCTGTCCGAGGCGCGCGACGGCGTCCTCGGCGGGGTGGTCATCGGCGAGGATCTGTCGCGGTCCCTGCGGGCGTCGGTCGGTGACACCATCTCGGTGCTGACGCCGCAGGGGTCGACGCTGTCGCCGATGGGGCTGGTGCCGCGGTTGCGGCGCCTCGAGGTGGTCGGCATCTTCGACCTGGGGCTGCGGGAGTACGACAGCTCGTACGGCTTCGTCAACCTCGACGTGGCCCGTCGATTGTTCAACAAGGATCGGGTCGATCTGATGGAGCTGCGGGTCGAGGACCTGAACGATGCCCCGCAGGTGGCGCGCGCGGTTACCGAGACCCTCGGGGACGAGTATTTTGCGGAGGACTGGGGCCAGTTGAACCAGGCGCTGTTCCAGGCCCTGTGGCTCGAGAAGATGGCGATCGGGATCACCATCGGGCTCATCATGATGGTGGCGGCCCTCAACATCGTGGCCTCGTTGGTGCTCCTGGTCATGGAAAAGAGCCGGGATATCGCCATCCTCAAGACGATGGGGGCTTCGTCGGGCAGCATCCGGACCATCTTCGTGTTGCAGGGCGCGATCATCGGGACCGTCGGGACCACCGTCGGCGCTGCGTGCGGGGTCGCGGTGTCCCTTCTCGCCGACCGGTACCAGTGGATCCGGATGCCGGACGTGTACGACGGAGTAGCGTGGTTGCCGTTCAGGGTCGAGCCGAGCAATTTCCTGGTGGTGGTGCTGGGCTCGTTCGCGGTCTGCCTGCTCGCCACCCTGTATCCGTCCCGCCAGGCGTCACGGCTCGATCCGGCCGAGGCGCTCCGGTATCAGTAGCCTTGCGTCACGGCCCTACCTGTTCATGGCTTTTCTCACCGTCCGCGCCCTCTCGAAATCCTACGCCGTGGGTGACCGGCGGCTGCCGGTCCTGCGCGAGCTGGAATTGGCGGTCGGGGAGGGCGAGATGGTCGCCATCGTCGGCGCCTCGGGGGTCGGGAAGAGCACCCTGCTGCAGTGCGTGGGCGGCCTCGACACGATCGATCGGGGCAGCGTCACCGTCGCCGGGACGGAGCTGTCATCCGCCGGCGACGATGCGCGGGTCGCGTTTCGCAACCGGCACGTCGGGTTCGTCTTCCAGTTCCACCACCTGCTGCCGGAATTCAGCGCCCTCGAGAACGTGGCGATGCCGTTGCGGATCGCCCGGGCGGCGCGCGAGGAGGCGCACCGGCGGGCCGAGGCGCTGTTGCGGGAGGTGGGACTCGGCGAGCGGATGACGCATCGGCCGGGAATGCTCTCGGGCGGCGAGCAGCAACGCGCGGCGGTGGCGCGCGCGCTGGTGATGCAGCCGGCCCTGTTGCTGGCCGACGAGCCGACCGGTGACCTCGACCAACAGACCGGCCGCGACCTGCACGCCCTGCTGCGTCGCCTGCACGAGACGCGCCGGCTCACCTCGCTCATCGCCACCCACAACCTGCAGCTCGCCGCGGCGTGCGACCGCGTGCTGCGGCTCGAAGACGGAGGCCTGCGGCCGGCCTAGCAGTTCGTGGCGGAACCCCGCGTTGCACCGAATGCAGTGGGGCCCTGTGCCACGGGCTGCCGAGCGCCGCCCTGCAGGGACGGGGGCTTGCGGGACGACTCGAAAGGCTTGTCTTATAATGGCGGAACCACCTTCGTGCGGTCTCGCTGGCGTCCCGCAGTGGGTCGACACCGCCAGTTCTCACGGTGAACCAGGGGTCAACCGATGTTCGAGCGCTACACCGAGCGGGCACGTCGGGTCCTGTTCTTCGCTCGCTACGAGGCGAGTCAGCTCGGGAGCATCTCGATCGAAACGGAACATCTGCTACTTGGGCTCATCCGGGAAGGCAAGGGATTGACGAGCCGCATCTTCGCGCGCTCGCATCTGTCGCTTGAGGGGATTCGCAAGGACATCGAGGGGCGGACGGTGTTCCGGGAGAAGGTGTCGACCTCGGTGGAGATTCCGTTCAGCACCGAGACCAAGCGCGTGCTGCAGTTCGCGGCCGAGGAAGCCGACCGGCTGTTGCACAACTACGTGGGGACCGAGCACTTGCTGCTCGGCATCCTGCGCGAGGAGCGCTGTGTCGCCGCGGCCATTCTCGTCGAGAAGGGCATGCGGCTGAATACCGTGCGCGAGGACATCGTCCAGCTCCTGAACGAGAAGACCACCCTCACGCGGGTGAAGGAAACGCCGCTGCTCGCGGAATTCAGCCGCGACCTCACCGAGAGCGCGATGAAGAACCAGCTCGATCCGCTGATCGGGCGCCCGCTGGAGCTCGAGCGGGTGCAGCAGGTCCTGTGCCGCCGCAACAAGAACAATGCGGTCCTCATCGGCGAGCCCGGAGTCGGGAAGACCGCGATCGTCGAGGGCCTCGCCCAGCGGATCGTCGGCGGCGAGGTGCCGCACTTCCTGGCCGACAAGCGAATCCTCGCCCTCGACATCTCGCTCATCGTCGCCGGCACCAAGTACCGGGGGCAGTTCGAAGAACGGCTCAAGGCGATCATGAAGGAGCTGGTCGAGAATCCGAACATCATCCTGTTCATCGACGAGCTGCACACGTTGGTGGGGGCCGGTTCGGCGGAGGGATCGCTCGATGCCGCGAACATCCTCAAGCCGGCCCTGTCGCGCGGGGAGATCCGGTGCATCGGGGCCACCACGCCGGCCGAGTATCGACGGCATATCGAGAAGGACCGGTCGCTCGAGCGGCGGTTCCAGGCCGTCAAGGTGGAACCGACCAGCGAGACCGATGCCCTCGAGGTGCTGCTCGGGGTGAAGGACCGTTACGAGTCCTTTCACCACGTCACCTACACGCCGGAAGCCATCGAAGCGGCGGTCTATCAGTCGAGCCGTTACATCACGGAGCGGTTTCTGCCCGACAAGGCGATCGACCTGCTGGACGAGGCGGGGTCCCGCGCCAAGCTCCGCGAGGCCCGGTTCAGCGAGGAGTTCGGCGACATCAACCGCGACATCCGGGTGGCGGTCGAGCAGATGGAGACCGCGGCGCGGCAGAAGGACTTCGAGAAGGCCCAGTTCTTCAAGGAGCAGGAGGTCGTCGCCCGCGAGAACCTGCAGTGCGTGCGGGAGCGCTGCGACGAGCGCGTCGGTGCGAGCCCGATCGAGGTCGGCAAACAGGATATCGACGGTGTCGTCGCCACCTGGACCGGCGTGCCGCTGACGTCGATCAACAAGGACGAAGGCGACCGGCTCCTGCAGATGGAGAGCGAGCTCCACCGGCGGGTCATAAGCCAGGAGCACGCTACGTCGGCGTTGGCGCGGGCGATCCGCCGGTCCCGCGCCGGTCTCAAGTCGCCGAACCGTCCGGTCGGCAGCTTCGTGTTCCTCGGCCCGACCGGCGTGGGGAAGACCGAACTCGCGCGGGCTCTGGCGAACTTCCTGTTCGGGAGCGACGCCGCCCTCATTCGATTCGACATGTCGGAGTACATGGAGAAGCACTCGGTCTCGAAGCTGATCGGGTCGCCGCCCGGCTACGTGGGACACGAGGAGGGCGGTCAGCTCACGGAGAAGGTCAAGCGCCATCCGTACTCGGTGGTGCTGCTCGACGAGATCGAGAAGGCCCATCCGGATCTCTTCAACATCATGCTGCAGGTGTTCGAGGACGGGCATCTCACCGACGGGCTCGGGAACCGGATCAGCTTCAAGAACACGATCATCATCATGACCTCCAATATCGGGGCCCGCTTCATCCAGAAAAAGGCCTCGTTGGGGTTTCAGCCGTCGGATCCCGGCCGGATCCAACGCAACGTCAGCGACATGGTGCTGGGCGAGGTGCGACGTACCTTCAACCCGGAGTTCCTGAACCGGCTCGACGAGGTCATCGTATTCGAGGCCCTCGTCGACGATGACCTGCGGCGGATCACGCAGATGCTGGTCGACCAGCTCAACGAGCATCTGGTCGATCGCAAGCTGAATATCACCCTGGCGCCGGAAGTGGTCGATTGGGTGATCGAGATGACTTGCAAGGATCGGTCGTACGGGGCGAGGCCGCTCCGGCGCGCGATTCAGCGGTACGTGGAGGATCCGCTTTCCGAAGAGCTGATCCGCGGTCGTCTGGGCGGCGGTGAGATCGAGGTGTATCTCGACGACGGCGAGCTGACTTATCGCGATACGGCGCGGACGTATGCCGGCCGCCGGCTGACCGCCAGCGTCTAAAGGATCCAGGGGGGGGCTTCATCGCACCTTCCCCGGTTGATACGGGGGCTGCCAAGGCAGCGACAGACGGGAAGATCATGAGACGTTCAGTAGTTCCGGCGGTTGCGATCGCCCTCGCGGCGGTCGGGCTGATTCCGATCGGCGCGCCGGCGGCAGCCGGCGAACCGGGGCGGGCGGGCGCGCAGTTCCAGGTGCCGCAGTTGCCCCCGCCCGATTCACCGACGCTGTTCACGACGGTCGAGCTGCGATTTCCCAACCAGGGCAACGTCGCGAGCGTGGAAGGACAGACGTATCTCTACTACATGGAGATCGACGACTACGTCAGCCTGCCCTCGCAGGGACGGTGGACTCCGTACGACGAGACCATCGAGCAGGTGCTGCTCGAGGACTTCGAGCGGTTGTGGGATACCGGCTTTCTGACCGATCTGACCATCGAGATCATCGACGATCCGTATCCGAACGGGGTCCAGGGCCGTCGCGTGCTGTTCCTGATGGAGGAGCGCGAACGGGTCCGGATCGTCAATTTCGAAGGGTCCGAGGTGTACGACCGGGCGGAAATCGATCAGGCGATGGAGTCGATCGGTCTTGAGCTGCGGCTGGACAGTCGAATCGGGCAGGGCGTGATTCGCCAGACAGAGGGACTGCTGCGGGAGATGTGGGCCGAGAAGGGATTTCAGTTCGCCGAGGTGACCCACGAGATTATTCCGTTGGCCGGCGGGCCCAAGGTCGTGCAGCTCACTTTCAATATCGACGAAGGACCCAAGGTCCACGTCTCGGAAATCTCCTTCGCCGGGAACGACAACATGAGCGAGCGGGCGCTCAAGGGCCAGATGAGGAACACGAAGGAGCGCTGGTTGTTCTCCTTCATCGGTGGCCGCGGGACGTACAGGCCGCTCGGCTTCGAGCAGGATGCCGACCTGCTGGTGGCGCACTATCGGAACAACGGCTACATCGATGCCCAGGTCGGTCAGCCGGAGCTGGAGTATCTGGACGAGTCCGAGGACGGCGAAAGTCGCCCGGTGCGGCTCCGGATTCCGGTGAGCGAGGGGGAACGCTACCGCGTCGGGACCCTGAATTTCGACGGGCACGACGTGATGCGGACCGATGCCCTGGATGGAATCTTCTCCGGGGTGGAGCCGGGAGATTACTACTCGGAGCAGGTGGTCCGGGATGCGTTCGACGTGGCGCGGGAGGCCTACGGTGCCATCGGGTACTACGAAATGACGGTGTTCCCCGATCTCGTCCCGTACACCGATCCGGACGGGGCGACGGTCCGGATCGACGGTGATCCGGTCGTCGACGTGACGATCCGCGTGCAGGAAGGGGAGCAGTACTTCATCAACCGCATCACCTTCGTGGGCAACAACACCACCCACGACGAGGTGATCCGGCGCGAGATCAGCCTGTTCGAGCGGGGCGTCTTCAACACCGAGGCGCTCCAGTTCAGTGTTCGGCGCCTCAATCAGCTCGGGTACTTCGAGCCCCTCGACGAGGAGAACGCCATCCAGATCGAGAAGCGCCCGGGGGTCGAGAACGAAGTCGATCTGACCCTCGAAGTCGAGGAAACCAACCTCAACCAGTTGACCTTCGGCGCTGGAGCCTCGCAGTTCGACGGCTTCTTCCTGCAACTGGCGTTTCAGACCACCAACTTCCTGGGTCGCGGCGAGTCGTTCCAGGTGTCGCTCCAGAACGGTGAACGCATCAAGAACTACGTCCTGGGGTTCACCGAGCCGTATCTCTTCGGCAAGCCGATCACCGCCGGGTTCAACGTGTTCCGCCGCGACATCCGGTTCATCAACCAGTTCACGCAGAGCTCGGTCGGTGCGACCACGTCGCTCGGGATGCGGGCCGGGCGCTGGTCGCAGTTCTTCCTGGCGTATTCGCTCGAAAAGACCGACGTCGGAGAGATCAACCCGGCCTTTCTGAATCCCCGGCTCCTGCAGTTCAATCCGTTCCTGCAGGACGCCCTCCTGCTCGGAGCCGGCGGCGCGCGGACGATCAGCTCGGTCACGCCTTCCTACACCTACAACACCGTGGATCACCCGATCTTTCCGATGAGCGGCGAGCGGTACACGGCGGCGTTCGAGCTGGCCGCCGGTCTGGGCGGAAACACGCATTTCTACAAGCCTTCGCTCGAGGGGGTCTGGTTCCTGCGCCATGCCCCGCGGTTGACGTTCGGGCTGCGGGCGCGCGCCGAGTACATCGCGCCGCTGGGGTCGACCCAGGGCCTGCCGATCTTCGAACTGCTGGCGATGGGGGGAGAGTTCAGTCTGCGCGGGTTCGACATCCGCACCATCGGGCCGAACGATCCGCTCGTCTTCGACCCTGCCGGCAACATCGCCTCGGGCAGCGGCCTAGTGATCGGCGGCAACAAGAGCCTGCTGTTCAACGCCGAGTACATCATCGCCATCGCCAACCCGGTGCGGCTGCTCTTCTTCTACGATACCGGCCAGGTCGCCGATTTCGGGCAGCCGTTCTCGAACGAGCTGTTCAGGACGTCTACCGGGGTGGAACTGCGATTCTTCATGCCCGTGCTCAACGTCCCGTTCCGGTTGATCTACGCCTGGAACCCGCATCGGGAAGGCGTTCTCAACGATCGCTTCCAGCCCCAGGAGTCGACGGTCTTCAAGTTCGCGGTCGGCACCACGTTCTGAGCACGTTCGCCGGGAACCGGGGGAAGCTGGTATCGTATTGGGTGCATTCGGTCCGGGCGGTGGGTGCGGGTGTCTCGTCACCGCCCATGGGTCATCGTGTGGCAAAGGTCGATTCGAGCGAAGGACAGGTCTGATGAGATTGTTGATTGGCGTTGCGGCGACGATTGTCGCCTGTGCAGGGGTGATGCCGGCATCGGTCGGCGCGGAAGGACAGGCGCCGCAGGCCCGGTTGCCGTTCCCGCCGGATGCGAAGTACGCCTATGTCGACTTGGCGCGCATCGCCGCCGAATCGGCTGACGGCCGTGCCGCGAACCAGCAGGTGCAGCAACTGAGCGACCAGAGGATTCAGCAGATCCAGGGTCGCAATCAGGAACTGCAGGCCAGTCAGCAGAAGCTCCAGCAGAACGCCAGCGTGATGAGTCCAGAGGCCCAGCTTGCGCTCCAGCAGGAGATCGAACGCATCGGCCTGGAAGTCCAGCGGATGACCCAGGATGCGGAGGCCGCAATCGCGCAGTTGCAGCAGCAGCTTCAGCTCGCTTTCCAGAACAAGTTGATACCGGCCATCAATCAGGTCGCGACGAGCAAGGGACTCCACGCCATCTTCAATGCCGGCGAGGGCGGATTGATCTGGGCCGATCCCTCACTCGACATCTCCGCCGATGTCGTTCAGGAGCTCGACCGCGCCGCGGGCGGTGAGTAGCGGCCACTGTCGTCAACCGCACCACCGTCCGGGATCGCGCGCCGGATCGTTGCGGCGGGACGGCGCGCTCCTTACGGGCGGCCTCGTGCCGATCGCCGCCCGCCGCCCGCCGCTCGCGTGATCGTCAGACCCAGCCCCGCGTTGCGGCGTACCGCTCAGGACCAGGACCCGCCGTCTCGTGCTTCCGATATGGCCAGCCTCCCGTCGAGCCCGGCATTCTCGGTACCGGCCGCCGCCAGCGTGTCCGACGGACTCGAAGGGGTTCTCGATCGCCTCTGTTTCCGCTATCCCTCGGTGCTGCTGGACGACGTCGTCGAGCACGAACCGGGGGTTAGGCTCGCCGCGGTCAAGAACGTCACCGTCAACGAGGAGTTCTTCCAGGGGCACTTTCCGGGCAATCCGGTGATGCCCGGGGTATTGATCATCGAGACGTTCGCCCAGGCCGCCGCGGTATTGCTGCTCGCGCCGAACGACCCGATCACGTCGATGCGCGCGGTGCTCCGCGGTGTCAACAGTGCGCGATTCCGGCGGCAAGTGGTGCCGGGCGACCAACTGCGCCTCGAGGTGTCGATTCGCCGCCGCCGCCGGCGGATGGCGGTGGCCGAGGCGGTGGCGCACGTGGGTGGCCGCGTGGTCGCCGAGGCGGAGCTGCTGGTGGGATTGGCGTTCGATGAAGCACGCATCGATCGCACCGCGCGGGTGGCCCCCCAGGCCCGGATCGGGGCCGGCACGGTGGTGGGACCGAATGCGATAGTCGGCCCGGACGTGCGGATCGGGCGCGGGTGCTTCGTCGGGGCGTCGGCGATCATCGACGGATGGACCGAGATCGGAGACCACACGCAGGTGTTTCCGTTCGCGTCGATCGGCCTGATTCCTCAGGATACGAAGTTCAAGGGAGAGCGCACGACGCTGGTCATCGGCCAGCGCAACGTCTTCCGCGAGTTCGTCACCATCCATCGCGGGACGAGGCCGGGAGGGGGCGTCACTCGGATCGGGGACGACAATCTCTTCATGGCCTACGTCCACATCGCCCACGATTGCCAGGTCGGCAACCAGACCATTCTGGCCAACGCGGTGATGCTCGGTGGTCACGTCACGGTAGAGGACCATGCGTTCATCGGCGCGGTCTCGGGGGTGCACCAGTATTGCCGCGTCGGCCGGCACGCCTTCGTCGGCGGGGCGTCGGTGGTGACGCTCGACGCGCTTCCCTACGCCCGGAGTGTCGGAAACCGGGCGCGCATCTACGACCTGAATACGCTGGGGCTCGAACGGCGGGGGGTGCCGCAGGAGACCATCATTCAGCTCAAGAGGGCATTCCGGCATCTCTTGCAGTCGAAGTTGAACACGACCCAGGCCCTCGAGCGGATCGAGCAGGATCGGACCTTGCGCTGCCCGGAAGTGAACCATCTCGTCGACTTCATCAGTTCGTCCCAGCGGGGTGTCCATCTCCGCCGGCGCACCCGCCGAATCGAGGTGATGGCGGGCGATGACTAGCAGGCCGTGGTGGAACCCCGCGTTGCACCGAGAGCGGCGAGGCGCGGGATGGATCGCCGCTCGAATGCAGCGGGGACTGTCACCACGGGCTGCCAGGAGGATGCGCCGTGGTACGGCGCGGATTCCTGCAGGATGGGTTGGGCGGACAGCCGCGCCGCGAGGCGGCGGTGTCCGGGCCGGCCGGGCGGGAAGCGAATCCGCGGGGCGGCGACGGCGGGGCCAGGTGGCGTCATGCAACTCGGTCTGATCGCGGGGAACGGCGGGCCGGTTTCCCTTCCTGGCCCTGGAAGGCGCACGCCGGCTCGGCCATGCGGTGACCATTGTCGCCATCAAGGAAGAAGCCAGCCCGACGCTGACCGAAGCGGCGGCCGGCGATCCGCCGGCCGACCTGCACTGGGTCTCTCTGGGGCAGGTCGGCAGATGTATCGCGATCCTGCAGGCCGCGGGGGTGACCCGGGCGGTCATGGCGGGGCAGGTCAAGCACACCAGACTGTTCGCGGACATCGTGCCGGACCTGACCGGGCTGCAGGTGCTCCGCCGTCTCAGGACCAGAAACACCGATGCGGTGATTTCGGCGGTGGCGGACGTGCTCGCGGACCACGGGATCGAGCTGGAGAATTCAACCGTCTTTCTGCAGCCGCTGCTGGCGGCGAGCGGCGTGCTGACCGCGCGTTCGCCCTCCCCCGACGAGCAGGCGGACCTGGACTTCGGTTACCGCATGGCGGACGCCGTCGCCGGTCTGGACATCGGCCAGACCATCGCCGTCAAGGATCGGGCGGTGGTCGCGGTCGAGGCGATGGAGGGCACCGATGCGGTCATCGCCCGGGCCGGCGAGCTGGCGGGGCCGGGCGCCTGCATCGTCAAGGTCGGCAAACCGGCCCAGGACATGCGTTTCGATGTGCCGGTGGTAGGTCTGCCGACGCTGGCCGCGATGGACAAGGCCGGCGCAAGGGTGCTGTCCGTCGACGCCGGGCGAACCCTGGTGCTCGACGGACCGCGGTTCTACGCACAGGCGGACGCCCAGGGGGCGACGCCGGGCGAACCCTGGTGGGACGCGAGGCGGGGGCGGAATGAGCACCCCAGCGGCCTGCTCCGGCGAAGGGTCCTGCCACGGGGTGTCGCACCCCTGCGGGTTGCCGGCCAATGAACCACGCCGCTGAATCCGCGGGTCCCCGGATGGCGGTGGTCGGAGTCGGACACTTCGGCCGGCATCATGCCCGGATCCTGTCCGCGTCGTCCGGCGTCCGGCTCGAAGCGATCGTCGACGTCAATCCGGAGGTCGCCGCCCGCGTTGCGTCCGAGACCGGCGTGCGGCCGGAGACCGACGTGGCCGCGCTGCAGGGCAGGGTGGATGCGGTCACCGTCGCGGTTCCGACCGACCGCCATCACGCGGTGGCGGTCCCGTTGCTCGAACGGGGCATCTCGGTGCTCGTCGAGAAGCCGATGGCGCGCTCTCTCGACGAAGCGGATGAGATGATCGCGGCCGCGAGGGCCGGCGGGGCAGTGCTGGCGGTCGGACATACCGAGCGCTACAACCCGGCGGTGACCGCGGCCCTGCCTGTCGTCGAGGCGCCGCGCTTCATCGAAGTGCATCGCATCGGCGCCTTTTCTCCCCGCAGCCTGGACGTCGATGTCATCTTCGATCTGATGATTCACGACCTCGACATCGTGCAGACCGCCGTCGGCCGGGAGGTGACGGCCATCGAGGCGGTCGGCGTCCCGGTATTGACCGATCACGTCGACATCGCCAACGTCCGGCTTCGATTCGAGTCCGGATGCATCGCGAATCTGACGGCCAGCCGGATCAGTCGGGACCGCGTGCGCAAGCTGCGGTTCTTCCAGCAGGATGCCTGCATCTCGGTGGATTGCGTCCGGCAGGAGGTCGAGACCTGGCGGGTCAGACGCACCGCGAGCCGGATGCCCGCCATCGATGGCGGGCAGGTCGAGGTGCCGCCGGGCGAGCCGCTCGCGCTCGAGCTCGACGACTTCGTGAAGGCGGTCTCCGGGGGACCGGCCCCGCGGGTCGACGGGATCGCAGGTCGGCGTGCGCTGGCCCTGGCGGTGCGGGTGGCGACCGCGTTGCGCAGCGACCCCGCGACTTCGTAGTGGCAACAGAATTGCTTGAGCAGGGTGACATGAAGCAACGACGCAGGAGTGACGTCCATGCATGAAGACCTGACGGCGGCCCTCGACAAGATCGAGGCCGGCGCCGCCCTCGGGGACCGGGACTGGCAGGCGTTGACGAGCGGGCATGACCTGATCGCCCTCGGTATCGCCGCCGACACCGTGCGGCGCCGCCGGCACGCGGACCGGACCACCTTCGTGCAGGTGGTCCCGGTGCCGGTTTCCGCCCCGGTGCTCGCCGATCCGGTCGTGGAGGATACGGGGGAGGTGCGCCTGACGGGCCGCGCCGCGACGGCAGAGGCAGCGGTGGCCGCGGTTCGGACCCTGGCCGATCAGGCCGGGGGCGTGCCGGTCACCGGATTCACCTACGGAGACCTCGATGCGCTCTGCGGGCATGATACGGTCCGGCTCGGCGACCTGCTGGTCGAGTTACGGGAAGCCGGACTGGCGCGGCTCGCGGCGCTCGCTGCCGATGGGCTGGCGGATCCGGAACCGGTGGTCGCCGTCCTGCGCGCCAGCGGCTCGGCCGTCTCGACGCTGACCCTCGGCGATGCGGCAGGGAGCGACGCTTGGCGGTTGGTGCGGCGGCTGAAATCCTGGGACGGCATCGGAAGCGTGTGCCGCACCCTGGCCCCGTTGCCCCGGGTCGAGCCGTCGCCGCCGACCACCGGCTACAGCGACCTGCGGCAGGTTGCGCTGGCGCGACTCCTGGTTGACAATATCGATTCGATACAGGTCGATTGGTCTCGCCACGGTCCGAAGCTGGCCCAGGTGGCGTTGACATTCGGCGCTGATGACGTGGACGCGGTCCCGGCCGTCGCGTCGCACGATCAAGGGTGGCGCCGGTCGCCGCGGGAGGAAATTCGCCGAAACATCACTGCGGCCGGCTTTGCCCCCGTTCCGCGGAACGGCCGTTTTGAGGCACTGGAGCCATGAGTCGAGTTCGCGTCAGCGCGGTGGAGTACTTGAACGCGAGGCCGCTCGTCGAAGGCCTCGATCGCCAGACCCGTCTCTTCGATCTGCAGTTCGACGTGCCGGCCCGATGCGCCGCCCATCTTCACGATGGTGCGGCGGACCTCGCGCTGATTCCCTCCATCGAGTATCTGCGGGACCCCGAATACTGCATCGCGCCCAACCTCGCGGTGGCGTCGGAGGGGCAGGTGGCGTCGGTCGCGCTGTTCACGACCCGGCCGGTGACGTCACTCCGGTCGATCGCGGTCGACAGCAATTCCCGGACCGCCGCCATGCTCCTCCGCATTCTGTGCGCCGAGGCCTGGGAGATCGAACCGAAGCTCGTGAAGCTCCGGCCCGATCTGCCGGTCATGCTGCAGCGGTGCGACGCCGCCCTGATCATCGGGGATGCCGCGTTGTTTATCGATCATGAGCAAAAGGGCCTCGACAAGGTCGACCTCGGCGAGGAATGGACGGTCCTGACCTCGTTGCCGTTCGTCTGGGCGGCCTGGGTGGGGCGCCGCGATGCGTTGACCGCCGAGCACGGGCAGGCGCTCGAGGCGGCTCGCGAGCAGGGCGAGCAGGCCATCGACGACATCGTGGCCCGCCACTGTCCCGACAACGAGGAGCGCCGCACCATCGGCCGAAAGTATCTCCGAGAGAACGTGTCGTTCGGTCTGGACGAGCGGGCGCGGGACGGCCTCCGGAAGTTCTACGAATACGCCTACGAGCAGCGGCTGGTCCAGGTGCAACGGGACCCCCGCTTCTACGAGTGGCCGGCACAATGAGCATTGCGTCCATCGCGGAAGGGGTGCTGGACGGCCAGCGGATCGACGGCCGCGACGCGTTGCAACTCTACTCCGGGGCGTCGACGGCGTTGCTCGGCCGGCTCGCCGACACCATCCGGGCCCGCAAGCATCCCTCCGGCGTCGTGAGCTACATCATCGATCGGAACGTGAACTACACGAACGTCTGCGTGGCCCGGTGCAACTTCTGTGCGTTCTATCGTCCGGTGGGTTCCGCCGATGGCTACGTGCTGGGCTTCGACGAGCTGTTTCGCAAGATCGACGAGACGCGCGCGGTCGGGGGAGAGCAGTTGCTGCTGCAGGGCGGACACAACCCGGATCTCCCCTTGCAGTGGTACGAGGACCTGTTCGCCGCGGTCAAGTCCCGCTATCCCGATTTCAAGCTCCACGCCCTGTCCCCGCCGGAGATCCTGCACCTGTCGCGACTGTCTCAGGAGCCGGTGTCGGTCGTGGTCCGCCGGCTGGTTCGCGCCGGCCTCGACAGTGTGCCGGGCGGGGGCGCCGAGATTCTCGTCGACCGCGTCCGCCGCGAGCTGAACTGCTACGGCAAGGCGACCGCCGACGAGTGGCTCTCGGTGATGCGGGTGGTGCACGAGGCCGGTCTGCGCTCGACGGCGACCATGATGTACGGCAGCGTCGACACTCCTGCCGAGCGGGTCGAGCACCTGTGCCGGCTGCGCGAGCTGCAGGACGAGACCGGTGGTTTCACCGCCTTCATCACCTGGAGCTATCAGCCCGTCAACACGGAGCTGTCCGGGGTGGAGGCGACCGGGGTCGACTACCTGCGAACCCTCGCGCTCTCCCGCATCGTCCTCGACAACTTCGACAACCTGCAGGCGTCCTGGGTCACCCAGGGCGGCAAGGTCGGCCAACTGAGCCTCGCCTACGGCGCGAACGACATGGGCAGCGTCATGATCGAGGAGAACGTGGTCCGCGCGGCCGGCGCCGAGTACTGCATGGACGAGGCGGAGATCGTCCGGAACATCGAAGATGCCGGTTACGTGCCGAAACGGCGCACCATGACCTACGACATTCTGGGAGACCCCCTCTTTCGCCGCCAGGCGATACCCCGGCGCACGACGCTCGCGGTGGCTCGCGCGGCCGGCGACACCTCCATACCGGCCGAGCTGTCCCGGTACCCGGCGCGCAGCCGTCCCGGCAAGGAGCAGCGGGCGGTCCCCGGCTCGCGCCCGGCGTGACCCGCGCCGCGCCGGCGAGAGTAGACCTCCGCTACCGCCCCGAACCCGGGGGGCGGGTCCCCGCCGCGTGGCACGGCGTGTCGCACCCGGGACCCGGGAAGCCCGCCCGCGCATGATGCGCTATATCGCCGAATGGGTGCTGCCGATCGCGACGCCTCCCGTGCATCGGGGGCGGGTCGACGTGCGCGACGGACGCATCGTGGGGGTCGGGCCGGCGGCGCCGGGCGACGGGGCCGCGGCGCCGGTCGTCGATCTGGGGCGCACCGCGATCCTGCCGGCGCTGGTCAACGCCCATACCCATCTGGAGCTGTCGAGCTTGCGGGGCGCGGTGCCGCCGGCCGCGTCGTTGCCCGAGTGGGTCGAGAATCTGCTCCAACGCCGGGCCGAGGCGGGACCGCCCGAGCCGGATGCGATACGACAGGCTATCGCCGAGGCCCGCGCATCGGGAACCGGCGTGTTTGGCGATATCGGCAACACGGTGGCGACGGGGCCGATCCTGGCCCGGGCCGGCATGCCGGCGCGTCTGTTTCGAGAGGTCCTGGCTTTCCCCGACCGCGCGGCGGCGGCCGCGGTGGACGCGGCGGCGGCCGACCTTCGCTCGGTGGAGGCGGTCGGCGGGATCCGGGTGGGGCTGGCCGCGCACGCCCCGTTCTCGGTCGGTCGGGCCGCTTTCGCGGCATTGGACGCGGCGGTCCGGGAGCGATTCCGCGGTCCCCGGTCGATCCACCTCGCGGAATCGCCGGAGGAGCTGGAGTTCCTGCGCAGTGGGCGCGGCCCCTGGCGCGATCTGCTGGACCGCATCGGGCGCTGGGACCCCGCATGGCCCCCCCCGCGGTGCGGTCCGGTGGAGTATCTCGACCGCCTGGGCTGGCTGCGCGAGGGGCTCATCGTCGTCCACGGCGTCCAGTTGACCGACCCGGAGTTGCGCCGGTTGGCCGAACGGGGCGCGTTTCTGGTGACCTGCCCGCGGAGCAACGTCTGGACCGGGGTTGGCCACCCGCCGATCGAGCGGTTTCTGCGCGCCGGCGTGCAGCTCGCCGTCGGCACCGACAGCCTCGCCAGCGCACCCGACCTCAACCTGTTCAGCGAGCTGGCCCTGATGCGCCGCCTCGCGCCGTCGGCGCCGGCACGCCGGCTGCTGGCGTGCGCGACGTGTCACGGGGCCGAGGCGCTCGGGTTCGACGACGAGTTCGGTAGCATCGCGCCCGGCCGGCGCGCCGACCTGATCGGGGTGCGCATTCCCGCCGATGTCGGCGATGTGGAAGAATATCTGCTCGGCGGCATCACCCCCGACCGGGTCACGCGGCTCGGCGAAAGCGCCCGGTGACGCGCCGTGCGCTTCCGGTGAACGTCGTCCGGAATCCAGGCGGCTCGATATGATATCTCCGGCGCTCCGCTACATCCGATCCTGTTTCTCGCTCGTGCGATTCGGCCACTCGGTCTTCGCGCTCCCGTTCGCCCTCGTCGGCGCCCTCCTCGCAGCCGAGCAGCATCCGCTGACCCTCGCTCGCATCGGCTGGATCGCCGCGGCCATGGTGACTGCCCGGACCGCCGCGATGGGATTCAATCGACTGGTCGACGCGCGGTACGACGCCTTGAACCCGAGAACCGCCAATCGCGAGTTGCCGCGCGGGGTGCTCTCGCGCGGGGACGCGATCGGGCTGGTGGTGCTGTCCTCGCTCGCCTTCGTCCTCGTGACCACGCAGCTCGGGTGGATCTGTCTGCTGTTGTCGCCCCTCGCCCTCGCCATCGTGTTCTGGTACTCGCTGGCGAAACGGTTCACGACCTGGACGCAGTTGTTTCTGGGGTTGGCTCTCGCCGTCGCCCCGGTTGGCGGATGGCTGGCCGCGGGGGGGCGCGCCGGATGGGAGCCCTGGCTCTTGGCCGTGGCCATCGGCACGTGGGTCGCGGGGTTCGACATCCTGTACGCCTGTCAGGATCTCGCGTTCGACCGCGAGCAGGGCCTGCGATCGATTCCGGTCCGTTTCGGTGTGAGCCGGTCGCTGGCGACCGCGCGCTGGATGCACGCTGCGGCGGTGGCGGCGATGGCCGCGGTGGCCCTGGTCGCACCACTCGGCGGCTGGTACCTCGCGGGGGTCGGCGGAGTGGCGATGCTGCTCGTCTGGGAACAGTCGCTCGTTCGGGCGGACGACCTCTCGCGGGTGAAGCAGGCGTTCGACGTGAACGGCTACGTGGGTCTCTTCTATCTGGCCGCGACGGCTGGTGCCCTCTATGTCGGATGACCGGGAACGTTGTGTCGCGGTGGGAATTACCGGGGCGAGCGGCGCCCTGTACGCGGTGCGCACCGTCGCCGCCCTCCTCGCCGGCCGGTGTCGGGTCGAGCTGGTGGTCTCCGACTTCGGGCGCCGGCTGCTTCACGATGAGCTCGGCGAGGCCGCTTCGTGCGACCGGCTGCTCGAATACATGACCACCCGGTACGGCGAGGGGGTGCGCGCCGGAGCCCTCGTCGTCCACAGCAACCGCAACCTGGGGGCGTCGATCGCCAGCGGCAGCTACCGCTGTTCTGGAATGGTGATCGTGCCCTGCTCGATGAAGACCCTGGCGGGGGTGGCGCACGGATTGTCGCGGACCCTCATCGAACGCGCTGCCGACGTCATGCTCAAGGAGCGCCGTCCCCTCGTGATCGTGCCGCGGGAGACCCCGATGAGCCTTCCGCAGCTTCGCAACCTGGTGGCCTCCGCCGAGGCGGGAGCGATGGTGCTGCCGGCGATGCCGGCCTTCTATCAGGGCCCCCGGACGCTCGACGACCTGGCCGACTTCATGGCCGGGAAGATCCTCGACGCGCTGGGCTTCTCGCACGCCCTCTACCCCCCGTGGACGGGATGATGGACGACCCGGCGCGTGATCCGTCCGGGGAAGGTGCTCCGCCGCTCGACAAGACGCCCGGACGCATCGCCGGGATGTTCGATGCGATCGCGCATCGCTACGACCGCCTGAACCACGTCCTCAGCGCGGGACTCGATCGGCGCTGGCGGCGACAGGCGATCGCGGCGATCGGGCCGCCGGCCGGCGGCCGGGTGCTCGACGTCTGCACCGGAACCGCGGATCTCGCGATCGCCGCCTGTCGCGCGGATTCTCCGCCGCGGGAGGTCTTCGGTGTCGACTTCGCCGGGGCGATGCTGGAGATCGGCCACCGCAAGGTGCAGGCGTCCGGGCTCGCTCCGCGCGTGCGACTGGTCCGCGGGGACGCCTGCCGGCTGCCCTGCGCGCCGGCGACGATGGATGCGGCGACCATCGGATTCGGGATCCGGAACGTGGTCGATCCGGCGCAGGCGGTCCGGGAGGTCGCGCGCGTTCTCAAGCCGGGCGGCCGGCTCGCGATTCTCGAGTTCGGCGAGCCGCGCGCGCCGCTCCTCCGGGGCGCGTATCTCTGGTACTTTCGACAGGTGCTGCCTCGCGTCGGCCGCTGGCTGTCGCGGCACGCGGACGCGTACGCCTACCTGCCCGCCTCCGTCCATGCCTTTCTCGGTCCCGACGCGCTGGCCACGGTGCTGCGCGACTGCGGATTCGACGACGTCCGCGTCGATCGGCTGGCCCTGGGGATCGTCTATCTCTACGCAGCCCGCAAACCGATACAACCTTGACAGCCCGTGGCGAAAGTCCCCGCTGCATTCGAGCGGCGATGCATCCCGCCTGACTGCGTTGTTCGGACGGACTGCTTGCAGTCCGCGGTTGCGATATGCCCCAATATGCGCCCTCCTCACGCCTTGTCAGGCACGGGCGTTCTTTGCCCGAGGGCGCCCTTCAGCCCGCTGGCGCCCTCGCCGCTCTCGGTGCAACGCGGGGTTTCACCACGAGCTGTTGAGCGCGCGGTATACTGGGAAGCAAGCTCCCGTCCCATGTACTTCGACCTTCAGAGCCGGCGCTTCGAGACACCGACAGTCGAGTCGGCGATGTCTTGGCGCGAGCGCGCCCTGCTCTCGCTGTTCATCCATCTGCTGTTCGCGTTGCTGGTGATCCTGGGGCCCCGCCTGCAGTTCGTCCAGGATGCCATGGAGCGCCGGGCCGAGGAGCTCGCGGAGATGGCGGAGGCCGAAGGGCTGGCGCTACGGCAGGCGCCCGACGACGATGCGCCAGCGTTCATCTTCGTCGATACCCTCGTCGACCCGCCGGCATCCGCGTCCCCGCTCGCGGCGGACCTGTCCGATCAGGACCGCGTCGCACAATCGCCGACCCAGGCGGAGGATCCGCTGAACGACCTGCCCAATGCCGAAGGGAACTCGTTCGAGTTCGTTCAGACCCCGGACCCGGCGGACGGGCTCGACCCGCTGACCTCGCCCGGCCAGGATGCGCAGGCGATGGAGGCGGCCCCGGCCGAGCCGGTCGACGGGGTCGACGACGGCATGGCCGACGCGCCCGAATCGGATGCCCCGGAGGCGGACCCCGAGGCGGGGGAAGGGGAGACCGCGCCGCGGCTGGCGGAGCGCGGGGCATCCGGGCGGCGTCCGATCGGCGATCGCCCGGGCACGATTCTGAACCGGGCGTTGCGGGGGCTGGATACCGTCGCCCGCAATCGGACGTTCTACAACTTGCGCGGCCGCACCGATCGCTACGGTCCCGATATCCAGTTCGATTCGAAGGGGGTCGATTTCGGCTCCTGGCTCCGGCGATTCCGCGCCCAGATCTATCGCAACTGGTTCATTCCCTACGCGGCGATGTCGATGTCGGGGAACGTCGTCCTGACGTTCAACGTCCACATGGACGGGACGTTGACGGATCTCACGGTGGAGAGACCGTCGACCGTCGATGCGTTCACGAGCTCCGCATTCAATGCGATTCGCGGATCGAACCCGACCTACCCGTTACCCCCCGAGTATCCGGACGACCAGGTGTTCTTCACGGTGACGTTCTATTTCAACGAGCGGCAGCCGGGCGGCTGATCCCGGCATGACCGAGCCGCCGCAGCTTACCGAGCGCCAGCAACTCGGCCTCCTGATCCTGTTGACGGTTGTACTCGTGATGGCGTTTTTGGGGTAGGAGTCCGGGCCGTGGATACGGCGCGGACTCCGGGCGGGTTGGTTGGGCGGACAGCGGAGCCGCGAGGCGACGATGTCCGGGCGAGGAGTCCGGGCCGCGGATACGGCGCGGACTCCGGGTGGGTTGGTTGGGCGGACAGCGGAGCCGCGAGGCGACGATTTTCCGGGTCAGGAACGTGGGACAGCCCATCGGCCTGCGGGACACGGACGGCCGTCCGGTGCTGCTCGCCCTCGTCGGACCGACGGCGACCGGCAAGAGCGCGCTCGCGTTGTCCATCGCGGCGCGGGTCGGCGGCGAGATCCTGGGATGCGACTCGACGGCCGTCTATCGCGGCTTCGATATCGGGACCGACAAGGTCCCCGCCTGCCGGCAGCAGGGGATTCCGCATCATCTGATCGACATCGTCGATCCGGCCGACGTGTACTCGGCGGCGCGGTACAGCCGCGATGCGGCCCGGGTCGTGCATGAGGTGACGCGTCGAGGCCGTCTGCCGATCGTGGCCGGGGGCACCGGCCTCTACTATCGGGCCCTGACCCGGGGACTGTTCGCGGGTCCGGGACGCGATGCCGCGCTGCGGGCCCGGCTGGAACGGGTGGCCCGCCGCCGCGGGTGCGGCGCCCTGCATCGGGCTCTCGCCCGTCACGATCCGGCCTCGGCGCGCAGGATTCATCCGTCCGACGAGAAACGCATGGTCCGGGCGTTGGAGGTGTTCCGGCTGACCGGGCGGACGCTGACCGAGCACTTCGCCGAGACCCGGTCGCCGATTGCCGGCCATGCCGTGATCACCGTCGGGTTGCGGTTGCCGATCGAGCAGCTCGAAGCCCGGATTGCGGATCGGGTCGACCGGCAGCTCGCCGGCGGCCTGCTGGACGAGATTCGCGGCCTGCTCGGGCAGGGGGTGCCGGAGGAGGCGGGGCCGTTCGGGGGGCTCGTGTATCGCCAGGCCCTCGAGCATCTTCGCGGCGAACGCGATCTCCGCACCACGCGGGACCTGATTGTCCACGAGAACCGGCGGTACGCCCGCCGGCAGTTGACGTGGTTCAGGAAAGAGGCGGGGGTGCATTGGGTGGAGACCCCCGGCGAGCATCCTGCGACGTGCGAGGCGGTCGAGGCGTTGCTCGATGCACGCATCCGCCCCCGGATGGGACTGACTTTGTCATGATTCGACAGGAGTTGGAGGCGCGCGAGGCCCAGTACCTCGCGCCGTACGCGGCGCGAAGCCGGGAGTCGAAAGGGCGGCTCCGGACAGAGCCCGAGGATCCGATTCGGCCGGCGTTCCATCGCGACCGCGATCGGATCGTGCACAGCAAGGCGTTTCGCCGGCTCAAGCACAAGACCCAGGTGTTCTTTTCTCCGGCCGGCGACCACTATCGGACGCGGCTCACCCATACTCTGGAGGTGGCCCAGGTAGCCCGCACCGTGTCGAAGGTGCTCGGCCTGAATGAGGATCTCACCGAGGCGATCGCCCTCGGCCACGATCTCGGCCACACCCCGTTCGGCCACGCCGGTGAAGGAGTCCTGAGCCGTTTGATGCCGGGGGGATTCAATCACTACGAGCACAGTCTGCGAATCGTCGACGTGCTCGAACGGGACCGCCGAGGCCTCAACCTGACGTGGGAGGTCAGGAACGGGATCGCAAAACACTCGAAGGGCAAGGACGGCGCGCCGCTCGGCATGGAGCCGGCCCGCCGGGCGGCGACCCTCGAGGGGCAGGTCGCGCGGGTCGCGGACATGATTGCCTACGTGAACCACGACATCGACGACGCGGTCCGTGCGGGGGTGCTCGATACGTCCGATCTGCCGGCGGCTCCCCTGGAGCAGCTGGGGCGCACCTCGTCCGAGCGGATCGGCGCGCTGGTGTCCGACGTGGTGACCGCGACCCGAGCGACGAGACCGGACGTCGAGCTCCGCATGAGTCCGCCGGTGTTGAAGGCCCTCACCGCGTTGCGGGCGTTCCTGTTCGAGGCGGTGTACGAGAACCGGGTGGCCACCGCCGAGATTGCCAAGGCTTCCGGCATCATCGGCGGGCTCTGGGAACGGGTGCGGCAGGCCCCCGGCGCGTTTCTCGACCGGCGAACGCTGGAGGTGGACGGGACCGACGCGGCGGCGCGGGATTTCATCGCCGGCATGACGGATCGGTTTGCCGTGCACCTGTACAAGCGCCTCTTCATCCCGCGGCCGTGGGTGACCGGGGCTTCCCGCCGGGAGGACGAGCAGGCGGGGGGATGAGCGGAATCGAGCATTCGACCGCCGGTCTCGGTGCGACACGGGGTTTTGCCACGGGCTCCTGGGGAAATGCGGCGGGGTTTTGCCGCGGGCTCCCAGCTTTAGATGTAACGAGAAGGAACCTTGAGGTTATAATTCCTGATTGATCTGGCGCCCGGTCCGCGAGCCGGTCACCACCGTGGTCGGAGTCGATTGAGATGGAGCCGAGGGCAGGCGGGACGGAGGAGGCGGCGGCCTCCGCGCATCTCGATCTGCGGGCCATCGAGGGACCACGGACCGATGTCCACCGCCGGTTGTCCGCCGGGTCGCTGACCCCGGACGGCGGAGGGCAGTATCGAGTCGCCGGCTTGGTGACGCTCGACCTGCTGGTCCGGAAGAGTGGGAGCAAGTATCGGCTCTCGGGTCGCATCGAAGGGAAGCTGGAACTCGATTGCAGCCGGTGTCTGGAGTCCTTCCGCCTCGAGGTCGGCATGGACGTGGATCTCCTGTATCTGCCGGCCTCCGAGAACCGCGGCGACAGTGAGGCCCAGATCGAGGAAGAGGATCTGGGCACCGCGTTCTACCGGGACGAACAGATCGATCTGAGGCACTTGGTTCAGGAGCAGTTCCAGCTTTCGTTGCCGATGAAGCCGCTGTGCCGCACCGACTGCCGGGGACTCTGTATCGTCTGCGGCGGCAACCGGAACGCGAGCCCGTGTCAATGTGTCGACACGTGGGAGGACCCCAGGCTGGCCGGGCTGAAACAGTTATTGAAACACTAGCCTCCGCCGCCGGCCATACAGGCGGCGGGGCGACCGGCGGCACGAGAGGATTCGAGAAGACATGGCCAATCCGAAACGACGACACTCCAAATCACGCACGGCGAAGCGCCGCACGCATCAGAAAATCGCCCCGGTGTTTCTTGGCGAGTGCCCGCAATGTCATGAGCCGAAACCGCCGCATCAGGTGTGCGCGCACTGTGGCTACTACCGCGGCCGTCAGGTGCGGCCGATCAAGGAGGCCTGAGCGGCCTGACGGCCGGAGTCGTTCGTCCATCGTCGAAGCCTCTCCATGGAAGCCTCTCCATGATCGCATTCGTATTTCCGGGCCAGGGTTCGCAGCACGTGGGAATGGGGCAGGCGCTTGCCGACCGGTTCCCTGAATGCCGCGAGACGTTCGAGCAGGCCGACGCGGCGCTCGGCATCGGCATCAGTACGCTCTGTTTCGAGGGGCCGGCCGAGCAGCTCGTGCTGACCGAAAATACCCAGCCGGCGCTGCTCACCGTCTCGACGGCGGCGGCGCGGGCGCTGATGGGGCGGGGGGTGCGGCCCCGTTGGCTCGCGGGTCACAGTCTCGGCGAATACTCGGCGCATGTGGCGGCCGGGACCCTGTCGTTCGGCGACGCGGTGCGCACGGTGTGCAACCGGGGCCGTTACATGCAGGACGCGGTACCGGTGGGGGACGGCGCCATGGCCGCGGTGATGGGGCTGGATGAGCCGTTGGTGGCGCAGGCGTGCCGGGAGGCGGCCGAGGAGCAGGTGGTGAGTCCGGCGAATCTCAACGCCCCGGGCCAGATCGTCATTGCGGGCGCGGCCGACGCGGTGCAACGGGCGGGTGACCGCGCCAAGGTGCTCGGCGCCAGGCGCGTGCGGCGGCTGCCGGTCAGTGCGCCGTTTCATTGTGCGTTGATGCGGCCGGCCCAGGATCGCCTCGAACGGGATCTGCGCGCGCTCGTGGTCGCCGATCCGGCCATCCCCGTCGTGGCCAATCTGGACGCCGAGCCGAAGGGTGACGCGGCCGCCGCGATTTCCGCCCTGGTGGATCAGGTCACGGCGCCCGTCCGGTGGGAACAGGTCGTTCGACGTCTTGCGTCGGAGGGTGTCGACATGTATGTTGAGGTAGGTCCGGGCGCGGTGTTGAGCGGTCTCATCCGGAGAATCGACCGCAACGCACGTCTGCTGTCGGTCGCGGATCCGGACGGCGTCGATCGGGCGGTGTCCGCCTTGGCGGCGTGAGAGCGCTATGCTTGACAGCCTGCGCGACCGCGTTGCCATCGTGACCGGCGCCTCGCGCGGTATCGGGCGGGCGGTGGCGCGGCGGTTCGCGGCGGCGGGTGCCGCGGTGGTGGCGGCGGCGCGCGGCGACCATGCCGACGGAGTGGCGGCGGAGATCCGCGGCGGCGGAGGCCGGGCGGTCGGTGTCAGCGTTGACGTCACCGACCCGGGACGCATCGATGCGATGGTCCGGGCCGCGCTCGACGAGTATGGCCGCATCGACGTGCTGGTCAACAACGCAGGCATCGTTCGCGATCAGCTCGCGCTCAGGATGACGTCCGCCGACTGGGATGCGGTCGTCGCCACGAACCTGACGGCGGCGTTCACCTGTGCGCGCGCGGTGTTGCGTCCGATGCTCAGGCAAAGGAGCGGCCGCATCATCAGCGTCGGATCGGTGGTGGGTCGGATGGGCAACGCCGGACAGGCCAACTATGCGGCGTCCAAGGCGGGTCTGGAGGGGTTTTCGAAGGCGCTGGCGCGAGAGGTCGCCTCGCGCGGGATCACCGTGAACGTGGTTGCTCCCGGCATGATCGACACCGACATGACGGCAGGGCTGAACGAGTCGGCGCAGGCCGCGGTGCTCGCGCAGATACCGATGGGCCGACTGGGAACCACCGATGATGTCGCGGGGGCCATCTGTTTTCTGGCGTCCGACGAAGCAGCGTACGTTACAGGGCATGTGCTGGCGGTGAACGGTGGAATGTACATGTAGGAGGCGAGTGAATGGCGGTTGCTGAAAAAGTGAAGAGCATCATCGTGGAGCAGCTCGGTGTCGACGATGAAGAGGTGACGTCGGACGCATCGTTCGTGGACGATCTCGGGGCCGACTCGCTCGACACGGTAGAGCTCGTGATGGCGTTCGAAGAGGAGTTCGGCCTCGAGATACCGGATGAAGACGCGGAGAAGATCACCCGGGTCAAAGAGGCCGTCGAGTACATCGAGGCGCACTCGAAGAAGAAGTAAGGGCGGCTCCGACGGGAGTGACTGTGATCAGGCGGGTTGTGGTGACGGGCGTCGGCCTCGTGTCGCCGCTCGGTATCGGTACGTCGGCAACGTGGGAGGCGCTGTGCGCGGGCCGGAGCGGTATCGGTCCGATCACGAAATTCGACTCCTCCGGCTACGCGGCGCGTATCGCCGGGGAGGTGCACGGATTCGATCCGCTCGCCTTCATCGCCAAGAAGGACGTCAAGAAGATGGACGTCTTCATCCAGTACGCCATCGCCGCGGCCGACTTCGCGCGCGACGATGCGCAACTGGAGGTGACGCCGGATCTGGCCCCCCGCGTAGGTGTGTACATCGCGTCGGGCATCGGCGGGTTCAGCACCATCGAGCGCGAGCATCTCGCGCTGCTCAAGGGCGGACCGCGCAAGATCTCACCGTTTTTCATCCCCGCCACGATCATCAATCTGGCGGCCGGCCAGGTATCGATTCGCCTGGGCGCGAAGGGACCGAACTCGGCGACCTGCACCGCCTGCTCGGCGTCGGCGCATGCCGTCGGCGACGCGTTCGAAACGATCCGGCGGGGCGATGCCGACGTCATGGTGGCGGGCGGGTCCGAGGCTGCGATTACCCCCCTGGGCGTCGGCGGGTTCGCGGCGATGCGCGCCCTGTCGACCCGCAACGACGAACCGACCCGCGCCTGCCGCCCCTTCGACCGCGAACGTGACGGATTCATCATCGGCGAGGGCGCCGGGGTGGTGATTCTCGAAGAGCGCAACCGGGCGCTCGCGCGCGGGGCGCCGGTCTATGCGGAGCTCGTCGGATACGGCATGTCCGCGGATGCCTTTCACGCCACCGCGCCGGCCGAGGACGGGGACGGCGCCTTCCGGGTGATGCGGGCGGCGATCGAACAGGCCGGCATCGGGCTGGACCAGGTCGACTACATCAATGCGCACGGGACCTCGACCCCGTTCAACGACCGGATAGAGACGCTGGCCATCAAGCGGTGCTTCGGGGCGCACGCCCACGAGCTGGCGGTGTCGTCGTCGAAGTCGATGACCGGCCATCTGCTGGGGGCGGCGGGTGGGATGGAAGCGGGGATCGTGGCGTTGACGATGCGGAAGCAGATCATGCCGCCGACCGTCAATCTCGAGAACCCCGACCCCGACTGCGACCTGGACTACGTGCCCCACGTGAAGCGGCCGGCCGCGATGGAGTACGCCTTGTCGAACTCGTTCGGATTCGGCGGGACCAACGCCTCGCTGCTGTTCAGACGCCACGATGCATGAGGCCGATGGAGATGCATGAGGCCGATGGATCGGCCACTCGAGGAGCCCATGGTGAAACCGCGGGGCTGTTGCCCCGGGCTCCCAAGATGAGGAACGGATGAAGATCGCCGTCTGTGTGAAGCAGGTCGTGACCCGCGAGTGGCCGCTCCGGGTCGACGAGGCCCGTACCTGGGTCCAGGATCGGGACGCCAGTTTCGAGATGAACGAGCCGGATGCCTATGCCCTGGAAGAGGCGCTTCGGCTCAAGGAGCAGCATGGCGGCGAAGTGGTGGTCTGCTCCGCCGGACCGGCCCGGGTGGCCCAGGTGGTTCGGGAAGCACTGGCGCGCGGGGCGGACCGGGCGATTCGGGTCGAAGGCGACCGTCTGGCCGGCGCGGACGCGGGCATGGTTGCCGAGGCGCTGGCCGACGCCGTTCGGGACGAGCGGTTCGACGTCGTCCTGACCGGTCTGCAGTCGGACGACCAGGGGTTCGCGCAGACCGGCGTCGTTCTGGCCGAGCTGCTCGGCATCCCCCATGCGACGATCATCATGGAAGTGCAGGTCGCCGACGGGGGCCTGCGGGTGAAGCGGGAGCTGGAGGGCGGGTGGTTCCAGTGGGTCTCGATGCCCACGCCGGCCCTGCTGACGATTCAGAGCGGGATCAACCAACTGCGCTACGCCACCCTCAAGGGCATCATGGCCGCGAAGCGCAAGGACGTCCGGGTGGTCGAGGCGGCTGCCGATCTCGTCCCGCGGCAGGAGATTCTCGAGATTCGGGTGCCCGAGAAGACCAAGCAGACGCGGATGATCGACGGTTCGCCGACCGACGCGGCGGCCGAGCTCGTCAAGGTGCTGCGCGAAGAAGCGCGAGTGATCTGACCCTGCACCCAGTGAGCGCATCGCAAATGGTTCTAGTCATAGCCGAACAACGGGACGGAGTCCTGAACAACGCGAGTTGGGAGGCCCTGGTGGCCGCCCAGCAGATCGGCCAGCCGGTGCGCGTCGCCGTCGCCGGCGCGGGTCTGGCGGCGGTGGGAGCCGAGCTGGCGGCGGCGGAGGTCGAGTCGATCCTCACCGTCGACCACCCGGATCTCGCGTCCTACACCCCCGACGGCTTCGTGGCCGCGTTCGCCGCGGTGGTGGCCGGCACCGCCCCGGATCTCGTCTTTCTGGCGCATACCTACCAGACCCGCGATTTCGCCCCCCGGCTGGCCGCGCGGCTCGGCCGCTCGCTGATCGCCGACTGTGTCGGGGTCCGGCCGCGGGATGGCCGGCTGGCGTTCGTGCGTCCGATGTTTCAGGGCAAGTTCGTGGCCGACGTCGCCGCCGCCGGTCCGGCGCCGCACTTCGTCAGCTTCCAGATCGGCACGTTCCGGCCGGATGTGCTGAAGCGGGGGGCGGCCGCCGCGCCGGTGAACCCGTTCGCGGCGACTCTGGAGCCCGGCACGATTCGGCAGTCGGTGGAGGCGCCGTTCCAGGAGGCCAAACAGGCGGTGGACCTCACCCAGGCGGAGCGGATCGTGGCGGTCGGACGCGGGATCAAGGCCCGGGAGCATCTGAATCTGGTCGAGTCCCTCGCGACCGCCCTGGGCGCCGAGGTCGCGGCGTCGCGGCCCATCTGCGATTCCGGCTGGCTGCCGATGGATCGTCAGATCGGCAGCTCGGGTCAGACCGTCGCCCCGAAGCTCTATCTGGCGTTGGGGATTTCCGGCGCGATCCAGCATCTGGTGGGCATGAAGGGTTCCCGCACCATCGTGGCGGTGAACAAGGATGCCGACGCGCCCATTTTCGAAGTTGCCGATTACGGCATCGTCGGCGACCTGTTCGACGTGGTGCCCGCGATCATTGCCGCCCTAGACGCCTGATGGAACGTGAAACCCTCGACGTCGACATCCTGATCGTCGGCGGCGGTCCTGCCGGAATGTCGGCGGCCATCCGCCTCGCCGCCCTCCAGCGGCAGGAGGGGGGCGATCCCCTCTCCGTCGCGGTGCTCGAGAAGTCCCGCCAGAGCGGCTCGCACATGCTGTCCGGGGCGGTGCTCGACCCGTCCGGCCTCGACGCGCTGCTGCCGGACTGGAAAGAGCGCGGGGCACCGGTCGAGACGCCGGTGCGGCAGGACCGCGTCTACTACTTGACCGCGAATTCCCAGTTCCGGGCGCCGATCACCCCGCCGCCCCTGCGCAACCACGGGAACTACGTCATCTCCCTCAACCGGTTCGTCCGCTGGCTCGCCGAGCAGGCGGAAGCGGAAGGCATCGACATCTTCACCGGGTTCGCGGGTACGGAAGTGCTGTACGACGGCGACCGGGTGGTCGGGGTCAGGACCGGCGACCGGGGCCTCGACAAGGAGGGCCGGCCGAAGGGCGCCTTCGAGCCGGGGGTCGACATCAGGGCCGCCGTCACCATCTTCGCCGACGGGGTCCGGGGCAATCTCACCAAGACCCTCATCCGCAGGCAGGGGCTCGATGCCGCGGCGCCGCAGACCTACGCTATCGGCATCAAGGAGCTCTGGCAGATTCCGCCGGATCGGGAGGCGCCGGGCACCGTCGTGCACACGCTGGGCTATCCCCTCCGGAGCGAGGAGTTCGGCGGCGGATTCCTGTACGTGCTGCCCGAGGGGCGTCTCGCGATCGGACTCGTGGTGGGGCTCGACTACCGGGACCCGCGGTTCGATCCGCACATGGCGTTTCAGCGGTTCAAGCAGCATCCCCTCGTCGCCGGCATGCTGGCCGGCGGCGAGATGACCCGCTACGGCGCGAAGGCGTTGCCGGAGGGGGGCTGGTACGCCATTCCCCGGTGTCATCTCGACGGGGCGTTGATCGTCGGCGATGCCGCGGGATTTCTCAATTCCATGCGGCTGAAGGGGATCCACCTCGCGATGCACAGCGGCATCCACGCTGCCGACGCCGCGTTCGCGGCGGTGCGGGCCGGGGACGTATCGGCGTCCCGGTTGGTGAAGTACCGGGAGCTCATCAACCGCGGCAGCATCCGCCGCGAGCTGTATCCGGTCCGCAACGTCCATCAGGCGTTCGGGGCCGGGCTGGCCGCGGGCGCCGCCTTCGCGGGGCTGGCGTGGCTGACCAACGGGCGGTGGCCGGCGAAACCGCTGTCGAGCGAGGCCGGCCACGAGCGGTTGGCCTCGCTGTCCAGCTACTATCCCGGCGGGCCGTCCGATCCGGATACCCCGAGCAATGCGGTCAAGGTGGACCGCGCGCTGACCTTCGACAAGCTCACCAACGTGCATTACTCGGGGACCCGCCACGACGAGGACCAGCCGGTCCACCTGCTCGTGCAGGACACCGACGTCTGCCGCACCCGATGCCGCGAGGAGTACGGCAACCCGTGCGTGCGCTTCTGTCCCGCCAACGTCTACGAGATGGTGGACGACGGGACGGGGGACGGCCGCCGGCTGCAGATCAACGCGTCGAACTGCGTCCATTGCAAGACGTGCGACATCATGGACCCCTATCAGATCATCGACTGGGTGCCTCCCGAGGGCGGCGGCGGTCCCGAGTACGAAGGAATGTAGCGTGGGCCCCGGTCCACGCGCGGCTTCCAATTCCCTCACCCCCTGGCAGCTCGCCCAGGCGCGGACCATCGCGGGGGTCGGCGCGCCGCTCATCGGGCTGCTCTGCCGGACCCTCCGCTGGCGCGTCGAGGGCATGGGCCACTACGACGCCATCGTGGCGCGCCGGCGCGAGCCCATCTTCGCGTTCTGGCACGGGCGTATTCTGCCTGCTACCTGGTTCTGGCGCGATCGCGGCATCGTGGTCATGACCAGCCAGAACTTCGACGGCGAGTGGATCGCCCGCATCATCCGGCGCTTCGGCTACGGCACCGCCCGCGGCTCGACCTCCCGCGGCGCCCGGCGCGCCCTGATCCAGCTCAAGCGCGACGTCGCGGCGGGGCGTCCCGCTGCGTTCACCGTCGACGGTCCGCGCGGACCCGCGCGCCGCGTCCAGCCAGGCGCGGTCTGGCTCGCCGGGGCCACCGGCAATCCGATCCTGCCCTTCCACATCGAGGCCCAGCGCCACTGGTCGGCGTCGAGCTGGGATCGAACCCAGATTCCCCGGCCGTTCAGCTCCATGGCGGTGGCCATCGGCGCCCCGTTCGACGTGCCCGACCCGTCGGAGGACGGCGTGGTCGAGGCCTGTCGATCCCGCCTCGAGCACGTGCTCGGCACCCTGGCGGATCGAGCGGCGGCGATGTTGCGGGCGTAGAGGGCGACGCTGTTTCGGTACGCTGCTTGCGGCGACGGAGTAGGCCGCGCGGCATGCGACCGGCGACGCATTCTGACCAACTGCGTGGTTCCGCGGAGTTGCTCCGCAGTCACCCGAACCCAACAGGTTCCTTCGTCACCTGGTCGCCCGGACGCGCTGAGTACCGCGTTGATGACCGCCGCGCAAGCCGGTCCGGCGTCAGGACGACGGTGGTCGGCAGACGAAGCTGGCGGCGGCGTCGACGTCGCCGGAGCCAGCGTAGCGGGCGACCTCGGGGTACGGGCAGACCGGCCGCGTCATCAGCAGCGCGCCGTCACGGTCGACGCGCTGGCCGATGAGGCGCGCGGGCGCCTCGCCGGTCTCGACCCACGCCACGAGATCCGGCAGCGCGTCGATCGTGTTGATGCCCCGCCCGCCCCCGCAGTGGAACATGCCGGGAACCATGAAGAGTCGGTAGAAGTCGGCGGCGCCGGGCGTCTCGGCCAGCACGTCCTCGTAGTAGTTCACCGCCATCAGGGGATTGAGCGCGGTATCGGCCCAGCCGTGATAGGTGAGCATCCGGCCGCCGGCGTCGCGGAACCGGGTGAGGTCGGGGTCGGTGGCGTCGAGGATGCCGCGAATGGCGTCCATCCGGTAGGGGTCTTCATCGAAGTCGAACCGATCGATCGACCAGTGGGGGTCGTCCTCGTGGAACGCCATATAGCGCATGAAGGTGACCCCGAAGCGCTCCAGCAACGGCGTTCCCCCCGCCGGTTCTACGAACCAGCGGCCCCAACCGCTCGTTCGCGCCGCCGGCGGGCCGAGCGGGTCGCCGAGCTCGGCCCCCGGCGGCTGACCGGGAAAGTACGGCTCGCCGCGGCTGACGACGCCGCCGTAGATCTTCGCCAACGTGGCGCTCTGCCCCTCGGTGAGGCAGTCGACGCGGTCGGCGCCCTCGCACCGCGGGTAGTCCGTCCGGGGGTCGAAGCGGCATTCCCGCGGATCGTCGATCAGGCCGTCCTCGAGGCCGTCGACGCCGTCGCACGCCGCGTAGATCGCCTCGCCGACCCTGGCGATCTTCTCGAGCCCGAGCGGGTGCTCGCGCATCGCCCGCGACGACCACACGCCGCCGATCTGGGTATTGGTGAAGTCGAGCACCGGCGCCCCCGCGACGATGCCGTCGAAGTCGTCGGGAAAGCGCTGGGCCGACATCAGGCCCTGGCGCCCGCCGGTGGAGCAGCCGAGCCAGTAGTCGTAGTCGGCGGGCCGGCCGTAGTACTCCCCTACGAGCGCCTTGACCTCGACCGCGGTCAGGTGCACCGCGCGGTAGGCGTAGTCGATCTCGCCGTCCCGATTGTCGTAGGCGAAGCTGGCCAGGGGATAGCGGGCCGCGTCGTGTCCGGTGTCGGTCGAGGCGGTGACCCAGCCCTGGTCCCGCAGCGGATCGCCGCGCCCCTTCACCGGTTGCTGGCCGGCGTAGCCGCCCCCGCCCCGCATGACGAATCGTCCGTTCCAACGGGTCGGCAGACTCGCGGCGAATCGGATATTGGGCCGGATCATCGCATCGACCCAGCAGTACTCCGTCTCGGCGCCGGGGTTCATGAGCTCGGCGTCCATGACGCTGACGTCGAAGTCGGTGCGCGACAGGAAGTCGGCGCAGGCGTGCGGCGCCGGGGTCGTGGTCGTAGTCGTGGCCGGCGCGGTTCCGCAGCCGAGGCCCGGCGCGGCGAGACCGGCCGTCAGGAGGAGGCGCAGGCGCATCGTGCGTGGAATCATGTCATCGGCCCCGTGCGTGGAATCATGTCATCGGCCCCGCGGCGACGCGCGCAGGCGTCCCGCACGAACGCTTCGATCCGCGCAAACGCCGGCTCCACGGGAATCGCGTCCGGCAGGTCCGGTACATCGGCGCGCGTATCGAGGTAGGCGATCGAGGGTTTCCCGTATCGTACCGCCAGCTTCGCCTCGCTCGCGGTCCCGACCGAGCCCGGCAGGAAGATCAGGACGTCGGACGACAGGATGTTCACGTGGTTGCGTGACCGTTCGTCGCCGCTGCGTTCCCCGAGGCTGTCGAGATGCGTGGCTATCGCCAGCTCGATCCAGGGGTTCGGGTACCCTGGGGGCGGACGGACCGCCGGCCCCTCGATACCGCGGCGGCCGCTCGCAGGCAGGACGCCGATGGCGAGGCCGCGGCGATCCGGCACCGCGACGAACGCCTCGGTGACGGCCGCCATCACGCCCGGCCCGCCGCCCGTCAACAGGTGATAGCCGGCGCGGGCAAGCCACGTGCCGACGCGTCGCGACCTCTCGGTATGCGGCTCGCGGCTCGCCCCCATGACGCCGACGACTGGCCGCGATGATGTCGATGTCATCGAGGTGAACACTATAGTGCAACCCCGGTTGCACCCCACGGGCGACACTCGGAGCCTGGCAGCCCGTGGGGAAACCCCGCGTTGCACCGAGACCGGCGGGGCGCAGGATGCGCCGCCGGTCGAATGCAGCGGAGACTTTCGCCACGGGCTGCTGGGGGCGGCTGCCAGTTGACGCGGCTGGCCTTCGCCGGCTCCGGGACGCGGCAGTGTGACTTCCGTCAGCGTCCTTGCGGGACCGCCGGCGCGGATCGGAGCCGCCGGGTGCGCCAGTCGCGGTGCTCGACGTACCAGCGGACCGTCTCGTGCAGCCCCTGCCGGAACGGCCGGCGCGGGCTCCAGCCGAGCTCGCCGGCGATCCTGGAGGCGTCGATGGCGTAGCGGCGGTCGTGGCCCGGACGGTCCGGCACGAACGCCTTGAGGGCCTGGTAGCTCCCGCCGTTCAGGGCCGGGTTGGTCGCGGGGGGCCGCAGTTCCTCGAGGGCGTCGCAGACCAGATCGACGATCTCCAGAGTGCTCCGTTCGTTGCCGCCGCCGATGTTGTAGCGTTCGCCGGGCGTCCCGTCCGACAGCACACGCAGCAGCGCCGAGCAGTGGTCGTCGACGTGCAGCCAGTCGCGCACGTGCCCGCCGTCCCCGTAGATCGGCAACGGGCGGCCGGCGAGGGCGTTGAGAATCATCAACGGGATCAGCTTCTCGGGGAACTGATACGCGCCGTAGTTGTTGGAGCAGTGGGTGACCAGCACCGGTAGGCCGTAGGTGTGGAACCAGGCGCGGACGAGATGATCGGCCGCCGCCTTGCTCGCCGCGTAGGGCGAGCTGGGGGCGTAGGGGCTGTTCTCGCGGAAACGCCCGGTCGGGCCGAGGGACCCGTAGACCTCGTCGGTGGATACGTGGAGAAAGCGGAATCCCGCGTCGCCGCGGCGCCCGCCGCCGGCTACCTGCGTCCTGGCGCACTCGAGGAGGACGGACGTGCCGACGACGTTGGTGTCGATGAACGACCGGGGACCGTGAATCGACCGATCGACGTGCGACTCCGCCGCGAGGTTCACGACCGCCCGCGGCCGATGCGCGGCGAACACCTGCTCCATCGCCGCGAGGTCCGCGATATCTGCCTCGATGAACGTGACCCGCGGATGGTCGAGCACCCCGGCGAGGTTCGACCGGCTGCCGGCGTAGGTGAGCTTGTCGACGACGACGAGACGATGCGCGGCTTGGTCCAGCGCATGGCGGACGAGATGCGACCCGATGAAGCCGGCGCCGCCGGTGATGAGCAGCGTCTCTGCCAGCAGGGGTTGTCCTCCGCGTGCTCGGGACCCGCGACGGCGGGACCCGGCCATCGTGCGTGCCGGTCCGGCCGCTACCGCTCCTGTTCGTCCCCCTCGTCCTGCGTCTGGTCGGCCGCCTGCCGCTCGACGTTCCTGGCCCCTTCGAGAATGTGCCGGATGTCGTGGTTGCCTTCGTGGCAGGCGTACTCGTAGAGGGGGCTGTCGCGCTTCATCAGCGGGAACTCCGCGCTCCACGGCTGCGCCCAGGTCCTGTCGTCCTGCACCGTGAACTCGTAGCGTATCGTCTCCGCGTCGACGCGGGTGAAGCGCTCGACGACGTGCAACGCCTCGGTCGACCCTTCGTAGTGCGTCTTCTCGTTGAAGTTGACGGTGTCCACCACCAGCGTGTCGCCCTCCCAGCGCCCGCGGGAGTCGCCCGGCCACTGTCGGATGCGCGGCGACAGGTGGGGGCGGTTGTCGAGGGGGATGATGCGGGCGTCGTTGTTGCTCATCTCCTGCAGGACGACGACGTGGTCCGGCGTCTGGAAGATCTGGAGCATGTCGTTGTAGGACGGCGGCACCATCGGCGGGCCTTCATGCCGCCAGACCAGACAACGCTCCTGCAGCGTGCGCGTGCGGTAGCTGTCGAACGAGGACTCTTCGATGTTGTAGACGAGATACCGGCTCGCCTGCCGTCGCGCCGCTTCGCGCGCCACCGCCTCCGGGACGCGCGGCGGGATCCGTCCGTTCGGCGGATCGACGATCAGGGACGTGCGCCGGCTCGAGAACGTCTTCCGCTCCTCCTCGGTCAGCCAGACGGCGTTGTCGTAGTGGATGTTCTCCTGCGTCTGGCGGGTCACGGCCAGGCGCTCCTCCTCCGTCTCGGCCGCGAGAATGCCGCGCGCCCGTAACGGATCGACCCCGTCCTCGGCCACAAGGGCCGCGAACTCGGCCGCCTCTTCTTCGCTCAGGAACTGGCGGTCGGCCAGCGACTCCGGGCGTTGCAGCGGCGTGTAGGTGGCGCTGGTCCAGATCCCCTGCAGGTCGGGGTCGCCCCAGGGCGTCCGCGGGTCGGGGCTCTTTGCCGACTGGCCCGCCGCGGTGAGGGGAAGCACGCCGGTGATGACCGCCGCCAGCAGCGAAACACCGTATCGTCGGCTCATGGCACGTCCTCCACGCACATCGTCCAAGTACGCGCATCATGCCCTGCGCGGGCGGCTCGCGCAATACCCCCGCGGCGAGCCTTGCACGGGCGGCGCCGCTGGGCGATCATGCGATCGACATCGACCCCGGGGTGGCGACAGTCGACCCGCAGGGCGCCGTGCCTGGACGCGTCGTTCCCGGGTGGCCCATGCCCGTCGGGGCGCCCTCGTCGCGTCTGGCCGCGCCGGCGCTTCACCGGTCTCGGTCGAGCGCTCGTGTTTCACGATGGGCTCCCCGGGACGACCGCAGGAGGATGACAATGGTCCAGCGAGGATTCGCCACCCTGATCCTGATCGTCGTCGCGCTGGCGCCGGCCGCGCCGGCCAACGGCCAGCCCCGGCCCGCCGAGCCGGGGACGCCGGCCGCGCCCCGGACTCCCTGGGGCGACCCCGATCTGCAGGGGCAGTGGAACAGCCAGACGTCGACCCCGCTCGAACGGCCCGCCGCGGGGCCGCTGGCGGGACGAGAGACCCTGGCGCTCGAGGAGGCAGCGACCCTGGAAGCGACCAATCGCGCCAACTTCGATCTGCCGCCCGGGGAAGGCAGCGTGGGCAACTACAACGCGTTCTGGCGCGACGTCGGCCGGGCCCTGACCCGGACGTCGCTGATCATCGATCCGCCGGACGGGCGCATCCCCGCGTTGTCGCCGGAAGGCCGCGAGAGAATCGAGGCCGAGCGCGCCGAGCGGAGCACGCGGGGGCCGTCCAATTCGCCCGACACCTATTCCGATCTCACTCCCTGGACCCGCTGCATCTCGCGCGGGTGGAACGGCATCGGGAGCTGGTACAGCAGCAACTACCAGATCTTTCAGACGCCCGGCTACGTCGTCGTCTTCCAGGAGCTCATCCACGAGCCCCGCATCATCCCGCTGAACGGGCAGCCGCATCTGCCTCCGTCCGTCACCCAGTGGATGGGCGACTCCCGCGGCCACTGGGAGGGGGACACCCTGGTCGTCGAGACCACCAACTTCGATCCCAAGACCAGCTACCAGGGATCGCGCGACACCCTGCACCTGACCGAACGCTATACGCGCGTCGACGACGACACCATCGACTACCGGTTCACCGTCGACGACCCGAGGACGTTCACGCGGCCGTGGACGGTCTCCCGACCCATGACCCGGATCACGGATCGCGTATCCATCTTCGAGTACGCCTGCCACGAGGGGAACTACGCGATGGCCGGCATCCTCGCCGGCGCCCGCGCCGAGGAGCGGGCGGTCGGGGCCGCGCCTGCGCGATGATCCGATGACCACAAAATGAGGTAGAATGCGCCCGATCGGACAACCCGCACTCTGGAGGCCTCGATGACGGAAGGCCTGGAACGGATGCTGGCAAGTCGGCTCCTGCGGCGCCCCGCCGTCGGTTTCGCGTGCACGGCCCTGCTGCTGGCCGGAGCGGAGGCGCAGCCGGTGCGGTCCGCGTCCGCCCGCACCGAATCGGCCGCTTCGGAGCGGGCGGTCCTCAATCGGTACTGCGTCACCTGTCACAACGACCGCCTGCAGACGGGCGGGCTGTCGCTCGAAGGCGTGGACGTCGGTGACGTCGCCGCGCACGCGGAGGTGTGGGAAAAGGTCGTCAGGAAGCTGCGCGCGGGCGCGATGCCTCCGCAGCCGCGACCGCGTCCCGACCCCGCGACCCACCACCGCCTGCTGGCCTATCTCGAAACCGCACTCGACGAGGCGGCGCGGATCAATCCCGACCCCGGCCGCACCGAAACGTTCCGGCGGTTGAACCGGACTGAATATCAGAACGCCATCCGCGACCTGCTGGCGCTGGAGATCGACGTCACCGCGCTGCTGCCGCGGGACGACGCCGCCTTCGGTTTCGACAACGTGAACACCGGCGGGTTGTCGCCGACACTGATGGAGCGGTATCTCGCAGCCGCCCGGACCGTCAGCGAGCTGGCCGTGGGCAGTCAGGCGCCCGCCCCGGGCAGCCGGGTGGTGGTCGTGCCCGCCGACCGGACCCAGGAGGACCACGTCGACGGCCTGCCGTTCGGAACCCGCGGCGGGACCGTCGTCGAGCACGTGTTCCCGTTCGACGGCGAGTACGAGGTACAGGTCCGCCTGCAGCGCAACCGCAACGAGAACGTCGAGGGGTTGACCGAGCCGCACGAGGTGGAGCTGACCCTCGACGGCGACCGGTTGGAGCTCTTCACCATGGAGCCGAGCACGAACATGGTGATCCAGGCCAACGCCACGTACTACGCGGACGAGGGGATCGACAACCACCTGAACGCGCGCCTGCCGGTCACGGCGGGGCCGCACCGGGTGGGCGCCGCCTTCATCAAGAAGAACTCGGCCCTGCTCGAGACGACCCGGCAGCCCTACGACGCCCACTTCAACATGGATCGTCATCCCCGGCAGCAGCCGGCGGTGCGCACCATCTCGATCGCCGGTCCGTTCGACCCCACCGGCATCGGCGAGACGCCGAGCCGTGACCGCATCTTCTCGTGCCGCCCCGCGGACGCCACGGCCGAGGAGGCCGAGACGTGCGCCACCGCGATCGTCGCCTCGCTGGCGCGGCGCGCCTATCGGCGCCCGGTCACCTTCGGCGACATCGAGCAGCTCACCGGGTTCTATCGGGAAGGTTATGCCGAGGGCGGGTTCGATGCCGGCGTCGAGACCGCCCTGCGGGCCCTGCTGGCGAGCCCCGAGTTCCTGTTTCGCATCGAGCGCGACCCCGCGGGGGTTGAGGCCGGAACCGCGTATCGCGTCAGCGACCTTGAGCTCGCCTCGCGCCTGTCGTTCTTCCTGTGGAGCAGCCTGCCCGACGACGAGTTGATCGACGCCGCCGCGGCCGGCCGCCTGCGCGAAGCCGACGTGCTGCAGGCCCAGGTGCGGCGCATGCTGGCAGACCCCCGCGCCGAGACGCTGACGACGAACTTCGCGTCCCAGTGGCTGCACCTGAGGAACCTGGACGCGGTGCGGCCCGACGCCCGCGCCTTCCCCGATTTCGACGACAACCTGCGGCAGGGGTTCCGCACCGAGACCGAGCTGCTGTTCAGGAGCGTGGTCGAGGAAGACCGCAGCGTGGCCGATCTGCTCACCGCGGACTATACGTTCCTCAACGAGCGGGTCGCGGCGCATTACGGGGTGCCGGGCATCTACGGCGATCACTTCCGGCGCGTCGCCCTGCCCGCGGACAGCCCCCGCGCCGGGCTGCTCGGCCACGGCAGCATCCTGACCGTGACGTCCTACGCCACGCGGACGTCGCCGGTGCTGCGCGGCAAGTGGATTCTCGAGAACCTGCTGGGGACGCCCCCGCCGCCTCCGCCGTCCAACGTCCCGCCGCTCGAGGAGAGCGCGTCTTCGACCGACGTGCTGTCGATGCGCGAGCGGATGGTGGCGCACCGGCGGAACCCGGCCTGCGCGGTCTGTCACCGCATCATGGACCCGGCCGGGTTGTCGATGGAGAACTTCGACGCCATCGGGCGATGGCGCGACGCCGAGAGCGGGGCAGCCATCGATGCGTCCGGGAACCTCCCCGGGGGCGAGCCCTTCGACGGCGTGGCCGGTCTGCGCCGGTCGCTGCTCGACCGCCCGGAGGTGTTCGTCGGCACGGCGACCGAGAAACTTCTGATCTACGCGTTGGGGCGCGGTATCGAGCATGCCGACGGCCCCGCGGTTCGGGCGATCGTCGACGCCGCGTCGGGCGACGACTATCGCTTCTCGTCGCTCATCCTCGGTATCGTTCAGAGCCCGCCCTTTCAGATGAGGAGATCGCAGTCATGATCATCAGCAAGATGGCCCTGCCGCGGCGGAGGTTCCTGCGTGGCGTGGGAGCGACGTTGGCCCTGCCGCTGCTCGACGCCATGGTGCCGGCGGCATCCGCGCTGGCCAACACGGCCGCGGCGGCGCCGCGGCGGCTCGGCTACGTGTACATCCCGATGGGGATGAACCCGGTGCCGTGGACGCCGGCCGAGGTGGGCCGGATGACCACGCTGTCGCCGACCCTGTCGCCGCTGCTGCCGCACCTCGAGAACGTGACGGTCGTGACCAATCTCGAGATCAACGACGCGCACATCTCCGGCGACCACGCGTCGGCCAACTCGGCGTTCCTGACCTGCGTGCGACCGAAGCGCACCGAGGGCAGCGACTACGTCAACGGCACCTCGGTCGACCAGATCGCGGCCCGCAAGGTGGGCGGCGACACCCCGCTGCCGTCCCTGGAGATCGGCACCGACTTGATCGCCCAGGTCGGCAATTGCGACAACGGCTTCGCCTGCGCCTACATGAACAGCCTGTCGTGGGCGTCCCCGACCGCCCCGAACCCGACCGAGGCGGACCCCCGCATCGTCTTCGAGCGCCTGTTCGGCAGGGGGGGCACCCCCGAGCAGCGGAAGGCGCAGTTGCACCGGGACAAGAGCATTCTCGACTGGGTGCTCGACGACATGTCCCGCCTGCAGTCGCAGCTCGGCGCCGGCGACCGCAACAAGGTCGGCGAGTATCTCGACACCGTCCGCGAGGTCGAGCGGCGCATCCAGCGCGCCGAGGCGTCGGTGGCCGGCTCGCCGTTGAGCGACCTGACCCGTCCCACGAGCGTGCCGGACGTCTGGGAGGACCACGTCAAGCTGATGTACGACCTGCAGGTGCTCGCGCTGCGGGCGGACCTGACCCGTGTCGTCACGTTCCAGATGGCGCGCGAGGCCAGCACCCGCACCTATCCGCAGATTGGCGTGCCCGACCCGCATCACCCGACGTCGCATCATCTCGACAACCCCGAGAAGCTGGCCCAGCTCGCGAAGATCAACCAGTATCACGTGTCGCTGTTCGCGTACATGGTCGACCAGCTGAAGCGCACCGAGGACGGCGACGGCACCCTGCTCGACCACACGACCTACATGCTCGGCAGCGGTCTCGGCAACCCGAACGTCCACGATCACCGCAACCTGCCCATCGTCGTGGCGAGCGGGGCGGGGTCGCGCATCGCCGGCGGACGCCACGTCAAGTACGACGAGCTGACGCCGATGGCGAACCTCCACCTGACGCTGCTCGACGACGTGGGCGTGCACCTGGACGACTTCGCCGACAGCACCGGCCGCACCGGCGAGATCGTCGAGCCGTTGTCGCTGTAGCGCACGGGAGGCTCTGCCAAAGCAAGGAAACCGCGGGTTGCCGGTCCCGGGCCGGCAGCCCGTAAAGTGGTTTTCGGTCCTGGGGGACCGGCGGCGGTTGCTCCGGCCGGGCCGAGCTCGGGCCCATCCCGCGGCCGATCACTTGGTGCGGCGAAGGGGCGACGGCCGGAAGCGTTGTGCGAACGCCTGCGCGATGTTGCGGGTGTCGGCGGCGATCGACTGCCGATCCACGCGGGGTCGGCACGTCCGGCGACAGCGTGAAACCGCGTTTCCGTTCCGGGCGATTGGTACCGTTCACGGGAGGCATTCCATGCGTTGTTCCATTTTCGGGCCTGTGACTCGTCCGCTTGCCACGTGGTTGCTCGTTGCCGTTGTCGCAGGTTCCGGCGCCGTCCGCGCCGCCGCGGCAGAGGTGGTCGATGCCGGATTGCTCGACGCCATCAAGGCAGTCGACGCGGCCGGCGTGCGCGCGGCGATCGACCGCGGCGCCGACGCGACCGCGACCGAGCCGGACGGCACCACGCCGCTCCACTGGGCCGTGCATGCCGACGAAGCGGACATCGTCGAGCTGCTGCTGACGGCGGGGGCGGACGCCGACGCGACGAACCGGTACGGGGTGGCGCCGGTCGCCCTCGCCTGCGTGAACGGCAATGCCGCCATCGTTGGGCTGCTTCTCGACGCCGGGGTCGAACCGAACACGACGCTGGCCGAGGGGGAGACGGCGTTGATGACGGCGGCGCGAACGGGAGCGCAGGACGTGGTGGAGCTGCTGCTCGACCGCGGCGCCGACGTGAACGCGGCCGAGGCGTGGCGCGGGCAGACGGCGCTGATGTGGGCGGCCGCCGAGGGGCATGCGCACGTCATTCCGACCCTGCTGTCCCATGGCGCCGACCCCAGCGCCCGGTCCGAGCGAGGCTGGACCCCGCTCCTGTTCGCGGTGCGCGAAGGCGAGATCGGCGTCGTGCAGACGTTGCTCGAGGCCGGGGTGGACGCCGAAGAGGGGCTGCCGGTCCTGGAGGAGCGGCGCCGGGGCGGCACGAGCGCCGAGCGCGAGGCGACCGGTCTCAACGCCTTCCTCCTCGCCGCGGCGAACGCCCACTACGAGCTCGCCGCCCTGCTCGTCGACCGGGGCGCCGACGTCAACGTGGCCTCGCGCGGCTGGACCGCGCTCCACCAGGTGTCGTGGGTGCGCAAGGCCGGCATAGCCGGCAGCAACAACCCCGCGCCGCCCGGCTCGGGGTCGATGACCGGCCTCGATTTCGTGAAGAAGATCGCCGCGGCCGGCGCCGACCTGAACGCCCGGGTCACGACCCGGCCCCCGGCCGGCATCACCCGCCTGAACTTCATCGGCGGCACGCCGTTCCTCCTCGCCGCCCGTACCGGCGATGCACCGCTGATGCGCCTGCTCGCCGAGCTCGGCGCCGACCCGCGGCTGCCGAACGAGGACGGCACCACCCCGATTATGGTGGCGGCCGGTGTCGGCACCTCGTCACCGGGCGAGGATCCGGGTACCGCGCCCGAGGTAATGGAGGCGGTCAAGGTGGCGCTGGAACTGGGGGGCGACCTGAACGAGGTCGACGCCAAGGGCGAGACCGTCATGCACGGCGCCGCCTACAAGCACGTTCCGGACGTCGTGGCGCTGCTCGCTGAGGCGGGCGCCGATCCGGCGGTCTGGAACCGGCCGAACGCCCGCGAGTGGACGCCCCTCGACATCGTCGAGAACGTGCCCCTCGGCCGGGGCATCCAGGACAACCCCGCCACCGCCACCGCCATCCGCGCCGTGATGGAACGGGCCGGCGTGGCTCCGCCGGCAAGCGTCCCGTAGGCTCGGACCCGAAGCGAGTGCCGCGGGCGGTCACGAAGGCGGGAGTGCAGCCTGACGAGGCCCGCTGTGCCTATCATTCGGTCATGAACGCCGCGTCTGGACATCCTGCCGGTGCTCTTCGATCAGGCGGGATACCCGGACGTGGTCCGGGAAGCCCAGGAGATCGTCGAGCTGGCGCTCAAGGGAATGCTGCGTCGCGCCGGCATCTCCGGTGCGGTCCGAATTCTGGACATGGACTGTTTGTACTGAGAGAATCGCCGATTATGTGTAACGTTGCGGCTGCACGCGGGCGCGCGCTGACGCGCGTCGTGGTCGCGTCGGTTCTGGCCACGGGCCTGCTCGGGGTCTGCTCCGCCGCCCACGCCCAGGTCACCCGGGCCGGCGGCCTGATTCGACACGATCGCGGGCAGGGCGTGTCGCCGGTCTACGAAGGGTGGTACGAGCGGCCCGACGGGACTATCGTCGCATCGTTCGGCTACTTCAACCGCAACCACGTGGAAGAGGTGTCGATTCCGGTGGGGCCGAACAACCGCGTGGCGCCCGGTCCCGAGGACCAGGGCCAGCCGACCCACTTCTTCCCGCGGCGTCAGATCGGTTTGTTCACGGTCACGGTTCCTGCGGATCCGGACACCGAGGTCACCTGGACCCTGACCTTGCGGGGCGAGACCCTGGAGATCCCGGTCAATCTCGACGCCGAGTATCTGATAGAGCCGTTCAGGGCGGCGGCGGGACCGAGTCCCGGAAACAGCCCGCCGGTCGTGCGGTTCGACCCGGCGGACGACGGATTCTCCGGACCCGCGGGGGGCGTTGCCGAGCGCACGGTCGTCGCCGGGGCCCCGCTGGCCCTTGACGTGTGGGTCAGCGACGACGGGTTGGGGTCGGGCCGGGACGAATCGGAGCTGACGGTGACTTGGAGCAAGTTCCGGGGACCCGGCGCGGTCAGCTTCGAGGAGGACAGCCCCGCCGTCGAGGCCGGGGACGGACCGGCGGACGGGGTCCGACGGGCGGGCACGATCGCGAAGTTGTCCGAACCGGGCGACTACATGCTCTACGTGGTCGCCGCCGACGGATCGCGGCAGAGCAATCAGTGCTGCTGGACGAACGGTTATGTACACGTGCGGGTCGACGCCGCGGATGCTCGGAACCCGCGGTGAAACCGAGCGTTGCACCGAGATCGAGCCGGGGCGGGACCGGGACGCGAGACCATGGCGGTCGACCGGAAACCGTGAAGGAGAAGTGATGAGGCATCGACAGCTTGCGGTGGCGGGGCGGCAAGTGGCACGCGGCGTGCTGTTCGCGGCGGCGGTGGCACTGGTTCCGGCCGGCGCCGCGGCGCAGGCGGCGGGCACCGACGTGACCTTCACGAAGGACGTCGCGCCGATCCTGCAGCAGAAGTGCCAGACCTGTCACCGGGTCGGCAGCATGGCGCCGATGTCGCTGGTGACCTACCAGGAGACGCGGCCGTGGGCGCGCTCCATCAAGGCCCGCGTTCAGTCGCGCGAGATGCCGCCCTGGCATCTCGACAAGACCGTCGGCATCCAGCACTTCATCAACGACCGGTCGCTGAGCGACGAGCAGATCGACACCATCGTGGGCTGGGTGGACGCCGGGGCGCCGCTCGGCGATCCCGCCGACATGCCGCCGCCGGTGGTGTGGCCGGCCGGCGACCGCTACGAGCTTGAGGACCGGCTGGGTCCGCCGGACATCGTGGTCGAGTCGCAGCCGTGGACGATGCCGGCCGACGGACAGGACGCGTGGTTCCGGCCGCGGGCCGAGCTGAACCTGACCGGGCCGGTGTGGGTGCGGGCGTCCGAGACCAGGCCGTCGTTCGAAGGCCGCCGCATCGTGCACCACGCGTCCACCTACCTGCATCAGCCCAAGGGCACGGAGCTCATCGAGGCGGAGCGGGCTTTGCGGGACGGGCAGGTCGGGGTGGATGCGGTGATCGCCGCCGCCCGGAAGCGGGCCACCGACCCCGAGGAGGTCCGCGAGCTGTTCACGGAGTGGGCGCAGGGCAAGCAGGGCGAGATCTACCCCGAGAACGTCGGCAAGCTGGTGCGCGAGGGGTCGCACGTCGAGTTCGACATCCACTACCACGCGGTCGGCGAGGAAGTGACCGACGTGCTGTCGATCGGCTGGTGGCTCTACCCCCAGGACGCCCCGCCGAAGTACAGCGCGGAGTTCGTGGCCATGGGGGCGAGCGCGGCCCAGACGCTGGAGATTCCGCCCAATTCGGTGGTCCAGCATCAGGGGACCTACGTGCTGCCGGCGCCGACGATGCTGCACAACTTCCAGCCGCACATGCATTACCGGGGGAAGGCGTTCCTTCTGGAAGCCATGTATCCGGACGGCCGCCGCGAGGTCATCAACTACTCCGATCGGTTCGACAACACCTGGCACCTGAACTACATCTACGACCCCGACCATGCGCCGGTGCTGCCGAAGGGCACGGTCATGCAGATCACCACGTGGCACGACAACACGCGGGCGAACCGGAACAATCCGGACCCGCGCCAGTGGGTGAGCTACGGCCCGCGCACCGTCGACGAGATGGCCCACGCGAACCAGCAGGTCATCTTCATCACCGACGAAGACTACGAGCGGATCAGCGAAGAGCGGAAGGCCCGCGCCGAGCTGACCGACGACAACTAGACTGCAGGTGCCCGGTGCCGGGCGCCGGGCTGCCCGCGCGCGGTGCCTCCCTTCGGGGAGGCAGTCCGCCCCCTGGCGGGGGCACGGAGGTCGCACCATGCAGCCCTGCACCTGTAGCCGTATATCCATGACGGCGCTGTCGTTCGCCGTCTGCGCGCTCTTCGTCACCGGTATCGAGGCCGGCCGCGGTACCGTCGCCTCGGCGCAGGTCGCGCAGCGCGCCACCGCGCTGAGCGGGGTGCCCGCGGTGCCCCTGCCCGAGGGGCCGGTGGTGCTGTACAGCGCCGAGCAGCCGCGCATCCGCGTCGTGCCGGTTGCGGCCGGGCTCTCGCATCCCTGGGGGCTGGCGTTCCGCGCCAACGGGGACATTCTCATCACCGAGCGGGACACCGGCGCCCTGCGGGTGATCCGGGACGGCGTGCTCGACCCGCGGCCGATTCCCGGCGTGCCCGAAGTCTATCTGGGCACGCGGCTCGCCGGCCTGATGGACATCGCCCTCCACCCGGACGACGACCGGCTCGTCTATCTGACCTATTCCAAGCCGCTGGAGCAGGACGGCCGGCGGGGCGCGACCATCGCCCTCGCCCGCGGCCGGCTCGACGCCGGGGCGCTGACCGAGGTGCGCGACGTCTTCGTTTCCGAGGGGTTCGGCCGCGGCGTCGCCGCCTCGCGGGTGACGTTCGGCCCCGACGGCAAGATCTACGTGTCGGTCGGCGGCGCCATCCGGTCCCAGACGACGGGTCAGCGCGCCCAGGACCCGGGCACCCACGTCGGCAAGGTTATCCGCCTCAACGACGACGGCAGCGTGCCCGGCGACAACCCGTTCGTCGGCCGGCCCGGCTATCTGCCCGAGATCTTCTCGTTCGGCCATCGCAACCAGCTCGGTCTCGCGTTCCATCCCGAGACCGGCCTCCTCTGGGCGAGCGAGAACGCGCCGCAAGGGGGCGACGAGGTCAACGTCATTCTTCCCGGACGCAACTACGGCTGGCCCGTAGCCTCCGACAGCCGCGAGTACACCGGCGTGCGGGTGTCCGACACCCCGTGGGTCGACGGTTTCGAGCGGCCCGAGGTCCTGTGGTGGCCGTCGATCGCGCCGTCCGGGCTGACCTTCTACGACGGCGACCAGTTCCCGGCTTGGCGGGGCAATCTCTTCGTCGGCTCGATGACCGTCGGACGGATGCAGCGGACCGGCCACCTCGAGCGGGTCGTGTTCAACCAGCGGGGCGAGGAGATGCGTCGCGAATGGCTGCTCGCCGAGCTGAAGCAGCGCATTCGCGATGTCCGCCAGGGGCCCGACGGGTTCCTCTACGTGCTGACCGAGGAGGACGACGCGGCCCTGCTCCGCATCGAGCCGGCGCGGGCGATCACCGGGCTGCCGGGCAGTGTGCTTCCGCATCGCCGCGTGGCCGCGCCGCGCATCGGACCGCTTGCAGAGGCCGAGTGGACCGACGCGCAGCGGGAAGTCGTCGAGCGCCACGCCGGCGGCGCCGACCCCGGGAACGCCTTGCGCACCCTGGTCCGGGTCCCCGCCCTCGCCGACCGCATCTTCGCGTTCAGCCGCTATGTCTCGACCGGCTCGACCCTGCCGGCGCGCCACAGCGCGCTACTGATCCTGCGGACCGCGTGGCTCGCGCAGAACGCGAGCCTCTGGGCTGCCCACGCCGACTTCGCCGCCGCCGCCGGGCTGACTGCGGAAGAGTTGATGGACCTGGCCGATGGACCGTCCCTGGAACGCTGGGACCCGTTCGAGGATGCGCTGATCGGCTTCGCCGATCAGCTCTTCCGCAACTCGTCGGTCACCGATGTCACCTGGGCGGAGTTGGCCGCGCGCTACGACGAGCACAACCTGATCGACGCGGTGGCGACGGTGGCGGACACCACCTCGGTCGCGATTCTGTTCAACGCGCTCGGCATCCAGCCCGACGCAGGGTCGACGTCGCGTATCCCCACCAGCGACGTCGCCTATCGGGTCGTGGTCCCGGTGCGGGAGCCGGCTCTCACCACGCCGCGGATCGAGCCGGCCGACGGCCCCGGACTCCGCGTCTCGCGCACCTTCCGCCGGCATCCGGCGATGGCCGACGCCTTCAGCGCGACCTCCGGCTACGTGCTGAACCCGGAGCTCTCCGGACTGACGCCGCACGATCGCGAGCTGCTCATTCTCCGCACGGGGTGGAATGCCCAGGCCGTCTACGAATGGGCCAAGCACGTCGGCAGCGTCGGCCGCGCGCGCGACCGCGGGCTCGATCCCCTCTGGATCGCGCAGGGGCACGACGCCGCGGGGTGGAACGCCACCGAGCGCCTGCTGATTCAGGCCGCGAACGAGATGTACCGCGACACGACCGTGTCGGACGAGACCTGGGCCGCGTTGGCCGAGCGGTACGATGCCCATCAGATGGTCAGCATCGTCGCCACCGCCGCGCGCTACCGCACGGTCTCGATGCTGCTGAACGCCTTCGGGGTCCAGCCGCTTCCGACCGACGAGCGATTTCCGGTGCTCGAAGGGTACTGACCGTCACCCTGGACCTGGGAGCCCGTGGTGAGAGTCCCCGCTCCATTCGGTCTCGGTCAACGCGGGGTTCCGCACGGGCTCCTGGCCGTGCTCCGGCGATGACGGAAAACGCATGGGCGGGTGCCCGGAGCGTGCGAGCGGAGCCACGGCGGTCACGGTAGCGAACGAGGAGTGTCATGTCCAAGAGACTATGCGTCCTGATGATCCTGGTTGCGACCGCGTCCGCGTCGGGCACTTACGCCGCCCAGACCGCGAACAGGGAAGCGCCGCCGGGAGGCGCGGCGCCCGCCGCGCTCACCGCCGACGACCACGTCGAGATCCGGAACCTCGCCGGCCGCTACAGCCACGCGCTCGACCTCGGCGAGCCGGCGGCCTGGGCGGAGGTGTTCACCGAGGACGGCGTGATGGAGATGGTGGCGCAGGGATACGAGATCAAGGGCGACCGCCTGCGATCGCTGGCGAGGGGCGGCGAGCCGTCGCGGAGCCGGCACATCCCGGCGACGTTCGTCATCGACGGCGCCGGCGACGAGGCGACGATGCGCTCGTACGTCACCGTCGTCAGCACCGGCGATCCCGCCCGCATCGTCTTCCGGGGTCGCTATGAGGACCGCCTGCGGCGCGTCGACGGAGAGTGGCGCATCGCGCGCCGCCGGGTACTTACGGACTGGATCGACCCCGTGGTCGCGGCCGGGGTCGCCGACGCCCCCTGACATCGGCACGCCTCTTGCTCCCGAACGGTGGGTGCGGCGACGGCCGCGGTCACGCGACCGATTCGCGGTCCGCCGCCGCCGTCGAGAGGGGAGCGGGGCCATGCAAATCGAGCTACTGGAACAGCGTATGGAAGACTTCGAACTTCGGGTCGACCGGAGCGAGCAGATTCTGCCGGATCTCGCGACCCGGGACGAACTGCAGGCGGCCATCACCGCGTCGGAGCACCGCATCCGCACCCACTTCGACGTGGTTGCCGAGAGCCTGCGGCACGAACTCCGGCTGGTTGCCGAGGCCGTCGCCGAACTTTCCGACCGGGTGCGGTAGCTCCTGACCGACGCGTTATCTCGGCAGAACGGCGGCGTCCGGACGGCGGGCGGCTCGTGGTCGTCCACGAGCCGCCCGCCGGTGCCCATGCTCCGCCGCGGAGCTCCTCAGAAGCCGTACCGAACGCCCGCCTGGATCTGCCGCGGGTAGCCGCCGGCCAGGAGCTGGGTCGGCACGAGGAAGCTGCCGGACCGCATGTCTCCCGTGGGGTTGACGAAGTTCACGCGGTTGGTCACGTTGAAGAGTTCGCCGAAGATGTCGATGGTCTGCTCCCCGCCTGCCCGGTAGCGGTAGCCGAAGCGCAGGTCGAGCTGGAAGTAGTCGGGACCGTAGGCGCCCCTGAGCCCCCCGGCGTTGTCCACGCTGATCGCGTTCTGGCCCGTGCCGCTGTAGCTGCCCGCCGGCAGCGGGTCGACCAGCTGTCCGTTCATGTCCGGATCGAAGTTGCTGTCGTGGATGGTGAACGGGGTGCCGGTCATGTACCGGGCGACGGCGCTGAGGGTCACGCCCCCCGTCCCCGGTATCTCCGTCTGCCCGCTGATGGTCAGCAGATGGCGCCGGTTGTACTGGCTGGGGCCCCACAGCAGATCCAGGTTGCGGTTCTCCATGACCTGGGCCACGTTCACCTCGTCGTTGGGGTCGCCGTCGTTGTTGCCCCGGGCGTAGCCGAGGGTGTACGCGACGCGCGCGCTCCAGTTGTCGGCGTAGCGCTTCTCGATCTGGAAGTTGAGGCCGTCGTAGGCCGAGCCGGCGTTGTTCTCGATGAGCCACACGTCGCTGGCGAACGGCGCGATGCCCAGCTGGTCGGCGAGCCCCATGAAGTCGACCCGGGTGATCGGGTCCGTCCTGCTCGTCCCGGCCCGGACCCGCGGCGTGAGGTTGTAGCGCAGCGGCAGGTCCCGGCCCCAGAGCCTGACGTAGTCCACGCCGAACGAGACCTGAGGGCCCAGCTCGCGCTCGTAGCCGAACGAGACCGAGTCCTGGTGGGCGACGGGACGCTGGGGCGTGTCCAGCCACACCGACCCCAGGTTGCGGCTGAGGCCGGGCGGCACGAACTGGCTGACGAGGTCGCGGTTCAGGAGGGGTCCGTTCATGAGCAGCGGGTGGGTGGGGAACATCCCCTGGCTCGGGCCCGGATCGATGTCGGCGAGCGGGAAGTCGATCAGGAACGAGCTGGCGTAGACCCCGTTCCGGACGAAGGGCTCGAAGCGGTTGACCCACAGCCGCTCGTAGAAGCGGCCGAAGCCGCCGCGGATGACCGAGTTGTTGCCCGCGTCGTAGGCGAAGCCCAGGCGCGGCGCGATGTTGTTCTTGTCGACCGGATAGGCGTCCGGGTCGTCGAACAACGGGTTGAAGAACGCCGTGATGGGGGCGATGTGGACGTCGTAGCGCACCCCCAGGTTGAGGGTCAGATTGTCGATGCGCCACTTGTCCTGCAGGAAGAGCCCGCCGGAATGCACCGTGGTGTACGGCGTGTCCGGCCTGGGCACGCGCACTCTCAGACGTTCAGGATACGTGAAGGGATCGCTCGCATCGAACGGGTTGTCGCTCGCCAGGGTGAAGCTCCCGTTCATGTAGCTCTGGTCGACGCGCCGGTGCTGGGCGTTGTTGTACTGGATGCCGAACTTGAAGTCGTGGTCCCCCGCCGTCGGTCGGCACGAACCAGCTGAAGGCGTTCTGGAACGCGTAGGACTGCATCTTGCGGTCCAGCGCGAACCAGTCGGCCTGGGTGCTGATGCCGCTCCTCAGGGTGATGTTGGGCGGCTCCAGCGTCTGGTCGTTCGTCGCGTGATACCCGAGCGAGCCCCAGTTCGGGCGCTCGTAGGTCCACGACGCCCGCATGGTGTTGACCGCGTTCGAGCCGACGATCCAGTTGTAGGTCCCCACCAGGGTCCAGTCGTCGTCCCGCTCGTTGGTCACCGTCTCCGCCGTCCGGCTGCCGGCGGGGTTGCCGTTGGTGGGCTGGTGGTCCCAGAGATAGCGGATCGAGTAGTTGTGGTCGGAGTTGATCTGGTTGTCGAAGCGCAACAGATAGTTGTCGAAGTTGGACTCCTGCACCGTCGAGAAGCTCAGGTCCGGCCGCTCCGGGTAGAAGCGGCTCTCCCCGACGTCGAGGTCCAGGCGCTCGAAGCTGAAGAAGAAGTGGGCCTTGTCCTGGACGACGGGCCCCCCGATGGTGCCGCCGAGCTGCCGCAGCACCGTGTCGGGCTTCTCGAGGCCCTGCTGCTTGACCAGGAAGTCCGGCGCGGTCAGCCCGCCGCTCGTGTAGAAGCCGAACGCGCTGCCGTGGAACTCGTTGGTCCCCGTCTTGCTGATGGCGTTGACGACTCCCGACGTGGCCGACTCGTACTCGGCGTCCATCTGGTTGGTGACGACCTGGAACTCAGCCACCGCCTCGAGGGCGGGCTTGGCCTGCGACTGGCCCCCGCGGAGGTCGTCGTTGTTGGCCCCGCCGTCCAGCATGAACATGATGCCGGTCTGGTTCTGGCCGTTGATGCGCACGCCCGACGAGCTGGGGCTGCTCGACGGCGTCAGCTGCACGCCGGGCAACAGGGCGACGAAGCTCGTGAAGTTGCGGCTCGACGACGGCAGGTCCCTCAGCTCTTCCTGCGAGACATTGCCGCCCACCTGCGCCGAGGTGAGGTCGACCAGCGGCGACTCCCCGGTGACCGTGAGCGATTCTTCCAGCGCCCCGATCTGCAGCGCGAGGTTGATTTGGACCGTCGGCCCGACCTGCAGGACGATGTTCTCGGTGATGAGCTCGCGGAAGCCCGCGAGGCGGGCGACGAGGGTGTAGGGGCCCGGCTGCATGCTGGCGAGGGAGTACTCGCCCTCCGGTCCCGTGACGGTCTCCCGGAAGGTTCCCGTCTCGTCGTGGGTCGCGACGACCGTCGCGCCCGGCAGCACGCCGCCCTGCTCGTCGGCGACGACGCCGCGAATCGCGGATACTCCTTGCGCGAAGCTTGGTGCCGCTACGGCAAACGACAAGGCGAGAGCGAGTGATGCGAATACGACTTTACGCATGGGGTCCTCCTCCATCGGAAGTACGAACCAACGCCGCCGACTGAACGGCCGCCGAGCGAATATCTCAGCGCGTCTATCGCACGAGCCAACGCCGCCGACTGAACGGCCGCCGAGCGAATATCTCGGCGCGTCTATCCCTGTTCTCTGCCCTGTCCCTCCAACGAACCTGTTCACAGGCGCGAAGCCGAAGCTCCATCTTCTCACCGAACCTTCCTCCGCACCACCTGTTTAGGTTTACCTCCGACATGGATCGCGAACTGGAACCGCGCGAGCGGGTACGCTACGCTGAACCGCGAAATCGGTATCCTTCGAGCACCGGGAAGCGCTTGCCGTTCGGCCCCCGCTGAACCGGCTCCTCGGATCGCATGCACCTCGATCTGGAAACCACCTGCAGCGTGCGGTCGTTCCGCGACTCGGACGCTGGCGACTTGGCGCTGCACGCCAACAACCGCAAGGTGTGGCTGCAGTTGCGCGACCGGTTCCCGCACCCCTACACCCTCGACGATGCGCGTGCGTTCATCGCGTTCGCGCGGAACGGCACCCCGGAGACGGCGTTCGCGATTACCGTCGGCGACCAGGCGGTCGGTTCAATCGGGGCCATACTGCGCGACGACGTGGAGCGCTGCTCGGCCGAGGTCGGCTACTGGATCGGCGAGCCGTACTGGGGCCGTGGCATCGCGACCCGCGTGCTCGCCGCGTTCACCCGCTTCGCCTTCACCGCCTGGGAACTGGAACGGCTGTACGCGATACCCCTGGCTTCCAACGCCGCCTCGTGCCGCGTGCTCGACAAGGCCGGCTACGAGTTGGAAGGCCGCATGCGCCGGAGCGCCGTCAAGGACGGCACGGTGCAGGACCAGTTGCTGTACGCCGTCCTGCGCGAGGCTGGGACCTGAGAACCCACAGCGGCTGATCTCGCAGCACCCGCCGCTGCGCTTGCCCGATGTCCTCTATCCGAGAACATCGGGGCGCGGAGCCGGGCCGTTCCAGGGGATTGCCGAGGCGGGGTTCTGGAGATGGGCCACCCACCGTCGGGACGACGATCGACGCGCTGGTGAGGCCGATTGAGAGGCCTCGACCATGGGCCGGGCGGCTCAGGATTCGCCGGTCAGCTCCGACACGTCGAGTCCCGTCGATTCCTTCAGGCGCTTGGCTTGATCAGCTTCCGGTGAACGACGGCGGGGTCGCCGCCGTTGGTGAAGACGGCCGACTCGGAGATGCACGTGACGTGCATGCCGCAGCTCATGAAGTCGTTTATGCCGCGGGCGCCGAGGAAGTGCGCGCCGGCCAGCAGCGACGCGGCGTCGATGACGACGCCGTAGGCGCTCTTGCCAATCAGGTCCTTCGCCTCGTCGTCCAGTATCGACCAGTTGTTCTCCGTGTAGCGCTTCATCGCCTCGTCGTTCGCCGGGCGGTTGCACTGGAACTCCTCGTCGGACGTGATGCCCCATTCGTTCTCGACCCAGTTGCCGGCATCGTCCTTGAGGCCGATGTCCCGCAGGGCGGCCAGGGTCATCTGGTAGTAGCCGATGGCCGAGCTTGTGGACGGGCTGAGGGCGCACCCGTGGTTCGCCTCGTGCTTCCTCGCCAAGTCGAGATAGTCCCGCACGCCGGCGTTGTCCGCCGCGGTGAGGGCGGGGGCGCACAGAACGCCGGCCAGGACCGCGGTCGCGGCGAGTCGGCGGCGAGTCGCGACAGGGCGGAGCATCGTGAACGGAGATCGTCGGTGTGACATAGGTTACGCCAGAGTGGTCCCCGCATCGGGACGCAACTTCAGAGAATCGGCAACGATGCGGAGATGGTCGAGTGGATGGTTCCGCGGTATGAAGGGACGTCAGAGGCCGTCAGCCCATGACAGTGGGTCCCGCTGCTCACGCCGGTCTCGGTGCAATGCGGGTTCCATCACGGGCTGCCAGAACAGGACGCAAAAAGAAGAAGCAGGGGCGTTCGGGCCCCTGCTCCCGTGAGAATACGTAACGGCCGCTGAACTCCGGCTACTGCTGTTGCTGCACCGGCCGCGCATAGATGTCGACGATCTCCGGCCGCGGCCCGTCGGTCGGGATGCCCTCCCTCGCCATGACGAGCTCGAAGGCGTCGATCGTGGGCCGGGACAATCGGGGCAGACCGTTCCGGAACCCTTCGGCAATGAACAGCGGGGTGCGCCCCGCCTCGTTCTTGTGCCTCCAGACTTCGGAATCGGCGCTGCTGGCGGCCAGCAACCCGACGACGGAGGGGAAGTTGCCGTACGCCGCGCCGTGCATTGGCGTATCTCCTTTGGCGTCCACGGCATCGATGTTCGCGCCGAGATCGAGCAGCATCTGGGTGGCGATCAGCGCTTCGGCCTCGGTGCCCGCTTCCTCGTCGGGCGCATTGGTGCCGAGACCCGCCGCTGCCATCAGGGGTGTGCTCTGCTCGGCGTTGGGCAGGAACGGATCGGCGCCCAGCTCGAGAAGCTGCTGCATCAGGCCGGCGTCGGCCCGGTCGGCCGCCATCAGGAAGGCCGTCGCCCCTTCCATCTCGAGCCCGGAGGCAGTGTGCGGCGGCCGCTTGCCCTGCTCCAGGCGCAGGTTCACGTCGGCCCCCAGGGCGACGAGGGACCGCACGAACTGCAGGCTGGTCAGGTTGCCCGCCCCGGTCGGGGAGGGGTCGCCCCGATCGCTGGCGTCCGGCTTTCGCACCCAGCTCACGGTGTGCAGCGGCGCGAAGCCGGTCCGCTGGTCATTGGGATCGGCCCCGGCCTTGATCAGCTCGATCGCGAGCTCGAAGTGGCCGTTGCGCACCGCCAGCAGCAGGGGACTCATGCCGTCGTCCACCGGCCGGTAGGTCGCGTTGTTGACGGCGCGATCCGGTCCGTCCTTGATGCGCGTGAGCTCCGCGTTCACGTCGACCCCGGCATCGAGCAGGACCCGCGTGGCGTCGATGTGGCCGCCGCGCACTGCGAAGAAGAGCGGGGTGAAGCCCGAGCGCAGGGAGGCGCCCACGTCGGCCCCGGCCGCGATCAGCTCATCCACGATCGGGGTGTGGCCCTCGGCCGCCGCCCACATCAGGGCGGTCTGGTCCCGAGACTCCCGCGCATTGGGATCGGCGCCGCGGGCGAGCAACGCGCCGACCGCGGCGAGGTTCCCCGTCCGGGCCGCCGTCATCAGCACCGTCTCGCCCCCCCGCAACGCGGCGCCGGCATCGGCGCCGGCATCGAGCAGCAGGGTCACGAGGCCGGCGTTGCCGTTGGTGGCGGCCAGCGACAACGGCGGCACTCCGTAGCGGTTCGCGGCGTCGACGTCGGCGCCCGCACTCACCAGCAATTCGGTGGTGTCCGCGTCGTCGTGATACACCGCCCAATGGAGGGCGGTCATGCCATCGAGTTGCGCCGCGTTGACATCGGCCCCGCCCGCGTGCAGCAGCGTGCGGACCAGCCCGGCATTTCCCTGCTCGGCCGCATCGGCGAGCGGGGTGTCGTCGGCCGCCCAAGCAACGCCGGCCAGTGCCAGCACCACGATTGACAGCCGGGCGATTCGTCCTGGATTCATCGGTTTCTCCTGGCCCGGCAATCGCCGCCCTTCGGCTCCGATCGCCGTCCAACCAACGCTGCAGGGGTCTGCGCCGTTTCTACGGCGCAGACCCCTGACTGTTATCGACCATCTCGCTAAACCGCGACAGGGTCGAAGAGGGTGTCGATGGTGCCGGTGCTGTCGCCGAACTGGTCGAGCTTCACACCTACACGGTCGAGCAGGGTGAGGTGAAGATTGGCCAGCGGCGTGCCGTTCTCGTAGCGGACGTGACGGCCGCCCCGCAAGCCCGCGGCGGCGCCGCCGGCGACGAGAATCGGCAGGTTGACGTGGTCGTGCAGGCTCGAGTTGCCCATTCCGCTGCCGTACATGTAGACCGTCTGATCGAGTAGCGATCCGTCGCCGTCCGGGGTCTCCTTCAGCTTCTGGAGGAACTCGGCGAACAGCGAGACGTGGAACGTGTTGATCTTGGCGATCTTGGCGAGCTTCTCGGGGTCGTTGCCGTGATGGCTCGTCGGGTGGTGCGGATCCGGCACGCCGATCTCCGGATAGGTGCGGTTGCTCAGCTCGCGCGTGAGCTGGAAGGTGACGATCCGGGTGATGTCGCCCTGGAAGGCCAGCACCTGCAGGTCGAACATCAGCCGCGCGTGGTCGGCGAAGGAGTCCGGCACGCCCACCGGGCGGTCGAGGTCGGGGAAGAGGTTGTCGCTGGCCGCTGCTTCGGCCCGCTGAATCTGGCGCTCCACTTCCCGGATGCTGTCGAGATACTGCTCGACGCGAGCCCGGTCGGTCGACCCGACGGCGCCCTTGAGCCGCGCGATATCGTCGTTGAACGAATCGAGCAGGCTGGCCCGGCTGTGCAACGCCGCCTGCCGCTCTTCCGTGGTGCCGCCTTCGCCGAAGAGCCGCTCGAACACGATGCGCGGATGGGCTTCCGACGGCAGCGGGGTCGTCGGCGACGACCAGGACAGGCAGTTCTGATAGACGCAGGCATACCCGTTGTTGCAGACCCCGGCCAGCGGGTTCAGGTCCATCGACAGTTCGAGCGACGGAAGCTGGGTGTCCTGGCCGATCTGCCGGGCCGCGAGCTGGTCGGCGGTGGTGCCGAGGGCGTAGTCCGAGCTCTCGGTGTGCTTGGCGTAGGCGGCGCTCAGGAACCCGGAGTTCGACGTGTCGTGCGTGCCGGGGTAGGAGAGCTGCAGTTCGGTATTGGTCACCACCGTGAGCTGGTCCTTGACCGGCTCGAGCGGACTGAGGATCGGGGTCAACTGCCCCAGCCGGTCCTGGTCGGCGGGCGTCCACCGCTTGTGGTCGGCGCCCATCGGAATGAACACGTACCCGAGCCGGCGGATCGGCTTGGCCGGCGTTCGGGCGAGGGCAGTCGCCGCGGGAATCATCGCATCGAGCAGCGGCAGGGCCAAGGTGGCCTGCACGCCCTTCAGAAACGTACGCCGCGGTAACGCCTTCTTCGTGATGATCATGTGGAGTTCCTCATCTGAAACGGGACGCTCTTGACGATGCCGAGGATGAGCGAAGAGAAGCGGTAGTCGTCCGCTTCGGCGTCGCGAACGATGGTGCGGATGGCGGGCGCATCGAAGTACTCGACGCCCCGCCCCAACGCGAACGTCAGCAGTTTCTCCGTCAGTCGTGCGACGAACAGATCGGACTGGCCCAGCAGGCCCGCTTCCAGGCCGTCCACCCCGGCGAGCTCGCCGACTCCCGGCAGCCCCCCCGAGACGTTGATGGAGCCGTTGTCACCTTCTTGCTCGCGCCAGCGTCCCAGGGCATCGAAGTTCTCCAGGGCGAAGCCGACGGGGTCGATGGTCCGATGACAGGTGGCGCAGACCGGATTGCTGCGATGCTGGGCCAGTCGCTCGCGCATCGGAAGATTGGCCGCCACCGAGTTCTCTTCGAGCGCCGGCACGTTGGGCAGCGGCGGCGGGGGCGGCGCCCCGAAAATGTTGTCGAGCACCCAGACGCCGCGAATGACCGGTGACGTCCGGGTCGCATACGAGGTGACGGCGAGGACGCTGCCGTGCCGCAGCAGTCCGCCGCGCCGGCTGCTCTCGTCAAGCGCCACCCGCCGGAAGCGGGTGCCGTAGACGTCGGGAATGCCGTAGTGCTTGGCCAATCGTTCGTTGAGGAAGGTGTAGTCGGCCCGCAGCAGGTCGAGCACGCTCCGATCCTCGTCGATCACGCTGTCGATGAACCGCTCCGTCTCCTCGCGGAACGCCTGCCGCAGATTGTCGTCGAAGTCGGGAAACAGGCGGCCGTTCGGGCTCAGCGATGCGAGATTGCGCAAGCGCAGCCACTGCCCGGCGAAGTTGCTCGCGAGATTGAACGAGCGCGGGTCGGCCAGCATCCGGCGCGTCTGCCGTTCGAGCTCGGCCGGGTCGCTCAACTCGCCCCGAATCGCCGCGTCGAGCAGCTCGTCGTCCGGCAGGCTGCTCCAGAGGAAGAACGACAGCCGGGAGGCCAGCTCCAGATCGCCGACGTGATACGCGGGGATGGCCCCGCCGCGATCCGGATCGAGCTCGACGCGGAACAGGAACTCCGGATTGATGAGAACCGCGCTCAGTGCCCGGCCGATGCCGCCGTCGAAATCGCTGGCGGCGCGGCCCTCCCGGTAGAACGTCAGGGGGCCGTCGAGATCCGTGTCGGAGATCGGCCGCCGGTAGGCGCGCCGCATCAGGTTGGACAGAATGTCCCGGGCGCAGCCCTCTTCCTCGGTCGGCGCCTCCGGCCGGCAGACGAACACCCGCCGGCGGCTGGGCGTATCGTCGGCGCCCCGCGGCGCGTAGGGCCCGGCAATCGACACCTGGTAGATCGCGGGGGTCAACCGCGGATGGCGGGTCTCGTTGAAGTGCGACTGACCGGGGTTGCGCTCGGTCTCCATCAACGACGAGGCGTTCCTCAGAAACGTGACCCCGAGATCATGGGGACCGGCGGTCACCGACGCCCGCACCTTCAGGTCGCGGTCGACGAGCGAATCGTCCCCGAGTTCCGGCCGCTGGACCGTGAAGCCCGCGAGGGGAACCCGGTCGAGCAGGATCTCCATCTCGTGCGGTTGCCGACCCCGCAGGCCGCCGATGTTGCCGGTGCGATTCCGCGCCAGCCGCACCTGGATGTCGTAGTCGCCGTCCTGGGCGAAGATATAGGGAATCGACACGCCGCCGCGGGTGCCGAGCGGCAGTCCCGGGACGTGCTCTTCCTGCGTCGTATCGGCGGGCACCCTGATCACGTCCGCCTGCAGCGACGTCTGGGTGCTGCCGATGGCCAGCCGGCTGACCTTCTGCGCGGCCGAGATATAGCGATCGAGCAGCGTCGGCGGCAGGTCGCCGACCGTCACGTTGTCGAAGCCGTACCCGCTCTCGTCGGGGGGCAGCAGGGCGGTGGCGTCGATGTCGAGGGCCAGGAGGTCGCGGACGGAGTTCTGATACTCGGTTCGGTTCAGGCGGCGCAACGTCTCCGTCCGGCCCGGGTTCGGATTCGCCGCCGCCGCCCGATCGAGCGTCGATTCCAGCCACGAGGCCATCGCGGCGCGGGCCTCGGCCGGCGGCTGCGGCCGGTTCAGCGGGGGCATGGTGCTCGTGCGCAGCTTGCGCACCACCTTTTCCCAGATCTCGGCCTCGGCCGCGACGTGCGTGACGTCGACGTCCTCCAGGCTCAGGTCGGCCGTCAGGAGCCGCGCGTTGTGACAGGTGACACAGTAGCGGTCGAGCAGTTGGCGGGCCTCGGCCGCCGCTGGCGACCGCTCCGCCGCGCCCGTTGCGCCGGCCGGTTCCTGTGCGTGCGCGTCTGCCGGAAGCGACAGGCCCAGACCCGCGATCAGCACCCCGGCGGGAAGCGTTGCGATCCGTAGCACGGTCCAAGGAGACCAAAATCTCATGCCCTGCATTGTAGGCCCCGACGGGTCAAAATTCAAGGGTTTCGGGGCCGGCGGCTGAGCGGTTCCGAGAGCGGCCCGAGCGGTTCCCGGCTCCACCAGGCCCCGCCCGCGGCTTCTTCCGGGGTCGTGAACCGGTAGCGGTACATCATCAGCCGGACGAAGCGGGGCGGCGCTGCGGGGAACGGCGTGCCGTTGAGCAGGCCGACGGTGGCCGGATCGTTCTCCAGCAGGCCCTCGGCGAGCGGAAACAGCCAGTGGGTGTTCCCGCGGGGATCGAGGGCGGCGAACCACATCTGCCAGTCGAGGCGCGGCATGTGCGGCTGCACGAACCCGGGCGCCCGGGCGGGGTCGCCCGGCTTCCACTTGAACGGATACTCGAGCCAGGTCGAGCCGTCGGCGCTCCCCTCGACGACGATCTCGAGACGCTCGGTGGTCATCACCCGGAACAGCCCGTAGCCGTTGACCGAGCGGAACGGTCCGATCCCGTCGAACACCGCGTCGGCCCACGCGGGCATCGGGGCGGGGCGGCGAATCTCGCGAACCAGCGCGAGCGCGCTCAGCCCGACCAGCAGCGCCGTCGCGCCCGCCCGCGCGAGGCGCCGCCATGCCGGCGTGGGGCGCCGTCCGTCCTGCGGCATGGCGACGGTGGAGATGCCGAGCCGGAGCAGCGACGCGACGGCGCGGTCGTCGAGCATCGACAGGTAGAGGACGATGGTCAGCAGGTTGAAGAAGCCGTAGTTTCCGGTCGCGGCAATCAGGATCTGGAAGAGACAGAGCAGGCCGCAACCGGTCATCCGTATCCGGCGGAAGCGGGCCGGCGCGAGGATGACGAACGGGACCGCGAGCTCGATGACGAACATGACGCCGACCGACAGGACGCCGAACCAGTCGGGTGCGTTGTGGGCGTACCAGCCCATCCAGGTCGGAATCGGTTGCGTCTGGTAGTAGTGCTCGAGCGCCGTCAGGTTGCGCCAGGTCGCATCGCCGCTCAGCAGCTTGGTGACGCCGGAAAGAAAGGTCAGCTTGAACGCGAGGCCCCAGACCAGCCAGCGTCCTGCCGCGCTCGGCTCGTTCCCCGACCCGAGCCGCACGCGCCATCCGGCCGGAGAGCACACCGCGGCCAACAGCCCGGTTTCCAGCAGAAGTACGTCCCACTGAAACCCCAGGAAGTCCTGTCCCGCGACGGTCAGCCCCAGATAGCAGACCCAGAGCGCCGGGAACACCGCTCTCGGTGCAATGCCGGCCATGGACGCGACCGACAGGGCCATGCCGAGCCAGCAGACGCCGACGAGGAACGCGTCGCTCGGCCAGAGCCAGAGCAGGGTCGGCAGCCGGCGATACGCGTCGGCGCCCCAGAGCTCGTGGGCGCGATCGAGATAGGCGGCGGCGGGCAGCAGGCCCTCGCCGCCTATCAGACCGAGGATCTGCGGCGCGAGCGATGCGAACGCTATGAAGTAGACGAGGCCGAGAAGCCGAAGAAACAGATCGCGCGAGAGGGTGAAGTACGGCGGACCGCCGGCGGCGGCCGGGAACAAACCGGACACACGCCATTGTAGCGTCGAATCGGCGCCGTGACCGTGGCATCGGCCGCCCACCGGTTGGTGTTCGACAGGGGGCGCGCGCGTCGGTGGTCCTGTCAGAGTTCCCGCGGCACCGTCCACTGCCGTTGCGCGCCGGCGCGGGTCGCGATGGGGCGATGCGGCCGAGTCCCGGTTCGGTCAGTTCTCGCGGTCCAGCCGGTCTGCATCGAGGTCGAGCGCGTCCAGCAGAGGGCCGAAACGCCTTTCGAAGTTCCCCATCCTGCCGCTGGCGATCGTCAGGTGCTCGTCGCCGCACCGGACCACGAGGTCGTCGGTCAGGTGCCCGCGGCGGCGCAGGAGCCGGACCGGCGCCAGGGGATGGAGTTCCGGTCGGATGGGATGGATCTCCGGCTCCTCGTCGTCGATGACCAGCTCGTTGTCAGGGACCGCGCCGACGAGGACCCGGTCGCGATGGAACGACAGCCACCGCGCCCGGCCTGCGCGGGTGGTCGCGGCGAGCACCGCCAGCGGCGGCTCGCCGCCGTCGAGCTGCCGCAGAATCGCCGGTGCCGCGTGGGGCGGCCAGCTCGACAGGGCCGCCAGCGGCAGCCGCGCGCGTATCCGGCGGGACGCGGCGTCCAGATAGTGCCTCCACGCGGCCGCGACCTGCTTGCGTTCGGGGAGCAGCACCGACGCATGGAGCAGCACGAGTTGGTCGTGTTCGATCGGCCACGGCGCCGGCGCCGTGGACAGGAGATCGACCACTGACCTCACCAGCGGCTCGGCCAGGCGGTCTCCGACCAGGCCGGGCGGGAGCGGAGGCGGTGCCCCCGGATCGGCGGAGGACTCGTACGCCGCCGCCACCGCGCCCTGCAGGGTCCGTTCCGCGCCTTCGTCATCCACGGTCTGCTTCACCCGCGCGGTGAACGCGCTGCCGCGGATCGACCGGCCGGCTTCCGCGCGGTCCGCGCCCAGCCAGTCGCGCGCCAGCGCGGCGAGCAGCGCGAACCCGTCCGCCGCCCGTCCCGTTTCCGGGCGGTCCGATCCGCCCAGGTCGACCGGCAGCGGCAGGCGGCGCTGCAGGGCCTCGATCGCGGCTTTCGCAGCCGGTGCCTGCAGGCCGCGCATCTCGCCCAACAGGTCGGCGAGGCGCTCTCCGACCGCCTGCCGATCCGCCGGCCGCAGCTCGTCAAGGTCGACGGCGGGGACCGACGGCGGCGCCGGCGCGCGGTCCTCGGCCAGCGCGCGCAGCAGGGCAATCTTCGCGAACTCGTCCGGAATCGGTGCGCGCAAGACGCGATGGAGCAGCCGTTGGCGGTTGTGATCGATGCCGGGGATGCACGCGTGGATGCGGATTGCCTCCACCAGCGCGATCCAGTCCGGACCGCGGTACGAGCGCAGCGGGTCGTAGATGCGCGCCACCCGCAGGTAGACCAGCGCCACCGAGCTCTCCAGCAACGTCTTGAGCCAGACCTCCGCGCGCGACTTGATGAACTTGCCCCCGATCCGCTTGGCCACCTGCGTGCCCAGCGTCCACGCGACGACCCCGACGGGGTTCGAGCCGGCGGCGAGGCGCGCGGCGAAGAGCGCGCCGTTGACGTAGTGTTCGTAGGGTGAGAGCTTCTTGTAGAGGGCGAGCCCCTGCTGGGCCTGTTCGAGCTGGGTCACCACCGTCTTGACCGACCAGCCCGCGGGGTCGACGAACGGCACCTGCCGAGCTGTCTGCAGCAGCTCTCCGAGGGCCGAGCGCGCCGCGAGGGCGATGTCCCCGGTGCGCGCCTCGAGCACCGCGTTGTCCGAGTCGGCGTGGTACAGCGCCGCGACCTCCTGCACGATGTCGCGCAGCTCGGCGAAGATGGCGCCGCCGTCGAGGTCCGCGATGCGGCCGTCCGCGTGCCGGATGTACCGCCGGTCGCGAATGCCGTTCCACACCCGATCGCAGCGGTCTCGGATCATCTCGCCCAGCCGGCGTTCCTGCTCGTCGAGGGTCGCCGGCAGCGTCGTCGTCTCGGAGCCGCGGTGTAGCAGGTCGTCGTAGGCCCGCTCGACCGGCGACACGCCGGCCGCGGTCAGCCGGGCGTCGAGCGCCCGCATCTCGTCGAGGCGCCGGTCGAGCTCCTCGATCGTCTCCGGGGCGGCGCCGTCCCCGCGCGCCCGGGCCATGGACCCGGCGCCGATCCCGGCCGCGCCCAGCAGGGTGAGCGCGGCCCCCGCCTCGAACGACAGCGAGAGGGCCAGCGCAATCCCGGACGCCAGGGATGCGGCTCCGCCGGCCAGCCAGACCATCGATGAATGCCTCATGCGCCGCCGCCGCAGTCTACCAGCAGGCGGGATCGCGGCAGGAAAGCGGTTATGATGGCAGGTTGTGTCTGTCGTTGAGAGGCTTCGCTGCGCCGGCGCCGCCGGTCTGCTCCTGGCGGTCATCGCGGGAGCCGCGCCGCCGGCGTACGGCCAGGGCGCGCCGCAGAGCGCCGATGCCGCGGGCCCGGTCGAGGTCGCGGCCTTCGCCAATCTGTCGGGCGACCCCGCCGACGCCTGGATCGGGGACGGTATCGCCGAGACCCTCGCTGCCGATCTCGGACGGTCGGCCGGGGTCCTCCCGCGCCGCCTGCGGGTGGGTGGCGCGTACCAGCGGGTCGGCGCCAACCTCCGGATCACCGCGCAACTCGTGGACGTGGGCAGCGGGCAGGTGGTGACCGGCGCCCGCGTCGACGGGGCGCTCGCGGATCTCTTCGACCTGCAGGACGAGCTCGTCGCTCGTCTCCTCGAAGCGGCGCATCGCGCCGGGTCCCCGGCGCCGATGGCCGGAGCCGGGCCGAGCGGGTCGGCGCCAGCGGTGGGCCGGGCCGTGGGGCGCGGGTCGCCGCCGGCCGCGGGCCGGGCCATGCGGCGCCCGAGCGCCGCGGCGTTGGCGCCGCCGCCGGCCCCGCTGGCAGGGCCGGCAGCCTCACGTGCACGGCCGCCGGCATCGTCGGCACCGCCGCAACCCCCGGCGGTGCGCTTGCCAGCCCCGTCGGCGCCGACGGCCGCCTTCGTCCCTGCCGGGATCGAGGCGGAGGCCGCCGGCGGCGGCCTGAGTAGAGCGACGGTCCCCGGCGGCGGGGGGTTCGCGGCGGTGCCGCCGGCCTTGATCCACGGCCCCCCGCCGCCCCTCCCGCCGGAGGTGGTCGCCCGCGACGAACTCGGACGCATGACCCTGCGGGCGATCCGGCTCGACGCGCCGTTGCAGTTGGACGGCCGGCTCGACGAGCGCGTCTACCACGACGTGCCGCCGGTGACCGACTTCATTCAGCAGGAGCCGAACGAGGGCGCGCCGGCCGGGGACCAGACCGAGGTGTGGGTGACGTTCGACGCCGACACCCTGTACGTGTCCGCCCGCTGCTGGAGCCGGGAGCCGGACCGCATCGTCGCGAACGAGATGAAGCGCGACAGCTACGGCATGTACGGCAACGAGGTCATCTCGGTGGTGCTGGACACCTTCTACGATCGGCGCAACGCGTTCGCCTTCACCACCAACGCCATCGGCGGTCTCTTCGACGCGCTCGTCACCGACGAACGCAGCCAGAACATCGACTGGAACACCGTGTGGGACGTCGGCGCGGGCCGGTTCGACGGCGGGTGGACGGTCGAGATGGCGATTCCCTTCAAGTCCCTGCGCTATCGGGCGGGAGCGGCGCAGATGTGGGGCATCAACGTGCAGCGCCGCGTGGCGTCGACCAACGAGAACTCGTTCCTGACCCCGATTCCCGCCTCCCTCAGTTGGGCCGGGGCCTACAAGATGTCGTCGGCCGCGACCCTCGTGGGGCTCGAAGTGCCGGCCTCGGGCACCCGGCTCGAGATCAAGCCGTACGGGATCTCCGACGTCACCTCCGACTTCGCCCGCACCCCCGCCCTGCGCAACGACGTGGGGGGCGACGTGGGGTTCGACGTGAAGTACGGCGTCACCCAGGGGCTCACCGCCGACTTCACCTACAACACCGACTTCGCGCAGGTCGAGGTCGACGAGCAGCAGGTCAACCTGACCCGGTTCAGTCTCTTCTTCCCCGAGAAGCGCGAGTTCTTTCTGGAAGGGCAGGGGATTTTCGACTTCGGCGGCGGCTTCAGCAGCGACTCCACCGCGTTCTATTTCGGGGGCGGACAGTTCGCGGGGACGGCGCCCATCATGTTCTTCAGCCGCCGCATCGGGCTTCAGGACGGCCGGACCGTGCCGATCCGGGCGGGCGGCCGGCTGACCGGGAAGGCCGGGCCCTACAGCGTCGGGGTGCTGAACGTGCAGACCGAGGGGGCCGGCACCGCCGCCGCGACGAACTTCTCGGTCGCCCGGGTCAAGCGGGACATCCTGCGGCGCAGCGCGGTCGGGGCGCTGTACACGGGCCGCTCGGTGTCGCTCGACGGCAGCGGCTCGAATCAGGTATTCGGGGTCGACGGGCTCTTCTCGTTCTACGACAACCTGAACATCACCTCCTATCTGGCCCAGAGCCACCTGCCCGGCGTCAGCGGTGACGACGCGATGAGCTACCAGACCAAGCTCGATTACCGCGGCGACCGGTGGGGGTTCCTCGCGGAACGGTTGGCCGTCGGCGCCGACTTCCGGCCGGAAGTCGGCTTCGTCCGCCGGCACGATTTCCGGCGCAACTTCGTGGAGGGCCGGTTCAGTCCGCGTCCGCTGTCGATCGAGTCGATCCGCAAGTTCCTGTTCCAGGGCAGCGTCGACTACACGACCGACGGCGCCGGCCTTCTCGAGACGCGGGTGCGGCAGGGGCTGTTCGGCATCGAGTTCGAGAACGGCGACCTGCTGTTCGCCGGCGCCACCGACAGCTACGAGCTGCTGGAACAGCCGTTCGAGATGACTCCGGACATCACGATTCCCACCGGCGACTACCGCTTCTCCAATACCCGCGTGGTCTATGCGCTGGGCCAGCAACGCCTCTTGTCGGGCGGGCTGAGCGTCGATCACGGCGGATTCTTCGGCGGCGAGCGCACCGGGGTGGGCTATACCTTCGGCCGCATCTACCTCTCGTCGCAGTTGAACATCGAGCCCTCCGTGTCGTACAACCGGCTCTCCCTGCCCCAGGGCGACTTCGAGACCGAGCTCGTCTCGGTCCGCACGACCTATACGCTGACCCCGCGCATGTTCGTGGCGGCGCTCTTGCAGTACAACTCGACCCTCGACTCGCTCGGCACCAACCTGCGTTTCCGCTGGGAGTACCAGCCCGGCAGCGAGCTGTTCGTCGTCTACACCGACGAACGGGACACCCTGGACCCCCGGGGCCCGTTCCTCGAGAATCGCGCCATCGTCGTCAAGGCTACGCGCCTGCTGCGCTTCTGACGTCGTCCGCCGGCCTCCGGGTGCGGTAGCGCGGTGGCTCCCCGGGCGTCCCGCCTTCACCGGACCGCGCTGGCCGCGCAAGGGAGCGCGAGCGGACCCGCCATTCGCTGCCTACCAGACGGCGTACCGGATGCGTACGCCGACCCGCCGGGGGGCGAGCACGTTGGCGAAGTAGCGGCGCGACCGGAAGCCGTCCTCGGTGAGCCCGATGAGGCCGGGCGTCTGGCGCACCCCGGTCACCGCGTACTCGTCGAACAGGTTGTCGGCGTAGAAGGTCAGGGTCCAGTCGTCCTTCGAGAGCGACACCGCCGCGTTGTGGACGTCGTAGGCCGCCAGCGCTTCGCCTCCCGCGCGCATCCCGATTCGGGTGAGGACGTCTCCCACGTAGCTGTATCCATACTGCGCCTCGAAGGAGAGGTTGCCGCCGAGCAGGGCGGCGTAGGAGGCGAGCAGGCTCCCCTGGTGGCGCGGCGCGCCGGCCAGCCGGTCGCCCGCGAAGGCGTCGGCGTCGGCGTCGAGCAGGCCGGGGGAGTCCTGGCTGAGCGCCGCCCGCGTATACGACCAGGACCCGCGGAGGCGCAGCGCGCTCGTCACGCCGGCCGCCGACGCCACCTCGACGCCGCGGCTCACCGCCCCGCCCCCGTTCAGCGTGATGGGCTCGGCGCTGAACGGAGTGAGCCCCGCTACCTGGATGTCGGTCCAGTCGACGTGAAACACGGTCGCACCGAGGGTGAACCGTTCGTCGCGCCAGGAGCGGCGCAGCCCCACCTCGTAGTTGGTCGTCTTGTCCGGCCGGACAAGCGCCTGATCGGGGTAGATGCAGCCCGACTGCGGCGGGTCGTTGCCGTCGTCGGCGTCGGTGAGCAGGGCGATCTCCTCGTCGCTGCAGACCCGGAAGTTGTTGCCCCCGCCGATGCGGTAACCCTCGGATCGGGTGAAGTAGGCGTTGGTCCGGTCGTCGAATCGGTAGCTGACGCTTCCCTTGAGCAGGAAGCCGCGGTCGTCGGACTCGAAATCGCTGAAAGGCGAGTTGTACATCGGGGTGTACGGAAACTCGGTCAGGCTGCCGGTCGCGATGCCGTAGCCGAACCAGCGGCCGCCCCCCGTCACGCGCCACCGGTCGCCGAGGTTGCGCGTGACCTCGCCGAACAGGGCGCGTTCCTCTACGTCCTGCAGCCCGAGGCTGTAGTACTCGACCGGCTTGGACACCGGGTGCCCGCCGAGGATCGGCGTGATGCCGGAGAACTCCGACAGCCCGGGCGCGTACTCGAAGCTCGTCCCGCGGCTGTCGTAGTTGTTGAAGAAGGCGCCGCCGACCCACCGCCACGGCCCGTCGCCGGTCGAGACCAGACGCACCTCCCAGTTGAAGCGTTCCTCGCGCGCTTCCTCTCGCGTGTACGCGGAGAACGAGCGGAACCCGGACGTCAGGTTGGCGGCGGTGATGCCCGGATCGAGCATCTGCGCCTGCGCGAGCGCCGGAAACGCGGCCGGCAGCAGCCCCCCGATGCCGAACGCCTGGATGAGCAGATCGGTCTGGTCCCGCTGGCCCTGCTCCGAAAAGCGGGAGTAGCCGGTGGCCGACGTCAGCTCGGCGCCCCCGAGCGCCCAGGAGAGCTCCAGGCTCAGGAGCTCGTTCTTCCGGTCGTTGGGCTCGAGAAATCGGTGCGCCGAGACGTAGCGGCCGGTGCCGAACGAGCGCGCGTGATTGATCTGCCGCGCTCCCACGTGCTGGTTCTGCAGGTGGTACGCGAACAGCGCCGAGAGGTCCGGCGTCGGCTCCCACAGCAGGGAAAGCCGCGCGGACAGCGTCTCCTCGGTGTTCGCGTCCGGCTCGCGGTGCAGGTTCGCCTCGGCCGCCCCCGGATCGCGCAGGTCCGGCTCCGGCTCGGAGACGCCCGGCGTGCGCAGCAGGTGGTCGTAGTCGATGAACCCGGGAGAGTCGTATCGTTGCAGGGAGCCGCGCAGCGCCAGCTTGCGTGTGACCAGCGGCAGGTTGAAGGTCAGGCCGGCGTCGGAGCCGGGGGCGCCGCCGTGCGCCATGCCGAACAGGTCGCCGCTGACCTCCAGCGTCCGGCTCGCGGTGTCGGGGCGCCGCGGCAGATAGCGCACCGCGCCGGCCAGCGTGCCGGCTCCGTACAGCGTGCCCTGCGGCCCCAGCAGCACCTCCACCCGCTCGATGTCGTGCAGCCGCAGGTCGACCGCGAGCGGAATGTCGCCGAGGTAGGTGGCGACGCCGTTGTTGTAGTTGTTGCCGACTGCCTCCGAACCGTTCAGCCCGTCGGTGTGGAGGCCGCGCACGATGACCACGTTGCTGCCGCGCGCGCCCTGATCGACCACGGTCAGGCCGGGCGTCCAGCGCGCCAGCTCGGTCAGGTTGTCGATCGCGCGCCGCTCGATGTCGGCGCCGGTCACCGCCGAGATGCTCATCGGCACCTGCGCGAGCGGCTCCTCGATGCGGGTCGCGGTGACGACGGCGGCGTCCTCGAACGCCACGAGGCGCAGGATGACGGGAGGCAGCGCCACCGGATCGCCGGCAACCGCGACGTCGTTCACCGTCACGTCCCCGAAGCCGCTCAGGAACACGGTTGCCGCGTAGACTCCGGGCAGGAGGCCGGTGAATCGAAACCGGCCCTGCGCGTCGGTCTGCGCTTGCCGCGGGCCGCTGGGCCCGCCGCTCAGGGCAACCGTTGCGCCGGGCAGCACGCCCCCCGTCGCGTCGACGACCGTGCCGGCGATCTCGCCGGTCTGTGCCGCGGCGGCCGGCGCTGCGGCGGCGATGCAGAAGAGAACCAGACCCAGGCATCGAACCACGAAACTCTCCTTCGGATGGGTCGAACTACGCTTCGTGGAGCGTACCAGACGAGCCGGAGTTTGCGAGATGCCGGAGCGCCATGGAGCGGCTCCGAAGCGTCCGGATGCCGTTCGTGTAAACTGCACCGGCAGCGGTAGTGCAGGCCCGAAGTCACTGACTTCGCAGCACTGACTTCGCAGCGCTACCCTCGCACACAACCTTGAGCGCTACCTTCGAATTGTGACTGTCGCAAGCGCGTGAACGCCAGCGGTACGCGGCCGACGGCCGGAGGGGCGCCGTTGGACAAGCAGATCGAGGACTACGAAGCGATCGTTGCGTCCGAGCCGGGGGTGAGACCCGGTTCGGCTCGGACCGGCAGGGCGCCCGCGCGGCGAGGCGCGGCGAGGGTTCACCTCACGCCTCGACCGCGCGAGCCGGTCGCGCTAATCGGTCGCGAAACAGTAGAGAAGTCCCGCCCCGCCGGTGCCGACCAGGTTGTCCTGGCTGCAGCCGCGGCTGGCGTGGGTCGAGTTCCACGAGCTGTTGCCCCCGCCCTGCGTATCCGAGTGGCCGACCCGCGCCGAGCCCTCGCCGTTGCTCGTCCAGTTGCCGCAGGTGTGGTCCATGTCGTCGGTGTAGGCGCGGCCGTCGGGCTGCGACCCGGTGAGGATGTCGTGTTGGTTGGGGGAGTCGCCGATGCCGTTGACGGGGTTGCCTTCCTCGGTCAACGCGATCATCTTGCCGATGGCGTTGCCCAGCTGCGCCTGCTCGAGGGTGTCGCCGTGGAGCCAGCCGAGATCGGCGGCGATCTGCCGCCGGCCTCCGTGGGCGTACCACGGGCCGCTGCCGATCCGATCGCGCGCGTTGACCGCGTTCGGCCCCTGCGTGCTGAGATAGGCGCGCCAGGTGGCGTCACCCCGCCCGGCGGTCGCGGCGAGCGCTTGGCAGTGCGCATCGGCGCCGGCGAGACCGCCGAGGTTGGCGCCGTCGCCCAACCCGACGCTGGTGGCGAAGAACGACATCGGCTGCGCCGGCGGCTGCGCCGCCGTCATGGTGTGCGACACGACCGCCGCGAGCACCGCCACTCCTACCAACCACAAATGCTGCTTTTTCATACGGTCCTCTCTCCTAATAAAGTCGCCGGCTCCCCGCCGGCAGTTGGGACGATATGCGCGCGGCGGCGGCAGGTCAAGGTGCGGCCGTCGGGTGCCTGGCCGTTGGAGTGCCGGCGCGGGCGGCGCACGGCGGTGACGGCCCCGGCCGCGCCCGGAACATCGAGGTAGCGATGACTGACGCGAGCGGATCGTCCGGGCTCGACGCGGGCCCCCATCTGCTGCTGTACGATGGGGTTTGCGGTCTCTGCGACCGGTTCGTCCGCTTCGTGCTGGCGAAGGACCGCCGGCGCCGCTTCCGGTTCGCGGCGATGCAGAGCCCGGTCGGCCGGAGCCTCATCGCAGCGCACGGCGGGGACCCGGATCGGCTCGAGACGGTGTACGTCGTCGTCGACTACGCGTCGGGGACTGGGCGTGTATTGAACCGTTCGGCCGCCGCGCTCTTCGTCTTCGACCAGCTCGGTTCGCCCTGGCGTCTCGTGACGGTCCTCGGCTGGGCGCCCGCCGCGCTGCTGGACCGGTTGTACGACCGGGTCGCGGCCCATCGGTACCGGGTCTTCGGCCGCCATGCGGCCTGCCCGGTGCCGAACCCGGAATACAGAGATCGTTTTCTCGACCTGTGACGGCCGTACCGGCCGCAACCCGCCGTTGCCGGTGCGCGCTCCTGCGTCCCTCTCCTCGATGTGATGTCGCGAAGCGGGCCTGATTCCCGGGGCCCGCCGCGCCGCGTCGTCGCAATCCGGCACCCCCGGCCGGGCGGTGCGGGTGCACGGTCAGTGTACGCAATAATCTCCACATCTCCCGGCGAATCCGTGGCGCTTCCTGCCATGTCGACCCCCCGCCGGCTCGAGGTGGCTCATGTTGCGACGTCTCCGTGCTGTCGAGGTCTCGGCAATTGCCATGCGGTGTCTGGTGGCCGTCGCCCTGCTTGCGCTCGTGCCGGCGTCAGTCGGCGCGCAGAGGGTCGAACGGGTGGTCGACGGGGATACCCTCGTCGTGCAGGGCGTGGGTCGGGTGCGGTTGATCGGCGTCGACACCCCGGAGACCGTGCATCCCAGCCGGCCGGTCGAGTTTTTCGGCCGGGAAGCGAGTACGTTCGCGAAACGGCTGCTCGAGGGCCGGCGCGTGCGTCTCGAGTACGACCGGGAACGAACCGATCGGTACGGGCGGACCCTCGCCTATGTCCATCTGGCGGACGGGACGTTCGTCAACGCCGAGATCATCAGGCAAGGCTACGGCCATGCCTATACCCGGTTCCCGTTCCGGCATCTCGACCGGTTCCGGCGGCTCGAACGCGAGGCGCGCGCGGCGGGGCGGGGGCTGTGGGGCTCGGCCGGCTCGGCCGCACGGTCGGCGGCGGTCCCGCGGAATCCGGCAGGCCCGGCGGCCGGTGGATTGCGGTGGGATGACAATGGCAACGGGCGGGTGTCGTGCGCCGAGGCGCGGCGGCATGGAATCGCACCGGTCCCGCGCAGCCATCCGGCTTATGCGTACATGCGGGATGGCGACGGCGACGGCGTCGTTTGCGAGTGAACGGTGGAGGATCCGGCGCATGGCCGTTTCCGGCGGCGTCACGGCTGAGCGCCGGAGACGCGGATGCGTGACCGAGGGGAGCCACTGCCCATGACCAACCTGCTCGAGGAGGCGATCGAAGCGTGGGACGGCGCCCGCCAGGGCGTCATCGCCGAGGCGGCGGGCATTCCGGCCGGGGAGTACGACTTCCGGCCGGCGCCCGAGGCCCGGTCGGTGGCGGAGCTGATCGCCCACATCGTGGCCACCGGCATGATGTGGACGAACGAGCTCACCCGGCCCACCGCCGACTTCACCCGCAAGAGCTTCCCGGCGTTCATCCGCCACTACGCCGGGGGGACCGGCAAGCGCCGCCCGCGCGGCGAGTGGCTGCGCCTGCTGCGCACCAGCTACCGCGACGGCGTCCGGCAGATCCGCGCTGCCGGCGAAGTGCAGATGCTGCAGTACGTGCGGCGGTTCGACGGCGAACGGGGAACCCGCCTGACCTGGATGCACCACGGAATTGCCCACGAAGAGTACCACCGGGCGCAGATCGCGCTCTACGCCCGGCTGCTGGGCCGCACGCCGGCTCTGACGCGAGCGATAGAAGGCGGGGATGCCTGACGGGGGCGGGACCGCGAGACCGCGGCTCCTGCTGCCGGACCCCCGCCTGCGTCCTGCCTGACGCCCGCCTGCGGGGAACCGCGTCGCGTGCAGGCGCCCGCGGCGCGGAGCGGATGCAGCCGATCGACTGCATCCGCTGTCGTGGTTTCCTCGAATGTCGCTACTGCTCGGCCCGCTCGTCGGCGCGGGCGCCGGAGAGGATGCCGTCCATCGAGTAGTTGCCCTCGTGGCAGGCGTACTCGTAGAGCGGCTGATCGCCGTGCCGCATCGGGATCTCGGCCGTCCACGGCTGGGCCCAGGTGTTGGGGTCGGTCACCGTGAACGTGTACACCAGGGTGTCCTCGTCCTGCCGCGTCAGCCGCTCGACCAGCGTCATGTTCTCGCTCGAGCCGCGCCAGCGGGTCTTGTCGGTGAAGTTGCCGGTCTCGATGACCAGCGTGTCGCCCTCCCAGTGCCCGCGGGATTCACCGGTCCACGACTCGATGCCGGTGCGAGGCGAGCCGTCGATCGGGATGATGCGCGAGTCGTGCACCATCTCGTTCAGGATGACGACGGTGTCCTCGGTCTGGAACACCTGCATGTTCTGGTTGTAGCCGCCCGGGGTCATCGGGGGGCCGGTGTTGAACCCGAGGATGCAGCGGTCGAAGGTGCTGCGGTCGAGCCAGGAGTCGGCGGGATGCTCCGCCCGGTACTCGCGGCGCGCGGCGGCCCGCGCCTCTCCGGCCTCGCTCAACTCCGGCATGCGCCCGTTCGGCGGGTCCACGATCAGCGAGGTCCGGCGGGTCCCGATCGTGCGCGTGCCCCGGTCCATCCAGAAGTTGTTGTAGGCGCCGACGTTGCCGCCGGCCTCGGTTCTCCGGGCCGCCGCGACCAGGAGCTCCTGGTCGCGGTCGACGGCGCCCTGCTCGAGGGTGGCCGCCTCTTCCTGCGTCAGAAACTCCCGGTCACCGTACTGTTCGGGGCGCTGCAACGGGGTGATGGTGCGAAAGTCCCATACGCCCTGCAGGTCCGGGGCGCCCCACGCCGTGCGCGGATCGTCCTGGGCCATCGCCGGCGGCGCGAGCCCCGCGACCGCGACGACCGCGGCCAGGACGCCAAGCGATACGACCTGTCTCTGCTTCATCTCCGACCTCCTTGATGTGGGCCGATCCAACCATGCCGCGTGGCGGTGGCGGGCCGGCGATCGAGCACTGCGTCTCCACGGGCGGACGCGCGAATCGGGGTTCCCGACAAGAGCACGGATCCGGCCCCCCGAGAAGCGCAATCAGGCTCTCGAGATAAGAGCACGGCTCGGGCTCCCGAGCAGAGCACCGATCAGGCTCCCGACAAGAGTAGCCGGGGGCGTCGAGCGGGTCAACGCTCATCGTTCCGCCGTCTGCGGCAGGGCGAGGGCCACGTACTCGCTGGTCATGTCGTCCCACCCGACCGTCGCCACGATGTACTGCCGGCCGTCGACCCTATAGCTGATGGGGGCGGCGGTGGTGCCCCCGGGCAACTCCGTCTCCCACACGATCTCGCCCGTCCGCTTGTCGAACGCCCGGAACATCCTGCCCCCGCTGCCCGGCGGCAGGAAGGCGGCCCCGACGTTGGCGCCCTCGCCGAGGAACACCAGGCTGCGGGTGACGAGCGGCGCCGCGCGGCCCCCCTGGCCGAGGGACGGCAGGTCGAGATGGGCGATGGCGGGGTGGTCGCGCGGCCCGTCGCCGTTGGCCGCCGTCCATACGATCTCGCCCCGGTTGAGGTCGATGGCGACGAGGCGGCCGTAGGGCGGCTTGAACAGCGGCAGTCCCCGCGGGCCGGGGATGTGCCGAGCCCCCCGCATCACCCAGTCGACGTCCGAGCGGGGGTGCTCGGACCGGCTGAGGCCCACCACGGTGCCGCTGTGGACCGAGGGGACGTAGAGAACGCCGGTCTCCAGGTCGACGCCCGCGCCGTTCCAGTCGGTGCCGCCGACGAGGCCGGGGACGACCAGCGTGCCCTGCGTGCCGTTCGGCCGCTCGTCGATCAGCGACGGCGGAGTGAAGAACGGCCCCCACACGTAGTCGTCGAGGATGGCGAGGGCCTCGGTCCGCAGCTCCGGGGTGAAGTCGATGAGGTCGTCGAGGCTGGCCCCCTGCTGGTCGTAGGCCGGCGGCTTCGTGGGGAACGGCTGGGTCGGCGCGTACCATTCCCCCGGCACGTCGCCGGTGGGCACCGGCCGCTCCTCGATGGGCCAGACCGGCTCGCCGGTGACCCGGTCGAAGACATAGGTGTGCGCCTGCTTGCTCGTGATCGCCACCGCCTTGATGTCGCGGCCGTCGACGGTGATGTCCACCAGGGTGGGGGCGGCGGGGAAGTCGTAGTCCCACAGGCCGTGGTGCACCGCCTGGAAGTGCCAGACGTGCTCGCCGGTGGCCGCGTCGAGACAGACCAGGCTCTCGGCGAAGAGGTTGTCGCCGGGCCGGTGCCCCCCGTAGTAGTCGCTGGTGGGCGTCGACAGCGGCAGATAGACGTAGCCGAGCTCCTCGTCGGCGCTCGGCGACGCCCACATGTTCGTGTTGCCGGTGTACTCCCACGAGGCCCGGTCTTCGTTCAGGGCGGTCAGCCATGTCTCGTTGCCCGGCTCGCCCTCGCGCGGGATGGTGCGGAAGATCCAGCGCTGCTCGCCCGTGCGCACGTCGAACCCGCGCACGTCGCCCGGGGGCATCTCCTTGAGGGCGGGCATGGTGTGGCTGACGATGTCGCCGATGAGCGAGCCGACGACGATGACGTCGTTCACGACGAGAGGCGCCGACTGCCACCGGAACCGGTCGACCCTCGGGTCGTCGTAGCCCTCGGTCAGGTCGACCTCGCCGCCGTCGCCGAAGTCGGGATAGCGCCCGCCGGTCTCAGCGTTCAGGGCGACCAGCCTGTCCTCGAGGATCGCCAGCACCCGCGCGTCTTCGCCGTCGGTCCAGTAGCCCAGGCCGCGCGTCGGCCGGCCACGCGGCCGTTCCTCGCCTTCAGGCGCCGGCGGGTCGTCGAACCAGACCACCTCGCCGCTGGTCGCGTCGAGGGCCGCGACCATGCCGAGCCCGGTGCTGATGTAGAGACGTCCCCCCGCCATCAACGGGGTGTTCTGGGACGCGGCCGGCGCGCGCAGGGTATTGCCCCCGCGCGTGGCGTCGGGAATCGTCGACTGCCGCCACACGATCTCCAGGTCGTGGACCGACTCGGCGTCGATCTGATCGAGCGGGCTGTACTTGGAGCTGGCCGCGTCGGCGGCGTAGGCGCGCCACTCGACGTCCTGGCCGGCCGCGCCGGCGACCGCGGCCAGGAGCAACGCTCCGGCGCAGGGGAGCGCCGCGTACGGGCGCGTGCGCGAGACCGATCGCTGTGGCATGACAGACTCCTCCCGGCAAAGGACGATTGCAGGCGATTCTACGTCAGCGGCAGGGTGCGCGGCGCGAGGCGCTTTGTTGGGCGGGGCGCTTTTCGGGCGAGCGAGTTGACGATCTTGACGGACGTGGCCAAGTTCGCCCGGTTGCTTCCAGGGATGATCCCCGACCGGGCGCCTCGCCGCTCTCGGTGCAACGCGGGGTTCCACCACGGGCTGCTGAGTCCCGGCCGCCGGCCGCGGCCGGGTTCCCGCCCGTCGCGGTGGCTGCTGTCCTCGCATGTCGGCCTCGCCCGTGGGTCGTCGCGACGCAGCGGTTCTCTCGGCTGAAGCTCCCCTTGGGTCCAATAACGGAACTTCGGTTAACCTGTGGTCTCATGCGGGCTGACGCTCAGAGCGACCAGATGGGTCTGCTCCGCGAACGGATGGCGCACCTCAATGGCCTGCTCGAAGGGCCTCCGGCGAGGGCGATCACCAAGAGAGTAGCGTGAAACCTCGACCGGCGGGTCTTCGTCCGCCCGGGGTTATGCTGGAGGAGGGGTCCCATGTCAAAGCAACTCCGAACCCTGAACGCTGTGTTCGGCCGGCTCCAGCGGCGGATGCTGGCCGCCCAGCTGTCCACCGAGGCAGTTGCGCGCAGAAACATCGGCAACGCGTCGCAGCCCGCGCGCCGGACCAAGCCGGCCACGCCCCCCGAGCCGTCGCCACGCCTGCCAGTCCGGGCGCTTGGCGAGTACGTTCCCGGCGGGCGCGTGGACGCCATGCGCCGTCTCATCGGAGGCCGCATGAATCATTAGTGATAAGAGCACTTGGGCGCATGTGGGCCGATGATGGACTGGCGATCATCATTGAGGGGACGCGCGGGGACTGGCCCGGCGGCCCCCGGACCCTGACCGCGGGCGTCCCCGGCCGGGAACCGAACGGGCAGACCCTCTGGTTCGGGGCCGAGCTCGACCCGGACGGCAGCCAGGTCTGGTTCCGGATCGCCTCGGAGGCCGTCAGCCGGATGAAGGCGGAGACGCCCGCTGGCCGCGGCGACCTCCTGATCGAAGCACTCCTCGCGTGGATGAGGCCGAACCGTCGGTTGAAACGCGAGCTCAACCGCTTCGATGTCCGGGTCTCGGAGGATGGCGATACGTGGATTGAACGGTTGCGGTGGTGACTGATTCGCTGGCCAGAACCGGCCCCGCCGCCTCGGCCGCGCTCGCCGAGCGTGCGACGCCGACTGCCCGCCGCCTCGTCGAGGCCTCCATCACCCCGAACACCCGCCGGGTGTACTCCGGCGCCCACCGCCGCCTCGACACCTGGCTCGACGGTCGGCCCATCGACGACCAGAACCTCGCCGCCTACCTCGCCGAGCTCCACGACGCGGGCCGGGCGCCAGCGAGCGCCGCGATGGCAGCCGCCGCGGCGTGCTTCCGGGCCCGCCTCGCCGGCCTAGCCCTAGTTGACGCGGCCGAGAGCAGGCTCATTCGCAAGTGCAAACCAGTCATCAACGTCACATGCAACCCGAACGTGAAGAGTGTCAAGAATGCGCGAACTTCGCGAGGGACCGCCGCTTGGCGAGGGCTCGCCGCCGCAGAGGCGCGTGGTCGTCATGCTGGCGCGTATTTCGCTGAAGGTGGAAACCACGGATTCCCGGAAATCGTCCCGCGAAGATGCGCCAGGAGCGACGATCTCGAGCCGGCGCGACCCGCAAGACCCCCGCCGGCGGAAGCCTGCCTGGCGAGGGTCCCCTAACTGCCTTTATGGGACCCCCTCCAACCCCGAACCCGGATCTTGAATTTTGGAAAACCTTCTACTAACATGTCGAAAGACATGAGCTCCAAGTCAAACAGCTGCAACTGGTTGACCGCGAACGGGGGAGACCCCGCGAGCGCCCCGCCCGGATCGACTCCTAAGGCGATTCCACCCGGGTCGCCGAGGGCCTCGAGCCCGGCGCTTCGGCGGCTGTTCGCCCCGAGCACTCCCGCCGGGGCCGCAGCCGGCACGGGCGGGTCCGGAGGTCCGGCGGTAGACGTTGACGAGCTCGCCGTACCGCGCGGGCGCCTGGGCCGCGCCGCCAGCGCGCAGGCCGTCGAGGCCGCCGCGGCCGCGCCCCCTGCCGGCCTCGGGACGGAGGCCTCCAGCCAGTCCGGAACCGGCGCGGCCGTCACCGGCCCCGCCGTCGAGCGCGTCAGGCGGCGGGTCGAGGTCCTCGTCGCGGCGGACCGGACGAGGATGTCCACGCCGGCACTGGGCGACTTGGTCGTCGCCGGCGGGTGAGGATTCAGGGTGCCCGCCAAGCCGCGGTGGCTCCTCGCCATCCCCGACGCCATCAGCCAGCTCGAACAGCTCGACCGGACCCTCCTCACGCGCCGCGACATCGAGCAGCTCTTCGGCGTCTCGACCGCCCGGGCGGCCACGCTGATGCAGACCTTCGGGGCCGAGATGACCGGCTACCAGAGAACTCTGCCCCGGACGAAGCTCCTGCGCCAGCTCAAGAAGCACCGGTCCCGGGCCGCCTTCCGCCACGAGGAGGAACGCCGGGAACGGCTCGTCACCGAACTCCGAAAAGCCCGGCTCACCGGGATCCGCGTGAAGCTGCCCGCCGAAACCCTCGACACGAAACTGGCGAGTCTGCCCCCGGGGGTCTCGGTCACCCGCGTCGGGATCGAAGTGCGGTTCGACGGAGCGAAGGAGGCGGTGGAGCGGCTCTACGCGCTGGCCTACGCGCTGATCAACGACTACGAGCGGTTCGAGGAGCTCGTCGACGGCGGGGGAGAGGTCGATGGGGGAGAAGTGGTGAACGAATGACCGAAGCCTTGGTTCCGTCGGCGGCCGCATCGGTGATCGACGTGCCGGCGGCCGCGACGCCGACGTCGGGCGTCGTGCGCGCAAGCTCGGCCGCGATCGCGTTGCCGCAGATGATCGTCGACGCCGGGCCAGCGGCCGCGGAGAGGTTCCTGGAGTTCTTCGCGGGGCGGATCGCGAACGAGAGGACGAGGGCGGCGTACGCGCGGGCGGCGGGGCAGTTTCTTGGGTGGTGCGAAGTCCGAGGCCTCCGTCTGGAGTCGATCGCGCCGCTCCACGTCGCCGCGTACATCCGGACCCACCCGGGGTCGGCGCCGACCGTGAAGCAGCACCTCGCGGCCATCCGCATGCTCTGCGACTGGCTCGTCGTCAACCAGGTCCTCCCGGTGAACCCGGCCGCGGCCGTCCGGGGGCCGAAGCACGTCGTCACCAAGGGGGCGACGCCGGTCCTCTCGCCGGCCGAGGCGAGGAAGCTCCTCAAGCACATCGACACGGGCACGCTCGCCGGGCTGCGCGATCGGGCGCTCCTCTCGGTGATGCTCTACAGCTTCGCCAGGGTGAGTGCGGTCCTCGGGATGCGGCGAGCGGACTACTTCCAGCAGGGGAGCCGGGGGTGGCTGCGGCTCCACGAGAAGGGCGGGAAGAGACACGACGTGCCGGCCCACCATCGGGCGGGCGAGGCCCTCGACGAGTACGTCGCGTCGGCCGAGGTTGAGGAGCCGAAGGCGGCTCTCTTCCAAAGCGTGGACCCGGCGGGGCACCGGCTGACGGGGCGGGCGTTGCAGCGGCGCGTCGTCCTGGCGATGATCAAGCGGCGCGCCGCGACCGCGGGGCTGCCGCTTTCGACGTGCTGTCACACGTTTCGGGCGACGGGGATCACGGCGTATCTGTCGAACGGGGGGACCCTCGAGCACGCGCAGCAGATCGCCGGGCACGCGTCGCCCAAGACGACGAAGCTCTACGACCGGACGGCCGACACGATCACCGTCGACGAGATCGAGCGTATCGTGATCTGAACGGGCCGCCGCCGCAGATGCACGGCGGTGGCCCAGACAGCGGGGGGCAATCGCGCGAACCCCGTTGGGCGGATGAGCATTCGGGCCAGCAGGGGGACGTGGCGCGGGTGGTCCTGGCGCTCTTCGCAGGTTCAAGGTTCGTCCCGGAGATTGTTATTACAGGGAGCTTTAGTAGGGGGAAACTTGGCAGACGAGAACTACACGGACAAGTACATGATCGCGGCGCAGCATCGGGACGACCCGTCAGCAGTGCGTGTCGGGCCGCACCCCGGTGGCGGCTGGGCTAAGTCCTACGGCTATGCTCATTACACGGGTGGTAATTGGCCGCCTGCCGACCCACACGAGCACGGGCAAGGGCTGCTGAACGAGGCCGCATACCTGATGTTCATGGGGGCGGACCCCAAGCAGGTGCTTCTGGAGTTCGCCAAGATTGAAGCTTGGCGAGAACTGCAGAATGTACAGTTCGTGGGCTACCGGGCGGACCGCGTGTTTATCTCCGGCAATCCGGCGTGGAATCCGCACAACCCCGATACGGAGTGAACGCCAAGTGGCAGGCGGACGGAAGGGCGGCAGGAAGTTTCGCGCTGTCGAAAGCCCAGGTGAGGCTGGCCCAGTCCGCGATGGCGCACCGCGACACGTCGGTGTCCGAGCTGTGCCGCGAACTCGGCATCAGGCCGGTGACGCTCTACAGGTACGTCGGCCCACAGGGCCAGTCGCGGGAGCAGGGCCGGAAGGTCCTGGGCGCTCCTGAACCCGAAGACCGCGACGCCGGGCGGGGGGCTTAGCGTAAGGATTTCGGTGCGCCGTGAAAGGCGCCATTCCTCAGCGGGTGCGAACCCCGCCCGGCAACTGTCGCTCCAGCCGGTAGCAGTCGGAGCGGACGATGGAGGCAACGACATCGGCTGAAGCACTCCGACGACAAAGGGCCGCCTTGGGCGGTTCAGCGACCACGCGGGCCGCAACGACTGAACGCTGCGCAGGCCTCGAAACGAGCGATGCGGAAGCCGACCCGCCCGGAATACGGGGAAGGCTGCCAGCGGTCGGGAAGCGAGCGACACGAGCACCGACCGGTTCCGCCGGGGTAGTGGTGGCGGCACGTGTGGAAGGGGGGGATGGACGCAACACGGGAAGCCCTGCCGGTGGCGTGGCACGCGCCAACCGACAGCCCGCAAGGGTCAGGCCGGGCCGGTCAGGGTGGCGGAGAGGTCCGTAGGTACCGAGGAAGCCGGGTAATGCCGGCGGAGGGAAGGGACCTCAGGTGGAGGCGATGGCGAACGGGAGCAGGCTCACGGGTGCGAGCCTGGTGCCACGGTTCGCGAGACCCGCCCGCTGGTCGCGACCGGGAACCCGTGTGCGAGCCGCATGATTCCACTGGAGAGCCCGGTGCCGGAAATCGGCACGCCGGGTTCGGAGAGCGGGGAGAGCGGGGGGAGGAAACGTACCCATGGGAGTCGGCCTGCGGCCCGGCGCGAAAGCGCCGGAAGAGCCACCGACCCCCTACCGACTACGCGCCCCCCCTCGACTCTACCCCCCTCCCGCAAACAACCCGTAGCCGGCGAGGACCCCAGGGGCAGTGCGTGCGCCCGGCCGGGTTCGGTTTGCCGTTTGAGGCGAGTCCGGGATCCGGCGTCGGGCGCTCGAACGAGGCGCGCCTAGCCGAGGAAGCGCAGGATACCGAACGTCAGCCCGCCGGTCGCGAGCACGGTCCCGGCCATCCAGCGTGGCCTCAGCTCGCCGACTTGATCCGGGATGCTATGACGTGTTAGGTTGTTGTCGACAACAAGCTGTACAGCACCTGATGACAGTTCGTTACACGCCCGGTCAGCTTCGTGACGCGGCAGCCGTCCCGCCGGAGACGTACCGTCACTGGAAGAAGGTCCTGGTTCCGTTGCGGCGCGACACACGGCAGAGCCCGTGCTTCAGCGCGGGGGATCTGCTTGCAGTGGCGCTTGTACGCACCATGACCGGCTTTTCCGTTCGCGTCGGTGCTATTTCCGAGATAGCCGAGGAACTGTTTCGACTATGCAACGACACATCCTGGCCCATCCTCGAGCGGAGCCGTATGGTCGTCGACTTGGCCAACCAGCGTCTCGAATTGCAGCCTGAGTCCGAGGACATCGCTCTCGACGCACCGGCGCTCGTCTGCCCATTAAGGCCACTGGTCGGTCATCTCCGGGCCGCGCTGCTGACTGGCGGACGACCGGAGCAGCAGAAACTCAATCTCCCTCCGGTTCCGCTGCCATCCCGGCCTGAAGCGCATCGACAGGCGGTGACTCGTGGACGCCGTTGACACCATCGCCGATGCCGTCCGGCGCATCGGCTATCGGCGGGAAGCGATTGTCCGGGACTACCCGTTCGCGAGGGATTGTCCCGTTCGTTGTTGAACTTCGCGAGTGGCGGACTCCCTGTTTCCGCACCGAGGTCGTCTATTCTACGCCACGTCAGCAACCGCACCGTCGGGCGGGGCCAGCGCGTCCAAGGCGCCGACCAGGTAGCGTAGGTCGCGGTAGCCCCGCACCCGCCGGAAGCGCGGCTCCGCCTCCACCAGCGCGCTCGCCACCCACCGTTGAATCATCTGTCCGCCGCGCCACCGCTTGACCCGCCGCGTGTAGCCCTCGACGCTGCCCATCAGGTTCTCGATGATGTTCGTCGTGCGCAGAGTACGTTCGAGCGCCCCCGTCAGACCAAGCCGCTGCACCGTCAGCGTCTCCTCGAGGCCCTCGCGGATGGACGCCGCCGCGCCGGGGTGGTCGCGCTCCAGTGACCCCGCCAACCGCGCCAGCACCCGCGCCGCGCGGTCGGCCGAATCGAGGTCCCAGGCATCCCGCAACGCCTTGCCGACCGAAGCGTGCAGCCGTTCGGGCAGATGGCCGAGCACGTTGCGCAGCTTGTGTACTTGGCACCGTTGCACCACCCCGAGGGAACCGAAGACATTGCTGATGGCCCGGCGCAGCCCCGGCGCGCCGTCGATGACGAACAGCAACGTCCGGTCCGTCGGCAGGCCGCGCGTCACCAGGTCGCTGAGCAGGCCGCTGGCGACGGCCGCCGTCTCGGTGGCCCCTTCGCGCAGTCCCAGGACGTGCTTGCAGCCCTGCGTGTCGATCCCCAACGCCACCACCATGCAATGCTCCCGGAAGACCTTGCCGTCGATGCAGACCACCCGCAGGTCCAGCTCGCCCAACGGCCGGCTGAGAAACGACCGCAGGCGCTTGGCCGACAGCGCCACGAACCGTCGAGACACCGCGCTGCTCGACGTCCCCCGCTCCGTCACCTCGGCCGGCGCCGGGTCCAACGTGCCCGCATACCGCCGCGTCGACACCCCGGCGGCGACCGCCGAGAGCGTGTGCTCGTCCAGCGGGTCGGTGGCCGCCGCCCATTGGAAGCTCGGCAGCGGCGCCTCGCCGTCGGCGCGCCGAACGCGCAGCCGCGGCACGGCAACTTGGCGCCCGCCAAGCGTTACTTGACTGGCCACGCTCCCGCCCCGCCACGCCGGCCGCTCGGCCTGATGGCGCCCCTTCGGGCCGCACAGGTCTTCTCGATCCCCCTCCATCATCGCCTCCAGGACCTGCATCCCGGTCGTGATGCACAAGCCATGGAACGCTTCCCTGACACCGTTCAGCACGCCGAGCACCGGCAGCGGCACCTGAATCGAGACCGTTCGCGAGCTTCGGGGTTGGCTGGAACGCTTCCGCCTGTCATGCTTCGCCATGGGTGGCTCTCCTCCTGTTGTTTGCACCCCTGTCCTACCACAGAACAGGGGCGAGGAGTCGCCACCCGCTTCACCTCAGTTCAACAGCATCCGGGACATCCCCCGTTCGCGGACGTCCTCGACCCTGCGGATACGACGAGAACGGTCGCGCTCGCCGCCTTCACCCAGACGCCGCCATCGTACCGGTCGGCCGCGCTCGCCGCCATCCAGGGCGGCTACGGGAGCCCGCTCGATTGGATCATGGCGCACCGCTCGCTCGGTGCGCCTCTCCTCTTCGTCATCGAAGGCGCCCAAGTCACGTTGTGGCAGGTGCGCGGCGACGCGCCGCCCAGTGTTCTGGAACGCCTACCCTTAGCCCGGATTATTCGTGAAGGTGCTGATTCTGGAGAGACACAGGAGCCTCCATGTGGTACAAACGCAGTGCTGACAAACGTTTAGCCACGATGGAGGCCCCTGCATGGCGGCTGACAAGATATCACAGACTGTCCTGTTCCCGGAGCTCTTCGACAAGCCCGTCGTCGCCACGTTCGACCGCGAGCAGGCGAGCTCGGATGGTGGCGCCGTCCTCCTCAAGGCGGCCGAGCGGGTGTACGGCCTCGTCAAGGCGTTTGCCGGGTGTCTCGCCGACAAGCGCGCGCCGGAGAAGATTCGGCACACGCTCGCGGAGCTGATCGGACAGCGGATCTTCGGCATCGCGTGCGGTCATCCCGACGGCAACGACGCCGACCACTTGGCGGAGGATCCCATCCACAAGCTGCTGCTCGGGCGGGACCCCGTGGCCGGCGCGCCCTTGGCGTCGCAACCAACGATTTCGCGGTTCGAGAACGGCCCGGGCCGCGGCGCGCTCTACCGAATGGCGCGGGAGTTGGCGGCGTGCGTGATCGAGCGGCATCGACGCCGCCTGCGGCGGCGGGTGTGGCGGGTCACCATCGATCTGGACCCGACCGACGACCGGACGCATGGCGCGCAACAACTGACGTTCTTCAACGGGCACTACGACAGTTGGTGCTATCTGCCGCTGCTCGCGTTCCTGACTTTCAACGACGAGAAGGAGCAGTATCTGTGCGCGGCGGTGCTGCGGCCGGGCAAGGCGGTGGCGGCCGACGGGACCCTGAGCTTGCTGTGTCGGCTGCTGCCGATGCTGCGGGCGGCGTTTCCGGCGACTCGGTTTCTCGTCCGGCTCGACGGGGGCTTTGCGACCCCGGAGATCCTCGATTTCCTGGATGCCGAACCTGGGCTCGACTACGTGGTCGCGATGGGGAAGAACGCGGTGTTGCAGCGGCATGCCGAATCCGCGATGGCCGTGGCCCGCGCGCAGAGCGAAGCCAGTGGCCGAACCGAGCACGTCTATACCGACACCCGCTACGCGGCCCGCACGTGGGGCCGCGAACGCCGGGTCGTGATCAAGGCGGAAGTGGTCCGGCTCAAGGGTCGCGAGCCGCGGGACAATCCGCGCTTCGTCGTGACGAATCTCTTGGAGAGCTCGCGCTTCGTCTACGAGAGGGTCTACTGCGCCCGCGGGGACATCGAGAACCGGATCAAGGAGTTGCTGGATGGCCTGCAGATCGACCGCACGAGCTGCTGCAAGTTCCTGGCGAACCAGTTGCGCGTGTTGCTGACCGCGGCGGCCTACGTACTCATGCAGGAGCTGCGGCTGCGGGCGGCGCGCACCGGCTGTGCCCGCACCCAAGTGACGTGGCTGCGCGACCGGCTGCTGAAGCTGGGGGTGCATGTCGTCGGCTCGGCGCGCCGCATCGTCCTGCATCTACCACGGGCGACGCCCCATCTCCACGCGTGGCGGCGCATCGCGCTCGCGCTCGGCGCCCGCGCGGGTTAGTCAGAGCCCGCGCGGGGGCTCGGCGCACGTCTCGGTCCCGGGCGGCACCGCCCGTTCCGGCAGAACCTTCCCCCCACTTGGCCTCCGCAACCGCCCGGTGCCCGTGAAGGGCCACTCCACGCCTCCTGCCGCGTCCGTCGCCGCGTCCGAGAGGCTCCGCTCGCGGTCAAGCAGGCCCGGCCCCAGCAGAGCCTTCCCTGCCGCCCGCCTCTCCGCCACCGCCCGACGGCACGACCGGCTACTCTACGCCGCGGTGCGCGCGCCACCACGTCCGAGGCCCTGCTCGCGGCCGATCATGCCCCGTCCGTGACGGACGCCCGAGCTTCATGAATAATGCAGGCTAGATGACGTGCCGGCGCTGTTCAAGCGACATGAGGAAGAGTGGCATCCGTACGCCATTCATCGCGCCAAGGCAATCGGCGCCGTCAACCGGGAGTACCAGCTCGACTTCGTCGACGTTGGTCTGATGCCCGCGGTTGAGGGCGAAGTGCACCTCAAGCTCGACCGGCTGTTGGAGGATGTACTCACGGCATCGTCGCAGGTTGCGTGCGATGATCGGCCCGAGACCACGCTGTTGTTCCGCGTGGTCTTCCGGCTGCTCGCCGCGAAGATTCTGCAGGATCGTCGCCACCCGTATGCCAGACAATGGGATGCATCCGACCTCGCGTCCGTTCTTCGCGCCATCGAATCCTATTACTCCCTCCCCGCGGTTCCGGGGACCGGTTCTCGAACGATGTCTCCCGCCTTTGCGGCCGCCTGGGACTGTCTTCGTGGCGGGATCAATTTCTCCAACATCTCATCCGACGACCTAGCCTTCGTGTACGAGCACACTCTCGTCACTAGCGCCACCAGAAAAGACCTAGGTACGCATAGCACCCCACGCCAGCTCGCCGAGTATGCGGTAGCGCGACTGCATCTCGATCGTCACGACCCGAGCGACCTCCACATCTACGAGCCCTTTGCCGGAGCCGGTACGTTCCTCGTGTCCGCCTTGCGGCACATGCGGGATCTGCTACCGGTCGACTGGACGGACCAGGAACGCCATGCGTTTCTGGTTGCGCGCCTTTCCGGGGACGAGACGGATCCGTTCGCCCGCGAAGTCGCCCTGCTTTCACTGATCCTGGCCGACTACCCGAACCAGAACGGCTGGCGTGTCCGTCGGTCCGACCTGTTCAAGAACGATGTCTTGAAGTCCCGCATGGAAAACAGCGGTGTCGTCCTGTGCAACCCCCCGTTCGAGGACTTTTCGAACGAAGACCGTTCACGTTATCTAATAGCGAAGGAGTTCTACTCCAAGCCTAAGGCCGTATTGAACGCTGCACTCGACGCACATCCCCGTGCGCTGGCGTTCGTTCTGCCGCGGCCGTTCATTCTAGATCGGAAATTTGCTCCAGAACGCGGCAGACTCGAGTCCCTTTATGGGCACGTCGAGTTGGTTGCCTTACCGGGCCGCATCTTCGCGGTCTCCACGATCGAATCAGCTCTTCTGATCGCCCGGAACCCAAGACCGCCGGCTCCCGCTGTCGTCACCGTGGTTTCGACCGAAGTGTCCAACCACGACCGCATCACCTTCCTGAAAACCGGACAGACGACGACGGAACGTCGTGTCGAGCGCGCCGTCGGCAAGCCACCCGCGGGTGCTCTCTGGATCCCGCCGCTACCGGAGCTCTGGGACTACGTGGAATCAGCACCCCGCCTGAGCAGCTACTTTACCATCCATCGGGGTATAGAGTGGAAAGCGTCGCAGGGCGACGCCTGGAGCGATGAGCCTCAGGTCGGTTACAGACTGGGGCTTCACAACGCCCGGCGGGCACGACAGTTCGCGCTGCAGAACGCCGTATTTCTCGATTGCCGGCAGGACCGCCTTCTGTATAAAGCGATCGACCTACCCTGGGATCGCGCCAAGCTGGTGGTAAATGCAGCGCGCTTAAGTCGCAAATCATGGCGCATTGCGGCAATGCTCGATCGCAACGGACTGGTGTGCTCGCAGCAGTTCTTTGGACTGTGGCCGACACGAAAGCTCACGGAGGCACAGTTGCTAACATTTACCGCGGTGCTGAACGGCCCGGTTGCAAATGCTTTCGTTGCTACTCACTCCCCTGCGAAGAGAATTCGGCTTTCAGCCATGGAGCAGGTGCCAATGCCATCGACATTGCCGGTCCGGGTAGACACACTGGTGGCGGAATATGTACAGCGCCTTCAGGAGCCCAGTGCCACCGAAGATCAAATGCAGGACATCCTGACCCTGATCGACGCCGCAGTTCTCGAGGCCTACGACTTGCCACCGCGTCTCGAACAGCAGCTTATCCAGTTTTTCCGTGGTTCGGAGCGGCCGGTTGCACACTCGTGGCGACACTGGGACGAGCGCAATCCTGCTCCTGGTCTCACACTAGCGGAGCGCGTGTCCGGGCGGTTCTGTCCACACGGTTCGTGGATTCTCGACGTCTTTCAGCCTTTGCCAGCCGATGAAGCGGAGCGTCTTCGAACCTACGGAGCGTAGTCAGTTGTGTCCGGGTACATTTGCGACACCAACGTCCTCTCTGCGTTGCTTGCTTCCACACATCCGCGGCACGGAGACGTGCGAGCGGCCATCGGCGCCTTGGATGCACGCGCCACAAAATTCATATCGGCAATAACCGTGGCTGAACTTGAGTTCGGTGTTCATCTGGCTGAAATCGATACCGGAGCCGCGTCGCCAGACCTCCGACGACAACTAGCGAAAGCACATGAGTACGCAGTGCTTGAAATCACAAGACATACGGCCGCTGCATACGCCGAATTGAAAGCAAACCTCGCCGGCAAATATTTAAAGAGGGCGCTGAAGAAGGACCGGCGCCCGCGTTGGGTGGAAGATTGGAGGTTCTCCTCAAACGGGTGTGGGTGGGTTGAGGCGCGATCGGCGGGTCGGCGAGGGGTGCTGGCAGTTCACCTGACCGGCGGCGGGCGTGGCGCACCGTGGCGGGATATAGTCGGAGCGGAGTAGCTGCGGGCCGGCCGGCGTGTCAACGCGCTACGCGCGTCCTTCGCTGCGCTGCGGCCCTTCGGGTGACACACCGTCCGTCCCTCCGCTCAAGCAGCAGATATGGGCCTTGCGGCCCGGCCTGGACGGGGGCGTCCCGGCCGTCCACGACAACGCGGAAAGCGCGACGGCTGGCGGTTCGGGGATAGACGCTGGCTGATTGCCCCAACGGCCACCTCGGGTCCCGGCGCCGGCGGCGGACGCCCGTTGGGCGGGGCCAAGGGTGTTGTCGGGGCCGCGTGCGTCGTCTCGCTTGGCGGAAGCGGTTGCAAACGCAAGGGGCTTCCTGGTCTCATGGGCGTGTATCACCACGACCCGCGAGGAGGAGAGCCCCATGCGTCTGACTACGTTACTACGGCGGCTGTTGGGTGTCACGCAGATGTACGTCAAGCAGGTGGAAATGGCCGCCGACGGTCCGTTGACGGTGTCGGTGGAGCCGGCGTGGCGGCGTTCCCGGTGCGGGACGTGCGGGAAGCGGTCGCCGCGGTATGACCGGCAGCCGGTGCGCGAGTGGCGGCATCTGTCCTGGGGCCGGATGCCGGCGTGGCTGCGGTATGCGCCGTGGCGGGTGTCGTGCCGGCGTTGCCGCGGGGTGAAGGTGGAGCAGGTGCCGTGGGCGAGCGGCAGCAGCGTGTTCACGTCGGGGTTCGAGGAATTGGCGGCGTATCTGGCGCAGGTGACGGACCGGACGGCGGTGAGCCGCCTGCTGGGGATATCGTGGGTGACGGTGGGCAGCATCGTGGAACGGGTTGTGGCGCGGCGGCTGGACGGGGCTCGGTTCGCCAAGCTGAGACGAATCGGCGTCGATGAGTTCAGCTACCGGAAGCGTCACCGCTACCTGACGATCGTGGTTGACCATGACGAGCGTCGGGTGGTTTGGGCGGGGCGGGGGCGCAGCGCCGAGACGCTGGGGGCCTTCTTCGAGCAGTTGGGGACCTGGTGGCTGTGCGCGGATCGAGTTGGTGACGGCGGACCTGGCGTCGAGCTGGCAGAAGGCGCTGCGGGCGTGGGTTCCGCACGCGCGGGTGGTGTTCGACCGGTTTCACGTTGAACGGCTTGCGGCGGATGCGGTTGACGAGGTGCGGCGTTCGGAGCAGCGGCGGCTGGCCTCGGAGCCGGAGGATGCGAAGGCGCTCAAGGGGACGCGCTATGCGTTGCTGAAGCACCCGGCGCGGCTGAGGCCTGGTGAGGCCCGGCGTCTGGAGACGTTGCGTCGTAAGAACCGGGCGCTGGACCGGGCCTACGAACTGAAGGAGTACCTGGCGACGATCCTGGGGCAGGCGACACCCGAGGATGCGCCGGCGCTGCTCGATGAGTGGCTGGAGTGGGCTGCGCGGTCCCGCCTGACGCCGTTCGTGAAGCTGGGGCGTACGATTCGGAAACACGCTGAAGGCATCCTGGCGTACCTGGACACGAAGATGACGAACGGTCCGGTGGAGGGCATCAACAACAAGCTGCGGGTGATCGCGCGTCGCGCCTATGGCTTCCACTCGCCCGGCGCGTTGATCTCGATGCTGTTCCTCTGCTGTGGAGGCATAGAACTGGCGCCGCCGCTACCCACACGCATTTGAGGAGACTCCCATTTCCCCCGCGTTTGCCGGGTGCGCGTCCCTGGCAGATGGGAAAGTTTGTTTCAGGACAGTCCACTAGTAGCTAGTAGCTAGTAGCTAGTAGCTAGTGGTATGTCCGCGAAATGATCTTACAGTTGTCCGCTTGTGCCGAACGATGTTGGCCCGGCAATTCCGGCCCGAAACACCGGGGTGCTTCATGGGTCAACCGTAAACTCACTCCCGTGACACACCACTACTCGCCTCCGCCGCCGACCCAGGTGGCGCTGAGCGCCTCGCGCTCGACCGCCGCGCCCCGCAGATAGACGTCCACGATGCCGCGGGTGTTCGTGATGTCGTCCAGGGGGTCGGCCTCCAGTACGATAGTAGCTAGTAGCTAGTGGTATGTCCGCGAAATGATCTTACAGTTGTCCGCTTGTGCCGAACGATGTTGGCCCGGCAATTCCGGCCCGAAACACCGGGGTGTCATGGGTCAACCGTAAACTCACTCCCGTGACACACCACTACCGCCTCCGCCGCCGACCCAGGTGGCGCTGAGCGCCTCGCGCTCGACCGCCGCGCCCCGCAGATAGACGTCCACGATGCCGCGGGTGTTCGTGATGTCGTCCAGGGGGTCGGCCTCCAGTACGATGAAGTCGGCGCTCTTGCCGGCCTCGAGGGTGCCGAGGTCGTCGAGCCCCATCAGCGCGGCAGAGTTCTGCGTCGGCGGCGGTCATGCCGGTCCGCACCATGTCCTCCATCTCCGCGTGCGGGCTCCAGCCGGCGCCGCCGTCGGTGCCGAACCCGATGGTGACCCCCTCGGCGCTCAACCGCGACAGATTGCGGGCCTGAATGCCGAACGCCTCCTGGGCCTCGGGACGGTCGACCGTCTGCGCCTGGATCTGTTCGAGCTGGTCCGGCGGGATCGTGCCGCTCAGCCAGCTCATGTCGGCCGCCACCCCCGGGCTGGGCAGATTCGGCACGAGGACGACGTCGGGGCGCTCGAAGAACATTTCGACCACATCGTCGTCGATGTCCATGTCGCGGATGCCGTGCGCGAACGCGTCGAGGCCGGCGGCCAGCAGCCCCTTGGCGTCTTCGAGGGTAAAGACGTGGGCGGTCACCTTGAGTCCGTGCTGATGCGCCTCGTCTATCACCGCTCCGTACAGCTCCGGCGTCAGCTTGTCGAACTGGCCGCCGCGGTCGTCGACCCAGATCTTGACCCAATCCAGGTTTCTGGTCGCCAGCTCCTGCACCGCCGCCCGCGCCTCGTCCTCGGTCGTGAGCCAGTGGGGGACCTCGGTGCGGCCCGGTTCCGGCGCGGTCATGCCGCGGTCGACGGTGTAGTAGCGGGCGGCGTTCGGGATGACCTCGTCGCGGACCCCGAAGGCCGCGTCGCCGGTCCCGCGTCCCAGGCTCAGCACCGCCGCGACCCCGTAGTAGGCCTTGCGCTGCAGATCCTCGACCAGCGTGTCGCGGTTCTCGCCGCGCAGGTGGACGTGGGTGTCGATGATCGCGGGCATGACCGTCCGTCCCGTCAGATCCACCCGGGCTGCGCCCTCCGGCACCTCGACGGCGGCGCTGTCGCCCACCGCCGTGAGCCGGTCCTGGTCGACGACGAGGGTGCCCGACTCGATGACGTCGCCGTTGCCGACGATGACCCGCGCCCCCTCGAAGGCGGTGACGCCGGTGGGCTCCGGCGCCGGCGCCTCCCCGCCGCAGGCCGCGGCCAGCAGCACGGCGAGCAGAGGACCGACGGCGAGCCCGGACTTCGCGATCTTCACTGGATGCATACGCTGTCTCCCGTTCGTGCCGCCGCATGGCGGCTGTGAATCACCCCGCGTCCCGGGGCATCTTTGGACGACGAGCCGGCACCGCGGTTGCGTGCGATGCCGGCCCGTTCATCCATCCGGTTCCGTAATGCCGCCGGAAGGCCCGCGGCGAAACCGCCGGCTCTCCCCGCGGGCGGCTACGGCCGCAGCTCGCGACCTTGCAGCTCGAGCTCGCGCGCGCCGCCGAGAATGCCGTGCAGGCCGATGTTGCCCTCGTGGCACGCGTACTCGAAGAGCGGGCCGTCGGTGCGGCGGAACGGCAACATCACCGTGAACGGCGCGGTGTACACCGTGGGGTCGGTCACCGTGTACTCGTAGGTCACTCGATCCGGGTTGATCCGCGTGAACCGCTCGATCAGATGCTTGTTGGGGCTCGTGCCGCGGCTTTCGCCGCCGCGGAACTGGGTGGTCTCGACGACGAACGTCTCACCGTCCCAGTGGCCGCGCGACACCCCGGAGAGCTGCTTGAACGGGGGCTTCGCGATGTCGTCGATCGGAATGATGCGGGCGTTGTGCACCATCTCGTTGAGGATCACGACGTGATCCGGGGTCTGGAAGATCATCACGTTGTTGTTGTACGCCGCGGACGACATCGGCGGACCGGCATTGAAGCCCATGACGCAGCGGTCCATCAGGCTGCGGTTTTCGTACGAGTCGTACATGTGCTCGCGGCGATAGGCCCTGCGTTCACGCGCCGCCTCCTCCGCTTCCGGGGTCCGGGCCGGGAGCCGCCCGTTCGGCGGATCGACGATCAGCGAAGTCCGCTTGTCATCGGTCAGGTCGACGCCCCGCTCGTACCAGAACTCGTTGTAGGACAGCACGCCGCCTTCCGAGCGCGGCGCGTAGCCTGCGCTCCGCGCGCCCTCGACCGGGTCGAACAGGTCGCGGTTCTGTCGTGTGCGTTCCGACGCCTCGAACGAGGCCGCGGTCTCCGCGTCCAGGGTCTCCTGTTCCGCGAACTGCGTAGGCCGCTGGTACGGGGTCAGCGTCCGGAACGTGAAGATCCCGGAGATGTCCGGGTCGCCGTGCGGTGTGCGCATCGGCATCGTCGGGTCTTCCGATTGCGCCAGTGCCGGTGGGGCAAGCGCCAGAACCACGGCCAATGTGAACAACCCCGCGACGCATCTCGTCTTCATCTGTCGTTCTCCTGCCGGATGGACGCCTCGGTTGACGGCGCACCGACCCCGATGGCTCCGGAGCGACTCCAAGGGCCCCGGCGCCGACCATGCTGCTGCGACCACCTCGGGCAGACGTGAAGCCCCAGCCAGACACAAGATCTCAACTCGACAGCGTACGCGCTGCGCGGCTCGAATGCAAGGCGAAGGCCCTGCTCGGGATGGTCCCGTTCGCCGCGCTCACCCTCCTGCCGTCAGGTCCGCGCTTCCTCAGGCGCCGACGCCGGCAACACGTCGAGAAAGTGGACATCGCCGTCGAGTGCGCCGGCCGCAACCCCGACCGCGGCCGACTCCGGCGAGGCCATGTACGCTTCCGCCCTGCCGCGATCCTCGACGTCCAACAGGAAAAACACCTCGTCCGGCGCGTCGAGCGAGCGCCACACGTGCCTGACGGTCAACCCCGCCGCAGCACCGGCGGCCGTCTGCTCGTCGAAGACGCGTTTCCACGTATCGACGTCCTCCACTCGATTGCGGACCAGCAGCACCATTGCACGCTCCTCGCTTGGCGGCGGCTCGTTGCGCCGCCTCCGGGCCGTCCGGCTACGCGTCCTCCGCGCCGGTCTCGGCCCGCCAGTACCGGGTCTCGATCTCCTCGATCTCCTCCTCGCTGAGACCGAAGTAGTGGCCGAACTCGTGAATGACGGTCTCGCCGATGGCGCGGACGATGTCATCCTCGTCCTCGCAGTCCTCGAGGATGGGCTGCTGATAGATCGTGATCCGGTCGGGCAGCACGTTCCCGTGGGTCCAGTCCCGTTCCGGCAGCGGAATGCCCTGGTAGAGGCCATACAACGTATCCGGCGGCTCGATCTCCATTTCCGCCAGCAGCTCCGGCGACGGCCGGGCCTCGACCACCACCGCCACGTTGTCCATCTCCCGGCGAAAGCGCGCCGGAATGCCGCGCACCGCGCGGGCCACGAGTCGCTCGAACTGCTTCCGGGTCATCGTCCCAAACAGAAATGGCTCGACATGTTGACGGGTATACGATGTTATTCCTATCCGCGCCTGTCAATCACCTGGCGCGTCGTGTGGACTCGCTCGGCGTTCGCCCAGGTCCAGGAAGGATGCAGCCATGATGCGGAACCCCACCCCGGCCCTCGCCCGGAAACCGCCGCTCCGCGGCTCCGCCGACCGTCCGGCCAACCCGCCGGGAGTCCGCGCCGCTCTGCGGGGCAGATTCCTGGCCGCGGTACTGGGGCTGGTGACGGCGGTGCCGGCGGGGGCGCAGCCGCCCGTCGAATGGCGCTACTTCGGCGGCGACAAAGCGTTCACGCGCTATTCGCCCCTCGATCGGATCGATCACGGAAACGTCGGCGATCTGGAGATCGTCTGGCGCCGGCCGGCCGTCGACCCGGCCCTGCGGGCGGCGTTCCCGGCTCTGGGCGTCAACGCCTATCTGCGGTCGACGCCGGTCATGATTGACGGGGTGCTCTACGCGCCCAACGCGCTCGGGCTGCTCGAGGCGTTCGATCCGGCGACGGGCGAGACGGTCTGGCGACAGGCGCCGTTCGCCGCCACCCTCGAGGAGGTCGCCGGCCGCAGCACCCGGGGGGCCGCCTGGTGGACCGACGGCTCGGTCCGGCGGCTGCTGCTGGTCCGAGGCGGGTTTCTGTACGCGGTCGATGCGCGGACCGGGCGCCCGGCGCCGTCGTTCGGCCTCGCCGACCAGGGCCGGGTCGATCTGCAGTGGGAGCATGCCCTCGCCGGCCGCTTCGACTGGTCCGCGGGACCGATCGTGGTCGGCGACGTCGTGGTCGTGGCCGGCACCACCGGCGGGGCCGGCGACGGCGGGGTCGTCCGCGAGGCGGCGCCCGAGGACGTCCGCGGCTACGACGTGCGCACCGGCGAGCTGCTGTGGACGTTCCACGTGGTGCCCCGGGCGGGGGAGTTCGGCGCCGAGACTTGGGGTGACGGCGCCGGCGCCTACTCGGGCGATCTGGGGTCCTGGTGCTGCCTGACCGCCGACGAGGCGCTGGGACACGTCTACGTGCCCTTGTCGGCGCCTACCGGGATGGTCTACGGCGGGCACCGGCCGGGCGACAACCTCTTCTCGGACAGTCTCGTCGCGCTCGATGCGGCGACCGGCGAGCGGGTCTGGCACTTCCAGATGGTGCACCATGACGTCTGGGAGTACGACACGGTGGGGCCGCCGACGCTCGGCGACATCCTCGTCGACGGCCGGCGCATCAAGGCGGTGATGCAGCCCAGCAAGACCGCGTTCCTCTACGTGTTCGACCGGGAGACCGGCGAGCCGGTGTGGCCGATCGAGGAGCGCCCGGTGCCGCAGTCGATCGTGCCCGGCGAACGCACCTCGCCGACCCAGCCGTTCCCGACGAAGCCGCCCCCGTTCGACCGGCAGGGCGTCACCGAGGACGATCTGATTGACTTCACCCCCGAGCTGCGGGCGGCGGCCCTCGAGGCGGTCGAGCCCCTGGTGCTGGGGCCGCTGTTCACGCCGCCCTGGCCGCGGACCGGGGCTCCCGACGGCAAGCGGGGCACGTTGACCGCCCCCGGCGGCTGGGGCGCCGGCAACTGGCACACCGGAGCGTTCGATCCCGAGACCGGCATCTACTACGCGGTGTCCCACACCATGCCGACGGTGTGGAGCGTCGCCCCGACCACGGCCGAGGACGCGACGCTGGCCTGGGCCACGCCGCAGGGGGAAGAGCTGCGCGTGCCGACGCCCCGGCCCCACGGGCTCCCGATCACCAAGCCGCCCTACGGGCGGATCACCGCCCTCGACCTCAACCGCGGCGAGCTGGCGTGGATGGTCCCCAACGGCGACGGACCCCGGAACCACCCGCGCCTGCGGCACCTCGACCTGCCGCCGCTCGGCGTCCCGAATCGTCCGGCGCCGCTCGTGACCGGCACTCTGCTGTTCATCGGCGAGGGCAGCGACGCCATCATCGGCACTCAGCGCGGCGACGGTGACCCGTCCGACCCCGAGCAGGACCAGTCCTGGCGCTGGGGCCGGACGTTCCGCGCCTACGACAAGGCCACGGGCGCGGTGGTCTGGGAGACGGAGCTGCCGGCCGGCACCACCGGCGGCCCGATGACCTACTTGCACGACGGGAGGCAGTACATCGTCGTGGCCGTCGGCGCCCGCGACGAGATCCCCGAGTGGGTGGCCTTGGCCCTGCCGTAGCCGTCCCAACTGAGGGGCAGCCCGTGAGTCCACCACCTCAACCGTCTTGAGAACAGAGGTTGATGACGGCCGCGGGTTGGCGGCCCGCGCCGGAAGGGGCAAGAGGAGGCAGGGGTCTGGGGATGGGCCCCCGACTTCGCGGCCGCGAGCTCGTCGCTCGGCGGTGGGCAGCCCGTGGTGAAACCCCGTGTTGCACGGAGTTGGTCGCGTTCGCGCGGGTCGCGCGGCCGGCCACGGCGGCCGCCGTGGCCAACGTTTCCCGAGACTTGAGCGCCGCGTGGGGGGGACGACAATACACGGCGTGGCGGGCCGGGCCCGCGCTCGAGGGGTGGTCCGCCGGTCGAACGTGACCTGCGCCGGCGGCGACGAACGCATTGAGCGACCTCGCGCTCGGCGGCGATAGACCGCTCCGTCATTCGTCGCGTCAGCAAGACGCGAGGTAAACTTATCTGCCATGGCAAATACTGACCCGCGCCAGCACTTGCGGTCGCTCTGTGGAGCTGGGAGGGCTGGGTCGGGGGGCGGGATTTGCCTTGGCGGGGAGGACGGCGCGTTTCCGCCCGCGTCACGCCACCCGCCGCGGCGACCTCGCCGGCGAGCGTCGCCTGCGCCCCGGCCGCGATGTCAGCCCGCCGCGGGTGTGCCAGACGCTCGCCGCGGCCCGTCCTTCGGGATCGTCCAGCGGCGGGGGAGGGAAGGTGGCCACGGTCGGGGCTAGGGCAGGGCGAGGGGAGTGCCACCAGGGCCGGCACAGCCGGCAGCGATCCCCCCGTCGACCTGCACGCTCTTCCGTCGGCGGCGCGGCAGGGCGCTCGACGTGAGGCATTGCCGTTCCCGACGACCAGGTCCTCGAGCCGGGAGCCCGCTCGACATCCCGATCGACGGGGCTGGTTGGGCTCGGGGGTGGACGGCGGGTCGGCCCCCACGCGGGGGTCGACGGGTCGCCGCCGGAACCGCGCCCGGCGGCGAGAGTTGCGGCGCCGGCCCCAGGGGGCAGCCCGTGAGTGAGTCCACCACCACCTCGTCTCAAGGGAAAACGGTGATCCCTTCGAGGACCGTGCTCGCCGCACGGTCGCGGCTGGATGGGTCCGACACCACGGGAAGCAGCTCGGCGGTTCGCGCGGGTCGCATCCTCGAGGCGACGGCGGAGGTCCCAGGCCCGAGGTGAGGGAAGGTCTCCGCGTCCCCGACGGGCGCGTCAGTCACGGGCGTCAAGGCCGGAACGGGGCGGGTGTGGCGTCGGTACCGCGCCATCGGACGTCGGCGGGGAAGAGTCGTCTGCAGGCACGCTGGACTGGAGGCTGCGGATGTGAGCGCGAAGCTTCGCTTTTTCGCGCTCGTTCTCCGCCCGTCGCTCGGGGCTCCAGTGCTTCGTCAGCTCGGACCAGGGTCGGTGCGTCATCAGATCAGTCCTTCCCAGCGTAGCTCGTTCAAAGTACCGATCATAGATCGCATCGGCGCGCGGAACGAAATGGTCGTAGAAACGGGTCGAGTGGGTCTTGTGGCCGGCCATCAGGAGGATGGCTGTGCGGCGCGGGTCGAACGCGTATGAGGAGGACGCGAATCGGACGCCCGCCGCTCTGGACCCGCAGCTCACGCATGTGGCCGTGGCGGGACTGCTCGACCGACGAGGAGTACGAGTAGGGTAGACGTGGGCCGTGTTCGGCGAGCATGTCGACGACATGCGACACGTCGTTCTGCTCCCGCTCGGAGAGCGCGTTCCACCAGACTTCGAATTCCTCCGTGTATTCGACGCTGGTCATGGCGGTCGTCCGGGGGGCCGGTGCGCAGGCGAGATGATAACGCTTCACCGTCTCGAACGTGGTTCGCGCCAGCCCGGCTCGAAGAATCCGGCGCCGCACCGTCGACGTGTCGCTCACGGCGGACGTCGCGCAGGGTGCCGGGGGGCGGAACTCCAGGCTGCCCCCCGGTCGGTCCTGGAACTGAGAGTTCATGAACGGCGGCGCCCGCGATTCGCTCGCCAGGACCGGCCCCCTGCCGCGAGCGGGAGCCAAGCTCGACACCATTGATCGGCGGACTGTTCCGCCGGCTCAGGGTAGAACCGCGGATCCGCCGGGCCATCAGATGTTCAACGCCGTGTTGACGGTTCCGGCATTGGTCTGAGTTCGATGTCGCCCCGAAGAATCCAGCTCTCTGTCCCCGTATCTGCACTTCGTAGGTCTTGACACCGGTCGCTCGGGGGAGGGCGAACCGCATCGGAATCGGATTGCCATTGTTCGCTGGTCGCGACAACCTCGCCGTCGGTGACGTTCTTGATGCGGCCCTGGACCCAGCCGGAGTCCCCGCGAGAATGTATGCGCAATACTGCGTTGACTTCGAGGCCTCTCAGGCGATCCCAGTCGAGGTCCACCCTCTTGGCGATACGCGGAGTGGTCCACTCCGTGCTACGGTAGAACAGGTTGGGCGACCCTCCGAGGGAGTAGGATGGAATGGTCCCAAGTGGGTGTTGGCGCCAGCCTCCAACTGGCTCCTTAGTAGGGAGACTTCGCTCTCCAGATTAGATACAACAACTCCTCGCAAAAACGAAGAGGGCACCGCTCCAAGCAAGACTAGTGGTATGTCTCTAAAATAGATTGACATTTGGGGTGCCGGATGGTATACCTGCGGGTATGAACAATCCGGCTGCACCGCTGCCGCTGAGCCACGCGGATCGCGACGTCCTGACGAAGTGGGCGCGCAGTGAAAGCGCGCCCTATCGCGTCGTTACCCGCGCCAAGGTCTTGCTCATGGCTGGTGACGGCGTGGCGAATAGTCACATCGCGACCATCCTCGGCATCAGCCGACCGACGGTGTTGAATTGGCGCGCGCGGTTTCGTTCCGACGGACTGGACTCGGTGGGCAAGGTGCGCCCTGGCCGCGGACGGAAACCGGGTATTGCCGCGCACCAAGTGCAGGCCATCGTGCATGCCACGCTGCACGAGAAGCCTCCGGGGGCCACACAGTGGAGCTGTCGTTCGATGGCCAAGGCGGGCGGCGTGAGCCCCGCGACCGTCCAGCGCATCTGGGACGCGCACGGCCTACAGCCCCACCGCGTCAAGACGTTCAAGTTGTCGACCGACCCAGCGTTCGTCGAGAAGCTGACCGACGTCGTGGGGCTGTACCTGAACCCGCCGGAGAAGGCGGTGGTGCTGTGCGTGGACGAGAAGAGCCAGATCCAGGCGCTCGACCGCACGCAGCCGGGCCTGCCGATGAAGCCGGGCCGCCGCGGTACGATGACCCATGACTACAAGCGCCACGGCACGACGACGTTGTTCGCCGCGTTGAACGTGCTGACCGGCAAGGTCATCGGCCAATGCCACGGGCGTCATCGACATCAGGAATTCCTGAAGTTCCTGCGGCGTCTCGACCGTGCGTTCCCGCCCGACCTCACCCTGCACATCATCCTGGACAACTACGGAACCCACAAGCATGAAGCGGTTCGCAAGTGGCTGGCCGCCCACCCGCGCTTCAAGCTGCACTTCACGCCCACCAGTTCCTCGTGGCTCAACCTCGTCGAGAGCTGGTTCAGCAAGCTGACGCAGCAACGCCTTCGCCGCGGCGTCTTTTGCAGCGTGCAGGAATTGGTCGCGGCCATCAAAGACTACTTGACCCACCACAACGCCAACCCGAAGCCATTCGTGTGGAGCACCACCGTCGAGACCATCCTCGGCAAGATCAGGAAGTGTAAAGCTATTCTTGAGACATACCACTAGAGCGACGGCCAAGCGCGGATATTCTCGGACTCCACGCCGATTGTTGACCACCCATTCCAGCCAAGTCTTGGAAATTGACCCTACGGCGCTGATGCGCAAACGGAGCCGCGATGCAAGCACAAGCGGGTTGTTGCGGGAGGGGGGTAAAATTGCCAGTCACGACTCTGAATCACTTATCGCGCACGAAGCTGGCCGGTCCGCAGGTATAGCGTCTATATTCTACTCCACAATGCACAAGCGTTCGACGGGCGGGGGGGGGGGCACCGCAAAGTGGTAAACGAAGGTCGTCGGTCCGGACGAGCTGGTTCACCACGGGCTTGGCTCCTCGCGTGGGGCGGACGGCGCGGCGCCCCCCCGGAGCCGGTCCGGCAAGCGCGTCGCCGCCCCGGCCGCGATGACCACCGTCATGGTGCGCGAGGACCGCAGGCTGATCGTCGCGGTGTAGGTCGCCGGCAACACACCGGCCGGGACATCCAGCGGTTAGCGCGGTGTAGGTTAGTCAACTACTTCATTTCTGACGTCTTCCGCGGCCTCCGCCAGCGCATCCAGTATCATTGCGACGGCTGCTTCGGGGTCGGTGCCGACGGTGAAGCAGCACCTGGCGGCGATCCGGATGCTGTGCGACTGGCTGGTGGTCCACCAGGTGCTGCCGACGAATCCGGCGGTGGCGGTGCGGGGCCCGAAGTACGTCGTGACGAAGGGTGCGACGCCGGTGCTGACGCCGGCCGAGACGCGGTCGCTCCTCGACCGGATCGACGCGGGGACGCTGGTGGGTCTTCGGGACCGGGCGCTGCTGGCGTGATGGTGTACAGCTTCGCGCGGGTGAGCGCGGCCGTGGGGATGCGGCGTCAAGACTACTTTCGGCAGGGAACTCGGGGGTGGCTGCGGCTGCACGAGAAGGGCGGCAAGCGGCACGACGTGCCGGCGCACCACCGGGCCGAGGAGGCCGTCGAGGCGTACGTCGCCGCTGGCGGTCTCGAGGACGGGAAGGCGCCGCTGTTTCAGAGCGTCGACCGGGCGGGCCGGCTGAGCGGGCGGCCGCTAGCCCGCCGCGTCGTGCTGGCGATGATCAAGCGCCGTGCGTCGGCGGCGGGGCTGCCGGCGACGACGTGCTGCCACACGTTTCGGGCGACGGGGATCACGGCGTACCTGTCGAACGGGGGGACGCTCGAGCACGCGCAGCGGATCGCGGGCCACGCGTCGCCCAAGACGACGAAGCTGTACGACCGGACGGCGGACACGGTCTCGCTCGACGAGATCGAGCGCATCGTGATCTAGAGAAGGCACTCGATCGAACGGCGCGCCGAGGTCACGCTGGGCGGCGGGGGAGCCGGCGGGGACGCGCGGGTGGGACGGTGGTCGACAACGAGGGGGGATGCTGGATGCCGACGACAGTCCGGTCTACGAGTCGGTCGTCGACTTCGCGGCCGACAGCCCGCAGCGGGGCCTGCTGAACCCGCCGCGCGGCGACGAGGGCAAGGTCGTCCGGCCGCGGTGCGCGAAGTGCGGGTCGACCGTCATGCGGCGGGGGGAGATGTGCTGCTGGCGGTGTCGCAGGCAGAACGGACGCGCAGTGACGGCTTCGGTGGTGGCGACCCTGTTGCTCGCGGGCTGCGGCCCCAACTGTGCGGGACGCGGTGAACCTGCCGCCGATGCGTTCGACGCGCTGGACCGGGCGTTCGCCGCCGAGGCGTCCGAGTCCGGCACGGACCGGGCTGCAGGCTCTCGACCAGGCGCTCGCCGCGGAGAGCTCCACGGCGGACGACGAAGACGACGACGGGACCGGTTCGGCCAACACCGACCCTGCCGATGCGGTTGCGGAGGATCCGTTCGCCGCCCTCGACGCCAGGACCGAGGGGCGGCGCGTCGTGCTGGCATCGATCAAGCGCCGGGGTTGTCGCCGTCGCCGCTTGACCCGTCCGTCGGCCGGAGAGCGCCGGTCGCTCGGATCGAGCCCAGGGTCGCCGATCGCTTCTGGCGCGAGGGCGTTTGGGCCGGACCGACGCCCTGAGAGGTGTTCGTGGCGTTGGTCGTGGGTTTGGCGACGGCGGGCGTCGTCCGGGACGCGGCCGCGCAGTCGGTGGGGCTTGAGCTGTCGGCCACGCTCGCGGTCGACGAGGGGTCATCCGCTACTTATACGGTGACACTCGCCACGCAGCCCACGGCTGACGTGCAGGTATCGATCAGCGGGACGACGGGCACGGACTTGGACCTCGACAAGTCGTCGCTGACGTTTACGACATTGGATTGGGACACCGAACAAACGGTGAGGGTGTCGGCGGGCGCGGACGACGACGCGACGCACGACAGCGCAACGCTGACGCACACCGCGTCGGGCGGCTGAAGGTCGCCAGAAAAGCCCACTGTGTTAGGATTGGCTTCCTAGGACGGGCTTCATTCAGTTCCCGAGTGGTGTTCCTGGCCTTCGGCGCGTTCCGAATACACATGCCTACAAAACGACACAACATCCGCTTTCCGGCGTCCGACACGAACGGTCTCTCGCAAGACGAGACCTACTTCACGCTCGTCGGCGCAGGCGGTGTGGAAACTCAGGTCCGCTTCCACGATTACGACGCGATCTACGCACACCAGGACTTGTACGAACAGCTTTTCTACGATCGCTTGAAATGCCGTTCGCCGGAGAAGGTCGTGGCTATCCTACGCCATGGGATGGCCGAGGAACCGTGGCTCTTCAACGAATTGCGCGTCCTGGACCTCGGCGCGGGCAACGGCATGGTCGGTTCGGAGTTACAGAAGTTCGGCGTCGCTCGCCTCGTCGGCGTGGATATTTCAGCCCCGGCTGCCATGGCGGTGGGGCGTGATCGACCCGGCGTCTACGACGACTACCACACGATGGACATGTCGAGGATGAGCACTGCCCAGCAGGAGCACCTGGTTAACTGGCGGTTCAATTGTCTGATCTCGGTGGCGGCGCTCGGCTTCGGCGACATTCCCGTACGTGTGTTCGCCGAAGCGTTCAACCTTGTTGACGATGGCGGTTGGGTCGCGTTCAACATCAAGGAGACGTTCCTTGACGACCGCGACACGAGCGGATTCTCCGTATTCATCAAGACGTTGATCCTGAGCGAATACCTCGACATCTATCATATGGAACGGTACCGGCACCGGCTGTCGATCGACGGCCAACCGCTCTACTACTTCGGCGTGGCCTGTCGTAAATCGTGTCCGATTCCGCGGAAAATGCTCGAATCGTCGTAAGACTGCGGTGGCCCGCTCCGGCGGCCGCCGGGAGGTGGCCGCGCGTGTCATCAGAACCGCCGGAGGAGCAGAGGTCGGCTGCTCAAAGCCGCTCGGCGTGCGGGTGACGCGGATCGCGATGGGGCTGCCGCCGGTGGCGTCAGGGAAACGGTGGGGCGGGATGGCCCTGCACGATAGGGGTACATATCCGGCGGGACCGATCGACGTCGGCCCAGCGGAGCGCGCGAGCGCCTGCCGGGTGAGCGGCCCAGCGGGGCGCAGACGAACGTCCGCGGTGCCGGTGAGCGCGGCGCGGGTATCCTCTGCGTGGCGTAGTTGGTCGGGGTATAGGACCCCGAACACGGACGATCGCATCGTGGGCCGGGTGGCGTGGTGTGGCCCGCACAGCGCGGCAGAGTCGCCTGACCGGTGAACGTCCGCGCGGCCCCGAACCGCCCCGGCGCGCCCGGGCAACGGGCGGGCGACCGGGCACACGGCGGCTTGCGCGACGTTGCCGTGCCCGACGACCAGGTCCTCGAGCGGGAGCCAATTCGAACGACATCCGTCCGTCTCGGCCGCGAGCTCGAACCAGCGCCGCACGTCGCCGGCGTCCCAGCGTTCAGTGGGCCGCCTCGATCGGCGGCTGGGATGGACTCCGTCCGGCCATGGGTGGTCTACCCGCCTTCCGCGGCGGGCGTTCGCCGGATGGCCAGGCACGTCATGTCGTCGACGGCGTCGGCGTCGCCGGAGAACTCGTCTATCGCGAACCAGATTCTATCCACTATCGCTGGTGGATCCGGGGGCGTGGTGGTCGCGACGATCTTCCGCAGTCGTTGTTCTCCGAAGTCGTCGCCGGTCTTGTTCGCTGCATCGGTCACGCCGTCGGTGTACATCACGATCGCGTCGCCCGGCTCCAGTTCCCCGGCTGCGGTGTTGTACGCGTGCTCAGGCTCGAGCGCCAGGGGTAAGTTGCCGGTGGGCGGCAGCTTTTCGAGCGTCGGCCCACGGCGGGCGATAGGGGGCTCGTGTCCGGCACAGACGTAATCGAAGTGGCCGGTGACGGTGTTGAAGCTCGCCAGGAATCCGGTGACGAACATGGAGAGCTCGTTGCTCGCGCAGAGCGTCGTGTTTGCTGTTCGCGCGACGTCGGCGACGTTCGAGTGTTCCCGGGCGGCGGCGTTGAGCGCGGCCTGGGCGGCGACCATGAACAGGGCGGCTGCCACGCCTTTGCCGGACACGTCGAAGACGCCCGCCATGAGGGTCTGCGGGCCGGTTCGTTGCAGGATCACGAAGTCGCCGCCGAGGTCCTGTGCCGGGGACATTCGGGCGTGGAGTTCGAGTTGGTCGAGGTTCTGCGTCCCGGCGGGCACGAGGTTCTTCTGCACGATCCGGCCTAGGCGTACGTCGTGTTCGATCTGGTCGTTCGTCGCCTTGAGACGGTCGACGGTTCGTTTCAGCGAATGCGTGCGGTCGGCCACGAGCCTGGCGAGCTCGTCGTGGCGCGCGAGCACTTCCTCAGTCATGTGGTCGAAGCTCCGGGCGAGAGTCCCCAGCTCATCGCTGCGTTCCGCCAGGCGGGCCCTCATCGGTGGGGGGCGGTCGCCGCTTGCGAGCATGCGCGCCCGGTCGGCGATGGCGATTACCGGACTGGTGAGCCAGCGGCGGGTGGACCAGGTTGTCGCGAGCGTCATGATCGCTATCAATCCGACTGCGGTAGCGATCCCGATCCTGATTTCCGAGCGCATCCGCCGGACCATGTCGTTCACTTCGGTCTGGACGACGATGGTGGCGTCCCGGCCTATGGGGGCGGCGCTCAGGACGGCGGCGGGCGTGCCGCGCCAAAGGTCGACGTCGGCGGTGGCCACGGCGCTGTTGGCGGTGGCGCTTCGGTTCGCCGTCCGGGTGATTGCGGGGCTCCCTCGTGACCAGGCGTCTGTGGCATCGCCGCTGGTCTCTCCCGGTCGCGGCGCCGCGGCGGCGAGGCGGGGTTCGGTTCGCCCGGCGTCGGTTGTCGTTATCCAGAGGCCGGTGATGCCGGGAACCCGGCCGAATTGGTCCGCGGCTGTCTGCCAGGCGCTTTCGACAAGGCTTCCTTCTCCCGCTTGCGTGGCGAGTTGGACGCTGGCTGCGAGTCGTCCGCGTGTCCGGAGCGCGGCCGCGCCCGCGATCCAGCGGCGTTGGTCGTCGAAGTGGCCGGCGAGATCGGTGGTCGCGGTTTGGTTCGCGGCGATCAGTGCCGTGACTGCGGCCTGTGCGGTTCGTTCATCGGCGGTCGCGCCGGTGTCGGTACGGGCGGCCGTGGTGGTTGCGGGTGCCGTGTACACGATTGTTCCGGCTCCGCCCAGTGCTTGTATCCGGACGATGCTCGTGTTCCTGACGATCGCATCGAGCCGGGCCTGTATCTCTCGTGCCGTCCAGTCGGCGTCTTCCGCGAGTTCGATCGCGTGGGCGATGATCAGGGCGATCGCCGCCGCCTGGTCGCTTGCAAGCCGCCTCGCGGCCAGGCTGCCGGGACGGCCGTAGGCGGTTTCTGCGTCTTGCTGGTCGAGGTTCTGCCGCACCTGCAGGGCGAGACGTCGGTGGAGGGTCTGTGACGCTGCGGTTTTGCTCAGCCCCTCTGGGGTTGTTCTCGCCGGCATCGTCGCGGTACGACCCTCAGGGGCGGTGCGGGCGAGTTCCCGGTAGGGTTCGGGAAGCTCGGCGATGTCGAGGGCGTTCCTTTCCGTCGAATACGAGGGTCCCTCGTCGGCGGCGACGTCGATTCGGCGTATCGGGGATCGGGCGGTCAGTTGGCGTAAAGCGTCCTCGATGTACGGGGCGGTGTGCCGGGCCGCCTCGGCAGCTTCTACGAGCATGGCGGCGGCTGCCGCGGTGGCCCGGAGCTGGTCTTCCATTACCACGTCCAGGGTGCGGGTGGTGTTAGCGGCCGAGTTGCTCGCGAGGGCTTCCAGCTCGCCGGCGAGGGTTGCGGCGGTTCGCCTTCCGTTCTGTTCGGCTTGCTGCCGCAAGCTGTTTCCGGCGATCCAGAGGGCGCCGGTGGTCGTTGTCCCGATGGCGATGGTCAGGGTGATGTACAACGCGATCCCGGTGCGTGTCCCGAGGCTCCATCCCGACGGGCCATAGGGCTGGTCTTCCGCTATGCTGTGCGGGTCGTCGCTGAGTATCGTGGTCATCGGGTGTTCCTTGAGCGGCGATACGCTGGTTGGTCGACAGATGGGGTGTGCTGATGACGCGTCGGGTGGGAGCGCTGGTCGGCTTCGTGGCTGTCGTCGGTCTCTCCGTCGCGCGCGCGGAGCAGCCGGCTGCCGGCGGGATAGAGGGGCTGGTGGTGGATCCCTTCGATGTCGGGGTCGGGGCTGCCGAGGTCGCCATCGTGTCGATCTCCGGGTATCGGGCCACGTCGAGTACCGATTCCAACGGCGCTGTGGATTTTACCAACGTGGTGGCGGGGGTTTACACCCTCGAGGTCGTCCGTGACGGTTTCGAGCCGATCGAGCGTATGGTCACGGTTCCGGAGGCGGGACGGGTGCCGGTGCGGGTGGTGCTGACGCCCTTGGTTGCCGCGGGCTTGTCTGTAGTCGCGGTCGATCCGCAGGGCTTGGCGTTGCCCGGGGTCGTCGTGGAGGCGCTCGGGCCTGGGGGCGAAGCGTTGACGGAGGTCACTGGACCGGACGGCGCGGTCGTTTTCGCGGGGGTTCGGCCGGGGCCGTGGCGGCTTCGCGGCACGCTGGCCGGCTTCGATGCTGCGGAGGAGGTTGCGGTCGCGGCGTTCGGCGTGTCGGTTCCGGTGCGGTTGTCGTTGAGCTTGGACTATGCGGTGGCCGAGAGCGTCGTTGTGGTTGGTTCTCGGCGGACGGTGGGGCGGCGGACGCCGGCAGAGTCGCCGGTCGCGGTCGAGATTGTCAGTGGTGCTCAGCCCCGGGCGGACATGGTCGAGGTCATGCGGGCGTTGAGTCCGTCGTTCAATGTCAATACCCAGCCGATTTCCGATGCGGCGACGGTGGTGCGGCCCGTCAATTTCAGGAATCTCGCGCCCGATCACCTGCTGGTGATGGTCAACGGGAAGCGTCGGCACCGGGGGGCGGTTATCGCGTGGCTCGGCAACGGGTTATCGGATGGCTCACAGGGTCCGGACCTTTCGGCGATTCCCACCATTGGCGTGCGCCAGGCGGAGTTGCTGCGGGATGGTGCGGCCGCCCAGTACGGTTCGGATGCGATTGCCGGGGTTGTCAATTTCGAGTTGAAAGACGCGCGGTCGGGGGGGTCGGTGGAGGTGCGGAGCGGTGTTTACGGGGCGCGCAACGCGGGCGATGTCCGGACGTGTGGTGCTCTCGCGGCCGCGCAACCGGGTTTGTCGTGCGCGGGCATCGGGGGACGGGCGTCGGGTTACACGGTGGCAGGTAACGTGGGGCTCCCGTTGGGGACTGGTTTCGCCAACTTGAGCATGGAAGCGGGCGGTCAGGGAGCGACCAATCGTGCGGTTCAGCGGGCCGATGCCCTTGCTCTTGTCGGGGCAGGGGGCGCGGCGCCACGGGATACGGCACAGGTGTGGGGTCAGCCGGAGATTGGCGGCGATATCAAGCTCTTCGGCAACTTCGGGGGCACGCTCGCGTCGGGCCACCAACCGTATCTGCACGCGAATTTCGCGCGCCGGCGTGTGGTCGGCGGCTTCTACTATCGGCATCCCCACACCCGCTCGGGGGTCTTCAGGGGACCGGAGGTGGATGGGGTTCAGTCCCTTCTGGTCGGTGATCGTCTACAGGCTGCGACCGGGGTGCCTGGCGCCGGCGGTTGTCCGTCCGTGCCCGTGGTCGAGCATCGGCCGGATGCCGCGGCGCTGGCGGCGGTCGAGGCGCACCCCGATTGTTTCACTCTCTATAGTCGGTTCCCGGCCGGTTTCACTCCACAGTTCGGCGGCGTTCTCCGGGATCATCCGGTGGTCGCCGGGTTGAAGTCTGTCGCAGATGGCGGCGCAACCTGGGATCTCAGTCTCGGCGTGGGTCGGAGCGACATCGATCAGTTCATCTTCGACACCGTCAACGCGTCGTTGGGTTCCGAGACGCCTACCGAGTTCAGCCCGGGCGGTTACGAGCAGTCGGAGCTGAACGTCAATGCGGACGTCGCGGTTCCGTTGTCGGATCGGCTCCATCTCGCGGCTGGCGCGGAGTACCGGGTCGAGCGCTTCTCTATCGTCCCGGGTGACGAGGCGTCGTGGATGATTGGACCGTACGCGGAACAGGGGTTCTCGTCGGGGTCGAACGGCTTCAACGGTTATCGGCCCGACACGACGTCCGGTTCGTGGGCGCGTGCGAATGCGGCGCTCTACGCCGACTTGGAACTCGATGGCGTGGACTCGGAATGGTCGGTCGGCGGTGCGTTACGGCTGGAGCGGTTCCAGGGTTTCGGTAACACGTTGAACGGCAAGGCGGTGTTCCGACGCGAGCTGGGGCCGGTCCTCGCCGTGCGGGGCTCTGTTTCGACCGGGTTCCGGGCGCCGACGCCCGGGCAGCAGCATACGTTCAACGTCACTACCGCGTTCATTGACGGGGAGTTGGTGAACAACGGGGTGGTCCCGGCGACGTCCGGGGTGGCTCTTGCCCGGGGGGGGCGGGCGTTGGCTCCCGAGCGGTCCAGGAACCTGTCGGCGGGTGTGGTCGTCGCCCGCGGGGCCTTTCAGCTCAGCGCGGATTGGTTCCGTATCGACATAGACGATCGGGTGGCCCTCACCCAGGAGATCCGTTTGCGGCCGGACGAGATCGACACGTTGTTGGCCGAGGGGATCGCGGAGGCGCGGAACTTCCCGGTTTTCCGGTTCTTCGTCAATGACTTTTCGACTGTGACGCAGGGGGCTGACGTGCTGGGGTCGTGGGCGTTGGGTGCCGGCACCACATTGACCGGGTCGTGGAACTACACGGTGACGACGGTGGCGGATTTGCGATCGAACGTCATCGACGCGTTCAGGGTTCAGACGCTCGAGCGGGGGTTGCCGGTCTCTCGGTGGCAACTCTCGGCGGAACATCGGCGTGAGGGGTGGAGTCTCACGGGACGGCTGCACTGGTACGGCGCGTACTGGGACAGCGAGGACGGGCGGAACGCGGCGGACCTCGGGGCGCATGCCGTGCCTTGGGAGTACCCGTTGTATCCGGGGCGGCTGCTGGCGGACGTGGAGCTGGGGGTCCGGGGTCCGGGTGGGGCGTGGCTCGCTTTCGGGGTCGAGAATGTCGCAGGAGTGTACCCGGAGGAAAACCGCTTCGCCCCTCTGACGGTGGGCAATCGCTACGGCCAGTTCTCGCCGTTCGGGTTCGGCGGGGCGTACTACTACGCTCGCGCGACGTACGTAGTGGGGCCTTGGCGGACGCTAGTGGTATGTCCGCGAAATGATCTTACAGTTGCCCGCTTGTGGCCGAACGGGTGTTGGCCCAGGCGATTCCGGCCCGAAACATCGGGATGCTTCGTGGGTCAACCGTAAACTCATTACCGTGACACACCACTAGTCATGTGTCATTGGACAAGATTGGCGAGCTCGACGAGGTAGAACCGGAGCGGCGGCGAGCGGGGGCGCGGCGCGATCGGCTGTTGCGCCGGCTGGGGGGCGGACGTCGCGGCGCCCCCCGGACTGAACCGGCCGCCGCGGGCGTTCGTCGAGGTCGAAGTTCGGAAACGATGAAGGTGGTCGGTGGTCAACAGGTGCGCATCCTGGGCGTCGTGCGTGCGGGCAGCGCGGCCACGGCGCTCCGGTGAGCATCCGGAACGCGCCTGGGACCCAATGGCAAGGTGGGCGAAGACGGGGTCGTCAGGCGTCTGGTCGGCGGGCCGCCCTAGCCGAGGAAACGGAGGATCCCAAAGGTCAGCGCACCGGTCGCGAGCACCGCGCCGACCATCCAGCGGATGAGCCGGGTCTCGAGGTTCGCAATCTCGGTGCGCATGCCGGCAATGTCCGTCCGCTGCTCGGTGCGCAAGTCGGCGATCTGCGTCGAGAGCCGCGTGTCGAGGGAGGCGTTCTCCGTCCGTACCTCGGCGATGCCGGCCGTGAACTGATCCGGCGTGACGTGGTCCCCGTGCTCGGCGGCCTGCTGACAGCAACGCCGCAAGGGCGGCCCGCGGCGCCGCGGGTGCGGTCGGTGGCAGGTGGCGAGGACGGGCGCTGGCGACGTCCGCCGGTCCCTCTGGTCGCCATCGGTCCCTCGCGCCGAGTCCCCGGAGTCAGCGGGCCGCCGCCTCGCGTCAAGGAGCTCGGAGGTCTGCGGCGAGGTTCTGAACGGGGAGATCTTCGTCGCCGACGGCGAGCCGCTCGACTTGGCGGCCCCCCCGGCCGAGGCCGACTCCGAGGCTCGGCGGGAGACAGCACGACGAGCGTGACCGGCCGGTGTGCCCGGGTGGTAGGATGCGGGTCGTCGCGACGGACTTGGCGTTCGTCGTGCTTGGGGGCACGCCGTCGACCGTGGCCGGAGCCTCACCGTGGGGCACGGGAGGGTACCCCGACTGAGTGCGACCTGGAACCGCGAGGACGATGACCGGACCAATGTCGAAGGTCCGAGACGCAATTCCTTTGGTGGAACAGGACGGGTGGTCGCTGGTGCGCACGCGGGGAGCCGTCGTCAGCGGCATCCAGACAAGCCTGGAACCGTGGCCATTGCCGGTAAGCCGAGTGACGACCTTCCGCGGGGATCCGAGGCGCAGCCCATTGAGGGATGCCCAGGTGGGAAGAGAGCGAAAGGGGAGCGAGAACAGATGAAGCGCAGCATGATACTCGGCGCGGTCGTGGCGGTCGGCGCGTTGTCGGTCGGTGTCAGCGGTTTCCAGCAGCTCAATCAGGGCGCGGTGGACGCGGCCGTGATCGAGCAGGTCAAGGACAACCTTTACGTCATCAAGGGGTCGACGCCGGTCGACCGGGCGCTGTTTAGCGGCGGCAACGTCGGGGTGTTCGTGATGGAGGAGGGGGTGGCGGTCGTCGACACCAAGCTCCCGGGCTGGGGGCCGGTGCTCCTTGAGCGCATCCGGTCGGTGACCGACAAGCCCGTCGTCACCATCATCAATACGCATACGCACGGCGACCACGTCGGGAGCAACGAGGCGTTCCCCGACACGGTGCGGATCGTGGCGCACGAGAACACGAAGACGAACATGCAGCGCATGGACAACTTCCAGGGCGACAACGCGAAGTACCTGCCGGGCACGACCTACTCCGACCGCATGTCGCTCGGTTCCGGCGCGGACCGGATCGACCTGTACCACTTCGGGGCCGGACACACCGACGGCGATACGTTCATCGTGTATCCGGCCCTCGGGGTGCTGCAGACGGGCGACATGTTCCCGTGGCGGGACGCGCCGTTCCTCGATGCCAACAACGGTGGCAGCGGAGTGGCCCTGCCCGAGTCGCTGGCCGCGGCGATTGCCGCCATCGAGGGCGTGGACATCGTGGTGCCCGGCCATATCCCGGTGACGACGTGGGAGAGCTTTCAGGAGTTCCAGCGCTTCACCGCGGATCTGCTCGATGCGGTGCGGACCGCCAAGGGCGCCGGCCTGAGCGTGGACGAGGCGGCGACCGGGGTCGATCTGTCGTCCGGGTATCCGGACTACGACTCCACCCGCGTGGACGCGGCGGTCCGGGTGATCTATGGCGAGCTCCCGTAGCAGGTCGTGCCAGGAGCCCGCGGCCTCACTGCGGGCTCCTGGCCGCGTTCGTGTCCGGGCGGCGGCCCGGGTCGTCCCGCCTGAGCTCCGGCGCCGGTTGCCGGCGGACCGCTCCCAGGAGCTTGCGCCGTAGAAGTTCGCGCCAGCACGTCCAACGCGACCGCAAGGTCGCGCCTAGATCGCCCTCGGACCTGCGATGACCCGCCCCGGGAACAGAATGACGGCGGTGAGCAGCGCGAAGACCCCGGTCACCGCGATGCCGAGAAGCCGGAACGGCAGCAGCAGCAGCCAGACGATCGGGTAGAGCAGCAGCGCCAGCAGCGCCACCGGCCAGCACAGCACGAGGAGGATGCACCAGAGCAGGAACTTGATCATGGTTCTACTTGCCGTTTGACGAATGGCGGGGGGCGGCGGTTCCGACCGGGGCGGAGCCGAAGTCGATATACTCCCGGTACCCGTCACGCAAGGAGTCCACCGCCCAAAGGAGTGAAGATGCGGCATCACGTCTCGCAGTTTCTCGTGCTGCTGCTCGCCGGCAGCCTCGCTCCGCCGGTGCAAGCCGACGATTGGCCGGAATGGCGGGGGGCGGGTCGGCGGGGCGTCCTGGCCGAGACCGGTCTCGTCGAGACCTTTCCGGAGGCCGGCCTGCCGGTGGCGTGGCGCACCCCTGTCCACAGCGGCTACGCCGGGCCGGCGGTGGCCGGCGGGCGGGTCTTCATCACCGATGCCCGCCGCCCGGACCCGCGGTCCACGGCGGTCGTCGAGCGAGCCCTGGCCCTCGACGAGCAGACCGGCGAGGTGCTCTGGACCCATGAGTGGCAGACCGACTATGCCGGGCTGCAACTGGTCTACGCCATCGGCCCGCGGGCCACGCCGACCGTCGACGGCGACCGCGTCTACGTGCTCGGGGCGATGGGCCGGCTGGTGGCCCTGGACGTCGCCGACGGGACGGTGCGGTGGGAGAAGGACTTTCCCGCCGACTTCGACACCGCGGTGCCGTCGTGGGGCATGTCCGGCGCGCCGCTCGTCGACGGCGACCGGCTGATTTGTCTCGTGGGCGGCGAGCCCGACGCCAAGATGATGGCGTTCGACAAGTATACCGGCGAGGAGATCTGGCGGGCGCTGTCGTCCGACTGGGAACCCGGCTACAGCCAGCCGATCATCATCGAGGCGGGGGGCGCCCGGCAGCTCATCGCCTGGCATCCGCGGGACATCAGCTCGCTCGACCCGGAGACCGGCGAGGTGTACTGGGAGATCCGCCACATCGTGGACATGGGGATCAACCCGGCGACCGCGGTCCGGAGCGGCCGCTATCTGTTCTTCACCTCGCAGTACGGCGGGGCCCGGATGCTGCTGCTGAACGAGGACCGCCCCGGCGCGGAGGTGCTCTGGGAGGGGGTCGGCGAGAGCGACCCCGAGTACGGCTTCGACTTCAATACCCTGAACTCGGTCATCAGCACTCCGGTCATCCACGGAGACTACGTCTACGGGGTGGACGGCCACGGGGTCCTCCGGTGCCTGGAGGCGGCGACCGGCCGCCGCGTGTGGGAGACCGAGGCCCTGATCGGAGAGAGCGCCAACTGGGCGACCGCGTTCTTCGTCCGCAACGGCGACCGCTACTTCGTCAACACCGACACCGGCGACCTCGTGATCGCGCGGTTCTCGCCCGAGGGCTACGACGAGGTCAGCCGCACGCGTCTCATCGAGCCCACCCATCCCTACGTGCGGCGGCGCCGGTCGGGCCCCGCCGTCAACTGGTCGCATCCCGCCTATGCGAACCGCCACGTGGTCGCCCGCAACGACGAGGAGATCGTGCGGCTTTCGCTGGCGGGCGGGGAGTAGGGTGCCGACGATGCGCCGGTTCGCCGGCTGTCTCCTCGTGCTCGCGGGCGCGGTGTCGGCGGCCCTGCTGTACGCCCAGACCGGGGGCGATCCTCCGCGCCGGGTCGTGGCGATGGGCGACCTGCACCTGGGCGAAGGCCGCGGTGCAGACGGCGCTTGGTCGGCGTACGAGGACTTCCGGTGGGCGGACGATCTGCAGGGGTTTCTCGTCGCACTGGCGGGTGACGGGGTAGCGACCGACCTCGTCCTGAACGGCGACACGTTCGAGCTGCTGCAGGGGAGCCACGGCGCCTGCGCGTACGACGACCCCACCCTGGGGTGCAGCGAGACCGAGGCCCTGGCCCGTCTCGAACGGGTGCTCGCGGCGCATCGGGACGAGATTGCCGCCCTCGCGGCGTTCGCCGGGGCCGGCGACAACCGGCTGGTGCTGGTGCCCGGCGACCACGACGCCGCCTTGCTGCTTCCCGTCGTCGGGCAGCGCGCCGTCGAGGCCTTCTTGGCCACGCCCGGTCGGGTGAGCTTGGCCGGGGACGGGTTCTGGCGTTCGGCGGACGGGCTGATTCACGCCGAGCACGGACATCAGATCGAGCACCGGGCCGACCGGTTCGACGACTGGCCGGCCCCGTTCGTGACCCGTTCCGGACGCCGGCACCTGACACGGCCGTGGGGGCAGTCGGTCGTGCAGCGGTTGTACGACCGGTACGAGCCGCGGTTCCCGATCGTCGACAACCTGGCCGAGGACGGCGCCGGCGTGCGCGAGGCGCTGGCTGCGGCCGGAGTGGACGACGCGGGGGAGGCGGCGCCGGATCTGCTGCGGTTCTTGCTCTTCCGGATGTCCTGGCAGCAGTTCCGGATGGACCTGGACCGGGGCGACGTGGAGCCGCCGGTCTGGGACTTGGCCCGGGTGCGCGAGGCCGGACCGCGGTTTCTCGTGGACTCGCTGGTGGACGACGACCGGTTCAAGCCGCTGGCCGCGCGAGCCCTCGACGCCGGTCGCCTGACCGCCCTCATGGAGGCTCTGAGCGACGACGAGCTGGTGGCTGTCTGCGACCACCGCGCGGCCGTGCGCCGGGCCCGGCGCCGTTTCGAACGCATCCTGACCCAGCTCGATCCGACCGGTCCGCCGGGGGCGGAGTGTCCGCGCACCGCGGAGACCGGCGCGCCGCGGTTCGAGTACTTCTGGCGGTCGCGCGACCGCGTGTTCGGCCGTCACCTCGAGCAGATGACCGATCCCCGGCCGGTGGCGGTCATGGTCCACGGGCATACCCATCTGGCGGACTACCGCCAGGGGAACTTCACCCGCGTCGAGGCCGGCCGGACCTACGTCGTCGACGGCTTCTCGCCGGTGCGCGGCGCCGCGACCCCCGTCGTCATCAACGGGGGCGCGTGGCAGCGCACCGCGACCCCGCGGCAGCTCGACGAGCACCGGCAGCGACGGGGCGTGTCGGATGCCGAGCTGCTCGAATCGATGCAACCCGAGCAGTTGCCTCCCTGCTACAGCTTCGTGCAGATCGATCCGTATACCGAGCAACCTGATCCGCCGGTGCTGCGCTATTGGCGCCAGGCCGATGACGGAACCTGGGCGATGGCGCTCCGGTGCGGGCGGGACATCACCGACTGACCGGCGACCGGCTGGTGGGTTTGGCCACTGAGGAGACAGTCATGACGAGATCGACCATGAAAGGGTTCGTGCTGATCGCCGCGCTGGGCGCGGCGGTGTCGGTGGGGCTGGCGAACGCGCCGGCCGACCTGCCGCAGATGGACGGGGTGCCGACGGCGGAGCCGGAGGCGGTCGGGATGTCCACGGCGCGGCTCGAGCGCCTCGACCAGGTCATGCAGGACTACATCGACCGCAACGAGGTGGCCGGTGTCGTGACCCTGGTGGCGCGGCGGGGCAAGGTGGTGCATTTCTCGGCCCTGGGGCAGCGCGACGTCGAGGCGGGCGCGCCGATGACCCACGACTCGATCTTCCGTATCGCGTCGATGACCAAGCCGATCGCGTCGGTCGCGCTGATGATGCTCTACGAGGAGGGCCGCTTCCAGTTGCGCGATCCGATCGCGAAGTGGCTGCCGGAGTTCGCGGACATGCAGGTGGCGATTCCCGCGCCGCCGCAGGAGCGGCTGACCGGCCGCTACAAGACGGTGCCGGCGTCCCGGCCGATCACCGTGCAGCAGATTCTGACCCACACCGCGGGGCTCGCGAATACCTACCGCGGCATCACCCAGCCCGAGTTCCAGGAGGTGGTGGCGCCGCGGAAGCCGGGCGACACGGTGGGCGGCATGCTGAAGCGGCTCGCCGCGCTGCCCCTCAACTTCCATCCCGGCGACCAGTGGGAGTACGGGCGGGCCACCGACGTGGCGGGCCGGCTCGTCGAGGTGATGTCCGGCCAGACCCTCGACGTCTTCCTCCGGGAGCGGATCTTCGAGCCGCTAGACATGACCGACACCCACTTCTATCTGCCGAAGTCGAAGCTCGACCGGTTCGCGGCGCTGTACCGTCCGGACGCGCACGGGAAGATCGAGCTGTCGGAGGCCCCGACGGCCGAGAGCCGTTACGTGGCCGAGCCGCACACCTACTTCAGCGGTGCGGGCGGGCTGGTGTCCACCGCGCGCGACTACTTTCGGTTCCACCAGATGATGCTGAACGGCGGCGAGCTGGACGGGGCTCGCATCCTCAGCCACAAGACGGTCGAGCTGATGACCGCCAACCACACCGGCGACAAGGGGATCTGGCTGGCCGGGCCGGGCTACGGATTCGGCCTCGGCTACGCGGTGGTCACCGACCTCGGGCCGTCGGGCACGCCGCGCTCGGAGGGGTCCTACTACTGGGGCGGCGCGTTCGGCACGATCTTCTGGGTCGACCCGTCCGAGGAGCTGATCGGCATCCTGATGGAGCAGATCCGGCCGTACACCCATCTCAACGCCCGGCCCGATCTGGCGACGATGACCTATCAGGCGATCATCGACTGAGCCGCGATGCTGAAGTGGCTCGTTCTCGCGACGGTGGCGGGGTGGGTCGGCCGGGCGTTGCTCGACGCCCTGCGGCGGGCTGCCAACCGGCCTCCGCCACCCCGTCGCTTCGACCTCTTCACGGTGCTCGCCATCGTCGTCGTGGTGCTGTGGCTGTTGCCTTTTGTGCTCCCCTTCGTCAGGGACATGCTGGAGTGATGGCGGGAACGGCGCCGTGCCGGGCCGTCGGATGACCACTCCAGGCGCGCTGCGCGAAGCGTTGGCCCGGCGCGGCGTCGACCCGATCCCAGGGGCCACTTTCCGGGTTCTTTTCGGTCCTACCCTCTGGGACCCCGGGCGCGCCTCGTCGCGAACCGGACGGCCATGCCGCGCGTGGTAACCTGAAGCCGGAGCCCCGAGCAGCGACACCAAGGCCATTCTGGGGGCGGTGACATGACGGTTGCGGCACGTCGGGAGACATGGCGTCTCGTGACGCCGGACGACGACTCGGCCATCGACTTGCAGCCGCTGCAGGGATTGTGGACCGAGGCGCAGTACCTGCGCTTGACGGGTGGCCGCCGCCGACTGCTCGAGTTCACCGACGGCGCTCTCGAAATCCTGCCCATGCCGACGGACCGCCATCAGGTCATCGTGCGGCACCTGTTCCTGACGTTGTTTCCGCGGGCCACGGATCTCGGCGGGACGGTGCTCTTCGCACCCTTGCGCCTGCGCATCCGCGCCGGGAAGTTCCGCGAACCGGATCTGGTGGTCTTGCGCGACGCCGGAGACTCGCGGCGCGGAAACGACTTCTGGACGGGCGCCGATCTGGTCGTGGAGGTGGTCAGTCCCGACGACCCCGACCGGGATCTTCGCCACAAGCGGGCGGACTACGCGGAAGCGCGGATTCCGGAATACTGGATCGTCAACCCGATCGACGAGACGGTGACGGTGCTCGTGCTGGCCGAAGACAGCTACGTGGACCACGGCGTCTATCGCCGGGGACAGCAGGCCCGTTCGGTCTGTCTGTCCGACTGTTCACTGGACGTGGCGAGCGTATTCGACGCGAACTGACGCGCGAACCGACTTTCGCCGCGCTCCCGGCTCCAGGTGATTCCCGGTCCAAGGCGCCGCTGATTCTATCGACCGGCCGCGCGACGGCCGGATCGGCCTGACTTACACACTTGAGTAATTTTACTCAGGAACGTATACTCTCTGACGTGGGTTCGTTTCAGCGCTCCCAGGTCTCTACGCTGCTCCACCGCATTGCCGAGGCGCCCCATCGGATCATCGCCATCTTCGGCCCCCGCCAGACCGGGAAGACCACCGGAGTCCGTCAGGCGCTTCGGCAGATTGAGCAACCCAGCCGCTACGTCGCGGTTGACGAGCTGGATGTGCCTGCCCTCCATCTGTCGCCGGCCGGATCTTCGCACGGCGATACGGTCCTTGCGCCCGGCGTAAGGGACGAGCAGTGGCTCGTCAAGCAGTGGGTGGACGCGCGGCACGAGGCGGAACGGTCGCCACGCGGATTCGTGCTGGTGTTGGACGAAATCCAGAAGATCCCCCGCTGGTCGGAGACGGTCAAGGGGCTGTGGGACGGCGATCGGGCCGCGGACCGTCCGCTGCACGTCGTCATCCTGGGATCGTCACCGCTGCTCATGCAGTCCGGGCTGACCGAAAGCCTGGCCGGGCGCTTCGAACCGATTCGATTCACGCACTGGTCGTTTCCTGAAATGGCCGACGCGTTCGGCCTCGACCTGCCGGGGTACCTCTACTTTGGCGGCTATCCGGGGGCCGCGTCGTTGCTTCGGGATGAGGAACGGTGGCGCGACTACATCCTGCGGGCGCTCGTCGAGCCGAACATAGAACGCGATCTCCTGTCGATGACGCGCGTCGACAAGCCGGCGTTGCTGAAGCGGCTGTTCGAGCTGGGAACCGCCTGGTCGGGCCAGATTCTGTCGTACACCAAGATGCTGGGGGAGCTTCGTGACGCCGGCAATACGACGACTCTGGCGCGCTATCTCGAGCTTCTCGAGAGCGCAGGTCTGCTTGCGGGATTGCCGAAGTACGCCAACCGGCCGCATCGGCGCGGATCCAGCCCCAAGCTCAACGTGTGCAACACGGCGCTCATGACCGCGGGCTCGGGTTATACGTTCGACGAAGCCAGGGCGGACCGCACGTTCTGGGGGCGCATCGTGGAGAGCGCAGTCGGGGCGCACCTGCTCAACACTGCGACGTCGGACATCCGGCCGCACTACTGGCGGGACGGTCCCCACGAGGTCGATTTCGTGCTGCACCGCGGACCCCGGGTCGTCGCCATCGAGGTAAAGAGCGGACCGAGACGCGCGTCGCCGAGGGGCCTGGAGACGTTCACCGAGCGCTTCCGGCCGCACCGCTCGTTGCTCGTCGGGGACGGCGGCGTCCCGCTCCACGAGTTCCTTTCGGCGCCGGCCGGCCGTTGGTTCGAAGAGGCATGAGTCGCATCGTCCCTCGCACCTGTGCCGAGGTTCCCGACAATGAACGGGACCGGGCGGCCAGTTCGCGGGCGCTCGACGCATTTCGGGGCGAGACGGCCTATGTGCTGCTCGGGGACCCCGGTTCCGGGAAGACGACCGCTTTCGAGCGCGAGCGTGAGGCATGTGGCGCCGACGGCGTTTTCGTCTCCGCCCGTGATTTCCTCGCTTTCGAGCCAGGGAATCATCCGGAATGGGGTGGGAAGACGCTGTTCATCGACGGGCTCGACGAGGTTCGAGCCGGGTCGTCCGACGCGCGCGCGCCGCTCGATGCGATCCGTCGCAATCTCGACGGGCTGGGAAGGCCGCGCTTCCGCTTGTCGTGCCGCGAGGCCGATTGGCTCGGCACGAACGACCGCACGAAGATGGCGGCGGTAGCGCCCGATGGCTCCTTGACCGTCCTGCGCCTCGATCCGCTGAAGGACTCGGACGTCGAGGAGATTCTGGAGGTGCACCCGCGTGTGGATGACAGCCGTGGATTCATCCAGGACGCCAGGGAGAGGGGAGTCGACGAATTTCTCGCGAATCCCCAGAACCTCAACATGCTGGCCGAGGTGGTTGCCGGGGCCGGAAGTTGGCCGGAAAGCCGGCTGGAACTGTTCGAAGAGGCCTGCCGGCGAATGGCTCAGGAGCACAACGACGAGCACGTTGCCGCGGCGCGGTCGCCGACAGCAACGCGGGTTCCCACCGGCGGGTCGCTGCTTGAGGAGGTGCTGGACGCTGCCGGGCGACTCTGCGCCATTCAACTCATCACGGGCGCGGCCGGATACGCTCTGACCCCGAGCGGGGAGTGCGGCGACTTTCCCGCCTTCGACCGATGCGAGGGGGACTGGCACTCGTTTTACCCCTCGCACCAGGGCGGCGCCGGTCCGTCCGAACTGCTTCGGGCCGCACTCGCCACAAAGCTGTTCAGTGGCAGGTCCAATGGGCGCGTCGGTCCGGTACACCGCCATGTCGCCGAGTTCCTGGGCGCCAGATACCTTGCCCGACTCATCTGTAGTCGGAAGCCGGGACAAGGCCTCCCCTCAAGACGGGTCCTGGCCCTGATCACGGGCGGCGATGGCATCGTCGTGACGCAACTGCGGGGGCTGTCCGCCTGGCTTGCCGCGCAGTGTGGGGACGCCCGGAGCGATCTCGTTGAACGGGATCCGATCGGGGTGGGTCTGTACGGCGACGTCAGCCGGTTCTCGACCGAAGAGAAGCGTGAGCTCCTGGAATCGCTCGAGCGCCAGGCGTCTCGACTTCCGTCGGCGTATTGGGCGCCCGCCGCCTTGACGCCGCTCGCTACGGCGACCATGGAGCCGACCTTCAGGGAGATCCTTACAGGTCCGAGACTGAAAGATCATCAGTCGTTCGCCTGGTTCGTGCTGCACATTCTGGCGCACGGTTCACGCTTGCCGAACCTCTCATCGACTCTGCTCGACATCGTTTGTGACGACCCATGGCCGCCGGATGTGAACGTCGCGGCTCTCGATGCCCTTATTCACAACCGCCCGAACGGACGGGAGAAGACGAGTGAGCTCAAGAAGCTCTTGGCCGATATTCATGGCGGGAAAGTTGCGGATCCAGATGGCGATCTGCGGGGATCCCTGTTGACCGAGCTCTATCCCGGCGGGTTGTCTCCGTCCGACGTTTGGGAATATCTTTCTCGACCGTCCAATCAGGCGCGCGCAGGCCGGTACGATCTGTTCTGGAGTTGGACTCTCGCCGAGCGATGTCCGGATTCCCACGTCGCCGAGCACCTCGATGCGTTGGTATTGCGCCGGGAAGCCGTGGGCCCGGTGCTGCAGGAACTCCTGTTGGACGATGTGCCGGTTGTTCTGCTGGCCCGCGGTCTCGAAACGGACGGCGAGAGAATCGAGACACAGCGGCTCTACGACTGGCTCGGCGTTGGTCTGTTATCGCCAACGCAAGAGTATCCGAAGGAGGGCGACGGACCCCGGAGAATCCGCTCGTGGCTGGAGTGCCATCCGGGGATTCAGAAATTGGTCTTTGACGAAGGTGTGCGGCGCGCCGCGTTCGATCCGGGTCGTACTCTCGTTCTCCCGAATGATGTCTGTTCGCATCTCCATGGCTCGACGCTCCCGGCCGATTTCGGCTTCTGGTGCCTACGCCAAGCCTTGGCGGCGGTGCCGGACCGGCCGCTCGTCGAGTATTTTCTGAGGCGTTCTGTTGACGCCGTGAGAGAGCAGAAGGGTAACGACGGGCTGTCGGTGGGTGTCCTGATCGAGCACACCCGCGCCCATCCGGTGCTGGCGGAGGTGTTTGCAGAGCTGAGTGTCTCGCACCTCGACGATGCCTACTACAGCCTGCAAAAGCAGATGGGTCGTTGGCGGCGCGCCAAGCGGCGCGCCAAGGAGGAGGATCGGCGCCGGCGCCAAGCGCGGATTGCTCACGTTCGCTCGCAGGAGGGCGCGCTGCGCGCGAACCGGAGTTCTCCCCACCTGCTTCACCAGATGGCGGCAGCCTACTTCGGACGCCTGCGGGAAGCCGAGGGTGAGGATCCACTGGCGAGACTTAGGAGTCTCCTTCCCGATGCTGAGCGCCTGGTGGAGACCGCGCTCGTCGCGCTTCGTGACGCTCTCCGCAGGGATGACGTCCCGGATGTCGACGAGATCATCGGTCTGCGAGAGACGAACCGGGAGCACTGCCTCGCGCTCCCATCCAGTGCGGGTCTCGCGGAGCTCGATCGGACCTCGCAGGATGTTTCGCTTCATCTCGATGACCGGCAGATGCGGATCGCGTTGGCGTTCCGCTATTGCGGCGTCTTCAATGACGAGCCGGCGTGGTACCGGCGGCTCCTCGACACCAACCCGGAGTTGGTGGCCGAGGTGATGATCCGATGCGCCACGTCCGCGCTGCGATCCGGGCGGGTGTATGTTTCGGGACTGCATGAGCTCGCACGAAGCGAGAATCACGCGAACGTGGCCCGCATCGCGAGTCTGCGCATCCTGCGGTCGTTTCCAATCCGTTGCACGACCAAGCAACTTGTCGACTTGAACTACCTGCTCTGGTCGGCGCTTCGCCATGCCGACCGCGAGTCGTTCGCGAAACTGATCGACCACAAGTTGTCACTGACGAGCATGAACGTCGCCCAGCGCGCGCGATGGCTGGCCGCGGGTTTCGTCCTGTCGCCCGAAACCTGCTCGAAGAAGGTAAGGGCGTTTACGGCAAGCGGCGAGCGGCGCCTTCGCGAATTCGCGGCGTTCCTGGGTCATTCGCATGACGCCCCGGTCTGGATCGACAGGTTGGGGACGACCGGGCTGCAGGTGCTCGTCCGCCTGATGGGCGTCTCATTCGGGTCGTATTCTTGGCCCTCGGGTGAGGCGACGATGGTGACGCCCGCCATGGAGGCGTCGGGTCACGTGCGACGGATGATCAATCGTCTTGCCGAATCGCCGACCGGCGACGCGGGCGCGGCCCTGGAGGCGCTGGTGTCGGAGGAATCACTCCTCGGGTGGCGGGATGAGCTTGTTCACGCGCGAGACCGACAGCGGGTGATCCACCGCGATGCGGCCTACCGGCACCCGGAGGTCGAGCAGGTCTGCCGGACCTTGAACGACGGGCCGCCGGCGAATGCCGGGGACCTCGCGGCGCTCGTCAGGGACCGGTTGAACGAGATCGGCGTGGGAATCCGAACCGGCAACGACAACGGCTGGCGTCCGTACTGGAACGAGCAGGAACACCGCCGTCCCCTCGAGCCGAAGCATGAGGACTCCTGTTGCGATGCGCTGCTTCGGGATCTGCGGCAACGTCTCCCGGACGAGGTGGACGCGCAGCCGGAGGGGCGGTACGCGAAAGACACCCGGGCGGACATCCGCATCGCGTGCCGGGATTTCCAGATACCCGTAGAAATCAAGCGGCACTACCATCCCAGGCTCTGGAGTGCGGTTCGGAATCAGTTGATCGCCCAGTACACCACTGACCCGGCGACCGGGGGATACGGAATCTACCTGGTGCTCTGGTTCGGCGAGACCGCGGGGCGCCGCATCCCGCCGCCCCCGTCCGGCTCGCGGCCCGACGGTCCCGATGCGTTGCAGGCCCGGCTGGAAGAAGACCTGACCCCGGACGAGGCGCGCCGGATCTCGATATGCGTCATCGACGTGAGCGCGCCGACGTCCGCTTCCAAGGCGATCAGCGACCGAAGAGGCGCTTTGGAATCCGCCCCGTGACCACCTGGGTCAGGTCGACGGCTTCGGCGACCTGGAAGTCGACGGCGATGCTGGCCAGCGACAGGGCGCGGGCGGGGCTCAGGCCGTGTGCTTCGACGAGGAACGCCACGACCTCGGCGACCGCCTTCTGGAGGGCGCGGTCGAGGTCGAGATCGATGCCCATCAGGATGTAGTGCGAGTGGGTCTCGGCCCGCGGCGCGGTCAGGGTGCGGTCCTTGTGCAGCACGAACCGGAACCGCCCGGTGAGCGACTGCTCGATGGCGGTGCCGCTGACCTCGCCGTCCCCCTGCGCGGAGTGCGGGTCTCCCACGTAGAACAGGGCGTCCGGCTGGAGCACTGGAAGATACAGGGTGCTGCCGGCGGTGAGGTCCTTGACGTCGAGGTTGCCGCCGAACCGGCCGGGCGGCCGCGACGCCTGGACCCCCGGCAGGGTGACCCCGGGCTGGCCGACGACGGGGTCGGGGGCGACCGCCATGATGCCCATGAACGGCGCCAGCGGCACGTGGATGCCGTCGCCGAACAGCGCGACCTCGCGACTGTTCACCACCCCGGTGCGGATGAGGTGCCGAGCCCGTCCGATGTCGCGCTCCTCGTCGCCGGGCCGCGACCCGGGATAGGCGGGTGAGAAGACGCCGCCGGTGGGGCTGGTGTTGTTGACGCCGTAGGGGACCCGGGTGGCGAGCTCCAGCACCTGGACCTCGAGGACGTCTCCCGGCTCGGCGCTACGAACGGCGATCGGTCCGGTGATGACGTGGCCGCTCCGCCCGTCCCGCGGGCGCCCCGCCCGCGACGCCCAGAAGTCGACCACGTCCGGGAGTATCTCGTCCGGCGAGACCCCGAGGGCGCCCAGCGACGCCTCGGGATGATCGTCCTGCGTGGCCCCCGCGTGCGACAGCGTGTCGATGCGCACGGTGTCGCCGGAGTCGATGGTCAGCACCGGCGGCTTGTCGAGGGGGAACCACCCCCAGCTCACCGTCTCGGGTCGGGACGGCACGAAGTGGTCGGCGGGGGCCTGGGCGGCGGCGCCGGAGATGCCCGGCCATGCCGCCGCCAGGAGAAGCGCCGGAATGCCGGCCAGGAGTCTGCGCCGTGCGGAGCCGCGAGGCGGCGATTTCCGGGTGTGTGCGGCGCGCAGACTGCCCGGCAGTCGGCGGCGGGACCCCGTGCTCGGCCGGTCGAATGCGGCGGGGCTCCCGCCATGCGCTCCTGGGTGCATCTGTCGCTCCTCCTGTGGGACCCGGTTTCCGGGCGTCAGTCTACCAGGAGTCTGCGCCGGGACGGCGTGGGGTACTGCAGGGTCGGTGGCGGGCGGCGGCGCGGCAAGGCGGCGCGGTCCGGGCAGGAGTCTGTGCTGGGGACGGCGGGGTTCGGAGGGTTGGTTGGGCGGGCGGCGGCGCGGTCCGCGAGAGGAGTCTGCGCCGGGGACGGCGCGGGGGCCCGGAGGGTCGGGCGGGCGGCGGCGGCGCAAGCCGGCGCGGTCGGGCTAGAATACGTGCAACGGCGGAAGTCACGGATCGGAGAGCTTCGAGGAGTCGATGATGAACATGCGATTGACGGCGCTCGGCGCCTGCATCGTCCTGCTGAGCGCTTCCCTGGGGGCGGCCCAGACCAACTGGCCGCAGTTCCGCGGCGAGACCGCGGGGGTGGTGGCCGACAATCCCGCGCTGCCCGAGAGCTGGGGGCCGGACGAGAACGTGGCCTGGCGGGTCGACGTGCCGGGCCGCGGCTGGGCGTCGCCGATCGTCTGGGGGGACCACGTCTTCGTCCTCACGTCGACGGCGGTGGAGGGCGCCGAGGTGCCGATTCAGCCCATCGAAAACTACCGGGCCCGCTCGCTCGGGGGGACGATGACCGCCGCCTTCATCACCGACGTGGACGAGCCGCTACGCTGGGTGCTCCTCGACATCGACTTCGAGACGGGGGAGACCCGCTGGGAATACACCCTGCACACCGGGGTGCCGGCGCTGCCCACCCACCAGAAGAGCACGTTCGCGTCGGAGACGCCGGTCACCGACGGCGAGCGGGTGTACGTCTATCTCGCCGACATCGGGCTGTTCGCGGTCGACTTCGCGGGCGAGCTGGCGTGGTCGGCGCCGCTCGACTGGCTGCCGCGCCGCCAGTGGGGCGCGCGAGCTCGCCGGTACTGCACGACGGCCGGCTCTACGTGGTCAACGACAACGAGGACGCGTCGTGGGTGGCGGCCTTCGATGCGGCGACCGGCAGCGAGCTGTGGCGGGTCGATCGGGACGAGGGGTCGAACTGGTCCACGCCGTTCGTGTGGGAGAACGACGTGCGGACCGAGCTGGTGACCACCGGCCAGGGCGGGGTCCGGTCCTACGGGCTGGACGGCGAGCTGCTGTGGCACCTCAGCGGCATGTCGTCGCTGGTGATTCCGACGCCGTTCTCCGACAACGGCCTGCTGTACATCAACTCCGGCTACGTGGCCGACCAGAACCGGCCGGTCTACGCGATCCGGGCGGGCGCGAGCGGCGACATCACGTTGCCCGAGGGCTCCACCAGCAACGACTACGTCGTCTGGTCCCATCCGCAGCTCGGGTCGTACAATCCGTCGTCGATCGTCTACGGCGACACCCACTACACGCTTCTCGACCGGGGCATCCTGATGGCCTACGACGCCCGCACCGGCGCCGAAGTCTACCGCCGGCGGCGGGTCACCGCGGGGACGCTCTTCACCGCGTCACCGTGGGCGTACAACGGGAAGATCTTCGCCCTGAGCGAGGACGGCGACACCTTCGTCATGCAGGCGGGCGAAGAGTTCGAGGTGCTCGGGCGCAACTCGCTCGACGAGATGACCCTGTCGACCCCGGCGGTGGCCCGGGGCAGCCTGATCATCCGCACCGCAACGGGGCTCTACCGGATCGCGGAGAGCGGCAACTGACCCGGCGGATCGGAAGCCGAGTACCGGTCGGCGTGCGGACGTGAAGCTGGTTCGCATCGCGGAGGGCGGCAACTGAACCGGTGGGCGGAAGCCGATGCCGGCGGGCGTGGGAGGGAAGGCGATGCGCAGAGGAGTCTTGTTGGCCGTCGGGTTGGGGCTCGTGCTCGGGGCCGGTGCGGATCGCGCGGCGGGGCAGCCGCCCGCCGGCGAGGCCGTCGACCCCGTCGCGGTGCTGGTGGGCCGTCTCGACCTGGAGCAGTACAAGGCCACCATCAAGGGGCTGACCCGGTTCGGCGACCGCCGGCAGGGGACCCAACGCAACCGCGACGCGGTCGACTGGATCGAGGCGCAGCTTCAGGCGGCGGGCTGCACCACGACCGAGCGCATCTTCTACACCTACGACCCGCCCGAGCCGACCTCGCGGCCCCCGCTTCGCGGCGGAGGGACGCGGCCGCCTCTGAACCCGACGGAGCCGACGCCCACCGGGGGCCGCATCGGCCGCAACGGGAACGGTCCGGGCGGTAGCTCCCTCTTCGGATACCGCCGGCGCACCGGGGTCGTCCGCGACCCGCTGGCGCAGCCCGACGAGGCGCTGCGCGGCCTGAACCTGGAGGAGCCGGTCGACGGCGAGCGCTCGGAGGTGTTCTGCACCAAGATCGGGACGACCCGCCCCGACGAGATGTACATACTCGGCGCCCACATGGACGGCCACGGCTTCGGCGAAGCCGCGAACGACGACGGGTCGGGGACGGCCCTCGTCGTGGAGTTGGCGCGCATCCTCAACGCCCCCGGCGTCCGGACCGAACGGTCGATCCGGTTCGCCCTCTGGAACAACGAGGAGACCGGCCTGAACGGCAGCCGGGCCTACGTGGAGCAGCGCCGCGAGCTGCAGGGCATCGAGGACCAGGCGGGGTCCGGCCGGTACCCCGAGCCGCGCTGGCTGGGGATGATTCAGCACGACATGATGTTGTTCGACCACGGCGCCCCCGGCCCCGACGGGGTGGTCAGCCGCGACCAGCGGCGGGAGGCCGACGTGAACATCGAGTTCCAGTCGAACTCCGACCTCGCGGCCGAGTCGCGCGATCTGGCCTTCGTCCTCAAGGCCGCCAACGACGCCTACGCCACCGACTATCCCGCCATGGTCGGCCCGCACATGACGAATACCGACTCGACCCCCTTCATGAACGTCACTCCCTCGATCAGCCTCCGGGAGAACGAGCGCGGCATGCACATCGGGGCCGGCTGGGACCCCCACTGGCACCAGCCCACCGATCGCTACAGCACGTTCACCGACGACGACTTCCGCCTCGGCCTGAACGCCGCCCAGACCACCCTGGCCGCGATTGCGCAGCTCGCCGGGGCGACCATCGCCGAGCCCTGACGCGCGCGGCGCGAGTCCGGGGAACGGACGTCCACCCGGTCCGGGTCGTGGCTGTCGCCGGGGATGTGCCGGAAGAACGAGCGCATTTCCCCGGCGACCGCATCGAGGGCCCGCGTCCCGTTGCCGTAGAGCGCATCGCCTACGATCCTGCGCGCTTAGGGCCGGCGCAAAAATAGATTCCCGTTTTTGTCACATGGGTTCGATGGTGTAGTTCCATTTGGGCATGACGCCGTTCGGTGTGATGCGCAGCTCTCGCATTTGGGCGTCGGTGACCTTGGCGCCGGTCTCGTAGGTCTTCCGCACCAGGTGGGCGCGGACCCTCAGTCCGGTGGAGGTGCGTGTGGTGCGCAGGTACTTCAGGATGGTCTCGAAGCTGTCGAGGGGGCGACCGGCCCAGTTCTTGCTGATCTCGCAGAACAGGCGGTGTTCGATGGGGTTCCACTTCGACGTGGCGGGCGGGTAGTGGGCGACCCGCACGGGCAAGCCGTGCCGGTTGCAGAGGCGATGTTGCAGGTTGAACTTCCAGGCGCGCGCCGTGCAACTGTTGCTGCCGCCGCCGTCGGCCAGGATCTGCAGGGTTTTGGCTTCGGGATAGCGCCTGCGGCCTTCGGTGCGCCACCACTTCTCGATGCAGTCGACGGCGAACGCCGGGGTGTCGGCGGTTCTGCCGACGAAGACGGTGCCGGCATTGGCGCGGGGGTCGTAGATGCCGTAGGGCACGGCGAGGCCGTCGGCGTCGGAGCGGAAGTCGTGGTCGTTGACGAGTTCGGGGCTGCGGTCCCACTTGGCGCCGGGATGGCGGAACGTGCCGACGAGCTCCTTCTTCTTGGTATCGACGCTGATGAGGGGGCTGTTGTCGGCGGCGCAGCGCTCGCGCAAGTCGGTGATGTGCCGGAACTGCCGGTCTCGGTTCGGATGCGAGGCGCCGGCGAGCTTCTTGTGGTTGACGCGCAGCGAGTAGCCCATGGCCTTGAGCAGTCGCGCGACGGTCTGCGGGCAGACGTGGATGCCGAGCCCGCGGAGTTCGTCGGCGAGCTTGGCGGTCGTGCGGCGTGTCCACTTCAGGCCGCTGACCGGGTCGCCGGCCGTCTCGTGGGTCATCAGGGCTTCGATGCGGGCGATGACTTCCGGCGTTTTTTTTCCGTCGGTGTTCGTCCGCCGCCCGCGCGCCGCACCCGGTCGACCTCGACATCGCGACCGACGAGCTGCCGCCGGCCGACGGCGACGGTCGACGGGTCGATGCCGAGGAGGGTGGCGATGCGCCGGTCGCCGCCCCACCCGCACTTGAGCGATTCGAGTCCGGCGAACAGCCGGCGCTGGCGCTCGTCGAGGAGGCTGGCGAACAACACGATGGCGGCGCGCAACTCCTCGGGCATCAGGTCGGCGTCGGGCAGGGGCCGCCCGAGTCCGGGCGTGGCCATCAGCAGCCGTCGGGCGCGGAGTTGATGCGTCTTCTGCGCGTGGTCGGTGGCGCAGTAGAGGAACTGGCCGGCGAGCTTGTGCCGCGTCAGCCGGCCGTCGCCGACGAGCTTGCGCAGGGCGTCCTGGGTGCCGACACCGAGCCGGTTGTCGAGCTCGTCGACGAAGTGTCCGGCTTCCGCGTCGTTGACAAACGCCTCGGCGGTTGCGACGAGGGTGCCGGCGCGGGAGAAGCGGACGCCGGCGAACGCCCACAGCCCGTGTTGGTCGAAGTCGGCGACCTCGTCGAGCGTATAGTAGCCGCCGCGATGGGAGTAGCTGGTGCGGGCGTCGAGGTCCCTGAGCTTGCGGAACGCGGTGCGCCTGCTGACGCGGGGACCGAGGGCGGCCATCACGTCGGGCAGGGCAGCGACGGTCTGCTTTCGGAGCAGGGCGACGACGGTGTCGACGGAGAATTGGGTTGGTCTCATTGTGGCACCATTACGGACTATAGATTCCGCAATCATGCCACAACTCGAGGTCGGATTGCTACCCTTCAATCCGAAATTCGCCCTGTCTGAGTGGAGAAGTCACCGGGCGCGAGCGTGCTTGACCGCCGCGTTCTACTGCGACACTACAGCCGTTTGCAGGAAGTTATTTTTGCGCAGACCCTTAGGTAGGACGCTGACGGAAATTACCTTACCGCGTGCCAAGCGCGCGAATCCGTAGAAAACGGGCTGCGCCTGGGTCCAGTTGGCAACCCTATATCGATCACTGTCCTTGCCGCGCTCGCGGCGGGACGCGCGCGTCCCGCCGCGAGCGCGGTGCGAACCTTTTGCGCCGCGCTGCGTTCTTCTCCAAAGAGCGAGAACGACCTGCGATCCGCCGCGCGCGTCGCCGCGCCGCAGGGAGAAACCGCGCGTTGCACCGAGACCGATGCATCCCGCCTGACTGCGTTGCTCGTCGGTTGCATATGGCCCAATATGCGCCCTCCTCACGCCTTGTCAGGCGGGCGCCTCGCCGCTCTCGGTGCAACGCGGGGTTCTACCACGGGCTGCCAGGCAGGATAGGGACGCGTAGTTCAATGACCGATCCGGACCCCGGCCCCGATCCGCACCTGGCCCTCGTCGAACGCTGCCGGCGGGGAGACGACCTGGCGTGGGAGCAGCTCGTCAGAAGCTGCCAGGGACGGGTCTACGGCCTCGCCTGGCACTATCTGGGCAGCGTCGAGGACGCACGGGACGTGACCCAGGAGGCGTTCGTCCGCGTCTACCGGCAGCTCGACACCTTCGAAGGAGGCCGCTTCCTGGCGTGGCTGCTGCGCATCACCCGCAACCTGTGCATCGATCAGCTTCGCCGCCGGAAGGCGCGTCCGCCGGCCGAGGATCTGCGGGCCGGCGAGGACGACCGCGTGGCGCCGGCGGACAAGGCGCCGACCCCGGAGCAGGCCTGGCTGACCGACGGGCGGAAGCGCACCGTCCATGCGGCGCTCGCGCGCCTGAGCGGCACGAGCCGCGAGATGATCCTGCTCAAGGAGATCCAGGGCCTGCGGCTCGAAGAGATCGCCCGTCTGCTCGGCGTGCCGCTCGGGACCGTGAAGTCGCGATCGAGCCGTGCGCGGGTGGAGCTTGCCCGGCAGGTCGTCGCGATCGACCCGTCGTATGCCGATCCGTCCCGGTCGCGGGGATGAAGCCATGAACTGCCTCCAATTCAGGGACCGGCTCGCGGCCCTGCTCGACGGCGCCCTGCGGGAGGACGAGAAGCTGCGCGCGGCGGCGCACGCCGCCCGCTGTCCCGACTGCCGCGCGCTCCTGGCGTCGTTGCAGGGAGAGCCGGCGCCGGCCGAGGTCCCCGATGGTCTGACCGAGGAGATCCTGGCGAAGACGAGCGGCCCGCCGTGCGGGCGGGCGCAGGCGCTTCTCGGCGAGCTGGTCGACGGCGCCCTCGCCGGTGCGGACCGCGACCTGGTCGGCGCACACCTGCAGCACTGTCCTGCCTGCGCCACGCTCGCCGTCGCGCTCGCGCGGCTGGCCGAGGACCTGCCGGCGTTCGCCGAGGCGAGACCGGATGCGCGGCTCGTGGCTGACGTACTTGCCCGTACCCGGCCGCGGCGGCGGTGGACCGTATTCCGGGACCGGGTCCGCGAAACCGGGCTCCGGCTCCTGGTGCGTCCCCGCATCGCGTGGGAGGCGGGTTGCGTCGCCGCGCTGGTCGCGTGGATGGTCTTCGGCGCGTCGTGGTCGCCGCTGCAGGCCGCGGCGGTAGAAGCGCGGGCTCTCATTCGGACGGGGGCGGACACGCACGTCGCGGGTCCTCGCTCGGTCTCCGCCGTCGACCGCACCGTCTCCGCCGTCGACCGCACCGTCTCCGCCGTGCGCGACCGGGCCGTACGGGTGGCGGCCCAGGGCGCGAGCGAGGTGACAGGTTGGGCATCCGGACTCTCTTCGTGGTCCCGGCGAGCCGTCGGCGCGGCGCCAGAGCTGGTACGGCATTGGCGGCAACTCGTGCAGGCTCTGCAGCACCGCGATCTTTTCAGCGGCGTCGACGCGCTGCGGTCCCTCAGCCGGGACGCCGGCGCGATGTTGGCCGAGCTGTTCTCCGCGTCCTCGCCCGCGGTCACCCCGAATGTCGAACCGAACCCGAACAGGAGTAACAGGAGTAGCAGATGATGAGCAGTTCCCCGGAACCTTCGAGCCCTCCCGCCACCCCGGAAGCCGCGTCCGCGCCGCCGCCCGCCGCGCCCGCGCCACCGGCAGCGCAGCCTGCCCCCGCCCCGTCCCCGGCCGCGCCGCCGGCGCCCGCGACCGCACCGCCGCTGGCCGCCGCGTCGCCGGAAAGGCCCGGCCGGCCCGCGCCGCCGCCGGCCGCTCCGTCATGGGCGGGTGCGGAGCACGTGGGCCAGGCCCCTCACGCCGCCCACGCCCGGGCAGCGTCAGGCAGGCAACGCAAGTCCCCGGTCCTGGCCGGCCTGCTGTCGCTGATGCCCGGCATCGGTCAGATCTACGTCGGGTACTACAAGCTCGGGTTCATTCACAACGTCATCTTCGGAACGAACATCGCCCTTCTGGCCGCGGGGGGCGGTCCGTTCTCGCCGTTGATTCCGGCCGCGTCGATCTTTCTCGCCTTCTTCGTCATCTACAACATCGTGGACGCCTGCCGGCGCGCCACCTACTACAATCTGGCCCTCGACGGCATCGAGGGCATCGATCTGCCGAGCCCGAACATGGACATCTCGCTCCCGCTCCCGAGCATCGGCGGCTCGGTCGGCGGGGGTGTGATCCTGGTTGTCGCGGGCGTCGTCCTGCTCTCCAACACGTTGCTCGGCATTTCTCTCGACTGGCTCGCCGCGTGGTGGCCCGCCGCCCCGCTCGGCTTGGGCATCTACCTGCTAGTCCAAGGTCTGAAGGAACGACAGGCGACCGCTTCCGAATCGAATCGCGGCTCGGGGACCGAGCCTCCGTCATCCCTTTGACGGAGCGTGGCGTTCGACTGGGGATGTCCCGTCCGGTGTTTGAAGTTGATCTGATGTGAAGCGGGTGGCGGCTCCTTCCCCTGTCCTGTCGTAGGACAGGGCGGGCAACCAGGACAAGGAGACTGCCACCCATGGCCAGGACATCCCCCCCGCCAACCCCCAACCTCGCGTTCGGTCTCGAACCACGTGCCGGAGCTCGGCGCGCTACCCGGCGTCCGGCAGGCGTTCCACGGCTGTGTATCGCGACCGGGATGCAGGTGATCCGCAGGCAATGATGGATGTCGACCGGGACGCGTTCTGCTGCCCGAAGGGGTGTTAGCAAGTCCAACGAACGGCGTGGCGGGAGTGTGGCGAGCTACGTGATGCTCGGCGGGCGTCAACAGCCCGTGGTGGTGCGCCGTGAGAAGGCGCCATTCCTCAGCGGGTGCGAATCCCGCCCGGCAACTGTCGTTCCAGCCGGTAGCAGTCGGAGCGGACGATGGAGGTAACGACATCGGCTGAAGCACTCCGACGACCAAGGACCGCCCTGGGTGGCTCAGCGACCATGCGGGCCGCAACGCGAGTGAACGCCGAGCAGGCCCCGAAACCTGTGACGCGGAGGCCGACCCGCCCATCACACGGGGAAGGCTGCCAACGGTCGGGAAGCGAGCGACAGAGGCACCGACCGTATCCGCCGGGGTATTGGCGGCGGCACGCATGGAAGAGGGGGATGGACGCAACACGGGAAGCCCTGGCGGTGGCGTGGCACGCGTCAACCGACAGCCCGCGAGGGTGCGGTCGGGCCGTGCAGGGTGGCGGAGAGGCCCGCAGTACCGAGGAAGCCGGGTAACGCCGGTGGAGGGAAGGGGCCTCGGTTCGAGAGCAGCGCATGACGGAGGGAAGGGACGTGGGGACTGGTGCGAACCTAACAGCCTCAGAACGAGTTCAGCGACTCCAGACGGCGCTACATGCGAAAGCGAAGGAAGCTCCGGGCCTCCGGTTCTACTCGCTGAGCGACAAGGTGTGGCGCGAGGACGTTCTCGCGGTCGCCTGGCAGGCCGTGCGTCGTAACGGCGGCGCGGCCGGGGTGGATGGCGAGACGGTCGCGGACATCGAGTCGTTCGGGGTGGACCGTTGGCTGGGAGCACTGGCGCGGGACCTGAAGGAGGGGACCTACCGTCCGCGAGCGGTTCGGCAGGTCCTCATCCCGAAGAAGCAACGTGGGAAGTTCCGGCCGTTGGGCATTCCGTGTCTCCGGGACCGGGTGGCGCAGACGGCGGCGATGTTGGTGTTGTCGCCGATCTTCGAAGCGGACCTGCAACCGGAGCAGTATGCGTACCGGCCGGGCCGAGACGCGCATGACGCGGTCAGGCGTGTGCATCGGCTGCTGACGTCGGGCCACCGGGAGGTGGTGGACGCCGACCTGTCGGACTACTTCGGTCAAATCCCGCACGCAGACCTGCTGAAGTCCATCGCCCGGCGCGTGAGCGACGGGCGGCTGTTGGGTTGGGTCAAGGCGTGGTTGGAGATGGCGGTGGAGGAGGACGACGGGCGCGGCGGTCGCCGCCGCACGAACCGGGCTCGTCGCGAGCGGAAGGGGACCCCGCAGGGGTCTCCGATTTCGCCGCTGTTCAGCAACATCTACATGCGTCGCTTCATCTTGGGCTGGAAGGTGCTGGGCTACGCCCGGCGCTTCGAGGCGGAAATCGTCAACTACGCGGACGACTTCGCGGTTCTCGGCCGAGCACCGGCAGCGGAGATGCTGACGGCGGTTGAAGCTCTGATGAAGCGTCTGAAGCTGCCGATAAACGCCGAGAAGACCCGCTGCTGCCGGGTGCCGGAGGAACCGATGACGTTCCTCGGCTACCGGATTGGACGCAACTACCGGCGGGACACGGGAGCTGCCTACATCGGCACGCGACCGAGCCCGGCGAGCGTCCAGAGCATCTGCCGACGCATGAGCGAGCTGACGACGCGGCGCAGCGGGCTCCTGTCGCCCGAGGTCGTGGTGGCGCGCCTGAACCGGCTCTTGACCGGCTGGGCGAACTACTTCACTCTGGGGCAGGTCAGCCCGGCCTACGCGGCGGTCGACCGGCACGCGACGCGGCGGCTGCGCCAGTGGCTCTGTCGGAAGCACAAGGTGCGGACCGGGCAAGAAGTGCGCTTCCCGGCCATGCGGCTCTGGTCCGATTACGGGCTCACGCGCCTTGCACCGCGCACGACGAGCTTTCCGTGGGCGAAGGCATGAATCTCGTCCGAGAGCCGGATGCGGGAAATCCGCATGTCCGGTTCGATGAGCGGCGACTGGAAACGGAGCAATGGCTAGGAGTGAGGCACCGGCACCGGCGAAAGCCGCCGGGAACAGCTACCCCCTGCGCCTACCGCCACCGCGCCAGTCGTCGACTCTACAAAGTCCCCGCTGCATTCGAGCGGCGATGCATCCCGCCTCGCCGCTCTCGGTGCAACGCGGAGTTCCACCACGGGCTGTCAAGTGGTGCTGCCGCGACTTCGCGTGCGGAAAGCTGACGGCGAGGTGCCGCTGGCGAGCTTCCAGCGGGCTGCGGCTACCGACCCGTTGGAAGCACACACGCTCGCCGCGGGCGTGTCGACCCGCCAGTATGGGCGCGCGCTGGACCTGCTACCGGCCGACGCGCAGGAAGAGGGGGCCACTTGCTCCCGGCGCGTCGGTGGGGGCAAGCGGAGCCGTCAGGCGACGATTTCCGGCGCAGCTAGAACAACGACCGTCCGGTGAGTCGCAGGATGAGCTCGACCACGAGCAGCGGAGCCACCACGATCTGCAAGGCGATGAACACCGTGTTCGAAATGAGACTCAGGAACCGGATCCCGGCCCCGGAGTCGGCGGCCTCCGACAGCGGCTGGGTCCGCAGCGGGCCGAAGATGGTGGCGACCACGAGCACCAGAGCGATGACCCCCACGCAACTCAGGACCGTGACGTGCACGACGTAGTCGGTGGCGAACCGCATGAACAGGGCATAGGGCAGGAAGGCGATGACCCCGAAGATCGAGATGCCCACCACCCACAACAGCAGTCGTCCGGCCAGTCCCAGTTGTTGCGTCTCAGTCATGTGATCTCCGTTCGGAATCCGCGCGGCCCGTCTTCGCGCGGGTCGTACCCCAGTCCGCCGGAGACCCCGGCCGGCCGGCCGGACCTCGAAGCGTGAATGGAACCGACGCCAATTATACGCATGCCCGCGAGCTTCCGCCGCGGGATTCCGGTGCGGCCGGCGTGGCCGCCGGAACGGCGGATGTCGGGCGCCCCCGCGAAACGGGATGATCGCCGGATGGCCCGCTGATTTACAATAGCCCGCGAATGACCCGCCGCGTGCGTGGCGGCGACGGCGATGACGGCAGGACGGGACGATTCCCGCCTGGGCGGGTGCCGCCGGTGGCCGGCCATCGACCGACAGGCAGACCAAGGAGTGAAACACATGCGCGAGAAGTGGGTGACGGTGTCGGGTCTGGTCGCGGTTCTCGCGGCCGTCGCGTGGCTGGTGCCGGCGGCGGCCGCCGCCCAGTCGACCGAGGCCGGCTGGGCCGCGCCTCGCCTCGCACCCCCGACGGCCACCCCGACCTGCAGGGGGTCTGGGCCAACAACAACGCCACGCCGCTGGAGCGTCCGGAGGTGTGGGCGGGCAAGGAGACTCTGAGCGACGAAGAGCTGGCGGCGTTGCGGCTGTCGGCCGCCGAAGCGGTCGGAGACGGGGACGCGCTGTTCGGCGATCAGTTGGTGCTGGCTGCCCTTCAGGGGGTGGAGGCGACCTCCTACGACCCGACGACCGGCAACTACAACCAGTTCTGGATCGTCGATCGGGATTTCAACAATCGGACGTCACTGGTGGTCGATCCGCCGGACGGCCGAATCCCGACCCTGACTCCCGAGGCGCAGGAGCGGCGCCGCGCCGCGGCGGAGTACCGCCGCGAGCACCCCGCCGACAGCTATACCGATCGGCCACTGCAGGAGCGGTGCGTGACCTATGGCGTGCCCACGCTGGGCGCGGGTTACAACAGCTACTACCAGATTTTCCAGAGTGCGGATCACGTCGTCTTTCTGAACGAGATGATTCACGATGCGCGGGTGATCCCGCTGACCGGCCAGCCGCACCTGCCGGAGTCGGTGCGGCAGCTGCACGGCGACTCCCGGGGATACTGGGAGGGGGACACGCTCGTGATCGAGACGACCAACTATTCGTCGGCCGCGGATTTCCGCGGATCGTCCGAGGGTCTCCACATGGTGGAGCGGCTGACCCGGGTCGGTCCCAGGACCCTCGACTACGAGATCACGATCGCCGACCCCACGGTCTGGACCCGGCCGTGGACGGTCGCGATTCCGCTGATGCGGAGCGATGAACCGATGTTCGAGTACGCCTGCCACGAAGGCAACATCGGGATGGACGGGATTCTCGCCGGTCACCGCTCCGAGGAGCGGGCCGAACAATCGCAGTAGCCCGGCGCGGCGGGGGCACCGGAGGGTGCACGCCATGAAGAGTCCTGTGATCGCGGTGGGGATTGCGCTGGCCGTCTGCATTTCCCGCCCTGCGCTCGCCCAGTCGGCGGATTCGGAATACGATGCCGCCATTCGGGTGGTGGCGGAGCGGCCGGAGGTGCGTCAGGCACTCGCGCTTGCGCGCACGCTCGAGCAGACGGCCGACGCGGTCCTGATAGAGCTGACGGAGATTCCCGCGCCTCCGTTCCAGGAGGCGGAGCGCGGACAGCGGTTCGCCGCGTTGTTGCGGGCGGCGGGGCTCGCCGACGTGACCGTGGACGAGCGCGGGAACGTCATCGCGCGGCGGTCCGGGGTGGCCGGCCGCGAGACGGTGGCGATCGTCGCGCATCTCGATACGGTCTTTCCCCCCGGCACGGACGTCACGGTCCGCCGTCAGGGCGATCGTCTCCAGGCGCCCGGCATCGGCGACGACACCCGGGGGCTCGTGGTGCTGCTCAACATCGCCGAGGCGCTGGAGCGGGCCAGGGTGCGCACGCAGGCCGATATCCTGTTCGTGGGGAGCGTGGGCGAAGAGGGACTCGGCGACCTGCGCGGCGTCCGGCATCTGCTCCGGCCCGGGGGACCGCGGATCGATCGGTTCATCGCCATCGACGGCGGAAGCGACGACGAGGTGATCAACCAGGCCCTGGGGTCGCGGCGGTATCGGGTCACAGTGACCGGCCCCGGCGGCCATTCGTGGGGCGATTTCGGTCTCGCGAACCCCGCCCACGCCCTTGCACGGGCCATCGACTACTTCAACCGGGCGGCATCGGTCGTCGACGGCGTCGGGACGTCGGCCAGCTACAACGTGGGACGTATCGGCGGCGGGACGTCCGTCAACGCGGTCCCCCGCGAGACCTGGGCCGAGGTCGACCTGCGGTCGACCGGCCCCGGACCGCTGGACCGGCTGGACGCGACGCTGCAGTCGTCGGTCACGCGCGCGGTCGATGAGCAGAATCGGGCTCGCGATCGCGGCGCCCCCCTGGCGGCCCGCTTCGAGCTGATCGGCGATCGGCCGTCCGGCGTCGTCGACCCGCAGGTTCCGCTCGTCCGGCACGCCCTGGCCGCGACCCGCTTCTTCGGTCTGCAGCCGCGTCTGGGGGTGGCGTCGACCGACGCCAATCTGCCGATTGCCGACGGCATCCCCGCCGTGACCCTGGGGCGGGGCGGCGTCGGCGGGGGCGCGCACTCCCTCGATGAATGGTGGGCGCCGCGCGACGCCTACCTCGGCACGCAACGCGCGCTGCTGCTGGTGGTGGCGTCGGCGGGCGTCGCTCCGTAGCCTCAACAGCCCGCGGTGAAAGTCCCCGCTGCATTCGAGCGGCGATGCATCCCGCCTGACTGCGTTGTTCGGACGGACTGCGTAGCAGTCCGCGGTTGCCATATGCCCAATATGCGCCCTCCTCACGCCTTGTCAGGCGGGCGCCTCGCCGCTCTCGGTGTAACGCGGGGTTCCAAGATCGTGCAGACGGCCGAAGAGCGGAATCGGTGTTGTCGACAATTCCGTTCACACGTGCCGGTTGGTCCGAACCGGGGAGCCTGCGCCGTTCCTGCCGAAGCGAGGTGGTTCAGGGGCAGCGATTCGCGGGCGGGGAAAGGCGGGCGCGGGCGCCGCCGGAGACGGCGGGCCCGCGCCCGAAGCGCGTTCTAGCGGTAGTTGTCGATCGGCGGCAACTGGGCGCCGGTCAGGTCGTCCGCCGGCATGTCGCCGGCCACCGCGGGCATGCGCAGGGTGCCGATGCCGTCGATGCTGGCCTCGATGACCTCGCCGGGCTGCAGGAAGCGGCTGCCGGTCCGGGTTTCCGCCGAGCCGGCCGCGGTGCCCCCGGAAGTGCCGTTGTTGATCACGTCACCGGGGTACAGCGTGATGATCGACGACGCGTACTCCACGATTTCCCACAGGGAGTGAATCATGTCGCCGGCCTGTGCGTCCTGCAGCGTCTGGCCTCCGACGCTGAGGGTCTGGCGCAGGTTCTGCATCGGGTCGCCGTAGAACTCCTTCGGCACGATCCACGGGCCCTGGGGCGCGAACGTGTCGTGGCCCTTGCCGACGAACCAGTCCGAGCGGGTGGCGTTGCCGCCGGGGGGGCGCCCGCCGCGATCGGAGACGTCGATGGAGACCAGGTAGCCGAAGATGTAGTCCTCCGCATTGGTGGCCGACACGTACTTCGCGGTCCGGCCCACCACTGCGCCCAGCTCGACTTCCCAGTCCGTGCGGTTGCGGCCGTACGGGATCACGACGGGGTCGCCGTCCCCGACGACGGCGCCGCGGCTGGGCTTGAGGAACAGATAGGGCACGCCGCGTTCTTCCCGCCGCCGGCGCTGCTCGGCCGCCCGTTCCTCGGGGCTGGCGCCTTCGCTCACGTGGCTGTAGAAGTTGACCGCGGCGTTCAGAATCTTGCCCGGGTACATGATCGGCGGCCGGGTCCGCAGGTCGGCCACGTCATGGACGAAGTCGGCGCGGTTGTCGCCCAGCCGGTTGGCGACCACGTCGTTGACGATCTCGTACAGCCGGTACTTCAGGCCGTACTCGTAGCGGCCTATCAGCTCCAGCATGTCCTCGGGCATCGGAACCGCCGCGTAGTCCGGGTTCGCCTCGAGCGCCAAGTTCGCGACCTCGATGTCGACCACCAGGCTGTCCCGCAGGACGACGCCGACATGCGGCACGTCATGGATGTCGAAGGTGCCGACCTTGAAAGGCTCTACGGGGGTCACGTCGGTCTGGGCGGAGGCCGCTCCGGCGCTGGCGAACGCCGCGAGCAGCCCGAAGATCAGGATTCGTCGCATGCAAACTCCTCGTTTCCTCGAATCGGGGCTGAGTGCCCCGATTGGTACAAGTGTCCCGTTGTACTCGTCGAACCGGGGGCTGTCAAGCTGCCGGGGGCGACCCCGTATACTGATTCGGCGTTCGGGTCGTCGGGAGATTCCACCAGCAGGGGAGGGGTCGTTGGGTTGGAGTCGGCGAACCGGAGTCTGCGCCGCGGAACGGCGCGGACCCTCGCAGGGCTGGCCGGGCGGGAAGCGGAGCCGCAGAGCGGCGCTTTCCGGGCTCGGGTGGGTCCTCTGCGTCTCGTGCTTGGCGGCGGGGGTGAGCGGCGCGCAGGACGCCGGCCGCGGACCCGCGGCGCTCCGGGTGTTTCTCGACTGCAACCGATGCGACTTCGACTATCTGAGACGCGAGATCACCTTCGTGAACTACGTTCGCGATCGCTACGACGCCCAGGTGCACGTGCTGGTCACGACCGAGAACAGCGGCGGCGGTCGGCTGTATACCCTGGACTTCATCGGTCTCGAAGAGTTTGCCGATCGGGGCGTCAGCTACACCTACTCGGAGAGCCGCACCGACACCGACGACGAGACGCGCGAGGGGCTCGCCCAGGTCCTGCGGGTCGGCTTTCTCCACTACATCATCGACACCCCGATGGCCTACGACATCGAGATCGGGACCGGGGGAGGGGGCGGGGTCGGGACGGGGTTCGCGGGCGGCGGGCTCCGGATGATGATGGCCCAGCCCGACGACGACCCGTGGGACTTCTGGGTGTTTCGGCTGAGCACCAACGCCCGGGTGTCCGGCGAGGCGTCCCGGCAGCAGCGCAACTTCAACGGGTCGGCGTCGGCGAACCGCACCACCGAGGAGTGGATCGTCCGGGCGGAGTTCGAGGGCTCGTACCGGGAGACGGTGACCCGGCTCAGCAGCGGCGACTTCACGGACGTGCGGACCAGCCACGAGCTGGACGGACAGCTCGTGAAGACCCTCGGAGATCACTGGGGAGCCTCGATCCGGGGGGAATCCAGCGGATCCACCTTTCTGAATCAGGACCAGCGGATTCAGGTGCTCCCGGGCGTCGAGTTCAACCTGTTTCCCTACTCCGAGTCGTCCCGCCGGAGCCTGACGTTCGCCTACGAGATGGGGCTCGAGTCCTTCGACTACCTGGAGGAGACGATCTTCGGGAAGATGGAGGAGACCCTGGCCGCGCAGGAGGTCGAGATTACCTTCGACGTGGAGCAGCCGTGGGGCGACAGCCGGGTCCGCATGCGCTACAACAGCTATGTCAACGACCTGAGCAAGTACAGCACCTCGGTGTTCGGGAACCTGTCGTTCCGGGTCGTGCGGGGGTTGTCGGTGTTCGCCAGCGCGAGCACCGAGCTGGTGCGCGACCAGGTGTATCTCTCCAACAAGGAGCTGACGGACGAGGAGATCCTGATCGAGCGGAGGCAGCTCGCCACCGATTCGCGGTATCGTGTCTCGTTCGGATTCAGCTATACGTTCGGGTCCATCTTCAACAATGTCGTGAATCCGCGGTTCTAGGGTCCCCCCGCGAGGGCGGCCACGGGAGACGGCGGGTTGGCAGGGCAGGCAGCGGCATGAGCCGGATCCACATCCTTCACGAGAACGACGAATGGGTCGAGCCGTTGCGCACGGCCCTCGACGCGCGTCGGCTTCCCTTTGACGAGTGGTTCCTGGACACCGGGGTCGTCGATTTCGGGACGCGGCCGCCCGACGGCGTGTTCTACAACCGGATGAGCGCTTCGTCCCATACCCGGGACCACCGGTTCGGACCGGAGTACACGGCCGCGGTCCTGGCGTGGCTCGAACGCCACGGCCGGCGGGTGCTCAACGGCAGCCGGGCGTTGCAGCTCGAGATCAGCAAGGTCGCCCAGTACGCGGCCCTGGACGCCCACGGCATACGCACCCCCCACACCGTGGCGGTGGTCGGTCGTGAGGAGATCGTCGCGGCCGCGGCGTCCCTGTCGCCGCCGTTCATCACCAAGCACAACCGTGCGGGGAAGGGCCTCGGGGTTCGGCTGTTCCATGACGCCGACGCCCTGGCGCAGTACGTCCGCGGCTCCGGGTTCGAGCCGTCGGTGGACGGCGTGACCCTGCTGCAGGAGTACATCGAGTCTCCCGACGCCACCATCACGCGGGTGGAGTTCGTCGGGGGCCGGTTCCTGTATGCCGTCGAGGTCGATACGAGTCAGGGGTTCGAGCTGTGTCCGGCCGACGCGTGCCGGGTGGACGACGCCTTCTGTCCGGCCGGGGACGCGGCGGCATCGCTGTTTCGCATCGTCAGCGGGTTCGAGCATCCGTTCGTGGAGCCCTTCGAGCGGGTGCTGGCCGACAACGACATTCACATCGCCGGCATCGAGTACATCGTCGACCAGGACGGGACGGCGTATGCCTACGACATCAATACGAACACGAACTACAACAGCGAGGCGGAGCTGGCCGCCGGGGCGTCCGGCATGGGCGCCATCGCGGACTGCCTGGGACGCGAGCTGCAGGCGCTTGGGCGGGCGGCTTCGTAGCCCGCAGGTCGTCGCGTTGCGGCTCCGCTCGGCGCCCGACCAACCCTGCAGGAGTCCGCGCCGCTCCAAGGCGCTGGCTCCTGGCCGCGACCGGGGACCGGGGCAGCCATGATCGGTTCCTGGATGCGGCATCCGCAGCAGGTCCGGCTCCGGCGGGCCCTCTTTCAGATTCACCTGTGGACCGGACTGGCGATCGGGCTCTACGTCGTGGTGATCAGCCTGACCGGCACCGTGCTCATCTACCGGAGCGAGCTCCGGCGGCACTTCGACCCGCAGCCCCGCCCGGTGGCGGTCTCGGGACCGCGGCTGACCGACGAGGAGCTCGTCGAGATCACCCGGCGCCGGTTTCCGGATCATGCCGTCGAGGTCTGGACGAGCCCCGAGGACCCGTCCCAGGCGGTGACGATGTCCGCCCTGCGCGAGGGCGGTGCCCGGCAGCAGCACTTCTTCGACCAGTACACCGGCGATTACCTCGGGAACGCCCTGCCGGCGGGCTGGCGGTTCACCACGTGGCTGCTCGACCTGCACGACAACCTGCTGGCGGCGCGCGGCGGGCGCGCGGTCAACGGTATCGGAGCCATCCTGCTGACGCTGCTCGGCCTGACCGGCATGCTCGTCTGGTGGCCGGGCATCGCGGGTTGGCGCCGCGCCCTGCTCGTCGAATGGCGCACCTCGTGGCGCCGGTTCAACTGGACCCTGCACGGCGCGCTCGGCATCTGGACCGTACTGTTCCTGCTGATGTGGGGCGCCACCGGCATCTACCTTGCGTTTCCCGGCCCGTTCGGCGCGGTGGTCGACTACCTGGAGCCGTTCGACGAGGAATTCAATCCCCGCCTCGGCGACACCATCCTGTACTGGTTCACGGCGATGCACTTCGGCCGTTTCGGCGGCTGGGCCACGAAGCTGGCCTGGACCGTGGTGGGGCTGGTGCCGCCGGTGATTTTCGCGACGGGGGTGGTGATGTGGTGGACCCGCGTGATCCGGCCCCGACTGGCTCCGAATCGCTGATGCCCGCGGCGACGGTGTAGAATCTGCACGTGACGGACCGGGCGGAGCGCGCCCGCGTCCGGGTACGAGGCGACGCGACGAGGAGACGGGGGAGGAAGACATGAACGTGACCAATATCCGCGGTCGGGGAATGGCAGGCCGGTTCCTGCGGTCGGCGGCCGGTGTGGCGCTGGCGGCCGTCTGCGCCGGTTCGCTGGCGTCCGCACAGTCCGGGATCGATCCGTCCGAGGTGCCCGACCTCGACGGGGTGTGGAACGGCGGCGGGGGCGTCCGGCCCGTCAATGGCCCGAACATGCCGTGGGTGCCGGGCGAGAATTTTCCGGTGCTGAACGAACGCGCCCAGGCCTTTCAGTTGATATTCGACGAGGCGATCGCCCCGAAGTACGACTGCGTCCCGTCGGCGTCGCCGGCGCTGCAGTACGACCCCTACATGATGGAGTTCACCCAGTGGCCGGACCGGGTGCTGTTACGCTACGAGAAGGACGATCAGATCCGGACCGTCTGGCTCGACGGCCGCGAGCCGCCGGCCAACGAGTTCACGGTGCAGGGCTTCTCGGTCGGGCACTACGAGGACGGCGCCCTGAACGTCGAGACGACGAACTTCGTGTTCGACATCACGGGCTTCGACGACTACAACGGCATTCCGTCGTCGCAGCAGAAGCGGGTGACGGAGCGCTACTGGCGGGACGGTGACGAGCTGCGGATGACCCTGACCGTCGAGGATCCCATGTTCCTCCGCGAGCCGACCTCCTACACGACCCGGTGGTTGCCGGGGCCGGAGGGCTACAAGCTCCAGCTCTACAGCTGCGACGCGGAGCAGGCGGGCCATCCCCGCCGGTTCCTGATTCCGAAGTATCGGTAGAACACCCGTTGTCGATGGAAGTTCCAGTTCCGAGGAGGACGTTGTGAAAGCTATCTTGTGGATTGCAGCGGCGGCGTTGCTGGTCGTGATGGCGGTGCCGATGATCGCCCACCATGCGAGCGCACCTTTCTACGATCCGGAAAAGCGGGTCGAGGCGACCGGCACGGTGACCCGGTTCGTGTTCCGGAACCCGCACTCGTTTCTCTACGTCGACGCGCCGAGCGACAACGGCGAGACGATTCACTGGGAAATCGAAATGGGGGCCGCGGTTTCGATGAGCCGGCGCGGCTGGACCCCGCAGACGATTCAGGCCGGTGTCGAGATCAAGGCGGTGGGGCAGCCCTCGCGCGCGCCCGGCACGTTCGGCATGTGCTGCGCCGAGCTGACGAACCCGGACGGCACGCCGATCCAGCCGTAGCAGCCAGCGGACCCGGTTCCCGCGCAGCGCCGGTCGGTGCGACGCGGGAACCGGCCCGTTTCCACCTCCGGCCCCGGTCACGCGGGAAACGATCCGTTCCCGACCTCAGGCCGGCGGCGTCGAGCCTGCTGGGCGGAAATCGGCGCCTTGCGGCTCTAGCTTCCCGCCCGCCCCACCCTTGGCAATCCGCGCCGTCCTACGGCGCAGGCTCCTGCGGACTCGATTCCGCTTCGGCGGCGGCGGCGGCTGCCGCGTCCGGGTACCAGAAGCGGGAATGGCAGTTCTCGCAAGCCGCGTCCACACGGTCTCCCGACTCGAGGAGCGCCTCGACGCTCCGGGCTCTGATCGCGTTCAACACCACGACGCCGGCGTCATGCATCTCGCGGGCGGACCGCAGCCACGCATCGTACTGCTCCGCCACCCGTATCGCGATGTCGGCGGGCTCCAGGTCGATGCCGGGCAGCTCCGACACCGAGCCGGCCGCGGCAATCGGCCGGCCCTCGATCTGCAGCAGGTTCCCCGCTTCGAGCAGCCGCACCGCATGGTGCTCCAGCGCCAGCCAGTCCTCGTCGCTGTCCGGGACCTCCTGCTCGATGCCGTCCAGGGTCGAGGTGATGACCACCGCGTCCCACAGCCCGTCCGCGGCCGGGTCGATCACCGCCCGCATCAGCTCTTCGACGGTCGCCGTCGGCTGGAAGTCCGGCCGCGGGCCGGGGTCGGGTTCCGGGACATCGGCGGCGCAGGCCGCCAGTCCGACGGCGGCCAGCGTCAGCACCATGCGCAACAGTCCCGGCGGGCGCGTTGTCGAACGAGGCAGCGGCGTCGGCCGCGAGATCGGGGTTTCGCGGGCGCTCCGTGTGGGCTTCCGATGATTCCACATTCGCCCAGTGTAGCCCACGTCCCGCTTCCGTAAGCCGCCCGGGCGAACGCAGGGGAGCCCACTACTCACAACTGCCGCAGCCGGTGACGTTGCAACCGGTATCATCGATCATGAGGAGAGCGCGAACCGTGAGCTCTGCAGGAGGGAACATGGCCCTGCCGGAGGCGTATCGAATGCACCTGCGTATCGAGCGACTGGAGAACGACCAGTACCTGGCCACGTCCGAGACCGTTTCCGGGCTCGTTGCGCAGGGGAGAACCGTGACCGAGACGGTCGAGATTGCCCGGGACGTAGCGCGCAAGTTGATCGAGTCGTGCCTCGATCATGGAGATCCCGTGCCGGACGGCCTGCGTGCCATAGATGCGGACGTCGTTGAGCTGGATGTCGCGGTGGCGGCTTGATGGGACTCATGCTCGAGATGCGCACGATCCCGGCCTACGGGAACGCGACCCCGCTCCGCGAGGCCCTGCCATGACTCTGCCGGGGGGACCCGCGGACAAGCTCGGCAACCGCTACGAGAAGTGGTGGACGCTGTCGGAACTCGTGCGCATGCTCCGAGGCGAAACAGAGGCCATCCGTATCGAGGATCCCGGCTTCGAGAAGGCGGAGTTCGTCGTCACCGCCGGCTCGCGGCGGGAGCTTCACCAGGCGAAGCGCAGCCACCCGAACGGCAAGTGGAGCCTGCCGACGCTCCGGCACGACGGACTCCTCGAAGTCATCGGCAGGCAGTTGGCCGGCAACGACGACCGGTTCGTGTTCGTATCGGGCAGCGATGCTCCAGAGTTGGCCGAGCTCTGTGACGCCGCGAGGGACTCGGAGTCGGTAGAGGAGTTCGGCCGCCGTTTTCTGGCCGCCAGCGAGCGAGAGAAGAGCTTCCGGAAGCTGTCCGATTTGTGGGGATGCGACCTTCCTACCGCCGTCGAGCGCTTGCGGCGAATCGATGTCCGCACCATCGGCGAGCCCGAACTGGCAGACAAGGTGCGATTGGGTGCGCAGGTGCTCTTTCTGGCGAATCCGAACCGCGTCACGGACACGCTGCGGGGGATCGCTGAAGATTCCGTGCATCGCACCATCACCCGCCAGGGGCTGGTCGACGACCTGCGCCAACGTGGCTTCAAGCTGCGACGTCTGACCGACCCTGCCTCCGCGGGTGTCGCTATTCGGACCGCGACAGACCGGTTCCTCGACGCAGCCCGCCGACGGTTCATTCGGCGCCAACTCGTGCTGCGGACGGCCGCCCAGTCGCTGTTGTCGAGGCTGGGCGGCGAATCCAGCGACACCGTCATCACCGGCAAGGCCGGATCCGGGAAGACCGCATGCGTTGTCCAGACCGCGGACGCCCTGCTTGAGCGCGGTGTTCCGGTGCTGACCTTCCGGCTCGACCGTATCGTCTCGGCATTCACCACGGCGGATCTTGGACAGCGTCTTGATCTCGAAGAGTCACCGATTCTGGTGCTTGCGGCGGCGGCCGAGATGGCCGGGCGGTCGGGCGTCCTGATCGTCGACCAGTTGGACGCGGTGAGCACGGTGTCTGGCCGAGCGTCCGGTGCGTTCGAGCTCGTCGAGCAGCTCATTCTTGAAGCCCGCGGATCGCGCGGTCGGTCCGCGATTCACGTTGTCGTCGTGTGCCGGGAATTCGACTGGCAGAACGACTCGCGCCTGCGACGACTCCTGCCCGACTCGCATGCGCAGGTCGACGTCACGGAGTTCACCATCGACGAGGTCAAGCAGATTCTCAACGATGCTGACTTCCAGCCGCAGGCCTTCAAGGACCGCCAACTGAAGATCCTGGCCTTGCCACAGAACCTGTCCATCTTTCTCGAAGCCGACTTCGACGCGTCGGCCACGCCGACCTTCGCCACCGCCACCGAGATCTTCGACCGGTACTGGGATTTCAAGCGCGGGGCGGTCGAAGAACGGTTTCCGGACGTCGGCGGCCACTGGATGGCGGTCATGAACACGCTCTGCGACGAGATGACGACCAGCCAGCAGCTCTCCGTGGGCAAGGAGAGGCTGGATGGCTTCCCCGCGAGCTTCGTGAGTCAACTCGCTTCCGAGGGGGTGATCACCTTCGACGGCCGCCGCTACGGATTCGGTCACGAGAGCTTCCTCGATTACGTCTTCGCCCGCAGGTTCGTCATCGGCACGAAGCCGCTGACGGAGTTCCTCAAGGCGTCCGAGCAGCATCTGTTCCGTCGGGCCCAGGTCCGGCAGGTGCTCGCGTATTTCCGCGACCGCGATCACGCCCGCTACGCCGAGGAGCTTTGCGGTCTGTTCTCGGACGACGCGATCCGGCCGCATCTGAAGGACCTCGCGTTCGCGTTGCTCGCGGACGTTCCGAATCCGACCGACGAAGAGTGGGCGATTTGGAAGACCTGGATTGACCCAGTGCTGGAGGCCGTCGCAACAGGCAGCCCGAGTTCCGACAAGCTCTCGGCGCTCGCTTGGCGGCGGTTCTTCGGGTCACGGCCGTGGTTTGCGGACATCGATCGGCGCGGGATTGTCGCGGATTGGTTGGCTTCCGACAGCGAGGCCACTGCCGACATGGCGCTGAACTATCTGTGGGTGCATCACCGTCATTCATCGGAGCGCGTCGCCGAGCTTCTGGAGCCGTACGCGGACCAGGGCGGCAACTGGGCGACGCGGCTACGGACTCTCATAGAGCGGGCCCGGAGCCACACGAGTCGACGGTTCTTCGATCTCTTCCTGCGGCTTCTGGCCAACGGCCCGCTTGACGATGCTCGCGATCGGTTCGCATCGAACGGCACGTTCTGGAGCATGCTCTACAGTCTTGGCGAGGAGCGGCCGGAGTGGGTACCCGAAGTGGTCGCACACCGGCTTCGCCGGCGCCTCGCGGGAATGCGGCTAAGGGAAGACCACACGGCGTGGGTCGGTGACGACCATGACTCGTTCGCCGCAGAGTTGATCGGGAAGTCCGCGAAGCAAGCCCCAAGGGCATTCGTCCGTCACGTGTTGCCGGTCGTGCTGGAGATCTCCGATTCTGCGGTGGCCGACGACGAGCCGGCCCCGAGACGTGATCGCGTGTGGCGGCTTCTCTTCAAGTCAGAGCCATTCGGCGTGAAGGATGCCTGCCTCGCTGGTCTGGTGGACTCGCTGGCCACGCTCGGGAGAGAGGCGGAATGCGATCTGCGGGACGTCATCGACGAACTGCGGCGGCGCGACACCTACACGGGGAACCAGCTTCTGCTCGCCCTGTACGGTGGGGCGGCCGAGACTCTTGCCGACGAAGCGGTCACTACCCTGTGTGAGGAGCCGTGGAGATTCGAGTGCGGTTTCTCCGACAGTACCTACTGGAGTGCGCGAGAGACCATACGAGCGGTGGTACCACACTGCAGTCCGGGCAATCGCGAACGGCTCGAGAGCGAGATTCTCGACTACGTTGCTCCTTACGAGCGCTCTCCTTGGGGGTACAAGAAGCTCGGTGGAGCTCGTTTCGCGTTGCTCTCGGCGATCCCGGCGGAACTGCGCAGCGAGAACGCCAACAAGCGCGTTCGGGAACTTGCACGAAAGTTCGGCGAGCCAGAAGAGGCGCCACGCGGAATCTCGTTTCAGGCGATTGCGTCGCCAATCGCCAACGGCGCGACGGAGCGAATGACGGACGAGCAGTGGCTTGGCGCGATCGCGAAGTACCGGTCGGTCGACCGTCGTATTTCGGGCGAGGGAATCGTCGGTGGCGCGCGCCAGCTGGCGGAACGTCTCGGGCAGCGGACGGTGGAAGACCCGGAGCGGTTTGCACGGCTCGCCTTGAAGCTCCCGGGGGAAGCCAATCCCGTCTACCCGGACGCTATGCTCGTGGGGCTCAAGGCTACGGCGATCCCGACGGAGCTGAAACTCGAGGTCTGTCGCAAAGCGTTGACGGAGTCATGTGGGCCGTGCGGCCGTTCGATTGTCGACGTACTCGGTGGCCTCGACGTGGAGCTCCCGGACGATGCGGTGCAGATGCTCCATGAACTCGCCACAGGGCACGAAGATCCTGCAAGAGAGTTGTGGCAGGAGGAGGCCCATGATGGTCGACGCTGGTACGATGGTGACCCACATACTGCCGGCATCAACACCACGCGCGGTAGAGCTGCGGACGTCATCACGGATCTCATCGTCAAGGACCCTGCGTACGTCGGACGGTTTTCGGCGACCGTTGCTCGGATGGTCGAAGACCGGAGCGCAGCCGTGCGCGCGTGTGTCGCGGGTACGGTGTGTGCGACCACGCGCCACGATCCTGGGCTCGGCATGTCGCTCTTCCAGCGCATGGATCTGAGCGAGGATCGGCTCTTGACGACACCTCATGTTTGCGAGTTCATCCGTTGGGGACTTCGGGCGAGCTTCGGTCAGCTGCGGCCGTTGGTGGAGCGGATGCTCCGTGCTCAGGAACCGGGCATCCGCCGGGTGGGTGCGGGCTTGGCGGGTCTCGCGGCGTTGCGGCACGACTGCGCCGCGGACCTGGCGGCTGAAGCCCTGAGCGGGGATGCCAAGCAGCGCCTCGGAATCGCGGAAGTGGCAGCGGCGAGACTCGGCGACAGCGACTTCCGGGGTTGGTCCGAGAGTCGACTTGTGGTGCTGTTCGATGATGAGGATGACGATGTCCGGCGTGTAGCGGCGTCCTGTTTTCGGGATCTGCCGGACGTAGCTCTGGAGACGTACCGCGATCTGATCGCCGCATTCTGTGACAGCCGAGCGCTTCCGGGAGCTTCGTTCTGGCTTCTGCACGCGTTGGAAGAGTCACGGAGGAGGCTCCCGGGAATCACCTGCTTGGTGTCCGGGAGACTCCTCGGGTGCGTGAGTGACGAGGAGGGGGATTCTCGGACCGGCGGTTTCGGGGACACCTACACCGTGTCGAAGCTCATCTTCCGAACGTACCAGCAGCACCCGGACGACGAATGGACGAAGCCGGCACTGGACCTGATCGATCTCCTCTGTCTGGAGGGCGTGGCAGGGGCGGGAGCGGAACTCGAGCGGTTTGAGCGGTGAGCGGACGGGATGCGCAGATCATGACCGGGACCGCCGGCAAGCGCATCTTTGTGGTCGCGGGACCGAACGGTGCGGGCAAGACCACGTTCGCCACGGAGTTCCTCCCCAACGAAGCCGATTGTCCGGTTTTCGTCAACGCCGATCTGATCGCGGCCGGGCTGAGCCCCTTTCGGCCGGCCCGGGTGGCCGCGGAGGCCGGCAGGCTGGTGCTGAGGCAGATCGACGCGCACGCGCGCCAGGGGCACAGCTTCGCTTTCGAGACGACGTTGAGCGGGCGCGGTCATGCGCGCCGGATCGCCCGGTGGCGGGAACAGGGGTACGGGGTGAAGCTGTTCTTCCTGCGCCTCCCCACGCCCGAGGCGGCGATTGCGCGAGTCGCGCAACGCGTGGCGGAGGGCGGTCACGACGTGCCGGAGGCGGTGATTCGGAGGCGGTTCCACGCGGGTTGGAGGAACTTCGAGCAGATCTACCGAGACATCGTCGATACCTGGGCGGTGTACGACAGTTCGGACTACGTTCCGCTCCTCCTCGAAGAAGGGGGTCGAGAGTGAACCCACCGAAACGGAATCTGCCTGCGCGGCGACGGGACCCGGACCTGATCGGGGCGGAAGCGGCCATGCACCGGGCGGGCCGGCGTGCGCGGGAGCGGGCGGAGCAGGTGGCCCGCAACGCTCTCAAGACGCGGTCGAACGCACGGCTCGACGGCCTCTACGGGACCATTCGCTCCCTATGGTCCTTCTTGCGCAGATTCTGAGGCCGTCGCTTGGTTCCCGAAATGAATCATTATTCATTTGAATGTGTCGGAGTACATTTCCCGCCGCCTGGGAAGTGCGAGACCCGCAAGGCTCACGGGGCCGGTAACAGGCGTTTGTCGACCCGGAAGGGCTCCGGTGCGTGAACTCGCAGACGTTCGAAGTCTGGATGGCGGGGATTCAGAAGATAGCTGAACTCGATCGGCACGATGGCCGACGGCACCTTCAGAATCGCCGTTCGGCCGGCGCCGAGCCACGCTCGCCCGATGTTCTGCAAGGACGTCGGCGGCGGAGTGCGCCGCCAGTCGTCCGGCAGGTCGAGGGCGTCGACGGCCTCCACGGGCAGCGCCTCCGGAACATCGACGGCGATGACACGCTGCGACGGCATCGAGTTCACGGCGGTGTGAACCAGGGTTTCGAGCACGGCGAGCGAAACGTTGCCCGACGTGTGAACGACCGGCCGGCCGGCGGGTGTCCATCGGCCGCCGACACGGCGGGCACCCTCTCCCGAGAAGGCGGTGTCCTCGTACCGCGGCAGGGTCAGGCGGTAGACGCGCACCGCTCAGGCGTACACCCCGAACTCAAGGCGGGTGAGCACTTCGTCGACGAGACGCACGCCGGCGTCGGTGTCCAGCAGCGAGAGAGGCGACTCGTCGGAGAGGGCGGTGTTGGGGGTCGACAACCAAGTGCGGGCCGCCGTCTCGTTGTCGAAGACGGTCCTGGCGTGCTCGAACAGTCGCCGGGTGCGGTATAGCCGGTCGGATTCCGTCGGCGAGAGAAGCATGTCGAGAGCACCGGCCCGCGCCCGGCTCCACTTGCGCTCGGAGCAGCCGAGGATTGCCGCGAAGCGGGCTACCGGAATCGACCACACCCGCATCGTTTCGATCGCATCCCCGACGGCAACTCCGCGCCGGGCAGACGTGACGCTGGACTGCAGATCCGCCGGGGACCGGCGCCCGCCGGCAGCGGACTTCAGTGATTCGTAATCAGCCATCTGGCAGGATGTTATCAGACATATGGCTGCTACGGGCAGCGGAACCGGTCCTCCAAAGCTCGCAGGACGAGCTCCACGTCCAGGTCGCTGCGTTCCTGGGGGTGCTGCTCCAGATACTGGATGATCCTGCGGACAACCTGGGCGACGCTGGTGCCCCGGGGCACGCAGACCCGGTCCGGCATGAACGACTGCGCCGCGAGCACGACGCCGCGCACGAGCCCGGCGCAGTAGCCCATGCCGAACGGGTCCTGGTTGAACGTGTCTTCGCGGCCCGCCCCGGTGCGCCCGAGGAACTCGAAATAGAGTTGGCAACGCTGCTGGAGCAGCCCGCCGGTCCCGGTCTGCGGCGGGGGATCCTGCCCCGCGCGGACCGGGTGCGCGGCGAGCAGAAGCAGGGCGGCGAGGAGGCATCCGGCGCGCGCCATGGCGTGGCTACCTCGCCGCCTCCGTCTCCTGAACCCGAGCTCCCCGCAGGAGGTTCTCCATGCCGTAGTTGCGCTCGTGGCACGCGTACTCGTACATCAGGCCGTTGGTCTTCGGCATGTCGAGGGCGGCCGTCCACTCGCGCTCCCAGGTCGTGGGATCGCGGAACGTCACTTCGTAGCGCAAGGTGTTGGCATCCGGCCGCGAGAAGCGCTCGACGAGATGCAGGTTCTCGCCCGAGCCGCGCCACGGGGCCTGTCCCGAGAAGCCCTCGGTCTCGACGACAAGGGTATCGCCCTCCCAGCGGCCGTGCGAGCGCCCGAGCCACTGGCTCGGTGCGTGCGCGGGTCCCGCGCCGGTGCCGAGCGGGATGATGCGCGTTTCGTGGACCATCTCCAGCAGAATCGCAACGTAATCCCCGGTCTGGAAGATCTGGAGGTTGTTGTTGTAGGCGCCGCCGAGCCTGACGGTGCCGCGCGACAGGCAGCGCTCCCACAGGCCCCGGTCCTCGGGATTCTCCGACAGCTCGCGCGGGCGGGCGGCCGCACGCCGTGCCTCGCCACGCGCCTCGGCCTCGGGGGTTCTCGCGGGGATCCTGCCGTCGGGGGGGTCGACGACGAGCGCGGTCCGCCCGTCGGAGAGTCCGCGGTCCCACCAGAACTGGTTGTAGGCGAGACCGACGTCGCGCTCGGGGCTCAGTTCGGCGCGGCGCTCCGAGCTGGCGAACGTCGCGGCCTGGATGTTCGCCTCGGCGACCTCCTCCGCGGTCAGGAACTCGCGCCCCTCGTACCGCTCGGGTCTTTCGAGCGGGGTGACGGTGGCGTGACTCCACACGCCCTGCAGGTCCGGCGTGCCCCAGGACATCCGCGGCGCGGGGGATCCGGCCGGCGCACGTCCCGCGGACGCGGGCTGACCCGCCCCCGCCGGCGCCGCCAGAATGGCGATCGCGAGCACGGTCGACAAGACGGCGAACGTCCGATGCGTCATCGCTTCCCTTTCGTGGTGCCGGTGTGCCGACAGTATACGTCCGGGGCGAACGGTGCCGAGCGGGTCAGCGGGTCGGTCGGCAGATTCCGCCCGGCCGCCAAGTGCGGAAGGTGACCGTCAGGCGTCGCGCGGTCCGGCAAGCTCCGCCCGCAAGCTCTTCATGCGTTCGCCTATCGTGCGTCGTATCTCCTCCACCACCGACACCACCCGCCGGCCGACCGCTCCCGCGAGGTCGGCGTCGGCAGACGCGTCGATCTCGGCGCGCAACGCGGCCAACCGATCGAGCGACGGGATCGCCTCGTCGAGGCGGCGTCGCCAGATGGGTTGGAGGGTTGGCCGGTTGGGTTGTCCGAGCAACTCCTCCAGGATGTCGATCTCATCCCGGGCGATCTGCTCGACGTCATCGAGCATCGCGTGGAGCGTGCCTCGCAGATCGTCCGGTTCACGCTGACACGCGAGCGTGGCCAGGGCCGCGAGCGCGATGCCGGCGACAGCCATTGAGCGCCGGATCATGGTCCCATGCTCCCTTCTCGCCGCCGATGTGCAACTCGCCGCCGCCCCCAGCATACGACCCCTGTTCACTTCAGGCCGCCACGCAGGCCATCGCGAACAGGGTCGACCAGACGGCGATTCCTCCGAGGCGCCATTCGGGTCGCGTTCTGCGTCTGGCGGCGCCGACAGTATACGTTTCCGGCCATGCCGGGCGCCGGGCGTATCGGTCGTGTCTGTCGTGACGGCCGGTCTTCCAGACTGGTAGTATGCCCGTGAGAAGCGCATGCCGCGCAAGGCCGGACCCGGATGGTTCGACGCCGCCGCAGTCGTTGCGGCGGCAGGGTGCTCGACCGGGCTGGCGTCGAATTGGGTGCTGCTGAAGTGTGGGGTCTCGGGCATAAAAGGAGATTTGTCGATGCGATCGGTTGTCCTTTTCGTCGGCGTCTGTCTGGCCGGCACCGCCCTCGGGCAGGCGCCGGACACGGTGTTTCTCGAGGAGCTGACCTGGACCGAAGCACGGGACGCGGTCGCGGCGGGGACGACGACGATCATCGTGCCGACGGGCGGCACCGAGCAGAACGGACCGCACATGGTGCTGGGGAAGCACAACTATCTGGTGGGGTTCAAGGCGGGGGAGACGGCGCGCCGGCTGGGGGACGCGCTGGTCGCGCCGGTGATGGCCTACGTGCCGGAAGGGAACGTCAATCCTCCCAGCGGGCACATGCGCTTTCCCGGCACCATCACCACGCCGCCCGAGGTGTTCGAGCAGGTGCTGGAGTACGCCGCGCGCAGCCTCGCCCGGCACGGATTCGTCGACATCGCGTTCATGGGCGACAGCGGCGGCAACCAGGCGTCGCAGGCAGCGGTGGCCGACCGGCTGAACGCGGAGTGGGCCGACGCGCCGGCCCGGGTGCATCATTTGACCGACTACTACCCGGGGCGCGGGGACGAGTGGCTGGTCGAGCAGGGAGAGCGGGCGGAGGACGTGGGCACGCACGCGGGCATGCACGACACGTCGACCCTGCTGTTCCTCGACCCCTCGAAGATCCGGCTCGACCGCATGGAGCCGGGCACCGGCGGCTCCGGCAACGGGGTTTCGGGAACCCCCGCGCGCGCGACCGCCGAGTACGGCGAGCAGATTCTCGAGATGCAGATCGAGGCGGCGGTGCGCCAGATTCAGCGCCTGCGCGCCTCAAGTCGCGGGCAGTGACCTGGGACAGTCGTCGACATGGATTTGCCGACCTGAGCGAAGCGCAGCCCGTGATTCGCTTTCTGTAAACGCCTGGGAAACGGCGGGTTGGATTTGCCGACGTCCTTGCGACCGGGCATCGAGTCGGGCGCGATGCGCCACCCCTGAGCGGCGCCCCGGTCGGTGCGCGGTTCACCTGGAAGCCGGGACAAGTCAGCCCGCACGGTGCCGACGGGAACCGGAGAGACCACGGAGGAGATCGATGACACGCGATGCACGACTCGTTTCGCTGGTGGCCGCTGCCGGCGTTGTCCTGGTGACGACGGTGCTCGCCGGGCAGCCGCCGGCGGGCGGGGACGACCTGCGGGGCACGGTGCGGAGCCCCGGCGGTCCCGAGGCGGGGGTGTGGGTGATCGCCGAGACCGACGACCTCGACACCGGGTTCCGCAAGATCGTGGTGACCGACGACGAGGGGCGCTTTCTCGTTCCCGATCTCCCCGGTGCGTCGTACCGGGTCTGGGTGCGCGGCTACGGCTTGGTCGACTCCGACCCGGTGACGGCCGAGCCGGGGCAGACCCTGACCCTCGACGCGGTGCCGGCGGGCTCGCCGCAGGAGGCGGCGCAGGTCTATCCCGCCAACTATTGGTACTCGCTGCTCGCGCCGCCGGCCGCTGGCGAGTTCCCCGGCACCGGTCCCGCCGGGAACGGCATCGCATCCGGCCTCCGGAGCCAGGCGGCTTGGGTGGACGTCACCAAGCAGGGTTGCCAGCTCTGCCACCAGATGGGCAACCGGTTCACGTTCGACACCAGCCACCTCGACGGGTTCGACTCGTCGGCCGAGGCCTGGGCCCACCGGCTGACCTTCGGCCAGCGCGGCCGCCAGATGAGCGGGGTCCTCGACCGGTTCGGCCGCGACCGGGGGCTCGCGATGTTCGCCGACTGGAGCGACCGGATTGCCGCCGGCGAGGTGCCCGAGGCGCCGCCGCGGCCCCGCGGGGTCGAGCGCAACCTGGTGCTGACGATGTGGGACTGGGCCGGCGAGACCTCGTACGTGCACGACGAGGTGACGACCGACAAGCGCGCCCCGACCGTCAACGCCGGCGGGCTGGTCTACGGGGTCTCCATCACGACCGACAAGCTCGTCATCACCGACACCGCGCAGCACCGGTCGATCGAGCTGGACGTGCCGTTGCGCGAGCCGCGGGAAATGGTGCCGTCGATGTTTCCGACCGCGCCCGGCTTCGAGCCGTCGCCGTACTGGGGCGAGGAGATCATCTTCGACGCCCCCGCCAACCCGCACAATCCGATGATGGATGCGCGGGGGCGGGTATGGCTGACCTCCACCGTGCGCCGCCGCGAGAACCCGGACTGGTGCCGGGAAGGGTCGGACCATCCCTCGGCCCGTTACTTTCCCGTTGACCGCAGCGGGCGGCAGATCTCGGTGTACGACCCCGCGGCGGAGGCCTGGCAGCTCATCGACAGTTGCTACGGCACCCACCACCTGCAGTTCGGCGAGGATGCGCAGGACACCCTCTGGTTCAGCGGCGACGCCAACGTCGTCGGCTGGCTCGACACGAAGCTCTACGACGAGAGCGGCGACGAGCGGATCTCGCAAGGCTGGTGCCCGACGGTCGTAGACACCAACGGCGACGGGGCGATAACGAGGCCCTGGAACGAGCCGGGCGGCGCGGTCGATGCGGGGCGCGACACCCGCGTCGCCGGCTTCGCCTACGGCATCATCGCCAATCCCGTCGACGACACCGCGTGGATCGCCCGCACCGGACCGTTCCCCGGCCGCCTCGTCCGGCTCGACCGCGGCGACAATCCGCCGGAGACGTGCATCGCCGAGGTCTACGAGCCGCCGTCCATCGAGAACCCCGCCGTCGACCCCGCGCACACCGGGCACGCCCCGCGCGGCGTCGACGTCGACCGCAACGGGGTCATCTGGACGGCTCTTTCGGGCAGCGGCCACATGGCCAGCTTCGACCGCCGTAAGTGCGCCGTGCTGAACGGGCCGGAGGCCACCGGGCAGCATTGCCCGGAGGGCTGGACCCTGTATCCGACCCCCGGACCGCAGATGAAGGGGGTTGCGGACCCCGGCAGCGCCGACTACCGACAGCCTAACCTCTTGAATCCCTGGTGTTCATCGCCGCCAGCAGCGACCAAGCGCACCCGGGCGCCCCGAACGCGCCGCCGCCGCGGGGGCGTGGTACTCTGCGTTCGATGGCGATCTCAATCCGCAACGCCCGGCCGGGCGACCGCCGCGCGGGTACGGGCCTCCGCGACCCCGTGCGCGGACGGCACCATGCCGGATCGAACGGCCGATGACCGGCCCCGCGGTAGTCTCCATCGCCCGTATCGACCCAGAGTTGGCACGCCGTTCCTGGGGACGGGTCCAACGGCTCGTCGCGGGCGACGGCCCGGGCAACGCCGAGAACCTGCAGTGCTTCATCGCCGTCTTCGGTCACGGCGACCCCCTGCCCGAGACCATCGAACGCGTGCGTCGGGTACTCGCGGCCGGTACACCAGACCGCCTGCGCCCGCACATCGCCGTTCAGGCCGCTCTCTCGAGCGAGCCGAGTGCCGACACGCCCGGCACGCTGTACGTGAACTGGCTCTTCGAGCCCGGCGTTCCCAACGAGCTGGTCGAGGACATCTACATGCACACCCTGCCGCTCGCGATCTTCGCGGCGGTCCAAGGAGCTCCGAAGGCGCGGGTGACCTGGCCTCACGACGATGAGATCGCCGCCCGAGTCGTGACGGCGGCGGCGCCGCCGAAGGGCGGCGTGCAGTGACGAGTGGGCACCGCGCCGCGGCAACAGTCACCGCCGACGGATCGGACGCTCTCGGCCCGCTACGACGACGACAACGGCCGGATCACCTGCGCCGAGACCCAGCGCGCCGACTCCGCCGCGCAAACCGGCCTACCGGTACATGCAAGGCAAGCGACGGGAACGCCGTGGTCTACGAGTAGACGAAGAGCAAGGCGGAGACACCGGGACACCGAACAGATGCTCACGACGGACGCTCCGGACCACTTGAACCTCAAGGAGCGATACACCCACACGCTCCGAAGACTCCTCAAGGAGAAGACCCCATCCTACGGGCGCTGCGGCGGTATCCACCGGCTGCTCGAGGAAACGACCGCACGGCCGGTGCTGATCCACCGACCGAGAGCGGGCCGTACATGGGTCTGGTCCGACCTCCACCTCGGCGACACCGAAGTCATGGAGTACTGCCGCAGGCCCTTCGGGGACGCCGACGCGATGGGCCGGGCCATCATGGCCGCGTGGACAGCGGCCGTCGAGCCGGACGACACCATCCTGAACGGAGGCGACATCGCGCTGTCCAGTGCCCTCGGAAAGACACGCCGAACCGCGATCCGGGAGGCGCCCGGGCGCAAGCTCCTGGTCGTAGGCAACCACGACTTCAACCTGCGGTCGGGCCTGCTCGACACCGCGGGCCACGACACGTGGACCGGTGTCCTCGTCATCGAGACCGACCCGCCGATCGTCATGACCCACGTCCCGATGGGCATGCTCCCGCCTGGCTGCGTGAACCTGCACGGCCACGTACACAATCACGCGCCCCCCGGCGACACGCCGCACATCAACGTGTGCGTGGAACACACCGACTACCGGCCCCTACCCCTGGGGAGCCTGGTCACGCTCGCGAAGCACCTGTTGGCGGGCGACGTACGCGAAGGCGCAACCACAGATGAACGGATCCGCAACGCCGAGGGCGCCAACGGACAAGCGATCCGTTGCGGGAGCAAGTAGCTGCGGGTCCACCGAGCGTGCGACGGGACACCCCGCCACGCAGATCAACAGGACCTGTCCGGGCAAGGAGCCTGGGCAGCGACGCGGTGAGCCTCCCGGCGGTCCCGGCTTCTTGCAGTCGCCCGATGGCCCGAAGATCATAGAAACGAGGGTCGCGTCACTCCAGCTCCACCACCGCGGCCCGCAGCTCCATCACGTGCGCCGCGCTGATCGGGCTCGATCCCGGCGTCGGCGCCGGGTCGGTCCAGCCCGGCTCCACGCGCCCTACTGCAACGTAGGCGTCACCCAGCGCCTCCCGGAGCTCCCGCAGATGCACGAGCTTGACCGATGTCACGCCTGCCCTCAGGACCGCGTCCGTCCAGGGGAAGGCCGGCAGGCCGGCAGCTCTTCGCAGGACGTCGATCCGCTCCCGCAGCTCCGTGAAGTGCACGGCCTTGACCGGGGTCACTCCGGGACGGATGGGATGGTCGGTGAAAGGCTCGGATACCGACACCTCCACGGTGACCGTGAACGACTGCAAGGCACTCAGGCCGCCCGGGTCGCTCGCCGTCACCCGGATCGTGGCCGCACCCTGGCTCGCCGCGCCCAGCATCACGAAGGCGCCGGTCACACTTGCTGTGACCACCTGGGGCGCCGACGAGGACACGGCGTACCTCAGCGCGTCTCCGTCGGGATCGACGAACGCCCTCGACACGTCCACGCTCACGGTGTCGTCCGGCGTCAGTCGCTGATTGGGCAGCGTGCCCGCTGGCATCGGCGGGCGGTTCGCCGCGGTCAAATCAGCGGCAATCATGAACCGGTCGGCCGCCATGCTGGGGTTTCCCGCACTGTCCTCCGCGGCTCCGGCCGCGATGTCGACCGTCACGAGACCCGAGGCCGCCGGGGTGATCGTCGCGGCGTAGCTCGCACCACTCCCGCCCAGTTGGGACGCGCCGCCGTTCCCGACGACGAGGTCTCCCAGCGCGAAGCCGGTCACCGGCTGCGAGAACGTGACCGCGATCGCGAAGGCGCCGCTGACCGGAGCGATGGCGTCGCTGCTGATGGCCACGGTCGGCGACGTGGTGTCCGCGTCCACGCAGTTCAGCTCCGCGTCCGCCCCGGCGAGCAGCGCCTCGAGTGCGTCGCGCTCAGCGGGATCGACGCTCAACCCGTACGCCAGCTTGACCGCGATGACCTGCTCGGCGAACCAGCGACCGTGCCGGGCCGGCAGCCAGTCGGCCGCGTCCCGGTCGCCCTTCTGGGACCGGTTCACGGTCGGGTCCGCGATCGTGAGGTTCAACAGGTCGGCTGCGATGTCCCGGCGCCGGTCGTCACCGATTCGGCTGTCATGGGCTTCGGCGAGCGCCACGATGTGCTCGATGTCGGTGCCGGCGGTTCCGTCCGGCTCGATGTCGAACGCGATGCACGAGTACGGCGTGTACACCTGACCGTTGCTCCGCATCGTCGCAGGCAGCGTCCTGATGATGTCGTCCTCCAGGCTCCTGTAGCCCGAGCCGAAGGCATCGCGGTCGTAGCCGGCCCGGGGCTGCTCCTCGCAGACCTGCAGGCCGCGCCAGACCTCGGCGTCCGTCGGACAGCCCTCGGGCTCCACCGGCGGCGTCGCCTGCGGCACGTAGCCGTTCGGGTTGTTGCCGTTCTCGCACGCGACGCCGTCGTTGTCGGTGTCGCTCGACCGGCTGCGCTCGAGCCACTCGTAGATGATGCCGGTACCGTCGCGGTCGTCGCGATGCGCGGGCAACCGCAGGCCTTCATCACGGCCCAGCGCTTCAGCACACGTCAAGTCGCCGTTTCCGCTCAGATCCCAGTACGCGAAATCGTCCTTGGTCTGCGCGGCAGCCACCACGGGCAGCGCCAACACGAAGAATCCGAACGTCACGATGCGTCGCACAGAGGTTCCTCCTGACTCACGCGCCCCTGCGAGGGGCGTCGACGGGCGTCGCCGGGTTCGCCGGACGCCTTCGGCTCGGTGTCTTGGGCGGATGCTCGGTGGTCGCGATCAACCTGGGGAGCCGAGGCCATCAGCGAAGCAGCCTGAGCCACCAGTCAAGTTCTCGCGTACAGAGCCGATCTGTTGGTGAGACTCGTCCGAGGGCCGACGAAGGCTCGACCGCAGCTCCCGACATCGGGGAGACCGCCCTCGACTGGAGCTAAAGGGTAGTCGGCCTTCCGCCGGCAATCACCAAGCCTGTCAAGGGGGGCAAGCCCGAATAGCGCACGGCCGCGCCGGCGCGAGGACGATGTCGCCGCCCGCCTCCCGGCAATCGGGGTCGAAGCCCGGCACGGAGCGCCGACGGGCATGGCCGGACCTCGCCGACCACCTGCGGTACGGTGGGCGGATGCACGGCCGTCTCAGGCCAACCTGGAGGCCAAGCCGATCGACCGCCGCTTGGCGTCGGCGAGGGCGGTGACGTCCGGGTCAGCGCCGGCGCCGTCGTTCCGGGGGCGACCGCGTACGGGGCAGGGTTCCGGTGCGCACCTTCGCCGATTGGCAGGATCCGGTGCCGGGCTTCGTCGAGGCCGACCTCGTCGCGCACTGTGGATGGTCAGCCGCCGGCGCTCGGGCCCGTCACCGTCAGCGACGGCACCGCGACGCGTCACGGGCCTGGCCGTCACGGACCTCGCCGTGGACAGACCGTCTCGGTGGGTCTTCGAGACGAAGGCAATGGACTCTCACCTCGCGCTGATGCGGCTGCCCCATCAACTTCGCCTCCATCCTGTCCGCGTTCGGGGTGCTGGCGCTCGCTGCGGTCGGCCTCTACGGGGTGGTCAGCTACGGCGTCGCCAGGCGGACGTCCGCAGCTGAGTTCTCTGTTTGCCGGTAATCTCGGCCCCCACGGTCTGCATAGGGGTCGCGGTGCGAGCTGTCGAGACGCCGAAGGGCCGCTCCACGTCCCGGCGCGTGAGGAGATCTCGCGACCGTCCTCGAAGACGACCGGCGGGAAGCTGTGCGGGTGGTACACGTCCACGCGCTCGCTGCCGGGGAAGCTGAAGGCGGCGGGGGCCACGCCCGCGACCAACCTCGGGCGGCCGTCCATGCTCACCGTCTCGCCCACCACCGACGGGTCGCCGCCGAAACGGCGCATCCAGAACTCGTGGCTCAGATTCTGCGAAATCCCCAAGAAACCCCGCATTCGTTGGGAAAACCGAGGGGCTCTGCGGGTCAGAACGGGTCAGAAAACGCCTGACCGAACGCGAAACGGCTGGCAGTACGGCTGGCAGTGGGCAGCCAAGCGGAACATCCACGGCCGAGTCCTTCCTTCGCCGCGTTGGCCGGCGGTCCGTCGGCAACCGGCCACGATCCGGCGAGATCAGGCCGACACCGAGACGGGCCAACCTCACTCGCACGATCTCGCTGACGAGGTGCGGTGGCTGGCTATGCCCCCGGTCGGTGAAATGGTGGACCGGGTGCCCCGGTGGAGACATCAACGGCGACCCGTTCGCCGTCGTGAACGACGATGTCTACGAGGGCACCGAAGGTCTCAGCGTGACGATTGATGGGGACCCAACTACTCCAGCCGGTCTCGTGCAGTTCGCGTATCCCGACGGCACCACGTGCGAGCCGTCCTGTGCAACAACACCGGCATACCCGGTGACCATCACCGACGAGGAGGACCGGCCAGAACTGTCGCTCGTCGCCGACCCGGCGTCGATCGCCGAGGAGGACGACAGCGCGACGACGAATATCGCCGAGAACGTCTCCACCCTGGCGGTGTCGGCCACCAACGCCAAGACCTTCGCCACCGACCAGGTCATCACGTTGACCTTTAGCGGGGCCGCCGACTACGGCACCCATTACAGCGTGACCCCGACCGACGCCGATGGCGCGGCCGAGGGCCACCAGATGACGCTGCCGGCGGAGACCGCCTCGGTGTCGGTCACCGTCACCGCGGCGGCGAACGACACCAACGACGGCAACCGGATCGTCAGCGTGGCGGGCGATCTCGACGGGACAGGCATCGGCAGCACGACCATCACGATCGTCGACGACGATGCGACGACCACCGCGCCGCCGGAGGTCACGGTATCGGAGACCGCGTTGACGGTGACCGAGGAAGACGCAACCGGGAACAGCTACACGGTGGTCCTGAGACCCAGCCGACGGCGGATGTCGTGGTGACGGTCGCCGGGCACGCGGGCACGGAGGTGACTGGAACACGGCCCAGACCGTGACGGTGACGGCCGGCGACGATGCGGACTTGGTGAACGATACGGTCACGCTGACCCACAGCGCGGCGAGCACGGACACCGACTACAGCGGGCTGGCGGTCGACGACGCAGCGGAGACGGTGGCAAGGGCACGGCCGTGTTCATCGACGTGCTCGCCAACGACAGCGACCCCAACGGAGACACGCTGACGGTGGTGGAGGTATCGGCGCAACGGCGCACGGCACGGCGGTGGTCGGCGCTGGCGCACGGCACGGCGGTGGTGGCGGCGGCGGGTACGGTGGAGTACACGCCGGGGCCGGACTTTCACGGCACCGACCGCTTCACGTACGTGGTGGGGGACGGATCGGGGCTGACGGCGCGGGCGGCGGTGGAGGTGACGGTGCTGCCGGTGAACGACCCGCCGCTGGCGGGCGACGACGCGGCGGACACGCCCGAGGACACGTCGGTGACCATCGCCGTGCTCAGGAACGACAGCGACGGCGACGGGGACGCGCTGGCGCTGGTGGAGGCGTCGGCGCCGGCGCACGGCAGCGCGCGGCTGACCGACGCGGGCGCGGTGGAGTACACGCCGGAGCCGGACTTTCACGGCACCGACCGCTTGACGTACGTGGTGGGGGACGGATCGGGGCTGACGGCGCGGGCGGCGGTGGAGGTGACGGTGCTGCCGGTGAACGACCCGCCGCTGGCAACGGGCGTCATCCCCGACCAGACCCTGGATGTCGGAGACGGGCCGGCGGTGCTCGATCTGATCCGGTTCTTCGAGGACCGGGACGGCGATGCGCTCGGCTACACGGCCGTCGTGTCGGATCAGGCCGTGGCGGTGAGCCTCACCGGCGCGACGTTGACGCTGACCGCAACGCGTCTGGGTACGGCGACGGTGACGGTGACGGCACAGGATCCCGGCGGGCTGACGGCGACGCAGGCGTTCCTGGTCACGACGACCGACCACCAGGCGCGGGGCGTTGTGGAGGACACGCTGGCGGCGCTGGGCCGCGGGCATCTGGCGAGCGCGCGGGCGACGCTCGGTCGGCGCGTCGAGACGACGGGCCAGGAGGAGTCGCAGGTCACGGTGGCGGGGCTGCACGTGCCGCTGGGGACGGGCGTGGCCGCCGCCGGATGGGCCGTGGCGGAGCGCTGGATCACGGGCGTGGCGGGCGGCATGCCGCTGCAGTCCGGCGGCCGGACCGGGATGGACGCGGCGCCGGGGGCGGAAGCGGTCGGTGCGCCTGGTGCGCTGGGCGCTCCCGCTGCACGACTCGGCATGGCCGGCGGCGCGCCGTTCGGGGAGGGCGCCTCACCCACCCGCTCCAATTGGTCGCCGCTGAGCGCTGGCGGTCAGACGGAGTTCCTGTTGGCGCTCGGCCGCGGGCAGGCCGGCGGCGGCGCGGCGCCGGGGCCGCACTGGACGGTCTGGGGGCAGCATGACCAGCAAGCGTTCGGCGGCGAGCGATCGCCGGCGGCGCGCTATGACGGGCACCTCCGGACGGCGTACGTGGGCTTCGACGGGCGGCTGAGCGAGCGCTGGCTGGCTGGCGTGGCCGTGTCGCGCAGCCGCGGGGACGGCGACTGGACCTTCGGTTCGTCGGCCGGCCGGCTGACGACGACCCTGACGTCGGTCCGTATCTGCGGTGGTCGGACGGCGGTACGACGATCTGGGCCACGGCCGGCAGCGGCCACGGGTCGGCGGAGAACGAGCGGGTGCGGTACGGGCTGCAGGAGGAGAGCGCCCTCGGGCTGCGGCTGGGCCTGGTGGAGGTGCGCCGGCGGCTGGCGACGGTCGGCGGCGGCGTGGAGCTGCAGCTCCGCGGCGACGCGTCATGGGCGCGGCTGACGACCGCCGCGGGCGACGAGCTGATCGACGCGCTCGGGGTGGACGTGCACCAGTTGCGTGTCGGGATCGACGTGAGCCGCCCGGTGCGCACCGCGGGCGGGACGCTGGTGGAGCCGTTCGGCGAAGTCCATGCGCGGCGCGACGGCGGCTCGGGCCAGACCGGCGCCGGCCTGGAGGTGGCCGGCGGACTACGGGTGGCGCGTGGCGTGTTCCGCGTCGAAGGCCTGGGCCGGCTGCTGGCGCTGCACGCGGCCGACGGCTACCGGGAGCACGGCGGCGCCGTGACGCTGAGCGTGGGTGACGGCGCGCGGCAGCCGGGCCTGACGCTCTCGCTCTCGCCGCGCTGGGGCGCGCGGGCGACGGCCAGCGACGCGTTGTGGCAGGACCACCTGTTCCACCAGCGCGCGGCCGGCGCGGGACGCGACGAACGGGCGCTCGATGCGCGCGTCGACTACGGCCTGCCGCTCCCGGCCGGCGGCCTCGTGACGCCGTTCGGGATCTACGGCCAGTCGCCGTACGGGCGGCGCCTGCAGGTCGGACTCCTGCTCAGCCGGCTCGGACCGCTCGGGCTGGAGGTGTCGGGGGAACGCGCCGCCCAGCGCCATCCGGGCCGCGACGCATACCGCATGAGCGTCCTCGGCCGCCTCACCTTCGGCGGCGCGGACAGATAGCCCAAGGGCTCCGCAACGAGCACGACATGTCGGACATCAGCAACATGGCGACCGAGGACGACCCGGTCCTCAAGCTCGGAGACAAGCTCGTCGACGAAGACGAGGTCGAGACGATGGTCCAGGAGATGTTCGACAACGCCGACCCCGTGGAGATGGCCTGATCGCCGAGCTGGAAGCCGAGGCGGCCCGGGAGGAGTAGAGCCAGAACGGCGGGGGCGGCCCCTCCTCCGGACAGGGCTCGGACAGGGGAGAGGGATCGGACACCGAGCACTGACCGCCACAGGGCCCCGCCGCCGAGAGACGGGCCCCAGGCGACCCCAGACCCCGGGCCCTCCGAACCGACAGGCACGGACAGGGCGGACTTGACGAGGGGTCCCGTGTGGGGGGCCGCGGGCTACAGGGTCCGGGCGACGAAGGCCCCGGCAGAGGCCCACCTGCCTCCCGGGGGGACCGAGCCGAGCAATCCAGGACACTGGGCATGAGCATCGACTCCCTGGCCGCCTGGAGCTCCTCGAGCTGGTCGGCAGACCCTCCCTGGGCCGCGGCGGCGCAACGTGAGGCCCTCCGGCGGCGGGGGCCTCCTGGTGGCGGACCCGCCGGGAATTCCTGGACCCCGAGCTGCTGAGCAGGCCGATGTTCCAGATGACGGCGCTCGCCGGAGCCGGCATGACCTGGGGGCTCCGAGCCGCGACGAGAGGAACCCGGGAGGTCCGGGGCGGATGGGTAGCCCGCCACACGGCCCCTCGGGGGCGCGGCGATCGGCGGCGGGGCCGCCATCGTCATCAGCACGACGAACGAGTGGACGGGGCTGGGCCTCCGGGTGGCCGAGACCCAGGCCCAGCGGGAGGCCCCAGCCACTCAGGCCCTCCCGGAGGGCACAGGGCCCTCGAGGGCCCTGGCGGACCGGAGAGGGCCCAAGGCAGGGGAGGCCCGGGGCCCTGGACGGGCTGGACGAGCCCCACGCCGCTGAGCTCGAGAGTCTATGGCGAGCTGAGCGGAGCGAAGCCCTGACCGCCCTCGCGGGGCTAAAAGCGGCCGGCGTGTGTTGGCGGCAATGGCCTGGTACATGGCCACGGGCGGCGGCCTGATCAGAGCACCGGCAACATCCCTCGTCACGGACAGCCTCACCGGCACAGCCCCGGCCAAGCCCGGGAGAACACCTGCTGACGCAAGCCGGGGCCACGGCCCATCCACGAGGTCGACGAGCCAGCTCGAAGCCCCCCCGAGGCCGCAAAACGGGGCGACAGACCCCCCCAGGGCCCTGCGGCCCCTGGGACAGGGCCCTACCCCCAGGGCCCTAGCTCCCCTAGCTAGGGTAGCTAGGGCCCAAGAGGGCCCTGCCCCCCCCGGTCCAGGGGCCTGGGACCGGTCATCCGCCCGAGAGGCGTGAAGCGAAGAAAAAACGAATTTCGGGTCCCCGCGGGGACCCACCTTGATGTCCCCGACGCCGAGACCAATCATGGAGCATGAAGCACAGAGTTTCGATCGGCGCGCGTTCCTGCTGGAAATGGGTGCCTACGACGGGGTGACTATGGCGTAACCCCCTTTATGGGATACCCGAACAGCCCCACCCCGGATCTTGTATTTTGGAAGACCTTCTACTAACCTGTCGAAAGACATGTGCGCTCTGAATCGTCCCAACCTGAACTGGTGCAACGGGTTGACCAGGATCTGAGATGCCGCCCAAGCCCCGGTGGCTCCTCGCCATCCCCGACGCCATCAGCCAGCTCGAAAAGCTCGACCGGACCCTCCTCACCCGCCGCGACATCGAACAGCTCTTCGGCGTCTCGACCGCCCGGGCCGCCACCCTCATGCAGACCTTCGGGGCCGAGATGACCGGCTACCAGAGAACGCTGCCCCGGACGAAACTCCTCCGCCAGCTCCGGAAACACCGGGCCCGGTCCGCCTTCCGCGGAGAAGAAGAACGACGGGAGCGGCTCCTGACCGAGCTCCGGAAGGCCCGGCTGACCGGGATCCGAGTGACGCTCCCCGCCAAGACCCTCGACGCGAAGTTGGCGAGCTTGCCCGAGGGGGTGTCGGTTTCTCGGGAGCGGATCGAGGTGCGGTTCGGCGGCGCGAAGGAGGCGGTGGAGCGGCTCTACGCGCTGGCCTATGCGCTCGTGAACGATTACGAACGGTTCGAGGGGCTCGTCGACGGGGGAGTCGGCGGTGGGGGAGAGGTGTCCGAATGAGCGAGGCGCTGGCGCCGGCGGCCGCGGAGCCGGTGGTCGTCGCAGATGGGAAAGCCGACGTCGTCCTGCCGGCGCTGATCGTCGACGCCGGACCGGATGCCGTCGCGCGGTTTCTGGAGTTCTTCGCGGGACGGATCGCGAACGCGAGGACGCGGGCGGCGTACGGGAGGGCCGTGGGGCAGTTTCTGGCGTGGTGCGAGGCGCGAGGACTCGGTCTCGACGCCGTGTCCCCGCTCCACGTGGCCGCCTACATCCGGACGCACCCCGGGTCGGTCCCGACCGTCAAGCAGCACCTGGCCGCCATCCGCGTGCTCTGCGACTGGCTCGTCGTCAGCTAGGTCCTCCGGGTGAATCCGGCGGCCGAGGTGCGGGGGCCGAAACACGTCGTCACCAAGGGCGCGACGCCGGTCCTGACCCCGGCCGAGGCGAGGAAGCTCCTCGAGCACATCGACACGGGCACGCTTGCCGGCCTCCGAGACCGGGCGCTCTTCTCGGTGATGCTCTACAGCTTCGTGCGGGTGAGCGCGGTTCTGGGGATGAGGAGGCAGGACTACTTCCGGCAGGGGAGCCGGGGGTGGCTCAGGCTCCACGAGAAGGGCGGGAAACGGCACGACGTCCCGGCCCACCACCGGGTGGCCGAGGCCCTCGACGAGTACCTCGAGGCCTCCGGGCTCGAGGACGGGCGGGCGACGCTGTTTTAGAGCGTGGACCGGGTGGGGAAGAGACTGAGTGGGCGGCCGTTGACGCGGCGGGTGGTGCTGGCCATGATCAAGCGCCGGGCGGCATCCAGTGCAAGTTCCATGCGCCCGGGACCCAGATCTCGAAGAAAGCTCTCGATTCGTTCATCTCCGCGTCGGCGTGCGATCCGTTCACGCGGCGCATGGTCGTCGATACGGGGGACGCGTGGGGCCCTGGTCGCTCGCGTTCGCTGTCACATCCGTCGCCACCACCAACTGGTGCTCAGCGACCACCGCCACCTGCGCGTTGTCGGCGTCGTCCGCCGCCCGCAACAGCTCGTCGATCTCGCCGGACAGACGCCGTTCCTCCTCCTGCATCCGACCGTAGCTCATCGCCTTGCGCTTGCTCGCGTTCGCGCGCACCTTCGTCCCGTCGACAGACAGCTTCCCGAACCGCGCAAGGCCCAGCTCGCGAGCCAAACCGACCACCTCGACGAACAACTGCTTGAAATCGTCCAGGTGCCGCCGCCGAAACTCGCAGATCGTCCGGTGTTGCTGGAAGTTGCCCGCCGCCAGCACCCGGAACGCCACGTCCTCTTCCAGCTTCCGCGCAATCCCACGCGACGAAAACACACCCGTCGCGTAGGCGTAGAGCAGCACCTTCACCAGCATCCGAGGCTCATACGGCGCGTTGCGACGCCCGTCGCCCTCGTACCCCGCGTAGAACGCCGTCAGATCCAGCTCGTCCACCAGATCGCTGATGTGGTGCGACAGGTGACCCTCCGGCATACCACTCCCGTACATCCGGCGGCAACAGCAGCGATTGCTCCGGTGCGTAGCGGCGGAATGTCGTCGACATCAAGTCCCTTCGTCGTCAGGCTCGTCTACAATTATCGCATCCCGGTTTCTGCGGCGCAGACTTCTAGCACACCGCTATGGCCCTTGAACTGACGTACGCGTCTGACACGACCCTGCTCCTCGACGACTTGGTCGACTCGCTGGGTCGGCCGGGGAGTGCGGCCGGCGTGGTGGTGCCTGTGCTGATGCCGTCGCTACCCCTGGTGGACCGCACGAAGGTCGCGCTGGCCCAGCGTCACGGGGTGGCCATGGGTGTGGCGTTCTTCCTGCCAAGCGCCTTCATCGAGCACATGGCTCAGCTGGTGGGACTGGATCCGGCCCATCCCTCCTGGCTCCCGCAGGGCCTGGCGTGGCGCCTGGTACCACTGCTGGCCGCCATGGTCGAGGACGGTGATACCCCGCGCCTGCGGGCGGCGTGCACGGACACCCGGGCGCGGCACGCGCTGGCCCGCGATGTGGCCGACCGCTTCGATCAGTATCTCTATTTTCGACCGGAGATGATCGCCGCGTGGGACCGGGGCGAAGCCTGGGACGCCCTGCCCGAGGCGGCTCAGGGCGATGAGGCCTGGCAGCGGGACCTGTGGCGGCGTCTCTCCGCCGGGTTGGCCGACCACCCCCATCCGGCCGTACGCCTGCGTGATCTCGTGACGCGCATCCACGCGGGCCAGGGTGACGTGCCGGCGTCACTGGAAGTGCTGGCCACCGGGCCCCTGCCCCCGACCTTGCTGCCACTGTTACGCGCGCTGGCGACCAGGACCAGGGTCTGCCTGCGCGCCCTGCTCCCGTCGACTGAATACCTCGGCGACCTTCGCGCCGGGCGCACGCAGATGCGGGCCGGGCGGGCGGTGGACCTCGCCTGGGAAGGGCACCCTCTCCTGTCCCATCTGGGCAAGCAAGCCGTCGACAGCTTTCGCAGTTTCGAGGAGGCACTCGTCACCGAAGGTCAGGAGTACGACGTGATCGCGTTCCCCGATCTCCGGTCGGACACCCTCCTCGCCCATCTGCAGGCAGACATTCGCGCGGCGCGGCAGCCGGGTGCCGTCACGACCGCCCCGCCGGTCACGGCGGATCGTTCGGTGCGTGTGCATCGCTGCCACGGGGCCCGACGCGAGGTGGAAGTGCTGCGGGATGAATTACTGGACGCGTTCGAGAACCTCCCCGATTTGCGGGCAAGCGAGGTCTTGATTCTCACCCCCCAGTTGGACCTCTACGGACCGCTTGCCGAGGCGATCTTGCGGGACGGTGACCCTTCGTTGCCGCTGCGGCTCGCGGAGCAGCGGATCGATCGCAGCGACCCCTTGGTGCGTGGGATGCACACGCTGCTGCGCGTGGCCGCCGGCCGCGTGCCCCTCAGCGATGGACTGGCGCTGCTGGCACTCCCCGCCGTCGCCACACGCGTCGAATCACTGGGCACTGATCCGGCCACGCTCGCCGATCGTGTGCGTGCGGCGGGTATTACCTGGGGGCTCAACGCGGACCATCGTCGGTCGATGGATGCCGGCGACCAGGGCACGGGGACGTGGCGCGAGGGGTTGGACCGGTTGCTGGCGGGCGTGTGGCTGGGTGACGCGGACACCGCGTCGGACGGGCACCATCGTCCAGCTTTGCCGGTGTCGGGCGAACTGGGTACTGACCCGGCGGCGATGAGCGCGTCGCTGGACTGGCTGGACGGCCTGGTGTGCCTGCTGAACGACTGGCAACGTGAGGTCAGCCCCGGCCAGTGGGCCGACCGCCTGGATCAGGCGCTGGACCAGGTGCTCGCGGCCGGCGACGATCGGTTCGACTCGCTGGCGGCCGTGGACTTGGTCGGGCAGCTCCGCGCCGCTGAAACGGACCATGCGTGCGATGTCGCCCTGGACGCCGCCACCGTGGCCGACTGGTTGGACCAGGTGGTGCAGGAAGAGGTTCGCACGGTGTCCCGGGTCGGTGGGGGTATGGCGATGGGCGGCTTCAAGCCGATGCGTGCCATGCCCTGCCGCGTGCTGGCGGTGCTGGGCTTGCACGATGCGGCCTTTCCACGCCGGGCTCGGGCGCCCGCTTGGGACCTGCTGGCCGCGGCGCCGCAGCGTGGCGACCGAGATCCGGTGCAAGAAGACCGGCAGCTGTTTCTCGACGCGCTCTTGGCGGCCACCGACCGTGTGATCCTGACGGCCACGGCCCGCAATATCCGCAGCAACAAGGACGAACCGCTCTCGGCCTGCGTCGATGAATTCCTGCGGGTGGCCGCGGCCACGGTCTCCGACCGTGCCGACGTCCGGGAGACGACGTTCCGGGACCTGATCGAAGATCACCCGCTGCAGCCATTCAACGCGGCCTGCTTCACCGGCCCGCGCACCTCGTTCGACACCGGCCACCTTGAGGTTGCCCGCGCGTGCCAGCAGCGGCAAGAAGAGGCCATACCGTTCCACGCCAACGTGTTCGAGCCGCCCGAAGCGGTCCAGTCGGCCGACCTCGAGTTGCACGAGATGATTCAGATTCTCAAGGATCCCTGGGCGGCCTGGCTGGCGTCCCTGGGGGTCGAGATCCCACAATCCGGGGACGATCCGTTTGCTCTGGATCGGGAGCCGGTGGCCGCCCCAGCGGGCCTGGACCGGTGGCAACTGCAGACTGAGGTCATTGATGCCGTACTCGAGGGACGGACCTCGTTTCTGGAAGAACGCCTGGCGGCCAACCGGTTGCTGCCATATGGGATCCTGGGTGCCGCGATGGGCAGACAGACGGTGCAGGAAGCCGAGTCCCTGGCCCGCCGCGCTCTGCACGAGGCGGGTGGCCGGCTGCAGCCCCAGCGCCTGGTGTACCGAGACGGATGCCCGCCGGTGGTCGGCAACATCGCCGTCACCCCTGACCGCCGGCTGCACGTGCTAGTCAGGCCCACCGAGCTGAAGGCCGCCGCCCATCATCGTCTGGATGTGTGGGTCCGCGCGACCTTCGCCGCCGCCTGCGGCATGCACGGTGACACCGTAGTGGTGTCGAGAGAGGGGGAGCGCACGAGGGTGGACCGCCGGCCGGCTATGGCCCCAGGGCAGGCGCGCGCCGCACTCGACCATCTGCTGCACCTGTGCGCACGCGCACGGCGGTATCCGTTGCCATTCGGGCCGAAGACGAGCTTCGCGGTGTTCGCCGCGGGTCAACGTGGCGTCAACGAAACCGACAGAGCCAGGCAGGCCTGGCACCAGCAACCCCAGGGTCCGCCGGGGGAAGGTGACAGTGCCTCTGCGAAGCTCACGTGGCGCGATCGGGACCCCTTCGCGGAGGAAATCTTCGACGCGTGGCGACGCGTGGCCGCAGCCGTCTTCGGCCCAGTGGAGGCCTGGTTCGCGACCACGGCGACGCCGACGCAGCACGAGGCTGACGGTGGCTAATTTCGACTTACGCACCACCGACGTGCCCCCCGGCCTGTCGGTCATTGAAGCCAGCGCGGGTACTGGGAAAACCTGGACCATCTCGCATCTAGTCCCTCGCTTGCTGGTGGATGGGGTGGTTAGCGGTATCGGCGACCTGCTCCTGGTCACGTTTACCGAGGACGCGGCCCGCGAACTGGGTGAGCAGACTCGCCGCCAGTTGGCGACCCTGGTCGGGCATGCCGATGCCGGCACCCAGCTCGCCGAGGACCAGCCGGGCATTCGTCTGCTGCTGGACCGTCTGGGGGCGCTCCCCGACCCTGAGCGGGACACGGCTGTGCTGCGTCTGCGGCTGGCACTGGATGAAAGCGACCAGCTCGCGGTGTCGACCATTCATGCCTTCTGCAAGCAAGTACTCGGCGCCGAGGGGTTCTTGTGCGGGTTCGCGCCGCTCAACGGCATCTGAAACCCTCGGCCGGCGCACCGCGAGCAAGTGGTCCACCATATCGCCAACCGTCCCGCCGTCTCTCAGCTCGATGAGCTTGTCCATGGCTTCAGACCATTTCTTCTTGTCGTTGTGAGCGCGGATGGCCGGTACGTTGGAACCGAGCGTACGGAACATCTCACCGTACTTCCGTGAGAGGTATGCCTCACAGGCCGGTTCCAGAACGTCGGCGAAGTAGGCGATATGCGGATGCTCCTTGTTCGTGAAGGACCCGTTGGACGCAAAGATTGCGGGTATGCTGGGATACCCCTGCCTGTCTGCGAGAACGCGGTGCGTGAGCATTAAGATTTTGGTGGCGTCGGGAGACAAATCCCAACCCTCTTGGGCAAGGCGAGCGAGTACGGTCTGAAGCGCGCGTTCGGCGGCCTCGGAAGGAAGCTCGCCGCCCCAGTGACCGCCGGTCTGACGGGCACCCGTCCAGGTGTTCGTGTGAAAGATGTGAACGCTGCCGTGCTCGTTCGGATCGACGACGAACTGAGGCAGTTCGGGCCTCATGTGGTTCAGGCAATCGACGACCGTCGCAACCGACCGGAAATTCGCCTGCTTGACGACAACTGTCAGGCTCGGATGTTCTATTTTTCCGCATCCGTCGCCGTAGATTTTCTGCCAATGGTCGCCGAAGAAACCAAATTGCGGGGAGTCGTCCTGTCCGAGGAAGTGGTTCTTGATGGAGTCGATCCAGCCTGCGTTGGTGTCCTGGTACTCGTCGATTAATATGATCGGGTATTTGTCCGTTAGGATGCGCCTGAATTTGGCGTTGTCCATGAGAGCGATGGTCAGGAGGAGGACATCGTCGTGATGGATGGCGATACGATGGTCGTTGATGCCTCTGTACCAAAGCTCGTACTCAACAGCACGCTCCCCGAGGCCGCCGACTTCGGCTATCCTCTCCGGCCAATGCTGGAGTTGCGGCAGTCGTTCCCGAAGTTGTCTTTGGAAGCCGCTGATGAGCGACCAGCAGAACGCGTGGATCGTATTGCAATAGATGAGCGGGCTTCGGTCGGTCCGGGCGTCGATTTCGTACTTTGCCACGTTGGTAAAGGTGATGCACGCGATCTTCTGATGCCGCTGCGGCAGAATGTGCTGGTAGCGGTCTATGAGGGCATGAAGCGCCTTGACGAGCGTGTAGGTCTTTCCGGCGCCGGCACCGGCTTCGACGAGGAAGCTCTCCTTGCGCTCCAGGCAGCGATACACTTCGGCGAGGGCTCTTTGGCTGGCCTCCTCGGCCGCGTTTAATTGTTCCACAACCTCAACCATCGTGAGCATCCGCCGGTTCGGGGGCATCGACGGCAGGTGTGGCTTGGCCAATCACCGCCTGGGCATCCGGAATGCCGCCGGGCGCCAGCCATCTCAATCCGTCGAGGATGTAGCCGGGTGCGGCCCAGCCAGTTTCGTCGATAGCGTATCTGAGGGCGAACTGGGACTTTTTGATCTTGTCGAGCTTTTCCCATGCGCACTGGGCCTGGTCGTCGGGCGTAGCGCCTTCGATGCCAAACATCGCTGAGTTTGCCAGCATGAACGCGTCCTCGAAAGTGCGGCCGCAGGGACCGCCCTCGGCTTCGGGCTGTTGAAAGGCGATGCGTAGGAGTTTCTTGACCTTGGAGCCGCCGTCTTTCGCGAGAAGGGCTGCGGGCGAGCAATCGTCGTCGCGGAACCAAGTGTTGAGACAAGCGTTGCTTGTGACGGTACCCTCATGCACCGGACACGCGGCACGGCTGGCGGCGACAGAGTCGAGGTCTGTGATGATGAGGGTGCGCAACTCCAGGAAGTCGAGAAGACCGAAGAATATATGCGCATAGGCGCCGCCGACTTCCATCGTCGTCATGTACTGGCTGGACAAGCTTGGGCGCGTCGGGCTCGGCTTCCTCCAGCTTTTTGATGATCACGGGCAGCAGCAGTCGCTCGCTCGTGCCTTCGATCAATACGGCCTTATCAGCGAAGAAGAGATCGCAGCGTGTCAGGGTCAGATACTGGTGGAGAAACCTCCTGTGATCTCCCGACGTGTCGCGCAGCCCCTCGCGCAGGTCCTTGATCTTGGTGTGGCGAACGCCATCGAGGGAGGCCGGGAGGAAATACCGGATCGCTTCGAAGCCGGCGGCGTTGGCGACGTGGGATGAATGCGTCGATACGATGAATTGGACCGGCCAGGGCAAGGGAGCGCCCTCCTGGACGCTGAGCTGCTGAGCAATCTTCGACAGCTGGCGGATGAACACTTCCTGCATCTGTGGATGCAGGTGAGCCTCGGGTTCCTCGATGAACACAAGGTGGACGCCGGGGGCGGTCGGTTCCGCGCGGAAGGTGCGATAGAAGCTGACAATCCGAAGCAGGATGAAGATGAGATTGCGTATTCCAAGGCCGGTATAGGACTCCGGAAACAGGATGCCATGATGGCCTGCGTATCTTACCTTGGTGTGACGCGAGAGGAGGCGTTCGACGTCGAGTGTCGTCTCCGTTGCCAACTCGGAACCGTCGAGGCCGGGATAGCCGAAGGTTTGTAATGTCGGCATGAGCTTCCGCAGCTCTTCTCTGAAGCCGCCTGCGATCGTGTTCTGAATGCCGCGCACGGCGTCTTGGAGAGCTTGAGCGATCAGTTGCTCTCCCTGATCAGCGGTTGGCGACTTCGCCGCGGTGAAAAGACCTTCCAAGATTTGTCTTCGGTTAGCGGGTCGTGGCGAGAAAATCCACGAAAAGGTGTGCAGGTACGGCGGGCGTGTGCCGATACGTGAAGTATGGCGCGCAAGAGCGATGACCGCGGCGGTTCGAAGGGTCCTGGGCCTCAGCGAGACCCTCGGGACGTGCGCATCGAGCGCCTCGAACGAGACAAGGCGAAGCTGATCGAGGAGCGGGATCACTGGAAGCGCCGCAGCGAGCATCTGGAGAAGGAGCTCGAGGCGGCGCGGCGCGCCGGCCGCCGACAAGCGGCCCCCTTCGCCAAGGACCGTCCGCAGGGACGCGGCGGGCGTCCCGGGCGGCGAGCCGGGGCGGAGTACGGCAGGCAGGGGCGCCGCCGGCCGCCGACGCAGGCTGACGAGACCCACGTGGCGCCGGCCCCGACGAGCTGTCCGGACTGCGGCGGCGCGGTCGCGCTGGACCGTGTGGCGTCGCAGTATCAGGAAGACCTGCCCGAGGTGCGTCCCCTCGTGCGGCGCTTCGACATCGAGGTGGGCCACTGCTCGCAGTGTCAGCGGCGCGTGCAGGGCCGGCACGCGCTGCAGACCTCCGACGCGTTGGGCGCGGCTGCCGCTCAACTGGGCCCGAACGTCGCCGCGCTGGTCGTCGAGTTGCACACCGAGCTGGGCATGCCGCTGGAGAAGGTCGTCCGCGTTCTGCGGACGCAGTTCGGACTGTCGGTGACCAAGGGCGGCCTGGTCCAACTGCTGCACCGCACCGCCGACGCGGCGGCGCCCGCGTATGCGGCGCTGCGCGAGCAGGTCCGCTGCAGTCCGGTGGTCACGCCGGATGAGACCGGCTGGCGGGTGAACGCGATCCTCCACTGGCTGTGGGCGTTCGCCACCCCGGAGACGACGGTCTATGCCATCTGCGACGGCCGGGGGTTCGCCGAGGCGGCGGCGGTTCTCGGCCCCGACTTCGCCGGCGTGCTGGTGCGGGACGGGTGGGTGGCCTATCGCGGCTTCAAGAAGGCGCCGCATCAAACGTGCCTGGCCCACCTCTTGAGACGGTGCAAGGACTTGCAGGCCGCTCATCCCGACAGCCCGTGGGCGGGCGCGGTGCAGGCGGTCCTGCGGGACGGCCTCGCCCTGCGGGACCGCTCGAACGCGGGCGAAATCAGTGAGCACGGTCTGGCGTCGGCCCGCGGTCGGCTCGCCGCCCGGCTCGGCCGGCTGATCGACACCGCGCCGCCGTTGGCCGCCGCCGAGCGCTTCGCCAAGCACTTGGCCAACGAATTCCCGGCGGTGTTCCTCTTCTTGTGCGACCCGTCGATCGACGCCACCAACTGGCGGGCCGAACAGGCCATCCGACCCGCAGTGGTCACGCGTAAGGTCTGCGGCGGCAACCGCACCCGGCGCGGGGCCGACACCCAGCAGGTGCTGGCCAGCGTCGTGCGTACCGCCCGCCAACGCAACCTCGACCCGCGCTCGCTGATCACGACGATGCTGTGCGCCCCCGAACCCGTCGTGCCCGAAGCGCTTGCGTTGCCGCCGCCCGCCTGACGCCGGGCGGCGTGGAAACCGCTCATCCGCTTCCCGTCCTCCTGCGCGCCCCCGGCCCGCACTCAATCCGCGCCGTCCCGCCGCCGCCCGAGCCCGCGACCCGTGGGTTTCGCCGCCAGCGGCGGGAACGCCACCAGGCAGCTCGCCGCTGTTCGCGGCGTCGGTCCCCGCCGCGTGTCCCTCATGGCGGCGGCGCCGTCGCCGGGACCCGCGTGGTCTCGCGCCGCCGCGGGGGACCGGGGCGCCGCGGAGCCGCCAGACCCAGCGCTCCGCGAGCGAACCAGCCGGACCGACCGTCGCTGCCGATGACGCGCCGACAAGCTGCCTTGGCGACAATGGGACTGCGAGTCTGCCATGGGCGCTCTCAACAGCGACATGCTCTGCACAGGTCCGCCGGCCGGCGAGTCGCCCCTCGTGCCCCTCGTTTCCGGCCTCCTCACAGCCACAGAGACCGACGCTGCGATGCCGACAAATCTGCGCGGGGACAACCTCGTCATGCAGCAACTTCCCCGACGGCTCGGTTCATTTCCGCCCATTTCCACTGGAGAAAATCAGTCCCGCACCCGGTAACCGAATACCAAGATTTTAGCTAGAACGTCGGTATCGCGCGATGTGTCGTCGTCGAGCCCGCGTTGAGCGTTCACGAAACCCGTCTTCAGGAGGGACCGGAGCGCGATCACGGACATCTGCTTGCGGTTGGTGGGGTCGTTGGAGTCTTCGGCCCATATGCTGGCCACGAAGAGAGAGGGTATGCGCTCACGGAGCGCCTGGAAGAAGGCGAGTCGGCCTTCGTCGGTCAGGTCGCCCGCTGGCTGGTCGGCAAACAATGACTGGATGGCGCCGTCGCGCAACTCGTAGCGCGCCACGACGAGAGCTTCGTTGCAGTCGGGGTCGAGGTCGATGACGAAGTCGCTGAGTGCGCCAAGCTCCGGTTGTTGGGGGTCATATCGGAACAGGAGTCGCAGTTCTATGCTCGGAATTAGAGCACGAACCTCATCGTCTTGCTGACCCGCGGTCTTGGCTTTTAGCGCGTCGCAAAAGCCGTCATATGAGGCGATCGAGAAGTCTTCGATCTGAAACCCTGGGTTCTGGTCTACGAGAAACCGACGGATGGCCTCCGAAAGGGATGTCTTACCGCTGTTGTTGCGACCCACGATTAGAGTCGTTTGGTCTTCGAGCACCAACTCCGCATCGGCCAGAAGCCGGAAATTTCTGACTATGACTTTTTGGATGTGCATGTTCGGCCTTTGTTCGGCAGATATGCTTCAACTACGAGAATTCACGATTCCCTACTCAGAACAGGACTTGCCGTAGTAAATCCTTGCTCAAAGAAGAAGATGGACTGCCAGAAATCATGCTCCATAGTTCCGGGAGCCTCAGAGGGAAGGATGGAGCCTAGCAGCCCGAGGTTGCAGCCGGCAACATGCACGAGCAGTCGTTTCAAGATGTTGGGATGTCCTCAAAGATGGACCCGTCGCATCCCGCCCGTCTCGCACACGTGCGCGAACGGCCGCTCCAGCACCTCCCCGCGACACCGCAGGAGCCGACGGCCCCGCTCCCCGCGGATCCGGAGCCGGTTGGCATACACGGCGTCGCGAGCCGCCTGCTGCTTCTTCCAGCACCGGCGTCCCCGGTCCGGCTCCGAGATGTAGCTGCGCAGACCCAGCGCCTTCAAGTCCGCCATCGTCTCGTTGCTGTGGTAGCCCTTGTCGCCGACGACTTCCTCGATGCCCGGCCCGTCCGGCAGCACCGCGTCGACCGGCTCGGGCGCCGCGGTCAGCGTCTCGACCATCGACGCCGTGTCGCCGGGGTCGGCGCCCTGCACCGTTACGCCCACCACCGCGCCGGTCTCCAGGTCCACCGTATGCTCGGCCTTGTGGGCCAGGTGTGTCCGCCCGTCTTTCATCTTCGTGACCCGCGCATCCGGATCGTGCGGATGGCGCTCGCGCTTGTCCTTCCCCGGCAGCAACCGGTCCTCGTCAAGCTGGCCGGTGCGCGCTTGACGCAGGACCCGCTGGGCAAGCGGTTCCTCCGGAGACGGCGGCGCAGGAACGCCTGCAGGCTCGCTGCTCATTGGCGGATCAGCGTACCACGAGGAGTTCAGTCTGCTCGGACGAACTGCCCGGCCGCCCGTGTTCGCCGGAGCGCCCGCGGCAACCCGACGAGCTGCAGTGGCTGATGACAAGGCGGCGAGGACGGCTCCCGAACGACCCGAGCGACCCCGGGCGGGCGGCGGGTGGGGGCCGGCGCGACCCCCCCCGGCTGTCCCAGAAAACCTGGATCGGTGGAGGTCTTCGGCCGCCACCCGGGGTTCAGAGGAACTGCGCCACCGCCCCGCGCTCGGCCGTCGCCCCGGCCGAGTAGTGCGCTACCATCCGGCTCGTCTTCCAGTTCCCGGTAAGCATCACGTCCGTGGTCGACGCGCCCCGGCTCGTCAGCTCCGACGCCAGCCCCACCCGTCCCGAGTGAGCGGTCACCGGCTCGACGCCGGCGGCCCGGGCCGCCGCCTGGAATCGCAGCCCAACCATCTGCGGCGAGAGCGGAACGACGCGGTCCTCGGGCGACGGGCTCGAGGCGGACCGCAGCGTCTGGAGGGCGCGGGCGACGTCGCCCTTCACGAACCGCACGTCCCTCGCCTCGCCCTCCGGGTTCCTCTTGCCGCGGCGGAACGGTGACCAGCATCCCGTTGCCGGCGGCCGCGGCGGCGACCTCGGCCCACCGGAGGGCGCTCACCTCGCTCCGACGCATCCCCGCCATTGAAGAGGAGCCCCGCGATCACCGCGTCGAGCCGGCCGCGCTCGACGGCGACCTTCGTCAACCCCTTCCGGGAGACCCGGCCCGGCTGGACCCGGGCCAGCCCCATCCCGGTCGCCCAGATGCGGGTCGACATCGAAGTGGGCGAGGAGCCGGTCGACCTTGGCTTCGATGCGCACCCCCACGAGGGGCCTGCGTAATCCGGTGAACGTGAACACCAGATCCGGTGAACGTGAACACGGATTCCGGCGAACGTGAACGCTCGTCGGAGCGTAGCGACGTTGCTCGGTCAGTTTCCTCCCATCGGTTTCGCAACGGGTGCTTGAGATTCTACCCGTGACGTCGTGTTCGAGAGTACAAACGAGAGTGCCTGTGGGACGTGTGGGCGGCGTTCTGTGCCGACGCCCCTATATGTCAAGAATGCTCTGGAGTGGGGGTGCACGACAAGAGAATGAGGATTTGCCGTTACGGGGTATTGAGCGAGAGCTGATCGACGGTCGAGGCCGAAGTCGAAGCACTCCTGGGACCGGGGCGGGTAGAGGCGCAGGATTTCGAGACCGTCACGCGGACAGTTCGCCGTCAAGCTCTCGCCACCGCGGGAAGTCTGTCCGATGGCCGGGATGCGGGGGAAGTGTGATCCGTCACGCGGCGGCGGGCGCGGTAGGCGCGTTGACGGTCGCGGTGGTCGAGACGTCCTTCCGGACTGCGCTGATGACGGACGTTGGCGGCCCGAACAGACCGGCGCCGACCGGCCGACCGGCACGGCGGCGTGCAGTAGGCATGACCGCGGTCACACGCCGCGCAGACGGCGAAGGGACGGCTGCACTGACGGCAGGCTCTCTGGCGGAGGGGCTGGTCCACGGCGTCGGAGCGCGCGGGGCGATCTCCGACTGGACAACGGACCTGAACCGTGGCACAACAGCAGCGACCGGCTCGGTCTGTCGGAGCTCGGGGCGGTCACGAGGGTCCGGTTGGGGTACAACCGGGCCCTCACCCCACGTCTGAGTCCGCTCTCTACGCTACCCGAACGCAGCGCTGGCGGCCAGCGCCGGGGCCGTGGACGCCGTCGCTCCCCATGGACGCAAAGAGCGCGCCCACAGGGAGCTTGGAAAACCGCCAAGAACGCGGTTTCCCACAGCGCCCACAGCCATCTCTCTTCCCCCTACATCAAGATCCACGGAAAAACGGGTGCCCGAGCCGATCAGGTCGATGAGTGTCAAGAATTTGTCAGTTTTCGACGACCGTTGACACGGGCGACTGAACGAGGACCATTCCGACCATTCGGGTTCGACGATGGCGTGCGCCTGCGGACAGCCGGCGCGCTACGCGGGCCGCCGCCCGAAAACGTTCACCACACTGCTGGGCCGCTGACGCTGGAACGCGCCTACTACCACTGCGACGCCTGCCGCAGGGGGAGATGTCCTCGCGACCAGGCCCTGGGTCTGCAAGCCACCTCGCTGTCACCCGCCACCACTCGAATGGTGGGATTGACGGCGGCCGAGGTCAGCTTCGCCAAGGCGAGCGAGCTGTTGATGGTCCTGGCCGGGGTAGATGTCGAGACCCGGCAGGTCGAGCGCACCGCCGAGGCGCTCGGACGCGAGGTCTCCGACGACGAGCGCGCCGTCACCGAGCAGACCGCACCTGCGCCCGCGCCAACGGTGTACCTCGGGCTGGACGGTACCGGCATTCCGGTGCGCCCCGCCGAAGTCGAAGGTCGCCGCGGCAAGCAACCCGACGGTTCGGCCAAGACCCGCGAGGTCAAGCTGGTCACCGTGTGGACGGCCGAAGGGCGCGACAAACAGGGCCGGCCCCTCCGCGACCCCCGGGTCGGTCAGCTACAACGCCGCGGTCGAGAGCGCGGCCAGCCGCGACACCGACCCGCAGCCGGCCGCCTTCGCGCAACGCGTCCATCGCGAGGCTCAACGGCGCGGCTTCGACACCGCGGCCCGCCGGGTCGTCGTGGGCGACGGCGCCCCCTGGATCTGGAACCTGTCGGCCGAGGCAGTTTCCGGCGCCATCGAAATCGTCGACATCTACCATGCCAAACAACATCTGTGCGACGTGGCCAAGGCCATCTACGGCGCCGGGACGGACCTGGCCGAGCAGTGGGCCAAGGACCGGCATGGGGAGTTGGACGCCGGACGGCTCGGCGCCCTCGTCACGGCGCTGCGCACCCAGACCGAGACCACGCCCGAGGCCCGCAAGTGCATCCACTATGTATTCGGGAACCGACACCGGATGCGCTATCCGCAGTTCCGTGCCAGGGGCCTGTGCATTTCTTCGGGCGTCGTCGAGGCCGGATGCAAGCAGATCGGCGCACGGCTCAAGCGCGCCGGTATGCGCTGGACCATCGCTGGCGGCAACGCCATCATCGCCCTGCGCTGCTGCCTGCTCAGCGGCCGCTTCGAGGACTTCTGGGAGCGGCGAGCCGCAAACGCCGCCTGAAGAGGCATCTCACAAATCTGTCGTGCACCCCTGGAGTGGGTCGTTGCACTGCTTCCTGTGGAGCTGCTGCCGGGGGCTGCGCCACGCCGCACGTCGGGTCAAGCCGCGCAAGCGCGGCTCCTCCGCTCCGCTCCGGCCCTGCGGGTGACCCAACGTCCGGCGTGGCGGGATGGCTGGATATGGCCGAAAGCAGAGCTTCCGGCCATGATCTGACCGGAGCGCGAAGGGTCGGTTCTGCCGCCGTAGCCGAGTAGAACGGGAACCAGGACGCCGAGGGTACAACCGGGTCAAGCGACGTCCGCCATGGCCGCGCCGGCTCGGTGGTCGACGATGAGCGCGTGGTAGATCTCTCGGGCGACGAAGCGCTTCAGGCAACGAATGACATCTCTCTTCGACCGGCCCTCGGCGGTACGTCGGCGGACATAGTCGATCGTTGGCTGGTGCCAACGCATGCGGACGATGACGATCCGATAGAGGGCCGCGTTGGCTTGGCGGTGGCCGCCGCGGAAGAGCCGATGCCGGTTGGTGACGCCGGATGACGCGGGAATTGGGCAGGCGCCGCAGAGTTTCGCGAACGCGGCTTCGGAGCGGATCCGGGTAGGGTTGTCGCCGGCGACGCTCATCATCTCGGCCGCCGCGTCGGGACCAATCCCGAATGCCTCGCGCAGGGTCGGCACTGTCGCGCTGGTGATGATGTCGAGCAACTCGTCGTGCTCGTCGATCTCGGCCGCCAGCGTGCGCCAGCGGCGCGCGAGCGCCCGCAGCGCATGCTTCACCGAGGCAGTCGGGTCGATGATGTCTCCCGGTCTGAGCGCCGCGCAACGGTCGATGAGCTTCTGGTTCGTGAGCGGCTCGAGTGCTTCGCGGACCCGGCTCGGCGCATTCACGAGGAGCGTCTTGAGGGTCACCATCGCGGTGGTACGGGCCTTGACGGCCGAATCGCGTGCGATCTTGATCTGGCGGACCATTTCCGCCATCCCGTCGGCGGCTTTCGGGATGGCGGTCGCGACGCCGGCGAGCACGGACCGCGCGGCGGCCTCGGCGTCGAGCATGTCGTTCTTGCCGTCGTTGCGCCGCTTGCGCCGGTCGCACTGGTTGACTTCGACGACGCGAAGCCCCTGTCGGCGCACAAACCTGGCGAGGCCGGCCCCGTAGGAACCGGTGCCTTCGATCCCGAAGGATTCGAGGTCGCCGAGGGTGCGAGCCCAAGCCACCAGGGCAGCGTAGCCGGCGCCGTTCGCTGGTACGCGAAACATCGCGAGACGAGCGCCCAAGCTATCGATCGCGACCGCGACATGCTCGTGCTTGTGGGTGTCGACCCCGACGATCACCTTGACGGCGGGGTGGTCTCGGACGATGCTGTCGGACATGTTGCTGGCCTCCTTCACAGGCTGGCGACGCCGTCTGGTCGGGGGGCGGACAGGACTGTGACGGGACTCTCCATGCCAGGCCCCTATTCGGTCACTGCCTCCCGGCCAGACAACATCCAACGGTGCTGCCCGACCGGGCCGACAGATCGGCGCAAATGACACGGAGGTCGGTCCAAGGCAGGGTCAGAACCGGCCGGACAGCAGCATAATCATGCTCACAGTCCAAGGCGGTGTGGAAAACGCGCCTCGGGGCCGGTGCATTCAGGCGCGAGCGTATCGTGCGCGTTTTCCATACCGCCGGTGCGATCCATAGGCCGGCCGTCCCCGGCGGGACTGGGGTCCCGTGAGACCGGGTCTGGCTCTGTGCCGGAGTACGAGCCGGCGTTGGGATGCTCATGCCGTCTCCGGCGTGCGGGTCTTCGGGGCGCCGTGTGTCCGTCGCATCGAGCGGCCCTTCAGCTCGATGCGGTGTGCGTCGTGAAGTAGGCGGTCGCAGATGGCGTCGGCCTGGTTGGAGTCGCCGATGGCAGCGTGCCAGTCGGTCACGGGCAACTGGCTGGCGATGAGGGTCGAGGCGCGTTCGGCCCGGTCCTCGATGACCTCGGTGAGATCGCGCCGCTCAGCGTCGCGCAGCGGTGCGATCATCCAGTCGTCGACGGCAAGCAAGTCGAACTTCGCGAGGCGGGCCAGCAGCCGAGCGTAGGAGCCGTCGCCGCGGCCGACGGCGAGCTCGTGCAGCAGGCGCGGCATGCGGACGTAGCGTGCGGTGAAGCCGCGGCGACAGGCCCGTTCGACGAACGCGCAACAGAGGAAGCTCTTTCCGATCCCGGTGGGACCGAGCAGGATCAAGTTGTGGCGTTCGGCGACCCATGCGCAGGTGCCGAGGGTCAGGACCTGCTGGCGGTTGAGCCGGCGAGGATGGGTGAAGTCGACGGCCTCGAGAGTGGCCGGATGGCGCAGCTTGGCGGTGCGCAGGCGCCGCTGGAGCTTGCGCTGCTCGCGGGCCGTCCACTCGGCGTCGACGAGCAGGCCGAAGCGCTCCTCGAAGCTGAGCGGAGCGGCCTCGGCGGTCTGGATCTGCTGCTGGCAGGCGTCGGCCATCGCGCCGAGCTTCATGGTGTTCAGCTTGTCGAGGGTCTGTTCGATCAGCATCGGTCCTCCTCGTTGGTCGCGGCGTAGTAGTCGGCGCCGCGGATGCTATGCCGATATCGGCATAGCATCCGTAATGCCGACATCCTGGTTATGCCGCTTGGACTGCCGACCGCCGTGACACCGCGGATTTTCTACCAAGCGATATCGGCATAATCACAGCGTGGAGGGGGACCGGGAAGAGCTGTGTGGCCCGAAGGGGCGCCATTAGGTCGAGCGGTCGGCGTGGCGCGGGGGGAGCGTGGCAAGTCAGGTGACCCTTGGCGGGCGTCAGGTCGGCGTGCCGCGGCTACGGGTGCGGAGCGCGGAGGGTTAAGGTGGGGCTGCCGAGCTTCCAATGGGTGGCGGCCACCGACCCACTGGACGAGCACACGCTGTCGGCGGTAGCGGCTCGTGTGTCGACGCGGCGGTATGCGGGCACATTGGACCCGGCGCCGGCCGAGCTGACGGAGCGCGGGACGTCGAGCAGCGCGGTGTCTCGTCGGTTCGTGGCGCTGTCGGCCAAGCGCCTGCGGTCGTTTCTCGGCCGGCCGGTGGGCGAGCTAGACCTGCGGGTGGTCTGCATCGACGGCAAGGTCTTCCAGGACCATTGCATGGTGGTTGCCTTGGGGATCAACGAACCGCGAATCGCAACCCTATTATGCCGATATCGCTTGGTGAAAAGTCCGCGGTGTCACGGTGATCGGCAGTCCAGGCGGCATAACCAGGATGTCGGCATTACGGATGTTGGCGTGGGTGGGCGTCGGGGCCGTCTCGGCCGGCGGCTCCAGGGGCAGACGGTCCTGGCCGGTGGCGAGGATGTTCTTGACGGTGTGGAAGCGGCAGGAGCCGAGGGCGATGGCGCGGGCGCTCGCGGCGTCGAGCCGGGGGTTGCCGTGCTGCCGCCCCAGCCGCATGAGTCCGAGCACGGCCTTGTACCCCTGCTCCGGGTGAGGGCGGCTCTCGAGGATTCGAGCGACGAGCTCACCGGTCGCCGGTCCGACCTTCTCGGCCCAGCGGATGAGGCGCGATGGTGTCCACTCGGCATGCGCGCGGTGGGCGCTCGGCATGTGCTCGGCCACGGTGGACGGTTGTCCGTCATAGCGGCGCCGGTGCGACGACACGCGGCGGCCCTTGAAGAAGACCTCGACGGTCGTCGTCGTGTAGCGGATCTCGACCTGCTCGCGGAGGAGCTGGAACGGCACGCTGTAGGCGTGTCGCTCGACGAGGACGTGGTAGTCGATGTTGAGGCGGCACAGCTTCCACTGCGCGAGGACGTAGCGCGTGGCCGGCAGGGGCTGGAGAGCCGGACGGTCGAGCTGCTCGTAGAGGGCGCGGCGGCTGACGCCCAGCTTCTTCATCGGCCGGTCGTTGAGCTCGTCGAGGAGGACGCGGATCGCCTGGTTCAGGGCGCCGAGGCTGAAGAACGTCTCGTCGCGGAGTCGGGCGAGTATCCAGCGCTGGGCCAGAAGTACAGCTCCCTCGACCGCAGCCTTGTCCCTTGGTTTCCTCGGTCGCGCGGGGACGACGACGGCGCCGTAGTGGGCGGCGAGGTCCTCGTAGGTGCGATTGACGCCAGGCTCGTAGCGGCAGGGACGGGTGATGGCGCTCTTGAGCTGGTCGGGGACCCACAAGGCGGTCGTGCCCCCGAAGTACTCGACCATGCGGGTGTGGGCGTCGACCCAGTCGGGCAGCTGCTGGGTCGCGGTCGCCTCGACGTAGGTGAGGCTGCTCGCGCCGAGCACGGCGACGAACAGCTCGACGCGCCGCACCTCGCCCGTGCGAGGGTCGACGAGGGTCGGCCGCTTCCCCGAGAAGTCGATGAACGTCTTCTCGCCGGCGCGGTGCACCTGCCGCATCGATGGCCGCAGCCGGCGCGCCCACTGCCGGTAGATCTCGCAGAACTGGGTGCGGCGATAGCCGTTCGGATGGACCTGGGCGTACTCCTCCCAGAGGAGCTGCAGCGTGACGCCGTCGCGCTTCAACTCGCGGTGGATGTACGCGCAGTCGGGCCGGACCCGGTCGTGCGCCGGGGCGGCGCGACGGAACAACCGCGCCTCGAGCACCGCATCGTCCAGCTCCGCGGGCAGCGGCCAGCCCAACCCTCGCTGCGCCGTCCTCTGCAGATACAGCGAGACCGTGCCCACGCCAATGGCGCAGGCCTGGGCTATCGCCCGGTGGGACAACCCCCGCTCGTGCTTGAGACGGAGAACCTCACGAATCTTCCTCACCAGTAGCCTCCGTGCTGGCATCGCCTCGCCCTCCTTTCGGAAGGCCAAGCGTGCAGTGATCAGGCTACCGACGAGCGTTCACGATGACCGGAATGGCTGTTCAACTTCCCCGGATTCGGTGTTCAACATCCCGGATTTGCTGTTCAACTTCCCCGGATTCAGTGTTCACCTTCCGCCGGATTGGGCGTTCAAGATCCTCCGGATTACGCAGCTCATAGATGCGCTTCGCGTGTTCGGGGAGGATGGAGACGGGAAAATCCTCTCTGACGCTCCGGCCGATGATGTAGCAGTTCGCGCGCCACCGGCTGCCCTCGAACGCGCCTAGCTCACGAGTGTCGTACGCGAGTCGGCCCGAGGTGTCGTAGATCAGAACGTCCATGACGAAGCCGCCCGGGTGATGGGGGTGACGGTCTGGCCCGGGACGGCGTCGACATGACGCGCGTGGAGAAGACCGGGAAGACAACGTATTGCCCATTCAAGGGGCTCGCGACCTACTACATCATCCGCGGCGCCGACGGAGAGATCCGCGATGCGGCGTGGAGCTACGAGCAGCCGTTTCGTGAAGCCGAGCTGGTGCGGGACCGTCTCGCGTTCGATGCAAGCAAGGTGGATGAGATGGTAGGGTGACGAGAATGGGCGGCGGACCGCCTCCGCGGCGTGGTCCCCCGGTTTCGAGGATGGCGGTGGCCGCGGTCTCGGCCGGGGATCCGCCCGCCGTCCTCGCTGGCGTTCACCCTGGGAGGGCTCGCCTGGGTCGGATAAGCGGCGCTCTGTTGACTTCCCGCGGGGGCTCATCGGGGGAACCGGAACCCGGCAGCGGCCTGGCGCGGGGGTCGCGTCCCGTCCGCGGGTCGCGCCGGGAGCGTGACGCCGATGCCGGGCTCGATCTTCACCCACACGTCGCCAGCGGTCGGCGAGCCGACCGTCACGGACATCACGAGCGAGCTTTACGACGCCGAGTGACCGGCCGTCTGGCCCCCCAGGCATCCGACCGAACGGCCCGCTCCTGCCCCCCTCGACTGACGACGACGAGCTCCTCGCGGGGGCGGACGGCGCGTCTGCCCTGCCACGGCGCTCCAGCCACCTCCGCACCTGTTGACCACGCTTCCCGTACCGGCTGGGGGCCGACGGCGCGGAACGGGCGCGGCTCGAGGGCGAGCTGGCGAGCGGCCGGTCGCCCCGAAGGTCGGCGCGCCTGACCAGCGGTTCGCGGCGGACGGGCCGTGGGCTGGTAGTGTGGCGAGGCTCACGGGCGGAAGGTGGGCCGGGCGGCAGCCAGCGCGGTCGAGGCGGGCCCTCGTCGACGGAATGGGGGCGACGTCTCGAACGGGCCGCGGCGACTCCCGCCGTCGTGGCGAGGCGGACGGCTAGGCCCGGGCGACCCGCGCTGTGGGCGGGCACCGGGCCCGCATCCCGGCGAGGCCGGTCTCCGACGTCGCGGCGTGGCGCGCGCCTGGCGTATCGATCGGAAGCCGCCGCCGTGCGTGTCGGCGGTCTCGGTTCCCGACTACGGGGGCAGTCCGTGAGTCCACCATCCGTCGGCGATGGAGGCGTCCAGCGAATGAGCCTGGTCTCGAGCCCGGCGGTTGTCCTCCTTGTTTCGTCCCCGCGACCTCTTCTCGCGCCCACCCCGCGCTCAATCGACCAACCCGGGGCCGCGACCGGCTCTCGCCGCAGACGGTGGGCTGCGCGGTTCGCCGCCGACGACCGGGTCGCTGGCGTCGAGCGGGTGACCGCCCACTCGGGGCGGGTCGGGCTGGCGTCGGAACTCACGCGCCGGGGGGCGTCCGACGACGGTTGTGATGCTCGCCGGGGGACTGGAAGACGAGCCGGATGATAGCGCACTACTCGGCCGGGAGCGACCGCCCGAGCGCGGGGCTGCAGCGCGGTATCTCACCACCACTACAGGATCTCGAATCTCAAGGGGGGGAAGACAGAGGGCTCTACCCGCCACCGTTGAATGGTTTGCGGATGGCGGCAGAGCCCCCCCGGTTCAGTGACCCCAGCCAGCTTGTCATTCACCAACTGGGACTGCTGCCCCCTTCGAGAGGGGCAGTCTTGAGATCCGCAAGCCCCTTGTTGCAGGGCTCGGGAGAACACCAAGCATCATTGACCCTCGCTTAGTGCTCTGTCAAGACCGAGAGCGATCTTCACGCAAGCCCGGATTGCGTCCAAGTCTGCATCGAGCACCCTGAAGTTCATGGGTTGCCTTCTGTTGGTGGCCCGGCTGAGGCGATCCAGGGAGACGGTGTACAGCATGTCACACTTCGCCCAAGTGTCATCCTGAGCGAGCCTGTCAGGCAGCGACCGCGGATCCATCAGGTGATGAAACGGTTCTATCGGAATCGGATCGGTGGTGCTCAGCGGCACGATTGTGCAGAGCCCGGTCGTCCTCCGTCTCGGATACGGCGAGATGACCACAACCGGCCGATGCTTGACCATCTCCGGGGGCTGAAAGCCGGTGTTGAAATCACACATCCACAACGTGCCGGTGCGAGGGTGGAACGGTAGCGCCATCGGGCGATGCTACCAAAAGGGTTGGTTGAGTCGAGCTGACTTCGAGGCGAAGGTCCGCGGGGATAACGAGTCGAATTCTACGGAAAGCTCCCGGAAACACGGGGGAAATCTTGGCCCCGCAGCCTCCAGAGCACCGACCTCGAAGTCCGCGCCGGATCGGCCACGGCGTCGAGTGCGACCCAGGGGTCGCCCCCTCGAGCGCGGTTGGCTCGCCGCCGTGAGGGGATGCGCCGGAGCGACGTGGAGCGCCCTCCGCTGGGCCGACAAGTCGCCGCGCCGCGGCCGACAGCGACGGGGTGCTGGTCACCGTCCGCCGCAACAAGACGAACCCAGGAGGGCGAGGCAAAGGACGTGTGGTTCGTGAAGGACGGGCGTCGCCCGCGCGATCCGGTACCACGGCGTTTGTGGCTCGCGCGGAGCAGAGCGGGTGGGGGCGTGGGAGCCGTCGAGGCGCGTCGGCAGCGCGGGGGCGGACGGCGCGTCCGCCACGGCCGGAGCGGCAGTCGCGGCGGTTCGAAGTCGAACGGCGGCCAGGCGTTCCCAGCCGCTGACGACGGTCGGGGTCGAGGGGCGCTGCCGGCCGAACCCTCGACCCAGCGCCTCGGCGGCCGTCGCCGCGCCCTGGCCGGAGCTCGCCCGTCAGCCTGATCGTCACCGCCGGCATCGCCATCTCCGGGTCGGCCTGGCTGAGGACGCCCTCACCCGCACCTGTTGACCGCGGCGGTCCGCGGGCGCCGCCCCCTGCGTCCGATAACCTGCGCCCGCGTCCGGACCTGGCTCTCGCGGGGGCGGAATGGCGCGTCTGCCACGGCGCTCCGGCCACGACCGCGCAGGATCACTCAGTCTGGCGTTTCTCGATTTCCCGGTACAACACCTGCAATGCGTCCTCCTGACCGGCTCGGAGGGCGAGCGGCCCGCGGGCCGCTTCCCAGCGGTACACCGTCGACGCGGATACGCGGAGCAGGCCGGCGAACTCGGGGACCGAGAATCCGCCCCGGCGGCGCAGCTCCGCCACCCGGCGGCCCGTAGGCTGGAACCCGGACGGCGGGGCGCCGGTCCGACGCGGCCTCCCGCGGCGGGGCCGGCGGCGTCCGGTGGTCTTCTGCCGAGCGGCCGCCGCGCCGCTGTCCGCCGGGTCGAGATCGATGCCGAAGATGTCCGCGAGATCGCCGGCGAGGACGTCGTCCCCGGCCGCGGCGTCCGGCAATGCCATGTCGCCGACGACCAGGTCATCGGCGTCGACGTCCCGCAGGCGGAAGAGCAGCTCGGGACGCTCGTCGAGCCGGCTGCCGACGCCGTAGAGCACGGCGGCCGCGTGCTTGCACATCACCGCCCAGTCGGGACAGTCGCAAGTGAGGGTAATCTCGCCGGGTTTCGGGAACAGGCCGCGGTCGGGATCGGTGACAACGCGCAGGACGTGATCGGACAGCCGCCCCTGGAGCAGCTCGAGGACGGATCCGACCCGGCCCGCGCACTCGGCCCGGATGGCCTTCCAGGCGGCCTGCCCGAGCTTCCGGATGCGCACGACGACGTGATAGAGGTCCGATCCGACGACCATGGCGTCGACCCCGCCGGCGTGGACGTCCAGGTGACAGACGGAGCCGTTGCGGACATACACGCGGCCCCGCGGCAGGCGGTTCTCGAAGTCCGAGCACGATTCCAGATGGTGGCACCAGCGCCGGCCCCAGAAGCTGCGGGCGATGGAGCGTCCCTCGATGTGGACGGGTTGCACGTCCACGCCGTTCCGGCGCAGCTCGTCCGAGACCCGGGCCACTCTGGCGCGCCGGGCGCCGACGGGAACGTGGGGTGGAAACCAGCGCACGGCGGATTCCTACGGGGCCGCGCGCGTGACGTCGAGACGCACCAGGTCGAGCAGCTCGTCGTCGGGCAGCTCAGTGAGGCCGACCTCGCCGTCGCCGTCTATCAGTTCATCCGCCAACTGTCGTTTCTCCGCGAGCATCAGCTCGATCTTCTCCTCGATGGTACCGCTGGTCACGAACTTGTGGACGAGCACGTTGCGGTGCTGGCCGATGCGAAACGCGCGCGGTCCGTCGCCTGGTCCGTCGCCTGGTTCTCGACCGCGGGGTTCCACCAGATGCCCCCCGCCTTGAGCGCGACAGGATGAAGACGTCCGCCAGCCAGGGCTGGCCGGGTGAGCATGGCGTAGGTGGTCACCACCAGATCGCGGCGATGCGCACCCGCATCCCGTCGGGGCCGGTCTTCGACACGGCGGCGTGGCGCGGACGTGTGAGGGCCTGCGGAAGCCGCCGCGGTGAGCGGCGTGTCGGCGGCCACGGTTCACGAGCTGCGGGGGCAGCCCGTGAGTCCACCACCGCCTCTCCGCGCGGCATCCACACGTCGACCCACGGGCCGGCTGATCCCGCCGGGCAGGCCTCTGCAGGTCGGCGGACGCGGGGGCGTGTCCGGCGGGGGGACGTAGAATTTGGCCGATGATAAACGCCGACAGGCTGCCCCGGCACCGCGGCGCCCTGGCGAGTCGCCGCGCGGTCACCGGACCCTTCCGAGCCCCCGGTTTCGAGCTCGCCCACCGCCGGCGCCGGCGGGCGACGACGGACCACCGGGGCGGTCGTACGAGGGGCCAGCATGAAACGTGACATGGAGCTCTACCGCAAGATTCTGCGCGAGGTCGAAACGTGGCCAACCACGTGCTCGCCGAAGGAGGTGGAGATTGAGGGATTCACGCAGGACCAGATCGGCTACCACGCTTGGATGCTTGCGGAAGAGGGGTTGCTTGACGGACTCGATATGACTGGGGCCGACTACCCAGTGCACGTCTACTCCCCAAGATGCCTCACGCCCAAAGGCCATGATTTTCTCGAGGTGGCGCAGGACGACACGCGTTGGAAGAAAGCAAAGGACGCGATCATGGAGCGGGGCCTACCCTTGACCGTCAAGGTGCTTGGAATGGTCTTGCAGGAGTACGTCAAGGGAGAGGTCCGCAAGTTCACCGGCACAGGCTGATCCGGTCAGGTTGCCCGCGTGGAACCCGCGCCTTCCGTGGACCGTCGGTCGAGTTCCATTGAGGACCAGTCGGTGAGGTTGCCGCCCCCAGGGGTGGTGAGCTCTTGACGCCGCCAGCCGAGAGGCCCCGCCTTCCTCGAGGATCATCATAATCTAGGAGCCGCCTGAAGATGGACAACAATACCCGCTGCTACGAGGGCATCCAACGCATCTACCGGAATGCCGTTGTGAGATACCTCCGGACCAAGATGACCGCGGCGTTTGGTCAAGAAGCGTTGGCGAAGCTCCGGGAACCATTCAAGCGTGAGGAATGGGAGGCAATCGAGGCGGCTGCGACTAGCCCGCGTGCCAGCGGCCACTTGGATGCCCCCGTTGGCGACGCTTTTGACCTCTTGAGCGTAAATCACTTCTTCAACATCTTCGACAAGTACTGGTCCACGCTCATGGAGTCGGCACCAGACGCTGCCTTGGAAAGGACGAGCAGGCGATCGATATTGGACTGGATGAGGGAGATTAAGGGTTTACGCGACCCCCTGTCCCATCCCGCGGAAGCTGACTTCACTCGGGAAGACTCGTTCCGAGTACTGGATTGTGCACGCCGGGTTCTCGGCCGTCTCGACTGCCAGCGGGAAACCGCGGAGATCATGGATCTGATAGATCTAGTATTAGAGCGGGCAGAGGGGGACGAAAGGCACTTGGACCATCGTTTGCCTTCCAAAGAGTCTGTCGTCGTTGACTTTGTTGGTAGAGCAAAAGAACTTGAGGTTTTGCGCGCTTGGTTCGACGAGCCGACGAGCGCGGTTTGGGCCTTGGCCGGAGAGGGCGGCAAGGGTAAGTCCGCAATTGCGTACACCTTCGCGCAGTATATCCAGGCGGTAGCGCCTGCACCATTTCAAGTCGTGCTTTGGCTTAGCGCCAAGAAACGGCGATTTATTGAGGGCGTGACGACGGACCTCGACTCTCCGGACTTTCACGACCTGGCGACGGCTCTGTCGCAAGTACTCGACCAACTGGGCTGGGCAGAAGATTGCGCGCTGCCGGTTGAGAGTCGCAGAGTGAAGGTTCTTGAACTATTGACAGCGTTTCCCGCGCTGGTAGTGGTGGACGATGTAGACAGTCTCGATGCGGAGGGAGAGGACGCGATAAATTTCTTTTCGCATCAGGTGTCCAGAACGAAGTCCAAGGTGTTGTTCACGTCCCGACGCACCCTTTTTGGGTTGGGTGCGGCGACTACTCACGTGGGCGGCTTTCCGCCTACGGAGGCGGCAGCGTTTATCGAAAGCCGGATCGGTTTAATGGGTCTGGACCGGGGGGCGTTTGCGAAGAAAATTGTTCAGCAGATTATACGGATAACGGATGGGTCACCACTTTTCATGGAGGACCTCGTAAGGCTCAGCATCAGCGCTAGGTCCCCAGGGGCGGCCCTAGAGATGTGGCAGGGTCGTGCAGGGACAGAGGTGCGCCGGTATGCCCTGGAACGGGAGTGCGAGTTGTTGACGGAGTCTGCGAGGAATCTGCTTCTGGCGGGTTGCGCGGCTACGGGTTCGGTGTCGTTTTCGGAGCTTTCTGGCATTGTGGGGGTCGACGAAGATACTGTGATCAGCGGTTTACAGGAGCTCCGGAAGCTGTTCTTAATGCCGGCGCCGACGTTTGTGCGAGGCGAGCAGAGATTCAGCGTGAATGTGAACACGCGGGCTTTGGTGCGTGAGGTGTACGGCGGCACGGAACAGTGGAGGAGAATAGCGGCGGCCTACGAGACCATTACACAGGGACTACCCTTCGACGGTCGGAGCAAGATCGGTGCGATCATACGGCAATGTGGCCTACTCGTGAGAGGCGGCAGGCGGGACGAGGCGGAGACACTAATGAATAGCGCGTTGGCTGAACGCCCGGGGGATTCGGATTTGTATGGGTTTAGCGGGTGGATCTACAAGAACTGGACCCCGGTGAGATTGGCCGATGCGCGGAGGCAGTTTGCGCGGGCGGCGGAGTTGAAGAGTATCAAAGAGGAGATGTATGAGCACTGGGCCCGCCTGGAGATGGACCAGCGGGAATGGACGAGAGCGGCGGAGGCGGCAGAGAAGGGACTGGAGTTGTTGGGTGAGTCGGCGCAGCTGCGATACTGGGCGGGCCGAGCGCGAGGGCACTTGGCGAAGGAGTTGTTGGGAGGGTTGCATAACGATCGCGCTGCGGAGGAAGCGCGGGCGGCCCGAGGTCACTTGGAAGGTGCGCTCGAGACGGTGAGGGAAGAAGATAAGGTCGGGACATATCAAATATACCGTGCGCTAGTTCTACTTTGTGAGGCGGAGCGGGATGTGCAGGGTGTTGGGCGGTTTCTGAGGCGATGGGCGCAGGACGGTCCGATGAACGATGTTTTTAAATTTGAAAAACAGCGACTGGAGGATAAGTTCCGGCGAAGTTTTGGTTGAGGTCTGGACCTGGCGAGGTCCTGGGTCGGATAGCCGGAGTTCCGTCAACTTTAGGGCCAGGGGATTTCCACCGCCGGCCGCGGCGAGCCCCGCCTCCGCGCCGCCGGAATCGTCGGGCAGCTACCGCGCGTCCGGGGGCGGACTCCAGGGCTGCCCCCGCGGGGGCGACGAGCAGCGTTCACTTCCTCGACGAGCTCGGCTCCCGCGGAGGCACACCGCCGTGGGTCTGATAAGCGGCGATCTGTTGACTTCCCGCGGTGGCTCATCGGGGGAGCCACCTCCGGCCGGGTGCGGCACGTACCCGCCGGCGCGCCGAAGGCGGGCTACTTCGCGGCTTTCTTTCTGCGCTCGGCCCAATAGGCGGTCATCCGCTCGGACACCGCATTCTTCTCTTCGGCCGACATCGTACGGCGCTTCCTCGTCGGCTTGGCGTCGGGCGGGGTCTCCGCGACCGGGGTGGCCGCAGCCGCCGTCCGCCGCGAGGAGGAGCGCCGAGCCGCGGGCTTCGCCGGCGGGGCGGAGGTCCCGAGGATCTTGTCGACGTCGTTCAACGCCTTGATCTCCGCCTGCAGGCGCTCGATCTCACTTTGCCGGTCGGCGATTGCCTCTGCTATAACATTCATAGGTTCTCCGGGGGCTGTATCGTCAGTCGCTCGATGCGCCCGGCGCGGCCGAGCGCGTCCATGGGTTTGGATTCTAACCCAACGAGGGGGGTGGAAACCGAACCAGCTCACCCTCGCCGGTCCGCGTTGGGCTGGTTGTGCCGGCCGGGGGCGGACGGCGCGGAAGCCCCGGTCGCGGCTTGCGGGGGCGCGCCAGACCAGGGCACGGGTGAGGCGCGCCGCAGCGGTGCCGGCAGCCGGGGCAGCGCGACGTTCAGACCTCTGAGGGTGTTGAGACGTCTTCCCAGGTTCCGTGCGTATCCGGCCGGGTGACGCCGGCATGCGGATCGCGCCACAGTGTATCGACGAAGATCCGCACGGAACCTCCGGCCGTCCGCACGTACTCGACCTTGCCACCGGCGATCCAGTTGTAGATCGTGCGGCGGGTTACTCCCACCAACTCACCCGCCTTCGCGATCGAGAGGGTTGGCCTATCAGCAATCATGACAGACGCTCGAGTTTCGCCCACCCAGGTCTTCCCGGTCGATCCACGCTCCCTGACAGGCCCAAGGATGGTATCGGCACCTGATGACCCCTTCATTAGTTAGCAGCCTGTGGCAGTGCGCCGTGAAAGGCGCCGAGAACCATCGCCTAGCCCTTGACGATCTCTGAGCCCTGGTCGACCAGCTCGCCGGCTCACCGTCCTGGTCAACCGACCCTTCTGAGTCGGTGACCGGGTTGCGAAGCTCGCCAACCTGGTTCGTTCCGGGACGGGAGCAGCCCTCAGAGCTGCAGCTACGGGCTGGTTCTGATGGACGTTGGGTGCCGATAACGGCTCTTCCGTCAACTTTGGGGCGCGTGTGAGCGTTCAACGGCCTCGGATGAGACGGCGCATGGCGTCCAAGCGCCCGCCGGGAACGTACTCGCCAAGCGCCCGGACTGGCAGGCGTGACGGCGGCTCGGGAGGCGTGGCCGGCACGGTCCGGCGCGCGGGCTCCGACGCGTTGCCAACCGTCCCGGTGGACAGTTGGGCGACCAGCATCCGCCGCTGGAGCCGGCCGGACACAGCGTTCAGGTTTCGGGGTTGCTTTGACATGGGGAACCCTCTCCAGCATAACCCCGGCCTCGCGGACCCGGACGGACCGGGTGCGCCCACGGATCCGGGGTTCAGCATCCGGGTCAGCGACCGGGGCGGACGGCGTGCGCGTGCGAACCACAACTCCACGTATCGGCACACGCGCACCAAACCTGCATACCATTTCGCGGATTTTCTAACCCCTACCCGCTAACCAAAGTCGCACCGTCTTCGTCGCTATCGCCGACAACCCCCGGCGTTCGCGGTCGCCTGCATCGAGAAGTGGTGGCGCACCGAGGGACGCAAGCGCTATCCCGACGCCGATTGCCTCCAGAGCCCTCGCCGACAGCGGCAGCAGCAACGGCTACACGCCGCGCGCCTGAAAGTTCAACCTGCAGCTCCGGGAAACACGGGCGTCGCCGGGCGAGCTGACGAGCGCCGCGTCCCGGCGAGCTGGTCACCAGGGCTGCCGAAGCGACCTGCTCGAAAACGGAAGGGATCTGCTCGAACAGGAGCGATCTGCTGGCGATCGCTGGGGTGGTTGCGCCGGCCGGGGGCCGGACGGCGCGTCTGCCACGGCGCTCCAGCCACCTCCGCACCTGTTGACCACGCTTCCCCGTACCGGCTGGGGGCGGACGGTGCGGCCGACGGCGCGGAACGAGGCGCGGCTCAAGGGCGAGCTGGCGAGCGGCCGGTCGCCCCGAAGGTCGGCGCGCCTGACCAGCGGTTCGTGGCGGACGGGCCGTGGGCTGGTAGTGTGGCGAGGCTCACGGGCGGAAGGTGGGCCGGGCGGCAGCCAGCGCGGTCGAGGCGGGCCCTCGTCGACGGAATGGGGGCGACGTCTCGAACGGGCCGCGGCGACTCCCGCCGTCGTGGCGAGGCGGACCGCCGCCGTGCGTGTCGGCGGTCTCGGTTCCCGACTACGGGGGCAGTCCGTGAGTCCACCCGGCGGCGGGCTTCCAGGCCGCGGGTGGGGACGGCCCAGTCGGACCGGGTGGGGCTGCCGTCCGGCTCGACGAGCCGGGCGGCGGGGTAGTTTCTGAGCGTGGTGCGAGACGCAGGGCCTCGAACCCTGCACGACCAACCCGCAGGTGACAGAACCGTCGTGGTACAATCCTTGATGCGCGTGCGACATTTCTGCCCAGGACAAGCCTCCACTGCACACCCAAATGAGCCGATTGGTCAAGATCCAGGATATCGACCAGTTCTACGAGATTGTCCATGTTCCCGGAGGTGTGATCACACCTGACGTACTGGGCAGCGTGCGACAACTCGACGAACGATACAACCTTGAACCTATGCTTCGCGAGGTGCTCTGGGACCCTACTGAAACACCACATGGACCCACGGAAATCGCAGACATTCTCAGCACCAAAGTTCGCGTCCGCGGCACGCCAAGCCTTGCGGCCTTTGTGGTGAAAGGCAAGAGCTTTGTGAAGGTGCGGTCAGAGCACATTGTTCACCAAGTAATTCGACTCCGGCAGTTGCCCGGCCTGGCTTTAATGGTGTTGGTCGCTGTCGGCCATATCCAAGACAACGCGCAGCGTGACTTCATTCAGATGGCTCGAGATGCGGAGTGTGACTACCTTATCGTAGATGCGATAGACTGTGCGCGCCTTTTGGTAGCATATGAAAAGATTTGTCCGACTGACGGAACACCGTATGGGCCGGAAGGAGTGTGTAGCCGTGGCCACAAGCAAGACGAAGGCATTAAGCTAACGCTGCGCGTCCGAGCCGGTATGCAATACGATATTCCGGAATTGCGGGACGTAAGTCACGGGGGTGCGAGGCGGCTAACGGCCAAGGTCCTTGTGGATGCCCACTACGATCGTGAAATGCTACGAGAAATCATCCGTGATGTCACCTGTCAAGTACGCCAGTCGTCGTATTGTCGTGGCGAGTTGGTCAGGAAACGCTGGGGGGATACCCAAGCGCACGTGGTCTGGCTTTTCCTAGGTGCTGACCTTCAAGATCTTTCGAGTGCTAATTGGCTCGCGCGCACCCAGTGGGTTGATCCAGGCCTAGACCAAAGGATGCGACCCATGGAGCTTTCTGCTTCTGAGTACGTGGATTCCATCGCGATTGCCTGGAGTGAATCCTATGAGGAGATGCGGCAATTCTACGGAGAACATTCCGTGGACAAAGGCAGAGCACTTGCCCAGCTAGAACCACTAGTTGCGCAGGCACGCGCAGTTGGAAGTCGAATTGCCGATTGGTTCGATAAACGTGAAGGCGGTGATCTAGACGAGAACACGCTGATTGCGAGAATTCGTGCCGTGTCGTCAGAGATAAATATGATCAGTGACGCGGCATCGAATTTGTCGTTTCCCCCTCAAGATGTGAAAGACTACAATACGCGAGCGCAAAGCCTGTTCGCACATCTTGGAAACATGGCTCTATACTATTCCGAACGAGGCGTTGCGACTTGGCCGATGAAGAACAGAACGTTTTTAATGCGCTATACCGTCAACGATTTCCGCGCTGACCTGCAGCGGCTGGAGTTTGAGAAGGAGAAGCTCCACTGACAGCAGAAACCGGAAGTGTAACCGCTCGGTGGCACGGGCGAGCCAGGGGCCCGCGCGGGACGGACCCCTGGCTTCAAGCGGGCTTCGCGCGGAAGGCGCGGCGCGGCGGCAAGCCACGGCCCGAAGCTGCCCAACGGCCCACGCCGGGCGACGGCGGCCCGGCTGCGGGAGCAGCCGGTGGGCGCGACGGAACCGGCGCGACGCCACCTTGGGTCGGATAATGGGGCTGATGTTAACTTCGGCCCGCGTGTCGGGGCGCGGGCGTGGCGAGGAAGCGGCAGAAGGGGTTGGCCAGGCGCATCTGCTCCGGGGTGCGGCAATCCGGCGTGAGCAGGGTCGGGCTGGCGACGATCGCGGCCACGCAGCGGGCGCGCGAGGTGGCGACGTTGAGGCGGTGGAGGCTGTAGAGGAACTCCATCCCCCGCGGCGCTTCATCGGCGGTCGAGGTGGCCATCGAGTAGATCACGATCGGCGCCTCCTGTCCCTGGAACTTGTCGACCGTGCCCACCCGCGCCCCGGTCGGCAGCGTTGCCTGCAGTACCGCGAGGTGCGCGTTGTAGGGGGCCACGACGAGAACGTCGTCAAGCGTCAGCCGTCTCTGGACACCCTGCCTGTCTACCCAGGCGGCATCGGTGCCGAGCAGTTCACGGATCAGCCCCGCGACGCATTCGGCCTCCTCGGCCGAGGCGTTCGTGTTGCCGGCATGCGCCACGGGAATGAAGCGCAGGCCGTAGCCGGCCAGCGGCCCCGGCCCGACCACCGTCTGCCGGCCGAGCTCCGGGCGGGCGCGGAGCCGGCTCTCGTAGAACTGCTCCGTCGTGAACGCGCAGATGTCCGGGTGCATGCGCCACGTGTGGTCGAGGAAAACGCCGCGGGACGGGTCGACGGTCGCCGATTCACCGAGGAGGTGGCCGAGGGCGGAGACGTCGGCGCCGGGCGGATGAACCCCCTGGATGGGCTGGTCGAGCTGGCGGGGGTCGCCGAGCAGGACGAGGCTCCCCGCTGCCTGGCAGACGGCGAGGGTGTTCGCGAGGCTCATCTGTCCCGCCTCGTCGATGACGAGCACGTCCACCGCGTCGGCCATCTCCTCACGCGCCCACAGCCACGCGGTGCCGCCGGCGAGGTTGGCGTCGCCGGCGGCGAGTGCCTCGGCCACCTCCGCGTTGGAGCCGGCCTGGACGATGCGTTCGTCGGGGCACCCGTCGCCGGCGTTCGCCTTCTGGATCCCGCGCAGCTCGACCGGCGCTTGCCGCACTGGCCTGCCGTCCGACTCGCCTCCGGTCCGGCCGTTCTCGACCGACGGCCCGTCGGCCGCGTCGCACACCGCGGCGAGCAGGTTGGAGATCACCTTGTGGCTGTTGGCGGTCACCCCGACCCGCTTCCCGTCGGCGAGCAGGTCGAGGATCATCCGGGCTCCGGTGTAGGTCTTGCCGCTGCCCGGCGGCCCCTGCACGGGGAGCACCGAGCGGTTGAGTCGCGGGGCGACCCGCCGGACCGCGGCCAGCGGGGTTTCACCCAGGGTAACGAGGTCTTTCGGGGCAGCGAAGCCTGACGTGTTCGGTGTCGACGCCGGGGCTCCGATGCGCGGCGGGACGCGTCCGAGCAGGTCGAACGCCGCCCGTCGCGGGCTGGCCGCCGCGAAGCCGCCGGACACGGCTGTTTCTGCGAGCCGGGCGAGACTCTCCCGCAACACCGTGTTCTGGACGTTGTCGAGCGGCACCAACGCCGCCGGGTGCGGCACGGGTGAGCTGCGGGCGCGCTTCAGGTCGATCGTGCCGGCGGTCTCGTCTAGTGCGACCACCGTCCCGCAGAATCCCCGCGCGTGCGGGGTGAGCCGCTCGATTATATCGCTCGATGTCCAGTTCCTCAGGTCGATCCCCGTCTGTGCGGGGTATTCTGGCGGCGGTTCCTGAAGGCCGCACATCCCCAGGAAGATCCCCCACTCGGGTGGGGCTGCTCGAACCTTCCATGACAGTGAATACTCTCATGTACTGGGCTGGGATTCCGCGGGCGCCGGAGCCACGTTTTGTGCAAAGAATGTGTGCCTCCGCGCACTGGGGTGTGTGGGTGTATCCGCGGCGGATCTGCGCAGTAAAATCCTTTAATTCGGTCTATTCGCGCAAAGAATTTCGTGCAAGCAGCGCGATCCGAGGAGCGGTCAATCTACGTCGGAAATTGTTCTCGTCAAGCGAATGTGAGGTCCCCAAAGCGGCCTCACGGCCGGTTTGGGGACCCCTGACTCGCTTTAATTTGCAGGTTCGCTTGCAGGCTTTCCTAGGCCGACTGGTAATGCATGCATGTTACGCGCGTGCACTATTTTCTCTAATTCCCGGCGTAAGAAAATCGGAAGCTTTCTTACGTGGTTGCTTCCGTCATTTCTTCCGCCATTTCTTCCGCTGGCATCTACCAGATCGACGCGAACTGGTGGCGGCCGGTTGGCACCCCGGCGTGCCGGGCGCAGATGTCGGCCGCGAGGTCTCTCGGATCCTCGCTCGCGTTCTCGTCCGTCGCTTGGTCCGGACCGATGGGCTGCGTGCCCTTTCCGTCCAGCCGGTTGACGCACGGCCTGCACTCCGAGTCGATGATGTAGAGCGTGCCCTTGTGGGCGGTCACATCGACCTCCCCGTTCAAGACCCATTGCATTTATTGTGCTCCTTCTTTTTGTGCGTGTCCACGCTCGAGTCCGTCTGTCGTGTTGGAGTTGCTGGTGCTTTCCAGTGATGCTGACAGGCTCACTATATCTAAGTAGGTCGCACTCTAGTGCTGGCCCGCTCAACCTATGTGAGTCTGACCCGTTTCATGTTGCATCAGGCTGCTGGTGCGGGTCCGGTCGCCGCGGCGTTCCGTGTTGGTTTCGGCTCACCATATCTTGTATCCCGCCTGAAAGGCCATGCTCCTCAGCTCGTCGGAGTCGTCGTACGCCTCCTCGGTGACCATCTCGTCGATCACCTCCGCCACGATATCTTCGGGTATCTGGCGAAGCCGGTTGACTATTTGGCCTCGCGGGGCGCTGGTGTAGTACGTCGCGCGCACGTCGTTCTTTGCTTCCTGTCTGCGCGTTGCGCGGCTCGTCTGACTGTCTGTCGCCTGCATTGGCGGCTTCGCCGGTATTGCCGGCGGCGCCTCTTCGACGTTGACGCGCTCGATCGTCAGTCGCAGGTACAGCGCGTCGCAGATCTTCAGAAGCTTCCTGTAGGTCGGTGACCGGCCCCTGAGGACGCTTCTGATTGTGTCGCGTGGTAATCCCGCGATTCGCTCTGCGGTTCCTGGGCCGATTCCGAGTGTCTTGAGGCTCTCTCTGATGAGATTTCGCAGTGCTTGATCCCCGTCTTGCTCGGGGTCTTCGGGGAGGCTGGTCGGGTCCCACCGGTCCCAGCTCCCGGTCCGCTCGCCGACCGGCGTGCGGTGCAGACCGTCGCGGCTTGTGACGGTGATGTCCTGGGCGCCGGCCTCGGCCAGGGTGTGCGTCAGGCGGTACGTGAGGGCGGTGTCCAGGCGCAGCCAGTCGTGCGTGAGCCACCGTTCCAGCTCGCGGGCCTCGGCCAGTTTGTCCCCCGTCCCGGCCCGGTACAGTGCGCTCGTGATCAGCGTCTCGAGCTTGGCCGTGTTTCGTGCCGTCTCCGCTACTGACCGGATTCCGGGCTCCGGCTCTCCCGCGAGGCGGTGTCCGGTGCGGACCCAGCGGATCAGGTTCGTCTGGGCCTGTACCCAGAACGGCTCTTCGTTCACGCCGGCTATTGCCTCGGCGACGCCCGCGTCGACTCTCGCGTTGGCGTAGATGTCGTCCCGGCAGATCTGATGGGTCATGCCCTCAAGTCTGTCCACACCCGAACAGGCGGGCGCTGCAGGACTCCTGGCTCGGTCTTGAAATAGACCCGACTGCCTGCGCCGGTACGGCGTCGATCGCCTTGCCCCGGAAGTGCAGCCCGCCGTGCGAGGGGGTCTGGACTACCTTGACTTCCGGCCCTGGGCGACTGAATCGATCGATGGTGCCCCACGGGCTTCGGTCGCCTTTGCGCGTGGTTTCGTGTTCATCTTCTTCTGTCCGCGGGTACCGGCGGCTCGGTTCGCGTTCCCGGCCGGACCGATGTCGATTACCGCTGCCCTTGGGGCTCTTCGGCTTGTGCCGCTTGCTTGATGATCGCGGTCTGAACGTGTTCAATGATCCCGGCCGTTGCGCCCACGATTATGAGCGAGGCGCAGAGAATCAGCGCCCCGCATGCGGTCGCCAGCAGCGTGGCCTCGCCTTCTGTCGTCCGTGCGGCCCGTGGCTCGATCAGGCCGCACAGCATGTCGTCCCGCCACCTCCACAAGCGGAGGATTTCTCGTACTGCCATCACGCAGAGGACTACCGCGGTACGGCGGTTATCGTCAGGTCGAACGCGAGATTCAGTCCGTCGTCGTTGATGTAGGGGATGATCGTCACTCGGCTGTCTCCGGTGTCGGCTCAGTGTCGACGAGGTCGCGAAGACCGGGGAGGGTCTGCTCTAGGCGCGATGCGATGAGGAACGCCGCGATGCGCCTTCGACGTCAAGCACTGCTTCGAGCTTGTTGATGGCGTGCTCCAGGTTCTTCGTGTTGATGGCATCCTCGGGGCTTGTCGTCATGCGCTCGGTCTCTCGTCTTCTACGCCTGCGGCCTGTTCTCCGCCTCTTCGAGGTCTGCTCGGAGCACCAGTCGTAGCCCGACGCTCTCGGCCCACGCGATGGCGTCCCAGAGCAGGAGCTTCGTGGCGTCCGTATCGAAAGCTTCGTCGAAACGTTTCAGGCGTGCCTTCGTGTGCGCCGTGCGCGCCTCGGTCTGCCTCTGGAATTCCGTGATGAGTGTGTCGATGATCTGGCCGATCGTTTCGGCGTTCTTCACGTTCCGTTCCCAGCTCACGCGGCCTCCGTTCTGTTCCTGATTCCGCCGTTCTCGCTCGCTCCGGCGGCGGTGTTCTCCGACCGATGGGCGCTTCTTCCGCCGGTTTGTCCGCGTTCAGCGACCGGGGTCTCGGGCCGGTGGCCTCTCCGGTTTCGGTGGATCCCCGCGGTGCGGGATTCCTTGGATTCCGTTCCGGGTTCGCGGTCGACACCCCTTCTGTGGGAAGCTCGGGGTGTGCGGTCGCGGGTGTGTGCGCGGGTTGGATGTGTCTGTGCGATGTCCTCCGTCCTGAGGGCGGGCTTTCACGCCTGCGGGCCGGCCACCCGGGTTATCTCCGCGCGCAGACCGGTGGCTACCGTTTCCAGCTTCTCCGCCGCCTTGAGGGCGCGGATCCGGAGTCGTCTCTCGTTGAGGTCCGGGGTCTTGCCCGCCTTGTTCCGGCGTATCAGGTCGTTCTTGAGCCTGCGTTGGGCGATCTTGGTGTTCCTGGCGGCCTGCTCGATCGTGTCGATGGATGCCGTCATCACCTCGAAGTCCGTTGTCTTGGGTCGGGCTCTCGTCGCCCGTTTAGTGCTTGCTGTTCCGGGGTCGTCCCGGATCCAGGCTGTTGAAGGGCGCAGTTCTCTCAGCGCTTCGAGCGCCGCCCTGCGGGCGTTCTCGGGGAGGCTCATGGGGTCCCAGAGGTCCCCGCTTCCGGTCCGTTCTCCGACGTGCGACCGGTGCTTGCCGTCCCGGCTCGTCACGGTGGCTTTATGGGTCCGGGCTCCGGCGTAGGTCAGGGTGGTCGTCTGTTCGGTTGCGAGTTTCGCGTCCAGCAGCAGCCACTCGTGCGTCAGCCATCGTTCCATCTCGCGGGCTTCGGTCAGCTCGTCCGGTGTCTTGGCCCGGGGTACCGCTTTCGCGACGAGCGCCTCCAGCTTGGCTCTGTTCTGTGCTGTCTCCGCTATGGACCGGATTCCTGGTTCGGGTTCCCCTGCGAGGCGGTGTCCGGTGCGAATCCAGCGGATAAGGCTCGTCTGTGCGTGAATCCAGCACGGTTCCCCGGTTCCGGCCAGCGCTTCGGCGACGCCCGCGTCGACCCTTGCGTTCGCGTAGATGTCGTCCCCGCAGATCTCCTGGGTCATGCCCTCAAGTCTGTCTGCCTTGGAACGGTCGATGTGGACGGGGGGGCGTCTTCGGGGATGTGTCGGAGCTGCGCGGCTGTGGCTTCTCAGTCTGTGCCGCCTGCGGCGGCCTGGTCCTTCCGTTGCCCGGTGTTAGGGTCGTCGAGCTGCGTGAACCGCCGCCAGCTGTAGCGGTCCCGGAGGTCTATCGCCGGGTACGGATCGGCCCCGTTGGTTTCGGGTGACTCCTCGTCGTCGCTCACGGGCTCGGCGTCGCCGAACTCGCGGCGGAGGTTCTCCGTGATGGTCTCGACGAACTCCGTGATGTCGGTCCCGCCATCTTCGAGCCACGTCCGCCAGGACGAGTCCCCGCGGATCACCCAGAATGCGGGCCGGTCGTTCATGGTAGAGAACGCGAACAGCCCTCGGCCGTCTCCGTAGACGATGTCCCCAGGGGCGGCGTGAAGGTGATCGCGTCCGCCGGTGTCCAGAGGAACGCTGTTGTCGGCACCGACACGCGGCTCCTCAGAGCCTCGTGTTCGGTGTCGCGCTCGTCCGCGAGCCGGATGTCCACCCCGTCGGGCTGCTCGTAGTCCCGGATGTCGGCCGGTCTCGGCCGCACGGCGGCCAGGATCTCGATGCACGCCGGGCATGTGGCGTCCTCGATCTTCTTGGCCGTTTCTCCGGATTCTCCGCACAGGGGGGAGGTGATCGCCTGCAGGCTGCGGACCGCCTTGCAGTTGGCGACGTGGAGCGGCGGCGGGTTGCAAGCGGTGCCGTTCGATGCCCGCGGTGTGCTGGTCGTCTCCATTTCTGTCGTCGGCCTCCTGGGTCTGGGGATGGCGGATTTGGTCGATCGCGGTGAATATGGAGTTGAGCTGCGGTTACGGCCGACGTGACGATTCCCGCCTGCGCGGGGGGAAAGCCCCGGCGCTAGTCGCCGGCAATTCTCACCGATCGGGTTCATCCCCGCCGTCGCGGGGTGTGTCAGTCGGCGCGCCGTGCGCTGTGGTGGATCCCCGCGCGTGCGGGGTAGCGCTCCCGAACATCCACTGCCGACACTCCTGCGCGGGTCGATCCCCCGCCTTGGTCGGGGTGAGTGTCGCGGGACGGTGTCGTGGAGCCTGGTTTGCTGGCCGGGTTGAGCACCATCGTCCGCTGCACCTTCGCTCGGCCTCTGCTCTTCATCGCGTCGTCCTCTTGTCGTCGCTCACTCTTCCGCGGTTCCGCTCTCGCGTTCATGGGTGAAGTCTGAACACGTCGGGGCATCTCTCGGTTTGGTCGGCTGGTGGCTCTGTGATCGCCCGGTTCGCGCTGTTCGGCGGGAGTCGCCGTCGGCTCCGGTCGGTTGCAGTCTCGCCACGTGCGCCTGGGGGATCGACCCATGCGCTTCGCGGGTGCTGACCGGACGGTGCTCGTCGTGAACGAGCACGTTCGTCTCACGGGAGTTCACGTGAGGCTCGTGTCTCGTCAACGGTCGGATGTCACTGGAGACGCCACTGGAGTGGTTCCCGTGAGCGGTCAAGAACCACCCTGTCCGCCGCTACCGCAAGCTCTGGTGGGTGCAGCCGTTCCGGTACTGACCATCGGCCACGGTCTTCGCGTAACTCTCGCGTCTGAAGGTGTACGTCGCCGGACACGTGTTCCCCGTGGAAGATGAAGATCTTCGCGTAAAACGTGCCTTGAGAGCGGAGCCGTGAGGCCACCGAGAGGGACGTGACGTTGTTCGCGGCACCCCAAGCGATCGCTGCGTCTGATGTGAGCATCCCTGCTGGCACCTGGGTGGCTGTGCCGCCAGTCACTGGTGCTTGAGGAATTCTCTCGCATCGGTACGGGTTCTCCGGGTAGGGCTCCCCGCCCCGACGCCCATCTCGGCGCTGAGTCTCGCTGGGACAGGATGGCGTCCTGATTCTTCCGACTTCGCTCAGCGTCTGACCGATCGAGGAGTAGTGGTTGCCTTGCTGTGTGTACGATCGTGCCCGCACCACGTACTGCACGTTTGCCCAGAAGCCCCTGATGGTCGGCCTGTCGCCCGGGATCGCAGGGACGAATACGCCCCTTTGGTGCGGTCGCCCTTCGTACGTCTCGATTGACCGGAACTCGACGTACCAGTGCGTGCCGTCGTCCCCGTCTCAGGCACTGTGAGCGCCGATCCAGTAGTGCTTCCGGTTGTCGAGTACCGGCAGGAGCACGTAGACGTCCGTCAGCATCTCGTTGAGCCGCTTCGTCGCCTTGAGGGTGATGTCCTGGTGCGCGCCCTCGGGGTCGACATCGTCGGCCTCGGCCTCGACCTCGTAGCCGAGGGGACCGAAGAGGTCATCGATCAGGGTCTCGCGGCCCCGGCAGGGGGCCGCCGCGAGGGGTCATGATCAGATCGATCGGGGTCCGGGCGAGTTCGGCGAGCTCCTTGCCGTCGCCCCGCACTGCGTTCCGCAGGGTCCGCGTCATCGCCACCGACATCATCGACGACGAGACGTACGGCCGGTCGTTCAGGTATTCGTGGATCGTCGTGACGGCCGTCACTGAGTTCGCGGGGAGTCGGCCAGTGTCTCGGTCATCGTCAGACCGTCGGACTAACGAGGCAGGCGACGGGCGTCAGACGTAAACGGAGCGTGCCAGACAAGGCCGAAGAACGCCGCATTGGTGTGGATCGGCAAGGCCGATCCACGGCTCAGTCGCCCCGTTGATCTGTCGGTACCGACCTTCCCGTCGTCCTCCTCGTTCTTGGCGCTGGTCGTGGTTCCTCAGGCGAGCGGCCGCAGCTCATTACGCTTCTTCCCATGTTGATCGAAGCCCTTGTCCGCCTGGAAGCTCTCCCGGACGTACTGACCCTGCGCGAACTGGCTGGCGTCCTGCGATGTTCGGAGTCGACCATCAAGCGCAGACTGCGCGCTGGCGTTTTTCCGATCCCGCGGCTTCGCGGTCTCGACAAGAGGACGCGCTTCGCGAAAGTCGCCGTCGCTCGCTACCTCGAATCCGGGGGCAGCGCGAGGTCACGGCGTGCGTAGTCGTCTTCGGGCAAACGCCGGCCGTGTCCGCCGACCGAGAGTGCCTTGTGGCCGCAGGAAGGGGTCGTCCACGCGAGATGCCCGCCCTCGGATCTCGACGGGTGAGCCCTCGCGCCCGGGCCGGCATCCAGCCCGCGACAGTGATGGCCCTCCTCCGCCACACAACCTCAACCTGTAGAATGGGAGTTGCGGCGAACAGGACACAGGGCGCACCTTGGGCGCGGGCTCTCGTACGACGCGATCCTCAGCATCCTGGCGTCCATGTCGGATCAGGGCAGCGCGACCGTCAAGGGACGCCCGCGCGTCGACGGATCCGCGGCGAAGGCGCGGTGCCGCGTGCTCGCGTTCACGGGGATGCGGCCCAGCGAGCTGATGCGCTACCGTCCCGAGCACTGGGATCGGAAGATCCAGACGCTCGTCGTGTTCACCGGGAAGGGCGGGAGGACCCGGACGATACCGCTGAGCACGCCCGCCGTCGAGGCGCTGGAAGCTCTGGAGGCGCTCGGCGCGATCGGCCCCTTCTCGACCTCGGCCGTCCGGCGCGCGTTCGTCCGCGCGGCCGAGCGGCTCGGATTCCACGGCGTGCGGCCCTACGACCTCCGGCACAGCTTCGGCACCGCGCTGTACCGCGCCGCCGGCGACACGCGGCTCGTCAAGGACCTGCTGGGCCACTCGGATTCACGGATGACGGAGCGATATACCCTGGGTCATGTGCCGGAGGCGATGCGGGCGGCAACGGCGGTCTTCGAGTCCCAGTTTGGGGGGTCGCGAAATGCTGCGGATCGTGCCTGATAACCAATCTGGCCCATCAAAGTTGCCGAGAAAAGTTAGCATTCGGTGCAACTGATTGAAACCAAAGCTCGTTGCGCGTCCGGTTGTCGGTCCTCCGGAACCGAGACCACCGACGCCGGCCGCCGAGGGCCGGTCGCCAGTCTGGTCTGCCCCCGCGAAGGTGCTCGGCGTTCAACCGACTTCCTGTGCGGCTTCACCGGCGACCCGGCGCCCGCGCGGCAAGCTTGCCCGCGAACTGGCCGACGCCGAGACTCGTGCCCGGGACCTTGACCAGCAAGCCGGCGCCCGACCGACGGACGAAGCCGGCTATGTAGGTGTCTGCGCGATCGCCTCGGCTGCAGGCGGCGGAGCCCTCGTCGAAGACGAACGGATCACCGGCCGCGTCAAGTTCCGGCGGCGCTGGCTCGCCCGCCGCGGACTCGTGGCCGGTGAGTGTCGGCTCATCTGGGTCTGATCGTCAAGCGCCGGCAAGAACTGCGCTTGGCGTTTGGCGGCTCCTCAGCGACAATCCCAACCAGCAGGCATGGCCCGACCCGGCCGTGGCCCGGTGGTGCTCCGGTGATCGGCGAGGTCAAGTGGGGTCGCGCGGACGTCGTGTAGGGAGAGAGCGGATGAGCGGCAAGCGACCTCACCGTGAACCCGGGATCCGGCGTGACGCCGGCGGCAGGATCCATGCCTACGTCCGCGCTGGCGGGCAGTTGCGCTTCAAGCGCTTTCCGGTCGACACGCCGCTGGAGACCGTTCGCCGCTGGCGCCTCGACACCCGGGCCTCCCTGCGGTCGACCCAGCGCCTCACGGGCACCCTGGCCGCCGACGTCGAGCCCTTCTTGCGACAGATTGCCGATCGGCCTCGGCTGGTAGCCGAGCGTCGCCAGCAGTTGGAATGGTGGGCGGCGCGCCTTGGCCACCTCCGGCGCGACGCCATCGAGCCGGGCGATGTGCGGACCGCGCTCGCGGATTTGCGCCGAACGCATGCGGCGTCGACGTGCAACCACTACCGCCAAGCGCTCTTCTCGCTGAACCTGGCGCTCGATGGCCGTGACGCCCCGAACCCGGTGCGCGATGTCAAGCCCTTCGCGAATCCGGCCCCGGAGGCCCGCGGGCTCTCCTACGACACGGTCCGCCGCATTCTCGCGGCCATGTCGGATCAGGGCAGCGCGATGGTCAAGGGGAAACCCCGCGCCGCTGCATCGGCGGCGAAGGTCCGGTGCCGCGTGCTGGCCTTCACCGGAGTGCGGCCCAGCGAGTTGATGCGCTACCGGCCCAAGCACTGGGACCGGAAGGCGCAGACACTCATCGTGTACACGGGAAAGGGCGGACGCACGCGGACGATTCCGCTCAGTGCGCCGGCGGTCGAAGCGCTGGCCGATCTGGAAGCCGTGGGCGCGATTGGCTCGTTCTCGACGTCCACCGTCTGGCGCGCGTTCGTCCGGGCCGCAGCGCGGATCGGGATTCACGGGGTACGCCCCTACGACCTCCGCCACAGCTACGGCACGGCGTTGTATCGAGTCGCGGGGGACACGCGGCTGGTCAAGGACGTGCTCGGCCACTCCGACACGCGGACGACGGAGCGCTATACTCTTGGCCACGTGCCCGAGGCGATGCGCTTGGCGACGTCCCGTTTCGAGGAGCACCTCGGCGCTTCGAGCGCACCGGCAGCAGCGGCGAACCTGCAGCGGGCGGAGCAGAAAGTTAGCAGAGGAAGTTAGCAGAGTCTGTAACTGACTGATAACAAAAGGCTTATGGTGTGGGCAATCGGCCTTCTAAGCCGAGGGTCGCAGGTTCGAATCCTGCCGGGCGTGCCAATCTTGCCCTCGCCGATTCCGAACTGGCCGTGAATCGGGCGCCCGTTCCTGCGGTCGGCGGGGTCGTCCCGCGCTCCCGTGCTCACGGTCCGGCGGCACGGTCCGGGAATGGTGTCGTCCTCGGCCCCGAGAGGGAGGGACGGCATCTCGATGCCCCGGTAGGCGGCGGCGTTCCCGCGGCCGCCCCCGCCCGGTCGGCGGTGCGGGGGCCCGCGGGCATGCCCCGAGGCGACCGTCGCGCGGTCCTACTGCCGTTCCGCCAGATAGGCCTGCGACGCTGCCTCATCCATGAGCGGCACGACCTTGTCGGGATCGATCCGCACCATCAGGTAGGTGATGTGATCGTCGATCTTCGTGAACTGATGCCCGGTACCGCCCGGGATCACGAAGACGTCCCCGGCCTTCAGCTCCTGGGTGGCGGCGTTCTCGATGTCGGCGGAGTTGCTGCCCGGCCCGTTCAGGAACTGCACCGCGTAGTTGTCGGAGGGCCGAGGCTGGCGCCCCACCAGATCGGGACCGGTCCGGTTCGTGCCCGAGCCGCTCAGCACGACGTAGACCTCCGTCACCAGCTCATGCGACGCGACGGAGTTCTGCCGGGGCTCGTCGAGCGCGCCGCGGTGCGCGACGGCCACCTGGATATTGGCCCTGCCGATGTCGATCGAGCGAACCTGCTGGTCGACGCGCCCCTGTTCCCGCCCCACCGTTTCATAGCGAGCGATCTCCTCCGCGGAGATGTAGGTCGACGGACATCCGGGACACGAGGGCTCGACGTCCTGCGCCGATACGCGTCCCAGCAGGAAGGCCACCGCCACCGCGCACACGCCGAAAACCACTCTTCCCATGGATTCTCCTTTCGAGCGGCCTTCCGTGGGGCCGCGCCGACTACTGGGATCGGCTACCGCCGGTCCCCGGCTCGTCGCCTCGCCGCCAACAGTCTACCTACGGCAACCCCCGATTCGAGATGTCGACGATCGGGGCTCACTCCTGCTTCAACAGGTTCGCGGGGAGCCACGCTGGCGTACCTTCTTCGTACTGATTGTCGGTCAGGGGCCGCTGGTTCGAACCGTCGGCGTTCATGATGAACAGCTCGGCGTACGGCTGCGGCTGGTTGATGACCAGCGGCGACTCGTCCTTGTAACCGAAGCGCGAGCTGCTGAACAGGATGAAGTCGCCGTCGGGCGACCACAGGGAATGCGCGTCGTTGCCTTCCGCATCGGTCAGCCGCGTCAGACCCGTGCCGTCGGGCCGGATGGTGTAGATGTCGAACTCGTGGTAGGCGAAGCGGTCGTCGGGGGCGTAGCGGGTGAACATGATCACGTCCCCTTTCGGTGACCAGAACGGCAGGGTGTCGTACTCCGTGGTCAGGACGCGCGAGTCGCCGGTGGCGACATCGACGATGCGCAGCCCCTCTCCGCTCTCGTTCCCGGTCCAGTAGCGATACACGATCTCGTTCCCGTCCGGCGACCAGCTCGGGAACCCCGCGTTGCCCGGTCCCGCGGTGACCGCCCGCACCCCGGACCCGTCCGCCTTCATGATCATGATCTCGGCGGGCTGCCGGCTGCGATTCAGGAAGAAGCTGCCCGCGCCGAAGGTCAGCCACCGCCCGTCGCGCGACCATTCCAGTCCCATCACGGTCACGTCATCCTGGTACACCCGCCTCGGGTTGGTGCCGTCGACATCCCACAGGACCAGCGCCATCCGGTCGGCGCTCGGCGTCCGCTCGCTCACGACGAGGGTGCGGCCGTCCGGCGACACCGCCGGCCAGCCGCTCGCGTGCACGAGCTCGAAGCCGGGCTCGGCCACGATGCCGTGCAGCCGCCGGCCCGGCGTGTTGGCGTAGTGGTGCATGGTCTCCAACTGGCCGGCCTGGTAGACCACCCGTTGGCCGTCGCGCGACCACGCGGGATTGGCGCGGTCGTCGGGCGCGCTCTCCTTGGCGCTCGTGAACGCGAGGGTCCCGCTGTTCCGGGCCTTGATCAGATAGGCGATGCGATCGGGGCCGATGAACTGCGGCGACACCTTGAGCCCTGGACCCGAGGCGTGGACGGTACGCGCGCCGGTGGCCAGGTCGACTGAGACGACGCTCGACGGAGTCCCGCCGAAGTGCGCGCGGAGGGTGGTCGCCACGGGCATCTCGTAGAACACGATCGCGCCGCCGTCCGCCGACCATTTCGGCGAGCCGGCCATCATCTCCGGGGCCGTCGTGAGCCTGTGCAGGCCCGTGCCGTCCGCATCGATCACGTAGACGCTCGCCGCCTGCACGTGCTCCCATTTGCCGGCGGGGCCGGGGAAGTCCTGGTGGGGAAACCCCGTGCCGCGGTCCGAGCTGAAGGCGATCGTCCGTCCGTCCGGAGACCAGGTCGGACGGAAGTCCCCGCCCGGCGCATCCGTCAGGTTGCGTATCTCGCGGCTCTCAAGATCGAGGATGTAGATATCCGTGGAGCCGCCGCCGCGGGTCGAGACGAAGGCCAGCGAGCGATTGTCCGGCGACAGCGCCGCCTGGTCGTCGAACGCCGGGGAATCGGTCAGCCGCTCCAGGTCACGGCCGTCCACCCGTACCCGGTAGATGTCCGCCGACCCGCCCCGGTCCGAGGTGAACACGACCCAGCGGCCGTCGTGAGAGAACGACGCGTTGTAGTCGATCTCCGTGCCGGGCACGAGCTTGCGGGGGTTGCTCCCGTCCGCATCCGCGATCATCAGCTCGGACCGCAGCGGCATGTACTGGTCGACGTAGATGCGGTCGAGCTCCTGCGCCTCCGGAACCGCTCCCAGCGTCAGGATAACGGAAATGGACACGATCCAGATCGGCACCGCGGCTCTCATCGTCGTTCTCCCGGGTTGGACGCAAGGAACCTGTTCGCGAGCGTTGCGAGGGCGACCGCCCGCGCCGGCGACGCGGGTGCACGTGGAGCGCATGGGGACCTCCCGAGTTGCCGCGGTACGCACCCGCCAGTCTATCAGCCCTTGGCGAAAGTCCCCGCTGCATTCGAGCGGCGATGCATCCCGCCTGACTGCGTTGTTCGGAGGGACGGCGTAGCAGTCCGCGGATGCGATATGCCCAATATGCGCCATCCTCACGCCTTGTCAGGCACGGGCGTTCTTTGCCCGCGGGCGCCCCTGCAGCTCGCCGGCGCACTCGCCGCTCTCGCAACGCGGGGTTCGACCACGGGCTGCTATGCCCCGTCGCCGCCATGCGCAACGCGCCGCCGGGCGCGGCACGCAGGAGGTCTGGTAGGATTCCTCCCGTGAGGTTGAACTGGTTCAACCAGATGCACGGGGTCGACAACGTGCTCGTCGTCGACGGCTCGTCGTTCACCAGCGCGTCCGAGAAGAATCCGACGTTGACGATTCTCGCCCTGGCGTGGCGGGCCGGCGACTATCTGGCCGGCGAGCTGCGGAGCGGGCGGCTGTGACGAAGTCGGGAAGGCCGGATGTCGGCTAGTCCGGGCCGCCCCGCGCCGCTCGACGGCATTCGGGTGATCGATCTCAGTCGGGTGGTCTCGGGCCCGCACTGCACGATGACCCTCGGCGACATGGGGGCCGACGTCATCAAGATCGAGGAGCCGGGGCGCGGCGACGAGTCCCGCGCGTTCGGCCCCCCGTTTCTCGGCGGCGAGTCGCCCTACTATCTCTCGGTCAACCGCAACAAGCGGAGCTGCACCGTCAATCTCAAGCACGACGCGGGCCGGGCCATCGTGTGGCGGCTGATCGCCGGCGCCGACGTGGTGATCGAGAACTTCCGCCCCGGCGCCGCCGCCCGGCTCGGTCTCGACTACGAGGCGGTCGCGGCGCGTCATCCGCGGGTGGTGTACTGCTCGATCTCGGGGTTCGGCGACCGCGGTCCCGACGCGAGCCGGCCCGGCTACGACCTGATCGTGCAGGGCGAGTCGGGCCTGATGGATCTGACCGGCGAGCCGGACGGCCCCCCGACGCGCATCGGCACCGCCATCGCGGACCTCACGGCGGGGATGATGGCGGCCCAGGGCATCCTCCTCGCGCTCTACGCCCGGCAGACGATCGGCCGCGGGCAGCACGTGAAGATCGCGATGCTCGACGCGGTGGCGTCGCTGCTGACCTACAACGCCGGCAACTACTTCGCGTCCGGCGAGAGCCCCACCCGCCGCGGCAACGACCATGCTTCGGTGGCGCCCTACCAGACGCTGCGGGCCAGCGACGGCTGGATCAACCTGGGCGTCGCCAACGACTCGCTGTGGGTGCGCTACTGCAACGCCGTCGGGCGGCCCGACCTGCGCGACGACACGCGGTTCGCGACCGCCCCCGAACGGGTGAGGCATCGCGAGGCGCTGATGCCGATCATCGTCGAGCTCACCGCCGTTCGCACGGTGGCGCAGTGGATGGACCTGCTCGGCGCGGCCGGGGTGCCGTGCGGCCGCATCCGCACCGTGGCCGAGGTCTGCAACAATCCGCAGCTCACCACCCGCGGCAAGGTCGTCGACCACCCCCACCCGACGGCGGGACAGGTGAGGATGATCGGCCAGCCCATCGAGCTGAGCGAGACGCCCGGCCGGATCGACCGGGCTCCGCCCCTGCTCGGCCAGCACACCGACGAGGTGCTGCGCGCGGCCGACTACACCGACGACGAGATCCGGGTGTTTCGCGCCGACGGCGTGGTCTGACGCGGCAGAGCGCAGCGGTCAGGATTCCGACCGGATCCGCCCGGGGCGGTTGGGCACCAGCAGGAGCGATGTGGTCGCGGCTCGCTGACGCGGCCCGTGGTAGTCTGGTGGGCGGGTCCAGGTCGGAGATGGGAACGAGACTATGGACAAGGAAACGCTGACGCTGATCATAGGAATAGTCACGGCGATGATATCGCTCGTGGCAGCGGGGGGAGCACTGCTTGTCAACGCCAAGGTGGACCGGCTTACGGGTCGGGTGGATGCGTTGCAGGCGGTGATTACCTCGTTCGTGACCAGGTGACGGGCATGGGCAGGCAGGCGGGGAACGGACTCATCTTGTTCGTGATGTCAGGAGCAGGTCGAATGACTGTCAGGCGGATGCGTGGGCTTGCGTGTTGTCTGTTGATGCTTGCGATCGGGGGGACGGCGCACGGCCAGCCGGTGACGTACACGGAAGTCGAAGGCTGGCCCGATCCCGCGACGTCGGCCGCGGGCACCCCGGCAGCGTGGAACTTCGGGCAGGTGTCGGGGGTCGCCACCACCGCCAACGGGTACGTCCTGGTGCTGCATCGCGGCGCGCAGCCGATCATGCTGTTCGACAGCGGCGGGCGCTTCGTGCGGGCGTGGGGCGACGGCCTGTTCGACAACGGCAAGGTCGCGGGCGTCGCGCCGGCCGACCGGCAGCCCGGGCAATCGGGCTATACCGCCGTCTACGGAGCGGCGGGTTGCCACAATTGCGGCGCCCACGCGGTGCGGGTCGACTCCGACGGCAACGTCTGGGTCGTCGATGCGCCCGGTCACGTCGTCTACAAGATGGATTTCCAGGGCCGGGTGCTCATGGAGCTGGGGGCGAAGGGGGTCGCGGGCCGCAGCCGGAACACCTTCAACCTGCCGACGGACGTCGCCTTCGGTGCGGACGGGTCGATCTACGTCAGCGACGGCTATGGCAACGCCCGGGTCGTGAAGTACTCGGCCGACGGGCAGTATCTGCTGGAGTGGGGCAGCCGGGGCACCGGTCCCGGCGAGTTCGGCCTGCCGCACAACCTCGTGGTGGACACCGCCGGCCGGGTCTACGTCACCGATCGCGACAATCGGCGCGTGCAGGTCTTCGACGCCGACGGCGGGTTCCTTGCCGAGTGGCCGGAGATCGGCGGCAACTCCGCCCTGTTCATGACCGGCGATCAGCACATCTGGACCGGGGGCACGCTGCGGAGCCTGGACGGGGAGGCGGTGGCGACGCTGCCCGGCGGCAACGGCGGCCACGGGATGACCGTGACGGGCGACGGCGAGGTGTTCGTCGCGCAGTTGGGCGGCCGCGTGCAGAAGTTCATCGGCGCGGCGGACGAGTGACGGCCTCAGCGACCGGCGCCGGGACGGCGGTAGAGCAGAACGCGGAGAAGGATTGCCGGAGGCATCTGCGGCGGCAGGTGCCGGCGGTTCCCGGATGGCGCTTGTGAAACCGTGCAAGATGGAGGAATGACCAAGATGAGAGTACGAAGCCTTGCGATTGTCGCGGTGCTGCTGGCGGTGGGAGTGGCGTCGGCGAGCGCCCAGACCTACCAGCCCCCGCGGTTGCCCGACGGGAAGCCCGACCTGCAGGGGGTCTGGGACTTCCAGTCGCTGACGCCGCTGCAGCGGCCCGAAGATCAGGACAAGGCGGTCCTGACGGCGGAGGAGATCGCGGCCATCGAGGCCGCGGCGGCCGAGCGCAACGCCGAGGCCAACGCGCCCAGCGAGCTGCGCGACGAGCCGCTGCCGGTCGGCGGCAACGTCGGCGGCTACAACCGCTACTGGGTCGACCAGGACGCCTCGGTGGTCGATGACGGACGGACGGCGCTCATCGTCGATCCGCCGACGGGCCGGCTGCCGGCGCTTCGGCCGGGCGTGGAGCTGATCGAGCTGTCGCTGGGCGAGGACCGGCCCGGCACGCGTCCGGTGCGGGTGCGGGCGGCAGGCATCGGCTCCGACAGCTACGAGGACCGCGGTCTCGCCGAGCGGTGCCTGCTCGGGTTCAACTCCGGCCCGCCCATCGTGCCCGCCGGCTACAACCAGAACATCCAGTTGTTCCAGACCCCGGACCACGTCGTGGTGCTGCACGAGATGGTGCACGACGCCCGCATCGTGCCCCTCGACGGACGGGAGCATCTGCCCGAGGGTCTCCACCAGTGGATGGGAGACTCGCGCGGCTACTGGGACGGGGATACGCTGGTCGTCGAAACGACGAACTTCGGCGACAAGACCGCCAGCTTCAATCCCTCGGTGGCGGAGGCCGCCGGTTCCGGGACCACCCTGCGCCTGACCGAGCGCTTCAGCCGGGTGGCCGACGACACGCTGCTCTACGAGTACACCGTGGACGATCCGGACACGTTCACCGCGCCGTTCACGGCGTCGTTGCCGATGAAGCGCGGCAACGGCATGTACGAGTACGCGTGCCACGAAGGGAACTACGGGCTGCTCAACATCCTGACCGGCGCCCGAACCGCCGAACTAGCGGCGACTGAGGAGCAGTAGGAATCCGTCCTCTCACCCGGTGGGCGTCCCGCGCGAAGACCGCGGGGCGCCCACCGGCGGCCGGGCAGCGGTCTCACGCCTCCCGCGCGACCAGCACCTCGACCGCCACGCTGTGGCGGCCCCCGCCGACCGTCACCCCTTTCAGAGGGCTCACGTCCTCGAAGTCCCGCCCCCAACCCAGCGTGATGTGGCTCCCGGTCGGCCGGACGTTGTTCGTGGGGTCGAAGTCCACCCAACCGATGCCCGGACAGTACACGGACACCCAGGCGTGCGACGCCTGCGCGCCGACGACGCCGGGGTCCGGAACCAGGTATCCGCTGACGTAGCGGGCGGGGACGCCGTGGGATCGCAGACAGGCGATCATCAGGTGCGCGAAGTCCTGGCACACGCCGTGCCGGCCCTCCAGGACGTCGGAGACCGGGGTCGATACGGTGGTCGCGACCGGGTCGTAGGTGAACTCCCGGTGGATGGTCTCCATCAGCGTGTCGACGCCTTCGAGGAGCGGCCGGTGCGGATCGAGGACGGGCGCCGCATAGCGGGCGTAGCGATCGCCCCGCGGCGCCAGCGGCGATTCCACCTGGTACTCGACGGCCGCCAGCTCGTCCGGGGTCTCGCGCGCCCGCAGCCGGGCCACCGCCTCGGCCAGTGGGGGAGAGTCGAGGCCGGCGCGCGGGGCCGCCGAGACCGAGACCAGGCTCTCGGCCGTCACCCGCAGGTGGCGGTGCGCATCCTGGATCGTGAAGGTCGTGGTCACGTTGCCGAAGTGGTCCTCGCGCGTGACCGAGCCGTTCGCCGGTGGATCGATCAGGAGCCGCGTCTCCCGCACCCTCTGCGCCCCGCTCGCCCGCGGCGTCAGCCGCACCTGGTGCATGGAGAGCGACACCGTTTCGGCGTACGCATACCGGGTGGTGTGCTTGACCCGGTAGTCGAGCCCCGTCGGCGGTGTGGAAGTCATCGGCTCGCCAGGTGTCGGACCGGAGCGGCGTGCGTGAGATAGTCGCGGGTCAACGCGTCCGAGAGGCCCCCCAGATCGACCTGAACCCGTTCCAGCAGCGCGGCCAGCTCGTGGCGCCGGCCGTCGCGCGCCTTGCACAGCTCGTCGAGGTCCACCAGTTGAATCGCCGCGACGGCCGCGGTGATCAGCTTCGATTCGGGCGATTTCCGGCCCGGGGTCTGGGGTTCGGGCAGTTGGCCGACGTACTGCTTCAGGTGATCGAGCTGGAAGGCCACGCCCCGCGGGTTGGCGTCGTCGAGCAGCAGCAGATCGACGACCAGATTGACGCGCATCGAGGTGAGATAACGCGACCGATAGGTGATCACGCTGTCGGTGGCGTCGAGCAGGAGCTCGATGCGGGCGCGTTCGTCCTCGGTCACCGTCGTCAGCCCGTGCCGCAGCAACTGGATGACCTGCAGCGCGCGCTCGAGCCTGCGCCCGAAGTCGAGCAGGCGCCAACCGTGGCCCCGGGTCATGCCCTCGCTGACGGCGCCGCTGAAGCTCGCCAGGCTCATGACCATCTGGTCCAGGGTGCGGCGCATGCTGCCGCGTTCCCGCCGCCCGGATTGGCCCGATCGCAGGTCCGAGGCCAAGCGGTTGATGATGCGCCACGAGTCTGCCGACAGGCGGTCGCGCAGCAACCAGGCGGCGTTCCGGAGGTGGTCCACCTGCCACCGGAGGCTGCCGCGCCGATCCGACTCGGACAGCATCGAGGAGACCGCGGCCTGCAGGGCGCGGGCGGGGGGGAAATTCTCGATGCCCGCCCCGTGGGGCACGTAGTCGAGGTCGGTGAGGAAGCTCAGGGCGCCGGTCAACGCCGCCGTCGAGCGCCGCGACGACTCCTCCGAGAGCAGCGGCATCGCGGCGCGCAGCAGCCGCACCGCGGCGCCGACCCGTTCGGCGTAGCGTCCCAGCCAGTACAGGTTGTCGGCGATGCGGCTCGGCAGATCGAACGTGGCCCGGCTGACGTCGACCGGGGATACGCTGCCGGGGATCAGCGAGCGGTGGGGCTCGACCGTCTCGCCCACCACCCAGATGTCCTTGCTGCTGCCGCCGCCGAGCAGGGTCACGTCGAGGGAGTCGGTCGACGACGACACGCGGCCCAATCCGCCCGGCAGCACGTCGTAGCCGTCGCCGTGGGACAGCGCGTAGACGCGGATGACCAGGAAGCGCGGCGAGAGACCGCCGGCCACGCGGATCGGGGTCGTCGACAGGGCGACCTGCTCCTGGGCCACGTAGCGGTGGGGCTGGCGCGCGATGCGGTCGGCGAGCCGGGCGCGCTGCCCCTCGGGCAGGCGCCGTCCGAACGTCCGTTCCCGGCGTACGCTGGGATAGGCCGGCTTGATCACGAGCTCGTCGAGGTGGTCCAGCACGTGCGCGCGGGCCGCCTCTTCGCCGCACCACCAGGTGGCCACCGACGGCAGCAGCAGCTCCGCGTCCAGCAGGCGGCGGCACAGCGCCGGCAGGAACGCCATCACGGCCGGCGATTGGGCGACGCCGCCCCCCAGCGGGTTGATGACGGCCACGTTGCCGCGCCGAACCGCCTCGACGAGTCCGGGCACGCCGCTCCGCGACCGCCCCCCGAACTCGAGCGGGTCGCAGGGTTCGGACGGCTGACTGCGCAGGATCAGGTCGACCGGTTGCAGGCCGCCCAGCGTCTTGATGTAGACGCGGTAGTCGCGGACCGTCAGATCGGTGCCTTCGACGAGGGTGTAGCCCATGTAGCGGGCGAGAAACGCGTGCTCGAAGTAGTTCTCCGACGTCGGTCCCGGGGTCAGGACGACGACGCGGGGGTTCTCCCGGTGGCCCGGCGCGCTCGCGGCCAGCGACATCCTGCGGGTCTCGAACGTGCCGACGAGCCGCCGGGCCTTCGAGGCCACCAGCACGTCCGGCAGCACCGCGTTGACGACGATGCGGTTCTCGAGCGCGAAGGCCAGCCCGGCCGGCGCCTCGGTGCGGTCGCCCAGCACCCGCCAGCGCCCGTCCGGCGATCGCACCAGATCGGCGGCATAGAGGGGCAGCCAACGGCCGCCGGGCGGCTGCAACCCCTGGCACGCCCGCAGGAAGGCGGGATTCGCGTGCAGCCAGTCCGCGGGCAGGGCGCCCTCGCGTATCAGTCGCCGCGGGCCGTAGAGGTCGCCGAGCACCGCTTCGTACAGCCGGGCGCGCTGGACGACCGCCCGTTCCAGGTGAGCCCACTCGGTCCCGTCGATCACGCAGGGGATCACGTCGAGCGGCCAGGGGCGTTCCCGCGTCCCCCCGGGTGCACGACAAGAAAGTGGGGGATTTGCCGTCGGGGGTATTGAGCGAGTGCTGATCGGCCGATTCCTCGGGTAGGAGGACTCCGACCATGCCCGAGGCGCAGTTGACTGAACCGCTCGATCACGCGGTCGAAAAAGGGGGCGTCGAGGAGCTGTTCGCCGCGTTGGAGGCAGCGGTCGGGGCCGACGTCGACGCGTTCCTCAAACGAGGAAACGTGAATGCCCAGGACTTCGAGACTCTCTTGCAGACCGTTCACCGTCGAGCGCTCGCCACGGCAAGCCAAGCCGTCAAGGTGATTGGCGCGCAGCGTTCGTAGCCGCGCTCGCGGCCGAAGTCGATGCATTCATCGGGCCGGGGAGCGTCGACGCGCAGGACTTCGAGGCCCTCGAGCAGGCCCTCCGTCGCCAAGTCCTCGGCCTCGCCGCTCAGGCGATGGCGGAGTACTTCGACGCGGACGATTCCGACCATTCGAGTTCGACGATAGCGTGCGCCTGCGGCCAGACGGCGCACTACGCCGGCCGCCGCCCGAAGACCTTCACCACGCTGTTGGGGTCGCTGACGCTGGACCGCGCCTACTACCACTGCGCCGCCTGTCGCAGCGGAAGCTGTCCGCGCGACCGGGCCCTGGGTCTGCAAGACACCTCGCTGTCGCCCGCCACGGCGCGGCTGGTGGGACTGGCGGCGACGAGCGTCAGCTTCGCCGAAGCGAGCGAGTGGATGGGGGAACTGGCCGGCGTGGCGGTCGACCCCAAACAGGTCGAGCGCACCGCCGAAGCGCTGGGCCGCGAGGTCGCGGCCGACGAACGCGAGAGGGTCGAGCCCGCACCCGGCGCGGCGGCGACGATGTACCTGGGGCTGGATGGTACCGGCGTGCCGGTGCGCAAGTCCGAGGTGGAAGGCCGGCGCGGCAAGCAGCCCGACGGCTCCGCCAAGACCCGCGAGGTCAAGCTCGTCACCGTGTGGACGGCGGAAACACGCAACGCCGACGGCCTCCCCCAACGCGACCCCGGGTCGGTCAGCTACAGCGCTGCGGTCGAGAGCGCGGCCAGCCGCCCCACCGACCCGCTGCCCTCCCCGTTCGCGCAACGGGCGTATCGCGAAGCGCGGCGGCGCGGCTTCGACACGGCGGCGCGGCGCGTCGTCATCGGCGACGGGGCCGAGTGGATCTGGAATCTGGCCGCCGAACAGTTCCCCAGCGCCATCGAAATCATCGACATCTACCACGCCAAGGGGCATCTGTGCGATGTCGCCAAGGCCATCTACGGCGCCGGCACGGACTTGGCCGCCCGGTGGGGCAAGGACCGGCGGGACGAGTTGGACGCGGGGCGGATCGATGCGATCCTGACCGCCCTGCGCGCCCACAGTGAGACCTGCGAGGAGGCCCGCAAGTGTATCGACTACCTGACCCGCAACCGCCACCGGATGCGCTATCCGGAGTTCCGAGCGTGGGGTCTTTGCGTGTCGTCGGGCGTCGTCGAGGCCGGATGCAAGCTCGCAATCGGCGCCCGGCTCAAGCGCGCCGGCATGCACTGGACCGTGGCCGGCGCCAACGCCATCATCGCCCTGCGGTGCTGCAAGCTCAGTGGCCGCTTCGAGGATTTCTGGGAACGACGAGCCGCCAGGGCCGCCTGACAGCCATCTCACGAATCTGACGTGCACCCCGTCCCCCCGCGCCGGTGGACGTGGAACGTCATGCCGTTGTCGCGGATCAGCCGGCGGGCCTCCTGCGTCCGGCGGTTGAGATCGTGCCGGCCGGCCGCCGCGAGGGCGTCTGTCACCGCCTGCCAATGCGGCCGGAGGGTGCCGTCAGGGGCCACCATTTCGTCGTAGTGGCCGGCGAGTGGCGTATAGGCGGGTGGTCTCGTCAAGACCCCGGCTCCCGCGGCGGCCCGGCAGGGGCCGCGCGGCGCAGGTCGAGGGTGTGCGGGGCGGCCGGGTTCGTCTCGGGCGGACCCGGCACGAGCGGTCCGGGGGTGTGGCCGAACGGAAAGAACCGGGCCGCCCGGCGGGCTTCCGCCTCGACCGCGTTGACCGGAAACGTCTCGTGGCTGAGTCCCCCAGGGTGGGAGACATGATAAGTGCACCCCCCGATGGACCGGCCCGACCACGTGTCGACGACGTCGAAGGTCAACGGCGTGTGCACGCCGATGGTGGGGTGCAGACAGGACGGGGGCTGCCAGGCGCGATAGCGGACGCCGGCGACGAGCTCGCCGTCGGTTCCGGTGGGGTGCAGCGGCACCCGCCGCCGGTTGCACGTCACGACGTGCCGCCGGTCGACCGCCCCGCGCACGAGGATCTGCAACCGTTCGACCGACGAATCGACGTAGCGGGCCGTCGCCCCCCGGTGCGGTTCCTCGCCCAGGACGTACCAGGGTTCGGCGGCGGTGCGAAGCTCCAGCTCGATATCCGCGCAGGCCACGCGGCCGATGCGCGGGTAGCGAAACTCGAAGTGTGCGTCGAACCAGCCGGCCTCGAAGGGAAACCCGGCCGCGCGCAGATCGCCGACGACGGTGTCGAAATCGCGGCGCACGTAGTGCGGCAGCATGAACTCGTCGTGCAGCCGGCGGCCCCAGTGCACCACCGGCCGGCGGTAGGGCTCGGTCCAGCACCAGGCGACGAGCCCGCGCAACAGGAGCTGCTGGGTCAGGCTCATCCGCGGATGGGGCGGCATCTCGAACGCCCGCAGCTCGACCAGCCCCTGCCGTCCCGAGGCGGTCTCGGGGGCATAGAGCTTGTCGATGCAGAACTCCGCGCGATGGGTGTTCCCGGTGACGTCCACCAGCAGATGCCGGAACACGCGGTCCACCAGCCACGGGGGGCAGTCCGGGCCGCGTCCGTCGATCTGCTCGAAGGCGATCTCGAGTTCGGCCATGCTGTCCGATCGGGTCTCGTCGACTCGCGGCGCCTGACTCGTCGGTCCGATGAACAGTCCGGAGAACAAGTACGACAGGGACGGATGGTTGATCCAGCAGGCCACCAGGCTCCGCAGCAGATCCGCCCGGCGCAGAAAAGGCGAGTCGGCCGCGGTCGGTCCCCCCAGCACCACGTGGTTGCCGCCCCCGGTGCCGCTGTGCCGTCCATCCAGCATGAACGTCTCGGTCCCGAGGCGGGTGGCGCGCGCCGCGTCGTAGAGGGTCGTCGTGGTCGAGACCAGTTCCTCCCAGGTGCGAGCCGGATGGGTCTTGACCTCGATGACCCCGGGGTCGGGGGTGACCTTCAGGACCGAGAGCCGCGGGTCGGCCGGCGGCGGATAGCCTTCGATGACCACCGGGGTCTCGAGCTCGGCCGCGGCGTCTTCGACCCGGGCGAGCAGATCGACGTAGTCGTCGGCGGTCGCGAGGGGGGGGAAGAACACGTGGAGCCGCCCGTCGCGCGGTTGCACGACGAGGGCAGTGCGCACCACCCAGTCGGCCGACTCGCCGGTTGCCGGGGTCCGGTCGCGGGGGTTCGGAACCGGTGCGGCCCGCCGGGCCTCGCGGCGCGGCAGGATGTCCCGCGCCGGCAGCGGCGAGCGGGGCGCGAACGGGTCCTGCTCGATCACCGGCACCGCGTGACGCGGGTCGACCCGGGCGAGCGAGTCCAGCGGCAGGCGCAGGCCCGCCGGCGACTCGCCGGGGACGAGAAACAGATGTTTGCCGCGCAGCAGCCAGAGGCCGCTCTGCCAGGTCGGGGTGCCGTCGCTCGACGATCGGGCCAACGGCAGCACGTAGCCGGCCGGACGACCGATGTCCTGTTCAAGCACGCGCCGGAGCCGCTCGCGGTCGTCGGGTCGTTGCAGCCGCGGGTCGCCCGGGGGCAGGTTCACCGGGAGCTGCCGCTCGCGGCGCAGGTGGGGGAGGGGGTCTTCGTAGGCTGCCATGACGTAGTCGGGGCTGGCCCCCACCCGGTCGGCCAGCGTCCGGAGCAGCCGTTCCGCCTGCGCCGGGCCGTGGCCGTAGTCGTGCGACGGGTCGGCGAGCACCGCGGGGTTCCGCCACAACGGCTGCCCGTCCGTGCGCCAGTAGCAGCCGAGCGCCCAGCGCGGCAGCGGTTCGCCGGGATAGCGCTTGCCCTGGCCGTCGTGTAGCAGGCCGCCCGGAGCGAACACCGGTTGCAGGCGCCGCAGGAGCTGGTCGGACAGCCCGCGCTTGGTCGGCCCGAGCGCGTCGTAGTTCCACTCGGCGCCGTCCGGGTCGTCGGCCGACACGAAGGTCGGTTCGCCCCCCATTGTCAGCCGCACGTCGTTGTCGGCCAGGGTCCGGTCGATGGCGCGCCCCAGCGCGTCGATGGCCGACCATCCGGCGTCCGAATAGGGCCGGGTGACCCGCGGCGCCTCGCTCAGGCGGGTCACCGTCATCGTGTGGACGAACTCGACCTCCGCCTTCGACACGCTGCCGCTGATGGGGGCGGCCGACGCCGGGTCCGCGGTCGCGGCCACCGGCAGGTGACCCTCGGCCGCGAACATGCCCGAGGTTGGGTCGAGTCCCACCCATCCCGCTCCCGGCAGATACACCTCGGTCCAGGCGTGGAGGTCGGTGAAGTCGCGGGGCGGACCCGCCGGCCCCTCGAGGGGCTTGACGTCGGGGACGAGCTGGATCAGGTAGCCCGAGACGAACCGGGCGGCCAGCCCGATGTGTCGCAGGGCCTGGGCGAGGAGCCAGGCGCTGTCGCGGCAAGAGCCGCTGCCCCGCGCGAGGGTGTCCTCGCAGGTCTGGATACCCGGCTCCATCCGTGTCAGGTAGTCGATGCGCCGTTCGATCTGCTGGTTCAGTGCGACCAGGAAATCCACGGTGCGGCGCGGTCCGATGTCGATGGCGGCCAGGAACTTCTGCAGCTCGGGTCCGGGCGCCTCCGTCTCGAGACAGGGGCGCAGGTCTCTCGCCAGCCACGGTTCGTAGTCGAAGGGGAAGGTCTCGGCCGAGGGCTCGAGAAAGAAGTCGAAAGGGTTGATCACCGTCATCTCGGCGACCAGATCCACCTCGATGCCGAGCCGGCGCGCCGGGCTCTGAAAGACCGCGCGGGCCAGATGGTTGCCGTGCGGGTCCTGCTGCCAGTTGAGGAAGTGGTCGGGCGGGTCGATCCGGAGCGAGTAGCTGCTGACGGTGGTGCGGCAGTGCGGCAGTGCGGCGCCGGTCGCAACCGGACGGTATGCGGCGACAGGATGACGCGCCGGTCGTACTCGTAGCTCGTACGGTGGTTGATGGCGACCTGGATGCCCATGGAACCGACGTGTTCGTGCGCGGCGACCGCCGCCGATCGGCTTCCGGGAGGTGGACGGGCCGGGAGTCCGTGGAGAAACGCGCTCCCGGCCCCGTCCGGCGGGTGGATTCCGCGACGCGGGCTCAGTCGAGCTCGGCGTAGATCTTCGTGGCGTTGTCCTCGGCGCTGGTCAGGGTGCCCCGGCTCATCGCATAGTTCGCATAGCGCTCCGGGAGGTCGAGCGAGGCCGCGGTCTCCGCCGCCGACTTGCCGGCCGCCTTGCCCGCTTCGACGGCCGCGAGGAAGTCGCGGTTGAACTCGCCGAACTCGCGGAAGTCTGCCCACGTCATCACCGGGCTGTGGCCCGGAATCACGGTGTCGACGCCCTGGATGCCGTCGGCCGCGGCCAGCACCGTCTTCGGGTACCCGACCCCGCTGCCGCCGTTGGCGACGTCGATGTAGGGCACGCCCTTCCACGCGAACAGGTCGCCGGTATGGGCGACGCCCAGGGCCGGGAAGACCACGACGGAGTCACCGCTGGTGTGCCCGGGGCCGAAGTGATAGAGGTCGATCTGGTTGTCCCCGTCGAGCAGGGTCAGGCGATCCTCGTAGGTCCGGCCGGGCAGATACTGCTGGCCGTCGGCGGACTGGAACGCCGGCATGCGCTCCATGTTCGTCTTGGTGTTGGCGTGGGCCACCACCTCGACCGGCTGGGCGAAATCGATGTTGCTCCCGACGTGATCGCCGTGGGTGTGCGTGTTGATGATCATCGTCACCGGCTGGTCCGTCACCGTCCGGATCTTGTCGAGTATCGCCTCGCCCCACCCGGGGTTCTTCGTATCCACCACGACGACGCCGTTACCGGTGACGAGCGCCGCGGTGTTGCCGCCCCCGCCGATGATCACGTACAGGTTGTCCTTGACCTGCTCGATTTCGGCGACGTTGCCCTGCGCTACCGGGCGGCCGATGGTCGCCGCGAGGCCGATAGCGATCAGCGCAACCAGAACCGTGATTCGTCTCATGACTTGCCTCCGTCCATTCGCAGTTGATACAAAGCAGCCCGTGGCAGAAGGCCCCGCTTAATTCGACCGGCGATGCATCCTGCCTGACTGCGTTGTTCCTCGGTTACATATGCCCAATATGTTCCCTCGTCACGCCTTGTCTGGCACGGACGCCTTGCAGTCCGCTGGCGCCCTCGCCGGTCTCGGTGCAACGCGGGGTTCTACCACAGGCTGCCAAGTTCCACTATACAACGGTCCGCCCCGCCAGCCGGTGATCGAGCACCATCGCCTCGGTCAGGGTCGTCCCGAAGCCCGGGGCGGTGGGCGCCATGACGTTGCCGTTCTCGACCGGCGCCGACATGGCGTCGAGAATCGTCGATCCGGCGGGGAAGCTCTCGGCCATGGTGCAGCTCGGGGAGATCAGCGCGATGGGGAGCCCCCAGGAGCTGCCGCCGCGGTGCGGGATGATCTCGAGTCCCGCCCCCTCGACGAGCCGCGAGATGCGCCGCCCGGCGGTGGTGCCGCCGCACCACGTGATGTCCGGCTGGAGGATCTCGGCCGATCCGAGCCGCACCAGCACGTTGAAGCCATACTCGGTGTACTCGTGCTCGCCGCACGCGACCCGGGTCCAGCCGGGGCCGCCTCCACCGATGCGGCGCACCAGCTCGGCGTAGCCGAACACGTCGTCCGGCGACAGCAGCTCCTCCATGAAGTACAGCCCGGCCGGCCGCAGCCGCTCCGCCACGCGGATCGCCCAGTCCACGGTGCCGTTGCGCGACACGCAGTCGGTCATCAGGTTGCCGTCCGGCCCCAGGGCGTCGCGGGCCGCGAGCACCGACTCGATGACCCGGTCGAGCGCCGCCGGCGGGGTGGCGGGATTCACGGGCAGGCTGCGCTTGAAGTTGCGGACGCCCGCCGCGACGCCCGCCGCGACATCGCCCCCGGTCTGGTAGAGGGCGATGCGGTCGCGGGAGGCGCCCCCGAGCAGCGCGTGCACCGGTTGCCCCGCGTGCTTGCCGGCGATGTCCCAGAGCGCGTTGTCCACTGCGCTCAGGGCCATGGCGAACAGGCCGCGCCGTCCGTAGAAGATCGCCGACTGGTACATCTGATCCCAGAGCTGCTCCACGTTGAGGGGGTTGGCGCCCATCAGCAGATGCTTCAGATGCCCGTCGATGATCTCGACCGCGGCGCTCCCGCCGGCCCCCATGCCGAACCCGGTCACCCCCTGATCGGTCTTGATGATCGCGATGATGGCGGACGGAAGCTGCTCGAACGGGCCGCCCCAACGCCAGCGCCGGGGATCGTCGTCCGACGAGAACGTCGGCTCATCGAGGAGCCCGTCCGAGCGCTGGTTGATGTAGACCGGGTAGGCGTCGACGGCGCGTATCCGCAGGGCGGCCGGCTGCGCGCGGCCCCCGCCGGCCCCCGCCGTGCGCCCCCCCAGGGCCGCGGCCGCCGCCGCGAACCCGCCCGCCGTCTGCAGGAACCGCCGCCGGCTCGGCAGCTTCATGTCTCGTGTCATCTCATGTCTCCGCGATACGGGTCCTTCCCAGCGCAGGCGTGCAACCTTGTACCACGATTCGACCGCTGTCCACGCTATTCTGTGGTGGCCATGGACAGGGACCGGCTGACCGGCGACGAGCGTAGCGCGGCAATGGCCTCGAAGTACGTCTGGTGGCAGCCGGTCGAGAGCACCCTGGCGGATCGGCAGCTCCTGCTCGCGCAGATGATGACGCTGGGCACCGTCGATGACGTCCGCTGGCTCTTGGCGCGGGTGTCCGAGGCCGACTTGCGCCGCGTGCTGCACGATCCCCCGGTGGGCGTGTTCAACCGTCGCTCCTGGAGCTTCTGGCGCCGCCGGCTCGGTCTCGATCCGGCCGCGGGTCCGCCGGCGCGGCGGCTGCCGCCGCGATTGCTGCGATGACGTTCACGCCGACGCTCGACGTGCTCCCGGAAGCACAGCGCGCGCTCTGGCCCGCGCTCGGCGATCTGCCGGACTCGCTCGTCCTGTACGGCGGCACCGCGCTCGCGCTGAGGCTGGGGCACCGATCGTCGGTCGATTTCGATTTCTTCTCGTCGGAATCGCTGGATGTCGACGCGTTGTTCGAGCTGTCGTGTTTCGCCGGCGCCGAGGTCCTGCAACGCGAGCGCGATACTCTGACCGTCTCGACGAGGCCGTCCGGCCGCTCGCGGCCTGTCAAGATCTCGTTCTTCGGTGCCATCGACACCGGCCGTGTGGGAGATCCCCAGCGGACCGACGACGGCGTGGTCATGGTCGCGTCGCTCCTTGATCTGTTCGGCACGAAGCTCAAGGTGCTCCTGCAGCGCGTCGCCGCGAGGGACTACCTCGACCTCGCGGCAATTCTGCGGTCCGGCGTGCCCCTCCAAGACGGACTCGGCGCCGCCGCGACGCTGTACGGGAACCGCTTCCCACCGATGGAGGCGGTGAAGGCCCTGGCGTACTTCGACGAGGGTGAGGCGGCCGAGGTCGATGCCGCGACCCGGCGATACCTGGTGGAGCAGGCCGGTCGCTGGGATCTCACGGTATCCACGATTGCCCGCGCCGCTAGCACCCTCACGTGAGGGGTGCTTCCCGGAAGGGTGACGGGTCGGCCCCGCGGGCGGCCCCTTCGATCCGGCGCTTCCGCGCCGTGGGCTTTGCGGTTGGTCGTTGCGGCACCCGCTGAAGAGGGTGCGTGGTACACGGCCGCGCCCTCTCGCGCCCGGTCCTTCATGCCCCGATGTTGCCGGTCACCGTACCGAGAGGAGATCCCTCACCGCGATCCGGCGCTTCCGCGCCGTGGCACCGCGCGGTCGAAGACGGATCCGCCCCGCCGCCTGATCCGTCCCGGCTCCGGCTGCAATCATGTGCACATGAAACGCACGAATCTTGTGCTCGATGAGCAGTTGCTTGAGGAGACGTTGCGGCTCAGCGGCGAGCGGATCTACTCGAAGGCCGTGGATCGGGCGCTCTCCGAGTTCGTCCGTCGGGCGAAGGCCGGCCGCATCCTCGAGCTCGCGGGCTCGGGGCTCTGGGAGGGCGACCTGACCGAGATGCGCGCCGACCGACCCCTCGACACTCCGCCAGGGGCGGGACGCTCCGCGTACACCGTTGCCGTGGAGGAACGGCCGGCGTTGAGGCGCCCGGGGGCTGGTAGTAACGCTATCGGTTGACGCGGGCCGGCTGTCGGCCCCGCGGACGTGGACTCGACGACGGACGACGAGATGGCCCGGCAACGGATAGGCAAGCGGAGGGACGCCGCACAGGCGGCGCCGAACGGAGGGGCGGTCGTCGGCCACGAGGTCAAGCTGTGGGCGATGGCCGACGCCCTGCGCGGGTCGATGGACGCGGCCGAGTACAAACACGTCGTCCTCGGGCTGATTCGCGAGCGCCGAGGGCAAGAAGGGCGGCGAGTTCTACACCCCGCGCTGCGTCGTCAAGGTGCTCGTCAAGATGATCGAGCCGTACCCCCGCCGAGTCTACCACCCCTGCTGCGGCTCGTCGGCATGTTCGTGCAGTCGATCTGGTTCGTCCGCGCCCACGCGAGCGGGAACTGGAACGGCGGCAAGGCGAAGGCCGACATCAGCATCTACGGGCAGGAGCCGAACCACACGTCGTGGCGGCTTGCCTCTTGAACTTGGCCATCCGCGGCATGGAGGGCCGGGATCGCCCACAACTACAGATTCCACAACGACCAGTAATCCGGACCTGAAGGCCGACTTCATCCTCGCTAATCCCCGTTCAACGTCTCGGAATGGGGCGGCGAGCGGCTGGCGGGCGACAAGCGCTGGCAGTACGGCGCGCCGCCCAAGGGCCGCGCCAACTTCGCGTGGGCGCAGCACATGGTGCACCACTTGGCGCCGGACGGCGTTGCGGGGTTTCGTGCTCGCCAACGGGTCGATGTCGTCGAGCCAGTCGGGCGAGGGGGAGATACGGAAGAACCTGATCGTGGCGGACCTGTCGACTGCATGGTCGCGCAGCCGGGCCAGCTCTTCTGCTCGACGCAGATTCCCGCCTGCCTCTGGTTGCTGGCCCGCCGCCGCTTGCGCTACAGCGAAGTGCTCTAAACGGTGGGCCGAGGCCATAGCCTGGAATGTGCGTGAAGATGGTGATTTCGGGGGAGACACAGGAGCCTCCGCGTGGTGTAAACATTTTGTTCACAAGCGTTTAGCCACAACGGAGACCCCTGCGTGACACCTGACACGACATCACAGACTGTCCTGTTCCCGATCTCTTCGACAAGCCCCTCGTCGCGACGTTCAACCGCGAGCAGGCGAGTTCTGACGGCGGCGCCGTCCTGCTCAAGGCAGCCGAGCGGGTGTACGGCCTCGTCAAGGCGTTTGCCGGGTGTCTCGCCGACAAGCGCGCGCCGGAGAAGATTCGGCACACGCTCGCGGAGCTGATCGGACAGCGGATCTTCGGCATCGCGTGCGGTCATCCCGACGGCAACGACGCCGACCACTTGGCGGAGGATCCCATCCACAAGCTGCTGCTCGGGCGGGACCCCGTGGCCGGCGCGCCCTTGGCGTCGCAACCAACGATTTCGCGGTTCGAGAACGGCCCGGGCCGCGGCGCGCTCTACCGAATGGCGCGGGAGTTGGCGGCGTGCGTGATCGAGCGGCATCGACGCCGCCTGCGGCGGCGGGTGTGGCGGGTCACCATCGATCTGGACCCGACCGACGACCGGACGCATGGCGCGCAACAACTGACGTTCTTCAACGGGCACTACGACAGTTGGTGCTATCTGCCGCTGCTCGCGTTCCTGACTTTCAACGACGAGAAGGAGCAGTATCTGTGCGCGGCGGTGCTGCGGCCGGGCAAGGCGGTGGCGGCCGACGGGACCCTGAGCTTGCTGTGTCGGCTGCTGCCGATGCTGCGGGCGGCGTTTCCGTCGACTCGGTTTCTCGTCCGGCTCGACGGGGGCTTTGCGACCCCGGAGATCCTCGATTTCCTGGATGCTGAGCCGGGGCTCGACTACGTGGTCGCGATGGGCAAGAACGCGGTGTTGCAGCGGCATGTCGAATCCGCGATGGCCGTGGCCCGCGCGCAGAGCGAGGCCAGTGGCCGAACCGAGCACGTCTATACCGACACCCGCTACGCGGCCCGCACGTGGGGCCGCGAACGCCGGGTCGTGATCAAGGCGGAGGTGGTCCGGCTCAAGGGTCGCGAGCCGCGGGACAATCCGCGCTTCGTCGTGACGAATCTCTTGGAGAGCTCGCGCTTCGTCTACGAGAGGGTCTACTGCGCCCGCGGGGAGATCGAGAACCGGATCAAGGAGTTGCTCGACGGCCTGCAGATCGACCGCACGAGCTGCTGCAAGTTCCGGCTCTCCTCAAACGGGTGTGGGTGGGTTGAGGCGCGATCGGCGGGTCGGCGAGGGGTGCTGGCAGTTCACCTGACCGGCGGCGGGCGTGGCGCACCGTGGCGGGATATAGTCGGAGCGGAGTAGCTGCGGGCCGGCCGGCGTGTCAACGCGCTACGCGCGTCCTTCGCTGCGCTGCGGCCCTTCGGGTGACACACCGTCCGTCCCTCCGCTCAAGCAGCAGATATGGGCCTTGCGGCCCGGCCTGGACGGGGGCGTCCCGGCCGTCCACGACAACGCGGAAAGCGCGACGGCTGGCGGTTCGGGGATAGACGCTGGCTGATTGCCCCAACGGCCACCTCGGGTCCCGGCGCCGGCGGCGGACGCCCGTTGGGCGGGGCCAAGGGTGTTGTCGGGGCCGCGTGCGTCGTCTCGCTTGGCGGAAGCGGTTGCAAACGCAAGGGGCTTCCTGGTCTCATGGGCGTGTATCACCACGACCCGCGAGGAGGAGAGCCCCATGCGTCTGACTACGTTACTACGGCGGCTGTTGGGTGTCACGCAGATGTACGTCAAGCAGGTGGAAATGGCCGCCGACGGTCCGTTGACGGTGTCGGTGGAGCCGGCGTGGCGGCGTTCCCGGTGCGGGACGTGCGGGAAGCGGTCGCCGCGGTATGACCGGCAGCCGGTGCGCGAGTGGCGGCATCTGTCCTGGGGCCGGATGCCGGCGTGGCTGCGGTATGCGCCGTGGCGGGTGTCGTGCCGGCGTTGCCGCGGGGTGAAGGTGGAGAGGTGCCGTGGGCGAGCGGCAGCAGCGTGTTCACGTCGGGGTTCGAGGAATTGGCGGCGTATCTGGCGCAGGTGACGGACCGGACGGCGGTGAGCCGCCTGCTGGGGATATCGTGGGTGACGGTGGGCAGCATCGTGGAACGGGTTGTGGCGCGGCGGCTGGACGGGGCTCGGTTCGCCAAGCTGAGACGAATCGGCGTCGATACCGGAAGCGTCACCGTTCAGCAGGTGCCGTGGGCGAGCGGCAGCAGCGTGTTCACGTCGGGGTTCGAGGAATTGGCGGCGTATCTGGCGCAGGTGACGGACCGGACGGCGGTGAGCCGCCTGCTGGGGATATCGTGGGTGACGGTGGGCGCATCGTGGACGGGTTGTGGCGCGGCGGCTGGACGGGGCTCGGTTCGCCAAGCTGAGACGAATCGGCGTCGATGAGTTCAGCTACCGGAAGCGTCACCGCTACCTGACGATCGTGGTTGACCATGACGAGCGTCGGGTGGTTTGGGCGGGGCGGGGGCGCAGCGCCGAGACGCTGGGGGCCTTCTTCGAGCAGTTGGGACCTGGTGGCTGTGCGCGGATCGAGTTGGTGACGGCGGACCTGGCGTCGAGCTGGCAGAAGGCGCTGCGGGCGTGGGTTCCGCACGCGCGGGTGGTGTTCGACCGGTTTCACGTTGAACGGCTTGCGGCGGATGCGGTTGACGAGGTGCGGCGTTCGGAGCAGCGGCGGCTGGCCTCGGAGCCGGAGGATGCGAAGGCGCTCAAGGGGACGCGCTATGCGTTGCTGAAGCACCCGGCGCGGCTGAGGCCTGGTGAGGCCCGGCGTCTGGAGACGTTGCGTCGTAAGAACCGGGCGCTGGACCGGGCCTACGAACTGAAGGAGTACCTGGCGACGATCCTGGGGCAGGCGACACCCGAGGATGCGCCGGCGCTGCTCGATGAGTGGCTGGAGTGGGCTGCGCGGTCCCGCCTGACGCCGTTCGTGAAGCTGGGGCGTACGATTCGGAAACACGCTGAAGGCATCCTGGCGTACCTGGACACGAAGATGACGAACGGTCCGGTGGAGGGCATCAACAACAAGCTGCGGGTGATCGCGCGTCGCGCCTATGGCTTCCACTCGCCCGGCGCGTTGATCTCGATGCTGTTCCTCTGCTGTGGAGGCATAGAACTGGCGCCGCCGCTACCCACACGCATTTGAGGAGACTCCAAGTTCCTGGCGAACCAGTTGCGCGTGTTGCTGACCGCGGCGGCCTACTTACTCATGCAGGAGCTGCGGCTGCGGGCGGCGCGCACCGGCTGTGCCCGCACCCAGGCGACGTGGCTGCGCGACCGGCTGCTGAAGCTGGGGGTGCATGTCATCGGCTCGGCGCGCCGCATCGTCCTGCATCTACCACGGGCGACGCCCCATCTCCACGCGTGGCGGCGCATCGCGCTCGCGCTCGGCGCCCGCGCGGGTTAGTCAGGGCCCGCGCGGGGCTCGGCGCACGTCTCAGTCCCCGGCGGCACCGTCCGTCCCGGCAGAACCTTCCCTCCACTTGGCCTCCGCAACCGCCCGGGGCCGTGAAGGGCCACTCCAGCCTCCTGCCGCGTCCGCGGCGGCGGCCGAGAGGCTCCGCTCGCGGTCAAGCAGGCCCCATCGGTGACTGATTCTCGACCTTCACGAATAATGCAGGAATAGGGGCGTCCGAACTGCGGCTCCACGTGGTGGGACCGGCGCCGCAGTCTCCGGCGGTTGGGCGGTTCACGGCCACCGTCGGTACGGCCACGTCGGCCCACGACTCTCGTCCGCCCGTGCTGGCCGTGCGGGTCTCACATGGGCCGCCCCGCGTGCTAAAATCCACCGACCAGCCGTCTACGCCCCGTGTCGTCAGGAGGACTTGCCGCCGGCTGGTGTGAGGTACCGTCATGAGCCAGACCGGGCAGTCGGACGACCAGAGCATTTCCAGCCAAGTCCATAAGATAATCGATGACCTGATAGCATTCGACAAGGACAGCCGGGTCAGAATATACAGGACGGTTGGGACCTTCTTCGGCTTCGACGGTGTGGAGCCGCCAAGGCCTGGCGGGGCCGACGCTCCCCCAACTCCGCCCGGCGCGTCGCGCGAGCCGCACTTCTCCTCGCCCCCGGAACCGTCGCCCAAGGAGTTCCTGTTCGAAAAGCGGCCGAGCACCGACGTCGATCGCGTTGCGTGCCTCGCCTACTTCTTGACTCACTACAGAGGCAACGGCCCGCGACCCGTGGGTTTCGCCGCCAGCGGCGGGAACGCCACCAAGCTCGCCGCTGTTCGCGGCGTCGGTCCCCGCCGCGTGTCCCTCATGGCGGCGGCGCCGTCGCCGGGACCCCGTGGTCTCGCGCCGCCGCGGGGGACCGGGGCGCCGCGGAGCCGCCAGACCCAGCGCTCCGCGAGCGAACCAGCCGGACCGACCGTCGCTGCCGATGACGCGCCGACAAGCTGCCGCCACTGCGAGTCTGCCATGGGCGCTCTCAACAGCGACATGCTCTGCACAGGTCCGCCCGGCCGGCGAGTCGCCCCTCGTGCCCCTCGTTTCCGGCCTCCTCACAGCCACAGAGACCGACGCTGCGATGCCGACAAATCTGCGCGGGGACAACCTCGTCATGCAGCAACTTCCCCGACGGCTCGGTTCATTTCCGCCCATTTCCACTGGAGAAATCAGTCCCGCACCCGGTAACCGAATACAAGCGGCCGAGCACCGACGTCGATCGCGTTCAAGACCACGGACATCAGCAAACTCAATACCGAAGCAGCACAGGTCAAATTCTCGAACCCCTCGGCAGCCTCGAACAACGCTATTCGGTCCGGTCTTCTGACGACGGCAAGCCGAGGCGAGAGACAACTGACCGCGTACGGAGAGAGGTACGTCGAGGCGCTGCCCGACCGGACGAAGGCGAGAGAAGTCCTGTCACAAGCTCGGCCGCGGCGCCCGCGAAAGAAGTCGGGAGCAAACGGCGCCGCCGCCCGTGGCGCCGAGAAACAGGACAACTGAATGTCCAGACCGGTCCGCATAGCATTGTTCAGTCACAAGGGCGGCGTCGGCAAGACGACACTGACCGCTAACATTGCGTTTGCGTTGGCGCAGTCGGGGAAGTCCGTTCTCTTGGTCGACAGCGATCCGCAGTGCAACCTCACGTCGTATCTGTTGTCCGACGACGTCGTCGACGAACTGCTCAACAATGCGAACGAACCGAACGGGCAGACGATATGGAGCGCGGTGCGTCCTGTTTTCGATAACGTCGGCGTTGGCCGCTTCGTGGAACCCATCATGGCGGCAAACGTCGCGCTTCTGCCGGGCGACATAAGGATGTCCGAGTTCGAGGAATTCCTGGGCGACGCCTGGGCCGACAGCTTCAAGAGGCGGCTCGGCGCACTGCTGGCGACATCTTCGATCAGCGATATGGTGACCCGTTTGAGCAGGGAGCAACGGTTTGACTTCGTCTTCTACGACACCGGACCCAATATCGGACCGTTGAATCGCGTGCTCCTTCTCGATTCGGATTTTTTCATCGTGCCTGTCGCGTGCGACCTGTTTTCGGTTCGGGCGCTCGGCACGCTGGGTCAAACAATCAAGAAGTGGATACTGGACGCCAGGACCATCGCGTCGATCGCGCCGGATAGCGCGGCGTGCCTGAGGGCCACCCCAACATTTCTCGGCTATGTTCCCCAACGATTCAAGGTCTATGGCCAGACAATGACCAAGGAGGCGAGTTTCTATCTGCGTAGAATTGAAAGTCGAATGGGCAGTGACATATCGGCCGTGCTCCGCGGTGTTGACCGGCGTTTGGCACCGGTGCGGTCCGCTAATCCCGTGCTGGGAGAGATTCCTGACATAGCTTCCTTGGTTCAACGGGCTCAGCGGGAAGGTGTCGCCATTTGGAGGTGCTCTGGTGCGGACCGCCAAGCGAAGGTAGGCACGGAAAAGTCCTTCGGGAGAATCGCGGCTTGTTTGGTCGAGAAGAGTCAATCATTGGTATCAGACAGGACTGAGACCTCGGAGGAATGACGGGAATGCCACGCAGGTTGACGACGACGGCGCAACGACATATCGAGCAGACGACGCAGCATTTCGTCGATAGTCGCCATCTGTTCGAGGCGGTTGCGAAGTCGTTGATGGCATGCCTGACGGAAGATCCCGAGCTCGCGGGGTTCATCCATTTCGTGAAGTACAGAATAAAGGAAGTCGAGAGTCTGCGTGCGAAATTGAACCGACTACACATTTCGGGTGGGGACGTGGTGGACGCGTCGAATCTGTTTCGGAGAGTCAGTGATCTGGCGGGCATCAGAGTCATCCATCTGCATACGGACCAGTTGATTCGAATTCATCCGATCATTCTCAAGATCCTGAACGAACACCAATATGCGCTCGCGGGCGAGGCGGTGGCGTACTGTTGGGACGTGGAGTACGCGGAGTTCTTCAAGGGCATCGGCATCAGGACCAAACACAGGCCTTCCATGTACACTTACGGTGCACTACGACATCGTGGCGAACCAGAGGACGGGCATTGCGTGTGAGCTGCAGGTCCGGTCGTTGATGGACGAAGTGTGGGGCGAGGTGTCGCATCGTGTCAACTATCCGGAGGAGTCCCCGAGCGTCGCGTGCCGCGACCAGTTGAAGGTACTTGCACGGCTGACCTCGGGGTGTGGACGTCTTGTAGATTCGATATTCAAGAGTCACAACGATGCCACGGATCAGCGACTCTGATTTGGGGCGGGGAGAGGACGGCGTGGTTGGCCGAGTGGAGCGGTATGGAGGGCGTTTCGGTGGGCGGTGGAGGGGGTGATCGTGGCCGAGTCGGTCGTTGAGGATGCGGCCCGCGAGTGGTTCCGAAAGCGGGGCTGCCACGTCACGGCAGGCCGGAGATGTCGCCGGGGGCGGAACCCAGCCAGGCGCGCCGAACTGGGGGAGAGGCTCGCGGTCGAGTCGGGCGGCGTGGTGTTCACGACCATCCAGAAGTTTTCCCCTACGCGCAGCCCGGTGGTGGGCGCGGGGGGACGCGGGCGCGTACGGCCGGCGACGGCGCGGCGGGCAGACACGGCGGCCGGCGCACGCGGTGCGGGGGCTCGCAGGCCTCGGCCGTCGCGGTGCCGCCGGTTTTGACCCGTCCACTGAGGCACACAGGAGGAGCGGTGCGCCGTCTTCCTCCGGCAGCGTCTTCTCTTCGCATCTCAGGAATCGATCCGCGGAGTCCGCCCCGACATCGCGCAGGAGTGGGGACTTCGTGCTCAAGCGCATGAGGAACCGATACTCCTCCAGCGCCCCTCGCCGCCGTAGGTCCTGATACGCGTCGAACAACGATCGATCCGGCGAGCATCGGACTTCGTGGACCGATCGGCACATCCGCAGGCTCGCCGCCGGCCGCGCCGTGCTCGACGAGTGCCACCATTCCGGATGCGGTGTCCGCAAGCTACGCCACCGGCTCGTCGCGGCCGGAAGGGACCAGACTGGCATGGTTCAGGATCATCTCGCGCACGTCGGATTCGCCGCCCGAGTCCTGCTACAGCCAGTCGCTCGGCTTCGGCCCCGCCTTGCGGGCTCTGTCGGCGGCTGTTCTCAGCCGCTCCGGATCCGCCATGCGCGCGAGCTTTTTCGTCGGCGTCGCGTTGATTGCCCCGCAACAGGTCGTTGATGACGGACTTCGCTTTGGCGTCCGAGCCCGGGCCGGCGAGCGTGCGCCCGTTCTGCACGGGCTGCCCGGTGACCGGACACAGCCGTCCGGTGCTCGGCGGCGCCGGCGTTGCCGTTGCCGCGGGTGTCGCGGAGGAATCCGGTGAGTCGGGGCGGCTCCGTGGGGCGAGTAGTCGCGCCAAGTTCTCGTCGTGCTGATCGAAGAACCCGGCCGGCCAGTGCGACAAGCGCCCGTCCGCGTCGACTTCCGGGGACGAGACGATCGTGCGCCCGCCGTCACGTTCGAATAGTGGATGGCGGCGTCAGCCGGTGCGATCAGTCCATCGCGGACGGCGATGCGCACGCCGTCCATGAAGTGGTCGCTGTGGGTCTTGACGAACACTTGGACGCCGGCCCCCGCCGCCCGGACCGACAGCTCCGCCAAGCGAGTCTGCCTGCGGGGATGGAGATGCGCTTCCGGGTTCTCGATCAGGCAGAGCGAGCCGCGCGGCGACAGCAGGGCCAACACGACCGGCAGCACGTACGACAGTCCGGACCCGACGTTCGTGGCCCGGTGGCGGCGCGTCGCCACGTCGCCGGGTCGCTCGAAGACGAAGCCGGCGATGACGGCGTCAGCGGCGAGCACGGATTCGAGTTGAAGGTGGGCGCCGGGGCTGACGTCCTGCAGCCAGTGGTCGACGCCGTCGACCACTGGCGTCCCGGGAGGTCGCCGCCACGGGGATCCCGGCTTCTCGGCGGATGTTCGCAAGCTCGTCGATGGAAGCTGGGAACCTGTCCTCGTCGCAGACAAGCCCATGGAACCGACACACTCCACCCAGGAAGGAGCTCGCCGCCGGGCTTTTGACCGCTCTCGACAATCTGTTCGGCGAGAACGGCTACGACTTGGTGAATTGAGCGCCGCACCTTCTCGACAGCGCGGCCGACCGGCCGCGGTCGTGGTGTCGATCTGCGCTCCCCTGGCCGCTGAGCACCCGCAGGCCCACCCCGACGGGTGTTGACCAGATGGGCGAGGTCTTGCGGCCGAGGCGGTCGAGCTTTCCAGATGCTCACTCACCGCTCCTCTTCAGGTACTCCTCCACAGCCTTGCGGCAGAGCCGGCTGAGGCTTCTGTCGGTCCGCGCCGCCTCGCGCCGCAGCCGTAAGTAGAGGGCGCACCGTCGAGGGTGATGTCCAGGGACTTCGAGGGCAGTGCCCCCTCGGCCTCCTCCGCGTCGAGGGAGGCGCCCACGTTCGCGGTCGATGCCTCCTCCGCTGTTGCGAGGTCCGCCTCCATCGCCTCCGGGCTGCCGTAGTCCACGATGGTCCCCATCGACGGCCGATCACCGAATCCCATCTGCCTTCTCCCTCCTCCTTCCACCCCGCTGGCCCCGTCTAGGGGGGACCCCATAAACGGCATTTATGGGACCCCACGCCGCACCGCCCGAGCCCCTTGCGGCCTTCACATGCGGGCGGGAGGAACTCCGCGCCTGGACCCGCCGCCGCACGCGGAGCCCCGCCGGTGGGTCGCAGCTCCCACGCGACCCCGACCTACTCGCTCGGCGGTACCGCCTCCATCAGGAGGGCCAGGGCGTTGCGCAGCGCCTGTCCGCCGGCGCGGGCGCCGGCATAGTGGCCCTGCCGCACCACGACGAGCTCGTGCGAGGGGACGATCAGGGTGGTCTGCCCGCCGGCGCCGGCCATGTAATAGGCTTCGCGCGGCACCGGGAACGTGCCGGTGGTGTTGATCCAGAAGAAGCCGCCGTAGATCGGGCGGCCGTCGGCTTCCCAGGCCGGCGCGATGGTGCTGACGAACTCGGCGTAGCCTTCCGGCAGAATCCGTTCGCCGTTCCAGACGCCGTCCTGCAGGTAGAGGTTGCCGAGCCGGGCCCAGTCGCGGGCCGGGGCGAGCTCGTACCCCTGCAGGAGATAGTTCCCGTGGGGGTCGGTCTCGAGCACCATGCCCCGGATGCCGATCTTGTCGAACAGCTCGCGCTGCGGGAACGACAGGTACTCGTCGCCGCGGCCCTCGACTCCCAGGCGGACGAGGTAGTTGGTCAGCACCGGGTCCGAGTTGCGGTAGCGGCCGATGGTGTTCGGCGGCCATTGCGGCGGGCGGGTGGCCGCCCACTCGAACGAGTTGACGGTGCCGGTGTAGACGTAGAGGTGATCAGGATAGCCGAGCGCCGGATCGAGGTCCGGGTCGGCGACGCCGCGGAAGCGCACGCCGCTCGACATCCGCAGGATGTCGGCGATGCGAATCTGCTGGCGCGGGTCGCCCTCGGTCTGCCATTCGGGGACCGGCGCCGGTTGCCACAGGTCGTACACGCCCTGCTGAATCAGGACTCCCATGAGGGTGGCGGTCAGGCTCTTGCCCATCGACCAGCTCTCGAGCGGCGTGTGCAGGTCGATGCCGTCGCCGTACCGCTCGCCGATGATGCGCCCCTGGTGGGTCACCACGAACGCCGCGGTCATCCCTTCCGCCGGTTCGAACGCCGCGTCCACCGCCTGCGCCACCTTCGCGGCGTCCACGCCCTCGGCGAGCGGGACTTGCGGCACCGCGTCGCCCATCGGCCACATCCGGGTCCAGGGGTCGGGCAGGGTGCTGCGAATGTCCACCGGTTCGAAGAAGACGTCTTCTCCGTCGATCGGCAGCGCGACGCAGCCGTGGTCTCCGTTGAACTTCGCTGTTCGCACCACGCCGTCCGGCAGCGTCAGGTGCACCCGGCGCCCGTCCTGGTCTACCTCGATGGCGGTGACGTGCGCGCGGTGCTCGTAGGGGGCGCTGAAGAATCCCACGTTCTCGGCCGCGAACGCCGGGTCGAGGCCGGTGACGAAGACGGCCGAGCAGAGGGTCTTGGCGAAGCCGGCGGTGTGGTGCCACAGCGGGTCGCCGGGCGGGGCTTCGTACTCGGTGTCGAGCTCCGCGTCCGCCGCACGGGCCAGCATCGCGGCGCGGCCATCCTGGGCCGTGCTCTCGGCGGTCAGGCCCGGGGCGATGAGGACGACGACCGCCAGCCATGCCGCCGGTCCCCGCGAACGATACTGTCGTGTCATGCTGCCTCCTCCGGCGTTCATGCCGCGTGACCGGACACTACCACGACCGGGCGGTTCTCGCACCTCTCGGGGAACCCGCGGTGGTGAAGGCGCGGGGCGTTTGTCGCGGGCTCCCGAGCCGCCCGCGACCTGATAGGATCCGGCGTTCCACCGTCCTCCGGCAGTCCGCGGTCTCGCGGGCCGCCGGTGATCGGCATCACCGGCTGCCGTTCCGTGCTTTTCACCGATTCGATCTTTCTGCTCCGGTTCCTCCCGTCGCTGCTGGCGCTGTTCTTTCTCGCGCTGGCCCTCACGCCGCGTCGCTGGAAGGAAGGCGGCCGGCGCTTCGTCCTCGCCAATCCCGTTCTCCTGGCGGGAAGCCTGGCGTTCCTCGCCTGCGGGGCCGGACCGTTCGTGCGGTGGCTCGCCGGCTTGGCGGCGGCGGCCTGGCTGGTGGGGCTGGCGACGGCCTGGGCGCGGCGCGCCGCAGGGGCGTCCGGCCCGCGCAACCTGCTTCCCGAAGCGCTGCTCACGGTGGCGGTCGCCGGAGGCGCGGTGCTGTTCGGGGTCTTCAAGTACGCCGCGCCGCTGCCGCCGGTGGTCGGCGACCCGTCGTTCGCCGTTCCCCAGTTGCTGGTTCCCCTGGGGCTGTCGTTCGTCGTCTGTCACGCCGTCTCCTACGTGGTCGACGTGCACCGGCGCGAGGCGCCGGCCCTGGGCAATCCGATCACCGCCGCGACGTATCTGCTGTGCTTCCCCCTGCTGTGCGCCGGCCCGCTGGCGCGGTATCGCGACCTCGCGCCGCAGCTCGCCGAGCGGCGCGCCACGATGGCCGCGTTCGCCTACGGGGTGAGGCGATGGCTGGTGGGATTCTGGAAGGCGGGGTTCCTGGCCGCCACGCTGGCCGGGCCCGCGGACACCGTGTTCTCGCTCTCGTCCGGCGCGCTCGGCACGCTGCACGCCTGGTTCGGTGTCGCGTGCTTCGGGCTGCAGATCTACTTCAGTCTGTCCGGCTATGCCGACATGGCGATCGGGTTCGCACGGATGTTCGGGTTCCGGCTGTCCGAGAACTTCCGTTGGCCGTACGGCGCCGACTCCGTGACGGGGTTCTGGCGCCGCTGGTTCGTCACGCTGTTCGCCTGGTTCCGCGACTATCTCGACCTGTCGCTCGACCCGTCCGGCGGCCGGCCGCTGGCGCGCGCCGGGCGCATCCTGCTGCTGTTTCTGGGCATCGGCCTCTGGCACGGTCCCGGCTGGAGCGTCCTGGCCTGGGGACTGCTGCACGGCGCGGTCGTGGGGCTGGAGCAGGCCGGACTCGCCGCGCGCCTCGCACGCTGGCCGGCCCCGCTGCGGCACGGCTACGTGCTGCTGACGGTGCTGTGTCTGTGGGTCGTGTTCCGCGCGGACACGCTGGCCGATGCGGGTGTGGTGTTCGGGGCGATGTTCGGTCTGAGCGCGGTGGCCGATCCCGCGCCGCTGGCGGTGACCGGCATCGAGTGGACGGCGTTCGTCATCGGAGGATTGTCGGTGGTCCCGCTCTGGTCCGGGTTCAGCCGGTGGCTCGTGACCGTCGACGCCCTGACCACCTCCATCCTGTTCCTGGTGTCGACCAGCTTCCTGTTCGTCTGGCGCTGCCTGGTGAACGCCGTCCTGTTCGTCGCCGGCCGCCATCGGCGGTAGCCGTCGCGATGCTGCGTCGGGTCGAGCCAGGGGACGAAGAGACGTGCCTGGCAGCGCGGTCGCGAGCCTGCCGGCCGGCGGCGTGTCCGGTCAGAAGCGATCGGACTGGCGGCAGCTCGGTCGGAGGGCCCTGTACTCCTCGACCGCGAGCACGTCCTCGACCGCCACGCCGCGCCGTTCCCTGCGAACCGACGTTCGAGGGTCGAACGGCCTCCTCCCGAGCGGGTTGAGCGGCCTCCTTCCCACGCCGGGAAACGGGTTGCCGCCGCCCGGCGGCTGCAGAATGGGCGGCTCCGCAATCGGTCGAGGCGGGATCGGGTTGATGCGGCCGGTGACCTCGATTTCCTGTCCCTCGCGGAGGGTGATCTCTTCCAACAGGTCGTCGTCGGCCAGCAGCAGGAAACCCTGGCCCGCGTCGACGATATTCTGGCTGTCGAAGTGCTGGCGACCGGCATCGCTCGCCCGCAGCACCACGCCCTGCGCGTGCAGCGTGACGCACCCCCGAACCGTGTCGGACTGAGCGGAAGAAAGCGAAGGAGCGAACAGGACGGCAAGGAGACCGAGAGTGAACCGCATCATCACCTCCGTTGTATGCCGGCGTCTTGATCCTGAACCGTATCGTGCAGGCTGACCATCGTCCGGGCGAAGTCGGACAGGTCGCTCAGATGCTCTCGAACCACCGCGGTGACGATGTCGAGATCGAGATCCTGGTACTGGTGAACGACGACGTTGCGCAAGCCGACCATCGCCTTCATCTTCCCGGCCATCGCGGCGGTGACGAGGCCCGCCCGTTCCAAGAGGTCGAAGCTCTCCGCGCTGGTCCGGGGCCAGCCCAGCTTCTTCGCGGCGACCGTACGGTTGGCCATGTCGAGCGCCTGTTCGCAGGCCCGTTGCAGGTTGAGCACGATGATGTCCTGCCGGTCGTAGTCCTGCTCGAACGGCAGCGTCGAGGGCTGCTCCCAGGCGTGTCGCACACGCGCCAGACAACGTTCGAGGCTCTGCTGCTTCGCGATCAGGACGTCGGTCATCGCGCTGGTGCCCGTCCGCTCCCGACGATGGCCGCCCGGATGCCGGCGCGCTCCTCGTTCAGCTTGTGGTACATCGACAGCACGAGCGACTCGAACCCCAGCCGCACGTTATCGTCGCCGCTGTACGTCAGGCGTCCGGTGCGCAGGATCTCGGCCTGCAACGAGGTGTCGGCACGTCGCAGATTGACCAGGTCCGCGTGCTCCGCGCGCACCGCGCCCGCGATCTCGACGGCGAGGAGGTGCCACTGCCAGCGGTCCGCCCGTATCGCCGCTTTGTGCGGCAGGAGCACGGCGACGTCGATGTCGCTGTCGGGTCGCTGGGCGTCGGTGCCCCAGGTGCCGTAGCGGTAAACGGCCTGCGCATCGGGATGGGCGTCGAGGATGAGGCGATTGATGCGGTCGTCGGCCGGGGCGACAGATCGGTTCTCGGCGGTCATGGCGCGGCCTGCCGTTGGGTGCACGACAGATCTGTGAGACGACGGCCCCTGGCGCGGTCAGACTCGGCGATTTCGGTGCCGCCGTCGGGCGCACGGCCCGCGAACGGCCAGCGCCTCACTTTGTTGTCGTGCGCCCCCTGCCGTTTCCTCCACGGTGTCGTTCCGCTCGTCGGATCGACACAGACGACAGTATATCGTTGCGCCGGAAGCACGCAGAGGACTTCTCGAGCCGGCAGTTCCGGGTCCGAGCTCGCGGGCGGGGTGGCCGCGGCGGCCGGCGGAAAGGCGATCGGAGATAATGAACTTCGGCTGCGCGTCGTCAGGGCAGGACGGCGGTTCATTGTCGAGTGGACTCTATGCAGGAGCAACGCCATGCGACTTTTCCGATTCTTGTGGCCGGTTCTCGCACTCTGTCTCGGTCTCGCGGCTGCCCCGGCGGCGGCTCAGGACCGGGCGGACGATACCCTGGAGATCTACGTCGTCGACGTGGAGGGGGGCGAAGCGACCCTGTTCGTCGCCCCGTCGGGCGAGTCGCTGCTGGTCGACACCGGGTGGCCCGGCTTCGACGGGCGTGACGCCGACCGGATCGCCGCCGCCGCGGCCGATGCCGGCGTGACCGGGATCGACCACCTGATCGTCACCCATTTCCACGGCGACCACATGGGGGGCGCCGTCCAGCTTGCGGAACGGCTGCCGATTCGCAACTTCATCGACCACGGAACCACCGTCGACCAGGACGAGCGGCCGCTGGCCGCCTTCGCGCGGTACGCGGACCTGCGGCAGGGCGGCGAGCACGTCGTGGCTGCGCCGGGCGACCGGGTGCCGGTCGACGGACTCGACGTCCGCATCATCGCGTCGGGCGGCGCGGAGCTCGACGCACCGCTGCCGGGCGCGGGCGGCGCCAATCCGTTCTGCGACGGCTTCACGTTTCACGGCGACGACATCACCAGCCGCTACGGCAACGCGGAGGACGATCAGTCGGTCAGCACGTTCGTCGGCTTCGGCGGGTTCCGCACCGTCATCATGGGCGACCTGAACTGGAACCGGGAACACGCGCTGATGTGCCCGGACAACCGGATCGGCACCGTCGATCTCTATCTCGTGTCGCACCACGGCTCGGAGACGTCCGGCTCGGAGGCGCTGGCCCACGCCATCGCCCCGCGGGCCGCGGTCATGAACAACGGCCCCCGCAAGGGGGGCGCCGCCCAGACCTTCGATATCCTGCGGGCCGCGCCGGCGCCGGCCGACATCTGGCAGAACCACTACTCCATCCCCGCCGGCGCCGGCAATGCGCCCGAGGAGTTCATCGCCAACCTGGACGAGGGCGTCGAGATGCCCGACGGCCGGACCATCCACATCGGGCCATCGCACTGGATCCGGATCTCCGCGCGGCGGGATGGATCGTTCACGGTCTCCAACAGCCGCAACGGGTTCACCCGGGACTACCCGGTGCAGCAGTAGGAGTCTGCGCCGCAGACTGGAGGGTCGGTTGGCGGCAAGCGAAGGGGAACGTCGATGCTGTCCAGCTTCTCGATCACGAACTTCAAGAGCTACCGCGAAGCAACGCTGAAGCTGGCGCCGCTAACGGTCCTGATTGGAGCGAATGCGGCGGGCAAGAGCAACGCCGTCGAGGCGCTGCGCCTGTTGTCCTGGATCGCCGGGGGCAACAGGCTCGCGTCGGTCAGCCACGCGTTGCAGGAGCGGGAGCACGCGATCCGCGGCAACGTGAGGGACCTTGGATTCCGGCCGGAGCGTGCCTTCTCGCTCGCCTGCCGAACGGTCTCGTCGGATTGGGACGAATATTCCATCAGGCTCGAAGTGCGGGCCCACGACGAGCTCCACATCGCGGACGAACGACTGACCGGTCCCGCCTCGGTCGCCCCGCTCTTCGAAGTCGTGACGCCTTCGCAGGGAGCCCTTGGCGATATGTTCGTCGCCTACAACAACTTCGCGCGCGGCGGCAGGAAGCCGCAACTCGCCTGCAGCGACCAGGTGGCGGTCTTGTGTCAACTCATGAGTTCGGCGAGATTCCATGGTGGTCACAAGAGAGCGCAGAGGGAGATCCCGGCCACGACGCACAGGTTTCACGAGCAGCTCTCCACCATTACTTGTCTGGACCCGCGCCCGTCGCTCATGCGGGGCTACAGCTCCAAGACCGAGCGGCGCTTGTCCGGCAGCGGCGCGAACCTCTCCGGCGTCTTGTATAACCTGTGTCAAGCTGCAGAGCTCAAGAGCAAGTTGCTCGAATTCGTACGGGCATTACCGGAGCAGGACATCGAGAAGATCGGCTTCATCGAAACACCGAATCGTGAAGTCATGGTCACGCTGACCGAGACGTTCGGCGGACGCAGCACGACCTATGACGCCACGCTGTTGTCGGACGGGACGCTCCGCGTGCTGGCGATCGCGGCGGCGATCCTGTCGGCGGAGGACCGCCTGGTCGTGATCGAGGAAATCGACAACGGCGTCCATCCGAGCCGTGCCGAACGCCTGCTCGACCATATGTCCCGTCTCGCGAAGGCGCAGAACCTTCGAGTGCTCATCAGCAGCCACAATCCCGCCCTGCTGGACGCCCTGCCCGATGATGCCGTGCCGCACGTGGTGTTCTGCTACCGAGGCCACGACGACGGCGCGGGCCGGCTGGTTCGCCTGATGGATCTTCCGGATTACCCCGAGCTCATTGCCCAAGGATCGGTCGGTCATCTGATGACACGAGGAATCATCGAACGCTTCGTCAAGGAGTATCCTGGGCCGGATGAGCGGAGAGAGCGCGCCCGCGCCTGGCTGAACGAGCTTCGGACGCAAGCGGGCTGACCTGACGGCCCGGGTCCGCGCCGTGGTACGCTGGCGGCATGGGGAGCCGGAAGCCGCCCGAGGCCGTCTGGACGCCCATCGCGGACCTGCCGGCCGACGCCGTTTCCTGGGGATCTTCGCACTATCGGGAGCGAGTCCGGCGCTGGCACGAAAGCCGCGGCCGGCTCCAGGACCCGGCCGTCGATCGGACCCTGCTCGACATCTGGCTGCGCGAGCGGGCGCGCGCGCTCGCCATTGAGACGGGCCAGATCGAGGGGCTGTACACGCTCCGGCGCGGGGTGACCGGGCAACTCATCGCCGAGGGCTTCGGGGGAGTGCGCGCCGTCCACGCCCTCGAGTCCGGCCTCTCGGACCGGACGTTGAAGGGTCTGCTGGAGGACCAGCACGCCGCCGTCGAGCTGGTGTTCGAGGCCGCGGCCGGCCGCGGCCGGCTGTCCCACCACGTGATGAAGAGCTGGCACCAGCTCCTGACCCGCCACCAGGAGCACGCGGTGGGCGTGCGCGACGGGCGGCGCGTGCCGATCGCCCTGCTTCGCGGCGACTACAAGGTCCGGCCGAACAACCCGCGGCGGCGGGACGGCGTCGTCCACGAGTACTGCCCGCCCGAGCAGACGCGCGGCGAGATGGACCGGCTGCTGGAGATGCATCACGGTCACGCGGACCGCCGCCTGCCGGCCGAGGTGGAGGCCGCCTGGCTGCACCATCGCTTCGTCCGCATCCATCCCTTCCAGGACGGCAACGGCCGCGTGGCGCGGCTGCTGATGGCCTACGTCTTCGCCCGTAGCGGGGAATTTCCGCCGGTCATCGGGATGGAGCAGCGTGACGAGTACATCGCGAACCTGGAAGACGCCGACCGCGGAGACCTGCGTCCTTTCGTCGAGTACCTCGCCGATCTCGCCGCGACGAGTACCGCATCCGCGATCCGCATGGTGGGAAGAGCGCTGGAGGGGCGGACCTGGAAGACGCACGGCAACGGCGGGCAGACCGTGCGGGAATCGGACGGTGCGTGGCGGTATCACCCGCCCGCCTCGTGACGCGGCACTCCGCGCACGCGCCGGGGCGTTCGCCCGCCCGGCGTCCATCTCCGGCAGCCTCCGGGGCTCCAACGGACAGCGGTCACGGCGCGGCTACGCGTCGCCGGGCTCCGGGGTCGCGGCCTCCGTCGCGCCGGCTGCCCGGACCTTGATCGGCCAGCGCGCCGGTTCGTGATGCTCCAGGTAATCGCGCCGCGAGACCGACCCGATGAGCATCGACTTGGTCAGCCACCAGTTCTTGGGACGCGCGCCGAAGATGACGTGGGCGAGGCTCAACCCGGCCAGGGACAGGCCGGTCATGCCGTGGAAGACGTAGACCCAGCCCCAGACGCCCTCGCCGAGGATGTAGGGGTTGGGGGTGATGAACGGCGTGCCCATGCGCCACAGCATCACCATGCCGGTCAGGCTCACTGTGCACCCGACGAACGTCAGCACCAGGTGATACAGGCGGTTGCCGATTGGATACTTGGCCGGATGCGGTCCGGGTACCTCGTGCCCCGCCTCGCGCATGACCTCGGCCTTGAACTCGGGGATGTCCTTCGGGCCCACCCAGATCGACCAGAAATCGAGAAAGAACGTCGTGTGGAAGATGTGGAAGACGATGGCCCCGGTCAGCACCAGGCCGGCGGTGTAGTGAATGCCCACCCAGTCGAACTGCCACCCCATGATCGGGAAGAACGCGGTTCCCAGCAACGTGAAGATGGACCCGGCCATCACCCAGTGGAACAGCCGGGCCATGAACGAGTGCCGCTTGATCCGCTTCGGCAGACGGGCGTGCTTCTCTTCGAGGGCATCCGTCTCTGGCTTGGCGCGGACCCGGTGCGCCGACAAGATGACATAGGACGCGTGCGCGACGAGAAAGGTGATGAAGACGAAGATCGACACCCACAGGATGTTCCAGGCGACATGGGTCAGCACCGAGCGTCCCCAAGGGTCGATGGCGGTTTCGACAAAGCCCACGACGATTCCTCCAGCCCGTCCTGCACACGCCGTGCAGCGACGTATCGACGGATGTGTCCACGGCGGTGACCCGCCGCCAACAGCATACTCTCGACCTGACGGCGCCGCGATCCGGCGGGTAGCGCGAACGCGTCGGTAGTCGGGGATGGCGGTGGGCTTTGCCGTGCTGGCCGGGGCCGGCGCTGCGCACGCGCAGGAGCGGCCGAACATCCTGTGGCTGAGCAGCGAGGACAACGGTCCTGCGCTCGGGGCCTGCCCGCGTGCGGCTGGTTCGAGCGGGAGAAACCCGGGCCGCGCGCTGGCTTCTGCTCAGGGAGCGGCGTCGACCGGCACGTCGCGCAGGCGTTCCTGAATCGTGCCGGGAATCCCGAGGTCGGTGTCGGCGCCCAGGCGGGCGAGGAGTTCGGCGGTCTCGGGCCAGCTCTGGAACTGGAACGACTGCTTGGCGCCTTCCGCCATGCGGTAGGCGGTGCGGCCCCGGAAGTCGCGCGCGTCGATGTTCGCGCCCTCGGCCACCAGATACTCGATGACCTCGTTGAGGCCCCGGAAGGTCGCGCCGTGCAGGGCGGTGAAGTCGGCTTCGTTGACCGCGTCGACGTCGGCGCCGGCGTTCACGAGCACTTGGACCGCCGCCTCGGCCGTCGGCGACCGCATCCCGCGGGGCTGGCGGGGCGTATAGGTGGCCCGACCTAGTCCGGCCGCCGCCATCAGCGGCGTGGTCCCGTCGACGGTGGTCAGGGTCAGGTCGGCGCCGGCGTCGAGCAGCAACGTCAGGATCTCGGGGCTGCTGCCGGTGAAGCTCGGGATGATGCTGAACACCTGGCTGGGCGCGCCGTTCAGGTCGAACGCGGCCACCCACAACGGGGTGGCGCCGCGGAGGTCCCCGGTGCCGGGCGCGAACGGCTCGAACGCGCCTTTCCGGGGATAGCCGATATAGGACATCAGCATCGCCGATGCGGTGATCCGCGCGTTCGGGTCGGCGCCGCGGGCGAGCAGGGCCTCGACCAGCCCCCGCCTCTCGGCCGCTCCGAGTCGGCCGGCGATCCGGCCGTGCCGCCGGTACCAATCGCCCAGCCAGATCCCGACGCTGCCGGCGGCGGCGTGCAGGGCGGTGACCCCGCCCGCCCGATGGTTGGGATCGGCGCCCTGGTCGAGCAGAAACCGGGCGAACTCGGCCTGACCCGCGATGATCGCGAGCGGCAGGACGTGGGTGCCGTCGGCGCCCGGCGCGTTGACGTCGACCCCGGCCGCGATCAGGGCGCGGGCCAGGGCGACGTCCCCGTTCCGCGCCGCGAACATCAGCGGCGTGAAGCCGGCCGTGGTCTCGAGGATCGGGTCTGCGCCCCGTTCGAGCAGCAGGCGTACGACCTCGGGATGGGGCGCGGCCAGCCCCCACATCAGCGCCGTGCTCCGGGTCTCGGTGGTGACCGCGTTCACGTCCGCGCCGTGGTCGAGGAGCGCCCCGACAATCGCAGCGTTGCCGGTGCGCGCCGCGGTCATCAGCGGCGTGAGCCCGCTCGTCCGGGTGACGGCGGCGCCGGCGCCGCCGTCCAGCAGCAACTCGACCATCGCGAGACTGGCGTTCTCCGCCGCCCGCTCCAGCGGCGTCACCCCGTGGTCGTCGGCCGAATTCGGGTCCGCCGCCGCCTCCAGGAGCCGCGCCGCGAGGGCCAGGTCGTCCCAGTGCGCGGCCCAGAGCAGGGCGGTGGCCCCGTCGGGACGCCGTGCGTTCACGTCGGTGCGGCCTGCGAGCAGCACCTCGACCGCGTCCGCATCCTGGGCCGCCACCGCGTCGACCAGCCGCAGATCCTGCCCGGCGGCGGGCGCGGCACCGGCGGCAACGCCCAGGGATATCAGGCAGACGACGATGGCTCGCATTCCTCTACTCCTTCGCTCCGCGCCGATCCGGCCGGCGGTGACCCTGCGCCCTATTATGCCGTGCGGCCAGACCATGCGGTGCGGTTGTTCCGGATCGGCGGCAATTTCGGTGACCAGCGGGACGGGCCGGCCCGCTTGGCGTGGCGCCAGCCGGGCGAGGTAGCCGTGGCAGGATCTGGCACCGTAGGAGCGGTGCGAGCCCCTGGAGGGCTGGTTGGCGCGGCAGGGCCGCAAGGCGGCAGCGGAGCCGCAAGGCGACGGTCCGTGGCAGGAGTCTGCGCCGTATCAGCCCGTGGTGGGAGTCCCCGCTGCATTCGAGCGGCGAGGCATCCCGCCTGACTGCGTTGTTCGGACGGACTGCGTAGCAGTCCGCGGTTGCCATATGCCCAATATGCGCCCTCCTCACGCCTTGTCAGGCGGGCGCCTCGCCGCTCTCGGTGCAACGCGGGGTTCCACCACGGGCTGGTAGGAGCGGTGCGGACTGCTGGAGGGTTGGTTGGCGCGGCAGCGCCGTAAGGCGACGGTTTCCGGGCTACGATTGGCCGCGCGCGTAACGGAGCCGCACGGGGATGGCGTCCGGGCTGGGTACGTCGCCAAGTAAGGACGCTGACGGAAATTACCTTGCCGTGTGCCAGACGCGCCAAGCCGCGGAAAACAGGCTGCGCTTGGGCGCAGTTGGCAACTTTAATATCGATCACTGTCCTAAAGGGGAAACGGTCATGACGTTCAGGGGGGTCGTACTGGGGGCCGCGAGCGTCGTCGCGCTCGTTGCGCCGTTGTACGCGGGCGGCGGGTGGCTGGACGACCGCGGGGCGGCCGAGGCCGCGGCCGGGCCCGGTCCGGTCGAGCGGCCGGCGATTCGGCCCAGGCAGGCGTCGCCCGCGGTCGAAGCCGCGAACGGGTGCGACGTGTCCCGTGGACAATCGAGCGAGACCATCGTCGTCGGGAGGCTGCTCCTCGGCGCGGACGAAGCCGAGCGCGGGGCGGTGCTCGTCGCCGGCGGCAGGATCGCGGCCATCGGCGAGCCCGGCGCGGTGCAATCGTCGGCGCCCGAGGCCACGGTCATCGACTGCGGCTCCGCCTACGTGTCGCCCGGACTCGTCAACGCGCACGAGCATCCGAACGTCAGCGGGGGATTTCCCGATCCCCGCATGCGCCCGTCGTACTCGCATCGCGAGCAGTGGCAGGGCCGGGCCGGGGAGGAACACTACCCGATCGAGTACACGAGGACCGAGGATCCGGTTCTCCAGTTCTGGATCGAGCTGCGTCATCTACTGGCCGGCACGACCACGCTGGGCGGGTCCGGCGCGGTGGCCGGGCTTCTCAAGAACGCGAGCTGGCCGAACGACCCGGCCTACGTCTATCGCGCCGACATGCAGACGTTTCCCTACGGCACCGCCAGCGCAACGTTCTCGGGCCTGACGTGTCCCCACCCGGGACCGGCGCCCGTCGTCGATCCGGCATCGAGTCCGGACTTTCCGCCGGACGCTCCCTATACGCCGCACATCGCGGAAGGCACGAACTGCACGGCGGCGCTCGAGGGCCAGTTCTATCTGGACTACGTGGCCAAGAATCCGGGCCGGCGCTACGCGCTCATCCACGGCGTCGGATTGAGTCCTTCGAGCATCGAACGGCTGGGGAGCCTGGACGTCACCCTCGTCTGGTCGCCCCGGTCGAATCTGGCCCTGTACGACGCGACGGTGGACGTGCCGAACGCCTTGCTGGCGGGCGCCCGCATCGCGATCGGCTCGGACTGGTCATACTCGGGGTCGTACAACCTCCTCGAGGAGTTTCGTTGCGCCGAGAGCGTCGATCGAGCCCTGTGGGGCGACCGCCTGTCGGAACGTGATCTCTGGCGAATGGCGACCGGGCATGCGGCCTACGCCCTGGGTATCGAGCGGCTGACCGGCCGGCTGGAGCCGGAGCTCGCCGCGGATCTGATGGTCTTCAGGAATCGGACGGACGATCCGTATGCCGACCTGATGGACTCGAGCACCTCCGACGTCATCGCCACCTTCGTCGACGGCGAGCTCGTCAGCGGTCGCGCAGACGCTTTCGACGCCGCGCGGTTGCCCGTAGCGTGTGCGAACCGCATCGGCGAGCATTTCCTGTGCGTCGACTACGGCGCGTACCCGTTCGATCACGATGCGCTGCTGCAATCCAACGCGAACGCCGTTCCACTGTTCTCCACCGACCGGCAGGCGAGTTGCGGGCCCTTCGAATGACGGCTCTCCCGTCACGCCTTGTCGCACGGGCGCCCTTCAACCTGCTGGCCCCCTCGCCGGTCTCGGTGCAACGCGCGGCGTCGCCACCGATTCCCGGGAACCGGTAGGAGGTCGGCCCGGCCGCGGGGGAGCGGCCGGCCGGCGCGGCGTGCGCCGGGGTCTGCCGCCCAGGGTAGCGTATCGCTTCAGTTGCACTGCCCGTTGGGCGTGATGACTTCCCCGCCAGCCTGCCCTATACTGCCCTTGATTCGCCAATACCGACCCGGACAACGGGAACGTCGCGCATTCCGCCGCGGGGAGAAGGACGATGCAGCAAGTGTCCGTCACCGTCGTCGTCGCATGGGTGGTGTCGGCGGCAGGAGTGGCCGCCGGCCAGGATCTCCGACTCGTCGATGCGGCCGCCGGCCAGGACGCGCAGGCGGTGCACGCCCTGCTCGACGCCGGCGCCGACGTCAATGCGGCGCGCGCCGACGGGGCCGCGGCGTTGCTGTGGGCGGCGCACTGGGACGATCCGGAGATCGCGGGCCGGCTGATTCGGGCCGGCGCCGACGTGAACGCGGCCGACGACCACGGCGTGACCCCGCTCGAACGGGCGGCCGAGAACGCCAGTCTGCCGATGGTCGAGCGCCTGCTGGCGGCGGGCGCCAGGGCGGACGTCGCCCGCGCGAGCGGCCTGACGCCCCTCATGACGGCGGCGCGGACGGGTAGCGCTGCGGTCGTCGAAGCACTGCTCGCACACGGGGCGGACGTCAACGCCGCCACCCGCGAGACCCGCAGTACGGCCCTGATGTGGGCGGTGGCGGGGGCGCATCCGGTGGTGGCGCGAGCGCTGCTCGACGCCGGGGCCGATCCCCACCCGTCGACCGAGAAGGGGTTCACCTCCCTGCTCTATGCGGCCCGCAACGGCGATGTCGCGATGGCGGAGACGCTGCTCGCGGCCGGCGTCCACCCGGACGAGACGGGCACGGACGGCACCCACGCCCTGCCGTACGCGATCGTCTCCGGCCACGACGCGTTCGCGCTGTTCCTGCTCGACAGGGGCGCCGATGCGAACGGGGCGATGGCGGGGGTGCCGGCCCTGCACGCCGCCGCCGGCAGCATCTTCACCTGGATGACCGACTGGAACCGCCGCCACAACGACATCGACCGCTACGCCCGGTTCGGCCGCAGCGGCATCGACTCGGACCGCCGGCTGCGGCTCGTCGAGGCGCTCCTCTCGCACGGCGCCGACCCGAACGGTCGCATCACCACCTCGGCGATGATCATGAACTACATCGGCTATCCCCGGAAGGGGGCGTTCGAGCCGTTTGCCTGCGGCACCGGCGACCTCCGCGGGGCCACGCCGCTGTGGGTCGCGGCGTTCGAGCTGAACCGCCCCGCCCCCCGGTACTCCGGCGCACGGAGCTACACCCCCAGCGGCGGCGCGATTCTCGAGGCGCTGCTCGAAGCCGGTGCCGACCAGCACCTGACCACCGACGACGGGACCACGCCGTTCATGGCCGCGGCCGGGCTCGGCCGTTCGACGTATACGCCGCGGGAGCCGCGGGGGGTCCGGTCTCCCGGCGCGGAAGCGGCGGTCCGCATTCTGCTCGAGGCGGGGGCGGAGATCGACGCGGTCAACGAGGCCGACTTCACGGCGCTGCACGGCGCCGCGTTCCGCGGGCTGAACGAGGTCGTCGAGTATCTGGTGGCCGAGGGCGCCGACATCGACGCGCGCGACTTCCGGGGCCGCACCGCCTACCGGATGGCCGAGGGGTCGAAGCAGTCGTTCCAGTTCCAGAGCTGGCCGGAGACCGCCGCCCTCCTCGCGCGGCTCGGGGCGAACACGCGGCTCGGCATTCCCGGCAACGTGCAGGAGCGGCTGCGCGACGTGCCGCGTACGGCGGAACAGTAGTCCCCGGCTACGTTCCGCACGCTGACTCTCCGCGGACGGGACCGCCGCCGAACTGCTGCGTCGCTCCGGTGTCCGGCGTCACCGGCGCGGCGGCGGGTAAGGAAGGGAGCGGGACCATGGTGAGTGACGAAGTCCGGTTCATCTTCAATACGTTTTCCTTCCTCATCTGGGGCGGGCTGGTGATGTGGATGGCGGCCGGATTCACCATGCTCGAGGCCGGATCGGTGAGCACCAAGAATGCGTCCGTCATCTGCCTGAAGAACATCGGCCTGTACGCGATCGCGGGGATCGCCTACTACGTCATCGGCTACAACCTGATGTACGTCGACGTCGGGGGATGGATCGGTTCGGTCCGGTTCCTGTACGGGCCGTCGGCCGACGAGATTGCACTGCTGGCGGGGCAGGCCGAGGCGGAAGCGGCCGTCGTCGAGAACGGCTACTCCGTGATGTCGGACTGGTTCTTCCAGATGGTCTTCGTCGCGACCGCCGCGTCCATCGTCTCCGGGGCGCTCGCCGAGCGGGTCAAGCTGTGGTCGTTCTTTGCCTTCACCCTGGTGCTGACCGCCATCATCTACCCGATAGTGGGCGCCTGGACCTGGGGCGGAGGCTGGCTGAACCAGCTCGATTTCAAGGACTTCGCGGGGTCGACCATCGTGCACGGCACCGGCGGATGGGCGGCGCTGGCGGGGGCGATCGTCATCGGCGCGCGGCGGGGCAAGTTCCGGAAGGACGGGACGGTCCGATCGACGCCCCCGTCGAGCGTTCCGACGGTCACGCTCGGGGTCTTCATCCTGTGGTTCGGCTGGTTCGGGTTCAACGGCGGCTCGCAGCTTGCGCTCGGCAGCGTCGCCGACGTGGTGGCGATGAGCCAGGTGCTGGTCAACACGAACCTGGCCGGCTCGGCCGGCTTCATCGCCGCGCTTGCCCTGTCACGGCCGATCCTGGGACGAATCGATCTGCTAGGAGTCTGCGCCGCAGAAAAATCGATGCGAAAATTGTAGGCGAGAATCCAACGCTGGAAGGACTTGATGTCGACGACTTTTCGCCGCTACGTGCCGGAGCAGTCGCTGCTGTTGCCGCCCGACCTGCGTGATTGGCTGTCCGAGGGCCACTTGGCGCACCACATCAGCGATCTGGTGGACGGTCTGGATCTGACGGCGTTCTACGCCCCGTACGAAGGGGACGGTCGTCGCAACGCGCCGTATGAGCCCCGGATGATGGTGAAGATTCTGCTCTACGCGTATGCGACGGGGGTGTTCTCGTCGCGTGGAATCGCGAGGAAGCTGGAGGAGGACGTGGCGTTCCGGGTGCTGGCGGCGGGCAACTTTCCGCAGCACCGTACGGTGTGCGAGTTTCGTCGTCGTCATCTGGAGGATTTCAAGGCGCTGTTCGTGGAGGTGGTTCGTCTGGCGCGGGAGTTGGGGCTGGCGAGCTTTGGGAAGCTGTCGATTGACGGGACGAAGGTTCGCGCGAACGCGAGCAAGCACAAGGCGATGAGCTACGGCCGGATGCAGGAGGAGGAACGGCGTCTGGTCGAGGAGATCGAGACGTTGTTGCGGTCGGCGGATGCAGTCGACACGGCCGAGGACGTTCGCTTGGGAGCGGATGTGCGGGGGGACGAGTTGCCGGCGGAGTTGCGCCGGCGCGAGGAGCGTCTGGCCGCGATCCGGGCGGCGAAGGCGCGTCTGGAGGCAGCGGCTCGGTCGGCGGACGACACGCGGGGTCGTCAGCCGGGTCAGGCCCGCAACCCGAAGGGGGGTCGGCCCTACAAGCGGGCGTATGGCGAGCCTGAGGAGAAGGCCCAGAGCAATTTCACGGACCCGGAAAGCGGGATCATGAAGACGAGCAACGATGGATTCCAGCAGTGCTACAACGCGCAGGCGGCGGTGGACGGTGACCACCAGTTGGTGGTGTCGACGGAGCTGACGGCGAACGCGAGCGACCAGGGCGCCCTGCCGGTGTTGCTGGATGAAGTGAAGAAGACGTTCGACACTCAGCCGGAGAAGGTGTTGGCCGACGCGGGGTACTGCAACGAGCGGGACTTGGTGGAGCTGGAAGAGCGGGGCGTTGACGGGTATGTGTCGCTGGGCCGGGAGGGCAAGACAAATGCCGGCCGAGACTTGGACAAGCATCCGGCGACGGGTCGCATGCTGAAGAAGCTGGCCACGTCGGCGGGCCGGGCGGCGTATGCGGAACGCAAGTGGTTGTCGGAGGCCCCGTACGGCTGGATCAAGCACGTGTTGGGATTCCGGCGTTTCAGCCTGCGGGGACTGGCCAAGGTGCGTTGCGAGTGGGACTTGGTGTGCCTGGCGCTGAACGCCAAGCGCCTGCACGCGCTGATGGCGGCGTAGTCGCACAGATTATGGGGCTCGTCACGGCGGCCAATCGGTCCGAATCGTGCTCTCCGGCGGACCCTCCGGCCGATCAGGGCATGATTTTGCTGTTTGTTCGCAATTCACCGGGAAACGGCCGAGTTGTCGAGTTGCCCCGGCATGGGTGAGTCAGGTCGCGGGACGGCGCTCCATCTCATGCCGTAAATCTCCTGCGGCGCAGACTCCTAGCCGGCCTGAACGGAGCCATCGCGGGGCTCGTCGCCATCACCGCCGGTCCTGATATCGTCCTGCACCATTGGGCGATCGTCATCGGTGCGATCGGCGGCATCGTCTGCATCGCCGGCATGCGGCTGCTGGAGACGTTCCGGGTGGACGACGTGGTGGGCGCGGTGCCGGCTCATCTGTTCGCCGGCGTGTGGGGCACGCTCGCCACGAGCATCGCGGCCGGCGGCCACTTCGGCGTGCAGCTTCTCGGGGTGGTTTCCATCGGGGCGTTCGCGTTCGGGTCGTCCTGGCTGCTGTGGATGGGGCTGGAGAAGACCGTCGGCGTCCGGGTGTCGGATCGCGTCGAGCAGCTCGGTCAGGACGTCGCGGAGCTCGGCATCGAGGCGTACCCGGAGTTCGTGCTCATGCCGGAGCCGGACGACGAGTCCTGACGCCGCGTCGTGCCGCGATGAGGTGCCGTGACAGGACGCGTCGGCCGAAGGGCCGGAAAACCCGCGGTCCGGAATCGAATGCAGCAGGGAATCGCACATAGCAGGAAGAATCAAGGAGCAGGGGTCATGAGGAAGCAGAGGCTTGCGCTGGTGTTGGTGGTGGTGATGGTCGGGGTGGCGGCGCTGCCGCCGTTGGCGGCGGGGCAGGCGCCCGGGGGCTGGACGGTGCCGCGGACCGCGGACGGGCATCCCGACCTGCAGGGCATCTGGGCCAACAACAGCGCCACGCCGATGGAGCGGCCCGAGCAGTTCGGCGACAAGGCGAGGCTGACCGACGAGGAGCTGGCCGATCTGACCGCCCGGATCCAGGTGTTCCGGGACGCCGAACAGGCCGGCGATCTGCTGGGCGACCGGCTGATTCAGCAGGCGCTGGGCAACGCCGAGTTTCAGGACTTCGACGTCGTCACCGGCAACTACAACGCGTTCTGGCTGGTCGAGCGGACGCTCGACAACCGCACGTCGCTGATCACCAGTCCGCCGAACGGGCGCCGGCCCCCGCTGACCGAGGTGGCCGAGGCGCGCCGCCGTGCCGCGCAGGCCGGCGGTCTCGGCGCGACCGGATCCAACGGACCGGAAGATCGCACCCTGGGCGACCGCTGCCTGTTCTGGGGCGTGCCCAACCTGGGGTCCGGCTATAACAGCTACTCGCAGATCTTCCAGACGGAGGATCAGGTCACGATCATCCAGGAGATGGGGCACCACGCGCGGACGATCCCGCTCGACGGTCGCCCGCATCTCGACGAGAAGATTCCGCAGTGGGCGGGCAACTCGCGCGGGCGCTGGGAGGGAGACACCCTGGTGGTCGAGACGCGGAACTACGATCCGCGCAGCCGCTACAACGGCGGGTCGACGGGGCTGGTCCTGGTCGAACGGTTCGAGCGCATCGCTCCCGACGTGCTCCGGCACGAGGTCACGTTGAACGACCCGGACACCTGGACGCAGCCGTGGACGGTGGAGCTCCTGCTCGACGGCACGCAGGACCCGATCTTCGAATACGCCTGCCACGAGGGCAACTACGCCATGCCGGGCATTCTCGCCGGTGCCCGCGCCGAGGAGCGTGCGGCGGCCGCGGGCGGCGGTCAGTAAGCGTCTGCGCCGCGCAGCGGCGACGCCCTCTTGTTGGAGGCGGTGACGCCCTGGAGGGTTGGCCGGACGGGAAGCGGAGCCCGGGGGGCGACGGTTTCCGGGGCGAGGCGCCCGTGCCGCAGACCGGCGCCGTCTCCCACAGAGGCGCCGGCGTCTCGACAGGTCGGCCGGGCAGGCGCGGAGCGGCGATTTCCGGGCGAGCGGGTCGACCCGCTCGCCCGGCTTGCGTACAAGCACGGAGGTGACCGAATGAGGCTCTCAGCAGCGGGTGTTGCATGCGCGTTGGCGGCGTTGGCGGCCGCCGTGGGCGGGGCGCGCGCGCAGGAACCGGCCGGCGTCGTGCTCGATGCCGACGACATCGGGGGCGTGGTCACGAGCGCGCAGGGGCCGGAAGCCGGGGTCTGGGTGGTTGCCGAGACCCGCGACCTGGCCACGCCGTTCGCGCGCATCGCGGTGACCGACGACGCCGGGCGCTACGTGGTCCCCGATCTCCCCGAGGCCGACTACGAGGTCTTCGTGCGCGGCTACGGCCTGCTCGATTCCGAGCGGGTGGCGGGGGTGAGGGGCGAGCGCCTGGACCTCGAGGCGACGACGGCGCCCGACGGCCGGTCCGCCGCCGCCGTCTATCCCCCCGCGTCGTGGCTCAGCCTGCTGGAGATCCCCGAGGGCGACATCCCGGCGATGCAGGTCGCTTCGACCGTCAAGTCGTGCCTGCAGTGCCACCCCCTCGGCAACGAGGGCACCCGGCAGATACCCGCGCACCTGCAGGGGCTGCCCGCCGACGAGGCGTGGGAGCAGCGGCTGAACAGCGACTTGTTCGGCGGCAGCATGATGACGGGCATGTATCGCGGGCTGGGGGCGCAGGCCCGGATGCTCGGCCGCTGGACCGACGCGATCGCCGCCGGCGCCTATCCCGAGGCGCCCCCGCGGCCGTCCGGGCTGGAGCGCAACGTCGTGATCTCGGTCTGGGACTGGGCCACCCCCCAGGGGTCGCGCAGCGACTCGCAGGGCACCTACGCGGCGGATCCGACCCTCAACGCGGGCGGGCGCGTCTACGGCGTCCACCAGGAAGACACGATGCTGTCATGGCTCGATCCGGTCACCCACGAGGTCGGCCGCATCGAGCTGGACGCCGGTGGCTTGCGCAGCATCGCCATGGACAGCCAGGGGCGCGTCTGGGCCACAGCGCGTCTCGACCCCGGCGACGCGCCGCCGGACTTCTGCCGCCCGGGGTCGGACAATCCGTTCCTGGCGAACTTCCGCCCGAGCGGGACCCCCAAGCAGGCGGTCGTCTACGACCCGCGGGACGGCTCGGTCGAGAAGATTCCGTCTTGTCTCGCCGTTGACCACAACCACTTCACCGACGAGGACGACCAGCCCATCTACTTCGGCGTGAACGATGCGGTCGGGTGGATCAACACCGAGGTCTGGGACGAGACGCACGACGCCGAGGCGTCCCAGGGCTGGTGCCCCGCCGTCCTGGACACCAACGGGGATGGGGTCATCACCGAATGGACGGAGCCGGACGAGCCGGTCAACCCGGCGCTCGATCGCCGGATCGAGTTCGGCTGCTACTCCATCGGGGTCAATGCCAACGACGGCAGCCTGTGGTGCGCCGGCATCGGCGAGGAGGACAACAAGCTCGTCCGATTCGAGCGGGGCGGCAACCCTCCCGAGAGCTGCAAGGCGGAGGTGTTCGAGGCGCCCGAGCTCGACACCCCCATCTTCAAGAGCGGCGGCGTGGCGGTGGACGGCGACGGCATCGTCTGGCTCAACTGGCGCGGGTCGGACCAGGTCACCAGCTTCGACCGCAGCCGGTGCGACGTCACCGGCGGGCCGACCGCCACCGGCCGGCACTGTCCCGAGGGCTGGTCCGTCCACCAGATGGAGCGCCCCACCCTGCAGGGTACCGGGTCGCCAATCCACGCCGAGATGATGTACCTGACCCAGATCGACCACGCCGACGTGCTCGGCCTCGGCGGCGAGTCGGTGATCACGGGCCCCGTCAACAGCTACTCGCTGCAGGTGCTGGTTCCGGCCACCGGCGAGTTCCTGGACATGGTCGTGCCTTATCCGAAAGGCTTCTTCTCACGGTCGGCCCAGGGCCGGATCGACGATCCCGACGCCGGCTGGAAAGGCCGGGGACTCTGGTCCAACTACTCGACCTATACACCGCACTTCATCGAAGGCGGCACCGGGCCCAAGATCGTGAAGTTCCAGATGCGGCCCAGCCCGCTCGACCGGTAGCCCGACTCATGCCGGGAGTCTGCGCCGCGGAAGCGGCGGGAATGTCAGGCGGGCGCCTCGCCGCTCTCGGCGCAACGCGGGGTTCCACCACGGGCTGCTGGGGGGGTGAAGATGGGTGGGCTGGCGAGCGGAGGGCAGGCGACGGTTTCCGGGCCGGCCGCGCACCGGAAGCGCGATGCGGCCGGGTGGTAGACTGGGCCATGGCTCTCCGCCGCCTCGTCTCGCCGGCCGGTTCCAGCGTTGCGGCCCCGGTACTGGAGCCGGCCGCCGCTTGGCCCGGCGTCGTCGAATCCACGCCGGAGTTTCCTGGCTGCCGGCTCGTGCGCATCACCCGCGATGCCATCGACGACTACGACGGCCGCTTCGAGTACTGGGACGAGGCGACCGAGACCGCCTGGGTGGCGCGCGAGCCGACCACCGTCTATCACGAAGGCGCCGGCCAGCAACTCGCCGGCTTGCTGACGCGGATCGCGGCGATACGTGGCGCGCCCATCCTGACCCTCGGCTCGGCGGATCTGTTGCTGCGCGACGCGCGGGGCGAGCGGCGGCGCATCCTGCAGGCTGATCAGATGGTCTTTCTGGACCCGATGGAGACGCGGCCGCAGGGCGCCGCCGTCGAGGTCGGCGTCGACCACCTGCCGGACGTGGTGCTGGAGGTGGACTACTCCACCGACGTACGGCGAGCCAAGCTGGGTCTGTACGAAGCGTGGGGTTTTCCCGAGGTGTGGGTGGAGGTGCCGGGGGGCGGTTCGCCCCGGCGCCGGCCGGGCCTGACCATTCACCGCCGGGTGGCGGACGGCTATCGGACGGCGGCGGCGAGCGTCGCTCTGCCGGGCTGGACCGCCGCCGAGATCCACGCGGCCCTGAACGAGACGGCGCTGTCGGAGGTTACGCGCGCGGTGCTGGAGCGCGTCGGCCGCGCGCTGGGTGCCGCCGCCGGGACCGGCCCGGACGACGACCCGTGGCTCCGCGAGCAGCGCCGCGAGGCGCGCGCGGAAGGCCGTGCGGAGGGGTGTCTCGAGATCGTTCGTTCTATTCTGCGGAGCCGCGGACTTGCCGTGTCCGAGCGCTTGGCCGCCCGGATTGCGGAAGAGGAGCCCGACGTGCTCGCCTCCGTCGCGCTGTCCTGCCGCGACGAGGCGGATCTGGTGGCCCGTCTGGATGAGCGGCGGCGCGCCGCCGCTCGCGACCGCTGAACCCGCCCGTACCTGCCGCCCTCGGCGTCTGCGACGGGGAACAACGGCGAAGGCCCTACGCAAGTAGAGCCTTTGTCACATGGCTGCATCGGAGCAGGACGATACAGCCGCCTCACCTCGCCCAGTTACCACGGGACTCAATGGAGTCCTTCTCGCTCTTTCGTCCCTGCCAAACGTCGTCCCGGAGAGCCGTGGTTATCCCCATGCCCTGGGGTTTTCCGGATCATGCAAAAGTTCGGTCACGCAGCACCACCTCCTTTTCAGCAAGTCGCATCCCGTTAGTGTCAGACGGCAGGTGATTCGCCAATGTTCCGAGACGACAGATCCGCTACCGGCCGTCACCCGCACTCAGATCGGTTAGCCGCCACAGGTGCGAGCGGGTGCGGATGAACAGGCTGCCGTGGGCGATGGCCGGGGTCGACATGGCGACCTCGTCCAGCGTGTTCGTGCCGACGACGTTGAAGTCGTCCTCGCTGTCGATGACGTAGGTGACCCCCTCCTCGCTCAACACGAAGATCTTGCCGTTGTAGGCCCAGGGCGAGGCGGTGAACCCGCCGGTGCCGCGCGCGACCCGCCGCCGTACCTCGCGGTCGAGGACCTGGCGCTCGGTGTAGTAGAGCTCCTCGCCGGTATGGGCGTCGTGCACGGTGTAGAAGCCGCGGTCGAGCAGCGTGAAGTAGTGGTCGCCGTAGACCAGCGGGGTCGGGTGGTAGGGGCCGGCGGTCTCGGCGTACCAGACGACGTGGTCGTTGGCGGTTTGCCCCGGTGCGAGGGTGATGTCGCCCCGGGCGCCGGGGCGGATGGCGAAGACCGGCCGCACCGCGTCGCCCACGTAGCCCGACATGACGTAGAGCAGCCCGTGGGCGCTGAACGGCTGGGGGATCGCGATGGAGTTCAGCCCGCGGAAAGACCAGATCTCGTTGCCGTCGAGGTCGTAGGCCCGCACGACGTCGCTGCCGGCGGTGATCAGCTCGGTGCGCGCGTCGTGCTGCCAGACGAACGGGGTCGACCAGTTGGTGCCCTCGTCCCGGTCGACCCGCCAGCGCTCCGCCCCGGTCGCGGCGTCGAGGGCGACGACGAACGACTGATCGTCGTTGTCGTTGACGATGAAGAGGGTGCCGTCGTGGAGCACCGGCGAAGCGGCCGGGCCCCAGCCCAGGCGCGTCTCGGCCGCATCGAACTGCCGTTCCCAGACCACCGTGCCGCTCATGTCGAGCGCGAAGACGCCGACGTTGCCGAAGTAGGCGTAGACCCGCTCTCCGTCGGTCACCGGGGTCGACGAGGCGAAGGTGTTCTTGAGGTGCCGGTCGAACCGGGGCGAGCCGGTGTTGACCTCCGAGGTCCAGACGACCGCGCCGGTCTCGACGTCCAAGGCGTAGACCAGCCAGTGGTGCAGGTCCCGTTCCCGCTCCATCAGATCCCCCGGTTGGGCGGCGGGGAACCGGCTGTCGGGCATCTCCTGGGGCGAGCCGTAGGGGAAGTAGAGCCCCATGCGCGGCTCTTGGGTCTCTCCTTCGCTGACCACGCTGGTCAGAAAGATGCGGTCGCCCCAAATGACCGGCGACGACCAGCCGAGCCCGTCGATCGGCGTCTTCCACACGATGTTGTCGGTCGTGCTCCAGGTGAGGGGAAGGCGCGGGTCGTCGTCGGCCGTCGCCAGCGCGTCGGCGCCGCGGAACGCCGGCCAGTTCTCGTTTCCGGCCGCCAGGGTCGTCGAGGTTGCCGCCAGCGCCGCCGCCAGCAACGCCGCCGGGAAGGCTCTACCGGCGAGACGGGCCGGCCGGGAATGCAGCGTGAGAGGTCGTAGCATGCGGAGAATTATATGCGGCGCGAGGGACGGCATGCCCCCGCGAACGCCGGGAGTTCGGCGAGGAGGCGCTTGCCGTTGCTTCTGCGACGGCCTGGCCGCCCGTGGTGGAACCCCGCGTTGCACCGAGAGCGGCGAGGGCTGCAGCGGGCTGAAGGGCGCCCTCGGGCAAAGAACGCCCGTGCCTGACAAGGCGTGAGGAGGGCGCATATTGGGCATATGGCAATCGCGGACTGCTCCGCAGTCCGTCCGAACAACGCAGTCAGGTGGGATGCATCGCCGCTCGAATGCAGCGGGGACTTTCGCCACGGGCTGCTGGGGCCGGCGAAGCCGCGCGGGAACCTGCGATACTACGAGGGGTGGCACGGGTTCGGGGTCCACACGGGGAGGCTGGCTACGGACCGCCGGCAGACCGGGCATCCAGTCCTGCGATGGCGAACGGGTCTCCAGGGTCGGCACGGCATGCGCCGCCGAGCGCCGGCGGACCGATCCGCAAGCCTTGCGATGGGGCTCGGGTTCGGGGTGACGGCCGCGGATCACGGGATGGAGAGATGACGATGCGAGCGAGATCAATCGGTCGCCGCGAGGCGATGCAGGCGTTCGGGGCCGGTGCGGTCGGACTGGGGCTCGGCGGTGTCTCTGCCCCGGCGTCGGCGTTCGGCCCGCGGCCGGCGGGTGCGCCGCTCCAGCCGGTTTCGGCGGTGCGCTTTCCTGCCGGGGCGGTCGTGCGCACGAGGCTGGGAGACGTGTCCCCCGAGGACCTCGGCGGTGGCGCGACGCTCTTCCACGAGCATCTGTCCTTCGAGTACAGCAGCCCGCCGCCGGAGCCGCGGGCGCCCGGTACGCCGCCGCCCCGTCCGCTCGGCAACGACGAGATGGTCGACCTCGTCGTCGAAGAACTGCAGATGGCCGCGTTCGACGGCGTGAGCTGCATCGTGGACTCGTCGATCGGCCCCCGCACGGAGCAGCAACTCGCGAACCTGACCGCGATGGCGTCCCGGTCGGGGGTGCACATCGTGCTCGGCGGCAGCTACTTTCTGCTGCGGGCCTATCCGGAGGAGATCGTCCGGATGCCCGAAGAGGCGATCGCGTCGCGGCTCGTCGAGCAGGCCGGTCGCGAGAACTGGGGGGCGCTGGGCGAGGTCGGCACCTCGTTCCCGGAGATGCATGACGACGAGCGCAAGATGCTGCGCGCGGTGAGCCGGGCCCACCGGGAGACCGGATTGCCCATCTTCACGCACGTACCGCACGAGAGCTGTCCGTCGTGCGCGATCGAGCAGCTCGACATCTACGAAGCGCAGGGGGTCGACCTCGCCCACCTGTGCATCGGACACCAGTCCACCATCAAGCGGTCCGATGATCCGGGGTGGGAGACGCACCGGGAGATCGCCAGCCGGGGGGCGTTCATCGGGTTCGACACCGTCGGCCATCGAATGAGCGCGTCGTTCATCCCGGAACGCGACAAGGTGGACATGGTGCTGAACGCGATCGACGCCGGGCTCGAGGACCACGTCCTGCTGTCGTCCGACTTCGCCAACACCACCCAGCTCAAGGCCAACTGGGGGAACGGGTTCTCGACGGTGCTCGTCCAGTTCGTCCCCAAGCTGCGCTATCGCGGGGTCCCCGACGCGATCATCCGGAAGCTCCTCGTCGACAACCCGCGGCGGTGGCTGGCCCATCGGCCGGTCGCCTGAGTCGCCGGGGGTCGCCGCGGCATGATTACGGAGGCAACCGAGGTTGCTTATGCGCAGGAGACTGACAGGTGGTCGCTCCAGAGCCGAAAAAGCGGGAGGGGGGGCTCGCCACCCCCGCCCGTTGAGTTGCGGAGGCTGAAGCCGGGAATTCGCCGCCGATGGATGACGCCATCCTGACCGACAACGATCGTAAGGCCGAGCTGTCGTTCGCTTAACCTTGCCGCGCTTGCTGCGTACGCGGGATACACCTGTCAACGGGGCCCGCAGCCAGATGTAGCGAGCGTCGATGCCACGATCCGCTCGGGTGATGCAAGCGGCACGCAGTTCGACGTCCAGCTCAAGGCGACATCAGCACCCAACCAGGGGACGGACGGTCTGCGCTTCAGGCTGAAGAGGAAGAACTATAACGACCTCGTTGCCGACCGCATGACGCCGCTCATGCTGATCGTGCTCGAACTGCTGCCGGCAGATGCCGACTGGCTGGAGTGCACCTTCGAACACATGGTGATGCGGCGTTGCGGCTGGTGGACATCGTTGTCGGGGCGCGACCCGACGGAAGGGGAGTCGAAGACGATCGTCATACCGGAGCAACAGCGCATCGGGGCGTCTGGGTTGGCGCCACTAATGACAGTAGCACGAGGATAGACGCATGAATGACGATTCCACCGCAAGCGCAGTGGCGGAGACCGTGACCCCGCTCGGCGTGCGTGCCTACCTGGCTGCGCGTGGGTGGACGAGGACGGGTTCCTACCTCATCGACCGGGGCGACGTGTACCGGCGGCCCGATGACCGCGAGACGGCCGCCGCTGAGCTGATCGACATCGGTGGTGGTCTCGAAGTCTCCGTCAGTTGGGCGCTGACGCGACCCCCGAGCGAGGAACACGACGAGCAGCGCTCGACCGTGATCTTTCAGCCTCCAGACGCCCGGGTGCTCAGCGAGGCGGCGCGGATTCTAGGCAGCCGCCAGGAACGGGTTGATGAGCGCATTGAAGGGTACGTGTCCGCCCTCGCTCGTGACCAATCCGAACCTGACGGTCGGGCAACCATCAAGGCGGTAATCGACGGCGCACTGACGTCGGTTAAGGCGGACTTCAGCCCCTCCGAATACAGCGAGATAACCAAAGCGCATGACAACCGATGGAGCGTGTCGCTCGAAGCTGACCTGCACCGTGACGGGCAACGTTGGCGTTTGTCGAATCCACGCGATCTGACGGTGACGGACGACAACGACCCGTAAACGCTCGGTGAACGAAGACGCGCGATGGGCATCCAGTGCGCAGTGTCGGGGCGGCGTCGGTCGAGGTTCCCGCCGTCCGGTCCTCGGGCCCCCCGATTGGTCCGGGCGCGAACGCGGTCACAGATGCGATAATGTACAGTTTGCGGCGGCGGGCGCCGCCTTCCACCGGCGGCTCGCGGGTGGATGGCGGCAGCCGGCCGGGCGCGTGAGAACGTCGAGTCAGCATGCCGTTGGCGAACGCCGCCGGCCGTCAAGTCCACGGAGAGCCCATGAAAGCCCTCGAGGGAGTACGAATTCTGGACATGACGCATGTCCAGTCGGGACCGACCTGCACCCAGCTGCTCGCCTGGTTCGGCGCCGACGTGATCAAGGTCGAGCGCCCGGGCAAGGGGGATGCGACGCGAGGTCAGTTGCGCGACATTCCCGATGTCGACAGCCTGTACTTCACGATGCTGAACCACAACAAGCGCAGCGTCACGCTCAACACCAAGAGCGAGAGCGGGAAGGCGCTCTTCACGCGCCTGCTCCAGAGCTGCGACGTCCTCGCCGAGAACTTCGCACCCGGCGCGCTGGATCGGATGGGGTTTTCCTGGGAGCGCATTCAGGAGATCAACCCGCGCATCATCTACGCCTCGGTCAAGGGTTTCGGGCCGGGACCGTATGAGGACTGCAAGGTCTACGAGAACGTCGCCCAGTGCGCGGGCGGCGGGGCCAGCACGACCGGATTCCCCGACGGCCCGCCGGTCGTCGCGGGGGCGCAGATCGGCGACTCCGGCACCGGGCTGCACTTGGCGCTGGGCATCGTGACGGCCCTGTTTCAGCGCGAGAAGTCGGGCCGCGGCCAGCGGGTCGAGTGCGCCATGCAGGACGGGGTGCTCAATCTCTGCCGGGTGAAGCTGCGCGACCAGCAGCGGCTGGCGCACGGGCCGCTGAAGGAGTATCCGCAGTATCCCCACGGCACGTTCGGGGAGGCGGCCCCGCGGGCCGGCAATGCTTCCGGCGGCGGTCAGCCCGGATGGATCGTCAAGTGCAAGGGGTGGGAGACCGACCCCGACGCCTACATCTACATCATCGCGCAGGCGGCGGCCTTCGACGGGCTGGCGCGCTCGATCGGACACGAGGACTGGCTGACGGATCCGGCGTGGAACACCGCCGAGGCCCGGCTGCCGAAGATAGCCGAGATGTTCGACGAGATCGAGAAGTGGACGCAGACCCGGACCAAGTTCGAGGTCATGGGGGTGCTGAATCCGCTGAACGTGCCGTGCGGGCCCGTGCTGTCGATGAAGGAGCTCTCGGAGGAGCCGTCGCTGCGGGCGACGGGAACGGTGGTGGAGGTCGACCATCCGACCCGCGGGCCGTATCTCAGCGTAGGCAATCCGATCAAGCTGTCGGACTCGCCGTCCGACGTCAAGCGGTCCCCGCTGCTGGGCGAGCATACCGACGACGTGCTGCGCGGCGTGCTCGGGATGGACGACGCGGCGATCGCCAAGGCCCGATCCGAGGGTGCGGTCTAGCCGCTCGCGGGAGCCTGGGGCGGCGTCCATACAAGGAGTCTCATGAAAGTCTGCGTAGTGGGAGCGGGAGCCATCGGCGGCTACATGGCGGTGCGGCTGGCCCACGCGGGGCACGCGGTGTCGGCGATAGCGCGCGGTCCGCATCTGGCCGCCATCCGGGCCAACGGGCTGAAGCTGATCGAAGCCGACCGCGAGCTCGTGGCGTCGGACCTGACGGCCACCGATCGGGTCGCCGAGCCTGGGCCGCAGGACGTGGTGCTCCTGGCCCTGAAGGCGCATCAGATAGTCCCCGTCGTCGACGAGCTGCCCGCCCTGCTCGGTCCGGACACCGTCATCGTCACCCTGCAGAACGGTATCCCCTGGTGGTACTTCCAGCAGCTCGAGGGGGAGTACGCCGGCCGCATCGTCGAAACGGTGGACCCGGGCGGCGTGCTGTTGCGGGGGATCGATCCGCAGCGGGTCATCGGGTGCATCGCCTATCCGGCGGCGGCGGTTGCTGAGCCGGGGGTCATCAAGCACATCGAGGGCAACCGCTTTCCGGTGGGCGAGCTCGACGGCCGCGACTCGGAACGGGTCCGGATGATCTCCGGGCTGTTCGAGGAAGCGGGTTTCAAGGCTCGGGTGCTGGACGACATCCGGTCGGAGATCTGGCTGAAGCTTTGGGGAAACCTGACCTTCAACCCGATCAGCGCGCTGACCCACTCGACCCTCGTCGACATCTGCCAATTCCCGTTGACCCGCGGTCTCGCCGCCACCATGATGACCGAGGCGCAGCAGGTCGCCGAACGGCTGGGTGCGCATTTCCGGGTATCGATGGAACGCCGGATTGCCGGCGCCGAGAGCGTCGGCAAGCACAAGACGTCGATGTTGCAGGACGTGGAGGCCGGCAAGCCGCTCGAGGTGGACGGCATGCTGGGCGTGGTCGTCGAACTCGCCGAGATGACCGGGGTCGAGGTACCGGCCCTGCGCGCGCTCCATGCCTGCGTCAGCCTGTTGAACCGGACGATTCAGGACGAGGGCGTGCGCATCAAGGGGGCGCCGCGGTAGCCGTTCGCCCCCAACAGCCCGTGGCGAAAGTCCCCGCTCTCGGTGCAACGCGGGGTTTCACCGTGGGCTGCCAAGCGAATGAACGAGGGCTGGAGACCGTGCGCGTACGATTGACGTTGGCCGTGTTGTTGCTGTCCCTCGCGGGCGCCGTCGGCCCGGCTGGCGCCGCCCAGGAGAATCGGACCACCGTCTGGGACGGGGTATACACCGCCGAGCAGGCGGCCCGCGGCGAAGCGGTGTACGAGAGCCACTGCAGCAGTTGTCACCAGGCCGACTTCAGGGGCACCGAGGAAGCCAGCGCGCTGGCCGGCGACGCGTTCATGGAGGCGTGGCGCGAGGACAGCGTCGGCAACCTCTACACCCGCGTCCGAAACCTGATGCCGTTCGACGAGCCGGCCACCCTGAGCGACGCCGCCTACCTCGACAGCGTGGCCTATCTCCTGCAAGTCAACGGGTTCCCGGCCGGCCCCCGCGAGTTGACCGCGGCCGGGGCGGCCGACATTCGCATTGAGGACGAGGACGGTCCGGGCGAGGTGCCGAGCTTCGCCCTGGTGCGGGTGGTGGGTTGTCTGGCGCGGGGCGACGATACCGGCTGGGTGCTGACCGAGGCCACCCGCGCGGTCCGAACCGAGGATCCGTCCGAATCGAGCGCCGAGGCGCTGGCTGCCCTTGCCGATGAGCCGCTCGGGACCCGGACGTTCGAGTTGATGGCCGTCTATCCCGATCCGGCCGCCCACGCTGGCCACAGAATGGAAGCGAAAGGGTTTCTGATCCGGTCTCCGGACGGAAACCGGATCAACGTCAGCACCCTCGGCATGGTGGGTGCTGCCTGCCGTCCCTGACCACGACGTCCCGCCGCGGCGGTGATGGGGCGCGCGGTCCGGCCGCGCACCCGCGCCGCGACGAAACGGGCGGCTGCCCCGAGAGATTTCGGACGATCGGGGCTCCGGCGGTGCTGCCTACTGCCCGCCCGCCGGTTTCACGACCGCCACGCTGTTGACGTCCCGTTCGTGCTCCGAACGGAACACGCCCTGCTCGCGCATGACCTGGCGCAACAGCTCCGCCGTGTGATCGGCGCGCTTGACGGTCCCCGTGTAGTGCACGCCGTCCGCGACGCGCAGGGGCGTCCAGCCCTCGTTGGACTCCGCCAGCAGGTCCGCCCCGCGATCGATGAGGAACTGCACGATCGGGTTCGCTCCCCGCAGCGCGGCCCCGTGCAGCGCGGTATATCCCCGGTCGTCCGCCTGCATCACACCCCGGTCGCCGAGCTCCCAGGCGAGCTGCACCGCGCTGAACGCCTCCGCGTTGGTGCCGGCGCTCTCGCCCAGGTTGAAGATGCCGACCCCGGCCGCGACCATCAGCGGCGAGGCGTTGCCCTCGGTCGCCATGCGCGTATCCGCGCCGTGGTCCGCCAGCAGTTGCATCAGCGGAACGTCGGCATGCTTGGCGGCGAGCAGGTAGGGGGTGGCGCCCACGCGGTTCAGATTGTTCCGCTCGCGGTTGTTGAATCGCCGGGTCTGGCGCAGGTTCGGGTCGACGCCGTTCTCCAGCAGGAACCGCGCGAACTCAAGCGTGTCGAGGCTGTCGATCAGCGGAACCGGGGGCATGCCCTTGCCGGAGTTCGGGCGGCGCGTGTAGGACAACTGGTGCAGGGCGTTCCAGCCCTGCTCGGCCCCGTTGGGGTCCGCGCCCCGTTCGACCAGGTATTTCGCGAGTGAGAAGTGCCCGTTGGTCACGGCGATGACGAGCGCGCTGGTGCCCTCGGTACCGCCCGTGCGTCCCGCCGGCCCCGCCGCGGTCTCCGCCGCCAGCGGGCGGATCGTACCGTTCACGTCGGCCCCGGCGGCCAGCAGCGCCTGCACGGCCTGGACCTGTCCGGCCCGCACCGCGAACAGGAGCGGCGACCAGCCGGCGTTCGAGCGTTCGTCGACGCTGGCGCCGAGCTCGATCAGGGTATGGATGGCCGACGCATGGTTGTGCCCGGCGGCCCACATGAGCGCGGTCTGGCCGCGCCAGCTCTCTCGCGCCGTCACGTCCGCGCCGTGGGCCAGCAGCAACCGCAACGCGTCGACGTTCCCGGCGCGGGCGGCGGCCATCAGGGCCGTCTCGCCCTCGGGCAGTGTGGCGTTCGGGTCGGCGCCGGCGTCGAGCAGCGCCTCGACGATGCGAGAGTCCCCCCGTCCCGCGGCCAGGGCCAGCGGGGTCACGCCGTACCGGTTCGTGATCTCGGTGCGGGCCCCCGCCGCCAGCAGGAGGCGTGCGGTCTCTACGTCGCCCTGGTAGGCCGCCCAGTGCAGCGCGGTCGTGCCGTCCGCCTCGGCCGCGTCTACGTCGACCTGCTGTTCGAGCAGGGTGCGGACGGTCGAGGAGTCCTCCGCCTTGGCGGCGTCGACGATCGCTACCGCGCGGGCGGCGGCGCCGGCCGAGGCCGCGGCGAACAGTCCCAGGCTGGCGAACAACAGCATCCGGACGCCGAGGGGCCGCGACTCTGATCGAGGGTTGGTGCGCATCTATGTCTCCAGGTGCCACGGCCGGGCGTTACCCGGACCCGTGGAGACCTGTATGCTACCGTTCCGCTCGGGTGATCCGCAACCGGGCGGCAGGGCCGGACGCACCGGCGTGTTCATGCACTGCCGGTCCGTGGCCGGTCGCGCGTGCCGGCAGGGTTGGTCGCGTTGCGGTTGTGGCCGGCTCGTTCCCTGCGGCCCGCACCGGCACCCTCGCTCGTATTGCGGTTGACACCGCGGCCGGAAGCTGTACGATCCCAGGATCAGTTCCGTTTTCCCGGAAGGCACAGCAGCATGAAGGCGATGGATCAGGCGTCGAGACGACGTTTACGGAGGCTCGCCGGCATCGCGGTGGTGGTCGGGTTGGCCGGGGGCGGGTTCGCCGAGGCCGGCTCGTCCCAGGCGCCGGAGCCGGCGGCGGCGCCTGATCGCGCGAGCGAGATTGCCGGGCACGCGGCGCTGCTCGAGCGGTACTGCGTGACCTGTCACAACCAGCGCCTGGCCGAGCGCGGCACGGTCCCGATCGAGCTCGAGAGCGTCGATTTCGAGGACGTGCCGGCGCAGGCCGAGATCTGGGAAAAGGTCATCAGGAAGGTCCGCACCGGCACCATGCCGCCCTTGGGGCGCCCGCGCCCCGATGCAGCGGCGGCCGACCGCCTTGCCGCCTGGCTCGAGACCGAGATCGACGAAGCCGCGGGGGCTCGGCCAAACCCCGGCCGCACCGTTCCCCTGCACCGGCTGAATCGAACCGAGTATCAGAACGCCGTCCGCGACCTGCTCGCGCTCGACGTGGACGCCGCCGCGCTGGTGCCGGCCGACGATCAGAGCTACGGGTTCGACAACATCGCCGGCGTGCTCAAGGTGTCGCCCACCCTGCTCGAACGCTACATGAACGCGGCGCGCCACATCAGCCGGCTCGCGGTGGGGGCGTCGCCGATGGCGCCGACCGGCGAGACCTTCCGCATCGTCTCGGACCTCTCCCAGTACCAGCACCGCGACGGCCTGCCGTTCGGCACCCGCGGCGGCCTCTCGGTGTCGTACAACTTTCCGCGGGACGGCGAGTACGACATCGAGCTCGCACTGCTCGACCTGTTCGCGGGCGCTCCGATACGCGAGCCGCACCAGCTCGAGGTCGCCGTGGACGGCGAGCGGGTGACCGTGTTCCGGTTGGCGCCGGTCGGCCCCGACAACGATCAGGGCGCCGCCTACAACACCGGGCCCGACGAGTTGCGGGTGCGGGTGCCGGTCGCCGCGGGTCCGCGCACGGTGACCGCCGCCTTCGTCAAGAAGACCGATGCGCTGGCCGAGAGCGTGCGGCAGCCGTTCGACCGCCCCCACGGCGAGGGCGACTACCTGCTGTATCAGCCGCATCTGGGTACCCTCACCATCACCGGGCCGTTCAACGCGACCGGCATCGAAGAGACACCCGCCCGGAGCCGCATCTTCGCCTGCCGTCCTGCGAACGCGGTCGAAGAGGCGCCCTGCGCCCGGCAGATTCTGTCGGCGCTGGCCCGCCGCGCCTACCGCCGTCCCGTCAGCGGGCGCGACTTGGCGCCGTTGGTGGCCTTCTACGAGGAAGGGCGGATTGCCGGCGGGTTCGAGGCCGGCATCGAGCGGGCGCTCCGGGCGCTTCTGGTGAGCCCCGACTTCCTGTTCCGGGTGGTCTCCGATCCGGCGGGCATCGAGTCGGGGACGTCCTACCGGTTGAACGGCCTTGAGCTGGCGTCCCGCATCTCGTTCTTCCTCTGGAGCAGCCTGCCCGACGACGAGCTGCTGGAGGCCGCGGAACGGGGCGGGCTGCAGAATGCGGCGATCGTCGAGGAGCAGGTGCGGCGGATGCTCGCCGACCCCCGCTCCGACGCCCTGGCGAAGAACTTCGCCGGGCAGTGGCTGCGTCTGCGCAACATCTCCGGCGCGTTGCCCTCCGACGTGCTGTTCCCCGACTTCGGCGAGAGCCTGCGGCAGGACTTCGTCCGCGAGACCGAGCTGTTCTTCGACAGCATCCTGCGCGAGGACCGCAGCGTGGCCGACCTGCTGACGGCCGACCACACGTTCCTCAACGAGCGGCTGGCCCGGCACTACGGCATCCCGAACGTCTACGGCAGCGACTTCCGGCGGGTGTCGCTCGTCGACGGCAATCGCCGGGGGCTGTTGGGGCAGGGCAGCATTCTGACCGTCACTTCGTATGGGGATCGCACGTCGCCGGTGGGACGCGGCAAGTGGGTGCTCGAGAACGTGCTGGGGACGCCCCCGCCCCCGCCGCCGCCGAACGTGCCGGAGCTCGAGCCCGCCGAGGATTCGGGCAAGGTTCTGGCCATGCGCGAGCGGATGGAGCAGCACCGGGCGAACCCGGTGTGCGCGAGCTGCCATCGCGTGATGGACCCGCTGGGACTGGCCCTCGAGAACTTCGATGCGGTCGGGCGGTGGCGTTCGCAGATGCCGGGGGGCACGGTGATCGACGCCTCGGGCACGATGCCGGACGGCACCGCGTTCGACGGGCCGGCCGAGCTCCGCGGGCTGCTGGTGCGCAATTCGGAGCAGCTCGCCACGGTGGTGGCCGAGAAGCTGCTGACGTACGCCCTCGGTCGCGGTATCGAGTACTACGATGCGCCGGCGGTTCGGCAGATCGTTCGTGGATCCGCGGTGGACGACTACGGCCTCGCCTCCCTGGTGGTCGGCGTGGTCCGGAGCACCCCGTTCCGGATGCGGGTGGCGGGCGCCGCCGCGGAAGCCGAGTAGGAGCCTGCGCCGCAGAACGGCGCAGATTCCCGGAGGGTTGGTTTGGGCGGAAACCGGAGCCGCAAGGCGACGGTTCCCGAGCCAGGGCTCGCAGTTCGGATAAGGAGACTCCTGTCATGTTCATCAGCAAGATGGCGTTGCCCCGTCGGACGTTCCTCCGCGGCATGGGGGTCAGCCTCGGGCTGCCGTTGCTGGACGCGATGGTGCCCGCCGCCTCGGCCCTGGCCAACACCGCGGCGAAACCGGTGCGCCGTCTCGGCTTCGTCTACGTTCCCAACGGGGCGGTGATGAAGTCCTGGCAGCCCGCCGGCGACGGGCGGATCACCGAGCTGCCGCGGTCGTTGAGTCCGCTGGCGCCGTTTCAGGATCAGGTCATCGTCCCCGTCGGGCTCAGCCAGAAGCAGGCCGAGGCGTTGGGCGACGGCAACGGGGAGCACTCGCGGGCCGGCACCGTCTGGCTCAGCGGCGTCCATCCGAAGGAGACCGAGGGCGCCGACGTCCGCAACGGCACGACGGCGGACCAGATCGCCGCGCAGCACATCGGCGGCGACACGCCGCTGACGTCGCTCGAGCTGGCGATGGAGCAGACCTATCTCATCGGCAACTGCGACAACGGCTACAGCTGCGTCTACACGAACAGCATCTCGTGGCGCACCCCGACCACCCCGAACCCGCACGAGACGAACCCGCGCATCGTCTTTCAGCGCATGTTCGGCGACGGCGGCACGCCCGAGCAGCGGCTCGCGCAGTTGCAGGAGGATCGCAGCATCCTCGACTGGGTGACCCAGGACATCTCGCACCTGCAGCAGAAGCTGGGCGCCGCCGATCGCAACAGCGTCAGCGAGTACCTCGACTCGGTGCGCGAGATCGAGCGCCGCATCCAGGTCGCCGAGCGCCAGCACGGCGAATCGATCCTGGAGCTGCCCGACCGCCCGATCGGCGTGCCCGAATCCTACGACGAGCATGCCCGGCTGATGTTCGACCTGGTGGCCGTCGCCTTCAAGGCCGACATCACCCGCGTCTTCGTGTTCACGCTCGGCAAGGAGCAGACCAACCGCGCCTATCCCGACCTCGGCGTGAACGCCGCGCACCATGCCGTCTCGCACCACCAGCACGACCCCCTCAAGTTCGAGCAGGGCGCCAAGATCAACCAGTACCACATCGGGCTGACCGCGCACCTCCTCGACCAGTTGAAGTCGACCCCGGACGGCGACGGCAACCTGCTGGACCACTCGCTGGTCCTGCACGGCGGCGGCATCAGCGACGCCAACGAGCACTCGCACATCGACCTGCCGCTGGTCATGGTCGGCGGCGCCGGCGGCGTGAAGGGCGGGCGGGTCCTGCGGCACTCGAAGGACACCCCGATGAACAACCTCCTCGTCTCGATGCTCGACCGCGTCGGGGTGCCTGCCGACAAGTTCGGCGACGCCACCGGCTCGCTCCCGCTGCAGCGCATCGAGCCGCTCGCCGGCGTGTAGAAGTCTGGCGCCGCCGCCGTCTTCGTGCTCGCGCGGGACGCGTTCCGAGCGCCAGTTTTTGCGTATGGCGACGAGGGGCGGTTGGCGCACGCCGTCGGCATCGATCTTTACCGAGACGCGACTGGTTTGGCGCGCGCGAGCAAGATAGACATCCACCTGATGTTGTCGTACAGCGCATGGCCGCCGGTGCCGCTGACCCGTCTGGCGGGTCGCAGGGCATGGTCGACGCCATCCATCGTGTCACCACCTTGCTGCGTGTGCGGTCTCTCGTCGCGGTCCACGAGCTCCTCGAACGTGCCCAAGTGTATAGGGACGGTAGGTTCCTGGCGGTTCTCTGCACGAGAGCCGACCCGGGTTGCTGGGAATCCCGACCGCTTGGCCGCGATCGAGGTTGCGCGGGCGGCCGATATGTATGAGGTTGTGCGATGGGGCCCGACCGGACGCGGTGAGAGGCTCCGCGACCTGCGAGTATCGGATGGTTGGGAGCCTCTCGTTGACAACGCGGGCAGCAATGGAGCCAAGCAGAGCACAGACGACCAACCACGGTGAGAATCCCGAGCTCCCGGGTGTGGAGCCGCCGAATCCAGACCTCCGGGGTGTGGACCCGCGGCGTCTCATGGGGAGGTATTACACGCCTGACGACCTCGCAGAGATGCTGGTACGTTGGGCCTTGACGGATGTCACGGGAACGGTGCTCGACCCGAGCTACGGCGGTTGCGCGTTCCTGAATGCTGCTGCGCGCGTCTTGTCGGCAAACGGGATTGAGAATCCCGGCGGACTGCTATACGGCGTCGATGTCGATCCAGCGTGCACCGATTCTGCACGTCGAAGCCCTCCGTTGATCGAGGCCCATTGCATCACTGCTGATTTCCTCGGGACATCGCCCACTGATGTGCCAGGCGCTCCGTTCGCGGCCGTTGTCGGCAATCCGCCGTACGTACGCCATCACTGGCTGAAGGGTACGCAGCGAGAAAGAGCCAGAGCCGTCGCCGTTGATTCGGCGGTGCCCTTGCCCGCTACCGCGAGCATGTGGGCATATTTTCTGGTCCATTCGCTGAACTTCCTGGACCGAGGTGGCCGCCTCGCGATGCTCGTGCCCGAGGCGATCCTCCAAGCCCAGTATGCTGCGCCGCTTCGGGAAGCGCTTTCTAGGCGCTTTAGCCGGTGTCTGCTGATTCACATCCGCGAACGTCTATTCGATGGCACGGATGAGGCGGTCGTTGTGGTTTCGGCATCAGGATACGGCGAACCGGGCCATGTCTCGCTCGATGCGATTGACCGACCAGAGGATCTCGCACCCGCGCTTGCCGATTTCGAGACCGGACAACGCGCGTCGGGTGTTGCCGTCGTCAATGGGCGCCGGACCACCGAACCCGTCCTACGGACCCTCGAAGAGATCGAGCGCACGACGGTGGTGCGGCCGCTCTCAGAGCTGGCGGAGATTCGGATCGGACTAGTCACCGGCGCCAATCGCCACTTCATCCGAAGTCGCCAGGACTTGGACGAACTGGACCTGCCAGCAAGTGCTGTACATCCCGTGGTTCGTCGCACGGCTTGGCTGGCAGGTCTCGATTTCACGCGAGACGATCATGAGGAGTTGGCGGTGGCAGGGGCGGAAGCGTTCCTAGTCCGGCCGACCCGTTCCCAAGACCAGCACGCGGGCGTGCGACGATGGTTGGCGGACGGTCTGGAACATGGCGTGAACCTGGGGTTCAAGTGTGCGGCGCGGAGAGATTGGTTTCGGATGGCGTTGCCGGCCGCGCCCGATGCGTTCGCCACCTGCTCCCGACTCGGCGCTCCTCGATTAGTTCTCAATCGGACTCCACACCGGTGCACCAACGCACTGCATACAGTGAGGTGGAGACCGCATGTCGCGGCCGCCCCAGAAGCCGTCGCGGTCGGATTCCTGACGACCGCTGTCGCTCTCTGGGCCGAACTTCTCGGTCGTCGTTACGGAGGCGGCGTACTGAAGATCGAACCTGGGACGATGAACAGGATGCCCATACCGATCGTGCCGGGTGCGGAAGATACCTTTAGTGACCTCAATCGACTCCTACGTACCGGCCAAGAGCAGGCCGCCAGGGAACTTGCGGACCGTCGCATTCTGCGCGACTCACTAGGGTTGCCAGAGGACCAGTACCGCACGCTGCTTGAGGCCCACGCGAAGCTCATGACCCAGCGTCGTCCGGTCCGCAACCGAGGTGGGCATGCCCGGTTTCACCGTTGATACCCACCTGTTTCGTGAGCTTGGCGAGCTGCTGGTGGGTCGGGATTCCACCGCGCTAATAGAGCTGATCAAGAACGCGTACGACGCGGATGCGACCAAAGTCAGCGTCTATGGCCAGCATCTCGATAGTCCGGAACACGGCTCCATCGTAGTAGCGGATGACGGCGTGGGGATGACTGAGGAACAGTTTACAGAGTCTCCTCAAATGCGTGTGGGTAGCGGCGGCGCCAGTTCTATGCCTCCACAGCAGAGGAACAGCATCGAGATCAACGCGCCGGGCGAGTGGAAGCCATAGGCGCGACGCGCGATCACCCGCAGCTTGTTGTTGATGCCCTCCACCGGACCGTTCGTCATCTTCGTGTCCAGGTACGCCAGGATGCCTTCAGCGTGTTTCCGAATCGTACGCCCCAGCTTCACGAACGGCGTCAGGCGGGACCGCGCAGCCCACTCCAGCCACTCATCGAGCAGCGCCGGCGCATCCTCGGGTGTCGCCTGCCCCAGGATCGTCGCCAGGTACTCCTTCAGTTCGTAGGCCCGGTCCAGCGCCCGGTTCTTACGACGCAACGTCTCCAGACGCCGGGCCTCACCAGGCCTCAGCCGCGCCGGGTGCTTCAGCAACGCATAGCGCGTCCCCTTGAGCGCCTTCGCATCCTCCGGCTCCGAGGCCAGCCGCCGCTGCTCCGAACGCCGCACCTCGTCAACCGCATCCGCCGCAAGCCGTTCAACGTGAAACCGGTCGAACACCACCCGCGCGTGCGGAACCCACGCCCGCAGCGCCTTCTGCCAGCTCGACGCCAGGTCCGCCGTCACCAACTCGATCCGCGCACAGCCACCAGGTCCCAACTGCTCGAAGAAGGCCCCCAGCGTCTCGGCGCTGCGCCCCCGCCCCGCCCAAACCACCCGACGCTCGTCATGGTCAACCACGATCGTCAGGTAGCGGTGACGCTTCCGGTAGCTGAACTCATCGACGCCGATTCGTCTCAGCTTGGCGAACCGAGCCCCGTCCAGCCGCCGCGCCACAACCCGTTCCACGATGCTGCCCACCGTCACCCACGATATCCCCAGCAGGCGGCTCACCGCCGTCCGGTCCGTCACCTGCGCCAGATACGCCGCCAATTCCTCGAACCCCGACGTGAACACGCTGCTGCCGCTCGCCCACGGCACCTGCTCCACCTTCACCCCGCGGCAACGCCGGCACGACACCCGCCACGGCGCATACCGCAGCCACGCCGGCATCCGGCCCCAGGACAGATGCCGCCACTCGCGCACCGGCTGCCGGTCATACCGCGGCGACCGCTTCCCGCACGTCCCGCACCGGGAACGCCGCCACGCCGGCTCCACCGACACCGTCAACGGACCGTCGGCGGCCATTTCCACCTGCTTGACGTACATCTGCGTGACACCCAACAGCCGCCGTAGTAACGTAGTCAGACGCATGGGGCTCTCCTCCTCGCGGGTCGTGGTGATACACGCCCATGAGACCAGGAAGCCCCTTGCGTTTGCAACCGCTTCCGCCAAGCGAGACGACGCACGCGGCCCCGACAACACCCTTGGCCCCGCCCAACGGGCGTCCGCCGCCGGCGCCGGGACCCGAGGTGGCCGTTGGGGCAATCAGCCAGCGTCTATCCCCGAACCGCCAGCCGTCGCGCTTTCCGCGTTGTCGTGGACGGCCGGGACGCCCCCGTCCAGGCCGGGCCGCAAGGCCCATATCTGCTGCTTGAGCGGAGGGACGGACGGTGTGTCACCCGAAGGGCCGCAGCGCAGCGAAGGACGCGCGTAGCGCGTTGACACGCCGGCCGGCCCGCAGCTACTCCGCTCCGACTATATCCCGCCACGGTGCGCCACGCCCGCCGCCGGTCAGGTGAACTGCCAGCACCCCTCGCCGACCCGCCGATCGCGCCTCAACCCACCCACACCCGTTTGAGGAGAGCCAGTTTACATCGGGATTCCTGCGAGTCGCGTCCCGATTCAAGGACCAGGGAGACCGGCGTTCCGTGCGCTACCATCGTCGGTATACCGGTGTCAAAGGGATCGGGCGTCTCGCCGCGCACAAGCTGGCGAGAATACTGGAAATCGAGAGTGTCAGCGCGGATTTAAGCAAGGGGCCACTTCGCCAATCCCTTCATGCTGCCATCGATTGGGACGCGATAGAACGGCACGAGACCCTGGACGACCTCGGTGGCGACATCGTCTCCCTGGGAGTCGGCCGCCCCCGCGAACAAGCTCGCTCGGGAACGACCTTGACCCTCTCCAAGCTCAGACGTGCCTGGAGCTCTGCTGAACGAGCTAGGTTCTTTGCCGAGGTTCACGCGTTTGAGCCCCCGCCGTTTCTTCGGGTGCCCCTGCCGCCGGCCATCGTCGATGGCTCGCTGTTGTTCGAGACGCCGTTGGTGCGAGACGTGGGTCTGGCGCGCGAGCACACGACTGGCGACTTTCGAGTCTCACTGGAAGGTGATTTTGCAGCTGGCGACGACTACTGGGATCTAGTTGCAGGTGTCGCCGGTTGGGTTCTGGAGATACGGGCTGAGCCTGAAGATCAGGTAGTCCGATTCACAATTGCTCCGACGATCAAGACCGCCACCCAGAATCCGGCAGCCGGGAAGTTCCACACGGCGATACCCCATCCAGATCCGAACCAGGGCCCGTTCTTCGACGCCCGGGTCCTAGTCAGGGAAGGAAATCTCAACGTCACACGGGATCAGAGGGTTTGGGCGTCCCGAAGCAGCGGCATTCGCGTGTACCTCGAAGGGTTTCGTGTGCTTCCGTACGGTGATGACGATTGGTTAGCCATCGATGCAGATTACACACGGCGTTCCAGGGCACTTGAGGTACTGAAGGACCTGGAGCTAACGATCGATGGCGTGGACCCCGACGAAGGGCTAACTCGTCTGCCCGGCAATAACTATTTCGGCGGGGTGTTCCTCACTCAGGAGCGTGCGCCGACTCTACGGATTCTCGTTAATCGCGAAGGATTCGTGCCCGAAGCGGGATTGGACACCCTCACCAAGCTCGTGCGAACCGGTGTGGACTTGTGCACGCGCGTGCGCGCGGCGGCCCAACATGCACAGCGTCAGCAACGGAAGGAGGAGCGCCAACGCGCCCTACCGGTCGGGTCTTCTGGTGAACCCGCGACGAAAACAATAGCGGAAAACGACACCAGGGAACCGAGACCCCTGCCACGCCTAGTTGAGGACGCAATCACCCTGAGCCACCGAGCGCGCTCGCTGGTGGGTGAAGGCAAGTTGGAGACGGCGCGGCAGGTGATCACCGATATTGAACAGATTCTAGATCGTACAAAGGGACGTGCGGCCGAAGCAATATCGGAACAATATGGCTCTCCTCAAACGGGTGTGGGTGGGTTGAGGCGCGATCGGCGGGTCGGCGAGGGGTGCTGGCAGTTCACCTGACCGGCGGCGGGCGTGGCGCACCGTGGCGGGATATAGTCGGAGCGGAGTAGCTGCGGGCCGGCCGGCGTGTCAACGCGCTACGCGCGTCCTTCGCTGCGCTGCGGCCCTTCGGGTGACACACCGTCCGTCCCTCCGCTCAAGCAGCAGATATGGGCCTTGCGGCCCGGCCTGGACGGGGGCGTCCCGGCCGTCCACGACAACGCGGAAAGCGCGACGGCTGGCGGTTCGGGGATAGACGCTGGCTGATTGCCCCAACGGCCACCTCGGGTCCCGGCGCCGGCGGCGGACGCCCGTTGGGCGGGGCCAAGGGTGTTGTCGGGGCCGCGTGCGTCGTCTCGCTTGGCGGAAGCGGTTGCAAACGCAAGGGGCTTCCTGGTCTCATGGGCGTGTATCACCACGACCCGCGAGGAGGAGAGCCCCATGCGTCTGACTACGTTACTACGGCGGCTGTTGGGTGTCACGCAGATGTACGTCAAGCAGGTGGAAATGGCCGCCGACGGTCCGTTGACGGTGTCGGTGGAGCCGGCGTGGCGGCGTTCCCGGTGCGGGACGTGCGGGAAGCGGTCGCCGCGGTATGACCGGCAGCCGGTGCGCGAGTGGCGGCATCTGTCCTGGGGCCGGATGCCGGCGTGGCTGCGGTATGCGCCGTGGCGGGTGTCGTGCCGGCGTTGCCGCGGGGTGAAGGTGGAGCAGGTGCCGTGGGCGAGCGGCAGCAGCGTGTTCACGTCGGGGTTCGAGGAATTGGCGGCGTATCTGGCGCAGGTGACGGACCGGACGGCGGTGAGCCGCCTGCTGGGGATATCGTGGGTGACGGTGGGCAGCATCGTGGAACGGGTTGTGGCGCGGCGGCTGGACGGGGCTCGGTTCGCCAAGCTGAGACGAATCGGCGTCGATGAGTTCAGCTACCGGAAGCGTCACCGCTACCTGACGATCGTGGTTGACCATGACGAGCGTCGGGTGGTTTGGGCGGGGCGGGGGCGCAGCGCCGAGACGCTGGGGGCCTTCTTCGAGCAGTTGGGACCTGGTGGCTGTGCGCGGATCGAGTTGGTGACGGCGGACCTGGCGTCGAGCTGGCAGAAGGCGCTGCGGGCGTGGGTTCCGCACGCGCGGGTGGTGTTCGACCGGTTTCACGTTGAACGGCTTGCGGCGGATGCGGTTGACGAGGTGCGGCGTTCGGAGCAGCGGCGGCTGGCCTCGGAGCCGGAGGATGCGAAGGCGCTCAAGGGGACGCGCTATGCGTTGCTGAAGCACCCGGCGCGGCTGAGGCCTGGTGAGGCCCGGCGTCTGGAGACGTTGCGTCGTAAGAACCGGGCGCTGGACCGGGCCTACGAACTGAAGGAGTACCTGGCGACGATCCTGGGGCAGGCGACACCCGAGGATGCGCCGGCGCTGCTCGATGAGTGGCTGGAGTGGGCTGCGCGGTCCCGCCTGACGCCGTTCGTGAAGCTGGGGCGTACGATTCGGAAACACGCTGAAGGCATCCTGGCGTACCTGGACACGAAGATGACGAACGGTCCGGTGGAGGGCATCAACAACAAGCTGCGGGTGATCGCGCGTCGCGCCTATGGCTTCCACTCGCCCGGCGCGTTGATCTCGATGCTGTTCCTCTGCTGTGGAGGCATAGAACTGGCGCCGCCGCTACCCACACGCATTTGAGGAGACTCCCAAAATCTGCGCATGAAAGTAGCAGCCGGGGGCATCTGGAGCCCCGAGCTCGAAGCGCCACATGGCCAAGCATCTACTGGCTTCTAACAACTCTATCTTGGTCGAGGCGAGACCGCAGAACTCAACCTGCCGCCCCCCACCCACTCCGGCCCGGCCACCATACGCACGTAGTCCCCAGGCACCCGTGATACGCGCATGAATGTTGTGACGGCCCCGCCGACCGCACTTTTCATAAGCACCCTCGCTGGTCACGGTCTGTAACCTTCGGAGCTCGAGTTTGCGGCTTCCCCCCTGCATCCTCGCTACCCGCTCCAAGCCCGTAACGAACCCATCCAGTTCCCCTATCGTCGCCGGGTCCAAGAATCTTCGCGCCACCTTCTTCAGTGTCAGCACCTCCAGAACCAGCTCATGCGCCGAAAACAGGAGCCCAGTTCCATCGCCACGCCGTGGGCGTTTCGCCATCATTCGGGCAACCGATATTCTTGGAGCGGATCCACCATTGCCCTCAGCTCCGGATTGCCCACTACGGTCTCAATGTCGCTCCACGGTGGGTCCGCGAAAGCCGGCCACTGGTCCGGGCGCAGGTTCACAGCGTCCCTCGTCGACACGACTTTTCCGGAAGACTGCAGATCCGGACCCAAACACACTACCGGATCGTCGACATCGAGCGCTTCCAGGGCGTGCCCCGCTCCTTCCTCCAACTTCTTCCTAAGGCTTTGTTCGTCGCCTTCACAGAGGTCCCAGACGTAATACTCAATCGCCCCTCGCCACCAGCGGTCTCCCAGAAATCCCGCCAGTACGCCGCCGTACTGCATCGCCTTCAAGTCCTTGGCCAATGGACTATCCCTGCCCGCGATATACTGCAGAGTCTCCAAGCGGAGGCCCAACCGCGCCGCGACCCAATGAAGATCCCATAGAAAACAAGGGTACGGAATGACCTGATGAAGAAGCCAGCGAATAAACAACCCTCCGTGCCCACCGCCGGCCAGCTCATGAATCGGCGGCTGGCACTCCCGCACGTTTCGCCAACAGCGATCGAACCAAGTTGCTTCCTCATCCATTCCGAGAAGCCCCCGCGCGAGCTTCGTCGACTCTTCTTCGCAGTCTTGCGGCCAGTCGGAAGGCAGCATCCGGACCGCATCCGCCAACAACACCATCTGGTCGTAGCGCCGAGGATCGGTTTTCGGAAATACCCATTCCAGATTGTTGAGTCTAGCTACCACATGCTGTGCGTTCGCCTCGGCGAGGGTCAGTCTCCCCTGGGCTTCATTCAAACGTGCAGTGTGAAGACCAAAAGCGGTGAATGTTGTACCCGGCAACCGATCAACGGCTTCCCGCAGCACGGACGCTAGCGCGAGGCCCGTTTCCGGCCGAACCGACACACTCGATAGGCTATCTCTTGCGGCCCAGTTTTCGAGCCGATAGTCCACCAACACCCACTAGTGTCCCACATTTTCAGGACCACGCCAGCGACAATTGGGGGCCAGAGGGGGCCGGTAGCGACGGCGTCGTGAACAGGTCCTGGAGTGGCCGACGTTCAAACATGTTGAGCTGGAGCACCTGCAGCATCTGGTGAAGGCTCCAGCGCAACCGCATGACGAACTTCAGGTACGCCAACAGCAGGTACATGCACATCGCCACCCACAGCTGCGTCATGACGGCGTTCTTCGACCGGCCCACGAAGCGCTTCACTTTCAGATGCTGCTTTATCCACTTGAAAAACAGCTCGATCTGCCACCGCGATTTGTATATATCCGCAATCGTCTGGGCCACCCACGTTGTGTTGTTGGTCACGAACACATAGCGGTTCTTCGTCACCGGATCCTGGTACGCCACTCGCCGCAGCGGCGCGGCATACGCCTTCCGACTGCGAGCGCTGGTCAGCTCGATCGTCTGATCGCTGAGGACGCCGGTCCCGCGTCGGACGTCATGCTCGCGCGTGACCCGATATCGCACGCCCCGCTTCAGGCGCGTCACGAAGGTCACGCCCCGCGCCTGCAACTGATGGAACCACTTGAAGTCAAGATACGCGCGGTCCGCCACGACCACGCTGCCGGCTGGAAACGTCCAGGTGCGGGCGACCTTGACGTCACCGGTCTTGCCCTCGGTCACACTGACGAAGCTCGGCAGATGGCCCGCCTGATCCAGCCCGAAGCTTGATCGCAGCCTTCGTGCGTCGAAAAGACGCCCACGGGAAGACCGCCAGACACAAATCGATGGTCGTCGCATCGACCGCGTACAACTTGTTCTTGAACCGAAAGCCGTGCCTCGGCGCGCACTGCTGACAGCGGCTCAGCAGGCGTCCGAACAGCGTCTCGTAGAGAGTGTACGGCTGCTCGGCATTGACGCGCGCCAGCGACGAGCGGCTGACCGTCGTCCCTACGCCCAAGTGATAGAGCTTGCGCCCTTGGGTGCTCAGGTTGCTCACGATGTCACGCAAGCTCTGTCGGCCCGTCAGTTGCGCCAAGCCAAGGGCCACGAACTGCGCCCAGCGGCTCATGACGCGCAACCCCTGACCTCGCTGGTGCTGGCGGGCCTCGGCTTCGAATTCATGTCTCGGAAGGAACCTGAGAAGCTGCACAAAGACTGTGTTATGATGAGCCACGGCTTGGATCTCCCGTCTTTTGAATGATTTGCGGCACAAATCATTCTACCAGACATGGAAGGTTCAAGCCGCCTTCATTTGAAGGTCTGTGGGACAGCAGTGACCAACACCAGATCAGCTCCTTCCAGATGCTCGCGCTTGACCTCATCCGGATGTATCACCTCGACATCGACCCGGCCAGCTACGCCAGTCGCCACGTTGGCGCGTAGTCCGTCAGGTTCATCATCGACCACCAGTACTACAGATTGACCCGGCCCGTTGGAAGTCATGTCGGAAACACTATCTCTACCGCCGTCGAGTAGGCGCCATCCGGCTCAACGAAACTGATGGTCGCGCCGTAGCTCGCGAGGACGTTGCGCGTAATGGGAAGGCCCAAACCCATCCCTTGTCCGAGCACCGGATCCACCCTCCACGTTGTCGATTCGAACGGCCTAAACCATCGTTCAGCGTTCTCTATATCGACTCTGGCGCCGGTGTTCTGAATGCGTACACGCAGGCTCCTGTCACTCGTCTTCGCCGTTGCGCAGACTCTGCCATTCTTGCCAACGGCTTTGACGGCATTAGTCAGCAAATTGCCAAAAACCGTAGTCATCTCGGCAGAAAACATGGGCGGCGACTTGACGTTGGTCGGAATACGGTTTTCGATCTCGATACCGCGCCGGTCGGCCTGCTGCTGTACCAGCCGCACAGCGGCATCGTATCGATCGGCAAGACGCTGCCTTGCCCTCCGCCGACGGGCATCGGGGGTCACTACGTCCACCAGGTACGAAGCATGACGTTCCAGACCTCGCCTGAGATCTATCGCTGCCGCCAGTGTACGCCGCATTACTCGGCGTTGGTCGATCGTCAGGTGACCGTCATCTCGCACGGTCTGTTCTATTGCCTGCTCCACGGTCTGGGCCGCTCCCAAGAGGGCGCTAATCTCATGCACGAAGGCCGCCATCTGGGCGCCCACCGAAGCCAGAACTCGCAAAAGATATTGGTCTTCGGTTAGCGGGTCGTGGCGAGAAAATCCACGAAAAGGTGTGCAGGTACGGCGGGCGTGTGCCGATACGTGAAGTATGGCGCGCAAGAGCGATGACCGCGGCGGTTCGAAGGGTCCTGGGCCTCAGCGAGACCCTCGGGACGTGCGCATCGAGCGCCTCGAACGAGACAAGGCGAAGCTGATCGAGGAGCGGGATCACTGGAAGCGCCGCAGCGAGCATCTGGAGAAGGAGCTCGAGGCGGCGCGGCGCGCCGGCCGCCGACAAGCGGCCCCCTTCGCCAAGGACCGTCCGCAGGGACGCGGCGGGCGTCCCGGGCGGCGAGCCGGGGCGGAGTACGGCAGGCAGGGGCGCCGCCGGCCGCCGACGCAGGCTGACGAGACCCACGTGGCGCCGGCCCCGACGAGCTGTCCGGACTGCGGCGGCGCGGTCGCGCTGGACCGTGTGGCGTCGCAGTTGCGCATTCCGGTGAAGTTGAACGCCAGATCCGGGGATGGTGAACACGGAATCCGGCGAACGTGAACGGCTCGTCGGAGCACAACGACGTTTCCTCGGTCGGTTTCCTCCCATCGGCTTCGCAACGGGTGTTCGAGTCCTACCCGTGACGTCGTTTTCGAAGAGTACAACGATCTTGCCTGTGGAGCGTATGGGCGGCGTTCTGGGCTGTCCAAGGCGGTGTGGGAAACGCGCCTCGACGCGGGTGCAGTCAGCCGCCAGCGTATCGTGCGCGTTTTCCCATACCGCCGGTGCGCTCCACGGGCCGGCCTGCCCCCGGCGGGGACCGGCGGCGTGCTGGACCGGGGCTGACCTCGGTAGTGCCGCGGTGGGGGCTGGCGTTGGGATGCTCATGTCGTCTGCCGGGTGCGGGTCTTCGGCGCGTCGTGCGTCCGTCGCATCGAGCGGCCCTTCAACTCGATGCGGTGCGCGTCGTGGAGCAGGCGGTCGCAGATGGCGTCGGCCTGGTTGGCGTCGCCGATGACGGCGTGCCAGTCGGCCACGGGCAACTGGCTGGCGATGAGGGTCGAGGCGCGTTCGGCCCGGTCCTCGATGACCTCGGTGAGGTCGCGCCGCTCGGCGTCGCGCAGCGGTGCGATCATCCAGTCGTCGATGGCGAGCAGGTCGAGCTTGGCGAGGCGAGTCAGGAGCCGGGCGTAGGACCCGTCGCCGCGGCCGACGGCGAGCTCGTGCAGCAGGCGCGGCATCCGGACGTAGCGTGCGGTGAAGCCGCGGCGGCAGGCCCGTTCGACGAACGCGCAACAGAGGAAGCTTTTTCCGATCCCGGTGGGACCGATCAGGACCAAGTTGTGACGCTCGGCGACCCACGCGCAGGCGCCGAGAGTCAGGACCTGCTGGCGGTTGAGCCGGCGCGGATGGGTGAAGTCGACGGCCTCGAGCGTGGCGGGATGGCGCAGCTTGGCGGCGCGGAGCCGCCGCTGGAGCTTGCGCTGCTCGCGGGCCGTCCATTCGGCGTCGACGAGCAGGCCGAAGCGTTCCTCGAAGCCGAGGGCGGCGGCCTCGGCGGTCTGGAGCTGGTGGTGGCAGGCGTCGGCCATCGCGCCGAGCTTCATGGCGTTGAGCTTGTCGAGGGTCTGTTCGATCAGCATGGGTCCTCCCCAGTGGTGGTCGCGGCGTAGTAGTCGGCGCCGCGGATGTTGGCGTGGGTGGGCGTCGGGGCGGTCTCGGCCGGCGGCTCCAGGGGCAGACGGTCCTGGCCGGTGGCGAGGATGTTCTTGACGGTGTGGAAGCGGCAGGAGCCGAGGGCCATGGCGCGGGCGCTCGCGGCGTCGAGCCGGGGGTTGCCGTGCTGCCGCCCCAACCGCATGAGCCCGAGCACGGCCTTGTATCCCTGCTCCGGATGGGGGCGGCTCTCGAGGATTCGAGCGACGAGCTCACCGGTCGCCGGTCCGACCTTCTCGGCCCAACGGATGAGACGCGACGGGGTCCACTCGGCGTGCGCGCGATGGGCGCTCGGCATGTGCTCGGCGACGGTGGACGGCTGTCCGTCGTAGCGGCGGGGGTGCGACGACACGCGGCGGCCTTTGAAGAAGACCTCGACGGTGGTCGTGGTGTAGCGGACCTCGACCTGCTCGCGGAGGAGCTGGAACGGCACGCTGTAGGCGTGCCGCTCGACGAGGACGTGGTAGTCGATGGAGACGCGGCACAGCTTCCAGTACGCGAGGACATAGCGCGTGGCCGGCAGGGGTCGTAGCGCCGGGCGGTCGAGCTGCTCGTAGAGGGCGCGGCGGCTGATGCCCAGCTTCTTCATCGGCCGGTCGTTGAGCGCGTCGAGGCGGACGCGGATCGCCAGGTTCAGGGCACCGAGGCTGAAGAACGTCTCGTCGCGGAGCCGGGCGAGTATCCACCGCTGGGCCAGGAGTACTGCGCCCTCCACGGCGGCTTTATCTCTTGGTTTCCTCGGCCGCGCCGGGACGACGACGGCGCCGTAGTGGGCGGCGAGGTCCTCGTAGGTGCGATTGACGCCCGGCTCGTAGCGGCAGGGACGCGTGATGGCGCTCTTGAGCTGGTCGGGGACCCACAAGGCCGTCGTGCCCCCGTAGTACCCGACCATGCGGGTGTGGGCGTCGACCCAGTCGGGCAACTGCTGGGTGGCGGTCGCCTCGGCGTAGGTTAAGCCGCTGGCGCCGAGCACGGCGACGAACAGCTCGACGCGTCGCAATTCTCCGGTGTGCCGGTCGACCAGCGCCGGACGTTTCCCCGAGAAGTCGATGAACGTCTTCTCGCCGGCGCGGTGGACCTGCCGCATCGACGGCCGCAGCCGTCGCGCCCACTGCCGGTAGAGCTCGCAGAACTGGGTGCGGCGGTAGCCGTGCGGATGAACCTGGGCGTACTCCTCCCAGAGGAGCTGCAGCGTGACGCCGTCGCGCTTGAGCTCGCGGTGGATGTACGCGCAGTCAGGCTGGCTCCGGTCGTGCACCGGGGCGGCGCGTGGGAACAACCGGGCCTCGAGGGCCGCGTCATCCAACTCGGCCGGCAGTGGCCAACCCAACCCTCGTTGTGCGGTCCGCTGCAGATACAGCGAGACCGTGCCCACGCCGATCGCGCAGGCTTGGGCTATCGCCCGGTGGGACAACCCCCGCTCGTGCTTGAGACGGAGAACCTCACGAATCTTCCTCACCAGTAGCCTCCGTGCCGGCATCGCCTCGCCCTCCTTTCGGAAGGCCAGCGTGCGGCGATCAGGCTACCGACGAGCGTTCACGATGACCGGATTCCGTGTTCAACTTCACCGGATCCCGTGTTCAACATCCCGGATCCGGTGTTCAACTTCCGCCGGATCCGGCGTTCAACTTCCGCCGGATTACGCAACCGGCGGCGGTCGGTGCGATCACTGGGGCGTTGTTCCGTCTCGTACGGCGGTGATGTCCCGTTGTCAGGACTTGGTAACACCCGGCGTCCCCGGGCGCGGCACGGCCCGGGAACGCCAGGGAGATGGTCGGAGACGGGGTCAGGGCAGCGGAACTCGCGCGATGCGGAGGCCCTCGCCGACGCCGCCGACCCAGAGCTCGTCGCCGACCTGGATGGCGGCGGTGCCCAGCCGCAGGTGGTCGTTGCTGGGATAGGAGAAGATCTCCTCCGCGGTCAGGGCCTCGGTGTCGACGCGGGCGACGTGCGAGGTGACGCCCTCACAGGTCTCGCCGCGGACGCACTCGCCGACGCGGGCCCGCTCGGGGGCTCGGTGGCCGGCCGCGAGCAGGGTGCCGTCGGGCGCCCAGTGCACGTTGTCGATGTAGAAGCCGACCTCGATGCGATCGGTGGGCATGGCATCCGGCCCCCGGGGGAGGCGGATTATCGACTGGGCGGCATAGCCGGCGACGAGGAAGGACTCGCCGTCAGGAGCGATCTCCAGGCCGTTCGGACCGATGTCCACGCTGCCGGCCGCGCGGGTCCAGCCGCCGTCCGGCTGCCACTCCCAGATGTCGCCGGTCGCGGGGCTGGTCGCCGCGAATCCGCCGTCGGGCAGCGGCACCACCGCGTTCAGCCCCAGGCCCTCCGGGGCCACCGCGCACCCGACCCAGGTGAGGGACGGAACGGCGCCGCCGGCGTCGATTTCGAAGACCTCGATCGCTTCGCGGTTCGTGTGGCGGACGACGTACAGCGTGTGGGTGTCGCCCTCGCCCGGCCGCAGGCTGATGCCGTGCGCCCGGAACTGGTCAGTGGTCATGCCGGGGCAGTCGCCGTAGCGTGCCATGTCGTGGCGCGCCCGCGGCGGCGTGGTGACGGTGGGAAACAGCCGGACGGTGCTGCTGTCGCGGCTGTCGGCGGCCGACAGGTAGCCGTCGTCCACCATGCTGGCGACGACGATCCAGGGCGAGTCGGGTATCTGGATGAGGTCCTCGGGGCTGATGGGCCCGCAGACGAATTCGATGTCGCCGTCCGGCTCGCACTGCGCCGCGCCCGGCGCGGGCAGCGCTAGCAGGCCCGCCGCCGCCATGAAGTACACGGGAAACAGTCGTCTCATGATTCCTCCTGTCGCCGGGCGACGACCATCGTCCCGGCGCGGTTGTCCGCCATCGCGGCCGCGCCGCGCGCGGTTACCCGGACGGGCAAGTGCGGTATTCGGGTCCCATCCGCCCGCGCGCGGCCGCCGGCATATCCTCCGACCTCAGCGACTCCAGGGCGGAACGACTTCATTGGTCCGGGCGTACGCGATCAACTGCCCGAGGTGCTCGTGCATGTCGCCGCCCACGAACATCACGATCGCGGGCGTGGACCGCTCCTGCCCGAACAGGTTGCGGGCGCTGGTCAGCGTCGCCGGGTCCAGCGCCTCGAGCTGCGCCCGCGCGTAGTCGAAGCCCTTGTTCAGATGGTCGATGACCTCCGCCTTGTCGGTGACCGCGTTCAGGGCCCCGGACTCCTCGCGGCTCATGGCCGTCGGGGCGCCGAGCGCCATCGGCACGAAGCCGTAGCCCTCGCTGGCGATGAGCATCAGGACTTCCGAGACGGAGCGGACGCCTTCCATCGGACGCCACGTGTACTGGTCCGCCGAGAAGGCTTCGGCGAGGCCGAGGAACTTCCCGCGCATCACCTCGATGTCGGCCATGAACGCGGCCTTCACGGCGGCCGCCGACTCCGTCGTCAGGTCCTGCGCCTGAGCCGGCGCCGAGGTCAGGACCAGGCCGAGGCTCAGGGTGATCAGCGTCCGGGTGACGCGTCCGGCGAACGACTTCCGGGCGTGCGATGCACAAGTCATGCTGTGGCTCCTTAATGCAGGGATGTCCAGTGGATTTCGTCCAGTAGACTGGGTTCGAACCGTGACGGTCATTGTAATCGACCATGGTGTCGGCACGGATTGCTGTCTGCGAGCTACTCGCCTGGCCGGTCCGCGTACGACGACAACTGAATGACCGGCAGGCCCGGGATGGAAGGCAGGCGTCGATCGTTGGTCACGAAGGCGCCGCATCCGGCGCCGAGCGCGGCGGCGAGTTGCAGCGCGTCCGGCGACTTGATGCTGGTGGCTGCCCGAAGTTGCGCGGCTGCTCGCAGTTGTCGGCCGGTGAGGGCGACCAGCTGGATGCCCCGGCTTCGGGTCAGCAGCGCTTCGTAGCGGTCCGCCAGCGGGCGGTTTCCGGCCCTGTACGGCACGACCAGCACCTCGAGGAGGGTCAACGCGGAGGTCACCAGCCGGCGCTCCCCGCGGTCGGCTCGTCGGAACAGGGGTGCGACGACGGGCAGAAACGTCGGGTGCTCCTCCATCAGGTAGATGAAGACCACGGTGTCCACCGCGATGCGGCCGGCAGGCAAATCGGCGATCAATCCCATGCGCGCCGCTCGCGGTCGACGTGGTCCGCCGCATCGACGTTTTCCCACAGCTCCTTGCCGAGGCCCTGGAGATCGAGGATGGACAGGGGTTCCTGTGCCTCAAGGGTTCGGCTGAGCAGGTGCACGACCTCCTGGGCGACGGATCGATGCTCGCGCACGGCCCGGGCCTGCAGGGTCGTATAGAGATCGTCCGGGAAGTTCTTGACGTTCAGGGTGGCCAAGCGTCCTCCATGTTCCTCCATTGTGGAGGTATTCGGCCTCCATCGTCAACGGCTGGCACGGTGACGGAACTACCTTGCGGGTTCCAGGCGCGCCGAGCAGCAAGAGACGGGCGGTGTTTCCGTCCTTGCCGCCGGGACTTGCCCGAGACGCGCGGGTGGTACGCACTATCCAGATGCGGAAGCTTGAGGTATCTTTACGTGTACCGGACCGCACTGCCGGGAGATCGTGTCGGCGTGTCGGACGGCCATGGGGATTCGCTGATGAAGACAAGACACCACCGCGCGGCGGCGGCCGGCGCCCTGCTCGCGTGCCTCTTCGCCGGCGGTGCCGCTTCGGCTCAAGCTCCCGAATGGTCGCCCGGGCCCGCGTCGTGGGCGGGAGACCTGACGCCCATCACCGACGCCGACTGGGACGCCGCCCGGGCCGCGCACTTGCTGGGCCGGGCGGGGTTCGGGGGCACGCCCGAGGCGATCGCCGAGCTCGCCGGCCTGGGTCCGGAGCAGGCGGTGCGGTCGCTGGTGTACTACGACGACACCGCGAACGGCCATCTCGCTCCGTTCGAGCATTCGGGGCTCTGGGACGAGGGTCTGCTGCACTTCCCGCCGAGCCGGCCCGCCGCGACCGAGCTGGGGCTGAGGAACGGCGAGAGCATGGGGGTGCGGGTCAAGCCCGACCATGTCAACCGCCATGCGCAGCCGATCTCCGACCGGTTCTTCTACTGGCTGCGCGCGACCCTGCTGGAGACCCGCCGGGTCGGCTACTGGTGGGCCGAGCGGATGCTCGACACCCACCGGCCGCTCGAAGAGAAGATGGCCCTGTTCTGGCACGGGCATTTCGCGACGGCCGAGAACAAGGTCCGCGACTACCGCAAGATGCTCCTGCAGATCGACACGTTCGAGCGGCATGCCGCCGGCAACTTCGGCGACCTCGTGATCGCGGTGGCCCAGGACCCGGCGATGCTCTACTACCTCGACGCCGGGGTGAACGTGAAGGGCGCCGCCAACGAGAACTTCGCCCGCGAGGTGATGGAGCTGTTCACCATGGGGGTGGGCAACTACACCGAGCCGGACATCCGCGAGGCGGCCCGCGCCTTCACCGGCTGGAACTTCGAGAATCTGGATTTCGTGGTCCACCCCGCCCAGCACGACGACGGCCCCAAGACGTTCCTGGGGCGGACCGGCAACTTCGACGGCGTCGACGTGCTCCGCATCATCCTCGAGCAGCCGGTTACCGCCGAGTACATCGCGGGCAAGATCTACCGCTTCTTCGTGCGGGAGGAGCTGTCGCCGGCCCTCCAGCGCGAGCTCGGGGCGATTCTCCGCGACCACGACTACGAGCTGCGGCCGCTGCTCGCGACCATCTTCCGCTCGCGCGACTTCTACAGCGAGGCGAGCTACGGCGCCCACATCAAGGGAGCGGTCGAGCACGTCATCACCCTGCTGAAGCACCTCGGGGCCGAGGACGTGCCCGGGGTGCCGGACTTCAACCGGACCACCACCGCCCTCGGCCAGCATCTGCTGAACCCGCCCTCGGTCGCGGGGTGGGCGCAGGGCCGGGCCTGGATCACGCCCGCCCTGATTCAGGAGCGGGGGAACATCGCCTTCGACTACCTGTTCCCCGATATCGTCAACTTCCGCGATCCGAACTTCCTGTCGCGCCGGGGTACCGGCGAGGTGGGAAACCGGCTGCGGCAGGGGTATGATTTCGGCAGCGCCATCGCCCTCGACGACCCGGCCAACATGTCGGCGTTCGATCTGACCGCGCTCGAGCGGGACGAGCTGTTCAACACCCGCGTGTCCACCTATCGCGGATGGGAGCGGGCGGCGCGCAAGTTGATTCCGACCCCGCGGGGCGGGGCCCGGGTGGACATGACCCGCATGGTTCGGAATGCGGGGGCGGCGACCACCGGCGAGGCGGTAGACTATCTGCTGGGCCGGTTCCTCCGGGTGCCCATCGCCTCCTCGGCCCGCGACGCGCTGGTGGCGCTGCTGGACGACGAGCTCGGCACCTCGGACATCGGACGCGCGGAGACCTACATGGAAGACCCGTTGCGCATGGTGGCACATCTCATCATGAGCACGCCGGAGTACCAGATCAACTAGAGGTGGGACATGACGATGACGAATCGAGGCCGGCGGTTGTGCGAGGCGAGCGGCGTGTCCCGTCGCGAGGCGTTGAAGATCGGCGCCCGCGGCATCGCCCTCGGGCTGGCCGGGGCGGTCAGCCCCCTGCCGCCCTTGTTCGGGTCGGCGTCGAAGGCGATCGCCGCCACCGAGGGCAAGATTCTCGTGGTCTTCGAGTGGTTCGGGGGCTATGACGGGCTGAGCACGTTCGTGCCCTACAGCAACGACGCGCTGTACCGCCACCGGCCCAACATCGGGGTGCGCGAGGCCGACGTCCTGAAGGTGGACGAGCACTTCGGCTTCCAAAAGTCGATGATCGGCATGAACCGCCTGTGGAACGACGGCAACGTGGCGGTCGTGCACGGCGCGGGCTACGATCAGCCCTCGTTCTCGCACTTCACGTCCGCCTCGTACTGGCATACCGGCGCGCCCAACAGCGGCGAGGAGTACGGCTGGTACGGCCGCACCGCCGACGCCCTCGACCCGACGGGGACGCCCAACTACCTCGTCAACATCTCGTCGACCCAGAGCCTGGCGGTGCGCGCCCGGCAGCACGTCCCGGTCGTCTTCGACGAGCCGTCCGCGTTCACCCGCGCCGTCTTTCACCCCCAGCAGCCGTACGTCGACCACCTCGGGGTGGGGCAGGAGGCGCGCAGCGCCGCCCACAAGTTCCTGCTCGACGTGAACCGGAGCGCCCGCGACGCCTCCGCCCTCGTCAGCCAGGCCTGGGACAACTACAACAGCACCCGCAACCCCGACCTGCGCCTCCTCGACCTCGACAAGGTCGTGGCCCTGATCGAGAACGACTTCCCGGCCCGGCTCTACTACGTCCGGCTGCAGGGCAGCCTGTTCGACACCCACGTCAACCAGGAGAGCCCGCACAACCGGCAGGTGCAGTACTGCTCGGACGCGGTCTGGGCCTTCTTCGAGGAGATGAAGCGCCTCGGCAAGCAGGACGAGGTGGCCGTCTTCATCCACAGCGAGTTCGGCCGCCGGGTGCCCGAGAACACCAACCGCGGCACCGACCACGGCACCGCCAACGTCTCGTTCGTGATCGGCGGCGGGGTCCAGGGCGGCCAGTACAGCACCCCGCCGAGCCTCACCGAGCTCGTGCACGGCGACAACCTGCAGCACACCGTCGACTTCCGCCGCGTCTACGCCAGCCTCATCGAGGAGTTCCTGAGGCACCCCGCCTCGGAGAAGGTGCTGGGCGAGAAGCTGAAGACGATGGGCATGTTCGTCTGATGGGGGCGCCGGCCCGCGGCCCCGCCCGGGGGCGCGGGTCCGCGCGCCGGCCGGCTGCCGCCGAAGATGACCGAGCGAATCACCATCGACCCGGACATCTGTCACGGCAGGCCGTGCATCCGCGGACTGCGGTATCCCGTCGAGTTGATTCTGACGCTGCTGAGTGCGGGGATGAGCAGCGAGGAGATTCTGTCGGACTACGACGACCTGGAGCCGGACGACATCCTGGCCGCCCTGGCCTTTGCCGCACGCCTGAGCGGGTCAAGCGCGTGCGCGGCGTTTCGGTAGACGCACATTTCCCTTGATCGCCTTCTTGAGCTCGGCGACGAATACGGTCGTATCGGCGAAGTAGTTCGGGTAGGCACGCCGAAGCGCCTCGACGGAGCCGACCTGTACGAGCACCGTTTCAGCGCCCGGGAACCGCCGGATGGCGGTCTCGACTTCTTCGTAGGCGCGAATCGCTTCCTCGAGCTCGTCTGCGGAGTACTCGTTCCAGCGAACGCTGCCGCCGGCGAGATCCAGGTAGATGTGGAAGTAGGCGGCCCGGCCGTTTCGGACGTCGCCTTCGAGTACTTTCAAGGTGCGGCCGTACGCCTCCAAACGCGCGACGGCGTCGAGCTCCGCGGCCAACCGCACGAGTTCGCGGCGCAGCGTCCCTCGATCGCCGGGCGTGCCGGGGACGGGTGGAAGCCCTTCGGTGCAGGCGAGTTCCGTCGCCATCAACGAGAAGAAGCGCAGCCACGCCTCGTTGCCCTCGCTCGACTTCAACGCCTGGCCCGAGAAGGTCCCGACGGTCTCGACGGCGGTGGCCCACGCATGCTGCAATCGCGACCGAAGCTGAATCTCGACCCGCATGCCGCCGTACACCGCGTGCCCCTCGCTCCTCGTCCGGTAGCCGTAGACGAGATGGACGCCGCGGTAGCCGCTGTCTCTCGGGCTTGCGAGGTAGTCGTAGCGTCTCAGCAGCTCGTGCAGTGCCCGGCTCTTGTCATAATGGCGAACCACGCTCAGAACGTCGCCGGCGAAGGGGAGGACGGTTCGGCACCCGCCGATGTCGTGCATCCGGGCGAGTTGCATGTGGTGGGAACGCCGGAGCTTGGCTTCGATCGACGACAGCCGCTTGAGCCGCTGAGCCACCAACGCCGCCTCGCCGAACCCGGCGACGGTGTTTCGCAGGTTCATCTGCAGCGCATTCAGCGGGAAGCTGTGAGAGGCTCGCCAGTTGTTGACGATCGTGCGAGCCCGCCGCTTGTCGTGTGGTGAGGCCGACGAATCGACCAGGGTCACCCCCGCGTCGTTGACTTGGCTTCGAGTGTATTCCGGCACCGTCCAGGCCATGAGCGTCCTGTCGAGAACCCAGCCGGGCGCGTCGTCCCTCCGGAAGAAACGGCCGACCGGATGGAGCGGCAGTCGTGAGTCGGCTCAGACTGTGCCGGTTGGCGGGTCGACGAGCTCCATGCTGGTCCCGCCAACAGGAGTGGTCGTGCCACGGTCAGACGATCCGCAGGGGATCGGAAACCTCACGTAATCGTAACGCAGAAGCACGTGCTCGTAGCACGCGCTCAAGGGGTGCGGTGTGATGCTGCTCCGCGAGGGTCTGTGGAGCGACCAACGGACACCCGGAGCGAAGAAGTACCGCACGAAGCCACAACAGCTTCGCATGCGGTCCGGATTCGACGTGGTCAGGCTCAACCAGCTGGTCGATGAGCTCGAGACCGACACGTATCGGGAGCAGGAGGCCGGGCGCCGGGGATGATGCTGCCCGACGTTGCCGCCGAGATCCGGCGATTGCCGCCGCTCGCGGCGGCGGATCAGGCGTGCACGGGCTCGCGGTCGACGACCTCCAACTGGTCGAGCCAGTAGGCCCCGTCGTTCCGGCGGCGGACGAAGAACCGCCCCAGGTCGTCGGCGAACTTCGCCTGGTGGTAGCGCAGGTACACGTGCTCGGCGTCGATTCCCAGAATCTCCACCTTGCCGGTCTCGTGGGACATGCAGTAGCGCGCCCGCCGCGCGAGACCCGATCCGCGGGTCAGCGCCTGCTGGAAGATCGACCAGCCCTGCACGATGGGGATCTCGTAGGGTTCGTTGCCGGCCGTCGGGCGCCCCTGGAACAGGTAGTACGGCGTGCAGCCGATGTGCGACAGCTTCGCGTACATCTCGGCCAGCACCCGCGGACTGTCGTTGACGCCGCGGATGAGGGGGCACTGGTTGACGCAGATGACGCCGTTGCGGATGCAGGTGTCGATGCCCTGAACCGCCAGATCCGTCAGCTCGCGCGGGTGGTCGAAGTGCGCCATCAGGTAGATGCGCCGGGTGGGGGTCGAGTACTTGCGGAAAGCGGCGTGCAGATCGGGGTCCCCGAGGATCCGGTAGGGATCGAACGCCGGCATCTTCGACCCGATGCGAATGATCTGCACGTGCGGAATCGCGCGCAGGGCCTCGAAGATCTCCACGAGCCGCCGGGTGCTCATCAACAGCGGGTCGCCGCCGGTCAGCAGCACGTTCGTGACCTCCGGATGGTCCGCGATGTACTGCAGCCCCTCGGTCACGTCGTTGGTGACCTCGTCGTTCTCGTCCATGAAGAGGCGCTTGCGGAAGCAGTAGCGGCAGTACGCCCCGCACACTTCGTTGCACAGCAGCAACACCGTGTCGGTGTACTTGTGCTGCACGCCGCGGGCCACCGTGATCGACTCTTCGTTGCTGGCGTCGAGCTTGCCCCACTCGGTCAGCTCTTCCTCGCGGGGGATGATCAACTGCCGGATCGGGTCGTCCGGATCGTCCCAGTCGATCAGGCCGAGATAGTAGTCGTTGGCGCGGAAGACGTATCGGGACGCCACCGGCCCCAACCGGTCCCGTTCCTGCGCGGAAAGCTGTTCGACCTCATCCAGTTTGCGGATGTACTGCACGCGCTTCGGGCTGTCACTCGTCGCCGAACCGCGGCTCACGTGATTCGCATCAAGCATCGGTCTCGAGCTCCCGCGCCAGCGCCGGTCCGGTTGCGGGGGCTGGGAACCCGGCGCATCGACGGACCTCCATGCGGCGCAAAAAGGCGTCCGGTTCGGGGGGGCTCGACTCCGCGCGGCGGCGGGTCGCCAAAGCCGCGTTCCCCTTACCTGGGACGCCAGAGTTCAGAATGCGCTTCGCGTACGTGTGTTGTGAGACGCGTCCCGGGCCGCCCGCTCACGAGTCCGCGGGGTCCGGGACATTACGTATCGTCTTCACCGACTCGAGCCGAACCCGGCGGATCTGGGCGGGAAGCCCGGCCGGGCACGCTCCCGCGAGCCGTCGCCGGGGAGATGTCGTGTCGCCGGCGCCTGTCGGATCGGAGACAGCCTCGGCCCGTCTTCGGGGCCGCCGACTGCACTCGTCCCGTAACTCTATCACTTCTTCGGCCTCGTCGGGCAAGGTCTCCCGGCGGGGCTTCGCCCCCACCCGCGTCCCGCCGCGACTGGCCCGCCTCACCCGTATTCTGGTAGAGAATGGATCCCAGAGAGAGACGGGGAGGGACCATGAACAGAGACAGAATCGAGCAAGCGCGGCGGATGCCGGGGACGTGGCGCGCGGCGGCGGCGGTGCTGGCGGCGTGCATCGGGGCGCCGGCGCTGGCCCAGGAGACGGACGTCTACGCGCTGCGGCAGGCGGCCGAGGAACGCGCCCGCGCCGTCGAGCCGCAAGTGGTGACTTGGCGGCGAGACATTCACCAGCATCCCGAGCTGAGCAATCGGGAGTTCCGCACCGCCGCCCTGGTCGCGGACCATCTGCGCGCGCTGGGCATGGAGGTGCAGACGGAGGTGGCGCATACCGGCGTCGTGGCCACCCTGCGGGGCGGGCGGCCCGGACCGGTGGTGGCGTTGCGCGCCGACATGGACGCGTTGCCGGTCACCGAGCAGGTGGACCTGCCGTTCGCGTCCCGCGAGCGGGCGGTGTACAACGGCCAGGAGGTCGGCGTCATGCACGCCTGCGGTCATGACAACCACGTCGCCATCCTCATGGGGGTGGCCGACGTGCTTGCCTCGGTGCGCGAGGACCTGCCCGGATCGGTGAGGTTCATCTTCCAGCCGGCCGAGGAAGGGGCGCCCGAGGGCGAGCGCGGCGGGGCCGAGCTGATGCTCGAAGAAGGCGCCTTCGAGAACCCGCGGCCTGAGGTGATCTTCGGGTTGCACGTCGGTCCGGGGCCGGTGGGGCGGCTGTCCTACCGGTCCGGCAGCACGATGGCCAGCGCCGACTGGCTCCGCATCGTGGTGCGGGGACGGCAGACCCACGGCGCGGCCCCCTGGGGCGGGATCGACCCGATCGTGGTCTCCTCCCAGATCGTCATGGGGCTGCAGACCGTGGCGAGCCGCCAGCTTCCGGTCACGCTGACCCCGTCCATCATCACCATCGGCAGCATCCACGGCGGCATTCGGGGCAACATCATCCCGGACGAGGTGGAGATGATGGGCACGATCCGGACGTTCGACGCCGACGTGCGCCAGGACATCCACCGGCGGGTCCGCCAGACGGCGGAGCA